>NZ_CP111115.1:0-5565348 GCF_026314315.1 Klebsiella sp. DY2415 | reverse complement strand
ACTGAATTCTGTGGCTGGTAACTCATCCTGCAATCGGGCAAGACACTGCTGCCAAAGCGAAAGTGACACGGCGGACTCCACTCGAACATAAAATCGATATAAAGAAAAAAAGAAACAATCGTGATTGTTGGCACACGTCGACAAGACCCTGCATTGGCCGAAAAGCCCCTGCACAAAAGGGGTGACGCGTGAACCGCTATCTGCGGTATTTATCCGATGCGGATCGGTGGATCGCGATCAGGACCGGGGATCATAGCCTAAACTGAGAAAGATATCTTGTGTTTCTCAACAGATTCTTCCCGATTTATCCACAGGAAGGATCGAAGCCGGGTAAGTGTAATCGATCCGGAGAGGAGTGAGGCACGATTTCGCCCACATATTGGAAAATTTAATGAGCTATGCTGGTTTAGGGCCTAAACGATCTAACAAAGATCCTTTGCGATCCTTGCGCTTTACCCGTCAGGCCGTATAATCCTCCACCCGGCGCGTAATGCCCGTTTTCCGTTGCCTGTCGCAGGTCATTTTTTGTGCGACAAGGTGCGAGAAATAAGGAAAGAGAATTGACTCCGGAGTGTACAATTATTACAATCCGGCCTCTTTAATCACCATCGCTGCCGCGTAAGTCGTTCGAAGTTCGTTCGGGTATACGCAAAAGTCAGTGAAATTATTCAAGTTTAGGTAGAAACCGCCATGAAACGCACTTTTCAACCGTCTGTACTGAAGCGCAACCGTTCTCACGGCTTCCGTGCACGTATGGCTACTAAAAATGGTCGTCAGGTTCTGGCACGTCGTCGTGCTAAAAGCCGTGCTCGTCTGACCGTTTCCAAGTAATAAAGCTAACCCTGCGTGGTTAAGCTCGCATTTCCCAGGGAGTTACGTTTGTTAACTCCCAGTCATTTCACTTTCGTCTTCCAGCAGCCACAACGGGCTGGCACGCCGCAAATCACCATCCTCGGCCGCCTGAATTCGCTGGGGCATCCCCGCATCGGTCTTACCGTCGCCAAGAAAAACGTTAAACGCGCACATGAACGCAATCGGATTAAACGTCTGACGCGTGAAAGTTTTCGTTTGCGTCAACATGAACTCCCGCCAATGGATTTCGTGGTGGTGGCAAAGAAAGGGGTTGCTGACCTCGATAACCGTGCTCTCTCGGAAGCGTTGGAAAAATTATGGCGCCGCCATTGTCGCCTGGCTCCCGGGTCCTGATAGGCCTTATACGGGTCTATCAGCGCCTGATTAGTCCGCTACTCGGGCCGCATTGTCGTTTCACGCCAACCTGTTCAAGCTACGGAATTGAGGCATTGCGCAGGTTTGGAGTGATAAAAGGCAGTTGGTTGACAGTGAAACGCGTATTAAAATGCCACCCTTTACACCCTGGTGGTGACGATCCCGTCCCGCCTGGACCATTTGATACCAGAGAACACTAACGATGGATTCGCAACGCAATCTTCTTATCATCGCTTTGTTGTTCGTGTCTTTCATGATCTGGCAAGCCTGGGAGCAGGATAACAATCCTCAGGCTCAGCAACAGACCACGCAGACAACGACCACAGCAGCGGGTAGCGCCGCCGACCAGGGCGTACCGGCCAGTGGCCAGGGGAAACTGATTACGGTAAAAACCGATGTGCTTGAGCTGACCATCAACACCCGCGGTGGTGATGTGGAGCAAGCGCTGCTTCCGGCTTATCCGAAAGCACTGAAGTCGACTGAACCGTTCCAGTTACTGGAAACCACGCCACAGTTTATCTATCAGGCTCAAAGCGGCTTAACCGGTCGTGATGGCCCGGATAACCCGGCTAATGGAGCCCGCCCGCTGTATAACGTCGATAAAGATGCGTTTGTGCTGGCGGAAGGCCAGAACGAAATCGTCATTCCGCTGACGTATACCGATAAAGCAGGAAACGTCTTCACCAAAACCTTCACCCTGAAACGCGGTGATTATGCGGTGAACGTGGGTTATAACGTGCAGAACGTTGGCGAAAAACCGCTGGAGATTTCTACCTTCGGTCAGCTGAAACAGACTGCCAACCTGCCAACCGCCCGCGATACGCAAACCGGTGGCCTGTCTACGATGCACACCTTCCGTGGCGCCGCGTATTCAACGTCTGAATCGAAATACGAAAAATATAAATTCGATACCATCGTCGATAACGAAAACCTGAACGTCAGCACCAAAGACGGTTGGGTGGCGATGCTGCAGCAGTACTTCACCACCGCATGGGTTCCGCAAAACAGCGGTACCAACAACTTCTACACCGCCAACCTCGGCAACGGCGTTGTCGCCATCGGCTATAAATCGCAGCCGGTACTGGTGCAGCCGGGTCAAACCGACAAGCTGGAAAGCGTTCTGTGGGTCGGCCCGGCCATTCAGGACAAAATGGCAGCCGTCGCGCCGCACCTGGATCTGACCGTCGACTACGGCTGGCTGTGGTTCATCTCCCAACCGCTGTTTAAGCTGCTGAAATTCATCCACAGCTTCCTCGGCAACTGGGGCTTCTCGATCATCGTTATCACCTTTATCGTTCGTGGCATCATGTACCCGCTGACCAAAGCGCAGTACACCTCCATGGCGAAGATGCGCATGCTGCAGCCGAAGATTCAGGCAATGCGTGAGCGTCTGGGCGATGACAAACAGCGTCAAAGCCAGGAAATGATGGCCCTGTATAAAGCAGAAAAGGTCAACCCGCTGGGTGGCTGCTTCCCGCTGATTATTCAGATGCCAATCTTCCTTGCGCTGTACTACATGCTGAGCGCCTCGGTTGAACTGCGTCATGCGCCGTTTATCCTGTGGATCCACGACCTGTCAGCACAAGACCCGTACTACATCCTGCCGATCATCATGGGCGCGACGATGTTCTTCATTCAGAAGATGTCTCCGACCACCGTGACCGACCCGATGCAGCAGAAGATCATGACCTTTATGCCGGTCATCTTTACGGTGTTCTTCCTGTGGTTCCCGTCAGGTCTGGTGGTTTACTATATCGTCAGCAACCTGGTGACCATTATTCAGCAGCAGCTGATTTACCGTGGTCTCGAGAAGCGTGGTCTGCATAGCCGCGAGAAGAAAAAGAGCTGATACTCTGCTTAAACCGCAGTAGCATCAATGCCAGAGAAGGCGGTCAATAGACCGCCTTTTTTACATTTACATAGAGAGTCATCATGAGCCATAACGACACTATCGTCGCCCAGGCAACCCCACCGGGACGCGGTGGTGTGGGCATCCTGCGCATCTCCGGCCTCAAAGCACGCGACGTCGCGCAAGCGGTTCTCGGCAAGCTGCCAAAACCGCGCTACGCCGATTATCTGCCCTTTAAAGATACCGACGGCACGCCGCTGGATCAGGGTATTGCGCTATGGTTCCCCGGCCCAAACTCCTTTACCGGTGAAGATGTGCTGGAACTCCAGGGCCACGGCGGCCCGGTGATTCTGGATCTGCTCCTGAAACGAATCCTGACGCTGCCGGGCGTGCGTATCGCCAGGCCCGGGGAGTTCTCTGAACGCGCGTTTCTTAACGATAAGCTCGATCTCGCCCAGGCTGAAGCGATTGCTGACCTGATTGACGCCAGTTCCGAGCAGGCAGCACGCTCGGCGCTGAACTCGCTGCAGGGCGCCTTCTCTGCCCGGGTGAATCATCTGGTGGAAGCGCTGACCCATCTGCGTATCTATGTCGAAGCCGCTATTGACTTCCCGGATGAGGAAATCGATTTTCTTTCCGACGGTAAAATCGAAGCCCAGCTCAACGGCGTGATTGCCGATCTTGATGCCGTTCGCGCCGAGGCCCGCCAGGGCAGCCTGCTACGCGAAGGGATGAAAGTGGTGATCGCCGGCCGCCCGAACGCCGGGAAATCGAGCCTGCTGAACGCGCTGGCCGGGCGCGAAGCGGCGATCGTGACCGATATTGCCGGAACCACCCGCGATGTACTGCGCGAGCATATCCATATCGACGGCATGCCGCTGCATATCATCGATACCGCAGGACTCCGCGATGCCAATGATGAGGTTGAGCGCATTGGTATTGAACGTGCCTGGCAGGAAATCGAGCAGGCTGACCGGGTACTGTTCATGGTGGACGGTACGACCACCAGCGCCGTCGACCCGGCGGAAATCTGGCCAGACTTTATCGAGCGTTTACCGGCGAAACTGCCGATTACCGTGGTCCGAAACAAAGCTGACGTCACCGGCGAAACGTTGGGTATCAGTGAAGTGAATGGCCACTCACTGATTCGACTGTCGGCGCGAACCGGTGAGGGCGTAGATGTCCTGCGCAACCATCTCAAGCAGAGCATGGGCTTCGATACCAACATGGAAGGCGGTTTCCTCGCCCGTCGTCGTCACCTGCAGGCGCTGTCAGAAGCCGCCAGTCATCTCCAGCAGGGCAAAGCGCAGCTGCTTGGCGCCTGGGCCGGTGAACTACTGGCCGAAGAGCTACGGCTCTCGCAACAGGCGTTGAGCGAGATCACCGGCGAATTCACCTCTGATGACCTGCTGGGGCGCATTTTCTCCAGCTTCTGTATCGGTAAATAACGCATCATCAATATACCTTGGTGAGCATGAACTAACCTGCATCAACTTAATGTTTATGCAGGTTTTTTTATTTTCCTGACCGGAGGTTTTTCCTTTCATCTCACGATCTCACCGACGCAAGGTTGCTTCCTACAACGTGGCATCATTAAATGTCATGAGCCTCCCACAGCAGGATACCGCCATGACTTCTGATTACGCCGTTATCGAGACCGTCCCGTCGGCAGAGGATTTTTGCCGTTTACGACGGATCTCCGGCATGTCACCGCGCCCGCTGGAGGGCGTGATAGCCGGATTGCCGCGCAGCTGCTACGGCGTCCATATTCTCTGGCAGGGAATTCCGGTTGGCATGGGTCGCATCGTCGGTGATGGCGCCGTGAATTTCGAGATAGTCGATGTCGCGGTCGATCCGGCGCACCAGGGAAAAGGGCTGGGTAGACTGATTATGGAGAATATTGTCCGCTGGCTGGATGCCAATGCCTTTCAGGGCGCGTATGTTTCTCTGGTTGCCGATGTCCCCGAGCTGTATGCGAAGTTTGGTTTTACTTCCGTGCGCCCGGCCAGCGATGGCATGGCCAAAGTCTGGTAGTTCATCGCAGAACGCAGCGAGGGTTTTTCCTCTCAGGAAATCATTGTTGTCCAAATGGCAACTCGTACTGCCGCGCAATAGCCATTACTCTGTACGCCTCTATTCTCGCGGGGGTTCTATGGCACGCTTTCTTATCTGCAGTTTTGCGCTGGTTTTACTCTATCCATCCGGCATCGATATGTATCTGGTTGGTTTGCCGCGTATTGCGCAGGACCTCGGCGCCAGCGAAGCACAGCTGCATATTGCATTCTCGGTTTACCTTGCGGGCATGGCCGCCGCGATGCTGTTTGCCGGCAGAGCAGCCGATAAATCCGGACGTAAGCCGGTCGCCATTTTCGGTTCGACAACATTTATTTTGGCCTCGCTGCTCTGCGCGCACGCGCAGAGCAGCGATCTCTTCCTGGTCGGGCGTTTTATTCAGGGCATCGGGGCGGGGAGCTGCTACGTCGTCGCCTTTGCCGTCCTGCGCGATACGCTCGACGATCGTCGTCGCGCCAGGGTGCTGTCGCTGTTAAATGGCATCACCTGCATTATCCCGGTCCTGGCTCCCGTTTTGGGCCACCTGATTATGCTGAAATACCCGTGGCAGAGCCTGTTCTACACCATGACCGGCATGGGGGTGATGGTCGGCCTGCTCTCGGTCTTTATGCTGCGGGAAACGCGGCCGGCAGCCCCTTCACCGACTCTTGCCGGGCAGAAAAATGCCACGGAATCACTGCTGAACCGCTTTTTCCTCAGCCGTATCGTCATTACTACCCTCAGCGTAACGGCGATCCTCACCTACGTTAACGTCTCCCCGGTATTGATGATGGAGGAGATGGGGTTCGATCGTGGACAATACTCGATGGCGATGGCCTTAATGGCGCTGGTCAGCATGACGGTGTCGTTCTCAACGCCCTTTGCGCTCACCCTGTTTAAACCGCGTACATTGATGCTGACGTCACAGGTGATGTTCTTTACGGCCGGGGCTTTGCTCTGCCTTGCCACCAGCCAGACGGTAACCATGCTGGGTCTGGCGCTCATTTGCGCAGGCTTCTCTGTGGGCTTTGGCGTTGCCATGAGCCAGGCCCTGGGGCCATTTACTCTGCGGGCTGGGGTTGCCAGTTCGGTACTGGGGATTGCTCAGGTTTGCGGCTCTTCACTGTGGATTTGGCTCGCTGCCATCATCGGGTTAAGTGCCATGAATATGCTGATCGGGATTCTCATTGCCTGTAGCATAGTGAGTATTGTTCTGATTCTGGCCGCTTCCTCTGTCCGGGCTGCGCAACATAATGAAGAAATCCCTGTCGAGTCTCGATCTTAATTTATTACTCTGTCTGCAGCTTCTGACCCAGGAGCTCAGCGTCACCCGCACGGCGAAGCGCATGAACGTTTCGCCGTCGGCGGTGAGTAAATCATTAGCTAAACTGCGCGCCTGGTTTGACGATCCGCTATTCGTCAAAACGCCGCTCGGTCTGTCGCCGACGCCATTGATGACCAGCATGGAGCAGGATCTGGCGGACTGGATGCAGATGGGCAATCAGATCCTCGATAAACCCCACCACATCATGCCGAGCGGTCTGAAGTTCGAACTGGCGGCGGAAACGCCGCTGCTGATGATTCTGTTTAATTCGCTGTCGCAGCAAATCTACCAGCGCTATCCCCAGGCGCTGATTCGCCTGCGCAACTGGGACTATGACTCGCTGGATGCGATCATTCGCGGTGAAGTCGATATCGGCTTTTGCGGACGTGAAACACATCCGCGTTCACGGGAGCAACTCAGCCAGCTGCCGTGGTATATCGATTTTGAAGTCCTGTTTACCGACCTGCCTCAGGTCTGGCTGCGCGCGGATCACCCGGCGCTCAACGAAGAGTGGAATCTGGAGACCTTTTTACGCTATCCGCATATCAATATCAGCTGGGAACAGAGTGATACCTGGGCGCTGGATGATGTTCTCCACGAGCTGGGGCATAAACGCACCGTTGCGTTAACCCTGCCGGGGTTTGAACAATCGCTGTTTATGGCCGCCCAGCCGAATCACACGATGCTGGCCACCGCGCCGCGTTATTGCCATCACTATAACCGGCAGCACCACCTGCCGCTGGTGTCGCGGCCGCTTCCGCTGGAGCCGCTATTGCTGGAAAAAACGCGGGTGCCCTTTACCCTGCTATGGCACAAACGCAACAGCGACAACCCGAAGATAGTCTGGCTCAGAGAAACGTTTAAGCGACTCTATGCGGACCCCCTCTGACGTGTTTTCTCCTGCCATCCCCGCCTGACTGCGCAAGAAATTGTAAAAATCGCGCAAATCCCTTTTCAAGGGGGGATTTCCGCATTAAAACCTATCAATACCAGGTGATAATAGACCCCCAACTTTTTCTCTGACCATTAATCACGGAGCGACGAATGGCAACGCATTTTGCAAGAGGGATACTCAGCACCAGGGAGCCGCTATCGACACGACTGTCCGCGGCCTGTCATCAATCCGCGCAGCGCCTGCCAGAATACCGACAGACCCGCTATCGCGCATCACGTTCGCTGCTCGCCGAACTGTTGTTTATGCTGTATGGCATTAGCGAGCTCCCCGAAATCATCAGCGAAGAGAACGGCAGACCCGTTTTTCGCGATCCCCACCTGCCGCGATTTTCCATTTCCTATGCCGGAAACATTGTCGGCGTGAGCCTGACGACGGAAGGCGATTGTGGGCTGGATATGGAGCTTCAGCACGCCTCGCGCGGCGTCCACCCGCTGCACGACGCCAACCGCTACGTGTTCAACAGCAATGAGAATTTATGGATTAACATCCAGCATGACCCTGACGAAGCGCGCGCCCAGCTGGTGGCGCTGCGCAGGAGCGTGCTGAAGTTGACCGGTGAAGCGCCCGTCCGTCTGCAGCTGCTACCCGGCGCGGGGCGACTACGGACCACCAACATGCAACCTGTTGAAGCCCTGTGCGATGCGGAACCGATACTGGTCTGGTCGATTGCCGCCACGCCGGCCATCGGCCAGCTTAAAGTCTGGGAATACAATTGTCAGGAAGGCTGGCGTAGCCTGCCGGACGCACAGATGCGAGCGAAGGAGCCCTCTGCCCGTCTGATGCGCTTTACCAGCCTGCCCACAGAAAAAGCACTCTCCCTCAACTGACCGGTCTGTCCGGCTATCATGATGCAAAGGAGCAATCATGTCTGATACGTTGAAAGTTGTTACGCTACTCGGAAGTCTGCGCAAGGGGTCTTTTAATGGCATGGTAGCGCGCACCCTGCCTGGCATTGCGCCGGCGGGCATGGAGATCTCCGCATTGCCATCGATTGGCGACATTCCGTTATATGACGCGGATATCCAGCAGGAAGACGGGTTTCCGCAAAGCGTGCAGGATATTGCACAACAGATTCGCGAAGCCGACGGCGTTGTTATCGTTACACCTGAATATAACTATTCCGTTCCCGGCGGCCTGAAAAACGCGATTGACTGGCTGTCGCGCCTGCCTGAACAACCGCTGTCCGGGAAACCGGTCCTGATTCAAACCAGCTCCATGGGCGCAATTGGCGGCGCACGCTGCCAGTATCACCTGCGTCAAATTCTGGTGTTCCTCGATGCGATGGTGATGAACAAGCCTGAGTTTATGGGCGGCGTGATTCAGAACAAGGTCGATCCGCAGTCAGGAGAGGTGGTCGATCAGAGCACGCTCGACCATCTGAGTGGACAGCTGAGCGCCTTTGCCGAGTATATTCAGCGAGTGAAAGCGTAAAAAAAAGCCCGGCAGCGCTGCCGGGCTTTCTTATTATGCTCGACGCTTAGTGCGCGTCGATAAACACGATTTTCAGCACGAACAGCAGCGAGACGATAATCACGCACGGGCTGAGATCGCGCAGACGACCGGTACCAATCTTCATCACGCAGTAAGAGATAAAGCCTAACGCAATCCCTTCGGTAATCGAGAAGCTGAACGGCATCATCACGGCGGTCACAAAGGCCGGCACCGCTTCCGTCAGGTCGTCCCACTTCACGCGCGACAGGCTGGATGTCATCAGTACGCCCACATAGATCAGCGCACCTGCTGCGGCATACGCCGGCACCATGCCCGCCAGCGGCGACAGGAAGATAACCAGCAGGAACAGAATCCCCACGACCACCGCCGTCAGACCGGTACGCCCGCCCACGGAAACACCGGAGGAGGATTCGATATAGGCGGTCACAGAAGAGGTGCCGATAAAGGAACCGGCCACCGATGAGATACTGTCGACAAACAGCGCCTGTTTCATCCGCGGGAATTTGCCTTTTTCATCGGCCAGACCGGCTTTATCAGTCACGCCGATCAAGGTTCCGGAGGAGTCGAACAGGTTCACCAGCATAAAGGAGAAGATGATACCCGCCAGACCGAGATTAAATGAGCCAGCCAAATCAACATGGCCAATCACCGACGTAATGCTCGGTGGAGCGGAAACAATACCGGTGTAGTGGACATCACCCAGAATCCAGCCCAGCAGCGTCGTGACGATGATGGAAACCAGCACCGCAGCATGAATGTTACGGGAGGCGAGAATAGCGATAATAAAGAAGCCGAGAATCCCCAGCAGCACGCTGTGGGAGGTCAGGTTACCGATGCTCACCAGCGTGTCTTTGTTTGCGACAATCACGCCGGCATTTTTCAGCCCCATCATGCCGATAAACAACCCGATACCGCTGGTGATCCCCACCCGCAGGCTGACGGGAATATTGGCAATCATCCAGTAACGTACGCGGAAAATAGTCAGCAGCAGCAGACCAACGGCGCCCCAGAAGATAGCGCCCATCCCCACCTGCCACGGCAGCCCCATCGCCTGGACGACGACAAAGGCGAAGAAGGCATTCAGCCCCATTGCCGGCGCCAGCGCAACCGGCAGGTTAGCAAACAGCCCCATCAAAATACTACCGAAGGCGGCGATCAGACAGGTCGTCACAAAGACAGCGCTGGTATCCATACCCGCTACGCCAAGAATTTGTGGGTTAACGAAAACAATGTAGACCATTGTCAAAAAGGTGGTGAAACCTGCTATCGCTTCGGTACGTGCCGTCGTGCCGTGTTCACGTAGTTTGAATACGCGCTCCAGCAGACCCTGGCCAGAAGACTGGCTGGTTTGTTGTTGACTCATTATCGGTTTCCGAACAAAAGGAGGGAAAATTCGTCGCTATCCTATACCAAAATGCGACACCGGGGGCAGTTGTATGGTAATTTTTTTCATTGAATTTGCTTATACGGCAACGATTGCGTCTTGTGAATAGGCAGGACGAAAACGTTAACTTGTTAAAATGGAAACGGCATGTCCCAAATAGAAGCCCTGTTTTTCGACTGCGACGGCACGCTGGTCGACAGCGAAGTGATCTGTTCCCGCGCCTATGTTCACATGTTCAAAGCGTTCGGCATTACGCTGGATTTAGACGAGATTTTTAAGCGTTTCAAAGGCGTAAAGCTCTACGAAATCATTGATACCATCAACCAGGAGCACGGCGTTAATCTACAAAAACCAGAGCTCGAACCTCTCTACCGTGCCGAAGTCGCACGCCTGTTTGATTCTGAACTGGAAGCGATTGCCGGAGCGGAAACGCTGCTGGATACGATCAGCGTGCCGATGTGCGTGGTCTCTAACGGCCCGGTCAGTAAAATGCAGCACTCGCTGGGAAGAACCGGCATGTTGCGCCATTTTCCCGACCGACTGTACAGCGGTTACGATATTCAGCGCTGGAAACCCGATCCGGCACTGATGTTCCATGCAGCAAAGGCGATGAACGTTAACGTCGAAAACTGCATTCTGGTGGATGATTCCAGTGCAGGCGCTCAGTCCGGGATTGAGGCAGGAATGGAAGTGTTTTACTTCTGCGCCGATCCGCACAACAAACCGATAGTTCATCCAAAAGTGACGACCTTTACTGATTTGGCACAGCTGCCTGCGCTGTGGAAAGCCCGTGGATGGCATATTACGCGTTAATGAAAAAAGCCGGATAGCGCGAGCGCGTATCCGGCCTCCAGGATCCGGGGTTTTGTCGACCCGGTAAGCGTAGCGCCTGCGGGTATTTTACGGCGGATCACTCTTTCGGATCTTTACCCGCCAGCAGCTTATCCAGCTCGTCGCCGCCAACGTGGCGGAAATCCTGACCTTTGACGAAGTAGAAAATATATTCGCAAATATTCTGGCAGCGGTCGCCGATACGCTCGATTGAACGGGCGCAGAACAGCGCGGTCAGCACGCTTGGAATCGTACGTGAATCTTCCATCATATAGGTCATCAGCTGACGCACGATGCCCTCATATTCCTGATCCACCTTCTTATCTTCGCGATAGATACGCACCGCTTCGTCGAGATCCATGCGAGCGAAGGCATCCAGCACGTCATGCAGCATCTGCACGGTATGACGCCCTAGCGATTCCAGGCTCACCAGCAGCGGCTGGTGCTGCTGGGAGAACTTCTCCAGCGCGGTGCGGCAAATTTTATCCGCCACATCACCGATACGTTCCAGCTCGGCGATAGTCTTGATAATCGCCATGACTAAACGCAGATCGCTGGCGGTTGGCTGACGCTTGGCGATGATGCGCACGCAGGCTTCATCAATGGCCACTTCCATCATGTTGACCTGCTTATCGCCGTCAATCACGCGTTTTGCCAGATCGCTGTCCTGATTGTGCATCGCGGTGATCGCATCAGACAGCTGCTGTTCCACCAGCCCACCCATGGTCAACACCTGAGTGCGGATATACTCCAGTTCTGCATTGAACTGGCCAGAAATATGTTTGTTAAGATTTAGGTTGTCCATGGTGTCTCCTGAATGCCCAACGGGTTAGATCCTGTGAAAGCAGAAGGGCAATCAACCGTAGCGGCCAGTAATATAATCTTCAGTTTGTTTCTTCGCGGGCTTCGTAAACAGATCGTCCGTGTTACTGAATTCAATCAGCTCGCCAAGATACATAAATGCCGTATGGTCTGAACAACGCGCAGCCTGCTGCATGTTGTGGGTAACAATAACGACGGTGTAGTCCTGTTTCAGTTCGGTGATCAGCTCTTCAATGCGCCCGGTGGAGATCGGGTCCAGCGCTGAACACGGTTCATCCAGTAACAGCACTTCCGGACGAATCGCGATACCGCGCGCGATGCACAGACGCTGCTGCTGACCGCCGGAGAGAGAATATCCGCTCTGATGCAGTTTATCTTTGGTTTCGTTCCATAATGCGGCTTTGGTCAAGGCCCACTGCACGCGCTCATCCATATCGGCACGCGACAGCTTTTCAAACAGGCGAACGCCAAAGGCAATATTGTCATAAATCGACATCGGGAACGGCGTCGGCTTCTGGAAAACCATGCCGACTTTGGCACGCAGCAGAGCGATATCCTGAGTATTGGTCAGAATATTATCGCCATCCAGCAGGATTTCGCCTTCCGCGCGCTGCTCCGGGTAGAGCTCGAACATTTTGTTGAACGTCCGCAGCAGGGTCGATTTACCGCAGCCTGACGGGCCGATAAACGCCGTAACCTGGTTTTTGGTGATATCCAGGTTGATATTTTTCAGGGCATGGAATTTTCCGTAGTAGAAGTTCAGGTTACGAACTGAAAGTTTACCCGGGGTCGCATTCGCCATACTCATCAATCTCTTCCTCATTCGGCGCCGCATTTCGCCGCGCCGCAAAAATTAACCGTGTTTATTCTTCGCGAAAACCACGCGCGCCAGAATGTTCAGCAGCAATACGCACAGGGTGATAAGCAGTACCCCGGCCCATGCCAGTTGCTGCCACTCCGCGAACGGACTCATGGCAAATTTGAAAATAGTCACCGGCAGGTTGGCAATCGGCTGCATCATATCGGTGCTCCAGAACTGGTTGGAGAGCGCGGTGAACAGCAGCGGCGCCGTTTCCCCGGCGATACGCGCGATAGCCAGCAGGATCCCCGTCATGATGCCGGACACCGAGGCCTTCAGCGTGATCGCAGAAATCATTTTCCACTTCGGCGTGCCCAGCGCATAGGCCGCCTCACGCAGGCTGTCCGGCACCAGTTTCAGCATATTCTCGGTAGTACGAATCACGATAGGCACCTGCAGCAACGCCAGGGCGATAACCCCAGCCCAGCCGGAAAAGTGCTGCATCTGTGCAACCACGATGGTATAGACGAACAGACCCACGACGATGGATGGCGCGGAAAGCAGAATATCGTTAATAAACCGAATCACTTCCGCCAGCGCGGACTTACGCCCGTATTCCGCCAGATAGATACCCGCCATAATGCCCAGCGGCGTACCGAAAACCGTCGACCACAGGATCAGCAGGCCGCTGCCCGCCAGGGCATTCGCCAGACCACCGCCCGCGGTGTTCGGCGGCGGCGTCATTTCGGTAAACAGCGCCAGACTCATGCCATCGATACCGCGGGTAACGGTGGACATCAGGATCCAGATAAGCCAGAACAACCCGAAGACCATGGTTCCCATTGACAGGGTCAGGGCGATACGGTTTTTCAGCCGGCGTTTAGCCTGCATCTTACGACGGGATTCAGCCAGCTCGGTGCTGGTTTGCAATTCAATCGTGGCCATTAGCGCGCCCCCTCACTCTTCGCCAGACGCATCACCATAAACTTCGATGCGGCCAGAACAATAAAGGTAATCACAAACAGAATCAGCCCCAGCTCCATCAGCGCCGCCACGTGCAGCCCGGTTTCCGCTTCGGCAAACTCATTCGCCAGAGCGGAAGTAATACTGTTCCCCGGCATATACAGTGAAACGCTATCCAGCTGGTAAGTGTTGCCGATAATGAAGGTCACCGCCATGGTTTCCCCCAGCGCGCGCCCCAGACCGAGCATCACGCCGCCGATAACCCCGTTCTTGGTAAAGGGCAGGACGATACGCCAGATGACCTCCCAGGTCGTACAGCCGATACCGTAGGCCGACTCTTTCATCATCACCGGCGTTTGTTCAAACACATCGCGCATGACGGCGGCGATGTACGGAATAATCATGATGGCCAGAATGACGCCCGCCGCCAGAATACCGATACCAAATGCCGGACCGGCAAACAGCGCTCCCACAAACGGGATCGTCGACAGGACGTTGCCTACCGGTTCCTGGAAGTAGGTGGCAAACAGCGGAGCAAAGATAAACAGGCCCCACATGCCGTAAACGATACTCGGAATGGCCGCCAGCAGTTCAATGGCGATGCCAAGAGGACGTTTCAGCCAGGCAGGAGAGAGCTCCGTCAGGAACAGTGCGATACCAAAGCTCACCGGAACGGCGATCAGCAGCGCTATAAATGAGGTCACCAGCGTCCCGTATATCGGCACCAGCGCACCGAAAATTTCGTTGGGCGCATCCCACTCTTTGGTCCACAAAAAGGAAAAACCAAACTTCTGAATGCTTGGCCATGAAGAGATGATGAGGGAAACGATGATGCCGCCCAGCATCAATAGCACAATCAGCGCCGCCAGTTTGACCAGCACGCCGAAAATTATGTCACCCTTTTTCCCCGGAGGGTTAAATGCCGGCTTGGTTGCAGCCATAGATTACTCTTTCTGTTTGGGCCTGGAAGCGCGCATTTTACCGTGCCTCCAGGCTAACGTAATGCTATACCCTAAATAATTCGAGTTGCAGCAAGCGCAGCCAACGCAGCTGCGGCTCGAAGTATGACGGGTATTTAGTACAGCGCTTTACCGCTGCTGTCTTTCACGTTGGTTTTCCATGCAGCACGAACCTGCTCAACCACGCTTTCCGGCAGCGTTGCGTAATCCAGCGCGTTGGCTTCTTTACTGCCATTTTTGTACGCCCAATCGAAGAACTTCAGCACTTCAGCAGTCTGTTCTGGCTTGTTCGTAGCTTTGTGTACCAGGATAAAGGTGGTTGAGGTGATCGGCCATGCATTCTCACCTTTCTGGTTAGTCAGATCCTGTGCGAAGGATTTGCTCCAGTCGATACCTTTAGCCGCGTTAGCGAAGTTATCTTCCGTCGGGCTGACCGGCTTGCCATCTGCGGAAAGCAGTTTGGTGTAAGCCAGGTTGTTCTGCTTCGCATAGGCGTATTCTACGTAGCCAATGGAGCCCGGCAGACGTTGAACGAAAGCGGCGATACCGTCGTTACCTTTACCGCCCAGACCGGTCGGCCAGTTAACGGTAGAACCCGCGCCAATCTTAGATTTCCACTCTTCGTTCACTTTCGCCAGGTAGCTGGTGAACACGAAGGAAGTGCCGGAACCATCGGCGCGACGAACCACGGCGATATTCTGAGACGGCAGCTTCATACCCGGGTTGAGTTTAGCGATCGCTTCGTCATCCCACTTTTTAATTTTGCCCAGGTAGATATCACCCAGAGTTTTTCCGTCCAGAACCAGCTCACCCGACTTCACGCCAGGCAGGTTGATTGCCAGAACCACACCGCCGATAACGGTCGGGAACTGGAACAGGCCTTCCTGAGCCAGTTTGTCATCGGCCAGAGGAGCATCAGAAGCACCGAAATCAACGGTGTTAGCAATAATTTGTTTGACACCACCGGAAGAGCCAATGCCCTGGTAGTTCACTTTATTGCCGGTTTCTTTCTGATAGGTATCAGCCCATTTGGCATACACCGGTGCAGGGAAAGTTGCGCCCGCGCCAGTCAGGCTTGCAGCTGCAAATGCAGAGAAAGCGCTCATCGATAAGGTCGCGGCGACAACTGTTGCGACGGTGGTACGCATAACGTTCATAATGTCTCCTGCTGGATTCGTAAATCGTTGTTTCGAGGCTATGGTGAGCAAAATAGGACAAAGAGGTGACAGTAAAATGTACGAATTATTACAGTTTTATGACACCCAAAAAGATAGCGGACTGGCGAAAATAAAAACAATATAAATCATAATGTTAATTATTTAAGTGACCGTAAGATTGCAGAAAAATTTTCTTTTTATGACACTTAAAATCGTAGTCGAAGATGACGGTTTGTCATAAACCCGCGCAGCAGCATTTTTCAGCAGAGCGCTGAAAAACGATCGCGGGAAATAAAAAAGGGCCGCCGGATGGCAGCCCTTTGTCTGATGCGTGTTGGCTTATTCTACGGTGACCGATTTTGCCAGGTTACGCGGCTGGTCAACGTCAGTGCCTTTAATCAGCGCAACGTGATAGGCCAGCAGCTGCAGTGGCACGGTGTAGAAGATCGGCGCAATGACCTCTTCAACATGCGGCATTTCAATAATGTGCATATTGTCGCTGCTGCTAAAACCCGCCTCGCCATCGGCGAAGACATACAGCTGGCCGCCACGCGCGCGAACTTCTTCAATGTTGGATTTCAGCTTCTCCAGCAATTCGTTATTCGGCGCCACGACGATCACCGGCATTTCGGCGTCAATCAGGGCCAGAGGGCCGTGCTTCAGCTCACCGGCCGCGTACGCTTCCGCGTGGATATAAGAGATCTCTTTGAGCTTCAGCGCCCCTTCCAGCGCGATCGGATACTGATCGCCACGGCCAAGGAACAGCGCATGGTGCTTATCGGAGAAGTTCTCGGCCAGCGCCTCAATACGCTTATCCTGCGACAGCATCTGCTCAATACGGTTCGGCAACGCCTGCAGCCCATGAACGATATCATGCTCAACGGCGGCATCCAGACCTTTAAGGCGCGCCAGTTTTGCCACCAGCAGCAGCAATACGGTCAGCTGAGTGGTAAAGGCTTTGGTCGAGGCCACGCCGATCTCAGTGCCCGCTTTGGTCATCAGAGCCAAATCGGACTCGCGGACCAGAGAAGAACTCGCCACGTTACAAATAGCCAGCGATCCGAGGTAGCCCAGCTCTTTTGACAGACGCAGCGCGGCCAGCGTATCCGCGGTCTCACCGGACTGGGAAAGCGTGATCATCAGACTGTTGCGACGCACCGCCGATTTGCGATAGCGGAATTCAGAGGCGATTTCAACATCGCACGGCACGCCCGCTAGCGCTTCAAACCAGTAGCGAGAAACCATGCCGGAGTTATACGAAGTGCCACAGGCTACGATCTGGATATGTTCAACCTGAGACAGCATTTCGTTAGCATGCGTGCCCAGCTCGCTGAGATCCACTTCGCCATGGCTGATGCGCCCGGAGAGGGTGTTTTTGATCGCATTCGGCTGTTCGTAAATCTCTTTTTGCATGTAGTGGCGGTAAGTGCCTTTGTCGCCTGCGTCGTACTGCAGATTAGATTCGATCTCCTGACGTTTCACCTGCGCGCCTTTGGTATCGAATACGGTCACGTTGCGGCGAGTCACTTCCGCGATATCGCCTTCTTCCAGGAAGATAAAGCGACGGGTAACCGGCAGCAGAGCCAGCTGATCGGAGGCAATAAAGTTTTCCCCCATACCCAGACCGATAACCATCGGGCTACCGGAACGCGCTGCCAGCAGCGTGGACGGATCGCGGGAATCCATGATCACCGTACCGTAGGCACCGCGAAGCTGAGGAATGGCTCGCAGTACCGCTTCACGCAGCGTGCCGCCCTGCTCCAGCTCCCAGTGCACCAGGTGAGCAATCACTTCGGTGTCAGTTTCAGAGACGAAGGTGTAACCGCGCGCTTTCAGCTCTTCGCGCAGCGGCTCGTGGTTTTCGATGATGCCGTTATGGACCACCACAATGTGTTCAGAAACATGCGGATGCGCGTTACCTTCAGACGGCTCACCGTGCGTTGCCCAGCGGGTATGGGCAATCCCCGTACCACCGTGTAACGGGTGTTCTTCTACCGCCTGAGCCAGCATCTGGACTTTACCGAGACGACGAACGCGGGACATATGCCCTGCGTTATCAACCACTGCCAGACCGGCAGAGTCATATCCACGGTATTCCAGACGACGTAGACCTTCGAGAAGGATTTCAGCAATATCACGCTGCGCGACTGCGCCAACAATTCCACACATAGTTAAATTTCCTGATAATGGCGTTATGCCATGCGTTGTCGCTGACCTGTATTTGCCCGCGTTACGGGCGCCCCGAGCCTTGTAGAGAGTGGGGTTATTTTTATGGTACTGCCTGCGGACGGGGACCTATATTGATCCTCTCATCCTGGTTCGCCGGGCGGTTTCCCCCCGGCGATAAGCCAAAAATTACTTCTTCTTCACCGGACGCTGCCAGCCCTGTTTATGGACCTGCGGCACACGGCTTAAAACCAGTTCGTTGTCGGCGATATCGCGCGTGACCGTCGTACCGGCGGCAATCGTGACGCCTTTACCCACGGTCACCGGCGCCACCAGCTGAGTGTCGGAACCGACAAACACATCATCGCCGATAATGGTTTTGAATTTATTTGCGCCATCGTAGTTACAGGTAATGGTACCGGCGCCGATGTTCACGTTGTCGCCGATTTCCGCGTCGCCGAGGTAGGAGAGATGCCCTGCCTTCGAACCTTTACCTAGTCGCGCTTTTTTCATTTCTACGAAGTTGCCGACATGCGCACCTTCCAGCAGTTCGGCGCCTGGCCGCAGACGTGCGAACGGCCCGATGGTGCAGGCGGCCTGCAGATGAGCATCTTCCACCACCGAGTACGGGCTGATCTCACAATCATCGCCAATGGTGCTGTTCTTGATCACGCAGCCGGCGCCGATCTTCACGCGCTCACCCAGAACCACGTTGCCTTCGAGGATAACGTTAGTATCAATCTCCACATCACGCCCATGTTTCAGGGTACCACGGAGATCAAAACGCGCAGGATCGCGCAGCATCACGCCCGCCAGCAGCAGTTTTTCCGCCTGCTCGGCTTGATAAACGCGCTCCAGACGCGACAGCTGCAGGCGGTTGTTTACCCCTTCAACTTCGCTTAAGCGCTGCGGATGAACGGCAACGATTTCACGCCCTTCCTGATACGCCATGGCGATAATATCGGTGATGTAGTATTCGCCCTGCACATTGTTGTTCGTCAGCTTCGCCAGCCAGCGTTTTAAATCCGCCCCACCAGCGATCAAAATACCGGTGTTAATTTCCTGAATCTGACGCTGCGCATCGCTGGCATCTTTATGCTCCACGATGCCGGTTACCTGACCGTTTTCACGCGTAATGCGACCATATCCGCTCGGATCGTCCAGCTTTACCGTCAGCAGGCCAATGCCGCCCTGCGGCTTCGCCGCGCGCAGGCGTTGTAGCGTATCAACGGAAATCAGCGGAACATCGCCGTACAGCATCATGATGTCTTCATCATCATGGAAGAACGGCGCCGCCTGTTGCATGGCATGGCCGGTACCGAGCTGTTCAGCTTGTAAGACCCAGTTAAGATTATCTTCATGCAGCGTCTGGCGCAGCAAATCGCCACCGTGCCCGTACACCAGATGTACGGCCGAAGCACCGAGATCTTTAGTCGCATCAATAACATGTTGCACCATTGGCTTCCCGGCCAGGGAGTGCAGCACCTTAGGAAGATCGGAATACATGCGGGTCCCTTTGCCTGCGGCAAGGATAACCACGCTCATCGCACTGTTTGACATACGCATCCTGACAACAATTAGAACGAAAAGTAAAAGCCTTTCACGTTGAAATATCTACATATTTTTCATCATGAAACGAGACGAGGATAAAACGCTCAGGCTCAACGATATACACCATTTTATGGTGCTATTTTTCACCGCTGTAAATGAGTTTATCTCCTGAAAAAGCGCATAAGGGAGATAAATCCCTGCTATCCCACTGCTTTTCCTGTTTTTTTGACACCTGAATAAAGCAAATCAATAAAATAAAACATAGTTTCAATATTCATTAATTGTGACGTGTCAAATAGAAACGCCATTTCATTATTATGATAATACTGCTCAATAATTACCCAGGAGACAAAAATGAATAAAAAAATACCTTTGGCATTAGCCCTTTGCAGCACAATTATCGCATTACCGCTGCAGGCTGACGAGCAGCATGTCTGGCGAGGCATCGCTTTTGGTCAATCAACTGACGTGAATTTTTCCTCCAACGTGCTGCCGGAAAAGATCGGCGTTAACGACGTAACGATAGCAGGCAAAAAACTGGCTCCGCAGGATACTGCCAACCTCCAGGCCCCCATCACCATTGAGAGCCGCGGCGGAAAAATAGCTAATTCGCACGACGGTTTGACCTTCTTTTATACCGAACTACCGGCCCGACAGAATTTCATCCTGCAGGCCACGGTGACGGTGGATCAATTTGGTCCAGAAAATGGCGCCCTTCCGGCTGCACAGGAGGGCGCCGGGCTGCTGGTACGCGATATCATCGGCCATCCGCGGCAGCAGCCTTTGGTGGTTGGCTACGAAGAGTTTCCGGCGGCATCCAATATGGTCATGAACGCGATTATGACCCAAGATAAAAAAGATCGCTCGCACGTCAAACTCCAGGCCATCACCCGGGAAGGGATCGCGCAACCGTGGGGAAACGCAGGTTCGACTATCAACCGGCTGAGTTATAAAGAGAATATCGATCTTAAACAGACACCGGACTTCCAGCTCAGACTCGAACGAACCAACGAAGGATTTGTAACATCATGGGCGCCAGTCGGCAGCGATAAGTGGGTGAGCCAAAAAGTGCCTCATGCCGATCTGATCACCCAACAGGATAAAGATAGCTACTACGTTGGCTTTTTTGCCTCTCGTAACGCCAAAATCACCGTCAGCCATGCATCTCTGGTGACATCCCCGGCGAATACCGTTGCTTCACAGCCCTATGTTGCCAAAACCTGGCCGGTCGTGATGCAAATCGCCTCAGGCGCAGTAAGCCAGAGCGCAGATTACGTATTGCAGGCCCGGGCCAGTAGCGACGGTAACTTCACGGTTCGTCAGGATGAGGTGACGATTGGGATGAATAAAAAGGTCAAGGCCGGTGAGATGTTTACTCAACCCGCGACGCTCAAAGAGAAAAGTACCTTTGAGATTGTTTTTACACCCACCAGCAGCCAAAAACCCATCACACAAAGCCTGACGGTTGAACGCAGCCACCGCATTGAAGGGAGTACGCTACATGTCTCCCCTGAGGGGCTGTCTGACGCGAAAGGGACGCTTGATTCTCCGCTCGATCTCTCCACCGCGGTCGATTTGTTGCCTCCGGGCGTAAAGATTATCTTAGCCGCCGGGGATTATCCGCAAACGGTGATTCCGCTACAGGCCAGCGGGCTCAGAGAAAAGGTAAAAACGCTGCAGGCCGACGACAAGGCGGTTATTCATGGCCTGCTGCTGGATGCAAGCTACTGGCATATCAAGGGTATCTCAATAACAGACAAGAGCCTGCGCATACAGGGCAGCCATAACCTGATCGAGAACGTCACCGCCTACAAAAACGAGGATACCGGGATCCAGATCTCCTCCCCGGACAAAACCGATCGCCCGCTATGGGCCAGCTACAACCGGGTCGTGAACTCAGAATCCTACGGCAATGAGGATCCCGGTAAGATTAACGCCGATGGTTTCGCCGTAAAAATGCGGGTAGGGGAAGGTAATCGCCTGGAAGGCTGCTACTCACACGACAATATCGATGACGGATTCGACCTGTTTAACAAAATCGAAGACGGTGCCAATGGCGTTGTGGTGATCGAGAATTCAATTGCCCGCAATAACACCAGTAACGGTTTTAAACTCGGTGGGGAAGGGCAGCCGGTTGCCCACGAAATACGTAACAGCATTGCTATCGGTAACCATCTGGACGGGTTCACTGATAATTTCAATCCCGGCAAGCTGGTGGTGGTCAATAACGTCGCGGTAGATAACCAGCGCTTTAACTATCTCTTCCGCCCCAGCCCATACGGTAAGCCAGAGACTCAAGGCAACTTCAGCGACAATCTGTCGCTGCGCAGCCAGCCCGGAAAATATGATGATGCCGTTGTCGGGAATATTGAAGATAACAACTACTTTATTCGCGGGGGAAAAAGCGTCAATGCAGAGGGGAAAACCATTCTGAGCACCGATTATCAAACCCTGGCGCTACCGGATCCGCTGCTGCGTCATGCCGATGGCAGTTTTGCTACCGGAGACTTTCTCAACCGTAGATAGCAATATCCGGCTGAGAAAAACACAAAGGCCGCCCTCGGGCGACCTTTTTTGTTCTGCTTCGCACCGCAGGTGTTGTCGTTTTCGTTAGCGGTACAGCGCAAATGCAGAGAGGCTGGCGACTTAGTGATTGAAGGTACCGAAAGTGACGTTCATAGCACTGAAGAAAGCGATGATTTTGTTAAGCAGTTTCATGATGACTTCCTGGATAAAGAATGTGTTCTGGTAAATTTGTTTTGTGATTTACATCACAAAAACAAGTCTACGCTTCATTTTTTAACCGATCAACAAAAATGAGACGCTCATCACAAAAAATTAAAATGCCATTTTAGTTTTGATAAATTTGAAACGAAGCCATAAAAAAAGCCAGCCTGGAAACCAGACTGGCTTTTTAACTTTCAAGCCGGTGTTACATCGCTTTTTTGGTCAACTCGATAACGCGCAGTTTGGCGATCGCTTTGGCCAGTTCCGCGGACGCCTGAGCGTAATCCACGTCGCCGTGAGAGCTGTTAATGTGCTCTTCCGCTTTACGCTTCGATTCCAGGGCTCGCGCTTCGTCGAGATCCTGGCCACGAATTGCCGTATCAGCCAGAACGGTCACGCTACCAGGCTGCACTTCAAGAATGCCGCCAGACAGATAGATAAACTCTTCATGACCGTGCTGTTTAACGATGCGAATCATACCAGGCTTAATGGCGGTGAGCAGCGGTGCGTGACCCGGGTAAATACCCAGTTCACCTTCACTACCCGTTACCTGGATTTTTTCGACCAGACCGGAGAACATTTGCTGCTCCGCGCTGACGACGTCCAGGTGGTAAGTCATTGCCATATCACCCTCCGATTAAGGCGTTAAAGTTTTTTGGCTTTTTCCACGGCTTCGTCGATAGAACCGACCATGTAGAACGCCTGCTCTGGCAGGTGATCGTATTCGCCTTCCATGATGCCTTTAAAGCCACGGATGGTGTCTTTCAGGGAGACATACTTGCCCGGAGAACCGGTAAATACTTCTGCCACGAAGAACGGCTGGGACAGGAAGCGCTGAATCTTACGTGCGCGAGCTACCACCAGTTTGTCTTCTTCAGACAGTTCATCCATACCGAGGATGGCGATGATGTCTTTCAGTTCCTGATAACGTTGCAGCAGGGACTGTACGCCACGTGCGGTGTCGTAGTGCTCCTGACCCACAACCAGCGGATCCAGCTGACGGCTGGTGGAGTCCAGCGGGTCAACGGCCGGGTAGATACCCAGAGACGCGATCTGACGGCTCAGTACCACGGTTGCATCAAGGTGAGCAAAGGTGGTGGCTGGTGACGGGTCAGTCAAGTCATCCGCAGGGACGTATACGGCCTGTACGGAAGTGATAGAACCGGTTTTGGTGGAGGTGATACGTTCCTGCAGAACACCCATCTCTTCCGCCAGGGTCGGCTGATAACCTACCGCTGAAGGCATACGACCCAGCAGTGCGGATACTTCAGTACCGGCCAGGGTATAACGATAGATGTTATCGACGAACAGCAGAACGTCACGACCTTCGTCACGGAATTTCTCAGCCATGGTCAGGCCGGTCAGAGCAACGCGCAGACGGTTTCCCGGCGGCTCGTTCATCTGGCCATAAACCAGGGATACTTTATCCAGAACGTTGGAGTCGGTCATTTCGTGGTAGAAGTCGTTACCCTCACGAGTACGTTCACCTACGCCCGCAAACACGGAGTAACCGGAGTGCTCGATCGCGATGTTACGGATCAGCTCCATCATGTTTACGGTTTTACCTACACCCGCACCACCGAACAGACCAACTTTACCGCCCTTAGCGAACGGACACATCAGGTCGATAACTTTGATGCCGGTTTCCAGCAGTTCCTGAGAGCTGGACAGCTCTTCATAGGACGGAGCTGCACGGTGAATAGCCCAACGCTCTTCTTCGCCGATGTCGCCTTTCATATCGATTGGCTGACCCAGCACGTTCATGATACGACCCAGCGTTGCTTTACCAACCGGGACTTCGATCGGGTGCTCAAGGTCTTTAACTTCCAGACCACGACGCAGACCGTCGGAAGAACCCATGGCGATAGCACGTACGATACCACCGCCGAGCTGCTGCTGAACTTCCAGCACCAGGCTCTCATTACCATTCTGTACCTCAAGAGCATCGTACACGCGCGGTACGGCATCCTGAGGGAATTCGACGTCAACCACGGCGCCGATTACCTGGACAATTTTTCCAGTAGCCATCTTGAATCCTCTACGAATTAACCTGGTTATACCGCGGATGCACCACCGACGATCTCGGTGAGTTCCTGAGTAATGCTGGCCTGACGAGCTTTGTTGTATACCAACTGCAGCTCTTTAATCAGGCTGCCGCCATTATCGGTTGCGGCTTTCATCGCCACCATACGTGCGGCCTGCTCGCTGGCCAGGTTTTCTACCACGCCCTGATAAACCTGGGACTCGACATAACGACGCAGGAGGGTATCCAGCAGCGCTTTCGGGTCTGGCTCATACAGATAATCCCAGGATTTACGCTTCAGCTCAGCATCTTCTGATGCCGGTAACGGCAGCAGCTGAGTGATGGTCGGAGTCTGGGACATGGTATTAATAAATTTGTTGCTGACAACGTACAGCTTGTCCAGACGGCCTTCATCATAGGCCTGCAACATCACTTTTACCGGGCCGATCAGTTCGGACAGCGATGGGTTATCCCCCATGCCAGTCACCTGGGCGACAATATTGCCACCGACGGAACTAAAGAAAGATACGCCTTTAGAGCCGATCATTGCGATGTCGCACTGAACGCCTTTATCGGACCATACTTTCATATCTGCCAGCACTTTCTTGAACAGGTTAATGTTCAAGCCGCCGCACAGACCACGGTCGGTCGACACCACCAGGTAGCCCACGCGTTTAACGTCGCGTTCTTCCAGGTACGGGTGCTTATATTCCAGATTACCGTTTGCAAGGTGACCAATCACTTTGCGCATAGTATCTGCATAAGGACGGCTGGCCGCCATGCGCTCCTGCGATTTACGCATTTTGGAAGCGGCGACCATTTCCATCGCTTTAGTGATCTTTTGCGTGTTCTGGACGCTTGCGATCTTACTACGTATCTCTTTTGCGCCGGCCATGAACTTCTCCTCAATGCCTTGCGGCCTGCCCTAAGGCAAGCCGCCAGACTTTACCAGGACTGGGTTGCTTTAAAGGAGTCGAGGATGCTTTTCAGCTTGCCTTCGATCTCGTCGTTATAGCCACCGGTCTGGTTAATCTCTTGCATCAGCGGAGCGTGGTCACGGTCAACGTAAGCCAGCAGAGCGGCTTCGAAGCTACCGATTTTCGCCAGTTCCACATCTTCGAGGTAACCGCGTTCAGCAGCAAACAGGACCAGACCCTGCTGTGCTACAGACATAGGTGCATACTGTTTCTGTTTCAGCAGCTCGGTTACTTTCTGACCATGGCTCAGCTGTTTACGGGTTGCTTCATCCAGATCGGATGCGAACTGAGAGAACGCAGCCAGTTCACGATACTGTGCCAGCGCGGTACGGATACCACCGGACAGTTTCTTGATGATCTTGGTCTGAGCAGCACCACCCACACGGGATACGGAGATACCCGGGTTAACCGCAGGACGAATACCGGAGTTAAACAGGTTGGTTTCCAGGAAGATCTGACCATCGGTAATGGAGATTACGTTGGTCGGAACGAACGCAGAAACGTCACCCGCCTGGGTTTCGATAATCGGCAGTGCGGTCAGGGAGCCGGTTTTACCTTTAACTTCACCTTTGGTGAATTTCTCAACGTATTCCGCGTTAACGCGGGATGCGCGCTCCAGCAGACGGGAGTGGAGGTAGAACACGTCGCCCGGGAATGCTTCACGTCCTGGCGGACGACGGAGCAGCAGGGAAACCTGACGGTAAGCAACAGCCTGTTTAGACAGGTCATCGTAAACGATCAGCGCATCTTCACCGCGATCGCGGAAGTATTCGCCCATTGCGCAACCGGCATACGGTGCCAGGTATTGCAGTGCAGCAGATTCAGAAGCGGTCGCCACAACAACGATAGTGTTGGACAGCGCGCCGTGCTCTTCCAGTTTACGTACCACGTTAGAAATGGTGGACGCTTTCTGGCCGATAGCAACGTAGACGCACTTGATACCGGAATCACGTTGGTTGATGATCGCATCGATTGCCATCGCGGTTTTACCGGTCTGACGGTCACCGATGATCAGCTCACGCTGGCCACGGCCGATTGGAATCATGGCATCGACGGATTTATAACCGGTTTGTACCGGCTGATCGACGGACTGACGTTCGATAACGCCCGGAGCGATAACTTCGATTGGCGAGAAGCCATCGTGCTCAACCGGACCTTTACCGTCGATAGGTGCACCCAGGGTGTTCACCACGCGACCCAGCAGGCCACGGCCAACCGGAACTTCAAGGATACGGCCAGTACATTTAACCTTCATGCCTTCGGCGAGGTCAGCGTACGGACCCATGACTACTGCACCTACGGAGTCGCGCTCCAGGTTCAGTGCGATAGCGTAACGGTTACCCGGCAGGGAAATCATCTCACCCTGCATACAATCGGCCAGGCCGTGGATGCGGATAACACCGTCACTGACGGAAACAATAGTACCTTCGTTGTGAGCTTCGCTCACCACATTGAACTGAGCAATGCGCTGCTTGATCAGTTCGCTGATTTCGGTGGAATTCAGTTGCATGCTCCAGTCCCCTTAAGACTGCAAGACGTCTGCAAGGCGATCAAGACGGCCGCGTACGCTACCATCAATGACCATATCACCCGCACGGATGATAACACCTGCCATAACAGACTTATCGATTTTGCAATTCAGCTTAACTTTGCGTGACAGACGTTTTTCCATCGCGCCGACGATCTTCTCAAGCTGTGCTTCACTCAACTGGGAGGCAGAAATAACATCTACCTCTGCGGTTGCCTCACTGGCAGCGCGCAGGTGAATAAATTGCTCAAGAACATCCGGGAGCACTTGCAGACGACCATTTTCAGCCATAACCCGAATCAGGTTCTGGCCATTTTCGTCCAGTTGCTCACCGCATACCGCAATGAACGCGTCAGAGAGCGTTTCCGGCGCCAGAGCACCGGACAGAAGCTCTGCCATTTGTTCGTTTTTGGTCACTTCAGCGGCAAACGCCAGCATATCCTGCCAGCGTTCAACACTTTTGTGTTCGACGGCAAAGTCAAAAGCTGCTTTGGCGTAGGGGCGAGCTACCGTTACAAATTCAGACATCAGCCCCTCCCTCCTTACAGTTCAGCGACAAGTTTGTCCACGATGTCGCTGTTAGCAGCTTCATCCACGGAACGTTCGATGATCTTCTCGGCGCCAGCAACAGCCAGGATTGCGACCTGCTTACGCAGCTCCTCGCGAGCACGTTTACGTTCGGCATCGATTTCAGCCTGCGCCTGTGCGACGATTTTGGTGCGTTCCTGTTCTGCTTCAGCTTTAGCTTCGTCCAGCATCTGAGAGCGACGCTTGTTCGCCTGCTCGATGATGACCTGAGCTTCCGCTTTCGCTTTTTTCAGCTGGTCGGTCGCGTTGGCCTGTGCAAGGTCCAAATCTTTCTTAGCGCGTTCTGCAGAAGCCAAACCGTCAGAAATCTCTTTCTGACGTTTTTCGATGGCAGCCATTAACGGCGGCCATACGTACTTCATGCAGAACCATACGAAAAGAACAAACGCGATGGCCTGGCCGAGGATTGTTGCGTTCATGTTCACAGCACAATACCTCTTAAATTAACTCTGTGGCTTAGGTTTCTTTCGAACAACTTACTACGCGACAGCAAACATCACGTACAGACCCAGACCTACAGCGATCATCGGGATAGCATCCACCAGACCCATAACGATAAAGAACTGAGTACGCAGCAGAGGAATCAGATCCGGTTGACGCGCTGCGCCTTCCAGGAATTTGCCCCCGAGGATGCCGATACCGATCGCAGCACCGATCGCCGCCAGACCCATCATCACAGCGGCAGCCATGTACAGCAGATCCATATTCAGGTTTTCCATGACAGTCTCCAGTTTGTTTCAGTAAAAACGTAGTATGTTGGTAAAAATCAATGCTCTTCAGATGCCATCGACAGATAGACGATCGTCAGAACCATGAAGATGAAGGCTTGCAGCGTAATAATCAGGATGTGGAAAATGGCCCATGGCACATTCAGAACCCACTGTGACCACCACGGCAGCAGACCAGCAATCAGAATGAAAATCAGCTCACCGGCATACATGTTGCCGAACAGTCGCAGACCAAGTGAAACCGGTTTGGACAGCAGGCTTACCCCTTCAAGGATTAAGTTGACAGGAATGAACGCCCAGTGATTGAACGGCTGCAGAGTCAGTTCTTTAACGAACCCACCCACGCCTTTCATTTTGATGCTGTAGAAAAGAATCAGGATAAACACGCCAAGCGCCATCGACAGGGTGATGTTCACGTCAGCAGACGGAACCACGCGCAGTGCAGGCAGGCCGAAAATGTGTTCGCCGATATACGGAATCAGGTCGATTGGCAGCAGGTCCATCAGGTTCATCAGGAATACCCAGACGAACACGGTGAGGGCCAGCGGAGCAATCAGCTTGCTCTTGCCATGATACATGTCTTTGACGCTGCCATGGACGAAGCCAATGGTCATTTCGATAGCCGTCTGGAGTTTACCAGGAACACCGCTGGTCGCTTTTTTCGCAACGCTACGGAAAATGGTAAGGAACAACAGACCGAGCACCACTGAGAAGAACATGGAGTCAATGTTGAGCGTCCAGAAGGTGGCCGGGGGGTTGTGCGGATCCACCAGCGAGAAAGTACGCAGGTCCAGCTGAAGGTTGTTCAGATGGTGGCCTATGTATTCCTGCGGCGTCATATTTTCTGCAGCCATGATGCCTTTTACCCTTTGTTGTTAATTACAGCTGGTGCCAGAATTTGTACCACCAGCACCAAAACCCACGTCACTATCAGCGGCATGAATACCACTTTGAATACGGCCAGCGCCACCGCGAGGAGGGCAAAGGTCAGCAACACCTTGAAAGCTTCGCCGAAGGCGAAGGTCCAGGCCACTCGGCCTTTAGATGGTGTATGCGCCTGATGACGCCAGGCAAAAATCATAAACAACATGTTTGGCAAAACAACCGCCAAACCTCCGCATACTGCGGAGACGCCCCAGAAGGGGTCTTTTAGGCTGAACAGCAGTCCACTTGCTATTACTGCCAGTAACTGAATAAACAGAAGCTTACGAGCAACGTTTCGACTCAAGAGCGACACAGACATCACGTTTTTACTCCTGCTCCCTTCGAGGTATGTCGCGTGTCGTATAAAACGTCCTTTAAGACGAAGAGTCAAGCATCAAAAAGCGGACAAATTATACGGTGACGCCCCGTGATTTCAAACAATAAGTAGCAAAATAGTGAATAAATGTTTAATTATTTTCCAGCAGGCAACTTTTCCTGCATTTTGCCAATCTGTGAGCCGTCATACGAAACTGCAAATACTGAGAAAACACAGAGATTAAAGCGTGCACCAGATCACATATTAAACATTTTAGAGTAAAGCGAATTAATTCCGCTCATAAATTGTCTGTTTTCATCTTTTTGATATTAAAGATAAAAAATGAGCAGTTTTTATAAAACAACCGCGCATACAATGAAAACCTTTTATTGACATTTATAATAAATATTTAACATCCGTATGCCCTGTCAGTTGCTCGATTTTTAGCGTACTGATATTTTCAATGTTGACTATTTTATGGGTTAACCAACCGTTAAAGTTAACTTCGAGATAACCCATAGTAAAAACATGGTTAAAACACGCCGGGAATAGCTCGCAGTGACATTTATTTTTGTAACATGCGGCGGTCTCATTTTTTTCACATTTTTTGATAAAAACTAAATCATTTTTGGCTTAATAACCACCAGGTGACGCTCCCCTTCCAGCTCAGGAACATGCAGCCTGATGATCTCGCTGACGGTGTATCCTTCGGGAAGATTTGCCATTTCATCTTCCTGGGCCACCCCTTTCAACGCATAGAAGCAGCCGGTTTCCGACGGCAGATGATGACACCAGCTGACCATGTCATTCAACGAGGCAAATGCGCGGCTGATGACGCCATCGAACGGCGGCTCAGCGGGGAAATCTTCCACGCGGCTCTGTACCGGGGCGATATTCTCCAGTTTTAACTCATGCTGGACCTGACGAAGAAAACGCACGCGCTTACCGAGGCTGTCCAGCAGCGTGAAATGTGCTTGCGGGAGAACTATCGCCAGCGGGATTCCCGGTAGTCCAGGCCCTGTTCCGACGTCGATAAAACGCGTTCCCTGCAGGTACGGCGCAACAACAATGCTATCGAGGATATGGCGAATCAGCATCTCATTCGGATCGCGAACGGAAGTCAGATTGTAGGCTTTGTTCCACTTATCCAGCATGCCAACGTAGGCCACCAGCTGGTTTTTCTGGTGATCGGTGAGCGAAATACCGGCTTCAGCCAGCAGACGAGAGAGTTTGTTGAGCACGTTCAGTACCTGTCCAGAAATAATGAGCCCGGAGGCGATGACGCTTACCGGGCCGGTGAATCAAAAAGGGCGGAGAAGCAGCCTGCTATCCGCCAAATTCCGCCTGTCAGGGCAATCAGGCGCTACGGCGCAGCATCCCCTGCTTTTTCAGCCAGACCAGCAAAATAGAGATCGCCGCTGGCGTGATGCCGGAAATACGCGAAGCCTGACCGATTGAAGACGGTTTGTGATCGTTGAGCTTGGCAATCACCTCATTCGACAACCCGATCACCTGACGATAATCAAGCGTTGCCGGCAGGATCGTATTCTCATTACGCTGCTGTCTTTCGATCTCTTCCTGCTGACGAGCAATATACCCTTCGTACTTCACCTGGATTTCGACCTGTTCTGCGGCCTGCACATCTTCGAGGCCCGGCGCGAACGGCGACAGCTGAACCAGCTGCTCATAGGTCATTTCCGGACGACGGAGTAAATCTTCTCCACTCGCTTCGCGAGAAAGTGGTGCAGTCAGGTGAGTATTCACTTCTTCCGCACTGTCCGCCGCCGGATAAACCCAGGTGGATTTCAGACGCTGACGCTCCAGCTCAATGCTTTCCAGCTTCTCGTTGAAACGCGCCCAGCGTTCATCATCGACCAGACCCAGTTCACGCCCCTGTTCCGTCAGACGCAAATCGGCGTTATCTTCGCGCAGCATCAGACGATATTCGGCGCGTGAAGTAAACATCCGGTACGGTTCTTTGGTCCCCAGAGTACACAGATCGTCGACCAGCACGCCGAGGTAGGCTTCCGAACGCGCCGGCGCCCATCCCTCTTTTTCCGCAGAGAAACGACCGGCGTTCAGACCGGCAAGCAGCCCCTGGGCGGCAGCTTCTTCGTAACCCGTGGTGCCGTTAATCTGTCCGGCAAAGAACAGACCGTGGATATATTTACTTTCCAGCGTCGGCTTCAGATCGCGCGGGTCGAAAAAGTCGTACTCAATAGCGTAGCCTGGACGAACGATTCTGGCGTTCTCCATGCCTTGCATAGAGCGAACAATTTGCATTTGTACGTCAAACGGCAGGCTGGTGGAGATACCGTTTGGATAAATTTCGTTGGATGTCAGCCCTTCTGGCTCGAGGAAGATCTGATGCTGGTTACGATCGGCAAAACGCATCACTTTATCTTCGATCGACGGGCAATAACGCGGTCCGATCCCTTCAATCACCCCGGCATACATTGGGCTACGATCGAGGTTATTACGGATCACGTCGTGGGTTTTCTCGTTGGTATACGTGATATAGCACGGTACCTGCTGCGGATGCTGAGCCACGTTGCCCATGAACGAGAAGACCGGCATGGGGTTATCACCATGCTGCGGCGCCAGAACGCTAAAATCGATGGTACGGGCGTCAATACGCGGCGGCGTACCGGTTTTCAGGCGGCTGACGCGCAGCGGCAGCTCACGTAAGCGGCGAGAAAGGGGGATGGACGGCGGATCGCCTGCGCGACCACCGCTGTAATTATCCAGTCCGATATGGATCTTGCCGTCAAGGAAGGTGCCGACGGTCAGGACCACCGCTTTGGCGCGGAATTTCAGACCCATTTGGGTAACGGCACCGACAACCCGATCGTTTTCAACAATCAGATCCTCAACCGCCTGCTGGAAGATCATCAGGTTGGGCTGGTTTTCCAGCGCAGTGCGCACCGCCTGACGATAGAGCACGCGGTCTGCCTGAGCGCGTGTCGCCCGTACCGCCGGGCCTTTGCTGGCGTTTAGTATCCTAAACTGAATGCCTGCCTGGTCGATCGCTTTCGCCATCAGTCCGCCAAGCGCATCCACTTCTTTTACCAGGTGTCCTTTCCCAATGCCGCCAATCGCCGGGTTGCAGCTCATCTGCCCCAACGTGTCGATATTGTGTGTCAAAAGCAGGGTCTGCTGACCCATTCGCGCTGCGGCCATCGCGGCCTCAGTGCCTGCATGACCCCCGCCAATGATGATGACGTCAAAAGGATCCTGATAAAACATGGTGGTATGCCTCGCATAAAGCGGTTTGAAAATGGATTGAAGCCCGGGCCGTGGATTCTACTCAACTTTAGTCGATCGAGAAAGCTCCGGGATCTTGAGTATTAAAAAGAAGATCTTTTATTTAGAGATCTGTTTTATTGTGATCTCTTATTAGGATCGAACCTTTCTGTGGATAAGCCGGATCCGCGTTTTAAGATCAAATGCTTAAGAAGGATCACTATCTGTGAATGATCGGTGATCCTGTTCCGTATAAGCTGGGATCAAAATGAAGGGTTATACACAGGTCAAAAAGCAGCCACTGGTTATACGTTGGATAACTACCGGTTGATCAGAGCTTTTAACTGTAGTTATCCACAGAAGATCGGACGATCTTTACAAAACTTAGAGTAAATCTTTCCAGGATCCGACCCAAATCTCAGCCGGATCCTCCGGAATTTCATGTTCCAGGACATTTATCTTCAGCGTTTCGCCGATCTGTTGGGCTCCACATGCCTTCAATGCGCTGTCGATTTTGTCGATGGCGCCGCAAAAGGTGTCGTATTCGCGGCTACCAATACCTACGGCGCCAAAACGAACGGCGGACAGGTCTGCCTGCTTTTCCTGAAGCGCTTCATAGAACGGCAGCAGATTATCAGGGATATCGCCCGCACCATGTGTCGAGGAGATAACTAACCAGATCCCTTCAGCCTGCAGATCCTCGATCAACGGACCGTGCTGGATTTCGGTGCTGTAGCCCGCCTCTTCCAGCTTTTCAGCCAGATGCTCCGCTACATATTCCGCACTGCCCAGGGTACTGCCGCTGATAAGCGTAATGTCTGCCATGATCGTCTGCTCAATTATTCAGAGTGGCACATTGTACGCTGTGTGAGAGCTGGGATCTACCTGTGGAAAATGTGGGATTAAAAAAGCCCGATCACGGGCGGATGGTCCGCATGATCGGGTTCTGCAGGGAGATCAGGGTCTCGGTGGACTGAATTTCATCGATTGTTTGGATCTTGTTGATAAGTACCTGCTGCAGGGCATCGATCGAGCGGCACATCACCTTAATAAAGATGCTGTAGTGCCCGGTGGTGTAGTAGGCCTCGGTAACCTCGTCGAGGCTTTCGAGTTTGGCCAGCGCAGAGGGATAGTCTTTGGCGCTTTTCAAAATAATGCCGATAAAGCAGCAGACGTCGTAACCGAGCTGTTTGGGGTTCACGTCGATACGGGCACCGGTGATGATGCCCGCCTGTTTCATCTTCTCCACACGAACATGAATCGTCCCCGGGCTGACGCCAAACTGTTTGGCCAGTTCAGCATAGGCGGTACGGGCATTGGCCATTAAGGCTTCCAGGATGCCGCGGTCCAGATTGTCGATCTGATAATTTTCCATAGGTTTTTCTTATGATGTTTGATGATTCTTTCTATATTAGCCATATATTTTAATGAATCAAAAGTGAACATGGCTTTTTGTTGTTTGATTATTGAATTGGTGGTCGTTTTTGTTGCTTAATCAATATCAACAGGACGCAGGAGTAATAAAAAATGAAAACCGCATACATCGCAAAACAACGCCAGATTAGTTTCGTTAAGTCTCACTTTTCCCGCCAGCTGGAAGAGAAGCTTGGTCTGATTGAAGTCCAGGCACCTATCTTAAGCCGCGTAGGAGACGGGACTCAGGACAACCTGTCTGGTTGCGAGAAAGCGGTTCAGGTGAAAGTGAAAACACTGCCAGACGCCCAGTTCGAAGTGGTTCATTCACTGGCGAAGTGGAAACGTCAAACCCTGGGACAACACGACTTCAGCGCGGGCGAAGGGCTGTACACGCACATGAAGGCCCTTCGCCCCGATGAAGACCGACTGACCGCCATTCACTCCGTTTACGTCGACCAGTGGGACTGGGAACGCGTGATGGGTGATGATGAACGTCATGTCGGCACATTAAAATCAACCGTAGAGGCTATCTACGCCGGGATCAAAGCGACCGAAGCCGCCGTATGTAAAGAGTTCGGCCTGACGCCGTTCCTGCCGGAACAGATTCAGTTTGTCCATAGCCAGACGCTGCTGAGCCGTTATCCGGATCTCGATGCCAAAGGCCGCGAGCGGGCGATTGCCAAAGAGCTGGGAGCCGTATTCCTGATAGGGATTGGCGGTAAGCTTTCTGATGGTCAGCGTCACGACGTTCGTGCGCCGGATTATGATGACTGGAGTACGTCGGTTGAGGAAGGCTTTAGCGGCCTGAACGGCGATATTCTGGTGTGGAACCCGGTGCTGGAAGACGCTTTCGAGCTCTCCTCTATGGGGATTCGCGTGGATGCCGAGGCCCTGAAGCGCCAGCTGGCGATCACCGGTGATGAGGATCGTCTGAAACTGGAGTGGCACCAGGCGCTGCTGCGCGGTGAAATGCCGCAGACTATTGGCGGCGGCATTGGTCAATCCCGTCTTACCATGCTGCTGCTGCAGCTGGATCATATCGGCCAGGTGCAGTGCGGCGTATGGCCGGCGCAGGTTCGTGAGAGCGTGACTTCGCTCCTTTAATTGCCCGGAGAGATCCGTTAACGCCGCCAGCGTCGCAGCAGGCGGCTACGTAACCCGGTATCAAAGCGCCAGATATGATCGAAGATGCGCATTATGCCGGGTTTGCCATGTACAGACATCGCCACCGCATGAAAGCGATGATGATGCTTGCGCTGTAGCTCCCCCACCTTATTGATCACCTCGTCCGGCAGCCGCTGGGCAATAAAATCGGAAATCACCACCGCATCGGCATCGACCCACTGCGGATTTTGCATTCGCTCAATGATCGAACGGAAACAGCTGGCTAAATCCGTACCGCCGCGAAAACGCTGGCTCAGGAAGCGGATCGCCTGCTCCAGACCCTGCGGGCCCGTCAGCTCGTAATGCACGACTTCACTGGAGAAAAGCATAATAAAGCAGCGGCGATTGTCCGCCAGCGCCACCCGCATTAATGCCAGGCAAAATGCCTTGGCGCACTGTTCGTTGAAACCGCCCATCGAGCCGGAAGTATCGACGCAGACGATAAACGGTCCGCGCGGCTGCTCGTCAACATCTTGTCGGGTCACCGGCCGCTCGGTGATTTTTTCCCGCCAGGCGTCGCCATGTAGCCGATAGGTCAGCAGCTGCTTTTCTACCAGCTTGCGATAGAACTCGAATTCCAGTTCAGTGATCCCCAGCGTCGCCAGCTCCGGCGGCAGCAGGCGCAGGATATCGTCGCTCTGTTGTAGGCCATCAACCTGTTCCGGTACCGTTGCCGGCTCACGCACCAGGCTGCGAAAGGCTTCCATCGGCGCATCCTTTTTCGGTACCGATTTGGCTTCCCGCGAGCGGCCTAACTGTTCAGCCAGCTGCATCAGCTCCGGCTGCTGGCTGAGAAAGTCACCGTAGCGAACGATCAGCTGATAGTCACCGCGCTTCAGCTCACCTGCGCTCATATCCCACAGCCGGCCCGCGGCGTTATCGTTTTCCACCAGCACCGGCTCCAGCTGCCCGCTCAGCGTCATCCTCTCCTGGACTTCGCTCAGCAGCTGATCGCGTTCTTCATCCAGTAGCTGCTGGTTGAGTGTGGTTGCCTGCACCACCAGACTCAGACGCCAGCGTTGTAAAAACAGGGTATGTAGTGCGGGCGTGAAGGTCGCATTGTCATCCACCAGCAGCTGCGCCTGGGCTGCAAACGGCGAGTGCAGCTGATGCAGCTGGCCAAGGATCTGCGGGAGCTGCACGATGAACTGCGAGGTGGAGAGCAGCTGCGATCGCTGATAGTGCTGTACTTCAATATCCAGCTCCGGCGGGATCGGCGTCTCTTTGAGTCGTGCTCTGACGGCTTGCCGCCAGCGTGGAATATCGGCGGCGATAATATTCTTCAGGCGCGGAAATTTTTCGAAGAACACGGCAAGCTGAGGAGAGGCCAGCAGCGCCAGCAGCATCTCCTCGATCATCCCCTCTTCGCTGACTGCCAGCATGACATTCAGCATATCCAGCGTCATGGCTGTCGCGCCTGTTTAATCTGCGTGCCGACGTCCTGCAGGCTGGCTTCAATACGTCCTAGCCAGTCACCGGGAATAAACAGACATTTTTGCTGTTCGCTAAAGCGGTTATGTTGCTGGTGCCACTCGTCATCCAGCGCTTCCAGCTGCTGGCGGATTTCTGCCGGCATGTTTTCTTGCGATTCGCTGCCGGGCAACGAAAGACGGGATCCTTGCAGGCTGACGTCGCGCACAACCAGATGCTGGCTGGCATCGACATCGATATTCAACTGCTGGGCGAAACCAATGCCGTTAAGCTTGCCGCGGATTTCACCGCCTTTTTCCAGCCAGTGCGAAAGCTCTTCGCGGACGAAGGTAATATGAATCACTTCCATATCGTGCAGCTTAAGCGGCTGCTGGAGCAGCAGAGTCAGCGTGGTATCTTTGAGTTCAGACGGTAATTCATAATGCGGCTTACGGCTGAACATCCCGCCGAGGCGCGTGACCTTCAGCGCGGTTTTGTCGCTGTGCTGCTGTTGGATTTGGATGCGTCTTTGGGTTATGGCGCCCAGTTTGGTCAGCATTGCCTGCTGTTGCCAGGCATGGCTGGTCATCAAGGTTTCCAGCTGCTGTGACATCAGATTCATGCTTTCGATATCGTGCCACAGACAATCTTTCAGCAAAATCAGATCGATAGGAGCAATAGTATCCCGGCCGCTGAAGAAGGCGCTGGCCTGCAGCAGACGAATGGCCTTTTTCCAGCGCCGATCCGAGACATAAGGCGAACCCGGTAACGTATCCAGCTGCTGGCGGAGCTGGAAGATAAGCTCAAACACACTATCCGGAAGCTTCACGGCGCTGATATCCTGCTGCCACTGCCGGAACTCTTCGTCGCTGACCTGCAGGCTGGCGGGGACCGGGTTGCTGTTTTCATCCTGCTGGCTTATCAGCATCGAGCGGAAGTTCGTTTTATCCTGAACCTTATCCAGCCATAAACGGATGAGCATACGGTCGTACAGCGCTTCAAGGCTGCTGTCCGCTTCCGGTAATTCGTTTGAGGCCGCCACCAGCAGGCGCATGGGGATTTTTTCTTCTTTCGCCCCGTTGCGGAAATGACGTTCGTTGATTGCCGTCAGTAAGGTGTTGAGGATAGCCGGCCCGGCTTTCCAGATTTCATCGAGGAAGACAATTTCGGCTTCCGGAAGGTAGCCTGTCGTCAGGCGTTCGTAGCGTCCTTCATCCTTCAGCGCCTGGATGGAGAGTGGACCAAAAACCTCTTCCGGAGTGGAAAAGCGGGTCATCAGGTATTCAAAGGCGCGGGCTTGCTGAAAGGCAAATTTGAGGCGGCGGGCGATCAGGCTTTTAGCGATGCCCGGCGGACCGAGTAAAAAAACGCTTTCGCCGCTGAGTGCGGCAAGCAGGCAGAGTCGTATCGCGTGACTGCGTTCGAACAAACCTTTTTCGAGGGAGGCGCTGAGCCGGGAAATTCTTTCTGCCAGTAAATGTGATTGAGCCATAATTGAGTTGCGTGCTTTTTCATGTGTCGTTATTGATCCGAGTATAGATGTTTGATTAGGGATGGTAATAGCCTGAAGAATCGATTTATTTTCTTTGAGTCAGGTTAATATGATGTTCGTTAGGGGTACGATTCAGCAAATAATCGTGCATACTGTGCGCTTTTTGTGGGCCAAGGGACTAGGCACACATTTGTTTTATAAACGAAAAGACTAGTCTATGAGCACTGATAATAAGCAATCGTTGCCAGCAATAACGCTGGCGGCTATCGGCGTGGTATACGGAGATATCGGTACCAGTCCGCTGTATACACTTCGGGAATGTCTGTCTGGTCAGTTTGGGTTTGGCGTTGAACGTGATGCTGTTTTTGGCTTTCTGTCGCTAATATTCTGGCTATTGATCTTTACCGTATCACTCAAATATATCACCTTCGTCATGCGCGCAGATAACGCCGGTGAAGGGGGGATCCTGACGCTGATGTCGCTGGCGGGCCGCAATACGTCCGCGCGAATGACGTCGGTTCTGGTTATTCTTGGCCTGATCGGCGGCAGCTTCTTCTATGGCGAAGTGGTGATTACGCCAGCGATTTCGGTGATGTCGGCTATTGAAGGGCTGGAAATTATCGCCCCTAATCTGGATACCTGGATTGTCCCCATCTCCATTATCGTGCTGACGCTGCTGTTTGCTATCCAGAAGCACGGCACCAGCATGGTCGGCAAGCTGTTCGCGCCGATTATGCTGATTTGGTTCCTGCTGCTGGCGGTGCTGGGCGCGCGCAGCATTATCGCCAACCCGGAAGTGCTGCAGGCGCTAAACCCTTACTGGGCGGTTCATTTCTTCCTTGAATATAAAACCGTCTCTTTTGTTGCGCTGGGCGCGGTGGTGCTGTCCATTACCGGTGTTGAAGCGCTGTATGCGGATATGGGGCACTTTGGCAAACTTCCGATTCGCCTGGCCTGGTTCTCGGTGGTGCTGCCCTCGCTGGTGCTGAACTACTTCGGTCAGGGAGCGCTGCTGTTGCAGCACCCGGAGGCGATCAAAAACCCCTTCTTCCTGCTGGCCCCTGAATGGGCGCTGATTCCGATGCTGATCATTGCGGCGCTGGCGACGGTTATCGCCTCACAGGCGGTAATTTCCGGCGTCTTCTCGCTGACTCGCCAGGCGGTTCGTCTGGGATATCTGTCGCCGATGCGGATTATTCATACCTCGGAAATGGAGTCCGGACAGATCTATATTCCGTTCATCAACTGGCTGCTGTATGTCTCGGTGGTGATCGTGATTATCAACTTCGAGCACTCTTCGAACCTGGCGGCGGCATACGGGATCGCGGTAACGGGAACCATGGTGTTGACCACGATTCTCTTCACTACGGTCGCGCGTAAAAACTGGCGCTGGAATAAGTTCGTTGTCGCGCTGCTCCTTATCGCCTTTATGAGCATTGATTTTCCGCTGTTCTCGGCCAACCTCGATAAGATTGTTTCCGGCGGCTGGCTGCCGTTAACCCTGGGTCTGGTGATGTTCACCGTGATGACGACCTGGAAAAGCGAGCGTTTCCGTCTGCTGCGTCGGATGCATGAACACGGTAACTCTCTGGAAGCGATGATCTCTTCCCTGGAGAAATCACCGCCGGTTCGCGTGCCGGGGACTGCCGTATATATGTCCCGTGCGCTGAACGTGATTCCGTTTGCCCTGCTGCATAACCTGAAGCACAACAAGGTGCTGCATGAACGCGTGATTCTGCTGACGCTGCGTACTGAAGATGCGCCTTATGTGCATAACGTCCGCCGGGTGCAGATTGAGCAAATCTCACCGTCGTTCTGGCGCGTGGTGGCCAGCTACGGCTGGCGCGAAACGCCAAACGTGGAAGAGGTGTTCCACCGCTGCGGGCTGGAAGGACTGAGCTGTCGGATGATGGAAACCTCCTTCTTTATGTCGCATGAATCGCTGATTATCGGCAAACGGCCATGGTATCTGCGTTTGCGCGGAAAACTGTACCTCCTGCTGCAGCGTAACGCCCTGAGGGCGCCGGACCAGTTTGAAATCCCGCCAAACCGGGTGATTGAACTCGGTACCCAGGTCGAAATCTGATGCTCTGAAGCCCTTCCACGTGAAGGGCTTTTTTTGGTTTTTTGCCCCGCTTCACTTTTCTCTTCTCCCGCTTGCGAAACGTTTCGATGGCGATCACATTTCTCTCTTCTGAAGATGGTTTTCTGCGCGCATTTTGACAATAATTTCTTCAGCGAAACGTTTCGCTAATGGAGCAAAAGAGAAAAATGAAAAAAGGCACCGTACTTAACGCTGATATTTCCTCGGTTATCTCCCGCCTGGGTCATACCGATACGCTGGTGGTCTGCGATGCCGGTTTACCGGTTCCCCGCAGCAGCGCGCGCATCGATATGGCATTAACCCAGGGCGTTCCCTCCTTTATGCAGGTTCTGGAGGTGGTGACGGCGGAAATGCAGGTTGAGGCGGCGATCCTGGCGGAAGAGATAAAAACTCATAATCCGCAGCTCCATGCGACGTTGCTCACTCACCTTGAGCTGCTGCAGCAACACCAGGGAAACACCATTGAAATTCGTTACACCAGTCATGAGCAGTTTAAAAAACAAACCGCAGATAGTCAGGCGGTGATTCGCAGCGGGGAGTGTTCCCCGTATGCGAACGTTATTCTCTGTGCCGGCGTGACGTTCTGAGGTCGCCGATATGGAAGCCTTATTGCAATTAAAAGGGATCGATAAAGCGTTCCCTGGCGTTAAGGCGCTCTCCGGCGCCTCGCTCAATGTCTATGCTGGCCGCGTGATGGCGCTGGTCGGCGAAAACGGCGCCGGCAAATCCACCATGATGAAGGTGCTGACCGGGATCTATACCCGCGATGCCGGCTCGCTGTTGTGGCTCGGCAAAGAGATCACCTTCAACGGACCGAAATCCTCCCAGGAAGCCGGTATCGGCATTATTCACCAGGAACTCAATCTGATCCCACAGCTGACGATCGCGGAAAACATTTTCCTCGGTCGTGAGTTCGTGAACCGGTTTGGCAAAATCGACTGGAAAACAATGTATGCCGAAGCCGACAAACTGCTGGCAAAGCTGAATTTACGCTTTAACAGCCAGAAGCTGGTGGGCGATCTGTCGATTGGCGATCAGCAGATGGTTGAAATCGCCAAGGTGCTGAGCTTTGAGTCGAAGGTCATCATTATGGATGAACCAACGGACGCATTGACCGATACCGAAACGGAATCTCTGTTCCGCGTCATCCGCGAGCTGAAAGCGCAGGGGCGCGGAATTGTCTATATCTCTCACCGTATGAAAGAGATCTTCGAGATTTGCGATGATGTGACGGTCTTTCGCGACGGGCAGTTTATCGCCGAGCGCGAGGTAGCCAGTCTGAATGAAGATCTGCTGATCGAAATGATGGTTGGCCGCAAGCTGGAAGATCAGTACCCGCACCTGGATAAAGCGCCCGGTACGGTTCGTCTGAAGGTGGACAATCTGTGCGGACCGGGCGTTGAAAATGTGACCTTTTCCCTTCGTCAGGGCGAAATTCTCGGCGTCGCCGGGCTGATGGGGGCCGGACGCACGGAGTTGATGAAGGTGCTGTACGGCGCGCTGCCGCGCACCAGCGGTTCCGTCACGCTCGACGGCCATGAAGTGGTGACCCGTTCCCCTCAGGATGGTCTGGCAAACGGGATTGTCTATATTTCCGAAGACCGCAAGCGCGATGGCTTAGTGCTCGGTATGTCGGTGAAAGAAAACATGTCGTTAACGGCACTGCGCTATTTCAGCCATGCTGGTGGCCGCCTGAAACACAAAGATGAGCAGCAGGCGGTGAGCGATTTTATCCGCCTGTTCAATGTGAAAACGCCGTCAATGGAACAGGCAATAGGTCTGCTCTCCGGCGGTAACCAGCAAAAAGTGGCCATCGCCCGCGGGCTGATGACGCGGCCGAAGGTGCTGATCCTTGATGAACCGACCCGCGGCGTGGACGTGGGGGCGAAGAAAGAGATCTATCAGCTGATCAACCAGTTTAAAGCCGATGGTCTGAGCATCATTCTGGTCTCTTCGGAGATGCCGGAAGTGCTGGGCATGAGCGATCGCATCATCGTGATGCATGAAGGGCATCTCGGCGGTGAGTTCACACGCGAGCAGGCCACCCAGGAAGTATTGATGGCTGCCGCTGTGGGCAAGCTTAACCGTGTGAATCAGGAGTAAAAAAGATGACAACCCAGGCTGTTACTGGTCGCCGCTATTTCACAAAAGCATGGCTGATGGAGCAAAAGTCGTTGATTGCCCTGCTGGTGCTGATAGCGATTGTTTCGACCATGAGCCCCAACTTTTTTACCGTTAATAACCTCTTCAATATTCTGCAGCAGACGTCGGTCAACGCCATTATGGCCGTCGGAATGACGCTGGTCATTCTGACCTCGGGGATCGACCTGTCCGTCGGCTCCCTGCTGGCGCTGACCGGCGCGGTTGCGGCATCGATTGTGGGGCTGGAGGTTAATGCGCTGGTGGCGATTGCCGCGGCGCTTGCTTTAGGCGCGGCAATTGGCGCAGTGACCGGCGTGATTGTGGCGAAAGGGCGTGTTCAGGCCTTTATCGCTACCCTGGTGATGATGTTGCTCCTGCGCGGGGTGACGATGGTCTACACCAACGGTAGTCCGGTGAACACCGGGTTTACTGATAACGCCGACCTGTTTGGCTGGTTTGGTATCGGGCGCCCGTTAGGGGTTCCGACGCCGGTGTGGATTATGGCAATCGTCTTTCTGGCGGCCTGGTACATGCTGCACCATACGCGGCTGGGTCGTTATATTTATGCGCTGGGCGGTAACGAGGCGGCAACTCGCTTATCCGGCATCAGCGTCAATAAAGTAAAAATCATCGTCTATTCGTTATGCGGCCTGCTGGCTTCGCTGGCGGGGATTATCGAAGTGGCGCGTCTCTCTTCCGCGCAGCCGACGGCGGGGACCGGCTATGAACTGGATGCTATCGCGGCGGTCGTGCTCGGCGGCACCAGTCTGGCGGGTGGTAAAGGCCGTATTGTCGGTACCTTGATTGGTGCGTTGATCCTTGGCTTCCTGAACAACGGTTTGAATCTATTAGGCGTTTCATCCTATTACCAGATGATCGTGAAAGCGGTGGTAATTTTGCTGGCGGTGCTGGTAGACAACAAAAAGCAGTAACTAAGAACTCTACAGGACATCTTAACTATGAATATGAAAAAACTGGCGACCCTGGTCTCTGCTGTGGCTCTCAGCGCAACCGTCAGCGCCAACGCGATGGCCAAAGACACTATCGCCCTGGTTATCTCTACTCTGAATAACCCGTTCTTTGTTTCTCTGAAAGAGGGGGCGCAGAAAGAAGCTGACAAACTGGGTTACAACCTTGTCGTACTGGATTCGCAGAACAACCCGGCGAAAGAGCTGGCGAACGTGCAAGATTTAACGGTACGTGGCGCGAAGCTGCTACTGATTAACCCTACCGATTCTGATGCAGTAGGTAACGCCGTGAAGATGGCTAACCAGGCGAAGATCCCGGTGATTACCCTCGACCGTCAGGCTTCGAAAGGCGACGTTGTCAGCCATATCGCGTCTGATAACGTGCTGGGCGGTAAGATGGCCGGCGACTACATTGCGAAGAAAGCCGGTGAAGGCGCGAAAGTGATTGAACTGCAGGGTATTGCAGGGACCTCCGCAGCTCGTGAACGTGGTGAGGGCTTTAAGCAGGCCGTTGCCGCGCACAAATTCAATGTGCTGGCCAGCCAGCCGGCGGACTTCGACCGAACCAAAGGTCTGAACGTCATGCAGAACCTGCTGACCGCCCATCCTGATGTGAAAGCGGTGTTTGCGCAGAACGATGAAATGGCGCTGGGTGCGCTGCGCGCACTACAAACGGCAGGCAAATCCGATGTGATGGTGGTTGGATTTGACGGTACTCCGGATGGCGAAAAAGCCGTAAATAGTGGCAAACTGGCAGCGACCATCGCTCAGTTGCCAGAGCAGATCGGCGTGAAAGGCGTGGAGACTGCTGATAAAGTGCTGAAGGGTGAGAAAGTGGATGCCAGCTATCCGGTTGAGCTGAAGCTGGTCATTAAGCAGTAATATGCGATTCGGCTCGGAAACGATCCGAGGGACAATATAAAAAAGAAAAGCAGGGCATGCGCCACCGGAGTCCGGTGGCGCGCTTTCCCGGGAACAGAAATAATGAAAACCGCAGGCAAACTTGTCGTCCTTGGCAGCATCAATGCCGATCACATTCTTAACCTTGAATCTTTCCCGACGCCGGGCGAAACCGTCACCGGTCATCATTATCAGGTGGCTTTCGGCGGTAAAGGGGCTAACCAGGCCGTCGCCGCCGGGCGAAGCGGCGCGGATATTGCGTTTATTGCCTGTACCGGTGATGACGATATCGGCGAACGCGTTCGCCGCCAGCTGGAGCGCGATCGTATCGATGTTGCGCCGGTGCGTGCGGTCAACGCTCAATCGACCGGCGTGGCGCTGATTTTTGTTAACGCCGAAGGTGAGAATGTCATCGGTATTCATGCCGGAGCTAACGCCGCGCTCTCTGTCGAGCAGGTTGAGGCGGAAAAAGCGCGTATTGCGGGTGCTCAGGCGCTGCTGATGCAGCTGGAGTCACCGCTGGAAAGCGTGCTGGCGGCGGCAAAAATCGCCCATCAGCATCAGACCACCGTTGTGCTCAACCCGGCACCGGCGCGTGACCTGCCAGATGAGTTGCTTTCGCTGATAGATATTATTACGCCTAACGAAACCGAAGCGGAGAAGCTGACCGGCATCCGCGTTGAAAACGATGACGATGCGGCTAAAGCTGCCCGTGTGCTGCATGAAAAAGGCATTGGTATCGTGATGATTACGCTTGGCAGCCGGGGCGTATGGGTCAGCCATGACGGTCAAGGCCGTCGGGTTCCCGGTTTTAAAGTTCAGGCCGTCGATACCATTGCCGCTGGCGATACCTTTAATGGCGCCTTTGTGACGGCCTTACTGGAAGGAACCGCGCTGGACGAAGCGATCCGTTTTGCCCATGCCGCGGCAGCGATTGCCGTTACCCGCAAAGGCGCACAGCCTTCCGTACCATGGCGCGAAGAAATCGACGAGTTTTTACGTCAACAGGGGTAATGTTTGGCTACCATGAAGGATGTAGCCCGCGAGGCGGGCGTTTCCACTTCAACAGTTTCTCACGTCATTAATAAAGATCGCTTCGTCAGCGAGGCGATTACCGCCAAAGTTGATGCGGCGATTAAAAACCTTAACTATGCGCCGTCTGCGCTGGCGCGTAGCCTCAAATTAAACCAGACCCGGACCATTGGCATGCTGATCACCGCCAGTACCAATCCGTTTTATTCGGAACTGGTGCGCGGCGTGGAGCGCAGCTGTTTTGAGCGTGGTTATAGTCTGGTGCTGTGTAATACCGAAGGCGATGAGCAGCGTATGAACCGCAATCTTGAGACGCTGATGCAAAAACGCGTCGACGGTCTGCTGCTGCTGTGTACCGAAACGCATCAACCTTCACCGGAAATTATGCAGCGCTACCCGTCAGTCCCTACGGTGATGATGGACTGGGCGCCGTTCGACGGCGATAGCGATCTGATTCAGGACAATTCGCTGCTGGGCGGCGATATGGCAACCCAATATCTGATTGATAAAGGATATACCCGCGTGGCCTGCATTGCCGGGCCGCTGGATAAAACGCCGTCGCGCCTGCGCCTGGAGGGATATCACGCGGCAATGGCGCGCGCCGGGCTTCCGGTGATGGAAGGTTATGTCATTACCAGCGATTTCGAATTTGGCGGCGGATTTAGCGCTATGCAAAAGCTGCTCGCCTTACCCGAGCGGCCGCAGGCGGTGTTCGTCGGCAACGACGCGATGGCCGTTGGGGCCTATCAATCGCTGTATCAGGCCGGGTTACGAATTCCGCAGGATATGGCGCTGGTGGGGTATGACGATATCGAACTGGCGCGCTATATGACGCCGCCGCTGACCACTATCCATCAGCCGAAAGATGAACTGGGCGAACTGGCCATCGATGTGCTGATTCATCGCATGGCCGATCCGGGTCAGAAGCAGCAGCGCGTTCAGCTCACCCCGGAACTGGTCGTTCGCGGCTCCGTCTAACGCTTGTGCCGCTCCTTAATCAGGTTGCGGCCGTCTTTCGCTCTTAACAGCATAAATGTCAGCGCCGAAACCACGGTAATCGCCCCCATCGTAATAAAGGTATAGTGGAACTGCTCAACGGTACTGGCGCTGTCGAACCCTTCATAAAAACGTAGCACTGCGGCGCTAATGGCGACGCCGAGGCTAATGGATAGCTGCTGCGTCACGGCCAGCAGGCTATTGCCGCTGCTGGCGTTATCATCGGTCAAATCGGCCAGCGTGATGGTATTCATCGATGTGAACTGGGTAGACATCGCCATCCCCAGCACAAACAGCGGTAGCAAGAGCATCCAGACAGGCATTGCCGGAGACTGGAATGAGAACTGGGCAATCATCAGTCCGATAAAAATGGTGACGCCGACCAGGGTTTTCCGATAGCCGAGCCAGCGTAAAATCTGCGTCACGGTCGATTTCGCGATAATCGACCCGATGGCGGTGGGGGCTATCATGCAGCCTGCGACGATCGCCGGATAGCCAAAACCGACCTGCAACATCAAGGGCATCAGAAACGGCACGCAGCCGGTTCCCAGACGCGTCGCCAGATTACCGGCAATACCGACCGAAAAGGTGCGCGTTTTAAATAAAGAAAGCGAGATCAGCGGAGTCGGGTGGCGGCGTGCGTGGCGGATATAGGCCAGCAGCAGGATGACGCTGAGGGCAATGACCGAAAGGGCTATCCAGGTTGCGACGATTTTCTCGCCAAACAGTTCGATGCCGCTGGAAAACAGTACCAGGCTCAATCCAAACAGCAGAAAACCGGTGGTATCGAAACGCCGGCGCGGGGTGGTGAAATCCGGCATATATTTGCGCGCGTAAAGTATCCCGATAATGCCGATAGGAATATTAATGAGGAAAATCCAGTGCCAGCTGGCCCAGGTAACCAGCACGCCGCCGAGCACCGGCCCAAGAATAGGGCCAACAAGGCCGGGCATAGTGACGAAGTTCAGTACGGGGAGCAGTTCGCTGCGCGGGTAGGCTCTTAATAATGCCAGGCGCGCCACCGGCATCATCATGGCGCCGCCTATCCCCTGAATCACGCGAAAGATAACCAGCTCCATTAATGAACTGGAGAGGGCGCAGGCCAGTGATCCGAGCGTAAACAGGCCGACGGCAATGATAAACACCTTACGGGTGCCGAAGCGGTCAGCTAACCAGCCGCTGACCGGGATAAGCATAGCGACCGTTAATGTGTAGCTGATGATGGCGGACTGCATGGCCAGCGGTGAACGGTTAAGGCTATGCGCAATGGCGGGAAGGGCGGTGTTGAGAATGGTGGCATCCAGCGCCTGCATAAAAAAAGCCATGGCTGCAATCCACGGCAGTCCGGCCATACTGCGCCCTTTTTTTTCGCTCATGCGGAACCCTTGTTACTTGCCTGAATGGTTTGGTGCGCTCAATAACGTCTGGCAGGCGCTTAGCGCGCGCGGGCCATCGCTATCCTGGATAGCGTCGACAATGGCCTGGTGGAGATCCAGCTTAACCACTTCGTTCTGAGTAATAGAGGTGAAATAGGTGTGGTAGACCGAATGAAACAGAGATGCGAAAGCGATCAGGAACGGATTTCCGCTCATTTCATAGATGTGCTCATGCCAGGCCATATCGACTTCTATCCAGCGTTCGCGCAGAAAGCGTTTTTTTAACTGGCCCATCTCTTCCATTAAGGTATTGAGCTCGGCCTTTTGCTCCGCGTTACCGAAGGTAGCTGCCAGAAAACAGGCCTGAGGCTCCAGGCTACTGCGCATAACCAGGAAATGGCTCACCACCTCTTCAAAGTTATCTTCCGTTAACCACCATGAGAGCAGCTCCTTGTCGAGGAAGTTCCAGCTACTGCGTGGCATGACTCGGGTGCCGATACGCGGGCGCGGCAACAGCATCCCTTTGGCGGTAAGCGTCTTAACCGCTTCGCGTACCGCGGTGCGACTCACGCCAAACTGTTCCCCCAATTCCATTTCGCCTGGAAGAATACTTTCCGGCGGGTATTCGCCGGTCAGGATTTTTTGAGCCAGTTTCTCTGCTAATACCCAGGAGATGTTCTTTTGTGCCGCCAGTTGCTGTGCGCTTAAAGACATATATGCCGTTCCTTTCTCTTTTTATCTGTATCAGTATGCCATCTGGTGGACTATTTCGTTGGTTAAAACAGCAAAACGCTGGTTTTTTGCCACGTCACGGGCTGATTTGGTGAAAAAAGAGACGGTTGAAAAGTTTTTTTAAAACAGGGCTTGTCAACGTCTCAGAACTCCCTATAATGCGCCTCCACTGACACGGAACAACGGCTTACAGGCCGCCGGGTTAGCGGGGTTCAGCGATGAACGCCAACAGAGAAAAGCAAAAATAAATGCTTGACTCTGAATGAGGAAAACGTATTATACGGGACCTCGCGACAGAGCGCTCAGCGCCGTCGCACTGCTCTTTAACAATTTATCAGACAATCTGTGTGGGCACTCAAAGTGACATGGATTCTTAACGTCCTCGGACGAAAAATGAATACCAAGTCTCTGAGTGAACACGTAATTCATTACGAAGTTTAATTCACGAGCATCAAACTTAAATTGAAGAGTTTGATCATGGCTCAGATTGAACGCTGGCGGCAGGCCTAACACATGCAAGTCGAGCGGTAGCACAGAGAGCTTGCTCTCGGGTGACGAGCGGCGGACGGGTGAGTAATGTCTGGGAAACTGCCTGATGGAGGGGGATAACTACTGGAAACGGTAGCTAATACCGCATAACGTCGCAAGACCAAAGTGGGGGACCTTCGGGCCTCATGCCATCAGATGTGCCCAGATGGGATTAGCTAGTAGGTGAGGTAATGGCTCACCTAGGCGACGATCCCTAGCTGGTCTGAGAGGATGACCAGCCACACTGGAACTGAGACACGGTCCAGACTCCTACGGGAGGCAGCAGTGGGGAATATTGCACAATGGGCGCAAGCCTGATGCAGCCATGCCGCGTGTATGAAGAAGGCCTTCGGGTTGTAAAGTACTTTCAGCGAGGAGGAAGGCGTTAAGGTTAATAACCTTGGCGATTGACGTTACTCGCAGAAGAAGCACCGGCTAACTCCGTGCCAGCAGCCGCGGTAATACGGAGGGTGCAAGCGTTAATCGGAATTACTGGGCGTAAAGCGCACGCAGGCGGTCTGTCAAGTCGGATGTGAAATCCCCGGGCTCAACCTGGGAACTGCATCCGAAACTGGCAGGCTAGAGTCTTGTAGAGGGGGTAGAATTCCAGGTGTAGCGGTGAAATGCGTAGAGATCTGGAGGAATACCGGTGGCGAAGGCGGCCCCTGGACAAAGACTGACGCTCAGGTGCGAAAGCGTGGGGAGCAAACAGGATTAGATACCCTGGTAGTCCACGCTGTAAACGATGTCGACTTGGAGGTTGTTCCCTTGAGGAGTGGCTTCCGGAGCTAACGCGTTAAGTCGACCGCCTGGGGAGTACGGCCGCAAGGTTAAAACTCAAATGAATTGACGGGGGCCCGCACAAGCGGTGGAGCATGTGGTTTAATTCGATGCAACGCGAAGAACCTTACCTACTCTTGACATCCAGAGAACTTAGCAGAGATGCTTTGGTGCCTTCGGGAACTCTGAGACAGGTGCTGCATGGCTGTCGTCAGCTCGTGTTGTGAAATGTTGGGTTAAGTCCCGCAACGAGCGCAACCCTTATCCTTTGTTGCCAGCGATTCGGTCGGGAACTCAAAGGAGACTGCCAGTGATAAACTGGAGGAAGGTGGGGATGACGTCAAGTCATCATGGCCCTTACGAGTAGGGCTACACACGTGCTACAATGGCATATACAAAGAGAAGCGACCTCGCGAGAGCAAGCGGACCTCATAAAGTATGTCGTAGTCCGGATTGGAGTCTGCAACTCGACTCCATGAAGTCGGAATCGCTAGTAATCGTAGATCAGAATGCTACGGTGAATACGTTCCCGGGCCTTGTACACACCGCCCGTCACACCATGGGAGTGGGTTGCAAAAGAAGTAGGTAGCTTAACCTTCGGGAGGGCGCTTACCACTTTGTGATTCATGACTGGGGTGAAGTCGTAACAAGGTAACCGTAGGGGAACCTGCGGTTGGATCACCTCCTTACCTGAAAGAACCTGCCTTTGTAGTGCTCACACAGATTGTCTGATGAAAAATAAGCAGTAAAAAATCTCTGCAGGCTTGTAGCTCAGGTGGTTAGAGCGCACCCCTGATAAGGGTGAGGTCGGTGGTTCAAGTCCACTCAGGCCTACCAAATTCATCCTGAATACTGCGTTGTGAAACGACTCGCATACTTCAGTATGCTTCGTCCTTCCACGCCTTGTCTCAGTCTGAATTACCGGTACAAGAGATTTAGCATTACGATGGGGTTATAGCTCAGCTGGGAGAGCGCCTGCCTTGCACGCAGGAGGTCTGCGGTTCGATCCCGCATAGCTCCACCATCCTTTACTGCTGCACAACAAGAAAACTTCAGAGTGTACCTGAAAAGGTATGCTGCGAAGTTTTGCTCTTTAAAAATCTGGATCAAGCTGAAAATTGAAACGACACACTGTTTCCTTTCTCCGTAATAAGAGAGGAAAAGCGGTGTGTTCGAGTCTCTCAAATTTTCGCAACGCGGACTGTTTTACGAAACAGCTTCGGGTTGTGAGGTTAAGCGACTAAGCGTACACGGTGGATGCCCTGGCAGTCAGAGGCGATGAAGGACGTGCTAATCTGCGATAAGCGTCGGTAAGGTGATATGAACCGTTATAACCGGCGATTTCCGAATGGGGAAACCCAGTGTGATTCGTCACACTATCGTTAAGTGAATACATAGCTTAACGAAGCGAACCGGGGGAACTGAAACATCTAAGTACCCCGAGGAAAAGAAATCAACCGAGATTCCCCCAGTAGCGGCGAGCGAACGGGGAGGAGCCCAGAGTCTGAATCAGCGCGTGTGTTAGTGGAACGGTCTGGAAAGTCCGGCGGTACAGGGTGATAGCCCCGTACACTAAAATGCACACGTTGTGAACTCGAAGAGTAGGGCGGGACACGTGGTATCCTGTCTGAATATGGGGGGACCATCCTCCAAGGCTAAATACTCCTGACTGACCGATAGTGAACCAGTACCGTGAGGGAAAGGCGAAAAGAACCCCGGCGAGGGGAGTGAAAAAGAACCTGAAACCGTGTACGTACAAGCAGTGGGAGCCTACTTGTTAGGTGACTGCGTACCTTTTGTATAATGGGTCAGCGACTTATATTCTGTAGCAAGGTTAACCGTATAGGGGAGCCGCAGGGAAACCGAGTCTTAACTGGGCGTTAAGTTGCAGGGTATAGACCCGAAACCCGGTGATCTAGCCATGGGCAGGTTGAAGGTTGGGTAACACTAACTGGAGGACCGAACCGACTAATGTTGAAAAATTAGCGGATGACTTGTGGCTGGGGGTGAAAGGCCAATCAAACCGGGAGATAGCTGGTTCTCCCCGAAAGCTATTTAGGTAGCGCCTCGTGAACTCATCTTCGGGGGTAGAGCACTGTTTCGGCTAGGGGGTCATCCCGACTTACCAACCCGATGCAAACTACGAATACCGAAGAATGTTATCACGGGAGACACACGGCGGGTGCTAACGTCCGTCGTGAAGAGGGAAACAACCCAGACCGCCAGCTAAGGTCCCAAAGTCATGGTTAAGTGGGAAACGATGTGGGAAGGCACAGACAGCCAGGATGTTGGCTTAGAAGCAGCCATCATTTAAAGAAAGCGTAATAGCTCACTGGTCGAGTCGGCCTGCGCGGAAGATGTAACGGGGCTAAACCATGCACCGAAGCTGCGGCAGCGACACTATGTGTTGTTGGGTAGGGGAGCGTTCTGTAAGCCGTTGAAGGTGGCCTGTGAGGGTTGCTGGAGGTATCAGAAGTGCGAATGCTGACATAAGTAACGATAAAGCGGGTGAAAAGCCCGCTCGCCGGAAGACCAAGGGTTCCTGTCCAACGTTAATCGGGGCAGGGTGAGTCGACCCCTAAGGCGAGGCCGAAAGGCGTAGTCGATGGGAAACAGGTTAATATTCCTGTACTCGGTGTTACTGCGAAGGGGGACGGAGAAGGCTATGTTAGCCGGGCGACGGTTGTCCCGGTTTAAGCATGTAGGCGGAACGATTAGGTAAATCCGGTCGTTTATTCAACGCTGAGGTGTGACGACGAGGCACTACGGTGCTGAAGTAACAAATGCCCTGCTTCCAGGAAAAGCCTCTAAGCATCAGGTAACAACGAATCGTACCCCAAACCGACACAGGTGGTCAGGTAGAGAATACCAAGGCGCTTGAGAGAACTCGGGTGAAGGAACTAGGCAAAATGGTGCCGTAACTTCGGGAGAAGGCACGCTGATGGTAGGTGAAGTGACTTGCTCATGGAGCTGAAATCAGTCGAAGATACCAGCTGGCTGCAACTGTTTATTAAAAACACAGCACTGTGCAAACACGAAAGTGGACGTATACGGTGTGACGCCTGCCCGGTGCCGGAAGGTTAATTGATGGGGTTATCCGTAAGGAGAAGCTCTTGATCGAAGCCCCGGTAAACGGCGGCCGTAACTATAACGGTCCTAAGGTAGCGAAATTCCTTGTCGGGTAAGTTCCGACCTGCACGAATGGCGTAATGATGGCCAGGCTGTCTCCACCCGAGACTCAGTGAAATTGAACTCGCTGTGAAGATGCAGTGTACCCGCGGCAAGACGGAAAGACCCCGTGAACCTTTACTATAGCTTGACACTGAACATTGAGCCTTGATGTGTAGGATAGGTGGGAGGCTTTGAAGTGTGGACGCCAGTCTGCATGGAGCCAACCTTGAAATACCACCCTTTAATGTTTGATGTTCTAACGTAGACCCGTGATCCGGGTTGCGGACAGTGTCTGGTGGGTAGTTTGACTGGGGCGGTCTCCTCCCAAAGAGTAACGGAGGAGCACGAAGGTTAGCTAATCCTGGTCGGACATCAGGAGGTTAGTGCAATGGCATAAGCTAGCTTGACTGCGAGCGTGACGGCGCGAGCAGGTGCGAAAGCAGGTCATAGTGATCCGGTGGTTCTGAATGGAAGGGCCATCGCTCAACGGATAAAAGGTACTCCGGGGATAACAGGCTGATACCGCCCAAGAGTTCATATCGACGGCGGTGTTTGGCACCTCGATGTCGGCTCATCACATCCTGGGGCTGAAGTAGGTCCCAAGGGTATGGCTGTTCGCCATTTAAAGTGGTACGCGAGCTGGGTTTAGAACGTCGTGAGACAGTTCGGTCCCTATCTGCCGTGGGCGCTGGAGAATTGAGGGGGCTGCTCCTAGTACGAGAGGACCGGAGTGGACGCATCACTGGTGTTCGGGTTGTCATGCCAATGGCATTGCCCGGTAGCTAAATGCGGAAAAGATAAGTGCTGAAAGCATCTAAGCACGAAACTTGCCCCGAGATGAGTTCTCCCTGACTCCTTGAGAGTCCTGAAGGAACGTTGAAGACGACGACGTTGATAGGTCGGGTGTGTAAGCGTAGCGATACGTTGAGCTAACCGATACTAATGAACCGTGAGGCTTAACCTTACAACGCCGAAGCTGTTTTGGCGAAGAGACGAAATGTTCAGCTTGATTACAGATTCATCATCACGCAGGAATGCGGGGTGAAACAGAATTTGCCTGGCGGCGATAGCGCGGTGGTCCCACCTGACCCCATGCCGAACTCAGAAGTGAAACGCCGTAGCGCCGATGGTAGTGTGGGGTCTCCCCATGTGAGAGTAGGGAACTGCCAGGCATCAAATCAGTAAAAAGCCCATCCTGACGGATGGGCTTTTTGCGTTTTTATCGTTATTTATCCGCAACGCCTAATCTCGCAGGAATAACGCAGAACGGGCGCTATATTACGCCCATTGCTGAAATACTCACTGCCATTGCGCTTCTGCCAACCAGCGTAGAATAAACGCCGCGATCTGCGGAATATCGTTTAAATCTAACTGCGGGAGTGATGTCTCTAATGGAGTATCGCTGACTACCGCAATCACATGCTCATCCAGGACGAGCTCCTCGACACGATGCCCACCCTGTTGCCGAAAAAGCAGGAGCTTCGCTACCGGCTCATGCTTAAACCCTTCAACCAGAACCAAATCCAGCGTTGATGCATCCATCCTGCTAACCAGCCAGGCTAAATCCACCTCTTCTTCATCCGGCGTTTCAGTCATTAGCGCCCAGCGTTGTGAACTGGCGACAATCGTTTGAGCTGCCCCGGCTTTACGCAATTCATAGCTGTCCTTACCCGGCAGATCGACATCCATATTATGATGGGTATGCTTGATCAAACCCGGACGCAGGCCAGCAGCACACAATGCGGGGATTAATTTTTTTAACAGCGTTGTTTTACCGGTACCACTCCAGGCGGAAATGGCGAGAACGGGGATCATGATTGCTCCTGTATACCCTGCAAGTCATCAAGGGTATTGACGTTAATAAAGGCCGGGCGGACATCGCTGAAATCAACGCGATGCCCGCCGCTGTTGCGCATAAAAGCCATCACGCGTCGTTCGCCTGCGGCAAGATATGCCGCCAGATCGGGCATTAAACATCGATGCATCAGGGTAATAGCGGGATGATCGCGTTCTCCGTCGTAAACCCAGACGACGGGAGCGGTCTGTTTCTGCTGTATAAAGCGCTCAGCCAGGAATGAGGGGATAAAGGGGGTATCGCAGGGGCAGAAGAGGAACCATTCGCTCTGTGTCTGCTGCATCACGGATAGCATACCGGCTAATGGCCCCGGGAAGTCAGAGAGACTGTCGGAATACACCGGATACCCGCTTTCATACCAGCGTTCCAGATTACGGTTGGCACTGATAACCAGGTGGGTCACCTGAGGAGACAACGCATCTGCAACATGGCGCCATAATGGCTTACCATCGAGTAGCTGCAATCCCTTATCCGCACCTCCCATCCGCGTGGCCCTTCCGCCTGCTAATATAACGCCGGTTATGACCTCGCCTTGCATATCAATATCGCCTCTTTCATTGTGGGATTGACCCTGTTAAGTTGTCGCTATCAAGAGTAAGGAGCATGACCATGAAATGTAAACGTCTGAATGAAGTAATTGAACTCCTCCAGCCAGCCTGGCAGAAAGAGCCGGAGCTGAACCTGATGCAATTTTTGCAGAAACTCGCAAAAGAGGCCGGTTACGACGGCGAGCTGGTCGATCTTTCCGACGATATCCTGATTTATCATCTGAAAATGCGTGATTCGGCAAAAGAAGCCGTTATTCCTGGTATTCAGAAAGATTACGAAGAGGATTTCAAAACGGCCTTATTGCGCGCTCGCGGTGTGATTAAAGAGTAAAAGGTTGTAAGTGCTGCCGCGGAACGAGTTATGAGATGATATCCTGAACTATTCCTAAGATTATCGGATGTCAGGATGCACGATAAGGCTTTTAATTTTCAGACGCTAAACCCGGATACCATCATCGATGGGCTATTCGATCTGGGGATGCGAGTGGACTCCGGGCTCACTCCGCTTAACAGCTATGAAAACCGCGTTTACCAGTTTCAGGACGAAGACCGCCATCGCTATGTGGTGAAGTTCTATCGTCCTGAACGTTGGTCTGCCGAACAGATCCTCGAGGAACACCAGTTTACCCTTCAGCTCAAGCAGGATGATGTTCCTGTTGCTGCGCCATTATTTTTCAATGACAGTACTCTTCATCAGCATCAGGGCTTCTATTTTGCCGTGTTCCCCAGCTTAGGTGGGCGTCAGTTTGAATCGGATAACCTCGATCAAATGGAGTCCGTCGGCCGTTATCTGGGGCGCTTGCACCAGACCGGGCGCAAAGCGCGTTTTGTCGCGCGCCCTGAGATAGGCGTGAATGAGTATTTGTTCGCGCCGCGGGACGTTTTTGAACACTCAACGCTGATCCCCTCAGCTCTGAAGAAGGACTTCCTCCGCGCCGCAGATAAGCTGATTGCTGCCGTTATCGCTCAATGGCACGGCAACGCGGACATTCTGCGTCTGCACGGCGATTGTCATGCCGGTAATATTCTCTGGCGCGATGGTCCGCTTTTTGTTGATTTAGATGATGCCCGCAACGGTCCGGCCATCCAGGATCTGTGGATGCTGCTGAACGGTGATAAAGCCGAGCAGCGAATGCAGCTGGAGATGATTGTTGAAGCTTATGAAGAATTCAGTCCGTTCAATTCAGACGAAATCGCCCTTATCGAACCTTTACGCGCCATGCGGTTAGTTTATTATCTGGCATGGTTGCTCAGGCGCTGGGACGATCCTGCTTTCCCTATTAATTTCCCCTGGCTTACCGGGGAAGATTACTGGCGGGGGCAGACAGCAACTTTTCTTGAGCAGGTGAAGGTTCTGCAAGAACCCCCTCTTCAGTTAACGCCAATGTATTAATCAGATATTTCCAGGAGAGACGTAAACATGAAAAAAATTTGGCTGGCGCTGGCTGGTATGATTCTGGCTTTTAGTGCTTCTGCGGCCCAGATCACCGACGGTAAGCAGTACATCACCCTTGATAAGCCCGTAGCCGGCGCGCCTCAGGTTCTTGAGTTCTTCTCGTTCTACTGCCCGCACTGCTATCAGTTTGAGGAAGTGCTGCACGTTTCTGATAACGTGAAGAAAAAGCTGCCGGAAGGCGCCAAAATGACCAAGTACCACGTTGAATTCCTCGGACCTTTGGGTAAAGACTTAACCCAGGCATGGGCCGTCGCGATGGCGCTGGGCGTTGAAGATAAGATCACCGTGCCGATGTTTGAAGCGGTACAGAAGACCCAGACCGTGCAGACCGTGGCGGATATTCGTAAAGTCTTCGTTGACGCTGGCGTGAAAGGCGAAGACTACGATGCGGCATGGAACAGCTTTGTCGTGAAATCCCTGGTTGCTCAGCAGGAAAAAGCGGCTGCTGACTTCCAGCTGCAGGGCGTACCGGCAATGTACGTCGACGGCAAATATCAGCTGAACCCGCAGGGAATGGATACCAGCAATATGGACGCCTTTGTCGCCCAGTATGCGGATAGCGTTAAGCAGCTGGTTGAGAAGAAGTAAAAAAAAAGCCGGTCACTGACCGGCTTTTTTCATATCTCTCTTAAACCGCCAGTGGAGGTGGCATGGTTATCAGGTTCAATGCTCTTCGCGTCCTTTTGTCCGCATGATTTCCGTCAGCTGACAGTCTTTCTCTTCCCACAGTTCATTCAACCAACGCTGGAAACGGCGCTTAAAGTTTTTGTCATTCACGTAGTCGCCGTGCAGATCTTCCGCCACGGGAATGAGATTAACGCGAACAACAATACGCGTCAGTCGGCCGCTTAACATATCGTAAAATGGCCTCTGGTTGTTCTCCGGATAGCAAAGCGTGACGTTCAACAGCTTATCGAACTGAGCACCGAGCACGTTCAACGCCATCGCGATACCTGCGGCCTTCGGTGGCAATAAATTACGATAAGGTGAACGAGTTTGCCGCTGCTTATCTTCGGTAAAACGCGAACCTTCTACAAAATTGACGATGGTCGTCGGATGCGAGCGAAATTTCTCGCAGGAGCGGCGAGTGGTTTCAACATCTTTACCGCGACGCTCAGGATGGCGAATTAAATAACCTCGCGAGTAGCGACGCATAAAGGGCATATCCAGCGCCCAGCAGGCAAGCCCGATAAAAGGTACCCACGCCAGCTGTTGCTTAAGGAAGTACTTATTCATAGGGATATGCTTGCGAAACAACACGCAGAGCACCACGATATCCGCCCAGCTGTGATGATTGCTGATAAGCAGATACCAGTTTTTCTTGCTCAGCCCTTCAAGACCTTGCACGTCCCACGTCAGTCTGGGATTCAGATAGAGCAGCAGTGCCAACCCTTCGCACCAGCAATACATCATGAAATTGCAGAAACGGGAAATCGCACGCCATACCGCAGGGATGGGGACAAGAAGTTTAATCAGCCCGGCGATGATTATCGGTACGGAACAGATAATGGTGACTAAGATGGTAAGGGCGATACTCAGCGGAAGTGTTATTGCAGCGAGTAATCTCGACATAGTTAGTTTATTCAGAAAGTTAGGCTGATAAAGAGCGCAGTTAAACCGTGCAAGAGGCTGATTTTACCAGAAAACGCAGCAAATGACGGGTCTTACCAGAACAGAAAAAACGGCGGATCTTATATCCACATGGAACATTGAGTCATTAGAAAGGTATTAAAAGCAAGGATCAATCATTAACTTTATGATAAATAAACTTAAATTATGTTTTTTGTTATTTTATTTCAGACCAGACAGCTATCCTTATAAAACTATGCACAAAGTTATCCACAGATATTACTGCCGCACGATCGACCGGATCAACGAATCTTTTTGGTGAAATGCGGGAAAAATTCAGGTTTTCAGGCCTGTCTGTGGCATCCTTTACCCATAATCTGATAAACAGGCACGGAAATTATGGTTCAGATCCCAGAAAACCCACTTATCCTCGTTGACGGCTCCTCTTACCTCTACCGGGCGTATCACGCTTTCCCGCCGCTGACTAACAGCGCCGGAGAACCGACAGGCGCTATGTATGGCGTGCTGAATATGCTGCGAAGCCTGATCCTCCAGTATCAACCCACGCACGCCGTTGTGGTTTTTGATGCCAAAGGGAAAACATTCCGTGACGAACTGTTTGAGCATTACAAATCCCATCGTCCGCCGATGCCGGACGATCTGCGGGCGCAGATCGAACCGCTGCATACTATGGTGAAAGCGATGGGGCTGCCGCTGATGGCTGTGCCTGGCGTCGAAGCGGACGATGTGATCGGAACTCTGGCGCGCGAAGCAGAAAAAGCGGGCCGCCCGGTGCTCATCAGTACCGGTGATAAAGATATGGCGCAGCTGGTCACGCCGGGAATTACCCTGATTAATACCATGACCAATACCATTCTTGGCCCGGAAGAAGTAGTGACGAAGTACGGCGTTCCGCCAGAGCTGATTATTGACTTCCTGGCGCTGATGGGCGACTCCTCCGATAACATTCCAGGCGTACCCGGCGTGGGCGAGAAAACGGCCCAGGCGCTGCTGCAGGGGCTGGGTGGGCTGGATACGTTGTACGCTGAGCCAGAAAAAATTGCCGGTTTGACTTTCCGCGGCGCCAAAACGATGGCGGCAAAACTGGAGCAGAATAAAGAGGTGGCCTACCTCTCGTATCAGCTGGCGACGATTAAAACCGACGTCGAGCTGGATCTGAGCTGTGAAGAGCTGCACGTGCTGCCGCCGGCGGCGGATGACCTGTTGGCTCTGTTCAAAAAATATGAATTTAAGCGCTGGATCACCGATGTTGAATCCGGCAAATGGATGCAGTCAAAAGGCGTTAAGCCAGCTGCAAAACCGGCTGAAGCGGCGGCAGTAGCGGAAGAAGAAGCCGAGGTGGTAGCGACACTGTCTGCGGAAAACTACGTCACTATTCTTGATGAGCAGACGCTGATCGAATGGATCGAGAAGCTGAAAAAAGCGCCGCTGTTTGCGTTTGATACCGAAACGGACAGCCTGGATAATATCTCCGCCAATATGGTCGGCCTGTCGTTTGCCATTGAGCCCGGCGTTGCAGCCTATGTACCGGTTGCGCATGATTATCTCGATGCACCGGATCAGATCTCCCGCGAACGCGTACTGACGTTGTTGAAACCTCTGCTGGAAGACGAGAATCTGCTGAAGGTCGGGCAAAACCTGAAATATGACCGCGGAATTCTGGCGAACTATGATATTGAGCTGCGCGGCATCGCTTTTGACACCATGCTGGAATCCTACATTCTTGATAGCGTGGCGGGCCGCCATGATATGGACAGCCTTGCCGACCGCTGGCTGAAGCATAAAACGATTACCTTTGAAGAGATTGCAGGCAAAGGTAAAAATCAGCTCACCTTTAACCAGATCGCGCTGGAAGAAGCCGGCCGCTACGCGGCGGAAGATGCCGACGTCACTCTGCAGCTGCACCTGAAGATGTGGCCGAAGCTGCAGCAGCATGAAGGTCCGCTGAATATCTTTAAGCATATTGAGATGCCGCTGGTACCGGTGCTCTCTCGCGTGGAACGTAACGGCGTCAACATTGATCCGGCTGTACTGCACGCTCATTCGCAGGAGATCGCCAGGCGCCTGATCGAACTGGAACAGAAAGCCTACGAGATCGCTGGTGAAGAGTTCAATCTCTCTTCACCCAAACAGCTTCAAACTATTTTGTTTGAAAAACAAGGCATTAAACCGCTGAAGAAAACACCGGGCGGCGCGCCTTCAACCTCCGAGGAAGTGCTCGAAGAACTGGCGCTGGACTATCCGCTACCGAAAGTTATTCTCGAATATCGCGGACTGGCGAAGCTGAAGTCGACATATACCGACAAGCTACCGCTGATGATTAACCCCAAAACCGGCCGCGTGCATACCTCTTATCACCAGGCGGTAACGGCGACGGGGCGTCTCTCCTCCACCGATCCTAACCTGCAGAACATTCCGGTGCGTAACGAAGAGGGGCGTCGTATTCGTCAGGCATTTATCGCGCCGCCGGATTACCTCATCGTCTCTGCCGACTACTCGCAAATTGAGTTGCGCATTATGGCGCATCTGTCGCGTGACAAGGGGCTGCTGACCGCGTTTGCGGAAGGTAAAGATATCCACCGCGCAACGGCGGCAGAGGTCTTTGGCCTGCCGCTGGAGAGCGTAAGCAGCGAGCAGCGTCGCAGTGCCAAGGCGATTAACTTTGGTCTGATTTATGGCATGAGCGCATTTGGCCTCGCACGGCAGCTCAATATTCCGCGCAAAGAAGCGCAGAAATATATGGACCTCTATTTTGAGCGCTATCCGGGCGTCCTTGATTACATGGAGCGTACCCGGGCACAGGCAAAAGAGCAGGGCTATGTCGAAACGCTGGATGGCCGTCGCCTTTACCTTCCGGACATCAAATCCAGCAACGGCGCCCGTCGTGCCGGCGCCGAACGTGCGGCGATCAACGCCCCGATGCAGGGGACGGCGGCTGACATTATCAAGCGCGCAATGATCGCCGTTGATGAATGGCTGCTGACCGAGAAGCCGCGGGTGCGGATGATCATGCAGGTGCACGATGAACTGGTCTTTGAAGTGCACAAAGATGACCTTGATGCCGTGGCGAAAAAGGTGCACGAACTGATGGAGAACAGCACCACGCTGGCGGTACCGCTGCTGGTGGAAGTAGGAAGCGGAGAAAACTGGGATCAAGCGCACTAAGTATTCAGTGGATAAGGTGATTTTCTGTAAGTAAGCAACATAACTTATAGCGTTTTGTGATGATCATTTGAATTTGCTATGTAAAGAGTGAAAAAAAACTACAAAAAGTGCTTTCTCCGTAACCGAAAGAAGAGTAGAGTTAATGACGTAGGGTACAGAGGTAAGATGTTCTATCTTTCAGACCTTTTACTTCACGTAATCGGATTTGGCTGAATATTTTAGCCGCCCCGGTCATTTATGACCGGGGCGTTTTTTATTGCGCGAAAGAAAATTTTGGCGGACTGCGGTGGGCTGATGATGCAGCCCGGATAAGGCGTCAGGCGCCGCTATCCGGGAAAACAACGGCGATTACTCTCCGTCGGCGATCTCTTCCTGAGGAGGGATCTCATTAAACCAGCTGTCGAGCTTCTGACGCAGCTTATCCACGCCTGTTTTTTTCAGCGAAGAGAAGGGTTCAACCTGCACATCGCCGTTAAAGGCAAGAACCGCTTCACGCACCATATTCACCTGCGCTTTACGTGCGCCGCTGGCCAGCTTATCGGCTTTGGTGAGCAGAACCAGAACCTGGATATCGCTTTCTACCGCCCATTCGATCATTTGCTGATCGAGGTCTTTCAGCGGATGACGGATATCCATCAGCACCACCAGTCCTTTCAGGCACAGACGTTTCTCCAGGTATTCACCCAGCGCGCGCTGCCATTTGATCTTCATCTCCTCCGGGACCTGAGCGTAGCCGTAACCCGGCAGGTCGACCAGGCGTTTGCCTTCGGCGACTTCAAACAGGTTGATTAGCTGGGTGCGGCCAGGGGTCTTAGAAGTACGCGCCAGGCTTTTCTGGTTGGTGAGCGTATTCAGGGCGCTGGATTTCCCCGCATTTGAGCGACCAGCAAAGGCAACTTCGATACCCGTATCGGATGGAAGATGGCGGATATCGGGTGCGCTGGTGACAAAATGCGTCTGTTGATAGTTCCAGTTAGTCAAGACTGTCGTCTCCGTTAAATAAGGCTATGGCGGGGATTATACCTGAACAGCAGAAAAAGGCTGTTTTTACCGCATCCTCTGTCGTAAGTAAAAACCCCTCTCTTTGTGAGACATTGTCCATTCAATGTCGAGGCAATCGATGAGAAACAACGGGGGTTGGTCGTGTTAAAACATTAAAAATCATACAATTAACACTATAGAACAATCTTAAATAGCCATTTTTACTCTGAGGGTTGGTTGTAGGATGGGATTAAAACGGTAAAGTAAGGGGCACAGGCAAGGAAGCCGACAGGATAGTGACTCAGGATGAGTTGTCAGGAGCGCCAGGGGGGCGAAGACCCGGGATTAATGTCAGGATGACCAACGTCTGGAGACGTTTTAACAAGGAAAAGGACATAACAGGGACTGTTATTGGCTAAAGGAAAGACAGGGTGCGTCGTGAGCTAACAGGGAAAGTGGAAACCCGCTAAGGGTTATCAGTGAGGAAAAAGGCGGCAGAGTAATCTGTCGCCTTTTTTCTTTGCTTGCTTTCTGCTAGATTCCGCCTCAATTCTATACTGAAGAAAACGAATCTGAAGATTACCTATATGAAAAAACCGACATCCGTACCCCGTGGCAAAACGCATCGCAAGACACGTGAAGAAATGAATCAGGAATCCCGCGATCGCAAACGCCAGAAGAAACATCGTGGTCACGCGGCAGGAAGTCGCGCAACCGGCGGTGATGCCGCGTCATCCGGCAAAAAACAGAGCCAGCAGCAAGATCCGCGTATTGGGAGTAAAAAACCGATTCCGCTGGGCGTGACTGAAAGCACCCCGGCTACTAAGCAGCACAAACCGAAGAGCGAGAAACCTATGCTTTCACCACAGGCTGAGCTGGATTTGCTGGAAAACGATGAGCGCCTGGACGCGCTGCTGGAACGTCTGGAAGAGGGGGGCACCCTGAATGCTGAAGAGCAGTCGTGGGTCGATGCCAAACTCGATCGTATTGATGAGCTGATGCAGCAGCTTGGCCTGTCCTACGATGATGACGAGGATGAGGAAGAAGAAGAGCGTCAGGAAGATATGATGCGTCTGCTGAAGGGTGGAAACTAACGTTTGCACTCAATCGGATTCCCGGTCCTGCTTATAACCCTTTTGGTTGTATGTTATCTGCTGTGGTTATTCGTTAAACTACGACGGTTGTCGCGGCGTCAGAAATGGCTGCGCAACCGGCTCATCACCCGAGGTGCGGTTGGGCCGGGGCGGCGTACCCGCCGACGGCACCATCGGAAGGAGTGAGCATGTCTGTGCAGTTAATCGACTGGGATCTGGCCCTGATCCAGAAATATAACTATTCGGGGCCGCGTTATACCTCATACCCCACCGCACTGGAGTTTTCACCTGAGTTTGGTGCGGCAGAATTTGACGAGGCGGTAGCTCGCTACCCGCAGCGTCCGCTATCGCTGTATGTGCATATTCCGTTTTGTCACAAGCTCTGCTATTTCTGCGGCTGCAACAAGATTGTGACTCGCCAGCAGCATAAAGCCGACCAGTATCTGGATGTGCTGGAGCAGGAAATTATTCATCGCGCGCCGCTCTTTGCCGGGCGTCAGGTGAACCAGCTGCACTGGGGCGGCGGTACCCCCACCTACCTGAATAAAGCGCAAATCAGCCGCTTAATGCAGTTGCTGCGCAGCCATTTCAATTTTAACGCCGATGCAGAGATCTCGATTGAAGTCGATCCGCGCGAAATTGAACTGGATGTCCTGGATCATCTCCGATCGGAAGGCTTCAACCGGCTGAGCATGGGCGTGCAGGACTTCAATAAAGAGGTTCAGCGGCTGGTTAACCGCGAGCAGGATGAGGCGTTTATCTTTGCCCTGCTCAACCACGCGCGTGAGATTGGTTTTACCTCGACGAATATCGATCTGATTTACGGCCTGCCGAAACAAACGCCGGAGAGTTTTGCCTTTACGCTGCAAAAAGTGGCCGAGCTCAACCCCGATCGTCTGAGCGTATTCAACTATGCGCATCTGCCGACGCTCTTTGCCGCTCAGCGTAAAATCAAAGAGGCCGACCTGCCTTCGGCGGAACAGAAGCTCGATATCCTGCAGGAGACCATTGCCTCCCTCACCGACGCCGGCTATCAGTTTATCGGTATGGATCACTTTGCCAGTCCGGATGACGAGCTGGCCATTGCTCAGCGTGACGGCGTCCTGCACCGCAATTTCCAGGGTTATACCACCCAGGGCGATACCGACCTGCTGGGGATGGGGGTGTCGGCGATCAGCATGATTGGCGACTGCTACGCGCAGAACCAGAAAGAGCTGAAGCTTTACTATCAACAGGTGGATGAAACCGGAGATGCGCTCTGGCGCGGCATCGCGCTGACCCGCGATGACTGTATTCGTCGTGACGTTATTAAGGCGCTGATTTGCCAGTTCCATCTCGATTTCTCTGCGGTAGAAACGCGGTGGGAACTGGATTTCCAGCGTTATTTTGCCGACGATCTGGCGCTGCTGGCACCGCTGGCAAAAGATGGGCTGGTGGATGTGGATGACAAGAGCATTCAGGTGACGGCGAAAGGCCGTCTGCTGATTCGCAACATCTGCATGTGCTTTGATGCCTATCTGCGTCAGAAAGCGCGGATGCAGCAGTTCTCTCGCGTCATTTAACTCTGCAATGCCGGGCGGCACTTCGTTTGCCCGGCCGACGGATTCTGTAGGCCCGGTAAGCATAGTGCCACCGGGCATGACATTTACTCCATTCCTAACTCTTTCAGCTTGCGCGTTAGCGTATTACGTCCCCATCCTAGCAGTCGCGCGGCTTCCTGCTTATGCCCTTGCGTATGACGCAGGGCAGTAGTCAGCAGCGTCCGCTCCATCTCCGGCTGCGCTTCAGAAAGCAGGTTTTGATGACCGGAACGCAGAGCGCGGTCGGCCCACTGCCCCAGTAACGTTGCCCAGCTGTCCGGCTGCATATGCGTCGGGCTATCGGGAATTGCGGTTTCAAACAGTTCGCTGGGAAGATCCTGCGTCAGAACCTCCTGGCCTGCTGCCATCACCGTCAGCCAGCGGCAGGTGTTCTCCAGCTGGCGGACGTTACCAGGCCAGGCTAAACGGGTGAGCGCGGTTTCCGTCTCCGGATGCAGCTGCTTGGCTTCGACCCCCAGTTCGCGGGCGGCAATTTGCAGGAAGTGCCGCGCCAGGCGGGGAATATCTTCCCGGCGCTCGCGCAGCGGCGGGAGATGAACGCGAATCACGTTCAGGCGGTGGAACAGGTCCTCACGGAACTTTCCTTCCTGCACACGCTGCTCAAGGTTCTGGTGGGTTGCCGCAATAATTCGCACGTCTACCTTCACCGGCGCATAGCCGCCAACGCGATAGAACTGGCCATCGGCCAGAACGCGCAGCAGGCGCGTCTGCACATCGAGCGGCATATCGCCGATCTCATCGAGGAACAAAGTCCCGCCGTCAGCCTGCTCAAAACGTCCCTGACGCACGGTATTGGCGCCGGTAAATGCCCCTTTTTCGTGACCGAAAAGCTCAGATTCGATCAGGTCTTTTGGGATAGCAGCCATATTCAGTGCGATAAACGGCGCTTTTGCCCGCGGGCTATGACGGTGCAGGGCGTGCGCAACCAGCTCTTTACCGGTACCGGATTCACCGTTGATCAATACGCTGATTGATGAACGCGACAGGCGCCCGATGATGCGAAAGACGTCCTGCATCGCCGGCGCTTCGCCGATGATATCGGCCGTCGGGCTGGTTATCGTGATATTGCGCGGCTGCTGCTGCTCCTGATAGTGGCTGATAGCGCGATCGACCAGAGCGACCGCTTCATCAATATCAAAAGGTTTGGGCAGATAGTCAAAGGCACCTTGCTGATAGGCGCTGACCGCGGCGTCCAGATCCGAATGCGCGGTCATTATGATGACCGGAAGCATTGGGTGACGCTGTTTAATTTGTTTCAGTAACGCCAACCCATCCATTCCCGGCATCCGGATATCAGATAACAGTACATCCGGGGTTTTGGTGGTGAGTGCCTCAAGCACCTCGTTGCCGCTTTCAAACGTTGTACAACTTAAGCCTGCTCCGGTGAGCGCGCGTTCAAGCACCCAACGGATGGAGCTATCGTCATCAACGATCCAGGCTATCCCTCGTTGCATAAACACCTCTACTTCCGAATAGGCAGGTACACCGAGAATTCGGTATGTCCTGGCCAACTGGTAAATTCAATTTTGCCGGAGTGCTGATCGATAAGACTGCGGGCAATGGAGAGCCCCAGACCGGTACCGCCTTCGCGACCGCTAACCATGGGATAGAACAGCGTATCCTGTAAGTGGGACGGAATTCCCGGGCCGTTGTCCTCAACGTCAATCCGCGCGGTAAGGCGGTAACGTACGCCGTGCAGCGTCAGCTGAAAGGCGGTTCGGGTACGTAGGATGATCTCGCCACCTTCTGGCCCCAGCGCCTGCAGCGCGTTGCGTACGACATTCAGCAGAACCTGTTCGATCTGGTCCGGGTCATGAGGAAGTTCCGGCAGGCTCGGATCGTAATCGCGGACCAGTTTGACGTTATCCGGCAGTTCCATCGAGACCAGCTTCACAACCCGTTCGGCGACCTTATGGATGCTTTCGGTCACGTGCATCCCTGGATGCTGCGGCCCCAGCAGGCGGTCGACCAGATTTCTTAAGCGATCGGCCTGTTCAATAATAACGTTGGTGTATTCCATCAATGCCGGGTCAGGCAGCGCTTTACTCAGCAATTGCGCAGCGCCTCTCAGGCCGCCTAAAGGGTTCTTGATCTCATGGGCCAGCCCGCGAACCAAATCCCGCGCCGCGATTTGCTGGGCGTGCTGCAGTTGCTCCTGGCTCAGGCGTCGCTGGTTATCCATCGGAGCCATCTCCAGCAGGATATAGCCTTCAGGCAGGCGCTGTGCCGTCAGAGACAGGATATGCGAGCGGCCATCGATAACCAGCGTCACTTCGTTGTCGGTAAAGCCCTGGCCCGCCAGCAGGCTTTCCTGCATCAGGCCGATATTCAGTGAAAAGTAGCTCAACAGTTCCGGAAGCGGCGTGCCAAAGAGCTTACGTGAACTTTGCGCCAGCAGCTGCTGCGCGGCCGGGTTCGCGTAATGCACCGCCAGGTCGTCATCGACCAGTAAGATACTGTTGATTAAAGAGTTAAGGATCTGCCCAGCATCGGGCTGAGTGCCTGTTGCCATCTGACAGTCTCCTGAAAAGAGTGCACTATTTTAGTGCAGTATAGCTTTTTATAGGTAAAAAGCGCATGAGATCAGAGTGTTGGTGGAGAAAAAAGCCCATCCTGAGATGGGCTGAAAGTTTCCACGGCAACAAAATATCCACGGTACCCCACGCCACAACACGGAATACCGGGGATTTACAGCAAAATCAGACGCTGTAGTACAGTTCGAATTCAACCGGGTGCGGAGTCATACGTACGCGGTCGTTTTCTTCAATACGCAGGGCGATGTAAGCATCGATAGCGTCGTTGGTGAACACGCCGCCAGCGGTCAGGAACTCACGGTCAGCGTCCAGCGCGTTCAGTGCTTCTTCCAGAGAGCCTGCAACCTGTGGGATCTCTTTCGCTTCTTCCGGCGGCAGGTCGTACAGGTTTTTGTCCATCGCTTCGCCCGGATGGATTTTGTTCTTGATGCCGTCAAGGCCTGCCATCAGCAGTGCTGCGAAGCACAGGTACGGGTTAGCCGCCGGGTCCGGGAAGCGCACTTCGATACGGCGTGCTTTCGGCGAGGTGACTACCGGGATACGGATGGAAGCGGAACGGTTACGGGCAGAGTAAGCCAGCATGACCGGTGCTTCGTAACCCGGGACCAGACGCTTGTACGAGTTGGTGGTCGGGTTTGCCAGGGCGTTGATCGCTTTAGCGTGCTTGATAACGCCGCCGATGTAGTACAGCGCTTGTTCAGACAGGCCTGCATACTTGTCGCCAGAGAACAGGTTAACGCCGTTCTTGGACAGAGACATGTGGCAGTGCATACCGGAACCGTTGTCACCGAACATTGGCTTCGGCATGAAGGTCGCGGTTTTACCGAAACGGTGCGCAACGTTGTGCACAACGTATTTGTAGATCTGAATTTCGTCCGCTTTTTTGGTCATGGTGTTGAAACGGGTCGCGATTTCGTTCTGACCCGCGGTAGCCACTTCGTGGTGGTGAGCTTCAACAACCAGGCCCATCTCTTCCATGATCATACACATGGTAGAACGGATGTCCTGAGAGGAGTCAACCGGCGGAACCGGGAAGTAACCGCCTTTCACGCCTGGGCGGTGGCCTTTGTTACCACCTTCGTATTTGGTGGAGGAGTTCCATGCGCCTTCGATGTCGTCGATAGCAACGTGGGAGCCAGAAATAGAGGCACCGAAACGGATATCGTCGAACAGGAAGAACTCTGGTTCTGGCCCGAACAGAACGGTGTCCGCCAGACCGGTAGAGCGCAGGTATTCTTCCGCGCGTTTGGCGATGGAGCGCGGGTCACGGTCGTAGCCCTGCAGCGTGCCTGGTTCCAGGATATCACAGCGGATGATCAGCGTCGGTTCTTCATAGAACGGGTCGATCAGCGCAGTGGTCGCATCCGGCATCAGAACCATGTCAGATTCGTTAATACCTTTCCAGCCACCAATCGAGGAGCCATCAAACATTTTGCCTTCTTCGAAGAATTCGGCATTTACCTGATGAGAAGGAATTGTGACGTGCTGTTCTTTACCTTTGGTATCGGTGAAGCGCAGATCGACAAACTTCACTTCGTGCTCGTTCAGCATCGTCAAAACGTGTTCAGCGGACATACTTAAACTCTCCCGGATTGGTCATTGTCGTCGTGGTAACGAAAACTTTTTAACTGCTTAATGTGGCGTTGTTGCCTTAAAAAAGATAAAGCGAAATCTGTGCCAACTTTTAAATTGCCCCCAAAAGGCGTTATCATGCACTCCATCGTGCAAAAGGGCTGCACCATTATGAATGCATTGCACCAATATAGTGCAATTGTGTGAACATTGGGCACTAATTTGGTGCAATTGACCTTGAATAACCCTTTTAACGCTCCGTGAAAGCGATCACAAAGAAACTCTGCAATACTTGTTTGTGGAGGATGTTTGTGATCCTGTTTTGTACTGCGATTAATCCGTGTACAATAACGCGCTATTTCTAATGCCTGAGGCAAAGTTGTGATCGAAAATTTGCGTAATATCGCCATCATCGCGCACGTTGACCATGGTAAAACTACCCTGGTTGATAAGCTGCTGCAGCAATCCGGTACGTTCGACGCGCGTGCCGAAACTCAAGAGCGAGTGATGGACTCCAACGATTTGGAGAAAGAGCGCGGGATTACCATCCTCGCGAAAAACACCGCCATTAAATGGAATGACTACCGTATCAACATCGTTGATACCCCTGGGCACGCCGACTTCGGTGGTGAAGTTGAGCGTGTAATGTCCATGGTTGATTCCGTTCTGCTGGTTGTTGACGCAATGGATGGCCCAATGCCGCAGACGCGCTTCGTAACCAAGAAGGCATTTGCTCATGGCCTGAAGCCCATTGTTGTCATCAACAAAGTTGACCGTCCTGGCGCGCGTCCTGACTGGGTTGTCGATCAGGTATTCGACCTGTTCGTTAACCTCGACGCGACCGACGAACAGCTGGACTTCCCGATCGTTTACGCTTCTGCGCTGAACGGTATTGCGGGTCTGGATCACGAAGATATGGCTGAAGATATGACTCCGCTGTATCAGACCATCGTCGATCGTGTTCCGGCACCGAACGTTGACCTTGACGGTCCGCTGCAGATGCAAATCTCCCAGCTGGATTACAACAACTACGTTGGCGTCATTGGCATCGGCCGCATCAAACGCGGTAAAGTGAAGCCAAACCAGCAGGTCACTATCGTTGATAGCGAAGGCAAAACCCGTAACGGTAAAGTGGGTAAAGTTCTGACCCACCTGGGCCTGGAGCGTATCGACAGCGATATTGCTGAAGCGGGCGATATCATCGCGATCACCGGTCTGGGCGAACTGAACATCTCTGACACCATCTGCGATCCGCAGAATGTTGAAGCGCTGCCGGCGCTGTCAGTCGATGAGCCAACCGTATCCATGTTCTTCTGCGTTAACACCTCTCCGTTCTGTGGTAAAGAAGGTAAGTACGTTACCTCTCGTCAGATTCTTGACCGTCTGAACAAAGAGCTGGTGCATAACGTGGCGCTGCGCGTTGAAGAAACTCCGGATGCTGATGCATTCCGCGTTTCCGGTCGTGGTGAACTGCACCTGTCAGTTCTGATCGAAAACATGCGTCGTGAAGGTTTCGAAATGGCGGTTTCCCGTCCGAAAGTTATCTTCCGCGAAATCGACGGCCGTAAACAAGAGCCGTTCGAGAACGTAACGCTGGACGTTGAAGAGCAGCATCAGGGTTCTGTCATGCAGGCTCTGGGTGAGCGTAAAGGCGACCTGAAAAACATGAATCCAGATGGCAAAGGCCGCGTACGTCTCGACTACGTGATCCCAAGCCGTGGCCTGATTGGCTTCCGTTCTGAGTTCATGACCATGACCTCCGGTACCGGTCTGCTGTACTCCACCTTCAGCCACTACGACGACGTTCGTGCGGGCGATGTAGGTCAGCGTCAGAACGGCGTACTGATCTCCAACGGTCAGGGTAAAGCGGTTGCGTTTGCACTGTTCAGCCTGCAGGACCGCGGTAAGCTGTTCCTGGGTCACGGTGCTGAAGTTTACGAAGGCCAGATCATCGGTATTCACAGTCGTTCTAACGACCTGACTGTAAACTGCCTGACCGGTAAGAAACTGACCAACATGCGTGCTTCCGGTACCGACGAAGCAACGGTTCTGGTTCCGCCAGTTAAGATGACCCTGGAGCAGGCTCTGGAGTTCATCGATGACGACGAACTGGTAGAAGTGACTCCAACTTCCGTCCGTATCCGTAAACGTCATCTGACCGAGAACGACCGTAAACGCGCAATGCGCGGTGCGAAAGAAGATTAATTTCCGCTTCTTGTCGATATCAGAACCCCGCCTTGATGGCGGGGTTTTTTTTTGCCCTGGCGCGATAGCCGCCCGTCAGTCAGCAGATAGTTACGCGCTTTCCGAAGAGAGGCCGGTCACATTTATCCCCAAAGAATAACGGAGATATTGTTTTTTTTTTGCACGTCGGAGTAAGATTCAGGAACTGGTTTAAACCAATTGGGTTAAACAATGACAACAAATCTGTCTACCGTCGAAAATGCGAAAGAAAAATTAGATCACTGGCTGAGGGAAGGGCTCACCGCGCCCGGCGGTAAACTCCCCTCCGAACGAGAATTAGGCGAACTGCTGGGTATAAAGCGTATGACCCTGCGGCAGGCGCTCCTGAGCCTGGAGGCTGAATCGAGAATCTTCCGTAAAGATCGGAAGGGCTGGTTCGTCACCCAGCCTCGTTTTAACTATAGCCCGGAGCTCTCCGCCAGCTTTCAGCGCGCCGCGCTTGAACAAGGTCGGGAACCCTCCTGGGGATTTATTGAAAAAAGCCGCACGGCAAATTACCCCGAGGCCGCGCGACCGCTTCTTGCGACAGCGGCATCTGATGAGCTGTACCTCATCACCGGTTGGGGGGCGCTGGAAGGGCATAAAGTGTTTTATCACGAAACCTTTATTAACCCGAATGTCGCTCCGGGATTTATTGAACAGCTTGAAAACCAATCCTTCTCCTCGGTCTGGAAAAATGAGTATCAAAAGGACGTCGTAACTAAAAAACTGGTGTTTAAACCGGTCAGAATGTCTGGCGATATCAGTAAATTCATTGGCGGATCTTCAGGTATGCCGGCCATTCTTATTGAAAAACACCGGGCTGACAGTGATGGCAATATCATTCAGATAGATATTGAATATTGGCGGTTTGAGGCGGTTGACCTCTTTATTAACTTGTAGGTACGTTATGCTAACTCAATATGATGCAGAAAAAATCCTCGCCCGTGTCGATAATCTTCCTCTTTATCTTCATGCCTATGCATATCATTTTAATATGCGGCTTGAGCGTATATTACCCGGCGATTTATTAGATATCGCCCATGAAAATAATCTGCGCGGGGTGAAAATTCATGTTCTCGATGGTGAAACGCGCTCCTTAGGTAAAATGAGTGATGCTGAACTGGCCGCTTTCTCAGAAAAGGCACGGAGATTACAGCTTGATGTCCATATAGAAACCAGCGCTTCAGATAAACACGCGATCGACCATGCAACGCATATCGCATTAAAAACGGGCGCCAGCTCCGTCAGATTTTACCCTCGCTATGAGGGGCATTTACAAGAGGTTCTGTCAAAAATCGCTCTTGATATCCAGTATCTGAAGGCGCGTTATCAGGATAGCGGGCTGACTTTTACTCTTGAGCAGCATGAAGATCTGAAAAGCCACGAGCTGACCGCATTAATAGAGCAAAGCGGTATGTCTTCGCTCTCTCTGCTTTTTGATTTTGCGAACATGATTAATGCCAACGAGCACCCGCTGCATGCATTAGAGGCGATGTCTCCGTTTATTACTCAGGTTCATATAAAAGATGCGTTAATTATGCCGCAGGATAACGGTCTCGGACATCAGGCCTGCGTCTCCGGCCAAGGAGATATGCCGTTTAAGGCGTTGCTCACCAGACTGATTTGCCTGGGCGACGAGCACCCCCAGGTGGTCGCCTACGGCCTGGAAGAAGAGGTGGACTACTATGCCCCGGCATTTCGCTTTGCCGATGAAGGCGACAACCCGTGGATCCCGTGGCGGGAAATGAGCGAAACACCGTTACCCGATGCCTCACAGCTGGAAACCCGGTTATTGAAAGAAAAAGCGGATGCTCTTCAACAGTTGGCATTTGTCAGAACAACGCTGCAGGAAATAAAAAGTGAGGCCAGCCGCATTATTAACTCTTAATTTTAATCTCTGATTTTTATTTTTTGATATGCCACCCGTCAGGCGTGGTCAGGGTTCTTTTTCCTTTAAAAACTAAATGATTGTAAAATCATTAAGGAATTATATGCTCACAAAAAAGAAATGGGCACTCTTTAGCTTATTGACACTGTGTGGCGGTACGATTTATAAACTGCCCTCGCTAAAGGATGCTTTCTATATACCGATGCAGGAGTATTTTCATTTGACCAATGGTCAAATTGGCAATGCGATGTCTGTGAACTCGTTTGTTACGACAATTGGTTTCTTTCTTTCAATCTATTTTGCCGATAAACTACCGCGCAAATATACCATGTCCCTTTCGCTTATTGCCACCGGGCTGTTAGGTATCTATCTGACAACCATGCCGGGATACTGGGGGATTCTCTTTGTCTGGGCACTATTTGGTGTCACCTGCGATATGATGAACTGGCCGGTATTATTAAAGTCGGTTAGTCGTCTGGGGAATAGCGAGCAGCAGGGGCGGTTGTTTGGTTTCTTTGAAACCGGACGGGGTATTGTCGATACCATTGTCGCTTTTTCTGCGCTGGCGGTCTTTGCCTGGTTTGGCAGCGGCCTGTTAGGGTTTAAAGCAGGGATCTGGTTTTATTCTATTATCGTTATTAGCGTTGGGGTCATTATCTTCTTCGTTCTGAACCAGGATGATGATGAGGTGAAAACGGCAGCCGTTGATAGCCCACAGGAAGAAAAGAAAAACACCAGTATGTCCTCCGTACTGAAAGATAAGACAATATGGCTGATTGCGTTCAACGTCTTTTTTGTCTATGCCGTCTATTGCGGGTTAACATTCTTTATTCCGTTCCTGAAAAATATTTATATGCTGCCTGTCGCGCTGGTGGGGGCTTACGGCATTATTAACCAGTATTGCCTGAAGATGATCGGGGGCCCCGTTGGCGGGATTATTTCGGATAAGATACTGAAATCCCCGAGTAAATATTTGTTCTACACCTTTTGTATCAGTACGGCTGCGCTGGTGGTCTTAATTCTGCTGCCGCATGAAAGTATGCCGGTTTATCTGGGAATGGCCTGCACATTGGGCTTTGGGGCAATCGTCTTTACTCAGCGTGCGGTCTTCTTTGCCCCCATCGGCGAGGCAAAGATTGCGGAAAGCCAGACCGGTGCCGCCATGGCGCTCGGTAGCTTTATCGGCTATGCCCCTGCCATGTTCTGTTTCAGCCTCTACGGCTATATTCTGGATCTTAACCCGGGCATTCTGGGGTATAAAATTGTCTTTGGTATCATGGCCTGCTTTGCGTTCTGCGGCGCCGTCGCCTCAGTATTGCTGGTGAAGCGTATTAACCAAAGAAAACGAGTCTTAGAGAGCGCGGAGGCCTAGAGCCGGTTATCTGCCCTCACCTCGTTCGCGCAAAGCCGCAGATTTCTGCGGCTTTGCTTTATCCGGCGGGCATAAATCGTTCTGAACCTCGGTTTAAAAACCATACATAGTCAAATACCGCCTTTCCCGCTACAGTTAATCTTTCATGGCGCGCAAGGAGACAAAAATGCTCTATATCTTTGATTTAGGTAATGTGATTGTCGACATCGACTTCAACCGGGTGCTCGGGACATGGAGCGATTTGAGCCGCATCCCACTCGCGACGCTCAAGCAGCATTTCACCATGGGCGAGGCGTTCCATCAGCACGAACGCGGCGAAATTAGCGATGAGGCCTTTGCCGAAGCAATGTGCCATGAAATGAATATGCCGCTGAGCTATGAGCAGTTTTCCCACGGCTGGCAGGCCGTTTTTGTCTCTCTGCGCCCGGAAGTGACCGCGATTATGCAAAAACTGCGTGAGCAGGGACACCGCGTGGTTGTCCTGTCGAATACCAACCGCCTGCATACCACCTTCTGGCCGGATGAATATCCGCAGGTGCGGGCCGCCGCCGACCATATCTATCTTTCCCAGGAGATGGGAATGCGTAAGCCCGAGGCGCGGATCTATCAAAGTGTTCTGCAGTCTGAAGGTTTTTCTGCTGAAGATACGGTCTTTTTTGACGATAACGCCGATAATATAGCGGGGGCTAACCAGTTGGGGATCACCAGTATTCTGGTGACCGGAAAGGAGACCATTCCCGCCTACTTTGCGAAATAACTATGCTCAAAACCGTTCATCAAAAAGCAAAGCATCGCGTCCGGCCCCTGATGGCCTGGATAAAACTGCTGTGGCGGCGCATTGATGAAGACCATATGACGACGCTGGCGGGGAATCTCGCCTACGTGTCGTTACTCTCTCTGGTGCCGCTGATCGCCGTTGTCTTTGCGCTGTTCTCGGCATTTCCGATGTTCTCTGAGGTCAGCGGGCAGATTCGCCATTTTATCTTCGCTAACTTCATCCCGGCGACCGGGGATGTCATCCAGGGATACATCGAACAGTTTGTTGCGAACTCCAGCCGGATGACGGCCGTCGGCGCCTTCGGGCTGATCGTGACGTCACTGCTGCTGATGTATTCTATTGATAGCGCGCTGAACACCATCTGGCGCAGCACCCGCACCCGGTCCAAAATTTACTCGTTTGCCGTTTACTGGATGATTCTGACGCTGGGGCCGCTGCTGGCGGGGGCGAGCCTGGCCATCAGCTCTTATCTGCTGTCGTTGCGCTGGGCAAGCGAACTGAACAGCGTGATTGATGATGTGCTGCGTCTCTTCCCGCTGATTTTATCGTGGACGGCGTTTTGGCTGCTTTATAGCATTGTACCGACGACCCAGGTACGCAATCGCGATGCGATTATTGGAGCGCTGGTGGCGGCGCTGTTATTTGAGGCGGGTAAAAAAGCATTTGCCTTATATATCACGGCGTTTCCGTCGTATCAGCTGATTTACGGCGTCATAGCCGTGGTGCCTATTTTGTTTGTCTGGGTGTACTGGACGTGGTGTATCGTCTTGCTTGGGGCAGAAATTACTGTCACTCTCGAGGAATACCGCAAACTTAAAAAAGAAGAAACAGAATAACTATGATTGCATTAATTCAGCGCGTATCCCGTGCAAGCGTAACCGTGGAGGGCGAAGTGACGGGTGAAATCGGCCCGGGGCTTCTGGTGTTGTTGGGCGTCGAGAAAGACGATGATGAGCAAAAAGCGAATCGCCTGTGCGAACGCGTGCTTGGCTATCGTATCTTCAGCGACGCCGAAGGAAAAATGAACCTGAATGTGCAGCAGTCCGGCGGCAGCGTGCTGGTCGTCTCACAGTTCACGCTGGCAGCGGATACCGAACGGGGCATGCGCCCGGGTTTTTCCAAAGGGGCCGCTCCTGACAGAGCAGAAGCGCTGTATGACTATTTTGTCGCGCGCTGTCGCCAGCAGGAGATGAACACACAAACCGGGAGATTCGCTGCGGATATGCAGGTATCACTGGTAAATGATGGTCCTGTGACCTTTTGGTTACAGGTATGAGCCAGCTTCCGGGCCGGCTGCGGGTAACAAAAGAGAGTACAGCTATGTATCACCTTCGTGTACCGCAAACAGAAGACGAACTCGAGAGCTACTATCAGTTCCGTTGGGAGATGTTGCGCAAGCCGCTTCATCAGCCCAAAGGATCGGAGCGTGACGCCTGGGATGCGATGGCGCATCACCAGATGGTAGTGGATGAAGAAGGCAACCTGGTTGCCGTCGGGCGGCTATATATAAACGCGGAGAACGAAGCCTCTATTCGTTTTATGGCCGTACACCCGTCGGTGCAGGATAAAGGGTTGGGGACGCTGATGGCGATGACGCTGGAGTCCGTCGCTCGTCAGGAAGGCGTTAAGCGCGTGACCTGTAGCGCTCGCGAAGACGCGATGGATTTCTTTGCCAAGCTCGGTTTTGTTAACCAGGGCGAGATTACCACGCCAACCACCACACCTATCCGCCACTTCCTGATGATTAAACCGATCGCCTCGCTGGACGATATTCTGCATCGCGGCGACTGGTGCGGGCAGCTGCAGCAGGCCTGGTATCAGCACATTCCGCTCAGCGAAAAAATGGGCGTGCGCATTCAGCAGTACACCGGCAAAAATTTCATCACCACCATGCCCGAAGCCGGTAACCAGAATCCGCACCATACGCTGTTTGCCGGAAGTCTGTTTTCCCTGGCGACGTTGACCGGCTGGGGGCTGATCTGGCTGATGCTGCGCGAGCGGCATTTGGGCGGCACGATTATTCTCGCCGATGCCCATATCCGTTACAGCCAGCCGATCAGCGGCCGCCCGAGCGCAGTGGCCGATCTGGGGTCGCTCAGCGGCGATCTCGACCGCCTGGCGCGCGGACGTAAAGCCCGCGTGCAGCTGCAGGTTGAGTTATTTGGCGGTGAGAGTCTGGGCGCCATTTTTGAAGGTATTTACATCGTTCTGCCCGCGAAGCCGTTTGGTTCGTATGAAGAGGGCGGGAACGAAGAAGAGTAATTCCCGTCGCAGTGATTATCGCGACCGACCTGGTGAACGGATTCGCCAGGCGACATCTCCCATGGCATGGCGCGCCGCCAGACTGATGCCACCCAGCTGAAAGAAACCGTGAATCACCCCAGCATAGCGCTGACAGGTACAGGCCACGTTTTGCTCAACCATTCGCTGATACAGCGCTTCGCCTTCATCACGCAGCGGATCATATTCTGCGGTGAGGATATGCACGGGGGGCAGGCCGTTGAAGTCATCACGCCAGAGCGGGCTGGCCTCCGGGTGTGCAGACTCCGTCGAGGGCAGGTACATTTCATAACCGCTCAGGAGCGTATCCCGGGTGATAATGTAATCCTCTCCGTTGCTGACGTAGCTTGCCGACGCCGCGGTAGCATCCAGCATGGGATAAATCAGAATCAGCTGCGCGGGCAGCCAGGCACCCGCGGCTTTCAGCCGTAGCGCGGTGACGAGAGCCAGATTTCCCCCCGCGCTATCGCCCGCAAGGGTAATTTGCGAGGTATCCACCCCAAGCGCTTCTGCGTGGCGGCGGATAATCTGCGCTCCCCGTTCCGCGTCATCGTGCGCGGCAGGAAACGTCTGCTCGGGTGCCAGCCGGTATTGCACGGCAATCACCCGGCAGCCGCTGTCATACGCCAGCTGACGCCATTGTTTATCGTGGGTGGCGAAGCCGCCGCTGACAAAACAGCCGCCGTGATAGTAGATAACGGTTGGCAGCGGACCGGCAGCATTCTGCGGCGATACCACGCGAAAATTGATCCCTTCCAGCGTGATGTCGTCCACCTGCACACGCGTTTCACTTTCTCCGGCCAGCACCGCACTGGCTACATAGCCCGCCCTCCGGTCATCAATATTCTGCTGTCGTGAAGAGGGGCGCCCTGCGGCGATAAACTCCTCAACCAGCCGGGCGATACCGTGTTCCAGTGCCATCATTATATTCCTTTAGTCTGTATGGATATACAGTGTTATAGCCTGGATTGTAGTCGATAGAAAAGGGGTTTTTTGTCAAAAATGCGTGTCGGGAACGGGAGAAGGGCGTACTAAAGCGAAGGCCTTCCTGTGCTGAGGTGCTTACGCATCGGGGGGAGAGTGCCGGGTAATCTGGATTACCCGGCACTACGAGGGGTTTTACTCCCCTTCACCCGGGAACATAAACGGGTTAATCGAACTTCTGGCAAAGCCTTCCTGCTCCATGCGAGCGTCCAGCACCAGCGAGGCGAGATCGTCGGCCACGGCCTCCACTTTCGGATCTTTTTCCTGATACAGAATCTTCAGGTAAGTCCCGCAGTCACCGCAGCTTTCGGCTTTCACCGCCGCGTCTTCATTTTCCAGCGACCAGTAGTTGAGATCGCGGGTCTGTTCGCAGTTGCTACATTTGATGCGCACCACGTGCCATTCGGTTTCACACAGGTTGCAGTGCAGGTAGCGCAGCCCCTGGGTGGTTCCAATTTGCACCATGCTGGAAACCGGCATTGAGCCGCATACCGGGCAGAACTGGCGTGCTTCACCGTATTCTGCGCGGGCTTTGCCTGGGATCAGGCTGGCCATTTGCGCCCAGTAGAGCGACAGGGCAGCCCAGATAAACGGCGCTTTATCACTGCTCACCAGCGCGAAGTCGGAAGCGAACAGCGCGCTTGCCATCTCTTCCAGCTCCAGATCGGAGGATTTTTCCAGATTCTCGATAACTGCCAGCGCGGTACCGCTCATCTCCGGCTTCAGCTCGGCAATTAGCGAATGCAGCAGCTTGTGCCAGTGCTTGTCGCGCGGCAGGACGTGAATATCCAGCGGCGGTTTGCCCTGCGCATTGGCTTCTTTGATGCGCGCGGTCAGATCCATTTGCAGCGGGTGGTCATAGAGCACCACTTCCTGCGCGTGGGCGACCAGCGCGGCAAAACGCAGAAAATCGCCCAGCGGGTTGTTCTCTGCCAGCTCGCGCAGACGCTCTGCGCGGCGATTGTAGAGGTTCTTGAGTCTGGGGAATAACAACGGCGGAATATAATCCGCCGTGCGTTTCTCGCTCGACCCCAGCTCATCTTGCGGGATTATGCGAATACTCATTCAGTCTTATTTTCCTGTTTCTGGCGAACTTCTCGGTACCAGCGGGGGTGATGTTTCTTCGCCCATGTTTTGGTAACCCAGCCTTCCACCATCGCGGTAATGGTGCCTTTCACCCACAGGGCGGCGTAAATATGCACCATGATAACCACAATTAGGGCTACTGCGGCAAATGAATGCAGCATGAGCGCTAACCGGATTACCGGGATTGAGAACGCAGGCGCAAAATACGGACGCCAGATGATCACACCGCTTACCAGCAGCAGAACCAGGAAAATAATCGCCGCCCAGAATACGCATTTCTGGCCGAAGTTATAGCGCCCGGTGTCACCCACTTCCTCGTTGACGACGATCTTACGAATATTCTTCGCCCAAAAGATATCATCCCGATTGATTAGGTTATGGTGCCAGTAGCGGAAAAACATGATGATGAATGAGGCAAACATAATGACCCCGACAAACGGGTGCAGAATGCGCGCCAGCTGCGGAGTGCCCATGATTTGCATCAGCCAGTTGAAGGACGGGAAAAAGAATCCCAGTCCGCTGATCGCCGCCAGCATGAAGCAGAAGGCGGTGACCCAATGGTTGATGCGTTCCGGCGCCGTGTAGCGCACGATGGTGTCACGTCTTTTCATTTGCGCACCTCGTCATTCTCTTCATGCAGGTTGTCCTCTTCCTCTTCCGCACGGTTCGGACCGACCCCGACATAGTGGAAGACGCTGGCTGCAAAGGTCGCGGCAAACCCTACCGCCGCGAGCGGTTTCCAGATCCCTTTCCAGAACTTCACGGTGGCGCTGATTTCCGGGTTTTCCGGCAGGCCGTGATACAGATTTGGCTTGTCGGCGTGGTGCAGCACGTACATCACGTGCGTTCCGCCAACGCCAGCCGGATCGTACAGGCCCGCATTGTCATACCCACGGGTTTTCAGCTCGGCGACACGTTCGCCGGCCAGCACCTTCATGTCCTCTTTGGAGCCAAAGTGAATCGCTCCGGTCGGACAGGTTTTCACGCATGCCGGTTCCTGGCCCACGGTGACGCGGTCTACGCACAGCGTACATTTGTAGACGCGGTTGTCTTCCGGGTTGAGCCGGGGGACGTCAAACGGACAGCCGGCGATGCAGTAGCCGCAGCCGATGCACTGTTCGGACTGGAAGTCGACGATGCCGTTGGCATACTGAATGATGGCCCCTTCCGACGGACAGGCCTTCAGGCAGCCCGGATCGGCGCAGTGCATACAGCCATCCTTACGGATCAGCCACTCCAGTTTGTCGTTCTGCTCCACTTCCGAGAAGCGCATTACCGTCCAGGATTTGGCGGTCAGATCCGCGGGGTTATCGTACACCCCGACGTTGCTGCCGACTTCATCACGGATGTCATTCCATTCTGAACAGGCGACCTGACAGGCTTTACAGCCAATACAGGTGGTGACGTCGATAAGCTTCGCGACTTCCTGCTGGTGGTCCCGCGCCTGAGGCGCGGGAGTGAAACCGTTAGTCGCGGAACGACGAATGATGTCTTGCGATTGATAAGCCATAAGTCGTCTCCGTTACACCTTTTCCACGTTCACGAGGAAGGCTTTAAACTCCGGCGTTTGCGTGTTCGCATCGCCGACGAACGGCGTCAGCGTGTTGGCGATAAAGCCTTTCTTCGCCACCCCTTCATAGCCCCAGTGGATAGGAATACCGATCGTATCGATATCCTTACCGTCCACTTTCAGCGTGCGAATACGCTTGGTCACCACCGCCTTGGCTTTGATATAACCGCGATTGGAGGAGACGCGAACGGTATCGCCATGCGCGATGCCGAGCTTGTTCGCCAGCTTCTCGCCGATTTCCACGAACTGTTCCGGCTGGGCGATGGCGTTAAGCAGCGCATGCTTGGTCCAGTAGTGGAAATGCTCGGTGAGACGATAGGTGGTACCGACGTACGGGAACTTATCCGCTTTACCCATCTGTTGCAGGTCACCGCTAAAGACGCGGGCGGCCGGGTTAGAGACCACATTCGGGTGCAGCGGGTTGGTGCCCAGCGGCGTTTCAAACGGCTCGTAGTGTTCCGGGAACGGACCTTCCGCCATCTTATCGAGGGCAAACAGACGACCCATGCCTTCGGGCTGCATGATGAACGGCCCGACGTCGGTGCCCGGTGCGGCGGCACTGTAGTCCGGAATGTCCACGCCGCCCCATTTTGCGCCGTCCCATTTCAACAACTGGCGTTTCGGATCCCATGGTTTTCCCTGTGGGTCCGCAGAGGCGCGGTTATACAGAATGCGACGGTTGAGCGGCCATGCCCAGGCCCAGCCCAGCGTATTACCCAACCCGGACGGGTCGGCGTTATCGCGACGTGCCATCTGGTTACCTTCCGGCGTCCAGCTACCGGCGAAGATCCAGCAACCGCTGGCGGTGGTGCCATCATCGCGCAGTTGCGCGAAGGAGCTGAGCTGCTGGCCTTTCTTCACAAGCACTGCGCCGGTGGCCGGATCGGTAATATCCGCCAGCGCCTTGCCGTTGCTCTCCATCGCCACCTCTTCCGAAGCGGGCTCGTGCGGCGTGGAGTAGTTCCAGGTCATATTCAGCACCGGCTCAGGCGCCGGACCACCGTTTTCAGCGTACATTTTCCGCAGACGTAAGAAGATGCCGGCGAGGATTTCGCCATCGGTGGTCGCAATCCCCGGAGCATCCGCGCCTTTCCAGTGCCACTGCAGCCAGCGTCCGGAGTTGACGATAGAGCCGTTCTCCTCGGCGAAGCAGGTGGAGGGCAGACGGAACACTTCGGTCTGGATTTTCGATGGATCGACATCGTTCGACTCACCGTGGTTTTGCCAGAAGGTGGACGTTTCGGTGTTGAGCGGGTCGATGGTCACCAGGAACTTCAGTTTCGACAGCGAGGCGACCACTTTGTTTTTGTTCGGGAACGAGGCCACCGGGTTAAAGCCCTGGCAAATATAGCCATTGACCTTGCCCTGGTGCATCATCTCGAAGTACTGCAGGACGTCGTAGCCCTTATCCCACTTCGGCAGCCAGTCAAAGCCCCAGCTGTTTTCCGCCGTGGCTTTATCGCCAAAGAAGGCCTTCATCATTGAGACGAAGAATTTCGGGTAGTTACCCCAGTAGTTCACCTGATCTTTCAACAGCGGCTTCGGCGTGTTGGCGGCCAGGTAGGTTTGCAGGTCGGTCTGTTTCTCACTCGGTAGCGTCATATAACCCGGCAGGCTCTGCGACAGCAGCCCCAGGTCGGTCAGCCCCTGAATGTTGGAGTGACCGCGCAAGGCGTTCACGCCGCCGCCGGCCATACCCATGTTGCCAAGCAGCAGCTGGATCATTGCCATGGTACGGATGTTCTGCGCACCGATAGAGTGCTGCGTCCAGCCGAGCGCGTAGAGGAATGACGCGGTTTTATCATGGGCGCTGGTTTCAGCGATGTACTCACAGACTTTCAGGAAGTCCGCTTTCGGCGTACCGCAGATATTTTCCACAACCTCCGGGGTGTAACGGGAAACGTGCTGTTTCAGCAGATTCCATACGCAGCGCGGATGTTGCAGCGTCGTGTCGCGTTTGGCGAAGCCGTTTTCGTCCAGCTCATAGTTCCAGCTGGTCTTATCGTATTTGCGGTTTGCCGCGTCATAGCCGCTGAACAACCCGTCGTCGAAGCTGTAATCCTCACGCACGATCAGGCTGGCGTTGGTATAGGCTTCGGTGTACTCGCGGTTGAATTTTTCGTTATTCAGCAGGTACAGGATGACGCCTGACAAGAAGGTAATGTCAGTACCGGAACGAATCGGGGTATAGAAGTCGGCTACCGACGCAGTACGCGTAAAGCGTGGGTCGATAACAATCAGCTTCGCGCCGTTATGGATTTTGGCTTCCATCGCCCAGCGGAACCCTACCGGGTGCGCTTCAGCGGCATTACCGCCCATCACCACGATCAGGTTGGCGTTTTTGATGTCAACCCAGTGGTTGGTCATCGCACCGCGACCAAATGTTGGAGCAAGACTTGCTACCGTTGGTCCGTGTCAGACGCGTGCCTGGTTGTCTACCGCGAGCATACCGAGTGCGCGGGTGAATTTCTGCGTTAAATAGCCGGTTTCGTTACTGGAGGCTGAAGCGCACAGCATGCCGGTGGTCAACCAACGGTTGACGGTGGTGCCGGCGTCGTTTTTGGCGATAAAGTTGGCATCGCGGTCTTCTTTCATCAGCTTCGCGATGCGATCGAACGCGTCGTCCCAGCTGATTTGCTGCCATTTGTCGGAGCCTGGCGCACGATATTCCGGGAACTTCAGACGACTTTCGGAATGGATAAAGTCGACGAGACCCGCCCCTTTCGGGCAGAGCGCACCACGGTTGACCGGATGGTCAGGGTCACCTTCGATATGAAAGATGGATGCTTTGGCGTTTTTCGCACCGTCGCCGAGGCTATACATTAACAGCCCACAACCGACAGAACAGTACGTACAGGTGTTACGGGTTTCACGGGTACGCAGCAGTTTATATTGCCGGGTTTCCGCGAGCGCGGCGCCTGGGGCAAAACCCAGCGCTGCAGCCGTTGTGCCTGCCATACCGCCAGCGCAGATCTTAAAGAACTGCCTTCTGCTGACCTGCATGGTTCACTCCTTGTATCGACATTGTCACATGTAGTTATTTACTTTGCGGTAAGCGCCGCAAAGGTTCAGAATTGGGGGTGATCACCCTTTCACTTGAAGGGGTATGCAAAGAATACCACATTGTGTGTATGCCTGTTCCAATACGGTTAAGACAAAGTGAACAAGAACCCTCCCGAACAAATTGAAAATGTGACAAACATCACAGGATGTCGTCAGGTCGCGCTCTGGAAGCGCGATGATTTGCAACATCCGCAGTCTGACGAATTAGCCGAAGAAGTTCCTGTGGCGCTGGTCTATAACGGTATCTCACACGTTGTCATGATGGCCTCTCCCACTGACCTGCAACGATTTGCCGTCGGTTTTTCATTATCCGAAGGGATTATTGAAAACCGGCGCGAGATCTACGGGATGGAAGTGGTGCCGGCCTGCAACGGTCTGGAAGTGCAGATTGAACTCTCCAGCCGTCGTTTTATGGGACTGAAAGAGCGCCGTCGCGCGCTGGCCGGGCGCACCGGCTGCGGCGTTTGCGGCGTTGAGCAGCTCAACGATATCGGCAAGCCGGTGCAACCTTTACCTTTCACCCAAACCTTTAGCCTGGGGAATCTCGATCGCGCGCTGGAGCAGCTTCGTGATGTTCAGCCGATTGGCCATATCACCGGCTGCACCCATGCGGCGGCGTGGCTGCGTCCGTCCGGTGAGCTGGCGGGCGGACATGAGGATGTCGGGCGTCACGTCGCGCTGGATAAACTGCTGGGGCGACGGGTAGAAGAGGGCGATGACTGGCAATGCGGGGCGGCGCTAGTCTCCAGCCGCGCCAGCTACGAGATGGTGCAGAAGGCGGCAATGTGCGGTGTGGAAATTCTGTTTGCGGTTTCCGCCGCTACCGCGCTGGCGGTGGAGGTCGCGGAACGTTGCAACCTGACGCTGGTGGGCTTTTGCCGCCCGGGCAGGGCAACGGTTTACACCCATCCGCAGCGGCTGATCGCCGGTTAAAAATAAGTCAATTTTTTTGAACGATGAGAGCAAATCCTTCCGCTTTTAGTCGTGGGTTGTGAGGTCTATTATTTATCACATCAAGGCACAACGCCTTACCCAAACAACTTAATGAAGGATTTACATCATGAAAAGCATCAAAACTTTTGCTGCAGTTATCGCTCTTACCGCTTCCTTTGGTTCTTTCGCCGCGCAGTCAGTGAGCGCAACCGCCTCTACAATGGACGGTGCGGAAGCGAAAATCGCCGCTCAGGCTCAGGCCGCCGGTGCTTCTTCTTACACCATCACCGAAGCCTTCACCGGTAATCGCGTGCATATGACGGCAGAACTGAACAAATAAAACCGGCATCACCGTCGAAAGAGCGCCTGCGGGCGCTTTTTTGTTTTTGTGCTTTTACCATCCGGAAAACTCTCCGCCCGACACCTCCACTTCTCCTCAAAAAAATGTGGTGTTTATCACGTTTCTCTTCTTTGCTTTTGGCGACGAAATTAACCCGCTGGCAAGCAAAATGACACGCTATCCTCTCAATATTTAACCTAATGAATAATAAAGTTATTTGAAAATAACTGTTAAGGCGATCTCATCTTTTAAGTGAGACGCACATCACAAAAAACACCCCATATTTACGTCTGTCAATCGTTACCACGGATCAATTAATCATAATTATGTGATCTTCGTTGCAAATTCAGGTCTTGAACTTAGGGATAAATGTGGGCAGGGAAATATGACGGTGGTGACCATGAAAATCGGTATTGTTATTAGCGGTGGCGATGTATCGGGAATTAATAATTTCATTTTTCAGGTTGCGAAGCTCGCAAGCGCGGAGATCACCATTTTTAATGGTGGAATACCTGGGCTGCTCGATAAAAATCATCAGGAAATCGCCTGGCGGGATCTTGTCGATTTCTCTATTTGTTCACTGCCTGTTATTACGTCCGGCCGAACCACGCGTAAATTGCTGCGGAGTGAGTATGAAACTATAGCCAGGAAAATTAAGTCGCTGCGCCTTGATGTACTCATTATGGCCGGCGGTGATGGCAGCCTACAGTTCCTTAATACGCTTAGCGAATTTGATATTAACTGTTTCGGTGTCGGGATGACTATCGATAATGATGTATACGGTAGTGATTATACTATCGGTTTTTCTACAGCCTGCGAACAAATTATCAAGGAGGTTTCTCGTTTAAGAAATACCGGCAGAGCATTACCTGGGCGGGTGTTTATGGTTGAAATATTAGGAGGGTATTGTGGAGAGCTAACGTTGCAGTCAGCAATTAAAAGTAATGCCGATATTGCGCTGATCCCGGAAGCACAGATGCCATTAGAGGATCTGGCCGAGCGCGTCAGACGCAAGCTTCGCGAGCAAAACAGCGTGGTGATACTTTGCTCTGAAGGTTACACCAGAGAGTATTCCCCTGGGTTTCAAGGGGCTATCGATACGATGATCAAACAGCTTGAGCCACGCATCGGTGTCCGCATCCGTAAAACCATCATCGGCTATGGACTGCGCAGCGGCGACCCGACCTGCGAAGAAATTTACCAGGGCACGATCATGGCGAACGAAGTCGTTCGCTGTATTCAGTCAGGAATGAAAAATAAAGCCATTATTATAAATTCAAGCAATAAACCTATTCCAATTGACTTAGTCAGTATGAAAAAACGTCTGGTAGATATCGAAGGACATCATTATAAACTTGCCAAACAACTCAATATTATTTGAGGAGACCCTACATGCTGAAAATTCTTTGCGTATGTGGCTGCGGCCTCGGTTCAAGCTTTGCCATCGAAATGACGGCGAAAGCAGTATTAAAGAAGCTGGAAATTCCTGCACATATTGAACATACCACCGTATCTGAAGCTGGAGCATTTAAATCCGACATTATTTTGACGCAAAAAACATTCGCCGACATATTAACCGCCGACGCTAATGAAGAGGAAATAAAACGTGTAGTGGTCCTCAATCGCCTGACGGATAAAGATGAAATTGAGCGGAAAATTGTCTCATTCCTGAAAGAGCGCAATCTGAAGGTGACCGATCATGAATAGCTTTATCGAGTTTATTGTAAAAGATTTGCTCGGCCAGGCTTCGATATTAATCGCGTTTATTGCCATGCTGGGTCTGATTTTACAGAAGAAGTCAGTGGGTAAAACGGTTGAGGGGACGTTTAAAACGCTGCTCGGGTTCTTAATTATGATGGCCGGCATTAATATTATTGTCGCCACCCTGAGCTTCCTTAACGATATCTTCACCCACGGTTTCGGGATGAAAGGATACATCACCGATGTCGCTGCTATCGCCGGTCTGGCGAATCGAGAACTGGGTTCTGAAGTGGCGCTGACGCTGATGGTGATCTTTGCCGTTAATATTATTATCGCCCGCCTGACACCGCTGAAATATATCTTCCTCACCGGACAGGCGCTGCTGTGGATGGCAACGATTGGCACGGTGATTGGCTACAAAGCCGGGCTGACCGGGCTGCCGCTGATCCTGACCGGCGGTATCTTTGGCGGCGTCATGGCGGTACTGATGCCGGCGTTAGCGCAGCCGGTGGTCAGACGTATTACCGATTCTGACGATGTGGCTCTCGGGCATTTTTGCACCATCGGATATTTAGTCCAGGCGGCGGTGGCCAAAGTGGTGGGTAAAGGTTCCCGCTCCACAGAAGATCTTGAACTGCCTGATAACTTCAAGTTTCTGCAGGATACCTATCTCGCCATGGCGGTGGTGATGGTCCCCATGTACCTGATCCCGGCGCTGGCTGCCGGACCCGAGTATATCGCCCAGTTTTCCGGCGGTGTGAACTACCTGATGTATGCCTTTATGCAGTCTGTTCAGTTTGTGGCAGGGGTCTTTGTCCTCTACAGCGGCGTGCGCTTGTTACTGAATGAACTGGTCCCGGCTTTTCGCGGTATTGCCATGCGTATTGTGCCGGATGCGAAACCGGCGCTGGACTGCCCCGTCCTGTTCCCTTATGCCCCTAACGCGGTCATCGTGGGATTCCTCGCAACGACGGTGGGTTCGATCATTGGCATGTTGGTCTTCCCGATGTTTGGCCTGGCGATGATCCTCCCTGGACTGTTAACCAACTTCTTTGCCGGCGGTACGGCGGGCGTCTTTGGTAATGCGCTGGGTGGGCGTCGCGGGGCAATGATTGGCGGTGTGGTTCACGGTCTGTTTATTACTTTCCTGCCTGCCATTCTGGTACCGATGCTTGAAAGCTACGGTTTTACCGGCGTCACATTCAGTGATTCAGATGTTATTAGTTCAGGCCTGGTATTAGGCCATGCCTTACAGAACAACTGGTTATTTGTCGCCTTGTTTATTGTTTTTGTTGCCGCACTGGCATGGTTCGTAAACGGTACATCATCTAAGCCTAAAGGGGAAAAGATTCATGAGTCTGTATAATTTTAACGATATTCTGAAAATCGCTCAGCAAAGAAATTACAAAGCTATTGGCTCATTTAATTTGCACTGTATTGAAATGCTGCCGGCTTTTTTTAAAGCCGCGCAAAAGAGCAATAGCCCTTTAATGATTCAAATCTCGACCGGTACGGCGGAATATCTTGGCTATCGTTTACTGGTGGATGCCGTCCGTTCACTGGCGGAAAGTGAAAATGTGCCAACCTGTCTGCATCTGGATCACTGTTCTGATATCAGTGCGATTGAAACGGCCATGAATGCCGGATTTTCATCGGTCATGTACGACGGTTCACACCTGGGGCTCGAGGAAAATATCGGCAATACGCGGATTGTGGTGGAAATGGCGCGGCCGCGGAATATCACCGTTGAAGGGGAGCTGGGCGCCATCGGGGGTTCAGAAGATGGTAAAGCCGTTGCCGCAGAGGATATCAGCTTTACCACCGTCGAAGACGCCACGCGCTTCGTAACTGAGACCCGGGTTGACATGCTGGCTGTCTCCGTCGGCACCGTGCACGGCCTTTATACCGGCAAGGCGCAGATCCAGCATCAGCGCCTTCAGGAGATTAGCCGGGCTACGGGCGTTCCGCTGGTGCTGCACGGTGGTACCGGCGTCAGTGATGAGGATATGCGTAAAGCGGTGACTGAAGGGATTAATAAGGTCAATGTGGGCACAGAAATGAACGTGCAGTGGGTTGACCAATGTAAAACCACTTTTGAAAAAGGTAAGGTTAATGACAGCGTGCGTAAGTTTTTAATTCCCGCCAATAATGCGGTCACCCAGGTGCTGATGGAAAAAATGGAATTATTTAAATAGTTAAATCCGCAATAATAAATTGTCATTACCAGGTTAGCCCTGCACCCGTCAGGGCGGGAGAAGATTATGTTTCAATCACTGAAAGCGTTGTGGAAAAAAGAGAATCATCCGTCGCAGGATTATGATCGGCTGTCCCGCGAACTGGCTGAGGAAATAAAGACGCTGGAAAATGAACTACAGGGTGAGCCTGGCAATGGTGAGATCCAGAAGGCATTGATGCTGAAGTATAACAGGGCGCTATCGGTGTATGCTAAAAGCAAAATACATCGTCAGGATATCGACGCACTATTTATTCGTATTGATGAGTTACGCAATATTATTCGCCGTAATATCTAGGGAGGCGTAATGACCATAAAAGATTTGCTGATTGAGGCCGATGCCATTCAGGTCGGCGTGCTGGAGTCTGACTGGCGCAAAGTGATTGAGCTTGCCGCCAGTCCCCTGGTGGCGAACGGGTATATCTCTGAGAGTTATAGTAAAGCGGTGATTGATAATACTCTCAATCACGGTGCTTATTACGTATTTGAAGAGGGGATTGCCATTCCACACGCCAGACCGGAGTGCGGGGTGAAGCGAAACTGCTTCAGTCTGGTGGTATTAGATAAACCGATTCAATTTGCCGGAAGCGACAGGGCGGATATCGTCATTATGTTCGGCGCCCAGGATAGCAATGCGCATATTGAAGAGGGAATTCGGGCGATTGTTGCACTGCTGGACAATAACGAAACCATGGCCAGGCTTCGCGCCGCCAGTACCAGAGAAGAGGTGATAGCGTTGTTATGAACAGACATCTCACTGCCGGCTGTAAAACCGTGATCTTAATTAACGGCGTCCCCGCTTCGGGAAAGAGCACGATAACCCAGGCGCTATCGCAAACCTTTGGCCTGCCGCTCCTGACCATCGATGAGATTAAAGAGCCGTTTATGGCGTGCTTTACCGACATCGATCGGCCTTTTAATCGTCAGCTGGGATGCGCGGCCTACGAGGTTATCTGGTCGATCATCGGCCATTCACCAGCCAACGTTATCTGGTTAGTCGACGCCTGGTTCGGTTTCCAGCCCCGGGAAACGCTACAACGATGGCTGCATCAGGCGGGAGTTGAGAAAGTGGTTGAGATCTGGAATCAAATCTCTCCTGAGCTTGCCGTGTCACGCTATGCCACGCGTCTGCAGGATCGCCGGGCGGGCCACCCCGGAGAAGAATATCTGCCGGAGCTTGCCCTGTTGGCTGAACGGGCTGAGCCGATGCGATTTGGCCCGGTCTTCACGGTGGATCAACAGCAACCGTTGGATATTATCAGGCTATCGGAGTGGATTAAGCAGACCCTGGGTTGACGGAGCGTCTGCTTGCCGGATAGCGCTTGCGCCTGTCCGGCCTACGAAAGCCCGGCCAGACGCAGCAGCGCCGTGATCACCGCCGCCGAAATAATCACCACGATCAGCGGCATTTTGCGCCAGGCAAGAAAAACGGCGAAACCGACGCCCAGCACTCGCGCCATGCCGGCAAAATGTTCACCTTCATAAAAGGTGGTCGCCAGGGCAACAGAAAACAGCAATACCGTTGCCGCATCGGAAAGCAGTGCCTGAGAACGTTCAGAAAGCGCTAAACGACTGCCGAGCTTCGCCCCGCCCAGACGCATCAAATAGGTTCCTGCCGATAAAATCGCCATGCCGACGATGAACAGCGTGATATCAGCCATTATTTTTTCCTCGTCATCAAGCCAAACAATGAGAGCAGCACCGGCAGACCCACCGGAGCAAAGGGAACGGTGGCCAGGGATAGCGCCGCGCCGCTGCAGGCGCGGATTAAGGTGGTGCGGTTTTTAAACGCCGGAATCACCAGCGCCAGCAAAATAGCCGGGAATACCGCATCCAGACCAATGGTTTCCGGGTCGGGCAATAGCTTGCCGACCATGGCGCCGAGTAGCGCCCCTGCGGGCCAGATAATCGCCACGCCGAGCCCGCACAGCCAGTAGGCGGCTTTACGCTGTTCCGGCGTTTTTTGCGAGAGCCCGAACACCACGCTCTCATCATTCATAATATGGCAACCCAGCAAGCTGACGCCGCGTTTGCCGACGAGGTCGCGCACCGTGACGCCGAACGGAATATGGCGGGCGTTGACCAGCAAGCCTGCCGCCGCAGCGGCTAGCGGGTTCCCGCCGCTGGCGATAATGCCGATAAACATAAATTCGGAGGCGCCTGCCAGTACCGAAAGGGAGAGCGCAAACGGAACCCATACCGGGAAGCCATAGGCCATCGCCAGCGAACCGTAGGACATGCCGACGATGCCGACCGCCAGGCACACTAACGCGATTGCTTTGATGGTGTCTGCTTTGAGACAGGAGAAGTGCTGCTTCATACTATTTAGCCATATCGAACGAATTTCCATTATAATGAACGCATCAATATCGATTTTCAAGACGAACGAATCGTTCGATATAAAAAACGCGGAGCCGTGTATGACACAGCCAATTAGCCTGATTGCCAAAAGCCTGGTACGTGAACGTGCACGTACCGGACTGTCGTTGGCGGAAGTGGCGCGCCGGGCAGGCATTGCCAAATCAACGTTATCGCAGCTGGAATCGGGCAACGGTAATCCGAGCCTGGAGACCTTGTGGGCCCTCTGCGTCGCGCTCGATATTCCTTTTGCGCAACTGCTGGAGCCGCAGGCGCAAAAGACACAGGTTTTGCGTCGCGGAGAAGGAACCAAAGTGGTGGCCGAACAGGCTCATTACCAGGCCATTTTACTGGCGACCTGTCCGCCGGGCGCCCGTCGCGATATCTATTTATTACTGACGCAGCCAGGTGCCGATCGGATTTCTCACCCCCATCCGCCGGGTTCGGTTGAGCATATTATTATCACCCAGGGGCGCGCGCGGGTCGGGTTGACCGAAGCGCCGGAAGAGCTCGGTGAGGGGGATTACATCTGCTATCCGGCGGATCAGGAACATGTTTTCCAGGCGCTGGAACCGGATACCCAGGCGATACTGGTTGCTGAACAAAACTAACGGGATGGCGAGAACACCGGCGCTGCGGCTGTTGCTGGACGCCATCTCCGTATTGCGGGAAACTAGCCGCATTCTCCGCGAAGACAGGGATACATATGTCGCTGAAAGCTATTGCTAAAGAACTTGGGATCTCGGTCACCACCGTCAGCCGGGCATTAAACGGCTATGACGACGTGTCGCAGGAGACGCGAGCCCGCGTCGAGGCGGAAGCAAAACGCCGCGGCTATCGGCCCAATACTTTTGCCAGGCGCCTTAAAATGGGCAAAATCGATGCCGTGGGTCTGGTGTTCCCCGTCCGTCCGGCTCCGCTGAATAACACGGTGTTTCTCGAGATGGTCGGGGAGATTAGCCATGAGCTGGCGCGTTATGAAATTGATTTGCTGCTGATCGCGGATGATGAACAGGCGGATAAACATGGCTATATGCGCATGGTGCAAAGCCGGCGAGTCGATGCGCTGATCGTGGCGCATACGCTGGATGACGATCCGCGTCTGACGCAGTTGCTCTCCTCGGGATTCCCCTTTCTCGCGCTTGGCCGCAGCCGCCTGCCGCAGCCCTACGCCTGGTTTGATTTCGATAATTATGCCGGGACATATCGCGCGACTCGCCACTTAATCAGCCAGGGGCATCTGCGCATCGCCCTGCTGGGGGAAAACAACAGCCAGGCGTTTATCACTCAGCGGCGTAACGGCTACCTGGACGCCTTGCGCGAAGCCGGTCTGTCCGATAGCTGGCTGCGTAGCGTGTCGCCCACCCGCCGCGGCGGATACCAGGCTACGCTGGAGCTTTTGCGCCTGCCGGAGCCGCCGACGGCGATCGTCACTGACTGCAATACCCACGGCGACGGCGCGGCGATGGCGCTTTCGCAGCTGGGTCGCCTGACCGGCGATAGCCGCGTGTCATTAGTGGTTTATGACGGATTGCCGCAGGACAGCATTATCGATACTCAGGTCGCGGCGGTGATTCAGTCCACCCGTCAGGGCGTCGGCCGGCAGATTGCAGAGATGGTCCGGCGGCTGATCGCCGGTGACGACCTCTCCTCTTTACAGGTGCTCTGGCAACCTGAATTCATCCCTGGCGAAACCGCCTGATCATCTCTCCACAACGTTAATTTCTGCACTCGATCACGGATCCGAAACGTTTTGGTTGTTACCCGAAACGTTTCGGATCAACAGTAAGGCATTCCTTGTTGTGGAGATGTCTGATGTCTGATTCGATTTTACGTCTGCAAAGCGCCACGGTTGATGTGGTGATCAAAACCCAGCCGTTCGCCGAAATAATCTACTGGGGGCCGCATTTAGCTCACTTTTCGCCGCAGGATGCTGACACGCTTGCTCGCCCGATCGCCAACGGGCGCCTTGATGTTGACTCGCCGGTCACCTTGATGGCCGAACTGGGCCACGGGTTGTTCGGCGCGCCGGGGATTGAGGGGCATCGTCAGGGCCTGGATGGTTCGCCGGTCTTTGTCACTACCGGGGCTTTGCAGGAGGGGCAGCGCTTAACGCTGACCAGCGAAGACAAGCAGGCCGGTCTGCGTCTGGAAAGCGACATTGAGCTCGATAGCAGCGGCGTTCTGCGCGTCCGACACGGCGTAACCAATCTTCGCCCGCAGCCCTGGCAGGTCGATCGCCTGGCCGTAACGCTACCGGTTGCCGAGCGTGCCCGCGAAGTTATGGCGTTCCACGGCCGCTGGATTCGCGAATTTCAGCCGCATCGTCTGACTCTCGAACACGATAGTTTTGTGCTGGAAAATCGCCGTGGACGCACCTCCCATGAACATTTCCCGGCGCTGATTACCGGTAGCCCGGCGTTTTGCGAAATGGAGGGAGAGGTCTGGGGCGTGCACCTGGGCTGGAGCGGCAACCACCGTCTGCGCGCGGAGGTGAAAACCGACGGCCGCCGCTACCTACAGGCGGAAGCCTTGTATCTGCCGGGCGAAATGGCGCTCGCGGAAGGGGAAACGTTGTGGACACCCAGCCTCTATGCTAGCTATTCCGCTCAGGGGCTGAACGGCATGAGTCAGCAGTTCCACCGCTATCTGCGTGAGCAGATCATTCGCTTTCCGGGCAATAAACCGCGACCGGTGCATCTCAATACCTGGGAAGGGATTTACTTCGACCATGACCCGCAATACATCATGCGCATGGCGGATGAGGCGGCAGCGCTGGGCGTCGAGCGATTTATCATAGACGACGGCTGGTTTAAAGGGCGCAACGACGACTGGGCGGCGCTCGGCGACTGGTATCTCGATGAGCAGAAATACCCCAATGGCCTGACGCCGGTGATTGACCATGTGAAGTCGCTGGGCATGGAGTTTGGCATCTGGGTTGAACCGGAAATGATTAACCCGAACTCCGATTTATACCGCGCGCATCCTGACTGGGTGCTGGCGCTGCCGGGCTATAAGTCGCCGACCGGACGTCATCAGTATGTTCTGAACCTGAATATCCCTCAGGCGTTCGACTATCTGCTGGAGCGGATGAGCTGGCTGCTGGGCGAGCATGCGGTTGATTATGTGAAGTGGGATATGAACCGCGAGCTGGTGCAGCCGGCGCATAACGGCAAAGCGGCGGCCGACGCGCAAACCCGTCAGTTTTATCGCCTGCTGGATACCTTAGTGGCCCGCTTCCCGCAGATCGAGTTTGAATCCTGTTCTTCCGGCGGCGGACGCATTGATTACGAGGTGCTTAAACGCAGCCACCGCTTCTGGGCTTCAGACAATAACGATGCGCTGGAGCGTAATACCATCCAGCGCGGCATGAGTTATTTCTTCCCGCCGGAAGTGATGGGGGCGCATATCGGCAACCGTCACTGTCACGCTACCTTCCGTCAGCACAGTATCGCTTTTCGCGGCCTGACCGCGCTGTTTGGTCATATGGGGCTGGAGCTGGATCCGGTGAGCGCCGATGAACAGGAGCGTGCCGGCTATCGCAAGTATGCGGCGCTGCATAAGCAGTGGCGCGACGTGATTCATCATGGCGTGCAGTGGCGGCTGGATATGCCGGATACCACCACCCTCGCACACGGCGTGGTCAGTGAAGATAAGGGGCAGGCGCTGTTTCTGGTGAGCCAGCTGGCAATGCCCGATTACAGCCTGATGGCGCCGCTGCGCATTGCGGGTCTGGAGGCGGGGGCGCGGTATCACATTACGCTCCTTGATCACCCCAATATTCAGGTAACGGGGGAGGGCGGCCACACCATGCGCAAGCTGCCGGCGTGGATGACCTCACCGCAGACGGTAAGCGGCGAGTGGTTGCAACAGGCGGGACTGGCGCTGCCGATTCTCGACCCGGAAAGCGCCATTTTGATTGGTCTGCAACGCGTGTGATGGCAATGGGCCGCCCGGCGGCCCTTATTGAGGAATATAAAATGAACCCGACCGCCTGTACCCATAAAAACAACCCTAACTTCTGGATTTTCGGGCTGTTCTTTTTTCTCTACTTTTTCATCATGGCCACCTGTTTTCCGTTTCTGCCGATCTGGCTATCGGACGTTATCGGGCTGAACAAAACCGAGACCGGTATTGTGTTTTCCAGCCTGTCTCTGTTTGCGATTTGTTTTCAGCCGGTGCTGGGCGTTATTTCGGATAAGCTGGGGCTAAAGAAACATCTGATGTGGGTCGTCTCCGTCCTGCTGGTGCTGATTGCGCCATTCTTCCTCTACGTGTTTGCTCCGTTATTAAAAACCAATATCTGGATCGGCGCGTTAAGCGGCGGTGCCTACATCGGCTTTGTGTTTTCCGCGGGCGCCGGGGCGATGGAGGCGTACATCGAGCGCGTCAGCCGGAATAGCGGATTTGAGTACGGCAAAGCGCGTACCTTTGGTTGCCTGGGATGGGCGCTGTGCGCGACCACCGCAGGCATGTTGTTTAGCGTCAATCCGGAATGGGTTTTCTGGATGGGATCGGTCGCGGCCTTGCTGTTGCTGGTACTGGTTGCGATAGCTAAGCCGCAGGCCAGCCAGGCGACTCAGGTGCTGGGCTCCCTGGGGGCCAATCGTTCCGCCGTAGATTTGAAAACCGCGGTGCGCATGTTCCGCCAGCGCAAAATGTGGATGTTTATTTTGTATGTGGTTGGCGTGGCCTGCGTCTATGACGTGTTCGATCAGCAGTTTGCCACCTTCTTTAAATCCTTCTTTACCACCCCGGAAGCGGGGACCCGGGCGTTTGGTTTTGCCACCACTGCCGGGGAGATCTGCAATGCTATTATCATGTTCTGCTCGCCGTGGATTATTAACCGCATCGGCGCCAAAAATACCTTGTTGATTGCCGGGATGGTGATGGCGGCAAGGATGATCGGTTCATCGTTCGCCACGACGGCCGCTGAAGTCGTGGCGCTAAAAATGCTCCATGCGCTCGAGGTTCCGTTCCTGTTGGTGGGGGCATTTAAATACATCACCGGCGTCTTCGATACTCGCCTGTCGGCGACGATCTACCTGGTCGGTTTTCAGTTTGCCAAACAGGTGGCGGCGATTTTCCTCTCCGCGTTTGCCGGCAATATGTATGACCGGATTGGCTTCCAGGACACCTATATGATCCTCGGCGGTATCGCGCTGGTGGTGACGGTTATCTCGGCGTTCACTCTGTCAGGGAAAGCCGCCCTGGGCAGCGTTGAGGGCAAGGCGATGACGACCTGATCGTGCACCTGGCACCGTTCGGCGTGGCCGCGCGCCAGGCACGACGCCGCAGTGAACTGCGGCGTCGTTTTTTATACCCGCTTCCCGGGCGATTCAGGCGAGATAAAACACCTCTTTGAGCTCCGCACTCACCGGGCTGTTGTCCGGATTGGCAGGCATCACATCGCACATATGTTGCCACCAGCGCTGGCAGACATCGGTACTGGCGACCGCATTCCACCGCTCCTCAGATTCAATTTCCACCGTGGCGAACAGCAGATGGCGATCCTTATCGAGATAAATCGCGTAGCGATGCGCGCCGTGCGCTTTGAGTACCGCTTCCAGCTCCGGCCAGATGGGATTATGGCGGCGCTGGTACTCCTCATGCGCGTCGGGATTGACCTGCATGACAAAGGCTTTGCGGATCATAAGGCCTCCAGATAAAGCTCACGGACCTCATCGCGGCTGGCGCTGCGCGGGTTGCATGGTGCGCAGGGGTCAGCCAGCGCCTTATCCAGCCAGCCTTCGATATCGGCTTTGGTGACGCCAAGCTGGCTGAAACCTTGCGGGATACCGACCCGTTTGCTCAGCGCGCGAATCGCGTTGATGGCTTCTGTACTGGCGGCTTCCTCGCTCAGACCGTGGGTGTCCACGCCCATGGCCTGCGCCACGCGGGCAAAGCGAGCGATAGCGTTCGGACGGTTAAAGTTTTCGATGATCGGCAGCAGGATAGCGTTGCATACGCCATGCGGCAGATTGTGGGTGGCGCCAGGCTGATGCGCCAGCGCATGGACCAATCCCAGTCCGGCGCTGTTAAATGCCATGCCCGCCAGATACTGGCCAAATGCCATTTGCTCGCGCGCCTCGAGGTTATGCCCGTCCTCAACGGCTTTCGGTAGCCACCGGGATATCAGGCGAATGGCCTCCAGCGCGTTGGCATCGGTAAGCGGATGGGCGCCGACGGAAACAAACGCTTCGATGGCGTGGGTCAGGGCATCCATCCCGGTTGCGGCGGTGATGGACGGCGGAATATCCAGCATTACGCTGGCATCATCCACCGCAATATCCGGGATGATATTCGGATCGATAATCACCTCTTTGACCTGACGCCCGGCGTCGATAATCACCGCGTTGCTGGTCATCTCTGCCGCCGTACCGGCCGTCGTGTTGATCGCCACCAGCGGTACGCCGGCATTCTTCACCTTGCCGACGCCGGAGTAAGCGGTGGAGGGCGCCGGGTTAGCGGTGAGGATTTTTACCGCTTTGGCGGTATCGATTGGGCTGCCGCCGCCAAAGGCGATGAGGTAATCGCACCCGGCCTCCCGATACGCCGCATAGCCTTGTTGCACCAGCGCCTCGGTGGGATTGGGAAAGACTTCGTCAAACAGATGATAAGGCAGCTGCTGCTCATCCAGGGCGGCGAACAGGCTGTCCAGCAGCCCGAGCTTTACCAGCTGGCCGTCGGTGACGATCAGCGCTTTGCCCCACTGTTTATCTGCTACCAGCTTGACCATATCACCGATAGCGCCCGCGCCGTGGAGGCTGATTTTGGGAAGTGCCAACATAAAACTCATCATAATTCTCCTTAATTACCGTGATTTTTATGCCCGGCGGCGCTGCGCTCGTAGCCACAGCGCCGTCCGACATTAGATCCGTCTTCGCTGCATCACTCGCCGCGTAATAATGGGCAGCGAGATCACCACAATCAGCATCGCGCCGATGATGATTGACATAACAATGCCCGGCACGTTGAGCAGGCTCAGGCCAAACGTCACCAGCCCCATCAGAAAGGCGGCGATAATCACCCCCACCATGCTGCCGGAACCCCCGAGAATATTGATGCCGCCGAGTACCGCCATCGTCACGACTGCCAGCTCCCAGCCCATCGCCAGGGTCGGGCGGGTGCTGCCAAGCCGGGAGGTCAACAGCACGGCGGCCAGCCCGGACATCAGCCCGACCAGCGCAAACAGCACCAGGTTGTGGCGCTTAACGTTGATACCGGAAAACCAGGCGCCGGTCGGGTTATTGCCAATAGCGTAGGTGCGGCGGCCAAAGTTGGTTTTGTGCAGCAGGAAAGCGAAGGCGATTGCGAGAAGAATAAACAGCGCGAACTCGAAGGAGAGCGCACCCCACACATAGCCCTGGCCGAACCAGGCGAAGCTGTCCGGATAGTGGTTCAGCGCTTTGTCACCCAGCAGAATGTAGGTCATACCGCGATACAGACTCATGGTGCCGATGGTAATGACGATCGACGACAGATTCAGACGCGTGACCAGCAGGCCGTTAAACAGACCACACAGCAGACCCACTCCCAGCCCGACGGCCACCAGCAGCGGCGTATCCATCCCCGCCGCCGCGCAGAAGCCCATCACCGTTGAGCTCAGCGCCATGGTGGAGGCGACCGAGAGGTCGATTTCCCGGGCGATAATCAACATCGCCATCGGCAGGACCACAATCGCCTTCTCGGTAAAGTTGAAGGTGGCGTCCGACAAATTCCAGATATTGAGGAAGTAGGGCGAGGCCAGCGCGCAGACCACGAAGACCACCAGCGTGACCGCCAGTAAAAATCCTTCCCAGCATAGCAGGCGGTGCAGCGGTGACGGCGCAGGTGCGATGTTGATCGTCTCTTCCGGGGTCATTATTTTACTCATGATTTCACCGTCTGTTTTTGCGCGGCAGCCACCGCACTGCGCAGAATTAACCGCCCGTGTCGTTTGTTGCCGCGCTCATTGAGTACCACCGCGATAACGATGACCGCGCCGGAGATCGCCATTTGCCAGAACGGTGAGATACCCATCACCGGCAGCGCATTATTGATGATGCCGAGAAACAGCGCGCCGCAAAGACAGCCGATGACGCGCCCGGTTCCCCCCATCGTACTGATGCCGCCAATCACGCAGGCGGCCACGACCTGTAATTCAAAACCGTTGGCAACATCAACGTAGGCGACGGCAAAGCGCGAGATCCACAGGTAGCCGCAAAAGCCCGCCAGCGCGCCGGAGAGGCAGAAGCTGATGAACTGCATTTTCCCCGCATTAATCCCGGTGTAATACGCCGCGGTAGCGTTGCCGCCCGCGGTGTACAGCGCCCGGCCGGTACGGCTGTAACGCAGAAAGTAGCCCACCAGCAACAGCGCGGCGATGGCGCACCAGCTCAGCAGCGGTAGCCCAAGCAGCGAGGCGCGCGGCAGGCCGAGAAAATCGGCGCTCATCTGGTGCGAGTTGACCCAGCCGCCGTCGGAAAGCAGGAAAATAATGCCGCGGTAGATGCTCATGGTACCGAGGGTGACCACAATGGCCGGGATGCCGAGCCGCCACACCAGCAGGCCGTTGATCATCCCCATCAGCAGGCCCAGCAGGGTCGCCAGAACCAACAGCGTCCAAACCGGTACTTCGGGATAGTGGGCGTTGAGCAGCGCGACAATCATCCCGGTTAGCGCCAGATTGGCGGCCATCGACAGATCGATACCTTTGGTCAGCAGCACCATCATCTGACCGAGGGCAAGGATGATCAGAATAGCGGTGTCGTTAAACATCTCCACCAGATTACCGGGCGTGATAAATGACGGTGCCCGGCTGCCGATCGCGCCGATCATCATAATGATGATGACAGCCAGCAGCGTTTCACGGTGTTTAAGCAGTTGTCGCCCCATTATGCTGCCTCCCGACCGAGGCCGCTGGCGGCGCTGACGATGGTTTCTGCCGTTGCCTCCCCCGCGCGATATTCGGCCACCATCAGCCCTTCATGCATCACGATGATGCGGTCTGCCATCCCCATGACTTCCGGCAGCTCGGATGACACCATGATCACCGCCAGCCCCTGTCCCACCAGTTCGGACATAAACTGATGCACCGCCGCTTTTGAACCGATGTCGATCCCCTTGGTTGGCTCATCGAGGATGATCACCTCCGGGTGTGTGGCCAGCCATTTGCCGATCACCACTTTCTGCTGATTGCCGCCGGAGAGGGTTTCTACCGTCTGCTGCCAGTTAAACGCTTTGACCTGCAGACGTGAGGCATATTCATTCGCCAGCTGCCATTCGCGGGTGGCGTTCAATACGCCATTGGGATTGAGTTGACTGAGCTGCGGCAGGCTAATGTTCTGGGCGATTGGCAGGGCAATAATCGCCCCCTGCTTCTGCCGCTCTTCCGGCACGCAGACAATTCCCGCCCGGATGGCGTCCGCCGGCTGGCGGAAGTGCATGGTTTTACCGTTCAGCACGATCTCCCCGCTCGCGGGACGAGATACCCCGGAGAGCGCCTGCATCAGCTCGGTTCGCCCGGCGCCGACCAGGCCGTAGAAGCCCAGAATTTCACCTTTACGCAGCGAAAAATGGATATTGGCAAACTCAGTGGGATGGCAGAGGTTTTTCACCTCCAGGACCGTTGCGCCCGGCGTGCACTCGACTTTCGGGTAGGTCTGGGTGATGGCGCGACCGACCATCATCGCCACCATCCGTTCTTCGGTGATGTCATTAATGGCGCCGGCGCTGACGAAGACGCCGTCGCGCAGAATGGTGTAGTAATCGGCCAGTTCGAAAATTTCGTCAAACTTATGCGAGATAAACAAAATCGCTTTCCCGTCTTGCTTCAGGCGTTCAACGATTTGATAGAACTCCAGAATCTCATGCTGCGAGAGGGCGGCGGTGGGCTCATCGAGAATCACCACCTGGGCGTCGAAGGAGAGCGCTCTGGCAATCGCCACCATATGCCGCTGGGCGATGCTGAGGGTTTTCAGCGTCGCGCGTGGGTCAATCTGCACCTCAAGGCGGGTGAGGATTTCGCTGGCTTTGCGGTGCATGGCGGGCCAGTCGAGTTTCTTCAGCAGGCCGGTATACAGATACTGGCCGACGAAAATATTTTCGGTGACCGACAGCTCGTCGAACAGCACGGTTTCCTGATGAATGGCGGTGATCCCCACCTTATGCGCCGACTCGGGGTTCGGCAGCTGGATAGGGATTGCTTTATAGAGGATCTCGCCCTCTTCGGGCTGATAAATACCGGTCATTACTTTGACCAGCGTGGATTTGCCGGCGCCGTTTTCGCCGATTAAGGCGGTCACTTTGCCGGGCCAGAGATCGAGCTGTACGTTCTCAAGGGCATGCACACCGGGGAAAACCTTGGTGATACCCTTAAGCGACAGCAGAGGAGTGGATGCCGTCATGATAATTCTCCAGTTTTTCCCCTCCCGGTATCGGTGAGGGGAACGGGGTCAAAAGATTTTTGAGAATTTATCGATGTTGCTGGCATCGTAAACGAACGGCTGCGCCATCGCGCCGTTGCCGTTGGCATCCAGCTGGACTTTACCCAGCTTGCCCATACTGGCTTCGGTTTTACTCGCCGTCCCTTTTACCAGATCGTCGGCCAGATAAGTGGCGGCGTAGCCCAGATCAATAGGGTTCCAGATAGCGAAGCTTTTGCTGGCGCCGGATTTAATCGCCCCGGCCATTTCAGACGGCAGCCCGAGCCCGGTCACGTAGACCTTGCCAATCTTGCCCTGATCCTTGACCGCCTGCGCGGCGGCGACGATCCCGACCGAAGAAGGCGAGACGATCACTTTCAGCTCGGGATATGACTTCAGCAGGCCCACCGCTTCGCGGTAGCTCTTATCCGACAGATCGTCGCCGTAGGCCACGGTGACCAGATTGACGGAAGGGTACTTCGGCAGCACCTTTTTCATCTCCTCGATCCAGATATTCTGGTTGGTCGAGGTCGGGGTGGCGCTTAACACGGCCACATCGCCTTTATCGACATTCAGCGCTTTTAATGCCTCGGCGGCGAGCCGGACGTTGGTTTCGCCAATCAGGGCATTATTGGAGGGGTTGAGATGGATTTGCCGACCCGCTGGCGCCACGCCGGAATCCCAGGAGACCACTTTGATACCGCGCTGCATGGCTTTTTTCAGCACCGGGACGACGGCATCAGGATCGTTGGCGGAGATGGCGATCGCATCCACGCCCTGGGCGATCAATCCGTTAAGGACTTCGATCTGCGCTTCTGCCGTGGTGGTGGTCGGGCCGGTATAAATGACTTTAACATCGCCTAACTCTTTGGCCGCTTGCTGGGCGCCGACGTTCGCAGCTTCGAAGAACCCATTTCCCAACGATTTTGCCACGAGGGCGATTTTCACTTCCGCTGAAGCAGAACCGGACAACGCCATAATGGCAACGGTGAGGATCAAGCTTGTCTTTGTTTTCATTGCTTTTACTCCACATGATTGAGTTAGATTCCCGTTGTCATTCACATTACAGATGCGTTGGCTTGTATGACCCGTCCATCCGTGGACTCCGCCCCCTTCCTGCAGTGCGACATACTCGGGGAATGATTTGCAGGTGACAGAGTTCGCCCCGTCTCGGTGAGCGGGGCGCGATGTTGTTATTGATACAGGTCTAACGCGGACTGCATGGGCTGCACCGCAAAGCGTTTGCCCAGGGCGATGAGCTCTTCGCGGGTGATGGTCTGTTTCATGCCCCCCATCGAATAGACTTTCACCAGCACTTCGGCCGACTTCTCGGCGGTATCGATGAGACCGAAGGTTTCGTCCAGCGTCGGGCCGCTGCCGAAGACGCCGTGGAACGGCCACAGCACCAGCGAATGTTTGCGCATTTCCAGCGCGGTGGCCTGGCCAATTTCATCGGTGCCCGGCACCATCCACGGCAGAATGCCGACCCCGTCCGGGAAGACCACCAGACATTCGGTGCTGCCTTCCCACAGTTTGCGGGTGAACAGATCGCTGTTGTTCTCCAGTACATAGGTCAGGGCAATCAGGTTGGTGGCGTGGCAGTGCATGATCACGCGGTCTTTGCCGTTGGTTAGCCTGATGCGCTCGCTGTGGGAGAGAAAATGCGCCGGTAATTCAGAGGTCGGCACCGCATCGTCCGTCAGTCCCCATAGCACGTGGTATCCCGCCCCATCGCTGTCTACCTTCACCACGCCGAGATTGGCCGCAGGATCGAGCTGGACGTTGCGGAAAAATTTGCCGGAACCGGTGACGATAAATGGCTGGTTCGCCAGCGTGGGCATCGGCTGACTGAGGGCGATGTAGCGCGGCTTAGCGTAAAAATCGGCCGCGAACGGTTCGATATCCGCGTCGTCGAGGCGCAGCGTCAGGTTACCGCCGTTACGCTCGTCCCAGCCCTTCAGCCAGGCATCGGAAGTGGCTTTAATCATGCCCTGAACGAACCAGGCGTTGATGATGTTCTGCATAGTCTTGTATTCCTGTTGCTGCGATGCGGGGGGAGCCCCGCACCATAAAGAAGATTGACCCTACGGGCTGCGGTTGTGGCATCAGCCGCCGTCCGGCAATGATGATTAGCCGCGTTGGCTTAGTACCGCTTTTTCATAAGCGCGTACGCTATCCAGCCACTGGCTGCCCGCCGGGGTATCGTGGCGCTGGCAATACATCTCCCAGGCGGCCTGCCATGGCAGGCATTTCTGCTCTTCCAGCAGGGCCAGACGGGCGGTGTAGTCACCGTCAGCTTCCAGCTGGCGCAGCTGTTCCGTCGGTTCCAGCAGGGCGCGCAGCAGCGCTTTCTTCATGTTGCGGGTACCAATCACCCACGCCGCGATGCGGTTAATCGAGGCGTCGAAGAAATCGAGACCGATGTGCATGCGGTCGAACAGGTTGTGGCGGATGATTTCGCTGGCGATAGCCTGGGTTTCGTCATCCAGCAGCACGACGTGGTCGCTGTCCCAGCGCACCGGGCGGCTGACGTGCAGCAGCAGTCGCGGGATGTACAGCATGGCGGCGGAAATTTTGTCGGAGATGACTTCCGTCGGGTGGAAGTGGCCGGCATCGAGGCACAGCGCGGTCTGGCGGCTGGTGGCGTATCCCATATAGAACTCGTTGGAGCCGACGGTATAGCTTTCTGCGCCGATACCGAACAGTTTGCTCTCTACGGCATCGATGTGATGCGCCGGGTCGAGTTTTTCGCTGATGACCTCATCCAGCGCATTGAGCAGACGCTGGCGCGGGGCAAAACGGTCAACGGTAATATCTTTCATGCCGTCCGGGATCCAGATATTCATCACCGACGGGGTGCCCAGCTGCTCGCCGAACCAGGCAGAGATACGGCGGCTGGCTTTGCAGTGATCGATCCAGAACTGGCGGATTTCGTCGTTGGCGTGCGACAGGGTAAAGCCATCGGCGCTCAGCGGGTGGGAGAAACAGGAGGGGTTAAAATCCAGCCCCAGCTTATTGGTTTTGGCCCACTCAACCCAGTTGCGGAAGTGTTGTGGCTTGATTTCATTGCGCGCCACCGGCGTATCTGATTCCAGATAGAGCGCGTGCAGATTCAGGCGTTTCGGCCCCGGAATCAGGCTCAGCGCCTGCTCAAGGTCGGCGCGCAGCTCGCCGGCGTTACGAGCTTTGCCCGGATAGTTCCCCGTGGCCTGAATCCCGCCCGTTAAGTTCCCTTCCGGGTTTTCGAAGCCGGCGACGTCATCGCCCTGCCAGCAGTGCATCGAAACGGGTAGTCGGTCCAGTTGACGCAGGGCCTCCTCGACATCCACGCCAACGGCAGCGTAGCGCTGTTTAGCAATATCCCAGGCTTGTTCAAGTTGAGTGGTCATGCGCAAAGCTCCTTAGTCTGTTGTGGCTGAAACTGCGCCACGAAACGGGCAATTTCATGTTCAGGATTGGGGGTAAACGTGGTAAGCGCGGCGTTGCGACATACCACCTGACGGAAATCGTCGACGTTATTCAGTTCGTCCAGGGTCATCAGCTGGATGCCGATATTGCCCAGCGTGGAGGCCTCTACGGGCCCAGCGACCACCGTGATACCGCAGGCGTCGGCACACAGCTGATTGAGCAGCTCGTTCTGGCAGCCGCCGCCGACAATATGCAGCTGGCTGAACGGCTGGCCGCGGAGTTGGGCCAGTTCACGAAGTACGCGGGCATAGAGCAGGGCCAGACTGTCGAAAATACAGCGCGCCAGTTCGGCGTCATCGCCGGGAACCGGCTGCCCGGACTCGCGACAGGCGGACTGAATTTCGGCGCTCATATTGGCCGGATTGATAAAACGATCGTCGTTGCAGTCAATGACGAAACGGCAGGCCGGAAGACGAGCGGTACGGGCGATGAGCGCCGACAGGTCACTGATGTTTTGTTCTTTCAGCACCCGCTGCAGCAGCCACAGTCCCATGATATTTTTCAGCACCCGGTAGCGCCCTTCGGCGCCACCTTCATTGGTGATATTCGCCTGCAGCGCGTCGCTATCGGTGTAGGGGGTTTTGCTTTCAAAGCCCATCAGCGACCAGGTGCCGGAAGAGAGATACGCGGCGTTTTTGCTGGCCAGCGGCGAGGCGATGACCGCGCTGGCGGTATCGTGACTGGCGACGGCCACCACCGGAATGGCGTTGCCCTGCGGGCATAACCAGTGACCGATTACGTTACCGGGATGCGTTGGCGTGCCGAACCATTCGCGCGGCGCTCCGCTCCAGTTCAACAGCTCTTCATCCCAGCTATCGCTGTTTATATTGATCAACTGGGTGGTGGTGGCGTTGGTGTATTCCCAGTTCAGATGGCCGGTGAGGCGAAAGCTGAAGTAGTCAGGGATCAGCAGCGCATGTGAAACCTGGCTGACCAGTTCCGGCTGCTGCTCAACCAGCGCGCGGAGCTGATATAGGGTATTGAAGGGCATAAACTGAATGCCGCTACGGCGGTAGATCTCGGCGCGGCCTATTTGCTCTTCGGCATGGTGCATCAGGCCCTGGGTTCGTGGGTCACGATAGGAGACCGGCAGACCCACGCGTTCGCCGTGCTTATCCAGCAGGACATAATCCACGCCCCAGGTATCAATACCGATACTGTCGATGAGGATACCCTGCTCGCAGACCTTCACCAGCCCGCGGCGAATTTCGCCTTCCAGACGGTCGACATCCCAGCAGTCGTAGCCATCCACCTTTTGCAGGCTATTGGTAAAGCGGTGTATTTCGCGCAGCGTTAGCGTACGCGGCCCGCATTCATAGCTGGCAAGCATCACCCGCCCGCTGGAGGCGCCTAAATCAACGGCTACACAATGACGAAAGCTCATGGGGAGATCCTTGTAAAAATCATTGTCAGCAGTCTAAAAAAGTCGTGAATCGCGCACCTTCTTGCCACTGACAGGGAAAACAGGCGGCTGGCAAGAAAGCAAAGATGACCGTGAGGGAGGTCACAGATTCTCTTCATGAGCATCAGGGAAGAGGATGTGATGTTGTCCGCAGTTCCCGATCTTTCCGGCTGTTTCTTGAAAAAGCGGCAGGTTTTACGAATTTTGCGGTCAAAAATTGAAGGCTGGATTGCGGACCCTTAATTACTATTTGTGACACTGATTGATAACATTTCTCATTTCGAGGGTGCCGTTATGACCATTTTGCACAGCGTGGATTTCTTTAAGTCCGGGACTTCTGCTGTGGCCATTGAGCCACGCCTCCCTCAGGCGGCGTTCCCGGAACATCATCACGATTTCCATGAAATCGTCATCGTTGAGCACGGCACGGGGATTCATGTGTTCAACGGTCAGCCCTATACCATCAGCGGCGGTTCGGTGTGCTTTATTCGCGATCACGATCGTCATCTCTATGAACATACGGACAATTTATGCCTGACTAACGTGCTCTATCGCGCGCCGGATGCCTTTCGCTTTCTGAATGGCGTCAATCAGCTGTTACCGCAGGAGCAAGAGGGGAATTACCTCTCTCACTGGCGGGTGAACCAGGCCGTGCTACAGCAGGTACGACAGATCGTCGGACAGATGGAAGACGTCGGCCTCGAACCGGATATGCATACGCTCGCCGGACGGGAGATTCTCTTTATGCAGCTGCTTGTCCTGCTGCGTAAAAGCAGCCTCGCGGAAGGGGCGGCCGACAACGAAGCGCGGCTGAATCATCTGATGGCCTGGCTGGAAGATCACTTTGCCGAGGATGTCTGTTGGGAAGAGGTGGCGGATAAGTTTTCCCTGTCGCTGAGGACATTGCATCGCCAGCTGAAGCAACAGACCGGCCTGACGCCGCAGCGCTACCTCAATCGGGTGCGACTGATGAAGGCGCGTCACCTGCTACGCCATAGCGATGAGAGCATCACGGATATCGCCTATCGTTGCGGTTTCGGCGACAGTAACCACTTTTCGACGCTTTTTCGCCGCGAGTTTTCCTGGTCGCCGCGCGATATCCGTCAGGGACGGGACGCCATTCTTCAGTAACGCGAGAGCAGTCAACGTTTTAGCGAGCAAAAACGCGAATAATAAACCGTTATTGGCGGTGGAGTTCTGGTAGTGGCTGGTCAGCTGATTCTGCGCAAAGATGAGTTTTTTGCCTCTCCTTCTCAGGCGGTAGCGGTTGCCGACCGTTATCCGCAAAATGTCTTCGCCGAGCATACCCACGAGTTCTGCGAACTGGTACTGGTATGGCGGGGAAATGGCCTGCATGTCCTTAACGATCGCCCATGGCGCATTACCCGTGGCGACCTGTTTTATATTCGCGCCGAAGACAAACACTCCTACGCCTCGGTGAATGATTTAGTCCTGCAAAACGTCATCTATTGCCCGGATCGTCTGCGGCTTAACTTTGACTGGGCGGCCCATATTCCCGGTCTGTTTGGGACGTCGTGGATGCCGCACTGGCGGATCGGCAGTTCTGGTATGGCTCAGGTTCGCCAGGTGATTACTCAGCTGGAGCAGGAGAGCGCCCGCGGCGATGCGCAGTCTAATAACATGGCCGAGCTGCTGTTTGCGCAGCTGGCGTTGATTCTTCATCGCCACCGCTATGCGACCGATAACCGGGCGGCGACCCAAAGCGAAACGCTCCTCGATAAGCTGCTGACCGAACTGGCCGGCAGCCTGAACCGACCTTTTATTCTTGAGCTGTTTTGTGAGCGGGAGGGGTGCGGCGAGCGTGCGCTGCGTCAGCAGTTTCGCCAGCAGACCGGGATGACGATCAACCATTACCTGCGTCAGCTGCGTATCTGCCACGCGCAGTATTTATTGCAGCACACCGAGCGGTTGATTGGTGACATTGCGATGCAGTGCGGATTTGAAGACAGTAACTACTTTTCCGTTGTCTTTAATCGCGAAATTGGCATGACCCCAGGGCAGTGGCGGCAACGCAGTCGCGTTGCCGCATAGGGCATTAGCTGGCCATGCCGAGGCCAACGATATTGGCGGCGATGATAATCACCACGCAGCCCAGACTTAACACGCTGACCGGACGACGCCCGGCATTGTTCCACTCTTTCAGCACCAGCCCGACCAGCCCGCCGCACAGCACATAGAAGCTCATATGCAGCATCCAGCTCATGTAGTCATACTGCGCGGGAATGCTGGCGTGGCCCCAGGCATAGAAGAAAAACTGGAGATACCACATCAGACCGCCCAGCGCCGACAGCAGCACGTTGGCGATAATCAGCGGTTTTGCCAGCGAGAAGTCGGCTTTGATCGACAGGTTTTTGACTTTAGCCAGACGAATAAAGCAGAAGCCAAGGTTGACCAGCGCGCCGCCGCCCATAATCACCACATAGCTGGGCAGCGCGGTATACAGCGGGTCAACTCCCAGCGCTGCCGCGGCATCATGCATTGGCCTGGCGGCGTTCATCGCAAAGGACATCCCGGCAGAGAAAATGCCGCACATCACTGCCAGCATGAGCCCTTTTTTCAGATTGAAGTCTTCGGCTTTAATGCCCATCTTGCGCTCTTTCAACTGGCCGGCCCGGGTGACTATCGCCACGCCGATCACCGCAACCAGCACGCCGAGCAGCGTCATCTGGCCACCCTGGGTATGAAGGAGCACATCGATCTGCCCGTTGATAATTGGAGTCATCAGCGTGCCGACAATCAGGGTAATCCCGATGGCGATACCGATCCCCATCGACATACCGAGGTAGCGCATGGTCAGGCCGTAGTTAATATTGCCGATCCCCCACATGGCGCCAAACAGAAACACCGGCAGGAGCGTGGAGGCGTTGAAGGAACGGTAATAGGCCCAGAAATCAGGCAGCAGCATCGCGCTGATAGCCCAGGGAAGAATCAGCCAGGAGACAATCCCGCCGATTGACCACATGGTTTCCCATGACCACTGTTTAACTTGTTTGAACGGGGCATAGAAACAGGCTGCACTGGCCGCACCTATCAAATGCCAAAAAATACCCATCGTAATCGCGTGATTCATTGATTTTATCCTCATCTATTTTTTTATCGGATAAATCTTCTTCCGACACGATGAGTGTAAAAATCGGTCAGTTTTCTCGCCTTCAGGCTGTTGCCATGTGACGCTGAACTCTGGCAACCAACAACTTAATTACTTGTTCCAGCTCACAAAATTGCAGGTATACCCTGTGGTTATAACCTTATTAAAAATACGGCATTGATAAGCGTTTTCAATATCATTTAATTAACTATAATGAACCAACTGCTTACTCGGCATTAACACTTCCTGCCGCTTGACAATAATGGAGATGATTATGAGTTATACACTGCCAGCCCTGCCGTACGCTTATGACGCCCTGGAACCGCACTTTGATAAGCAGACGATGGAAATCCATCACACTAAACATCACCAGGCCTACGTTAACAACGCCAACGCTGCGCTGGAGAGCCTGCCGGAATTTGCTGACCTGTCTGCTGAAGAACTGATCGCCAAACTGGATCAGCTGCCGGCTGACAAAAAAACCGTACTGCGTAACAACGCGGGCGGCCACGCTAACCACAGCCTGTTCTGGAAAGGCCTGAAAACCGGTACCACCCTGCAGGGCGACCTGAAAGCCGCTATCGAACGTGATTTCGGTTCCGTTGATAACTTCAAAGCGGAGTTTGAAAAAGCGGCTGCGACCCGTTTCGGTTCTGGCTGGGCATGGCTGGTGCTGAAGGGCGACAAACTGGCCGTGGTTTCTACCGCTAACCAGGACTCCCCGCTGATGGGCGAAGCTATCTCCGGCGCTTCCGGCTTCCCGATTCTGGGCCTGGACGTTTGGGAACACGCTTACTACCTGAAATTCCAGAACCGTCGTCCGGACTACATCAAAGAGTTCTGGAACGTGGTTAACTGGGACGAAGCAGCAGCGCGTTTTGCCGCCAAAAAATAAGGTTGCATTGTGCTGAACGAGAAGCGAGTCTGATGACTCGCTTTTTTTATATCCGCAGCAAAGGAGCAGCGATGCACTATCCGGTGAATGTCTTTGTGGGCAAGGTAAGGGATTACGACGGCAGCCGTCCAAGCGCCATCGGGAAAATTCAGGTCGACGGTGAACTGACCCTCGGCGAACTGGGGCTGGAGGGCGATGAACAGGCGGAGACGAAAATACATGGCGGGCCGGACCGCGCGCTGTGCCACTATCCCCGTGAACACTACGCCCATTGGGCTCTTGAACTTCCGCAGCAGGCGGATCTTTTCTGCGCCCCGGCGTTTGGCGAGAATCTCTCGACCGAAGGGCTGACCGAAAAAGAGGTCTGTATCGGCGACATCTTTCGCTGGGGAGAGGCGCTGATTCAGGTGACGCAGCCGCGTTCACCGTGCTTCAAGCTTAACTATCATTTTGCTGTCAGCGATATGGCGCAGCTTATGCAGAACAGCGGTAAAACCGGCTGGCTGTATCGGGTCGTGGCGGGCGGGCGGGTATCCGGCGATGCGCCGCTGGAGCTGGTTTCCCGACTAAGCGATGTGAGCGTCCATGAGGCGGGGGCCATTGCCTGGCATATGCCGTTCGATGACGAACAATACCATCGCCTGCTCTCGGCGGCGGGGCTGTCGGTGAGCTGGAGCCGTACCATGCAGAAACGGCGCCTGAGCGGGCAGATAGAAGACAATTCGCGGAGATTGTGGGGAAAATAATTCGCCGATAAAGCCGCAGGCGCTGGCTGCGAACGATCCCTGAGGCGGCGCGCTGCGCCTGTCCGGGCTACCCGTCTGCGGACGGTTGTGGTAGCCCGGCTAAGCGCAGCGTAAGCCGGAGAAGAGCGATCAGGTGCGCTTATACAGCGGCAGCCAGATGGTCAGCCGCAAACCGCCTAACGGGCTGTCATCGGCTTTGACCCAGCCGCGATGCTGCTGAATCGCCGCCTCGACAATCGCCAGCCCCAGACCGGTGCCGCCGGACTCGCGATCGCGTGCCTCGTCGGTACGGTAGAACGGACGGAAAATCTGCTCGCGATCCTCCGGACTGACGCCCGGACCATCATCATCGACGTTGACCGTGATGCCGTCTTTATCCACCGAAAAACTGACCGAAATTTTGGTGTGCGAGTAGCGCAGCGCGTTACGGACGATATTTTCCAGCGCGCTTTCCAGCGCATTAGGATTGCCGTACAGCGGCCAGGGACCCGGCGGATACTCGACGGTGAAGGATTTTCCAACCTGCTCGGCTTCAAACGCCGCGTTATCCAGCACTTCGCCCCACAGCTGATTGGCCTTCACCGTTTCACTGACCAGCGCGTTATTCGCCTGATTGCGCGACATCACCAGCAGGTCGTTAATCATGCTGTCCAGCCGGTGGGCTTCGGTCTCAATACGTTCAAGCTCTTTGCTCTCGCCGCTGCGACGGCGCAGTAAGGCCGTACCCAGCTGCAGGCGCGTGAGCGGCGTACGCAGCTCGTGGGAAATATCGGACAGCAGGCGCTGCTGACCGGTCATCATGCGTTCCAGCGCCGTGACCATCTGGTTAAAACTGGCCCCGGCGGCTAAAAACTCCTGCGGGCCGGCTTCCAGTTCCGGATGTTGACGCAGGTTGCCCTGGGCGACCTCATCGGCGGCGTTTTTCAACTTGCGGGCCGGTTTGGCCAGACTCCAGGCCAGCCACAGCAGCAGCGGCGAACTGACGAGCATCGTGACGATAAGCAGGAGCAGCGGGCGGTCGAACAGCAGGTTGATAAAGTCTGACTGGGATGTGCTGGCAGGGCGGATCAGATAGAGCTGGTAATTATCTTCCCCATCCCTGACGGAAAACGGCCCGACCATTTCCAGACGGCCGTAGCGTTTTTTCTGCGGATGATCGGCATTATCGGCCTGGCCGATAAAGTTACGAATGATCTGCATTTCGTTGCGTTCTGCACCGATCACGCGGCCTTCGCTGGTGACCAGCAGTAAACGCTGTCCCGGCGGAGCCCACTTATCGATAGCGCGAAACAGCCGACGCCACCACATCAGGTCATTGGGGGGATCGGTCGCCAGTTCGGCCTCGACGTGCTGTTCAATCATGGTGCCCTGACGCTGTTCGCTCTCCAGCAGTTCGGTCATCTGGCGCGAGTCCAGCTTGGGCAACATCAGAACCAGCATCAACACCAGCGCCAGCGTGAGCCAGAAAATAGCGAAGATGCGTGCGGTTAAACTTCCTATCATGAAGCCGAAACCATCAGGTAGCCGCGTCCGCGCAGGGTTTTAAACCACGGATGGCCGTCTTTGCGTTCCGGCAGCTTACGACGCAGATTGGAAATATGCATGTCGATGGCGCGATCGAACGGCGTCAGGCGTTTTCCCAATACTTCCTGGCTCAGATGTTCACGAGAAACAACCTGGCCAAGATGCTGTGCCAGCAGGTAGAGCAGGGTGAACTCCGTGCCGGTCAGTTCCAGGGTCTGACCATCGAAATTGGCTTCCTGGCGGCCGGGGTTGAGGCTCAAGGCGTCAACTTCCAGCGTCGGGGAACCGACTTCGGTAGTTTGCTGCTGCTCACTCCAGTGAGAACGGCGCAGAATCGCGCGTATACGCGCCACCAGCTCACGATCGTTGAAGGGCTTAGGCAAGTAATCATCCGCGCCCAGCTCGAGGCCGAGAACGCGATCCAGCTCGCTGCCGCGGGCAGTTAGCATGATAACCGGGGTCTGGTGTGTCTGACGTAACTCTTTAAGCGTATCGATACCGTTTTTCTTCGGCATCATCACATCAAGCAAAAGTAAATCGATGCTGTCGTCCAGAAGGGCCAGCGCCTGTTCCCCGTCATGGGCCACGAGCACGTTAAATCCTTCCATATCGAGCAGCTCTTTTAACAGGGAGGTGAGCTCCCGGTCATCATCAACTAACAGGATTTTATTCATTGTTTAAATACCTCCGAGGCAGAAATTACGTCATCAAGGCTCGCTAATCCATGACTTTACGTTGTTTTACACCCCCTGACGCATGTTTGCAGCCCGAATCGTAGACTGTATCTCGTTGAATCGCTACACAGACACAAACGTATTGGGAGTATGTGATGCGCAATGTTATTGCTGCCGTCATGGCCTCAACGCTGGCGCTAAGTGCATATAGCCAAGCCGCTGAAGTCGTTACCAGCGTTAACTGGCTCCCCGGAGATGACGGGGCGCAGCGCACCAGCCAGAGTCATATGTTTGACGGCATAAGTTTAACCGAACAGCAACGCCAGCAGTTACGAGATCTTATGCAACGGGCACGCCATGACAGGCAACCCATTAATGTTAGCGAAATGGAGACAATGCATCGTCTTGTCACCGCAGAAAATTTTGATGAAAACGCTGTGCGCGCTCAGGCTAATAAAATGGCGCAGGAACAGGTTACTCGCCAGATTGAAATGGCGAAGGTTCGCAACCAGATGTACCACCTGTTAACGCCGGAGCAGCAAGCGGTTCTTAATGCGAAACACCAGCAACGAATGGATCAGTTGCGCGAGGTTGCAAGGATGCAAAAAGGTTCAGCAACCATGCTGTCGAGTAGTAGCAATACCGTGCAACCCCAGTAGTAGACCCTGTTTTCCTTGCCATAGACACCATCCCTGTCTTCCCCCACATGATGTGGGGGTTTTTTTTGCCTGTCATTCGGCGAAACGACTCCCGCCTTGCTCCTCGTTGCGACAACAGTTCAGGTTATACTAAGCGCATCGCCGAAGAGGAGCATGTATGAATCAATCTTATGGGCGGCTGGTGAGCCGTGCGGCTATTGCGGCGACGGTGATGGCGTCCGCGTTACTTTTGATCAAGATTTTTGCGTGGTGGTACACCGGGTCTGTGAGTATTCTGGCTGCGCTTGTGGACTCGCTGGTGGATATTGCCGCCTCGTTAACGAATCTGCTGGTCGTGCGCTATTCGCTCCAGCCGGCAGATGAGGAACATACTTTTGGTCACGGTAAGGCAGAATCGCTGGCCGCGCTGGCACAAAGTATGTTTATCTCCGGGTCGGCTCTGTTTCTGTTTTTGACCGGTATTCAGCACCTGGCGCGTCCGGAACCGATGCAGGCGGCGGGTGTCGGTATTGCCGTGACGCTGATCGCGCTGGTCAGCACGCTGGTGCTGGTAACGTTCCAGCGTTGGGTGGTCAGAAAAACGCAAAGTCAGGCGGTGCGAGCAGATATGCTTCATTATCAGTCTGATGTTATGATGAACGGCGCAATTCTGGTGGCGCTGGGCCTCTCCTGGTATGGTTGGCATCGTGCCGACGCGCTGTTTGCTCTCGGGATTGGCATCTATATTTTATATAGCGCTCTGCGTATGGGTTATGACGCCATTCAGTCGTTGTTAGACCGCGCGCTTCCTGACGAGGAACGTCAGGAAATTATCAATATCGTGACCGAATGGCCAGGCGTCAGTGGGGCACACGATCTACGGACGCGGCAGTCAGGGCCGACTCGCTTTATTCAAATACATTTGGAAATGGAAGATAACCTCCCGCTGGTTCAGGCACACGTGATTGCCGATCAGGTGGAGCAGGCAATTCTGCACCGTTTCCCGGGTTCTGATGTCATTATCCATCAGGATCCCTGTTCTGTGGTGCCGCTGGCGCGGCAGGGCGTTTTTTGAGCTTTGGGTTATAGTCTGTAAACTCGATGTAAAAGTGTGGGGCAGATCGGCATTTTTTGTATAAATTACCGCCATTTGGTCTGACCTGAATCAATTCAGCCAGAAGCGTTTGATATACTATTGCAATTATCGTCGTGCACTCCTGGTGAAGGAGCGCTTCAGGCAACAGGATTATTTTTTGCTTCCTAAGTTCAGAGGTAGTCATGATTAAGAAAATCGGTGTATTGACAAGTGGCGGTGATGCTCCGGGCATGAACGCAGCAATTCGCGGCGTTGTGCGCGCAGCATTAACGGAAGGTCTGGAAGTTTTTGGAATCTATGACGGTTACCTCGGCCTGTATGAAGATCGCATGGTTCAGCTCGACCGCTACAGTGTTTCCGACATGATCAACCGTGGTGGTACTTTCCTCGGGTCAGCACGCTTCCCCGAGTTCCGCGAAGAACATATTCGTGCCGTTGCGCTCGAGAACATGAAAAAGCGTGGCCTGGATGCGCTGGTCGTTATCGGCGGTGATGGTTCTTACATGGGGGCGATGCGTCTGACTGAAATGGGCTTCCCGTGCATCGGCCTGCCAGGCACCATCGATAACGATATCAAAGGCACTGACTACACTATCGGTTTCTTTACCGCGCTGAGCACCGTAGTGGAAGCCATTGACCGCCTGCGCGATACCTCTTCTTCCCACCAGCGTATTTCGGTTGTTGAAGTGATGGGGCGTTACTGCGGCGATCTGACTCTGGCTGCGGCGATTGCCGGCGGGTGTGAGTTCATCATGGTGCCGGAAGTGGAATACACGCGTGACGATCTGGTCGCTGAAATCAAAGCCGGCATCGCCAAAGGTAAGAAACACGCCATCGTGGCCATTACCGAACATATGTGCGATGTGGACGAGCTGGCGCACTACATTGAGAAAGAAACCGGCCGTGAAACCCGGGCGACCGTTCTGGGCCACATTCAGCGCGGCGGTTCCCCGGTTCCTTATGACCGTATTCTGGCATCCCGCATGGGCGCCTACGCGATTGAACTGCTGCAGCAGGGATTCGGTGGCCGCTGCGTCGGTATTCAGAACGAGAAGCTGGTGCACCACGACATCATCGACGCTATCGAGAACATGAAGCGTCCGTTCAAAAATGACTGGCTGGATTGCGCGAAGAAACTGTACTAATTCTGGCGTGAAACAAACGAAAAGGCCTTCTCAGAGAGAAGGCCTTTTTAATTAGTGGGCAGGCTATTCGATATCCAGTGCATCCTCGGACAGGATGATCCCGGTATTATCGGCATACAGATGGTCACCGGAGAAGAAGGTCACGCCGCCGAAATTGACGCGTACGTCGCTTTCGCCGATACCTTCGCCAGCAGCCCCCACGGGAATGGCGGCCAGCGCCTGGATGCCAATATCCAGATCTTCAAGCTCGTCAACCTGACGCACCGCGCCATAGACGACAATCCCTTCCCACTCATTTTGTACGGCAAGACGCGCCAGGTCAGCGTCAATCAACGCACGTCGGACGGAACCCCCGCCATCGATCAGCAAGATGTGACCACGGCCGTTCTGTTCGAGCATATCGTATAGCAACCCGTTATCCTCGAAACATTTCACCGTGATGATTTGTCCACCAAACGACGACCGCCCCCCAAAGTTGGAGAACAGAGGTTCCACTACGTTGACATCCTCCTGGTAGATGTCACAAAGCTCGGAAGTATCGTATTTCATAGGCTTAACGTTCAGTTGCTGCGAGAGATTTTAGTATATCTCGCGAATCGTATTGTTGGCAAAATCATCAATTGTTAATTGATATTTGTCAGTTAACCCACCAGCTTGCTGCAAATAATCCCAATGACAAACAGCAGGTTGGTCAGCAGCGCTGCTTTCACCGTGCGTTCCAGCATCGGGCGCATCGCCACCGGCTCGCGCTCGCGCATCACAAATCGCGCCTGCTTCACCAGCAGCGGCGTGGCGAGCAGGAACAGCCAACCCCATGGGCTATGCAGAGAAATCAGGGTAAACAGCGCCAGGCACAGCGGCGCACCGATGAGCAGGCAAGCGTGATAGCGGCGAGCGTTGAGCGGCCCCAGACGTACTGCCAGCGTGTTTTTGCCGTTCTCTCTGTCGCTGTCGATATCGCGCAGATTATTGATATTCAGCACCGCGGCGGCTAACAGACCACAGGCGGTAGCGGGGAGGAAAATGGTTGCTTCAATCGTGTGGGCCTGGAGATACCAGCTTCCTGCGACGCTAAGCCAGCCAAAGAAGACCAGTACCGAGATATCGCCAAGGCCGATGTAGCCATAGGGCCGGGTGCCGACGGTGTAGGTGATCGCGGCGATAATCGCTAAACTCCCCAGCACCATGAAACCAATAAAATCGGCCATCGTCTGCCAGGCGCAGAACAACAGCGCCAGCCCGGAGAGGCAAATCAGCACCACGGTAACGATCAGCGCGCGTTTCATCTGCGGCTGGGTAATGGCCCCTTTTTGCATGCCGCGTAGCGGCCCGATACGGTCGGGTTTATCGCTGCCCTTAACGGCATCGCCATAATCGTTCGCCAGGTTGGATAAGATTTGCAGCAGGCCGGCGGTGATCAGCGCCAGCAGCGCCACCCAGGGATCGAAGTACCCCTGATGCCACGCGAGCGTCGTACCGACAACAATGGCGGAAAAGGCCAGCGGTAGCGTTTTTGGCCGCAGGCTTTCCAGCCAGGCCTGGGTTCGGTTTATCGGTTGTTCAGTCATAATTCCTGGCCAAAAAAATGGGGCTATATATAGCCCCATCGATTGTGATGAAAATACATTGAACCGGATTATAGGATAAAACGGCTCAGATCTTCATCCGCCACCAGCACATCCAGATGCTTACCAACATACTCGGCATCAATAATGATGCTCTGACCACCCATTTCGCTGGCGTCAAAGGAGATGTCTTCAATCAAACGCTCAAGCACGGTGTGCAGACGACGAGCGCCGATGTTTTCGGTGGTTTCGTTAACCTGCCATGCCGCCTGCGCAATGCGCTTGATGCCGTCTTCCGTAAACTCGATGTTGACGCCTTCGGTCGCCATCAACGCTTTATACTGAACGGTGATGGAGGCGTTCGGCTCGGTCAGGATGCGCTCGAAATCTTCCGTCGTCAGCGCTTTCAGCTCGACGCGAATCGGCAGACGACCCTGTAGTTCAGGGATCAGGTCAGACGGACTGGCCACCTGGAATGCGCCAGAGGCGATAAACAGAATGTGGTCAGTTTTCACCATGCCGTGTTTGGTCGACACCGTGCAGCCTTCGACCAACGGCAGCAGGTCGCGCTGCACGCCTTCGCGAGAGACATCCGGGCCGGAGCTGTTGCCGCCGCGCTTACAGATTTTGTCGATCTCATCGATAAATACGATACCGTGTTGTTCTACGGCGTCGATGGCATCCTGTTTGAGCTCTTCCGGGTTGACCAGCTTCGCCGCTTCTTCTTCAATCAGCAGCTTCATTGCGTCTTTGATTTTCAGCTTGCGCGGTTTTTGCTTCTGGCCGCCCAGGTTCTGGAACATCGACTGCAGCTGGCTGGTCATCTCTTCCATGCCCGGAGGGGACATGATTTCCACACCCATCGGTGCAGCGGCAAGATCGATCTCGATTTCTTTATCGTCGAGCTGACCTTCGCGCAGTTTTTTGCGGAATGCCTGACGGGCGGCAGACGGTTCCTGAGGCTGTTCCGCCTGGCCCCAGTTGTTTTTTGCCGGCGGGATCAGCACATCAAGAATGCGCTCTTCCGCCAGCTCTTCCGCGCGATAGCGGTTTTTATCGATCGACTGCATGCGGACCATTTTGATCGCCGCATCGGTCAGGTCGCGGATAATCGAATCCACTTCTTTCCCGACATAGCCCACTTCGGTGAATTTTGTGGCTTCAACTTTGATGAACGGCGCGTTGGCCAGCTTCGCCAGACGACGGGCAATTTCCGTTTTACCCACACCGGTCGGACCGATCATCAGAATGTTTTTCGGCGTGACTTCGTGACGCAGCTCTTCGTTCAGCTGCATACGGCGCCAGCGGTTACGCAGCGCGATAGCGACAGAACGCTTCGCCGCGTCCTGACCGATAATATGTTTGTCGAGTTCGCTGACAATTTCGCGTGGGGTCATTTCAGACATGGGAGATCCTTACGCTTTAGAGGCTAATTCTTCGATGGTGTGGAAATGGTTGGTATAAATGCAGATATCACCTGCAATATTCAACGCCTTCTCTGCGATATCGCGTGCGCTCATATCGGTATTTTCCAGCAGAGCGCGGGCAGCGGCCTGAGCGTAGGGACCACCGGAGCCGATAGCAATCAGGTCGTTTTCTGGCTGCACCACGTCACCGTTACCGGTGATGATCAGCGAAGCGTTTTCATCCGCCACGGCCAGCAGAGCTTCCAGTTTGCGCAGCATACGATCGGTACGCCAGTCTTTCGCCAGTTCCACGGCGGCTTTGACCAGGTGCCCCTGATGCATTTCCAGTTTACGTTCAAACAGTTCAAATAGCGTGAAGGCGTCGGCGGTGCCGCCGGCGAAGCCCGCGATCACTTTGTCGTTGTAGAGACGACGCACTTTTTTCACGTTACCTTTCATGACGGTATTGCCAAGCGTGGCCTGGCCATCACCGGCAATAACCACATGGCCGTTACGGCGAACACTAACTATTGTTGTCACGAGCAGACCCCTTGGTTACAAAAGCGGAATAGGGGCCCCGCGCTTCACGCGGGGCAGAATGCAATTATAGATGGGGGGGATTTTTAGGGTTTCAACCCCTGGCGGCGAGACGAATGCAGTTTGCGTGTCCGGCCATCTTCAGGCGAGTGATCATATCGTTGGCGCTCTCCTTGCCCTTCAGTGGCCCAATGACCACGCGATTCCAGCCATTGTTGGTGGTAATGCGCGAGGAGAACCCTTCAAACGCCAGCTGCGCCCGAACGGTTTCCGCCTGTTCTGCGCCTTTAAAGGAGCCGCACTGAATCATCCAGCTACGATCGTCTTTCTTCTCCGCCGCTGCTTTCGGCGCCTCTTCAACGCGAGCAACCGGCGCAGCTGCCTGGGCTTTAGGCTGTGCGGCGGTATGCGCAGGCGTCTGCAGCAGATCCTGATACGGCTGTTGCGTCGAGGCGGTTTGTTTCGGCTGTTGTACCGGCTTTGGCTGCTGGTACGGCTGCTCTGCAACGCGCTGCTGCGCGCGCGGCTGTTGTTGCACCGGAGCCTGCTGCTGGGTTTGCGCCCATTGTTGCTGAGCCTGCTGCTGCTGTTGTTGTACCTGCTGCTGCGCCAGACGCTGACGCTGCAGCGTTTGCTGGCGCTGAGCCGGGGTTTGTTCGTTCCACGGCACCTCGGTCAGCTGGGTCGGCTGCTGGCGCATATCCGCCTGCATTTGTGCCAGCAGCTGGCGCTGTTCATTGGTCAACTGCTCGGGTTTCATGACTTCCCCGCCGGCCGTCGGTTCAGTAGGCGCACGTACGCCAGGCTGGCGACTTTCCAGCTCTTTGATATAGCGCCAGCGCTCTTCCGGTTTCGGCGGGAGACCATTACCTGCCACCTGACGGTTTTGCAGCGCTTCCGCTTCTTCTTTTTTATGGTGCGTGATGAAGTACAGCCCACCGATAAAGGCCACCAGCACTGCCGCCGCGATCGCAACCATAGTCGGTGAAACCGCCGGAAGGCTGCTCTGTTTATTCCTTGAGCTTCGGGTATTACCCTTTTTGCGCCGCGAAGGAGCCGGTTGGCTGCGGCGTACATAATCTCGTTGTGCCACTATCGTTTCGCTGTTTTATTCGTTCGTCAGTCCGCCATGTTACTTAAGCGGCGGGCCTTTGACCAGAAGAGCAGGCCCGAAAACCTGATGGTTATGCTCTGATTTTGCGTGTACTGCCGCGAACGATCAGTTCGCAGTCCAGCAATCGTGAACCGCTGTTCACATTGTGACCATGTAGCTGATCCAGTAACAGGAGCATTGCTTCGCGGCCAATATCAAAGCGCGGTTGCGCAACGGTCGTCAATGGCGGATCGCAAAATTCGGATAAAGAGATATTATCGAAACCGACAATAGACAGATCGTCAGGTACCTTCAGTCCCCGGCGTTTTGCCAGCGACAGCGCCCCCAGCGCCATGATATCGCTATGGCAGAAGACCGCGGTTGGCGGCACCGGCAGCGCCAGAAGCTGTTCCAGCGCGCTGGCCCCGGCTTCATAGGTAAAGTTTCCGCGAGCGATATAGTGCGGATCGATGGTGATCCCGCTACGACGCAACGCCTGCACATAGCCCTGGAGGCGATAGTGGCAGAGCGGCATCTCTTCCGGGCCGGCGATACAGCCAATACGCTGGTGACCCAGTTCGTGCAGATAATTCACGGCATTAAATGCGGCGGTGAGGTTATCGATGTGCACCGTGGGCAGCTCCAGCTCCGGCGCAAATTCATTCGCCATCACCATCGGCGGTAGATTGCGCTGTTCTTCAACGCCTGCGTCAAACGGCAGACGGGAGCCTAGCAACAACATACCGTCGATCTGCTTGGTAATGATCAGGTCGATAAAAGTCTTTTCCTGCCGGTTCTGGTGGGCGCAGTCGCCGATCAGCACCAGATAGCCCTGTTCTGCCGCGGTAATCTCAATGCCGCGGATAATCTCGCTGAAAAAGGGATCGCAAATATCCGGTACGATGACCAGAATCGTACGCGACTCGTTACGTTTCATATTGCGTCCGAGCGACTGCGGCAAATAGCCGACTTCCAGCGCCGCCTGCTCCACCCGGTTACGGGTAGTCTGAGAAACCTTATCCGGATTCATTAACGCTCGGGACACGGTTGCCGTTGAAACGTTTGCCTTCAGGGCGACGTCTTTCATTGTGGCGGCAACCACCTGTTTTTTGGGCTTCACCTGTTTTCTCCTCGCTGACTGGCGCAGACACTTTCCTTGTGTTCTGACATCAGCAACATTTTTAGCAGATAGTCGACGCAGAGAGTTACAGAATTTTCATGAAAAACGTGATGGTTGTTGAATTTTTTCGATCCGTCTCGCAAGAGAAGGCTTAACCTTCAATAGGATCGACGTCCAGGACCCATTTTACCTTGCGCGCTTCCGGCAGCGTATTGATCAAGGCCAGCGTACCGCTGACGATATGCTGCAAGCGAACGCGTGAAGGGTGCTGGAGCAGAATTTGCCAGCGCCAGCGGCCCCCGCGTTTGGGCGCCAGCGCCGGAACCGGACCCAGCACCCACAGTTTGTCATCGGCCAGCGGACTGGCCTGCAGTAAATTACGCAACTGCTGCAGGAACAACGGCGCCTGCTGATTGTTATGGTCTTCGGCACGAATCAGGACATGGCTGGTCCACGGCGGCAGCTGCATGGTCTGCCTTTCGGCCAGCGCCTGTTCGGCAAAGGCGTCGTAGCCTTTATATAACAGCGTTTGCAGCAGCGGATGTTCCGGATGGTGGGTTTGCAAAATCACCTCTCCCTGTTTACCCGCGCGTCCTGCGCGGCCAGAGACCTGGGTATAGAGCTGAGCGAAGCGTTCTGCCGAGCGGAAATCGGCGGAAAACAGCGCACCATCGACATCCAGCAGCGACACCAGGGTAACATCCGGGAAATGATGACCTTTGGCCAGCATTTGAGTGCCGATCAGGATGCGTGCGCCGCCGCGATGAATATCGGAGAGGTGCTGTTCGAGCGCGCCTTTACGGCTGGTGGTATCCCGGTCGACGCGAGAGACCGGCACGCCGGGAAACAGCGGCGCCAGCGCCTGCTCCAGCTGTTCGGTGCCCAGTCCGACCGGCACCAGATGCGTAGAGCCGCAGGAGGGGCACTGGCGCGGGATCGGACGCTGGCTGTCGCAGTGGTGGCAGCGTAAATGATGCTGTGCCTGATGCAAGGTGTAGTAGCTGTCGCAGCGCGGACACTCTGCGATCCAGCCGCAGTCATGGCACAGCAGCGCCGGGGCGAAACCGCGGCGGTTCAAAAACAGAATCACCTGATTATCGGCCTGCAAATGCTGACGCATGCGGGCAATCAGCGCCGGGGAGAGTCCCGCCTGCAATTGCTGTCCTTTCAGATCCAGCACGTGCTGCTGCGCCGGACGAGCGTTACCCGCACGCTTTGTCAGCTTCAGCTGGCGATATTTCCGCTGGCGGACATTGTATAGCGTCTCCAGCGCCGGGGTTGCCGAGCCAAGAATAATCGGGATTTGCTCGCTATGAGCGCGCCACACCGCCAGATCGCGCGCGTGATAGCGCCAGCCTTCCTGCTGCTTATAGGAGCTGTCGTGCTCTTCATCGATAACGATCACGCCCAGGTTTTTAAATGGCGTGAACAGCGAGGAACGCGTGCCGATGACGATAGCTGCTTCGCCATTTTTGGCCTTCAGCCACGCGGAAAGACGTTCGCTGTCGTTAAGGCCGGAGTGCAGGACTTCAACCGGGGCGTTAAATCGCTGACGGAAACGGGCGATGGTTTGCGGCGTCAGGCCAATTTCCGGCACCATCACCAGCGCCTGTCGGCCTTGCGCCAGCACGTTTTCCAGCACGCTGAGGTAAACTTCCGTTTTCCCGGAGCCGGTAATCCCCGCCAGCAGCCAGGTTGAAAACCGAGCCGATGCGCTGTGAATCGCCCCGACGGCCGTGGCCTGCTCGGTGTTGAGGCGCAGCCGCTCGCCGGGTACAGCAAAGTGGGTTCGCCAGTCGGTGAGGGCGGGCGCTTCGCTTGCCAGCTCGCAAAGCCCTTTCCCGCGCAGGGCCTGCAACGCCGCATCGTTGAACTCCAGCTCCGCAACCTGGTGACGCCAGATCCTTCCCTGACGCAGTGCGGCCAGAGCCTGCTGCTGTTTCGGCGAGCGTTTGAGGCTGTTGATATCGACAGCCTGGCCCTGCTCGGTCGCGAACCAGTACCACTGCGGCGCTGCGCTGGCCGGTTTCCCCTGGCGAAGCATGATCGGCAGGGCGTGGAACAGCACATCGCCGATGGGATGATGATAGTAGTCGGCCGCCCACAGCAGCAGTCGCCAGACGGCAGAAGAAAATACCGGTTCGGCATCCAGCGTGGCGATGACCGGTTTGAGCTCATCCAGCGGCAGCTCGCTGCGTTCGCTGACGGCGGTCACAATCCCAATACGCTCTTGCTTACCGAACGGCACGCGCACGCGGCAGCCTGCTTTGACCGGCATTCCCTCAGGTAGCAGGTAGTCAAAGGTACGGGGCAGCGGGACGGGCAGGGCAACGTGGGCGACGGGCATGTCATCTTCCTGACTTGAAATCTGGCCGGTTAGTATACACATTGTGATAAGGGCTCGCGGATCAGTTTGCATATGCTGGTCAAATTCTGTATGATTCGCCGCCTTTGGTGCGCTTCGTGCAGCATCAGAATCTATTACCCGGGGATTACGCTTAGCGGAATTGCGCCGGGAAATTATTAACATCGCGTGGTGTCTGGCGTTAGGGCTGGAAGAGCGACGCGGCCTTAACTGAGGTTCTCCCATGAAAAAAGATATTCATCCGAAATACGAAGAAATTACTGCTTCTTGCTCTTGCGGTAATGTCATGAAAATCCGTTCTACCGTAGGTCACGACCTGAACCTCGACGTGTGCGGTAAATGCCACCCGTTCTACACTGGCAAGCAGCGTGATGTTGCGACCGGTGGCCGCGTTGACCGCTTCAACAAGCGCTTCAGCGTTCCAGGCACCAGCAAGTAAGTTGCCGGAAGAAAAAGCCGCCCACGGGCGGCTTTTTTTGTTTCTGTCGTTATGCCCGGCATGCAGATTCAGGGTGGGCAGAGACGTAAAAAAGGGCGGAAGGTCACTTCCGCCCTTTTTTATTGACTCAGTATTCCCACGTATCCGGGTCGATACCCATCTCGCGCATAATCTGTTTCGCCGCTTCCGGGATCTCATCGCTGCGCTCTTTACGCAGGTCTTCATCGTTGGGTAACGGTTGACCGGTAAATGCATGCAGGAACGCTTCACACAGCAGTTCGCTATTGGTGGCGTGGCGCAGGTTGTTGACCTGACGACGCGTGCGTTCATCGGTGAGGATCTTCAACACCTTCAGAGGAATGGATACCGTAATTTTTTTTACTTGCTCACTCTTCTTACCGTGCTCAGCGTATGGGCTGATATATTCGCCGCTCCATTCAGCCATGAGATACCTTTAATCCTCTAGTCATTAGTTAAGGGCCAGAACCACGGTCCGGGCCATAATTGCGCGTAGTTTACCGTAGAGGGGGCGTTCTGACACCCGATAAGCCCCTGCAGAGATGCGCTAATGCATATAATTTTAACGGCTATTCTCTATTTGCTCAATCTATACGCAAAGAAGTTTAGATGTCCAGATGTATTGACGTCTATTGTGACAATGATTACTCTGGTGCCTGACTTTTCACCGATTCAGCCCAGGAACTGCCCAACATGACGCGTAAACAGGCCACCATCGCAGTGCGTAGCGGTTTAAATGACGACGAACAATACGGTTGCGTTGTCCCGCCGATTCACCTTTCCAGTACCTACAACTTTACCGGCTTTAATGAACCCCGTGCCCACGACTACTCCCGCCGCGGTAACCCTACCCGCGATGTGGTGCAGCGCGCGCTGGCGGAGCTGGAAGGGGGAGCGGGCGCCGTTCTGACCAATACCGGTATGTCGGCGATTCTGCTGGTGACGACCGTGTTCCTGAAGCCCGGCGATCTGCTGGTGGCCCCTCACGACTGCTACGGCGGCAGCTATCGTCTGTTTGATAGCCTGGCGAAGCGCGGCTGCTATCGGGTTCTGTTTGTCGATCAGAACGATGAACAGGCGCTGAGTGCGGCATTGTCTGAAAAACCGAAGCTGGTGTTGGTCGAAAGCCCAAGTAATCCATTGCTGCGCGTGGTGGATATTGCGAAAATCTGCACGCTGGCTCGTGAAGCGGGTGCGGTGAGCGTGGTGGATAACACCTTCCTGAGCCCGGCGCTGCAAAATCCGCTGGCGCTGGGAGCCGATCTGGTGCTGCATTCGTGCACAAAATACCTGAACGGGCATTCTGACGTGGTCGCCGGGGTGGTGATTGCGAAAGATCCGGCTGTTGTCACCGAACTGGCATGGTGGGCGAATAATATCGGCGTAACCGGCGGCGCATTTGACAGCTACCTGCTGCTGCGTGGTTTACGTACGCTCTCTCCGCGTATGGAAGTCGCACAGCGCAATGCGCTGGCGATTGTCGACTATCTGAAAACCCAGCCGCTGGTGAAAAAACTGTATCATCCGTCTCTGCCGGAAAATCAGGGGCATGAGATTGCTGCCCGTCAGCAAAAAGGTTTTGGCGCGATGTTAAGCTTTGAGCTGAAGGGCGATGAGCAGACGCTGCGTCGTTTTCTGAGCGGATTATCGCTGTTTACGCTGGCCGAATCGCTGGGGGGCGTAGAAAGTCTGATTTCGCACGCTGCGACGATGACCCATGCAGGTATGGCGCCTGAGGCGCGCGCGGCGGCGGGGATTTCAGAAACGCTTCTGCGTATTTCGACCGGTATTGAAGATGGTGAAGATTTAATTGCCGACCTGGAAAATGGCTTCCGGGCAGCAAACGAGGAATAAACATGAGTGTGAATGCGCAGGCAGGGGCGAAGGGTCGTCAGCTGCACAAATTTGGTGGGAGTAGTTTAGCGGATGCGAAATGTTACCTGCGCGTCGCGGGGATCATGACGGAATACTCGCAGGCCGGTGACATGATGGTTGTCTCCGCCGCTGGCAGCACCACCAACCAGCTGATTAGCTGGCTGAAGCTCAGCCAGACCGATCGCCTTTCTGCGCATCAGGTACAGCAGTCGCTGCGCCGTTACCATATGGAGCTGATCGCCAGCCTGCTGTCGGCAGAAGCGGCAGATACGCTGATCGCGTCGTTTATTCACGACCTCGAGCGTCTCGCCGGCTTGCTGGATAGCGGCGTGACCGATGCGGTCTATGCTGAAGTGGTCGGCCATGGCGAAGTGTGGTCTGCACGTCTGATGGCCGCGGTGCTCAACCAGCTGGGACTGGAAGCGGCATGGCTTGACGCACGTAGCTTCCTGCGCGCCGAACGCGCTGCGCAGCCGCAGGTGGATGAAGGTCTGTCTTATCCGCTGCTGCAACAGCTGATGGCGCAACATCCCAACAAACGTCTGGTGGTGACCGGCTTCATCTCGCGCAACAGCGCCGGGGAAACCGTCCTGCTGGGGCGTAATGGTTCTGACTATTCCGCGACCCAAATTGGTGCCCTGGCCGGGGCGTCTCGCGTCACTATCTGGAGCGATGTGGCCGGGGTCTACAGCGCGGATCCGCGTAAAGTGAAGGATGCGTGCCTGCTGCCGCTGCTGCGCCTGGATGAAGCCAGCGAGCTGGCGCGCCTGGCGGCTCCGGTCCTGCACGCCCGTACCCTTCAACCGGTCTCCGGTAGCGATATCGATCTGCAGCTGCGCTGTAGCTACACGCCTGAGCAAGGCTCCACGCGCATTGAGCGCGTGCTGGCGTCCGGCACCGGCGCGCGAATTGTCACCAGCCATGATGATGTCTGCCTGATTGAGTTCCAGGTGCCCGCCGGTCAGGATTTCAAGCTGGCGCACAAGGAGCTGGATCTTATCTTTAAACGCGCCCAGCTGCGCCCGCTGGCGGTGGGGGTGCATGCCGATCGTAAGCTGCTGCAGTTCTGCTATACCTCGGAAGTGGCCGACAGCGCGCTGCGTCTGCTCGATGAAGCGGGTCTGCCGGGCGAGCTGCGTCTGCGTCAGAAGCTGGCTCTGGTGGCGATGGTCGGGGCGGGCGTCAGCCGTAACCCGCTGCATTGCCACCGTTTCTGGCAGCAGTTGAAAGGACAGCCGGTCGAGTTTACCTGGCAGTCTGAAGAGGGGATTAGCCTGGTGGCGGTGCTGCGCGCAGGCCCGACGGAAAGCCTGATTCAGGGCCTGCATCAGTCCCTGTTCCGGGCAGAAAAACGTATTGGCCTGGTCCTGTTTGGTAAAGGCAACATCGGTTCGCGCTGGCTGGAGCTGTTTGCCCGTGAACAGAGTACGCTCTCAGCCCGCACCGGCTTCGAGTTTGTCCTCGCCGGCGTGGTGGACAGCCGCCGCAGCCTGCTTAACTACGACGGTCTGGATGCCAGCCGCGCGTTAGCGTTCTTTAACGATGAAGCCGTTGAGCAGGATGAAGAGTCGCTGTTCCTGTGGATGCGCGCTCATCCCTATGATGATTTAGTGGTGCTGGACGTGACCGCCAGCGAGCAGCTGGCCGATCAGTACCTTGATTTTGCCAGCCACGGCTTCCACGTCATCAGCGCCAATAAGCTGGCCGGGGCCAGCAGCAGCGACAAATATCGTCAGATTCACGATGCGTTCGAGAAAACGGGCCGCCACTGGCTGTACAACGCTACGGTCGGCGCGGGTCTGCCGGTGAACCATACCGTGCGCGACCTGATTGACAGCGGCGATACTATTCTGGCGCTGAGCGGTATTTTCTCCGGCACGCTCTCCTGGCTGTTCCTGCAGTTTGACGGCACCGTGCCGTTTACCGATCTGGTCGATCAGGCCTGGCAGCAGGGGCTGACGGAGCCGGACCCGCGCGTTGACCTGGCGGGGAAAGACGTGATGCGTAAGCTGGTTATCCTTGCGCGCGAAGCCGGTTATGACATCGAGCCCGATCAGGTGCGCGTCGAATCGCTGGTGCCTGCGCACTGTGAAGAGGGCTCTGTGGATCACTTCTTTGAGAATGGCGAAGAGCTGAACGAACAGATGCTGCAACGTCTGGAGGCCGCCCGTGAACTGGGGCTGGTTCTACGCTACGTGGCGCGTTTTGATGCCAACGGAAAAGCGCGGGTTGGCGTTGAAGCCGTCCGCGAGGAGCATCCGCTGGCGGCGCTGCTGCCGTGCGATAACGTCTTTGCCATCGAGAGCCGCTGGTACCGCGATAACCCGCTGGTTATCCGCGGCCCGGGTGCCGGCCGCGACGTGACCGCTGGCGCTATTCAGTCGGATATTAACCGTCTGGCACAGCTGCTCTAATCCTGCCTCTGCCCGAGACCAGACCGGCGTCTGGTCTCGGAGTATCAATGCGCCGCAAAGACCTCTTTGGCGGCGAACAGGCCATTTAAGGCCGCCGGGAATCCGGCATACACCGCCATCTGCATGATGACTTCGATAATCTCCTCCTGCGACAAACCGACGTGCAACCCGGCGGCAATATGCACTTTTAGCTGCGGTGCGGCATTGCCCAGCGCGGTTAAGGCGGCAATGGTGGCGATTTCACGGCTGCGTAAATCGAGCCCCGGGCGGGCGTAAATATCGCCAAACGGGAATTCAATCAGGTAGCGGGCAAAGTCCGGGGCGATGGCCTGCAGGCTTTTGACGACGGCATCGCCGCCTTTACCGTCAACGCGCTGCAACATGTCCAGGCCGGTGGTATAACGCTCGGATGTCATGATCTTTCCTCATAATGATGATGGGTTGGGAAGAAGGTTAGAGGCGTTGATCGGACTTGAGTAATACCCTTTTCGTGATACCTTTCAGGTATGACAAGTTTACGCTTACAGACTCTTGATATTCGCCTGCTGCGCTATTTTGCCGTGGTGGCGGAAGAGAATAATATCAGCCGGGCGGCGCAGCGGTTGTTCATCTCGCAGCCGCCGCTGAGCCGTCATATCCGTCATCTGGAAACGTTGCTGGGCGTGACGCTTTTTGTCCGCCATACCAAAGGGCTGATTCTTACCGCAGAGGGTGAGCGGGTGCTGGAGCTTATTCGTCCGCTTCTGGCGCTGCAGGAGGCGACGCTGAGTGCGCTGGGGCAGCTGTCCGATGACCGGCAGCAGCCCTTACGTCTGGGGCTGACGACTGCCTTCGAACAGGGTATTTTTGCGTCTCTGGAATCGGCGTTGGGTCGCCAGGTCAGGGCGCTCTCCCTCCTTCGCCACTCCTCGCCTGCCCTGGCTCAGCAGGTGCGCAAAGGCAAGCTGGACGCCGCGCTGATTGCGCTGCCGCTGGATGCCGCTGGGTTAACGCTTTCTCCTTTGCCCTATCATGAACCGCTGATTGCGGCGCTACCCGCGTCATGGCCGGAATCCGCAATCTCCCGGCTGGTCTTAGAACAGCTGAATCATCGGCCGCTGTTTTGGTTCAGGCGCGAACGTAATCCGGCCTTTTTTGACGCAACCCGGCGCATTTTTGAGCGTATTGGCTACGTGCCGGCGTATGTGGAGGAGCCCGCTGAGCATGACGTACTGCTGGCACGTATCGCACGCGGAGAAGGGATGATTTTGCTGCCGGCATCATTTGCCGCGATACAGCGTCAGGGGGTGGTATTTCATCCGCTGGAGGGGACTCGCTTGCGTTTGTCGCTGGGATTAGTGACGCGACCGGAAGATGAAGCTTTGCGCGCGTGGTTGCTGCCGTTTATTGAGGAATCATTATCTTAGCGTTGAGTTGCATGAATTAATCTCATCTTCACTGAATATTCCTCACTCTTTACACTGATTTTTCTATTGACGCCTGCTCTCTTTTCCGTCATTTTTACATCTGGACGTCTAAACGTATAGAAGTTCGCAACACAACAAACAATAAAATGCGATTGATGAGGTAAGGTATGAGCTTTTTTCACGCCAATCAGCGGGAAGCCCTGAATCAGAGCCTGGCAGAAGTGCAGGGCCAGATTAATGTGTCCTTTGAATTCTTTCCGCCGCGCACCAGTGAAATGGAGCAAACCTTGTGGAAATCCATCGATCGCTTAAGCAGCCTGAAGCCAAAGTTTGTCTCGGTGACCTATGGCGCCAACTCCGGCGAGCGCGACCGTACTCATAGCATCATAAAGGGGATTAAGGAGCGTACCGGTCTGGAAGCGGCGCCGCATCTGACCTGTATTGACGCCAGCCGCGATGAACTGCGCACGATCGCCGAAGACTACTGGAACAACGGTATTCGCCACATCGTTGCCCTGCGCGGCGATCTGCCGCCGGGTAGCGGTAAGCCTGATATGTATGCCGCAGATCTGGTGACGCTGCTGAAAGAGGTCGGGAATTTTGATATCTCCGTTGCGGCCTATCCTGAAGTTCACCCGGAAGCCAAAAGCGCGCAGGCAGATCTGCTGAACCTGAAGCGTAAAGTCGATGCGGGTGCTAACCGCGCGATTACCCAGTTCTTCTTTGATGTTGAAAGCTATCTGCGCTTTCGCGATCGCTGCGTGTCCGCCGGTATCGATGTCGAAATTATTCCAGGCATCCTGCCGGTTTCTAACTTCAAACAGGCGAAAAAGTTTGCCGACATGACTAACGTCCGTATTCCCGTATGGATGTCTAAAATGTTTGAAGGGCTGGATAACGATGCGGAAACTCGTCAGCTGGTGGGGGCGAATATCGCCATGGACATGGTGAAGATTTTAAGCCGTGAAGGGGTGAAGGATTTCCACTTCTACACGCTGAACCGTGCTGAGATGAGCTACGCCATCTGCCATACGCTGGGCGTGCGTCCGGCGGTATAAAAAATGGCCCTCATCGAGGGCCATGTTGTTTTATTCCCACTCGTCCAGAAAACGCTGGCCGTACTGATCGGCGACCAGTAGCGCGGCGTAGACTTCATCAGCGGTCGCGCCGCCGGGCATATTGTGGATAGTTTCTCCCTCTGCGCAGGCCGCTTCCGCGACGGTACGCATTTTGCCGGGAATATCGCCCTTAATATCCAGCTGAGCCAGGGTGAGAGGCAGCCCGACGCTGTGACACAGCGCGGCGACGGTTTCAATCTCTTCCACCGGGGCATTTTCCAGAACCAGCTGCGTCAGTGTCCCGAAGGCGACCTTTTCACCGTGATAGTAGTGATGCGCGTCCGGAATGGCGGTAAGGCCGTTATGGATCGCATGCGCTGCCGCCAGCCCGCCGCTTTCGAAACCAACGCCGCTGAGATAGGTGTTGGCTTCGATAACTTTCTCCAGCGCCGGCGTGACGACATGTTGCTCCGCCGCCAGCATCGCTTTTTCACCTTCTTCAATCAGCGTGTTGTAGCACAGCTCAGCCAGCGCCAGCGCCGCCTGAGTGCATTTGCCCCCGGCCATTGTCGTGGCGCCGCTGCGTGAACAGGCCCGGGCTTCAAACCAGGTGGCCAACGCATCACCGATGCCCGCTGCCAGCAGGCGCGGCGGAGCGCCGGCGACAATTTGCGTATCGACAATCACCATGTTCGGGTTGCGCGGCAGCATCAGATAGCTGTCAAACTCGCCTTCGTCGGTATAGATAACGGAGAGGGCGCTGCAGGGGGCATCCGTTGAGGCAATTGTCGGGGCAATCACTACCGGAAGATTCATAAAGTGGGCTAATGCTTTCGCGGTATCCAGCGTTTTTCCGCCGCCGATTCCCAGCACGGCATTGCAGCGGGCAGCGCCGGCGATTTCACGCAAGCGATTGATTTCATTATGCGAGCATTCACCGCCAAACGGCACGATTTCAGCAGCCAGACCCGCATCGGTCAGGCTTTTACGCAGCTTTTCTTCGGCAAAACCCAGCACAAACTTGTCGCCGACAATGAGCCAGCGTTCGGCCAGCGGTTTGAGATAGTTGCCAAGGCGGGTGATAGCATTCGCACCCTGAATATATTTGCCTGGGGATTGAATAATGCGATCCATTTCGATTCCTCCTGGTTGATCGTGGCGCCGCCCTCTGGCGACGCGACAATCGGGTTACAGGTTCAGATTGCCAAAAGCGTTATTCCAGTCTTGCTCAAACTTCTCTATGGCTGACTCTACCGCAGGGGTGCCGAGCATTTGTTGCGCTACGTCTAAGGGAAGGGTGATAGCTTCACAGCCGGTCAGCAGGCAATCCAGCGCCTGACGCGGAGTTTTAAAGCTGGCGGCCAGCACTTTGCTCCCCGGCGCGTGCTGTTCCAGCAGGGATTGCAGCTCCTGCACCATGCGAATCCCGTCCCCCCCCTGGGCATCGACGCGGTTGACATAAGGGGCAACATATTTTGCCCCCGCCAGCGCTGCCAGCAGCCCCTGCGCGGCGCTATAGACCGCGGTACCCAGCGTCGGGATGCCTTCTTTCTTCAGTAATTTGATAGCGGCGAGGCCTTCAGCGGTGACCGGGATTTTAACCACGATGCCCGGAACGGCATTACTCAACCGTTTGGCTTCCGCCACCATGCCCTCAGCATCGCGACTCATCGTCTGGGCAAACAGCGTTCCATCGGCTCCAATGGCCTTTTGCAGACGCGGGAGAACATCCCAGATCGGCGTTTTGCCTGCGGCGATAATGCTCGGGTTGGTGGTCACTCCGGCCAGCGGATAGATTCTTGCCAGACGTTCAACTTCTGCTACGTTCGCGGTGTCCAGATAGAGTTCCATAGCCTTTCCTCAATTCAGTGATGTTGAGGTAAGGATACGGCTTCTCCTCGGCGGGTCGCCAGATGACAAATTTGCCAAAAACTGGATAAATGTACGCATTGCGGGTAAGGATGATTTAGATCACATTTTCCAGCTATATCTGGCGAACCTGGGCAGGGCGAGCGTAAAAACGCGATGGCTTACTTACAAAAATCTAGTTTCTGCTTAGCGCGGCTTCTCCGTCAGCTGGCTGTGATACTGGCGGCGATACTCGGAGGGAGAACGCTCGGTATTCTTGCGAAACAGACGGCAGAAATAGTTGCTGTCGACAAAACCACAGGCGTGAGCGACATCTTTGATTTTCATGTCGTGGCCTTTTAACAGCATTCGGGCCTGCTCAAGTCGGATGTGATTCAGATACTCGTTAAACCCCATGGGCCCGCATTTCTGGAACAGATGGGAGAGATAGTTTGGCGAGAGATAAAATTCCTGTGCCACCGATTCGCGGGTTAACGGTTCGGCAAAGCGAGCGTCGATGTATTTGCGGATCGCTTCAAAGAGCGCCTGACTTCGGGAGGCGGTTTGCACCTGGCTACCAAGCAGGTCGGCGCAGTGGCTCAGCAGGCTGATAACGATGTATCTCGCGGTGTGTTGTTCCTGCGGTTGCATCTGCATCTCATTGAGTGCCTGGAGCAGGAAGGAGCCGGTCCGGGGGCCGCGGCGCGGTACCTGAAGCCTCTCCTCAACATTCAACATACTGCCGTTCCAGCGCGTCAGGGTGAGCTCTAACTGCTGCTTGCCAAACACAATGCTCAGAACGGTACAGGGCGACTGCCAACGGGGAGAATGCCATCCGCCGGCGTGAATAAACAGCACGTCATGCCGGGACAGCACGGGCGGATCGGCTTTGATACCGGCATCGTGAAGCTGCCCATCAAGCATGATGTCGAGGCGTGGAAAATCCGCCTTCTGCACGTTACCGGAAGCCGGACGGCTGTCGGTGGCAAATCGGATCTGCCGGATCGTCGCCGGGCTTTTGATTAACGCGTCGATGTGCTGATTGAGGTCGGTATCCATTCTTGCTCCGTAGAAGGCGCCACATTTTTATCATACCGGACAGCGTGGAAAGGGTAAAAGCAGAGGGTAATGAAGGGGAATCGTATTGCAGATTATACATGATATGTTATATCGTAACATAACATTGCAAATGTTAACTCAGGAGAGAGTGATGACCAAAAAGATTTCTGCCCTTGCGCTGGGGGTTGGCATGCTGTTAGCCAGTGCTCAGACCTTTGCTCACGGCCACCATAGCCATGGCCCCGCGTTAACGGAGGCGGAGGTGAAGGCCAGCGAGGGTATTTTTGCCGATGCCGACGTTAAAGATCGGGCGCTGAGCGACTGGGATGGGATCTGGCAGTCGGTGAATCCGTATCTGCTGAAGGGGGATTTGGATCCGGTGCTGGAGCAAAAAGCCAAAAAAGCGGGCGGCAAGAGCGTGGCGGAATATCGGGAATATTATAAGAAAGGGTATGCCACCGATGTGGACCAGATTGGGATCGAAGATAACGTGATGGAGTTCCACGTTGGCAAAACCGTTAATGCCTGTAAATACACCTATTCCGGCTATAAGATCCTGACCTATGCTTCCGGCAAGAAAGGCGTGCGTTACCTGTTCGAATGTCAGCAGGCGGAATCAAAAGCGCCGAAATTTGTTCAGTTCAGCGATCATATTATCGCACCGCGTAAATCACAGCATTTCCATATCTTCATGGGCAATGACTCGCAGGAGGCCCTACTGAAAGAGATGGATAACTGGCCGACGTATTATCCTTATGCTCTGCATAAAGAGCAGATTGTCGACGAAATGCTGCACCATTAATAAAAATCCCCGGCCGCGTGATGCGGACCGGGGAAAGCGTAACCGGATCGGGCGCGATCCGGTTACGCTTTCCCCGGTAAATATCGTCTTACCGGGAACGGCTGATAAATTAGCCCGTGTTGCGCATACCTGCGGCAACGCCCGCGATGGTGACCATCAGCGCTTGTTCGACGCGCGGATCCGGCTCTTTACCTTCTTCTTCCGCCAGACGCGAACGGTGCAGCAGTTCTGCCTGCAGGACGTTCAGCGGGTCGGTATAGATGTTACGCAGCTGGATAGATTCGGCGATCCACGGCAGGTCGGCCATCAGGTGGGAGTCGTTTGCAATATCGAGCACCACTTTGATCCCGTTGGACAGCAGCTCACGCAGCTCCGCGCCCAGTTTCCATAGCTCCGGTTTCACCAGACGCTGATCGTAGTATTCCGCCAGCCACAGGTCAGCCTTCGAGAACACCATTTCCAGCATGCCCAGACGGGTAGAGAAGAACGGCCAGTCGCGACACATGGTTTCCAGCTCGCTCTGCTTGCCATCTTCTACCACTTTTTGCAGCGCGGTACCTGCGCCCAGCCAGGCCGGCAACATCAGGCGGTTCTGGGTCCAGGCGAAAATCCATGGAATAGCGCGCAGGGACTCGACGCCACCGGTGGCGCGACGTTTTGCCGGACGCGAGCCGAGCGGCAGTTTGCCCAGTTCCTGCTCCGGCGTTGCGGAGCGGAAATAAGGGACAAAGTCTTTATTTTCACGCACGTAGCCACGATACATGTCACAAGAGATGTCCGACAGCTCGGCCATGATGTGACGCCATTCCGGTTTGGGTTCCGGCGGCGGCAGCAGGTTGGCCTCCAGGACTGCGCTGGTGTACAGCGACAGACTGCTGATGGTGACTTCCGGCAGACCGTATTTAAAGCGGATCATCTCGCCCTGTTCCGTCACGCGCAGGCCGCCTTTCAGGCTTCCCGGAGGCTGAGAAAGCAGCGCCGCGTGCGCCGGGGCGCCGCCGCGACCGATAGAGCCGCCGCGTCCGTGGAACAGCGTCAGTTCAATACCGGCTTTTTCGCAGGTTTTGATCAACGCATCCTGCGCCTGGTATTGCGCCCAGGACGCGGCCATCACGCCGGCATCTTTCGCCGAATCGGAGTAGCCGATCATGACCATCTGTTTGCCCTGAATAAAGCCGCGATACCAGTCGATGTTCAGCAGCTGGGTCATGACGTCATTGGCGTTGTTCAGATCGTCCAGGGTTTCAAACAGCGGTGCAACCGGCAGAGCAAAGCCGATACCGGACTCTTTCAGCAGCAGGTGAACCGCCAGCACATCGGATGGCGTCTTCGCCATGGAGATCACGTAAGCGGCGATGGATCCGTGCGGCGCTTCGGCGATCACCCGGCAGGTATCGAGCACTTCGCGGGTTTCATTGCTTGGCTCCCACTGACGTGGCAGCAGCGGGCGTTTGGAGTTCAGTTCGCGGATCAGGAAGGCCTGTTTGTCGGCTTCTGACCAGCTTTCGTAATCACCGATGCCGAGATAGCGGGTCATCTCCCCCAGCGCTTCGGTATGGCGGGTGCTTTCCTGACGAATATCGATACGCACGAGCGGTACGCCGAACGATTTCACGCGGCGCAGGGTATCGAGCAGTTCGCCGTTGGCGATAATGCCCATGCCGCAGGACTGTAGCGACTTATAGCAGGCATAAAGCGGTTCCCACAGCTGTTCGTTCTGGGTAATCAGGCCGACAGGTTTCGGCAGCTTCTGTCCTTTCAGGCGAGCTTCCAGCCAGGCCTGGGTTTCCATCAGCTGGGTACGCAGTTTTTTCATCAGATAACGATACGGTTCCTGCGCGCCTTCCGCACCGGCCAGCTCCCGCAGTTCGTCGGTACATTCGACCATCGACAGTTCGGAAATCAGCAGCTGAATATCTTTCAGGAACAGGTCGGTGGCTTTCCAGCGGCTCAGCAGCAGCACCTGACGGGTGATATCGGCGGTCACATTAGGGTTACCGTCGCGGTCACCACCCATCCAGGAGGTGAAGCGCACCGGTACAAAGTCAACCGGCAGCTGATAGTTGAGGTTCTCTTCCAGCTGTTCATTCAGCTCGCGCAGGTAGTTTGGTACCCCTTCCCACAGGCTGTTTTCAACAACGGCAAAACCCCATTTCGCTTCATCAACCGGGGTCGGGCGGTACTTACGGATTTCATCCGTATGCCATGACTGGGCGATCAGCTGGCGCAGACGGCGCATCAGCTGATGGTGTTCGTAATCCGCGATATCTTTATTATCAAGCTGCTTCAGGCAGTTGTTCACTTCCACCATTTTGTGGATCAGCGTACGGCGGGTGATCTCGGTGGGGTGAGCGGTTAACACCAGCTCCAGAGACAGGGACTCCACCGCTTTTTTAATGGTGTCTTCGTTGAGATGAGGTTGGTCTTTGAGTTTTCTCAGGGTGCGGGCAATCACTTCCGGATTGCTGGCCGCTTCGCCGTTTGGCGAAATACTGTGGTACTGCTCCGCCGTATTCGCCAGGTTCAGGAACTGGCTGAAGGCGCGAGCGACCGGCAGCAGCTCGTCGTTGGACAAGTTTTGCAGCGTGGTGAGCAATTCCTGGCGATTGGCTTCATTGCCGGCGCGAGAAGACTTGGACAATTTACGGATAGTTTCGACACGATCAAGAATGTTCTCTCCCAGTGCATCCTTGATGGTATCGCCTAGCACCTTACCGAGCATACTGACATTACTACGCAAAGCGGAATATTGTTCGTTCATGTTACCCCAGACACCCCATCTCATTTTATTTTGTTATACCCGGCACTCTGCAACGTTGAGCGGCGGATAAGCAGCCGTCTTTTATAAAGCCACGTAAAAACCCCCACGTCAATTGTTGCGAAATCGCTTCAGCAAACGAATAAATGGCGGCAATTTGCGAAATTTAACTCAGACGTCGCTTGATAAGCGTTGCTTATGGAAATGTGACCAGAATCACCGTCCCGCCCCAGGAAAAGGGGCGGGATCCGCTGGCTTTTAGTGCCAGCAGAAATGGTGGACAACCTGCGTAATCAGCTCACGGGTCGGCTTGATAAAGCGGGTTTCCAGATATTCATCCGGCTGGTGGGCCTGATTAATAGAGCCTGGACCTAAAACCAGCGTCGGGCAGAGCGTCTGAATAAACGGCGCTTCGGTGCAGTAGTTCACGACTTCAGTTTGTGCGCCGAGTAGCTTTTCAACGACCTGGACCAGCCGGTGGTCCGGTGGGCATTCGTAACCCGGAATCGGCGGATGCAGCTCGGAGACGGTCAGGCGACCCGGCCAGCGTTCGCTAACCGGTGCCAGCGCTTCATCCAGCAGTCCGTTGAGATCGTTGAGCGTCATGCCCGGAAGCGGGCGAATATCCATATGCAGCTCGCAGCAGGCGCAGATTCGGTTTGACGCGTCGCCGCCATGGATAGCCCCGAGGTTGAGCGTCGGATAGGGTACGGTGAAGGCATCGTAGTGATAGCGCTCTTTCAGCGAGTCGCGCAGCTGCATGATGCGACCAATGGCATCGTGCATCAGCTCAATGGCGTTGACGCCGCGCGCCGGATCGCTGGAGTGGCCGGACTGCCCCTGGATACGGATGGCGTTGGACATATGGCCTTTGTGCGCGCGTACCGGCTGCAGAGAGGTTGGTTCGCCGATGATGGCGCAATCCGGGCGTAGCAGGGTCGTTTCGGCAAAGTAACGGGCGCCGGCCATGCTGGTCTCTTCATCGGCGGTAGCCAGGATGTAGAGCGGTTTTTTCAGCTTACTGACATCGACATCGCGCAGGGCATCAAGAATAAAGGCAAAAAAGCCTTTCATGTCGGCGGTGCCGAGGCCGTACAGCTTGTTTTCGTGCTCGGTGAGGGTGAAAGGATCGCGGGTCCAGCGGCCGTCATCAAAGGGAACGGTATCCGTATGGCCGGCGAGAAGCAGGCCGCCAGCGCCGTGGCCGGTACTGGCCAGCATATTGAATTTGTTGCGCGTATCTGGCACCGGCTGCACTTCGACATTGAAGCCGATTTCGCGGAACCAGCCGGCGAGTAAATTGATTAAAGTCTCATTACTTTGATCCAGCGCCTCTTCGGTTGCGCTGATGGAAGGTGTGGCGATCAATGCGCGGTAAATCTCGATAAAGGGTGGTAAATTGTTTTTCATTGTTGACACACCTCGGGTCATGATAGTATCAATATTCATGCAGTATTAGTGAATAAAAATACATTATCGTTGAGCGTAAGAAAACCCATAAAATGTAGGGAAAGTGCTTACGGCTTAACAGGGTGAGGAAGAGAAATGCTTCCTGGACAAATATGACGTAAGAAGGTGAAGAGCCCCGATGTTGAAGACGCTGATTGTGGGTGCCAGCGGTTATGCCGGCGCAGAGCTAGTGACCTATGTAAATCGCCATCCTCATATGACCATAACCGCTTTGACGGTCTCCGCGCAAAGCAATGATGCAGGGAAATCAATTTCCGATTTGCATCCGCAGCTGAAAGGCATTGTGGATTTACCGCTGCAGCCGATGTCAGATATCAGCGAATTTAGCGCCGGGGTGGATGTCGTCTTCCTCGCTACCGCCCATGAAGTGAGCCACGACCTGGCGCCGCAGTTCCTTGCCGCAGGCTGCGTGGTGTTCGACTTATCCGGCGCCTTCCGCGTAAATGACGGTGCGTTCTACGAAAAATATTACGGCTTTACTCATCAGCATCCGGCCCTGCTTGAGCAGGCGGTATATGGCCTGGCAGAGTGGAGCGTCGACAAACTGAAAGAGGCGAATCTGGTCGCCGTACCGGGCTGCTATCCAACGGCGGCTCAGCTGTCGCTGAAGCCGTTGATCGATGCGGACCTGCTGGATCTTACCCAGTGGCCGGTGATCAACGCCACCAGCGGCGTCAGCGGTGCGGGACGTAAAGCGGCCATCGGCAATAGCTTCTGTGAAGTCAGTCTGCAGCCGTATGGCGTGTTCAACCATCGTCACCACCCGGAAATCTCGACCCATCTTGGCGCAGAGGTGATTTTTACGCCTCATCTCGGCAACTTTAAACGTGGGATTCTGGAAACCATTACCTGCCGCCTGAAGCCGGGCGTCAGCAAAGAGCAGGTTGCCGGTGTGTTCCAGCAGGCGTATGCCGATAAGCCATTGGTACGTTTATACGATAAAGGCGTGCCCGCATTGAAAAACGTCGTAGGTCTGCCATTCTGTGATATCGGTTTTGCGGTTCAGGACCAGCATATCATCGTGGTGGCGGCGGAAGATAACCTGCTGAAAGGCGCGGCAGCACAGGCAGTACAGTGCGCGAATATTCGTTTCGGCTTCGCTGAAACGCAGTCTCTTATTTAAGGTGTGATGATGAACCCATTAATTATCAAACTCGGCGGCGTTTTACTCGACAGCGAAGAAGCGCTGGAGCGTCTGTTTACCGCGCTGGTCAATTATCGTGAAACGCATCATCGCCCGCTGGTTATTGTTCACGGCGGCGGCTGTGTGGTGGATGAGCTGATGAAGCAGCTCAACCTGCCGGTGAACAAGAAAAACGGTCTGCGGGTGACGCCTGCGGATCAGATCGACATTATTACCGGTGCGCTGGCGGGAACCGCGAATAAGACGCTGCTGGCATGGGCGAAGAAACACCATATTATGTCCGTTGGCCTGTTCCTTGGCGATGGTGATAGCGTGAAGGTCACTCAGCTTGATGAAGATCTGGGCCACGTTGGCCTGGCGCAGCCGGGATCGCCGGCGCTGATTAACACCCTGCTGGCCGGCGGCTACCTGCCGGTAGTCAGTTCGATCGGCGTGACCGATGAAGGAGAGCTGATGAACGTGAATGCTGACCAGGCGGCCACTGCGCTGGCGGCGACCCTCGGCGCGGATCTGATTCTGCTTTCCGATGTCAGCGGTATTCTCGATGGTAAAGGCCAGCGCATCGCGGAGATGACCGCGGCGAAGGCGGAGCAGCTGATCGAACAAGGCATTATCACTGACGGCATGATCGTCAAGGTGAATGCCGCGCTGGATGCGGCGCGCGCGCTGGGACGCCCGGTGGATATCGCCTCCTGGCGTCACGCGGAACAGCTGCCGGCATTATTTAATGGCACGCCTATCGGCACGCGTATTCTGGCTTAATATTTCATGCCCGGCGGCGTATTGCTGGCCGGGCCTACAAGACTGTAGGTCGGGTTAGCGAAGCGTCACCCGGCAGAACTAAACGAATTTAAGGAAAATGGTTATGGCACTTTGGGGCGGGCGTTTTACTCAGGCAGCAGATCAGCGGTTCAAGCAGTTCAACGACTCTTTGCGCTTCGACTATCGCCTGGCGGAGCAGGATATCGTTGGCTCTGTTGCCTGGTCTAAAGCGCTGGTGACGGTGGGCGTTCTGAGTGCCGCTGAGCAGCAGCAGCTGGAAGAGGCGCTCAGCGTGCTGCTGGAAGAGGTGCGGGCGAATCCGCAGCAAATTCTTGCAAGCGATGCGGAAGATATCCACAGCTGGGTGGAAGGTAAACTGATCGACAAAGTGGGCCAGCTGGGTAAAAAATTGCATACCGGGCGGAGCCGTAACGATCAGGTCGCAACCGACCTGAAGCTGTGGTGTAAAGATACCGTTGCGGAGCTACTCTCTGCGAACCGCCAGCTGCAAAGCGCGCTGGTGGATACGGCGCAGAACAACCAGGATGCCGTTATGCCGGGTTATACCCACCTGCAGCGTGCGCAGCCGGTGACGTTCGCCCACTGGTGCCTGGCCTACGTTGAGATGCTGGCGCGGGATGAAAGCCGCCTGCAGGATACCCTTAAGCGTCTGGACGTCAGCCCTCTGGGCTGCGGTGCGCTGGCGGGTACCGCCTATGATATCGATCGCGAGCAGCTGGCTGACTGGCTGGGTTTTGCTTCGGCGACCCGCAATAGCCTGGACAGCGTTTCTGACCGTGACCACGTACTGGAGCTGCTCTCCGATGCGTCGATTGGCATGGTTCACCTGTCACGTTTCGCCGAAGATCTGATTTTCTTTAATACGGGCGAAGCCGGTTTTATTGAATTATCCGATCGCGTTACCTCCGGTTCCTCGCTGATGCCACAGAAAAAGAATCCGGATGCGCTCGAACTTATCCGCGGAAAATGTGGCCGTGTTCAGGGTGCCCTGACCGGAATGATGATGACTCTGAAAGGTCTGCCGCTGGCCTACAATAAAGATATGCAGGAAGACAAAGAAGGGCTGTTCGACGCGCTCGATACCTGGCTTGACTGCCTGCATATGGCGACGCTGGTGCTGGATGGTATTCAGGTCAAGCGTCCGCGTTGTGAAGAGGCGGCGCAGCAGGGCTACGCAAATGCGACCGAACTGGCGGATTATCTGGTTGCGAAAGGCGTACCGTTCCGTGAAGCGCACCATATCGTCGGGGAAGCGGTTGTTGAAGCGATCGCCCAGGGCAAACCGCTGGAAGATCTGGCGCTGGCCGACCTGCAGAAGTTTAGCAGCGTGATTGCCGACGATGTCTATCCGATTCTGTCGCTGCAGTCTTGTCTGGATAAGCGCTCGGCAAAAGGCGGCGTCTCGCCGAAGCAGGTTGCCCAGGCGATTGCTGACGCGAAACAGCGTCTGGTGTAAATCCTCGCCGCTCCTGAATGATTCTAGTGGGATGAGTGAGAAAAGAGGCTCGGGCTATGTCCGGGCTTTTTTATGCAAAAAAAAAGCGGACACAAGGTCCGCAAAAGTTCACGTTGGCTTTAGTTATCTGGTCAGGGAATATGCTGAGGCAATGTCGTGATTTTCTGACTTTTGCCTCGTTTCTGGGTTTATTATTGAACAGAAAACTTGATAGGGATAATCGTTCGTTGCTATGCTATCTATCGCCATGAACTATCATGGCGACGGAGGATGAATAATGAATATTCGCGATCTTGAATACCTGGTTGCGCTAGCCGAGCACCGCCACTTCCGGCGCGCGGCGGACTCCTGCCACGTCAGCCAACCCACGCTTAGCGGACAAATTCGCAAGCTGGAGGATGAACTTGGGGTCATGTTGCTGGAGCGCACCAGCCGTAAGGTTCTGTTTACCCAGGCCGGACTGTTGCTGGTGGATCAGGCGCGTACCGTGTTACGCGAAGTCAAAGTGCTCAAGGAAATGGCAAGTCAACAGGGTGAAACCATGTCCGGGCCGCTGCATATTGGCCTGATTCCGACCATTGGCCCTTACCTGTTGCCACAAATCATACCGATGCTGCACCAGACGTTTCCCAAGCTGGAAATGTACCTGCATGAAGCCCAAACGCATCAGCTGCTGGCCCAGCTGGACAGCGGCAAGCTGGACTGCGCGATCCTCGCGCTGGTGAAAGAGAGCGAGGCCTTTATCGAGGTGCCGCTGTTTGACGAGCCGATGATGCTGGCAATCTACGAAGATCACCCGTGGGCAAATCGCGATCGCGTGCCGATGTCCGATTTGGCCGGGGAGAAGCTGCTGATGCTGGAAGATGGCCACTGCCTGCGCGATCAGGCGATGGGGTTCTGTTTTGAGGCCGGTGCGGATGAAGATACGCATTTCCGCGCGACCAGTCTCGAAACGCTGCGTAACATGGTGGCCGCAGGCAGCGGGATCACGCTGCTGCCGGCGTTAGCGGTGCCGCAGGAGAGAAAACGCGATGGCGTGGTCTATATTCCGTGCATTAAGCCGGAACCGAGACGAACGATCGGGTTGGTTTACCGCCCCGGTTCCCCGCTGCGCAGCCGCTACGAACATCTGGCGGAGGCCATCCGCAGCACCATGGATGGCCATTTCGACAAAGCGTTAAAACAGGCGGTTTAAGCCGTTTAGCGCGGCAACCCGATAGGCTTCCGCCATGGTCGGGTAGTTAAAGGTGGTGTTGACGAAGTACTCAATGGTGTTGCCACCACCTTTTTGCTCCATAATCGCCTGGCCGATATGAATAATCTCGGCCGCGCGCTCGCCAAAGCAATGAATCCCAAGGATCTCTTTCGTTTCCCGATGGAACAGGATCTTCAGCGTGCCCACGCTCATGCCGACGATTTGCGCCCGTGCCAGATGTTTAAACTGCGCGCGGCCCACTTCGTACGGTACCTTCATGGCGGTCAGCTGCTGCTCGGTTTTACCGACGGAGCTGATTTCCGGGATGGTATAGATACCGGTGGGGATATCCTCGATCAGATGGGCAGAAGCCTCACCTTTAATCAGCGCCTGCGCGGCGATGCGACCCTGATCGTAAGCGGCTGATGCCAGACTTGGATAACCGATGACGTCGCCTACGGCATAGATATGCGGCAGCGCGGTCTGATACATGCTGTTGACCTTGAGCTGACCGCGGCTATCGGTTTTCAGACCAATATTTTCCAGTGCCAGGGAATCGGTGTTACCGGTACGCCCGTTGGCGTACAGCAGGCAATCTGCTTTTAGTTTTTTACCCGATTTCAAATGCATGATCACGCCGTCATCAACGCCTTCAATCTTCTCGTACTCTTCGTTGTGGCGAATAACCACACCGCTGTTCCAGAAGTGGTAGGAGAGGGAGTCGGACATCTCCTGATCGAGGAATGCCAGCAGACGATCGCGGGTATTTATCAGGTCCACTTTGACTTCCATACCGCGGAAAATGGACGCGTACTCACAGCCAATCACCCCGGCACCATAGATAATGACGTGGCGGGGCTCGTGCTGCAGGCTGAGAATAGAATCGCTGTCGTAAAGGCGCGGGTGGGAAAAGTCGACATCAGCCGGATGATACGGACGGGAGCCGCAGGCGATGACGAATTTCTCCGCGGTGATCGTTTCGACGGTGCCGTCGTGACATTCCAGGGCGAGCGTGTGTTCATCAACAAAGTGCGCGTTGCCCTGCAATATTTCGCAGTGGTTGCGCTCATAGAAACCCTGACGCATATGGGTCTGCTGGTTAATGACGCTGTCGGCATGGTTAAGAATGTCGGCGAAGGAAGAACGAAGAAGACGGGAATGGTCGCTGTAGAGAGGGTTTTGGTTAAACTCGATAATACGACTGACGGCATGGCGGAGGGCTTTCGACGGGATGGTACCCCAGTGGGTACAGCCGCCGCCGACGTTATGATAGCGCTCAATAACGGCGACACGCGCTCCCTGTTTAACCAGTCCCATCGCAGCACCTTCACCGCCAGGGCCGGAACCAATCACTATTGCATCATAATCCCAAGAGTGTGACATGGCATTACTCACCTGTTTTATACATAAAATAAACACGATGATAACATTCGCCGGGCTTTAACCCAATTATCGTTGTGCTTTTTTGCGGCATAAAAGCAGATTCGGCTCGTAAACAATCATTCACAAACCTGGCTAAACCGATTAGTTTTAATCTCTGGTATAGTGCCAACAGGTCTATTGGAAGGATTCAGACATCGTGATGGGCGTAAGAGCGCTACAAAAAGAGAAAACCCGACGTTCGCTGGTCGAGGCCGCATTCAGCCAGCTGAGCGCTGAGCGGAGTTTCGCCAGCTTGAGTTTGCGCGAAGTTGCGCGCGAGGCGGGGATTGCACCAACGTCCTTTTATCGCCATTTTCGCGATGTTGACGAACTCGGTCTGACGATGGTCGACGAGAGCGGGCTCATGCTACGTCAGCTGATGCGTCAGGCGCGGCAGCGTATCGCCAAAGGCGGCAGCGTGATTCGCACCTCTGTCTCCACATTCATGGAATTTATAGGTAATAACCCAAACGCTTTCCGTCTGTTGTTGCGGGAACGTTCTGGCACATCCGCGGCGTTTCGTGCCGCCGTGGCGCGTGAAATTCAACATTTCATCGCGGAACTTGCCGATTATTTAGAAATCGAAAACCATATGCCGCGCGCCTTTACCGAAGCGCAGGCTGAAGCTATGGTCACTATCGTTTTCAGCGCGGGCGCTGAGGCGCTGGACGTCAGTCCTGAACAGCGTCGGCAGCTGGAAGAGCGACTGGTACTGCAGCTCAGAATGATCTCGAAAGGCGCGTATTACTGGTATCGCCGCGAACAAGAAAAAATGTCAAATCATTCCGAATAACGTGAAGGACGAGCAATGAAACACTCAGTTCAAGATAAAGGTACGCTGCTGCTGGCGCTGATCGCTGGTTTATCCATTAATGGAACCTTCGCCGCGCTGTTCAGCTCGATTGTTCCCTTTTCCATCTTCCCGGTTCTGTCTTTGCTGCTGACAGTTTACTGTCTGCATCAGCGCTACCAGAACCGCAGTATGCCCGTGGGGCTGCCAGGCCTGGCGGCGGCCTGCTTTATTCTCGGCGTTCTGCTGTATAGCACCGTGGTACGCGCGGAATATCCGGACATCGGCTCCAATTTCTTCCCGGCCGTGCTGTCGGTGATTACCGTGTTCTGGATCGGCTACCGGATTCGTAACCGGAAGGATGCGGCGGCAGAGTAACCGCTTAACGCCAGAACCCGGCAAGTATCGTGGGGCCGGGTTCTGTAAAAATCGCCTACTTGCGGGTTAATAAGACGCCGCACTCCATATGATGGGTGTACGGGAACTGATCGAACAGCGCCAGACGCGTGACGTCATGGGTCTGGCTTAAGGTTTCCAGATTCTGGCACAGGGTCTCCGGATTACAGGAGATGTACAGAATACGCGGGTACGCCTGCACCATCTTCTCGGTTTCACTATCCAGCCCGCTGCGCGGCGGATCGACAAAAATCGTCTCACACTGATAGCTTTTCAGGTCAATACCTTGCAGACGATTAAACTCCCGGACACCGTTCATGGCCTGCGTAAACTCTTCCGCCGACATACGGATAATCTGCACGTTATCAATATGGTTAGCCGCAATGTTGTACTGCGCTGCCGCGACCGACGGTTTGGCGATTTCCGTTGCCAGTACGCGATCGAAGTTGCGCGCCAGGGCCAGCGAGAAGTTACCATTGCCGCAGTACAGTTCCAGTAAATCTCCCGTCGCCTCTTTGGTGGCGTCCAGCGCCCACTCCAGCATCTGGATATTCATGGCGGCATTCGGCTGAGTGAAGCTGTTTTCTACCTGGCGATAGATCATTTCGCGACCGGCAACCGGCAGACGCTCATCGATGTAATCTTGATCGAGCTCGATTTTGGTTTTGGTGGCCCGGCCAATCAGATGCACGTTGAGGTTTTTCGCGCGCAGCGCATCGCGCAGGATCTCGGCCTGCTGGCGCCACTCATCGTCGAGTTTTTTGTGGTACAGCAGCGATACCACGGCCTGGTTGCTCAGGGTCGTCAGATAATCGACCTGGAACAGTTTATGGCGCAGAACCGGGTTATCGCGCACGCCGTCAAGAATCTCGACCATCAGTTGATTGATGAGCTCACTTGCCGCCGGGAAGCTATCGACGCGAATCCGGGATTTCGTCTGCTGATCGAACATGATGTGGTACAGGTCGTCACCGTCATGCCACAGGCGGAATTCAGCACGCATACGATAATGACTTACCGGCGAACGAAACACCTCCGGAACCGGCGCGGCAAAAGGCACCATCATTTTTTGCAGACGGACGACTTTTTCTGCCAGCTGCGCTTCATATTGTTCGGTCGGAAGGTGTTCTGGGGTCATGATGCATCCTGAATAAAATAAGTACGCGGGGATTGTAGGGAAAGCGTAGGGGATGTCCAGCCCGGAGAAGGGATCAAATATAATTATAGAAGTCTGGACATCTATATGTTTCTAATTATAGCATTGTGTAACCGGTCCTGTGAGTTAAAAGGGAACCCAGTGCAAATCTGGGGCTGACGCGCAGCGGTAAGGAAGGTGGGATGAACGCATTATGCAGACACTGCCGATGTCAGGTGGGAAGTCCTCATCCATAACACGCCCCAAGCCCGAAGACCTGCCGGAATACGTCGCATTTGGTTTCTATCATCGCGTGCTACTGATGAAACCAGCGGCATCCTTTATATGTTACGGATGCTTTTACAATGATTAAAAAAGCTTCGCTGATGACGGCTCTCTCCGTCACGGCATTTTCCGGCTGGGCGCAAGACAGCAATTCAGATACGTTAGTGGTGACAGCAAATCGTTTTCAACAGCCGGTCAACACGGTTCTTGCACCGACCGACGTAGTTACCCGGGAAGATATCGATCGCTGGCAGGCGAAGGATTTGAATGACGTTATGCGTCGACTGCCTGGGGTGGATATTGCCCAGAATGGGGGGATGGGACAGAGCTCTTCTTTATTTGTCCGCGGGACCGAGGCCAAACAGGTTCTGGTGCTGATCGATGGCGTTCCCATGCCGCGCCCCGGTATTACAAACAACCCTGACCTCAATCAAATACCGCTTTCTCTGGTACAACGCGTGGAATACATCCGCGGCCCGCGTTCGGCTATTTATGGTTCCGGTGCGATGGGTGGCGTAATTAACGTCATCACCCATTCTGATAAAGAAGAATCTAAGGTCACCGCAGGCGTCGGTTCTGAAGGCTATCAGCAATACGACGGCACGCTTCGCCATCGTTTCGGTGATACGGTGGCGACGGTCGCCGGTTCCTATGAGGGCAACAAGGGCTTTAACGTTCAGCCTGACTCGAGCTGGTCTCACGATCAGGATCGCGATGGTTTCCGCAGCAAAGCGTTCTGGGGCGGTCTTGAACATAAATTTAACGATAATCTGAATGGCTTCTTCCGCGGGCGTAGCTATACCAATAATAGCGATTACGATCTGGGGAGCCCGCCATACAGCCCTGCCTACAGTGCAGATGAAGAGCAGCTCTATAACCAGAGCTGGGACGCGGGCCTGGCATTCAGCTCCGGGATCTACTCTTCACAACTGATTGCCAGCTATCAGAAGGTCAAAGACTACAACTACAGCAGCATATACGGCCGGTACAATGATGGTACGACGCTCGATCGGATGACTCAGCGTAACCTGCAGTGGGGCAATAACGTTATTGTTGGCCACGGTTCGGTGAGCGCCGGCGTCGACTGGCAACAGCAGCGGCTGACCTCGTCGGATACGGTCATATCGGATACCTACAAGCGTGATAACACCGGCCTGTATCTGACCGGTCAGCAGCAGTTTGGCGATGTGACGCTTGAAGCGTCCGGTCGCGAAGATCATGACGAGCAGTTTGGCTGGCACGGGACCTGGCAGACCACCGCCGGTTGGGAGTTTGTGGAAAACTATCGCGTGACCCTCGGCTATGGTACCGGCTTCCTCGCGCCTTCACTGGGACAGCAGTTTGGTTCGACCCGTTTTGGTATCAGTTCAAATCCGAACCTGAAACCTGAAGAGTCCCAACAATGGGAAGCCGGACTTGACGGTCTCACCGGCCCGCTGGACTGGCGCCTGTCTGCGTATCACTACAAGATCACCAATCTGATTACCTATTACTCGGATCCTGTCACCTATGAAGGCGAGTATGACAATATCAATGCCGCAACCATTAAAGGTGTTGAGTGGACCGGTAATATCGACACCGGCATTTTCAGCCACCGCGTCACGTTGCAGTACGTCGACCCGCGTAATGATGACAATGGTGAAGTCCTGGCCAGACGCTCTAAGCGACAGGCGAAGTACCAGGTGGACTGGACGATGTTCAACGTCGATATGGATGTATCGTGGCAGTATTACGGTAAACGCTACGATAACAACACGTCTCAGTACAATAATACGCAGCGCATTTTGCCAAGCTACAGCACGCTTGATGTATCTGCCGCGTATCCGATCACCGATCGCCTGACAGTTCGTGGTAAAATAGCTAACCTGTTCGATAAAGATTACGAGACAGCTTATGGCTACCAAACTGCAGGACGAGAATACTACTTGTCTGGCAGCTACACCTTCTGATCCACGTCCCACCGTGCTGGTGTTTGACTCCGGCGTCGGTGGGTTGTCGGTTTATCATGAGATTCGGCAACTGCTGCCGAATCTGCATTACATCTACGCTTTCGATAACGTGGCTTTTCCTTACGGGGAGAAGAGTGAAGAATTCATCGTTGAACGCGTGCTCGAAATCGTCACTGCCGTTCAACAACGTTATCCGCTGGCGCTGGCCGTCATTGCCTGTAACACCGCCAGCACAGTCTCTCTTCCCGCCCTTCGTGAAAAATTCGCCTTTCCTGTTGTGGGCGTCGTCCCGGCGATTAAGCCTGCGGCCCGCTTGACGGCGAATGGCGTCGTCGGCCTGCTGGCGACGCGCGGTACGGTCAAACGCCCCTATACGCGTGAGCTGATCAGCCGCTTTGCGAATGAATGCAAAATAGAGATGCTGGGCTCCGCGGAGCTGGTCGAGCTGGCGGAAGCGAAGCTGCACGGCGAACCGGTCCCGCTGGAGGAGTTGCGGCGTATTCTGCGCCCATGGCTGCGAATGGCGGAGCCGCCTGATACGGTGGTGCTGGGCTGCACGCATTTTCCTCTTTTACAGGAAGAGCTGCAGCAGGTGCTGCCGGAAGGTACCCGGATGATTGATTCCGGTGCTGCGATTGCTCGTCGTACCGTCTGGCTGCTGGAACATGAGGCGCCAGATGCGAAATCCAGTGACCCGAATATGGCTTATTGCATGGCGCTGACGGCAGAAACTGAACAACTTTTACCCGTTTTACAGCGTTACGGCTTTGAGAAGCTCGAAAAACTGCCACTTTAATGGCGTTTTGCACAAAAAAGAGACGGTTGAAAAGTTTTTTTAAAACAGGGCTTGTCAACGTCTCAGAACTCCCTATAATGCGCCTCCACTGACACGGAACAACGGCTTACAGGCCGCCGGGTTAGCGGGGTTCAGCGATGAACGCCGGCAGAGAAAAGCAAAAATAAATGCTTGACTCTGAATGAGGAAAACGTATTATACGGGACCTCGCGACAGAGCGCTCAGCGCCGTCGCACTGCTCTTTAACAATTTATCAGACAATCTGTGTGGGCACTCAAAGTGACATGGATTCTTAACGTCCTCGGACGAAAAATGAATACCAAGTCTCTGAGTGAACACGTAATTCATTACGAAGTTTAATTCACGAGCATCAAACTTAAATTGAAGAGTTTGATCATGGCTCAGATTGAACGCTGGCGGCAGGCCTAACACATGCAAGTCGAGCGGTAGCACAGAGAGCTTGCTCTCGGGTGACGAGCGGCGGACGGGTGAGTAATGTCTGGGAAACTGCCTGATGGAGGGGGATAACTACTGGAAACGGTAGCTAATACCGCATAACGTCGCAAGACCAAAGTGGGGGACCTTCGGGCCTCATGCCATCAGATGTGCCCAGATGGGATTAGCTAGTAGGTGGGGTAATGGCTCACCTAGGCGACGATCCCTAGCTGGTCTGAGAGGATGACCAGCCACACTGGAACTGAGACACGGTCCAGACTCCTACGGGAGGCAGCAGTGGGGAATATTGCACAATGGGCGCAAGCCTGATGCAGCCATGCCGCGTGTATGAAGAAGGCCTTCGGGTTGTAAAGTACTTTCAGCGAGGAGGAAGGCATTAAGGTTAATAACCTTAGTGATTGACGTTACTCGCAGAAGAAGCACCGGCTAACTCCGTGCCAGCAGCCGCGGTAATACGGAGGGTGCAAGCGTTAATCGGAATTACTGGGCGTAAAGCGCACGCAGGCGGTCTGTTAAGTCAGATGTGAAATCCCCGGGCTCAACCTGGGAACTGCATTTGAAACTGGCAGGCTTGAGTCTTGTAGAGGGGGTAGAATTCCAGGTGTAGCGGTGAAATGCGTAGAGATCTGGAGGAATACCGGTGGCGAAGGCGGCCCCCTGGACAAAGACTGACGCTCAGGTGCGAAAGCGTGGGGAGCAAACAGGATTAGATACCCTGGTAGTCCACGCTGTAAACGATGTCGACTTGGAGGTTGTTCCCTTGAGGAGTGGCTTCCGGAGCTAACGCGTTAAGTCGACCGCCTGGGGAGTACGGCCGCAAGGTTAAAACTCAAATGAATTGACGGGGGCCCGCACAAGCGGTGGAGCATGTGGTTTAATTCGATGCAACGCGAAGAACCTTACCTACTCTTGACATCCAGAGAACTTAGCAGAGATGCTTTGGTGCCTTCGGGAACTCTGAGACAGGTGCTGCATGGCTGTCGTCAGCTCGTGTTGTGAAATGTTGGGTTAAGTCCCGCAACGAGCGCAACCCTTATCCTTTGTTGCCAGCGGTTCGGCCGGGAACTCAAAGGAGACTGCCAGTGATAAACTGGAGGAAGGTGGGGATGACGTCAAGTCATCATGGCCCTTACGAGTAGGGCTACACACGTGCTACAATGGCATATACAAAGAGAAGCGACCTCGCGAGAGCAAGCGGACCTCATAAAGTATGTCGTAGTCCGGATTGGAGTCTGCAACTCGACTCCATGAAGTCGGAATCGCTAGTAATCGTAGATCAGAATGCTACGGTGAATACGTTCCCGGGCCTTGTACACACCGCCCGTCACACCATGGGAGTGGGTTGCAAAAGAAGTAGGTAGCTTAACCTTCGGGAGGGCGCTTACCACTTTGTGATTCATGACTGGGGTGAAGTCGTAACAAGGTAACCGTAGGGGAACCTGCGGTTGGATCACCTCCTTACCTGAAAGAACCTGCCTTTGTAGTGCTCACACAGATTGTCTGATGAAAAGTAAATAGCAAGGCGTCTTGCGATTGAGACTTCAGTGTCCCCTTCGTCTAGAGGCCCAGGACACCGCCCTTTCACGGCGGTAACAGGGGTTCGAATCCCCTAGGGGACGCCACTTGCTGGTTTGTGAGTGAAAGTCGCCGACCTCTATATCTCAAAACTGATTCTCAGGAATCACGTTTGAGATATTTGCTCTTTAAAAATCTGGATCAAGCTGAAAATTGAAACGACACACTGTTTCCTTTCTCCGTAATAAGAAAGGAAAAGCGGTGTGTTCGAGTCTCTCAAATTTTCGCAACGCGGACTGTTTTACGAAACAGTTTCGGGTTGTGAGGTTAAGCGACTAAGCGTACACGGTGGATGCCCTGGCAGTCAGAGGCGATGAAGGACGTGCTAATCTGCGATAAGCGTCGGTAAGGTGATATGAACCGTTATAACCGGCGATTTCCGAATGGGGAAACCCAGTGTGATTCGTCACACTATCGTTAAGTGAATACATAGCTTAACGAAGCGAACCGGGGGAACTGAAACATCTAAGTACCCCGAGGAAAAGAAATCAACCGAGATTCCCCCAGTAGCGGCGAGCGAACGGGGAGGAGCCCAGAGTCTGAATCAGCGCGTGTGTTAGTGGAACGGTCTGGAAAGTCCGGCGGTACAGGGTGATAGCCCCGTACACTAAAATGCACACGTTGTGAACTCGAAGAGTAGGGCGGGACACGTGGTATCCTGTCTGAATATGGGGGGACCATCCTCCAAGGCTAAATACTCCTGACTGACCGATAGTGAACCAGTACCGTGAGGGAAAGGCGAAAAGAACCCCGGCGAGGGGAGTGAAAAAGAACCTGAAACCGTGTACGTACAAGCAGTGGGAGCCTACTTGTTAGGTGACTGCGTACCTTTTGTATAATGGGTCAGCGACTTATATTCTGTAGCAAGGTTAACCGTATAGGGGAGCCGCAGGGAAACCGAGTCTTAACTGGGCGTTAAGTTGCAGGGTATAGACCCGAAACCCGGTGATCTAGCCATGGGCAGGTTGAAGGTTGGGTAACACTAACTGGAGGACCGAACCGACTAATGTTGAAAAATTAGCGGATGACTTGTGGCTGGGGGTGAAAGGCCAATCAAACCGGGAGATAGCTGGTTCTCCCCGAAAGCTATTTAGGTAGCGCCTCGTGAACTCATCTTCGGGGGTAGAGCACTGTTTCGGCTAGGGGGTCATCCCGACTTACCAACCCGATGCAAACTACGAATACCGAAGAATGTTATCACGGGAGACACACGGCGGGTGCTAACGTCCGTCGTGAAGAGGGAAACAACCCAGACCGCCAGCTAAGGTCCCAAAGTCATGGTTAAGTGGGAAACGATGTGGGAAGGCACAGACAGCCAGGATGTTGGCTTAGAAGCAGCCATCATTTAAAGAAAGCGTAATAGCTCACTGGTCGAGTCGGCCTGCGCGGAAGATGTAACGGGGCTAAACCATGCACCGAAGCTGCGGCAGCGACACTATGTGTTGTTGGGTAGGGGAGCGTTCTGTAAGCCGTTGAAGGTGGCCTGTGAGGGTTGCTGGAGGTATCAGAAGTGCGAATGCTGACATAAGTAACGATAAAGCGGGTGAAAAGCCCGCTCGCCGGAAGACCAAGGGTTCCTGTCCAACGTTAATCGGGGCAGGGTGAGTCGACCCCTAAGGCGAGGCCGAAAGGCGTAGTCGATGGGAAACAGGTTAATATTCCTGTACTCGGTGTTACTGCGAAGGGGGACGGAGAAGGCTATGTTAGCCGGGCGACGGTTGTCCCGGTTTAAGCATGTAGGCGGGAAGTTTAGGTAAATCCGGACTTCTTTTAACGCTGAGGTGTGATGACGAGGCACTACGGTGCTGAAGTAACAAATGCCCTGCTTCCAGGAAAAGCCTCTAAGCATCAGGTAACAACGAATCGTACCCCAAACCGACACAGGTGGTCAGGTAGAGAATACCAAGGCGCTTGAGAGAACTCGGGTGAAGGAACTAGGCAAAATGGTGCCGTAACTTCGGGAGAAGGCACGCTGATGGTAGGTGAAGCGACTTGCTCGTGGAGCTGAAATCAGTCGAAGATACCAGCTGGCTGCAACTGTTTATTAAAAACACAGCACTGTGCAAACACGAAAGTGGACGTATACGGTGTGACGCCTGCCCGGTGCCGGAAGGTTAATTGATGGGGTTATCCGTAAGGAGAAGCTCTTGATCGAAGCCCCGGTAAACGGCGGCCGTAACTATAACGGTCCTAAGGTAGCGAAATTCCTTGTCGGGTAAGTTCCGACCTGCACGAATGGCGTAATGATGGCCAGGCTGTCTCCACCCGAGACTCAGTGAAATTGAACTCGCTGTGAAGATGCAGTGTACCCGCGGCAAGACGGAAAGACCCCGTGAACCTTTACTATAGCTTGACACTGAACATTGAGCCTTGATGTGTAGGATAGGTGGGAGGCTTTGAAGCGTGGACGCCAGTCTGCGTGGAGCCAACCTTGAAATACCACCCTTTAATGTTTGATGTTCTAACGTAGACCCGTGATCCGGGTTGCGGACAGTGTCTGGTGGGTAGTTTGACTGGGGCGGTCTCCTCCCAAAGAGTAACGGAGGAGCACGAAGGTTAGCTAATCCTGGTCGGACATCAGGAGGTTAGTGCAATGGCATAAGCTAGCTTGACTGCGAGCGTGACGGCGCGAGCAGGTGCGAAAGCAGGTCATAGTGATCCGGTGGTTCTGAATGGAAGGGCCATCGCTCAACGGATAAAAGGTACTCCGGGGATAACAGGCTGATACCGCCCAAGAGTTCATATCGACGGCGGTGTTTGGCACCTCGATGTCGGCTCATCACATCCTGGGGCTGAAGTAGGTCCCAAGGGTATGGCTGTTCGCCATTTAAAGTGGTACGCGAGCTGGGTTTAGAACGTCGTGAGACAGTTCGGTCCCTATCTGCCGTGGGCGCTGGAGAATTGAGGGGGCTGCTCCTAGTACGAGAGGACCGGAGTGGACGCATCACTGGTGTTCGGGTTGTCATGCCAATGGCATTGCCCGGTAGCTAAATGCGGAAAAGATAAGTGCTGAAAGCATCTAAGCACGAAACTTGCCCCGAGATGAGTTCTCCCTGACCCTTTAAGGGTCCTGAAGGAACGTTGAAGACGACGACGTTGATAGGTCGGGTGTGTAAGCGTAGCGATACGTTGAGCTAACCGATACTAATGAACCGTGAGGCTTAACCTTACAACGCCGAAGCTGTTTTGGCGAAGAGACGAAATGTTCAGCTTGATGACAGATTAAATCATCGCGCAGGAATGCGGGGTGAAACAGAATTTGCCTGGCGGCGATAGCGCGGTGGTCCCACCTGACCCCATGCCGAACTCAGAAGTGAAACGCCGTAGCGCCGATGGTAGTGTGGGGTCTCCCCATGTGAGAGTAGGGAACTGCCAGGCATCAAATTACGCAGTAAACTGATGTAAAAATCAGTAGTTGTAGAAAAATTCGGTGGAGCGGTAGTTCAGTCGGTTAGAATACCTGCCTGTCACGCAGGGGGTCGCGGGTTCGAGTCCCGTCCGTTCCGCCACTTATTAAAAGTTAAGCCTGCTAAGTTAATTAGCGGGCTTAATAGTAAGAGATTTAGGGGCGTAGCTCAGTTGGTAGAGCACCGGTCTCCAAAACCGGGTGTCGCGAGTTCGAGTCTCTCCGCCCCTGCCATATATAATCCTTTGCTCAGGCAAAGGATTTTTTTTGTCTGTTATTTTCCATCCCCAGAATCTGCCAACATCCTCCGTCCCTGGAGGCGTGCATTATTCCAGTATGTTTGTCTTCAGTATTTCGCGGATCTGTACCTGTTTATCGCTGTTTTGTAGCCAGATAGCGTACAGGGGGCGAGATAGCGTTGTACTGTCCGTCACCGTATGCAGGCCGCTTTTATCCTTCGCCCAGCGTGTCGGCAGCCATGTACAACCATTTAGCGCGGCGAGTTGCTGATAGGCCAGTTCAGCAGAGCTGGTTGTCAGCAGAGGAACATCATCGCTGCCAATCAGTCCGACCTCATTTTGTTGGAAGTCCGGGCCCCATTCAAGGCGCAGATAATTCAATTCATTCTTAGTTTTAAATGGCGAGGTACAGTAGAGTGCCAGCGTAAAATTACCAAGCAACTGGCTGCTTAATTCGTCCATTTTCGGCGATTCTGTCGTGATCAGTAGATCAAGCTGTCGCTCATGTAACTGTTTAACAAGCGATTGTCGCTGCGCAATCCGCGCTTCAAACTGCAGGTTACAGGGCTCTTTGTAGAGCTTCCCCAGCCATCCGTTAAGCATGCATTCCCACAAAGATGCGCTGCCGCCAATTGAGAATTCATTATGTCGGGAAGCATTCGCAACCTCTTTTCGTGCCGCCTGCCAGGTGTTCATCAGGGTTTCGGCATAAGGAAGGAGCTTATCGCCGGCTGACGTCAGGCGGATATTATTGCGATGGCGGGTAAAAAGGTTCACGCCAAGCTGGTTTTCCAGCTGACGAATACGAAAGCTGACGGCCGACTGCGTCAGATAAAGCGCCTCTGCTGCTCGTCCAAAGTGGCGAGTTCTGCTCACCTCAAGGAAAGTTTTGAGCAATTCCGTATCCACACTCTTCTCCGCAAAATTATTTGTCGTAATGATTTAAATCTTTTGTTTTACACTCTGTCAAGCGTAACTAATACTCCGCGCCATAAATAGCTCGGCCAAAGAATCAGGAGCGTGTAGGATGGCGGAAAGCTTTATGACGACTAATCGTTTTTTCGATAATAAACATTATCCGCGCGGGTTCTCCCGTCATGGTGATTTCACCATCAAAGAGGCACAACTGCTGGAACAGCATGGTTATGCTCTTAACGAACTGGAACTGGGTAAACGCGAACCTGTCACCGAAGATGAAAAACAGTTTGTTTCGGTATGTCGTGGTGAACGTGAGCCAGCCACGGAAATGGAACGCGTCTGGATTAAGTATATGGCGCGTATTAAGCGGCCTAAGCGTTTTCATACGCTGTCCGGCGGTAAACCGCAGGTTGAAGGCGCTGAAGATTACACCGAAAGCGATGATTAACAAAAAAGGGCGTAAGCCCTTTTTTTATGCCATGAGTTTTTGCAAATGGTTCAGCATCCTGTCTATCGCTCGATAGCCAAGAGCCTCCTGCAGGTGGTGGCGCTCAATACAGGGCTCCCCTCCTATATCGGCGATGGTCCGGGCGACTTTCAGCAGACGCTGCCAGGCGCGGATAGAAAGCCCCAGCTGCGATAATACCTGTTCCAGCCAGATAGCATCCTCTTTACTGAGCGAACACCAGATTTTCATTTCGTTACTCTCCAGCTGGGCATTGAGTTTCTCCTGCCGGGCCAGCTGTTTGTCTCGGGCGACGAGAACCCGCTTCCTCACGCTGGCGCTATTTTCCACGCCAGAGGCTGCCTGGCTAAGCGCTCCCGGGGGCGGTAGAGGAATTTCCAGCGAGAGATCGAACCGGTCGAGGAACGGTCCGGACAGGCGGCTCAGATAGCGTAGGGTTTGTTCCGGTGATGCGCGATTATGATGACCCCGGTAATGCCCGGTGGGGCTGGGATTCATGGCCGCAATAAGCTGAAAATGTGCCGGATAGTCAATTTTCGCACGGGTTCGTGAAATATGTATTTTTCCTGACTCTATCGGCTCCCGCAAAGCATCCAATACCCGACGTTCAAACTCCGGTAGTTCATCCAGAAACAGCACCCCATTGTGTGCCAGCGAGATCTCTCCGGGTATCGGGATTGAACCGCCCCCCACCATTGCCGCGAGAGAAGCACTGTGATGTGGACTGCGAAACGGTCGCCGACGCCACTGTTTTGTTGCGCGATAGCGGCTCAACAGACTAAGGATAGCGGCGCTTTCGAGCGCCTCCTGATTGCTTAACGGTGGCAGAAGACCTGGCAGCCGGCTGGCAAGCATGGTTTTTCCTGTTCCGGGAGGGCCAATCAACAGCAGGTTGTGGCCCCCTGCGGCAACGATTTCCAATGCACGTTTTCCTTGCTGCTGGCCAATCACATCACTCAGATCAGGTAGAGAGTCATCAGGATGCTCTTCCTCCGGTATGGAAGGATTGAGCGCATGGCGTCCCTCGAGAAACGCACACACCTCCTGCAGATGCCCGGCGACAAGACACTCGTGGCCCTCAATGAGCCCCACTTCCGCCGCGTTATCCTCAGCGACGATAATTTGTCGCCCGGCTTTTATCGCTTCCATTGCACTGGAGATAGCGCCAGGAACGCCACGTAGCGCCCCTGTGAGCGCGAGCTCGCCGATAAACTCATATTGCTTCAACCTGGACGCATCTAACTGCTCCGACGCGACCAGAAGCGCGAGAGCGATGGGGAGATCGTATCGCCCGCCTTCTTTTGGCAAATCGGCAGGGGCCAGATTGATGGTGATCTTTTTGGCCGGAAACGTATAGCCGCTGTTAATTATCGCGCTGCGTACCCGGTCGCGAGCCTCTCTGACCGTGGTTTCAGGAAGCCCTACCATGGTTAATCCCGGAAGCCCGTTGCTGATATGAATTTCGATCGTAATAAGCGGGGCGCTGATACCAAAAGCAGCCCGTGTGTAGATAATCGCGAGTGACATAATGCCTCCTGAGTACGAGCATTATGTCGGCAGAAAAAGGGGCAGTAATGAGTAAGAAATGCATTTTATGCGGCATGTTCCAGCGAATATCGCCGGATATTGTGACATTTCACACATGATGGAAGCGGCATCGCAGACGCTCATCATGGTGAAAGAGCGTATTGGCGGAAACCGCCGCGGCATCATAGAAAAGGGTGATAAATTGAATTTTTTTCATTTTATATTTTTTCTATTAAAAACAATTGTTTTACAAAAAACTGTTAGCGCGATCAGTAAGTGATGTATAAAAAAATCTTGTGTTTATTGTGATGTCTGTGGTAACTCTTTAGGTATTCCTTCGAACAAGAAGCCAGAAAGTACAGAAAATGACAGCCCTTCTACGAGTGATTAGCCTGGTCGTGATTAGCGTGGTGGTGATTATTATCCCACCGTGCGGGGCTGCACTTGGACGAGGAAAGGCTTAGAAATCAAGCCTTAACGAACTAAGACCCCCGCACCGAAAGGTCCGGGGGTTTTTTTATAACTTAAAAACGATAAGCGAGGAGCAGACAATGACGAATAGCATAAAATTCTGTTTCTCCCGATCTATGACGGGGAACTAACTATGAATGGGGCGCAGTGGGTAGTACATGCTTTGCGGGCACAGGGGGTCGACACGGTTTTTGGCTATCCTGGTGGCGCGATTATGCCGGTTTACGATGCATTGTATGACGGCGGCGTGGAACACCTGTTGTGCCGCCACGAGCAAGGAGCGGCCATGGCAGCTATCGGCTATGCTCGCGCCACCGGCAAAACCGGCGTATGCATCGCCACATCAGGTCCAGGTGCGACGAACCTGATCACCGGCCTGGCTGATGCGTTACTGGACTCTATCCCTGTTGTCGCCATCACCGGTCAGGTCGCGGCGCCGTTTATCGGCACCGATGCTTTCCAGGAAGTGGACGTCCTTGGTTTGTCGCTGGCCTGTACGAAACACAGTTTTCTCGTGCAGTCGCTGGAAGAGCTGCCGCGAGTGATCGCTGAAGCTTTCCAGGTCGCAAACTCTGGCCGCCCAGGTCCGGTTCTGGTTGATATCCCGAAAGATATCCAGCTGGCGAAGGGCGAGCTTGAACCGTATTTCTCGACGGTTGATAACGACATTGCCTTCCCCCATGCAGAAGTTGAGCAGGCGCTGCAGATGTTAGCCGCCGCGCAAAAACCGATGCTGTACGTCGGCGGTGGCGTGGGTATGGCGCAGGCGGTTCCTGCGTTACGCGAGTTTATCGCCATTACGCAAATGCCGGTCACCTGCACGCTGAAAGGTCTGGGCGCCGTTGATGCGGCCTATCCGTACTATCTGGGAATGCTGGGGATGCACGGCACCAAAGCGGCCAATCTGGCGGTACAGGAATGTGACCTGTTGATCGCCGTTGGCGCCCGCTTCGATGACCGTGTTACCGGGAAGCTGAACACCTTTGCTCCGCACGCCAAAGTTATCCATCTGGATATCGATCCGGCGGAGCTGAACAAGCTGCGTCAGGCACATGTTGCCCTGACGGGCGATCTGAATACATTGCTGCCAGCGTTGCAGAAGCCGCTGACCATCGACGCCTGGCGCCAGCATAATCAGGCGCTGCGTGATGAGCACGCATGGCGCTACGACCACCCGGGTGAGGGTATTTACGCACCGCTGCTGCTCAAACAGCTCTCCGACCGTAAGCCGGCCGATAGCGTTGTCACAACCGACGTGGGTCAACATCAAATGTGGTCAGCGCAGCATATGACCTATACACGTCCTGAGAATTTTATTACCTCCAGCGGTTTGGGCACGATGGGTTTTGGCCTGCCGGCGGCGGTTGGCGCTCAAGTTGCACGTCCGAACGATACCGTTATCTGCGTCTCCGGCGATGGCTCGTTCATGATGAACGTGCAGGAGCTGGGTACCGTGAAGCGTAAACAGCTGCCGTTGAAGATCCTGTTACTGGATAACCAGCGTTTAGGCATGGTGCGTCAGTGGCAGCAGCTGTTTTTTGAGGAGCGCTATAGCGAAACCACCCTCACCGATAATCCCGATTTTGTCACGCTGGCCAGCGCCTTCGGCATTCCTGGACAGCACATCACCCGTAAAGACCAGGTTGAAGCGGCTCTCGACACCATGCTTTCGAGCCAGGGGCCATACCTGCTTCATGTCTCAATCGATGAGCTTGAGAACGTCTGGCCGTTGGTACCGCCCGGTGCCAGTAATGCAGAAATGCTGGAGAAATTATCATGATGCAACATCAGGTCGCTTTACAGGCTCGCTTCAACCCGGAAACCTTAGAACGCGTGCTGCGCGTGGTTCGTCACCGCGGCTTTCAGGTTTGTTCCATGAATATGGAAACCGCGGCAGATGCCGGCAACATAAATATCGAATTGACCGTTGCCAGCCAGCGGCCCGTCGAATTACTGTTTAGTCAATTAAGTAAGCTGGTCGACGTCGCCTGCGTCGAGATCCAGCAACCAACATCACAACAAATCCGCGCATAAGCGCAAGGGAAGAAAAATGACGACGAAAAAAGCTGATTACATTTGGTTCAACGGCGAGATGGTTCCGTGGGGAGAGGCGAAGGTTCACGTGATGTCTCACGCGCTTCACTACGGTACTTCCGTGTTTGAAGGCATCCGTTGCTACGACTCGCATAAAGGACCGGTGGTGTTCCGTCATCGCGAACATATGCAGCGTCTGCATGACTCAGCCAAAATCTATCGTTTTCCGGTCTCTCAAAGCATTGATGAGCTGATGGAAGCCTGCCGCGAAGTTATCCGCAAAAATAACCTGACCAGCGCGTACATTCGTCCACTGGTCTTTGTTGGCGACGTCGGCATGGGTGTTAACCCGCCTGCGGGATACAGCACTGACGTGATCATCGCGGCGTTCCCGTGGGGAGCTTATCTTGGCGCTGAAGCGCTGGATCAGGGGATCGATGCGATGGTTTCTTCCTGGAACCGTGTCGCGCCCAACACCATCCCGACCGCTGCAAAAGCCGGTGGTAACTACCTCTCTTCCCTGCTGGTTGGCAGCGAAGCGCGCCGCCATGGTTATCAGGAAGGGATCGCGCTGGACGTTAACGGCTATATCTCCGAGGGCGCGGGTGAGAACCTGTTTGAAGTGAAAGATGGCGTGTTGTTCACGCCGCCATTTACCTCTTCTGCGCTGCCGGGCATTACCCGCGACGCGATCATTAAACTGGCAAAAGATCTGGATATTGAAGTCCGCGAGCAGGTGCTGTCCCGTGAATCTCTGTATCTGGCTGATGAAGTCTTTATGTCTGGTACTGCTGCGGAAATCACCCCGGTGCGCAGCGTGGACGGTATTCAGGTTGGCGAAGGTCGCTGTGGCCCGGTCACCAAGCGTATTCAGCAGGCCTTCTTTGGTCTCTTCACCGGTGAAACCGAGGACAAATGGGGCTGGTTGGATCAGGTTAACCAATAAATATACCCGTCATATTTCAAGCATAAGCATAAAAAAATGGGGTGGCACGCAGCGCCCCATGTCACAGAGACTGGGAGTAACTAAAGCATGCCTAAGTACCGTTCCGCCACCACCACTCACGGCCGTAATATGGCGGGTGCCCGCGCGCTGTGGCGCGCAACCGGGATGACCGATGCTGATTTCGGTAAGCCGATTATCGCCGTTGTTAACTCCTTCACCCAATTCGTACCGGGTCACGTACATCTGCGCGATCTGGGTAAGCTGGTTGCTGAGCAGATTGAAGCCTCAGGCGGCGTTGCCAAAGAATTTAACACCATCGCGGTGGATGATGGGATCGCCATGGGGCATGGGGGTATGCTTTATTCACTGCCATCCCGTGAACTGATCGCCGACTCGGTTGAGTACATGGTTAACGCGCACTGCGCCGATGCCATGGTCTGCATTTCCAACTGCGACAAAATCACCCCGGGGATGCTGATGGCCTCCTTGCGCCTGAATATTCCGGTGATTTTTGTTTCCGGTGGCCCAATGGAAGCCGGGAAAACCAAGCTTTCTGACAAAATCATCAAACTCGACCTTGTCGATGCGATGATTCAGGGGGCGGATCCAAAAGTCTCCGACGAACAGAGTGAGCAGGTCGAGCGTTCCGCCTGTCCGACCTGTGGTTCCTGTTCGGGGATGTTTACCGCCAACTCGATGAACTGCCTGACCGAAGCGCTGGGTCTGTCCCAGCCGGGTAATGGTTCTCTGCTGGCGACTCACGCCGACCGTAAAGAGCTGTTCCTCAACGCAGGTAAACGTATCGTTGAACTGACGAAGCGCTATTACGAGCAGGATGACGAATCTGCGCTGCCACGTTATATCGCCAGCAAAGCGGCGTTCGAAAACGCCATGACGCTGGATATCGCCATGGGGGGGTCGACGAACACCGTTCTGCACCTGCTGGCCGCCGCGCAGGAAGCGGAAATCGACTTCACGATGAGCGATATCGATAAGCTGTCCCGCAAGGTTCCGCAGCTGTGTAAAGTGGCGCCGAGTACGCAGAAGTACCATATGGAAGATGTGCACCGCGCGGGCGGCGTACTGGGTATTCTCGGCGAGCTCGATCGTGCCGGGCTGCTGAACCGCGATGTGAAAAACGTTCTTGGTCTGACTCTGCCACAAACGCTCGATCAATATGATGTCATGCTGACCAAAGATGACGCGGTGAAAAAAATGTTCCGCGCCGGCCCGGCGGGTATTCGGACGACTCAGGCGTTCTCGCAGGACTGCCGCTGGGATACGCTGGATGACGATCGTGCCGAAGGGTGTATCCGTTCGCTGGAGCATGCTTACAGCAAAGACGGCGGTCTGGCGGTGCTGTATGGCAACTTTGCGGAAAACGGCTGTATCGTTAAAACCGCAGGGGTGGATGACAGTATTCTGAAATTCACCGGCCCGGCGAAAGTCTACGAAAGCCAGGACGAAGCCGTTGACGCGATCCTTGGCGGTAAAGTGGTGGCGGGCGACGTCGTGGTTATTCGCTATGAAGGGCCGAAGGGTGGTCCGGGAATGCAGGAAATGCTCTATCCGACGACCTTCCTGAAGTCCATGGGCCTGGGTAAAGCCTGTGCGCTGATCACCGACGGACGTTTCTCTGGCGGTACCTCGGGCCTGTCGATTGGCCATGTCTCGCCGGAAGCAGCCAGCGGCGGCAATATTGCGATCATTGAAGATGGCGATATGATTGCCATTGATATTCCAAACCGGGGTATTCAGCTGCAGCTGAGCGATGCCGAAATTGCCGCGCGTCGTGAAGCACAAGAGGCCCGCGGCGATCGTGCCTGGACGCCGAAAGCGCGTGAACGTCAGGTCTCCTTCGCACTCCGCGCGTATGCCAGCCTGGCGACCAGCGCCGATAAGGGCGCGGTTCGCGATAAATCAAAACTGGGGGGTTAATGATGGCTGAATCACAACCCCTGTCTGCCGCCCCCGAGGGGGCGGAATATCTCAGGGCGGTGCTGCGCGCACCGGTCTATGAAGCGGCGCAAATTACGCCGTTGCAAAAAATGGAAAAAATCTCGTCGCGTCTTGATAACGTGATTCTGGTGAAGCGCGAAGATCGCCAGCCGGTTCATAGCTTCAAGCTGCGTGGGGCCTACGCAATGATGGCAGGCCTGACGGAAGAGCAAAAAGCGCAGGGCGTGATCACCGCTTCTGCGGGCAACCACGCCCAGGGGGTTGCGTTCTCGGCATCGCGTCTTGGCGTGAAGGCGCTGATCGTCATGCCGGTTGCCACGGCGGATATCAAAGTGGATGCCGTGCGTAACTTTGGCGGTGAGGTCCTGCTGCACGGCGCTAATTTCGATGAAGCAAAAGCGAAAGCTATCGAACTGGCGCAACAGCAGAACTTCACCTGGGTCCCGCCGTTTGACCACCCGATGGTGATTGCCGGGCAGGGAACGCTGGCGCTGGAGCTGCTACAGCAGGACGCACATCTGGACCGCGTGTTTGTCCCGGTAGGCGGCGGTGGCCTGGCCGCAGGCGTAGCGGTGCTGATCAAGCAGCTGATGCCGCAGATCAAAGTGATCGCGGTGGAAGCAGAGGACTCCGCCTGTCTGAAAGCCGCGCTGGACGCCGGGCATCCGGTCGATCTGCCGCGCGTCGGGCTGTTTGCCGAAGGCGTGGCGGTGAAACGTATCGGTGACGAGACCTTCCGCCTCTGCCAGGAGTATCTTGACGATATCGTCACCGTCGACAGCGATGCGATTTGCGCGGCGATGAAAGACCTGTTCGAAGATGTCCGCGCCGTGGCTGAACCGTCTGGTGCGCTGGCGCTGGCAGGAATGAAAAAGTATATCGCGCAGCATGACATCCGCGGCGAGCGGTTGGCACATGTGCTTTCCGGGGCCAACGTTAACTTCCACGGCCTGCGCTACGTTTCCGAACGCTGCGAGCTGGGAGAGCAACGTGAAGCGCTGCTGGCGGTGACCATTCCGGAAGAGAAGGGCAGCTTCCTGAAGTTCTGTCAGCTGCTGGGCGGTCGTTCAGTGACCGAGTTCAACTACCGTTTTGCTGATGCCAAAGATGCCTGCATTTTTGTCGGGGTTCGTCTGAGCCGCGGTCTGGAGGAACGCAAAGAGATTTTGAGTCTGCTGCACGAAGGCGGCTATAGCGTTGTCGATCTTTCTGATGACGAAATGGCGAAACTTCATGTGCGCTATATGGTCGGTGGGCGGCCGTCAAAACCGCTGCAGGAGCGACTGTTCAGCTTCGAATTCCCCGAATCACCGGGGGCGCTGCTCAAGTTCCTGCATACGTTAGGGACCCACTGGAACATCTCGTTGTTCCATTACCGCAGCCACGGAACCGATTATGGCCGCGTGCTGGCGGCGTTCGAGCTTGGCGATCATGAGCCGGATTTCGAAACCCGACTCCATGAGCTGGGCTACGACTGCCACGACGAAACCAATAACCCGGCGTTCAGGTTCTTTCTCGCGGGCTAATGCCTGATGGCGCTGCGCTTAGCGGGCTGACAATCAGATCCCCGTCCGGGTAAGGCGTTTCGCCGCCATCCGGCAAAAACGTCAGTGGTTAGGCAGAATCGACCAGAAAGCATCAATAAGCGGCTCATACAGCCGCTTTTTTTGTGCGCATACGCCCAGTTCAAACGGCGTTTTCTCATCGCTGCGCTCTAAAATCATCACGCGATTGCGTACCGGTTCCGGACTGTTCTCCAGTACTACTTCCGGAATTAAAGCCACGCCGCAGCCGAGCGCGACCATCGACACCATCGCTTCATGGCCGCCCACGGTGGCGTAAATCGAGGGATTGCTGATTTTATGGCGGCGAAACCACAGTTCGATGCGGCGACGCACCGGCCCTTGATCGGCCATGATAAACGGTACGGTTGACCAGTCGGGCTTCTCCTGGCTCACCTGGGTGCGCACCGGACAGGCTAATGCCGGGGCGATCAGCACGACCGCCAGGTTTTCCAGCATCGAAAACGCCACGGAGCCCGGTAGCGTTTCCGGCTTGCCGGCAATCGCGAGATCGGCCTCGCCGGTGACGACCTTCTCCATCGCATCGGCGGCATCGCCGGTGGAAAGCTTGATCTCCACCGAAGGGTGGGCAGCGCGGAAGCGATCGAGAATCGGCGGCAGATGGCTGTAGGCTGCCGTTACCGAGCAGAAGATATGCAGCTCGCCGGAAAGCGAAGGACCTTGCTGATCGATGGCATGACGAAGCTGCTGGTACTGTAGCAGCGTCTGCTGTGCGAACAGGCGCAGCTCTTCGCCCGCTTCGGTCAAGGTGACGGTACGGTTATCGCGAACAAATAGCGGCTGCCCGAGATCTTCTTCCAGGCGCTGGATCTGGCGTGAAAGGGTGGAAGGACTGACGTGCATCGCCCGCGCGCTGCGGCCAAAATGGCGGCTTTCGGCCAGATGCAGGAAGGTTTTCAGATCGCGTAAATCCACACTCCGTACTCCACGGTTTTGCATTGCAGAAATTGCAACGTGACGTTGTGAATATATCAATTTCCGCAATAAATTTCCTGTCATATAGTAAGTTCATTCTCTCTTGCACAGACACGGCAAGCGAACCGAACAATAAGACAGTACAACATCACGAGGTATCACCATGGCTAACTACTTTAATACACTGAATCTGCGCCAGCAGCTGGCGCAGCTGGGTAAATGTCGCTTTATGGGCCGCGACGAATTCGCCGATGGCGCGAGCTACCTTCAGGGTAAAAAAGTGGTCATTGTCGGCTGTGGCGCGCAGGGTCTGAACCAGGGCCTGAACATGCGTGATTCCGGCCTGGATATCTCCTATGCGCTGCGTAAAGAAGCGATTGCTGAAAAGCGCGCATCCTGGCGTAAAGCGACCGAAAACGGCTTCAAAGTGGGTACCTACGAAGAGCTGATCCCGCAGGCTGACCTGGTGGTTAACCTGACGCCGGACAAACAGCACTCCGACGTTGTGCGTTCCGTTCAGCCGCTGATGAAAGATGGCGCGGCGCTGGGCTACTCCCACGGCTTCAACATCGTCGAAGTGGGTGAGCAGATTCGTAAAGACATCACCGTCGTGATGGTGGCGCCGAAGTGCCCGGGTACCGAAGTGCGTGAAGAGTACAAACGTGGTTTCGGCGTACCGACTCTGATCGCGGTTCACCCGGAAAACGACCCGAAAGGCGAAGGCATGGCGATTGCTAAAGCCTGGGCCGCGGCAACCGGCGGTCACCGTGCGGGCGTTCTGGAATCATCCTTTGTTGCGGAAGTGAAATCTGACCTGATGGGCGAGCAGACTATCCTGTGCGGTATGCTGCAGGCCGGTTCTCTGCTGTGCTTCGACAAGCTGGTGCAAGAAGGTACCGATCCGGCATACGCCGAAAAACTGATTCAGTTCGGCTGGGAAACCATCACCGAAGCGCTGAAGCAGGGCGGTATCACCCTGATGATGGATCGCCTGTCTAACCCGGCGAAACTGCGTGCTTATGCGCTGTCCGAACAGCTGAAAGAGATCATGGCGCCGCTGTTCCAGAAACATATGGATGACATCATCTCCGGCGAATTCTCCTCCGGCATGATGGCTGACTGGGCCAACGACGATAAGAAACTGCTGACCTGGCGTGAAGAGACCGGTAAAACCGCGTTCGAAACCGCACCGCAGTTTGAAGGCAAAATCGGCGAGCAGGAGTACTTCGATAAAGGCGTTCTGATGATCGCGATGGTGAAAGCGGGCGTTGAGCTGGCGTTCGAAACCATGGTGGATTCCGGTATCATCGAAGAGTCTGCTTACTACGAATCACTGCATGAGCTGCCGCTGATCGCGAACACCATCGCGCGTAAGCGTCTGTATGAAATGAACGTGGTTATCTCCGATACCGCAGAATACGGTAACTACCTGTTCTCTTATGCCTGCGTACCGCTGCTGAAAGAGTTCATGACTACCCTGCAGACCGGCGACCTGGGCAAAGCGATTGCCGAAGGCGCGGTAGACAACGCTCAGCTGCGCGACGTGAATGAAGCCATCCGCAGCCACGCTATTGAGCAGGTGGGTAAGAAACTGCGCGGCTATATGACTGATATGAAGCGTATTGCAGTAGCGGGTTAACCCGATTGTCGGGTGGCGCTCCGCTTACCCGACCCACACAACCGCAAGATGTAGGCCGGGTAAGGCGTAGCCGCCACCCGGCTTTTTATTTGCGGTACAGGACTTTGATAATGTGGTAGCCAAACTGAGTGTGCAGCGGGCCGGTCGGCTCCAGCTCAGGGCAGGAGAAGACGACTTTATCAAATGCCGGAACCATCTGGCCCTGTTTGAACTCGCCTAAATGACCGCCCTTTTTGCCTGACGGGCAAGTGGAGTGCTTTTTCGCCAGCTTCTCGAAATCGGCGCCGTTTTTAATCTGCTCCAGCAGGTCGAGTGCCAGTTTCTCTTCTTTCACCAGGATGTGCATTGCTGCCGCTGTTTTTGCCATGATCGTACCTTGATAATTGACGATGAATCAGAGGGCAATATTAGCATGCGCTAGCGGCGGTAGAGCACCTTAATGATGTGGTAGCCGAACTTCGTTTTTACCGGTCCGTAGGGCTTTAGCAGCGGGCAGGTGAAGACGGCTTTATCAAACGGCCCGACCATCGCCCCCTGCGTAAACTCACCGAGATCGCCGCCGTTGCGTCCGGACGGGCATTTCGAATAGCGTTTTGCCAGGTGATCGAAGCTGACGCCTCGCGCCAGTTTAGCGAGGATCTCCAGGGCCAGTTTCTCTTCTTTTACCAGGATATGCAGGGCTGCTGCGGACTTTGCCATTGTTTTGTTCTCTGGATTATCGGTGTTGCCAACACTTTACCATTAGCCGGTAAATCTCCACCCGGCTTTCTGCTACAATCCCCACCCCGTTCGAAGATTGAGCAAGACTCCCATGCGTTTAAACCCTGGCCAACAACAAGCCGTCGAATTTGTTACCGGACCGTGCCTGGTGCTGGCGGGCGCCGGTTCCGGTAAGACCCGCGTTATCACCAATAAAATCGCTCACCTGATCCGCGGATGCGGCTATCAGGCGCGCCATATTGCGGCGGTAACCTTTACCAACAAAGCGGCACGTGAAATGAAAGAACGTGTCGGGCAAACGCTGGGGCGCAAAGAAGCGCGGGGCCTGATGATTTCCACCTTCCATACCCTGGGGCTGGATATTATTAAGCGCGAATATGCTGCGCTGGGGATGAAATCTAACTTTTCTCTGTTCGATGATACCGACCAGGTTGCGCTGCTTAAAGAGCTGACCGAAGGGCTCATCGACGACGATAAAGTCGTGTTACAGCAGCTGATCTCGACGATCTCCAACTGGAAAAACGATCTGCAAACCCCGGCACAGGCCGCGGCAGGCGCAAAGGGTGAACGGGATCGGATCTTTGCCCACTGCTACGGGCTCTATGATGCCCATATGAAGGCCTGCAACGTGCTGGATTTTGACGATCTGATCCTGTTGCCGACCCTGCTGTTACAGCGCAATGAAGAGGTGCGTGAACGCTGGCAGAACAAGATTCGCTATCTGCTGGTGGATGAATATCAGGATACCAACACCAGTCAGTATGAGATGGTGAAGCTGCTGGTGGGGCAGCGTGCGCGGTTTACCGTCGTCGGCGATGATGACCAGTCGATCTACTCCTGGCGCGGAGCACGGCCGCAGAACCTGGTCCTGCTGAGCCAGGATTTCCCGGCGCTGCAGGTGATTAAGCTGGAACAGAACTACCGTTCTTCCGGGCGCATACTAAAAGCCGCTAACATCCTGATTGCCAACAACCCGCACGTCTTCGAAAAACGCCTGTTTTCCGAGCTGGGATATGGCGCAGAGCTTAAAGTGCTTTCAGCGAACCATGAAGAACATGAAGCGGAGCGGGTGACCGGGGAACTGATCGCCCACCACTTTATCAATAAGACGCAATATAAAGATTACGCCATTCTCTACCGCGGCAACCATCAGTCGCGGGTCTTTGAAAAGATGCTGATGCAAAACCGCATCCCGTACAAAATTTCGGGCGGTACGTCGTTCTTTTCACGGCCCGAGATTAAAGACCTGTTGGCCTATCTGCGCGTGCTGACCAACCCGGATGATGACAGCGCTTTCCTGCGTATCGTTAATACGCCAAAGCGCGAAATCGGCCCGGCCACCTTGCAAAAGCTGGGCGAGTGGGCGATGACCCGTAACAAAAGCTTGTTTACCGCCAGTTTTGATATGGGCCTCAACCAGACGCTAACCGGTCGCGGCTATGATGCGCTCACCGGGTTTACGCAGTGGCTGGCTGATATCCAGCGCCTGGCGGAGCGCGAACCGGTCGCCGCGGTGCGCGATCTGATTCGCGGGGTGGATTATGAATCCTGGCTGTATGAGACCTCTCCGAGCCCGAAGGCCGCAGAAATGCGGATGAAAAACGTCAATCAGCTGTTCAGCTGGATGACGGAGATGCTCGAGGGCAGCGACATAGACGAGCCAATGACCCTGACCCAGGTGGTCACCCGTTTTACTCTGCGCGATATGATGGAGCGCGGCGAGTCCGATGAAGAGTCGGATCAGGTGCAGTTGATGACCCTGCACGCCTCAAAGGGGCTGGAGTTTCCCTACGTCTATCTGGTGGGTATGGAAGAGGGGCTGCTGCCGCATCAGAGTAGCATCGATGAAGACAACGTGGATGAAGAGCGCCGCCTGGCGTATGTCGGGATTACCCGCGCGCAAAAAGAACTGACCTTCACGCTGTGTAAAGAGCGTCGTCAGTACGGAGAGCTGATGCGCCCTGAGCCCAGCCGTTTTCTGCTGGAGCTACCGCAGGATGACCTGATCTGGGAGCAGGAGCGCAAGGTTATCTCGCCGGAGGAGCGGATGCATAAAGGGCAGGCCAACGTCGCCAATATTCGCGCGATGCTGGCAAAAGCGAAAGGGAAGTAGTACGACCGCGTATCTCCCGGTGGTACGCAGCGGGAGATTTTACTGAGCCCGCTGCTTATCAGGCGAAATTAAGCCACTTCGAGAGCCCAGTGGACATAGCTTTGCCACTGGCACTCCTGCTCCACCATCTCCCGACCCAGCGGATGACTTTCCAGCCACCCCTCCGGCAGCGTCAGCACCAGTTTCTCGCCGTCGACGGCGAGTGAAATGGCCGGCAGCAGATCGTCGCGACGGCGGCTGGCAAACAGGATCGCCAGACGCAGCAGCCGACACAGGTGCTCAGCAACCCGCGGTTTCACCGCATTTTGCTGATGGAGCGAGGAGAGGTCGATGGTATTGGTCTGGTTGAGCAGCAGCGTGGCGAGCAGTTTTTTCTGCGCCGGCGTGAAACCGGGGAGATCGAGGTTGCTTACCAGATAGGCGGCGTGCTGCGGGGCGCGTTTAAAATCGACGCTCAGGCCAATTTCATGCAGCTCGCAGGCGCTGGCGAGCAGCTCGCGGCTGAGCGATTCCAGCTCCCAGGCATCGTCCAGCTGATTCACCAGATGTGCGGCGAGTTGGGTTACACGCTGGGCCTGCTCGGTGTCGATCATGAAGCGGCGTTGAATATTGCGCAGCGTACGGCTACGGATATCCTGATCGACGGACAGATGCAGCATGCCGTAAACCAGGCCTTCACGGAGCGCACCGCCCGCGAGGGTCATACACTGAATATTCAGTTCGCTGAAGATGGCGATAAGTATGGCCAGCCCGCTGGGGAAAACCAGCGCTCGTTCTAAGGTTAAACCTTCGATTTCCAGCTCTTCCAGGCGCCCGCACTGGATCGCACGCTGCTTGAGCTGCTGCAATTTAGCCAGGGTGATACGCTCGTCCATTCCCTGCGCCATCATGATTTCCTGCAGAGCCTGAACGGTACCGGATGCGCCGACGCAAACTTTCCAGCCGTGGTAATTCAGGATGTCAGTAATCGGACGCAGAACTTCCCGAGCCGCATTTTCTGCGAGATCGAAGTTTTCTTTTGTCAGGTTGCGATCGGCGAAGTAGCGTTCCAGCCAGGTGACGCACCCCATCGACAGGCTAAAAAGAGAGGTGGTCTGTGCCCCCGTACCAGTCACCAGTTCGGTACTGGCGCCGCCAATATCGACAACCAGGCGCCGGTCTTCGCCGCCGGTCGTATGGGCAACGCCTTGATAAATCAGACGGGCTTCTTCTTCACCGCTGATTACCTGCACCGGACAGCCGAGAATTTCCCGGGCCTTGGCTAAAAACTCGTCGGCATTGACGGCCAGGCGCAGCGTGGCGGTGGCCACAACGCGAATCTGAATGGGGGGGATATCCTGCAGGCGTTCGGCAAACAGACGCAAACACTGCCATCCACGCTCCATCGCTTCCGCGGAGAGCGTGTTATCGCTGTTCAGGCCAGCGGCCAGACGCACTTTGCGCTTGATGCGGCTGAGCGTCTGGATGCTCCCGGCCACCTCGCGTACAACCAACATATGAAAGCTATTAGAACCAAGATCGATAGCTGCATAAAGCGAGGTGGAACTGAGCATAAATGTATTTAACCTGAACGACGACGGTTACGAGGCGGACCGCTGCGACGCGGGCCATTGCCAGTGCGCGGGCGCGTCAGGCGCAGCGGCTTAGGCAAATCTGTCATAAGTGCATCTGGGTTGTATTTGCTGACCGGAATAGAGTGACCGGTGTAGGTCTCAATCGCCGGAAGATTCAGCGCGTACTCTTCGCAGGCCAGGCTGATGGAGTGACCGCTGGCGCCCGCGCGACCGGTACGGCCGATACGGTGGACGTAATCTTCACAGTCGTCCGGCAGGTCATAGTTAAAGACATGCGTTACGGCCGGGATATGCAGACCACGTGCAGCAACGTCGGTCGCCACCAGAATGTCGATATCGCCACGGGTGAACTCTTCAAGAATCCGCAGACGTTTTTTCTGTGCGACGTCGCCGGTTAACAAGCCGACGCGATGACCGTCTGCTGCCAGGTGGCCCCAGATATCTTCGCAACGATGTTTAGTGTTCGCGAAAATAATGGCGCGATCCGGCCACTCTTCTTCCAGAAGCGTCTGCAGCAGGCGCATTTTTTCTTCGTTGGAAGGATAGAACAGCTCTTCTTTAATCCGGTGACCCGTTTTCTGTTCCGGCTCGACTTCAACATATTCGGCGTTGTTCATTTGTTCAAACGCCAGTTCGCGGACACGGTAAGAAAGGGTTGCGGAGAACAGCATGTTCAGACGCTGATTGGTCGGCGGCATGCGACGGAACAGCCAGCGGATATCTTTAATAAAGCCGAGATCGTACATGCGATCGGCTTCATCCAGTACGACGACCTGAATCGCACCAAGGTTAATGTGATTCTGTTTAGCGTAATCAATAAGACGACCGGTGGTACCGATCAGAATATCGACGCCGCTTTCCAGCACTTTCAGCTGCTTATCGTAGCCATCGCCGCCGTACGCCAGACCCAGCTTCAGGCCAGTGGCCGCAGCCAGCGGTTCTGCGTCAGCGTGAATTTGTACCGCCAGCTCACGCGTAGGAGCCATGATCAGCGCACGCGGTTGGTTTACCTGGCGGTCAGCGCTGGCCGGGTGAGAGAGAAGGTAATGAAACGTTGACGTCAGGAACGCCATCGTTTTTCCGGTACCGGTTTGCGCCTGCCCGGCGACATCACGACCTTCCAGCGTTAGCGGAAGAGCGAGTGCCTGAATGGGCGTACAATTATGAAACCCTTTCTTTTCAAGGGCTTCAATCACTGCCGGGTGCAGGGCGAAGTCGGAAAACTTCTGTTCTGTTAAATGTGTTTTGCTCATAGTGTGGTAGAATATCAGCTAACTATTGCATTAAGAAAGCGTATCCGTTGAAATAACGTCAACCTTTCGTTGGCTATACGCGAAATGACTTAAGGTGCATCTACGGCAACCTGATGAATCCTCGAAAGCTTAGACTACTCAGCGAGTCGAGGAGAATTAATCTACCGGGAACGGTTTGAAGGCGGTTTGCTTTGGCTCCTGCAAGACGACATCCATGAGGGATCGGATCGCGCAGTGGCCAGTAATAGAGGCATCCTGAAAAATAACGTGTATAACGTAGCATCGGCACGTCGTTGATGTCTGCGACACCAACACACCAGGCTTATTCCTGTGGAGTTAAATATGAGCGATAAAATTATTCACCTGACTGACGACAGTTTTGACACGGACGTACTCAAGGCTGACGGGCTAACCCTCGTCGATTTCTGGGCAGAGTGGTGCGGTCCGTGCAAAATGATCGCCCCGATTCTGGATGAGATCGCTGAAGAGTATCAGGGCAAACTGACCGTAGCTAAACTGAACATCGATCAGAACCCGGGTACTGCGCCGAAATACGGCATTCGCGGCATCCCGACTCTGCTGCTGTTTAAGAACGGCGAAGTGGCGGCAACTAAGGTTGGCGCACTGTCTAAAGGCCAGCTGAAAGATTTCCTCGACGCCAACCTGGCGTAAGCAGTTTGCCATTCCGGCGTCCGGGTTCCTATTTTTAGCGGAACTCTGGACGCCCGGCCAGAGTCGTGCTAAGTTAACTTCAGACTTCGTTTTAAACATACCTTATTGTTTGAATCTTGTTTTACCCGAAGCGTCCCGCAGAAAATGCGCGAGAGGCTACAAATTCCGGGCTTTTCACTCATTCCGTTTTGTCGTTCCAGCTCTGCGTTCTTTCCTGTGACCAGGCAACGTACAGGCACGAGATGAAGGCCGTTAACAGGCATGGATGTTCCTGCCATACCATTCACAACATTAAGTTCGAGTTCTACCCCGAGTTTAAGAACCCACACCATTATGAATCTTACCGAATTAAAGAATACGCCGGTTTCTGAGCTGATTACTCTCGGCGAAAATATGGGGCTGGAAAACCTGGCCCGTATGCGTAAGCAGGATATTATTTTTGCCATCCTCAAGCAGCATTCGAAGAGTGGCGAGGATATCTTTGGCGATGGCGTACTGGAGATACTGCAGGATGGATTTGGTTTCCTCCGCTCCGCAGACAGCTCCTACCTCGCCGGTCCCGATGACATCTACGTATCCCCAAGCCAAATCCGCCGTTTCAACCTCCGCACTGGTGACACCATTTCCGGTAAGATTCGTCCTCCTAAAGAGGGTGAGCGTTACTTTGCGCTGTTGAAAGTTAACGAAGTTAACTACGACAAGCCGGAAAACGCGCGTAATAAGATCCTGTTCGAGAACTTGACGCCGCTGCATGCGAACTCACGTCTGCGCATGGAACGTGGTAACGGTTCAACCGAAGACTTAACCGCACGTGTGCTGGATCTGGCTTCGCCAATTGGTCGCGGTCAGCGTGGTCTGATTGTTGCACCGCCGAAAGCCGGTAAAACCATGCTGCTGCAGAATATCGCGCAGAGCATCGCGTACAACCATCCTGACTGCGTGCTGATGGTGCTGCTGATCGACGAACGTCCGGAAGAAGTGACCGAGATGCAGCGTCTGGTTAAAGGTGAAGTGGTTGCTTCTACCTTTGACGAACCGGCTTCTCGCCACGTTCAGGTTGCCGAGATGGTTATCGAGAAGGCGAAACGTCTGGTTGAGCACAAGAAAGACGTTATCATTCTGCTCGACTCCATTACTCGTCTGGCACGTGCCTACAACACCGTTGTTCCGGCTTCCGGTAAAGTATTGACCGGTGGTGTGGATGCCAACGCCCTGCATCGTCCGAAGCGTTTCTTCGGTGCAGCACGTAACGTGGAAGAGGGCGGTAGCCTGACAATCATCGCCACCGCGCTGATTGATACCGGCTCCAAAATGGATGAGGTTATCTACGAAGAGTTTAAAGGCACCGGTAACATGGAGCTGCATCTCTCGCGTAAAATCGCTGAAAAACGCGTCTTCCCGGCTATCGACTACAACCGTTCCGGTACCCGTAAAGAAGAGCTGCTCACCACCCAGGAAGAGCTGCAGAAGATGTGGATCCTGCGTAAAATTATCCATCCGATGGGTGAGATTGACGCGATGGAGTTCCTCATCAACAAACTGGCGATGACCAAAACGAACGATGACTTCTTCGATATGATGAAGCGCTCGTAAGTTAAAAAAAAGCCCAAAAACGCCACGCAATCGCGTGGCGTTTTGTTTTTTGGGTTTGTATGATCCAGGAAGGGAAAAGGAAGCAGGGATTATCGTATGATTAGCGCACCACTCCAGGCAGAGATGATTTTAACAGACTAAAATCTATACAATAAATTTGTAATGTTCTGCTTTACCCCTTCAGGAGTTGAGACATCGTCGTTATACTTCCCGGATTAACCATGCTGAGAGCACATGTGTTGTGAATTTACTCACTGCTATTACTGAATTAATCAGTATTTTCTTATTCACTACCCTTTTTATATTTGTTGCCCGAAAAGCAGCAAAAAAAGTCGGGTTAGTGGATAAACCTAACTATCGAAAACGGCACCAGGGTTTGGTTCCGTTAGTGGGTGGCATCTCAGTTTATGCTGGCATTTGTTTTACTTTTGCCATCGCTGATTATTACATTCCCCATTCATCCTTATATCTGGCCTGTGCCGGCATCCTTGTGCTGGTTGGTGCGCTGGATGACCGGTTTGATATCAGTGTAAAAATTCGCGCGGTGATTCAGGCCGCCATTGCCGTTGTCATGATGACGGCAGGAAATCTGCACCTGAGTAGTCTGGGCTATATTTTTGGTTCGTGGGAGCTGGTCCTCGGCCCCTTTGGTTTCTTTCTCACCCTTTTTGCCGTCTGGGCCGCGATTAACGCCTTTAATATGGTCGATGGTATCGACGGCCTGCTCGGCGGTCTGTCATCGGTCTCCTTTGCGGCAACCGGCATTATTCTGTGGTTTGACGGCCAATACAGCCTGGCAATGTGGTGTTTTGCGATGATAGCCGCCATTCTGCCCTATATTTTACTTAACCTCGGCGCGCTTGGCCGTCGTTATAAAGTTTTTATGGGGGATGCCGGCAGTACCATGATTGGCTTCACCATCATCTGGATTCTGCTGGAAACGACCCAGGGCAAAACGCATCCCATTAGCCCGGTGACCGCCCTGTGGATTATTGCGATTCCGTTGATGGATATGGTGGCGATTATGTATCGTCGCCTGCGTAAAGGCATGAGTCCGTTCTCTCCGGATCGCCAGCATATTCATCATTTGATCATGCGTGCCGGGTTTACTTCCCGACAGGCGTTTGTCCTGATCACGCTGGCGGCCGCGCTGCTGGCGCTGGTGGGCGTGGTGGCGGAATATACCCGTATCGTTCCTGAATGGGTGATGTTAATTCTCTTTTTGTTGGCCTTTTTCCTTTATGGCTACTGCATTAAACGCGCATGGAAAGTGGCGCGACTGGTTAAGCGCATCAGACGCAGAATACGGCGACACAGCGGCAATAATCCAAAATTAACCAAGTAGAACTGGGGACGTGATGACTCAACCATTACCGGGAGCACAAGCAGTGAACGTTGAGAATGAGCTGGATATTCGCGGGCTGTTTCGCGCCTTATGGGCAGGAAAAATCTGGATAGCCGGTATGGCCGTGCTATTTGCGCTGATCGTTCTGGTTTACGCCTTCTTTGCTCGCCAGGAGTGGAGCGCAACGGCGATAACCGATCGGCCAACCGTGAATATGCTGGGCGGTTACTATTCTCAACAGCAGTTCTTACGCAATCTGGATATTAAAGCCAATCTGGTTCCGGTCGACCAGCCGTCGGCGATGGATCAAGCCTACAAAGAGTTCATCATGCAGCAGGGATCCTGGGATACCCGCCGCGATTTTTGGTTGCAAACCGACTATTACAAACAGCGCCAGTCGGGCAATGCCCGCGCGGACGCTGCGCTGCTGGACGATCTGATTAACAATATTCAGTTCATGCCCGGCGACCCGCTAAAAAATGTTAACGACAGCGTGAAGCTGACGGCCGAGACCGCGGCGGATGCCAATAATCTGCTGCGCCAGTACGTGGCCTTCGCCAGCCAGCGTGCGGCAGGGCATCTGAATGACGAGCTGAAAGGTGCCTGGGCGGCCCGCACCGTGCAGATGAAAGCACAGGTGAAGCGCCAGGAAGAGGTGGCGCGCGAAATTTTCAACCGTCGTACTCACAGCGTGGAAGAGGCGTTGAAAGTGGCGCAGCAGCACAACATCTCCCGCAGTGAAACGGATATCCCGGCCGATCAGCTGCCGGATTCCGAGCTGTTCTTGCTCGGCAGGCCAATGCTGCAGGCGCGGCTGGAAAACTTGCAAGCGGTGGGGCCGGAATACGATCTCGACTATGACCAAAGCCGGGCCATGCTGAATACGCTCAACGTCGGACCGACATTAGATCCACGTTTTCAGACTTACCGGTATTTGCGTACGCCGGAAGAACCGGTAAAACGCGATAGCCCGCGGCGCGTATTTCTGATGGTGATGTGGGGTATCGTGGGCGCGCTCATCGGCGCAGGCGTTGCATTATCGCGACGCAGAGTCCAGTGAATGCGGCCTGTGATGAAGCATTAATCAACTTCATCACCTAATCGAAGAGAATCGATGTGAAAGTACTAACGGTATTTGGCACCAGACCCGAAGCCATCAAAATGGCACCTCTGGTTCATGCGCTGGCAAAAGATCCTCACTTTGAGGCGAAAGTTTGCGTCACGGCGCAGCATCGGGAGATGCTCGACCAGGTGTTGAAACTTTTTTCTATTGTGCCGGATTACGACCTCAATATTATGCAGCCAGGTCAGGGCCTGACGGAAATCACCTGCCGTATCCTCGAAGGGTTAAAACCGGTGCTGGAATCGTTCAAACCGGACGTTGTGCTGGTTCACGGCGATACCACGACGACGATGGCTGCAAGTCTGGCCGCGTTCTATCAGCGTATCCCGGTCGGACACGTCGAAGCGGGGTTGCGAACCGGCGATCTGAGCTCGCCGTGGCCGGAAGAGGGGAACCGTACGCTGACCGGACATCTGGCAACCTACCACTTTGCCCCGACAGAAACCTCGCGGCAGAATCTGCTCCGCGAAAATATCACCGATGGCCATATCACGGTCACCGGCAATACGGTCATTGATGCGTTGTTCTGGGTTCGCGACCGGGTGCTGGGCGATGAGGCGCTGCGTAACGTACTGATGCAGCGCTACCCTTTCCTGGCGAACGGCAAGAAGATGATTCTGGTCACCGGCCACCGCCGGGAAAGCTTTGGCCGCGGGTTTGAGCAAATTTGCCACGCGCTGGCAGAAATCGCCGCCAGCAATCCCGATGTCCAGATTGTGTACCCGGTGCACCTGAACCCGAACGTCAGCGAGCCGGTGAACCGTATTCTCGGCCATGTCGATAACGTGATGTTGATTGAACCGCAGGATTATCTGCCGTTTGTCTGGTTGATGGATCGCGCATGGCTGATCCTCACCGACTCCGGCGGTATTCAGGAGGAGGCGCCATCGTTAGGGAAACCGGTACTGGTGATGCGTGAGATGACGGAGCGCCCGGAGGCGATTGCCGCAGGTACCGTGCGTCTGGTCGGGACCGACAGCCAGCGTATCGTCGCTGAAGTCACGCATTTGCTGCAGGATGATGCCGCGTATCAGGCAATGAGCCGGGCGCATAATCCTTACGGCGATGGTCAGGCATGTCGCCGTATTTTGTCCGCACTTAAAAATAATCAGGTAACGCTATGAGTTTTTCTACCATTTCAGTGATTGGCCTTGGATATATTGGCCTGCCAACCGCTGCCGCGTTCGCCTCCCGGCAAAAGCGGGTGGTCGGCGTTGATATCAATCAACATGCCGTGGAGACCATTAACCGTGGCGAGATTCATATCGTAGAGCCGGATCTGGCGAGCGTGGTCAAAACGGCGGTTGAGCAGGGCTATTTATGTGCGACGACCGAGCCGGTTGCGGCAGATGCATACCTGATTGCCGTACCCACCCCGTTCAAAGATCTGCATGAACCGGATATGGTCTTCGTCGAGTCGGCGGCAAAATCCATTGCGCCAGTGCTGAAGAAGGGGGCGCTGGTGATTCTGGAGTCCACTTCTCCGGTTGGTTCGACGGAGCAAATGGCCGCGTGGCTCGCTGAAATGCGCCCGGACCTGAGCTTCCCGCAGCAGGCTGGTGAAGCGGCGGATGTCAATATTGCCTACTGCCCGGAGCGCGTGTTGCCAGGCCAGGTCATGGTCGAGCTGATTAAAAACGACCGCGTTATCGGCGGTATGTCGCCGGTTTGCTCCGCCCGCGCCAGCGAGCTGTATAAAATTTTTCTCGAAGGCGAATGCGTGGTCACCAACTCCCGCACCGCCGAGATGTGTAAGCTGACCGAAAACAGCTTCCGCGACGTTAACATTGCGTTTGCGAACGAGCTGTCGCTGATCTGCGCTGAGCAGGACATTAACGTCTGGGAGCTGATTCGCCTGGCGAACCGTCATCCGCGCGTGAATATTCTGCAGCCGGGACCTGGGGTAGGAGGACACTGCATCGCCGTCGACCCGTGGTTCATCGTGGCGCAAAATCCGCAGCAGGCGCGGCTGATTCGCACCGCTCGTGAAGTTAACGACCATAAACCTGACTGGGTTATCGAGCAGGTCAAAGCCCGGGTCGCCGATTGTCTGGCCGCCAGTAATAAACGCGCCAGTGAGCTGAAGATCGCCTGTTTTGGCCTGGCTTTTAAGCCGAATATCGACGATTTACGCGAAAGCCCGGCGATGTCGATCGCTATGCAAATCGCCCGCTGGCACAGCGGTGAAACGCTGGTCGTGGAACCCAATATTCACCAGCTTCCGGCGAAACTTGACGGTCTGTGTACGCTGGCCTTGCTGGATGACGCATTGGCGAACGCCGATGTGCTGGTGATGCTGGTTGACCATCACGAGTTTAAAGCCATCAGCGGCGATAGTGTGACGCAGGATTATATTGTCGATACCAAAGGGGTGTGGCGGTGAGTACGGTTCTGGTCACCGGTGGGGCCGGGTTTATTGGCTCAGCGGTTGTTCGCGAAATCATTCACGCAACTTCTGACACGGTCGTCGTCGTTGATAAGTTGACCTATGCCGGTAATTTACAATCACTGTCTCCTGTTGCCCAGGATGCCCGATTTGCTTTTGAACAAGTGGATATTTGTGATCGAACTGAACTCGATCGCATTTTTTGCCGCTACCAGCCCGACATCGTGATGCACCTTGCGGCTGAAAGTCATGTCGATCGCTCCATTGACGGTCCGGCAGCGTTTATTGAAACCAATATCGTCGGGACCTATACGCTGCTGGAGGCCGCACGTGCTTACTGGAATGGGGCTGACGATGAGAAAAAATCGGCGTTTCGCTTCCACCATATTTCGACAGACGAGGTATATGGCGATCTTCACGATAGTGGCGCGTTTTTTACCGAAATGACGCCTTATGCGCCTAGTAGTCCTTATTCCGCTTCTAAAGCCAGCAGTGATCATCTGGTGCGCGCATGGCAGCGCACCTATGGCCTGCCAGCGCTGATCACGAATTGTTCAAATAACTATGGACCGTATCATTTCCCAGAGAAGCTGATTCCGCTTACCATCCTCAATGCGCTGGCAGGCAAGCCGCTGTCGGTTTATGGCAATGGCCAGCAAATTCGCGACTGGCTGTATGTTGAAGATCACGCCAGAGCACTGTACCTGGTGGCGACACGCGGTAAGTCGGGCGAAACTTACAATATCGGTGGGCACAACGAGCGTAAGAATATTGAGGTAGTGGAAACCATTTGCGATCTGCTGGAAGAGCTGGCACCGCACAAGCCGAATGGCGTGGCGCACTATCGCGATCTCATCACCTTTGTCGCCGATCGCCCTGGCCACGATCTTCGCTATGCCATCGATGCGTCGAAAATTGAAACTGAACTAGGCTGGACACCGGATGAGACTTTTGCCAGCGGTATGCGCAAAACGGTTCAGTGGTACCTGACAAATGAAACCTGGTGGCAGCAGGTTCTGGACGGTAGCTATCAAGGTGAGCGTCTGGGACTGCAGGCCTGAACGCCCGGGAGAGAACAATGAAAGGTATTATTCTGGCAGGTGGTTCGGGCACCCGTTTGCATCCAATTACCCGCGGAGTGTCAAAGCAGCTGTTACCTGTCTACGATAAGCCGATGATTTACTATCCGCTTTCGGTGCTGATGCTGGCCGGTATTCGTGAGATTCTGGTGATCACCACGCCTGAGGATCAACGTGATTTTCAGCGCCTGCTCGGCGATGGGGAAGAATTCGGTATTCAGCTGCATTATGCCGTGCAACCAAGCCCGGATGGCCTGGCGCAGGCCTTTATCCTCGGAGAAGAGTTCCTTAATGGTGAACCTTCTTGTCTGGTGCTGGGTGATAATATCTTCTTTGGCCAAAGCTTCAGTCCTAAGCTACGCAGCGTCGCGTCGCGTACTCAAGGTGCGACGGTATTTGGGTATCAGGTCATGGATCCAGAGCGTTTTGGCGTAGTGGAGTTCGACGATAATTTTCGCGCGCTTTCTCTGGAAGAAAAACCGCAGAATCCCAAATCTAACTGGGCGGTAACGGGTCTCTACTTCTATGATGGCAAAGTTGCTGAATATGCGAAGCAGGTGAAACCGTCATCGCGTGGCGAGCTGGAAATTACCAGTATCAACCAGATGTATCTGGAGGATGGTGCGCTGACCGTTGAGCTTCTTGGGCGTGGTTTTGCATGGCTGGACACCGGTACGCACGATAGCCTGATCGAGGCCAGTATGTTCGTACAAACGGTGGAAAAGCGTCAGGGCTTCAAAATTGCCTGTCTTGAAGAAATTGGCTGGCGCAACGGTTGGTTGGATGATGACGGCGTGAAGCGGGCAGCCAAACGTCTGGAAAAAACCGGCTATGGCCAATACTTACTGGATCTTGTCCGTGTTCGCCCGCGGCAGTATTGAACCCCTGGAGTGGGAAAATCGCTTCTTCGGCATCCAGAGCGCGATTGTGCGCTTTGGCGATGACGCCCCGCCGCTGACGGCTCAGGCGCTGGCCGGCTGGACGCGTTTGCAGGCGAAGATTGCGGCGGATGATGGCGTGCGGCTGGATGCGCTACAGCAGCTGGGTTTCCAGCTCGTAGAAGGCGAAGTCGATCTGGCACTGCCGGTCGGTCGGTCTGCCGATGCGGGCTGTGAAGTGGCTACGGCGGCAGAGATTCCACGACTGCGCGAGCTGGCGGCGCAGGCCTTTGCGCAAAGCCGCTTCCGCGCGCCCTGGTATGCTGCCGATGCCAGCGGCCGTTTCTACGCCCAATGGATTGAAAACGCGGTTCGGGGAACCTTCGATAACCAGTGTCTGATTTTTCGCGCCGCCGATGGCGACATTCGCGCTTTTGTTTCACTGCGTCAGCTCAATGAGACGGATGCCCGAATCGGCCTGCTGGCCGGTCGCGGCGCGGGTGCTGAACTGATGCAGGCCGCACGGCATTGGGCCGAACTCCGCGGGCTGTCTACACTGCGGGTGGCAACCCAGATGGGGAACACCGCCGCGCTTAAACGTTATATTCTCAGCGGTGCGAATGTGGAAAACACCGCGTACTGGTTATACAGGTGACATGATGATTCCATTTAACGCACCGCCGGTGGTGGGAACCGAGCTTGATTATATGCAATCCGCGATGGACAGCGGAAAACTGTGCGGCGACGGCGGATTTACCCGCCGCTGCCAGCAGTGGATGGAGCAGCGGTTCGGGACTGCCAAAGCACTGTTGACGCCTTCCTGCACCGCTTCGCTGGAAATGGCCGCGCTGCTGCTGGATATCCAGCCGGGCGATGAAGTGATTATGCCGAGCTATACCTTCGTCTCCACCGCCAACGCCTTTGTATTGCGCGGGGCGAAAATCGTCTTTGTCGATATTCGTCGCGATACGATGAATATCGATGAAACCAAAATTGAAGCGGCAATCACTGAGAAAACCCGCGCTATTGTGCCGGTACACTATGCCGGCGTGGCCTGTGAGATGGACACCATCATGGCCCTTGCCAGCAAGTACAATCTGTTCGTGGTGGAAGATGCCGCGCAGGGCGTCATGTCGACTTACAAAGGGCGAGCGCTGGGCACGATCGGCCATATCGGCTGTTTCAGTTTCCATGAAACCAAAAATTATACTGCCGGTGGTGAAGGTGGCGCGACGCTGGTTAACGATCGTAAGCTGATCGATCGTGCGGAAATTATCCGCGAAAAAGGGACCAACCGTAGCCAGTTCTTCCGCGGGCTGGTGGATAAATACACCTGGCGCGATATCGGCTCCAGCTATCTGATGTCTGACCTGCAGGCGGCATATCTGTGGGCGCAGCTGGAAGCGGCGGAACAGATTAACCAGCAACGTTTAACGCTCTGGCAGCGCTATTATGATGCGCTGCTGCCACTGGCACGGGCCGGTCGCATCGATCTGCCGGTCATTCCGGCCGACTGCGGGCACAACGCGCACATGTTTTATATTAAGCTGCGCGATATTGACGATCGCAGTAACCTGATCGCCTGGCTAAAAGAGGCCGAAATTCTGGCCGTGTTCCACTACATTCCGCTGCATAGCTGCCCGGCGGGGGAGCACTTTGGCGAATTCCGCGGTGACGATCGTCATACCACCCAGGAGAGCGAACGTCTGCTGCGCCTGCCGCTGTTCTATAACCTGTCGTCAGCCAATCAGCGTACGGTGATTAATTCGCTGCTGAGCTATTTCTCCTGATATGTCGCTGGCTAAAGCTTCACTGTGGACCGCCGCGTCCACGCTGGTCAAAATTGGGGCCGGACTGCTGGTGGTTAAACTACTGGCTGTCTCCTTTGGCCCGGCAGGGGTGGGTCAGGCCGGTAACTTTCGCCAGCTGGTGACCGTGCTTGGCGTACTGGCGGGCGCCGGTATTTTCAACGGCGTCACCAAACTGGTCGCGCAGCATCATGACGATCGCCAGCAGCTGAATAAGGTCGTCGGCACCTCCTCAGCGATGGTGCTTGGCTTCTCAACGCTGCTGGCGCTGGTCTTTCTGCTGGCGGCCGCGCCGGTCAGCCAGGGGCTGTTCGGCCACACGCACTATCAGGGGCTGGTGCGGCTGGTGGCGCTGGTGCAGATGGGCATTGCCTGGGCAAACCTGCTGCTGGCCTTGATGAAAGGTTTTCGCGATGCGGCGGGTAATGCCCTGTCGCTGATCGCCGGTAGCCTGATTGGTGTCGTGGCCTATTACGCCTGCTATCACTTCGCGGGCTATCAGGGGGCGCTGCTCGGGCTGGCGCTGGTGCCGGCGCTGGTGGTGATCCCGGCGGCAATCGTGCTATGGCGGCGCGGGACAATCCCGCTCAGCGCACTGCGTCCGCGTTGGGATAACGGCCTTGCGGGACAGCTTTCCAAATTTACCTTGATGGCGCTGATTACCTCGGTGACGCTGCCGGTGGCTTACGTGATGATGCGTAACCTGCTGGCGGAGCATTATGACTGGGAGGCGGTTGGGATCTGGCAAGGGGTCAGCAGCATTTCCGATGCCTACCTGCAGTTTATCACCGCATCGTTTAGCGTCTACCTGCTGCCTACGCTCTCCCGATTGACGGCCAAATCAGAGATTACCCGTGAGATCGGCAAATCATTAAAATTTGTCCTGCCGGCGGTGGCAGTGGCGAGCTTAACCGTCTGGCTACTGCGCGACTTTGCCATCTGGCTGCTGTTTTCTGACCGCTTTACGGCGATGCGCGACCTGTTTGCCTGGCAACTGGTCGGCGATGTGCTGAAGGTCGGCGCCTATGTTTATGGCTATCTGGTGATTGCGAAAGCGTCGCTGCGTTTTTATATACTCACGGAAATCAGCCAGTTCACGCTGTTGACCGCATTCTCGCACTGGCTGATCCCGGCGCACGGCGCGATTGGCGCAGCGCAGGCGTATATGGCTACGTATATTGTTTATTTCGCCCTCTGTAGTGGCGTATTTTTACTCTGGCGTAAACGGGCATGACAGCACTGATACATGTACTGGGATCGGATATCCCACACCACAACCAGACCGTGTTGCGGTTCTTTAACGACGAGCTGGCCGTCCATGACGAGCAGGCGCGTAGGTTTATGGTCGTCGGTGATGCAACGGGAGTGCGCGAGGCCTGTCCGGCCTTGTCTGTCACCTGTTATCCCGGAAAAAAATCCCTGGCACAGGCGGTGATAGCTCTGGCAAAAGCCGATCGCCAACAGCGCTTTTTCTTCCACGGCCAGTTTAATACCGGGCTGTGGCTGGCGCTGTTGAGCGGGGGGATTCGTCCTGCCCAGTTTAACTGGCATATCTGGGGTGCCGATCTGTATGAAAATTCGTCCAGCCTGAAGTTTCGCCTGTTCTATCCGCTGCGGCGTCTTGCCCAGGGCCGGGTCGGGCGCGTTTTTGCCACCCGGGGCGATCTCAGCTGGTTTGCTCGCCGTCATCCGCGCGTGCCCGGCGAACTACTCTATTTTCCGACGCGCATGGATCCGGCGCTCAATTCGCTGGCCGATAGCGCACCGCACGCCGAGACGCTGACGATTCTGGTCGGGAACTCGGGTGACCGCAGTAATGAGCATATTGCGGCGCTGCGCGCTATCCATCAGCAATTTGGCGATACGGTAAACGTGATCGTGCCGATGGGGTATCCGGAAAACAATACGGACTATATTAACGAGGTCCGTGAAGCGGGCGCTGCGCTATTTAGCGCCACGCACCTGCAGATTCTCAGTGAGAAGCTGGCGTTTCCTGATTATCTGAATCTGCTGCGCCGCTGCGATCTGGGCTATTTCCTGTTTGCTCGCCAGCAGGGCATCGGCACACTATGTTTATTAATTCAGGCAGGGATACCCTGCGTGCTGAACCGGGAAAACCCGTTCTGGCAGGATATGACGGAGCAGAATATTCCGGTGCTGTTTACCGGCGATGCGCTGGATGTTGCCGTGGTGCGTGAAGCCCAGCGTCAGCTGGCAAGCGTTGATAAGAACCAGATTGCTTTCTTCCGGCCGAACTACCTGGCGGGCTGGCAGCAGGCATTGCAGATTGCCGCGGGGGTCAACGCATGACATTAATGCAATTTTGCGGGCTGCTGGTGGTCTGGCTGCTGTCAACGCTGTTTATCGCCACCGCGACGTATTTTGAGTTTCGCCGCGTGCGCTTTAACTTCAATGTGTTCTTCTCGTTGTTGTTTCTGCTGACTTTCTTCTTTGGTTTCCCGCTGACCAGTATCCTGGTGTTCCGCTTTGATGTCAGCGTTGCTCCGCCGGATGTGCTGTTGCAAACCTTACTGGTGTCGGTCTGTTTCTATGCGGTCTATTACGTGACCTATAAAACGCGTCTGCGTTCGGCCACGCAAGACAGCCAGCGGCGGCCGCTCTTTACGATGAACCGCGTGGAAACGCATCTGACATGGATCATTCTGCTGGGCCTGGCGCTGCTGTGCGTCGGGATTTTCTTTGCCCACAATGGCTTCCTGCTGTTTAAGCTCAACTCCTACAGTCAGATCTTCTCTGCCGAAGTCTCCGGCGTGGCGCTGAAGCGCTTTTTCTATTTCTTTATCCCGGCGATGCTGGTGGTCTATTTCCTGCGCCAGGATTATAAGGCGTGGATATTCTTCCTGCTCAGCACCGTGGCGTTTGGGCTGCTGACCTATGCCATCGTCGGCGGGACCCGCGCGAATATCATTATCGCTTTCGCCATTTTCCTGTTTATCGGCATTATTCGCGGCTGGATCAGCCTGTGGATGCTGGCGGCGGCTGGCGTCCTGGGCATCGTGGGAATGTTCTGGCTGGCGCTTAAGCGCTATGGCATGAACGTCAGCGGCGATGAAGCGTTTTATACCTTCCTCTATCTGACCCGCGATACGTTTTCGCCGTGGGAAAATCTGGCGCTGCTGCTGCAAAACTACGACAAGATTGCCTTCCAGGGGCTGGCGCCGATGATCAGGGATTTCTACGTCTTTATCCCCAGCTGGATGTGGCATAGCCGACCATCGATGGTGCTCAATACCGCTAACTACTTTACCTGGGAAGTGCTGAATAACCACTCCGGCCTGGCAATCTCGCCGACGCTGATCGGCTCGCTGGTGGTGATGGGGGGGATCTGGTTTGTTCCGCTGGGCGCGGTGGCGGTCGGACTGATTATTAAGTGGTTTGACTGGCTGTATGAGCTGGGTAACCGCGAGAGTAACCGTTATAAAGCGGCTATTCTGCACAGTTTCTGTTTTGGCGCTATCTTCAACATGATAGTGCTGGCGCGCGAAGGGCTGGACTCATTTGGCTCCCGCGTGGTGTTTTTCCTCGTGATCTTTGGTATCTGCTTACTGGCGGCGAAATTGCTGTACTGGTTCCTGGATAGCGCGGGACTGATTCACCGGCGGGTTAAACCGCTTTCGCAACCTCAGGTCAGATAAGGATGGACATGACTGAGACTATTTCTGCGCCGTTGTATCTGCTGAGAGGGTTACAACTCATTGGTTGGCGCAATATGCAGCACGCTCTGGACTATCTGTATGCGGACGGCACTATCCGCCAGGGAACGCTGGTGGCAATCAACGCCGAAAAGATGTTGGCAGTCGAGGACGATCCCGAGGTTCGGGCGCTGATTGAAGCGGCTGAATTTAAATATGCCGACGGCATTAGCGTGGTGCGTTCATTACGTAAAAAATATCCTCAGGCGCAGGTATCGCGCGTGGCGGGCGCTGACCTCTGGGAAGCGCTGATGGAACGGGCGGGCGCACAGGGGACCCCGGTTTTCCTGGTTGGCGGCAAGCCGGAGGTGTTGGCACAGACGGAGGCGCAGCTGCGTGCCCGCTGGAAGGTCAATATTGTCGGCAGTCAGGATGGGTATTTCGCTGCCGATCGGCGCCAGGCGTTGTTCGAGCGTATTCGCGATAGCGGTGCGAAAATCGTGACCGTGGCGATGGGCTCACCGCGTCAGGAGATCCTGATGCGCGACTGCCGGGAGGTCTATCCGCAGGCGCTGTATATGGGGGTTGGCGGCACCTACGATGTGTTCACCGGCCATGTCCACCGGGCGCCAAAATTCTGGCAGAACCTGGGGCTGGAGTGGTTCTATCGTTTGGTCTCTCAGCCGAGCCGGATTAAAAGACAGATTCGCCTGCTGCGATATTTACGTTGGTATTATACCGGTCAGCTCTGATATTCCACTGCAAACTGGCGAGTTTACGTACGTATTGTGTTTACTACAGTAACTCGCCTGATACTTTATTTGCCATTTCCTGAAAATTCATTAACCATTCGCATGCTTAATGCGCGGCGGGCAGCGTGTGCCGTCGTGCAGGCAAGAACATTTCCTTTCATTCATTAATAAAAATAACCGGTATATGGGCAAGACCGACCATTCGCAGGTCGCGCCATGGCAAACCTGTCACTCCCCGGCGGCATGAATCGCTGTGCTACGGGAAGGTGTGAGGCTGGCCATCAGGCGTGCCGTTCGAGGGGCGAGGAACAAAAACCGGAAGCAGGGCAAACACAAGAGGTTATATGACAGAGAAAAAAGCGGAACTCCAGCGCGGACTGGAGGCCAGACACATTGAGCTTATCGCCCTTGGCGGGACGATTGGCGTGGGTTTGTTTATGGGGGCGGCAAGCACGCTGAAGTGGGCCGGTCCTTCGGTCCTGCTGGCGTATATTATCGCCGGTTTATTTGTCTTCTTTATCATGCGCTCAATGGGCGAAATGCTGTTCCTTGAGCCGGTGACCGGTTCATTCGCCGTTTACGCACACCGCTATATGAGCCCGTTTTTCGGCTATCTTACCGCCTGGTCATACTGGTTTATGTGGATGGCGGTCGGGATCTCGGAGATTACGGCTATCGGGGTGTATGTACAGTTCTGGTTCCCGGATATGGCGCAATGGATACCGGCGCTTATTGCCGTCGGGCTGGTGGCGCTGGCAAACCTGGCCGCAGTACGCCTGTACGGTGAGATCGAATTCTGGTTCGCGATGATAAAGGTCACCACCATCATTGTGATGATTGTCGTCGGGCTGGGGGTTATTTTCTTTGGCTTTGGTAATGGTGGGCACTCTATCGGCTTTGGCAACCTGACCGAGCACGGCGGCTTCTTTGCCGGCGGCTGGAAAGGGTTCCTGACGGCGCTGTGTATCGTGGTGGCCTCCTATCAGGGCGTTGAACTTATCGGCATCACCGCCGGTGAGGCGAAGAATCCGCAGGTCACGCTGCGCAGCGCGGTGGGTAAGGTTCTGTGGCGTATCCTGATTTTTTATGTGGGCGCGATTTTCGTGATTGTCACGATTTTCCCGTGGAATCAAATTGGTTCCGGCGGCAGTCCGTTCGTCCTGACCTTTGCGAAAATCGGTATTACTGCGGCGGCGGGTATTATCAACTTTGTGGTGCTGACGGCGGCGCTTTCCGGCTGTAATAGCGGGATGTATAGCTGCGGTCGTATGCTCTACGCGCTGGCGCGCAACCGGCAGCTGCCTGCGGCGATGGCGAAAGTTTCGCGCAATGGCGTACCGGCCGTGGGCGTCGCGCTGTCGATTCTGATTCTGCTGATTGGCTCCTGCCTGAACTATATTATTCCCAATCCGCAGCGGGTCTTCGTCTATGTCTATAGCGCAAGCGTACTGCCGGGCATGGTGCCGTGGTTTGTGATTCTGATTAGTCAGCTGCGTTTTCGCCGTGCGCATCAGAAGGAGATGGCCAGCCACCCGTTCCGTTCGCTGCTGTTCCCGTGGGCGAACTATTTCACGATGGCGTTTCTGGTTTGTGTGCTGATCGGCATGGGCTTTAATGACGACACCCGTATGTCGCTGTTCGTCGGAATACTTTTCCTGGCCCTCGTGACGCTTATTTATAAGGTGTTTGGTCTCGGTCGACATGGAAATGTCGATAAAACGACGGAATAAACGCCAAAGTGCACAAAGCGTGAGCAAACAGAAATTTTATTTAAAAAGGCACTAGACAGCGGGGGGGGAAGTCCGTATTATCCGACCCCGCAACGGCGCTAAGCGCCCGTAGCTCAGCTGGATAGAGCGCTGCCCTCCGGAGGCAGAGGTCTCAGGTTCGAATCCTGTCGGGCGCACCATTTAACCCGGTGCTTGAGCTGCGGTGGACTGTTAATTTAACAGTGCCGCGTGAAAAGATTTGCAGTGGTGGCTATAGCTCAGTTGGTAGAGCCCTGGATTGTGATTCCAGTTGTCGTGGGTTCGAATCCCATTAGCCACCCCATTATTTGATAGAGTTGTGAAATGCGAAGGTGGCGGAATTGGTAGACGCGCTAGCTTCAGGTGTTAGTGTTCTTACGGACGTGGGGGTTCAAGTCCCCCCCCTCGCACCACGACTTTAACGAATTGAACTAAAAATTCAAAAAGCAGTACATCGGCGAGTAGCGCAGCTTGGTAGCGCAACTGGTTTGGGACCAGTGGGTCGGAGGTTCGAATCCTCTCTCGCCGACCAATTTTGAACCCCGCTTCGGCGGGGTTTTTTGTTTTCTGTCGTACCGCAACAATCTTATATCTCCCTGATCTCCCGAACAAAAAGCGGCTATCCGTGCGCTATGCGAACGCGTAATTTCTTGGCCGGAATCCTCCCAATTTACCGTTGTGGCTAATGCAATTTCCACGGAACCTGTGCGATAATAAACGGGTAGATGCTCATTCCATCTCTTATGTTCGCCCTCGGGCCTCATAAACTCAGGAATGATGCAGAGCCGTTTACGGTGCTTATCGTCCACTGACAGATGTCGCGTTTATACGCACGTTCTTCACGCTGCTTCGACGCAGCCTGAGAGATACAGCGTATCGTCTCATCAAACACCATGGACATAACGTTGAGTGAAGCACCCAATTTGTTGTCAAACAGACCTGTTTTAACGCCTGCCCTGATTTCAGTGCAGGCGTTTTTTTATGCCCGCGACGGGATGAGCAGAAGAGAGCGAAGAGAAGCGCGCTATCGCCTCTGGAAGAGACGATAGCGAAAGGGCAGGTTAAGGCTGAGGATTGTTCTGTAGCGTTAACAGCAGGCCATCACGGCGCATTAATGCCGCTTCTTCTGGCTGATGCATACGGTCGAGCGTATCGGCCAGCCATGCATAATCAAAGGCATCCGGACGCTGCTTCAGCGCAGCACGGAACGCGATGCTGGCTTCCTGCCACTCGCCGTGGCGCATCAGGGATTGCCCCAGCGTGCTCCACAGTAAAGGCCGATCGCCGACCGATTTAATCTGCTGACGCAGCACTTTTTCCAGCTGCTCCGGATTATTCGTCTTCAGACGCGGAATAAGCATCACCAGGCGGTCATCATACTGCTTCTTCAGTCCGTCGATAATAATCTGCTGCGCGGTATCGTGATCGTCGCTCTCGATGAGCAGACTGGCCATCGCCACCTGCAGGGACACCTGGCCGCGAGTTTTGCGGTTCTGGTTTTTCCACCACTCACGTAACCCATCGCTTCCGCGATCGGCCAGGGTCTGGTCCATCAAGCCAATCCAGGCCTGCTGCTCCAGCGCGGCGCGGTGCTCTTCATCGCTGACGTTGGCTTTTGCCATTGACGGCAGGATATCCAGCAGTGAATTCCACGCGCCGGTGCGGGTATAGGCCTGCTCGGCCAGGCGCAAGACTTCCGGATGCCGTGGGGCAATCTCCAGCAGCTTATCAATGCCGTGGCGGGCCGCATGGTTTTCATTGCGGGCCAGCTGCAGGCGCACGCGCGCAATCTCGACCGGAATCAGATCGTCTCCGGCCAGCTCCGTGGCGCGCTCCAGATGCTGATTCGCCCGGGCTTCATCACCACGCTGCTGGGCCGCTTCCGCCGCCAGCAGATAGTTCACCACCGGTTGTTCGGCATGATCGGCATTCTTCGCCATCAGCTTCTCAACCTGCTGATAGTCGCCTTCCGCCAGCTTCAGCAATGCCTGTTCGGTTTGCTTACGTGCGCGACGGCGTTTGCGACCTACGAACCAGCCGCGGGTATGGGCGCCGGTACGGAAAATACGGCGGAACAGCCACTCAATCGCAAACAGTACCACCATGGTGAGGATCATGATGATCGCCAGTCCGGTTACGCTGGTTTCGATATTGTAGTTATCGGTCTGGATCAGAACGTAGCCCTGGTGCCCGGAGATAATCGGGCCGACAACGATCCCGGCGATCAGCAGTGCGAAGAGTAAGAGAATTTTCAGCATGCGTTACTCTCCTTGTGGCGCAGGTGCAGGTGCGGGTGCAGGTACAGGGGGCGTCGGCGCCGGGGCACTGCTCTGAGTCACGGCAGGCTGCGCCATCAGGTTGCGTACCCGCGTTTGCATCAGCTTCTCGAGAATGGCCTGGCTTTGCAGATTTTCCGGCACATTCATCGTGATGCTTTGCTGACTCAGCTTATCGACATCTTCCAGGAATGCCCTGGTCGTGGCATCTTCCGTGTCGTAATACGCGCGAACCCAGGTGGAAACATTATCCAGCGCTTGTTTGTATGTCTCTTCCTGATGGCGCGGTACCGCTTGTGCCGCAACCAGCAGACGGGAGCGAATATTTTCGCGCAGGTAGATATCCTGGTTTGGCGCCAGCAGCGGGACTGCCGTTTCGTCGCGGCGTCGAATGGTAATAAAGCTGTCCATAAAGCTCTGCCAGCTCTTTTGCAGATTCACGCGCCATTCGCCAATGGAGCTGGAGAGCTCTTCGCTGTCGGAGTCCATTGGGGAGTCGTCATCGTTATTGTCGGCAAGGCGCAGGTTATCAATCTGGTTAGCAAGCTGGTTGACCTTGAGAATGATACCGTCGTAGTCGACCTGGCTGACGGCCGACAGCGACGCGATATCGTCGGTAATGGCGCGGCGGGCGCTAATCAGACTGGGATCGTTCATATCGGCGAGGCTGGCATCGGCGCTTTTTAACAGCGCAGCGGCGGTGGTGACGTCCCGATCGCTCCACAGCTTACGCCCGGCCGATTTGACCAGAAAATCAGCCTGCGCCAGCAGCCAGGTTTTGGCATCGCTGCCGGAAATGACGGCCACTTTTTGCTGCACGTCTTCCAGCTGCTTCGCCAGCGTCTCCTGCTGATGCTTCGCATCGGCTAGCTGGTCCGCCTGCTGCTTGATAATCCCTTCGAGTTCATTTTTTTGGCTTTCTTGCGCTTTTTGCAGTTCCGCCACCCGATCGGCGAGCGCCGTGCTGGTCTCGTTCTGTCGTGATACTTGCTGTTTATTTAAACCAAACAGGCCGACGCCAGCGGCGAGGGCAATGGCGATAGCAACCGCGCTCAGAACGAGGCTGGTTTTATTGCCGCCGTTTTTCTTTCCGGTATTCTCTGGCTGTGGCGCCTTGTCCACGGCCTCCCTGGTCTCTTCAACCACGGCGGATTGGTTTTGTTGTTCCGTCATTATGGCTTCCAATGTTGAGAGTTATTGTAATGCGCGTAGCAGCGCATCGTTGTCGGCGCTATCGGCAACCTGGATATCCTGCCAGCCCAATTCACGGGCCTGCCGGGCCAGGCGTTCACTGACAACTAAAATGCGACAGCGAAGGAGCCACCGTTCGCGATACCATTGGGGTATCAGCGCCCAAAGCTGTTGCAGCATCTCGCCGCTGGTGACGACCAGCGTAGTGATGCCGCGGGACTGCCAGCGCATTGCTTCTTCTGCGCCATCGTAATGCTTTGCACTACGTTGATAGCATTCACAAAAAGTGACGTCGGCGCCGCGCTCGCGGAGCGTTTCGCCTAATAATTCCCGCCCGCCGTTACCGCGAAGAAGAAGGGCTTTCTTCCCGGCAATGTTTTGTAATTCAGGTAATTGTAGCAAGACTTCGCTAATTTCCCGATCTAATGGGTAGCGAATATTCTGCCCACTGACCGTATGCAGGGCCAGCGCCGTAGTGCGGCCAATCGCAAAATAGCCGGGTGCTTTCGGCCAGCGTTGGCCCAGTTGATGCAAGCGAGCATGGGCAAACTCTACCGCATGCTGCGAGAGCGCAAACAAAAGATCGCCTGTGGATAAGGCGGCCAGCTGGCCGCTTAGCGCAGGCAGTTCGCGCCCGGGCGTAAACTCAATGAGTGGAAAACTCCAGGCCACATGTCCCAGCGCGCGCAGGCGGCTGACCAGCTCTTCACTTTGGGGCAACGGACGGGTGACCAGAATACTCATCGAGGCGCTTCTCCTGCATACACGGCGGCGAGAATGTCGCGGGCGCCACTATCCAGCAGCTCTTCCGCCAGCGAGACGCCGAGGCGCTCGGCATCTTCCGGCTGGCCGCGTCGTTCACCGCGCACCACCTGCGAACCGTCCGGCGCACCGACCAGGGCGCGCAGCCACAGCTCACCGTTAATCAGCTCAGCGTAGCTGCCGATCGGAACCTGACAGCCGCCTTCCAGCCGGGTATTCATCGCGCGTTCCGCGCGGACGCGAATGGCGGTTTCCGCATGATTCAGCGGTGCTAACAGCGTTTGCGTCCATTGATCGTCAAGACGACATTCAATACCGACCGCGCCCTGGCCGACCGCGGGCAGCGACTGCTCAGGCGTTAACGGTTGACGAATGCGCGACTCCAGCCCCAGGCGTTTCAGCCCGGCCGCCGCAAGGATAATCGCATCATATTCGCCGCTATCGAGCTTGCCGAGGCGGGTCCCGACGTTACCGCGCAGAGAGCGGATCTCCAGATCGGGACGTTGAGCTGCCAGCTGGCACTGGCGACGTAAACTTGAAGTGCCAACGATGCTGCCGTGCGGCAGCGCATCGATTGATGCATAGTGATTAGAGACGAAGGCGTCGCGCGGATCTTCGCGCTCGCAAATCGTGACCAGCCCCAGTCCCTCGGGAAACTCGACGGGAACATCTTTCATGGAATGCACGGCGATATCCGCGCGCCCTTCCATAATGGCCAGTTCTAATTCTTTGACAAACAAGCCCTTGCCGCCCACTTTTGCCAGCGGAGTATCAAGGAGCACGTCGCCGCGAGTGACCATCGGCACCAGTTCCACCGCCAGCCCAGGATGGCAGGACTCAAGGCGCTCTTTCACATAATGCGCCTGCCATAGCGCAAGTGGGCTTTGCCGTGTGGCAATTCTCAAAACTTTGTCTAACATGCTTGTTACCGTCATTGTCGACCACAAACTATCCTAACATTGTTGCCTTATGGATGTTAGTTTTGTGGGATTAGGGGGGCGGCTCTTTCTTTTTTTGCGTTATTTGCGTTTGGTGCCATTGCGGTTGCCACAACCGTAGTGAGGAATTTACACGCAGTAAACGGTGCTACACTTGTATGTAGCGCATCTTTCTTTACGGTCAATGAGCAAGGTGTTAGATTGATCACGTTTTAAACCATTTGTCCGTCAGCAGCTCATCACAACCACACCGACGACAAATGGTGACGGTTTTTGTTGAAATACTGAAATCCTCCGTACTATTGTACGACGGGTTTTTGAACATCAGGCGATATGTCTTGTACCTCTATATTGAGACACTGAAACAGAGACTGGATGCCATCAACCAACTGCGCGTGGATCGCGCGCTTGCTGCCATGGGACCCGCTTTCCAGCAGGTTTACAGTCTACTGCCGACATTACTACATTATCATCACCCGTTGATGCCGGGTTACCTTGACGGTAACGTTCCCCGCGGCATTTGCCTCTACACGCCTGATGAAACCCAACGCCACTACCTTGACGAGTTAGAACTGCACCGCGGCATGCTGGCGCAGGAGCCGCCGAAAGGCGAACTGCCGATTACCGGCGTCTACTCGATGGGCAGTACCTCCTCCGTAGGCCAAAGCTGCTCTTCCGACCTGGATATCTGGGTTTGTCATCAGGCATGGCTTGATACCGAAGAGCGTCAGCTGCTGCAGCGCAAATGTAGCCTGCTGGAAAGCTGGGCGGCATCACTGGGGGTTGAAGTCAGCTTCTTCCTGATTGACGAAAACCGCTTCCGCCATAACGAAAGCGGCAGCCTTGGCGGCGAAGACTGCGGGTCGACGCAGCATATCCTGCTGCTGGATGAGTTCTACCGCACCGCCGTGCGCCTCGCCGGGAAACGTATTCTGTGGAATATGGTGCCGTGCGACGAAGAGGATCATTACGACGATTACGTGATGGGACTCTACGCGCAAGGCGTACTGACGCCCAATGAGTGGCTCGATCTGGGCGGCCTGAGCTCGCTGTCGGCGGAAGAATATTTCGGCGCCAGCCTGTGGCAGCTCTATAAAAGTATCGATTCACCGTATAAAGCGGTGCTGAAAACGCTGCTGCTGGAAGCCTACTCCTGGGAGTACCCGAACAACCGCCTGCTGGCGAAAGACATTAAACAGCGTCTGCATGACGGAGAAATCGTCTCGTTTGGGCTCGATCCCTACTGCATGATGCTGGAGCGCGTGACCGCCTATCTGCAGGCCATTGAAGACGACACGCGTCTCGATCTGGTGCGCCGCTGTTTCTATCTGAAGGTGTGTGAAAAACTCAGCCGCGAGCGCGCCTGCGTCGGCTGGCGTCGCGAAGTCGTCAGTCACCTGGTGAAAGAGTGGGGCTGGGATGAAAAGCGTCTGATGATGCTCGACAACCGGGCCAACTGGAAGATCGACGAAGTCCGTAAAGCGCACAACGAACTGCTTGATGCGATGATGCAGAGCTATCGCAACCTGATTCGTTTTGCGCGCCGCAATAACCTGAGCGTTTCCGCCAGCCCGCAGGATATTGGCGTGCTGACGCGTAAGCTGTACGCCGCCTTTGAAGCGCTGCCGGGGAAAGTCACCCTGGTAAACCCGCAAATTTCACCGGATCTGTCTGAGCCGAATCTGACCTTTATCCACGTGCCGCCGGGCCGCGCCAACCGCACCGGTTGGTATGTCTATAACCGGGCGCCGGACATGGAATCGATCATCAGCCATCAGCCGCTGGAATATAACCGTTATCTTAATAAGCTGGTGGCCTGGGCCTGGTTTAACGGCCTGTTGACGTCACGTACGCGCCTGTTTATTAAGGGCAACGGCATTGTCGATCTGGCGAAGCTGCAGGAGATGGTGGCCGATGTGGCGCATCACTTCCCGCTGCGCCTGCCTTCTCCGACGCCGAAAGCGCTGTACAGTCCGTGCGAAATCCGCCATCTGGCGATTATCGTCAACCTGGAATATGACCCGACGGCGGCCTTCCGCAATCAGGTGGTGCATTTTGACTTCCGCAAGCTGGATGTTTTCAGCTTCGGCGAAGAGCAAAAGTGCCTGATTGGCAGCATCGACCTGCTGTACCGCAACTCGTGGAACGAGGTGCGTACGCTGCACTTTAACGGCGAGCAGGCGATGATCGAAGCGCTGAAAACCATTCTTGGCAAGATGCACCAGGACGCCGCGCCGCCGGATAGCGTGGAGGTTTTCTGCTATAGCCAGCATCTGCGCGGTCTGATCCGCACTCGCGTACAGCAGCTGGTGTCTGAATGCGTTGAGCTGCGTCTTTCCAGCACCCGTCAGGATACCGGCCGCTTTAAAGCGCTACGCGTTTCCGGGCAGACCTGGGGGTTGTTCTTCGAGCGTCTTAACGTTTCGGTTCAGAAACTGGAAAACGCCATCGAATTCTATGGCGCGATTTCCCATAACAAATTGCACGGGCTGTCGGTGCAGGTGGAAACTAACCACGTCAGGCTGCCGCAGGTAGTGGACGGCTTTGCCAGCGAAGGGATTATTCAGTTCTTCTTTGAAGAGGCGGATAACGAGAGCGGATTTAATATCTATATTCTCGACGAGAGCAACCGCGCCGAGGTTTATCATCACTGTGAAGGCAGTAAAGAGGAGCTGGTGCGTGACGTGAGCCGCTTCTACTCTTCATCCCACGATCGTTTCACCTACGGCTCCAGTTTTATCAACTTCAACCTGCCGCAGTTCTATCAGATTGTCGACGTTGACGGTCGACCTCAGGTGATTCCGTTCCGCAGCCAGGCGATCGGGGCGGCTGCCGCGCCGGTGAGCCCGGATGCCGTGGCGTCGCCCATGCTGCAGCAGCACTATTCCTGATCGACATTCCTGAGTCACTATTTCCCCGGCGACGTTGTGTTTTCGCCGGGGTTTTGCTTTTCCGGTTACGATGAAAGTGCGGGCTTAGCGAAAACTCACGGCTTCGCCAGCCTGCCGGGTCGCCGCCTGCTCCAGCAGATCCCAGAAGGTTTCACCGCTGCGGTCGCACACCCACTCATCATCTTTAAGATCAAAATGGTAGCCGCCTTGCTTGGTCGCCAGCCACACCTGATGCAGCGGCTCCTGACGGTTGATAATAATTTTGCTGCCGTTCTCAAAACTGAGAGTCAGCACGCCGCCGTTGATCTCACAGTCGATATCGCTATCGCCGTCCCGCTCGTCCAGACGCTCTTCGATGGTCATCCACAGGCTATCAGCCAGGCGATGGAATTCACTGTCGTTCATGGTTCTACCCTGCTTTTTTGAAGATGGCGGCAGTATAGCGCGAAACAAAAGCGCGCGCAGTCGGATGCTAAACGCTTGCTTTTACGTCTTCTCCTGCGATGATAGAAAGCAGAAAGAGTGAATCACGGGCAACTATCAATGAAAAACGTTTTTCCAACGCTTGCCGTTTTATTGGCGATCTTCAGCCTGACCGGCTGTGGTCTGAAGGGACCGCTTTATTTCCCTCCGGCAGAAAAGACGGCGGCTCCGCCAACCAAACCGGTCAATAGCGGTATCCAGAGCTCGGCGCCAGATCGTAACGATCGCGGCGATAGCGGCGGCCCGACCCAGGTAAACTATTAACGATAACGTTCTGTTCCGCGCGACTGGAGTAGATGATGCAGTTCTCTAAAATGCATGGCCTTGGCAACGACTTTATGGTCGTTGACGCGGTAACGCAGAATGTTTTTTTCTCACCGGAGCTGATTCGCCGCCTGGCGGATCGGCATCTGGGCGTCGGTTTCGATCAGCTGCTGGTTGTTGAGCCGCCTTACGATCCGGATCTGGATTTCCATTATCGTATCTTCAACGCCGACGGCAGCGAAGTGTCGCAGTGCGGTAACGGCGCGCGCTGCTTTGCCCGATTTGTCCGTCTGAAAGGCCTGACCAATAAACGTGACATCCGCGTGAGCACGGCGAACGGTCGTATGGTATTAAGCGTAACGGAAGACGATCTGGTGCGCGTCAACATGGGGGAGCCGAACTTCGAACCCTCTCAGGTACCCTTCCGCGCCAACAAAGCGGAAAAGACCTATATTATGCGCGCCGCCGAGCAGACAGTATTGTGCGGCGTGGTCTCGATGGGGAACCCGCACTGCGTCATTCAGGTCGATAATGTGGAAACCGCCGCGGTGGAAACTCTCGGTCCGGTGATGGAAAGCCACGAACGCTTCCCGGAGCGCGCCAACATCGGTTTTATGCAGGTGGTCGAGCGCGATCGCATTCGTCTGCGTGTTTATGAGCGCGGCGCAGGCGAAACTCAGGCCTGCGGTAGCGGGGCCTGTGCGGCGGTAGCGGTTGGTATCCAACAGGGACTGCTGGCCGAAGAAGTACGCGTGGAATTGCCAGGCGGGCGTCTTGATATCGCCTGGAAAGGCCCGGGCCAACCGTTGTTTATGACTGGCCCGGCGGCACATGTCTACGACGGATTTATTCACTTATGAAACAAGTCGGGGAAGAACAGCAGGAAATCACCGGCGCGCTGAATGACCGCGCGGTGGTGGACTATCTGTTGCAACATCCTGAATTTTTTATTCGTAATGCTGCGCTGGTCGAGCACATGCGCGTTCCGCATCCGGTACGCGGCTCGATCTCGCTGGTGGAATGGCACATGGTGCGGGCACGTAACCATATCAACGTGCTGGAAGAGAACATGATGCTGCTGATGGAGCAGGCAACGGCGAATGAGAGCCTGTTCCAGCGTCTGCTGCATCTGCAGACGCGGCTGGCGGCGGCGGAAAGCCTTGATGAGATGCTGAACCGTTTTCATCGCTGGGCGCGCGAGATAGGGCTGGCGGGCGCGACGGTGCGTTTGTTTCCCGATAGCTGGCGGCTGGGCGCACCGTCAAAATTCACCCATCTGGCGCTAAGCCGGCAGGCATTTGAGCCGATCCGCATTCAGCGTCTTGGGCAGGCTCGTCATTATCTCGGGCCGCTGCACGGACCTGAACTGCTGGTGGTGCTGCCGGAAGCGAAAGCTATCGGCTCGGTGGCGATGTCGCTGCTGGGCGGCGATGACGCCCCTGGCGTGATGCTTTTCAGCAGTCGCGATGCCCAGCATTATCAACAAGGCCAGGGAACGCAGCTGCTGCAGGAAATTGCGTTAATGCTGCCGGGTCTGTTGGAGCGCTGGGTTGAACGCGCATGACCGACTCTCCCTTATTCACCGCCGTTGACCGCTTTCTACGCTACCTGGGCGTGGAGCGTCAGCTGAGCCCGATCACGCTACTGAACTACCGGCGTCAGCTTGATGCGCTGATGGCGCTCGCTGAACAGGCGGGGCTCAAAAGCTGGCAGCAGTGCGATGCCGCTCAGGTTCGTGGCCTGGCGGTCCGTAGCCGTAAACAGGGCCTGGGGCCGGCAAGTCTTGCGCTGCGACTTTCCGCGTTGCGCAGTTTCTTTGACTGGCTGGTGGCGCAGGGCGAGCTGGCGGCGAACCCGGCGAAAGGTATCTCCGCCCCGAAAATTCCCCGTCACTTACCTAAAAATATTGATGTCGATGATGTCAACCGGCTGCTGGATATCGATCTTAACGATCCGCTGGCGGTACGCGATCGGGCGATGCTGGAGGTCATGTACGGCGCGGGTCTGCGTCTCTCCGAGCTGGTCAATCTTGATATTAAACACCTCGATCTGGAATCCGGGGAGGTGTGGGTGATGGGCAAAGGAAGCAAAGAACGCCGTCTGCCGATTGGCCGCAGCGCGGTGGCGTGGATCGAACACTGGCTCGATTTACGCGGTCTGTTTGGCACGGATGACGATGCGCTGTTTTTATCTAAACTCGGGAAACGTATTTCCGCGCGTAATGTGCAGAAGCGCTTTGCCGAGTGGGGCATTAAGCAGGGGCTGAATAGCCACGTGCATCCGCATAAACTGCGCCACTCCTTTGCCACCCATATGCTGGAGTCGAGCGGCGATCTGCGCGGCGTACAGGAGCTGCTGGGTCATGCCAATCTCTCGACGACTCAAATCTATACCCATCTTGATTTTCAACACCTTGCCTCGGTGTATGATGCGGCGCATCCGCGCGCCAAACGGGGGAAATAATGCGTTTTTACCGACCGCTGGGCCAAATTTCTGCACTGACGTTTGACCTGGACGATACCCTTTACGACAACCGCCCGGTCATCGACCGGACGCTGCACGAGTCGCTGGCCTTTGTGCGCAGCTACCATCCGTCACTGAGCCGGTTTGATGCGAACGAGCTGCAACAGCTGCGTCAGACGCTGCTCGAGACAGAACCGGAGATTTACCACGACGTGACCGAGTGGCGGCGACGCGCGCTGGTGCTGGGGATGACCAATGCCGGGCTCTCTCCCGGGCAGGCTGCCGCGGGCGCGGATGCGGCAATGGCGAATTTTGCCCACTGGCGGAGTCTGATCGATGTGCCGCAGGAAACTCACGATACGCTGGCTGCGCTGGCGGAGAAATGGCCGCTGGTGGCGGTGACCAACGGCAACGCGCAACCTGAACTCTTTGGTTTGAGCGACTATTTCCGTTTTGTTCTGCGTGCTGGTCCGGACGGGCGATCGAAACCCTTTGCCGATATGTATCATCTGGCGGCGGAGCGTCTTGATTTGCCGCTGGATCGGATACTTCACGTGGGGGATGATCTGACCACCGATGTGGCGGGCGCTATTCGCTGCGGCATGCAGGCCTGCTGGATCAAACCGCAGGGGGCCGATCTGATGCGTGCGACCGACAGCCGCCTGCTGCCGCACATTGAAATTTCACGGTTGGCATCTCTGACCTCGCTGATATAATCACCACTAGTTCTGTATATATTAACAGTATGCCCGGTAGACGATGCGTGGCCGGGCAGCTCATTTCCGGCGGTGCCAATGGACGTTTCTTACCTGCTCGACAGCCTCAATGATAAACAGCGTGAAGCCGTAGCCGCTTCACGCACCAATATGCTGGTTCTGGCGGGAGCGGGCAGCGGTAAGACGCGGGTTCTGGTACACCGTATTGCCTGGCTGCTGAGCGTGGAAAACTGCTCACCGTATTCGATTATGGCGGTGACCTTTACCAACAAAGCGGCAGCGGAGATGCGCCATCGTATTGGCCAGCTGATGGGGACAACCCAGGGCGGCATGTGGGTCGGGACATTCCACGGGCTGGCGCATCGCCTGCTGCGGGCCCACCATCTGGACGCTAACCTGCCGCAAGATTTTCAGATCCTCGATAGCGAAGACCAGCTGCGTCTGCTGAAGCGTCTGATTAAGGCGATGAACCTCGACGAGAAGCAGTGGCCGCCGCGTCAGGCGATGTGGTACATCAATAGCCAGAAAGATGAAGGGCTGCGCCCGCATCATATTCAGAGCTACGGCAACCCGGTGGAACAGACCTGGCAGAAAGTTTATCAGGCCTATCAGGAAGCCTGCGATCGCGCCGGTCTGGTGGACTTTGCTGAACTGCTGCTGCGCGCGCACGAGCTGTGGCTCAATAAACCGCATATTCTCCAGCACTATCGCGAACGCTTCACCAACATCCTCGTGGATGAGTTTCAGGATACCAACAACATCCAGTATGCCTGGATTCGCCTGCTGGCGGGCGATAGCGGCAAGGTGATGATTGTGGGGGATGATGACCAGTCGATCTACGGCTGGCGCGGCGCCCAGGTGGAGAATATTCAGCGCTTTCTCACCGATTTCCCCGGCGCGCAGACCATCCGCCTGGAGCAGAACTACCGCTCGACCAGCAATATCCTGAGCGCCGCTAACGCCCTGATTGAAAACAACAGCGGGCGTCTGGGCAAAAAGCTGTGGACCGACGGGGCCGACGGTGAGCCTATCTCCCTCTATTGCGCGTTTAACGATCTTGATGAAGCGCGCTTTGTCGTCAACCGCATCAAAACCTGGCAGGAGAACGGCGGGGCGCTTGAGCAGTGCGCCATTCTCTACCGCAGTAACGCCCAGTCGCGCGTGCTGGAAGAGGCGCTGCTGCAGGCCAGCATGCCGTACCGTATCTATGGCGGCATGCGCTTCTTCGAACGCCAGGAGATCAAAGATGCGCTCTCCTATCTGCGTCTGATCGCCAACCGTAACGACGATGCGGCGTTTGAGCGGGTGGTGAATACGCCCACTCGCGGTATCGGCGACCGCACGCTGGACGTGGTGCGCCAGACCTCGCGCGACCGTCAGCTCACGCTGTGGCAGGCTTGCCGCGAGCTGTTAAAAGATAAAGTCCTCGCCGGGCGCGCCGCCAGCGCGCTGCAACGCTTTATGGAGCTGATTGACGCCCTGGCGCAGGAGACGGCGGATATGCCGCTGCATGTGCAGACCGACCGGGTGATTAACGACTCCGGCCTGCGGACGATGTACGAGCAGGAAAAGGGCGAAAAAGGCCAGACGCGGATAGAAAACTTAGAAGAGCTGGTGACGGCAACGCGCCAGTTCAGCTACAACGATGAAGATGAGGATTTAATGCCGCTGCAGGCCTTCCTTTCTCACGCCGCGCTGGAAGCGGGTGAAGGGCAGGCGGATACCTGGCAGGATGCGGTGCAGCTGATGACGCTGCACTCGGCGAAAGGTCTGGAGTTCCCGCAGGTGTTTATCGTCGGCGTGGAAGAGGGGATGTTCCCGAGCCAGATGGCGCTGGATGAAGGTGGCCGACTGGAAGAGGAGCGTCGTCTGGCTTACGTCGGCGTGACGCGCGCGATGCAGAAACTGACTCTCACCTATGCGGAAACCCGCCGTCTGTACGGCAAAGAGGTTTACCATCGCCCGTCGCGCTTTATCGGCGAGCTGCCGGAGGCCTGTGTGGAAGAGGTACGCCTGCGCGCGACGGTGAGCCGTCCAGTCAGCCATCAGCGGATGGGGACGCCGATGGCGGAAAACGATACTGGCTACAAACTGGGACAGCGCGTACGCCATCCGAAGTTTGGCGAAGGCACCATCGTGAATCTGGAAGGCAGCGGCGAGCATAGCCGTTTGCAGGTCGCCTTCCAGGGGCAAGGTATTAAATGGTTAGTGGCGGCCTATGCCCGGCTGGAAACAGTGTAACAGTAAGAAAAATATCGTTTTTTTGTAATAATCTGCTAGCCTTATATGCTAAAGGGCAGGATTTGCTCTTTAGCGTTCCGTTGCGTGTTGACGCCGTTTTTGTGCTGGCGTAACATGCGCGCACGATTACGCTAAGAGGACATTCGCCTTGGACACACCCAGTAGATGCTGGCTCAACTTCCTGTCCGTCAGGAACAACTCCTAAGGCTATCCTCTTATGCTGATAGCCTTAGCGGTTGTCAGCGACCCGTCATACCCGTCGCTCTGAGTCAGGCTTAATGGTCTGAAACCCAAATTGTTTCTGTGTGCCCACCGAACTGTCCGATAATTTTTTTGCATTGGGAGTCCCGGTCATGCTGAGCGCATTTCAACTGGAAAATAATCGTTTAACACGCCTGGAAGCTGATGAGATCAAGCATCTCGCCAGTTCGGTGTGGGTCGATCTGGTCGAGCCCGACGACGAAGAACGAAGCCGCGTGCAGACGGAATTGGGTCAGAACCTGGCAACGCGCCCGGAACTGGAAGATATCGAAGCATCGGCGCGTTTCTTCGAAGATGAAGACGGTTTACACATTCACTCTTTTTTCTTTTTTGAAGATGCAGAGGATCACGCCGGTAACTCCACCGTGGCATTTACGATTCGTGAAGGGCGCCTGTTTACCCTGCGCGAACGTGAATTACCGGCATTTCGCCTCTATCGCATGCGCGTTCGCAACCAGCTAATGGTTGATGGCAACGCCTATGAACTGCTGCTGGATCTGTTCGAAACCAAAATCGAACAGCTGGCGGATGAAATCGAAAATATCTATAGCGACCTGGAAAAACTCAGCCGCGTGATCATGGAAGGTCGTCAGGGCGATGAGTACGATGACGCGCTCTCAACGCTTGCCGAGCAGGAAGATATCGGCTGGAAGGTCCGTCTGTGTCTGATGGATACCCAGCGCGCTCTGAACTTCCTGGTGCGCAAGGCGCGTTTACCTGCGGGGCAGCTGGAGCAGGCGCGCGAAATCCTGCGAGATATCGAATCCCTGCTGCCGCACAACGAATCGCTGTTCCAGAAGGTCAACTTCCTGATGCAAGCGGCGATGGGCTTTATCAACATCGAGCAGAACCGCATCATCAAGATCTTCTCGGTGGTTTCCGTGGTCTTCCTGCCGCCTACGCTGGTGGCTTCCAGCTACGGGATGAACTTCGAGTTTATGCCGGAGCTGCACTGGAGCTTTGGCTATCCCGGCGCGATTGTTTTTATGATGCTTGCCGGTCTGGCGCCGTATCTCTACTTCAAGCGTAAAAACTGGCTTTAAAACAATAAATTATATCAAAGCCGGCTCCCTTCTGGGGGGGCCGGCTTTTTTTTGCCTTTATGGCTGCCATCGCGGTGGCCACCGGAAATATGCTTTTATTATCGCCGCCGCTTAATTCTCTTCGCACCAGAAGTGTGGGCCGTGTATCACAAAAAGGGGGTGGGATAATTGTTACCATCGCAATATTCCCGGTAAAAAAAAGGCGAAATTTTACAATGAAAAGTATCTTTACATTAACATTTCTGGCTCTTGCCTGCCTCTCTGTCAATGCACAAGCTGTTGAAAAACTTGCAGGTAATGAAATTCTCGCGGTTCAAAAAGGCGGCGTTGCGGATAAAGTCTATGCCGAGAATTATCCTCAGCTGAAGATTGCGACCTATAACATCGGCAAGAATGAAGCTTCCGATAACGTTGCGGATTTTACTTCACTCAATTTAGCGATTAAGAACATTGGCGCCGATATTATTGCGGTTCCGGAAGTCGATAATAAAACCGCCAGAAGCCAAAAAATCGATCAGCTCAAAACCATCGCGGACGCTAACGGCTACCACTATGCCTTCGGCAAAGCGCTGGAGTTCGACGGCGGAGAGTACGGTGTTGGTATTCTGTCTAAATATAAAATTGAGCACACTCAGGTTATTAAACTGCCGTCAGGGGATGCCGAGCAGCGAATAGCGCTATTGGCGCAAATCGCCGTTCCCGGCTTTGATAGCCCGGTGCTGGTGATGGTGACCCATCTCGACTGGCAAAAAGATCCGACGATGCGCATTGAGCAGGTCCGCCATCTTCTGGACGTGAGCATCGGCGATGCCCCATCGGACTTCAAAGATATCGCCTCATCAATCAAAATTCTCGCGGGTGATTTTAACTCCACGCACGATGAGCAGCCGCTAAAAGAGGTCGGTTATTTCTTTAACCCCGTGGCGAAGCAGGGGACGGATTACCGCACCTGGCCTGCGGTTAACCCGGCAATAGATATTGACCATATTTTCACCTTCAAAGGGCAAAAATGGAATGTGAAAAACATCGAGGTGCCGCACAACTCACCGGCCTTTAACTGGTCATCCGCCAGCGATCATTTACCCCTGATTGCCGAACTGGAGCTCACCGAGCAGTAAAATAACGCACCTGCCTCTACGCACGAGAGGCAGGTGCGTGATGTGGAGGTAGTGGCGTTATGCCCGACGCAGCCGGCGCTGGGTATACAGCGCATCGACGATAAACACCGCCAGCGCTACCCAGATAAAGGCGAAGGTCACCATCTTATCTGCCCCCGGCACTTCCCCGTAAAATACGACCGCCAGCAGGAACATCAGCGTCGGACCAATATACTGGAAGAATCCCAGCGTGGAGAGACGCAGGCGGGTGGCGGCCCCGGTAAAGCACAGCAGAGGAATCGTGGTGACAACGCCCGCCGCCATCAGCAGCAGGTTCAGCGACCACGGGTTCTCTCCCATATGGCTGGTTGGGCTGTCGGCGATGGCAAACAGGTATACGGCGGCGACCGGCAGGAGCCACAGGGTTTCAACTAACATTCCGGTTTGCGCATCCACGGCGATCTTTTTACGCAGCAGCCCGTAAAAGGCAAAGCTGAAGGCCAGCCCAAGGCCGATAACCGGCAGCGAACCAAAGGTCCACAGCTGTACCAGCACACCGCACACGGCCAGCAGCACCGCCAGCCACTGCATGCGGCGAAAACGCTCGCCGAGGAAAATCATCCCCAGCACAATATTCACCAGCGGGTTAATGAAGTAGCCGAGACTGGCCTCCAGCATGTGGTGGTTATTCACCGCCCAGATGAAGAGCAGCCAGTTACCGCCAATCAGCACCGCCGACAGCGCCAGCAGGAAAATCTTGCGCGGCATATGCAGCAGTTTTTTCACCTGCGGCCACTGGTGGCTGAGGCTGATTAACGCCAGCATAAAAAAGAATGACCAGATCACGCGATGCGTCAGGATTTCATCGGCGGGAACATAGTAGATAAGTTTGAAGTAGGCAGGTGCGATGCCCCAGATAAAATAGGCGGCAAGAGCCAGCATCACCCCCAGCCGCGTTTGTTTTGCATCCATCGGTAAAATCCGTTACGCCAAAACAACGATGTTACTTTATTTACCGCGATCAACCCACCATATACGTCGCCGTGGCGCTGGCGATATAGACCCGATCTTCGTTATGCAACTCCACGCGGGCGACCGCGACCTTATTCCCGGCGCGCAACAGGCTGCTGGTGGCGGTAAAGTGCTCGCCGCGCCCAGGGCGCAGATAATCAACGCGCAGATCGATGGTCCCCATCCGCGACAGCCGCTGGCGTAACTCTTCTTCATTAATGGTGTCATGCCGGGTCAGCGTACTGCCCACGCACACCAGCCCTGCGGCCACATCCAGCGCGGAGGCGATGACCCCGCCATGCAGAATACTTTGCGCCCAGTTGCCAACCATCATAGGCTGGTTTTTAAAGCTGAGCTGAGCAAACTCTTTTTCGTAACGCTCCAGCTTCAGTCCTAAGGCGCGATTAAAAGGCATGTGGTAGACAAAGATTTCTCCCACCAGCTTAAGGGCGGCTTCGGCTGTGAGTTCAGACATGACGATTGTATCCATTCGTTAATGAAATGTTGATTTTATGCTTCTAAAACGGTGATTTCCACTTTCAGAACGGATAACCGGGCGGGGAGCCCGTAAACAGGTAGAATGATGCCGGGTAAAACAGAAATAATAATCACTCATTCAGGAGAACAGTAATGCGTATCTCTTTGGCCTGGCTGTTAGCGCTGAGCGCGCTTCCGGCTGGCGTTTTGGCGCAGGATGCGCCGGTTAGTCATCCTGTTCATGATACCCCTGCGGTACGCGGTAGCATTATCGCTAACCTGTTGCAGGACCATGATAATCCTTTCTTGCTGTATCCCTACGAGAGCAACTACCTGCTCTATACGTGGAGTAGCGATATCAACAAGGAAGCGATCTCCAGCTATGACTGGGCGGAAAATGCCCGCAAGGACGAAGTGAAATTCCAGCTCAGTCTGGCGTTTCCGCTGTGGCGAGGGATCCTCGGCGAGAACTCGCTGCTCGGGGCTTCCTATACGCAGAAGTCCTGGTGGCAGCTCTCCAACAGCAAAGAGTCCGCGCCGTTTCGTGAAACCAACTATGAACCGCAGCTGTTCCTGGGTTTTGCGACGGATTACCAGCTTGCCGGCTGGACGTTGCGTGATGTCGAAATGGGTTACAACCACGATTCTAACGGCCGCTCGGATCCCACTTCCCGCAGCTGGAACCGCCTGTATGCCCGCCTGATGGCGCAAAATGGCAACTGGCTGGTGGAGGTGAAGCCCTGGTACGTTGTCGGGAGCACCAACGATAATCCGGATATCACGAAATATATGGGCTATTACCGCCTGAAGGTTGGTTATCAACTCGGTGACGCTATCCTGAGCGCCCAGGGGCAATATAACTGGAACAGCGGTTATGGCGGCGCAGAGCTCGGCGTCAGCTATCCGATCACCCGCCACGTGCGTTTCTACACCCAGGTCTACAGCGGTTATGGCGAGTCGCTCATTGATTATAACTTTAACCAGACCCGGGTTGGCGTCGGTGTGACGCTCAACGATCTGTTTTAATCGTTGCACTCTGGCTCACTGGCGCTGAAAATAGCGCCTGTTTTCTTTTCAGGCAGACGGGGTCAACGTGGCGCAGGCGGAAGTATTGAATCAAACATTGCTGGCAAAGCAGGTTTTACAGGAAACCTTCGGCTACCAGCAGTTTCGCCCAGGCCAGGAAACCATTATCGATACGGCGCTGGGCGGGCGTGACTGCCTGGTCGTAATGCCCACCGGCGGCGGCAAATCGCTGTGCTATCAGGTGCCCGCGCTGGTGCTGGGCGGCCTGACGGTGGTGGTATCGCCGCTGATCTCGCTGATGAAAGATCAGGTCGACCAGCTGCTGGCGAACGGCGTGGCCGCTGCCTGTCTTAACTCGACCCAGAGCCGCGAACAGCAGCAGGAAGTCATGGCCGGCTGTCGCAGTGGGCAGATTCGCCTGCTGTATATCGCCCCCGAACGCTTGATGCTGGATAACTTCCTTGAGCATCTCAGCCACTGGAACCTGGCAATGGTGGCGGTGGATGAAGCGCACTGTATTTCCCAGTGGGGACATGATTTCCGGCCGGAATATGCTGCCCTGGGCCAGCTGCGCCAGCGCGTGCCGCAGATCCCGTTTATGGCGCTCACCGCCACCGCCGATGACACCACCCGCCGCGATATCGTTCGCCTGCTGGGGTTGAATGACCCGCTGATTCAGGTCAGCAGCTTCGACCGCCCGAACATCCGCTACATGCTGATGGAGAAGTTTAAACCGCTCGATCAGCTGATGCGCTACGTGCAGGACCAGCGCGGCAAATCGGGCATTATCTACTGCAACAGCCGTTCGAAAGTGGAAGATACCGCCGCTCGACTGCAAAGCCGTGGAATCAGCGCGGCCGCCTACCATGCCGGGCTGGAGAACGACGTTCGTGCGGATGTGCAGGAGAAATTTCAGCGCGACGATCTGCAAATCGTGGTGGCCACGGTAGCTTTCGGCATGGGGATCAATAAACCCAACGTCCGCTTCGTGGTGCACTTCGACATTCCCCGTAATATTGAATCCTACTATCAGGAAACCGGTCGCGCCGGTCGCGATGGCCTGCCGGCGGAAGCGATGCTGTTTTACGATCCGGCCGATATGGCGTGGTTGCGTCGCTGTCTGGAGGAGAAACCCGCCGGGCCGCTGCAGGATATTGAACGCCATAAGCTGAACGCGATGGGCGCTTTTGCCGAAGCGCAAACCTGCCGCCGTCTGGTACTCCTCAACTATTTTGGCGAAGGGCGCCAGGAAGCATGCGGCAACTGCGATATCTGCCTCGATCCGCCGAAGCAGTACGACGGATTAATGGATGCGCGTAAGGCGCTCTCGACTATTTACCGCGTGAATCAGCGCTTTGGCATGGGCTATGTGGTGGAGGTGCTGCGCGGGGCGAATAATCAGCGTATCCGCGAAATGGCGCATGACAAGCTGCCGGTATACGGCATCGGTCGCGAACAGAGCCATGAACACTGGGTGAGCGTGATTCGTCAGCTGATTCATCTTGGCCTGGTCACGCAAAACATCGCCCAGCATTCGGCGCTGCAGCTGACCGAAGCCGCGCGTCCCGTGCTGCGTGGCGAGGTTCCGCTGCAGCTCGCCGTTCCGCGTATCGTGGCGCTGAAGCCGAAGGCGATGCAAAAATCCTTCGGCGGCAATTACGACCGCAAGCTGTTCGCCAAGCTGCGCAAGCTGCGTAAAGCGATTGCCGATGAAGAAAATATCCCGCCGTACGTTGTATTTAACGATGCGACGCTGATCGAAATGGCGGAGCAGTCGCCGATAACCGCCGGCGAGATGCTGAGCGTGAACGGCGTGGGAACGCGAAAACTGGAGCGTTTCGGGAAAGAGTTTATGGCGCTGATCCGCGCGCACATTGATGGTGAAGATGAGTAGTCAGCCGGACGAAAAAGTGTCAGGATAGTTTCGGTCTTCACTATATTCCTGCGATCCAAATTGCCGATAGATTAGGGTTCAATCATGCTGATGCTTTTCCTCACCGTCGCGCTGGTGCATATCATTGCGCTGATGAGTCCAGGTCCGGACTTTTTCTTTGTTTCTCAGACCGCCGTTAGCCGTTCTCGTAAAGAGGCATTGATGGGCGTGCTGGGGATTACCTGTGGCGTCATGGTCTGGGCGGGCGTCGCGCTGCTTGGCCTGCACCTGATTATCGAAAAAATGGCCTGGCTGCACACCATTATTATGGTCGGCGGCGGCTTATACCTGTGCTGGATGGGCTATCAGATGCTGCGCGGTGCGCTGAAGAAAAGCGATGCGCCGGCGCCGGAGCCGCAGGTCGAGCTGGCCCGCAGTGGCCGTAGCTTCCTGAAAGGGCTGCTGACCAACCTCGCTAACCCGAAGGCGATTATCTATTTTGGTTCCGTCTTCTCACTCTTTGTCGGCGATAACGTCGGCACGGGCGAGCGCTGGGGGATTTTCCTGCTGATCGTTCTGGAAACGCTGGCCTGGTTTACCGTCGTGGCCAGCCTGTTTGCCTTACCGGCTATGCGTCGTGGTTACCAGCGGATGGCAAAATGGATCGACGGCATTGCCGGAACGCTGTTCGCCGGTTTCGGTATTCATCTGATCATTTCGCGCTAAGCGCTGGTTTTCCCGGTTTGCTGAAGGCAAACCGGGGTTCTCGCCTCAGGCATGGCGTGCGGAAGCCAACAGCGCGCCCACCAGCATAAACAACGATCCGAAGACTTTGTTCAACGCCTTCATCTGTTTCGGTCCTTTAATCCATGCCGCAATACGCTGCGCCAGCGTCGCGTAGCCAATCATCACGATGATATCCACCGCAATCGTGGTAACGCCGAGAACCAGATACTGCATGACCTGCGGCTGATGCGGCACGATAAACTGCGGGAACAGGGCCGCCAGAAAGACAATGCTTTTCGGGTTGGTCAGGTTGACGAAAACCGCGCGCTGGAACAGTTTTCCACGCGTTTGCGCCTTTGCCAGGGTATTGAGATTGAGCGATCCCGCCGCGCGCCATTGCTGAATACCCAGCCAGATAAGATAAGCCGCCCCGGCCCACTTCAGCACCTCGAAGGCCAGCACCGAGCGGGAAAACAGCGTTCCCAGGCCGATACCAACAAGGACGATATGAATCGCCAGTCCGGTTTGTAATCCGGCAATCGAGGCGGCCGCGCCGCGGTAGCCGTGGTTGATCGAGGTCGTCATGGTATTAATGGCCCCGGAACCTGGCGACAGGCTGAGGATAATGGATGTCAGCAGATAGGCGAACCACCACTCGAACGTCATGAGAAACTCCCTGGTTGTCTGTTTTTATGCCACAATACGCTATTGCGTAAGCATTGTGTGATGCGCGCTAAAAAAACGATTTTCAGTGGTTAACAGGGGTGTAAGCCCGATGTTTCGGCAGCAAAAGGATTGGGATACACGAGAAAACGCGTTTGCGGCTTTTACGATGGGGCCACTTACCGATTTCTGGCATCAGCGGGAAGAGGCGGAATTCAGGGGCGTTGATGATGTCCCGGTCCGTTTTGTTCGCTTTTGCGCCAAAGAAAACGATCGGGTCGTGGTCATCTGTCCGGGGCGTATTGAAAGCTACGTGAAATACGCCGAGCTGGCTTACGATCTGTTCCACAGCGGTTTCGACGTGATGATTATCGACCATCGCGGCCAGGGGCGTTCCGGGCGAATATTGACCGACAGCCATCGCGGCCACGTGGTGCGCTTTAGCGATTATGTTGACGATCTGGCTGCGCTCTGGCAGCAGGAAGTTGCCCCCGGCCACTGGCGAAAAAGGTTTATCCTCGCCCATTCGATGGGGGGCGCCATTGCGACGCTGTTTTTGCAGCGTCACCAGCAGCATTGCGACGCTATTGCGCTGTGCGCGCCTATGTTCGGTATCGTCATGCGTTTCCCGGACTGGATGGTACGCCATATTCTCGATTGGGCTGAGGGCCATCAGCGCATTCGTGAAGAGTATGCGCTGGGTACCGGTCGCTGGCGGGCGCTGCCCTTTTCGGTCAACGTGCTGACGCACAGTCGCCAACGCTATCGTCGTAATCTGCGCTTCTATGCCGATGAACCACAGCTGCGCGTCGGCGGGCCAACCTACCACTGGGTGCGTGAGGGGATCCTCGCAGGTGAAGAGGCGCTGGCGGGCGTAGAGAAAGACACCACTCCCACATTGTTATTGCAGGCAGAAGAAGAACGCGTAGTCGATAACCGCATGCACGAACGCTACTGCGAACTCCGTGCCGCGGCAGGTCGGCCCTGCGAAGGTAGTAAGCCGCTTGTTATAGAAGGGGCATACCATGAGATCCTTTTTGAAAAGGACGCCATGCGCTCAGTCGCGCTGAATGCCATCGTCGATTTTTTCAGTCGACACAATGAATCCGACGAAAACGCTCGTCGCCCTGCTTAGAGGTTAAAATTTTTATGTACCAGGTTGTTGCGTCTGACTTAGATGGCACGCTGCTTTCTCCCGATCACTACTTAACTCCCTACGCAAAAGAGACGCTGCAGCTGCTGACCGCGCGCGGGATCGATTTTGTCTTTGCCACCGGTCGTCATTACATCGATGTCGGTCAGATTCGCGATAATCTCGGCATCCGGTCCTACATGATCACCTCCAACGGCGCGCGCGTGCACGACGGCGAGGGGAAACAGATCTTTGCCCATAACCTTGACCGCGACATTGCGGCCGATCTGTTTGAAATGATGCGCAATGACCCGAAAGTGGTGACCAACGTCTACCGCGAAGATGAGTGGTATATGAACCGCCACCGCCCGGAAGAGATGCGTTTTTTCAAAGAGGCCGTCTTCAACTATCAGCTCTACGAAGCGGGCGAGCTTGATCCGCAGGGGATCAGCAAAGTGTTTTTCACCTGCGAGGATCATGAGCATCTGCTGCCGCTGGAGCAGGCGATCAACGCCCGCTGGGGCGATCGCGTGAACGTCAGCTTCTCCACGCTGACCTGCCTGGAAGTGATGGCCGGTGGCGTGTCGAAGGGGCATGCGCTGGAAGCGGTCGCCAAAATGCTGGGCTATCGCCTGAAAGACTGCATCGCTTTTGGTGATGGCATGAACGACGCAGAAATGCTGTCGATGGCGGGAAAAGGCTGCATTATGCAGAATGCTCACCAGCGGCTGAAAGACCTGCATCCGGATCTGGAAGTGATCGGCAGCAACGCTGACGATGCGGTGCCGCACTATCTGCGTAAGCTCTATCTCGCCTGATAAAGATTGACGACTGTTTGTTTATTGCTCAGTCGTCAACCTGACTCTCCGCTACAATGAGTGCTCTTCTTCCTGAGAGACATTCATTGTGGCGCTACTGATTATTACCACTATCCTGTGGGCTTTTTCCTTTAGCCTGATAGGCGAATACCTGGCTGGCAGCGTCGATAGCTACTTTTCCGTGCTAATGCGCGTGGGGCTGGCGGCACTGGTGTTTCTGCCGTTTCTGCGTACCCGCGGGCAATCGCCGCGTACTATCGTGCTCTACATGCTGGTCGGCGCCATGCAGCTTGGCATCATGTACCTGCTGGCATTCCGCGCCTATGTGTACCTGACGGTGTCTGAATTCCTGCTGTTTACCGTCTTTACGCCGCTTTATATCACGCTGATTTACGATCTGCTCAGCGGACGCAAGCTCCGCTGGGGATATCTGCTGAGCGCGGGGCTGGCGGTGCTGGGCGCGGCCATTATTCGCTATGACAAAGTGAGCGATCATTTCTGGACGGGGCTGCTGCTGGTTCAGCTGTCGAACCTTAGCTTTGCTATCGGAATGGTGGGCTATAAGCGGCTGATGGAGCTACGTCCTATGCCGCAGCACAACGCGTTTGCGTGGTTCTATATGGGGGCTTTCCTGGTGGCAGTGGCGGCCTGGTTTATGCTGGGCAATCCGCAGAGGCTGCCAACCACAACCCTACAGTGGGGTGTCCTGGTCTGGCTGGGCGTGGCAGCGTCGGGGCTGGGGTACTTTATGTGGAACTACGGGGCCACGCAGGTGGATGCCGGAACGCTGGGCATTATGAATAACGTGCATGTCCCCGCCGGGCTGCTGGTTAACCTTGCCATCTGGCAAGAACAGCCCCACTGGCCGAGCTTTATTACAGGAGCTCTGGTGATCCTGGCCTCACTGTGGGTCCATCGCCGTTGGGTCGCTCCGCACTCCGGACAAACGGCAAATGATCGCAAGCGTGATTCCGCGCTGAGCGAATAAACGCTTCGGTGACCGGCTGGCGCTGCTCGCCGTCGCGTACCGCGGCGTACAGTCGGCTCCACAGTCCTTCGCCCAGGGTTTTGGTGACGACCAGACCCTGGCGCTCAAAACTTTCCACCACCCAGTGCGGCAGGGCGGCGATGCCCATCCGCGCGGCGACCATCTGAATTAACAGCAGGGTATTGTCGACGCTTTTGAGCTGCGGGCTGATGCCGGCCGGCTGCAGGAAGTGGCGCCAGATATCCAGGCGACCGCGCTGAACCGGATAAATCAACAGCAGTTCCGATGCCAGATCTTCCGGCGAGATGCGCGTTTTCGCTGCCAGCGGATGCTCCGGCGCCAGCACCAGGCGAACTTCAAAATCGAACATAGGCGAATAGTGCAGGCCGCTACGCGGCAGGATATCGGAGGTCATGACCAGGTCCAGCTCGCTTTGCTGCAGAGCTGGCTGCGGGTCAAAGGTTACGCCGGACTGAAAATCCACTTCGACATGCGGCCAGCGGGCGCGGAAACTCTCCAGCGCCGGGGTCAACCACTGTATACAGCTATGACACTCGATAGCGATGCGCAGACGGGTTTGCTGCGGCTCGTGGCAGTCCTGCAGCGCGCGGCTGATTTGCGGCAGAACCTGGTTTGCCAGCTGGAGCAGGATCTCCCCCTGTGGGGTGAAGCGCAGAGGCTGACTTTTACGCACAAACAAGCGGAAGCCAAGGCGTTGTTCCAGATCGCTGAACTGGTGAGACAGGGCGGACTGAGTTTGATGCAGAGCTGCCGCAGCGCCTGCCAGCGACCCGCTATTCCGCAACGCCTGTAGCGTTTTCAGGTGTTTTATTTCGATCATGAAAGTCCTTCACTTCGGCATGAATAATTTGCGCTTGAGGAATATACAGTAACCGCCAATTATGGATGTGTAAACATCTGGACGTCTAAATCCTTTATCTTTCGAATTTATGGTGCGTTGGCCGCACTTCCTCACCCCGGTCACTTACTTCAGTAAGCTCCTGGGGATGAGCAAGTTTGCCGCCTTCCCTGAATCCGAAATCTTTCGGATTGCAATCATGAGGCTCAAAAAATGACAATTATTAATCACACCCTCGGTTTCCCTCGCGTTGGTCTACGTCGCGAGCTGAAAAAAGCGCAAGAGAGCTACTGGGCAGGTAACTCAACCCGCGAAGAACTGCTGGCGGTGGGCCGCGAGCTGCGCGCCCGTCACTGGGAGCAGCAGAAGCAGGCGGGCGTTGACCTGCTGCCGGTGGGTGATTTCGCCTGGTACGACCATGTTCTGACTACCAGCCTGCTACTGGGTAACGTGCCGGCTCGTCATCAGAACAAAGATGGCTCGGTTGATATCGATACCCTGTTCCGCATTGGCCGCGGCCGTGCGCCGACCGGCGAACCGGCGGCAGCGGCAGAAATGACCAAATGGTTTAACACCAACTATCACTACATGGTGCCAGAGTTTGTAAAAGGGCAGTCGTTCAAACTGACCTGGACCCAGCTGCTGGATGAAGTGGACGAAGCGCTGGCGCTTGGTCATAAGGTTAAACCCGTCCTGTTGGGGCCGGTCACTTATCTGTGGCTGGGCAAAGTCAAAGGCGAACAGTTTGACCGTTTGAGCCTGCTGAAGGATATCCTGCCGGTTTACCAGCAGGTGCTGGCAGAGCTGGCAAAACGCGGCATCGAGTGGGTACAGATTGACGAGCCGGCTCTGGTACTGGAACTGCCGCAGGCGTGGCTGGAGGCGTTCAAACCGGCGTATGACGCGCTCGCAGGTCAGGTTAAGCTGCTGCTGACCACCTACTTTGAAGGCATCACCGCCAACCTCGACACCATCACCGCGCTGCCGGTGCAGGGTCTGCACGTTGACCTGGTTCACGGTAAAGATGATGCGGCCGATCTGCACCGGCGTCTGCCAGCCGACTGGCTGCTCTCTGCGGGCCTGATCAACGGCCGTAACGTCTGGCGCGCCGATCTGACGGAGAAGTATGCGCAAATTAAAGACATCGTCGGCCAGCGTGCGCTGTGGATCGCGACCTCATGCTCCCTGCTGCACAGCCCGATCGACCTGAGCGTGGAAACCCGTCTCGATGCGGAAGTGAAAAGCTGGTTCGCTTTTGCCCTGCAGAAATGTACCGAGCTGGCCCTGCTGCGCGATGCGCTGAATAGCGGCGAGACCGCAAAACTGGTTGAATGGAGCGCGCCGATTCAGGCTCGCCGTCACTCTACCCGCGTACATAATGCGGCGGTAGAAAAACGTCTGGCGGCCATTACCGCTCAGGACAGCCAGCGCAACAGCCCATATGCTGAACGCGCCAGGGCGCAGCGTACGCGCTTCAATCTACCGGCGTGGCCGACCACGACCATCGGCTCTTTTCCACAGACTACCGAGATCCGTGGCCTGCGTCTGGACTTCAAAAAAGGCAATCTCGATGCCAACCACTATCGCACCGGTATTGCGGAGCATATCAAGCAGGCGATTGTTGAGCAGGAACGTTTAGGGCTAGATGTTCTGGTTCACGGCGAAGCCGAGCGTAACGACATGGTGGAGTACTTCGGTGAGCATCTCGACGGGTTCATCTTCACGCAAAACGGTTGGGTACAGAGCTACGGCTCCCGCTGCGTGAAGCCGCCGGTGGTCATCGGGGATGTCAGTCGCCCGGAAGCAATCACCGTTGAGTGGGCGAAGTTTGCCCAGTCGCTGACCGACAAGCCGGTGAAAGGCATGCTGACCGGTCCGGTGACGATTCTTTGCTGGTCATTCCCGCGTGAAGACGTCAGTCGCGAAACCATCGCCAAACAGATTGCGCTGGCGCTGCGTGACGAAGTGGCGGATCTGGAGGCGGCCGGTATCGGCATCATCCAGATTGATGAGCCGGCGCTGCGTGAAGGACTGCCGCTCAAGCGTAGCGACTGGGATGCTTATCTGCAGTGGGGCGTGGAAGCCTTCCGGATCAATGCCGCGGTGGCGCGGGATGATACCCAGATCCACACCCATATGTGCTACTGCGAGTTCAACGACATCATGGATTCGATTGCCGCGCTGGATGCGGACGTGATCACCATTGAAACCTCGCGTTCTGACATGGAGCTGCTGGAGTCGTTTGAAGAGTTCGAATACCCGAACGAAATCGGACCGGGCGTGTATGACATCCATTCGCCGAACGTTCCGAGCGTGGAGTGGATTGAAGCACTGCTGGAGAAAGCGGCGCAGCGTATCCCGGCAGAGCGTCTGTGGGTCAACCCGGACTGTGGCCTGAAAACTCGCGGCTGGCCGGAAACCCGCGCCGCGCTGGCTAACATGGTGAAAGCCGCGCAGAATCTGCGTCAGGCATAACTCCGTTAACCCTCGTCCCGGAGGAGGCCCAGGCCTCCTCTTCTTTTCTCTTTTTCTTTTCTCTTTCGTGCTGGCAAATGTCCCGTCTAACCTGCGGAGTGCCTGCGGCTGGGCTACGCTTAGCTGCACTGAGCAAGCACAGACATTTCCGGGGGAGAATGATGACCAGGCTCGACGATCCGCAGCGGTCCTTATGTTTTGCTATTAATCTGGGGAACCCGGTTCTCGCCACGTTATTGCCGGATAATACCCCGGGTGGCATCACCGCCGAGTTAGCCAAAAAACTGGCCGCTGAATGCGGTTGCGAGGCGCGATTTGTGACCTGGCCGACGGCCGGGAAAGTGGTTGATGTAGCTTTGCTGGACCAGTGGGATATTGCTTTCCTGGCGATTGATCCCGCTCGTGAAGACAAACTGTGCTTCACCCCGCCGTATGTCACGATTGAAAGTTCAGTGCTGGTCAGAAACGACAGCGATATTCACTCCGTACAAGCGATGGATCGCCCGGGAGTAACGATTAACGTCGGGAGAGGGGCGGCCTATGAACTGTATCTGATTCGAACGCTACGCCATGCGGCGATGCAGCAGTACGCTACCTCCCAGGAGGCGATCCGCGCGTTTATCGCCGGGGAAGGGGAGATGGTTGCCGGGATCCGTCAGCCGCTTGCCAGCGTGGCGCGGGAATATCCCCAGTTTCGCCTCCTGCCTGATAGTTTCAGCCAGATACAGCAAGCGATTTGCGTTCCCCGAAACCGGCTACAGCACTATGAATTTGTCTGTGGTTGTCTGGCGGCATGGAAGAGTGACGGAACGATCGCCGATATGATTAACCGCCATATCGGCAACCGATAGCGGCTTACGCGCGCTTCCCGCCATACTGCGCAAACCATGCCAGCATACGCTGCCAGCCGTCTTTGGCCGATTCTTCATGATAGCTGGCGCGATAATCGGCGTTAAAGGCGTGATCGGCTTCCGGGTAGACGATGATCTCCGCTTTGGCGTTGGCCGCGCGAAGCGCGTGACGCATGGTTTCCACCGTATCCTGTGGAATGCTGGCGTCTTTGCCACCGTACAACCCCAGCACCGGCGCGTTGAGATCAACGGCGATATCCACCGGATATTTCGCTGAGTTCAGGGTTTTCTGCCCGACCAGCTTTCCGTACCAGGCGACGGCGGCTTTTAGCTGCGGGTTATGGGCGGCATAAAGCCAGGTAATGCGTCCACCCCAGCAGAAGCCGGTGATCAGCAGACGATGAGCATCGCCTCCGTGGCGTGCGGCCCAGCTGGCGACATGGTCGAGGTCGGCCAGCACCTGCGCATCCGGCACTTTGCTGACCAGCTCCTGGAACAGGGTGGGGATATCGGTATAGTCATTCGGATCGCCCTGGCGGAAGTAGAGCTCTGGCGCGATAGCCAGATATCCCTCCTGCGCCAGACGGCGGCAAATGTCGCGGATATGTTCATGGACGCCGAAAATTTCCTGAACAACGATAACGACCGGCAGCAGGCCATCGGCGTTCTTCGGACGAGCATGATAGGCCGGCATGTTCTCTCCCTGAGTGGGGATCGACGTTTCGCCTGTGATGATGCTCTCCTCCGAGGTATGAACGGTGGTAGAAGCGTGCGGCGTGGCTGCAGGCGCAAAGCCAGGTTGCTTGGTTGTGGTCATGGTATTCTCCGTACCCTTATTTATTAGCGCATCGATAACTATAGACGCTATCGACCGGACGTTAACAAAGCACAGTGCCTGAAACAGGCTATCTTTTGTTCAGACACGATGAATATAACTTGTTAATGTGATGTTTATCACTTTTTGATGGAAAATCATTGCAATGATTTTTGTTCATGGTGATTTTTGTCACAAAACTAAGCGGGTAGCTTCTGTAAAGTACCGTTTTGCTTCTGCTGATAATTCGACCCACAGAGGAGTTTTTTATGTCTAAGTCTGATGTTTTTCATCTCGGCCTCACCAAAAACGATTTACAAGGGGCTACGCTGGCTATCGTCCCTGGCGATCCGGAGCGTGTGGAAAAGATCGCCGCGCTGATGGATAAGCCGGTCAAGCTGGCATCTCACCGCGAATTTACCTCCTGGCGTGCCGAACTGGATGGCAAGTCGGTCATTGTCTGCTCTACCGGTATCGGCGGCCCGTCAACGTCCATCGCCGTTGAAGAACTGGCGCAGCTGGGGATTCGTACCTTCCTGCGTATCGGCACCACCGGCGCTATCCAGCCACACATTAACGTCGGTGACGTGCTGGTTACCACCGCATCCGTACGTCTCGATGGCGCGAGTCTGCACTTTGCGCCGATGGAATACCCGGCCGTGGCTGACTTTGCCTGCACCACTGCGCTGGTTGAAGCGGCCAAATCGATCGGCGCGACCACCCATATCGGCGTGACCGCATCATCTGACACCTTCTACCCGGGCCAGGAGCGCTACGACACCTTCTCCGGTCGCGTGGTCAGCCGTTTTAAAGGTTCTATGGAAGAGTGGCAGTCAATGGGGGTCATGAACTACGAGATGGAGTCTGCGACTCTGCTGACCATGTGTGCCAGCCAGGGGCTGCGTGCCGGGATGGTTGCCGGGGTTATCGTCAACCGTACCCAGCAGGAAATTCCGAACGCGGAAACCATGAAGCAAACCGAAAGCCACGCGGTAAAAATCGTCGTCGAAGCGGCTCGCCGTCTGCTGTAATTCCTCGCCTCTCCACCCAGGGCCGGATCTTCCGGCCTTTCTTTTTTGCGCTGCGCCTCGCAGGAAATCTCTTTTAAACTGGACGTTTGTACAGCACAATTCTATTTTTGTGCCGTAAGTTGTTGCCGCAGGGGGCGTTGTGGATATCTCGATTGTGATAAGTGCCATCGTGGCGCTGGCCGTAGGGCTGGTCGCAGGGTGGCTGGCGACCAAAGCCAAAGCTGACCAAATTCGCGCCGACCTTATCGAGGAGCGCCGTGAACTGGATATCGAGCTCAGCGCCGCGCGCCAGCAGCTGGTGCAGGAGGCCCACTGGCGCGATGAATGTGAGTTGCTGAATAACGAACTGCGCAGCCTGCGTGATATCAATAGCTCTCTGGAGGCCGATCTCCGCGAAGTCACCACCCGCCTTGAATCTACCCGGATCCACGCCGAGGATAAAATCCGCCAGATGGTGAACAGCGAACAGCGTCTGAGCGAGCAGTTTGAAAACCTGGCAAACCGCATTTTCGAACACAGCAACCGGCGCGTCGATGAGCAGAACCGGCAGAGTTTACATGGCCTGCTGACGCCGCTGCGTGAACAGCTGGACGGTTTCCGCCGCCAGGTGCAGGACAGTTTTGGCCAGGAGGCGCGTGAGCGGCATACGCTGGCCCATGAGATCCGCAATCTGCAGCAGCTGAACGCGCAGATGGCGCAGGAGGCGTTGAACCTGACCCGGGCGTTGAAAGGGGATAACAAAACGCAGGGTAACTGGGGAGAGGTGGTGCTAACCCGCGTGCTGGAAGCTTCCGGGCTACGCGAAGGGTATGAATACCAGACCCAGGTCAGCATCGAAACAGAAGGTCGTTCGCGCATGCAGCCCGATGTCATCGTTCGCCTGCCGCAGGGGAAAGACGTGGTCATTGATGCCAAAATGACGCTGGTGGCCTACGAACGCTATTTCAATGCCGAAGATGACTACACCCGCGAGGCGGCGCTGCAGGAGCATATCGCCTCGGTGCGTAACCATATTCGCCTGCTCGGACGTAAAGATTATCAACAGCTGCCGGGCCTGCGCTCGCTCGACTATGTGCTGATGTTTATTCCCGTGGAGCCGGCTTTCCTGCTGGCTATCGACCGCCAGCCTGAACTTATCAGCGAAGCGCTGAAGAACAACATTATGCTGGTCAGTCCGACGACGCTGCTGGTGGCGCTGCGGACGATTGCCAATCTCTGGCGTTATGAACATCAAAGCCGCAATGCGCAGAAAATCGCTGAGCGCGCAGGTCGTCTGTACGACAAAATGCGACTGTTCGTTGATGATATGTCCGCCATCGGGCAGAGCCTGGATAAAGCCCAGGATAACTATCGCCAGGCGATGAAAAAGCTTGCTTCCGGGCGCGGAAATCTGCTGGTGCAGGCAGAAGCGTTCCGCGGTCTTGGCGTTGAAGTGAAGCGCGGGATTAATCCTGATTTAGTCGATCAGGCAACGGCTCAGGATGACGAATATCGTTCTGAAGAAGACGAAAAAGCGCTTGAAGATAACGAATTTACCTCCGATCCGGCCGATGAGACGATGTCCGGCGAGTCCTCTATGCCGCGTTGAACCGTATGGGAAATGCGCTGAATCTGTTACACTCGGCGAACATTTTCTTGATAAGCAGGCATTGAGATGGTTGAGGATTCACAAGAAACGACGCACTTTGGTTTTCAGACGGTAGCCAAAGAGCAGAAGGCGGACATGGTGGCACATGTATTCCATTCTGTGGCCGCAAAATATGATGTTATGAATGATCTGATGTCGTTCGGTATTCATCGTTTGTGGAAGCGTTTCACCATCGATTGCAGCGGCGTACGCCGTGGACAGACCGTTCTGGACCTGGCCGGCGGTACCGGCGACCTGACGGCGAAGTTCTCTCGCCTGGTGGGTGAAACGGGGCGCGTCATGCTGGCAGATATCAACGACTCTATGCTGAAAATGGGGCGCGAAAAGCTGCGCAACATCGGCATCGTCGGCAACGTTGAATACGTTCAGGCTAACGCAGAAGCGCTGCCGTTTGCCGACAACACTTTTGACTGCATCACGATTTCATTTGGCCTGCGTAACGTCACCGATAAAGAAAAGGCGCTGCGTTCAATGTATCGCGTCCTGAAGCCGGGCGGTCGTCTGCTGGTGCTCGAGTTCTCGAAACCGATTATTGAGCCGCTCAGCAAAGCCTATGATGCCTACTCCTTCCACGTGCTGCCGCGCGTAGGGGAACTGGTTGCCAAAGACGGTGAAAGCTATCGCTACCTGGCGGAATCTATTCGTATGCACCCGAATCAGGACACCCTGAAAGCCATGATGCAGGACGCCGGTTTCGAAAACGTCGACTACTACAACCTGACGGCTGGTATCGTTGCGTTGCACCGCGGTTATAAGTTCTGACAGGAGGGATCGCATGCCTTTCAAACCACTGGTTACCGCTGGCATTGAAACCGCCCTCAATACCTTTCTCTGGCGCGACAAAGCGTTAAAACCTGCTCGCCAGCGTCTGCTGGGGAAGGTGCTGCGCGTTGAGCTGAAGGAGCTGTCGACGCCGGTTGTGCTGGTCTTCAGCGAGCGTCAGGTGGATGTGCTGGGGACCTGGGAAGGCGATGCCGACTGTACCGTCATTACTCGTCTCAGCGTGCTGCCACAGCTGCGCAACCGTCAACAGCTCACGGCGCTTATTCGCAGCGGTGATCTGGAAGTGCAGGGCGACCTGCAGGTGGTGCAGAACACGGTGGCGCTATGTGACCTGGCGGAATTCGATCCGGCTGAGCTGCTGGCGCCTTACACCGGCGATATCGTTGCGGAAGGGGTCAGTAAGGTCTTTCGCTCCGGAGCTCGTTTTCTGCTGCACGGCGCTCAGCGTCAGCAGCGGTATGTCGCTGAAGCGCTGACCGAAGAGTGGCGTATGGCGCCTGGGCCGCTGGAAATGGCCTGGTTTGGCGAAGAGACCGCGGCTGTGGAACGCGCGCTTTCCGCACTGGAAAAACGGCTGGAAACGCTGGAGGGCAAATGACGCCAGGAGAATTACGGCGCCTGTATCTTATTATCCGCACCTTTTTGAGCTATGGGCTTGATGAGCTCATTCCCAAAATGCGTATCACGCTGCCGCTGCGTATCGGGCGGCGGATGCTGTTCTGGATGCCGAATCGTCATAAAAACCAACCTCTCGGCGAACGTCTGCGCCTTGCGCTGCAGGAGCTGGGGCCGGTGTGGATCAAGTTCGGCCAGATGCTCTCCACCCGCCGCGATCTGTTCCCGCCGCAAATCGCCGATCAGCTCGCGCTGCTGCAGGATCGCGTAGCGCCCTTCGATGGCCGGTTGGCAAAACAGCAGATCGAACAGGCGATGGGCGGTCTTCCCGTAGAGGCCTGGTTTGACGATTTCTCGATTGAACCGCTGGCATCGGCCTCTATTGCGCAGGTCCATACCGCACGGCTGAAAGAAAACGGTAAAGAGGTCGTTATCAAAGTGATCCGCCCGGATATCGTGCCGGTGATTAAAGCGGACATGAAGCTTATCTATCGTCTCGCGCGCTGGGTGCCGCGTTTACTGCCCGACGGTCGCCGCCTGCGCCCGCAGGAAGTGGTTCGCGAATACGAAAAAACGCTGCTGGATGAACTTAACCTGCTACGTGAATCGGCGAACGCCATTCAGCTGCGGCGCAACTTTGAAGACAGCCCGATGCTATATGTACCGGAGGTCTACTCCGATTACTGTAGCGAAAACATGATGGTCATGGAGCGGATTTACGGGATCCCGGTTTCCGACGTGGAGGCGCTGGAAGCGCAGGGCACGAACATGAAGCTGCTGGCGGAACGCGGCGTGCAGGTCTTTTTCACCCAGGTGTTCCGCGACAGCTTCTTCCATGCAGACATGCATCCAGGCAATATTTTTGTTAGCTACGACCATCCGGAGAACCCCCAGTACATCGGGATCGACTGCGGTATCGTGGGGTCGCTGAACAAAGAAGATAAGCGCTACCTGGCGGAAAACTTCATTGCGTTCTTCAACCGCGATTATCGTAAAGTCGCCGAGCTGCACGTAGATTCAGGCTGGGTTCCTGCGGATACCAATGTTGAAGAGTTCGAGTTTGCTATTCGCACCGTCTGCGAGCCGATCTTCGAGAAGCCGCTGGCTGAGATCTCGTTTGGTCATGTGCTGCTGAACCTGTTTAACACCGCCCGGCGCTTCAATATGGAAGTGCAGCCGCAGCTGGTATTACTGCAGAAGACATTACTTTACGTAGAAGGGGTAGGCCGCCAGCTCTATCCTCAGTTAGACTTGTGGAAAACGGCGAAACCTTTCCTTGAGTCGTGGATTAAAGATCAGGTCGGCATTCCGGCGCTGGTGCGTGCGTTTAAAGAAAAAGCGCCGTTCTGGATCGAAAGAATGCCGGAAATACCTGAGCTGGTGTACCAGACTTTGCAGCAAAGCAAACAGCTGCAGACCAGCGTGGATACCATCGTGCGCGACTTCCAGGTGCGACATGTTCGTCAGGGGCAGTCCCGTTATCTGTTTGGTATAGGCGCGGTTCTGTTACTGAGTGGTACGCTGTTATTTATCCACCGCCCGGAATGGGGCATGATGCCAGGCTGGCTGATGGCCGCTGGCGCGGTGTCCTGGCTGATTGGCTGGCGGAAAACGCACTGATGGGAAGCGCCTTTATCACCGCGCATTCGTTGTTGCGCGAAGTCATACGAGCGGCCTGACAAAGAGGCGGCTTGTGGGATGACGTGTATAATGCGTCCTAATAATTCATCATCTGTCATAGAGGAATGTGTATGGGTGGTATCAGTATTTGGCAGTTATTAATTGTTGTCGTCATTGTGGTTCTGCTTTTCGGGACGAAAAAGCTGAGCTCGCTGGGGTCGGATTTGGGTGCATCGATTAAAGGCTTTAAAAAGGCCATGAGCGATGATGAAAAACCTGAAAAGTCTGCTCCGGATGCAGATTTCACGGCGAAATCGATCGCCGATAAGCCGGATGATGCGAAAAAAGACGAGACAAAACGCCACGACAAAGAGCAGGTGTAATTCGTGTTCGATATCGGTTTTAGTGAACTACTGCTGGTGTTCGTTATTGGCCTCATTGTTCTGGGGCCACAGCGATTGCCTGTAGCGGTAAAAACGGTGGCCAGCTGGATTCGTACGCTACGATCGCTGGCGGCCACCGTACAAAATGAGATCACTCAGGAACTAAAACTGCAGGAGTTCCAGGAAAGCCTGAAGAAAGTGGAAAAGGCGAGCCTGGATAACCTGACGCCGGAGCTGAAAGCGTCGATGGATGAGCTGCGTGAAGCCGCTGAATCTATGAAACGTTCTTATACCGCCCACGATCCTGAGAAAGCGAGCGACGAAGCGAACACGATTCATAACCCGGTAGTGAAGGGCAGTGAAGCGCAGCGCCAGGACATTACGCCGGCGACGGCTGAACATCAGGCCAGCGCGCCCGTTCACGCTCCAGCCGCAGAAGAGAGCGTGGCGTCAGAGCAGCCGGCTGCGCAGCCTGACCCTCTCCCGGTCGCCAAAGAAAAAGTTGCCGTGACAGCTTCCGATTCCTCCCCTGCATCGAGTGATAAACCGTAAAAATGGGCGTAGAAGATACTCAACCGCTAATTTCGCATTTGATTGAGCTGCGCAAGCGCCTGATCAATAGCATCATCGCGATACTGGTCATTTTTCTGGCGTTAGTGTACTTCGCCAACGACATCTATCAGCTGGTTTCCGCACCGCTTATCCGGCAGATGCCGGTGGGTGCAACGATGATCGCCACCGACGTGGCTTCCCCTTTCTTTACGCCGATCAAACTGACCTTCATGGTTTCGGTGATTCTGTCGGTGCCGGTTATTCTTTACCAGGTCTGGGCGTTTGTTGCCCCGGCGCTGTATAAACATGAGCGTCGGCTGGTTATGCCGCTGCTGGTTTCCAGTACGCTGCTGTTCTATATCGGTATGGCGTTTGCCTACTTTGTCGTTTTCCCGCTGGCGTTTGGTTTCCTGACCCACGCGGCGCCGGAGGGCGTGCAGGTCTCGACGGATATTCGCAGCTATCTCGATTTCGTCATGGCGCTGTTTATCGCCTTTGGCGTTTCGTTTGAAGTGCCGGTTGCGATCGTGCTGCTGTGCTGGATGGGCGTCACGACCCCGGAAGATTTGCGTAAGAAGCGGCCGTACGTGCTGGTGGGAGCATTCGTCGTCGGCATGCTGCTGACGCCGCCGGATGTCTTCTCGCAAACGCTGCTGGCGATTCCGATGTACTGCTTGTTTGAGATCGGGGTTTTCTTTGCGCGTTTCTATACCGGAAAACGTCTGACGCGTGACGAGGATGCCGCCGCTGAAGAAGCGGGGAGCAAAGAAGAGTAACCAGCCGCCCGTCAGGGCGGTTGTCATATTGGAGAAGCGATGTTTGATATCGGCGTCAATCTGACCAGTCCACAGTTTTCCCGCGATCGCGATGAGGTCGTGGCCCGCGCTCAGGCGGCGGGCGTGACCGGCATGCTGTTCACCGGAACTAACCTGCATGAAAGCGAGCAGGCCCGGCAGCTGGCACATCGCTATACCCGCTGCTGGTCAACCGCCGGCGTGCATCCGCATGACAGCAGCAGCTGGACGGCAGCGGTGGCCGACTCCATCTTTCAGCTGGCGCGCCAGCCGGAGGTCGTCGCTATCGGCGAATGTGGGCTGGACTTCAACCGCAACTTTTCTACCCCTCAGGAGCAAGAGGCCGCCTTCAGCGCACAGCTGGCGCTTGCAGCCGAGCTGTCTATGCCGGTTTTTTTGCACTGCCGCGATGCCCATGAACGTTTTCTGACGCTCCTGACGCCCTGGCTGGATAAACTGCCTGGTGCGGTGCTGCACTGCTTTACCGGAACCCGCGAAGAAATGCGTGCCTGTGTGAACCACGGTTTGTATATTGGCATTACAGGCTGGGTCTGCGACGAGCGACGCGGACTGGAGCTGCGCGCGCTGTTGCCGGATATCCCGGCAGAACGCCTGTTGATTGAAACGGATGCCCCGTATCTGCTGCCCCGCGACCTTAGCCCGAAGCCCGCTTCCCGGCGCAATGAACCGGTATATCTGCCGCATATTCTGGCCAGTATTGCGGGATGGCGCGGGGAGGAGGCTCAGCGGCTGGAAGAGATCGCTGACACGAATGTCAGAACGCTCTTTGGCATCCGTTTTTAAGCGTACCGTCAGATTTTATGAAAGTCGGTATTTTTGATGCTTTGCAGTACCTGTTTGTTAAGCAGATTCAGCAGCAGCATGGAGCGCGCTTCACCATCCGGTTCGCTAAAGATAGCCTGCAGGCCTTCAAACGCGCCGTCGGTAATCAAGACGAAGTCACCTTCGTGCGGCGTTTCCGGGTCGGTGATGCCTTCCGGCTTATAGATAGAGAGCTGGTGAATGACCGCGGACGGTACCGTGGCTGGCTGGGCGCCAAAGCGCACGAAGTTATTCACACCTCGCGTGGCGCTGATAGTTGTAGTGTGGATAATTTCCGGATCGAATTCGACAAACAGGTAATTGGGGAACAAAGGTTCACTGACCGTAGTGCGTTTGCCGCGGATGATTTTTTCCAGTGCGATCGTCGGCATCAGGCAATTCACTGCCTGTCGTTCGAGGTGTTCCTGGGCGCGCTGAAGCTGCCCACGTTTGCAATACAGTAAATACCAGGCTTGCATAATAACTCTTTCCACTCTATTAGCTGCAAGCATAACAAAAGCCTGGGGCGATCGCGAAAGCCAATATAAGTGAAATCAAAAATTCTATGTTCTTTCACTCTAATTTAACAAAAGTACAGCATGGCGCTGGCGAACACCGTATAATCAGCCGCCTGTATAGAGGTTAATAATAACTCCATGAAATACCACGATCTACGCGACTTTCTGACATTACTGGAGCAGCAGGGCGAACTGAAAAGAATATCCCTGCCGGTCGATCCGCACCTTGAGATCACCGAAATTGCCGATCGCACTTTACGTGCCGGCGGCCCGGCCCTGCTTTTTGAAAACCCCAAAGGCTACACCATGCCCGTGTTGTGCAATCTGTTTGGCACTCCGCGCCGCGTCGCCATGGGAATGGGGCAGGAGGATGTCAGCTCGTTGCGTGAAGTGGGTAAGCTGCTGGCTTTTCTGAAAGAGCCGGAACCGCCGAAAGGCTTTCGCGATCTGTTCGATAAGCTGCCGCAGTTCAGGCAGGTCTTGAATATGCCGACAAAGCGCCTGCGCGGAGCACCCTGCCAGCAAAAGATCATTGAAGGCGACAACGTTGATTTGACGCGTATCCCGATCATGACCTGCTGGCCAGAAGATGCTGCCCCGCTGATTACCTGGGGACTGACGGTTACTCGCGGTCCGCATAAGGAACGGCAGAACCTGGGCATCTATCGCCAGCAGCTCATTGGTAAGAACAAGCTGATCATGCGCTGGCTCTCCCATCGCGGCGGCGCGCTGGATTTTCAGGAGTGGTGTGCGGCTCATCCGGACGAACGTTTTCCGGTTTCCGTGGCGCTGGGCGCTGACCCGGCGACCATCCTTGGGGCCGTCACTCCGGTTCCCGATACGCTGTCAGAGTATGCGTTTGCCGGCCTGCTACGTGGCACCAAAACGGAAGTGGTCAAGTGCATTTCCAACGATCTTGAAGTACCGGCCAGCGCGGAAATTGTGCTGGAAGGGTATATTGAGCCAGGTGAAATGGCGCCGGAAGGGCCGTACGGCGATCATACCGGCTACTACAATGAAGTGGATAATTTCCCGGTATTTACGGTTACGCATATCACTCAGCGTGAAGATGCGATTTATCATTCAACGTATACCGGACGCCCGCCGGATGAACCTGCGGTCCTGGGCGTCGCGCTGAACGAAGTCTTTGTGCCGATTCTGCAAAAGCAGTTCCCTGAAATTGTTGATTTCTACCTGCCGCCGGAAGGTTGCTCTTATCGTCTGGCCGTGGTCACGATGAAGAAACAGTACGCCGGACATGCCAAGCGCGTCATGATGGGCGTGTGGTCATTCCTGCGCCAGTTTATGTACACCAAGTTCGTGATCGTCTGCGATGATGACGTTAATGCACGCGACTGGAACGACGTGATCTGGGCGATTACTACCCGAATGGACCCGGCTCGTGATACGGTACTGGTAGAAAATACGCCGATCGATTATCTGGATTTTGCCTCGCCGGTTTCCGGCCTGGGTTCAAAAATGGGGCTGGATGCCACAAATAAATGGCCAGGCGAAACCCAGCGTGAATGGGGTCGTCCTATTAAGAAGGATCCTGAGGTGACGGCGCGCGTTGACGCCATCTGGGATGAGCTGGCTATCTTTAAATAACAGTAAGCGGGGCTAACGCCGCTGTTTTGCTCTATAGACCCGACAGAGGGGACGCATGACAACCTTAAGCTGTAAAGTGACCTCGGTGGAGGCAATTACCGATACCGTGTATCGCGTTCGATTAGTGCCGGAAGCGGCGTTTTCTTTCCGCGCTGGTCAATATTTGATGGTGGTAATGGACGAGCGTGACAAGCGTCCGTTCTCCATGGCTTCCACTCCGGCGGAGCAGGAATGTATTGAACTGCATATCGGCGCCTCTGAGCTCAACCTGTATGCGATGGCGGTGATGGATCGCATTCTGAAAGAGCGCGAGATCGAGGTTGATATTCCGCATGGTGAGGCCTGGCTGCGTGAGGACGAAGATCGTCCGCTCATTCTCATCGCCGGAGGAACCGGGTTCTCCTATGTGCGTTCCATTCTGCTCACGGCGCTGGCTCGTAACCCGAACCGCGATATCGCAGTGTACTGGGGCGGTCGCGAAGCGAAACATCTCTACGATCTGGCAGAGCTGGAAGCGCTGAGCGTGGAGCACCCGGGTCTGCGTGTTGAGCCGGTGGTGGAACAGCCGGAAGAAGAGTGGCGTGGGCGCTCTGGCACCGTGTTGACCGCGGTACTGCAGGACTATGGCACTCTGGCAGAGCATGATATTTATATTGCCGGCCGCTTCGAAATGGCAAAAATTGCCCGTGAGCTGTTCTGCAATGAGCGCAATGCCCGCGAAGATCGCCTGTTTGGCGATGCGTTTGCCTTTATCTGATGCTCATGCCCTCTTCTTCAGGGAGAGGGAAGAGAACGGCAGAAATAAAAAACCCGCCCCTGACAGGCGGGAAAAACGGCAACTAAACCCCCTCTCTTCGCCATGGTCACCATAACTGCGTTGGCTGCGTTTATTCACCCGAATCACTGACGGTGGGTAAGTTCATCGGGATGAATAAGGGACATCCGCGTCCCTCACCAAAGGCAGCCTTCGGCTGTTCAAATTCGTTCCTGACGAATTGGCCATTCGCTTGCCGCCTCGTTCTGGCACCCATGGTTTTGAGATAACTCTTTAATCAAACACGCTCGAATACCGTCGCGATGCCCTGACCTAAACCAATACACATGGTAGCCAGACCGAACTGTGCGTCTTTACGCTCCATCTGGTTAATCAAGGTTGTACTGATACGTGCGCCGGAGCAGCCGAGCGGGTGACCCAGGGCAATCGCGCCGCCGTTGAGATTGATCTTCTCGTCGATCTGCTCCATCAGGCCAAGATCTTTAATGCACGGCAGGATCTGCGCGGCAAAGGCCTCATTCATTTCAAAAACGTCGATATCGCTGGTAGCCAGTCCGGCCTTTTTCAGCGCCAGCTTTGATGCCGGTACCGGACCATAACCCATAATCGATGGGTCACAGCCGACCACCGCCATGGAGCGCACGCGAGCGCGCGGTTTCAGCCCCAGTTCGCGGGCACGGCTTTCGCTCATTAATAACATGGCGGCTGCGCCGTCGGAGAGCGCGGATGAAGTTCCTGCCGTGACGGTGCCGGTCACCGGGTCGAATGCGGGTCTTAATGCAGCCAGCGCTTCCACGGTCGTTTCCGGGCGGATCACTTCGTCATAGTTAAATGACTTCAGCACGCCGTCGGCATCATGGCCGCCTGTCGGAATGATTTCCGCTTTAAATGCGCCGGACTGCGTTGCCGCCCATGCGCGAGCGTGGGAACGCGCGGCGAACTGGTCCTGCATTTCCCGGCTGATGCCGTGCAGACGCGCCAGCATTTCGGCGGTCAACCCCATCATACCGGCCGCTTTTGCCACGTTACGACTCAGACCCGGGTGAAAATCCACGCCATGGCTCATCGGGACGTGGCCCATATGCTCCACGCCGCCAATCAGGCAGACGCTGGCGTCGCCGGTCATGATCATGCGCGCCGCATCGTGCAGCGCCTGCATCGATGAACCGCACAGGCGGTTGACCGTCGTGGCCGGTACCGAATGCGGAATCTCGGCCAGCAGCGCGGCGTTACGCGCAATGTTGAAACCTTGCTCCAGCGTTTGCTGTACGCAGCCCCAGTAAATATCGTCAATCGCGGCCGGATCAAGCGACGGGTTACGCGACAGCAGGCTACGCATCAGGTGCGCAGAGAGGTCTTCCGCGCGCACGTGGCGAAAGGCGCCGCCCTTCGAACGGCCCATCGGGGTGCGAACTGCATCAACAATGACAACCTGTTCCATTGTGACTCCTTAAGCCGTTTTCAGAACGCCCGCCGGGCGGGCTGGTTCTACCGGGGGATAATAGGGTTCGTTATGGCGTGCTTTATTACGCAGTCCTTCCGGCACTTCATACAGCGGACCGAGGTGCTGGTACTGCTGCGCCATATCGAGATATTTTGCGCTGCCCAGGGTATCCAGCCAGCGGAATGCGCCGCCGTGGAACGGAGGGAAGCCGAGACCATAAACCAGCGCCATATCCGCTTCCGCCGGGCTGGCGATAATGCCTTCCTCCAGGCAGCGGACCACTTCGTTGACCATCGGAATCATCATCCGGGCGATAATCTCATCGTCGCTGAAGTCATGTTTTGGCTGACTGACTTCCGCCAGCAGGGCGTCGACGGCCGGGTCTTCTTCTTTCTTCGGTTTGCCTTTACTGTCTTCTTTATACCGCCAGAAGCCGAGACCGTTTTTCTGGCCGAAACGGCTGGCGTCGAACAGCGCATCGATCGCGTCGCGATAATCTTTCTGCATGCGCTGCGGGAAGCCGGCGGCCATCACCGCCTGCGCGTGGTGTGCGGTGTCGATGCCGACCACGTCGAGCAGGTATGCCGGGCCCATTGGCCAGCCGAACAGTTTCTCCATCACCTTATCGACTTTGCGGAAGTCCGCGCCGTCGCGAAGCAGTTGGCTGAATCCCGCAAAGTAGGGGAACAGCACGCGGTTGACGAAGAAGCCGGGGCAATCGTTAACCACGATCGGCGTTTTGCCCATTTTGCTCGCCCAGGCCACGACTTTTGCGATGGTGTCATCTGAGGTTTTTTCCCCGCGAATCACTTCTACCAGCGGCATGCGATGCACCGGGTTAAAGAAGTGCATACCGCAGAAGTTTTCCGGACGTTTCAGGACGCTGGCCAGCTCACCGATTGGAATCGTTGAAGTGTTAGAAGCCAGAACCGTATCCGGGCGGACTTTCTCTTCGGTTTCCGCCAGCACGGCCTTTTTCACTTTCGGATTCTCGACGACGGCTTCGACCACGACATCTACGCGCTCAAAACCAGCATAATCGAGGGTCGGGTGAATCGTGCCAATAACGCCGGCCAGCTTCAGCCCATCGATTTTGCCGCGCTCAAGCTGCTTGTTGAGCAGCTTAGCGGCTTCGTTCATGCCGAGCGTCAGCGATTTGTCGTTAATGTCCTTCATGATCACCGGCACGCCTTTCCAGGCGGACTGATACGCGATACCGCCACCCATGATCCCGGCCCCCAGCACGGCGGCCTGTTTCGGCGTCTCAACGTTTTTGGTCAGCTTCTTCGCTTTGGCTTTGACATACTGATCGTTAAGGAAGATACCGACCAGCGCGCGGGCCTCTTTGGTGTGCGCCAGCGGGACAAAACTTTGGTTTTCCAGATTCAGCGCCTCTTCGCGGCCGAAACGAGCGGCCGCTTCGATGGTTTTTACCGCTGTTATCGGCGCCGGATAGTGTTTCCCGGCGGTCTGCGCCACCATGCCTTTGGCGATAGTGAAGCTCATGGCCGCTTCAATTTTACTGAGCTTCAATGGCTCCAGCTTCGGCTGGCGCTTCGCTTTCCAGTCCAGGTCGCCATTAATGGCCTGACGCAGAATGGCGAGTGCGCCATCGCGCAGTTTCTCTGGTTTAACGATACCGTCGACGAGGCCGATTTTCAGCGCCTGATCGGCACTGACATCTTTCCCGGCGGCAATAATTTCCAGCGCGCTATCGGCGCCGAGCAGACGCGGCATTCGTACTGAGCCGCCAAAGCCCGGCATGATACCCAGTTTGGTTTCCGGCAGGCCGATACGCAGATCCGGCGTAGCCAGACGGTAGTCCGTAGCCAGCACGCACTCGCAGCCGCCGCCCAGCGCATAGCCGTTCACCGCAGAAATAGTCGGTACCGGTAAATCTTCCAGGCGGTTAAAGACGCTGTTGGCAAAATGGAGCCACTGGCTCAACTGCTCCTGTGGTACCAGGAACAGGGACAAAAATTCGGTGATGTCAGCGCCGACAATGAAGGCCGCTTTCCCGGAGCGCAGCAACAGCCCCTTAAGATCGTGTTGTTTTTCGAGTACGTCCAGCGCCTCACCGAGGCTGGCTACGGTTGCGGTATCGAGCTTGTTCACCGAGCCGGGAGCATCGAACACCAGTTCGGCAATGCCATCTTCCAGCCAGTCGAGGTACAGGTTGTCGCCTTTGTAGAGCATGTCAGTCTCCTGAATCCAGCAATGTGATCTGGTCGTACCAGATGCAACGGAGTGTGGGATTTATGTTAAAGAATTGCAAATGAGTCTTTAAATAAATGCTGGTCTGATCACACCTGGCGGAAATCACCCTGCCCGGGGCCGATGTGCTAAGATGCGGGGAATTACGATCGAATAAAAGCAAAGGATGAAAGATGGAATCACTAGCCGCGCTCTATAAAAATCATATCGTTACCCTACAAGAACGTACCCGTGATGCTTTAGCTCGTTTTAACCTTGATGCGTTGCTGATTCACTCCGGTGAGCTGGTCAATGTCTTCCTGGACGATCATCCGTACCCGTTTAAGGTCAACCCGCAATTTAAATCCTGGGTCCCGGTGACGCAGGTGCCCAACTGCTGGCTGCTGGTTGATGGCGTCAACAAACCGAAACTGTGGTTCTACCTGCCGGTTGATTACTGGCATAACGTTGAACCGCTGCCGACCTCGTTCTGGACGGAAGAGGTTGAAGTGATTGCCCTGCCGAAAGCCGACGGTATTGGCAGCCAGCTGCCTGCGGCGCGCGGCAATATCGCCTATATCGGGCCGGTGCCGGAGCGTGCGCTTGGTCTGGAGATCGCTGCCAGTCATATCAACCCGAAAGGGGTGATTGATTTCCTGCACTACTATCGTTCCTTTAAGACCGATTATGAGTTGGCCTGCATGCGCGAAGCGCAGAAGTCGGCGGTTAACGGGCATCGCGCGGCCCATGAAGCATTCCTCTCAGGAATGAGCGAATTCGATATCAACCAGGCGTATCTGACGGCTACCGGTCATCGCGACACCGATGTGCCTTACAGCAATATCGTGGCGCTTAACGAACATGCCTCTGTACTGCATTACACCAAACTGGATCATCGTGCGCCGGCAGAAGCGCGCAGCTTCTTACTGGATGCCGGAGCGGAATATAACGGCTATGCGGCAGACCTGACGCGTACCTGGGCGGCACACGGCGATAATGACTTTGCCCATTTGATTAAAGACGTTAACGATGAGCAGCTGGCTCTGATTAGCACGATGAAGGCTGGAAAAAGCTATGTGGATTACCACATCCAGTTCCACCAACGCATTGCTAAACTGTTGCGTAAGCACCAGATCGTGACCGACATGAGCGAAGAGGCCATGGTTGAAAACGATCTGACCGGACCGTTTATGCCGCACGGTATTGGCCATCCGCTGGGCCTGCAGGTCCATGATGTGGCCGGTTTCATGCAGGATGATACCGGTACCCATCTGGCGGCGCCGTCGAAGTATCCCTATCTGCGCTGCACGCGTATTTTGCAGCCGCGTATGGTGCTGACCATCGAGCCGGGCATCTACTTTATTGAATCTCTGCTGGCGCCGTGGCGTGAAGGGCAGTTTAGCAAACACTTCAACTGGCAAAAAATTGAAGCATTGAAGCCGTTTGGCGGCATCCGTATTGAAGATAACGTCGTCATCCACGAAAACAGTGTTGAAAATATGACGCGTGACCTGAAACTGGCGTAATGGAAAGCTGGTTGATACCGGCCGCGCCGGTGACCTTTGTCGAAGAGATCAAAAAAAGTCGTTTTATCACGCTGTTGGCACATACTGACGGCGTGGTAGCGGCAAAGGCGTTTGTTGAGTCCGTCAGGGCGGAGCACCCTGACGCCCGTCATCATTGTGTGGCGTGGGTGGCCGGGCCACCCAATGACTCTCAACAGCTGGGTTTTTCTGACGATGGCGAACCGGCAGGCACCGCGGGTAAACCTATGCTGGCGCAGCTGATGGGCAGCGGCGTCGGCGAAATAACGGCCGTCGTGGTACGCTACTACGGCGGTATTTTACTTGGTACCGGCGGTCTGGTTAAAGCGTATGGCGGCGGCGTCCATCAGGCGCTTGCCGGGCTGACAACGCAGCGCAAGACGCCGTTGACCGCATATACTTTGCAGTGTGAGTACGGGCAGTTAGCCGGAGTTGAAACGCTGTTGGCTCAGTTCTCAGGACAAATTGTCGCCAGTGACTATCAGGCCTCCGTCCAGCTTCGTGTGGCGCTTCCGCAAGCTGAAGTGGCGTCTTTTTCGACAAAACTGGCTGATTTTAGTCGTGGTTCGTTGCAATTACTGAAGATTGACGAATAATCCCCACCTGATTTTTTGCATACCAAAGGAAGCGCCAGAGATGCATTTTCGCGCCATAACCCGAATCGTTGGACTGTTGGTCATTTTGTTTTCGGGGACGATGATCCTTCCGGGATTAGTGGCCCTGATATACCGCGATGGCGCGGGGCGGGCGTTTACCCAGACCTTTTTTGTCGCGCTGGTGATAGGCTATCTATTATGGTGGCCGAACCGCCGTGAGAAGGGCGAACTGAAATCCCGCGAGGGTTTTCTGATTGTCGTCCTCTTCTGGACCGTGCTGGGCAGCGTCGGTGCGCTACCGTTTATTTTCGCCGAACAACCGAATCTGACGATAACAGATGCGTTTTTTGAGTCATTCTCAGGCCTGACTACGACCGGTGCCACCACGCTGGTGGGGTTGGACTCTTTACCACATGCCATCCTCTTCTATCGACAGATGCTGCAGTGGTTTGGCGGTATGGGGATCATTGTGTTGGCAGTAGCAATACTGCCGATACTGGGCGTCGGTGGGATGCAGTTGTATCGGGCGGAAATGCCGGGGCCACTGAAGGACAATAAGATGCGCCCGCGTATCGCCGAGACGGCCAAAACGCTGTGGCTTATCTACGTGCTGTTGACGGTCGCCTGTGCGCTTGCGCTCTGGTTCGCGGGTATGCCGGCATTTGATGCTATCGGTCACAGCTTTTCGACTATCGCGATTGGCGGCTTTTCTACGCATGACGCCAGCGTAGGGTATTTTAACAGTCCAACCATTAACACGATTATTGCGGTTTTCCTGCTGATCTCAGGCTGTAACTATGGCCTCCATTTTTCATTGCTCAGCGGGCGCAGTCTGAAGGTGTACTGGCGCGATCCTGAATTCCGCATGTTTATTGGTGTCCAACTGACGCTGGTGGTGATTTGTACGCTGGTGTTGTGGTTGCATGATGTGTATAGCTCGGCGCTGACGACGCTGAATCAGGCCTTCTTCCAGGTCGTCTCAATGGCGACGACCGCGGGCTTTACCACCGACAGTATCGCGCGCTGGCCGTTATTCCTGCCGGTGCTGCTATTGTGCTCGGCATTTATTGGCGGTTGTGCCGGGTCGACGGGCGGCGGGCTGAAGGTTATCCGTATACTGCTGTTGTTCAAACAGGGGAACCGGGAACTCAAGCGTCTGGTGCATCCGAATGCGGTATACAGTATTAAGTTAGGTAACCGTGCGCTGCCGGAACGTATTCTGGAGGCGGTGTGGGGATTCTTTTCTGCCTATGCGCTGGTGTTCATTATTAGCATGCTGGCGATCATCGCGACCGGAGTGGATGACTTTTCTGCTTTCGCCTCGGTTGTGGCAACGTTAAACAACCTCGGGCCAGGACTTGGCGTAGTGGCGGACAACTTCGCGACAATGAACCCGGTCGCGAAATGGATCTTGATTGCTAATATGCTGTTTGGTCGTCTGGAAGTGTTCACCTTACTGGTGCTCTTTACCCCCACTTTCTGGCGCGAATAACAGGAGTGCTTGTGAAAACGTTGATATTATTCTCTACCCGCGACGGGCAGACGCGTGAAATTGCCTCCTTCCTGGCCTCTGAGCTGAAAGAGCTGGGTATCGATGCGGATACGGTTAATCTCAACCGTACTGAAGAGGTTGAATGGCGCCACTACGATCGCGTGGTGATTGGTGCATCGATTCGTTACGGACACTTTCATCCGGCGCTGGACCGTTTCGTGAAGAAACACCTGCAGTCGTTGAATGCGCTGCCGGGGGCGTTTTTCTCGGTGAACCTCGTGGCGCGTAAGCCGGAGAAGCGCACGCCGCAGACAAATAGCTATACGCGTAAGTTTCTGCTCAATTCACCATGGCAACCGCAGCGCAGCGCGGTGTTTGCCGGCGCGCTGCGCTACCCGCGCTATAGTTGGTACGATCGCGTCATGATTCGTCTGATAATGAAGATGACCGGCGGTGAAACGGATACCAGTAAAGAAGTTGTCTATACCGACTGGAAGCAGGTTGCCAATTTTGCGCGGGAAGTCGCACAAATGACGAGCAAATAGCCCATAAAATGGGCGTGATGGCGGGAATTTGAGCGGTTGAAAAGTTTTTTTAAAACAGGGCTTGTCAACGTCTCAGAACTCCCTATAATGCGCCTCCACTGACACGGAACAACGGCTTACAGGCCGCCGGGTTAGCGGGGTTCAGCGATGAACGCCGGCAGAGAAAAGCAAAAATAAATGCTTGACTCTGAATGAGGAAAACGTATTATACGGGACCTCGCGACAGAGCGTTCAGCGCCGTCGCACTGCTCTTTAACAATTTATCAGACAATCTGTGTGGGCACTCAAAGTGACATGGATTCTTAACGTCCTCGGACGAAAAATGAATACCAAGTCTCTGAGTGAACACGTAATTCATTACGAAGTTTAATTCACGAGCATCAAACTTAAATTGAAGAGTTTGATCATGGCTCAGATTGAACGCTGGCGGCAGGCCTAACACATGCAAGTCGAGCGGTAGCACAGAGAGCTTGCTCTCGGGTGACGAGCGGCGGACGGGTGAGTAATGTCTGGGAAACTGCCTGATGGAGGGGGATAACTACTGGAAACGGTAGCTAATACCGCATAACGTCGCAAGACCAAAGTGGGGGACCTTCGGGCCTCATGCCATCAGATGTGCCCAGATGGGATTAGCTAGTAGGTGGGGTAATGGCTCACCTAGGCGACGATCCCTAGCTGGTCTGAGAGGATGACCAGCCACACTGGAACTGAGACACGGTCCAGACTCCTACGGGAGGCAGCAGTGGGGAATATTGCACAATGGGCGCAAGCCTGATGCAGCCATGCCGCGTGTATGAAGAAGGCCTTCGGGTTGTAAAGTACTTTCAGCGAGGAGGAAGGCGTTAAGGTTAATAACCTTGGCGATTGACGTTACTCGCAGAAGAAGCACCGGCTAACTCCGTGCCAGCAGCCGCGGTAATACGGAGGGTGCAAGCGTTAATCGGAATTACTGGGCGTAAAGCGCACGCAGGCGGTCTGTTAAGTCAGATGTGAAATCCCCGGGCTCAACCTGGGAACTGCATTTGAAACTGGCAGGCTTGAGTCTTGTAGAGGGGGTAGAATTCCAGGTGTAGCGGTGAAATGCGTAGAGATCTGGAGGAATACCGGTGGCGAAGGCGGCCCCTGGACAAAGACTGACGCTCAGGTGCGAAAGCGTGGGGAGCAAACAGGATTAGATACCCTGGTAGTCCACGCTGTAAACGATGTCGACTTGGAGGTTGTTCCCTTGAGGAGTGGCTTCCGGAGCTAACGCGTTAAGTCGACCGCCTGGGGAGTACGGCCGCAAGGTTAAAACTCAAATGAATTGACGGGGGCCCGCACAAGCGGTGGAGCATGTGGTTTAATTCGATGCAACGCGAAGAACCTTACCTACTCTTGACATCCAGAGAACTTAGCAGAGATGCTTTGGTGCCTTCGGGAACTCTGAGACAGGTGCTGCATGGCTGTCGTCAGCTCGTGTTGTGAAATGTTGGGTTAAGTCCCGCAACGAGCGCAACCCTTATCCTTTGTTGCCAGCGGTTCGGCCGGGAACTCAAAGGAGACTGCCAGTGATAAACTGGAGGAAGGTGGGGATGACGTCAAGTCATCATGGCCCTTACGAGTAGGGCTACACACGTGCTACAATGGCATATACAAAGAGAAGCGACCTCGCGAGAGCAAGCGGACCTCATAAAGTATGTCGTAGTCCGGATTGGAGTCTGCAACTCGACTCCATGAAGTCGGAATCGCTAGTAATCGTAGATCAGAATGCTACGGTGAATACGTTCCCGGGCCTTGTACACACCGCCCGTCACACCATGGGAGTGGGTTGCAAAAGAAGTAGGTAGCTTAACCTTCGGGAGGGCGCTTACCACTTTGTGATTCATGACTGGGGTGAAGTCGTAACAAGGTAACCGTAGGGGAACCTGCGGTTGGATCACCTCCTTACCTGAAAGAACCTGCCTTTGTAGTGCTCACACAGATTGTCTGATGAAAAATAAGCAGTAAAAAATCTCTGCAGGCTTGTAGCTCAGGTGGTTAGAGCGCACCCCTGATAAGGGTGAGGTCGGTGGTTCAAGTCCACTCAGGCCTACCAAATTCGCTACCGTGCTGCGTTATGGCGATGCTCACATACTTCAGTATGCTTCGTATCACCATGCATTGCCCGATATCGAATTACGGTAAACAGAGAGAAACATTACGATGGGGTTATAGCTCAGCTGGGAGAGCGCCTGCCTTGCACGCAGGAGGTCTGCGGTTCGATCCCGCATAGCTCCACCATCCTTTACTGCTGCACAACAAGAAAACTTCAGAGTGTACCTGAAAAGGTATGCTGCGAAGTTTTGCTCTTTAAAAATCTGGATCAAGCTGAAAATTGAAACGACACACTGTTTCCTCTCTCCGTAATAAGAGAGGAAAAAGCGGTGTGTTCGAGTCTCTCAAATTTTCGCAACGCGGACTGTTTTACGAAACAGTTTCGGGTTGTGAGGTTAAGCGACTAAGCGTACACGGTGGATGCCCTGGCAGTCAGAGGCGATGAAGGACGTGCTAATCTGCGATAAGCGTCGGTAAGGTGATATGAACCGTTATAACCGGCGATTTCCGAATGGGGAAACCCAGTGTGATTCGTCACACTATCGTTAAGTGAATACATAGCTTAACGAAGCGAACCGGGGGAACTGAAACATCTAAGTACCCCGAGGAAAAGAAATCAACCGAGATTCCCCCAGTAGCGGCGAGCGAACGGGGAGCAGCCCAGAGTCTGAATCAGCGCGTGTGTTAGTGGAACGGTCTGGAAAGTCCGGCGGTACAGGGTGATAGCCCCGTACACTAAAATGCACACGTTGTGAACTCGAAGAGTAGGGCGGGACACGTGGTATCCTGTCTGAATATGGGGGGACCATCCTCCAAGGCTAAATACTCCTGACTGACCGATAGTGAACCAGTACCGTGAGGGAAAGGCGAAAAGAACCCCGGCGAGGGGAGTGAAAAAGAACCTGAAACCGTGTACGTACAAGCAGTGGGAGCCTACTTGTTAGGTGACTGCGTACCTTTTGTATAATGGGTCAGCGACTTATATTCTGTAGCAAGGTTAACCGTATAGGGGAGCCGCAGGGAAACCGAGTCTTAACTGGGCGTTAAGTTGCAGGGTATAGACCCGAAACCCGGTGATCTAGCCATGGGCAGGTTGAAGGTTGGGTAACACTAACTGGAGGACCGAACCGACTAATGTTGAAAAATTAGCGGATGACTTGTGGCTGGGGGTGAAAGGCCAATCAAACCGGGAGATAGCTGGTTCTCCCCGAAAGCTATTTAGGTAGCGCCTCGTGAACTCATCTTCGGGGGTAGAGCACTGTTTCGGCTAGGGGGTCATCCCGACTTACCAACCCGATGCAAACTACGAATACCGAAGAATGTTATCACGGGAGACACACGGCGGGTGCTAACGTCCGTCGTGAAGAGGGAAACAACCCAGACCGCCAGCTAAGGTCCCAAAGTCATGGTTAAGTGGGAAACGATGTGGGAAGGCACAGACAGCCAGGATGTTGGCTTAGAAGCAGCCATCATTTAAAGAAAGCGTAATAGCTCACTGGTCGAGTCGGCCTGCGCGGAAGATGTAACGGGGCTAAACCATGCACCGAAGCTGCGGCAGCGACACTATGTGTTGTTGGGTAGGGGAGCGTTCTGTAAGCCGTTGAAGGTGGCCTGTGAGGGTTGCTGGAGGTATCAGAAGTGCGAATGCTGACATAAGTAACGATAAAGCGGGTGAAAAGCCCGCTCGCCGGAAGACCAAGGGTTCCTGTCCAACGTTAATCGGGGCAGGGTGAGTCGACCCCTAAGGCGAGGCCGAAAGGCGTAGTCGATGGGAAACAGGTTAATATTCCTGTACTCGGTGTTACTGCGAAGGGGGGACGGAGAAGGCTATGTTAGCCGGGCGACGGTTGTCCCGGTTTAAGCATGTAGGCGGGAAGTTTAGGTAAATCCGGACTTCTTTTAACGCTGAGGTGTGATGACGAGGCACTACGGTGCTGAAGTAACAAATGCCCTGCTTCCAGGAAAAGCCTCTAAGCATCAGGTAACAACGAATCGTACCCCAAACCGACACAGGTGGTCAGGTAGAGAATACCAAGGCGCTTGAGAGAACTCGGGTGAAGGAACTAGGCAAAATGGTGCCGTAACTTCGGGAGAAGGCACGCTGATGGTAGGTGAAGTGACTTGCTCATGGAGCTGAAATCAGTCGAAGATACCAGCTGGCTGCAACTGTTTATTAAAAACACAGCACTGTGCAAACACGAAAGTGGACGTATACGGTGTGACGCCTGCCCGGTGCCGGAAGGTTAATTGATGGGGTTATCCGTAAGGAGAAGCTCTTGATCGAAGCCCCGGTAAACGGCGGCCGTAACTATAACGGTCCTAAGGTAGCGAAATTCCTTGTCGGGTAAGTTCCGACCTGCACGAATGGCGTAATGATGGCCAGGCTGTCTCCACCCGAGACTCAGTGAAATTGAACTCGCTGTGAAGATGCAGTGTACCCGCGGCAAGACGGAAAGACCCCGTGAACCTTTACTATAGCTTGACACTGAACATTGAGCCTTGATGTGTAGGATAGGTGGGAGGCTTTGAAGCGTGGACGCCAGTCTGCGTGGAGCCAACCTTGAAATACCACCCTTTAATGTTTGATGTTCTAACGTAGACCCGTGATCCGGGTTGCGGACAGTGTCTGGTGGGTAGTTTGACTGGGGCGGTCTCCTCCCAAAGAGTAACGGAGGAGCACGAAGGTTAGCTAATCCTGGTCGGACATCAGGAGGTTAGTGCAATGGCATAAGCTAGCTTGACTGCGAGCGTGACGGCGCGAGCAGGTGCGAAAGCAGGTCATAGTGATCCGGTGGTTCTGAATGGAAGGGCCATCGCTCAACGGATAAAAGGTACTCCGGGGATAACAGGCTGATACCGCCCAAGAGTTCATATCGACGGCGGTGTTTGGCACCTCGATGTCGGCTCATCACATCCTGGGGCTGAAGTAGGTCCCAAGGGTATGGCTGTTCGCCATTTAAAGTGGTACGCGAGCTGGGTTTAGAACGTCGTGAGACAGTTCGGTCCCTATCTGCCGTGGGCGCTGGAGAATTGAGGGGGCTGCTCCTAGTACGAGAGGACCGGAGTGGACGCATCACTGGTGTTCGGGTTGTCATGCCAATGGCATTGCCCGGTAGCTAAATGCGGAAAAGATAAGTGCTGAAAGCATCTAAGCACGAAACTTGCCCCGAGATGAGTTCTCCCTGACTCCTTGAGAGTCCTGAAGGAACGTTGAAGACGACGACGTTGATAGGTCGGGTGTGTAAGCGTAGCGATACGTTGAGCTAACCGATACTAATGAACCGTGAGGCTTAACCTTACAACGCCGAAGCTGTTTTGGCGAAGAGACGAAATGTTCAGCTTGATTACAGATTAAATCATCACGCAGGAATGCGGGGTGAAACAGAATTTGCCTGGCGGCGATAGCGCGGTGGTTCCACCTGACCCCATGCCGAACTCAGAAGTGAAACGCCGTAGCGCCGATGGTAGTGTGGGGTCTCCCCATGTGAGAGTAGGGAACTGCCAGGCATCAAATAGAACAAAAGGCTCAGTCGAAAGACTGGGCCTTTTGTTTTATCTGTTGTTTGTCGGTGAGTGACTCTTTGAGCAGGACAAATCCGCCGGGAGCGGATTTGAACGTTGCGAAGCAACGGCCCGAAGGGTGGCGGGCAGGAAAGCCCGCCATAAACGGCCAGGCATCAAATCAGTCAGAAGCCCGTCCTCACCGACGGGCTTTTTGCGTCTTTATCCATGAAAAACTAAAACATCCTGAATAGCCGCCTGGCCGCAATCAAGCAAGCCTTCCCCCAGCAGATACGGTAAACTAGTGCAGATTTTGCATCAGGAAGCCACTATGAATCACTCCCTCAAACCCTGGAACACCTTTGGCATTGACCGCATGGCCAAAGCGATTGTACGTGCTGAAAATGAACAGCAGCTATTGTCCGCATGGCAACAGGCCACTGCAGAGGATAAGCCCGTTTTGATCCTTGGTGAGGGGAGCAACGTACTCTTCCTGAAGGATTATGCCGGTACGGTGATAATCAACCGCATCATGGGAATTGAGGTCACGGAAACACCTGATGCCTGGCATCTACACGTTGGCGCCGGAGAAAACTGGCATCAACTGGTGCAGTTTACGCTGGATAATGACATGCCGGGTCTGGAAAACCTCGCCTTGATTCCTGGGTGTGCAGGCTCTTCCCCGATTCAGAATATCGGCGCATATGGCGTCGAGCTACAGCGTGTTTGCCAGTATGTTGATTGTATCGAGCTGGCAACTGGCCATAAGCAGCGTCTTTCTGCGAGTGAATGCCGTTTTGGCTATCGTGACAGTATTTTCAAACATGAATACCAGGAGCGCTTTGCCATCGTTGCGGTAGGTCTCCGCCTGACAAAGGTCTGGGATCCGATATTAACCTACGGTGACCTGACCCGCCTTGACCGACAGACCGTGACTCCGCGTCAGGTGTTTGACGCCGTTTGTCATATGCGAATGACTAAGCTCCCTGATCCGAAGGTGAGTGGAAATGCCGGCAGTTTCTTTAAAAATCCGGTGATTGATGCCGGGAAAGGGCAGACGCTACTGGCCATGTTCCCGAATGCTCCGCACTACCCGCAGGCAGATGGGCGTATAAAACTGGCCGCAGGCTGGCTAATCGATCAATGCCAGCTGAAAGGGAAAACCATCGGCGGGGCCGCGGTGCATCGTCAGCAGGCTTTAGTATTAATCAATGCTAATCAGGCAACCAGCGACGATGTCATTAAGCTGGCGCATTATGTCCGTCAGCAGGTAGGCGAGAAGTTCAATGTCTGGCTCCAGCCGGAAGTCCGCTTTATTGGAGCAACCGGTGAAGTGAATGCCGAGGAGGCTATTGCATGAGAGATAATACAATCCCCCTGACATTGATATCAATTTTAGCGGATGGCGAATTTCATTCCGGAGAGCAACTTGGCGAGCGTCTGGGAATGAGTCGGGCGGCAATCAATAAACATATTCAGACTCTCCGCGACTGGGGAGTTGATGTGTTCACCGTCCCAGGAAAAGGTTACAGCCTGCCAGAGCCGATCCAGCTATTAGATGAACAGCGAATCGCTGCACAGATCGAACATGGACGGGTAACAGTGCTTCCCGTTATTGACTCGACGAACCAGTATTTGCTGGATCGTCTTAATGAATTGCAATCCGGCGATGCCTGTGTTGCTGAATATCAGCAGGCCGGCCGTGGTCGTCGAGGGCGCAAGTGGTTTTCTCCCTTTGGCGCAAACCTCTATCTCTCGATGTACTGGCGGCTTGAGCAAGGGCCCGCTGCCGCAGTGGGATTGAGTCTGGTCATCGGGATTGTTATTGCAGAAGTGCTACAGAGCCTGGGGGCTGATAAAGTTCGGGTGAAGTGGCCAAATGACCTCTATCTTCAGGATCGTAAACTGTCAGGTATTTTGGTTGAGCTGACGGGAAAAACCGGCGATGCGGCACAGATAGTCAGCGGGGCGGGGATCAACCTGGCCATGCGTCACGTCGAGTCAGATGTCGTAAACCAGGGATGGATTAGCTTGCAGGAAGCTGGCGTATCTATCGATCGTAATACGCTGGCCGCGCGCCTGATTAAAGAGCTTCGTGCGGGCCTGCAGCTCTTTGAGCAGGATGGCCTGGCGCCTTATCTGACGCGTTGGGAGAAATTAGATAACTTCCTCAACCGCCCGGTGAAGCTTATTATTGGCGATAAAGAAATATTTGGTATTTCGCGCGGTATCGATACTCAGGGCGCGTTATTGCTTGAGCAGGATGGCGTGATAAAACCCTGGGTTGGTGGTGAGATATCATTGCGCAGTGCAGAATAAACTGAATAAAAAGGGAGCCCAGGCTCCCTTTTTATTTTCTGTAATCGTTATTTCCGTAACCGAACCTGATCAACGGAGTGATTAGCACTTTTCGTCATGATAAGACTGGCTCGTTCACGAGTTGGTAATATATTTTCTTTTAAATTCAGAAGGTTAATCTCATTCCATAATGAGGTGGCAATGTTCACAGCTTCGTCTTTGGAAAGCTTTGCGTAATTATGGAAATAAGAGTCCGGGTCAGTAAAAGCCCCTTCACGGAATTTTAAGAAGCGGTTGATATACCATGTTTTTAGCAACTCTTCGGGCGCATCAACATATATCGAAAAGTCAACGAAGTCAGATACAAATACGTGGTGCGGATCATGAGGATAATCCATCCCGCTTTGTAAAACATTTAATCCTTCCAGAATCAAAATGTCCGGCTGCGCGACGGTTTTATCTCCATCGGGGATCACATCATAAATCAGATGCGAATAAACCGGAGCGGTAGCGTTAGGGATACCGGATTTCAGGTCGGAGACGAACTTGACCAGACGATGCATATCATAGGATTGCGGGAAGCCTTTCTTCTTCATCAGCCCGCGTTCTTTCAATACGGCGTTAGGATGCAAGAAGCCATCGGTCGTTATCAATTCAACATGACGATGTTCCGGCCAGCGGCTGAGCAGCGCCTGTAATACGCGCGCCGTTGTGCTTTTCCCTACCGCAACGCTCCCGGCAATACTGATGATATAGGGAATGCGTTGCCCGTTAGTTCCGAGGAATTGTTCCAGCACGGCCTGACGGCGCAAGTTAGAACTGATATAGAAATTAAGCAAACGCGACAGCGGCAAATAGATCTCGGCAACTTCTTCAAGAGAAAGATCTTCGTTGATGCCTTTTAACCGCGTGATTTCTTCCTCTGTCAGCGTCATCGGAACGGAATCACGAAGTGCAGCCCATTGGTTGCGGTTAAATTGTAGATAGGGTGTCATTAACGTCTGCTCTTTTTTGCTCATAAGCATGTTCTTAGCATCGCCGAATCAAATGCAGCGAGGGATGCTTCACACAAGTTAATCAGGACAATGGGCAGGAGGGTAACACCAGATTGCGAGGAATAATAAGAAAAAAACTCATCGGATAGTGCTTTCTAATGCAGACATCACAAGAGCGGGGTGCGCAGGTAATTACTAAACAGGTGAATAGAGCGCTCAGGTTACGTGAGCGATAAATGCCGCGGAAGGGAGTCGTCAGCGATGCAGCCAGGCGAAGCTGGAATATCTGCTTTGCGGGCTAAAAGATCGATTATCGTATGCAGAGGTGCTCAGGAAATCGCCCGGGAGGTCAAAAATGCCGGTCTTGAACAAAATATCCCGGGTCAGCGTACGATTTACGCTTAGGTAAATGCCGTTTTTTTGTGCTCCGTTGTTTGAAATTGCAACGATTTTCCTTGTTTGAGCACAAAATATGAGCAATGGAACATTTTATGCAATTTTTTAGTTGCATGAACTCGCAGGTCTCCCTAAAATGCGCGCTACTTGATGCCGACTTAGCTCAGTAGGTAGAGCAACTGACTTGTAATCAGTAGGTCACCAGTTCGATTCCGGTAGTCGGCACCATCAAGTGCCTGGTGGGGTTCCCGAGCGGCCAAAGGGAGCAGACTGTAAATCTGCCGTCATCGACTTCGAAGGTTCGAATCCTTCCCCCACCACCATCTTTCGGCAACGCTTTGCGGAGCCAGAGTTGCTTGGTTAAACTAATCAACTCAAACAGAAAAAGAGATAAGTCTCTTTTTTTTGTTATAGAAAGAACTGGGTAGCCGAGTTTCAGGATGCGGGCATCGTATAATGGCTATTACCTCAGCCTTCCAAGCTGATGATGCGGGTTCGATTCCCGCTGCCCGCTCCAGACGTGCTGATATGGCTCAGTTGGTAGAGCGCACCCTTGGTAAGGGTGAGGTCCCCAGTTCGACTCTGGGTATCAGCACCACTTCTTTATCTCTCCTTCCCTGTTTCTCTCTGTTTATTGCATTCAACAAGTCGGGCATGTTGCCCGGTTGATGTGGTGATATCACCGATTTATCCGTGTCTTAGAGGGACAATCGATGTCTAAAGAAAAGTTTGAACGTACAAAACCGCACGTTAACGTCGGTACTATCGGCCACGTTGACCATGGTAAAACAACGCTGACTGCTGCAATCACTACCGTTCTGGCTAAAACCTACGGTGGTTCTGCTCGCGCATTCGACCAGATCGATAACGCGCCGGAAGAGAAAGCTCGTGGTATCACCATCAACACTTCTCACGTTGAATATGACACCCCGACTCGCCACTACGCACACGTAGACTGCCCGGGCCACGCCGACTATGTTAAAAACATGATCACCGGTGCTGCTCAGATGGATGGCGCGATCCTGGTTGTTGCTGCGACTGACGGCCCGATGCCGCAGACTCGTGAGCACATCCTGCTGGGTCGTCAGGTAGGCGTTCCGTACATCATCGTGTTCCTGAACAAATGCGACATGGTTGATGACGAAGAGCTGCTGGAACTGGTTGAAATGGAAGTCCGTGAGCTGCTGTCTCAGTACGACTTCCCGGGCGACGACACGCCGATCGTTCGTGGTTCCGCTCTGAAAGCGCTGGAAGGCGAAGCAGACTGGGAAGCGAAAATCATCGAACTGGCTGGCTACCTGGATTCTTACATCCCGGAACCAGAGCGTGCGATTGACAAGCCGTTCCTGCTGCCGATCGAAGACGTATTCTCCATCTCCGGTCGTGGTACCGTTGTTACCGGTCGTGTAGAGCGCGGTATCATCAAAGTGGGCGAAGAAGTTGAAATCGTTGGTATCAAAGAGACTGCGAAGTCTACCTGTACTGGCGTTGAAATGTTCCGCAAACTGCTGGACGAAGGCCGTGCTGGTGAGAACGTTGGTGTTCTGCTGCGTGGTATCAAACGTGAAGAAATCGAACGTGGTCAGGTACTGGCTAAGCCGGGCTCTATCAAGCCGCACACCAAGTTCGAATCTGAAGTGTACATTCTGTCCAAAGACGAAGGCGGCCGTCATACTCCGTTCTTCAAAGGCTACCGTCCGCAGTTCTACTTCCGTACAACTGACGTGACTGGCACCATCGAACTGCCGGAAGGCGTAGAGATGGTCATGCCGGGCGACAACATCAAAATGGTTGTTACCCTGATTCACCCGATCGCGATGGACGATGGTCTGCGTTTCGCAATCCGTGAAGGCGGCCGTACCGTTGGCGCGGGCGTGGTAGCAAAAGTTCTCGGCTAATCGCTGATAACATTTGACGCAATGCGCAATAAAAGGGCATCATTTGATGCCCTTTTTGCACGCTTTCGAACCAGAACCTGGCTCATCAGTGATTTTTTTTGCCATAATCATTGCTGAGACAGGCTCTGTAGAGGGCGTTAAGTCCGAAACGCAGCAGAGCATTTCGGTTTGGTTGCCTCGCTCTCGCGGGGCAAAATTATTTGTCTGAATTCTTGTGACAGGTTGGTTTATGAGTGCGAATACCGAAGCTCAAGGGAGCGGGCGCGGCCTGGAAGCGATGAAGTGGGTGATCGTTGCTGCGCTGCTGATTGTGGCCATCGTAGGCAACTTCCTTTATCGTGACATTATGCTGGCGGTGCGTGCGCTGGCTGTAGTGATTCTGATCGCTGCTGCCGGTGGCGTCGCGCTGTTAACCACTAAAGGTAAGGCGACCGTCGCCTTCGCCCGCGAAGCGAGAACCGAAGTCCGCAAGGTTATCTGGCCAACTCGCCAGGAAACGCTGCACACCACGCTGATTGTTGCTGCGGTTACTGCGGTAATGTCACTGATCCTGTGGGGACTGGATGGTATTCTGGTTCGCCTGGTATCCTTTATCACTGGCCTGAGGTTCTGAGATGTCTGAAGCTCCTAAAAAACGTTGGTACGTCGTTCAGGCGTTTTCCGGTTTTGAAGGTCGCGTAGCTACCTCGTTGCGTGAACATATCAAATTACACAATATGGAAGAGTTGTTTGGCGAAGTCATGGTGCCGACCGAAGAAGTGGTCGAGATCCGTGGTGGCCAGCGCCGCAAGAGCGAGCGCAAATTCTTCCCGGGTTACGTTCTGGTCCAGATGGTAATGAACGACGCAAGCTGGCACCTGGTGCGCAGCGTACCGCGCGTGATGGGCTTTATCGGCGGTACTTCTGACCGTCCGGCACCGATCAGCGACAAAGAAGTTGATGCGATCATGAATCGCCTGCAGCAGGTTGGCGATAAGCCGCGTCCGAAAACGCTGTTCGAACCGGGCGAAATGGTTCGCGTCAGCGATGGTCCGTTCGCTGATTTTAACGGCGTGGTTGAAGAAGTTGACTACGAGAAGTCTCGTCTGAAGGTCTCTGTTTCTATCTTCGGTCGTGCGACTCCGGTTGAACTGGACTTTGCTCAGGTAGAGAAAGCCTAACCGGCGATCAAAAAAGCAGCGATTTAATCGTTGCATGAGGCGCGAAATTGACATACAATTTCGCGCCTTTTGTTTTTATGGGTCTGATTCCCATAAAGCGATATTTATCACGGGGAGCCTTTTCAGGCGCTACACCCAAACGAGGAAATTTAAATGGCTAAGAAAGTACAAGCCTACGTCAAGCTGCAGGTTGCAGCTGGTATGGCAAACCCGAGTCCGCCGGTTGGTCCAGCACTGGGTCAGCAGGGTGTGAACATCATGGAATTCTGCAAAGCGTTCAACGCCAAAACTGAATCCATGGAAAAAGGTCTGCCGATTCCGGTTGTTATTACCGTTTACGCTGACCGTTCTTTCACTTTCGTTACCAAAACTCCGCCGGCAGCAGTTCTGCTGAAAAAAGCGGCTGGTATCAAGTCTGGTTCCGGTAAACCGAACAAAGACAAAGTTGGTAAAATTTCCCGCGCTCAGCTGCAGGAAATCGCGCAGACCAAAGCTGCCGACATGACTGGTTCCGACATTGAAGCGATGACTCGCTCCATTGAAGGTACTGCACGTTCCATGGGCCTGGTAGTGGAGGACTAAGAAATGGCTAAACTGACCAAGCGCATGTCCGTGATTCGTGACAAAGTTGATGCGACCAAACAGTACGACATCAACGAAGCCATCTCTCTGCTGAAAGAACTGGCTACTGCTAAGTTCGTTGAAAGCGTAGACGTTGCCGTTAACCTCGGCATCGACGCGCGTAAATCTGACCAGAACGTCCGTGGCGCGACTGTACTGCCGCACGGTACTGGCCGTTCCGTTCGCGTAGCCGTATTTGCCCAGGGCCCGAACGCTGAAGCTGCTAAAGCTGCAGGCGCCGAGCTGGTAGGTATGGAAGATCTGGCTGACCAGATCAAAAAAGGCGAAATGAACTTTGACGTTGTTATTGCTTCTCCGGATGCAATGCGCGTTGTTGGCCAGCTGGGCCAGGTTCTGGGTCCACGCGGCCTGATGCCAAACCCGAAAGTGGGTACCGTTACTCCGAACGTTGCTGAAGCTGTTAAGAACGCTAAAGCAGGTCAGGTTCGTTATCGTAACGACAAAAACGGCATCATCCACACCACCATCGGTAAAGTGGACTTTGACGCTGACAAACTGAAAGAAAACCTGGAAGCTCTGCTGGTTGCGCTGAAAAAAGCAAAACCGACTCAGGCTAAAGGCGTGTACATCAAGAAAGTTAGCATCTCCACCACCATGGGTGCTGGTGTTGCCGTTGATCAGGCTGGTCTGAGCGCTTCTGCGAACTAAGATTAGCTTTACGTGGGCGGTGGATTTGTCTACAATTCTACCCCCACGATTCTGTCAATAAGACAGACGCTATGCGAGTCATTTGAATTGTAGCAAGGCAGCAATCGAGTGAATCACCGGGAGTGTAGTTAACTACATGACCGGTGTGAGCGAGAGCAGCTAACGCCGCTGCGGTTCGAAGGACGAAGTCATAGGAAGAATTTGTTCGTTGGAGCCTGGCCTATCCAGGCCTCCGTCGAAGACCGCAGGTGTTTCGTCAGAAACTTAATCCCCTGCGTAGACGGTGACAGAACGCTAAGATTATTTTTTGGATACTCTGGCTTGTTTCTGCTCACCGTATTAAAGACGCTCTTTCGTTGGAAAGAGTGAAGTGAGTTCCAGAGCATAAGCTCTGGCAAACATCCAGGAGCAAAGCTAATGGCTTTAAATCTTCAAGACAAACAAGCGATTGTTGCTGAAGTCAGCGAAGTAGCCAAAGGTGCGCTGTCTGCAGTAGTTGCGGATTCCCGTGGCGTTACTGTGGATAAAATGACTGAACTGCGTAAAGCAGGTCGTGAAGCTGGCGTTTACATGCGTGTTGTTCGTAACACCCTGCTGCGCCGCGTCGTTGAAGGTACTCAGTTTGAGTGCCTGAAAGACACGTTTGTTGGTCCGACCCTGATTGCATACTCTATGGAACACCCGGGCGCTGCTGCTCGTCTGTTCAAAGAGTTCGCGAAAGCGAATGCAAAATTTGAGGTCAAAGCTGCAGCCTTTGAAGGTGAGCTGATCCCGGCGTCGCAAATCGACCGCCTGGCAACTCTGCCGACCTACGAAGAAGCAATTGCACGCCTGATGGCAACCATGAAAGAAGCTTCGGCTGGCAAACTGGTTCGCACTCTGGCTGCTGTACGCGATGCGAAAGAAGCTGCTTAATCGCAGTTATCTTTATAAAGCGCTCGCTTACGTATAAACTTATTCTGATATTCAGGAACAATTTAAATGTCTATCACTAAAGATCAAATCATTGAAGCAGTATCCGCTATGTCCGTAATGGACGTTGTTGAGCTGATCTCTGCAATGGAAGAAAAATTCGGTGTTTCCGCTGCTGCTGCTGTAGCTGTAGCTGCTGGCCCGGCTGAAGCTGCTGAAGAAAAAACTGAATTCGACGTAATTCTGAAAGCTGCAGGCGCTAACAAAGTTGCTGTTATCAAAGCAGTACGTAGCGCAACTGGCCTGGGTCTGAAAGAAGCTAAAGACCTGGTAGAATCTGCACCGGCTGCACTGAAAGAAGGCATCAGCAAAGACGACGCTGAAGCTCTGAAAAAATCTCTGGAAGAAGCTGGCGCTGAAGTTGAAGTCAAATAAGCCAACCCTTCCGGTTGCAGCCTGAGAAATCAGGCTGAGGCTGGTGACTTTTTGGTCACCAGCCTTTTTGCGCTGTAAGGCACCAGTAGCGTTTCACGCTGTTTGACTACTGGGTTGTCCTTTCAATGCTTGTTTCTATAGACGACTTAATATACTGCGACAGGTCAGGGCCCCTGAGCTGTGTAAATCGCAACGAAATGGTTTAAGCGTGATAGAAACAGGCATTGCGGAAAGTGTTCCATTTTCCGGTCCACAAAATAGTGTTGCATAAAAAACTGCCTTATTTGGGCAGACGGGTCGACTTGTCAGCGAGCTGAGGAACCCTATGGTTTACTCCTATACCGAGAAAAAACGTATTCGTAAGGATTTTGGTAAACGTCCGCAGGTTCTGGACATACCTTATCTCCTTTCCATCCAGCTTGACTCGTTTCAGAAGTTTATCGAGCAAGATCCTGAAGGGCAGTACGGTCTGGAAGCAGCTTTCCGTTCCGTGTTCCCGATTAAAAGCTACAGCGGTAACTCTGAGCTGCAATACGTCAGCTACCGTCTGGGCGAACCTGTTTTTGATGTTAAAGAATGTCAGATCCGTGGCGTGACCTACTCGGCACCGCTGCGCGTTAAACTGCGTCTGGTGATCTACGAGCGTGAAGCGCCGGAAGGCACCGTTAAAGACATTAAAGAACAAGAAGTCTACATGGGCGAAATTCCGCTCATGACCGACAACGGTACCTTTGTTATCAACGGTACTGAACGTGTTATCGTTTCTCAGCTGCACCGTAGCCCGGGCGTCTTCTTTGACTCTGACAAAGGTAAGACTCACTCTTCCGGTAAGGTCCTGTATAACGCACGTATTATTCCTTACCGCGGTTCCTGGCTGGACTTCGAGTTCGATCCGAAAGACAACCTGTTTGTCCGTATCGACCGTCGTCGTAAGCTGCCGGCCACCATCATCCTGCGCGCGCTGAATTACACCACTGAGCAGATCCTTGACCTGTTCTTCGAGAAAGTGGTCTTTGAAATTCGCGACAACAAGCTGCAGATGGAACTGGTTCCGGAGCGTCTGCGCGGTGAAACGGCTTCCTTCGACATCGAAGCGAACGGCAAAGTCTACGTCGAGAAAGCCCGTCGCATTACCGCTCGCCATATCCGTCAGCTGGAAAAAGACGATATCAAGCATATCGAAGTTCCGGTGGAATATATTGCGGGTAAAGTTGCGGCCAAAGATTATATCGATGAAGCTACTGGCGAACTGATCTGCCCGGCGAACATGGAGCTGAGCCTGGATCTGCTGGCGAAGCTGAGCCAGTCCGGTCACAAGCGCATCGAGACTCTGTTCACCAACGATCTGGACCACGGTCCGTACATTTCTGAAACTGTACGCGTCGACCCAACTAACGATCGTCTGAGCGCGCTGGTAGAAATCTACCGCATGATGCGCCCGGGTGAGCCGCCGACTCGTGAAGCAGCTGAAAGCCTGTTTGAGAACCTGTTCTTCTCCGAAGACCGCTACGATCTGTCTGCGGTAGGTCGTATGAAGTTCAACCGTTCTCTGCTGCGTGACGAAATCGAAGGTTCCGGTATCCTGAGCAAAGACGACATCATCGAAGTGATGAAGAAGCTCATCGATATCCGTAACGGTAAAGGCGAAGTCGATGATATCGACCACCTCGGCAACCGTCGTATCCGTTCCGTAGGCGAAATGGCGGAAAACCAGTTCCGCGTTGGCCTGGTACGTGTTGAGCGTGCGGTGAAAGAGCGTCTGTCTCTGGGCGATCTGGATACCCTGATGCCTCAGGATATGATCAACGCCAAGCCGATTTCTGCGGCAGTGAAAGAGTTCTTTGGTTCCAGCCAGCTGTCTCAGTTTATGGACCAGAACAACCCGCTGTCCGAGATTACGCACAAACGTCGTATCTCCGCACTCGGCCCAGGCGGCCTGACCCGCGAACGTGCGGGCTTTGAAGTTCGAGACGTACACCCGACTCACTACGGTCGCGTATGTCCAATCGAAACGCCTGAAGGTCCGAACATCGGTCTGATCAACTCCCTGTCCGTGTACGCACAGACTAACGAATACGGCTTCCTCGAGACTCCGTATCGTAAAGTGACCGACGGTGTTGTGACCGACGAAATTCACTACCTGTCTGCTATCGAAGAAGGCAACTACGTTATCGCTCAGGCGAACTCCAACCTGGATGACGAAGGCCACTTTGTAGAAGACCTGGTTACCTGCCGTAGCAAAGGCGAATCCAGCTTGTTCAGCCGCGATCAGGTTGACTACATGGACGTTTCCACCCAGCAGGTGGTTTCTGTCGGTGCGTCGCTGATCCCGTTCCTGGAACACGATGACGCCAACCGTGCATTGATGGGTGCGAACATGCAACGTCAGGCGGTTCCGACTCTGCGCGCTGATAAGCCGCTGGTGGGTACCGGTATGGAACGTGCTGTTGCCGTCGACTCCGGTGTTACTGCAGTTGCTAAGCGTGGCGGTACCGTACAGTACGTCGATGCATCCCGTATCGTTATCAAAGTTAACGAAGACGAGATGTACCCGGGCGAAGCAGGTATCGACATCTATAACCTGACCAAGTACACCCGTTCTAACCAGAACACCTGCATCAACCAGATGCCTTGCGTGTCCCTGGGTGAGCCAATTGAGCGCGGCGACGTGCTGGCAGACGGTCCGTCCACCGACCTCGGTGAACTGGCTCTCGGTCAGAACATGCGCGTAGCGTTCATGCCGTGGAACGGCTACAACTTCGAAGACTCCATCCTCGTCTCCGAGCGTGTGGTTCAGGAAGATCGTTTCACCACGATTCATATTCAGGAACTGGCCTGTGTGTCCCGTGACACCAAGCTGGGGCCGGAAGAGATCACCGCTGATATCCCGAACGTGGGTGAAGCTGCGCTCTCTAAACTGGATGAATCCGGTATCGTTTACATCGGTGCAGAAGTGACCGGCGGCGACATTCTGGTTGGTAAGGTCACGCCGAAAGGTGAAACCCAGCTGACGCCAGAAGAGAAACTGCTGCGTGCGATCTTCGGCGAGAAAGCGTCTGACGTTAAAGACTCTTCTCTGCGCGTACCAAACGGTGTTTCCGGTACTGTTATCGACGTTCAGGTCTTCACCCGCGATGGCGTGGAAAAAGACAAACGTGCGCTGGAAATCGAAGAGATGCAGCTGAAGCAGGCCAAAAAAGACCTGTCTGAAGAACTGCAGATCCTCGAAGCTGGCCTGTTTGGTCGTATCTACGCGGTGCTGGTTGCCGGTGGTGTTGAAGCTGAGAAGCTCGACAAGCTGCCGCGCGATCGCTGGCTGGAACTGGGCCTGACCGACGAAGAGAAACAAAATCAGCTGGAACAGCTGGCTGAGCAGTACGACGAACTGAAACACGAGTTCGAGAAAAAACTCGAAGCGAAACGCCGCAAAATCACTCAGGGCGACGATCTGGCACCGGGCGTGCTGAAGATTGTTAAAGTGTATCTGGCCGTTAAACGTCAGATTCAGCCGGGTGACAAAATGGCAGGTCGTCACGGTAACAAGGGTGTTATTTCTAAGATCAACCCGATCGAAGATATGCCTTACGATGAAAACGGTACGCCGGTCGACATCGTACTGAACCCGCTGGGCGTACCATCTCGTATGAACATCGGTCAGATTCTGGAAACCCACCTGGGTATGGCTGCGAAAGGTATCGGTGAGAAAATCAACGCGATGCTCAAACAGCAGCAGGAAGTCGCCAAACTGCGCGAGTTCATCCAGAAAGCGTATGACCTGGGTACCGATGTTCGTCAGAAGGTCGATCTGAATACCTTCACCGATGATGAAGTTCTGCGTCTTGCTGAAAACCTGAAAAAAGGTATGCCGATCGCAACGCCGGTCTTCGACGGTGCGAAAGAGTCTGAAATCAAGGAACTGTTACAGCTGGGTGGCCTGCCGACTTCCGGTCAGATCACTCTGTTCGACGGTCGTACCGGTGAGCAATTCGAGCGCCAGGTTACCGTTGGCTACATGTACATGCTGAAACTGAACCACCTGGTTGATGACAAAATGCATGCGCGTTCTACCGGTTCTTACAGCCTGGTTACTCAGCAGCCGCTGGGTGGTAAGGCTCAGTTCGGTGGTCAGCGCTTCGGTGAGATGGAAGTGTGGGCGCTGGAAGCTTATGGCGCGGCATACACCCTGCAGGAAATGCTCACCGTTAAGTCTGATGACGTCAACGGTCGTACCAAGATGTATAAAAACATCGTGGACGGCAACCATCAGATGGAACCGGGCATGCCGGAATCCTTCAACGTACTGTTGAAAGAGATTCGCTCGCTGGGCATCAACATCGAACTGGAAGACGAGTAACTCTCGCTCAAACAGGTCACTGGTGCCGGGGTAACCCCCGGCGCCAGATTGTGCTAACTCCGACGGGAGCAAATCCGTGAAAGACTTATTAAAGTTTCTGAAAGCGCAAACTAAAACCGAAGAGTTTGATGCGATCAAAATTGCTCTGGCATCGCCAGACATGATCCGTTCATGGTCTTTTGGTGAAGTTAAAAAGCCGGAAACCATTAACTACCGTACGTTCAAACCAGAGCGTGACGGCCTTTTCTGCGCCCGTATCTTTGGGCCGGTAAAAGATTACGAGTGCCTGTGCGGTAAGTACAAGCGCCTGAAACACCGTGGTGTTATCTGTGAGAAGTGCGGCGTTGAAGTGACCCAGACCAAAGTGCGTCGTGAGCGCATGGGCCACATCGAACTGGCCTCTCCGACCGCCCACATTTGGTTCCTGAAATCGCTGCCGTCCCGTATCGGCCTGCTGCTGGATATGCCGCTGCGCGATATCGAACGTGTTCTGTACTTCGAATCCTATGTGGTTATCGAAGGCGGAATGACCAACCTGGAACGTAATCAGATCCTGACTGAAGAGCAGTATCTGGATGCGCTGGAAGAGTTTGGTGACGAATTCGATGCGAAGATGGGTGCGGAAGCTATTCAGGCCCTGCTGAAAAGCATGGATCTGGAGCAAGAGTGCGAGCAGCTGCGTGAAGAGCTGAACGAAACTAACTCCGAAACCAAACGTAAAAAGCTGACCAAGCGTATCAAGCTGCTGGAGGCGTTCGTTCAGTCTGGCAACAAGCCGGAGTGGATGATCCTGACCGTTCTGCCGGTTCTGCCGCCAGATCTGCGTCCGCTGGTACCGCTGGATGGTGGTCGTTTCGCGACTTCTGACCTGAACGATCTGTATCGTCGCGTCATTAACCGTAACAACCGTCTGAAACGTCTGCTGGATCTGGCTGCGCCGGATATCATCGTACGCAACGAAAAACGTATGCTGCAGGAAGCGGTTGATGCCCTGCTGGATAACGGTCGTCGCGGTCGTGCGATCACCGGTTCTAACAAGCGTCCTCTGAAATCTTTGGCCGACATGATCAAAGGTAAACAGGGTCGTTTCCGTCAGAACCTGCTCGGTAAGCGTGTTGACTACTCCGGTCGTTCTGTTATCACCGTAGGTCCATACCTGCGTCTGCATCAGTGCGGTCTGCCGAAGAAAATGGCGCTGGAGCTGTTCAAACCGTTCATTTACGGCAAGCTGGAACTGCGTGGCCTGGCCACCACCATCAAAGCCGCGAAGAAAATGGTTGAGCGCGAAGAAGCGGTTGTCTGGGATATCCTGGACGAAGTTATCCGCGAACACCCGGTACTGCTGAACCGTGCACCAACCCTGCACCGTTTGGGTATCCAGGCATTTGAACCGGTACTGATCGAAGGTAAAGCTATCCAGCTGCACCCGCTGGTTTGTGCGGCCTATAACGCCGACTTCGATGGTGACCAGATGGCTGTTCACGTACCGCTGACGCTGGAAGCCCAGCTCGAAGCGCGTGCGCTGATGATGTCTACCAACAACATCCTGTCCCCGGCGAACGGCGAACCAATCATCGTTCCGTCTCAGGACGTTGTACTGGGTCTGTACTACATGACCCGTGACTGTGTTAACGCCAAAGGCGAAGGCATGGTGCTGACTGGCCCGAAAGAAGCGGAGCGTATTTATCGCGCCGGTCTGGCCTCTCTGCATGCGCGCGTTAAAGTGCGTATCACCGAATACGAAAAAGATGAAAACGGCCAGTTCGTTGCGAAAACCAGCCTGAAAGACACGACCGTTGGCCGTGCGATTCTGTGGATGATCGTGCCGAAAGGTCTGCCGTTCTCTATCGTGAACCAGGCGCTGGGTAAGAAAGCCATCTCTAAGATGCTGAATACCTGCTACCGTATTCTGGGCCTGAAACCGACCGTTATTTTTGCGGACCAGACGATGTACACCGGCTTTGCTTATGCAGCGCGTTCAGGTGCATCCGTTGGTATTGATGACATGGTCATCCCGGAGAAAAAACACGAGATCATCTCTGAGGCGGAAGCCGAAGTTGCTGAGATCCAGGAACAGTTCCAGTCCGGTCTGGTTACCGCGGGCGAACGCTATAACAAAGTTATCGATATCTGGGCTGCGGCGAACGATCGTGTATCCAAAGCGATGATGGATAACCTGCAAACCGAAACCGTGATTAACCGTGACGGCGTCGAAGAGCAGCAGGTTTCCTTCAACAGCATCTACATGATGGCCGACTCCGGTGCGCGTGGTTCTGCGGCACAGATTCGTCAGCTGGCGGGTATGCGTGGTCTGATGGCGAAGCCGGATGGCTCCATCATCGAAACGCCAATCACCGCGAACTTCCGTGAAGGTCTGAACGTACTCCAGTACTTCATCTCTACTCACGGTGCGCGTAAAGGTCTGGCGGATACCGCACTGAAAACAGCGAACTCCGGTTACCTGACCCGTCGTCTGGTTGACGTTGCCCAGGATCTGGTTGTCACTGAAGATGACTGTGGCACCCTGGAAGGCATCACCATGACCCCGGTTATCGAGGGTGGCGATGTTAAAGAGCCGCTGCGCGATCGCGTACTGGGTCGTGTGACCGCTGAAGACGTTCTGAAGCCGGGTACCGCGGACATTCTGGTTCCACGCAACACGCTGCTGCACGAGCACTGGTGTGACCTGCTGGAAGAGAACTCCGTTGACTCCGTCAAAGTGCGTTCCGTTGTATCCTGTGACACCGACTTTGGTGTATGTGCGCACTGCTACGGTCGTGACCTGGCGCGTGGCCACATCATCAACAAAGGTGAAGCAATCGGCGTTATCGCGGCACAGTCCATCGGTGAGCCGGGTACACAGCTGACGATGCGTACGTTCCACATCGGTGGTGCGGCATCTCGTGCGGCTGCTGAATCCAGCATTCAGGTGAAAAACAAGGGTAGCATCAAGCTGTCTAATGCCAAGTCGGTTGTGAACTCCGCTGGCAAGCTGGTTGTGACCTCGCGTAACACCGAACTGAAGCTGATCGACGAATTCGGTCGTACTAAAGAAAGCTATAAAGTGCCTTACGGCGCCGTTATGGCGAAAGGCGATGGCGAGCAGGTTGCCGGCGGTGAAACCGTGGCAAACTGGGATCCGCACACCATGCCGGTTATCTCTGAAGTTAGTGGTTTCATCCGCTTTACTGACATGATTGACGGCCAGACCATTACCCGTCAGACCGACGAATTAACCGGTCTGTCATCGCTGGTTGTTCTGGATTCTGCAGAACGTACCGCGGGCGGTAAAGATCTGCGTCCAGCGCTGAAAATTGTTGATGCACAGGGCAACGACGTTCTGATCCCAGGTACCGATATGCCTGCTCAGTACTTCCTGCCGGGCAAAGCGATTGTCCAGCTGGAAGATGGCGTACAGATCAGTGCGGGTGACGCTCTGGCGCGTATTCCTCAGGAATCCAGCGGTACCAAGGACATCACCGGTGGTCTGCCGCGCGTTGCGGACCTGTTCGAAGCACGTCGTCCGAAAGAGCCGGCTATCCTGGCGGAAATCAGCGGTATCATTTCCTTCGGTAAAGAAACCAAAGGCAAACGTCGTCTGGTTATCACTCCGTTAGACGGCAGCGATCCGTACGAAGAGATGATTCCGAAATGGCGTCAGCTGAACGTGTTCGAAGGTGAACGTGTAGAACGTGGTGATGTGGTTTCCGACGGTCCGGAAGCACCGCACGACATTCTGCGTCTTCGTGGCGTACACGCGGTAACGCGTTATATCACCAACGAAGTACAGGACGTTTACCGTCTGCAAGGCGTTAAGATTAACGATAAGCACATCGAAGTTATCGTTCGTCAGATGCTGCGCAAAGCGACCATCGAAAGCGCAGGTAGCTCCGACTTCCTGGAAGGCGAACAGGTTGAATACTCCCGCGTCAAGATTGCTAACCGCGATCTGGAAGCGAACGGCAAAGTGGCGGCGACTTACTCCCGCGACCTGCTGGGTATCACCAAAGCGTCTCTGGCAACCGAGTCGTTCATCTCTGCCGCATCGTTCCAGGAGACCACGCGTGTCCTGACCGAAGCAGCCGTTGCGGGCAAACGCGACGAACTGCGCGGCCTGAAAGAGAACGTTATCGTCGGTCGTTTGATCCCGGCGGGTACCGGCTATGCGTACCACCAGGATCGTATGCGCCGCCGCGCCGCGGGCGAACAGCCTGCAGCACCTCAGGTGAGCGTGGAAGAAGCTTCTGCTAACCTGGCAGAACTGCTGAACGCAGGTCTGGGCGGTTCCGACAACGATTAATCGTTGACGCTACGCTTAAAAAGCCAGTCAGGTCTCCTGACTGGCTTTTTTATTATCCCGACATCTGCCACGATAATATCCGCTTCCGTCCCCTCATAATGAATTACATTCCATTAATATTTCCCCCTCAATTAAGCAGCAAACAATTCATATAAAAGTTGGCTGGCTGTTTTTTCTTAATACCCACACTTATTGATGGGTAAAAATTCTACACGTATCAAAAAATCAGCAAATCAAAGGCGATATAGTCAAAAAGTCCAATTAATCATGTGATTACTTTTTCTTTTATCTTCGGGTTCATAAAGCCGAGGAGGGCGGTTTATACCCGTAAAACGCGATGCGGGAGATGGCTAAATAATACGGCAGCAGAAGATAAGTCTTTTGATTTTCATAGCCAGGGGCTGGGGGATGCATGGAATTCGCAATACAACTCATCATTATCTTAATTTGTCTCTTTTATGGTGCCAGAAAGGGCGGTATCGCACTGGGTCTTTTAGGCGGTATCGGGCTGGTTATTTTGGTCTTTGTCTTTCATCTTCAGCCGGGTAAGCCACCGGTTGATGTGATGCTGGTGATTATTGCGGTTGTTGCCGCTTCGGCGACGCTTCAGGCTTCCGGCGGGTTAGATGTGATGCTGCAGATCGCTGAGAAACTTCTGCGGCGCAATCCAAAATATGTCTCCATTGTGGCTCCTTTCGTCACCTGTACGCTGACCATTCTTTGCGGCACCGGCCACGTGGTTTATACGATTTTGCCGATTATTTATGACGTCGCTATCAAGAACAATATTCGTCCCGAGCGCCCGATGGCGGCCAGCTCCATTGGCGCACAGATGGGGATTATCGCCAGTCCGGTGTCCGTAGCGGTGGTGTCACTGGTGGCGATGCTGGGCAACTTTACCTTCAACGGTAAGCATCTCGAATTTCTCGATCTGCTGGCTATTACCATTCCCTCTACGCTGCTGGGGATTCTGGCAATCGGTATTTTTAGCTGGTTTCGCGGTAAAGACTTAGATAAAGACGACGCGTTTCAGGCTTTCATCTCAACGCCGGAAAACCGTCATTATGTTTATGGCGATACGGCAACGCTGCTGGATCGAAAACTGCCGACCAGTAACTGGGTCGCCATGTGGATCTTCCTGGCGTCGATTGCCGTGGTTGCCGTTCTGGGGGCCTTCTCCGAACTGCGCCCGGCATTCAACGGCAAGCCGCTGTCGATGGTACTGGTGATTCAGATGTTCATGCTGCTCTCCGGCGCACTCATCATCATCATCACCAAAACTAACCCGGCGTCGATTTCTAAGAATGAGGTTTTCCGCTCGGGGATGATCGCCATTGTGGCGGTGTACGGTATTGCCTGGATGGCGGAAACGATGTTCGGCGCGCACATGACGGAGATTAAAGGCGTGCTCGGCGAAATGGTGAAGGAGTATCCGTGGGCCTATGCCATCGTACTGCTGCTGGTCTCCAAGTTTGTCAATTCCCAGGCCGCAGCGCTGGCGGCGATTGTCCCGGTGGCGCTGGCGATTGGCGTCGATCCGGCCTACATTGTCGCCTCCGCGCCAGCCTGCTATGGCTATTATATTCTGCCAACCTACCCGAGCGACCTGGCGGCGATTCAGTTCGATCGCTCAGGGACGACGCATATCGGCCGCTTTGTGATTAACCATAGCTTTATTCTGCCGGGGCTCATTGGCGTCAGCGTTTCGTGCGTGTTTGGCTGGGTCTTCGCCGCGCTTTACGGCTTCTTGTAATAAAAAAAGCAGGTGCCTGGCGGGCACCTGCTATTCACTGCGTTTATTGACTACGCGGTGCGACGATACAGTTCAATCATATCGGTTGCCAGATCCTGTATCACCATGGCATTCATCAGATGATCCTGGGAGTGAACGGTAATCAGGTTCACCGGCAGCTTACCTGTGCCTTCATCGAGACCGATGAGCTGGGTCTGGATTTTATGCGCATGCTTCACAAACTCATGTGATTCTGCCATTGCCTGCTCAGAAGCCGCAAAATCACCTTTGCGGGCCAGCTGCAGAGCCGTTAATGCCGAACTGCGGGCAGAACCCGCATTCACCAACAGCTCCATAATGATCGTTTCTAAATCTTCCATGACTTACTCCATCAACTTCAGGGCTTTATCGAGAACAGCATCGCCTTTCATCATGCCGTAATCCATCATATCGATAACGGCGACTTTTTTACCAAACGGGTCGGCCAGCGCCTGGAGCTTAGCTTGCTCGTACTTCACCTGAGGACCGAGCAGGATAATATCGGCAGTAGCAAGATTATCTTTAAACTCGGCAACCGGTACGGCTTTGATGGAGACTTCCACACCTTTCTGTTGTGCCGCGGCCTGCATGCGTTGAACCAGCATGCTGGTGGACATTCCAGCGGCGCAGCATAAAACGATATTCTTCATAGTTGATGGCCCTTATGTTCCCTTGATGCATCATCTTTATCGCGGGCCGACAGACACGACAACCGCTTTGCCGTGATTGTGTGTAAGGCATCACAAAATAATGAAACCGGTTTCGGTTTTAGGGTTGAAAACAGTAAAATCCGGGCTGACGGGCCTGCAGATGCAGGTGGTTTTAAGCGCGGACGATACGGTTTTTGCCCTGCTGCTTGGCTTTATAAAGCGCTTCATCAACGCTCACCACTAGCTGCTCCAGAGGCTCCATATTCCATTCGCCCAGGCCCGCGCTGAAGGTTACCATCAGTCCTTCTTCACGCCAGGTGCGTTGGGCAATGTTGAGTCGCCAGCTTTCCAGTATCGCCGGCGCATTGGCAATATGCTCGCCGGTGAAAATCACGGCAAACTCTTCGCCGCCATAGCGGTAGAGTGAAATATTCTGAGGTTGCAGGATTTGCAGTCCTTCACGTGCGACGTTGCGTAAAACAATATCGCCGTTGAGGTGACCCCAGGTGTCGTTAATCGATTTGAAGTTATCGATATCGACCAGGGCCAGCGCGAAAGGTTGATGATCGTTCATTAGCGCGGCGGTATCGCTGTCGAAGGCGCGGCGGTTTTTACAGCCGGTGAGCGCATCGATGGTAGCCTGGCGGACATAGATCAGTTCGCGCTGTTTATTACTTTCGATGGCTTTACTCAGCATCGCTTCCAGCCGCGGAGCACGGTTAACGTCGCCGGTTTTAATCGCGTTGATGATATTCATCAGCACCGTGTGGGATGCGTGGCGCAGATAGAGGCCAAAGAGAATAATCACAATGGCGGCCAGGGCAAACCCCCAAAGCACGATATCGGTTTCATACCGGGTTAAATCTACCAGCGTGGTGTTATCCACGCGGTAGATGACAAACCAGTCTGGATTGGTGAACGAATAATAGTAATACCAGATGCCCTTTTTCTCGTCATACAGCTGACCCTCGGCGCTGGTCATTTTGTCCATGAGATCGTCGCGGACATAGGGTTTAAAAAGCGCGCCGGTATCCGGATGGAGTACGACTTTCCCGTCGCGCTGCACGACGAAAAACTCGCCCTGAACAGGTGCGACCATCTGGCGTAAAGCGTATCCCATTGAGGTCAGATCCAGATGAAATGCGAGGCTGCCTTTGAGCCGGCCTTCCGGTGAGATGACCGGTTTATAGAGCGTAATGGTCGGATGCTGTGTAAAGAAATCCAGATAGGGACTGGTATAGTGGCTGAACGTGCTGGCCTCCGCCTGTTTGATAAACCACGGTCTGGACTTCGGATCGAAGGCGCGGCTGTTATCATTTTCCAGCACTTCAGGCGCCCGGAGGTAATGGCCCTGGGTATCCGCCAGCGAAATAGAAGAGACGGTTGGCATCAGCTCCTGCAGCTGCATTAATTCCTGCAACCCACCTTGCGGATCGATATTAATGGCCTGATTTAACTTATCGTTGTTCGCAAAGAACTTGGTTGCCCTGGCGAGGATATAATCATTTCCACGCAGCAGCGATTCCGTATAGTTCACGGCCAGGTTATGGGTGAAATTGCGATTAACGTGGTGATAGTCCTCGAGAAAGTTCTGTCTCTGCGTCGTGGTGACGAATACGGCGATCAGCAAAAAGCTGAGTAAAATCCCGGCAAAGCCAATAAGAATTGGCATAGTAAAAGAGAGCTTTCTACTGTGACGAGCCATGTGTTTTAAATCGTTCCAGAAGGTTTTTTCCATGGGAAGAAGCGCAGGATTAGTCGCAATGCCTGGCAAGCGAATCAGATGTTGCCTGGTTAATTATAACTGTGGCCAGCGGGAGGATGGGATTTATCTTCGATCGTGAGAGCTATGAATGCGATGAAGCAGGGCGAAAATGAGGAAGAGAAGTTTCGCCCTGGTCAGCATCCGCTGCTGACCAGGGCAGAATAGAGAAACGGAAATATGACCACAATCTCCCGTTTCTCTCATTACGATCGTCCACGAAGAACGTTTACGACGTTACATTCCTCATCATGATGAGCGGGAAGCGCGTCCCAGCCAGCTATCCCAGTCTTTCCATACCGGCTGCAGTCCGCTGGCTACCAGCGCGCTGGCAACCTCTTCCGGGCGACGGTCATCGTGAGGCGCGAACTGCTCCAGCTCCGGATGGTTATCGGCATACCCGCCGGGCTGCGTTTTCGAAAATGCACTGACGTTGTTGATGGCCAGCGGGATCACCCGATCGCGGAACCAGGGGGATTCACGGGTGGAGAGCGAGAGCTCCACTTCCGGGGCCAGCAGGCGGAAGGCGCAAATGGTTTGCACCAGCTGCCGTTCATCCATTAATGAGGCGGGCTCGATGCCCCCGGCGCAAGGGCGTAATCGCGGAAAGGAGATGGAGTAGCGGCTGCGCCAGTAGCGTTGCTGGAGCCACAGCAGATGTTCCGCCACCATAAAGCAATCCACGCGCCAGCTGTCGGAGAGGCCAATTAATGCGCCAAGGCCAATCTTATCAATTCCCGCCTCTCCAAGCCTGTCCGGCGTATCCAGTCGCCAGAAAAAATCCTGCTTTTTGCCTTTCAGATGATGTTTCGCATACATACTTTCATGATAGGTCTCCTGATAGACCATCACGCCGTCCAGCCCGAGGGTTTTCAGCTCGGCATACTCCGCCATCGCCAGCGGCTGGACCTCCATATGCAGCGAGGCGAACTGGCGGCGAATCGCGGGCAGATGCTGGCGAAAATAGTCCATGCCGACTTTGCTTTGATGTTCGCCGGTCACCAGCAGCAGATGCTCAAAGCCCATTTCGCGGATCGCCGCGCATTCACGGGCAATTTCCGCCTCATCCAGAGTCTTGCGCTTGATACGGTTACTCATTGAGAAACCGCAGTAGGTACAATCGTTGGCGCACAGATTAGAGAGATACAGCGGGACATAAAAGCTGACGGTATTACCAAAACGCTGGCGAGTCAGGCGCTGCGCACGCTGCGCCAGCGGCTCCAGATAACCCGCGGCGGCAGGAGAGAGCAGGGCCATCATATCGTCGCGGCTGAGCTGTTTTGCCGCCAGGGCGCGTTCAACGTCGGCGGGGGTTTTACTGTTGATACGCAGGCGAATATCGTCCCAGTCCAGCTGCCGCCAGCGGTCAGTGAAGGTATTCATACCAGCGCCTCCAGAAAGCCGGTCAGTGGGCTGGTGGCCTGCGCCTGCGCGCTGCGCGTCCCCGGGCCAGCCTGTCGCGCCAGCAATCCGGCATCAATCGCCAGGCGGAAAGCCCGGGCCATGGTGGCCGGGTCGTCGGCGACGGCGATGGCGGTATTCACCAGTACCGCGTCGGCACCCATTTCCAGCGCCTGAGCTGCATGGCTCGGCACGCCAATACCGGCATCAACCACCACAGGTACCGTGGCCTGCTCGATAATAATTTCCAGCATCGCTCTGGTTTCCAGCCCCTGGTTGGAACCGATCGGCGCGCCGAGTGGCATCACCGCCGCGCAGCCCGCCTCTTCCAGACGCTTGCACAGTACCGGATCGGCGCCGCAGTAGGGCAGCACCACAAAGCCTTCCCGTACCAGAATTTCTGCCGCTTTCAGCGTTTCAATCGGATCGGGGAGCAGCCAGCGCGCGTCCGGATGGATTTCCAGCTTCAGCCAGTGGGTACCCAGCGCTTCCCGCGCCAGACGGGCGGCAAATACGGCTTCTTCTGCCGTTTTGGCCCCGGAGGTATTGGGCAGCAGGCTCACGCCAGCCGCCAGTAGCGGTGCGAGGATAGCGTCATTATGCTGACGTAAATCGACGCGTTTCATTGCCAGCGTCACCAGCTGACTGCCGGAGGCGCGAATGGCCTCCACCATCACGTCGGGAGCGGCGAATTTACCGGTACCGGTGAAAAGATGTGATTCAAATGTTTTATCCGCAATACGTAACATGTCAGCCTCCGGCGATAACCTGAAAAAGCAGGATTTGGTCGCCTTCCTGCAGAAGATGGTGTTCCCACCGCTCGCGCGGCAGGATGTGTTGATTGAGCGCCAGCGCGACGCCCGGCTGATGCTGTTCCAGCTGAGTGAGCAGGGCGGCGACGGATGTCGCTTCGGCGCACTGCAACGGTTCATCGTTAAACCACACCTGCATGCTGCCCTCCACATACTGGACAACCCTGAGCCCGCTGTAATGCAAGTGCGCGCCAGCTGCTGGTGCGGGCATCGAACAACCGCAAAGTATTACGCGGCGTTGCCATGCCGCTGAGCAGCTTGATAGCCTCCAGCGCCTGCAGGGTACCCATCATGCCGACTACCGGGCCGATAATGCCCGCCGTACGACAGTTGCGTTCGGGCTCGTTAGCATCTGGCCACAGGCAGCGATAGCAGCCCTGTTCCCACGGCGGCGTCAGTACCATCAGCTGGCCTCCCAGCCCGACGGCGCTGGCGGTAATCAACGGTGTTGCAAGGGCGACGCAGGCGGCATTGATCGCCTGGCGGGTCACCATATTATCGGTGCAATCCAGTACCACATCGGCCTTCGCCACTTCATCCAGCAGGGCCTTTCCGCCTAACCGCTGCTTCAGCGCAATCAGTTCAATTTGCGGGTTGAGACGAGCCAGCCTTGCTCTGGCGGCCGTGGTTTTGGGTTGCGCGATATCATCGCTGGTGAACAGAATTTGCCGCTGTAGGTTGCTGACGTGCACGTCGTCGTCATCGGCCAGCACCAGCGTGCCGACACCGGCCCCGGCCAGGTACAGCGCAGCAGGCGAGCCCAGCCCGCCGAGACCGACGATCAATACCCGGCTGGCCAGCAGCTTTTGCTGCCCTTCGATGGCGATATCCTCCAGCAGCAGCTGGCGGCTATAGCGCATAAAATCATTGTCATTCATCACCGGCTCCCGCGATCGTCAGCAGTTGCGCGGTAGCCTGCTGCCAGTCCGCCGTCTGGGTGATTGCGCTGACCACGGCAATGCTGCCAACGCCGGTGCCCAGTACCGCCGGCGCGCGTTCGAGGCTGATGCCGCCGATCGCCACCGTCGGATAATCTTCCAGACGCTGGATATGGCGGGCAAGCTGTTCCAGCCCCTGAGGGGCGGAAGGCATCTGTTTGGTTTGCGTAGGAAAAACGTGGCCCAGGGCGATATAGGAGGGGCGTGCGGCCAGCGCAACGTCGATCTCCATATCGTCATGGGTCGAGACCCCAAGACGCAGGCCGGCGTTGCGGATCGCGCTCAGGTCCGTCGTTTCCAGGTCCTCCTGGCCCAGATGCACGCCGTAGGCCTGATGCTTAATGGCCAGCTGCCAGTAGTCGTTGATAAACAGCCGGGCATGATATTGACGACCGAGCGCGATAGCGGCGATCACATCGTCCTCAACGTCGCTGTCGCGCTTATCTTTGATGCGCAGCTGAAGGGTACGCACGCCGGCTTTCAGCAGGCGCTCAATCCATACCACGCTATCAACAACCGGATAGAGGCCTAAACGGAACGGGACGGACGGAAAATCGGGTTGATACATCAGGCTTGCTCCTTACGTAAATAGATTTCGCCGCCGCGGGTGCGGAAGTCCTGCGACATATCGGCCATTCCGCTTTCGATATCCTGGCGGGCGGCGTAGTCGCGCACTTCCTGACTGATTTTCATTGAACAGAATTTGGGTCCGCACATGGAGCAGAAGTGGGCGACTTTTCCCGACTCCTGCGGCAGGGTTTCATCGTGCCAGGCGCGGGCGGTGAAGGGGTCGAGGGAGAGGTTGAACTGATCCTCCCAGCGGAACTCAAAACGCGCTTTGGACATGGCGTTATCGCGGATCTGCGCCCCGGGATGGCCTTTGGCGAGGTCGGCGGCGTGGGCGGCGATTTTGTAGGTAATCAGCCCCTGCTTCACGTCCTCTTTATTCGGCAGCCCGAGGTGCTCTTTCGGCGTGACGTAGCAGAGCATCGCGCAGCCAAACCAGCCGATCATCGCGGCGCCGATACCGGAGGTGAAGTGATCGTAGCCGGGAGCGATATCGGTGGTTAACGGCCCGAGGGTATAGAACGGCGCTTCGTGACAGTGCTCCAGCTCTTCGGTCATGTTGCGGCGGATCATCTGCATCGGCACGTGACCCGGACCTTCAATCATCACCTGCACGTCGTACTCCCAGGCGATTTTCGTCAGCTCGCCTAAGGTTCGCAGCTCGGCAAACTGCGCTTCATCGTTGGCGTCCTGGATCGAACCCGGGCGCAGACCGTCGCCGAGCGAAAGCGAAACGTCATAGGCGGCGCAGATTTCACAAATTTCGCGGAAGTGCTGATAGAGGAAGTTTTCCTGATGGTGCGACAGGCACCATTTCGCCATGATCGAACCGCCGCGGGAGACAATACCGGTGAGGCGTCTGGCGGTCAGCGGCACGTAGCGCAGCAGGACGCCGGCGTGGATGGTGAAGTAGTCAACGCCTTGCTCCGCCTGTTCCAGCAGGGTGTCGCGAAAGGCTTCCCAGCTCAGGTCTTCGGCAATGCCGTTGACCTTTTCCAGCGCCTGATAGATCGGCACCGTACCGATAGGCACCGGACTGTTGCGCAGGATCCACTCGCGGGTTTCGTGGATATAGCGGCCGGTGGAGAGATCCATCACCGTATCCGCTCCCCAGCGGGTTGACCACACCAGCTTTTCGACCTCCTCCTCAATGGAGGAGGTGACGGCGGAGTTGCCGATATTGGCGTTAACTTTGACCAGAAAATTACGGCCGATGATCATCGGCTCCGACTCGGGATGGTTAATATTGGCGGGAATAATGGCGCGCCCGGCAGCCACCTCGTCGCGGACAAACTCCGGCGTGATGTTGTCCGGCAGATGGGCGCCGAACCCTTCTCCCGGGTGCTGGTGGCGCAGCACTTCGCTACGAATGCGCTCGCGGCCCATATTTTCGCGCAGGGCGATAAACTCCATCTCCGGCGTGACGAGGCCCCGGCGGGCGTAGTGGAGCTGAGTCACGCGGCGGCCGGCTCTGGCCCGCTTTGGCGTCAGCAGGCGGCTGAAGCGCAGCCCGTCAAGGCCGTCATCAGCCAGGCGTTGCTGGGAGTAAGCGGAGCTGCGATGGCTCAGCGGTTCGCTATCGTTACGCGCGTCAATCCACGGCTGGCGCAGCTTTGCCAGACCCTGGTGGACATCGATCGGGATATTGGGGTCGCCGTAGGGACCGGAGGTATCGTACACCGGGATCGCTTCGTTATCTTCATAGCGCGGATTTTCTTTGCCGCCGCCGATAAGCGTGGGGCTAAGCTGGATTTCACGCATCGGGACGCGAATATCATCCTGCGAACCCTGAATGTAGATACGCTGCGAGTTGGGGAAGGCCGAGCCTTCAAGCGTGTCGATAAAACGCTGAGCGCGTTCGCGCTGCTGTCTGCGGGTCAGTTTTTCTGTAGACATAGCTCATTCCAGATGAAAAGGAGATGGCTTGTCAGACGACGGATGGAGTAACAGATGCGTTTAGTCCCTGAGGGACGGCCGCTCTTTGCAGTTTACTCTTGTTCCCTTCGCAGGTATTAGCCTGATCAGGTTCCGCGGATCCCGAATTAACGGTCTCAGCCTTTTCCAGTGTGGAAAATAGGCACTCCGACAAGATAACGCTCCCTCCGCAGAGGGAGAATGTCTGTAAATTACTCGTTAACGGTTCACAACTCAAGCAGTCGGCGCGATATTGTCGCTGACGTTGTCCCGCAGGTTGTACGAAATGGCGAGGGCGATCAGCTTATCTTCCAGCGCAAAGCGGGCTTCCAGCGCTTCGCCGATATCAGACAACGCCTGCTGGAACTCAAGATAATTATCATGATCGATAGCATTTTCGAGGCAGGAGTCGTAGTAATCCATAATTTGCTGGGTATTGGCTTCCAGCTGCGGATAGAGTCTGGTGGCCGCCAAAAGTGGCGTATCACCTTCCATTTCGCCAAGAATACGTTCATAAATACTAAAATGGCCGGAGGAGAGGTAATCCACCAGGCTTTGGCAAAAGCTATCCAGCGCCTTTTCGTTAAGCCGCATAAAGGATTCTTTTCCTGGTTTCAGGCCAACCAGCTTGTAGTAAGCGACGAGCAAATGCTTACGTACATGCAGCCAGCGATCGACCAGTTCATTACTGCCTCCAACACGTTCCGTTAGGTTTTCCAGCTGGTTTAACATGGTTGACTCCGCAAGATTAAGAAAATAACGTTGCTCACCAAAATGTAAATATAATGTTAAAAGTGCCAGTAAAACGAAGGTAGTGCAATAGATATGGATCGTATTATTGAAAAATTAGATCGCGGCTGGTGGATCGTCAGTCACGAACAAAAATTATGGTTACCCGACGGGGAATTACCACATGGCGAAGCGGTAAATTTCAATCTTGTCGGCCAGCACGCACTGCATATTGGCGAATGGCAAGGCGACGCGGTGTGGATGGTGCGCCAGGATCGTCGGCATGATATGGGATCGTTGCGTCAGTTATTGGATCAGGATCCGGGGCTGTTTCAACTGGCGGGACGCGGGATCCAGCTGGCCGAATTTTACCGCTCGCATAAATTCTGCGGCTACTGCGGGCATCCTATGCATCCCAGCAAAACCGAATGGGCGATGCTATGCAGCCACTGCCGCGAACGTTATTACCCGCAAATTGCGCCCTGCATGATCGTGGCGATTCGCCGGGACGATTCTATCTTGCTGGCACAGCATACCCGCCATCGCAATGGCGTACATACGGTGCTGGCCGGGTTTGTCGAAGTGGGAGAGACGCTGGAGCAGGCGGTTGCCCGCGAGGTGATGGAAGAGTGCGGTCTGAAGGTGAAAAATCTGCGCTACGTGACCTCACAGCCGTGGCCGTTCCCGCAGTCGCTGATGACCGCATTTATGGCGGAATATGACAGCGGCGAGATTGTGATCGACAAGAAAGAGCTGCTGCAGGCTGGCTGGTATCGCTATGACGATTTACCGCTGCTGCCGCCGCCGGGTACCGTAGCGCGCCGCCTGATAGAAGACACCGTGGCAATGTGTCGGGCCGACGAGGAATGACGTGATACAATAACGGCCTGACGCTTAAGGAACTGCAAAATGACCGAACTGAAGAACGATCGTTATCTGCGTGCGCTGCTGCGCCAACCCGTTGATGTGACCCCGGTGTGGATGATGCGCCAGGCGGGCCGCTATTTACCGGAGTACAAAGCCACTCGTGCCCAGGCGGGCGACTTTATGTCGCTGTGTAAAAACGCCGAGCTGGCCTGCGAAGTCACATTGCAGCCGCTGCGCCGCTATGCGCTGGATGCGGCGATCCTCTTCTCGGACATTTTGACCATCCCTGACGCAATGGGGCTGGGGCTCTATTTCGAAACCGGCGAAGGCCCACGTTTCACCTCGACGATTACCTGCAAAGCCGATGTCGACAAACTGCCGGTGCCCGATCCGGAAGATGAGCTCGGTTACGTGATGAACGCCGTGCGGACGATTCGCCGCGAACTAAAAGGCGAGGTTCCGCTGATTGGTTTCTCCGGTAGCCCGTGGACGCTGGCGACCTATATGGTTGAAGGGGGCAGTAGCAAGGCCTTCACTGTGATCAAGAAAATGATGTATGCCGACCCGCAGGCGCTGCATGCGCTGCTCGAAAAGCTGGCCAAAAGCGTCACGCTGTACCTGAACGCGCAAATCAAAGCGGGCGCCCAGTCGGTGATGATTTTTGATACCTGGGGTGGCGTGCTGACCGGCCGCGATTATCAGCAGTTCTCGCTCTATTACATGCACAAAATCGTTGATGGCCTGCTGCGTGAAAACGAAGGCCGCCGCGTACCGGTGACCTTATTCACCAAAGGCGGCGGACAGTGGCTGGAAGCGATGGCCGAAACCGGCTGTGATGCGCTGGGTCTCGACTGGACCACCGATATCGCCGATGCGCGCCGCCGCGTCGGTCACAAAGTGGCGCTGCAGGGCAATATGGACCCTTCCATGCTCTATGCGCCTGCGGGCCGTATTGAAGAAGAAGTCGCGACCATACTGGCCGGCTTTGGTCAGGGAGAGGGCCATGTCTTCAACCTCGGTCATGGCATCCATCAGGATGTGAATCCTGAACACGCCGGCGTATTTGTAGAAGCGGTGCACCGGCTGTCGGCGCAATACCATCGCTAAGGAGCGAATATGGATCTGGCGTCGCTACGCGAACGGCAGCAGGAGCTGGCCGCGTCGGTCATTCGTGAGGATCGACTGGATCGGGATCCTCCCCGGCTGATCGGCGGTGCGGACGTTGGCTTCGAGCAAGAAGGTGAAGTGACGCGGGCGGCTATTGTGCTGCTCGCTTATCCATCTCTGGAACTGGTTGAGTATCAGGTGGCGCGCGTTGCCACCACCATGCCGTATATCCCCGGTTTTCTCTCCTTTCGTGAAACGCCCGCGCTGCTGGCGGCATGGCAGCAGCTCGCACAAAAACCAGACCTGCTCTTTGTCGATGGCCACGGGATTTCTCATCCCCGGCGTCTGGGCGTCGCCAGCCATTTTGGCCTGCTGGTGGATGTTCCGACCATTGGCGTGGCAAAAAAGCGCCTGTGCGGTCAGTTTATGCTGCCCGGCGATGAGCCGGGAGCGCTGGCGCCGCTGATGGATAAAAACGAGCAGCTGGCGTGGGTCTGGCGCAGCAAAGCGCGTTGCAACCCGCTGTTTGTCAGCACCGGTCACCGGGTGGCTCTCGATAGTGCGTTGACATGGGTTCAGCGCTGCATCAAGGGCTACCGCCTGCCGGAGCCTACGCGCTGGGCCGATGCGGTTGCCTCGCGGCGCCCGGCATTTGTGCGTTGGCAAGCAAATCACCGCTGATTCAGGTACACTGCGGCTAATTTCTGACTTCGAGAATTCATCATGTTACAAAACCCGATTCATCTGCGCCTGGAGAAGCTGGAAAGCTGGCAGCACGTCACCTTTATGGCCTGTTTGTGCGAGCGCATGTACCCCAATTACGCGATGTTCTGCCAGCAAACCGGATTTGCCGACGGCCAGCTGTATCGTCGTATCCTCGATCTGATTTGGGAAACTCTGACCGTCAAAGATGCGAAGGTGAATTTCGATAGCCAGCTGGAAAAACTGGAAGAGGCGATTCCGGTGGCCGACGACTATGATCTGTACGGCGTGTACCCGGCTATCGATGCCTGCGTTGCTCTGAGTGAACTGATTCATTCGCGTCTGAGCGGAGAAACGCTTGAGCACGCCATTGAGGTGAGCAAGAGTTCGATTACGACCGTCGCGATGCTGGAAATGACCCAGGCAGGTCGTGAAATGACCGATGAAGAGCTCAAAGAGAACCCGGCGGTTGAGCAAGAATGGGATATTCAGTGGGAAATTTTCCGCCTGCTGGCCGACTGTGAAGAACGCGATATTGAACTGATCAAAGGGCTGCGTGCAGACCTTCGTGAAGCCGGTGAGAGCAATATCGGTATAAATTTTCAGCAGTGAGACCAGAAAACGTGATTTACCGCCTGAATTGTAGCGTCTGAAGGCTTCCATTCCGCCCCCCGTCTGGTCTACATTTGGAGGGCGAAAAAAAGTGGCTATCGGTGCGTGTATGCAGGAGAGTGCTTTTCAGGCATTTCCGTCGCACTCGGTGCTTAGCAAGCGATAAACACATTGTAAGGATAACTTATGAACAAGACTCAACTGATTGATGTAATTGCGGACAAAGCTGACCTGTCCAAAGCACAGGCAAAAGCTGCCCTGGAATCTACCCTGGCTGCAATTACTGAGTCTCTGAAAGAAGGTGATGCTGTTCAACTGGTTGGTTTCGGTACCTTCAAAGTGAACCACCGCGCTGAGCGTACTGGCCGCAACCCGCAGACCGGTAACGAAATCAAAATTGCCGCTGCTAACGTGCCGGCGTTTGTTTCTGGTAAAGCACTGAAAGACGCAGTTAAGTAAGACCGCGTGGCAGTGTACAGTTTTAACGAAGGGGCCTTAAAGCCCCTTTTGTCTATCTGGCGTCGCGCATTGATGCTGGCAGGCGTCGTGCTGATCTCTGCCTGTAGCCATGATTCTTCTGTCCCACCTTTTACCGCCAGCGGGTATGCGGACAACCAGGGCGCGATGCGTATCTGGCGTCTGGACTCCAACGGCGAAGTGCATCTGCTTGCGGCCTTCAGCCCGTGGCGTCACGGCAACACTTCAACCAGCGAATACCGCTGGCAGGGCGACCGGCTCACGCTTATCGAACTCAACGTCTACGGCAAACCGACGGAACACATTCGCGCCCGTTTTGATGATCAGGGCGAACTGAGCTTTATGCAGCGCGAAGTGGACGGACAAAAACAGCAGCTTTCCAGCGATCAGGTGGCGCTTTACCGCTACCGGGCAACGCAGATTCGCCGGACCAGCGACGCATTGCGACAAGGCGCGTTGTTCTGCGTCAGGGGCGCTGGCATGCCAACCAGACGGTGACGACCTGTGAAGGGCAAACCGTGAAGCCGGATCTGGATGCGCGGGCCTTAGCCCATATTGAACGCCGCCAGAATCACTCCTCCGTTGAGGTGAGCGTGGCGTGGCTGGAAGCTTCAGACGGCGCTCAGCTTTTGCTGGTGGCCAACGAAGACTTCTGTACCTGGCAGCCGCAGGAAAAAACCTTCTGACCTCCTGTCAGAGACGCTTTGCGCTATCGGCGCGGTTACCATTCCCTCTGTCCTCCTCCACCATACGCTTCTCTGAGGCGGGTAGCCGAACATCCTCCGTGACAGGTTGGCGGGCTGACGATAAAAAACGGGCGACTCCAGAATGAAGCCGCCCGTCAATGAGGCCTGTTATGAGGTTACGCTCAGACGCTAGCGTTGCTCGCGGGCAATAGCGCGCCAGCCGATATCGCTACGGCTGAAGCTTCCTTCCCAATGAATACCGGTCAGGAGTTCGTAGGCACGCTGCTGCGCCTGGGCTACGGTGTCGCCCAATGCCGTCACGCACAGTACGCGGCCGCCGTTAGTCACCACGCGCTGATCGTCGGCAAGCTTCGTCCCGGCATGGAAGACCTTGCCATCCACCGCTTCTTCCTGCGGCAGGCCGAAGATTTCGTCACCGGTGGCGTAGTTGCCCGGATAGCCGCCTGCGGCAACCACCACGCCAAGCGAGGCGCGATCGTCCCACTCGGAGGTTTTCTCATCCAGCTTACCGTCACAGGCGGCGAGGCACAGCTCCACCATATCGGATTTCATACGCAGCATAATGGGCTGTGTTTCCGGATCGCCGAAACGGCAGTTGAACTCGATGACTTTTGGATTGCCCTGTTTGTCGATCATCAGACCGGCGTACAGGAAACCGGTATAGGTATTGCCTTCCGCCGCCATGCCTTTGACCGTTGGCCAAATGATGCGATCCATCGTGCGCTGATGCACCTCATCCGTGACCACCGGGGCGGGTGAGTAGGCGCCCATACCGCCGGTATTCGGACCGGTATCGCCATTGCCTACGCGTTTGTGGTCCTGGCTGGTGGCCATCGGCAGGACGTGCTCGCCGTCGACCATGACGATAAAGCTGGCTTCTTCACCATCGAGGAACTCTTCGATCACGATCCGATGACCCGCGTCGCCAAATGCGTTGCCGGCCAGCATATCCTGAACCGCCTCTTCCGCTTCTTGTAGCGTCATCGCGACAATCACGCCTTTACCGGCCGCCAGACCGTCCGCCTTGATAACAATCGGGGCGCCTTTTTCGCGCAGATAGGCCAGTGCCGGTTCGACTTCGGTGAAGTTCTGATATTCCGCGGTCGGAATGTTATGCCGCGCGAGGAAATCTTTGGTAAAGGCTTTTGAGCCTTCCAGCTGGGCGGCGCCTTCGGTCGGGCCGAAGATTTTCAGGCCCGCAGCGCGGAACGCATCGACAATGCCAATCACCAGCGGCGCTTCCGGGCCGACGATGGTCAGATCGATCTTTTCGCGCTGTGCAAAGTCCAGCAGCGCCGGAATATCGGTCACGCCGATATTCACGTTTTGCAGCGCAGGCTCCAGGGCGGTGCCGGCGTTACCCGGCGCCACGTAGACGGTGTCGACCAGCGGAGACTGTGCCGCCTTCCATCCCAGCGCGTGCTCGCGGCCGCCGTTGCCAATCACTAATACTTTCATGTTCTGCTCCGTGAATTAATGGCGGAAGTGACGCATGTCGGTGAAGATCATCGCAATGCCGTGTTCGTCAGCTGCGGCAATGACTTCATCATCACGGATAGAGCCGCCAGGCTGGATAACACAGGTAATGCCCACTGCAGCAGCAGCGTCGATACCGTCACGGAACGGGAAGAAGGCGTCAGAAGCCATTGCCGAGCCTTTCACTTCCAGACCTTCATCGCCCGCTTTGATACCGGCAATTTTCGCCGAGTAAACGCGGCTCATCTGGCCTGCACCTATCCCGATGGTCATGTTCTCTTTTGCATAGACAATCGCGTTGGATTTCACGAACTTCGCCACTTTCCAGCAGAACAGCGCGTCGCGCAGTTCCTGCTCGGTAGGCTGGCGTTTCGTCACGACGCGCAGATCGCTCTCGGTGACCATGCCCAGGTCGCGATCCTGAACCAGCAGGCCGCCGTTAACGCGTTTGAAATCGAGACCCGGGACGCGTGCCGCCCACTCGCCGCAGGTCAGAACGCGGACGTTCTGCTTGGCCGCCGTCACCTTCAGGGCCTCTTCGCTGGCGGATGGGGCAATGATCACTTCAACAAACTGGCGAGAAATGATGGCCTGTGCGGTTTCCGCATCCAGTTCACGGTTGAAGGCGATAATGCCGCCGAATGCGGAGGTCGGGTCGGTTTTGTAGGCGCGATCGTAAGCATCCAGAATTGAAGTGCTGACTGCGACGCCGCACGGGTTGGCGTGTTTGACAATCACGCAGGCCGGTTCGCTGAACTCTTTCACGCACTCCAGCGCCGCATCGGTATCGGCGATGTTGTTATAAGAAAGGGCTTTGCCTTGAACCTGAGTGGCGGTCGCAACCGACGCCTCTTTAATGTCTTCTTCTATATAGAAGGCAGCCTGCTGATGGCTGTTCTCGCCGTAGCGCATATCCTGCTTCTTAATGAAGTTCAGGTTCAGCGTACGCGGGAAGCGGCCGGAGGCTTCCTGAGTCTCACCATGATAGGCCGGAACCATGCTGCCGAAGTAGTTGGCAATCATGCTGTCGTAGGCAGCGGTGTGTTCGAAAGCTTTAATGGCGAGATCGAAGCGGGTTTCCAGAGTCAGGGAACCGTCGTTAGCATCCATCTCTTTAATAATGGCGTGGTAGTCATGGCTCTTCACGACGATAGCCACGTCTTTATGGTTCTTGGCCGCGGAGCGCACCATGGTCGGGCCGCCGATATCGATATTTTCTACCGCATCTTCCAGCGAACACCCTTCGCGGGCGACGGTCTGGGCAAACGGATAAAGGTTAACAACAACCATATCGATAGGAGAGATCGCGTGCTGGGCCATGATCTCATCATCCTGGCCGCGACGGCCGAGAATACCGCCGTGTACTTTTGGATGCAGGGTCTTAACGCGTCCATCCATCATTTCCGGGAAACCGGTGTAGTCAGAGACTTCGGTTACCGGCAGACCTTTCTCAGCCAGCAGGCGTGCGGTACCACCCGTAGACAGTAGCTCAACACCACGAGCGGAAAGAGCCTGCGCGAATTCGACGATACCGGCCTTGTCAGAAACACTGAGCAGAGCGCGGCGGACTGGACGACGTTGTTGCATGGTATTAAATCCCCAGGATTTGAACATTACAGAGAGCGTTAGGTGAGTTTTTGTCGAAAAACTCACCTAACGCACCCAACCGGGCATCCTTGTCATAGCGCGGCATTGTAACGAAAACGTTTGCGCAACGCTCGCGAATTTTTATCTTTCTCTTTTTTGCCGCTCTCTTCTCTATATAGAAGGGGCTTTTGACGGACTTTATCAGGTAAGAAGGGGCGCGATCTGTGGATAATTCTGTGTGTAACAGGGTATAAAACGGGGTTTTGCTGGGGAATGCAGCAGTCAGTCATTTTTCTGCAATTTTTCTATTGCGGGCGCTCGAGAACTCCCTATAATGCGCCTCCATCGACACGGAACAACGGCAAACAAGCCGCCGGGTTGAAAGAGAAAACTTCTGAAAAACGAGGTTGACTCTGAAAGAGGAAAGCGTAATATACGCCACCTCGCGACAGAGCGCTCAGCGCCGTCGCACTGCTCTTTAACAATTTATCAGACAATCTGTGTGGGCACTCAAAGTGACATGGATTCTTAACGTCCTCGGACGAAAAATGAATACCAAGTCTCTGAGTGAACACGTAATTCATTACGAAGTTTAATTCACGAGCATCAAACTTAAATTGAAGAGTTTGATCATGGCTCAGATTGAACGCTGGCGGCAGGCCTAACACATGCAAGTCGAGCGGTAGCACAGAGAGCTTGCTCTCGGGTGACGAGCGGCGGACGGGTGAGTAATGTCTGGGAAACTGCCTGATGGAGGGGGATAACTACTGGAAACGGTAGCTAATACCGCATAATGTCGCAAGACCAAAGTGGGGGACCTTCGGGCCTCATGCCATCAGATGTGCCCAGATGGGATTAGCTAGTAGGTGGGGTAATGGCTCACCTAGGCGACGATCCCTAGCTGGTCTGAGAGGATGACCAGCCACACTGGAACTGAGACACGGTCCAGACTCCTACGGGAGGCAGCAGTGGGGAATATTGCACAATGGGCGCAAGCCTGATGCAGCCATGCCGCGTGTATGAAGAAGGCCTTCGGGTTGTAAAGTACTTTCAGCGAGGAGGAAGGCGTTAAGGTTAATAACCTTGGCGATTGACGTTACTCGCAGAAGAAGCACCGGCTAACTCCGTGCCAGCAGCCGCGGTAATACGGAGGGTGCAAGCGTTAATCGGAATTACTGGGCGTAAAGCGCACGCAGGCGGTCTGTTAAGTCAGATGTGAAATCCCCGGGCTCAACCTGGGAACTGCATTTGAAACTGGCAGGCTTGAGTCTTGTAGAGGGGGTAGAATTCCAGGTGTAGCGGTGAAATGCGTAGAGATCTGGAGGAATACCGGTGGCGAAGGCGGCCCCCTGGACAAAGACTGACGCTCAGGTGCGAAAGCGTGGGGAGCAAACAGGATTAGATACCCTGGTAGTCCACGCTGTAAACGATGTCGACTTGGAGGTTGTTCCCTTGAGGAGTGGCTTCCGGAGCTAACGCGTTAAGTCGACCGCCTGGGGAGTACGGCCGCAAGGTTAAAACTCAAATGAATTGACGGGGGCCCGCACAAGCGGTGGAGCATGTGGTTTAATTCGATGCAACGCGAAGAACCTTACCTACTCTTGACATCCAGAGAACTTAGCAGAGATGCTTTGGTGCCTTCGGGAACTCTGAGACAGGTGCTGCATGGCTGTCGTCAGCTCGTGTTGTGAAATGTTGGGTTAAGTCCCGCAACGAGCGCAACCCTTATCCTTTGTTGCCAGCGATTCGGTCGGGAACTCAAAGGAGACTGCCAGTGATAAACTGGAGGAAGGTGGGGATGACGTCAAGTCATCATGGCCCTTACGAGTAGGGCTACACACGTGCTACAATGGCATATACAAAGAGAAGCGACCTCGCGAGAGCAAGCGGACCTCATAAAGTATGTCGTAGTCCGGATTGGAGTCTGCAACTCGACTCCATGAAGTCGGAATCGCTAGTAATCGTAGATCAGAATGCTACGGTGAATACGTTCCCGGGCCTTGTACACACCGCCCGTCACACCATGGGAGTGGGTTGCAAAAGAAGTAGGTAGCTTAACCTTCGGGAGGGCGCTTACCACTTTGTGATTCATGACTGGGGTGAAGTCGTAACAAGGTAACCGTAGGGGAACCTGCGGTTGGATCACCTCCTTACCTGAAAGAACCTGCCTTTGTAGTGCTCACACAGATTGTCTGATGAAAAGTAAATAGCAAGGCGTCTTGCGATTGAGACTTCAGTGTCCCCTTCGTCTAGAGGCCCAGGACACCGCCCTTTCACGGCGGTAACAGGGGTTCGAATCCCCTAGGGGACGCCACTTGCTGGTTCGTGAGTGAAAGTCGCCGACCTCCATATCTCAAAACTGATTCTCAGGAATCACGTTTGAGATATTTGCTCTTTAAAAATCTGGATCAAGCTGAAAATTGAAACGACACACTGTTTCCTTTCTCCGTAATAAGAAAGGAAAAAGCGGTGTGTTCGAGTCTCTCAAATTTTCGCAACGCGGACTGTTTTACGAAACAGCTTCGGGTTGTGAGGTTAAGCGACTAAGCGTACACGGTGGATGCCCTGGCAGTCAGAGGCGATGAAGGACGTGCTAATCTGCGATAAGCGTCGGTAAGGTGATATGAACCGTTATAACCGGCGATTTCCGAATGGGGAAACCCAGTGCAATTCGTTGCACTATCGTTAAGTGAATACATAGCTTAACGAAGCGAACCGGGGGAACTGAAACATCTAAGTACCCCGAGGAAAAGAAATCAACCGAGATTCCCCCAGTAGCGGCGAGCGAACGGGGAGCAGCCCAGAGTCTGAATCAGCGCGTGTGTTAGTGGAACGGTCTGGAAAGTCCGGCGGTACAGGGTGATAGCCCCGTACACTAAAATGCACACGTTGTGAACTCGAAGAGTAGGGCGGGACACGTGGTATCCTGTCTGAATATGGGGGGACCATCCTCCAAGGCTAAATACTCCTGACTGACCGATAGTGAACCAGTACCGTGAGGGAAAGGCGAAAAGAACCCCGGCGAGGGGAGTGAAAAAGAACCTGAAACCGTGTACGTACAAGCAGTGGGAGCCTACTTGTTAGGTGACTGCGTACCTTTTGTATAATGGGTCAGCGACTTATATTCTGTAGCAAGGTTAACCGTATAGGGGAGCCGCAGGGAAACCGAGTCTTAACTGGGCGTTAAGTTGCAGGGTATAGACCCGAAACCCGGTGATCTAGCCATGGGCAGGTTGAAGGTTGGGTAACACTAACTGGAGGACCGAACCGACTAATGTTGAAAAATTAGCGGATGACTTGTGGCTGGGGGTGAAAGGCCAATCAAACCGGGAGATAGCTGGTTCTCCCCGAAAGCTATTTAGGTAGCGCCTCGTGAACTCATCTTCGGGGGTAGAGCACTGTTTCGGCTAGGGGGTCATCCCGACTTACCAACCCGATGCAAACTACGAATACCGAAGAATGTTATCACGGGAGACACACGGCGGGTGCTAACGTCCGTCGTGAAGAGGGAAACAACCCAGACCGCCAGCTAAGGTCCCAAAGTCATGGTTAAGTGGGAAACGATGTGGGAAGGCACAGACAGCCAGGATGTTGGCTTAGAAGCAGCCATCATTTAAAGAAAGCGTAATAGCTCACTGGTCGAGTCGGCCTGCGCGGAAGATGTAACGGGGCTAAACCATGCACCGAAGCTGCGGCAGCGACACTATGTGTTGTTGGGTAGGGGAGCGTTCTGTAAGCCGTTGAAGGTGGCCTGTGAGGGTTGCTGGAGGTATCAGAAGTGCGAATGCTGACATAAGTAACGATAAAGCGGGTGAAAAGCCCGCTCGCCGGAAGACCAAGGGTTCCTGTCCAACGTTAATCGGGGCAGGGTGAGTCGACCCCTAAGGCGAGGCCGAAAGGCGTAGTCGATGGGAAACAGGTTAATATTCCTGTACTCGGTGTTACTGCGAAGGGGGACGGAGAAGGCTATGTTAGCCGGGCGACGGTTGTCCCGGTTTAAGCATGTAGGCGGGAAGTTTAGGTAAATCCGGACTTCTTTTAACGCTGAGGTGTGACGACGAGGCACTACGGTGCTGAAGTAACAAATGCCCTGCTTCCAGGAAAAGCCTCTAAGCATCAGGTAACAACGAATCGTACCCCAAACCGACACAGGTGGTCAGGTAGAGAATACCAAGGCGCTTGAGAGAACTCGGGTGAAGGAACTAGGCAAAATGGTGCCGTAACTTCGGGAGAAGGCACGCTGATGGTAGGTGAAGTGACTTGCTCATGGAGCCGAAATCAGTCGAAGATACCAGCTGGCTGCAACTGTTTATTAAAAACACAGCACTGTGCAAACACGAAAGTGGACGTATACGGTGTGACGCCTGCCCGGTGCCGGAAGGTTAATTGATGGGGTTATCCGTAAGGAGAAGCTCTTGATCGAAGCCCCGGTAAACGGCGGCCGTAACTATAACGGTCCTAAGGTAGCGAAATTCCTTGTCGGGTAAGTTCCGACCTGCACGAATGGCGTAATGATGGCCAGGCTGTCTCCACCCGAGACTCAGTGAAATTGAACTCGCTGTGAAGATGCAGTGTACCCGCGGCAAGACGGAAAGACCCCGTGAACCTTTACTATAGCTTGACACTGAACATTGAGCCTTGATGTGTAGGATAGGTGGGAGGCTTTGAAGCGTGGACGCCAGTCTGCGTGGAGCCAACCTTGAAATACCACCCTTTAATGTTTGATGTTCTAACGTAGACCCGTGATCCGGGTTGCGGACAGTGTCTGGTGGGTAGTTTGACTGGGGCGGTCTCCTCCCAAAGAGTAACGGAGGAGCACGAAGGTTAGCTAATCCTGGTCGGACATCAGGAGGTTAGTGCAATGGCATAAGCTAGCTTGACTGCGAGCGTGACGGCGCGAGCAGGTGCGAAAGCAGGTCATAGTGATCCGGTGGTTCTGAATGGAAGGGCCATCGCTCAACGGATAAAAGGTACTCCGGGGATAACAGGCTGATACCGCCCAAGAGTTCATATCGACGGCGGTGTTTGGCACCTCGATGTCGGCTCATCACATCCTGGGGCTGAAGTAGGTCCCAAGGGTATGGCTGTTCGCCATTTAAAGTGGTACGCGAGCTGGGTTTAGAACGTCGTGAGACAGTTCGGTCCCTATCTGCCGTGGGCGCTGGAGAATTGAGGGGGCTGCTCCTAGTACGAGAGGACCGGAGTGGACGCATCACTGGTGTTCGGGTTGTCATGCCAATGGCATTGCCCGGTAGCTAAATGCGGAAAAGATAAGTGCTGAAAGCATCTAAGCACGAAACTTGCCCCGAGATGAGTTCTCCCTGACCCTTTAAGGGTCCTGAAGGAACGTTGAAGACGACGACGTTGATAGGTCGGGTGTGTAAGCGTAGCGATACGTTGAGCTAACCGATACTAATGAACCGTGAGGCTTAACCTTACAACGCCGAAGCTGTTTTGGCGAAGAGACGAAATGTTCAGCTTGATGACAGATTAAATCATCGCGCAGGAATGCGGGGTGAAACAGAATTTGCCTGGCGGCGATAGCGCGGTGGTCCCACCTGACCCCATGCCGAACTCAGAAGTGAAACGCCGTAGCGCCGATGGTAGTGTGGGGTCTCCCCATGTGAGAGTAGGGAACTGCCAGGCATCAAATAAAACAAAAGGCTCAGTCGAAAGACTGGGCCTTTTGTTTTATCTGTTGTTTGCCGGGAAACACTCACCGGGGCAGGAAAGCCCGCCATAAACGGCCAGACATCAAATCAGTCAGAAGCCCGTCCTCACGGACGGGCTTTTTGCGTTTTAACGCGCGTCATAACGCAAATGAAGCAGCGGATAGGGTCGGCCATGGTCGTCATGATCGGATCGCCCGCTAACCACAAACCCCATATTCGCGTAAAATCCTACCGCCTGCGCGTTCTGCTCATTCACGTCGGTTGTGAGTCGGGGGATCAATCCCAGAGCATACATGACTAACTGGCGACCCACGCCCATACCGCGAAAGTCAGGATCAACAAAAAGGGCTTCCAGATGCTGTTCGGACAGCAGCATCAATGCGCAGGGCCTGTCCTCATGCGTGGCCGCAACCCATAGCGGCGCCTGAGGAAAAAATGCGCACACCTGCCGCTCAATTTCCCTTCGGTCCTGCGCTGAAAGAAAGTGATGCGTTGCATCAACGGAACGGCGCCAGATTTCAATCAGTTGTTCGCTCTCATCGCTGCGCGAACGTCGAATCACTATATTCATGATATTTCCTTGCGATTAACCGCTGTATTCTATCCTGGAGATGGTTGAAACTTTCTCACCTTCCGCTTGCAGACTCGACATTTTCATTATTCCTGGTTATTGTTAGCTGTCTGGATGTCTAAACGTTTATACGTATGCTATGAGGTAATCAAGTTATGCCGATTCGGGTGCAGGACGAGCTACCAGCCGTCAATTTCTTGCGTAGTGAGAACGTCTTTGTGATGACGACTACGCGTGCAACAACTCAGGAAATTCGTCCGCTGAAGGTACTTATCCTTAACCTGATGCCGAAAAAAATCGAGACGGAGAATCAGTTCCTGCGCCTGCTTTCGAACTCTCCGCTGCAGCTTGATATCCAGCTTCTGCGCATCGATGCGCGTGAATCCCGCAATACGCCAAGTGAACACCTGAATAACTTCTACTGTAACTTCGACGATATTTGCGACCAGAACTTTGACGGCCTGATCGTCACCGGCGCCCCGCTGGGGCTGGTTGAATTTAATGATGTTGCCTACTGGCCGCAGATCAAACAGGTGCTGGAGTGGGCGAAAGATCACGTCACCTCTACGCTTTTTGTCTGTTGGGCGGTACAGGCTGCACTCAATATTCTGTATGGCATTCCTAAGCAGACCCGCGCAGAAAAAATTTCCGGCGTTTATGAGCATCATATTCTGCATCCTCACGCGCTGCTGACCCGCGGTTTTGATGACTCTTTCCTCGCCCCACACTCTCGCTACGCGGATTTCCCGGCGGCGCTGATTCGCGACTACACCGATTTAGAGATCCTGGCAGAAACGGAAGAGGGTGATGCCTACCTGTTTGCCAGCAAAGATAAGCGAATTGCCTTTGTGACCGGCCACCCGGAATACGATGCCAACACTCTGGCCAGCGAATATTTCCGCGATGTGGAAGCCGGCCTGAGTCCGGACATCCCGTATAATTATTTCCCGCAAAACGATCCGCAAAACAAACCGCGAGCCACCTGGCGCAGCCATGGAAATCTGCTGTTTGCAAACTGGCTTAACTATTACGTCTACCAGATCACTCCATACGATCTGCGGAATATGAATCCGACTTTGGATTAATCCTCCAGATAACGCGATCCTAAAGCGTTTCAGCATTTTGCCTCTGGCACCTTCGGGTGCCTTTTTTGTTTCCGAAATTCAACTCACGATAAAGAATAACTTTAATTTTAATGTTATCAGTATGTTGCGTGTTAATTAAATTAAAAATGGAAATTGTTTTTGATTTTGTAATTTTATTGAGTAGTCTTAATTGTGTTGAGCGAAAACCAGACAACGATCGTTCACTCGCGCCAACTGGATCAACCAATAGGAGCTACAAAATGACGCAACAGGCGACAATAACTGACGAACTGGCCTTCGGCCGGCCATGTGGCGAGCAGGAAAAGCAGATTTTAACGCCTGAGGCGGTGGAGTTTCTGACGGAACTGGTGAGCCGGTTTACGCCTGAGCGCAATAAACTACTGGCGGCGCGTATTCAGCAACAGCAGGCGATTGACGCAGGAAGACTGCCTGATTTTATTTCGGAAACAGCTTCCATTAGAAATGGTGACTGGACGATCCGCGGTATTCCCGCCGATTTACAGGATCGTCGGGTGGAAATCACCGGACCGGTAGAGCGCAAAATGGTGATTAACGCCCTCAATGCCAACGTGAAAGTCTTTATGGCAGATTTTGAGGACTCGCTGGCACCGGACTGGAACAAAGTCATTGATGGCCAGATTAACCTGCGCGATGCGGTAAATGGCACCATCAGCTACACCAATGAAGCCGGCAAGATTTACCAGCTGAAACCCGATCCGGCGGTACTGGTATGCCGCGTGCGCGGCCTGCATCTGCCGGAAAAGCATGTTACGTGGCGCGGTGAGTCGATTCCCGGCAGCCTGTTTGATTTCGCGCTCTATTTTTTCCACAACTACAAAAACCTGCTGGCAAAAGGCAGCGGTCCTTACTTCTATCTGCCGAAAACCCAGGCCTGGCAGGAAGCGGCATGGTGGAGCGATGTCTTCAGCTACACCGAAGATCGTTTTGCACTGCCGCGCGGCACGATCAAGGCCACGCTGTTAATTGAAACCCTGCCGGCGGTGTTCCAGATGGATGAAATTCTGCATGCGCTGCGGGACCATATCGTCGGTCTGAACTGCGGACGCTGGGATTACATTTTCAGCTATATCAAAACATTAAAAAACCATGGCGACCGCGTCTTACCCGACCGTCAGGTTGTCACGATGGATAAGCCGTTCCTCAGCGCCTATTCGCGTCTGTTGATTAAGACCTGCCATAAACGCGGCGCGTTCGCGATGGGGGGAATGGCGGCGTTTATCCCCAGCAAAGATGCTGACCGTAACCGCCAGGTCCTTGCCAAAGTTACCGCAGATAAAGAGCTGGAAGCGAAAAATGGCCACGACGGCACCTGGATCGCCCATCCGGGGCTGGCGGATACCGCCATGGCGGTCTTCAACCAGGTCTTGGGTGAACGTCCTAACCAGCTGTTCGTCAGCCGGGAAGAAGATGCGCCGATCGCCGCCGACCAGCTGCTGGCGCCCTGTGAGGGCGAACGTACGGAAGCGGGGATGCGCGCCAATATTCGCGTCGCGGTGCAGTATATCGAAGCCTGGATCTCCGGCAACGGCTGCGTCCCGATTTACGGTCTGATGGAAGATGCGGCGACCGCCGAAATTTCGCGGACCTCCATCTGGCAATGGATTCACCATCAGAAAACCCTCAATGACGGTACGCCGGTCACCAAGACGCTGTTCCGTCAGTGGTTGGCGGAAGAGCTGATGGTCATTCAGGAGGAGCTCGGCGAACACCGCTACAGCAGCGGACGTTTTGACGATGCCGCTCGCCTGATGGAACAGATCACCACCTCAGAGGAGTTAATCGACTTCCTGACGCTGCCGGGCTACCGCCTGCTGGCGTAATCAGCGGGCAATTTTGTTTGTCTTTTTGGCCGCGGCCAAACTGCTTTCACCGATAACGCCTGGGAAGCCAGGAGAAAATAATGGAGCATCTGCACATGAAAACCCGTACCCAACAAATCGAAGAATTAAACAAAGAGTGGACACAACCGCGTTGGGAAGGCATTACCCGCCCCTATAGCGCTGAGGACGTGGTGAAATTGCGCGGCTCGGTCAATCCGGAATGCACGCTGGCGCAGCTGGGGGCGGCCAAAATGTGGCGACTGCTGCATGGCGAAGCGAAAAAAGGCTACATCAACAGCCTCGGCGCATTGACGGGCGGGCAGGCATTGCAGCAGGCGAAGGCCGGGATCGAGGCGATTTATCTCTCCGGCTGGCAGGTGGCGGCGGATGCCAACCTCGCCTCCAGCATGTACCCGGATCAATCGCTGTATCCGGCAAACTCGGTACCTGCGGTGGTCGATCGGATCAACAACACCTTCCGTCGCGCGGATCAGATCCAGTGGTCGGCGGGGGTTGAGCCGGGCGATCCGCGCTATACCGACTATTTCCTGCCGATCGTGGCGGATGCCGAAGCGGGTTTTGGCGGTGTGCTTAACGCGTTCGAGCTGATGAAATCGATGATTGAGGCCGGTGCAGCGGCCGTTCATTTTGAAGATCAGCTGGCATCGGTGAAGAAGTGCGGCCATATGGGCGGCAAAGTGCTGGTGCCGACGCAGGAAGCCATTCAGAAGCTGGTCGCGGCGCGTCTGGCTGCGGACGTGATGGGCGTACCGACGCTGGTGATTGCGCGAACGGATGCCGATGCAGCCGATCTGATTACGTCTGACTGCGATCCGTACGATCGCGAGTTTGTCACCGGCGAACGCACCAGCGAAGGATTTTTCCGTACCCATGCCGGTATCGAACAAGCGATCAGTCGCGGTCTGGCCTATGCGCCGTACGCGGACCTGGTGTGGTGTGAAACCTCGAAACCCGATCTGGAGCAGGCTCGCCGCTTTGCCGAGGCGATTCACGCGCGTTTCCCGGGCAAACTGCTGGCCTACAACTGTTCGCCGTCGTTCAACTGGAAGAAAAATCTTGATGACAATACCATCGCCCATTTCCAGCAGTCGCTGTCTGATATGGGTTACAAATACCAGTTCATCACGCTGGCGGGGATCCACAGCATGTGGTTCAACATGTTCGACCTGGCCCATGCCTACGCACAGGGTGAAGGCATGAAACACTATGTTGAGAAAGTGCAGCAGCCAGAGTTTGCCGCCGCGTCGCAAGGGTACACCTTCGTTTCTCACCAGCAGGAAGTGGGGACTGGCTACTTTGATAAAGTCACCACGATTATCCAGGGCGGGGCTTCCTCGGTCACGGCGTTGACCGGTTCGACGGAAGAAGAGCAGTTCTGATTGCCGCCCGGTGGCGCTGCGCTTACCGGGCCTACGAAAGCGGTAGGCCGGATAAGCGAACGCGCCATCCGGCATGAGCGGATGCCGGATGGGGAAAAGCGATGACGCGTGGCCTGGAATTATTGATTGCACAAACGATTTTACAGGGCTTCGACGCGCAGTACGGGCGTTTTCTGGAAGTCACTTCAGGCGCGCAGCAGCGTTTTGAACATGCCGACTGGCATGCGGTTCAGCAGGCCATGAAGCAGCGAATTCACCTTTATGATCATCACGTCGGGCTGGTGGTGGAACAGCTGCGCTGTATTACCGAAGGCAAAAGCACCGACGTGGATTTTTTACTGCGGGTGAAAGAGCAGTACACGCACCTGCTGCCGGATTACCCTCGCTTTGAGATTGCGGAGAGCTTTTTTAATTCTGTCTATTGCCGGTTGTTTGACCACCGCTCGCTGACACCCGAGCGGCTTTTTATTTTCACTTCTCAGCCGGAACGCAGCTTTCGTTCCCTGCCACGGCCACTGGCAAAAAACTTCTTTCCCGATCGCGGCTGGGAGGTGCTGTTAAGCAAAGTTCTCACCGACTTACCCCTGCGCCTGCCGTGGCAAAACAAGGCGCGCGACATCGGCTACATTAGCGCCAGCCTGCAGGAGGCGCTGGGAAGCGAGATGTTATCCCGCTCCCACCTGCAGATCGCGAACGAACTCTTTTACCGCAATAAAGCCGCCTGGCTGGTGGGTAAACTGGTTACGCCGGTGGCAACCCTGCCGTTTTTGCTGCCACTCCATCGCAGCGAGGAGGGCGAACTGTTTATTGATACCTGTCTGACGACTCATGCCGAAGCGAGCATCGTGTTTGGCTTCGCCCGCTCCTATTTTATGGTCTACGCGCCGCTGCCCGGTGCGCTGGTTGAATGGCTGCGCGATATTCTGCCGGGTAAAACCACCGCCGAACTGTATATGGCGATTGGCTGCCAGAAGCATGCGAAGACGGAAAGCTATCGCGAATACCTGCAGTATATTGCCCGCAGCGATGAGCAGTTTATTGAGGCGCCGGGCATCCGCGGCATGGTGATGCTGGTCTTTACTCTGCCGGGATTTGACCGGGTATTTAAGGTGATCAAAGACCGCTTTGCGCCGCAAAAGGAGATGACCGCCGCCCACGTTCGCGCCTGCTATCAGCTGGTAAAAGAACATGACCGCGTCGGGAGAATGGCCGATACCCAGGAGTTTGAAAACTTCGTGCTGGAAAAACGGCAGATTGCCCCGGCGCTGATGGCGTTACTGCAGACGGAAGCCGGCGCAAAAATCACCGATCTAGGCGATCGCATTGCCATCAGCCATCTCTATATCGAACGCCGGATGGTCCCGCTGAATATCTGGCTGGAGCAGGTGAATGGCCAGGCGCTGCGCGATGCGGTGGAGGAGTATGGCAACGCGATTCGCCAGCTTGCCGCCGCCAATATTTTCCCCGGCGATATGCTGTTTAAAAATTTCGGCGTGACCCGTCATGGCCGGGTGGTGTTCTATGATTACGATGAAATTTGCTACATGACCGAAGTGAATTTCCGCGATATTCCGCCGCCGCGCTACCCGGAAGATGAGCTGGCGAGCGAACCGTGGTACAGCGTGTCGCCGGGCGATGTTTTCCCGGAAGAGTTTCGACACTGGCTGTGCGCTGACCCGCGCATCGGGCCGCTGTTTGAAGAGATGCATGCCGATCTGCTGCGGGCGGACTACTGGCGAGCGCTGCAGACGCGCATTCGTCACGGCCATGTGGAGGATGTCTATGCCTACCGTCGCCGTCAGCGTTTTTGCGTTCGCTACGCCGCGTTGCAGCAGGCGGGGTAGGCGTGCTTCTCAGGCCACCTCGATCACGGCGAACTCTTCAAAGACCAGCTCCATATCGGGCGACCAGCTGCCTTCCCGGGCAAAAAATGCCTGATGAGCCTGCTGCCAGTACGCCAGACTGAGATCGCCTTCCCCTTCCAGCGCGGCCAGTTCCGCGCTCATTTCATTAAAGCGGATGAGGCGTAGCGACAGCGTGCGTATGACGCAGACTGCTTCGCCCGCGCCGTTAAGCACAATATGTACCGCACCAGGCGTCACCGGGCGCTCCTCAGCCTGATAGCTGGCGAAAGAGCCGCAGGTGGCACGTTTTTTCCCGGCAATGACCAGAGAGGCCAGTTCATCGGCCATTTCTGGTGAATCGCCAAAAGACCAGCAGAAGGCCTGCGGGTACTTTTCCTGCCAGAACGCGAGCGGCTTGCTCATCATAGGGTCCTTTTATTGCTTTATTGCCGGAGGTTAGCGCATACCGCCGTAGGCCTGGGTTACCTCTTTCGCCGCTTTAATAACCAGCGCCCCCAGTTCGGTGACGCGATCGTCGGTCATCCGGGAAATCGGCCCGGAAATAGAGATTGCGGCAAACGGTTCGCGGTGTTCGTCATAAATACAGGAGGCGACGCAGCGTAAACCAAGGGCATGTTCTTCATCGTCAAATGAATAGCCGCGCTTGCGCGTCTGGGCTAAATCCTCTTTCAGATGGACCGGAGAGACCAGCGTGGCATGAGTATAAGCATGCAGTCCTTTGCGATGCAGCAGACCGGTGACCTGCTCTTCGCTGAGCTGTGACAGGAACGCTTTACCCGCGCCGGAGGCGTGCATCGGGAGCTTACCGCCGATCGGCGCCGACATGCGCATCAGCTGCGTACACTGCACCTGATCAATAATAATTGCCTGGTGATCGCTTTGATCGAGCACCGCCAGATTGACGGTTTCACCGGAATCTTCCATCAGCTGGCGCAGGATCGGGTGGACGATCGCCAGCAGATTGCGGCTTTGCAGAAAGCTGCTGCCGACCACAAAGGCATGTGCGCCCACGGACCAGTGGCCCAGCTCACCAACCTGGCGGACAAAGCCCAGCTGCTGCATGGTCGTCAGCAGACGATGGGTGGTGGAGTTCGGCAGTCCGGCCTGCTGGGCCAGTTCGGTCAGTGCCACGCTGCTGTGAGACTCAGCAATCCATTCAAGCAATTTTAATCCACGGGTGAGCGACTGAACCTGGCCGCCAGCCTGAGGGGCGGCGGGCGTCGCGGGTTTTCTGCCGCGCTTAGCGGGAACGGGAGTAGCCATCGCAGATTCCTTTTTTCTGTATCGTGGAAATAGTTTTCATTTTATTTGCCGGATTTGCAATCACAACCGGACTGATCGGAGGAGTGAAGCTGAACATGTCTCATATTGCCCGTCGTTCTCTTTTCCGCTCTGGTGCTTTATGCCAGTATGGTCCGTTGAGTTTTTTCGGTCTGGTTGAGCGTTGTCGGGAGCGAGTGTGAGCAGCAAAGTTGAACAACTGCATCAGCAGTTAAAAAAACGTATTCTGGTTCTGGATGGGGGCATGGGCACCATGATCCAGGGCTATCGTCTGAGTGAAGAGGACTTCCGCGGCGAACGCTTTGCCGACTGGCCGTGCGATCTGAAAGGCAATAACGATCTGCTGGTGCTCAGTAAGCCGGAGGTGATAACCGCTATCCATGACGCCTACTTTGAGGCGGGGGCGGATATCATTGAAACCAACACCTTTAACTCGACGACTATCGCGATGGCGGATTACCAGATGGAATCCCTGTCGGCGGAAATCAACTTTGTCGCGGCAAAGCTGGCGCGCGCCTGCGCCGATGAGTGGACTTCCCGCACGCCGGAAAAACCGCGCTACGTCGCGGGCGTGCTCGGCCCGACCAACCGCACCGCTTCTATTTCCCCTGATGTTAACGACCCGGCCTACCGCAATATTACCTTTGATGGGCTGGTGGAGGCTTACCGCGAGTCCACCAAAGCGCTGGTGGAAGGGGGCGTTGACCTGATTCTGATCGAGACCGTGTTCGATACCCTGAACGCCAAAGCGGCAATCTTCGCCGTGAAAGAGGAGTTTGAGGCGCTGGGCGTTGAACTGCCGATCATGATCTCCGGTACCATCACCGACGCCTCCGGGCGTACGCTCTCCGGGCAAACGACCGAAGCCTTTTACAACTCGCTGCGCCACGCCGATGCGCTCACCTTCGGCCTGAACTGCGCGCTGGGGCCAGATGAGCTGCGCCAGTACGTGCAGGAGCTGTCGCGCATTGCCGAATGCTATGTCACTGCACACCCCAATGCCGGGCTGCCGAACGCCTTTGGGGAATACGATCTGGACGCTGACACCATGGCGGCGCAGATTCGCGAATGGGCGGAATCGGGCTTCCTGAACATCGTCGGCGGCTGCTGCGGCACCACGCCGGAACATATCGCCGCCATGACGCGCGCCGTTACGGGCCTCGCGCCGCGCGTGCTGCCGGAGATCCCGGTCGCCTGCCGTCTGGCCGGCCTGGAACCGCTGAATATCGGCGACGACAGCCTGTTTGTTAACGTCGGCGAGCGGACCAACGTGACCGGCTCAGCTAAATTCAAGCGCCTGATTAAAGAAGAAAAATATAACGAAGCGCTGGACGTTGCCCGTCAACAGGTGGAAAGCGGCGCGCAGATTATCGATATCAACATGGATGAGGGGATGCTCGACGCCGAAGCGGCGATGGTGCGTTTCCTTAATCTGATCGCCGGCGAGCCTGATATCGCCCGGGTACCGATTATGATCGACTCCTCGAAATGGGAGGTCATCGAAAAGGGTCTGAAATGTATTCAGGGCAAAGGTATCGTCAACTCCATCTCGATGAAAGAGGGCGTAGAGGCCTTCGTTGAGCATGCGAAGAAGGTACGTCGCTACGGCGCTGCCGTGGTGGTGATGGCCTTTGATGAAATTGGCCAGGCCGATACCCGCGCGCGGAAAATCGAAATTTGCCGCCGGGCGTACAAGATTCTGACCGAAGAGGTGGGCTTCCCGCCGGAAGATATTATTTTTGACCCCAATATCTTCGCCGTCGCCACCGGCATTGAAGAGCACAACAACTACGCGCAGGACTTTATCGGCGCCTGTGAAGACATTAAACGCGAGCTGCCTCACGCGCTGATTTCCGGCGGCGTCTCGAACGTCTCCTTCTCATTCCGCGGCAACGATCCGGTTCGCGAAGCGATTCACGCCGTCTTCCTGTACTACGCCATCCGTAACGGCATGGATATGGGGATCGTTAACGCCGGCCAGCTGGCGATTTATGACGATCTGCCGGTGGAACTGCGCGATGCCGTTGAAGACGTGATCCTCAACCGTCATGCTGACGGCACCGAGCGTCTGCTGGAGCTGGCGGAAAAATACCGCGGTAGCAAAACGGACGACTCCGCCAACGCCCAGCAGGCGGAATGGCGTAGCTGGGACGTGAAAAAACGGCTTGAATACTCGCTGGTAAAAGGCATTACCGAGTTTATCGAGCTGGATACCGAAGAGGCGCGCCAGCAGGCCGCTCGTCCGATAGAAGTGATTGAAGGCCCGCTGATGGACGGCATGAACGTGGTCGGCGATCTGTTCGGCGAAGGCAAAATGTTCCTGCCGCAGGTGGTAAAGTCGGCCCGCGTGATGAAACAGGCGGTCGCCTATCTGGAACCGTATATTGAAGCCAGCAAGGAAAAGGGCTCCAGCAACGGCAAGATGGTCATTGCGACCGTGAAAGGCGACGTCCACGACATCGGTAAAAATATCGTTGGCGTGGTGCTGCAGTGCAATAACTACGAAATTATCGATCTTGGCGTGATGGTGCCGGCGGACAAAATCCTCAAAACCGCCCGCGAAGTGAATGCCGACCTGATTGGCCTCTCCGGGCTGATTACCCCGTCGCTGGACGAAATGGTCAATGTGGCGAAAGAGATGGAACGCCAGGGCTTTACGATTCCTCTGCTGATTGGCGGAGCCACGACGTCGAAGGCCCATACGGCGGTCAAAATCGAGCAGAACTACAGCGGCCCGACGGTCTACGTTCAGAATGCCTCGCGCACCGTGGGCGTGGTCTCGGCTCTGCTCTCCGACACGCAGCACGATGATTTTGTTGCGCGCACGCGTCGCGAGTACGAAACCGTGCGTATCCAGCACGCTCGCAAGAAACCGCGCACGCCGCCGGTGACCCTGGCTGCCGCTCGTGATAACGATCTGGCCTTTGACTGGGCCAGCTACACGCCGCCGGTTGCCCATCGTCTGGGCGTGCAGAGCGTGGAAGCGAGCATCGAAACCCTGCGTAACTACATCGACTGGACGCCATTCTTTATGACCTGGTCGCTGGCCGGCAAATACCCGCGTATCCTCGAAGACGAGGTGGTGGGCGAAGAAGCGAAGCGGTTGTTCCACGATGCGAACGAGATGCTGGATAAACTGAGCGCAGAGAAGACGCTGAATCCGCGCGGCGTGGTGGGGTTATTCCCGGCCAACCGGGTGGGGGATGATATTGAAATCTACCGCGATGAAACCCGCACCCATGTGCTGACGGTCAGCCACCATCTGCGTCAGCAGACGGAGAAAGTCGGCTTTGCCAACTACTGCCTTGCCGATTTTGTGGCGCCGAAGCTCAGCGGCAAAGCTGACTACCTCGGCGCGTTTGCGGTGACCGGCGGGCTGGAAGAGGACGCGCTGGCGGAAGCGTTTGATGCGCAGCACGATGATTACAACAAGATCATGGTCAAAGCCATCGCCGACCGTCTGGCGGAAGCGTTTGCCGAATACCTGCATGAACGTGTGCGTAAGGTCTACTGGGGCTACGCGGCGAATGAGAACCTCAGTAACGAGGAGCTGATCCGCGAAAACTACCAGGGAATTCGCCCTGCGCCGGGCTACCCGGCCTGTCCGGAGCACACCGAAAAAGCGGTGATCTGGGAACTGCTGGATGTCGAGGCGCATACCGGCATGAAGCTGACCGAGTCGTTCGCCATGTGGCCGGGCGCATCGGTTTCCGGCTGGTACTTCAGCCATCCTGACAGTAAGTATTACGCGGTGGCGCAAATTCAGCGCGATCAGGTGGAAGATTATGCCCGGCGTAAAGGGATGACGCCTGCGGAAGTTGAACGCTGGCTGGCGCCAAACCTGGGATATGACGCGGACTAGAAGGCGAGCAGTCACCAACCCGTCATCTTAGCTGACAACTTAGCTGACAACTTAGCTGACAATTTAGCTTACAACTTACAGGGCGCCATTATGGCGCCCTGTCTCTTTATTGTGGTTAAACCCTTATACTGGTGTATTGATCCACAACGGCCGGCATCGACTGATATCGCCCCGGACGATATCTCCCGGATAAGCCCGGTGCGTTCAGGACGGGTTATCGGTATCTGTCCGTCGGGTAATAAGGAGAATAAGAATCCGTGTTAACTCTGCTGCATCTGCTGTCTGCTGTTGCCCTGCTGGTCTGGGGCACCCACATTGTTCGTACCGGCGTGATGCGCGTATTTGGCGCGCGCCTGCGTTCTGTCCTCAGTAGTAGCGTTGAGAAAAAACCGCTCGCCTTCTGCGCGGGGATTGGCGTCACGGCTCTGGTCCAGAGCAGCAATGCCACCACCATGTTGGTGACCTCATTCGTCGCTCAGGATCTGGTCGCGCTGACGCCTGCGCTGGTGATTGTGCTGGGGGCCGATGTGGGGACCGCATTGATGGCGAGGGTGCTGACCTTCGATCTGTCGTGGCTGTCGCCGCTGCTGATTTTTATCGGCGTGATTTTTTTCCTCGGGCGCAAACAAACGCGTGCCGGCCAGCTCGGACGGGTGGGGATCGGCCTGGGGCTGATTCTGTTAGCGCTGGAACTGATTGTGCAGGCGGTTCATCCCATCACCCAGGCAAATGGCGTGCAGGTGATTTTCGCCTCGCTGACCGGCGACATTATGCTCGACGCGCTGATTGGTGCCATGTTTGCCATTATCAGCTACTCCAGCCTGGCGGCCGTGCTGCTAACGGCAACGCTGACTTCAACCGGGGTGATTTCATTTCCGGTTGCGCTGTGCCTGGTGATTGGCGCCAACCTCGGCTCGGGGATTCTGGCGATGATCAACAACAGCGCCGCCAACGCTTCTGCGCGCCGCGTGGCGCTCGGCAGTCTGTTGTTCAAGCTGGTGGGCAGCCTGATTATTCTGCCGTTTGTGCATGTGCTGGCCGATGCGATGCATCGTATGCTGCTGCCGGAATCGGAACTGGTTATCTACTTCCACGTCTTCTACAACCTGATTCGCTGCGTGGCGATGGTGCCCTTTGCCGAGCCCATGGCCAGACTCTGCAAACGGATGATTCATGAAGATCCCGAGCAGGACCTCCATCTCAAACCAAAACATCTGGATACTACGGCGCTGGATACGCCGGCGCTGGCGTTGGCCAATGCCGCGCGCGAAACGTTGCGCATTGGCGACGCGATGGAGCAGATGCTCGAGGGGCTACACAAGGTGATGCACGGCGAGCCGCGGGAGGAGAAAGAGCTGCGCAGGCTGGCGGACGATATCAACGTGCTCTACACCGCGATCAAGCTCTATCTGGCCCGCATGCCGAAAGACGAGCTGGCCGAAGAAGAGTCCCGCCGCTGGGCGGAGATCATCGAAATGGCGCTCAATCTCGAGCAGGCTTCCGATATCGTTGAGAGAATGGGCAGCGAAATCGCCGATAAATCGCTGGCGGCGCGCCGCGCCTTTTCAGTGGAAGGGCTGAAGGAGCTGGACGGGCTGTACGAGCAGCTGCTCAGCAACCTACAGCTGGCGATGTCGGTCTTTTTCTCCAGCGATGTCCCGAGCGCCCGACGCCTGCGCCGCAACAAGCATCGTTTCCGCATCCTGAACCGCCGCTACTCGCACGCGCACGTCGACCGTCTGCACCAGCAGAACGTGCAGAGTATCGAGACCAGCTCGCTGCATCTGGGGTTACTGGGGGATATGAAACGCCTGAACTCGTTGTTCTGCTCGGTGGCTTATAGCGTGATGGAGCAGCCGGATGAAGATGACGATCGGGATGAATACTAAGTCGTTTCCCCCGTCGGCGGATTAACTGGTCACGGGGGCGATATCCCGGCGGCGACGCTGACGCCGCAAGCCGGGAACCGTCATTTTAAAAGCGGTGACCGGCCTGCAGAGGCAGCGCTTCCTCACCGGTTTTAAACAGCAGCGTCGGATTCGGGCCGCCGAGGGTGGCCTGCCCCTGTGTCACCTGAATCCAGTTGCCCTCCGGCAGGCCGATGATCGTCAGCTCCGGGGCCACGACCAGCAGTTCGCGAATACGTTGCTCACGGGTTTCGCCCTGATGTCCTGCCGGCAGCGCGTTGGTAAAGTGCGGGTTAATCTGCAGCGGGAACAGCCCCAGCGCGTCAAACCCCTGCGGATCGACAATCGGCATATCGTTGGTGGTGCGGATGGTCGGGCAGGCGAGGTTTGCGCCCGCGCTCCAGCCAATGTACAACGCGCCACGCTGCACAACGTCCACAATGGGCGCCAGAAGCCCGCGTCCGCGGCACTCTTTCAGCAGCTGAAAAGTATTGCCGCCGCCGACAATCACCACTTCAGCGGCTGCAATCGCCGCCACGGGGTCGGCGACGCTGTGAATACCGGTGACGGAAACGCCGAGCGGGGCGAGCACCGCGGCGGCTTTGGCCGTGTAGTCATCCCAGGTTTGCGTCACTCCGGCAAAGGGGATAAACACCGCGGAACGGCGTCCGTTTAGCTGTCCGGCAATTAGCGGCAGCGCATGTTCCAGCCATGCTTTGCCAGGCAGCGACGAGTTACTCAATAACAGCAGTTCCATCTTTTCTCCATTTAGCCAGGTTACAGAGTCGCAGAGGATCCTACCACCGCTTGCCCGCAGGCTCACTGATATGGCTCACGATGTTGCAAGGTGGCGGCGCGTCATCGGGCCTCTTGCTGCGGTGACGCGTGAGAAGAGGGGGACGGTTAACGGAAGGCAAAGCGTATGGAACCGGAGTAGGACACCGGGGAAAGAGCGCCCTCCCTGGCGCTCAGGCTTACCCCGCCCGCGCAAATGCCGCCGCCTCGTTGACGAGAGCGGCATCCGGACGGACGCCGGTATAAAGCACGAATTGTTCCACCGCCTGCAGCGCAATCACCTCTGCGCCGCTGATAATCTGCTTATCCAGCTTCTGCGCCAGACGAATCAGCGGTGTTTCCGACGGCAGCGCCACCACGTCGAACACCACTTGAGCCTGCCCAACCATCGACTGGCTGAACGCCAGAGTGTCGCTATGCGTACCGCCGGCCATGCCGAGCGGCGTGACGTTGACCAGAATATCGACCCTGATCCCTTCAGGCTGCGGCTGCCACTGAAAACCGTACTGTTTCGCCAGCGCCAGGCCGCTATCGCGATTGCGGGCGGCGATAACCACATCGCGGAAGCCGGCGTCGCGAAAGGCGGCGATAACCGCTTTCCCCATGCCGCCGCTGCCCTGAATCATCACGCTGGCACGGGTATCCAGCTGGTGGCTGTCGATCAGGCTCTTCACCGCGATATAGTCGGTGTTGAGCCCGGTCAATCTGCCGTTGTCGTTCACGATGGTATTGACGGAATCAATCACCCTGGCCGAAGGGTCGATGGCGTCAAGGAAAGGCATACAGCTCTCTTTAAACGGCATCGAGACCGCGCAACCGCGAATCCCCAGCGCCCGTACTCCTCCCACCGCCGCGGCGATATCCTGCGTGGTAAAGGCTTTATAGATAAAATTTAGCCCCAGCTTCTCATACAGATAGTTATGAAAGCGGGTGCCGAAGTTGCCTGGCCGGCCGGCCAGCGACATGCAGAGCTGTGTTTCGCGATTAATCATGAGCAATGTCCGGTGCGTGGGCCAGCAGGTACCGTTCCGCTTCGGCGGACCAGATCCCGTGATTACGCGCCATAATGGCCGCCAGCTCAGGGTCAGCAATAGCGCCAAGAGGGGTCAGGGGAAGCGATTTTTCGGTATACACCAGCTTTTTACCACCGCCGACGGCCGGCAAATCGAGGGTTGTTTCACCCGCCGCATTCAGTCCGAGAATATGGGTCACCACTTTCGCCGCCTGGACTTTTTTCGCCTGCATCAGCGCCACGGCGGCCCGCATATCGTCAGTATTGCCGCCGGAAGTCCCGACGTAATGCGTAAAGGCATAATGCACGTCGTAAAAGTTTATCGGGGCGCTGAACTGCTTATCCTGCGGACCGGCAAAGAAGTTCAGGCAGCCGTCCGGGGCCAGCAGCGAAGACGCCATGGTAATCAGCTGCTCATTCGGCACGAACACAAAAATATCATCGAAGCCGTGGCCGCCGGTCAGCGCCATCAGCGTTTCGCGTCCGGCATCGTGGCCGTCGAGGTAATGGATCAACGTTTGCGGCTCTGACGGATAATGCTGGCGGGCGTAGCTCAGCTTCGGCTTATTGGTGTCGGTCACGACCAGCAGGGCAGGGTTCACCGGTCCATGCAGCGCATAGTCGATCGCCAGCAGCCCCATTGGGCCGGTACCGCCGAGGATCAGCGTGCGGCCCTGAGGCCGGATGCCCATCACATGGTTATAGCTCCCTTCCTGCAGATGATAGTTGGCGTTGAATGCACCGATCACGCAGGAGAGCGGTTCGACCAGCGAGCCTTCAAACCAGGTATCGCCTTCCCAGGTGAGCAGACAATCTTGCGTCATGACCTCATCCGGGATCACCACGTGAGTCGCTTCGCCACCGATCCATGGGAAGGAGTAGCCGGGGCAATCGGGGCGATCCGGCAGCTGCAGGTTGGCCTGAATCACATAGCGCTGGCCGGCCTGGAATTTATGCTGCCACTTTTTCCCGACCGCGAGGATTTCGCCACAGAATTCATGGCCGATGATAATCGGATTCACCGCCACGTCGTCCGGCACCTTTTTATGGTTTTCCCCCTGGTTGGCCTCCTTCCAGGAAGAGAGGCACAGGCTGTCGGTGACCACGCGGGCGAGGATCTCGTCCTCCTGCATTTCCGGGAGTGCAAAGGTTTCCAGACGCAGGTCGCGTTTACCGTAAAGGCGTAGAGCTGTCGTTTTCATGTTTACCACCTCATCCCCTTTTACTACGGGGTTAGCTTATTGAAGTGGCCCCGGCGCGACCGGGGCCGAATAATCAGGACAAGAAGCCCAGTGCGTTACCGATAATCCCCAGACCAAACAGGGCAAAGATCAGCCATACCGGGTTAACTTTTTTATTGAGCAGGCGCACCATCAACAGCGTCAGGCCCAGCGCCAGCAGGCCGGGACAAAGCTGGTCGAGGATGTTTTGTACGGTCATGGTGACGGTGGTGCCGTCGGCCCCTGGCGTTTGCGACACTACCAACGGCACGTGGATGGAGGTCCACTTGGTGACCAGCACGCCCATCACGAACAGACCTAAAATAGAGGCCCCTTCGGTCAGTTTTTGCAGCAGGTTACCGCCCATATCGCTGACGATATTGACCCCCTTACGGAAACCAAGCTGCAGGCCGTACCATTTCATTGCCAGGCGTACTGCATTGAAAATAAAGAAAAAGAGTAATGGGCCTAGTATGTTTCCCGAGAGTGCCAGCGACGCGCCGAGTGCCGCGGTAATCGGGCGTAACGTGCCCCAGACCAGCGGATCGCCGACCCCGGCCAGCGGCCCCATCAGGCCAACTTTGATGCCGTTGATCGCCCCATCGTCGATGGCCGCGCCGTTGGCGCGCGCTTCTTCCATCGCCGCGGTGACGCCCAGCACCGGGCCGCAGACGGCGGGAGTGGTGTTGAAGAACACCAGATGGCGTTTTAGCGCCGCCACCTGATCCTCTTTTAGCGGATAGAGACGCTTGATCGCCGGGATCATGTCGTAGCAAAAGCCGAGGCCATGAATGCGTTCAAAGTTGAAGGAGGCCTGCTGCAGGTTGGAGCGCAGAAAGATGTTAACCAGGTCGCCTTGGGTGAGTTTTTTCGGTTCCATAACGGGCTCCATCAGTCGTCAAGTTGGTCAAGGGCGGCGGAAGAGGCGGAGGCCTGCGGGGCCTCAGCCTTACGCCATTGCGGGTTCAGCTGGATATAAATCAGCGCGATAATGACGCCCACGCCGCCGAAGGCCAGCAGGCTGAAATCGAGATAGCCTCCCGCCAGAAAACCGAGGAAAAAGAACGGCATCAGGTATTTGACGCCCATCATGCGCAGCACCATGGCGTAGCCCACCACCACAATAAAACCACCGGCGATTTGCAGGCCGCGGGTAACAAATTCCGGAATGGCGTTCAGCATGTTGCTGACCATGTCGGCGCTGACAAACAGCGAGACCACCAGTGCCGGAATCGCGACGCGGAGCGCCTGTACGCCCAGCGCCGAGATATGCAGCATGTCAATAGTGCGAAAACGCGCGTCCTCCGCCGCCTTGTCCGCTGCGTGTTGAAAGACCACCGTGATGGTGCGGGCGAAAACGGTGAGCACCTGGCCTGCTGCGGCCACCGGCAGCGCGATGGCGATCCCGGTGGCGATACTTTGATGGCCGACGATAACCAGAATCGCGGAGATAATGCTGGCCAGCGCCGAATCCGGCGATTGCGCGGCGCCGACGTTCATCCAGCCGAGTGCGATCAGTTCCAGCGTGCCGCCGAGCATAATCCCGGTTTTTAAATCACCGAGAATTAAGCCAATGACCGTGCAGGCAATTAACGGGCGATGCGTCTGAAATTCATCCAGTACGCTGCCCATTCCGGCAATACAGGAAAAAAGAAATATGGCGATTATTTGTAGGGTACTGATTTCCATAATATGTCACCTTGAGGGTATGCAAATCCCTGCCTGTTACGGCATTAACACGGTATTACTCTGACGGTCACGGTATGGCTTTTATATTTTTAAACCTGTCACCAAAGATTGTGCTAAGTCTATTTCCAGGGTGTGCCATGCAGAATAACGATGTGCAAAATACAGGCGCTGTTTTATTCTGTGGCAGTGTGCTCGGCTATTTTGTCGAGGATATTAATGGACGGATCTGATGCCACCACACGCAAATCCAGTTTTACGCCCAGTTTATCCAGTTGACGAAATGCATGAATATCCTCGTCGTCTAAAGAGACTGCCTTGGTTAATTGTTTTTTACCCGGTCGCCAGGCCATTCCGCCAATATTTAAGGTGGCAATATTGACCCCCTGTTTGATCATCGTTAAAACATCCTGAGGGTTGGTAAATAAATAAAAAACGGTCTCGTTCTGATATTGCGGGTTGTGATAAACGGCGACTGCTTTTTCGAGGTTAACGACATTGACCTTCATGCCCGGAGGCGCGGCCTGGCGGAGTAAGGTCCGACGTACCTCATCGTTATAGACCTCGTCGTTGCAGATAATAATGCGCCGGGCGTTGGCGACTTTTGACCACACGGTGGTCACCTGGCCATGGATCAGGCGGTCATCAATACGGGCAAGCGTAATGTTCATCAAAAATCCTCCTCAATGGTTTCCGGCTGTCGCCAGACCACGCAGCACTGGCTGGCAATGGTCGTCAGATGTGCACACAGGGCGTCTGCGGTCAGGGTCTGCTGGTTATCCACCAGTTCCAGCGCCAGCGGTAATGAGAGGCCGCTGATGACCCGCAGCCGCGGGTTTTTCATCGCCAGCCCGGCAGCGGCATTCCACGGGCTGCCGCACTGTAAATCGACGGCGATCAGCCACTCACTGTCATTGTGAGTGCTTACTAACTCATCCAGCCTGGTGGCGATGTCGCTGGCGTTTTCGCCGGGCATAAATGCCACGGCGCTGGCCTGCACGTCACCATAGACCATGCGCACCGAATCCAGCATGGCGCAGGCCAGCTGACCGTGGGCGCAGAAAATCACATTCACCATATCGACTCCTTATCCGCGGGTTTTTCCGCCGGCGATGTTAGTGGTTACTCCGGTTATATAGCTTGCCCGCTCTGACAGCAGGTAGCAGACATAGTCGGCTACTTCGCTCAGACGACCGGAGCGACCAATCGGTATCGCGTTTTTGCTATAGCCCGCGCGCAGCTGCTCGACGGTGATATTGCGCGTCCAGGCCAGCGCTTCTTCGTATTCCGGCGTGCGCAACCCGGTTTTTTCGAGGATGCCAGGCGCCACGCCCACAACGCGGATACCGTGTTTCCCCAGCTCTTTGGACCATGAACGCGTGAAGCTATTCAGCGCGGCTTTGGTCGCGGCATAGCAGCTCTGACCTTCAGAGCCTTCCAGCCCGCTTTCTGACGAGACGTTAACAATGACGCCTGCGTGCTGTTTCACCATCTGCCGGGCCACCGCCTGCGACATCAGAAAGACCCCTTTTTGGTTGATGTTCACCATCTTTTCAAAGGCGGCCTCATTGAGTTCATAGCGTCCTGCCGGGGCTTTCTCATCGACGAGGAGACGCGGAAAATTCACTCCGGCATTATTCACCAGACCATCGATACGACCGTATTGTTGAATAATCTGTTCGACGGTGTGATTCACCTCGCTGGCGCTGGAAATATCCGTAGGCCAGAACCTGTAATGGTCATGGTGGTGATGCTTGTCACCGCCGTGAATATCGATCATCTGGACATTTGCACCGAGACTTAATAACTCGTCAACAATTGCCAGACCAATTCCCGACGCGCCGCCGGTAACAATAATTGTTTTATCTTGCAGATTTAGCCATGTTTGCATAATCGTCATCTCATTTTCAGGTAAAGGGATCCCACGCAGCGCGAGCTGCGTCAAAAGAAAACGTCTTTTATTTCAGTAACCGTTCTGCGGTCTCTCGATTCGTCACCAGACAGTTAATATAACCCCCGCGCAATGCGCCAATAATTCCGGTATATTTTTCTTCGCCGATGGCGATACCCACGGAATAACGCACCTGTTTTAATCTGGCAATATCGATGGAGAGCGTTTTTTCATTCATATTGGTTTCAACGGCGATACCGTTGATATCATAAAAGCGTGAACAAATATCGCCGGCGACGTGTCGCGCGTTAAGATCATCGCTCTCTTCGCTACCATAAAACGCATGCCAGTTGGCGCCATCGCGAATCGCCGGGGAACCGATACCCACCAGCGCCACATCGAGATTCTCCCAGTAGGATGAAATCGTTTTAAAATGCTGAGACTGCATAATACCGTTGCGAATCAATGTGTTTTCCAGCAGCGCCGGGAAGTCGGCAAGATGCGATTCGGCTTTCAGCCTGGCGGCGGCGCCGTAGGTCAGCGTGTTCACATGATACCGGCTCTCCAGCTTGCCCGAGGGGCCGCCGATAATCGGTACGCAAATCACCTGCCGCGACTGACTGGCCTGCGGTAGCGTTTCGACCAGCGCACGAACCGCCCGCCCCCAGGAAAAGCCGATAATATCGCCAGGTTCAAGCAGGCGGTCGACCAGCTGAGCGCCATGCTGCCCGATGGTGCTCAGCTGGTCCTCTTCCTGTGATGACTCGCAGGAGGCGACCACCGCCTCTTTGAGAGCGAACTTTTGCTTCAGCTGCTGTTCCAGCCACAGATTTTCGTTGTAGTCGTAGTTGATGGCGATGGTGACAATACCCTGCTCACGACCGCGTTTTAGCAGGCGGCTGATCGTGGTGCGGTAAATACCCAGCTCACGGGCAATCTGCGCCTGGGTCATCTCCTGCTCATAATAGAGCTGGGCAACTTTAACGATTAAGCGGATATCATCGCTATTTTCGATCGCCATCTTTGGGCTCCTGCACATTTGTGCAAACGGTATTCTTGCTCTCTTGATCTGATATAACCCCAACTATCGCCGGCGACAAAGCAATTTTCCGCTATATCATCACCATAAGGTGGCGGTTTGTTTTGCACATTTGATTGCTGACCTGCCTGGAGATGGCACGTTTGTGCGTGATGAGCTAATGGTTTGATTCTGCTTATTTTCGCCGGGCAGAATTGCACGGCACGGGGTGGAACACTTTTGTGTAGAAAGGTGTGACGGATCACATTTAGCGGCGAGTCGTGGAGACGCGATTATTTTTGATTGTCCGCGGCCTGAGGTATATTTCGCTTTTACAGGAGAATTTATGCTGCCCGACTCATCAACCCGACTCAATAAATACATCAGTGAAAGCGGAATTTGCTCGCGTCGCGAAGCCGATCGCTACATTGAACAAGGCAATGTTTTTATCAATGGCAAGCGTGCGACCATTGGCGATCAGGTTAATCCTGGCGATGTCGTGAAGGTCAACGGTCAATTGATCGAGCCGCGCGAGGCCGAAGATCTGGTCTTCATCGCCCTGAATAAACCGGTCGGTATTGTCAGCACAACGGAAGACAGCGAGCGCGATAACATTGTGGACTTTGTTAACCACAGCAAGCGTGTCTTCCCGATTGGTCGACTGGACAAAGACTCTCAGGGGCTGATCTTTCTGACCAACCACGGCGATCTGGTGAATAAGATCCTGCGTGCCGGCAACGATCACGAGAAAGAGTATCTGGTGACGGTGGACAAGCCGGTGACCGACGAGTTTATTCGCGGTATGGGCGCTGGCGTCCCGATTCTTGGCACGGTGACGAAGAAGTGTAAAGTCAGGAAGGAAGCGCCGTTCGTGTTTCGTATTACCCTGGTTCAGGGCCTGAACCGGCAGATTCGCCGGATGTGCGAGCACTTTGGCTATGAGGTCACGAAGCTGGAACGGACGCGGATCATGAACGTCGGGCTGTCGGGACTGCCGCTTGGTGAGTGGCGCGACCTGACGGATGATGAGCTGGTGGCGCTGTTTAAGCTGATTGAGAATTCATCCTCTGAGGCCAAACCGAAGGCGAAAGCCAAACCGAAAACCGCCGGGATCAAACGTCCGGTGGTGAAGATTGAAAAGAGCAGTGAGAAAAACGAGAAAGGGCGCCCGGCGTCTAACGGAAAACGTTTTACTCAGCCGGGGCGTAAAAAGAAAGGGCGTTAACGCCTGCCGCGCGTTGGCGTGCTCGCCGACCACGAAAATGATGCTTCGCTATCGGGTTTGTAGGCCTGCTTTTTCTTTAACTGGCGGGCCTTTTTCGCTTCGGCTTCTCGCAGCACCATCAGCTTGTCGATGTACTCTTTCTTGACGGCGTTGGTCTCCGCGTTGGTCAGCGGACGGCCGTGCGCAATTCGGGCCCGGTCAAGCAGCGTTTTGAGTTCGCGTTGCTCGCGCTCTGTCATCTCTTTTTGCGTAATGCGGGGAAGTGCCATAGTGGTGCCCTCAGTCTGCCGGATAACCCAGTGTACGGTAATCGCGGGCCGACGGACAGCGCGTTAGTCCCGTTGAGGAACGCGTAAACGGGGAAATTACCCGGGCCGTTGGCCCGGGTGAGTGAATATTAGCGTTTGTTCACGTTTTTGGCGGTAGGTTTCCCGGACCAGTAGCCCGCCAGCAGCGAACCGGACAGGTTGTGCCAGACTGAAAACAGCGCACCGGGCAGCGCGGCGAGCGGGCCGAAGTAGATTTTCCCCAGCGCGGCAGCCAGACCAGAGTTTTGCATCCCTACTTCAATCGCCAGCGTCCGGCAGGTTGACTCGTCAAAGCCAAACAGCCGTCCGCCCCAGTAGCCGCCGAGCAGACCGATGGCGTTATGCAGGATCACCGCGACAATCACCACCAGGCCCACCGAAGCGATATGGGAGGCGGAGCCGGCGACGACGGCGCTGATAATCGCCAGGATGCAGATCATCGAGAAGGCAGGCAGAAAAGGTTCAACCGCTTTCACCACTTTGGGCAGCGTATGGTGAATCACCAGGCCCAGCGCAATCGGGATCACGACGATCTGCAGGATACTGAGCAGCATCCCCATTACGTCGACCTGAATGTGCGCATCCACATACAGCCGCGTCAGCAGCGGCGTGGCAACCACGCCGACCAGCGTAGAAACAGATGAGATGGTGACAGACAGCGCCACATCGCCTTTCGCGAGATAGATCATCACGTTCGATGCTGTCCCGCTGGCGACGCTCCCGACCAGTACCATGCCGGCTGACAGCTCAGGCGGCATATGGAACAGCAGCGCCAGCGCCCAGGCGGCGAGAGGCATCACCAGATAGTGAAGAAAAATACCTGCAGCAACCGGCGCCGGGCGCGACAGCACGCGCTTAAAGTCATCCAGTTTCAGATGCACCCCCATTCCGAACATGATGAGCATCAGCAGCGTGGTGACCCACGGCCCGACGGGCGTAAAGGTCGACGGGGTATAATAAGCCAGAACAGAGAGCAGCAGCGCCCATAACGGGAACAGCCTCGTCAGAGTAGCGAGCATGTTGTTTTCCTTGCGATTAACGCCTCATCCTTCGGGCAACGCGTGCGCAGGCGGTGTCTGTTTCCCCGGGCACGTTGTCTGCTGTGCATCAGGGATCGTCGCACCGGCCCGTCGCCCGAACGATTGAGGGGATGTTGTGTTGATATAGTTATAAAAAAGCCGGGTTCGAGCCCGGCTATAGGTAATTTTTATCGCGTGAAGAAATATTATTCAAACAAATTATGATGCAATTTCTGCACGACTTTCTCGGCATCCGCCCCAGGCACCAGGAAGCAGAGGTTATGGCTGGATGCGCCGTAGCAAATCATACGAATATTGAACGGCTCCAGGACGCCGAAAACTTCTTTGCCCACGCCACAGGCGCGCGACAACTCGTTACCGATTAACGCCACCAGCGCCAGATCCTGCTCCACTTCTACGCGGCACAGGGAGGAGAGTTCGGTCAGCAGCGCCTGCGTCAGCAGAGTATCGGTGGCGGAGGTTGAACCGGTGGTATCCATAGTCAACGCGATGCTGACTTCGGACGTGGTGATCAGATCCACGGAAATATTGTGGCGCGCGAGGATCCCGAATACTTCCGCCAGGAAGCCGCGAGAGTGCAGCATATTCAGGCTATGCAGCGTCAGCAGCGTCTGGCGGCGGCGCAGGGCCAGCGCGCGGAACAGCGGCGGATTTTCGGTTTTATTACATACCAGCGTTCCGCCGGCGGTGGGTTCTTTGCTGGAGCCCACGAACACCGGAATATCGCTACGCACGGCGGGCAGCAGGGTGGCCGGATGAAGCACTTTGGCGCCAAAGGTGGCCATTTCTGCCGCTTCGGCAAATGCGATGACATCAATGCGTTTTGCCGCCGGCGCGACGCGCGGGTCGGTGGTGTAGATACCCGGGACATCGGTCCAGATATCGACACGGCTGGCGTTCAGCGCTTCGCCCAGCAGAGCGGCGGTATAGTCGCTGCCGCCGCGGCCCAGCGTTGTGGTACGGCCTTTGGCTTCGCTGCCGATAAAGCCCTGGGTGACCACCAGACCTTCAGCCAGCCGCGGAGTCAGCTGCAGCTGCGTCAGCTCGGCGAGTGCGGCAATGTCTGGCTCGGCGCGGCCGAAGCGATCGTTGGTGCGCATAATCTTACGTACATCGAACCACTGTGACGCAATACCGCGCTCGCGGAGAATTTCGACAAACAGCAGGGTGGACATCAGTTCGCCATGGCTGACCAGCTCGTCGGTCAGCGCAGCGGAACTTGCCAGCGCAGCGGCTTCTGCCAGGGTGGTGATATTTTCCAGCAGACGCTCGATCTCTTCGCGAATCACGTTGGGATAGCGCAGACGCTCCAGGATATTGAATTGAATCTGGCGCAGCGATTCGAGCTTTTCAAAACGCTCAGCGGGTTCCAGCCCTTCAGCCAAAGCAACCAGAAGATTGGTCACACCCGCAGAGGCCGATAACACCACGACGCGCGTGTTCTCATCAAGTCGCGCAACATCAACGCTGCGATTCATGGCATCGAAATCGGCAACGCTGGTGCCGCCGAATTTGGCTACAACTAAATCTGTCATAACAACCTCGTGTCAGGGGGGGCCTGACTTATTAAAACGATTCCTGAGTGGGGCTGGGCTGGACACCAACTTACAGTAATAAAATGTCTTAATAAGCCAGGCCAAATTATTCAGCCATGGCACAAGGGAAGAGCGAAAAACAGGGTGGGCGCAGAGCAATAAACAGCTACGATGTCACCCAGAAGTGCTCCACCTTGTAGACCCGCTCCCCAACGCCTTGCGTCAGTTCCTGGGTATGAAACGCCCGACTGCGAACGTTTCTGGTGACAACCCAGGGGATTCAGCCCCTGTGGCCGGTGATGTGCGTACCAGACGCTTTATCACCTCGGCGTTGCTCCCCCTCACGTATTTTCGCCGGACTGGTTCCTCCAATACGGTTACCTGGGCAACGCACCTCTTCTGGCAATTACCGACGTCTTTCACTTTGCCTGGGGGCGCTGGTGATGATCCCCCTGCAATACCCTTTCGCTGTAGCGTGAAATGCGCGAGCAATACAAACCTGCATAAATGCAGGCAGTGCAGTTATATAAAGGCTTCGGAGTAGGTATGTCAACGTTGCGGTTATGCGGATTTTTCATGCGGGGGTGATTAACAGAAAAAAGCCTTATGATGGCTATACTAGTAGAGGCTTTTTGCCCCGAACTGACCCTATTCCTGACACGTGTCATAGGCATAACATAAAAATCATCACAATTTTTTGCCGCCGGCGCTACAATCGACCGCAGTCACAATTCTCAAATCAGAAGAGTATTGCTAATGAAAAACATCAACCCAACGCAGACCTCTGCCTGGCAGGCATTACAGAAACACTTTGATGAAATGAAAGATGTCACTATCAGCGAGCTTTTCGCGCAAGATAGCGACCGTTTTTCTAAGTTTTCCGCAACGTTCGACGATCTGATGCTGGTGGATTTCTCCAAAAACCGCATCACTGAAGAGACGCTGACCAAACTGCAGGATCTGGCGAAAGAGACCGATCTGGCAGGGGCGATCAAGTCCATGTTCTCCGGTGAGAAGATCAACCGCACTGAAGATCGCGCTGTTCTGCACGTTGCTCTGCGCAACCGTAGCAATACCCCGATTATTGTTGATGGCAAAGATGTGATGCCGGAAGTGAATGCTGTTCTCGAAAAGATGAAGCATTTCTCTGAAGCGATCATCTCCGGCAGCTGGAAAGGCTATACCGGTAAAGCGATTACCGATGTAGTGAATATCGGTATCGGTGGCTCTGATCTCGGCCCGTTCATGGTGACCGAAGCGCTGCGCCCGTATAAAAACCATCTCAATATGCACTTTGTATCTAACGTCGATGGCACCCACATCGCCGAAGTGCTGAAAACGGTGAACCCGGAAACCACCCTGTTCCTGGTTGCGTCGAAAACCTTCACCACCCAGGAAACCATGACCAACGCCCACAGCGCGCGCGACTGGTTCCTGGCGACCGCGGGCGATGAGAAGCACGTGGCGAAACACTTCGCCGCACTCTCCACCAATGGCAAAGCGGTGGGCGAGTTCGGGATTGATACTGCCAATATGTTTGAGTTCTGGGACTGGGTTGGCGGCCGTTACTCCCTGTGGTCAGCCATCGGCCTGTCCATTATCCTGTCCGTGGGCTTCGACAACTTTGTTGAGCTGCTCTCCGGCGCGCATGCGATGGACAAACACTTCTCCACCGCCGCGCCAGAAAAAAACCTGCCGGTGCTGCTGGCGCTGATCGGCATCTGGTACAACAACTTCTTCGGTGCTGAAACCGAAGCCATTCTGCCGTACGACCAGTACATGCACCGCTTCCCGGCGTATTTCCAGCAGGGCAACATGGAATCTAACGGCAAATACGTTGACCGTAACGGCAACGCCGTAGATTACCAGACCGGCCCGATCATCTGGGGTGAGCCGGGCACCAACGGTCAGCACGCGTTCTATCAGCTGATTCACCAGGGGACCAAAATGGTACCGTGCGATTTTATCGCCCCGGCCATTACCCATAACCCGCTCTCCGATCACCATCCGAAGCTGCTGTCTAACTTCTTTGCGCAGACCGAAGCGCTGGCGTTCGGTAAATCCCGTGAAGTGGTTGAGCAGGAGTATCGTGACCAGGGTAAAGATCCGGCAACCCTGGATCACGTGGTGCCGTTCAAAGTGTTCGAAGGCAACCGCCCGACCAACTCCATCCTGCTGCGTGAAATCACCCCGTTCAGCCTCGGCGCGCTGATTGCCCTGTATGAACATAAGATCTTCACCCAGGGCGCGATCCTCAACATCTTCACCTTCGACCAGTGGGGCGTTGAGTTAGGTAAACAGCTGGCAAACCGCATTCTGCCAGAGCTGAAAGATGGCGAAGAAATCAGCAGCCACGACAGCTCGACGAACGGCCTGATTAACCGTTACAAAGCCTGGCGCGCATAAGGCGCCGGTGCCTGAATACCGGTCAGGGCGATCGGTATTCAGGCTATGTGCTTTCTGCATTCACCCGGCGGCGCGTTGTTTGCGCGGGCCGACGACTGTGTTTTGTAGGCCGTGCAAGGCGTCAGCCGCCGCCCGGCAGACGTCCAGCGAACCGATCTCAATGCCGACCTTCCGGGGCGGCATTTTTGTTTATAGCCGCCGCAGCAGTTTCGCCGGGTTACCCGCCCAGATGCCTTTTTCTGTTATCGATTTCGTGACCACGCTCCCGGCGCCAATCACCGCGCCATCGCAGATGCTGACCGCCAGAATGGCCGCGCCGCTGCCGATAGAAACATCGTTGCCAAGCGTAATTCGCCCCCAGTTTTCCCGGTTGGCATTGGGACGGCCCTCGCGAAACATATCGTTGGCAAACATCACGCCGTGGCCGATAAAGCAACGCTCGCCGATCGTGACATACTCGCAGATAAAGGTATGGGACTGGATTTTACTGTCGGCACCGATGCGCGTATGGCCCTGAATTTCGACGAATGGCCCGACAAAGACGTTATCGCCAAGCGTGCAGTCATAGAGATTGGCAGGTTGATAAATCACCACGTTCTCGCCGCTGGTGACGTTGCGGATGCCGGTTTCACGAAGAGTGTGCATAGCGCCTCTCAGATAGGTTTGGCCAGAATATGTAGCGTGCTCGTCTGGGTTGCGGAGCGGAATACGCTGTCTTTCACATATTGCATACCTGAACGCTCATAAAAACGCCTGGCGCCGGGGTTGCTGGCGAGGACTTCCAGCCACAGCCAGTCGTCACCCGCCGCCTTTGCCCGCGCTTCAACGGCGCTAAAAATCTGCTCACCGTAGCCATGCCCTGTTTCAGTCGGCAGTAAATAGAGCTTATGCAGTAACGTGCCGCGCGGACCATCGGACGCTATCGGCTGATGGCAGCTGTATTTCGCGAAGCCGACAGGATGCCGGGCTTCGGCAATCAGCCAGCAGCTGCGCTCATCGGCGAGGCTGCGGTGAAGGGCGGGCAGGGAGTACTCCTGCTGGAGGAAGTGCGCCAGCTCGCTGGCGCTGTGCCAGAGGTGGGCGAAGTGGTGGCGATAGCTGGCGTTCCCCATTTCACTCAGCAGGGGAGCGTCTTCCCGGTGCGCCGTACGTATTGTCAGCATTGCTGTATCCTTTTTAACCCGCCAGTCTGGCAAGTGATTGTTACATTTGACGCAACAGACGCAAAAAGTTAACGAATAATATCGATCTGGATCACGTTTTTGCGTTATACAGATCGGCAGGAATAACGAATATAAGAGGTACGCATATGCCGTCGGTCTATCGTCCGTTGGTCAATTTTGTGGCGACCGCCATGCAGGCAGTTTTGAATCTGGCGCTGCTGTGTCTGGGGGTCATCCTGGTGGTTTTTCTGGGGAAAGAGACGTTCCATCTGGCGCATGTCCTGTTTACTCCGGAGCCGGTGAGTAAGTACAAGCTGGTCGAAGGGCTGGTGGTTTATTTTCTCTATTTCGAGTTTATCGCGCTGATTGTGAAGTACTTTGAGTCGGGCTTTCACTTTCCGCTGCGCTATTTTGTCTATATCGGCATTACGGCGATTGTGCGTCTGATTATTGTCGATCACGAATCGCCGATGGCGGTGCTTATCTATTCGGCAGCGATCCTGATTCTGGTGATTACGCTGTGGCTGTGTAACTCCAACCGCCTGAAACGCGAATAAAAAAAAGCGGCCTCCAGAGGCCGCTGACCAACAGTCACAAAACTTAATTTATGTAGGGTCCAGTTGAGGATAGCAGTGGCATTTGCCTTACTTTTTCAGCTGAGGGCGGTAGTTGCCGTACCCGGTTGGGGTTCGTGTACAGCAACTAAGTCACCGTCCCTCCTCTGAAATTTGGGGCGGGTATAACGATGAAACTTAACCTTTCACCCCGCCTGCCGTCAGGCCGTTAACCAGCCAGCGCTGGGCCAGCAGGAAGACAACCGTAATCGGAATGGCGGAGAGCACCGCCGCAGCGGCAAAGTCACCCCACAGGTAGTTCTGCGGGTTGAGATACTGTTGCATACCTACGGCCAGGGTATAGCTGTTCACATCGCGCAGCAGCAGCGAGGCTACCGGGACTTCGGTAATCGCAGCAATGAACGACAGAATAAATACGACGGCCAGAATCGGTACCGACAGCGGCAACAGGACCAGACGGAAGGCCTGCCACGGCGTCGCGCCATCCAGCGCCGCCGCTTCTTCCAGCGAGCCGTCGATGGTTTCGAAGTAGCCCTTAATCGTCCAGACGTGCAGCGCGATGCCGCCCATATAGGCGAAGATGACGCCGCCGTGGGTGTTCAGGCCGACGAACGGTAAATACTGGCCGAGGCGGTCAAACAAGGCGTATAGCGCCACCAGCGACAGCACCGCCGGGAACATCTGGAAAATCAGCATCCCTTTCAGCAGGGTCGCTTTGCCCGGGAAGCGCATACGGGCAAAGGCGTAGGCGCAGGTCGTGGACAGCGCCACGATACCGATGGCGGTGATCCCGGCCACTTTCACCGAGTTCCACAACCATAGCAGAACCGGGAAAGGTGGCGGGGTGACGCGGCCGTCAGCGTGTTCGACGCTGAAGCCCAGCGCCAGCCGCCAGTGCTCCCAGGAGATTTGGTCCGGGATCAGGCTGCCGGTGGCGAAGTTACCCTCGCGCAGAGAGATAGCAATAACCATCAGCAGCGGGAACATAATCGCCGCGATGAAAACCAGCAGCAGGAGGTGCGTGGTGAGCAGACGCAGCTTCTGAGATTTGGGTTGTACCATAGCCATAATATTTTTATTCCCCTTGATACCGCTCCAGGCTATCTCACTTGCCATTTTGAACCCGGGCAGTGCTCATCATCCTCACGTACTACGTGTACGCTCCGGTTCTTGCGCGCTGGCCGGGCCCAAACTGGCTGCGTCAATGACGCCTGGTTATTCCAGTTAGTCGAATTTCATTCGTGTGGCTTTCAGGTTAACAATCGCCAGTACGCCCACCAGCAGGAAGATCAGGGTGGCAATCGCTGCCGCCAGACCGAAGTCCTGACCGCCGCCGCCTTCGAAGGCGATACGGTAGGTGTAGCTGACCAGCAGGTCGGTATAACCGGCCGGCGTGGTGGTGCCGAGACGGTCCGGACCACCGTTGGTTAACAGCTGAATCAACACGAAGTTGTTAAAGTTAAAGGCGAAGCTGGCGATCATCAGCGGCGTCAGCGGCTTAATCAGCAGCGGCAGCGTAATCTTAAAGAAGTTCTGGAACGGACCGGCGCCGTCCATTGCCGATGCTTCGTACAGGTCGTCAGGAATCGCTTTCAGCAGGCCCATGCACAGAATCATCATGTACGGGTAGCCCAGCCAGGTGTTGACGATGACGATCATCGAACGCGCGGTGGTCGGGTCGCTGAACCAGGCCGGTTTGATGCCGAACAGCGCGCTGAGCATCATGTTGATTTCACCAAAGCTCTGGTTGAACAGCCCTTTGAAAATCAGAATCGAGATAAACGACGGTACGGCGTAAGGCAGAATCAGCAGAACACGGTAAATCGCTTTACCTTTCAAGGATTCCCACTGTACGAGGCAGGCGAGGATCATGCCCACGGCCACGGTCAGAATCACGGTCAGGACTGAGAAGACCACCGTCCAGACGAAGATAGCGAAGAACGGTTTCTGAATCCCTTCGTCGGTAAAGACGCGGGTGAAGTTATCCCAGCCGATCCCGACGGTGTAGCCCGGGCTCAGCTTCTCAGCGCCCCAGCTACCGTCGGCGTTGATGGACTGGTAGAAACCGACGTCATTGTTCGGACGATATTTTACGCCGCTCTGGTTGTTGGCCAGCGTGCCATCATTGGCCAGCGTATACAGCGGCTGGGTACCGGAGAACTGGCGCAGTGAGCTCATGATCACTTTGCTGTCGTCAGGCAGGATGGCGGTCAGCTGGTTCAGCGCGGTGCGGTTTTGGGTGATGATCCGCAGGTTTGCGCGTTCACCTTCCGGCAGCGCTTCAGCTTCTTTTAAGGCCAGTTTCTGCTCGCCGCCGAGTTTAAAGGCATCGGAGACGTAATTTTTGCCGCTGTCGCCATCGGTCAGCGCCAGTTTCCACTCATCTCCCGCCGGGAACAGCGAGAAGTTGTAGGATTTACCGGCCTGGAACGAGCGATCCATCAGCACTTCCTGAGCGCGCTCAAAGGTTAGCTGGTTGGTGCTGCTGTAGTTGGTGAAGGCGATGGCGATGGTACAGACCAGCGGGAACAGGACGAACAGCCCCATCCCGGCGAGCCCCGGGTAGACATAGCGCCAGGCATAGGCCTTGCGGTTGGTAAAGATATACAGGCCAGCTGAGCTTAAAATCAGCGTCAGGATGGCAAACAGGTACTCCCCCTGGGCGTACATCAAAACGACAAGGTAACCCACCAGCAGGCACAGCAAGCCAATCACAGACCATGTCAGCTGCGGGCTTTGCCACCAGTGTTTCTTTTTAACGACATCCATGGGGATCATCCTCTACAGCGGTGAAAACTTATTTGTCAGGCCGCGCTTATGCTCGCCTGACCTACGGCCCAGGCCGTAGTTGTAAGGCGGGTAAGCGTAAGCGCCACCCGCCATTTTCTTATTTAGTGATACGAGACTGTGCGTCTTTCAGCGCGGCATCGACGGTCTGACGACCGCTAGCTGCGTTGATAACCGCGGTACGTACGGCATACCAGAAGGCGGACATCTGCGGGATGTTCGGCATAATTTCGCCTTTCTGGGCGTTCGCCATGGTTGCAGCGATACGCGGATCTTTCTCCAGTTTTTCCTGGAAGGATTTCAGCGCAACGGCGCCCAGCGGTTTGTCCTTGTTCACTTCGTCCAGACCCTGGTCGGTCAGCAGATAGTTTTCGAGGAACTCTTTCGCCAGTTCTTTGTTCGGGCTGGCGGCGTTGATACCGGCGCTCAGTACGCCGACAAACGGTTTAGACGCTTTGCCTTTGAAGGTTGGCAGCAGCGCGACGCCATAGTTGACCTTGCTCTTATCGATATTCGACCATGCCCACGGACCGTTGATGGTCATCGCGGTTTCGCCTTTGTTGAAGGCGGCTTCAGCGATGGAGTAATCGGTATCGGCATTCATGTGTTTATTCTTGATGAGGTCAACCAGGAAGGTCAGACCGGCTTTCGCGCCAGCGCTGTCCACGCCTACGTTTTTGACGTCATACTTGCCGTTTTCAAATTTGAATGCATATCCGCCGTCAGCGGCAATCAGCGGCCAGGTGAAGTACGGTTCTTGCAGGTTGAACATCAGCGCGCTCTTACCTTTCGCTTTCAGTTCTTTATCCAGCGCCGGGATCTCTTCCCAGGTTTTCGGCGGATTCGGGACCAGGTCTTTGTTGTAAATCAGCGACAGCGCTTCAACCGCGATAGGGTAGGCGATCAGTTTGCCGTTATAGCGTACGGCGTCCCAGGTAAACGGATAGAGTTTGTCCTGGAAAGCTTTGTCCGGGGAGATTTCAGCCAGCAGGCCAGATTGCGCATAGCCACCGAAACGGTCATGAGCCCAGAAGATGATGTCCGGGCCGTCGCCAGTCGCCGCGACCTGCGGGAATTTCTCTTCCAGCTTATCCGGGTGTTCGATGGAAACTTTAATGCCGGTATCTTTTTCAAACTTCTTACCCACTTCGGCGAGACCGTTATAGCCTTTGTCGCCGTTAATCCAGATAACCAGCTTACCTTCTTCAATTTTGGCGAGGGCAGAGGCGGAAAACATCATCGTGGTCAATGCAGACAACGCGAGGATGCGAGCGCCGGTTTTGATTTTCATATACCAGTCCTTTTTGGTGATGTGCTCGTGGATACACTTAGGTGGCTTAACGGTGATGAGTTTCCTTTTTTAACAACCCCTTTCCATCCTCCCTATGTCTACGCCCCACCCGTGGTTTGTGTGATCTGCATTGCAGAAATGCCCGTATTGGGGTCTGGAGCACATAAAAACGGGGCCATTTTTGCTACTTGCATCACGAAAATGGCTTTGCCACGCCATCCCCCGCAGCGAGGGGCAATCTCTCATCCTCCCGTCTCCTCCCCCATAAAAAAGGCGGGGGTGGAGGATTCACCAGGTGAATGAATGCCGCATAGTCAGCCCATCTTGAATGTGTCTTTTAGTGACAGGTTGTAACGAAGGGAGATGGGGATGGCGAGCGTACAGCTGCGAAATATAACGAAAGCCTGGGGTGACGTGGTGGTGTCGAAAGATATCAATCTCGACATCCAGGAAGGGGAGTTCGTGGTGTTTGTCGGGCCATCGGGCTGCGGCAAATCAACCCTGCTGCGTATGATTGCCGGGCTGGAAACCATAACCAGTGGTGATTTATTTATTGGTGATGCGCGAATGAACGATATCCCTCCTGCCGAACGCGGTATCGGGATGGTGTTCCAGTCGTATGCGCTTTACCCTCATCTTTCCGTTGCGGAAAACATGTCCTTCGGCCTCAAGCTGGCCGGTGCTAAAAAAGAGTTAATTAACCAGCGCGTCACCCAGGTAGCGGAAGTGCTGCAGCTGGCGCATTTGCTGGAGCGTAAGCCGAAGGCATTATCCGGTGGACAGCGTCAGCGTGTGGCGATTGGCCGTACCCTGGTTGCTGAACCCCGCGTGTTCCTGCTCGACGAACCACTTTCTAACCTCGACGCCGCGCTGCGTGTGCAGATGCGTATCGAAATCTCCCGTCTGCATAAGCGCCTTGGGCGCACGATGATCTACGTTACCCACGATCAGGTCGAAGCGATGACGCTGGCCGACAAAATTGTGGTGCTGGACGCCGGCCGCGTGGCGCAGGTCGGGAAACCGCTGGAACTGTATCACTACCCGGCCGATCGCTTTGTTGCGGGCTTTATTGGTTCGCCAAAGATGAACTTCCTGCCGGTAAAAGTCACCGCAACCGCCATTGAGCAGGTTCAGGTCGAACTGCCGAACCGCCAGCACGTCTGGCTGCCGGTGGACAGCGCCCGCGTTCAGGTTGGCGCCAACATGTCCTTAGGTATCCGTCCGGAACACCTGCTGCCCAGCGATATCGCCGACGTCACCCTTGAAGGGGTCGTTCAGGTGGTTGAGCAGCTTGGTCACGAAACACAAATTCATATCCAGATCCCCGCCATCCGTCAAAACCTGGTTTACCGCCAGAACGACGTGGTGTTGGTAGAAGAGGGAGCCACATTCGCTATCGGTTTGCCACCAGAGCGCTGCCATTTATTCCGTGAGGATGGTACGGCGTGTCGTCGGTTGCATAAAGAGCCGGGCGTGTAAGGCTTCCCATTAAAAAAAAACACGAACCCCATAGGGCGCTGCAACCAGGCATAACGACGGGCGAAGTGTTCAAAGAAAAGCAATGATCTCAGGAGATAGAATGATGATTACTCTGCGCAAACTTCCACTGGCGGTCGCCGTCGCGGCAGGCGTTATGTCTGCTCAGGCGCTGGCCGTTGATTTCCACGGTTATGCTCGTTCCGGTATCGGCTGGACCGGTAGCGGCGGTGAACAACAGTGCTTCCAGGCAACCGGTGCTCAAAGTAAATACCGTCTTGGTAACGAATGTGAAACCTATGCGGAATTAAAACTGGGCCAGGAAGTATGGAAAGAAGGTGATAAGAGCTTCTACTTCGATACTAACGTTGCCTACTCCGTATCGCAGCAAAATGACTGGGAATCCACCAGCCCGGCATTCCGTGAAGCCAACGTGCAGGGTAAAAACCTGATCGACTGGCTGCCAGGCTCCACCATCTGGGCCGGTAAGCGCTTCTACCAGCGTCATGACGTCCACATGATCGACTTCTACTACTGGGATATCTCCGGTCCTGGTGCGGGTCTTGAAAACATCGATGTTGGCTTTGGTAAACTCTCTCTGGCAGCGACCCGTTCTTCTGAATCCGGCGGCTCTGCGACCTTCGCCGATCGTGATGCGCTGGGTAACCGCGTATATGACAACATCGTTCCGAACGACGTCTTCGACGTGCGTTTAGCACAGATGGAAATCAACCCGGGCGGTACTCTGGAGCTGGGTGTTGACTACGGTCATACCAACGTTCCGGATAATTACTACCTGCAGCCAGACGCGTCTAAAGATGGCTGGATGTTCACCGCTGAGCACACCCAGAGCATCCTGAAAGGCTACAACAAGTTTGTTCTGCAGTACGCCACCGACGCGATGACCTCTAACGGTAAAGGCGTTCCGCAGGGCGGCAGCATCAACAACGACGGTTCCATGTGGCGCGTGCTTGACCACGGTGCAGTCTCTCTGGCTGACGATTGGGACATGATGTACGTGGCGATGTACCAGGATATCAACCTCGACAACAACAACGGCACCAAATGGTGGACCGTCGGCGTACGTCCTATGTACAAATGGACGCCGATTATGAGCACCCTGCTGGAAGTCGGCTACGACAACGTGAAGTCGCAGAAAACTGGCGACAGCAACAACCAGTACAAAATTACCCTGGCGCAACAGTGGCAGGCGGGCGACAGCATCTGGTCCCGTCCGGCAATTCGTCTGTTCGCAACCTACGCCAAGTGGGATGAGAAATGGGGCTACGCGAACGGTGATTCCGGTGCGGGCTACACCTCCGGCGTGGCGTACAACGACACTTCTGCGAAGACCTTCAGCCGTGGCGATAGCGACGAGTGGACCTTCGGTGCCCAGATGGAAATCTGGTGGTAATCCAACCTGACGTGTGATGACCAAAAGAGGGGCGCAAGCCCCTCTATCTTCGGCTCAGCGGGCTATTGCCTGGCTACCGCTTGGCCATCGGAATTGAGGTGATAACAATGAAAATGAAGAAAAGTCTCGTTGCCCTCTGCCTGTCCGCCGGCCTGCTGGCCAGCGTACCCGCAGTCAGTTTTGCTGATGTGAATTTTGTGCCGCAGAATACCTCTGCCGCACCGACCATCCCTGCTTCCGCGTTACAACAGCTAACCTGGACGCCGGTCGACCAATCGAAAACGCAAACCACGAAGTTAGCGACGGCAGGCCAGTCGCTGAACATCCCCGGCATCGTCGGCCCCGTGGCGGCCTACAGCGTCCCGGCAAATATCGGTGAGCTGACCCTGACTCTGACCAGTGAAGTCAATAAGCAAACTAGCGTTTATGCGCCAAATGTGCTGATTCTTGACCAGAATATGACGCCATCGGCGTTTTTCCCAAGCAGCTACTTCACCTATCTGGAGCCGGGCGTGATGAGCTCGGATCGCCTGGAAGGGGTGATGCGCCTGACGCCGGCTTTAGGTCAGCAAAAAATCTATGTGCTGGTCTTTACTACCCCGCAGGATTTGCAGCAGACCACCAAATTAATCGATCCGGCGAAGGCCTACGCCAAAGGTACCGGTAATGCGGTGCCGGATATTCCGGATCCGATCGCCAAACATACCACCGAAGGTACCCTGGGTCTGAAGGTGAAAACCTCTTCCGGTTCCAGCGTGCTGGTTGGGCCGCTGTTTGGCTCCTCCGGTCCAGGGACAGTGACCGTCGGCAATACGGCGGCACCGGTCTACAACGCGCCAGCCGCCGCGCCGGTTGTTGCTCCAGTTGCGGCGCCAGCGCCGGCTGCGAAGAGCGAACCGATGCTTGACGATACGGAAACCTACTTTAACAACGGCATCAAACAGGCGGTTGCGAAAGGTGATATCGATAAAGCCCTCAAATTGATGAACGAAGCCGAACGCCTCGGTTCGAAATCTGCTCGTTCCACCTTTATCAGCAGTGTAAAAGGCAAGGGGTGATCGTCTCCCCACAATGCTGATGTTTAGGCACAGCCTTTAGGTGCGTCCGCCTGGACGCACCTTTTTTTATCGCGTGGCGGCTGCTGTTGCATGGCTGTTACGCCGATGATCGTATCTTGACGCTTTGCCCGCCCTGACTGGCTTATTCTGCGATACAATGCTGCTACGTTATGTAACGGAGAACCAGGCATGTCACATCCTGCGCTTACGCAACTGCGTGCGCTGCGCTATTTTGCCGCGATACCCCCGCTGGAACCGCACCTGCGCGACTGGCTGTTGCTGGAAGACTCAATGACTCAACGCTTTGAGCAACAAGGGAAAAAGGTCAGTGTTAATCGAGTCAACGAAGGTTTCGTCGGCCGGGAAGCGCTGGTGGGTGAAGAGGCGTTGCTGCCGGATGAAGCGCGTTACTGGCTGCGGGAAATCATCCTTTGCGCCAATGGTGAACCCTGGCTCGCTGGCCGAACGGTGGTGCCTGAGTCGACGCTGTGCGGCCCGGAGCTGGCTCTGCAGCAGCTGGGGCAGACGCCGCTGGGGCGTTATTTGTTCACGTCATCCACATTAACCCGCGATTTTATTGAAATTGGGCGCACGGCAGAGCTGTGGGGGCGTCGTTCTCGCCTTCGGCTGAGCGGCAAACCGCTGCTGCTGACAGAACTTTTTCTGCCTGCGTCGCCGCTGTATTAAGAGGAAAAGAAAATGGAGAGGAGTCTGGCGCAGAATAAGCTGTTGGCGTTTCATCGCCTGATGCGTACTGACAAACCCATTGGCGCGCTGCTGCTGCTGTGGCCGACGCTGTGGGCACTGTGGGTGGCGACGCCGGGGATTCCACCGCTGTGGATTCTGGCCGTTTTTGTCGCCGGTGTCTGGCTGATGCGCGCCGCCGGCTGCGTGGTGAATGATTACGCCGACCGAAAGTTTGACGGCCATGTCAAACGCACCGCCCGCCGTCCGTTACCCAGCGGCGATGTCTCGGAGAAAGAGGCCCGGATTCTGTTTGCCGTGCTGGTTTTGCTTTCGTTCCTGCTGGTGCTGACCTTAAACACCATGACTATCCTGCTTTCGGTTGCCGGGCTGGCGCTGGCGTGGGTGTATCCGTTTATGAAGCGCTACACTCATCTGCCGCAGGTGGTGCTGGGCGCAGCGTTCGGCTGGTCGATTCCGATGGCCTTCTCGGCGGTGAGCGAAGCGTTGCCGCTGAGCTGCTGGCTGATGTTCCTCGCCAATATTCTGTGGGCGGTGGCTTACGATACCCAGTACGCGATGGTCGACAGGGACGATGACGTCAAAATTGGGATTAAATCAACGGCGATCTTGTTCGGCGAACATGACCGTACCATTATCGGTATGTTGCAGATTGGGGTGCTGATACTATTGGCTGCCATCGGCTGGCTGAACGGGCTGCACTGGGAATATTACTGGTCGCTGTTTATCGCCGCAGGGCTGTTTTTCTGGCAGCAGAAGCTGATTTTCCGGCGCGAACGGGACGACTGCTTTAAAGCGTTTTTAAATAATAACTACGTCGGACTGGTGGTGTTTCTCGGTCTGGCAATGAGCTATCTGCAGTAGTCTCTTCCTTCCCCCGGCGTGCGGCGCGAACGCCATGGCCGGGGGAGAGGAAGGCCCGCCTCAGCCGTTACGCTTCATCCTGCGTGACGCTTTCAATCGTCAAGCGCACATCCGACGTAATCAGATCGGCCAGCATCTGGTAGACCTTCAGCGTCTCTGCCGGCTCAGCATCGCCGGTATCGCTGATATAGCCCTCATCGCGCAGCGTCAGCACTAACGTACTGAATACCGCTTTATCGAAGAACTCCGGCGCGTTGATACCGTGCAGCACCGACAGACGCTGCGCCACCGTGCGGCTCTCTTTCTCCAGCGAACTGCGGTTGATAGACGGGTTCGCGCTCAGCAGCCAGAAGGTAATGGCGTAGCGCTGGAGCGTTTCACGCGCGCCTGCGGCCAGCAGTTGCAAGGAACGGGAGTGGGACGGATTGATGCTGATGGCATCATCGCTCAGGACAATCAGTCCCTGACGCTGCATTTCCGCCGCCAGGGCATCGATGACGCCAGCCAGCTCTGCTTTTTCCCAGCGCAGGAACAGCTCGGCCTTCAGCAGCGGATAGAACATCTCAACGTGACGCAGCACTTCCGCGCGGGTGATACGACGATGCTGGGTAATGATCGCCGCCAGCAGCGACGGCAGCATCAACATATGGGCGATGTTGTTGCGATAGTAGGTCATCAGCACCGCCTGCTCGCGCGGCAGAATGATGATATCGCCGATGGTATCTTTCTCGACCTCGAACTTATTCATCTTCAGCGCGTGGTCAATCAGCTCGCTGGCCGAGGCCGCCGGCGTGGTCGCATCCGGGGAGTATGGTACGTTGCGCAGCAGATCGAGGTAGCACTCCAGCTGTTGCGTCAGCTGTTCGCGGGTCAACGAGCGTTGACGAGAGGCCAGCAGCGCGGTGCAGCACAGGTTCATGGCGTTGGCCGCGCCGGCGTTGTTGATGCGCACCATCAGATCGGAAGCAATGTTGTTGACCGTCGGTGTCAGCCACGATGGGCGCACCGCTTCGATCGGATCGATTGACTCACGCCATTCCGGAACATGCTGGTTCAGGTAAGTCATCAGCGGCAGTGGTTCGCCAAAGTTAACATAGCCCTGACCGAGGTTACGCAGCTTGCTCAGGCCGCGCAGCATCTGCGGCAGACTCTCTTTTTCTTTCGTCGCACCGCGCAGCTCTTTGGCGTAGGTGCCCACTTCCATCACGTGCTCGTAACCGATGTAGATAGGCACCAGCGTGATCGGTCGGGTCCCGCCGCGCAGCATGGCCTGGATGGTCATCGACAGGGTGCCGGTTTTCGGATCCAGCAGACGGCCGGTACGCGAGCGGCCCCCTTCAACGAAGTACTCCACGGAGTAACCCCGGCTGAACAACTCGCCGAGATATTCGCGGAACACCGTGGAATAGAGCTTATTGCCCTTAAAGGTACGGCGAATAAAGAATGCGCCACCGCGGCGGAAAATGGGGCCTGCTGGCCAGAAGTTCAGGTTGATACCGGCGGCAATATGCGGCGGCACCAGCCCTTGGTGATACAGCACGTAGGAGAGCAGCAGATAGTCCATATGGCTACGATGGCACGGTACGTACACAATCTCGTGCCCTTCATGGGCCAGCTGACGTACGCGCTCGGCGTTGTGGACGTTGATCCCCTGATAGAGACGGTTCCAGGTAAAACCGAGAACGCGGTCGGTCAGGCGAATCATCTCATAAGAGAAATTCGCGGCGATCTCTTCCATCAGCGCGATGGCGTTTTGCTGCGCCTTCTCATGGGAAATTTTCTTGCTGCGCGCTTCATCTTCCACCGCGCGGGCGATGGCTTTGGAGGCCAGCAGCTTATTGAACAGATCCTGACGTGCCGGCAGACGTGGGCCGACGGCGGCCAGACGTTGGCGGGCGAAGTGCATACGCGCGACGCGGGCCAGCTTCTGGGCGATAATTTTATCGGTGCCGTGTTCGGTGGCCATTCTGCGCAGAGAAACCGGCGGCGAGAAACGGACAAAGCTGTCGCGGCCCAGCCACAGAACGGCGAAGAACTTCTGAATGCCATTCAGCATGCGCAGCGGCGGGTTTACTTCGCCTTTTTCGCGCCCTGGCGCACGACCAAACATCACCGAGACTGGCACCATTTGCACGTCCAGGTCAGGATGGTTGCGGTGCAGATCCAGGTAGTCGTGGAACAGCTTAATCGACTCTTCTTTCGGCGCGTAGTAGGTAAAGACGCGCGGGCCACCGTGGATAAATACGTAGCGCGGCAGCAGCGCGCCATCGATTTCCAGCGGTTCAAGCGGATCGGGTAAATCGTGCTCCAGGCACTGGGCGCGCAGGGTCAGCAGGTCCGCCTTGGAATTATAAGGCAGGACGTACATGATCGGACGCGAGGTATCCAGCCCTAATTCCTGAGCAGGTTCTGCGGGAATAGACTTGCTTTTTACCAGCACCCGTAATGGTAAATTCAGTAATTTATAGTAAATTCGTTGCCAGCCGGACATAAACGATGTGAAGCCTCTGGTTAATCATGCAAATGCGCGGCAAGAATAACAGAAAGCGCGCAAAATTTCCGTTGCCACGCGGCAAACGCGTACACTCATTGACGTCATTTACATAAAAAGGTTCTTTTGATGGCCAATAATACCACTGGGTTAACCCGAATCATTAAAGCGGCAGGTTATTCCTGGAAAGGGTTCCGTGCGGCATGGATAAATGAGGCCGCATTTCGTCAAGAAGGCATCGCCGCCATTGTTGCTGTCGCGATCGCCTGCTGGCTGGACGTTGACGCCATCACGCGTGTGCTGCTGATAGGCTCGGTCCTGATAGTGATGATAGTCGAAATTCTTAATAGCGCGATTGAGGCGGTGGTGGACCGTATTGGCCCGGAACATCATGAGCTGTCCGGTCGGGCGAAAGATATGGGTTCTGCGGCGGTGCTGCTGGCCATTGTGATCGCGCTGATCACCTGGGGCCTCTTGCTGTGGGCCCGCTATCACTGAGCGACCACTTTGTGAGATGCCCCCGCCTGGCGATGTCCTCCCGGCGATCGGCCGACCCCCGATGGGTTTTGCCCGGCTGGCGACAATCACCCCTGGCGCAATGGGCTATCGGGGACGCAAAATGGAAAGAATCTCCTGATTTTTGTGTGAAATTTGATTCCAAAATCACCGTTAGCTGTATATACTCACAGCATAACTGTATATACACCCAGGGGGCGGGATGAAAGCGTTAACGACCAGGCAGCAAGAGGTGTTTGATCTCATTCGGGATCACATCAGCCAGACGGGCATGCCGCCGACGCGTGCGGAAATTGCTCAGCGCTTGGGGTTCCGTTCCCCAAACGCGGCGGAAGAACACCTGAAAGCGCTGGCGCGTAAGGGCGCGATCGAGATTATCTCCGGCGCCTCCCGGGGGATTCGCCTGCTTACGGAAGAAGAACCGGGTTTACCGTTGATTGGCCGCGTGGCGGCCGGTGAGCCGCTGCTGGCTCAGCAGCATATCGAAGGCCACTTCCAGGTCGATCCGGCGATGTTCAAGCCGAACGCCGACTTTTTGCTGCGGGTAAGCGGCATGTCAATGAAAGATATCGGTATTCTCGATGGCGATCTGCTGGCGGTCCATAAAACGCAGGATGTACGCAACGGCCAGGTTGTCGTGGCGCGTATTGACGAAGAGGTCACCGTTAAGCGTCTTAAAAAACAGGGCAATATCGTCGAACTTCTGCCAGAAAACAGCGAGTTTTCCCCTATCGTGGTGAATCTACGCGAACAAAATTTCACTATCGAAGGGCTGGCCGTTGGCGTGATTCGCAACGGCGAGTGGCTGTAACACCTTCCCCACGCAGCATCGTCTGATGCATGATGCTGCGCTGTCTCCTCCCGGTCAGGCTCTTTCTCATGTTCTTTAACGCCGCTGATAAGGCCCTGTGGCGCCTGGCGCTACCCATGATTTTCTCCAATATCACCGTTCCGCTGCTGGGACTGGTGGATACCGCCGTGATTGGCCATCTCGACAGCCCGGTTTACCTCGGCGGTGTCGCGGTCGGCGCGACGGCCACCAGTTTTCTCTTCATGCTGCTGCTTTTCCTGCGGATGAGCACCACCGGACTGACGGCGCAGGCCTTTGGCGCCAAAGATCCTCTCCGCCTGGCGCGGGCACTGGTGCAGCCGCTGGGGCTGGCAACAGGCGCCGGCCTGCTGATTGTGATTTTCCGAACCCCGCTTATCGATCTGGCGTTGCATATTGTTGGCGGCAATGACGCGGTGCTGGAGCAGGCGCGGCGCTTTCTCGACATCCGCTGGCTGAGTGCGCCGGCATCGCTGGCAAACCTGGTGCTGCTCGGTTGGCTGTTGGGCGTACAGTACGCCCGGGCGCCGGTGATTTTGCTGATCGTCGGCAACCTGCTGAATATTGTGCTCGATCTGTGGCTGGTGATGGGCCTGCACCTGAACGTGCAGGGGGCCGCGCTGGCGACGGTCACCGCCGAATATGTCACCTTTATCATCGGGCTGCTGATGGCAAGGCGCGTGCTGGCGCTACGCGGTGTGTCATTTGCCCTGCTCAAGCGCGCGTGGCGCGGAGATGTGCGCCGCTTGCTGGCGCTCAATCGCGATATCATGCTGCGCTCTCTGCTGCTTCAGTTGTGCTTTGGTGCGGTGACCGTTTTCGGCGCTCGTCTTGGCGGTGAGATCGTTGCCGTCAACGCGCTCCTGATGACCATGTTGACCTTCACCGCCTATGCCCTGGATGGTTTTGCTTATGCCGTGGAAGCGCACTCCGGGCAGGCGTACGGCGCGCGTGACGGTAGCCAGTTGCTTGATGTCTGGCGGGCGGCCTGCCGCCAGTCGGGAATGGTGGCGCTGGCCTTTGCGGCAACCTATGCCGTAGCCGGGCAGCAGATTATCGCCCTGTTGACTTCGCTACCCTCGCTTCAGCTGCTTGCCGATCGCTATCTGATCTGGCAGATCGTTTTGCCGGTGATTGGCGTGTGGTGTTATTTGCTGGATGGCATGTTCATCGGCGCGACGCGCGGGGCTGAGATGCGCAACAGCATGGCGGTGGCGGCGGCGGGGTTTGCCCTGACGCTGCTGACGCTGCCGGTCCTTGGCAACCACGCGCTATGGCTGGCGCTGGCGGTCTTCCTCGCGCTGCGCGGTCTGTCGCTGGCGGTCATCTGGCGGCGACACTGGCGGCGTGGCACCTGGTTTTCGTAGCGATTTTTGATATGTAATTGGTTAAAGATTCCGAATAATAAATTCAACTCAGAATTCTTATCTATAGTTAATACTATGTCCGGCACACAGCGGGCTGTTAACTCACCGAACGATGAGGATTGAATTATGAACAAAGACGAAATCGGCGGTAACTGGAAACAGTTGAAAGGTAAAGCGAAAGAAAAATGGGGCAAGCTGACCGATGACGATATGACCGTCATTGAAGGTAAGCGTGACCAGCTGGTCGGGAAAATCCAGGAGCGTTATGGATACGCTAAAGATCAGGCGGAGAAAGAAGTGTCTGACTGGGAACGAAAAAACGATCACCGCTGGTAGCGGTGAGTGTTAACGAATTAACCCTTTGTTATTGCCTGCCCGATGGTACATGGAGGTACCGGCAACCTGGATTCCCGCTGCGGCGATAGCCTCAGCGGGCTTTCTTTTTAATCTGAATGGTATGGTCGTGATGGCAGTGTCCCGGGGTGCTACAGGCTTCGACCTCGACACAACCCGCGCACAGGCCGTGTGCTTCAATCACATTGTGGCGTAGCGCAAAACCCATTCTGGCCGCCAGCGTATGCATAATGTCTTCAACGCCTTCGGCACACTCTTCTTTGACCACGCCGCAGCGGTCGCAGATAAACATGGCTGAGCTATGGGTCGGCTGATCGAAAAGATGGCACAGCACGTAGCTGTTGGTCGATTCCACCTTGTGCACGAATCCCTGTTCCAGCAGAAACTCCAGCGCCCGGTAGACCGTCGGCGGTTTCGCCTGCGGCTCTTTCTCGCGCAGCAGGTCGAGCAGGTCATACGCGCTAATCGCCCCTTGCTGGAGGCTCATCAAACGCAACACTTCCAGGCGCTGCGGAGTCAGGCGCACGCCGCGCTGTGCGCAGAGCTTTTCAGCATGCGCTAACATTTCTTGCGAAGTGGTCTTATTCATGAGCATCCTCTGGTTGCGTGAGTCTGAAGTTGTTACTTTATCACGATCCAGGCAAAACGCCGAGAACCGGCGGCTTGTGCTATACCTGATGCATCTCATTTTCGGGAGAAAACGATGAAAAGACCTGATTGCATTCGACATTGGCGCGAACTGGAAGGCCCAGATGATGCCACTTATCCCAATAACCCGGAGCGTTTTTCCATCGGCGCGCCGCTGGCGCGGGGATTAAGGCTCAACCGGCTGGGTATTCATCATGAACGTTTGCCTCCGGGCCGTCGAACCTCTTATCCCCATGCTGAAAGTGATGAGGAGGAGTTTATCTATGTGCTGGATGGCTACCCCGAAGTCTGGATTAACGGCTATCTGTGGAAGCTTGAGCCGGGCGACAGCGTCGGTTTTCCGGCCGGAACCGGAGTGTGTCACACCTTTTTGAATAATACCGACCAGGAAGTTCGCTTGTTAGTGGTGGGGGAGTCGAACAAGAAATTTAACCGCATCTACTATCCGCTGAACCCGGAATATGCCGCTACGCGTCAGGATCGCTGGGTCGATCATCCGCCGCAATTTTTCGGCCCGCACGATGGTAAACCGCGCAGGCGCTAGCCCGTCCAGCAGATGCACAGCACCCGTCGCGGTGCTATGCCTCTGTGATTTATCTTTGTGCTATAGTAGCGCCCCTTTTTACCCGGATGCCTGTTTATCGCCATGATGCCAGAATCAACATCTCACGCTTTTGCCGCCCATCGTTTTTCCATCGCGCCGATGCTCGACTGGACAGACAGGCACTGTCGCTATTTCCTGCGCCTGCTGTCGCGCCATACGCTGCTGTATACCGAAATGGTGACGACCGGGGCGATTATTCATGGCAAAGGCGACTATCTGGCCTATAGCGAAGAAGAGCATCCGCTGGCCCTGCAGCTGGGCGGCAGCGATCCTGCTGCACTCGCGCAGTGTGCGAAACTGGCGGAAGCGCGCGGCTACGATGAGATCAACCTCAACGTCGGCTGTCCGTCCGACCGCGTGCAAAACGGGATGTTCGGCGCCTGCCTGATGGGCAATGCGCAGCTGGTAGCGGACTGTATCAAAGCGATGCGCGACGTGGTGTCCATCCCGGTCACGGTAAAAACCCGTATCGGCATCGATGACCAGGATAGCTATGAATTCCTGTGTGATTTCATCAATACCGTCTCCGGAAACGGTGAGTGCGAGATGTTTATCATCCACGCCCGCAAAGCCTGGCTCTCCGGCCTGAGTCCAAAAGAGAATCGTGAAATTCCACCGCTGGATTATCCGCGCGTTTATCAGCTGAAACGCGACTTCCCGCACCTGACGATGGCGATCAACGGCGGGATTAAGTCGCTGGAAGAGGCGAAATTGCATCTGCAGCATATGGACGGCGTGATGGTGGGGCGCGAGGCCTATCAGAATCCGGGGATCCTGACCGCGGTCGACCGGGAGATCTTTGCGGTGGATGGTGCCGACAGCGACCCGGTCGCCGTGGTGCGCGCGATGTACCCGTATATCGAGCGTGAGCTGTCCAACGGCACCTATCTGGGCCATATCACGCGTCATATGCTGGGCCTGTTCCAGGGTATCCCAGGCGCACGGCAGTGGCGTCGCTACCTGAGTGAAAATGCGCACAAGGCGGGGGCGGATATTAACGTGCTGGAACATGCGCTGAAGCTGGTTGCCGATAAGCGTTAATCTTGCGCTAAAATTTAGTCAAATACGCCACGCACTGATTTAATCGTCAGGGCGTTTTCCTTTAAATTCAATGTGTTAATTTTGGCACGTTTCTTGTAATACCCGGAGAGTCATTCGGTTATTTCTTTGGGGAGAAGACGATGCTGGAACTCTTATTTGTCATTGGATTTTTTGTCATGTTGCTGGTCACCGGCGTGTCGATTCTGGGGATTCTTGCCGCGATTGTCGTTGCGACGGTGCTGATGTTTGTCGGCGGGCTGTTTGCGATGATGATTAAGCTGCTGCCGTGGCTGCTGTTAGCCATTGCGGTCGTGTGGGTGATTCGGTCGATAAATACGCCAAAAACGACAGGCTACCGTAGTAACAACCGCTGGCGTTATTAAGGGAGTGAGCGGTCTGTCACAACCTGAAGAATTTTGCATAGAACAGCGTAGGTTTTGCTTATTAAATCTGTCACTATTAGCGCGTTAACGAATTCATCGCGCTGTACCCTACATACAGCCGAACTAAAAAAAGTCAGGGCTTCCTTATGGAAGCCCTAAACTTTTCTGCTCTCCCGTCTCTCCCGTCATACTTCAGACTACAGGGGCGTTGGCTACGTTAGCTCACCCCGGTCACTTACTGGAGTAAGCTCCCGAGGATTCGCTCTCTTGCCGCCTTCCTGTCGCCCGAATTATTTAGGGAGGGCTTCCCGTCATACTTCAGACTACAGGGGCGTTGGCTACGTTAGCTCACCCCGGTCACTTACTGGAGTAAGCTCCCGAGGATTCGCTCTCTTGCCGCCTTCCTGTCGCCCGAATTATTTAGGGAGGGCTTCCCGTCATACTTCGAACTACAGAAGCGTTGGCTACGTTAGCTCACCCCGGTCACTTACTGGAGTAAGCTCCCGAGGATTCGCTCTCTTGCCGCCTTCCTGTAGCCCGAATTATTTAGGCAGAGCCTCCATAAATACGCGATTAAGAGACCGAAACGTTGGCAGCGTTAACCTTGCTCGATTTACTCGTTACGGCAGCAGCAGGCTTGAGCCTTCGGTGGCGCGGCTCTCCAGCACTTCATGCGCGCGCCGGGCATCGGTCAGGGCATATTTCTGGCTGTCCGCCACGTCAACGTTAATCGCGCCGCTGGCAATCAACGAAAACAGTTCGCTGCTGGCTTCCGCCAGCTCTTGACGGTTGGTGATATAGCCCTGCAGTGAAGGGCGGGTGACGTACAGCGATCCTTTCTGGTTGAGGATCCCCAGGTTGACGCCGGTTACCGGGCCGGAAGAGTTCCCGAAGCTGACCATCAGCCCCCGGCGCTGCAGGCAATCCAGCGATGCTTCCCAGGTATCTTTGCCCACGGAATCATAGACCACATGGACTTTTTTCCCTTCGGTTATCTCTTTCAGGCGTTCAACGATATTCTCTTCGCGATAGTTGATGACCTGCCAGGCGCCGGCCTGTTTTGCCCGCTGCGCTTTTTGCGCGCTGCCGACGGTACCGATCAGTTTAGCGCCCAGCGCCTTCGCCCACTGGCAGGCAATCAGCCCGACGCCACCGGCCGCCGCATGAAACAGGAACGGTTCACCGGGCTTGATTTCGTAGGTTTTCCGCAGCAGGTAATAGACCGTCAGCCCTTTCAGGAACGATGCGGCAGCCTGTTCAAAGGAGATACCGTCCGGCAAAAGAGCGGCCTTATCGGCAATCACGTTATGGACTGAGCTGTAGGCGCCCAGCGCTGACTGAGCGTAGACGACGCGGTCGCCAGCTTTAATGTGCTGCACGCTGCGTCCGACTTTCGTCACCACGCCCGCGGCTTCGGTACCCAGGCCGCTTGGCAGAGAGGGCGGCGGGTAGAGGCCGCTGCGGATGTAGGTGTCGATATAGTTAATGCCGATGGCCTTGTTCTCTACCTGGATCTCGTTTTCTTGCGGTTCCGCAGGGGTAAATTCTACGGCCTTGAGTACATCCGGCCCACCGTGTTGATGAAATTCTATTCGTGTTGCCATGATTATCTCCAGTTTCATTTGGGTGGGTCAAAACAGAGACCTGTGCTAATATTTCGACCCCATCTCTATCCCGGTATCTGTATTCAATATGGCAGGAAATAAACCCTTCAACAAACCGCAGACTGAACCCCGTGAGCGCGATCCGCAGGTCGCCGGGCTAAAAGTCCCGCCGCACTCGATTGAAGCGGAACAGTCGGTGTTGGGCGGTTTAATGCTGGACAACGAACGCTGGGACGACGTCGCCGAGCGCGTTGTGGCGGAAGATTTTTATACGCGTCCGCACCGCCATATCTTTGTGGAAATGGCGCGTCTGCAGGAGACGGGTAGCCCGATCGACCTGATTACGCTGGCGGAATCACTGGAGCGACAGGGGCAGCTGGACAGCGTTGGCGGATTCGCGTATCTGGCTGAGCTGTCAAAAAACACGCCAAGTGCGGCGAACATCAGCGCCTATGCGGACATCGTACGTGAACGCGCCGTTGTCCGTGAGATGATTTCGGTGGCGAATGAAATCGCCGAGGCGGGCTTCGACCCGCAGGGGCGTACCAGCGAAGACCTGCTCGACCTGGCCGAATCCCGGGTGTTCAAGATTGCGGAAAGCCGTGCCAACAAAGATGAAGGCCCGAAAAATATCGCCGACGTCCTCGATGCGACCGTTGCGCGTATCGAGCAGCTGTTCCAGCAGCCGCATGACGGCGTCACCGGGGTCAATACCGGCTATGACGATCTGAACAAAAAGACCGCCGGCCTGCAGCCGTCGGATCTGATTATTGTCGCCGCGCGTCCATCGATGGGTAAGACAACATTTGCGATGAACCTCGTCGAGAATGCGGCGATGTTGCAGGATAAGCCGGTACTTATCTTCAGCCTTGAGATGCCATCAGAACAGATTATGATGCGTTCCCTTGCATCGCTGTCACGGGTCGATCAGACCCGTATCCGTACCGGCCAGCTGGACGATGAAGACTGGGCGCGCATTTCCGGCACCATGGGTATCCTGCTGGAAAAACGCAATATCTACATCGATGACTCCTCCGGCCTGACGCCGACGGAAGTTCGTTCCCGCGCACGACGTATTGCCCGTGAACACGGCGGCATCGGTCTTATCATGATCGACTACCTGCAGCTGATGCGCGTACCGTCGCTCTCCGATAACCGTACGTTGGAAATTGCGGAAATTTCCCGTTCGTTAAAAGCGCTGGCGAAAGAGCTTCAGGTGCCGGTGGTTGCGCTGTCGCAGCTTAACCGCTCGCTGGAACAACGTGCCGATAAGCGCCCGGTGAACTCCGACTTGCGTGAATCAGGCTCCATTGAGCAGGACGCCGACTTAATCATGTTTATCTATCGTGACGAGGTCTATCACGAGAACAGTGATTTAAAAGGCATCGCGGAAATTATTATTGGTAAACAGCGTAACGGGCCCATCGGGACGGTACGTCTGACCTTTAACGGGCAGTGGTCGCGCTTTGATAATTATGCGGGACCACAGTACGACGACGAATAAATCGCCGTCATCCTTCGCGCCGCCGGTGCGTTGACAGCACCGGCTCGCTCCGGTCAGTTAGTGTACTAAGCTCCCGGAGACTCTCAGGTTTGTTGCGTGACCCGGACTGCGTCCTCGCCCCTTCGGGCCAGCGCAGGCGCTGTTCAGAAACGCCTGCGCGAACACGCATGATTTAGGCGATCTTTTTATCAAGGAATTTAAATGCAAGCGGCAACTGTTGTCATTAACCGCCGCGCTCTGCGACACAACCTGCAACGTCTGCGTGAACTGGCGCCTGCCAGTAAACTGGTTGCAGTGGTGAAAGCGAACGCTTACGGACACGGTCTTCTCGAGACCGCGCGAACGCTCCCTGATGCCGATGCCTTTGGCGTCGCCCGTCTCGAAGAAGCCCTGCGCCTGCGCGCTGGCGGTATCACGAAACCGGTCCTGCTGCTGGAAGGTTTCTTTGATGCGGCCGATCTGCCGGTTATTTCCGCGCAGCAACTGCATACGGCGGTACACAGCCCGGAGCAGCTGGAAGCGCTGGAGCAGGCTGAGCTGCCTGAGCCCGTCACCGTCTGGATGAAACTGGACACCGGGATGCATCGTCTGGGCGTCCTGCCGGAGCAGGCGGATGCCTTCTGGCAGCGTTTAAGCCAGTGTAAAAACGTGCGCCAGCCGGTCAATATCGTCAGCCACTTCGCGCGGGCGGATGAGCCCGAATGCGGCGCCACCGAACGCCAGCTGGATATTTTCACCACCTTCAGTGAAGGCAAGCCTGGCCTGCGTTCCATCGCGGCATCGGGCGGAATTTTGCTGTGGCCGCAGTCGCATTTTGACTGGGTCCGCCCGGGCATCATCCTGTACGGCGTATCGCCGCTGGATAGCCCTTCCACCGGCGCAGATTTTGGTTGTCAGCCGGTGATGTCGCTGACGTCGAGCCTGATTGCCGTACGCGAACATAAAGCGGGTGAACCGGTAGGCTATGGCGGTACCTGGGTGAGCGAACGAGATACCCGGCTAGGCGTGGTGGCGATGGGCTACGGCGACGGCTACCCGCGCGCGGCGCCCACCGGTACACCGGTGCTGGTTAACGGCCGGGAAGTGCCGATTGTTGGTCGTGTGGCGATGGATATGATTTGCGTCGATCTTGGGCCTGAGGCGCAGGATAGGTCCGGCGACCCGGTGGTGCTCTGGGGGGAAGGCCTGCCCGTCGAGCGTATTGCCGCACTGACGAATGTGAGTGCTTACGAACTTATTACCCGCCTGACTTCCAGAGTCTCGATGAAGTACGTGGATTAAGCGTACGTCGGGTCGATACATCGCGGTTGTGACATCTCCGGCAGCGCTGCGCTGACCGGGGGTGTCGTCAGGAACCGACGCAGGCTTTACGCTGCGAGTCGGGAGATTCCCCTGAGGGCGAGCGAGATGCGTGCGATCTTCGCCGACTTTCCGCCAACTATCCGCCAACATCCTCTCGATCTTCTTCTGCTTCCGGTTTATTGTGTTATGACCTGCCTCTCGTAAACCCGGAGAAACATCACGTGTTTCAAAAAGTTGACGCCTACGCTGGCGATCCCATTCTCTCCTTGATGGAGCGTTTCAAAGAAGATCCGCGTAGTGACAAAGTAAACCTTAGCATCGGCCTCTATTACAACGAAGACGGGATTATCCCGCAGCTACAGGCGGTTGCTGAAGCGGAAGCGCGTCTTAACGCTCAGCCGCACGGCGCCTCGTTGTATCTACCGATGGAAGGGCTGAACGCTTATCGCAACGCGATTGCCCCGCTGTTGTTCGGTGCAGAACACCCGGTGCTGGTGCAAAAGCGCGTCGCCTCTATTCAGACGCTGGGCGGTTCCGGCGCATTGAAAGTGGGTGCCGATTTTCTAAAACGCTACTTCCCGGGTTCTCGCGTTTGGGTCAGCGACCCGACCTGGGAGAACCATATCGCCATATTCGAAGGGGCTGGCTTCGAAGTAAGCACTTACCCTTGGTTTGATAACGAGACCAACGGCGTGCGTTTTGATGCGCTGCTGGCGAAACTGCAGACCCTGCCTGAGCGTGATATTGTGCTGCTACATCCGTGCTGCCATAACCCGACGGGCGCCGATCTGAATCATGCCCAGTGGGATCAAATCGCCGAGGTGCTGAAAGCGCGCAACCTGATTCCTTTCCTCGATATCGCCTATCAGGGCTTTGGGGCGGGAATGGATGATGATGCTTACGCGATTCGCGCGATCGCCCACGCCGGCATACCGATGCTGGTCAGCAACTCCTTCTCGAAAATTTTCTCGCTGTACGGTGAGCGCGTGGGCGGCCTGTCGATCGTTTGCGAAGACACAGAAACCGCAAACCGCGTGCTGGGGCAACTGAAGGCGACCGTCCGTCGCAATTACTCCAGCCCGCCGAACTTTGGCGCTCAGGTTGTCGCGACCGTATTGAATGATGCGGAGCTGAAAGCCTGCTGGCTGGCGGAAGTCGAAGAGATGCGTTCGCGTATTCTGGCGATGCGTCAGGAGCTGGTGAATGTCCTGAAAGAAGCGCTACCGGGCGTCAATTTTGACTACCTGCTCAAACAACGTGGGATGTTCAGCTACACCGGCCTGAGTGCGGCACAGGTTGATCGTCTGCGTGAAGAGTTTGGCGTGTATCTGATTTCCAGCGGCCGGATGTGCGTGGCGGGTCTCAATTCACGTAACGTCCAGCGCGTCGCGCAGGCATTTTCCGCCGTTATCTAATTTTCCGCGAATATCATGTCCTTTCCCGTCTGCGGGAAAGGACTACTCCCTTCCGAAGTGTGATCATTCTCTTTTTCTATGACATCTGAGCAGAAAATTCTTTTCATCGGCGAAGGCCGGGGTTAAGGTCAGGGTCCAGTAATAAGCAGCCACATTATTGAAAATTATAACGATTCGACGACTCATACGCACCGTCATCCGCGCTGTATCGCGACGGCTGCCTCAGGCGCCTTGCGGCCAGCAAAGCGGCAGTTGGCAGGATGACGCTTAAAAGGGATAACTATGCGCAAGATAACTTTGGCCTTTAGCGCCTTCTGTTTACTTTTCACGTTAAATCACTCGGCAATCGCCCTGGAGTCTTCTCCGTCACAATTAAATCCAGGTACCAACGTCGCCAGACTGGCTGAGCAGGCGCCTGTTCACTGGGTTTCCGTCGCACAGATTGAAAACAGCCTGTTGGGTCGTCAGCCGTTTGCCGTGGGTTTTGATATCGATGACACCGTTCTGTTTTCCAGCCCAGGTTTCTGGCGCGGCCAAAAAACTTTCTCTCCCGGCAGCGATGCTTACCTGAAAAACCCGGAATTCTGGGAAAAAATGAATAACGGCTGGGATGAATTCAGCATGCCAAAAGAGGTGGCGCGCCATCTGATTGCGATGCATGTGAAGCGCGGCGATAGCATTTATTTCGTTACCGGGCGCAGTCAGACCAAAACTGAAACGGTCTCGAAAACGCTGCAGGATGATTTCCTGATCCCGGCGGCAAACATGAATCCGGTTATTTTTGCCGGTGACAAGCCGGGGCAGAATACGAAAGTCCAATGGCTGAAAGAGAAGAATATTAAGGTCTTCTACGGGGATTCCGATAACGACATCTCTGCCGCGCGTGATGCCGGGGCTCGCGGCATTCGCGTACTGCGCGCGTCAAACTCGTCATATAAACCTCTGCCGATGGCCGGAGCGCAGGGTGAAGAAGTGATCGTCAATTCAGAATACTAATTTCACCTTCTGCGCAAATGTGTCAGAAGCGAAAGCGGCAGCCTCCGGGCTGCCGCTTTTTTGTACGAAAAAGCGCGTGGGGAGGTTTTACCTTTTCGCTTATTGCTGCACACTTAGAGAGATTCATTCGCAACAGGGGTCGTTTATGTGGCATCAACAAACTTTGACGTTAGGTGCAAAATCTCGCGGTTTTCATCTGGTAACTGACGAGATCCTCGGCCAGCTCCACGCGCTGTCGCGCGTCAAAGTCGGTATGTTGCATCTGCTGCTCCAGCACACTTCCGCTTCCCTGACGCTTAACGAAAACTGCGATCCGACCGTCCGCTACGACATGGAGCAGTATTTTCTCAACGCGGTGCCGGATAATGCGCCGTACGAACATGATTATGAAGGTCCTGATGATATGCCGTCGCATATCAAGTCGTCGATGCTTGGCGTCTCCCTGTTGCTGCCGGTGCAGGACGGGCGCGTCAGTCTGGGGACCTGGCAAGGGATCTGGTTAGGGGAACATCGTATTCACGGCGGTTCGCGGCATATCGTTGCGACGCTCACGGGGGAATAACAGATGACAATTTCGGAGTTATTGCTGTACTGCATGGCAAAACCGGGCGCAGAGCAAAGCGTGCACAGCGACTGGAAGGCCACGCAGATTAAAGTGTCGGACGTGCTCTTTGCATTAGTGAAAGAAGTGGAAGATAAGCGGCCAGCCGTGTCGCTGAAAGCCAGTCCGGAGCTTGCCGAACTGCTGCGGGAACAGCATGTGGATATCCGCCCCAGCAGACATCTGAATAAAGCCCACTGGAGTACGGTCTTTCTTGATGGGTCTTTGCCGGATTCGCAGATTTACTACCTGGTGGATGCCTCCTACCAGCAGGCGGTACGGCTGCTGTCGGAACCAACCCGACAGCAGCTTTCACGGTGATTAGCTCAGCAAGGGTTTGAGGAAGCGCGCGGTGTGCGAGGCTTCGCACTCTGCAACGGTCTCTGGCGTACCGGAGACGAGGATTTCACCGCCGCCGCTGCCGCCTTCCGGCCCAAGATCAACGATCCAGTCCGCCGTTTTGATGACATCCAGGTTGTGCTCAATGACCACGATGGTGTTGCCCTGATCGCGCAGCTGGTGCAGAACGTCCAGCAGCTGCTGGATATCGGCAAAGTGCAGCCCCGTCGTCGGCTCATCGAGAATATACAGCGTCTGGCCGGTACCGCGTTTTGACAGCTCGCGCGCCAGCTTCACGCGCTGGGCCTCGCCGCCGGACAGCGTCGTAGCGGACTGGCCGAGACGAATATAGGTCAGGCCGACGTCCATCAGCGTTTGCAGCTTACGCGCCAGCGCCGGAACGGCATCAAAGAACTCACGCGCTTCTTCAATGGTCATATCCAGCACTTCATGAATGGTCTTGCCTTTGTACTTAATCTCCAGCGTTTCGCGGTTATAGCGCTTGCCTTTGCACTGGTCACACGGCACATAAATATCCGGCAGGAAGTGCATTTCGACTTTAATCACGCCATCACCCTGGCAGGCTTCACAGCGCCCGCCGCGGACGTTAAAACTGAAGCGCCCAGGCGTATAGCCGCGTGAGCGCGATTCCGGCACGCCGGCAAACAGTTCACGTACCGGCGTGAAGACGCCGGTATAGGTTGCCGGGTTTGAGCGCGGCGTACGGCCGATCGGGCTCTGGTCGATATCGATGACCTTATCGAAGTGTTCCAGCCCCTGCACATCGCGATATGGCGCAGGTTCGACGATGGTGGCGCCGTTGAGCTGACGCTGGGCAATCGGGAACAGCGTATCGTTAATCAGCGTTGATTTACCTGAACCGGAGACCCCGGTGATACAGGTAAACAGGCCGACCGGCAGCGTCAGCGTCACATCCTTCAGGTTGTTACCGCGCGCACCGGTGAGCCTGAGCACTTTTTCCGCGTCGGCAGGCACGCGCTGCTTCGGTACTTCAATCTTGCGTTTGCCGCTCATGTACTGCCCGGTCAGGGATTCAGGCACCGCCATGATCGCGTCCAGCGTTCCTTCAGCCACGACCTGGCCGCCGTGTACCCCGGCCCCTGGGCCGATATCGATGACGTGGTCGGCGGCGCGGATGGCGTCTTCATCATGCTCGACGACAATCACCGTATTGCCCAGATTACGCAGATGAACCAGCGTGCCGAGCAGACGTTCGTTATCGCGCTGATGCAGGCCGATGGACGGCTCATCCAGCACATACATCACGCCGACCAGGCCGGCGCCAATCTGGCTTGCCAGGCGAATACGCTGGGCTTCACCGCCGGAGAGCGTTTCTGCCGAACGGGAGAGCGTCAGGTAGTTCAGGCCGACGTTGACGAGGAATTTCAGGCGATCGCCAATCTCTTTCAGCACTTTCTCCGCAATTTGCGCCCGCTGGCCGGACAGCTTCAGATTGGTGAAGAAATCCATCGCGTGGCCAATGCTCATGTCAGAGATGGTGGGCAGCGGCGTATTTTCGACAAAGACGTGGCGAGCTTCGCGGCGCAGACGGGTACCGTCACAGCTGGCGCACGGGCGATTGCTGATAAATTTCGCCAGCTCTTCGCGCACCGCGCTGGATTCCGTCTCTTTGTAGCGGCGTTCCATATTATGCAGCACGCCTTCGAACGGGTGACGGCGTACTGAAGTATCGCCACGGTCGTTCATGTATTTGAATTCAATATTCTCTTTGCCTGAACCGTACAAAATGACCTTCTGTACGTCGGCGTTCAGGGTGCCCCACGGCGCCTCGATATCGAACTGATAATGCTCTGCCAGCGACTTCAGCATCTGGAAGTAGTAGAAGTTACGGCGATCCCAGCCGCGAATGGCGCCGCCCGCCAGCGACAGCTCCGCATTCTGGATAACCCTGTCGGGATCGAAGTACTGCTGAACGCCCAGACCATCACAGGTCGGGCAGGCGCCTGCCGGGTTGTTGAACGAAAACAGACGAGGTTCCAGTTCACGCATGCTGTAGCCGCAAATCGGGCAGGCAAAATTGGCGGAGAACAGCAGCTCTTCCGCTTTTTCATCGTCCATATTGGCGACAACGGCGGTACCACCGGAAAGATCCAGAGCGGTTTCAAAGGATTCGGCCAGACGCTGGGACAGATCGTCACGCACTTTGAAGCGATCGATCACCACCTCAATGGTGTGTTTCTTTTGCAGTTCCAGCTTCGGCGGATCGGAAAGATCGCAGACCTCGCCGTCGATCCTCGCGCGGATATAGCCCTGGCTGGCCAGGTTCTCCAGCGTTTTGGTGTGCTCGCCTTTACGTTCTTTAATGATTGGCGCCAGCAGCATCAGGCGCTGGCCTTCCGGTTGCGAGAGCACGTTGTCGACCATCTGGCTGACGGTCTGTGCGGCCAGAGGAACATCATGGTCCGGGCAGCGCGGCTCGCCGACGCGCGCGTACAGCAGGCGCAGATAGTCGTGAATTTCGGTAATGGTCCCCACCGTAGAGCGAGGGTTATGGGACGTTGATTTCTGTTCAATGGAAATCGCCGGCGACAGCCCTTCGATATGATCGACGTCCGGCTTCTCCATTAGCGACAGGAACTGGCGCGCATAGGCAGAGAGTGATTCAACGTAGCGACGTTGCCCTTCGGCATACAGTGTGTCGAAAGCCAATGAGGATTTGCCTGACCCTGACAGCCCGGTGACGACAATCAGTTTGTCGCGTGGGATGACGAGGTTGATGTTTTTGAGATTATGGGTGCGGGCGCCCCGAACTTCGATCTTATCCATTCACCTTTCCCGGTAGATACGCGGATTGCCTGGTTTGTTAGAAGGACAAACGGCAGAAACGGCTAATTATGACACAATTTAACCTGTTTGAATATACAGTATCGGAATGCATTTTCCTGCGGGGTGTGCAAAAATGTCTTACCGCGAGAGTTATCTGGAACATACTTCCCAGCTATCAACATAGCGCCTGGAAATGGTACACTCGCGCGTTTACACTATTAAGAAACGCATTCAGGAGACACAAACATGGCCAGCAGAGGCGTAAACAAGGTGATTCTCGTCGGTAATCTGGGCCAGGACCCGGAAGTACGCTACATGCCGAGTGGTGGCGCAGTTGCCAACATTACGCTGGCTACTTCCGAATCCTGGCGTGATAAAGCGACCGGTGAGATGAAAGAGCAGACTGAATGGCACCGCGTTGTGCTGTTCGGCAAACTGGCGGAAGTGGCCGGCGAGTATCTGCGTAAAGGTTCTCAGGTCTATATTGAAGGCCAGCTGCGTACCCGTAAATGGACTGACCAATCTGGTCAGGAAAAATACACCACCGAGATCGTGGTTAACGTTGGCGGCACGATGCAAATGCTCGGCGGTCGTCAGCAGGGCGCAGGCGCTCCGGCAGGCGGCGGTCAGCAGCAGGGCGGTTGGGGTCAGCCTCAGCAGCCGCAGGGCGGCAACCAGTTTAGCGGCGGCGCACAGTCTCGTCCGCAGCAGCAGGCACCGGCAGCACCTTCTAACGAACCCCCGATGGATTTCGATGACGATATCCCGTTCTAAGACCATCCTTAGACACTGCCGTTAAAGCATAAGAAAAAGCCCCGTTTTGGGGCTTTTTTATGTCTGCTCTCTCCGCGTTTCCAGCGATGCGACCGCCTCACGGCGTGGCGGGAGCGCTCTGTTCCGCGGCGGGCGCTGCCGCGCCGCTGGAGTGGGCCGTGGCTTTTTGCTTCCGCGCCATCTCATCGACGATCAGCCGATAGGCAATGTAGTACTTATAGATATTGCTGACGTAAGTGACGGTCTCGGAACCGATCTTCTCCGCGGCCAGATATTCCACATTGCCAAACCAGATATCAGGGTTAAAACCGCGCTTGCTGGTTTCTGTCCGCAGGCGGGCGATACGGGCTGGCCCGGCGTTATAGGATGCGAATGAAAAGAGCGCTTTGTCGAGTCGGGTCATCGGCTCGTCGCCATAGTAATGGTCGATCATCCAGCGCATATATTTCACCCCGGCATGGATATTCGGATCCAGCTTGCTGATATCTCCGACCTTCAGCTCTTTGCCGGTCCGCGGCATCACCTGCATAACGCCGATGGCGCCCACGTGGCTACGAACCGACTGATTGAGGCGCGATTCCTGATAACCCTGGGCCGCCATTAACAGCCAGTCAACGTCATATCGATCGCCGTATTTACGGAAGATATCCACCATCGCCAGAAATTTCTGCCGTTCCTTCTGCGCGGCGGCATTTTTGACATATTTCGCGTTCTTCAGATAGCGCAACAGGATGGTATTTCCCAGCTTGCTGCCCTGACCGTTAGCCTTCACAAAGTGGTTTAGCGAGGCGAGAAGCTGCGGGCTGTTTTTACGTACCGCCCAGCCGATGCTGGCATCTTTACGCAGGACAATGTCCTGATGCACCTCAATTTTGGGAAAAACTTGTTTCCAGAACAGAGCCTTATGACGATCGACGACCGTCAACGGAATAAGGCCAGCGCTGAGCATTTCTATCAGGTCCTCATCTTCGAGCGATTCCGGAGCGGCTGCGATAATAACCGGCGGACGAGATTCTTTCGCAAAGTGGGCATTCAGGGCGACCAGGCTTTGGTAATAGCTTGATGACTGACGAACAAATACCTCTTTGCCAGAAAGTTGTTCCAGGTTGGCGACTTCCGGTGAACCTGGCCCGGAGAGCAGGAGCTCCTGAACATTGGAATAGAGCGGTATCGTGAAGTCAGCCTGCTGCTGCCGCTCCTCGGTAACCGTAAGATTTGCGGCGACGATATCTCCTTTGCCGGCAACGAGTGCGCTGAAAAGCTGGTCGCGGGCCACCGGGACGAAAATGATCCGTACCTTGAGATGGCGATGTTTGAGCTTTTTCTCCTTCATCAACTGTTGATTAAGGCTGCGTTCGTACTCAATAAAGATGTCATGCGTTGCCCCGCGCTGGGTGCCTTTGTCGATAAAGAAAAAGGTTTTGCTGTAAGTGGTTAACACTCTGATGACGCGTCTGTCGAGCATACCGGGGAGATCGCCTTGCCAGGGCTTCTGCATCTCTTGCGTATTGAGTTCCAGCGCCTCTCGTTTTTCCTGAGGCGGTGGTTTCTTTTCCCCAACTGCCGCATAAACGGAACCGGCAAACAGCAGGGCAATAAGGCAGGCAAAGCTGGCGATAGCGGGTCGTTGAAATGAGAGGATGTTCATGGAGAGAGGCTCCGCAGGTGCATCCCTTTATTTTAGTCAACTCTGGGGGGGTTAGCCTGTTCGTTTTCCCGACCGCGCGGGGAGACATCGCCGGTTGTGTCAGAGGCGAGCGCGACTTTTGTGCTGCAAAAAGAGAGACTCTTTGCCTCGATTCTGGCAGGCATATTGCTGGGCGGGCTATGCTCTCTGTTGTGGGGTATTCATTTTATTTTTATAAAGGGATCAGCAGCCATAAATGATTATGGAGATAATATGATTGAATAATGTTTTTTTTATGTTGTTGTAAGTGTTGTTATTAATTATTTGAGTGTCTTGAGAATATTGTTTGTAATTTATCCTGTTGTTTTATTTGTTATATTTTAATCTGTTTCCGCTGTTTTACATTATCAACTTGATAATGAATCTCATTTCTAATAACGTGATAACGCACAATAATCATCTCTAAGGCTGATCGAAAGACGCTATCTAAGAATAGTGCAGGCGCGTATTTTTCATTTTTGACAGGGTGAGATTTTATATTTTGGCCACAGGCTAGTTATATCCCGTTCATTCTCCGGGAGGGCCTTGCTATGCCAAAACCAGGCATGAAGTTGTTCGCATGAAAATGATTGCCGCTGTTTATCTCAGGATGAAGGAGGCGCGCCCCGACAGCAAAAAAAGAAAACAGGGCATACTCCATGAAACGAAACTCACACTACTCGCTGGCCGTGCTAATTCATCTGGCTATCTGGGGCGCGGCGCTACCCGCGCAGGCCGCCGATAGCAGCATACCGGAAGAGGCAAAGGACGCCGACAGCGCTGCGGCCAAAAACGAAGAGACGATGGTCGTGACCGCTGCCAGACAGACCTTACAGGCGCCGGGCGTTTCAACGCTCACGGCTGACGAAATACGCAAACACCCGCCGGCACGCGATATCTCCGAACTGATTCGTACTCAGCCGGGGGTGAACCTCACCGGCAACTCGACCAGCGGCCAGCGCGGGAATAACCGGCAGATCGATATCCGCGGTATGGGACCAGAGAATACGCTGATCCTGATCGATGGTAAGCCGGTGACCAGTCGCAATTCGGTACGCTATGGCTGGCGCGGCGATCGCGATACGCGTGGCGACACCGGTTGGGTTCCCGCGGAGATGATCGACCACATTGATGTGATTCGCGGCCCTGCGGCGGCGCGCTATGGCAACGGCGCAATGGGTGGCGTCGTGAATATCATCACTAAGCCTGTGAATAACGAATGGCATGGCTCCTGGAATACCTACATGAATGCGCCTCAGCACCGAAAAGAGGGGGCGACGAAGCGGACGAACTTCAGCCTTGAGGGGCCGATGTCGGACAGCGTGAGTTTTAATTTATGGGGCAATCTGAGTAAAACCCAGGCTGATGCCCAGGATATTAACGCCGGCCATGAGGCGGAGCGGACCGGCAGCTATGCCGGATCTTATCCTGCCGGGCGTGAAGGGGTGGTGAACAAAGATATCCACGGTAAGCTGCGCTGGGAATTTGCCCCCATGCAGGCGCTGGAGTTTGAAACCGGCTATAGCCGCCAGGGCAACCTCTACGCGGGCGATACGCAGAACACCAATACCAGTACGCTAGTGAAAAGCATGTACGGTAAAGAGACCAACCGAATTTACCGTCAGACCTACGGCCTTACCTGGACCGGAGGCTGGGACAACGGCGTTACCAGCAACAGCTATGCGCAGTATGAACATACCCGTAACTCCCGTATGAATGAAGGTCTGGCGGGCGGGACCGAGGGCATCTTCTCCAGCAGCGAATTCTCGGATATCGATCTGGCGGACGTTCTGCTGCACAGCGAGGTCAATATTCCGTTTACCCTGGGCGTTGAGCAGAACCTGACGCTGGGCACCGAGTGGAATCAGCAGCGTATGAAAGATGGCGTGTCGACCACCCAGGCGCTCTCTTACGGCGCCATCGACGGTATTTCGACCTCCGGCCGCACTCCTTACAGCAGCGCCGAAATTTTCTCGCTGTTTACGGAAGATAATATCGCGCTAACCGAGAGTACGATGCTGACGCCGGCTCTGCGTTTTGACCATCACAGCCTCGTCGGTAATAACTGGAGCCCGTCGCTTAATCTGTCGCAGGGACTGAGCGACGACTGGACCCTGAAGCTCGGCATTGCCCGCGCCTATAAAGCGCCGAACCTCTATCAGCTTAACCCCAACTATATTCTCTATAGTAACGGCCAGGGGTGCTACGCCAGCAGTTCGGCTTGTTATCTGATGGGAAATAGCGATCTGAAGGCGGAAACCAGCGTTAACAAAGAGATTGGTCTGGAATACAAGCACGAAGGCTATCAGGCGGGGATAACCTGGTTCCGTAACGACTACCACAATAAAATTGAGTCCGGGTATTCAGCCGTCGGTACGGCGAGCAATGGAACAACGAATATTTATCAGTGGGAGAACGTACCCAAAGCGCTGGTGGAGGGGCTGGAAGGTTCGCTTAACCTGCCGGTGAGTGAAACGGTCAACTGGAGTAATAACCTGACCTGGATGTTGCAAAGTAAGAACAAGACGACCGGCGATCGCCTGTCGGTGATTCCGCAGTTTACCCTTAACTCTACGCTCGGCTGGCAGGTCCGCGACGATCTCTCGTTGCAAAGCACTTTTACCTGGTACGGGCGGCAGAAACCTAAGCGTTTCAATTACAAAGGTGAGGCGGTATCCGGTAGTGAGCTGAACGAAGTGAGTCCGTACAGCATCGTCGGGCTGAGCGCGACCTGGGATGTGAACAAAAATCTGAGCCTGACCAGCGGCGTGGATAACCTCTTTGATATACGCCACTATCGTGCCGGGAATGCACAAACGACCGGGAACGCGACCACCGGCGCCTATTTATACGGTGCCGGGGCGGAGACCTATAATGAGTCAGGGCGGACCTTCTATGTCAGTGTAAATACACATTTCTGATCCTGTTCTGCCTGGCCGGGAACATTGCGCTGTTCCCGGCCTTTTATTTTTATCGCCAGGAAACATTATCCAGATTGTTCATTGATGCGCCGGCGAAACTGCGTGGGAGTGACCGAATAATACCTCTTAAATGTCCGGTTAAATGCGCTGATGTCTTCATATCCGGCCATAATACAAATATCGACGATACGGAAAGCCGGCTGCACCTGTAATAAATCACGGCATAGCGACATGCGCTGTTGCCTGATATATTCCATCGGCGACATATTAAAATGATGGCGGAACAAACGAAAGAGGTGCCACTCGGAATACCCGGAAAACGCGCTGAGTGCATTGACCGTGAGTTTTTTCTCGAGGTTGTTTTTTATCCAGCGCACCAGTTCGTTGAGAACGGACTGCTGGATCTCATTTCTACGCATGATTCATGCTCATTCCAGGACCGGGCCCCTCCATCACGTGGCGGGAGGGCTGCAGGCGGCCAGGTAAATGCCTCACCCTCCATGGTAAGGCGCCACTACTTTACTTTTTTGATATAACGCTTGATGTGCTTTGATGTTCCCATAAGCCTCTCATACTCTATTCTGCTATTTTGAGGAAAATATGAAGAATGCATACAAATTGACACCCGCAACCCTTGCGGGTACTACGGAGCGTTACTGCATAATTTATTCAATATCTCTTCATTTTAAGTTCGGTATTTCAGGGTAAATTTCCGGTGTTCCTGGTTTATCCCAGAGAGCATCATTCCTGACAAGATCATTCCCCCTTTCACCCCATTAGAAAGGGGGCTTTTTGTTTTATACCTTACAGTCATTGTGCGCTCTCATTCGGTTATCAGGTTGCTGCTCAGACTAATTTATTCGAACGAAGTTCCGTTAAGTTTTATTTTTTTCTCCAGCCAATAACATCCATTTTTTCTCCATTGTTTCGCCATAATGAAGTGTAATTCTGCGCGTTGCTTACGCAAATCCCAGCAGAATTCTGCTATCGCCAAATATCTCTTAGACGAAAACGTCCATGCTAAAGAAAATAAATATCATTGCCGGGTTATTAATGTCTCCCTTAACACTTTATGCATCAACAACGTACACAATTGATGATATTCGTTTTGAAGGGTTGCAGCGCGTGACGGTAGGGGCCGCGCTATTAAGCATGCCCATCCATGCCGGAGAACCGGTATCTAATGATGATATTAGCGAGTCACTACGCGCTTTATATGCCAGCGGTAATTTTGAAAATGTCCAGATCCTGCGCGATGGCACGACGCTGGTGGTACAACTTAAAGAGCGTCCGACGATCGCCAAATTAAGTTTTTCGGGGAATAAAGCGGTGAAGGATGATGCCCTGAAGGACAATCTGGCAGCCAGCGGCGTCGAAGAAGGAAGTGCATTAGATCGTAATGCTCTCAGTGAAATAGAAAAAGGATTACAGGATTTCTATTATAGCGTCGGGAAATACAGCGCGCAGGTTCATGCTGTGGTCACGCCGCTGCCGCGAAACCGCGTCGATTTAAAGTTTTTTTTTCAGGAAGGTATCGCCGCGACGATTGCCCAGATTAATATTATCGGCAATAAAGCCTTCCGCGAGGAAACGCTACTGGACCAGCTGCAGCTGCGTGATCATGTTCCGTGGTGGAACGTGATTGGCGACAAGAAATATCAGAAACAAAAAATGGAAGCAGACCTGGAAACCCTGCGTAGTTATTATCTCGATCGTGGCTATGCGCGCTTTGCTATTAACTCCAGTCAGGTCAGCATCACACCGGATAAAAAGTCGCTGTATCTTACGGTCAATCTCTCTGAAGGCGAGCGCTATAAAGTCACCAGTACGCGGGTGAGCGGCGAGATGGCCGGGCACACGCAAGAGACAGAAGCGCTGGCGCAGCCTCTGTCAGGCAAATGGTACAGTGGAGCCGACATTACCGCCGTTGAAAACAGCATCAAAAAGCGCTTTGGTAAATATGGCTATGCCTGGCCCCAGGTGAATACCCGTACGGAAATTGATGAGGCCAACAAAAGTGTGACTCTACATATCAATGTTGATGCCGGACGTCGTTATTCCGTGCGCCAGATCCGTTTTGCCGGCAATGATACTTCGCGTGACGCCGTCTTGCGTCGTGAAATGCGGCAAATGGAGGGGGCGTGGCTCAACGACGAAAAAGTACAGCAAGGGAAAGAGCGGCTGGATCGTACGGGCTTTTTTGAAACGGTGGGTAAAGAAATCACCCCGGTTGCCGGGAGCCAGGATCAGGTCGACGTGATCTATAAAGTGAAAGAACGTAACACCGGTTCGTTTAACGTGGGCCTGGGATTTGGGACAGACAGCGGCATCAGCTATCAGCTTGGCGTCACTCAGGATAACTGGTTAGGCACCGGCAACAGCGTGAGTTTTAACGGCACGCGTAACAGCTACCAGTCCTATGTTGAACTGGGTGCAACCGATCCCTATTTTACCGTTGATGGCGTCAGCCTGGGCGGGAAAATTTTCTACAACAGCTACGATGCCGCCGATGCAGATGCCGGGAGCTATAACCAGCAAAGTTACGGGCTGGGGAGTAATCTTGGCTTCCCGATTAGCGAGAATAACTCGCTGAATGTGGGTATTGATTACGTCCATAACTACCTGACGAACATGGATCCGGAGCTGACGACGTGGAATTACCTTAATTCGCGAGGTATTTATCCGAACGTGGTCACCAAAGATGGTGACAGCGGGGCGAAGTATAGCGCCAACGACATTTTTGCCAGTCTGGGCTGGAGCTACAACAATCTCGACCGCGGTTTTTTCCCTCGTTCCGGCAATAAAAGTAGTCTGAGCGGTAAAGTGACCGTGCCGGGATCAGACAACAGCTACTACAAACTCACCCTCGATACCACGCAGTATCTCCCTCTGAATGAAGGGAAAAGCTGGGTCTGGATGGAGCATCTGAAAGCAGGTTATGCCGGTGGTCTGAACGGGAGTTCGGTTCCGTTTTACGATAACTTCTATGCCGGAGGGTCGTCGTCAGTGCGGGGGTTCTCTTCCAATACGATTGGTCCAAAAGCAGCCTACTATCGCTGTAACGGGACTGAAAGCAGCTACAGTCACTGCCCGGTTGAAAGCTCTTCGGATGCGGTGGGCGGAAATGCCATGGCGGTTGTGAATAGCGAATTTATTATTCCGACGCCGTTTATTAATGATAAATATGCCGACAGTTTACGTACCTCGCTGTTCGTCGATGCGGGGACGGTATGGAGTACGTCATGGCAAAATACCGCTCAGACGCAGGCTGCCGGGATCCCTGACTACGGCGACCCGCTGCATATTCGTATGTCGGCAGGGATTGCCGTGCAATGGATGTCGCCGCTGGGGCCGCTGGTCTTTTCCTGGGCCGAACCATTTAAAAAATATGATGGCGATAAAGCGGAGCAGTTTCAGTTTAATATCGGGAAAACCTGGTAAATATCCACAAATAATGCGATGGGTTGATGACAACCCGTCGCGTCCTTTTTAACTGTAGCCGGCACATCGCTCATCCGCGTATTGTAAATTTATACCCGGCGCAATGTAGAATTATGTATTTATATTCTTAATGCCTACGTATTTTATATTAGTTCTCCGCTGACTATTTATCTGTTCATTGACAGCTCATCGTGATTTTACATCATAATGTTGCCGGGAGGGCTTGCGGATAATTATAATCTTTGCTATGACTATCTACGTGGCTATTTCCCGGAAAGCACAAGGACGCGACATGAAATGGACAATTCAGAATACAATTATCTGCCCACATTCTGGTGTGGCATTTTCAAGCATCTCGAGATTGCGCTTTTTAAAATTTATCATATGGTATGAAGCCGATATTCTGTTGCTTCCCGGGGAATCCATGAAACTGTATTCCTCGAAAGTATTAGTTAATGGAAAATATCATTATATTAAGGTCTATAATATTTCAACCTACAGCCATGCACAATGGGAAGCCTTAAGGGAAAGGCCATCCTGCCCCTATGATTTCGGGGCTACCACGATAGAGGGTTGCTGTTATCAGCCGCATTGTGCGATTAAACGTTGCCCTGGCAGTTTCAAGCACCACGCGTTGTGCTAACGAAACCCATGCTAACTATTTGTATTTTCACAAATAAAATAAGGGGTGTTTGTTGACATAAAGACCCATGAGTCATGTTTTATCTTTAATATTTTGATAATGAACCGATCTTCTTTTCTGATCTCCGTAAAGAACGGCGGTAGAATCTCATCGAATTTTTCAGGAAGCGCAGTGGCATTCGAGCGAATATTCGTGTCGCTACTTCTGAAAATATAAATGTTATTTTTATTTTTTACATAGGTTATATATTTTCTGATGCTGATATTATCCATTGAATTTCCTGAGCTACCGGTGAATGTAATTAATCCATCACCATCGCTGGCAAAGAAAGTGACAGAGAAAGCAAATTCTTTACCATCATTAACTATTGAAAAAGCGGACGTGCAGTTAATGCTTTCACCGTCATCAGATGAGCTGATGTAATAAAAAGCAAGGCTTATTGTGATAATAATGACTGTATATGCAAGAGCTTTATTTATCTTTCGTGTTTTCATGTTGTGTTATTTTAAGTAATAAAATGAGGTACAGAATGATTTTTTATTAGATTTTATTGGATATCGACAGGAGATCAGTGATGTCCTGCTCGATGGGTAATGATTCGTTATATAAATAGTCCGTCCATTTGAGCAGCTGATATTATGCTCTTTGAGAAAATTAATATAGTACTCATCAAATCTTAGGTCATCGTTTCTGAAAATCTTGCAGCTATTGATTGTCGTGATCAGTGTATACGACGCGAAAGGTGAATCGGTTGTTGCTGACTGATTAATGAAGATATGCAACAGAATAATCAACAAACTTGTAATACCGGCGACAAGACATCCTGTCTTTCTTTTTCTCACGGCCCCGATGATTGTCCTCGACAGGACGTCACCTTTGTCTTGCGCCGTCGGTGGGTCGGCGTGAAGTTGCTGGCTCCCTTCATCATGAGCGCCATGTCCTTCCGTCACCGCTCTGTTTATCTGATTTATTTCTGCAGCGGCGATATCATTAGCCTTCTCCGCAGGGGTCCCGGGAGCCTCAATCCGGATATTCGCTTCATCCGCAATCATGAAACCCCGTTTAGGGATTGTTTGAATAAGTGTGCCATTCACATTGAAGCGATTTAAAGATTTACGCAGCAAAGAGATGTTTTGATATAGAGTATTTGGCGTAACACTCATCCCTCTTTCTCCCCACGCATTTTGCAGCAGCTCTGCCTGGGTGACAATTCGTCCCTGATTTCTTATTAACAAATCAAAGCAAAGGCTTGCGGGTATTGCCAGGGCCATGCGTTCATTACTTTTTATGGAATGGAGAGTATGCGCTTCTGAGTTAAATCGCAGCGTGTTCTCGATAACGTAAATAGTAGCCATATATGATTTCTTATTGTGAGAATAGTTACCACTGTGTCATTTATCTGGGGTTTGATGCCGCGATACTAGCACCAAAGAGTAAACCTGACATTCACTCATAACTAAGAATAATCTTAATCCCCGGGTGAGAGTTTTTCTGAATTGCTTTTTATTTGTTAAATTTACTAACTATTCTGATATTTATCAATGGCTTGAGTTTTAACAAATGCTCAACAGATGTGATTTTTTTGCCCTTCATAACTTTATGAGTAATAAATTTTGCTTATTAAGCTTACTATTTGTGTATGAAATGTGGCGGTGCTACCGTAACAAAAATAATAGTGATGTTTTGTCACCTTTCATAAAAGAAAAGTAAAAAAGCAGGGGCCAACGTCATCATGGATGTTGGCGTCTGCCGACGGATGGGGTCAACAGGCTCAATGGAATGGAGGTTCTGTTATCATGGCTGTATTGATCGTAACAGATAATTATTTCTATATGCAGGGTCTGGTCAGCATGGCTGACGATGAGTGCAACATCACCTGGGTCGATAACATTGATAATGAGTATGCGCACCAGCAGTGCCAGGCACTGAGCGCCGATGATTACGTCATTATCCATTTTGCACAGATAGATAAAATGCTTTGCTCGTATCAGTATTATTTGATGAACAGTCCGGCGAAAGTGATTGTGGCTCCAGATGCCAAATTTGTCACTGATGTTTCTGACATCAACAATATCTGCTTTCTGTCTGCTGATGCGAGCGTTAAAACGGTTGAAAGCATCCTTAAGCTGAAGAAGTTTAAAGTCAGAAAAAGAAACCTCACGGTTCGTGAAGAGAAGATTATGTCATTGCTGATTATTGGTAACTTAATTAATGACATTTCTAAAACACTTGGTCTGAGTATCAAGACAGTGAGTTTACATAAAAGTAATACCAGCAATAAGGTCGGCTTGTTGAATAACAACAACATTACCATGCTTGCCTTAATGCGTTTTATCTTGCCGGCATCAGGGACCGACATGATTCTTATTTAATGTTGTATTACTGCAGTGTTATTGCGTTTTATTTTCACGGAAATCTATTAAGTTTTATCGATTGTATTCAATTTTTGCATTTAAGAACATCCTGTTCTTAAGGGTAATGGCTCCATAAATAACTATGGAACAGCACGGGCGATATAAAGCCTTTTATTTTTCTCAGGTGATGAATATGAAATTGAAAATGTTAGCAGCAGCTCTTGTGACGACTTTCTGTGTGGGCGCTGTTCAGGCAGCAGACGTTACGGCTCAGGCCGTCGCAACCTGGTCGGCAACGGCAAAAAAAGACACCACCAGCAAACTGGTTGTGACACCTCTGGGTAGCCTGGCTTTCCAGTATGCAGAAGGAATTAAAGGCTTTAACACCCAGAAAGGTCTGTTCGATGTTGCGATTGAAGGGGATGCGACTGCGACAGCATTTAAACTGACCTCCCGTCTGATTACCAACACCCTGACTCAGCTGGATACCTCCGGTTCGACGCTGAATGTCGGTGTGGATTATAACGGCGTTGCTGTCGAAAAAGCGGCTGATACCGTCATGATCGATACGGCGAATGGCGTTCTGGGCGGCAACCTTAGCGCGCTGTCTAACGGTTACAACCAGGCTGGCCGCGCTACTGCACAGGATGGTTTCAACTTCTCAATCATCAGCGGCACCGCCGATGGTACGAATGCAGTCAACGATTACAGCACGCTGCCGGAAGGGATCTGGAGCGGTGACGTCAGCGTCCAGTTCGACGCGACCTGGACCAGCTGATTTCTCTGTAGCACGAGCAGGGGGGATTCCCCCTGCTTTCTTCCACGGACCGAATTCATATGAAAAACCGCATTCTGGCTATCAGCCTGTATTTTTGCGCCATCATGCCGGCCCTGGCACTGGATGTTGGCGATATTTCTTCATTTATGAACAGCGACGCCAGCGTGCTCAGTAAAGAGATTAAAAATACCACCGAGAGTGGACGTTTAATCAATATCCATGTTGAACGTCTTTCCTCACCGCTTGAAGGCGGCAGCGTGATTCCGATGGACACTCAGGATGAAGTGCTGCTGACACCCGCCAGCCTGCTACTGCCCGCGAAGAGTCGTGATGTCATTCGCTTTTTCTACAAAGGCCCGGCGGATAGTAAAGAGCGCTACTACCGCATCGTCTGGTTCGATCAGGCGTTGAGCGATGCGCAGCGCGATAGTGCCAGGCGCAGTGCGGTTGCTACCGCATCGGCCCGTATCGGCACCATCCTGGTCGTTGCCCCACGCAAGGCGGATTACCGCTATCAGTATGCCAACGGAACGCTGGTGAATACCGGCAATGCCACGCTACGTATCCTGGCTTACGGCCCCTGCCTGAAGCCCGCAGATGGCAAAGAATGCAAAGAAAACTATTACCTCATGCCCGGCAAAGAGCGCCGTTTCACCCGCGTGAATGTTGCCGATAAAAAAGGGCGGGTCGCACTCTGGCAAGGCGAGCAGTTTGTTCCCGTAAAATAACAATTGTGCTGACGGAATCAGGTTATGCCTTTACGACGGATTTCACCTGAGCTGAAAACGCTCATTGCCTGTGGTATGGCCATTTTTACTCTTCCGCTTAGTGTGAATGCTGCTCCGCAGCAGGTGCAGCAAATTGGCGGCGTGGTGATTCCCCAGGCATTCAGCCAGGCGCTACAGGATGGAATGAGTATTCCACTGTTTCTTCACCTGGAAGGCAGTGCGGGGACGCAGGACGACCAGCGGCTTGGCAGTGCGTTTATCTGGCTGGATGCCGGCACGCTTCGCGTCCGTCATATTCAGCTGGAAGAGCGCGGTGACAACGCCAGCGTGAGCGAACAAACCCGAAAAACGCTGACTGAACTGGCGAATGAACCCTTCAACAGCGATTTACACATCGCGCTCACCCGCGATGCGCAGCTGCAGCTCAGCCTGCGGCAACTGCTGCTGCAACTGGTCGTGAAACGAGAAGCGCTGGGAACCGTCCTGCGCTCGCGCAGTGAAGATATCGGCCAGTCCAGCGTTAACAGCATCAGCAGCAGTCTGAACTATAACCTCGGCGTCTATAACAACCAGATGCGTAACGCGGGCAACAGTACGTCCAGCTATCTGTCGTTAAACAGCGTCAGCTCCCTGCGCGAGCACCATATTGTGTTGGACGGGTCGCTCTACGGCACCGGAACCAGCAATCAGGATAGCGAAATTTATAAGGCCATGTATGAGCGTGATTTCGCCGGGCATCGCTTTGCCGGCGGGATGCTGGATACGTGGAATTTACAGTCGCTTGGACCGATGACCGCCATTTCTGCCGGGAAAATCTACGGCGCATCCTGGGGAAACCAGGCCAGCTCAACGGTGTTTGATAATTCACAATCGGTCACGCCGATCGTGGCTTTCTTGCCTGCCGCGGGTGAAGTGCATTTGTCGCGCGACGGGCGTCTGCTGAGCGTACAGAACTTCGTGATGGGTAACCACGAAGTGGACACCCGGGGCCTGCCATACGGCATTTATGATGTGGACGTTGAGGTGATCGTCAATGGCCGGGTGGTCAGCAAGCGTACTCAGCGGGTGAATAAACTCTTCAGTCGCGGGCGCGGAGCGGGCGCACCTCTGGCCTGGCAGGTGTGGGGCGGCAGCTTCCATATGGATCGCTGGTCAGAGAGCGGCAAGAAGAGCAAACCGGCAAAAGAGAGCTGGCTGGCAGGGGCGTCGACATCCGGCTCCGTGGGCACGCTCAGCTGGGCGGCAACCGGCTACGGTTATGATAGCAATGCCGTCGCCGAGACGCGTCTGACCGTACCACTGACGGAGTCTGTCAACGTTAACCTGCAAAATATGCTGGCCAGCGATAGCTCCTGGAGCAGCATTGGCAGCATCAGCGCCGCGTTGCCCGGCGGTTTTAGCACCGTCTGGGTTAACCAGGAAAAAACCATTATTGGCGACAGGTTGCGGCGCAGCGATGCCGACAACCGGGCGATTGGCGGAACCCTTAACCTGAACCCGCTGTGGTCAAAGCTGGGGACCTTTAGCATTAGCTACAACGATGACCGTCGCTACAACAGCCATTACTACACGGCGGATTATTATCAGACTCTCTTTAGCGGGGCCTTCGGTTCGCTGGGCCTGCGTGCCGGTATTCAGCGCTTCAATAATGGCGGCGGCGGTAGCAGTAGCAGTACCGGGAAATATATCGCGCTCGACTTCTCACTCCCCCTGGGGAACTGGTTCAGCGCCGGTATGACCCACCAGAACGGCTATACGATGGCAAACCTTTCCGCCCGTAAACAGTTTGATGAGGGCGTGGTACGTACCCTTGGAGCCAATATTTCGCGGGCGATCTCCGGTGATACCGGCGATGACAAAACGCTGAGCGGCGGCGGCTATGCCCAGTTCGATACCCGCTATGCCAATGGCACCCTCAATATTAACAGCGGCGCTGACGGCTATGTGAATACCAACCTGACCGCCAGCGGTAGCGTCGGCTGGCAGGGGCGAAATATTGCCGCCAGCGGACGCACCGATGGCAACGCCGGCGTGATTTTTAACACCGATCTCGATGATGACGGCAAGCTGAGCGCCAGGGTCAACGGACGGGTCATCCAGCTGACCGGCAAACGCAATTATCTGCCGCTTTCGCCGTACAGCCGTTACGAAGTCGAGCTGCAAAACAGTAAGAACTCAATCGACAGCTACGACATTGTCAGCAACCGCAAGAGCAGTCTGACGCTCTACCCGGGCAACGTGGCGGTGATCGAGCCGGAAGTGAAACAGATGGTGACCGTTTCCGGGCGCATCCGCGCCGAAGATGGAACGCTGCTGGCCAATGCACACATCAATAACCATATTGGCCGGACCCGTACCGATAACACCGGAGGATTCGTTATGGACGTGGATAAAAAATACCCCACCATCGATTTCACCTACGGCAATAACCAAAGCTGTGAAGTCGGGCTTGAGATAAGTCAGGCGCGCGGGGCGGTGTGGGTCGGCGATGTCGTCTGCACGGGTCTGAAAACTTACGCCAGCGCGCAGCAGGCAGGAGAAGGTCATGAAAGCTAAGTGGTTCCCGTTGGTAAGCCTGTTTATCGTCGCGCTGTGCGCGGTGCGGGCAGAGGCGGCGGTAACGAAAACAACCTGGGCAGACGCGGCAGCGGTGCAGTTTGTTTTTGTGGAAAACAACTCCGATGATAACTTTTTCGCCACGCCGGGCGGCGTGCTGGATCCGCGCATGACCGGCGCCAGTCGTTGGACCGGGCTGAAATATACCGGTAGCGGCACTATCTACCAGCAGAGTCTGGGCTATATCGATAACGGCTATAACACCGGGCTGAATGCCAACTGGAAGTTTGACATGTGGCTGGAAAACTCGCCGGTGTCGAATCCCCTGAGCGGGCTGCGCTGCATCAACTGGTACGCCGGTTGCGATATGGCGACCAGTCTGATTTTGCCTCAGGTCACCGATGCGAACGGCTTTTACGGTGTGACGGTGACCTCCGGTGGACAAAAATGGATGCACGGCATGATGTCGGACGCTTTCTACCAGTATCTGCAGCAGATGCCGGTAGGCGGCAGCATGTCGATGACGATCAACGCCTGCCAGACTTCCGTCTCCTACGATGCAAGCAGCGGAGCGCGCTGCAAAGATCAGGCCTCCGGCGCCTGGTACGTGCGTAAAGTGACCCATACTAAAGCGGCAAACTTAAAGCTGATTAACACCCATTCTCTGACCGAAGTCTTTATCAATAGCGATGGGATCCCGACGCTGGGCGAGGGCAGCTCGAACTGTCGCGCGCAGACGATTGGTACCCGTAGCGGTCTGAGCTGCAAGATGGTCAACTATGCGTTACAGCATAATGGGCTGAGCAACACTTCGATTCATATTTTCCCGGCGATTAACAACACGTCGCTGACCTCGGCGGTGAATATCTATGATATGCAGTTCAGCCTCGATGGTAACAGCTGGAAACCGGTCAGCAGCAATGCCTACTACTATACGTTTAACGAGATGAAATCCTCGGATTCGGTCTACATCTTCTTTTCCAGCAACTTCTTTAAGCAGATGGTGGCGCTGGGTATCAGTGATATTAATACCAAGGATCTGTTTAATTTCCGCTTCCAGAACACCACTTCGCCGGAGTCCGGCTGGTATGAGTTTTCTACCTCCAACTCGCTGATTATCAAACCGCGTGATTTCAGCATCAGCATTATTTCCGATGAGTACAGCAGTTCGCCGTCGCGCGAAGGGTATGTCGGGGCGGGGCAGCCGTCACTGGATTTTGGTTATATCGTCACCACCAGCGGAAAAACCGCCGCCGATGAAGTCCTGATCAAAGTGACCGGCCCGTCGCAGTCGATCGCCGGGCGTTCATATTGCCTGTTCAGTTCTGCGGACGGGGTGACAAAGGTGCCTTTCCCCGGGCTGCTGACGTTTACCACCCAGACCGGAACGACCAAAAATTATGATGCCGGCTGTGATGACAGCTGGCGCGATATGACGGATGCGCTGTGGCTGACGACGCCGTGGACAGATGCTTCCGGCGATATTGGCGTGATGAACAAGACGACGGTGAAATTTTCCATCCCGATGAACGACAGTATTTCGTTGAGAACGGTAGATGACGATGGCTGGTTTGGTGAAGTGAGTGCTTCAGGAGAGATTCATGTTCAGGCGACATGGCGCAATATTAATTAACCTGCTCCAGACCGTCGCGTGGTTGCTGCTCCTGGGCCTACCAACGGCGGGCCTGGCGATTTCCGTCGGTAATTTAACCTTTTCGCTGGGCGCAGAGGAGAGCTTTGTCGCCAAACGGGTACTGAATAACAACCCGAGCGCGCGGCTCTATCAGATTTCCGTCGTCGGGATAGACCGGCCGGGAGGTAATGAGGTTCGCTCTCGTCCGGCAGATGGCGAACTGCTCTTTGCCCCGCGTCAGCTCACTTTGCAGGCCGGGCAAGGGGAATATTTTAAATTTTATTATCATGGCCCGCAGGATAATCGTGAACGTTATTACCGGGTTTCGTTTCGCGAAATTCCCACCCGAAACCGCATTGGCCGTACTGCGGCCGGTGGATCGGTAGGTATTGATCCGGTGGTGGTGATGGAAACTATTATGGTGGTACGCCCGCGGCAGGTGCAGTTCAAATGGGCCTTCGATCGGCAGGCGGGAAGCGTCAGCAACAGCGGCAATACCTGGTTTAAACTGCTGATCAAGCCGGGATGCGATGCAACCGAAGAAGAGGGTGAGGCCTGGTACTTACGGCCAGGAGATGTGGTTCGCCAGGCGGCGCTGCGCCAGCCTGGGAATAAATACATTATCTATAATGATAAATTTATTAAAATATCAAAGGATTGCGAGTAGGCTTTGCCGATAAATAAAAAAGCCTCCCGCAGGAAGCTTTTTATTATCAGGTCATGACCATCGGCCATTGGGGGGGCGTCTGACTCATGACTTCGATCATGACGTCTTTGATATTGCCCCAGATTTTCGCGATATCCAGCAGCGTGATCCCCAACAAGCCGGTGGCGAACCAGCAGGCCGCCACCAGGCCGATGCAGCTACAAATAACGGCTAAACCGGCATAGTCACTTTTGCGTAGCTGAATGTTCATCGAGCTGGCCAAAAACATCAGAACCGCGCTCACCAGCGGCCAGCGCAAAAGTATGACACTGGTAGTTATGGAAGCCATCAACCTCATCCTCAAAGAAAATCGGCTGCCTTTGACAACCTGGCGAGACTGACGATGACGTGGCGCTCTGGCTATCTACGGGCAATCAGGAGAATAATGAAACATTGTTCTTGTTTCATCAAGTTGTGTGAACTATATCACATTTGCTGTTTTATTCACCAGCCCAAAATGCGCGTTTTTGGTGGTTTTTAAAGCCGTGCTTTTATTGTGGATAATGAGGGTGGGGGCATTTTACCGCGACCTCAAACAGGCAACCTGATTTTCGCGGCGTCCGGTTTCTTTTTTTGTGCTCGTTATCTACGGCTTTTATTACATATTCTTGCCGATCGGACGGATAAACCGAATCAGCGAACGACACTGTTTTTATAATGCCGAGAGTGTTTCTCGATTCTCTGCGAAATTAGTATTATTCATCATTATTGAGGGTGGGGTTTTTACATCAAACGACTGGTTGCTGAAAATAGTCTCTGTTGTATAACAACGAGTGTGATCTTTTACCGTGATAAGGCATATCGTATGGATAAAAAACGGAAATGAATCGTCGCACATTGCACAACGTGTTGAGAATATTGGGAGTGACGCTGGTGGTTCTGCTCCCCGTCGTGCTGGCGCTGTGGTTTGCGCAAATCAGAGCCAAAGCCGAAACCTCCGACCGGCTTCATGCATTTTCACAACTGGCGCTACAGAAAACGGAAATGGTTGTTTATGAAGCCGATCGCGCGCGTGAAAAAGCCTTGCAGTTTAAGGGGACAATATGCTCTTTCGCACATCAGCAATATATGTTGTCGGTTGTTCGCAGCCTGCTTTATGTCGATGATTTAATTTATGCCGACGGTACGCGTTTGTTTTGCTCGACTGCTGTCCGCCCCGATACCGCATGGCGTATTCCGCCGGCGAATTATACAAAAAAGCCGGATATCGCTATCTACTACTATCGCGATACGCCTTTCTATCCCGGTTTTGCGATGAACTATATGCAGCGAGGGCACTACATTGCGGTTATTAATCCGCTCTCCTACAGTTCGTTAATATCGAGTGATAAAGATTTATCCTACGGTTTGTACGATACAAAAACGAATCAGTTTTTTTCCACCAGTAAAAATGCCGACCCCGCGGTACTGCATGGTCTGATTCGTCAGGAAGATGCCTTTTTTCGGCACGGTAACCGGGTGTACACCGTGGCTCATTCCGCCATCCGCCCGATCGCCGTGATTATGTCTACCTCATACGCCAGTTATTACCAGAGCTTTTATGATCAGGTGACGCTCACCCTGCCGCTGGGGGGGATTTGCAGCATTTTGATCTTACTGGTGTGGTGGCGCACCCGGCAGCAATACCATTCGCCGCGAAATATGCTGCAACGCGCGCTCAATCGGCGTCAGCTGTGCCTGCATTATCAGCCGATAATCGATATCGAAAACAACCGCTGCGTCGGAGCCGAAGCGCTGCTGCGCTGGCCGGGATTTGACGGGCCGGTGATGACGCCGGCGGAGTTTATCCCTTTGGCGGAAAATGAAGGGATGATTGCGCAGGTTACCGATTACGTGGTGGATGAGTTATTTTCCGAACTCGGGGAGTTTTTGGCCGGGCATCGGCATCTGTATATTGCGATTAACCTGTCGGCCACCGATTTCCACTCTTCGCGGCTCATTGCCCAAATCGGTGAAAAGGCGCGGAGCTATGCGGTGAATATCGATCAAATTAAAATTGAAGTCACCGAGCGCGGATTTATTGACGTGCAGAAAACGATGCCGGTCATCCAGGCATTCCGCGAAGCCGGGTATGAAATTGCCATTGATGACTTCGGCACCGGCTATTCCAATCTGTATAATCTCCACTCGCTTAACGTGGATATCCTGAAGATCGATAAATCGTTTATCGATACGCTCACTACCAATAGCACCAGCTACACGATCGCCGAGCATATTATTGAAATGGCCCGCAGCCTGCATTTAAAGACCGTTGCCGAAGGCGTCGAAACGGCGGACCAGGTTAACTGGCTGCGAAAACGCGGGGTCCGGTATTGTCAGGGCTGGCACTTTGCGAAAGCGATGCCGCCACAGGAGTTCAGGCAGTGGCTGGCCAACGCTCCCGGGCTGCTCAGCCCTTGCATGTGAACGCTCAGGCGGAAATTTGATGACGATAATCGCTGGGGGTACGATCGAACTCCCGACGGAATACCCGTGAGAACGTCTGCTGCGACACATAGCCCAGATCCATCGCAATATCAAAGATCGGTCGCTGGGTTGTCCGAAGCGCCTCTGCGGCCAGCAACAGCCGGCGCTGGCGGATGTAATCGCCCAGCGTTTGATGCATCACGGCGCGGAACATCCGCTGGAGGTACCATTTTGAATACCCGGATTTTCTGGCGACTACATCAATGTTAAGTGGTTGATCGATATGTTCATCAATCCATTCAATAAGCGTTTGGATAATATCCTGATGGGACATAAAGCGGCCTCTCTCAATTCTCGATTCGTCGTTTTGTCTGCGGGCGAGTATAATTCCTCAAGTTAACTTGAGGTAAAGCGCTTTTATGGAAAAGAAATCCCCCCGTATTAAAATGCTGTTGACCCCCGGCGAGGTGGCAAAGCGTACCGGTGTTGCCGTCTCCGCCCTGCATTTCTATGAAAGCAAAGGGTTAATTCACAGCCAGCGTAATGCCGGTAATCAGCGGCGCTATCGCCGCGATGTGCTGCGCGCAGTGGCAATCATCAAGATTGCCCAACGAATCGGCATTCCGCTGTCGACCATTGGTGATGCGTTCGGCGTGTTGCCGGAAGGGCATAACCTCAGCGCGAAGGAGTGGAAACAGCTCTCATCGCAGTGGCGGGAGGAGCTTGATCGGCGTATTCATACCCTGACCGCGCTGCGCGACCAGCTGGATGGCTGTATCGGCTGCGGCTGTCTGTCGCGACGCGACTGCCCGCTGCGCAACCCGGGAGATAAGCTGGGTGAAGAGGGGACCGGCGCGCGGCTGCTGGAGGATGACGTATAAAACTAAAGCGCCACAACAGGGCGCTTTAGTTGTTTTCCGGTCTTTGTCTTTAATACTATCCTGGTCGTTCGCAGGAGGGTTTCCCCCGACGTCGGCTCACCTCGGTATTGCGCAAGATGTTGATGGAGGTTCCGGATTGCGCCGACAATTTAATTGTGGCACAGCCCGGCTTTTTCACCCGTTTATTTCGGCGAAATTTTTCCGCCAATCGCCGTCAGTTCCTATAGTTAATTTGAACGAATTACGGGAGAACCTCCATGCTGACGGTACATCATCTCAATCAATCGCGATCCCAGCGCGTGCTGTGGGCGCTTGAAGAACTCCAGTTGCCTTATCGCATTGTCAGCTACCAGCGGGAAAAAAATATGCTGGCGCCGCCGGCGTTAAAGCAGATCCACCCGCTCGGAAAATCCCCGGTGGTGGAAGATAACGGCTACGTGCTGGCGGAATCGGGCGCCATCCTGGAGTACCTGCAGGAAACCTACGATAGCGACCAACGGTTCAGACCGCAGGCGATGGCGGATAAGCTGCAATACCGTTTCTGGCTGCACTATGCCGAGGGTTCACTGATGCCGCTGATGTTGATGAAACTGGTGTTTGCCAGCCTCGGTAAACCGCCCATTCCGCTCGGGATGCGCACGCTGGGCAATGCCCTGGGCAAAGGGGTACAGAAGGCCTGGCTGGACCGGCAAATCGCCACGCACGCTCGCTATATTGAGGATCATCTCTCCCGTCAGCCGTGGTTTGCCGGCGCGCAGCTCAGCATGGCCGATATCCAGATGAGCTTTCCGGTCATGGCGCTGCTGGCGCGCGGCGGCATCAAGGATCTGCCGCGGATCGGACAGTGGGTGCAGCGTATAGAGCAGCGTCCGGCCTGGCAGAAAGCGATTGAACGCGGCGGCCCGTTCACCCTGCCGGAATGAGGTAGTGATTTTTGTGATGACCGCGGTGAATTGCTATCAGCGCAATACAAAAATGTTACCGGATTGCGCATAGACGACAACGTTTGCGCATCGGCTGGTTATTTCATGAACGCCATAAGCAAAATTTAGCGAATTAACACAAACTTCAGTTGAAAAGGCCCGTCTAAAGGCTGGATAATCGTTTGCCTTTGTATTTTGCTCGCTATTTATCCCTGTTCTGGGGGGAGCAAAGACATTCTGACCACCGTTATTGTATGCGCGGAGTTAAACGTTTGCTTTTTTGCAGCCCCCCTGGCGCTGCGAGGTCGCACAAGGAGATCGCGTTTAGCTGGCAGTGGATGGTCCACCACGCATACGGACGAACGATTAAATTTTTCAGGGGAAGTTTTCTATGTCTACGCCTTCAGCGCGTACCGGCGGTTCATTAGACGCCTGGTTTAAAATTTCAGCTCGTGGCAGCTCCGTTCGTCAGGAGATTGTTGCCGGTTTAACCACCTTCCTGGCGATGGTGTACTCGGTCATTGTTGTCCCGGGCATGTTGGGTAAAGCCGGGTTTCCTCCGGCAGCCGTGTTCGTCTCCACTTGTCTGGTCGCCGGCGTAGGCTCTCTGGTGATGGGGCTGTGGGCAAACCTGCCGCTGGCCATCGGCTGTGCTATTTCGCTGACCGCGTTCACCGCCTTCAGCCTGGTGCTGGGGCAGCACATCAGTATTCCGGTTGCGCTGGGCGCCGTGTTCCTGATGGGCGTGCTGTTTACCATTATCTCCGCCACCGGTATTCGTAGCTGGATCCTGCGCAATTTACCGCAGGGCGTTGCGCACGGCACCGGGATAGGTATCGGCCTGTTTCTGCTGCTGATCGCCGCCAACGGCGTGGGCCTGGTGATTAAAAACCCGCTGGACGGTCTGCCGGTGGCGCTGGGTCACTTCAACAGCTTCCCGGTGATTATGTCGCTGGTGGGGCTGGCGGTGATTATTGGTCTCGAAAAAATGAAAGTGCCGGGCGGTATTCTGCTGACCATTATCGGCATTTCGATCGTCGGGCTGATTTTTGACCCGAGCGTTCATTTCTCCGGTATTTTCGCGATGCCGTCGCTGAGCGACGACAAAGGCAACTCGCTGATTGGCAGCCTCGATATCATCGGCGCGCTGAACCCGGTAGTTCTTCCAAGCGTTCTGGCGCTGGTGATGACGGCGGTATTTGATGCCACCGGCACTATTCGCGCCGTGGCGGGGCAGGCAAACCTGCTGGATAAAGACGGGCAGATTATCAACGGCGGTAAAGCCTTGACCACCGACTCCCTGAGCAGCGTCTTCTCCGGCGTGGTCGGGGCGGCGCCGGCGGCAGTGTATATCGAATCCGCGGCAGGTACTGCGGCGGGCGGCAAAACCGGCCTCACCGCGGTGACCGTTGGCGTGCTGTTCCTGCTGATTCTGTTCCTCTCCCCGCTCTCTTATCTGGTACCTGCGTATGCCACGGCGCCAGCGCTGATGTATGTCGGTTTGCTGATGCTGAGCAACGTGGCGAAAATCGATTTTAATGATTTCGTCGATGCGATGGCCGGGCTTATCACCGCGGTCTTTATTGTGCTGACCTGTAACATCGTAACCGGCATCATGATCGGCTTTGCCGCCCTGGTCATTGGCCGTCTGGTGTCCGGCGAGTGGCGCAAGCTGAATCTGGGAACCGTTATCATCGCGGCCGCGCTGGTGATCTTCTACGCCGGTGGGTGGGCTATTTAAGCTTTTCTTGCGAATAGCGGGCGGCTCAGGCCGCCCGTTTTATTTTTAAGCCACATCCTGTTTCCTTTTGCGTTAATCTGAGTAGCGTATTATCCAGAGACATGACGCCTCCGGTGTATACCCGTCATACTTCAAGTTGCATGAGCGTTGGCTGTCCTCGCTCACCCCAGCCACTTACTTCAGTAAGCTCCTGGGGATTCCCTGCGTCGCCGCCTGCCTGCAACTCGAATTATTGAGGGTATAAAATAAGAAAACCCAGCAAACAGGGAACACATGGAAATATTCTTCACCATACTCATTATGACCCTCGTGGTCTCTCTCTCCGGGGTGGTTACACGCGTACTGCCCTTTCAGGTTCCACTACCACTGATGCAAATCGCCATTGGCGCGCTGTTGGCGTGGCCGACGTTTGGTTTGCATGTTGAATTCGACCCCGAGCTGTTCCTGGTCCTGTTTATCCCGCCGCTGCTTTTTGCCGACGGCTGGAAGACGCCGACCCGTGAATTTATTGAGCACGGACGAGAAATCCTCGGGCTGGCGCTGGCGCTGGTGCTGGTGACGGTGGTAGGTATTGGCTTCCTCATTTACTGGATCGTGCCGGGTATTCCGCTGATTCCCGCCTTTGCCCTGGCGGCGGTGCTGTCACCGACCGATGCCGTGGCGCTGTCAGGTATCGTGGGCGAAGGGCGCATTCCGAAAAAAATTATGGGAATTTTGCAGGGCGAGGCGTTGATGAACGATGCCTCCGGCCTGGTCTCGCTGAAGTTTGCCGTCGCCGTGGCGATGGGCACGATGGTCTTTACCGTCGGCGGTGCCACGGTCGAGTTCCTCAAGGTCGCCATCGGCGGTATCCTCGCCGGGTTTGTCGTGAGCTGGCTGTATGGTCGTTCGATGCGCTTCCTCAGCCGCTGGGGCGGCGACGAGCCGGCGACGCAGATTGTTCTGCTGTTCCTGCTGCCGTTTGCCTCCTACCTGATCGCGGAACATATCGGTGTATCCGGGATCCTGGCGGCGGTGGCGGCGGGGATGACCATCACCCGTTCCGGCGTGATGCGCACCGCGCCGCTGGCCATGCGTCTGCGTGCGAACAGTACCTGGGCGATGCTGGAATTTGTCTTTAACGGCATGGTCTTCCTGCTGTTGGGTCTGCAGCTGCCGGACATTCTGTCAACGTCGCTGGTGGCGGCGGAAGCGGATCCTAATGTTGAAACCTGGATGCTGTTTACCGACATTATCCTGATCTACGCCGCGCTGATGCTGGTGCGTTTTGGCTGGCTGTGGACGATGCGCAAATTAAGCCAGCGTTTCCTGAAGAGGAAACCGATGGAATTTGGCTCGTGGACCACTCGTGAACTGCTGATCTCCTCCGTTGCCGGGGTACGCGGGGCGATAACCCTCGCCGGTGTGCTGTCGATTCCGCTGCTGCTGCCTGACGGTAACGTCTTCCCGGCCCGCTATGAGCTGATCTTTTTGGCCGCCGGGGTGATTCTGTTCTCGCTGTTTGTCGGGGTGATTGCGCTACCGATTTTGCTCCGCCACATTGAGTCGAGCGACCATGTTCAGCAGCGTAAAGAAGAGCGGCTGGCGCGCGCGGCGACGGCAGATGTGGCGATTGTCGCGATTCAGAAAATGGAGGAGCGTCTGGCGGCTGACACCAAAGAGAATATTGATAACCAGCTGCTGACCGAGGTCAGTTCGCGGGTGATTGGTAATCTGCGCCGCCGCGTCGACGGACGCAACGATGTCGAAACCTCCATCCTCGAAGAGCAGCTTGAGCGTCGGTTCCGCCTGGCGGCGCTGCGTTCAGAACGCGGAGAGCTGTATCATCTTCGTGCGACCCGGCAGATCAGCAATGAAACGCTGCAGAAGCTGCTCCACGACCTTGACCTGCTGGAAGCGCTGCTAATCGAAGATCAGTAGCAGCGTACCGCTTCCCCGGCGGCGCTACGCTGGCCGGGCGATGAATTCAGTATGACTGTTTTGTCGCCCGGCCAGGCGCAACGCGCCGCCTCCGGGCACTCACTCCAGCCAGAACGCCTTACTGCATTCCAGCCACGCCTGCGCGCTGTGCGACAGATAAACGCCTTCCCGCCAGATCATCCCCAGTTCCCAGTGCAACTCACTCTGCAGCGGTATCCAGCAAAAATTCTGCGCGTCGAGACGTTCGCAGATCGGTTGCGGCAGTATGGCCACGCCGATGCCCGCCTGCACCATGGCCGCGAGGAAGTCCCACTGTCCGCTGCGCACCGCGATGCGGGGCTTCACATCATGACAGGTAAACAGCGCCATCAGCTGCCGGCTCAGCGCGAAATCTTCGTTATAAATGACCAGGGGATGGGCGGCGAGGGCTTCCGGCGAGAGTGACTGAACGTTTTCCCACGCCTCGGTTCTCGGCGTCAGCACGCACAGCGGATGGTTGAAGAGCGGCAGCGTGCTCAGGCCGCTGTCTTCGTCTACCGGCAGCGCCGTCATGGCGAGATCCAGTTCGCCGTTGCTCACCGCCTGCTGAACCGTCAGCCCGCCGAACTCAGCAATTTTCAGCTCCACGCCCGGGTAGCGCTGGCGAAACAGGCCGATCGGTTCTGCCATCAGCATCCCGACCATCGGCGGAATCCCCAGTCTCAGGATCCCTTTGTGCAGGTGATTAATATCGCTCAGCTCCGATTCCAGCTGATGAAATTCCCCCAGAATCGCCTGCCCACGCTCAAAAACAACCCGACCGGTATCGGTCAACAGGAGCCGGCGGCCATCGCGAATCAACAGGGTGCAGTTCAGCTCATCTTCCAGATTTTTGAGCATTTTGCTGATCGTGGGCTGTGTGACGAAAAGTTTTTCCGCGGCGCGCGTAAAACTCTGCTGACGCACCACTTCGACAAAATAGCGCAGCGTTCGGATATCCATAATTATTCCCAGAGACTATACCTGTGATGATTTTAATTCATTTCTGTCCGCTCAGGCGGCTCTCTATACTGCACACCTCGCTTCTTTTTCAGGAATTTCGCTCATGGCCTTCGCGCCAGCTCGTGTGACCCCCTTCGTTGTACAGCGCCTCCAGGTCCCGGTTCAGGTGCTGATTTATGCCGGATTGTTCGTTTGCGCTGAATATTTGGTTAACTGGCTGCATCTACCGCTGCCGGCGAACCTGGTCGGTATGTTGATGCTATTGGCGCTGATTGTCTGTCGGGTTATCCCGCTAAAATGGGTGCGGGCGGGCGCGCGCTGGCTGCTGGCGGAAATGCTGCTGTTCTTTGTTCCGGCAGTGGTGGCGGTGGTCAACTATACCCAGCTGCTGATGGTCGATGGCTGGCGGATCATGCTGGTGATTGCGCTGAGTACCCTGATGGTGCTGGGGGCTACGGCATGGGTGGTGGATAAAGTGTATCGCTATGAAGTCAGCCGGATGAAGCATGAGTGATTTTCAACTGAGCGTCCTGTGCCTGGTTGTGACGCTGGCACTCTATTTCGCCAATAAGCGCCTGTATCGCCGCTTCCACAGGCTGCCGCTGATGCCGCTGGTGTTTACCCCGATACTGCTGGTGCTGATTCTGGTGTTTGGCCACATTTCCTATCAGAACTATATGGGCGAGGCCCACTGGTTGTTATGGCTGTTGGGGCCTGCAACTATCGCGTTTGCCGTCCCGGTATATGACAACCTCGCGGTCATTAAACGGCACTGGATGTCGCTGACCGCAGGGGTGACGACGGCAGTGGTGGTCGCGGTGACCAGCTCCGTGTGGCTGGCGCGACTGTTTACGCTGCCGGATGAGATTCAGCGTAGCCTGGCGGTGCGTTCGATCACGACGCCGTTTGCGCTGGCCGCGGCAAAACCGATCGGCGGTCAGCCGGAGCTGGTGGCGCTGTTTGTGGTGATCACCGGCGTGTTTGGCATGGCGGTGGGCGATGCGCTGTTTATGCGGCTCGCCATTCGTGAAGGGATGGCAAAAGGCGCTGGGTTTGGCGCCGCCTCGCACGGCGCAGGCACCGCCCGTTCATATGAGCTGGGGCCGCAGGAAGGGGTGGTGGCTAGCCTGGTGATGATGTTGTCTGGCGTGGTGATGGTACTGGCGGCACCGCTGGTGCGCCTGCTGATGTTTTAATGTTCCCCGGCCGGGCGGCCGGGGAGGGTCAGGTTAGTGCGCCTGGCCGCGTTCGATACCGATCCCGGTTTGCGAACGGATAAACTGAGCGCGGAACTGCTCGCGCTCGCGCATCCCTTCCGCCGAGTTGTCGGTGGCGGAGAAAATCCAGATACCGATAAAGGCGATAGCGATAGAGAACAGCGCCGGATACTCATACGGGAATATCGCCTTTTCGTGGCCGAGGATCTGGACCCAAATCGTCGGGCCAAGGATCATCAGAATCACGGCGGTCAGCAGCCCAAGCCAGCCGCCCACCATGGCCCCGCGAGTGGTCAGCTTCGACCAGTACATCGACAGCAGTATGATCGGGAAGTTACAGCTGGCGGCGATGGAGAAGGCCAGACCCACCATGAAGGCGATGTTCTGATTTTCAAACAAAATCCCCAGCAGAATCGCCACGACGCCCAGCACCAGAACGGTGATTTTCGAAACCCGCAGCTCATCGCGCTCGCTGGCGCCTTTGCGGAAGACGTTAGCATACAGGTCGTGAGAAACCGCCGATGCGCCCGCCAGCGTCAAGCCGGCGACCACCGCCAGAATAGTGGCGAAGGCGACCGCTGAAATAAAGCCGAGGAACAGGTTGCCGCCTACCGCATCGGCCAGGTGTACCGCCGCCATATTATTGCCGCCGATCAGCACGCCCGCGGAATCTTTGAACGCGGGATTTGCGCCCACCAGCATGATCGCGCCGAAGCCGATGATAAAGGTCAGGATATAGAAGTAGCCCATAAACCCGGTGGCGTAGAACACGCTCTTACGCGCTTCTTTCGCATCGCTCACGGTGAAGAAACGCATCAGAATGTGCGGCAGACCGGCGGTACCGAACATCAGACCGAGACCGAGCGACAGCGCCGATATCGGGTCTTTCACCAGTCCGCCTGGGCTCATAATCGCCGCCCCTTTCGGATGCACCGCCATCGCTTCACTGAACAGGTTGTTGAAGCTGAAGCCGACGTGCTTCATGACCATGAAGGCCATAAAGCTGGCGCCGCACAGCAGCAGGACGGCCTTGATAATCTGCACCCAGGTGGTGGCGAGCATGCCGCCGAAGAGGACGTAGAGCACCATCAGCACGCCGACCAGTACCACCGCGACGTGGTAGTTCAGGCCGAACAGCAGCTGAATCAGCTTGCCTGCGCCGACCATCTGAGCAATCAAATACAGCGCCACCACCACCAGCGAACCGCAGGCGGAGAGGGTACGAATCGGCCCCTGCTTAAGGCGATAGGAGGCGACGTCAGCGAAGGTGTAGCGCCCGAGGTTACGCAGGCGCTCGGCGATCAGGAACAGAATTATCGGCCAGCCGACCAGGAAACCGAGGGAGTAAATCAGCCCGTCGTAGCCGGAGGTGTAGACCAGCGCGGAAATACCGAGGAAAGAGGCGGCCGACATAAAGTCGCCGGCAATCGCCAGCCCGTTCTGAAAGCCGGTGATATTTCCGCCCGCGGTATAGTAATCGCTGCGTGAGCGAACGCGTTTTGACGCCCAGTAGGTGATATACAGCGTCAGGGCGACAAAGATCAGGAACATGACGATCGCCTGCCAGTTCGTCGGCTGGCGTTGTACCGCGCCGGTGATGGCGTCAGCGGCACTCGCGGTAAAAGGGAGCGTGGCGGCAATCGCCGTCAGGACTTTCTTCATGATGCGTGCACCTCGTTGATAACGCTTTTGGTCAGACGGTCAAAGTCTCCGTTAGCCCGCCAGACATAAATCCCGGTGAGGACAAAAGAGATAACGATAACGCCGATGCCGATCGGGATGCCTCGGGTGACGCTGGTGCCGGCATGCAGCGGCGTGCCCAGCCAGCCAGGGGCGAAAGCGATGAGTAGAATAAAGCCCACGTAGATCACCAACATAATCAGTGACAGGATGGCGGCAAACCTTTGCCGGGTTGCAACTAACTCCCTGAAATGCGCACTATCTTCTATCCGCTGACAAAGTTGCTCATTCATTACAGCGTCTCCAGAGGTACCCTTTTTGTCATCCGCGCGCTGACCGTCGGCAGCACTTATCCGCCCGGCAATGTGCTGTCGGGAAGAGAGGGTGCTTCCTGCTGTCCTGCTACGTGGAATCCTTAGGGCGTATGATTTATGTCCTCTCCCCTGACGGGGAGAGGGTGTAGGGAATGAGTCCGTTTACGACGGCATCGCAATAGCCTGCTTCTCTTCGAGCAGTTTTTCCACGACGCCCGGATCCGCCAGTGTTGACGTATCGCCGAGGTTGCTGGTATCGCCCGCGGCAATCTTGCGCAGGATACGACGCATGATCTTGCCCGAGCGGGTTTTCGGTAATGAATCGGTCCAGTGGAGCACGTCCGGCGTGGCCAGCGGGCCAATCTCTTTGCGTACCCAGTTGCGCACCTCCGCATACAGCTCCGGCGTCGGCTCTTCACCGTGATTGAGCGTGACGTAAGCGTAAATCGCCTGACCTTTGATGTTATGCGGAATACCGACCACGGCCGCTTCGGCGATTTTCGGATGCGATACCAGCGCCGATTCGATCTCTGCGGTCCCCAGACGATGGCCAGATACGTTCAGAACGTCGTCCACGCGGCCGGTGATCCAGAAGTAGCCATCTTCATCGCGACGAGCGCCGTCGCCGCTGAAATACATATTTTTGAAGGTGGAGAAGTAGGTCTGTTCAAAGCGCTCGTGGTCGCCGAACAGGGTTCGCGCCTGTCCCGGCCAGGAGTCGGCGATGGCCAGGTTACCTTCGGTCGCGCCCTCCAGCGGAGTGCCTTCATTGTCGACCAGCACCGGCTGCACGCCGAAGAACGGACGCGTGGCGGAACCCGCTTTCAGCTCAATGGCGCCCGGCAGCGGAGTAATCATGAAGCCACCGGTTTCAGTTTGCCACCAGGTATCCATCACCGGACATTTCTCGTTGCCAATCTTCTTCCAGTACCACTCCCAGGCTTCCGGGTTAATCGGCTCGCCGACCGAGCCCAGAATACGCAGAGAAGAGCGATCGGTGCCTTCGATGGCCTTATCGCCTTCCGCCATCAGCGCACGGATCGCCGTCGGCGCGGTGTAGAGAATATTGACCTTGTGCTTATCGACGACCTGACACATCCGCGCCGGCGTCGGCCAGTTCGGCACCCCTTCAAACATCAGCGTGGTGGCGCCGCAGGCCAGCGGGCCGTACAGCAGATAGCTGTGGCCGGTCACCCAGCCTACGTCGGCAGTACACCAGTAGATGTCGCCCGGATGGTAGTCGAAGACATATTTGAAGGTGGCGGCGGCATAGACCAGGTAGCCGCCGGTGGTGTGCAGCACCCCTTTGGGCTTACCGGTTGAACCGGAGGTATAGAGGATGAACAGCGGGTCTTCCGCATTCATCTCTTCCGGCTGGTGCTGGTCGCTGGCTTGCGCAATCAGGTCGCTCCACCACAGGTCGCGTCCTTCCTGCCAGTCGATTTTGCCGCCGGTGCGTTTAAGCACAACCACGTGCTCGATGCTTTTCACGTTCGGATTTTTTAACGCGTCGTCGACGTTCTTCTTCAACGGAATTGCGCGTCCGGCGCGCAGCCCTTCATCGGAAGTAATGACCAGACGCGAGTTCGAGTCAATGATACGTCCGGCAACCGCTTCGGGAGAAAAACCGCCGAAGATCACCGAGTGAATCGCGCCGATACGGGCGCAGGCCAGCATGGCGACGGCGGCTTCCGGCACCATTGGCATATAGATAGCGACGACATCGCCCTTTTTAATGCCGAGGTCGAGCAGGACGTTAGCAAAGCGGCAGACGTCGTGATGGAGCTCGCGATAAGTGATGTGTTTGCTCTGGCTGGCGTCGTCGCCTTCCCAGATAATCGCGGTCTGGTCGCCGCGTTCGGCCAGGTGGCGATCGAGGCAGTTAGCGGCAAGATTCAGCGTGCCGTCTTCATACCATTTAATAGAGACGTTGCCCGGAGCGAATGAGGTGTTCTTCACGCGCGTATAGGGCCGCATCCAGTCAAGGATTTTGCCTTGCTCACCCCAGAACGCATCCGGGTCGGTGACAGACTGGTGATACTGCGCCTTGTACTGTTCCGGGTTAATCAGGCAGCTGTCCGCAATGTTAGCGGGAATAGAGTGCTTATGTATTTGGCTCATGGCTTTTTTTCTCCTGTAGGTTGTTAAATATATGTCAAGTAAACGTTAAGAGTAGGGTCTTTCACGGCTTTGTTTGCTATTTGGGGGACAGATCACGCATTGATTCAACTGAATGAAAATCAATCAAATGAAACTTTGAAGTGAAATAATTTCAGAAATGTATTTATAGAAATGGAAGCTATGAAATTTTTTTTATAACAGATACTTATGCAACGGAAGTGGGGAAAGTTAGCGAATTTATGCAGAAACCCAGAGAAAAGCCCTGTTCTTAAACGCTTGCGTAGCATGCCGTGCAGATGATACTGATACCGCGCGTTAAAAAACCCCATAGAGCAACGCAACACAATTCATATCCCTTTCAGTGGGCATCATGACTTCCGGGAATGGTGCCTCTCATTGAGGAAGTCAGTAGTGAAGAAAAAAACAAAAGTCAGCCTGGCCTGGCAGATTTTGCTGGCCCTGGTGCTGGGTATTCTGCTGGGCAGCTATCTGCATTACCATGCCGACGGTCGTGATTGGTTAATTGCGAATTTCCTGACGCCGGCGGGTGATATCTTTATCCACCTGATCAAGATGATCGTCGTTCCGATTGTTATCTCGACGCTGGTTGTCGGGATTGCCGGCGTTGGCGACGCGAAGCAGCTGGGCCGAATCGGCGCGAAAACCATTATCTATTTTGAAGTGATCACCACCGTGGCGATCGTGCTGGGGATTACCCTGGCCAACGTCTTCCAGCCGGGTAGCGGCATTGATATGTCGCAGCTGGCCGCGGTGGATATTTCGAAATATCAAAGTACAACGGCAGAGGTGCAAAGCCACGCTCACGGCCTGATGGGAACGATACTGTCACTGGTGCCGACCAACATTGTCGCGTCGATGGCGAAAGGCGATATGCTGCCGATTATCTTCTTCTCGGTACTGTTCGGTCTGGGACTCTCTTCGCTGCCGGCGACCCATCGTGAACCGCTGGTGACCGTTTTCCGCTCCATTTCCGAAACCATGTTCAAAGTGACCCACATGGTGATGCGCTATGCGCCGGTCGGGGTGTTTGCGCTGATTTCGGTGACTGTTGCCACTTTTGGCTTCGCCTCGCTGTGGCCGCTGGCCAAACTGGTTATCCTGGTCTACTTCGCGATTCTGTTCTTCGCGCTGGTGGTGCTGGGGATCGTGGCGCGGGTATGCGGATTAAGTATCTGGATTCTGATCCGTATTCTGAAAGACGAGCTGATTCTGGCCTACTCCACCGCCAGCTCCGAGAGCGTACTACCGCGTATTATTGAGAAGATGGAAGCCTATGGCGCACCGGCTTCTATTACCAGCTTTGTCGTGCCGACCGGCTACTCGTTTAACCTCGATGGCTCAACGCTGTATCAGAGTATCGCGGCGATCTTTATTGCCCAGCTGTACGGTATTGACCTGTCGCTGTGGCAGGAAATCACCCTGGTACTGACGCTGATGGTAACTTCGAAAGGGATTGCCGGCGTGCCGGGCGTCTCCTTCGTGGTGCTGCTGGCGACGCTGGGGAGCGTAGGGATTCCGCTGGAAGGGCTGGCCTTTATTGCCGGCGTTGACCGTATCCTCGATATGGCGCGTACCGCGCTGAACGTGGTGGGCAATGCGCTGGCGGTGCTGGTGATTGCCAAGTGGGAGCACAAGTTTGACCGCAAGAAAGCGCTGGCCTATGAGCGTGAAGTGCTGGGCAAATTTGATAAAACGGCGCAATAAAATGCAAAGCCCGGCGCGACCGCGTCGGGCTCAGCGTGTTGACAAAGCGTGCTTAAATTGCCCGGCGGCGCTGCGCTTGCGCGGGCCGACAGAGCGTGTGCAAGTGTTGAGACTGCGGGTGTTGTAGGCCGGGTCAGGCGTCAGCCGCCACCCGGCAAAACGCGGGCACCGGGTTCCAACAGGTTTATCAACCGTCTCAAAGCCCGGCGCGACCGCCGGGCTTTTTCTTATCTTTTACTTATCCTGTCGAACTCTTCGCAGCCGGTATCAAACCCCTCCTGACAGCTGACATTGAGCCAGTGCAGCGCTTTCTGCTGGTTGGGTTCGATAAAGCCTTGTTCTCCCTGCAGGAACATCATCCCGGCCCAGTATTCGGCATAACCGGTACGGGACAGCGAGGAGCTGCGTTTAAAATAGTCCGTTGCCCTGGCGTCATCCTCTGTCATCTGGACGCCGCTGGCGTAAATCAGACCTAACAGCATCTGGGCGTCGACGGCGGAGTCGCTTTCCGGATCCTGGGCGGCATCCTGTAGCAGGGTGATGGCATGTGAATAGTCCGTCGGCCCGGCCTGATGGTTGACCAGCACGCGGGCCAGGATAATTTCGCCAGCCTTGCTGCCAACCTGCACCGCCTTCTCCGCCAGCTCTCTGGCCTGTTTGTAATCGGCCTGCTGCGGGTTGCGGATTTTCAGCTGGGCCAGTAGCGCCAGCGCATCCCCGTCACCGTTATCGGCCGATTTCTGCGCCCAGTATTCGGCCTGCTGATAATCACCGTAACTGACGTAGGTATCGGCAAGATAGTACTGCGCCCGCGGATCGCCGGCTTCCGCCTGGTGTTTGTACTGGCTGCCGGGATCCGTGGCACCCGCGGCAAGAGAGAACAGCATCAGAAGTAAATAGAGGTATTTCATTTTTTATTATCGGTCAGGAACACAGCGCGCAGTATAAAGGGAGGTGAAAAAGAAGAAAATGGCGGCGGCTGCCAGGTTCGATAAAAGTGGGCTGCGCCAGCTATCCCGCAACCCGGATGACGAAAATGCGCCCCCGGCCAGCATTATGTGGCCGGGGGCGCCGTCTGCCTTAACCCATTGCGCTTTCGCGCAGGCGGGCTTTCAGCCTGGTGTACTCATCAATCACATACTGCTCGGCGGCGCGCTGGTCGGCGATGCGCTCAACGTTCACGGCACAGTACTTGTACTCCGGCGTTTTGGTTATCGGGCTTAAGTTCTCCGCTACCAGCTCATTACAGGCGCCAATCCACCACTGATAGGTCATATAGACCGCCCCTTTATTCGGACGGTCGCTGACCTGCGCGCGGGTGATAATGCGGCCTTTACGTGAGTTCACCCACACCAGCGCCTCATCCTCAATACCCAGTCGCGCGGCATCGGCGGTATTGATTTGCGCATAGCCCGGTTCATCCGCCAGCGCGGCCAGCGCCGCGCAGTTGCCGGTCATGGAGCGGCACGAATAGTGGCCTACTTCCCGCACGGTGGAGAGCACCATCGGATACTCGTCGGTGAGCTTATCGATCGGCGCAACCCAGTCGCAGGTGAAGAACTGCGCCAGGCCGTTCGGGGTGTCGAACTTCTCTTTAAACAGATAAGAGGTCCCCTGGTCGGCGTCGGACTCATCGCGGCACGGCCACATCACGTAGCCCAGCTCGCCCATTTTCTCGTAGGTGGCGCCGTAAAAGTCCGGGCACAGATGCCGCAACTCGTCCCAGATCTCCTGGGTGTTGTTGTAGTGCATCGGATAGCCCATCCGGGTGGCGATTTCGCTGATGATCTGCCAGTCGGTTTTCAGGTCCCACTTCGGCTCTACCGCCTTAAAGAAGCGCTGGAAGCCGCGGTCCGCTGCGGTATAGACGCCTTCGTGCTCGCCCCACGAGGTGGACGGCAGGATAACGTCGGCCGCCGCGGCGGTTTTGGTCATGAAAATATCCTGGACAATCACCAGCTCCAGCTCTTCAAACGCTTTACGCACGGCAGAGAGCTCGGCGTCGGTCTGCAGCGGATCTTCGCCCATAATGTACGCTGCCCGTACTTCACCGTGCGCCGCGCGGTGCGGCAGCTCGCTGATGCGATAGCCGGTATGCGCCGGCAGGCTCCCGACGCCCCAGGCTCTGGCGAACTTCTCGCGGTTCTCCGGGAATTTCACGTATTGATAGCCCGGATAGGTGTCCGGCAGCGCCCCCATATCGCAGGCGCCCTGCACGTTGTTCTGGCCGCGCACCGGGTTGACGCCGGCGCTCGGCTTGCCGAGGTTGCCGGTGAGGATCGCCAGGCTGGTCAGCGAGCGCACGGTCTCCACGCCCTGATAGAACTGGGTCACGCCCATGCCCCACAGGATGGCGGCGGATTTCGCGCCGGCATACATCCGGGCACAGGCGCGGATCTCCTGCGCGCTGACGCCGGTGATGGCTTCCACCGACTCCGGCGTATAGCCTTCGACGATTTTACGATACTCCTCGAAGCCCTCAGAACGGCTGGCGACGAAGGATTTATCGTAGAGATCCTCTTCGATAATGACGTGGCCGATGGCGTTGAGCAGCGCGATGTTGGAGCCGTTTTTCAAGGCAATATGCATATCGGCAATGCGCGCGGTTTCAATCTTGCGCGGATCGCAGACGATAATCTTCGCCCCGTTGCGTTTGGCGTTAATCACGTGATTCGCCACAATAGGGTGTGAGTCGGCCGGATTGTAGCCGAAGATAAAGACGAGATCGGTGTTATCAATCTCCGTGATGGCATTACTCATGGCGCCATTACCGACCGACTGGTGCAGACCTGCAACCGAAGGGCCGTGTCAGACGCGAGCGCAGCAGTCGACGTTATTGGTACCAATAACGGCGCGCGCGAACTTTTGCATCACATAGTTGGTTTCGTTCCCCGTCCCGCGGGACGAGCCGGTGGTCTGAATGGCGTCCGGACCGTACTTCGCCTTAATGGCGCTGAGACGGGTCGCGACGTAGTCGAGCGCCTCCTCCCAGGAGACGGATTCCAGTTTTCCGCCACGCTGACGGCGGATCATAGGGGTTTTCAGGCGCGGGGTGAGGATTTGGGTATCGTTAATGAAATCCCAGCCATAATAGCCTTTCAGGCACAGGGTTCCCTGGTTGGTTTTCCCCTGTGCCGCCTCAGCCCGGACGATTTTGCCGTTATCGACCACCAGGTTGATTTTGCAACCTGATGCGCAATACGGGCAAACCGTGACGACTTTTTTCATCGGTCTTGCTCCAGTTCATCAATGGGCGCATATGCGCTATCACGCCGTCAATATGCATCTTCTATGCCATGTTTTCATTGTGGGTATTGACTGATGATACGTCGATTTTTTGGGCTAAATGCTGACGAAAAGCAGGGCGTCGTCAGTTTTGACGTGTCGAAGGGCGGTGAGATGTGACATGGATTGAAGAAACGCGATCCGGTAATGGATTTGTCGAGGGGGCTTTGCTGAATTAATCAGACAGAGATCGTTCCGTGCGGGCAGAGGCAAGTAATGAAACCGGTCATTTTGGTTGTGGATGACGACAGCGCGATTGGCGAACTGCTTAGCGATGTGCTCAGTGCGCATGTTTTTGACGTGCTGCTGTGCCAGACCGGCAGCGATGCGCTGGCGGTAGCGGCCCAGCGGACGGATATCTCGCTGGTGCTGCTGGATATGATTCTCCCCGACACCAACGGGCTGCTGGTGCTGCAACAGCTGCAGCGTAGCCGACCTGATTTACCGGTGGTGATGCTGACCGGCCTCGGCAGCGAATCCGACGTCGTAGTCGGGCTGGAAATGGGCGCCGATGATTATATTGCCAAGCCGTTCAACTCCCGGGTGGTGGTGGCGCGGGTGAAAGCGGTGCTCAGACGTAGCGGTGCGCTGGGTGCCGAAGGCGCGAGCGGCGGCACGGGATTGCTCTTTAACGGCTGGCGGCTGGATACGTTTCGCTGCGAGTTGTTTAACTCGCAACAGCAAGCGGTGCCGCTGACCCAGGGAGAGTACAGCCTGCTGCTGGCGCTGGCGCAAAACGCCCGCCGGGTGCTCAATCGCGAGCAGCTGTTGGCCCTGACCCATAGCGAAAGCACCGAAGTCTTTGACCGGACGATTGACGTGCTGATCATGCGCCTGCGGCGCAAAATCGAACCGAATCCGCATCAGCCGACGCTGATCAAAACCCTACGCGGTCTGGGCTATGTGTTCGCCGCGGATGTTATCCACGGCGACAGGGCGGCGTAGCCCCGGCAGACGCGGGGCCAGCGGGGAGACAGGACTCTTACTTCACGGTCCAGCCTTTGTAACTGCCGATATTGTTTTTATCGATCAGGGTCACCGGGATCAACACCGGTGCGGCCGGTGCCGGTTTCCCCTGCAGAATGTCATAACCGATCTCTACCGCTTTCGCCGCCATGACCTGCGGGTCCTGCGCCGGCGTCGCCACAAACAGCGAGTTTTTACGTTTCAACGCCTCTTCACCGTCCGGACTTCCGTCGACGCCAACGATAAAGAACTCATGACGCTGCGCCTGTTTTGCCGCCAGATCGGCGCCGATCGCGGTCGGATCGTTGATGGCAAAGACGCCATCGATCTTCGGATTCGCCGCCAGCAATGAGGTCATAATTTCCAGACCACCTTCACGGCTGCCTTTCGCGTTCTGGTTGTAGGAGAGCACTTTGATATCCGGGTGGCGTGCAAACTCGGCCTGGCAGCCTTCGACGCGGTTCTGCACAGCGGAAACCGGCGGCCCGTTGATAATCACGACATTCCCTTTGCCTTTCAGGCGGTCGGTGATGTATTTACAGGCCATTTCTCCCGCCTGAGTGTTATCAGAGGTGATGGTGGCATTGGCGCCTTCGGCGGCCACGTCCACCGCAACCACCACGATCCCGGCATCTTTCGCGCGTTTTACCGCAGGGCCAATCCCTTTTGAGTCGGCGGCGTTGAGGATAATCATGTCGACTTTGGCGGCAATAAAGTTATCGATCTGCGCCACCTGCTGACCCAGATCGTATCCGCTGGAGACCAGCGTCACTTTCACATTGTCTCCGGCCAGCTTACGGGCTTCCAGCTCCGCGCCTTTGGTGATTTGTACAAAGAACGGGTTGGCTAAATCCCCCACCGTGACGCCGATTGACTTCAGCTCTTTGGCCTGGGTAAAGGGCGCTGCGGCAAGCAACGCGCCGGCACAGAGTGCGGTTACTACGGGTTTCAAACGCATGCTGTTTTCCTCTGTCTGTAGGGTATTGTTGTTATGCACTTTGATGGTGTCGGGTACGGTATTTGTCGATCAGCACCGCAATGATGATCACCGCCCCTTTGATCACCAGTTGCCAGAAATAGGAGACGCCCATCAGCGTCATGCCGTTATTGAGCGTGGCGATAATCAACGCCCCCACCAGCGTGCCGGTGATAGTGCCGATGCCGCCGACGAAGCTGGTCCCGCCGAGAATAACGGCGGCGATGGCATCCAGCTCATAACCTACGCCGAGGTTGCCGTTCGCGCTGTACAGCCGCGAGGCGCTCATGACGCCGCCCAGCCCGGAGAGCAGGCCGCTCATGCCGTAAACGAACAGCAGCACCAGCCACACTTTGATCCCCGTGAGCCTTGCCGCCTGCATATTGCCGCCTACGGCGTAGATATGAACGCCAAGGGTGGTGCGGCGCAGAATGAACCAGCACACCGCTACCACCATCAGCGCGATCACCACCAGCCACGGAACCGGCCCGAGGTAATCGTTGCCGATCCATTCGAAGCTGATATCGGAGTTAATCACCGTGGTGCCGTTGGCCAGCAGATAGGCGGCCCCGCGTAGGGCTGTATAGGTCCCGAGCGTCACGATAAACGGCGGTAGCCCGGCGAAGGCCACCAGCGCGCCGTTAAACAAACCGAGCAGCAGGCCGAGCATCAGCGCCGCCGGAATGGAGAGCAGGGAGAGCTCCGGCATCAGCGACACCACCATCGCCGCCACCGCGGTGGTGCCGAGAATCGAGCCGACGGACAGATCGATCCCCCCGGTCAGAATGATGAAAGTCATCCCGGCGGCGAGCACGATGTTGATCGACGCCTGCCGGGTAATATTCAGCAGGTTGCTTTCGGTAAAGAAGTTGGGGGCGATAAAGCCAAATACCGCGACAATCAGGATTAAAATCGGCAGGATACCGACCGTTTGTACCAGATCGCCCATCAGGATTTTCTTCGCTGATACCGATTTTGCCACCGGCTGCGCGGCGGTCTCTTTCTGTGTTGTCATGGTGATACCGCCTTAAGGTGAGAGTCGTTTACGCCGGTGGCCAGCGTCATAATGCTTTCCTGGCTGATGTCGCCGGCCTGGAGTTCGCCGGCGATGCTGCCTTCGCGCATGACGTAGACCCGGTCGCTCATGCCGACCACTTCGGGAAGTTCGCTGGAGATCATCAGGATGGCCACCCCCTGGCGCGCCATCTGGGTCATGATGCGGTAAATCTCGCTTTTGGCGCCGACGTCGACGCCGCGCGTCGGTTCATCAAGCAGCAAAATGCGCGGACCGATGGCGACCCAGCGGGAGATCAGCAGCTTTTGCTGATTGCCGCCGGAAAGGCCGCCGGCCCGCACCTGTGCGTGCGGCACGCGAATATTAAGCAGGGAGATCGCATCGTCGGAGAGGGTCTGCGCCTTTTTGCGATTGAGCATACCCCAGCGGGCATCCCGTTCGAGGGTGGCCATGGTGATGTTCTCCTGCGCCGCCATTTCGAGGAACAGCCCCTGCTCCTTGCGGTTTTCGGTGAGAAAGCCGATACCCAGCTCGATGGCTGCACGCGGAGAGTGAATGACCACCGGTTCGCCGTCGATCTCGATGACGCCGCCGGTGGCCCGACGCACGCCGAAAATCAGCTGCGCCAGCTCCGAGCGGCCGGCGCCGACCAGACCGGCCAAACCGACGATTTCCCCGGCCCGTACCACCAGACTGCTGGCTTTCACTTTACCGCCGTCGGTCAAATCCTCTACCCGCAGGCGCGGCTGACCGGGCGGAATATCGCGCTCTTTATTGAACAGGTCGCTTAACGGACGGCCGACCATCATTCGCACCAGTTCGGAGGCGTTGAGCTTGTCGCGGGTCAGGCTGCCGACGTACTGGCCATCGCGCAATACGCTGACGCGGTCGGAGAGTTCATAAACCTCCGCCATGCGGTGGCTGATATAGATAATGGCCATCCCTTCATCGCGCAGGCGCAGAATCAGCTCAAACAGGCGCTGGGTCTCACGGGAGGAGAGGGCGGCGGTGGGTTCATCCATCACCAGGACCCGGCTGTTGCGATGCAGGGCGCGGGCGATCTCCACCTGCTGCTGTTCGGCAATGGTCAGGGTCATCACCCGGTCGCTGGCCTTAAACTGAGCGCCGAGACGATCTATCACCGCCTGGGCCTGATTAATCATCTCTTTGCGCTGTACCAGCCCGCCGCGCGCCAGCTCGCTGCCGAGGAAAATGTTCTCGGCGACGGTTAAATTCGGCGCCAGCTGCATCTCCTGGTAAATCAGCGTGATGCCCGCCGCAAGCGCGTCTTTTGGCCCTTTGATGGTGTGCGGTTTCCCGTCGATCAGGATCTCACCGCTGGTCGCGGTATAGGCGCCGGCGAGGATCTTCATTAGCGTGCTTTTCCCGGCGCCGTTCTCCCCCATTAAGGCGTGGATCTCACCGGGCCAGACCGTCAGATCGACGCCTTTCAGCGCATAAAACTTGCCAAAGGCTTTGGCAATATTGCGCATGGATAGTACCGGTGTCCCCTGCATGGCGGCTCTCCTGCGAGTGTGATCGAGAATCGCAGTGCACCACACGACGATAAATACAAAATGTCAGACGCCGTTCATATTTGTCATATTGATGAATAGTTAACCTGGCTCACAATTACGCGATGCGGCTCTCCCGGTCAGGGTCAGCAACCGCCAGGATAAATAAAAAGATCGTGGAGCTGACCATGCCATCCCATCGCTACCCGTTTTTCACCAGCGCTCGCGGGCGTCTGCTGTCGTTTAATTTGCTGATGGTTGCGGTCACGCTGATGGTGGCCGGCGTAGCGCTGCTGGGGTTTCGCCATGCCAGCCTGCTACAAGAACAGGTGCAGCGGCAGACGCTGGATGATATGACCGGCAGTATGAATCTGGCGCGCGACACCGCGAACGTCGCCACTGCGGCGGTTCGCCTCTCCCAGGTGGTCGGTGCGCTGGAGTATAAAAGCGAAGCTGAACGCCTGCTGGCGACCCAGCAGGCCCTGAAATATTCACTCTCGCACCTCGCCGCCGCGCCGCTGGCGCAACAGGAACTGACGCTGGTGGCCAGTATTATTCGCCGCAGCAATGAACTGCAGCAGAGCGTGGGCGGCATGCTGGAACGCGGTCAGCGTCGTCACCTGCAGCGTAATGAACTGCTCAGCTCGCTGTATCAGAACCAGAGCTATCTCCGGCATATTCAGGATCTTAACGATCGACATGGCGCAGACGCGATCGATCCCCGGCCGCTGGCCGAGATGGATCGGCTGATCGTTGCGGCCATCCATACTTCGACGCCGCGATCGATCGTCCAGCAGCTGGATAAGGTGAGAGGTTTTCTACCGACAACCAGCCGCGATCCTACGCTGGCCGCGATTCTGCAGGATTTCAACGGCGAGCTGGCCAGGCTGGAGCCGCTCTCGGCGCAGCTGGAGGAGAGCGATTTGGCCATCGGCTGGTATATGTTTCACATTAAGGCGCTGGTGGCGCTGCTCAACAGCGATATTAATCAGTACGTTGCCCGCGTGGCGCAGGCGTCTGAACTGCGGGCGGCACAGAGCCATCAGGAGCTGCGCTCTATCAGCATGTTTATTTTGCTGTCGGCGCTGCTGGCGCTGGTGATAACCGGCTTCGCCGGCTGGTATATCTACCGTAACCTTGGCTCCAGTCTGACCGCTATCTCCCGGGCGATGTCGCGCCTGGCCCACGGCGAGCAGGATGTGTCTGTCCCGGGGCTCCAGCGACGCGATGAACTGGGAGAGCTGGCGCGCGCCTTCAACGTCTTTGCCCGCAATACCGCGTCATTGGCCCATACCTCTCAGCTGCTGAAAGAAAAAAGTACCCTGCTGGAGACCACCTTTCATGCCATGCGCGACGGCTTCGCGCTGTTTGATAATCAGGGGCTGCTGGTGGTGTGGAATCCGCAGTATCCGCTGCTGTTAGGGCTGGCAGCCAATGACCTGCAGCGCGGCATTCACTATCAGCAGCTGCTGGGTCAGGCCGCCCCTCTGGCGGAACATATTCGTGACAACCTGTCCCGTCCGCTACCCAAACCCCAGGAGCTACAGCTGGCGAGCGACCGCACCATTGAGCTGCGCTTCAGCCCGGTTCCCGGGCGGGGGCTGGTGAACGTGGTTCTCGACAGGACCGAACGCAAAGGGCTGGAGCAGGCGCTGGTACACAGCCAGAAAATGAAAGCGGTCGGCCAGCTGACCGGCGGCCTGGCGCATGATTTTAATAACCTGCTGGCGGTGATTATCGGCAGCCTTGAACTGGTTCAGCCGCAGGACGCGGACGTGCCGCGGATCTCCCGGGCGCGAAAAGCCGCAGAACGCGGCGCGCTGCTTACCCAGCGGCTGCTGGCCTTCTCGCGTAAGCAGTCGCTACACCCCAATGCCGTGGCGATGAAACCGCTGCTGGAGAATCTGGGCGAACTGATGCGCCATTCTCTGCCGACGACGCTGAGTCTGGAGATTGAGGCACAGTCACCCGCGTGGCCGGCGTGGATTGACGTCGGCCAGCTGGAAAACGCCATTATCAATCTGGTGATGAACGCTCGCGATGCAATGGAAGGGCGTTCAGGGGTAATTAGGCTGCGCACCTGGAACCAGCGGGTGGCTCGCAGCGACGGGCGGCGGCAGGATATGGTGGCGCTGGAGGTGATCGATCACGGCAGCGGGATGTCGCAGGAGGTCAAAGCCCAGGTGTTCGAACCGTTCTTTACCACCAAACAAACCGGCAGCGGCAGCGGTCTGGGGCTGTCGATGGTCTATGGTTTTGTCCGCCAGTCCGGCGGGAGGGTGGCCATTGAGAGCGCGCCGGGCCAGGGGACAACGGTGCGTTTACAGCTGCCGCGCGCGGCGGTACAGGCGCCGAGCGGTGGCCCGCTGCCGGAAGTCGAGCAGACGGTGAGCGGTGAGCGGCTGGCGCTGGTGCTCGAGGATGAGGCCGATGTGCGCCAGACCCTTTGTGAACAGCTTCATCAGCTCGGCTGGTTAACCCTGGAGGCCGGGAACGGAGAGCAGGCGCTGCAGTTACTTGAGGCTTCGACGGAAATTGCGCTGCTGATTAGCGACCTGATGCTGCCGGGCCGATTGAGCGGAGCCGAGGTGATCAACGAAACCCAGCGCCGTTTCCCGACGGTGGCGGTGCTGCTGATCAGCGGCCAGGATCTGCGTCCGGCGCACAATCCTGCGCTGCCGGACGTTGAGCTGCTGCGTAAACCCTTCAGTCGGACACAGCTGATGCAGGCGCTGCGACAGGTTGTGGCAAATAGCGGCTGCGGGCCAGCGCCGCAGCCCCTTGAGCACCATTAAATGTTGAGGACGATGCGGCAAGAAACTGCACCGCCTGATAAGGCAACGGGCGGCGAATATGCGCTTTTATCATGGCGAGCAGCACCTCGCGTGGAAACCCGGACATGTCCATCACGCCACCGCCGAGGATCACCGCATCGGGGTCGAACAGGTTGATGCTGGTGGCGATGGCGCGGGCGGCGTGGTGCAGGAGGGCCTGTACAAACGGTTCCTCAGCGGCGTGTAAAAACAGTTCACCAAGCGCATAGCCGCGCGGCTGTTGTTCATACCAGCGTTTGAGCGCGATGCCGGAACAGACGGTTTCCAGACAACCGGGATTACCGCAACCGCAGATGAGCGCGTTGTCGCCCTGCGGGATATGACCCAGCTCTCCCGCCACGCCATGTGCACCTGTCCACGGCCCGCCGTTTAACCAGATGGCGAAGCCCATGCCGGTGCCGAGATAAGCGGCTAACACCTGTTGAGCCTGCAAACCATTTTCCTGCACGTCAAATGAGAGCTGGAGATTCACATCGCGGGAAAATTCGACCGGACAGGCCAGCGAATGCTCCAGCTCATCGGCTAGCGTACGCAGGGTTTCTGGCGGTAACGATAGGTTGGGGGTGGAGATAATCGTCCGTTTATCTCTGCTGACCAATGCCGGAAAGCCCATCACCAGGCCGCAGCAATGTGCCTGAAAGCGGTCAAGCTGCTGCTGAATCAACATCGTGATCCCGCTCACCAGACCGTCAGGGGCGATCGCTTCAGCGGTGCGCAGCTTCTCGCAATGCAGAGTCTCGCCCTGTGCGGTTTGCAGGCAAAAGCGGATATGGGTTGCGCCCATGTCCACTCCTGCGACGACCTTACGCTGTTTTTGCATGAGGGAATACCTCGTTTTTGGCCGCCAGAATCTGCTCTGCCATGACCTGCCACGCGTCGTGAATATTGTCGCCGTGGTTAAACAGACCGGAGGTCCCGACGATAAAGACGTCCGCGCCTGCCGCCATCAGTTTTTGATAGGTCGCTTTATTGCACGAACCGTCGATCTCAATTTCGTAGGCCAGCCCTTCACGTTCTCGCCACGCTTTTAGCTCGCCGATCTTCTCCAGCATTTCAGGAATAAAGGGTTGGCCCGCGAAACCCGGATCGACGGTCATCACCGTAATTTTGTCCGCCTTGTGGAGGTAATATTTCATCGTCTCAACCGGCGTTTCCGGATTGAGAATGAGGCCGACCTTCATGCCATGGCGACGAATCTCCTCTATCAGGCGGAAAGCCTGACCGTTAATAGTTTCCGGATGCAGGGTGATAAAGTCTGCGCCCGCCTGCGCCAGCTGGCTGATGTAATCCTGTGGCCGGGTGACCATCAGATGGCAGTCCAGTGGTTTACTGGCCAGCTTCTTCACCTGGCTGACGAAAAACGGCGATAGCGTCAGGTTAGGGACAAAATGACCGTCCATGATGTCGATGTGGAAGTAATCTGCATGCCGATCGATAAACTCGATCTGTTCTTTGAATTTCAGCAGGTCCATACACATTAAAGAGGGGGCAATTTTCATCATAAATTCCTTACTTACTGATAAGACGATCGAGGGCGACAGCCGCGATAATTAATCCACCCATCACCACCAGCTGGTAGTAGGTTTGTACCTGGAGAATATTCAGCCCGTTGTTGATGGTGCCGATGATCAGGCCGCCAATCACCACTGAAAAAATGCGTCCCTTACCACCAAAGAAGCTGGTACCGCCGATAATGGCGCTGGCGATGGCGTAGGTTTCAAAGCCCATTCCGGCCAGAGGCTCCGCGGCGCCGAGACGTGCCGTCGAGACCACTCCCGCCAGCCCGGCGCAGATGCCGGATATAATGAACACCAGCAACATATGGAACTTCACATCGATGCCAGAGTAGAAGGCGGAGTTTTTATTGCCGCCGAGGGCGTAGATATTGCGGCCCAGCCGCATCCGGGTGGTCAGGAACCAGAGAATCACGGCCACAATAAGCGAGAAGATGACCGGTACCGGGATCCCTAATACGCTGGCGGCAAAGAAATTGACGAACTCGAAAGAGAAGCCATAGACCGAGTTGGCGTCGGAGATAACCAGGGTGATGCCGCGAAAAATCGCGTTGGTACCGAGGGTAATAATGAACGGGTGCAGGCCGGTCCAGTTGACCAGGCAGCCGTTAATCGCGCCTAGCGCGCCGCCGACCAGCACGCCGCCAATCAGCGCTGCGAGGAACGGATCGACGCCTGCCAGCATAAGTTTGGCGGTCACCATGCCGGAAAGCGCCAGAATCGCCCCCACGGACAGGTCGATGCCTGCTACCAGAATAGCGAAGAACTCCCCCATTCCGATAAGCACCGTCACCGAGCTCTGAACAAATATTTGGGTGATATTATTGGTCGTCAGAAAGTATTCCGACGACAGCGAGCCGAAGATCGCGACAATAATCGCGAGGATAAAAAAGGTGCCGTATTTATCCCAGAACAGTGCGAAGTTGAACGGCTTTTTGCCATCAGACTCCCCTTTTACTCTTGCGGCAGTGCCCATACCATAATCTCCTCTTCGCTCATGTCGTCGCGATTGGTCAGAATTTGCGTCAGCCGCCCCTCGCAGAACACGGCGATGCGGTCACAGACGGCGATAATTTCAGGAAGCTCGGATGACACCATCAGAATGACTTTTCCGTCATCCGCCAACTGGCGCATCACTTTATAAATTTCGGCTTTCGCGCCGACGTCGATTCCGCGCGTCGGTTCATCGAAAATAATGACGTCGGGGTTGCAGCATAACCATTTGGATATCAGGACCTTTTGTTGGTTACCGCCGGAAAGTTCGGTGATGCTCTGATCGACAGAATGGCACTTCAGCGCCAGTAATTTGCGCTGTGCCTCCGCCGTTTTACGCTCGTTCTCTTCATGGAACAGCCCCATCGCCCCTTTATAGCCGCCGTGTTTCAGGCTCAGGCTGACAGCCATGTTTTGCGCTATAGAGAAATTGCCGAAGAAACCGTTGTCCCGGCGACTCTCCGTGATGTAGCCCATTCCTTTCTTTAAGGCATCGAGCGGCGAGCGCGGGGTAATGGCTTTACCGTTGAGGATGATTTCGCCGCTGCTCCGCTTATCAACACCAAACAGACAATCCATCAGTTCGGTACGCCCGGAGCCCACCAGGCCGGCAAAGCCGAGAATTTCACCGCGATTGACGCTAAAGGAGATATCACGGACCTTTTTCTTATCCCGGCTGGTGACATTTTTTACTTCGAATACCGTTTCGCGCGCGATATTTCCGCTGTTCTCTTTCATCGCGTTAAAGCGGTTTTGCAACTCACGGCCGACCATCAGACGTACGATATCGTCGTTATTGACCTCGCTGACCATGCCACTGCATACGCTGCTACCGTCCTTCATCACCGTGTAGCGGTCGCAGATCCGGCGTATCTCCGCCAGCTTGTGCGAGATATAGACGATGGCGGTTCCCTCTTTACGCAGCTGGTTCATGATCAGGAACAGGTAGTCCACCTCTTTGTTGGTCAGCGAAGAGGTGGGTTCATCCATGATCAGCACTTTGGCGTCGAGCATCAGTGTCTTAGCGATTTCCAGCATCTGTTTATGGCTGATCGACAGATTCGCGACTTTCTCGTCTAAATCGACCTTTAATCCGATGCGTAGCAGCATCATTGCCGCTCTGATGCGCATCTCTTTCCAGTCGATAATATTGACGCCGCAGATTTTTTTCGTCAGATGGCGGCCGATATATAAATTTTCCATTACGGTTAATTCATCAATGACGCTGAGCTCTTGATAAATAATGCCGATGCCGAGTCTGGCCGCTAATTTATGGTCGAGCTTGTCATAATTAACGTTATTAACCGTGATGGTGCCTTTGGTCGGTTCATGTATTCCCGACAAAACTTTCATTAACGTTGATTTACCCGCACCGTTTTCTCCGAGTAATGCATGTATTTCGTGCGGGTAAACGGTTAAATCGACCGATTTTAATGCGTGAACCGGGCCAAAGGATTTGCCGATCCCCGCCATTGAAATATATGGCGTGAGCATAATAACTCCTTACTTATTTTTACCCTCCTGAGTTCAGGAGGGTAAGGGGAGAGCATCGGACTCGTTGCTGGAAAATTATTTTGTGACCAGAATAGAATCCACCAGTTTGAATTCTGGTGTTTTATCCAGTGGAATCACCTTGCCGGTTTTTTCGGCATCAACCATCATCTTCAGTCCCGTCGCGCCGATATTGCCCGGATTTTGCGCAATCGTTGCGGTCATCTGACCGGCTTCCACCATTTTACGCGCTTCAGGGATACCGTCAGTGCCGACCACCAGAACCGTCTGGCTTTTACCGGCGTTGGCTACGGCCTGGGCAACGCCCATTGCCATTGTGTCATTCGCGCAGTAAAAGGCTTTCAGGTTAGGGTTCCGCTGTAGCACGTTAGTGGCAACATCAAGCGCCTTAATGCGATCCCAGTCGGCTGGTTGGCTGGCAACAAGCTTGATCTGACTGGCTTTTTTGAATGCCTCCGTTGCACCGTTACGACGGGCTTCGCCTGACGCGTTACCCGCTTTTCCTTCGATGATGGCAACGTCGCCGCCTTCAGCACCCAGTTTCTCGATAATAAAATCGGCCCCTTTTGCCCCCACCGCGACGTTGTCCGTGGTGACGAAACCTTCAACGTTACCGCCCGCTTTCTTCAGGTTATCCATATCGATTTTTTCATCGAGATTGACCAGATAAATCCCTTTCTTCCAGGCTTTCGCCACGGGCATCACCAGGTTGACCGACGAGAGAGGCGCGAAAGCGATGCCTTTATAGTTCTTATTGCTTAAGTCTTCGAATAGCTGCAGCTGTGATTGAAAATCCCCTTCCGAAGGCGAGGCAAAAATATCGACGCTGACTCCCAGCGTTTTGGCCTCATCTTCAATACCTTTTTTCATATCAACCCAGAAAGGATTTGATAGTGTTTTTAATACCACCGCGTAATCGGCCGCGGCAAAAGCGCTGGTAGATAACATTACGCCCATAGCCGCGCCGCTGAAAATTTTCAGGTATTTATTCATGACAGTATTCTCGGTGTAGGATACAGTAATATTGATCCCACCGTGGTGGGATCGGCGTTTATTATTTACTTCAGCGCTCCTGGTGAAAAGAAATCAACAATGGCGCCGGTTTTTTGCATGTTTAAAGTGGCCTGTTCAATATTTTGTTGGGCTACCGAAACGAAAAAAGCATCTAATAAGGTAAGTTGTAAAATACGCGCTGAGGCGTTCCTCCCTAATAAAGGAGTTTCTGGTGCTGGCGAGCAAATAATAAAATCAGCTAATTTAGCAATCGGTGAATGGTAGCTATGGGTAATACAGATAATTTTAGCACCGTTCTTCTTGGCCAGCTCTACTGCCGATTTAATATCGCTGGTGCGCCCGGAATGGGTGACGACCAGCACGACGTCGCCTTTTTTCAACAATGAGGCCGACATCATCATGATATGCGCATCTGGATATGTCTGGCAGCGCACGCCGATCCGTAAAAACTTATGCTGCACATCGGCGCAGATGGCATTTGATCCACCGGCTCCGTACAGATCGCGCTGGTTGGCCTGGGCGAAGAAACGCGCCGCGCGATGAATTTCATCGACATTAACGATCGACTGACCTTCCATAATGGTACGCAGAGTAATGTTAAAAACCTTATTCACCACGTCCTGAGGTGCTTCATCAAAGGAGAGCTCTGCCGGAAGGACCTGTTCAGATTGCGAAAAATACTCCACCAGGGCGCTACGCAGGTTACGAAAACCGCTAAAACCGAGCAGTTTGGAGACCTTAACGATCATCGCTTCGGAAACCGACAGCGCTTCCGCCACATCTTTAATGGCGGGAGCGTCGCTCAGATTGCCGGGTTTAAGCAACCATTCGACGATTCGGCTTTCGTTTTCGGTCATTCCTTCCTGCTTCATGCGTAGCCAGGGGGCGAGACCGATACCGTTGGGGAGCGAACTGGATTCTGACTGACTCATCGCTTTCTCTTGTCCATAAAGTGAAGACGTCACTATATCACCACAGTCAAAACAGAAAAGATACAATCAACTTCACAAAATTATAAGTTTTATAAAGTCTTGCTTTTTGTAAAGTTTAGGGGTGGTTTTGCGTCGGAGTATTTTTAATTAACTATTTATAAAACAAGGTTTTTTTAGATTTATCTGTGAAATTTAAAACGATAGTTAATATGAGTCGTCTATTTTTCTCGCTTGATTTGTGAATTTTAGAGAGGTAGAAATGGCACGTCAGGCCGGATTTGTGCCGATTTTCTGGCCGGGTTTTGCGGTTTAAATCACAACTCTATCTATGTTCGTAAAGTAAAAACAGGCGAGGTTAAGTATGAAAAGGATTGCAATTGGCTGCGATCACGTCGGGTTTATCCTTAAAAACGATATTGTAACGCATCTCCGACAGCGGGGAATCGAGGTGCTGGATAAGGGAACATGGTCACCTGAGCGTACCGATTATCCCCGTTATGCCAGCGCTGTCGCGCAGGCCATTCTGACAGGTGAAGCTGAGGGCGGGATCCTGATCTGCGGCACCGGCGTCGGGATCTCCATAACCGCCAATAAATACCCCGGCATTCGCGCGGTGGTGTGCAGTGAACCCTATTCGGCCCAGCTATCGCGGCAACATAATAATACCAATGTGCTGGCCTTCGGCGCGCGCGTGATAGGTCTTGAACTGGCAAAAATGATTGTCGATGCCTGGTTGGGGAGCGATTATGAAGGCGGACGTCATCAGACGCGAATTGATGCGATTACCGCGCTTGAACAGCCGCGGATTTGAGATTCCTCCGCTACTCGCCGCAACGACCGTTGATTAACGTAGGGCCAGCCCCCTGAAGAGACTGGCTCTATGAAACGTTACTTTACCGCTTTAATCCTCTGCACGCTGTCGCTGAGCAGCCAGCTGGCGCACGCTGACATTATTGACGACGCAATCGGTAATATTCAGCAGGCGATTAGTGATGCCTACAACCCCGGCAATAGCCGCTCTGATGATGATAACGACCGCTATGATGACGGACGTTACCAGGGCAGCCGCCAACAAAGCACCGATCGCCAGCGGCAGTATGACGATCGGCAGCGACAGATAGAGGATCGTCGCCGTCAGCTCGACGATCGCCAGCGCCAGCTGGATCAGGATCGCCGGCAGCTGGAGAACGACCAGCGGCGGCTGGATGACGATTATTAACCGCGCCGTCGTTTCTGGTCGTGGTGACATGGCGCTCACCGGAGTGACGATAGCCCTAATCGGGTTACAGATTAATCCAGCACGATCTCCATACCGTCATAGCCGGCCTCAAACCCCGGCGGCAACGGATGGTCCATCATCCAGAGATCAAACTGATGGCTGATATGGGTCAGAATGACCCGCGGGCAGGCCAGCACCTGATTGATAGCGCGTACCGTATTCAAATCGCAGTGGTTGCGCGGCGGCTGCGGGCGCGGCTCATGGCTGCAGTCGATCACGATCGCCTGCGGCTGGTTATTCAGTAAGAATTTGAGCGTCTTTTCCGGTAATCCGGCGGTATCCGACAACCAGGCGACCCGGCTGTGCGCCGACTCCAGCAGATAGCCATACGTCAGCTTCGAGTGATTCAGCGGTAGCGGCGTCACCCGCAATCCCTGTAAGTTAAACACCACAAACGGTTCAACGGTATGGCTGAAATCCAGCAGGCCGGGGTGCTTAAACAGGTCATCGCAGCCTTCAGGATCCGGCGGCCCAAACACCGGGATCGGCGCACCGACGCCCCAGCGCAGCGGGAATAATCCCTGAACATGATCCATATGATAGTGGGTAAGTAAAAACTGCTGAAACTGGCCGGCGGGCCATCGGTCCATCAGGTCGGGTAGCCCGGCATCCAGAAGTGTGACGGCGTCATTGAAGGTCACGACCGCGCTACAGGGGCGACGACGATGCGCCTCATCGCTGCGCGCACGCTGACAGGCTGCGCAGTCGCAGCCGAAGACCGGAACCAGCTGGGCGCCGCCGGTGCCGGTTAAGCGAATAGTCAGGCCCATACTTCCTCCTCACAGCGCTTTTTTAAAACGCAGATGGCTTTGCGTATACCCTTCACGGAGATAGAAACGGTGGGCGTCGGGACGGGATTTTCCGCTGGAGAGCTCCACCATTTGTGCACCGTGTCCGCGGGCTTCCTGCTCCGCCCAGGCCAGCAGCGCCTGACCGACGTGCAGACCGCGTCTCTGCGGCAGCACCACCAGTTCCTGCACTTCCCCGATCCAGGCGTTGAAATTAAGCGGGAACTGCAACTGTAGCCCAATCAACCCGACCGTCTCCCCCTCCACCTGCGCCAGCTGATAGCGCAGGGTTGGATTTTGCAGGTTCATGGCAAACCCGGCGGTGAAATGGTGGCGATCGTACGCTTTCTGCTTTAATTCGCAAATTAATGCATATACGGCATCGACATCGTCCAGGGTCGGGGCCCGGAGTTCACAGGTAGGCATGTTGATTCTCTTGTCGGGCGTAGTGGCGACGCAGCAGCGTGAGGAACTGGTCGACGGATTGCCCGAGGCTGCCGTTGTTGTTCAACGTCAGACAGTCGGAGGGGGTATAGCGCGCCGCGCGCTCCAGGCGCAGGGCGATCTCCGCTTCGCTCTCTCGCCCGCGCTGTTCCAGGCGCTGGCGCAGCACCTCCGGCGTGACCTGCAGGCAGATGGGCAGCAGGGCGTCAGCGTAGCGCGCCCGGGCCTGAGGCAGATGGGCGCGAGAGCCATTGGCCACCACGTCAAAACCGGCGTGCAGCCACAGGTCAATTTCGATGCCAATTCCGTAGTAATTGTTATTGGCATGCCAGCTCAGGGCGAACAGCTGGCGCTCGGCGCGGTTGAAAAACTCCTGCTTGCTGAGCGCAATATGATTTTCGCTGCCGGCGTTGAACGGGCGCGTAATATAGCGATGCGCCACCAGCAGCCGGGCATTTTCGCGCTGACGTAAGGCCGCCAGCAGGCTATCTTTTCCGGAGCCTGAGGCGCCCACCAGCCAAATCAATTTTCCGCTCATCAGAAGACCCTCTTTCCTTGACGCCAGACGTGGTCAATATGGACATGTTCGCCGCGACGGTGCGCCAGCACCATATCGGCACGCTTACCTTCCGCAATCACGCCGCGGTCGCCTAATCCCAGAGCCTGGGCCGGATTTTTACTGACCAGACGAATGGCCTGCGGTAGCGAGAAGGCGTTGTCGTGGTCGTCCGCGATGCGGAACGCCGCATCGAGCAGGCTGGCGGGATAGTAGTCTGACGACAGAATATCGAGCAGGTTGCTGGCCGCCAGCTGGTGGGCCGCGACGTTGCCGGAGTGCGAACCGCCGCGCACGATATTCGGCGCCCCCATCAGCACGTTCATGCCGTGCTGACGCGAGGCCTCTGCGGCGGCTAAGGTGGTAGGAAATTCGGCGATCACGCTACCAAGCTGGTGTGATTCGACGACATGTTCACGGGTGGCGTCATCGTGGCTGGCGAGGGCGATCTTACGCTCGCGGCAGATGGCGGCGATGGTCTCGCGGTTCGGCTGCGACCAGGTCGCCGCCAGCGCCATCTGCTCCTCCTCGAAGCGGTCCATCTCTTCGTTGGTCAGATGATATTTTCCCTGATAGTAATCGCGGTACTTGCTGCGATCGGCGTACTGGCGCTGTCCTGGAGAGTGGTCCATCAGGGAGACCATGCTCACCGGCTCGCGGCCAACCAGCTTCTCAAACAGCGGCAGGGTGGTGTGGTGCGGCAGCTCGCAGCGCAGATGCAGGCGGTGCTCGGCGCGGTTAACGCCGCGCTTTTGCGTCTCTTCGATGGCGTTGATCATCTTTTCCAGATTCTCCAGCCGGTCGCCGCCGTCGCGGACGTCGCCAATGGCCACCGCATCCAGCACGGTGGTGATCCCGCTGGCGATCATCAGCGCATCATGGCTGCTCATCGCCGAGTGGGCGGGCCAGTCGACTTTCGGGCGCGGAGTAAAGAATTTGTCCAGATTATCGGTATGCAGCTCAATCAGCCCGGGCAGCAGCCAGCCGCCTTCACCGTCGAGCGCCTGCGGTAGCTGGCTCTGGCTTTCGGCAAAGGCGTAAATTCTGCCTTCCTGCACTTCCAGCGACCCGTGCACCACTTCATCCTCGAGAACCAGGTTTACATTATTGATAATCATGCTGTTATTCCCATCGGGTGCAGTCGGTCGGCGACCTGATTGCGGACCGTTTCATCATGGAAAATACCGACGATAGCCGCGCCGCGCGCTTTGGCTTCGTTAATCAGTTCCACTACGGCGGCGCTGTTTGTGGCGTCCAGCGAGGCGGTTGGCTCATCAAGCAGTAAAATCGGGTAGTCCACCGCGAAACCGCGGGCGATATTGACCCGCTGCTGTTCCCCGCCGGAAAATGTGGAGGGCGCCAGATGCCATAACCGTTGCGGAACGTTCAGGCGCGTCAGCAGGCGGGCAGCCTGCGAAGCGCAGGTATCGCGCGCAATGCCGAGGTCGAGCAGCGGTTGCATCACCACTTCGAGGGCCGAGATTCGCGGGATGACGCGCAGAAACTGGCTGACCCAGCCGATGGTGCGCTTGCGGACTTCCAGCACTTTACGCGGCGAGGCGTTGACCAGGTCAACCCATTCGTCGCCGTGGCGGATATGGATATGACCGGTGTCCGGCTGGTAGTTGGCGTACAGCGAACGCAGCAGGGTGGATTTGCCGCTACCGGAATGGCCGTGCAGCACCACACATTCGCCATGGCTGACCTCCAGAGAGGCATTCTGCAGCACCGGCAGGCGCACGCCGTTTTGCTGGTGAAGTACAAAGGTCTTACTGACATTTTCAACGTGGATCATTTTAGCCTCGTGGTTTGGGTGCCGGGTGGCGGCTTCGCCTTACCCCGGCCTACGGGTGCTGTGTTCGTAGGCCTTACCCGGCCTTTGGGTGCTGCGTTCGTGGGCCTTACCTGGCCTGTGGGTGCTGTGTTCGTAGGCCGGGTAAGCGCAGCGCCACCCGGCGACAGCAACCTCAGTTCTGCAATACCGATGACACCAGCAGCTGGGTATACGGGTGATGAGGATCGTCCAGCACCCGGTCGGTTAAGCCACTTTCCACCACCTGACCCTGTTTCATGACCAGCAGACGGTTAGCCAGCAGGCGCGCCACCCCCAGGTCATGGGTGACAATTACCACGGCCAGGTTCAGCTCTACCACCAGGCCACGCAGCAGATCGAGCAGACGCGCCTGCACCGATACATCCAGACCGCCGGTCGGCTCGTCCATAAATACCAGCTTCGGCTGGGTCACAAGGTTGCGGGCGATTTGCAAACGCTGCTGCATTCCGCCGGAAAAAGTGGTGGGCAGATCGTCAATACGCGACGGTGGAATTTCGACATCGTTCAGCCACTGTTCGGCGGTCGCGCGAATATTTCCGTAGTGGCGTGCGCCGGTGGCCATCAGGCGCTCACCGATGTTGCCGCCCGCCGACACCTGACGGCGCAGACCATCCATCGGATGCTGATGTACCACGCCCCATTCGGTGCGCAGCAGACGGCGGCGATCCGCTTCGCTCATCGCATACAGCGAGCGGTTTTCATACCGCACTTCACCTTCCTGCGGCGCCAGGCGCGCCGAGAGGGCTTTCAGCAGGGTGGTTTTCCCCGATCCGGACTCACCCACGATGCCCAGCACTTCACCGGGCCACAGTTCAAAAGAGACGTCGCTGAAGCCTTTGCCCGGCGCATAAAGATGGGTCAAATGATTGACCGCGAGTAACGGATGGCTCATTTGTTCAGCGCCTCGCTCTGTTGACGGCAATAGTCGGTATCGGAGCAGACAAACATCCGTTTGCCGCTGTCATCGAGTACCACTTCATCAAGGTAGCTGTGGCGAGACCCGCAAATGGCGCAGGGTTCATCCCACTCCTGGACGGTAAAGGGGTGGTCGTCGAAATCGAGACTTTCCACCGGGGTAAACGGCGGCACGGCGTAAATGCGCTTTTCCCGTCCGGCGCCGAACAGCTGTAGCGCGGGCATCATGTGCATTTTCGGGTTGTCGAATTTAGGAATGGGCGACGGGTCCATCACATAGCGGCCGTTCACTTTTACCGGGTAGGCATAGGTGGTGGCGATATGACCGAAGCGGGCAATGTCTTCATACAGTTTCACCTGCATCACGCCGTACTCTTCCAGCGCATGCATGGTGCGGGTTTCGGTCTCGCGCGGCTCAATAAAGCGCAGCGGCTCCGGGATCGGCACCTGGAAGATGAGGATCTGATCTTCGCTGAGCGGCGTTTCCGGGATCCGGTGACGGGTCTGGATCAGCGTGGCATCGCAGGTCGCCTCGGTGGTCGCGACGCCGGTGACGCGCTTAAAAAACTGCCGTATCGACACCGCATTGGTCGTGTCATCGGCACCCTGGTCAATCACCTTCAGCACATCATGCTCACCGATGATACTGGCGGTCAGCTGAATACCGCCGGTTCCCCAGCCGTAGGGCATCGGCATCTCGCGGCCGCCGAACGGTACCTGGTAGCCGGGAATCGCCACCGCTTTGAGAATTGCCCGGCGGATCATGCGCTTGGTCTGCTCATCAAGATAAGCAAAGTTGTAGCCAGTGAGTGGGTTAGCCACGTTCGTTCTCCCGTTGCAGGCGTTTCAGCAGCGCCAGTTCGGCCTGGAAATCGACATAGTGGGGCAGCTTGAGATGCGAGACGAAACCGGCCGCCTCGACGTTATCGGCGTGGGCGAGGACAAACTCTTCATCCTGCGCCGGCCCGGCTATCTCCTCGCCGTAGTCCGGCGCCTGGAGCGCCCGGTCTACCAGCGCCATCGCCATCGCTTTGCGCTCGCTCATGCCGAAGGTCAGGCCGTAGCCGCGGGTGAAGTGCGGGGGCTCGCTTTCCGGCGCCACGAAACCGTTGACCATCTCGCATTCAGTCATTAGCAGTTCGCCGATATTGACCGCAAAACCCAGCTCTTCGGGGACGATCTCAATGGCGACGTAGCCGCTGCGAATTTCACCGGCAAAAGGGTGGTTGCGGCCATAGCCGCGCTGCGTGGAGTAGGCCAGCGCCAGCAGATAGCCTTCATCGCTGCGCACCAGCTGTTGCAGGCGTGACGAGCGTGAACAGGGATAGACCGGCGGATTGCGGGTGATGTCGTCGGGCCGGGCGTGGGACTCCTGTTCCGCTTTCGCCAGCCCCTGCTGTACCAGCAGATTGAAAACGTGCGGTGTGGCTTCCGGCGGCCGTTCGGCGGTATTCAGCGTCGGCGTTTCGCCGTTGGCCAGCAGAGTGAAATCAAGCAGGCGGTGGGTGTAATCGTAGGTCGGGCCGAGCATCTGGCCGCCGGGAATATCCTTATACACCGCCGAAATACGGCGCTCCAGGCGCATGCTGGCGGTATCGACAGGTTCGCTCACCGCCAGCCGCTGCAGGGTGGTGCGGTAGGCGCGCAGTAGAAAAATGGCTTCGACGTTGTCGCCGCTGGCCTGTTTGAGCGCCAGCGCCGCCAGTTCACGATCGGCGATGCCGCCTTCGGTCATCACCCGATCGACCGCCAGGTGTAGCTGTTGGGTAATCTGTTCAATGCTCAGTTCGGGAAGCCGTCCATCGCCTCGTCGTTTATGTTCCTGTAAGGCGTGAGCGGCTTCGATCGCCCGCTCTCCGCCTTTGACGGCAACGTACATCAGCAAACCTCCACGTGGGTGGTTCGCGGGATAGCCAGCAGGCGCTCGCCGCAGGTGAGAATCAGGTCAATACCCAGCGGGAACGGGTGCGGGCGTTCGGTCAGCTCATCAATGATGCAGTCCGGCAGCTGCGGGGCGATCATGCGCTCTTCGGCGATACCGGCCCCGGTCAGGCGCAGCATGCGCCCGCCGCTGAGGCTGGCGAGCTGGACAATCAGCGTGACGCCGGTTTCCGGCGCGGCGACGGTACCGGCGGACAGGACGTTAAGCTGTTCGCTGCTGATACGTTCATCGGTGACGGCGAAGACCGCCTGCTGCGGCAGTTCCACCAGCGGTGCGCCGGTATGAAAACGTAAGTTCTGGCCGACGAGGTCGTTATGCAGCGCCGATGAGAGCCAGACCGGCGTTTCGTGGTCCGCCAGGGTCAGCAGCAGGCTGGTGGAGGCGATATTCAACGGCTGCCAGCCGTGCTGGAGCTGCTGCAGTGCGACAATGACGCCCGGCTCGCTCATGGCTTTGAGCAGGCGACGAAAACTGTGCTGGGCATCCTGCACCGGTAGGGTAAAAGCGGTTTGTAAGGTCATGCGTTATCTCCGCGAACCAGAGTAAAGAAGTCCACCCGGCTGGCGTTGACTTCGGCGCGTCGGGCTTCAATGCGTGCGCTTCGTTGTGCTTCCAGCGGGGTAATCAGGGTTTCCATTAAGGTGTGAAAATGGTGGGGCGATTGCATCAGCGCGTCGATGGTTGCGCAGCGTTCTGCGTGCGGCCGGTCGCGGCCCAGTATCCAGCTGTAGCCGAGGGTGCCGTCGGTCAGGCGAATGGCGGCGCGGGTCAACGTCGCGTCTCCGGCGAAGAAACGATCGCCAATCCCGCCCATCCGCGCCTGGAGCTGTACCAGGCCGGTTTCCGGCGCGCGAATCAGTTCATAGTCCGGCGCCAGCTGCAGGGTCTGCATCCGTGCCAGCAGCTCCTCGGGGTCACTGTGGGCCAGCACGGACATCCAGCGCTGGCGGGTTGCGGTATCAAAGTGCATTCAGTGCTCCATGGTGAATTCAATCATGTCCGCCCGGGTCAGGCTGACGGAGTACTCCGTAGCCTGCGGTTCGCCCGCGCGGTGGTTCAGGGTTCTCACGCACAGCAGCGGCGCCATGTTGGGGATCCCAAGAATATTGCTCTCTTTGGCCTGGGCGCGACGGGCGCTGATTTTGGTGCGCGCGCGGGTCAGTTCGACATCCAGCCGTTGGCGCAGGAAATCGTGCAGTGACCCCTGGGTGAAGGTTTGCAGCGTCGGCCAGAAGCGCAGGTCGGTGAAGTAGTGGTCTATCAGGCACAGCGCGACGCCGTTGACGCGGCGCAGGGTCCGGAGATGAATGACGTTGTCGCCTTCCTCAATGCCAAAGGCTTCGGCGACGTGGCTGCTGGCCGGGCGCAGTACCGACAGCAGCTTTTCGCTGGTCGGGTGGCTGCCCTGATCGAGCAGATTCTGGCTGAAGCGCGCCTGGGCATTGAGCGGATAGTCGATTGGGCGCATCAGCACCAGCACGCCAACCCCCTGACGGCGTTGGACCCAGCCGCGTTCAACCAGCTGATCGATCGCCCGGCGCAGGGTATGGCGGTTGACTTCAAAGCGCGTGGCCAGCTGTTGTTCAGCCGGAAGGTAGTCGCCGCAGCGATAGTGATGGCGTAGTTCCTGCTCAAGTCTGGCGGCAATTTCCTGATACCGGGTCGGATAACTGGTCGGATGTCTGGATAAGTACATGTCAGTCAAGCCTCACTAAGCAGAAGAAGGGATTTCCCTCTGAGAGTGGCCCGATCCTGACGCGTTTTTGTTACATTCCGGTTAACACACAATGACCGGAGGATGAAGAGTTGGTGCCAGCTGAGTGACAGGGCGGGAGAACCCGCCCGAAGGGGGAAGTGTTAAGCTTGTTTGACGACGTTCACCATCCACGGGACGCCAAAGCGGTCGATGGTTTTGCCAAAGCCGTGGGCCCAGAAGGTTTCCTGCCAGTCCATCTCGATGTTCCCGCCGTCGGCGAGGCTATCGAACCAGCGCTTGCCCTCGGCCAGGTCCTGCGTATCGAGTACCAGCGTAAAGCCGGCGTAGCGATCGCTCTCGCCGCCCGGGCTGTCGCCGAGCATGAGCTCGCTGCCCGCGACGCGCAGACTGGCGTGAGCAATACAGTCGGCGGATAAATGCTGGCCGGAAGGGCAGCCATCCTGGGCATCCTGGGCATTCTGCGGCATTTCGCCGTAGGTGATTTGGTGGACAAGTTCGGCGCCCAGCGTTTGTCGATAGAACGCTATCGCCGCTGCGCAGTTGCCGCTAAAGGTGATGTAAGGACTTAAGGGCATAACCATTACCTCAGGTAACGAAGACCCATTAAGTGTAGAAGGTGATGAGTCATCCAGACCAGGCGGTAGAGCCGGGTCTGGATGCTGCGGCACGCGGGAAATAATCAGGCGGCGCGGCGGAAATATATCCGTTCATTTATCCCGGCGGCCGTTTCAGGCGCGGGAAAATAAATCTCCGCTGCTGAGGAAATAGAATTAGTTCTTTTTGACGAACTCAGATTTCAACTTCATCGGACCAAAACCATCAATTTTACAGTCGATGTTATGATCGCCTTCCACCAGTCGGATATTCTTCACTTTGGTGCCGATTTTCAGCATTGAAGAGCTGCCTTTTACCTTCAGATCTTTAATGACGGTCACGCTGTCGCCATCGGCGAGTAAATTGCCGTTAGCATCTTTTACCACCAGGGCGTCATTATCGTCAGCGGGCTCGGCATTGTTCCATTCATGGGCGCATTCCGGGCAGATAAACATGCCATTATCTTCATAGGTGTACTCAGACTGGCATTTCGGGCAGTGTGGGAGTTGCATGACGTTCCTCGTGATTACAGGGTAAAACAGGACGTTGGTCCATTAAATGGTGGCTGATAGCCGAAAGTGTAAGTGATTATAGCGCAATCCCGCACTTTTGTCGGGCCTTTTTTATGAGTTACCGCCGGGAAGAAAATGAATATATCACGTGAAGAGTGACGGGATTATTTCCATCAAAACCGCCAGATATTTCCGGAAATGTATTGCTAAGTTCCAATATTCATTGAACTTATTGGTTTTAGCCGACTCTGTTTAAGGGTAGGTAAATTTTTGTGAAGTTGATCCCAAATTTAAACGCTGTTAGGGTAAAAAGGCGAGATCGCAAATTCACTACACTTATTTAGCGGCACCGCATATTCATTATGGCCAGAGCAGGCGTCAACAGGTTCGGTTGTACGGACTGTCAGCAGACAGTGCAGGCAAACCTGCTACGCTTGAAATGTGGAGCACAGCAATTCGCCGCTCCCAACGCATGACGCGAATGACTTTGTCATTCGGCGGAGATTCGTGCGCTCAAGGCGAGAGCAAAAGAGGATAATTATGCTTAAAAGGAAAAAAGTAAAACCCATCACGCTTCGGGATGTGACCATCATTGATGATAGCAAACTGAAGAAAGCGATTACCGCAGCATCGCTGGGTAATGCGATGGAGTGGTTCGATTTTGGTGTGTATGGTTTTGTGGCGTATGCCTTAGGTAAAGTCTTCTTCCCCGATGCCGATCCCAGCGTGCAGATGATTGCCGCGTTAGGGACCTTCTCCGTTCCGTTCTTAATCCGTCCGCTAGGCGGCCTGTTCTTCGGCATGCTGGGCGATAAATATGGTCGGCAAAAGATACTGGCCATCACGATTGTCATCATGTCGATCAGTACCTTCTGTATCGGTCTGATTCCGTCTTACGCCTCGATTGGTATCTGGGCGCCGATTCTGCTGCTGCTGTGTAAAATGGCGCAGGGCTTCTCGGTGGGCGGCGAGTATACCGGTGCATCCATCTTTGTCGCTGAATACTCTCCCGACCGCAAGCGCGGCTTTATGGGCAGCTGGCTGGACTTTGGTTCGATAGCCGGCTTTGTCCTGGGCGCCGGCGTGGTGGTGCTGATTTCTAGCGTGGTGGGTGAAGAGAACTTCCTCAGCTGGGGATGGCGTTTACCGTTCTTCCTGGCTCTGCCGTTAGGGCTGATTGGTCTCTATCTTCGTCATGCGCTGGAAGAGACTCCGGCGTTCCAGCAGCACGTTGATACCCTTGAGCAGGGCGATCGCGAAGGGCTGCAGGAAGGGCCGAAGGTATCGTTCAGAGAGATTGCGACCAAACACTGGCGCAGCCTGCTGACCTGTATCGGTCTGGTGATTTCTACCAACGTGACCTACTACATGCTGCTCACCTACATGCCGAGCTACCTGTCGCATAACCTGCACTACTCGGAAGATCACGGGGTGCTGATTATTATTGCGATCATGGTTGGTATGCTGTTCGTCCAGCCGATTATCGGCATGCTCAGCGACCGCTTCGGCCGTCGTCCGTTTATTCTGATCGGTAGCGTGGCGCTGTTTACCCTGTCGATTCCGGCCTTTATCATGATTAACAGCAACATTATTGGCCTGATTTTCGCGGGTCTGCTGCTGCTGGCGGTGGTGCTCAACTGCTTCATCGGGGTAATGGCGTCCTCCCTGCCGGCGATGTTCCCGACCCATATTCGTTTTAGCGCTCTGGCCAGCGCCTTTAATATTTCGGTGCTGATTGCCGGTCTGACGCCGACTCTGGCGGCCTGGCTGGTGGAAACCTCGCAGAACCTGATGATGCCGGCTTACTATCTGATGGTGATTGCGGTTATCGGGCTGATGACCGGTCTGACGATGAAAGAGACGGCAAACCGCCCGCTGAAAGGGGCGACGCCTGCGGCTTCGGATATCCAGGAAGCGAAAGAAATTCTCGGCGAGCACTACGATAACATCGAACACAAAATCGAAGATCTCGATCAGGAGATTGCCGATTTGCAGGAAAAACGCTCCCGACTGGTGCAGCAGCACCCGCGTATTAACGAATAATCGGTTCTTGCGTTAAATCATGCCGCCGTGGGCTTCCCCGGCGGCATTTTTTATGCCAGTTTATGGCTGAGCGGGCGGCAGGCCCTGCCGGCGCTGCTGGCTGAGCTTACGATACTGCTGCGGCGGCATACCAACGTACTTGCTAAAGGTACTGTAGAAGCGGCTACTGGAGCGAAAACCGGCGGTCAGGGCAATGTCGAGGATCGTCTTATCGGTGTCGCTGAGCAGGGCGCGCACGTGGTTGATGCGCATCGCGGTAATGTACTGCTTCATGGTTTGCTGCATCACCCGCTGGAAAATGCCCATGGCGTAGTTGGGGTTCAGTTTGACATGCTCGGCGACGGCATCGACGGTCAGCGCCCGATCGTAGTGGGCGGCGATAAATTCAAGCATCTGGCTGACGTAAAACTGCGCATGCCGTGAGACGCTGTGTTTGTGGGTGCGTGAGGTTTTATTCACCAGGATCGGCTGCCAGCCGGAAAGGCTAAAGCGCTTAAGCATCAGCGCGATTTCATCGATCGCCAGCTGGCGAATCTGTTCGTTGTCGTGGTTGAGCTCCTGCTGCCAGCGCTGGACTTCAAAGACGCTGAGCTGCTGGGCGGAGAGCGATTTAATCACCATCCCGTGGGTAACGTTATTGATCAGTTCGCGATCCAGCGGCCAGGATAAAAACAGATGCATCGGCAGATTAAAGATAGCCATTTGCCGGCAATTGCCGGGGCGAGTCAGCTGGTGCGGCGTACAGGCCCAGAACAGGCTGATATAGCCCTGTTTGATGAGCACCGTTTCATTGTTAATCAGATACTCCACATCGCCGTCGAACGGCACGTTGACCTCCACCTGGCCGTGCCAGTGGCTGGTGGCCATCGCGTGGGGCGGGCGCAGCTCAATATCCATCCGCTGATATTCGGAATAGAGCGCCAGCGGGCTGCGGGGCTGTTTCTCATCGCTGCTGCTCATATGCGGGTCGTGGCGTGAAGGCGGGCGGTTTGGTTCCATGACGGCGTGGGTTCCTGAATCATCACACGTGCTGGTTTTTTGCACCGGTATGCCGTTATCTTAGCGGAATAAACGGCCCGTTTTCTCTACTTTTTCGCCGATTCGTTCCCATAAACTCAGATTTCGTGTTATCCCGCCGTCGATCTGAGTTTCCGGGAAGGCTCTGTCGGGAAGAGGGCAGCGGGAGGCGGCGCGGACATGCCACTCTGCAGGGGTTCAATGACCTGATGGAGAGAGCACTATGTCTGCCCCAAAAATTACGTTTATCGGCGCTGGCTCAACGGTTTTCGTCAAAAATATTCTCGGTGACGTTTTTCAGCGCCCGGCGTTGAAATCGGCGCACGTTGCGCTGATGGATATCGATGCGACCCGCCTGGAAGAGTCGCATATTGTGGTGCGTAAGCTGATGGATTCCGTCGGCGCCGACGGTGAAATTAGCTGCCATCGCGAGCAGAGAACTGCGCTGAAGGATGCGGATTTTGTGGTGGTGGCTTTTCAGATTGGCGGCTATCAGCCCTGTACCGTCACCGATTTTGAAGTCTGTAAGCTGCATGGCCTGGAACAAACCATTGCCGATACGCTCGGCCCGGGCGGAATCATGCGCGCATTACGCACCATTCCGCACCTGTGGCGCATTTGCGAGGACATGACGGAGGTGTGCCCGCAGGCGACCATGCTGAACTATGTTAATCCGATGGCGATGAATACCTGGGCGATGTATGCGCGCTATCCGCATATTAAACAGGTTGGGTTGTGCCATTCGGTGCAGGGAACGGCGGAAGAGCTGGCGCACGATCTCGATCTCGACCCGGCGGATTTACGCTATCGCTGCGCGGGCATCAACCATATGGCGTTCTATCTGTCGCTGGAGAAAAAACGCGCAGACGGCAGCTACGTCAGCATTTATCCGGATATGCTGCAGGCCTTTGCCGAGGGACGGGCGCCGAAGCATCGGGAGAACTCGCGCTGCCAGAATATTGTTCGCTATGAGATGTTCAAAAAGCTGGGTTACTTCGTGACGGAGTCGTCAGAGCACTTCGCGGAATATACGCCGTGGTTTATCAAGCCGGGGCGCGAAGATCTGATTGAACGCTATCAGGTGCCGCTGGATGAATATCCCAAACGCTGCGTGGAGCAGGTGGCCAACTGGCACAAAGAGCTGGAACAGTATAAAACCCGCGAGCGGATTGAGATTAAACCCTCCCGCGAGTATGCCAGCACCATTATGAACGCCATCTGGACCGGTGAGCCGAGCGTCGTGTACGGTAACGTGCGCAACGAAGGGCTCATCGACAACCTGCCGCAAGGGTGCTGCGTGGAAGTGGCCTGTCTGGTGGATGCGAACGGTATTCAGCCCACCAAAGTCGGGAAGCTGCCTGCGCACCTGGCGGCGCTGATGCAGACCAACATTAACGTCCAGACTCTGCTGACCGAGGCCATTCTTACCGAGAACCGGGACTACATCTATTATGCCACGATGATGGATCCGCATACGTCCGCGGCGCTGGGCATCGAAGAGATTTATGCGCTGGTGGACGATTTGATTGCCAGCCATGGCGACTGGCTACCGGAGTGGGTACATCGTTAGTCGGTTCTGTATGCGGCAGGGTGCTGCATTTCAGCCGGGCAGCGGCTAGCGCCTTGCCCGGCCGACAGGCTCTATGTCATCAAAGAATGTCGCGTCTTGTATCGACCTTGCCGGCCCGCGCAGGCGGGCCATGGCAGAAGAGCCTGCTGTGCTACAGGCTTAACTGTGCGCCAGAAAGCGGGCGAGCTGCTGCTGCAGCAGCCGGTTTTCGCGTGTCAGCCGCGCATTCTCATCCAGCAGCGTTAATGCCACCGCGATACCCGGCCAGTCCAGCTCCAGCTCCCGACGCAGGCGCATCGCACGGTGGACAATCATTACCGCGCTATCATCGAACAACCAGACCTCCGTCTGCGGCTGACGTGGCTCAATCACGCCCAGGCCGACGATCTCGCGCAGATCTTCTTCAGAAACGCCGGTATGCAGACAAAACTCCGTTATCGTAAAAGTCACTGCCATTTTAGCCATTATGCTTTCCCCCATGCTTGACGCGGCTCGAAGCCGGCCTCTGCATCGGCCAGCTGTTGCCAGAGCGCGCTGGCTTTCTCATTCGGTTTGGGCGGCATGACGATTTTAATCACGGCATATAAATCGCCGGTGGCCGTTTTGCTGGCCAGCCCTTTCCCTTTAATTCGTAAACGCTGTCCCGCCTGGCTACCCGGCGGGATGGTCAGCAGGATGCTCTCTTTGAGCGTCGGGATGGTCACTTTGGCGCCAAGCGCCGCTTCCCACGGTGCGAGCGGCAGAACGATTTCCAGGTTATGGCCCACAATATCGAACAGCGGATGCGGAGCGATGTGGATAACCAGCCACAGGTCGCCATTCGGCCCGCCGTTTTCTCCCGGCGTTCCCTGGCCTTTCAGGCGAATACGCTGCCCGTCGCTGACGCCGGCGGGGATTTTCACATTCAGGGTCTTCGGCGTTTCGCTTTCGACCATTCCGAAGACGTTATAGACCGGCAGTTTGTAGCTGATGGTACGCGTCTGCTCGGCCAGCGTCTCCTCAAGGAACACCGCGACTTCAATTTCTAAATCATGGCCGCGTGCGGCATGCTGGCGGCGGGACTGGTGCGCCTGCTGGCCAAACATCGACGAGAAGATGTCGTCAAAATCCTGCTGGCTGTAGCTTTGTTCACGGGAGTGCTGTTGACGGCCAAATTGCGGGTCGTTGCGGTGCTGCCAGAGCTGGTCATACTCTGCGCGGCGCTGTTCATCTTTCAGGACTTCCCAGGCTTCGGCGAGATCTTTAAATTGCGCTTCGGCATCAGTTTCTTTGCTGACATCGGGGTGATATTTACGAGCCAGGCGGCGGTAGGCGGTCTTAATTGTTTTTAGATCGTCTGTTGGCTTAACCCCTAGAATGGCATAATAATCCTTTAATTCCATGGCGTTATCTCATTTGACTTACTGCAGTGGTCACGACTTTCAGTCATAAGCTTAGGGCAAATGAGTGCAGGTGGGGAAGGAATCTGGCGGAAACTTGATGCCGTCGGGATTGACGGCGTCTGTCAGCGGCGGGCGTTCAGCTGGCCGGGCGTGCCCGGCCGTTGCGACGAAGTCCTTCCAGCAGCACCAGCGCCGCGCCGAGAGCGCCGGCGATAAGCGGTAGCGCATCGGGTGCCCGGGGAAACAGGCGTACGATGGTGGGGTCCGTAACCCACATCGAGCCGGCTATCCAGCCGATAAGGGCACCTCCCAGCAGGATAACAACCGGGAAGCGGTTAAGGATAGCCAGCACCAGTTTACTGCCTGCCACGATAATCGGAATGCTGATCAATACGCCCAGCGCGACCAGCAGCAGGTGGCCTTTCCCGGCGGCGGCGACCGCCAGCACGTTATCCATCGACATAATAACATCGGCCACCGTGATGGTGACGGCGGTCCGCCACAGGCTGCCTGAGCTGCCGATCTCTTCATCTTCATCCTGATGGGCAACCAGCTTGATACCGATCCACAGCAGCAGGAGCGCCCCGACAATTTTTAGCCACGGCAGAGAGAGCAGGTAGACGGCAATGGCCAGCAGCAGAACGCGGGCCAGAATGGCGCCGAAGGTGCCAATAACAATCGCTTTTGTACGCTGTTCGGGCGGCAGCTTGCGGCACGCCATGGCGATCACCACCGCATTATCGCCGCCCAGCAGCAGATCGATTGCGATGATTTGTAGCAAAATAACAACAACATCCCACTGATTAAATAGCGCGTTCATGCCTGACTCATATCATTTTAAAAAATGTATCCCCAAGGGAAAAACCGCAGCAAGCGTACCTCTGTTCTGGCGCATTGACCACCGCCCGGAAAAAGAGCGCGGGAGTTGCCCGTGCGCGATATTGAAAAATATAGTTACGAATCAATGCATCGTGTCGGGATGATTCACCGCAAAAGGATGGTACTTTGTTTTGTCAGATCCACCTGCCGTTTACTCATCGCAAGGATTATCCTCATGGCTGGTATGAAAAAAATATTGACTGGCGCGTTGCTGGGCACCACGCTTCTTCCGGCTTTGGCCATTGCCGCGCCGGCGCCCGCAGCAACCTTTACCCCGGAGCAGGAAGCCCGCATTGGCAAGATTGCCGCGGATTACTTAGTCGCGCATCCGGAGGTGCTGCTGCAGGCGAGCCAGAAGCTTCAGCAGATTCAGCAGGAACAGCAGGCGAGCGCGGCAACTCAGGCCGTGATTAAAAACCAGGCTGCGCTGACCCAGGATAAAAATACCCCGACCTACGGACCGGCGAATGGCAAGGTAACCGTGATCGAATTCTTTGATTATCAGTGCATTTACTGTAGCCGTCTGGCACCGGTGATGGAGCAGGTGATTAAAGAAAATCCGCAGACCCGGTTTGCATTTAAAGAGTGGCCTATTTTCGGCAGCCGTTGGGAAAGCTCGCTGACGGCGGCGAAGACCGGCCTGCAAATTTACCAGCAGAAGGGCGCAGAAGCTTACCTGACCTACCATAACGGGATTTATGCCACCGGGCATAACGAAGGGAAGCTGACGGCCGCGGATGTACAGCAGCAGGCGAAGAAGGTGAATTTCGACGCGAAGAAAGCGCCGGATGTTGAAGCTGTCCTCGAGAGCACCAACCAGCTGGCGCAGGAGATTGGCTTAAGCGGAACGCCGGGCGTGATCGTGATGCCGACCACCGGCGCGACCGAAGCCACGATCACCGTCTTCCCGGGACTGGCTGATAAAGATTCGCTGGATGCGGCGATTAAGAAGGCCGGCGGTAACTGAGGATTCAGAGCCGCAAGAGCCCACCTGGCGGTGAGTTCTTCACATCACGCTTTCGCTGTAAGGCGTCACGAAGAGTCCGTATTGCAGAAAGCAAAAAACCAGCCCTCAGGCTGGTTTCTTTAAATAAGTGGTGCCCGGACCCGGACTAGCGCCGCAGGCGTTGAACAGCGCGCTTGTCGCGCTGGCCCCGAAGGGGTGAGCGGCATGCCGCGAATAATCGAACCAAGGACACGGGGATTTTCAAAGTCCGTGTCAGATTTAGAGAGAAAATGTTAGAGATTTAAGCGTTGAATCATCCCCTGATGAGCAGGAAATTTTCAGTTTTTCATCTGGGTTTTCAACATTGTCGAGAACTCAAAATCAAAACTAGCTTCGTTACTGATAGCATTCGACATGAAATCCTGACAAGACCGAATTTCGATATATTCCTTTCGAGGAATTTTTCTCTGAGAAAATGAAGGTCCTTGGAAAATAATTGGGTGAGCTGGCTCGCATTGAAGGTGAAATGGCGATTCACATCAAGGACCATTTCAGTGAGTTATCTGATCTACTGAGTGCAGTTAAAGGTGTTGGGGCTGCGACTGTTGCTGTATTGCTGGCTGAAGTTCCTGAGCCTGGTTCGCTCTCTCGACGTGAAATTAGCGCTCTTATTGGGGTTGCTCCAGTAAACAGGGATTCCGGCACGATGCGCGGTCGCTGAACAGTATTCGGAGGGCGAGCTTCCGTGCGTACAGCTCTCTGTATGTCAGCTCTGGTTGGGACGAGGCACAACCCGGTAATAAAAGAGTTCTATACACGCCTGGTTGCCGTAGGAAAGCCTAAAAAAGTTGCACTGACGGCCTGCATCAGAAAATTGCTGACCATCCTGAACGCAATGCTGAAAAAGAATGAAGCATGGGATCCGATGTATCACCAGCATGCTTCGTAGTCGCGCTCGAAAGACAGTTGCTATGCTCAAACTATAGGGCAGGATTGTCTACCGGGGGGGCAGTCCAGACACACAAGCTCAGTGTGTTGATACCTTTGATGCGTTAAGTTTCAGGGAAAGAGTATATTTTTCCCTATTTTTTTGTGATTAACATCACCATTTTTAATAATTTTGATATATATCAGTGTATTAGTGATATCCTTTATTTTTGTAAGGAGAATATTTTTCTCCATTTTTGCCTGATTAGAGGGAAAATAGGTAAGATTTTCTTCCCTGCCTAATATACATTTTAACTGTGGTTGAAGGACGCAAATCACTATGTTGATGATGAAATGGCCATCTATTCTCTGGCTATTAAACGAGGTTTTGGTTGTTGTTTTATTCGCCAGCTTCGCTGACCACATAAATATAAGCTCACGATATTTTATGACTAATAATAGTTTGAGTGTACCCTATGAAAACCAGAACTAAAGATATTGCAACTCTGGCCGTTCACGCCGGAAATCAGTCCGATTCGGTAAATAACGCTATATTTACCCCAATTGTCACAGCCAGCTCATTTATACAACCTAATCTTCACGAAGGCGGTGATTTTTGTTATTCCCGTGTTTCTAATCCAACGAGAAAAGCCTATGAATCTGCTCTGGCAGAACTGGAAGGAGGAATTTATGCTACAGCCACGGCTTCGGGAATGGCTGCTACGAATATCGTGATGGAATTATTGCCTAAAGATGCCCATATTATTGCAATGAAAGGTGTCTATGGCGGAACCTGGCGGTTGTTTGAGAAACTAAAAACTCACACCACCGGCGCAACTATTTCCTATATTGATCTTAATGATGAGCAAAGCCTGGTTAACAGTATTCAGGAAAATACGGCCTTAATCTGGATTGAAACGCCAACTAATCCGTTGCTGGAATTAGTCGATATCGCGAAGGTTTGCTGTATTGCTAAAGAACATGCTATCACCACCTGTGTCGATAATACTTTTGCCAGCGCCTGGAACCATAAACCACTCGAAATGGGAGCGGATATAGTGATGCTCTCTACCAGTAAATATATCGGCGGGCATTCAGATTTAATTGGCGGTGCGGTAATTACCAATAATGAAGCTTTAGCGTCCCGACTCGACTTTATTAAAACGACTATCGGTTCTATTGCCTCACCTTTTGATGCCTATCTTGCCTTGCGCGGTATGAAAACGCTTGATCTGCGCATGGAACGCCAGTGCAGCAACGCTCATCGTGTTGCGGAATATCTGGAAAACCATCCGGCGATTGCCAGCGTCTATTATCCTGGCCTGCCATCGCATCCTCAGCATCAGTTGTGCAAGGCTCAAATGCGCTCAGGTGGTGCGGTGGTAACTGCGACGTTGAAGGGTGATATCCAGAGTCTTAAACGTTTTATCGGTGGGCTGCACTATTTTGTGCTGGCGGAGTCGCTGGGTGGGGTGGAAAGCATGATTAACCATTCGGCTTCTATGTCCCATGGTTCGATGTCAAAAGAAGAGCGGGAAGCCATCGGGGTTTATGACACTACGCTGCGTTTTTCCGTTGGCATTGAACATATCGATGATCTGCTACAGGACCTGGACATAGCCTTCGCTTCTATGGACATCACACAGGGTAACTATCATGCATGATTATGGAATCTGGACGATTATTACCCCGCTGGTCACCATTATTCTGGCGATCCTTACCCGCCAGGTGATCCTCTCGCTGCTTACCGGCATTTTCGTCGGCTACACGGTGATTAACCACAGTATTATTCAGGGGGTTGGCGGTACCCTGAACGGGATCATAGAAACATTTGCTTCCGCCGGTAATACGCGAACGATTGTGTTTATGGTGATGATCGGCGGCATTATGCGGCTGATTGTGGTGACTGGCGGTGTGCGTAAACTGGTGCAGTTTCTCTCGGAGAAAAATGATTTTGTCACTAATAAAAAGTCAGTACAGTTGCTGGCAATGGTGGTGACATCGTTAATATTTATCGAGAGTTCAATAAATCAGCTGATCGCTGGTGCATCCACTAAAAATCTTGCCCGACGCTACAAAGTTTCGCCAGAAAAGATGTCCTACATTATCCAGACCTCCTGCGTTTCCGTCTGCTCATCAGTGATGATCAACGGCTGGGGGGCGGCGATGATGGGGGTTATCGGCGTACAGATTGCGCAGGGTTATCTTACTGGCGAACCTTTTGAGGTGCTGGCCAGTTCGATGGTCTGGAATGTCATGGCCTGGTTCTCATTAGGTTCCGTTCTCTTTTACATCCTCTCTGGCTGCACCTGGGGACCGATGAAAAAGGCTGAAGTGAAGTTTGAAACTGCGCTGACGGAAATAGAACAAGAACATGGTGAAGAAGATGCAGATCCGGTGATTGACCACCCGGCATGTAATTCATTGCTGAACTTCTTTATCCCGATTCTTTCCACGGTATTAATGGTTCCTGTTGTTCTGTATATCACCGGTGATGGGCAGTTCTCCAAAGGCAGCGGCTCTATGTCGGTCTATTCCGGCGTAATGTTCGGTACCGTGGTCTCATTCATCTGGTTCAAAGTGCGCGGCATTCTCAACGTTGAGAACTTTTTCAAAGAGCTGTATATCGGCTATGCCAGCATGGTTAAAATTAGCTCAATCATGATTCTGGCCTTCCTGATGGGGCATATTTCTGCGGAGCTGAATACCGGGCAGTATATTGCTTCTATAACCTCCGGTGTGATTCCATCCGGCTTCTCCATCGGCTTTATCTTCCTGATTGCGGCGGTAATGTCTCTGGCAACAGGTACCTCATGGGGAACCTTTGCCATTATGATCCCGATTGGTGTTCAACTGGGTGTGTCATTAGGCATTGACCCGCATTTTATGATTGGTGCAGCTATTTCAGGATCAATTTTTGGCGATATGACTTCCCCCATCTCCAGCGATGCTATCGTCGCCTCAATGGCGACTAATTGTGACCATATTGAACATATTCGTACTCAGATGCCTTATGCGCTGGTGACCGGAGGACTTGCTCTCATTGTCTATTTAATTGTCGGTTTTACTCTTTAACCCAAACATTATTTAAGGATTGGCTATGACTGAGGTTATTACGACAGAACATGCTCCACAAGCAATTGGCCCCTACATTCAGGGGGCGCGAACCGGTAATTTTATTTTTACTTCTGGCCAGTTGCCCATTAATCCGCAGACGGGAAGCATTCCTGAGTGCGCCGAAGGCCAAACCCGGCAGAGCCTGGAAAATATTCAGGCTATTATTGAGGCCGGAGGACTGACGGTCGACAATATTTGTAAAATTAATATTTTTGTGAAAGATCTGAATGAGTTTGCCGCAATCAATAATGCTTATGCTGAGTTTTTCACCCGGCATAACGCTTCTTTCCCTGCGCGTTCTTGTGTAGAAGTCGCCCGGCTACCGAAAGATGTGAAAGTAGAAATTGAAGCAGTGGCCTGGCAAAGCTAATTCAATGTAAATACGACTCTACGGCGGCTCATCAGCCGCCGTTTTTATTTGAAGGGAAAGTTTATGTCTGTAAAAAACTATTTGCATAGCTTACCGCGCGTCTCGCTGGTGGGGGGCGTCACGCCCGTTCAGCATCTGAAGCGACTGTCGGAATATTTACAGCGAGATATTTATATCAAACGCGACGATGTTTCGCATCTTGGTATGGGCGGCAATAAGCTCAGAAAGCTGGAGTTTCTGGCGGCAGATGCCCTCAATAAAGGTTGCGATACGCTGGTGACCGCCGGGGCAATTCAATCCAACCACGTACGCCAGACTGCGGCAGTCGCCGCACATCTTGGGTTAAAATGCGTGGCGTTGCTGGACAACCCGATTCAAACCGCAGAATCTAACTATCTCTGGAACGGCAATCATCTGCTATATAGCCTGATGGGCTGTAAGGTTGAAATGGTTGATGAACTTAACGATCCAGACGCGCAGTTGCAGCAGTTTAGTGCCAGGCTTTCGGCAAATGGAGCGAAGCCCTATATTGTTCCTGTCGGCGGTTCAAACGCTCTCGGTTCACTGGGCTACGTTGAATGTGCGCTGGAGATAGCGGAACAGTGCGATCGGATGAATCTGAATGTGCAGTCCGTGGTGGTACCTTCCGGGAGTGCAGGAACGCATGCCGGGTTAGCCGTTGGTTTTGCCCATTTCCAGCCTGATGTGGAGGTCGTGGGCGTGACCGTTTCTCGCCTTGTTGGTGATCAGCAGCCCAAAGTGGAGAAGCTACAGCGCGAATTATCCGCGATGCTGGACGTGGCGTCATTGTTGCCTCTGACGCTGTGGGATGACTACTTTGCACCGCGCTACGGCATGCCGAATACCGAAGGGATGCATGCGGTGGAACTGCTGGCGCGTCTGGAAGGCATCATGTTAGACCCGGTATACACCGGTAAGGCGATGGCAGGTCTGATTGATGGCGTGAAAAAATCGCGCTTCAACGGTAGTGGGCCAGTGATGTTTATCCATACCGGCGGCGCACCAGCGCTCTTTGCTTACTATCCTCACGTCTGATTTACTGCTTTAAACGAGAATTCAAACCACTCCAGTGCCAGCGGGCCGGAGTGGTTTTTTTACGTGTCATGGTCAGGGAATATAAAACGGGGGAGTCTGAGGGGATTTCTGCCGGGCGACGACGGGCAACCTTGCCCGACCTGAAATATTTAGTGTCGCGCAAACAGTCTAATAACGCTTGTGCGCCATGATTTCGATAATTTGTCGGTCGGTGTGCTGCATGGCCTGTCCGGCGATAGCACAAAGATTACAAATGGAGTTTTCCACATCACGCTCGACAATCCCGTCGTTTCCGGAAACGACAGTATTATCCAGCGCCAGCAGAATTGCTTTCCAGGCAGAAGAGATACTGGTGGATACTTTCATTGAACAACTGCCAGAAGCACCATCGCAAATTATGCCGCTGACGTCGCCAATCATGTTATTGACCGCCATAGCTATGTTTTCATAACTGCCGTCCATTAACCAGATAATCCCCGCTGCAGCGCCCATACCGGCGGTTGTAGTGGCGCACAAAGCCGACAGCCGCGGAAGTTTACAGTGGATATAGATAGCCACCAGATGCGAGAGCGCCAGCGCACGGGCCAGTTGCTGCTGGCTGGCGTTAAGACGTTCAGCGGCCACCACTACCGGCATGGTTGCCGTTATACCCTGATTGCCTGAACCAGAGTTGGTCATTGCCGGTAGCGTTGCACCGCCCATTCGGGCATCAGACGCGGCGCTGGTCCGGTAGAGGATCTCGGTAAACAAATCATCGGAAACCAGCCCCTTGTCGACCTGGCGCTTCAGCGTCGGGCCGATATGCAACCCCCACTCCTTTGCGAGACCTTTTTTTGAAAGGGCGTTGTTCATCGATCCTGCGTCGAGAATAAAATCGAGCTCTTCCGGGGGAATATCACAAATGAAATTGTAGATATCACGCAGCGAGCTGCTGGCGACCCTGTCCAGCGGGTTAATAGTATCTTCGCAGGTATTGTTCTCTGGCTTGATAAACAGAGACTGCCCCATTTTTTCAATTGCCACCACGTTGGTATGGTCGCCAACGATAGTTACCGTGGCGTGCTGATCCCCGGCGTAAACTTTGGCACGAACGAAGATGATTTCATCACAGGGTTCCTGCAACGACACGCGCACAGCACCGACCTCCAGCAGAGCTCTGGCGGCGTTAATCTCACGCTTAGTTGCTTTTTTGAGCACTTCGAGTTTAGCCTGCGGATCGCCTGCAATAGCGCCTAAGGCGGCTGCTATGGGCAGACCGGTCATTCCCGTGCCCGGGATTGTCACACCCATACCGTTTTTCATTAAGTTTGGCGAGACTGCTACTTCGATACGCACAATTGCGCCTGGCAGCTGCTGCGCCGCTACGGCGCAGGCGAGGGCAACCGATACGGGTTCGGTACAGCCTAAAGCGGGTTTGACTTCCTGTTTCAGAGCATTAATAAACGCGTTCCATTCAACACGGTTTTCCCGGTGTGACATGACTGAGCCTCTGGGTCGGTACAGAAAAATGTCCGTCGAGTTATTGAGTGTGTTCTCGACCTTGATTTGCGTCTGCAGCCCGAGTTTGTCAGAACGACGTAGCTCCGAACGACAGAAACGATAGTAAGAATATTACCGCACCCGCCAGAGAAAAAAGTTGCATCTTTAGTTTGTGAATGTGCTTTGAGAGAGAAAAAAATTCTTTTTTATGGCTTTTTAGAGTCGTGACGCAAATTTAATGTTGTTGTGTTTTTTGTCTTCTGGGTGATTGATGGCAGGCATTGATGTAGTTCCTCCCCGTTGTTCTGAAACTCATGGTGTAATCCGAAGCGGTCATTCCAGTTCAGGCAGCTTTATCGCTGTAATTAATGCCTGAGACCTGACGGCGCTAACTTTACCTTCTATATGACCGAAGCCTGGTCTATGTCGCAGGCCTCAACCAGCCATGCTATCAGCAAAAAATACACCCAGAGAATAGAACGACATAATCTTAACCTGCTGGCTGCGGTCTGCGCGCAAGACCATCTGCTTTTCGAAGTCAGAGGCAATGCACAATAAGATCATTGGTGAGTGTAAGCATCCCTGTAACCCGCATCACTTACTGGAGAAGGGAGTAAGTTGATTGAAGGAGGGCTGGTAACTGATTGTATTGAGAACCGTGAACAAGGTTGGGAATCCTTCCCAGGGTTGTGAGGGGTTGAACAAGCCTGTCGGCACGGTAATGTTTTGCACATATCAGAATCGAAGCGATGATACTTTCCTACCCCAGACCAGACAAAGACCGGATTCTGCCTTGCTGTGATGAATCCACGAGATAGGCTATAAGTTGGAAATAGTGTTGATTGGCAGCGTGAAGACCAGCAGACGTTGGCACAGCGACCAGAAGAGCAGGGAGGTGCTAAAGGTAAAGGCTCAGGCGGCGAGTGGTGGTTACAGTGCTAAGGCGACCAGAAATCTACCGGAACCCCAGAAAGCAAAAAACCCGCCAAAGGCGGGTTCTTCTAAATAGTGGTGCCCGGACCCGGACTCACGCCGCAGGCGTTGAACAGCGCGCTTGTCGCGTTGGCCCCGAAGGGGTGAGCGGCGTGCCGCGAATAATCGAACGGAGTTCGATGGAGAGTCCGTATTGCAGAAAGCAAAAAACCAGCCCTCAGGCTGGTTTCTTTAAATAAGTGGTGCCCGGACTCGGACTCACGCCGCAGGCGTTGAACAGCGCGCTTGTCGCGCTGGCCCCGAAGGGGTGAGCGGCGTGCCGCGAATAATCGAACGGAGTTCGATGGAGAGTCCGTATTGCAGAAAGCAAAAAACCAGCCCTTAGGCTGGTTTCTTTAAATAAGTGGTGCCCGGACTCGGAATCGAACCAAGGACACGGGGATTTTCAATCCCCTGCTCTACCGACTGAGCTATCCGGGCAACGGGGCGCATTAAACCGTAATCCATCCTGTGCGTCAACCAAATTTCTTGATTTCCCTGCTGATTGCTTAACTTTGCGGCAGTTTTGCCGCGAAAGGGGCATTTTGCTGGTTCATCACATCATCCCGTTGTCACCTTCGCGGATTTTCCAGCCGCTGACGGCAGAGATAACGCGGCGCAATCCGGATACGGAGTAACCGCCGATGAGGTCTTCGTCTTCCCGCGGCGAGCCGATCATAATTTCCGCATCGACGCCGTGGCGGTAGGCGCCATGATGGCTGATGACGGTACCAATAAAGCATTTCCCACCGAGCCAGACGGGGATATAGGCCACCGTTTCATAGACGTAGTAAGAGGCGACGCCGCTGTAGTAGTTATCCGCTTCATCTGATGATGTACCGGGCGGGATAGGGCAGATGGGCCCGTCTTCCGCGTGACCTTTTTTATCTTTCAGCAGGTTGCTTTGCATCAGTTCCAGCGATTTGAGTAAATCGTCCCGCTCCTGTGCCGTGAGCGCCGGAGTCAGCGGCCGATCTTTTTCCGGTGAACTTAGCGTCTCCAGCCTGTAGCGATAGCGAATCGTCACGGCAGGACTCCTGTCCGTCGGGCTGAAGGGGCGCAGCAGATACAGGTTGTCTTCGCCGAACTGGCCGTTGTACCACAGTGCATACACCTGGCCGTTGATTCTGACCCACTGGTTCCACTGATTGGCGCCGCGGCCGTTGAGGGAAAACAGCGCCCCGGGTACGCCAGCATCGAAATCATCGTCGTCATCGGTATCGCTATGATCTACGGTATCAAACGTATTATCCCCCCGCCTCAGCACGCCGGTGTAGCTGAAGAGCCCGGTCCCGCCGATATAGCTGTCGATGATTAAATCGCGCTTACCGTCATTATCAAGATCGACCAGCGTGAAGCTGACCTTACCGTTTTCTGAGTCGGCGCTGATATCGGAGTGAAGAAAAGCCTGCCACTCATCGTCGCTGATATCGGCCGCGGGTTTGTTGGTCGATACCAGAGAGTCATCCGCGTAGGTCAGCGTAAAATTCGTGACGTGCCCGGTGAGCGGGAACTGCCCGGCAACTTTTTTCAACGCCAGTTCCGGGTTGCTCTTTTGCTCTTTCAGCACCGCGTTATACAGCGTCTTGAGCGCCAGATTATCGGCATCCTTCTGCTGTTTTGGCCGCACCTGACTGACGAACGTGGGCAGCATCCAGGTGCCGCCAGGCGTGATTTCACGGCACATACCGGTCGTGTATTTCAGACTCTGCACGAAGGTTCTGCCGTCCCACACCCGCTCCTCACCGTTGACGCAGTCGGCGATGCCGCGCCCTTTGGTGAAAAAGGTGATCACGCCATCGGCATAGCTGGATGCATCGGTGGTGATCGGCTGTGGTTTAGCGAGAGGGGTATTTTCCACCACCCACATTGCGTACCCGTCGTTATATGCGGCGCGCCAGCACAGGGCCTCGATGAGTGAATGGGTTTTATCGAGAGGGGTTGTGGTTATCTGCCGTTCCTGAGGCGGAATATCTTTATTTTGCCAGTCATCACAGCGGCTGTTCAGCAACGGGGTCAGTTCTGGCAGCAGCTTCTGCCGCTGTTTTGCCGTCAGCGGTTCGCTCTGGGCGTTGCGGAGCGTCGGGGCGGCGATAATTTCCGGAGCCGGAACGGCGCTGAGCGTGTTGTCATCGTCGGCATCGCCTTTTCGCACCAGCGCATCTGCGCTGCCCAGACGCTGCTGAAACTCATCAATCTTCAGAAACACCGCGCTGCTGCCCGCGCTGGAGAGCGGTTTACGCTGGCCGTTAAGGGCAATTTCGATACGATTATCATGCTCCAGCGCCTGAATCAGGGCGGCGGTTTGGCTGCTGTCGAAGCGAAAATGGCTGTCGTCTTTGGCCTCCAGCGTACCGCGATCCTGATTGTCGATCAGCAGGTTAACCGTGGCGTCCTGGGGAATATCATGATCGGTCTGGGCGAAGGTCACCTGAGCGCTTACGCGCTGTCCGGCGCCCGCATTACGGGTCAACAGGACGCTGATTTCCCCCATGTTGACGCCATAACCTGCGGCCCGACAGGTGCCGGTATTATCGCAGGCGACTTCCCAGTCTTTATGCGCGAAAGAAAAACCCTGAACAGGCGCGGCCAGGAGCGATGCAGGGCATAGCCCCATGATGGCAGCCCATAGGAGAGGACGCATATAAATCCCTGTAGACATATCGATGTAGGGGGAATTATACCCTTCGCACTTCAAGTTGCATCTCTGTTGACAACGGGTGCGGTACCTCATGACCTGCCGTAGGTCATGAGGACACGGCTGCCCTGACGCGTCCTCTTCCGGGGAGAGATGGGCGGCTTAACGTCGGTAAAAGCGCAATCAGGTTAAGGCGCCACCCGCCCGACATTGGGCAAAGCGCAGAATATCTTCTGCCAGGCGTTGGGCGGTATCGACATCGGCCTGACTGCGTTTTATCAGCAGACGGCTCAGGCAGCCTTCAACAATCAGCTCCATCTGTTTGGCCACCATTGCCGGGTCGTCCACTTCCAGCTGGGTCAGCAGTTCGTGGGTATTGGCCAGAGAAGCCTGCTTTTGTTGCTCCGCCAGCTGATGGATAGGGTGCTGGGCATCCGGATAAAAGGTGCAGGCGGCGATAAACAGGCAGCCGGGATAGCGATGGTTGCTCACGCATTGGGTTAATGCGCCGTAGCGCGCCAGCAGCTTTTGCTCCGGCGTGAGCGTGTCGTCGAGCAGCAGCTGACGGCGCCAGGCATCAACCTGATGACTGAGGTAACGCAGCGCATCGTACAGCAGCGCTTCACGATCGGGCCAGAAACGCTTGAGGTCAGCGAGCGGGTAAGAGACGCGTTCGGCGACCATTTCCAGCGTGGTGTTGGCAATACCTTCAATTTCGAGAATTTGTATGGCTTCACCCAGGACATCTTCACGTTGCACGGTCTTCTCCTCCATTTTTCCTCCTAAAGTGTCGTTCACGGTTGCCAATCGTGCAAATGGGCGCTGAATGTCGCCGCATCCATAAACCCGGTGACGCGCTGCGCGGGCTGCTCTTCGCCCTGCCTGTTAAAGAACAGAATGGTCGGCAAGCCGAGCACCTTCAGGTGTTTCAGCAGAGCCACATCCTCGGCGCTGTTCTTCGTCACGTCTATCTGCAACAGAACGGTCTCTTTCAGGGCCTGTTGTACTTCGGTCGTGCTAAAGGTGTATTTTTCGAACTCTTTGCAGGCGACGCACCAGTCGGCGTACAGGTCGAGCATAACCGGTTTACCCTTTGCCTGCGCCAGCGCCTGGTCGAGCTCCGCGATGTTACCGATCTGCGTAAAGGACAGCGGTGACTGCTGCCGGGCTACCGGCTCGCCAAAAGCCCAGTCCTGCAGCGGACGTGCGCTGACCAGCGCCGCACCGAGCATGATGATTTGCACGAGGCGCAGCCAGGGGCGGGATGCGCCGAGCGCGGTAATAAAAGCCCAGCTAAAGAAGGCCACGCCCAGCAGCGACCACAGGCGCAGGCCCCAGAGTTCGCCGACGATACGCTCCAGCAAAAAGACCGGAAGCGCCAGGATCACAAAACCGAATGCGGTCTTCACATGGCTCATCCACGGGCCGCTCTTCGGCAACAGACGGTTGCCAAATACGGTGACCAGGATCAGCGGCAACCCCATGCCCAGCGCATACAAATACAGCGTGCCGCCGCCGAGCCACAGGTTGCCGCTCTGGGCAATATACAGCAGGATGGCGCTCAGCGGCGCGGTGGTGCAGGGCGAACAGATCAGTCCGGCAATGGCTCCCATCGCAAAGACGCCGCCGGGTGAACCGCCCTGGCGTTTGTTGCTCATCAGCGTCAGACGGGTTTGCAGCGATGAGGGCAGCTGCAGCGTGAACAGACCAAACATCGACAGCGCCAGCAGGATAAAGACCGCAGACAGGCCAATCAGTACGTACGGATGCTGCAACGCCGCCTGAAACTGCAAACCGGCGGCGGCGACCACCAGTCCCAGCGCGGTATAGGTGAGCGCCATCCCCTGCACGTAGATAAAGGCCAGCAGCAGCGCTCGCCCGGTAGAGAGTCGCTGTTTTCCGCCGAGGACAATACCCGAGATCAGCGGATACATCGGCAGCACGCACGGCGTGAAGGCGATACCGATACCTATCAGCAGCGCCCATAGCGCGGAGAAGGGCAGGCTGGCTGGCGCATTCTCGCCGGCGTCGCTCTTCTCCTGCCGGGCAGGCTGCTCGGGTTTGGTCGCCAGCTCAGGACGCTTTTCAACCGGCAGCGGCGGATTAAATTTGGGTTGCCCGGACGAGGGGAGCGCCGGATGGGCGGGGACCGACTCGCCGTTGGATACGGCCAGTACCGTGCGAAGCGGCACCACTTTTGTCTCCGGCGGATAGCAGAAACCCGCATCGGCGCAGCCCTGATATGTCACGGTGAGCGTCGCGCCTTGTTCCGCCTCGCTCAGCGTGACCGGGATGGTGAGCCGCTGGCGGTAAATCTCACTCTTGCCGTAAAACTCATCCTCATGCCACGTGCCGGGCGGTAGCGCCGATGCGGCGAGGGTGGCATTCGCCGGCGTCAGTTTTATCTGCTGGCGGTAGAGGTAGTAACCCTCTTTGATTTGCCAGGTCAGGTTGACGTCCCGCTGGCTCTGCTGGAAATCAAAGGCAAAAGCCTGGTCTGCGGGAACAAAGTCAGAGCGCCCGGGGGCGTCAAATAATCCGGCGAAAGCGGATGTGCTGCAGAGCAGCAGAATCAGCGTAATGATGCGTTGAGCCATGAGAGGTAATCAGTGTCTCCGTGAGTGACGGGTAAAACCAGTAATTCGGGGGTTTGATACGGGTGATGGGACTTCAGGCAATCCAGTAACGCCTGCTGGTGAGCCCGGTCGGTTTTCAGCAGCATTTGCACTTCATACTCCTGCTCCAGCTTGCCTTCCCAGTAGTAGAGCGATGTCGCTCCAGGCAGAAGTGTGGCACAGGCGGCGAGCTTTTCGGCCAGCACTTTGGCCGCCAGATCCTGGGCGGTGGCTTCATCCGGCGCGGTACAGAGAACAACAACAGCATCAGGCGTAGTCATCGTGAACCTCGTATCAGCGAAAAGAGGCACTATAGCACGCACGATGAGGGGAATAATGAAACGGGCCAGGAAACTGGCCCGAATTTAAGCAGATTTACAGCATGATGCCGCCGATAATGAAACCCAGAATGACGCACAGGGTGATGGCAATCACCCCTGGGATCAGGAACGCATGGTTAAAGACATACTTGCCGATACGCGTTGACCCGGTGTCGTCCATTTCGACCGCCGCCAGCAGCGTAGGATAGGTTGGCAGCACGAACAGCGCGGAGACGGCAGCAAACGAGGCGATGGCGGTCAGCGGGGTGACGCCAAGCAGCAGCGCAGCCGGCATCAGCGCTTTGGTGGTCGCGGCCTGGGAGTAGAGCAGGGTCGCGGCGAAGAACAGCACCACCGCCAGCAGCCACGGATAGTTGTGCAGCAGGTCGCCGGCTACGGTCTGGATGTCGGTGATATGCGCTTTGACGAAGGTATCGCCCAGCCAGGCGACGCCCAGGACGCAGACGCAGGCGCTCATCCCGGATTTAAAGGTGCTGGCGTTGAGCACTTCGCTGGTGTCGATTTTGCAGGTGACGCTAATCAACGTGGCGATGGTCAGCATGAACACCACGATCGCTTCGTTACGCGGCAGCACCGGGTTCTGAATCAGCCCGACGGTATCGCTGATGGCGGTCGCGTAGAACATGACCGCCACGATGCCGATCAGAAACAGCAGCACCGAACGCTTTGCATGAGGTTTCAGCTCGAAAACCTGGCTCCCGCGCAGCTTCACTTCACCTTTTGCCAGACGTTCCTGATAAATCGGATCGTCTTTCAGTTCGCAGCCGAGGAAGTTACAGACCACCGCGGTGATCATTACCGCAATCAGCGTCACCGGAATACAGATGGCCAGCAGCGTCAGATAGCTCACGCCCAGCGGCTCGAGGATCCCGGCAAAAAAGACCACCGCAGCGGAAATCGGCGAGGCGGTAATGGCAATCTGCGAGGCGACGACGGCGATAGAAAGCGGACGGGACGGGCGAATGCCCTGTTCTTTGGCGACCTCGGTAATGACCGGCAGGGTAGAGAACGCGGTATGACCGGTTCCCGCCAGCACGGTCATAAACCAGGTGACCAGCGGAGCAAGGAAGGTAATGTATTTCGGATGGCGTCTGAGCATACGCTCGGCAAGGCTGACCAGATAATCCATGCCTCCGGCCACCTGCATTGCGGCAATAGCGGCGATAACCGCCATGATGATTTCAATGACGTCGAAGGGAATCGCGCCAGGTTTGATTTGAAAGAGGAGCGTCAGGACGAGGACGCCCAGACCACCGGCAAAGCCGATGCCGATACCGCCGAGCCTGGCTCCCAGGTAAATCGCCAGCAGGACAATCACGAGTTCTGCACCAAACATATACGCCTTCCTTGTTTTTTAACAAGTTGATATTGAATTGTTGTGATTTAGTAAACCTAAAAATGCAAAAAAGGCATGTCATTGCTGACATGCCTCTGGGTAGTTTAACCTGAAAGCTTACTGTTCGCTTTCATCGGTATAACGCTTCGCTTTATAGGCCGGATGCATCAGGTTTTGTGGCGAGAAAATATCGTCCAGTTCCGCTTCGGTCAGTAATCCACGCTCCAGAACCACTTCCCTTACGCTCTTGCCGGTTTCGGCGCAAATCTTGCCGACAATATCGCCATTGTGGTGGCCGATAAACGGGTTGAGATAGGTGACGATACCGATGGAGTTATACACATAGCCTTCGCACACCGCTTTGTTGGCGGTAATGCCGTTAATGCATTTTTCCAGCAGGTTATAGCAGGCGTTAGTCAGGATGTGGATAGATTCAAACATCGCCTGGCCAATAACCGGCTCCATGACGTTCAGCTGCAGCTGACCGGCTTCCGAGGCCATGGTCACCGTGGTGTCGTTGCCAATGACCTTGAAGCAGACCTGGTTGACCACTTCCGGGACGACCGGGTTAACTTTCGCCGGCATGATCGATGAACCCGCCTGCAGCTCTGGCAGGTTGATTTCGTTCAGACCCGCGCGCGGGCCGGAAGAGAGCAGGCGCAGGTCGTTACAGATTTTGGACAGTTTCACCGCCAGACGCTTCAGCGAGCTGTGTACCATCACGTAGGCGCCGCAGTCGGAGGTGGCTTCAATCAGATCTTCCGCCGGAACCACCGGCAGGCCGCTGACTTCCGCCAGTTTTTGTACCGCCAACTGCTGGTAGCCATCCGGTGTATTCAGGCGCGTACCGATGGCGGTGGCGCCGAGGTTAACTTCGAGCAGCAGTTCTCCGGTACGCAGAATGCTTTTGATTTCTTCATTCAGCAGCACATTAAACGCGTGGAACTCCTGGCCGAGCGTCATCGGCACGGCGTCCTGCAGCTGGGTACGCCCCATTTTCAGGACATCCTGGAATTCGACGGCTTTATTCTGGAAACCGTCACCCAGCTGGTTGATGGCGTCGGTTAATTTCAGCAGGGACGCATAAACCGCGATACGGAAACCGGTCGGGTAGGCATCGTTGGTGGACTGGCATTTGTTAACGTGGTCGTTCGGGTTCAGGTACTGGTATTCACCTTTCTGATGACCCATCAGCTCAAGGCCAATGTTGGCCAGCACTTCGTTGGTGTTCATGTTGACGGAAGTGCCTGCACCGCCCTGGAACACATCAACCGGGAACTGGTCCATGCATTTACCGTTATTCAGAACTTCATCGCATGCGGCAATAATGGTGTTCGCGACGCTTTTAGGAATGGTTTGCAGTTCCTTGTTGGCCATCGCGGCGGCCTTTTTGACCATCACCATGCCGCGCACGAACTCAGGGATATCGCTGATTTTGCTATTGCTGATGTAGAAGTTTTCAATCGCTCTCAGAGTATGAACACCATAGTAGGCGTCAGCTGGAACTTCCCTGGTACCCAACAGGTCTTCTTCGATACGAATGTTGTTTAACATGTGAACCTTCTTTTTCAAGCTGCCAATGAATTCACCAAATACGCAGAATTTATGGGATTTTGCGCATTTTCTTGCCGAAGATTATTTCCTTAATCGGCCCGGTGCCCACGATCATATGCTGATGATAGCGAATGTCAGCAACCTTGATCACTTATTATGTCGAGAAGGGTATAAGAATTATTAATCTGTGAAATGAGTCACCGCTTTGCCGTTCTTGAAAAAAAATAAGCGCTTCTGCCGATTGAAATGCGCTGTTTTAGCCCAATATTGATGTGATGCGAAAAGCACACCGATGACTGCGGGGGCCGATAGTGAACCCCGCTAATGAAGGAGACGCCAGTGCGTTGGATTCCGTTTATTGCCATTTTTTTATACGTTTACATTGAGATATCGATCTTTATCCAGGTGGCTCACGTGCTTGGCGTTCTGTTGACGCTGATTCTGGTGATCTTTAGCTCGGTGGTCGGTATGTCGCTGGTGCGCAACCAGGGCTTTAAAAACTTTATGCTGATGCAGCAGAAAATGGCGGCTGGTGAAAGCCCGGCTGCAGAAATGATTAAAAGCGTATCGCTGATTATTGCCGGTCTGCTGCTCTTGCTGCCGGGGTTCTTTACCGATTTCCTCGGCCTGCTGCTCCTGCTGCCGCCGGTGCAAAAACACCTGACCCTGAAGCTGATGCCGCACCTGCGCTTTAGCCGGATGCCCGGCGGTGGTTTTAGCGCCGGAACCGGAGGCGGTGAGACCTTTGACGGGGAGTACCAGCGCAAAGATGAAGAGCGCGACCGTCTGGATCACAAAGACGACCGCTAAGCCATCAGCCCCGGCATGGCCGGTCTGATACGGTAATAAAGATGATGAGCCGGATATGCGTTGCGCTATCCGGCTTTTTTTATGCGATGTTTCATTTCCGATGAGGGGAGGGCAGTGCTGCCGCACGGCGCTTTGGCAGCCACAGCCACAGCGCGGCCATAACCAGCAGGGCGTACAGGCTTTTCCAGCCGACCATCGCCAGTAACAACAGGCAGAGCAGGCTCCCGATGAACGCCAGAACCCGATAGCGCCCCCGCAGCAACCGGCAGCCCGCCAGCATGCACAGCAGATAAATCATAATAAAGATGCCGTTGGCATAGACGATCAGCGCATCAAGGTCGATATCCAGCCAGTAGATGCCTAGCGTGCTGATGACACAGCAGCCCAGCACCACGTTGAGCGCATTGCGTGGGATTTGCTGCGGCGAGAGGCGGGCGAGGTAGCTTTCTGGCTTGTACTGCGCCTGCGACCAGACCAGACGGGCAAAGCTCTGAATATAGATATTGAGGCTGGCGAAGCAGGCAAGATAGCCAATGACGCAGGCGATCCACAGCGCCTGCACGCCAAACAGACGCACCACGATATTGGGCAGCGATGCGGCGGCGGCCATATCGCTGCCGAAGGCGTGAAAATGCAGGACCAGTACGGTACAGGCCCAGTAAACGGAGCCCGCCAGCAGCAGACCGATCATTAGCGCACGGGGGAAATCGCGCTCCGGGCGTTTAAATTCCGATGCCAGGTGGGCGAAGGCTTCAAGGCCGACGAAACACCAGAACATCACCGACAGGGCGGCAAAAAGCCGGGAGCGATCGATATCTTCCGGCGCCGGAAAGGGAATTTGCGCCGGGCTAATCCCGCCGCGCCACCAGATAGCGGCGATCAGCGCGACGATCAGAACCGCTACCAGCGTTTGTAGATTCGCGCTGGAGCTTGCGCCCCGCGACCCGACCCACCAGACGATGGCCAGCGTACCCAGCTCCGCGAGCAGCAGCTGGCTGTCGTGCCAGCCAAACAACGCCTGACCGAAGCCGGTGGCGATATGCAGCGCCGCCGGTAGCCCAACCGGAATGACCGACAGGAACAGCCAGCCGGTGACGCGTTCCATATGGCCACCAAACGCCATATTGACGAAGTGCGCCACGCCGCCCGCGCTGGGGAAGTGGCGACCAAGAACGGCAAAGACGATCGCGATCGGGAAGACCAGCAGAATAAGCGCGGGCCACGCCCACAGGCTGTTATCTCCCGCAACCAGCGCGGCAAGAGCGGGAACGGCGAAAACGCCGGTGCCAAGTAGCGACGTAGAAAGCAGCCCCACTCCCTGAGCCAGACCTAACTCCTGTTTTAAACCACTCATGATGCCATCCTGCCGTGACAAAAGATCGATGGTATCACAATCGTTTTTGCTTATGACGGTGGCAGACCTGCATCTGTTTCTGTGCGTTAGCGCACGCGGAAAATTTTTTTTTAACTTCCCCCCTTGAAGCGCGAAAACCCACCCCCATCTCTCAGGCACTAGCCGGAAAACCGTATACGGGCCGGTGTCACCCATAACTGATAATGACTTTCTCAAAGGAGAGCTATCAATGAGTATTCGTCCGTTACATGATCGTGTGATCGTCAAACGTAAAGAAGTTGAAACCAAATCTGCAGGCGGCATCGTTCTGACCGGTTCTGCGGCAGCCAAATCAACTCGTGGCGAAATCATCGCTGTCGGTAAGGGCCGCATCCTGGAAAACGGAACTGTGCAGCCGCTGGACGTTAAAGTTGGCGACATCGTTATTTTCAACGACGGCTACGGTGTGAAATCTGAAAAAATCGACAATGAAGAAGTGCTGATCATGTCTGAAAGCGACATTCTGGCAATTGTTGAAGCGTAATTCGCGCGCGAAACTGAACGAATTTGAGGAATAGAAAAAATGGCAGCTAAAGACGTAAAATTCGGTAACGACGCTCGTGTAAAAATGCTGCGCGGCGTGAACGTACTGGCAGATGCAGTGAAAGTGACCCTGGGCCCGAAAGGCCGTAACGTGGTTCTGGATAAATCTTTCGGTGCACCGACCATCACCAAAGATGGTGTTTCCGTAGCGCGTGAAATCGAGCTGGAAGACAAGTTCGAAAACATGGGTGCGCAGATGGTGAAAGAAGTTGCCTCTAAAGCGAACGACGCTGCAGGCGACGGTACCACCACCGCAACCGTACTGGCTCAGGCTATCATCGCAGAAGGCCTGAAAGCCGTTGCTGCTGGCATGAACCCGATGGATCTGAAACGCGGTATCGACAAAGCTGTCGTGGCTGCCGTTGAAGAACTGAAAACGCTCTCCGTACCGTGCTCCGACTCTAAAGCTATTGCTCAGGTTGGTACCATCTCCGCTAACTCCGATGAAACCGTAGGTAAACTGATCGCGGAAGCGATGGACAAAGTCGGTAAAGAAGGCGTTATCACCGTTGAAGATGGTACCGGTCTGGAAGACGAACTGGACGTCGTTGAAGGTATGCAGTTCGACCGCGGCTACCTCTCCCCGTACTTCATCAACAAGCCGGAAACTGGCGCTGTTGAACTGGAAAGCCCGTTCATCCTGCTGGCTGACAAAAAAGTCTCCAACATCCGCGAAATGCTGCCGGTTCTGGAAGCCGTTGCGAAAGCAGGCAAGCCGCTGGTTATCATCGCTGAAGATGTTGAAGGCGAAGCGCTGGCAACTCTGGTGGTCAACACCATGCGCGGTATCGTGAAAGTCGCTGCTGTTAAAGCACCGGGCTTCGGCGACCGTCGTAAAGCTATGCTGCAGGATATCGCTACCCTGACTGGCGGTACCGTTATCTCTGAAGAGATCGGTATGGAGCTGGAAAAAGCGACTCTGGAAGACCTGGGTCAGGCAAAACGCGTTGTGATCAACAAAGACACCACCACCATCATCGATGGCGTGGGTGAAGAAGGCGCAATTCAGGGCCGCGTTGCTCAGATCCGTAAGCAGATCGAAGAAGCGACTTCCGACTACGACCGTGAAAAACTGCAGGAGCGCGTAGCGAAACTGGCTGGCGGCGTTGCGGTAATCAAAGTCGGTGCAGCTACCGAAGTTGAAATGAAAGAGAAAAAAGCGCGCGTTGACGATGCTCTGCACGCAACCCGTGCTGCGGTAGAAGAAGGTGTTGTTGCTGGTGGTGGTGTTGCGCTGGTTCGCGTTGCCGCTAAACTGGCTGGCCTGACCGCTCAGAACGAAGATCAGAACGTCGGTATCAAAGTTGCGCTGCGCGCGATGGAAGCTCCGCTGCGTCAGATCGTGTCCAACGCCGGCGAAGAGCCGTCTGTTGTTGCTAACAACGTGAAAGCGGGTGAAGGCAACTACGGTTATAACGCGGCAACTGAAGAATACGGCAACATGATCGACTTCGGTATCCTGGACCCGACTAAAGTGACTCGTTCTGCTCTGCAGTACGCTGCATCCGTTGCTGGTCTGATGATCACCACCGAGTGCATGGTGACCGACCTGCCGAAAAGCGACGCAGCCGATTTAGGCGCTGCTGGCGGCATGGGTGGCATGGGCGGTATGGGCGGCATGATGTAATCGTGCGCTATACCCCTTAGAAACAAAGAAACCCCCGGGCAGAAATGCTCGGGGGTTTTTCTTTTTCTCATCTTTTTAGTATAAGGTGTACATCCGGGCCAGCGCGTCCAGCTCATTGATCATGGGGAATAACATGCAGGTAAGATATTTAGCAGGGATTGTCGGCGCAGCATTATTGTTAGCGGGTTGCAGTTCCAGCAACGAACTGAGCTCAGGCGGACAGAGCGTACGCTTTGTTGAAGATAAGCCGGGTGCGGATTGCCAGCTGTTGGGGACCGCGACGGGCAAGCAGAGCAACTGGCTGTCCGGGCAGAACGGTGATGAAGGCGGCTCCATGCGTGGTGCAGCTAACGCGCTGCGCAACCAGGCTGCGGCGATGGGCGGCAACGTGATTTATGGCGTGAGCAGCCCGACGCAGAACCTGCTGTCGAGCTTTGTGCCAACCGATAGCGAAATGAACGGCCAGGTCTATAAGTGCCCGAACTGATGTGATTCCGGGCCTCTTCCGACGAGGGTAAGAGAGGCTCGGGCGATCTCCGCGCGTTCAGTCAGGCTGTGAATCGGAGGTCTGCCAGCTTTTCCCCGGCAGACCTTTTCACGAATGTTGTTTTAAGCCCAAATCCAGCGGCGTCTTACTTGGCTCACCGCCGATTTCCCGTGCCAGTCTTGGTACCATATAACCTGAAACCAACGTCAGCAGTTCGCGCATAATGGCCCGGGCCTCTTCATCTTCGACCATAAAATGGGCCGCGCCCTGGACTTTATCCAGCACGTGCAGGTAATAAGGCATGACGCCAGCATCGAACAGGGCATTGCTCAGAGCGGCCAGCGTGTGTGCATTGTCGTTGACGCCGCGCAGCAGAACGCTTTGATTCAACAGCGTGACACCGGCTTGACGCAAGCGCGCCATCGCAGCGCGGAAATCTGCATCAATTTCATTGGCGTGGTTAATATGATTGACCAGCAGCACCTGCAGCGATGAGCTGGCAAAGCGTGCGGCCAGCGCATCGGTAATCCGCGCCGGGATGACGACAGGCAGGCGGCTGTGAATGCGCAGACGCTTAATATGCGGGATAGCTTCCAGCTGGGTGAGCAGCCAGTCCAGCTCATGGTCTTTCGCCATCAGCGGGTCGCCGCCGGAAAAAATAATTTCATCGAGCTGCGGATGCGCGGCAATGTACTCCAGCGCCGCCTGCCAGTTACGCTTATTGCCTTGATTTTCGGCATAAGGGAAGTGTCTGCGGAAGCAATAGCGGCAATTTACCGCGCAGCCGCCCTTGACCAGCAGCAGCGCCCGGTTGCGGTATTTATGCAGCAGACCGGGTACCACGCTGTGCTGTTCTTCCAGCGGATCGGTGGAAAAACCCGGTGCTGAAATAAACTCATCTTGCGAGGTAAGTACCTGACGAAGCAGGGGATCGTTGGGATTCCCCGGCTCCATACGGGCGATAAATGCCCGCGGCACGCGCAGGGCGAAGAGGCGTTTTGCCTCGCGTCCCGCCAGCAAGTTCGCGTCAGCGTCTACATTTAAAAGATGCAGCAGTTCATCGGGACTGGTCACAACATCTGCAAGTTGCGTTAACCAATCTTCTCTGGATGGGGTATTTAGGGTTACAATATGCGCCATTTTGTGGCTTAGCTACCAATTAACAAATTTAGAGGGCCTTATGGCGACTTACTATAGCAACGATTTTCGTGCCGGTCTTAAAATCATGATGGACGGCGAACCTTATGCCGTTGAAGCCAGTGAATTCGTAAAACCAGGCAAAGGCCAGGCTTTTGCCCGCGTTAAGCTGCGCCGTCTGCTGACCGGGACTCGCGTAGAGAAAACCTTCAAATCTACCGATTCCGCCGAAGGCGCAGACGTTGTTGATATGAACCTGACCTACCTGTACAACGACGGTGAGTTCTATCACTTCATGAACAACTCCACTTTCGAGCAGCTGGCTGCCGATGCGAAAGCCGTAGGCGATAACGCAAAATGGCTGCTGGATCAGGCTGAGTGCATCGTGACCCTGTGGAACGGCCAGCCTATCTCCGTCACCCCGCCGAACTTCGTTGAGCTGGAAATCGTGGAAACCGATCCAGGCCTGAAAGGCGATACCGCAGGTACCGGCGGTAAACCGGCGACGCTGTCTACTGGCGCAGTGGTTAAAGTTCCGCTGTTCGTTCAGATTGGCGAAGTCATCAAAGTGGATACCCGCTCTGGCGAATACGTATCCCGCGTGAAGTAATTCATGCCATAGAGGGTTGGCGCAGCAGCGTGCTGCGCCTGCTATAGCCGTTAAGGAAATAGCCGTTAGGGAAACCGCAGGTCATTAACCGCAGGCAGGGAAGATGAACAACGCGATAAAACTTCTGCTGGTGCTCTCTCTGAGCGCAACGTTGCTTACCGGATGCAATACCGCCCGCGGCGTTGGCGAAGACATCCAGGGGCTGGGGCATGCGATTTCGCGTGCGGTCAGCTAAGCGCCTTTTTGGCCGATCTTTTGCTTTGATCACCGCTTCGCTGTACCGTTTCGCTTACACCTTCCGCTAATTCTCTCCTTTTCTCTTAAAAAACGCTGAGATTCCGCCATCCTGGGTCAGGTTGTCTATGCTTATAGGGCACGATAACTAAAACTGGTAATAAGGATGACATTATGGTGAAAAAAGCAATTGCAGCGTTCTTTACGGTTTTGGCCCTCTCTTCTGTGCTGACCGCATGTAATACAACACGTGGTGTGGGTCAGGATATTTCAGAAGGCGGCAGTGCCATTTCTGGGGCTGCGACAAAAGCTCAGCAATAGACCCTGACGGTACGGTGACTGGCCGTACCGTTCTTTCCATCGTCCCTGCTGCTGGTTATAATCTCCGTGCTTTCATCCACACCTTACGGGACGACCTGTAAGCGTATCGCATTCGGGGACGGCCCCATCAAGGGGGTTTTGTGTCCTGGTTTATCTTGTTTATCGCCGGTCTGCTGGAAGTGGTCTGGGCGGTTGGTCTGAAATACACCCACGGTTTTAGTCGCCTGGTGCCAAGCGTGATCACGATTGTGGCTATGGTACTTAGCATGGCGCTGCTGTCATGGGCGATGAAAACGCTGCCTGTCGGCACCGCCTATGCGGTGTGGACGGGAATTGGCGCAGTAGGCGCGGCGATCACCGGGATCGTCCTGCTGGGCGAGTCCGCCAGCGCCATGCGTATTGCCAGCCTGGCGTGTATCGTTGTCGGTATTATCGGGCTGAAAATCAGCGCGCACTGACTAATAGCGCTGGTTAACCCAGATAAGTTTGCTGACGTCGAAGCCCTGTCGGGTGGCGATGTCCAGCATCTGCTGTTTCACTTCCGGTGAGACTTTCGGCGAGCGGGCCAGTAGCCAGAGATAATCGCGGTCTGGCCCGCAGACCAGCGCGTAGCGATAATCTTTATCCAGGGCGATCACGTTGTAGCCGCCGTAGAAAGGGCCGAAAAAGGAGACTTTCAGCGCTGCTCGGGTCGGCTGGCCGGTGAAGTAGGCCACGCCATCGGTTTTCTGCCACATGCCCCGGTCGGGGTTATAGCCTTTGTTTACCACATCTAGTCCGCCATCATCGCGCAGGCTGTAGGTGGCGGTCACTTTTTCAAGACCACTTTCAAACTGATGGTCGAAGCGGGCTATTTCATACCAGGTGCCGAGATAGCGCTGGGTATCAAATGGACTGACCACCGTTACGCCTGGTGGCGGCGTTGGCGTGCTACAGGCAACAAGCAGAAACGAGGCGGCAACAACCGCAATAACAGGCAGCACACGCATAGCATTTTCCTTGCTGGCTTTTTAGCTAAGTGTAGATTCTGTCTGGAGAAAAGTGGGGATATTTTCTGCAAAAGAGAGCCCGATAACAGAATGCTACCGGGCTTCAGGGAGGTTAAATGAATAACACGCCAATCAGCGTCACAACGGTCAGGATCGCGGCCAGGCCGTAGAAGACCCACTTACCATTCGGAACGTGAATTTTCAGGTCGTGCATGGCGTGATGGATGCGGTGTAGCCCGCACCACAGCGGCAGGACGATCATCAGGAAGATAAAGGCGCGGCCCACAAAGCTCTGGGCAAAGCCCAGCACGCGTTCGTAGCTGAATGCATCGCCTGGCGCCAGGCCTAGCGGCAGCAGAATACCGACCAGTAGCACCATGACCGGAGCGACAATCGCGCCCCACATGCCACCTGCGCCAAACAGCCCCCAGAATACCGGTTCATCGGAACGTTTCGGGTTGGGATTGATCATTTCAGCCTCCTTACCAGAACAGGGCAACAAACAGGATCACCACGGTCACCAGCGCGGTCACCACCCAAAGCCCTTTAATCACCGGCTCTGGCCCCATTTTTTCACCCTTAATAATGATATTGGCGGCTTTCGGCGCCAGCTCAAACCAGGTTTTTGTGTGCAGCAGGGCGGCACACAGGGTGATAAGGTTCAGGACCACCACCACCGGGTTTTGCAGGAAGCCCACATAGCCAGCCCAGCTTTCTGCGCCATGCTTCAGGGCAAACAGACCGTAAATCAGCACGATACTGAACCATACCGTTGGCACTGCGGTTCCTTCACGCACCATATAGAAGCGATAAAACGGCAGTTTTTTCCACCAGGTGGACGTCATCGGCCGCACGTAGGGTTTGCGTTTAGTCGTCATCATGCACTCCTTAGCGTGGTTTCAGGGTCGCGATAAGAAAGTCTTTCGAGCTTTCTACCTTGCCCTGCTGAATGGCGGCTGCCGGATCGACATGCTTCGGACAGACTTCCGAGCAATAGCCCACGAAGGTACAGGTCCAGACGCCGTTCTGACCGTTAAGCTGCGCCATGCGCTCCTTCTTGCCGTGGTCGCGACTGTCTTCGTTGTAGCGATGGGCGAGGGTGATGGCCGCCGGGCCGATAAACTCCGGATTAAGACCAAACTGCGGGCAGGCGGCGTAGCACAGGCCGCAGTTGATACAGCCGGAGAACTGATGGTATTTGGCCATTTGCGCCGGAGTTTGCTTGTTTGGCCCCTGATCCGGTGTGCGCGGGTTGCCAATAATATAGGGCTTAATGGCCTCCAGGCTCTCGATAAAGTGGGTCATATCGACCACCAGATCGCGCTCAATCGGGAAGTTGGCCAGCGCCTCAACCTTAATGCCCTTGGTGTATTCGCGCAGGAAAGTTTTACAGGCCAGTTTCGGCACTTTATTGACCATCATCCCACAGGAACCGCAGATCGCCATGCGGCAGGACCAGCGATAGCTGAGATCCGGCGCAAGGTTATCTTTGATGTAACCCAGCGCGTCGAGCAGCGAGGTTTGCTCATCATAAGGCACTTCATAGAACGCGCTGTGCGGTGCGGCGTCCACTTCCGGGTTGTAGCGCACCACTTCAATTTTGAGGTTCTTCATCTCAGCCATTTGCCGTCTCCTTCTTCTCGGCTGCTTCCGCTTCTGCGCCATATACGCGTTTCGCCGGCGGCAGAGTGGTGATTTTCACCTCGCCGTACTCCAGGCGTGTGGTGCCATCTGCATCGCGGAAAGCCAGCGTATGTTTGAGGAAATTGACATCATCACGTTCGGTGCAGCCTTCATCCAGGCGCTGGTGCGCGCCGCGTGACTCTTTACGTGCAATAGCGGAGTGCGCCATACATTCGGCAACGTTCAGGCCATGGCCCAGTTCGATGGTGTAGAGCAGGTCGGTGTTGAAGACGCTGGAGTTGTCGGTAATGCGCACGCGCTTAAAGCGCTCCTGCAACTCCGCCAGCTTATCGATGGTTTTCTGCATCAGTTCCGGCGTGCGATAGATACCGCAGCCTTCTTCCATCGACAGCCCCATTTCATCGCGAATTTTCGCCCAGTTCTCGTTACCTTCCTGATTAACGAGATCTTTCAGTCGTTTTTCTACATCGGCGGCCTGCGCATCCAGCGCCGCAACGTTCATTTCACCGGCTTGTGCGGCGCGCTTCATCGCTTGTTCACCGGCGAGGCGGCCAAATACCACCAGCTCTGCCAGCGAGTTGGAGCCGAGGCGGTTGGCGCCATGCAGGCCGACGGAAGAACATTCGCCAACCGCGAACAGGCCTTTAATCCGCGTTTCACACTGCTGGTCGGTTTCAATGCCGCCCATCGTGTAGTGGGCGGTCGGACGGACCGGAATCGGCTCTTTCACCGGGTCAACGCCGACATAGGCTTTGGCCAGCTCGCAGATAAACGGCAGGCGTTCAAGCAGCTTTTTCTCACCGAGATGCCGCAGGTCGAGATAGACCACGTCGCCGCGCGGCGTCGGGATGGTGTTACCTTTACGCCATTCGTGCCAGAAGGCCTGGGAGACTTTGTCGCGCGGACCGAGCTCCATATATTTGTTTTTAGGCTCACCCAGCGGCGTTTCCGGACCCATGCCGTAATCCTGCAGATAGCGGTAGCCATTTTTGTTAACCAGAATACCGCCTTCACCGCGACAGCCTTCCGTCATCAGAATACCGGAGCCGGGCAGGCCGGTTGGGTGATACTGAACAAACTCCATATCGCGCAGCGGTACGCCGTGGCTCAGCGCCATGCCCATCCCGTCGCCGGTAACGATGCCGCCGTTGGTGTTGTAGCGATAAACACGTCCCGCGCCGCCGGTCGCCATAACCACCGCATTTGCGCGGATTTGGACCAGCGAACCTTCCATCATATTCATCGCCACCAGGCCACGGGCCTGACCATCGTCGACCAGAATGTCGAGGACGAAGTGTTCATCGAAGCGTTGGATTTGGGGGAACTGGAGGGAGGTCTGGAACAGGGTATGCAGCATATGGAAGCCGGTCTTATCGGCGGCAAACCACGTACGTTCGATTTTCATCCCCCCGAAGCGGCGCACGTTGACGCTACCGTCCGGACGGCGGCTCCACGGACATCCCCACTGCTCAAGCTGGGTCATTTCCGTGGGGCAGTGGTGGACAAAGTAATCGACGACATCCTGCTCGCAGAGCCAGTCGCCACCGGCGACGGTGTCGTGAAAATGGTACTCAAAGCTGTCATGATCCTGTGCAACGGCAGCAGAACCTCCCTCGGCCGCAACGGTATGGCTGCGCATGGGATAGACTTTTGAAATCAGTGCGATTTTGGCATGTGGATTTGCCTGCGCCGCGGCAATAGCGGCGCGAAGACCAGCTCCGCCAGCGCCAATAACAGCAAGATCGGCTTGAAAAGTTTGCACGACATTCCTCCAGTTTTTGTATATTTCGCCGCCGGACTGGCGAAAAAGTATCACTGCTCCTTTATAGGTAAAGGAGTATAGCCGTAGGGTTGATGGGGAAAATTGATGTGTTCGATTTTTTTGTCAATATGTGCGCCGGTTTATCAGTTCTGGTGATGAATTCTCTTCGGCAACACCTTTCCCGTCGGTCACAGGGGGGCCGGTTCGCACAAAATTTGTTTCACCCGACGGTTACGAGTAGACTTCGTGCCCTTGTATGAAATCGGAGAAAGTAACATGAGCGAGACGGCAACCTGGCAGCCGAGCGCGTCCATTCCAAACCTGTTGAAACGCGCGGCGATAATGGCGGAAATTCGCCGTTTCTTTAGCGATCGCGGCGTGCTGGAGGTGGAGACGCCTTGCATGAGTCAGGCAACCGTGACGGATATTCACATGTTTCCGTTCCAGACCCGTTTCGTCGGCCCTGGCTATTCGCAGGGGATGGATCTCTATCTGATGACCAGCCCGGAATACCATATGAAGCGCCTGCTGGCCGCGGGCTGTGGCCCTGTGTTCCAGCTGTGTCGTAGCTTCCGCAATGAAGAGATGGGGCGTCACCACAATCCGGAATTCACGATGCTGGAGTGGTATCGTCCGTGCTATGACATGTATCGGCTGATTAACGAAGTCGATGACTTGCTTCAGCAGGTGCTGGAGTGCCAGCCGGCGGAAAGCCTCTCGTATCAGCAGGCGTTCCTGCGTCATCTTGAGCTTGATCCGCTGTCGGCCGATAAGACGCAGCTGCGTGAAGCGGCGGCGAAGCTCGATCTGAGCAACATTGCCGATACGGAAGAAGACCGGGATACCTTGCTGCAGCTGCTGTTTACCATGGGCGTCGAGCCGCATATTGGTAAAGATCGCCCGACCTTTGTCTATCACTTCCCGGCCAGTCAGGCGTCTCTGGCGCAAATCAGCACCGAAGATCATCGCGTGGCGGAGCGCTTTGAGGTCTATTACAAGGGTATTGAGCTGGCGAATGGTTTCCACGAGCTGACCGACGCGCGTGAACAGCAGCAGCGTTTCGAGCAGGATAACCGCAAACGAGCGGCTCGCGGCCTGCCGCAGCAGCCTATCGATCGGAATCTGCTTGATGCGCTGGCCGCCGGACTGCCGGACTGTTCCGGCGTGGCGCTGGGGGTCGATCGCGTGGTGATGCTGGCGCTGGGCGCCGAAAGCATCGGCGAAGTGATTGCCTTTACCGTCGATCGCGCCTGATTTGCCCGGCCGCTTCCCTTACCGAACGGGCTAAGGGAAGCGTGGTGATGGGGGAACGGATATCGCGCCGTACCGGCGCGATGGGTCTTACAGACTCCCCGCCGTGCGGCTGGATTTCCCGGCCGACGTCAGCGCCCGACTGCTTTTTCTGCCATCAATGCTTTCCAGACGCATCTGGAACGGCGGGAACGGCATATCGATACCGTGTTCGCGGTAGCCGGCCAGAATCAGCTGGTGGAGTTCGTGACGCAGCGGCATGCGATGCCCCATTTCGGCGGCGTAGATACGCAGCTCGAAAATCTGAATCCCCTGCTGCAGGTCGACGAGGAACGCTTCCGGTGCCGGCGTATCGATTACCAGCGAACAGCGGTGGGCGGCGGCGATCAGGATCTGCGTGACCTCTTCGGTGTTGGCATCCGCCGGTGCCGGGATGGTTAACACCACGCGAGTGACCGAGTCAGAGAGCGACCAGTTGATAAACTGCTCGGTGATGAAGGCCTTGTTAGGCACGATAATCTCTTTACGGTCCCAGTCGCTGATGGTGGTTGCGCGGGTATTGATGCGGGTGACGCTGCCGGTCAGATCGCGGATCGTGACCGTATCGCCAATACGTATCGGCTTTTCAAACAGGATGATCAGGCCGGAGATAAAGTTGGCGAAGATCTCCTGGAGACCAAAGCCCAGCCCCACGCCGAGGGCGGCGACCAGCCACTGCAGCTTGGCCCATTCAATCCCAATCATCGAGAAGCCCATCAGGCCGCCAATCAGCATCAGCAGATATTTGGTGATGGTGGTGATGGCATACCCGGTCCCCGGGGTGAGATCGAGGTGCTGCAGAATCGCCAGCTCCAGCAGCGCCGGTAAGTTTCGCACCAGCTGGGTGGTGATAATCAGCACCAGAATGGCAATCAGCACGGCGCCGAGGGTAATCGGCTCCAGACTTTCAACGCCCTGCACCGTCGAGGTGACATCCCACAACGAGATATTCTCGAGGAAGCCGAAGGCAGAGTGAATTTCTGACCACAGGACGATGACCGAGACCAGCGCGATCAGCATCAGCAGCGAACGGACCAGGCGCAGGGACTGCGTACTGATCGCATCGAGATCGATTTCACTCACTTCGTTCTCTGCGGAACCCTCAGGACTGCTGGAATGGGCGACGTCATCTTCCCCGCGAGCACGCTGAGCGAGAATTTCCGCCCGTCGATGTTTCGCGCGGTCGAAGGCCAGCCGGCGGCGTTGGATCAGCATCCAGCGGCGAATGATGTGGTAGACCACCAGCAGCAGGAACCAGATAGCAACGGAGGTTTCCAGCCTTGCCAGCAGCGCCTGGGCGGTGGCCAGATAGCCGATCGCCGCCGCCAGCATGGCGATTAACGGCGCGCCGAGCAGCAGGTTCCACAGCATGCGGTTAACCATATTATCGCCGTTCCCGGCTTTATCGAGATAAAGCGGGATCCCGGCGTGCTTCAGGCTCAGGGTGACCAGCGCCAGCGCCCCGCAAATCAGCAGGAAGCAGAGGCGGCCGAGCGAAGCGGAAAACTCCCGGTCGTTAAGATTATCAAACATGATCAGCGCGATAATCAGCGGCACGATCAGGCCGATGCTCATCAGGTAGTAGCGCATGGCTTTGCTGACGCGACTGCGCGGCCAGCCGAAATGCGCGATAAACAGGCCGTTCGGACGTGCAAAGGTGGCGCAAACCATCACCACCCACAGCAGCGGTACCGTGGCAGTGACGCTTTCGCCGATCGCCACCGCCAGCGGGAAGGGCCATGCCGATTGCAGACCGTAGCCCAGCGTCATCCACAGTACGGGGAGGGGAGAGGCCACCAGAATCGACCAGAACACCGTGCGCAGCGTGAGCCAGAAATGATCCTGCGTGACTTTGCCGACGCGGGCGCTGGAGCGTTCGAGGAAACGGGTAAAGTGACGGCGCGAGCTGATGCTGAAGCCCACCAGGATCAGCGCGCCAAACAGCGGCAGCAGCGTCTCCTTGCTGGTTAACATCATGGCGCTGGCTTTGCCAAGCTGGCTGACGGTATCGAGAGAGACCAGGCGGCGCAGGTCGTGGACGATTTCCAGCGGCCACGAAAAACCGATCGGGCTGACGTCTGACGTCCAGAACAGATAGCGGTGCGTTGCTTCATTGATCTCTTTCAGCGCATCTTCCAGCTGACCGTTGGAGACTTTCAGCTTGGTCAGCTCCAGAATCAGCGTATCGCCGCCCTGGAGCAGCGAATTAAGCAACTCAGTTTGCGTGCGCAGCTGCGCTTCCAGAATGCGGCTTTGTTCGCTGGTGAGCGGCTCGCCGTCCGCCTGGCGAATCAGACGCAGCTGCGGCTGGCTGCTGAGCAGATCCTCATAATGCAGACGCTGCACCCGTAGCTGCGCCATCTCGGTATCCAGCTGCTGCGGCTTCGGCGTTTCCGGCAGACGGGCTACCTGGGCACGCAGGGCTTCGCCCAGCAGGTTGGAGGATCCCAGCCATTGCGACTGTTCGCGCAGGGTATTCAGCGCCTGGCGCACCTGCAGCGTCTGGTTGGCCGCCTGACGCTGCTGCGAGGCCACCAGATCCATACGCTGGGCCTGCTGGTTCAGCGCCTGTGACAGCTCACGGTTGACTTTAAACTGGGCCACGAGCTCCGGCGGCAGGTTTTCACTGTTCTCTGCCAGCAGCTCGGTGCTTTCCAGCGCTTTCTCCGCTTCACGTTGACGCTGGCTGTTGAGCTGATTACGCAGCGCCTGCAGATAGCCGTCGAGCAGCTTGCCCTGTTTCTGCGCCAGATCGCCGCGCATCCGCGACAGCTCCTGACGATTGTTCGCCGAGAGCTGGGCCAGATCCAGTTCGTTCACCAGCGCTTTCAGGCGCGCAGATTCCGCCTGCAGACCAAGATTCTGTGCCTGCGCCAGCGGCGTATTGCTGGTTTGCGTGCCGACGCGGCGCTCAACTTCATTGAGCTGGCGACGCGCGTCGCTCTGCTGCTGCGGAAGCTGGTTAAGCGAGTCGGCGATATCGCGGGCGCGTTCCTGCTCCTGCTGGGCCTGGCGACTGGCTTCGAGCAGCTGACTGCTGACCTGCAGGATTTCCTGGTTCAGCGCATCCGTGGAGAGGTTGGTTGCGACCTGGCGCGGCTCATCGGGCAGATTGCCGATCTGCGAACGCAGCGTCTGGAAAAGTTTGGGGAAATTATCGATAACCTGCTGGTACTGGCGCGCGCGCTCAAGGGAGGCGCTGCGTTCCTCGAGCGCGTTCAGTGCAGATTGTAAGGCTTCAACGGTACCAGGCTGAGCGGGTTTTGCCGCCTTCGCCTGTTCCAGTTCCTGAGCGATCTGTTTCGCATCGGGGGCTGTCGCTGCGTACGCCCCCAGACTGAGGCTCCAGGCCAGCAGGAAAATATATATCAGGCGCACGGCATAACCCTTTTTTGTCAGGAATTAACCTTCGTCTTGCGTCGCGTCGCTCAGTGGGCTGACGCCATCTGCGGTCGCGGACATCGTCTCTACGGCAGTCGCCAGCGGCTGGCCGAGTCGGGTGGCGGAGAGGCTTTGCAGCTGTTCAACCAGCTTTACTTTACCCGGAGCAAACAGGTTGATTACCGTAGAACCGAGCTTAAAGCGGCCCATCTCCTGGCCCTTCAGCAGCGCGACGGAACCTTCGCTGTCGCCCGCCGGCCAGGTCCAGCGTTTGATAACGCCTTCCCGTGGCGGGGTCACCGTACCGGACCAGACGGTTTCAATGCTGCCAACAATCGTGGCCCCCACCAGAATTTGCACCATCGGGCCAAATTCAGTATCAAACAGGCAGATAACGCGCTCGTTACGGGCAAACAGATTCGGAACGTTCTGTGCGGTCAGGTGGTTAACGGAGAACAGATCCCCCGGGACGTAGATCATTTCACGCAGGATACCGTTGCACGGCATGTGTACACGGTGATAGTCACGCGGCGACAGGTAGGTGGTGGCGAAGGTGCCGTTGCGGAACAGATCGGCCATCTGGTAGTTCCCTGCCAGCAGCGCTTCCAGCGTGTAGTTGTGGCCTTTGGCCTGCAAAATTTTGTCGTCTTCGATGGCGCCCAGCTGGCTGATTACGCCATCGGCAGGCATGACCAGCACGTTAGGGTCGGTATTCAGCGGACGGGCGTCTTCGCGCAGCGGGCGCACGAAGAAATCGTTAAAGGTGCGGTAGCTGGCGGTATCAGGCTTTTGCGCCTCTTTCATATCGACCTTGTAGCATTTCACGAACAGATCGATGACCAGCTTTGTCAGCCAACCCGCTCGTTTGCTCGCACCCCAGCCTGCGAGGCGGGTGAGCCACAGTTTAGGCAGAATGTATTGCAGTGAAAGTTTAAGATCGTTTAACAAGGTAGCCTCCAGGCCATGATTTGTCGTTCCTGACCCCGTCAACGTGCGGGGTCCTGAAAAAAGGGGACGATTCTAACGATGCTCAGCTTAAATGTCAGTCATCGGATGATGAAAAGCTTTTACGCGTTTTTACCTGTACCTGAGTCATGCTTTCCAGAATGCGGTGATAGTTTGCAAAACGGCTCTCGGCGATGTGGCCATTTTCTACCGCTTCACGAATGGCGCAGCCCGGATCGGTATCGTGCTTGCAGTCGCGATATTTACAACGGCCTAAATAATCATGGAATTCGACAAAGCCGTGGGTAATTTGTTCCGCCTCCAGGTGCCACAGACCGAATTCGCGAACGCCGGGGGAGTCAATGACATCGCCGCCGTGCGGGAAGTGATAGAGGCGCGCGGCGGTGGTGGTGTGCTGGCCAAGTCCTGAGTTGTCAGACACGTCATTGGTCAGGATCTGATCCTCATGCAGACCCAGCAGCGCATTCAGCAGGCTGGATTTCCCTACCCCGGACTGCCCGGCAAAGATACTGATACGGTCAGTGAGCGCTTCCTCAAGCGGCTTGAGGCCATCCTGAGTACGGCTGGAAACCATCAGCACGCGATAGCCGATGCCGCGGTAGATATCCATCTGCTCGTTCACGAAGGCCATGCCGTCGGCATCCAGCAGATCGGTCTTATTGAGCACAATCAGCGGTTCAACGTCCAGCGTCTCGCAGGCGACCAGATAGCGGTCGATAATGTTCAGAGACAGTTCGGGCAGGATCGCGGAAACAATGACGATTTGATCGATATTGGCGGCGATGGGTTTGACGCCATCGTAAAAGTCTGGACGGGTCAGGACGGAGGTGCGGTCATGTACCGCTTCGACAATCCCTTTCACATTGACGCCGTCGGCGGCATCTTTACCTGGTCTCCAGACGACGCGATCGCCGGTAACCAGCGAACGGATTGTGCGGCGAATGTTGCAGCGGTGAACGCTACCGTCGGCGGATTCGACATCGGCATGCATGCCAAAGCGGCTGATGACGATCCCTTCAGAGGTTTCACCAAACAGGTTGTCATCGTAATCGGCCTTCTCCGAAGTCGTTTTCAGGCGGCGCTGGTGGTTGGCCTTCACGCGGCGCTGTTGGCCTTTGGAGAGTTTATTTTTACTCAATCGGACTGGCTCCTGGTCGCCCTAAGTGGGCAAAACCTCTATGATACACGCTATCTAAGATGAATATCGACCCGTCATCTTGCAAGATGCTGGTACGTTGCTTTGCCTGCATCCTGAAGCTTTACGGGCCAGAATTGTAAAATTATGGGTGGAAAATAGCATGAGTGCAGATGAAAACAACCTGATTTGGATCGATCTCGAAATGACCGGGCTGGATCCTGAGCGCGATCGCATTATTGAAATCGCCACTCTGGTGACCGATGCGCACCTGAATATTCTGGCGGAAGGGCCGACGATTGCGGTTCACCAGTCCGATGCGCAGCTGGCGCTGATGGATGAGTGGAACGTGCGCACCCATACCGGGAGCGGGCTGGTCGAACGCGTTAAGGCCAGCACCCTGGGCGATCGCGAAGCGGAACTGGCCACCCTCGAATTTCTTAAACAGTGGGTGCCGGCGGGCAAATCACCGATCTGCGGCAACAGCATTGGTCAGGATCGCCGTTTCCTGTTCAAATATATGCCTGAGCTGGAAGCTTATTTCCACTACCGCTACCTCGACGTCAGCACGCTGAAAGAGCTGGCGCGCCGCTGGAAGCCGGAAATCCTTGATGGTTTTAAAAAGCAGGGTACCCATCAGGCGATGGATGATATTCGCGAGTCGGTAGCGGAACTGGCTTACTATCGCGAGAACTTTATCAAGCTGTAATGCCGGCGCCGGGGTCAGCTGGCCCCGGCGTTGCTATCTTATTTAAACCACTTCTGTTCCATCGCCTGGAAGTCAGGCGACGCCTTAACCACCTCCAGCGCGGCATTCATGGCATTGAGCAGCTCCGGATCGTCTTTACGTAGCGCAATGGCATATTGCTTGCCGTAATATTTCGGGTCGGTCGCTCGCTCATCCATCATGGCGTAGTCAGGATTCTCCTGCAGCCACGGGTCGAGGGTCGTCTGGTCGCCCATCACGGCATTCACGTTCCCCTCTTTCAGCGCGGCCAGAGCGCTGGCGTCATTGTCATACTCGATGACGTTGACCCCTTTTTGTTTATCGTGCAAATAACGCTGGTGGACGGTGCCTTTAACGACGCCGAGCTTCTTGCCCTTCAGATCGGCGAAGCGGTGGGCGGCCCCTTTTGTCGTCACCACCACGCCGGAGAGCGTTTGACGATAGGGCTGGGTAAAGGCAACCTGCTTTTCGCGCATGGGAATGACTTCAATACCGGCAATGATGGCATCGAATTTTTTAAAGCGCAGCGCGGGAATCAGCGTATTGAAGTCCTGCGGGGTAAATTTGCATTCGGCCTGCATCTGTTTGCACAGCGCTTTGGCCAGATCGATATCAAACCCCGAGGGCTGGTTTTTCGCATTCACGGTTTCAAAGGGCGGATTGGCCGTCGTGGTGCCGAAATGCAGCGTCGTCGCAGATGCTGTCCCTGCAGCAAGCAGCGTGGTCAGCAGCAGGACGGAAAGCGCTCTTGTCATCTGAATTTCCCTGTTTGTCATGGTTGTTGACCGTTAGCGGGTATCGCGACCCGGAAATCTGAGCGATTTTGCGCCTTTAGCGCGGTTGGAAAAAGTTATTTTGCCTTGTCCGATGCTTATTTGTACAATTTGGCGGTGTGTCTGGCGATAAAATGTCCATTCAGACAAAAAACACAAAAAAGTGTTCGCAGGGGGGTTGCAGGTAAATCGAATTCTCGTATAATGCGCCTCCCGTGACGAAGCAGAAATGCACATCACGGCGCCGTAGAAATATGGCAAGAAGTACGCGGGAATAGCTCAGTTGGTAGAGCACGACCTTGCCAAGGTCGGGGTCGCGAGTTCGAGTCTCGTTTCCCGCTCCAAAATTTGAAAGCACCATACCCAAGCGGGAATAGCTCAGTTGGTAGAGCACGACCTTGCCAAGGTCGGGGTCGCGAGTTCGAGTCTCGTTTCCCGCTCCAAAATTTGAAAGTCACCATACCCAAGCGGGAATAGCTCAGTTGGTAGAGCACGACCTTGCCAAGGTCGGGGTCGCGAGTTCGAGTCTCGTTTCCCGCTCCAAAATTTCTTCTCATCTCCAGTTTATCCACAGTGCAAAATCGCACCGGGGATGCTTTCCGCCGTCGCAAGAAAAATACTGTAAACAGAGTTATCCACAGGTTAAACGCTCGCCGCCTGACGTCGAAAAACTTCACTTCTTGAATGATATCTCTCTATCTATCTGATATTTAATAAATAAATTTCATTTCAAAGTGTTAATCCGATCACTTGACGAACGTCTGCGTGTTGAAACGCAATGTATTTTTGTTTTTATTCACAGCCTGTGAATGAATCAGGCATCCCTCGGTAACCCTTTCTCAATCACCCGGACCAGACGCTGTTTCTTCGGCAACTGCACTTCAATGACGTTGGCATTACGTTTCTCAATTTGTTGCGCGACCGCCCACTCAATGTGTTCATCGAGTAGTGGGTGCTCACCTCGGCGACTTTCCAGTGCCGTCAGATGCGCTTCATCCCAGGGCGCATTGCCCAATGCAACGGCAATATTCCGTAGCCAGCGCAGATGGCCAATCCGGCGAATGGCAGAACCCTCCGTCACCTTCAGAAAATGCGCTTCGCTCCAGGCAAACAGTTCTATCAGCGGCGGCGCATGCAGCGCTTTGCGAGGGCTGAAATCCGTTTCGTCCGTTAACTGCGAGAAGCGGTTCCACGGGCAAATCAGCTGGCAGTCATCGCAGCCGTAGATACGGTTGCCGATAAGCGGGCGAAACGCCTCGGGAATGGCGCCTTCCAGCTCAATGGTCAGATAAGAGATACAGCGACGGGCATCCACGGTATAGGGTTCGACGATCGCGCCGGTGGGGCAGATAGTCATGCAGGCCACGCAACGGCCGCACTCTTCCGTCACCGGGCTGTCGATAGGGAGCGGAATATCAACGAGCAGTTCGCCGAGAAAAAAGAACGATCCGGCATCGCGGTTGAGAATAAGCGAGTGCTTGCCGGTCCAGCCAAGCCCGGCTTTTTCCGCCAAAGGGCGCTCCAGAATGGGCGCAGAATCGACAAACGGTCTAAAATTGAGCGAAGCACACTGTTCCTGAATCATCTCTCCGAGTTTTTTCAGGCGGTTACGCAATAGCTTATGATAATCACGCCCGAGGGCATAGCGGCTGACGTAACCCAGCGAGGGATCTTTCAGGGGGCGGGCAAAAGCGGCGTTGGCGGGAAGATAGTTCATCCGCACGCTGATCACGCGTAACGTACCGGGCTGAAGCTCATGGGGACGGGCGCGCATCATTCCGTGACGCGCCATCCATTCCATCTCGCCGTGGTATTGTTTATCCAGCCATGCCTGCAGTTTAGGTTCGCTGGCGCTGAGATCGGTATCGGTAATCCCGACCTGCTGGAACCCCAGTTCAGTGCCCCACTGCTTGATTTGCTGCGCTAACTTATTGAGATCGAGGGGCTGAGACATGATGGACCATACGATGACGAAAAACCCTGTGAGTATACCACACTTCATCTGGCCTGCAGATGCGCTGCGGCGCGCGGAAAAAGCGGCGGCGGACAGTCTGGGGCTGACGCTGTTTGAGCTGATGATGCGGGCCGGGGAAGCGGCTTTTCAGCGGGCGCGAGCCGACTACCCTGCCAGCAAGCACTGGCTGATCCTCTGTGGTCATGGCAATAACGGTGGTGATGGCTACGTGGTGGCGCGCCTGGCGCAGGCCGACGGCATCGCGGTCACGCTGCTGGCCCTCGAGAGCGAGAAACCGCTGCCGGAAGAAGCCAGCGCCGCCCGTGATGCGTGGCTGAACGCCGGTGGAACCATCCACGCCGCAGATATTCCCTGGCCACAGGATATTTCTCTCATTATCGACGGGCTTCTTGGCACCGGGCTGCATAGCGCTCCGCGGGAGAACATCGCGACCTTAATCCAGCGAGCGAATGCGCATCCTGCGCCGGTTGTGGCGCTGGATATCCCCTCGGGACTCAATGCGCAAACCGGGACCACCCCCGGGGCGGTGATAGATGCGGCCTGCACGATCACCTTTATTGGCCTCAAGCCCGGGCTGCTGACGGGCAAAGCCCGGGATGTGGTTGGCCGTCTGCACTACCACGCGCTGGGACTCGAAAGCTGGTTGGCTGCGCAGACGGTGCCGCTGCGGCGATTCGATGCGTCACAGCTGGCCGACTGGCTCCCGCCAAGACGTCCGACGTCGCATAAAGGCGATCACGGGAAGCTGGTGATTATCGGTGGCGATCGCGGTACCGCTGGCGCTATCCGCATGGCCGGTGAAGCGGCGTTACGGGCGGGGGCGGGTTTGGTGCGAGTGCTCACTCACAAAGAAAACATTGCCCCTGTCGTCGCCGCCAGGCCTGAATTAATGGTCCACGAGCTGACCACGCAAAGTATTGATGACAGCCTGCAATGGGCCGATGTGGTGGCGATTGGCCCCGGCCTTGGGCAAAACGAATGGGGAGCCCAGGCCCTGCGCCAGGTGTGGGATTGCCGCAAGCCGATGGTATGGGATGCGGATGCGTTGAACCTGCTGGCAATCAATCCCGATAAACGTCACAATCGTGTGTTGACGCCGCACCCCGGTGAAGCCGCCCGTATGCTGAACTGTAACGTGGCAGAAATTGAAAGCGATCGCTTACTTTCTGCGCAACGTCTGGTAAAACGTTACGGAGGCGTGGTGGTGCTGAAAGGCGCGGGCACGGTGGTGGCCAGCGAAGCAGGCGAGATGGCTATTATCCATGCCGGCAACGCCGGTATGGCCAGCGGCGGAATGGGCGATGTACTGACCGGTATTATCGCCGCACTGTCAGGACAACGGCTGACGCCGTATGATGCTGCCTGCGCCGGCTGCGTGGCGCATGGCGAAGCCGCTGACCGACTGGCTGCCCGCTATGGCAGCCGCGGGATGCTGGCGACCGATCTCTTTTCCACGCTCAGGCGTGTTGTTAACCCGGATGTGATTGACCTGAACCATGATGAACCGAGTGATTCCTTTAGCCGATGAGCAGGCAACTTTAGACCTTGGTGACCGTATTGCGCAGGCCTGTACTGGCGCGACGGTTATCTATCTGTATGGCGATTTAGGGGCGGGGAAAACGACCTTCAGCCGCGGCTTTTTACACGCGCTCGGCCATCGCGGGAATGTCAAAAGCCCGACCTATACGCTGGTGGAGCCCTACACGCTCGACAATCTGATGGTGTACCACTTTGACCTGTATCGTCTGGCGGACCCTGAAGAACTCGAATTTATGGGGATCCGTGATTATTTTGCTAACGATGCCATCTGCCTGGTGGAGTGGCCCCAACAAGGTGCGGGTGTATTGCCTGAGCCGGATGTCGAAATCCATCTTGCCTATCAGGCACAAGGGCGTGAGGCGCGCGTAACGGCGGTCTCTGCATTGGGTGAGTCTATATTGACGCGTTTAGCCTGAAGGATAACGGGATGATCTATCGCATAACCAGTTGGCTGGCCGCGACGCTGATGCTGTTTAGCATTCAGGCCACTGCGGCAAGTTTATCCGATATCCAGGTCGCAAATGGAGATCAGCAGGCCCGTATTACGATTAGCTTTATCGGCGATCCAGAATATTCGTTCAGTCCACAGGGCAAGCGTACCGTGGCGCTGGATATTAAGCAGAGCGGTGTGCTTCAGGGGCTACCGCTGCAGTTTAGCGGCAACAACCTGGTGAAAAGCATTCGGGCGGGAACACCGCAGGATACTCAGACTCTGCGCCTGCTGGTGGACCTGACGGAAGATGGTAAAACCCGCGCGGTGAAGCAGCAGAATGGCTCAAACTACACCGTGGTTTTCACGATTAATGCCGATGCGCCGCCTCCGCCACCTCCGCCTCCGCCGGTAGTAGCTAAACGGGTCGAAGCCCCGCTGCAGCCTGTACGCCCGGCTGAGCCCGCACGGAATCCGTTCAAATCGTCGGGCAGCGAGCGACAAACGGCGATGACCAGCAGCCAGAGCGTGACGCGCCCGGTGAGCCGTGCGGTGGCGTCGGATGATAAGGTGATTATCGCTATTGATGCCGGTCACGGTGGGCAGGATCCCGGTGCGATTGGACCGAACGGCACCAAAGAGAAGAATGTCACGATTGCTATTGCCCGCAAACTGCGCGCGCTGTTAAATGCCGATCCACTCTTTAAGCCCGTATTGACCCGCGATGGGGATTACTTTATTTCGGTGATGGGGCGTTCGGACGTGGCGCGTAAGCAGAACGCTAACTTCCTGGTATCCATTCATGCCGATGCGGCACCGAATCGCGATGCTACCGGCGCGTCGGTATGGGTGCTCTCCAACCGTCGCGCGAACAGCGAGATGGCCGGCTGGCTCGAGCAGCATGAGAAGCAGTCTGAACTGCTTGGCGGGGCGGGCGATGTGCTGGCGAACAGCCAGTCCGATCCCTACCTCAGCCAGGCGGTACTGGATTTACAGTTCGGCCATTCCCAGCGCGTTGGCTATGATGTGGCAACCAACGTATTAAGCCAGCTGCAGCGGGTAGGCGATCTGCATAAACGCCGTCCTGAGCATGCCAGCCTTGGCGTATTGCGCTCGCCGGATATCCCGTCGATCCTGGTGGAAACCGGTTTTATCAGCAACACCGGGGAAGAGCGCCTGTTGGGCAGCGACAATTATCAGCAGCAGATTGCCGAAGCCATTTATAACGGCCTGCGTAACTACTTTATGCAACATCCGCTTCAGTCGGCACCGCGCGGAGAGACAGCCCAAACCGCCAGCGCCACTTCGCCTGGCAGGACGTTGATCAATTAAGGAGTCAGTCATGCCGATTCAGGTTCTACCGCCGCAGCTCGCCAACCAGATTGCCGCAGGTGAGGTGGTGGAACGTCCGGCGTCGGTGGTGAAGGAGCTGGTCGAAAACAGTCTCGACGCTGGCGCGACGCGCATTGATATTGATATTGAGCGCGGTGGCGCAAAGCTTATCCGCATTCGCGATAACGGCTGCGGGATCAAAAAGGACGAGCTGGCGCTGGCGCTGGCGCGTCATGCCACCAGTAAAATTGCCACGCTCGATGACCTGGAAGCGATTATCAGCCTCGGTTTTCGCGGCGAGGCGCTGGCCAGCATCAGCTCGGTTGCCCGACTGACGCTGACTTCCCGCACAGCGGAGCAGCAGGAGGCCTGGCAGGCCTACGCCGAGGGGCGCGATCAGGAGGTGACCGTCAAACCGGCGGCGCATCCGGTTGGTACCACGCTGGAAGTGCTGGATCTGTTTTACAATACCCCGGCGCGACGCAAGTTTATGCGCACCGAAAAGACCGAGTTTGGTCACATCGATGAAATTGTCAGACGCATTGCGCTGGCGCGTTTTGACGTCACCATTAACCTCAGCCATAACGGCAAAGCGGTGCGCCAGTATCGTGCGGTGCCTGAGGGCGGCCAGCGCGAACGGCGGCTGGGCGCGATCTGCGGCATGCCGTTTCTCGAACATGCCCTGGCGATCGAGTGGCAGCATGGCGATCTGACTCTGCGCGGCTGGGTGGCCGATCCTTTACATACCAACCCGACGCTGGCGGAAATTCAGTATTGCTACGTCAATGGCCGCATGATGCGCGATCGTTTAATCAATCATGCGATTCGTCAGGCCTGCGAAGATAAGCTGGGGGCCGACCAGCAGCCGGCATTTGTGCTTTACCTGGAGATCGATCCGCACCAGGTGGATGTTAACGTCCACCCGGCGAAGCATGAAGTCCGTTTCCACCAGTCGCGTCTGGTGCATGATTTTATCTATCAGGGCGTATTGAGCGTGCTCCAGCAGCAGCTTAACGCCCCGCTGGCAGAAGAACACGAAGCTGAGCCGGTGCGCCCGACGGTCCCGGAAAACCGGGTGGCGGCGGGCGGCAACCACTTTGCCCAGCCGGCGGCGGCTCGTGAGCCCGCCGCACCACGCTATAGCAGCGAGGCGCCGCGCCCGTCGCCGGGAGCCGCGGCTGCGGGCGCAGCCAGCTGGCCGCATGCGCAGCCCGGCTATCAGAAACAGCAGGGGGCGCTCTATCGCCAGCTGCTGGAAACACCGGCGGTGGAACGCAAAAGCAGCGCGCCGGCGCCTGCAGCGGACGGCCTCTCCGGGCACAGCCAAAGCTTTGGCCGCGTACTGACTATCGTGGCTGGTGATTGCGCCCTGCTGGAGCGAGACGGCAAGCTGGCGCTGCTGTCGTTGCCGGTTGCTGAACGCTGGCTACGGCAGGCGCAGCTGACGCCGGAGGTTGAGCCGGTGTGCGCTCAGCCGCTGCTGATCCCGCTGCGGCTGAAAGCGTCCGCCGCGGAGAAAGCGGCGCTGGATAAAGCGCAGTCGGCGCTGGCGTTACTGGGTATCGATCTGCAGTCTGACGCGCAACATTTGACGGTTCGCGCCGTGCCTTTACCCTTAAGACAACAAAATTTACAAATCTTGATTCCTGAACTGATAGGCTACCTGGCGCAGCAAAAGGCATTCGACGTCGGCAACATCGCGCAGTGGATTGCGCGTAATCTGGCGAGCGAACATGCGCAGTGGAATATGGCGCAGGCGATTACCGTGCTGGCCGACGTTGAACGTTTGTGCCCGCAGCTGGTAAAAGCGCCGCCGGGTGGTCTGTTACAACCTGTTGATTTACATTCGGCGATGACTGCCCTGAAAGATGAGTGATACCACCACGGCGAGCCTGCCTAAGGCAATATTTTTAATGGGCCCGACGGCCTCCGGTAAAACCGCCTTAGCGATTGCTTTGCGTAAAATTTTACCGGTAGAGTTGATTAGTGTTGATTCCGCCCTTATCTATCGAGGAATGGACATTGGCACTGCCAAGCCAGATGCCGCGGAGCTGAGCGCTGCGCCGCATCGGCTGCTGGATATTCGCGATCCGGCAGAGGCTTATTCCGCGGCGGATTTTCGCCGCGATGCGCTGGCTGAAATGGCGGAGATCGTCGCAGCCGGGCGTATTCCGCTACTGGTTGGCGGAACAATGTTGTATTTCAAAGCGTTGCTGGAAGGATTGTCGCCGTTACCGTCGGCGGATCCACAGGTCAGGGCTAAAATTGAGCAGCAGGCAGTAGAGCAGGGGTGGCACGCGTTGCACCGGCAGCTACAGGAGATCGATCCCGTTGCCGCCGCGCGTATTCATCCAAATGATCCGCAAAGACTTTCCCGGGCACTGGAAGTTTTTTTCATTTCGGGTAAAACTTTAACGGAACTGACGCAAACGTCAGGAGACGCTCTGCCGTACCAGGTGCATCAGTTCGCCATCGCCCCGGCGAGCCGTGAACTGCTCCATCAACGCATAGAGCAGCGTTTTCATCAGATGTTAGCTTCGGGTTTTGAAGCAGAAGTACGGGCGCTTTTTGCCCGCGGAGATTTGCATACGGATATGCCTTCCATTCGTTGTGTCGGATACCGCCAGATGTGGTCATATCTTGATGGCGAGATCCCGTATGATGAAATGGTTTATCGAGGTGTTTGCGCCACGAGACAGTTAGCGAAACGTCAGATGACCTGGTTACGTGGCTGGGAAGATATTCACTGGTTAGATAGTGAACATCCTGAACAGGCGCTCAACAAAGTATTACAGGTAGTTGGTGCGAGCCAGGACTGAACGTGTACAATTAAACGGTATCGTGCGTAATTTTTTTTAAGAATCGTAAGGTTCTGAGTACAAAACAAGCATACATATAAGGAAAAGAGAGAATGGCTAAGGGGCAATCTTTACAAGATCCGTTCCTGAACGCTTTGCGTCGGGAACGCGTTCCGGTTTCTATTTATTTGGTGAATGGTATTAAGCTGCAAGGGCAAATTGAGTCTTTCGATCAGTTCGTGATCCTGTTGAAAAACACGGTCAGCCAGATGGTCTACAAGCACGCAATTTCTACTGTTGTCCCGTCTCGCCCGGTGTCTCACCACAGCAATAATGCTGGCGGCGGTACAAGCAACTATCACCACGGTGGTAGCGCGCAGGGTTCATCTGCGCCGCAGCAAGACAGCGAAGACACCGAATAAGGTTGATGCTGTTTTTCCATGCCGGGGAGCCAGGTTTATTCGATGCGTTTCAGGTTGTAGAAAGGCGGCGCGTAGTGACTCCCCAGCCATTTGCGTAAGTAGATGACTGGGGTGAATAACAAATTTGCCAGGGGCAGATTTGAACGACGCGTGTGGCGGCCCGGCCAGAGTCGGGCAAGAAAGCCAACGTCCATGCGGCCTGAAAGACAACGGGTAACTGTGTTCCCCGCTGGTATTTTATAAGGGGTTTACGCTTGTTTGACCGTTATGATGCCGGTGAGCAGGCGGTGCTGGTACACATCTATTTTTCGCAAGACAAAGATATGGAAGACCTTCAGGAGTTTGAATCCCTGGTCTCCTCTGCCGGTGTCGAAGCAATGCAGGTGATTACCGGTAGCCGTAAAGCACCGCACCCAAAATATTTTGTTGGTGAAGGTAAGGCTGTCGAAATTGCGGAAGCCGTAAAAGCGACCGGCGCGTCAGTCGTGCTGTTCGATCATGCCCTGAGCCCGGCTCAGGAACGAAATCTGGAACGCTTATGCGAATGCCGGGTTATCGATCGCACAGGTCTTATCTTAGATATTTTTGCCCAGCGCGCGCGTACCCATGAAGGGAAACTGCAGGTTGAGCTGGCACAGCTGCGCCATATGGCCACGCGCCTGGTTCGCGGCTGGACCCACCTTGAAAGACAGAAAGGCGGGATTGGTTTGCGCGGCCCGGGTGAAACCCAGCTCGAAACTGACCGTCGACTCCTGCGCAATCGGATAATGCAGATCCTGTCGCGACTGGAGAAAGTGTCAAAACAGCGTGAGCAAGGACGGCGGTCACGGGCCAAAGCCGATATTCCAACCGTCTCGCTGGTGGGGTACACCAACGCCGGAAAATCAACGCTGTTTAACCAGATAACGGAAGCCGAGGTCTACGCTGCGAACCAGCTGTTCGCGACGCTGGATCCGACGCTGCGCCGCATTGATGTTACCGATGTCGGCGAGACCGTGCTTGCGGATACCGTGGGCTTTATTCGCCATCTGCCGCACGACCTGGTCGCGGCGTTTAAAGCCACTTTGCAGGAGACGCGTCAGGCGACGCTGCTGCTGCACGTGATTGATGCAGCCGATGTTCGGGTGCAGGAAAACATTGATGCAGTCAATACGGTCCTCGCGGAAATTGAGGCCGATGAGATCCCGATGCTGCTGGTGATGAACAAAATCGACATGCTGGATGATTTTGAACCGCGTATCGATAGAGATGAAGAGAATAAACCGATTCGGGTCTGGCTCTCCGCCCAGACCGGGGTTGGCGTACCACTGCTTTTTCAGGCTTTGACGGAACGGCTTTCCGGTGAAGTAGCGCAGCACACGTTGCGTCTACCGCCACAGGAAGGGCGACTGAGAAGTCGGTTCTATCAGCTTCAGGCGATAGAAAAAGAGTGGCTGGAGGATGACGGCAGCGTGGGTCTGCAGGTGCGCATGCCGATCGTTGACTGGCGTCGCCTCTGTAAACAAGAGCCAGCGCTGGTTGATTACGTGATTTGACCTTGCAGCTTGCCTGAAGATATTAACCCCTGTGGGGATATCAAAAACAAATATGGAGCATATACATGGCGTGGAATCAGCCCGGTAATAACGGACAGGACCGCGACCCGTGGGGGAGCAGCAATAACCAAGGCGGCAACTCCGGGGGAAATGGCAATAAAGGTGGTCGCGAGCAGGGGCCGCCCGATCTGGATGATATCTTCCGCAAGTTAAGTAAAAAACTTGGCGGTCTCGGTGGCGGCAAAGGGGGCCAGGGGAGCGGTAGCAGCTCTCAGGGACCACGCGGCCCGATGGGCGGACGCATTGTCGGCATCGTGGCGGCTGCCGCGGTTATTATCTGGGCTGCCAGCGGTTTCTATACCATCAAGGAAGCTGAACGTGGTGTGGTCACTCGCTTTGGTAAATTCAGCCATCTGGTTGAGCCTGGTCTTAACTGGAAGCCAACCTTTATCGATAACGTTCAGGCCGTTAACGTTGAGTCGGTACGTGAACTGGCGGCTTCTGGCGTCATGCTGACGTCCGATGAAAACGTCGTGCGCGTTGAGATGAACGTCCAGTATCGTGTGACCGATCCTGAGCGCTACCTGTTTAGCGTGGCCAGCGCGGACGATAGCCTGCGTCAGGCCACTGACAGCGCCCTGCGCGGCGTGATCGGCAAGTACACGATGGACCGCATTTTGACCGAAGGTCGTACCGTTATTCGTAGCGATACCCAGCGTGAGCTGGAAGAGACGATTCGTCCGTACAACATGGGGATCACCCTGCTGGACGTCAACTTCCAGACGGCGCGTCCGCCGGAAGAAGTGAAGGCGGCATTTGATGATGCAATTGCGGCGCGTGAGAACGAGCAGCAATACATCCGTGAAGCCGAAGCTTATACCAACGAAGTTCAGCCGCGAGCCAATGGTCAGGCGCAGCGTATCCTTGAAGAGGCGCGTGCGTACAAAACTCAGACCGTTCTTGAAGCGCAGGGTGAAGTTGCGCGCTTTGCGAAGATTCTGCCTGAGTATAAAGCTGCACCGGAAATCACCCGTGAACGTCTGTATATCGAAAGCATGGAAAAAGTGCTGAGCCATACCCGTAAAGTGCTGGTGAACGATAAGGGTGGCAATCTGATGGTTCTGCCTCTGGACCAGATGCTGAAAGGCGCCGGAGCCCCGGCGGCAAAGAGCGGTAGCAGTGGCGCGAGCGATCTGCTGCGTCTGCCGCCTGCATCCAGCTCAAGCAGTGCCAGCACCACGCCGACCACCACGGACGGCAACATTATGGACCAACGCCGCGCTAACGCGCAGCGTAACGACTACCAGCGTCAGGGGGAATAACGATGCGTAAATCTGTTATTGCGATAATTGTCATCGTGCTGGTAGTGCTTTACATGTCGATCTTTGTCGTCAAAGAAGGCGAGCGTGGGATTACGCTGCGCTTTGGTAAAGTTCTCCGCGATAGTGAAAACAAACCGCTGGTCTATTCTCCGGGTCTGCACTTCAAGCTCCCGTTTATTGAATCAGTGAAAACGCTGGATGCGCGCATTCAGACCATGGACAACCAGGCCGATCGCTTTGTCACCAAAGAGAAGAAAGACCTGATCGTTGACTCCTACATCAAATGGCGTATCAGCGACTTCAGCCGCTACTACCTGGCAACCGGCGGCGGCGACGTCTCCCAGGCCGAAGTACTGCTGAAGCGTAAGTTCTCTGACCGTCTGCGTTCTGAAATTGGTCGCCTGGACGTGAAGGATATCGTGACCGATTCCCGCGGTCGTCTGACGCTGGAAGTGCGTGATGCGTTGAACTCCGGTTCAGCGGGCACAGAAGACGAAGTCAGTACGCCGGCGGCCGACGATGCTATCGCTAAAGCGGCGGAGCGCGTATCGGCAGAAACCAACGGAAAGGTGCCGGTTATTAACCCGAACAGTATGGCGGCGCTGGGTATTGAAGTTGTCGACGTACGCATCAAGCAGATCAACCTGCCGGCTGAAGTGTCCGAAGCGATTTACAACCGTATGCGCGCCGAGCGTGAAGCGGTTGCCCGTCGCCATCGTTCACAGGGCCAGGAAGAGGCTGAGAAGCTGCGCGCAACGGCGGACTATGAAGTCACCAAGACGCTGGCTGAAGCGGAACGTCAGGGCCGAATCATGCGTGGTGAAGGTGATGCGGATGCCGCGAAGCTGTTTGCCGATGCGTTTAGCCAGGATCCGGGCTTCTATGCCTTTATCCGTAGTCTGCGCGCCTATGAGAATAGCTTCCAGAGCAATCAGGACGTGATGGTTCTCAGCCCGGACAGCGATTTCTTCCGCTATATGAAATCGCCGGATTCGGTTCGCAAGTAAGTTATATTGTGAGTAAAAAGGCGCCTTGAGAAAGGCGCCTTTTTTATAGGTGCGGGTTTATAAATAACTTGTAACACAATAAGTTATGGGCTTTTTTGTACGATACCAGTTCATAATGAACGTGAAATACCGGACAATGCCGCAAAAGGTCTGTTTCCGCATTGCTCTCCCGTCGATGCCTCTTGTGGGTGGGGACGCTTTCTTTCTAAGGGTCAATAATGAACGCAACAATCTGGCTGGCACTGGCGCTGGTTTTAGTACTCGAAGGGCTCGGGCCGCTGCTTTATCCGCGCGCCTGGCGTCGGATGGTCGCGACAATGAGCCAGCTGCCGGATAATTTATTACGCCGTTTTGGCGGTGGTCTTGTGGTTGCCGGGTTTGTCATCTACTACATGTTGACGAAATCGATGACTTGATCAAAAAGTGGTCAGACTTGCCTGGAATTGCCTGCAAAAAGTGCTGTAACTCTGAAAAAGCGATGGTAGAATCCATTTTTAAGCAAACGGTGATTTTGAAAAATGGGTAACAACGTCGTCGTACTGGGCACCCAATGGGGTGACGAAGGTAAAGGGAAGATCGTCGATCTCCTGACTGAACGGGCTAAATATGTTGTGCGCTACCAGGGTGGTCACAACGCAGGCCATACTCTCGTAATCAACGGTGAAAAAACCGTCCTCCATCTTATTCCATCAGGTATTCTTCGCGAGAATGTCACCAGCATCATCGGTAACGGTGTTGTGCTGTCTCCGGCTGCGCTGATGAAAGAGATGAAAGGTCTGGAAGACCGTGGTATCCCTGTTCGTGAGCGTCTGCTGCTGTCCGAAGCCTGTCCGCTTATCCTCGATTATCATGTCGCGCTGGACGTTGCGCGTGAAAAAGCACGTGGTGCGAAAGCTATCGGTACCACCGGTCGCGGCATCGGCCCTGCTTACGAAGATAAAGTCGCACGCCGCGGTCTGCGCGTTGGTGACCTGTTTGATAAAGCAACCTTCGCTGTCAAACTGAAAGAAGTGATGGAATATCACAACTTCCAGCTGGTGAACTTCTATAAAGCAGAAGCGGTTGACTATCAGAAAGTGCTGGATGATGTCATGGCGATTGCCGACATTCTGACGGCGATGGTTGTTGATGTTTCCGATCTGCTGGACCAGGCGCGTAAGCGCGGCGACTTCGTGATGTTCGAAGGCGCGCAGGGGACGCTGCTGGATATCGACCACGGTACCTATCCGTACGTGACCTCGTCTAACACCACCGCGGGTGGCGTGGCGACCGGTTCCGGTTTGGGGCCGCGTTACGTGGATTACGTTCTGGGGATCATCAAAGCCTACTCGACTCGCGTCGGTGCAGGTCCGTTCCCGACTGAACTGTTTGATGATATCGGCGAGTTCCTGTGCAAGCAGGGTAACGAGTTCGGCGCCACTACCGGCCGTCGTCGTCGTACCGGCTGGCTGGATATCGTTGCGATCCGTCGCGCGGTGCAGATCAACTCCCTGTCTGGCTTCTGCCTGACTAAGCTGGATGTTCTGGACGGCCTGAAAGAAGTGAAACTCTGCGTTGCCTACCGTCTGCCGGACGGCCGCGAAGTGACGACCACTCCGCTGGCTGCTGACAACTGGGAAGGCATTGAGCCGATTTATGAAACCATGCCGGGCTGGTCTGAAACCACCTTCGGCGTGAAAACGCGCAGCGGTCTGCCGCAGGCAGCGCTGAACTATATCGCGCGCATTGAAGAGCTGACCGGCGTGCCGGTTGATATCATCTCTACCGGTCCCGACCGTTCTGAGACGATGATTCTGCGCGATCCGTTTGACGCATAATCATCTCCTGGGGCGCCGCTAAGGCGCCCCTTGTTTTTGCTGTTCACCCGCCCCATTTCAAATAAATTAGCGGCCTGAGCGCTGGCTGGTTTATCATCAATACAGTATCAATACGGTCTTACCCGAGGATTAATACACACAAGCTTTCAGGATGCGTCCGATCGCACAACGCAGCAGTGACCTGAATGATGAGTGTATGCCGCTTTCCCCCTTACCCTGAGGTTGATGTGCAGTTAACGAGTTTCACTGATTACGGATTACGGGCGCTGATTTATATGGCCTCGTTGCCGGATGGAAGAATGACCAGTATCTCCGAAGTGACGGAGGTTTACGGCGTTTCCCGTAATCATATGGTAAAAATAATCAATCAGTTAAGTCGTGCTGGCTATGTCATGGCCGTGCGGGGTAAGAACGGGGGGATTCGCCTGGGTAAGCCGGCGAAAACCATTCGGGTTGGCGATGTCGTCCGCGATCTGGAACCGCTGTCGCTGGTCAACTGCAGCAGCGAATTTTGCCATATTACACCCGCCTGTCGCCTGAAAAAGGCGCTGGCTGAAGCGGCGCAAAGTTTTCTCAAGGAACTAGATAACTACACGCTGGCTGATTTGGTTGAAGAAAATCAACCGCTTTATAAATTATTACTGGTGGAGTGACATAAACTCTCATCAGAGATGACAACGGAGGAACCGACATGTCACAAGATCCTTTCCAGGAACGCGAAGCTGAAAAGTATGCGAATCCAATCCCAAGCCGGGAATTTATCCTCGATCATTTAGCAAAACGTGAAAAACCGGCCAGTCGCGACGAGCTGGCGACAGAACTGAATATCGAAGGAGAAGAACAACTCGAGGGGCTGCGACGCCGCCTGCGCGCCATGGAGCGTGACGGGCAGCTGGTCTTTACCCGCCGCCAGTGCTACGCATTGCCGGAGCGTCTCGACCTGCTCAAAGGCACCGTTATCGGCCACCGCGACGGCTATGGCTTCCTGCGCGTCGAAGGGCGTAAAGATGACCTTTATCTCTCTTCCGAGCAGATGAAAATGTGCATCCATGGCGATCAGATCCTCGCGCAGCCGCTGGGCGCGGACCGTAAAGGCCGCCGCGAAGCGCGCGTCGTGCGCATTCTGGTGCCTAAAACCAGCCAGATTGTCGGCCGCTATTTCACCGATGCCGGCGTGGGCTTTGTCGTACCGGACGACAGCCGTCTGAGCTTTGACATCCTGATCCCACCGGAAGAGGTGATGGGCGCGCGAATGGGCTTCGTAGTGGTCGTGGAGCTGACCCAACGCCCGACCCGACGTACTAAAGCGATCGGTAAAATCGTCGAAGTGCTGGGTGACAATATGGGCACCGGCATGGCGGTTGACATGGCGCTGCGCACCCATGAAATCCCTTACACCTGGCCGCCGGCGGTAGAGAAACAGGTTTCGGTGCTGAAAGAGCAGGTGCCGGAAGAGGCGAAAGCGGGCCGCGTGGATTTGCGCGACCTGCCGCTGGTGACTATCGATGGTGAAGATGCCCGCGACTTTGATGACGCCGTTTACTGCGAGAAAAAACGCGGCGGCGGCTGGCGTCTGTGGGTGGCGATTGCCGACGTCAGCTACTATGTCCGTCCTGGTACGCCGCTGGACGCTGAAGCACGCAGCCGCGGTACTTCGGTCTACTTCCCGTCTCAGGTCGTACCGATGCTGCCGGAAGTCCTCTCCAACGGCTTATGTTCCCTGAACCCGCAGGTCGATCGCCTGTGCATGGTCTGCGAGATGACCATTTCGTCCAAGGGACGTCTGACCGGCTACAAGTTCTATGAAGCGGTGATGAGCTCACACGCGCGTCTGACCTACACCAAAGTGTGGCATATGCTGCAGGGTGACCAGGAGCTGCGTGAGCACTATGCGCCGCTGGTGAAGCATATTGAAGAGCTGCATGCGCTTTATAAAGTGCTGGATAGCGCCCGTGAAGAACGCGGCGGGATCTCCTTTGAGAGCGAAGAAGCGAAGTTTATCTTTAACGCTGAACGTCGTATTGAGCGCATTGAGCAGACGCAGCGTAACGATGCGCACAAACTGATCGAAGAGTGCATGATTCTGGCGAACATCTCCGCCGCACGCTTCGTTGAGAAGGCGCTGGAGCCGGCGCTGTTCCGTATCCACGATAAGCCGAGCACCGAAGCGATTACCGCATTCCGTTCCGTACTGGCGGAGCTGGGGCTGGAGCTGCCTGGCGGCAATAAACCAGAGCCGCGTGATTACGCTGAGCTGCTGATCTCGATTGCCGATCGTCCGGATCATGAAATGCTGCAAACGATGCTGCTGCGTTCGATGAAGCAGGCGATATACGACCCGGAAAACCGCGGCCACTTTGGTCTGGCGCTGCAATCTTACGCGCACTTCACTTCGCCGATTCGTCGTTATCCGGACCTGTCGCTGCACCGTGCGATTAAGTACCTGCTGGCGAAAGAGCAGGGCCATAAAGGCAACAGTACCGAAACCGGCGGCTGGCACTACAGCATGGATGAAATGCTGCAGCTGGGGGCACACTGTTCGATGACCGAACGTCGTGCCGACGAAGCTACCCGCGAAGTCTCCGACTGGCTGAAGTGTGACTTTATGCTGGATCAGGTGGGTAACGTCTTTAAAGGTGTGATTGCCAGCGTGACCGGCTTTGGTTTCTTCGTGCGTCTCGATGAACTGTTTATCGATGGTCTGGTGCACGTCTCCTCGCTGGATAACGACTACTATCGTTTCGACCAGGTCGGGCAACGTCTGATCGGTGAGTCGGGCGGCCAGACTTATCGTCTGGGCGATCGCGTGGAAGTCCGCGTGGAAGCGGTCAACATGGACGAACGTAAAATCGACTTCTCGCTGATCTCCAGCGAGCGTGGACCGCGTAACGTCGGCAAGACCGCCCGGGAGAAGACGAAGAAGGCTAACGGCGCCAGCAATAATGCCGGCAAACCGTCCGGCCGTCGCCGTCAGGCCGGCAAACAGGTGAACTTCGAGCCAGACAGCGCGTTCCGTGGTGATAAGGGCAAACCGAAACCAGCGAAAGCGAAGAAAGAGAAGGGCGCGAAAAAACCGTCGGCCAAGACGCAAAAAATAGCGGCGGCGACGAAGGCGAAGCGCGCGGCGAAGAAAAAAGTCGCTGAGTAAGCGCCTCCGGCCCCTCAATCATTTGGGTTGCCGGGAAGCTCCGGCCACATCGATAACAATGTGGCCGGGGAAATGCCTGGCGCCAGCGTCCTGACAGCCCGAAGTATAACGGGTATATAACCCCTTCCAGCCGGAGGGGGTTATTCTTTTTTGCCGTAAGTCATTCCACAACAGAATAGATATTGTTCCTTTCCCCGCCTGTTTCCTGCTTAGTCTGTTTTCAGCAATCGTTATTTATTCTTTTTGATTAGCCATATTTTCTCACTGTGTATAGTGGATTTTACTTTCGCATCACCCCCTTTTTATGTGCAAGGAATCTATATGCATCTGGCCCGTTTTCCCCGTGTGTCACTTGGTCATTTCCCGACTCCGCTTGAGCCGCTGGATAATTTGTCGAAATTATTAGGCGGGCCAAAAATATGGATAAAGCGCGATGATGCGACCGGCCTGGCGAGCGGGGGAAATAAAACCCGCAAGCTGGAATTTTTACTGGCGGATGCGCTGGCGAAAAACGCGGACGTGGTGATTACCCAGGGAGCCACGCAGTCTAACCATGTCCGTCAGACCATTGCCGGCGCGGCGCGTCTTGGCCTGCAGGCTAAAGCGCTGCTGGAACAGCGGGTGACGGATTTTGGCGAGGATTATCAACGCTCCGGCAATGTGTTGCTGGATGAGCTGCTGGGTGGGGAGATCGTTGCTCATCTGCCGGGCGGCAGCGATATGCAGCAGGCGATGGAGGAGTATGCCGCCACGCTGCGTGAACAAGGACACACACCGTATATCATCCCCGGCGGCGGCTCTAACCCTATCGGCGCGCTGGGGTATGTCGCCTGCGCCGAAGAGCTGTTGTATCAGTCATCTCAGCTACGCCTGCGCATCGATCACGTGGTTCACGCCACGGGCAGCACCGGTACTCAGGCAGGGCTGGTGGCGGGCTTTACGGCGACCAACAGCCACGTTCCGGTGCTGGGCATCAGCGTGCGTGCGCCGAAGGCGAAGCAGGAAGAGAACGTCTGGCATCTGGCGGTGAGAACGCTCAACCTGCTGGGCGTGGCGGGCGAGCTACCGCGCAGCGCCGTGGTAGCCAATAGCGATTATGTCGGCGAGGGCTACGGTCTGCCCACCGCGGGAACGCTGGAAGCGCTGACGCTGCTGGCACGCCACGAGGGCATTCTGCTGGATCCGGTCTACTCCGCGAAAGGGATGGCCGGGCTTATCGATCTGATTCGTCAGGGCCACTTTCGTCAGGATGAGAACGTGGTCTTTATCCATACCGGCGGCTCTGCCGGACTGTTCGGCTACCGCCAGCTGTTAGAGGCGCAGACCCGCCATGACTAAACCGTTTCTGCTTGGTGTGCTGGGAGGGATGGGGCCGCTCGCCACCCTGGACTTTCAGCGGCGCCTGCTGGACGCCACGCCGGCGCAGAACGATCGGCAGCAGATCCCTTCGGTGGTGTGGAACGTCCCGCAGATCGCGGACCGGCAAAAGGCGCTGGCGGGAAGCGGGCCGTCGCCACTGCCGCAGCTTATCCATGGTATTGAAAAACTCAATCAGGCCGGGGCCAGCCATATCGCCATCCCTTGTAATACGGCGCATCACTGGTATGACGCCCTCAGTCAGGTGAGCGATGCCCCGATTCTGCACATCGTTGATGCGGCAATAGCCACGCTGGCGCAGCAGGCGGACAAACCCCAGCGGGTGGGGATTATCGCCACGCAAGGCACGCTGGAGGCGGGCTGGTATCAGCGCCAGCTAGCGGCGCAGGGGGTGGAGGTGGTTGAACCGACGGAGCAGGAGCTGGCCCGTTGGTTTGTCCCCGGCTGTTACGCGGTCAAACGCGGTGCGCTGGAAGAGGGGGGCGAGCTGCTGGTGCGCCAGGCCAACGCGCTGTTCACACGCGGCGCGCAAAAGCTGATTCTGGCCTGCACCGAGGTTCCCGTCGCGCTTGCGGCGGTGAAGGCGCCGTTTAATGACCTGACGTTCGATCCGGCCCAGGCGCTGGCCGAGCGATGTTCGCAATTATGGCAAGCCCGTTAAAATCTCACTGAATATGATTGAGTCCGGTTCTTTATCCGGGCGTGAAATTTCCGAACTTTCGAAGGGTAAATATAATGAAAAAAATTCTCTGCTTATTCCTTGCAGCGGGTAGTTTATGGGTCAATGTCAGCTTTGCCGATACCCCGGCCGAAGTCCGGGTGGCTTATAGCGGTGGCTCTCAGGTATTAATGTTGGCGAAGGCCGACGGCTCTCTGGATAAAGCGTTAAACAGTAAAGTGAAGTGGGTGCAGTTTGCCTCTGGCGCCGATGCGTTAAATTATTTCGCCAGCAATGCGATCGATATTGCTAATTTTGGATCCAGCCCGGCAGCGGCGGGGATTGTCAGAAAACTGCCGGTGGAGATTATTGGCGTCTCCGGCGTCATTGCCAGCTATGAGCGGCTGATTGGCAAACAGGGCATCAGCAGCCTTAAAGATATCGAAGGCAAGCGCGTGGCCTATCCACCGAACTCGACGGCGCAGTACGCCCTGGAAGCCGCTATCGAGGTCAACAAACTGGATCGCAGTAAGATCACCCTGCTGCCGCTGCGTCCGGCCGATATGGTCGCGGCCTGGAAGCGCGGCGATATCGATGCCGGCTACGTCTGGGCGCCGTTTGCCCAGGAGCTGGAGTCCTCCGGCGGACACCAGGTCTTCGCCACCAAAGATCTGCAAAAAGATGGCTACCTGATTTACAACAACTACGTGGTGCGTAAAGCCTTTGCCGAGCAATATCCCCAGGTGGTGACCGCCTTCCTGCGCGTTCACCAGCAAAAGGTTGACGAATTTAAGCAAGACCCGGAGCGCGCAGCGGCTATCGTGGCGAAAGAAGTTGGTGCCCCGGTGACCACCGCGGCGAATACGCTTGGCGGCCTGGAATACCCCACGCTGAGCCAACAAGGGACGGCGGCATGGCTGGGTAACGGGACGCAAACCTCCGATAGCGGGATCGGCAAAGCGCTGAGTAAAACCTCCGGCTTCCTCGCGGGGATTGGTGAAATCCGCAAACGCGATATTCCGGCGAACTGGGATGCTGCGATTGATTCACGCTATATCCGCGAAGCGGCGGTAGCCGCGCAATGAGATTGAGCCAACATATCGCTATCAGCATCGTCTCGGTGGCGGTTTTTTTTATCGTCTGGCAGGTGGCGGCGACGCGGCAGTGGGTCGACCCGCTGCTGCTGCCTTCCCTGACGGATATCGGCCTCACCACCGAAGAGCTGCTGGCGGATGGCTATCGTCAGGTGCCGCTGTGGGAGCATATCGCGGTGAGCCTCGCGCGCGCCCTCAGCGCCTTTGCGGTCGCAATTATCATCGGCATTCCGCTGGGGCTGCTGATGGGGCTGTCGGATGGCCTCGCCGCCGTGTTAAACCCGTTTGTGCAGTTCCTGCGTCCATTGCCTAAAATCGCCCTGATCCCGCTGGCCGTGGTCTGGCTGGGGATCGGCGAAGCCTCTAAATTCTTCCTGATATTTATCGCCACCTTTTTAAGCGTGGTGGTCGGAGCCTCTGCCGCCGTCGAGCGGATTGGCCGCTCGCGCATTCGCGTGGCGCAAACCCTCGGCGCTTCGCGTAAGCAAATTTTCCTGCGGGTGGTATTGCCGGATGCGCTCCCCGATCTCTTCACCACCGTCAGGCTGTCAATTGGTATCGGCTGGACCTCGCTGATCGCGGCGGAGATGGTGGCGGCCAGTTCGGGCCTGGGCTGGATGGTGATTAACGCCAGCTCCTATCTGCGTACCGACATCGTCATGCTTGGCATTCTGCTGCTGGGCGGCATTGGCTATCTGCTGGATTTATTGTTGCTGGGGCTACAGCGCCTGTTTGTGCCCTGGGCGGGGAAAGAATAATGAGCGCCATCACGCTGGAAAATGTCTCGCTCTCTTTTGCGGCCAGGCCGCAGCCGTTCACGGTGCTTGAGGATATCAGCCTGTCGCTGAATAAAGGGGAGTTTGTCGTTCTGCTCGGCCCTTCGGGCTGCGGGAAATCTACCATTCTCAACCTGGTGGCCGGGTTTACCCAACCGGACCGGGGGCGTGTGGCGGCGGGCGGCAAACCGGTACGCGCGCCGGGGCCGGATCGCGGCATGATTTTCCAGCAGCCGAATCTGTTCCCGTGGCTGTCGGTGCTGGATAACGTCACCTTTGGCCCGCGGCTAGGCAAATACCGCAAACAGGAGGTCAACGCGCGGGCGCTGGACTGGCTGGGGCGCGTGGGCCTGAAAGGGTTTGAGCATCATGCCCCCTGGCAGCTCTCCGGCGGCATGAAACAGCGCGTGGCGCTGGCGCGCGCCTGGCTACCCGGCCCGGAGGTGCTGCTGCTGGATGAGCCATTCGGCGCGCTGGATGCGCAAACCCGGCTGATGATGCAGGAGCTGCTGCGTGAGGCCTGGCTTTCGACCGGCACCACGCTGCTGTTCGTGACGCACGATGTCGAAGAGGCGCTGTTTCTCGCCGACCGCATTCTGATTATGTCAGCGAAACCGGGAAAAATTGTCGAAGAGATTATCCTGCCCTTCGACCGCGAACGGGATATCGAAACCCTGGCGGAACACCCGCGCTACAGCGAGATTAAGCATCACGTTTTGCACCGGGTGCGCCAGGAGGCAAAACGGCATTTAGGTTAAACGCGACGCCCGGCGGCGGGCAGTTTAATCGGACAAGAGTCGATTTGAACGCTATGTCGGTTATAATAGGCGCAAGTGAAGTGGTTCACGGCCCAATTAACCCGGCGCATACCGCCCCAGATGAGTACCTTTAATGAGTGAAATGATTTACGGCATCCACGCGGTGCAGGCCCTGCTCGAGCGCGCTCCAGAGCGTTTTCAGGAAGTTTATATTCTGAAAGGCCGCGAGGATAAACGCCTGCTGCCGCTGATCCATGCGCTGGAAGCGCAGGGCGTGGTGATTCAGGTGGCTAACCGTCAGTTTCTTGACGAGAAAAGCGAAGGTGCCGTGCATCAGGGGATTATTGCCCGGGTGAAGCCGGGACGTCAGTATCAGGAGAACGATCTCCCGGACCTGCTTGCCTCGCTTGAGCAGCCGTTCCTGCTGATCCTCGATGGCGTCACCGATCCGCACAACCTCGGCGCCTGCCTGCGTAGCGCCGATGCCGCCGGAGTACACGCGGTGATTGTACCGCGCGACCGTTCCGCCCAGCTGAACGCGACCGCGAAAAAAGTGGCCTGCGGCGCGGCGGAAAATGTCCCGCTGATCCGCGTCACCAACCTCGCGCGCACCATGCGCCTGCTGCAGGAAGAGAATGTCTGGATCGTCGGCACCGCGGGTGAAGCGGACCATACCCTGTTCCAGAGCAAAATGACCGGCCCGATGGCGCTGGTCATGGGGGCGGAAGGGGAAGGGATGCGTCGTCTGACCCGTGAACATTGCGATGAGTTAATCAGTATCCCGATGGCGGGCAGCGTCTCTTCATTGAACGTTTCTGTCGCGACCGGGATTTGCCTGTTTGAAGCGGTGCGCCAGCGTAGCTGATATGTTTGCCGGGTGGCGACTGCGCCTTACCCGGCCTCCAGAACCGTAGGCCCGGCAAGCTTGCGCCGCCGGGCAATTTTGTCACTCATCCAGCGACCGCAAATGGTCGTTTTTCTTCAGCGTCATCAGCGCGAAAATACTCACCACCGCCGTTGCCATCACGTAATAAGCCGGAATATCGAGGTTCCCCGTCTGCTTAATCAGACCGGTGATAATCAGCCCTGCGCATCCCGAGAAAATCGCGTTCGACAGTGAATACGCCAGCCCAAGCCCGGTGTAACGTACTTTGGTCGGGAACATCTCTGACAGCATCGCGGGTCCTGGGCCCGCCAGCATGCCGACTAATCCCCCGGCCACCAACACGACCAGCGCTTTTACCAGCAGCGTGCTGGATTCCGCCTGCAGAATTTTCAGCAGCGGGAGCGCCAGAATGAGCAGCAGCACGGCGGCAACCACCATCACGTTGCGGCGTCCCCATTTATCGCTAAGTATCCCGGCGGGCAGAATCGTCATGGCGAAACCAATATTGGAGATCACCGCAATCAGCAATGCCTGATTAAAACCGGTATGCAGCGAGGATTGCAGATAGGCGGGCATAATCACCAGATAGGTGTACCCCGCAGCGGACCAGACCATCAGGCGGCCAATGCCGGTCAGAATGGCCTTCAGCGTCTGGCCGACGTTCGCCGTGGGCTGCGGATACTGTTGTTGCTGCTTCTGCTGACGGAGAAAGCCCGGCGTCTCTTCCATCTTCACCCGTAGCCAGAGCGCCACGCCACCCATCGGTATGGCGAGGAAGAAGGGCAGGCGCCAGCCCCAGGCGTACAGCTCCTCCGGGCTCAGAACGACTGAAATCAACGCCACGATGCCCGCCCCCGCCAGCAGCCCTAATGCCACGGTAAAGGATTGCCAGGCGCCATACAGCCCGCGTTTGCCGCGTGGGGCGAACTCGGTCATCAGCGATACCGCGCCGCCATACTCACCGCCGGCAAACAGGCCCTGAAGAATGCGCAGTCCCGTCAGAATCAGCGGTGCTGCAATCCCGATACTGGCATAAACCGGCGCCAGGCCAATGGCTGTCGTCGCCAGGGTCATCATTACCAGCACGATAATCAGCGTGGGCTTACGGCCAATACGATCGCCGATCCGACCAAAAATAATGGCGCCTAACGGGCGGAAGAAGAAAGCGATCGCGAACGACGCGTAGGTCAGAATCAGGCCGGTCAGCGGCGCTTCCCCTGCAAGCTGAAAGAAGTTGCGGGCGATAACCGTCGCCAGGAAGCCATATACCGCGAACTCGTACCATTCAATAAAGTTGCCGATAGAGCCGGCGATCAGCGCGCGTTTATGCGCGCCCATTGTGGTTGTTACGGTCTGCATAAATCATCCTGATATGAGCAAAAAAGTTACAAATGAATAAACTATTCCATACATTTCCTATTATGAAATTTAAAATTCTTGTGGCTGTGATGGGCTTCACGAAGGGGCAGATGGTTTATTTGTGACCGGACTCGCGGGCGATGTCCGGTGAGGGTAGCCATACTGAATAGTAATGCCAATGACGCAAGGAGACAGTATGGCCTGGCAAACGCATACCGTGTTCAATCAGCCTGCGCCGCTGATGAACAGCAATTTATTTCTGTCGGATAGTGCGCTGCGTGAAGCCGTAACGCGCGAAGGGGCCGGATGGGACAGTGATTTACTGGCCAGTATCGGCCAACAGCTGGGGGCGGCGGAGTCGCTGGAGCTGGGGAGACTGGCGAACAGTAATCCGCCGGAGCTGCTGCGCTACGATGCGACCGGTAGCCGGCTTGATGATGTCCGGTTTCACCCTGCCTGGCACTTGTTGATGCAGGGGCTGTGTGCCAACCGGGTACATAACCTTGCCTGGCAGGAGGAAGCCCGCGCAGGCGCCTTTGTCGCGCGCGCCGCCCGCTTTATGCTGCATGCGCAGGTGGAAGCGGGGACGCTGTGTCCGGTCACCATGACCTTTGCGGCTACGCCACTGTTACAGCAGGCGCTACCCACACCTTTTAGCGACTGGCTGCCCCCCTTGCTGAGCGACCGCTACGATCCGCATCTGGCGCCGGGCGCTCAGAAACGTGGGGTGCTAATTGGCATGGGGATGACGGAAAAGCAGGGGGGATCTGATGTCCTGATCAATACCACCCGGGCGGAAAAAACTGCCGAAGGTTTTTATCATCTGGTCGGTCACAAATGGTTTTTCTCGGTTCCGCAAAGCGATGCGCACCTGGTTCTCGCTCAGGCGCCGGAAGGTCTCTCCTGCTTTTTCGTGCCCCGTCTGCTTCCCGACGGTCAGCGCAATGCGCTGCATCTGGAGCGGCTGAAAGATAAGCTCGGCAACCGCTCGAATGCCAGCAGCGAAGTCGAATTCGTTGAAGCCTGCGGCTGGCTGGTGGGTGAAGAGGGCGATGGCGTTCGGCAAATCCTCAAAATGGGCGGGCTCACCCGTTTCGACTGCGCGCTCGGCAGCCACGCCTTAATGCGTCGGGCCTATTCGGTGGCGCTCTATCACGCGCTGCAGCGCCAGGCATTCGGTAAGAATCTGGTCGATCAGCCGATGATGCGTCAGGTGCTGGGCCAGATGGCGCTGCGCCTTGAAGGGCAGACCGCCTTTCTATTCCGTCTGGCGCGGGCGTGGGATAGCCGTGATGACGCCAGAGAGGTCCTCTGGGCACGCTTATTTACGCCGGCGGCGAAGTTTGCCATCTGCAAATCCGGGATTCCGTTCGTCGCAGAGGCGATGGAGGTGCTGGGCGGGATTGGCTACTGTGAAGAGAGCGAGCTGCCGCGCCTGTATCGTGAGATGCCGGTCAATAGTATCTGGGAAGGCTCAGGCAATATCATGTGTCTGGACGTGATGCGGGTACTCGGTAAACATCCGGCGGCGCTGGAGCTGCTGGCGGCGGAGTGCGCAGAGGTGAAGGGGCAGAATCGCCATTTCGACCGTACGTGGCGGCAGTTGCACCAGCTGCTACGGCGGCCTGCGGAAGAGCAGGGTAGAGAGATAGCCCGCCGGGTTTATATGCTCGGCGTCGGTGCGCAGATGCTACGCTACGCCTCGCCGCCGCTGGCGGAGGCCTGGTGTCGCATGATGCTCGACACGCGCGGCGGTATGCGGCTGGATGAGCCGACGCTGGAGGATTTACTGCTACGTGCGATGGGGCGTGGACGTCAGGCGCCTCAGGCGTAAATAATGGCCTGGACTCGCCAGTTATCCGGCTGCTGCTCCTCGTACATCTGTACGATGCGATACCACGATGCGCCTTGTTCATCGGCCTTTACGGCGATGGCATGCTCGACGTCCTGCTGGCTGCCGGCAATATTATTGACCGAGATCAGGCCAATTTCATTGAGGCCGGTGACGCAGTCCGCGCTGGCGAATTCCGCTGACTGTGCGCAGGTGTTTGCTGTCGCTGTGGTCAGCAGCAGAGCGGGTAGGGTAAAAGATCGTTTCATCGTCGTCAGCTCCATTTCACGTAGTCCCGAGGGCAGTCCGTTGCTAACGTCCTGCCAGGTTGGCTGGCCGAACGTTATTATGCACAGGAGAACGTGAATGGACGCAAAGCAGTGTAAAGCTGGCTAAAAGACGGTGTACCGCTATTTACGGTACAGAATCGCTTGCGAATACCACTGGCCGGGAACCATGGTGTCATCAATCATGATGATGACGTAGTAATCCGCTTTAGCCGTTTCTGCCTTCGCTTTCAACGCCGCTTCGACATCCATCGGCGAACCGTACATCAACACGCTCACCGTCCCCATTTTTTGTAGCCCTGTCGTCTGGTTACGGTGAATCTCTTGCGGATGGTCGGTTGCGGGTGGTGGCGCTTCTGGCGTCCCTTGCAGGGCACTACAACCGCTCAGTGCGATAGCCAGAAACCACGGTGTTAACCTGCGCATAACCATATCTCGTTTCCTGATAGTCATAGTGTAGTGGTAGCCTGAATGTCATTTCCGGGGAATGTTCCCGAAGTGTTATCTCTGACGCGATTTTCGAAGGAAAATATCGTGAAAGCGTAACCGAGTTCTCAACATTATGAATCATGGCGAACCTGGTTTCTTGCTGAATATGTCAGCCTATGACATACCCTCATTTTAGTGAAAGGAGATGGTCAATGATTGCTCTCGAAATACGTCGTCTGGCGGGGGGCGAAGTGCTACATGCCTGCCCGCAGTATGCACTGGATAAGCCATTGCCCTGCATCATCTTTTATCACGGCTTTACCTCCTCAAAGCTGGTGTACAGCTACTTCGCCGTAGCGCTGGCGGAAGCCGGTTTTCGGGTCATTATGCCCGATGCGCCAGAGCATGGCGCACGTTACGATGGCGATGATCGCGGACGAATGCAGCGCTTCTGGCCGATTTTACTGCAAAATTTTGCCGAGTTTCCGGCCTTGCGCGAGGCGGTTATCGGGCAGGGCTGGGTTGAAGGGGATCGTCTGGCGGTCGCCGGGGCATCAATGGGCGGCATGACGGCGCTGGGAATAATGACCCACCATCCGGAACTAAAAAGCGTGGCTTGTCTGATGGGCTCCGGCTATTTTACCAAGCTCTCGCAGAGCCTGTTCCCTTCGCCTGCCGTCAGTGCCGAACGGTTGGCTGAGTGGGATGTCACTCAGCAGCTCAGCACGCTGGCCAACAGACCGCTATTGCTCTGGCACGGCGAGGAAGATGACGTGGTGCCGCCTGAAGGTACCTTCAGGCTCCAGCAGGCGCTGCGGCAAAACGATCTGGATACTCACCTGACCTGCATCTGGCAAAAAGGGGTTCGCCACCGGATAACGCCGGAGGCGTTAGCGGCGACGGTGGCATTTTTTCAGCGCAGCCTTTAAACGCGAATGACCTGAACACCCTGATCCTCAAGCTGCTTGAGGATCGCTTCATCCGCCTGTTTTCCGGTAATCACCAGGTCGATTTGCCCGGCCTGGCTGAACAGCATTCCGGCGCGTTCGCCAACTTTGCTGCTATCTACCAGCACCGCGAGTTTGCCAACGACGTTAAGCATTTTTTGCTCGGCCATCGCGGTAAGCATATCGGTTTTATATAGCCCTTCGGCGGTCAGCCCTTTGCCGCTGGTGAACATCCAGTGCCCGGCATACAGGCTATTTTCACTGCCCTGCGGGCTCAAGGTGATGGAGTGGCTACGGTTATACTGTCCACCCATAATGATGACGCTGTCGTGTTCCTGGTCGATCAGGTAATTGGCCAGCGGCAGATAGTTAGTAATGATCTGTACTGGCTTACCGCACAGCTCTTGCCCCAGCAGGAATGCGGTAGAGCCGCAGTTGATGACGATGCTTTCGCCCGGGTTAACCAGTTGCGAAGCCGCCCGCGCAATGCGTACTTTCTCGTCGTGGTTTTGGGCCTGGTGAATGTTCATCGGCGACCAGCGCGGGCGCTGCTCGCTGATGGCTTCAGCGCCATTGCGGACTTTTTTCAGCTTACCGCTTTCGTCGAGTTTATTGATATCGCGTCGTGCCGTTGCCGGAGAAATTCCCAGCCGGGAAATCACCTGCTCCACGGTGACAAATCCCGTTTGTGCCAGCAAATCCAGTAAAATTTGATGTCTTTGCGCTTCCGTCATGAGCAAATCCGATTAAAAGTGATAAGCAAAGATGATATTTGAAATCAGGTGAAAATACTAATGCTGACGGGATAATTTCCGGCGAGGGGGCAAGGACTTCCGCTCGCCGGATGAATCTTACAGGAATGACTTGAAAGGCAGGTCCGGTTCCATGGTAAAGCAGTCGTCGAATCCGCGCGGATAGTGGTATTCGAAGTTGTCTTTATCCAGTGGCCAGGTGAATTTCCCACCCACCTGCCAGATGAAAGGCTTAAAGCCATACTTCAGGCGGTCTTTCTTCATCTCCCACAGAACGCGTATTTCCTGCGGATCAGCCTGGAAATTTGACCAGATATCGTGGTGGAACGGGATGACTACTTTGGTGTTCAGAGACTCGGCCATGCGCAGGATATCGGCGCTGGTCATTTTGTCGGTGATACCACGCGGGTTCTCGCCATAGGACCCCAGCGCCACGTCGATCTGGTGTTCGTTACCGTGTTTCGCATAGTAGTTGGAGTAGTGAGAATCGCCGCTATGATACAGATTACCGCCCGGCGTTTTGAACAAGTAGTTTACCGCGCGCTCATCCATTCCGTCCGGCAGCACGCCAGCCGCTTTTTGAGCCGCAGGTAAGGTTATCAGGGCGGTACGGTCAAAAGCGTCGAGCGCGTGGATTTCAACATCTTTTATTTTTACGACATCGCCCGGTTTCATCACGATGCAGCGCTCTTTCGGGACGCCCCAGCCAATCCACAGATCGACGCAGGTTTGCGGGCCGATAAACGGCACGTCATCCGCACAGTTTTGCATGACGGCGGCAGCAACGTTTACATCAATGTGATCGTTATGATCGTGTGTGGACAGCACCGCATCAATCTGGCGAATAGCAAAGGGATCCAGTACAAACGGAGTGGTACGCAGGTTTGGCTGGAGCTTCTTAACGCCTGCCATACGCTGCATCTGATGGCCTGCTTTCATCAGTGGGTTCCCGTGGCTTTGTTTGCCGGTACCGCACCAGAAATCGACGCAGATATTGGCTCCGCCTTCGGATTTCAGCCAGATGCCCGTACAACCCAACCACCACATAGCAAAAGTGCCAGGCGCAACCTGCTCTTGTTCAATTTCTTCATTCAGCCAGCTGCCCCACTCTGGAAAAGTATTCAGGATCCATGACTCGCGGGTGATGGTTTGTACTTTACTCATTGATTTTTACCTCACGTTTTGTCAAAAGAAATCATTTGTTGATTCATTTTGATAAATACTGGCATCATTTTTTCAGGATTGCAATCCTGCATTTCGCCATCTACGAGATGTTTTTGGTAGGTGAATGGGAGGTAAATGCTTGTTTCATGATGCCTTCATGTCATCATTTAATTGATTTATATTGATTATTTTGTGATTTTAGAAAATGAGAATTAATACGGTAACGGTTTGAATGATTATTTGCGGCGTGTGTCACACTTAATCAAATATAATCTTGTTGTGATTACTTTTGATTATTAGAGTGATTGCAACAACAAACCCTGGGCGTAGCGTGCGTTCAGAGATTCCACCTTCTGGAGTGTGTTATGGAGATTCTCTACAACATCTTTACCGTTTTCTTTAATCAGGTGATGACCAACGCCCCTCTGCTGCTGGGGATCGTGACGTGCCTGGGCTATATCCTGCTGCGTAAAAGCGCCAGCGTGATTGTAAAAGGTACGATTAAAACGATTATCGGTTTTATGTTGTTGCAGGCAGGGTCCGGCATTCTGACCAGTACCTTTAAACCCGTCGTCGCGAAAATGTCTGAGGTTTACGGCATCAACGGTGCTATCTCCGATACCTATGCCTCTATGATGGCGACCATTGAGCGGATGGGGGAGGCCTACAGCTGGGTGGGCTATGCCGTGCTGTTAGCTCTGGCGCTGAATATTTGTTACGTATTGCTGCGGCGCATTACCGGTATTCGCACCATCATGCTGACCGGGCACATCATGTTCCAGCAGGCGGGGCTGATTGCCGTCTCTTTCTATATCTTCGGGTATCCGATGTGGACGACTATTATCTGCACGGCGGTACTGGTGTCTCTCTATTGGGGCATTACCTCCAACATGATGTACAAGCCGACCCAGGAAGTTACCGACGGCTGCGGATTCTCCATCGGACATCAGCAGCAGTTCGCCTCATGGATTGCTTATAAGGTCGCACCTTATCTGGGGAAAAAAGAAGAGAGCGTTGAAGATCTTAAGCTGCCAGGCTGGCTGAATATTTTCCACGACAACATCGTTTCCACGGCTATTGTAATGACCATTTTCTTTGGTGCGATCCTGCTCTCCTTCGGCATCGACACCGTCCAGGCGATGGCGGGAAAAACTCACTGGACGGTGTATATCCTGCAAACTGGTTTTTCGTTCGCCGTCGCTATTTTTATTATCACTCAGGGCGTGCGTATGTTCGTCGCCGAACTTTCCGAGGCGTTCAACGGGATCTCCCAACGCCTGATCCCCGGTGCCGTGCTGGCGATTGACTGTGCGGCGATTTATAGCTTTGCGCCGAACGCCGTTGTCTGGGGCTTTATGTGGGGCACCATTGGCCAGCTTATCGCTGTCGCTATCCTGGTGGGCTTCGGCTCTTCCATCCTGATTATTCCGGGCTTTATTCCGATGTTCTTCTCGAACGCGACTATCGGCGTCTTTGCGAACCACTTTGGCGGCTGGCGCGCGGCGCTCAAGATTTGTCTGGTGATGGGGATGATTGAAATTTTCGGCTGCGTCTGGGCGGTGAAGCTCACCGGTATGAGCGCCTGGATGGGCATGGCGGACTGGTCAATTCTGGCGCCGCCGATGATGCAGGGCTTTGCCTCTATCGGTATCGCGTTTATGACCGTCATCATCATTATTGCACTGGCATATATGTTCTTCGCAGGACGCACGCTGCGTGCTGAAGAGGACGCGGAAAAACAACTGGCAGATGCTTCTGCTCAATAAGGAGTTTTGACTATGACCGTACGTATTCTGGCTGTATGTGGCAACGGGCAAGGAAGTTCCATGATCATGAAGATGAAAGTGGACCAGTTTTTGACTCAATCAAATATTGATCACTCAGTGAACAGTTGCGCGGTGGGTGAATACAAAAGTGAATTAAGCGGCGCGGATATCATCATCGCCTCTACTCATATTGCCGGGGAGATTACTGTCTCCGGCAACAAATACGTGGTCGGCGTGCGCAACATGCTATCGCCTGCGGATTTTGGCCCAAAACTGCTGGAAGTGATCAAAGAACATTTCCCACAGGATGTGAAGTAAGGACGCCAAATGAAATTACGTGATTCGCTTGTCGAGAATAACTCCATTCTTTTGCAGGCAGATGCCAGTACCTGGCAGGAAGCCGTAAAGCTAAGCGTTGATTTATTGGTGAAGGCTGACGTGGTTGAGCCGCGCTACTACCAGGCCATTCTGGATGGCGTTGCCCAGCATGGGCCCTACTTTGTGATTGCGCCCGGTCTGGCGATGCCGCACGGACGCCCGGAAGAGGGGGTTAAGAAAACGGGCTTTGCGCTGGTGACGCTGAGGAAGCCGCTGGCTTTCAACCATGAGGATAACGACCCGGTCGACATCCTGATCACCATGGCGGCCGTTGATACCAATACCCATCAGGAGGTGGGCATCATGCAGATCGTCAATCTGTTTGACGATGAAGCGAATTTCGACCGTTTACGTGCCTGCCGCACCGTGCAGGAAGTACTGAATTTAATTGATAACGCCACGACGGCGGCCTTCTAAAAGGAGCATCAAATGTCATTACCTATGTTGCAGGTTGCGCTGGATAATCAATCAATGTCTTCCGCGTATGAAACGACACGCCTGATTGCCGATGAAGTGGATATTATTGAAGTTGGCACCATTCTTTGTATTGCCGAGGGCGTACGCGCCGTGCGCGACCTGAAAGCACTCTATCCCCACAAAATCGTGCTGGCGGACGCCAAAATTGCCGATGCCGGCAAAATTCTCTCTCGGATGTGCTTTGAAGCGCATGCCGACTGGGTGACTGTTATCTGCTGTGCAGATATCAACACCACCAAAGGTGCGCTGGATGTGGCGAAAGAATTTAACGGTGATGTACAGATCGAACTAACCGGCTACTGGACCTGGGAGCAGGCGCAGGAATGGCGCGATGCGGGCATTCAACAAGTGGTTTATCACCGTAGCCGCGATGCGCAGGCCGCTGGCGTAGCGTGGGGGGAGGCGGATATCAGCGCCATCAAGCGCTTGTCCGACATGGGCTTTAAAGTCACCGTTACCGGCGGCCTGGCGCTGGAAGATCTGCCGCTGTTCCAGGGTATTCCGATTCACGTCTTTATTGCCGGTCGCAGCATTCGCGACGCAGCTTCCCCGGTAGAAGCTGCACGGCAGTTTAAACGTTCTATTGCCCAGCTATGGGGCTAAGGAGCGGTTATGTTGTCGAAAAAAATTCCGCTCGGCATCTATGAAAAGGCGCTCCCTGCCGGGGGACGCTGGCTGGATCGTTTGCGACTGGCGAAAAAACTCGGTTTTGACTTTGTCGAAATGTCGGTGGATGAAACTGACGCTCGGCTGGAACGGCTTGACTGGAGCCGGGAGCAGCGCCTGGAGCTAGTCAATGCGATTGCTGAAACCGGGGTACGGGTGCCCTCTATGTGCCTCAGCGCCCACCGGCGCTTCCCGCTTGGTAGCGAAGATGACGCGGTACGGGCGCAGGGGCTGGAGATCATGCGCAAAGCCATTCAGCTGGCGCAGGATGTAGGCATTCGGGTGATTCAGCTTGCGGGTTATGACGTTTACTACCAGGAAGCCAACAACGAGACGCGCCGTCGTTTCCGGGATGGCCTGAAAGAGAGCGTCGAAATGGCGAGCCGCGCGCAGGTGACGCTGGCGATGGAGATTATGGATTACCCGCTGATGAACTCGATCAGTAAGGCGCTGGGCTACGCACACTACCTGAATAATCCGTGGTTCCAGCTCTATCCGGATATCGGCAACCTGTCAGCATGGGATAACGATGTGCAGATGGAGCTACAGGCCGGGATGGGTCATATCGTGGCGGTACATGTGAAGGATACTAAACCCGGCGTCTTTAAAAACGTCCCGTTTGGTGAAGGGGTCGTTGATTTCGAGCGTTGCTTTGAAACGCTCAAACAAACCGGCTACTGCGGACCCTACCTGATTGAAATGTGGAGCGAAACGACCGACGATCCGGCAGCGGAGGTGGCGAAAGCCCGCGATTGGGTGATGGCGCGGATGGCCAGTGCCGGGCTGGTGGAGGCGGCATAATGCAAAAAATTAAGCAGCAGGTTTTTGAAGCCAACATGGATTTACCGCGCTACGGCCTGGTGACCTTTACCTGGGGTAACGTTAGCGCGATCGATCGCGAACGCGGGCTGGTGGTAATTAAGCCTGGCGGTGTGGCCTATGAGACGATGAAAGTGAACGATATGGTGGTTGTGGATCTGCAGGGTAACGTGGTGGAAGGACGGTATCGTCCTTCTTCCGATACCGCCACCCATCTTGCGCTCTATCGCCGCTATCCGAGCCTTGGCGGCGTGGTGCATACCCACTCGACACACGCGACGGCCTGGGCGCAGGCCGGGCTGGCCATTCCCGCGCTGGGAACGACCCACGCAGACTACTTCTTTGGCGATATCCCCTGCACCAGGGCGTTGAGCCCGCGGGAAGTCGAAGAGGCTTATGAACTGAACACCGGGCTCGTGATCATCGAAACGCTGGGCGAGATAGACCCGCTCCTTACGCCGGGGATTGTGGTGTATCAACACGGACCTTTTACCTGGGGTAAAGATGCGCACGATGCGGTGCATAACGCGGTGGTGATGGAAGAAGTGGCGCGGATGGCGTGGATTGCTCGCGGAATCAATCCGCTGCTCAAGCCGATCGATAGCTGGCTGATGGACAAACACTTTATGCGAAAGCACGGACCAAATGCCTATTACGGGCAAAAGTAAGTCATGTGCTCCGGAGCCATTCATCTTGATGATGAATTAACCGGTCTGCTCCGGAGCCATTTTCGTATTGTTGGCAAACGCATGCCAGCAAGCGTCCGTTCACAAATTATCGCTTCGGCGAAAACGTCGAGGCGATGGCATTAAGACTTCACCCCGTGACGGGGCGAAGTCAAAGAGTCGGCTATTAGCGATAAATGGCTGCGCTGGCATGAATCACGCCGTTGCTTTCCGGTTCGTGAATCAGGATCGGCTGAAAATATTTTGCGCCTTGCGCATCGCTCAGCTGATTAAGTGCCCGATCGGCCTCTTGCTCAGTCGCCATATTATGGTTGATATAGATAACGCCCAGGCTCTGCACATCGTCCATGTTGCGTGCCTGGCGCCCATCGATTTTGATGGCTGCGAGCGCGTTGGCGCTCAGTAAAAGCGCAGCCATAGCGGCAATGATGATGTATTTCATACTCTACGCTCCTGACGTTCTGTCGGCCATGCTGGCGTTAAATCCGGGATCCTCCTGGGTTATCGATAGCTCTGATATAAGTGTAATCTCTGGCTACCGTGGGTATCGCGACCATTTCTGATGAAGTTGTTCAAAAAAGTGTCGCTGGTGCCGTTGATTAATTTTAAATCACTGACTTAGCGCGGCTTTACCGTTAGTGCGAATTATTTGCGCAATTTGCTTGTCTTAAAGGGGCGGCGAAAGTAGAATGACGCGTCAATTTTTCGGCCGCCCTTTAACACGTTCCTTGCCTCCATGGGCCGCGGCTGACCCAGACAGGAGGCTGAATAATCCGTAAGGAGCAATTCGATGCGTCATTACGAAATCGTTTTTATGGTCCATCCTGACCAGAGCGAACAGGTTCCGGGTATGATCGAACGTTACACTGGTGCAATCACTGCAGCAGAAGGTACGATCCACCGTCTGGAAGACTGGGGCCGCCGTCAGCTGGCTTACCCGATCAACAAACTGCACAAAGCTCACTACGTTCTGCTGAACGTTGAAGCTCCGCAGGAAGCGATCGATGAGCTGGAAACTAACTTCCGCTTCAACGACGCCGTTATCCGCAGCATGGTAATGCGTACTAAGCACGCTGTTACCGAAGCATCTCCGATGGTTAAAGCGAAAGACGAGCGCCGTGAGCGTCGCGAAGATTTCGCAAACGAAACCGCAGATGATTCTGAAGCTGGGGATTCTGAAGAGTAATCCTGATGACCAATCGTCTGGAGCTGTCCGGCATTGTTTGCAGGACGCCACTTCGTAAGGTCAGCCCGTCAGGAATTCCACACTGCCAGTTCGTGCTTGAGCATCGTTCAGTGCAGGAGGAAGCCGGTTTTCACCGGCAGGCATGGTGTCAAATGCCCGTGATTATTAGCGGACACGAGAACCAGGCCATTACTCACAGTATAACGGTCGGTAGCGCAGTGACCGTTCAGGGGTTCATCTCTTGCCACAAGGCAAAGAACGGCCTGAGCAAAATGGTTCTGCATGCCGAGCAGATTGAATTGATAGATTCTGGAGACTAGCCAAATGGCACGTTATTTCCGTCGTCGCAAGTTCTGCCGTTTCACCGCGGAAGGCGTTCAAGAGATCGACTATAAAGATATCGCAACGCTGAAAAACTACATCACCGAAAGCGGTAAGATTGTCCCAAGCCGTATCACCGGTACCCGTGCAAAATATCAGCGTCAGCTGGCTCGCGCTATCAAACGCGCACGCTACCTGTCCCTGCTGCCGTACACTGATCGTCATCAGTAATCGGTCACGGTCCATTAATACGACTTTGAGAGGATAAGGTAATGCAAGTTATTCTGCTTGATAAAGTAGCAAACCTCGGTAGCCTGGGTGATCAGGTTAACGTTAAAGCGGGCTATGCTCGTAACTTCCTGGTACCACAGGGCAAAGCTGTTCCTGCTACCAAGAAAAACGTTGAGTTCTTCGAAGCGCGCCGCGCTGAACTGGAAGCCAAACTGGCTGACGTTCTGGCCGCTGCTAACGCACGTGCTGAAGCAATCAACGCACTGGGCACCGTTACCATCGCGTCTAAATCTGGCGACGAAGGTAAACTGTTCGGTTCCATCGGTACCCGCGACATCGCTGACGCTGTAACTGCAGCTGGCGTTGCTGTTGCTAAGAGCGAAGTTCGTCTGCCGAACGGCGTTCTGCGCACCACCGGTGAGCACGAAGTGGACTTCCAGGTTCACAGCGAAGTCTTCGCGAAACTGGTTGTTAACGTTGTAGCTGAGTAATTTTTTACTCAGTTCGCGTCGAGACGCCGGCCTTGTGCCGGCGTTTTGCTTTTCTGCATTCCCCTTCTGTGGTTCTCTCCTGACACAATTGCAATATCAGGCCGTCAATGACCAATCCTTTGAGTGGGAGGCGTTGGTATGAGCGGACGCGACGTGGTACCAAATGAAGCGGGAAAAAGGGCTCGGGAGGGAGACGGGGCGCCTTTGCGCAGGCCGGGCGTGATACCCGGCATGACCCGTGGATTCTTTACGGCGATTAGCGCGCGCGAATAAAACTGCCGTTCGCCTGACGGGTAAACAGCACCTGCTGTCCGCCGCCGGTATCAATTGTCAGGCCGGTCACCACGCCATTCGCGTTCTGGCGAATTTGCACCGTCTGCCCGGTTTGCAGCGAACTGAGCGGTTTGCCCGGACCTTCTACCTGGGCCATCGCATAGACGTCGGTTGGCGGCAGATTATGATCGCGGAACAGCTGGGCCAGGGTTTTACCCGCTTCTATGCGATAGGTACGCCACTGCTGCTCAATTCCCGGTGCCGACTGCTGTTGCTGCGGCTGAGAGTAGGCCTGGCTTTGTCCCTGATCCACCGGTTCGTCCTGAACCGGCTCCGGCGCCACCGGCGCCATCTGATCGGCGTCATTCACCGTCGGCGTAGTGGTAATCGGTGGCAGCGGCATGGCCTGTTGGGAAGATTGCGGCTGGGACTGCGATTGCAGGTCGATATTGGCTTCGCGGCCACTTTGTACCGGGCTGCTGCTCTCCTCTGACGGGAGCAGTATGCCGATAATCACCAGCAACGCGCCGGCAATGATGCCCCGGCGATGCATGGGCGGCAGCGGATCCATAATGCGAATATGATCCGGGGCGTGCCAGATCTTCGCCAGGGTAGGTGTGATGTCAAAGCGCCCGGGCATGGCTTTCCTCCTGCTCCGCATATTTTTATCCTGCTCTCCGTAGAGTATAGATGGCTAACTTCCTGATGGCCGAGACAAAGATATGTTTCGTGAGGTTAACCTGATATCTCCTATTGTTTCTGTTTCCCTCAGATTTGTCATCATCTCCGCGACAAAGTTTTACCCATCGGACGATGGCTGATATGCTGCCCACCACTTTATGCTCGTCGCGCTTCGAGTTGCTGATGCGCTGGCTGCGCCTGCCTGCACTGACCACACTGTGGCCTGTCCTGCCGGTGAATCATCCGCATGCCGCCTTCTTGCTATCTGGAATCCGTCGAGTATGAAATTTCCCCCCCGAAAAATAAGGAAAGAAGATGGCAACCCCGACTTTTGACACTATTGAAGCGCAGGCAAGTTACGGCATCGGCTTGCAGGTTGGACAACAGCTGAGCGAATCCGGCCTGCAGGGGCTGCTGCCTGAAGCACTGGTTGCCGGCATTGCCGATGCGCTGGAAGGCAATCAGCCGCAGGTGCCGGTGGAAGCCGTTCACCGCGCGCTGCGTGAAATCCACGAACGCGCTGACGCGGTACGTCGCGAGCGTTTCCAGGAGATGGCGGCCGATGGCCAGAAATACCTGGATGAAAACCGCGAGCGTGAAGGCGTGAACAGCACCGAATCCGGTCTGCAGTTCCGCGTTCTGACCCAGGGTGAAGGCGCGATCCCGGCGCGTACCGACCGCGTCCGCGTGCATTACACCGGTAAACTGATCGACGGTACCGTATTTGACAGCTCCGTGGCCCGTGGCGAACCGGCTGAGTTCCCGGTGACCGGCGTGATCGGCGGCTGGATTGAAGCGCTGACCCTGATGCCGGTGGGTTCCAAATGGGAACTGACTATTCCGCACAACCTGGCCTATGGTGAGCGCGGCGCCGGTGCTTCTATTCCTCCGTTCAGCACCCTGATCTTTGAAGTCGAACTGCTGGATATTATCTAATCAGCAGGTGCTTCCTCTCCCTTAAGGGGGAGGGAGCGACTAAAAATAGCGCAAAATACTTAAGTTAGGAATTTGTTGGAATTTTATGTTGCGCTCAGGCTTTTTAGGTGTATTTTTGTGAGCTGTTTCGCGCTGCAGGAGTGATATAACACTCACTTTAAACATAAAATTAACATTATATCTAAATCATAGTATTCATCCCTCTGATTCTTACCTAATATCGATAAACCCTTTTTCAGGGTAATGACAAATGACGGGCCATCAGAGCCTGAACAACACAGACAGGTACAACAGGAAGAAAATCACATGGTAGATCAGGTTAAAGTCGCTGCCGAAGAGCAGGCTCCGACTGAACAATCGCTACGGCGAAATCTCACGAATCGACATATTCAGCTCATTGCCATTGGTGGCGCCATCGGGACGGGGCTGTTTATGGGATCCGGCAAAACCATCAGCCTCGCCGGGCCATCCATTATTTTTGTTTATATGATTATCGGCTTTATGCTGTTTTTCGTGATGCGCGCGATGGGCGAATTACTGCTGTCGAATCTGGAATATAAATCGTTCAGTGATTTTGCCGCCGACCTTCTGGGGCCGTGGGCCGGCTATTTTACCGGTTGGACCTACTGGTTCTGCTGGGTTGTGACCGGGATGGCCGACGTGGTGGCGATTACCGCCTACGCCCAGTTCTGGTTCCCTGGACTTTCCGATTGGGTCGCTTCGCTGGCGGTGATCCTGCTGCTGCTGAGCCTTAACCTTGCCACCGTGAAAATGTTCGGTGAGATGGAGTTCTGGTTCGCAATGATCAAAATCGTCGCCATTGTGGCGCTGATTGTGGTCGGCCTGGTGATGGTGATGATGCATTTCAAATCGCCGACCGGCGTGGAGGCGTCTTTTGCCCATCTGTGGAATGACGGCGGCTGGTTCCCGAAAGGTATCAGCGGATTCTTTGCCGGCTTCCAGATCGCGGTCTTCGCATTCGTCGGTATTGAGCTGGTAGGGACCACCGCTGCAGAAACCAAAGATCCGGAAAAATCCCTGCCGCGCGCGATTAACTCCATCCCGCTGCGTATTATTATGTTCTACGTCTTCGCCCTGATCGTGATTATGTCGGTGACGCCGTGGAGCTCCGTGGTGCCGACCAAGAGTCCGTTCGTCGAACTGTTTGTCCTGGTGGGCCTGCCGGCGGCGGCCAGCCTGATTAACTTTGTGGTGCTGACTTCGGCCGCCTCTTCGGCTAACAGCGGCGTGTTCTCAACCAGCCGTATGCTGTTCGGTCTGGCGCAGGATGGTCAGGCGCCGTCGATGTTTGCCAAGCTGTCGAAACGTGCGGTACCGGCGAAAGGGCTGACCTTCTCCTGTATGTGCCTGCTGGGCGGCGTGGTGATGCTGATGGTGAACCCGAGCGTGATTGCCGCCTTCACCATGATTACCACGGTATCGGCGATCCTGTTTATGTTCGTCTGGACCATTATTCTGTGCTCGTACCTGGTCTACCGTAAAAAGCGTCCGCATCTGCATGAGCAGTCCAAATATAAGATGCCGCTGGGTAAGCTGATGTGCTGGGTCTGTATGGCGTTCTTCGTCTTCGTGCTGGTGCTGTTGACGCTGGAAGCCGACACGCGCGAAGCGCTGATCGTCACCCCGCTGTGGTTTGTTCTGCTGGCGGCAGGTTGGTTCTTTGCCGGTAAGAAGCGTCTGGCGAAATAAAAAAATCTTCGGCAAAGATTTTTAACGTTGCTTGCAACGGCCCGTCATAAAAAAAGGCCACCGGGGTGGCCAATAAGACTGACAATGTCGAGGGCGCCTGCGGGCGCCTTTTTTATTTTCCGGCGAGGGCACGCGGAAACAGAACGTTGTTCTCCAGGCTGATATGTTCCATCAGATCGTCGATCAGTTGGTTAATGCCGTTGTACATCGCTTTCCACGTGGTGCAGGCTTCCGGCGGCGGGGTGACATTGTTGGTGACATGCTTAATCACTTCCAGCAGCTCGCCCGCTTCGTCGTGTTCGCTTTCCATGACGCTGATAGGGCCGGCGGCCTGAGTCCCCATGCCCTGTTTGATCATCGGGAACAGGATCTGTTCCTCTTTCATCATGTGGCTGGAGAGCTCCTGATGCAGCATGGTCAGGTATTTGGCTAAGCCGTTCGGCACGTTGGGCTTATCGGCATGCACTCGTTCAACTTTGGTCGCCTGCAGGATAAGCTCCGGCAGCTGTTCGCGATGGCGATCGTGGTAGCGAACGATGATATGGTCGATGATTTCGGCATACGGTGCGCTACGCCAGTCTTTCTCTACCGGCTCTTCCGCCAGTCTGGCCAGTTCGGCTTCGATCGCCGCGACGTCCAGCTCCTTGCGCGATGCGGCGCGTTCCAGCGTCTGTTTGCCGCCGCAGCAGTAGTCCATATCGTATTTACGGAACAGCGCGGAGGCGCGCGGAATCGTCAGCGCCAGCTCGCCTAAAGGTTGGTCACGAAAAGCCATAGCGAATACCTCGTCTTTAAAAATATAAGATGTATATTAAATGCATCTTATAGGCAAGGGAATACCCCTTTCGGATACCAGGCTATTTTTTATTCTCGCAGACCCGCTCCACGACCACCGGTTTTTGTGGTCGGGAACAGACCGCGTAGACCACGCCAACAACCAGTAGCAGGATGCCGCTGAGCGTCAGCAGCGGTGGCATGCTTTGTCGTAACAGGAAGGTATACAGCAGGCCCGCCAGCGTTTCGAAGACGATGAGCGGCCCGAGAATGACCGTTGGCAGCTTCTGGCTGGCGATATTCCAGCACAATGCGCCGACCCAGGAGCAGAGGACGGCAATGGCCAGCATCAGCGTTACGAAGAGCAGGGGGCGCGGGCCAAAGGGAAGCGGGAAGTCGACCTGCTGAGCATGCAGCCATCCGCAGGCAATCAGATAACCGGCCAGCGAGACCGGTAGCGTCACCAGCGCCTGCGCCGTCGCCCACATCATCGGATGCTTATCCGGGTTTTCCCGCAGCCAGCGCGCATTGCGCAACGCGTACCAGGCCCAGCAGGCCACCGATACCAGCGCCAGACCAATACCGGAACCGTAGCGCCAGATACTGAAATTGGGCAGTCCCTGGCGCAGTTCGGCAATATTGACGCACACCAGGCCGACAGCGATACAGGAGAGTGCCGGAAAGAGACGTCGCCACGGTAGCTTACCGTCACGCTGGCTGTAGAGCAGGTTAGCCATCACCGGCAGCACGACCGGAAGCGTGCCGATAATCATCGTCGATACCGGCGCGCCGGTGCGCTGAATGGCGCTGGCGAGACAAACGTAATAGATCAGGTTGCCCATCATGGTCAGCCCTAGCGCCGTCCACCAGTCTTGCCCGGAAAGCTGCCGCAGTCGCGCGCGACCGAGCCACGCCAGCGGCAGGGCAATCAACCCCAGCGCCAGATAGCGTCCCATGGATTGCAGTACCGCCGGGTATTCCGGCACCAGCACCGGGCCGACGAATATTAACCCCCACATCATCCCCGCCAGCAGGGCATACAACACACCACTAATCATCACGCCATCCGTACCGGTTTCAGTTGGCTAAAGTGTAGAAGAGGCCGCGTCGGGAATATTGTATGAGATTGCGCATTAGCGCCGGGCGACCTGCTTTTGATAGCGCACCGGGGTGATGCCATAGCGGCGGGTAAAGGCGCGGGTCAGGTGTGACTGATCGGTCAGACCGCTGGCGGCGGCCACTTCGGCAGCGGGCATTCCGTGGGTGAGGAAGGCTTTGGCGCGCCACAGGCGAATGGCCATCAGCATCTGATGGGGCGTGACGTGGAAATGCGCCTTAAACTGGCGCTGAAAGTGGTACGGGCTCAGGGAGGCAACCTGCGCCAGCTCATCAAGGGAGACGGCGTGCATATAGTTGTCATGCAGATAATCGCGCACGCGCTCGAAACGGTGGGTGGCTTCCGCGATAACCGGGGCGTGATGGGCCAGCGGGCGGAAGGTATCAATCACGTCGAGCAACAGACCCTGTTGAGCCAGCGGATCGTCGGTATGCCATAAGCCATAAATAAGCTGACAGAGCCGCTGCGAGCGCTGCGGATCCTGACGAACCACCTCACGGAACCACCAGTGGCGCACGCCGGTGACCTCTTCCAGCATCTGCGGTTCCAGATAGACCATACGGTAGCGCCAGCCGTCGGCGGTGGCCGCTTCTCCGGTGTGCAGTTCGTCAGGGTTCATGGTAACGATGGAGTTAACCGGAGCGACGTACTGGCTGCCGCGATAGCGAAAACGCTCGGCGCCGAGCTCAATTGCACCGATGCCGAAGGCTTCATGGGTATGGGGTTCGAAGGCGTAGCGGGAGATATGGGCATGGTACAACTCAACGCCAGGCAGCTGCGCCGGATGGCGAAAGCGCGCGCTGTCTCTCTCATCGTTGAACTGTTCCGGTACGCCCTGCATTGTGTTTCTCCCGACGGATATCCTTTTATTATTGGGGATGACCCGCCGGGAAGCTACAAAAATTAACCTTTTTGTAACCGTTACAGAATGCCTTTGATGCTCTCAGCCAGCGGTGTCGTCGGGCGACCAATCAACGCGCTCAGGGTGCGGCTGTCGTCAAACAGGCCGCCTTTGGCGGCGCCGACATCGGAGTCAGCGAGCATGTCCGCCAGCCCTGCCGGCAGGCCAACGCTCTTCAGCGCAGCGGCGAAGTCGGCTTCGCTCAGGTTCTGATACACCACGTTTTTACCGCTCTGCTTGCTCAGTGCGGCAGCCAGTTCGCTCAGGGTCCAGGCTTCATCGCCGGCCAGCTCGTACACTTTCCCGGCATGGCCCTCTTCAGCGATAACGCGTGCGGCGGCCTCGGCATAATCGGCGCGGGTCGCCGAGGCGATTTTTCCGTCGCCCGCAGCACCGATAAACACCCCATGCTCAAGCGCCGGCGGCGCGCTGGCGAGATAGTTCTCGGTGTACCAGCCGTTGCGCAGCAGAGCATAAGGGATACCGGAGTCGGCGAGCATTTTCTCGGTTTCAACATGCTCAACGTGCAGGCCAAGCGGCGATTTATCGGCATGCAGCAGGCTGGTGTAAGCGATAAATTTTACCCCGGCGGCTTTGGCGGCATGAATGACGTTACGGTGTTGCGGGGTACGCTGACCGACTTCGCTGGAGGAGATCAGCAGCAGTTTATCGACGCCCTGCAGCGCCGCGGTGAATGCCGCTTCGTCGGTATAATCGGCCTGGCGGACCACAATACCCTGCTGGCTCAGCGCTTCGGCTTTTGCCGGGTTACGCACAATGGCCACAATCTGGCTGGCGGCCGTGGTTTTTAACAGATTCTGTAGGACGAGGTGGCCAAGCTGGCCGGTCGCGCCGGTAATAGCGATCATCAGTCTTCTCCTTCGTGTTGCGTGACAGTTGTGGTAAGCTAACACCTTAACTAACTTTTAGTAAGTACGTACAAAAAGGTAAGTATGAAAATGGCGAATCCGACGCTGAGCGAAAAAATGCGCGACGGGAATCTGTTTGCCGAGCAGTGCCCGTCACGCGATGTGCTGAAGCACGTGACCAGTCGCTGGGGGGTATTAATCCTGGTGGCGCTGCGCGGAGGAACCCATCGCTTCAGCGAGCTACGCCGTAAAATGGGCGGGGTCAGCGAAAAGATGCTGGCTCAGTCGCTGCAGGCGCTGGAGCAGGATGGCTTTATCAATCGGGTCTCGCGACCGGTCGTCCCGCCGCACGTAGAGTATAGCCTGACACCGCTTGGCGAGCAGGTTAGCGCGAAAGTGGCGGCGCTGGCGGACTGGATTGAGCTTAATCTGCCCGCGGTTCTGGCGAACCACGAGCAGATGGCATAACCACGGCGAATGCCCGGGCAGCGGCCGAGGCTTTACCCGGGCGGTTTCCCGCCGGGTAAAGCCTCACGCCAGCGGGGAAGCGGCATTACGGCCGCAAATCCAGCTGGTAAATCGCAAAACCGATATCGTCGGTTGCGACCTGATGCATCGGGTACTGCGCTTTCTCTTTAATAAATGCCGCGGCTTTTGCACCCGGAGAGGTTTCAAAGCGGATGTCCAGCGGCACCTTGCTGTGGACCGGGGCCAGACGCCAGTTGTTGTCGGCCGCCGGGTGGATAGCGCCCGCTTTTTTCGACTCTGCGCCGATCCATGCCGCCAGCACCGAACGGTTCTCGTCAGGCGAGGCAAAAGCAATGTGGCTATCGCCGGTTCCGGCAAATTTACCGCCGTAGGCGCGGTAGTTATTGGTGGCCACCAGGAAGGTGGCCGTCGGGTCAATCGGTTTACCGTTAAAGGTCAGATCCTTAATGCGTTCCGCCTGCGGGTGAATCATCTGACACTCGCCGTCGTATCGCGCCGGCTGGGTAACATCAATCTGGTAGTTTACGCCGTCAATCACATCAAAATTGTAGGTGCGGAAACCGTCCCAGTTGATTAACGACTGCGGTTTGCTGCTGGTGGGGTCAATCTGGTTAAACTGCCCGGCGGAGCACTCCAGCCACTCTTTCACCTCTTTACCACTGACCTTCATCACCACCAGAGTATTCGGGTAGAGATAGAGATCGGCGGCATTGCGGAAGGTGAGCTGGCCTTTCTCCACCTCGACGAAGCTGGTCGGGTCGTTTTTGCGGCCGCCGACTTTAAACGGCGCGGCGGCAGAAAGTACCGGCAGCGTTGCCAGGTCCGGGTCGCCCTGAATAGCGTGTTCGACATAGGCTTTCTGCGCCATATTGACCACCTGCACGGTAGGATCGTCCTGCACCAGCGCCAGATAGCTGTACATGTTGTCTGAAGACTGGCCGATGGGTTTGCTGACGAACTCGCGGGTGGCGTCATGATCGGCTTTTAGTACCTTCACCATGTTCGCGTCTTCCGCCGCCAGGGATTTTTTCGCCACGGCGTCATAGACAGGGCGCGCCTCGGCTTTGGCCTGAGCGACCCGCCATTGACCGGCATCGTTGTTCAGCACCAGATCGACGACGCCAAGGTGGTCACCCCACATCCCGGGCATCACGGCCGGGATGCCGTTCAGGGTACCTTTGTCGATATCTGCCCCCTGAATGGCGGCAAAATCTTTTCCCGGGAACACCGCATGGGCGTGGCCGAACATAATGGCATCCACGCCGGGCACCTGGCTGAGGTAGTACACCGAATTTTCCGCCATCGCGTGGTAAGGATCGGCAGATAGTCCCGAATGTGCGACGACCACCACCACATCTGCGCCTTTTTTACGCATTTCCGGCACATACTGACGCGCGGTTTCGGTGATATCGTTGACGGTCACTTTGCCGCTGAGATTGGCTTTATCCCAGGTCATGATTTGCGGCGGCACAAAACCGATATAGCCGATACGCAGCGTCTGCGTTTTGCCGTCGCGATCCTGCACCGCCGTCTCTTTAATCAGGTACGGCGTAAACATCGGTTGACCGGTTTTGGTATCGATAATATTGGCGTTTACGTAGGGAAATTTCGCCCCGGCGAGCGCCTTGTGCAGGAAATCAAGGCCGTAGTTGAACTCGTGATTGCCGAGGTTACCTACCGCGTAGTCCAGCGTATTCATTGCCTTATATACCGGGTGGACATCACCGCTGTTGAGCCCTTTGGCGGCCATGTAGTCACCCAGCGGACTTCCCTGAATAACATCGCCGTTATCGACCAGCACGCTGTTTTTGACTTCCTGGCGGGCCATTTCAATCAGCGTAGCGGTGCGCACGAGGCCAAATTTTTCCGTTGCGGCGTCTTTGTAGTAGTCGAAATCCATCATATTGCTATGCAAATCGGTGGTTTCCATAATTCGCAAATCGACCGTCGCGGCGTTCACGCTGGCGGCAATCAGCGTGGCCAGTAACGTTGCGCTAAACTTAATCATCAGAGGCGTCCTTTTTATGAGCAATGGCACAGAAGAAAATGTATGTACATCCTGTTGCTTACAGAAATGTGAATCATGCCGAAAACTGGCTCATGAAACCGCCATCGTTATCACAGATAGCGGAACTCGCATCGATGCGATATAACTAAAACAACGAGTTAACGCCACTGTAACCAGATGAGGTGGAGAATGTTAGAACAAGTATGTCAACTTGCACGGATTGCAGGTGATGCCATCATGGAAGTCTATGATGGAAAGCAGCCGATGGACGTTGCCAGCAAGAAGGACGATTCTCCGGTCACCGCGGCAGATCTCGCCGCGCACAAGGTGATTATGCATGGCCTGCTGGCGCTGACGCCCGATATCCCGGTGCTCTCTGAAGAAGATCCCCCCGGATGGGAGGTGCGGCAGCACTGGCAGCGCTACTGGCTGGTGGATCCGCTGGACGGCACCAAAGAATTTATTAAACGTAACGGTGAATTTACCGTCAATATTGCCTTGATTGAAAAAGGAAAACCGGTTCTTGGCGTGGTTTACGCGCCGGTCTTAAAAGTGCTGTACAGCGCGGAAGGCGGCAAGGCGTGGAAAGACGAATGCGGCATGCGCAAGCAGATTCAGGTGCGGGATGCCCGGCCGCCGCTGGTGGTGATCAGCCGCTCCCACGGTAACGATCCGGAACTGCAGGAGTACCTGGAACATATTGGCGAGCATCAGACCACGTCGATCGGTTCGTCGCTGAAATTCTGCCTGGTAGCGGAAGGTCAGGCCCAGCTTTATCCGCGCTTTGGGCCAACCAGTACCTGGGATACCGCCGCTGGCCATGCCGTGGCGGTGGCTGCCGGGGCGCACGTTCACGACTGGCAGGGGCGCACTCTGGACTATACCCCGCGTGAATCCTTCCTGAACCCCGGCTTCCGGGTCTCTATTTACTAAGCAGTTTGTGCAGCAGGGCGACCACCTGCTGCACTTCATCCTGCGTGAGCGCGCCGTCTTTGGCCCACTGCACGCGACCGTCTTTATCCAGTACCACAATCGCTGAGCTCTCCTCCTGCAGCTGCCAGGCTTTACGGGCCAGGCCGTTGCTGTCGACAATAAACTGCGACCACGGGTAGAGCTGTTTGTTGCTCTCAATGCTGCTACGTACGAACATGCCGGAGCCTGGAATGGCGTCATCGGTATTGACGATGGTGGTGGTCTGGTAGCGGTCGTGCGGGAATTTGGCCGCCTTAATCGCCTCTATCAGAGTGGCATTTTTCTCTTTTGCCGACGTGCGTCCGGCGATGTGCTGCACCACGCGAACTTTTCCTGCCAGCAGCGAGCTATTCCAGTTTTTATAGCTAAACTTATCATTATCCAGAATTAATTCTCCCCGGTCGGCAATGCCAACCGGCGCGACGCGCTGGCCATCGACAAAATTATGCGCTGAGGCCATCAGCGGTAACAGGAGGCAGGAAACCGCCAGTAGCTTACGTAGGGTCATGATGAGTCCTTATTTTTATGCAGGTGATCCGACCACTTGGTCTCGTTTAAGCATAAATGCGATTTCCCGGCATTACACGCAATCAGGGTGCCAGTTTGCGTGTTAACGCACATATTCGAAGGAAATCGGCGACTTATACTAACTTCTACGTATGTTTGAAAAGAAAGTTCTTAATTATTGTCATCAAAAGGTAAATAAACTTATGCATGCTGGGTATTACAGAAGTTCTGGACTATAGTTTCAGGGCATTAAAATTTGCGCTCCCGAATCGTGGGCCAAGTGTGGCACCACAAGAGCGTAACCCTGGCAGGAGACAACAATGAAAATTTTCCAACGCTACAATCCGCTGCAAGTGGCGAAGTACGTGAAGATCCTGTTCCGTGGACGGTTATACATCAAGGATGTTGGCGCTTTTGAGTTTGATAAGGGCAAAATCCTTATCCCGAAGGTTAAAGACAAGCAGCATTTGTCTGTGATGTCTGAAGTCAATCGTCAGGTTCTGCGTCTGCAAACAGAGATGGCTTAACCTGAATAACGATATAGCTATGCGGTAAAAAAACGGCTCCTGATGGAGCCGTTGATGTTTCTGGCCTATCCCTTCATTTCCGCATAGCGTTTACGGTACTCGCCCGGCGGAATGCCGTTGTGTTTGCGGAAAATGCGCGTGAAATAGACCGGGTCTCCGTAACCGACCGACAGGGCGATTTTGTTAAGCGGCAGGGAAGTACTCTGGATCAGCCATCGCGCGCGGTTAATGCGTTGCGCCTCGCGCCAGGCGTATACCGTTTGCCCCAGCTCATTTTTGAACAGGTGCGCCAGTCGTGAAGGCGAGATAAAAACCATCGCTGCCAGGGTCTCAATCTTAATCTCCTGTGCAATATGCTCGTTAAGATAGTCACACACGGCGTTAATCCGCGGATCGTGAGCGTGGCGATTGCTGATCGGCTGTCGCTGAAAGCAGCTCAGGATCAGGCGCTCCAGCGCATTCATCGCCAGCGCTTCAGAAAGCGGGGCGGAAGCGGAATGATGGCGGATAACTTCATAGAAAAGATCGCGCAGATTTTGCAGCTGCTCAGGATCGTTGACCGTTGTTTTGCCGATGCCGTGGGTCGTTTGATCCCATTTCAGCCAGTCTATCCAGTAGGGCCGGGGGATAAAGTAGATCCATAAATGATCCCAGTGCTCGCTGTGTTCATCCCGTCCGTAATGGTGGGGAACTCCGGGCGGGAAGAGCAGCAGATCGTTTGCACGAAACAGCAGGGAGCCGTCGCCCGCTTTCGCGCGCGCCTGGCCGCGCAGGGTCAGATTGATGATGTAACCTTTCATCCCCTGCGGGCGGTTAATGTAGTAGTCCAGCTTTGACCCGCGGGTGATGGGGGTAAAGCCGGCGACGACCCAGGCGTTGAAGGTAAAAGTCTTCATCAATGGCGAGAAATTCAGTAGCTCATTGATATCCAGTTCCATCGTTTCTCCCGCCTGAACGCCGCTGCCGCTTAACTTTCGATGATACTAAATTCCCATGCCTTGAGACGCAACGGCTGGCCGCAGCTGACCTCATCCCCGCTCAACAGCGCGTTGCCCGATGTTTCGCTGATAAACTCCAGCGGCTCGCCGGAGTAGTTGAACAGGAAGTGGATGCGGTTGCCGTTGCGGTTGCGCATCTGTTTAACCACCAGCGGATAGCGGTACGCCGACGTGCGCGAGCGCAGATCCAGGCCGGAGGTGAGGAGGTCAAACAGCTGACTAATCAGCGTTTTCTGCGGCAGGAAGCCCACGTAAATCGCCCGACCCTGGCCGTAATCCGCGTCGGTGGCGGCGGCATATTCGCCCCATGCCGGATGCTGATAGCGCAGTAGCGTGCGGGTACCGGAGTCCGGCGTCAGCAGCTCCATCCACAGTTCGGCCTGATTGTCTTTACTGCAATCAATGTCTGCGCAGCATGAACACACCGTGGTCTCTTCCGGCAGGGTGAACTGGCTGTAGCTCACGCCGCAGCTCTCGCGCAAAATCCCCGGCTGCGCGCCGGTTCGCACCTTGACGTTTTCATCGCTAAAGCCTGATTTAAAGCCGATCAGCGCTCTGCCGCCTTGTTCAATATAGCGATTGATGCGCGTAAGCAGGCCGTCATCTGCGGCGTAAAGTCCGGGCACGATCAGCACGCGGTAGCGCGAGGTCTCCTCATTAACATCATGGATAATGTCGACACTGATATTGTGGTCGTATAGCGCATCGTGGAAGCGGCGAAAAATATCGTTATAAATATTGCCCTGCGTATCGCCGGGGCGGAACTGATTGAGGGCGTCCATGGCTTCATTGCTCACCAGCAGCGCGACGTCGTTTTCTGCTTTCAGCTCCGCCAGCTGCGGCGACAGGCGGGCGAAGTCAGCCCCGATAGTGGTCGCTTCCTGCCAGGTGGCATTACGCGAGAAGTCGTGGCTTAACAGCCCTTTCCAGTAGGTCTCAAACGAGTTATGAATCGAATGCCAGTGCCAGTAGGAGACCATCGCCGCACCTGAGGCCACGTGGCTAAAGGCCTGCAGGCGCAGCTGCCCCGGGAAAGGGGTCCACTGGGCGAAGCCCTGCGCCTGGGTTTCCAGTACGAAGTAGTTTTTACCCTGCTTGAGTGAACGGGTAATGGCGCCGCCAAACGCGATTTCCCGCCCGGTCAGGTGCTTTTGGCTCGGGTGATAGATGTCGACACCGGCAATATCCAGCGCCTGCGCCGCCGCAAAGTGGTCGACTCGCGGCTGCACGCCATAGGAGTAGCCGCGCCATTCAAAATCGAAGTTGTGGGTGACGAACTGATGCGGCTGGGCATATTCGCGCACGATGTCCGCCTGCCAGGCGAGGTACCCGGTTACCTGCTGGCGCTGGTAGCGGGAGAACGCGCAGGCGAGGCTGGCGTTAATGGTATTTTCGACCGGCGGAAAATCCTGCCAGCTATCGATGCGGTTGCTCCAGTAGTCCAGACCAAAATCTTTATTCAACCTGGCGAGATCGGGATAGTGTTCCCGCAGACTGCGCACAAATCCTTCCTGCATATAGCGGCCGATATTATCGTAATGCTTGGTTTCGTTATCCAGCTGCCAGCCAATAATCGCCGGATGATGCTGCACGTGCGCCATCAGAGTACGGATAATCTTTTCGGCATAGCGGCGAAAAGTCGGGTTAACGATATCCATGATCTGTCGCGGGCCATATTTTTGCTGTCCGTCGACGGTGGTGACCAGAATGTCCGGATGTTTAGCCGCCAGCCAGGCCGGGACGGCGTAGGTCGGCGTACCGATAATCACCGCGATCCCCGCTTCATGCATGGCGTCCAGCACCCGGTCGATATGGTAGAAGTTATACTCGCCTTCCTGAGGCTCCAGCGTACTCCAGGTTGATTCGGCAATCCGCACCACGTTAATGCCCGTTTCGCGCATTAAGGCGATATCTTTCGCTAATCGATCTTCCGGCATATATTCATCGTAATACGCTACGCCATAAAATAAATCAGACATACAGGTTACCTCCTTAAATTAATGCAAGGGTGCCGGCTGCGGGGAAAAAACGCGCGCTTTGTCCAGCGTAATAAATGAAATCAGCGTAAAGCACAGGGCGATACCGCCGAGTACGATATAGCTGCTGGTAAAGCCCATGCTCTGATACATATGGCCGATGCCGGTAGAAAGAAAAATAGAGCTAAAGCTTTTAGAGAACTGGAAGCCAATTAAGTAAACGGTGGCGGACAGCATTGGGTTGAAATTGGCGAAGATATATTTTAATGCCGCAACCAGCAGCACCGAGCTTTCAAAGCCGTGCAGCAGTTTAATCAGGCTAATGGACACCGGGCCAATAGCCCAGGCCGAACCGATAATGCGCAGGCTCATAATCATCCCGCAGTACAGCAGGGCATTTTTCGGGCCGATTTTATTTACGAACCATGGGGCAAAGAACATCACGACGGCATCCAGGAAAATCTGACCGGTGGTTAAATAGCCGAAGACCTCCGCGCCGCGCGCTTTGCTCTCAAAGAAGTGGCTGTAATAGATAGCGAACTGCTGGTCGTAGGTTTCATATACCGCGCCGACGCCAATCATATAGATGGCGAAGAACCAGAATTTCTTCATTTTCAGCAGCGATGCGGCGTCGCTCAAGGTGACCGGCGAGGCTTTCCCGCTCGGCATCGCGCCCTGTTTATCCGCGCTAATCTGCATTTTCCAGACAATCACCAGCAGGCAAACTCCCGCACAGCTGGCCAGCCAGAAAATCATATTCTGGTCGATCCCGTAGAGTTTACCTGCCGCAAAGGTGCCGATAGCCGCGCCAATACCGCCAAACATTCGGGCGCGACCAAACTCAAACCCGGACGCGCGGCTGACTTTATCAATATAGGCTTCGCAAATACCGCAGCCAGCGCCATAGGCCATACCAATATAGATACCGCCCGCCAGCGCTCCGAGAAAAACATTAATTTTTAATAATGGCGCAAAGACGTAAATCCAGTAGGGGGCAAATAAAGTGATAATGATTGCCAGCATCCACATAAGGTTTTTACGATAGACCAGTTTGTCGGAGATGAATCCGAATAGTGGCTGGACACAAACGGCAATAATCGCAGTAAAGGAATAAACCAGACCGACATCAGTGTAATTAATACCGATGGTTTCCGTTAACCACAATGATAAATAAGGATAGCAGCATCCCCAGCCAATAAAGAAGAACAGGAAGAACAGACAGCTTATATAGTAATTTTTATTTGATTCAATCATGGTAATCCTCGCTCCCGTTGAACAGGAATATGATCGTGTAGACGCGAGCAAAGTTACCTTTTTGCGCGAAGGGGAGTCATGAACGTTTCGCTATGGAGTAGTAAAAATCTGCTATCGGCTGAGAGGCGTGAGCCGCTTCACATTCGGGCAATAAAAAAGGCGGAGTTTTCATCCGCCTTTTATGTTCGACCCAATATCTTACGCCGGCTCTTTATCGCTATTGGCGGCGTCCGGCTGTTTCGGTACCAGCACGGTCGGTTTGTTGTCGATGCGCGTTACCAGCAGCTGGTCAATTCGGTAGTTGTCGATATCCACCACCTCGAATTTATAGCCGGAGAATTTCACCGCATCGGTGCGTTTCGGGATCTTACGCAGCATAAACATCATAAAACCGCCGATGGTCTCGTAGTTGCCGGACTGCGGGAATTCGTCGATATCCAGCACGCGCATGACGTCGTCAATCGGTGTACCGCCATCAATCAGCCATGAGTTCTCATCGCGAGCGACAATTTGCTCCTCCAGTCCCTGACCGACCAGATCGCCCATCAGCGTGGTCATCACGTCGTTGAGGGTGATAATCCCTACTACCAGCGCATATTCGTTCATGATCACCGCGAAGTCTTCACCGGCGGTTTTAAAGCTTTCCAGCGCTTCAGAGAGCGTCAGCGTATCCGGGACAATCAACGTATTGCGAATCTGTACGCCGCCGGTCAGCACCAGGCTTTGGTTCGCCAGCACGCGATTAAGCAGATCTTTAGAGTCCACGTAGCCGATGATGTGGTCGATATCTTCGTTACAGACCAGGAATTTGGAGTGCGGATGTTCCGCCACCTTGTTCTTCAGGCTCTGCTCGTCTTCGTGCAGATCGAACCAGATGATATTTTCACGCGAGGTCATGGACGACGGAACGGTACGCGATTCCAGCTCGAAAACGTTCTCAATCAGCTCATGTTCCTGCTTACGCAGCACCCCGGCCAGCGCGCCGGCTTCTACCACGGCGTAGATGTCGTCGGAAGTAATATCGTCTTTACGCACCATCGGTATTTTGAACAGGCGGAAGATGTTGTTAGCCATGCCGTTGAACAACCACACCAGCGGGCGGAAGACCAGCAGGCAGAAGCGCATCGGGTTGATGATACGCAAAGCAACGGCTTCTGGCGCAATCATACCGATGCGTTTCGGGGTCAGGTCAGCGAACAGAATGAACAGGCTGGTGACCAGGGTAAAGGAGATGATAAAGCTCAATTGCTCTGAAAGCTCAGCCGACATGTACTGGCTCAGCAGGCTGTGAAACGCCGGCGAGAATGCCGCATCACCGACGATACCACCAAGAATGGCGACGGCGTTGAGGCCGATCTGTACGACGGTAAAGAAAGTGCCCGGGTTTTCCTGCATTTTGAGAACGCGTTGGGCGTTCACGTTGCCGTCATCGGCCAGCAGTTTGAGTTTGATCTTACGTGAAGCTGCCAGCGAGATCTCCGATATCGAAAAAAACGCACTGACAGCGATCAGACAAAGAATAACTAAAATACTATTTAACATAGTTTATCCAGCCGTTGAGGCCAGATCCTCGGAAGGGAAGTTGATAACTCTATAGTGGAATACATAAAAAACCGGTCCGAAGGCTCTGGACCGGCTATAACACAGGGTAGTATAGCGTAAGCGACTGTAAAGCCGCCAGAGCGTTAATTATTCACCTCAGTGATAAACGGTATTATGCCTGCGGGGGCAGACAGACGCCAATGCCTCCGATACCGCAGTAGCCGTACGGGTTTTTGTGCAGGTACTGCTGATGATCGTCCTCAGCGTAGTAAAACGGCTTCGCCGTGGCAATTTCCGTGGTGATTGTGCGCGTGTCGTTGGCATCACGCATGGCGGCCTGGAAACGTGCCAGACTGGCCTTCGCCGCTTCATCCTGCTCTGGAGTCAGCGGATAGATGGCGGAACGATACTGGGTGCCATGGTCATTACCCTGCTGCATGCCCTGGGCCGGATCGTGGTTCTCCCAGAAAACCTGCAGCAGCTGCGCGTAGCTGATGACCTGCGGATCGTACACAATGCGTACGGCTTCGGCATGGCCGGTGTCACCGGTACAGACTTCACGGTAGGTCGGGTTCGGCGTATAGCCGCCGGTATAGCCCGCGGCGGTGCTGTAGACGCCAGGCAACTGCCAGAACAGACGCTCCACGCCCCAGAAACAGCCCATCGCGAACAAGGCAACTTCCATTCCGTCCGGGACATTGGTCATGGAGTGGCCATTGACAGCGTGGAGTGTTGCCACTGGCATAGGGGTGTTGCGTCCTGGCAGCGCATCCGCCTGGGCGACAAGATGCGTTTTATCAAATAGACTCACGGTTGGCCTCTCAAAACATAAGTCGTGGTTAAGGTTGTAACGAAGCGTGTCTTTTTACACAATAAACATGCCCGATACGTCTAGATTTAAACATAAGAATTATTTGGTTTAGCGTTTCTTTTTCAACCCTATGTCGTTGGGGTTTTATTAAGCCGTGGAACGGCGCTTTCGTTTCCTTCGGGGGGAAACAAGGATATTCAGGAGAAAACGTGCTACAAATCCGCCAGTTATGTATCACCAGCCTTTTGCTGGTCAGCGGGGTCGCTAGCGCCGCGAGCGTGCGTTTGCAGGTTGAGGGGTTATCCGGAGAGCTGGAAAAAAACGTCCGAGCTCAACTTTCTACGATCCAGAGCGACGAAGTGACGCCGGATCGCCGCTTTCGTGCGCGCGTCGATGATGCGATTCGCGAAGGGTTGAAGGCCCTGGGATACTACGAACCGACAATCGTTTTCGACCTCCGTCCGCCGCCGAAAAAAGGCCGGCAGGTGCTGATTGCCAAAGTCACGCCAGGTGAACCGGTACGTATTGGCGGCACGGAAGTCATCCTGCGAGGCGGGGCGCGCACCGACCGTGACTATCTGGATTTGTTAAAAAAGCGCCCGGCTATCGGCACCGTCCTGGATCATGGCGATTATGATAGCTTCAAGAGCTCGCTCACTCACGTTGCGCTGCGTAAGGGCTACTTTGACAGCGAATTCATCAAAAGCCAACTCGGGGTTTCTCTCGACCGTCATCAGGCCTTCTGGGATATCGACTACAACAGCGGCGAGCGCTACCGCTTTGGTCCGGTCACTTTTGAAGGCTCGCAAATTCGCGACGAATATCTGCAAAACCTGGTGCCGTTCAAGCAGGGCGACTACTACACCTCGCAGGATCTCGCCGAACTCAACCGCCGCCTGGCGGCAACCGGCTGGTTCAGCTCCGTCGTTGTGGCGCCGCAGTTTGAAAAGTCCCGCAAGACTAAAGTTCTGCCTTTGCAGGGCGTGGTCTCCCCGCGTAAAGAGAATACCGTGGAAACCGGTGTCGGCTACTCAACCGACGTCGGGCCGCGGGTCAAAGGAACGTGGAAAAAGCCGTGGATGAACTCCTACGGACATAGCCTGACTTCCAGCCTCAGCCTTTCCGCTCCTGAACAGCAGCTTGATTTCAGCTATAAGGTGCCGCTGTTAAAAAGTCCGCTGGAGCAATACTACCTGGTGCAGGGCGGCTTTAAACGTACGGACCTCAACGATACGAAAGCCGACTCAACGACCCTCGGGGTATCACGTTTTTGGGAGATGTCGAGCGGCTGGCAGCGCGCGCTTAACCTGCGCTGGAGCCTTGACCACTTTACCCAGGCCAACGTCACCAACACCACGATGCTTATCTATCCCGGGGTGTCGGTAAACCGTACCCGCTCCCGCGGTGGCCTGATGCCGACCTGGGGTGACTCCCAGCGCTATTCGGTGGACTACTCCAACACCATGTGGGGCTCGGATATTAACTTCATCGTCGCCCAGGCTCAGGATGTGTGGATCCGCACGCTCTACGACCGCCACCGTTTTGTGGTGCGCGGCAACCTCGGCTGGATTGAAGCCGATGACTTCAACAAAGTCCCGCCGGATCTGCGTTTCTTCGCCGGTGGCGACCGCAGTATTCGCGGCTATAAATACAAATCGATCTCGCCGAAGGATGACGATGGCAAACTGATTGGTGCCTCGAAGCTGGCGACAGGTTCGCTGGAGTATCAGTACAACGTCAGCGGAAAATGGTGGGGCGCAGTCTTCGTCGACAGCGGCGAAGCGGTGAGCGATATCCGCAAAAGCGATTTTAAAACCGGCGCCGGCGTCGGCGTGCGCTGGCAGTCGCCGGTTGGCCCGATCAAGCTGGATATTGCCGCGCCGGTCGGCGACAAAGACGAACACGGTTTACAGTTTTACATCGGTCTGGGGCCTGAATTATGAGTTTATGGAAGAAGATAAGCCTCGGGGTACTGATCTTTTTGGTTCTGCTGCTGGGGACGGTCGCGTTCCTGGTCGGCACGACCAGCGGCCTGCACCTGGTGCTGAAGGCGGCGGACCGCTGGGTCCCCGGTCTGGAAATCGGCAAGGTGACCGGCGGCTGGCGTGACCTGACGCTGCAAAACGTCCGTTTTGCGCAGCCGGGCGTCGCGGTCACGGCCGGTCAGTTCCATCTGGCGGTCAAATTACAGTGCCTGTGGGACAGCAGCCTGTGCGTGAACGATATTTCGCTGCGCGATATCTACGTGGCGATCGACACCAGCAAGATGCCGCCTTCTGCGCCGGTAGAAGAGGAGGAGACGGGGCCGCTGAATCTTTCGACGCCGTATCCTGTGACGCTGAGCCGCATCGCGCTGCAAAACGTGAACGTCAAAATTGATAATACCGCCGTTTCGGTGCGGGACTTTTCCACCGGCCTGAACTGGCAGGAGAAGAATCTGACCCTGACGCCAACCTCGCTGCAGGGGCTGCTTATCGCCTTGCCGAAAGTGGCGAAAGTGGCGCAGGAGCAGGTGGTTGAACCGAAGATCGACAATCCGAAGCCGGAAGAAAAACCGCTCGGCGAGACGATGAAAGCGCTGTTCTCCCAGCCGGTGCTGCCGGAGATGATCGACGTTCATCTGCCGCTGAACCTGAATATCCAGTCGTTCCACGGCGAGCAGCTGCGCGTCACCGGCGATACCGACATGACCGTCTACAGCATGCTGCTGAAAGTCAGCAGCATCGACGGACACATGAAGCTGGATACGCTGGATATCGATTCCGATCAGGGCAAGATCAATGCCGCGGGCACCGCACAACTGCAGGATAACTGGCCGGTAGACATCACCCTCAACAGTACGCTGAATATCGATCCGCTGAAAGGCGAAAAGGTGAAGCTGACCGTCGGCGGCGAAATGCGTAAAACGCTGCAGATCGGCGTGGATTTAGCCGGTTCCGTGGCGATGACGCTGCGTGCCGACGCGCAGCTGGCGGAAGCCGGACTGCCGCTGAATATGGAACTGAAGAGTAAACAGCTGTACTGGCCGTTCAGCGGAGAAAAACAGTTCCAGGCCGACGATGTGCTGCTGAAATTTAATGGCAAGATGACCGACTACACCATGGCGTTCAGCACCGCGGTGAAGGGGCAATCGCTGCCGCCGGCGAAAATCACCCTCAATGCCAAAGGGAACGAACAGCAGGTGAACCTCGATAAGCTGACCGTTGCGGCGCTGGAGGGGAAAACCGAACTGAAAGCGCTGCTGGACTGGCAGCAGGCTATCAGCTGGCGCGGCGAGCTGACGCTCGACGGCATCAACACCGCCAAAGAGGTACCGGACTGGCCGTCGAAGCTGAACGGGATGATTAAAACGCAGGGCAGCCTGTACGGCGGGAGCTGGCAGATGTCGGTACCGGAGCTGAAAATCACCGGTAACGTTAAGCAGAACAAGGTCGATGTCAGCGGTTCACTGCAGGGTAACAGCTACATGCAGTGGAAAATCCCCGGTCTGCACCTGGCGTTGGGTAAGAACAGCGCCGAGGTGAAGGGAGAGCTGGGGGTGAAAGACCTCAACCTGGATGCCACCATCGATGCGCCCAATCTGGATAATGCGCTGCCGGGACTGGGCGGCACGGCGAAGGGGCTGTTGAAGGTGCGGGGTACCGTTGATGCGCCGCAGCTGCTGGCGGATATCACCGCGCGTGCGCTGCGCTGGCAGGAGCTGACCGTTGCTCAGGTCAACGTCAAGGGCGACGTAAAGTCCAGCGACCAAATCGGCGGCAATCTTGATGTGCGCGTCGACCGGATCAGCCAGCCGGGGGTTAATATCAGCCTCGTGCAGCTGAATGCCAAAGGGAACGAAAAGCAACACGATCTGCAGCTGAAAGTGCAGGGCGATCCGGTTTCCGGGCAGCTGTCGCTGGCGGGGAGTTTCGATCGTAAAGAGGAACGCTGGAAAGGGACGCTGAGCAATACCCGCTTCCAGACGCCGGTAGGGCCGGTTTCCCTGACGCGCAACATCGCGCTGGATTACCGTAATCGCGAACAAAAAATCAGTATCGGGCCGCACTGCTGGGCTAACCCGAACGCCGAGCTGTGCGTGCCGCAGACCATCGACGCCGGTGCCAGCGGACGGGCGGTGGTGAATCTGAACCGCTTTGATCTGGCGATGTTGAAGCCGTTTATGCCGGAGGCGACCCAGGCCAGCGGCGTATTCAGCGGCAATGCGGATGTCAGCTGGGACACCACCAAAGAGGGGCTGCCGCAGGGCAAAGTGACGCTGAACGGTCGCAATGTCAAAGTCACCCAGATGGTCAACGATGCGCCGCTGCCGGTGGCCTTCGATACGTTGAACCTGACGGCCGAACTGCATAACAACCGTGCGCAGCTCGGCTGGCTGATTCGCCTGACCAACAACGGTCAGCTGGATGGCCAGGTGCAGATTACCGACCCGCAGGGGCGCCGTAACCTCGGCGGTAATGTGAATATCAATAACTTCTCGCTGGCGATGATTAACCCGATCTTCGCCCGCGGAGAGAAGGCGGAAGGGAAGCTCAATGCGAACCTGCGCCTCGGCGGCGATCTGCAAAATCCGCAGCTGTTTGGCCAGATGCAGTTGGGCGGTATCGACATCGACGGTAACTTTATGCCGTTTGATATGCAGCCGAGCCAGCTGGCGATGAACTTCAACGGCACCCGTTCAACGCTGCAGGGCACCGTGAATACCAAACAGGGCCAAATCAGTCTGAGCGGTAACGCCGACTGGACCCAGATTGACAACTGGCGTGCGCAGGTAGCGGCCAAAGGCAGCCGGGTTCGTATTACCGTGCCGCCGATGGTAAGGCTGGACGTTTCGCCGGATGTGGTCTTTACCGCTACCCCGAGTTTGTTTAGCCTTGATGGCAGCGTTGATGTTCCGTGGGCGCGTATCGTCGTCAACGATGTGCCGGAAAGTGCCGTTGGGGTCTCTTCTGATGAAGTGATGCTGGATAAAAATCTGCAGCCGATTCAGCAGCAGAGCGCCGGTATTCCCATCAACAGCAACCTGACGATTCACGTTGGTAACAACGTTCGTCTGAGCGCCTTCGGCCTGAAAGCGCGTCTGACCGGCGATTTGAAAGTGGCTCAGGATAAACAGGGGCTGGGACTAAACGGGCAGATTAATATCCCGGAAGGTCGCTTCCATGCCTACGGTCAGGACCTGATCGTACGTAAAGGCGAGCTGCTGTTCTCCGGTCCGCCGGATCAGCCGCTGTTGAATATCGAAGCCATTCGTAACCCGGATGCCACAGAAGACGACGTGATCGCTGGCGTTCGCGTCACTGGTTCGGCCGATCAGCCGAAAGCAGAGATTTTCTCTGACCCGGTCATGTCGCAGCAAGAAGCGCTTTCTTACCTGCTGAGAGGACAGGGTTTAAGCAGCGGACAGAGCGATAGTGCCGCAATGACTTCAATGCTTATTGGTATGGGGGTTGCACAAAGTGGTCAGGTTGTGGGTAAAATCGGCGAGACGTTTGGCGTAAGCAATCTGGCGCTGGATACCGAGGGAGTGGGCGACTCCTCCCAGGTGGTGGTCAGCGGCTATGTACTGCCAGGTCTGCAGGTAAAATATGGGGTAGGGATCTTTGATTCCCTGGCGACGTTGACGTTACGCTATCGCCTGATGCCTAAGCTATATATGGAAGCGGTGTCTGGCGTAGACCAGGCTCTCGATTTGCTCTATCAGTTTGAGTTTTAGCAATGCGAATATTTGTTTACGGCAGTTTACGACGCAAACAAGGCAACAGCCACTGGATGACCAACGCTCAGTGGCTGGGCGATCATAGTGTCAACGATTATCAGCTGTACAGCCTGGGCCACTATCCAGGCGCGGTGCCTGGCGAAGGCACAGTACATGGTGAAGTGTATCGTATTGACGCATCAACGCTGGCCGAACTGGACGCGCTGCGCACCAAGGGCGGTGAGTACGCACGTCACCTGATCCAGACGCCTTATGGCAGCGCATGGATGTATGTCTATCAGCGCCCCGTAGAGGGCTTTACGCTGATAGAGAACGGCAACTGGTTAGACAGAGACCAGTATTAACCACGACAACGCCACCTTCGGGTGGCGTTGTTTTTTTATGTCTGCCATTCACCTGGCACAGGACAATGGCAGACATAAAAAACCTTATTAACCGACCGGCGGAAAGGTCTATGGCACTGGCACCGTTTGTTCCCCGGTGGCGCTGTGCTTAGCGGGGCTACGGGTAAGGGCGGTGTTTGGGTTGGTTGCCCGGAGTGATGCTCTGGAGGCTGTGGCAGGCTGCGGCACTGGCACCGTTTGTTCCCCGGTGGCGCTGCGCTTACCGGGGCTACGGGTAAGTGCGGTGTTTGGGTTGGTTGCCCGGAGTGATGCCCTGGAGGCTGTGGCAGGCTGCGGCACTGGCACCGTTTGTTCCCCGGTGGCGCTGCGCTTACCGGGGCTACGGGTAAGTGCGGTGTTTGGGGTTGGTTGCCCGGAGTGGTGCCCTGGAGGCTGTGGCACTGGCACCGTTTGTTCCCCGGTGGCGCTGCGCTTAGCGGGGCTACGGGTAAGGGCCGGTGTTTGGGTTGGTTGCCCGGAGTGATGCCCTGGAGGCTGTGGCACTGGCACCGTTTGTTCCCCGGTGGCGCTGCGCTTAGCGGGGCTACGGGTAAGTGCGGTGTTTGGGGTTGGTTGCCCGGAATGATGTCTGCGAGTATTTGTAGCCCGGGTAAGGCGTGAGCCGCCACCCGGGAAATGGCTCGCGTCAGAAACAAAAACACCGCCCTGAGGCGGTGTTTTCGACAATCTGAGTGCGGCAGAATTACTTCTTAGCGCGCTCGAAGGAAGCAATGATTTCAGCTTTAGCCGCTTCAGCATTGTCCCAACCGTCAACTTTCACCCATTTGCCTTTTTCCAGGTCTTTGTAGTGCTCGAAGAAGTGGGTGATCTGTGCTTTCAGCAGTTCCGGCAGGTCGTTCACATCTTTGATGTGATCGTACTCTTTGCTCAGCTTGGTGTGCGGTACGGCAACCAGTTTCGCATCTTCACCAGATTCGTCGGTCATCTTCAGTACGCCAACCGGACGGCAGCGGATCACAGAGCCTGGCTCCAGCGGGTACGGCGTCGGGACCAGTACGTCAACCGGGTCGCCGTCCAGAGACAGGGTGTGGTTGATATAGCCGTAGTTGCACGGATAGAACATCGCAGTGGACATGAAGCGATCAACGAACAGCGCGCCGCTCTCTTTGTCGACTTCGTATTTGATTGGGTCTGCGTTAGCCGGGATCTCGATCACGACGTAGATGTCTTCCGGCAGATCTTTACCCGCAGGTACGTTGAGTAAGCTCATGTCTGTTTCCTTTAAAATGTATGGCAAACAAGTGCCTGGTATTATAGCCAACTCACATCGAATGTCTTGGCTTCTTTTTATTTTGCCCGCCGGTAATCAGTCTGAATTTCCCCCTGAAAAACAACCTGAAAATCCATAAACATAGCCGCATCCTGAATAAAACAATGTAACCGTTTACATTGCATCTGTTTGATTTCTCAACGTGCGCAAAATTTCACCTCATGCGTCGGCAGATGCGAGCTGCGGGAAGCCTTATCCGCTCTCAGCTGGATTAAATCACGGGAATTAACATTTAATTTACTTTTTCGAAGTGTGATGTAACGCATTCAGTTACATCACGAGTTGTCTATAGTTTGTCCGCAGATGACGGTTTAACCCAAAGTAACCCGATGAGGACCTTTTTATGTGGAAGCGCTTACTTCTTGTCACAGCAGTTTCCGCAGCTATGTCGTCTATGGCAATGGCTGCCCCTCTGACCGTAGGATTTTCGCAGGTCGGATCTGAATCCGGCTGGCGTGCGGCCGAAACCAACGTTGCGAAAGAGGAGGCCGCCAAACGCGGAATCACTCTGAAGATTGCCGACGGCCAGCAAAAACAGGAAAACCAGATTAAAGCCGTTCGCTCCTTTATCGCCCAGGGCGTCGACGCCATCTTTATCGCGCCAGTCGTGGCGACCGGCTGGGAACCGGTGTTGAAAGAGGCCAAAGAGGCCAAAATTCCGGTATTCCTGCTCGACCGCTCGATTGATGTCAAAGACAAAGATCTCTACATGACCACCGTCACCGCCAATAACGTGCTTGAAGGTCAGCTGATTGGTGACTGGCTGGTGAAAACGGTCGACGGCAAGCCGTGTAACGTGGTTGAGCTGCAGGGCACCGTTGGTGCCAGCGTAGCGATCGATCGTAAGAAAGGGTTTGCTGACGTTATCGCCAAAACGCCAAACATCAAAATCATTCGCTCTCAGTCCGGCGACTTTACCCGCAGCAAAGGCAAAGAGGTGATGGAGAGCTTTATTAAAGCGGAAAATAACGGCAAGAACATCTGCATGGTCTTTGCCCATAACGATGACATGGTTATTGGCGCGATTCAGGCCATTAAAGAAGCCGGGCTGAAACCGGGTAAAGATATCCTCACCGGCTCAATTGACGGCGTCCCGGATATTTATAAAGCGATGATGGCGGGGGAAGCGAACGCCAGCGTCGAGCTGACGCCAAATATGGCCGGCCCCGCATTTGATGCGCTGGAGAAATATAAAAAGGACGGCACGCTGCCAGAGAAGCTGACCATCACCAAATCGACGCTTTATCTGCCGGATACGGCGAAAGAAGAGCTCGAGAAGAAGAAAAACATGGGCTACTGAGTCCGTCGGGAGAAGCAATAACCAGGCGATGTGCCGCATCGCCTGAATGGCTCCCCGGCTAATGCTGGCGGTCCATCGATCCGCGCCTGTCGGTAGCCCGGTCAGCGTTGTGCGACCGGGAGCCGTCTTTCATCCTCTGAAGGTGAGACTGAATATGAACGCCGAGGTAAGCCAGGAAATCCTTCGCACGGAAGGGCTTAGCAAGTTTTTCCCCGGCGTCAAAGCGCTGGATAATGTCAATTTCAGTCTGCGGCGCGGTGAAATCATGGCGCTGCTGGGCGAAAACGGGGCGGGTAAATCCACATTGATTAAAGCCCTCACCGGCGTGTACCACGCCGATCGCGGGGCGATCTGGCTGGAGGGGCAGGAAATATCGCCGAAAAATACCGCTCATGCCCAGCAACTGGGCATCGGGACGGTTTATCAGGAGGTTAACCTGCTGCCAAACATGTCGGTGGCGGACAATCTGTTCCTCGGACGTGAACCCCGTCGTTTTGGCCTGCTACGGCGCAAAGAGATGGAAAAGCGCGCCACCGCGCTGATGGCCTCCTACGGTTTTTCCCTCGACGTTCGCGAACCGCTGAACCGCTTTTCGGTAGCGATGCAGCAAATCGTCGCGATTTGTCGGGCCATCGACCTGTCGGCCAGAGTGCTGATCCTCGATGAACCGACCGCCAGTCTGGACACCCAGGAAGTGGAGATGCTCTTCACCCTGATGCGCCAGCTGCGCGACGATGGCGTCAGCCTGATTTTCGTCACCCACTTCCTCGATCAGGTGTATGCCGTCAGCGACCGGATTACCGTTCTGCGCAACGGCGGTTTTGTCGGCTGCCGGGAAACCCGCGAATTGCCGCAGATCGAGTTAGTGAAGATGATGCTTGGCCGCGAGCTTGAGCACGATGCCCTGCATCGCGCGGGTCGTACTTTACTGAGCGACAAACCGGTCGCCGCCTTTGAGGGCTTTGGCAAGAAAGGCGTTATTGCGCCGTTTGACCTTCAGGTTCGTCCCGGCGAGATCGTCGGTCTGGCGGGACTGCTCGGATCCGGACGCACGGAAACTGCCGAGGTTATTTTCGGCATCAAACCGGCAGACAGCGGCACCGCGTGGATCAAAGGTAAAGCGCAGGGGCTGCGTTCGCCGCACCAGGCGTCAAGCCTGGGCATCGGCTTCTGTCCTGAGGATCGTAAAACCGACGGGATTATTGCCGCGGCATCGGTGCGGGAAAATATAGTCCTGGCGCTGCAGGCGCAGCGCGGCTGGCTGCGGCCGATTCCGCGACGCGAGCAAAATGACATTGCCGAACGCTTTATCCGCCAGCTCGGTATTCGCACCCCCAGCGCCGAACAGCCGATCGAATTTCTCTCCGGCGGCAATCAGCAGAAGGTGCTGCTTTCCCGTTGGCTGCTGACCAAACCGCAGTTCCTGATCCTCGATGAGCCGACGCGCGGGATCGATGTTGGCGCCCATGCGGAGATCATCCGCCTGATCGAAACCCTGTGCGCCGATGGTCTGGCGCTGCTGGTCATCTCCTCGGAGCTGGAAGAGCTGGTGGGCTATGCCGATCGGGTGATTATTATGCGCGATCGTAAGCAGGTAGCGGAGATCCCGCTAGCCGAGCTTTCTGTCCCGGCGATCATGAACGCTATTGCGGCATAAGGAGTAACCCATGATGCCTCGATCAGTTCCACAAACCGGCCAGCCAAAGCGGCGCTTCAGCTGGCCGAAAGGTATGCCGCAAATTATCGCCCTGATCCTCGTGCTGGTGGTGGATAGCTTCGTGGCGCCGCACTTCTTTCAGATTGTGTTACAGGACGGGCGCCTGTTCGGCAGCCCGATTGATATTCTCAACCGCGCGGCACCGGTGGCGCTGCTGGCGATAGGTATGACGCTGGTAATTGCTACCGGCGGAATCGATCTGTCGGTTGGCGCGGTGATGGCGATTGCCGGCGCGACAGCGGCCTCGATGACCGTTGCCGGACACAGTCTGCCGGTGGTGCTGCTGGCCTCCCTGGCGGCGGGGGCGCTGGCGGGCTTATGGAACGGTATTCTGGTCGCGATCCTGAAGATCCAGCCTTTCGTGGCCACGCTGATTCTGATGGTTGCCGGGCGCGGCGTCGCGCAGCTGATTACCTCCGGGCAGATCGTGACCTTCGATTCACCGCACCTGGCCTGGCTCGGGAGCGGTTCGCTGCTGCTGTTGCCGACACCGGTCCTGATCGCGGCCGCGACGCTGCTGCTGTTTTGGCTGTTCACCCGTAAAACGGCGCTGGGGATGTTTATCGAAGCGGTGGGGATCAACATTCGGGCAGCGAAAAACGCCGGCGTGAATACCCGGATTGTGGTGATGCTGGCCTATGTGCTGAGCGGTATCTGCGCGGCGATTGCCGGAATAATCGTGGCGGCAGACATTCGCGGTGCCGATGCCAATAACGCCGGGCTGTGGCTGGAGCTGGATGCCATCCTGGCGGTGGTGATCGGCGGCGGATCGCTGATGGGCGGGCGCTTTAACCTGCTACTTTCGGTGGTCGGAGCCCTGATCATCCAGGGAATGAATACCGGGATCCTGCTGTCGGGCTTCCCGCCGGAGATGAATCAGGTGGTGAAGGCGGTGGTGGTTCTGTGCGTATTGATCGTCCAGTCGCCGCGCTTTATTGGCTTACTGAAAGGAGTACGCGGCCATGATAAAACGTAATTTACCGTTGATGATCACCCTGGCCGTCTTTGTGCTGGGCTATCTGTACTGCCTGACCCAGTTTCCCGGCTTTGCTTCGACGCGGGTTATCTGCAACATCCTGACTGACAACGCCTTTCTGGGCATCATTGCCGTCGGCATGACCTTCGTGATCCTCTCCGGCGGGATCGATCTTTCGGTCGGATCGGTTATCGCCTTCACCGGCGTGTTTCTGGCGAAGGCCATTGGTGCCTGGGGCGTCGATCCGCTGCTGGCATTCCCGCTGGTGCTGGCGATGGGCTGCGGGTTTGGTGCGCTGATGGGCTGGCTGATCGATGCGCTGAAAATCCCGGCGTTTATTATTACCCTCGCCGGGATGTTCTTTCTGCGCGGCGTCAGCTATCTGGTGTCCGAAGAGTCGATTCCTATCGATCATCCGCTGTATGACACCCTGTCCGGGCTGGCGTGGACGATTCCCGGCGGCGGACGTCTGAGCGCAATGGGGCTGCTGATGCTGCTGGTGGTGGTGGCGGGTATCTTTATGGCCCATCGCACCCGCTTCGGTAACCAGGTTTACGCCATCGGCGGTAGCGCGGTCTCGGCGAACCTGATGGGCATTTCGACCCGCAGTACGACCATTCGAATTTATATGCTGTCCACCGGGCTGGCGACGCTGGCGGGGATCGTGTTTTCTGTCTATACCCAGGCCGGGTATGCTCTCGCCGGCGTTGGCGTTGAGCTGGATGCGATCGCATCGGTGGTGATTGGCGGCACGCTGTTGAGCGGCGGCGTCGGGACGGTGCTGGGAACGCTGTTCGGGGTGGCGATTCAGGGGCTGATTCAGACCTACATTAACTTCGACGGCACCCTGAGCTCATGGTGGACAAAAATTGCCATCGGGATTTTGCTGTTTGTTTTTATCGCCTTGCAGCGTGGTCTGACGGTGCTGTGGGAAAACCGGCAGAATTCCCCGGTTACCCGGGTGAGCGGAACGGCGCATCGTTAGCGGAAAACTCCCCTCCCGAACGGGAGGGGAAGGGAAGCGTTACGCGTCCGGGAACTCTTTAATGAAGTTCTCGACGTCTTCAACCATATGGTTGTTGCCGACGAAGAAAGAACGACGCTGGTGCAGGCTGGTTGGGATGATATCGAGAATACGTTCTTTACCATCGCTGGCTTTACCGCCCGCCTGTTCCGCGAGGAACGCCATCGGGTTGCATTCGTACAGCAGGCGCAGCTTACCGTCCGGGTGGCTGGCGGTGCTCGGATACAGATAGATGCCGCCTTTCAGCAGGTTGCGGTGAAAATCCGCCACCAGCGAGCCGATATAGCGCGAGGTGTAGGGGCGCTGGGTTGCGCTATCTTCTTCCTGACAGAACTTGATGTACTTCTTCACGCCCATCGGGAACTTGATGTAGTTACCTTCGTTAATGGAGTAGGTGTTGCCTTTCTCCGGGAAGCGCATGCGCTCCTGAGAGAGGCAGAATACGCCAAGAGAAGGATCGTAGGTGAAGGCATGTACGCCGCAGCCGGTTGTATAGACCAGCATGGTGGAAGAGCCGTAAACCACATAGCCTGCCGCGACTTGCTTGCTGCCCGGCTGCAGGAAATCTTCAACGGTGACCGGTGTTCCAACCGGAGTTATGCGACGGTAGATGGAGAAGATAGTCCCGACGGAGACGTTAACGTCGATGTTAGAGGAGCCATCCAGAGGGTCCATGAGCACCACGTATTTCGCGTGTTCACAGCCTTCAAAGACGACGATCTCATCTTCTTCTTCGGAGGCAATCCCTGCCACGATATCGCGCGCTCGCAGTGCAGCTTTCAATTTTTCATTGGCGAACAGGTCGAGTTTTTGCTGTACCTCACCCTGGACGTTTTCAGCACCGCTGGCACCCAGGATATCGACCAGACCTGCCTTGTTGATATCGCGGTGGATGATCTTGGCGCCTAACTTTATCGCCGACAACAAAGCAGTAAGCTCGCCGGTTGCGTGGGAGAACTCGTGTTGCTTTTCGACAATAAATTCACCTAACGTTTTCATAACCCGTTCCCTGCATGTTTATGTGAAGTAAAACGAACGCAACAATCTTAACAAAGAATAAAAAAAATACGCACAGGTGAATCGCGCCAGCAAAAAACGGATTCGCCTGAAATGCATTTCTCTGATGCCGTACATATGGGTAAAATGTGCCCCAGATTAAAAAGGGAAACGACGAATGCGCATTCATATTTTAGGTATCTGTGGCACGTTTATGGGAGGACTGGCGATGCTGGCTCGTTCTCTCGGTCATGAGGTAACGGGGTCGGATGCTAACGTCTATCCGCCAATGAGTACCCTGCTGGAAAACCAGGGCATCGATTTGATTCAAGGCTATGATGCCAGCCAGCTGGAGCCCCGGCCGGACCTGGTGATCATCGGTAATGCAATGACCCGCGGCAATCCGTGCGTCGAAGCGGTACTGGAAAATAACATTCCGTATATGTCCGGCCCGCAGTGGCTGCATGATTTCGTCCTGCGCGATCGCTGGGTTCTGGCGGTTGCCGGTACCCACGGGAAAACCACCACCGCGGGAATGGCGACATGGATCCTTGAAGCCTGTGGCTATAAGCCTGGTTTCGTGATCGGCGGCGTACCGGGTAACTTCGATGTTTCCGCCCGTCTGGGCGACAGCCCGTTCTTCGTTATCGAAGCCGATGAGTATGACTGTGCCTTCTTCGATAAACGTTCCAAATTTGTCCACTACTGCCCGCGTACGCTGATCCTCAATAACCTTGAATTCGATCATGCGGATATCTTTGACGACCTGAAAGCGATTCAGAAACAGTTCCATCATCTGGTGCGAATTGTGCCGGGTAAAGGCAAAATTATCCTGCCGGAAAACGACATCAATCTGAAACAGACGATGGCGATGGGCTGCTGGAGCGAGCAGGAGCTGGTGGGCGAGCAGGGCCACTGGCAGGCGAAGAAGCTCAACGCCGATGCTTCGCAGTGGGAAGTCTGGCTGGACGGCGAGAAAGCCGGGGAAGTGAAGTGGGATCTGGTCGGTGAACACAACATGCATAACGGCCTGATGGCGATTGCCGCGGCTCGTCATGTTGGCGTGCTGCCGGCCGATGCCGCCAATGCGCTGGGCGGTTTTATCAACGCACGTCGCCGCCTTGAGCTGCGCGGCGAAGCAAACGGCGTGACCGTGTATGACGATTTCGCCCATCATCCGACGGCGATCCTGGCGACGCTGCAGGCGCTGCGCGGTAAAGTCGGCGGAACCGCGCGAATCCTCGCGGTACTGGAGCCGCGCTCCAACACCATGAAAATGGGGGTGTGCAAAGACGATCTGGCGCCGTCCCTGGGCCGTGCCGACGAAGTGTTCCTGCTGCAGCCGCAGCACATTCCGTGGCAGGTTGCGGAAGTGGCGGACGCCTGCGTGCAGCCTGCGCACTGGAGCGCCGATGTCGATGTCCTGGCCGATATGGTGGTCAAAACCGCGCACCCGGGCGATCATATTCTGGTGATGAGCAACGGCGGTTTTGGCGGCATTCATCAGAAGCTGCTCGATAAGCTGGCCAGCAAAGCCGCCGCAGCGGAATAACTGCGCGGCCTGTCCCGTTCTGCCCTCCGCGCGAGGGCAGATCTCCTTTTGTGACTCTGGATTTGTCATGCTCACAGCGAAAAAAATCACCGCTATCGACTCGGTTTATTTTTCTGCCGTTGATGCGCTGTACGTCAAAGCGTTTCCGTGGCATGAACAGCGAGAACCGGCGGCAAAGCAGCAGGCGTTGCGCGATCCGCGCTATGCGCTGGAAGCGTGGTTTGACGGGGAGCTCTTTATTGGCCTGAGCGGCTGCTGGCAGTTTAGCGGCTACAGCTATATTGAACATCTGGCGATTGACGATACGCTGCGCTCTCGCGGCTATGGCAAACGCCTGCTGGCCGGGATCCTTGAACGCGCGCCGTTGACCATTCTGGAAATCGACCCGTTAACCAGCGACATTGCCCATAAGCGGCTGCGTTTTTATGAAACGATGGGCTTTCGCGCCAGTTCGTGGTCGCATTCTCACCCGAGCTATCATGCCGGCATCGCCGATCATGCATTGCTGGTGCTGGGCTACCCTCAGGCGGTTGATGAAGCGCAGTATCGGCGTTTTGCTGAGGATTTACGTCAGGTGGTGATGGCGTAGGCAGGCTGCCCGGGTCCAACGCGTTGGCCGCAACCCGGGGCATGCTTCAGGTGTTAAATTACTCCTTCGCGATAGGCGTTTCGTCTTCTGCCACTTTGGTATCACCCTGAATTGCGGCAATTTTCTTCTCAACGTCGGCAACCTGTTCGCTGCTGTGCAGCAGTGTATAGGTCAGGTCAAACTGCGTGCTGGCTCCTGGCTGAAGCTGTTTCACGCGTTTCTGTTCGCGCTCAATGGTGACCGGATAGGCATAGCTGGTGCCCGGCTCAATACCGGTGACGTAGCCCTGTTTTTCGCTGTCGGTGTTTTTCCACAGCGTCAGCACCGGTAGCTGGCGGGTATCAAACTGAATTGACGCCCCTTTATCTCCCGCCTTGTTAACCACCGCGGCCAGGGTCTGGTGGTTGTCATCCGCCAGCGGCTGAATATTGAATACCATCTCGTCGAACCCTTTGGTCGGCCCGGCGTAGGTTTGCCAGGTCTTCAGGCCCGCTTTGGCATAGTCGTTGAACGGACTGATGCTGGACATAGGTGCCAGAAAACGCGCTCCCTCTTCCAGAATCGGCGTACCGAAGTTGCTGTGATAAATGATCTGGTAATCATGCGGGTAATCCGCGTGGTTGGTTAAGACATCATGCAGGCTGAAGCTGTTGCTGCCGGGGACATAGCGCAGTTCGGTCATGGTCTGCAAATCGGCTTTTTTGAAGGTGCTCTCTTTCACCAGCCCGCGAATGCGGATCTCATACGGGGCGGTATCCGCCACTTCGACTTCCACCTGCGATGCCGGCGTATTCCCGGCTTTACCGTGCAGGGTATAAATTTGCCCGTCAGCAGCGACCGGGTGGCCGGTCCACTCATAGCCGCAGCGCACCATCATCTCATTGAAACCTTCCAGCCAGCCCAGCCCGTTCCGGCTTTCGAGGTTGATAAAGGCCGGATTGACGACCTCTTTCACCGGTGAATCCCAGCCCATTCGCGTGCCGAAACCTTCAATTTTCAGCAGGTTCATGCCCCGGGTCGGGCTGAGGGCGATAGTCAGGCCATCTTTACTGCGGATGACCAGAATTTTACTGCCTTCCTGTTTGCCGCCGTGGAGGACTTTTTGCTCAATGCTGAAATCGCGATCTTTTATCTTCAGCTGATCGCTTGTTATCTGCCAGTTTCCTTTGTCAGTGCCGCTTTCAGCGCTTGTCAGCACCCACGTTTTCGCCGCTACCTGACCGGAAATAAGCATGGAAATGGCCGTCAAAATCAGAGTCTTTTTCATTTTTCATCCCTTTTGCTGAATCGATTGTGTTTCCGATGAAGGGAATCTAATTGCAAGTGGCCGATTAAAACGTGAAGTGCCTCACCTGGTGAGTAAATGCGCATTTTTAAATTTTTAAATGCGATAAATATCGCTTTTTATAAGCAACATGAAATTAATTCGACTTTAAATATGTGAATTTAAGCATCATTAGCTTTAACGATTCAGCTTTTTGGGGAATGGTAAAAACCGGGCGAACGCCAGGGCGGTAATCAGGAAACAGGAAACAGGAAACAGGAAACAGGAAACAGGAATGAGGAATCAGGAATGAGGAAACAGGAATGAGGAATCAGGAATGAGGAATCAGGAATGAGGAATGAAGGTGAGGGCGCGCGTAGAGAGCGGATATTCCCGGCGAGGCTATCGCTTGCCGGGCTACAGGTACAGCGTTATCCGGTAGCCCGGACAGGCGCAAAGCGCCGCCTCCGGGAAAATCTGGCGGGCAAACGCGGAGTTAGCTTTCGCCTTCAGCCAGTTCACGCAGATACTGGAAGATCAGGCGCGCGGATTTCGGCGGCTTGTTGCCTTCTTTCTCTTTTTTGGCGTTACGGATAAGCGAACGCAGCTGCTGACGATCGGCGTCAGGCCACAGGTTTAACACTTCCGGGACCGCATCATCACCCTCTTCAATCAGGCGATCGCGAATCATTTCCAGCTTATGGAACAGCGCAACCTGCTGGTTGTGACGGTTCTTCAGCTTGTCCAACGCCTGGCGAATCGGATCGACATCGCGGCTGCGCAGCATTTTACCAATCAGCTGCATCTGGCGGCGGCGACCCTCTTTCTTGATACGTTGGGCGAGTTCAATGGCGTCGCGCAGGTCGCTATCGAGCGGGATTTTATCCAGCGCGTTTTTTCCCAGCTCAACCATTTCAGCGCCAAGACGCTTCAGTTCTTCCGCGTCACGTTTAATTTCACTTTTACTGACCCAGATAATTTCATCGTCTTCATCTTCAACGTCATCACCGGGCACGTCGTCGAGCCAGTCATCGGGCTGCTTAGTCATCTCAGGCTCCTTAAAAAAAGAGGCTAATGTTACCAGTTAAGGCGCGCACTGAAAAACGGTTCTCTGTTAGACTTCACTTAACACCTTCCTACATTATGGCATTAGCGATGAAAGTCATCTCTCAAGTTGCACAACAGCGCAAGACGCTGGAAGAGGCCGTGACCACGGCGCTGGAACTGGCGGCAGGCAAATCAGACGGTGCGGAAGTCTCCGTCAGCAAAACCACCGGCATCAGCGTCAGCACCCGCTACGGCGAGGTGGAGAACGTAGAATTTAATAGCGATGGTGCGTTAGGCATCACCGTTTATCATCAGAACCGCAAGGGAAGCGCCTCTTCAACCGATCTGAGCCCGCAGGCGATAGCCCGCACGGTACAGGCGGCACTGGATATTGCCCGCTATACCTCCCCGGATCCGTTTGCCGGCGTGGCGGATAAAGAGCTGCTGGCCTTTGACGCCCCGGATCTTGACCTGTTCCATCCGGCGGAAGTGACTCCGGATCAGGCAATCGAGCTGGCCGCGCGCGCGGAACAGGTCGCTCTGCAGGCGGATAAACGCATTACCAATACCGAAGGCGGCAGCTTCAATAGCCACTACGGCATTAAAGTGTTCGGCAACAGCCACGGCATGTTGCAGAGCTACTGCTCAACTCGCCATTCGCTCTCCAGCTGCGTTATCGCGGAAGAGAACGGCGATATGGAGCGCGATTACGCTTACACCATTGGCCGTGCGCTCGAAGATTTGCATACCCCGGAGTGGGTCGGTGACGAATGCGCCCGCCGCACCCTGTCGCGCCTGGCGCCGCGTAAACTCTCGACGATGAAAGCACCGGTTATCTTTGCCAACGAAGTCGCCACCGGGCTGTTTGGTCACCTGGTCGGCGCTATCGCCGGCGGCGCGGTCTATCGCAAATCCACTTTCCTGCTCGACTCCCTCGGCCAGCAGATTCTGCCGGAGTGGCTGACGATTGAAGAGCATCCGCATCTGCTGAAAGGACTGGCCTCGACGCCGTTCGACAGCGAAGGCGTGCGCACGGAACGTCGTGACATTATTAAAGACGGCGTGCTGACGCAGTGGCTGCTGACCAACTACTCGGCGCGCAAGCTGGGCATGAAGAGCACCGGACACGCGGGCGGCATTCATAACTGGCGGATTAACGGCCGCGGTCTGAGTTTTGAAAAGTTGCTTAAAGAGATGGGCACCGGACTTGTCGTCACCGAATTGATGGGGCAGGGTGTCAGTGGCGTGACCGGCGATTATTCGCGCGGTGCTTCTGGCTTCTGGGTTGAGAATGGTGAAATTCAGTATCCGGTAAGCGAAATTACCATCGCCGGCAATTTGAAAGATATGTGGCGTAATATCGTGACCGTGGGTGACGATATTGAAACGCGTAGCAATATCCAGTGCGGTTCCGTGCTGTTGCCTGAGATGAAAATCGCCGGACAGTAATAGCGGATTATCCCCACTATTCACCATCCAGTTTGCAGAATAATCTGTACAGAAGGGCGCTCCCTGCGGCGCCCGTTTGCTTAAATAATAAAAAAGGATGTGAGCAATGCGTAAAAAACTGTTAGCAATGCTGGCCGTCTCCGCCCTTACGATGGGGTCTGTTTCGGCATTCGCCGCTGAACTGGGCGAAGATATGGATACTATCGCGCAAAACCTGCAGGTGGTGCAGAAGACCTCCGATGCGGGCGAACTGAAAGCGGCATTGACGAAGATGCGCAGTGCCGCCGTGGATGCGCAGCAAGCCACCCCGCAGAAGCTGGAAGGCAAAGCGGCGGACAGTGCGGAAATGAAAGACTATCGTCACGGTCTGGATATTCTGATTGGTCAGATTGACGGTGCGCTGAAGCTGGCGGAGGAAGGTAAAGTAAAAGAGGCGCAGGCTGCCGCTGAAGGGTTCAAAACAACCCGTAATACCTACCATCAGAAATACCGTTAACGTCTGTTACAGGAGGTTTCTGTCGAGACCTCCTGCTTGTCTCCCGCGATAAAACCCTGCTGGCATCACACTTTTCCCTTTTTCTTTTCCGCTTATTCAGGCAACGGCAACCGCCAACGCAATGATTTTCTTGTGATGCTCATCACGTGATTTCGCCCAAAACGTCCTCTCCGCGACAGTTTCACGTCGATTATGTGCAATAGATCACGCATGCCGTCCGCCTTTCCACTTCGAAGTGGAAAACAACTCGCTACAAACTCCTTCCCCCCGGCGCTAGTTTTATCCCCAGAGACATCAACGGGGTAACACAAGTGAATAACGGAGCGGTAATAAACGACGTAGGGGAACAGGCAAAGCAAACGGAGCAGTTGGCTGAGAAGATGCTGCCACGGGTTTATGCACTGTTAAGCCGTCGCAATATCATCCCCAACGCCGTCCAGGAGCAGATGCTGACTTCCCACGTGCGGGCGATGGCCCACCGGTCGATTAGCGGCGAGCCGCTGCCGGAAGTGGATGCCAGCCTGTTTGAAGAAATTTCAGAAGATTCAATGATGCTGGCCCGCGAAGTGGTCGCGGAATTCGGCAACCTGCCAGAAGAAGAGTCCTGGCTGCTGTCCGTCCACTTCGAAGTAGCAAAAGACAACCTGTAAGGAGCAATAAAATGGAACAGATTACTGTGGTAATTGGCGACCGCCTGGGTAAAGGGCAAAAAGTGGCCGCTGGCGCGGAAAAAGCCGGTGCTCGTGCTGTTGTTGTACCGGGTGTTGCCGCTGATATGAAGCTCGGCGACATGATGAAAGCAGAAAACGCCACCTTCGGCATCTCCTTCTGCGGCAGCGGCGGCGCAGGCGCCATCACTGCGCAGAACAAGCACGGCTACAAGGCAAAATATGGCATGCGCTCCGTTGACGAAGGCGTGACTGCGATCAACGAAGGCTACAACGTACTGGGTTTCGGCTTTATGGATAAAGAAGAGCTGGGCGAGCGCCTGGTGGAAGCCTGGAAAAAGAAATACGGCGCGTGAGCATGAAAGAGCAATTCACCACGACGGTGAGCGTGAAGGGTAAAGGCGAAAGCAAAGCACGGGCCTTCGCCGACGCCCTGAGCCATGTACAGGCAGCGGTGATGAAAACCTCGCCGCATATCTTACTGCGTATTGAGCCACAGGATGTGAAGGTTGTTCGTGCGCATGAAGCGACGCGCAAAGAAGCGTTTCTGTTCTTCTTTTTGCGTCGTGAACGACGGACCTACAGCGTGGAGCTGGATGTCACCGTCAACGTGACGGCCATTAATGTCGATAAAGTGGATTTCGTCACGCAAACCTGAATTTCATCATAGGGTTAAACTATGTTCCTGATAATTTTAATAAAATCGCTCATTATCGGCGGCCTGGTCGGCGTCGGAGTGGGCGCCGGAGCGGCACGCATGTTTCATGCGCCTACCACCCAGGGGATGGGGGCGTTTCGTACCTTGGGCGAGCTGAATTCCCGCGAAGGCGATCCGGCTTCTCACTTCTCCTTTGGTCTGGGATTCTTCTTTAACGCCTGGGCCTCTTCCGTTGCAGCAGGCTCATTCACCCAGGACGTCGATCACCGCATTATCCCGAACTGGGGCGCTGCGGCATTGATGTTGAAAAATCGTAACGTCGGCGAAACGCTGCACGATCCGAAGAAAATGGCGATTGCCTGCGGCATCATCGGCATGCTGGTGGTCGCCTTCTTAAACCTGACCGCCTCTTCCGTACCGGAAGCGCTGCAGGTCACCGCGGTGAAGGTGCTGGTCCCGGCGGCCAACCTGCTGGTTAACACCGTAATGCCGGTTATCTTCTGGCTGGCAGCCATCGACGCCGGTAAAAAATCGGGCTTCTGGGCCACTATTTTCGGCGGCGCGGCGCAGCTGATTATGGGCAACGCCGTACCGGGCCTGGTACTGGGGATCCTGATCGGTAAAGGCGTAGAAGAGAGCGGCTGGAACCGCGTCACCAAAGTGATGATGTCCGCCATTATTGCGCTGTTTGTCCTGAGCGCCTTCTTCCGCGGCTTTGACATTAAGACACTGCAATCCTTCCATCTGACCGTGCCGAACTGGTTGGATCTGATCCACAACTCGCTCAGCGGCAAATAACAGGAGCCTCTAAATGGAACAGAATAAAGGTTTTTGGTATGCCGACTGGTCGTTTCCGATTTTTGTTGGTCTGCTTTCGTCCGGTGTTTTCGCCGGGACCCACATGTATTACCTCTACGGCATCGGCGCATTTAACGAAGTGGCCTTCGTGGCCATGCTGAAAGCGGGTATTGATACCGGCGCTTATGGCGCGGTAGCCGCGTTCGGCGCCAGCTTCCTCTTCGCCCGTATTATCGAAGGTTCGCTGGTCGGGATCCTCGATATCGGCGGCGCGATTCAGACCGGCGTCGGTCTTGGCGTTCCGGCGCTGCTGCTCGGGGCTGGTATTGTCTTCCCGGTGGCGAACTTTGCCGCCTCGCTGGCGACCGGTCTCGCGCTGGGCCTGGCGATTGGCTACATCATTATTCTGGCGCGTAAGTTCACCATCAATCAGAGCGACTCCACCTACGGTGCCGATGTGATGATGGGGGCCGGTAACGCCTCGGGCCGTTTCCTCGGGCCGTTGATTATCCTCAGCGCCATGACCGCCTCAATTCCTATCGGTATCGGTTCTTTGGTCGGCGCGCTGCTGTTCTACATCTGGCAGAAGCCGATCACCGGCGGCGCCATCCTCGGTGCAATGATTTTAGGTTCGCTATTCCCGGTAGCGCTGTGACACCAACGGGCGCCTATGCGCCCGCCTTAACAGGAGATACGTATGTTTGATTTACTCCTGCGCCGTGCGCGCCTCGTCGACGATACCCTGACCGATATCGCCATCCAGGACGGAAAAATTGCCGCGCTGGGCGAGATTAGCGCGTCTGCGCGCAAAACCGTCGATCTGCATGGTAATTATTATGTCAGCGCCGGCTGGATTGATTCCCACGTTCACTGCTACCCGAAGTCACCGATTTATCATGACCAGCCGGACAGCATCGGTATTGCTACCGGCGTCACCACCGTGATTGATGCCGGGAGCACCGGTGCAGACGATGTCGATGACTTTTATCAGCTGACCCGCGAAGCGGCTACCGACGTTTATGCGCTGCTCAATATCTCCCGCGTCGGGCTGATTGCCCAGAACGAGCTGGCCAATATGGCCAACATTGACGCGGATGCGGTGAAGCAGGCGGTCGCACGCCACCCGGATTTTATCGTCGGCCTGAAGGCGCGCATGAGCAGCAGCGTTGTCGGCGAGAACGGAATTACGCCGCTGGAGCGGGCGAAAGCCATCCAGCGGGAAAACGGCGATCTGCCGCTGATGGTGCATATCGGCAACAACCCGCCGAACCTCGACGAAATCGCCGAACGGCTCAGCGCAGGCGACATCATTACCCACTGCTATAACGGCAAACCGAACCGCATCCTGACGCCAGAAGGTGAGCTGCGCAGCGCGATTACCCGCGCGCTGCAGCGCGGCGTGCGGCTTGATGTCGGCCACGGTACCGCCAGCTTCAGCTTCGAAGTGGCCCGACGGGCCATTGCGATGGGCATTCTGCCGCACAGCATCAGTTCCGATATTTACTGCCGCAACCGTATTGACGGCCCGGTTCGCTCGCTGGCGCTGGTGATGTCGAAGTTCCTCGCCATCGGCATGACGCTGCCGCAGGTCATTGATTGTGTCACCGTGAATGCCGCGAGTGGGCTGCGCCTGAAGAGCAAAGGGCAGCTGGCCGTGGGCTATGATGCCGATTTAACGCTGTTTACCGTGCAGCATGCGCCGACGTTACTGGTCGACGCGGAAAAAGAGAGCCTGCAGGCTGACAATATTCTGGTGCCGCTTGCCGCGATTCGCGCAGGCAAGGGCTATCTGACCGAACAAGGGAGCGCGGAAAATGCCTTCGATTTTTGAAAAATACCATCTCAAGCAAGTCATCAATACCTCCGGCCGCATGACGGCGCTGGGTGTCTCCACTCCGCGTCCGGAAGTGGTGGAGGCGGTGATGAGCGGCATGAATCACTATTTCGAAATCAAAGACCTGGTGAATAAAACCGGGGAATACATTGCGCAGCTGCTGGATGTGGAGGGGGCGACCGTCGTCTCCTGCGCCTCGGCGGGGATCGCGCAGTCGGTCGCGGCGGTGCTGGTGAAAGACAGCAGCTGGCTGCTGGAGAATCTGCACGTTACGCCGATTGAGAACAATGAAATCGTGCTGCCGAAAGGCCACAACGTCAACTTTGGCGCGCCGGTGGGTTCGATGGTCGCGCTGGGCGGCGGTAAGCTGGTGGAGGCGGGCTACGCCAACGAATGTTCCGCTGACCAGCTGGCGGCAGCGATTACCCCGCGCACCGCGGCGATTCTGTATATCAAATCTCACCACTGCGTGCAGAAAAGCATGCTCAGCGTAGAGCAGGCGGTGGTCGTGGCGCGCAAACATAACCTGCCGCTGATCGTCGATGCGGCGGCAGAAGAAGACCTGCAATGCTACTACCGGGCCGGGGCTGACCTGGTGATTTACAGCGGCGCGAAAGCGATTGAAGGGCCGACCAGCGGTCTGGTGGTGGGGAAAACTCAGTACGTTGAGTGGGTGAAACGCCAGTCGGCGGGTATTGGTCGGGCGATGAAGGTAGGTAAAGAGGGGATCCTCGGTCTGACCTGCGCGATTGAACACTATCTGCTGGCGCGTAAAGAGAGCGGTGATGAGATGGTTGCCAAAATGACGCCGTTCATTAACCAGCTGAACACGCTTAATGGCGTCACCGCCCGTGTTGTCTGGGACAGCGCCGGCCGTGATATCGCCCGTAGCGAAATCAAATTTGATGAAGCCGTTACCGGCATCGCCACCGGCGAACTGGTGGACGCGCTGAAACAGGGCGAATACGCCATCTATTTCCGCGGCTATAAGGCCAACGAAGGGATTATTGAAGCCGATGTTCGCAGCGTGAACGCACAGCAGCTGGAGATTGTCTCTCGTCGCATCGCCGAGGTTCTGAACAAGGAGAAAAACGCATGAAACTGACCCCCAACTTTTACCGCGATCGGGTATGTCTGAACGTTCTGGCGGGTAGCAAAGACAACGCCCGCGAGATCTACGAGGCGGCGGAAGGTCACGTTCTGGTTGGCGTGCTCTCCAAAAACTACCCGGACGTGGCGAGCGCGGTGGCGGATATGCGTGAATATGCGCAGCTCATCGATAACGCACTCTCAGTAGGGCTGGGAGCGGGCGATCCGAACCAGTCGGCTATGGTCAGCGAAATCTCGCGTCAGGTACAGCCGCAGCACGTCAATCAGGTGTTCACCGGCGTCGGCGCCAGCCGTGCGCTGCTCGGGCAGAACCAGACCGTGGTCAACGGCCTGGTGTCGCCGACCGGCACACCGGGTAAGGTTAAGATCTCGACCGGGCCGCTGAGCAGCGGCGTAGCGGACGGCATTGTGCCGCTGGAAACCGCCATCGCCCTGCTGAAGGATATGGGCGGCAGCTCAATCAAATACTTCCCGATGGGGGGCCTGAAACACCGCGATGAGTTCGTCGCAGTGGCACAGGCCTGCGCCCGCCATGATTTCTGGCTGGAGCCGACCGGCGGCATCGATCTGGAAAACTACAGTGAAATTTTGCAGATCGCGCTGGACGCGGGCGTCAGCAAAATTATTCCGCACATTTATAGCTCGATTATTGATAAAGCCAGTGGCAATACCCGTCCGGCGGACGTTCGCCAGCTGCTGGAGATGACCAAAGCTCTCGTCAAATAGGTTTGCTGTCCCGCCGCACGCGTTGCTTTGTGAGAGACGCGTGCGGAAACCCCCCATCGAACCATCAAGGAGTCACTATGCCCACCGCTCGTCACCTGCTTGTTGCTTCACTTTCTCTGTTGGCTGCCACCGCCTCCGCGCAAACGCATTATGCCTGGGTCGGTACCTACAACCCGAATGGCGAAGGCCTCTACCGGTTTACCGTCGACGGTAAAACCGGCGCGCTGCGCGATAAGGCCCTGGTCAGCTCGCTGCCGAATGTGGCCCAGCTCACCGTATCGCATGATGGTAAAACCCTGTATGCCGCCAGCGAAGTGGAAAAAGGGGTGGTACAGGCGTGGCGGATTGAAGCCAACGGTGAGCTAACCGCTCTCAATCAGGTCTCTTCGGCGGGGGCCGGGCCGGTCTATCTGTCGCTGACACCGGACGGTCGTCATCTGCTGGTGGCAAACTATGTCAGCGGAACGGTGGCGGTGCTGCCGATCAAAGACGATGGCAGCCTCGGCGAGGCGGTTGATAGCCATCAGGATCAGGGCCCTGCCGGCGCAGAACGGCCGGCTGCGGCCGCCGAGGGGAGCTTTGCTATCAGCGATCATAACGGTCCCCATGCCCATATGATCGCCGCCGATCCGAGCGGGAAATATGTTTATTCTACCGACCTGGGGCTGGATCGGATCTATCAGTACCGGCTGGACAACGGCAGCGGCAAGCTCACGCCGAACGATCCGCCGTTTATCGCCGCCTCTTCTGCCGGCGCCGGACCGCGGCATTTTGTCTTTACGCCGGAAGGGGATGGTCTGTGGCTGATTAATGAAGAATCCTCGACGCTGACGTTCTATCATCTTGATAAGAAAAGTGGGCTGTTGCGCGAGGGCAAAACGGTCTCCGCGTTACCGCAAGCGTATAAAGGCACCAGTTTCGCGGCGGGGCTGGCGCTGAGCGCCGACGGAAAACAGCTGTATGTCGCCAACCGTTTACATAACAGCATTGCGCACTTTAGCGTGATGGCCGACGGCAGCCTGAGTCATCAGGAAGATATCTGGACCCGCGGCGACTACCCCCGCACGCTGACGCTGGATAATCAGGGGCAGTGGCTGTACGTCATGAACCAGCGTAGCGATAATATTACCCGTTTTAGCGTGGCGCCTCAGAGCGGTAAGCTGACCTTTGCCCCGGACTACACCCCGGTAGGCAGCCCATCACAGATGGTGATATCCGCTCAACCTTGAGCCGTAAGATGAAGGAACTGACATGCGATTTCCCAACCAACGTTTAGCGCAACTGTTTACTTTGCTGCAAAACGAAACGCTGCCGCAGGATGAGCTGGCGCAGCGGCTGTCGGTTTCTACTCGTACCGTGCGCGCCGACATTACCGCGCTTAACGCGTTGTTAGTGGAGTATGGCGCGCAATTCATACTCACTCGCGGCAGCGGCTATCAGTTGAAAATCGACGACCCGGCCCGCTACCAGACTCTGCAAGAGCATGCGCCGAAGCCGCAGCAGATTCCGCGTACGGCGGCGGATCGCATCAACTTTCTGCTGGTGCGCTTTTTGACCTCTGCGTTCTCCATTAAGCTCGAAGATCTGGCGGACGAGTGGTTTGTCAGCCGGGCGACGTTACAAAGCGATATGGCCGAAGTGCGCGAGCGCTTTCAGCGCTACCAGCTGACTCTCGAGACCCGCCCACGGCACGGTATGAGGCTGTTTGGCAGCGAAGTATCGATTCGCGCCTGCCTGACCGATCTGTTATGGCAACAGGCGCAGCAGGGGGGGATAAACCCGCTGATCGATGAAGAAGCGCTGAATTCGGATGTGCAGGAGCAGCTTGGGGACATGCTGCAGGAGATCCTGACCCGGCACCACGTGCGCCTCACCGATGAAGGCGAGCGCTTTATCCGGATGTACAGCGCAGTGACGGTGCGTCGCGTCAGCCAGGGTTATCCGCTGGCGGAATTCAGCGCGGAGGATGTCGCGCAAAACGTGCGGGATGCCGCGCGGGATCTGGCTGCGGTGCTGCAGCAGCTGGCGGGAAAGGCCCTCTCTCCGGCAGAGGAAGCGTGGCTGTGCGTACATCTTGCCGCCCGTCAGGTTCAGGACATCGATCCGGGTACCATCAGCGCCGACGATGGCGAAGCGCTGGTAAACTACATTCTGCGCTACATCAACAGCCAGTATAACTACAACCTGCTGGACGACACTCAGCTACATGCCGATCTGCTGACCCACGTTAAGACCATGATCACCCGGGTCCGCTACCAGATCATGATCCCCAATCCTCTGCTCGATAATATTAAGCAGCACTACCCGATGGCGTGGGACATGACTCTCGCTGCGGTGACCAGCTGGGGGAAATACACGCCCTATGCCATCAGTGAAAACGAGATTGGTTTCCTGGTATTGCATATTGGCGTCGGACTGGAACGTCATTACAACATTGGCTATCAGCGGCAGCCGCGGGTGCTGTTGGTATGCGATACCAGCAATGCGATGGTGCGGATGATCGAAGCCATTTTGCAGCGTAAATATCCGCAGTTAGAAATCGCCGCCACCCTGTCGCAGCGGGAGTATGAACAGCTGGCGGCGGTCGCTGAAGATTTTGTCATCTCGACCGTGCGGATTGGTGAAAAAGACAAGCCGGTGGTGACCATTGCGCCATTTCCGACCGATTATCAGCTGGATCAAATCGGCAAGCTGGTGCTGGTGGACAGGACCCGTCCGTGGGTGCTGAATAAATATTTCGATGCGGCCCATTTCCAGGTGATCGATGCGCCGATCGATCGGCAGACGCTGTTTGCCGGGCTGTGCCAGCAGCTGCAGCAGGAAGGATTTGTCGATGCCGGGTTCCATGACTCGGTGGTCGAACGCGAGGCCATCGTCAGCACCATGCTGGGCGACGGTATTGCGTTGCCTCACGCCCTTGGCCTGCTGGCGCAAAAAACCGTGGTCTATACCGTCATTGCGCCGAATGGTATCGCCTGGGGTGATGAAACGGCCCATATCATCTTCCTGCTGGCGATCAGCAAAAGCGAGTATGAAGAGGCGATGGCGATCTACGATATTTTTGTCACTTTCCTGCGCGAGCGCGCGATGGCCCGGCTTGCCGAGACACGCAGTTTCGATGAGTTCAAAGCGGTGGCGGTGGAGTGCGTCAGCCGTTTTTGAACGTCACTATCTCAAGCGGTGGACGACCTGATTGCTGCTGCCGCGCCAGATCAGCGCCGGATCTTTTAAATCTTCGACAAACTTGCCGTCGACCAGTACGTTAATCAGATCAACCACTTCCCGCTGCGCGTCGTTCAGCTCGTCGAGCTTATAACCGGTCCAGACCCAGATATCCTTGCCGGGGCATTCGGCGAGGATGCGGCGCACCAGCGCGAGGATCTCCGGCACGTTCTGCGGATGCAGGGGATCGCCGCCGGAAAGGGAGATCCCCTGGCGTTTGATCCGCGTGTCGTTGAGGTCGGCGATGATACGGTCGGCCATCTCGGTCGTGAACGGCAACCCGGAGTTGAGTCGCCAGGTGCTCTTGTTATAACAGCCGGGGCATTCGTGGACGCAGCCGGAGACGAACAGGGTGCAGCGAGTGCCGGGGCCGTTGACGATGTCGACAGGGTAATACTGATGGTAATTCATTGTTTCCTCTTCTCATTTGACGCTGCAGCGGCGTTGGCTGCGCTCGCTCGCCCGGGTCACTTACTACAGTAAGCTCCCCGGGACTGACTCGTTTGCCGCCTTGCTACAACGCCAACTGATTTGAGGAAACCTACGCTGGTGCGTTGTAGCCCGGATAAGCCGCTGGCGGCGCCTCCGGGGGGACGATGGTGAGATTAGCGTTGTAGCCCGGACAGGCCGCTGGCGTCGCTATCCGGGATGACGGTGGCGAAATTAGCCGATCTGCCCGTTACCCAAATGCTTAACGCGGCGTTTAACTTCTTCCTGCTTGCCGGCGTTGAACGGACGGGCGTCCGGGCTGCCGAGATAGCCGCAGACCCGTCGGGTGACCGACACCCGGGCGGCATCGTGGTTGCCACATTTCGGGCAGGTAAAGCCTTTACTGGTACATTCGAACTCGCCGGTAAAGCCGCACTCATAGCACTCATCGATCGGCGTGTTGGTACCGTAATAGGGGACATGCTGGTAGCTGTAATCCCAGACATCTTCCAGCGCTTTCAGGTTGTGCTGGATATTCGGGTATTCGCCGTAGCAAATGAAGCCCCCGTTGGCCAGCGGCGGATACGGCGCTTCGAAGTCGATCTTGTCGTACGGGTTAACCTTTTTCTCGACATCGAGGTGGAAGCTGTTGGTGTAGTAGCCCTTATCGGTCACCCCTTCAATGACGCCGAATTCGGCGGTATCAAGACGGCAGAAGCGATCGCAGAGGTTTTCGCTCGGCGTGCTGTACAGGCTGAAGCCGTAGCCGGTCTCTTCTTTCCAGCGGTCGACGGCGTCACGCAGACGTCGGACGATGGCGACGCCTTTTTCACGCAGCGCGTCGCTATCGTACATATGCTGGTTGCCAGACAGCGCGTTGATGGTTTCGTGGATACCGATATAGCCCAGCGAAATAGAGGCGCGACCGTTTTTAAAGATCTCTGATACATCGTCGTCGGCCTTCAGGCGTACGCCGCAGGCGCCTTCCATGTACAGGATCGGTGCCACGCGCGCTTTCACTCCTTCCAGGCGGGCAATGCGCGTCATCAGCGCTTTGTAAGCCAGCTCCAGACGGTTATCCAGCAGCTTCCAGAATGTCGCTTCATCACCTTTCGCTTCCAGCGCAATGCGCGGCAGGTTGAGGCTGATCACGCCGATATTGTTGCGGCCGTCGTGGATCTGCTCGCCGTTTTCTTCATAGACGCCGAGGAAGCTGCGACAGCCCATTGGCGTTTTAAACGAACCGGTGACTTTCACCACCTGATCGTAGTTGAGAATGTCCGGGTACATGCGCTTGCTCGCGCACTCCAGCGCCAGCTGCTTGATGTCATAGTTCGCGTCGCCGAACTTGTGGTTCAGGCCGTCGCGAATGGCGAACACCAGTTTCGGGAATACCGCAGTTTTGCGGTTTTTGCCCAGGCCGGCGATGCGGTTACGCAGGATAGACTGCTGAATCAGGCGGGATTCCCAGCTGGTGCCGAGACCAAAGCCAAAGGTGACGAACGGCGTCTGCCCGTTGGCGGTATGCAGAGTATTGACTTCGTATTCCAGCGACTGGAAGGCGTCGTAGCACTCTTTCTCGGTACGCGAGCGGGCATAGCCTTCCGCATCAGGGATCTGCCACTCTTCGGCAATTTTACGGTGCTTGTTGAAGCTTTCTTTGACGAACGGCGCCAGCACTTCATCGATGCGGTTAATGGTGGTGCCGCCATAAATGTGGCTGGCGACCTGGGCGATAATCTGCGCCGTTACCGCCGTGGCGGTGGAGATCGATTTCGGTGGTTCAATCTCCGCGTTGCCCATTTTAAACCCGTGCGTCAGCATCCCTTTCAGATCGATCAGCATGCAGTTGAACATCGGGAAGAACGGCGAATAGTCGAGATCGTGGTAGTGAATCTCACCGCGCTCGTGGGCAAGCACCACATCGCGCGGCAGCAGATGCTGGCGGGCGTAATGTTTGGCGACGATACCGGCCAGCAGGTCGCGCTGGGTCGGGATGACTTTACTGTCTTTGTTGGCATTTTCGTTAAGCAGGGACGAGTTGGTTTGCTCAACCAGACCGCGAATTTCCTGGTTCAGGCGGCCGCGTTTTTCACGCTCGATATCGCGGTCGTGGCGATATTCGATATAGGCCCGGGCCAGCTGTTTCCACGGCCCTGACATCAGCTGGTTCTCAACGGCAGTCTGAATCTCGTTGATATCAACCTGGCTACGGTCCTGCATTTGCTGGCTAACGACTTCTGCGACGGTGGCGCAATAGTCTGCGTCATCGACTCCCGCTGCTTTAGCTGCACGCAGAATTGCTTCTTTAATGCGCTCAGATTTGAACGGCACTTTACAGCCATCACGTTTCATCACATGCGGTGTCATGATCACTCCATACTTTATAAAACAGGTTATCCACAGAGGCGGAAGTATCGCCGGCGTCGCGGGGGCTTTAGCTGCCGCCGTTTTGCGTCGGTTCCGGCCCTTTTTATCCACATCCCACCACCGCCACAGAACGATGGGATGTGCTGACATAATAGACGATTAATACAAGATGTAGGGCCGGGATGCATTCTAAGTTCTATATGTAGTGATTTGCATCAAAGATGTTTGCGATTTTATTGACCCAGAACAAAGTAAAAAGACGAGAGTACGGATGGTGGGCGCTGGGCGTTATGTAAATTTATCTGACTATAAAATAAGCAAAAAATGGCCTGAAGGGGGGAAGTATTCAGGCCGGAAATGCCCTGCGTCAGGCCATCAGGGTGTCATTGAGCAGATCGACCAGCAGCAGCAGGGCATAGCGTGCCAGCTGCGGACTATCGGGAAGGGGAATAATATCGGCGGCCATATTGGCCAGCGCATGCTGTGGCGGCGTTAGCGCGATGATGGTGACGCCCTGGGTTCGCGCCTGGAGCGTTGCGCTTTGTAAAACCGTATCGGCCTCGGCGGTCACCAGTACCAGCAGCAGATGATCGTCGCTGAGGGTGCTGGCGGTCATGCGCATCAGCGAGGCATCCTGACACAGGTTAATGGCAATGCCGGCGGGCAGCAGCTGATGCTGGAGTAGCGATGCCAGCGCCGTATCCTGGGCGCCGAGGGCAAAGCAGTGGACGGCGCGGGCCTCGCGCAGCCGGGATTTGAGCTTTTCCACCGCCGTTTCCGAGGTATTCGCCAGCTGCTGGGCGAGGGTGGAGCCAAGATAGCTCAGCGCGTCCCGCCAGGCGGCGGGCAGGGCATTGCTGTCCGGCGCCAGCCAGCTGGCGCGGCGCTCGCTGGCCTGCGCCAGCTGTTTGCGCAGATCGCGAATATCCTCGCAGCCGACGGAGCGGGCAAAGCGGGTGATCGTCGCCGGGCTGACGCCGGCGCTGGCGGCCAGTTCGTCGATAGAAGCGCTGGCGGTAAAGCTTAAGTTTTTCAGGATAAACGCGGCGACTCGCGACTCCTGAGCGCTAAAACGAACTAACCCTTCCTGCAACTGACCTACGATATCCATCCTGACTGTCCCTTTCTCCGGAAGATGATTTGAAAATATTTTTCACTTATCGCTTTCTGCCATTTATAGCACCAGTACAGAGTTTTTCCTAATGACAGGCGAAGTCAGCGCTGAAAAAACGCAATAATAATGCTGAAAAATTCATCCCCGATCACATCGGTGAAAATTATTTTCATATAGCCTTCACTCTTACACAATCTTAACAATATATTCATGTATGCCTTGACGGGCCAGATCACGAAACCACAAGAGGAAAACGCGATGCAACGAATCGTTCTGTGTTGTGCGGCGGGCATGTCGACCAGCATGCTGGTCAACAAAATGAAGGCGGAAGCGCAGCAGCGCGCGCTGGCGCTGGATATTTACGCCGTTGCGGTGGCGGAGTTTGAGCGCGAGCTGGCCAATGCCGATGTGATCCTGCTGGGTCCGCAGGTGAAGTATGAAGCCGGGCGCCTGAGCGCGCTGGCCGCTCCGCACGGTAAAGCGGTGGCGGTGATTGATATGGCCGACTACGGCATGATGCGCGGCGCGGCCGTGCTCGATAAGGCGCTTTCGCTGCTTAATCACTGATTTTTCTCTCTTAAATCTGAACCACCACGCGCAATCATGCCGGTTGCGTGCGGCTCTCTGTATGCCGAAAGGGGCCTCTATGCAAACACTGAAAATCGCCGTGATTGGCGGCGGCAGTAGCTACACGCCGGAGCTTATTGAAGGAATTATCGTTCGTTATGAGCAGCTTCCGGTCACCGAGCTGGCGCTGGTCGATGTTGAATCCGGCAGGGAGAAGGTCGGGATTATCGCCGCGCTGACGCAACGGATGTTGAAACACAAAGGGCTGGAGCACGTTACCGTCAGCGTCCATTTTACGCTTGATGAGGCGATTCGCGGCGCCAGCTTTGTCTTAACCCAGCTGCGCGTCGGCCAGCTGGCAGCGCGCGCGGCGGATGAACGCCTTGGGCTGAAGTATCATCTGCTGGGGCAGGAGACTACCGGCGTCGGCGGATTCGCTAAGGCACTGAGGACCATTCCGGTGATCCTTGAGGTGGCGCGCAAAGTGGAAGCGCTGGCGCCGGAGGCGTTTATTCTCAACTTCACCAACCCGGCGGGGATCGTCACTGAAGCGGTGAGCCGCTACAGCAAGGCAAAGATCATTGGCCTGTGCAACGTGCCCATTAATATGCAGCACATGATCGCCGGCATGCTGGGCGCCAGAGAGGAGGAGGTCAAACTGCGTTTTGCCGGCCTCAACCATATGGTCTGGGTGCATAAGGTCATGCGCGGGGGCGAAGATGTCACCCGCAAGGCGATCGACATGCTGTGTGATGGCCAGGCGCTGTCGATGAATAACATCAAGGAGCTGCCGTGGCCGGCGGAATTTCTGCGGGCGCTGAACGCGATTCCCTGCCCGTATCACCGCTACTTCTGGCTGACGCCGGCGATGCTGGCGGAAGAGATCGCCGCGGCGAAAAGCAAAGGCACCCGCGCCGAGCAGGTGATGAAGGTCGAACAGGAGCTGTTCGCGCTGTACGCCGATCCGGCGCTGGCTGAGAAACCGGCGCAGCTCAGCTTCCGCGGCGGGGCCTACTACTCCGAAGTTGCCGTGGAACTGATTACCGCCATCCACAACAATCTCGGTAAGGAGATGGTGGTCAACACCCGCAACAACGGCGCGATTCACGGGCTGGATGATGACGCGGTGGTGGAGACCAACAGCATTATTGATGCCCAGGGGGCACGGCCGCTCACCTTTGGCGCATTGCCTCCGGCGATGAATGGCCTGACGCAACAGGTGAAAGCGTTCGAACGGCTGACCATTGAAGCCGCGGTCCACGGCTGTCGCGACAGCGCGCTGCTGGCGCTGGTGACCAACCCGCTGGTGGGGAACGTCACCGATGCGCAGGCGTTACTGGATGAAGTGTTAACTATCAACCGTCAGTGGCTGACGCAATTTAACTGACCATTATTTCCTTCGGGGATCGCAAATGTCGAACACTACCTTCATTGAACGTTACGTCATGCCTGCGGCGCTGAAATTCGCCGGGCAAAAACATGTTCTGTCCGTACGCGACGGCATTATTCTTAATATGCCGTTTATGCTGATTGGTTCGTTTTTCCTGATTTTTGCCTATCTGCCGATTCCGGGCTATGCCGATATGATGAGCGGCCTGTTCGGCGATGTCTGGCGCGATAAAATTCTCTATCCGGTGAAAGCGACCTACGACATCATGGCGCTGATCTCCAGCTTCGGCATCGCTTACCGGCTGGCAGAGAAATACCGTACGCTGGATCCGCTGACCGCAGGCGCCCTGTCGCTGGTCGCTTTTGTGATGACCATTCCACAGCACACGCTGTTCACCCCGGTCCACGGGGCGGCGGAGGTGGTGAAAGGGGTGATTCCGGTCGGGCTGGTCGGTAGCCAGGGGCTGTTTGTGGCGATCGTGATTTCGCTGCTCTCTACTGAGATTTACCGCTTTGTCGCCGGGCGTAATCTGGTTATTCGCATGCCGGACGGTGTACCGCCGGCGGTGGCGAAATCCTTCCTCGCGCTGATCCCCGGATTCTGCGTGCTGGCGGTGGTGCTGGCGCTGCGTCTGGCCGTGGAAGCCTCCTCGTTCGGCGATATCAACAGCATGATCGCGACCATTATCGGTATTCCGATGCACCATATCGGCGGTACGCTACCGGGGATGATTATCTCGGTTATCCTGATCGGTATCCTGTGGACGCTGGGCCTGCACGGTGATGCTATCGTGCTGGTGTTTATCCAGCCGGTGTGGCTGTCGAATATGTCCGAAAACCTGACGGCGTTTCAGAACGGCCAGCCGATTCCGCACATTATTACGCAGCAGTTTTACGACCTGTGGATCGCCCCGGGCGGTACCGGAGCGCTGCTTGGGCTGGTGATTTTTATGCTGTTCAGAAGCCGTAGCCAGCAGATGAAGCAGTTAGGGAAAATCGCCGCGCCGGGCGCGTTGTTCAACATCAGCGAACCGATGGTATTCGGCATTCCGCTGGTGATGAACCCCTGGTTCTTCCTGCCGTTTATTTTGACGCCGGTGCTGCTGGTGATTGTTTCGTATACCGCGATGGCCACCGGGCTGGTGGCGCCGCCGGCGGGGATTGCGCTACCGTTTACCACGCCGATTTTTATCAGCGGCTACCTGGCGACGGGCGGGCATATTTCCGGGACTATTCTGCAGGTCGTTAACCTGAGTATTTCGCTGGTGGTCTATTACCCGTTCTTCCGGGCGTGGGATCGTCTGAAAGCGAAAGAGGAACATGCGGCGACGCAGTCGGAAGTGAGCGCTACGCTGTCTGCGGCTGACCGCACGTAACGTCTGCTCACTCCGGCGCGGCAGCGCCGCTGTCCGGGCTACCGGCTCGCCGAAGTTTGCGAACCCGTAGCCCGGTTACAGGCAGCGCTCCAGGGGTTACTCCTGCAGCCACCATACCGCTTCAAACGGCCGTAGGGTCATGGCGGCCGGGCGATTCGCCGCTTCCGCGTAATTGCTCATCAATACCTGCCAGTCGCCGTCCACCTCCTCCGGCTGCCAGCTCTGGAACTCGCGGCTCAGGTTCGCCGCGACAACCAGCGTTTTCCCTTGCCACTGGCGGCGATAACACCACAGCGACGGATGATCAGGCTGCAGGTCCAGATAGTCGCCCCAGGTCAGCACCGGCGTGGTTTTACGCAGCGCAATCAGCCGCTGGTAGGTGTAAAAGACGGAATCCGCATCCGCCAGCGCCGCCTCGACGTTGATCGTCTGATAGTTATCGCACAGCGCAATCCACGGTTCACCGGCGGTAAATCCGCCCTGGTCGCGAGCGTCCCACTGCATCGGCGTGCGGCTGTTATCGCGCGATTTACTGGCCAGAATCGCCAGCAGCTCATCGGGAGCCTGTCCCTGCGCCGAGCGCTCAATAAACATGTTATGACTCTCGACGTCGCGATAATCGCCGATCTGCGAGAAGTGCGGATTGGTCATGCCAATCTCTTCGCCCTGATAAATATAGGGAGTGCCCTGCATGCCGTGCAGGACCATCGCCAGCATTTTCGCCGCCGGTACCCGGTATTCCCCTTCATCGCCAAAACGCGACACGATACGTGGCTGATCGTGGTTACACCAGAACAGCGCATTCCACGCCCGGTTGTGCATGCCTTGCTGCCAGTGAGTGAACAGCGCTTTCAGCGCCACGTAGTCCGGGCGCGCAAGGGTCCATTTTTCGCCGCCGGGATAGTCCACCTTCAGATGGTGGAAGTTAAAGGTCATCGACAGCTCGCGGCCGTCCTGTGCGGCATATTGCTGGCAATGTTCCAGCGAGGTAGAGGACATCTCGCCGACCGTCATCAGATTACGCGGCGTGAAGACATCGCGGCTCATCTCCTGCAGGAATTCGTGGACCCGCGGACCGTCGGTATAAAAACGGCGGCCATCCCCCTGGGTATCCGACGGGAAGGTTTGATCTTTCGAAATCAGGTTGACCACATCGAGGCGCAGGCCGTCGACGCCGCGGTCGGCCCAGAACTCGCACACCTTTTTGAGTTCCGCACGGACCGCCGGGTTTTCCCAGTTGAGATCTGCCTGCTCCGCGGCGAACAGATGCAGATAGTACTGCCCGCTCTCCGCGTGCCACTGCCAGGCGTTGCCGCCAAACTTCGAGCGCCAGTTATTGGGCGGCGTCGTCGGTTCGCCATCGCGCCAGATATAAAACTGGCGGTACGGACTCGCTTTATTCAACGACTCGCGAAACCAGGCGTGGGCGGTAGAGGTATGGTTGAAAACCATATCCAGCACGATACGGATCCCGCGCGCTTTTGCCTGGGCGACCAGCTCGTCGAAATCATCCAGCGTGCCGTAAGTGGGATCGATGGCGGTATAGTTCGCCACATCGTAGCCGTTATCGACCTGCGGTGAGACGTAGAAAGGCGTCAGCCAGATGGCGTCCACGCCAAGTTTTTGCAGGTAGTCGAGGCGCGAGGTGACCCCACGCAGATCGCCGGTACCGCTGCCGGTTGTGTCCTGGAAACTCTTCGGATAAATTTGATAAATAACGCCGTTTTGCCACCAGTGGGGGAGGGTATTCATATCGCTTTCCTGCTACAACGAAGGGGCGCCAGCGCGCCCCGGAAGAAAAAATCAGACAATCTGTAATGTGCCCTGACGGAACTTACGCTGATAGATGACGGTGGTGAGAACAATCGGCACCACCACCGCAATGACCATCGCTAAGCCGAATACCTGCCAGTAAGTTGGCTGAATGGAGAGGATGCCCGGAAGGCCGCCGACGCCGATCCCGTTCGCCATGACGCCATTCAGGCCGCACAGCAACCCGGCAAGACCGGAGCCGATCATCGCGCAGAGCATCGGGAAGCGGTATTTCAGGTTGATCCCGTACATCGCTGGTTCGGTTACCCCGAGGTAGGCCGAGATAGCGGCCGGTACGGAGATCTCACGTTCGTTCTGTTTGCGGCTGGCGATAATAATCCCCACCACTGCCGACGCCTGAGCGATGTTGGACAGCGCAATCAGCGGCCATACCGGCGTACCGCCCATGCTTTGAATCATCTGCATATCGATAGCCAGCGTGGTCTGATGGACCCCGGTAATGACCAATGGCGCGTAGAGGAAGCCGAACAGCGCGGCGCCAATCGGCGCAAAGCTACCGGTCATCAGGTGGCGCACGGCAAAGGCGACGCCGTCGCCGATCATGCGGCCAAACGGACCGATAAAGGCGTGAGCGAGGAACACCGCCAGAATCAGGGAGCAGACCGGTACCACCACCAGATAGAGGTAGTCAGGCACGATGCGTTTCAGGCGCGTTTCGATAAAGCCGAGCGCCAGACCCGCCAGCAGCGCCGGGATGACCTGCGCCTGGTAGCCGACCTTCGCAATCGTAAACAGGCCGAAGTTCCACACTTCCGGCACCTGCTGGCCCAGTAGATAGGCGTTCATCAGCTGTGGAGAGACCAGCGTGACGCCGAGCACGATGCCGAGGATCGGCGTACCGCCCATTTTCTTCACCGCTGACCAGCAGATACCCACCGGCAGATAGAAGAAGATGGCTTCGCCAATTAGCCACAGGAAGTCATAAATGGTTTTCAGCGACGGATGCATCTGCGCCAGCGTCTGGCCGTTGCTCATCGGCAGATCGCCGATCACATTACGGAAACCGAGGATCAGACCGCCGCTGATCAACGCCGGTAGCAGCGGGAAGAAGATCTCGGCAAAGTGCGAGATCAGCTGCTCGTGCCACTTCATATTTTGCCGCGCCGCCTGCTTGGCCTGTTCCTTATCGGCAGACGCTTTGCCGGTGGTCGCCAGCAGGGCTTTGTAGTAATCGCCGACTTCTGTGCCGATCACGACCTGGAACTGCCCGGCGTTGGTAAAGCAGCCTTTCACCATGCGCAGCTGCTCAATTTCTTTCGGTTTGGCGATGGCCGGATTGTTCAGCACAAAGCGTAGACGGGTAATACAGTGACTGACGGTCGCAATGTTATCGCGCCCGCCGACCAGTTCGATTAATTTATCGATGTCCTGCTGATTTACTTTGCTCATTATGAGGCCTCAAAACAGAGGGAAGAGATTGCGTAATGACCTGAGACGAATCCTAACCGCTCCGTTCAACTTTCAAAATGGGAACGTTCCCGAAACGCAGCAACGATCACATAAATCCAACAAACGGGCTTAAATCAGCGCGGCGGGAATGACGATTTGACGAGGTTCTGCCTGGCCGCCGATCTGGGCGATCAGCTGTTGGGCCGCCTGGCGACCGGCCTCGGCGTAACCGGGATTCACGGTCAGGATTTCCGGATGGAGAAACTTCATCAGCGGCGTACTGCCGACGCTGGCGACCTGCAGATGTCCAATGCGTTGCTCTTGCAAATACTTGCTGGCGCCGAGGGCGAGGGTATCGGTCGCGCACACCAGCGCGCTGGTATCGGGGGTCAATACGCCGGCGACATTTTCATAACCCTGTTTCATGGCCAGGCCCGGCAGGGCGGCGGACGGGATCAACTGATGCTGCTCGCAAAAATTGAGGTAGGCCTGATGGCGGCGCTGCCCGGTGGTGACGTCGCTATGCGGTACCCCGAGGAAGCTGATATGCCGATGACCGCCATCGTACAGACGCTGCATCAGCATGTTCACCGCGCCGTTGTCGTCGTAGCAGACGGAGGCGAATCCCGGCGCGTCGCGGGCCAGCAGCACCATCGATTCCCGCCACGGCGTCAGCATCTCTTCGCTAATGCCGGTAAAGCCAAACAGTACCACGCCGTCGATATTGCGGCGGGCGAGGATCCCCAGGTGCTCGCCGACCAGCGCGGGAGAGAACTGGCTTTCCATCATAATCGGATCGTAACCTTGCTCGTAAAAGGCGGGCAGCATGGTCTGTACGGCAAGGTTTTCCGACAGCGAGTCCAGACGGGTGACGATAATCGCCACCACTTTATCGCTCTGACCACGCATCGCCCGCGCTGAGCGGGAGGGCGAGAAGCCGTGCTGTTGCATCACCGCCTCGACCCGTTCACGGGTGCGCTCATTGACGCCGCTTTCGTTATTAAGCACGCGGGATACCGTCGATTTCCCGACGCCGCTTAAGCGCGCGATATCTTTGATGGTCAGCCGGTTTTGCATGCAGAGGTCTCGTCGTGGTCCGATAAAAGTGAGCCTAATGCTACTCAACCAAACCGCAATGAGCAAAGTCTGGTTTACGTCTTGTTTAGTTACGCGGGGTTATCATTAAGACAGTGGCTATAAATTGCCTGTTGCTCGCGGTACTCTCGCGCCGCTTTTACTCACTTACCGGAGATTATATGGACCCCGATCCCACTCCTCATCCTCGATGGAGTTACATCCTTTTCCGGTAAGCCTGCTTAGCACTGCTTTACCGGAAGCGTAAAGCAGTGACGTCCTTGATGTCCCTGCCATAAAAAAATAATACCTGACAGGTAAGGTTCTATCGTGCCTGTCTGTTTTGCCGCGTTCGTCTGTACGAGCGTGGAGGGACTGTTTATGCTGAAAAATATCACCCGGCAGCTGTTTGCACAGCTCAGCCGCCATTTGCCGCGCCGACTGGTTCAGCGCGATCCGTTACCTGATGCCCGCAATCTGGCCACTGCGCCGATTCCGGATTCGTTGGGTAAACACTGCCTGAACGTGGCGGCAATGGACGAAAATGAAATCTGGCGCGCCTTCGAAAGCCACCCGGAAGGGCTTAACGACGCCGACGTTGCGCGGAAAATTGCCCGCTACGGCGATAACCAAATTCCGGCACAAAAACCGGCGCCGTGGTGGGTGCACCTCTGGACCTGCTACCGCAACCCGTTCAACCTGCTGTTGACCGTGCTGGGTATCGTCTCGTATGCGACGGAAGACCTGTTTGCCGCAGGCGTGATTGCGCTGATGGTGGGGATCTCCACGCTGCTCAATTTCATTCAGGAAGCCCGCTCGACCAAAGCGGCGGATGCGCTGAAGGCGATGGTCAGCAACACCGCGACGGTGCTGCGGGTGGTCAACGAACAGGGCGAAAGCCGCTGGTGCGAACTGCCGATTGATCGGCTGGTGCCTGGCGATATCGTGAAGCTGTCGGCCGGGGATATGATCCCGGCAGACCTGCGTATTCTTCAGGCGCGGGATCTGTTCGTGGCCCAGGCGTCGCTGACCGGTGAATCGCTGCCGGTCGAAAAAGTGGCGAGCAGCCGCGACCCTCAGCAGGGCAACCCGCTTGAGTGCGATACCCTGTGCTTTATGGGCACCAACGTGGTGAGCGGAACGGCGCAGGCGATGGTCTTCGCCACCGGCGGCAACACCTGGTTTGGTCAGCTGGCCGGGCGGGTAAGCGAGCAGGAGAGCGAACCCAATGCCTTCCAGAAAGGCATCAGCCGCGTCAGCATGCTGTTGATCCGCTTTATGCTGGTGATGGCGCCGGTGGTGCTGCTGATCAACGGCTACACCAAAGGCGACTGGTGGGAAGCGGCGCTGTTTGCCCTGTCGGTGGCGGTGGGCCTGACGCCGGAGATGCTGCCCATGATTGTCACCTCGACCCTGGCACGCGGGGCGGTGAAGCTGTCGAAACAGAAAGTCATTGTGAAGCACCTCGACGCGATTCAGAACTTTGGCGCGATGGACATCCTGTGCACGGATAAAACCGGCACCCTGACTCAGGATAAAATCGTGCTGGAAAACCATACCGATATTTCCGGTAAGGTCAGCGAGCGGGTTCTGCATTGCGCATGGCTGAACAGCCACTATCAGACCGGGTTGAAAAACCTGCTCGATAAGGCCGTGCTGGAAGGCGTGGATCTGGATGCGGCGCGCCAGCTTTCTGAACGCTGGCAGAAAGTCGATGAAATTCCCTTCGACTTCGAACGTCGCCGTATGTCGGTGGTGGTGAGTGAACAAGACGGCGTGCATCAGCTGATCTGCAAAGGTGCGCTCCAGGAGATCCTCAACGTCTCGACCCAGGTGCGCCACAATGGTGAAATCGTGCCGCTGGACGATACCATGCTGCGCCGTATCAAACGCGTCACCGATACCCTGAATCGCCAGGGGCTGCGCGTGGTGGCGGTGGCGACTAAATATCTGCCCGCCCGCGAAGGTGACTATCAGCGCATTGACGAGTCCGATCTGATCCTTGAAGGCTATATCGCCTTCCTCGACCCGCCGAAAGAGACCACCGCCCCGGCGCTGAAAGCGCTGAAGGCCAGCGGCATTACCGTCAAAATCCTCACCGGCGATAGCGAGCTGGTGGCGGCGAAGGTGTGCCATGAAGTGGGGCTGGACGCCGGCGAGGTGGTCACCGGTAGCCAGATTGAAGACATGAGCGATGACGAGCTGGCGGCGCTGGCCAAACGCACGACCCTGTTTGCACGTCTTGCGCCGTTACATAAAGAGCGCATCGTCACGCTGCTTAAACGCGAAGGCCATGTGGTCGGCTTTATGGGCGACGGCATCAACGATGCTCCGGCGCTGCGCGCGGCGGATATCGGTATCTCCGTGGATGGCGCGGTGGATATTGCGCGCGAAGCTGCGGATATTATTCTGCTGGAAAAAAGCCTGATGGTGCTGGAAGAGGGGGTGATCGAAGGTCGCCGTACTTTCGCCAACATGCTGAAATACATCAAAATGACCGCCAGTTCGAACTTTGGTAATGTCTTCAGCGTGCTGGTGGCGAGCGCCTTTTTGCCGTTCCTGCCGATGCTGCCACTGCACTTGCTGATCCAGAACCTGCTGTACGATGTATCCCAGGTGGCGATCCCGTTTGATAACGTCGACGACGAGCAGATTCAAAAACCGCAGCGCTGGAATCCCTCGGAACTGGGGCGCTTTATGGTCTTCTTTGGCCCGATAAGCTCGATTTTCGATATCCTGACCTTCTGCCTGATGTGGTGGGTGTTCCAGGCCAACGTGCCGGAAGCCCAGACGCTGTTCCAGTCGGGCTGGTTTATTGAAGGGCTGCTGTCGCAAACGCTGATTGTGCATATGATCCGTACGCGGCGGATTCCGTTTGTTCAGAGCCGCGCCGCATGGCCGCTGTTTGCCATGACGCTGGTGGTGATGCTGGTTGGCATCGCTCTGCCGTTCTCGCCGCTGGCGGGCTATCTGCAGCTGCAGGCCCTGCCGCTGAGCTACTTCCCGTGGCTGATTGCCATTCTGGCAGGCTACATGACGCTGACGCAGATGGTAAAAGGCTTCTACAGCCGTCGCTACGGCTGGCAATAACCCGTCTTTGTGCCGACCGTTCTCCCTCAGGGGAGGACGGTCTTTTTGGCATTTCTCTTAAATCTCAGAAAGTTGTGAACCCCGTCATCCCGTTTGCTTGACGCTCTTTTGCGCGCATGTTAACCCAATGTTTTGCTTTTTTTTGGCCCGTCATCAAAAGGAAAACTCATGCTTAACTCTGTGCGCAATGGCCTGCTGACCAGCGGATTATTATTTGGCGCGATGGCACATGCCGCTCCGGCCGGCGATCTGCCGCTGATGCCGTGGCCGGCTCAGGTCGAACGCCCGCAGTCGCCGGGGGCGTTGGTGGTGAATAACGCGCTGACGCTGAACGTGACCGGCGACGTGCCCGGCGACGCCGTGGGCCGCTGGCGCGAGCGCATTGCCCGCCAGACCGGCTGGACGTTACAACCGCAAATGGCGCCGGTTACCACGCCGACAATTAACGTGGTGGTGGCCAAAAAAGTGCCGGCGATTCCTCGTCCTGACAGTGATGAAAGCTACCAGCTGAAGGTGACCGCCGAGGGCGTTACCCTCAAGGCGAATACCCGGTTTGGCGCGATGCGCGGGATGGAAACGCTGCTCCAGCTGATGCAGAACGGCGCCGAAAACACGGCAATTCCTTACGTCACGATTGATGATGCGCCGCGCTTCCCGTGGCGCGGTCTGCTACTGGATTCCGCTCGCCACTTCATGCCGCTGGAGGCGATCAAACGCCAGATTGACGGCATGGCGGCGGCCAAGCTCAACGTCTTCCACTGGCATCTGACCGACGATCAGGGCTGGCGCTTCGCCTCCACGCGGTATCCGAAACTGCAACAGAAGGCCAGCGACGGGCTGTTTTATACTCAGGCGCAGATGAAAGAGGTGGTGCGCTACGCGGCGGACCGCGGCATTCGCGTGGTGCCGGAAATCGATATGCCCGGCCACGCGTCGGCGATTGCGGTGGCCTACCCGGAGCTGATGAGCGCCCCGGGGCCCTACGGCATGGAGCGCCATTGGGGCGTACTGAAACCCGTGCTCGATCCCAGCAAAGAGACCACCTACGCCTTTGCCGAGGCGATGATCGCCGAGCTGGCGGCTATTTTCCCCGACCCGTATCTGCATATCGGCGGGGATGAAGTGGACGACAGTCAGTGGAAAGCGAACCCGACTATCCAGGCGTTTATGCGCGAGAAGGGGCTGGCCGATAGCCACGCGCTGCAGGCGTACTTCAACCGCAGGCTGGAGGCGATCCTCGAAAAATACCACCGGCAGATGGTCGGCTGGGATGAGATTTATCACCCGGACCTGCCGAAAAGCATTCTGATTCAGTCCTGGCAGGGACAGGACGCGCTGGGCGAGGTGGTAAAGCAGGGCTATCGGGGGATCCTCTCCACCGGTTTCTATCTCGACCAGCCGCAGTACACTGCCTATCACTATCGTAATGAAATTGTGCCCCAGGGGCTGAACGGCGTGGATACGATAAGTGATAACGACAGCGCGCAGAGCTGGAGCTTCTCGATGCCACGGCTGAAGGGCAGCGCGGTGGAGGGAAGCTTTACACTGGTTAAAGGCGAGAGCGGCTGGCGCGGGTTTATTGATTTCAAAGGCAAATCTCGTCGTGCGGTGCAGGATATTGAATGGGGCGGCGACGATCGGCTGACCTTTCGCGTCGACACCTGGATGGGGGAAACCCGACCGGTGCTGACCGTGAACGACGATAAGCTGGGCGGCTATTTCCTGCTGGGCAACACCCGCTATCCTGTCAGCGGGCAAAGGCTGGAAGCGGTGCCCCAGGGTACGCCGCCGGTGGTCCCGGAGGCGGACCAGCAGAAGAACCTGCTCGGCGGCGAGGCGGCGCTATGGGCGGAAAACGTGGCGGCGCCGGTGCTGGATATTAAACTCTGGCCGCGGGCCTTTGCGGTGGCGGAGCGGTTGTGGTCGGCGCAGGATGTCAACGACAGCGATAACATGTATCAGCGGCTACAGGCGATGGACAGCTGGTCTACGGTGTCGGTTGGCCTGCAGCAACATACCCAGCAGCTGGTGCAGTTCACGCGCTTAGCCAACGGCGGCAGCACGCTGCCGCTGCAAATTCTCGCCCAGGCGCTGGAGCCGGCGCACTACTACACCCGCCAGCATCTGAAATTCCAGGCTAATCATTATCATCTGTTTGAGCCGCTGAACCGCCTCGCCGATGCGTTACCGGCAGAAAGTACGACCGTGCGCAACCTCGATCGTTGGGCGTCGCGTTTGATCAGCGATGCGGAAGACAGCGAAAGCGCGGATGCGCTGCGCCATATTTTTACCCTCTGGCAAAATAATATCGCCGATGCGCAGGCGCTGACGGAAAACAGCTATCAGCTGGCGGCGATAAAGCCGGTGGTGGCGCAGGTGGATAAGCTGGCGACGCTGGGGATACGGTTGACCGATCTGGTGGCGCGGCAGGGCACGCTGGATGATAAAGAGTATGCGTCGGTTCAGGCGCAGCTGGACGAGGCGGCGAAAACGCAGGATGAGCTGGTGATTGCGGCGGTTTATCCGCTGGAGAAACTGCTGCGGGCGACGAAGGTCGAGTAGTGAAACTCCCTCACCCGGCGCGGTAATAAAGGCGCATGGGTGAGGGGATGCGAGGCTTAGCGACGAATGGCGATCGCTTCGATCTCGATTTTCACATCTTTCGGCAGGCGAGCCACTTCCACGCAGGAGCGCGCCGGGAAGGTCGCGTGATGTTCGGTGAAGAACGCTTCATAAGCGGCATTCACGGTGGCGAAGTCGTTCAGATCTTTAACGAATACGGTCGTTTTAACAATGTCGCCGACTTTCAGGCCTGCGGCTTCAACGATAGCTTTGACGTTGTCCAGAGACTGACGCGCCTGAGCGGCGACATCTTCCGGCACGCTACCGGTTTTCGGATCGACGGGGATCTGGCCGGAAGTGATGATCATGCTGCCCAGATCAACACCCTGAACATACGGGCCGATTGCTGCTGGTGCATTTTCCGTCGCGATAGTTTTAGACATGAGTTCTCCTGAATAACAGCATTATTAAGTAGTGACGCAAAATCCTTCGAGTTGCAGCGACGCGGCAAGGGGCGAACCGCCCGCGCGGCCGACAAAGAAGCAGCTTGAAGGATAGCGCGTATGGAACCCGGCCATTATAGGGAGCCGGGTTGCCAATACCAACCTCAATTAGTTGGCCAGAACCACATAATGCGAAAACTCTTTTTCACAATATTTGCACTTCAGCGCGATATCGTTTTCCCGCTTTTTCACCGCAAAGCTGGAGGAAACCGGCTCGGCATGGCTGATACAGTTGCTGTTCGGGCAGACCAGCACGCTGTTAATCCGATCCGGCAGATTCGGGCGTGACTTACCGACTACTTCATAATCATCGATGCGGTTGACCGTCGCATGCGGGGCATACAGCGCCAGCTGGTTTACCTGCTCGTCGGTCAGGAACGTATTCTCGATTTTTACCAGGTCCTTGCGGCCCATTTCACCTGACGGCAGGTTCAGGCCGATGGTGATCCGCTGATCCGTTTCGGTCAGTTTGAACAACGTCAGCAGTTTAAAGCCCACCTGCGCAGGGATGTGGTCGATAACGGTGCCACGTTTAATGGCTTCTACCTGCAGTTTATTATCGTGTGTCATGGTCGTTTCCCCTTACAGAGCCAGCTCGCTATTCAGTACCAGTGCCAGTAACGCCTGGCGTGCGAAGATGCCGTTGCCGGCCTGCTGGAAGTACCAGGCGTGCGGCGTTTTATCGACATCGGTGGTGATTTCATCAATGCGCGGCAGCGGGTGCAGCACTTTCATATTGTGACGGGCGCCGTCGAGGTCGGCGGCACGCAGGACAAACTGCGCTTTCACGTTGGCGTATTCCGACGGGTCAAGACGCTCTTTCTGCACGCGGGTCATGTACAGAATATCCAGCTCTCCCATCACTTCATCAATGGCGCTGTGCACGCTCCAGGCAATCCCTTTCTCATCCAGCATATCGAGGATGTACTGCGGCATCGCCAGCGCATCCGGGGCGATAAAGTAGAAGCGGTTGCCGTTGAATTTCGCCAGCGCCTGGGTCAGCGAATGGACGGTGCGGCCATATTTGAGGTCGCCAACCATCGCGACGTTGAGGTTTTCCAGGCGGCCCTGAGTTTCCTGAATGGTGAAGAGATCCAGCAGGGTCTGCGTCGGGTGCTGGTTAGCGCCATCGCCGGCGTTGAGGACCGGGATACCGCCGGAAAACTCGGTCGCCAGACGCGAAGCCCCTTCCTGCGGATGGCGCATCACGATGGCGTCGACGTAGGTGCTGATGACCGAAATGGTGTCGGCCAGGGTTTCCCCTTTTTTGCCCAGCGAGGTGTTGCTGCTGTCGGAAAAGCCCACCACGCTGGCGCCGAGGCGGTGCATCGAGGTTTCAAACGACAGGCGGGTACGGGTGGAGGCTTCAAAGAAACAGCTGGCGATAACCTTATGCTTCAGCAGTTCCGGCTGTGGATTCGCTTTCAGTTTTGCAGCGGTCGCCAGAACCAGTTCGAGGTCTTCTCGGCTGAGATCGTTTATGGAAATGATATGTTTTTGATATAGCGGGTTAGCCATGTTTATCTCCTGACGCCTGGGCAAAAAAAAAGCCCCTTAAATAAGGGGCTTCGAGAATTCATTGAGCAACGGAAAGAAAAACGCTACGCCAGCGCCTGTGTTCAGACGCGGTAAGACAAAATGTCGTACGCAGTAGACCATGCTTCCTCCCGGCAAATCGACCGGCATTATACGCAGCTCAAATTTCGGATCAAGCGATTAGTACACAAACAAGAAAACGATTGCTTCGATAAGGCTGCGCCAGCGCAAAAAACCGTAAAAAAGAGGTGGTATGGCAGTGTGAAGGGGCGTATAAAAACAAAAATGAAAAGCTGTTTTATCTTTGAGAGGTACTATGATCGTTGGTCACATTCACCATCTGCAGGCCTGGCTACCGGACGCGTTGCGTCAGGCGATTGAGCACGTTAAAGCCCACGTGAGCGAAGAGACGTCGCCCGGCAAATACGATATTGACGGTAACAACGTGTTTTATATGATTTCAGAAGATACGACCGAACCTCTTGCCGCCCGCCGCGCGGAATACCATGCGCGCTATCTGGATATCCAGATTGTGCTGCGCGGCCAGGAGGCCATGACCTTCAGCACCCGCCCTGCCGCCGGCGCAGCGGACATCGACGGGCTGGCGGAGAGAGATATTGCGTTTCTGTCGGCCGGCGAACAGGAGAAAACCGTCATTCTGAACGAGGGGGATTTTGTGGTCTTTTACCCTGGAGAAGTGCATAAGCCGCTGTGTGCCGTGGGCGAACCGGCCAAAGTGCGTAAGGCGGTAGTGAAGATCCTGATGGCGTAAAAAATCCCCCGCAGGCGCTACGCTTACGGGGGAGGTCATCCGGATGAAGGCTCTTGTGCCGCAATCCGGGGAGATCATCCGCTAGCCGGTCAGGCGCGATAGCACCGCTCCGGGATGATCCGTACCAGATGCGCTATTTACTCAGCGTTGCCACCATCACCGCTTTGATGGTGTGCATCCGGTTTTCCGCCTGATCGAAGACGATGCTTGCCGGCGACTCAAAGACCTCGTCAGTCACTTCCATGCCGCCATGCAGGCCGTATTCCTCCGCCATCTGCTGACCAAGGGTCGTTTGATCGTCATGGAATGCGGGCAGGCAGTGCAGAAATTTCACCTGCGGATTACCGGTCAGCGCCATCATGTTGCTATTCACCTGATAAGCGCGCAGTAACGCAATGCGTTCCGCCCATTTCTCTTTGGCTTCGCCCATCGAGACCCACACGTCGGTGTAGATAAAGTCCGCCCCTTGCACGCCCGCCGCGATATCTTCGGTCAGAGTGATGTTGCCGCCGTTTTTCTGTGCCAGCGCCCGGCATTCTGCCACCAGATTTTCTTCGGGCCAGCAGGCCTTCGGAGCCACCAGGCGCAGATCCAGACCGGTCAACGCCGCGGCTTCGAGCATGGAGTTGCCCATATTGTTGCGGGCGTCGCCTGCATAGACCAGGGTCATTTCGTTAAAGGCTTTCCCCGGCAGATGTTCCTGCATGGTCAATAGATCTGCCAGCAGCTGGGTGGGATGAAACTCGTTGGTCAGACCGTTCCATACCGGAACACCGGCATATTTGGCCAGCGTTTCGACCACTTCCTGACCATGACCGCGGTACTGAATACCGTCATACATCCGGCCCAGCACGCGGGCGGTATCTTTAATGGATTCTTTATGGCCGATCTGGCTGCCGCTTGGCCCGAGATAAGTGACGCGGGCACCCTGATCAAATGCGGCAACTTCGAAAGAGCATCGTGTCCGGGTAGAGTCTTTTTCGAAGATGAGCGCGATGTTTTTTCCAGCCAGATGCTGGATTTCAATACCGTTTTTTTTATCGGTTTTCAGTCTGGCCGCCAGCTTCAGCAGAGCGGTGATTTCTGCAGGGGTAAAATCGAGTAACTTTAAAAAATGCTTCTGGTAAAACGCGGACATGATTCCCTCACATGGCTTAAGCCCCTTATTGAATTAAAATTCAATTTATATGTATGAATATTCATTTGCAACCCCGTGACACAAATCTTTCGCACAAAGGTGGAGGCAATCACGGCGGTATGTGACAATAGAAGTATCTGCCGCACATTATGAGGAACGAGCCATGGCAAACCCGGAACTACTGGAAGAACAGCGTGAAGAAACGCGTCTGATTATCGAAGAGCTGCTCGAAGACGGCAGCGATCCGGACGCGCTGTACACGATTGAACACCATCTCTCTGCCGACGACTTTGAAACGCTGGAGAAAGTGGCTGTCGAGGCCTTCAAACTGGGTTACGAAGTGACCGAGCCGGAAGAGCTGGAAGTGGAAGAAGGCGAAGTGGTTATCTGCTGTGACATCCTGAGCGAAAGCGCCCTGAAGGTGGAGCTGATTGATGCCCAGGTTGAACAACTGATGACTCTGGCGGAAAAATTCGGCGTCGAATATGACGGTTGGGGTACTTACTATGAAGACCCGAACGGTGAAGAGGGCGATGAAGAAGATGACGACGATCTCGTCGATGAAGACGATGACGGCGTTCGCCACTAAGTAAATCTGCACGTCATCCTTCAGGCCGCGTCTTTGCTGGCTACGCACAGGAACCCCGGCGACATCGTTCTCTATGTTGTCGGGGTTTTCGTCTCGTTATACCCTGAACAATAATATTGTGTCTGTTTGGATGCGATAACGGCCGGCAGCCGTTACCGTATAGCAAGGAACCTCAATGGACTACCCGCAAATACTCGCCCCCGTAAGTCACTTCCTGCACTGCCCGACGCCACAGGCGTGGATTGATGAAGCCCGTAAGCCGGAAAATCTCCCGCTGCTGCTGACCGATCATATGGTTTGTGAGCTAAAAGCGGCGCAAAACGCGCTGCTGCTGGTGCGTAAATATGTTGCTGATAAAGAAGGGGCCGACGAGCTGCTGGCCTGCCTGAAGCCGTATGAGGACTTTACCTATCGCCGGGGGCCCGAGCCGGATTTCGTCGCGCTGCATAAACGGATTAATAAGAGCGCCATGCCGCAAACCGACGATCGCTGGAGCCGTCAGCTGGTGGACAGCATGGTACTGCTGATTAAAGAAGAGCTGCACCATTTCTGGCAGGTGCGGGAGATGATGCAGGCTCACGCTATCCCGTACGTCAAAATCACCGCCAGTAATTATGCCCGCGGGTTGCGCAGAGAGGTACGCTCCCACGAACCGGTGATGCTCATCGATAAGCTGATTTGCGGAGCCTACATTGAAGCGCGCTCCTGCGAGCGCTTTGCCGCGCTGGCGCCGTGGCTGAATGACGATCTGCAGAAGTTCTATCTGTCGCTGCTGCGCTCCGAAGCGCGGCACTATCAGGACTATCTGGATTTGGCGCAGCAGATTGCCGAAGAGGATATCAGTGAACGTATTCACCAGCTTGGCGAGGCGGAGGCGGCGTTAATTCTCCGACCTGAGGCGGAGTTCCGCTTCCACAGCGGCGTACCGATGGTCGCGGCGTAAAGTGCCTTTCCCCGGAGGCGGGTCCGGACGACCAAACCTGACGAGGCCCGGCTAACGGCGCTGCACGCCTTATTCGGGGTATCTGAGGGGGAGAGCCCGTCGCCCCGGTAAGACCGGGGACGCGCGGCTGACGGGCACGAGCGCTTACAGCGTTTTCAGCATCCGCACTTCGCAATCTACATGACCGGTGCAGCCCAGCGGGCCGTCGATATGTTCGAAACCCAGGCGCTCATACAGCCCGACGGCTTCTTTCAGGAAGGCGGTGGTTTCCAGATAGCAGCGTTTGAAACCCTGCTCGCGGGCATAATCTAACGCCAGCAGCGCCAGCTTTTTCGCCAGTCCCTGCCCACGGGCAGAGGTCATAAAATACATTTTCTGCAGTTCGCAAATATCCGGTTCGCTATGTGCCAGCGGAGCAATGCCGCCGCCACCGACCACCCGACCATCCTGCTCAACCACCCAATAGGCGGAGCCCGGCTGGCTGTAGAGTTCAAACAGCTCATCGAGGTTGGGGTCGGCTACGGTGTAGCCCTTATCAGCCGTCAGCCCGTATTCCGCAGAAACCTGGCGGATAACGTTGGCGATAGCAGCATTGTCTTCAGCGGTGATGCGGCGCAGCGACGCCGTAACGGTCGCGATCGTATTCATACGATTACTCATAGCAAAAAAATGACGGATGGTGTTGTTAATAACATCGGGAGCGGGGGGAGCGCAAGCGGGGATCGCGGATTAAAACGCCCCCTGCCTGAGCAGGCAAGGGGCGGGAGGATTACAGCGCGGCGATGACCGCCTGCTGTTCGATCAGTTTGCTTTTCGCTTCGGCATAACCGTCCAGCTTCTCACGCTCTTTGGCGATCACCGCTTCCGGTGCGCGAGCGACAAAGCCTTCGTTGGCCAGTTTGCTTTCGATGCGGCTGATTTCACCGTCGATCTTCGCCACTTCTTTCGCCAGACGCGCCAGCTCATCTTCTTTGTTGATGAGACCCGCCATCGGGATCAGCAGCTCGGCGCCGTCGATGATTTTGGTCACGGAAACCGGACCTTTGTCGTCGGCTGGCAGTACGGTGATGCTTTCCAGACGCGCCATGGACTGCAGGAAGCTCTGGTTGTCGGTCACGCGACGCTGAGCGTCAGCGCTGCAACCGCGCAGCAGCAGTTCGAGCGGTTTGCCCGGGGCGATGTTCATTTCCGCACGGATGTTACGTACGGCAACGATCGCCTGCTTCAACCATTCGGTATCGGCCAGCGCCGCTTCATCAACCTGCGCCGCATCGTAAGCCGGGAACGGCTGCAGCATGATGGTATCCGCATCGATACCGACGATAGTTTTCACACGCTGCCAGATGGTTTCGGTGATGAACGGAATGATCGGATGCGCCAGACGCAGCAGGCCTTCCAGCACGGTGACCAGCGTGTTGCGGGTGCCGCGCAGCTCGGCTTCAGATCCGCCGGTCATGACCGGTTTGGTCAGCTCCAGGTACCAGTCGCAGAACTGGTTCCAGGTGAACTCATACAGGATGCCGGCGGCGATGTCGAAGCGGAAGTTATCCAGCGCTTCGCGGTACGCTTTTACGGTCTGGTTGAATTCGGCAAGGATCCAGCGGTCCGCCAGCGACAGGACTTTCTCGCCGCCGTTGAAGCCGCAGTCCTGATCTTCGGTGTTCATCAGCACGAAACGGCTGGCGTTCCACAGCTTGTTACAGAAGTTACGGTAACCTTCCAGACGCTTCATGTCCCAGTTGATGTCGCGGCCGGTGGAGGCCAGCGCCGCCAGGGTGAAGCGCAGGGCGTCGGTGCCGTGCGGCTCGATACCGTTCGGGAACTGTTTCTCGGTGCGTTTGGCGATTTTCTCCGCCAGCTGCGGCTGCATCATGTTACCGGTGCGTTTCTCCAGCAGCTCTGGCAGGGAGATGCCGTCAACCATATCCAGCGGGTCAATAACGTTGCCCTTGGATTTGGACATCTTCTGGCCTTCGTCGTCACGAATCAGACCGGTCATGTAGACGGTATGGAACGGTACCTGCGGTTTGCCGTTTTCATCTTTGATGAAGTGCATGGTCATCATGATCATGCGGGCAATCCAGAAGAAGATGATGTCGAAACCGGAAACCATCACGCTGGTCGGGTGGAACTGACGCAGCGCATCGGTGTTTTCCGGCCAGCCGAGGGTGGAGAAGGTCCACAGCGCGGAGGAGAACCAGGTGTCGAGCACGTCTTCGTCCTGGCGCAGCGCGACGTCAGCGGAGAGGTTGTTCTCCTGACGCACTTCGTCTTCGGTGCGGCCTACGTAGACGTTGCCTTCGTTGTCATACCACGCCGGGATACGGTGACCCCACCACAGCTGACGGGAGATACACCAGTCCTGAATATCGCGCATCCAGGAGAAGTACATGTTTTCGTACTGCTTCGGCACGAACTGAATGTCGCCGTTTTCAACCGCTTCTACGGCAGGCTTCGCCAGCACGTCGGCACGCACGTACCACTGGTCGGTCAGCATCGGCTCGATCACCACGCCGCCACGGTCGCCGTACGGCACGGTCAGATCATGAGGTTTGATCTCTTCAAGCAGGCCGAGCGCATCGATGGCTGCCACCACGGCTTTACGCGCAGCGAAACGCTCCAGATTCTGGAATTCCGCCGGGATCTCTGCGGAGTAAACGTCGGACTCTTCGCCTTTGGTATCGTACACCTGCGCGCTTTCGCGGATGTCGCCGTCAAAGGTCAGGATGTTGATCATCGGCAGGGCGTGACGTTTCCCGACTTCATAGTCGTTAAAGTCGTGCGCCGGAGTGATTTTCACGCAGCCGGTGCCTTTTTCCATATCGGCGTGTTCATCGCCGACGATCGGAATGCGGCGGTTAACCAGCGGCAGCACCACGAATTTACCGATCAGATCTTTATAACGCGGATCTTCCGGGTTAACGGCCACGCCGGTGTCGCCCAGCAGGGTTTCCGGACGGGTGGTCGCCACGACCAGATAATCTTTACCGTCAGCGGTTTTCGCGCCGTCGGCCAGCGGGTAGCGGATGTGCCACATCGAGCCTTTAGACTCGCGGTTTTCCACTTCCAGGTCGGAAATCGCGGTACGCAGTTTCGGATCCCAGTTAACCAGGCGCTTGCCGCGGTAAATCAGGTCTTCTTTGTACAGACGAACAAAGACTTCTTTTACGGCATTGGAGAGGCCTTCATCCATGGTGAAGCGCTCGCGCTCCCAGTCCACGGAGTTGCCCAGGCGACGCATCTGACGGGTAATGGTGCCGCCGGATTCCGCTTTCCACTGCCAGATTTTATCGATAAAGGCATCGCGACCGTAGTCGTGGCGAGTTTTCCCTTCTTCTGCGGCAATCTTACGCTCAACCACCATCTGGGTCGCGATACCCGCGTGGTCGGTACCGGCCTGCCACAGAGTATTTTTACCCTGCATGCGCTGGTAGCGAATCATGGTATCCATGATGGTTTGCTGGAAGGCATGACCCATATGCAAACTGCCGGTGACGTTCGGCGGCGGGATCATGATGCAGAAGCTCTCCTGGCTTTCATCACCATTCGGTTTGAAATAGCCCTGCTTTTCCCAATGCTCGTAGAGCGGCTGTTCGATATCTTGTGGGTTGTATGTCTTTTCCATTATTTCCAGGTTGCCGTATTCAGGTTGAAACCAGCCATGCGGTACGCTTTGTAGCGTTCGCGCGCCAGTTGTTTCAGAGAATCTTCGTAAGGGACAAAGTCTATCACTTCTGTGAAAGCGGTGGCAAAATCTGCAAAGTTTAGCCGCAGACTGATCAGAATATCCCGCGGGCTGCTGTTGCGTTTTTGCGGCCAGGCGATCTCCACCGGCGCTCCGCCTCTGGGGCCTTCTCCCGCCAGATTATGCGGGACGAAGCTTTCCGGAGGGCGGGCCCACAGCGCTTCATCCAGACGGATGGCCTGCTGTTCGTCTTCACAGGCGATAAGCACGCGTTTGCCGCTACGCCAACGTTCTGCGGCAATGTCACACACCAGTTGTTCAACGGCGCTTAAACCGTCTTGTTGTGTGTCGTTGTCCAGAAGGTAGAACGTTGCGTTTTTCATATATGGGGCTTCTTGTGGTGACTTTAAATGCTTAAGCCGGGTGGCGCTGCGCTGACCCGGCCTACAAACGGCATCTTTGCGTAGGCCCGGCAAGCGTAGCGCCGCCGGGCATCAGACGGCAATTACTCTTCGCCAGTAAACCCGGCGCGATTGAGCAGGAACTGCGACAGCAGGGCGACCGGGCGGCCGGTGGCGCCTTTCGCTTTCCCGGAACGCCAGGCGGTGCCGGCGATATCCAGGTGTGCCCAGTTGTACTTACGGGCAAAGCGCGACAGGAAGCAGCCGGCGGTGATCGCGCCGCCAGGACGTCCGCCGATGTTGGCCATATCCGCAAAGTTAGATTCCAGCTGATCCTGGAACTCGTCGCCCAGCGGCAGACGCCACGCGCGGTCGCCCGCCAGTTCAGATGCGCCAATCAGCTCATGGGCCAGCGGATTGTGGTTCGACATCAGGCCGGTGATATGGTGCCCCAGGGCAATCACGCAGGCGCCGGTCAGCGTCGCCACGTCAATCACCGCTTCCGGTTCGAAACGCTCAACATAGGTCAGCACATCGCACAGCACCAGACGGCCTTCGGCGTCGGTATTCAGTACTTCAACGGTTTGACCGGACATGGTCGTCAGGACGTCGCCCGGACGATAGGCGCGGCCGCCAGGCATGTTTTCACAGCCGGCGAGGACGCCGATCACGTTCAGCGGCAGTTGCAGCTCAGCAACCATACGCATCACGCCGTAGACCGCCGCCGCACCGCACATGTCGTACTTCATCTCATCCATGCCTTCGGCAGGTTTGATGGAGATACCGCCGGAGTCAAAGGTCAGCCCTTTGCCGACCAGAACGATCGGACGCGCGTCTTCCGCCGGGTTGCCTTTGTATTCAATCACCGACATCAGCGATTCATTCTGCGAACCGTTGCCAACCGCCAGGTAAGAGTTCATACCCAGCTCTTTCATCTGCTGTTCGCCGATGACGCGGGTGATCACATTCTTACTGTAGGTATCGGCCAGCTGACGGGCCTGAGAGGCCAGATAGGCGGCGTTACAGATGTTTGGCGGCATATTGCCGAGATCTTTGGCCGCTTTGATACCGGCGGCAATGGCCAGTCCGTGCTGGATGGCGCGTTCGCCGCTGGTCAGCTCGCGACGGGTCGGGACGTTGAAGACCATTTTACGCAGCGGGCGACGCGGCTCGCTTTTGTTGGTTTTCAACTGATCGAAGCTGTACAGCGTCTCTTTGGCGGTCTCAACGGCCTGGCGAACTTTCCAGTAGTTGTTACGGCCTTTCACGTGCAGTTCGGTCAGGAAGCAGACGGCTTCCATTGAACCGGTATCATTCAAAGTATTAATGGTTTTCTGAATGACCTGCTTGTACTGACGCTCGTCCAGCTCACGCTCTTTGCCGCAGCCAATCAGCAGAATACGTTCTGACAGAATATTTGGCACGTGGTGCAGCAGCAGCGTCTGGCCAGGCTTACCTTCCAGTTCACCGCGACGCAGCAGCGCGCTGATATAGCCGTCACTGATTTTATCGAGTTGTTCGGCAATCGGGGAGAGGCGACGCGGTTCAAAGACGCCGACTACGATACAGGCACTCCGCTGTTTCTCCGGGCTACCGCTTTTTACACTGAACTCCATGCACTACGCTCCTGAATCTTAAAGACAACGACGGTGGCTACGGATAGAATTGAAAGCTTTCGTAACTCATGTCCGCTGTTGCGGTGACTTCGTGTTAATCTTAACGTTATTACGGCTTTGGTTCGTCAGAAAAAAACCTGATACGCGGAACCAGTGAGTCATTTAATCTTAGCGATGATTTCGAAGACCAAAGAGAATAAATGACGTTTAAGCCATGAAACAAGCAATTTTCCTGCAATAAGACGGGTTTTTACGGGCGTATTTATAGTGATAATCATAAGATATCTGGTTCGTGAGACGCTGAAAAGCCAGTTGGCGATCCTGTTCATCCTGTTACTGATCTTCTTTTGCCAGAAACTGGTCAGGATCCTTGGCGCCGCGGTGGATGGCGATATCCCGACAAATCTGGTGCTCTCGCTGTTAGGGCTGGGCGTACCGGAAATGGCGCAGCTCATTCTGCCCCTGAGTTTATTCCTCGGGCTGCTGATGACGCTGGGCAAACTGTATACCGAAAGTGAAATCACGGTGATGCATGCCTGCGGCCTGAGTAAGGCCGTGCTGGTGAAAGCGGCGATGATCCTCGCGCTGTTTACCGGCGCGGTGGCGGCGGTCAACGTGATGTGGGCCGGCCCCTGGTCGTCTCGCCATCAGGATGAAGTGCTGGCGGAGGCGAAAGCCAACCCCGGTATGGCGGCGCTGGCCCAGGGCCAGTTTCAGCAGGCCAGCGACGGCAGCGCCGTGCTGTTTATTGAAAACGTCAACGGCAAGCGCTTCCATGATGTCTTCCTGGCGCAGCTGAAGCCAAAAGGTAACGCGCGACCTTCCGTCGTGGTGGCCGATTCCGGCGAACTGACGCAGAAGAAAGACGGCTCGCAGGTGGTGACCATGAATCAGGGTACCCGCTTTGAAGGTACGGCGATGCTGCGCGATTTCCGCATTACTGATTTTAAAAATTACCAGGCCATTATTGGCCATCAGGCGGTGGCTTCGGATCCTGACGACACCGAACAGATGGGCATGCGCGCGCTGTGGCGCACCGATACCGACCGCGCGCGCGCAGAGCTGCACTGGCGCTTCACGCTGGTGGCAACGGTGTTCATTATGGCGTTGATGGTCGTTCCGCTGAGCGTGGTGAACCCGCGTCAGGGCCGCGTGCTGTCGATGCTGCCGGCGATGCTGCTGTATCTGGTCTTCTTCCTGCTGCAAACCTCGATTAAGTCAAACGGCGGTAAAGGTAAAATCGACCCGATGATCTGGATGTGGGGGATTAACCTGCTCTATTTCGCGCTGGCCGTGCTGCTGAACCTGTGGGATACGGTGCCGATGCGCCGCTTCCGTGCCCGTTTTAACAAAGGAGCGGTGTGATGCAGGCGTTTGGCGTACTCGACCGTTATATCGGTAGGACGATTTTCAACACCATCATGATGACGCTGTTCATGCTGGTTTCGCTCTCGGGCATTATCAAGTTTGTCGACCAGTTGAAAAAAGCCGGCCAGGGCAGCTACGACGCGCTCGGTGCCGGGCTGTATACCATCCTCAGCGTGCCAAAAGATGTGCAGATTTTCTTCCCGATGGCAGCGCTGCTTGGCGCACTGCTTGGCCTGGGGATGCTGGCGCAGCGCAGCGAACTGGTGGTGATGCAGGCCTCCGGCTTCACCCGGTTACAGGTAGCGCTGGCGGTGATGAAAACCGCGATTCCGCTGGTTCTGCTGACTATGGCGATCGGGGAGTGGGTGGCGCCGCAGGGCGAGCAGATGGCGCGTAATTATCGCGCCCAGCAGATGTACGGCGGTTCGCTGCTGTCGACCCAGCAGGGGCTGTGGGCGAAAGACGGCCATAACTTCGTGTATATCGAACGGGTGAAAGGAAACGATGAACTGGGCGGCGTGAGTATTTACGCCTTTAACGACCAGCGCCGTTTGCAGACCGTTCGCTACGCCGCCTCGGCGAAATTCGACAACGATAATAAAGTCTGGCGCCTGTCGCAGGTTGATGAGTCTGACCTGACCGACCCGAAACAGATCACCGGCTCGCAGATGGTCAGCGGCACCTGGAAAACTAAGCTGACGCCCGACAAGCTGGGCGTGGTGGCGCTGGATCCGGATGCGTTGTCGATCAGCGGCCTGCATAACTACGTGACCTATCTGAAATCCAGCGGACAGGACCCGGGACGCTACCAGCTCAACATGTGGAGCAAAATCTTCCAGCCGCTGTCGGTGGCGGTGATGATGCTGATGGCGCTGTCGTTTATCTTCGGCCCGCTGCGCAGCGTGGCGATGGGGGTAAGGGTTGTCACCGGGATCAGCTTTGGCTTTATCTTCTACGTGCTGGACCAGATTTTTGGCCCGCTGACGCTGGTCTACGGCATCCCGCCGATTATCGGCGCGCTGCTGCCAAGCGCCAGCTTCTTCCTGATCAGCCTCTGGCTGATGATGCGTAAGGCGTAAACGACCCGCGACTCCTCCCGTCGGGAGGAGTCGTTACAGCGCGGGCGGCCTGTCAATATTGTTTAAAAAACCTTTCACGCAGCTTTCCTGATGACGGAACAGCGTCACTATCTCACTCACCGCCTTACCGTCCCGTTCTTTACTCCATGCCAGCGACAGCGGTGAAGGCTGTCGACGATTCTCCACCTCTTTGGCTATCAGACTGCCGTTATCAAGCCACGGCTGACAGACATTGCGCGGCAGAAAGCCGACGCCCACCCCGGTAATATGGCACTGTAATTTAGTCTGCATGTCCGGGACTTTTATTTCCTTCTGTCCGGAGAGCAGCCAGGCCACGCGCTTGGTGAGATTGCGGGAGGTATCTTCGATATTAATAGCCGGGAAAGCGCGCAGCGGTGCATCGTTAATCACCCCTTCGACGGCCGCCAGCGGATGATGCGGCGCCACCACAAAGACCCAGCTGATTTCCCCGAGCGGCAACAGATTAATTGAGTTGGAGAGCGATTCCGAACCGGTGACGCCAATCGCCAGGTGGTAGTCGCCATACAGCATGGCATCCCAGACCCCCATATAGACCTGGCGGGAGACCTGAAACTGGGTAAACGGGAATCGCTGATGCAGATGGCTGAGCAGCAGGGCCACGGCGAGGTTGTCGTACAGCAGATTGTTGATAACCAGATTCACCTGGCGTTCGACGCCGTCATTGACCTGGCTTAGCTCATCGGGCATCGCCTCCAGCCAGCTTAGCCACTGCAGGCAGCGCTCAAGCAGATGGGTGCCGGCGGGGGTCAGACTGACCGAGCGTGTGGTTCGCAGAAACAGCGGTGTACCCAACGATTCTTCCAGCATTTTGATGCGGTAGCTGATGGCGGCCGGGGTTTTGAACAGGCTCTCGGCGGCGCGGGAAAAACTCCGGGTTTCCGCCACGCGAATAAAGGTGCGGATCGTTTCATGGTCCATCATTACAGTGTCCCCCTGATACATGCGTTACCAGACACTGCTGCGCAACATGCACTCCCAGCAGAGTGTCTGCGCCAGAGGTGTGTCCATGTGCCAGCAGGTGACGAATGGCGTGGTGAGTCCTTGTGCGATGAGCACCGACAGCCAGGTGACGCAGGAGATGGATAAGCGTGGTCGAAAAGCGCCCTTGACTGGCGTGCAGAAGATAACAAGCGCTTACCGTCGTTGTCAGCTGTTGCAGCGTCCGGGCCGGGGGGAATTGCTCGATTTTGCGAGGCAACTCGCGAAGTGGCGCGGCGCAGTACAGAACGGCCAGCGCACCGACCAGCATATCGTCCATGGAGGGGGTCAGTCCGGGGCCGAGTCCGATCAGCGTTTCTGCGTCGGCAAAGTCGTTGTTCAGCAGCCTGAACAGGCGCTGCTGTGGCGCATCTGCACGGTTCACCGCTTCTGAGAGGCTGCCGCAAAGCCCGGTATTCTGAGGATAAGCGGATAAAAAAGTCGCCAGTGGCTGTAAGGGATGAGTCGGGAGTGAGGGGGTAATATGCCGACGAGGAGCGCGCAATCGCAGCGCCCGCCAGTGTAAAACGCCGGCAAACAGAGTGAGCACGGTGCCAGGAGAGAGGATGCTGCGCAGATAATCATACTCCTGACAGCGCAGCAGCCAGCCCATGGGGGGCAGGTTTGTTCCGCCGCGCAGCAGGGTCAACAGCGTGCCATCCTCATGCTGCAGATTAATGGCCTGGTTAAACAGGCTATGACAACGCCACTCGCCGTCCGGGAGCGGATGGCTGCAGCCAGAGGCAAGCGGCGTCAGGATCATATCAGGCTGCCTGGATATTCATCGCCTGGGCCAGCGCTTCCAGCGCCTGCTCGAAGCAGGCCAGCGGGGCGCGGACGGTTCCGGCACCCACCTGGCCAATCCCGGCCTCCTTGTGGGCAATGCCGGTATTAATGATTGGCGTGATGCCGGTTTCCACGACCCGACGAATATCGAGCCCCAGGCAGGCCCCCTGGAAGTTCCACGACGGGATCTGCAACAGCGGGTTATGCTGAAGATAAATCTCGCCCATCTCCTCTGATGTTTCCTGGGCCGCCTCCATCCCGCCTGCGCCAACGAAGCGGGTAACGCCTGGGGCAGCAATCATCGCCGCGCCGCCGATGCCGTAGGTTTCCGTTATTGCGCTGTCGCCGATGTCCGGGTTGGCATCTGCCTGGCTGTAGCCGGTAAAGAACAGCCCCTGCGGGGTATTCACCGGCGCGGTAAACCAGCGGTCGCCGAGGCCGCTGACGCGGATGCCGAACATCTGGCCGTTGCGGGTCATGGCGGTGACCACCGAGCCTGCTTTAATTTCTGCGGCGGCATCCATGGCGGCTTTACAGTAGGCCATTGCCAGGTTGAGGAAGAACTGATCGGTGACGCTGAGGAACTCCAGCACTTCACCGGTCTGCGTTTTATCTCGTTCCTGTCCGGCGATGCGCGGGGCAAGGGTACGCATCAGCAGCGCCGAGGCGGCGATGTTGCGCTGGTGGAACTCGTCGCCCATGGTGATGGCCTGCGCCATCAGCGCCGACAGGTCAAGGCCCTCTTCGAAGGTGCTTAGCGCGTCGCTGAGTACCGGGGCGAGGGTATCGCGCATCCAGCGCAGACGGGTTTGCACGTCAGGGCCGTAAGCGCCAAAGCGCATCACTTTGCCGATTCCTTCGTTGAGGTTGCAATAGGCTTCATTGCCGTGCACCGCATCGCGCACCACAATCACCGGCATGCTGGCGGAGGTAATACCGCCCATCGGACCCACTGCCCGGACGTGATGACAGGGGACAAAGGCGACCTCTCCTTGCTCCAGCAGCTGCAAAGCATGGGCTTCATCATCAGCCCAGCCTTCAAACAGACAGGCCCCGAGACAGGCCCCGCGCATCGGGCCGGTCATCTCCTGCCAGCGGATTGGCGGCCCGGCATGCAGCAGCACGCGGCCTTCACGCAGTTCAGGGATAACGCTGGCGGCGGGTTTAACGTCGAGCCAGTGCGGGCGGGCGGCTTTAATACGGGCGATCACCGCGTCGTTTGCTTGATTAATGCTGGTGTACATAGCTACCTCTTACAAAAATAGAGTCAAAAGTTCAGTTGCTTAAGCAGGGCCGCCAGATGCGGATTGCCGCCGGCTATCGGTGCCCACTGGAAATGCACCACCGGGCAACCGGCCTGCTGCAAATCACGGGCAAAGCTGCGCAGGCCAACGTTGATCACCTGCACGCCGTTGAGCAGCGCCGGGAGAGCGACAGGCGCCGGGTGTTGACGGGGAGCCACCAGGTAATGCGCCAGCAGCACCGCCTCCTGCAAGGTGTTCATTACGATGACGTCGCCGTTGAGCAGGGCGTCGATTTGTTGGGAGCGAGGCTGGGGATCCTGTTCGGTGCCGGTGACGGTGGCGATAACCGTCAGCGGTTGCTCAGGGCCACGGGCGCTGCGGACGGTGTTAATGGCCTCCAGCAGCGCGCCCGCCGGATCGTCACAGGCGCCATAGCCGAGCACGATGTCTACCAGCAGCACCCCGGTTTCCGGCTGCTGGCTGAGTTTCTCGATCTCCAGAGAACGGGTGGTTGGGTCGATCATCGGGTGCGGGCGTCCCACCGTCCAGGCGTCGTCGCCAAGATCGATCAGGCGATGACCCTGGGCTTCCAGCATCACGCCGTCCGGGTGATGAGCATCGGTTTCCACCCCCAGATGCTCCGCCAGTAACATCGCCGCCTCAGCGGCGAGCGTACCGCCTGCATACAGGCCAAGGATCTGCTTACCACGTTGTGGTGCCTGCGAAGCCGCTATCTGCTCGACGCTCGCCAGCATAGCGGCCAGGCGCGCGGCTTCAGCCAGTGAGCTGGCGAACCAGATATTGCCCTCCTGCGCCCGGGCGGGTTTGCTGCCGAGAAACAAGGCGACGACGGGCTTAGACAGCTTTTTCATGGCGCTGATAATGGTCTGCCTGACTGATTCAGCAGGGGGCTTGGAGACGAAAGCGATCACCTTGCTTTGCTCGTCTGCCGCCAGCATCTCCAGCGCCGTCAGGGCGCTGAGGCCCCCGATCTGCTGATTCAGATCGCGTCCCCCTAAACCCATCGCATGAGTCACGCCCTGGCCGAGCAGCGCTACCTGTGAGGTCAGCTCCTGGATGCCGGTGCCCGAAGCGCCAATCACCCCGATACAGCCCGCAGGCAGAATGTTGGCGAAGGCCAGCGGCGCTCCGGCGATGGCGGCGGTGCCGCAGTCGGGCCCCATCACCAGCAGACCGCGCTCGCGGGCGTATTGTTTCAGGGCCCGCTCCTGCTCCAGCGGCACGTTGTCAGAAAACAGCATCACATTTTTACCGCTCTCCAGCCCCTGACGGGCCACGCCCGCCGCGTACTCCCCGGCGACGGAGATCAGCACCAGGTTTGCCTCCGGCAGCTTCGCGCAGGCGCTCTCCCAGCGGCGCGCCTTTTGCAGACGCAGGCCGCTGCTTTGCCCCTGGGCAATGGCGTTTAGCTCGGCGTCCAGCCGCTGCTGGATCAGGGTGAGAATATCGGCGACCGGCTGACGGGTGCGGATTGCCGCGCAGATATCGTTCGGCGTTGCCTGGGCAAATTCTTCATGCCAGAAGCCCGTCGACTCCAGCAGCGCTTTGTTAGCGGGGGTGCCCATCATCACCGAGACTTCTTCGACATCGTCAATGGCGCTCAGCTTACGGGAGATAAGCATCAGGCTGACGGAGTCCTGAAAACTGCCTTTTTTTACGAATGCGTAAATCATCACAAACCTCGGGTTATTTCTTCTCTTTCAGGAACAGCATGCCGACCAGACCCACGACCAGTAACGCCGCGGAGACGTAGAAGCTGGAGGCAAGACTGCCGGTCATATCGCGAGCGGCGCCGGCAATCACCGGAGCCAGTATGGAGGAGCTCATACCGATAAAATTGAACAGGCCGAAGGCGGAGCTGTAGTTGTTCTCATCGACGCTGTCGGCGACCAGCGCCACCAGAACCGGATCCAGCGCCAGCTTGCCGACCAGGCCGTAAACGCACAGGGCGACGATTACCCCGGTCATATTCGGCATCCAGATGATGGAGAGCATGCTGAGAATGGCCACCGGCACCAGTACCAGAATCAGCGGCTTACGTTTACCCAGACGGTCGGAGAGCGAGGAGAAGAGCAGCGCGCCAGGGATTGAGATCCAGGCGACCAGCGAGGTGATAAAGCCGGTTTCGCTGCCCGCAATGCCGCGCTCGCTTTGCAGGTAATAGGGCAGCCAGGTGAGGATCACGAAGAAGCCAAACAGGCTGCAAAACACCATCAGATAGACCAGCAGCAGATTGCGGTTTTTGAACAAATCGGTGAATTTGCTTTTCGGTTTCGCCACCCCGCCTGCCTCGACGGGCTGGCGCTTTTTCTCTTTGACAAACAGCCAGATAGCCATCCCGGTCAGCAGAGTAGGGATCGACATGACAAAGAACGGCGTACGCCAGCTGTAGCCCTGGTCATACACCAGCCAGCTGGAGGCCATCAGCCCCAGCGCAATACCAAAAGCCATGCCGCTGTTGATGATGGCGCTGCCGAGCGAACGGTATTTTTTGGGGATTTGCTCTGAGGAGAGGCCGTACTGCGGGCCGTAGTAGGTGCCTTCGCCAGCGCCGGTGACGACCCTGGCGAACAGCAGGGTGCTCCAGCTTTTGGCCCAGCCGGTGACGGCGGTAAAGGCCCCGAACAGTAAAAATCCAGGAATAAGGACTTTTTTCTTGCCTATTTTATCTCCGAGGATCCCGGCCGGAACCTGTAATAAAGCGTAAGAGAAATAAAAGACCGAATTCATTAATCCGAGCTGGGTGCCTGATAAACCAAATTCTTTTTCCAGTTCCCCCATGACCGGGTTTAATACCGTGCGGTCGGCATACATAAATATCCAGCCGAGCCAGAATAAAAAGATGGTCACCCACCAGGCGGGGATCCCTCTTTTGTGCGGGGCCACCGCATCGTTGAGTTGTGCAGACATGGTTTGTCTCCTGTAGATAATGTTGCCGCCGCCAGTCCCGGCGGGTGTTCTGTGGCTAAACCTACAGTAGAAGCAGGGGTATTCTGGTGAAGCAGATCACACTCGCCTGATTGTGAGATTTTTTTTCTTCACGCCGTCTGGATTATTAAAAATATTTAAAAGAAGCCATTGTTAGAATTAATTTAATAACCATGGTGGACTGAGGTTTAATTTTTAAATTGTTCTTTCGAGTCGGTCAATAATGATATTGCTCACATTTTATGATGATTATTTCGTTATGTTTTCAGGCAATATTATTAACCGGAGAATAACATGAAAAAGACCATCGTCATTGCGCTGGGGGGGAATGCTCTGCTGGCACGCGGTGAAGCGTTAAGCGCCGAAAATCAGTACCGTAATATTGCGCAAATTGCCGATGTGGTGGCCAGTCTGAGCCAGGAGTATCAGGTGGTGATTGTGCATGGTAATGGCCCGCAGGTGGGGCTGCTGGCATTGCAAAATCAGGCTTACAGCGACAGCCCGGCGTGGCCGCTGGATGTGCTGGTGGCCGAGACCCAGGGGATGCTGGGCTACATGATTGCTCAGGTGCTGGGCAGCCGGGCCGGGATCCCACCGGTCGTCACCCTGTTGACCCGAGTGGAAGTGGACGCCGCCGACCCGGCGTTTCGCCAGCCCGGGAAATATATCGGTCCGGTGTGGGCTGCGGAGGAGCAAAGTGCGCTGGAGGCCCGCTATGGCTGGCAGATGAAAAAAGACGGCGACTATGTTCGCCGGGTCGTGCCGTCGCCAAGACCACAGAAAATCCTTGAGCGGCAGGCCATTAGTCAGCTGCTGGCCGACGGCAACGTGGTGATTTGTGCGGGCGGCGGCGGCACGCCGGTGGTGGAGGAAAACGGCAGTTATCAGGGCATGGAGGCGGTGGTGGATAAAGATCTGGCGGCGTCGGTTTTGGCTCAGTCGCTGCAGGCTGAAGCGCTGCTGATCCTCACCGAGGCTGACGCTGTTTATCTTGACTGGGGTACCCCGAAGGCGCGCGCATTGCGCACGGCCACCGTGGACGATCTTCGGCCGCTGGCCGTACCGGATGGTGCAATGGGGCCGAAAGCGGAAGCCGCGATCCAGTTTGTGGAGATGACAGGTCACCCGGCGTACATCGGCGCGCTGCGCGATGCCCCAGCCATCCTGCGGGGCGAAAAAGGCACCCTTATCGCCCCGGCAGCGGTGTGCGTCTGACTAGCGCCGTCTGCCGCCCAGCAAACTTCCGAGCATGCCACGCACAATCTGATTGGTGATTTGCCGCGTGGCGCTTTTCGCTGCCGTTTGTACCAGACCGTCGCGCTTGCCGCCGCGCGGGCCGGTCGTGCCGAACAGAATATCTTTCAGGCCGCCTAAAATGCCGTCGTCGAGGTCAGCGGTGGCCCCTTTTGCCGGCGGCGCATTTTGCTGTTCGGCGGTGGCCTGCACGCCCTGCTGCAATTTCTCGAAGGCGGACTCCCGATCCACTTCATCCTCATATTTGCCATACAGCGGGGAGTGATTGATGAGCCCGTTGCGTTCATCATCGGTCACCGGCCCCATTCGTGAGCAGGGGGCAATTACCATCGCGCGCTCGACCACCGAAGGGCTGCCTTTTTCATCGAGGAAGGAGATCAGCGCTTCACCGGTGCCCAGCTCCTGGATGGCCTGTTCGGTGCTGAAAGCCGGGTTGGCGCGCATGGTCTGCGCCGCGGTTTTCACCGCTTTCTGATCTTTTGGTGTAAAGGCGCGCAGGGCGTGCTGAACGCGGTTGCCCAACTGGCCGAGAACCGCATCGGGAATATCCGACGGGTTCTGCGACACGAAGTAAACCCCCACGGCTTTGGAACGAATCAGGCGGATAACTTGCTCGATTTTATCCAGCAGCACCTGAGGCGCATCGTTAAACAGCAGATGCGCTTCATCGAAGAAAAAGACCAGCTTCGGCTTTTCCAGATCTCCGGCTTCCGGCAGGCGCTCGTAGAGCTCCGAGAGCATCCACAGCAGGCTGGCGGCGTAGAGTTTCGGCATCTGATACAGCTTTTCGGCGCTGAGGATATTAATCACCCCTTTGCCGTTCTCGTCGAGACGCATCCAGTCCTGGATGTCGAGCATCGGCTCGCCGAAAAAGTGCTCCGCTCCTTGCTGTTCCAGAGTCAGCAGGCCGCGCTGGATGGCGCCGACCGAGGCGCTGCTGATGTTGCCATACTGGTTTTGAAAAGCTTTGGCGTTGTCGCCGATATACCGGGTGATGGCGCGCAAATCCTTAAAGTCGAGGAGCAGCAGACCGCGGTCATCGGCGATGCGGAAGATAATATTCAGCACCCCGGACTGGACTTCGTTGAGATTCAGTAATCGTGACAAGAGCAGCGGCCCGAGATCGGACACCGTCGCCCGGACCGGGTGGCCTTTCTCGCCGAAAATATCCCATGTCACCACCGGGTTAGCGTGGGGCTGCCAGTCGGTGACGCCGATTTTTTCCAGCCGCGCCTGCAGTTTCTCCGAATTTTGGCCCGCTGCGGCGATCCCGGTCAGGTCGCCCTTCACATCGGCCATAAAGACCGGCACGCCGATTTCTGAAAAAGACTCCGCCAGCTTTTGCAGGGTGACGGTTTTACCGGTGCCGGTCGCACCGGTAATCAGGCCGTGACGGTTAGCCATTCCCGGCAGTAAATGCAGCTGTTTTTCCCGCGTGCGGGCAATCAGCAGGGGTGCGCTCATGATCGATTCCTCCATTTATCCTGCGTCGATTATAGGCAAACTGGCCGTAAACCGATGTGAGAAATCGCTATATTCGCCTGGCGTGACGTTGATTTCTCTCAGGCGCAATGGCGTTGAATGAGCGCGATGCTCCGTTCCGTCTCGCGGCGGATATCCTCTTCGCTCCAGGATGCCAGCTCCGGCGCAAACGGTTCGAACGCATACACCCCCTGATAACCCCGGGCTTCAAGGTGTTTGATTTGCTCACAGGTTTGCAGCCGATCTTTTTCCGTCAGCATGATTCGTTCGTCGTCGGTCAGGTTTTCCCGTGGGCGGGCGTCTTCCACGCCGGAAAGGTGCACCAGCCCGATGTCAGCGATATCCACCTGGCTAAACTCGGCATCCGCCTGCGGATAGAGATGGTGGTGGAAGGTATCAATCAGTAGCTTAAACGGTACCTTCGCATCGCGGATGAGCGTCTGCGCCTGTGCCGCAGATCGCAGTGAGCTCTGCGGGAAACCCAGCGGTTCAACCAGGCCCCGCACGCCGTAAAACGAAAACAGCGGCGACAGATCGCGCAGCGCACTCAGGGTTTCGCTGGCCGGCACCTCGCTGCCATCGTTGAGCGGACACAGGACCAGCGATTTGGCGCCAATGGCTCTGGCCTCTTGCAACAAAGATTCGGCCAGGCCGCGAACCTGCTCCGTGCGGCGGTTAAATGGGTATACCGCATTGATGGTCAAAATCTCAATATGGTAGCGGTCGGCCAGCTCGCGCACCTGCTGATGACTCAGATCGTCGGTCACTTTGCCTGTGGGCAAATCATTACGCAGCTCGACTTTATTCAGCCCAAGACTGTTCACCAGACGGAAAAAGGCCTCGATGCTCAGGGATGGGGCGATCTTGCGATTAAGACAGAAACGTTGCAGTGCGATAGCCATGTGGCTCTCCTGAATGACGATAGATTGGGTTTATTCGATCGACTGTAAGTCAAAACATTTATTTCATAATTGGCAATGGATGAAATGGTGGATCTTTGAGCTGCTTCGCAAATAATCGTACTTTCCCGCTCTAAGTCACATCGGGTACAGATGGCGTCGCAGCTGAATCTTATCGGGGGCGCTTTCTTGACGAAACTCGCGCACCGCGGCCGGGAAATGCGACGGTCATCACCAAAATAGAATTTCATTCTACGTCAACATTGAAATATAAGTTTCATTTTACTACGGTTATAGCACAGCAAAATCGGAACGGGGCCGCAGCGTTGGCCTTCCCACATCATGAGGCGAGAAGATGACGATCACAGGAAACTTTATTGGCGGGAAAACCGTCACCAGCAGCAGCAATGAAACGATGCCGGTGTATGACCCGGCGACGGGCAAGGTGGTGCGCGAAGTCACTTTGTCGACCGCTCAGGAAGTCTCTGATGCCATTCAGGTTGCCCGTGATGCGTTTGAAAGCTGGTCGCGCACCACGCCGCTACGCCGCGCCCGCGTCCTGTTCAACTTTAAAATGCTGCTTGAGCAACATGCTGAAGAACTGGCGGGAATCATCGTTAGCGAGCACGGTAAAGTCTGGTCGGACGCACTGGGCGAGCTGACACGTGGTCTGGAAGTGGTTGAATTTGCTTGCGGTATTCCACATCTGATTAAAGGTGAATACTCCTCTGATGTCGGCACCGGCGTGGACAGCTATTCGCTGATGCAGCCGCTGGGTGTTGTGGCGGGGATTACGCCGTTTAACTTCCCGGCGATGGTGCCGATGTGGATGTTCCCGCTGGCGCTGGCCTGCGGCAACAGCTTCGTCCTCAAGCCACCGGCGCTGGCCCCGACGGCCGCGGTACGCCTGGCTGAACTGCTGAAGGAAGCAGGCCTGCCGGATGGCGTCTTTAACGTTGTGCACTGCAGCAACGACGATGCCGAGCAGCTGTATACCGATCCGCGTATTGCGGCGGTCAGCTTCGTGGGCTCTTCCGGTGTTGCCGAATATATCTACAAAACTGCCAGCGCCCACGGCAAACGCGTGCAGGCCTTTGGCGCAGCGAAAAACCACGCGATTGTGATGCCGGATGCGGATCTGGATGCCACGGTGAATGCGATTATGGGTGGGGCGTTTGGTTCTGCGGGCGAGCGCTGCATGGCGCTGCCGGTCGTGGTCGCGGTGGGCGATGAAACGGCGGATAAGCTGATTGCACGTCTGAAGCCGCTGGTGGAAGCGCTGAAAGTCGGGCCGGGATGTATGCGCGGCAAAGAAGAGAACGAAATGGGCCCGGTGGTTTCCGATACCCATCAGAAGAAAGTGCTGGGCTATATCGATAAAGGCGCCAGCGAAGGGGCGAAACTGGTTGTCGACGGGCGTAAGCTGCGCGTGTCAGGCTATGATGACGGGTACTATGTCGGCGGTACGCTGTTCGACAACGTGACGCCGGATATGACCATCTGGCGGGAAGAGATTTTTGGACCGGTACTGGGTATTGTCCGCGTGGCGGACTATCACAGCGCGCTGGAGCTGGTGAACAGCCACGAATTTGGCAACGGCAGCGCCGTCTTCACCAGCAATGGACACACTGCCCGTGAATTCGTGCATGATGTCCAGGCCGGGATGGTCGGGGTGAACGTGCCGGTTCCGGTACCGATGGCTTTCCACAGCTTCGGCGGCTGGAAGCGCTCGGTATTTGGCGCCCTCAACGTCCATGGTCCTGACGGCGTGCGCTTCTACACCCGCATGAAAACCGCCACCGTGCGTTGGCCGCAAGGGCAGCAAACCGTATCTGAATTCAGCATGCCGACCTTAGGTTAATCGGCGAAGGAGAACGCCATGTCGTTACTGGCTAAATCACGAAAAGAGGGGCAGATCCAGCACATCACGCCGCAAAGCGCCGGCTGGCGCTATATCGGTTTTGATGTGTGGATGCTGAAAAAAGGGCAGAGCATTACGCTGGAAAGCGGCGAACGCGAGCTGTGTCTGGTGCTGGTTGCCGGGCTGGCGTCGGTCAAAACGACGAAGGCCGACTTCCCAGGGTTGGGACAGCGCATGTCGCCGTTTGAACGTACCCCGCCGTGGGCGGTGTACGTCCCGACGCAGGACAAGGTGGAAGTGACGGCGGATTCTGACCTTGAACTGGCGGTGTGCAGCGCGCCGGGTAAAGGTACGCTGCCGGCGCGGGTGATTCGTCCGCAGGATGTGGGCGTTGAGCATCGTGGCAAAGGGCGTAATCAGCGTCTGGTGCACAATATCCTGCCGGATAATGCGCAGGCCGACTGTCTGCTGGTGGTGGAGGTGTATACCGACGAAGGCGCCACCAGCTCCTGGCCGTCGCATAAACACGATACCGCGCAGCCGGGCAAAGAGACCCAGCTGGAAGAGACCTACTATCACCGTTTCGATCCGCCGCAGGGCTTCGCACTCCAGCGAGTGTATACCGATGACCGCAGCCTGGATGCCTGCATGGCACCGTACAACCACGATGTGGTGATGGTGCCGCGCGGCTATCATCCGGTCGCGACGATTGCCGGGTATGACAGTTATTATCTGAACGTGATGGCCGGGCCGGAGCGCAAGTGGTTGTTTACCTGGGAAGAGGACCACGCGTGGATCAATAGTCCTGACTATCCTCGTCACGACTGACGGATCGCAAGAGTTAAAAGGGCCGCTAAGTTTTGCTTAGCGGCCCTTTTTGTCTTCTGTTGTTCCCCGGTGGCCTTCCGGAGGTATTCCCCGGTGGCGCTGCGCTTACCGGGGCTACATCGGGAGAGGGGGCAGGGTCAGGCGAGGTTCTGCTGGGTTTGCGGTTCTTTGCTGCTGTTCAGCGCCAGTGAAACGGCCAGCGTCTGGGCCAGGCACAGAGAGGCCACCTGGGAGCGGAAACCGTCAACCTGCGCTTCACGTACTACAAAGCAGACATCGCTGAAGGCCGCGAGCGGACTGACCTGGCTGTCGGTTATTGCAATCTGTCGCGCTTTGCGCTGGGCGCCAAGTTCAACCAGCTCGACCACTTCACGCGCGTAGGGCGAGAAGCTCACGGCGACCACCACGTCTTTCGGCCCCACCAGGCTCAGCTGCTCGGTGAACATGCCGCCGAGACCATCGATCAGGAACGCTTTACGATCAAGATGACGCAGCGCATAGGTCAAATAGGAAGCGACGCTAAACGAGCGGCGCAGGCCAATCACATAGATATTCTCCGCCTCCGCCAGCAGGCCGACCGCGCGCTCGAGATCATCGCCAGAGGTCTGCATCGCTAGCTGCTGCAGCGCCTGGGTATTCACCATGGTGAACATATTGAGAATTTCCGTTGGCGTTTCCGGCGGCGACGTTTCATCGTTGGTCGTCTGGCGGAACAGGCGCGCGCGTTCGGTGTAGTTGGCGGTCTCTTCCATCAGATGCTGTCTGAACATCTGCTTCATTTCGTTAAAGCCGCTAAAACCGAACGCATTGGCGAAACGGATTAACGTCGATGGCGGGACATCCGCCTGCTGGGCGATGGAAGCGACGGTATCGAAAGCGACGCTATTACTGTTATCCAGAATATAGCGTGCCACCTGTTTTAAGCGTTTGCTTAATGTGTCGTAGCGACGCCGGATTTCATCCTGCAGGATGGTCAGTTGGGTCGGATTATTGGCCATAGATTGCGCTCTGAGAAAATGAAAGGAATATAACTTCCAGTGTACCAAATGAAGCGAATTTTTCATTTTTTGCGATGAAATACGCGATTCATTTCACGAAGAAACAGAAAAAAAACCCGCACCGGGAGGTGCGGGCGGGTTTTATCGCGGTTAACCGCGGGCTTCACGCCAGTAGTCGATGAGCCTCAGGTAGTTTTGTTTCACCTCGCCAATCAGCGCCTCATCGCTCAGTTCGCCCGCCATCCAGCGTCGTGAAGGTTGACCAAAGATGGTACGTCCGACGGCGAAACCTTTGATGATCGGGTGGCCGGCGGCCTCGGCAAACCCGGCGCGCAGTCGATCTGACGGCGCATCGAGGCCCAGCAGCAGGATCCCGCGACACCAGGGATCTTCGCGTGCGATCAGACCCGCGATCTTCTCCCAGCTGGCGCTGGAGAGCGGCGGTAGCTTCCACCAGTCCGGCTGAATGCCAAGCTGGTAAAAATGTTCCAGCATCGTGTGGTAGTGGCGCTCGTCTTTATCCGGGCCATTTTCCGGGAGGATCACCTCCAGCAGCAGCTCGTGTCCGGACTTGTTGCAGGCCTGCCATACTTCCAGCAGCAGCGCATCCTGCTCAGCCCGCAGCGGTGCCGGATCTGCCGGATGGTAGAAGACCAGGCATTTGACCACATGCTCCAGCGGCCAGTCGATCAGCTGGGAACCAATGTTGCCGTGTTCCAGACGCAGCGGGCGCGAACCCGGCAGCTCGATAGGGCGACCAATCCACCAGCCTTTACCGGTAATGGCATTCAGCGAGCTCTGACCGTAGGTGCCGTCAGCGAGAATACCGCTCCGCTGTTCCAGCCCCGCCTCTTTGGCGGCCGCTTCGGCGGCAGCCAGCAGCAGCAGCTTGAGTTGGGGAATAGAGGCCGGATCGCATCCGGTTTCATGGGCCAGATCCGCCAACTGTTTACGATGATCAAAAGCGAAAATGCACAGCTCCGGCCACTGCTGACGGCGGCTGGTGACGCGGTGTAAATGGTTTAATCGCGCGTCGATATCCGGACGCGGGACGGATTCCGCCCGCAGCAGATAATCATCCAGCTCGACTTTGGTCGGCATCGCCGGCGCGCAGCCGTGGCGTGAGACTACCAGCGCGCCGCAGGCATTGGCGTAGCGACACGCCTGCTCCCAGCCTTCATCATTCAGCCAGCCGCGCAGCAGACCGGACATAAAGGCATCGCCCGCGCCCAGCACGTTGAGTACGTCAACCCGCACGCCCTGCTGGAGCGGAATGCTGTCCCAGCTATCGGGAATGTCGCCTTCCAGCACCACGCAGCCCATCGGACCCCGTTTACAGACCAGCGTCGCTTTAGTCGCATGGCGGACATTTTTCAGCGCCGTCAGCGTATCGGTGCTGCCGCCGGCAATATGGAACTCCTCTTCTGTACCGACCACTAAATCGAACAGATGGAGCACTTCCTGAAGCTGGCTGGTGACCGGACCGGATTCGATGAAACGCGTTTCACCGTCACCCAGCGAGGTCAATCCCCACAGCACCGGACGGTAATCGATATCCAGCGCGGTGCGCAGACCGTGACGGCGGGCGTACTCCAGCGCCTTCAGGACGGCCGCGCGGGTGCTGGCATGAGAGAGGTGCGTGCCCGTTACCGCCAGCGCACGGGAAGAGGCGATGTACTCTTCGTTAATATCCTCAGGCACCAGCGCCATATCGGCACAATTATCACGGTAAAAAATGAGCGGGAAGGTCTCCTGATCTTTAATGCCCAGCATCACCAGCGCGGTAAGACGCTGTTTATCCGTGATCAGGTATTCGATGTCGACCCCGGCCCGAGCGAGCGTTTCGCGTAGAAAACGACCATTGTGCTCATCGCCGACGCGCGCCAGCATGGCTGATTTTAATCCCTGAATGGCGGTACCAAAGGCTACGTTGCCGGAAGATCCGCCCAGATATTTAGAGAAACTGGCAACATCTTCTAGCCTTGCACCAATCTGCTGGGCATAGAGGTCGACAGCCACCCGGCCAATACAGATGACGTCGAGCCGCTTTACTGCTGCATTCATAGCTAGGTTTTCCTTTTGCATATCTGCTGTACGGAAGGGTCGGAATGCCGACAAGGTCTCCACACACAGCCTGAGGGTGAACGGTTATCCCTAGTTTGAGAAATAAATATTTCATTTGCAAATGAGATCGAAATTAAAAAACCAAAAGTGTGAGGGATCTACCACTCTGCCGCGCCAGGCCCCATTCTGCACAGGATCGAGGGCGCGGGTGACGCCTGGTGCGGTATGGTTCAGTAGGTGAGTGCTTTATGCATGATTTTAAAAGGGATAATTAAGCGGCGGCGCGCCTTGAACGGCCGATGGCGGGGTGACCGGGCTGGGTGAAACGGGTGAAACAGGGAGAGAGTTTGATCCCTCTCGCAAAATGAAATATTTTTTCTGTATTTCTATTTAATGAAAAAAATGTTTGCCTATAATCCAAAAGTATTCCAGTGGACGTTAACGATTTCCCGCGGCTGTGACAAGCGTGTAGCACGGGGAAAACGCGCTAACCCACACACAAATACTGAACAATAAGGATTGTGCAAGATGGGCAAACTGAGACTGACAATGGCGCAGGCGCTGGTGAAGTTCCTTGATAACCAGTTTCTCGACGTCGATGGCGAAGAGCATAAATTCGTAAAAGGTATCTTCGCCATCTTTGGCCACGGCAACGTGCTGGGGCTGGGCCAGGCGCTGGAACAAGACAGCGGCGACATGCGGGTCTTCCAGGGGCGTAACGAACAAGGCATGGCGCACGTCGCCACCGGTTTTGCCCGCCAGTCTCTGCGCCGCCAGATCATCGCCTGCACCTCTTCCGTCGGTCCGGGCGCGGCCAATATGATTACCGCCGCCGCGACGGCCACCGCCAACCGCATTCCTCTGCTGCTGCTGCCCGGCGATGTGTTTGCTACCCGTCAGCCGGACCCGGTGCTGCAGCAGGTTGAGCAGAGCTATGACCTGAGCATCAGCACCAACGACGCCTTCCGGGCCGTCAGCAAATACTGGGACCGCATTACGCGTCCGGAACAGCTGATGAGCGCCTGCATTAATGCGATGCGCGTCCTGACCGATCCGGCGGAAACCGGTGCCGTCACTCTCTGTCTGCCGCAGGATGTGCAGGGCGAAGCCTGGGATTACCCGGAGTCGTTCTTTGTGCGCCGCGTGCATCGTCTCGATCGCCGCCCGGCCAGCGCCGCCCAGCTGGCGGATGCGGTCGCGGCCATTAAGGCCAGCCGCAAGCCGCTGATTATATGCGGCGGCGGTGTGAAATATGCCGGTGCCGGGGAAGCGCTGTCCCGCTTCGCGGAACGCTACGGCATTCCGTTCGCGGAAACCCAGGCCGGGAAAGGGACGGTAGTCTCCTCCCATCCGCTGAACGTCGGCGGCGTCGGTGAAACCGGCTGCCTGGCCGCCAACCTGCTGGCGAAAGAGGCCGATTTGGTTATCGGTATCGGCACCCGCTTTAGCGATTTCACCACCTCCTCAAAATGGCTGTTCCAGCACCCAGGCGTGCGTTTTCTGAATGTGAACGTCAGCAACTTCGATGCCTGGAAGCTTGACGGCATTCCGCTGCTGGCCGATGCCCGCGAAGCCCTGACGTCACTGGACAGCGCGCTGGCCGGCGAAGGCTGGCAGGCGAGCTGGGGGGCGCAGATCGACAGCGTCCAGAGCCGCCAGCTGAAAGAGACCCAGCGCGTCTATCAGGCCGTCTGGCAGGAAAAGGCTTTTGTCCCGGAAGTCGATGATGCTCTCGATCGCGAGTCGGTGTATCGGGAATTTCGCCAGATAACCGACTCCACGCTGACCCAGAGTAGCGTGCTGGGCGTACTCAATGAAACGCTTCCGGCGGATGCGGTGATTGTGGCGGCGGCGGGCAGCTTGCCCGGGGATCTGCAGCGCGTCTGGCGTAACCGGGCACCCAACACTTATCACGTAGAGTACGGCTACTCCTGCATGGGCTATGAAGTGAATGCCGCGCTGGGCGTGAAGCTGGCGCAGCCGCAAACCGAAGTCTATTCCCTGGTCGGAGACGGCTCTTTCATGATGCTGCACTCTGAGCTGGTGACCTCGTTGCAGGAGCGGGCGAAGATCAACGTTGTACTGCTCGACAATATGGCCAACGGCTGCATCAACAACCTGCAGATTGGCCACGGTATGGGCAGCTTCGGCACCGAGTTTCGCTATCGCTCAGCGGAGAACGGGCAGCTGCAGGGCGGCCTGGTGCCGGTCGATTTCGCCACTATTGCGGCGGGCTACGGCTGCAAAACCTGGCGCGTCACCACCCTGAATGAGCTGCGTCAGGCGCTGGATGCCGCGCGTCGCGAGACGATCAGCACGCTGATTGATATTAAAGTGCTGCCGAAGACCATGGTGCATTCCTACGGCAGCTGGTGGAACGTCGGCGTCGCCCAAACGGCCTTGTCAGAACGTATTCGCAAAGTTGCTGAAATGATTAATGAAAAACGCGCCGAAGCGCGGGATTACTAGAACAGAACGCTCACCTTGAACCCTACAGAATCACGGAGAAAACCACTATGTCACTCAAATTAGGTGTCATCGGCGCTGGCGCCATCGGTAAAGAACATATCCGTCGTTGCACCCAGGTCTTACAGGGAGCCACCGTGGTGGCGGTGTCGGATATCAATGCGGAGAGCGCACGTGCGGCGGTAGCGCTGCCGGGCGTGCAGGCGGAAATCTACACCGACGGCCACGATGTTATCCGCTCCGGCGATGTCGACGCTATCCTTGTCACCTCGTGGGATCCGACGCACGAAGAGTATACCCTCGCGGCGATCGCCGCCGGCAAACCAGTGTTCTGCGAGAAGCCGCTGGCGATGAGTGCGGAAGGCTGCCGACGCATTGTCGATGCGGAAATGAAAGCGGGCCGCCGCCTGGTGCAGGTCGGCTTTATGCGCCCTTACGATGAAGGCTACCTGGCGCTGAAAAAAGTCATTGATGATGGCGATATTGGCGCGCCGCTGATGCTGCATTGCGCGCACCGTAACCAGTCGGTCGGCGAGAACTACACCACCGACATGGCGATCACCAACACCCTGATCCACGAGCTGGACGTGCTGCGCTGGCTGCTCAACGATGACTACCGTTCGGTACAGGTGCGTTTCCCGCGCTCGACCTCTCACACCCATCCGCGCCTGAGAGATCCGCAGATCGTCTCCTTCGAAACGCGTAAAGGCACCCTGATCGACGTCGAAGTGTTCGTCAACTGCCAGTACGGCTACGACATCCAGTGCGAAGTGGTCGGGGAAACGGGGATTGCCCGTCTGCCGGAGCCATCTGCAATCCAGATGCGTAAAAGCGCCAACCTGTCGACCGCGATCCTGACCGACTGGAAAGATCGTTTTATCAAAGCCTACGACGTGGAGCTGCAGGCCTTTATCAATGATGTGAAAGCCGGCCAGCTGCAGGGACCGTCGGCATGGGACGGCTATGCGGCCTCCGTTGCGGCCGATGCTTGCCTGCAGGCGCAGGAGAGCAGCGAACCGGTCGCGGTGACGCTGCCCGAGTGCCCGGCGTTCTATCAGCGCTAATCCGTCTCCCGCTTACGGAACTTCTTTGAACAGGTAACGACGATGAAAATTGCTTTCGACGTTGATGTGATTCGCGATCTCGGGATTACCCGGATGGTCCACCAGGTTGCGGAATGGGGTTACAAGTACATTGAGCAATCGCCCCATCCGCAGATTAACCCGTTCTACAAACACCCGCGCGCCGGTCGGGAAGTGATTGCCGAGTACAAACAGGCGCTGCGTGAAACTGGCGTGGAGATCTCTTCGTTTATCTGCGTTTACCGCTGGTCCGGTCCGGATGAACTGCGCCGTCAGGCGGCGGTAAAAAACTGGAAACGGTTGATCGAAGTGGCGGTAGAAATGGGTGTGCAGGTGATCAATACCGAGTTTTCCGGCGATCCGAATCAGCCGGAGATCTGTGAAGAGATGTTCTATCGCTCGATGGACGAGCTGCTGCCCATTTTCGAGCGCGAAGGTATTCGCGTGGAGATTCAGGCGCATCCGTGGGACTTCTGCGAAGAACATAACGAAACCGTCGATATCGTGAAGTCGTTCCGTAGCGAGAATGTGAAGTACGTATACAGCGTTCCGCACACTTTCTTTTATGACAAAGGGAAAGGTGAGGTCGAGAAAATGCTGCGCTATGCCGGCGGCGATCTCTCACACGTGCTGATTGCCGATACCCGAAATCATACAAAGCACTGCCGCTATATCGTTAATCCGCCGGGCGTGGATGCCGCGGTCCACCAGCACGTTGGCGTTGGCGAGGGGGACGTGGATTTCGACGCGCTGTTCCGCACGCTGCGCGAAATGAACTTTGCTGAGCAAACCTTCAAAGTCGGCGGCGCGCCGATTGTGGCCGCCTCGCTATTTGGCTACCCGGAAAAAATGAAATACCAGGCAGTGGAAACCCGTGAACTCATCGAACGTGAATTGCTGCGTCGCTAAAGCGCGGCAACAGGAGCATTTTTATGAACAAAGATAATGTAAAACTGGCGATCGCCCCTATTGGCTGGACCAACGATGATATGCCTGAACTGGGCAGCGAAAATACCTTTCAGCAGATAGTCAGCGAAATGGCGCTGGCGGGGTTTAGCGGCAGCGAAGTGGGCAGCAAATACCCGCGCGATCCGGCGGTGCTCAAGCCGATGCTGGATATTCGCGGCATTCAGATCTGCAATGCCTGGTTCAGCACCTTTTTTGCCAACGGGCAGCGGGAAAAGACCATTGACGAGTTTGTGAATCACATGAATTTCCTGCAGGCGATGGGGGCGAAAGTGATTGGCTGCTCCGAGCAAAGCGGCAGCATTCAGGGGCTGGAAAAACCGATTCTCGGCGAGGCAAAACCTTGCTTCAGCGAGGAAGAGTGGCAGCGTGTCGCCGAAGGCTACAACACGCTGGGGCGCCTGGCCGCCGAGAAGGGCATGCAGGTGTGTCTGCACCACCATATGGGAACCGGTATTCAGACCACCGAAGAGATCGACAAATTTATGTCGCTGGTCGATGACAAAGTCTTCCTGCTGTACGACACCGGACATGCCTGGTATTCCGAAGGGGGCGAAGCGCCGATGCTGGCGATCCTCGAGAAATATCTGCCGCGTATTAACCACGTGCACCTGAAAGACGTGCGCCCGTCGGTCATTGAGCAGGTTCGTCGTGAGGGGCTGTCATTCCTTGATGGCGTGAAGAAAGGCACCTTCACCGTGCCTGGCGATGGCGTGATCGACTTCCGTCCGGTGTTCAAACTGCTGGACGATCGCGGCTATAAAGGCTGGATGGTGGTTGAAGCCGAGCAGGATCCGGCGCTGGCTAACCCCTTCGAATACGCCCTCAAAGCGCGTAAATACATTCGTGAAACGGCAGGAATCTAATCGTTGATCCACTTTCAGGCCACACAGCGTTGTGGCCTGCTTTTTTTCCGCTTTACGGGCCGCACCACAAAACCCGTCCATGGCAGGTTAACGCCCCCGATAATCCCCCTCGCACCGCGCTGCTGCTGCCGAACGGGCCGCACAGCGAACAGTTCACCTTCTGTAATCCAGGAACACTCCCCGGTGGCGCGATGCTTACCGGGGCTACGGCTGGGGTCGGTGCGTAGCCCGGGCCAGGGGTTTATCCCGCTGTCCGGGAACCTCCCCGCTGGCGCTGTGTTTACCGGGGCTACGGTAGGTGTCGGTACGTAGCCCGGGCCAGGGGTTTATCCCGCTGCCCGGGAACCTCCCCGCTGGCGCTATGTTTACCGCGGTACGGTGGGTGTCGGTGCGTAGCCCGGGCAAGAGAGGCCGGTTTGTCGCACGCATAAGGCGTTGCAGCATTTTGTGATCCAGTCTGAAAAACGTGCACTTACGTCCGTCACCCCATTTACCTTCTCTTTGCAGGCGACATAGTATGGTCGTTAAATAAACGAACGCTGTTCTATAATGTAGAACAAAATGATTCAGCAAGGAGATCTCATGCCGCAAACCGTGCAGTTCTCGGGGATTATTCCGCCTGTCTCCACCATTTTTACCGCCGATGGCCAGTTCGATAAACCGGGTACCGCCGCGCTGATCGACGACATGATCGCCGCGGGCGTCGACGGCCTGTTCTTCCTCGGCAGCGGCGGGGAGTTCTCGCAGCTTAATGCCGATGAGCGCAAAGCCATTGCCGCCTTCGCCATCGCCCACGTCGATCGCCGGGTACCGGTACTGATTGGTACCGGCGGCACCAACGCCCGGGAGACCATCGAACTCAGCCAGCACGCGCAGCAGGCCGGCGCCGACGGGATCGTGGTCATTAACCCCTATTACTGGAAAGTCTCTGAGCCCAACCTGATTCGCTACTTCCAGCAGGTAGCCGAGAGCGTCACGCTGCCGGTGCTGCTGTATAACTTCCCGGCATTGAGCGGTCAGGATCTGACGCCCGCGTTGGTCAAAACTCTCGCCGACTCGCGCAGCAATATTGTCGGCATCAAAGACACCATCGACTCGGTGGCTCATCTGCGTAGCATGATTGAGACGGTGAAATCGGCGCACCCGCACTTCTCGGTGCTGTGCGGTTACGATGACCACCTGTTTAACACCCTGCTGCTGGGCGGCGACGGGGCCATCTCGGCCAGCGGTAACTTTGCCCCGCAGATCTCGGTAAAGCTGCTGCAGGCCTTCCGCGACGGCAACCTGGCGGAAGCCGCGCGCTACCATCAGACGCTGCTGCAAATCCCGCAGCTGTACCAGCTGGATACGCCGTTTGTGAATGTGATTAAAGAGGCGATCGTGCTGTGCGGGCGGCCGATCTCCACGCATGTGCTGCCCCCGTCCTCTCCGCTGGACGAGGCGAAAAAGCGGCAGCTCAAAACGCTACTACAACAGCTCAGACTCTGCTGAACCGGAAAATTAAGATGGCAATAGAGACGATTTTCACGCCCCAGAATGATGCGTTTTATGCGGTCATCACCCATGCTGCCGGCCCGCAGGGTGCGCTGCCGCTGACGCCGCAAATGCTGATGGAGTCGCCGAGCGGCAATCTGTTCGGGATGACGCAAAACGCCGGCATGGGCTGGGACGCCAACAAACTCACCGGCAAAGAGGTGCTGATTATCGGCACTCAGGGTGGGATTCGCGCCGGGGACGGCCGCCCGGTGGCGCTGGGTTACCACACCGGCCACTGGGAAATTGGCCTGCAGATGCAGGCGGCGGCCAGGGAGATTACCCGCAATGGCGGGATTCCTTTCGCCGCCTTCGTCAGCGACCCGTGCGACGGGCGCTCTCAGGGTACGCACGGCATGTTCGACTCCCTGCCGTACCGCAACGATGCGGCGATCGTGTTTCGTCGTCTGATCCGCTCGCTGCCGACGCGTCGGGCGGTGATCGGCGTGGCGACCTGCGACAAAGGCCTGCCGGCGACCATGATCGCCCTGGCGGCAATGCATGACCTGCCGACGATTCTGGTGCCCGGCGGGGCGACGCTGCCGCCGACCTTTGGCGAAGATGCCGGTAAAGTCCAGACCATCGGCGCACGCTACGCCAACCACGAGCTGTCGCTGCAGGAAGCGGCGGAATTAGGCTGTCGCGCCTGCGCTTCGCCGGGGGGCGGCTGCCAGTTCCTGGGCACGGCGGGGACCTCGCAGGTCGTTGCGGAAGCGCTCGGCCTGGCGCTGCCGCACTCGGCGCTGGCGCCGTCGGGGCAGGACGTCTGGTTGGAAATCTCTCGCCAGTCGGCGCGGGCGGTGAGTGAGCTGGATAATCGCGGCATTACCACGCGCGATATTCTGACCGATAAGGCGATCGAAAACGCGATGGTTATCCACGCGGCGTTCGGCGGCTCGACCAACCTTCTGCTGCACATTCCCGCCATCGCCCATGCGGCGGGGTGCACCATTCCTGATGTTGCACACTGGACGCGGATCAACCGCAGCGTCCCGCGTCTGGTCAGCGTGTTGCCGAACGGGCCGGACTACCACCCCACGGTGCGGGCTTTCCTCGCCGGCGGAGTACCGGAAGTGATGCTGCACCTGCGCGATCTTGGTCTGCTGCATCTGGATGCGATGACGGTCACCGGTCAGACGGTGGGAGAAAACCTCGACTGGTGGCAGACTTCCGAGCGGCGTGAGAAATTCCGGCAGTGTCTGCGCGAACAGGACGGCGTCGATCCGGATGATGTGATCCTCCCGCCGGCGCGGGCGAAAGCCAAAGGCCTCACTTCCACGGTGGCCTTCCCGGTAGGCAATATTGCGCCGGAAGGTTCGGTGATCAAAGCCACGGCGATCGATCCGTCGGTGGTGGATGACGACGGCGTGTATCGCCACACCGGACGGGCGCGGGTATTTGTTTCGGAAGCCCGGGCGATCAAGGCGATCAAAAACGGCGAGATCGAGCAGGGCGATATTATGGTGGTGATCGGCGGCGGGCCGTCCGGGACCGGCATGGAAGAGACCTATCAGCTCACCTCGGCGCTGAAACATGTCTCGTGGGGGAAGACGGTGTCGCTGATCACCGATGCCCGTTTCTCCGGCGTGTCGACCGGCGCCTGCTTCGGCCACGTCGCCCCGGAAGCGCTGGCGGGCGGACCCATCGGCAAGCTGCGCGATGACGATGTGATTGAGATCGTCGTCGACAGGCTGGCGCTCACCGGTCACGTCAATTTTATCGGTACGGCGCACCAGCGGCTGACGCCGGAAGAGGGGGCGGCAGAGTTGGCGGCAAGAACGCCGCATCCCGATTTGCACGCCCATGATTTTTTACCGGACGATACCCGCCTGTGGGCGGCGCTGCAATCGGTCAGCGGCGGGACATGGAAAGGCTGTATATACGATACAGATAAAATTATCGAGGTTATAAACGCCGGTAAAAAAGCGCTCGGTATTTAATTAAATTCAGCTGCAATGTCGTCTGCGGAAATAGTCCGCGGACGGCTTTTTTGCGTCTGCATTAAATACCATTATGCTTATTTTTTGTTTTTTGTAACCATTTAAAAATTAAGACGAAAAAATATTATGGCCTTCCCTTTTTTATAACGATGGCAATCACAAAAACCAAAAAACATAATTCATAAATTAAAAATGACCATTGCCGTAAAAATGCACATCTTCTTACACTCTATTAACACGAAAACGTGAACAGTAAGCACACGTATAATGGGTGATTTCCTGACGTTGCAGCGGGTATGTATTCCCTTTTCAGGTCCCTGACGTTTGCGCCATTCCACTCATTGGGGTTGGGGATAAATATGCAATTAACCATGAAAGATAAAATCGGCTACGGGCTGGGCGATACCGCGTGCGGTTTCGTCTGGCAGGCGACGATGTTTCTGCTGGCCTATTTCTACACCGATGTGTTTGGCCTCTCCGCCGGTATTATGGGCACGCTGTTTTTGGTTTCCCGCGTGCTGGATGCCGTCACCGATCCGCTGATGGGGCTGCTGGTGGACCGCACCCGTACCCGCTACGGCCAGTTCCGCCCGTTCCTGCTGTGGGGCGCCATTCCGTTCGGCATCGTCTGTATGCTGACCTTCTACACGCCGGACTTTTCCGCGCAGGGCAAAATTATCTATGCCTGCGTGACCTATATTCTGCTGACGCTGGTCTACACCTTCGTTAACGTCCCCTATTGCGCGATGCCGGGGGTGATTACGGCGGATCCGAAAGAGCGCCATGCCCTGCAGTCGTGGCGTTTTTTCCTCGCGGCCGCGGGATCGCTGGCGATTAGCGGGATTGCGCTGCCGCTGGTGAGCATCATTGGCAAAGGCAACGAGCAGGTGGGTTACTTTGGCGCCATGTGCGTGCTCGGGCTGACCGGCGTCGTGCTGCTGTATGTGTGCTTCTTCACGACCAGAGAGCGCTATACCTTCGACGTGCAGCCGGGCGCATCGGTGGCGAAAGATCTTAAGCTGCTGTTCGGCAACACCCAGTGGCGAATCATGTGTGCTTTCAAAATGATGGCGACCTGCTCCAACGTGGTTCGCGGCGGGGCAACGCTCTACTTCGTGAAATACGTGATGGACCACCCGGAGCTGGCGATGCAGTTTCTGCTCTACGGCAGCATCGCCACCATGTTCGGTTCGCTGGCCTCTTCGCGCCTGCTCGGGCGCTTCGATCGGGTGAAGGCCTTTAAAGGGATTATCGTGGTCTATTCCCTGATTAGCCTGCTGATTTTCGTTACCCCGGCTGACTATATCGCGCTGATTTTCGCGCTCAACATCGTCTTCCTGTTCGTTTTCAACACCACCACGCCGCTGCAGTGGCTGATGGCCTCTGACGTAGTGGATTACGAAGAAAGCCGCAGCGGCCGCCGTCTCGACGGACTGGTTTTTTCCACCTACCTGTTCAGTCTGAAGATTGGCCTGGCCATTGGCGGCGCGGTGGTGGGCTGGATTCTGGCCTACGTGAACTACTCCGCCAGCAGCAGCGTGCAGCCGGTTGAGGTGCTAACCACCATCAAAATCCTGTTCTGCGTGGTGCCGGTGGTGCTCTATATCGGCATGTTCACCATGCTCTCACTCTACAAGCTGACCGATGCCCGGGTGGAGGCCATCAGCCAGCAGTTACGTCAACATCGCGCGGCGCAGGAAGAGGGCGTCCCTGCTGCCGCTGCCGCGACATCCCATTAAGCAGGAGGCAATATGTACACGATAACTAACCCGATTCTGACCGGTTTTAACCCGGATCCGTCAATGTGTCGCCAGGGCGAGGATTACTACATCGCCACCTCCACCTTCGAGTGGTTTCCGGGAGTGCGGATTTACCACTCGCGGGATTTGAAAAACTGGTCGCTGGTGAGCACGCCGCTGGATCGCGTGTCGATGCTGGATATGAAAGGCAACCCCGACTCCGGCGGGATCTGGGCGCCGTGTCTGAGCTACGCCGACGGGCTGTTCTGGCTGCTGTATACCGATGTGAAAATCGTCGACTCGCCGTGGAAAAACGGTCGCAACTATCTGGTCACCGCCCCCTCTATTGAGGGGCCGTGGAGTGAACCGATCGCGATGGGTAACGGCGGCTTTGACCCGTCGCTGTTTCACGATTCGGACGGGCGTAAATATTATATTTACCGCCCGTGGGGGCCGCGTCACCACAGTGACCCGCACTGTACGATCGTCCTGCGGGAGTATTTCCCGCAGACGCAGACCCTGTCGAAGACGCGAAAAACCCTGTTTACCGGCACGGCGCTGCGCTATACCGAAGGGGCCCATCTGTACCATAAAGAGGGCTGGTACTATCTGCTGGTGGCCGAAGGCGGCACCAGTTATGAACATGCGGTGGTGGTGCTCAGAGCGAAAAATATCGACGGGCCGTACGAACTGCATCCGGACGGGACGCTGATGACCAGCTGGCATCTGCCGGAAAATCCGCTGCAGAAAAGCGGCCACGGTTCGCTGCTGGAGACCCACACCGGCGAATGGTATATGGCCTATCTCACCAGCCGTCCGCAGCGCTTGCCCGGTGTGCCGCTGCTGGCCTCCGGCGGGCGCGGCTACTGCTCGCTGGGGCGGGAAACCGGCATCGCGCGCATCGCCTGGCACGACGGCTGGCCGTCGGTGGAAGGGGGCAAACACGCGCAGCTAAACGTGCCGGGGCCGCAAATGGCTGAAAGTCGTGTCGTGGCTGATGAGCGCTGGCGAGAAGAGTTCAACCGCCCGACGCTCAACCCGGAGCTGCAAACGCTGCGTATTCTCTTCGATGACACCTTAGGGTCGCTGAATGCCCGTCCCGGCTTTCTGCGCCTGTACGGCAACGATTCGCTCAACTCGACGTTCACCCAGTCCACCGTCGCCCGGCGCTGGCAGCACTTTGCCTTCCGCGCCGAAACGCGAATGGAGTTTGCCCCGCAGAATTTTCAACAGAGCGCCGGATTAACCTGCTATTACAACAGCAAAAACTGGAGCTACTGCTTCGTTGACTATGAAGAGGGACAGGGCAGAACCATTAAGGTGTTGCAGCTCGATCATAACGTGCCGTCGTGGCCGCTGCATGAACACCCGATCGCGGTACCGGATGCCGCGCAGAGCATATGGCTCCGGGTCGACGTCGACCATCTCGTCTATCGCTACAGCTACTCGTTTGACGGCGAGCAGTGGCACACCGTGCCGGTGGAATATGCCGCCTGGAAGCTGTCGGACGATTACATCGGCGGGCGCGGGTTCTTTACCGGCGCCTTTGTCGGCCTGCACTGCGAGGATATCAGCGGCGACGGCTGCTATGCGGACTTTGACTACTTCAGCTATGAGCCGGTAGTCGGATAACCCCTCAGGCCGGGTAGCCCAGCGCTTTCGATAGCTGGCGCCCGGCCTCTTCCAGCAAGGCGCGATAGCGCGCGAGCTCAGCCTCATCGACGCGAGAGGTGAGCGTTGACAGACTCAGTGCGGCAATGACCCGCGATTCATGGTTCCACACCGGTACCGCCACGCAGCGCACGCCCTGCTCATTCTCTTCGCTGTCCTGCGCATAGCCCTGGGCGCGGGTTTGCGCCAGCGCCGCCAGCAGCGCCTCGCGGGAGGTCAGCGTTGCGGGGGTAAACGGCGTGTACTGATAGCCTTCCAGCAGAGTATTTTGCTCCGCCTCGCTCAGCCAGGCGATCAGGACCTTACCGATCGCCGTTGCGTGGATGGGGAGCCGACGGCCGATGCGCGAGTAGGCGATAGCGGCGAGCCTGCCTTCGATTTTCTCGATGTAGACGCCTTCGTGGCCGTCAAGAATGCCGAGGTGAGTGGTCTGCCCGGTGCGCTGCGAGAGATCCGTCAGCCAGCTTTTCGCCTTCTGGCGAATATCCATCGTCCCTACGACAAAATGGCCGCGTTCAACCAGCTTCATGCCCAGGCGGTATTTGTCGTTTTCCGGATTCTGATCGATATAGCCGTGCAGCTGTAAGGTTTTGAGCAGCGAATGGAGGGTGCTTTTACTGAGGCCCATCTGTTTGCTGATATCGGTGATCTTCAGTTCCGTGGCTTGTTCGTTAAACAGGTCGAGGATCGTCAGGGCTCGTTCAACAGACTGAATAATAGGCATAATGCACGACTGCTCACGCTGGGGGGAAGGTGAAAACGTACCCTTTTTACGCTGAAAAATCAAACGGCTGGCGTGGAAAGGGCGAGCAATATCACCTCGGGGAGCAGGTTCCCGGGCGGCGGGGTAAACCCCTTGCCCGGGCTACGGTACGGCGCTGGTCTGTATCCCCGGTAAGCGTCGCGCCAGCGGGAGGTTACGGTACGGCGCTGGTCAGTAACTCCGGTAAGCGTCGCGCCAGCGGGAGGCTACGGTACGGCGCTGGTCTGTATCCCCGGTAAGCAGCGCGCCACCGGGGAGAGGCGCCGGAGCGACAAGGGGCTTACTTCACCTCAGCGAGGGCGGTTTTGTCGACGTACGGCTTCATCAGGCTATCGGCCTCTTTCTGCGCCGTCTGCACCGCCGCTTCCGGCGTCACTTTGGCATCGTTAACCACCGCCGCCAGCTGGTTCTCCATCGCTTTACGCACGGCGACGGTCTCCCAGGTGGAGTACCACGGATGGGCGTACTTCAGCTGCTCCAGAGCAATCGCCGCGCGCGGATCCTGCTGCAGATAGGCCTTCATCTCCGGCGTATCGTACGAGGCTTTGCGCGGCGAGAAGTAGCCGGTGAAGCGGCTCCATGCGCCGTTGACCTGCGGGCTCACCAGATAAGTCAGGAACTGATAGGCCGCTTTCTTCTGCGCGTCGTTGATACCTTTAAAGCTCACCAGGCTGGCGCCGCCGATCGGTACCGCACGCTGCTCTTTCGCCGGCAGCATCGCCACCCCGAGCTCAAAATCTTTGCTGTTCTCGCGCATAAAGCCCAGCGCGCCGGTGCTGAGCATCGCCATCCCGACCTTGCCGGAGAAGAAGCTGGCGCTGATCTGCTTCGAGTTGAGCACGCCGGAGGGCATCACTTTGTCTTTGTAGATCAGATCCTGCCAGAAGCGCAGCGCCCCGATGGTGGTCGGCGCGTTGTAGTAGACCTCGCCCGGATAGTCTTCGTTAAAGTATTTTCCGCCGTTGGCGCGTACCAGCGCCGAGAAGATCCAGCCGCCGTAGTCATCGTTGGTCGACGGCAGCATGATCCCCCATTGGCCTTTGCTCTCGTCGGTCAGCTTTTTGGCATCCGCCAGCAGCTCGGCCCAGGTCTGCGGCGGCTGCGCGATCCCGGCCCGATCGAACATCGTTTTGTTGTAGTAGAGGATCGGCGTCGAGTTATGGAACGGAATAGCGTAGGTGGTGCCCATCACCTGGGCGTTCTTATGCATTGCCGGCCAGAACTCCTTGACCAGGAAGTCCCCCGCTTTTTGATCGCCATACTGGAACAGATCGTCCATCGGCAGGATCTCATCCTTCAGCGCCAGATCGGTGGTGAAGTTGGCGGACATGATCACCAATGCCGGCGGCTGTCCGGCCTTCTGCGCCGATTCCGCTTTGATCTTGGTGGTGTCGTAGTTGCCGGTGAAGATCCCGCGCACTTCGACATCCTGCTGCGAATCGTTAAAGGCTTTGATGACGCGGGTCATCTCCATGGTCAGCTTGCCGTCTACCGGCGCCGGGAACATGAAATCGATCTTCTCTTTTGCCAGCGCCGCGCCGCTTAGCGCGAGGCTTAACCCAACCGCGAGAGCCGTCAGAGGTTTAAGCATGGTCAATCTCCTGGAGTAAATTGTGCTGTTGCTCAGCATGAAAAAGATGAATATCGGCAGGCGAGAAGCCGAGGATCAGCGTGTCGCCTTTCTCCGGCACCGCGCCGCGATGGCGGCGGCTAAAGCGCAGGGTGCCGATGGGGGTGCTGACGTGAAGCAGATAATCGGCTCCCATCAGTTCTCGTTGCAGGACGGTGGCACAGAGGCGCAGATGCCCCTCCTCCACGCGATCGCTGATATGTTCCGGACGAATGCCGAACCAGACCCGGGACTCGTCACGGTAGCGCGGCGGCAGCGGATGGCGCAGGTCGCCGAGCTGCACCTCGCCGTCGGCGCAGGGCAGCGACAGCAGATTCATCGCCGGTGAGCCGATAAACCCGGCAACGAACAGGTTGGCCGGATGGGCGTAGAGGTACTCCGGCCGCCCGACCTGCTGGACGTGGCCGCCGTTCATCACCACGATGCGATCGGCCATCGACATCGCCTCGGTCTGATCGTGGGTGACGTAGACGGTGCTGGTTTTTAGCTGCTGGTGGAGATCCATGATGCTGTCGCGTACTTCGCTGCGCAGACGCGCGTCGAGGTTGGAGAGCGGTTCGTCCATCAGGAACAGGCGCGGGTTGCGCACGATGGCGCGGGCCATCGCTACCCGCTGGCGCTGGCCGCCGGAGAGCTTCGCCGGCTTGCGGTCCAGCAGCGTTTCCAGCTGTAGCATCTGCGCCACTTTATCGACCCGCGGCTGCCAGCTGGCCTTATCTTCTTTCCGTACCTTCATGCCGAAGGTGATGTTGTCCTGCACCGACAGGTGCGGGAACAAGGCGTAGTTCTGGAAGATCATCGCGAAGTTGCGCTCGCGCGGCGACAGGGTGGTGATGTTCTGGTCGTGCAGCCAGATCTCGCCTTCGCTCACCGGCTCCAGCCCGGCCAGCAGGCGCAGCAGGGTGCTTTTGCCGCAGCCGGAGGGGCCGACCAGCACCACGAATTCGCCTTCGTGAATATCGAGGGAGAGGGCGTCGAGGGCCGGTTTACCGTCGAAACGCTTACTGATGTTTTGCAAACTAAGCATGAGAATTAACGCTCTTCCGTTGGGCAACTGATGTTTTCGTCATACAGCCACGGCCCGGCGTGGTGGGTCAGCGGGTGCTGGTAGCTGACCCACTGCTCGCCGACCTGGCGGTGCATCAGGCACGACGCCGGCGACAGGTCGTAGTACGGGCGACGGTCTTCGTGGAAATAGGGCACCTGATGGACGGTTCCCGGGATGGTGGAGATGATCGCCTGGCGATACTGGGTCAGGGTCAGACTATGGTTATGACCGCAGAAGATGCGCGTCAGGGAAGGGAAGCGCTCCACCAGCGCCAGCAGACGATGGCCGTTTTCGCAGGCGATGGGGTCCATCTGGGCATTGCCCAGCGGCAGCGGCGGGTGGTGCATAAACACCGTCGCCGGCTTATCGCCGCCGTCGAACAGCTGGGCCTCCAGCCATTTGATGGTTTCGTCGGTCAGCCAGCCGCTGGAGGTGCCGGCGCGGCTGGAGTCGATAAACAGCAGGCGGGTGGCGAAGTCGTCCACCGCGTAATGCATGTTCTGCGGGTCGCTGCCGAGCTGCGGACACAGCGGATGCAGGTATTCGAGAAACAGGGCTTTATCGTCGTGATTGCCGGGGATCAGATACAGCGGATAGTTCAGGCTGCCGAGGATCTGGCGGGCCACCTCGTACTCCTGCGGGCGGCCGCAGTTGACGATATCGCCGCTGACCACCACCGCGTCCGGACGCTCCTGCAGGGCGTTGAGCTGGGAGACCACGTCGGCATTGGCGGCGTTAACGTCGATAAAGCCGTACAGCTTCTGCCCGCGGCTGCGGAAATGGGTATCGGAAATCTGGCCTAACAGCATAGATAACTCCTTATTTGATCCCGGAGAAGCCGAAGCTTCGCAGGAACTGTTTCTGGAAAAGGATGAACGCCAGCATCAGCGGCAGGCAGACCATCAGCGTCCCAGCGCCGATGGTGCCCCACTGGCCGCCGGATTCGGCGCCCATGGCGAAGGAGACCAGCCCCACGGTCAGCACCTGCTTATCGGGATCGTTGAGCATCATTAGCGGCCACAGATACTCGTTCCAGTGGTAGGTAATGCTGACGGTGGCGAAGGCCAGCACCGACGGCCAGGACATCGGCAGCAGCACGCGGAACAGCACCTGCCACCAGCGGCAGCCCTCCATCAGCGCGGCTTCTTCCAGCTCTTTGGGGATGGCGAGGAACGCCTGGCGCATCAGGAACACGCCGAACGCCGAGGTGAAGTAGGGCATCATCACCCCGGTGAGGGTGTTGAGCAGGCCGAAGGTCTTCAGAGTCAGCATGTTCGGCACCATCATCACCACCGGCATGATCATCAGCTGGACCAGGAACAGCAGGAACAGGGTCTGCTTGCCGCGGAACTGGTGGCAGGCGAAGACATAGCCGGCGGTGGTGATGGTCAACAGCTGCACGAAGAAGGTGCCGAAGGTAAAAATAAGGGTGTTGGCGTAGAGGCTTAGCCAGTCGGCGCTGGCCCAGGCGTCGCGGAAGTTATCCAGCGTCAGCGGCAGGCGCGGCAGCAGGGAGGCCATATCCTCGCCGAAGGTGGTGGCGCTGAACGCGGTAGCCAGCATCCAGATAAACGGGCTGACCCACAGCAGAGCCAGGCAGCACATCAGCACGCTGAGGGTGAACGGCTGCGAGCGACGTAGGCGCAGCCACAGCGGTAGTGAGGCGACCGGCGAACGAACAACCAGCGGCGAGGCTTCAGCGCTCATAGTGGGCTCCTTTCTCCAGCAGTTTGAGGTTAAGCAGCGAGAAGGCGAACAGCCCGGCCAGGGTCAGGAAGGTGGCGGCGGAGGCTTTGCCGAGGTCGTGGGTATCCCACGCCAGATTCTGGATGTAGTAGAGCAGCACGGTGGTGGCATTATCCGGCCCGCCGCGGGTCATCACCGCCACGTGGTCAATCTGGGTGATGGAGTAGATCAGCGCGGTGGTGATCACGAAGCTCAGGGTCGGGCGCAGCAGCGGTAGCGTCACCTTAAAGAACACCTGGCTGCGGGTGGCGCCTTCCATGATCGCCGCTTCACGCGTTGAGGCCGGGATGCTCTGCAACCCGGCGAGGAAAAACAGCATGTAGTAGCCGGCGAACTTCCATACGCCGATCAACGCCAGCGCCAGCAGGGCGCTGTTGCTGCGCCCCAGCCAGTTGTTGTTCATCGGCCCGAACAGCTTCGCCAGATAGTGGTCGAGCAGGCCGAGCCCGGGCATAAAGATAAACAGCCACAGCGCGGCGGCGCTGACCATCGGGATAATCATCGGGAAGAAAAAGGCGGTGCGCAGCCAGCGGTTAACGCGGTGGTTTTCGCTCAGCGCGACGGCCAGCAGCAGGGCCAGCGTCACGCCGGGGACCACGGTCAGCAGGATATAGAGCAGGTTGTTGAGCAGCGACTGCCAGAAGACGTTATCGGCGAACAGGCGGACGAAGTTATCCAGCCCGACGAACGGCGCGTTGTCGCTGGCCATGCGGGTATCGAACAGGCTGTCGTACACCGAACGGCCCAGCGGGAACCAGGTAAACAGTAGTAAAAACAGCAGGGAGGGCGACAGTATCAGCCAGGGGAGCCAGGTTTTTCTCATGGTGGCAGACGTCTCGTTCAGGCGTTTATGGAAGCCCGGATTGTGAGAACGAATGACTGCAAGGGGATGGCGGGGAGATGACCGTTTAATGAACCTTCAGCGGGCGCCGGCTGAGGGAACAGGCCGGGCAGACGCGCCGCCCGGCGGATAAGGGGGTTTAGAAGTCGGCTTTCAGCACCACGCGATAGCGGGCTTTACCCTCGCGCACGTGTTTCAGCGCCTCGTTGATCTGCGACATCGGGAACAGCTCGGTAGTCGGGGCCACTTTGCTGCGTCCGGCAAACTTCATCAGCTTGCGCAGCTCGGACGGGTTGCCGGTAGCTGAACCGGAGATGCTGCGGTCGCCGCCAATCAGGGTAAAGGCGGGAACCTGTAGCGGCTTCATCACCGCGCCGACGGTATGGAAGTTGCCGCCGTACGCCAGCGCTTCGAAGTACGGCTGCCATTCGAGATCCACCGCCACGGTGTTGATGATCAGATCGAACTGGCCGGCCAGCGCTTTTAGGGCTTCAGGATCGCGGCTGTTCACCACCCGATCGGCGCCCATCGCCAGCACTTCCTGCTCTTTCGCCGGACTGGAGCTGAAGGCAGTCACTTCGGCGCCCATGGCGCGCAGCAGCTTAATGGCGATATGGCCGAGGCCGCCGATACCAATGACGCCCACGCGGCTGGTGGCGGTGACGTGGTGCATCAGCAGCGGTTTAAAGACGGTGATCCCGCCGCACAGCATCGGGCCGGCGGATTCGATATCGATACTCTCCGGCAGCGGGATCACCCATTGCCAGTCGGCGCGCAGCTTATCGGCAAAGCCGCCGCGGTTGATGATGGTTGGCACCGAGCCTTCGAGGCAGTTGATCTGGTTGCCGCTGATGCAGGCATCGCAGTGCCCGCAGCTGCGGGCCGTCCAGCCGATGCCCACCTTCTGTCCGACTTTCAGTCCTTTATCCTGCGCCGCGCTGCCCAGCGCCGCCACGCGGCCAATCACCTCATGGCCGGCAACCAGCGGATAGCTCGACATGCCCCATTCGTTGTCGATCATCGACAGGTCGGAGTGGCAGATGCCGCAGTATTCAACCTGTACTTCGACATCCTGCGGCAGCAGTTCGCCCGCGTCGTACTCCCACAGCGACAGATCGGCGCCCGCTTCTTTGGCGGCGTAGCTTTTAATTGTGCTCATCACGATTTCCTTGGTTTGGCGTAGATAAACAGAAAGTGTAGAGCATGGGGCGGGGCGACGCTTGGCAGAAGGAGGCAGGCAGACGGGGCAATCGAAGAAGGAAGGGGAAGGGGAAGGGGAAGGGGAGCGGGGTAAGCTTGCCGGGCAGGCGAAGGGGAAAATGTGACCTGAGACGCTCCTGAGCAGGCCGGGCGCTGTTTTTTTCGACACTTAGCGTGGCGGAGACACGCTGCTGCTTGCATGGCGGCCATCGACAGGTATAATCCACAACGTTTCCGTATCCCTTCAGTGCCGAAGTGGCGAAATCGGTAGACGCAGTTGATTCAAAATCAACCGTAGAAATACGTGCCGGTTCGAGTCCGGCCTTCGGCACCATTAGTACTTCCAAGACCATCCGAGAAAGTCCAGTTATCCCTTTAAAATCAATGTTTGCAGCGATTTTTACGTCCTGAGTCGTCCGAGGTTGTCCGTTGAAATCCGGATGTCATTGGGGGCATAATTGGGGGCATCTTAACTTCGATTAGAAATATGCCCCCAAATGAAGCTCAACGCCAGACAGGTCGAGACCGCAAAGCCAAAAGACAAAACCTACAAAATGGCCGATGGTGGCGGTTTGTATCTCGAGGTTTCGGCCAAGGGTTCTAAATACTGGCGCATGAAATACAGACGGCCCTCTGACAAAAAAGAGGATCGCCTCGCTTTTGGTGTTTGGCCTACGGTGACGCTTGCTCAGGCAAGAGCAAAACGCGATGAAGCTAAAAAACTGTTAGTACAGGGTATTGACCCAAAAGCCGAACAGAAAGAAGCTCAGGCCGAGAATTCAGGGGCATATACTTTCGAAACCATTGCTCGCGAATGGCACGCCAGTAACAAGCGATGGAGTGAAGACCATCGATCGCGCGTTCTTCGCTATCTTGAGCTTTATATCTTCCCTCATATCGGTTCGTCCGACATTCGCCAGCTCAAAACCAGCAACCTGCTATCCCCGATTAAAAAAGTTGATGCCAGTGGTAAACACGACGTCGCTCAGCGCCTGCAACAGCGCGTTACGGCCATTATGCGTTATGCCGTACAGAACGATTACATCGACTCAAATCCAGCCAGTGATATGGCCGGTGCGCTTTCTACAACCAAAGCGCGACATTACCCCGCTTTACCCTCTAGCCGCTTCCCTGAGTTTCTTGCTCGTCTTGCTGCATATCGTGGCCGCATAATGACACGGATCGCGGTCGAGCTTTCCTTACTGACCTTTGTGCGCTCCAGTGAACTACGTTTTGCGCGCTGGGATGAATTCGACTTCGATAAATCTCTTTGGCGTATACCTGCAAAGCGTGAAGAAATTAAAGGCGTTCGTTACTCGTATCGTGGCATGAAGATGAAAGAGGAGCATATAGTTCCTCTTAGTCGACAGGCGATGATTTTGTTAGAGCAGCTTAAGCAGATTAGTGGTGATAAAGAGCTACTTTTTCCAGGGGATCATGACGCAACAAAGGTTATGAGTGAAAACACAGTGAACAGCGCTTTACGTGCAATGGGCTATGACACGAAAACCGAAGTCTGTGGGCATGGGTTTAGGACGATGGCGCGTGGTGCATTGGGTGAGTCAGGGTTATGGAGCGATGACGCGATAGAAAGGCAGCTGAGTCATTCAGAACGAAATAGTGTGCGTGCGGCATATATTCATACGTCTGAACACTTGGATGAACGTCGATTGATGGTTCAATGGTGGTCTGATTATATAGATGCAACTAAGAAACAAATGATTACTCCTTATGAGTTTGCTAAAAAACTTAATTTAAAATAGAATAAACAGGCAACATGGTTGCCTGTTTATTCTATTTTAAATTCGATTTCTGTTTTGTACTCTTGGCTGAACTCTTTGCTGGATGGTCTGGTAAATATTTACATTCTCAGTATGCGTGAGCTCGACTACAATCGCATAACGTTGTTGCTGAATAAAATCAGCCCAACCGGCTTGGCAACGTACAACAAGATGGTACGTATTTCCATAATTCTCTATGGCATTATCATAACTGACCGAAGCCGATTGTATTGTTGCAAAATCTCTAGAATTTGCGCCTGGCTTTAGATCACAATTATATTTATTAGGCATTTCAGAGATAGCATCACCTTCCTCTTTTACTTTGAAAAAGTTGAATACATCGTCGGCAGTTTTACCTCTTATTAACCTGAAGTTCATTTCACAGCCAAGATAATCTTTTCTTGTATGTCTAACCGGTGGGTCAAAGGCAAGTGTAATACTGATGTTTTTTTTACCTTTGGTGTTCTTGAAGTTATCTGGAATTGGTATTTCATATACAGCGAAATAATCAGGCTGTAAAACATCTTGAGAGTATAATACTACTCGATTATCTTCGGATGAGATTAAATTTTTTACTCTTACCAATCCTTTTCCATAGATGTTATTTTTGGATTTTCCATCAAGTAAATTAATGCGCTGTTGATTCTCTAAAGGATGAGAAGAGGCGTTTACTAACAAGGCTCTCAGTAAGTTAGCCGTACTATTTGGTATTTGTTTCAACAATAATGCAGCCTTATTAGCTACCATAGGCGCCGCAACTGATGTACCAGAGGAAGCTGTAAAAAGACTATTTAAAAATTTATTGTTTAAACTTAATATGCCGGATTCAGGAATATCTCCACCAGGCCTTATATTATGTATGGCTGTGTCGTAAAGCGCAGTTCCGCCGTAATCTACTAAGTCGGGTTTACACATTCCTAAAATCCCCGGCCCAGATCTGGTAAAAATCGAAGGCTCATCCATTCGTGCGGTAGGGATGACTCCAACATATTCTGCTAGATCAGGAGGTAATCCATCTCCATGAGATAAGGAACCTACCGTTAATACATTCACTGCACCTGCGGGTTCAAGAAATCTATTTCTCTTTTCTATTAAATAGTTTGGATATTCAGAAATTGCATCCTCTGGTTCTGCCCCCCAAGAAGAACCATTTCCAGCGGAAACTATAATCAATATATCAAGATCTCTAGCTAAGTCATCGAGAATTGAAGCCCATTGCCCATTTCGATCACCCTTGAAAGGAGCTTTAGGATCACCGAGTGAAATATTGAATATCCTACAATTAAAGTCATGATGAAGCTGTCTAATTGCTTGCGACATTAATTTGGGAATTACTACATCGTCTGGAAAACGTCCTTCATCATCTACAACTTTAGCCGAGCATATTCTAGCGTAACGAATCAGTTGGTTCTGAGCCAGTTGATGTCGTAAGTCTCCAAAAACTGCAACTCCCGCAACCGAAGTGCCATGTCCCCAAGAGTCTTGACCAGCATCATTTAGGTAAGACACGGTTCCGACAATTACGTTATCTAAAAAAGGATGATTGTTTAATCCACTGTCAATTATACCTATAACTGGCAAATCTTCATATGCATTAATGGGTTGTGGCGTGTCATCTAATTCAAATTTAAAGTATTTTTTGGTCTCCATATCTGGCATGGGGGGTAAGTCAATGGTATAGACTTCTGGTATTTCTAATACTAATTTTAATGCGGATATATTACACCGTGCCCTCAATAAGGAAATTGAGGGGCCAATATAGGAATCTAGAAAATCTCCACCATTATTAACAATAAGGTTTTTAATGGTTTCAATTTTCGCTTCTCTTTCTATTCTTCCTCCAAAATCCCATAATTCAATATCGACAATATAATTTTCCATTTCATCGAAATCATCTATGGCATTAAAACCAGATTCTTTAAAACGGATTCCTATTCTGTCTGTACTTGTAATGGTTTCAATTGAAATTAAATTACCTACGAAATTATTGTAGGATGGGTTCTTTTGTTTTGCGGGTATAGGCCCTGAGTAGGCATTAATTCTGTCTTTTAAATCGGCCAGTGAATCGTTAGAAGAAAATAATACTAAAGTTTTATCATCGTCGTGAGATAGAACCTGTAACCCAAGCCTTAACCAGTCTTCATCGGCAGCAGACCCATCATATTTAACCTTCATGATCAATGATGGATCAATGTTTCCAGGAATACGTTTACTTCGAACATATGCAACTGTACTATCAATTTGATGAATTAAAGATGTTCCATGTATTGTTCTTTCCTGAGAGTTACGTTTTGGAGCTGAACCATATCCCGGTTTTTTTCTTCTTTCTAATTGCTGAGGAATTTTAACAAGTCGTAAATGTTCATACTCTGCCATATAAGACTCCATGTATATTATCGCATTTGTTCAACACCACTATTTCTTCGATGTTCATCATTTATCGCATCGACAAAATAACGCTCATTCAAAACTTTATGTTTTCCAATAATCATTGATTTTATTGCTTGATTAAGCACTCTCTCTAGACTTGAAAAACTCATTTTTTCTAACTTATAAACATAATTATCTGGATTAAAATCATATTTAATATTTTTTAATCTGCTTTTTAAAAATCTCCTAATCATTCCTTTATCAGGGTTTTTAAACCATATGACTTCATCAAAACGTCTCCATACAGCTGGATCAATGCTTTTATCTAAGTTGGTGGCTGCAATCATAAAACCTTTAGGTGATAACCTTTCAATAAATAATAGCAAGCTGTTCACAACTCGTTTAAGTTCATTGTGTTCATTGCTATCTTCTCTAGAGCGAGCAATAGCATCAAACTCATCCAAAAAAAGAACGCAAGGCTTATTGTTGGCGAACTCAAAAATTGAGCGTATATTGGTCGCAGTTTCGCCTAGATATGATGACATCAATTTATCTAATTTTACGATAAACATAGGCAAGCCTAACGTGGATGCAAACACTTCTGCTGTTAGAGTCTTACCACAGCCGGGAGGCCCGCAAAAAAGAAGTTTCGTGCGTAATGATAGACCATTCTTCCGAATAGCTTCAGCAAAACGATACTCCTCTATTAACCCTTTAAGGATTCTAACGTTATCGAAAGATAAAACTAAATCTTTATGGAAATGGCTTGGTTCAACTCGTTCCACAAAATCATTAGTGGCCTCGTTCATGGGAGAGAATCGCTCCAATCCTTTTAATGAGTAATTCGAACCTACAGCTCGGCTATTTTCAAGCGTCCTTCTTAGGCTATTAGCCAAAACTTTATTATTCTTTTTTTCTTCTTCATTTATGATTCGTTCAGCAACAGAACGAAATTCATCATCATTACCGTAGCTAGCCAAAAGTTTCTTCATTAATTCGCCTCTGGCCATCTCCAATCCTTCTTAATAGTGTGAAATAGTAATCGGTTCGTTACATCAAATGCTCTACACATGAGTAACAAGGCTAAGAGTATACCACCAAGTTAAAGATACCTATCAACCACTTTGCGCGCGCAGCCCCGCCCGCCTGCCCGCTTCGCTTAACAGACTGGTTTTCATGCACCCCGTAAATCGTCTCAGAAGCTGCCGCACAAGGGCTTTCGCGTCAAAAATGGCGCATGATACTCATGCGTTTTCATGCGCCATAGACATGCACTCACGCGCTCTCAGGCCAGCCAGGGAAAAGGCGTAAAAAATCCCGGTACTGGACCGGGATTACGTGGGCGTTTTTTGCTAATCAGACAGGGATTTGCTGACGGCCTGACAGCTTTGACGCGGAGCCATAGCGATTGAGCGTTCTCTGCTGCTTTTCAGGTTGCTCCGGTTCGACTGGTACATTTTCATTGCGCCGGGGCTTCATAATTATCGTATCCACACTTTCAAGTGCGGTAAATGTGCAGGAACATTCCAGGTTCTGGCACTGATACCATGAGCGTTTAACCGATGGTGCTTCATAGGCGGAGGTTCTGGCGTGTGCCGTCGTACCGCATTCGGGACATTTAAGTGCCATTAATATCACTCCTGCATATCGTTAATGTCATTCAGGCGTTGCTGAAAGCGCAGATGTTGTGCCGGAGTGTAAGTACCCTGGCAGTCACGAACCATATTGGGGTCAGGCATCACACCGGATTCATCCAGAATCTCACGATAATCCCCGGCGATTTCAGGCGGTGTTATTGCGAGCTGGCGAACCAGGGCACTGCGTAACATACGGGACGCAACGTCAACCCCTCCACGCCCCTTAAGAAACGGAGCCAGTGCAGATGTCAGGGCTGCTCCATTCGCCTGCATAAAACTGCTGAGAGCGTCTTCTGTGCAGGCCTCCATCAGCAGATGCTGCGAGTACATACACTCACGCGCAGCGCAGTTAATCTGCCATTTCAGCACATCCAGTCGTTCCCGCAGTAACCCGAGCTGTCGGGCATAATCTGCTGGTTTTTCCGTGGCAGTGAGGAGAGATTCTATCTGTTGTTCAGCGGCTTTTCGGCTCTCACTATGTCCAGCCCACAGAATACGGGCGTTTCGAAAACTGGTAAGCGCCTGCGCAGGAGTGGCCCGGGCCGTCATACTGATTTCTCCTTCTCAGCCCGTTCCTGACGAACCTTCATTTTATGAATAGCTGCCGGAGAGGGTTGATTACTGAAATCCAGACGGGCCGCATAATCCGGTGCAACGCCCGCCAGTTTAAACACAGGGTCCTGTTCCGGCATCGCAGCGTTAGTAAGAGCCGGTCTGGTGAGATGTTTGTGAATAAAGTCTTTCAGTACTGTGTCCGGGTCATTAACTGAATTCACCACACCCACAACGGCACTGGCTTCCCGCCCCATTGTGGTTTTGTGGACTGACCCCACGACCGTAGACAAATTCTGTCCTCACGACGAGGCCTGTTCAAAGGCCTCCGGACTGACGCCGCCAAGGTGACTGTGACGCCGGGCCCGGTTGTAGAACACTTCAATGTAATCGAAGATATCGGCCCGGGCCAGATCCCGGGTTTTATAGATGCGTTTTCTGATCCGTTCTTTTTTCAGTGAACTGAAGAACGATTCGGCCACCGCATTATCCCAGCAGTTGCCACGCCGGCTCATACTGGGTGCCAGGTTATTGGCCCGACAGAACCGTTGCCAGTCGTCGCTGCCGTACTGGCTGCCCTGGTCTGAGTGCACGATGACCTCGCTGTCCGGTTTACGTCGCCAGACCGCCATCATCAGCGCATCCAGTGCCAGTTCGCGTGAGAGGGTCGGCTTCATCGACCAACCCACCACGTTACGGGCAAAGAGGTCGATAACCACCGCCAGATACAACCATCCCTGCCAGGTCCGGATATAAGTGATGTCGGTGACCCAGACCTGATTGGCCCGGACAACGGTAAACTGCCGCTGTACGCGATTAGGGGCAACCACTGAAGGTCGGCCGGCGATACGCCGTGGTGCTTTATAGCCACGCACGGCTTTAATCCGGTTCAGTTGCATAATACGGCCCACCCGGTTTTTGCCGCAGGTTTCCCCGATTTCGTTCAGATCGCCATGAACCCGCCGGTAACCGTATACGCCTCCGCTCAGTGAATATGAATCACGGATAAGCGTCAGCAGACGCTGGTTATCTTTATCACGCGCCGAGACCGGGTTGTGCAGCCACGCGTAGAACCCGGCCCGGGCGACATGCAGTACCCGACACATCGTCATCACACCCCATACAGTGCGGTGCTCATTGATAAAGCGGTACTTCAGTCGGGCTCCCTTGCAAAGTACCGCGCGGCCTTTTTCAGGATATCCCGTTCTTCTTCGGTACGTTTTAGCTGCGCCCGAAGTTTCAGGATCTCGCTTTTGGCTTCCAGTAAATCCCGGGCATGCTGTTCGCTGTTATCAGGTTTGATAGCCCGTAGCCACTTGTAGAGGCTGTGTGCAGAAACACCCAGACGGTCAGATACTTCGGCAACGGAATAACCGCGTTCCGTTATCTGACGGACGGCTTCTTCCTTAAATTCAGGTGTAAATCGTGGTGTGCCCATACGCTCCTCCTTGTATCTCAAAAGTGGATTACTATGATCTGGCTTAGATTTGGCAAGGCCTGTGTAGTCCGATTCCTCCCGGGGTTATTAAAGCCCGCAGCATAGCGATTGACGCACAGGCTGAGCCGTTCATCTGAAGCCCGAACAGTTGTCCGAACTTCAAATCGTATTTGCAAGGAGGGGTATAGATGAGCGTGTCAAATCAACGTTGTGCAGGCATAGATGTTTCAAAAGGTACTCTGGATATTGCAATCAGCAATATTGCCAGCCAGTTCACTGTACCAAATGGAACTGACGGTTTTACTCAAGTTCTCAGAGAGTTAAAGCGAAATGAAACAAGGTTGATCCTCATGGAGGCGACAGGGGGTCTGGAGTCATGTGTGGCTTGTTATCTTCAATCAGAAGGGTTTGACGTTGTCGTCATTAATCCCCGCCAGGCTCGAGATTTTGCTCGTGCAATGGGCTATCTGGCGAAGACTGATCGTATAGATGCCAGAGTATTGCTTCAGATGTCAGAAGTTATTAACCAGCACCCAGAACGGGAAAGATACATTCGTCCCTTACCTGATGCCCACAGGCAGATTCTGGCTGCGATGGTGGTCAGACGCAGACAGCTCACGATCATGCTTACAGCCGAACGAAACCGATTACATCCCTCGCATCCTCTGAGCCATGCAAGCATCAGATCAATTATTTCGGCCCTGAAGGGCGAGTTGGCGCGTATTGAAGGTGAAATGGCGATTCACATCAAGGAGCATTTCAGTGAATTATCCGAGCTTCTGAACGCAGTTAAAGGAGTTGGCTCTGCGACAGTCGCTGTACTACTGGCAGAAGTCCCAGAACTTGGCTCACTGTCACGACGAGAAATTAGTGCCCTTATTGGGGTTGCTCCAGTAAACAGGGATTCCGGTACGATGCGCGGTCGCCGAACTGTATTCGGAGGGCGAGCTTCAGTCCGTACAGCTCTCTATATGTCAGCCCTGGTTGGGACGAGGCACAACCCTGTAATTAAAGAGTTCTATACACGCCTGGTTGCCGCAGGAAAACCTAAAAAAGTTGCACTGACGGCCTGCATCAGAAAATTGCTGACCATCCTGAACGCAATGCTGAAAAAGAATGAAGCATGGGATCCGATGTATCACCAGCATGCTTCGTAGCCGCGCTCGAAAGACAGTTGCTATGCTCAAACTATAGGGCAGGATCGTCTACCGGGGTGGGGTCAGTCCAACTATAGGGCAGGATCGTCTACCGGGGTGGGGTCAGTCCAACTATAGGGCAGGATCGTCTACCGGGGTGGGGTCAGTCCAACTATAGGGCAGGATCGTCTACCGGGGTGGGGTCAGTCCACGTGGGGTCGTGTGATGTTCACGGAAGAGATGGCAGCATAGAACTACGAAGTTTGCAGCACGGCGTAATTATCCCTACAGATCCCCTCACTGGTAAAGTCACGGGTTCCCGTCAACACTGCTCTTTTAACTTCACCAAAGAGATTGACAGTTCATCGCCGTATCTGTTTAAGGCTGTTGCGACAGGCCAGACGCTGAAAAGTGCTGAATTTAATTTCTACAGAATTAACTACAGTGGACAAGAGGAAATCTACTACATCATCACGTTAGAAAATGTGAGAGTGGTTCACTATAGCCCTGTTATGCACGACACGAGATCGGTGACCGGGACGGGTCACATGGAAGATATTTCCCTGAGTTATGAGAAAATCACGCACCTTTATAAAGACGGTAACATTCTTCACTCTGATTCCTGGAACGAGAAGTATGGCTGTCATTAACGATGTCGGGCAAGAGGTGGAATACTGTACTATACGGATGCTGCTCTATGGCCTGATTATCATCAGCTCTACTGGCTAAAAGAGACCCCTCGTGCTGGATAAGAGAAACCCGGCCGTCGGCGTTTTATCGGTTCAGCGTACGGAATAACAGAGTATGGGTGGATGAAATATAGCGGCGAGCGATTACCATCAAAAACCTACGTTATCGTTAAGATAACGTAGGTTCATTATTATTTAATTAAAACGTGATTCGCTGGCTTGCCAGCTATATGTACCATCGGCCATTAACGCATCGCCCAGCTCCTGATAATGGAAATCGTAAAACTCTGCGCTGGCGTCATAACCTGAGTAGTCTACAGCCGCAAGGCCAACGAACGCCCCGGTAAAGAACCCGCCATAGCTTTGCAGCACATAATCGTCGGAAAGAATAGCGGCATCTAATTTAACGGGGATTTCCGTGAAATTGACCCCATCAAAACTGTATTCATAGCTATACGTTTGTTTGCGAACTTTGCTGCGGAACCAGACGAACTCGGTCCCTTCGGGGATCTTGATGGCATCATCTTTCAAATATGACGTGTATTTCCCACGATTATTTTCACCGATCTCAATGACTGAGCCATTAATCTCATTCCAGGTGATGAACACAAAGCTCCAGTGGCGATCGTTGTAATAATTCGTTAATCCTGCCATCTGTTGATAATTGAACGGATTAAATTTCACTTTAACCTGGGCATTAAAATAGAAGGCTTGCCAGCGTCGGGCAATAAGCGACAGATTATGCGTATTGGCTAATGAACCCTGGCCGATTAACGTCAGCTTGCCATCGCCGGTGGTCCCCATTTTTTCTGTGAACGGAACCCGCAGCGTATTCCAGTTAGGATCGAGCGTTGCTGTTTTAAACGCATCGTACTGGCTATGGTCTTTGGCACTTTCGGTGTAAATGGCATCGGTTGGTCCTTCGACAAAGGTTTTTCCGCCGTGGCCCCCTTCGATACGCGGCCAGCCGTCCGCATCCCAATACACTTTCTGGATCGCGGTTTCTCTGCCCAGAGTTGACCAGCCACGAGGATCATAGGCCGACTCACCTGGACGATTCCACGGACGGGCGCAGAGCGAGGCATAATACCACTCACCTTTCGGAGTGGAGACCAAAGCGCCATGCCCTTGTTTCTGGATGTAGCTGTCCGGGGTATCGACGTTCGTTAAGAAGACTTCCCCTGGCTCGGTTTCAAAGCTGTTGGCCTCTAAGGTTTTGGAGCGCGCAACAACCTCCTGGTGGGTAAAGACGGTCCCCCCCTGCGCGGCGAAAAGATAATAATAGCCGTTCAGTTTGTAGAGGTGTGGCCCCTCGACGAGTGCAACGGCGGTGCCCCGATAGATGGTCCGCGCGGTTGCCGGTTTTAATTTCAGTGTCCTGGTATCAAGCTCAGTTAACGTGATGCCATCGAAGGGGTGATGGTACTCTCGATGGTCCCAGGTTTGCTGCACGATATATTTACGCCCGTCATCGTCATGGAAAAGCGAGGCATCAAAACCGACGCCATTCAGTTTGACAGGATCTGTCCACGGACCACGGATATCGGTCGCGGTGGTCAGATAGTTGGTCATGTCTTTAAAGGCGCCTTCGGTGATTTTCACATCGGTATACACTAACCAGAATTGGCCATCGGCATACGAGAGCGCCGGCGCCCAAATCCCACCTGATGAAGGATTGCCTTTCATATCTAAAAGGGTCGTCGTCGACAAGGGACTGGGGAGCAGATTCCAGTGTTGCAGGTCCTTTGACTCATGCAAACGAACGCCAGGGAACCACTCAAATGTCGAGTTGGCGATATAGTAGGTGTCCCCAACACGGATAATACTGGGGTCTGCATTAAATCCGGGTAATACAGGGTTTTGGATAAGTGACATATCATTCTACCTTTTTAAAATTTCCAAATTTATATTTCTGAATTTTTATTAATTTTTAACTATACCCGGATCTCATCCAGCTGACGGTTGATCTCGGTGACATTTTTGTCTGAGATAGGATAGAGTTGAATAATGATCATCGAAATAGCGGCTAACACAATGGGCATCCACACCGCGGTCATAATGATTCCGTCGATCGCATTGGCACTTTGTTGCGCGCCGGTTTCGCTAAAGCCATAGGCGGCCAGTAACCAAAGTGGAATCGCGCCGCCAATCGTGAAACCAATCTTGAAGAACAGTCCCATAATCGCATTAATGATTGCGGCATTGCGTTTGCCTGATTTTAATTCGCCATAGGCAATCACTTCTGGAACAAGCGCCCACATGAAGCCAGTCGCTGAGGTTAAGCCCCATTGTTTAATGAAGGTTGCGACGTAAGCAAGCCACAGGGCATCGTGCATGCCTTCGCGTGACCACACGTAGGTCAGTAATTCACCCACAATAAACATGCCAAGGAAAAGATGGAAGAAGCCTTTTTTACCGAAGATTTTCTTCAGTCTGGACCAGAAAATAGGGAAGATGATGCCGGGAATTGAGGCGACAAGACCAATCGCTCCCATCCATTCAGAATGACCGACAACAAACTGATTGAAAAAGCCATTTACCGTGTTCATGAAAAACATGAAGGTAAAAGCTAACATGAAAAAGAATCCGAGAATGACAAGCGGCCGGTTATTTTTGAGTTCAAGGAATAAATCTGTCGCTTTTACGTTAGCCGTCTGTTCTGCCGTCGCAACCACTCGCTCTTTGGTGAATTTATAGCAGAAGAAAAGTGCCGCTGCGCCGATTAACATATAAATTGAGTAAACGCCAAACCACGCATAGTTAGCCGACGGGTCGGTATAGTTACCCATATTCAGCTGAAGGCCAAAAAAACCCGTATCCTTGAGGCTGCGATCTTTGGGGGAGGCCATCTGCACAAACATCGGGAACAGGGTATAAACAAGCAGGTTGGCGCTGTTTGCCAGCATCATGCGGGTACTGGTCAGTTTATCAATCGATTCAGGATCTCTCGTCAATGATGCATTAAGCGAACCATAAGGAATATTCACCAATGAATAAACTAAATCCAGCGCCAGATAAATGATAAACGCAAATGGAACCGAACCTCTTATTCCGGGAATAGGCGCAAAAAGCAACGCGGAAAGAATCACGAGGGGAATGCCCGCTCTTAAAAGCCAGGGACGATATTTGCCCGCACTTGAACTTCTTTTGTCAACATAGGTGCCGACCATCGGATCCCAGAAAACATTAACGATGCGCACAAACAGAAATATAAACCCCGCCGTCGCGGTGCTGATGGTATTTACCGTCAACATGTGAAGAGCAAGAAAACCGCCTATCGTACCAAAAACAAGGTTTTGCGCAAAATCACCCATCCCATAACCAATGCGTTCCCCACGAGTTAATTTATGATATTCATCATGCCGACTTTGCATTATGTTTTTGCTCATTCTAATCAAGTCTCCGGTTTCTTTTGAGAATGTGAAACACTTTCTGACACAGATGACCTCCGGGAATCCATTACGATTTTACATTAAGTAATTATGTTTTTTTACTTCTGTGATCATCGAAACTCAGGCTCTCTCGAGGCCGCGTATCCCGCCTGTTGACGCGCCGCTGACAGGCAATATCTGCGGCAGGTAAATGTCCCCCGGCAACAGCTGATTTTTATTTTAGTGATTGTCACCTGAAACCCTCGGGAAGGGAAGGGGAAGTATGGTTATCAATGTATTTAATATATGACGTTATTATTTGCGAGATGGTTCACATTTGCGCATTTTCTTAATTGCCGAATGAAATAACGTAATTGAGCCACCTGCCAGGAAAATACAGGATAGGTCAAAATTATTTATTTCTCGCTTCCTGAATGACGGAGTTCATTATGCCAGTTTATTTCGAACAGCTTGACCGCATACGTTTTGAAGGTCCAAAAACAGCAAACCCGCTGGCTTTTCGCCACTACAACCCGGATGAAATCGTGCTGGGAAAAAGGATGGCAGACCACCTGCGCTTTGCTGCCTGCTACTGGCACAACTTCTGCTGGAATGGCGCCGATATGTTTGGCAGCGGTTCTTTTGAACGACCCTGGCAACAAGCGGGGGACGCGCTGAGCCAGGCAAAATGTAAAGCTGACGTCGCTTTCGAATTCTTCCATAAGCTCAACGTGCCGTATTACTGCTTCCACGATGTGGACGTCTCGCCAGAAGGCGCATCGTTAAAAGAATATCTGAATAACTTCGCCAGAATGACCGAAGTGCTGGCGCAAAAACAGCAGGAAAGCGGGGTGAAATTGCTGTGGGGGACTGCTAACTGTTTTACCAACCCGCGCTACGCCGCCGGAGCGGCAACCAACCCCGATCCGGACGTCTTTGCCAGGGCGGCAGCCCAGGTCGTTGCCGCCATGAATGCCACCCACCAGTTGGGCGGCGAAAACTATGTGCTCTGGGGCGGTCGCGAAGGCTACGAATCCCTGCTGAATACGGATTTGCGCCAGGAGCGCGAGCAAATTGGCCGCTTCCTGCAGATGGTGGTTGAGCACAAACACAAAACGGGTTTCCGTGGCACGCTGCTTATCGAACCTAAACCGCAGGAACCCACGAAGCATCAATATGATTACGATGTCGCGACGGTCTATGGCTTCCTCAAGCAATTTGGCCTGGAAAAAGAGATCAAGGTGAACATTGAGGCCAACCACGCAACGCTTGCCGGGCACTCGTTCCACCATGAAATCGCCAGCGCCATTGCCCTGGATATTTTCGGCTCCGTTGATGCCAACCGCGGTGATGCCCAGCTCGGCTGGGATACGGATCAGTTCCCGAACAGCGTAGAAGAAAACACGCTGGTCATGTACGAGATCCTTAAAGCCGGCGGCTTTACCACCGGTGGCCTGAACTTTGATGCCAAAGTCCGTCGCCAAAGCACCGATAAATATGACCTGTTCCATGGCCATATTGGCGCGATGGATGTGATGGCGCTGGCACTCAAAAAGGCCGCTCGCATGATTGAAGACGGCCAGCTGGAGCAACGTGTTGCAAAACGCTATGCCGGCTGGAGCGATGAAGTGGGTCAGCAAATTCTGCAAGGGAAAATGTCGCTGGCGCAAACTGCTCGCTACGCTGAACAGCATAACCTTAATCCTCAGCATCAAAGCGGACATCAGGAATTACTCGAAAACCTGGTTAACGCGTATCTCTTCGACTGAATCCTGCTTGCATGCCCCTGCGGGGGCATTTATTGCCGGTGTTATTTATCATGACTGGAGTTTATTTCGGCGCATTCGCTGTGAACCCGATGCGGTACTGATATATAGACGACTTCTGCGTACTGATAAATACACTCTCAGCACTACCGAAGAGCAAAAAAATACAGAGAATCCTCGGGCCACAGAAATTGCGGGGAATAAAGTTAAAGAGAACCATTGATGAAACCTGCCTTTGCCGACAACCTCTGCCGGGGCAGCACCTGTTGTCTACGACAAACCGAGAAGGAGGGCCAAAGACCGCTGTAATGGCAATCATCGATAATGCTGGTTGGTGAATTATCCGAAGATATGATTCATCTGCATCAGCACGCATCAGCAAATATCACTCATGGAGACATTATCACGATAATAGCGTAAAGCCTCTGCGACCGTAAAAATAACAATGATATTGTTCTTATGATAGCGACATATTCTGTCACCCAGAATGGGATTGTTATTATCTGAATACAATTAAACTATATTGAGATAGACATGAACATGATAAAAAAACTTCCATTAACGATGGCGGTTATCGCCGCGCTTTGCCCTTTTTCCTCTGTTATGGCCCAAGAATTTACTCAGGAACAAATTGACGCCATTGTGGCGAAAGCCGTCGATAAGGCGCTGGCGGATCGTCAGACTAAAATTGATGCCGCCGCCAATAAGAAAGTGGACGTCATGACCAACCCGCAAACCACCGCCGCTTCGCCGGATATGGCGATTCCGTTCGGTCTGAAGTTTAGCGGCTACGCCCGCTACGGCGCCCAGTTCCAGAGCGGCGATCAGAAGTTCGTTGGCGTCGATGGCTCCTATAACGGCGCCTCGGCGATTGGTCGTCTGGGTAACGAAGGCAACGGCGGCGAGTTCCAGATTACCAAAGCCTTTAAGAGCAGCCAGGGCGCCATCTGGGATATCAACGTGATGTTCGACCACTGGAGCGACGAAGTTAACCTCAAGAAGGCCTACGTTGGCGTCACCAACGTGCTGGCATCCAATCCCGGCGCCTATATCTGGGCCGGTCGTGACTTCCACCAGCGTCCACAGCAGGGGATCAACGACTACTTCTGGATGAACCACGACGGCCAGGGGCCGGGGTGAAAAACTTCGATATCGGCGGCGTTCAGTTCGATGTCGCCGCGGTTTCGCAGGTCGAGTCCTGTAGTCCGGAAGTCATGGCCGATGAGTCTAACCCGTCGCGCATCACCTGTACCGGCGGCTCCGGGACCGGCGACGACGGTCACTATGCGCTGACCACCAAAACCCACAACATTAAGGCCGGCCCCATCGATGTCGAGGTCTACGCCAACTACGGCTTTGACTCCAAAGCGGTGGACAACGACGCGCAGATTGATGCCTGGCAGGGCGGCCTGCTGTTGAGCCACGCCAACAGCGACGACAGCGGCGTGAACAAAGTTATCCTGCGCTATTCCGATAACGCCGATAACAGCGTTTACAACAAAACGGACGGGTTGACCACCGTCTACGCCAGCTTCGAAGGTAATTATAAGTTCACCCGGCAGGCGCAGGTCGAATACCTGTTGGCCTTCCATGACTATGACAACAGCAAGGACAACACCGACAACCGCAAGAACTACGGCGCCATCGTCCGTCCGATGTACTTCTGGAACGATGTGCACTCCACCTGGCTGGAGGCGGGCTACCAGCGCGTTGATTACGATCAGGGCGGGGATAACCACGGCTGGAAGCTGACGCTGTCGCAGAACATCGCCATCGGGATGGGGCCGGAGTTCCGTCCGATGCTGCGCTTCTACGTCACCGGCGGTCAGGTCGATAATAACCATACCGCGAAGGTGAACGGCACCCGCGACGAGCAGCTGGACTCCCTGAACGTCGGCGGCATGTTTGAAGCGTGGTTCTGATGTCTCGTTAAGACGCTATCCTTCTGGTGTGTCGCATCGATACTGAAAAACGCGAACACGGTAGCCAGTTTTAGTGGGCGACGACCCTGGCACCCAGCGGAGATTATTGCGCAATTGCAAAAGCGCAATCTGTCGCAGGGGGCGCCATCGCGGGAGGTCATGGCGGTATAGCCGGTTTGAGCTATACCGCCAGCTTCATTTCATCGGGCGATTAATGCAAACACGCCCCAGCCAAAGTATTCCCGGGTCCAGGTGACATGACGTTGGGGGGCTGTCGTCAACTCATTTCGAACCTCGGGGGCCATGTCATCGTCAGGGTTTTCCTCCAGCCAGCGGCGCATCGTGAGCCACTTCGCGGCTTCGTAGCGGTCCCAGCCCTCCTGATCCGCCAGCACCATTTCCACCACGTCATAGCCGAGGTTGTCGAAAGAGGCCACAAGGTCGGGAAGGGGGAGAAAATCAGCCACCGAGGAGACTCCGCAGGCCTGGGCTATCTCTTCCGACGCAGGTAGCTGACGCCAGTAGGGTTCGCCAATAAGCATGATCCCGCCCGGTTTCAGGCTCTGCGCCAGCAGCCCGACTGTCCCGGCAAACCCACCGGCAATCCATGTCGCGCCGACGCAGGCGGCCACATCGTATTTCTCTTCTGCAACATACCCTGCGGCATCGTCATGAATGAAATGAACCTTACTGCTGACGCCGAGCTCTTCCGCGCGCCGCCTGGCCTGCGCGGTGAACAGCGGGCTCATATCGATGCCGGTGCCGGTCACGGCATAATCGCGGGCCCAGGTGCAGAGCATCTCCCCCGAGCCGCTGCCGAGGTCAAGGATGCTGGTGTCCGGCTTCATGCGTAACACGCGACCCAACGTGGCGTACTTTTCCGGGGTGAACGGATTATGAATGCGGTGCTCGCTTTCGCTAATCGTAAAAATACGTGGGATATCCAATGTTAAATTCCTTATATAGCGTTGAGTATGAAGAGGGTGTTCCTGTGAGGTTTTTGCTTTTTCAGCCAGCAGAGCAAACAGCTTTCTTCCGCTGACAGCTGGATGTGCCGGGGGGCGAAAATAAGGGTGCTGATGTCCATCATGCTCTCCTTAGCGGTTATCGAGCTGGGCGCGAACGTTGTTCAGCCCGGTGGTATTAATGCGATAGGGTTGGCCGTTGACGGATTTGATCAGTTTTTTGGTTTTGAGTTTTTTGAAGACGGCGAGCGTGCAGTCGGCGAGCAGAAGCCCTTCTCGGCTGTAGCATTCCACGGAAGTGACGCGGCCAGATGCATCGCGGACGTGCGCAATACGTCCACCTTTGGCGAGAACGTGTAAGGTACGTTGTTCCTGACGGGATAAATTCATACTGGAAAACCTGTTTAATCATCATGTGCAAAACGTGCAAACACACAGCGGTGTCCGCATTCGATTTCGGCGCATTGATAATCAGTCCGGCCTGAAAAGGTCGGGGAACTGATTATCCGATGATGACATTCTCCAGCATCAAAGCCTCGGGTTGAGTAGATAGGTATTTACGGGGTGAATGATAACACCTGTTTTTTATCAGGGAATAGCCCGGGTTAAAAAGTGTGATCCGGATAAACTCGCCTGACGCTCAGCGCTGATACCAGCCGGCGACCACTTCCGCCAGATCGTCTTCAACGGTATAGAAATAACAGGCCGGGATCTTCAGCACGTCTGCCAGCCGACAGGCCAGCGCGAAGTCAGGGGTGTGGATGCCGCGTTCATACTGGTTCATCCGCGCGCTCGCCGTCGCCTCATCAATACCCGCGAGGATACCCAGCTTTTGTTGGGAGAGTCCCGTTCTGAGGCGCGCTTCTTTTAGACGGTGCGGCAGCATGATGATCCTGAAAGACTGGAAACAGAATCACGATTCTGGTAGCTGTTAGTTGAAAATGTACTAAGTATTACTTAGTGTTGTGGCGATAATATGAACGGCTTCACTAACGCAAAGGAATGAATGAGATGAACAGAACTGATATGCATCCGGCTGATATCATTGCGCAATTAAAAAAGCGCAACCTGTCTCTGGCGGCGGTCTCCCGCCAGGCGGGGCTAAGCTCGTCAACGTTAGCCAACACGCTGTCTCGTCCCTGGCCTAAGGGGGAGTTTTTAATCGCGCAGGCGCTGGGTATCGATCCTGCGGAAATATGGCCGAGTCGCTACTTCGATCGGCAGGGCAACCCGATCGACAGAAAGAAACGGATTCGTGTAAAAGGGTGAATAATCCGCGTGTGAGGGCAGGAGCGGATGCCCCTGCGCAAGGCAGTCGATCCGGCTACCGGCTGGCGGTGATCACCGGCAGGATAGATAGCGTGAGCGGGGAGAAGGGCACATTCCTGTTTCCACCGCCATTTAAGTCGGCCTCACGCCTGTCCGTTCAGCCGGTTTTTATCCATGTTTAGCCAGTCCGGCCTGCGTGTAGCGCCGGTTCATTTGCTCATTGGTTCCTGTTTTCTCTCGATATCTATGCCCGCGGCACAGAGATGCTTCATGAGTGCAAAAAACGAAAACGAATTCGTGAAATACCGGACGCATTACTCTTGTGCGAAATTGAGATAGCGATTGTTGATAGCGGCTACCTTTTACAGACATATGGCCATCCGGGTGTTTAAGCGGTCAAAATAAAAAACATAAACCTTGCTATAATAATTTCTCTATGTCTTAATAACGTCATCGGTTTGGAACACAGACCTTATGAAAGCAGTTTTAGTAAAGCAGTCCTCAGTTCAAGAGCTATCCACAGATACCCTTCTTCATGAGCCTCCTCCTAAGTGCCAAATAAGTAACTCTAAATACAGGCCATCATCGCCGCGCTTAGTGGCTCATTAATTAAGGAAGTATCTATGTCTAATAAAATGACTGGTTTAGTAAAATGGTTTAACGCAGATAAAGGTTTTGGCTTTATCACTCCGAACGACGGCAGCAAAGATGTATTCGTACATTTCTCTGCTATCCAGAGTGACAACTTCAAGACCCTTGATGAAGGCCAGCAGGTCTCTTTCACCATTGAAAATGGCGCGAAAGGCCCGGCAGCCGGCAACGTCACTCCGCTGTAAGCCGCGCTCATTATCAGCGACGTTTACAATAGCGATGAAGGCGATAGCCTGAGCAGATAAGCTCCGCTGATAATAAAATGAACCCGCCCTGTGCGGGTTTTTTGTTGCATTCAGTTTGCCGAATTAAAATCCATTCGCCATTCGGTAGCGGCAGGTAATCGCGTAAAAATAAAATAAGATTCAGATGAAAAATACCTGAAAAAATAAACGGCGCCGTTGCGCCGTCATGATGATATTGGTTAATCGCGCGTTTGCACCCAGAATGCGTGAATCAGGCCGGGGATATAACCCAGCAAGGTCAGTACAATATTCAGAATAAATGCCCAGCCGAATCCTTTACCCAGTAATACGCCAAGTGGCGGCAAAATAATCGTTAAAACAATTCTCCAGAACCCCATACATACTCCCTATAAAAATCAACGTTGAAACAGGTGACGCTGTCTTTAAGCATAGTAATTTTAACGGAGAGCGCCAGTTTGCCTGCCGTGTTGCCTTTGCGCGCATATCATCGAGTATCCGCTTTCTGCCCATTTTCCTGATCAGGTCAAAGATTGCCCGGGATGCCTTCGCTAGTATCATTCCTGGTGACCAGGAAAAACAAATAAGGAGAACTATCGTCATGTTTAATCTGACCCGGGTAATGAAAAAAACGATCTTGACCGGCGCCATGCTGATGGCGTCCACCTCACTGTGGGCGGCTGAGCACTGGATTGATGTCCGCACTCCAGACCAGTTTCAGGAAACGCATGTAGAAGGAGCGGTGAATATTCCCCTGAAACAGCTGGATGCGCGCATCGGCGAAGTGGCAAAAGATAAGAATGACACGCTGCACCTGTACTGCAATACGGGGAACCAGTCCGGCAAAGCTGAAAAAATGCTGCAAAGTATGGGCTATAAGAATGCCGTCAACGAAGGCGGACTGAAGGATGTCGAGAAAACGCAGAAGATGGTGAAGTAATCCGCTTGCCCCATCGCGAGAATGTGCCTTAAATCCACCTCTTTGCACTGCTCCGGCTTCACTTGCGCGGCTTACGCGTCTGTCGTCGTCGAATGATCAAATCAGGAGCATGTCTGGCGGATAAGAGACGGCGATGGTTCGGCTGACCTTAATCGGGTCAGCCGGGCAGGGCAACCACGCGGCAGCGGGCATGATGCCGCTGCCGGCGGTATCTGTCAGTTCAGTACCGAGGTGGGTTCGCCCGCCTTTGCTCGCTCGGGCGGGGTATCGCGCCAGAGCGTGTCATAGCGATAACCCGTCAGGTCTTCAACCACATGGCGCGCTTCAGGCGTGACGTCCTGCTGAAGACCGTTCGCCTTCAGGCGCTCAATCTCATCGACAAAAATCTTGTGCGTACGTTTGTTCAGATGGAAGGTCAGCGCCTGCCACAGAGCAATCAGCAGCAGCACGGCGGTGCCGGCAAACAGCAGCGTCGCGATGGTATTAATCGCTTCCTGAGGCTGAGTCAGGCTCCCTTTCACGAAACCGCCGCTTTGCAACAGCAGGCCCACGGCAAAGGTAGCGATGGCGACCGTCGTTTTACGCGAGAACGTCATCACCGCGGCAAACAGGCCTTCACGGCGCTGGCGGGTAATCATTTCGTCAATATCGGGAATAAACGGGAAGACGTTCCACGGCGTAAATTCCAGCACGCAGCGGCCAACCTGATAGATACCGGCGATGATTACCAGCAGCATCACCTTGTTGTCGGTCGGGAACTGATACACCAGGAAGAACCCGCCGAGGCACAGCAGCATCAGGCTATAGGCGAAGACATAGAGGCGAGAGGGACCATACTTAATGATCGCTACGCCCGCCGCCAGCGTAACCGGCAGCCCGACGATACTCATCGACAGCAGCGTGCCCGCCAGAGAGGACGAGACGTTCAGGCAGTAGACGCAGAAAAAGACGAACACGGTGTTGTAGACGTCCTTCGCCGTAAAGGAAAAGAGATAAATCGCCAGGTGCTTACGGAACGCCCGCACCTTCAGAGTAGAGGCATACTCCTTAAACAGGTTGCCAAAGGCGACAAACTTCTCGGCCGCCGTGGTGGACTTGCGCTCTTTTTCCATTTCCGCCAGCATTTCCGGCGTCAGCTCGCGTTCCCAGGTCACTTTCCACGAGATAAAGACGCAGACCATGAACATCACGGCAAACACCACGCCGTTAACCAGATAGGCGTCGGCATTATTTTCACCCAGTGCGCCAATCAGCAGACCGGGGATAAAGGTGGCGAGAAAGGTCCCGGATGCCGAGAGGAACATCCGGCATGTGGAAAGCTTGGTGCGGCCATTAAAATCTTTGGTCATCTCGGAGGGCAGCGTTTCCCACGGGATCAATACCATGGCGGCAATGATCTCAAAAGCCAGATACACCGCGAGATAGAACCAGTAGTTCATGCCGTTTAGCCACAGCAGGGTGTAAACCAGCATGAGCGGTGCGCCGATCAACAGGAAAAAGCGCCGCCGGCCAAATTTCTTACCCAAATAGTTTTTATAGAAATGGTCCGTGAAGCTGCCCATAAACAGGCTGACAATAGCATCCACGATACGCGCGATCGCGACAATCGACGCCGCTTCAATCGGCGACAGGCCGACAAACGTGGTATAGAAGAAAAGCAGCCATGCGCCAATGACGGTAAATGCGCCGCCGCCCATAATATCCGTCAGACCGTAGCCGATACTGACGGGGATGGTCACTTTTCTGTTCTTACGAGTCATAGTTTATCCCTGTATCTGACGGGTCAAAAACGAAAATAACGACGGGCGTTGTCCACGCAAATACCGCGGATCATGGCGTCGAGGATGGCGCGATCTTCCGGCACTTCACCTTTCTCTACCCAACCACCAACCAGGTCGCAGAGGATCCGGCGGAAATAATCATGTCGGGTGTAGGAGACAAAGCTGCGCGAATCAGTCAGCATGCCGATAAAGTTGGCCAGCAGCCCCTGATCGGCCAGTGTATTGAGCTGGTTAACCATGCCGCGTCGGGTATCGTTAAACCACCATCCGGAGCCGAACTGCAGCGGTGATTTCATGCCATCCTCGCCGCTCTGGAAGTTGGCGAGAGTCGAGGCGACCACGTCGTTATAGCTGGCATTGAGGTTATAAAGAATGGTTTTCGGTAGACCGTCATTCTCCACCATGGCGTTAAGCAACGCGTTCAGACTCTGCGCAAGGTGAGTTTGATCGCCAATCGAGTCAAAGCCGCAGTTGATGCCGACCTTGTTGAACATGGTCGCGTTGTTGTTACGAATGGCGCCAAAGTGAATCTGCATGGCCCAGTCGCGCTGTTTGTACATTTTGGCCAGCGCGACAAAAATCATACTTTCCCAGGCCTGAAGGGCATGCTCATCCAGCGTCTCTCCTGCCAGCCGACGCTGAAACAGCGCGGCCTGCCCGGCCTCATCAAGCGGGCAAAACCGGATCGCCAGCGGACCGTGGTCCGATACGCGACAGCCCGTGCTGTGGAAAAAATCAACACGCGCTTCGAGAGCGGCCAGGAACCGATCCAGCGAGGTTATCGCCCGCTGGGTTTTCTGCGCCAGTCGGGAGACGAACGTCAGGAAGCGATCGGGGCAGGCGTCGAACAGCTCATCAGGACGAAATGTTGGCAAAACGCGAGGGGAAAAATCGCTTTTTGCTGCCAGCAGCCGATGGTATTCCAGGTCGTCGAGCGGCCCGTCGGTCGTGCACAGCGCTTCAACGTTTGAACGGCGGATGAGCGCCTGGGGTAAAAAGTCGTCGTGGCGTAATTGCGCATTACACCGTGCCATAATATCGCGCCAGTTTTTACTATTAAGCGTTTCGTCGATCGCAAAATAATGTTTCAGCTCAAGGTGGGTCCAGTGATAAAGGGGATTGCCAAAACTGGCTTCGACAGTTTGCGCCCAGGCTGCAAATTTTTCTTCGGCGGAAGCATTGCCGGTAATTTTTTGTTCAGATATTCCATTCGCCCGCATTGCCCGCCATTTGTAATGATCGCCCTCCAGCCAGAGCTGAGTAATATCCGTGAACGGTTTATTTTCCCAAATGGCTCTGGCATCAAGATGACAGTGGTAATCAATAATCGGTAACGCTTTTGCTATCTCAGAATACAGCCGCTGACCTGGCGCGTTGGTTATCATAAAGCTATTGTTTATCAGTGACATAAAAACTCCGTACACGATGTCGCTTTTACTACGCATCCCCAGCGTTAAGCCGGGGCCGGTGTATGACGGGAACATAATGGCGTTGAGGGTAAGCTTCCTTTTCATTGATTGTCTACTACCATACAAGATGTAATGATAAAATTGTGACTTAACGCATGTATTCCGTCGTCGATATTCATAACCTGAAATAAAAACCGGGATGAATTAAATGGCTAAAAATAAAATCGTGTTATAGAGGATGATTAATTTAAACTGAATTTGTTATTTTTTTACAATATAAAAACAATTAACCGCAACAGAGATAATGAAGATCCGTTCAGCCCATGAGTCTTTTTATCGCGTCGTCACTCTTTTTTAACGAGGTGGTTGATCAAACGATAATTACTGCATATGCTACTCAATACTAGTATGGTACATCTCGTAAAATGCATAGCAGCAACGATTAAGGCGGATAAAAAATGCAGATGACAATGCGCTGGTTTGGGCCACAGGAAGACAAAATCCCACTGGAATACATCCGACAGGTGCCGGGTGTGGAAGGTGTTGTCGGGGCACTGTATGACGTTGCTCCCGGAGAAGTCTGGCCAGTCGAAAAGATTAAAGCCCTGGTTGATCAGGCCCATGCCGCGGGCCTGACAATGGAAGTGATTGAAAGTGTTAACATTCACGATGACATCAAAATAGGCACCCCGGCACGCGATCGCTACATTGAAAACTATAAACAGACGATCCGTAATCTGGCGGGTTTTGGCGTCAAGGTCATCTGTTATAACTTCATGCCGGTCTTCGACTGGATGAAGACCGACATGAACTACGTCCTGCCGGATGGTTCACTGACGATGGCCTTCGAAAAAAGCGGTATCGATAAGAGTCTGGAAGAGGTCGTCAAAGAGGTTCTCGATAACGCCAACGGTTTTGCGTTACCGGGATGGGAGCCCGAGCGGCTGGCGAAAGTGCAGGAGCTGTTCGCCCGTTATAGCGGTGTCGATGATACTAAGCTGCGGGAAAATCTGTTTTATTTCCTCAGAGAAATTATCCCGGTGTGCGAGGAAGTGGGGGTGAAAATGGCGATTCACCCGGACGATCCGCCGTACTCTATTTTTGGCCTCCCGCGGGTGGTGAAGAATCGCGATGACCTGGCGAAGATTTGTGATGCCGTGGATTCACCGGCGAATGGCATCACGCTGTGCACCGGGTCAATTGCGGAAGATCCGGATAATAACGTCTATGAAATTCTTGCCGAATTCACGCGTCGTAAGCGCCTCCATTTTGCCCATGTGCGCAATATTAAGCTGATTAAGGATAAAGATTTCTACGAATCCGCTCATCCGTCGCAGTATGGCTCGCTGGATATGTATCGCGTTATGCAGGCCCTCCATGATAACGGTTTTGACGGCTACATCCGCCCGGATCACGGCCGGTTTATCTGGGGTGAAACCGGGCGTCCCGGATACGGCCTTTACGATCGCGCGCTGGGGGTAACCTACCTGCTGGGGCTGTGGGAGGCGCTGGAGAAGACGTCGTCATAAATCTGTCTGCCGGAGGCCAGGGCCTCCGGCCGCGTGTTTTCTGCCGCCGTTAAAACGGGCGTGTTGACCCGACGGGGCGGTGCAGACATCGGTCTGCAGTCGTTTCATCCATTATTCTGCGCGCCAAAGCGCTGTATCAGAAAATCAATCACGCTGCGCAGCTTGGCTGATGGACGGGTATCCTGTTGATAAATAAGATACATCGGCGTTGGCTTATAGGACCACTCGGGAAGCACCGGCACCAGGCGTCCCTCGGCGATATCTTCCTTTAGCAGTGATTCCGGTTGCAGCACGATACCGCAGCCGTTCAGTGCGGCAATCCTCAGCGCATGGCCCTGGTTAGACATAAACCGGCCTTTCACTACCGCTTTAACGATCTCGCCATCGGGCCCCATCAGCTCCCAGCGATCCTGATGTATCCAGTAGGACATCCCCAGACAGCTCATGTGACTCAGCTGATCCGGATGCGTCGGTGTCCCGTGCTGACGGAGGTAGTCGGGAGAGGCGGCAAGGATCCGACGATAGGCGTGCAGCGGCCGGGCAACGATATCCTTCTGCTGAATCTCACCAATATGAATAGCTAACTCAGCATTCCCGCTACTCAAGTTTGGCGTCTGGTTATCCAGCGTCAGCATGACGTTGACCTCCGGGTTTTGCGCCATGTAGAGGCTCAACGCCGGGACCAGTATCTGACAGCCGAAGCTGACCGGCGCGACCATATGAACCAGCCCTTTGGCAGTCGATTGCAGTTCCATGGCGCTATGCTCGGCGAGAGAGAATTCTGCCAGTACGCGGCGACAACGCTCATAGTAGAGCTGCCCGACTTCGGTTAACTGTTGGCGACGCGTGGTTCGGTGCAGCAAACGTGCGCCAAGCCGTTGTTCAATCGCCCGGATCTGTTTGGCAACCATCGTGGCCGATACGTCGCTGACATCGGCCGCTGAGGCAAAGCTGCCGCACTCGACAACTCTGACAAACATCTCCATTCCGGCAAGTTTATCCATGATTAACAACCTGTAGGTTCTGATTCACTCAACCTAACACACATTTATTGGTCCTCACCTTTCGGTAAAGATTAATTCATCGACCCTCAGACGGGGTCTCAACCGGAGAGAAAAAATATGCCTGTTTTACGTTTAGAATTACAGCCTGGCCGCTCGCCTGAACAGAAGCGCGATTTTGCCCGTGAAGTGACCCGGGTCGCGGTTGAAACGCTGAAATGCAAAGCGGAGAGCGTGGATGTGGTCATTGTCGAAATACCCAAAACGCACTGGGCTAAAGGAGGCGTATTGCCCACCGAATAGTTGTCTGGTCGCATTTCTCGTCGCCGGCGCAGGTTCACCGCGCCGGCTAAAGCGTAGCACCGGCCAGATGAATCATCTGCTTCCTCCGTGGTTTCTCAGCAACCGGCAATCCCTGCCGTTGCCTGGGGGTTATTGGGGATATGGCGATGAAAAATACCTATGGTACAGCGTGATTTGCTGCCTGTGTGCCACCTTATTCCCAGCCCCTTGCCGCCACTCAGTTGTGCCTGGCGTGCAGCCCCCGGCGATGGAAGGAGGCATCCAGCATGATATACAGTCTGCCGACCTGATAATGGCCGCGAATTACCGAGGCCAGCACCCGTTCCCGTCCATTTATGTCGCCTGCTGACAAATCTGCACTCCCCCTCTTAAATCCAGATAGCGATTATTGTTGCCACCGAGCGCTGTGCGCGTTATCCATGACGTTCAGCAAAAAAAAGAGTGGTGTTATCGAATAAGCCTGTCCATGCATAAAAGATCTAAACAGGGACCCGCTCTATTTTATTGAACGCCAAATATCAGTTGAATATAGCATTGGTTACCAATACGTTAAATTTTTGGATGAAAAGTTCGAAACATTTAACGGGAATTGGTAATTAATGTCGTGGCTTTACGGGTAACAAATTTCTTATCCTGTAACGACTTGTTGTAATTTATAATCAGTTACATCAATATCAATTTGGAAACAAATTAGTCATCAGTTGGTGAGCGTTGATGAAATAAATCGATACCTATCGCATTTTTAATGTTTTAATATGGATTTTTTGCCATTGGATAGCGTTAAATTTAAGTTGATAGGTTTATATCTTCTTAACTATTTTGAACTTTCTTTAGTCTAACGACTAACTATTTGATTTTAAAAATGCATGCAACAAAGGGTGTCGCAATATGGATCGCTCAGATAACATCCAAAGCTATATTATTGGCGAGGATGTTGTATTCACGCCATCCCAAAGAATGATTGTGGACAGGCTGAATTCAAAAGAAGTTAAGCTTCATGTACCTGCGAGCTGCTGCCTTGAAATTTTACTCAACAACCAGGGAAAGATTGTTTCTCAGGATCAATTGATTCTTTGTGGCTGGGGGGAGAAACGTAATGCCGGGGTGAGTCCAAACACCTACTATCAATGTATTTTACATCTCAGAAAGTCGCTGGCCGCCATAGGATGTCTGGATGTTATTGATACGGTGCCCAGACATGGTTTGCGGTTTAATAACAGGCTCAAAGTAACATATCTGTATCCTGAGAAGAATAATGAGCAACAAACTGACAACAATATAAATCAGGACATGGAAGGATGTGTCCATAGTGATATTGTGGGTATTGTCATTGACAGGTCTGAGCGTGTTGAGGCTGACGATGTCGAGTCAGATGATTCAGGAAACGCGCCGCAAGAGGCCGATTTTTTTGAAAGTTCAGCAGCAGAAGGGGGGATTCATGAAGGTAGCAAGCGGCATATTAAGTGGCTAAGAAATGCAGGCATTGTCACTATATCCGCTATTGTTTTATTCAGCATCATGACATTTCTTCATAAACCGGGAGGTGAAGCCTTTTCGGACTATAGCAAACTCTCTTTTGAGGGCTGCACTGTCTTTGTGGCAGACCAAAAATACGCTGTCACTGAAATTAAGAAAATCCTCAATACGCTAGGCCTGCCGTGTTCTGACAAAACTATTGTCTATTTTACCGCTTCCCCTATGAATACCCGCTTAAATTTTATGTATTGTTCTGTTTACACTAAAAAGAATCAAAACTGTCGCTCCCTGACAATAATGAAAACCATGAAGGTACACTAATGCGCGTTAAAATATATTGTCTTTCTGCGTTATTGGTCGTGGTGCTGTTTATCATTTTTTATTATTTTGAACCATTTATTCCAAATAAAATAATAGTATGTCAGAGCCGCCACACTCTGATTCATGATGATTTTCGTCTGGATTCAAACATTGGCTTTACGCTAGGAAACCATAAAGGTGAACTCACGATTTATGGCATCGCCGAGGAGAACGGCAGACGATCGCAGATCAGTAGAGTGATTAATTTTACCTATGTTAATCATGATGATATCTATGTTCTTAAAAATCAATATGTTGAGCATCTTAGCACCGATAGCAGTAGCGACAGCAATGCGGATGACCATTTTCCGGCTTTCTTTTATGAACCAGGGAAAGAGATTACGTTTAAAATTGAATATGATGAATATCATAACCCGGTGATTTATTTGCACAGCATGCCAACATTCTATTGTAAAAAATATCGAGACATTTAAATACGAAGAAAAATGCCGCCTGTTGTCGGCAATGATTCACGCTATCTGCTATTGGCTTAACTGCCGTTACCGACAGGCCGCCTTGCGGACAATATGATACGTTGGTGTTATGGATTATCTCGCCATCAGGATAGCGTATGCTGTTGCGTATCACTGGTGTATCTGAGTCGTTTACTGCTGCGCATATGCTTCGCTTTTGCGGTTTTCCTTAGACGAGAGCGGCGAGAACGATGAGTCTGATTAATAATACGCCTCAGATATCGTCTTGTTTATGACATACATAGGCCGGTAACGTAGAGAAGATAAATAAATAGCTATGCTGCTGTTCAATCATTTTTACGTAAATGTCTTTTTGGGGATAGATGAAAAATAATGGCTCATATTTTTCCAACCAACTGCTGCTGATGCTTTCATCAGGAAATATCACATTGGTCACTGAGGTCAAATGGTAGGTGTTATTCTTCCTTTGAATGTTGAAGAATATCTTGCGGTTAAATCTTTTCGTTTTGTCGTTAACGGAGTAGCCATTCATGCTGAGCAGGCCGCTATCTTTGTTTATCCTGTAAGTGAGTGAAATATTGAGTTGTTCATCAGTATTATGCTGTACAAAGTTAGCTTTGCATGTAAATTCAGGAGGCTGAGAGCGTTTCCATAATGAATAGCCTGCCAGGATTAAGGTAAAAAACAGGCATACGCAAAGCACATACACCGAAGTTCGGTAATGTATCATTTTAATGATCCTCAATAAAATAATCTGAAATACAGTAGTTGGGACGGGTCATAGGTTTGTTACACCGAATAACGGAAGCCCTGGGTAGCATGGCATAACGGCTGATGTATACCCATGGGAATTTTTTACAGTCAGGTTTGAATTGATTGCCATAGGTGAGCGCCGCCGCTTTCTCATCGGTGTTATGAATCTCTTTATTGAGAAAAAAGTGGCAGCCGTTGGTGTTTACGGCAAGCATGTAATTTTCGAAGTATCGACTTCCCTGGAACTGAGCGAGTATGACTTTGATATCGGCCAGCAGGATAGAAAAAATAAGCGCGGTGATTAAAAAAAAAAAGCTTACTGAATTTCCTGATACCTGCTTTATTCAGACTTTGTTCGGCAGGTATGTCGGGAACCGCTGCGACTATTCCTGATACCGGCTCCGATGCCCGTAAACTGCCGATATGATCTGAGTCCGCTGAGTCAGGCGTATCGTGGTGGACAGGCCGGGCACCCTCCTCGGTTTTTGCCTCCTCAACATTAGCGATCGGCAGGACATCGGCGGATTCAATAACCTGAACCTGCGTTTCACGGGCCAACGTTAAACCGATACGCGGTATCGTGGTAATAGGATCGGCGGGAAATCCAACCTCTTTCAGACCCTTTCGGAGTAGACAAATATTCTGATAGTAGGTATTTGCAGAAACGACGAGCCCGAGTTTCTCCCAGACGTTATACATAAATTCCTGCTGTGTAACTATCGTATTTGAACTCTCAATTAATAGTAATAAACAACGACTTGCAGGAGAGTTTAAGACCACCATTTGCGTGGGATTGATAAGGTTCCTTAACTGGCGAGTCGTGGGATGAAATTCAACAATGTTGTTAATAATGTAATATCTATGCATGGATTATATAAAACTCTTTCAGGAACAGGAGGGCTTTATCTCGGCGGATGCAGATAAAAATTAAGAACTTTTCACATTCAAAAAAAATTATAAATGATAGATTAAGCTCTGCATATTATGGCGCCTGGCGAAAATTCTTATTTATACCGTTACGGTGAATCACCATGATTGCTCGCCAGCCATGTGGGAGGGATAGTCTGTTCATCAAGATAATTTCTGACTGTACGGCAGAGGGCGCTACCTCTCCTGGAGTTCATGTCTGTCGTCTTAACGTAAGTAAGGAAAGCCACTGTTGATCTGGCGTCACAGCGTTGTCGTCGGGCGATCTGCCGATGTGCTCGGGGTGTATGAGCTGCTTTCGTAAGCCATGAAAGGGTAAGCGGAGTTATGTGAGGGAGAGGGAGTCTGCCGCAGAGCGGATAGCTGACTGGCCGGCACCGTTTAAGTAACAATCCACGGCCGATATTGCTTTTTCCTGCGCCTGTAAACCGGAAAAGTGGAAAATGATCGCGTAGTGCTTAAGCTGTTATTCAATGAAGTATTCTGAAATACATAAAGTAGATTGCGTGAATGGTTTATTACAGCGGATGATCGACGTTCGGGGAAAGTCAGCCAGCGTTGTTACGTATACCCAGGGGTAGTTCACACAATCACCGGTGATATGTTGGTCATATTTATTGAGTACCTCCATTTTCACACTCTCGGATACCGCTTTTGCTGATAGCACGTGGCAGCGCTGAGCTGTAGCAATCTTTACATAGTCAGAGAAATAGTTGTCTTTTATCGCTGTCAGATATGAGAAAAGCAGCGTGATGAATGCCAGGCTTATCGCCAGCAGAACGCCATTTTTTACGCTAAAGCCCATCCGGTATATATTTGTTCTGGTAAGCGAGGGGGGAAGGAAACGGTGCTCTGCTGCAGGAGATGGGGAAACTTGTTCCGCATATTCACAGGTAGTCGGCAGGGTGGTGGCGGGAGGCCGATGGCTATATTCTTCCACCTCCGTGTTTTCGTCGGATTGGCCAGCCCCGGTTTCGACTTCAGGAGTGGTTTCCGTGACTAATTTCCGAATCTGGGTACCTGTAGCCAGAGTAAGCCCAATACGGGGAAGGGTGATAATGGTATTATCCTCCAGCCCGGCGTGGATAAGGCTTCTGCGGAGAATTGAGATATTTTGATAGTAGGTGTTGCTGGTCACCTTCATACCACTCTGTTTCCAGGCAATATCCATAAAATCCTGCTGTGTCACGATATTACCGATATTATTAATGAGTAACTGCAAACAGCGACCTGCGGGGACACTCAGCGTTACCTTCAACGCCGGATTATGGATATTGCATAACATATTGGTCGCAGGTTGAAACGTCACGCAGTCGTTAATAACATAATACCTATGCGCATCTGCTAACCATTTATATCGTTCATTGCTGCCATTTTTCATTGTATTGATCTCCTGGCGAAAAGGGATACATAATCACGTAAACAGGAAAGCTACATAATGAATCTTTGTTATTATTTTTGCTTTATTTGACCCTAGAGATATTACCTCATCGTGATGCCGGCTGAAGGGCTGCAGCCTGTTGAGGAGGTTGGACGTGTCAAACGAAAGCGTAGAAAGAGCTCATCTCTGCGTTAATGGCAGCCAGGCTGGGGGGCGATATGCTGTGCTGAACTTCAGGTCTGACTAAGCGCCTGTCCTATCATGGCTATTTTACTTGCCACTTTGGACCTGAGCAGTGCCGAAATTCTCAGGTACTACGCGTACGCGCTGGTTTCTGCGCGCTGCCTGTCTCCACACTGGATCACCACGAACGCCCGCCGTGGCGCCGCCATACTTTATGCGCATGGGCGTTGGTTTTATTACCCGGCTCATCCGGGAACCTCGCCCTTACGTGTCGCCGCGTCGAAGCATGTGAATCTGTTCTGGACAGGTTTGTTGCTCACCCCGGTCATTTACTGGGGTACAGCTGGTACGGGCTCCCGGCGTTGCCGTTTTCTGCCACTCAGATTATTTAAGTGATAACGATTTGCGGCAAAAGGTTTTTGTGCTGCATGAGTCTGCTGTGTATCGCGGGCAGTTTGTGGAACTCAGGATGCAAGAGTGCATGTGGGATAAATTGTCTAATGATATTTATAATAGTTGTACCAGCCCGATGAATAATGCCCCCTTGCGGAGGGCATTATATATTCCGGGCCCGGGGATCAATCTTCCTGGATCACAACCTCTATCACCGCTTTGACCAGACCATCTGAAATATCATTATTCATCTTGAAATAATCAGCGGTTAAGCTGATATCCTGATCGAGGCTAAGGGACGTAATATTGTACGCATCGGTATCATAAAATTTCACTGGATTACCCTCTTTTTTCAGGATGATCCCGACATTTTTGGCGCCGCTACCTCCCGGCGCTGGGAGGATAGCATTTTCCATTACCCCAATATCGCCGGTCACCGAGCTTTTTGGGTTAAACCAGTAGGTGAGCTTCTGGCCTTGCAATTCACTGGGGCAGGTAATATTCATGTCAATGGTTTTGCCTTTACCGGTTGCCGCGCCGGAGGAAAGCGCTAACAACTCGCTTTTATTAATTCTTTGCAGATTGACCGTGCTGGGACCCTTCACCGAAATATTACAGCTCTCATTACGAAAGGAAACTCTTGTTGTTTTGGGATTTACCCAGTAGATCGCGCCCCCCCTTTCATACGTTGGATAGGCCGGGTCTCTCACGCGAAACGTAATTTCGACATTGATGTTGGTCGCCCCGCTGGTATCGATGGGGCCCGTTTTAACCAGCCACGCAGAGAAGAACGGTGTGGCGGGAAACTGTGCCGATCTGTCAAAAGGCGTCGGCCAGGACCCGGCCTCGCCGGGAACCTGTTTGCCGACGCGGCTGGCGAATATATCGCTAAATTGAATACCAATACCGGATACGCCCGTTTCATAAACGGGCATACCGCGGAGAGTCATTCCTGGAACCTGCGAAGTGCTCACTTCGACGACATATTCTGCGCCGGGATTGCACCGGAACAGCCTGTGGTGCAAATCCATGCCGCCTATTGTCTTAGAATAAAGAAATGCTCCAACCGGAAGCGCAGGATCGGCCGATATCTTAGGATATAACGTCATACCCTGGCGCTCTTCCACACCACCATCGTTGCCGGCAGCATCCGTATAAGTGCATAGCCGTGCAGCTGAAACCCCGCTACTGAAAAAGACGGCGGCCAGCAGTACAATCATTTTTTTCATTTCACTCATCTCGTTATGATGATTATCGACACAAGGCTTCAGCCTGACTGACTCCGGAATTTTTCTTCTGGCCGGCGGACAAGGTATATATGGCGGTACATTGCTGGCCTGCTTTTTTCCCCCAGCTTACCGTCAGTACGCCAGTTGGCTGAAGGCCGGTCATATAGACCATACCGGCGTCGCTCACGATACTGGCTTGAGATTTGGCGGCACCGGAAAGCGTGACCATGGCGCCAAAAGGCACTTCGCGGCCTGAAGGCGTTTTAAGATGAATAAATGCCCGCAGCCCAATATTCCCGGCATAGTTTGTGCGAACAATGGCGCCTCGCGTAGGGACAACCCGCTGGGTGGTCTGCATCAGCTCCATCTCTTCGCCAAAGGACGTGCTATCCAGAGTGATATCGGTACTGCGGTAGGGGGTAATATAGGGAACGATGGCATAGCCGCGACCGTCCGTGACGATAGTGGAGTCCGAGCTGAGCCTGACGTTGTCTAAACCAGGGGCCTTGATCAGGACCGCTGCGTTGCTGATATTCTGCCCAAGCGTTATGCCGTCCGCGTGTGCAATCAGACTGCCATTGGCGCCGTAGTCGAACCGTCGGCTGTTGTTGTCGTAGCTGTAGCCAGCGCTTACGCTGCCGCGAGAGCCGTTGTATGCTCCCCGAATGTCGCCGCTATAGTATTCACGATTGCTATAGCCCTGCTGGATGTTCCAGTCGAGGTTGTTGTCTTCCAACGCTATACCGCCTACAGAGACGTACTGATCCGTGGAGCCTGGGCTACTTTCGGTGATTTGATAGCTGGCATAGGTATTGGGCAACCAGTTGCTCAGCGGTATAGAGATGGTGAGGGCAACGCGCTGATCGTTTCGCGATTCGCGGCTGGAACTGTAAATCCCCCAGGTATAGCGGCTATAGCTGTAGCCGAGATAGTAGTTAATTCCCCGCCAGCCGCCGTTGTAACCCAGGCTCAATGATTTATTCGTACGCTTGTTATCCCAGTAATCTTCTACAAGCGCGCTGATGGATACGCTGCCATGCGCTCTTCCCAGACTTTGGTTCAGCGTGAAGTTAGTGCGATTACGTAAAGAACGGCCGGAGTAGTAATACCCGTCATGGGCATAGGTGTTAAGCACCTCAGAGAGCGTGTTAAACCCTTTTGTCGAGTAGCGATAGCCGGCAATGGTAAAGTTGGTCCCGGTTTCAATAATATTTTTACCGTAGCGTAAACGCCACGACTGGCCGGACGTTTTATCGTCATAGCGTTTTTTAGACCATGCCTGGGTCACATCTGCCGAGAGGGCGCCAAGACTGGCAAGGTTATAGCCAATCCCGCTTGAAAGAGCCTGATATTTGGCCGATGCCTGTACGCCGCCAAAAATCGTGGCGCTGGATGTCAATCCATACTTGGCAGTGGCCTGCGTAAAGGGCGTGTCGTCAATGGTGCCCACATACGGGCGGTACTTCCCGGAGGTGATTTCATATTCGAATTGCTTCTCGCGCAGCATCACCGGCAGGACCGCGAACGGCACGATGAAGTTCTGTCTTGAGCCGTCGGACTCTTCAACCGTCACGTACAGATCGCCGCTGCCGCCGCTCGGATACATGTCGGTAATTTCAAAGGCGCCTGGGGCGACGTAGGTCTGGTAAACCTGATAGCCGTTCTGCTTGATGACAACGCGGGCGTTGGTTTTAGCAATACCACGGATTACCGGAGCATAGCCGCGCATACTTTCTGGCAGCATGCTGGTATCCGTCGCCAGCTGCACCCCGGAAAAGGGGACGCTGTCAAATATGCCGGACAGGGAAGAGCTTTCACCGATGATCAGATTGCTGCTGATAGAGCGTAAGCTGCGTTGGAGATAAAGATAAGCGGAATCAAAATGGTCTGATTCACCCTTGCTTTTATTCCACATGCTCAGGTTTCTGACCCGCCACGGGCCGATATTTATCCCTGATTCCAGGTTCAGGCTATAGTATTCATTATCGCTTTTATAATCCTGAGAACCATTGAATTGATAGTTTACAAACATGGCGTTGATGCCGTCATCAAATTTTTCCGGCGGGATGTAGTCATTGGCCACGGTACTTATCGCGGCCTGAGGCACGGAAATATCTAAGCGCTGAGCGGCAAAATCGAAAATGGTTTTGCTGTCCGGGATGATATCGAAATTGCTACACCCTTGTTCACTCTCCTTGAGCTCAGGGAATGACTTGACTCTGACACCATATTGCGAGAGTACATCTAACGTAAAGCAGGGAATAAGATTGAGCTTTTTATCGAGTTTATTGCTTCGGGTGTCCGTGATAAATTTAACATTTTTGGTTTCCAGGTAACGGCCATTAAAAACAACATCAACTCGATAGTCTCCCGGAGCCTGGGCATTGACCGATTGATAAACTGACAGATCGGGAATGTTGGATGTGTCACCTCCATTGACTGATGAAATGAATGCCGGGTCAAAGAATTCACGGGCGTTCACTTTAGTGTGAATACTCGCCGTCATTATAGTAATAATAGCTATGCAGATCGTAGATAGCCTGAAGGTATTGTTGTGTTCTATAGGCATAAAAACATCCATTTATAAATGCGAACTGTTTATGGCAGTTGCGATGAATAGAGGGAACCTGCTCCTCCATAATCATTCACTATTTTCCACGTGACTTTGGTAGCATTACCGTTATCTTTTAGCGTTATAACTTTTGATGAAAAGGGTTCAATGAATTTAATTTTTGCCTGATATTCATTGGCGCCAATTTGTACGTTTCTAAAATAGTAAAAGAAAGGCGTCGGGTTTTTAATGGTGAGCTGTTTACCCGCTCTGCGCCACTCTATTTTTTTTGCTTCGGTATTATTGGATAACTCAGCTAACGCTTTGGGCCGATAGATTAATCGCATGCGATGCCTGACGGCGAGCTGTATAGTATTGCTGTTCGCATAGGTATCATCAGACGGTGGTATCGCCATGATGTTAAAAAAATAGGATGATTCGCGGTCAGTGGGAGCATTGATGCTAGCTACAGAGAATATACGGACAGTATTCTTCTGCTTCATCTCCAGGCGAAAAAGCGGAGGTGTCACTATGAAGGCTGGCGTTTTCCCTTCTGGCGCTTCAACCCATGATTTGATCAGATAAGGCATTTCGTCTTTATTATCAATTTGCGCAGATATCTCACGAGCGCCTTCTTTATAAAGATAGCGGGTTGATTCGATAACAATTCCTGCATGCGCAAAACCACTCAGCATCATGGCGAAGGCAAGGGTTGCCTTGATCATCATCTGGTACATTAGATTCCTTCAGCATTTAATTAAAAAGGTCTGCCGGAATGACAGACCCTTTAAAAATTAATTAGATGGTGTAATCAATGGTAAAGGTCGCAATGCCTTTCACCGGACCTTCAGTTACCGGGTTAGCGGCATTGACTTTCACATAACCTGCCAGGTACTCCAGGTTAGTTGCCTGGTGTGGGGTATAGGATTCGGCAAGCGGAGTGCCATCAAACTGGATACGCGCGCTGTTGCTCTTTTTCTGAATACCGATACCGATGTTTCCGGCACCGTTAGCTGCCACGTTATCCAGAATTTCAGGTGATGAAGAGGTCGTACCGGTAACTTTAACGCTCAGGCCGGTTACGTTGTTTTCATCCGGGCCGCCAATAGCGCAATCAGTCACCTGGAAACCAAACTGCTGGTGTTTAAATAAGGTATTCGCTGATTGACCAGTAGCTTCAGCAGTGGTCACCGTCATCAGCTTAACAATACCGTTGTTAAGCGTACCGGTTGGCGTGACGACGCAAGAGGTTTGGGAGTCTGCCACTTCGCCCAGGATAGTCACTTCAGCCTGGTTTGTTGCCAAAGCCTGAGCACTGAAAGCCGCAGAGGCAGTAATAACCATAGCCAGAATTGTTTTTTTCATCCGTTTAATCCATTCATTTAAAGTTAAATTATTAATACCGGAAAAGGTGCCGAAATTAGACTTCAGAAACTGATCCCGTATGTATCCGTATATACTTACTCTTTAACCATTTAACGGTTTGTGTGGGTAAGCGGTGCTATATTAATCGCGGCTCGCACAAATACTCATCTGATTTTTCTTTAATAAAGCTGAAGGGGGTGAATAACTGTCGATTAACCTCTGGATGTGGTTTGCTGATTTAAGTGGAACAGGATGCGCCGGCCGCCATAACCGGGAGCTCAGGCGTAAAAAATGATGCGCAGAGAAAAATTATAAAGTTAAACAAAGTTAATAGCCGTTAAGTGCTTAAATGATCGGGTTTAATCTTGATGATGGCATATAGTTTGCTTTTATTACGACAGCACATTAGTGGAACGTTTATAATAATGGCGATGTTGTTAATAACTTTAGGTTTATTATTAATGACAGTTGTATTATCGTCTTTACTGGTCTCTGCGATACCTTGAAACATCTTGTGGTGCAGCAGGTAAAATGAGGATAGGGTAGGGATATGTGCAGATTTAAACTTGCTGTGGCTAAGGCGGGAAACATTTGTCATATCGGTTCTGTGGTTTTGCTGTTATCTGTTACGCTGACTTGTATCTGACGTCACCAGCTATATTGCTTTTAATATTACCTGGGTGAATCTAATTTTTTGTGATTCAGAAAATTTAATCATTTCTCTCGCTTCTCTTTCTGCGACTGACCAGGGCCGGTGCTTTGTTCTGTCAGTGCCGCAACGCATATGCATACGAAGCATACTGGTTATCGCAGGTTGCTTAACGTCTGATGTTTATTCCCGCGGATGCCAGGATGGGGCCTGAATCATATTTTTATTTCTTATTTTATTTTGCACTGTAGAACATTCATGAAACTAAAGTTGTTTTTTTAGCGGAAGACCTGAAAATAGCCACCCATCAGCACAGCATATGTGATTGATAAATTTATACCATCTGGAATATACAAGTTTATATAAGGACTAAATGATGAAAGAACTTTCTTTTGAAGAAATGAATGTGGTATCCGGGGCGTACTCCTGGAGCAGTCCGTGGGATATCTTTGGCAATATCGGCGAAGCGGTGGTTAGTGCGACGCTGGGCGCGGTGGCGGGCTTTGCCGCCGGAGCTATTATTGGCGGTAAACACGGCGGTGACGGTGGTGGAGTCCTTGGCTTTGGTACTATTGGTCAGGGCGTTGGTATGATCGTTGGTGGTATTATTGGTGGTATTACCTGCGGGATTGGCGGGGCAATTGTAGGGTTTGAAAACACATGGGAATATACTCAGAAAACACTTGACGGTTTCCTTGACGGTACTTTCAAACCTTGATTTTAAAGTAGCTTCTAGTTTGGCCCGATGCGTCGGGCCTTTTAATATCAGGCCGGGTACTCATGGGTAAAAGATTGTTCAGGCGGGAAGCGATAGAGCATCAGAGAAGCTACTGGAAAGGAAGAGTCATTCTGCTCAGAGGCGTTTCACCATTAATCATTTCCGCATGCTGCGTTGCTTTTCTAGTGATGATTATTGCGATGCTTTGTCTGTTTAAATATACCAAAAGAATCGATGTTGTTGGTGAGGTTATCACGTTACCGCATCCTCTTAACATATCTTCACCGCAGCCTGGTTCAGTCTCCAGGCAGTCTATTCAGGTCGGGGATGTGGTTAAGAAGGGTGAGGTATTATTTGAACTTGATGTATCTAAAAGTACCGATGGTGGGAACGTCAGTGATACTAATGTTGCAATGGTGAAAGCAAAGATAGTTAATGCTGAAGATATCATCGCGAAGCTTAAGGTAAACAAAGATGGTTTCATTGAGACAACGCACCGTCAGATTCTGCGTTATGAACACTCCCTGAATGAAACTGAAAAGATGCTGACTACGGCGCAAAAGGGGCTCACCCACATAGAGAAATCGCTACAAAACTATAGCGACTATCTTAAGAGAGGGTTAATCAATAAAGATCAGTACAATAATCAGCACTCTCTTTTTGTGCAACAGCAAAATGCGTTTCAGTCATTATCATCGCAAAAAATGCAGCTGGAATTACAGCTCACGCAGACGCGGAGTGATTTAACCGTAAAGACGGCAGAACTTGATAACCAGATTACCTCGCAATATTCTCAGCTGAGAGATCTGCAGACGCAGCTCATTGAAAATAGCGCCAACGGTAAAATTGTAGTGAAGTCGACTATTGATGGCCGGGTCGAATCGATTGCGGTTACCCGCGGTCAAATGGTGGAAGCCGGGAGCAGCCTGGCTCAGGTAAAACAACTTACCGGTATTGAGTACTATTTATTGCTGTGGTTACCCGACAACAGTTTACCCTATGTCAAAATCGGCGATATCGTTAATATTCGCTACGATGCATTTCCTTCCGATAAATTTGGTCAGTTTTCGGGGAAAGTGCTGTCGATATCATCGATGCCGGCGACCCGACGGGAGTTGGCTGAATATAGTAATAACCAGATGAGCAATGCGCCAGCGCCTACGTTATATAAAGCAATCATCAATATTAAAGACAAAGAATTTATCTATAAAGATCGCAGGCTGGTTCTGGCGAATGGCCTCAAGGCGAAAAGTATCGTTTTTACTGAGGAAAGACCGCTGTACCAGTGGCTATTCTCGCCAGTATATAAAGTCGTTCAGAGTCTGAAGGGACCCGGAGATGAATAAAGATGTGCTTGATTCTATTTTTAAAAGAATCAATTTTTCCATGAAAAACAAAGTTCCGGTTATTATCCAGTCTGAGTCAACGGAATGCGGTAATGCTTGTTTATCAATGATTTGCGGTTTCTACGGGAAAGATATCGATCTGTTTAATTTTCGTAACCGCTACGGTTCCACTTCACAAGGGGCGACATTAAACGTTCTGGCGGCGATTGCGCAGAAGGCTGGACTCAAGACGCGGGCCCTGTCGCTGGATATTGCCGAGATCAAGGAACTCCGGCTGCCGTGCATCCTGCACTGGTCGTTAAACCATTTTGTCGTTCTGGTGGCGATAAAAGGGAAGCGTTTCATTATTCACGATCCGGCGCTGGGAAGACGCGTGGTGCATCTTCAGGAATTATCAGAAAACTTCAGCGGTATTGCGCTGGAGGCATGGCCTGATAGCGACTTTCGCCAGGAAAAGCAGCGCTCCCGACTTAAGCTACTGGACTTAATGCACAACATGGTTGGCCTCAAGTCGGCACTGATCAAAATATTCATGCTGTCCGTGGTGATTGAAACGGTGAATTTGCTGTTGCCGATGGGGACGCAGATCGTGACTGACCATGTCATTACCGCACATGACGAAAACCTGCTGCTGGTCATCTGCGTCGGGTTAATGTTTTTTACCATTTTTAAAACCTGGGTCAGCATGATCCGCGCGTGGGTCTCTCTCAAGTTGAATACGCTGACCGACGTGCAGTGGAAAACCAGCTTTTTTGATCATCTGATGAGCCTGCCGCTGGCATTTTTTGAAAAGCGCCAGTTAGGGGATATACAGTCGCGGTTTGCTTCTCTGGATATCATTCGCGCAACGTTTACCAACAGCATCGTGACGGGAATGATCGACTCGATCATGACTATTGGCCTGCTTATCATGCTGAGTTTGTATGGCGGCTGGCTGGTCTGGGTAGTATTAGGTTTTACCGTTTGCTACGCCATCATGCGAGCGCTGACCTATAAGTTTTATCGTACCGTCAGCGAGGAGTTAATCGTCAAACGTGCGCGTTCTGGCTCGCATTTTATGGAGTCGTTGTACGGTATTGCGACGATAAAATCGCTTAATCTCAAAAACAGACGCTCGCAACATTGGCTGAACACCAATATTGATGTCAGCAATGCCGGTCTGAAACAGACGCGTTTTGATATGCTGTTCGGCGGCATAAACACGTTCATTAATTCAGCCGATCAGGTTGTGATTTTATGGCTGGGCGCGCAGATGGTGATGGATAATACTATGACCATTGGTATGTTTATGGCGTTTAATGCCTATCGCGGCCAGTTTACTCAACGTGCCGCCTCGTTAATCGATTTGACGATGCAGCTGAAAATGCTGTCGCTGCACAACGAACGTATTTCTGAAATTGTCTATAGTGAGCCGGAGGTCGACTCCCCGTTAAGAAACGTTTTCGAAGAGAATGTTGGCGTCTCTCTGGAGGTTCGGGACTTAGCCTATCAGTATGATTTATTGTCAAAACCTGTTTTTTCTAACGTCAATATTAGCGTGGCCGCAGGAGAGTCCGTCGCGCTGGTCGGCGTGTCGGGCATTGGTAAGACGACACTATTAAAAGTCATGTCGGGTCTGCTCACGCCTGAACGAGGCGAGATATTTATCGGTGGTTTCGATATTAACAAAATTGGCATTAATAATTTCCGCAGCAATATCGCCTGCGTCTTACAGGAAGATCGTCTTTTTTCCGGATCCATTACCGATAATATTTCGGGGTTTGACGATGAGGTAGATGAGGCGCTGGTCATCGAGTGTGCGATGCAATGTAATATCCATGAAGAGATTTTACGCATGCCGATGGGCTATGAAACGATTATCGGGGAACTGGGTGCCGGGATTTCTGGCGGCCAGAAGCAGCGCCTGCTGATAGCTCGCGCGCTTTATCAAAAACCACGAATATTATTTATGGATGAAGCGACCAGTCATCTCGATATCAATAATGAAAAGATAATTAATGCAGCGATTGAATCCTTAAATATTACCCGGATTATTATTGCTCATCGTCCTTCGACTATTGCCTGTGCCGACAGGATTATTGATTTGGCAAAAATCACACCGTGACGTCATATTTTATTAAGAGAATCATTTTATGAACAAACTAATGGGTATTAATACCGGGATTATTAAATCAGCGGCAGGCGTACTAGCGTTGGCGCTGAAAGCACACAGTGCATCGGGCTCCGAAAGTCTCATTTATCTGCCGCCCGATCGGCTACAGTCCTTGCTTTTTGCCGTCTTTAGCGGTTATCGCAGGCTGCAGATGATGTTCCGGGAGGATGCTGAGGGCGTCAGAGAGCAGGTGATTGCCCAGTCTGAAGCGTTAAATAGCCGGATCCCTGTCGTCACGCTTGATGAGGTCCAGCAGCCCGATGTCGCTCTGCGGACGATCGATTTTGTGATGAAGCCGTATCAGGAACGGGTCACGTTTTTGTTCTTTTTGCAAAATGATAGCGTGGTCGCTATCGATCTGGCATTGACTCAGATGGAGTATCTACTGGGGCTATTATTAACCACGATCCAAAAGACAGAAGATCGGGACTTTATTTCACTGGCATTACGGGAAAACGATTTTATACCTTTCTATACCGTTGACTTTATGCCTGCGAATGGCGAGGGCATTAAATATAATCAATTTGATGTTCCCGCCTGGAAATCCGCCGCGTTGGACGATTTTTATTCACTGCTTATCGTGCAGGATAATGGTGATATTCCGTGCGGGGTTATTATTAAAGCGGTACCGGGAATTGAACCGAGCCGGGTAAACGCGATTGGTGAGCTGTTGCTCAACAATAACTCGTTACTCATACCCTATCGGCAGCACACCATGACCTTTGAGTATGAAAAGATGGATCCCGCCGCGACAGTAGAGGAGAGAGAGAGTCTGCTAAAGGCGCATATTAAACATCGGCAGGCAAAGATAGATTTATCAGCCCGCTAGAGTCAATCCATCGCCAGGCAAGCCAGCAACAGAGCCCGGAAATCGGGCCTGTCAGCGACGCGGCCACACATCACATTTTTTCGTTCACACGCGCCGGCAAAACGCTTTTTGCGGTCATGATTGTTGAGTGCAGACTCAACAGCGCCTCTTGCTATTTATCGGCGCTGATGGTCTGCAGCGAGAGTTGTTCTTTTACGGCAGGATGAATGATCAGAACAGACTAAAGCGATACTCGATGATGACCTCGGAAGAGAGGGAATTAGCCCGGATATAGTGTCCATCGTTCAGCACCGGCGTTTTTCCGTTCATACGATAGGACCATCCTGGCCCGAACATCGCCCAGACGGTCAGATTTTTCAGCTTCGGATGCGTTGGTACCCAGCGGCTAAACGCGTTGATTTCACCCGTACGCACGTGGTTGCCCTTGTAGTTGAACTGCGCAATGTTGCCCGCCAGACCTATCGCCAGCTCTGGCGTCAGGTTGTAGTCTGAAATATTTGCCAGCACCAGCTCCCCGTCACGCATGTAGTCGCTGCCGGCGTAGGCCATCGAAATAAAGGTGCCGCGTGAGTTCTTGCTCATATGCCGGGGGAAAAAGCCGATTTCGTGGGCTTTTTCGGCATCGGTATAGCCCAGCCCCCACTTCGTGCTCCAGTTATCCGCCTGCCATTTGACATCAATCGCATAATGCCGGGCATTGCTGTCGAAATCGCGCTTATTGGCCGGCATCGCTTTATATTCATCCAAAGCATGAGTGGCATAAATCTGCGTACCAATATTTAACTGCTTCAGCGGTTTGAGTTGCGTGAACAGCACATGGCGGCGCAGGTAGTTATCGCTTTCACCATAGCCGTACTGTAAATTCAGCCGGTCGCTCTGCCACAGAATATCGCCGCTGGCGATATGGTTAAGATAGCGTCCGGTGTTGGTCTGGAAGCGCTTCTTATCCGGCGAGTTACGGTCCATCGAACTTTCGATGTAGGCGCCGCGCAGGGTCACGTCACCGTAGTTGACGCCGCCGGTCCAGCCGAGATAGGTGGTGGGCGACAGACGGGTAGAGGTGGAGATGACGCCAGTGTTTTTAATCATCTGCCAGCCCCAGCGGGCGTTCAGATTGAGATCGGCGAGTTGATATTTCAGCTTCATGCTGCGCTGACCAAACTTGGAGAAACCTTCGGCATTGCTCTTTTTATTACCGGTCCCGTTATTATAGAGCACGCCGCGCGAGTTAAAATAGTCGCTGGCACCCAGCTTGATGGCACCGTAATAAGTTGCATCGAAACCGATGATATCGGCGAAATAACCTGACTGGTAATCCACGGCAACGCCCTGGCCCCAGGCATTGTGCACTTTCTTGGGTTCTGTCTCTTCTTCCTTAAGATATTTCCAGTAGTTTTTAAGCGACAGCGTCATATGGGACTGACTAAAAAAAGGATCGGCAAATACCGTATCAATCATATCCGCTTGCGCAACGTCATTCGCTGACCAGGCACAGGCAGGAAGCGTCAGCAGCATCATAGTAATAATATTATTTTTCATTATAAACCCCGAGGCGAGATGCTGCGAGCCAGCTGGGGCTGGCTTCAACAGTCATCTGCAATAATATAATTAAGCGATCAGTTATTGTTATTGAGAGCCTGCTTGCCGGCTTCGACATATTTCATGGTGCCGATTTCTGGAACCGAATAGATGCCATTTTTATAGACAATTTTCACCACCGCAGCGTTGGCCAGCGGTTTATTTTTCGCCGTGTCGTCGGTCAGGTCGGAAATCATAATTTGCATCGAGGTGCCGGACGAAATGGCGAGGATATTTTTGTCACCCTGGGACTCGGCATTTTCAACGATGGTATGCAACGCCGCCTGAGTACGGCTCTTCACCTGCTGATAATTTTCTGCCATACCTTGCGGGTCGGCAGCGGCCAGCGCGTTCTGACTTTCCGCCACCGGCAGAGTGCCTGCTTTCATTTTGCTGAACAGGGCGGCGCTGTCTTTTAACCCCAGCTGTTTTGCGCCGGCTGCGGCCATATCCTTGTTGAAGCCGCCTTCAAAGCTGCCAAAAAAGGCTTCGCGCAGGCCAGGCAGCTCGATCGGGTGATAATCGGCGATCCCGGCCTGTTTCAGAATCACCGCCAGGGTTTCCCGCTGTCGCCCGGCATCACTGGAATAAAAACGGTCGAACTTCACCTCTTTTAAACCTTCGCCGAGATAACGGGCGACGCGGATACCGTCTTCCGTCAGCGGAGAATCGGCCCATCCCTGCACGCGGTCAAAGGTATTTAATAGCGTTTTCCCGTGTCGGGCAAAATAAATATTAATGCTGCCATCGTCTTTCATTTCCGCTGCTGAACAGGTTGCGGCACTGGCGATCATGATGATTGCGGTTAGCCATTTGTTCATTTTGTTCTCCTTTTTATTATTTTAAAGCCAAAAAAAAACCTACGTCAGCGACTCGGGTTGGGCATGTGTTGCACGATGCCGCCAGAGTATATGACGTAGGTTTTGCCTGTGTTGAAAACAGTAACAATCCAATGTGGCCGACTTTATCATGTTAGCGATGGAAAAACAGGCGGAATTTGTTTTTATATTAATAAATGTGATCGTTCGCATGCCCTGTGGTTTGTTACCAATAACATTCCAACCCCCCGCCAATATCGTCAAAAAGCAGCAGGGATAATTCGCAATGATTAGCTGTTCGGATTCAGGTGAAATATCATTTTTCAGCCTTTGTTTTTAGTGGGAATAGTTTGTTGTTATTGACCGTAGTCACATAATAAGCCTGCTGCCTCTGGATTATTCTGCCGATACGGAGTATTTTTCCAACGTCCTGGGATTGTAACGGAATAACGGCAAAACCTAAGGGACCTGGCGCAAGTCAATTTGCGTGCAGGTCCCTTAGGTTTTTTTTTGCGCCAGATAAATATCTTGATACTGACTAAGGAGTGATCGTGAAAATCAACATCCTCGCCGCTGCGCTGCTCACCATGCTGACCGCCTCGACTCAGGCGGCGGAAAAACCGCTCAGAATCCTGCTGGTTAACGACGATGGCTGCCAGTCGGTTGGCACAACGTCGTTACAGGAAAAGCTGGCCGCCAAAGGGTATGACGTGTGGATGGTGGCGCCTGCGACCAACCAGAGCGGCATCGGCTCAGCGATAACCTTCAAACCGGGTAAAACGTTCGATGTTAAGAAAGTGGCTGACAAGCGCTACTGCTTCCCGGGCACGCCGGCGGATGCCGTGGATTTTGGCCTGTGGGGGGTGATGAAAGAGGCGGCGCCGGACCTGGTCATTTCTGGGGTGAATGATGGCCCCAATACCGGCATGGCGCAGGTGAACTCGGGCACCGTTAGCGCCGCGGCCCGCGCGCTGCGCTACGGTTTCCCGGCTATTGCGGCCAGCATCGGCTATCGCTTCACGGAAGAGGAGATGAAAAACAAATGGCCCAGCACGCATAAATACTGGCCCGATGCGGTGGATTACGTCGTGACCGTGGTGGATAAGCTGAACGCCACCCGCGAGCCGGGTGCCGCCTTATTACCCAAAGGGTCGGGGTTGAGTATCAACTATCCGCCGCTGCCGACAACGGAGATTAAAGGCGTCCATTACATCGACAATGAGCAGTTCCCTGTCCCGCAGATTAGCTATGAGCTACAGGCTGACGGCACGGCGAAGCAGGGCATGAACCCGGCGTCGCTGACGCCAACGACGGAGGATACCGACAGCGGCTGGTTAAATAAGGGCTACATCACTTACACCCTGTTTGACGGTTCGTGGAATGCGCCGCAGTTCCAGGCGCAGTATGAGAAATTACTGGGTCGTTAATACGGCGCTGAAGTGATAAAAGCGGGAGCCGTTCTGGCCCCCGCCTGGTATCAAGCCGATATCGCTTTCCGCGTCTGCCGGTGCCGGTACAGCCACATCAGTTTATACGCTGCCGGGATGATAAACAGCGACAGCAGCGGGGCGGTGATCATCCCGCCGATCATCGGGGCGGCGATGCGACTCATCACCTCCGATCCTGCGCCGGTGCCCCATAAGATGGGCAGCAGGCCGGCGATAATCACCGCCACGGTCATCGCCTTTGGCCGCACGCGCAGCACCGCCCCCTGATACAGCGCCTCGTCGAGCTTTTCGACGCTAAAGGTCTGCGGATTTTCCAGCGACGGGTGAGCTTCAATCGCGTGGCGCAGGTACATTAGCATCACCACGCCAAACTCCGCCGCCACCCCGGCCAGCGCAATAAACCCGGTGCCGGTGGCAACCGACAGATGGAACCCCATCCCATACAGGAACCAGATACCGCCAACGAGGGCGAACGGTACGCTGGTAATGATCAGCAGTGCCTCGCCAAAGCGGCGGAACGCCAGGTAGAGCAGGACGAAGATGATCATCAGCGTCATCGGCACCATCAGCTTCAGCTTCTGATTGGCGCGTTCGAGCAGCTCAAACTGCCCGGAGTACGACACGCTGATCCCCGGTTTCATCTGCACCTGTTCGGCGATGGTTTTTTGCAGGTCGTGAACCACGGAGACCATGTCGCGATCGCGGGCGTCGATGTAGATCCAGCTGGCCGGGCGGGCATTCTCGGTTTTTAGCATCGAAGGACCGGTCACCACCTTCACTTCAGCGACGTCACCGAGGGTGATTTGCTGCTTCATCGGGGTCAGGACTGGCAGCTGGCGCAGGGCGTCCGGGCTGTCGCGATAGCTTTGCGGGTAGCGGATGTTGATCGGATAACGCTCAACGCCTTCTACCGTTTCACCCACCATGGCGCCGCCGATGGCCGACGACACAAACAGCTGAACGTCGCCTACGGTCATGCCATAGCGGGCCGCTTTTTCGCGGTTGATATCGATATTCAGATAGCGCCCGCCCACCAGGCGTTCTGCCAGCGCCGAGGTGACGCCCGGCACGGTTCGGGCGACCACTTCGATCCGCTCGGCGACCTCGTCGATATCGGAGAGCACCGTGCCGGAAACCTTAATGCCGATCGGGCTTTTGATCCCGGTGGAGAGCATATCGATGCGGTTACGAATCGGCGGTACCCACAGATTGGCCAGCCCCGGCAGCCGCACGGTCTTATCCAGCTCCTCAATAATCTTCTCCATGGTCATCCCCGGCCGCCACTGCGCCTGCGGCTTGAGCTGAATAGTGGTTTCGACCATTTCCAGTGGCGCGGAGTCGGTGGCGGTTTCTGCCTTACCGGTCTTGCCAAACACGCGGGCCACTTCCGGCACGGTCATGATCAGCTTATCGGTTTTTTGCAGCATATCCGCTGCCTGCGCGGCTGAGATCCCCGGCAGCGTCGAGGGCATATACAGCAGATCGCCTTCGTTGATCTGCGGTAAGAACTCGCCGCCGACCCGGTTAAGCGGCCAGATGATCGTCAGGATCGACAGCAGTGCAACCAGTAGCGTGGTTTTCGGCCAGTGCAGCACCTTCAGCAACAGCGGGTGATAAATGCGGATCAGAAAACGGTTGAGCGGATTACTGGTTTCCGCCGGGATCTTACCGCGGATCCAGAAGCCCATCAGGATCGGGATCACCACGATCGCCAGCAGCGCCGCACCCGCCATCGACCAGGTTTTGGTAAAGGCGAGGGGACCAAATAGCTTCCCTTCTTGTCCTTCGAGGGTAAAAATCGGGATAAACGACAGGGTAATAATCAGCAGGCTGATAAACAGCGCCGGGCCGACCTCCACCGAAGCGTCGGTGATGATTTTCCAGCGCGTGTCGTTGGCCAGTTTCTGCCCCGGGTTATGGTGCTCCCACTCTTCCAGCCGCTTATGGGCGTTTTCGATCATCACGATGGCGGCGTCAACCATCGCCCCTACGGCAATGGCGATACCGCCCAGCGACATGATGTTGGCGTTCAGTCCCTGAAAATGCATGACGATAAAGGCGATACAGAGACCAAGCGGCAGAGAGATAATCGCGACCAGCGCGGAGCGGATGTGCCACAGGAACAGCGCGCAGACCAGTGCTACGACGATAAACTCCTCCAGCAGCTTGCTGCTGAGGTTGTCGATCGCCCGGTCGATCAGCTGGCTGCGATCGTAGGTCGTCACGATTTCTACCCCTTCCGGCAGGCTGCTTTTCAGGGTCTCGAGCTTGTCTTTAACGGCGGAAATCACTTCGCGGGCGTTTTTGCCGGAGCGCAGGATCACCACGCCGCCGGCCACTTCGCCTTCACCGTTCAGTTCGGCAATGCCGCGGCGCATTTCCGGGCCCATTTGTACCCGCGCCACATCGCGCAAAAAGACCGGCACGCCGTTGTCGCCGGTTCTCAGCACGATATTATTGAAGTCATCCAGCGTCTGCAGGTAGCCGCTGGCGCGCACCATATACTCAGCTTCCGACAGCTCGACGGAGGAACCGCCCGCCTCCTGGTTGGAGGCATCCAGCGCGGATTTCACCGTCGACAGGCTGATGCCATACTGGGTCAGTTTCTGCGGGTCGACGACAATCTGATACTCTTTGACCACGCCGCCGACCGATGCCACTTCCGAGACATTGGGGATGGTTTTCAGCTCATATTTTAAAAACCAGTCTTGCAGCGAGCGCAGTTCGGCGAGGTCGTGTTTACCGCTGCGATCGACCAGCGCATATTCGAAGATCCAGCCCACGCCGGTTGCATCCGGTCCCATTTCGGCGCTGACGCCCGCCGGCAGTTTACCCTGCACCTGATTGAGATATTCCAGTACCCGGGAGCGCGCCCAGTAGGGGTCGGTGCCATCCTCAAAAATGACGTACACATAGGAGTCGCCAAACTGCGAGAAGCCGCGTACCGTTTTGGCTCCTGGCACCGACAGCATGGTGGTGGTCAGCGGCCAGGTGACCTGATTTTCGACGATTTGCGGCGCCTGCCCCGGATAGCTGGTTTTAACAATAACCTGTACATCCGAGAGATCCGGCAGAGCATCGACCGGCGTATGGACGATGGTCCACGCGCCCCAGAGGCTGAGAAACAGCGCGCCCATCATCACCAGAAAGCGGTTGGCCACCGAGCGACGGATTATCCATTCAATCATTTGTCATCTCCTCAGTGGGCGTGCGCTGCGGGTGTCGGTATCGCGGCAGGCGTCTGCGCGCGCATCCTGTCCAGCGCGCCGGAAATATTGGCTTCCGAATCAATCAGGAACAGACCGCTGGAGACCACCTTTTCGCCTTCGCTGAGGCCGGCGCTGACCGCCGTGACGTCGCCGGATTGCTGGAATACGTCGATACGTTTCGGGACAAAACGCCCGTCGTTGTCAACCGTGATCACCCGCTGCTCCGTACCGGTATCGATCAGCGCTTTTGACGGAATCAAGAGCATCGGCTGGCTTTGGGTGTTCAACCGCAGCCAGGCGTTCATCCCCGGTTTGAGCATCTCGTCGGGGTTATCCACCTGCAGGCGCAGCTGTAGCGTGCGGGTCGTGGCATCGGCGCTGGGCAGAATCGTCCATTTGCTGATGGTGAAGGTTTTCCCCGGCCAGGCGGGAACGGAAATCGTCAACTGCGAGCTGTCTTTAAGCAGCCAGGCAATAGATTCCGGTACCGCGGCGCCGATCCACACCGGATCCATTCCCTGAATTTTCGCCACCACGTTATCCTTTGTGATGTTCATCCCGCTGCGCAAATCAAAGGCGGTGATAACGCCATCGATCGGGGCTTTGAGGGTGAAGCGGGTCTGAATTTTACGCGTCGCTTTTAAGCGGCGAATATCCTCTTCCGGCATACCGGCGAGGCGCAGACGCTCGAGGATCCCCTCCACCTGGGTGGCGGTTCCGCCGGTATCCCGCAGCAGCAGATATTCGCTCTGGGCTTCGACCCAGTCCGGAATGGTCAGATCGACCAGCGGCGTGCCCTGGCGAATTTTATCGCCAACGGTCAGGGGATATACTTTCTCGATAAATCCCGCCGAGCGCGCCTGCACAATCACAAACTGATATTCGTTAAAACTGACGCTCGCCGGCAGCAGCTGCTCGAAATGCAGCGGGCCACGGCGAACGGGTTCGGTTTTCAGCCCCAGGTTTTGGGTCTGCGTGGGATCGATACGCACGCCGGGTGTAGACGGGGAGGCTCCCTCTTCGTCGGCATACTTCGCCACCAGGTCCATATCCATAAACGGTGATTTTCCCGGTTTATCAAAGCGCGTATTAGGGTACATCGGGTCATACCAGAACAGCACTTTACGGGCCTCTTTTGTACCGGTCGGTGCCGCGCTGTCCGCGGCGGTTGGTGGCGAGAACCAGGCGTACAGGCTTGCGGAGATCATGCCGCCAATAAGCATACTGCCGATAATCAGCGCGCTGTTTTTGAGGGTTAACGAGGCCATATCTGTGTCCATTCCGGTGTTATTGGGAAGCTATCTCCGTGGGCGTTACTGTGCGAGATGGATATCCTGTAATAAGGAGAGATTGCCCTGCTGAATAAAGGTAAAGGCGACTTTGCTGCCGGCTTTAATGTCGTTGAGCGGCGTTTGCGGGGTAAAGGTGAAACGCATGGTCATCGGTGGCCAGTTCACCGCCGGAATCGCATCATGGGCGATGGTGACTTTTTTGCTTTCCATATCAATGGATTTAACCTCGCCGGTGGCGCTGATGGCCGGCGTTTGTTGCGCGGCGGGCGCGGCGTTCATCATTTCGCCATGCTGATGTTCGTTGGCCTGCGCGCCGAACATCACCGTAGAAAGCAGGCCGAAAATGAGGGTTTTAGTAAGGTGATTCATCATTCATGCTCCTGAAAGTAAATGAGGGGTTATTCCATCCAGCCGCCACCCAGGGCGGTGAATAGCTTGATTTCGTTGACCTGACGGGCGTAGTTGAGGTCCAGCAGGGTTTGTTGCGTGGTGAAGAGCGAACGCTCGGCATCCAGCACTTCGATATAGCTCACCGCGCCGTGCTGATAGAGCGCTCTGGCTCGCTGCCGGGTCGTCTGCAGCGAAGCGAGGTAGCGTTGCTGAGCGCTGATTTGGTCTGCCAGGCTCTGGCGCAGGGCCAGCGCATCGGCGACCTCTTTGAAGGCGGCCTGAATTTTTTGCTCATAATTCATCACCGACTGCTGCTGGCGGATTTCCGCTAAATCGAGGTTGGCCTGATTGCGCCCGGCATTAAAAATCGGCAGTTCGATTTTGGGGACGAAATTCCACATCCCGCTGGCGGGATTAAACAAGCGTGACAAATCCGCGCTGCTGCCGGACAGCGAGCTGGTTAAGGTTATCGACGGGAAAAAGGCCGCGCGCGCGGCGCCGATATTGGCGTTCGCGGCGCGTAAACCGTGCTCGGCTTCTAAAATGTCCGGGCGCTGCAGCAGGATCTGCGAAGAGAGCGCCGGCGGCAAGGCGACGCCGTTGATATCAAGGAGGCTGCTGGCCGCGTCATCAGGCAGATGCTGGTAGCTCCCCAGCAGCAGCTGCAGAGCGTTGTTGGCCTGCGCCAGTTCGCCTTCACGTTTGGCAATATCGGCACGGGTGCTTTCGATGACCCCGCGGGCCTGCTCCAGCGCCAGGACATTGGTGCTGCCGGTCAGCAGCTGTTTCTCGACAAAGGCGTAGGAACGCTGGTAGTTCTGCAACGTCTCCTTCGCCACCTGCAGCTGAGCCCAGGCCAGGCGCTGGTTGAAATAGCTCTGCGAGACATTCGAGACTAATAGAATATGAACCGCCCGGCGGGCTTCCTTGCTGGCGAAATAGTTTTGCCTGTCCGCCTCGCTTAAGTTTTTCAGACGGCCGAAGAAATCGAGATCAAAGCTGAGGTTAAGCCCGGCCTGATAGTCGCTGGCGGTGGTGGTGTCACCTTTGAGTTTGCCGCTCCAGGTGGTGCTGGCGGCGCTATCAAGCTGCGGGTAGCGATCGGCGTCGGTGACGCCATATTGCGCTCTTGCCTCCTGGACTTTGAGCGTTGCCATGCGCAAATCCCGGTTGTTCAGCAGCGCTTCGCCAATTAGCGACTTCACCTGCGGGTCGACGAAAAATGTCCGCCAGCCGCTATCCTGATAATTTACCGGCATCGTGACCAGTTTGTTCTGGCTGCGTGAGAACTGTTGCGGCACCGGCGAGGTTGGCTGCTGGTACTCCGGTGCTAAAGAGAGGCAGCCGGTCAGAACAAAAGTCACGCTGAGCGTGATGAGCTTTAATTTGCGCATAGGGCAGGACGTTTTCGACGACGAATGAATGACGGGTACTGTACAAAACGGCCTCTGTTCGATGCGTGACAGGAAAATGACAAAGCTGTCATTTACCTGAGAATTCATTGCTATCCGGTTTGGCTCCACTAGAATTGGAAACCCGCACAAAAGGCGCGTGAAGGAGCATGTCATGAAGATTTTGATCGTCGAAGATGAGAAAAAAACCGGGGAGTACCTGACCAAAGGGCTAACGGAGTCCGGTTTTGTCGTCGACCTGGCCGATAATGGTCTGAACGGCTATCACCTGGCGATGACCGGCGATTATGACCTGTTGATTCTCGATATTATGCTGCCCGATGTGAATGGCTGGGATATTGTCAGAATGCTGCGCGCCGCCAATAAAGGGGTGCCCGTCCTGCTGCTGACGGCTCTGGGCACCGTTGAGCATCGGGTCAAGGGACTGGAGCTGGGCGCGGACGACTATCTGGTGAAGCCCTTTGCCTTTGCCGAGCTGCTGGCGCGGGTCAGAACCTTGCTGCGCCGCGGTGCGTCGACCATGGTTGAAAGCCAGTTTCAGGCGGCGGATCTGTTCGTCGATCTGGTGAGCCGTAAAGTGACCCGCGGCGGAACGCGTATCACCCTGACCAGCAAAGAGTTCACGCTGCTGGAGTTCTTTCTGCGTCATCAGGGAGAAGTCCTGCCCCGGTCGCTGATTGCATCCCAGGTCTGGGACATGAACTTTGATAGCGATACCAATGCCATCGACGTGGCGGTCAAACGGCTGCGGGCTAAAATTGATAATGACTTTGAACCGAAGCTTATCCAGACCGTGCGCGGCGTGGGCTATATGCTCGAGGTCCCGGATGTTGAGTAAGTGGTTTCCGCGGCCCTTTTCGCTGGCTTCGCGACTGACTTTTTTTATCAGCCTGGCCACGATCGTGGCGTTCTTTGCCTTCACCTGGATAATGATCCATTCGGTAAAAGCGCACTTTGAGGAGCGTGACGTTCACGACTTAAAGCAGCTCGCGACAACGCTTGAAACGGTGCTGAACCACGGCGACTATCCGCAGGCCCAGCGGCTGGACATCGTGAAAAACGTCATTGATGGCTACGCCAACGTCTTTATCTGCCTCGATGATGCTAACGGACAGACGCTTTTCCAGTCGCCGAATGGCCCGGATCTGAGCCATATCATGAACACCCCCGGGCTGGTGGCTCGCCTGCAGGACGGGAGTGTGATCTCGTGGAGCGATCCGCATCCGCGGGCGATGACGCATGATAACCATCAACTGCAAAGCAGCGCCTGGCGGCTGATTATGCTGCCGCTCGGCAAAACGGCGGAGGGCAAACCGGCTTATTACCTGCTGATGGCGTTATCGATTGATTTCCACCTGCACTATATTAACGAACTGAAGGCGAAACTGATTTCGGCGGCGTCGGTGATCAGCATTCTTATCATCTTTATTGTGCTGTTCGTGGTTTATCAAGGACACAAACCGATCCGCCAGGTCAGCCGGCAGATCCAAAACATCACGTCCAAAGATCTCGACGTACGGTTAAATCCCGGGAGTGTTCCGGTGGAGCTGGAGCGGCTGGTGATTTCGTTTAACCATATGCTGGAACGTATTGAAGATGTCTTCACTCGCCAGTCCAACTTTTCTGCCGATATTGCCCATGAGATCCGCACGCCGATTACCAACCTGGTGACGCAAACGGAAATCGCCCTCAGTCAGACCCGCAGCCAGAAAGAGCTGGAAGATGTGCTGTACTCCAGCCTGGAAGAGTTTTCGCGGATGTCGCGGATGGTGAGCGATATGCTGTTTCTGGCGCAGGCGGATAATAATCAGCTGATCCCCGAGCAGAAAACCCTGAACCTGGCCGATGAGGTCAACAAAGTGTTCGACTTCTTTGAAGCCTGGGCGGAGGAGAAAGAGGTGACGCTGCGTTTTACGGGAAATGCATGCTGGGTGAACGGCGACCCGCTGATGCTGCGGCGGGCAATCAGCAACCTGCTGTCGAACGCCATTCGCTACACGCCGGGTCAGCAGGCGGTGACGATTCAGGTCAGCGAAAGCGCCGGGCAGGCGAAGCTGGTGGTGGAAAATCCGGGGGCGCCGATTGCGCCTGAGCACTTGCCTCGGCTGTTCGACCGTTTTTATCGCGTCGATCCTTCCCGGCAGCGTAAAGGTGAGGGGAGCGGTATTGGCCTCGCGATCGTGAAGTCTATTGTCACCGCGCATCACGGCAGCGTGGTGGTGGAGTCCGATAGCCGCTCAACGCGCTTTATCCTGACCTTGCCAAAACAGATGCCATAAACGGCGAAAGCCTGGCAAAACCAGGCTTTCGGGTAGACCCGTGCGGGGCCGCGGGATTACTCTTCGAAGTACCAGTAGCCCTGATTGATCAGGCGGACGAGTTCCGCCACAAATGCCGGATTCTGTAGCGCTTCGCCCAGCTCGCCCTGACCCACAGTGGTATACCGGCACAGAGCGTCCAGCGCATTCGCGTCGGTTGTTTCCAGCTGCTCGCTGTTGACAAAGAAGCTGTCGCCGATATGCAGAACTCGTAGTCCGCTCAGGCGGCACAGCTTTTCCCCCCCCGTCAGCGCATCCACAACGTCCTCTTCAGTATACGGCGGTTCGGCCGGGGCAATGTCCAGCTCATGGCGCGGGGTGGTCGCAAAGCGGCCGAACCACTGCTTAAAGTCTTCCGGTTGCTTAATCATGTCGATCATCATCGACTGCAAGCGCTCGAGCTCATACTCTTCCACGCGGCCGGGATGCTCACGGCAGGTGAGGTCCGGATCGCTGTAGTGCTCGCCGCCGAGATCGTTTTCCAGCGCGTAATCGGCAAAGCTACTGATGAGATCGCGACCATTAGGACCCCGGAAGCCGACGGAGTAGTTCAGCGCGGTTTCGTGGGTAACGCCATCGTGCGGGAATCCCGGCGGGATATAGAGGATATCGCCTGGCGCCAGATCTTCATCAATGATTGGCGGGAAAGGATCGACATGCAGCAGCGCCGGGTGCGGACAGAACTGGCGCATTGGCAGCTTGTCGCCCACGCGCCAGCGACGGCTGCCCATTCCCTGAATAATAAAGACATCATACTGATCGATATGCGGGCCAACGCCGCCGCCGGGGACGGAGAAGGAGATCATCAGATCGTCGAGGCGCCAGTCCGGCAGAACGCGGAAGGGACGTACCAACTCAGCAGCCGGCATATGCCAGTGGTTTACCGCCTGTGCCAGCAGAGACCAGCCGCTCTCGCCCAGGCCGTCAAAATGTTCAAACGGTCCGTTGCTCGCCTGCCAACGGTCGTTAACCAGGCTCACCAGGCGACTGTCGACTTCTGGTTCCATGGCCAGACCGGCCAGCTCATCCGGCGTAATCGGATCGACGAAGTCCGGGAAAGCATTCTTTAATACCACCGGCTGCTTTTGCCAGTACTTCTCTAAAAACTCGGGCCAGTTGATGTTCAGTTGATAAGCCATAGGTTCACACCAGTAATGTAGAAACGGGCCTGATTATAGAAAGGAGTCGGCCAGCGGCGCTTTGTCATGAGTCAATACAGCCGCTTAATTCGCCATCTGCGACGGTACGCGGTGAGAGGAGTAAAGAAAGAGAGGTGGAAAAATGGCGATGACCCATACCGCGCGTGCTTTTTTACACCGAGCAGGATTTGGCCTTGTTACCGCTGTAAGCCGCGTGGATACTGGGTTTCTCCGTTTCAGGGCCACCGGGGAGAAAACGGGAAAGTTCAAATAATGAGCGTTTGATAAGTTTTTTGTATTTTAAGGCTTGCCATGCAAACAAAACTCCCTATAATGCGCTCCCACTGACACGGCAAACGTGAACGAGTTCACAGATTAAGCCGGGTCGGCAGAGAAAAAATTCTGAAATTCAGGGTTGACTCTGAAAGAGGAAAGCGTAATATACGCCACCTCGCGACAGAGCGCTCAGCGCCGTCGCACTGCTCTTTAACAATTTATCAGACAATCTGTGTGGGCACTCAAAGTGACATGGATTCTTAACGTCCTCGGACGAAAAATGAATACCAAGTCTCTGAGTGAACACGTAATTCATTACGAAGTTTAATTCACGAGCATCAAACTTAAATTGAAGAGTTTGATCATGGCTCAGATTGAACGCTGGCGGCAGGCCTAACACATGCAAGTCGAGCGGTAGCACAGAGAGCTTGCTCTCGGGTGACGAGCGGCGGACGGGTGAGTAATGTCTGGGAAACTGCCTGATGGAGGGGGATAACTACTGGAAACGGTAGCTAATACCGCATAATGTCGCAAGACCAAAGTGGGGGACCTTCGGGCCTCATGCCATCAGATGTGCCCAGATGGGATTAGCTGGTAGGTGGGGTAATGGCTCACCTAGGCAACGATCCCTAGCTGGTCTGAGAGGATGACCAGCCACACTGGAACTGAGACACGGTCCAGACTCCTACGGGAGGCAGCAGTGGGGAATATTGCACAATGGGCGCAAGCCTGATGCAGCCATGCCGCGTGTATGAAGAAGGCCTTCGGGTTGTAAAGTACTTTCAGCGAGGAGGAAGGCATTAAGGTTAATAACCTTAGTGATTGACGTTACTCGCAGAAGAAGCACCGGCTAACTCCGTGCCAGCAGCCGCGGTAATACGGAGGGTGCAAGCGTTAATCGGAATTACTGGGCGTAAAGCGCACGCAGGCGGTCTGTTAAGTCAGATGTGAAATCCCCGGGCTCAACCTGGGAACTGCATTTGAAACTGGCAGGCTTGAGTCTTGTAGAGGGGGTAGAATTCCAGGTGTAGCGGTGAAATGCGTAGAGATCTGGAGGAATACCGGTGGCGAAGGCGGCCCCCTGGACAAAGACTGACGCTCAGGTGCGAAAGCGTGGGGAGCAAACAGGATTAGATACCCTGGTAGTCCACGCTGTAAACGATGTCGACTTGGAGGTTGTTCCCTTGAGGAGTGGCTTCCGGAGCTAACGCGTTAAGTCGACCGCCTGGGGAGTACGGCCGCAAGGTTAAAACTCAAATGAATTGACGGGGGCCCGCACAAGCGGTGGAGCATGTGGTTTAATTCGATGCAACGCGAAGAACCTTACCTACTCTTGACATCCAGAGAACTTAGCAGAGATGCTTTGGTGCCTTCGGGAACTCTGAGACAGGTGCTGCATGGCTGTCGTCAGCTCGTGTTGTGAAATGTTGGGTTAAGTCCCGCAACGAGCGCAACCCTTATCCTTTGTTGCCAGCGATTCGGTCGGGAACTCAAAGGAGACTGCCAGTGATAAACTGGAGGAAGGTGGGGATGACGTCAAGTCATCATGGCCCTTACGAGTAGGGCTACACACGTGCTACAATGGCATATACAAAGAGAAGCGACCTCGCGAGAGCAAGCGGACCTCATAAAGTATGTCGTAGTCCGGATTGGAGTCTGCAACTCGACTCCATGAAGTCGGAATCGCTAGTAATCGTAGATCAGAATGCTACGGTGAATACGTTCCCGGGCCTTGTACACACCGCCCGTCACACCATGGGAGTGGGTTGCAAAAGAAGTAGGTAGCTTAACCTTCGGGAGGGCGCTTACCACTTTGTGATTCATGACTGGGGTGAAGTCGTAACAAGGTAACCGTAGGGGAACCTGCGGTTGGATCACCTCCTTACCTGAAAGAACCTGCCTTTGTAGTGCTCACACAGATTGTCTGATGAAAAGTAAATAGCAAGGCGTCTTGCGATTGAGACTTCAGTGTCCCCTTCGTCTAGAGGCCCAGGACACCGCCCTTTCACGGCGGTAACAGGGGTTCGAATCCCCTAGGGGACGCCACTTGCTGGTTTGTGAGTGAAAGTCGCCGACCTCTATATCTCAAAACTGATTCTCAGGAATCACGTTTGAGATATTTGCTCTTTAAAAATCTGGATCAAGCTGAAAATTGAAACGACACACTGTTTCCTTTCTACGTAATAAGAGAGGAAAAGCGGTGTGTTCGAGTCTCTCAAATTTTCGCAACGCGGACTGTTTTACGAAACAGTTTCGGGTTGTGAGGTTAAGCGACTAAGCGTACACGGTGGATGCCCTGGCAGTCAGAGGCGATGAAAGACGTGCTAATCTGCGATAAGCGTCGGTAAGGTGATATGAACCGTTATAACCGGCGATTTCCGAATGGGGAAACCCAGTGTGATTCGTCACACTATCGTTAAGTGAATACATAGCTTAACGAAGCGAACCGGGGGAACTGAAACATCTAAGTACCCCGAGGAAAAGAAATCAACCGAGATTCCCCCAGTAGCGGCGAGCGAACGGGGAGGAGCCCAGAGTCTGAATCAGCGCGTGTGTTAGTGGAACGGTCTGGAAAGTCCGGCGGTACAGGGTGATAGCCCCGTACACTAAAATGCACACGTTGTGAACTCGAAGAGTAGGGCGGGACACGTGGTATCCTGTCTGAATATGGGGGGACCATCCTCCAAGGCTAAATACTCCTGACTGACCGATAGTGAACCAGTACCGTGAGGGAAAGGCGAAAAGAACCCCGGCGAGGGGAGTGAAAAAGAACCTGAAACCGTGTACGTACAAGCAGTGGGAGCCTACTTGTTAGGTGACTGCGTACCTTTTGTATAATGGGTCAGCGACTTATATTCTGTAGCAAGGTTAACCGTATAGGGGAGCCGCAGGGAAACCGAGTCTTAACTGGGCGTTAAGTTGCAGGGTATAGACCCGAAACCCGGTGATCTAGCCATGGGCAGGTTGAAGGTTGGGTAACACTAACTGGAGGACCGAACCGACTAATGTTGAAAAATTAGCGGATGACTTGTGGCTGGGGGTGAAAGGCCAATCAAACCGGGAGATAGCTGGTTCTCCCCGAAAGCTATTTAGGTAGCGCCTCGTGAACTCATCTTCGGGGGTAGAGCACTGTTTCGGCTAGGGGGTCATCCCGACTTACCAACCCGATGCAAACTACGAATACCGAAGAATGTTATCACGGGAGACACACGGCGGGTGCTAACGTCCGTCGTGAAGAGGGAAACAACCCAGACCGCCAGCTAAGGTCCCAAAGTCATGGTTAAGTGGGAAACGATGTGGGAAGGCACAGACAGCCAGGATGTTGGCTTAGAAGCAGCCATCATTTAAAGAAAGCGTAATAGCTCACTGGTCGAGTCGGCCTGCGCGGAAGATGTAACGGGGCTAAACCATGCACCGAAGCTGCGGCAGCGACACTATGTGTTGTTGGGTAGGGGAGCGTTCTGTAAGCCGTTGAAGGTGGCCTGTGAGGGTTGCTGGAGGTATCAGAAGTGCGAATGCTGACATAAGTAACGATAAAGCGGGTGAAAAGCCCGCTCGCCGGAAGACCAAGGGTTCCTGTCCAACGTTAATCGGGGCAGGGTGAGTCGACCCCTAAGGCGAGGCCGAAAGGCGTAGTCGATGGGAAACAGGTTAATATTCCTGTACTCGGTGTTACTGCGAAGGGGGACGGAGAAGGCTATGTTAGCCGGGCGACGGTTGTCCCGGTTTAAGCATGTAGGCGGGAAGTTTAGGTAAATCCGGACTTCTTTTAACGCTGAGGTGTGACGACGAGGCACTACGGTGCTGAAGTAACAAATGCCCTGCTTCCAGGAAAAGCCTCTAAGCATCAGGTAACAACGAATCGTACCCCAAACCGACACAGGTGGTCAGGTAGAGAATACCAAGGCGCTTGAGAGAACTCGGGTGAAGGAACTAGGCAAAATGGTGCCGTAACTTCGGGAGAAGGCACGCTGATGGTAGGTGAAGTGACTTGCTCATGGAGCCGAAATCAGTCGAAGATACCAGCTGGCTGCAACTGTTTATTAAAAACACAGCACTGTGCAAACACGAAAGTGGACGTATACGGTGTGACGCCTGCCCGGTGCCGGAAGGTTAATTGATGGGGTTATCCGTAAGGAGAAGCTCTTGATCGAAGCCCCGGTAAACGGCGGCCGTAACTATAACGGTCCTAAGGTAGCGAAATTCCTTGTCGGGTAAGTTCCGACCTGCACGAATGGCGTAATGATGGCCAGGCTGTCTCCACCCGAGACTCAGTGAAATTGAACTCGCTGTGAAGATGCAGTGTACCCGCGGCAAGACGGAAAGACCCCGTGAACCTTTACTATAGCTTGACACTGAACATTGAGCCTTGATGTGTAGGATAGGTGGGAGGCTTTGAAGCGTGGACGCCAGTCTGCGTGGAGCCAACCTTGAAATACCACCCTTTAATGTTTGATGTTCTAACGTAGACCCGTGATCCGGGTTGCGGACAGTGTCTGGTGGGTAGTTTGACTGGGGCGGTCTCCTCCCAAAGAGTAACGGAGGAGCACGAAGGTTAGCTAATCCTGGTCGGACATCAGGAGGTTAGTGCAATGGCATAAGCTAGCTTGACTGCGAGCGTGACGGCGCGAGCAGGTGCGAAAGCAGGTCATAGTGATCCGGTGGTTCTGAATGGAAGGGCCATCGCTCAACGGATAAAAGGTACTCCGGGGATAACAGGCTGATACCGCCCAAGAGTTCATATCGACGGCGGTGTTTGGCACCTCGATGTCGGCTCATCACATCCTGGGGCTGAAGTAGGTCCCAAGGGTATGGCTGTTCGCCATTTAAAGTGGTACGCGAGCTGGGTTTAGAACGTCGTGAGACAGTTCGGTCCCTATCTGCCGTGGGCGCTGGAGAATTGAGGGGGCTGCTCCTAGTACGAGAGGACCGGAGTGGACGCATCACTGGTGTTCGGGTTGTCATGCCAATGGCATTGCCCGGTAGCTAAATGCGGAAAAGATAAGTGCTGAAAGCATCTAAGCACGAAACTTGCCCCGAGATGAGTTCTCCCTGACCCTTTAAGGGTCCTGAAGGAACGTTGAAGACGACGACGTTGATAGGTCGGGTGTGTAAGCGTAGCGATACGTTGAGCTAACCGATACTAATGAACCGTGAGGCTTAACCTTACAACGCCGAAGCTGTTTTGGCGAAGAGACGAAATGTTCAGCTTGATTACAGATTAAATCATCACGCAGAAATGCGGGGTGAAACAGAATTTGCCTGGCGGCGATAGCGCGGTGGTCCCACCTGACCCCATGCCGAACTCAGAAGTGAAACGCCGTAGCGCCGATGGTAGTGTGGGGTCTCCCCATGTGAGAGTAGGGAACTGCCAGGCATCAAATAGAACAAAAGGCTCAGTCGAAAGACTGGGCCTTTTGTTTTATCTGTTGTTTGTCGGAGAGTGACTCTTTGAGCAGGACAAATTCGCCGGGAGCGGATTTGAACGTTGCGAAGCAACGGCCCGAAGGGTGGCGGGCAGGAAAGCCCGCCATAAACGGCCAGGCACCAAATCAGTCAGAAGCCCGTCCTCACCGACGGGCTTTTTGCGTTTTTGTCGGTACACAATCTGGCCTGACAGACAGGTGCGATCGGGCATCCCGGACAGATGTCACGCGTAACCCCCCTTCAGGATGGTGAAACAGGCGTCATACCTCACTCAGGCACTGCGCAACGAGAGATTCACTGCAACGCTCATCTTTTATTCTGCGAAAATACTGCTTTTCATCTCTCGTGGTGCAGAATATATCCCGCTTCTCTTTATGACGCTTTATTTATTAATATTAAATATTATTTCCTGAGTTTGTTATTGTCGTAATAAATAAAGCCAAAAATCCATATTTATATTTAAAAGTATTTGATTGATTTATATTTTTAATTTTAATCATTATTTATCAATATATTAAAATAGTTTGTTTGTATTTAACGACATGTGCTGTTGTAACTGGACTTTCGAGGGAAAATGTTTTAGTGTCATTAACAGTTTGTTAACTCGATCGAGTTCGTGTCACTGTAATATCGATATAATGTAGCGCGTACGATCAGTATTAATGCTATCCCGATGTCGCTGAGATCCTCCTCTACTCCACGCAGTCTCATGGGTGTGGCATCAATGTTATCGAGCGACACGATGAGAATATAAATGAAGATCCTTTTAAAATGGTCGCCTGTGCGACGGTTCATCCGTTACCTGCAGGAACGCTTCACCTTTTTGGTTCTGCTGTGCTGGCCGGCGATTATCTGGGTTGCTTGCCGGGTGTGCGTCTGGGCCGTTGACAGCGCAATGCTGCTGATGGGGAAACCGGTAAGCGAATCCTTTACCGTCTACCTGCAGCCGCTGATGACGTTCAGCGCGTTAGTGCGTATTTCGCTGAGCTGGGTGGTTCTGCTCTTTATCCTGTTCAGCATGGCGATGGGTTTTACCTGGCTGCTACGTCGCGTGATAAACCGCAAGCACTAACCTCGTCCCTTATCGCCGGTGGCCGTCACCTGACGTACGGCCACCGCGCATCACTCATGCCATTGTGCCAATCGTTTTACGAAAACGTAGCAGTGCAATAGTAAAGAACACGCCGCCGATGGCCATCAGGGTTAAAAACTGCGGCCAGACGATAGCAAAGTCAGCTCCCCGATACAGAATCGCCTGCGCCAGGCTGACAAAATGCGTGGTCGGCATGGTTAACATAATATCCTGCACCGCCTGCGGCATGCTTTCCCGCGGGGTCGACCCACCAGACAGCATCTGCAGCGGCAGCAGCACCAGAATCATCAGCAGCCCCAGCTGCGGCATCGAGCGAGCCAGCGTTCCCATAAAGATACCGATTGAGGTGGTGGCAAACAGGCTCAGGGCCACGCCCAGCATAAATAGCGGGATGGAGCCTTCAATCGGCACCTGTAGCACCCCCTGGACCATGAGCAGCAGCGACAGCCCGGAAACAACCAGGACCACCAGTCCCATCGACCAGATTTTTGCCAGCATAATTTCGAATGGCGTGACCGGCATGACCAGCAGGTGTTCGATTGTCCCGTGCTCGCGCTCGCGGATCAGCGCCGAGCCGGTCAGCACGATGGCCAGCAGGGTGATGTTATTGATGATGGCCATGACCGCGCCAAAACGCTCCTGTTCGAGATTGGGGTTAAAGCGCATGCGCACCGCCAGCTCGACCGGCAGGGTATCATTACCCCGGTAGCGAGCCACGAAGCTGTTCACCTCCCCGCTAATGATATTCTGGATATAGCCATTGCCGGTAAACGCCTGACTCATACGCGTGGCATCGACGTTCACCTGAATTTCCGGCTGCCGTCCGGCGAGCACATCACGCTGAAAGTTGGGCGGAATATTAATGGCAAAAGTATAGTTCCCGGCATCCAGCCCGGCATCCATCTCATCTTCATTGATCAGCTCAGGCGGTAAAAACCACGGCCGATAAAAGCCGTTGATAATACGCGAAGAGAGCTGCGATTTATCCATATCGGCAATCGCGACAGGCGCCAGATGCAGCGACCCCGGCATCACGGTCGCTGAGGAATAGACCGACACGGTAAAGGCGAACATGATTAAGGTCAGCATCGCCTTATCGCCGAGCAGGCTGCGCAGCTCTTTGACGCCGAGATTATAAATATTGCGTAATCCGCGCATCATCCCTCCTGTTTTTTCAGCAGCCACACGCTGAGGCCGAGCACCAGCGGGATGGCAATCAGCAGCGGTATAAAGGACGCCCACAGATCGGTCAGGCTCAGGGCTTTTGAGAATGTGCCGCGGGCAATGGTCAGGAAGTGGCTGGTCGGGTAAATCTGCCCAATCCAGCGCCCTGGCCCCTCCAGCGAAGCGACCGGGTCAATCATGCCGGAAAACTGCGTGGCCGGTATCAGCGTAATAATGGCGGTGCCGAAGATGGCCGCAATCTGGCTTTTCATAAAGGTCGAGATCAGCAGCCCCAACCCGGTGGCGATGGTGACATAGAGCAGCGCCGCCAGCGTCAGGGTCAGAAAACTGCCCTTATGCGCCACGCCAAACACCACGACTGACAGCGCGCACAGCAGGAGGAAGTTAAACATACCCAGCGCGATATACGGCAGCTGCTTGCCCAGTAAAAACTCGCTGCGGGTCGTCGGCGTGACGTACAGATTGATGATTGAACCAAGCTCTTTTTCACGGACCACGCTCAGCGCGCTGAGCATCGCCGGGATCATCATCAACAGCAGCGGGATCACCGCCGGAACAATGGCCGGCAGGCTTTTCACGTCCGGGTTATAGCGATAGCGCGTCTCAATGGATATCAGCGACGTATCGCGACCGGGCGTCGCCTGCCGTCCGGCCATCTCCTGCAGCCAGGCCAGATGCATCGCCTGGACGTAGCCGCGTACCGTCTCAGCCCGGTTAGGCATCGCGCCGTCCACCCAGACGCCAATTTTTACCGGCGTACCGCGGGCAATATTGCGGCCGAAATCAGGTGGAATTTCAATGGCGACGGCCAGTTCGCCGTTGCGCATCCGCCTGTCCAGTTGGTCATAGCTCTGCAGCGGCGGTTGCTCAATGAAGTAGCGCGAACCGGCGATATTCTGCGACCAGGCCTGACTGCTGAGAGTCTGGTCGCGATCGAGGACCGCGAAGCGCAGATCTTCCACATCCATACTAATGCCATATCCCATGATGAACATCAGAATCACGGTACCCAACAGCGCCAGAGTCGAACGTACCGGATCGCGCCGCAGCTCCAGCGCTTCACGTCGGCTGTAGCTAAACAGTCGCCGCAGGCTGAACGCCTGGCGCGGGGCCGTCGTTCCGGCGGGAGAGCTAACCGGCGGGGCGGGCGGTATTTGTTCGACGGGCCGCTGGGCATCCTGCAGCCAGGCGATAAACGCCTCTTCAAGGTTCGCCGCGCCGCGCTGCGCAACCAGCGCCTGCGGCGTGTCGCTGGCCAGTACCTTCCCGGCGTGCATTAGCGAAATGCGATCGCAGCGCTCGGCTTCATTCATAAAGTGGGTCGAGATAAAAATCGTTACCCGATCCTGACGGGCGAGATCGACCATCAGCTGCCAGAACATATCCCTGGCGACCGGATCGACGCCGGAAGTCGGTTCATCAAGGATCAGCATTTCCGGACGATGGATCACCGCCACGGCAAGCGAAAGGCGCTGACGAATGCCTAACGGCAGAGAGGCGGGCAGCGCATCTTCGACCTCCGTTAACATAAAACGCTGGCTCATTTCCGCCACCCGAGCGGGGATCTCGGCATCCGGAATGTGAAATAAACGGGCGTGCAGTTCGAGGTTCTGCCTGACGGTCAATTCGCTGTAGAGGGAGAACGCCTGCGACATATAGCCGACGCGGCGACGGGTTTCGATATCCCTGGGATTGACCGGCTGACCAAATAGCCAGGCTTCGCCTTCGCTGGCGGGCAGCAGGCCGGTCAGCATTTTCATGGTGGTTGATTTACCGCAACCGTTCGAACCGAGGAAACCAAAAATCTCGCCGCGCGCGATGCGGAAGTTCACGTGATCGACCGCCACGAAGTTGCCGAAGCGCATGGTCAGGCCGCGGGCTTCAATCGCGATGTCATTTTCCTGGGCGTTACGCGGCGCAATGATCACCTCTTTATGCGCCTTGCGCTGGGCTTCCGGCAGCAGGGCGATAAACGCCTGCTCCAGGGTCTGACTGTGGGTTTGCGCTTTAAGTTCTTCGGCACTGCCGGTTGCCAGTACTTCCCCCGCGTTCATGGCTACCAGCCAGTCGAAGCGTTCCGCCTCTTCCATATAGGCCGTAGCGACCAGTACGCTCATCTCCGGCTGGCGCTGGCGGATGCTGTTAATCAGCTCCCAGAACTGGGCGCGAGAAAGCGGGTCAACGCCGGTCGTCGGTTCATCAAGGATCAACAGCTGCGGATCATGGATCAGCGCGCAGCACAGGCCTAGCTTCTGCTTCATCCCGCCGGATAATTTCCCGGCAGGGCGATCGCGGAAAGGGGCCAGTCCGGTGCTGCGCAGGAGTTCATCGATGCGGTTCTCGCGTTCGGCTTTGTCATGACCAAACAGACGGGCAAAGAAATCGACGTTTTCATATACCGACAGAGTGTGATAGAGGTTTTTGCCCAGCCCCTGCGGCATCCAGGCGATTTTGGGGCAAACATCCCGGCGGTGACGCGCATCGCGCATATCGCCACCGAGCACCATCACGTTACCCTGTTCAATGACCCGCGCACCGGAAATCAGCGACAGTAAGCTGGATTTACCGACGCCATCAGGGCCGATCAGACCGACCATCTGACGAGCGGGGATGCTTAGCGTGATATCCCGCAGCGCGACGGTGGCACCAAAGCGCTGGCCGACGTGTTCCAGCAGGGCGACCGGTGGGTGAGTATCCTGCTGAACGCCTCTCATTGCGGTAACCTCACCGTGAGCGTATCGGGCCACGCCCGCTGGCTATCCAGGCGAACATACGCCATGCCGGGCAGACCGGTTTTCACATACTCCAGGTGCTGCTCCAGCAGCTCCGGCGGGATGCGGGCCTTCACGCGGAACATCAGCTTCAGGCGTTCATCGCTGGTTTCTACCGTCTTTGGCGTAAACTGCGCGACGCTGGCGACAAAGCTGATATGAGCAGGCACCACCAGGCCCGGGGCCGCGTCGAGCACGATGCGTGCTTCGCTACCCAGTGCCAGCAAGCCTGCCTGCTCGGTAGGCAGGAAGAAGGTCATATAGACATCGGAGAGGTCAACCATATTCAGCACCCGACCGCCGGCGGCCAGCACTTCGCCCGGTTCGGCGACGCGATACTGAATGCGGCCGTCGCGTGGCGCTTTGAGTTCACTATCGTCAATATCGGCAAGGATGCGCCGTTCGGTTGCCTGAGCGGCATCAACGCGGGTCTGGGCCTGAATAATGCTGGTACGGGCGGCTTCAATTGCCGCTTTTGCCGCTGAGACCTGGGCTCTGGCGGATTCGAGCGCTGCCCGGGCGCTTTCCGCTGCCGCCCGATCGTCGTCAAGCTGCTGGGCTGACACCGCGCCGCGCTGCGACAGCGCGCTGGAGCGCACGTGGCGTTTCGCGGTGGAGTTCAGCTCCGCCTGCCGCTGCTTCACCACCGCTTCGGTGGCGCGCATTTCGCTTTGTCGCTGATCGAGCAGCGCTTTGGCGGCGGCGACCGCGCTTTGCGCCTCTTTAATCTGGGCGGCCGCTTCGAGGCGCTGTTCGTTCAGCACCCGAATATCCATCCGCGCCAGCACCTCGCCCTTGTGAACAAACTGCCCCTCTTTGACCAGAATGGCGTCGATGCGTCCGGCAGTTTTGGTGGCGATATCCACCTCAGTGGCTTCTATTCTGCCGTTGCTGCTGGCAAAGCCCTGCGGAAGTCCCGGCGGACGTAATGCCCACCATATCAGGGCGGCGATAACCGCCAGCAGGCCGATAAGGCACCAGGCCCAGTGCTGTTTGATTTTGTCCATACGCTACTCGCTCTGTTCCATATTGCTGAGTGATGCGCGTCTCTTCCCTCCGTTGTACGGAGCGTTATCCCTTTGTAAGGCAGAGGTGGGGAGGGGCAAGGCCGACCGGCGCGCACGTCCAGCTGCGCGACTACCCGGTGAAATAGATGTGCTACGAATGTGGTCATCATCAGCAATCCTGGCCTTAAATGAAACACGCATAAATATAGCTACTGTCTATGGGATACTAGCATTTACCGTGAGTATGTCCATACGATAAACATGGGTTATTGATGTCGCAGCGCCAATCACCGCAAACGGTCGGACAGGAGAGGGGAAAGCCCGGCTGCTGCATTTTTAATCTGGTTGACCTGGGCGAACTGTTGTATGATTTGCGGCCTTGAAAATAGACCTATGTCGGCGAGTGCTTTATTTCATGAGCGATGAAAGCAAAAAATATATCTCAGTTATTTTTAAGGAGTGGTTGCCGTTGTATGACGGCCTGAAGCCGGAAGTGAAGGCGATTCTTAAAAATATTGCCGCTGAGCAGTCTGAAGCTCTGGCCGCTCGTTTTTATGACTTCATTTTTCAGGATCCCGATATCGCCCGCCACCTGACTTACGATCTGGTTCAGGAACGTCTTAGCCGTTCACTGGCCGTGTGGGTCAACGACATTTTGACCAGCGAGAAAGATCAGCTGCAGGCGCTGGCAGAAAGGCAATATCATATCGGCAGTATTCATGCGCGCATCGGCATCCCCGCTGAGGCCGTACTGCGCGGCGCACGCCAGCTTAAGGCCGGGCTGATTGAATATGTGCGGGATAACGATAAGATTGACCACCAGACCGGCCTTGCGACCATCCACTACGCGGTGATGGCGATTAATATGGCGATCGAGATGATGTGCCATGCCTACACCTTATCGCACTATCGGGCGACGAAAAATGAAGAAGCCTATCGTCTGTATAGCCTGATGGATAATGTGCCAATGGAATATGGCAAACAGCAGGCCTCGCTCTCCGGCTGGGAAAATAGCGCGATTTTTAATATTGTCAGTGAAAATAAGAACGATATTAACGGGACGTTATTATCTGAATCTGAGTTTGGCCTGTGGTTCCGTCATAAATGCGTGCGTTATTTTAACAAGAACGCGCAGATGGAAGAGATCGCCGACTTGATTACGCAGGTAGACAATTTGATCATCGGCTGGAAATCCTCAGACAGCGGCGCTGAATATAAAAATACGCAAACTTTGCTCCAGAGCATCCACATCCTTTGCCAGAAAATCAGCAGCCAGCTCGGGGTCATCTTCAGCAGTCTGTCGCAGATGCAGAACGGTAAAGACTCCCTGACCAGCCTGCTCAACCGCCGCTATCTGCCGGTCGTCCTCAAGCATGAGGTCACGCTCGCCATGGAGCATGAACTGCCGATGACGGTGGCGATTGTCGATATCGATCATTTTAAAGAGATTAATGATAACTGGGGTCATATGGTGGGCGACCGGGCAATCAAGCACGTTGCCGATCTGCTCAGCAATAACATCCGCTCCAGCGATTATATCTTTCGCTACGGCGGCGAAGAGTTTCTCTGGTTCTGGTGGAAACCGGCGCGGCCGAGGCTTTTGCGCTCCTTGAGCGCTTACGTAAAAGCATCAGCCAGCTCCCGTTTAATGTCGGCGGCGAGACGAATATCGCCATTACCACCAGCGCCGGCTTCGCCGTGCATACCGGCCATCCGGACTATAATCGGCTGCTGCGCGACGCTGACAGTGCGCTGTACGTGGCCAAGCGCAGCGGACGCGACTGCGTGAAGATGCACCAGGTTGAGCAGGACCCGCAGCATTAAAGCGTCGCCCCCCGGCGCTCAGAACAGAACCGGCAATCCTAATCCGCGCATCACCTCATGCAACGTTTGCTGCGTGAGGCGATGCGCCCGCTCGCTCCCCTGACGCAGCAGCTCCAGCAACATTCCTTTATCCGCTATATACGTTGCCCGGCGTTGGCGAATGGGCGCCAGCAGCGTCTGCAGACACTCCTCCAGCGCGTTTTTGCACTGTCGGTCACCCAGCCCGCCGCGTTGATAATGCGCCTTCATCTCGGTGACAAAGGCAGGATTGGGATGGAAAGCATCGAGGTAAGTAAAGACAACATTGCCTTCGATTCGGCCTGGATCGCTGACCCGCAGATGGGTCGGGTCGGTATACATGGCGCCGACCGCACGATGAATCTGCTCTTCACTGGCCGAGAGCGTGAGCGTATTGCCCAGCGATTTTGACATCTTGGCGCCGCCGTCAATGCCCGGCAGGCGGCTGACATCGCTGAGCAGCGCCCGGCAGTGCTGCAGTACCGGCGTCGTGGTCAGGCTATTCATTTTGTGGACGATCTCATTGGTCTGTTCGATCATCGGCAGCTGATCGTCGCCAACCGGTACCAGACCGGCCTTAAACGCGGTGATATCGGCCGCCTGACTAATGGGATAGGCCAGAAAACCGACCGGTAGTGAACGGGAGAATCCCTTCTGGGCGATTTCACTTTTGACCGTCGGGTTACGCTCGACGCGGGCGACGGTGACGATATTCATATACAGCGCGCTCAGTTCCGCCAGGGCAGGCAGCGCTGATTGCAGGCAAATCGTGGTTTTGTGCGGATCGATACCTACCGCCAGATAATCGGCCATCACCTCAAAGATATTGCTGCTGATTTTCTGCGGGTCGCTGCCGTTATCGGTTAATCCCTGCAGATCGGCGATCAGGATAAACTGTTGATGATCGTGCTGAAGCTGTACGCGCTGGCGGAGCGATCCCACGTAGTGGCCGAGATGCAGCTGGCCGGTGGGGCGATCGCCGGTAAGAATGGTCGGGTTGGTATTCATCAGAGACTCCTTACGATGCTGTTAAGCCGAAAGACGTCGCTGAGAAACGATAAAGCCGCCTTCCGGCGGCTTTAAAATGGATATGTGAATCGTGCCGCCTGTTATGCAGGCAGCCACCAACGATATGGGCGGACAATGACGACGATTCTGTTCATCGGACTATCCTGCCACGAAACGCGGCGGCAGTGAAAGCGGTTTTTAGTTAGCGATACACCGGCAGCAGGTTAAAGCTGGATAAAATATGAATGATCGCGTTGGCGCCACCGAAACATAAAATCAGGATAATCATGGCATTGCCGCCCCAGACCCGATAGGCAGGGCTACCAAAACGTCTGCGCGAGGCGCGCGCCAGCAGGGCGGGAACAATAGCGGCCCAGACGGTGGCGGCGAGACCGGCGAAACCGATGGCATAGATAAAACCGTTGGGCCACAGCAGCCCGCCGACAATGGGCGGCAGGAAGGTGACCAGCGCGGTTTTAAAGCGCCCCTGACGGCTATCGTCGAACTTAAACAGATCCGCCAGATAATCAAACAGGCCAAGCGTGACGCCAAGGAACGAACTGGCGACGGCGAAGTTGGAAAAGACGGTTAGCAGTAAATCCAGGCTTGAACTGTTCAGCAGGCCGCTTAGCGTCTGCACCAGCACGTCGATATTGCCGCCTTTCCCGGCGATATCGATAAACGCCGGACGCGGAATATTGCCCATCGTACCGACCAGCCAGATAATATACAGCACCAGTGCCATCAGCGTGCCGAGCAGCAGGCAGCGGCGAATGACCTGCGGGTCTTTACCGTAGTACTTCATCAGGCTGGGGACATTGCCGTGATAGCCAAAGGACGCCAGACAGAACGGCAGCGTCATCAGCACGTAGGGCAGATACGACGCATTCGCTTCCGCGCGATTGAACAGAATCGCGGGCTCCACGTGCCACATCAGACCGCCAAAGGTCATAAAGAAGGTGAGAATTTTGGCGCCCAGTACGATGGTGGTCATCCGGCTGACCGCTTTAGTGCTCAGCCAGACGATAAAGGCGACGACCAGCGCGAACGCCAGGCCGCCTGAGCGCGCGGGAACCGCGAGATGCATTTGCGCAAAAGTATGCTGAATAACCGAACCGCTGGCGGATATATAGGCATAGGTCAAAATATATAATACGAAGGCCACGGTCAGGCCGTTAATAATATTCCAGCCGGTGCCCAGTAAATCTTTCGTAATAGTGTCGAAGCTGGCGCCAGTATGATAATTCAGATTCGCCTCGAGGATCATTAACCCCGAATGCAACATACAAAACCAGGTAAATACCAATGCCAGCAGAGACCAGAAAAACCAGGCGCCGGACATGATCACTGGTAATGAGAACATGCCTGCGCCAATAATAGTGCCGCCGATAATCATCGCCCCGCCAATAAGCGATGGCGTATTTGTTGAGACCGCTTTTGCGACCGATAATGTAGCCATAAGGTTATTCCTCACGTGGCTATATATTAAGTAACAGGTTGCGGAAAAACGGCTACCGAGACGCAACCCGAGCGATTGAGCTTATTTTTCTGTATGCGAAATTAAAGGCGCTCCCGTTGCGAGAGCGCCCGGGGGGTTATTTCACCGGTTTCAGTCTGGCGACGAAGTGGCGTAATACCGGCGGCTCATAGGTAAAGGTCAGGCCCTTAATCGTGGCGGCGCGGGCCTTAACGGCAATCAGCGCATCAGCGATATAGTCCATATGATCGTTAGTATAAACGCGGCGCGGAATGGTCAGGCGCAGCAGCTCCATCGGCGAGGACTTCTGCTTGCCGGTTTCCGGGGCGCGGCCGAGCAGCAGGGAGCCGATTTCCACGCTGCGGATACCCGCCTCCAGATACAGCTCGTTGTTTAACGCGTGCGCCGGGAACTGCTCCGCCGGGATATGCGGCAGCAGCAGTTTCGCATCAACGAATACCGCATGACCGCCGGTCGGATATTGAATCGGAATGCCGCCTTCGCGCAGGCGTTCGCCAAGGTATTCCACCTGATTGATACGATAAGCGAGGTAATCCTCGTTGGTACCTTCTTCCAGACCAATAGCCAGCGCCTCCATATCGCGTCCCGCCAGACCACCGTAGGTGACAAAGCCTTCCATCGGTACGCAGCGAATACGCACTTCGTTGAATAGCTCTTCGTCATCGCGGAAACAGCACAGGCCGCCGATATTCACCATCGGGTCTTTCTTGGCAGACATGGTCAGCATATCGCCGTACTGGTACATCTCGAGAATAATCTCTTTCACCGATTTATCGGCGTAACCCTCTTCGCGCTGTTTGATAAACCAGGCGTTTTCGCAGAAGCGGGCGGAGTCGATCACCACCGGAATATTATTCTGGCGGGCAATCTGATATACCTCGCGCATATTCGCCAGCGATACCGGCTGGCCGCCAGAGCTGTTACAGGTGACGGTGGTAATGATGGCCGCCACATTTTCTGCGCCATGTTCGGCGATGGTCGCTTTCAGCAAATCAATGTCGAAATTGCCCTTCCAGTCGTACCACGACGTGGTGTCGAAGGCTTTTGGCGTCACTACGTTAATCGCTTTCGCGCCGTTGAGTTCGACGTGGGCGGCGGTGGTATCGAAATGGAAGTTAGAAATAAACACCGGATGCGCCGACTTGCGGCGGGCAATCAGGCTCGGGAACAGAATCTGCTCTGCGCCGCGCCCCTGGTGGGTCGGAATGGTGTACGGATAGCCGATAATCTCTTTGACCTTCTCGCACAGGTGCTGATAGTTACGCGACCCGGCGTAAGCCTCATCGCCCATCATCAGCCCGGCCCACTGATGGTCGCTCATCGCGCCGGTGCCGGAGTCGGTCAGCAGGTCGATATAAACGTCCTGACTATTGAGCAAAAACGGGTTATAGCCTGCTTCTGCCAGGGCTTTGACGCGATCGTCAAAGGTGGTCATGCGAATGTTTTCGACCATTTTAATGCGGAACGGCTCAGGGATGCGTTTCATTTATTTTCTCCATGGGAATGCTGTGCCGCGTTTGGCTATTCGGCGACAAATAACAGGCGCAACAAATAGCGACTAAACGCAGTGCTAAATTAATTTTATTTAGAGGGTAAACAGCAGCGGAGAATTAACGAGGGAAGTCGTTGGAGATACGGTGATCCAAATTATACCAGTCGTCCAGGCCGCCCTGGGCAATGAGGCGATAAATCGATTTTTGCGTCATTACATCGTCCTCTGTAGGTGAAGGGATGTGATAAAAATAAGGCAAAATGAGAAAATAACTACGATTAAAATCACAAAAAGTTATTTATGGCTAAACGGAGCAGCAAAATTTGACGTTGGTCGTGTTTTTAGCGTTATTGATTATTTGATTAGCAGGCGATGGTTTTTTGTTTTTTTTATTGCGGCAATAACATGTTATTGAGTGCGGTTTTTGCGCCCTCATCGAACTCAATGAAGGCGCAGGCGAAACTTACATGCTGGAGAAGACGTTCATGATGATGCCGCCGGAAATAATCAGCACCATGGCGAGGATCGCCGGCAGATCCGGTTTTTGCTTGTAGAGGATCATCGAGCAGATGGTGACGCCGACGATGCCAAAGCCGCACCATAGCGAGTAGGCGACGCCCACCGGAATCGTGCTCATCGCGCGAGTGAGGGCGAAGTAGCACAGGCCGTAGGCGCAGACCACCAGTACCGACGGCGCCAGTTTACTAAAGCCGTTGGTCTTTTTGATCATCGAGGTACCGGTGATTTCGGAGCCGATAGACAGCGCCAACCATAAAAATCCGAGATTAAACATATGCGATTCCTTTTTCGTTAGTTGGCGACTTTTTTGTCCAGGGATGAGGGTGAAGCAACCGGTTTAACTGGCGTATCTTCGCTCTCTTCGCTACCCATTTTGGAAAACAGATTCATGATAACGATGCCGCTGGCGATAACGGCCATGCCGATAATCGCCGCGGTGTCCGGATGCTGACCGTAAAATGCCATCCCCAGCGTCGAAACCACCAGAATCCCGGTACCGGACCAGGTGGCGTACGCCAGGCCAACGGGAATATCTTTCACCGCGCGGGAAAGGGAGTAGTAGCAGGTGCAGTACAGCAGCACCAGCAGCCCGAGCAGCAGCATTTTGGTGGTCCCTTCGCTGCTACCGAACATTTTCAGGGTGGAAGTGGCCGAGGTTTCCGAAAGGATAACCAACAGCATCCATAGCCAACATTTTGTTTTTGAAGACATAATAAACTCCGGATCTATTTATTAAGGTAGGGTTCTTTTTTTCTGTTTTTCAAAAAATCGATAGCGGCATCGGTTAACTGCGCTGCGGGTGCACAGGCCAGCGCCGGATTATTCACGATGTCTGTGACAGTGAGATAACGCCGCGCGCCGGCGGTCGGTGCCTGAGCGGGCGCCTCCGTTCCTGCTGCCAGCTTCGCCAGTAGCTCATTCATGGTGCACAGCGTGACACCGCATGCCGTCAGCCGCGTCAACGTGGACTGCATATGTCCGGCGTAGGGCGTCGTGCTATCTGCTCCGCGCAGCTGGTTTAACTCGCTGGCCGGATCGCAGTGATAGCGCAGCGCCAGTACCGGCATGCCGGTAAGCAGAGCAGCATGCAATCGTCTGGCTTGCGGGTTTTGCAAGGTGCCGTTAACCAGATCGGCCGCCAGCGGATAGTCGAGAAACGGCACCACTACGGCCCGCCAGGTTGCCGACGGCAGCGCTTCCTGCCAGGCGTTGGACGGCAGCGTTTCACCGACCGCCTGCCACAGCGCGGCATCCGTCACACTTTCGTCCAGCGCCAGCTGCAGACGCTGTCCGCATCCCGCCAGACGGCTGCGGATGGCCTGGCGATAGCCCGCGGCCGGACCAACCATCACCAGCACCGGCGGCCGCAGACGCTGGATAATGCGTTCCACCAGGTATTCCATCTGTTCGTCGGTCATGGCTGGCCTCCGTTAAGCGATGAGCGTGACCTGCGCGCCGTTTTTCAGTCCGGCGGCGTTGGCTTCTTCGGTATCAATATGAAACTCCAGCGCGAAGTCATCGCGCACCCGCACCACCACTTCGTCGAAGGTCAGCTGGCGTTCGCCGTTGCTGCGGACGCTCACCTTCTGGCCATTGGCGACATTCAACTGCCGCGCATCCTGCGGCGACATATGGATATGCCGCCAGGCGCAGATCACCTGAGAGCGCAGTTCGACGTGGCCGGCCGGGCCGATCAGCAGCGCGTTACCCGCGTTCTCCAGCTGGCCAGATTCGCGAACCGGCGCTTTGATGCCGAGGGTAAAGCAGTCGGCGCGGGAGATTTCCAGTTGAGTCACCGGGCGGGTTGGCCCGAGGACGCGAACCTGAGCGAGCGAGCCCTTCGGGCCGACGACGGTCACGCACTCCTGGGCGGCAAACTGCCCCGGCTGGCGTAGGGGTTTAAACGGCGTCAGCGTATAACCCTGGCCAAACAGCGCCTCGACATCCTGCTGAGACAGATGAACGTGACGGTTAGAGATACCGACCGGGATATCGGGCGCGGAGCGCGTCAGTCGGGCGGTGATTTTTTCATGTAGCAGGGTGTCGATCATGCCTTCTTCCCTTTCTTCATCGCGGCATTTTTATCTTCCGGCTCCCCCGGCGCTGGCGGGGAAGGCGGCGTCTGCGGCTCGACTTTTTCCATCGCAGCCGGCACTGCGTTTTTCATGTCGGCGTGGTTCGCGACCGGTTTTGCCTCCGGGCGGCCTTTCAGATGACTCAGCGCCGCCACCACGCTGGGTTCCGGACGGGCGATGACCAGCGACTTGACGTGCTGCGCAGCGCCCGCCACCTCGACGCCGCGCTCAATGGCGGTGTGGATGGCGCTGATCTCGCCTTCGAAGCAGACGCTGACCAGCCCCGATCCGATTTTGCGATAGCCAATGCAGGTCACGCCTGCGGCTTTACAGGCGGCGTCTACGGCCTGAATGGCGGTGACCAGCCCTCGCGTTTCAATTACGCCTAAACTTTTCATTGTCGGCTCCTGTTAATGGCGGACTAAGCGAATATCAAAATCAAACTGCGTGAAGAACGTCTCCAGCTGGTTCAGCTCTTCGGACGAATAAGACGGGTCCTGGGTAATGGGGTAGGGCATATCCAGGCGCTCGTATTTTTTGCGGCCCAGCTGGTGGTACGGCAGCATGTCGATGCGGCGGATATTTCCGCGCTTCGCCAGTTTCTGCACGTAATCAATAGCCCCGGTAATGGCATCAAATGAGTCGTTATATCCGCGAACCAGCGGCATGCGAATAATCACGTTAGCGCCGGAGTCCACCAGCCATTCCAGATTGCGGCGAATACCTTCATTGCCGATGCCAAATAACGCTTTATGGTGTTCGCTGTTTATTTGCTTAATATCGAATAAGAAGGTGTCGGTCACCGGCGCCAGCTTTTGATAATTGGCCAGCGGGGTCGTGCCCTGGGTTTCGATGGCGGTATTGAGCATCATCTTTTTGCATTCGCTGAACAGCGCCACGGCAAAATCGGTTTGCAGGCTCATTTCACCGCCGCCGATGGTCACGCCGCCGCCGGAAGCAATGTAGAAGTCATAATCTTGCATGATGATGTCCATCAGCTCGCTGACGGTGACGTCTTTACCCATAATATCCAGCGCGTTCTGGGTACAAATCTCTTCGCATTTGCGGCAGCCAATACAGTCTTTATTACGGTCGACAAAATGCTTCATCTCGCCGTTTTCTTCTGCCCGATAGTGAATGCCGGCCGGGCAGACATTGACGCAGTCGCCGCAGTTAATGCATTTGTCGTGCGAGAACATGACCTGGAACTGGCTATTCAGCCCCTCCGGGTTAGCGCACCATGGGCAGCGTATATTGCAGCCTTTGAAAAAAACCAGCGTGCGAATGCCATCGCCGTCGTAGATCGAATATTTCTGAATATTGAATATTCGTCCGGTTAATTCTTGTTTTGCGCTCACACATACCTCCAGTAAAACGATCGGGACATCCGTGTCCAAAAACGTCCGTGTTTATCAGAACTTCTCAATCACCGTACGGCTGATGATTTCGTCCTGTACCTCTTTGCACAGCTCAACGAAGTACGCGCTGTAGCCGGCGACGCGGACGATCAGGTCGCGATATTTTTCCGGCTCCTGCTGGGCTTTTTTCAGCACTTCGTTATCGACGTAGCTGAACTGCATCTGACCGTTGCCGAGAATCGATGCCGTGCGCAGCAGGGTAATCAGGCCATGGCGACCCTCAGGTGTGTCCAGCAACCCTTTGAGGAACTTGAAGTTATGCACCATGCCGATATTCATGGTCTCCACGTTCATCTTGCTGACTGACTTGATGATGGCGGTTGGACCCTGCTTATCCGCCCCCTGCGTCGGGCTGATACCATCGGAAAGCGGCATCCATGCCAGACGGCCGTTCGGCGTGGCGTTGGTCAGCTCGCCAATCGGCGTGTTGTTGGAGATAGAGAGGGTGCCGTGGCTCAGCGTGGAGTAGAGCATTTTGTACTTGCGGCACTCGCGCTCGGTCCACTCGGTAATATCCAGCGCGTACTGGTCAACGTAGTTATCGTCGTTACCGTATTTCGGCGCGTTCAGGCAGTCGCGGCGCAGGGCCTCAAAGCCTTCAAAGTTCGCCAGCATCGCATCGCGCATCTGTTCGAGGGTGTACTTCTTATCTTCGAACACCAGCTTACGAATCGCCGCCATCGAATCGACGTAGGTCGCCAGACCGGAGAAGATCAGCCCCGGGCCGTGGTTGATCATCGCGCCGCCGGCGGCGACGTCTTTGCCGCTCTCCATGCAGCCTTCCACCAGCAGCGACATCAGCGGTTTCGGCGCCACGTCGCGGTGCACGCGCTGGCTGATCACCGTGCCAATTGCCGACAGACGGACGATATGGGCAATCTGCTGTTTCACCGCCGCGTCAAACTCTTCGAAGGTGCGCAGCTCACGCAGGTCGCCGGTATCCAGCCCCTGATAGCTATCAAACAGCACCATCCGGCCGCGGTTTAAGACGAACTCGATGGCGATAGGCCACTGGGTGTAGCCGGTGGAGGTCCACTGATAGATGCGGCCGGATTTCTGCGGTTCGACGCAGCCCATCAGGCAGTAGTCGCGGGCATCTTCGAAATCGAAGCCCTTACGCAGCATCATCTTGATATGGGAGTCATCGAAGTGGCAGGCCGGGAAGCCCATCCCCGCCTTGACGACGTCGACGATTTTTTCCATGTACTTCTGCGGCGACTGGTTGTGAATACGGCAGGCCAACGACGGCTGGTAAACCTTCACAAAGCGCACGGCATCCATAATCAGATAGGTCAGGTCGTTACAGGCATCGCCGCCGGAGCGTTTCTGACCGCCAACGGTCAGGTTGATAAACGGCTGATAACCGGCGAAGTATTTCGCCCCCAGCTCGCTCGACATCCACATCAGCTCGGCGCATTTGATGATAAACGCCTGCAGCAGCTCCAGCGCAGCTTCGTGAGTCAGGCGGCCTTCGCGAATATCGGCTTCAAACATCGGGTAGCAGTACTGGTCCACGCGGCCCAGCGACAGGCCGGTCTGGTTCTCTTCAATTTCAAACAGCGACTCCACGGTCCAGATACTTTGCAGCGCTTCCTGCAGAGTCTTCGGCGGGTTCGCCGGGACGTTCTGGTTCACTTCGGCAATGGTCAGCAGCTCGGCGCGACGCTGGGCGTTTTGCTCAATAGCGGCCAGCTCACGGGCGCGCGCGGCGATGCGATGCGCATAGTTAATCACCCCTTCGCAGGTTTCAATCGCCGCCTTGTAGTAGTAGATGCGGTCGATATCTTCCGGGTTTTCCATGCTCAGGCTGGCAAGATGCGCCTCCGCGTCGGCTTTAATGCCGTTCATCCCTTTGCTGAACAGCAGCACGTCATAGCCCGGGCAGGTATCGCCGCCGCCGTTGATCTGATGGTAGGAGAGGTCGCTGACGAAGGTTTCGCCGCTGAACGCCCACACGCCCGCTTCGCGGTACTGGGCTTCACAGATCTCATCCAGCGAGCGGCCTTCCCAGAACGGAACGATCTCTTCGCGGATGGTTTTCTTATCTTCTTCGCTGATCTCAAACGGATCCTGCGGTCGGGTACTCATGGTATCGAGTTCGTCGCGCACCCAGCGCCAGGCGATATCCGGCGAGAAGGCCCCGGCGCGCGGCTTGCCGCACGGATGGCCGACGATCAGCTCATCGTCCTGAATCAGGATCGGCGCGGTTTCGCAGGCGTGACGGAAAGCTTTGGCGCGCAGCAGAATGGTCGGCATACCCGGATTTGCTTTCACCACCTCGGTAAAGGCCAGCGCGCGATAGATAGAGACGCTCGGGCGTACCGTCAGGTAGTGGTTGCGCAGGCGCTGCATGCGCGGAGTCAGCCCTTCTGCTGTTGTCGTTTCGCTACAGGCGGCAAACGGCGCGGCGGAGACCTTTTGTTCGCCGTGGAACAGACGCACCGGCAGATTGAGCGCGCTCAGATTCCGCTGTGCGCAGAGGAACAGCGCGGAAAGTTCGTTGATGATTGTGCTGGGGTCATCGAGGCTGGCGCCGTGGCGCAGGGCGTCGAACATCGGGTAGCCGTCGATAGCGCAGGCGGCGCGGACTTCGCTCAGCTGCGCCAGTTTGAACCACAGGCACTCAACGATTTCATAGGCCCGTTGCGGCGTCAGGGTGCCGTTGGCGATGTCGCGCTGATACCACGGCAGCAGAGCCTTATCGGCACCTTCCGGGTTTACCGCATAGCTGCCGTTGTCCAGCTGCAGCGCCAGCTGAAACAGATAAAATGCCTGGCAGGCCTCTTTGAAGTTACGTGCCGGGTGGGCCGGAACGTGATGCAGAATCGCCGCGCTCTCCAGCAGCTCGGCCTGGCGGTACGGGTTGCTTTCCGCCGCCGCGAGCGTTTCGGCGCTGGTGGCCAGATTCTGCGCCAGGGCGAGGAGGGCGTCGCAGGCGTAAATGGCGGCCCGGCAGCCGTTGACTTCATCCATACCGCTGCGGCTGACGGCGCTACCCAGGCTGCGGGTTTTCTCTTCCAGCTGGTGTTTAATCGCCAGCGCGCCTTTTTCAACAATCAGCCGGTAATCCGGGGAGTCCAGGTCGCTGCTGAGATTCAGGAAACGGAACGCCGACGGACGCTGCGCGGCGCTTTCATCGTGAAAAATTGCCCCGTGCGGTTTGCGGGTCTGGTCGCCGACAATGAGCTCATCGGGGCTGATGCACAGCGGCAGCTGGCGCATCAACTCATAGAAACGACGCGCCGGCTTGACGGCGGCGGGAATGCCCGCGATATCGCCATCAAGGGCGTTCAACGTGGCGGCATGCTCGGTGCACAGGGTGCTTTTATGTGAGAGTAAACGTTCAGCCAGCACGTGGACGCGCGGCGTTAAGCTGTAGTGTGCCATGTAGTATTCTCCAGATGTTCTGTTCCGCGGCTGATTAACAACCCGGCTGTGGATGCTGTGTCCGCCTGCTTGCCGGGGGGCGGCTGTCGCCTGACCCGGCCTACAAATCACTCAATGATCAACCGGTTATCTGTTACCCGCAGGCCCGCGCAAGCGGAGCGACGCCGGTCAATTCCAGGTGACCGGTCCACGCCCGGCGATAGAGTTCGCTTAAAGCGTGAGCGTCCGGCGTACGTGGGTTGGTCGGTGTACAGCTGTCGCGTAGCGCCTGGCCAACCATCTCCGCCAGGCGTTGCTCAAACTCAGCGCTGGAAATGCCGGTATCACTAATGCCGGCCGGCATCGTCATTTCGTCTTTTAATGTCTGAATCGCGACCAGTAAGCTGGCGACGCCCTGGCGGGTATTGGCCGCCGGCAGATCCAGCAGATGGGCTAAGCGCGCATATTTGCGCGCGGCATCGGTCGCGCACTGCCCGTGATAATCGGCGTTCCAGGCCACCACCTCGGCCATTAACAGCGCGTTCGCGCGGCCGTGGGGGACGCGAAAGACGCCGCCAAGCGCATGGGCCAGGCTGTGGGTGATACCCAGCGAAGCGTTGGTAAACGCCATGCCCGCCATACAGGAGGCGTTGTGCATCTTTTCGCGGGCCAGCAGGTTGTCGCCGCTGCGCCAGCAGGTGGGCAGATAGCGGAAAACCTGCTGCACCACTTTTTCCGCCAGCGCATCGGAAAAGTCGCTGGCGGCGCGGGAGACGTAGGCTTCCAGCGCGTGGCACAGGACGTCCATCCCGGTATCGGCGGTGATGGACGGCGGGACCGAGGCCACCAGCGCCGGGTCGAGAATGGCGATATCCGGCAGCAGCGTCGGATCCACCAGCACCAGTTTTTCAGCATGGGCCTTGACGACCGAAAAGGCGGTCACTTCTGAGCCGGTACCGCTGGTGGTCGGGATCGCCACGAAGCAGGGACGCTGGCGCCCGGCCTGCGGACGGGTCTGCGCAAGGGCGAAAATAACCGCTTTGGCCGCGTCAATGACCGACCCGCCGCCCAGCGCCACCACCAGATCCGGATAGCTGGCATCCATCAACTTCATCCCGCGTACGATGGTGGCGATATCCGGATCCGCCACCACGTCATCCCAGACCTGGAAAGCGATGCCGCGCTGGCGCCAGGGGCCAGTCACGCGATCGGCGAGGCCAAATTTGACCATCGCCTTGTCGGTCACCAGCAGGACGTTGCGGGCGGGGAGCTCGTCCAGAACCGCTAGCGCGTCCTGACCAAAGCGGATCCGGGGTTTCAGCAAAAATTCACTCATTGGGTTATTCACTCCTTAAGCGTCCCGAAACACGTTCTCGACAATGGCGACCACCGACATGGCTTTGTAGCGCTCGGCGTTGAGCGCGAAATACTCTTCAGCCAGGACGATGTCGTGCATGCCGGCGCCGACGCTATCGACGGCGACCCAGGTCTGGTCCTTCATGGGCTGCTGGTCATCGTCCAGTTTGACGATCAGCAGCAGGTTACTGCCGCGTAGCTCTGCGCATTTCTGCGTGGCGACGACATGTCCGACTACCTTTGCGAGAATCATTGTTTTTATCGCCTTATTTCAATGCATTACTGGCCTAAGCGCTCAAGCACCTGGCGGATGATGCGTTCCACGTTCTGCTCGTTGATCTCGCCTTCCGCTTCGACGGCGGCGGCGACAGCAAAGCGGTTATCAGCCCCTGTATCGCCGGCGGTAGCGACCGGGGTCGCGGCGCCTGGAGAGGTGAAGCGCACGTCGTCGAGAATGCTGCGCTGCGGGTTATCTGTCGGCGTGACGATGGTCGGCTGCGGTTCAGGGCGGCTGCCCGGGGCGCGCAGTTCATCGATGGAGCGTACGCCGTAGCCGACCCGGCGGATGTTGAGCAGGTTCATCGGTCCGACGTTATCGGAGCTGGAACCGCCGCCAACTGCGCCGCAGCCGAGCGTCAGCGCCGGCGTGATATTGGTGGTGGCACCGATGCCTCCCAGCGCCGCCGGGGTGTTAATCAAAATGCGGTTAACCGGTTTTTCGAGGCAGAACTGGCGAATCACATCCTGATTGCGGGTATGGATAACCAGCGTATGGCCGAGGCCTTCGTTGGTCAGCAGTTCCATCACCCGGTGGCAGGCCGCTTTCCAGTCCTCTTCCACGTACAGGCCGAGAATGGGACACAGTTTTTCGCGGGAGTAAGGGTTCTGGTGAGAGACGGTGGTCTGTTCGGCGATCAGCACTTTGGTGCTGGCCGGAACGCTGAAACCGGCAAGCTGGCTGAGATACAGCGCGGTTTTACCCACCACTTTCGGGTTGATGGTGCCGTTCGGGCGCAGAAGCAGAGCCGCCATTTTGGCCGCTTCACCTTCATTCATGAAGTAGGCGCCCTGGGCTTCGAGTTCACGATGCACATCGTTATAAATGCAGCGTTCGACGATGATTGACTGCTCGGAGGCGCAGATCACGCCATTATCGAAGGTTTTGCTGGTGATAATATCTTTCACCGCGTGATGAATATCGGCGCTGCGCTCGATAAAGGCCGGTCCGTTTCCCGGGCCGCCGCTAATGGTCGGGGTGCCGGAAGCGTAGGCCGCGCGAACCATGCCTTCGCCGCCGGTCGCCAGAATCAGCGAGACGTCTTTGCTGTGCATCAGTTCTGAAGTGGCTTCGAGGGTCAGTTGGCTAATGGCGTCAACGCTGCCTGCCGGTGCGCCTGCGGCTTCGGCGGCGCGCTTGACGATCTCGATCGCCTTCCAGCTACACTGACGTGCGCCCGGATGTGGGGAGAAGATAATCGCGTTGCCGGCTTTCAGGGCAATCAGCGTTTTGTAGATCACGGTAGAGGTTGGGTTTGTTGACGGGACCAGCGCACAAATCACGCCCAGCGGCACGCCCACGTCCATCACTTTTTTTAGCGGATCGTCATGAATGATGCCGACGGTCTTCATATCTTTGATGGCGTCGTAAACGCGCAGCGAAGCGAAACGGTTCTTCAGCACTTTATCCTGCCAGTTGCCAAATCCGGTCTCTTCCGCAGCCATTTTCGCCAGCGCTTCGGCGTGGTGCGCGGCTTCCTGGGCCACGTTTTTCACGATGGCGTCGATTTGTTGCTGCGAAAAGGTGGCCAGAATCGCCTGAGCCTTTTTGGCGCTGCGCACCAGTTCCCGCGCGTTCTGGCGGGACTGCAAATCGTTATCCAGTTCAATCATGAGTCTATCCTTCATCAGACTAAAAGAGTGGAGACGGGGCGCGCCCTGTCAGGTCATGCTTTATGCTGCGACGCGATTTTTTCGATATCGTTATGCGGACGCGCAATGACGCGAGAGGTGACCACTTCACCGATGCGTTTTGCCGCCTCCACGCCGGAGTCAACGGCCGCATTGACCGCACCGACGTCGCCTTTTACCATCGCGGTGACCAGCCCGGAGCCGACGTTTTCATAGCCAATCAGCTCGACGTTGGCGGCTTTACACATCGCATCGGCGGCTTCAATACAGGCCACCAGACCTTTGGTTTCGATCAGACCAAGCGCTTCTTTCATCATGTTGTCTCCCGTTATTCCGTCACTTTGTAATGTGCGACGATCTTGTTGATGTCGTTATGCGGACGGGCGATAACCAGCGAGGTCACCACTTCCCCAATGCGTTGTGCCGATTCCACGCCGGAATCCACCGCCGCTTTCACCGCGCCGACGTCGCCTTTCACCATCGCGGTGACCAGGCCGGAACCGACGTTTTCATAGCCGATCAGCTCGACGTTGGCGGCTTTACACATCGCATCCGCCGCTTCGATACAAGCCACCAGACCTTTGGTTTCAATCAGACCTAATGCATCACCCATTTGCGTTCTCCTGGCCTTAAGCCTTGTGTTTAATGACGATTTTGTTGATGTCGTTATGCGGACGTGCAATCACCAGCGAGGTCACCACTTCTCCGATGCGCTGCGCCGATTCCACGCCGGAATCCACCGCTGCTTTCACCGCGCCGACATCGCCTTTCACCATGACGGTGACCAGGCCGGAGCCGATGTTTTCATAGCTAATCAGCTCGACGTTGGCGGATTTGCACATGGCATCCGCTGCTTCAATGCAGGCCACCAGGCCTTTGGTTTCAATAAGCCCCAATGCATCACCCATTGTGATCTCCTCCAGAACAGGTTTTGTGATTCGGGAAAACCGTCCGCGTAACGGCGTCAACACGCGGCAGCGGCGTTCGACGTCCACTATAGGGAAATGAAGATGGAGTGAAATTTAAATCCGTGAAATGTTTGTTTTTAGGTTTTTACTCTGTTATTTAGCCTTTTGTTGCCGATTATTTATCTGTTTGTGCTGATGTGACGTAAGGGATTTGGCGTTACCTCGCGCGGTTTTTTGCGCGTTGAGACGCGCCGCGGGGAATGTTAACGGGGTGCTAATTTATTGCGGACGCGGGGTAATATATCCCTCGTTTAAATGTGGGTATGGTCATGTTTTTTAGCGCCAGATAAATGCAAAAAGTGCGCTTTCGCGGCGAGGGCGATACCGGGAAAGCAGGGGAGGGAGATTAATCGAACTGACTGCCGGATTTCAGGGTGCAGACATAGAGCGGGGAGTTAATGGAGCTCAGCAGAATTGCTTTCTCGTTGAGCTTCTGGGCGTTGAGAAACAGGCCATCATGGCTGTCGGACATTTCTCGCATAAAGTAGGCAAAGATAACGTCCGGTGACTCATCGATTGACGAGGCGCTGGATTCCCACTTGCTGATGCGGTAGTGGCGTTCGGTCGATGAGATGCGTTGGCTGGTCCAGTTAAACTTGACGTAGCGCTGCAGATAGAGCCAGCCGGCCGCGGAGTCGGTATAGCCCTCGACGACCATCGAGCCCTTGCCGTTGGCGGCAAAATTAAAATGAATATTACCGTTGACGTTCTCCTTCTCCATGTTCTCAAAACGCATGATGGCTTTGGTCGAGCAGCTCATCACCCCGTCTTTTTCAACGGGCAGCAGTTTCCAGGCGCTGACCCCGGCCGCGACGATAAATACCAGCGTAGAGAGGGCGAAAAAGGGGCGAGGAGCGAGTCTCATTGCGGCTTCCAGGAGTAGTAGAAATAGTTATCGCAGTAGCTGAACGGGTTGTCTTCATGCATGGCGCAGTGGGCGAGGAACACCCGGCCCAGCCCGTTGGTTTCCAGCCTGTCGCCATAGAAGAAGACGAAGCGCTCGCCGGGTTTGCACTCCAGCTTCAGCCGCTGGCGTACCTCATCAAAATTCCTGGCGTAGGCGGTGGCGGAGACCGAACGCAGCATCTCGTCACTGGCCAGCAGTTCGCACTGGCTGTGGGTCATCTGCGTCAGGGTGATGGGACGGGATTCGCCGCCGCCGACGAAAGCAAACGCCAGCAACAGCAGCGCGATGGCCAGCAGACTGGCGCCGGCCATATACCAGCAGGTGCCTCGCGCATGCCGGGAGGGGGCGGGATCTTCCTCGGCGCGGGTGAAGGGGGCCCCGGACTCCTGCATCGGCGCGACTTCCGCCGCGGGCTCAGACGGCGCCTCCGCTATGTCGTCAATAATGGCGATGGTTAATTCGGGGTTGAGCTGCAGCATACCGCGCGACACCGTGACGATGATGTTCTCAATGTCGTAATGACGGAAGGTTTTGCGCAGCATGCTCAGATACTGGTTGAGGTTGCTGTTGGATGACGTTAATCCGTTGTCATCCCACACTTTTTTTAGTACCTCATCGCGGCTGATAACATCGGTATGGCGCAGGAAATAGTAGAGCAGCGCGCTGGCAGTGATAGACAGCTGGCTGTCAGGTTCGGTGCTTCCCGGTAGGGTGAGTGTGCCGTCCGTTGCATCATAAATGAGACGGGCATTGATGTTGTAGCGCATCGCGGCCTCAATCTAAGAGCCTACATGAGGCTATTTTATTTGTCAGTCTGGTCCGGGGAGCGTCTACGTATTTCACGTATGCCCGGGTGCTCCAGACGGCCTGCAACCATCCATAACGCCTGACGGGGCAGGCTTTTCCGGCATCACGCCGGCAGCGTCATCCGCGTCAGATCGCGCACCAGCGATCGGCGGTGGTCGGCGCCCATGGTGCGTCCCTCCGTCAGTTCCGACAGCCAGATACCGTCCGCCGCATAGCGCACCAGGGTGCCGGTATGGCTATTATCCAGCGCATCACCCTGTGCCAGATGCCCCAGCATCCAGTCTCGCCAGCATTTTCTCAGCACCGGCTCATCCGGCATCGCCAGGGACAACACCATCAGCTGCCGGCTTTCGTGGGTATCCGTCAGGTCAGAGAGATAGTGCAGGTAGGCGCGGGTAAAACGGCCATAAGAGACATTATCGGCCGCCATCAGCCCCGAGATGGCCTCTTCCATAATGGCCAGCAGACGGGCGAACAGCGCAAAAATGAGCGCCTGCTTGTTGGGGAAATGGTGCAGCAACCCGCCTTTACTGACGCCTGCTTCACGCGCGACGGCATTCAGCGAGAGCGACGCGATGCCATCCCGGCCGGCAATCATTGCCGCCGACTCCAGCAGCTGCTGATGCAGGCGTGCAGGATCTTTTTTTCGGTGCTGGGCTTCCATATTCATGGCCCGAATCATACCGACCAGACGGTATGATTATTTTTGATAGCGATCAAGATGCGGGGCGGTGTCGCGCAGTGAATTGTCGTTATTGCGCGGGGGGTCACAATTCGTCATATGAATTCCGGTGGTGTCTGCGGCATCTCAGCGACCACCGGGAAGGCATTACTTTGTCGTCTGATGCAGCGCAAACCCGCGTTCGCCAGGCGCCAAATCCGGGCGCAGCGTCAGGGACGGGATCAGATAGTCGCCGTGATTTTGCCGGCGGAAGGGGATTGGCGCGGTGCTCGCCAGCGTATCCAGCCGTTGCCCGAGTTCCCGGCACTGCTGCGCAAAGCGCTGCTCGTCCGTTTTCTCCGTGCGGTAGAACACCAGCGGCGGCAGCACCGCAAAGCCGGGGTAAAACAGCATCCCGTGCTGGATCGGAAACAGGATATCGTTAATCGGTCCGTTAATGCCGCGCGGGGCGTAGTGCTCCTCCCAGCCGCCGGTAGTGACAACCAGCATCGCCCGTTTGCCCGCCAGGGTGCCTTCGCCATAGCGGTCGCCCCAGTGGCGGTCGCTGTGCTCCCCGACGCCGTAGGCGAAACCGTAGGCGTAAACCCGGTCGATCCAGCCTTTCATAATGGCGGGCATCGAGAACCACCACAGCGGGAACTGGAAAATCACCGTATCCGCCCACAGCAACTTCTCCTGCTCGGCAACGATATCCGCGCTTTGGGTGCCCTGTTCAAAAGCCTGCTTTGAATCGAGCGTCGAGCGCCAGAACTCGCCGACCGGCGGGGCGCTGCTGTCGTCGGCATCAAAACCTGCTTTCCAGCGCATGGCGTAGAGATCGGAAACCTGCACCTCATGACCGGCATTTTGTAGATGCCGGACGGCAAAATCTTTTAGCGCGCCGTTCAACGAGCGCGGTTCCGGATGGGCGTAAATCAGCAGTACTTTCATGGAAATCACCTCTGAGTCATGGAGAGCTGCAGAGTAAGCGGTTGGCCGCTATAGTAGAAATTAATTGCTTAAATCTCAGGTATAGCCGTGATTAATTTACATCGTCTGGATCTCAACCTGCTGCGCACCCTCGACGTGTTGCTGAGTGAGCATAACGTTACGCGAGCGGCGCAGCGGCTCAACCTGTCGCAGCCGTCGGTCAGCATCCAGCTGGCGCGCCTGCGGGACATTTTTGCCGACCCGCTGCTGCTGCCCGGGCCGCGCGGGATGCTGCCGACCGCCCGCGCCGATGAACTGCGCGGACCGCTGCGCGATGCGCTCACCGCGCTCGAACTGGCGGTGGCGCCTGCCAGCCATTTTGATCCGGCGACGGCGGCGCAGACCTGGCGGGTGGCCGCCACGGATTATATGGCCTCGGCGATTTTGCTCCCGGCGCTGCACACGCTGCGTCGGGCTTCCCCGGGCAGCCGCCTGGCGGTCTTTGAGCTGCAGCCCTCGCGGCTGGTGTCGCAGGCAGAGCGTGACGAAGTGGATCTGTTTTTCCATACCCGGGATGGCGCACCGGCGGAGCTGCATCAGCGGCTGCTGTTCAGCGAACGCTACGTGCTGGCGGGCAGAGCGGGGCATCCGGCGCTGCGGGCGCCGTTGAGCCTGGCGCAGTTTTGCCAGCTGGATCAGGTTATTGTCTCCCCTGACGGCGGCGGTTTTCATGCCGCAACCGATACTGCGCTGGCCAACCTTGGGCTTTCGCGGCGGGTTGTCCTTTCGGTGCCACATTTCCTGTTTATGCTGGAAACGCTGCGCAATAGCGATCTGGTGGCGGTGGTACCGGAACGGCTGGCGCGTGGGGTAAGTGGCCTGATGGTCGTCGAGCCGCCGCTGGCGGTGGCCGGGTTTGATATGCTGATGCTGTGGCACGAGCGCTGGCATCGCGACCCGGCCCACCAATGGCTGCGTCAGCAAATCGTGATGTCATTGGAGGATAAGTCATGTTAAGCGGATTGAATCATCTGACCCTGGCGGTCAGCAGCCTGGCGCCGAGCGTGGCGTTTTATCACCAGCTGCTGGGGATGACGCTGCACGCGCGCTGGGACGGCGGGGCCTATCTCTCCTGCGGCGATCTGTGGCTGTGCCTGTCGCTGGATCCGCAGCGGCGCGTCACTCCGCCGGAAGAGAGCGACTATACCCACTACGCCTTTAGCGTCGCCGAAGCCGACTTCGCCGGGTTCAGCGCGCGGCTGGAAACGGCCGGGGTGGCGGTGTGGAAGGTGAACCGCAGCGAAGGGGCGTCTTATTACTTCCTCGACCCTGACGGCCACAAGCTGGAGCTGCACGTCGGCAGCCTCGCCCTGCGCCTGGCGGCGTGCCGCGAGCAGCCGTATAAAGGGATGGTGTTTTATGACGAGTGAATGGGAATAACCTTTACAAATTAGCCTCTGGAAATGTGAGGTTTTTTCCAACATTGATAGTATACTTGCCTGATAATTGTCTATACTTTTTTGTATATACAATCGGGATGAATGCTATGCCAATGGAGTTTGAATGGGATGCAAACAAGGCAGCAAGCAATCTAAGAAAACATGGGATTCGCTTCGAGGAGGCGGTACTGGTTTTTGACGATCCGCAGCATCTTTCCCGACATGATCGCTATGAAAATGGTGAGTATCGATGGCAAACCATCGGGCTTGTTCATGGCGTGATTGTTGTTCTTGTGGCGCATTCGATCCGATTTGAAAGTGGAACGGAGGTCATTCGTATTATCAGCGCCCGGAAGGCGGACAAAAAAGAGAGGAGTCGTTATGAGCATGGTTAAACATAAACGCGATAACCCGACAGCGCTTACCGCTCAGCGTGAAGACGAACTCAAAGCGCTGGCGAAAAAATCAGATGATGACATTGATTACAGCGATATCCCCTCTTCGGACGATGAGCCGTGGTCAGAGGCGGTTCGTGGTAAATTTTATCGGCCATTAAAAACGCAGGCCTCTGTGCGCATCGATGCAGATGTGATGGAGTGGCTTAAACGCCCGGGAAAAGGCTATCAAACCCGGCTGAACGCGATTTTAAGAGAAGCGATGAACCGCGATCTGGGTGAGAAATAAGCCTCTATCGGCCATACCTGCGCGTTCCCGGCGCTTGAGCTCGTCGCGCCTTATCCGGACGAGCAACCCGCGCGCCCCGGTAATCGCGGCGGCGCCGGGGTTAGTTTATGCCCGCAAGGGTAAAGTTTTCAGGCATATGCAGCATTGAGGTATCCAGGCTGGTTCCTGTTTCAAAGGGAACGACCCACAGCCGTAGCGTTTTACTCTCGGAATGGCGGAACTCATACGGGTGAATCGGCGGCGCCGTGAAGCCTTTATGGTGCGGGTAGATCAGCAACATATCCCCCTCGCCGCGTAGATGATTTATCCCGTATGCCAGCATCTGGTACAAATCGCTTTGCGCGAGGTTAAGCTTATCTTGCGTGGCATCCACTATTTTCCATTTCATATCGCAAATGACGGCAGAGACCCCCGGGCCGTTACGCGGGATAAGCCATACATCTGGCCGGAGCTGAAATCTGGGCGTTTCACCCTGGTGGACAAGATAATGTGACTTTGATTGCGGCTTCACCTGCCAGTGAGCATGGCAACGATAGCGCAGCCAGGCAGTGACAAAGGATTCAAACACGGCCTCCATAGGAAAGAGAAGTGAAATGGCCTGAGCATGCCCCTGCATACAGTGCGGTGAATGACCTTTTAGAATGAGCTTTGCCCACTCCAGCGCCGGAGAATAATGTTGCATGTGGCGATCGAGGTGAACCTGCCGGAAAGCCATATCAACATTACCGATCCCGGGGATGGGCTCAAATAGCGCTTGTAGACGATTCAATTTCTGCAGCAGCGCGGGGCTACTGGTGTAGCCATACACCTTATCGATCGCGGTTTTTAGCAATCTGTTTTCAAGCCGTTCGATGCGGTATTCATCATATTCGACATAAAAACGATCGCGGCGAACGCTGTTTTTTTTCAGCTGCTCGCTGACCAGGAGTTTTCCCTTCAGCCACGGCAAATTGTTCTGCTGACGAAGATAATCGTGTTTGAGACCTTTGCGGACGATAGCTTCGAGACTGGTCACAAATTGCTGAACGAAGATATCCATTAAGGTCATCTTCGACGTCATGATGCTCGCTGCCGAGGTCTCGATATGACGAAAATTTTGTAATGTCGACAGCATCATCAGCAGTCGAGAACGCGCGTGCGATGCGTTTTCCTGTCTCTTATCCGCCTTCGGCAGAACTTCAATCATTCTCTGCTGGGGGAGTGCGATGACGCCAACATAGTTCTTCACCTGGATGACTTTGATGCCGTTCAGGGCGCGTAAGGATAGTAAACGCCGATCCTCACTGTCTTCATCGTTCAGGCAGCGTTGTTCCAGCCAATGAAACGCCGATGCGGGTAAAGACACCGAATCGGTTAATTTGCCGCTGTCCTCTTCATTAACCAGGTAGCCATATTCGAAAATGGAGTACGAGGTGCCCGCCATCAGTGCTGCTCCGCGGCTTTAGCCTGCGGTTGGTAAATCTGCTGGTAAGCCTGCGGGTTATCCCATACCGGATCATTATCCTTGCATAGCTGATAGCTCACGCCGGCTTCTTCAAGGTCCTCAATTGCCGTCTGGCCAAACAGCGTTGACACGTCGTTCTGATTAGCGACGGAACGGATAAAGCGCAGCGTCTGGTCCGCTTTTTGATTATCGCCAAGGACCAGACGGATTTTCTGCCAGTCGTTGTAGAAATACTCTTCCAGTAACGGAAGAACCTTATTTTTCATTACGCGTTTTAATCTTTTTAGCGCCTCGACGGGATTATCTTTTGCCTGCACCACCGGAATGAAAAAGGCATGCCCTAGCGTATGCTCGCTGTCGTAGAGGGCCTGGATACGTGCGTTCAGGGTAATCAGCAGCGCTTTGAGGTCGATACCATGAATATGAGTATCATTCAGCACCGAGGCATCGGGCATCAGCGCTTCAAATTCAAAGCGTCGACGCAGCGCTGTATCCAAAGCGGTTAGAGAACGGTCTGCGGTATTCATGGTGCCAACAATGAAGAGATTGCCAGGCACAGAAAACGGTTTAGCGGAGTAGGGGAGACTTACGCTCAGCGCTTCGGCTTCTCCCGCTCGTTTTGATGTCTCAATCAGCGTAATGAGCTCGCCGAAAATCTTAGAAATATTCCCGCGGTTTATTTCATCAATAATGAGGACGTAGTTTTGTTTTTTCTTTTCTGTTATTGCCAGCGGCGTGGCGGGAATGTTGAAATGATGAATGAGATAATTAAGAATGCCGCGCACGTAGGAGATGTTGTAAATATTTTCGGTCTCGCCATGATATAAGCGACGAATATTCTCGATAGACGCCGGGTAGCCGCTTTCAAGTCGGTCGTTCTTCGATTGTGAAGGGAAGATACGGAAGGTGCTGTTATTGGCGTAGGTCACTTTGAACATACTGCCATTTGTCGTTTTGAGCGTCACGCCATTTTGCTCGGCGCATTGCTCTTTAAGCTTTTCTACGGCTTCGTCCAGCGCGAGCTGCATTCCAGAGTCACCGAAAGAAGCGTCCTCACAGATCTGCTTAAACACGCCCGGTTTAATATCATAGCGCACGCTGCCATCGTCGCTGGTTTCCGCTCTTAATCCTTCAATAAATTCTTCATAACCAAAGCTTTGATGGAATGTGATAAAGCGAATGCGCTTCTCTTCAACCAGCGCGTCGTAGAGTTTTTTGAGCTCTACCCGACGTTCGGTTCTTTCTTTACCATCGAGACGGGAGAATGCCTGAGGTTCGCAGGCACGTACCGCAATTTCAATGGTCTTGTAGGTTTTACCGGTTCCCGGAGGGCCGTAAAGGATTAAGTTTTTTGGCGGTAAAATATCGATTGGCTCATCATCTAGCTCTGCCGTCGTCGATTCTGTAATACTTGCTTCGATTGCAACATTGCTCTCTTCGGCAATTTCCAGGTTATACAGATGCCAGAGAGACATATTTAACTCAATATCATCCTGTTCATCAAGGAACTGCTGCTGAAGCTCTTTTTTTAGTAACAGATTTAACCTGAACCAGGTTGCCGTATCCCAGTTATAGTCTTCCGGGAGTCCGAGGCTGAATTTATTGTTGCAGTAATTATAAACCCGGAAGAAAACATCTTCCTTAATGATACTGGTTAGCTGGTCAGGATAAAATGCGGAAAAGGTGCGGCAAAGAAGCGCACGATAAAACTTTTTCACGATGCCATATTCTTTTAGCTGTTGTAAAAACTGATAGGCACGATCAAAATTTTCCGCTGTACAGCCCGAGGCAATAATTTTTGTTAATTCGCGAAGCTGGTCCTGTGCTTGAGTAAATTCTTCATAAGACATACCACCCTGTTTTAGGCTGGCCACTCTGTTGTCGCGGGTGTACCACAAATCCTGGATGGCCCGGTGGCTAAAATCTGGATTTTCACGCCGCACCCGGGAGGTTATGTCCCGGTATCCAGCCCCCCATTCGGGGTCAAACTCACTATTTTTCTGAGTCAGTGATTTAAAAAATAGTGCCAAAGTCTGCTGATGTGACTCCATTCCGTTCTCCCCGAGTGATATCCGTTTTACAAATGGTTTTTATCATACGAAGCATACCCTTTCGGAAAAAAAGAAAAAGCGATCGCTGTGTCAGCAGAGGGATAAACGAGCGTGGGCCTGAGGGAACCTGGCTTCCTCGAGGCGGGGTTGCGCACCTGTCAGGGATTCCGAACCTGCAGATGGTGGTAAACTTGTAGCCCCGGCCAGCGCAGTGCCCCCGGGGATTGAGCTTATGCCAGCTTAGGTTTTTGCCCGGCGATCGCGTCGATTAACACCTGCACCTGTTTCTGCTTGCGCGCCGACAGCTTGCTGACCCGGCGCAGAGAGGCGGTGAGTTCCGGCTCCGACTGCCTGGCGGTAATCACGATGCAGCCGTTCATCACCTTAAGATCCACTTCGGTGCCGGTGGCAAAACCCGCCGCCGCCAGCCACTGACCCTTCATGGTCAACGCCGGAATACGCTGGTAATCAGGATGACGCGTCGCATAGCTCACGGTTAAATGACGGTTATTCGTTGGAGAGACTTCAGGATCGCACGGATCTGAAATAGAATGCTCGATAGTCATAATTGCTATTCCTTGTAAATAGTGATTGTGATGAGCAGGATGCTCGTGTTGCAGCACGGGCGTCTTGCGTTATACCCAAAATAATTCGCGATGCATGAAGGCGGCCAGGGAGTGAATCCCCAGGAGCGTAAATGAGTACGTGACTGGGGTGAACGAGCGCAGCCAACGCACAGGCAACTTGAAGTATGACGGATATAAATACCTGTACATATCATCAGGGAATAGAAGAAAAGTCCAGCTGAAAATGAATGAAAATAATGGTGTGGATGCGGGGATGCATTATTTCTGGTGATGGGAACGAAGCGGCTATTTAGCCGCTTTATTGGTTTCTGGGGGCGGGTTAATTTATGGCGGCGTCGGTGAGGGCGTCGGCCAGGTGGAGCTGGGTTTGTTGGCTGGTTTGCAGACGAGTTTTAAGATCAGAGCAAATCTTGGTAGCCAGATTCACGAATGCTATGCATTTTTGCTGGGTAGCAATAGATGGAACTATAATCGGAATTTCTTCGACTACTTTCTTGCTGATTTTAGGCATTGTTCCCGATGTTCCGGTCATTCTGTCCCACATAAATCCCCTGGCTAAAGGTGATGATAGCCAAATAGAAGCATATTCGGGTAAGAGATCTTCATTTGTTCTTATTTTCATCATTAGATCTGGATAAATGATATTTTTGTGATTTTCTTTTACCAAAACATTACAGCCAACAAAATTTGCAGAGTTTCCCCTTTGAATTAAAATGTCACCCTCTTTAATATACAGATGGCTGTTATTATCGATGTCAATATCTACAAACTTGGATTCTTGTATATTTAGTTCTCCATAAGAAGTTGCACCAAGCTTTAAGACTTTGAACCGAGTATTATTTTTTGATTCTACAGGAGAAAACCCATTTCTTGGGCCAAAAGAAAGAAACGTTTTTAGCTTTTTATATTCGACAACATCAGTGCTTTGAACCAGTTTACCCATCACCGCCAGTTGCAGAATGGTTTGTTTTAAGGCGTCAATGCTGGCTTCGGTGGTAAACAGTGTGTCGAAATGCTCGCTGATACGCGCCCAGTTTTCGGCCAGTTCATCGGCGTTCTGGCTGTTGGTTAGCGTGGTTAGCAGGGTTTCAACCAGCTGTTGATGGGCGTCCAGACTGGTCAGGGAGTGTTGTTCTAGTTGGTCGCAGAGGGACATGAGATCCTGTACCCTGGATACAATACGAGTTTGTTCTTGGTAAGGTGGCAAAATAACTGGGATCTCTTTTAACTTAGACGCTTTTATTCCTGCCGCAGTCATTCCTGTAGATTTGTCATTTAGTTGTGACTGGAAGGGCATCGCCATAATTTGAATAAGCATAAAAGGGCTTATCTCTGGAATATGCCATTGAAAACAGATAGAACGTTGAGCAAGAGCGAATTTTCCATCTACATCAATAATTGCTGCATTTCCCAGCGGTGCTTCGGTTGTGAATAAAATATCACCACATTTAGGAAAGCCTCTTGTCATCCATGATGTGTAATCTTCTTCAGCTATGAACTCTTCTGGGCTGAGATCAATATAGCCCTTTCGGATATTTTTTGCCGTTATAAGCCTTATGCCATTTTCTTTTTTATGTGGTGTTTTCCCGCGGTAATCGATGAATTTTGCTAAATTACCAAGTCTTATCCATGACCAGTTTTCGGGGGCATCGATATAATATTCATTTCCATGGATATGAGGGCTTGCTGTGGTTTTCATACCCTCATTGCGCGATAATTCTTTTTTCCGTTCTTCATTACGCTCCAGCAGCACCGCCGCTGGTTCGTCGTTCGGATCCTGCGGCACCAGCTTGCCGCGCACTGCCAGTTCCAGAATCAGCTCGCGCAGCTTCTTAATCCCATACAGATCGATCTTGCCGGAGCTGCCGCGCCCGGCCGTAGAGCGAGTTTGCAGCGCCGTGGTCCAGGTATCAATATGGTCGACAATCAGTTTTTCCACCGCCATCAGTTGGCCTCCTTACCGGCGAGCGCCGCGCCGAGGATATCGCGCAATTGGTGGCGCAGGGTCTGGATCGCTTCCTGCTGCTTTGCGTACTGCGCCAGCAGTTCGTCCGGATCGTGGCTGACGGTTTCCGCCTGATGCGGGTTCTTGATATCGAGGTTAAAGTTGCGGCCAATCACCTCGTCGATGCTGACCTTCCACGCTTGCTCGTTTTCGACACGGCTGGCGAAGCCGTCGGCCTCGTTACCCCACCAGTCGATCTCGGCCTGGAACTCCTCAAACTTCATCGGTTTGGTTTTGCTGTAGTTCTTCACGCCCGCCGGGTACGGGTGCTCGTAGAACCAGATTTCTTTGGTCGGCTGGCCTTTGGTAAAGAACAGCAGGTTGGTTTTAATCCCGGTGTACGGGTTAAACACGCCGTTCGGCAGACGCACGATGGTGTGCAGGTTGCACTCCTCGGTGAGCAGCTTTTTAATTTTGGTTTTCACCCCTTCGCCAAACAGCGTGCCGTCCGGCAGCACCACCGCCGCGCGGCCGTTTTTCGCCAGCACTTCAATGATCAACTGCAGAAACAGATCCGCCGTTTCACGGGTCTGCATTTCTGCCGGGAAGTTCTTCTCGATGCCATCCTCTTCAGTGCCGCCGAACGGCGGGTTGGTGACGATGACATCCAGCTGTTCATCCCACGACGACAGCGGCTTGTTGAGGGTGTTGTCGTGACGAATTTGCACCGGCACTTCAATGCCGTGCAGCAGCATATTGGTGGTTGCCAGCAGGTGCGGGAGCTGTTTTTTCTCCACGCCGTGGATCTGCTGTTGCAGCGTCTGGTGATCGGCCACGTTCTGCACGTAGTTATTTTTTACGTGATCGAACGCGCAGGCGAGGAAGCCGCCGGTGCCGCAGGCCGGATCCATAATCGACTCACCGAGCTTCGGATCGACGCGATCGACCATAAAGCGGGTGACGGCGCGCGGGGTATAAAATTCACCGGCATTGCCTGCCGATTGCAGATCTTTCAGGATCTGTTCGTAAATATCGCCGAACAGGTGGCGCTCGCTGGCGCTGGTAAAGTCGATTTCGTTCAGCTTGTTAATCACCTGACGCAGCAGGGTGCCGTTTTTCATGTAGTTATAGGCATCGCTGAACGCCTGCCTGACCACAAAGCCGCGCGGGTTCTTATCAATCGGCGCGGTAAGGTTTTTCAGCGTCGGGAACAGGTCATCGTTGACGAACTCCAGCAGGGAATCGCCGGTAATGCCCTCGGCATTTGCCGCCCAGGTGCGCCACAGGTAGCGCTGCGGGATCGGATACTGGTAGTTATCTTGTTCCAGCTCCAGCGCCTCTTCCTGGGCGTCAAAGATTTTCAGAAACAGCAGCCAGGAGAGCTGGCCGAGGCGCTGCGCATCGCCGTCCACGCCGGCGTCTTTGCGCATAATGTCCTGTAATGATTTGATAACTGAACTGATCGACATGATGTGTTCCATGTTTCATTAACAATAAGGCCTTCTGCTACGCGGTGGCAGCAGAAGGCACAAAAGGGGAGTGGTTACGCGGAGCGGGGCGGTAGGTGGTAGATTTCGCTCTCCAGCTCGCTGATGGCCTGATTATACCCGTTACGGTCGCCGAAACCGCTTTTAATGATCTCCGGCAGCGTACCCATGCTGTCGAACGGCTTGAGCTTCAACACCTGAATACTCTCTATTTCCTGCACGCCCGTGTCGGCGTATTTATCCAGCAGCGTATTCAGCACCGCCTGCGCGGCGTCGGAGTATTTGGTGAAGTAGTTGCGCTTACGCACGTTCTCCGCCCGCTCTTTGCGGGTTAACGGCGGCTGACCATACACCACGTGGCACAGCATGTCGAACGGGTCGAGCTCTTTACCGACCTCTTCCGCCAGCACTTCCCAGATTATACCCTGCTGTTCCAGCTCCTTGATGATGGCCTGTTTGCGCTCGGCGCCCTGCCATTTGCGGGTGAAATCATCCAGCGAGGCGTACTCTTTGAGCAGCGTTTTACGGGTGTAGTCTTTGAAGGATTCGGTGACCAGCTTGCCGTCGGCGTCGTAATACTGCACGCGCTGGGCGATCACGCCGACGGCGACGCCGTTGACGTGGAACTTGCGTACCTTGTTCTCGTCGTCTTCTGGCAACGGACCGACATCGTCTGAACCGGTGGTGGTATAAGGCGCGGGATCTTCATCGGCACCGGTGATGTCGTCGTCGGCCTCTTCCTCGTGCTCGTCGAACTGCTCTTCAAAATCAGACTCCGGGTCGGCGATATCTTGCGGCGTGGTCTCCATCACCTTTTCCGGGATGCCGTCAAAGCGCTCATCGGCGAACAGTTCGGTGGCCTTTTTGAAATCGAGGATGGTGAACCACAGCTTGCCATAGCGTTCATCGATACGGGTGCCGCGGCCGATGATCTGCTTGAATTTGGTCATCGACTGAATGTTTTGGTCCAGCACTACCAGTTTGCAGGTTTTGGCATCCACGCCGGTGGTCATCAGCTCGGAGGTGGTGGCGATAACCGGATAGGCTTTTTTAGGGTTAATAAAGTTATCCAACTGGGCTTTGCCGATGTCGTCATCGCCGGTGATTTTCATCACGTACTTGTCGTTCTTTTTCACCTGTTCCGGGTTGAGATTGACCAGCGCACGGCGCATGCGCTCCGCGTGATCGATGTCGTTACAGAAGATGATGGTTTTATCCATCGGGTTGGTGCGCTTGAGGTAATCCGTGATGGTTTTTGCCACCAGTTCGGTGCGCTCATCAATCACCATCGTGCGGTCAAAATCTTTCTGGTTGTAGATACGGTCGTCGATCAGCTCGCCGTTTTTATCCGTCTGGCCTTTGGTGGGACGCCAGCCCTGAAGATCGACGTCGATATCGACGCGCACCACTTTATACGGGGCGAGGAAGCCGTCTTCGATACCTTCTTTAAGCGAATAGATATACACCGGATCACCGAAGTAATCGGTGCTGGAGACTTCATGAGTCTCTTTCGGCGTGGCGGTTAAACCAACCTGCGTGGCGGCGCTGAAGTAGTCGAGGATTTCGCGCCAGGCGCTGTCTTCCGAGGCGCTGCCGCGATGGCATTCGTCGATCACAATCAGATCAAAGAAATCCGGCGCCACTTGTTTAAAGGCTTTTTGATCTTCTTCCGGGCCGGTGATGGCCTGGTATAGTGCGAGGTGGATTTCAAATGCCGGATCGATAGTGCGCCCGGTGACTTTGGTCATCGCCGCGCCAAATGGCAGGAAGTCGTTATTTTTGGTCTGATCGACCAGAATGTTGCGATCGGCGAGGAACAGGATCCGCTTCTTACTTTTCGCTTTCCATAAGCGCCAGATGATCTGGAAAGCGGTATAGGTTTTCCCCGTCCCGGTAGCCATCACCAGCAGAACGCGGTTTTGCCCGGCAGAGACGGCTTCAATGGTTTTATTGACGGCCTGTAGCTGGTAATAACGCGGCGATTTACCGCTGCCGTCGTCGTAGTAGTCCTGGGTAATCACCGGGAGCTGGGCTGCGGTGTAGCCTTTCCAGACGCAGAGCTTATGCCAGAGTTCATCTGGCGACGGAAACTCGTCCAGAGTAATATGTTTTTCGAGCAGCTCGCCTTCGGCTGCCGTGGCATCGCGGAAAATAAAACCGTCGCCGTTGGTGGCGAAGACGAAAGGAACGTCCAGCAGGCGCGCGTACTCGATGCCCTGCTGCATCCCCTTGCCGATTTCGTGCTTGTTGGCTTTGGCTTCAATGACTGCCAGCGGAATGCCCGGCTTGTGATACAACACGATATCGGCGGATTTCACCGTTCTACGCGCTGCAACCTTACCGCGCACGATGACTTTGCCGTCCCGGAGTTTGACTTCTTGTCTGATTTGCGTTGTGTCGTTCCAGCCAGCATCGAGGATGGCGGGCATAACGCGTTTTGTGATGATGTCTGCTTCCGTCAGGGTACTCAGGTTCAGGTCGGCCATAGTGCTCTCTTTACGTGAACAGGAACTTTCTGATTTTACATAATTATCAATACCGGGAGAAGATATTTATACACGCATTCAAGAATAAGTTTTTATTGATTTCATTAATGTGTAATGGATTGGTTTTTAAATGATAAGATAATTCGCAAAATTCTTTTTTGTTTATTATTTCCTTTCCGTCTATCAATCTTATTTGACTGGATAAATAATAAGAGATGCTTAGTGATAAAAGTAGGATAACTGCACTGGCTGGTCTTTTGTAGTATATCGATAAGTAATGGAATGATGGGACTATTAATAATCTGTATGTAAGTATAAGAGCAAGCATCGACAGTATAAAACCTATGACTAGATCAATATTTCCGGATGGTTTGTTAAAATGTCCAGTAAGGAAAACCCTGTTGATTGCGATGCAAAATAAGAAAAAAACTATTATGTTGATAACCGCGTAGGTTTGAATTACTTGAAAGAAATAAACACTGTGCCACACTTTTCTTTTGAATCTGGTTACTGTAGACATACACAGCCAGAAAAATACACCAAACTTTATAGGTTGAATTAACAAAAGAGTGTACCAATATAGTTGATTAAATATTAATTTAAAACTAGCTATGGGGGCTACATTTATTGAAAGGAAACTGAATGCCGCTATCAAGGATCCTACAATTAGTATTGACTTGAAAAGATTAGCGCCAGAGTTTACCAGTGGAGCATATTCATGAGTGCCATCATATATCTCCGGGTGTTTAATGAATATATACATTTCCGAGAGGAAATCATATCCTGGCATAATACTTAATGCATTTATCAGGAATGACTTTAGGTTACTGGGCATATATTGTTCCAATTAGTTGAAATAAAAACTCACTCCATCGCCACCTTCACCGCCTCCCCCAGCTTCACCATCACCTCCCGGTGCTTATCGATCGGCGGCAGGGCGCAGTTGATCCTTAAACAGTTGCGGTATTTCCCGGACGCCGAGAACAGCGAACCCGGCGCGACCTGGATTTTCAGGCGGCACAGCTGCTTCGCGACGCAGACCATATCGACGTGCTCGGGGAGCTCAACCCACAGCATATAGCCGCCCTTCGGCCGGGTAACGCAGATGCCGCAGGGGAAGTATTCCCGCAGCCAGCAGGTGTAGATCTCCATATTGCGCTGGTAGATCTGCCGCATCCGCCGCACGTGGCGATGGTAGTGGCCTTCGCGGATGAAGTTACAGGCGGCCAGCTGGGTTGAAGGAACGTTGGTCCCGCTGGCGGCGTATTTCATCTGCAGCAGACGATCGTAGTAGCGGCCTGGCGCGATCCAGCCGATGCGCAGGCCCGGCGCGATAGTTTTGGTAAACGAGCTGCAGAGCATCACCCGGCCGTCGATATCCCACGAGTGAATGGTGCGCGGACGCGGGTAGTCGGTGGCCAGCTCGCCGTAAATATCATCTTCGAAAATGACAATATCGTGACGCTGGGCGAGGGTCAGCACCGCGCGCTTGCGGGCATCCGGCATGATAAAACCCTGCGGGTTATTGCAGTTTGGCACCAGGATAACGCCTTTGATCGGCCACTGCTCCAGCGCCAGCTCCAGCGCTTCGATACTGATCCCGCTGTCCGGATCGGTAGGGATCTCAATGGCTTTGATCCCCAGACCGCGCAGCAGCTGCATGGTGCCGTAATAGGACGGAGATTCGACGGCAACGATATCGCCGGGCTGGCACACCGACAGCAGGGCCAGCGACAGGGCGCTATGGCAGCCGCTGGTGATCACTAAATCATCGGCGGTCACCACGGAACCGCCGTCGAGCATCAGGCGGGCAATTTGTTCACGCAGTTCGCGGCGCCCGGCCAGCTCGTCATAGTTCAGCACCTCGCTGAGGTTATGCTGAATCACCCGGCTAAGCTCACGCCACAACGGTTTCAGGCTGGGCTGAGTGACGTCCGGCGAGCCGCCGCCGAAGGGGATGATGGTTTTATCATTGCGCGCGTCGAGCATGGTCAGCACCTGATCCCATTGGGTGATCTCCACCGGGCGCTGAACCGGGCGCGACATCGGCGGTACCGGCGGCTGGGCTTTACGCGGGGCGACAAAATAGCCGGAACGCGGCTGCGGGGTGATCAGCCGCTGCTGTTCCAGCGTCTGGTAGGCCTGCTGGACGGTACTGATGCTGACACCGTGCTCCTGGCTCAGGCTGCGTACCGACGGCAGTTTTTCGCCGTCGCGATACAGCCCTTGCTCAATACGTTCTGCCAGCAGACTGGCCAGATGTTGGTAACGCGTCATGCTGTATCCTTTATTGCCGCCATACAGATAGATAAACCAGTACAGATGGATGAAAAAAAAGCCACGCAGATACCGTTTTAATCAATCTGTATGTTAAAGAAAAGTATTTTGTGCATCTGTATTGTTTGGCTTCAGATCCGCGAAGATAAAGCCTCTGGCAAGGCGAGGAGGTAGAGGATGGAATTTCACGAGAACCGGGCAAAACAGCCGTTTATCGGCTTCGTATTACTGGGCCGAATGATAAGAAAATGGTGGTTACGGCAGCAAACGCGACGGATTTTGCAGCGAATGAGCGATGAACAGCTCAAGGATGTCGGGCTGAGGCGAGATCAGCTCAATTAAAAAATGCGCTTTTCCCCGGATGACGGCGTAAACGTGCTACCCGGGTGACCAATTCATAGCCCCGGTAAGCGCAGCGCGACCGGGATTTTCCCGGAGGCGCTGCTGAGCACCTGTCCGGGCGACAAAACCGCACGAGGCCATAGCCCCGGCAAGCGGTAGCGCGACCGGGGAAATGTCCGCCAGGGTTATTACATTCACAATATTTATCAATTAATGCTTCTGCGCCCACCGTTTCTTGATACTTATCCTGATAAGTATTATTTTCTTCTCAGCTAACTGAGGAAAGAAACATGACCGAAGACGAACTGTTCGCCCGCCGCCCGATGGGAATGCGGATGGCGATGGTGGTACGCCAGTGGCGCGCGACTATTGACTCTGCTATCACCGATACCGGCCTGACCCAGTCAAGCTGGACGGTGCTGATGCAGCTGCATCAGCTGGGGGATAACGTCTCGGTCAGCGAACTGGCGGAGGTGCAGGGTATTGAACTGCCGCCGCTGATGCGCACCCTCACACAGCTGGAAAACCAGGGCTATCTGGTGCGTTCCACATCGCCATATGACAAACGCATACGCCTGCTGACGCTGACGGCGGAAGGCCGGTCGATACTGGAAGAACTGAATCGTGTGATTGAGACCTATCAATCCCGCGTCACCCGGACCATTCCTGCGGCGGATCTCGCCACCTTCAGCGCCACCTTAAATCACATCGCCTGCAATTTGCGGACAATCCGCGAAGAAGATAACAAGATCTAAAAAACTATGATGACCCCTGAACAAAAATTTGCCCGCTGGGTAAGGGTAAGTATTGTCGCGTTCCTGACGATATTCGCCTGGTTTATCGTTGCCGATATCTGGATCCCGCTGACGCCGGACTCGACCGTCATGCGGGTCGTGACGCCCGTTTCACCGCGTGTCTCCGGCTATGTGTCGCAGGTCTATGTGCACAACAATAGCCAGGTGAAGAAAGGAGATCTGCTCTATGAGCTGGATCCGACGCCGTTTATCAACAAAGTCCAGGCCGCGCAGATCGCCTATGAGCAAGCAAAACTGAGCAATCAGCAGCTTGATGCCCAGCTTGCCGCCGCACGCGCCAACCTGCGCACCGCGCAGTTCACCGCCCGCAACGATAAAGTGACTCTGGATCGCTATCAGCGGCTGAGCACCATGCAGAACGTTTCGCAATCGGATCTCGATAAGGTGCGCACAACCTGGCAGACCAGTGAACAGTCGGTCAGCGCGCTGAATGCCAGCATCCAGAATCTGCTGATCCAGCGCGGAGAGCGCGACGATAACCGTAACGTGACGCTGCAAAAATACCGCAACGCGCTGGAAGAGGCGCAGCTCAACCTTGGCTGGAGTAAAGTCTATGCCGAAACGGACGGGATGGTGAGCAACCTGCAGCTCAATCCGGGTCTGTATGCTACCGCCGCCACGCCGCTGCTGGCGCTGGTCAGCAACCATACCGATATCGTCGCTGATTTTCGTGAGAAGAGCCTGCGCCACACCGGGGTGAATACCGACGCTGCGGTGGTTTTCGATGCGCTGCCGGGGAGAGTATTTCCGGCGCACGTGACCAGCAGCGACGCCGGGATTTTAGCCGGCCAGGAAGAGGTTAACGGCCAGCTGTCGCAGCCGGAGCAGTCCACCCGCTGGGTGCGCGATGCCCAGCGGATGCGGATCCACGTCGCGCTTGATGAACCGCTGGACAAACCGCTGCCGACCGGCGCCCGTGCCACGGTTCAGCTCTATAACAGCGAGGGTCCGTTCGCCCGCACCTTTGCCGGCCTGCAGATCCATCTGGTGAGCCTGCTGCACTATGTCTATTAATACGCTGGCTCGCGTTTTCACCCCGCACGGTAATATCGTTTACACGGCGAATGACTTTCGTCAGACGCTGCGGATCGCCTTTGCCGGGATGATAGCGCTGAGTATCTCGACCTTCTACGATGTGCAGTACGGCGTCTTCTTTGTAGTCTATCCGCTGATGCTGCTGTCGCTGGTGCCGGTTTTTAATCGTCACGTCGCCAGGCAGTTTATCTTTAGTGCGGCAGTAAACTGCGTTGAAATGGTATTGATCGTCGGCTATCTGTCGCAATGGCCGATTGTGATGACGCTGGTGGTTTTTGGCCTCTACGTGATGCGTTTTCGCTTCATGAGTCAGGGGCCGCTGTTTCTGCTGGGATCGATGGGGGTGGTCTGTCAGAGCACGATGCTCAACTTTATGAGCTATCCCACCAGCAACTGGCACACGCTGCTGTTCTCTAATATGGAAGCCTGCGTGATGGCGGTGGCGCTCAGCGCGTTAATGAATTACCTGATTCCGGACGTCGAACCGCGTAAGCCGCCGCCGCGAATCGAGAAAGACGCCGCCAGGGTGCGGCATGAATCGCTGCTCTCCGGCACCGTTGCCACCCTGATTTTCGTGGTCTTCCAGATCTGCGATCTCAGCGATTCCCTTTCGGCGCTGATGGCGGGGATCCTGATCCTGTTCCCGATGCACTACCGCGGCGCGGTGATAAGCTCGGTGTGGCGCGTCGCGGGGGTGGTGCTGTCCTGCCTGTATATTCTGGTGGTGCAGCTGCTTATCTACGATTTCAGCAATCATATGGTATTGATGATGCCGTTGATTGGCCTGGGTCTGGCCTTTAGCGCTCGCCTGCACGTGATGGAAAAGGTAGGCGCCGGGGTGGGCTTCGCCAGCATCACCACCATCGGGATCATGTTCGGCCAGAACCTGCATCCGGACCAGGATCTGATCTTCAGCGATCTGTACCGGATTACCTCGGTGACCACCTCGCTTATCGTCACGCTGACGCTGGTTTTCCTCGTGCACCGGATTCTGAACTGTTTTGCGCCGACGCGGTTCGTGATTACCGATTAATCCTTCTGCGGGAAGCTGGCGATGCACTGCCACGCTTCCCCACTCTGCTGATACAGCGCCGCCGTATGCCCCGCGATTATCCAGCTTCGCGCCGCGTCTTCCGTTCCCTCAATCAACACGCACAGACCGCAGCCGCTGCGCAGTTGACGCGGAATATCTTTGATTTGAAAGGCAACCCCGGCAGCCTGCAGCGCCTTGCGGGTCTGTACCACGCCAACGGTTGAATGAAACAGATACAGCCAACTGCTCATTCGCGCCTCCGCAGACGCTGGCCGATTAGCGCCGCGCCGAGCGCCCCGGCGAACTGGGCGTCGGGATGGGTGGCGACCGGCATACCGACATGCGTCTCCAGCATGCGGGCGAAGGCGGCGCAGTGGCTGACGCCGCCGGTAAACAGCAATGGCCCCTGCGCGGACAAGCGGCCGATAAAGTTTGCGCTGCGCCGGGCCATGGTGTTGATCACCCCGGCCAGAATCGCCTCCGGCGCGACTCCGGCTGAACGCAGGCTGATAACTTCCGATTCGGCGAATACCGTGCACATGCTGGTGATGGCGTGCGCTTCAACGCCTTCGGTAATGGCGTCCAGCTGCTCGACGCTGGTGCCGAGGGTTCGCGAAATCACCTCCAGAAAGCGACCGGTGCCGGCCGCGCATTTGTCATTCATCAGAAAGTCGCTGAGGTTGCCCTGCGCATCCAGCTGGATGACTTTGCTGTCCTGGCCGCCGATATCAATAACCGTGCGGGTTTCCGGCGCCAGCAGACGTGCGCCGAGCCCGTGACAGGAAATCTCCGTCACCTGTTTATCGGCAAAATCGACCAGTTGGCGACCATAGCCGGTGAGGGTTAAAAAAGGGGTTTCCGCGAGGCCCGCGCGCAGGGTCTCCCAGGCGTCGTTGATGGCGTCGGCGGGGCGAAAAGGGGTCGGGCAGAGGAAACGGCGCGTAATGACGCCGTCTGCCAGCAGGATGCCTTTTGTCGCGGTGGAACCAGAGTCAATACCTACCGTGTAGATCACGCGCGCTCCTTACAGCATTTCGATAAATGCGGCGACGCGGGTACTGAGCTGGCCGAGATCTGCCGTCGAATAGTCGGTTTCAATCGCGATATAGGGGATGTCGTGCCGCTGACGTACGTGACGCTTAATCGCCAGCGATTCAACGGCGTAGGTATGGCAGGCCTGCAGGATGACGTCGACCACGCCATCGGCCTGATACTCCTCGACCATCTGGCTCAGCAGCTGCAGGCGCCGATCGTTGGGCGAAATGCAGGAGCAGCCAATAGCGAGATATTTATCGGTTAAGGCATCGTAGACGTCGCCATCTTCCGCCACACAGTGCTCGGTAGCTTTCGCGCCGGTGCAGTTCTCATAACCCACCACCCAGCCGCCGTTGTCTTCGATGGCGCGGACCACTTTTTCCGCCGCTCCGCCGATCGGGCAGCCGGTGATCAGAATACGCGGGCGGGCCTCCAGTCGTTGACCTTCCCGCCATTGTTGATGGATACGTTCTGCCATCGCGTTGAGTTCATCAATCAGCGCGGTTTTGTCGAAACGGAAGGTCGCGCCGTAAACCACTTTCAGTATCTCGCCGCCGCTGAGCGCCGGTGGATTTAACTGCCCGAGGCGATAGAAATTGGCCAGCGCCCGGCGTTCGCGATTTTTCAACACGATGGCTTCACGCAGCGCCGTTTCGCTGATTGGTGTTGCGAAACGCGTTTCAATCACCTGCTGCAGACGCTTGATCTCCGCTTTCCACAACGCCCGGGAGGCGGCGTCGCTGGCGCTGTTCGGTAGCTGCATCACGTGCACCGGCTTGAACTCGGCCATGTATTCGTACATCTTTTTTTTGCCATCGCAGGTGGTTTCGCCAACCACCAGGTCAGAGAAATAAAAGTAGGGGCATTTATCGGTTTTGCCGAAGCCATAGCTGCTTTTAATCAGCGGGCAGAGGTTGCGCGGCAGGTCTTTCTCCGCCTCTTCAATGGTCTCATCGGAAGTGGAACACAGCGAGACGACGACAGCGCCCGCCGCCATGGCTATCTCCTGTGGCATAAAGGTACAGTAGGTGCCGACTAGCGGCACATTCTGTTCTTTAAGGTCCATGACGGTGAGAAAACCCTTCTGACGAGCGTCCGAGAATTGGTCGAAGATGGCGGGTAGATCGGTGATGAGCGACATGATTATCCTTCCCCGTACACGGGAGATGATGAAAGAGTCGCCATTATAACCATGTTGTTTGTATGTATTTGTTGATCTTCCACCCATCCCGCGGCGTTAGTAGACCTTCTTCAAATCCATCTCTTCCTGAATGCGCTCGCTGTAAGCCACGTGGGTGCGGATCGCCTCCTCAATCCCGGCGTTATAGAACATAGGGCCGAGCTCTTTCGCGATAAAATCGACAAAGAACTCGGCGTCAAACTGCTCCAGTTCAAGGTCAAAATTCTGTTCGCAGTATGCGCATAGCTTTTCGCGCAGCAGATCGCGCTCGCCGGTCGTCAGGGTAATATCAGCCATTTTTGCTCCTTAAATGGACTCTGAATAAATCAAATGGCAGAGGAGATAAGGCTAGCTGGGGATCCAGCTATCCCACGTGGGCACCGGGCCGAGTTCTGCCACCAGGAAATCGATAAACGATCGTACTTTAGGATTGCTGTATTTGCTGGGGAAATAGAGCGCATACAGTGCGTGGGTTTCGCAGGCGATCGTCCCATCGAGGATCAGCGGCGTGATCTCCTCTTTCTGAATATGATCGCCGATCAGGTAGGTCGGCAGGTAGGCAACGCCCTGATCTTCCAGCACCGATTTTAACAGCACCAGGCTGCTGTTGGCCTGGATAGGCATGTGCAGCTTGAGCTGATGCGGGCGATCGTGTTCGTCGGTCACCTTCAGCACCGGCGTTAAACCGGGATAAACCAGGCAATCATGATTCACCAGATCGCTGCGCCGTACCGGCATCCCTTTTTTAGCCAGATAGCCGGGGGATGCACAATAGGCCCAGCGAATCGAAACCAGTTTGCGCATGGCGTAGTTTTGCGGCGGTGCGGTGGAGATACGCAGAGCGATATCGAAGTCGGTTTCATTGAGGTTGACGAAATTATCGTTCAAATCGATATACAGATTCACATCCGGGTATTGCTGGCGATATTTATCCACCAGGTTGACTAACCGGGAGTAGCCAAAGGCAATGGAGCAGGTAATTCGTAATTCACCCTGCGGGTTGTGATAATAGCCGGACGTGGTATTTAACGTATCATCAAACTCTTTTAGTAACTTATTGGCGCGATTAAAGAGATATTGCCCGGCATCGGTCAGCGTAATACTGCGGGTGGTACGCTTAATTAATGTTGTGCCCAGCGTATCTTCCATTGCCGAGAGGCTTTTACTGACCGCGGAGGGCGAGACGTTAAGCTGTACGGCGGCTTCAGATAATCCCCCGCAGTCGACAATTTTGATAAAAAACTCCAGATGCTTGAGTGAAATTGGCGTGCTCATTTTTTCCTTTAATTCACAAGTGATTTGCAAAAACGGTACGAATGAGCCGTTACATTCGTATCTGAAACATGCAACTATTGAATCACAGGAAACAACTTGCTGGCAAAATGAAAAAATAACAACTTAAGTGAGTTGCATCACAAAATAAAAGGAGGCGTCGCATAAAGTCATTAAATTGTGAATTTAATCTCATTTAATATAATTTTAATTAAAAGGTACCGGTTATGTGGTCACGACTCGAACCCTACAAATCCTCTATTATTTTATTAATTGCCCTGGTGATCGGCGGCCTGACAGGTATTTACGCCCCGGGACTGGCGGGTAAATTACAGCCGATAGGTCAGATATTCCTTAACCTGCTATTCATGATTATTGTCCCGCTGGTGGGAATCAGCGTGATGTCATCGATCGCCAGTATGACCGACCTGAAAAGGCTGGGACGCATTATGGCGATTATCTTTATTGTCTCGATTGCGATGGCCTTTATTCCCGCGGCCGGCATCGTCGCGCTCGCCTTATGGTACAACCCGGCGCAGGGAGTCACCATCGATCTGTCGCAGTCGGTGCAGGCGGGCAGCGGGAAGATGGATTTTGTCAGTATGATCACCACCAGCGATTTTCTCGGGCTGTTCTCGAAGTCCAATATTCTGGCGCTGATCGTGATGGCGATTATTGCCGGTGTGGCCATCGGGCAATCGGAACAGGCGGGTAAACGCATTGCCTCGCTGCTGGAAGATGCCAATACCGTCATCATGAAGATCGTCTCGATCATTATGAAAGTCGCGCCGATAGGTCTGGGCTGCTATTTTGCCGCGACGATGGCCAGCCAGGACTCGGGGCTGCTGCTGACCTTTGCCCGGGCGATCGGCCTGTTTATGGTTGCCACGCTGGCCTATTTTATTTTCGGTTCGATTCTCTATTCCTGGATCGGCGGCGGCATGCCGGCGGTGAAAGCATTCTGGCGTAATGCGGTTGAACCATCGGCGACCGCGCTCGGGACCTGCTCCTCATTAGGGACGCTGCCCGTCACCCTGCGCGCCGGTAAAGCGATGGGCATTAACCCGGAAATCGTCGATGTCTCTATTCCGCTGCTGGTTAACCTGAATAAGGGCGGCGTGGCCATGATCGCCGCACTGAAGATTGTTTTTATCTATTCGGTGCTGGGGATGGAATTCACCACCGAGACCTTCTTCCTGACCATGCTGATCGCCGTGCTCTCCGCCATTATCGTCGGCGGCGTACCGGGCGGCGCATTCCTCGGTGAAATTTTTATCGTCACCACGCTGGGGCTGCCGATGGAGGCGATCCCGATGCTGGTGGTATTGGGCACCATCACCGATGCTCCGGCGACCCTGATCAACGTGATTCATGATTTGAACGCCGCGCAGATTGTGGAACGCTTCGCCGGAAAAAAGCCGGCACAGGCTGAACTGAAATCCACGGCTGCCGCCGTATAAGCTTTCGCACGGATATAAGGATGTTACAGGAGACGTTATGAAGAACTCACTCAAGCTCGACACGCAGTTAATTATCGCCGGACGCGACAAACGCTACACTCAGGGGGCGGTAAACCCGGTTATCCAGCGCGCCTCTTCGCTGGTCTTTGAGACGGTAAAAGATAAAAAGTTTGCTACCGCCAATCGCGCCAACGGCGAGCTGTTCTATGGCCGCCGCGGGACCTACACCCATTTCGCATTTCAGAAAGCGATGAGTGAACTGGAAGGCGGCGCGGGCTGCGCGCTCTATCCGTGCGGGGCAGCGGCGGTGACCAATGCGATTCTGGCGTTCGTGCAAAGCGGCGACCATATCCTGATGACCGGCGCGGCCTATGAGCCAACCCAGGACTTCTGCAATAAGATCCTCAGCAAATTCAACGTTGAAACCACCTATTACGATCCGCTGATCGGCGCCGGGATTGCCGAATTGATCCGCCCGGAGACGAAAGTGGTCTTTCTCGAGTCCCCCAGCTCAATCACCATGGAAGTCCAGGATGTGCCGGGAATGGTCAACGCGATCCGCGCGGTAAATCCGCAGATCGTTATCATGATCGATAACACCTGGGCGGCGGGAGTGCTGTTTAAGGCGCTGGACTACGGGGTGGATATTTCGATTCAGGCTGGCACCAAGTACACCATTGGCCATTCCGACGCCATGCTGGGCACGGCGGTCTCCAACGCCCGCTGCTGGGATCGTCTGCGCGAAAACTCCTATCTGATGGGCCAGACGCTGGATGCGGATACCGCCTATAACGGCAGCCGCGGGCTGCGCACGCTGGCGGTGCGCCTCAGACAGCATCAAGAGAGCAGTATCCACATTGCTCGCTGGCTGTCGGCGAGGCCGGAAGTGGCGCGGGTGAATCATCCGGCTTTAGCAGAGTGTCCGGGCCACGAATATTTTCAGCGGGATTTTACCGGCAGCTCGGGTCTGTTCTCCTTCGTATTGAAGAAGCGCCTGACGGATGAGCAAATGTCGACGTTCCTCGATAACTTCTCATTGTTCCATATGGCCTACTCGTGGGGCGGGTTCGAGTCGTTGATTCTGGCAAACCAGCCGGAAGAGCTGAACAGTATTCGTCCGGCCGGCGAGGTGGATTTCAGCGGGACGTTGGTCAGGGTACATATCGGGCTGGAGGATGTCGGCGATTTGATTGCCGATCTGGAGGCCGGGTTTACCCGCATCGGCTAAACACAGGGCCCCGCCAGCGCGCGGGGCCGCTGTTTTGCGCTCGCTTAATGCAGAAACAGGGTCGGGATCTGCGAGAACAGCCACAGTATCAGGCCGATAGAGCCGCCGACCAGGGTGCCGTTGATACGGATAAACTGCAGGTCTTTGCCGATATTGAGTTCAATTTGCCGCGACATATCCCGCGCATCCCAGCTTTTGACCGTATCGCTGATATGACGAGTCAGGAAGGCGGCAAACTCTGGCGCCACCCGATGGGCCGCCTGCTCCAGGTGTTCGTTTAGCGACTCGCGCAGCGCGTCATCGTGGAGCAGCGTTTCGCCAAACCACTGCCCGGCATCGGCAATCCGCTGTTGAATCCGCGAGTCGTCGCGGGTGACATCGTTCTTGATCCACGCCCGCAGGTCGGCCCATACCTCGCTGAGATAGCGGTTAAAGGCCTCATCATTTTTCAGGTACGCCTTGATGCCCTCCGCTTTTTCCGCCAGCAGCGGATCGGTTTTCAGGTTATCGATCAGTTTTAAGGTGGCGCGATCGAACGCCTGGCGGATCTGATGGCTGCGATCCTGGGTGACTTCGTCGAGCAGCGTATTCACCGCGTCGGTCACCATGTCGGCGCTGTGCTCGCCCAGCCATTCGGTGGGCAGAATTTTGGCCTTCAGCGGATGCTCGGTCTCCAGCCAGTGGACAATACCGCGGGCAATAAACGCGCGCGAACTGTCGCGCTGCAGCAACGCAATGAGCTGGGTAATGAGCGAGTCCAGCAGCTTCTGATGGCGATTGTTGCGGGTTAATCCCTCCAGCATCATGGCGCTGGTCTGCGTCAGATCGACCTTATCAATCGCCTTATGTACCGCCCGGCGCAGCAGACGCTGGATACGGGCGTCGTCGGTCAGTTCCAGAAAACCGCTCATGACCTGCAGCAGATGATGGCCCACTCGGCGGGCGTTTTCCGGCTGGCTGAACCAGTTGCCGAGCATCAGGGCAGGTTCATAGCGACGGATGAGCGCCACCAGCGAGGGCGTATCGAGAAATTTTTCCTGCACGAAATAACCAAGATTATCGGCGATCCTGTCCTTATTGCGGGGAATAATCGCCGTATGTCGGGAGATAAACGGCAGCGGGATACGGCGAAACAGAGCCACCACCGCGAACCAGTCGGCCAGCGCCCCGACCATCGCCGCTTCGGAGATGGCTTTGAGTGCGCTGACCCACGGCGTCGGCGGTAGCAGCAGGGTGGTGATAAAAATGGCGACCGCAATCAGCAGTAGCGACAGCGCCAGCAGTTTGGCGCGTTTCAGTTCAGCGATTTTTTCCATAGGCTTAAGCATATAGCCTGACGGCGGACTCGTGCAAAAACTGCCACACAATCCAGCAGCCAAAAGCCATCAGTACGCCGCCGGCCGCCCGCTCAACGCGCCAGACGACGGTGGAAAGGCGACGCTGCACCGCCGGCAGGGCAATCATCGTCACCAGTAAGAGATCCCACAGCAGCACGATACTGATCATCCAGACTCCGCTGACGGCCTGCTGCATCAACGTGACGTCCGGACCCAGCAACGAGGTCATCAGCGCCAGATAAAACAGGGCGTTTTTAGGATTGAGTAGCGAAGAACCCAGCCCGAGAAGAAGCTGTTTTACCCGCGACGGGCGTGAAGCCGAGGCGCTGCGGACATCCAGCGTCGTCGGGCGGCTTCTCAGCAGCAGGCTGCCAATCCACAGCAGATATGCGGCGCCCAGCAGCTCGACGACGGTGAACAGCAGCGGCGCCTGACGCAGTACGCCCCAGCCGATAATCGCCAGCATAATGTACAGCCCGTTCCCGGCGGCAATACCGACGCACAGGCCGACGCTGCCGCGCAGGCGATAGCGAATGGCGTAGCCCATCAGTAAAAAGAAATCTGGCCCCGGGCTAAGCAGAGCAACGAAGTGGGAGAGCGCCAGCGCCGGAAACGCGGGCGGGAAAAACGACGTAAGCATGTCCATAGCGACCTCACAAAGAACCTGAGATCAGCCTATGGCAAGCGGGGCGCTAATTATTGTCTGATATTGATCGGCCAAGTGCGTACTGGCGCGGCGTAGCGGCGGTGTAGCTGACAAAGGTTTTGTGGAAATGACTCTGGTCGGCAAACCCGGCCTGGTAGCCGACGTCGGCGATCTCATCTCCGGCGCGCAGGCGCGTTTTGGCAAATTCGATGCGTGCCATATTCATAAAGCTGGCGGGCGTCAGGCCAGTGTCCTGCTTAAAGGTGCGAATCAACGTCTCTTTGCGCAGGGCGAACTCGTGGGCCAGCGCATCAAGAGAGGGCGGTTCTTGTAAATCGGCCGCCAGGCGACTGAAGATCCGTGAACTGGTCGCGCGCAGCGGTAGTGGCGGGGCGGCGGATAGCGGGAGCGCCCGCAGCAGTTGCGCGACCTGTTCGGGGAGCGCTGCCGTTTTCTGCCGCTCCATCAGCGCCACAATCTGCTGATATCGTTTGAAAAGCTCAGGATCGCGGATCACGGGCTGCGGCGCGTGTACCTGCGCCTGACTCGGGAAAAGCGGCAGCTGTTGCCGGCACCACGTCATATCGAGGTACAGCATATGGTAGCTGCGCGGCCGGCCATCGCGCGGGTTACAGCTGTGCGGCGCTTGAGCGGGGATAATGATCAGATCGCCGGGACGCAGCAGATATTCCCGCCCGTTGCACAGACAGCACGTTTCCCCTTCGATAATCGCCCCCACAGAGAGCTGCGAATGGCGGTGCCGTTTATAGGCCTGGCGGCTTTGCCGGGTGCTGCGTAGTTCCAGCCAGGGCAGCTGCTCGTCGCGCCAGAAGGTTTGTAGGATATCGCGCGTATGGTTCACGAAAGACTCCTTAGCGAAGGGGATAGGGGTTTATAGCACGCCCGCTGACGCCTGTCTGCGGGGCGTTCTGCGAGCGGGCAGGAAAAAAATTGTCGTTGTTACCGCCGGATAAAAATATCTTCCGTCCCGGCGCGCAAAGAGATAAGCGGCGGCGTGTGCGCTGGGCTAGCGGCGGGTAGAGTCGTTTTAGTGTCCCTCCGCGCAGGCTATTGACCATGCAAAAAGGCTCAACGTCGACGCCGCATGATGCGGTTTTCAAAAAGTTTCTCCGGCATACGGATACCGCGCGAGATTTTTTGGATATCCATCTGCCGTCCTCGCTACGCCAGCTTTGCGAGCTGGAGACGCTACGGCTTGAATCCGCAAGTTTTATTGAGGAGGACCTGCGTGCTTGCTACTCCGATGTGCTTTGGTCGCTAAAAACCACCGCCGGCGAGGGCTATATTTACGTCGTTATTGAGCACCAAAGCTCGCCGGATGCCCATATGGCCTTCAGGCTGATGCGCTATGCCATTGCGGCGATGCAGCGTCATCTGGATGCCGGACATAAACGCCTGCCTCTGGTGATACCCATGCTGTTCTATCACGGTATCGCCACGCCTTACCCTTATTCGTTGTGCTGGCTGGATGGCTTTACCCACCCGGCTCATGCCCGCGGATTATATGCGACCGCTTTTCCGCTGGTGGATATTACGGTGATCCCGGATGACGAGATCGTCCAGCACCGACGCGTAGCGTTGCTGGAGTTCATGCAAAAGCATATCCGCCAGCGCGATTTGACGGGGCTGGTTGAGCAGCTAATTGTCATTTTGGTTAAGGAATATACTAATGACGGCCAGCTAAAAACGTTGTTTAATTACCTGGTATATTCCGGCGATGCCCCCCGTTTTGGCAGGTTTATTCGTGAGCTTGCCCGGCGGGCGCCGCAGCATCATAAGGAGGGGCTGATGACTATTGCGGAAAGACTTCAGGAAGTTGGGCGTAGAAAAGGTAAGCTTGAAGGGCGCCGCGAAGGCCAGATTGCGGGCCAGAGAATCGAAGGGCTGCGTATTGCCCGGATGATGCTGGCGAATGGCATCGCTCTGGAGACGGTGCTGCGTATCACCGGCCTGTCAGAAGAGGAGATTACCGCCGCTAAGCGTTAATTGTGTCGCCACATGGCCTGATCAGACGCCCTGGCCGCTATTACTGACTTCCTCGTTAAGCCTGTTCCGCGCCGGATATCGTCTGACGATCTCCGGCCAGAATCCTCCGTAAATACCTAACTTTACCTTCATGCCCAGCCATCTCTACTAACCTTAATACCCTGAGTAGTTTTTATGACTACGTAAATAGCGATAACAAGGAGACATACGATATGGCTTATCAGACGGTGAATCCTGCAAATAATCAGCTGATTAAACAGTATGCTGCGCACAGCGATGCGGACGTCGAAGCGGCGCTGCAGAAGGCGGATGCGCTCTACCATTCCGCGTGGTCGAAGGGGGATATCGACCGGCGTTTACCCGTTCTGCACAGGCTGGCGGATCTGATCGACAGCCGGGTTGAAGAACTGGCGAAAATCGCCAGTCAGGAGATGGGGAAACTGATTGCGCAAAGCCGCGGCGAGGTGAAGCTCTGTGCGCAAATCGCCCGCTACTATGCCGATAATGCGAAATCGTTTCTGGCTCCGGTGAAATATCCTTCCGCCATCGGCGAGGCCTGGGTTGAACACCATCCCATCGGCGTGCTGATGGCCGTGGAACCCTGGAACTTTCCTTACTACCAGCTGATGCGGGTACTGGCGCCAAATCTGGCGGCGGGGAACCCGGTTATCGCCAAACATGCCAGCATCGTTCCGCATTGTGCGGAGACCTTCGCCCATCTGGTGCGTGAGGCGGGAGCGCCGGACGGCGCGTGGACCAACCTCTTTATCTCCCAGGAGCAGGTGGCGAAAATTATTGCCGACGATCGCGTCCAGGGGGCGGCGCTGACCGGTTCGGAAAAGGCCGGCAGCGTGGTGGCGTCCCAGGCGGCAAAATACATCAAAAAGGCAACCCTCGAACTGGGCGGCAACGATGTGTTTGTGGTACTGGACGATGCCAGTCTGGAGAAGGCGGTGAAGACTGGCGTACAGGCACGGCTCAACAATGCCGGTCAGGTGTGCACTGCAGCGAAACGTTTTATCCTGCACGAAAAAATTGCCGACCAGTTCTTGAGCCAATTTACTGAAGCCTTCCGCCAGGTGAAAATCGGCGATCCGCTGGACGAGAGTACGACGCTGGGTCCGCTCTCCTCGAAAGATGCGCTGGAAACGCTGACCAGACAGGTGGATGAGGCGGTGAAAAACGGCGCCAGAGTGCATCTGGGCGGCAAACCGGCGCCGCGGGAAGGCAGCTTTTTCGAGCCAACCATACTGACCGGCATTACTCGCGATAACCCGGCGTACTTTGAAGAGTTTTTCGGCCCGGTGGCGCAAATCTACGTAGTGAAGGACGACGACGAGGCGGTGAAGCTGGCGAACGATTCGCACTATGGTCTGGGGGGCGCCGTGTTCAGCCAGGATATCGAACGGGCGAAACGGATGGCGTCGCGGATCGAAACCGGGATGGTCTATATCAACTGGTTAACCGATACCGCGCCGGAGCTGCCGTTCGGCGGCGTGAAGCGCTCTGGCTTTGGCCGCGAGCTGTCCGATCTGGGGATTAAAGAGTTTGTGAACCAGAAGCTGGTGGTGATTCGCCGGTAAGATTAGGATGCTAAAAGAAAAAACCTGCCGGATGGCAGGTTTTTTTACGCTTATCGGCGGGTCAGAAGGTGACACCACCGCCAATATAGGCGCCGTCAATCAGGGTGTGGTTTGGACGGCCGTCTTTCCCGTCGACGCTCACGTGACGGTAACCCACTTTCAGCGTTACCGGGGTAATCGGAGTCCAGCTCACGCCGCCGTTGGCTTCAACGTAGTTTTTCACGCTGTTATTCAGGCCTTCCGGCGCGGCATAACCTTCGCCAAATACGTGGATGCTGTCGGTCAGCGCAACGTTAACGCCGCCACCGATTGGGAACGCCACGCCGTTATCGCCTTTTTTCGGCCCAAGGTAGATGGCTTTCGCGCCGGCATTCAGCATCACCGGGCCAACTTCCAGGTTATAACCTGCGCCAACGCCGCCGGTCTGAGTACCATCGTCGGTATTTTTGAGCCAGTGACTTTCGGCATAAAGACCGGAGGAGGATTTACCCAGTTCCATATTAAGGTTGGTAAAGTTTTTCCCCTGCTCGACGGTAAAGCCCATCGCCATTGCGGAGCCGGAAACTGCGGTCAGCGCAGAAAGGATAAGGATATTGAGCTTTTTCATGGTTTATGCCTCGTCATCAAATTAATCTGCAGACACCCTAACAGGTGATATTTACGGCTGCAAATGTGATGTTAATCGATGTTTTATACCGTAAATGTTATCGAAAAACTTTTTTGATGTTGTGAATGCGTTACCTTGTCGCCGCGTCAACGATTAACGTTTTGCCGTTTAGGGTCAGTTTAATTTTTTGCCTAAACAGCAATTGAACAGAGGGGAGATATTGATTGGGGCTGAACTAATTTGCTTTCTAATAATTTCCAGAAATATTTCTATAGTTATAAGTAAATACTTAAATTTACATTTTTGTGATTAAAACTGACTCTAATATCTTAAGTGAAAGCCTGAATTGCATCATGAAGCCATCGTCTGGAAGTACACCGAAGGGAACATTATTTATCGTGATACCCGAAAGGAATTTTGTACCGCCTGATGCCCTCGCGTTGCCCCTCTCCCCCAGGAAGAGGGAACGCCCGAACCGTTATTTGCGCAAGCCGGCAAACGCCGCGCGAATCTCCTCTTCCGGCAAATTAATGCCGATAAACACCAGCGTGCTGTGAGGCGCTTCATCGCCCCACGGGCGATCCCAGTCGGCGCTGTATAAGCGCTGGACGCCCTGGAACAGCAGGCGATTTGGCTCGCCGTCAATCCACAGCATCCCTTTGTAGCGCATCAGCTGTTCGGCGAAAGAGAGCAGCAGGTTTTCCATCACCCGCGACACTTCGCTGATATCGACCGGGTAATCCAGCTCGACCACGATAGACGCGACGTCGTTTTGCTTATCGGCGATAAAGTGGAAGCGCGGCACGCTGCTCACGACATTCTCTTCCAGCATAAAGCCGCTGGTATTAAACAGCTGGCTCAGGTCGATATCACCGTGGACTACGGTATAAACCGGCGCCCGGGCGTTGATCCGCGCCAGCCGTTCGCGCAGCTTGTCGCTGTCGCCCGCCACGTCCGTTTTTGTCAGCAGGATACGATCGGCGTAGCCCACCTGCGACTGGGCGATGGTGAACTGGTTCATCTGTTGGTCGGAATGGACCGCATCCACCAGCGCAATCACCCCGTCGAGCAGATAGCGTTCGCAGAGAATCTCATGAGAGAAGAAGGTCTGAATAATCGGGCCAGGGTCGGCCATGCCGGTGCACTCAATCACCAGCCGGTCAAAATCAATGTCGCCGCGATCGCGGCTGTCGAGCAGGTCGAGCAGCGCGTCTTCCAGCTCGTTGGAACGGGTGCAGCAGATGCAGCCGTTGGTCAGGGTTTTGATCTGCGTGGCGCGGTCGCCAATCAGCTGATCGTCAACGGCGACTTCGCCAAATTCATTTTCGATAACGGCGATTTTAAAGCCGTGCTGTTCGTTAAGAATATGGCGCAGCAGGGTGGTTTTACCCGCGCCAAGAAACCCGGTCAACAGGGTGACTGCAATCGGTGCCATGTTTGCCTCCATTAACAGCAGCGTACGCCGCCTTTGCCGTCGCCGCCGTAGCGGGCCTGCTGGCGTTCGCGGAAGAATTCGTTATAGGTCATGTAAGGCTTATCCGGATGGTTGGCTTTCATATGCTCGACGTAATTGTCGTAGTCCGGAATGCCAATCAGCATTTTGGCTGCCTGACCCAGGTATTTTTTTGCTTCGCCTAAGTTACCAAACATCGTGAGTTCCAGATAGAAAAAGCCCGGTGGCGCTACGCTGACCGGGCCTACAGGACCTTTGCAGACCGGATAAACGTAGCGCTATCCGGTATTAAGGCTTAGTGATGGGAAGAGGTTTTCACGCCGCCTTCCGGTACTGGCACGTACGGGGTCTCTTTGTCGGTGCGGACTTTGTTGTTACGCACGTTGAGCCACGTTTTGATGCCGTAGAAGATGATGCTGTAAACCACCACCAGGAACAGAATACTCAGACCGGCGTTAGTGTAGTTGTTCACCACGATATGGTTCATGTTAGCAATCTGCTGCGCGGTCAGTTCGCCGCCGGAAGCAATCTTCTCTTTATACTGCTGAGCCATGAAGAAGAAGCCTTCCATCTGCGGGTTGGTGCTGAACAGTTTCAGACCCAGCGCCCAGGTGGTGCACAGCAGCAGCCATGCGGCCGGGATCACCGTAACCCAGATGTATTTAGTACGCTGCATTTTGACCAGTACCACGGTACCAAGCACCAGCGCCACGGCGGCCAGCATCTGGTTAGAGATACCGAACAGCGGCCACAGGCTCTTCACGCCGCCCAGCGGATCGACCACGCCCTGATACAGCAGGTAGCCCCACAGTCCGACGCAGCCCGCGGTGCCGATAATGCCGGCCACCAGCGAGTCGGTTTTCTTGAGGAACGGCACGAAGTTGCCCAGCAGATCCTGCAGCATAAAGCGGCCTGCACGGGTACCGGCATCCAGCGCGGTAAGGATAAACAGCGCTTCAAACAGAATACCGAAGTGGTACCAGAAGCCCATATCCGCCATCGGCATGATTTTGTGGAACACGTGAGCGATACCAACGGCCAGAGTCGGCGCGCCGCCCGCGCGGTTCAGTACCGACGGCTCGCCGATATCTTTCGCCGTTTGCAGGATCTGCTCAGGTGAAATCACAAAGCCCCAGGAGCTGACGGTCGCCGCGGCGTGGACGGTCACATCTTTCAGCTGTGCGGCAATCAACGCGGCGTTTTCACCGCCCATTTCGTGCAGGTTCGGCATGGTGATGCCCAGGCCTGCCGGCGGGGTGTTCATCGCGAAGTAGAGGCCCGGCTCGATGATCGACGCCGCAACCAGCGCCATCACCGCCACGAAGGACTCCATCAGCATCGCGCCGTAGCCGATAAAGCGGGCGTCGGTTTCATTGGCCAGCAGCTTCGGCGTGGTGCCGGAGGCGATCAGCGCGTGGAAGCCAGATACCGCGCCACAGGCGATAGTGATAAACAGGAACGGGAACAGCGCACCTTTCCACAGCGGACCGGTACCATCGATGTACTGGGTGACCGCCGGCATTTTCAGATCCGGGTTGAGGATCACGATGCCCAGCGCCAGGCCAACGATAACGCCGATTTTCAGGAAGGTCGCGAGGTAATCACGCGGCGCCAGAATCAGCCACACCGGCAGCAGCGCGGAGATAAACGCGTAGCCGATCAGGGTAAAGGTGATGGTGGTGTCTTTAAAGGTCAGCGCCGGACCCCAGTACGGGTCGTGGGCAATGATGCCGCCGAAGTAAATGGAAGCCACCAGCAGGACGATACCAATCACCGACACTTCACCCACGCGACCCGGGCGCAGGAAGCGCATATAGATCCCCATAAACAGGGCGATCGGGACGGTCGAACAGACGGTGAAGACGCCCCACGGGCTTTCTGCCAGCGCTTTTACCACGATCAGCGCCAGCACCGCGAGGATGATGATCATAATCAGGAAGCAGCCGAATAGCGCAATGGAACCCGGAACCGGCCCCATCTCTTGCTTGATCATCTCACCCAGCGAGGCACCGTTACGACGCGAGGAGATAAACAGCACCATAAAGTCCTGTACCGCCCCGGCCAGTACCACCCCCGCCAGCAGCCACAGGGTACCCGGCAGGTAGCCCATCTGCGCGGCGAGAACCGGACCCACCAGCGGACCGGCACCGGCGATAGCGGCAAAGTGGTGGCCGAACAGCACGTAGCGGTTGGTCGGGACGTAGTTCAGACCATCGTTGTTAATCACCGCCGGCGTAGAACGCGTAGGATCGAGCTTCATCACCTTTTGCGCGATATACAGGCTGTAATAACGGTAGGCGACGAGGTAGACGGAAACTGACGCCACCACGATCCACAGCGCACTGACGTGCTCACCGCGGCGCAGAGCGACGACTGAGAGGCAAAATGCCCCGATGATTCCAAGAATCACCCAGGGTATGTGCTTGAATAACTTTTTAGTATCCATAGTAAAACCTGGCGTTAATAAGATGAATAATGGGCCGAAGCCGTCTGGGTTTAAGTTAGGGTTTGAGGAGGTATTGGTTAGCTATGCTGGGGACGATCTTGCCAGAACTCCGCGCGCGTAAAGTTGGGTAAATCTGTGAGTGGTTATATGTGGGGTTAAGCGGTTGCCAGGCGGGATAAGCGGTTGGGCAGGAAATGAGCAGCGGGTAAACATGTGATTGAGATCACAAGATTTTTTCCACCTCTTTTTCCTCCCCGCAGGGGAGAGGAAAAAGAGAGGAGAACAGAGAACAGGGCACAGAAAAGAGAATGTCAGAAGCGAAGGTGGCAGAACGTTATACCGCGACCTCGATTTCCATCATCACCGGATGGAAACGGCGCTTAAAGTAAATCAGCCCATGGCCTTCCTGGCTCAGGGTGATGTTCTTGATCTCGACCAGATAGACCAGGTGGCTACCGATGGTCTGCACCTGGCTTATCTCCCCTTCAAGGCTGGCCAGCGACCCTTTCAGAACCGGCTGTCCCAGGGCCCCTTTTTGCCAGCAGGAGAGGCTAAAGCGGTCTTCCATGGCCATCCCGGTCATGCCGGCGAAATGGCGGGCCATCACTTCCTGCTCATGGTTCAGCACGTTAACGCACAGTTTGCCGTTGCCCTGGAATACCGGGTTCATCGCGCTGTTGGCATTGATGCACACCATGACCGACGGCGGCGTATCGGTGACCGAGCACACGGCGGTGGCGGTGATGCCGCAGCGGCCGGCGTCACCCTCGGTAGTAATGACGTTGACCGCAGCCGACAGGCTGGACATGGCATCGCGAAAACGCAGTCGTTGTTCATCTAATTGCATTGTGACCTCCCGCTGCGAATTACTTCAGCAGCTTATCCAACATATTGATATCAGAGTTGTTGTGCAGGTGTGGCACCGTCCAGCCGTTCTGGTCGTACTCGGACAGGCAGCGGTCGACCATCGCCATCATTTTGTCCATGTTGCCGGAGCTTTGCGCCTGACGCAGACACTGCAGGCGGATTTCGTCCTGGCTTCCGGAATAGTTGATTTCATACAGCTCGTGGCGGCCGCCGAATTCGCTGCCGATCGCGTCCCACATCAGCTTGAGGATCTTGATACGTTCAACGTGGTCCATGCCGTTGGAGCCGCGAACGTATTTCGCCAGATACTGGTCGATCTGCGGGTTGTTCAAATCGCGTGCGCTGGATGGCAGGTAGATCAGGCCGCTGGTCACGTTACGTTCGATAATATTTTTGATCTTGGCATAGGCCATCGGCGCCATCACGCGGTAGGTCTGCAGCGCGGCGTGATCCGGCAGCCAGGCGCCATTCACCCACGGCGTCGCTTCGGAACACATGGAGTCGCTCAGCGCCCAGAACATATTGCGCCAGGCGACCACTTCGCCGAGATCGGCCTGTACACCGCGGAACTCCATGGTGCCGGTACATTCCAGCGAGCGTTTGAGCAGGGCGGTGATAAAGTCGAGTTTGACCGCCAGGCGTACGCAGGCCTGCAGCGGATACATACGCGCAAAGCCGCCTTCCATCGTCCAGCGACGACAGCGATCGAAATCGCGATAGATCAATACGTTTTCCCACGGAATCAGTACCTTATCCATCACCAGGATCGCATCGTTTTCATCAAAGCGGCTGGAGAGCGGATAGTCGTACGGCGATCCGGTGACCCCGGCAACCATCTCATAGGAGGCGCGGGAGATCAGTTTGACGCCTTCGGCATCCATTGGCGCGACGAACATCAGGGCGAAGTCCGGGTTTTCCCCCATCACCTGCGCAGAACCAAAACCGATCATGTTGTAGTGGGTCAGCGCCGAGTTGGTGGCGACAACTTTCGCGCCGCTGACGATGATCCCGGCATCGGTCTCTTTTTCCAGCTTGATGTAGACGTCTTTCACTTCGTCGGCCGGTTTATGACGGTCAATCGGCGGGTTGACGATGGCGTGGTTAAAGTACAGGCCGGTTTCCTGAATGCGGGTGTACCAGTTGCGGGCGTTCTGTTCGAACTGGCCGTAGAAAGCCGGGTTCGCACCCAGCGCGCAGCCGAAGGCGGCTTTGTAATCCGGGGTACGGCCCATCCAGCCGTAGCTCAGGCGCGACCACTCGGCAATCGCATCGCGCTGCTGGCGCAGATCGTCGGCGCTTTTCGCCACGCGGAAGAATTTGTGGGTATAGCCGCCGCTGCCGGTATCGGTGTTCCAGCACAGGGAGTCCTGCATTTCCGGTTTATGCAGCGCATCGTACAGCTGGGCGACGGAGGCGGCGGCGTTGCGGAAGGCCGGATGCGTGGTGACGTCTTTGACGCGTTCGCCGTAGATGTAAATCTCGCGGCCATCCTGCAGGCTCTTCAGGTACTCTTCACCGGTTAACGGGCGTTTCGCGTCTGTGCGGAAATCTTCAGGTTTCATAGGGGCCTCTTCAGTATTTATCGGAATATCCCGTCCTGCTTCGGGCTGCCTGTCTGGTGGCTGCCTGCGAATGATTTCGGGTATTAATGTTAAATTTATGTTTTGTTTTTGTTGTTCAATTGAAGCGGTTATTGCGTCATTCGTGAAGGGACGTTTGCGACAACGGCAGGTACTTTTCAGGGGGAGTGTGGTTCTGTGATCGAGGTGGTGTTTTCGCTGCAGAGGCCAGCCTTTTTCCCGGCGTAGCTACGCTGGCCGGGTGATGTCCCTGGCGGTATTTCGGCCGCTGGCGCTGCGCTTATCCGACCTGCGGGCCGTCGCCTCGCTAAGCGTAGCGCCAGCGGGGAATTAAGACACCGGTACTTTTTGCGCACGGTAGCTGCTGGGCGAACAGCCGACCTGGCGATTAAAAAAACGAGCGAAATAGGCGGGGTCTTTAAACCCCAATTGCCAGGCTATCTCGTTGACCGCGCTATCGGAAAACAGCAGCAGCCGTTTGGCCTCACGTAGCTGGCGGTCGAAGATCAACCGCTTCGGCGGTCGGTTGGCAAAGCGGCGGCAGATGTCGGTCAGCCGTGATTCGGTAACGTGCAGCTCGTTGGCATAGTCCGGTACCGCCCAGTGCTGGTGGTAGTGACTGTCGATCATCTGGTTAAAGCGCTGAAACAGCTTCAGCTCGCCGCGCATACCGCTGGCGGCATGATCGTCGAGCCTGGCGTTACGCAGCAGCAGAGTGAACACCGCCTGCGCCAGCAGCGCCAGGGTATGTTCGCGCCCCGGCAGCTGCGCGGTCGATTCGCGTTTAATCAGCTGCCAGTAGTGCGCCAGCGCCGTCAGTTCATCGGGTTTATCCGCCAGCGACAGACACATACCCGGCAGCCCGAACGCTTCCCGCGTTCCGGGATAGAGGACTTCCAGCAGCGGCCAGATCAGATCTTCGTGCACGGTCAACACGTGCCCGTCGCTGTCGGACTCGGTGATAAAAGCGTGCGGCACCGACGGCGGCGTCAGGACAAACAGCGGCGCCTGCACCGAATAGCGGTGATCGTCGAGCTGCAGTTCAATCTGCCCGGTATCGAGAAAGTGCATCTGAAAGTACTGGTCGTGTCGATGCGCCTGCATGTCGCGGCCAAAAAAGGCCGCCATGCGGGCAAACGACTGATAGTGCACATCCTCGGTCCCCAGACTCTCATCGTAATCTTTGTTGATATCGATATTAGCGATTGAGGGCTGACACATGGGCACTCCTTAATGACTTTTCTGGGCGGCGAGTCCTGCCTCAGCGGCGGCGTCTTCCCGCGCACTCATCGGAATTCGGGTCAGCACCAGCGCGCCGACGACCAGCAGTCCGGCGACAAACCACAGTCCGGAGCTAAAGCTGCCGGTAGCATCACGCAAAATACCGATCAGCAGCGGGCTGACGGCGGATCCGATATTGCCGATAGCGTTGATGACCGCCAGCGCCACCGCCCGCGATTGCAGGCTGATCACCCGATCCGGGGTGGTCCAGAAAATCGCCATGGCGGTAAAAGAGCCCACGGAGGCCATAATGATGCCGATCAGCTGGATCAGCGCGTGGTGGGTGGCGGAGGCCAGCAGCCATCCGGCAGCGGCGAACAGATAGGGCAGGATGGTATGCATCTTGCGCTCTTTTCGCCGATCGGATCGCCGGCTCCACCAGATCATCCCGAAAATCGTACAGAACTGCGGAATCGCCGCCAGCATCCCGATCACAATGTTGCTACTGCCGGTGTTGAAGCTTTGCAGGATCTGCGGAGTCCAGATATTGATGGCGCTCAGGGTATTGGTCAGACAGAAGTAGGCGAGCGTGTACATCAGCACCGCCGGCGTCAGCACTTCCCGCAGGGTAGAGCGTCCGGAGGCTGGAATCACGGTGGCGCTTTCGCGCTCGCGTGCAATCATCGTTTTCAGCGCCTGCTTCTCCTCCTTATCCAGCCAGCTGGCCTGATCCGGGGTATCGTTGAGGAAGAACCAGGTCACCACGCCGAGCACCACCGACGGCAGCCCTTCCAGCAGGAACAGCCACTGCCAGCCCTTCAGGTTCCACAGGCCATCAAGCGCCAGAATATAGCCGGAGAGGATAGAGCCAAGCATCATAGTCACCGGCATCGCTATCATAAACAGGGCGTTGGCGCGGGCGCGGTGATAGGCCGGGAACCACCAGGTCAGGTAGACCAGGATCCCTGGCAGGAAGCCGGCTTCAGCGATACCAACCAGCATGCGCAGGATATACAGCGTATGCGGGTTGGTGGCAAACATCGTACAGGTTGACGCGATCCCCCACACCACCATGATCCCGGCGATCCAGCGGCGGGCTCCGACCTTCGCCAGCATGATATTGCTGGGGATCCCGCACATCACGTAGGTGACGTAAAACAGCGTCGCCGCCAGGCCAAACATGGTGGAGGTCAGACCGAGATCTTTGCCCATCGTCAGCCCGGCGAAGCCGATATTAATGCGGTCCAGAAATGAGAAAACAAAAAGCACGAACAGGAAGGTGATAAGGCGGCGGAACAGCTTTTTGATCACCCGATTTTCTACTTCAACGACTTTATTTTCATTGTGTTGCAGGGTAGAGGTTGTCATGATGCACTCCACATTATCCGTTCAGTAGACGGATTTATTGTTATCAGTTGTGGTGGTGATTGCGTCGGTAAACCGTGCTGCCAGCGCTTCTGCGCCGCGGGCCAGCAGGGTGGTATCGACACCGACGGCGACGAACAGCGCCCCCAGCTCGAGGTAGCGTTTCGCCAGCTGTTCATTGGCCATCAGAATGCCCGGGGCTTTACCCGCCTCGCGAATCAGGACGATGGCGCTTTCAATGGCCGCCTGCACCTCAGGATGCTGCGGATTACCGCCGAAGCCCATATCCGCGCTCAGATCCGCCGGGCCGATAAACACGCCGTCGACGCCTTCTACCGCGAGAATCTGCGGTAGATTTTTCAACGCCTCGCGAGTTTCAATCTGCACCAGCACGCACATGGCATCGTTGGCCTGATGGATATAGTCCGGAACGCGGTTCCAGCGAGAAGCGCGCGCCAGGGCGCTGCCGACGCCGCGAATACCGGCCGGCGGATAGCGGGTGGCCTTCACCGCCAGCTGCGCTTCTTCGGCGTTTTGTACCATCGGCACCAGCAGTGTCTGTGCGCCGATATCCAGCAATTGCTTAATCTGCACCGGGTCATTCCACGACGGGCGAACCACCGGCTGGCTGGAGTAGGGGGCGATCGCCTGCAGTTGGGTCAACACCGTTTGTACATTATTCGGCGCGTGTTCGCCGTCAATCAGCAGCCAGTCAAACCCGGCGCCGGCCAGCAGTTCGGCGCTGTAGCTGCTGCACAGCCCCAGCCACAGGCCGATTTGTGGCCGTCCGGCCTGCAGCGCCTCTTTAAACGTGTTATTCATCATCTTCCCCTTACACAAAGCGGCAGCTGATTGCGCCCATGTTGCCGTAATCGACGTGGAAGGTATCACCCTTACGCGCCGGTACCGGGCGGGTAAACGAGCCGCCGAGGATGATCTGCCCGGCTTCCAGCTGGACATCGTATGGCGCCAGCTTATTCGCCAGCCAGGCGACGCCGTTTGCCGGATGGTTGAGCACCCCGGCGGCAACGCCGGTCTCTTCGATCACCCCGTTGCGGTACAGCAGGGCGGAGATCCAACGCAGATCCAGCTCGTCGGGCTTAATCGGCCGCCCGCCGAGGATCACCCCGGCGTTGGCGGCGTTATCGGAGATGGTGTCGAAGACTTTGCGCGGGCGCTGGGTTTGCGGATCGATGTTGTGGCAGCGGGCGTCGATCAGCTCCAGCGCCGGGATCACATAGTCGGTGGCGTTATAGACGTCGAACAGGGTGCAGTTCGGACCACGCAGCGGTTTCGCCAGCACGAAAGCCAGCTCGACTTCAATCCGCGGCACGATAAAACGGTCGGTCGGAATGTCGCTACCGTCGTGAAAAAACATATCATCGAGCAGCGCGCCGTAGTCCGGCTCGCTAATTTGCGAACTGGCCTGCATCGCTTTTGAGGTCAGGCCGATCTTATGGCCCTTCAGCACCCGCCCTTCGGCGATCTTCATCTCAACCCACTCGCGCTGGACGGCGTAGGCGTCCTCAATGGTGATCGACGGATAATCCAGCGAGATCGCGCGGATCTGCTCACGTTGTTTTTCGGCCTGATTCAGTCGCTGGGCGATCAGGGTGCGGGTTTGTTTATCGAGCATAGTGGCTTCCTGTTACCTCGTTCGGTGTCGCGGTGTCGCGGCGCCGGGTGGCGCTACGCTTACCCGGCCTACGGTTGGTGCATTGTTCTGGCCGTTGTCGACCCGGTGGCGCTGCGCTTACCCGGTCTACGGTTGGTGCATTGTTCTGGCCGTTGTCGACCCGGCGGCGCTGCGCTTACCCGGCCTACGGTTGGTGCATTGTTCTGACCGTTGCCGACCCGGTGGCGCTACGCTTACCCGGCCTACGGTTGTTGCATTGTTCTGGCCGTTGTCGACCCGGCGGCGCTGCGCTTACCCGGCCTACGGTTGGTGCATTGTTCTGGCCGTTGTCGACCCGGTGGCGCTGCGCTTACCCGGCCTACGGTTGGTGCATTGTTCTGGCCGTTGTCGACCCGGTGGCGCTACGCTTACCCGGCCTACGGTTGGTGCATTGTTCTTCCGTTGTCGACCCGGTGGCGCTACGCTTACCCGGCCTACGGTTGGTGCATTGTTCTGCCGTTGTCGACCCGGTGGCGCTACGCTTACCCGGCCTACGGTGCGTGCATCGTTTTGCCTTTTGTAGGCCCGGTAAGCGCAGCGCCACCGGGCGAAAAGGCGCGCTATTTAAACAAGGCGTGGACATTATTCTGTTTGTAGTTCAGCGTCGGGTGCAGTTCTTCAATCTCAAATGACAGCGCCAGATAGCGGCTCTCCATCAGAGCGGCGAAGTGGCTTTTTATCAGCCCAAACAGCATTTCGCCGACCTCTTCACGGCTCTCCAGGCTACGCCCGCTGCCGATTTTCAGCGTCATATGCACGAAGGCGTAATCCTGCCTGCCGTCGGCCATCTGCCAGGTGTCCAGCCAGATGGCGCGGCTGCGGATGCCACCCAGCGGGAAGATGCCGGTAGCGGCCAGCGCCTGATTGACCTGGGCGAACAGGCCGGGTAAATCAGCCTGTTCGCGGATGTTGTCGGTACACTCAGCGATAAAATGCGGCATGGTGGCTCCTTACGCCTGGGCCGGAAGCGGGAACACAGCGTTGACCTGGCCGGTGCCGGAACTGGCGAACAGGTCGGTAATAAACTCCACCTTGCCGTCATATTTATCCCAGCCGAGCACGCCGAGCAGCATCACCGTGTCGTGCATATTGCCTTCGCCGTAGCAGTAGTCGGCATATTCCGGCAGCATGGTGCAGAACTCTTTGAACTTGCCTTCACGCCACAGCTTGACCACGCGTTCATCCATCTGATGATCAAACTCGCGGGTGTAGCTGTTCATCCCCTCTTCGGCGCGCTGGTCGTCGATAAAGCGGTGCGACAGTGAGCCGCTGGCGAAGACCGCCACGGTACCGTCATACTTTTCAATGGCTTTAACGATGGCTTCGCCCAGCTTGCGGCTGTCGGCAAAATCGTGAACGGTGCAGAACGCGGAAATCGACACCACTTTGAAATGCTTATCGCTGTTCATGTAGCGCATCGGCACCAGCGTGCCGTACTCCAGCTTCAGGCTGGGGATGTTGTGCGCTTTCGCCCGCACGCCCAGTTTGACCGCTTCGTCGGCAATCATCTGACCCAGCTCCGGGTTGCCGTCGTAGTCGTAGGTCATATCGCGGATAAAGTGCGGCAGTTCGTTGCTGGTATAGACGCCTTTGAAATGGTCGGCGCAGTTAATGTGGTAGGCGCTGTTGACCAGCCAGTGGGTATCGAAAACGATAATGGTATCGACGCCCATTTCTCGGCAGCGCTTGCCAATTTCTTTATGGCCGTCGATGGCAGCCTGACGACAACCATGATTTTTCCCCGGCAGTTCAGAGAGATACATTGACGGCACGTGAGTGATTTTGGCGGCTAACGCTAATTTGCCCATGCGGTGTTCTCCTTACATAACCTGAATAGTATGAGCCGCAGCCCGCCAGGGTGCGGCTCGACGGATGACGGTTATACGCCCCATTTCGGGATCGGATGGTCACCCATGGAAATACAGACGTTTTTCATTTCGGCGAACACTTCAAAGCTGTACTCGCCGCCTTCGCGGCCGGTGCCGGAGGCTTTCACGCCGCCAAACGGCTGGCGCAGGTCGCGGACGTTCTGGGTATTGACGAACACCATGCCGGCTTCAATACCGCGCGCCAGACGCAGCACTTTGCTGATGTCCTGGGTCCAGATGTAGGACGCCAGGCCATACTCGATGTCGTTCGCCAGGCGCAGCCCTTCCGCTTCGTCTTTAAACGGCAGCAGGCAGGCCACCGGGCCAAAAATCTCTTCTTGCGCAACGCGCATGCGGTTATCGACGTCCGCCAGCACCGTCGGACGCAGGAAGTTGCCGCCTTGCAGATGCGCAGGCAGATCGGACGGCTTGTCCGGGCCGCCGGCCAGCAGGGTGGCGCCTTCCTCGATGCCGAGGCGAATATAGCCGGAGACTTTTTCCCAGTGCTGCTTGCTGATCAGCGCCCCGACCTGGGTATTCGGATCGGTCGGGTCGCCGACGCGCAGGCGGTTAGCGCGTTCGGCAAAGCGTTTAACGAATTCCGGGTAGATGCTCTGCTGAATGAAGATGCGCGACCCGGCGGTACAGCGTTCGCCGTTGATTGAGAAGATGGTGAACAGGGCGGCATCCAGCGCGCGCTCGATATCGGCATCTTCAAAAATCAGCACCGGTGATTTACCGCCCAGCTCCATGGAGTACTTCTTCAGACCGGCATTTTTCATGATGTTGCGCCCGGTGGCGGTACCACCGGTAAACGACACTGCGCGGACGTCGTGATGACGCACCAGGGCATCGCCGGCGCTGGCGCCGTAGCCCTGCACCACGTTGAGTACGCCGGCCGGAATACCGGCTTCCAGCGCCAGTTCGCCCAGACGATCGGCGGTCAACGGCGACAGCTCAGACATCTTCAGCACCGCGGTATTGCCCAGCGCCAGGCACGGCGCGACCTTCCAGGTGGCGGTCATAAACGGCACGTTCCACGGCGACACCAGCGCGCATACGCCGACCGGCTGCACGAGGGTGTAGTTGAGCATCTTGTCGTCAACCGGATAGGTCTTGCCGTTCATCTGCTGGCACACTTCGGCGAAAAACTCGAAATTGTGCGAAGCGCGCGGGATCAGCACATTTTTGGTCTGATGAATCGGCAGGCCGGTATCGGCGGTTTCCATCGCCGCGATCTCCGGGACGTTCTGGTCAATCAGATCGCCCAGGCGGCGCATCAGGCGCGCGCGCTCTTTCATCGGCAGGTTGGCCCATTTCGGGAACGCTTCTTTCGCGGCGGCAACGGCCTGATTCACTTCGGCTTCACCGCCGGAGGCGACTTCCGCCAGCACTTCGCCGGTGGCCGGGTTGGTGGTATGGAAATATTCTGCGCCCGCGACGTTTTTGCCGTTGATCCAATGGTTAATTTTTTTCATGACAGCTTCTCCTCATACGCTTGCTGGCTGATGATGCGGTTGACCAGGCGGCCGACGCCTTCGACTTCGACGATCGCTTCGTCGCCCGGCACCACGTCGGACAGCCCTTTCGGCGTGCCGGTGGCGATCATGTCGCCCGGTTGCAGGGTCATGAATTCACTCAGGTAAGCGATCAGGAACGGGATGCTGAAGATCAGATCGGCCGTCGTGCCCTGCTGGCGCAGCTCGCCGTTGACCCAGGTGCGCAGAGTCAGGTTATGCGGATCCGGGATCGCCTCTTTGCTCACGATCCACGGCCCGATAGGGGTCAGGGTGTCGCGGCTTTTTACCCGCAGATTCGGCCGGTAGTAATTTTCCAGATAGTCGCGAATGGCGTAGTCATTACAGACGGTGTAGCCGGCGACATAGTCCATGGCATCGGCTTCGGCGACGCGGCGCGCGGTTTTGCCTATCACCACCACCAGTTCGGCTTCGTAATGCATGTACTCCACGTTGTCCGGGCGTACCGACTCTTGTTCATGACCGATAAAGGTGTTCGGCGCTTTGATAAAGACCAGCGGCTCTTCCGGCGGCTTAAACTCCAGCTCGCTGGCGTGGTCGGCATAGTTCAGACCCAGCGCGAACAGCGTTCCGTCGGCGGGAGGCAGCCAGCGAAAGTCGCCTGCTTGAAGCAGGGTGCCATCGGCGAGGCGAACCTGGTCGCGTTCATCGACCTGTACGTCGTAGCGAGCGCCTTGCCATTCAATACGTGCCTGTTTCATGCCAGCTCTCCTTCTGCAACAACCGGGTTTTCCAGCGCCGGGAAACCTTCGGCGAGGATCCGCACGCGATCGCCGGGCTGCAGCGTGACGCGGGCGTGAGGGGTGCCGATCAGAATGGCATCGCCGGGATTCAGGGTGGCAAACTCGCTCAGCGCGCTTAACAGTTCGGCGGCATTGCGCTGTAGATCGCCGGTATTCCAGCTGTCGGCCTCGCGGCCGTTGATTTCAGTGATGATGGTCAGATTGTCCACGCTATCCACCGGGGCGAGGGAACCGATCGGGCAGAAGCCATCGCGGCATTTGGCCTTAATCGCCGGGCGGTAAAAGCTCTCTTCCGGCAGGCTGACGTCATTGGCCAGCGCATAGCCGGCGATAAAAGAGGCGGCGTCGTCGGCGGAAACCTTACGCGCGGTTTTGCCGACAATCAGCGCGACGGTTGCGCCGCTCTGCACGGTTTCACCCTGCGGATAGGGAATTGCCTCGCCGGCACCGATGACGGTATTGCGAGGTTTGATAAACCAGACCGCGGTTTTCGGCGGCGTTTTGTAAGGGGCCTGTTGGAACGCATCGCGCCAGGCGTCAAGCTGGCTGCGATGGTTGAGCGCAACGGCGAAGATGGTACCTTTCATTCACCACTCCTCTGGTACTGATGTCGGATGCTAAGGGATATTCATTAATATGTTAATGATCATCTTTTATTCCTTGTGGCGGGGTTTGGCAAACAGAAGTGAATGTTTTGTGATCTGATTAACAATAAATTTACAGTATAAAATTTTATATGTTATTAATCAGTTTGTTATGGTTTTTTGTCGTCTCGGCTGGTACTTTTCAGGTGCAGAAACCGGTTGCGTCATGGCAGGATAGGCGCTAATTATTAACTTATTAATAAACATAAGAGTGCGATGTTGAGGGTATGTGATGCATGATTCGTTAACCATTGCGTTGTTGCAGGCGCGGGAAGCGGCGATGGGCCATTTCCGACCGATCGTTAAACGCCATAATCTCACCGAGCAGCAGTGGCGTATTGTGCGCATCCTTGCGGAAAATCCGTCGATGGACTTTCACGATCTGGCGTTCCGCGCCTGTATCCTGCGCCCCAGCCTGACCGGTATTCTGACCCGTATGGAGCGCGACGGTCTGGTGCTGCGTCTCAAGCCGGTCAACGATCAGCGCAAGTTGTATATTTCGCTGACGCCGGCGGGCTACACGCTGTATGAAAGCGCGCAGGCGCAGGTGGAAGAGGCCTATCGCCTGATTGAAGCGCAGTTCACCAGTGAAAAGATGCAGCAGCTGACCGCGCTGCTGGAAGAGTTTATTGCGCTCGGCAACCGTCAGGGCGCCGGGCGCAGTGATGAAAGTGATGAGGAAGAGTAGATCAGCGCATCGTTCGGGGGTCGGCCAGCGCGATAAGGGTTTCGGTTCTGGCGGGAGAGAGCGGTTCGCGCGGCTGCGGTAGCGGCCAGCCGTACAGCCAGCGGGCGGTGGTCGCGCAGGTTTTCCCCTGACAGGCGCCCATTCCGCAGCGGCGGGTCAGTTTTGCCTGGTGCCAGCTATCGGCATCGGCTACTTCGCCGCAGCGCACATCTTCACAGCGGCACAGCAGGCTATCCGGCGTGGCGGCGTTTTTCAGGCTCTCTGCCAGGGTGAATGTGCGGTTGACCGCCTGAGCAAATGTCTGCCAGCGCTCGCGACGGGCAAAGTGGGCCTGGGCGCAAGCCTCGGCGTCAGCTGCCGCAAAGCCGGCAATTTCACCCTCTGCCAGCGCCAGTTCGCTGCCGCCGAAGCCGGTGCATTCGCCCGCGGCGTAGATGTTGGCGACGCTGGTCTGCTGCCAGCGATTCACCGCTATTGCCTCGTCAGCTATTGTGCAGCCGAAGTGCAGCGCGGTTTCAATATTGGGTACCAGGCCGTAACCGATAGCCAGCCGCTGGCAGGCGATTGTCCGCTCTACGCCGCGAGCATCGCGCAGCGTAATGGCTTCAAGCTGCGTCTCGCCATGGGCGCGAATCACCTGGCTACCGCTGAGATAGCGTCGCGGGGCGAGGGTGGCCAGCTGGCGAAGTTTTTCCGGCCAGCGCCACAGGCTGCTGCCAAAACGCAGTAAGGCGCTGAGCGGGGCCTGCTCAACAATTTGTCGAACTTCACCTCCGCTTTTTTTCACCGTTGCGGCCACCGCCAGCAGCAGCGGACCGCTGCCGGCAATCACCACTTTTTGCCCCCGCAGCGTCAGACCGTGTTTAATTTGCGCCTGTAACCCCCCGGCGCCGGTGACGCCGGGCAGCGTCCAGCCGGGGAAAGGCAGCGAGAGTTCGCGTGCGCCGCAGCAGAGGATCAGTTTTTGCCATTCGACAACCCCGCTGTCGTCGGCGGTTTCGAACAGGACGCGATGTGCCGAAGGGCGGGCGATAAGCCGGGCGCCGTTCAGCGAGGTGATGTTTTTCTCCGCGGCAACGGCTTCCCGGTAGCGGCGTGCCAGAGCAGGGAGCTGCACCTGCGGACCCTCGCGCCAGATCTGCCCGCCGGGGCGCGGATTATCGTCGAGGATCACGACCTGCTTACCGCAGGATGCGGCCGCCAGCGCGGCGGCGAGACCCGCCGGGCCGGAGCCGAGAATCAGAATGTCACAACGCAGGGTTTGCATGGCAGCTCCTTTCAATCGTCATTCCGGGCTGGCACAGCGTCTGGCAGGCCAGTACCCGGCGTCCGTTGACGGCCACCCGACACTCCTGGCAAATGCCCATGCCGCAAAAAGGGGCGCGGGGCTGGCCGCCGACGGCTATGCGTGTGGTGGGATTCGCCGTCAATGACAGCGCTGCCGCGACGCTGATTCCCACCGGCACATCGCGTTTTTCACCTTCAATCATCACCGGGATAGTCTGGCTCATGCGATAGCCTCTTTTTTCAGCAGGCGGGCCGGGAGCCACGCGTCGGGGGCTAACGGACTGCGTTCGCCCAATAGCTGGGCGACGAGTAGCGCCGCGCTGGCGGGGGCGGTGGTGACGCCGAGCCCTTCATGACCCAGCGCCAGCCACAGACCGGGACGTGACGGGTGGGGACCAATCAGGGGATTTCCGTCCTCTGATGCGGCGCGAAAGCCGCTCCAGCAGCGGATAATATTCAGCCCGGCGAGGGGGGGCAGGAAGTGCCGGGCACGGTCGAGCATCTGTGCCAGCAGCGGCAAATCCAGCTGGCGTTCTGAGTGATCAAACTGCCGCGAAGAGCCGAGCAGCAGCTGTCCGGTGGGGCGCGGCTGCACGTTAAACGCCACCGAGGTGCCGCCGCCGTGGGCGCTGGCGCCGTAGCCCAGTTCGACCAGCTGATGATGGAGTAACGGGCCGTAGCGGTCGGTGATCGCCAGCTGACCTTTCTTGGGCCGCAGCCAGTTTTCCCCCAGCAGCCCATTGGCGCCGAGGCCGCAGGCGACCACGATAGCCGGCGCCCGCAGCCGTTTTCCGCTGGTCAGCGTCACCGCCGGCTCGGCGATTTCCGTGGCGCCTTCGCTGAGACAGGTCAGGTTGTCTCCCGCGTCGGCGATAAACCAGCGCGCGACTTCAGGGGCATAGACGATACCGTCGCCGGGCACCCACAGCCCACCCTGCAGGCCGGCACGCAGCAGCGGTTCTCGCTGCATCAACTGTGTGGGGGTCTGCATCTCGCTGGAGACCTGATATGCGGCCATTCGCCGCTGCTTCTCCCGGGCAATCTCCAGCTCCTGGGGAGTTTCCGCCAGCCACAGAGTGCCGCAGCCGCGCCAGGCGCAGCGCTCGGGCATCCGCGGCGTGAGGGTGCGCCAGCATGCCAGTGACCAGGCGGAGAGCGCGAGTTCGGCGGGATCGTCATCCATACACACCAGATGGCCCATGCCGGCTGCGGTGGCGCCCGGCTGGCGATCGTCGAGCAAAATCACTTTTTGCCCGCGTTTCGCCAGCTGCCATGCGCAGGCGGCGCCGACGATCCCGGCACCGATCACGATGACATCGCCGTGGTTCACGACACGATCCCCCAGCAGAAGGGATCGTCCGGGTTGAGGATCAGCCGGGTATCGCCGCAAACCCAGGCTTCGCCGCGGATCGTCGGAATGATACCGGCGTCGCTGCGCGTATAGCTGGCGGTAAACTGACTGCCGATAATACTGGCCTGGCGCCAGAGTTCGCCGGGCTGCAGCTTGCCATCTTCGGCCAGACAGGCCAGTTTGGCGCTGGTTCCGGTGCCGCACGGCGAGCGATCCCAGGCTTTCCCCGGGCACAGTACGAAACTGCGGCTGTCGGCATCGGCGGCGTCGGCAAAGAGTTCGATATGGTCGATTTCGCCGCCGTCATCGCCGCGGATCCCGGCGGCTTCCAGCCCTGCACGTACGGCCCACGCATACTCGGTAAGCTGCGGAATTTGGGCGGGTTCGAGGGTGAAGGGATGATCGTTGATGAGGAAAAACCAGTTGCCTCCCCAGGCAATATCACCGGTGACGGTTCCCACCGATGTGCTGACGCTGAGCTGTTTTTTACCGCGCCGGGCCGGAACATTCTCCACCGAGACGCTGCCATCTTCATGTAGCGTTGCGCTGACGTTGCCCACCGGCGTTTCAATCAGATGGGTGCCAGGCTTGATGCGACCAAGCCATGCCAGCGAAGCGATAAGCCCGATGGTGCCATGCCCACACATGTTCAGAAAGCCGGCATTGTTGAAGAAAATCACCCCGGCGGTTGCCTGCGGTGAGACCGGCTTGCACAGCAGCGCCCCCACCAGCACATCGTTGCCGCGCGGCTCCAGGATAACCGCCTGGCGCCAGCGATCGAATTCGCGGGCGAAACGTTCGCGGCGCTCCGCCATGCTGCCGTTACCGAGATCCGGAAAACCGTCCACAATCAGGCGGGTCGGTTCGCCGCCGGTATGAGAATCAATGGCTCTGAGTTCAATGGGGTGACGTGGCGCAGTCATGGCTATCTCCGGAGGTTAACGATTTGTTTCATCATGCTGGCGCAACAGACCGCCTCCGGCTTGAACGCTTTCGCCAGAGAAAATGACGAAATCGGCACAATAAACGGCGGCGCCTGTTTATGAATGACATAGTTATTTCTTATTAATCATTCGCTTATTGCTGTGGTAAACCGAAAGTCGCGATCGCGCCAGCGACGTACTCAGGGGAAAATATAAACCGGAGTCAGGATCGCAAAACGCGGTATTGCCGCTTGATGTGTTACCAAAAGGTGAATAAATATCCTCCCGTCACCCGCCATGAGGAAGCCTTATGTTCTGTGTTACTGCTGCTGCTTCGGAGCACGCTCCGGTTGAGGATACGGATCTGGCCGTGGATGAGCTGAGCCAGATTTGCGAAGGGCTGGCGCGCCAGCGCCCGGAAAACATGCCATCGTTGCTCAATGCGCTGGCGCTCATCGCGCCGCTGCTGAACGCGATTCCCCATGTGGTTTTTTTTATCAAAGATGCCCAGGCGCGCTACCTGCTGGCGAACCTGACGCTGGCTCGTCGCTGCGGCTTTAAAAGCGTCTCCTCGCTGTTAGGCAAAACCTCGGCCGACGTCTTTCCATCGGCGCTGGGGCAGGGCTATACCGAACAGGATCTGCGGGTGTTGAGAGAGGGGGTGACCCTGCGCGACCAGCTCGAAATGCACCTCTATAACGGGCGTGAACGCGGCTGGTGTCTGACGCAAAAGCTGGCGCTGCGCGATGTTCACGGCCAGGTGATCGGCATGGCAGGGATCTCGCACGATCTTCAGGAGGCGCATGCCCGACATCCTGCCTGGCAGCGGCTGGCGATCGTCGATGATCATATTCGTCGCCACTACCATCGCCCGATCACCATGGAAGAGCTGACCGGGTTAAGCGGCATGTCCGTGGCGCAGATCGAACGCTATTGCAAACGGATCTTTCACCTCACGCCGCGGCAAATGATCCACAAGGTCCGCCTCGAAAAAGCCACCGAGCTGCTGGCGGGAGAGACGCCGATTACCGATATTGCGCTGCAGTGCGGCTATACCGATCACAGCGCCTTCAGCCGTCAATTTAAAGCGATGACCGGCTCCACGCCGCGCGATTTTCGCCTGACGCTGGCGGGATAATCGTCGGCTCACACTTTTTGCGACTGTGCTAATTTCGTCATCGTATTGGAAGAAAACCGACAAGCCGCCGGGTCCATGAAACGTCAATCTGTCAGTGAAAATTCACCATTCATTCACTTTGACTTAACAAAATGACGACAAGGAACCGAGCATGAGCAAAAAAGCGATTCACTGGAGCGGCGTATTTCCGGCAGTCAGCACGCAGTTTCGTCAAGATTACTCCCTCGATTTAGATGCCACCCATGCGGTGATGAAAAACCTGGTCAGAGACGGCGTCTCCGGGCTGGTGGTGTGCGGCAGCGTCGGGGAAAACACCTCGCTGACAACCGAGGAAAAACTGCAGATTATTGAAGTGGCGAAGGATGCGGCGGGCGGCAAAATTCCGGTGATCGCCGGGGTCGCCGAGTTCACTACCGCGTTTGCGCAGAAGATGGCGAAAGAGGCCGAGCGCGTTGGCGTCGACGGGATTATGGTGATGCCGGCGCTGGTCTACTCCTCGAAGCCGCACGAAACCGCCGCCCACTTCCGCAGCGTGGCCACCGCCACCGACCTGCCGATTATGGTTTATAACAACCCGCCGATTTACAAGAACGACGTCACGCCAGATATCCTCGCCACCCTCACCGATTGCGACAATATCGTCTGCTTCAAAGACTCATCCGGGGACACCCGTCGTTTCGTCGATCTGCGTAACACCGTCGGCGACCGCTTCGTGCTGTTTGCCGGGCTGGATGATGTGGTGGTGGAGAGCATCGCCGTGGGCGCGGAAGGGTGGATTTCCGGCATGTCGAACGCTTTCCCGCGCGAAGGCGAAACCCTGTTCCGTCTTGCCGCACAGAAACGCTATGACGAAGCCATGGCGCTGTATCGCTGGTTTATGCCGCTGCTGCACCTCGATGCGCGTCCGGATCTGGTGCAGTGCATCAAGCTGTGCGAAGAGCTGCTGGGACGCGGCAGCGCCGTCACCCGTCCGCCGCGTCTGGCGCTGGAAGGGGAGACCCGTCAGCAGGTGGTGAACATCGTGGAACAGGCGCTGGCGACGCGTCCTGTGCTGCCGGACGTGGGCCTGTGAGGCGGGGAGCGACGATGAGCGAAACAGAAATGACGGCGGGTCGGCAGTTTATCGCCGGGCGCCGCGTCGCCAGCGGCGAAGCCACGCTCCTCAGCCTGAAGGCTGCGGACGGCGAGGCCACCGGCCACCGTTTTTATCCGGCCTCCCGGGAGGAGGCCGCACTGGCGGCGCAGGCGGCGGCGCAGGCTTTTGCCGCCTATTCCGGAACCTCGCCAGAGACGCGCGCGCGCTTTCTGGAGACCATTGCCGATGAACTGGACGGGCTGGGCGAGAGCTTTTTTGCCATTGCCCATGCTGAGACCGCGCTGCCGCTGGCGCGTTTACAGGGCGAGCGGGCACGCACCAGCGGTCAGCTGCGGATGTTTGCCGGTCTGTTACGCCGCGGGGATGTTCTGGGGGCGCGCATTGATACGGCGCTGCCGGCGCGTCAACCCTTACCGCGAGCGGATCTGCGCCAGTATCAGGTGGCGCTTGGCCCGGTTGCGGTATTCGGCGCCAGCAACTTTCCGTTGGCCTTTTCTACCGCCGGCGGCGATACCGCCTCGGCGCTGGCGGCCGGTTGCCCGGTGGTGGTTAAGGCTCATCCCGGACATATGGCAACCGCAGAGCAGACGGCGCAGGCCATTGTGCGGGCGGTGGAGAAATGCGCCTTGCCCGGCGGGGTGTTCAACATGATTTTTGGTACCGATATCGGGGCCGAACTGGTGCGCCATCCGGCGATTCAGGCGGTGGGATTCACCGGTTCGCTGACGGGGGGGAAAGCGCTACTCCAGCTGGCGCAGCAGCGCCCGCAGCCAATCCCGCTGTTTGCGGAAATGTCGGCGATTAATCCGCTGATTATTCTGCCCCAGGCGCTCGCGCGCGGCGTCGCTGGCCAAAGATCTGGTGGCGTCGTTTACCCTCGGCGGCGGGCAATTTTGTACTCGCCCAGGGTTGATTCTGGCGCTCAAGGGCGAAGGGCTGACGCGCTTTACTGCCGCGTTATGTGAACAGGTTCAGGCCGCGCCCGCTCAGGTTCTGCTCAATGCGCCGACCCTGCAACACTATCGCGCCGGTGTCGAGACGCTCGACGCCTGTCCGGGTGTGCAGCGGCTGGCCAGCGGTGAAGCGGCCTGCGGCCAGCGGGCGCAGGCGTTGTTGTACCTGGCGACGGCGGAGGCGTTCATGGCGCCGGATAGCGTGCTGCAAACCGAGGTGTTTGGCCCGCTGTCGGTACTGGTGGAAGTGGCGGACGAGACGCAGATGATGGCGCTGGTCAGTACGCTGCAGGGACAGCTGACGGCGACGCTGCATGCCGATGCGGACGATCGTCCCCTGGCGGCGCGTCTGCTGCCGCTGCTCAGCGATAAAGCCGGACGGGTGCTGTTCAACGGCTATCCCACCGGCGTGGAAGTGTGCGATGCGATGGTGCACGGCGGCCCCTGGCCGGCCACCACCGACGCGCGCGGCACATCGGTTGGGACCCGGGCGATCGAACGTTTTCTGCGGCCGGTTTGTCTGCAGAACGCCCCTGCCGCGTTGCTGCCGCCGGCCTTGCAGGATGCTAACCCTTTAAACCTGCTGCGCCTGGTGAACGGCCGGTGGACCCGGGAAGCGATTTCCCCCTCATGTTGACGGAAGGGCATCACGATGACTATTCACACTACGCATAACAGTCAAACCCGCGTTGCTGAGTCGGGTAAGTTTAAAAAGCAGCTGACCTTAACCGATCTGACGTTTATTGGCCTGGGGGCGATTTTTGGTTCCGGCTGGCTCTTTGCCGCCAGCCACGTCGCGTCGATTGCCGGGCCCGCCGGGATCGCCTCCTGGGTGATCGGCGGCTTTGCGGTTTTGCTGCTGGGCATCGTTTACTGCGAACTGGGGGCGGCGCTGCCGCGCGCAGGGGGGATTATCCGTTATCCGGTCTTTTCGCACGGTGAGCTGATGGGGTATCTGCTCGGCTTTATTACGCTGATTGCCTTCTCAAGCCTGATTTCTATCGAAATTGTCGCCGCCCGTCAGTATGCCGCCGCCTGGTTCCCGGCGCTGACCCAGCCGGGATCCAGCTCGCCGACTCTGCTGGGCTGGGTGGTGCAGTTCCTGCTGCTGTGCTTTTTCTTTGCGCTTAACTACTACAGCGTCAAAACCTTTGCCCGCTCGAATAACTTTATCAGCGTGCTGAAGTTTCTGGTGCCGCTGCTGGTAGTGATTACCCTGTTCACCTTCTTTAAGCCGGAAAACCTGCATACTCAGGGGATTGCGCCGTTTGGGATGTCCGGGGTGGAAGCGGCGATCAGCGCCGGCGGGATTATCTTTGCCTATCTGGGGCTGACGCCGATTATTTCCGTTGCCAGCGAGGTTCAGCATCCGCAGCGCACGATCCCGGTGGCGCTGATTCTGTCGGTGGTGCTATCGACCATTATCTATGTGCTGCTGCAGCTGGCGTTTCTCGGCAGCATTCCGACGGAAATGTTAAGCGGCGGCTGGGCGGAAGTGAGTAAACAGTTCTCGCTGCCGTATCGCGATATCGCTATCACTCTCGGTATGGGCTGGCTGGCCTTTATGGTGATTAGCGACGCGATCATCTCCCCGAGCGGCACCGGCAATATTTACATGAACGCCACGCCGCGCGTTATCTACGGCTGGGCGAAAGCCGGAACCTTTTTTAAAGCCTTTACCCACATTGATAAAGAGTCCGGCATTCCGCGTCCGGCGCTGTGGTTGACCTTCGGTCTGTCCATCTTCTGGACGCTGCCGTTCCCCTCCTGGGAGCAGCTGATCAGCGTGGTCTCGGCCGCGCTGGTGTTGAGCTATGCGATCGCGCCGGTGACCGCCGCAGGGCTGCGCCGTAACGCGCCGGATCTGCCGCGTCCCTTCCGCGTGCGGGCGTTCGCGATTATTGGACCGGTGTCGTTTATGATCTCCGCGCTGATCGTCTACTGGTCCGGCTGGACCACGCTCTCCTGGCTGCTGGGGCTGCAAATCGTCATGTTTGTGGTCTACATCCTGTGCAAAGGCAAAGTGCCGGTACATACCGTCAGCCTGGCGCAACAGGTGAAATCCTCGCTGTGGCTGATCGTCTTCTATGCGCTGATCATGCTCTTTTCCTGGTTGGGCAGTTTTGGTGGTACTAATGAGATAGCTCACCCCTGGGATACGGTGCTGGTAGCGGTGATGTCGCTGGGAATTTATTACTGGGGCGCGCGCAGCTGTCTCCCCCAGGCTAATTTTAGCGGAGACGAAGAAGAGTAGAGGAGAAGGTCATGGAAACGGTAACCCTGTCGTTACCCGAAGCTTATGCGCTGGCGATGCGGGCGCTGAGCGCTAATGGATTCAGCGAGGATCACGCGGCGGCGGTAGCGCGCAACGTCACCGGCGGGGAGCGTGATGGCTGCGCTTCCCACGGCCTGTGGCGGCTACTGGGGATCGTGGACACCCTGCGTAAAGGTAAGGTCTCCCCGGATGCCGAACCGCAGATTGACGATCGGGCGCCGGGGATTGTGCGCGTCGATGCCGGCGGCGCGTTTTCGCTGCTGGCGTTTGAGCGGGCGCTGCCGCTGCTGGTGGAGAAGGCGCGCCGCAGCGGTATCGCCGCGCTGGCCATCAACCGCTGCGTGCATTTTTCGGCGCTGTTTGCCGATATCGAACCGTTGACGGATGCCGGCCTGGTCGGGCTGGCCTGCACGCCGGGCCATGCATGGGTGGCGCCTGCGGGCGGCAGCCTGCCGCTGTTTGGCACCAATCCTGTCGCCTTTGGCTGGCCGCGGGGGGATAAGCCGCCGTTTATTTTTGATATGGCCACCAGCGTGGCGGCGCGCGGCGAGATTCAACTGCATCAACGTGCCGGGAAAGCGTTACCGGAAGGATGGGGGATTGATCGTCAGGGCCAGCCGACTACGGACGCCGGAGCGGTGCTGGCCGGGGCGATGCTGACCTTTGGTGGCTATAAAGGATCGGCGCTGGCGGCGATGGTCGAGCTGCTTGCCGGGCCGCTGATTGGCGACATGACCAGCGCGGAATCGCTGGCGTGGGACGGTGGTGCGGGCGGGCTACCCTACGGCGGCGAGCTGATTCTGGCGCTGGATCCGCAGCGGTTCCTCGGTGCGGAGGCTGATGCACATCTGGCTCGCGCGGAGACGCTGTTTAACAGCATGCAGGCGCAAGGGGCGAGACTCCCGGGCGAACGGCGCTATCTCTGCCGCCAGGAGAGTGAATGCCAGGGCGTCACCATTAGCCGTTCGTTGTTTGATGAGATTTCCGCGTTGAGCGAGTAGTTGAACCGCCCGCGGAGTTATCGGGGCCTTGGGCGACAGGAGAGCGGCGGTTTCCCCGGCGGCGTTGTGCTTGCCGGGGCGACAGAGAGCGGTGGTTTCTGGCAACCGAATAAGACGTCAGCCGCTAACCGTAAACGTCATCAGAACAAGGTGTCCAGCTCCTCGAGCACGTTGTACTCGTCATCCACCAGCAGCAGGGTTTTCCACTTATCGAAGGTCAGACACGGATGAGAGGTGCCAAACAGCACAATATCGCCGACCTGCACATCGCAGCCCGGCGCCAGGCGCAGCATGCAGTGCTGATCCATAATCCCGACGCTGACTATCTCGTCGGCCTGCAGCGGTAATGCTTTGCCGTGGCGATAGTGGGCGACAGGCTGTGGGAGTCCGGCATCGAAGGCGCAGTCGCGCTTGCCGAAATTGACCACCGCGCGATCCGCCTCCGGGACCGACTGCACCATCGCCATCAGCTCCAGCGCAGAGGTCAGGTCGCCGCCGAGATCGCAGGCGATCGGATCGCGGGCGATCAGCTCCTGCCGGGCAATCTCATAGATCCCCACATCATGAGTGATGTAACAGCCCGGTCGGATCACCACCCGGCAGCGATCCGGCTTCTGTGCGGCCAGCCACACGTTGCACACCACGTCATACCAGACGGTCCCCGCGCCGGTCAGAATAAACTCACCCTCAACCAGCGGCGCCATCTGGCAGGCGAGCCCGGCGGCCTGACGCAGCAGCGCTTCAACCTGCGGCTGCGGATCGTCGCCGTGCAGCACCCCTTCGTACAGTTCCAGCCCGCGAAGCGTCAGGCCCGGTAGCGTGGCGACCTCCTGGGCCAGCGCCAGCGCCGCGTCCACGCTCCGGCAGCCGCAGCGCCCGCCGGGAACGCCCAGCTCAATGAGAACATCCAGCGTTTGCTGGCGCGCGCTGAAGAACGCCGACAGAGTGCGGGCATTCGCCAGGCTATCCACGCAGCAGAGAAAATCCACCGCCCGGTAATGGGCCTTCAGTTGTGAAACCACCTGCATGTTGGCCTGACCGACCAGCTGATTGACCATTAAGACGCGCTCAATTCCGCTGGCCATCGCTGCGCTGGCCTGCCAGGCGCTTCCCACCCCGATACCCCATGCTCCCGCCCGCTGCTGGGCCTGAAAAATCCATGGCGTCATCGTCGTTTTTCCGTGCGGCGCCAGCGAGACGCCGCGGGTATCGGCATAGCGCTGCATCCAGGCAATGTTATTTTCCAGCGCTGTTTTTTTCACCAGCGCCGCGGGCAGGCAGACCTCTTCAGCCAGCAGGTTGGCCGGGCAGGCCATGACGGCGGATTTATGCGGGACAAGCGTATCGGAGTGGTATTTCATAACACTATCCTTTCAAGGTTCAGGTACGGGTTTCAGATGGGTATCATATATAACTTGTTGATATTGATTGTTTTAATACTTAAATATTATCCATTGTGAATAAAAGTATCACAAAACGATCTGGGTTTTGCGTAGTTTTCCACTGTTTTTTCACCTTGTAAATGGTTAACTTGTCGGCATAGTCGAAAGGGAGTAATTGCAAATGAAGGTTGACTGGCTTTTCAAGAACGTCACGGTGATTGATGGAAGCGGCGGACCGCAGTATCGCGGCGACGTGGCGGTGAAGGGCGATCGTATTGTCGACATCGCGCCGGCGCTGAATGTGGCGGCTGACCGCGAGATTGACGGCGAGGGGCGCGTGCTGGCGCCGGGGTTTATTGATGTGCATACCCATGACGATATCAACGTCATTCGTATTCCGGAGTATCTGCCAAAACTGAGCCAGGGCGTGACGACGGTTATTGTCGGGAATTGCGGGATCAGCGCGGCGACGGCGACAATGCGCGGCGATGTTCCTGATCCGATGAACCTGCTGGGTGAACAGGCGCAGTTTATCTATCCCACCGTTGAAGCATACGCGCACGCTGTGGAAGCGGCCCGGCCGTCGCTCAACGTCGGGACGCTGATTGGTCATACCGCGCTGCGCAATAACCATATGGACGATCTGCTCCGTCCGGCAACGGAGAGCGAGATTGCCGGGATGCGCGTCCAGCTGCGCGATGCGTTACGCCAGGGAGCGCTTGGCCTGAGCACCGGGTTGGCCTATGCCAGCGCTTTCCAGTCCACCACCGAAGAGGTGATGGCGCTGGCGGAAGAGCTGGCGGCGGAGAAGGGCATTTATACGACCCATCTGCGTTCTGAATTTGAACCTATTCTGGATGCTCTCGACGAAGCGTTCCGCATCGGGCGTCACGGCAACGTCCCGGTGGTGGTTTCACATCATAAATGCGCCGGGGCAAAGAACTGGGGACGCACGCGGGAGACGCTGGCCTTCTTCGATGAGATGCGCCAGCGCCAGGAGATTGCCTGCGACTGCTACCCGTATTCCGCCAGCTCCTCAACGCTGGATATGAAACAGGTCACCGATGAGTTCGATATTGTGATCACCTGGTCGGAATCCCGGCCGGAACAGGCGGGAAAAACGCTTAAGCAGATTGCCGATGCGTGGCAGATGAGCCTGCATGAGGCGGCGGCGCAGCTGATGCCTGCCGGGGCTATCTACTACAACATGGATGAGCAGGATGTCCGGCGGGTGATGCGCTATCCCGTCACGATGATCGGCTCCGATGGGTTGCCCAACGACCCGATGCCGCATCCGCGTTTATGGGGCGCTTTTCCCCGGGTGCTTGGCCATTACAGCCGTGATGAGCAGCTGTTTCCGCTGACCACGGCGATTCACAAAATGACCGGCCTGTCGGCAGCGCGCTTCCGGCTGGCGCAGCGCGGGCTGGTGAAAGTCGGTTATTTTGCCGATCTGGTGCTGTTCGATCCGCTGACGGTGCGTGATGTGGCCAGCTTCTCCGATCCGAAACAGCCTGCGGAAGGGATCGAGGCGGTGATGGTGAACGGCATCATGAGCTACGGCAGCGATAAAAAAATTACCGGGCGCGCAGGGCGTTTCCTGCGTCGCCAGATGGACTAAGGAGCGGAATATGAGTATCAAACGTTATGGCGTTGAAGGCGGGACCGGAACCGGCGGGCAGCATCTGCCCTTCGCGCGGGCGGTTGAAGCCGGGGGCTGGCTGTATGTCTCCGGCCAGACGCCGATGAAAAACGGGGAAGTGGTAGAAGGCGGCATTGTTGAGCAGTCGCGGCTGGCGATTCAGAACTGCGTCGATATCATGACCGAAGCAGGCTACAGCCTGGCGGATGTGGTGCATGTGAAAGTGATTCTGACCGACTCACGCTATTTCCAGTCATTCAATAAAGTGTTCCGCGAGTTCTTTGCTGAGAATCCCCCCGCACGCATTTGTTGCGTTGCCGATCTGGTGGTGGATTGTAAAGTCGAAGTGGATGTGACCTGCTATAACGTCGCTCGCGTGTAAATAAGAATTCCCCACCGCCGGGTGGGGAGTGACCCATAAAAATGTGACAATCGTGCCAAATTGACTCCATCAATCGGCGCGAGCAGGGTTGCTTTGCCTTTTTTCTGGCATCGTTACGATTAACTCATAATATTCAGCGGTACGAATATTATTTATTACGCCTGGATGTGAGCAATGAATAATATGTCATTCCTGATTTGGTTTTCTGTTTATGCCTGCGCCATGATTACCTTAGGTTGGTATGTTTCTCGCAAGCAAAAAAACGGTGATGATTTTCTACTGGGCGGCCGCTCTCTGCCGATGTTTCTGACGCTGGGTTCGACGGTGGGCACCATGGTCGGCACCGGTTCGAGCGTGGGTGCCGTGGGCTTTGGCTACAGCAACGGCTGGGCGGGGATGCTGTATGGCCTCGGCGGCGCGGTGGGCATTTTACTGGTCGCGTGGTTATTTGCGCCGGTACGTAAATTTCGCTTTATGACTATGAGCGAAGAGATGTCCTATTATACCGGTGGCAGTAAAATTATTAAAAACCTGGTAGCGATCCTTATTTTTATTGCCTCAATTGGCTGGCTTGGCGCGCATATATTAGGCGGCGGGCTCTATCTGGCATGGGCCAGCGGTATTGATATTAATGTCGCCAAAGTCATTATCGCGCTGGCATTTGTGGTTTATGTCGGTATTGGCGGCTATTCCGCGGTCGTCTGGATCGATACGGTTCAATCGATTGTGCTGTTCGTGGGTTTTATTTTGATGGCGATTTTTGCCGTCCAGCACGTGGGCGGCTGGAGCCATATTCAGCAGGCCGTCGACCCGGCAGCACAGAGCCTGTTTGCCGTCGATAAACTCGGGGTGCTGCCCGCGCTCTCGCTGGCGATCGTCATTGGCGTGGGCGTCCTGGCGACGCCGTCCTATCGTCAGCGTATCTACTCGGCGAAAACCGTCTCCTCCGTGCGCCAGTCCTTCACCATCACCGGACTGCTATACCTCGGTTTCTCCTTCCTGCCGGCGATTATCGGCATGGCGGTGTGGACCATGAATGCGAACCTCGAAAACAGCGGCTTTGCCTTCCTGTTTGCCACTCAGGTGCTGCCGCCGGTGCTGGCGATGGCGATCCTGATTGCCGGGATGTCGGCCAATATGTCCTCCGGCAGCTCTGATGCGATTGCCGCGGTGTCTATTATGCTGCGCGACCTCTATACCCTTGTGACCGGCCATATGCCCGCGCCGGAGAAAGCGATTCGTCTGTCGCGAATGTTCCTCGTGCTGGTTATTGCCCTGGCGCTGGTGTTTGCGCTGACCTCTAACGACATCATCAGCTACATCACCAAAATGATCTCGATGATCATGTCCGGCATGTTCATCTGCACCATGCTCGGCCGTTTCTGGACGCGCTTTAACTGGCAGGGGGCGGTAGCCGCTCTGGCTGGTGGGGCTGGGGCATCGGTGGCAGTGCTGATGAACAGCGACTGGCTGGCCTTCTGGGGCAATCCGTGTATCCCGTCGGTACTCACCAGCCTGGTCGCGTCTGTGGTGGTGACGTTGATCACGCCGGCCAGCAGCATGAGCCGGGAAGAGGCGCTGGAGATGATTACCCGCGAACGTGAAAGCCGTCCGGCGGCACCGCCGCTGCCGATTGGCAAACGCCATCCGTCGCAGAGCTAAGGGAGGCGTAATGAAGAGCTATATTGCCGTCGACTGGGGCTCGACACAGCTGCGCGGCTGGCTGATTCGCGACGGAAAATGCGTGGAGACAATGCAGCTTCCTCTCGGGGTCTCGCGGCTCAACGGACAATCGCCGGCGGAGGTTTTCCACCGGTATCTGACGCCGTGGCGTGCAGCCGCGGAGCTACCGGTAGTCATGGCCGGAATGATCGGTAGCGATGCGGGCTGGCAGGCGGTGCCCTACCTGGCCTGCCCGGCGGCGATTGATGAACCGGGGCGTCAGCTGTTTGCCGTTGCTGACGGCGTGTGGATTGTTCCCGGCCTTAAGGTAGAACAGCGCGGGGATTACAACGTGATGCGCGGGGAGGAGACGCAGCTGCTTGGCGCATCGCAGATAGCGCCGGCGACGTGCTACGTGATGCCGGGTACGCACTGTAAATGGGTGCAGGTTGAACGGGGCGTGGTGCGCCACTTCGCCACCGCGATGACCGGAGAGCTGCATCATCTGCTGCTTAGCCAGTCGCTGATCGGTAAACAGCTTCCCGACCAGCAGGCGGATGAGGCGGCATTTACCCTTGGGCTGGAAAAGGGGAGGGAGGCGCCGTCGCTGGTGGTTGACCTGTTCGGCGCCCGCGCCGCGCGGATACTGGGCGCGCTGTCGCCGGCATCGGTCAGCGACTATCTCTCAGGTCTCCTGATTGGCGCGGAGGTGGCGGCGCTCCGCGAACGCTACCGCGCGACGCACATCACGCTGGTGGGGGAACCGGCGCTAAATGAACGCTATCGTCGGGCGATGGCGGCCCACGGAGTGACGGTCAACAGCTGTCGCGGGGATGAGGCATTTCTGCGCGGCATCGCGAGGATTATCCATGAACACGTTTAAACTGGTCGCGATTTTGCGCGGCATTGGTCCGCAAGAGGCGGCGGAGCATATTGAGATGCTGATTGACGCCGGCTTTCGCTATATCGAAATCCCGCTCAACTCGCCGGAGTGGCAGCGCAGTATTCCGCAGATGGTGGCGCAGTTCGGCGCCCGGGCGGTGATTGGCGCAGGGACGGTGCTTAACGTCGGGCAGGTTGATATCCTGGCGCAGGTCGGGGCGAAGCTGATCGTGACGCCCAATACGCAGCCGGCGGTGATTCGCCGGGCGGTCGAGCAGGGGATGCTGGTTTGTGCCGGCTGCGCCACCGCGACAGAGGCCTTTAGCGCGCTGGAGGCCGGGGCACAGTGGCTGAAGATTTTCCCTTCATCCAGCTTTGGCCCGGACTATATTCGTGCTCTTAAGGCGGTGCTGCCGCCTGACGTACCGGTGCTGGCGGTTGGCGGCGTGACGCCGGAAAACCTGGCGACCTGGGTGCAGGCCGGCTGTTCGGGGGCGGGATTAGGCAGCGATCTCTATCGCCCCGGGCAGCCGCCGGAACAGACCCGGGAGCAGGCCAGACGCTTTATCGCTGCGAGCCTGGTTTAATCACCCAGCGGCTGACGGTCGACGCCGCCGCGGTGGCTGTCGAGCGCCAGCTTGATACGGCGCAGCCGATCTTTCGCCTGCGGTTTGTTGGCCATCGCCAGTTCGGTGGCCAGCACATCCACCATCGCCAGCATGGCATAACGGGACGTGCTGGGTTTGAAGATATAGTCGTTTTCGCGTACCAGCAGCGGTAAGACGAGGTCCGCCTGATCGGCCAGCGGCGTTCCCGCTGGCGTAATCGCAATTACTTTCGCGCCGTACTGCCTGGCGATAGCCGCGCTTTCAATCATCTCTTTGGTATATCCTCCGAGCGACAGGACGATCACCACGTCTTTTGGCGTCACGGCGGAGCTCATCATCCGTACCAGCAGGCCGTCGTTCTGACTGACGACCGGCAGGCCGAGGCGGAACAGGCGGTACTGGATCTCCTGGGCGCAGATGGTTGAACCGCCGCCCATGCCGATGGCCAGAATTTGCCGCGCGTCGCTCAGCCAGGAGACGGCGCGCTTCAGCGCCTCAATATCCAGCGCCCGGCGGTTGGTTTCCAGCACGCCGATGATGGATTCGTAAATGCCCTGCACGCCTTCGAGATCCGGCACATCGAGAATAAAGCGCTGACCGACAGCCAGAGACTGCGCGAGCTTCATCTTCAGCTCACGGACATCTTTGCACCCCAACGCCCGGGCGAAACGGGTCACCGAAGCCTGGCTGGTGTTGGTCAAACGGGCGATTTCGGCGATGGGTAACTCTGCCGCCGCGGCGACATCATCGAGGATAAACTGGGCGATGCGCTTTTCGGTGACGGTCAGCTCGAGAAAGCGATCGGTGATGCAGGAAATGATATCGATCGAGTAGGCCATAGGGAGTACCAGACGGTAAAGTTAGCATGATACTTTGTACCATATTCACCCCATAAACACAGCCCTGGCCGGAGACGACTTACAGCGTCAGGCGCATGGCGCAGCGCGTTTCCGGCGGCAGACCGTGCTCCGTTTCCAGCGCCCTTTTTGCCGCCAGTCCCGCCGGCAGCCTTAGCTCGCTCAGCATTGAAAACCCCAGGCGCGTATAAAACGGCGCATTCCACGGCACGTCGCGAAAGGTGGTGAGGGTGACCGCCGGATACGCCGCCTGCCGGGCGCTCTCAATGACCTGCTCCAGCATCATGCGGCCAATGCCTCGCCCCTGCCACGCCTGATGAACGGCGATCTCGACGATAAACAGGGCATCGTCCAGCGGTTCGGTCAGCAGGAAGCCTATCGGTCGTTCATCGGCCACGGCCAGCAGGCTATGGTCAGTTTCAAGAAACAGGCGGTGGCGCTCGGGGCTTATGACTTCGCTTTCCGCCAGCCAGGCCAGCGCCGGAATCTGGCGAAAAGACTGGGCCGCCGAGCGCTCAATCGCGGGCAGGAGAGGAATGTCGTTCTCCTGAGTCAGGCGAAAAGTCGTTGCGGCGGTTATAGTGTTATTTTTCATCGCTTCAGCATAGCAATTTTCGGGAGAAATGCATGGCATTGATAGCCGTCCCAGCTACCGGTTTTAGCAGCGAGCAGTTAAGCACGATCCTCAGCGACTGTTTTGAAGATTACCTGGTGCCGGTTTCACTGCCGGTGGCGGTGTTCGTTCAGCGCTTCGGTTCCGAGGGACTGAGCCTGCTCGACTCCTGCGTCTGGCTGGATGGCGGGACGCCGGCGGCAATCGCCATCGTGGCCCGGCGCGGCGATGAGGCGAGACTGGCGGCTTTTGCGGTGCGTCCGGCCTGGCGCGGCAAAGGCATGGGCCGTCGGCTGATGACGCCGCTCATGGCCTCGCTGCGGGAGCAGGGCGTGCGGCGAATGTGGCTGGAGGTGATCCGCGAAAACTATGCGGCGGTGGCGCTGTACCAGTCTTTAGGCTTTGTTGTACATCATGGGCTGTGCGGATTTGTCAGTACCCGGGCGGAGGATACCGCGGCGGCGCTGGAAGAGGGGGATGTGCTCCCTCTGTTGCGCAGAGCCGGAGCGGAGATCAACGGTCGTCTGCCGTGGCTGATGGATCCGTTGACCTTCGCCACGCTGCCATGCCGGGCGCTCACTCTGAACCAGCAGGCTTTTGCCGTGCTGGCAACCTTAACCTCCACGCCGCAGCTACAGTTTTTGTGGGTTGAGCCCTCCGTTCGCGGCCGCGGGCTGGCGCATGAGATGCTGAGGGCGCTGGCCCGCCAGTTCCCCGGCCTGAGTACTTCGGTGATCATTCCCGAATCATTTACGCCGCTGTTTAGCGCGGCAGGGTATGCGACCCTGGCGCTGAAGCAGTATGAGATGTGCGTGGAGTTCAGCGGGTTACCGCCTGCCGAATGCTAGCGAATGCGCGAAGGCGCCCCGGTTCAGGTCATGAGCCGGGGCGCGGCAGCGTTAACCGTCGCTTTTTACCACTTTAAGATCCACCATGCCGATTCCCAGCTGACGCGGCGCGTGGCCAAGGATATTCCCTTCGTTGGTGGACTGCGGATCCGGCGGAACGATAATCAACGTATCGCTGCGCGACGGATTGTCGAAATGCAGAGTGGTGGTGGAAACCTCGTTGGCCAGGGTGAGGATTTGTTCGCTGTTGCCCACGCGGACCGGGATCGGTTTATTGGCGTTCGGCCCGTAGGCTTTGGCGGTAATCACCAGATCGAATTTTTCCGGTAGCGGCTCTTTATATTCAATCTTCACCTCGCTGCCGAGCTGGGCGTTAGACCAGCGGCCCCACGATTCCGGGCGGGAGATCCCGCTGAACTGCCTGACCTCTTCCGGCGCGCCGGCAACGTTAAAGACAAAGCTGTCGGCTTTGTAACGAATATCGTTATCGACGATCTTCAGGGTATCGACGTTGCCTTTGTAGCGCTGCATATCGATAACGGTATCTTTAAACGCCGTTTTTCCCTGCCACCGGGGCTTATCAACATGCTGCACCTTCTGTTCGCCGCCGAGCTGGCCCTGGGAAACGCACCAGTCGGTGGAGAGCGCCAGCTCAGAGGACCACAGCTGGCCCATTTTGTAGCAGCGATCGATCCACACGAAGTTATCCCGTGGGGCAAAATCGGCCAGCTGGAAGCGCAGCGGGGCGGAATATTCACTCTCCGGCAGCGGCTCAACGCGTTTATCGGATACCCGCAGCAGCAGCGGGAGGCGGAAATGGCTGCCGGAGAATGAGATCGTGTTCTTTTGGCTGTCGATGGTGAAGTTTTTCATCTCTTTCGGGAAGTTCCACAGGCGGATGATATCCGGTTTCCAGGCCAGCACTTTCTCTTTCATATTCATGAAAATACCGGACAGCGATTGCCCGGACAGGCTGCTGCGGCCCAGACCGATAAAGTTATCGCCGCCAAGGATGTCCAGCACCGTGGCGCCGTTGTCCATGGTGTTGCGCTTCACGGCCAGCGTCTCCTGCTGCGGCTGGTCGCCGCGCAGAACAAAGAACAGGTTGCTGCGATCCTGTTTGTTGAGATAGTCCCAGGCGGTGTTTTTCATCGCCAGATGATCGGAAGAGACCACGATGACCGTATTTTTGAAATACGGAGAGGCTTTGATTTTCTCAATCAATGCCGCGATATGCTCCTGACTACAGGTGACCGCGCTAAAGGAGAGATTCTTTTTCCCGCCGATGTCATAGCTTTTACGCTGGCAGGTGCGGGAGATAAAACCGTCCGGATGATGGGTGTCGACCGTCAGCGCAAAGAGCGAGAAGCGTTTGCCGGATTGAGAAAGTTCTTCGAATTTTTTCCAGGTTTCATCCAGAACGGTGTCATCGTAGAAGCCCCAGTCATTGCGGTAAGCGGGGTCGGCAACCGTGGTTTTCAGCTCTTCAGCGCCGTACAGGTAGTCAAAACCGTGTGATTTCAGGAACACATCTTTGCCGGCGAAACGCAGGTTGGCGCCCTGTACGAAATAGTTTTCATAGCCGGAGTTTTTCAGAATGTCGCCGAGGCAGATATTCTGCGGGAAGAAGCTGGAGACCGAGGCGGAGGCGTTGCCTTCAAACGGCGCAAACAGAGGAATACCGCACTGGGAAGCCACCATGCCAGCGATGGTGTAATCGGTACCCGGAAGCTGGGTGGTGTTGCTGAAATCGAGGCCTTCGTTTTTTAGTTTGCCGAGTTCGGGCGTCAGATCGGGAAAGGCGTCGTTATCAAAATAGGTGCGTTCGAGGCTTTCCCCGTAGATATAGACCAGGTTCAGCTTCGGGTTCGGAATGCTCTTCGCCGGCTCTTTGTAATAGGCGATAAAATCGGGATCGCCGTCGCGGGACTGCGATTTGACCAGTTCGCTGATTTGACGAAACGCCGGGCTGGCATCCACGGAGGCCAGCGCCAGAACCAGCGCCAGCAGGCTGTAGCCGAAATGATGAGGATGGTGGCGGCGACGGCGCAACACCCATCCCAGCGCGCTGAATACGGTCACCAGCGCCGCTACCAGCCCGACGCCGGGAAGAATGTATTTGCTGACGCCGGCCCCGGTCAGGCTGTTGGTCAACGTATAGAGGACCGCGTCGTTAATACCGTCCCCGGTGAAGTAGTCGCTGGCATAGAGGGTAATATTAAGCACCACAAACAGCCCCAGCACCGTTAACGTGGCGGCAAACCACCAGGTGTTACGACCGGCTTTTAAGGCATAAATCACCACCGAGGTGAGGAACAAGGCGATGGATAACAACTCTGACACAATTCATCCTCATTAGCGCCAGTTGACCGCTGGCAGGATAGACTATTTTCCACGCTACACTGTAATTGCAGTGCCATATGGCTGCAATTGTAGAGTCATGAAACTGTGCAGTAGTTCAGAATTGGTTTAGAAATGGTCGTTTTTGATCGGGGTCACATCCCTGAACAACGAGGATCGTGTGCTGAAGAATGACGAAAATCATGGCTGGAGCCGCGTTAACAGCGCTAAGGCGTTAAACGCGGCGTCAGTGAAAAAAATCAGGAGAGGAAGTTAACGCCCTGTTTTAAGACCAGATCGCAGGCTTTGGTTTTCACTTTCTCCGCCAGCGGGCTGCTGCCGAGCGTGTTGAGGTTCAGCTGCTGACCGCTATTATTGCTCAGAAGCCCCTGCAACCCTTCCAGATAGCTGGTGTCCTCTTTCTGTTTTTCCGGCGTGCTGAGGCCGAGTTTATCCAGAACCTGATTTTTGACGTTTTCCGTGTTGGTGACCGAGGCCAGTTTTTGTTTGGCGCAGTAGGACATAATCCCGGCGGCATTGTTCATGCTGCTGGCGGTCAGGGACTGACTGCCACCGTTCAGCAGGCTGGTCAGCGAAGACATCGACAGGGCGCCGCTTTCCTGAGAGCCGCTCTGGCTGCTAAGCTGGCTGGCGGCGCTGGAAAGAGAGTCCTGCCAGGAGGCTGCGTGGGCGCCGGCGGCAAAAAAAACGCCGGCAATCAAGGCGGTGCGGAATAAGAATTTTGCAGATTTCATCAGTGTACTCATCATGGTTACTTAAGCATTTCTGCAGTATAACCCCGGCAGAGTTCGGAAATATCTTAATACTCTTTGCCGGTGACCCGATGACGATAGCTGTCCCAGTTGAAGATGACCCACAGGCTGTTGCCAAGACGCATACGATCCATGACGCGCTCGCCGAGCAGCTTGTTCATCTCGTCCATGTTGCTGTTGGTCAGCATCCCGGTCGGGCGCTTTGATGAGGAGCGGCGATCGACTATCTGGTTGATGATCACTTTCTCGTAGCGCGACTCCGTCTGCATCCCGATCTCATCGATCACCAGCAGATCGACCTTGCTCAGATCGTTAAGGAGCTGTTCTTCGCTGGTTTCCCGATTGCCAAACGTCTCTTTCATCGCCGACATAATATCAGCGACGGTGATGATCAATACCGATTTCCCGCGGAGCAGCAGCTCGTTGCAAATGGCGGCAGCCAGATGGTTTTTGCCGGTGCCGGGTTTGCCGGAAAAGATAAAGCTGGCGATGTTGCCGTCAAACTCTTCAACGTACTGGCGTGCTCTGGACAGCGCGTTCATCTGGCCTTCGCACTCGACCCGATAATTTTCAAACGAACAGTTCTGGTGCAGCGGACGGATGCCGGAGCGGTTAAACGTCCGCTGCATTTTCATGGCGCGGTTTTCGCGCTCCAGCGCTTCAGAACGCAGTTTGCCCTGCTCTTTTTGCCAGGCCAGCAGCTCTTCGCCGGTTTTAAACGCCGGTTCGACATGGGCTGGCATCATTTTTTGCAGACGCTTCATCAGGTCGCCAACGTTTTTCATGCTCATCCTCTGAAACCTCGTGGAATATGGCTATCTGGTTCGCTGACCGTATTCACATCGCGCCGCGGCTGGCCGCCGTTGCTGGCCCGGCCGATCTGTACGCTGCGCGCCAGCTTTTGCTGCCATTGCACATGATGAAAGACTTTGCCTTCCGCCTGCCAGTAGGCGACAAACGCCGCCAGCTCTTCCGGCGTCACCGGTTGGCTGAGGGCGATGCCCCACAGCGCGGCCATGCGCTGGAAATCAGCGTCCGGCTGCCAGTCGGCATACATGGCGAATTTCCCCACGGGGATAGCGGTTGGCGCTGCGCCGGGTTCGTCGAAAAACTGCGTATCGAGCGCAACATCGCTGCCGGGGCGAGCCAGTTTTGCTTCCAGCTCCAGCAGCTGCGCCAGACGTTCCGGCGTGAGCGCGTAGAACGCTGGGGCATTGTTAGCAAAAACGGCAACCGCGCCGCTGGCCGATTTTGCGAGAACGGCCGCATGGTCCTGAATAAAATCATCCAGGCCGCTAAAATCGGTGGTTAATATTCGCGAAGACATAACACTATCTCAATTCTGAACAACAATAGAGAGGGGTAATCGCCCCCGGATACCTGTCGTTTTTCAGGTGCTTCATTGCTGACTACGGGCGTTAATCCGACCCGCTGGTTTCAGGCAGCGTATTGGGATCCCCGCGACTGTCGCAGTAAAGCAAACTGAAATCCATTGGCTATAGTAGCACAGCGTCGGGCCAAATCCCTGCTATACCCGCGGGCGCTTACGGTACAGCCAGAGACCCGGAATGGAAAGACCGATAGAGAGGGCGCCAACGATGGAGGAAGCCTTGAGGAAATTACTCAGCAGCATGATCATCATCTCTTCCGAGTAGCCAAAATGGCTGATTTTCACCGCCGAGATCATCGCCGTATAGGCGGAAATACCGGGGAACATCGGGATCACGGCTGCGACGGTGAAAATTTTGGGATGCGCCAGGTACCAGCGGGACCATTGAATGCCGATGCTGCCAACCAGCAGAGCGGCGAGGAACGTCGCCCATTCAATATTGAATCCTGCGGTCATCATCACCATACGCGAACCGTGGCCGATCGCTCCCAGCAGCGCACACCAGCGCAGCGCGCGCTGCGGTACGTTAAACACCATGGCAAACCCGGCGGCCGGAATGGCCGACAGCGCCATATCCTGAAGCAGCGCGCACAGATACGAGATTATGCCCATCCGCGTAGCCCCCACATGGTCATTGCCATCACCACGCCAATGCAGGTGGCCAGCGTCAGCAGACTGGCCAGCGCCCAGCGCGCCAGGCCGGTATTGATATGCCCTTTAAACATATCCGCAACGGCGTTAATCAGCGGGAAGCCGGGCACCAGCAGCAGTACGCTGGCGGCCATCGCCACCGTTGACGTGTTGGTAAAGGCGGGAAGGCGCAGCATCAGCCCGGAGATGGTGGTGGCGACAAAGGCGGTGATACAGAAGTTTATCTGCGGATGCATCGAGCGATGGGTCAGGAGCTGGCGAATATACATGGCGATAGTGCTGGCGCAGAAGGTGACCAGCGCACCGTCCCAGCCACCGTTGTTGAGCTTGCAGAAACAGGCGCAGGAGAGCCCCACCATCAGAACCACCAGCCAGCGCGGATAGCGCAGCGGCTTAATCTGCGTAAAGCGCTTCTCCACATCTTTATAATCCAGCAGCTTATGCTCGGCCATAATCACAATATGCTGCACTTCCGTCACCACGTGCATGTTAATGCCGCGATCGATGTTTTTACGCGTAGAGGTCAGGCACTCGCCGTCTTTAATCGTGGTGAGCACAATCGCATTCGAGGAGATGGCGCTTTCAACGCTGTCCATGCCGAGCGCCCGCCCCAGACGAGTCGAGAGCTCCTCAACCAGCGCGCTCTCTGCGCCATGCTGTAACAAGAAAAGTCCACACTGAATACATAGTCGCGTAATTGTGCGCTGAACTGCCCGATCTGCTTGCATAAATACCCGCTGTCCGTCACATCCGATGCCGTCATGTCTGTTGTTACTTTAACCTGAACTCGCGCTTTCTCTGAGGGGGACCGGATCAAACAATGTGCAAAAAGTCGCCGCAGGCGGCCGAAATAGAATTTGAACTCCGCCACACTTTCTTAAAACTGTTGAAAAGTGCATTTTTTGTACGGATTTTTGCCTTCTTTTTCTCGTCCGGGTTATCAAAAATGCAGGAGAGAACTTTTATTAAACAAAAAACAAACAAATAATTAACCATCGGGCGTGAGGCAATCCTATGAAAACACAGGTCGCGATTATCGGGGCGGGCCCCTCCGGGCTGCTGCTGGGACAACTGTTGCATCGAGCCGGGATCGAAACCGTTATTCTTGAGCGGCAAACGCCGGAATATGTGCTGGGGCGCATCCGGGCGGGGATTCTGGAAAGCGGTACCGTCGACCTGCTGCGAGAGGCCGGAGTATCGCAGCGCATGGATGCGGAGGGGCTGGTGCATCATGGGGTTGAGTTTTTATTTGAGGGGCAGCGGGTACCGGTTGCGCTGACAGAGCTGACCGGTGGCAAAAGCGTGATGGTATACGGCCAGACCGAAGTGACCCGGGATTTAATGGCGGCGCGTGCTGACTGCGGAGCGCCGGTTATTTATGGCGTCAGCGATGTGACGATTCAGGATGCGAAGAGCGATCGGCCGTCAGTCTCCTTCGTCAGCGGCGGGGAAACCTGCCGCCTCGAGTGTGATTTTATTGCCGGTTGCGATGGTTTTCACGGTGTCTCGCGACAAAGCATCCCGCGTGACATTCTTAAAGAGTATGAAAGCGTCTGGCCGTTTGGCTGGCTGGGGCTGCTGTCGGACACGCCGCCGGTCAACCCGGAGCTGATTTATGCTCACCATGAGCGGGGATTTGTTTTGTGTAGTCAGCGCTCACTAACAAGAAGCCGCTACTATCTGCAGGTCCCGCTGAGCGACAAGGTTGACGCATGGTCGGACCAACGTTTCTGGGATGAGCTGAAACGCCGCCTGCCGGAGGAGCTGTCTGGCAAGTTAGTGACTGGTCACTCACTTGAGAAAAGCATTGCACCGCTGCGTAGCTACGTGGTGGAGCCGATGCAGTACGGGCGGCTGTTCCTGGTGGGCGATGCGGCGCATATCGTGCCGCCGACCGGAGCAAAAGGGCTGAATCTGGCCGCTTCCGATGTGAACTATTTGTGGCGCATTCTGCGGGAGTATTATCACCGCGGTCGCACCGATCTGCTGGCGAGCTATTCTCGTTTTGCTCTTGATCGGGTGTGGAAGGGGGAACGGTTCAGCTGGTTTATGACCCGCCTGCTGCATGATTTTCCGCAGCAAAGCGAGTTTGATAAAAAAATGCAGGCGGCGGACCGTCGCTATTACCTCGGATCGCGCGCCGGGTTGACCACCATAGCGGAAAACTATGTGGGTTTGCCCATGGAGCGTGTGGCGTAGGGAATCAACAGCTGGAGTTGTCATGCAGGCCACCAATACCGTTCCCGTTTTTAAATTGTATGGCGAAGAGCGAGACTGGCCTACGCCCGATCTCCTGCACTGCGAGTCGATTTTGCAGCGCAGCAGCCTGTATGAGTGGCATATCCGCATGCATCAGCATGCGGAGATGGTGCAGCTGCTCTATTTGCATAAAGGCAGGGCGGAGATCGAAATTGAGGGGACTACCACCGTGATGACCGAATCCTGTATTCAGGTGGTGCCGGCGTTGTGCATTCATGGGTTTCGTTTTTCACCCGGCACGCAGGGCTATGTTCTGTCGCTGGCGCTGCCGTTGCTTAGCCATTTTGAACGCCAGTTTGGCCGCCAGCTTGATGTCCTCGGCCAGCCGCAGTGCGTGCCCGTTAAGCACTCCCGCGGGCATATCCGTGCGCTGTTTACGGCATTACGGGAAGAGTATTGCGAAGAGCTGGATGCCCGGGAAATGATGCTGCACTCGCTTTTAGGGGCGCTGCTGGTTTGGCTGAACCGGCAGTGCCGCCCGACGTCGGTCGCCGAAGGGAAAGCGGAACGAAAGCGCAGTGTCATGCGCCATTTCTCTCGTCTTATTGAAAGTCATTACCGCGAACATCTGCCGCTGGCGGAATACGCCCGCCAGGTTGGGCTGTCGGCGACGCACCTCAATTATTTGTGTCGTGAATTTCATGGCTGCAGTGCCTTAGGGGTTTTGCACCAAAGACTGATGCTGGAGGCGCGGCGTAATTTGCAATATACCACGATGACTGTGACTCAACTTTCTGATTATTTGGGGTTTTCAGATGCGACTTATTTTTCCCGTTTTTTTCGTCGCTATAGCGGCGTATCGCCAAAAACATTCAGGAATGAAATTAAATAAAATATGATGTGACAGGTTTTGCGTAATTCTTTCTAAAGTCTGCTTTCATTTTTTCTAATTTATTGTTGCTCTTTATGTATGCTAATGTCGTTTATTGCTAAGGCCAGCAATGCAATTCCCCACACTAAAATTGGTACAGAGCGTAAGGCCGAAACGTTCGCCAGGGGTGACATGGATTCACCTGGCAAAATAATATTATGGTTGCCAGGGGGCCATCTGTTTTATGCCAGACGTGAATCTTCTACAGAAAACGGAGGGTTTATGTTACCAGGACATGATCAGTGCGGCATCATCATCAGCAAAATACCGGTTATGCAGTCCGGCTTAAAAACCATCACCAGTGAATGTCTCCCCGACTATATATTCAGCTGCTGCCGTTCGCCGGAGGAGCTCACGCTAACCGAACTGGGTCGAACCCGGCAGGTTATTGTCGACCTGTCCGGTGACCTCAGCCAGCCTCAGGAAGTTTGTGAATATTATTGTTTTTTAATGAGTCAGTATAAAGATATTCACTGGGTTTATATTGTCGGGCGCGCCAGCGATCGCGCGGCCCAGATATTTTTAGTCCGTGATAACAGTACATTAGTTTCCGACATGGCGCCGGTGGTACGTTTAGGCGCAGCGATATGCGCGGCAGAAGCGAGGCGCCCGGAGGATGTGGCTGTCACGAATGATAAAGCGACTTTTCTCAATACGCCAACCGATACGGTATCGATGAGCCCGGAGATGATAAGCACGCTGACTTTATCTGAGCGCAAGGTTTTACGGCTTCTGGCAAAGGGCTGGGGAATTAATCAAATAGCCTCGTTATTGAAAAAAAGTAATAAGACGATTAGCGCGCAAAAAAATAGCGCTATGCGCCGTTTATCTTTGAATGGCAATGCGCAGATGTATGCCTGGATTAATAGTGAACAAGGGATGAAAGAGTTGAATATATACTCAGAACATGGAGAGCTGCAGGAATGGAGAAGCGTAGCGAAGCGCAACGCATTGCTGTCATCGAACCGTGCGTAATGACGGAGACGGCGCTTCGTTTTATCTTAAACGATCGTTATAACGAAAATAGTAGCATTCATTTTTTCAAAGATGTTCAGTCATTGACGCAAACGATGAATATCAGGCAGGTCACTGCGATTATTTTTTCGCTTTCCGGTCATCGTCAGCTGCGTCTGGAAAGTTTGCTTTTTTTTCAGGAGGCTGCTTATACCCATCCAAATATTCTGCGAATTATTCTGGCGAATAGCGGAGCAGAGCGTGACTTAATTACTCAACTGGTGCCATTCCAGCTGCACGGCGTTTTAAATAAAGCCTGCGGCCGTGAAACGCTGCAGGAGCAGCTATTTCGGCTACTTGAGCAACAAATAGCCCCCCGTAATGAACCTGCCAGCCGCAAGGCGCTCTACGGTCATCGCCTCAGTTCTATGGAGCAAACAATTCTTCGCTATATAGCCTGTGGCTATTCATTGTCAGAGATAGCGGTGCAGATGGAGCGGAATATCAAAACCATTCGCGCCCACAAGTGCAATGCGATGGCCAGGCTGGGTATCAGCTCCGATCTCGGGCTGCTGAGCGCAGCCGATATTCTGATTCATTTCCCGCCGCCATGCTGCCAGGACGCTGCGGGGGAAGGGATAGCGTAGCCGTGCTCCAGGTATGCTACTGGCAAACATCAATCCAGGTCGCTTCGGTCAACTGCGCCATTCTGTCCGGTGAAATGCGCACTGCGCTATGGATAGCGCCTGCTGCCGGTAAGACTTCCGGGTACTGTTTTAGCGAAATATCGCAGTAGATCGCCAGCGGATTTTCCAGCCCGAAAGGACACACGCCGCCCACCGGATGCCCGGTCAACATCACGACCTCATCACTGCTGAGCATGCGCGCTTTCGCGCCAAATGCGTCCTTCAGTTTTTTATTATCCAGCCGGGCGTTGCCGCTGGCGACAACAAGGATGACCTGTTCTTTCACTTTTAACGAAAGGGTCTTGGCGATTTGCCCGGGTTCGACATGATGCGCGGCGGCTGCCAGGGCAACGGTGGCCGTACTTTGATTTAGCTCGATGATGTCGATATCGGGGGCATGTTCGGCAAAAAACTGCCGCACGGACTGCAGGCTCATTGGGATCTCCTGATTAATGACCGATTTAATCTGTCACAAGGCCGGAGGAGTGTAAATATTGTTGATTGAGAATCAGGAATTATTCCAATTTCTGGATCTTCTTCACAATCACCGTAACCGGTTACTGTAACCGGTTGCTGTTCTGCTCGCTCAGATGAATACTGGATGGGTAACTTCCCTGTATCACATATAACAAAGAGCCGTGTATGAATCGTGCTGACTTGAACAGTATAGAGAATGGAATGGCCGGCGTGGCTGTCCGTTCACAGAACATCTTTCATCGCAACGGCAGAATAATCGTTGTTGGGCCAGTATCTAAAGCCTGTCAGGAGGGCTGCTATGTCTGCTAACCATGCTGCGTTTAATCTGATATTTCGCTTTGTAGAAAATTATATAAGCCCTGTCGCCGGGCGAATCTCGTCGCAGCGCCACGTGATGGCTATCCGTGACGGTTTCATCTCGGCAATGCCGTTTATGATTGTCGGGTCATTCCTGCTGGTCTTTGCCTACCCGCCGTTTTCGCCAGATACCACCTGGGGGTTTGCACGCGCCTGGCTGGATTTGGCGAAAGAGTTTGAAGGGCGGATTCTGACGCCGTTTGATATGACGATGGGCATTATGTCTATCTACATTTGCGCCGCGATCTCTTATAACCTCGGCAAGCATTATGAGAAGACCCATCAGCTCGATCCCTTCATGTGCAGCATGCTGTCCATTATGGCTTTTCTGCTGGTGGCGGCGCCAAAAACGAACGGCACCCTGCCGGTCGATAGCCTCGGCGGTACGGGGATTTTTACGGCGATTCTGGTGGCCGTGTACTGCGTTGAAATGATGCGTTTCCTGAAGGCGCACAATATCGGTATTCGCCTGCCGGATCAGGTGCCGCCGATGATCAAAAACTCCTTTGATCTGCTCATTCCGGTGCTGGTGGTGGTGTTGACGCTCTATCCGCTCAGCCTGTTTATTCAGCACCATTTTGACATGCTTATTCCGCAGGCCATCATGGCCATCTTTAAACCCCTGGTATCCGCAGCGGACTCGCTGCCGGCGATTTTACTGGCGGTGCTGATCGGCCATCTGCTGTGGTTCGCCGGGATCCACGGCGCGGCGATTGTCTCTGGCATGCTGCAAATGTTCTGGCTGACTAACCTCGGGATGAACCAGCAGGCGCTGGCTCAGGGCGCGCCGCTGCCGCATATCTTTATGGAGGCGTTCTGGACCTTCTTTATTGTTATCGGGGGGTCTGGCGCCACAATGGGCCTGGTCTTCTGCTATCTGCGCAGCCGGTCGGCGCATCTGCGTTCAATCGGTCGACTGAGCGTCGTGCCAAGCCTGTTTAATATTAACGAGCCGGTTATTTTCGGCACGCCTATCGTCATGAACCCGGTCTTCTTTATTCCGTTCCTGCTGGCACCGATGGTTAACGCCGTATTGGCCTGGGCGGCGATGAAGCTGGATCTGATTGGACGAGTGATTTCAGTTGTACCGTGGACGGCTCCGGCGCCCATTGGCGGCGCGTGGGCATTGGGCTGGGATTTCCGGGCGGCAATTCTGGTGGTTATTCTGGCCTGCGTCTCCGCGATTATCTACTTCCCGTTCTTTAAGGTGTATGAGAAACAGCTGTTGGCGCAGGAGGCTGAAGAGGCTCAGCGTCTGGAAGAAGAGAGTCAGCAGACAGCATAAGATAACCGGCGGGCGGCATTCGGGCCGCCCGCCGTGAATGGCATTATTTCAGCGTGCAGTCTCCGCACTGAAGAACGTCTGGCAGACGATTACGTTGACAGCAGGTGCGGCGCACCAGCAATCCTTCCCGCAAAATCACCGTTCGCCACAGCGGATTGTCCTGGCCATCAGCAAACTGCTTTTCAAAGAAGCAGTGTTGACGCAGGGCGGCAACCTGTTCGTCCCCCAGCAGCGCTTTCATTTCTCCCAGATACCAGTTGATCAGATAGCCGGTATTACTCCAGATAAGCTTGCCATTGATATCACCGGTCGCTTCCAGCGCCTGTACCACCGGCAGCAGGGCGTGGGTCACCAGCGTTTCCATACGCGTTTGCGGCGAATGGGGTCTGGCGGAGGAGTCTGCTTTGACATCGATCCAGAAGCAGGCCGCGCGGCCCGTTTCATGAAATTCAACGCGAAAACGCTCCGGGGCAACACTGATGGCGGTCTCTTCACTCAGCAGCGCCAGCATCAGCGGTGGCACTAGCAGGCCGATATACCATTGCGCCCAAAGTGAGAGCAGCGGTTTCTGTTCACGTGGCATCGTCGGCTGGTTGCGATAGATATGATCGGACCAGGTTGCCAGCAGAGAGCTGAGTACCGTGGGCGTTGACCATTCTGCGAGCGTCAATGCGCAAGACGGTGCCTCTTCATCAAGGCGAAGAAAATCCAGCAGATGGGGACGAAGGGTGGTGATTTTTTCCCGAATCGCATTCGCCAACGCATCTTCGGCCGGCAGCAACGGAGCCTGCCAGATGATGTCATTGCGGAATGAAACAGAACGGTAAGCCATCAAATCGCCAGATATGAATCTAAATGATAATGATTAGTGATACTAGTTAGTTGTCCGGGCGATGGCAAGATATTTGTCTGCGTCGCGTGCGTTGTACCACGCGGCGGCGGGATCAACTGGCGAGGATAATGTTGCGTCCCTGGCCCTTTGCTTCATAGAGCGCCGTATCGGCTCTTTTCAGGGCGCCATCAATATCGGAGTCCATGAGGGGCGTCATGCCAATACTAATGGTGACATTGGTGGCGACGCTTTCATTAAACATATGGGGAATTTTCAAATCGTAAACCTGCTGGCGGATACGCTCGGCGGCCAGCGAAGCCGCTTCCGCCGTGCTGTTTGTTAACAGCACCATAAACTCTTCACCGCCAAAGCGCGCGACGATATCACGCGATCGTACGGCATTGCGAATCGCAGCGGAGACCTGAATCAATGCCTGATCGCCCATCATATGACCATAGTGGTCGTTGTAGGCTTTAAAGTGGTCAATATCCAGCAGCAGCACATGATGGTCACTGTCACTCACCGCCAGAAGGGTATCCAGGCGGTTCTGCAGGCCGCGCCGGTTATATAAACCGGTGAGAGGGTCCAACATACTCAGATCGTTCAGGGTGTTGCGTTCCTGCAGTAATTTATCCATCAGCCCCTGGGTGAAGGCATCGCTGCGTTTTTGAATGATGCTCTGCAACATAATGCCGGCAATGGGGAGCGTGAGGCAATACAACATACGTAACCACTGTTCACCTTCGGCAAGAAACAGACAGGCAATAAACGTGGGTAAAGAGTGCAGGTTAAAGGCAATGATATTATTGGGGAATGCGATAGCGCCAATAAACAATATGCTTAATAACGCAATGACCAGAAAGTTAAAATGAGGCACCGGCAGTAACAATGCTTTTTCCGTTATATGCGACGCCCACAGCACACCAAATATCAGAGAAATAAAAGGAATACTTATTTTACGCCGTGAAAATTTCCAGTGCCATAGCGCCAGGGCGGCGCTGAGTATAACGATCAGGGCGCAGGGAAAGGTAAAGCTGACGGGGGTATAGAGCGGACTGATTAGCGAGAAAACCGCAGAAATAAAATTCAGCAGCAAAAAGAGCCGTAAGGAATATTGATATTTTTTATCATAATGTTTTTGCCAGGATTGTGCAGTCATATTGGGCGTGTCGTTATTAGTCATTAAATTTCAAAATGATGGCTGCCAAAAATGAACGATAAAAAGCACTGCACACAGTGCGGTTTTTTGCGAAATAATCAAATATTTTAATACATTACTACGGCGCGTTTAATTTATCACCTTCACCAATCTATGTCATCAGGCCGAACGTAAAGAACGAAATATCCTGATGGGCAAAACATGACAAATGATAAACGCTATCATATGATATTGGTTATCATTATCGATTGGAAAGGTGAGAACATGTTGCAGCGAGCTTTGGGCAGTGGATGGGCAGTGCTGTTGCCTGGGATACTGGTTGCTGTACTGGGAGGGGCTGGCCTGTCGGTAGATGCCTGGCGTGGGCTGATCGCGGTCGGTCTATTGATGACGGCATTGATGATCTGGCATCGGCGTTTACGGCATTTCGTACTGTTGCCGTCATGCGTAGCGTTAATCAGTGGAATGATGCTGATGGCGTTGAATTTGAAGCTGATGGGGTAATACAGAGAAGGGTAAGAATATTGGTGCGAGGGGGGGGACTTGAACCCCCACGTCCGTAAGGACACTAACACCTGAAGCTAGCGCGTCTACCAATTCCGCCACCTTCGCACAGTATTCTTAATTTTTGATATCGCCTCGTTGGTGCGAGGGGGGGGACTTGAACCCCCACGTCCGTAAGAACACTAACACCTGAAGCTAGCGCGTCTACCAATTCCGCCACCTTCGCACAGTGCGAGCGATATCTGCGTGGTTTATGGTGCGAGGGGGGACTTGAACCCCCACGTCCGTAAGGACACTAACACCTGAAGCTAGCGCGTCTACCAATTCCGCCACCTTCGCATACCATCGACACTATGAAAGTATCGTTACCACGGAGGCGCATTCTAGTGGTTTTCAGCTATACGTCAATAGTTAATTGTGTGGCCTGGATTGATTGTTGCAAAAATGGTCGAATTTGAGGGGGGGGGAACCGGCGGCGGGGTTGCCCTGCCGCCGGAGAAGATGAAAATTATTTTTTCGCCTGGCGGGTCATGACGGTACGGTAAACTTTAAAGCGACCGGTTTGGGCAATCACTTCATGGAAGCCGAAGACTTCATCCAGCACATCCGGATACGGCAGGAAGGCGTTGGCGACAATACGCAGCTCCCCGCCGCTGTTCAGATGACGGACCGCGCCGCGAATCAGCGTTTGCGCAGCTTCCTGGCTGGTCTGCAGGCCATCGTGGAACGGTGGGTTGGAGATAATCATGTCGAAACGACCGTTCACCTCGGAGAACACATTGCTGGCGAACACGTCACCTTCAATGCCGTTGGCAGCGAGCGTTGCGCGGCTCGCTTCGACCGCCGGCGCGCTGACGTCGCAGAGCGTCAGGCGGACCTTCGGCGAGTGGCTGGCCAGGACGGTCGCCAGCACGCCTGCGCCGCAGCCGACATCGAGCACTTTACCTTTGGTGTGCGGCGTCAGCGTTGAGAGCAGCAGCTGGCTGCCAATATCCAGTCCGTCACGGCTGAATACGCCTGGCAGCGTTTTAATGGTCAGATTTTCCAGCGGGTATTCGCCCCAGTACTGCTGCGGATCGAACGTCGGCTGTTTTTCCAGACGCCCGTGATACAGCCCGCAGCGACGTGCGCTGTCCACTTTCGTCAGAGGGACATATTCGGCCAGCATCTGTTCGGCGCTGCGAACGCCGCTGCGGTTTTCCCCGACGACGAAAACGTCAATGCCGACCGGTAGCAGCGACAGCAGGTTCATCAGTTGAAACTGCGCTTCCGGTTTGTTCTTGGGCCAGTAGTAAATCAGCGTGTCGCAATCGGCAACGTCGCTGGCTTCGGCGACCAGACTAAAACGTACGTTTTCGCCCATCTGGCCGTTCAGGACTTGCCAGTGGTGAAACTGCTGGGTGTGGGCGCGGCTGGCCGCGGTGTCCAGACGTGCGGGCAGGTCATCCTGCAGGTCACCGGCAAACAGAACGCGTGCGGGTTCGAAATCATCACTGTGGCGCAGCAAGACTTCACTTGCCGGGGTAAAAGCAGACATGAAACACTCCTTCATTAAGACTGGCGCCGATTATACACGTTATCCAGAATGCTGCCTCTTTGTTGGCGCTGCTGGCGCCGCCTGCGCGCGGATAACGCTATACGCCTCACCTCTGAGCGAGCGGCGGGCGCGTCGTTCGTAGTTTGTTGGCGCAGATAAGCGGGATTTGCTATATTGCGCGCTTAATTAACAGGAGTGTTTTGCTATGACTTCCCGACGAGAGTGGCAATTACAGCAGCTGGGTATCACCCGGTGGTCGCTGCGTCGCCCCGGGGCGTTACAGGGTGAAATCGCTATCTCGCTTCCAGGGCATATTCGTTTGGTGATGGTGGCAGAAAACCCGCCGTCGCTGACTGAACCGCTCATCAGCGATATTCTACGTGCTTTGGCGCTGTCGCCGGAACAGGTACTGCAGCTCACGCCGGATCGCGTGGCTATGTTGCCGCAGGATAGCCGCTGCAACAGCTGGCGGCTGGGTACTGACGCACCGTTACTGCTGGCGGGCGCGCAGGTTTCGACGCCCGCTTTTGATGAACTCCAGACCAGCGCGCCTGCCCGTATGGCGCTCTGGCAACAAATCTGCGCTCATGAACACGATTTCTACCCTCAACACGGCTGATTTGCCCCGTGCCTGGCAAATAGAACAACGCGCCCACGCTTTTCCGTGGAGCGAACAAACCTTTGCCAGCAATCAGGGGGAACGTTATCTCAACCTTCAACTAACGGTTGATGGCGAGATGGCGGCCTTCGCGATTACGCAAGTTATCCTCGATGAAGCGACGCTGTTTAACATCGCCGTCGACCCGGCTTTTCAGCGGCGTGGCCTTGGGCGAGCGCTGCTGGAGCAGGTGATTGATGAGGTTGAGAAACGCGGGGTCGCAACGCTGTGGCTGGAAGTGCGTGCGTCGAACGTAGCCGCTATCGCACTTTACGAGAGCTTAGGTTTTAACGAGGCAACCATTCGTCGCAACTATTATCCCACGGCCGACGGGCGTGAGGATGCGATCATAATGGCGTTGCCAGTCAGTATGTAACGGCCTGTTCGCCAGGCTTTTTTAAGGGTAAGTCTGACGCTGTGCTGTTCAGACCTGCTGTAACAAGACGCCTGTGTGGCGGGCAATGACAGGGTGATACGATGAAGTGGGACTGGATTTTCTTTGATGCCGATGAAACGCTGTTTACATTTGATTCTTTTACCGGTCTGCAGCGAATGTTTCTCGACTATAGCGTGACCTTTAGCGCTGAAGATTTTCAGGACTATCAGGCCGTGAACAAACCCCTGTGGGTGGACTATCAAAACGGCACGATCACTGCGCTGCAGCTGCAACATCAGCGTTTTAATAGCTGGGCGGAGCGCCTCAGCGTGCCGCCGGGCGAACTCAACGACGCCTTTATGAATGCGATGGCCGAGATCTGCTCGCCGCTGCCTGGGGCGATATCGCTGCTGAATGCGCTGCAGGGGAAGGTGAAGATGGGGATCATCACCAACGGGTTTACCTCGCTGCAGCAGATTCGTCTGGAACGCACCGGCTTACGCGATCACTTTGATTTATTGATTATTTCTGAAGAGGTCGGCGTGGCGAAGCCGGACGCGCGCATTTTTGAATATGCGCTGGCGCAGGCGGGTCATCCCGATCGTTCCCGCGTGCTGATGGTCGGCGATACGGCAGAGTCCGATATCCGCGGCGGGGTGAATGCCGGCCTTGCCACCTGCTGGCTGAATGCCCATCAGCGTGAATTGCCTGCCGATCTTCACCCCGACTGGACGGTGACCTCTTTAAGCGACCTGGAGCAGCTCCTGTGTAAACACTGATTGCCTCCCCCCCATTGATGGGTAAAATAGCCGCAATTTTTCGTATTCCACATGCGTGGCCGGTTGCCGCGTTTACTAAGAAGAATCAATTATGACGTTGTCTCCTTATCTGCAAGAGGTGGCCAAACGCCGCACTTTTGCCATTATCTCTCACCCGGATGCCGGTAAAACGACCATCACCGAGAAGGTATTACTGTTCGGACAGGCGATTCAGACCGCCGGTACCGTTAAAGGCCGTGGTTCCAGCCAGCATGCAAAATCAGACTGGATGGAGATGGAAAAACAGCGTGGTATCTCCATTACCACGTCGGTGATGCAGTTCCCGTATCACAACAGCCTGGTTAACCTGCTGGATACCCCGGGCCACGAAGACTTCTCCGAAGATACCTACCGTACCCTGACGGCGGTGGACTGCTGTCTGATGGTCATCGATGCGGCAAAAGGCGTTGAAGATCGTACCCGTAAGCTGATGGAAGTTACCCGTCTGCGCGATACGCCGATCCTGACGTTCATGAACAAACTCGACCGTGATATCCGCGATCCGATGGAGCTGCTGGATGAGGTGGAGAACGAACTGCGTATTGCCTGCGCGCCGATCACCTGGCCGATTGGCTGCGGTAAGCTGTTTAAGGGCGTGTACCATCTCTACAAAGATGAGACCTATCTCTATCAGACCGGTAAGGGCCACACGATTCAGGAAGTGCGGATCGTGAAAGGGTTGAATAACCCGGATCTCGATCTGGCCGTCGGCGAAGATCTGGCGCAGCAGCTGCGCGATGAGCTGGAGCTGGTACAGGGCGCTTCAAACGAGTTTGATAAAGATCTGTTCCTCGCCGGCGAAATCACCCCGGTCTTCTTTGGTACGGCCTTAGGTAACTTCGGCGTGGATCATATGCTGGATGGCCTGGTTGAGTGGGCGCCGGCGCCGATGCCGCGTAAAACCGATACCCGTGAAGTGACGGCGGAAGAAGAGAAATTTACCGGTTTCGTCTTTAAAATTCAGGCCAACATGGATCCGAAACACCGTGACCGCGTGGCCTTTATGCGCGTGGTGTCCGGTAAGTATGAGAAGGGCATGAAGCTGCGTCAGGTCCGTACGGGCAAAGACGTGGTGATTTCCGATGCGCTGACCTTTATGGCCGGCGACCGTTCTCATGTGGAAGAGGCCTGGCCGGGCGATATTATCGGTCTGCACAACCACGGCACGATTCAGATCGGCGACACCTTCACCCAGGGCGAGATGATGAAGTTCACCGGTATCCCGAACTTCGCGCCGGAGCTGTTCCGCCGTATTCGCCTGAAGGATCCGCTGAAGCAGAAACAGCTGCTGAAAGGGCTGGTACAGCTTTCTGAAGAGGGCGCGGTACAGGTCTTCCGTCCGATCGCCAATAACGATCTTATTGTCGGCGCGGTCGGTGTGCTGCAGTTTGATGTGGTCGTGGCTCGTCTGAAGAGTGAATACAACGTTGAAGCGATTTACGAATCGGTGAACGTGGCGACCGCGCGTTGGGTGGAATCCACCGACGTGAAAAAATTTGAGGAATTTAAGCGTAAAAACGAAATTCAGCTGGCCCTCGATGGCGGTGATAATCTGACATATATCGCGCCAACTATGGTTAACCTGAACCTGACGCAGGAACGCTATCCTGACGTTCTGTTCCGTAAAACTCGCGAGCACTAATCCCTTCCGGAGCGCGGCTCTCACCGCGCTCCACGCTATTTTTTCGTCGTTTCCCGCGTTATAGAAAGTTCTTAAAGATCCCCGTCAGCGTGACTTTTTGTACATATTTTCCGTCTCTTTCATGACCTTCTACTATATTTAATAAGTAATTTTTAAGATTCTGGCTTAATAAGCTACTTATTTTGCTTTAGCGATATAGAAATAACGAGGACAGAGAGATGACAAGACTAAAGGATGCCGGGACGTTGCTGGCTCTCTTCTTAGGCTCAGCCATGATAAGCGCCTCGGCATATGCAGAAAATCCGCCGGCGAACAGCGCACAATCGGTTGCCACCAGCGCCGGTCAGGCCGTCGACAGCTCGCTGAATAAAGTCGGCGATTTTATGGATGACAGCACCATCACCGCCAGAGTGAAAGCGGCGCTGATTGACGATAAAAATATTCGCAGCAGCGATATCTCTGTGAAAACTGAGAATAAAGTGGTGACACTGAGCGGCTCGGTTGACAGCGCGGAGCAAAAAGATCTGGCGGTGAACGCCGCGAAAACGGTCAAAGGCGTCACCACCGTGAATGACCAGTTGAACGTGGTCGCAGAGAAGTCTGCCAGCCTGGAAGGGTACGCGGGCGATACGGCCATTACCAGTCAAGTTAAAGCCAAACTGTTGGCGGATGACATTGTGCCGTCGCGAAAGGTAACGGTTGAGACCCGTGACGGGACCGTACATTTATCCGGAACCGTTGATTCACGTCAGCAGGCGGATCGCGCGGCAGACATTGCCAAAGCCGTTTCTGGTGTTAAAAACGTAGAAAATAATCTCAGCGTTAAATAAACCCATTCATTTAATAACGTTATTTCCCGCTAACTATTCAACTCTTTGAATTATGCGTTGAATGACATGCGGGAGGTAAACAAATGAATCCTCTGGCGCTTATTCAGGTCATTTTATCGAGGAACACGGGCATCGCCCGACCACCAGCAATTCGACGTATGACGAGTGAAGAAAAAGAGCATGACAGGGTTGATTTATGCGCGGCCTGAGCGCGCAGAAAAGCGACCGTTATCCACTATGGTAAGGAGCACATTATGTTTCGATGGGGCATTATTTTTCTGGTCATTGCACTGATTGCCGCCGCGTTAGGATTTGGTAGCCTGGCGGGTACGGCTGCCTGGGCTGCAAAAATCGTCTTTGTCGTCGGTATTATTCTGTTCCTGGTTAGCCTGTTTACCGGGCGCCGGCGCCCATAGAAAGCGGTCTTTCCCTGCCGCGCAAGACGCGAAAGGCGTTTTAATGACATAGCGTTTTACATAAAGCCAGTCCTCAGGACTGGCTTTCGTGGTTTCAGGGGGGTAATAATTGCAGGACGGCGCGGCGATGGACGTCAGGATTTCAGATCCCTTGCGGGCGGTGAATGCCGCCCGACGGGCCGGGAGCGCCGGGGGGAGACCCTACCGAATGATTTTGGGCTGGTACAATAAAACATAACAGGAAAGCAGGGTGGGACATCGAATTCCCGTAACGCTTGGCAACATTGCGCCGTTGTCTGTCAAACCATTTCTTCCGGGCAAGCTTGGCCTGGTGTGCGAGGGTGGCGGTCAGCGAGGTATTTTTACCGCCGGAGTACTGGATGAGTTTATGCGCGCGGGATTCAACCCCTTTGACATTATGCTGGGGACATCCGCCGGGGCGCAGAACCTGTCGGCCTACATGTGCAACCAGCAGGGCTACGCCCGCAAGGTCATCACCCGTTACACCACGGCCCGGGAATTTTTCGATCCTATGCGTTTTGTCCGCGGTGGTAATCTCATCGATCTTGACTGGCTGGTGGAGACCACGGCGCAAAAAATGCCGCTGGCGATGAGCTATGCGGAGGAGCAGTTCGCCCTGGGGAAAGAGCTGTGGATGTGCGCCTGCCGGGGCGATGATTATACGCCAGACTATTTTGCTCCCACCCAGACCACGTGGCTCGATCTGATCCGCGCCTCCAGCGCGATCCCCGGTTTCTATCGCAGCGGCGTCATGCTGGACGGCATCAGCTATCTGGATGGCGGCGTCAGCGATGCGATTCCCGTACAGGAGGCGGCCCGACGCGGGGCGCAAACCATCGTGGTTATCCGTACGGTGCCTTCGCAGATGTTCTATACCCCGCAGTGGTTTAAGCGAATGGAGCGCTGGCTGGGGGAAAGCAGCCTGCAGCCTTTTGTGAACCTGGTCCAGCATCACGAGGCCACCTATCGCACTACCCAACAGTTTATTGAGAAGCCGCCGGGTAAGCTGCGCATCCTGGAAATTTATCCGCAGAAACCGCTTAAAAGTATGGCGCTGGGAAGCCGTTTACCGGCGCTGCTGGAAGACTACAAGACCGGGCGACAGTGCGGACGTTATTTCCTCGCGACGGTCGGCAAAATGCTGGCCGACCGTCCACCGCTGGTGCGTCATCTGCCGCGAATCACGCAGCCGGCCTCGGTTGTGGTGCCGGCGGCTTCCGTCGCCAACGATTCTCACCCGGCCACTTTCGTGACCGCCCCGCAGGCTAATGATGCCAGCTTTGATAACGAGGATCTGGCATGACGTGGACGTTTATCGATACGCATTGTCATTTTGATTTCCCGCCCTTCGCCGGCCATGCCGCCGAGAGTCTTGCCCGGGCGGCGCAAGCCGGGGTGACGCAGATAATTGTTCCGGCCATTGAAGCGGAAAATTTCCCCCGCGTATTAGCGCTGGCGGAGCAGCATGAAGCGATTTATGCCGCCGTGGGACTGCATCCCATTGCGATCGAGCGGCATGATGAGCGCAGTCTTGAGCGCCTGGAGGAGTGCCTGCGCCAACGCCACCGAAAGCTGGTCGCGGTGGGGGAGACGGGGCTCGATCTGTATCGTGACGATCCGCAGTTTGAGCGCCAGCAGGTCATGCTGGAAGCGCAGCTGCGGCTGGCGAAGCGTTACGATCTGCCGGTGATTCTGCACTCCCGACGTACTCACGATAAGCTGGCGATGCTGCTGAAAAAACATGCCCTGCCGAGAACCGGCGTGGTGCATGGTTTCGCGGGAAGCCTGCAGCAAGCGGAACGTTTCGTTCAGGCAGGTTATAAAATTGGCGTCGGCGGAACCATAACCTACCCACGCGCCAGTAAAACGCGTGATGTCATGGCGCGTCTACCGCTATCGGCACTGCTGCTGGAGACGGATGCGCCGGATATGCCGCTCAATGGTTTTCAGGGGCAGCCAAATCGGCCCGAGCAGGTGGCCCGTGTCTTTGCCTCGCTATGTGAACTGCGGCAGGAACCTGCGGATGTCATTGCCAATGCGTTGATTCACAATACGAAAGCGTTGTTCTGTACCCTGTGACGTCCCACTCTCAGTGATGACGCTCGTGCGTCAGCCGCGGTGAAGAGGCTGCGGCTTCATCGCCGGTATTCCCGGATACCTCCCTTTCTCACTCCTCTGCGGATGTTATAATTCCATCATTTCCTTTTTTTAGTAACTTACTTATTTTTCAGTGGTTATTGCCTGTTTTTCAATTTTTAGCACAAAATGCACTCGCTGTTGTCGAGGTGTCCTGTGGTTTTATGTTATTATATTAACATTCAGTTGCGTCTGCGGATTTTGATTATGCTTAAAGTAAACATGGCGTTTTGCAGCGCAATACTGCACTCATAAAGGTGACTTGAGTCACATTACAGTAATGCAAATTCTCTATGAGTTTTCATTAACTGTGATGAATGTCGAAGTGTAACGGCGAGGTGATGTTACAATAGTAACAGACTCGCAAGGTGAACAAACTATTGAACCGGCAATAAGCCGTCGGAGTGTAAAATGACTGATTTATCTGCAAGCAGCCTGCGCGCGTTGAAACTGATGGACCTGACCACGCTGAATGACGATGACACCAATGAAAAGGTGATCGCTCTGTGCCATCAGGCAAAAACACCGGTAGGGAATACAGCGGCTATCTGCATCTATCCGCGCTTTATCCCGATCGCGCGTAAAACGCTGAACGCGCAAGGCACCCCGGATATCCGTATCGCCACGGTCACCAACTTCCCGCATGGTAACGATGATATCGATATCGCGCTGGCGGAAACCCGTGCGGCTATCGCTTATGGCGCGGACGAAGTTGACGTGGTATTCCCGTACCGCGCGCTGATCGCGGGTAACGAGCAGGTCGGATTCGATCTGGTGAAGGCCTGTAAAGAGGCTTGCGCGGCGGCCAACGTGCTGTTGAAAGTGATCATCGAAACCGGTGAGCTGAAAGAAGAAGCGTTAATTCGTAAAGCTTCTGAAATTTCTATTAAAGCCGGGGCGGATTTCATCAAAACCTCGACCGGTAAAGTCCCGGTAAACGCGACGCCGGAAAGCGCACGTATCATGCTGGAAGTGATCCGCGATATGGGCGTACAGAAAACCGTTGGCTTTAAGCCTGCGGGCGGCGTCCGCAGCGCTGAAGATGCGCAGCAGTTCCTGGCCATTGCCGATGAACTGTTCGGTGCCGACTGGGCGGATTCTCGCCACTATCGTTTCGGCGCATCCAGCCTGCTGGCAAGCCTGCTGAAAGCGCTGGGGCACGGCGACGGTAAGAGCGCCAGCAGCTACTAAGGCGTCACGGTGACAAAACCGTAGCCCGGATGAGGCGCAGCTGCGCCGACGCCGGGAGATTCCCGGCGTCGCGACGCTCGGCCGGGCTACAGGATCTTAGCGCGGGCGCAGATAACGCCGCCCGCCGAATTTGACCTTATTCCTCAGGGGGTTACCTTGTTTCTCGCACAAGAAATTATTCGTAAAAAACGTGACGGCCATGCGCTGAGCGATGACGAAATTCGCTTTTTCATCAACGGGATCCGTGATAACACCGTTTCTGAAGGGCAGATCGCGGCGCTGGCGATGACCATCTTTTTCCACGATATGTCTATGCCAGAACGCGTCTCGTTAACCATGGCAATGCGGGATTCAGGAACCGTTCTGGACTGGAAAAGCCTCAATCTGAACGGCCCGATTGTCGATAAACACTCTACCGGCGGCGTGGGCGATGTGACTTCGCTGATGCTTGGCCCGATGGTTGCCGCCTGCGGCGGCTATGTGCCGATGATCTCCGGGCGCGGCCTCGGTCATACCGGCGGCACCCTCGACAAACTGGAAGCCATTCCGGGTTTCGATATTTTCCCGGATGACGCCCGTTTCCGCGGCATTATTAAAGATGTTGGCGTCGCCATCATCGGGCAGACCAGTTCGCTGGCCCCTGCCGACAAACGTTTCTATGCCACCCGCGATATTACCGCGACGGTGGATTCCATCCCGCTCATCACCGCCTCGATTCTGGCGAAAAAACTGGCGGAAGGCCTGGATGCGCTGGTGATGGACGTTAAAGTAGGCAGCGGCGCCTTTATGCCGACCTACGAACTCTCCGCAGCGCTTGCCGAAGCGATCGTTGGCGTTTCCAACGGTGCCGGCGTGCGGACTACCGCGCTGCTGACCGATATGAACCAGGTGCTGGCATCCAGCGCCGGGAACGCCGTCGAAGTCCGTGAAGCGGTTCGCTTCCTGACCGGCGAATACCGCAATCCGCGTCTGTTTGATGTGACCATGGCGCTGTGCGTGGAAATGCTGATTTCCGGCAAGCTGGCCCAGGATGACGCCGACGCACGGGCGAAACTGCAGGCGGTGCTGGATAACGGCAAAGCGGCGGAACTCTTTGGCCGCATGGTTGCCGCCCAAAAAGGGCCGACCGATTTCGTCGAGAACTACGATAACTATCTGCCTACCGCGATGCTGAGCAAAGCGGTCTACGCTGATGGTGAAGGATTTGTCGCTGAAATGGACACCCGGGCGCTGGGTATGGCGGTGGTGTCGATGGGCGGCGGTCGTCGCCAGGCGTCCGATCCGATTGACTATAGCGTCGGCTTTACCGACATGGCGCGCCTGGGTGACAGCGTTGACGGACAGCGTCCGCTCGCGGTTATCCATGCTAAAGACGAAGCCAGCTGGCAGGAAGCGGCGAAAGCCGTCAAAGCGGCAATTAAACTGGACGATAAGGCGCCGAAAGAAACCCCGACGGTCTATCGCCGAATCACCGAATAACGGTATACTGATCTGATCGCTTTTTTGCAGCGCAAAAGGTACGGAGAATAATATGAAACGTGCATTTATTATGGTGCTGGACTCTTTCGGCATCGGTGCGACTGAAGATGCCGCTCGCTTTGGCGACGTCGGCTCAGACACTATGGGCCACATTGCTGAAGCCTGCGCTAAGGGCGAGGCTGACCATGGTCGCAAAGGCCCGCTGAATCTGCCTAATCTGACCCGTCTGGGGCTGGTCAAAGCTCACGAGGGCTCGACCGGCAAAATCGCTGCCGGGATGGACGCCAGTGCGGACGTCATTGGCGCATACGCCTGGGCGCATGAGCTCTCTTCCGGTAAAGATACGCCGTCCGGCCACTGGGAAATCGCCGGTGTACCGGTTCTGTTCGAATGGGGCTACTTCAGTGACCATCAGAACAGCTTCCCGCAGGAGCTGCTGGATAAACTGGTTAAACGTGCAAACCTGCCGGGCTATCTCGGTAACTGTCACTCCTCCGGGACGGTGATTCTGGATGAGCTTGGCGAAGAACATATGAAAACCGGCAAGCCGATTTTCTATACCTCCGCTGACTCCGTGTTCCAGATTGCCTGCCACGAAGAGACTTTTGGTCTGGATAAACTCTACGAGCTGTGCGAAATCGCCCGTGAGGAACTGACTGAAGGTGGCTACAACATTGGCCGCGTTATCGCGCGTCCGTTCGTGGGTGATAAACCGGGCCACTTCCAGCGTACCGGCAACCGTCACGATCTGGCCGTTGAACCGCCTGCGCCGACCGTGTTGCAAAAGCTGGTTGACGAGAAAGGCGGCCACGTGGTTTCCGTTGGGAAAATCGCAGACATCTATGCCAACTGCGGGATCACCAAAAAGGTGAAAGCGACCGGCCTCGATGCACTGTTTGACGCGACCATCAAAGAGATGAAAGAAGCGGGTGATAAGACCATCGTCTTCACTAACTTCGTGGACTTCGACTCTTCCTGGGGCCACCGTCGCGATATCGCCGGTTATGCGGCGGGTCTGGAACTGTTTGACCGTCGTCTGCCGGAGCTGATGGAGCTGGTGGGTGAAGATGACATTCTGATCCTGACCGCTGACCACGGCTGTGACCCGAGCTGGCAGGGTACTGACCATACGCGTGAGCACATCCCGGTACTGGTCTACGGCCCGAAAGTTAAACCGGGCTCGCTGGGCCACCGTGAAACCTTCGCCGATATCGGCCAGACCCTGGCGAAATACTTTGGTACGTCCGACATGGAATATGGCAAGGCCATGTTCTAAGGTCATTGCCCGGTGGCGCTATGCTGACCGGGCCTACGGTTTTGTAGGCCGGGCAAGGCGCAGGCGCCGCCCGGCAAAAACAACAATATAAAAGGAACTGAAGATGGCAACTCCTCATATTAATGCAGAAATGGGTGATTTCGCTGACGTCGTGTTGATGCCGGGCGACCCGCTGCGCGCGAAGCACATCGCGGAAACTTTCCTTGAAGACGTGCGCGAAGTGAACAACGTGCGCGGCATGCTGGGCTTTACCGGTACCTATAAAGGCCGCAAGATCTCCGTCATGGGCCACGGTATGGGTATCCCGTCCTGCTCCATTTACACCAAAGAGCTGATCACCGATTTCGGCGTGAAGAAGATTATTCGCGTGGGCTCCTGCGGTGCGGTACGGGCTGATGTGAAACTGCGTGATGTGGTGATTGGCATGGGCGCGTGCACCGACTCCAAAGTCAACCGTCTGCGCTTTAAAGATCATGATTTCGCCGCTATCGCTGACTTCGGCATGGTGCGTAACGCGGTTGATGCTGCAAAAGCGCTGGGCGTTGATGCCCGCGTCGGTAACATCTTCTCCGCAGACCTGTTCTATACCCCGGATCCGTCCATGTTCGACGTGATGGAAAAATACGGCATCCTGGGCGTGGAAATGGAAGCCGCCGGTATCTACGGCGTAGCCGCGGAGTTCGGGGCGAAAGCGCTGACTATCTGCACCGTTTCCGATCATATTCGCACGCATGAACAGACGACTGCGGCTGAGCGTCAGACGACGTTCAACGATATGATCAAAATCGCGCTGGAATCCGTTCTGCTGGGCGATAAAGAGTAAAAGTTGTATGGCTATTGCCCGGTGGCGCTGCGCTTACCGGGCCTGGCAAACCGCGTAGAATCTGTAGGCCGGATAGGGCGTAACCGCTATTCTCGTGCTTACCGGGCCAACAAAACCGTGCCGAATCTGTAGGCCGGATAGGGCGTAACCGCTATTCTCGTGCTTACCGGGCCAACAAAATGGTGCCGAATCTGTAGGCCGGATAGGGCGTAGCCGCCATCCGGCTTTTTTATCAGCGCACCGCGCCGGCAATCCACCCCGACAGCTCCCGCAGCTCTTTCTCCTGCTCCGGGAAATCCACTATTAATGCTTCACACGCCTGCTGCAGCACGTCAGCCCGATACGGGCAGCCCTGCAATCGCGTAGCCAGCGCTTCCAGCGGTGCCGGATTGAGACTATCGGTAAAGACCTGCGTACGGGTGATATGGCCTTTCTCAACGTCGAAGTGCAGCTCAACCCCACCCCAGACAAAGCGCTCATCCAGCAGGTGGGAGAAGGCCGGCGCCTGACCAAAATTCCATGCCCAGCTGCTCTGGCGGGCGAAGGTCTCGGCAAAGTTCGGCAGATCCGGCGTCTTATCGGGCGAAATCACTTCCGCGGCGACGCGCTCGCCGTAGTAGGCGAAAAAGGCCTCTTCAATCGCCGAGCAGACCTGCTGGTGCGTAATACCCGGCAGCAGCTCAACCAGATTGGCCACCCGGCCGCGCACCGAGGTGATACCTTTCGCCTGCAGCTTCTTTTTATCCGGGTTGAGATAGTTTGCCAGACGACTTAAATCGGCATTCAACAGCAGCGTGCCGTGGTGAAAACCGCGATCAAGGGTTTCGCGATAGGCTGAGCCGGAGATTTTACGATCGCCTTCGGCTGTTTTGACGACCAGGTCATTGCGCCCGGAGGCTTCAGCCGCGACGCCCAGCGCCGCCAGCGCAGCCAGCACAATCCGGGTGGAGACGGTTTTATCGTACTCGGGCTTGCCCGCCATAAAGGTAAAGCAGGTGTTGCCCAGATCGTGAAAAACGGCGCCGCCGCCGCTGCTGCGGCGGGCCAGGCGCACGTTGTCCTCCTCCATCCGGCGGGTGTTGCACTCTTTCCACGGGTTTTGCGCCCGGCCAATAACCACCGTGTCGGCATTGCGCCACAGAAACAGCACGCGTTGGGTGGCGGGCATCTGGCGGAAAATACACTCTTCAACCGCGAGGTTGAACCAGGGATCCGTGGAGTCTGAGAGCAGCAGGCGTAGCGTCGACATCAGCGATTTCCTTATTCTTATTCATCTTTGTCTTCGTCCTGCACCGGCTTATTGGCAGTGAGCAGGAAGGGCGATTGCTGCCAGCGGGTGCGCTTGCCCTGCAGCAGCGTGCGGGTCAGCACCACGCCGATGGCCAGCGACAGCAGTAGCATCAGACGTAAAATATTGGTGGTATTATCCACCTGTTTCGCCTCGGTGGCTAACGTATGGGTATCCAGCGTCAGACGCAGGTAGCCCAGCGGCCCGTTTTTACCCTGAATCGGCTCCACGATCTGCTGATTGAAGTAACCCCCCGCTTTTTTGCCGTCCAGCGCCAGCCTGTCGCGCACGTTGACCCCTTCGCCCGAGCGGGCGACCAGATCGCCCTGGTCATCATAGACTCCGGCATCAAGGACCCGGCTCTGGCGGGTGAGCAGCTCCAGCAGCTCACCGATCCGTTTTTCATCAGGGGTCTCGCTGCGCATCATTGGCGCCAGATTCAGCGTAACCTGCTGCGCAAGGGTGCGAGCCAGTTCTTCTAACTGTGGATTACGTTGCTTTTGGCTGTTCTGGCTGAACCACGACGCTCCCTGCATCAGGGCAACGAGAAGCGCGAGGCAGATAAGAACAATGACGGCGCGATGCAGTCGGAATTTCAGTTTTGCGCGTACCATATTCCACCTTTAATATTTACAGCTTAATGTTGCCAGAAGCGCTGGTTACAAGGTAGCCTCATGCGTTATTTTCCTGGCCTGAATAAAGAAATGTGGAGCCGTAATGCCAAACAGTTTGACCTGGTGCGATCTGCCCGAAGATGTTTCCCTGTGGCCTGGATTACCGCTTTCGCTGAGCGGTGATGAGGTCATGCCGCTGGATTACCATGCCGGACGCAGCGGCTGGCTGCTCTACGGACGCGGCCTTGATAAACGCCGGCTGACCGCCTGGCAGCGTGAGCTGGGTGCCGCGCTGGTTATCGTTGCCTCCTGGGTTGTCGAAGATTATCAGGTTATTCGTCTGGCGGGCTCTCTGACGCTGCGGGCAACCCGGCTGGCGCACGAAGCGGGGCTGGATGTCGCCCCGCTGGGGAAAATTCCGCATCTGCGTACGCCTGGGCTGCTGGTGATGGATATGGACTCCACGGCGATTCAAATCGAGTGCATTGACGAAATCGCCAAACTGGCCGGAACCGGCGAAATGGTGTCGGAAGTGACCGAACGTGCGATGCGCGGCGAGCTGGATTTCACCGCCAGCCTGCGTCAGCGGGTGGCGACATTGAAAGATGCCGATGCCAATATTTTGCTGCAGGTGCGCGAATCGCTCCCGCTGATGCCGGGGCTGGCGCAACTGGTGCTGAAGCTGGAGACCCTGGGCTGGAAAGTCGCGATTGCCTCCGGCGGATTCACCTTCTTCGCCGAATACCTGCGCGACAAGCTGCATCTTGACGCCGTGGTCGCTAATGAGCTGGAGATTATGGACGGCAAGCTGACCGGGAACGTCATCGGCGATATTGTCGATGCCAAATATAAAGCCGCCACGCTGAGAAAACTGGCGGAAAAATATGCAATCCCGCCGGCGCAGACCGTGGCGATCGGCGATGGCGCCAACGATCTACCGATGATCAAAGCGGCGGGGCTGGGGATCGCGTATCATGCTAAGCCAAAAGTGAATGAACAGGCGGAAGTGACAATCCGTCACGCTGATCTGATGGGCGTCTTCTGTATTCTCTCAGGCAGCATGAATCAAAAGTAAGAGGTAACACGTGGCGAAAGCTCCAAAACGCGCATTTGTCTGTAATGAATGTGGTGCGGATTACCCGCGCTGGCAGGGGCAGTGCAGCGCCTGTCATGCCTGGAATACCATCACCGAGGTGCGTATTGCCGCTTCGCCGCAGGTGGCGAGAAACGAGCGTCTGACGGGCTACGCCGGGAATGCCGGTGCGTCGAAGGTACAAAAACTGTCGGAGATTAGCCTCGAGGCGCTACCGCGTTTCTCCACCGGTTTTAAAGAGTTTGACCGCGTGCTCGGCGGTGGCGTGGTGCCGGGCAGCGCAATTCTGATTGGCGGCAGTCCGGGGGCGGGTAAATCGACGCTGCTGCTGCAGACGCTGTGCCGACTGTCGGAAAACATGAAAACGCTGTACGTAACCGGGGAAGAGTCGTTGCAGCAGGTAGCGATGCGCGCTCACCGCCTGGGGTTGCCGACCGCTAATCTCAATATGCTCTCCGAGACCAGCATTGAACAAATCTGCCAGATAGCCGATGACGAAAAGCCGCAGCTGATGGTTATCGACTCGATCCAGGTGATGCATATGGCTGACGTTCAGTCGTCGCCGGGCAGCGTCGCCCAGGTACGCGAAACGGCGGCCTATCTGACGCGTTTTGCGAAAACGCGCGATGTAGCGATCATCATGGTAGGTCATGTGACCAAAGATGGCTCGCTGGCCGGGCCGAAGGTGCTGGAGCACTGTATTGACTGCTCGGTGCTGCTGGATGGCGATGCCGATTCTCGCTTTCGTACCCTGCGCAGCCATAAAAACCGCTTTGGCGCGGTGAATGAGCTGGGGGTGTTCGCGATGACCGAGCAGGGGCTGCGTGAAATCAGCAACCCTTCGGCGATTTTTCTCAGCCGCGGCGATGAAGTGACTTCCGGCAGCTCGGTGATGGTGGTCTGGGAGGGCACTCGTCCTCTGCTGGTGGAGATTCAGGCGCTGGTCGACCATTCAATGATGTCTAACCCGCGTCGCGTTGCGGTAGGGCTGGAGCAGAACCGCCTGGCGATTCTGCTGGCGGTTCTGCACCGTCACGGCGGTCTGCAGATGGCCGATCAGGATGTTTTTGTTAACGTTGTCGGCGGGGTGAAGGTGGCGGAAACCAGCGCTGACCTGGCGCTGCTGCTGGCCATGGTTTCCAGCCTGCGCGATCGTCCGCTGCCGCACGATCTGGTGGTATTTGGTGAAGTGGGGCTGTCCGGCGAAATCCGCCCGGTGCCCAGCGGCCAGGAGCGCATCTCCGAGGCGGCGAAACATGGTTTTCGTCGCGCCATCGTCCCGGCGGCCAACGTGCCGAAAAAAGCACCAGAAGGGATGCAAATCTTTGGTGTGAAAAAGCTTTCAGACGCGCTAAGCGTGTTTGACGACTTATAATTAAATACCCGCCGCCTGTCCGGCGGCAGAGGGGCTGGCTGCGTGGGTCCGTATGAACGACTGAGTTGCCTCGGTTCATCGTGCTTCGTCCGTCTGCCGGCCGCAACAGGGTATTTCTTCAGTTTTGCTAAAGCAGGAGGCTCTTGTGTCATCTTTCGACTATCTCAAAACCGCGATTAAGCAAAAGGGCTGTACGCTGCAACAGGTCGCGGAAGCCAGCGGAATGACCAAAGGCTATTTGAGCCAGCTGCTGAATGCCAAAATCAAAAGCCCAAGCGCGCAGAAGCTGGAAGCCCTGCACCGTTTTCTTGGCCTGGAATTCCCGCGTCGGCAAAAGAGCGTCGGCGTGGTATTTGGGAAGTTCTATCCGCTGCACACCGGGCATATCTATCTGATTCAGCGCGCCTGTAGCCAGGTGGATGAGCTGCATATCATCATGGGTTACGACGATACGCGCGATCGTCAGCTGTTTGAAGACAGCGCGATGTCGCAACAGCCGACGGTATCCGATCGTCTGCGCTGGCTGCTGCAAACCTTCAAATATCAGAAAAATATCCGTATCCATGCGTTTAATGAAGAGGGGATGGAACCTTATCCCCACGGCTGGGACGTCTGGAGCCGCGGGATCCGCGCATTTATGAGCGATAAAGGGATCCAGCCGAACTGGATCTACACCTCGGAAGAGGCCGATGCGCAGCAATATCGGCAGCATCTGGCGATCGAAACCGTGCTGATCGATCCGAAACGCACCTTTATGAGCATCAGCGGCGGGCAGATCCGTGAAAACCCGTTCCGCTACTGGGAGTACATCCCGACGGAAGTGAAACCGTTCTTTGTACGTACGGTGGCGATTCTGGGCGGCGAATCGAGCGGGAAATCGACGCTGGTCAATAAGCTCGCGAATATCTTTAACACCACCAGCGCCTGGGAGTATGGTCGCGATTACGTCTTCTCGCACCTCGGCGGCGATGAGATGGCGCTGCAGTATTCCGACTATGACAAAATTGCGCTTGGCCACGCGCAGTATATTGATTTCGCGGTTAAATATGCCAATAAGGTGGCGTTTATCGACACCGATTTCGTCAGCACCCAGGCATTTTGCCTGAAGTATGAAGGGCGCGAGCACCCCTTCGTTCAGGCGCTGATCGACGAGTACCGTTTTGACCTGGTGATTCTGCTGGAGAACAATACGCCGTGGGTTGCCGACGGCTTACGTAGCCTCGGTAGCTCGGTGGATCGCAAGGAGTTCCAGACGCTGCTGGTGTCGCTGCTCAAAGAGAATGAGATCGACTTTGTGCATGTGAAAGAGTCGGATTACGACACGCGCTTTCTGCGCTGCGTTGATCTGGTCAAGCAGCTGATGGGTGAACCGGGCTAACTACTGCCTGGAGAGTTCTGGCGCGCGCTGAGCATAAAAAAACGGGTGGCCTGGGCCACCCGTTTTTATTACTTCGCAATACGCTTGTACTTGATTCGCTTTGGCTCCAGCGCATCGGCGCCGAGGGTGCGTTTCTTATACTCTTCGTACTCGGTGAAGTTACCTTCGAAGAATTCGACTTTACCTTCATCCTGGTAATCCAGAATGTGGGTCGCGATACGGTCGAGGAACCAACGGTCGTGCGAGATAACCATCGCGCAGCCCGGGAACTCCAGCAGGGCGTTTTCTAACGCGCGCAGGGTTTCGATATCCAGGTCGTTGGTCGGTTCATCGAGCAGCAGCACGTTACCGCCAACCTGCAGCAGCTTCGCGAGGTGCAGACGACCGCGCTCACCGCCGGAGAGTTCGCCCACGCGTTTACCCTGGTCGACGCCTTTAAAGTTAAAGCGACCGACGTAGGCGCGGCTAGGCATTTCGGTGTTGCCGATCTTCATGATATCCAGCCCGCCGGAGACTTCTTCCCAGACGGTTTTGCTGTTATCCATCGCGTCGCGGAACTGATCGACGGAAGCCAGCTTCACGGTTTCACCCAGGGTGATGGAACCGGCATCAGGCTGTTCCTGACCGGACATCATGCGGAACAGGGTCGATTTACCGGCGCCGTTAGGGCCGATAATCCCGACGATTGCCCCTTTCGGTACCGAGAAGGTCAGATCGTCAATCAGCACGCGGTCGCCGTAAGACTTACGCAGGTTGCTGACTTCAACAACTTTATCTCCCAGACGGGCTCCAGGCGGAATAAACAGTTCGTTGGTTTCGTTACGCTTCTGGTATTCGACGTTATTAAGCTCTTCAAAGCGCGCCAGACGGGCCTTGCCCTTAGACTGACGGCCTTTCGCGCCCTGGCGTACCCACTCCAGCTCTTTCTCGATGGATTTACGGCGCGCCGCTTCCTGAGAGGCTTCCTGCGCCAGACGCTGATCTTTCTGCTCCAGCCAGGAGGAGTAGTTCCCTTCCCACGGAATCCCTTCGCCGCGGTCCAGTTCGAGGATCCAGCCAGCCACGTTATCGAGGAAGTAACGGTCGTGGGTAATCGCCACGACGGTCCCTTCGAAGTCATGCAGGAAGCGTTCCAGCCAGGCCACGGATTCAGCATCCAGGTGGTTGGTCGGTTCGTCGAGCAGCAGCATGTCTGGTTTTTCCAGCAGCAGGCGGCACAGCGCCACGCGGCGGCGTTCACCACCGGACAGGTTGGCGATTTTCGCCTCCCAGTCCGGCAGACGCAGGGCATCGGCCGCACGTTCCAGCTGCACGTTCAGGTTATGACCGTCGTGAGCCTGAATGATCTCTTCAAACTTGCCCTGCTGCGCCGCGAGTTTATCGAAGTCGGCATCTGGCTCAGCGTATTTGGCATACACCTCATCCAGGCCTTTCAGCGCGTTAACCACTTCGGCTACCGCTTCTTCTACCGACTCACGTACGGTCTGCTCCGGGTTGAGCTGCGGCTCCTGCGGCAGATAGCCAATTTTCAGGCCAGGCTGCGGACGGGCTTCGCCTTCGATGTCGGTATCGATGCCGGCCATAATACGTAACAGGGTAGATTTACCGGCACCGTTAAGACCGAGAACGCCGATCTTCGCGCCAGGGAAGAAGCTCAGGGAGATATTTTTCAAAATATGACGTTTCGGCGGAACCACTTTGCCGACACGATGCATGGTATAAACGAATTGAGCCACGGTGGACTTCGCCTCTTTTATTTTGATGAATAGTTTTCAAAGGCGAAGTGTAGCCTTTTTCACGCGTTAAGCCCAGAGAGGCGATGGGATTCACAGAAGAGTAAAAAAATGTCCAGGACGTGGCACGTTTGGCGTTGTCTGGTTAGCATATCTATAGCGACACCGGGACATTTAAAAAGCGGCATGATGCTGCTCTGATGTAGTGAGATGTACTTTTAACAGAGGAAGAGCTTGTGGAAAAAGCCAAAACGATGGCATGGCGTCTTCTGGCGGCCAGCGTGAGTCTGCTGACGCTCAGCCAGTTGGCACATGCGGATTCACTGGATGAACAGCGCAGCCGCTACGCTCAAATTAAGCAGGCATGGGATAGCCGACAGATGTCCGTTGTCGAACAGCTTATGCCAACGCTGACCACCTATCCGCTGTACCCCTACCTTCAGTACCGGCAGATCACCGACGATCTGATGAACCAGCCGGCGCTGGTGGTGAAAAACTTCATTGAAGCGAACCCGACGCTGCCGCCGGCGCGCACCCTGAAATCGCGCTTTGTTAACGAGCTGGCGCGCCGTACCGACTGGAGCGGACTGCTGGCGTTCAGCCCGGAAAAACCCACCAGCACCGAAGCGCAATGTAATTACTACTACGCGAAGCTGAGCGTGGGCCAGGCGCAGGAAGCCTGGGACGGCGCGAAAGCGCTGTGGCTGACCGGTAAAAGCCAACCTAATGCCTGCGACGCGCTGTTTAGCGCCTGGCGTTCTTCCGGCAAGCAGGATCCGTTGGCATATCTTGAGCGTATTCGCCTGGCAATGAAGGCGGGTAACACCGGTCTGGTCAGCGTGCTGGCCCAGCAGATGCCGCCTGAATACCAGACGATTTCGTCAGCGGTTGTGGCGCTGGCAAACGATCCGAATACCGTCATGACCTTTGCCCGCACCACTGGCGCGACGGACTTTACCCGCCAGATGGCGGCGGTGGCCTTCGCCAGCGTGGCGCGCCAGGACGTCGAAAACGCCCGGCTGATGATTCCGTCATTGGTGCAGGCACAGAAGCTGAATGAAGATCAAACCCAGGAGCTGCGGGATATCGTTGCCTGGCGCCTGATGGGCAACGATGTGACCGAAGAGCAGGCCGTCTGGCGCGATGACGCTATTATGCGTTCGCAATCCACCGCGCTAGTTGAGCGCCGGGTGCGAATGGCGCTGGGCGCCGGGGATCGCCACGGGTTGAATACCTGGCTGGCCCGCCTGCCGATGGAGGCGAAAGAGAAAGATGAGTGGCGCTATTGGCAGGCGGATCTGCTGCTGGAACGCGGGCGCGATGACGAAGCAAAAGCGATTCTCCGTTCGTTGATGCAGCAGCGTGGTTTCTACCCGATGATTGCCGCCCAGCGTCTGGGAGAGGATTTCACCTTCCGGATCGATAAAGCGCCAGAGAATCTCGATCCTGCGCTGACCTCCGGGCCGGAAATGGCTCGGGTACGCGAGCTGATGTACTGGAATATGGACAACACCGCCCGCAGCGAATGGGCAAATCTGGTGACCAGCCGGACGAAAGAGCAGCAGGCGCAGCTGGCGCGCTATGCCTTCAACCAGCACTGGTGGGATCTCAGCGTACAGGCAACCATCGCCGGGAAGCTGTGGGATCAGCTGGAGGAACGTTTCCCGCTGGCCTACAACGATCTCTTCGCGCGTTATATCAGCGGCAAAGCCATTCCGCAGAGCTATGCGATGGCGATTGCTCGCCAGGAGAGCGCGTGGAACCCGAAAGTCCGTTCTCCGGTTGGCGCCAGCGGCCTGATGCAAATCATGCCGGGTACGGCGACCCATACGGTGAGTATGTTCAGTATCCCAGGCTACAGCAGTCCGTCGCAACTGCTGGATCCCGAGACCAATATCAATATTGGCACTAGCTATCTGCAGTATGTATACCAGCAGTTTGGCAATAACCGCATTTATGCTTCCGCGGCCTACAACGCCGGTCCGGGGCGGGTGCGAACCTGGCAGGGTAATAGCGCCGGGCGCATCGATGCGGTGGCGTTTATCGAGAGTATTCCGTTCTCGGAAACGCGGGGTTATGTGAAGAACGTACTCTCCTACGATGCCTATTACCGTTACTTTATGGGACAGAAAGCGTCCATGCTGAGCGATGCGGAGTGGCAGCAGCGTTACTGATGCTCAGCAGATTACGCGTGACAAAACGGGCTGAACGCCGCGCTGTTACGCGAAAGCCATAGAGTATTGACCGGAGTATGTTATGCTTTGTACTCGTTAATGAGTACATCCGACAGGCGGCCTTGGTCGCCTGTCTCAACATGGCGGCGTAACATGACCCAACAATCCCCTTATTCAGCGGCTGTAGCCGAACAGCGTCATCAGGAATGGCTTCGCTTTGTGGCGTTACTCCAGCAGGCGTACGCCGACGATCTGCATCTGCCATTGCTGCAATTAATGCTGACGCCCGACGAGCGCGAGGCGCTGGGCACGCGCGTACGGATTATTGAAGAGTTGCTGCGTGGCGAGATGAGCCAGCGCGAGCTGAAAAGCGAGCTCGGCGCCGGAATTGCCACCATTACCCGTGGCTCTAACAGTCTGAAATCAGCGCCACCCGAGCTACGGCAGTGGCTGGAGCAGGCGCTGCTTAACGGTAAATAAGGTTATGGAACGGGCTTAATGCCAGTACTACCGCCTGGTGGTAGACGCTGCTGCGCGTGAGCTTCCCGGCGGTAAAGACGCCGATAGCCCCTTCTTTACGACCAATTTCATCGATGCCGGTATGTTGTGACATCACCGGCCCTAGTGCTTCCCCGGCACGCACTTTTTCCAGAATCACCGCCGGCAGCGGCAGCGTCGCCGAGCGCGCTTCGCCGCGCTGATGACGATCCTCGATCACTACCCAGCTAAAGGTGCTGCCCTCATCGATCCCGGCTTCAATGGCCACCCAGAAGTCAGCATTTGGCTGCACGGCGCGCGCATTGGCGACCCTGTTTCGTGCGCCAGCACGCGTTTCCTCGTTACCAAACGGTTGTTCCGGCACACCACTCTCGACGGAGATGGACTCAATGTGGCAGGATCCTTCGCCGAAGATCTCGTTAAAAGCCTGTAGAATTGCCTGAATTTTGGCGGGATTAGTGGTAGCTGAGACAACATGGTGCATAATCAAACAACTCAGAATAAATTTACGTCATCGCAGTATACTCCAAATCGTTTTCGTTGCAGCGCGCGACGCCGGCAACCGAAATTGTGAAGAGCACAGAACGGAAAAATAGCATGTTACAGGTACACCTTGTTCGCCATGGCGAAACGCAGTGGAACGCCGAGCGGCGCATTCAGGGCCAGTCAGACAGCCCGTTAACCCCTCACGGCGAGCGCCAGGCCTGGCAGGTCGGCGAACGCGCCAGAACGTTAGGCATTACGCATATCATTGCCAGCGATTTGGGGCGTACGCGCCGGACGGCAGAGATTATCGCGGAAGCCTGCGGTTGCGATGTCATCCTTGATTCACGGCTGCGTGAGCTGGATATGGGGGTTCTTGAGAAACGTCATATCGACTCGTTAAGCGAGGAAGAAGAAGAGTGGCGTCGCCGGTTGGTTGATGGGACCCCGGACGGCCGTATCCCGCAGGGGGAGTCGATGCTGGAGCTGAGCGAGCGTATGCACGCGGCGCTGGCGTCCTGCCTGGAACTGCCTGCCGGAAGCCGGCCGCTGCTGGTGAGTCACGGTATTGCGCTGGGCTGTCTGGTCAGTACGATTCTGGGGCTGCCGGCACACGCGGAACGCCGCCTGCGTCTGCGTAACTGCTCAATTTCTCGCGTTGATTATCAGCAGAGTCTGTGGCTGGCATCGGGCTGGGTCGTGGAAACCGCGGGGGATGTGTCGCATCTTGACGCCCCCGCGATGGATGAACTGCAGCGTTAACGACGAATCGGGATCAGGTATTCGCAACGCAGCTGAATCGGCGTTTCTTGATCCCGGCTTTCATCCTCAGGGAAGAAGCGTTCGATATCCAGACCCTTGCGGCGGGTAAGGTTCAGCATTGGCATGCAGGTGCCATACACCGTCAGGATAAACTCCTGCAGTCCGCTTCCTAACCCTTCATAAGTGAACATCACATACTCGCCGCCTTCCAGAATTATCGGATGGGAGTTGTGCAGGTGGCCGTTGGCCATCTCCGGCGTCAGCGCAGTGGTGTAGAAGACCTCTTGCTCGTCATCTTTCTCGAGACTAGGACGCGGTTCATGCAGACCGTACAGCGTAGGCGGAATCGACGGTGAATTGCCGAGGAAATCACGCCAGAACTGAACGCGCATCTGGTTACGGAAGTCGGAGATCTCCTCCAGCTTGCAGGTGTAACTCTGAGTGATGCCAATCAGCTGGGTATTGCTCAGGGTGACAAACTCATGCTGCGGCATTGTGAATTCACCCAGGCGCAGCGGGGGACGCATCCCGTAAGAGCTCCAGTCAGGAGAGCGGCGGTACAGCGCCGGCGTTAACGAAAACTGCTTTTTAAACGCGCGGGTGAAGGTCTGCTGCGAGTCGAAACGATACTGTAGCGCAATGTCGAGAATCGGGCGGGCGGTCAGGCGCAGGGCGACCGCTGATTTGGATAAACGGCGAGCGCGAATATAGGCACCGATGGCTTGGCCGGTCACGTCTTTAAACATTCTTTGCAAATGCCACTTGGAATAACCCGCCTTGGCTGCCACATTATCTAGTGAGAGCGGTTGATCCAGGTGACCTTCCAGCCAGCTAAGGAGATCGCGAATAATCCCTGCTTGATCCATAAAATGTCCTCATCCTTAAACTCAGGTGCCTGCTACTAAGGTAGCGGATAATAGCATTTTTTGATGTTTTAGCATTCAGTGTTTTTTTTGCTTATAAATGCGATTTGTCAGCAAGTTTTTTAGCTGTTTTGGTAACGCTGTGATCTATAAACCTTTTCCGCTGAGTCTATAATCATCACTTAGCAAAATTTTAAGAAAATGGTAACAATATGAAATACAAGAGGTTAGTTGCGGGGCTGCTTTTACTGGCGGGATGTCAGGTTGCGCAGGCGGAACAAATTGGCTCCGTCGATACCGTATTCAAATTCTTTGGTCCGGATCATAAAATCGTCGTTGAGGCTTTCGACGATCCGGATGTTCAGAACGTAACGTGCTATATCAGCCGGGCGAAAACCGGCGGGATTAAGGGCGGTCTGGGTCTGGCGGAAGATACGTCAGATGCGGCAATTTCTTGCCAGCAGGTAGGGCCGATCGAACTGAACGATAAAATCAAAAACGGTAAGTCGCAGGGCGACGTGGTTTTCCAGAAACGTACTTCGCTGGTGTTTAAAAAGCTGCAGGTGGTCCGTTTTTACGATAGCAAACGTAATGCGCTGATCTACCTCAGCTATTCGGATAAAGTCGTTGACGGTTCGCCGAAGAATGCGCTCAGCGCCGTGCCTATCATGCCGTGGAATAAATAACGCGGCGCATCGTGGCATCTGATTCGCACATAAAAAAACGGCGCATTAAGCGCCGTTTTTACGTTGCGGGAGCAGGAAAACGAATGTTATTCCTGCAGGTCACCGCAGAAGCGATAACCTTCGCCGTGAATCGTGGCGATGATTTCCGGCGTATCCGGAGTAGATTCGAAATGCTTACGAATGCGACGGATGGTCACGTCAACGGTACGGTCGTGCGGCTTAAGCTCACGGCCGGTCATTTTCTTCAGCAGTTCAGCACGTGACTGGATCTTGCCCGGGTTCTCGCAGAAGTGCAGCATCGCGCGGAATTCACTGCGCGGCAGCTTGTACTGCTCACCATTTGGGCTGACCAGCGAACGGCTATTGATATCCAGTTCCCAGCCGTTGAACTTGTAGCTTTCTACGCTGCGACGCTCTTCGCTCACGGTACCCAGATTCATGGTACGGGAGAGGAGGTTGCGTGCGCGAATAGTCAGTTCACGAGGGTTGAACGGTTTAGTGATATAGTCATCAGCGCCGATTTCGAGGCCCAGAATCTTATCAACTTCGTTATCGCGGCCGGTAAGGAACATCAGCGCGACGTCAGCCTGTTCACGCAGTTCACGCGCTAACAGGAGACCATTTTTACCTGGCAGGTTGATATCCATGATCACCAGGTTGATATCATTTTCAGACAGGATCTGATGCATTTCCGCGCCATCGGTCGCTTCGAACACATCATAACCTTCTGCTTCGAAAATACTTTTTAACGTGTTGCGTGTTACCAACTCGTCTTCAACGATAAGAATGTGCGGGGTCTGCATGTTTGCTACCTAAATTGCCAACTAAATCGAAACAGGAAGTACCAAAGTCCCTGACCTGCCTGGTACATGTCGCAAATTAACATGCCCGGCGTAACATGACTAAAGTACGTAATTGCGTTCTTGATGCACTTTCCATCAACGTCAACAACATCATTAGCTTGGTCGTGGGTACTTTCCCTCTGGACCCGACGGTGTCAAAAACGGCTGTCATCCTAACCATTTTAACAGCAATATAACAGGCTAAGAGAGGCTGAACACCCCATAAAACTACGCTTCGTTGACATATATCAAATTCAATTGTAGCACGTTAACAGTCTTGTGAAATCATTGCATTAAAATGCTATTTATAGTCACAAATCTTACACAGCTCAAATGGTTGCGCTGGTAAATTGATAAACATGTTGAATCCAATGACCGTTCAGCGCGGTTGCGACAAATATCATTGGCAAACATATGGATAAATGCGTTCTGTTAACATACTCCGTCCCGTGGTTCGTTGGAAACAGTTTAGGCTTTTTTATGGGTAATAACGCGCAATTTTAGTGATTTTTGTTGCAAATTTGTAAATTTTCGCCGCGTAAAATGGGGATGCTTTTCATTTTCGCCGCGTGAGAGAGTAGAAGAGAGCCACCATGCACGTATCTATTGTATTAGTCGCCCCGGCCAGGGCAGAAAACGTTGGCGCGGCGGCACGCGCGATGAAAACGATGGGTTTTCGCGACCTGCGTATCGTTGACAGCGATGCCCACCTTCAGCCTGCGGCGCGTTGGGTTGCGCATGGATCCGGAGATATTCTCGATAACATAAGCACTTATCCAACGCTGGAACAGGCGCTGCATGACGTTGACTTTACCGTTGCGACAACGGCCCGCAGCCGGGCACGCTTCCATTACTACGCCACGCCGCAGCAGCTGCTGCCGCTGATGGCGGAGAAAGCCGGGTGGATGAACCATGCGGCGCTGGTATTTGGTCGGGAAGATTCCGGGCTGACTAACGAAGAGCTGGCCTTGGCTGATGTGCTGACCGGCGTGCCGATGGTGGCCGACTATCCTTCGCTTAACTTAGGGCAGTCGGTGATGGTTTATTGCTATCAATTGAGCGCGTTGGTTCAGCAGACGTCGGCCGTTTCTGCCGGCGTCGATGAAAATCAGCTGCAGGCATTACGTCTGCGGGCGCTCGATTTATTGACCCGACTGGGCGTGGCTGAAGACCTCAAACTGACCGACTGGCTCCAGCAGCGAATTGGGCTTTTAGAGCAGCGAGACACGGCAATGTTGCACCGATTACTACACGATATTGAAAAAAACCTGCCAGAGTAAAGTTCTGCTATAAGTTTTAAGTATGGTTATATCTGCCAGTATCAAGCGCTGCGTATCGAAAATTCAGGTGAATTGTCAGGTCATTGTGGCGCATTGGCCCGCAGCAGCGTAGCGGGTGAAATGTAAAAATTCGTTGACTTAAACCGGCAGATACTTTAACCAATATAGGCACAGGACACAGACAGATAAAAATTACAGAGTACACAACATCCATGAAACGCATCAGCATGATGACAACCATTATCACCATCACCATTACCACAGGTAACGGTGCGGGCTGACGCGTACAGGAAACACAGAAAAAAGCCCGCACCTGAACAGTGCGGGCTTTTTTTTCGACAAAAAATCTAGGGGTAACAACCATGCGCGTGTTGAAGTTCGGCGGTACATCAGTGGCAAATGCAGAACGTTTTCTGCGGGTTGCCGATATTCTGGAGAGCAATGCCAGGCAGGGGCAGGTAGCAACCGTCCTGTCTGCCCCGGCGAAAATTACCAACCATCTGGTTGCGATGATTGAAAAAACCATCGGCGGCCAGGACGCGCTCACCAATATCTCCGACGCTGAACGCATTTTTGCTGAACTGCTGCAGGGCCTCGCCGACGCGCAACCGGGGTTCCCGCTGGCACAGCTGAAAGCCGTTGTCGCGCAAGAGTTTGCCCAGATTAAACACGTGCTGCACGGTATCAGCCTGCTTGGTCAGTGCCCGGATAGCGTCAACGCCGCGCTGATTTGCCGCGGTGAGAAGCTATCTATCGCCGTCATGGCGGGCCTGCTGGAAGCTCGCGGGCACAAAGTTAGCGTGATAAATCCCGTCGAAAAACTGCTGGCCGTTGGCCATTACCTCGAATCCACTGTCGATATCGCTGAATCGACTCGCCGCATTACCGCCAGCCAAATTCCGGCCGACCATATGGTGCTGATGGCCGGGTTTACCGCCGGGAACGAAAAAGGGGAGCTGGTGGTGCTGGGACGCAATGGCTCAGACTACTCTGCTGCCGTGCTGGCCGCCTGCCTGCGCGCCGACTGTTGTGAAATCTGGACCGACGTCGATGGGGTATATACCTGCGACCCGCGTCAGGTTCCCGATGCGCGTCTGCTGAAGTCGATGTCATATCAGGAAGCGATGGAGCTCTCCTACTTCGGGGCGAAAGTTCTGCATCCGCGCACCATTGCTCCTATCGCTCAGTTCCAGATTCCCTGCCTGATCAAGAATACCGGTAATCCACAGGCGCCAGGCACGCTGATCGGCGCCAGCCTTGATGAAGACGGTCTGCCGGTCAAAGGCATTTCTAACCTCAATAATATGGCGATGTTTAACGTCTCCGGTCCGGGGATGAAAGGCATGGTCGGTATGGCCGCCCGCGTGTTTGCCACCATGTCCCGCGCCGGAATTTCAGTCGTGCTGATTACCCAGTCGTCATCGGAATACAGCATCAGTTTCTGCGTACCGCAGAGCGACTGTGCACGCGCAAAACGGGTGATGGAAGATGAGTTCTATCTGGAGCTGAAAGAGGGCCAGCTGGAGCCGCTGTCGATCATGGATCGTCTGGCGATCATCTCCGTGGTGGGCGACGGTATGCGTACGCTGCGCGGGATCTCGGCGAAGTTCTTCGCCGCGCTGGCCCGCGCTAATATCAATATCGTGGCGATTGCCCAGGGCTCTTCCGAGCGTTCTATTTCCGTGGTGGTCAGCAATGATGATGCGACCACCGGAGTACGCGTAACTCACCAGATGCTGTTCAACACCGATCAGGTGATTGAGGTCTTTGTTATCGGCGTCGGCGGCGTCGGCGGCGCGCTGATTGAACAGATCAAGCGTCAGCAGGGCTGGCTGAAGAACAAACATATCGACCTGCGCGTCTGCGGCGTGGCTAATTCACAGGCCTTGCTGACTAACGTGCACGGGCTGAATCTCGAGAACTGGCGCGCGGAGCTGGCCGAAGCGAAAGAGTCTCTGAACCTGGGCCGCCTGATTCGTCTGGTCAAAGAGTACCATTTGCTGAACCCGGTTATCGTCGACTGTACCTCCAGTCAGGCGGTCGCCGATCAGTACGCCGATTTCCTGCGCGAGGGTTTCCACGTGGTGACGCCGAACAAAAAGGCCAATACCTCCTCGCTGGATTATTACCATCAGCTGCGCCATGCCGCCAGCAGCTCGCGACGCAAATTCCTCTACGACACCAACGTTGGCGCCGGTCTGCCGGTAATTGAAAACCTGCAAAACCTGCTCAACGCTGGCGATGAGCTGCTGCACTTCTCCGGTATTCTTTCCGGATCTCTGTCGTTTATTTTCGGTAAGCTGGATGAGGGCATGAACCTCTCCGAGGCAACAACGCTGGCGCGCGAGATGGGGTATACCGAACCGGATCCGCGAGACGATCTTTCAGGCGTCGATGTTGCGCGCAAGCTGCTGATTCTGGCTCGTGAAACCGGCCGTGAGCTTGAGCTGTCTGACATTGTCGTCGAACCGGTACTGCCTGCACAATTTGATGCCAGCGGCGACGTTGAGAGCTTTATGGCACGCTTGCCTTCGCTGGATAACGAGTTTGCTTCCCGGGTTGCCCAGGCTCGTGATGAAGGTAAAGTCTTGCGTTACGTCGGTAACATCGAAGAGGATGGAACCTGTCGCGTGAAAATTGCCGCCGTTGACGGTAACGATCCGCTGTTCAAAGTGAAAAATGGTGAAAACGCCCTGGCCTTTTACAGCCATTATTATCAGCCGCTGCCGCTGGTGCTACGCGGCTATGGTGCAGGTAACGACGTTACGGCGGCCGGTGTGTTTGCTGACCTGTTGCGCACCCTGTCATGGAAGTTAGGAGTTTAAGATGGTCAAAGTATATGCCCCGGCTTCCAGTGCCAATATGAGCGTCGGGTTTGATGTGCTGGGCGCGGCGGTGACGCCGGTCGATGGCACCCTGCTGGGGGACAACGTTTCGGTCGAGGCGGCGGACAGTTTCAGCCTGCAAAACGTTGGCCGCTTTGCCAGCAAGCTGCCCTCAGCGCCGCAGGAAAACATTGTTTACCAGTGCTGGGAGCGTTTCTGTCAGGAAATCGGCAAAAAGGTTCCGGTGTCGATGGTACTGGAAAAAAACATGCCGATTGGTTCCGGTCTCGGCTCCAGCGCCTGTTCTGTCGTCGCCGCGCTGGTGGCGATGAATGAATTCTGCGGTAAGCCGCTGAATGAGATGCGCATGCTGGCGCTGATGGGGGAGATGGAAGGGCGCATTTCCGGCAGCATCCACTATGACAACGTTGCGCCCTGCTACCTGGGCGGCATGCAGCTGATGATTGAAGAGAATGGCATCATCAGCCAGCAGGTTCCGGGTTTTGACGAATGGCTGTGGGTGCTGGCTTATCCGGGAATTAAAGTTTCGACGGCGGAAGCGCGTGCCATCCTCCCGGCGCAGTATCGCCGCCAGGACTGTATCGCTCACGGTCGTCACCTGGCGGGCTTTATTCATGCCTGCTACACCCGCCAGCCGCAGCTGGCAGCGAAATTGATGAAAGATGTAATTGCCGAACCGTATCGCACCAAACTGCTGCCGGGCTTCAGCGAAGCGCGTCAGGCGGCGATGGAGATCGGTGCGCAGGCGTGCGGCATCTCAGGCTCCGGCCCGACGCTGTTTGCGCTATGCGATAAGCCGGAAACCGCGCAGCGCGTCGCGGACTGGCTGGGCACGCATTATCTGCAGAATCAGGAAGGCTTCGTTCATATTTGCCGGCTGGATACGGCGGGCGCACGAGTAGTGGGATAACCAATGAAACTCTATAATTTAAAAGATCATAACGAACAGGTCAGCTTTGCGCAGGCCGTTACGCAGGGGCTTGGCAAGCAACAGGGGCTGTTCTTTCCGCACGATCTGCCGGAATTTAGCCTGACTGAAATTGACGACATGCTGGAGATGGATTTGGCCTCCCGCAGCGCCAGAATTCTGTCGGCCTTTATTGGCGACGAGATCCCGCAGGAGATCCTCAAAGAGCGCATCGCCGCCGCTTTCACCTTCCCGGCTCCGGTCAGCAAGGTGCAGGATGATATTGGCTGCCTGGAGCTGTTCCACGGCCCGACGCTGGCGTTTAAAGATTTCGGCGGCCGCTTTATGGCGCAGATGTTGACCCATATCGCCGGCGACAAACCGGTGACGATTCTGACCGCCACCTCCGGTGATACCGGCGCGGCAGTTGCGCATGCGTTTTACGGCCTGCCGAATGTCAAAGTCGTTATTCTGTATCCGCGCGGCAAGATCAGCCCGCTGCAGGAAAAACTGTTCTGCACCCTGGGCGGCAACATTGAAACCGTGGCGATTGATGGCGATTTCGACGCCTGCCAGGCGTTGGTGAAACAGGCGTTTGACGACGAAGAGCTGAAGGTTGCTCTGGGCCTGAACTCGGCGAACTCCATCAATATCAGTCGTCTGCTGGCGCAGATTTGCTACTACTTCGAAGCGGTCGCACAGCTGCCGCAGGAAGCCCGCAACCAGCTGGTCATCTCCGTACCGAGCGGTAACTTTGGCGATCTGACCGCCGGTCTGCTGGCGAAGTCTTTAGGGCTGCCGATTAAGCGCTTTATTGCCGCCACCAACGCCAATGATACCGTGCCGCGCTTCCTGCAGGACGGCAACTGGGCGCCGAAAGCGACTCAGGCGACGCTGTCTAACGCCATGGACGTCAGCCAGCCGAACAACTGGCCGCGCGTGGAAGAGCTGTTCCGTCGCAAAATCTGGCGTCTGAACGAGCTGGGCTATGCCGCCGTGGACGATGAAACCACCAAACAGGCGATGCGCGAGCTAAAAGCTATTGGTTACACCTCAGAGCCGCACGCCGCCATCGCCTGGCGCGCGCTGCGCGACCAGCTGCAGCCGGGCGAATACGGTCTGTTCCTCGGTACCGCGCACCCGGCGAAATTCAAGGAGAGCGTCGAAGAGATCCTCCAGGAGACGCTGCCGCTGCCGAAAGAGCTGGCCGATCGCGCCGACCTGCCGCTGCTGTCGCATAATCTGCCGGCGGATTTCGCCGCGCTGCGCCAGCTGATGATGGGCAAAGCATAACGGCCTTTTTTCGCCGCACGATGTTCTCAGGCCGGGCCTCTACGCCCGGCTTTTTTATCGGCGAAAAAGGAGGAATTATGCAGAAAAAAGGCAGGGAAAATGGATGAATTACCAATAAATGCCGGGGGGCAAAGATTAGGATTGCGGAGAATAACCCGCGCCGTTGCTCAGGGGTAATCTTTGGTTATCGCCCCCATGCGGGGACTGTTAATGAAGGGGAAACCTATGTCAACGCTGAAGTCTGTGATCCTTGCGCTTTCGATGTCGCTGGTGGCTCCTGCTGTGGTTCACGCATCGGAGATCACGCTGGTGCCGGCAGTCAAACTGCAAATTGGCGATCGCGACAATTACGGTAACTACTGGGACGGCGGTCGCTGGCGCGACCACGAATGGTGGGGCCGTCATTATGACTGGCGCGATAACCACTGGCGCGCGCACGATGAGCATCGCCATGATCATCATGATGACCACGATCGTGGCCGCGGCCCGGATCGTGACTGGCGCCATCACTAAGTCTTCCCTCCCGGTCGCCATGAGGGCGGCCGGGAAGGGAATTAGCGTTCGTGGCGTTTAAAGACCATCTCATCTTTCTGACCGGAGGCTTCGGCGTCGAAGAAATAGCCTTCGCTGTTGAAACGGGTTAGCTGTTCAGGCTGGGTTAAGCGGTTTTCAATGATATAGCGGCTCATTAACCCGCGCGCCTTTTTGGCATAGAAACTGATCACTTTAAACTGGCCGTTTTTCTCATCGAGGAACACGGGCTTAATGATTCTTCCCTGCAACTGTTTTGTCTTCACCGACCGGAAGTATTCGTCAGAAGCCAGGTTAATCACGATATCGTCTCCCTGAGCTTTCAGCGCCTGATTGAGTTTATCGGTAATCACCTCGCCCCAGAACTGGTAGAGATCTTTGCCTTTGCTATTTTCCAGCTTAATGCCCATCTCCAGACGATAGGGCTGCATCAGATCCAGCGGGCGCAGCACGCCGTAGAGGCCGGAAAGCATACGCAAATGTCGCTGGGCAAAATCGAAATCGTCTTCGCTGAGGGTTTCTGCCTGCAGTCCGGTATAAACGTCGCCTTTAAAAGCCAGAATGGCCTGGCGCGCGTTTTGCGGCGTGAAGTCCGGCTGCCAGTCATGAAAGCGGGTCGCATTCAGATCCGCCAGCTTATCGCTGATGCTCATCAGTTTGCCGATCTGTGGCGCCGAGAGCCGGCGCGCGACGCCGATCAGCTCCTGGGAATACTCCAGAAGTTCAGGCTGGGTGTAGCGTGCTGTGGCCAGCGGGCTTTGGTAGTCGAGCGTTTTGGCAGGTGAAATAAGAATCAGCATATCCGGTCCTTGCAGGGAATTTTCCGTGACTTTAACAAAAAAAGAGCGCGGTGGGATCGATAGCTGCGATTGCCGCGCTATTCACGCGGCACTTCATCCCAGGCTCCAGGCGCCAGCTGCTGGTTAATTTCCGGGTAGCGCGTGGCGTCAAAGGTCGGTCGTACGCCCAGTCGTCGCTGGGTGAGATAATCACTGGCCAGGATCCGTACCGTAGGCGACAGCAGTAAAATAGCGGTCAGGTTAGTGATGGCCATCAGCGCCATAATGGTATCCGCCAGCTGCCAGACAACCGGCAAACCGACCAGCGTGCCGGCGATAACCATGACCAGAGTGAGGATCCGCAGCGCCCAGATATGACGAGGGCTGTTAATGCGCAGAAATATCAGGTTATTTTCAGCGTAGATGTAGTTTGCGACGATAGAACTGAAGGCAAAGAGCAGCACGACGATCGCCACGAATCCCGCCCCCCAGCCGCCGACCAGTGATGTCATGGCGTGCTGGATGCTCTGGATACCGTTCGCGGCATCTTCCGCGTCGTCCAGCGGCGCCAGCATGATAATGACGGCGCTGGCGGTACAGATAACTATCGTATCGATGAGGACGCCAATCATTTGCACGATCCCCTGCGCCGCCGGATGCGGAGGCCAGGAAGCCGCTGCCGCCGCGGCGTTAGGCGTTGACCCCATCCCCGCTTCGTTCGAGAACATACCGCGCTGAAAACCACTGGTCAGCGCCTGGCTGATGGTATAGCCCACTGCGCCGGCGGCGGCTTCCTGCCAGCCGAACGCGCTGCGGAAAATGGACTCGAAAATGGCCGGCAGCGCCGTAATGTGCCAGAGGCCAATCAGCAGGCTGGTAGTCACCCAAAGCAGAGCCATCAGCGGCACAATCCACTGCAATAGCTTCGCCACGCCCCGCAAACCCCGCACGATAACCAGCAGGATCACCAGTGCCAGCGCGCAACCGGTAACGATAGCGGGAAGGTCAAAGGCATAGGTCATCGCATTCGCGATGGAGTTGGCCTGCACGGTGTTAAAAATAACCCCATAGGCCAGCAGGAGCAGGATAGAAAACACGATGCCCATCCAGCGCATTCCTAAACCCCGGGACATATACCAGGCCGGGCCGCCGCGAAATTGCCCGTGGGCATCGCGTTCTTTGTAGAGCTGGGCAAGAGAACATTCGGCAAAGCTGCTGGCCATGCCGAGCAGCGCAGAAACCCACATCCAGAAGACGGCGCCGGGTCCGCCGGCGGAGATAGCCAGCGCGACGCCGACCAGGTTGCCGCTGCCCACGCGCGCCGCGAGGCTGGTGCACAGGGCCTGGAAAGAGGTTAATCCGCCGGGCTGAGGCTGGAGGCTTTTCTTTAGACTTTTCCCAAACTGGCGAACATAACGAAACTGAATGAATTTTGTTCGCCAGGTAAACCAGATGCCGGCGCCCAGTAACAGATAAATCATTACGGAGCCCCAGAGTATTTCATTGATAAAAGAGAAAAAATCAGGCATTAACCATCCTCTTGTCCATGCCGGAACGCTAGTGTAAGCGTTACCAATTCAGTGACAATCCCTTAGCTTTCAGAGAATTAATTCATCCAGTTTATCACACTCTGCGCTCTTGCATGGTCCGCAGTTGCGCTGAACATGCAGCGTGTTATCATCTTGGCAGACCGGTTACATCCCCTTAACTGCTGTTTAAGAGAAACACTATCATGACGGATAAATTGACTTCTCTGCGTCAGTACACCACTGTCGTAGCTGATACCGGAGATATTGCGGCAATGAAGCTGTATCAGCCTCAGGATGCCACGACTAACCCTTCTTTGATCCTCGGCGCGGCTCAGATTCCTGAGTACCGTAAGCTGATTGATGACGCTGTCGAGTGGGCCCGCGGCCAGAGCAGCGATCGCGCTCAGCAGATTATCGATGCTTCCGATAAGCTGGCGGTGAACATTGGTCTCGAAATTCTTAAGCTGATTCCAGGCCGTATTTCGACCGAAGTTGATGCGCGCCTCTCGTATGACACCCAGGCATCTATCGCGAAAGCGAAACGCATCATCAAACTGTATAACGATGCGGGCATCGGCAACGATCGCATTCTGATTAAACTGGCTTCCACCTGGCAGGGTATTTGCGCTGCCGAGCAGCTGGAAAAAGAAGGCATCAACTGTAACCTGACTCTGCTGTTCTCCTTCGCTCAGGCTCGCGCTTGTGCTGAAGCGGGTGTATTCCTGATCTCTCCGTTCGTTGGTCGTATTCTCGACTGGTACAAAGCGAACACCGATAAGAAAGAGTACGCGCCGGCTGAAGATCCGGGCGTCGTTTCCGTCAGTGAGATCTACGAGTACTACAAGCAGCACGGTTATGAAACTGTCGTGATGGGCGCAAGCTTCCGTAACGTCGGTGAAATCCTTGAGCTGGCCGGCTGCGATCGCCTGACTATCGCTCCGGCTCTGCTGAAAGAGCTGGCGGAAAGCGAAGGGGCTATCGAGCGTAAACTGGCGTTCAGCGGCGAAGTAAAAGCGCGTCCGGAACGCATCACCGAAGCCCAGTTCCTGTGGCAGCACAACCAGGATCCGATGGCGGTGGACAAGCTGGCGGAAGGTATCCGTAAGTTTGCGATCGACCAGGAAAAACTGGAAAAAATGATCGGCGACCTGCTGTAATCATTTGGGCGTGGCCGGGCTCCCGGTCACGCTACTTCTCCTGAACTCTGTCTGTATTTCCTTCCAGCGTGTATCATTCCGTCTAATTGTACTGTTTGAACGGAATAACGATGAATACCTTACGAATCGGCTTAGTTTCCATTTCCGATCGCGCCTCCAGCGGCGTCTATCAGGATAAAGGCATCCCGGCACTTGAAGAGTGGCTGGCGCGTGCGCTGACGACCCCCTTTGAGCTCGAGACCCGTCTGATCCCTGACGAACAGGTGATTATCGAACAAACGCTGTGTGAGCTGGTTGACGAGATGGCCTGCCATCTGGTGTTAACTACCGGCGGGACCGGTCCGGCCCGACGCGACGTGACGCCGGATGCCACCCTGGCCGTCGCCGACCGCGTTATGCCAGGATTTGGTGAGCAAATGCGCCAGGTTAGCCTACACTTCGTTCCGACGGCTATCCTTTCTCGTCAGGTTGGCGTTATCCGCAAGCAGGCGTTGATTTTGAATCTGCCGGGCCAGCCGAAAGCCATTCAGGAAACCCTTGAAGGCGTTAAAGATGCTGACGGCAAGGTTCTGGTGCACGGGATCTTCGCAAGTGTACCTTATGGTGTACAGTTGCTGGAGGGGCCGTATGTGGAGACAGACGCGGAAGTTGTAGCGGCTTTTCGCCCAAAAAGCGCGAGGCGCGAAACTTTATCCTGAATTTAATACTTTCCTGACATAACCTGCATTGTCGGTGGTGTGCCGTTTTATTTACGATATAGTGTTTTTTACTTTACACATTTCGTGATGACACCTACACACCTCTGGATGAATCGCTTGTTATGTCACAACATACCCGACCTCTGAATCGACAAGATTATAAAACCCTGACGCTGGCCGCCCTTGGCGGCGCGCTGGAGTTTTATGATTTCATTATCTTTGTCTTCTTCGCCGCCGTCGTTGGCGAACTGTTCTTCCCGGCGGATATCCCGGAATGGCTGCGTCAGGTGCAGACCTTCGGCATCTTTGCCGCGGGCTACCTGGCGCGTCCACTGGGCGGCATTATTATGGCCCACTTCGGCGATCTGGTCGGGCGCAAGAAGATGTTCACCCTGAGCATTCTGCTGATGGCATTGCCGACGCTGGCGATTGGTCTGCTGCCGACCTACGCGTCGACAGGCATTGCCGCGCCGCTGCTGCTGTTGCTGATGCGCATTCTGCAGGGGGCGGCTATCGGAGGGGAAGTGCCCGGCGCCTGGGTTTTTGTCGCCGAACACGTGCCGGAAAAGCGCATTGGTATCGCCTGCGGCACCCTCACTGCGGGCCTGACGGTTGGCATTCTACTGGGATCGGTGGTCGCGACGCTGATTAATACCAGCCTGACGCCGCAGGGGATTCACGACGGCGGCTGGCGTATTCCCTTCCTGTTAGGCGGCGTATTTGGTCTGGTGGCCATGTATCTGCGTCGTTGGCTGCAGGAGACGCCGATATTTCTCGAAATGCAGCAGCGTAAGGCGTTAGCACAGGAGCTGCCGGTCAAATCGGTGGTGCTGAAACACCAGAAAGAGGTGGTGGTTTCCATGCTGCTGACCTGGCTGTTATCCGCCGGCGTGGTGGTGGTGATCCTGATGTCACCGGTCTGGCTACAAAAGCACTACGGTTTTGCCCCGGCCATCACCCTGCAGGCCAACAGTATTGCCACCATTATGCTCTGCATCGGCTGTCTGCTGGCAGGGCTGGCGGCGGATCGTTTTGGCGCCAGCCGCACGTTCATCGTCGGCAGTTTGCTACTGGCGCTCTCCAGCTGGGCGTTCTATCACCTTTCCGGCAGCAGTCCACAGCAGCTGTTCCTGCTGTATGGCACGGTGGGATTATGCGTCGGGGTTGTGGGCGCCGTACCTTACGTCATGGTGCGCGCTTTCCCGGCGGAGGTTCGCTTTACCGGCATTTCCTTCTCATATAACGTCTCTTACGCCATTTTTGGCGGTCTGACGCCGATTGCCGTGACCATGCTGATGGGCGTTTCGCCGATGGCACCTGCATGGTACGTGCTGGCGCTTTCGCTGATGGGGCTGGGATTAGGGATCTGGCTGCGCCAGGGGATGAACCGTGATGTGGCTGCCGCCGGCGGGGAGTTGCAGCGCCTGCCTTAACGTTCTGCAACGTTCTGCGAGCAATACCCTCGCCCGTCGGGACGAGGGTATTTTTTATCAATGAGGTGTGCCGATCGGCAGTACGGTGCGACCAAACTGTTCGTTCAGTACTTCACCCATCGCCAGATAAATAGCGCTACCGCCGCAGACTAAACCAATCCAGCCCGCGATTTTTACGAGACCTTCATTATCTGCCAGGTGACCGATTGCCAGCAGCGCAAACAGAACGGTCAGGCTGAGGAAAACGAATTGCAGCATTCGTGCGGCTTTCAGGGTACCGAAGAACATAAACAACGTGAAGACTCCCCACAGACCGAGATACATGCCGAGGAAGTGCGCATCAGGTGCTTCTGCCAGGCCCATTTTCGGCATGAGAAGAATAGCGACCAACGTCAGCCAGAAGGCGCCGTAGGACGTAAAAGCGGTTAAACCAAAGGTATTGCCTTTTTTAAATTCCAGCAGGCCTGCGAAAATCTGCGCAATACCGCCGTAAAAAATGCCCATCGCCAGGATAGCTACATCAAACGCGAACAGGCCGCTATTTGCCAGATTAAGCAGAATAGTGGTCATGCCGAAGCCCATAAGGCCCAGCGGTGCCGGATTAGCCAACTTAGTGTTGCCCATAATTCCTCAGAATAATGATTAGAAAGGGAAGCATTACCCCGCCACTCGGTGACGGGGCGCGGCATCATAATGAGGCGCAGGGTAACTGTCTATGATCTGGCGGGGTATTTTTCGCCAATTTACGCTGGCGCGGATAAATGGCGATCGTTCGCTATCGGCAGCCGGGCGCGGAGGCGTCTGGCGGGACGCGTGCTATCGATAAAAGCCGCTTTTTTACCGGTTTATTCAGTCGGCCTTGTTTATTCGTCTTTTTACCCGGCAAGAAAGTGAAAAATTTTTTTGCTTGCCCCCTTGAGGAAGCGGTGGGCGACCCCATCTTGTAGTCAACCGCAGTGAATGAACCTGAAAAAAATGATGTCTGGGCAGTTGAAACCATAGGTTTCGCCCTTATTACAGGTTTACAACCACATGTTGATCGAATTTTTAGTGGAGACGTTTAGATGGGTAAAATTATTGGTATCGACCTGGGTACTACCAACTCTTGTGTAGCGATTATGGATGGCACTACTGCACGTGTGCTGGAGAACGCCGAAGGCGATCGCACCACGCCTTCTATCATTGCTTATACCCAGGATGGTGAAACTCTGGTTGGTCAGCCGGCTAAACGTCAGGCAGTGACAAACCCGCAAAACACCCTGTTTGCGATTAAACGCCTGATTGGTCGCCGCTTCCAGGACGAAGAAGTTCAGCGTGACGTATCCATCATGCCGTACAAAATCATCGGCGCCGACAACGGCGACGCATGGCTTGATGTGAAAGGTCAGAAAATGGCGCCGCCGCAGATTTCTGCTGAAGTGCTGAAAAAAATGAAGAAAACGGCTGAAGATTACCTGGGTGAGCCGGTAACTGAAGCGGTTATCACCGTACCTGCATACTTCAACGATGCTCAGCGTCAGGCAACGAAAGATGCCGGCCGTATCGCAGGTCTGGAAGTCAAACGTATCATCAACGAACCGACCGCCGCTGCACTGGCTTACGGTCTGGATAAAGAAGTCGGCAACCGTACTATCGCGGTTTACGACCTCGGTGGTGGTACCTTCGATATCTCTATTATCGAAATCGACGAAGTTGACGGCGAAAAAACCTTCGAAGTTCTGGCAACCAACGGTGATACCCACCTGGGTGGTGAAGACTTCGATAGCCGTATGATCAACTACCTCGTTGATGAGTTTAAGAAAGATCAGGGCATTGACCTGCGTAACGATCCGCTGGCCATGCAGCGTCTGAAAGAAGCGGCTGAAAAAGCGAAAATCGAGCTTTCTTCCGCTCAGCAGACCGACGTGAACCTGCCGTACATCACTGCAGATGCCACCGGTCCGAAACACATGAACATCAAAGTGACTCGTGCGAAACTGGAAAGCCTGGTTGAAGATCTGGTGAACCGTTCTATCGAGCCGCTGAAGGTTGCGCTGCAGGACGCGGGTCTGTCCGTGTCTGACATCCAGGACGTTATCCTGGTTGGTGGTCAGACTCGTATGCCAATGGTGCAGAAGAAAGTGGCTGAGTTCTTTGGTAAAGAGCCGCGTAAAGACGTTAACCCGGATGAAGCTGTGGCGATCGGTGCTGCGGTTCAGGGTGGTGTACTGACTGGTGAAGTCAAAGACGTTCTGCTGCTGGACGTTACCCCGCTGTCGCTGGGTATCGAAACCATGGGCGGCGTGATGACTGCGCTGATCAACAAGAACACCACTATCCCGACCAAGCACAGCCAGGTGTTCTCTACTGCAGAAGACAACCAGTCTGCGGTAACCATCCACGTGATTCAGGGTGAGCGTAAACGCGCTTCCGATAACAAATCACTGGGTCAGTTCAACCTGGATGGGATTAACCCGGCACCGCGCGGTATGCCGCAGATCGAAGTCACCTTCGACATCGATGCTGATGGTATCCTGCACGTGTCCGCCAAAGACAAAAACAGCGGTAAAGAGCAGAAAATCACCATTAAGGCCTCTTCTGGTCTGAACGAAGAAGAAATTGCCAAAATGGTTCGTGATGCGGAAGCGAACGCTGAATCTGACCGTAAGTTCGAAGAACTGGTTCAGACCCGTAACCAGGGCGACCATCTGCTGCACAGCACGCGTAAGCAGGTTGAAGAAGCGGGCGACAAACTGCCGGCTGACGACAAAACTGCCATCGAGTCTGCGCTGACCGCGCTGGAAACTTCACTGAAAGGTGAAGACAAAGCGGACATCGAAGCGAAAATGCAGGCGCTGGCTCAGGCTTCCCAGAAGCTGATGGAAATTGCTCAGCAGCAACACGCTCAGCAGCAGGCTGGCGGTGCTGAAGCTTCTGAAAGCAACGCGAAAGACGACGATGTCGTTGACGCCGAGTTTGAAGAAGTGAAAGACAAAAAATAATCGCCCTTTGAACGGGTAAAACACTGGCACGGGCGAAGAGGTTTCCTCTCCGCCCGTGCACGCATGTTAAGGGGCTGAAAAACACCAATGGCAAAGCAAGATTATTACGAGATTTTGGGCGTTTCCAAAACAGCGGAAGAGCGTGAAATCAAAAAGGCTTACAAGCGCCTGGCCATGAAATACCACCCGGACCGTAACCAGGGTGATAAAGAAGCCGAAGCGAAGTTTAAAGAAATTAAAGAAGCGTATGAAATCCTGACTGATGACCAGAAGCGTGCGGCCTACGATCAGTACGGCCACGCCGCCTTTGAACAAGGTGGCATGGGCGGCGGCGGCGGTGGTTTTGGCGGCGGTGCCGATTTCAGCGATATCTTTGGCGACGTGTTTGGCGATATCTTCGGCGGCGGTCGTGGCCGTCAGCGTGCGGCGCGTGGCGCTGACCTGCGCTACAACATGGACCTGACGCTGGAAGAAGCCGTTCGCGGCGTGACTAAAGAGATTCGCATCCCGACGCTGGAAGAGTGTGACGTCTGCCACGGCAGCGGCGCGAAAGCGGGCAGCAAACCGCAAACCTGTCCAACCTGTCACGGTGCCGGTCAGGTGCAGATGCGCCAGGGCTTCTTCGCCGTTCAGCAAACCTGTCCGCATTGCCAGGGACGCGGTACGCTGATTAAGGATCCGTGCAACAAATGCCACGGTCACGGCCGTGTCGAGAAGACTAAAACCCTGTCGGTCAAAATCCCGGCTGGTGTTGATACCGGCGATCGTATTCGTCTTTCAGGCGAAGGCGAAGCGGGCGAGCACGGCGCTCCGGCTGGCGATCTGTACGTTCAGGTCCAGGTTAAGCAGCACGCTATCTTTGAGCGCGAAGGCAATAACCTGTACTGCGAAGTGCCGATCAACTTCACCATGGCTGCCCTCGGCGGCGAGATTGAAGTCCCGACGCTGGATGGCCGCGTCAATCTGAAGGTGCCTGGCGAAACGCAGACCGGTAAGCTATTCCGCATGCGTGGCAAAGGCGTGAAATCCGTACGCGGTGGCGCGCAGGGCGATCTGCTGTGCCGCGTGGTGGTTGAAACGCCGGTAGGGCTTAATGAAAAACAGAAACAGCTGCTGAAGGATCTTCAGGAAAGTTTTGGCGGCCCAACGGGTGAAAAAAACAGCCCGCGCTCCAAAAGTTTCTTTGATGGCGTGAAGAAATTCTTCGACGACCTGACGCGCTAATCTGCTGCGATTCTGAAAAGCCACTTTATTGTTAAAGTGGCTTTTTTGTTTCCAGCCCGCTATCTGTTAATGATGGCTGAATCCCTCCGGTCAGAGTCGCACTTTGCCGTCTGTCTTATATCGTAAAAATCGAGCTATAACGCAATAATAATCTTATTTTTTCGAAGTGTTATGGCGACTAGAATAGTTTCATCGATGAATTAGCCTTATAGAGAGAGTAAAAGTGAAACATCTGCAGCGTTTTTTCAGTAGCGATGCTTCAGGGGGCATTATCCTCATTTTTGCGGCCGCGTTGGCCATGCTGTTGGCTAATACTGACGCGACCAGCGGTATTTACCATTCCTTTCTGGAAACACCCGTTCAGCTGCGTGTTGGTGCGTTAGAAATCAATAAGAACATGCTGCTGTGGATTAACGATGCGCTGATGGCCGTCTTCTTCTTACTGATTGGCCTGGAAGTGAAGCGAGAGATGATTCAGGGGGCGCTGGCCAGCCGCCGTCAGGCCGTTTTCCCGGTCGTGGCTGCCTTAGGTGGGATGATTGTCCCGGCGCTGATCTACCTGGCGTTTAATGCTCAGGATCCGATTACCCGGGAGGGGTGGGCGATTCCGGCGGCGACCGATATCGCTTTTGCGCTGGGCGTGCTGGCGCTGCTGGGCAGTCGCGTACCGCCGGCGTTGAAAATCTTCCTGATGGCGCTGGCGATTATCGACGACCTGGGCGCCATTATCATCATTGCCCTGTTTTATACCAGTGACCTTTCCGTCCTGTCGCTGGGCGTGGCGGCTGGGGCGATTGCCGTGCTGGTCGCGCTCAATCTTTGCGGCGTCCGACGCACCGGTATCTATATCCTGGTCGGCGCGGTGCTATGGACTGCGGTCCTGAAGTCCGGGGTTCATGCGACGTTAGCCGGGGTGATCGTTGGCTTTATGATCCCGCTGAAGGAGCAGGGCGGTAAATCACCGGCTAAGCAGCTTGAGCATGTCCTGCATCCGTGGGTGGCTTACCTGATTCTGCCGCTTTTCGCCTTCGCTAACGCAGGCGTCTCGCTGCAAGGGGTAACGATTGAAGGACTGACGTCACTGCTGCCGCTGGGGATTATTGCCGGGCTGTTTATCGGCAAACCGCTGGGTATCAGCCTGTTCTGCTGGCTGGCGTTAAAACTGAAATGGGCATCGCTGCCGGAAGGGACGACCTGCAAGCAGATTGTGGCGGTCGGCATTCTGTGCGGGATTGGCTTCACGATGTCGATTTTCATCGCCAGTCTGGCCTTCAGCAGCGTTAACCCTGGCTTAATCAACTGGGCCAAGCTGGGCATCCTGATTGGATCGGTCCTGTCGGCCGTGACCGGGTATATGATACTACGCAGGCGTATTGCGGATACCACGACGGCTTAACATTCGACGGGGAGCCTGTAAGGGCTCCCCTGGCATTATCAGGGAGAGAAACATGTCGCATATTAATTACAACCACCTGTATTACTTCTGGCACGTTTACAAAGAAGGTTCTGTTGTCGGCGCCGCGGAGGCTTTGTTTCTGACGCCGCAGACCATTACCGGGCAAATCAAAGCGCTCGAAGAGCGTTTGCAGGGGAAATTGTTTAAACGCAAGGGGCGGGGGCTGGAGCCGAGTGAACTGGGCGAGCTGGTATTCCGCTATGCGGACCGCATGTTCACGCTGAGCCAGGAGATGCTCGATATTGTGAACTACCGCAAAGAGTCTAACCTGCTGTTCGATGTCGGCGTTGCCGATGCTTTGTCGAAACGACTGGTGAGCGGGGTGCTGGATGCGGCGGTAGTGGATAATGAACAGATTCATCTGCGTTGCTTTGAATCGACTCACGAAATGCTGCTTGAACAGCTCAGCCAGCACAAGCTCGATATGATCATCTCAGACTGCCCCATCGATTCCACCCAGCAGGAAGGGCTGTTCTCCGTACGTATCGGCGAGTGCAGCGTGAGCTTCTGGTGTATGAACCCGCCGCCGGAAAAACCGTTCCCCGCCTGTCTGGAGGAGCGTCGTCTGCTGATCCCCGGTCGGCGCTCGATGCTGGGACGCAAGCTTCTGAACTGGTTCAACTCCCAGGGGCTGAAGGTCGAGATTCTCGGTGAGTTTGACGATGCGGCGCTGATGAAGGCGTTCGGTGCGGCGCATAATGCGATTTTTGTCGCGCCGACGCTTTACGCGCATGACTTCTATCAGGACGAGACGATTATTGAGATCGGACGGATGGAGAATGTGATGGAGGAGTATCACGCCATTTTTGCCGAAAGGATGATTCAGCATCCGGCGGTGCAACGGATTTGCAATCGCGACTATTCGTCACTCTTCACGACGCCGCAGCCGTAACTGACAGACATAAAAAAACCCGCTTTCGCGGGTTTTTTTACAAAGCGATAACAAGCAGACGATTAAGCCAGTTTGTTGATCTGAGCGGTCAGGTTTGCTTTATGACGCGCAGCTTTGTTTTTGTGGATCAGACCTTTAGCAGCCTGACGGTCCACGATTGGTTGCATTTCGTTAAATGCTTTCAGTGCAGTAGCTTTGTCGCCAGCTTCGATAGCTGCGTATACTTTCTTGATGAAAGTACGCATCATAGAGCGACGGCTAGCGTTGTGCTTGCGGGCCTTTTCAGACTGAACGGCGCGCTTCTTAGCTGATTTGATATTAGCCAAGGTCCAACTCCCAAATGTGTTCTATATGGACAATTCAAAGGCCGAGGAATATGCCCGTTTAGCCTTCTTTTGTCAATGGATTTGTGCAAATAAGCGCCGCTTAAAACAACGACGCTTTATTACGTAGTGATGGCGCAAGATTCTACCAGCTTGTTGCTGGCGAATACAGCCTTTCCACCATAAAAATCGCTGGGCTCGGGTAGTTTTTGCCGCATTCCCGCGCTGAGTTGATGAATTCCCGGGATCTTTCGGTTAAGAGGTGCAATCGCTGGTTAACGTCGTCAGTTGTACAAGGTATACTCGGACGATTTTCACTGTTTTGAGCCAGACATGAAGCTGATACGCGGCATACATAATCTCAGTCAGGCGCCGCACGGGTGCGTGCTGACCATTGGTAATTTTGACGGTGTGCATCGCGGGCATCAGGCGCTGCTGCAGCGTTTGCGCGCCGAGGGCCGCCAGCGTGGTTTACCGGTGGTGGTGATGATTTTCGAACCACAGCCGCTGGAGCTGTTTGCCGCCGATAAGGCGCCCGCCCGTTTGACGCGTCTGCGGGAAAAGCTGAGCTATCTGGCTGAAAGCGGCGTCGACTATGTGCTGTGCGTGCGCTTTGACCGCCGCTTCGCCGCCCTGACCGCCCAGGATTTTATCAGCGAACTGCTGGTGCGCCGGTTAGGCGTGCAGTTCCTCGCTGTGGGGGATGATTTCCGCTTTGGCGCTGGTCGCCAGGGGGATTTCTTGTTATTACAGAAAGCCGGGGCGGAATATGGTTTTGACGTAACCAGCACCCAAACTTTCTGCGAAGGCGGTGTACGTATCAGCAGCACGGCGGTGCGCCAGGCGCTGGCGGATGACGACCTTGTGCAGGCGGAAAACCTGCTGGGTCATCCCTTTACGATCTCCGGACGCGTGGTCCACGGCGATGAGCTGGGGCGTACTATTGGTTTTCCGACGGCGAACTTACCGCTACGCCGTCAGGTTTCCCCGGTAAAAGGGGTCTATGCGGTGGAAGTAACAGGACTGGGCGACAAACCGCTGGTGGGCGTCGCCAACATTGGCACCCGTCCAACGGTTGCTGGCGTTCGCCAGCAGCTGGAAGTGCATTTGCTGGACGTTGTAATGGACCTTTATGGTCGCCATATAGACGTAATACTGCGTAAAAAAATACGTAACGAGCAGCGATTTGCGTCGCTTGATGAGCTGAAAGCGCAAATTGCACGTGATGAGTTAACGGCCCGCGAGTTCTTTGGGCTGGCCAGGCAGGCATAAGTCTGTTGGTGTTTATCAAACCGAAATACGGAACCGAGAATCTGATGAGTGACTATAAATCCACCCTGAATTTGCCGGAAACAGGGTTCCCGATGCGTGGCGATCTCGCCAAGCGCGAACCGGGAATGCTGGCGCGTTGGACCGATGATGACCTGTACGGCATCATCCGTGCAGCGAAAAAAGGCAAAAAAACCTTCATTCTGCATGATGGCCCTCCTTATGCGAATGGCAGCATTCATATTGGTCACTCGGTTAACAAGATTCTGAAAGACATTATCGTTAAGTCCAAAGGACTGACGGGCTATGACTCGCCTTACGTTCCAGGTTGGGACTGCCACGGTCTGCCGATCGAGCTGAAAGTGGAGCAGGAATATGGCAAGCCGGGTGAGAAATTCACCGCCGCTGAATTCCGCGCCAAGTGCCGCGAATATGCCGCGACCCAGGTTGACGGCCAGCGTAAAGACTTTATCCGCCTGGGCGTGCTGGGCGACTGGTCGCGTCCGTACCTGACCATGGACTTCAAAACCGAAGCCAACATCATCCGTGCGCTGGGTAAAATCATTGGCAACGGCCACCTGCACAAAGGCGCGAAGCCGGTGCACTGGTGCGTTGACTGCCGTTCTGCGCTGGCGGAAGCAGAAGTCGAGTATTACGACAAAACGTCTCCTTCTATCGACGTCGCGTTCCACGCGGTAGACAAAGCCGCGGTGCTGGCGAAATTCGGCGTTGCCGATGTTACCGGCCCGGTATCCCTGGTTATCTGGACCACCACCCCGTGGACCCTGCCTGCCAACCGCGCTATCTCCCTGTCGCCGGAATTCGACTATGCGCTGGTGCAGGTTGCAGGTCAGGCGCTGATCCTGGCGAAAGATCTGGTTGAAAGCGTGATGAAACGCGCGGGTATGGCGGATTACACCATCCTGGCGGCGGTGAAAGGTGATGAACTGGAGCTGATGCGCTTTAAGCATCCGTTCCTCGACTTCGACGTTCCGGCGATCCTCGGCGACCACGTTACCCTCGATGCGGGTACCGGTGCGGTGCATACCGCCGGCGGCCACGGTCCGGACGACTACACCATCAGCCAGAAATACGGTCTGGAAATTGCTAACCCGGTCGGCCCGGACGGTTCCTACCTGCCAGGGACCTGGCCGGCGCTGGACGGTATTAACGTCTTTAAAGCGAACGACATCATCGTCGAGATGCTGCGCGAAAGCGGCGCGCTGCTACACGTTGAGAAAATGCAGCACAGCTATCCATGCTGCTGGCGTCACAAGTCGCCGATCATCTTCCGTGCGACCCCACAGTGGTTCGTCAGCATGGATCAGAAAGGCCTGCGCGCGCAGTCGCTGAAAGAGATCAAAGGCGTGCAGTGGATCCCGGACTGGGGCCAGGCGCGTATTGAATCGATGGTGGCCAACCGTCCTGACTGGTGTATCTCCCGTCAGCGTACCTGGGGTGTGCCGATGTCTCTGTTTGTGCACAAAGAGACCCAGGAACTGCACCCGAACACCCTGGAACTGATGGAAGAAGTGGCGAAGCGCGTTGAGGTGGACGGTATTCAGGCGTGGTGGGATCTCGACTCCCGCGACATCCTCGGTGCCGATGCCGACAGCTACGAGAAAGTGCCGGATACTCTGGACGTATGGTTCGACTCCGGTTCTACCCACTCTTCCGTGGTTGACGTACGCCCGGAATTCTCCGGTCACGCCGCCGATATGTATCTGGAAGGTTCCGACCAGCATCGCGGCTGGTTCATGTCCTCGCTGATGATCTCCACGGCGATGAAGGGCAAAGCGCCGTACCGCCAGGTGCTGACGCACGGTTTCACCGTTGATGGTCAGGGACGTAAAATGTCCAAATCCATCGGTAACACCGTCTCTCCGCAGGATGTGATGAACAAGCTGGGCGCGGATATCCTGCGTCTGTGGGTCGCGTCGACCGATTACACCGGCGAAATGGCGGTCTCTGACGAGATCCTTAAACGCGCCGCCGACAGCTATCGTCGTATCCGTAACACCGCGCGCTTCCTGCTGGCGAACCTTAACGGTTTCGATCCGGTTAAAGACATGGTGAAACCGGAAGAGATGGTGGTGCTCGATCGTTGGGCGGTAGGCTGCGCGAAAGCGGCGCAGGAAGATATCCTGAAGGCCTATGAGTCTTACGACTTCCACGAAGTGGTGCAGCGCCTGATGCGCTTCTGCTCCATTGAGATGGGCTCGTTCTACCTCGACATCATCAAAGATCGCCAGTACACCGCGAAAGCGGACAGCGTGGCGCGTCGCAGCTGCCAGACCGCGCTGTTCCATATTGTGGAAGCGCTGGTTCGCTGGATGGCGCCGATCATGTCCTTCACCGCAGACGAAATCTGGGGCTACCTGCCGGGTTCCCGCGAAAAATACGTCTTCACCGGTGAGTGGTATGAAGGTCTGTTTGGCCTGGCCGACGACGAAGCGATGAACGACGGCTTCTGGGACGATCTGCTGCAGGTACGTGGCGAAGTCAATAAGGTCATCGAGCAGGCGCGTGCTGACAAGCGGGTGGGCGGTTCTCTGGAAGCGGCGGTCACGCTGTATGCCGATGCCGATCTGGCCGCGAAGCTGAACGCGCTGGGCAGCGAATTACGATTTGTCCTGTTGACCTCCGGGGCGACGGTTGCCGATCATGCACAGGCGCCGGCTGATGCCTGGCAGAGTGAACTGCTGAAAGGTCTGAAAGTCGTGCTGAGTAAAGCCGAAGGCGAGAAATGCCCACGCTGCTGGCACTACACCAGCGATGTCGGCAAGGTGGCGGAACACGCGGAAATCTGCGGTCGCTGTGTCAGCAACGTCGCCGGTGACGGCGAAAAACGTAAGTTTGCCTGATGAGTAAATCTGTCTGTTCAACGGGGCTACGCTGGCTTTGGGTCGTCGTAGCCGTGCTGATTATTGACCTGGGCAGTAAATTCCTGATCCTCCAGAACTTTGCTCTGGGGGATACGGTATCGCTGTTTCCGTCGCTTAATCTGCACTATGCGCGTAACTATGGCGCAGCTTTTAGTTTCCTTGCCGATAGCGGCGGCTGGCAGCGCTGGTTCTTTGCCGGCATTGCCATCGGTATCTGCGTGATTCTGGCGGTCTTGATGTATCGCTCAAAAGCCACGCAAAAGCTGAACAACATTGCCTACGCGCTGATTATTGGCGGCGCGCTGGGGAATTTGTTTGATCGGCTATGGCATGGTTTCGTCGTCGATATGATTGATTTCTACGTCGGGGACTGGCATTTCGCCACCTTCAACCTCGCTGATACCGCAATTTGTATCGGCGCAGCGCTGATTGTGCTGGAAGGCTTCCTGCCTTCTAAAGAGAAAAAAGCCGCATAAACATTGCCGGATGGCGCTGGCGCTTATCTGGCCTATAATGTACTGCGCTCCTTGTCGGCCCGGTAAGCGTAGCGCCACCGGGCAAACAGGCGGCTGAAATTTTAAAGAGCAAACCTGCATGTCTAAATCCGTACAGAGCAACAGCGCGATCCTCGTTCACTTCACGCTGAAACTGGATGATGGCTCAACGGCTGAATCCACCCGCAATAACGGCAAACCTGCCCTGTTTCGCCTTGGCGACACCTCCCTGTCTGAAGGTCTGGAACAACAGCTTCTTGGTCTGAAAGAGGGGGAGAAAAAGGTATTCTCGCTGGAGCCCGATGCTGCGTTTGGCATACCAAGCCCGGATCTTATCCAGTATTTTTCCCGCCGCGAATTTATCGATGCGGGCGAGCCGGAAATCGGCGCGATTATGCTCTTTACCGCAATGGATGGCAGCGAAATGCCCGGCGTGATTCGTGAAGTGAACGGCGATTCGATCACCGTGGATTTCAACCACCCGCTGGCCGGGCGCACCGTCCATTTTGATATTGAAGTGCTGGAAATCGATCCGGCGCTGGAGGAGTGAAATGCAGATCCTGTTGGCTAACCCGCGCGGCTTTTGCGCCGGCGTTGACCGCGCTATCAGCATTGTCGAAAACGCGCTGACGCTCTACGGCGCGCCGATCTATGTGCGTCATGAAGTGGTGCATAACCGCTATGTGGTCGATAGCCTGCGCAAGCGCGGCGCCATTTTTATCGAACAGATTAGCGAAGTGCCTGATGGCGCGATCCTGATTTTCTCCGCGCACGGCGTCTCTCAGGCGGTACGTAATGAAGCGAAAAACCGCGATCTGACGGTCTTTGACGCGACCTGTCCGCTGGTGACCAAAGTACATATGGAAGTCGCCCGCGCCAGCCGTCGCGGCGAAGAGTCGATCCTTATTGGCCATGCCGGTCACCCGGAAGTGGAAGGGACGATGGGCCAGTACAGCAACCCGGAAGGGGGAATGTATCTGGTGGAATCACCCGATGATGTCTGGACGCTGGATGTGAAAAACGACGCCCGGCTGTCGTTTATGACGCAGACCACCCTCTCGGTAGATGACACTTCGGATGTGATCGACGCGCTGCGCGAACGTTTCCCGAAAATCGTCGGGCCGCGTAAAGACGATATCTGTTACGCAACGACCAACCGTCAGGAAGCGGTTCGCGCGCTGGCGGAACAGGCCGATGTCGTGCTGGTGGTGGGGTCGAAAAACTCCTCTAACTCCAACCGCCTGGCGGAGCTCGCTCAGCGGATGGGGAAAGCAGCCTATCTGATTGACGACGCGACGGATATTCAGGAAGCGTGGGTCAAAGAGGCCGCGTGCGTTGGCGTGACCGCAGGCGCATCGGCCCCGGATATCCTGGTGCAGAACGTGATTGCGCGTCTGCAGGCGCTGGGCGGTGGAGAAGCCGTCCCGCTGGAAGGGCGTGAAGAGAATATCGTTTTCGAAGTACCGAAAGAGCTGCGGGTTGATGTCCGTGAAGTAGACTAAGTTCTTTCGCCGGCGGATGTGAGAAGATGCCAGACTTAACGTCTGGCATTTTTTTTGGGAGAAACGATGCGCTTACCGATCATTCTTGATACCGATCCCGGCATTGACGACGCGGCGGCGATCGCCGCCGCGCTATTCGCCCCCGAGCTCGATCTGCAGCTGGTGACGACGGTGGCGGGGAACGTGTCGGTGGAAAAAACCACGCGTAACGCCCTGCAGCTGCTGCATTTCTGGCAGGCGAAGGTTCCTCTGGCTCAGGGAGCGTCGATGCCGCTCTTGCGCCCGCTGCGCGATGCGGCCTCCGTGCACGGCGAGTCCGGCATGGAAGGGTATGATTTTGTCGAGCATGACTGTCAGCCATTGCCGAAACCGGCCTTTCAGGCCATTCGCGATGCGCTGATGCATGCTCAGGAGCCGATTACGCTGGTGGCGATTGGTCCGTTGACCAATATTGCGCTGCTCCTGACGCAGTACCCGGAATGTCGCTTTAATATTCGCCGGCTGGTGATCATGGGCGGTTCCGCCGGGCGCGGTAACTTTACGCCTAATGCGGAGTTCAATATTGCTATCGATCCGGAAGCCGCGGCCAGCGTATTTCGCAGCGGTCTGGAGATCGTGATGTGCGGGCTCGACGTGACGAACCGGGCAATGCTGACGCCGGAGTACCTTGCCACGCTGCCCGCGTTGAACAAGACCGGAAAGATGCTCCACGCGCTGTTCAGCCATTATCGCAGCGGCAGCATGAGCAGCGGGCTGCGCATGCATGACCTGTGCGCCATTGCCTGGCTGGTGCGCCCTGAACTGTTTACCCTGCAACCGTGCTTTGTGGCGGTGGAAACGCAGGGGACCTGGACATCCGGCACCACCGTCGTCGATATCGAAGGGCGACTGGGGCAGCCGGCGAACGCGAACGTTGCGCTGGCGCTGGATGTGGACGGTTTTCAGCGCTGGGTGGCGGAAGTGTTGGCCCTGGCGCCGTAAGCAGCCAGACGACCGTCAATTTTCTCGCTCAGAAAATCAATCATGGCCCGCATTCTGGCGGGCATATGTTTATTGCCCGACCACAGCAACCACAGCTGTCCGGTATAGCTACTGATAAACTCCCATTCTGCCAGAACCTGGACGATATCGCCCCGGGCCAGCGCGTCGCGGGCGGTAAACAGCGGCAGGCTGCCGATACCTAAATGCTGCTGCACCGCATCAAGGCGCACGGCAGTATGGTTGGCGGCGTAGCGTCCGTGAGTCTGGATAGTTTCCGTTTTACCCGCCCGTCGGAATTTCCAACGTGAGTCGGCCGGCGTTTCGCCCAGGCTGATGCAGCTGTGAGCGCGCAGCTCCGCCGGCGTTTGCGGCGTGCCATGCTGCTGCAAATAATCCGGTGTGGCGCAGATCACGTGGGTCACCGGCATCAGCGGCTTGCCGTGTAGCCCGGGAGAGGGGGTGTGGGTAATCCGCAGCGCCAGATCAATACCATCATCAATCAGATCCAGATAGCGGTCCTCAAGCCGCAGACAGACGTCCACGCCGGGGTAGCGGGTGAGAAACTCCGTCATTAACGGATGAATCACAAACCGCCCGACGGCCTTCGGCACGCTGAGCGTCAGTTTGCCCTGCGCCACTTCCTGCGCACTACTGGCGGAATTCATCGCCTGGCGAGCCGATTCCAGCATCTCCTGTGCGTGCGCATACACCGTTTTCCCGGCATCGCTCAGGCGTAATTTACGCGTGCTGCGGTGCAGCAGCTTACAGCCCATTTGCTGTTCCAGCCGCGAGACGCTGCGGCTGATCGCCGAAGGCGTTGCTCCGGAAATACGGGCGACGGCAGAAAAACTGCCCTGATCGACAATTTGCACGAACAGGGCAAGGTCGGGGAGTAAATTGAGATTCATTTGTGCTCTTGAGGCAAAAGTGCATTGATGAATGACGGGATTATCGTCATGGATAATATCAATATACTGTCCTGACTGAGAGGAGGACAACCATGACTGAACGTCTTTATTACACCTGCGATGAGACCGAGATGCGAGCTCTGGTCGTGAGTTGCCAGAGTGAGGCCGATGGCCGTTACGCTATTGAGCTGAACCAGACCTTGTTTCACCCGCAGGGCGGCGGGCAGCCGGCCGATCGCGGCTGGATTGGCGGTATTGCTGTTGAAGGCGTGGTGGCGCGAGGCGACAGCGTCCTGCACATTGTCGCGCAACCGCTGCCGCCTGGAGAGGTGGAGATTCGGGTGGATGAGGCTGCCAGGCGTCTGCACTCGCGGCTGCACTCAGCGGGACATCTGATAGGCCTGGCGGGCGAGCGGGCTGGCTGGCGCCCGGTCAAGGCGCACCACTGGCCCGGAGAAGGGCGGATAACGTTCACCGCTATCGGGTCCGCCATCGTGCCGGAGGCCAGTGCACTGCTGGCGACGATCGCGGGCTGGCAGGCGGAAAATCTGCCGCGGCATCTGACTTTTGAGGATGGGCGGCGTCAGGTCGGATTTGGGTCATTACCGGCCTATCCCTGCGGCGGAACGCATGTTGCCAGCCTGTCTGAACTGGGGATGGTGACGATTAGCCAGGTAAAAATCAAAAAAGGTCAGCTGATCGTGAGTTATACGCTGGAGTGAGCGGCGACGCTGGCGGATTTTTGTGTGATATCAGTTGCAAAGTCGCCCGACTCATCTGAGGTTAATCGATTAATCTGCTAATCTTATTCTGTTGTTCTCCTCGGGCCGGAGACAAATATGAATCCTTCCTTTATTCAGCCACCGCAGGTGGTCTGGGCCAGCGGCGCACTTGCCGATGGCCCGTTGTTACGTAAATCAACGCGCATTGCGGATCTTGCGCAGGTGTTCGCCGATGAGCGCGCGCGTCAGGGAATGGTGGGCGAGCTGGTCGTTTATGATGTGGAAATGCTTGATACCTCTTCAGCGGAAGGGGCGCTGTATACCGGCGTCACCCATCTTTATCCCGGAAAAGTGGGCAACGAGTATTTTATGACCCGCGGGCATTTTCATGCCCGTCGTGAACAAGGCGAAGTCTACTTTGGTCTGCGGGGAAGTGGTCTACTGCTCCTGCAAGATGAGCAAGGGCAAGCGCGCTTTGAGCAGGTTTTTGCCGGGTCAGTACATATTATTCCAGGGTTCACCGCGCACAGGCTGATTAATACCGGGGGCGATACGCTTTCCGCGCTGGCGGTCTGGCCCGGCGTCGCGGGGCACGATTACGCAGCGCTGGCAAACGGCTTTGCGCTGCGGGTCTTTGAAGAGCATCGGACTCTCCAGGTAAAGGCGGTGCAGAATGACGAAATCTGACTGTTGTTACGGGCTGGATATGGCGATTCATCATCGACCGCTGGGTTTTAGCTACGGCAATGATGTCACCGGGCCGATGCCGGAAATCCGTCGTCTCGATCAGATTCGCGCTTCGCTGCGCGATCCCCACTGCGAAGGGCCGGAGGAGGTGTATGCCATCGCCATGGATGTGGCGCGGATGCAGGATCGTGAAGAGCTGAAAAAACGGATGCTGCTGTTTGGCGTGGTGACCTATGCCGCCGGGCGACTGGGGGATGAACCGGTTCGCAGTCAGGGACATGTCCATCGCATCAGCCAGCACAGCGGCTGGTCGCCGCCGGAGCTGTATGAAATCTGGCAGGGGAAAGCCATTATCTACATGCAAGAGTATGTGGAGGACGACCCCGGTCGCTGCTTTGCGGTCATCGCCGGGCCGGGAGAAAAGGTACTGGTGCCGCCCGGCTGGGGCCATGCCACCATTTCGGCGAGCCCGGATGAACCCTTAACTTTTGGCGCATGGTGCGATCGCGAGTACGGCTTTGAATATGATGCCGTGCGCGCCCGAAAAGGGCTGGCCTGGTATCCGCTGCTGCAGGATGAACAGATTATCTGGTTGCATAATTCGCACTATATTCCCGGGCGCTTACAGGCTATTACCCCCCGGCAGTATACGGAGTTTGGCATTACCTCCGCGCCAGTTTATCAGCAGTTTATTGACGATCCTGCCCGCTTCCAGTTTATCTCCCGCCCGGATAAGACAGCGGAATTATGGCGGAATTTCCATCCATAGCAAAACCGGGGCATGCCCTAATGCCGATCGTTTAAGGGGCGGCTGACCGATCCGGCAGGGGTGTAAGAATCAGCCATCTCAAAGAGATTGCCGATTTTTTATGGGCGCTGTCAGGTTTTCAACATATCTGCAGGAGTTTCTGTCCCGTCGTTCGCACAAACCACCGTTTACCGGCATCGCGCTGGCCTGCGATAAACCCAAAAAATGCGGGTCACCTTTAAGTGACCCGCATTAGGGCATCGCCCCGGTTTTTTGACGTTGGGCGGATATTCACGCTATCCGCTGCGTTTGTCCCGGCCCGCGCGACGCGACCGGGACATTTTCACAACACCATCCGATATCAGCCGGCAAACAGACCGCTCACCACGCCGAGTGCGGCCAGTACCAGCAGCAGCACCATCGCTTTTACCGGTGAAACCCCGCGTTTGGCCATCAAATACCACGTCCCCAGCACCACCACAAGCGGCAGCAGCTGCGGGAAGATGCCATCCAGCATCTGCTGAACGTGAATATTGACCCCGTCTTTGGTGACGAATTCCAGCCCGGTTCCGAGTTTAACGTAGCTTGCCGCAACGCCACCCATGACGAAAACGCCCAGCAACGACAAGGCTTCACGCAGGCGGGTAGACTTACTGCTGACCAGCATCTCTACCGATCCGGAACCCATTTTGTAGCCTTTGAGAAACAGAAACCAGGAGCCGGGAATAATGATGCCCAGCCAGGCGACGGTATAGAACAGCGGCCCGAGAATGCTGCCGCCGGCCGCCAGCGCCATACCGATACTCAGCAAAATCGGGATAAGCATGCCGGGGATCATTGAATCACCGATCCCGGCGATCGGCCCCATCAGGCCGACTTTCAGGGTGTTGATCGTTTCACCATCGATCGGTTCGCCGTTGGCTTTTTTCTCCTCCAGCCCCAACGCCATACCGTTGACGATCGCGCCGATCTGCGGCTCGGTGTTATAGAACGATGCGTGACGGCGCAGCATTTCGGTGCGCTGGGCGGCATCGGGATAGAGTTTTTTCGCCACCGGCAGCATGCTCAGGCAAAAGCCGAAGGATTCCAGGCGTTCAAAGCTCATTGAAGAGAGGTTGTGCATCATCCACGCGCGCCAGCAGCGGCGCAGGTCTTTGCGGGTCAGGGTACGTTCTTCCATCAGAATTCATCCTCATCATCGACGACCGGTTTTGCGCCAGTGCTCTGCTGCGGCTCCGGTTTGTAGTTGTAATGGATTAACGCCAGCAGCGAGCCCACGATCACCAGCGCGACCATATTGAGCTTTAAAAAGACGATGCAGACGAAACCGACGAGAAAATAGATCAGCATGGTGTAGTTTTTGATGATCTGTTTGAGCAGGATAGCGATCCCCACCGCAGGCAGAATGCCGCCCAGCACGTTCATCGTCGACAGAATGATTTTGGGCAAACTGTCCATAAAACTACTGATGTACTGCGCACCGAAATAGACGGCGATAAAAGTCGGTACGAAGCGTAAAACGAAGTTCGTCGCCTGGGGCCAGATGGCGCTGTTGAGATAAATTCCGCGTTCGTCGCCACGATCCAGCGCAACATCGGCCCGATGGTTCCAGAAAGAGTTCAGTACCATCATGGCGTTAAACAGAATGGTTCCGGCGATACCGATGGTGGCCGCCAGCGCCACCGCTACTTCCGGTCCTTTCCCTGACAGGATCCCGAGGGCGATGGCCGGGTAAGCGACAAAGTTAAGGTCGGCCGGCATCGACCCGCCCGGTGTCACCATGGCGATATAGACGGCCTGGACCGCCACGCCGATCATAATGCCGGTTTTGACATCGCCGAGAATAAGCCCGACCAGCATGCCGGAAACCAGCGGCCGGGTGATCAGATACCAGCCGCCGGTCAGCCCCAAAAGCCAGGGGCTACTGAGGGCGCCCAGATAGCAAAGAAAGCCTATCAATGTCGCTTCGATAATCATCATCCGCTCCTTATTTCAGCTTCTGCCGGGCGTCCTGCCAGCTGTAACAGCCGGCATCCGGGACCAGGCGGAATTCAACAAGATGTCCGTGCTGCACCAGCCAGTCAAAGGCGGCTATCTCCTCCGCGTTGACCGATTGGTTCGGGCCAATGGTTCGGGTATCGGCGCGGGCGCTCATTGGGCCAACGTTAATTTTGCCGTTGGCATTTTTCAGGCTGATACCGGCTGCTTCGATGCGCTGGAGCGTGACGGGGGATTTGCCGATCACGAAGTAACGCTTATCGCTGGCGATCACTTTGGGCAATTTTTCGATAGCTGTCGCGGTGTCGAACAGCCAGACTTTGGTGTCCTGAACCGCGCCTTTCATCACGGATGAGAGCAGCGGATCGGCCGCGACGGCATCGTCAATGGCGACGATGCCGTCGCAGGGCAGCTCTTTGGCCCAGCGTGTCACGAGCTGCCCATGAATAACGCGGTCGTCGATACGTACAAAAGAGATACTCATAGCGGTTTCCTTTAAAAATCATCGGACTGAACGGATATCGTCGGGGCAGCCATGACCAGTGTCGGTACGGTTAACGCCAGCAGCTGTGCGGCAGCATCGTGCACATCCGTTAAATGGTGAACCTCGTCGCTTTGCAGCAGCATCGGAAAATTGACCCCCGCAACGACGGCGACCGGGGGGATCGTCTGAGAGGAAAACGCGTGCTGGCAGGCGATGTTCCACGGCGTACCGCTTTGCATATCGCACAGCACCAGCACGCCATCGGCGTTTTGTCCGGCGCTGGCCAGCGTGCGGGCGAAATCCTCTCTGAAGCCTTCAATGCCGGCCTGCTCGCCGAGCGTCACGGCGAAGACATGAGGTAATTCGCCGTAAACCATGCGGCCGCTTGCAAGCAGGGCGTTCGCCAGCGGGCCGTGGGTGGCAACAATAACGTTGATCATGCGCTTATCCTCTTACCCAGGCTTTAATGGTGGCGAGCGGCTGTCCTGAGCCTTTGCCCGACGGTGAAATGCGATACTCGCCCACTGCGGCGGGAATAATAAAGGTCTCGGCATAGTGGACGACGAAAGGCGCGAAGGCGCCGCTCGGGCTGTCGACGATGGCCTCATCACCTTCGACCAGGTTGAGAACGTTCACTCCACCCTGAGTATGATGAGTGACCGGCGCGGTGAACCAGTGGCGGCGGGTTTCGATAAATTCACGCTCGTGCATCCCGGTTCGTTCTTCACGCCAGCCTTCGCCTTCGGCCACGGGTTCGACCTGGTTTACCAGGTTGTCGGCAACCCAGCGGGTGTCACGCTGCCAGTCGATAACCTGCTCCCCGTGCTCCAGATGGACGGGGCGCGGCAGACCATCTAAACCTAAACGCCCCCAGTCCCACAGCTTGAAAGTAAAAATGTACGGCGTGGCGCTGATTTCGAGGACCATCGTGCCGCTGCCCGAACAGTGAACCGTGCCGGCAGGGATCAGGAAGTGATCGTGCTTGCGTGCCGGGATCTGGTTAACAAAGCGGGCATCGTCGAAGGTTTTCTCCCCGCGCGCGGCGGCCTTGAGATCGTCCAGCATCGCCTGCGGCTCGATTCCGGTTTTGGTTCCGAGATAGACCACCGCGTGCGGTTGCGCTTCGAGAATGTAATAGCTTTCATCCTGGGTATAGTGCATCCCAAACTGTTGCTGGATGTACTCGGTGACGGGATGAACCTGGAAGCTCAGGTTCTGGCCGCCGATAGTGTCGAGAAAATCAAAGCGGATGGGAAATTCAGCGCCAAACCGGGCGTGAACCTTCTCACCCAGCAGCGCGCGAGGGTGAAGTAAAACCAGGTTTTGTGAGGGGATCTCGATCCGCACCTGACCAAAGCGCAGTAACAGGCTGTTTTCCTCGGGCACGCAATCAAAACACCATGCGTAATTGGGCGCGGAGGGATCGAGATCGAATTGCTGTTTCATCCACTGACCGCCCCAGACGCCGGGATCGAAGAACGGGGCCACGCGGAACGGACGGGTGGTGGTTTGCCGGAGGCCGGCGCGTAGCGCTTCGCCGCTGACCAGCGTCGGCGCCTCTTTTTGCGTGGTATCAAGCAGATAGTCGGCGCGTTTGAGCAGCGGCGTTTTGTGGCGATCGAAGACGCGCCATTCGATAAAAAAGGCGCGCTTATAGCGACGGAGGATGTCCTCGTCCTGGTTGTCCGCCCCCCAGTTTCCGAGGCCGTCATGGCGCATGCGCTGCTGAATTTCCCAGCGCGGCATATCGGCATAGACCAGCACATCGCCCGGATGAACGAGCGCGGCGCCGGGACCATAAATAACGATGAGGCCTTCGGTCACGGCATCGACCTGCTGACGCAACTGATGTAACTTGTCGGCGTTAAAAAACTCCTCCAGGTGATGACAGGAGAGGACCCCGAAAACACGGTCATCGGTCAGGTTACGCGCCAGCAAATCGTGGAGCGCCTGCTGATCGCGGCGGGCGGATTCGACGTTCAGCACCCGCGTCGCGTTCAGTGACGGCAGCAGACGCTGCTCCAGTTCGTCAAGCCGGACGCCGGGATAGCAGTCCACAACCAGTACGGTTCTGGAGGAGGCTGAAGCCCTGAGGTTAAGCGTCGCTTCGATGGATTCCCAGCCCTGCCAGGCCTGGTCGTCATAACCCTGAACCGTAACTTCAGGGAATTTATCATAGGTCGTTTGCATTATCTGTCTCCGTATTGGCTAAATGAAGATTAATCGATTAACCTTGTTTTGACAGTATGGTTAACGCGATTAACCCGCCATAATGAGCAAGTAAAGCGGCAAGGTGAGCGTTATTGTGAGTCCTGTCACAAGGAAAAATGCAATTTTTAGGTTATTCGATTAACCTTCGCTAAACGAACGGGAGAGATCATGACAACAGTGACGCTGGCACAGGTGGCTGAACGGGCAGGGGTATCCACGGCCACCGTTTCGATGGTGTTGCGTAACCGCGGGCGGATTTCGCAGGCTACGCGCGAACGTGTGCTGAAGGCGCTGGATGAAACTGGCTATGTCTACAATCAGACCGCCGCCAATCTGCGTAATCGCAGCAGCAACCAGGTTGGGCTGCTGCTGCATGACATCACCAACCCGTTTTACGGTGAGATGACGGCAGGCTTAAGCCATGAAATGGAGCGGCATGATTTGCTGTTATTTCTGGCCAACAGCGAAGAGTCAGGCGAGCGGCAGCAAAAGTTTGTCGACTCGCTGATGCGCAATAGCGCCTGCGGCATGGTGCTGTGCGCGGCGCGGGAAACTCCGGCCTCATTTTTTGAGGCGCTGAAAAGACGCAATATTCCCGCCATTATGGTGGTGCGCCCGCTCAGCGATCCGGATTTTGATTTTGTCGGGACCGATAACTTTCTCGGCACGCAGATGGCCACGGCACACTTGCTGAAAATGGGGCACCGACAGATTGCCTTTATCGGCGGTAGCCTGAGTTCCGGTACCCGGGCACAGCGTATTGGCGGGTTCACCAGCACGCTCCTGGAGAGCGGGATCTCGCCGCGTCCGGAGTGGATCGTCACGGCTCAGGCCAGCCAGATCGACGGCGCGAAAGTGGCCGAAGCGCTGCTGACCCGCTATCCGCAAATCACGGCCGCAGTTTGTTACCAGGATATTGTTGCGCTGGGCGTGATGCAGGCGCTGCGTAAAACCGGACGTGAGCCGGGCCGTGATTTTGCGCTGGTGGGATTTGACGATATTACCGAAGCCGCGCTGGTTCAGCCGGCGTTGACGACCGTTTCGGTGGCAGCGAAGGAGATTGGCCGCAAAGCCGGCGAGCTGCTGTATAGCCGTATTCAGGGCAATGATGAACCGCCGAAGCGCATTATTTTGCCGCCGGCGCTGGTGGTTCGCGAATCCTGCGGTTTTCGGCACAGGATTAACGCTCCGGACGAGTGAGAAACGATGCCGGCGTATAGTTTTTACTGATATCGAACGCCGTTTGTCATAAATTTCTAATTATCGGTGTTTTACAGTAGCGGCTCATCGACGGGCTGGTTAATCTGGAAACAATTTACGTTAAGTTAACAAAAGAGAATAGCTATGCATGATGCACAAATCCGCGTGGCCATCGCAGGCGCGGGCGGCCGGATGGGACGCCAGTTAATTCAGGCAGTACAGCAGATGGACGGCGTGGCGCTGGGCGCTGCGTTGGAGCGCGAAGGTTCTTCCCTCCTTGGGAGCGATGCCGGTGAACTGGCCGGGGCCGGTAAAGCGGGTGTCGCGGTGCAAAGCAGTCTTGCGGCGGTCAAAGATGATTTTGATGTGCTAATCGATTTCACCCGTCCGGAAGGTACGTTAAACCACCTTGCTTTCTGCCGCGAACACGGCAAAGGGATGGTGATTGGTACCACCGGTTTTGATGAGGCCGGGAAACAGGCCATTCGCGATGCGGCGCAGGATATTGCCATCGTTTTCGCGGCCAACTTCAGCGTCGGCGTCAACGTGCTGTTAAAGCTGCTGGAGAAAGCGGCGAAGGTAATGGGCGACTACACCGATATCGAAATTATTGAAGCGCACCACCGCCACAAAGTGGACGCACCGTCGGGCACCGCACTGGCGATGGGCGAGGCGATTGCCGGCGCGCTGAACAAAGATCTGAAGGATTGCGCGGTCTACAGCCGTGAAGGGCATACCGGCGAACGCGTCCCTGGGACCATCGGCTTTGCCACCGTGCGCGCCGGGGATATCGTTGGCGAGCATACCGCTATGTTTGCCGATATTGGTGAGCGTATTGAAATCAGCCACAAGGCATCCAGCCGGATGACTTTTGCCAATGGTGCCGTTCGTTCCGCATTGTGGTTAAAAGATAAGAAATCAGGCCTTTTCGATATGCGTGACGTGCTTGATCTCAATGCCTTATAAGGTTTATTACCCATCGTGATGTGGTTATTGCATTCAATATGTAATTGATTGCAAAGGGCAATATTTTATTGCCCTTTTTATTTTTTGCTTATTCATCAATAAAAGATGATGAAGTGGCTATAATATTAACTTATCCATTCGTTTTTTGTTGTGTTATTGTAAATTTTGACCATCTGGTCTACTTTTTTGCTCTTGCACGCTCTGTTTTGCAATCTTCCAGGTCCGCAAGCGTTTTCTCTGCATAGTTTGTTGATCTTTTTGCCTGCTAACGCAGTGCTGAGAGGTCAGTGACGTGAAAAGAGATAAAAAATATCGGCTTTAAGTTGACTTTTACCCGACATCTCTCCAGAATGCCGCCGTTTGCCAGAAATCCATAGGTAAGCAAATTTGCATTGATTCATGTCATACACATGCATTAATATGCAAATAAAGTGAGTGAATATTCTCTGGAGGGTGTTTTGATTAAGTCAGCGCTATTGGTTCTGGAAGACGGAACCCAGTTTCACGGTCGGGCCATCGGGGCAACGGGCACGGCGGTTGGGGAAGTCGTTTTCAATACTTCAATGACCGGTTATCAAGAAATCCTCACTGATCCTTCCTATTCCCGCCAAATTGTCACTCTTACTTATCCCCATATTGGTAATGTCGGCACCAACGCCGCCGATGAAGAATCTTCTCAGGTACATGCGCAGGGTCTGGTCATTCGCGACCTGCCGCTGATTGCCAGCAACTTCCGCAATACCGAAGACCTCTCTTCTTACCTCAAGCGCCATAACATCGTGGCGATTGCCGATATCGATACCCGTAAGCTGACGCGTTTGCTGCGTGAAAAAGGCGCACAGAACGGCTGCATCATCGTGGGTGATAACCTGGATGCGCAGCTGGCGCTGGAAAAAGCCAAAGCGTTCCCGGGCCTGAACGGCATGGACCTGGCGAAAGAAGTCACCACTTCAGAAACCTACAGCTGGACGCAAGGAAGCTGGACGCTGGCGGGCGACCTGCCGGAAGCGAAAGCGGAAAGCGAGCTGCCGTTCCACGTTGTAGCCTACGATTTTGGCGCCAAACGCAACATCCTGCGCATGCTGGTTGACCGCGGCTGCCGCCTGACGGTTGTGCCGGCGAAAACCTCTGCCGAAGAGGTGCTGAAGATGAATCCGGACGGTATCTTCCTGTCCAACGGCCCTGGCGACCCGGCGCCGTGCGATTACGCCATTGCCGCGATTGAGAAATTCCTCGAGACCGATATTCCGGTATTCGGCATCTGCCTCGGCCATCAGCTGCTGGCGCTGGCGAGCGGTGCGAAGACCGTTAAGATGAAGTTCGGCCACCACGGCGGCAACCACCCGGTTAAAGATATCGATAATAATGTGGTGATGATTACCGCCCAGAACCACGGTTTTGCGGTAGACGAAGCCTCCATGCCGTCTAACCTGCGCGTGACCCACAAGTCGCTGTTCGACGGAACGCTGCAGGGCATCCACCGCACTGACAAACCGGCGTTTAGCTTCCAGGGCCACCCGGAAGCGAGCCCAGGCCCGCACGATGCCGCGCCGTTGTTCGACCATTTTATTGCATTAATTGAGCAGTACCGCCAGTCCGCGAAATAATCAGGAGAAAAGAGCCATGCCAAAACGTACAGACATAAAAAGCATCCTGATTCTTGGCGCTGGCCCGATCGTTATCGGCCAGGCTTGCGAATTTGACTACTCTGGCGCCCAGGCCTGTAAGGCCCTGCGTGAAGAAGGTTACCGTGTCATTCTGGTGAACTCCAACCCGGCCACCATCATGACCGACCCGGAAATGGCCGATGCGACCTATATTGAGCCGATCCACTGGGAAGTGGTGCGCAAAATTATCGAAAAAGAGCGTCCGGATGCGGTACTGCCGACTATGGGCGGCCAGACGGCGCTGAACTGCGCGCTGGAGCTGGAACGTCAGGGCGTGCTGGCCGAATTCGGCGTCACCATGATCGGCGCCACCGCCGACGCGATTGATAAAGCGGAAGACCGCCGTCGCTTCGATGTGGCAATGAAGAAAATCGGTCTGGATACCGCGCGTTCCGGTATTGCGCACACCATGGAAGAAGCGCTGGCGGTGGCCGCTGACGTGGGCTACCCGTGTATCATCCGTCCCTCCTTCACTATGGGCGGCACCGGCGGCGGTATCGCTTACAACCGTGAAGAGTTCGAAGAAATTTGTGCCCGCGGGCTGGATCTCTCTCCGACCAACGAACTGCTGATTGATGAATCGCTGATCGGCTGGAAAGAGTACGAGATGGAAGTGGTGCGCGATAAGAACGACAACTGCATCATCGTCTGCTCCATCGAAAACTTCGACGCCATGGGCATCCATACCGGTGACTCCATCACCGTCGCCCCGGCGCAAACCCTGACCGATAAAGAATACCAGGTGATGCGTAATGCATCGATGGCGGTGCTGCGCGAAATTGGCGTCGAAACCGGGGGCTCTAACGTGCAGTTCTCCGTTAACCCGAAAGACGGCCGCCTGATTGTTATCGAAATGAACCCGCGCGTATCACGCTCCTCCGCGCTGGCATCCAAAGCGACCGGTTTCCCGATTGCCAAAGTGGCGGCCAAACTGGCGGTCGGCTACACCCTGGATGAGCTGATGAACGACATCACCGGCGGCCGCACGCCGGCCTCGTTCGAACCGTCCATCGACTATGTCGTGACCAAGATTCCCCGCTTCAATTTTGAAAAATTCGTTGGCGCTAATGACCGCCTGACCACCCAGATGAAATCCGTGGGTGAAGTGATGGCGATTGGCCGCACCCAGCAGGAATCCCTGCAGAAAGCGCTGCGCGGCCTGGAAGTAGGGGCCACCGGTTTCGACCCGAAAGTCAGCCTCGACGACCCGGAAGCGCTGACCAAAATTCGCCGTGAGCTGAAAGATGCTGGCGCCGAGCGTATCTGGTACATCGCCGATGCATTCCGCGCGGGGCTGTCTGTGGACGGCGTCTTCAACCTGACCAACATCGACCGCTGGTTCCTGGTACAAATTGAAGAGCTGGTACGTCTGGAAGAGAAAGTGGCTGACCTTGGCATCACCGGTCTGACGCCTGACTTCCTGCGTCAGCTGAAGCGTAAAGGCTTTGCCGATGCTCGTCTGGCAAAACTGGCCGGCGTTCGTGAAGGTGAAATCCGTAAGCTGCGTGACCAGTACGACCTGCACCCGGTCTACAAGCGCGTGGATACCTGCGCGGCGGAATTCGCCACCGATACCGCCTACATGTACTCCACCTATGAAGACGAATGTGAAGCGAACCCGTCCGTTGACCGCGATAAAATCATGGTCCTTGGCGGCGGCCCGAACCGTATCGGTCAGGGTATCGAATTTGACTACTGCTGCGTACATGCTTCACTGGCGCTGCGTGAAGATGGTTACGAGACCATTATGGTTAACTGTAACCCGGAAACCGTGTCTACCGACTACGACACCTCCGACCGTCTGTACTTTGAGCCGGTGACGCTGGAAGACGTGCTGGAAATCGTGCGTATCGAGAAGCCGAAGGGCGTTATCGTCCAGTACGGCGGCCAGACGCCGCTGAAACTGGCGCGTGCGCTGGAAGCGGCCGGCGTACCGGTTATCGGAACCAGCCCGGATGCGATTGACCGTGCCGAAGACCGTGAACGTTTCCAGCAGGCGGTTGACCGTCTGAAGCTGAAACAGCCGGCGAACGCCACCGTGACCACCATTGAGATGGCCGTTGAGAAGGCGAAAGAGATTGGCTACCCGCTGGTGGTGCGTCCGTCCTACGTCCTGGGCGGTCGGGCGATGGAAATCGTCTACGACGAAGCCGACCTGAAGCGCTACTTCCAGACCGCGGTCAGCGTCTCGAACGACGCGCCGGTTCTGCTGGACCGCTTCCTTGACGATGCGGTCGAAGTCGACGTTGACGCTATCTGCGACGGCGAAATGGTGCTGATTGGCGGCATCATGGAGCACATCGAACAGGCGGGCGTGCACTCGGGCGACTCCGCATGTTCTCTGCCGGCCTACACCCTGAGCAAGGAAATTCAGGATGTGATGCGTGAGCAGGTACAGAAGCTGGCCTTTGAACTGCAGGTCCGTGGCCTGATGAACGTCCAGTTCGCGGTGAAAAACAATGAAGTGTACCTGATTGAAGTGAACCCGCGTGCGGCGCGTACCGTACCGTTCGTCTCTAAAGCCACCGGTATCCCGCTGGCCAAAGTGGCGGCGCGAGTGATGGCTGGCCAGACCCTGGCCCAGCAGGGCGTCACCAAAGAAATTATCCCGCCGTACTACTCGGTGAAAGAAGTGGTGCTGCCGTTCAACAAATTCCCGGGCGTTGACCCGCTGTTAGGGCCAGAAATGCGCTCTACCGGGGAAGTGATGGGCGTGGGCCGTACTTTCGCCGAAGCGTTCGCTAAAGCGCAGCTGGGCAGCAGCTCAACGATGAAAAAACAGGGCCGCGCGCTGCTCTCCGTTCGCGAAGGCGACAAAGAGCGTGTTGTAGACCTGGCGGCGAAACTGCTGAAGTTTGGTTTCGAACTGGATGCGACTCACGGTACCGCGATTGTGCTGGGTGAGGCGGGGATCAACCCACGTCTGGTGAATAAGGTGCATGAAGGTCGTCCGCACATTCAGGACCGTATTAAGAATGGCGAATACACCTACATCATCAACACCACCGAAGGTCGTCAGGCGATTGAAGACTCCAAGCTGATTCGCCGCAGCGCCCTGCAGTACAAAGTGCATTACGACACCACCCTGAACGGCGGTTTCGCGACGGCGATGGCGCTCAACGCCAACGCCATCGAGAAAGTGACCTCGGTTCAGGAAATGCACGCGCAAATTAAAAAGTAAGCTGCCTCGATAATATCGGGTCGCGGAACAACAAGGGTTGACGAGAAATCGTCGGCCCTTTTTTTATCCGCGCCATCTTCGGAGAGTTCTGCTTTTCACGGTCCGTCCGGTGAGGCTAACTATAGTTAGCATCATAACGATATCAATTGACGGAAAGACAGGAGGATACAATGCGGAACAAAATTCTGATGGCATCCGCGCTGGCGGCGACGGCAATGTTGTTTGTGGCGGGCTGTTCATCGAACCAGTCGCTGAAAACGACCGACGGTAAAACGATCGTGACTGATGGCAAGCCGCAGGTGGATGATGATACTGGTATGGTGTCGTACAAAAATGCGGAAACCGGCCGGACTGAACAGATCAATCGCGATCAGGTGAAGTCGATGGACGAACTGGATAACTAAGGGTTATCCGGGGCCCCGCGAAGGATCTCGTGGGGCTGATTACGGCGGGACCGCTACAGCAGAGCGTTATCTATCTTAACGATAATTTTGCGCAGCGGCGCGCCGGCATCCATCGCGCCCATCGGGCGGTGTAGTTCGCCCGGGAATAAAATGGCCAGCTCTTCCGGGTGCAGATGAATCAGCGTTTCGCTGCTGATTGCCTCACAAAAGCCAATATCATGGGCCTCTTTGAACGGCCCGTCCGGCGCGATCGGCAGACCTTTGTTGCCGGCGCCGATTATCTCAACGCCCGCCAGTACAATATGAATATCAATATACTGACGATGAAATTCCGGGCGTTGCTCCGACAGCGGACGCGTCTGACCCTCAACGACGGTAAAGAACAGGTTATCGCCATCGACGGTATATTTGCCCGGAGGCAGGGTGTGGGGATCCTGCTGCGCAACGGCCTGGAGCGCTTTTTTAATGACCGCCGGATAGAACGCATTTTTGGCGGCGGCGCTTAAGGTATCGATAATCATGCCGGAACTCCCTGTGCTGGTTGAGGGGTAAGTAATGTGAGCGATTGCGCCACGATGGTGGCGACGTCGGGGGCGATATCAACGGCGACGATATCACCCTCGCTGGCATCCGGTGTTTCCAGGGCGGCAAACTGGCTGCGCAGCAGCGCTTCCGGCATAAAGTGGCCCTGACGTCGCTGCATGCGCTGAAGAATGCACTCATACTCCCCGGTCAGCCACAGAAAACGCAGATTACCGCTGCCTTCACGCAGGCGATCGCGATAGCGTTTTTTCAACGCCGAGCAGACCAGTACGCCGGATTCATTCTTTTGCTCGAGGCTGAAAATCACGTCGGCGATGCGCTCCAGCCAGGGCTGGCGATCGTCATCATCAAGCGGCTGGCTGGCGGCCATTTTGATGATGTTCTGCCGTGGATGAAGGTCGTCGCCGTCAATAAACTTTGCGCCAAGCGCCTGGGCCAGCGCCTGACCAACGGTGGTTTTGCCGGTGCCTGAAACGCCCATCAAAATAATGCATTGCCCTGCCATAATGCGCTCCTTAATCAGACGGCAACCAGCATGCCGCCGTCGACAAACAACAGATGACCATTGACGAAATCGGATGCTCTGGAGGAGAGGAACACCGCCGCACCGACCAGCTCTTGCGGATCGCCCCAGCGGTTGGCTGGCGTGCGTTTGCACAACCAGTCGGTAAAGGCGCGATCGTCCACCAACGCCTGGGTCATGGCGGTTTTAAAGTAGCCCGGTGCGATACCGTTGACCTGAATGTTATAGCGCGCCAGCTCGACGCACATGCCGCGGGTCAGCATTTTGACCGCCCCTTTGGCGGCGGCATAAGGCGTAATGGTGTCGCGTCCCAGCTCGCTCTGCATGGAACAGATATTGACGATTTTTCCGCGCTGGCGGCTCACCATACGTTTAGCCACGGCCTGCGAGACCAGAAATACCGCGGTTTGGTTCACGGAAATAACATCGTTCCATTCCTGTACCGGAAACTCGGTAAACGGATGGCGACGCTGAATACCCGCATTATTGAATAACACATCAATCGCGCCGATTTCTTCTTCGATTTTAGCAATCGCATTTTCGACAGCATCGGCATCGGTCACATTAAATACGGCCGAATGAGCAATCGCGCCTTCATCACGTAATTTCATCACCGCATCATCTGCCCGGGACGCTGAAATATCGTTGATAATGATTTCGGCGCCATATTGTGCAAGGCCCTGCGCCATGACAAAACCAATGCCTTGTCCTGCGCCAGTAATTAAAATACGTTTGCCTTGTAAGCTGAAAAGATCTTTCATCTTGATATCCTGATTAACGGCTGAATATAAATGACGGTGTGCGCTTTTATTCCTGATCCACAAAAAGGTGAAGCGGAAGAACCTGTGCTCTATATCACGGATTTTTGCCGCTTAAATCTGTGACAGAGATCACTCAAAACAGTGTTACGAAAAGGGGTTACGTTAAACGTGAAGCCGCGTGGAAATTACCGCTGCTCAAGGGGTTAACGCTGGAAGGGTTCGATTCTCTTTTTCTTCAGCGGCAGGCATAATGGCCTGATGCAGTGGATGTATTTGACGGGTCGATAGATGAAAGCACAACGCATTACGCTCAATGATATTGCAGCGCTGGCTGGCGTAACCAAAATGACCGTCAGCCGCTATTTACGTACGCCGGATAAAGTGAAACCGGAGACGGCGGAGCGTATCGCCAGCGTGATTGCAGAAATTGGTTACGAGCCCGATCCCGATAATCCGGCGATGACCAGCGTCGCCGTCCCACGCATCGGCGTGCTGATTCCCTCTTTTCATAATCAAATCTTCGCCGACCTGCTGGCCGGCATCGAGTCAGTGACCGCGGCCCACGGCTACCAGACGCTGGTGGTCAATTACGATTACGACCGTCAGCGTGAAGAGGAGCAGATTGCCGCCGTACTGGCCTTTCATGTCAAAGGCTTGCTGCTGACTGAGTCGCTCCATACGCTGCGGGCGGACAAATACCTCAATGCGGCAAAGATTCCGATCGCGGAGGTGATGGGGCTGGCGGAGAACCCGGGGCGAATCAATGTCGGTTTTGACAACTTCAAAGCCGGTTTTGACATGACCACGATGCTGCTGGCGAGCGGCAAGCGGCGCATTATCTATTTTGGGTCAATGTCCGATGTCCGCGATGAACAGCGCTACGCCGGCTACTGTCAGGCGATGGAGAATGCCGGACTGCCGACGGGGCGCATTGCCCCCAATAAGGTGTCGTCGGTGTCGATTGGCACCGGCATGATGAATCTGGCGCGGCAGATGTACGCCGCGATGGACGGGATCCTCTGTACTAATGATGACCTGGCGGTAGGCGTGTTACAGGAGTGCCTTGCATCGGGTATCGCAGTGCCGCAGGAGCTGGCGATCGCCGGTTTTCATGGCCTGGAGATTGGCCAGATCGTCACCCCGCGGCTGGCAAGCGTCCTGACCCCGCGCTATGAAATGGGTAAGGTAGCCACTGAGATTTTAATTAAGAAAATCAAAGGACTGCCAACCATAGAGAAAGTCGATCTGCACTACCGCCTGTCGATGGGCGAAACCATTTAATCCTGCCTGAACGGCGGCGCAGTCGTGTTAGCAGAACGTTAACGCCTCGTCGCTTGTCCCCGCTTAAAACCGGGTTTTTGTCTTAGCGATCACGGACGCGGTAACAGTAATTTTTAACACGATTCAGCGTGATGCAGATCGCAAAACGTTCGGCTAAAAAACCGTTTGATAGTGGCTACCGTCGTAATGAACCGTCAAACAGGTGATCTGATGAAGAGTACTATTACCCGCGCCATCCTCTTAGTGGCCCCCGTTATTGATGCTTTGCAGGAACAGCTGGCGGCCGACTTCCCGCTGCTGCGTCTGTACGAGCAGGAGGATCCCATCGCCTTCCTGCGTGAGCAGGGAGAGAATATTGCAGCCGTTGTCACCCGAGGGGATATCGGGGTACAGAACAGCGTCCTTGAACTGCTGCCGCACGTGGGTCTGATTGCCATTTTCGGCGTTGGCACCGATGCGGTGGATTTAGAGTACGTTCGCTCCCGGCAGATTCAGGTCTCCATCACTTCCGGCGTGCTGACCAACGACGTGGCGGACCTGGCGATGGGACTGCTGCTGGCCGGTTCCCGCAATCTGTGTCAGGGCGATCGTTTTGTACGTGAAGGCCGCTGGGAGAAGGGAGGCATGCCGCTGGCTACTCAGGTGAGCGGGAAACGTATCGGCCTGCTGGGGATGGGGAATATTGGTCAGGCGATTGCCCGCCGCGCCCGCGGTTTTGATATGCAGGTGCTTTATCACGACCGTAAACCGGTCCCGGGGCTGGATTACCAGTGGTGCGCCGATCTGCATACGCTGGCCCATGAGAGTGATTTTCTGGTGCTTGCCGCCTCCGGCGGTGAGGCAAATCGCGGGCTGATCGATTTTTCGGTCTTCAACGTCATGCCGAAACATGCGTGGCTGATTAATATCGCCCGCGGTTCGCTGGTGGATGAAAAGGCGTTGATTCAGGCGTTACAAAACGGTGTTATCGCCGGTGCTGCCCTCGATGTTTTTGAAGATGAGCCTCATGTCCCGGCAGAATTGATCGCGCTCGATAATGTGGTGTTGCAGCCGCACGTGGCCAGCGCCACCCATGAAACCCGACAGAAAATGAGCGAAGTGGTTTTGGCAAACGTCACGGCTTATTTCTCCGGTAACGTATTGCCGAACGCCATTAATTAATTCTCATCTCTTATTTCTGTGCCCGGCTCTAATTTAATGACAACAATAACCTCTGCATAGAGAGTACGAAATATGAATGATAAAATTCCCAGCACCCGCTGGCTGCGTATTATCACGCCGGTGTTGATTGCCTGTATTATTTCGTTTATGGATCGGGTGAATATTAGTTTTGCTTTGCCCGGTGGCATGGAAGCTGATTTAGGTATTACCAGTCAAATGGCCGGTGTGGCCAGCGGAATATTTTTTATTGGTTATTTATTTCTGCAAATACCCGGCGGGCGTATTGCGGTAAACGGCAGCGGTAAACGCTTTATTGCGTGGTCGCTGATGGCCTGGGCGGTGGTGTCGATTGCCACCGGTTTTGTGACCCATGAATATCAACTGCTGGTTCTACGCTTTATTCTCGGCGTATCCGAGGGCGGGATGCTACCGGTGGTGCTGACGATGGTCAGCAACTGGTTCCCGGAAAAAGAGCTGGGACGTGCCAATGCCTTCGTCATGATGTTTGCTCCGCTGGGCGGCATGCTGACCGCGCCGGTCTCCGGGGCGATTATTGCCGCGCTCGACTGGCGCTGGCTGTTTATTATCGAAGGCCTGCTGTCCGTGGTAGTGCTGGCGGTGTGGTGGTTTATGATCAGCGACCGTCCGGAAGAGGCGCGCTGGCTGCCGGAGGCAGAGCGTCACTATCTGGTTACCACGCTGGCCGCAGAGCGGGCGGCAAAGCTGGCGGAAGATGCGGTCAGCAACGCGCCGGTCAAAGATGTTTTCCGCAATAGCGGGTTGATGAAGCTGGTGATCCTCAACTTCTTTTATCAGACCGGCGATTACGGTTATACCCTGTGGCTGCCGACTATTCTGAAGGGGCTGACCGGCGGCAGTATGGCCAGCGTCGGGTTTCTGGCGGTGCTGCCGTTTGTGGCCACGCTGGCGGGTATTTATGTGATTTCGCTATTCAGCGATCGCAGCGGCAAACGTCGTCTGTGGGTACGCTTCTCGCTCTACAGCTTCGCTGCGGCGCTGGTGGCCTCGGTGGTACTGCGTGAGCACGTGGTGGCGGCCTATATTGCGCTGGTGATTTGCGGTTTCTTCCTTAAATCGGCTACCAGCCCGTTCTGGTCGATGCCGGGGCGTATCGCTTCCGCGGAAGTTGCCGGTAGCGCACGGGGGGTGATTAACGGCCTGGGCAATCTCGGCGGCTTCTGCGGCCCTTATCTGGTTGGGGTGATGATCTATCTGTATGGCCAGAACGTGGCGGTCTGCGCGTTGGCAGGATCGCTCCTCATTGCCGGGACCATGACCTTCCTGCTGCCGAAACGCTGCGATCTTGAGATCGGCGAGCCCGCTGTCGCCGTCAGCAAGCAGCCGCGAAATGCCTGAAGGGTGTTGAGATAAAAACAGGTTGTGATTGTAAGCACTTCGATTAACTGACTACACTCTTGCTGATTACAACGAGAGTTAACGCAGGCTAATCAATGATTCTGATAATTTATGCCCATCCCTATCCGCATCACTCGCATGCGAATAAGCGGATGCTTGAGCAGGCAAGGACGCTGGATGGCGTAGAAATACGCTCCCTCTATCAACTTTACCCCGATTTTAATATCGACGTCGCCGCCGAACAGGCGGCGCTGGCACGCGCCGAGCTGATTATCTGGCAGCATCCGATGCAGTGGTACAGTGTGCCGCCGCTAATGAAACTGTGGATGGATAAAGTGTTATCGCACGGCTGGGCTTACGGACATAACGGCATCGCCCTGCGCGGTAAATCGCTGATGTGGGCGGTGACCACCGGCGGCGGCGAGAGCCACTTTGATATCGGTGCATTTCCCGGGTTTGATGTGCTTTCCCAACCGCTCCAGGCGACCGGTCTCTACTGTGGAATGAAGTGGCTGCCGCCTTTCGCCATGCACTGCACATTTATCTGCGACGATGAAACCCTTCAGGCGCAGGCACGCCGCTACCGACAACGCCTTATCGAATGGCAGGAGACGCATCATGGATAGCCATACGCTGATACAGGCGCTGATTTATCTGGGATCCGCCGCGCTGATTGTGCCGATCGCCGTGCGCCTTGGGTTGGGGTCGGTACTCGGCTATCTGATTGCCGGCTGTATTATCGGGCCGTGGGGGCTGAGGCTGGTGACCGACGCCGAGGCGATTTTGCACTTTGCTGAAATCGGCGTGGTGCTGATGCTGTTTGTGATTGGTCTGGAACTCGACCCGCAGCGTCTGTGGAAGCTACGCGCGTCGGTGTTTGGCGGCGGCGCCTTGCAGATGGTGGTGTGCGGCGTACTGATTGGCCTGTTTTGCATGTTGCTGGGGATGCGCTGGCAGGTGGCGGAGCTGATCGGCATGACGCTGGCGCTGTCGTCGACGGCGATCGCGATGCAGGCGATGAACGAACGTAATCTGACGGTCTCACAGATGGGGCGGAGCGCATTTGCCGTCCTGCTGTTTCAGGATATTGCGGCGATCCCGCTGGTGGCGATGATCCCGCTGCTGGCCGCCAGCGGTGGCTCTACGACGCTGGCGGCATTTGCCCTGTCCGCGCTCAAGGTGGCTGGCGCGCTGGTCCTGGTGGTGGCGCTGGGGCGCTATGTGACCCGTCCGGTATTACGCTTCGTGGCCCGTTCCGGTCTGCGCGAAGTGTTCAGCGCCGTAGCCCTGTTCCTGGTCTTCGGCTTTGGCCTGCTGCTGGAGGAGGTCGGACTGTCGATGGCGATGGGGGCCTTCCTCGCCGGCGTGTTGCTGGCGAGCTCGGAATATCGCCACGCGCTGGAAAGCGACATTGAGCCGTTTAAGGGGCTGCTGCTGGGGCTGTTCTTCATTGGCGTCGGGATGTCGATTGATTTCGGTACCCTGATGAGCCATCCGCTGCGCATTCTGGTTTTGCTGGTTGGTTTCCTGATCATTAAAGGCGCGATGCTGTGGCTGATTGCGAAGCCGCTCGGGGTGCCGCGCGCCCAGCGCCGCTGGTTTGCGGTTCTGCTGGGGCAGGGGAGTGAGTTTGCCTTTGTGGTATTCGGCGCGGCGCAGATGGCCGACGTACTGGATAGCGACTGGGCGAAAGCGTTGACGCTGGCGGTGGCGCTGTCAATGGCGGCAACGCCGATCCTGCTGGTACTGTTGACCCGCCTGGAGAAATCATCCCGCGGCGAGGAACGCGAAGCGGATGAGATTGATGAAGAGCAGCCGCGGGTGATTATTGCCGGCTTCGGCCGCTACGGGCAGATCGCCGGTCGTGTATTGCTCTCCGGCGGGGTGAAGATGGTGATCCTCGATCACGATCCTGACCACGTTGATACGCTGCGTAAATTTGATATGAAAGTGTTTTATGGCGATGCCACGCGCGTCGATATGCTGGAGTCAGCGGGGGCGGCAAAAGCCGAGGTGCTGATCAATGCGATTGACGATCCGCAGGTCAGCCTGCAGCTGGTTGAGCTGGCAAAAGAGCATTTCCCGCATCTGCAGATTATCTCCCGCGCCCGCGATGTGGATCACTATATCCAGCTGCGTCAGGCTGGCGTGGAGGCCCCGGAGCGTGAAACCTTCGAGGCGGCGCTGAAATCCGGGCGAACGGCGCTGGAAGCCCTGGGCCTGGGCGCTTATGAAGCGCGCGAGCGCGCCGACCTGTTCCGTCGCTTCAACCAGAAAATGGTCGAGGAGATGGTGGCGATGGCGGAAAACGACGCGGCTTCCCGCGTGGCGGTCTTTAAACGCACCAGCGACATGCTGACCACCATAATTAACGAGGATCGTAACCATCTGTCGTTGGTTCAGCGGCATGGCTGGCAGGGAACGGAAGAGGGTCGACACACCGGAGATATTGCCGATGAACCGGAGAGTAAACCTTCTGCCTGAGTCGTGCGGCGGCCGTTACGTTTTGTTTACAGTTAACATTTTGTTTTCAGTTTAGTTCCTCAGCAGGCGGCTCACGTAGCTTACGTGGGCCCGCCTGCAAATCCGAAAATTTTCTTATTCTTTACTCTCCGCGCAGTCGACGAAGTATTACGCTTTACGTATAGTGGCGGCAATTTTTTGCATTCGGGAAATTTTCAATGATCAGTCTGATTGCGGCGTTAGCGGTAGATCGCGTCATTGGTATGGAAAACGCCATGCCATGGGACCTGCCTGCCGATCTCGCCTGGTTTAAACGCAACACCTTAAACAAGCCGGTGGTGATGGGGCGTCTGACCTGGGAGTCTATTGGTCGCCCGCTGCCGGGGCGTAAGAATATCGTTATCAGCAGCCAGCCGGGCACCGACGATCGCGTGCAGTGGGTGAAGTCGGTTGATGAAGCGATCGCCGCCTGCGGCGACGTTGAAGAGATAATGGTGATCGGCGGCGGTCGTGTCTATGAGCAGTTCCTGCCGAAGGCCCGGAAGCTTTATCTGACGCACATTGACGCCGAAGTGGAAGGGGATACCCATTTCCCGGACTACGATCCGGATCAGTGGGAGTCGGTCTTCAGCGAATTTCACGATGCCGATGCGCAGAACTCGCATAGCTACTGCTTCGAGATTCTCGAACGTCGCTGAGGGTATGCCGGGCAGCGCGTAGCGTTGGCCGAGGCAAGATGATGATATCCCGGATACCGCTTACCGCTATCCGGGATTTTTTTCAGGAGGCTACCGCCTCGCCTTCGTCCGGCTCTTTCTGCCGGTTTGAGGGCTGAGTAAAGTACTGCTTGTCTTCCCAGCGCAGGCAGGTGAGATCCCCGCCCCAGCAGCAGCCGGTATCGAGGGCGTATATCCCCTCCGGCGTACCGCGACCTTCCAGCGAAGCCCAGTGACCAAACGCAATGCTGTACTCGTTGCTCACCGGACCGGGAATGGCAAACCACGGTTTTAACGGCGCAGGGGCGTTTTCCGGCGCTTCTTTGGCATACATATCCAGCTGCCCGTTCGGGAAACAGTAGCGCATACGGGTAAAGGCATTGGAGATAAAGCGCAGGCGGGCGAGACCGCTCAGCTCAGGGCTCCAGTTATTCGGCATATCGCCATACATCGCGTCGAGGAAGAACGGATAGGAGTCGCTGGCGAGCACGGCTTCAACATCGCGCGCGCACTGTTTTGCCGTTTCCAGATCCCACTGCGGCGTAATGCCCGCATGGGCCATCACCAGCTTTTTCTCTTCATCAATCTGCATCAGCGGCTGACGGCGCAGCCAGTTGAGCAGCTCGTCGGCATCCGGGGCTTCGAGCAGCGATTTCAGGCGATCTTTGGGTTTGTTGCGGCTGATGCCGGCGAAGACGGCCAGCAGGTGCAGATCGTGATTGCCGAGAACAAGGCGCACATTATCGCCAAGGGATTTAACGTAGCGTAAAACCTCCAGCGAACCCGGGCCGCGTGCGACTAAATCGCCCGTGAGCCACAGCGTATCGCTCCCTGGGGTAAACGCCACCTGCTTTAATAACGCGAGCAGTTCATCGTAGCAACCGTGAACGTCGCCAATAAGGTATGTAGACATTGTTTTAGTGAATGAGCGTTGGTACTGCGAGACGGAAAACAGGGATATCGATCGAGAACGGCGCGCCGTTCACGTCGATCATTTCATAATGTCCCTGCATGGTGCCCAGCGGCGTTTCAATGACGGCTCCGCTGGTATACTGGAATTCACCGCCTGCGGGAATATGCGGCTGTTCGCCGACAACCCCTTCACCCTGCACTTCAGTCTCACGACCGTGGCCGTTGGTGATAAGCCAGTAGCGGCCAAGAAGCTGAACCTGAGTCCGCCCCAGATTGCGAATCGTGACGGTATAAGCGAAAACGTAGCGCTCTTCTTCCGGGGAAGACTGCGATTCGATATAGACGCTTTGCACCTGCACGCAAACTCGAGGCGAATTAATCATGGTTAGCTCTCCTTGGTGGGCGAGTTGTCAGATAGCCAGTTAGCCAGCTGACAGTATTGCGCCACGGAAATATTCTCTGCACGTTTTGCCGGGTCGATGCCCAGCTCGGTCAGTACCTCAACGCTGAACAGGTTGCCGAGGCTGTTACGAATCGTTTTACGACGCTGGTTGAAGGCCTCGGTAGTGATTCGGCTCAGCACGCGAACCTCTTTCACCGGATGCGGCAGCGTGCGGTAAGGCACCAGGCGCACAACGGCGGAATCCACTTTAGGCGGCGGCGTAAAGGCACCCGGCGGCACTTCGAGTACCGGGATAATCTGGCAGTAATACTGCGCCATAACGCTCAGTCGACCATACGCCTTGCTGTTCGGTCCGGCAACCAGACGATTGACGACCTCTTTTTGCAGCATAAAGTGCATGTCGGCGATGGCATCAGTATAGCTGAACAGATGGAACATCAGCGGCGTTGAGATGTTGTACGGCAGGTTGCCGAACACGCGCAGCGGCTGGCCCATGGTCTGCGACAGTTCGCCGAAGTTCATGGTCATGGCATCTTGCTGATAAATGGTCAGCTTCGGCCCGAGGAACGGATGCGTCTGCAGACGAGCGGCCAGATCGCGATCCAGCTCGATAACGGTAAGTTCGTCCAGGCGTTCACCGACCGGTTCGGTCAGCGCCGCCAGGCCCGGACCGATCTCGACAATTGCCTGCCCTTTCTGGGGGTTAATGGCCGAGACAATGCTGTCGATCACGAACTGATCGTTGAGGAAGTTTTGCCCGAAGCGTTTACGGGCTAAGTGGCCCTGATGGACTCGATTATTCATTGCGTATTAACAATCATTTTGATGGCGAGATTAAGCGCCGTGATAAAACTGCCGACATCCGCTTTTCCCTGGCCCGCCAGTTCAAGCGCGGTACCGTGGTCAACAGAGGTGCGAATAAAAGGTAAACCGAGCGTAATGTTCACGCCACGGCCAAAGCCCTGGTATTTTAGCACGGGAAGGCCCTGATCGTGGTACATCGCGAGTACCGCATCGGCATTGTCGAGATATTTGGGCTGGAAAAGGGTATCTGCCGGCAGCGGGCCGCTCAGATTCATCCCCCGGGCGCGCATCTCTTCCAGCACGGGAATAATCGTATCAATCTCTTCCGTCCCCATATGCCCACCTTCGCCGGCATGCGGGTTCAGACCGCAGACCAGCACGTGCGGCCGGGCGATGCCAAATTTATGGCGCAGATCGTGGTCCAGAATCGTTATCACTTCACGGAGCAAATCCGGCGTAATCGCGTCGCTGATCGCTTTCAGCGGCAGGTGCGTGGTTGCCAGGGCGACGCGCAGTTCTTCCGTCGCCAGCATCATGACCACTTTGCTGGCGTGGGCGCGCTCTTCAAAGAACTCGGTATGGCCGGTAAAGGCGATACCCGCGTCGTTGATATTGCCCTTATGGACCGGCCCGGTAATCAATGCCGCAAATTCGCCGCTCAGACAGCCGTCACAGGCGCGAGCCAACGTCTCAACCACATAGCTTCCGTTGCGCACGTTCAGCACGCCGGGTTCGACGGGGGCGTTCAGCGCGACCGGGAGGAGCGTCAGAGTGCCAGCGCGCTGGGCCGCTGCGGGAAGAGAAGGATCGTAGGGCAGGAGAGATAAAGGAAGACCGAGCTGTTGAGCTCGGTCAGATAACAGGGCGCCGTCGGCGCAAATCACCAGCTCTACCGGCCAGTCGCGCTGCGCAAGCTGTACAACAAGGTCGGGGCCGATTCCGGCAGGTTCACCGGGAGTGATAACAACTCGATTCATACACTTCATCCTTCAGGACGTCTTTCTGTTGGCAACGCCGTCGGGTCCGCTCACATCGTGAGTTATCCGGGCTCGACGGCTTGCCGCCTCAATACACCCCGAGTGCTGTTGTGTATGAGGCCGTGATATTAGTTGCTCAGAATTTTGACGTAAGCGCTGGCGCGTTGTTCCTGCATCCAGGTTGCCGCTTCTTCAGAGAACTTACGGTTCATCAGCATCCGGTACGCGCGGTCTTTCTGCGCGGCGTCGGTTCTGTCTACCTGACGGCTGTCCATCAGTTCAATCAGGTGCCAGCCGAAGGAGGAGTGCACCGGTGCGCTGGTCTGGCCTTTGTTCAGACGCATCAGCGCATCGCGGAACGCCGGATCGAAGATATCAGGCGTTGCCCAGCCTAAATCGCCGCCCTGGTTTGCGGAACCCGGATCTTCGGAGAACTCTTTTGCTGCTTTGGCGAAAGTGGTTTTTCCGCTCTTAATATCCGCGGCGATCTGCTCCAGCTTAGCCCGCGCCTGATCGTCATTCATGATCGGCGACGGCTTCAGCAGAATGTGACGCGCGTGAACTTCGGTGACGGAGATGTTCTTGCTGCCGCCGCGCATATCGTTCACTTTCAGGATATGGAAGCCGACGCCAGAGCGAATCGGGCCGACAATATCACCTTTCTTCGCGGTGCTCAGCGCCTGGGCGAAGATCCCCGGCAGTTCCTGAATACGACCCCAGCCCATCTGGCCGCCTTTCAGCGCCTGCTGGTCGGCAGAGTAGGTGATAGCCAGTTTGCCGAAGTCAGCGCCGCTGCGCGCCTGCTCAACGATCGCGTTAGCCTGTTCCTGCGCTTTCGCTACGTCGTCAGAGGTCGGGTTTTCTGTCAGCGGAATCAGGATGTGGCTGAGGTTCAGCTCGGTGCTGGCATCGTTCTGATCGCCAATCTGTTTCGCCAGCGATTCGACTTCCTGCGGCAGCACGGTGATGCGACGACGGACTTCGTTGTTACGCACTTCCGCAATCAGCATCTCTTTACGAATCTGATTACGGTAGGTGTTGTAGTTAAGACCGTCATAGGCCAGACGGCTGCGCATCTGATCCATGGTCATGTTGTTCTGTTTCGCGATGTTGGCAATCGCCTGATCGACCTGATCGTCAGTGATTTTCATGCCCATCTTCTGGCCCATCTGCAGAACGATCTGGTCCATGATCAGTCTTTCGAGGATCTGATGACGTAAGGTCGCGTCATCCGGCAGCTGTTGACCGGCCTGGCCAGCATTGAGCTTAACCGATTGCAATAAGCCATCGACGTCGCTTTCAAGAACAACGCCATTATTGACGACAGCCGCTACTTTATCGACAACCTGTGGGGCAGCGAAACTGGTATTCGCGATCATGGCGATACCGAGAAGCAGCGTTTTCCAGTTCTTCATACTTTTTCCATTTCAATTAACCGCAAATGCGGATTACGTTTTAAACCAGCCACATCACAGGGAGTTCTGGTACGGTAAAATGTTCGAACGCAGCATCTGCTGAGTGCCGAGACCGTAGTTGGAGCTCAGGCCACGTAGCTCAATGTTGATGCCAAAGGTATTATCGTATTTGCTCTCGCCGTTGCCGTTACTATCCCAGCCGTTGATCTTACGTTCATAGCCGAGGCGAATCGCGTAGCAGCAGGAGTTATACTGGACCCCTAACATCTGGTCGGCGCTCTTTCTGGTATTGGTATCAAAGTAGTATGCGCCCACCACCGACCAGCGATCGACAACCGGCCAGCTGGCGGTCATGCCCACCTGAGAAATACCATTTTTGTACTGCTCAGCGGTGGAGTACGACGGCAGCGTGGCCTGAATGTATTCCGGGCTGGCATAACGATAGTTAAGCTGTATTAAACGGTTTTCATCGCGACGGTATTCCACGGTGCCGTTACCGGTAGCGACGTTATCCAGACGCGTATCGTACTGAATTCCCCCGCGTAAACCCCAGTTATCAGCGATGCGCCAGTAAGTATCGCCGGCCCATACCAGTGAACCCGTTGTGTCGTTGTTCTCCCAGTTGATGTTGTCATCACCGGTCCGGGACTCGGTGAAATAATAGATTTGACCAACGGAAATATTAAAACGTTCAACGGCGGCGGAATCATATACGCGCGAAGTCACGCCGGTAGTGAGCTGGTTCGCGGAAGCAATACGGTCCAGGCCGCTGTAGGTACGGTCGCGGAACAGGCCGCTGTAGTCTGACTGCAGCAGCGTGGAGTCATAGGAACCGATTTGGCTCTGATCGCGATACGGGATATACAGATACTGCATGCGCGGCTCGAGGGTTTGGGTGAACCCCTCCTGCAGATCGCGCTCGAAGACCATTTTACCGTCGACTTTAAACTGCGGCATGACGCGGTTAACAGACTCTTTTAAGTCCGCATTATTGGTCGAATTGTAATTGTCGAGGTTGCTTTGCTGGTAGTGGGTCGCCAGCAGTTTGGCTTCGGTATTAATACTGCCCCAGCCGTTAGACAGCGGCAGGTTGATCGTCGGCTCGAAGTGAACACGCGTGGCTTCCGGCATGTTGCCGTTGGTGTTAACGAAGTGCACCGCCTGACCATAGAGATGGGTATCGAACGGACCGACATCGTTCTGGTAATAGTTCACGTCCAGCTGCGGTTGAGCGGCGTAGGAGTTGCTCGACTCACGGTTGAAGACCTGGAACTGTTTGGTTGACACGGTGGCGTCGAAGTTCTGGTTAACGTAGCCCGCGCTGAATTTCTGCGTGGCGTAGCCGTCGGTACTGGAGCCGTATTTCGAGCTGAAATCGTTAAAGTAGTCCGGATCGCTGACTTTGGTGTAGTCGGCGTTAAGACGCCATACCTGGTCAATGACACCCGAATGATTCCAGTAGAACAACCAGCGGCGGCTGTTGCTGTCGCTGGAGTGATCGTCCTGGTAGACTTTATCGGACGGCAGGTAGTCAAACTCGAACAGCCCCGCCCCCGCTTTGGTCAGATAGCGGAATTCGTTTTCCCACATCACGCCGCCACGCTTGCTCATGTAGTGCGGCGTCAGGGTGGCGTCGAAGTTCGGCGCGATATTCCAGTAGTACGGCAGCGAAAACTCTACGCCATTTTTGGTGCTGTATTTGGCGTTAGGAATCAGGAAGCCTGAACGACGTTTGTCGCCTACCGGCAGCTGCAGGTAAGGACTATAGAAAACAGGGACCGAACCGAGTTTGAAACGGGCGTTCCAGATTTCGGCGACCTGTTCTTCGCGGTCGTGGATCACTTCGCTACCGACGACGCTCCAGGTGTCAGAACCCGGCAGACAGGAGGTAAAGCTGCCGTTTTCCAGAATGGTATAGCGGTTTTCGCCGCGCTGTTTCATCAGGTCGGCGGTACCGCGGCCCTGGCGACCAACCATCTGGTAATCGCCCTGCCAGATATTGGTATCTTTGGTGTTCAGGTTTGACCAGCCTTTCGGGCCTTTCAGGATAACCTGATTATCGTCATAGTGAACGTTGCCGAGCGCATCAACCGTGCGAACGGGCTGCGGCTGGCCAGCAGCCTGCTGCTGATGAAGCTGGACCTCATCCGCCTGGAGACGGCTATTACCCTGGTTAATGTCAACATTACCGGTAAATACGGCGTTATCAGGATAATTGCCCTTCGCATGATCGGCGTTGATCGTCACCGGCAGCTCGTTAGTTTGACCTTCAACGAGGGGACGATTATAGCTTGGTACGCCAAGCATACATTGCGTGGCGAGATCGGCGGCGAGGCCTTGTTGGCTATACAAGGCGCTGGCGATCATGGTGGCCAGGAGGCTGGGAATACGTTTTTTCATACGTTGTATTTGTTGTTCCGTCATCTTGTGGCAGCGGCTTGCAAACGGTCAGAGCCTAACGTACTCATCTTCATCGCGCTAGTGTTAATCCTGCCGGTTTGGATCCCGAGCGTTAGGCACCGTGTAGAATGACGAGTATGATAAAGCAAAATATAGGCTATGTCCCACAATTGACCTAAGCGTCAGTGCTTTGTAACGTGCGGTCATATATAGCTTAACTGGCGGCGGAAAGATTGGGGAGTCTATGCAGTATTTGGGAAAAATAATTGGGGTTGCGGTCGCGCTGATGATGGGCGCAGGCTTTTGGGGACTGGTGCTGGGACTGCTGGTCGGCCATATATTTGACCGGGCGCGAAGCCGCCGTATCAATGTGTTTGCCAATCAGCAGGAGCGGCAGGCGCTGTTTTTCTCCACCACCTTTGAGGTCATGGGCCATTTAACCAAATCCAAAGGTCGCGTCACCGAAGCCGATATTCATGTCGCCAGCATCCTGATGGATCGCATGAATTTGCATGGCGAGTCGCGTACGGCGGCACAGCAGGCTTTTCGCGTAGGGAAATCCGATGATTATCCGCTGCGTGAAAAAATGCGCCAGCTGCGCAGCGTCTGTTTCGGGCGCTTCGATTTGATTCGGATGTTTCTGGAAATTCAGCTGCAGACGGCCTTCGCCGATGGCGAATTACATCCTAATGAACGTGAAGTTCTGTTTGTGATTGCCGATGAGCTGGGGATTTCCCGCGCGCAGTTCGAGCAGTTCCTGCGAATGATGCAGGGCGGCGCTCAGTTTGGCGGCGGTTCTCAGCAGAGCTCTTACGGGCAGGGCGGCGGAAATGCCGGCTGGCAGCAGGCGCAGCGTGGACCAACGCTGGAGGATGCGTGCAACGTGCTGGGGGTGAAGCCTACCGATGATGCCGCGACCGTGAAACGCGCCTATCGCAAGCTGATGAGTGAGCACCATCCGGATAAGCTGGTGGCAAAAGGGTTACCGCCGGAAATGATGGAGATGGCGAAGCAGAAAGCACAGGATATTCAGAAGGCCTGGGAGCTGATCAAAGAGCAGCGCGGGTTCTGAGCCGCAGGCCTCTCCCTGGCGGGAGAGGCCTCATGATGCGCCTTGCGCGCGTCGGTACATCCGTCGCGGGTGACCAATCTTTCCGTACAACATTTCGACTTCCAGATAACCGATTTCCACACAGTGTTCCAGGTAACGGCGGGCGGTGGTTTTACTTAACCCGGCATCATTCACCACCTCATCCACGGAAAAACTGTGCTCCTCCCGGCCGTTGAACAGATTCTGCACCAGCGCCAGCGTCTTCTCCTCGATCCCTTTACTGCCGCTATCGGCGCGATAGTTCTTCGCCTGCAGCTGGTACAGCGAATCAACGTTTTGCTGATCGACGATTTTCCATTCTCGCTGCTGATCGTAAAACTGAACAAAACGCTCCAGCGACTGGCTCAGGCGCTTCCAGGAGACGGGCTTAAGAATGTAGTCGAAAGCGCCGTTTCGAATCGCCTGGCTACAGGTTTCCATATCGCTGGCGGCGGTAATAAAAATCACCGAACAGTTGGCCTCTGCCAGAATCGGGTCGGTCATCAATGTGACCCCTTTACCGTCAGGTAAATAGTTATCGAGCAGTATCAGCTGCGGCGGTTGGCTATTGAGCATCTGCCGCGCCTGGGAGAGGGAGGCGGCCATGCCCGTCAGCCGCATACGCGGATGCTTCTGAATCAGCTCGGCATGCAGCCTCGCCAGTTCGCTTTCATCTTCGATGATCAACACATCGACCAGATCATGATGCATAGTTCGCCTCGTGTCGGGAATGAACAGGGCCGTCGGCGGGGATAAACAGAGTAAAGATCGCGCCGCGCGGTGAGTTATCGGCGACTTCAATGGTGCCGCCCGCCTGTGTCACATAATGTTCAATAAGATACAGGCCGATACCATGATCGCCACGGGTTTTGGTGGTAATGCCGCGTTCAAAGATATGATCGCGGATAGCCGGGTCAACACCGATGCCGCGGTCGGCAACTTCAATCATCAGCTCGCGGGCATTCAGCTGAATCAGCACTTCCACCGGTTCGTGCGGCAGTTCGGCGCGCTGCGTGGCTTCAATCGCATTATCCAGCAGGTTGCCGATAATCGAAATTAGCTCCGATTCAATTAATGAAGGCAGCGGCCGGTCGAGCTGACAGGCGGGGTCAAAGCTGAGCGCCACCCCTTTTTCGCGGGCGCGGGCAGCCTTACCCAGCAGCAGGCCGCAGAGCGTTGGCGAGCTGAAGCGGGAAGAGATAAAGTCCAGCAGCTCCTGCGCATGTTCCGACTGAGCCTGAATATAGCGAATCGCTTCGTCATAGTGACCCATATGCAGCAGACCCGAGAGCGTGGTCATTCGGTTCAGCTGTTCATGGCGCATGATGCGCAGGTTATCAACATAGCGTTTAACCTGGCTTAGCTGGGCGCTGAGGGAGTTGATTTCGTCACGATCGCGGAAAGTAATTACCCAGCCCTGCAGCGACTCCTCCAGCATTATACGCACCCGGCTGGCGAGTACGGTTAGCTGGTTGAAGCGACACAGCTCATCGTGAGTGTCGTTTTCCAGCATTTCACCGCTGGCGAAAAAGGGTTGCGGGGCGATGACGCTGTCGATCGATTGGCCGCGTAGCAGCCGCGCGGGCTGGCTCAGTCCCAGCAGGCTGCGCGCTGCGTGGTTGATCACCTCGATACGTCGGTGGCGATCGATAACGATAACCCCTTCATAGATTGATTCCATCATCGCCTTTTGTTGACGCACCAGCAGGCCGATTTCTCGTGGTTCCAGCGAAAAAATCTGTTTTTTAATGCTGCGGGTAAAATACCAGGAAAAAATAAACAGCGCGATCAGCAGCAGTACGGCGGCGATGAAGATATTAATTACCTTTGTCAGCGTGATGCTATCGAGATAACTGGTCAGGTAGCCCACGGAGACGATGCCCACAACCCGGCCGGAGGTGTCGAAGATCGGCGCTTTGCTGCGCAGCGATACCCCGAGCCCTCCTTTACGGATGGTGGTGATACTTTTCCCTTCCAGCACCGCCTGGTTATCCCCGCCCACCAGCCGGGTACCGACCCACTCCGGGTGGACGGAATGAAACAGATGTACGCCCTGCGCATTGCCAATGACAATAAAGCTCGCGTCGCTGCGGGCGGCGATTTTTTGCATAAATGACGTTAGCGACTGCGGATCTTCCTGGATAACCTGCCGGCGTAAATCGGGCATCAGCGCGATCTCTTCAGCCTGTATTTTGGCGCGGGTACTCATTTCCTGATAAAGCTGATGGCTGGCATCGATGTAGTAATAGACGCCCAGCAGCGCGAATAATACGGAGAAAAAGGCGACCAGCGAAATAAACAGCTTAAATTGAAAGGAAACCTTCATAAGTCGTGCGCAGCGTCTCTACGATACCGGCACGGTAATATTTCCTGGTGCCGGCATGGGTTAGGCGGCAACGGGGTGAGCGTTACCGCAGCGATGAGAAACCAGCATCATCTACCGGCGATGATTTATCAAGATGCCACTGCGGGCCGCCCATTCCGCCAGATCGCCCGTGGACGAGCGCGCCGGAGGTCACTCAATCCGCCGGAGCCCGCTGTGGTCGGTGATGACGAGGCATCGCCGATCCGCCCTTCGGTCGATTGCGCACTGGCTCGGCGATAAAAACCATAAAAACCACGCTAATAAATCAGAGAGATATCACGCCCCGGAATAGAAACCATAAAAACCATAATGACCATTAAAACTTCATTTCTAATTCGTCACGCCTCACATTAAGTCTGCATCAGGCCCCCTAATCTCAAAAATGAATAATAACGAAAGGGCCAAACCTATGAGCACCACTGACAATGCATTCTCTGCGACCCTCGATCCCATCGACACCCCGAAAGCCACCCTGAAACAACGCTGGTGGCACGTGATGGATAATATGAAAGTCGGGATTATCCCGCTGCCTTTGTTCCTGCTGGCCGGCGGCTTAATCGCCCTCGACTGTCTGGGCGGAAAGTTGCCGAGCGATATCGTGGTCATGGTCGCGACGCTGGCCTTTTTTGGTTTTGCCTGCGGTGAGTTTGGCAAGCGTCTGCCGATCCTCGGTAAACTGGGGGCGGCCGCGATCTGCGCCACCTTTATCCCTTCCGCGCTGGTGCACTACGGCCTGCTGCCGGAGGTGGTGGTGGAATCCACGACCAAATTCTATAAATCGACCAATATTCTTTATCTCTATATCTGCTGCATTATCGTCGGCAGCATTATGAGCATGAACCGCACGACTCTGATTCAGGGCTTTCTGCGCATCTTCTTCCCGATGTTGTGCGGTGAAATCGTTGGCATGCTGGTGGGCATCGGCGTCGGTACCGCCCTGGGGATGGAGCCGTTTCAGGTGTTCTTCTTTATCGTGCTGCCGATTATGGCCGGTGGCGTAGGAGAGGGGGCGATTCCACTGTCAATCGGCTATGCCGCCCTGATGCATATGGATCAGGGCGTGGCATTAGGCCGCGTGTTGCCGATGGTGATGCTGGGCAGCCTGACGGCGATAGTGATTGCCGGTTGCCTGAACCAACTGGGCAAGCGCTTCCCGCATCTGACCGGTGAAGGCCAGCTGATGCCGAACCGCGGCAACGAAACGCATCGTGCAGACGAAGTTGAGACTTCCACCGGCAAAACCGACGTAACGACGCTGGCATCCGGCGCTCTGCTGGCCGTGCTGCTGTATATGCTGGGGATGCTGGGACAGAAAATGACCGGTTTACCGGCGCCGGTAGGCATGCTGTTTCTGGCGGTACTGCTCAAGCTGGTTAACGGCGTCTCGCCGCGCCTGCAGGAAGGGTCGCAGATGGTCTACAAATTCTTCCGCACCGCGGTGACCTACCCGATTCTGTTTGCCGTAGGCGTCGCCATTACGCCGTGGCAGGAGCTGGTGAACGCTTTTACGATAACGAATCTGCTGGTGATCGTCAGCACCGTCTCGGCGTTGGTGGCGACCGGGTTCCTGGTCGGTAAAAAGATAGGGATGCACCCGATTGATGTGGCGATTGTCTCCTGCTGCCAGAGTGGTCAGGGAGGCACCGGCGATGTGGCGATTCTGACGTCCGGCAACCGCATGAGCCTGATGCCGTTCGCCCAAATCGCGACCCGCATTGGCGGCGCGATTAATGTTTCATTGGGTCTGCTGTTCCTCAGTCATTTCCTTGCATGATTTAGCTCTGTGCTAACAGGAAAATCTGCAATTTTCCTCCACAGGACGAAGAAAATTTCTTTGTCCTGTGTCCTAAATTCTGTTCGTTTAGCGATACAATCAGCAGCGTAATCCGCTATCGCGGCGGCGGCTTTGCCGTCGTCATTTTATCAAGTGAAGGAGAGGAATTAATGTCTGTGGATACTCCCGCCCGTGCGGGCGCCAGCGTAGAAACCGAGCTGGCGACGAAAGCGCAGCGTGCAGCCCGCCAGGCCGAGTGGCTTGGCCATTATCAACAACCGGTCATTGCGCTGACGCTGGTGACACCGGGCGCGGTAAAAGACAGCATCCGCTATCGCAATATGATGGGCGTGGCGCTGCAGGCCTGCGACCAGCTGCTGTGGAAACGCCGCTGGAAAACGCTGGACCGTCAGGTGCTGTGGTTGCCAACCGGGCCGGAGGCGCTGTGGTGCGTTGAGCATTCTGCCAGCGAAATCAATGCGCTATGCACGGAGCTGCTACAGACTCATCCGCTTGGCCGCTTATGGAATATCGAGGTGATTTGTCCGCAGCAAGGACGGCAGGCGCAGGATGACCGCACCCGTCGTTGCCTGCTGTGCGATGATGTCGCGCAGACCTGCGAGAGCCTGCATCGCCATGATGGCGAAGAGGTTGTCGCCCGCGTTGAGCAGATGATCGATGCGTGGTTTGCCCGCGATTAACGGATGATATCGTGAATATGTCGCCCGGATAGGCCGTTAAGGCATCATCCGGGGCCATATCCCGGTCGCACGTGGCTTCCGGGGCTTACGGGTTATGCTGTGCCGGGAATACCGGCATTCAGAAATCGACAGGCGCGCGAAAGGTCATCGCGTTGCCGAAGGCCGGATGGGTAATGGTCAGCGTTTCGGCGTGCAGCAGCAGCCGCGGCGCCATCGCCAGCGCCTCTGGCGTCGCATAAAAGCGATCGCCAAGAATCGGATGACCCAGCGCCAGCATATGCACGCGCAGCTGATGTGAACGTCCGGTAATCGGCTTCAGGCGCACGCGGGCGCTGTTATCATCCGCGTACTCCAGCACTTCATACTCAGTTTGCGCCGCTTTGCCCGTTTCGTAACACACCTTCTGCTTTGGCCGGTTCGGCCAGTCGCAGATCAGCGGTAAATCTACCAGCCCTTCCGCTTTTTCCGGATGTCCCCACACGCGGGCGACGTACTGCTTCTTCGGCTCACGCTCGCGAAACTGACGCTTCAGCTCGCGTTCCGCCGCTTTGGTCAGCGCCACCACAATCACGCCGCTGGTAGCCATGTCGAGGCGGTGCACCGACTCAGCCTGCGGGAAGTCGCGCTGTACGCGCGTCATCACGCTGTCTTTATGCTCCTCCAGTCTCCCCGGGACGGACAACAAGCCGCTCGGCTTGTTGACCACCATGATGTGCTCATCCTGATAGAGGATAACCAGCCAGGGATCCTGTGGCGGATTGTAGTTTTCCATCGCCATATTCGCGTTCCGTTACTGGTGGGTGACCACGATTAAGCGCAGCGCGTCGAGACGCCAGCCTGCCTGCGCCAGCGCGTCCATCACTTGCTGACGGTTGCTCTCGATAGCGGAAAGCTCGTCGTCACGGATGTTCGGGTTAACCGCTTTTAATGCTTCCAGACGAGAGAGTTCCGCCGACAGCTTGTCGTTAGCTTCATCACGGGCCGCGTCGATCAGCGCCTGAGCGGCTTTGGCAACCTGCGCCTCACCGAGCTGGAGGATCGCATGCACGTCCTGCTGCACCGCGTTGACCAGTTTGCTGCCGGTATGGCGGTTGACGGCGCTCAGCTGGCGGTTGAAGCTTTCAAACTCCACCTGACCGGCGAGGTTATTGCCGTTTTTATCCAGCAGCATGCGCACCGGCGTCGCCGGCAGGAAGCGGTTAAGCTGCAGCTGCTTCGGCGCCTGCGCTTCCACCACGTAAATCAGCTCCAGCAGCAGCGTACCGACTGGCAGCGCTTTGTTCTTCAGCAGGGAGAGGGTGCTGCTGCCGGTATCGCCGGAGAGGATAAGATCCAGACCGTTGATAATCAGCGGATGCTCCCAGGTGACGAACTGAGCGTCTTCGCGGGACAGCGCGACATCACGTTCAAAGGTGATGGTGCAGCCGTCTTCCGGCAGGCCCGGGAAGTCCGGAACCAGCATATGATCGGACGGCGTGAGCACGATCAGGTTTTCACCGCGATCGTCCTGATTGATGCCGACAATATCGAACAGGTTCATGGCAAAGGCGATCAGGTTGGTATCGTCATCCTGCTCTTCAATGCTTTCGGCCAGCTTCTGCGCCTGTTCGCCGCCGTTGGAGTGAATCTCCAGCAGGCGATCGCGACCCTGTTCCAGCTGCGCTTTCAGCGCATCGTGCTGCTGACGGCAGGCTTTGATCAGCTCATCGAAGCCTTCGGTGGTTTCCGGGGCGGCAAGATAATTAATCAGTTCGTTATGCACGCTGTCATACACGGTGCGTCCGGTCGGGCAGGTATGTTCAAACGCATCAAGCCCTTCGTGGTACCAGCGAACCAGCACGGACTGCGCGGTTCTTTCCAGATACGGAACGTGGATCTGGATATCGTGCGCCTGACCGATACGGTCGAGACGGCCAATACGCTGCTCCAGCAGATCCGGGTTGAACGGCAGATCGAACATTACCAGGTTGCTGGCAAACTGGAAGTTACGGCCTTCGGAGCCAATTTCAGAACACAGCAGCACCTGGGCGCCGGTGTCTTCTTCGGCGAACCATGCGGCGGCACGGTCGCGCTCAATGATGGACATACCTTCATGGAAGACCGCGGCGCGGATCCCTTCGCGCTCGCGCAGAACCTGCTCCAGCTGAAGGGCGGTGGCCGCTTTTGCACAGATCACCAGCACTTTCTGCGAACGGTGGCTGGTGAGATAGCCCATCAGCCACTCGACGCGCGGGTCGAAGTTCCACCATGTACCGGTATCGCCTTCAAATTCCTGATAAATCTGTTCCGGGTAGAGCATATCGCGCGCGCGCTCTTCTGCGGTTTTACGCGCACCCATAATGCCGGAGACTTTAATCGCCGTCTGATATTGGGTGGGCAGCGGCAGACGAATGGTGTGCAGCTCGCGTTTCGGGAAGCCTTTAACGCCGTTACGGGTATTACGGAACAGCACGCGGCTGGTGCCGTGGCGATCCATCAGCATTGAGACCAGCTCCTGGCGGGCGGCCTGGGCGTCGTCGCGATCGCTGTTAGCGGCCTGCAGCAGCGGTTCGATATCCTGTTCGCCGATCAGATCGCCGAGGGTGTTCAGCTCGGTATCGCTCAGCTTGTTGCCGGCCAGCAGCAGCGCGACGGCATCGGCCACCGGACGATAATTCTGTTGTTCTTCAACGAACTGCTCGAAGTCGTGGAAGCGGTTGGGATCCAGCAGGCGCAGACGGGCGAAGTGGCTTTCCATGCCCAGCTGTTCCGGCGTAGCGGTCAGCAGCAGCACGCCCGGCACACGTTCTGCCAGCTGCTCGATTGCCTGATATTCGCGGCTCGGCGCCTCTTCGCTCCACACCAGGTGGTGCGCTTCATCGACGATCATCAGATCCCATTCGGCGTCGCACAGATGTTCCAGACGCTGTTTGCTGCGGCGCACGAAATCCAGCGAGCAGATCACCAGCTGTTCGGTCTCGAACGGGTTGTAGGCATCGTGCTGGGCTTCGGCATAACGCTCATCGTCAAACAGCGAGAAGCGCAGGTTGAAGCGGCGCAGCATCTCGACCAGCCACTGATGCTGCAGGGTTTCCGGAACGATGATCAGCACGCGTTCGGCGGCGCCAGCAAGCAGCTGCTGATGCAGAATCATCCCGGCTTCGATGGTTTTACCCAGACCGACTTCATCGGCCAGCAGAACGCGCGGCGCGTGGCGGCGGCCGACGTCATGGGCGATATGCAGCTGGTGGGGAATCAGGCTGGTGCGCTGTCCGCGCAGGCCGCTCCACGGCATCCGGTACTGCTCGCTCTGGTATTTGCGGGCGCGGTAGCGCAGCGCAAAACGGTCCATTCTGTCGATCTGGCCGGCGAACAGGCGGTCCTGCGGTTTGCTGAACACCAGTTTGCTGTCGAGCAGCACTTCGCGCAGCGTGACGTTGGCTTCTTCGGTATCAAGACGGGTACCGGTGTAGGCCAGCAGGCCGTTTTCTTCATTAACTTCGTCAACCTGGAGCTGCCAGCCTTCGTGGCTGGTGATGGTATCACCCGGGTTAAACATCACGCGGGTGATCGGGGAATCATTGCGTGCGTACAGACGGTTTTCGCCGATGGCGGGGAAAAGCAGGGTCACCATGCGCGCATCCAGCGCAACTACCGTCCCTAATCCCAGTTCGCTCTCTGTGTCGCTAATCCAGCGTTGACCAAGTGTAAAAGGCATATATGTTCAGCTCTTGTGTTCTTAAATTGCAGGCAATAGTTAATCTTCTCCAGGCAAGCCAGAGAGAGATCAAGATTGGGTCCAGGAATGGAAAGGGCGCTATATTACTGGATGGCAGCTCGTTCGTCACGTCCTCCTCGTCCTTCAATTTGCAGATATGTTGGCTGGAAATTGCAATGGCGAGGAAATCAAAATAGCCCCAGTTGCCCTGTTACTATTGTAGCAAAATCATCGTCGACAAAGGGAAGTATTCCTTCCGCGACCGGCTGAAGTTGCTTTGACAAATAGTGCTCATAATCGAGCGGCGACAGTTGATAATCCACCGGTTCCGGGCCGCTGGTGGTCCAGACATACTGGATGCTGCCGCGCTGCTGGTACTGCTGCGGCCTGCCCAGCCTGACGTTTTGCTCATCGGCCAGCCGTGCGGCGCGGACGTGCGGCGGCACGTTGCGCTGGTATTCGGCCAGCGGGCGGCGCAGGCGCTTACGGTAGATCAAGCGATCGTCGAGCTCACCGCTCATCAGCTTAGCAATGGTTTCCAGAATATAGTCGCGATAGGGCTGGTGGCGGAAAATGCGCAGATACAGCTCCTGCTGGAACTGCTGGGCCAGCGGCGTCCAGTCGGTGCGCACCGTCTCCAGTCCTTTGAAGACCATCCGCTGCGCCTCTCCCTCCTGAATCATCCCGGCGTAGCGTTTTTTGCTGCCGGTGTCGGCTCCGCGAATGGTCGGCATTAAAAAGCGGCTGAAGTGGGTTTCAAACTCCAGCTCGAGGGTGCTGGTGAGCTGGTCTTTACTCAGCTCAGCGGCCCACCAGTCGTTGACGAAAGCGACCAGCGAGCGCCCGATTTGCGTCGCCTCTTCTTCGCAATGAGGTCGCTTAAGCCAGACGAAGGTAGAGTCGGTATCGCCGTAGATAACGTCATAGCCCTGCGACTCAATCAGCGCTTTGGTCTGGCGCATAATCGCATGCCCGCGCATGGTGATAGAAGAGGCCAGACGGGGATCGAAAAAACGACAGGCGCTGGTGCCGAGCACGCCATAGAAGGCGTTCATGATAATCTTCAGCGCCTGAGACAGGGGTTTGTTCTTGTGCCGTTTGGCATCATCGCGGCCGTGCCAGATTTGGCCGACAATCCCCGGCAAACAGTGGTTCTGACGCGAGAAACGGGCGCCGAGAAAACCCTCGGTGCTGTGCGCATTGTCCGGCTGCGCCATCCCTTCGATAAGCCCGACCGGGTCGATCAAAAAAGTGCGGATAATCGAAGGGTAAAGGCTTTTATAATCCAGAACCAGCACCGAATCATAGAGACCGGGGCGCGAGTCCATGACGTAACCGCCGGGACTGGCCTGCGGCGGCACTTCGCCCAGGTTAGGGGCGACGTAACCCAGCCGGTGCATGCGTGGAAAATAGAGATGGCTGAAGGCGGCGACGGAACCACCGTGGCGGTCGGCGGGCAGACCGTTGACCGTGGCTCGTTCGAGCAGAAACGGCATGATCTCCGTTTTATGGAAGATACGCGTGACCAGCTCGCAGTCCTGCAGATTATAGGTCGCCAGCGCCGGTTTATCTTCGTTGAAACGGCGGTCGATTTCGTCCATCCGATCCCAGGGATTATCAATCGCTTTCCCCTCGCCGAGCAGCTCACGCGCCACCGCTTCAAGGGAAAAAGAGGAGAAGTTCCAGAAGGCGGATTTCAGCGCCTCGATACCGTCAATAATCAGCCGGCCGTTGGCCTGGGCAAAGAAGACGCCCTGCTTAAACCCGTGCTCGCGCCACTCCAGTTCCGTATTCCCACGGCCGAGCATCAGCGGAATGCGATAGCGTTCGGCATGCTTTTGCAGGACCCGCAGGTCGAACTGGATAACGTTCCAGCCGATCAGGACATCCGGATCGTGCAAGGCAAACCAGGCATTGAGTTTTTCCAGTAGCTGCGGACGGCTGGAGACGTACTCCAGCTGGAAATCGACGGCGGGAGAGGTCGCCGGTTGCGGCCCAAGCATGTAGACCACCCGCTGCCCGCAGCCTTCCAGCCCGATGCAGTACAGCTCACCGTGGCGGCTGGTTTCAATATCCAGCGACACCCACTTCAGCGGCGGCCGGTAGTGCGGGTTGGGCTTCATGCGGGCGTTGATCAGCCGCCCGCCGCGCGCGTCACCTTCGACCCAAACCGGAGCGGTAATGAAGCGCTCCATCAGATAGCGCTCCGGTGGGCGGATATCGGCTTCGTAAACGGTGATGCCGTTTTCACGCAGCTTCTTTTCCAGGCGCATCAGCTGGCGATGAGCGCGACAATAGAGGCCAAAGACCGGCTGGCGATGAAAGTCTTTTAAGGTGAGCGGAGCGAGACGCAGGCCGTTTTCGCCCTGCAACAGACGTTCGACCTGGGCGCGCTGTGCTTCAGGAATGAAGGCGACCGATTCCTGCGGCGGCAGGGTGATCTCAAGCGGGCCGTCGTCGGTGGCAAGCCAGAAGGACAGCTCGGTGCCTTGCGGGGTATCCCGCCAGTGACGGGTCAGGAGGAAACCTTCTCGTGGCTGGGTCACGCCGTGCTCTCATCAAATAAAACCAGGCCTGATTATAGCCTGGTTCAATCAATGATGCTGGGGTTTTATACAGGTATGGGCTTGTCGTGCCGACGCCGCTATCCGGGCCGGCGGTTCGCTAACGGCTGTCGACGAATCGCCCGGCGACGGGGAAAGCCGCGGCGCTACTGCCCGTAGTAGGCTTTTGCCCCGTGTTTGCGCAGGTAGTGCTTGTCCAGCAGCGTTTGCTGCATCGCGGGCAGCTGCGGCGCTAGCTGGCGGCAGAAAATCCCCATATAGGCGATCTCTTCCAGCACGATTGCATTATGTACCGCATCTTCGGCGTTTTTCCCCCAGGCGAACGGGCCGTGCGAATGCACCAGCACGCCGGGCATTTGCGCCGGATCGATACCCTGTTCGCGGAACGTTTCGACGATAACGCGCCCGGTTTCCCACTCATATTCGCCGTTGATTTCCTCATCGGTCATCAGGCGGGTGCAGGGCACCGGGCCATAGAAATAATCGGCATGGGTGGTACCGGTCGCCGGAATAGCTTGCCCGGCCTGCGCCCAGATGGTGGCGTGGCGCGAATGGGTATGGACAATCCCGCCCAATGACGGGAAGGCCTGGTAGAGCAGGCGATGGGTTGCTGTATCCGAAGAGGGTTTCTTTTTCCCTTCGACCACTTCGCCGCTTTCAAGACTCACCACCACCATATCGTCGGCGCCCATTGCGCTGTAGTCGACGCCCGACGGCTTAATCACCAGCACACCGCGTTCGCGATCGACGGCGCTGACGTTGCCCCAGGTGAGGGTGACGAGATTGTTTTTCGGCAGGGCCAGGTTAGCTTCTAGCACCTGCTGCTTTAATGCTTCGAGCATTGGGTTCTCCTTGCCGGCGGCGCTTCGTTGACCTGGCCTACAAAACCGCAGTGTGTAGGCCGGGCAAACCACGTGTCGCCGGGCAATTGGCTGCCGTGGTTAACGTTTTGAAGCGTAATAGACTTCGTTCCAGCGCAGCGCGTCTTTAAAGGACGGCAGACGGGTTTCGTTATCGATTACCGCCAGTTCGATATCCTGTAGCTCGGCAAATTGACGCATATCATCGAGCGTCAGCGCGTGGCTGAAGACGGTGTGGTGTGCGCCGCCGGCGATGATCCAGGCTTCAGACGCGGTGCACAGATCCGGCTGGGCTTTCCACAATGCATTGGCAACCGGCAGCTTCGGCAGATCGTGCGGCGTTGGGACTGTTTCCACGGTGTTAACCAGCAGGCGGAAACGATCGCCAAGATCGATCAGGCTGGCGACGAGGGCCGGACCGGTCTGCGTATTGAAGATCAGGCGGGCCGGATCGGCTTTACCGCCGATGCCCAACGGCTGAACGTCGAGGATCGGTTTGTCTGCCGTGGCGATGGTCGGGCAGACTTCCAGCATATGCGAGCCCAGAACCAGATCGTCTCCGTTATCGAAGTGGTAGGTGTAGTCCTCCATAAAGGAGGTGCCGCCCTGCAGACCGGTTGACATCACCTTCATGATGCGAAGCAGGGCGGCGGTTTTCCAGTCGCCTTCGCCGGCAAAGCCATAGCCCTGCTGCATCAGACGCTGTACGGCGAGGCCCGGGAGCTGCTTCAGGCCGTGCAAATCTTCAAAGGTAGTGGTGAAAGCATGGAAGCCGCCCTGCTCAAGGAAACGTTTCATCCCCAGCTCAATGCGCGCGGCGTCGAGCACATTCTGCCGCTTATCACCGTGGATCTGCGCCGCCGGGGTCAGGCGATAGCTGCTTTCATACTCATCAACCAGCGCGCTGATATCCCCCTCGCTGATGCTGTTGACCACCTGAACCAGATCGCCCACCGCCCAGGTATTGACCGAAAAGCCGAATTTGATCTGGGCGGCAACTTTATCGCCATCGGTGACCGCGACTTCACGCATGTTGTCGCCGAAACGGCAGACTTTCAGATGACGGGTATCCTGCTTAGAAACCGCCTGGCGCATCCAGGAGCCGATGCGCTGATGGGCGCTCTGATCCTGCCAGTGGCCGGTAACCACGCTGTGCTGCTGGCGCATGCGCGCGCCGATAAAGCCGAACTCGCGGCCGCCGTGCGCGGTCTGATTCAGGTTCATAAAGTCCATATCGATGCTGTCCCACGGCAGCGACGCGTTGTATTGCGTGTGGAACTGCAGCAGCGGCTTATTGAGGATAGTCAGGCCGTTAATCCACATTTTGGCCGGAGAGAAGGTATGCAGCCACACCATCATGCCGGCACATTTATCATCATAGTTAGCGTCGCGGCAGATATGGGTAATCTCATCCGGCGTGGTGCCCAGCGGCTTTAACACCAGCTTGCACGGCAGCTTTGCTTCCGCATTCAGGCTGTTCACCACATGTTCGGCATGCTTCGTGACCTGACGCAGCGCTTCCGGGCCATACAGATGCTGGCTGCCAATCACGAACCATACTTCGTAGTTATCAAAAATCGTCATTTTCGTGTCCTTAATGGGTGAGAGCTGCCTGAGAAAGCGGGGCTTTTTCCGCCTTCGCAGCCGAAGGGAGATACTGTTGTTCTGCGCTGACCGACCACTGCTGGTAGCGCTGATAAAGTTGTTCAAAGCGTTGAGCCTGGGCAGGACGCGGCTGCAGGGTGCTTTCGACCTCACTTGCCATGCTGCGCTGGGCGGTGGGGATATCCTGATGCACGCCAGCGGCGACGGCGGCGAAGATCGCCGCGCCGAGCGCGCAGCACTGATCGGAGGCGACGATTTGCAGCGGCCGGTTCAGCACGTCACAGCAGGCCTGCATAATGACCGGGTTTTTACGGGCAATACCGCCCAGGGCCATCACGTTGTTGACCGGGATTCCCTGGTCGGTGAAGCACTCCATAATGGCGCGCGCGCCGAAGGCGGTGGCCGCCACCAGGCCGCCAAAGAGCGCCGGCGCATCGGTGGCGAGATTCAGATCGGTAATGACCCCCTTCAGTCGCTGGTTGGCATTGGGGGTGCGACGGCCGTTAAACCAGTCCAGAACCACCGGCAGATGTTCCAGCGACGGATTTTTGGCCCAGGCTTCGGTCAGCGATGGCAGCAGCTGTTTTTGCTGGGCAGCAATCTGCGTTTTCAGCTCCGGATGCTGCTGCGCCAGCTGTTCCAGCGGCCAGCCGAGAATACGGCCAAACCAGGCGTAAATATCGCCGAAGGCAGATTGTCCGGCCTCCATACCAATAAAGTCAGGGACCACGCTGCCATCGACCTGGCCGCAGATCCCCTTGACCGTGCGATTGCCCACGCTCTGTTTATCGGCGATCAGAATGTCGCAGGTGGAGGTGCCAATGACTTTGACCAGGGCGTTAGGCTGCGCGCCGGCGCCGACTGCACCCATATGGCAGTCGAAGGCGCCGCCGGACAGAATGACGGTTTCCGGCAGGCCCAGGCGCTGCGCCCATTCGGCACAGAGCGTGCCGACAGGGACATCGGCGGTCCAGGTGTCGCTAAACAGCGGCCAGCTCAGGTGCCGGTTGATAATCGGATCGAGCTCATCGAAGAAGCTGGCCGGCGGCAGTCCGCCCCAGCTTTCGTGCCACAATGATTTATGCCCGGCGCTGCAGCGTCCGCGACGAATATCCTGCGGGCGGGTGGTGCCGGAAAGCAGGGCGGGCACCCAGTCGCACAGCTCAATCCACGAAGCGGCTGCCTCGGCGACGGCGCTGTCCTGACGGGTGACGTGGAGTATTTTGGCCCAGAACCACTCGCTGGAGTAGATGCCGCCAATGTAGCGGGAGTAGTCCTCTTTGCCCGGCTGATGGCACAGGCGAGTAATGGCTTCCGCCTCTTCGACCGCCGTGTGGTCCTTCCACAGCACGAACATGGCATTGGGGTTATCGGCAAACTCTTCGCGCAGCGCCAGCACGTTGCCGTCGGCATCGATCGGCGCCGGCGTTGAGCCGGTGCTATCGACGCCGATGCCCACCACCCCGGCGCGCTGTTCGGGGCTTAACAATGCCAACACACTTTTCAGCGCGGCTTCCATCGATTCAATGTAGTCGCGCGGATGGTGGCGAAACCGGTTATTCGGGCCATCGCAAAACAGCCCCTCCTGCCAGCGCGGATACCACTCTACGCTGGTGGCCAGCTCCTCGCCGGTGGCGCATTCCACTGCCAGTGCGCGTACGGAATCACTACCAAAATCGAGGCCAATCGCAATTGCCATGCTGTTACTCCATGCAGAAAACCATTCATGGTGAAACAGTAGATATTCACGCCAAAAACCGTCAGGCCGTATTCGCTAATCTTATGGACTATGTTGCTATTGCATCGCAAAGTGTGACGCCGTGCAAATATTCAATGTGGACATTTCTGCCGTATTTATAGACACTTCTGTTATGCGGAAAAAGTGCTTTAATTGTGCGCTGTCATCGATTTTTGCTGTGACGAGGCGGGTTTTGATCGAAATTTCAACCGGCGTCCCAGTACGGCGAGCTGCGTTAGCAGTACAATGTTGAATATGGACAATTGGTTTCCATAATATATCCAGGAGAGCTGAGCCTATGGCTGAAACACAAAACGATCCGCTGCTGCCGGGCTACTCGTTTAATGCCCATCTGGTGACGGGGCTGACGCCGATTGATGCCGATGGCTATCTGGATTTCTTTATTGATCGTCCGCTCGGTATGAAGGGATATATTCTGAACCTGACGGTGCGCGGTGAAGGGGTGATTAACAATCACGATGAGCAGTTTATCTGCCGGCCGGGAGATATTTTGCTTTTTCCGCCGGGAGAAATTCATCACTATGGCCGCCATCCCGATGCCCGTGAATGGTATCACCAGTGGGTCTACTTCCGGCCGCGCGCCTACTGGCATGAATGGCTGAACTGGCCGACGATCTTCGCCCAGACCGGCTTTTTCCGTCCTGATGAGCAGTGGCAGGCGCGTTTTTGCGAGCTGTTTGGGCAGATCGTTGAGGCTGGTCAGGGGGCCGGACGCTATTCGGAGCTGCTGGCGATCAATTTGCTCGAGCAGCTGCTGTTACGGCGCATGGAGGCGATTAATGAGTCTCTGCATCCGCCGCTGGACAATCGCGTGCGCGATGCCTGCCAGTACATCAGCGATCACCTCGCGGATAGCCATTTCGATATCGCCAGCGTCGCCCAGCATGTCTGTCTGTCTCCTTCGCGCCTGTCCCATCTGTTCCGCCAGCAGCTGGGTATCAGCGTGCTGGGGTGGCGGGAAGACCAGCGCATCAGCCAGGCGAAGCTGCTGCTCAGTACCACGCGTATGCCCATCGCCACGGTAGGGCGCAACGTCGGGTTCGAAGACCAGCTCTACTTTTCGCGGGTATTTAAGAAATGCACCGGCGCCAGCCCCAGTGAATTCCGTGCGGGGTGTGAATAAAACGTAAAGAAAATGAAATGTTGCGCCGGATAATTGTCACAACCAGTAAACTAAACCCTAAATAATTCGAGTTGCAGGAAGGCGGCAACGCAGGGAATCCCCAGGAGCTTACTCAAGTAAGTGACTGGGGTGAGCGAGGAAAGCCAACGCTCATGCAACTTGAAGTATGACGGGTTTATTCTGACAATTGATGACTTGACGAAGGCGCGACGGCTCCGGAGAATCCGTGCTTCGTTTTGATACCGGGCACATTATGCAAGCATTGCTGGAACATTTTATCACCCAGTCTACGGTCTATTCCCTGATAGCCGTGATGCTGGTCGCCTTCCTTGAATCACTGGCGCTGGTGGGGCTGATATTACCGGGAACGGTGATGATGGCCGGGCTGGGGGCGCTGATTGGCAGCGGAGACGTGAATTTCTGGCAGGCGTGGCTGGCGGGGATTATCGGGTGTTTACTCGGCGACTGGATCTCTTTCTGGCTCGGCTGGCGGTTTAAAAAACCGCTCCATCGCTGGTCTTTTATGAAGAAAAACAAGGCGCTGTTGGATAAAACCGAGCATGCGCTGCATCAGCACAGCATGATCACGATTCTTATCGGCCGCTTTGTTGGTCCGACGCGGCCGCTGGTGCCGATGGTCGCCGGCATGCTCGATCTCCCGGTGGCGAAGTTTATTCTGCCCAATATTATTGGTTGCCTGCTGTGGCCGCCGCTGTACTTCTTGCCAGGTATTCTGGCCGGCGCGGCGATTGATATCCCCACCAATGAGCACAGCGCCAGCTTCAAGTGGCTGCTGCTGGCTGCCGCGCTGCTGGTTTGGCTGGCGGGCTGGCTGTGCTGGCGCTTGTGGCGCAGCGCAAAAATGCGCGATCGCCTGACGCGACTCTTACCCCGCGCGCGTCTGCTGTGGCTGACGCCGGTGACGGTGGTGCTGGCCGGCGCAGCGCTAACCCTGGTGATTCGCCATCCTCTGATGCCCGTCTATCTCGATATTCTGCACAAGGTTATCGCGCGCTAATGCCTAACAGGTGAGAGGCGCTGCTGTTGCCGCTGAGCAACGTTTCGGTCGCGCCGTCCCAGGCGATCCGCCCGTCGGCCACCACCAGCGAGCGCGGCGCGATACGGGCGGCATCTTCCACGCTATGAGACACCATCAGCAGCGTCAGATGTTGACGCTGGCAGACATCGTTCACCAGCGTCAGCATCTCCTGGCGCAGTGCGGGGTCGAGTGCGGAAAAAGGTTCGTCCAGCAGCAGGACCGGCTGTTCCCGGACCAGACAGCGCGCCAGCGCCACGCGTTGGCGCTGGCCGCCTGAGAGCTCGCCCGGCAATCTGTCCAGCAGTGAATCGATGCTCATTTGCCCGGCTATCGTCTGCAGGCTGGCGGTCTGCGTCGGGTTAAGCTTCAGCCCCGGATGCATCCCGAGCGCGATATTCTGGCGGACGGTAAGATGATGAAAGAGATTGTTTTCCTGAAACAGCATTGATACCGGGCGCCGGGCCGGCGGCGTCGTGGTATGCGGCTGGCCGTTAATCAAAATCGTGCCGCTCACCGGCGGCAGAAAGCCGGCGATCAGATTGAGCAGCGTGCTTTTGCCCGCGCCGCTCGGGCCGAGCACGGCGAGGCGTTCACCCTGCTCGACGGAGAGCGTGAAGCGCATCGGCAGATGCTGGTAAAGCCAGGTCACATCATTCAGTTTTAACATCACGTCCCGGAAGTTTCTCAATCACGGTAAAGAGTAAAAAGCACAGCAGCAGTAGCAGCAGGGCAGTGACGGCACCGTCCTGGCTACGATAAGAGCCTATTTGCTGGTACAGATAGAACGGCAGCGTACGGAATTGTTCATTACCGAACAGCGCGACGGCGCCGAAATCGCCGATGGACAGGACGCAGGCAAACGCCAGCGCCTGGGCCAGCGGACGCTTTAATGCGCGCAGCTCCACGACCCTCAGGCGGGTAAAACCGCTCATGCCCAAAGAGTGGCAGAGCATACCGTAGCGTACGGCAATATCGCGCATCGGGTTTTCCAGCACCTTCAGGGCATAGGGGATAGCCATCAGCGCGTTGGTGAAGATCACAATACCGTCGGCGGAAGCCGGCAGTCCAATACTGTTATTGAGCAGTAAAAAGAAGCCGGTCGCCAGCACGATTCCCGGCATCGCCAGAATCAGCATACCGCTGAGTTCCAGCGTCTGGCCCGCCAGCAGTCGGTTGCGAAGGCGCAGTTCACGGCTGCTCCACAGCAGCATCATCGTTAACATCACGCTGAGCAGACCGGCGGAAAGCGCGATGCGTAACGAAGTGCAGAATGCCTGCCACAGCGCGGGCTGCGCCAGGACGCTGAGCAGATTGTTATTCAGACCGTCGACCACCACCGCCAGCAGCGGAGGCAGCAGTAACAGTAGCGTGAAAACGATCAGTGCGGTATCGCTCAGGCGGCTGTGCAGGCGATCGTCCGGATCGCGCCAGCCGTGAACTTGCGTGGTGCCGATAGCAACGGCCTTGCTCAGACGCTGGGCGAGGAGCACCAGCCCGAGGCAGCAGACCATCTGGATCAGCGCCAGCATCGCCGCACGGGCCGGGTCATAATCAAAGTTCAGCGCCTGGTAGATCGCCAGCTCAATCGTTGTGGCCCGTGGGCCGCCGCCCAGCGACAGCACGGTGGCAAAGCTGGCGAAGCAGAGCATAAAGATCAGTGCCGCAACCGGGGGAATTTGCCGCCGTAGCCAGGGCCACTCCACCAGACGGAAAAAAGGGTAGCCGCGCATGCCCAGCTGGGCAGCGATCTGCCGCTGCTCTCCGGGGATATTCTCCAGCGCCTGCAGCAGCAGCCGGGTTGCCATCGGCATATTGAAAAAAACGTGCGCCAACAGAATGCCTTGCAGTCCATACGGCGAGAAATCCCACTGCCAGCCGATGGCGTTAAACAGTGTCGCCAGCCAGCCCTGACGGCCATAGACGCTGAGAATGCCAAAGACGGCCACTAATACCGGCAGAATCAGCGTCATGGCGCACAGGCGCAGCAGCAGCGTACGCCCCGGGAAGCGGCGACGATACAGCGCGCGGGCGAGAAAAATCGCCGGTACAACGGAGAAGAGCGCGGAGAGAAACGCTTGCCAGAAAGAGAAACGGATAACGTGCCACAGATAGCTGTCGCTGAAAACCGAGCGCCACGCCGCCTCCGGCGCACTGCTCCAGAGCGCCAGGAATGCGGCCAGTGCGACGGCGACCAGCAGCGCGGCGGCCGTCAGACCCGGCGCCAGCCAGCCGATATTTAGCGGCTGACGGCGCGTTGCCATGCATTAATCCAGTTTTGACGTTCTGCGGCGACCTGCTGCGGAGTATATTCCAGCGTGGTTTGAGGTTTCGGCAACGTCTCAAAGCCCGCGGGAAGCGCAACCTGGGTGACCGGATACATCCAGTTGCCGGTCGGGATGGCATTCTGGAAGGCGGGAGACACCATAAACTTGAGGAATTTCTCCGCCAGCTCCGGTTGTTTGCTGGCGGCGGTACGCGCGGCGACTTCAACCTGCAAATAGTGGCCTTCGGCGAAACTGGCGGCCGCGTACTGGTCTTTTTTCTCTTCAATGATGTGGTAGGCCGGCGATGTGGTGTAGCTGAGAACCAGATCGCTTTCCCCTTTCAGGAACAGACCGTAAGCCTCGCTCCAGCCTTTGGTGACGGTGACGGTTTTCGCCGCCAGTTTTTGCCAGGCTTCCGGCGACTTCTCGCCATACACTTTTTGCATCCACAGCAGCAGCCCCAGGCCCGGGGTACTGGTGCGGGGATCTTCGTAGATCACGCGCCATTTTTGATCGCTTTCCACCAGTTCTTTCAGGCTTTTCGGCGGATTTTTCAGCTTGTTTTTGTCGTAGACAAAGGCGAAATAGCCGTAATCAAACGGCACAAACGTGTCGTTATCCCAGCCGCCCGGTACCGTGACTGCGCTGGCCGGTACCTGGCTTTTGGCGAACAATTTGCTCTGCGTAGCCGCTTCCAGCAGGTTGTTGTCCAGCCCGAGCACCACATCGGCTTTGCTATTCTTGCCTTCCATCCGCAGACGATTAAGCAGCGAAACGCCATCTTCCAGCGCCACGAACTTCAGTTCACAGTTGCAGTCGGCTTCAAAGGCTTTTTTCACGACCGGTCCAGGACCCCAGTCTGCCGAAAAGGAGTCATAGGTGTAGACGGTGAGTACAGGTTTAGCAAACGCGGGAACGGCGACCAGCGCCAGCAGCGGGAGTAATTTTTTCAACACTTTGCACCTCATAAACAAGGGGGGGCAAAGGATTTTGAGTAGGCCTCAAATCCCTTCGCCGGCGTTATCCGGATCAGGTTCGACGGGTATTTTCTCAGCCAATACACTTCATCCTTCGCGCTGCCTCTGCGTTAGCATCGCGTGTTCACCCCGGTCACATAGTTATCTATGCTCCCGGGGATTCACCCGCTTGCCGCCTTGATGCAACCCGAATGATTTTGTGTATACACGCTTCATCCTTCGCGCTGCCTCTGCGTTAGCATCGCGTGTTCACCCCGGTCACATAGTTATCTATGCTCCTGGGGATTCACCCGCTTGCCGCCTTGATGCAACCCGAATGATTTTGTGTATACACGCTTCATCCTTCGCGCTGCCTCTGCGTTAGCATCGCGTGTTCACCCCGGTCACATAGTTATCTATGCTCCTGGGGATTCACCCGCTTGCCGCCTTGATGCAACCCGAATGATTTTGTGTACGTATATCAGCACCCCGTTGAGAACGGCGATAGTGTAATGATTTTGTGAACTGACGGAAAGCGCTTCAGCGCCTGCCGGGAGTGCTATCAGGGATCCGGCGGCGCGAACCATGCGGATTTGAAATCAAACCAGCCGAGCGTATTCATTCTTACGCCGCGCATACTGCGCTGCCCCTGGATCATCAGCCAGTGGTGGATCAGCGGCACGATGGTTTGATTGGCCAGCAGCTGCTGGCTCCAGGTGGCCGGGTTTAGCTCGCCTGCGTGCCAGCGACGGGCATCCTGCTCCCAGTCGACAGGAATACAATGCCGTATCAGCGGGACCTCATACAGCAAGGCAAACAGAGAAAAATCAATCGGCAGGGTAAAGTTGGCGCTGTTCAACCAGACATCGCTGACCACCTCGCCGCGGTGCCACTCTTCGTAGTCCAGCTCCTGAATCTCCAGCTTGACCTGATGCTCCGCCAGCAGTGTTGCCATGATCCCGCCCATCACGCGGTGTTCGACGTGATCCCGGTAGTAGGTGAGGGTGACAGACTCCAGTCCCGGCGGTTTTTCACAGGCATGACTGCGGGCGTGGTGCCAGCGGGGCAGCAGACCGTAGGCCGGGAACCAGTTGCCCTGATACTGTTCACCGGCGTGATAAAGCAGATTGGCGGGCTGTAACAGATAGCTGAGCCACTGACGAACGGCGAGGTTGCTGCCGAGGGGGCTGCGGGCATCAAACAGCAGATAGTAGCACCCTTCTTCCAGCCGGCTCTCAACCGCTTTCTCACTTTGCGTGGTCCCCTGTAGCGTCAGGCCGCCGTTGGGCTCTTCGCTAATCTCTGGCAGGACCCAGACGTTAACTTCATCAATTAACGCCCGGTAGCCGAAATAATCGTCAAAAGCATGGATCTTCAGCTGGTTTTGATTGTTGCGAACCACCGCATAAGGCCCGGTACCTACCGGCATTGCAGAGAAATTCTCCATCGACTGCCATTCACGCGGCAATACGACAGCCGACACCTGGCCGAGCAGCCACGGTAGCCAGCGATCGGGTTGCGTCAGATGTACATCCAGCGTCCAGGCGGTGGGGGAGGCAATACGTTCAATATGTGAGTAGAGCGGCAGACTGTTGCTGCGCTGCAACGAAGCAATGACATCCTCCATCTCCAGCTCTCTCCCGTGGTGAAAATGAATGCCGGGGCGGAGAAAAAAGCGCCAGTGGGTGGGCGAAAGCTGCTGCCAGTGGTGCGCAATGTCGGCTTCCAGTTCCCCGTTTTCCTCATTTACCCGCGTTAATGCGCTGAAGATCTGCCTGGCGATATGATTTTCCGAGCGGCGCAGCGCGCTGCCGGGGAGCAGGTTTTTCATCGGTCGGTAGTAGAGTACGCGCAGAATATGCCGCCCCTGACGGAAGCTGCGGCCCAGATGCGAGACCAGCATCTGACGCACCGCGGCCTTGTCGCCCACCAGCTGGACCAGCTGATCGATACGATCCTGTTCCAGCAGATCCTCGGCCCGCTGCTGCTGCAGCGCCAGGCCGGTATAGAGGAAAGCCAGCTTTGAACGCTTGCCGCGCCCGGCCTCCGCTTCCCAGGTTAACCAGCCGCGTTCTTCCATCATATTCAGCAACGTACGCATATGGCGGCGCGAGCAGCAGAGCATTTCCGCCAGTTCGTTAAGGGTTGTCTCCTGCGATTTACCTTCGCAGCACTGCCATAAGCGGATGAACTGTTGTTGCAGACGAGCAGAAGACATAAAAGGGGAACTCCTGATGAAAACTCAGCAATTTATTAATCCCTATATTAGGCCAATAATGCATTCCGATGAAGCGAGGAGGTGAATATGATGAGGTCTACCGCGAAACAGTTCTACCAACGCTACTTTTCTGCGACGCAGGACGCGTCATGGCTGGCCCGCCTGATGGCAGGGAGACAGCAGAAGATTCTTGGCGAGCTGATGCAGTGGGGAGTTACGTCACAGACCTCTGATCATTGACTTGCCCACATCATGTGTGACTGAGTATTGGTGTGTACTTATCCTCTTTCAGACCCAGGCCAGTTGACTGAACCATAACGTTTCGGTCGCCAGCCTGTCACTTGAAACAGATAGAGTATAAAATCACCCGCCAGCAGATGACTTCTGCTGGCTTTTTTCGTTTTCTTCGCGTGCTTTAAGGACATGACATGCTCTGGTTGATGACGATGGGACGGCGGCTTAACGGTGTATACGCGGCGTTTATGCTGGTCGCTTTTATGATGGGTATTGCGGGCGCGCTGCAGGCGCCAACCCTCAGCTTGTTCCTCAGCCGCGAAGTGGGCGCACAGCCTTTCTGGGTCGGCCTGTTTTATACCGTTAACGCGATCGCCGGTATTCTGGTGAGCCTGGCGCTGGCGAAACGTTCCGATAGCCAGGGGGATCGCCGCCGGCTGATCATGTTCTGCTGTCTGATGGCGGTGGGCAACGCGCTACTGTTTGCTTTTAACCGTCACTACTTAACATTGATCACCTGCGGTGTGATGCTGGCGTCGATTGCCAATGCCGCGATGCCCCAGCTGTTCGCCCTGGCGCGGGAATATGCCGATAGTTCGGCGCGGGAAGTGGTGATGTTCAGCTCGGTGATGCGTGCGCAGCTGTCGCTGGCGTGGGTGATCGGACCGCCGCTGGCCTTCATGCTGGCGCTGAACTATGGCTTTACCACCATGTTCTCGATTGCGGCCGGTATTTTCGTCATTAGCCTGGCGTTAATTGCCGTTAAGCTGCCGTCGGTTGCCCGAGTGGAACAGCCTGCGGAAGCGGCGGGCGTCGTAGTGCAGGCCGGCGGCTGGCAAGATAAAAACGTACGTATGTTGTTTATCGCGTCGACGCTGATGTGGACCTGCAACACCATGTATATCATCGATATGCCGCTGTGGATCAGTAGCGATCTTGGCTTGCCGGATAGCCTGGCCGGGATCCTGATGGGGACGGCGGCCGGGCTGGAAATCCCGGCGATGATCCTGGCGGGGTATTACGTCAAGCGCTGGGGCAAACGTAAAATGATGGTCGCCGCGGTGGCTGCCGGCGTGCTGTTCTATCTTGGCCTGATTGTGTTCCACGAGCGTACCGCGCTGCTGGCGCTGCAGCTGTTCAACGCCATTTTTATCGGTATTGTCGCCGGGATTGGCATGCTGTGGTTCCAGGATCTGATGCCTGGACGGGCCGGGGCCGCCACCACGCTGTTTACCAACAGTATTTCCACCGGAGTGATTCTCGCCGGCGTGCTGCAGGGAGCGCTGTCGCAAAACTATGGCCACGCCAGCGTGTACTGGGTCATTGCCGCCATCTCGCTGCTGACGCTGTTTCTGACCAGCAAAGTCAAAGATATTTAGCCAGGCGCCGCACCGCAGATTGCTGCGATGCGGCGTGCTTTCAGGACAGAATATTCATCATTTCCCGCAGCTGACGCACGGCAATTTGTCCGGGTGCCGATGCCTGGCCCACGCTGCCAAACGTCATCGCTGAGCCGAACAGGCGTCCGGTGACCCGGCTGACGCCGCCCAGTTTGCCCATCGACATCGTGATTAACGGGCGGGTGGCGTACCGTTCTTTCATGACCAGAGTGGCAGACAGTAATGTCAGCACGTCTTGCGGCGACTGAGGCATGACCGCGATTTTCGGCAGATCGGCGCCCAGCTCCTGCATGCGGCGTAGCCGGGCGATAATCTCTTCCTGCGCCGGTGTTGTTTGGAAATCATGATTGCTCATAATCACTTTTACCCCGGCGGCATGAGCTTCATCGATCAGCGCCCGGATCGGCATTTCGTCATTGAAGAGCTCAATATCAATGATGTCCACCAGCCCGCTGGCAACGGCCAGACGGTTGAGTGCGAAGTACGCGTCATCGCCGATCTCCGTTTCACCTCCCTCTTTATGGCTGCGGAAGGTGAACAGCAGCGGTATATCGGCGAGCAGCCGGCGAATCTCCGTCAGCGCCAGCAGGACCTGATCCCGATCGCCGACAGAGGTAAAATGGTCGACACGCCATTCGATAAGATCGGCTCCGGCCTCCGCCAGCGTGCGGGCATGGGCTTTCAGCTCGTCGAGCGTCTGGCCGATTAGCGGCACGCAAATTAACGTGGTGCCTTCCTGGAAGGTGATATTTTTAATGGTAACAGCGGTCGTCATGTGAGGGTCCATCGGTCAGGGCGGGCTCTTTTCTTGCCGTAAGCCGCGCGAAAAACCTAAAAAAATGCCCGGTCACAAGGACCGGGCTCGGGGATCAACGGCGTGGTTAGTTCATAAAGGCCGGCAGTTTGTTTTCATAGGCTGAAATCGCCTCTTCGTGCTGCAGCGTCAGACCGATGCTATCAAGTCCGTTGAGCATACAGTGGCGACGGAAGGCATCAATTTTAAAGCTGTAGGTTTTGTCGCCCGCTTTCACCACTTCGGATTCCAGATCCACTTCGAACGTCATACCGGGGTTCGCCTGAACCAGCTTGAACATCTCGTCGACCTGTTCATCGCTCAGCGTCACCGGCAGCAGCTGGTTGTTAAAGCTGTTACCGTAAAAGATATCGGCGAAGCTGGGGGCGATAACCACTTTAAAACCGTAATCGGTCAATGCCCACGGCGCGTGCTCACGGGAGGAGCCGCAGCCGAAGTTTTCCCGCGCCAGCAGGATCGATGCGCCTTTATACTCCGGGAAGTTAAGGACGAATTCCGGGTTTGGCTGTTGTCCACGATCGTCAAGAAAACGCCAGTCGTTGAACAGATGCGCGCCAAAACCGGTGCGCGTCACTTTCTGCAGGAACTGCTTAGGAATGATCGCATCGGTATCGACGTTTGCGGCATCCAGCGGAACCACCAGGCCCGTATGTTGGGTAAATTTCTCTGCCATGATGGTCTCCTTATTTGATGTCGCGAATATCGGCGAAATGGCCGGTCACGGCTGCCGCTGCGGCCATCGCCGGGCTGACTAAGTGGGTACGTCCGCCGCGGCCCTGACGGCCTTCAAAGTTACGGTTGCTGGTTGATGCGCAGCGCTCGCCAGGATTCAGGCGATCGTTGTTCATGGCCAGGCACATGGAGCAGCCCGGCAGACGCCATTCAAAACCGGCTTCGATAAAGATCTTATCCAGACCTTCGGCTTCCGCCTGAGCTTTCACCGGGCCAGAACCCGGGACCACCAATGCCTGCACGCCCGGCGCGACTTTGCGGCCTTTAGCGACTTCGGCCGCGGCGCGCAAATCTTCAATACGCGAGTTGGTACAGGAGCCGATGAACACTTTATCGATAGCCACGTCGGTTAACGGGATACCTGGTTTCAGGCCCATATAGGCCAGCGCTTTTTCCGCGCTCGCCCGCTCGACCGGATCGGCGAAAGAGGCCGGGTCGGGAATCATCTCGTTAACGGAAATGACCTGACCTGGGTTTGTACCCCAGGTAACCTGCGGGGCAATCTCTTCTGCCTGCAGGGTCACGACGGTGTCAAAGGTGGCGTCAGCGTCTGTTTTCAGGGTTTTCCAGTATTCAACAGCCGCGTCGAAGTCCTGGCCTTTTGGCGCGTGCAAACGACCCTTCACATAGTTAAAGGTGGTTTCATCCGGCGCGACCAGACCTGCTTTCGCACCCATTTCGATGGCCATATTGCACAGCGTCATACGACCTTCCATGCTCAGATCGCGAATGGCTTCACCGCAGAACTCCACCACGTGGCCGGTGCCGCCGGCGCTACCGGTTTTGCCAATGATGGCCAGCACGATATCTTTAGCGGTGATGCCCGGCGCTGCTTTGCCATTCACTTCAATCTTCATGGTCCTGGCACGGCCCTGCTTCAGGGTCTGAGTCGCCAGGACGTGCTCAACTTCGGAGGTGCCGATACCAAAAGCCAGCGCGCCAAATGCGCCGTGAGTGGCGGTGTGGGAATCGCCGCAGACGATGGTCATCCCCGGCAGGGTCACGCCCTGTTCCGGCCCCATCACGTGGACGATACCCTGATACGGGTGGTTCAGATCGTACAGCTCAACGCCGAACTCCTGGCAGTTTTTGATCAGCTCCTGCATCTGAATGCGCGCCATTTCGCCGGACGCGTTGATATCTTTCGTCTGGGTAGAAACGTTATGGTCCATGGTGGCGAAGGTTTTACCCGGCTGACGAACCTGACGGTTGTGCGCGCGCAGGCCGTCAAAGGCCTGTGGTGAGGTCACTTCATGCACCAGATGACGGTCGATATACAGCAGCGGGGTTTCGTTCTGCGCTTCATAAACGACATGCGCATCAAACAACTTTTCGTATAAGGTCTTCGCCATGATTACACCCCTTCAGCGACATAGCGGGCAATGATATCGCCCATTTCATCGGTACTGACCGCCGCCGTGCCGCGCGCTAAATCGCCGGTACGCACGCCTTCTTCTAATGCACGGTTGATCGCGCTCTCAATCGCTGTTGCCGCGTTATCGGCATCCAGGCTGTAGCGCAGCAAAAGCGCCAGAGAGAGGATCTGCGCGATAGGGTTGGCGATATTTTTGCCAGCGATATCCGGAGCTGAGCCGCCTGCTGGTTCATACAGACCAAAACCTTGTTCATTGAGGCTGGCCGACGGCAGCATGCCCATTGAGCCGGTGATCATGGCGCATTCGTCAGACAGGATGTCGCCGAACAGGTTGGAACACAGCAGAACGTCAAACTGGGACGGGTCTTTAATCAGCTGCATGGTGGCGTTGTCGATGTACATATGCGCCAGCTCAACGTCCGGGTATTCTTTGGCGATCTCGCTGACCACTTCGCGCCACAGAATAGATGACTGCAGAACGTTCGCTTTATCGATAGAAGTCACTTTATTACGCCGTTTGCGTGCGGACTGAAACGCGATATGCGCGATGCGCTCGATTTCAAAGCGATGATAGACCTCGGTATCAAATGCTTTTTCGTGTTGACCGCTGCCCTCGCGGCCTTTCGGCTGGCCGAAGTAGATCCCGCCGGTTAATTCGCGGACGCACAGAATGTCGAAGCCGTTTGCCGCGATATCCGCACGCAGCGGGCAAAACTCTTCCAGCCCCTGGTACAGCTTCGCCGGACGCAGGTTGCTGAACAGTTTGAAATGTTTACGCAGCGGCAGCAGCGCGCCGCGCTCCGGCTGACCGGCCGGCGGCAGATGTTCCCATTTCGGGCCGCCTACGGAGCCGAACAGAATCGCATCGGCCTGCTCACAGCCTTCTACCGTCGCCTGCGGCAGCGGGGTGCCCTGACGGTCGATAGCGATGCCGCCGACGTCATACTGACTGGTGGTAATGCGCATATCAAAACGGTGACGAACGGCTTCCAGTACTTTCATCGCCTGGTTCATGACTTCCGGGCCAATGCCATCACCTGGCAAAACAGCAATATGGTAATTCTTCGACATTACACGGTTTCCTTCTTGTTCTCGTTATTTTGAGCTTTGCGTTGCAACTCTTTTTCGACTTCTGCTGCGCGCCAGATATTGTTCAGCACGTGGACCATGGCTTTCGCGGAGGATTCAACGATATCCGTCGCCAGACCGACGCCGTGGAAGCGGCGACCGTTGTAGGTTACGACGATATCTACCTGACCCAGCGCGTCTTTGCCCTGACCTTTGGCGTTCAGGTCATATTTGACCAGCTCCACGTCATAGCCGGTGATACGGTTGATAGCCTGATAAATAGCGTCGACCGGGCCGTTGCCGTTAGCGGCTTCTGCTTTGGTCTCTTCACCGCAGACCAGTTTTACGGAGGCCGTGGCGATATCGCTGGAGCCTGACTGCACGCTGAAGTAATCCAGGCGGAAATGCTCCGGCTCTTCCTGCTGTTTGTTGATGAACGCCAGCGCTTCCAGATCGTAATCAAAGACCTGGCCTTTTTTGTCTGCCAGCTTCAGGAAGGCGTCGTAGAGGTGATCCATGTTGTAGTCGGTATCTTTGTAGCCCATCTCTTCCATACGGTGTTTCACTGCCGCACGGCCGGAGCGGGAAGTCAGGTTCAGCTGCACCTGATTCAGACCGATCGATTCCGGGGTCATGATTTCGTAGTTTTCGCGGTTCTTCAGCACGCCGTCCTGGTGGATGCCGGAGGAGTGGGCGAAGGCGCCGGTACCGACGATGGCTTTGTTGGCCGGAATGGGCATATTGCAAATCTGGCTGACGGTCTGGCTGGTACGCCAGATTTCGTTGTGATTAATGCCGGTGCGGACATCCATAATGTCTTTGCGCACCTTGATGGCCATAATCACTTCTTCCAGCGAACAGTTGCCCGCGCGCTCGCCGATACCGTTCATGGCGCCTTCAACCTGGCGAGCACCGGCGTGGACCGCGGCAATCGCGTTACCGACGGCCAGGCCTAAATCGTCATGGGTGTGCACGGAGATGATGGCTTTGTCGATATTCGGGACGCGATCGTACAGGCCGGTAATGATACTGGAGAACTCAAACGGCATGGTATAGCCGACGGTGTCCGGGATATTAATCGTGGTGGCGCCGGCGTTGATGGCGGCTTCGACCACGCGCGCCAGATCGGCGATCGGCGTACGGCCCGCATCTTCACAGGAGAATTCGACGTCGTCGGTATAGTTGCGTGCGCGTTTGATCATATAGATTGCGCGCTCAATGACCTCATCCAGGGTGCTACGCAGCTTGGTGGCGATGTGCATCGGCGAGGTGGCGATAAAGGTATGAATTCGGAACGCTTCGGCGACTTTTAAGGATTCTGCCGCCACATCAATGTCTTTCTCGACGCAACGAGCCAGGGCGCAGACGCGGCTGTTTTTGATGGTGCGTGCGATGGTTTGTACGGACTCGAAGTCGCCAGGAGATGAGACCGGGAAGCCGACTTCCATCACATCAACGCCCATCCGCTCCAGGGCCATCGCAATCTGCAGCTTCTCTTTCACGCTCAGGCTGGCCTGTAACGCTTGCTCCCCGTCACGTAAGGTCGTATCGAAAATAATGACTTGCTGGCTCATGGTTTAGATCCTTAATCGGTGTCCTGGGCGCCTTGCTTACGAGCATAAAAAAACCCGCGCAACGGCGCGGGTTTTATAGTCTTGCTGGAAGATGACTTAACGCTGAACGTCGCCCAACAGCCTACCGCGCATAGTGGATGCGTTTAGTAGTAGTAGGCCGGTGAAACGAGTGGTGCGAATCATTGCGTCATGCTCCAGATGAAATCGATATGCTTTTAGAGTTACTGGATACGCGTTTTGATGTCAACCCCTGGGCAACAAAAACCGCTTTTTACCTCACAATGGAATTAGTGTATTGTTCTGAGAAATGGCCTTATTTGCCGAGAATTATTTTTCAATTCACTCTGGCAGACTCTCAGTTAACGCTGCCGCTGCGATTGACTTTTCCCTTCTTGCCGCGTCACCGCCCGACATGGGTTGGAATTATCTTAATTACAGCCATTGGTTTATCGGTCTTATGAATATATTGATTTAAGTATTGTGAGAACGTCAATGATAATAAGCAGATAGTGCAGGTTGACGCTGAGTCAATGCATTGAAAAACGCTTAAATTAACGTTGGCGATGGGGAGTGTAGCGTTTTTTCTGCCAGTTATGTATTCCTTTAACGCTATCCACTCATCAATGGGCTTTCAGGCCTTTAGGATTTTTTCTGATAATTTAACGGAGGTCCGTGCAACTAATGGTTTTGATATATTCCTAAAATGCATTCTTGCTCTTTTGTATGTGACATATGTATGGTAAATGATATTTCCTTTGCCCATTGCCGCATTTTAATAAAGGGAATTTATCTGATGGTGGAGTTAGATATGATAATTGAAACCTCTGAACCTGAACCCGCCCTCGAAAGAGGAATGATTAAACCTCAGCTTAGAACGGTCGATCTTAATCTGCTTACCGTTTTTGATGCGGTCATGCAGGAACAAAATATTACGCGGGCGGCGCATTCGCTGGGGATGTCTCAGCCTGCGGTGAGTAATGCCGTAGCGCGACTAAAAGTAATGTTTAACGATGAGCTGTTTGTACGGTATGGGCGGGGTATTCAGCCGACGGCTCGTGCATTTCAGCTATTTGGCTCAATACGCCAGGCGCTGCAGCTGGTGCAAAATGAGTTGCCGGGTTCCGATTTTGAGCCGATAAGCAGTGAGCGCGTATTTAATCTCTGCATTTGCAGCCCGTTAGATAACTATCTTACTTCGATTATATTTAACAAAGTTAACGAAGTTGCACCAAATATTCATTTGATTTTTAAAGCATCCCTTAATCAAAACACCGAGCATCAATTACGCTATCAGGAAATAGAGTTTGTGGTTGGCTATGAGGAGTTTCGCCGCCCCGAGTTTGCCTGTGTGCCCTTGTTTAAAGATGAAATGATATTAGTAGCCAGCTGTAAACACCCGCGTATTTCCGGACCGGTGACGGAAGCGGATATTTATCGCGAAGAACATGCGGTTGTGGCTTTGGATCGCTATGCTTCGTTTAGCCTTCCCTGGTATAGCTCTGTCAATAAACAGACGCAAATTGCATATCAAGGGAATGCTATGGTCAGCGTGCTTAATGTGGTATCACAAACCCACATGGTGGCCATTGCCCCGAGCTGGCTGGCGAGGGAGTATGCAGAAAAGCTGAACCTGCAATTATTGCCGTTACCGCTAAAAGTGAATAACCGCACCTGTTTTCTTTCCTGGCATGAGGCCGCCGGTAGAGATAAAGGTCATCAGTGGATGCAGGATCTGCTGGTGCGAATTTGCCAGCGCTAAATATAGCTGTGCCTGAGCGGGAGCGCTCGCTCTCGCTTTATGTGATCAAAACCACAAAATATAGAATTTTATCCTGTTTGCCGCTCTTTGCCAGGGCGTGCAGCAAGTGAAAAATGGATGAATTTCTGTCATCAGACAATTTGTCCGAGTAATTTCAGCGCTCGTTTCTTATTTATGAAGCTTTCAACCACATTTCATATCAAATTCTTATCTTTTATTCTTTTGGCGGCTGACATGCGCCTGAGGTCGCTAATTGCCTGCCCGTTGGCGAGCAGTTATGGTAAGAGCACGCAGTCCATTCACCTCAATGGCCAGGAGCCGATTCCTGGCATTGTGCGAACGCGCGGAAATTGAATTCTGCTGTCGTTAGAAACAATAAGCCTGGAGGCAAACCATGGAGATGTTGTCAGGAGCCGAGATGGTCGTCCAATCGCTTGTCGATCAGGGCGTCAAGCAAGTATTCGGCTACCCCGGAGGCGCGGTCCTCGATATCTATGATGCATTACATACCCTGGGGGGTATTGACCATATTCTGGTACGCCACGAGCAGGCGGCAGTGCATATGGCGGATGGCCTTGCCCGAGCGACCGGTGAAGTAGGGGTTGTGCTGGTGACTTCGGGCCCGGGCGCGACGAATGCCATTACCGGTATTGCCACGGCATACATGGATTCTGTTCCGCTGGTGATTCTCTCCGGGCAGGTCGCGACTTCCTTGATTGGTTATGATGCCTTCCAGGAGTGCGATATGGTCGGCATCTCCCGACCGGTGGTGAAACACAGCTTTCTGGTCAAGCAGACGGAAGATATTCCCGGCGTGCTGAAAAAAGCGTTCTGGCTGGCTGCCAGCGGGCGTCCTGGTCCGGTGGTCGTTGATTTACCAAAAGATATCCTCAATCCGGCGAACAAGCTGCCGTACGCGTGGCCGGATAGCGTCAGCATGCGTTCTTACAACCCGACGACCAGCGGTCATAAAGGGCAAATTAAACGCGCTCTGCAGACGCTGGTGGCGGCAAAACATCCGGTTGTCTATGTCGGCGGCGGGGCGATTAACGCCGGATGTGAAGAACAGCTGCGTACCCTGGTAGAAAAACTGAATCTGCCGGTTGCTTCATCGCTGATGGGACTCGGTGCCTTTCCGGCCAGCCATTCCCAGGCGTTAGGTATGCTGGGGATGCATGGAACGTATGAAGCCAACATGACGATGCATCACTCCGATGTCATCTTTGCCGTCGGCGTGCGTTTTGACGATCGCACGACCAACAATCTGGCGAAGTACTGCCCGAATGCGACGGTGCTGCATATTGATATCGATCCGACGTCCATTTCGAAGACGGTTCCGGCAGATGTGCCGATCGTTGGCGATGCGCGTCAGGTCCTGGAGCAGATGCTTGAGCTACTTGAGCAGGAAGAAGCGCAGCAGCCGCTGGATGAGATCCGCGACTGGTGGCAGCAGATAGCGCAGTGGCGCGCGCGCCATTGTCTGCAATACGACACCCAAAGCGGCAAGATCAAACCGCAGGCCGTCATCGAGACCATCTGGCGCCTGACCAACGGCGATGCCTACGTGACCTCCGATGTTGGTCAGCACCAGATGTTTGCCGCCCTTTACTATCCTTTCGACAAGCCAAGACGTTGGATTAACTCAGGTGGTCTCGGCACGATGGGCTTCGGTTTGCCCGCTGCACTCGGCGTGAAGATGGCCTTACCGGAAGAAACGGTCGTTTGCGTGACCGGCGATGGCAGTATTCAGATGAATATTCAGGAGCTTTCCACCGCGCTGCAGTATGAGCTGCCGGTGCTGGTGTTGAATCTGAACAACCGCTACCTCGGAATGGTGAAGCAGTGGCAGGATATGATCTATTCCGGTCGCCATTCACAATCTTATATGGAGTCGCTCCCGGATTTCGTCCGGCTTGCGGAAGCCTATGGGCACGTAGGGATTCGCATCAGCGAGCCGCAGGAGCTGGAGTCTAAGCTGGCCGAAGCGCTGGAACAGGTGCGTAATCATCGTCTGGTGTTCGTTGATGTGACGGTGGACGGCAGCGAGCATGTGTATCCCATGCAGATCCGCGGCGGCGGCATGGATGAGATGTGGTTGAGCAAAACGGAGAGAACCTGATTATGCGCCGGATATTATCTGTCTTACTGGAAAACGAATCAGGCGCCTTATCACGCGTCATCGGCCTTTTCGCACAGCGCGGGTATAACATTGAAAGCCTGACGGTGGCCCCCACCGACGATCCGACGCTTTCGAGAATGACTATCCAGACCGTTGGCGATGAGAAAGCGATCGAGCAAATTGAAAAACAGCTGCATAAGCTGGTGGATGTACTGCGTGTCAGCGAGCTGGGGCAGAATTCGCACGTTGAGCGTGAAATTATGCTGGTGAAAGTCCAGGCGAGCGGTTTTGGCCGTGAAGAGGTGAAGCGCAACACGGAGATTTTCCGCGGGCAAATCATCGATGTCACGCCGTCACTGTATACCGTCCAGCTGGTAGGGACCAGCGATAAACTGGATGCCTTTATTGCTTCGTTACGCGACGTTGCGCGGATTGTTGAAGTGGCACGCTCCGGTGTGGTAGGACTCTCGCGCGGCGACAAAATCATGCGCTGAGTCCCTGAAACTGACGTAAAAATAGCCCGACACAATCTGTCGGGTTATTTTTTTGCGAAATCGGTGGGAACTGTAGACAAAACCGGTTGCTGCGCTAACTATTCTGCGTTTAGATGTTATGAAAATGAATCCATAGCTGAAGAAAGGTTATGTTCTGTACTCATTACCCAAGGGGCAATTGTGAAACTGGATGAAATCGCCCGGCTGGCCGGTGTCTCGCGTACCACCGCTAGCTATGTGATTAACGGTAAAGCGAAACAGTACCGCGTCAGCGACAAAACGGTCGAAAAGGTGATGGCCGTCGTTCGTGAGCACAACTACCATCCGAATGCGGTCGCTGCTGGCTTGCGTGCAGGACGCACGCGTTCTATTGGTCTGGTGATTCCCGATCTGGAAAATACCAGCTATACCCGTATTGCTAACTATCTTGAGCGTCAGGCGCGCCAGCGCGGCTATCAGCTGCTGATCGCCTGTTCGGAAGATCAGCCTGACAACGAGATGCGCTGCATTGAGCATCTGCTACAGCGCCAGGTGGATGCCATTATCGTCTCGACGTCATTACCGCCTGAGCACCCGTTCTATCAACGCTGGGCCAACGATCCTTTCCCGATTGTCGCCCTGGATCGCGCGCTCGATCGCGAGCATTTCACCAGCGTTGTTGGCGCCGATCAGGATGACGCCGAAATGCTGGCCGCTGAACTGCGCAAATTCCCGGGGGAAAACGTCCTGTATCTTGGTGCGCTACCGGAGCTGTCGGTCAGTTTCCTGCGTGAACAGGGCTTCCGTACCGCGTGGAATGACGATCCGCGTGAAGTGCAGTATCTGTACGCCAACAGCTTTGAACGCGAAGCGGCAGGGCAGTTGTTTGAGAAATGGCTGGAAACGCATCCCATGCCGCAGGCGCTGTTCACCACCTCATTTCCGCTGTTGCAGGGGGTGATGGATGTGACGCTGCGTCGGGAAGGGAAGCTGCCGTCCGAACTGGCTATTGCGACCTTCGGCGACAATGAGCTGCTCGACTTCCTGCAGTGTCCGGTACTGGCCGTGGCCCAGCGCCACCGCGATGTGGCGGAACGCGTGCTGGAAATTGTCCTCGCCAGCCTTGATGAGCCGCGTAAGCCAAAACCAGGATTAAGCCGTATCCGTCGTAATTTGTATCGCCGGGGAAGTTTGAACCGTCGCTGATGCGCCAGGCTTTCGATCGCCGGCCTCTGCGTGTGTCAAAAACCCGGAAAAGAGTGGCGTGACTCGCCAGACGAAAGTCGTCTGGCGATAATCCGTACAAATTACCATAAAAAAGTAAATTTGAATCGCTTTCAGACAAATCCCTAAACTTCTTTACGCATTATTTTGTTTTATTCTGGAGTTACCGCTTTCCGGCCCCCGTTAGCGATAAAAAAAAGTTAAATCAGTCTTTATTTGTATTATTTTGTTACATTCATTAAGTTAATCGCTGAATTAACACTCATTTTACGGCTCATCACCCGCTCATCTCCCCGCAACCCGCGACAAGAGTGCTTCTCTGACGGTAACAGGCACTGTTAACGGACATCATAATCGCCTAAAATGCCGCTCGCGTCGCAAACTGACACTTTATATTTTCCCACCGAAGATATTTTGTTGCTTTTAACTGTTACGAATTTGTTGGTTGTTTTCTTACACGTATTCATAGCGTTAATTTGCCTCGTTTGTTGATGATTATTTCATCAGGCCTAATATCGGCTGCAAATAATGGGTTTTTGAGCTTCGTTGGTATTCGTGCTGGCTTGACAAGCTTTTCCTCCGCTCCGTAAACTCCTTCTGGTGGGAATTTGTGGGTTAAAGTGGCGAAAAGGGGTGAGGCTGGCATGTTCCGTGGGGCAACGTTAGTCAATCTCGACAGCAAAGGCCGTCTGGCCGTACCGACGCGTTACCGCGACGGGCTGATCGAAGACGCTTCCGGTCAACTGGTTTGTACCATTGACATTCATCACCCGTGCCTGCTGCTTTACCCCTTGCCTGAATGGGAAATCATCGAGCAAAAATTGTCGCGTTTATCGAGCATGAATCCCGTTGAGCGGCGCGTCCAGCGCCTGCTTTTGGGTCATGCCAGCGAATGTCAGATGGATAATGCCGGGCGTCTCCTGATTGCGCCGGTGTTACGGCAGCATGCCGGGCTGACAAAAGAAGTGATGCTGGTCGGACAGTTCAATAAGTTTGAACTGTGGGATGAAACGACCTGGTATCAACGGGTCAAGGAAGATATCGACGCTGAGCAGTCGTCGACCGACGCGTTGTCGGAGCGTCTGCAGGATTTGTCTCTATAACATGATGGAAAATTTTAAACACACTACGGTACTTCTGGATGAAGCGGTTAACGGCCTGAATATTCGTCCGGATGGTATCTACATTGATGGGACCTTTGGTCGCGGTGGACACTCGCGCCTGATCCTTTCCCAACTGGGAGCGGAAGGACGCTTGCTGGCTATCGATCGCGATCCGCAGGCTATCGCCGTGGCGAAGACCATCGATGACCCTCGCTTTTCCATCGTACATGGACCTTTCTCTGCGCTGGCTGATTATGTGAGTGAGCGCGGACTAACTGGCAAGATCGACGGTATTCTTCTCGATCTTGGTGTCTCTTCACCTCAGCTTGATGATGCCGAGCGTGGCTTCTCGTTTATGCGCGATGGTCCGCTGGATATGCGTATGGACCCCACTCGCGGCCAGTCTGCCGCCGAGTGGTTGCAGACGGCGGACGAAGCGGATATCGCCTGGGTGATTAAAACCTTTGGCGAAGAGCGCTTCGGTAAGCGCATCGCGCGCGCCATCGTTGAGCGTAACCGTATCGAGCCCATGACCCGTACGAAAGAGCTGGCGGAAGTGGTGACGGCGGCGACGCCGGTGAAGGACAAATTCAAACATCCCGCGACCCGTACCTTCCAGGCGGTGCGCATCTGGGTGAACAGTGAACTGGAGGAGATAGAGCAGGCGCTAAAAAGCTCGCTCAGCGTGCTGGCCCCGGGCGGGCGGCTTTCGATCATCAGTTTCCACTCGCTGGAAGACCGTATTGTGAAGCGCTTCATGCGTGAGCAAAGCCGCGGTCCGCAGGTTCCGGCCGGGTTACCAATGACCGAAGAGCAGCTCAAAAAACTGGGTGGCCGTGAGTTGCGAGCACTAGGCAAGTTGATGCCGGGCGAAGAAGAGGTGGCAGAGAATCCACGGGCCCGTAGTTCAGTTCTGCGCATTGCAGAGAGGACGAACGCATGATCGGCAGAGTGACAGAAGCCTTAAGCAAAGTTAAAGGATCGTTAGGAAGCAACGAGCGCCATGCCTTGCCTGGCGTTATCGGGGACGATCTTCTGCGGTTTGGGAAGCTGCCACTCTGCCTGTTCATTTGCATCATCATTACGGCGATTACCGTGGTGACGACGGCTCACCATACCCGTCTGCTAACCGCGCAGCGTGAACAACTGGTTCTGGAACGTGACGCGCTGGATATTGAATGGCGAAACCTGATCCTCGAAGAGAACGCGCTCGGCGATCATAGTCGGGTTGAGCGGATCGCGACCGAGAAGTTGCAGATGCAACACGTTGATCCATCACAAGAAAATATCGTTGTACAAAAATAAGGATTATTGCGACGCATGAAAGCAGCGCCGAAAACGCTAAAACCAAAACGTCAGGAAGAACAGGCCAGCTTTATTAGCTGGCGTTTTGCGTTGCTGTGCGGGTGTATTTTAATCGCGCTGGGTTTCCTGCTGGGTCGCGTGGCCTGGCTACAGGTGATCAGCCCGGACATGCTGGTTCGTCAGGGTGATATGCGTTCTTTACGCGTGCAGGAAGTCTCCACCGCCCGCGGAATGATTACCGACCGCTCCGGCCGCCCGCTGGCGGTGAGCGTGCCGGTGAAGGCTATCTGGGCGGATCCGAAAGAGCTGCACGATGCCGGCGGTGTCACTCTCGATAACCGCTGGAAGGCGTTGGCCGATGCGTTAAACATGCCGCTGGATCAGCTGGCATCGCGCATCAACACCAATCCGAGAATGCGTTTTATCTATCTGGCGCGTCAGGTTAATCCTGATATGGCGGATTACATCAAGAAGCTGAAGCTGCCAGGGATTCACATGCGCGAAGAGTCGCGCCGTTACTACCCGTCAGGTGAAGTTACCGCTCACCTCATTGGCTTCACCAACGTGGATAGCCAGGGGATTGAAGGCGTCGAGAAGAGCTTTGATAAATGGCTGACCGGTCAACCCGGGGAACGCATCGTGCGTAAAGACCGCTACGGCCGCGTTATTGAAGATATCTCCTCTACCGACAGCCAGGCCGCGCACAATCTGGCGTTGAGTATCGATGAGCGTCTGCAGGCGTTAGTTTATCGCGAACTGAATAATGCCGTGGCGTTTAACAAAGCCGAATCGGGGAGTGCGGTTCTGGTCGATGTCAGCACTGGCGAAGTGCTGGCGATGGCGAACAGCCCCTCTTATAACCCGAATAATTTCTCCGGTACGGCGAAAGACATCATGCGTAACCGCGCCATCACCGACGTGTTTGAACCGGGTTCGACGGTCAAGCCAATGGTGGTGATGACGGCGCTACAGCGCGGCATTGTGAACGAAAATACCGTGCTGAATACCATTCCTTACCGGATTAACGGCCACGAGATCAAAGACGTGGCGCGCTATAGCGAATTGACCCTGACCGGGGTATTACAGAAGTCGAGTAACGTCGGTGTCTCCAAACTGGCGTTAGCGATGCCGTCCTCAGCGTTAGTAGATACTTACTCACGTTTTGGACTCGGAAAAGCGACCAATTTGGGGTTGGTCGGAGAACGCAGTGGCTTATATCCTCAAAAACAACGGTGGTCTGACATAGAGAGGGCCACCTTTTCTTTCGGCTACGGGCTAATGGTAACGCCGTTACAGTTAGCGCGAGTCTATGCAACGATCGGCAGCTATGGCATCTATCGCCCGCTGTCGATTACCAAAGTTGATCCACCGGTTCCCGGTGAGCGCGTGTTCCCGGAACCTCTCGTTCGTACCGTCGTGCATATGATGGAAAGCGTGGCGCTGCCCGGTGGTGGCGGCGTGAAGGCGGCCATTAAAGGCTACCGCATTGCGATCAAAACCGGTACGGCGAAGAAAGTGGGGCCAGATGGCCGCTACATCAACAAATATATTGCTTACACCGCAGGCGTTGCGCCCGCCAGCCACCCGCGTTTTGCGCTGGTGGTGGTGATCAACGACCCGCAGGCGGGTAAATACTACGGCGGCGCCGTTTCCGCGCCGGTCTTCGGTGCCATCATGGGCGGCGTACTGCGCACCATGAACATCGAGCCGGATGCGTTGGCAACGGGCGAAAAAAGTGAATTTGTGATTAATCAAGGCGAGGGAACAGGTGGCAGATCGTAATTTGCGCGACCTTCTCGCTCCGTGGGTGCCAAATGCGCCGGAGCGAATTCTGCGAGAGATGACGCTGGACAGCCGGGTGGCTGCTTCCGGCGATCTCTTTGTCGCGGTATTAGGTCATCAGGCGGACGGGCGTCGTTATATCCCGCAGGCGATAGCGCAAGGTGTTGCTGCCATTATTGCAGAGGCCAAAGATGAGGCTGCTGACGGCGAAATCCGTGAAATGCACGGCGTGCCGGTCATTTATCTCAGCCAGCTCAACGAGCGCTTATCCGCGCTGGCCGGGCGTTTTTACCATCAGCCTTCAGAGCAACTGCGCCTGATTGGCGTCACCGGTACCAACGGTAAAACCACCACCACGCAGCTGCTGGCGCAGTGGGCCAGCTTGCTTGGCGAAACCAGTGCGGTGATGGGAACAGTTGGTAACGGTCTGCTGGACAAGGTCATTCCGACGGAAAATACCACCGGTTCAGCAGTCGATGTTCAGCACGTGCTTTCAGGCCTGGCAGGGCAGGGCGCTACCTTCGCGGCCATGGAAGTCTCTTCCCACGGTCTGGTTCAGCACCGCGTGGCGGCGCTGCAGTTTGCCGCATCGGTCTTTACAAACCTGAGCCGCGATCACCTGGATTATCACGGTGATATGGAACATTACGAAGCGGCAAAATGGCTGCTTTATTCCACCCATCATTGCGGACAGGCTATCGTCAACGCCGATGATGAAGTGGGCCGCCGCTGGCTGGCGAAGCTGCCGGACGCGGTTGCCGTATCGATGGAAGATCGTATTAACCCGGATTGTCACGGCCGCTGGCTGAAGGCTACGGCGGTGAACTACCACGATAGCGGGGCCACCATCCAGTTTGATTCCAGCTGGGGCAAGGGCGAAGTTGAAAGCCGCCTGATGGGCGCCTTTAACGTCAGCAACCTACTTCTGGCGCTGGCTACGCTGCTGGCCCTGGGCTATCCGCTGGCTGAGCTGCTGAAAACCGCGGCTCGTCTGCAGCCGGTCTGTGGCCGTATGGAAGTGTTCAGCGCGCCGGGTAAACCGACCGTGGTGGTGGATTATGCCCATACCCCGGATGCGCTGGAAAAAGCGCTCCAGGCGGCGCGTCTGCATTGTAACGGCAAGCTGTGGTGCGTCTTCGGCTGCGGCGGCGATCGCGATAAGGGCAAACGTCCGCTGATGGGCGCCATCGCCGAAGAGTTTGCCGATATTGTTGTGGTGACCGATGACAACCCGCGCACCGAAGAGCCTCGCGCCATCATCAACGATATCCTCGCTGGTATGGTTGACGCCGGACACGCGAAGGTGAAAGAAGGCCGGGCTGAAGCGGTGACAAACGCCGTGATGCAGGCTGCCGAGGGGGATGTCGTACTGGTCGCTGGCAAAGGTCATGAGGATTACCAGATTGTTGGCAACCGTCGTCTTGACTACTCCGATCGCGTCACCGTAGCCCGTCTGCTGGGAGCGGTAGCATGATTCGCTTGATGTTAAGCCAGCTCGCCGACGTGACGCGCGGTGAACTGCATGGTTGCGATCTGGCCGTCGATGAGGTCACGTCGGATACCCGTAAGATTACGGCAGGCTGCCTGTTCGTTGCCTTAAAGGGCGAGCGTTTTGATGCTCACGATTTCGCGGAGCAGGCGAAACAAGCCGGCGCCGGCGCGCTGTTGGTCAGCCGTCAGCTGGAGTGTGATTTACCTCAGGTGGTGGTGAAAGATACCCGCCTGGCCTTTGGCGAGCTGGCGGCGTGGGTTCGTCAGCAGGTGCCGGCCCGCGTTGTGGCGCTGACCGGCTCTTCCGGGAAAACGTCGGTGAAAGAGATGACGGCGGCGATTCTCGGTCAGTGCGGCAATACGCTCTATACCGCCGGCAACCTGAATAATGACATTGGCGTCCCGATGACGCTGCTGCGCCTGACTCCAGAGCATCGCTATGCGGTAATCGAATTAGGCGCTAACCATCAGGGCGAAATTGCCTGGACCGTCAGCCTGACGCGCCCGGAAGCTGCCCTGGTCAACAATCTGGCCGCCGCTCACCTTGAAGGCTTCGGCTCCCTGGCGGGCGTGGCGAAAGCGAAGGGCGAAATATTTACCGGTCTGCCGGAAAATGGCATTGCCATCCTGAATGCTGACAATAACGACTGGCTGAACTGGCAAAGCGTGATTGGCGCACGCAAGGTATGGCGTTTCTCGCCGAATGCGGCCAACAGCGATTTTGCGGCTAGCCAGATTCATATTACCAGCCACGGGACAGAATTTACGCTGCAAACCCCGATGGGAAGCGTGGATGTTCTGCTGCCGCTGCCGGGTCGCCACAATATCGCCAACGCGCTGGCTGCTGCCTCGCTGGCGATGGCGGTGGGCGCCGACTTAAATGCGGTGAAAGCCGGTCTGGCGCAGCTGAAAGCGGTGCCGGGACGGCTGTTTCCCATTACGCTCGCCGAAAACCAGCTGCTGCTTGATGATTCCTACAATGCCAACGTCGGTTCAATGACTGCCGCAGTGCAGGTGCTGTCCGAGATGCCGGGCTACCGGGTGCTGGTCGTGGGTGATATGGCCGAGCTGGGTACGGAAAGCGAGGCATGCCATCGTCAGGTTGGCGAAGCGGCAAAAGCGGCAGGGCTTGATCGGGTACTCAGCACCGGCGTGCTGAGCGCAGAAATTAGCCGCGCCAGCGGCGTGGGCGAGCATCTCAGCGATAAAGCATCGCTGGTGGCCCGACTACGCGAGCTGACGGCGGAACACAAGATCATCACCATTTTAGTGAAGGGTTCACGTAGTGCCGCCATGGAAGAGGTAGTACGCGCATTACAGGAGAATGGAACATGTTAGTATGGCTGGCCGAACATCTGGTCAAATATTATTCCGGCTTTAACGTCTTTTCCTATCTGACGTTTCGCGCCATCGTCAGCCTGCTGACCGCGCTGTTCATCTCTTTGTGGATGGGCCCGCGCATGATCGCCCGTCTGCAAAAACTCTCCTTCGGTCAGGTCGTACGTAGCGACGGCCCGGAATCGCATTTCAGCAAGAAAGGCACCCCAACCATGGGCGGGATTATGATCCTGACCGCCATTGTGGTCTCTGTCCTGCTGTGGGCCTATCCGTCCAACCCGTACGTATGGTGTGTGCTGACCGTGCTGATAGGCTACGGCATCATCGGTTTCGTCGATGACTACCGTAAGGTCGTGCGTAAAGACACCAAAGGGTTGATCGCCCGCTGGAAGTACTTCTGGATGTCGGTGATTGCGCTGGGCGTTGCGTTTGCGCTGTATATGGCCGGTAAAGATACGCCAGCGACCCAGCTGGTTGTACCGTTCTTTAAAGACATCATGCCTCAGCTGGGGCTCTTGTACATTCTGCTGGCCTACTTCGTGATTGTCGGTACCGGCAATGCGGTCAACCTGACCGATGGTCTTGATGGCCTGGCGATTATGCCGACCGTATTTGTGGCGGCGGGCTTCGCGCTGGTGGCATGGGCAACGGGTAACATGAACTTTGCCAACTATCTGCATATCCCTTATCTGCGCCACGCCGGGGAACTGGTCATCGTCTGTACGGCGATCGTGGGCGCGGGTCTCGGTTTTCTGTGGTTCAACACCTATCCGGCGCAGGTCTTTATGGGCGATGTCGGTTCCCTGGCTCTCGGCGGCGCGCTGGGCATCATTGCCGTGCTGCTGCGTCAGGAGTTCCTGCTGGTGATTATGGGTGGCGTATTCGTGGTGGAGACTCTGTCGGTTATTTTGCAGGTCGGTTCCTTCAAGCTGCGCGGTCAGCGCATCTTCCGTATGGCGCCGATTCACCACCACTATGAACTGAAGGGCTGGCCGGAGCCGCGCGTTATCGTGCGCTTCTGGATTATTTCGCTGATGCTGGTGCTGATTGGCCTGGCGACGCTGAAGGTACGTTAATCATGGCAGATTATCAGGGTAAAAAAGTCGTCATTATTGGCCTGGGAATGACCGGGCTGTCTTGCGTGGACTTTTTCATGGCGCGCGGCGTGACGCCGCGCGTGATGGATACCCGCGTCGCGCCTTCCGGGCTGGAGAAGCTGCCGGAAGAAGTGGAACGCTACGTGGGGGGCCTGAATGAAGACTGGCTGCTGGCAGCGGATCTGATTGTGGCAAGCCCTGGTATCGCGCTGGCGCACCCTGCGCTGAGCGCGGCAGCGGATGCCGGCGTGGAAATCGTCGGTGACATTGAGCTGTTCTGCCGCGAAGCGCAGGCGCCGGTTATCGCTATTACCGGTTCTAACGGGAAAAGCACCGTGACGACGCTGGTAGGCGAGATGGCAAAAGCGGCCGGCATGAATGTTGGCGTCGGCGGCAATATCGGCCTGCCGGCCCTGATGTTACTCGATGCGGACCGCGAACTGTACGTTCTGGAACTCTCCAGCTTCCAGCTGGAAACTACCTCCAGTCTGCGGGCGGTGGCCGCGACGATCCTCAATGTGACCGAGGATCATATGGACCGCTATCCGCTGGGCCTGCAGCAGTATCGTGCGGCCAAACTGCGGGTGTATGAAAATGCGAAAACCTGCATCGTGAATGCCGATGATGGGCTGACGATGCCGGTACGCGGCGCCGATGAGCGCTGCATCAGCTTCGGCGTTGATGTCGGCGACTATCACCTTAACCGCCAGCAGGGAGAAACCTGGCTGCGGGTGAAAGGTGAGAAGATCCTGAACGTCAAAGAGATGCACATCACCGGGCAGCACAACTACAGCAACGCGCTGGCGGCATTGGCGCTGGCTGATGCCGCCGGTCTGCCGCGGGCCAGCAGTCTCAAGGCGCTGACCACCTTTACCGGCCTGGCACATCGTTTTCAGCTGGTGCTGGATCATAACGGCGTGCGTTGGATCAACGATTCCAAAGCCACCAACGTCGGCAGTACCGAAGCGGCGCTGAACGGGCTGCATCTGGACGGTACTCTGTATCTGCTGCTGGGTGGCGATGGGAAATCCGCTGATTTCACGCCGCTGAAGCGTTATCTGGCGGGCGACAATATCCGCCTGTACTGCTTCGGTCGCGATGGCGAGCAGCTGGCGGCACTGCGTCCGGAAGTGGCGACGCAAACCGGGACGATGGAAGAGGCGATGCGCCAGATTGCCCCGCTGCTGAAGTCGGGCGATATGGTGCTGTTATCGCCAGCTTGTGCCAGCCTCGATCAGTTTAAGAGTTTCGAACAACGGGGCGATGTCTTTGCCCGCCTGGCGAAGGAGTTAGGTTGATGCGTTTATCCCTCCCGCGCCTGAAAATGCCTCAGTGGAGACTGCCGCGCCTGCCGGGGATGTTTATCTTCGCCTGGCTGTTTGCGGCGCTGAAAGGCTGGGTGATGGGCTCGCGGCAGAAAGATAACGATAGCCTGGTGATGTATGACCGGATGCTGTTGTGGTTGACGCTTGGCCTGGCCGCCGTGGGTTTCATTATGGTGACCTCGGCTTCTATGCCGGTAGGGCAGCGCCTGGCTAACGATCCTTTCTTGTTCGCCAAGCGCGACGGGTTATACATTCTTCTGGCGCTGGGCCTGGCTCTCGTGACGCTGCGTCTGCCGATGGAGTTCTGGCAGCGGCACAGTACGGCGATGTTGATTGCTTCGATCGTTATGTTGCTGATCGTCCTGGTCGTCGGTAGCTCGGTAAACGGGGCATCGCGCTGGATTGCATTGGGTCCGCTGCGTATTCAGCCTGCGGAGTTTACCAAGCTGTCGCTGTTCTGCTACATCGCCAACTACCTGGTGCGTAAAGGCGATGAGGTGCGGAATAACCTGCGCGGCTTCTTAAAGCCGATGGGCGTCATTTTCGTGCTGGCGATTCTGCTGCTGGCGCAGCCGGACCTCGGTACGGTAGTGGTGTTGTTCGTCACCACCCTGGCGATGCTGTTTCTCGGCGGCGCCAAGCTGTGGCAGTTCATCGCCATTATCGGCATGGGGATTTCGGCGGTGGTGCTGCTGATCCTTGCCGAACCGTATCGTATTCGCCGCGTAACCTCTTTCTGGAACCCGTGGGAAGACCCGTTTGGCAGTGGTTACCAGCTGACTCAGTCGCTGATGGCTTTCGGCCGCGGTGAAATGTGGGGGCAGGGCTTAGGCAACTCGGTACAGAAACTGGAGTATTTACCGGAAGCGCATACCGATTTCATCTTCGCCATTATCGGCGAAGAACTCGGTTATATCGGTGTGGTACTGGCCCTATTAATGGTATTCTTCGTCGCCTTTCGCGCCATGTCGATTGGGCGTAAGGCGCTGGAGATTGATCATCGCTTTTCCGGCTTCCTGGCCTGCGCCATTGGAATCTGGTTTAGCTTCCAGGCGCTGGTTAACGTCGGGGCGGCGGCAGGCATGCTACCCACTAAAGGCCTGACGCTGCCGCTTATCAGTTACGGCGGTTCCAGTTTGCTGATTATGTCGACGGCCATCATGTTGCTGTTGCGAATTGATTATGAAACGCGTCTGGAAAAAGCCCAGGCGTTTACACGGGGTGTTCGATGAGCGGTCAGGAAAAGCGGTTAATGGTGATGGCGGGCGGTACCGGTGGGCATGTGTTCCCTGGGCTGGCGGTCGCGCACCATTTAATGGACCAGGGCTGGCAGGTTCGCTGGCTCGGCACCGCCGATCGTATGGAAGCGGATTTAGTGCCGAAACACGGCATTGAGATTGATTTTATCCGTATATCCGGCCTGCGCGGTAAAGGGCTGAAAGCGCTGCTGTTAGCGCCGGTACGTATCTTCAACGCCTGGCGTCAGGCGCGGGAGATCATGAAGCGTTTCCAGCCGGACGTCGTACTGGGGATGGGCGGTTACGTTTCCGGCCCTGGCGGCCTGGCGGCCTGGTCGCTGGGTATCCCGGTGGTGCTGCATGAGCAAAACGGCATTGCTGGCCTGACAAACAAATGGCTGGCAAAGATCGCGAAGAAGGTGCTGCAGGCGTTCCCAGGTGCGTTTCCGCATGCTGACGTGGTGGGCAACCCGGTGCGTACTGATGTGCTGGCGCTGCCGTTACCGGAACAGCGTCTGGTCGGGCGCCAGGGAGCGATTCGCGTGCTAGTGGTGGGGGGCTCGCAGGGCGCTCGCGTGCTGAACCAGACGATGCCGCAGGTGGCGGGGAAACTGGGTCCGGCGGTCACTATCTGGCATCAAAGCGGGAAAGGCGGCCAGCAGACGGTGCAGCAGGCCTACGCGGATGCCGGGCAGCCGCAGCATAAAGTGACTGAATTTATTGATGACATGGCGGCGGCGTATGCCTGGGCCGATGTTGTTGTGTGTCGTTCCGGTGCGCTGACGGTGAGTGAAATTGCCGCAGCAGGTTTACCGGCGTTATTTGTGCCGTTTCAGCACAAGGATCGTCAGCAGTACTGGAATGCACTGCCGCTGGAGAAAGCGGGCGCAGCGAAAATTCTCGAACAACCTCAGTTCACCGTTGATGCCGTCGTGCAGACGCTGGCTGGCTGGGATCGGGAAACGCTGCTGGATATGGCGGAACGAGCGCGCAGAGCCTCGATTCCGGATGCTACCGAACGGGTAGCAGAAGAAGTGAGCGCTGCAGCACTGGCGCGCTAATCGCGGTGAATCTCACCGCCCGTATAAAGAAGTTGATGGCGTAAAGAATGAATACACAAGATCTGGCGAAACTGCGTTCCATAGTGCCCGAGATGCGTCGCGTCCGGCATATTCACTTTGTTGGCATCGGTGGTGCCGGTATGGGCGGTATTGCCGAAGTTCTGGCTAACGAAGGCTACCAGATTAGCGGTTCCGACCTGGCGCCGAATCCGGTTACGCAACAGCTGTCGCAACTTGGCGCCACGATCTATTTCAACCATCGCCCGGAAAACGTTCGCGATGCGAGCGTGGTTGTCGTTTCCAGCGCAATCTCTGCGGAAAACCCGGAGATTGTTGCCGCGCATGAAGCGCGTATTCCGGTCATTCGCCGCGCGGAAATGCTGGCAGAGCTGATGCGTTTTCGTCATGGCATTGCGATTGCCGGCACTCACGGTAAAACCACGACCACGGCAATGGTTTCCAGTATTTACGCGGAAGCAGGTCTTGACCCCACCTTTGTCAACGGTGGACTGGTTAAAGCAGCAGGCGTTCACGCCCGCCTCGGCCATAGCCGCTATCTGATTGCGGAAGCGGATGAGAGCGATGCGTCGTTCCTGCATCTGCAGCCGATGGTCGCGATTGTGACCAATATCGAAGCCGATCACATGGATACCTATCATGGCGACTTTGAAAATCTGAAGCAGACCTTTATTAACTTTCTGCACAACCTGCCGTTCTATGGTCGCGCGGTGATGTGTGTCGATGATCCGGTGATTCGTGAACTGCTGCCGCGCGTTGGCCGTCAGATCACCACCTACGGTTTTAGCGAAGATGCCGACGTGCGCGTAGAAGATTATCGTCAGGTCGGCGCCCAGGGCCACTTCCGCCTGGTTCGTCAGGATAAAGAAGTGCTTCAGGTGACGCTGAATGCGCCCGGTCGCCATAACGCGCTGAACGCGGCGGCGGCGGTTGCGGTCGCGACGGAAGAGGGAATTGATGACAGCGCGATCCTGCGGGCGCTGGAAAGTTTCCAGGGAACCGGCCGTCGCTTTGATTTTCTCGGTGAATATCCGTTGGCTGAGGTCAATGGCAAAAGCGGCAGCGCGATGCTGATCGATGACTATGGTCATCACCCGACTGAAGTGGATGCCACGATCAAAGCGGCGCGCGCCGGCTGGCCGGATAAAAATCTGGTGATGTTATTCCAGCCGCACCGTTTTACGCGTACGCGCGATCTGTATGACGATTTCGCTAACGTGCTGACTCAGGTTGATGCCCTGCTGATGCTGGACGTTTATTCCGCCGGTGAAGCGCCGATTCCTGGCGCCGACAGCCGTTCGCTGTGCCGTACGATTCGCGGTCGCGGCAAGGTGGATCCGATTCTGCTTTCCGATCCGGCCCAGGCGGCACAGATGCTGGCATCGGTGCTGACCGGGAATGACCTGATCCTGGTGCAGGGCGCGGGAAACATAGGAAAAATCGCACGCCACCTGGCTGAAATCAAACTCGTGCCGCAAAAAGCGGAGGAGGAGCGCCATGGCTGATAAAATCGCGGTTCTTTTCGGCGGTACCTCTGCTGAGCGCGAAGTGTCGCTCAATTCAGGGACTGCGGTACTGGCGGGCCTGCGTGAAGCTGGCGTGGATGCGCACCCTGTCGATCCGCGCGACGTGGATGTTACCCGGTTGAAAGCGCTGGGCTTTAAGAAAGCGTTTATTGCGTTGCATGGTCGCGGTGGCGAAGATGGGACGTTGCAGGGGCTGCTGGAGCTGATTCAGCTGCCTTACACCGGCAGCGGCGTGATGGCGTCGGCGATTTCCATGGACAAAGTTCGCAGCAAATTGTTGTGGCAGGGCGCGGGATTACCGGTCGCTCCATGGGTCGCGCTGACGCGTGCGCAGTTCAATGCTGGCCTGTCTGCTGAAGTTGAACAGCAGATTGCCGCACTGGGTCTGCCGCTGATTGTTAAACCGGCTTGCGAAGGCTCGAGCGTCGGCATGTCGAAAGTCAGCGAAAGTTGTGCATTACATAATGCATTGGCGCTGGCTTTTCAGCATGATGAAGATGTTCTGATTGAGAAATGGCTTAGTGGGCCTGAATTCACCGTCGCTATCGTCGGTGAAGAAATTTTACCGTCAATTCGTATCCAGGTGGCTGGAACCTTCTATGATTATGAGGCGAAGTATCTCTCTGATGAGACGCAATATTTCTGCCCAGGTTGTGAAGATCCTGCCCGCGAGTCAGAAATTCAGGCCCTGGTAGTTAAAGCCTGGAATGTTCTCGGTTGTAAAGGTTGGGGGCGTATTGATGTGATGCTGGACAGCGATGGCCAGTTTTATTTGCTGGAAGCAAATACTTCCCCTGGCATGACCAGCCACAGCCTGGTGCCGATGGCGGCGCGTCAGGCCGGGATGAGCTTCTCGCAGCTTGTTGTTCGAATTCTGGACCTGGCGGGGTGATATGTCGCAGGCTGCGCTGAATACGCGGAACCACGAAGAAGAGGAAGCCTCTTCTTCGCGTCGGAGTAATGGAACTCGTCTGGCCGGGATTGTCTTCCTGCTGACGGTGCTATGTACCGTGTTGGTCAGCGGGTGGATGGTTCTGGGCTGGATGGAGGATGCACAGCGTTTGCCTCTGTCCAGGATGGTTGTTACCGGTGAGCGTCACTACACGCGTAACGATGATATCCGCCAGGCAATTCTGGCGCTGGGTTCCCCGGGGACCTTCATGACGCAGGATGTCAACATCATCCAGAGTCAGATTGAGCGCCTGCCGTGGATTAAGCAGGCGAGCGTCAGAAAGCAGTGGCCGGACGAATTGAAGATTCATCTGGTTGAATATGTGCCGATTGCGCGTTGGAATGATCAACATATGGTCGACGTAGAAGGGAATTCCTTCAGCGTCCCGGCGGATCGGACCAATAAGCAGAATTTACCGATGTTGTATGGCCCGGAAGGCAGTGAGAACGAAGTGTTGCAGGGGTATCGCGACATGGGGCAGGTGCTGGCAAAGGATAAGTTCACGTTGAAAGTGGCGGCGATGACCGCTCGTCGTTCCTGGCAGTTGACGCTGAATAACGATATTAAGCTCAACCTTGGCCGAGGCGATACCATGAAACGGCTTCAGCGCTTTATGGAACTCTACCCGGTTCTACAGCAGCAAGCGCAGACCGACGGCAAACGGATAAGCTACGTTGATTTGCGTTATGACTCGGGCGCGGCGGTAGGTTGGGTACCTGCTCCCGCAGAGGAAACTAATCAACAACAGAATCAGGCACAGGCAGAACAACAATGATCAAGGCGACGGACAGAAAACTGGTAGTTGGACTGGAGATTGGCACCGCGAAGGTTGCCGCTTTAGTAGGGGAAGTTCTGCCCGACGGCGTGGTCAATATCATTGGCGTGGGCAGCTGCCCATCGCGTGGTATGGATAAAGGCGGGGTTAACGACCTGGAATCCGTGGTGAAATGCGTTCAGCGCGCCATTGATCAGGCCGAGCTGATGGCGGATTGCCAGATTTCGTCAGTGTATCTGGCGCTTTCAGGTAAACATATTAGCTGTCAAAATGAAATTGGCATGGTGCCGATTTCAGAAGAAGAAGTCACGTTGGACGACGTTGAGAACGTGGTGCATACCGCGAAATCGGTCCGCGTACGCGATGAGCATCGTGTTCTGCACGTTATCCCGCAGGAATACGCTATCGACTACCAGGAAGGGATTAAAAACCCGGTCGGTCTGTCCGGCGTACGTATGCAGGCAAAAGTCCATCTGATTACCTGCCATAACGATATGGCGAAAAATATTGTTAAAGCGGTGGAACGTTGCGGTCTGAAAGTGGACCAACTCATTTTCGCCGGTTTAGCGGCCAGTTATTCCGTGTTGACGGAAGATGAACGTGAGCTGGGTGTCTGCGTCGTGGACATCGGCGGTGGTACAATGGATATCGCCGTGTATACCGGCGGCGCGCTGCGCCATACCAAAGTGATCCCGTACGCGGGCAACGTGGTCACCAGCGACATCGCCTACGCTTTCGGAACGCCGCCGAGCGATGCCGAAGCGATTAAAGTTCGCCACGGTTGTGCGCTGGGTTCCATTGTCGGTAAAGACGAAAACGTCGAAGTACCGAGCGTGGGCGGGCGTCCGCCGCGTAGTCTGCAGCGCCAGACGCTGGCAGAGGTGATTGAGCCGCGTTATACCGAGCTGCTCAACCTGGTGAATGAAGAGATTCTGCAACTGCAAGAGCAACTGCGCCAGCAAGGGGTGAAGCACCATCTGGCGGCAGGGATTGTTTTAACGGGCGGCGCCGCGCAAATTGAAGGCCTTGCCGCCTGTGCTCAGCGCGTGTTCCATACGCAGGTTCGTATTGGCGCGCCGCTGAATATTACCGGTTTAACGGATTATGCCCAGGAGCCGTATTATTCGACGGCGGTTGGGTTGCTGCACTACGGGAAGGAATCGCATCTCAGTGGTGAAGCAGAAGTGGAAAAACGCGTAACTGCATCAGTTGGCTCGTGGATTAAGCGACTTAATAGCTGGCTGCGAAAAGAGTTTTAATTTTTTAAGAGAACGCAGAAAATTAGCGTTCTCAGGCGACAGGCACAAAACGGAGAGAAACTATGTTTGAACCTATGGAACTGACCAACGACGCGGTGATTAAAGTCATCGGCGTCGGTGGCGGCGGTGGCAATGCCGTCGAGCACATGGTGCGCGAGCGTATCGAAGGTGTTGAATTCTTTGCGGTGAACACCGACGCGCAGGCGCTGCGTAAAACGGCTGTTGGCCAGACCATTCAGATCGGTAGCGGTATTACCAAAGGTCTGGGTGCCGGTGCAAACCCGGAAGTCGGTCGCAATGCGGCTGATGAAGACCGTGAAGCGCTGCGTGCTGCTCTTGATGGTGCAGACATGGTGTTTATCGCGGCAGGTATGGGTGGCGGTACCGGTACCGGTGCAGCGCCAGTCGTCGCTGAAGTGGCGAAGGATCTGGGCATCCTGACCGTTGCGGTGGTCACTAAACCGTTTAATTTTGAAGGCAAAAAGCGCATGGCGTTCGCCGAGCAGGGGATCACCGAGCTGTCCAAGCATGTGGACTCGCTGATCACCATTCCGAACGACAAGCTGCTGAAAGTTCTCGGCCGCGGTATCTCTCTGCTGGACGCTTTCGGCGCAGCAAACGACGTGCTGAAAGGCGCAGTACAGGGTATCGCCGAACTGATTACCCGTCCGGGTCTGATGAACGTCGACTTTGCGGATGTGCGTACCGTAATGTCCGAAATGGGCTATGCGATGATGGGCTCCGGCGTGGCGAGCGGTGAAGACCGTGCGGAAGAAGCGGCTGAAATGGCTATCTCTTCTCCGTTGCTGGAAGATATCGATCTGTCCGGCGCGCGCGGCGTTCTGGTCAACATTACGGCCGGCTTCGACCTGCGTCTGGATGAGTTCGAAACCGTGGGTAACACTATCCGTGCTTTCGCTTCGGATAATGCGACCGTGGTTATCGGTACTTCCCTTGACCCGGATATGAACGACGAACTGCGTGTGACCGTTGTGGCCACCGGTATCGGTATGGACAAGCGTCCGGAAATTACCCTGGTGACCAACAAGCAGGTTCAGCAGCCGGTCATGGATCGCTACCAGCAGCACGGTATGGCTCCGTTAACTCAAGAGCAGAAACCGGTTGCGAAGGTGGTGAACGACAATACACCGCAAACTGCGAAAGAGCCGGATTATCTGGATATCCCAGCGTTCCTGCGTAAGCAAGCTGATTAAGAATTGGCTGGAAGTTGGGCATCAGCGCTCTTTGTGCTAAACTGCCCATCCGAATGTATTGTACACTTCGGTTGGATAGGTAACTTGGCGAGATTATACGATGATCAAACAAAGGACTCTTAAACGTATCGTTCAGGCGACTGGCGTCGGTTTGCATACCGGCAAGAAAGTCACCCTGACGTTACGCCCTGCGCCGGCAAATACCGGGGTCATCTATCGTCGCACCGACTTGAATCCACCGGTTGATTTTCCGGCTGATGCCAAATCTGTGCGTGATACCATGCTCTGTACTTGCCTGGTGAACGAGCATGACGTGCGGATTTCGACTGTCGAGCACCTGAATGCCGCACTGGCAGGTCTCGGCATTGACAACATCGTTGTTGAAGTCGATGCGCCGGAAATTCCAATTATGGATGGTAGCGCTGCGCCGTTCGTTTATCTGCTGCTGGATGCCGGCATCGATGAGCTGAACTGTGCCAAGAAATTTGTACGCATCAAAGAGACCGTTCGGGTCGAAGATGGCGACAAATGGGCTGAATTCAAACCGTACAATGGTTTTTCGTTGGATTTTACCATCGATTTTAACCACCCGGCGATTGATGCAAGCAGCCAGCGCTATGCGATGAACTTCTCTGCTGATGCATTTATGCGCCAGATTAGTCGCGCTCGTACTTTTGGTTTTATGCGTGATATCGAATATCTGCAGTCCCGCGGCCTGTGCCTGGGCGGCAGCTTCGATTGTGCCATCGTTGTTGACGATTATCGCGTATTGAACGAAGACGGTCTTCGCTTTGAAGATGAGTTTGTCCGCCACAAAATGCTGGATGCGATCGGTGACCTGTTTATGTGTGGTCACAATATCATCGGTGCATTCACGGCGTTCAAATCAGGTCACGCGTTGAATAACAAACTGCTGCAGGCTGTTCTGGCAAAACAGGAAGCCTGGGAGTATGTGACTTTCGAAGACGAAGCAGAACTGCCGCTGGCATTCCGCGCACCGTCAATGGTTATGGCATAAGCCTGACCATTCAGTAAAACAGACTGGTAACCTGGTACTCTCTCCGGCCAGGGAGCCAGTCTTTTTTCTTTTTTTGCCTTCCTCTGCTGGTTCTGCCCTGATTCTGCGGCGCTGTTCATTGTTCGTTCGCTGATTTATTGAACGTTTTTGCCTTGTCGCAACCGTCATTCCTGCTGCTGTCGTGCAGTATTAATGGTAGTATTTGGGCGCAAAAAATATTTCCTGGGGTTGCTTCAACTAAAGGTAACGTACGTGAGTGGATTGCTGACGCGCTGGCGACAGTTTGGCAGACGGTATTTCTGGCCGCATCTCCTGTTGGGGATGGTCGCGGCTAGCTTTGGCCTGCCTGCGCTTAGCAACAGCCACGAAACGGCTTCGCCGACGAAAACCACGGCCAGCAACCACAGCCCGAATAAAGTTAATTTCTCCCAGCTGGCGCTGCTTGACGCCAGCCGTCGACCGAATTTTACCGTCGATTACTGGCATCAGCATGCTATCCGCACGGTTATTCGTCATCTCTCATTTGCGATGGCGCCGCAAGCGCTGCCGGTTGCCGAAGAGTCTTCGCCCTTCCAGGCGCAGCATCTGGCTTTACTTGACACGCTCAGCGCACTGCTGACGCAGGAGAGTAAACCGCCGGTAATCGTTCGCCAGGCGGCTTATACCCCATCCCATTCTGCATTTTCTGTCTCGGCCTGGATTAGCCAGGTGGCAGGGATTCGCGCAGGACCTCAACGTCTCAGCTGAACTAAAAACGGATGATTCTTTTTTGTGACTCCGCATCGCGGGGCGTTTGAGATTTTATTATGCTAATCAAATTATTAACTAAAGTTTTCGGTAGTCGTAACGATCGTACCCTGCGCCGTATGCGCAAAACCGTTGGCCTCATCAATGCCATGGAACCGGAGATGGAAAAGCTCTCCGATGACGAGCTGAAAGGCAAAACCGCCGAGTTCCGTGCTCGCCTGGAAAAGGGCGAAAGCCTGGAGAGCCTGATCCCGGAAGCCTTTGCCGTGGTTCGTGAAGCCAGTAAACGTGTATTCGGTATGCGCCACTTCGACGTCCAGCTGCTGGGCGGTATGGTGCTTAACCAGCGTTGCATCGCGGAAATGCGTACCGGTGAAGGTAAAACGTTGACCGCAACGCTGCCTGCGTACCTGAATGCATTATCCGGTAAAGGCGTTCACGTGGTTACCGTCAACGACTATCTGGCACAGCGTGATGCTGAAAACAACCGCCCGCTGTTTGAGTTCCTCGGTATGACCGTCGGGATCAACATGTCCGGTTTACCGGCGCCAGCCAAACGTGAAGCGTACGGTGCGGATATTACCTACGGTACCAACAACGAATACGGCTTTGACTACCTGCGCGACAATATGGCGTTCAGCCCGGAAGAGCGCGTTCAGCGTAAACTGCACTATGCGCTGGTGGATGAGGTGGACTCCATTCTGATCGATGAAGCGCGTACTCCGCTGATCATTTCCGGTCCGGCGGAAGACAGCTCGGAAATGTACAAGCGCGTGAACAAGATCATCCCGCACCTGGTTCGTCAGGATAAAGAGGATTCCGACACCTTCACCGGTGAAGGCCACTTCTCCGTTGATGAAAAGGCGCGCCAGGTTAACCTGACCGAACGCGGTCTGGTGCTGATCGAAGAGCTGCTGGTGCAGGAAGGGATCATGGACGAAGGCGAATCGCTGTATTCACCGTCCAATATTATGCTGATGCATCACGTGACGGCAGCGCTGCGCGCGCACGTGCTGTTCACCCGCGACGTTGACTATATCGTCAAAGATGGCGAAGTGATTATCGTCGATGAGCATACCGGTCGTACGATGCAAGGACGTCGCTGGTCTGATGGTCTCCACCAGGCCGTTGAAGCGAAAGAAGGCGTGGATATCCAGAATGAAAACCAGACGCTGGCCTCCATCACCTTCCAGAACTATTTCCGTCTGTATGAGAAACTGGCGGGGATGACCGGTACGGCAGATACTGAAGCCTTTGAATTCAGCTCTATCTACAAGCTGGATACCGTAGTGGTGCCGACTAACCGCCCGATGATCCGTAAAGATATGGCGGATCTGGTCTATATGACCGAAGCGGAAAAAATTCAGGCGATCATCGAAGATATCAAAGAGCGCACCGCCGCTGGCCAGCCGGTTCTGGTTGGTACCATTTCGATTGAAAAATCAGAAGTGGTTTCCCATGAACTGACCAAAGCCGGTATCAAGCACAATGTTCTGAACGCGAAGTTCCACGCCAGCGAAGCGGATATCGTTGCCCAGGCGGGTTACCCGTCAGCGGTAACCATCGCAACCAACATGGCGGGTCGTGGTACGGATATTATGCTCGGCGGGAGCTGGCAAGCCGAAGTCGCTGCGCTGGAAGATCCGACACCGGAGCAAATCGCGCAGATTAAAGCCGACTGGCAGGTTCGTCACGATGCCGTTCTGGCAGCAGGCGGCCTGCATATTATCGGTACCGAGCGTCATGAATCCCGTCGTATCGATAACCAGCTGCGCGGCCGTTCTGGTCGTCAGGGGGATGCCGGTTCTTCCCGCTTCTACCTGTCGATGGAAGATGCTCTGATGCGTATCTTTGCCTCCGACCGTGTCTCCGGCATGATGCGCAAGCTGGGGATGAAACCAGGCGAAGCGATTGAGCACCCGTGGGTCACCAAGGCTATCGCTAACGCACAGCGTAAAGTCGAAAGCCGCAACTTTGATATTCGTAAGCAGCTGCTGGAATATGATGATGTTGCTAACGATCAGCGCCGGGCAATCTACAGTCAGCGTAACGAATTGCTGGACGTTTCTGATGTTAGCGAAACCATTAACAGCATCCGCGAAGATGTGTTCAAAGCGACCATCGATGCCCATATCCCGCCGCAGTCTCTGGAAGAAATGTGGGATGTTGAAGGTCTGCAGGAACGTCTGAAAAATGACTTCGACCTCGAGCTGCCGCTGAAAGAGTGGCTGGATAAAGAGCCGGAGCTGCATGAAGAGACGCTGCGCGAGCGTATTCTGCAGAGCGCGATTGAGACCTATCAGCGTAAAGAAGAAGTTGTGGGCGCCGAAATGATGCGTCATTTCGAGAAAGGCGTCATGCTGCAGACTCTGGACTCGCTGTGGAAAGAGCACCTCGCGGCGATGGATTACCTGCGTCAGGGTATTCACCTGCGCGGCTATGCGCAGAAAGATCCTAAGCAGGAGTACAAGCGTGAGTCCTTCTCTATGTTTGCCGCGATGCTGGAATCGCTGAAGTATGAAGTGATCAGCACCCTGAGCAAGGTTCAGGTCCGCATGCCGGAAGAAGTTGAAGCAATGGAGCAGCAGCGCCGCGAGGAAGCCGAACGTCTGGCGCAGATGCAACAGCTTAGCCATCAGGACGACGATACTGCCGCCGCGGCTGCGCTGGCTGAGGAGACCGGCGAGCGTAAAGTGGGGCGCAACGATCCGTGCCCATGTGGTTCCGGTAAAAAATATAAGCAGTGCCATGGCCGTCTGAGCTAAGCTCAGAGCATGAAAAATAAAGGCGCAGATATCTGCGCCTTTTTTATGGAATGATCACGATGAAACAACTGCAAATTTCCGTGGGTATTATCCGCAATCCGCAGGGGGAGATCTTTATCACCCAGCGCGCCGCCGATGCCCATATGGCCAACAAACTCGAGTTTCCCGGCGGTAAAATTGAAGCCGGAGAATCTGCGGAACAGGCGCTGGTGCGTGAACTGCAGGAAGAAGTGGGGATTACGGTAAGCTCATCCCGCCTGTTTGATAAGCTGGAGTATCAGTTCCCGGACCGCCACATTACCCTGTGGTTCTGGCTGGTGGAAGAGTGGTCCGGCGAGCCGTGGGGGAAAGAGGGACAGCCCGGGCAGTGGATTGCGCAACGGGCATTAGACTCTGAGGCGTTTCCGCCGGCGAATGAACCCATTATTACCAAATTAGTGCAGGCGGCTTCCTGAACCCGCGTTTCCCGGACAAGGCGCGATGTTGCCTTGCCCGGGAACCGGTCACGGTTGCTGTTCCTCGCTCCAGCCATCGCTATCGGACAGATCGCTCGCGCTGGGAATACGTTTTTCTTCCGCAGCCCATTCGCCTAGATCAATCAGCTGGCAGCGTTTAGAGCAAAAGGGGCGGTACAGGCTCTGTGCGTTCCAGACCACGGGTTTACCGCAGGTGGGGCAATTGACGATCGTCTCTTCTGACATTATTTCTCCTTAACAACAGGCCAGTTCAAAATCAAAACGCTCAGGTACGACCCCGAACTCGCTATCCAGCGGCAGGAAGCGGATAGCGAAACGGCTCTTATGCCCGGAGATTTGAGGATAGAGCTGGCTGGCAATATCCAGCCGCAGACGTAGCAGGTCGGCATCTTCGCCATTATCCTGATAAAAGCCGTTGAGGCTGGTCTGCTTACGGAAAGGGGCGGCATTACGAATCAGATCGAGGATCAGCACCAGAGATTGAGTCAGCGGATCAAGGCTGGCTATCCAGACGCCGATCTGTTCGTCACGGTATGCCTGCGGCATGTGCAGCCAGATATGCAGCGTGGGCAAATCAAAGCTGCAGCAGCCGCCGGGAATGCTCAGACGCTGGCGTACCAGCGCAATCAAACGATCTTCACGCAGGAACTGGCCGATGCGCGGCGCGGACATCAGCGTGGCGCCGCACTGCTTCAACTGCTGACGCAAGGCGTCAATACGTTCGCCATCGACGCCGGGAATATCTACCCATGACTGTAATTTCCGCTGCTGGCGCTCCAGCTCTTTTAGCAGGTCCGTCCTGACCTCTCCACGTTCCAGTACATCTAAAAGATCGCCCGCGTTGCGGAAAAAATGGAGTGCATCGGCGTAGCTGGCGATTGTCGGATGAACGGACAATTGCTGAGTCAAAAATTCAATACGCAGCCAGGTGCGCATTTTCTCGTTGAGTGGATGTTCAAACAGAACGGGGGTGTGCATTACGGTTTTTCCTGTGAGGCGGCCTGCGATGCCAGCATTAGATACTTTTCGTGCAGGCGGGCAACATCCGATGCGACGGCATCCGGAGAGCCCATGTTTTCAATGACATCATCCGCAACGGCAAGGCGCTGTTCGCGCGTAGCCTGGGCGGCAAGAATATGTTCTGCATGTTCACGACTGACCCGATCGCGAAGCATCGTACGCGCGATCTGCGTCTCTTTTGGAACATCAACGACCAGCACGCGATCGGCCTGCGTAGCCAGCCGGTTTTCTACCAGTAAGGGGACGACCCAAAGAATATAAGGAGAGCTCGCGGCCTGCATCTGCCGGCGAGTTTCCTGCTGGATGAGCGGATGCAATAGCCCGTTAAGCCAGGTTTTATCTTCAGGGTGAGCAAAGATTTTTTCACGCAGAGCGCGGCGGTTCAGCGTGCCGTCATCATTGAGCATCGGTGAACCAAAGTGAGCGGCGATGGCCTGAAGCGCGGTGGTTCCGGGTTCTACTACCTGACGGGCAATAATGTCAGCGTCAATAACGTTAATCCCAAGCCGGGAAAATGCATCGGCCACGGTACTTTTGCCACTGCCAATGCCGCCTGTTAACGCTACCGTATACCTCATACGCTCCGATCCTGAACTGACCATATACACATTACTCTTCAGAGGCGCTCGTTTTGCTGCGCACCACGCCCCGGTGAACGCTATCCCCATCAAGGTGGCTGCAGGCCAATAAAAGGCCATCACAGTATATACTGGATTGTTTTGTATATATAAATCAAGTGGTTAAAAATGATACGCCGGGCGTCGATTATTGCTTTCGCGCCATTCACTGTTCACCAGGTAAATTTATACGATTGTAGCGTAAAAAAAGTGAAAATCGCAGTCTTGCGCAGCCATGATTCGTGCGTATGATAACGTCACTGGAGTTGTGCTCTCACAATAATGCAATTAACCCCAGGAATTCGTACATGCGTATCGAAGAAGATCTGAAGCTTGGTTTTAAAGACGTTCTTATCCGCCCAAAACGCTCTACCCTCAAAAGCCGTTCTGATGTTCAGCTGGAACGTGAATTCACTTTTAAACATTCTGGTCTGTCCTGGTCTGGCGTGCCGATCATTGCCGCTAACATGGATACCGTCGGGACGTTTGGCATGGCGAAAGCGCTGGCCTCTTTCGGTATTCTGACCGCGGTTCACAAGCACTATACCGTTGAACAATGGCAGGAGTTTGTCCAGTCGGTGTCCGCAGATGTGCTGAAGTACGTCATGGTGTCCACCGGCACCTCGGATGTCGATTTCGAAAAAACCCAGCAGATCCTTTCTCAGAACCCGCAGCTTAGCTTCGTCTGCATCGATGTGGCGAATGGTTATTCTGAACATTTTGTTCAGTTCGTCGCCAAAGCGCGTGCAGCCTGGCCGCAAAAAACCATTATTGCGGGTAACGTTGTGACGGGCGAAATGTGCGAAGAGCTGATTCTGTCCGGTGCTGATATTGTGAAAGTGGGCATCGGCCCGGGCTCCGTATGTACCACTCGCGTGAAGACCGGCGTCGGTTATCCGCAGCTGTCTGCCGTTATCGAGTGTGCCGATGCGGCGCATGGCCTGGGCGGCCAGATCGTCAGCGATGGCGGTTGCACGATGCCAGGTGACGTGGCGAAAGCCTTCGGCGGCGGTGCAGATTTTGTCATGCTGGGGGGAATGCTGGCTGGCCATGAAGAGAGCGGCGGTACCGTCGTTGAAGAAAACGGCGAGAAATTCATGCTGTTCTACGGCATGAGCTCCGAATCCGCCATGACGCGCCACGTTGGCGGCGTTGCGCAGTATCGCGCCGCGGAAGGCAAAACCGTTAAGCTGCCTCTGCGTGGACCGGTAGAGAACACGGCTCGCGATATCCTCGGTGGCCTGCGTTCTGCCTGTACCTATGTGGGCGCCTCTCGCCTGAAAGAGCTGACCAAGCGTACGACCTTCATTCGCGTGCAGGAACAAGAGAACCGCGTGTTCAACAGCCTGTAATGCCTGATGCTGGCGCGTTTTGCGCCAGCACTTATCCGCCCATTCCGCTAATGGCGTCACCCAGATGAAAGATGGGTAAATACATCGCCACCACCAGCACACCGACAATCGTTCCGGTTATCAACAGCAGGGCCGGCTCCAGTAACGTTGCCAGATTTTCTGCCTGATAATGCGTCTGCTCACTATGATGACGGGCGAGGTTTTCCAGCATTGTATCCAGCGATCCGGATGCTTCACCGGTACGGATCAGCTGCAGGCATAGCGTGGTAAAACCGCCGCTTCGCTCAAGAGCCTGCCAGATGGGAGCTCCGTGGCTAATGTGCAGATGCACCTGCTGGATCCGCTGGCGCCATAGCGGGCAGTTCAGCGTATCCTCGACGCTTTCCAGACCTTGTAGAAAGCTAATACCTGCACTTTGGGTCAGTGCGAGTACGGTAAAGATCTGGCTAAGCCGCTGCCCGCGTTTGAGTTTTCCCACAACCGGGAGCGCGTGGAGCATTTTTTGTCGCTGCAGCAGCCAGTGCGGGCGGCGACTGGCTATCAGATTAAGGACGGCGGGCAGCACAATCGGCACAATCAGCAGTGGCCAGCCATAGCTAAGGCTCTCGCTGGCGTGAATAACCAGGCGCGTCAGCAGCGGTAGCGGTGTGTTGAAGGTTTGGTAGATCGCCGCAAACTCCGGCAGAACGAAGCACAGCATCGCCACCACCACCATCAGGGCCAGACCCAGAATAACGGCCGGGTAGCGCACCGCTTTCTTCACTTTTTCTGCCAGCTGCTGCTGTTCCTGCTGTTGACGCGCCAGCTGAAGACAACAAAAATCCAGTTTACCGGTGAGCTCGCCGGTACGGATCATCGCCAGACTAAGCGGTGCAAAGGCCTGAGGCCACTTTTCCAGCGCGGCAGAAAGCGAGACGCCTTGCGCCAGATCCTGAGCCAGTGTGCGCAGCAGCGCCTGCCACTGCGCGCTCGGTTGCTGTTGCGCCAGCAGTTCGAGTCCTTCAGCTAAAGAAAGTCCGGCCTGAAGGAGCACCGCCAGTTGGCGAACAACCTGACTGCCATAGCGCGGATGCCAGAGCGTGTTTTTGACCGCACAGCGGCGAATGGCCAGTGGAATAATGCGTTCATGCTGAAGCGCCTGGAATACTTCCAGTCGGCCAGGGTTCCACTGTGTTCCCTGACAAAATTGGCCCTGCATATCCACGCCTTGCCAGCGCCAGAGACGGTTAGCGGTCATGAGGGATCCCCAGTACGCGGACGATTTCTTCAAGGTTGGTCAGCCCTTGCTCGACCGCCAGACAGCCGCTTTCAAACAGCGTCATCATTCCCGCTTCGCGTGCCAGAGATTCGATTTCCAGCGCGCTCGGGCCACGGGCGATCGCTTGACGTAGCGGGGCATTCACCGGCAATAGCTCAAATAATGCCTGGCGACCATAGTAGCCGTGATAGCAGTGCTGACAGCCTACTGCGCTGCCAGCGCGGGAGAGGTCGGGGCCACAGGCGGCGCGGTATATCCATCGTCTTCCCGGTTTCACGGCGGCAGTGTACGCACAGTTTACGCACCAGGCGTTGAGCGATAACCAGCGACAGTGCAGAAGAGAGCATCCAGCCGGCAACGCCCATTTGCTGTAGGCGAGTGAGGGTTTCACTGGTGGAGTTGGTGTGCAGCGTCGAAAGGACCAGATGCCCGGTTTGCGCCGCTTTAATCGCAATCTCTGCGGTCTCCGCATCGCGAATTTCCCCGACCATCACAATGTCAGGATCCTGGCGTAACAGCGCGCGCAGAACGTTTTGAAAAGTCAGTCCGGCGCGGGGGTTAATTTGTGTCTGGTTCATTCCGGCTATCGGCATCTCCAGCGGATCTTCCACGCTACAAATATTGACCGCATCGTGGTTTCTGGTTTGCAGCGCGCTATAAAGGGTAACGGTTTTACCGCTACCGGTTGGGCCGGTAACCAGCAGCAGTCCCTGCGGCTGTTCGAGGGCCGAGCGAAACGCATTAAGCTGGTCTGACGAAAGTCCCAGCGCCCCCAGCTCGAGTGCCTGCTCGACCTGATGCAGTAAACGCAGCACGATTTTCTCCCCGTGGCGACAGGGCAGTGTGGCTATACGGAAAGAGACCGGGCGACCGGCAAGGGGCAGGGTAAACTGGCCATCCTGCGGCAGGCGATGCTCGGCGATGTCCAGGTTGCCGAGCACTTTAAGCCGCGCGGCGACCGGGGCTGCGCGTTCGGGGGGAAGGGGCGAAAGTGCATGGAGCACGCCATCGACACGCAGACGAATGCGCAGGTGATTTTCTTCGGGCTCAAAATGAATATCGGAAGCCCGCTGGCGTAGCGCTTGCTCGAGGATCTGCTGGACCTGGCCGATTACATCGGCCGCGGTATCGCTGTGGGCAGGGGGCGAGGGGTGGGTTGCCGTCTGCTGACGCTTATCCATCTGCGCCTGGCTCCAGCATTCGATATCGATTCGCTTCTGAGTAGCGAAACGCAGCGCCTCCATCAGTTCAGGCGTCGGAGCATCGACAACCGCGATAGCGATGGTTTGCTCATCGCTGTTCAACAGCAGCGCCTGATGGCGCTGACAAAGGGTGATTAACCGATCGGTTTTCATCGTGGCGGCCTCAGTTTATGCGGAACACATCTTCGCAGGCCTGCTGGAGTGCGCTGCTGCTGGCTATGTTGCAGACGCGCCCCCAGCCGGTGATACCGCTTGCATTGTCCCAGGACGGCGTCAGGGTGACGCTCAGTCCGTTCAGGCTTTCTTGTCCGTTCAGCGTGACAATACCTTGCGCGACGCTCATGGTGGCGACGTAGCGCGTGGTCGCTGGAGAAGGGATGCCGTTGGCGCCGGCGTCACAGCTTGTCAGTCCGCCGTGTTCGAGCGCGCATAGTTCAACGGCCGTGCGGTAGGGGACAAAGGTTTGCAGCATGTCGGTCAGGGCCGCCTTGCGCAGGTAGTTCTGATAAGCCGGAATGCCGATAGCGCTCAGAATGGCGATAATGCCGATGACCACCATCAGTTCGATCAGGGTAAATCCGCGTTGTCTGTCCATATATGCTCCTTGTGGTGAAGGAAGCACTGTGACGCGCTGGCGGCGCCGCGGCGAATGACAAATGATGAGGTGGGAAACGACTTTCCAGGTTTTCTGGTGTTCTTGCAGGTGGGGGAGTCAGAGATGCTCGCTGTCTCGCAAAAAAAGCCCCGGCGCGTTGTCGCTCCGGGGCGGGCGATTAGCGAAAACGCATGGAGAGGTCCAGGGCGTGTACGTGCTTGGTCAGGGCGCCCACGGAGATGTAATCAACGCCGGTTTCGGCAAATTCGCGGATGGTTTTAAACGTCACGTTGCCGGATACTTCCAGCGCCGCCTTGCCGTTGGTCCGCTTCACCGCTTCACGCATCAGGTCGGTGGTGAAATTATCGAGCATAATGATATCCGCGCCGGCTTTAAGCGCTTCATCCAGTTCATCAAGCGATTCCACTTCCACTTCAACCGGAACGTCCGGATGCAGCCAGAAAGCTTTTTCCACCGCCTGACGCACTGAGCCTGAGGCAATAATGTGGTTTTCTTTAATCAGGAAGGCGTCGAATAAACCCAGACGGTGGTTGGCGCCGCCGCCGCACAGCACGGCATACTTCAGTGCGGTGCGCAGGCCTGGCAGCGTTTTACGCGTGTCGAGCAGCTGGGTTTTGGTTCCGGCCAGCAGCTCCACGTAGCGATGTACTTCGCTGGAGACGCCGGACAGGGTCTGCACGAAATTCAGCGCGGTGCGTTCACCGGTCAGCAGCAGCCGGGAAGGCCCCTCCAGCTCGAACAGCGGCTGGTCCGCTTTGATGAGATCGCCATCTTCGACATGCCAGGTGATGCTGACATCGTCGCCAGCCAGTTGAATGAAGACCTCTTCCACCCAGCGCTTACCGCAAAATACGCCGTCTTCGCGCGTAATAATGACCGCATGTGAGCGTGCGTCTTCCGGCAATAATTGGGCGCTAATATCGTTGTTGGCATTGACCTCGCCACCCAGATCTTCCCGCAGGGATTGGGCGACGGCATCGGTGATATCCAGGTTAATGCGTTCCAGCAGCGCGTCACGGCGGCGGTCGGGATTGTAGCGACGAGGCGACATGATAAAGCTCCAGATAGATAAGATTCAGCAGTGGGAAACATGCTAACCTGAACAGCGTTTCTACACCATACAGACTTCGCGCTTCGGGGCGCCTCTGTATCGGCTATGTCTCTGCTTTTCAGCGATGATTTGTGGGTTGCTGGACCGCAGGCTGAACGATTTTGTGTATGATAATCAGCATCCTTTGGGCCACGGGCGGCCCGGGAGCATGAGTTAGCGAAAGGAGATTCCGCATGCAGTTGAATGGGGGATGGCTGGTGGATGCGCGTCGGGTTCCTTCGCCGCACCATGATTGCCGCCCGGATGATGAAGCCCCTTCCTTACTGGTGGTGCATAATATTAGTCTGCCGCCGGGGGAGTTTGGCGGCCCGTGGATCGATGCTTTATTCACCGGAACGCTCGATCCCAGCGCTCATCCTTTCTTTGCGGAAATCGCGCACCTGCGCGTTTCAGCGCATTGTCTTATTCGTCGCGATGGTGAAATTGTGCAGTATGTTCCTTTTGATAAGCGAGCGTGGCACGCGGGCGTATCCAGCTATCACGGGCGTGAACGCTGCAATGACTTTTCTATCGGCATTGAGCTGGAAGGAACCGACACGCTGGCTTATACCGATGCGCAGTACCAGCAGCTGGTGGCGGTGACGCGACAGCTGATCGCGTTGTACCCGGCCATCGCACGCCATATGACTGGCCACAGCGATATTGCGCCAGTCCGAAAAACGGATCCCGGTCCGGCTTTTGACTGGGCAAAATTTCGCGGCCTGCTGGCCGCTTCGTCAGAAAAGGAGATGCCATGACGTTGTTTACTACGCTGCTGGTTCTCATCGCTGAGCGGCTGTTTAAGCTGGGTGAGCACTGGCAGCTCGATCACCGCCTGGAAGTGCTGTTTCGCCGGGTAAAACACTTTTCACTCCCTGCGACTCTGCTGATGACGGCGCTGGCCATGGCGGTGGTTTATCTTATTCAGCGCCTGCTGCACGGGGTGCTGTTTAACGTCCCTCTTCTGGTCTTCTGGATCTTGCTCGGCCTGCTGTGTATTGGCGCGGGCAGGGTACGGCTGCACTATCATGCGTATCTGAAAGCCGCATCACGCAACGATCGTCATGCTTGTGACGCGATGGCCAGCGAGCTGACGCTGATTCACGGCGTGCCGCCAGGCTGTGACGATCGCGAGTTTCTGAGCGAACTGCAAAATGCGCTGCTGTGGATTAACTACCGCTACTACCTGGCTCCGCTGTTCTGGTTTGTGGTTGGCGGGCCATGGGGACCTATTACGCTGATTGGCTACTGCGTGCTGCGCGCCTGGCAGACGTGGCTGGCGCGTTATCAGACGCCGCGCCATCGCTTACAGTCGGGGATTGATGCCATTCTGCACGTGGTGGACTGGCTGCCGGTACGTCTGGTCGGCGTGGTCTATGCGTTGGTGGGACACGGGGAAAGAGCCTTGCCGGCCTGGTTTGCTTCTTTGGGCGACCGTCACTCGTCGCAGTACCAGGTTCTGACCCGACTGGCTCAGTTTTCGCTGGCGCGCGAACCGCATGTGGATAAGGTCGAGACGCCTAAAGCAGCGGTCTCAATGGCCAAAAAAACGTCGCTGGTGGTGGTCGTTATCATGGCGCTACTCACCATTTACGGTACCTTGATTTAAGCCCCGCCCGCTGCCGGGCAGGGGAGGCGATCAATACGTATCGGCGGGCGGGATGCCGAAGTCAGGCATCCCGTTTTCTTGCCAGCGAACCCGCTTGAGCCGCGTATGGCGATTCGGATCGTACAGCGGATCGCCTTCAATTTCGGTATAGTTCCGCGCATGGTAGACCAGCACATCTTCCCCTTCCGGCGTTTGCGTAAAACCGTTGTGACCGGGGCCATACTGACGGTTCTCATCGCTGGTGCGAAATACGGGCTCCGGTGATTTATGCCAGTTCTCCGGGCGCAGCGGGTCGGCCAGCAGGTCTATCCACAAGAGTCCCATGCAGTAGTTTTCATCGGTTGCGCTGGCGGAATAGCTGACAAACAGCCGCTCGCCGTGGACCAGAACCGCCGGGCCTTCATTGACCCGAAAACCGCGACATTCCCAGTCAAACTCCGGTTTACTCAACATCACGGGATCACCTTTTAGCGTCCACGGGTTTGCCAGCTCCGCCAGGTAGAGGTTGGAGTTGCCTGCAATATGTGGGGCTTTCTGCGCCCACAGATACCACTGCCTGCCCTGATGTTGAAAGGTGGTGGCATCCAGCGCAAAGGTATCGAAGGGCGTTTTTACCTGGCCTTTTTCAACCCACTGACCTCTGAGCGGGTCGCTGTCGGCACATTCGAGGACAAACATCCGGTGCTGGAACATCCCGAGTTGGTCCAGGTCTTGCGTGTGAGCAGCGGCAAAATAGATATACCATTTCCCGTCAATTTCATGCAGTTCCGGTGCCCAGATGAGCTGGCTCATTGGGCCGCTCTCCGCTTTACGCCAGACCACCACCGGCGGCGCTTCGCGTAGACCTTCCAGCGTCGCCGCGCGACGAATCTCCAGCCGGTCATATTCCGGAACCGAGGCGATAAAATAGTAGTGATCCTGATGGCGCAGAATATAGGGGTCCGCGCGTTGTTCAATAAACGGATTAGGCCAGTTGCTCATCAAGCTTTCCTTATGTGTTCACTGGTTTTGAGATCCTGCCAGGTATTGAGTTCCTCGTAGTTAGCGCGACGCTTTTCCAGGTCCGACTGGATTTGGCACATAAACTCGCGGTTGACCTTCAGCATCCGCACGACGCCTGCGGTAATCAGATAGCCAACACCCGGAATGACGCTGAACAGCAGCACGATACCGTTTACCGCCGAGGCGCTCTGCTCTTTGGCGCCGGCATCGTAGCCGTACCATGAGAGCAGGAAACCGACCATCGCGCCGGCTACCGCCAGCCCGACTTTCAGGAAGAAAAGATTACCGGAGAAGCTGATCCCGGTGATGCGTTTGCCGGTTTTCCACTCGCCGTAATCATCGACGTCAGCCATCAGGGACCAGTGCAGCGGCGACGGGATCTGATGCAGGATGTTGAGCAGGAAGTAGAGCACCATAATCATCATGGTGGCATGTGGGTCGAAGAAGTAGAACGCGCAGGAGAAAATCGCCAGGGCGATATTGGTCCAGAAGAAAACCTGCAGCTTGCACCAGCGATCGGTCAGCACTTTTGCCAGCATACTGCCGATCATCATCCCGACCACGCCGAGGCTGATAAACAGCGTCGCAAAGTGGGTGCTTTGCTGCATGACCCAGGTCACGTAGTACATGGTGGCGGCCATGCGGATAAACCCGGGACAGACGTTGCACAGCGTTAACAGCAGGATGCGAACCCACTGATCGTTTTTCCAGACGTCCTTAAAGTCTTGCTTCAGTTCATCGTGGGTCTGTACCGCCGGACGCACGCGTTCACGGACGGTGGCGAAGCAGAATAAAAACATACACATACCAATTGCTGCCAGCACGGTCATCGCCATCTGATAACCTTTGGCTTTATCGGCGCCACCGAACCAGTCGGCCATCGGCAGCAGCGTCAGCGACAGCAGCAGCGTGGCAATACCGACCAGCACAAAACGATACGACTGGCAGGCTACGCGCTCCTGCGGATCGTTAGTAATCACGCTGCCTAACGAGCAGTAGGGAATATTAATCGCGGTATAGGTCAGCGAGAGCAGGAAGTAGGTGACGAAGGCATAGATAACTTTGCTGTGATAGGTCCATTCCGGCGTGGTGAACATCAGGACGCTGAACAGCGCGTAGGGGAAGGCCATCCACAGCAGCCACGGACGGAAGCGGCCATATTGACTGCGAGTACGGTCGGCCATGGCGCCCATGATCGGGTCTGTCACGGCATCGATGACGCGTACGGAGAGCAACAAAACGCCCACTAACGCGGGCGCGAGGCCAAAAATATCGGTGTAAAAGTAGTTAACAAACAGCATGATGGCGCCAAATATGATGTTGCATCCGGCATCGCCCATCCCATAGCCAATCTTTTCTCTCACTGAAAGTTTATTGCCTGCCATCTGGAGATCTCCCCGTTGCGGTATGGAGAGAATTATTTGCGGAATTGCCGATAAATGCGTTGCAGTATCAGGTCAACGATATGGATAAAACGACTGTTGGAGGGAAAGTGTGAAGCAGATAACAATGCTCTGTGCCCGCCATGACGGGACGGGCACAGAATCCAGAGATGTATTATTGTGCTTTTAGTGCGCTGGCGCTTTTCTGTTTAAACAGATAGCCGACGCCCAGAATCGCAATCCATACCGGGATCAGGTAAACGGAAATCGCCATGCCCGGTGTCATCAGCATAATCACCAGTACCGCCACCATGAACAGCAGGCAGACCCAGTTGCCGACCGGGTAGAACAGCGCCGGGAAACGCGAAACCACGCCCTGCTGCTGCTTGGCGCGACGGAACTTCATATGCGCCAGGCTAATCATCGCCCAGTTAATGACCAGCGCGGAAACCACCAGCGCCATCAGCAGGCCAAAGGCCGACTCCGGTGCGAAGTAGTTAATCAGGACGCACAGCGCGGTGACCACGGCAGAGACCAGAATGGTATTGACCGGCACGCCGCGCTTATCGACGCTCATCAGCGCTTTCGGGGCGTTCCCCTGCTGGGCCAGACCGAACAACATGCGGCTGTTGCAGTATACGCAGCTGTTATACACGGACAGCGCAGCGGTCAGCACCACGACGTTGAGGGCGTTGGCCACAAAGGTATCGCCCAGCTCGTGGAAGATCAGCACGAACGGGCTGGTATCTGCGGTGACGCGCGTCCACGGCAGCAGTGAAAGCAGAACGGCCAGCGAGCCCACATAGAAAATCAGGATACGGTAGATAACCTGGTTGGTGGCTTTCGGGATGCTCTGTTCCGGATTGTCCGCTTCAGCTGCCGTGATCCCGACCAGCTCCAGACCACCAAACGAGAACATGATAATCGCCATCATCATCACCAGTCCGGTAAAGCCATGCGGCAGGAACCCGCCCTGGTCCCACAGGTTACGTACGGTTGCCTGTGGGCCGCCGTTGCCGCTGAACAGCAGCCAGCCGCCAAACAGAATCATCGCCACAACGGCCACTACTTTAATAATGGCGAACCAGAACTCCATTTCACCAAACACTTTCACGTTGGTCAGGTTAATGGCATTGATGGCGATAAAGAACACCGCAGCGGACACCCAGGTTGGGATCTCGGGCCACCAGAACTGAATATATTTCCCGACCGCAGTCAGCTCGGCCATGGCCACCAGAACGTACAGTACCCAGTAGTTCCAACCGGAAGCAAAGCCGGCAAAACCGCCCCAGTATTTATACGCAAAATGACTGAATGAACCTGCTACCGGCTCTTCTACGACCATCTCACCCAGCTGACGCATGATCAGGAAGGCGATAAAACCGGCGATCGCATAGCCCAGAATAATCCCGGGGCCGGCGGACTGAATAACGGATGCACTGCCCAGAAACAGGCCGGTGCCGATAGCGCCGCCCAGAGCAATAAGCTGAATATGGCGGTTTTTCAGGCCGCGCTTGAGCCGATCGCCATGCTGTTGACCTTCCATCATGAAACCTCGTGTGTGGTTATTATGTTTATACGCGTCGTCCTTCAGGCTACTGCTTCGTTGTCTGTCCCTGCCAGATAGCATAGCTATCTAAATTCAAGGGCGTTTTAGTCAGCTCGGTCCTGATTGATTCAGCTTACATATTGTTGTGTGGTGTAATTCCGAAATTCCGTTTTCGTATTGATTTCTTTACGGAAGGCGAAACATAAAAACACCAAAAGGCCTTTCGTCTTACCGAGAATAGTGATAAGCGCGAGTGAATGCACCTGCTTTATGAAGGGATGATGACGAAGCGAGCAAAAAGAAACCATTTGTAAATAGCAGGCCGGTGAACGCGATCCGCTTGAGGTGGCTGAATATTCACTCCTTATGAATAAATAATTGAGTTTTACGGAGTTGAATCGGTTCAGATAGCCTAATTTTTCGTTTCATAAACGTTAACGCTACCTCTTATGGGGTAAACACATCATTTGTGTGAAGTTACAATTCTGAAATGTTATTTCTGTAAGGTTGTTAAAATGTGCGTGGTTTCCTGATTTCAATCAAAACCTGTATGGACAGAAGGTGAATACTTTGTTACTTTACCGCTACGAACTGCGAATTGGTAAGACCAATTGACTACGGGCTAATGGCAGAGACAGGGAATATGGCCTACAGCAAAATCCGCCAACCAAAACTATCTGATGTGATAGAGCAGCAGCTTGAGTTTTTAATCCTTGAGGGGACCTTACGCCCCGGTGAAAAACTCCCGCCTGAACGCGAACTGGCCAAACAGTTCGACGTTTCCCGCCCCTCGCTGCGTGAGGCGATTCAACGCCTCGAAGCCAAGGGCTTGTTGCTTCGTCGCCAGGGCGGTGGAACTTTTGTACAGAGCAGCCTGTGGCAGAGCTTCAGCGACCCGCTGGTCGAGCTACTGTCCGATCACCCTGAATCCCAATTTGATCTGCTGGAAACCCGCCACGCGCTGGAAGGCATCGCGGCTTATTACGCGGCGCTGCGCAGCAATGATGCTGACCGCGAACGTATTCGCGAGCTGCATCAGGCTATCGAACGGGCTCAGCAGTCCGGCGATCTTGACGCCGAATCTGACGCCGTCGTCCAGTATCAAATTGCCGTCACCGAAGCGGCGCACAATGTCGTGCTTCTCCATCTGCTACGCTGCATGGAGCCGATGCTCGCGCAAAACGTTCGTCAGAACTTTGAATTGCTGTATGCCCGTCGGGAGATGCTTCCGCAGGTCAGCAACCATCGCACTCGTATTTTCGAGGCGATAATCGCCGGAGAGCCGGAGCAGGCGCGTGAAGCGTCGCATCGACACCTGGCGTTCATTGAAGAAATTTTGCTGGATCGTAGCCGTGAGGAGAGTCGTCGAGAACGCTCACTGCGTCGTTTACAGCAACGGAAAGATGAGAACTCCGGTTCTTAAGCGCCATTTTTTAGAGCGCGGCAACTAAACGCAGAACCTGTCTTATTGTGCTTTTGGTTGTTCAAATAGTTCGGGTTATATCGCGGCGGCAAGCGCGTGAATCCCCGGGAGCATAGCTAACTATGTGGCCAGGGTGAGGAAGCGCAGCCAACAAAGAGATAACCTGAAATATGAAGAACAAAGAGTGCAATGGGACAGGTTCCAGATTAATCAACGATTAGATAGATAAGGAATACCCCCCATGTCAGAACGTTTACCAAATGACGTGGATCCGATCGAAACTCGCGACTGGCTACAGGCGATCGAATCGGTCATCCGTGAAGAAGGTGTTGAGCGTGCTCAGTATCTGATTGACCAACTCCTTTCTGAAGCCCGCAAAGGCGGGGTGAAGGTTGCTGCTGGCACATCTACAGGCAGTTACGTCAACACTATTGCCGTTGAAGATGAACCGGAATATCCGGGGAATCTGGATCTGGAACGTCGAATTCGTTCTGCGATTCGTTGGAACGCCATCATGACCGTTCTGCGCGCATCGAAAAAAGATCTGGAACTGGGTGGCCACATGGCTTCCTTCCAGTCCTCCGCAACGTTCTATGAAGTGTGCTTTAACCACTTCTTCCGTGCGCGCAACGAGCAGGATGGCGGCGACCTGGTTTACTTCCAGGGCCACATTTCTCCGGGCGTATACGCACGTGCGTTCCTCGAAGGCCGTCTGACCGAAGAGCAGATGAATAACTTCCGTCAGGAAGTTCACGGTAACGGTCTGTCTTCTTATCCGCACCCGAAACTGATGCCGGAATTCTGGCAGTTCCCGACCGTCTCCATGGGTCTGGGCCCAATCGGTGCTATCTATCAGGCGAAATTCCTCAAGTATCTGGAACACCGTGGTCTGAAAGATACCTCCAAACAAACCGTTTATGCCTTCCTGGGCGACGGCGAGATGGACGAGCCGGAATCTAAAGGCGCTATCACCATCGCCACCCGTGAAAAACTGGATAACCTGGTCTTCGTCATTAACTGCAACCTGCAGCGTCTGGACGGCCCGGTCACCGGTAACGGTAAAATCATTAACGAGCTGGAAGGTATCTTCGCCGGTGCCGGCTGGAACGTTATCAAGGTTATCTGGGGCGGTCGTTGGGATGAGCTGCTGCGTAAAGACACCAGCGGTAAGCTGATTCAGCTGATGAACGAAACCGTTGACGGTGACTACCAGACCTTCAAATCCAAAGATGGCGCGTACGTTCGCGAGCACTTCTTCGGTAAATATCCGGAAACCGCAGCGCTGGTTGCCGACTGGACTGACGAGCAGATCTGGGCTCTGAACCGCGGTGGTCACGATCCGAAGAAAGTCTTTGCTGCCCTGAAAAAAGCGCAGGAGACCAAAGGCAAAGCGACCGTTATCCTGGCTCATACCATTAAAGGGTATGGCATGGGCGATACCGCTGAAGGTAAAAACATCGCTCACCAGGTGAAGAAAATGAACATGGACGGCGTTCGCTATGTCCGCGATCGTTTCAATGTGCCGGTTGCCGATGCGGATATCGAAAAACTGCCGTACGTGACCTTCCCGGAAGGCTCCGAAGAGCATACCTATCTGCACGCTCAGCGTCAGAAACTGCACGGCTATCTGCCGAGCCGTCAGCCGAACTTCGATGAGAAGCTGGAGCTGCCGACCCTGGAAGATTTCGCGCCGCTGCTGGAAGAGCAGAACAAAGAAATTTCTACCACTATCGCGTTCGTTCGTGCCCTGAACGTGATGCTGAAGAACAAGTCCATCAAAGACCGCCTCGTGCCGATCATCGCCGATGAAGCGCGTACCTTTGGTATGGAAGGCCTGTTCCGTCAGATTGGTATCTACAGCCCGAACGGCCAGCAGTACACCCCGCAGGACCGTGAGCAGGTTGCTTACTACAAAGAAGACGAAAAAGGTCAGATCCTGCAGGAAGGGATCAACGAACTGGGCGCAGGCGCATCCTGGCTGGCGGCGGCAACGTCTTACAGCACCAACAACCTGCCGATGATCCCGTTCTACATCTACTACTCCATGTTCGGGTTCCAGCGTATCGGCGACCTGTGTTGGCAGGCAGGCGACCAGCAGGCTCGCGGCTTCCTGGTCGGCGGGACTTCCGGTCGTACCACGCTGAACGGCGAAGGTCTGCAGCACGAAGATGGTCACAGCCATATTCAGTCTCTGACTATCCCGAACTGTATCTCTTACGATCCGTCTTACGCGTACGAAGTTGCGGTCATCATGCACGATGGTCTGGAGCGTATGTACGGTGAGAAACAAGAGAACGTTTACTACTACATCACCACGCTGAACGAAAACTACCACATGCCGGCCATGCCAGCAGGTGCCGAGGAAGGTATCCGTAAAGGTATCTATAAACTCGAAACCGTTGAAGGTAGCAAAGGTAAAGTTCAGCTGCTGGGCTCCGGTTCTATCCTGCGTCACGTTCGTGAAGCAGCGCAGATCCTGGCGAAAGACTACGGCGTGGGCTCTGACGTTTACTCCGTCACCTCCTTCACCGAACTGGCCCGTGACGGTCAGGACTGTGAGCGCTGGAACATGCTGCACCCGCTGGAAACTCCGCGCGTTCCGTACATCGCTCAGGTGATGAACGACGCTCCGGCTGTAGCATCAACCGACTATATGAAACTGTTCGCCGAGCAGGTCCGTACTTATGTACCGGCTGACGACTACCGCGTGCTGGGTACTGATGGCTTCGGACGTTCCGACAGCCGTGAGAACCTGCGTCACCACTTCGAAGTAGATGCTTCTTATGTGGTTGTAGCAGCACTGGGCGAACTGGCTAAACGTGGCGAAATCGATAAGAAAGTGGTGGCGGATGCCATCATCAAATTCAACATCGATGCAGAAAAAGTTAACCCGCGTCTGGCGTAAGAGGTAAAAGAATAATGGCTATCGAAATCAATGTACCGGACATCGGGGCTGATGAAGTTGAAATCACCGAGATCCTGGTCAAAGTAGGCGACAAAGTTGAAGCTGAACAGTCGCTGATCACTGTAGAAGGCGATAAAGCCTCTATGGAAGTCCCGTCTCCGCAGGCTGGCGTCGTAAAAGAGATCAAAGTCTCTGTCGGCGACAAAACTGAGACCGGTAAACTGATCATGATTTTCGATTCCGCCGACGGTGCAGCTGATGCTGCACCTGCCAAGGCAGAAGAGAAGAAAGAAGCGGCCCCGGCAGCAGCACCTGCTGCAGCGGCGGCAAAAGACGTTCACGTGCCGGACATCGGCGGCGACGAAGTTGAAGTCACCGAGATCATGGTTAAAGTGGGCGATACCGTTGCGGCTGAGCAGTCCCTGATCACCGTAGAAGGCGATAAAGCCTCTATGGAAGTTCCGGCGCCGTTCGCGGGTACCGTGAAAGAGATCAAAATCAACACCGGCGACAAAGTGTCTACCGGCTCGCTGATCATGGTCTTCGAAGTTGCTGGCGCGGCACCTGCTGCAGCTCCGGCACAGGCAGCCGCTCCTGCCGCTGCCGCAGCACCAGCAGCCGCTGCTGGCGCGAAAGACGTTCACGTACCGGACATCGGCGGTGATGAAGTCGAAGTCACCGAAGTGATGGTGAAAGTGGGCGACAAAGTTGCCGCTGAACAGTCTCTGATCACCGTAGAAGGCGACAAGGCTTCTATGGAAGTGCCGGCACCGTTTGCAGGCACCGTCAAAGAAATCAAAATCAGCACCGGCGACAAAGTCTCTACCGGTTCGCTGATTATGGTCTTCGAAGTGGAGGGCGCTGCGCCTGCCGCAGCTCCGGCTCAGGCTGCTGCTCCGGCAGCTGCTGCCCCGGCTCCGGCGGCTAAACCGGCTGCTGCTCCTGCGGCGAAAGCGGAAGGCAAATCTGAGTTTGCTGAAAACGACGCTTACGTTCATGCGACACCGCTGATTCGTCGCCTGGCGCGCGAATTCGGCGTCAACCTGGCGAAAGTGAAAGGCTCCGGTCGTAAAGGCCGTATCCTGCGCGAAGACGTTCAGGCTTACGTGAAAGACGCGGTGAAACGCGCTGAAGCTGCGCCTGCCGCTGCCGCCGGTGGTGGTCTGCCGGGCATGCTGCCGTGGCCGAAAGTGGACTTCAGCAAGTTTGGTGAAGTGGAAGAAGTTGAGCTGGGCCGTATCCAGAAAATCTCTGGTGCTAACCTGAGCCGTAACTGGGTCATGATCCCGCACGTTACGCACTTCGACAAAACCGATATCACCGATCTGGAAGCCTTCCGTAAGCAGCAGAATGCTGAAGCTGAGAAGCGCAAACTGGACGTGAAATTCACCCCGGTTGTCTTCATCATGAAAGCGGTTGCCGCTGCGCTTGAGCAGATGCCACGCTTCAACAGCTCGCTGTCCGAAGATGCACAGCGTCTGACGCTGAAGAAATACATCAACATCGGGGTGGCGGTTGATACGCCGAATGGTCTGGTTGTTCCGGTCTTTAAAGATGTGAACAAGAAGAGCATTACCGAGCTGTCTCGTGAACTGACGATTATCTCTAAGAAAGCGCGTGATGGTAAGCTGACGGCTGGCGAAATGCAGGGCGGTTGCTTCACCATCTCCAGCATCGGTGGCCTGGGGACAACCCACTTCGCGCCGATTGTTAACGCGCCGGAAGTGGCTATCCTCGGGGTGTCCAAATCCGCGATGGAACCGGTGTGGAATGGTAAAGAGTTTGTACCGCGTCTGATGATGCCTATCTCTCTGTCCTTCGACCACCGCGTGATCGATGGTGCTGATGGTGCGCGCTTTATCACCATCATCAACAACATGCTGAGCGATATTCGCCGCCTGGTGATGTAAGCGAAAAGCCGGCCTGACGGCCGGCTTTTTTCTGGTAATCTTGTCTTCGTTTCGGGGTTATCAGCAACAAAGGACAAAATCGTTTGCCGTTTGTTGTTTCAAAATTGTTAACAATTTTGTAAAATGCAGGCGGATAGAACGTCCCGGTGGACATGGGCGTAATTTACACAAAAAAATTCGAGTTGCGTCAAGGCGGCAAGGGAGTGAATCCCTGGAGCGTACAAGCGGTACGTGACCGGGGTGAGCGAGCGCAGCCAACGCAGAGGCGGCTTGAAGGATGAAGTGTATAACAATAGCGTCAGACCCGCCGGATACAAACTACAGAGGTCATGATGAGTACTGAAATTAAAACTCAGGTCGTGGTACTTGGGGCAGGTCCTGCAGGCTATTCTGCTGCCTTCCGTTGCGCTGATTTAGGTCTGGAGACCGTCATCGTAGAACGTTACAGCACCCTCGGCGGTGTTTGCCTGAACGTCGGCTGTATCCCTTCTAAAGCACTGCTGCACGTTGCTAAAGTTATCGAAGAAGCGAAAGCGCTGGCCGAGCACGGCATCGTTTTCGGCGAACCGAAAACCGACATTGACAAGATCCGCACCTGGAAAGAAAAAGTCATCACTCAGCTGACCGGTGGTCTGGCTGGCATGGCCAAAGGTCGTAAAGTGAAGGTGGTTAACGGTCTGGGTAAATTCACCGGCGCTAACACCCTGGAAGTGGAAGGTGAAAACGGTAAAACCGTGATTAACTTCGACAATGCGATCATCGCAGCGGGCTCCCGTCCGATTCAGCTGCCGTTCATTCCGCACGAAGATCCGCGCGTATGGGACTCCACCGATGCGCTGGAGCTGAAATCCGTACCGAAGCGTATGCTGGTTATGGGTGGCGGTATCATCGGTCTGGAAATGGGTACCGTGTACCATGCGCTGGGTTCAGAGATCGACGTGGTTGAAATGTTCGACCAGGTGATCCCGGCTGCCGACAAAGACGTGGTTAAAGTCTTCACCAAACGCATCAGCAAGAAATTCAACCTGATGCTGGAAACCAAAGTGACTGCCGTTGAAGCAAAAGAAGACGGTATCTATGTTTCCATGGAAGGCAAAAAAGCCCCGGCTGAAGCACAGCGTTATGACGCGGTGCTGGTCGCTATCGGTCGCGTACCGAACGGTAAAAACCTTGACGCAGGCAAAGCGGGCGTTGAAGTTGACGAACGCGGCTTTATCCGCGTTGACAAGCAGCTGCGTACCAACGTGCCGCACATCTTCGCTATCGGCGATATCGTCGGTCAGCCGATGCTGGCGCACAAAGGCGTTCACGAAGGTCACGTTGCCGCCGAAGTTATCTCCGGTCTGAAGCACTACTTCGACCCGAAAGTGATCCCGTCAATCGCCTACACCGAGCCAGAAGTTGCCTGGGTTGGCCTGACCGAGAAAGAAGCGAAAGAGAAAGGCATCAGCTACGAAACTGCCACCTTCCCGTGGGCAGCATCTGGCCGTGCGATCGCTTCTGATTGCGCAGACGGTATGACCAAACTGATCTTCGACAAAGAGACCCACCGTGTTATCGGCGGCGCGATTGTCGGCACCAACGGCGGCGAGCTGCTGGGTGAAATCGGTCTGGCTATCGAAATGGGTTGTGACGCAGAAGACATCGCGCTGACCATCCACGCGCACCCGACTCTGCACGAGTCCGTTGGCCTGGCGGCAGAAGTGTTCGAAGGTAGCATCACCGACCTGCCGAATGCGAAAGCGAAGAAAAAGTAAGTTTTTCTTTCCGGCAAAATGCAAAAGCGGCTCTGAGAGCCGCTTTTTTTATGCCCGATGTTTAGAACTGTGTCTGCGTTAATAAATCGGCACATCTTATAGATACATTGAAAATAATTACGCCATAAACTTATAGGCAGTTAACTATCTGGTGAGGTGTATTATGAGACTCGTTTTAACAACAGCCCTGTTTGCCGCCACCCTGGCTTCTGCTGCGGCTTGCGCCGCAGATCCTGCCATTCCCTGGGCCGACAATAGCGGTGGTACGGAAAACACCCATATCGCAGCCATGGGTCAGAACCTGAATGCACAGCATCAGGCGATCAGCAAAACCACGGAAGGCGTATGGGCGGCGAACTCGGGCAGTATTCACAGTGATGAGGCGGCCTTAAGCAGCAGTAAACCAGCCTTCAGCGGCTATCCACAGCTGATGCCGCATCAGGGCTAAACGTCGTCAGATGAGGAACCCGCCCGGCGGCATACGGATGCGCCGGGCAGGGGGTTATTGCTCAATAGCCTGCCACTTTTCGTCTGGCGTAAAGCGGGTAATCGCCTTCACTAACGTCGCCGTATCCTGACCCAGATTTGCCTGATAAACGCGATCGCGTCGATCGATCATAAAGCTCATCACGCCGGTTTCACCCCATGCAACGGGCCACGCCAACAGGGCGACCGTCTGCTTGTCACCGTCGTGGATAAGGCGGAAACGGTAGCCGTGATAGCCTTCGCCCGGTTCGACGGGGCTAAAGGCCGGCCCCAACGGGCTCGGCTCTTCGCCGGGTTCAGTTGGCCAGTACAGACCGTCTTTTTTCCCCGGAGTACTGAACAGCTTTTTGGCGTAGCGCTGGAAGTGCTGGTAATACTCATTTTGCGCGTCAACGTAGGCGTGCATCGCCTGAATTGCCGACAGCTCGTTACGGCCGATTTCCCGCGTCTGGATCTCATCCGCCGCCTGCGCCATATCGAAGTGCCAACCCTCGGCTGTTTTCAGCATCGGTATCGGCAGCTGCCACGCTTCCCGGCCTACGTTGAGGTGTGCCATGTCCCCCTGCTCGACAATCTTATGGCCGACTTTCCAGTCGCGAAGAAAACGGGCGACGGCTTCCGGGTCTGCCTCTCGCTGCGGCAGGTACTGACGCCAGTCCTCCCCCAGCAGGTCGTTGAGCGCCGTCTCGTTTTGTGTCGAAACGGCGTCCGCCAGCGCGGTGGCGGCCTTCTCCGGGGTGGCAAAATACTGTTGGCCAAAAACGGGCAGGGCAAAAAGCGCCAGCCAGCCAGAAATCAGGACTTTTTTCATGACCGCTCCTTAGCGATGACGCAGTTCGCGATGTTGACCGGTGCGCTGTTGCGCCGCCGCACGCTGGTTAGTGTTGAGGTGCGCCGTATTCCGGCTCTGGGTGCCCCGCTGGCGCTGGGCCTCCCACGATGGCGACCGGCTGTCGTTGCCGCTGAACGCATTCGAACGAACATTCTGCACTCTCTGTTGGCGCTGCGGCGGCGTTGCGTTGGTGCGGCGCTGTTGAACCTGCGACTTCGCCGTATCGCGATGCTGTTGCTGCTGCGCCGTCGGGTTCTGGACGTGCGATTTTGCCTTTTCCCGCCGCTGCTGTTGGGCCGCCGAATTTTGTTGCTTCTGCTTCGCCGCTGCGCGGTTTTCCGGGGTGTCGTAGCCCCGGTAGTTGCTGCGCTGGGTAATTTTGTTGAGCTGTTGTGAGGCCGCCTGGCGCTGGGAATCCCTGTTGCCTGCCGTCGCCACTCCACCCGCGGTCAGACCTTTGGCCGCGCCGTTGTGAGTGCTGTGCTGGAACTGGTCGAGCGCCGCCTGACGTTGGTTGGTCAGGTTCGCCGGAGTGCGTTGCGTGGCGCTCAGGCCGCCGGGAACGTTGGTCTGGTGGAAACGCTGCGCCACGTTATTGTTCGGGTACGGCACGTTGTTGCGGAACGCCGGGTTATGCTGCCAGCCGGCGTTGTTGCCGTCAAAGCGCTGCTTGTTGAAATGGTTGTAGTTATCGACGTCGATATTGATATTGTTGTTCCCGCCGCCATGGTAGCCGCCGTGATCCCAGTCATCTTCGTGATGATAGTCATCATCCCAGTCGATGCTGCTGAACAGCGCATAGGTGGTGGCTACCCCCAGGCTGAAACCAAGACCGTTGACGAAGCTATCGGTAAACTGTTCGCCCGGTGTTGGCGGCAGATAGACCGGCGGGTAAGTCGTGTTCGGCCAGGTGCCATAAACCGTATTGGGGTTGTAGGTTGGCACATACACCACGTTCGGATCGGTAGATTCAATCTTGATGATTTCGGTGGTGGGCGCAGGCTCGACTACCGTGGTGGTTTTCACCGTTGTCGTGGCGGCGGAAGTCGTCGGTGGCGGCGTCACTTTGCTCGTGGTCACCTTCTGCTGCGGCGACGATTTCAGCGTCCCGGTTTGCTGGGCGATGGCACGCAGTTTCTGCACCGAATTCATTACGTCCTGTGGCTGCGCGAGAAACGCGTTACCCAGGTCCTGCACCCACTGCGGATTTTCACCCATCAGCGACAGCAGCGCCGGAAAGGCGACCAGCGATTTCACGCTGGGATCCCACGGCTGGTTCGCCACGGCCTGCACGGCGGCGTCTCCCTGCATCGTTGGGTTATCCTGCGACCACTGGACGGCCTGCAGGACGTTGCTCGGATAGGTCGACGCCATTAACACCTGCGACAGCAGGTTATCCGGGTAAAGGGCGACGGGGGCGACCCACCGATCGATTTGCGCCGCCGTGTAGGTGGCAGCGACCGGTTGCGCCGTCGGAGCGGCGGGCTCAACGGCAGCGGGAGCGGCGGGTTGGGCGGCAGGAGCGGGCGCGGGCGGCGTTTCTGCGGCGCGGCTTGTGACGTACAGAGCGCCAGAGGCGGCTAATAGCCCTGCACTGCACACCAGGGCAATCACGTGGGGTTTCAAAGGTCGTATCATGTTAGCTCCCGGCGCTATAGTGGGCCCGTTTCCACTGAGTATCGCCGAAAATAGCGCTCGCGACGGAGTATAAGCAGGTCTATTTTTGATTTTTGATGATTGTTGGGATTTTGCTCAGTTTTCTGTAACAGAATTAAATTTATATCCCGGGAAATGTACGTAAAGCCTGTAAAATCCTGCCCTTAACGATTCAGCTAAATTTTAATGTTGCTTTTTTGTAAACAGATTAACACCTCGCCAAAATCCTGCTATGCTGCCGACGCGGTATCGGGCATTTACCCTACAAACTGCTGTCTCACAGGAGCGTGAAGAGAATCGCCTACCGCATTTTACAATGAGAGCGAGGAGAACCGTCGTGCTAGAAGAATACCGTAAGCACGTAGCTGAGCGTGCAGCCGTTGGGATTGTTGCCAAACCCTTAGATGCAACCCAAATGGCCGCGCTGGTAGAACTGCTGAAGAGCCCGCCTGCGGGTGAAGAAGAATTCCTGTTAGACCTGTTAATCAACCGTGTACCGCCGGGCGTCGACGAAGCCGCCTATGTTAAAGCCGGATTCCTTGCCGCTATCGCCAAAGGCGAAGCGACCTCCCCACTGGTTACCCCTGAAAAAGCCGTTGAACTGCTGGGCACCATGCAGGGCGGTTACAATATTCACCCGCTGATTGATGCACTGGACGATGCTAAACTGGCGCCGATCGCCGCCAAAGCGCTGTCCCATACCCTGCTGATGTTCGATAACTTCTACGACGTAGAAGAGAAAGCCAAAGCGGGTAACGAGTACGCTAAACAGGTTATGAAATCCTGGGCTGACGCCGAGTGGTTCCTGAACCGTCCGCAGCTGGCTGAGAAAATCACCGTTACCGTATTCAAGGTTACCGGCGAAACCAACACCGATGACCTGTCTCCGGCACCAGATGCCTGGTCCCGCCCGGATATCCCGCTGCACGCGCTGGCGATGCTGAAAAACGCCCGTGAAGGTATCGAGCCGGACCAGCCGGGTTCCGTTGGCCCGATTAAGCAAATTGAAGCGCTTCAGCAAAAAGGCTTCCCGCTGGCCTACGTCGGTGACGTGGTGGGTACAGGCTCTTCGCGTAAATCCGCCACCAACTCGGTGCTGTGGTTTATGGGCGACGATATCCCGAACGTGCCGAACAAGCGCGGCGGCGGTCTCTGCCTCGGCGGCAAAATTGCACCTATCTTCTTCAATACCATGGAAGATGCGGGCGCGCTGCCAATTGAAGTGGACGTGAACAACCTGAATATGGGCGACGTGATTGACGTTTACCCGTTCAAAGGCGAAGTGCGTAACCACGAAACCAACGAACTGCTGGCAAGCTTCGAGCTGAAAACCGATGTGCTGGTTGATGAAGTCCGCGCCGGCGGCCGTATTCCGCTGATCATCGGTCGCGGCCTGACCACGAAAGCGCGTGAAGCGCTGGGTCTGCCGCACAGCGACGTATTCCGTCAGGCAAAAGACGTGGCGGAAAGCAGCCGCGGCTACTCGCTGGCGCAGAAAATGGTTGGCCGCGCCTGCGGCGTTGCCGGTATTCGTCCGGGCGCTTACTGTGAACCGAAGATGACCTCCGTCGGTTCCCAGGATACCACCGGTCCGATGACCCGTGATGAACTGAAAGACCTGGCGTGCCTTGGTTTCTCTGCCGACCTGGTGATGCAGTCCTTCTGCCATACGGCGGCCTATCCGAAGCCGGTTGACGTCACCACGCACCATACGCTGCCAGACTTCATTATGAACCGTGGCGGTGTTTCTCTGCGCCCGGGCGATGGCGTTATCCACTCCTGGCTGAACCGTATGCTGCTGCCGGATACCGTCGGTACCGGTGGTGACTCTCATACCCGTTTCCCGATTGGTATCTCCTTCCCGGCGGGCTCTGGTCTGGTGGCCTTTGCCGCCGCGACCGGCGTCATGCCGCTGGATATGCCGGAATCGGTGCTGGTTCGCTTCAAAGGCAAGATGCAGCCGGGGATCACCCTGCGCGATCTGGTCCATGCGATCCCGCTGTACGCGATTAAGCAGGGGCTGCTGACCGTTGAGAAGAAAGGGAAGAAAAACATCTTCTCCGGACGCATTCTGGAAATTGAAGGTCTGCCGGATCTGAAAGTTGAGCAGGCGTTTGAGCTGACCGATGCTTCCGCAGAACGTTCTGCTGCCGGCTGTACCATTAAGCTGAATCAGGAACCGATCGTTGAGTATCTGAACTCCAACATCGTCCTGCTGAAGTGGATGATCGCAGAAGGCTACGGCGATCGCCGTACGCTGGAGCGTCGCATCCAGGGGATGGAAAAATGGCTGGCGGATCCGCAGCTGCTGGAAGCGGATGCCGATGCCGAGTATGCCGCGGTGATCGATATCGATCTGGCGGATATCAAAGAGCCTATCCTGTGTGCGCCGAACGATCCGGACGATGCGCGTCTGCTGTCCGACGTGCAGGGTGAGAAGATTGACGAAGTCTTCATCGGTTCCTGCATGACCAACATCGGCCACTTCCGTGCCGCCGGTAAGCTGCTGGACAGTCACAAAGGCCAGCTGCCAACTCGCCTGTGGGTGGCTCCGCCAACCCGTATGGATGCGGCACAGCTGACTGAAGAAGGCTACTACAGCGTGTTTGGTAAGAGCGGTGCGCGTATCGAAATCCCTGGCTGTTCCCTGTGTATGGGGAACCAGGCGCGCGTGGCGGACGGTGCGACGGTAGTTTCCACTTCAACCCGTAACTTCCCGAACCGTTTAGGCACCGGCGCTAACGTCTATCTGGCCTCTGCGGAGCTGGCTGCGGTCGCTTCCCTGCTCGGCAAACTGCCGACGCCGGAAGAGTACCAGACCTTCGTCGCTCAGGTCGATAAGACCGCGGCGGATACCTATCGCTATCTGAACTTCAACCAGCTGGAACAGTACACTGATAAAGCGGATGGTGTGATTTTCCAGACCGCGGTATAAACGAATCTTGCTGCTCAAAGCCACTCTTCGGAGTGGCTTTTTTATTGCTGCGCTAAAGGTACGCCGATTGCCGTCGGCATCGGGCAAAGGCGCAGGGATTTGACGCCGGCAGAGCTGCATTGGGTAAAGAAAGGGGGGAATAATGCCCGCCGGTTGGCGGTAAGATGACCGGTTAACTGACCGAGGCGCTTTTATTTGCTGTTGCTCTATCTGGTCCACTTTTTTTCTGCCCGGGTGCTGCGATAATTACCCTATGGGTACAATGTAGCGGTGACGCATTGCCCTTGCAGAGGAAGACACTATGGATTACGAATTTCTGCGCGATATTACCGGAGTGGTAAAGGTGCGAATGTCGATGGGCCACGAGGTGGTGGGGCACTGGTTTAACGAAGAGGTGAAAGATAACCTCGCCCTGCTGGATGAAGTGGAACAGGCCGCGCGCACTGTAAAAGGCAGCGAGCGTTCCTGGCAGCGTGCCGGACATGAATACACGCTATGGCTGGATGGCGAAGAGGTGATGATTCGCGCCAATCAGCTGGAGATTTCAGGTGATGAAATCGAAGAGGGGATGAGCTACTACGACGAAGAAAGCCTCTCTCTGTGCGGCGTTGAGGATTTTTTACAGGTGGTGGCCGCGTACCGCGAGTTTGTCAGCAAAGCCTGACCCCCTTCATGCATTCACGCCGGGAGCCGAACTCCCGGCTTTTTTTTGCCCTGACTGATTATAATCATTTTGCCACTGCGATCGCGCGCTATGCGCCGCTATTGACCGGGCGCCGCTTGCCGGTGTTAGTGAAGTGGCAACCGACGTCGATCGCTCGCAGACGGTACAGAACGCGCTCAAAGAGCAGAACGTTACCCTCAGACGGGTTCAGCCCGAGTCACGGCGCCCGCAGGCGCCGTCGGATGTTCAGATGGCAGGGATATTTCTGGCGTAGTAAATTTCCCGCATCTCTTTCCACAGGAGATCGGTGATGGACTTGCGCTCTTCTGCGCTGAGATCTTCGGGTCTGGTGTGGAACATGTAGTGCTTCAGATCGAACTCTTTCAGCAGCATCTTGGTGTGGAAGATATTTTCCTGGTAGACATTGACGTCCACCATGTCATACAGCGCTTTCATGTCCTCGGACATAAAGTTCTGAATGGAATTGATTTCATGGTCAATGAAGTGCTTCATACCATTGATATCACGGGTAAAACCGCGGACGCGATAATCAATAGTGACAATGTCAGATTCCAGCTGGTGGATAAGATAATTCAGCGCGTTAAGCGGTGAGATAACCCCGCAGGTGGAGACTTCGATGTCGGCACGGAAGGTGCACAGTCCGCCCTCCGGATGGCTTTCCGGGTAGGTATGCACGCAGATATGGCTTTTGTCGAGGTGGGCGACTACGGCTTCCGGGAGCGGGCCCGGGTGTTCGCTCTGGTCGATAAGCTGTGGGTCAACGGGTTCTTCACTGACCAGGATCGTCACGCTGGCGCCCTGAGGTTCATAATCCTGGCGAGCAATGTTCAGAATATTGGCGCCGATGATCGAGCAGGTCTCTGACAAAATCTCGGTCAGACGGTTGGCGTTATAGAGTTCATCGATATAGGCGATGTAGCCATCGCGCTCCTCTGCCGTTTTGACATAGCAGATATCGTAAATACAAAAACTCAGGCTCTTGGTCAGGTTGTTAAAGCCATGCAGCTTCAGTTTTTTCAATTTAGTTCACCCCCTTACTGAGGATCGCTGGCGGACAGCGCATCCTGTAAATATTGCGGTAGGGCAAATGCCGCCTTGTGAATAGCCGGATTATAGTAACGGCACTTCAGGTTCGCTTTGTGAAAACGCGCCTGGATAATTTCATTGGACAGGTCGCGCAGGGCATCATTATCGGTCGCCCATGCGAAGGTCATAATGCCGCCATAGTAGGTCGGAATCGCGGCCTGATAGAAGCTGACATCGCTGAAATAGTGGCCGAGCTTGCGGTGGCTGTCGATCGCTTCATCCTGCTGCAGGAAGCAGACGCCGTTTTGGGCAACAAAAATACCGCCGGGATTCAGGCAGCGTTTGCAGCCTTCGTAAAAGGCCGAGGTGAACAGGCTCTCGCCGGGACCGATAGGGTCGGTGCAGTCGGAGATGATCACATCAAACGTTTGCGTCGTCTGGTTAACAAAATTGACGCCATCGTCAATCACCAGCGTAAAGCGCGGATCGTCATAGGCGCCCGCATTGTGATTTGGCAGATACTGGCGGCAGAACGAGACCACGCCAGCGTCGATTTCGACCATGGTGATGGTTTCGATGGTGCTGTGACGAGAGACTTCTCGCAGCATTGCGCCGTCACCGCCGCCGATGATCAGCACGTGTTTTGCCTGGCCGTGGGCCATCAGCGGGACATGGGTCATCATCTCATGATAGATAAACTCATCGCGTTCGGTGGTTTGTACCACGCCGTCCAGCGCCATCACGCGGCCAAAGGCTGCGTTCTCAAAAATGATCAAATCCTGGTGATCGGTCTTTTCGTGATACAGCACATTATCAACCGCAAAATACTGACCAAAATGGTCGTGCAGTGTTTCATGCCACAGATTGTTATCAGCCACGGGCGGATTCCTCCATTGTGAACATCCGGTACACTCGAAAAAACGAGCGCAACATCATAGCCAACTATAGATGATGATGCACGGCGGATATTTCAGCCGTTCGCATGGCGCAGGGCTGAATAGCAGGAATATTGCCGGGCTGCGGGATGGGCGGAGCAGGCCACCTTGTACAGGCGGCGGGATTGCGACCGGGCCCGACGGGTGGCCTATTTAACGTAAGCGAGCAGGCTCAGCGAATCGCGGGCCAGCGCCTTGCATTTTTTCGTGGTGGGGATTTTGATACCGCTGAGATCGCGGTAGCTGTCTTCACCGAGCGCCTTCATATTGAAGCTGTCATAGTTGCTCAGATCCCATTGGTTCTGTTGAGCAAAAAAGACCAGCGCGCGACGAATTTGGGTATTCGGCAGATTCTGGTAACCGCAGTCGTTTTTCAGGAAGACAAATACCGCCGTTAAATCAGCCATATCTTCCGCTTCGGACTCGCTTAACGCATAGCTATTGGCGGATAGAGCAAGCAGGCTGCCGAGCACTATTGTTCTGAAAAGCGTCTTCATTTTCTCTACCATTGAATCACGGACGCTCAAAGTTAGCATACTTCTTTACACTACGTAGAGCTTTATTCTTACTCTTCTGCTTGACCTTCCTGTTGGTGGAAGGTTTAAGCTCAAAAGTTCACCAGCAGAATAAAAAGGATGTGAAAATGCAACGTCGTGAATTTATCAAATTAACCGCAGCGGCCGGCGTATTCAGCGCGCTGCCGCTCTGGAGCCGTTCGGTTTTCGCCGCCAGCCGCCCGGCTCTGCCGGTGCCTAATCTGCTGACCGCCGACGCACGTAATCGCATCACATTAACGATCCAGGCCGGAAAAACGCAGTTTGGTCCGCATCAGGCGACCACCTGGGGTTATAACGGCAATCTGCTGGGGCCGGCGCTGAAGCTCAAAAAAGGGGAGGCGGTGACCGTGGATATTCACAACCGCCTGGCCGAAGAGACGACCGTTCACTGGCATGGGCTGGAGGTGCCGGGTGAGGTCGACGGCGGTCCACAGGGGATCATTGCGCCAGGCGCCTCCCGCAGCGTGAATTTTACTCCCAGCCAGCGGGCCGCCACCTGCTGGTTCCACCCGCACCAGCATGGAAAAACCGGTCGCCAGGTGGCGATGGGGCTGGCGGGGCTGGTACTGATTTCTGATGAAGAAAGCGAGCAGCTGCTGCTGCCGAAGCAGTGGGGGATCGATGACGTACCGGTGATTGTGCAGGATAAGCGTTTTACCGCTGCCGGAGAGATTGATTATCAGCTCGACATGATGAGCGCGGCGGTCGGCTGGTTTGGCGATACCTTACTGGCGAACGGGGCACTCTATCCTGAACACGCCGCGCCGCGCGGCTGGCTTCGCTTGCGTTTACTGAACGGTTGTAACGCCCGCTCGCTGAATTTCTCCACCAGCGATAACCGGCCGATGTACGTTATCGCCAGCGACGGTGGACTGCTTGCCGAGCCGGTGAAGGTCACCGGGCTGCCGGTATTAATGGGTGAGCGCTTTGAAGTTCTGGTGGATACCCGCGATGGTAAAGCCTTCGATCTGATCACCTTGCCGGTGAGCCAGATGGGGATGGCGATCGCGCCGTTCGACAAGCCGCAGCCGGTCTTGCGCATCCAGCCGCTGACGATCCAGGCATCCGGCACACTGCCGGATTCTTTGGTCAGCATGCCGGCGCTGCCGTCGCTGGAGGGGCTGACACAGCGCACGCTCCAGCTGTCGATGGATCCGATGCTGGACATGATGGGAATGCAGGCGCTGATGCAAAAATATGGCGATCAGGCGATGTCCGGCATGAACCACGGTAGCATGATGGATCACGGCAATATGGGTCACGGCATGATGGGCAATATGAGCGACAAGGGGCAGATGAATCATGGCGATATGGGGAACATGAACCACGGCGGCATGGGACAGATGAACCACGGTGCCGACGGTTTCGATTTCCATAATGCTAACCGGATCAATGGCAAAGCCTTTGATATGAATCTCCCGATGTTTGCCGCGGCAAAAGGGCAATATGAGCGTTGGGTGATTTCCGGCAAAGGCGACATGATGCTGCACCCGTTCCATATTCACGGTACCCAGTTCCGTATTCTGTCGGAGAATGGCGCTGCGCCTGCCGCGCATCGTTCCGGCTGGAAAGATACCGTACGGGTTGAGGGGGGCGTCAGTGAAGTGCTGGTGAAGTTCGATCACGAGGCGTCGAAAGAGCATGCCTATATGGCGCACTGCCATCTGCTGGAACATGAAGATACCGGCATGATGCTCGGCTTTACGGTCTAGCTCCCCCTCGCAGGGGATATTATGCACGCGTAAAAAAAGGCCCGGTGTTCACCGGGCCTTCTGTTTTGTTACTGCGTTTTTGCCTGGGGCTTATTTCGCCTCATCAGGCAGCGCATAGGCGACGATATAGTCCCCCATCTTCGTGCCAAACGAGCCGTGGCCGCCTGCGGCGATGACCACATACTGTTTGCCATTCACTTCATAGGTCATTGGCGTCGCCTGGCCGCCTGCCGGCAGACGGGCCTGCCACAGTTTTTCACCGTTGCTCATGTTGTATGCGCGCAGGTAGTTATCGGCGGTAGCGCCAATAAACAGCACGTTGCCGGCGGTGGAGATCGGGCCGCCAAGCATCGGCATACCAAGGTTAAACGGCAGCTGGACCGGCATCGGGAACGGCAGGCTATCCTGCGGCGTACCGATACGTTTTTTCCATACCACTTCGTTGGTCTTCAGATCCAACGCGGAGATGTAACCCCAGGCCGGCTGTTTGCACGGCAGGCCAAACGGCGACAGGAAGGCGTTGAGGGTCACGCCGAACGGTACGCCATACTGCGGCTGGATACCGGATTCGGTACCGGAACCTTTCGCGTCTTTCGGCGGCTCCATCGGATTGCCCGGGCCGCGTGGGATCAGTTTCGATACAAACGGCAGCGCCATTGGGTTGGCGATGGCCACCTGGCGGTTCGGGTCAACGGAAATCCCGCCCCATTCAAACATCCCCAGGTTACCCGGGAAGACCAGCGTGCCTTGTTCTGACGGCGGGGTGAAGATGCCTTCATAACGCAGCTGGTGGAAGATCACGCGGCACACCAGCTGATCGAACATGGTGGCGCCCCACATATCCGCGCCGGTCAAATCTTTCTTCGGACGGAAGCTCAGGTCGGAGAATGGCTGAGTTTTAGAGACATAATCGCCTTTCGCTGCCCCCTGAGGAACCGGTTTTTCCGGTGCCGGGACGACCAGTTCGCCGTTACGACGGTCAAGGACGAAGATATTACCGGTTTTGGCCGGTGCGTAGATGACCGGAACGGTTTTACCGTTAACGTCGATATCCGCCAGCGTAGGCTGAGACGGCATATCCATGTCCCACAGATCGTGGTGAACGGTCTGATAGCTCCATACCAGTTTACCGGTGGTCGCGTTCAGCGCCACGATAGAGCTGGCGTAGCGTTCCTGCTCCGGCGTACGGTTACCGCCCCAGATATCCGGAGTGGTCACGCCCATCGGCAGGTACACGAGGTCCAGCTTCGCATCATAGGCCGCAGGCGCCCAGGAGTTCGGGGAGTTCAGCGTGAAGTGATGTTCATCATCCGGAATGGCGTTCGGATCTTTCGCGCCCGGATCGAAGACCCACAGCAGTTTACCGGTGTTGACATCAAAGCCGCGAATGACGCCCGACGGTTCGCGCGTCGAGAAGTTATCGGTCACGGCACCGGCAATGATAATGGTGGTATCGGTCACGATCGGTGGCGACGTCGGTTCGTACATCCCCGGCGTGGTGACCGGCATGTTGGTCTGCAGGTTGAGAATCCCTTTGTTGGCAAAGGATTCGCACAGCTGGCCGTTGTCGGCGTTAATGGCGAACAGGCGACCATCGTTGACCGGCAGGATAATCCGGCGCGGACAGTTGGCGACGACATCTGCCGGCGCGTTGTCTGCTTTCGCTTCGTGATAAGAGACGCCGCGGCAGGTGACGTGCTGGAAGGACGGATCCGCGTTCAGCTGCGGGTCAAAGTGCCATTTTTCTTTCCCGGTAGCCGCATCAAGGGCAAACAGACGCTGGTGGGCGGTACACAGGTACAGCATGTTCCCCACTTTAATCGGCGTCACTTCGTTGGTGATTTCACCCGGATCGTTGGGCTGCTTCAGGTCGCCGGTGCGGAATACCCAGGCTTCCTTCAGGTTTTTCACGTTATCGGCGTTGATTTGCTTCAGCGGTGAATAACGTTGGCCTTCCTGGTTACGGCCGTACGCCGGCCAGTCGCCATCGGCAACCGCGGAGATCGGCGCCGCAGGCGTCGCATCGGCATTCAGGGTACCGTTCACTTCCTGCGGATCGTTAAAACCGGCCCAGGTCAGGATACCGCCGCTGATCAGCAGGGCCACAACCAGACCGGCGACCGCGCCGGCCGATGGGATCGGCAGACGACGCCAGACAAAAGGCAAAATGAGCCAGATGCCGAAGAAGACCAGAATATCGCTACGCGGCGTAAGCGCCCAGAAGTCAAAGCCGACTTCCCAGACGCCCCAGATCATGGTGGCGAGAAGCAGCGCGGCATAGAGCCAGAGCGCTGCGCGTTTGCCCCGCAACAGCATCACGGTGACGGCCAGCATGACGAGGCCAGCAATAGGGTAATACCAGGAGCCGCCAATGGCCGCCAGCCATACCCCGCCAATAAGAAGATACAGGCCGCAGAACGCTGCAAAGAGAGCTGTCAGCGTCACGAGAAGCCGTGATTGTTGAGACTTTGTTTCTGCCATAGAAAGACACTCGGTTGTTTGTTAATTTTTTAATTGCAATTAATTATAGGATTTAACAAGTGTGATCGGAATCACAAAATGGGCTTTATTATTCCCTGCATCGCATATTTCTTTTTACTGGTATACTGCATAGCTTGCCGGTCAATGTCGGTGCATTCGCAGCGGTGTTGATGATTTATCTTAAGAATCAAATGGTTAGTTTAATGAAACATACTGTAGAAGTGATGATCCCGGAAGCCGAGATCAAAGCGCGTATCGCCGAACTGGGTCGTCAAATCAACGAATGCTACAAAGACAGCGGCAGCGAGATGGTGCTGGTGGGGCTGCTGCGCGGCTCATTTATGTTTATGGCCGATCTGTGTCGTGAAGTGCAGGTGCCGCATGAAGTCGATTTTATGACCGCCTCCAGCTACGGCAGCGGCATGTCGACGACCCGTGACGTTAAAATCCTGAAAGATCTGGATGAAGACATTCGCGGTAAAGACGTATTGATTGTGGAAGACATTATCGATTCCGGCAACACGCTGTCTAAAGTGCGTGAAATTCTCAGCCTGCGTGAGCCGAAATCTCTGGCTATTTGTACGCTGCTGGACAAGCCTAGCCGCCGTGAAGTGAACGTGCCGGTAGAGTTTGTTGGCTTTGCTATCCCGGATGAGTTCGTGGTCGGCTACGGGATTGATTACGCTCAGCGCTATCGCCATCTGCCGTACGTCGGCAAAGTGGTGCTGCTGGACGAGTAAGGTTTCATGCAACCCCGGACGATGGCGCACCGCGCTGCCGGGGTTTTCTGAAGCGGGCGGCTTACTTGTGGTTGACGTGTTTGCTCTTGAGGTTGGAAATTCCGTGGCGGTAGCGCTGTTCAAGGGTTTCGCGGCTGACGGCAGTCACATCAAGATCGCGTAACAGCCCGTCATGGATACCGTAGGCCCAGCCGTGGATGGTGACCTTCTGACCCCGCTTCCACGCCGACTGCATAATGGTCGAGTGGCCCAGGTTATAAACCTGCTCCATCACGTTCAGTTCACATAATGTATCCAGTCGACGCTCTTCAGGCATTTCGCCCAGCAGCGAACTGTGTTTGAACCAGATATCGCGAATATGCAGCAGCCAGTTGTCGATAAGCCCCAGCTCGGTGTTTTCTACTGCCGCCTGCACGCCGCCGCAGCCGTAGTGGCCGCAGATGATGATATGCTCGACTTCCAGCACGTCAACGGCATACTGCACCACGGAAAGACAGTTCAGGTCGGTATGAATCACCAGATTAGCGACGTTACGATGGACAAACAGTTCACCGGGCTCAAGGCCGGTTAACCGTTCCGCAGGAACACGGCTATCAGAACATCCAATCCACAGAAAGCGTGGCTTCTGCGCTTGTGACAATTTTGCGAAAAAGCCGGGGTCTTCTTCCACCAGCATTTTTGACCATAGTGCATTATTGCTGATGAGTGTATCTATATCATTCATGGACGTTTACGGCCTGTAACCAAGTAAGTGCGTTGGGCTAATATAGGTTAACCTCACTTTATTTAAAACAACCCATCGCGTGTCATGACACGAGAAGAGATATTTAATGACCATTGCTCTGGAATTAAAACAGCTCACCAAGACCTACCCCGGTGGGGTTCAGGCGCTTCGGGGAATCGATCTGCAGGTGGAAGCAGGGGATTTTTATGCGCTGCTCGGCCCTAACGGGGCGGGAAAATCCACCACGATTGGCATTATCAGTTCGCTGGTAAATAAAACCTCCGGTGAGGTCAACGTCTTTGGCTACGACCTGCAAAAGGACGTGGTGAACGCCAAGCGTCAGCTCGGGCTGGTGCCGCAGGAGTTCAACTTCAACCCGTTTGAAACCGTCCAGCAGATCGTCGTTCACCAGGCCGGCTACTACGGCGTGGAGCATAAAGAAGCGCTTCTGCGCAGCGAAAAGTACTTAAAACAGCTCGATCTGTGGGAAAAGCGCAACGAACGTGCACGGATGCTCTCCGGCGGGATGAAACGACGCCTGATGATTGCCCGCGCGTTGATGCATGAACCCAAACTGCTGATCCTTGATGAACCCACCGCAGGGGTGGATATCGAACTTCGCCGCTCGATGTGGGGTTTTCTCAAGGATTTGAACGATAAAGGCACCACCATCATCCTGACCACCCATTACCTGGAAGAGGCGGAGATGCTGTGCCGCAATATCGGGATTATTCAACGCGGAGAGCTGGTGGAAAACACCTCGATGAAGGCGCTGCTTGCCAAGTTGAAATCAGAAACGTTCATCCTTGATCTGGCGCCGAAAAGCCCGCTGCCGACGCTGGAAGGTTACCAGTATCGCCTGGTGGATACATCCACGCTGGAAGTCGAAGTGCTGCGCGAGCAGGGGATTAACAGCGTATTTGCCCAGCTGAGTGCTCAGGGAGTTCAGGTGTTAAGTATGCGTAACAAAGCCAACCGGCTGGAAGAGCTGTTTGTCACGCTGGTGCATGACAGAAAAGGAGAATCAGCATGATGCAGCTTTATTGGGTCGCGCTGAAAAGCATCTGGGCCAAGGAAATTCACCGCTTTATGCGTATCTGGATCCAGACGCTGGTACCGCCGGTGATCACCATGACCCTCTATTTTGTCATCTTTGGCAATTTGATCGGCTCGCGGATCGGTGAAATGCATGGCTTTACCTATATGCAGTTTATTGTGCCGGGTCTGATCATGATGGCGGTCATCACCAACGCCTATGCCAACGTGGCCTCCTCGTTCTTCAGCGCGAAATTTCAGCGCAACATCGAAGAGCTGCTGGTGGCGCCGGTGCCGACGCACGTGGTCATCGCCGGCTATGTTGGTGGTGGGGTGGCGCGAGGGCTGTGCGTAGGGATTCTGGTTACCGCGATATCGTTGTTCTTCGTGCCGTTCCAGGTGCATTCCTGGCTGTTCGTTGGGCTGACGCTGATGCTGACCGCGGTCCTCTTCTCGCTGGCGGGTTTGCTGAACGCGGTTTTTGCCAAAACCTTTGATGATATCAGCCTGATCCCCACCTTCGTGCTGACGCCGCTGACCTACCTCGGCGGGGTGTTTTACTCCCTGACCCTGCTGCCGCCATTCTGGCAGGCGCTGTCGCACCTTAACCCGATTGTTTACATGATCAGCGGCTTCCGCTACGGATTCCTCGGCATCAACGATGTTCCGCTGATGACGACTTTTGGCGTGCTGGTGGTGTTTATTGTTCTGTTCTACGCCCTGTGCTGGTATCTGATCCAGCGTGGACGCGGTCTGCGCAGCTAACCGCGCATCGGCAAATAGCGCCTGGCCGCCAGGCGAGGCGCTATCCGCTAATCTTGACTGCCATCACTCATCTGCGTCATCCCCTTTGTTACAGTGTTTCTCTGCTAAGGAGGCTGTCTATGTTGGGTTGGGTGATTACCTGTCATGATGAGAAGGCGGAGGAACTGCTGGATCGTCTGGAAAAAAAGTTTGGCCCGCTGGCGCAATGCCGGGCGGTAAATTACTGGCGTAATCTTAGCAGCAATATGTTGAGCCGGATGATGTGCGATGCGCTGCACGCCACGGACAGCGGCGATGGCGTGATTTTTTTGACCGACCACACCGGAGCACCTCCCTATCGCGTGGCGGCCCTGATGAGCCATAAACATACCCATTGTGAAGTGATCTCCGGTATCAGCTATCCATTACTGGAGCGTATGTATCTCCTGCGCTACACCCTGAGCAGCGAAGCGTTTCGCGAGGCGATCGTAAGCAGCGGAGGCCCGGTCGTCAGCAGCCTCTGGCACCAACAGCAAAAAAATCCGCCTTTCCGCCTGCGCCATGATGCGTTCGGGAATTAAGCATTGGTATTGATGCCGCTTTTGTTACAATGGCGGCTGATTTCTCTAGCGGTCCGACCTGCATGTTTGTCCGAATTGTTGCCCTGTTCCTTTTACTGACATCGCTCAGCGCTTCAGCCAGCCTGCTTAGCCAGCAGGGGACCCCCGCCCGCTATATGCAGACCACGGAAGATGCGGTTATCTGGGCGCAGGTCGGAAATGACGTGGTGAGCGTGGGGAACATTCGGGCCGGGCAAATTATCGCCGTGGTGCCGACGTCCGCCGATTATTATGAATTCAGCTTCGGTTTCGGCACCGGCTTTATCGATAAAGGCCACCTCGAACCGGTGCAGGGCAAGCAGCGGGTTGAAGACAATCTCGGCGATTTGCATAAACCGCTGAGCAACCAGAATCTGCTCACCTGGAAAGATACGCCGGTGTACGATGCGCCTTCCGTCGGTAGCGCGCCGTTTGGCACCCTGGCGAATAATCTGCGCTATCCCATTATCAGCAAGCTGAAAGACCGTCTCAACCAGACCTGGTTTCAAATTCGTATTGGTAACCGGCTGGCGTGGGTCAGCAGCCTGGATGCTCAGGAAGATCGCGGTATCCCGATGCTGACCTACCATCACATTCTGCGCGATGAAGAGAACACCCGTTTTCGCCACACCTCTACCACGACTTCGGTACGCGCCTTCAGCAACCAGATGACCTGGCTCCGCGACCGGGGCTACACTACGCTGACGATGTATCAGCTGGAAGGCTATCTGCGTAATAAAATCAATCTGCCGGCCCGCTCGGTGGTGATTACCTTTGACGATGGTCTGAAGTCGGTTAACCGCTACGCGTACCCGATTCTGAAGCAGTATGGCTTTCACGCGACGGCATTTATTATCTCATCGCGTATCAAACGCCACCCGCAGAAATGGGAGCCGAAATCGCTGCAGTTTATGAGTGTTTCCGAGCTGAAGCAGATTCAGGACGTTTTTGATATACAGTCCCATACCCACTTCCTGCACCGGGTTGATGCCCTGCATCATCCGATTCTGTTGAGCCGCAGCTACCATAATGTGCTGTTCGATTTTGAGCGTTCGCGGCGCGCGCTTGCCCAGTTTAATCCGCACGTGCTGTATCTCTCTTATCCGTTTGGCGGCTATAACGCGACGGCGGTCAGGGCGGCGAACGACGCCGGTTTTCATATGGCGGTGACCACGGTGAGAGGGAAGGTGAAGCCGGGCGATAACCCGTTCTTACTAAAAAGACTCTATATTCTGCGGACCGATTCGCTGGAGACGATGTCGCGATTGATCAGCAATCAGCCGCAGGGATAAATGGTGCCGGTGATACGAAACCGGCCACCCCGCGAATAAATTCCTGACAAGGTGTTTCAGAGATCATCTTATTTATTTTCAGAATTTGTTGTCTGGCATGAAGTCCATTTTTTATTTATGGTTATTTGATTTAATACGCCCACAATACAGGTAACAGCGCCATTAACTGCTTTCGGTACCGTACAGGTGTACTAATGAAGCCAATACAATACGTACTATTATGGTTTGGGCAAGCATTGCTGTTTACAGTTGTGTTTGTCCTGTTATACGTGCTGATACCAGAAATAAAGATGTACAGACTGATTACGGAATCAACAGGATTTATGTCTGATTTTACATGGGATAAGTATTATTTTTTGGCTCTTTGCGTTGCTTCCCTGCTCATCGTGGCAATAGTGGTTTATATAACGGTTTTAATTAAAAGGCGTTAATCCTGAACAGATTAACGCCTAATAAACTCTGTGCGTGTCTGGCGGGGATTTTCAGATGCGTACCTGATGTAACATCGCATCTTGATAGTGAATAGTTTGTGCATTATATATATAATGTTTTGGTTATTTTCATTTCTAAACTGTCGCATAATTTCTTCCCGGATGGAATGATAAGCAACTGCTGAACTATTATATCAGTTCACTGTTTCCTTTTGTGATGATGAAGAGTATAGTAATTATATACATAGTTAACTATCTTACGAATATAATCCCCCGATTCAATGCTTCCTAATAACACCATTAGTGCTGTGATTGTTTTAAATAAAAATAATTTTGGTTCCGTTGGGTATTCAGCTATAAGGATTATCTCTATAAAAACCAAAAAGAACCACAAATTCACAACGCTTTTTTCAAGGCAATAGGGATACTTAAACATGCCTCCTCTTTTATAACGCCATGGTTTATGTGAGAGTATATTTCTATAGATAAACTCCAGGATTACTCTGGTGCCAATGAAACTCTGAACTGTGATCAACATTCCCAAATAAATGTTTTTCTCTGAATATACATCGGCCTTCCATAAAATATTCATGGCAATAATTGGTGATAATAACGCATATGAGAAAGCTTCAATTTTTTTATATCTGTTCATATTTTTTTCCAAAAAAACGAGAAATTTGAACTAATTCAATTAATCGCATTTTAATTAGGTTTTCTCGGCGTGTAATTTATCTGTAAGGTTGCAAGTCAGATAATTATCAAATTACCAACAACAGCGCCTCACTCCTCCCAGAACACCGCTGATAACTCCGTCAGTTACCGCACTTCATCCCAATAGCCAAGGATATTTGGCCACCAAATAAATGATTTTAGAATCAAAATAAACACTGGGGCCAGTAATGTATTCTTTAATGTGATATTTTACCTATTACGATAAAAGTCGAAGTAGAGATAACTGATTAACAGATACAATGCCAGGGTTATCATCTTGAGAACAATAAGGCACATGATTCAGACAACAAAAATCCACAGTCTTTTTATACATTAACCTTAGGTCATTACCCCTCCAGACTATAGATACTGATTATAATTTCAGTGGATCGTGAGGGAATGACTAATTCAGATGTTCCAAATAAAAAGATGGCCATCATAAAGTCAAAGATCTTTCGCACTTAGTTATTAATTTTTGTTGTTACCGTTTTAATGTAGATATTTTTACATACTCAAAGATTGACTAAGATCAAACATAGGTCAGCAATTTAAAAAAACAAAAAAATTGATAAGTCAGTAAATTTAAGAGTGTGATTAACCATAAAATAAAAATATAAAGGCATTACGTGCTGATTAGTTATTATTCGTGAGTGCATTCAATTGAATAGCACCAAAATTTTTATGGTAATATAAATTTATAAATATTCATGAGATCTATTTAATTTGGTTGGGATGTTGCTGTTAATTATGGTTAAGGGTTTTTAATGATGAAGAAATTAAAGTGTAAATGTGGAACATCTCCGATTTCAGAATACCCATGCCATGATTTTATCGCATAGATCTTTTCCTTAATGGGAAAGGTAGTGAACAGTGAGGAGATGAGAATCAGCCAGTTAAATTAGGACGCGGAAAAGTATCAGAATCAATATAATTTTTTACTTTCCGGAATAGCTGCTGTGAATACAACTACACCTTTATCAGACCGGGTCCGCCTCGAGAGTGTAGGCTGGTCACTTTCCTGGCGAAATTTTTTCAATCGCGCCACATCGCCCGGCATCAAAGGATATGGGGGTTGTGCCGTGCAATACTTACCACAGACGTTCGATATGATTCACCGCGGAGAAGATCTGGCTGATAAAAATCCACCTGTGAATATTCTGCCACCAGTGAGTGGATGAAGCATTACGCTAAGGTGGTAGCGTAAAAGTTGGCCCGGTCCCCTGGCACAGGTTTACTTCAGAAAGGAGCTTCTTACTTTGACCGGCCATCCGGTGTGGTATCGCACCAATGGTCTTGATGGAGGTGGGAAGAGTGTGATGATGAGGTAATATTTATACCGTAATAAACGGTGCCCCGCCTGGGCGGCGCACCGTCAGCTATCGGCTATCAGGCAACCTGTACCGGAATGGCTTTTGCCTGGCGCTTCATTTCGTTGTCGCCTTCAAAATAGGCCACTTTCGGCTGCCAGCGGCGGGCTTCTTCATCAGGCATGGTGACGAAGCTGGCAATAATCAGAATGTCACCCACGCTGGCGCAGTGCGCGGCAGCGCCGTTCACCGAAATGATTCGCGAGCCACGTTCGGCGGCAATGGCATAGGTGGAGAAACGGTTGCCGTTGGTCACGTTCCAGATGTGGATCGCTTCGTTTTCAAGAATACCGGACGCATCCAGAAAATCCTGGTCAATGGCGCAGGAACCTTCATAGTGCAGGTCGGCCTGCGTGACTTTAACGCGGTGGAGTTTACCCTGCAGCATATTACGAATCATGATGTCTACCTTTCTTCCCCTCCTGCTTCAGAGTGCAGGGTCGTGGCGGGCGAGCGACTTTCCCCTGATGGGGGACGGTAGTGCTCTTGCCTGCCGCCGGTCTGCAACCGGATTAGTCAGGGTCTATACCTTAATGATACGAAGCGGACATGACATCCGCTTTGAGTAAATGTCCGGCAATATTGCCAGATTTTTAACCCTTGTCTACTGACCCAGCTCGACGATGTGGTTATCGATCAACCGCGCCTGTCCCAACCATGCGGCCATCAGGATCACCGCACGTTTACTGGTTTCCGTCAGCTCCAGCAGCGTATCCGCATCCCGGATCTGGATATCGTCGGCGCGGAAGCCTTTCTCGTTCAGCTCCTGCCCGGCAAGGGTAATGATTTCATCCAGGTTACGTTCACCGGCGGCAAGCTTACCGGCGACGGCGCTCAGCACTTTATACAGGCCCGGCGCAATTTTACGCTGCTCTGCGGTGAGGTAGCCGTTGCGTGAGCTCAGCGCCAAACCATCTTTAGCACGAATAATCGGCACGCCGATTATCTCAATATCGTAACCCATGTCGGCAACCATTTTACGAATCAGCGCCAGCTGCTGGAAGTCCTTCTCGCCAAAGCAGGCGACATCCGGCTGGACCAGGTTAAACAGCTTGCTGACGATGGTCGATACGCCGCGGAAGTGGCCTGGACGACTGGCACCCTCGAGCATGGTCGACAGCCCCGGGACATCCACATAGGTCTGGTTTTCGGTACCGTGCGGATAGATCTCTGCCGGCGCGGGGGCGAAAACAAAATCCACCTTACGTTTGTTCAGCTTTTCGCAATCATCCTGCAGCGTACGCGGGTAGCGCGACAGATCGTCAGGGCGGTCGAACTGCATCGGGTTGACGAAAATAGTGACCACCACGACATCGGCGCTGGCTTTTGCGGTATCCACCAGCTGCATATGGCCGTCGTGCAGGTTGCCCATAGTGGGAACCAGCGCGATACGCTTACCTTCCTGGCGCAAACGGCGGATATGCTGGCGCAGCAGCGGCAGGGATTCAATAATCAGCACAACAAGACTCCTTAATGGAAACTGTGTTCTTCGCCCGGATAAACGCCGGACTCCACGTCGGCAATATACTGCCGCACTGCGGCGCGCATGTCGCCCGCTTCAGCCAGGAAATTTTTAGCAAATTTAGGAATATGGCCGCCGGTGATCCCGAAAGCGTCGTGCATCACCAGAATTTGACCATCGGTGACGTTGCCTGCACCAATGCCGATAACCGGAATGGTTAACGCCTCGGTAATACGCTGAGCCAGCTCGACCGGGACGCACTCAAGGACCAGCAACTGTGCGCCTGCCGCTTCCAGTGCCAGCGCGTCGTCGAACAGCGCCTGCGCCGCATCGCCGCGGCCCTGCACTTTATAGCCGCCGAAAATATTGACCGACTGCGGGGTCAGGCCAAGGTGGCCGCAAACCGGCACCGCGCGTTCCGCCAGCATTTTCACCGTTTCCGCAAGCCAGGCGCCGCCTTCAAGCTTGACCATGTTAGCGCCCGCGCGCATCACGATGGCGGCGTTAGCAAAAGTCTGTTCCGGGGTGGCATAGGCCATAAACGGCAGGTCGGCGAGCAGCAGGCAATGGGGGGCGCCGCGACGTACCGCCTGGGTGTGATAGGCGATATCTTCCACGGTCACCGGCAAGGTCGAGTCGTGCCCCTGCACCGTCATGCCCAGCGAATCCCCTACCAGCATCACGTTGATCCCTTCATCGGCAAACAGCTTCGCAAAGCTGTAGTCATAGGCGGTGATGGTGGCGAAGCGCTGCTTCTCCTGTTTGCATTTCTGCAGCAGGGCGATAGTGGTCGGTTTCATAACGTTTCCTGATGATGAAAGTCATATTAACCGGCATTCTAACAGCAGCATTCAGAGGGGCAATGGTTTTAGGCAATCGATAACGACGATCGCCGTAATGGCTAACAATGGGGAAGGGGGCACGACCAGATTGCCGGCTTTTCGGCACCGAGGTTTTCCAGCACGTCACGCAAAGCGGTGCCATCGGGGAAATGGAGCGTCGGGGCAATCTCGTACAGCGGCCACAGCATAAAACCGCGGTTTTTCATATCGTAGTGCGGTACCGTCAGGCGCTCGCTGTTTATCACCGCATCGCCAAACAGCATGATATCGAGATCCAGCGTACGGGGGCCCCAGCGTTCGGCTTTGCGTTGACGGCCCTGCTGTAGCTCGATGCGCTGGGTATGATCCAGCAGGGCTTCCGCCTGCAGATGCGTGTCCAGGGCGACGGCGGCGTTGAGGTAGTCAGGCTGATCCTGCGGTCCCAGCGGCGGCGTGCGGTAAAAAGAGGAGACGGCGACCATCCGGCTGTCCGGAATGGCAGCCAGCGCCGTCACGGCAGCATTGACCTGCTCCAGAGGAGAGGCCAGATTGCTGCCGATTGCGATGTAGACGCGGGTCATGCGCCACCCTGACGCGGGGTGCGTTTGCGCGGGCGACGATGACGGCGGCGCGGCGCGGGTTCGTCATCGAGCTCGTTAAGCATCTCTTTTTGATCTGGCGGCGCGGCAACCTGGAACTCGCCCCACCATTTGGTCAGACGCTGCAGTTCGCCATTTTTCTCGGCGCCGGCACGCAGCTCCAGCAGATCGTAGGCGGCGCGGAATTTCGGATGTTCCATCAGCTTCCACGCGCGTTTGCCCTGGCGGCGGGACATGCGCAGCTGCAGCTGCCAGATATCGCGTACCAGCGTGGTAATACGCTTCGGAATGGCCAGCGTACGGCAGGCTTCATCCAGCACATCGTTCATTGCCAGGGCGAAAGCGTCGTTATAGGCCAGACCGCTCTCCTGGGTGATTTTCTGCGCCATTTCCAGCAGCGGATACCAGAACATGACCGCGAACAGGAACGCCGGGTTAACGCGCATATCGTTATGGATGCGGTTATCGGTATTCTTCAGCACCTGGGTAATGATGTGTTCCATCGGGCTATCGCCGCGCTCGGTAAAGTAGCGGGTGATGGTCGGGAACAGCGGCTGGAACAGGTTATATTCGCGCAGCAGCATGTAGGTATCATAGCCGTAGCCCGCCTGCAGCAGCTTCAGGACTTCTTCGAACAGACGCGCCGGAGGAACGTCATGGAGCAGTGCGGCAAGACGCGGAATCGGCTCGGCGGTTTCCGCGCTGATGTTCATATTGAGCTTGGCGGCAAAGCGCACAGCGCGCAGCATGCGGACCGGATCTTCGCGGTAGCGGGTTTCCGGATCGCCAATCAGGCGAATCATGCCCTCCTGCAGATCTTTCATGCCGCCGACGTAGTCGCGCACGGTAAAATCAGCCACGCTGTAATACAGGCTGTTAATGGTGAAGTCGCGACGCTGGGCATCTTCTTCGATCGAACCGAAGATGTTGTCGCGCAGCAGCATCCCGTTCTGGCCGCGCTGTGAAGTCACACGATCGGTGGTGTGTCCTTCATGGTGGCCGCGGAAGGTGGCGACTTCGATGATTTCCGGCCCGAACATCACGTGCGCCAGGCGGAAACGACGGCCCACCAGACGACAGTTGCGGAACAGTTTACGAACCTGATCCGGCGTCGCGCTGGTTGTCACGTCAAAATCTTTCGGTTTTTTACCGAGCAGGAGGTCACGTACGCCACCGCCGACGAGATAGGCTTCATAGCCCGCCTTGTTCAGTCGATAGAGCACCTTGAGGGCATTATCACTGATATCTTTGCGGGAAATTGCATGCTGTTCACGCGGGATAACCGTCATATGCGTTTGTTCAACGGCGGCTTCTGCGTCGCGCTCTTCACGGCTTAGCACCTTACGGCAAAAATTAGCGACTCGGGTAAAAATGTTGCACCTCGTAGTGTCAGACGGACTTCAGATCAAAATATTACTCTATGCATTCCGGGTTGCAGCAAGGCGGCAAACTTGTGAGTCCCAGGCGCATAGATCGCTATGTGACCGGGGTGAACAAGTGCACCAACGCAGGAGCAACTTGAAAGGCGACGAGAAAAATAGCGGCTAATCATAGCTCAGCGAGAGTCATTTGAGAATGCTGGATTTTTTGCGGGTCCCAGTTGGCTACCGCATTCTTCAGTAAATCCTCAATACTTAACGCTCGCCATTCCTGCTCAATATCCTGATTAAGAAACATTAACGCCCGCATAATTTCGGGACGCGGATCGCCCTCCGGCAGCGCCGGGGCGTGGTTTTGTTTGGAGAGTTTATTCCCCTGGGCATTCACTGCCAGCGGCAGATGGACATAGTCCGGAGCCTGCCAGCCAAAATGCTGATACAGCGAAATCTGGCGCACCGTCGGTTCGATAAGATCCGCCCCGCGGACGATTTCGCTGACCCCCTGGAAATGATCGTCCACCACCACCGCCAGATTATAGGCGAACAGACCGTCGCGGCGATGGATAATGAAATCTTCCCGCGCCAGCGCTTCATCGGCGACGAGGGTGCCGCGCAGACGGTCATAAAACGCGAGGACCGGGCGCGTCTGACGTAAGCGCAGGGCGGCGTCGTTTGCGCTAAGTCGTAAATCGCGGCAGTGGCCGTCATACACGCCGCCGACGGCATGAATACGGGCCCGGGTACAGGTGCAGTAATAGCAAAGCCCCTGTTCGTGCAGCCAGGCCAACCGTTCGCGGTAGGCTTCGTGACGCTGCGACTGCCACAGCACTTCGCCGTCCCAGTGCAGGCCGTAGTGCTCTAGCTGGCGCAGAATCGTACTGGCGGCGCCGGGGACTTCCCGCGGCGGATCGATATCTTCAATGCGTACGCGCCAGATACCGTTTTGCGCACGGGCCTGAAGATAGCTGCCGAGAGCGGCAATCAAAGAGCCGAAATGAAGTTCGCCGGAAGGTGAGGGGGCAAAGCGGCCAATATAGTGTGAGTCATTCATGGGTGACTAATAAAACATGTAGGCGGGAGAGACTCCCGCCGGAGATACGATAGCGAAGCGGATTAGCCAGCCATCTGCTTTTCGCGAATTTCCGCCAGCGTTTTGCAGTCGATGCACAGGTCAGCGGTCGGACGCGCTTCCAGACGGCGAATGCCAATCTCAACGCCACAGGATTCGCAGAAGCCGAAATCCTCGTCTTCGACTTTCTTCAGCGTTTTCTCGATCTTTTTGATCAGTTTACGTTCGCGGTCGCGGTTACGCAGTTCCAGGCTGAATTCTTCTTCCTGAGCGGCACGGTCGACCGGATCCGGGAAGTTAGCTGCTTCATCCTGCATGTGCGATACGGTGCGATCCACTTCATCCCTGAGTTGATTACGCCATGCTTCAAGAATACGCTTGAAGTGCGCCAGCTGGGCTTCGTTCATATACTCTTCGCCCGGCTTCTCTTGATATGGCTCCACCCCAGCGATGGCGAGAATACTCAGGGACGATGTTTTACGGTTTTGCCCTTCTTGCATGTTGCTTCTCCTTAACACGCACTATCGATCCCCATGTTGGGGGAAAAATCAGGCCGCTATAAATAGCAGATGCTTTTCCGGATAGCAATTATCTAAACGTTACACTTGACAACCCTGTGAAGAAAAGCGTATTTGCGCTCGCGACCCGGACACAATTTAGCCGTTTATTTACCGGGGGTTAACACCGCGGTAATCGGCTTATTCAGAGTCATCATTTCGGTAGAAAGTTCCGCTTTATAAACGAGAATTTCTACCCCCTTGGTTTGCGCCTCAATCAACAGCTGTGCGTATCTGGCATCAATATGATGCGCGGGTGAGAAACGGTCAATCGCCGAATGGAGCACGGCGAACAAGATTACGGCCCGGTCACCTGCCGCCGCCACGCTCATCAGCTCCCGAAGGTGCTTTTGACCGCGCTCGGTAACAGCATCGGGGAAATAACCGCTGTCATTTTCCGCCAACGTAACCGATTTCACTTCAATATAGCAGTTTTGTCGCTCTTCTGCCTGTAACATAATATCGATACGACTCTTTTCCTCGCCGTATTTTACTTCACTTTTCAGCGTGTTATAGCCAGAAAGTTCGACAATGTTCCCCGCCAGTATCGCCTCTTTTGCCAGTATATTCGCGCGTAAAGTATTAACACAAATTATCGCGCCCCGTTGGGTTTGCGTTAATTCCCAGGTATGGGCGTATTTGCGTTTCGGGTTATCCGACGTGGAGTACCAGACGGTGTCGCCGGGTGTCGCGCAGCCGGTCATCGCGCCGGTATTCGGGCAGTGTAGCGTAAGTTCCCGACCGTCGGGGGTGACCACATCCGCCAAAAACCGTTTGTAACGCTTAATCAGGATGGCGGATTGTAAAGGTGGATTGAACTGCATCAGCTTTCCTTGTTGAAGGGATAACGTTCCAGCGCGGTATAGCGGGTGCGTCCGCGGGAAAAACGGGATTCATAAAGCACAAACTCACTGACGGCAAAAGTCCAGCTGAAGCCCGGGGGCGGAATGGGCACCGCGTGGCGGGCCTCGCGCAGCAGGGTGATATGCGGATGAAACGGCTGCGGGCTTTGATAGCAACCGCTGCGTGCCGCCTGGGCGCGCAGCATGCTGGCCAGCTGTAGCAGGCCGCGCGGAGGCCGGCGGGTGCCGAGCCACACCACGCGGGAACGCAGCCACTGGCCGGCATCGTCGAGGGTGAGCGTAAATCCGGGCTGGCGGATGCGTCCGGCCAGCGCCGCCAGCGCACGCTGCTTGTCCGCGCTGACTTCGCCAAGAAAGGCCAGCGTCAGGTGCAGGTTATCTGCGGCCACCGGCCGTCCGGCATCTTCCGCAAAGTTCGCCGCGCGCCAGTGAACGATTTGCCGCTGGGCTTCAGCAGGCAGCTCAAGGGCGAAAAACAGCCTTTTCGGCTCGGACATGATAGAGACTCGGTAATGAATTATCAGGATGCTACAATGCTTGCCCTCAAATGTTAACCTCCGGAGCCATTCGTGTCCCAATTGCCGGTTGCCGCCATCCTCCCTGAACTTCTTTCTGCACTCCAGCAGGCGCCGCAGGTATTGCTCACTGCGCCAACCGGCGCCGGGAAATCGACCTGGCTGCCGCTGCAAATACTCGCCGATGGCCATATCGACGGGCGCATTATCCTGCTGGAGCCGCGGCGATTAGCCGCCCGCAATGTGGCACAACGTCTGGCGGAGCTGCTGGGTGAGAAACCGGGGGCGACCGTCGGCTATCGGATGCGCGCGGAAACCTGCGTCGGAGCGAATACGCGGCTGGAGGTGGTGACTGAAGGCATTCTGACGCGGATGATCCAGCACGATCCCGAACTGAGCGGCGTCGGACTGGTGATCCTCGATGAGTTCCACGAGCGCAGTCTGCAGGCGGATCTGGCGCTGGCGCTGCTGCTGGATGTCCAGCAGGGGCTACGCGATGATCTTAAACTGCTGATTATGTCAGCGACGCTGGATAACGATCGTCTGCAGCGGCTGCTGCCCTCGGCTCCGACCCTCTCCTCTGAAGGGCGTGCGTTCCCGGTGGAAAAACGTTTTCAGGCGCTTGCCGCTCATCAGCGTTTCGATGAAGCGGTCGCTATCGCCGCTGCGGAGCTGCTGCGCCAGGAGCGCGGCTCGATGCTGCTGTTCCTCCCGGGCGTGGGGGAAATTCAGCGGGTCCAGGCGCAGCTGGCTGAGCTGGTGGCCGACGATGTGGTGCTTTGCCCGCTGTACGGGGCGCTGCCGCTAAGCGAGCAGCGTAAAGCGATTCTCCCGGCCGCCGAAGGTCAGCGCAAAGTGGTGCTGGCAACCAATATCGCCGAGACCAGTTTAACCATCGAAGGCATCCGGCTGGTGGTCGATAGCGCCCAGGAGCGCGTCGCTCGCTTTGACGCCCGTACCGGTTTAACCCGACTGGTGACGCAACGCATCAGCCAGGCGTCAATGACCCAACGCGCCGGTCGCGCCGGCCGTCTGGAGCCGGGGATTTGTTTGCATTTGATCGGCAAAGAGCAGGCGGAACGCGCGGCGGTACAGAGCGATCCTGAGATACTGCACAGCGATCTCTCGGCGCTGCTGCTGGAGCTCTTCCTGTGGGGATGCCACGATCCGGCGCAGCTGAACTGGCTCGATTTGCCGCCGGAAGCAAACCTGGCCGCGGCCCGACGTTTGCTGACGGCGCTATCGGCGCTGGAGGGCGACAGGTTATCGGCGCGCGGGCGCAAAATGGCCACCCTGGGTAATGACCCGCGGCTCGCGGCCATGTTGACAGCGGCAGTTGATGCGGATGATGCGGCGACTGCGGCGAAACTGGCGGCGATCCTCGAAGAGCCTCCGCGCGGCGGAAACAGCGATCTCGGCGCGGCGTTTGCTCGCCAGCAGCCGAACTGGCAGCAGCGGGCGCAACAGCTTCTGAAGCGACTGGGCAGCCGCGATGGTCAGCCTGATGCGCAACGCCTGGCGCCGCTGCTGGCACCGGCATTTGTCGACCGGATTGCCCGTCGCCGCGGTCAGGAAGGGCGCTATCAGCTCGCCAACGGGATGGGGGCGATGCTGGACGCCGATGATGCGCTCGGGCGCCACGAATGGCTGATTGCGCCTCTGCTCCTGCAGGGAAGCACCTCGCCGGACGCGCGGATTCTGCTGGCGCTGCCGCTGGATGTCAATGCGCTGCTGGCGCAGTGCCCCGGGTTGGCGCAGCGTTCCGATACCGTCGAATGGGATGAAACGCAGGGGACGCTGAAGGCCTGGCGACGCACCTGCATCGGTCAACTGGTGTTAAAAACCCAGCCGCTGGCGAAACCCTCGGAAGAGGAGCTGCATCAGGCGATGCTCAACGGCATCCGCGATAAGGGCCTCGGCGTGCTTAACTGGACGCCGGAAGCCGAACAGCTGCGTCTGCGCCTGCTCTGCGCGGCACAATGGCTGCCAGAAGAGGCGTGGCCGGCCGTCGACGACGCTTCGCTGCTGGACTCGCTTGAAGCCTGGCTGCTACCGCAGATGAGCGGAGTGCACTCGCTGCGCGCGCTGAAAGCGTTGGATGTGCGCCAGGCGCTACAAAACGGGTTGCCGTGGTCATTGCGCCAGAAGCTGGACAGCGAACTGCCAACCCATTACACGGTGCCGACCGGAAGCCGGATAGCGATCCGCTACCATGCCGACAATCCGCCCGCGCTGGCGGTACGTATGCAGGAGATGTTTGGCGAAGCCACCACGCCGACGATAGCTCAGGGGCGGATCGCGCTGGTGCTGGAGCTGCTGTCGCCTGCGCAGCGTCCGCTGCAGATTACCCGTGACCTCAGCGCTTTCTGGCAGGGGACCTATCGCGAGGTGCAAAAAGAGATGAAGGGGCGTTATCCCAAACATGTCTGGCCGGACGACCCGGCCAATACCGCGCCGACGCGGCGCACCAAAAAGTATTCGTAGCCGGGCTTGTCGAGCCGCGGTTACAGCGTCTGAGTCCACAGAAACAGGCTGCTGCCCGCCAGCGCCAGCCAGGGGCCGAAGGCCAGCGGCTGATCCAGCGACTGGAGCGTGATCCGCCGTTGCAGCAAGGTCCAGATCAGGCCGCTGGCCGAGGCGCACAGCAGCGTCTGCGGCAGGATCTGCCAGCCGGACCATGCGCCGAGTGCCGCCAGCAGCTTAAAATCGCCGTATCCTAGCGCCTCTTTGCCGGTCAGCAGGCGAAACAGCCAGTAAACCGTCCACAGTGATAAATAGCCCGTCATGGCGCCGATCACCGCTTCGCTGAGCGGGACAAACGTGCCGTTGAGATTAAACAGCAGACCGGCCCACAGCAGCGGCAGAGTCAGCCGATCCGGCAGGAGCTGAGTCTGGCCGTCGATGATCGCCAGTACCAGCAGCGTGGAGAGCAGGATCAGGCCCCCCAGCAGCGGTAATCCCGGCGTCAGCAGATAGCCGGCCAACACAAAGAGCAGCCCGCTGGCCAGCTCCGTCAGCGGATAGCGCTGAGAAATGGGCGCCTGGCAGCAGCGGGCGCGCCCTTTGAGTGAGAGATAGCTGAGCAGCGGAATATTATCCCGCCAGATGATGGGCCGCTGGCACTGGGGGCAGAAGGAGGCGGGAACGCACAGGTTGAATCGTGCGGACTCTTCCTGCTGTATCATCAGCGGCAAACGGTAGATAACCACGTTAAAAAAGCTGCCAAACGTCAGGCCGAAAATAAACAACAATCCGCCCCATAACAGGGGGAACTGCAACGAAAATGCGCTCAGTAGCGTCATGATGTCTCCTGTGATTACCATTTTCCCTGCAGCTGCCAAGGAATGCGTCCCTGTTCATCCTGGCGCTGATGTTGGGCAACAAGCAGGGTGAGGAGGGCTGGGGTTGATTGACGTGTCTGGAGCTTGCCGCGAAAGGCGTAGCGACCATCGGGGCTCAAGGTGCCTTCGCCGGTGAGGCTGAGCTGATGAGAGTCCTGGCTGAGGGTGAGCGCCAGCGCCCCTGCCGGCGTGCAGCTAAATTTGCCGCTTACGTCGGCCAGCTCAAGGGAACCGGCCGGAGAACTTAGCTGCGCTTCCCGCCACTGCACGCGACCGCCGGACACCTGCTGGCAGCCGGTTTGGTTAAAGCGACCTTCCGACAGATTCAGGGTGATCTGGCCGCGGGCTTCGGCCGGCAGCGCCGGCGTCAGCCAGCGCCTGGCAAGGTTAGCGGGGATGGTAAAAAGGCCGTTCTGCAAGCGGAGCGTGGTCATGCCCTGTAGCGAGACGTGTCCGCGTAAGCCGTCGGGGTCGTCAAGCGTGACCCGCCAGCCGGGAAGGCCGGACGAGAAGGTCAGCGTCCAGCGAAGGTGGTCAAGGCGGACGCCGCGCCAGGCTAACTGTCGGGCCTCACCTTGCCATACGGTTCCGGTGAGCTCACCGACCCTGACGCCGTCCGGCAGGACGAAAGTCAGCAGACGGGCCGGCGCGGTCAACAGCAGCCAGAACAGATAGATCCCCGCGATCAGCAGGCCGAACGCGACTTTACGGGGCATGTGGACGCTCCAGCACCAGAGTTGTCACCGTCACCCAACCGGGTTGCGTCGGTTGAGCGCTGACGGCCAGAGAAGAGGCGAGGATCCCCTGGCGGGCGAGGGCGTCCAGCCAGGTCATCAGCGCCTGAAAAGTGCAGGCCGGCAACGTCACGTTTATCCGGGTGCCCTGCGGCTGTAGCCGGACAATCGCCAGCTCCTGGCGGGTGGCTTCACGCATGATGACCGCGGAGAGATCCTCCTTCGTCGCGGTCGCGGCCTCCGGCGTGTGGCGGGCTAGCTGCTGGAGCCGGGGCGTTTGCTGCTGCATCCAGCGCAGGGTTGCCTGCTCTCTGACCAGCATTTGTTGCCAGCGGGCTTCCCGACTGAGCCACGGCTGCCAGAGCGCGTACCAGATGATGCCCACCGCCAGCAGCAGCCCCATGCCGATTAACAGACGCTGTTCCCGACGGGTGCGCTGTTGCCATAACATAAGCCAGTTAGCCATCGTTGCCCTCCAGCGTCAGACGCCCTTCAATTCCGTCGGGGCGGGGCTTCATTTCTCCTGTACGCACGCGAAAACCGGCCTGCGCGCGGGCGGTGAACTGCTCCAGCGCCCGTGAAGAAACCGCCGAAATATCGAGCTGAAGCGCATTGCGGGCAGCATCCCAGGTCAACGCCCGCAGCTGAATCCCCGGGGTATCGGAGACCATATTTTGCAAGGTGCGAATATGGGCGACCAGCGGTGAGGTGGCGGTTGTTGCCTCCAGCTGGCGCAGGTGCTGCTGCATCTGCAGCCGCGGGTTGATAACGTTTTTATCGTTTTTGAACCAGTGGCGATAAAACGCCTGGCTGGCCTCCCGGGCCGCATCCGCCTGGCGGCTCAGGGCAAGGTGGTCAAGCACGGTATTGGTGCTCCATAGCAGCGCCAGCGCTGCCGCCGCGGCGAGCGTCGGGCGCCAGCGCCGGCCGGCCGGCTGCCAGCGACGCTTTGGCGCAAAGGCCCCCTGACGTAAACAGATCCGCCGGGCCGCCGGGTTCGCCGCCGCCAGGGCGAGCACATCCTGCGGCGCGAGCGCGCGCCAGGGGACGGAGATGGCAGGCGGCGGGGAATAGCAATCGATCGGCGGCAGCGTTTCCCAGGCCGCGAGTAATTCCGCAAGCCACGGGGTTTCTACCGCCATCCCGCGCCAGGCGTCCTGGCGAATCAGCCATTGGTCATCGGCCTGTACCGCGCTCCAGCGATCGGGGTGGCAGGGCAGCGTCAATACATCCGGCGTCAGCGCAAGAATATTGAGCCCTGGCTCGTCGCAGCGGGTGAGCCAGGCGGCCATCTTCTGCCGTGCTATTGCCGCGACGGCACAGTGCTCGCGCTGACGGTGGAGCAGGGCGAAGTGGGTCTCGTCGACGTCGGTGGCCAGCTGCTCTTCCAGTAAAAACGGCACCACCTGTTGCGGCGCTTTGCGCAGGCCCGCCGGGAGCGTGACGTGGTGGAAGGCGCAGTCGCTGGCCGGGACCAGTACCCAGGCGGGATAGCGTTGCGCCAGATCGGGGAGCGTGGAGTCAGCGCCGGTGGCGGACCACTCGCCGCAGGCTTCCCGTTGCGGGTCACCCGGGCAGGTCAGTCGCCAGGCGATGGGGCGCTCGGGGGCAGCAAGACGCACAATGAGCATCTCCCGCTGCGCTGTTTTATCGTGATTCATCGGCCACCCTATAGAGTCCATAACGCCGCTGGATAATACGGAAAGTCCGCCCCTCTTTTTGCAGGACACTCCGCTGCTGATAACGCGTGCTGCCCATGACCACGGTGAAGGCGGCCACAAACCGCTCGCTGTGAACCGTCAGCCACGGGCGGGCGGCGGCGGTATCGCTTTGCTGTAAAGCCGGCAGAGCCAGGAAAGCGGCAACGCTGTTCCAGCCGCTGCGCGGGCGATCCTGCAGCAGCTGGCGCGCCTGCTGGAGATTGACGCCGGCGGGAAAGAGCGCCATCAGCAGCGGGGCCTGGTCTGGCCTGAGCGTATTCACGTTGAGCTGCAGGGCGTCGTCCGGCAGGGCGCAAACAAAGGGCAGCAGGCGTAGATACAGCGCGGCGTCCATTCCGGCAATCAGCCGCAGTTCGCTGACGTCCTGGATCTTCTGATTCGCGGTGAGGTATCCCGGCGAGCGCGCCATGTATACCTCATCTTCGCCGCCGTTGAGGCGCGGCGCCCGGTCGCCATCGATCCAGTCGCGTAGCGCGGCGGTGAGCTGGAGCGCCCGTAGCGGCTCTGTGCCGAGGTTTTCCAGCAGGCGGGTAAAGGCGCGCGCCGGCCAGGGGATCTCTTCGCTCTCTTCGCCGCTGCCGCGGTTGATCGCATTGAGGTTAAAGCAGGCCTGGCCATCGGTGATGGTCGCGTTAATCTCGCCGTCGTTGACCGTGAAGCGGCGCCCCTCCTGCGCCCAGTTTTGCGCCAGATGAGTTTGGTTCGGAGAGTCCAGCGCATCGCGCTGGAGCAGCGCGGCGGCCATGGTTTCCGCCCCTAGCGCATACCATTTTGCCTGCAGGTTATCGAGGGTGGTGGCGGTTTGCTGATAGAGGCGCGCCGTGCGCTCGGTCATCGCGCTTGCCAGCACCATCATCAGGGCCAGGATCAGCAGCACCATCAGGAGCGCAACGCCGCGCTGTCGCTGGTTCATTGGCTGACTCCGGGCGTTATCAGAAACAGGCGCGTGATATCCCCGTAGCCGTCCAGCGTCAGGGTGACTTCGAGCCCCTGGGGCAGGCTTTGTGTGCTGTCCCAGCGCTCCTGCCAGCGGCCATTGGCATAGAAGCGCAGACGGAAGGCCTGGATGCCCTCTTGCAGGACGTCCACCGTCGGTTCGACGCCGGTGAGCGGGTCCTGCTGATCATAACTCAGCCGCTCCAGCTGCTGCTGGCGCAGGCGGTAGCTGACGTTCTGGATCTCGGAGCGCGGCAGCATCCCCAATGGATTCGGCCAGCCGTTGCGGCTGAAGGCTATCGCCCAGTCATCGCTGTGGAGCTGAAAACGTCCGGCAAAAAAGAGGCTGGCGCTCTCGCGACTGCGGCGCGGGATAATCTGATTGAAGTCGGCGGCCATCTGGCTGAAGGTGCGTTGCAGCGCCTCAACGTGCAGCGTTTTTTCCCGGGTCAGGCTATCCGCGCGGAGGACGTTTTGCATAATCGCCATCGCGGCGATGCTCAGCGCCGCCAGAATAGCCAGCGCCAGCAGCATTTCCACGAGGGTGAAGCCGTGCATCTTGCCTCTGGTCATGGCTGAGTCACGTAGGTGCGCAGGGACGCGATCGGCGTCTTATCACGCTTATCGTGACGGACCTCGACATCCAGCGCCCGCAGCTGCGGGATTTCCGTTTCCACGCCTTGCCAGCGGATATACCAGCGGCTTCCCGCCGCCTGTACCGTGGTTTCCGAGCTGCTCAGCGCCGGCCAGCGATTTTCCAGCTTCAGCTGTACCAGCTGGTTATCGGCGAGCCAGCCGGCGAGGGTTTTCTCCTCCATCCGCCCCATATGGCGGGTCTGCTGGAGAGTCGCCTGCATGACGGAGAGCCCGGCCAGGGCAAAGACCACCAGGGCGACCATGACTTCGATGAGCGTCATTCCGGATTGTGCTTTCATCGTCCATCATCCTGTCGGGCTGAGCGGATTGTGCCGCGGGCATCGACGGCGATCCCTTCGGCGCTGCCGATCTGCAGCTGAAACGGCGTGACCTCGCCGCCGGGAAACAGCAGAACATCGGGCTGTTCCCCCGGGGTCCATTGGGCATCATGCGGGAAGCTCAGGGTCAGTTTTCCCGATGCGACCTTGCCTGCGGTGGCGACGCGACCCGGCGGTAACGGCAGCCAGCGATAACCGTACCAGCTCTCCTCCGTGCCGGGATTCGCCTCAGCGTCATCGCGCGGTTGCAGCAGCATAAACTGCCAGCGATCGGGGTGAATCGAGATGCCAAAGAACTGGCCGGTCTGTAGCCCGCGTTCGCGGATAAAGCGCAGCTGCGTCTGAAAGCGCGCAAGAGTTTGTGCCGCGTCATCCTCGCGCGATGTCGGAAACGCCAGCATCACCATGCCCGCGCTGACGCCCATCAACAGCAAAATGAGCATCATTTCCAGTAACGTGAAGCCGCGCTGTCGCACTATTTTTTCCCGATATTCCAGTTGCCAATATCGTCGTTGGTGTCCGGCATTCCGTCAGGGCCAACGCTAAACACGTCGATTTGACCATGCTGTCCGGGGCTGAGCAGCTGATAGTCGTTGCCCCACGGATCCTGAGGCAGACGGCGGATATAGCCGCCCTCCGGGTAGTTACGCGCCTGCGGCTCGGCGGTCGGTCGGCTGACCAGCGCCTGCAGACCCTGTTCGCTATTGGGGTAACGACTGTTGTCCAGTTTGTACATATCCAGCGCCCCCTCCAGCGCCACCAGATCGCTGACCACCTTCTGGCGATCCGCTTTTTCTTTGTTGCCCATTAAGTTGGGCACCACCAGGCTGGCGAGAATGCCGAGGATGACAATCACCACCATAATTTCCAGTAACGTGAAGCCGCGCTGCCGTTGCATATTTTTCTCCATTAAGACAATTACATACTCATAAGGGTGTTGAGTTGCAGGATCGGTTGCAGGATCGCCAGAACGATAAACAGCACCATTCCAGCCATCGCCACCACCAGCAGAGGTTCAAACAGGCTGAGCGCCATCTGGATTTGCGCGCTCAGTTCGCGGTCCTGGTTGTCGGCGGCACGTTCGAGCATGCCGTTGAGTTCTCCGCTCTGTTCGCCGCTGGCCACCATGTAGCGCATCATCGGCGGGAAGAGGGCGGTCATTTCCAGGGCGCGATGCAGACTAATGCCTTCGCGTACCGACTCCGTGGCCGCCTCCAGCTGGCGGCGTGCCCACGCGTTGCTCAGCACTTCCGCGCTGATGCGCATCGACAGCAGCAGCGGAACGGCGCTGGCGTTCAGAATGCTTAAGGTTCGGGCATAGCGGGCGCTGTTGATGCTGCGGGCGACCCGACCGATCAGCGGCAGGCGCAGCAGCTGTTTGTGCCACAGCAGGCGCCGCGCGGGCTGACGTAGGGCGTAGTGCAGCAGCAGGCCTCCGCCGATCAGCGCCAGCAACAGCCAGGGGCCGGCGGTACGGACGAGATCGCTGAGGGCCATCAACAGGCGGGTGGAGAACGGCAGCGCCTGTTTCATATGGACAAACTGGTCGACGACTTTGGGCACCACCGTGGAGAGCAAAATGGCGATCACGCTGATAGCGACCAGCGTCAGGACGATAGGGTAGATCATCGCCTGCAGCAGACGGGCGCGCAGCTGCTGGCGCTGTTCGGTATAGTCCGCCAGCCGGTTCAGGACGCCGTCAAGATGGCCGGAGGTTTCCCCGGCGGCCACCATGGCGCAGTACAGCTGGTCGAAACAGCCCGGATAACCGCGCATGGATTCCGCCAGCGAATGGCCTTCAAGCACCTTGCCACGCACGCCCGCCATCAGGGTCTTGAGATGGGCTTTTTCGCACTGCTGCGCCACGGCATCCAGCGCTTTCTCTAGTGGGATGGCGGCCGCCACCAGCGTGGCCAGCTGGCGGGTCAGCAAGGCCAGATCGCTGGCACTGGTGCGCCGCGTCAGCAGCGATCGAGGGGAGCCCGGCGTGGCCTGCGCAACGGCGTGAATCTCCAGGAGCAGCCAGCCTTTTTCCCGCAGCAGCTGGCGGGCGTGACGGGCGGAATCGGCCTGCTGCACGCCGCGCTGGGTTTTACCGTGCTCATCGAGCGCCTGATAACGGAAGATAGCCATTTTAGTCTGCTTCTCCCGCGCGCTGTTCGGTCACTCTGACCACCTCTTGCCAACTGGTGATTCCGGCCAGCACCTTTTCCCGCCCGGCATCCCGTAGAGTGGTGTAGTCCGACCCCAGCTGCTGAATCAGCGTTAATTCATTTTCTCCCCGGTGGATGGCCATGCGCACCCGATCGTCAATCCGCAGCAGTTCATGGATCCCGGTGCGTCCGCGATAACCGGTAAAACTACACTCTGCGCAGCCGACCGCCCGCCACAGCGGCGTTCCGCGGGCGATGGCCATTTGGCCGGCGGTGTGCGCATCGGCCGGCTGCGACTGGCGGCAGTGCGGGCAAAGGCGGCGCACCAGACGCTGTGACATGACGGCCAGCAGCGAAGTGGAGAGCAAAAACGGCTCGACGCCCATATCCTGCAGACGTGAAATGGCCCCCAGCGCGCTGTTGGTATGGAGCGTGGAGAGCACCAGATGTCCGGTCAGCGAGGCCTGCACGGCGATCTGCGCCGTCTCGCCATCGCGAATTTCCCCCACCAGCACCACGTCCGGATCCTGGCGCAAAATCGCACGCAGCCCGCGGGCAAAGGTCATCTCCACTTTGGCGTTGACCTGGGTCTGGCCGATACCCTCCAGCTCATATTCGACCGGGTCCTCAATGGTCATGATATTGCGCTCCCGGGCGTCGAGCCGGCTGAGGGCGGCGTACAGGGTGGTACTTTTTCCCGACCCGGTGGGGCCGGTAACCAGAATAATGCCGTGCGGACGAGCCATCAGATCGTCGACCTGCTGCAACAGCGCGGGCGGCATCCCCAGAGTGAGCAGATCGAGGTTGACGCTGTTTTTGTCCAGCAGACGCAACACCACGCGTTCGCCGTAGCTGGAAGGCAGCGTTGAGACGCGAACATCGACGGCGCGCCCGCCAATGCGCAGCGCCATGCGCCCGTCCTGCGGAATGCGTTTCTCCGCGATGTCGAGGCTTGCCATGACCTTAATGCGTGAGATCAGCAGGGCGGCGAGACGGCGCTGTGGGCGCAGGATTTCGCGCAGGACGCCATCCACCCGAAAGCGAATTTGCAGATGGCGTTCGTAGGTTTCGATATGAATATCAGAGGCTTTTTCTTTGATGGCCTCGGTGAGCATGGCGTTAATCAGGCGAATGATTGGCGCATCGTCCTCGCTGTCCAGCAGGTCGTCGGTGTCCGGCAGCTCTTCGGCCAGGGTGTATAAATCCAGCTCGTTACCGATATCGGCCATCATGCGCCGGGCTTCTGCTGAGTCCCGCTGGTAGCTCAGCAGCAACAGCTTTTCAAACTCTTCAGCGGAGAGATGTTCAACGGCGATCGGGCCATCCGCGACCCGCCGCGCCTCCAGCAACGCCTGAGCGGACGTGCTGCGCAGGCAGCGGACCAGAGACGTCGCGCCATCGCTGAGCAGCACGATATTGTGGGCGCGGGCGTAGACAAAGGGCAGTAGCGGGCGAGCCTCGGTTGCTGGCGTCATAGTTTGCCTCCGAGGTTGAAGGCATCGATGGCGGCGCTTATCTGGCGAAAAGCCACGGTGTCCTGCTGCGGGTAGATATGCAGCCGATCGTCACTCAGCAACGCCTCGTTGTTCTCTTTGCCGCGCTGTTTAGTCTGGGCTTCGTTAAAAGCGTTGTACTGGCCCGAAGAGGCCTGACGGTAGCTATCGCGATCGCGGATGATGGTCGGGCGGATAAACAGCATCAGGTTCCGTTTGGAGACTTTCTTACTGCTGGAGCGGAAAAGGGCGCCGATAACCGGAATATCCCCGAGCAGAGGCACTTTATCCGCGGTATCGGTGACGCTTTTGTCCAGCAGTCCACCGACCACCACCGTTTCGCCGCTGCCCACCAGCACCGCATTATTCACCGTGCGGGTGTTGAAGGTGGCCCCTAAATCAGCGCTGGTGCTGGAGGCGGAGTCGGCGACGCTGGAGACCTCCTGTTCGATCTCCAGCAGCACCGAATCGCCTTCGTTGATCTGCGGTTTGACCTTGAGCTTGATACCGACGGTTTTACGTTCAACGGTGTTGAAGATGTTATCCCCGGAGGTGGTTTGCGAACCGCTGAGCACCGGGACTTCCTGGCCGACGTTAAAGGTGGCTTCCATGTTGTCGAGAGTGACGATGCTGGGGGTGGCGAGAATATCGTTTTTGCTGCTGCTGGAGAGCGCGGTCAGCAGCATCGCCCAGTTGCCCTGGTAAAACCCGGCGGCGATGCCGTTAAACGAGCTTAACGCGCTGGCAAGCGAAGTGGTGACCGTGCCGTCTTTGTTGTATTGATTGGCGCCGGCAATCACCGTCGACATCGGCAGACCGCTGTTGTTGAACTGGGTCATCCCGGCATTTTTGTTGGCCCACTGGACGCCGAGGTTGAGGCCGTCGGCGTCCTGAACTTCGGCAATGATTGCTTCCACCAGCACCTGCGGACGGCGTATATCCAGCTGGGCGATCACTCGCTCAAGATCGTTCATCACGTCCGGCGCGGCGGTGACAATCAGGGCGTTGGTCTGGCCGTGGGCCTTGATAATGATATTTTTATCCAGCGCGGCCACCGGTTTCGCGTTCTGCTTGTCGCTCTGCAGGGTGCTGCTGATGCCGGTTAACACCTCCACCAGGTCGGCGGCTTTGGCGTACTTGAGGTAGATAACTTTGGTGTTGCCCTGTACCGCCTGTTGGCGGTCGAGCTGTTTAATCATGGTGATAATTCGCTGCCGTGAATTCGGCTCGCCGCTCACCAGTACCGAATTGGTACGCTCGTCGGCGACCACGTTCGCGACCATCGAACCGGGAAGCGCAGATTTACTGGTGTCTTTGTTTAACTCGGTGACCAGTTTGACGACGTCGGCGGCGGAGGCCCAGGAGAGCGGAACCGTGACTACGCTGCGATCGCCCGCGTTATCGACGCGTTCGACAATGGTCAGCAGGCGCTTAATCACCGCCGCGCGCCCGGTCATCAGCAGCACGTTGGACGGCTCGTAGTGCACCACGCTGCCGGCCCCGGCGTTATCGTTGAGCTGGCGCAGCAGCGGCGCCAGATCGCGGGCGGCCACGTTGGTCAGCGGAACCACGCGGGTCACGACTTCATCCCCTTCGCCGGGGGCGGCATCGCTGGCGACCGGGACCGCGGCGGTTTTGGCATCTTTCGAACGTACCACTTTGAGCACGCCGTTATTCATATTGATAACGGCAAAACCATAGACATCCAGTACGCTGAGGAAAAACTGATAATATTGCTCTTCGTTGAGCATATCGTAACTACGGACGGTAATAGTGCCGCGTACGCTGGGGTCAATGATGACCGTTTTATTCAGGTTTTTACTCACGGTATTAATAAATTCCTGAATGTCGGTTCCCTTAAAGCTGGCGGAGAATTCTTCCGCGTGCAGCGGCCTGAATAACAGCGAGCTGAATATCATCAGAGTGGTGAAAATCAGGCGGAAAATCGTTGTCTTTGCCAATTATTCATCCCTCAATGCTAAATAGATATCTTGTCGCTGGCCTTCGCGTTCGACGGTTAGGGTTATTTCACTGAGCTCCGGGAGCTGTTTTAATGCCTGCTGAGCCTGTTGCCGATCGCGAAGATCAAGTCCGTTTAAAGCGACCGCCAGATCGTTTTCATGTAAACCAGATTCACGGAAAAGCGTGGGGTCTTTGCCGGGATTAAGCCGATATCCGCTGAGCTGTTGATTGACCATGACCGGGGAAATATTGAGGTAATTAAGAATATTTTGCGGCTGCTGGCGAATCTGGCTGAGTGATGAATTAAGCGCGGTGCCAGGGGCGCCAGCGGTTTTCGCCGTGGGGTCATCAGCGAGTAAAATTGCTTCATTTCTGCCCCGGTAGCTGACAATAATGCGATCGCGCAGAATGGCGATAATCCGGGCTTCATTACCCGGTGTACTGTCGCCGGTCATCAGACTAACCTGTTGATTTCCTTTTGCCATGATGACAATCGAGCGGGCCGCGTCGCTGCTGGCGAGCAGGCCGGTAATCCGCAGCTTAAGGGAAGAGATCGGGGCCTGTTCGAGGCTGCCGTCATGTGCTGATGACGGCGGTTTTTTTTCTGCGCGACCGAACAGTGTGAATACCGGTAATTCAGCTTTTGGTGCCGGGATGAGCGCGGCGATCTCCGGCGCGTCATTCATCTCAATACCTGGAGAGGAAGCAGGGAGTATCATTCGCCAGCTTAATTTTGCCAGCTGTTGGCCAATCAGTAATAAGGTGACGAGCATGGCAATATGCGGTGCGTAATGCATGTATTTTTTATTTATTAGTGTTAACTGCATCACAGAAATATATCTTTTTATTCCGTTGCTCATTTTATTTCCCTCGAGGCGATACAGTACCCCTACCTATATTGGTGGGTGGTTTTTTATATTGCGAGCTTTTATTGCGAGAAACCGGATTTGTCGTCGCGAATCATAATGAGTTTCGCGATCCGGGTCGTCATTCCCTTTTTATTTTTACTCCCCCGGCCACCTACGCCCCCCCATTAATTGTTAATGGATGATTGAACCGGAGAAAACAAAAATATCTAATTGCGACGCTTTACAGATAAACATCTTTTCTTACCTTTCATAAATTATTAAGCATATTAGGGACTATCGAATGCTCAGATATACCTGTAATGCCCTATTCCTTGGCTCGTTGATTTTACTTAGCGGCTGCGATAATAGTTCTTCATCTTCTTCCTCTGGTTCACCTGATAACCCTGGCAATCCTGATAACCAGGATGTCGTTGTTCGTTTACCCGATGTGGCGGTTCCTGGTGAGGCCGTGATGGCGACGGCGAATCAGGCCGTCATCCATCTGGTTGATATTGCCGGGATCACCGGTACCAGCCCGGCGGATTACAGCAGTAAGAACCTGTATCTCTGGAATAATGAAACCTGCGATGCTTTAAGCGCGCCGGTAGCCGACTGGAATGACGTCAGCACGACGCCGGCCGGTAGCGATAAATACGGCCCGTACTGGGTCATTCCACTGAATAAAGAGAGCGGTTGTATCAACGTCATCGTCAGAGATGGCACCAACAAGTTGATCGACAGCGACCTGCGCGTGTCCTTTGGCGACTTCACCGATCGCACGGTATCGGTGATCGCGGGTAACAGCGCGATCTATGACTCTCGCGCTGACGCCTTCCGCGCCGCTTTCGGCGTGGCGCTTGCCGAAGCGCACTGGGTTGATAAAACGACGCTGCTGTGGCCGGCTGGCGAAGACAAGCCAATCGTCCGGTTGTACTACAGCCACAGCAGCAAAGTGGCGGCCGATAGCGAAGGAAAATTTACCGACCGTTACCTGAAGCTGACGCCAACCACCATCAGCCAGCAGGTCAGCATGCGTTTCCCGCAGCTTTCAGGCTATGCGGCGTTTAAACTGCCGGATGATGCCAAAACGGATGAGTTGCTGCAGGGGGAAACGGTAGCCATTGCCGCCGCAGAGGACGGGATCCTGATTTCCGCCACCCAGGTGCAGACGGCGGGCGTACTGGATGATACCTATGCGCCGGCGGCGGAAGCGCTGAATTACGGGGCTCAGATGAGCGACGGCGGGGTCAATTTCCGTCTGTGGGCGCCCACCGCGCAGCAGGTCGATCTGGTGCTCTACAGCGCGGATAAAAAAGTGGTGGCCAGCCATCCGATGACCCGTGACAGCGCATCGGGTTCCTGGACATGGCAGGGCGGTAGCGACCTGAAAGGAGCGTTCTATCGCTACGCGCTGACGGTTTACCATCCGCAGTCGCGCCAGGTTGAACAGTATGAAGTGACTGACCCGTACTCCCATAGCTTATCCACTAACTCGGAATACAGTCAGGTCGTTGACCTCAACGACAGCGATCTTAAGCCAGAAGGCTGGGATAGTCTGACAATGCCGCATGCTCAGAAAACCAAAGCCGATCTGGCGAAAATGACGATTCATGAATCGCACATTCGCGATCTCTCCGCCTGGGATCAGACCGTTCCGGCCGAACTGCGCGGTAAATACCTTGCGCTGACCGCCGGCGACAGCAATATGGTGCAGCATCTGAAGAAGCTCTCCGCTTCAGGCGTCACGCACGTTGAGCTGCTGCCGGTCTTCGATCTGGCAACGGTCAACGAGTTCAGCGATAAAGTCGCCGATATCCAGCAGTCGTTCAGCCACCTGTGCGACGTTAACAGCGCGGTGAAGAGCAGCGAATTTGCCGGGTATTGCTCCAGCGGCTCCACCGTTGAAGAGGTGCTCAATCAGCTGAAGCAGGGCGATAGCCAGGACAATCCGCAGGTTCAGGCGCTGAACACCCTGGTGGCGCAGACCGACTCCTATAACTGGGGTTACGATCCGTTCCACTATACGGTGCCGGAAGGTTCGTACGCGACCAATCCGGAAGGGACGACGCGCATCAAAGAGTTTCGCACCATGATTCAGACGATCAAGCAGGATCTGGGCATGAACGTCATTATGGATGTCGTGTACAACCATACTAATGCCGCCGGACCAACTGACCGTACGTCGGTGCTGGATAAAATAGTGCCCTGGTACTATCAGCGTCTGAATGAAAGCACCGGCAGCGTTGAGTCAGCCACCTGTTGTTCGGATTCAGCGCCTGAGCATCGGATGTTTGCGAAGCTTATTGCCGATTCGCTGGCGGTGTGGACCACGGATTATAAAATCGATGGTTTCCGCTTCGACCTGATGGGCTATCACCCGAAAGCGCAAATTCTTTCGGCGTGGGATCGCATTAAGGCTCTGAACCCGGATATCTACTTCTTCGGCGAAGGCTGGGACTCTAACCAGAGCGATCGCTTTGAAATTGCCTCGCAGATCAACCTGAAAGGCACCGGCATCGGTACGTTCTCCGATCGTCTGCGCGACGCCGTCCGCGGCGGCGGCCCGTTCGATTCCGGCGATGCGCTGCGTGAAAACCAGGGGGTTGGCAGCGGCGCGGGCGTGTTGCCCAACGAGCTGACCCGTCTGAACGATGACCAGGTTCATCACCTGGCCGACCTGACTCGTCTGGGGATGGCCGGTAACCTTGCCGATTTTATCCTGATCGATAAAGACGGCGCGGTGAAGAAAGGCAGCGAAATTGACTATAACGGCGCACCTGGCGGCTATGCCGCTGACCCGACGGAAGTCGTCAACTATGTTTCGAAGCACGACAACCAGACGCTGTGGGACATGATTACCTACAAAGCCGCGCAGCAGGCTGACCTGAATACGCGCGTGCGGATGCAGGCGGTGTCGCTGGCGACGGTGATGCTGGGGCAGGGGATTGCTTTCGACCAGCAGGGTTCTGAACTGCTGCGCTCGAAATCCTTTACCCGCGACTCCTACGACTCCGGCGACTGGTTTAACCGCGTGGACTATGCCATGCAGGACAATAACTTTAATGTCGGGATGCCGCGCATCAGCGATGACGGCAGCAACTATGAGGTGATTTCTCGCGTTAAAGAGATGGTTGCCACGCCTGGCGAAGCGGAGCTGAAGCAGATGACCGCATTCTACCAGGAGCTGACCGGGCTGCGTAAATCCTCCCCGCTGTTCACCTTAGGCGACGGCAGCGCGGTGATGAAGCGCGTGGATTTCCGTAATACCGGGCCAGATCAGCAGGCCGGTCTGCTGATCATGACCATCGATGATGGCGTGCAGGCAGGGGCGAGTCTCGATAGCCGGGTTGATGGGCTGGTGGTGGCGATCAACGCCGCATCCGAGAGCCGGACCCTCAATGATTTCATCGGCGACAATCTGCAGCTGAGCACCATCCAGCAGGCTGCCGGTGACGGATCGCTGGCGAGCGGCGTGGAGATTGCGGCCAATGGCGCGATTACCCTGCCAGCCTGGTCCGTGGCGGTACTGGAAAAACCTCAGGGCGATGCCCAGGGGACGGGGCTGCCGGTGAGCAGTAAGTAACGCCGGGGCTTTTGCCGCTCCCTGAGAAGGGGGCCTGATAGCCCGGCAGACATTGCCGGGCTATTGTTTTATGGGGAAAGGAGAGAGCGTGATCGTTTCTGATGACAAAGCGTGCCGTTTGCCCGTGTCAATTGCGCATGAGGGCGAACCGCCGGTGGTGGTTGGACGCATGGTGCAGGTGCCGTATCCGATTGTGCCACTCTATGCCGCGCTGCTGATTGCCCTCGGCTGGTTTGCGGGCGAGCAGTGGCGCAATCCCCCTGTAACATCAGCATTGGTTGTGCCGGCGGCGCATGCGGCACTGGTGCCAATGGCTTCCTCGGCGCAAAAAAAGGTTAAGCCGGTCGCCGCCCCGGAACCTGAGAAAGCGAAACCCGAGGCTATCGTCGATGACGATAATCTGCCGGCGCTGCGCTATAGCGCGCATGTCTACGCGTCCTCGGCGGAGAAACGCAGCATCGTGTTAAATGGTCAGTCCTGGAAAGAGGGGGAGTCGCCGCTGCCGAATCTGGTGATTGAGCAAATTCAGCAGGATGTCACGCTATTCAGTTTTAACGGTAAGACATTTACCCTTGCGGCTCTCGACGACTGGCCGGGAGGCATTATTGAAGATAGCCCTCAAGGGGAATAAAGCGGTGCGAAATAATAAACGGCAGAGCTATTTCGTCATTTTATTGACTGCGTAAGCTATCAATAAAGGGCGCCAGCTGGCGATTAAACTGGCTGCATTTGGTGGTTTCCGGCGTACTGTCCTGCTGCAGTTGCTGATACATTTGCGTGCTGCGCTGGTTGAGCGTGGCGTAATCAATATTACTCCATCCTCTCTTTTTGCCAACATTCCATGCCGCGCGGTCGATAGCGTCATCGGAAGGAAGATCGCTACGGCTGCATTTATTTTTCAGATAACGCGCGCCGGCGGCCACGGAAGAGAGCTGTTCCAGCTGCGCTTCGTTGCTGATGGCGGGGCTGAGCGTAGACGAACGGTTCTGCTGGCAACCCGCGAGAACGGCAATCATGAGCAGCGGAAATATAACGGAAGTTCGCATAATATATTAAAGGGATCGGGTTAACTGAAGGACAGTTTAACAAATATTTTCATGCTGTCATCAGGAAATATTATTATAGATATTTGTTAAGGCGCTCCCGTTTTTATCGTCAAATGGCTTAATGTTTCTCTTTACTTCTTGCCAGAATATTTCTTGTCACACTCAGAATATAATATTCAATCCGCGCTGAGGTTTTTGTTTTTTATCGTGGCAGAGGTCCTCAGACAGACCGCTGAGACGATGAACGGCGGAGAATATTTTTTATGTTATTAAAAAACATAATATTTTCGCTTTTGTTACGTCGTGAGGGAGTAAAATGCTGGTTAAGCCTGTCCCGGTTTAGTGCTATCCTGTGTCACCTGGACTATTTGTGCTATGTCCCAAAATTCTCGTCAGGCGATGCGTATAACATGATGATTTATATTATGAATTCTCCAGGAGTACATAAACATACATCATGACCGCGCCCTGAGACGCGAAGTGCTGTGATACCGAGGTCGTGGCCTGCGGGTTGAGACCTCCGGGCGTGAATTTGAGAGATATCTTCTTCCTCTTTCAAGAGGAAGTATTGAGAATCAGGCTTTTACGCCTGAAAGTTGCGGAGAAAAAGCATGGCGGGAGATGACCGCGAGCCTATCGGACGTAAGGGAAAGCCCTCGCGTCCGGCAAAACAAAAAGTGACTCGTCGTCGGGTCCGGGATGAGGACTACGACGATGATTACGACGATGATGATTATGAGGATCAAGAGCCGATGCCGAAGAAAGCAAAAGGCAAAGGTAACAAGCCTCGCCGTAAACGTACCTGGCTATGGCTACTGTTCAAGCTAGGGATCGTGGTCGCGGTGCTGGTTGCCGCTTACGGTGTCTATCTCGATCAGAAAATCCGTAGCCGTATCGACGGCAAAGTCTGGGAGCTTCCGGCGGCGGTCTATGGCCGGATGGTTAACCTCGAACCGGATATGCAGATCAGCAAAAATGAGATGGTGCGTCTGCTGAATGCCACGCAGTACCGCCAGGTCAGCGCGATGACGCGTCCGGGCGAGTACACCGTGCAGGCCAACAGCATTGAGATGATCCGTCGTCCGTTTGATTTCCCTGATAGTAAAGAAGGGCAGGTGCGTGCACGTCTGACCTTTGACGGCGATCATCTGGAAACGATTGAGAATATGGAGAACAACCGCCAGTTCGGCTTCTTCCGTCTCGATCCGCGGCTGATCACGATGCTGCAGTCGGCAAATGGCGAACAGCGTCTGTTTGTCAAGCGCAGCGGTTTCCCGGACCTGCTGGTGGATACGCTGCTGGCGACCGAAGACCGTCACTTCTATGAACACGACGGGATCAGCCTGTACTCGATTGGTCGTGCGGTGCTGGCGAACCTGACGGCCGGGCGCACGGTGCAAGGGGCCAGTACGCTGACCCAGCAGCTGGTGAAAAACCTGTTCCTTTCCAGCGAGCGTTCTTACTGGCGTAAAGCGAACGAAGCCTATATGGCGCTGATCGTTGATGCGCGTTACAGCAAGGATCGTATCCTTGAGCTGTATATGAACGAGGTATACCTCGGTCAGAGCGGCGACAACGAAATTCGCGGCTTCCCGCTGGCGAGCCTCTATTACTTTGGCCGCCCGGTCGAAGAACTCAGCCTCGACCAGCAGGCGCTGCTGGTCGGGATGGTGAAAGGGGCATCGATTTACAACCCGTGGCGTAATCCGAAGCTGGCGCTGGAACGACGCAACCTGGTGCTGCGTCTGCTGCAGCAGCAGAACGTGATCGATCAGGAGCTGTATGACATGCTGAGCGCGCGTCCGCTGGGCGTGCAGCCGCGCGGCGGCGTGATCTCTCCACAGCCGGCATTTATGCAGATGGTTCGTCAGGAGCTGCAGGCGAAACTGGGCGATAAGGTGAAAGATCTCTCCGGCGTGAAGATCTTTACTACCTTTGACTCCGTTGCGCAGGATGCGGCAGAAAAAGCGGCGACCGACGGCATTCCGGCCTTGAAGAAACAGCGTAAGCTGCCGGATCTGGAAACCGCGATGGTGGTCGTTGACCGCTTTACGGGCGAAGTGCGGGCGATGGTCGGCGGTGCGGAACCGCAGTTTGCCGGTTACAACCGCGCGATGCAGGCCCGCCGTTCAATCGGTTCTCTGGCGAAGCCAGCGACCTATCTGACGGCGCTGAGCTTGCCGAACCAGTATCGCCTGAACACCTCGATTGCCGATGCACCGATCTCCATCCGTCTGCCAAACGGTCAGACCTGGTCCCCGCAGAACGACGATCGTCGCTTTAGTGGTCAGGTGATGCTGGTGGATGCGTTGACGCGCTCGATGAACGTGCCGACCGTTAACCTCGGGATGGCGCTGGGCCTGCCGGCGATAACCGACACCTGGGTCAAACTGGGCGTGCCGAAAGATCAGCTGCACCCGGTACCGGCGATGATTCTCGGGGCGTTGAACCTGACGCCGATAGAAGTCGCGCAGGCGTTCCAGACCATCGCCAGCGGCGGTAACCGCGCGACGCTTTCGGCGCTGCGTTCGGTCATCGCCGAAGATGGTACCGTGCTGTATCAGAGCTATCCGCAGGCAGAGCGTGCGGTGCCGGCGCAGGCGGCGTACATGACGCTGTGGACCATGCAGCAGGTTGTGCAGCGCGGTACCGGCCGTCAGCTTGGCGCGAAGTATCCGGGCCTTCATCTGGCAGGGAAAACCGGGACCACCAACAATAACGTCGATACCTGGTTTGCCGGTATTGACGGCGGTCAGGTGACCATTACCTGGGTGGGTCGCGATAACAACCAGCCGACGAAACTCTACGGTGCCAGCGGCGCCATGTCTATTTACCAGCGCTATCTGGCTAACCAGACGCCGACGCCGCTGGTGTTGACGGCACCGGAAGACGTGGTGGATATGGGCGTGGACAGCAATGGCAACTTCGTGTGTAGCGGGGGGATGCGTTCGCTTCCGGTCTGGACAACCACGCCGGATGCGCTGTGTCGCCAGGGCGAGCAGATGCAACAGCAGCAGCTGGAGCAGCAGCAGCAGAACAATCCGTTCAATCAGTCCGGACAGCAGCAGCCGGCGCAACAACAGCAGCAACAGCAACAGCCCGCGAAGCAGGAAAAGAGCGATGGCGTAGCAGGCTGGATTAAGGATATGTTCGGCGGTAACTGATCGTCGTCACCAGGCCCTCTGATACAGATGTATCAGAGGGCTTTTTTATTTCTGCACATTACTTAACAGTCACTTAACCCCACAATAACTGCCTGGTTATTATTTCATCCTTCAGTCTTCAGCGCGGGGCATACCACTTGCCTTGTATTCTGCCTTTCGCCTATTATGTCAACGGTCATAATAATAATTCTCGTTTACGTTATCATTCACTTTCATCAGAGATATACCCATGGCGCGTCCAAAAACTGCTCAGCCAAATCACTCGCTGCGTAAAATCGCAGTCGTAGTAGCCACGGCGGTTAGCGGCATGTCTGTCTATGCGCAGGCAGCAGTTGAACCGAAACAAGAAGAAACCATCACCGTTATCGCGGCACCTGCCGCGCAAGAGAGTGCCTGGGGCCCGTCGCCCACGATCGCGGCGAAACATTCGGCAACTGCGACCAAAACCGATACCCCGATTGAAAAAACACCGCAGTCTGTCTCCGTCGTCACCCGTGCCGAGATGGACATGAAGCAGCCGACGACGGTGAAAGAGGCGCTGTCCTATACGCCGAGCGTCTTCTCCACCCGCGGCAGCTCTACCACCTATGATGTGGTGACCATTCGCGGCTTCACGACCTCCACAACGGTCAATACCAACCAGTATCTGGACGGCATGAAGCTGCAGGGGAATAACTATTCAGAAGTGTCGATGGACCCTTACTTCCTTGAACGTGTGGAAGTGATGCGTGGGCCAACATCGGTGCTGTACGGCAACAGCAACCCTGGCGGCATCGTCAGTATGGTGAGCAAGCGTCCGACGACCGAACCGCTGAAAGAAATTCAGTTCAAAATGGGTACCGATAATCTGTGGCAGACCGGTTTTGACTTCAGTGATGCCATCGATGATAACGGCGTATGGTCGTATCGACTGACCGGTTTAGGCCGCAGTCAGGATGCGCAGCAGCAGATGGCGAAATCGACTCGCTACGCGGTCGCGCCCTCCTTCAGCTGGCGTCCGGATGATAAAACCGACTTCACTTTCCTGAGCAACTTCCAGAACGATCCGTATGCCGGTTACTACGGCTGGCTGCCTCGCGAAGGGACCGTGGTGCCGTATTACGATGCCAACGGCAATGCCCATAAGCTGCCGACTGATTACAACGAAGGCGAGCCGGATAACAAGATGTCCCGCCGTCAGCAGATGGTCGGCTACAGCTTCTCGCATCAGTTCGATGACACCTTCACGGTGCGTCAGAACCTGCGCTATACCGACGTGAAGACGCTGTATCGCTCCGTTTACGGTAACGGCTATTCGGCTCCGGGCCAAATCAACCGCGCCTATGTGCGTTCTGATGAACATCTCAATACGTTCACCGTTGATACGCAGCTGCAGTCTGATTTTGCCACCGGCGCGGTTAACCATACGTTGCTGACCGGCGTTGATTATTCGCGCATGCGTAACGATGTGAATGCGGAATACGGTTCTGCCGATTCAATCAGCATGAGCAATCCGCAATACGGTGATGCGAACGTCAACGTGAACTTCCCCTACGCGGTGCTGAACCGCATGGAGCAGACCGGCCTGTATGCTCAGGACCAGATGGAGTGGGACAAATGGGTGATGACGCTGGGCGGCCGCTATGATTACGCCATGGCTTCGACCCTGACGCGCTCTTCTAACGATCTCGCGGAAAACCACGATCAGCAGTTTACCTGGCGTGGTGGTATTAACTATCTGTTCGATAACGGCATCTCTCCGTACTTCAGCTATAGCCAGTCCTTCGAACCGGTTTCCGGCTCTTCCCGCGAAGGCAAGCCGTTCGATCCTTCTCGCGGCGAGCAGTATGAAGCGGGCGTGAAATACGTCCCGAAAGATATGCCGGTGGTGGTGACCGCGGCAGTCTATCAGCTGACCAAAGACAAAAACCTGACCGCGGATCCCAACGATCCGTACGGAATTTATAGCATTCAAACAGGTGAAATTCGCTCACGCGGCTTTGAGCTGGAAGCAAAAGCAGCGGTCAATGCCAATATCAACCTGACGGCGGCCTATAGCTATACCGATGCGGAGTACACCGAAGACACCGTATTCAAAGGCAAACGTCCGGCGGAAGTTCCGCGCAACATGGCGTCGCTGTGGGCGGATTATACCTTCCACGAGAGCGCGCTGAGCGGTCTGACGGTCGGGGCCGGGGCGCGTTATATCGGCTCGACGGTGAGCTACTACAAAAATGATACCGACACCGGGAAGAAAAACGACTCCTTCAACGTGGCCGGCTATGCATTGATGGATGCCACGGTGAAATACGATCTGGCGCGTTTTGGTCTGCCAGGATCGTCTGTGGGGATCAACGTGAACAACCTGTTCGATCGTGAGTACGTATCCAGCTGCTACAGCGAATACGCGTGCTACTGGGGCGCAGGACGTCAGGTTATTGCGACCGGAACCTTCCGCTTCTAATCACTTACCGGGCGCGGTTCGCCGCGCCGTTCACCAGGTCGCCGCTATGCAGGAAAACTCTCCGCACTCTGATACCACGTTTTCGTTGAATCGCGTTACCTTTCGCGTACCTGGCCGTACGCTGCTGCATCCTCTCTCCTTAACTTTCCCGGCGGGAAAAGTGACGGGGCTGATTGGCCATAATGGCTCCGGCAAATCCACACTGCTGAAAATGCTCGGCCGTCATCAGCCGCCGTCGGAAGGCGATGTGCTGCTGGACGGGCAGCCTCTGGACAGCTGGAGCAGCAAGGCCTTTGCCCGTAAAGTGGCCTATCTGCCGCAGCAGCTGCCGCCGGCGGAAGGGATGACCGTGCGCGAGCTGGTGGCCATCGGCCGCTATCCGTGGCACGGCGCGCTGGGGCGTTTCGGTGCCGCCGACCGGGAAAAAGTTGAAGAGGCGATTGCGTTGGTCGGCCTTAAGCCGCTGGCGCACCGGCTGGTTGACAGCCTGTCAGGCGGTGAGCGCCAGCGGGCGTGGATTGCCATGCTGGTGGCGCAGGACAGCCGCTGTTTATTGCTGGATGAACCTACCTCGGCGCTGGATATTGCCCATCAGGTGGATGTCCTGGCGCTGGTGCATCGTTTGAGTCAACAGCGCGGGTTAACGGTGATCGCCGTTCTGCACGATATCAACATGGCTGCCCGTTACTGTGATTATCTGGTCGCGTTACGTGGTGGGGAGATGATTGCTCAGGGCACGCCCGCGCAGCTGATGCGCAGCGAAACGCTGGAGCAAATTTACGGTATTCCGATGGGTATTCTGCCGCATCCGGCGGGTAGCGCGCCGGTAAGCTTTGTCTATTGATGGAAAAGACCCCTTTCATTACCCGTCGCCGTCTGCTGGCGGCGATGGCCCTGTCGCCCCTGCTGTGGCAGATGCGCGGCGCCCAGGCCGCAAGCTTCGATCCGCAGCGTATTGTGGCGCTGGAGTGGCTGCCGGCAGAACTCCTGCTGGCGCTTGGCGTGACGCCCTACGGCGTGGCCGATATCCCGAACTATAACCTGTGGGTGAATGAACCGGCGCTGCCTTCCTCGGTGATTGATGTCGGGCTGCGTACGGAGCCGAATCTTGAGCTGCTGACGCAGATGAAACCGTCGTTTATCGTCTGGTCGGCCGGATATGGGCCGTCGCCAGAGAAGCTGGCGCGCATTGCCCCGGGGCGGGGATTCACCTTCAGCGACGGTAAACGACCGCTGCAGATGGCGCAGCAATCTCTCAACGAGATGGCCGAGCTGATTGGCCGGCAGCAGGCGGCGAAGCGCCATCTGGCGGAATTTGACGCGCTGATGGAGAATCTGCGCCCGCGTTTCGCCCGCCGTGGCGATCGTCCGCTGCTGATGATCACCTTGCTCGATCCCCGCCATGTCCTGGTTTTCGGCAATAATTGTCTGTTTCAGGAGGTGCTCGATCGCCTGGGGATTAAAAATGCCTGGCGCGGTGAAACCGCCTTCTGGGGCAGCGTCAGCGTGGGAATCGATCGACTGGCCGCCTACAAAGAGACCGATGTTATCTGCTTCGACCACGGTAATCGTGCCGAAATGAGCCAACTGATGAGTACGCCGCTCTGGCAGGCGATGCCGTTTGTCCGCGAAGGGCGCTTCCAGCGCGTGCCGGCTGTCTGGTTCTACGGTGCGACGCTGTCGGCAATGCATTTTGCCCGCGTGCTGGCGGATGTCCAGGGAGGTGAGGCATGAGATCGCGACTGTCTCCTCTGGCGGCACTGCTGCTGACGGTGCTGGCGATGACCGCATTTGCGCTCAGCTTCTTGAATCTCCAGGCGGCGTTGCCGCAGCACGAGTGGCGCCAGGCGCTGTGGCAGCCGGATATCGACAATATCGCTCAGATGTTGTTCCACTACAGCCTGCTGCCGAGACTGGCGGTGTCGCTGCTGGTTGGCGCGGGGCTCGGACTGGTGGGCGTGCTGTTCCAGCAGGTGCTGCGCAACCCGCTGGCGGAACCGACCACCCTCGGGGTCGCGACCGGCGCTCAGCTGGGGATGACGGTGACGACGCTGTGGGCGATTCCTGGCGTACTGGCGTCGCAATTCGCCGCACTGGCGGGGGCCTGTCTTGTCGGGGCGCTGGTTTTCGGCGTCTCGTGGGGAAAACGGCTGTCGCCGGTAACCCTGATTCTTGCCGGTCTGGTGGTCAGTCTGTACTGCGGGGCGCTGAACCAGCTGATGGTTATTTTCCATCACGATCAGCTGCAAAGTATGTTCCTGTGGAGCACCGGTACGCTGACGCAAACCGACTGGAGCGTGGTGCAACGGCTGTGGCCGCAGCTGCTCGGCGGCCTCATGTTAACGTTGCTGCTGCTGCGTCCCCTCACGCTGATGGGGCTGGATGATGGCGTGGCGCGTAATCTCGGACTGGCGCTCTCTCTGGCGCGTCTGGCCACGCTGACGCTGGCGATCGTTATCAGCGCGTTGCTGGTGAATGCGGTGGGGATTATCGGTTTTATCGGCCTGTTTTCGCCGCTGCTGGCGAAAATGCTCGGCGCGCGTCGTCTGCTGTCGCGTCTGCTGCTGGCGGCGGTGATTGGCGCGCTGATTCTCTGGCTGTCAGACCAGATCATTCTGTGGCTGACCCGGGTATGGCGGGAAGTGTCCACCGGTTCCGTGACGGCGCTGATCGGCGCGCCGCTGCTGCTGTGGCTGCTGCCGCGCTTGCGCAGCATCAGTGCGCCGGTGATGAATGCCGGCGATAAAGTGCTGGTGGAACGGCAAAACGTACGGGGATTTGCGTTTGGCGGTTTGCTGATCCTGCTGCTGGCGCTCCTCGTCGCCCTGGCCTTTGGGCGGGATGCGCAGAGCTGGCACTGGGCGAGCGGCACGCTGCTGGATCAACTGATGCCGTGGCGCTGGCCGCGGGTGTTCGCCGCGCTGTTCGCCGGGGTGATGCTGGCGGTCGCGGGGTGTATTATCCAGCGCCTGACCGGTAACCCGATGGCCAGCCCGGAAGTGCTGGGCATCAGCTCCGGCGCAGCTTTTGGTATTGTCCTGATGCTGTTTTTCGTTCCCGGCAACGCTTTCGGCTGGCTGCTGCCGGCCGGTAGCCTGGGGGCGGCGGCGACGCTGCTGGTGATCCTGGTGGCTGCCGGGCGCGGCGGTTTCTCGCCGCACCGGATGCTGCTGGCGGGGATGGCGCTCAGCACCGCCTTCACTATGCTGTTGATGATGCTGCAGGCCAGCGGCGATCCGCGCATGGCGCAGATTCTGACGTGGATTTCCGGCTCGACTTACGGCGCCACGCCGGAGATGGTCGTTCGGAGCGGGGTGGCGATGGTGCTGCTGCTGATTCTGGTGCCGCTGTGTCGGCGCTGGCTGACGATTCTGCCGCTGGGTGGTGAAGCCGCACGCGCGGTAGGTATCGCGCTGACGCCGTCGCGGGTCGCTCTGCTGCTGCTGGCCGCTGGCCTGACGGCGGCCGCCACGCTGACTATCGGCCCGCTGAGTTTTGTTGGCCTGATGGCGCCGCATATTGCGCGCATGATGGGATTCCGCCGGACGATGCCGCAGATGGTGATGGCCGGGTTGATCGGCGGGTTGCTGCTGGTCTTTGCCGACTGGTGCGGGCGAATGATGATGTTCCCGTATCAGATCCCCGCAGGTCTGCTGTCGACCTTTATCGGCGCGCCGTACTTTATTTATCTGCTGAGGAAACAGAGCCGATAATTTTCCCCGGTGGCGCTTCGCTTACCGGGGCGACAAAAACACAGGCCGGGCAAGCTTGCGCTGCCCGGTCTTGAATTACAGCTTCGCAAACGCCTTACGGGCGGCGGCGATGGTATCGTTGATATCATCAGGGGTGTGGGCAATCGACATAAAGCCGGCCTCAAACGCCGATGGCGCCAGATAGACGCCTTCTTCCAGCATCAGATGGAAGAAACGCTTAAAGCGTTCAACGTCGCACGTCAGCACATCCTGATAGCAGGTGACCGTTTCGGCATCGGTAAAGAAGAGGCCGAACATGCCGCCCACATTATTCACCACCAGCGGAATGCCCGCTTCGCGCGCGGCATCCAGCAGCCCTTGAGAGAGCTGATTGGTTAAATCGGTCAGCGTTTCGTGGACCCCCGGCTGGGCGACTTCGCTCAGGCAGGCAAAACCGGCCGCCATGGCGATCGGGTTACCAGACAGGGTTCCGGCCTGATACACCGGGCCGGTCGGGGCCAGGGCATCCATCACATCGCGACGACCGCCAAATGCGCCGACCGGCATACCGCCCCCGATGATCTTGCCCAGACAGGTCAGATCCGGAACCACGTCGTAGTATGACTGCGCGCCCGCCAGCGCCACGCGGAAGCCGGTCATCACTTCATCGATAATCAGCAGCGCGCCAAATTCGTCGCACAGCGCGCGCAGGCCCGGCAGGAACGCCGGTAGCGGCGGGATGCAGTTCATGTTGCCGGCTACCGGCTCCACGATGATGCAGGCAATCTCTTGCGGATATTGCTCAAACGCGGCGCGAACGGAGGCCAGATCGTTATAGGTGCAGGTCAGGGTATGTTTAGCAAAATCAGCCGGTACGCCCGGTGAGTTCGGCTGGCCCAGGGTCAGCGCGCCGGAGCCCGCTTTCACCAGCAGACAGTCTGCGTGGCCGTGATAGCACCCTTCAAATTTGATGATTTTGTCACGGCCGGTAAAGCCACGGGCCAGGCGAATGGCGCTCATCGTCGCTTCGGTACCGGAGTTCACCATCCGCACCATATCCATCGTTGGGACCAGTTCGGTCACCAGCTCCGCCATTTTGACTTCCATTTCCGTCGGCGCGCCAAAGCTCAGGCCGCGCTCCGCGGCTTCAATCACCGCATTGCGAATGGCCGGATGGTTATGGCCCAGCACCATGGGGCCCCAGGAGCCGACATAATCGATATACGCTTTACCGTCGACATCGTACAGCCTGGCGCCGTCGGCGCGTTCGATAAACAGCGGTGTACCGCCGACGCCGCTAAAGGCGCGGACCGGCGAGTTCACGCCGCCGGGGATGAGTTCACGTGCGGCGCTATAGAGTGTTTCAGATTTGCTCATTGCCATGATCCTGGTTCGTGATAAATGTTTTGCTGGTTATTCTAAGTTATTCCAGGATAGTTATGAAAGTTTTGCCCAATTGAAACAAAGCGCAGCAGGTGCATTTTTCCCGCGACGTAGGACGTTCAGAAGGCTAAAATGTCCCCTTCGTATTTGTATGACTATTGACGATAAGAGTATGAAAACAGAAGCCTCTACTTTTGAAGCAAAACAAATCGTGCGCTTGCGTCGTGGCGATGTGGTACGTCGATTAGTTCAACGTGACAAAACGCCGCTGGCGGTGCTGCTGATGGCCGCGGTGGTCGGCACGCTGGCCGGGCTGGTGGGGGTCGCCTTTGAAAAGAGCGTCAGCTGGGTGCAGAACATGCGCATCGGTTCCCTGGTGCAGGTGGCGGATCACGGGTTCCTGATTTGGCCGCTGGCTTTTATTTTATCTGCGTTGCTGGCGATGGTGGGCTATTTTCTGGTGCGTCGTTTCGCGCCGGAGGCAGGGGGATCCGGTATACCGGAGATCGAAGGGGCGCTGGAAGAGCTGCGTCCGGTTCGCTGGTGGCGAGTGCTGCCGGTAAAATTTATCGGCGGGATGGGGACGCTGGGCGCCGGCATGGTGCTCGGTCGCGAAGGGCCAACGGTACAGCTGGGCGGCAACGTCGGGCGAATGGTGCTGGATATTTTCCGCATGCGCAGCCCCGAAGCGCGCCACACGTTGCTGGCCACCGGGGCCGCGGCGGGGCTCTCTGCGGCATTTAACGCGCCGCTGGCGGGGATTTTATTCATTATCGAAGAGATGCGCCCGCAGTTTCGCTACAACCTGATTTCGATTAAAGCCGTCTTTACCGGCGTGATTATGTCGAGCATTGTGTTCCGTATCTTTAATGGCGAATCGGCGATTATTGAGGTCGGCAAGCTGAGCGATGCGCCGGTGAATACGCTGTGGCTGTACCTGATCCTGGGGATGATTTTTGGCTGCGTTGGCCCGCTGTTTAATAGCCTGGTGCTGCGCACCCAGGATATGTTCCAGCGTATTCATGGCGGCAATACGAAGAAGTGGGTACTGATCGGCGGGCTAATTGGCGGGATGTGCGGCGTTCTCGGGCTGATTCAACCGGCGGCGGCAGGAGGCGGTTTTAACCTGATTCCGATTGCTGCGGCGGGCAACTTTTCCGTTGGCCTGCTGCTGTTTATCTTTATCGCCCGCGTGATAACCACGTTACTCTGTTTCTCCTCCGGGGCGCCCGGCGGCATTTTTGCGCCGATGCTGGCGCTGGGAACCTTGCTGGGAACCGCCTTCGGGATGGCCGTCACGCCGATGCTGCCGGCCTATCATCTGGATGCCGGGACCTTTGCGATTGCCGGAATGGGGGCCCTGCTGGCGGCGTCAATCCGCGCTCCGCTGACCGGGATTGTGCTGGTGCTGGAGATGACCGATAACTATCAGCTCATTCTGCCAATGATTATTACCTGTCTTGGCGCAACACTACTGGCGCAATTCCTTGGCGGTAAGCCTTTGTATTCCACGATCCTGGAGCGCACGCTGGCGAAACAGGCCGCAGAACAGGCGGCAAAAGCGCAGCAGGTTGCCGGGGAGAATACTTGAACGATTTACCAGGGTATTAGATAATGGCTCATAAGGTCGGGTTATTCTTTAACCGGTCAGAAGTATCAATGGGAGCATAAAATGAGTGATGACGTAGCGTTGCCGCTGGAGTTTACTGAAGCTGCAGCCAAAAAAGTAAAATTCCTGATTGCAGATGAAGACAATCCAAACCTGAAACTGCGTGTGTATATCACCGGTGGTGGTTGCAGTGGTTTTCAGTACGGCTTCACCTTTGACGATCAGGTTAACGAAGGCGATATGACCATCGAAAAACAGGGCGTCGGCCTGGTGGTCGATCCGATGAGCCTGCAGTATCTGGTCGGCGGTGCCGTCGACTACACTGAAGGCCTGGAAGGCTCGCGTTTTATCGTGACCAACCCGAATGCGAAAAGTACCTGCGGCTGCGGGTCTTCATTCAGCGTCTGATCCCCGCACTGGATTCTCGCCCCGGTAGTTTTTCTCCGCCGGGGCAATTTCCCCGTTCTATCGCCCGTGATCATCGAGGGCAAAAGTCGGCAGCTTCAGATGCCAACGGATGGCCGCAAGGCGAATCATCAGCGTGACGACCATGCCCATCATCGCCGAGTTCTGCAGCGAAACATGAAAAGTGTCATAGGCCGTGGCGTGCACGATACCGCCGACAATACAGGCCGTGGCATAGATTTCCGTGCGTAAAATCATCGGAATTTCGCGCGCCAGTACGTCGCGAATGATCCCGCCGCCTACGCCGGTGACGACACCCATACAGATAGCGACCAGCGGGCCGCTGTGGGCCAGAAACGCTTTATTCACTCCGATGCCGACAAATACCGCCAGACCAACGGCATCAAGCACCGGCAATATCCATTTCGGCAGTCGACGTGGCTGGCGCACCAGCAGAATGGTCAGCATGCTGGTGACCATCGCCACCACCAGATCAGTGGGGTCTTTTACCCAGAACACCGGGCCGTTGGCGAGCGCCATATCGCGAATGGTCCCACCGCCCACGGCGGTGACAACGCCGAGCACCAGCACGCCAAAAGGATCCATCCGGAGTTTACCGGCCAGCAATACGCCCGAGATAGCAAATACGGCGGTGCCAATAATATCCAGCCAATAGACAAGCATCGTCAGTTCTCGTTAAGCGCCCGGATCCTTAGGCTATTTTTACTCACCAAATTGCACCCGCACGGCGTCCGCCAACCGTACGTATGTCGGTTACACTGGCGTTCTCTGTAACGGATGTCGTTATTACCCTGCGCAAACGGCGCTATTTGACCTGCCCGAGCGCCTCGCAGAGCTGTTTTGCGGCGAGGATAATACGCGGGCTTGCGCGTTCAAACCAGTCGCCATCTACTGCAATCAGGGAAATTTTTAACTGATTATGCCAGTAACGTTCAACTTCAGGGAGTCTGCTGACATCACCGGCGATAACAATGGCCTGAGGCTGCCTTGCCAGGACCTGTTCACGACTCACCTGGGGCCAGGGAACCGGGCTGGAGGCAAAAATGTTGTCACCGCCGCACAACGTCAGCACCTGGTCCTGAATCGATCCCCGACTGCTGGTAAAAAGGGGATTGCTGCCAAACTGCAGAAAGACGCGTTTTTTCGGCGTATGTGCGTAGCGGGCTTTGAGGGCATCATAGTCGTCCTGCATTCGCTGTGCGGATGCGCGAGCCTTTTCCGGCTGCGGACTCCACTGCGCCAGCTGTCGCAGCGTCGCAATGATCTCTTCAATCGTCGCGGTATTGACCCAGAGTACCTTGATCCCCAGCGCGCTCAGTTGATTAACCTGCCGCTCGGCATTGCCGCCGCGCCATGCCAGAATCAGGTCCGGCTGCAACGCGACAATGCGTTCCAGGTTCATCCCTTGCCAGCTGGCAACCTGTTCGATACCGGCCGCTTGCGGCGGATAATCGGAATGGCTGCTGACGCCAACCGGCGTAATACCGGCGGCAAAGGCCAGTTCGGTATTGGAGGGGGATAGCGTGATAACCCGCGGCGCGGCGAAGAGCCACGCCGGGGTAAGCAGCAGCAGAGCGGCAAGCGCCCGTTTTAGCGACTTAGCCACGCGCCAGCGTCTGTACCAGTTTTTCCACCATCAGCGTGGACTGTTTGGCGGCAACGGTGAGGAACTCATCAAAGCTCAGGTGAGACTGCTGATCCGCCACGTCGGAAATCGCGCGTACCACCACGAACGGCACGCCGAAGTTGTGGCAAACATGGGCAATCGCCGTTGCTTCCATTTCAACCGCTACGGCCTGCGGGAAGTTGTGGCGGATTTTCGCCAGCCCGACCGAGCCGTTGATGAAGGCGTCACCGCTGACGATCAGGCCGCGCACCGCGTGCAGATTCAGCGCTTCGATGCAGCTTTGCGCGGCGGCAATCAGCTTATCGTCGGCTTTGAAGCCTGCCGGGCAGCCTGGCAGCTGGCCATACTCATAACCAAAGGCGGTGACGTCGGCATCGTGGTAGCGGGTCTCGTCGGAGATGACGATGTCGCCGACTTTCAGCGTCGACGCCAGTCCGCCTGCGGAGCCGGTGTTGATAATCACGTCCGGCTTGCAAATCTCCAGCAGCAGGGCCGCGCCCATCGCCGCCGCCACTTTGCCAATGCCTGATTTTAACAGGGCGACATCGGTGCCGTTCAGCTGGCCGGTGTAGATTTCGCTCCCGCCATGGGTCAGAGTCTGACGGTTTTCGATTTTGTCGCGCAGAAGGGTAACTTCTTCTTCCATAGCGCCAATAATGCCGATTTTCATAGATTTACTCGCGATGTGTCAGGTTTAGTTGCATAGTCTATCATGCACTCAAAGGGAAACGTTATTGCTTGCGCGGGAGAGGCCATGGCAAAGATTGATTTTCGCAACAAGATTAACTGGCGTCGGCGCTACCGCTCGCCGCAGGGGGTCGAAACGGAACGTGAGATCCTGCGTATTTTTGAAAGCGATCGCGGGCGCATTATCAACTCGCCGGCAATCCGCCGTTTACAGCAAAAAACCCAGGTCTTCCCGCTAGAACGTAATGCCGCGGTGCGGACTCGTTTAACCCACTCCCTTGAAGTTCAGCAGGTGGGACGCTATATCGCCAAAGAGATCCTCAGTCGCCTGAAAGAGCAGCGTCTGCTGGAAGCCTACGGGCTGGATGAACTCACCGGACCGTTTGAGAGCGTGGTGGAAATGGCCTGCCTGATGCATGACATCGGCAATCCGCCGTTCGGCCATTTTGGCGAGGCGGCGATTAATGACTGGTTCCGTCAGCGGCTCGCGCCTGACGATGCCGCCGGCGCGCCGTTAGCGCAGGATCGTTGTACGGTGGAGGCGCTCCGTTTGCAGGAGGGCGCTGACGAACTGAATGTGCTGCGGAGCAAAGTTCGTCAGGATCTGTGCTGGTTTGAAGGCAACGCGCAGGGTATTCGCTTAGTGCATACCCTGATGCGGATGAATCTGACCTGGGCGCAGGTTGGCTGCATTCTAAAATATACGCGCCCGGCGTGGTGGCGGGGAGAACTTCCCTCCAGCCACAGTTATTTAATGAAGAAGCCTGGTTATTATTTAGCCGAAGAGGGCTATATTGCGAGGTTGCGTAAAGAACTGGAGCTGGCTCCTTACAATCGTTTTCCTTTGACCTGGATTATGGAGGCGGCGGACGATATCTCATATTGTGTGGCCGATCTTGAGGATGCGGTAGAAAAACGAATTTTCAGCGTAGAACAACTTTATCAGCTGCTTCACGAGGCGTGGGGGCAGCATGAAAAAGGCTCTTTATTTTCGCAAGTGGTAGAAAATGCCTGGGATAAATCGCGCGCGAATTCTCTGAGTCGAAGTACAGAAGATCAGTTCTTTATGTATTTACGGGTCAACACGCTGAATAAACTGGTGCCGTATGCGGCACGCCGGTTTATCGATAATTTACCGAAGATCTTTGCCGGTGATTTTAATCATGCGCTGCTTGAGGACGATAGCGACTGCAGTCAGCTGCTGGAACTATATAAAAACGTTGCGATAAAACATGTGTTTAGTCATCCAGACGTTGAACAGCTGGAATTACAAGGCTATCGGGTGATTAGCGGTCTTCTGGATATCTATGAGCCGCTGTTAAAATTATCGCTGGCGGAGTTTAGCTTATTAGTGGAGAAAGAGCGGGTGAGGAGCTTACCTATCGCCTCGCGCTTGTTCCAGAAACTTTCGACGCGTCATCGGCTGGCCTATGTTGAAGCAGTAAATAAGGTTTCGCGCGATGCTGAAGAATTTCCGGTGATGGAATATTATTATCGCTGCCGTCTGATACAGGACTATATCAGTGGGATGACGGATTTGTATGCATGGGATGAATATCGACGCTTGATGGCGGTGGAATAAGTACAGGTTTTGTAAAGACGAACAATAAATTTTTACTTTTTCCAGATGCTTAATTCCGGAACTTAGCGCGATAAAATGACTCTGATAGTCACATACATAGCAATTTGCATTATCTAAAATCGAGATTGAGACATATGAAAAAAACCACGTTAGCAATGAGTGCACTGGCTCTGAGTTTAGGTCTGGCGTTATCCCCGCTCTCTGCGAGCGCGGCAGAAACGTCCTCTTCGGCCTCAAGTACACAGCAAATGCCAAGCCTGGCCCCGATGCTGGAAAAAGTGATGCCGTCGGTTGTCAGCATTAATGTTGAAGGCAGCACAACGGTCAACACTCCGCGGATGCCGCGTAACTTCCAGCAGTTCTTTGGTGATAATTCACCGTTCTGCCAGGATGGTTCGCCGTTCCAGAGTTCTCCGTTCTGTCAGGGCGGTGGACAGGGCGGCGGGGCGCCGGGAGATGGCGGTCAGCAGCAGAAATTTATGGCGCTGGGCTCCGGGGTGATCATCGATGCGGCTAAAGGCTATGTCGTGACCAATAACCACGTTGTGGATAATGCGACCACGATTAAAGTACAGCTGAGCGACGGACGTAAGTTTGATGCCAAAGTCGTTGGCAAAGATCCGCGTTCCGATATTGCGCTGATCCAGATTCAGGATCCGAAAAATCTGACGGCGATTAAGCTGGCAGATTCCGATGCGCTGCGCGTCGGTGACTACACCGTCGCGATCGGTAACCCGTTTGGTCTGGGTGAAACCGTCACTTCGGGTATTGTCTCCGCGCTTGGCCGTAGTGGCCTGAACGTTGAAAACTACGAAAACTTTATCCAGACCGATGCGGCGATCAACCGCGGTAACTCCGGCGGTGCGCTGGTTAACCTGAACGGCGAACTGATCGGGATTAATACCGCGATCCTGGCGCCGGACGGCGGCAATATCGGTATCGGTTTTGCCATCCCGAGTAACATGGTCAAAAACCTGACCGAGCAGATGGTTAAGTATGGCCAGGTGAAACGCGGCGAGCTGGGTATTATGGGGACCGAGCTGAACTCTGAACTGGCGAAAGCGATGAAGGTCGATGCGCAGCGCGGTGCCTTCGTCAGCCAGGTTATGCCGGGTTCTGCGGCGGCGAAGGCCGGTATCAAAGCCGGTGACGTGATTACCTCGCTGAACGGTAAGCCTATCAGCAGCTTCGCGGCGCTGCGTGCGCAAGTCGGTACTATGCCTATCGGTAGCAAAGTCCAGCTGGGACTGGTACGCGACGGCAAAGCGGTCAATGCGACCGTCGAACTGCAGCAGAGCAACCAGACTCAGGTTGACTCCAGCACCATCTTCAATGGTATTGAAGGTGCGGAAATGAGCAACAAAGGTCAGGACAAAGGTGTGGTGGTCAATAATGTGAAAGCGGGGACTCCGGCGGCACAAATTGGCCTCAAGAAAGGCGACATCATCGTCGGCGCTAACCAGCAGCCGGTGAAAAATATCGCCGATCTGCGCAAAATCTTTGATGCCAAACCTTCGGTGCTGGCGCTGAACATCCAGCGTGGCGATAGCACTATCTATCTTCTGATGCAGTAATCGCTAACGGCTAAACCAGCCCCTTCTCCTCGTTGCGGGAAGGGGCTTTTTTTTGCCCCGCTATCCGCCGCGCTTTCCTTTCTGTGACTCCACCCGCAACTCCATACTTCTCTGCCTGGCTTTATGCATATGCACAATGCGACGTTCGGCCAACTCTTTTATGCTGACCCCCTGTTGACGGGAGGGTTACATGGCTGGCTGGCATCTTGATACCAACATGGCGCAGGATATCGTTGCGCGAACGATGCGCATCATTGATACCAATATCAACGTAATGGACGCCCGCGGGCGCATTATCGGCAGCGGCGATCGCGAGCGAATTGGGGAATTGCACGAAGGGGCGCTGCTGGTGCTTTCCCAGGGGCGGGTCGTGGATATTGATGATGCGGTTGCTCGTCATCTACACGGCGTGCGTCAGGGGATTAACCTGCCTTTGCGTCTGGAGGGGGAGATCGTCGGCGTGATTGGCCTCACCGGCGAACCAGAAACGCTGCGCAAATATGGCGAGCTGGTGTGCATGACCGCCGAGATGATGCTGGAGCAGTCGCGGTTAATGCATCTTCTGGCCCAGGATAGCCGCCTGCGTGAAGAGCTGGTCATGAACCTGATTCAGGCAGAAGAGAATACGCCCGCCTTAACCGAGTGGGCGCAGCGGCTGGGCATCGATCTGAACCAGCCTCGCGTGGTCGCGATGATTGAAGTGGATAGCGGTCAGCTCGGGGTAGACAGCGCCATGGCCGAACTGCAGCAGCTGCAAACCGCCCTGACCACGCCCGATCGCAACAATCTGGTGGCGATTGTCTCACTGACCGAGATGGTGGTGCTCAAACCGGCATTCAATGCCTTTGGTCGCTGGGACGCGGAGGATCACCGCAAACGAATCGATCAGCTGATCGCCCGAATGAAAGAAAACGGCCAGCTGCGCTTTCGCGTGGCGCTGGGGAACTTCTTTACCGGCCCCGGCAGCATCGCCCGTTCCTGGCGCACCGCGCGTACCACGATGATGGTCGGCAAACAGCGGATGCCCGAGAGCCGCAGCTATTTTTATCAGGATTTAATGTTACCGGTGCTGCTCGATAGCCTGCGCGGCGGCTGGCAGGCCAATGAACTCGCCCGTCCTCTGGTCCGGCTGAAGGCGATGGATAATAACGGTCTGTTGCGGCGTACTCTACAAGCCTGGTTTCGCCATAACGTGCAGCCGCTGGCGACGTCAAAGGCGCTGTTTATTCATCGTAATACGCTGGAGTATCGCCTGAATCGTATTGCTGAACTGACGGGACTGGACCTGGGGAGTTTTGACGATCGTCTGCTGCTTTATATTGCGCTGCAGCTGGATGAACAGCGTTAGAAGATAGCCCGGATAGCGACACAGTGTCTTCTCCGGGTTGCTGTGGGTCTCTCCCCGGAAAGCATCGCCGGCCAGGGAGTGAAAACCAACTTATTTATTCCGCGTCAGTTTTTCCAGATCGGCTTCAATTTCACTGATCTTATGAGTGACGACGCTTTCCAGATGACGCAGATCGTCAAGGATCTTACGTTTGAGGTCGACTTCGGTGCGATCGCGCTGGCAGATCTGATCCAGCTCATCGATAACGTAGCGCAGATTCGGGCTAATTTCCTGAACCTCTTTATACCCCTGGCCTACGCCATCTGCGACAACGGTCTTACGCTGGCGCGGGTATTTAAACTTGACGCTTTTGGCGAAGAACTCGCCTTTGTCTTTCTGAAAATAGATTTTCAGAATGTCGTTGTTGGCTTCCTGCCGCAGGCTATAGCGATCGATCTCATCAGGATTGGTAATGCCAAGACTTTTCAGATTATCGTACATAACGGTACCTTTGATATCATCATAACCTTTGAATAATTAACGAAAAGATCCATCTTCGCCAGCTTCAAATATAAAAAAAGCGGGATATCTCCCGCTTTTTATTCTGCTTAGTCGATGGTACGCAGCAGTTCGTTAATGCCGACCTTGCCGCGAGTTTTCGCATCCACTTTCTTCACGATAACGGCGCAGTACAGGCTGTACTTGCCATCTTTCGACGGCAGGTTGCCGGAAACCACCACTGAGCCCGCCGGAACGCGGCCGTAATGGACTTCGCCGGTTTCGCGATCGTAAATTTTGGTGCTTTGACCCAGGTACACGCCCATGGAGATCACGGAACCTTCTTCAACGATCACGCCTTCAACCACTTCAGAGCGTGCGCCGATGAAGCAGTTGTCTTCGATGATTGTCGGGTTAGCCTGCAGCGGCTCCAGCACGCCACCGATGCCGACGCCGCCGGACAGGTGCACGTTTTTACCGATCTGCGCGCAGGAACCCACGGTGGCCCAGGTATCTACCATGGAGCCTTCATCAACGTAGGCGCCAATGTTGACGTAGGACGGCATCAGCACGGTGTTGCGGGCAATAAATGCGCCCTGACGAACCGCCGCCGGCGGAACCACGCGGAAGCCTTCTTTCTGGAAACGCGCTTCATCATAGTCAGCGAATTTCATCGGCACTTTATCGAAGTAGCGGCTTTCCGCACCGTCGATAACCTGGTTATCGTTAATACGGAAAGAGAGCAGAACCGCCTTCTTCAGCCATTGATGGGTGACCCACTGGCCATCGATTTTTTCAGCGACACGCAGCGCGCCGGAATCAAGCAGAGAAATCACCTGGTTAACCGCTTCGCGGGTTACGGTATCCACATTTGCCGGCGTGATGTCGGCGCGACGCTCAAAAGCGGACTCAATAACATTCTGTAATTGCTGCATTGTTTTACTCTTTCTCTTTACACATTAAAAGTTCGTCACCCTTTATCGTTTGGATTGAGGGCCTCTGTCAACCGTTGTTGTACTTCTTGTTGGAGCGCATTATTAAGCCCACGCCGGTCCGCCGTCGCGATTATAAATAAATCTTCTACTCGCTCACCAATTGTCGTAATTCTGGCCCCGTGAAGCGAAATATTGAGGTCGGCGAACACCTGACCCACGCGAGCCAGCAGGCCCGGCTGATCGAGCGCAATCAGCTCAAGAAACGATTTTCTGTCGGTGTGCGTTGGCAGGAAATTGACTTCGGTAACGACGGAGAAATGGCGAAGTTTCGCCGCCTGACGGCGCGGGGCCGGCGGCTGCCAGCTGCGTTGGGTGATGGTCTGTTCCAGGCCGTGGCGGATCATCTCATGACGATCGGCGGAAAGCGGACTGCCGTCCGGTTCCAGTACAATAAAGGTATCCATCGCCATGCCGTCGCGGGTGGTAAAAATCTGGGCATCGTGAACGCTGAGGTTGCGGCGATCCAGTTCGCCACAGACGGCGGCAAACAGGTACGGGCGGTCCGGGCTCCAGATAAAAATTTCGGTCCCGCCGCGCGTGGCCTGCGAGCTGAGCAGGATCATCGGTTTGCTCAGGTCGTGTTTGAGCAAATTGCGGGCGTGCCAGGCGAGCTGGTTCGGCGTATGGCGCACGAAGTAGTTGGCGCGGCAGCGATTCCAGATTTGATGCAGCGCCTCTTCATTAATATTTTCCATCCGCAGGAGCGCCAGCGCCTGCAGCTGATGATGGCGTACCCGTTCGCGCATATCTGGCGTGCTTTGCATCCCGCGACGCAGCTGTTTTTCGGTGGCGAAATAGAGCTCGCGCAGCAGGCTCTGCTTCCAGCTGTTCCACAAGGTTTCGTTGGTCGCACAGATATCGGCGACGGTCAGGCACACCAGGTAGCGCAGGCGGTTTTCGGTTTGCACCTCTTCGGCAAACTGCTTGATGACCTCCGGATCCTGAATATCACGGCGCTGAGCGGTGACCGACATCAACAGATGATGGCGCACCAGCCAGGCCACCAGCTGGGTTTCCCGCGAGTTAAGCCCGTGCAGCTCGGCGAATTTCAGCACATCCTGGGCACCGAGGACAGAATGATCGCCGCCGCGACCTTTAGCAATATCATGGAACAGGGCGGCAATCAGAATCAGCTCCGGGTGCGTCAGGCGAGGCCACAGTTCTACGCACAGCGGGTGGCGACTGCGGGTCTCTTCTTTGGCGAAGCTTTCCAGCTTCAGCATCACGCGGATCGTATGTTCATCGACCGTATAGGCATGAAACAGGTCAAACTGCATCTGGCCCACAATATGCGACCACTGCGGCATATAGGCCCACAGTACGCTGTGGCGGTGCATCGGCAACAGCCCCCGGCTGACCGCGCCCTGGTGGCGCAACATGCTGAGGAAAATCGTGCGCGCTTCCGGGATATAGCACAGCGGCTGCGTCAGATGGCGCCGCGCGTGGCGCAGGTGGCGAAGCGTCGTGGAGTAGATGCCGGTGATGTTGCTGTTACGCACCATAATATAGAACATGCGCAGGATCGCCTGCGGTTCGCGCATAAACAGCGTATCGTCGCGCAGGTCAATCAGCGTGCCGCGCAGCTGAAAATCATCATCGATGGGCCGCGGCTTTTCATCTTCGGTGAGGGCGAGGATTGCTTCATCAAACAGCTGGAGCAGCATGTGATTCAGTTCGCTGACCCGCCGGGTGACGCGGAAAAAATCCTTCATCATGTATTCGATAGGCTGATTGCCTTCGCCTTCGTAGCGCAGTCGGCGGGCGACGCTGAGCTGGCGGTCGAATAGCAGGCGGTTATCGTAGCGGTTTAACTCGAGGTGCAGCGCAAAGCGAATCCGCCACAGCTGGTGCAGACATTCGTTAAGCTCGTTACGTTCGGCTTCGGTGAGAAAGCCGAAGCCAACCATTTCATCCAGCGAGGTGGCGCCGAAGTGGCGACGGGCGACCCACTGTAGGGTGTGGATATCTCGCAGGCCGCCTGGGCTGCTTTTCACATCTGGTTCGAGGTTATAGCTGGTGCCGTGGTAGCGCTGGTGGCGGATGTTCTGCTCTTCGACCTTGGCGGCAAAAAACTTCTCTGAAGGCCAGAAACCATCGCTGAAGATATGTTTCTGCAGTTCAAGAAACAGGGCCACATCGCCAATCAGCAGGCGAGATTCAATCAGGTTGGTCGCGACGCTAAGATCGGACAGTCCTTCCAGCAGGCACTCTTCGAGCGTGCGTACGCTGTGGCCGACCTCGAGCTTGATATCCCACAGCAGCGTCAGCAGTTCGCCCACCTTCTGCGCCTGCTCATCGGAGAGTTTTTTGCGGCTGAGAATCAGCAGGTCGACGTCGGAGAGCGGGTGCAGCTCGCCGCGGCCATACCCCCCGACCGCGACCAGCGCCAGATCGCTGACCGGACCAAAACCAAAATCAATCCACAGGCGCTGGAGCAACTGGTCGATAAATTCGGTGCGCGCTTCGATTAGCTGCCCGGCGGCGATACCGCTATCAAACGCTTCACCCAGCCAGCGCTGGAAAATATCGAGGTGTGCCTTGATGGTGGCACAGGTCAAATCACCTTGCGGCCAGCTACCCGGATTCTCTGGCTGACCGGAGAGGGTAGGGGAGACAGTGTCAGGTAAAGAGTTGCTCATCGCGTCACCATAAGAAAATAACTATCGCCCATAAAAAATCGCCGGGAGCGATTTTTAACGTCGCCCGCGACGGCCCATCGGGTGACGGGCAGGACGCCCGTCATAAAAAAAGCCGGCGGGCGCCGGCTTTTCGTTATGCGTCGTGCGAGATTATCGCCGGGATGGTGTCATCCTTACGTAACGTCAGAATCTCACAGCCGTTCTCTGTCACCACAATAGTATGCTCGTACTGCGCAGACAAGCTTCGGTCTTTGGTTTTCACCGTCCAGCCGTCTTTCATGCTGCGGATCTCTTTCTTACCGGCATTGACCATCGGTTCGATGGTAAAGGTCATGCCCGGCTTGAGCACCACATTGGTTTCAGGAGAGTCGTAGTGCAGCACCTGCGGTTCTTCATGGAAACCGCGACCGATACCGTGACCGCAATATTCACGCACCACCGAGAAACCTTCCGCTTCGACGAATTTCTGGATAGCTGCGCCGATCGCGCGCAGGTTGATTCCCGGCTTAACCATCTTCAGGGCCAGATAAAGGCTCTCCTGGGTGATGCGGCACAGACGCTCGCCGAGAATCGTCGGTTTGCCGACGATGAACATCCTGGAGGTGTCGCCGTGGAAATCATCCTTAATTACCGTGACATCAATGTTGACGATGTCGCCGTCTTTCAACAGTTTTTCGTCGTCCGGAATCCCGTGACAGACGACTTCGTTAATAGAGATGCACACGGATTTCGGGTAACCGTGGTAGCCGAGGCAGGCGGAGATCGCTTTCTGTTCGTTAACAATATAATCGTTACAGATGCGGTCCAGTTCGCCGGTACTGACGCCCGGTTTAACGTAGGGTTCGATCATTTCCAGCACTTCAGCGGCCAGGCGGCCGGCGACGCGCATTTTTTCGATGTCTTCAGATGTCTTGATAGATATAGCCATGGATTGTGTCCAGCTGTGTCGGTTTTTTCGACAATAATAGAGTTATTCCTGCCAATGTTAACAGTCCGGGTGTCCTGGTGCCAAATTGAGAATCATTAACAGCACTCAGCGTCAACAACAGTTGGTTTCCGATCGGGTTTTGTGGTATAAAGCGCGCCGGACTTCCGTTCCATTTCGTACTACACAGGATGGACTGAAGCGACAAATCTCACTTTGTGTAAATAACACACACGTATCGACACATATTCCGGGGTGCCCTTTAGGGTCGGTAATATGGGATACGTGGAGGCATAACCCCAACTTTATCTATAGAGGTTTTAAACATGGCAACTGTTTCCATGCGCGACATGCTCAAGGCTGGTGTTCACTTTGGTCACCAGACCCGTTACTGGAACCCGAAAATGAAGCCTTTCATCTTCGGCGCGCGTAACAAAGTTCACATCATCAACCTTGAGAAAACTGTACCGATGTTCAACGAAGCTCTGGCTGAACTGAACAAGATCTCTGCTCGTAAAGGTAAAATCCTTTTCGTTGGTACTAAACGCGCTGCAAGCGAAGCGGTAAAAGAAGCTGCTAACAGCTGCGACCAGTTCTTCGTGAACCATCGCTGGTTGGGCGGCATGCTGACTAACTGGAAAACCGTTCGTCAGTCCATCAAACGTCTGAAAGACCTGGAAACTCAGTCCCAGGACGGTACTTTCGAGAAGCTGACCAAGAAAGAAGCGCTGATGCGCACTCGTGAGCTGGACAAGCTGGAAAACAGCCTGGGCGGTATCAAAGACATGGGCGGCCTGCCGGACGCACTGTTTGTTATCGACGCTGACCACGAGCACATCGCTATCAAAGAAGCAAACAACCTGGGTATCCCGGTATTTGCTATCGTTGATACTAACTCCGATCCGGACGGCGTAGACTTCGTTATCCCGGGTAACGACGACGCAATCCGCGCTGTTAGCCTGTACCTGGGCGCTGTAGCTGCAACCGTGCGTGAAGGTCGTTCTCAGGATCTGGCTTCTCAGGCGGAAGAAAGCTTCGTAGAAGCTGAATAATAAGGTTTCACCCCTTATTAGTACCGTGTATGAATAGGGGCCCATTTTCGGCCCCTTTTTTCAATTTATACTGTTTGGCCCCCGGCCGGGCAGTTCACATCTCCCGAGGATTTAAGAATGGCTGAAATTACCGCATCCCTGGTAAAAGAGCTGCGTGAGCGTACTGGCGCAGGCATGATGGATTGCAAAAAAGCGCTGACCGAAGCGAACGGCGACATTGAGCTGGCAATCGAAAACATGCGTAAATCCGGCGCAATCAAAGCGGCGAAAAAAGCAGGTAACGTTGCTGCTGACGGCGTGATCATCACTAAGATCGACGGTACCTACGGCATCATTCTGGAAGTTAACTGCCAGACTGACTTCGTTGCTAAAGATGGTGGTTTCCAGGCATTTGCTAATAAAGTACTGGACGCTGCGGTCGCTGGCAAAATCACCGACGTTGAAGTTCTGAAAGCACAGTTCGAAGAAGAGCGTGTTGCGCTGGTTGCTAAAATCGGTGAGAACATCAACATCCGTCGCGTGGCTTCCCTGGAAGGCGACGTTCTGGGTTCATACCAGCACGGCGCACGTATCGGTGTTCTGGTTGCGGCTAAAGGCGCTGACCAGGAGCTGGTTAAACAGCTGGCAATGCACATCGCAGCAAGCAAGCCGGAATTCGTTAAGCCGGAAGACGTTTCTGCTGAAGTGGTTGAGAAAGAGTACCAGGTTCAGCTGGACATCGCGATGCAGTCTGGTAAGCCGAAAGAAATCGCAGAGAAAATGGTTGAAGGCCGCATGAAGAAATTCACCGGCGAAGTTTCTCTGACCGGCCAGCCTTTCGTTATGGACCCGAGCAAATCTGTTGCTCAGCTGCTGAAAGAGCACAATGCCGACGTTACTGGCTTCATCCGCTTTGAAGTGGGCGAAGGCATCGAGAAAGTTGAGACTGACTTTGCAGCAGAAGTTGCTGCGATGTCCAAGCAGTCTTAATTTTCAAAAGGAGCCGCCTGAGGGCGGCTTCTTTTTGTGCCCGTTTTGTAAATTCAGCTCATCGCTTATAGTGGCGGTGCTGAAAAGCGGCATACAATGTCGCCAGAATTAACTCATCTCACTCGTTGACAGTCTCAGGAAAGAAACATGGCTACCAATGCAAAACCCGTCTACAAACGTATTCTGCTTAAGTTAAGTGGCGAAGCTCTGCAGGGTTCGGAAGGCTTCGGTATTGATGCAAGCATACTTGACCGTATGGCTCAGGAAATCAAAGAACTGGTTGAACTGGGTATTCAGGTTGGCGTAGTGATTGGTGGCGGTAACCTGTTCCGTGGTGCTGGGCTGGCGAAAGCGGGGATGAACCGCGTTGTGGGCGACCACATGGGCATGCTGGCAACGGTGATGAACGGCCTTGCGATGCGTGACTCACTTCATCGCGCCTATGTGAACGCTCGCCTGATGTCAGCGATTCCGCTGAATGGCGTGTGTGATAACTACAGCTGGGCGGAAGCCATCAGCCTGCTGCGTAACAATCGCGTAGTGATTCTTTCAGCAGGGACCGGTAACCCGTTCTTCACCACCGATTCCGCTGCCTGTCTGCGCGGTATTGAAATCGAAGCCGATGTTGTGCTGAAAGCCACCAAAGTCGACGGTGTGTTTACCGCTGACCCGGCCAAAGACCCGTCTGCCACCATGTACGATCAGCTGACCTACAGCGAAGTGCTCGATAAAGAACTGAAAGTCATGGATTTGGCCGCCTTTACCCTGGCGCGTGACCATAAATTGCCGATTCGCGTCTTCAACATGAACAAACCCGGCGCACTGCGTCGCGTGGTGATGGGCGAAAAAGAAGGCACATTGATTACGGAATAATTCCCGTCAGCGCCAAATCCGGGTAATATTCCGCCTTACTTTCGCGGGCTTATTGCCCGGTGATTTGCATTAAACCTGACTATACTTAGCTCACTTTTACGGTGAGCGACCGTCTGGTCTGTCTGAGACAAGTTTTCAAGGATTCGTAACGTGATTAGCGATATCAGAAAAGATGCTGAAGTACGCATGGAAAAATGCGTCGAAGCGTTCAAAACCCAAATCAGCAAAATACGCACGGGTCGTGCTTCTCCCAGCCTGCTGGATGGCATTGTCGTGGAATATTACGGCACGCCGACGCCTCTGCGTCAGCTGGCAAGCGTCACGGTAGAAGACTCCCGTACACTGAAAATCAACGTATTCGATCGCTCGATGAGCCCGGCCGTTGAGAAAGCGATCATGGCTTCCGATCTCGGTCTGAACCCGAGCTCTGCGGGTACCGACATCCGCGTTCCGCTGCCGCCGCTGACCGAAGAACGTCGTAAAGATCTGACTAAGATCGTGCGTGCCGAAGCCGAACAGGCTCGCGTGTCTGTCCGTAACGTGCGTCGTGATGCTAACGACAAAGTTAAAGCGCTGCTGAAAGACAAAGAGATCAGCGAAGATGACGATCGCCGTTCTCAGGACGACGTGCAGAAAATGACTGACGCCGCCATTAAGAAAGTGGATGCGGCGCTGGCCGATAAAGAAGCGGAACTGATGCAGTTCTGATTCTCTGCCGATACGCTCGCCGCCCACTTTGATTGATGAGCTGCGGGCGTTAAGTCTGAAACGCCGTACAGAAGACCGAACGCTCAATTCCTGGGATTGTGTTAAAACGGTCGGCCCTGTAGCCTTTGGCACGCTTGCTGAAGGTGATAGACCGCCGATCTGCTCCCGGGTCATTGTGGCGTAAGGGCTTTCTGACGGCGTTTTTCTTTTTATCCTGTCTCAATTCTTCTGGACATCTCATGAAGCAATTAACCGTTCTCGGTTCGACCGGTTCAATTGGCTGCAGCACGCTGGATGTGGTGCGCCATAACCCCGATCGCTTTTCCATCGCCGCGCTGGTCGCAGGGAAAAATGTCGACCGCATGGTTGAACAATGTCTGGAATTTTCTCCCCGCTACGCGGTGATGGACGATGTACAAAGCGCCGACGCGCTGCGCATCCGCCTGCGTGAAAACGGTAGCCGCACTGACGTATTGAGCGGCCAGCAGGCTGCCGCTGAAGTGGCTGCGCTGGACGACGTTGACCAGGTCATGGCGGCGATTGTGGGTGCTGCGGGGCTGGTGCCAACGCTGGCCGCCATCCGTGCCGGCAAAACGGTGCTGCTGGCGAATAAAGAGTCGCTGGTCACCTGCGGACGTCTGTTTATGGATGCCGTACAGCAGTATGGTGCGCACCTGCTGCCCGTGGACAGCGAACATAACGCGATTTTTCAGAGTATGCCTGTAACCGTACAGCATAATCTTGGATACGCTGACTTAACGCAGAACGGCGTATCGTCGATTCTGCTGACCGGTTCCGGTGGTCCTTTCCGGGAAACGGCGATAGCGGAACTGGCGGCGATGACGCCGGATCAGGCCTGCCGTCACCCCAACTGGTCAATGGGACGCAAAATCTCTGTCGATTCCGCCACGATGATGAACAAAGGGCTGGAATATATCGAAGCCCGCTGGTTGTTCAACGCTTCAGCCCGGCAGATGGAAGTGCTGATCCATCCGCAGTCCGTCATTCACTCGATGGTGCGTTATCTTGACGGCAGCGTCATTGCGCAGCTCGGCGAACCGGATATGCGTACGCCTATCGCCCATACGATGGGCTGGCCAGACCGCCTGAATTCTGGCGTGCCGGCGTTAGACTTCTGCCAGCTGAGTCAGCTGAGCTTTTCCGCGCCGGACTACGGGCGCTATCCGTGTCTCAAGCTGGCGATGGACGCATTTGATCAAGGTCAGGCGGCGACAACGGCACTGAATGCGGCCAACGAAATCTCCGTGGCGGCCTTCCTGGCTGAAGAGATTCGCTTTACCGATATTGCGGGAGTCAACCTGGCGGTACTGGATCAGCTGGCGCTTGATGAGCCGCAAAGCATTGATGAAGTGCTGGTTATTGATGCTCAGGCCAGGGTCGTTGCGCAGAAGCAGATAAAACATCTGACAACGCGGGGCTGAACCTCACGACACGTTGTGATATTTGTGGGCGCTGGGCTTCGGTGATATAGTCTGCGCCACCCAATCGTTGCATTTTGTTGTAAAAGATTGTGGTGGCCGTGGAAAAACACGGCTTTTTTGCGTAAAGCTTTGGGTTGTTCTCTGCGATTAGCTGTAGCTTCGGCACTGGATAAAAATGCGTATACAGCGCTGACCGGTTGCTCGCGTTTAGTGGCTTGGCTAATCCTTATTATGGACTTAAAACGCGTTATGTTGTCTGCTAATCACACTGTCAGCGAAATATCGCCTGCGCATGGCTGTCGTCATGTCGCCATTATCATGGACGGCAACGGTCGTTGGGCGAAACAGCAAGGAAAAATTCGCGCATTCGGCCATAAAGCCGGGGCGAAGTCGGTTCGTCGCGCGGTCTCCTTCGCGGCGAACAATGGTATTGAAGCGTTGACGCTATATGCATTCAGCAGCGAGAACTGGAACCGCCCCGAGCAGGAAGTCAGTGCTCTGATGGAGCTGTTCGTTTGGGCGCTGGATAGCGAAGTGAAAAGCTTGCATCGGCATAACGTTCGTCTGCGGATCATCGGCGAGACGACGCGTTTTAATGCTCGCCTGCAGGAGCGTATCCGCAAAGCGGAAGCGCTGACGGAGAACAACACGGGCTTAACGCTGAATATTGCGGCGAACTACGGTGGGCGCTGGGATATTATTCAGGGTGTCCGCAATCTGGCCGAACAGGTTCAGAACGGGTTACTTCGGCCCGAACAGATCACGGAAGACATGCTGAGTCAGCAGGTCTGTATGCATGAACTGGCACCTGTAGATTTAGTTATTAGGACCGGGGGAGAGCATCGCATCAGTAATTTTTTGATTTGGCAAATTGCGTATGCCGAACTTTACTTTACCGATGTTCTTTGGCCCGATTTTGCTGAACAGGACTTTGAAGGTGCACTCCATGCCTTTGTTAATCGAGAGCGTCGTTTCGGCGGCACTGAGCCGGGTGGCAATCATGCCTGATGGGGGTCACTTTTGCTGAAGTATCGCCTGATATCGGCTTTCGTTTTAATCCCCGTGGTGATTGCGGCGCTTTTTCTGTTGCCGCCTGCGGGTTTTGCCATCGTCACGCTCGTGGTGTGTATGCTCGCTGCGTGGGAGTGGGGGCAATTTAGCGGTTTCACTTCAACTTCACAACGCATCTGGCTGGCGCTGCTGTGTGGCCTGCTACTGGCGTTGATGCTTTTCCTGATGCCGGAATATCACTACGACGTTCATCAACCGTTGGTTGAGGGATCGCTCTGGGCGTCGTTTGGCTGGTGGATTGTGGCGCTGCTGCTGGTGCTTTCTTACCCGGCCTCCGCTGCTTTCTGGCGCAACTCGAAAGCGCTGCGTCTGATCTTTGGTATTCTGACCATCGTCCCGTTCTTCTGGGGCATGCTGGCGCTGCGCGCCTGGCATTATGCGGATAACCATTACAGCGGCGCGCTGTGGCTGCTGTACGTGATGATTCTGGTCTGGGGCGCGGATTCTGGCGCCTATATGTTTGGCAAGATGTTCGGCAAGCATAAGCTGGCACCGAAAGTGTCTCCGGGTAAAACCTGGCAGGGGTTCTTCGGCGGCCTGGTGACGGCAGCGATCATCTCCTGGGCCTACGGTCAGTGGGCGAATCTGGATGTTACCCCAACGGTATTACTGGTGTGTTCCGTTGTTGCGGCACTGGCATCGGTGCTGGGCGATCTGACAGAGAGTATGTTTAAGCGAGAGGCCGGCATTAAGGATAGCGGTCATCTGATTCCCGGACACGGTGGAATACTGGATCGTATCGATAGCCTGACGGCGGCGGTACCGGTGTTTGCTTGTCTGCTATTGTTGGTCTTCAGGACGATTTGACGGAAGGTTTTATGCTAAGCGTTCTCTGGAATTTGGCTGCCTTTATCATTGCGCTGGGCGTATTGATCACCGTGCATGAGTTTGGCCATTTCTGGGTGGCTCGTCGCTGCGGCGTTCGCGTTGAACGCTTTTCCATCGGCTTTGGTAAAGCGTTATGGCGACGTTTTGACAAGCAGGGAACGGAATTCGTCATCGCTCTTATTCCACTCGGCGGCTATGTCAAAATGCTCGACGAACGCGTCGAGCCAGTGGCGCCTGAGATGCGCCACTACGCTTTCAATAACAAAACCGTTGGCCAGCGTGCGGCCATCATTGCCGCTGGTCCTGTCGCGAACTTCATTTTTGCCATCTTTGCCTACTGGCTGGTGTTTATCATCGGTGTCCCTGGTGTCCGTCCGGTTGTTGGTGAAATAGTACCCGACTCGATTGCCGCACACGCACAAATTGCAAAAGGAACGGAACTTAAAGCGATAGATGGCATCGAAACGCCTGATTGGGATGCAGTGCGTATGGCGCTGGTCTCGAAGATAGGCGACGAGCAAACAATAGTTACGGTCGCCCCTTTCGGGAGCAGTCAGCGCCAGGATAAAATCCTCGATCTGCGGCACTGGGCGTTTGAGCCGGATAAACAAGATCCGGTGACATCGCTGGGTATTCAGCCTCGCAGCGCGCAGATTGATACGGTGCTGGCTGAAGTACAATCTGGTTCGGCGGCGCAGAAGGCCGGTTTGCAAGCGGGCGACAGGATCGTTAAAGTCGATGGTCAACCGTTAACGCAGTGGATGACGTTTGTAAATCTGGTGCGTGATAATCCGGGTAAGGCGCTGATTCTGGACATCGAGCGACAGGGGAGTCCCTTGTCTGTTACGCTGACGCCAGATAGCCGATCCGCAAAAGGTAAAGCCGAAGGGTTTGCAGGGGTCGTACCTAAGGTCATCCCGCTGCCTGATGAATATAAAACAGTGCGTCAGTACGGGCCGTTTGCCGCCATTGCTGAAGCCACGGATAAAACCTGGCAACTGATGTCATTAACCGTCAGGATGCTGGGTAAATTGATAACCGGTGATGTCAAACTGAACAACCTCAGCGGGCCGATTTCTATCGCCCAGGGGGCTGGAATGTCAGCGGAGTTTGGATTGATTTACTATCTGATGTTCCTTGCGCTGATTAGCGTGAACCTCGGAATAATCAATCTGTTCCCGCTTCCCGTCCTGGACGGGGGGCACCTGCTATTTTTGGCGATTGAAAAGCTGAAGGGCGGGCCGGTATCCGAGCGAGTTCAAGACTTTAGTTATCGCATTGGCTCAATACTGCTGGTGTTGTTAATGGGGCTTGCACTTTTCAATGATTTCTCTCGGTTGTAAGAGAGTTTGTTAGGAAGAACGCATAATAACGATGGCGATGAAAAAGTTGCTCATAGCGTCGCTGCTGTTTAGCAGCGCAACCGTATACGGTGCTGAAGGGTTCGTGGTGAAGGACATTCATTTCGAAGGCTTGCAGCGTGTCGCTGTTGGTGCGGCCCTCCTCAGTATGCCCGTGCGTCCTGGCGATACGGTGACCGATGATGATATCAGTAACACCATTCGTGCTTTGTTTGCCACTGGCAACTTTGAGGACGTCCGCGTCCTGCGCGATGGTGATACCCTGTTGGTGCAGGTGAAAGAGCGCCCAACGATTGCCAGCATCACTTTCTCCGGTAATAAGTCGGTGAAGGATGACATGCTCAAGCAAAACCTTGAGGCATCCGGCGTTCGCGTTGGGGAGTCCCTTGACCGCACGACCCTCGCTGATATCGAGAAAGGGCTGGAAGATTTCTACTACAGCGTCGGTAAGTACAGCGCCAGCGTAAAAGCTGTCGTTACGCCGCTGCCGCGTAACCGCGTCGACCTGAAACTGGTATTCCAGGAGGGCGTCTCGGCGAAAATCCAGCAGATTAATATTGTCGGTAACCATGCGTTCAGTACCGATGAACTGATCTCAACATTCCAGCTGCGCGATGAAGTGCCGTGGTGGAACGTGGTCGGCGATCGCAAATACCAGAAGCAGAAGCTGGCCGGGGATCTCGAAACCCTGCGCAGTTACTACCTGGATCGCGGTTACGCACGTTTCAACATCGACTCCACTCAGGTGAGCCTGACGCCGGATAAAAAAGGCATCTATATCACCGTGAATATCACTGAAGGCGAGCAGTACAAGCTTTCTGGTGTTCAGGTGACGGGCGATCTGGCGGGACATTCGGCAGAAATCGAAGCGTTGACCAAAGTCGAGCCGGGCGAGCTGTATAACGGCGCCAAAGTGACCAAAATGGAGAATGATATTAAGAAACTCCTCGGTCGCTATGGCTACGCTTATCCGCGCGTCCAGTCTCAGCCGGAAATTAACGATAGCGATAAGACCGTGAAGCTGCACGTCAACGTCGATGCGGGCAACCGTTACTACGTACGTAAAATTCGCTTCGAGGGCAACGACACCTCCAAAGACTCCGTTCTGCGTCGCGAAATGCGTCAGATGGAAGGGGCATGGCTGGGCAGCGATCTGGTCGACCAGGGTAAAGATCGTCTCAACCGCTTAGGCTATTTTGAAACGGTCGATACCGATACGCAGCGCGTACCGGGCAGCCCGGATCAGGTCGACGTAGTCTATAAAGTCAAAGAACGTAACACCGGTAGCTTCAACTTTGGTATCGGCTACGGTACGGAAAGTGGCGTCAGCTTCCAGGCCGGTGTTCAGCAGGACAACTGGTTGGGTACCGGCTATTCCGTCGGAATTAACGGCACCAAAAACGATTACCAGACCTATACTGAACTGTCGGTCACTAACCCGTATTTCACCGTTGATGGCGTGAGTCTCGGTGGTCGTATTTTCTATAACGACTTCGACGCGAACGATGCGGATCTGTCTGACTATACCAACAAAAGCTATGGTACGGACGTTACGCTGGGCTTCCCGGTTAACGAATACAATACGCTGCGCGCGGGCTTAGGGTATGTCCATAACTCCCTGTCCAATATGCAGCCGCAGGTGTCGATGTGGCGTTATCTGAACTCAATGGGTCAATATCCGGAAAATACCGATGATAAAAACTCATTCAGCGCCAACGACTTCACCTTCAACTACGGTTGGACCTATAACAAGCTCGACCGCGGCTTCTTCCCGACGGAAGGTTCGCGTGTCAACCTGAATGGTAAAGTGACCATTCCAGGTTCTGATAACGAATACTACAAAGCTACGCTGGATACCGCGACCTACGTGCCGATCGATAACGATCACAAATGGGTGGTTCTGGGACGTACTCGCTTCGGCTATGGCGACGGTATTGGCAGCAAAGAGATGCCGTTCTACGAGAACTTCTATGCCGGTGGTTCAAGCACCGTGCGCGGGTTCCAGTCGAACACCATTGGTCCGAAAGCGGTTTATTTCCCGGCCAGCAATCGCCACGATGGCGATGATAACTATGACAGTAACTGTAAGAGCACTGAATCTGCACCGTGTAAATCGGATGATGCAGTGGGCGGTAACGCCATGGCCGTGGCCAGCCTGGAGCTGATTACTCCGACGCCGTTTATCAGCGACAAATATGCTAACTCGGTCCGTACCTCCTTCTTCTGGGATATGGGTACCGTGTGGGATACTCACTGGGATTCGAGCGCTTACGCGGGTTATCCGGATTACGGTGATCCGAGCAACATCCGTATGTCCGCTGGTATTGCGGTACAGTGGATGTCGCCGTTGGGGCCGTTGGTATTCTCCTACGCCCAACCGTTTAAAAAGTACGAAGGAGACAAGGCCGAGCAGTTCCAGTTTAACATTGGTAAAACCTGGTAATTGCGGGCAGCAATGGAATGTAAGTGCAGTATAGCGCTGACTTTAGGCGATAATCACGGTTATCGCCTGGCCACGCAAATAACGGTACCCCTGGGTACTCATGGGATGGTAAGGAGTTAATTGTGAAAAAGTGGTTATTAGCTGCAGGTCTGGGTTTAGCAATGGTAACTTCCGCTCAGGCGGCAGATAAAATTGCAATGGTTAACATGAACAGCCTGTTCCAACAGGTTGCCCAGAAAACAGGCGTTTCTAACACGCTGGAAAACGAGTTCAAAGGCCGCGCGAGCGAGCTGCAGCGTATGGAAGGCGATCTGCAGTCCAAAATGCAGCGTCTGCAGTCCATGAAACCGGGTGCTGACCGTACCAAGCTGGAAAAAGACGTCATGGCTCAGCGCCAGACCTTCTCTCAGAAGGCGCAGTCTTTTGAGCAGGATCGTGCACGTCGCTCCAACGAAGAGCGCGGCAAACTGGTTAACCGTATCCAGACTGCTGTGAAAAGCGTAGCGAGCAGCCAGAGCATCGACCTGGTTGTTGATTCTAATGCCGTTGCATACAACAGCAGCGATGTAAAAGACATCACCGCTGATGTGCTGAAACAGGTTAAATAAGTAATGCCTTCTATTCGACTGGCTGATCTAGCACAGCAGTTGGATGCAGAATTACACGGTGATGGCGATATCGTCATCACCGGCGTTGCGTCCATGCAGACTGCAAAAGCAGGTCATATTACGTTCATGGTCAACCCTAAGTACCGTGAGCACCTGGCCGCTTGCCAGGCTTCTGCCGTTGTCATGACGCAGGATGATTTACCTTTTGCCCAAAGCGCCGCGCTGGTAGTGCGTAATCCCTACCTGACCTATGCGCGAATGGCTCAAATTCTGGATACCACGCCGCAGCCGGCGCAGGATATCGCCCCGAGTGCGGTGATTGATGCCACGGCGACGCTGGGTAAAAACGTCTCGATTGGCCCTAACGCCGTGATCGAATCTGATGTTGTGCTGGGTGACAATGTGGTGATTGGCGCCGGGTGCTTCGTTGGGAAAAAGACTAAAATTGGTGCTGGCTCCCGTTTGTGGGCCAACGTGACCGTTTACCACGAGATTGAGATCGGTGAGAATTGCCTGATTCAGTCCAGCACCGTTATCGGTGCCGATGGTTTCGGCTATGCCAACGACCGCGGCAACTGGGTGAAGATCCCGCAGCTCGGTCGCGTCATCATTGGCGATCGCGTGGAGATCGGCGCCTGTACGACCATTGACCGTGGTGCGCTGGATGATACCGTGATCGGCAATGGCGTTATCATTGATAACCAGTGTCAGATTGCGCATAACGTTGTGATTGGTGACAATACTGCCGTTGCAGGTGGCGTTATCATGGCAGGCAGCCTGAAAATTGGCCGTTACTGCATGATTGGCGGAGCCAGCGTAATCAACGGACATATGGAAATCTGCGACAAAGTCACCGTCACCGGTATGGGGATGGTCATGCGTCCTATCACCGAGCCTGGCGTCTATTCTTCAGGGATTCCGCTGCAACCGAATAAGGTGTGGCGTAAAACCGCGGCGCTGGTGATGAATATTGATGAGATAAACAAACGCCTCAAATCGATTGAGCGTAAGGTTAATCAGCAAGATTAGCGCATCAGTTGACACACAAAATCATGCAAAGCAGTATCGGGGCGGCAACCACCGCTGACAAAGACGCTGCCTGAGAGATGAAGTGTAAAAATTTTCGGCCTGTTGCATTCATAAGATTGCCGCAGGCCGTGTTATTATTGCCTTTTAGTATATTTAGACAGGAAGAGTATTTTGACTACTGAAACTCATACTCTGCACATTGAAGAGATTCTGGAACTTCTCCCTCACCGCTACCCGTTCCTGCTGGTAGACCGTGTGCTGGATTTTGAAGAAGGTCGTTTTCTGCGCGCAGTAAAAAATGTTTCTGTTAACGAGCCGTTTTTCCAGGGGCACTTCCCTGGTAAACCGATTTTACCGGGCGTGCTGATTCTGGAAGCGATGGCTCAGGCCACCGGCATTCTGGCATTCAAAAGCGTAGGTAAGCTCGAACCGGGTGAACTCTATTACTTCGCCGGGATTGATGAAGCGCGTTTCAAACGTCCGGTAGTACCAGGCGATCAGATGATTATGGAAGTCACTTTCGAGAAAACCCGTCGCGGCCTGACTCGTTTTAAAGGCGTCGCGCTGGTTGATGGTAAAGTGGTGTGCGAAGCAACGATGATGTGTGCGCGTAGCCGGGAGGCCTGATACGTGATTGATAAAACCGCCTTTGTTCATCCGACTGCCATCGTGGAAGAAGGCGCCGTTATCGGTGCTAACGCTCACATTGGCCCGTTTTGTATTGTTGGTGCTAACGTCGAAATTGGCGAAGGTACCGTACTGAAGTCTCATGTTGTTGTTAACGGCCATACCAGAATTGGTCGTGATAACGAGATCTATCAGTTCGCTTCCATCGGTGAAGTTAACCAGGACCTGAAATACGCTGGTGAACCGACGCGTGTGGAAATTGGCGACCGCAACCGCATCCGCGAAAGCGTCACCATCCATCGTGGCACAGTACAGGGTGGTGGATTAACGAAGGTGGGCAGCGATAACCTGCTGATGATCAACGCTCACGTCGCGCACGATTGTACGGTCGGAAACCGCTGTATTCTGGCCAACAATGCCACGCTCGCCGGCCATGTCTCGCTGGATGATTTCGTTATCATCGGCGGCATGACGGCAGTCCATCAGTTCTGCATTATCGGCGCACACGTCATGGTCGGCGGCTGCTCCGGCGTCGCGCAGGATGTCCCGCCGTTCGTGATTGCCCAGGGCAACCACGCAACGCCGTATGGCGTCAATATTGAAGGGCTGAAGCGCCGTGGCTTTAGCCGCGAAGCCATCACCGCGATTCGCAATGCGTACAAACTGCTGTACCGCAGCGGGAAAACGCTGGATGAAGCGAAGCCGGAAATCGCCGAGCTGGCGACTCAGTATCCTGAAGTTCAGCCATTTGTCGATTTCTTCGCCCGCTCCACGCGCGGTCTGATTCGTTAATGTCTGCACAGCGTCCCCTGACGATTGCCCTGGTCGCCGGAGAAACCTCCGGCGATATTCTTGGTGCAGGTCTCATCCGCGCCCTTAAAGCACGTATTCCCGATGCCCGCTTTGTCGGCGTGGCGGGGCCATTGATGCAGGCCGAAGGCTGTGAGGCCTGGTATGAGATGGAAGAGCTGGCGGTGATGGGCATTGTCGAAGTGCTCGGTCGCCTGCGTCGCCTGCTGCATATCCGCGCCGATCTCACCCGGCGATTTACCGAGCTTAAACCAGACGTATTCGTCGGGATTGATGCGCCTGACTTCAATATCACCCTCGAAGGTAATCTGAAGAAGCAGGGTATCAAAACGATCCATTACGTCAGCCCGTCAGTTTGGGCATGGCGGCAAAAACGCGTTTTCAAAATTGGCAGATCCACCGATCTGGTACTGGCATTTCTGCCTTTCGAAAAAGCGTTTTACGACAAATTTAACGTTCCCTGCCGCTTTATCGGCCATACCATGGCGGATGCCATGCCGTTGGATCCGGATAAAGGCGCCGCGCGGGATCGCCTGGGCATTGCCCGGGATGTGCACTGCCTGGCGCTGCTGCCGGGCAGTCGCGGCGCTGAGGTCGAAATGCTCAGCGCAGACTTTCTGAAAACCGCGCAGATTCTGCGCAAAGATTATCCCGACCTGCAGGTCCTGGTGCCGCTGGTGAATGCCAGAAGGCGGGAGCAGTTCGAACGTATTAAAGCGGAAACGGCGCCGGATCTTACGGTACATCTGCTGGATGGTCAGGCGCGCGATGCCATGATCGCCAGCGATGCGGCCCTGCTGGCTTCCGGAACCGCGGCGCTGGAGTGCATGCTGGCCAAGTGTCCAATGGTGGTTGGCTATCGCATGAAGCCGTTCACTTTCTGGCTGGCGAAACGACTGGTGAAAACCGACTACGTTTCGTTGCCGAACCTGCTGGCCGGCCGCGAGCTGGTCAAAGAGCTGCTGCAGGATGAGTGCCAGCCTGCGTTGCTGGCGGATGCGCTGCGGCCGCTGCTGGCCGATGGTAAAACCAGCCATGACATGCATGACACTTTCCGCGCGCTGCATCAACAAATTCGTTGTAATGCGGATGAGCAGGCGGCGGACGCAGTACTGGAGTTAGCAAAATGATTGAGTTTGTGTATCCGCATACTCACCTGGTCGCCGGCGTAGACGAAGTCGGTCGGGGACCTCTGGTCGGAGCGGTCGTGACCGCCGCGGTGATCCTTGACCCGGCACGGCCAATTGTGGGTCTGAATGACTCCAAAAAATTAAGCGAAAAGCGTCGTCTGGCGCTGTTCGATGAAATCAAAGAGAAAGCGTTGGCCTGGAGTTTCGGCCGTGCGGAACCGCACGAAATAGACGAGCTGAATATTCTGCATGCGACCATGCTGGCGATGCAGCGCGCCGTTGCTGCTCTGCCGGTTGTGCCGGAGTTTGTGCTGATCGATGGCAACCGCTGCCCGCCGCTGCCTGTGCCTTCACAGGCGGTGGTCAAAGGCGACAGCCGGGTGGCAGAAATCAGCGCAGCGTCTATTCTGGCTAAAGTCGCGCGCGATGCGGAAATGGCTGAGCTGGACCTTGAATTTCCTCAATACGGCTTTGCGCAGCATAAAGGCTATCCTACCGCTTTCCATCTGGAAAAACTGATCGAACATGGCGCAACCGAGCATCATCGGCGTAGTTTTGGCCCGGTAAAACGCGCGCTGGGCCTTGCGTCCTGATTCTTGTGTCGAGAAATAAGTAAACCGGAATCTGAAGATGTCTGAACCACGTTTCGTCCACCTGCGGGTGCATAGCGACTATTCCATGATCGATGGGCTGGCAAAAACCGGGCCGCTGGTGAAAAAGGCGGCCTCGCTTGGCATGCCTGCGCTGGCGATCACCGATTTTACTAACCTGTGCGGACTGGTGAAGTTCTACGGAGCGGGACATGGCGCGGGCCTGAAGCCTATCGTCGGCGCGGATTTTCACGTCCAGAGCGAACTGATGGGCGATGAGTTCACCGAACTCACGGTGCTGGCGGCCAACAATGTGGGTTATCAAAACCTGACGCTGCTGATTTCACGTGCTTATCAACGCGGCTATGGCGCGCTGGGGCCGTGGATTGACCGGGACTGGCTGGCCGAACATCAGGAAGGGCTGATCCTGCTTTCCGGCGCGCGTAAAGGCGATGTTGGCGTCAGCCTGACGCGTGGCAATATGGCGCTGGTCGATCAATGTCTCTCTTTCTACCAGCAGCATTTCCCGGATCGCTACTATCTGGAGCTGATCCGCACCGGCCGCGCCGATGAAGAGGCCTATTTACACGCCGCCGTGCAGCTGGCTGAAGAACGCGGTTTACCGGTCGTGGCGACCAACGATGTGCGTTTCCTGGAAACCGGTGATTTCGATGCGCATGAGATCCGCGTCGCGATCCATGACGGCTTTACCCTGGACGATCCGAAGCGCCCGCGCAAATACTCGCCGCAGCAATATATGCGCAGCGAAGATGAAATGTGCGAGCTGTTCTCCGATATTCCGGAGGCGCTGGAAAATACCGTCGAAATCGCCAAGCGCTGCAACGTTACCGTGCGTCTTGGCGAATACTTCCTGCCGCAGTTCCCGACCGGGGATATGACGACGGAAGATTATCTGGTTAAAAAATCAAAAGAGGGCCTGGAAGAGCGTCTGGCTTTCCTGTTCCCTGATCCTGAAGAGCGGCTTAAACGCCGACCTGAATACGATGAACGACTGGATATCGAACTTCAGGTAATTAACCAGATGGGCTTCCCCGGCTACTTCCTGATCGTCATGGAGTTTATCCAGTGGTCCAAGGATAACGGCGTACCGGTAGGGCCGGGACGTGGTTCCGGCGCCGGGTCGTTAGTCGCCTACGCCTTAAAAATCACCGATCTGGATCCGCTGGAATTCGATCTGCTGTTTGAACGTTTCCTGAACCCTGAACGTGTATCGATGCCCGACTTTGACGTCGACTTCTGCATGGAGAAGCGCGATCAGGTTATCGAGCACGTGGCGGAGATGTACGGTCGCGACGCGGTATCGCAGATCATCACCTTTGGTACGATGGCAGCGAAAGCGGTTATTCGTGACGTGGGCCGCGTGCTCGGCCACCCGTACGGGTTCGTGGATCGGATCTCAAAACTGGTGCCGCCCGACCCGGGTATGACGCTGGCGAAAGCGTTTGAGGCCGAGCCGCAGCTGCCGGAGATCTACGAAGCTGACGAAGAGGTCAGAGCGCTGATCGACATGGCGCGTAAGCTGGAAGGCGTCACGCGTAACGCCGGTAAGCATGCGGGGGGCGTGGTTATCGCCCCGACCAAAATTACCGACTTCGCCCCGCTATATTGCGATGAAGCCGGTCTCCATCCGGTCACCCAGTTTGATAAGAACGACGTCGAATACGCCGGGCTGGTGAAGTTCGACTTCCTTGGCCTGCGTACGCTGACCATCATCAACTGGGCGCTGGAGATGATCAACAAGCGGCGGGCGAAACACGGCGAGCCGCCGCTGGATATCGCGGCGATCCCGCTGGACGATAAGAAAAGCTTCGATATGCTGCAACGCTCGGAAACCACCGCGGTTTTCCAGCTTGAATCGCGCGGCATGAAAGATCTGATTAAACGCCTGCAGCCCGACTGCTTCGAAGATATGATCGCGCTGGTGGCCCTGTTCCGTCCGGGGCCGCTGCAATCGGGGATGGTAGATAACTTTATCGACCGTAAACACGGCCGCGAAGAGATCTCTTACCCGGACGTGCAGTGGCAGCATGAGTGTCTGAAACCGGTGCTTGAGCCGACGTATGGCATTATCCTGTATCAGGAACAGGTCATGCAGATTGCCCAGGAGCTCTCAGGCTATACCCTCGGCGGCGCGGATATGCTGCGTCGTGCGATGGGTAAGAAAAAGCCGGAAGAGATGGCCAAGCAGCGCGGTACCTTTGAAGAAGGGGCCAGGAAAAACGGCATTGACGGCGAGCTGGCGATCAAAATCTTTGACCTGGTGGAGAAATTCGCCGGCTACGGATTTAACAAATCGCACTCGGCAGCCTATGCACTGGTCTCCTACCAGACGCTGTGGCTGAAAGCGCACTATCCGGCCGAGTTTATGGCGGCGGTGATGACCGCGGATATGGATAACACCGAAAAAGTGGTGGGGCTGGTCGACGAGTGCTGGCGGATGGGCCTGAAAATCCTGCCGCCGGATATTAACTCCGGTCTGTACCATTTCCACGTGAATGACGACGGTGAAATCGTCTATGGTATCGGCGCGATTAAAGGGGTCGGCGAAGGCCCGATCGAAGCCATTATTGAAGCGCGTAACAACGGTGGTTATTTCCGCGAGTTGTTCGATCTTTGCGCCCGCACCGATACCAAAAAGCTGAACCGCCGGGTGCTGGAAAAACTGATTATGTCCGGGGCGTTTGACCGTCTCGGGCCGCATCGCGCGGCATTAATGAATTCGCTGGGCGATGCGCTGAAGGCCGCCGATCAGCATGCGAAAGCCGAAGCGATTGGCCAGGCGGATATGTTCGGGGTGCTGGCGGAAGAGCCGGAGCAAATCGAGCAATCCTATGCCAACTGCCAGCCGTGGCCGGAGCAGGTGGTGCTGGATGGTGAAAGGGAGACCCTGGGGCTGTACCTGACGGGCCATCCTATCAACCAGTATTTGAAAGAGATTGAGCGCTATGTTGGCGGCGTGAGACTCAAAGACATGCATCCGACCGATCGTGGTAAAGTCACCACGGCGGCGGGGCTCGTTATTGCTGCGCGGGTAATGGTCACCAAGCGCGGCAATCGTATCGGTATCTGTACGTTGGATGACCGTTCCGGGCGTCTGGAGGTGATGTTATTTACCGACGCGCTGGATAAATATCAGCAATTGCTGGAAAAAGACCGCATACTTATCGTCAGCGGACAGGTCAGCTTTGATGACTTCAGCGGGGGGCTTAAAATGACCGCCCGTGAAGTCATGGACATTGACGAAGCCCGGGAAAAATATGCTCGCGGGCTTGCTATCTCGCTGACGGACAGGCAAATTGATGACCAGCTTTTAAACCGACTCCGTCAGTCTCTGGAACCCCACCGTTCGGGAACCATTCCAGTACACCTCTATTATCAGAGGGCGGATGCGCGCGCGCGGCTGCGTTTTGGCGCAACATGGCGCGTCTCTCCGAGCGATCGTTTACTCAACGATCTGCGTGGCCTTATCGGCTCGGAGCAGGTGGAACTGGAGTTTGACTAATACAGGAATACTATGAGTCTGAATTTCCTTGATTTTGAACAGCCGATTGCAGAGCTGGAAGCGAAAATCGATTCCCTGACTGCGGTAAGCCGTCAGGATGAGAAACTCGATATTAACATCGACGAAGAAGTGCATCGTCTGCGCGAAAAAAGCGTTGAACTGACGCGTAAAATCTTCGCCGATCTGGGGGCATGGCAGGTTGCTCAACTGGCACGCCACCCACGTCGCCCGTACACCCTGGATTATGTTCGCCTGGCATTCGACGAATTTGACGAACTGGCTGGCGACCGCGCTTACGCTGACGATAAAGCCATTGTTGGCGGTATTGCGCGTCTGGACGGGCGTCCGGTGATGATTATCGGCCACCAGAAAGGGCGCGAAACGAAAGAGAAGATTCGCCGCAACTTCGGGATGCCGGCGCCGGAAGGCTATCGTAAAGCGCTGCGCCTGATGGAGATGGCTGAGCGTTTCAAAATGCCGATCATCACCTTTATCGACACTCCGGGTGCGTACCCGGGCGTAGGCGCGGAAGAGCGCGGCCAGTCTGAGGCGATTGCCCGTAACCTGCGCGAAATGTCGCGTCTGAGCGTTCCGGTCATCTGTACCGTTATCGGGGAAGGTGGTTCCGGCGGCGCGCTGGCGATCGGCGTTGGCGACAAGGTCAACATGCTGCAGTACAGCACCTACTCGGTCATTTCGCCGGAAGGCTGCGCCTCCATTCTGTGGAAAAGCGCGGATAAAGCCCCGCTGGCGGCCGAAGCAATGGGGATCATCGCTCCGCGTCTGAAAGAGCTGAAGCTGATTGACTCAATTATCCCGGAACCTCTGGGCGGCGCTCATCGCAACCCGGAAGCCATTGCGGCAAGCCTGAAGGCGCAGCTGCTGGCGGATCTGGCTGACCTCGACACGCTGAGTGAAGAGGAGCTGTTAAATCGTCGCTACCAGCGTCTGATGAGCTACGGCTACGCCTGATTATTTCTCGCGTCAATATTGCCTGGGGCCGGACTTTCCGGCCCCTTTTTTATGTGCGATACGCCAGCGCGATTGATATGATGCCTGACTCAGGTCAATTCCAGGAGGAAAGCGTGAATATCATCGCCATCATGGGGCCCCACGGCGTCTACCACAAAGACGAACCGATCAAAGAGCTGGAAGCAGCCCTGCAACGGCAAGGCTTTCAGACTATCTGGCCGCAAAACAGCGCCGACCTGCTGCAGTTTATCGAACATAATCCGCGGATCTGCGGGGTCATCTTTGACTGGGATGAGTACAACGCCGATCTGTGCAGCGATATCAATCAGCTGAATGAATATCTCCCGCTATACGCCTTCATCAACGCGCATTCGACGATGGATGTCAGCAGCCAGGATCTGCGTATGACGCTGTGGTTCTTTGAATACGCGCTTGGCCTGGCAGAAGAGATCGCCACCCGAATCGCCCAGTACACGCGCGAATACCTGGATAACATTACCCCGCCGTTTACCAAAGCCCTGTTCAACTATGTGCAGGAGGGAAAATATACCTTCTGTACGCCGGGGCATATGGGGGGAAGCGCGTACCAGAAAAGCCCGGTTGGCTGCCTGTTTTATGACTTTTTCGGTGGCAATACGCTGAAAGCCGACGTGTCGATTTCGGTCACCGAGCTGGGGTCGCTCCTCGACCACACCGGCCCGCATCTCGAAGCCGAGGAGTATATCGCCCGCGCCTTTGGTGCCGAGCAGAGCTACATGGTGACGAACGGCACCTCGACGTCGAACAAAATTGTCGGCATGTATTCGGCACCGGCGGGCAGCACGCTGCTGATTGACCGTAACTGCCATAAGTCACTGGCGCACCTGCTGATGATGAGCGATGTCGTGCCGCTGTGGCTGAAACCGACGCGTAATGCGCTGGGGATCCTCGGCGGCATCCCGAAGCGTGAATTTACCCGCGACAGCATTCAGCAGAAGGTGAATACCACGGGTGGCGCCGGGTGGCCGGTACATGCGGTGATTACCAACTCCACCTATGACGGGCTGCTGTATAACACCACCTGGATCAAAGAGACGCTCGATGTGCCCTCGATCCATTTTGACTCGGCCTGGGTGCCTTACACTCATTTCCATCCGATCTACCAGGGGAAAAGCGGGATGAGCGGCGATCGCATTCCGGGTAAGGTCGTCTTCGAAACACAATCAACGCACAAAATGCTGGCCGCGCTGTCGCAGGCCTCGCTTATCCACATTAAAGGCAGCTACGACGAAGAGACCTTTAATGAAGCGTTTATGATGCACACCTCGACGTCGCCGAGCTATCCGATCGTTGCTTCGATAGAAACCGCGGCGGCCATGCTGCGCGGCAATTCTGGCAAGCGTTTGATCCAACGCTCCATTGAGCGAGCGCTGGATTTCCGCAAAGAGGTCCAGCGTCTGCGCGAAGAGACTGACGGCTGGTTCTTTGATATCTGGCAGCCGGAGAATATCGAGCAGGTGCAGTGCTGGCCGGTGGCAGGCGGTGAGAACTGGCACGGTTTTAAAGATGCTGACGATAACCATATGTTCCTCGACCCGGTGAAGGTGACGATCCTGACGCCGGGAATGGATGAACAGGGCAATATGGACGATGAGGGGATCCCGGCGGCGCTGGTGGCGAAATTCCTCGATGAGCGCGGCGTGGTAGTGGAGAAAACGGGTCCCTACAACCTGCTGTTCCTGTTCAGTATTGGTATTGATAAAACCCGGGCGATGGGGTTGTTACGTGGCTTAACCGAGTTTAAGCGCGCCTACGATCTCAACCTGCGAGTGAAGAACATGCTGCCGGATCTCTACGCGGAAGATCCCGATTTTTATCGCAATATGCGTATTCAGGATCTGGCGCAGGGGATCCATCGCCTGATCCGCCAGCACCAGTTGTCGCAGCTGATGCTGAGCGCGTTTGACGTGCTGCCGGAAATGAAAATGACGCCGCATCAGGCCTGGCAGCGGCAAATCAAAGGTGAAGTCGAAACCATTGAGCTGGAAAATCTGGTCGGGCGCATTTCGGCTAATATGATTCTGCCGTACCCGCCGGGCGTACCGCTGTTGATGCCCGGAGAGATGATTACCGAAGAGAGCCGGGCGGTGCTCGATTTCCTGCTGATGCTGTGCTCGATTGGGCGCCATTATCCGGGCTTTGAAACGGATATCCACGGGGCGAAGCGCGATGACGACGGCGTCTACCGGGTACGAGTCTTAAAAAATGACTCACTGCTTGCGCCGCGCTAAGCGGCGCGAGTAACCTGGATGGCATTAACTGGAGGAGTAGACATGCTGGGTTTAAAACGGGTTCACCATATTGCTATCATCGCGACCAATTATGCGCAGAGCAAAGCCTTTTACTGCGATATTCTGGGCTTTACGTTGCAGAGCGAGTTTTATCGTGAAGAGCGCGATTCGTGGAAGGGCGATCTGGCATTGAATGGCGAGTATGTCATCGAACTGTTCTCTTTCCCGTTTCCTCCCGCCCGTCCGAGCCGTCCGGAAGCCTGTGGGCTGCGCCACCTGGCCTTTAGCGTCGATGATATTGACGCGGCGGTGGCCCATCTGGAAGCGCATGGCGTGGCCTGTGAGGGGATTCGCATCGATCCTTTTACCGGCAAACGCTTCACCTTTTTTAACGATCCCGACGGCCTGCCGCTGGAGATTTATCAGCAGTAACCCTTGCCAGAGCGCGCCCGGCCCGATAATGTGCCGGGCTATCTCCCCAGCGACACTATCAAGATGATGACGCCCGATATTGCGCAAACCCTACACCCCTATCGTCAGTTTTTGGTCGCCTTCAGCGGTGGTCTGGATTCGACGGTGCTTTTACATCAGCTGGTCTGCTGGCGTGAACGGGACCCGACGCTGCAGCTGCGGGCCATCCATATTCACCATGGCCTGAGCGCGAATGCCGATAGCTGGGTTACGCACTGCCAGCAGGTTTGCCAGCACTGGCAGGTTCCGCTGATGGTCGAGCGCGTTACCCTCGCGGATGATGGCCTGGGCGTGGAGGCGCACGCACGGCAGGCTCGCTACCAGGCTTTCCGGATGGCGCTGCAGCCGGGAGAAGCCCTGGTGACGGCTCAGCACCTCGACGATCAGTGTGAAACCTTCCTGTTGGCGCTCAAACGCGGCAGCGGCCCAACCGGGCTGGCGGCGATGGCGGCATCCTCGGGGTTTGCCGCTACGCGACTGCTGCGCCCTCTGCTGAATACCCGTCGTGAAACGCTGCACCAGTGGGCGCTGGCTCATCAGCTTAGCTGGATTGAGGACGAGAGCAATCAGGATGATACCTACGATCGTAACTTCCTCCGTCTGCGCGTTGTTCCGCAGCTTAACGCGCGCTGGCCCCATTTTTCCGAGGCGGTTGCCCGTAGCGCCAGCCTGTGCGGCGAACAGGAGCAGCTGCTGGATGAACTGCTGGCGGAAGATTTGGCAAAACTGGTGGCGGATGACGGTTCGTTAGCTATCGACGCGCTGGCGTCCATGAGCGCGCCGCGCCGCGCTGCGCTGCTGCGGCGCTGGCTGGCCGGGCACTCTGCGCCGATGCCCTCGCGCGAGATGCCGGAGCGTATCTGGCGCGAAGTCGCGCTGGCGCGGGAGGATGCTTTTCCCTGCCTGCGACTTGGCGATTTTTCCGTGCGTCGTTATCAGCAGCGGCTGTGGTGGGTCAGATATCAACCTGGCCAGACGGATGTGGTGCTACCGTGGCCGGACTACCGGCGACCGCTACGGCTGCCGGAAGGTCTGGGCGAACTGACGCTGCGGTCAGGCGGACCGTTACGCGCCCCGCGTGGTGAAGAGCCGGTGACGGTGCGCTTTCGCGCCAGCGGAAATCTGCATATTGTCGGCCGTCACGGCGGCCGCAAGCTGAAGAAAATCTGGCAGGAGCTGGGCGTTGCCCCCTGGCGCCGCGATACCACACCGCTGCTGTTCTACGGTGAGACGCTGATTGCGGCGGCGGATTCGCTGTTCGTAACCTGCGAAGGGGAAGCGCGGGAAGGCGAAGGGGTAGAGATGATATGGAGGAAAACGGGCGGCTGAGCCACCCGTTTTTATTCAGGACTCGCTTACCACCACGGTACCGATTTCCGGGTGGCTGAAGCTGGCGATTTTATCCAGGCGTAGCTCGCGAATGTTTCCGCTCAGTTCCACCACCAGATACTCGATATTTTTGCGCGAGATAAGATCGCTCGCCTTCGCTTGCAGCTGCTCACCATCTTTGAGCGTCAGGACAAGCACCAGATGATGCTGGCAGGCAAGTTCGAGGTTGTCATAATCATCACAGTTGATGGGTTGATAAGTATCATTCATTGACATAATCGCTCACCAGTAAGTTTGCTGCCGCACAGGCGGCTTTTTCCCTGACTGACTCCGAAAGGGCCTCATCCGCCGCAATTTCATTCAATACTTTCAACACGCAACCCAGCGCATCTGGAATATACCCTAGGTCTCCGCTGGCTATTTCCGCATACCGCTTGCGTATTAACTCACAATATTGGTCCACATGCCCTCCTGTCAGTATTCTGACTCAACCGTGGGATGCAAGTTTAAGCCTACGAAGATACACTCTGTTTAGCAAGGTGACTATACCATAGTCATTTAAGCAATATCAGCAGGATGAAAAGAGAGCCGCCGATTGCCGGCAGCCTTTTGTCGCCAGTTTCGCTACAATGTACGCCATTTATTTCAGGAGAGTATTCATGGCGCTGAAAGCGACAATTTATAAGGCTACGGTGAACGTTGCCGATCTCGATCGCAACCAGTTTCTGGATGCCAGCCTGACGCTGGCTCAGCATCCGTCGGAAACCCAGGAGCGCATGATGCTACGCCTGCTGGCGTGGATAAAATACGCCGACGAACGTCTGCAGTTTACCCGTGGTCTCTCGTCTGATGATGAGGCGGAACTGTGGCTGCTCAACGATCATCTCGGCGTTGACCTGTGGATTGAGCTTGGTTTGCCGGATGAGCGGCGGATTAAAAAAGCGTGTTCACGGGCGCAGGAGGTGGTGTTGTTTGCCTACAATAGCCGGGCAGCGGAAATCTGGTGGCAGCAGAACAAGAGCAAAATGGCGCAGTTTAGCAAACTGACGGTCTGGTATCTGGATGATGAGCAGCTCGCCCGGCTCAGCGCTTTTGCCGATCGTTCAATGGTGCTACAGGCCACTTTACAGGACGGCGGAATCTGGCTATCTGACGCTAAGAATAATCTGGAAATTCATTTAACGGCGTGGCAGCCGTCGGCATGATTACGATTAGCCGCAGCGTGGTTATTCCGGATGAAGAGATAACGTTGTCCGGTATACGCGCGCAGGGCGCGGGCGGTCAGCACGTGAATAAAGCGTCTACCGCCATCCATCTGCGCTTTGACATAAAAGCATCCAGCCTGCCTGAGTATTATAAAGAACGATTGCTGGCTGCCAGTCACCACTTAATTTCTGCCGATGGTGTGGTTATCATTAAGGCTCAGGAATATCGCAGCCAGGAAATGAATCGTGAAGCGGCCATTTCCCGTCTGGTTGCGTTAATAAAAGAATTAACCGCAGTGCAAAAAAGTCGCCGTGAGACCCGGCCGACCCGGGCGTCAAAAGAGCGTCGTCTTGCCTCGAAGGCGCAAAAGTCCTCTGTCAAAGCACTGCGTGGGAAAGTTCGTCAGTAGGCGGCATGGCGAACGGGTGGAATGGATTATAAGGAATTAACAGTGAAGAAAATCGTACTCTCTGTTGCCGTAGCGTGTTCGCTCTTTGCGCTATTTGGCTGCAACCATCGTTCGGATGTCGAGATGTTACAGCCGGCGCCGATGGAAGAACTGAAGCCGATGCAGCAAAGCTGGCGTGGTATTTTGCCCTGCGCCGATTGTGAAGGGATTGAAACCTCGCTGTTCCTCGAAAAGGATGGCAGCTGGGTAATGAACGAACGTTACCAGGGCGTCAGCCGTGAGCCGTCATCGTTCGCCTCGTACGGGACCTGGGCGCGGACCGCCGATAAGCTGGTCCTGACCGACAGCAAAGGTGAGAAGTCCTACTATCGCGCGAAGGGGGAAACCCTGGAAATGCTCGATCGGGAAGGTAACCCCATTGAGTCAACGCTCAACTACACCCTGAAATCGGTTAAAGCCAGTCTGCCGACGACGCCGATGACCATGCGCGGGATGTATTTCTATATGGCGGATGCGGCCACCTTCACCGACTGCGCGACCGGTAAGCGGATCGCGGTGGCTAACAATGCCCAGCTTGAGCGCGATTATGCCGCCGCTCGCGGAACGCAAACGCGCCCGGTGCTGCTGGTGGTAGAAGGGCACTTTACGCTGGAAGCCAACCCCGATAGCGGGGAGATGGTGAAAACGCTGATGGCGGATAAAGATATTAAATTCGTGCCGGGCAAAGACTGTAGCCAGTAAGCCGTTTTCTCGCGAACGCGGCAAACAAAGGCCGCGGCGAACCTGGTTGCCAACATAAAAAAGGCCCCGCAGATGCGGGGCCTTTTTACGTTTAGCGGTGGGTTCAGCCTTTGATTGCGTTAACCAGGTAATTCACGATATCGCCGGTTTTGATCAGCTGCTTCTCGCCGTTGCGACGATATTTATATTCGATATCGTCATTGTCGAGGTTGCGATCGCCGAGCACGATGGTATGCGGAATACCAATCAGCTCCATATCGGCAAACATCACGCCCGGACGCTCTTTACGGTCGTCCATCAGCACTTCGATACCCTGGGCGCGCAGCTCGCTATACAGCTTCTCAGCCAGCTCCTGCACGCGGTAGGATTTGTGCATGTTCATCGGCAGGATGGCGACCTGGAAAGGCGCAATCGCGTCTGGCCAGATAATACCGCGGTCGTCATGGTTCTGCTCAATGGCTGCAGCCACCACGCGGGTTACCCCGATGCCGTAGCAGCCCATCGTCAGCACCTGGTTACGGCCGTCTTCACCTTGTACCGAAGCGTTCATCGCCTGGGAGTACTTGGTTCCCAGCTGGAAGATGTGACCCACTTCGATGCCACGTTTAATCAGCAGCGTACCCTGACCATCCGGGCTCGGATCGCCAGCGACAACGTTACGGATATCGGCGACTTCCGGGGTCGCCACATCGCGATCCCAGTTAATGCCGAAGTAGTGTTTACCATCGATATTAGCGCCGGCAGCGAAATCGCTCATTGCCGCCACGGTACGGTCGATAACCACCGGAATCGGCATATTCACCGGTCCCAGAGAACCCGGACCTGCGTTAACGATAGCGCGAATTTCTGCTTCAGTGGCGAAGGTCAGCGGGCTGGCAACCTGCGCCAGTTTTTCTGCTTTCACTTCGTTCAGCTCGTGGTCGCCGCGCACCAGCAGGGCAACCAGCGGGTAGCTGCTACCCTCAACGGCTTTAACCAGCAGCGTTTTGACGGTCTTCTCAACCGGCAGGTTGAACTGCTCGACCAGCTCAGCGATGGTTTTCGCATTCGGCGTATCGACCAGGGTCATCTCCTGAGTTGCCGCCGCACGCGGCGCTTTCGGCGCAACGGCTTCAGCAAACTCAATGTTGGCCGCGAAGTCAGAGCTGTCAGAGAAGATCACGTCATCTTCGCCGCTCTGCGCCAGAACCTGGAACTCATGAGACGCGCTACCGCCGATTGAGCCGGTGTCAGCCTGTACCGCGCGGAAATCAAGACCCATGCGGGTGAAGATTTTGCTGTAGGCGGCATACATCGCATCGTAGGTCTCTTGCAGCGATTCCTGAGAGGTATGGAAAGAGTAGGCATCTTTCATCAGGAACTCACGAGAACGCATTACGCCAAAGCGCGGGCGAACTTCGTCACGGAACTTGGTCTGAATCTGGAAGAAGTTCAGCGGCAGCTGCTTATAAGAGTTCAGCTCGTTACGGATCAGGTCGGTAATGACCTCTTCATGCGTCGGACCGAGAACAAACGGACGTTCGCCACGATCAACAAAACGCAGCAGTTCCGGACCATACTGCTCCCAGCGACCGCTCTCCTGCCACAGGTCCGCTGGCTGAACTACCGGCATAGACACCTCGATGGCACCGGCGTTGTTCATCTCCTCACGCACGATGTTTTCGACTTTTTTCAGGACGCGCAGGCCGGTCGGCAGCCAGGTATACAACCCGGAGGCCAGCTTGCGGATCATCCCGGCGCGCAGCATCAACTGATGGCTGATGACTTCGGCGTCGGCAGGTGTCTCCTTTTGAGTGGAGAGCAGGTATTGGCTAGTACGCATGTTGTTACGGTTCCATTTGGACGATCGGAACAGGCTGGGGGACCAGCCTGAAACAAAAAAAGTGGTTTAGTTTACCAGTGTGGCAAAGATGCCAAAAGAGAGGAAAATAAAATTAGCGCGGTTCAAGGGAAAAGACTTCAAAACCGGACGGAATCACGCGCCAGCGTACGTTAAAATCGAGCAGCCAGACGGCATAGGTTTTTCCCGCTTCTTCCTCTTTACGATAGGCCGGCCGCGGATCCTGCGCCAGCACCTCGCAGATAAACGCTTTAAGGTGCGGATAGCGCTTTTCCAGGGCGAAGAGCTGCGCCTGCGTTTCAGGGGTAAAGCTGACCGTCATCTCCGCCTGCGGCGCCTGCTGGGCGTAGCTGGCGCTGGCATCCGGCAGGGCTTCGGCAAACGGCAGGTAAGGCTTGATATCGACGACCGGCGTACCGTCAACCAGATCCAGACTGCCAAGCTGAAGGATGACCTGATCTTTATGACAGCGAACGCCTTTCAGTTCAACCAGCGACATCCCGATGGGATTCGGGCGAAACGTTGAACGCGTGGCGAACACGCCCATGCGCGCGTTGCCGCCGAGGCGGGGAGGGCGCACGGTGGGGCGCCAGCCGCCTTCCATCGTCTGATGGAAAACAAACAGCACCCACAGATGACTGAATGCTTCCAGGCCGCGGACGGCATCAGCCTGGTTATAAGGTGGCAGCAGATGCAATTCGCCGCCGCCATGTTTGACCAGGCCTGGCTGGCGCGGGACGGCAAATTTTTCTTTATATGGCGAGCGGATAACGCCTATCTGCGCAAACTGAAAAGCACTCATTGCGCCGAGACGTTAAGCGCTGAACCCAGGCAAACGGCCTGGCGATAGCATCCTGGTGTGCCGCTGGTGACTTCACAGCTGTGCAGAAGGACCGCGTTGGCTTTCATTTTAGCTGCGTTGATTTGCAGGCGCTTGCGGGCGGTTGGGATATTGGGCGGCGAGTCCTGATTGCTGGCCTGGCATGATTCGCCGGTCACTTCACCAAGATCGCGGAATGGCTTCCCGACCAGTGCGGAGGCATCGGTATAAATTCTTACCGGCGCCGGACGTACTGCTTTCGGTTTGGCAGGCTCCGTTTTGGCCGGTGCGGTTGCGGTGCTTTGTACAGGTTCGACGGGAGATCTGCTTAGCATAGAACAGCCGCTTAACATGAGTGCTAACAAACAGACCGGTAAAGCACGCATAGTATTTCCTCAATAAATGATCAAACAGGGCGCTATTGAATCAGGTGCTTGCATAAATGACAAGACGGGCATAAAGCCCGTCCTGAATGATATTACGGTGAAAAGAGATTACCAGCCTTTCACTGCACCGCCGTTAAAGATTTTGTTAGCGGCTTCGTAAACTTCATCGCTCTGGTAAGCCTGAACAAATTTCTTAACATTTTCCGCATCTTTGTTGTCTTCGCGAGCAACAATCAGGTTCACGTACGGAGAATCCTTACCTTCTACGAAAATACCATCTTTGGCCGGGGTCAGGCCGATCTGGCTGGCGTAGGTGGTGTTGATAACCGCCAGCGCAATCTGTGCATCGTCGAGGGAGCGCGGCAGCTGCGGTGCTTCCAGCTCAACAATCTTCAGGTTTTTCGGGTTTTCAATGATATCCAGGGAAGTCGGCAGCAGACCAACGCCTTCTTTCAGTTTGATCAGGCCCACCTGTTGCAGCAGCAGCAGGGAACGACCGAGGTTGGTCGGATCGTTAGGAATGGCAATCTGGGAGCCCGGCTGCAGCTCATCCAGTGATTTGATTTTTTTGGAATAACCGGCAATCGGATAGACAAAGGAGTTGCCCACGGCAACCAGTTTGTAGCCACGGTCTTTAATTTGCTGATCGAGGTACGGTTTATGCTGGAAGGCGTTAACGTCGATATCGCCTTTGCTCAATGCTTCGTTCGGCAGAACGTAATCGTTGAAGGTCACCAGCTCAACGTCGAGACCGTATTTCTCTTTCGCCACTTTTTGTGCCACTTCGGCAACCTGCTGCTCGGCACCAACGATGACGCCGACTTTAATATGGTTCGGATCTTTTTCATCCTGGCCACAACCCACCAGAGCCAGAGAACCGATTAATGCGCCGACTGCCGCAAAGGTTTTGAAATTAAAGGCCATGTTATTTCCTTTCTGTCAGAGTCTGTGTGTACACGAGTCATTGGGCCGCACGGAGACGACCCGAATGAGGAGGTGTAGATAATGTTATTTGTGAGTTACAGCCCGGACGATACGATCGCCAGAGAATTGGATTAAATAAACCAGAATAACCAGTAATACCAGCACGGTATTCATTACCGTCGCGTTGTAGCCGATATAGCCGTACTGATAGCCAATCTGCCCCAGACCGCCGGCACCCACCGCCCCGCCCATCGCGGAGTAGCCGACCAGCGTAATGAGGGTGATGGTTGCAGCGTTTACCAGACCCGGCAGTGCTTCAGGCAGCAGCACCTTACGCACGATCTGCATCGGCGTGGCGCCCATCGCACGGGATGCCTCGATAAGCCCGGTCGGAATTTCCAGCAGCGCATTTTCCACCATACGGGCGATAAACGGCGCCGCGCCAACCGTCAGCGGCACAATGGCGGCCTGCAGCCCAATGGACGTACCGACAATCACGCGAGTAAACGGAATCATCCACACCAGCAGGATAATGAAAGGGATGGAACGGAAAATGTTAACCAGCGCGGACAGCGTCCGGTACAGTTTTGCGTTGGCAACAATCTGTCCCGGGCGGGTGACGTACAGCAGCACCCCCACCGGCAGGCCGATGACGAAACCGAAAAAGCCGGAGACGAACGTCATGGCCAGCGTTTCCCACACGCCGCGCAACAGCAGCCAAATCATTGCCTCAGACATATCCCAGTACCTCTACTTTTACATGGTGTTCCTGCAACCAGGCGATGGCCGCCTGGGTATCTTCCTGCGTGCCGTGCATCTCGGTCAGCATAATGCCGAACTTCACGCCGCCGGCGTAATCCATCTGCGCGCTAATAATGTTGTTATTCACATTAAAGCGGCGGGCGGTTTCAGAGAGCAGCGGAGCGTCGACGGAATGGCCGGTGAACTCCATGCGCAGCATAGGAACGCTATCGGGTAGCGCGGTCGGCTTCAGGCGAGCCTGGTAGTCTTCCGGAATATCCAGATGCAGCGTGGATTGAATAAACTGTTGGGCCAGCGGAGTTTTCGGATGAGAGAAGACTTCACTCACCGTATCCTGTTCGATCAGCTGGCCATTGCTGATAACCGCGACGCAATCACAGATGCGTTTGACGACATCCATCTCGTGGGTAATCAGCAGAATCGTCAGGCCCAGGCGACGGTTGATATCTTTCAGCAGTTCCAGAATGGAGCGCGTGGTTGCCGGGTCCAGGGCGCTGGTGGCTTCGTCACACAGCAGTACCTTCGGGTTGCTTGCCAGCGCGCGAGCAATAGCCACACGCTGTTTCTGACCGCCGGAGAGGTTTGCCGGGTAACTGTCATGTTTATCGGCAAGACCGACCAGATCCAGCAGTTCGGTCACGCGGCGCTTAATTTCCGCCTGTGGGGTATTATCCAGCTCCAGAGGGAGCGCTACGTTGCCGAAGACGGTGCGCGAGGCCAGCAGGTTAAAGTGCTGGAAAATCATGCCAATCTGGCGACGTGCGCGGGTCAGCTCTTTTTCAGACAGCGCGGTCAACTCCTGACCGTCAACCAGGACACTGCCTTCGGTCGGACGTTCCAGTAGGTTAACGCAGCGAATCAGCGTGCTTTTACCGGCGCCGGATGCACCGATCACGCCATAAATTTGTCCGGCAGGGACATGCAGGCTGACATTGTCCAGAGCCTGTATGGTGCGATTCCCCTGCAGGAACACTTTGGTGATATTCGAAAGTTTAATCATCAGTTATTTATTATCGTTTAGCCGTTTGCCGTGGCATTTTCTTCTGCCGTGTCCAGGCGATGCCTGTCAATGAAATGGATGTTAAGGCATCCAGACGTCTAAATCAATCAGCCTCTGTATAATGAGCACTTTCTTGCCTGCAGAAACATGCGATACTAATCAGACTAGCCTTTATCAGGAGCAAACCGGTGGCAAAGTCAGTACCCGCAATTTTTCTCGACCGTGACGGCACGATTAATGTCGATCATGGCTATGTCCACGAAATCGACAACTTTGAATTTATCGATGGCGTCATTGACGCGATGCGTCAGTTAAAGGAGATGGGATTCGCCCTGGTGGTGGTCACCAATCAGTCCGGCATCGCGCGCGGTAAGTTCACGGAAGCGCAGTTTGAAACGCTGACCGAATGGATGGACTGGTCTCTGGCCGATCGCGGTATCGACCTGGACGGTATCTATTACTGCCCGCACCACCCGCAGGGGACGGTTGAAGAGTTCCGTCAGACCTGTGATTGCCGTAAGCCGCACCCGGGGATGCTGATCTCGGCGCGCGACTATCTTCATATAGATATGGCTGCTTCTTATATGGTCGGCGATAAAGTGGAAGATATGCAGGCCGCCGCCGCCGCATCTATTGGGACTAAAGTCCTGGTTCGTACCGGTAAGCCGGTCACGCCGGAAGCGGAAAATGCCGCAGACTGGGTGCTGAATAGCCTGGCAGACCTGCCGGAAGCCATCAAAAAGCAGCAAAAATAGGCGTTAAGTACAAAAGATGAGCGGTTGAAATAAAAATGTATTTTTCCGCTTGTCATTCCCGTTCGGCTCCCTATAATGCGCCTCCATCGACACGGAACAACGGCAAACAAGCCGCCGGGTTGAAAGAGAAAACTTCTGAAAAATGAGGTTGACTCTGAAAGAGGAAAGCGTAATATACGCCACCTCGCGACAGAGCGCTCAGCGCCGTCGCACTGCTCTTTAACAATTTATCAGACAATCTGTGTGGGCACTCAAAGTGACATGGATTCTTAACGTCCTCGGACGAAAAATGAATACCAAGTCTCTGAGTGAACACGTAATTCATTACGAAGTTTAATTCACGAGCATCAAACTTAAATTGAAGAGTTTGATCATGGCTCAGATTGAACGCTGGCGGCAGGCCTAACACATGCAAGTCGAGCGGTAGCACAGAGAGCTTGCTCTCGGGTGACGAGCGGCGGACGGGTGAGTAATGTCTGGGAAACTGCCTGATGGAGGGGGATAACTACTGGAAACGGTAGCTAATACCGCATAACGTCGCAAGACCAAAGTGGGGGACCTTCGGGCCTCATGCCATCAGATGTGCCCAGATGGGATTAGCTAGTAGGTGGGGTAATGGCTCACCTAGGCGACGATCCCTAGCTGGTCTGAGAGGATGACCAGCCACACTGGAACTGAGACACGGTCCAGACTCCTACGGGAGGCAGCAGTGGGGAATATTGCACAATGGGCGCAAGCCTGATGCAGCCATGCCGCGTGTATGAAGAAGGCCTTCGGGTTGTAAAGTACTTTCAGCGAGGAGGAAGGCGTTAAGGTTAATAACCTTAGCGATTGACGTTACTCGCAGAAGAAGCACCGGCTAACTCCGTGCCAGCAGCCGCGGTAATACGGAGGGTGCAAGCGTTAATCGGAATTACTGGGCGTAAAGCGCACGCAGGCGGTCTGTTAAGTCAGATGTGAAATCCCCGGGCTCAACCTGGGAACTGCATTTGAAACTGGCAGGCTTGAGTCTTGTAGAGGGGGTAGAATTCCAGGTGTAGCGGTGAAATGCGTAGAGATCTGGAGGAATACCGGTGGCGAAGGCGGCCCCCTGGACAAAGACTGACGCTCAGGTGCGAAAGCGTGGGGAGCAAACAGGATTAGATACCCTGGTAGTCCACGCTGTAAACGATGTCGACTTGGAGGTTGTTCCCTTGAGGAGTGGCTTCCGGAGCTAACGCGTTAAGTCGACCGCCTGGGGAGTACGGCCGCAAGGTTAAAACTCAAATGAATTGACGGGGGCCCGCACAAGCGGTGGAGCATGTGGTTTAATTCGATGCAACGCGAAGAACCTTACCTACTCTTGACATCCAGAGAACTTAGCAGAGATGCTTTGGTGCCTTCGGGAACTCTGAGACAGGTGCTGCATGGCTGTCGTCAGCTCGTGTTGTGAAATGTTGGGTTAAGTCCCGCAACGAGCGCAACCCTTATCCTTTGTTGCCAGCGGTTCGGCCGGGAACTCAAAGGAGACTGCCAGTGATAAACTGGAGGAAGGTGGGGATGACGTCAAGTCATCATGGCCCTTACGAGTAGGGCTACACACGTGCTACAATGGCATATACAAAGAGAAGCGACCTCGCGAGAGCAAGCGGACCTCATAAAGTATGTCGTAGTCCGGATTGGAGTCTGCAACTCGACTCCATGAAGTCGGAATCGCTAGTAATCGTAGATCAGAATGCTACGGTGAATACGTTCCCGGGCCTTGTACACACCGCCCGTCACACCATGGGAGTGGGTTGCAAAAGAAGTAGGTAGCTTAACCTTCGGGAGGGCGCTTACCACTTTGTGATTCATGACTGGGGTGAAGTCGTAACAAGGTAACCGTAGGGGAACCTGCGGTTGGATCACCTCCTTACCTGAAAGAACCTGCCTTTGTAGTGCTCACACAGATTGTCTGATGAAAAATAAGCAGTAAAAAATCTCTGCAGGCTTGTAGCTCAGGTGGTTAGAGCGCACCCCTGATAAGGGTGAGGTCGGTGGTTCAAGTCCACTCAGGCCTACCAAATTCATCCTGAATACTGCGTTGTGAAACGACTCGCATACTTCAGTATGCTTCGTCCTTCCACGCCTTGTCTCAGTCTGAATTACCGGTACAAGAGATTTAGCATTACGATGGGGCTATAGCTCAGCTGGGAGAGCGCCTGCCTTGCACGCAGGAGGTCTGCGGTTCGATCCCGCATAGCTCCACCATCCTTTACTGCTGAACAACAAGAAAACTTCAGAGTGTACCTGAAAAGGTATGCTGCGAAGTTTTGCTCTTTAAAAATCTGGATCAAGCTGAAAATTGAAACGACACACTGTTTCCTTTCTCCGTAATAAGAAAGGAAAATCGGTGTGTTCGAGTCTCTCAAATTTTCGCAACGCGGACTGTTTTACGAAACAGTTTCGGGTTGTGAGGTTAAGCGACTAAGCGTACACGGTGGATGCCCTGGCAGTCAGAGGCGATGAAGGACGTGCTAATCTGCGATAAGCGTCGGTAAGGTGATATGAACCGTTATAACCGGCGATTTCCGAATGGGGAAACCCAGTGTGATTCGTCACACTATCGTTAAGTGAATACATAGCTTAACGAAGCGAACCGGGGAACTGAAACATCTAAGTACCCCGAGGAAAAGAAATCAACCGAGATTCCCCCAGTAGCGGCGAGCGAACGGGGAGGAGCCCAGAGTCTGAATCAGCGCGTGTGTTAGTGGAACGGTCTGGAAAGTCCGGCGGTACAGGGTGATAGCCCCGTACACTAAAATGCACACGTTGTGAACTCGAAGAGTAGGGCGGGACACGTGGTATCCTGTCTGAATATGGGGGGACCATCCTCCAAGGCTAAATACTCCTGACTGACCGATAGTGAACCAGTACCGTGAGGGAAAGGCGAAAAGAACCCCGGCGAGGGGAGTGAAAAAGAACCTGAAACCGTGTACGTACAAGCAGTGGGAGCCTACTTGTTAGGTGACTGCGTACCTTTTGTATAATGGGTCAGCGACTTATATTCTGTAGCAAGGTTAACCGTATAGGGGAGCCGCAGGGAAACCGAGTCTTAACTGGGCGTTAAGTTGCAGGGTATAGACCCGAAACCCGGTGATCTAGCCATGGGCAGGTTGAAGGTTGGGTAACACTAACTGGAGGACCGAACCGACTAATGTTGAAAAATTAGCGGATGACTTGTGGCTGGGGGTGAAAGGCCAATCAAACCGGGAGATAGCTGGTTCTCCCCGAAAGCTATTTAGGTAGCGCCTCGTGAACTCATCTTCGGGGGTAGAGCACTGTTTCGGCTAGGGGGTCATCCCGACTTACCAACCCGATGCAAACTACGAATACCGAAGAATGTTATCACGGGAGACACACGGCGGGTGCTAACGTCCGTCGTGAAGAGGGAAACAACCCAGACCGCCAGCTAAGGTCCCAAAGTCATGGTTAAGTGGGAAACGATGTGGGAAGGCACAGACAGCCAGGATGTTGGCTTAGAAGCAGCCATCATTTAAAGAAAGCGTAATAGCTCACTGGTCGAGTCGGCCTGCGCGGAAGATGTAACGGGGCTAAACCATGCACCGAAGCTGCGGCAGCGACACTATGTGTTGTTGGGTAGGGGAGCGTTCTGTAAGCCGTTGAAGGTGGCCTGTGAGGGTTGCTGGAGGTATCAGAAGTGCGAATGCTGACATAAGTAACGATAAAGCGGGTGAAAAGCCCGCTCGCCGGAAGACCAAGGGTTCCTGTCCAACGTTAATCGGGGCAGGGTGAGTCGACCCCTAAGGCGAGGCCGAAAGGCGTAGTCGATGGGAAACAGGTTAATATTCCTGTACTCAGTGTTACTGCGAAGGGGGACGGAGAAGGCTATGTTAGCCGGGCGACGGTTGTCCCGGTTTAAGCATGTAGGCGGGAAGTTTAGGTAAATCCGGACTTCTTTTAACGCTGAGGTGTGATGACGAGGCACTACGGTGCTGAAGTAACAAATGCCCTGCTTCCAGGAAAAGCCTCTAAGCATCAGGTAACAACGAATCGTACCCCAAACCGACACAGGTGGTCAGGTAGAGAATACCAAGGCGCTTGAGAGAACTCGGGTGAAGGAACTAGGCAAAATGGTGCCGTAACTTCGGGAGAAGGCACGCTGATGGTAGGTGAAGCGACTTGCTCGTGGAGCTGAAATCAGTCGAAGATACCAGCTGGCTGCAACTGTTTATTAAAAACACAGCACTGTGCAAACACGAAAGTGGACGTATACGGTGTGACGCCTGCCCGGTGCCGGAAGGTTAATTGATGGGGTTATCCGTAAGGAGAAGCTCTTGATCGAAGCCCCGGTAAACGGCGGCCGTAACTATAACGGTCCTAAGGTAGCGAAATTCCTTGTCGGGTAAGTTCCGACCTGCACGAATGGCGTAATGATGGCCAGGCTGTCTCCACCCGAGACTCAGTGAAATTGAACTCGCTGTGAAGATGCAGTGTACCCGCGGCAAGACGGAAAGACCCCGTGAACCTTTACTATAGCTTGACACTGAACATTGAGCCTTGATGTGTAGGATAGGTGGGAGGCTTTGAAGCGTGGACGCCAGTCTGCGTGGAGCCAACCTTGAAATACCACCCTTTAATGTTTGATGTTCTAACGTAGACCCGTGATCCGGGTTGCGGACAGTGTCTGGTGGGTAGTTTGACTGGGGCGGTCTCCTCCCAAAGAGTAACGGAGGAGCACGAAGGTTAGCTAATCCTGGTCGGACATCAGGAGGTTAGTGCAATGGCATAAGCTAGCTTGACTGCGAGCGTGACGGCGCGAGCAGGTGCGAAAGCAGGTCATAGTGATCCGGTGGTTCTGAATGGAAGGGCCATCGCTCAACGGATAAAAGGTACTCCGGGGATAACAGGCTGATACCGCCCAAGAGTTCATATCGACGGCGGTGTTTGGCACCTCGATGTCGGCTCATCACATCCTGGGGCTGAAGTAGGTCCCAAGGGTATGGCTGTTCGCCATTTAAAGTGGTACGCGAGCTGGGTTTAGAACGTCGTGAGACAGTTCGGTCCCTATCTGCCGTGGGCGCTGGAGAATTGAGGGGGCTGCTCCTAGTACGAGAGGACCGGAGTGGACGCATCACTGGTGTTCGGGTTGTCATGCCAATGGCATTGCCCGGTAGCTAAATGCGGAAAAGATAAGTGCTGAAAGCATCTAAGCACGAAACTTGCCCCGAGATGAGTTCTCCCTGACTCCTTGAGAGTCCTGAAGGAACGTTGAAGACGACGACGTTGATAGGTCGGGTGTGTAAGCGTAGCGATACGTTGAGCTAACCGATACTAATGAACCGTGAGGCTTAACCTTACAACGCCGAAGCTGTTTTGGCGAAGAGACGAAATGTTCAGCTTGATTACAGATTAAATCATCGCGCAGGAATGCGGGGTGAAAACAGAATTTGCCTGGCGGCGATAGCGCGGTGGTCCCACCTGACCCCATGCCGAACTCAGAAGTGAAACGCCGTAGCGCCGATGGTAGTGTGGGGTCTCCCCATGTGAGAGTAGGGAACTGCCAGGCATCAAATTAGAAGTATGGCACTGACCTTTGAGGCAGTTCACTACTCGAAAGAGAGTAGGACAAAAGCGAACGCTTTTGAACGTTGCGAAGCAACGGCCCGAAGGGTGAATCACAGAGTGATTCATAAACTGCCAGGCATCAAATTACGCAGTAAACTGATGTAAAAATCAGTAGTTGTAGAAAAATTCGGTGGAGCGGTAGTTCAGTCGGTTAGAATACCTGCCTGTCACGCAGGGGGTCGCGGGTTCGAGTCCCGTCCGTTCCGCCACTTATTAAAAGCCCTGAGCATTTGCTCAGGGCTTTTTCTTTTTCCGTCGTACTATTGTTGCTGTTTCAGCAAAAATCCTCTGCATTTATCGATCTTTTTCCCCTCTATCGCCTCAGTCATAATCATTCTCAATGAGTTAACACTAAGTAAAAAAAGAGGAATTTTATGGCAATCCCTGCATTTGGTCTTGGAACCTTCCGCCTGAAAGATGACGTTGTCATCGCATCAGTGAAAACGGCGCTGGAACTGGGCTACCGTACGATAGATACCGCCCAGATCTATGATAATGAAGCGGCCGTTGGCCAGGCTATCGCCGAAAGCGGCGTGGCGCGTGATGAGCTGTTTATCACCACCAAAATATGGATTGAAAACCTGAGCCCGGAAAAGCTTATCGCCAGTCTTGAAGAGAGCCTGCAGAAGCTGCGTACAGATTATGTCGATCTGACGCTGATCCACTGGCCGTCGCCGAACGATACCGTTGCCGTCGAAGCATTTATGCCGGCGCTGCTGGAAGCGAAAAAGCAGGGGCTGACCCGCCAGATTGGTATCTCTAACTTCACCATCCCGCTAATGGAACGTGCGATTGCCGCCGTCGGTGCAGAAAATATTGCGACCAATCAGATTGAGCTCTCTCCGTACCTGCAAAACCGTAAAGTGGTGGAGTGGGCTGCGGAACACGGTATCCATATCACCTCTTACATGACGCTGGCTTATGGTAAGGCGCTGCAAGATGAAGTGATTGCGGGCATTGCGGCGAAACACAATGCGACGCCGGCACAGGTGATTCTGGCCTGGGCTTTGGGGGAAGGCTACGCGGTGATTCCTTCTTCAACGAAGCGTGAAAACCTGGCGAGCAACCTGAAAGCTCAGGATCTTCAGCTGGATGAGGAGGATCGCAAAGCGATCGCCGCGCTGGATTGCAACGATCGTCTGGTGAGCCCGGAAGGCCTGGCGCCTGAGTGGGATTGATCGTCTGAATCAGTACAGTGCCTGGCCGAGTGCGCGAAAAGAGCGGTCGGGAACGCGCGTATCACAGCTCCTGCGGGAGCTGTTTTACGTGCTCGCTAAGAAAGTCGATAAATGCCCGGATGCGCGTGCTAACGGCTCTGTCACTGTAGTAAACCGCGCTGAACGGCATTTCAACCGGCAGGCGTTTCTCGGCCAGCAGTTCAACAAACTCCCCGCGCACAATTTCCTGGTTGACCATATAATCGGACAGACAGGCAATACCATTCCCCGCCAGACATAGCTGCTTAAGGGTTTCCCCGCTGTTCGACGAGATCTCACAATTCACTTCCAGCAGTTGGCCATCGCAGCAGGAGACAGGCCAGGTATTCAACGAGACCGGCTCGGTAAAGCCCAGGCACAGGTGATCTTTCAGGTCAGCGACATTTTTCGGCGTACCGTGGCGAGCCAGATAGTCCGGGGAGGCGATAATTTTGCGGTAGCTGTTAAAAAGCGGCCGGGCGCGAAGGCTGGAATCTGTTAACGTGCCGGCGCGGATCGCGACGTCGACCTTACGCTCAATCAGATTGATAAAAGTTTCTGATGACACTAGCGACAGGGTCATTTCCGGATAACGCTCGCGGAAAGGTTTCACCAGCGGCATCAGGAAATGCAACATCACCGGCGTAGCGGCATCAACGCGTAGCAATCCCCTCGGCGTCGTCCGGGTCTCCAGAAGCTCATTCTCCGCCGCCGCCATCTCCTGCAGAACAATCTGCATGCGACGAAAATAGCGCTCTCCCTCTTCAGTCAGGTTGAGCTGACGGGTTGTGCGGTTCAGCAGGCTGACGCCAAGCTTTGATTCCAGCTTCTTTACCGCCCGACTAACGGCGGAGTTAGCCTGCCCCAGCTGTTCGGCCGCCCGGCTAAAGCTCCCGCTTTCAACGACGGCGATAAAGATGGCTATCTCTTCTGAAGTGGCTCTCATTATTGCACCTGTAGCAAAATTCTATTGAGACTTTGATAGTTTTTGTTATTTAAACACCGCTTCATACTACGTGTCATCTTAATCCTGATGATATGGAGTAAATTATGCCACTGGCGCTACTTGCCTTAACAATCGGTGCCTTTGCTATTGGTACCACGGAATTTGTGATTGTGGGGCTGGTCCCCACGATTGCGGAACAACTGGCGATCTCGTTGCCTTCTGCCGGCCTGTTGGTTTCTATCTACGCACTGGGGGTCGCTATCGGGGCGCCGGTGCTGACCGCATTAACCGGACGTATGCCGCGTAAACAGCTGCTTCTGGCGCTGATGGTGCTCTTTACCGCCGGTAACCTGCTGGCCTGGCAGGCTCCTGGCTATGCGACGCTGGTCTTTGCACGTCTGCTGACGGGCCTGGCACACGGTGTGTTTTTCTCAATTGGCTCAACTATCGCGACGAGCCTGGTACCGAAAGAGAAAGCCGCTTCGGCCATCGCCATTATGTTTGGTGGCTTAACGGTCGCCCTGGTGACCGGTGTGCCGATCGGGACCTTTATCGGTCAGCATTTTGGCTGGCGAGAAACCTTTCTCGCCGTCTCCATTCTCGGCGTCATTGCACTGGTGAGCAGTCTGATTTTGGTACCGAACAACATCCCAGGCCGCGCCAGCGCAAGCCTGCGCGATCAGATAAAAGTCCTCACCCATCCGCGCCTGTTGATGATTTATGCCATCACCGCATTGGGATATGGCGGGGTCTTCACCGCGTTTACTTTCCTGGCCCCCATGATGCAGGAGCTGGCCGGATTTAGTCCATCAACGGTGAGCTGGATTCTGTTGGGCTATGGTATCTCGGTGGCCATTGGCAACGTCTGGGGCGGAAAACTGGCCGATAAGCATGGGGCCGTTGCGGCACTGAAATTTATCTTTGCCGCCCTGGTCGTCCTGCTGCTGGTGTTCCAGTTTACCGCCAGTATCCAGTATGCTGCGCTGGCAACGGTGCTGGTCATGGGGATTTTTGCCTTCGGTAACGTGCCGGGGCTGCAGGTTTACGTAGTGCAAAAAGCCGAGCAGTATACGCCGGGTGCGGTTGACGTGGCCTCCGGCCTGAATATCGCCGCATTCAACGTTGGCATAGCGTTAGGTTCCGTTATCGGTGGGCAAACGGTGGAGCGCTATGGTTTGGCCGAGACGCCGTGGATAGGGGCCATCATTGTCTTCGCCGCGCTGCTGCTGGTAGTGCGCAGTGGGCGTCTTGATAAGTACCGACCGGCAAAGACGGTGAACGTCGAAGGATAAAGGTTTCTCGCGAATTGCATTGAAAGTACCCGTGAAAGTCCCTATAACAGAAGAACCAGCCGCAGTCAGGCTGGTTTCCTGTTATCGAGGTTTGATGCCCAAATTGCGAAAGAACACTTATGCTATGCGCTACGTTGCCGGACAGCCCGCGGAGAGAATTTTGCCTCCGGGGTCATTCGCAAGCGTGGGCCAGGCATTTCCTGCCGGCGTGCCATTAAGCACAGATGAAAAGATCCGCGTCCTGGTGTGGAATATCTTTAAGCAGCAGCGCGCTGAGTGGAAGTCCGTTCTCAAGAACTTCGGTAAAGATGCCCATCTTGTGCTGTTACAGGAAGCACAAACGACCCCTGAAATGGTGCGATTTGCGACGACGAACTACCTGGCCGCCGATCAGGTTCCGGCTCTGGTGTTGCCGCAGCACCCCTCTGGTGTCATGACGCTGGCTTCGGCGCATCCGGTGTACTGCTGCCCGCTGCGCGAGCGTGAGCCGATTCTGCGGCTGGCAAAGTCTGCGTTAGTGACCGTGTATCCGCTGCCGGATACGCGTTTACTGATGGTTGTGAATATTCACGCAGTAAATTTCAGCCTCGGCGTCGATGTCTACAGCAAGCAGCTGCTGCCGATTGGCGATCAAATTGCCCATCACAGTGGACCGGTGATTATGGCCGGTGACTTCAATGCCTGGAGCCGTTCACGAATGAATGCGCTCTATCACTTTGCGCGAGAAATGTCGCTGCGCGAAGTCCGCTTCCCTGACGATCAGCGCCGCCGCGCGTTTGGTCGCCCGCTTGATTTTGTCTTCTATCGTGGGTTAAGCGTACACGATGCTTCCGTGCTGGTGACGCGCGCCTCTGACCACAACCCGCTACTAGTCGAATTCAGTCCCGGCAAGCCTGATTAATTAAGGTATGTCAGGCCTGCCATCGGGCAGGTCTGCGCTCAGCACGATGCTGCCCTTAATTACTCACACAACCGAAGGACAACACAATGACAACACGCTCTCACCATGACAATGTCGAAAAGCAGTTCGGCTCACAGGCTAGCGCCTACCTGACCAGCGCCGTGCACGCTTCCGGGCGCGATCTGCAGCGCCTGGCTGAACGGCTGGCCGATTTCCCACAGGCAACGTTGCTGGATATGGGATGCGGGGCAGGGCACGCCAGCTTTACCGCAGCGGGGCAGGTGGCGCAGGTCACGGCTTATGATTTATCGAGCCAGATGCTGGAGGTGGTTGCTGAAGCCGCAAAAGATAAAGGTTTCACCAATATTGCTACCCAACAGGGGTATGCTGAAACGCTGCCGTTTGCCGATGCCAGCTTTGATGTGGTGATAAGCCGCTATTCTGCCCATCACTGGCATGATGTTGGCCAGGCGCTGCGTGAGGTTAAGCGCGTCCTGAAGCCGGGCGGCGTGATGATTATTATGGATGTGATGTCGCCCGGGCATCCCGTACGCGATATCTGGCTGCAAACCGTTGAAGCGCTGCGTGATACGTCCCATGTGCGTAACTACTCGAGCGGAGAATGGCTGGCGTTAGCGAATGAGGCCGGGCTGGCCGTCAATCAGCTGTTGACCGATCGCTTGCCGCTGGAATTTGCCTCCTGGGTCGCCCGGATGCGCACGCCAGCGCCGCTGGTGGAGGCCATCCGTTTATATCAGGAGAGCGCATCCGCAGAGGTCAAAGCCTATTTCGCTTTGCAGCAGGACGGCTCATTTACCAGCGATACGATTATGTTTGAAGCGCATAAAGCGCTTTAAAACAAAAAACGCGTTAAAACAAAAAGGCACCGGATTCCGGTGCCTTTTCTATTAAGTCGATATATCAGGAGTCTGGCCTGTCGCTGTTCTTCACGTACAGCGTCAGCTGGTCGCCAGGCTTCAGATCACCCGTGCCGCTATTCCAGCGCATCACATCACGTGTATTCACGCCGTGACGTTTCGCGATGCTCGACAACGAATCGCCTTTACGCACGCGATAGGTGATGCTATCGCTGTTGTTGGCAAGACGCTGCGCGCTGCTACCGGCGCCAATCACCAGGTTTTGGCCCACTTTCAACCCAGACCCGCGCAGGTTATTCCACTGCTGCAGATCTTTCGTCGATACGCCAAGACGCGAAGCAATCCCGGAAACCGTATCACCCGAACGCACCTTGTAGCTACGGCTGGTCAACGGCGTGTTGTCCGCCAGCAGCGTAGGTTGCACGGCTGCAATGTCGCCAGAGGCCAGTGATTCACGCAGCTGAGCGGCGTGCTTTTGTGGCACCATAACGTACTTTGGCCCGCTGGCACCGAGGGTTGATCCCTTGACGCCGGCGTTGAAGGTTTTCAGCTTGCCGACGGGTATACCTGCCATATCTGCGAGCTGGCTAATCTCAACCGGACTGTCGAGGCGAACACGCGCCAGCGCACGGCTTTCGTCTGCCGTCGGCAGCTTCACGCCATAACGTTTGCTGTTTTTGAGAATATCACTCAACGCCAGCATTTTAGGCACATACACCTTGGTTTCCCGCGGTAATGGAAGTGACCAGAAATCGGTGGGTTTACCACGCGAACGGTTCGCTTTCATTGCCTTCAGCACCCGACCTTCGCCGCTGTTGTACGCTGCGACAGTTAACAACCAGTCGCCGTCGAACATCTTGTTCAGACGCTGCATCATATCCAGCGCCGCCGTTGTAGAGGCGACGACGTCACGACGCGCATCGTAGCTGCGGGTCTGTTTCAAACCATAATTGCGCCCGGTGCTCGGAATGATCTGCCAGATGCCTGCGGCATTGGCGCCAGACGTTGCGTGCGGGTCAAAAGCGCTCTCCACTATGGGTAGTAATACCAGTTCCATTGGCATGTTACGTTTCTTAACTTGCCCGGCTATCCAGTACATATACGGCTCTGCCCGTAAAGTTACATCGTGGAGATAGCTCTTATTACTTAAATACTTCTGTTTTTGTTCGCGAATCCGGGGATTTTCCGGTATTCCCATCTTTAGCTCGTCGCCTATGGAAGTCCACAGATCCTGGTCTTGCGCGTAGAAGGTTCCATCATCTAACCAGCGCGCTTGACTTGTGAACTTACCTGCTTCCCCTTGACCAGCTGCAGAAAGGCTCTGTGCGTGCTGTTGGACGTTGCCATCGTTTTTCGACGACTGGCACCCCACCAGCAGGACAGAGGCGAGTAAAATCGCTCGTGCCTTCATGTGTGTGTCAATAGTTGCTTAAAAGACGAGCAAGAATAACGGTGAAGGCGGCGAATGACAAGAATTAAATATCAGAAGTCATCTTTCTTTGACCTTAACCAGGCAAATCTCTGCGCAGAGTGTTGCAAATTTGTTTCTTTGGATATTTCTTTAATTAAATCATTGTCATCCGTGCGTAAAAAAATATTTATACGTCGCTCATTTTTCAGAGTTACGGGGAGTGTTTTTTGTTTTTTTGCACGTAACTCATTAACTTTATGGTAGTAATCATTTATATCCCTGTCATGAGGCAGGATACTCAATGCAAACTTCATATTTGCTAAAGTATACTCATGTGCACAACAAATCAGAGTATCCTCAGGAAGCGCGTTTATTTTCCTAAATGATTGATACATCTGATCCGCCGTTCCTTCGAAAAGTCTTCCGCAGCCGCCGGAAAACATTGTATCGCCACAGAAAAGATAAGGTTCGCTGTAGAAACAGATGTGTCCTAAAGTGTGACCGGGCGTGGAAAAAATAGAAAATTCGTGACCCAAAATCATCACCCGATCGCCATCGGCCACCAGGTGAGTGGTGCCTTTATCCTGGGTTTCTGCCGGTCCGTAAACCACAAGATCCGGGAACTTTTCACGCAGTTGTTTTACGCCGCCAACATGATCGTGGTGGTGGTGGGTCAGCAAAATGGCTTCGGGTTGCCAGTGATTGGTCTCGATGGCGGCCAGTACCGGCGCCGCTTCGCCGGGATCGACGATAAGACAGCGGCCGTTCTCCTCACTAAGAACCCAGATGTAGTTGTCCTGAAATGCGGGAATGCTGATAAGATTCATTAATTACCTCTCAAAGCGTAGCGGAAGGTTGCGATGAAGCCGGCAAGGATACCTCAGACAATCACAGCGCCCGAGCACTGGTCCAGTATGCCCTGGGGCGAATACTATCGCGAATCGCTGGAACGGCAGATGAAACCGTGGCTGGCTAAATTATATGGCTTTCATTTGCTTAAGATTGGCAATCTGAGCGCGGAAATCAATACGGAAGCCTGTGCTATCTCTCATCAGGTGAATGTATCTTTGCAGGGCAACCCGATTCAGGTGAAAGCCGATCCGCTGCATCTTCCTTTTGCGGAAAAATCGGTTGATGCCTGCCTGCTGGCGCATACTTTGCCGTGGTGCAGCGATCCGCATCGTTTGCTACGTGAGGCCGACCGGGTATTGATTGATGACGGCTGGATGATTTTGACCGGCTTTAACCCCGTCAGTCTGATGGGGCTGCGTAAGCTGGTGCCGGTATTACGTAAGACGACCCCCTACAACAGCCGGATGTTTACGTTGACGCGCCAGCTGGACTGGCTGGCGTTATTGAATTTTGAGGTGCTGCATTATGGCCGCTATCAGGTACTGCCCTGGTCCAGGCATGGCGGCAAACTCCTCAGCGCGCACCTGCCGGCTCTGGGCTGCCTGCAGCTGATTGTTGCCCGAAAACGGACGGTTCCGCTGACGCTAAACCCGATGAAATCAGGAAAAGCAAAAACGCAGCTGCGTCAGACGGTTGGCGCCACGCGGCAGTGGCGCAACGGGCAGAGTTAGCTTTCTGGCTGGTAGCCGGTGTCGCTCTGCGTCGGGCTGGAGGCGGCAGCGCGTGCCAGCTCATCACAGCGTTCATTTTCCGGGTGACCGGCGTGGCCTTTGACCCATTCCCATTTGATTTGATGCTGACCGAGCGCGGCATCCAGGCGCTGCCAGAGATCGACATTTTTAACCGGTTTTTTGTCAGCGGTTTTCCAGCCGCGTTTTTTCCAGTTATGGATCCACTGGGTGATCCCCTGACGCACGTACTGGCTGTCGGTGCTGAGGATCACTTCGCACTGCTCTTTCAGCGCTTCGAGAGCGACGATTGCCGCCATCATCTCCATCCGGTTGTTGGTGGTGAGGTGATAGCCCTGACTAAAGATTTTTTCTTTTCCGCGATAGCGTAAGATTGCCCCATAACCACCGGGCCCAGGATTTCCCAGGCATGAACCATCGGTGAAAATTTCTACCTGTTTAAGCATCTCTGGTAGACTTCCTGTAATTGAAATCGATAGATAAACGGCAAGTCTGACATAAATGACTGATATGAGCACTGCAATTACACGACAGATTGTTCTCGATACTGAAACCACCGGTATGAATCAGATCGGTGCGCACTACGAAGGACATAAGATCATTGAGATCGGTGCGGTAGAGGTGATCAACCGCCGCCTCACCGGGAACAACTTCCATGTTTATCTGAAACCGGACCGGCTGGTGGACCCGGAAGCGTTTGGCGTTCACGGGATCGCCGATGAATTCCTGATGGATAAACCGGTGTTTGCGGATGTGGCCGACGAGTTTATAGACTATATCCGCGGCGCGGAGCTGGTCATCCATAATGCCTCGTTTGATATCGGCTTTATGGATTATGAATTCAGCAAGCTGAATCGCGGCATTGCGAAAACGAATACTTTCTGCAAAGTCACCGATAGCCTCGCGCTGGCGCGGAAAATGTTCCCCGGTAAGCGTAATAGCCTGGATGCGCTGTGCTCACGTTATGAAATAGACAACAGTAAGCGTACGCTGCACGGGGCATTACTCGATGCCCAGATTCTGGCCGATGTCTATCTGATGATGACCGGTGGTCAGACGACGATGGCATTTTCAATGGAAGGTGAGGGGCAGCAGCAGGCCGGAGAAATGGGAATACAGCGGGTTGTTCGCGCCGCCAACAAGTTACGCGTGGTTTATGCGACTGATGACGAGATCGTGAGCCATGAATCCCGACTCGATCTGGTGCAAAAGAAAGGCGGAAGCTGCCTGTGGCGCGCCTGAGCCACTGAGATATGCTGTAAAAATCATCTGACGGGTGATTTTTACAGCAAACGATTCAAAACTGAAGAAAAAGCGTTGACGGCGTTACGGGGAATCCGTAATATTCGCCTCGTTCCCAAGGGAACAGTAAGTGGAGCGGTAGTTCAGTCGGTTAGAATACCTGCCTGTCACGCAGGGGGTCGCGGGTTCGAGTCCCGTCCGTTCCGCCACTATTCAGAAAGCCTGAATCAGCAATGATTCAGGCTTTCGTCGTTTCGGCGCTCGTAAAAACAAACTCACCGAGTTCATTTCATATATTTCAATTGCTTGCGAATATGATGTTGCATAACGGCCAGCATGCAGGCGCCGGACAGACCGATCATCAGCGCCCCGTTGACTGCCTCCAGCGGGCCGAGCAGCTTCCATCTGGCGCTCATCACAACATCGCCATACCCCAATGTCGCGAAGTTAACCCCGGAGTGATACACCGCATCCAGCAGCGTCGGAAACTCGCCCAGCCAGACAAACAGCACTCCCCAGAGCAAAATCTGCAGCAAATTACCCATTAAAATGATGATGATGGTGCCAAACAGCGCCAGTACGCCGGCAAGTAGCCCCTCTTTGCGGTGGAAACGCTTGAGATAAAAGCGAATACACCAGATGGACACCAGAGATTGCAGCAGCATATTACACAGGATAACGGGCATGCCCGTAATCAGCGGAAGCAACATGTTAATCTCCTGAGTGAAGTTCTGTTGAGGATGAGTCAAGGGGGCGCCAGCGCTCGAGAAGGGCGATGCAGGCCCAGCCATAGAGCGCGATGATGAGATATAACGTGCAGCGCATCGCGGCGGCTGTCCAGACATCTTTTGCGGAATCGCTGTCCTGAATCGCCGGCCCGAACAGAATGAGGGCGGTTATCCAGACATTGCTCCAGAAAGAGGGCGGAAACCGTCCCGCCACCAGGCGAACCAGTCGCCGGGCCACCCACAGACTGGCCAGACTCAGCCAGAGAACCAGCATTAGCAGCGACGGCCAGAGGCTAAGACCGAACCACAGCCCCAGCGCCAACAGCGCGCCCAGTAGCGTCGATAGCACCAGTTCTTTCCCCGACGTTTTCGTGGTGAGCGTCGTCGCCTGCTGCGCCAGCGTGACGGTTTTCATCACCGCCGGGATGTAGAACGTCGGGTGGCTCAGCGCCAGAAGCCAGACGGGGAGCACAATGATCACCGCCCGTAGCGCTCTGAGATGGGGAGCGCTGACCGCCGGCGACTCCCTGGGCGGGGGCGCCTGGCCCGGCGATGGCGGGAATAACGCCACCGCCAGCCCGTTGACCAGCGTACCGATAATAAAACCGATCCCCAGCATTTGCGCCAGTCCTATCGCCAGCGCCTGCTCAATCAGCCCGGCAATGGGAATCACCGCTATCGCCACCACCAGCAGCATCGACAGCGTGGTCTTCCCGTAAAGGCCCATTAACATCAGCTGATACAGCAACAGCGCCGTGAGCAGCACGCCTGGTAGGGCGTAATAGGTCAGTAATGGCACCATCAGAATGCCAGCCGTCATGGTGACTATCAGGAGAGAACCCATCACGAGACCTTTTTTCAGCGCTAAAGGTTTCCCCTGGCACAACACAATCCAGGCCATGATGCATCCGAGGTGCGGCATCGGCAGCGCGCTGGCGTAGCAGACCAGCGCAGCCAGTCCGCTACCACAGCTTATTCTCAGTACGGCGCGGTCCACGTTATGCATCGCGCAGGTCTCCTAATAGAGCCAGGAGAACAGGCTCATGACTCGGATATACAGGTAGCCCGCAACGTTCAGCAGGCTACTGCCGCTGGTATAAACCAGCACATCCGCCTGCCCGCCAACCCGCAGGCTGGTGGGCGGCGGGGCATCATCTCTTGCAAAGGCGATTTTAACCGGGAAGCGCTGGGCCTGACGGAGCCAGTCACGATTGTTATCCACGGTAGGGAGGCCGCCGGCCGGCGGGGGTTGCGATGCGTTGATACCATAGCCGATGCTGAGTACCTGGCCGCTAAAAATGTGTCCCGGCATGCTGTCGAGAAGAATTGCCACCTTATTACCCGGCCGGATACGACCGAGGTTATTTTCGGTCATGTCTGCGTTGATCCAGACATCGTTCAGGGCAATCAATGTCATCACCGGGGCGCCTGTGCCAACAAACTGGCCAGCTTCGGTGCGTAAATCGGTAATCAGCCCGCGGCTGCCGGCAATCACGGTGCTTTTACTGCGGTCCAGTTCGGCTTTGCGCACCGCGGCCCGGGCGCTTAACAGCTGAGAATTATTGTCGCCGGCTGCACCGGCGGCTTCGATGGCACGACGCACGTCGGCGGCGGCGGCGGCCATCTGACTACGGGCGGTTTCCCGGGTGGCCTGGGCAATCTCCAGACGCCGGACGGAAATAGTACCGGGATCTTCACGATAGAGCCGCTCCTGGCGCTCGGCATCTTTCGCGGCATTCTGGTAAGCGGTGGCGGCGGCCTGCAGGCCAGCCTTTGCCGCCACCACGCTTTCACCGTTGGCCTTCACGGCGCTGAGCACCGTGGCATAATCCGAACGTGCGCGCGCCAGGGCGATATCATAAGGTTCCGGATCCAGCTCAAACAGCGGTTCGCCCATAGCGACACGCTGATTGTCACGAACATATACCTTCTTTATTTGCCCGGTTACTTCCGCTGCGACCGGAATGACGAAGGCCTGTACCCTGGCCTGCGAGGTATAGGGCGTCACTCTGTCCGTGACTAAATACAAGCAGATCAGCAGTACAATCAGCACCACCAGGCCGATGGCCGTACGACGGCTGGCTTGTCCTGGTGAAGGGGAGGAGGCATTCATGGCGAAGGTCCTTCTGAAGGGGATGTGGCGGAAGGAAGCGGGGTATTCAGCAGCGGCAGCCAGTTATCACGCTGGCGTAGGTGCGATTCCGTCGCAGCATCGACCAGCGGGCGTGTTCGGCCACTTTCCCAGCCGCCGCCCAGCGCTTTATAAAGCGCGATCAGATCGCGCATCGCCGCACCGCGGCTGCTGACCAACCGTTCTTGTTGGTTGAACAGCGCCCGCTGTGAGTCAAGGACGCGCTGAAAGTCAGCCATTCCCTCACGATACTGTGTGTTGGCTATTTCGAGGGAGCGGCTGGCGGCTTTACCCGTTTGGGTCAGCAACACAATTTCATCTTTATCATTGGCGTAGGCGATGGCCGCATCGTCGACTTCACGCGCGGCCTGAAAGACGGTATCGCGATAGTGTTCGTGAAGCTGGAGAAAACGGGCATCCTGAACCAGAACCTGATTCCCGAGCCGCCCCTGATCCAGCAGATTCCAGCTAAACGTCGGGCCCGCCGCCCAGCTGAGCGTGCTATTACTCTCGCTCCTGCCGCTTATTCCGACGCTGCCGATCAGTGAGATGGACGGGTAGAGCTCGCTCTCCGCCACGCCGATAAGCGCCGACTGTGCGGCCATCTGTCGTTCAGCAGCCCTGACGTCGGGCCGCCGGCGCAGAAGGTTGGCCGGAAGTTCAGACACTAACGAGAGTTCGCCTGACGGGATATCGCCGGTCTGGCTCGCCATTTCCGGCAGGGGGCCGGGTTTGCGTGCCAGCAGCGCGCTCAGGGCATTCTGGCTCTGTGCGAGGCTGGTTTCCAGTTGGGGGATCGTCGAAAGCGTGGAGAGGTACTGGGTTTTTGCCTGCTGAACGTCCAGCTCTGCGCTGTTGCCGCTGAGGAATAACCGCTCGGTGATCTGCAGGCTACGTTGCTGAATCTTCGCATTGCCGCGGGTAATTTGCAGGCGGGCTTCCAGCATGCGGATATTGACGTACCACTGCGCCACCTGGGCTGCCATCAGCACCTGAATATCATCGTACTGCGCTAGCGTGGCGAAATAGCTGGCATCGGCGGATTCGACGCCGCGCTGAAACTTACCCCAGAAATCGATCTCCCATCCCAGATTGACCCCGGCGCTGTAGCGGGTCCCTGAGCTATAGTTTCCCGAACGTTGCTGGCCGGTGCGCAGCAGATCGCCGCTGCCGATCGTCGCCTGCGGTCCCAGTAAACTCTCGGCGATCCCCAGCTGCGCCCGGGATTCCAGCAGACGCAAACCGGCGATTTTGACATCCGGATTTTTTCGCAGCGCTTCGTTAATCAGCGCCGTTAAGGTCGGATCGTTGAGCTGCGTCCACCACCGCGCGTAATCGGCAGGCGTCGACCGGGAAGCCATCCGCTGCGTAGCCGGTTGCCAGTGGCTTAGCTCCGGCGTTTTCGGCGGATGATAGTCTGGCCCCAGCGTCGTGCATGCGGTGAGAACAAGGCCGGCGCCAGCGGTGAACAGGAGACGCCAGGCACGGTGCTCATTGAGCATCTTTGTCGTCCGGCACGACGGGAGTCTGGCCATCGCCGACCTGCCCATCGTTGACCCACGACATGAAGATACGATAGCCGATAGAGAGTAGGGTCGCGCCGATAAACATACCGAGAATACCGCTGGCCGCCATGCCGCCTAATGCACCAAGCAGTACCACAGGCATAGGCGCATCGACACCGCGCCCGAGCATTAGCGGTTTGAGCACGTTGTCAGCCATACCGGCCACAATCAGCAAGATCGTATAGACGATATTCATAGCCGTTCCGTGATCGCCGAGGCTCCACATCAACGCAATCGCCGGTGCGGTCACCAGAATCACCGGAATCTGCGCGATCCCGAGGATCAGCGCCAGAATAAAGAAGATCCCCACGGCCGGAATACCTGCCACGATCATAATGACGCCCACCAGCAGCGCCTGAATAAGCGCGACGCCGATAACGCCCTGCGCCACCGCACGGATCGTGCTGGTGCACAGTTTCACCAAAGATTGTCCTTTGTTCTCATCCGTCAGGCGGATGGCAATGCGCCGGGCGCTGTCTGCCCCGGCGGCGCCCCAGGTCATGATAATCCCCGCCACGATGAAGGAGAGGATAAAACCAAGCAATCCACCGCCCATACTGGCAAGAATGCCGAGGGTAGCTTTCGCGATGTCTCCTATCTGAGTGCGATAGTTGCTAATCAGCCCCGGCAAATCGTTGGACGCTTTTAACCACAGGACGCTAATTTTTTCTCCGACGATGGGAATGGTGGCGATATGTGCTGATGGCGGCGGAATGACGAAAGCACGACCGCTGAGCTTATCAATCATCACGCTGACGCTTTCGCCGAGAGAGCTAATCATCAGCACCGTGGGGACCACGATCAGCACAATGCCGAGCAGGACTATCAGGGTTGAGGACCAGCCCTGTTTTCCTCCCAGCCTGGTCGCAAAATACTGATGAAGAGGGTAGAGGGTGACGGCCAGGATAACGGCCCACAGCATCATATTAAGAAACGGAGAAAACACGGTATAGCAGAAAGAGGCTAATGCCAGGATAAGTCCAAAGCGAATGAACATATCCAGAAAACGGGCAACCAGTCTTTTTTCAACAACAAGCAGATTATTATTTTCCATGATGGTTTGTTCTCGCTGAGAATGCGCGCACAACCGTACCGGTCGGGTAATAAAACCGGACCAGGACCGAGATGGAATCGTTTTAAAAAAGCTGAAAGTTATTTGAAAATGAAGCTCGTTCTTGTTGAATTTTATCCACTTAATGAGTGTAGAACAGAAATAATCCCGCCGGAAAAATATTATTTCTCCCGCTTATTCTGCGGGCTGGTGGGGGAAAAAGAGGCGGCGGCGAGGTATAAAACGGGGTCCCCTCGGTTAACGAGGGGAGAGAAGACGATCAGTTCAGGGTGAACGGATCGGCATCCTGCCAGGCCGGAAAATTCTCACGATACTCTTTGAGCGCCGTCATCGACAGCTCTGCATCCAGACGCGTTGCCTGATGGGGTTCTGCCGTTGCCAGAATTTCTCCCTGCGGGCTGATAATGCGGCTATCGCCGCGGTAATGATGGCCGTTGCCATCGGTGCCGACGCGGTTACAGCCGGCAACATAGGCCAGATTCTCGATGGCGCGAGCCACCAGCAGGGACTGCCAGTGAAGTGAGCGTGGGGCAGGCCAGTTGGCCACATAGAGCGCTAAATCGTAGTCGTTATGGTTACGTGACCACACCGGGAAGCGCAGGTCATAACACACCAGCGGCAGAATTCGCCAGCCGCGCCACTCAAAAACAACCCGTTCGTTGCCCGCCTCATAATGATGATGTTCTTCGGCCATGCGGAACAGATGGCGCTTGTCATAGAAGTGGGTTGTGCCATCGGGCTCGACCAGCAAGAAGCGGTTAACCGGCCCGCGATCGGTTTGCAGCGCCGCGCTGCCGGCAATCAGGGCATTTGTTTGCACCGCTTTACTCTGCATCCAGTCAATGACGTTTTCGGCTGACATCGACTGCTTTGCGGCCTCCATAGCGAATCCGGTCGTGAACATTTCCGGCAAGACTATGACGTCACGTCCGGTAATGCCTTCCAGTTGACGATCGAAGTGACGCAGGTTGGCGGGACCATCCATCCACACCAGGGGTTGTTGCAACAACGTAATTTTCAAACCAGGCACAGTGTTGAACTCCATCATCATGAGAGCATCAGGGTAATTTTAACACCATATCAGTCTCTCGCTGCTCAGCGGAATATGTTGTTAAAAAAATGATAACGCAGACAGCTGAATGTCGGTCGCCGGGTAAAAAAGAAAGGCGGGGAAATTCCCCGCCCTGGTCGTGATGTGGTAACTGTTATTGTTTTATGCGGCTTCAACCTTGCGGACTTTCTCCGGGAGCTTTACCGGTTTGGTCGCCAGCTCATCGGCTGCGAAATCGTCAACGTTAATGCTGCGCAGACGGCTGGTTTCCGCACGGGTCAGAATATCGGCTTCATCCTGATTGATTAAACCTTTTGCCAGCGCGTTGCGGGCCAGTTCATCCAGACGGGTAAACGGCAGGTTTTTACCCAGCTCTTTGCAGATACGCTGATGAATCGGATCGGCGGCCATGACATCGAGCAGGGCCTCTTCCAGCAGACCGACCGGGTTATGTTCACTCGGGGTCAGATACTGGCCGCGACCGATACGTGAACGCGTCGCGCTCGGAACCTGCAGGATTTTTGCCACCTTATGATCCAGCTTATCGGACGGCGCGTTGTAGTGACGGCCGGTCGGGAAGATAGCAATGCGCAGGGCGCCCGCGACAAAACGGTTCGGGAAGTTCTTCAGCAGATCGTCAATCGCCTGTTCTGCCTGATACAGCGCATCCTGGACGCCCCAATGGACCAGCGGGAGGTCGGCTTCATTGCGCCCTTCATCGTCATAGCGTTTCAGCACCGCAGAGGCGAGATAGAGCTGGCTCAGGACATCGCCGAGACGCGCGGAGATGCGCTCGCGACGCTTCAGGCTGCCGCCCAGCACCGCCATGGAGACGTCGGACAGCAGCGCCAGGTTCGCGCTCAGACGGTTCATGTGCTGGTAGTAGCGACGAGTGCCATCACGGGTCGGCGTGCTGCTTGTCAGCCCGCGGGTCAGGCCCAGCCAGAAGCTGCGGACTTTGTTACTGCCGACGTGACCAATGTGTTTAAACAGCAGTTTGTCGAAAGCGTTAACATCGTTGCTTTGCGCGGCGGCCATTTCATCCAGTACGTACGGATGGCAGCGAATCGCCCCTTGACCAAAGATCATCATGCTACGGGTCAGGATATTGGCCCCTTCGACGGTGATAGCGATTGGTGCCCCTTGATAGGCGCGGGCGAGGAAGTTACCTTCGCCCAGCATGATGCCTTTTCCGCCGGTGATATCCATGGCGTCAATGATTGAGCGCTGTCCGCGATGGGTGCAGTGGTACTTGACGATAGCCGACAGCACCGCCGGTTTCTCTCCCAGCATGATGCCGTAGGTAATCAGCGAAGCGGCGGCATCCATCACGTATGCGTTACCGGCAATACGCGCCAGAGGCTCTTCGATGCCTTCCATTTTACCGATGGAGATTTTGAACTGGCGACGAATATGGGCATAGGCGCCGGTCGCCATCGCCACGGATTTCAGTCCGCCGGTGGCATTAGACGGCAGGGTGATGCCGCGTCCTACGGACAGGCATTCCACCAGCATCCGCCAGCCCTGGCCGGCCATCGACGGGCCGCCGATGATGTAATCGATCGGCACGAAAATATCTTTCCCCTGGGTCGGACCATTCTGGAACGGCACGTTCAGCGGGAAGTGGCGACGGCCAATTTCGACGCCCGGGGTGCTGGTCGGGATCAGCGCACAGGTGATGCCCAGATCTTCTTCGCCGCCCAGCAGACGGTCGGGATCGGAGAGTTTAAAAGCCAGGCCCAATACGGTCGCGATAGGGGCGAGGGTGATATAACGCTTATTCCAGGTCAGGCGCATGCCCAGTACCTGCTCGCCTTGCCATTCGCCCATGCAGACGACGCCGCTGTCCGGGATGGCGCCGGCGTCAGAGCCCGCTTCCGGACTGGTCAGCGCAAAGCACGGAATTTCCTGACCACGCGCCAGGCGCGGCAGATAGTGGTTTTTCTGCTCTTCAGTACCGTAATGTTGCAGCAGTTCGCCCGGGCCTAAGGAGTTCGGCACGCCGACGGTAATCGCCAGGATACCGGAAACGCCGGAGAGCTTTTGCAGCACCCGTGACTGAGCGTAAGCGGAGAACTCCAGGCCGCCGTACTCTTTCTTAATGATCATCGCAAAGAAACGATGCTCTTTCAGGTAGGCCCACAGCGCCGGCGGCAGATCGGCCATTTCATGGGTGATTTCAAAATCGTTCGCCATGCGACAGGCTTCTTCTACCGGCCCGTCGATGAACGCCTGTTCTTCGGCGGTCAGGCGCGGCTGCGGATAGTTGTGCAGTTTCTGCCAGTCTGGCGTCCCGCGAAACAGGTCGCCTTCCCACCAGGTCGTGCCCGCATCGATGGCCTCTTTTTCGGTACGCGACATCGGCGGCATCACCTTACGGAATGCGCGGAATGCCGGTGCCGAGAAAATTGACTTGCGCATCGGCGCAAAGTTGAACGGCAGCAGAATAATCGCCAGCGGCAGCAGCAGCCAGATATTCCACAGCCCGGCAACGCTGAGCGCCGCGGTCCAGGCGAGCAAAATCACGCTGCTCAGCAGGAGATTAATTCGGTGATAGAAGAGCGCACCGAGTAAAACAACGGTTGCAACAATACTCAAAATCATCATAGAGAAATGCTCCCTGTCTTGTAGGAGGTCTGACCACTTGTGATGATATGGTTGTAGTGGATGTTATTGGCTTTAGCAATGTGTTTACAAAATAATTACAACCTTGCTCACATTGTTGTACGTAAATGCGGCACGTAAAATCAAAACCACGGCGGATAACGTCGGCTGCTTCTTCTCGCTTCGGCGCCTATCCGGTACACTGCCAGGGTTATTCCAACCATACTGAAGGATTATCCTCATGTACCAGGATCTTATTCGTAACGAACTGAACGAAGCGGCGGAAACGCTGGCTAACTTTCTGCAGGACGAAGCCAATATTCACGCGATTCAGCGTGCCGCGGTGCTGCTGGCTGATAGCTTTAAGGCCGGTGGTAAAGTCCTCTCCTGCGGTAACGGCGGTTCCCACTGCGATGCGATGCACTTTGCAGAAGAACTGACCGGGCGCTATCGTGAAAATCGCCCCGGCTATCCGGCGATTGCGATTTCAGACGTCAGCCACCTGTCCTGCGTCAGTAACGATTTTGGCTATGAGTACGTCTTCTCCCGCTACGTCGAGTCCGTGGGTCGCGCTGGCGATGTGCTGCTGGGTATCTCCACCTCCGGCAACTCCGGCAACGTGATTAAGGCGATTGAGGCTGCCCGCGCGCAGGGGATGAAGGTCATCACGCTGACCGGCAAAGATGGCGGTAAAATGGCCGGTTCCGCCGATGTTGAAATTCGCGTGCCGCATTTTGGTTATGCCGATCGTATTCAGGAAATTCACATTAAAGTGATTCATATTCTGATTATGCTGATCGAAAAAGAGATGGTTAAGGCCTGATGACATGGTGTCGGGCGGCACTGCGTTTGCCCGACCTGCGGGCTGAGTTGTCGGCCGGGTAAGCTGCGCGCCACCCGGCACTGCCTGAAAGTGCGAAGAGGTGATGTATGTGCGAATTGCTCGGGATGAGCGCGAATGTGCCAACAGATATTTGTTTTAGCTTTACCGGGCTGGTTCAGCGCGGTGGAGGCACCGGCCCGCATAAAGATGGCTGGGGTATTACCTTTTATGAAGGTAAAGGCTGTCGCACATTTAAAGATCCGCAGCCCAGCTTCCAGTCGCCGATTGCGAAACTGGTACAGGACTATCCCATCAAATCGTGCTCGGTCATCGCCCATATTCGCCAGGCTAACCGCGGTATTGTTGCGCTGGAAAACACCCATCCCTTTACCCGCGAGCTGTGGGGACGCAACTGGACCTATGCTCATAACGGCCAGTTAGAGGGCTATGAGTCCCTGGATACCGGAAATCTCCAGCCGATCGGCGAGACCGACAGCGAAAAAGCCTTCTGCTGGCTGCTGCACTGCCTGACCGAGCGCTATTCGGGGACGCCGGACGATATGGTTGAAGTGTTCAGCTTTATCGCCACCCTCGCGGGCTCGCTACGGGAAAAAGGCGTCTTTAATATGCTGTTGTCGGACGGGCGTTACGTGATGGCGTTTTGCTCGACGAATCTGCACTGGATAACGCGGCGGGCGCCGTTTGGCGTGGCAACGTTACTGGATCAGGACGTAGAAATCGATTTTCAACGGGAGACCACACCTAACGATGTGGTCACCGTTATCGCCACTCAGCCGCTGACCGGCAACGAGACCTGGCATAAAATCATGCCAGGCGAGTGGGCGTTATTTTGCCTCGGGGACCGTGTAGTTTGAAGCCAGCTGCGGCTGGATAACTTCATGACTGAGCGGCTTGCTGACGATATAGCGGCCATCGGCCACTGAGATAACCGGCGGCTTATGGGTTTGCTGGAAATAGTCGTAGCCTGGCTTCAGCTGTTTCCAGAAATCCGCATAGTAGGAGTATTTGTGGCGTTCCATATTGGCATTGGTCATGCGGAAAGGATAAATGCTGACCTGCACGCTGGACTGGCCGAACACGAGCGCGCCGGTCACAAACTGGAAAATCTCATCAATGCCGGTATCGGTCATCGCGTAGCAGCCGATGGATACGCAGGCACCGTGAATCATCAGGTATTTACCTTCATAACCATGGGCGCGATCGTAGGCGTTCGGGAAGCCGATATTAATGGCTTTATAGAAACGGCTGTCAGGCTTGAGCTGATTGCGCGTCACGCTATAAAACCCTTCCGGACTTTTGAAGTCGCCCTGACGCTGCTTCGGCCCCAGACCGCCGGAATAGTTACAGATCCGGTAGCTGTCGAGTAGCTGGTAGGTTTCGCCCATTTTGACGTAGAGATCGAGCGTACGCTCTTCTTTGAAGATCTCAATGTAAACCGGGGAACCCATTAATTGTTGCTTGTATTCTTTGCTAACCGGCGTCGTCGAGCCGCTATTGCTGAGTAACCCAGCAAATGAAACGCACGGCAACAGAAGCATCGCAATAAATAATGCGATTTTGCGCATACTGCTTGTTCCTTGATAAATCAAAAACCACATTGCCAGGACGGCAAGAGATACCCGAAATCAGACTTTTCTGGATTTAGAGCGCTCACATTAGCATCACGGCATTTTTTCGCAAGCGCGGCCTTACCGCGTTTACAATTTAGTTGTCCTTTATAGCGAATCCGGCGTCAAAGCGCAGTCAGAACTTTGCGCAATAGATCTCATTTTATAGGTAGTTAATCGTGGTTTATCTACTGACGCCGCTCACGAAATGTTACACTTGCGCCGCTTAACGATCAGGGTAAGAAAGGATGCTTCTCTCCCGTCTTGTGAACCGCCAGGACTCAGCTTTTCCTTTTCTCTGATTTCCCATCAATGTTGCTGGCCTCGGTCTGATATCGAGGTTTAAGTTACGGATACCTGCTAACGATATGATTAAAATCACGAAAGGGCTGAATCTGCCCATAGCTGGCATGCCATCACAGCAGAAAACTTCTCAGGTTGCCGTCAAACGCGTCGCGCTGCTGGGCGAGGAGTACGTCGGTATGCGCCCCTCAATGGCGGTGCGCGAAGGTGACCGGGTACAAAAAGGGCAGATCCTCTTCGAAGACAAAAAGAACCCCGGCGTCTGCTTTACCGCACCTGCGGCTGGGGTGATTGGCGCCATCCATCGCGGCGAACGTCGGGTTCTGCAATCCATTGTTATCGATGTCGACGGCGATGAGGCCGTCTCCTTCCCCCGCTATGCACCGGGCGACCTGGCTGGATTGGCGCGGGAAACTGTGCAGCAGCTGCTGCTGACTTCCGGCCAATGGACGGCATTCCGCACTCGTCCGTTTAGTAAAACGCCGGTGCCGGGGAGCGTACCGGCGGCGATTTTCGTGACCGCTATTGATACCAACCCGCTGGCGGCAGATCCGCAACCGATTATTCTGGCCCACCGCGAGGCCTTCGATGCGGGACTCACCGTGCTCACCAGCCTGACGGATGGCAAAGTGCATGTCTGCCAGGCCAGCGGCGGCAAGCTCGGTGGCCACCCCGCAGGGCAGGTGACCTTTAACCAGTTTGCCGGGCCGCATCCGGCCGGGCTGGCAGGCACCCATATCCATTTCCTTGAGCCCGTCAGCCTGAATAAACAGGTCTGGCACCTTAACTATCAAGATGTTATCGCCATCGGCCGGCTGTTTCTCGACGGGGAACTTTACAGCAAACGCGTGATTGCGCTCGGGGGCCCGCAGGTCAAAGAGCCGCGGCTGATCGAAACCTGCTGCGGCGCCAGTCTTGATGAACTGCTGGCCGGTGAGCTGCTGGAGGGGGAAAACCGGGTCATTTCCGGCTCGGTGCTGAGCGGTACCCACGCCCAGGGGCCGTATGCGTTCCTTGGTCGCTATCACCTGCAGGTGAGCGTCGTGAAGGAAGGGCGTGAGAAGGAGCTGTTTGGTTGGGTGATGCCGGGCAAAGACAAATTTTCGATTACCCGCACCACGCTCGGACATTTTCTCAAACACAAACTGTTCAGTTTCTCAACGGATACCAACGGCGGCGAGCGTGCGATGGTTCCCATCGGCAACTACGAGCGCGTGATGCCGCTGGATATTCTGCCGACGCATCTGCTGCGGGATTTGCTGGCGGGAGACACCGACAGCGCGCAGGCGCTGGGCTGCCTGGAGCTGGATGAAGAAGATTTAGCGCTCTGCACCTACGTCTGCCCGGCAAAATATGAATACGGCCCGCTGCTGCGTGACGTCTTAACCCGCATTGAGCAGGAAGGATAAGTGATGGGTTTGAAAAATCTGCTGGAAAAAATTGAGCCGCACTTCACCCACGGCGGCAAACTGGAAAAGTACTACCCGTTGTATGAGGCGGCGGCGACTATTTTCTATACCCCGGGTCAGGTGACGAAAGGGGCCTCTCACGTCCGTGATGCCATCGACCTCAAGCGGATGATGATCCTGGTGTGGCTGGCGGTGTTCCCGGCGATGTTCTGGGGCATGTACAACGTCGGGCTGCAAACTATCCCGGCGCTACACAAACTCTACGGCGCGGAGCAGCTGCAGCAGGTGATCGCCAGCCACTGGCACTATAGCGTGGCGCAGTGGCTGGGGGTGAACTTTGGCCCGGATGCGGGCTGGCTGAGCATGATGGGGCTGGGCGCAGTGTTCTTCCTGCCCATTTATCTCACCGTGTTTATCGTCGGCGGCTTTTGGGAAGTGCTGTTCGCCATCGTGCGCAAACACGAAATCAACGAAGGCTTCTTTGTTACCTCCATTCTGTTCGCGCTGATTGTGCCGCCGACGCTGCCGTTATGGCAGGCGGCGCTGGGCATCAGTTTTGGCGTGGTGATTGGCAAAGAGATCTTCGGCGGCACCGGGCGTAACTTCCTCAACCCGGCGCTGGCCGGGCGTGCATTTCTGTTCTTCGCCTATCCGGCGCAAATTTCCGGCGATCTGGTGTGGACGGCGGCGGACGGTTTCTCCGGCGCAACGCCGCTTTCTCAGTGGGCGAGCCGCGGCGGTGAAGCGCTGGTGAATGTCACCAGCGGCCAGCCGGTCAGCTGGATGGATGCCTTCCTCGGCAATATTCCCGGCTCCATCGGCGAGGTCTCGACGCTGATGATTCTGCTTGGCGGCGCCATCATCATTTTCGGTCGCGTCGCCTCCTGGCGCATTGTCGCCGGGGTGATGATTGGCATGATTGCCACGGCAACGCTGTTTAACTTTGTTGGCTCTGATACCAACCCGATGTTTGCCATGCCGTGGTACTGGCATCTGGTGCTCGGCGGTTTTGCCTTTGGCATGATGTTTATGGCGACCGACCCGGTGTCGGCGTCGTTCACCGACAAAGGAAAGTGGGCATACGGTGCGCTGATTGGCGCGATGTGCGTGCTGATCCGCGTGGTGAACCCGGCCTATCCGGAAGGGATGATGCTGGCCATTCTGTTTGCCAACCTCTTTGCGCCACTGTTCGATTACCTGGTGGTGCAGGCCAATATCAAGCGGAGGAAGTCGCGTGGCTGAGAAAAAAAGTAACGATAGCATCGGCAAAACGCTGCTGGTGGTGCTGGTGCTTTGCCTGGTCTGCTCGGTCATTGTTGCCGGTTCTGCGGTGGGGCTGAAGCCGCGCCAGCAGGAGCAAAAAGCGCTCGATAAACAGCGTAACATTCTCTCCGTTGCCGGGCTGATGCAGCCGGACATGAAGCAGGAGGAGATTGCCTCGGTGTTTGCCGAGCGCATCAGCCCGCGGCTGCTGGATTTGAAAAGCGGCGAACTGCTGGAAAAAGATCCGGACTCCTTTAATCAGGGGCTGGCGCTGAAAGATCCTGAGCAAAGTACCGTGCTGGAGGCCAGCCAGGATCCGGCGGGCATCAAGCGTCGTACTAACGTGGTGGAAATCTACCTCGTGAAAGACGAGCAGAAAAAGGTTCAGGAAGTGGTGCTGCCGATTTACGGCAACGGCCTGTGGTCGATGATGTATGCCTTTGTGGCGCTTGATACCGATGGCCGTACCGTGAAAGGCATCACCTATTACGATCAGGGCGAAACGCCGGGCCTCGGCGGCGAAGTGGAAAACCCCGCCTGGCGTAAACAGTTCATCGGCAAAAAAGTGCTCGACGACAGCGGCATGCCGGCGCTGAAAGTGGTGAAGGGCGGTGCGCGTCAGGGTGATGACTACGCGGTTGACGGCCTTTCCGGCGCAACGCTCACGTCCAACGGCGTGCAGCACAGTTTTGATTTCTGGATGGGGGAGCAGGGCTTTGGTCCGTTCCTCAAGCAGATTCGTGAAGGAGGCCTGAACAATGGCTGAGCTCGATGAGATGAAAGAAGTAAAACGGGTGCTGGTCGGGCCGTTGATTAGCAACAACCCTATTGCCCTGCAGGTGCTGGGGGTCTGTTCGGCGCTGGCGGTGACCACCAAGCTGGAAACCGCATTCGTCATGACTATCGCGGTAACGCTGGTGACGGCGTTTTCCAGCATGTTTATCTCGATGATCCGCCACCATATTCCCAACAGCGTGCGCATTATCGTGCAGATGGCGATCATCGCCTCGCTGGTGATCGTCGTCGATCAGCTGCTGCGCGCCTACGCCTACGAAGTCTCCAAACAGCTGTCGGTGTTCGTCGGGCTTATCATCACCAACTGTATCGTGATGGGGCGCGCGGAAGCGTATGCCATGAAGTCGCCGCCGCTGGCGAGCTTTATGGACGGTATCGGTAACGGTCTGGGCTACGGCGCCATTCTGATGATTGTCGGTTTCCTGCGCGAGCTTATCGGCAGCGGCAAACTGTTTGGCGTCACCGTGCTGCAAACCGTGCAGAACGGCGGCTGGTATCAGCCGAACGGCCTGTTCCTGCTCGCGCCGAGCGCGTTTTTCATCATCGGTCTGCTGATCTGGGCGCTGCGCAGCTGGAAGCCGGAACAGCAGGAGAAGGAGTAACCGAGTATGGCTCATTACCTCAGTCTTTTTGTCCGCGCGGTGTTTGTTGAAAACATGGCGCTGGCCTTCTTTCTCGGCATGTGTACGTTTCTTGCGGTGTCGAAGAAAGTCTCCACGGCGTTTGGTCTTGGCGTAGCGGTGACGGTGGTGCTCGGCATTTCCGTGCCGGTGAACAACCTGATTTACAACCTCGTACTGCGCGACGGTGCGCTGGTGGACGGGGTGGATTTGAGCTTCCTCAACTTCATCACCTTTATCGGGGTGATCGCCGCGCTGGTGCAGATTCTGGAGATGATCCTCGATAAGTATTTCCCGTCGCTGTACAACGCACTGGGGATCTTCCTGCCGCTTATTGCCGTGAACTGCGCCATTTTTGGCGGCGTCTCCTTTATGGTGCAGCGCGACTATAACTTCCCGGAATCCATCGTGTATGGCTTCGGCTCCGGTATCGGCTGGATGCTGGCGATTGTGGCGATGGCGGGCATCCGCGAAAAAATGAAATACGCAAATGTGCCCGCGGGTCTGCGCGGGTTAGGGATCACCTTTATTACCACAGGTCTGATGGCGCTGGGCTTTATGTCATTCTCCGGTGTGCAGCTATAAGGGCGGAAAGTATGGAAATTATTCTTGGCGTCGTGATGTTCACGCTGATCGTGCTGGTGCTGTCGGGGCTGATCCTGGCGGCGCGCTCGAAGCTGGTCAACGCCGGTGATGTGGTTATTGAAATCAATAATGAAGCGGATAAACAGATTCGCACGCCGGCGGGCGATAAGCTGCTGAATACGCTGTCCAGCAACGGGATCTTTATCTCTTCTGCCTGCGGCGGCGGCGGTTCCTGCGGCCAGTGCCGGGTGACGGTGAAGGAGGGGGGCGGTGATATCCTGCCTACCGAACTTTCCCATATCAGCAAACGCGAGGCGAAAGAGGGCTGCCGTCTGGCCTGTCAGGTCGCCGTGAAACAAAACATGAAGATCGCGCTGCCGGAAGAGATTTTTGGCGTCAAAAAATGGGAGTGTGAAGTTATCTCCAATGATAACAAAGCGACTTTCATTAAAGAGCTGAAGCTGGCCATCCCGGAAGGCGAAAGCGTGCCGTTCCGCGCGGGCGGCTATATTCAGATTGAATGTCCGTCGCATAAAGTGGCGTATGCCGATTTTGACGTGCCGGACGAGTACCGTGCGGACTGGGATAAATTTAATCTGTTCCGCTATGTTTCCGAGGTTAAAGAGCCGACGCTGCGCGCCTATTCGATGGCGAACTATCCGGATGAGAAGGGCATCATTATGCTCAACGTGCGTATTGCGACGCCACCGCCGAAAGTGCCGGATGCGCCGCCGGGGATCATGTCTTCGTATATCTGGTCGCTGAAAGCCGGTGATAAGGTGACGATTTCCGGGCCGTTCGGCGAGTTCTTCGCGAAAGAGACGGACGCCGAGATGGTCTTTATCGGCGGTGGCGCTGGTATGGCGCCCATGCGTTCGCATATTTTCGACCAGCTTAAACGGTTGCACAGCAAGCGCAAAATCAGCTTCTGGTACGGCGCCCGTTCGCTGCGTGAAATGTTCTATGACGATGAGTTTGAACAGCTGGCACGTGAAAATCCGAACTTTACCTTCCACGTGGCGCTTTCCGATCCGCAGCCGGAAGATAACTGGAACGGCCACACCGGCTTTATTCACAATGTGCTGTATGAAAACTACCTGCGCGATCATCCGGCGCCGGAGGACTGCGAGTTTTATATGTGTGGGCCGCCGGTGATGAATGCCGCAGTGATCAAGATGCTAAAAGATCTTGGCGTTGAGGATGACAACATCATGTTGGATGACTTTGGAGGTTAATGATGTTGACGGTGTTTGTGGCAACCTTCGTCATTTTCGCGCTGGTTATTCTGGGGATGTCCTTAGGATATCTGATAAAGCGCAAAAGTCTCCAGGGCAGCTGCGGCGGTATCTCATCGCTGGGGCTTGAGAAGGTCTGCGACTGCCCGGAGCCGTGCGATGCACGTAAAAAGCGCATGGCTCGTGAAGCACAGCGCCAGCAAAATCGGATCCTCTGATCTCTCCGTAGGCCCGGCAAGCTTGCGCCGCCGGGCATTATTGCCTGATGGCGCAAGCTTATCAGCCCTACAAACCCCGCTTCTCATTCCTTGTATTACTACTGTATACTTAACCAGTAATCGTTGAGGGCTGAGTATGCGCAAAATTATCCATGTCGATATGGACTGCTTTTTTGCCGCCGTGGAAATGCGGGATAATCCAGCCCTGCGTGATATCCCCATTGCCATCGGCGGTAGCCGGGTACAGCGGGGGGTGATCAGCACGGCCAACTATCCGGCGCGCAAATTTGGCGTACGCAGCGCGATGCCGACCGCGATGGCCCTCAAGCTTTGCCCGCATTTAACCCTGCTACCCGGCCGCTTTGATGCCTACAAAGAGGCCTCGTCCCATATCCGTGAAATCTTCTCACGCTACACGTCGTTAATTGAACCGCTGTCTCTGGATGAGGCGTATCTCGACGTCAGCGATAGCGTTCACTGCCAGGGCTCTGCGACGCTGATCGCGGAAGAGATTCGCCAGACCATTTTTCACGAGCTTCAACTGACCGCCTCTGCCGGTATCGCGCCGGTAAAATTTCTGGCGAAAATTGCTTCCGATATGAATAAACCCAACGGTCAGTTTGTGATTGCGCCGCATCAGGTCGCGGAGTTTGTCCGAACGCTGCCGCTGGCGAAGATCCCCGGCGTGGGGAAAGTCTCAGCCGCAAAGCTGGAAAGCATGGGGCTGCGTACCTGCGAAGATGTGCAGAAAAGCGACCTGGCGATGTTGCTCCGCCGTTTTGGTAAGTTTGGTCGGATCCTGTGGGAGCGTAGCCAGGGAATCGATGAGCGGGAGATCAACAACACCCGACAGCGTAAATCGGTTGGCGTTGAGCGTACGCTGGTGGAGGATATCCACGAGTGGTCTGCCTGTGAGAGCATCATTGAGCACCTCTATCCAGAGCTGGAGCGGCGGGTGCTGAAGGTCAAACCGGACCTTCTGATTGCCCGTCAGGGGGTAAAGCTGAAATTCAATGATTTTCAGCTGACCACTCAGGAACATGTCTGGCCGCGCCTGAATAAAGAGGATTTGCTCTCCACCGCCTACAAAGCCTGGCACGAACGGCGGGGCGGTCGCGGAGTGCGGCTGGTCGGGTTGCATGTGACGCTGCTCGATCCTCAACTGGAGCGGCAGCTGGTACTGGGGTTATAACGATGCTGAAGATCAGACCTTATCGCGACGATGATTTTACTGCGCTGTGCGCCATTTTTCTGCGCGCGGTACAAGAGACCGCCAGCCATGATTATTCACCCCGCCAGATAGCCGCCTGGGCGCAGATAGACGAGACCCGCTGGCGGCACAAAATGAGGGAGTCTCTGGTATGGGTCGCGGCGATGGACCAGCGTCCTGTGGGGTTTATCACCGCCGTGGACCGCTATATCGATCTCCTGTTTGTGGCGCCGGAGTATGGCCGCCGGGGTATTGCCAGCGCGCTACTCCAGGAACTGTTTACGCAGATACCGCATGGCTCCCTGACGGTCGACGCGAGCATTACGGCAAAACCGTGTTTTGAACGGCATGGTTTCAGGGTCGTGGAAGAACAGCAGGTGGCGGTGCGCGGCGAGACGTTTATTAATTACCGTATGGAGAAGGTGAGACGGCCCGGATAAGGCGCCACGCGCCGCTATCCGGACCGTTTATTGCCGTAACTTACTTCGCAGGAATCGCTTTCAGCAGTTCCGTCAGCAGCGTCCAGTATTGACCAACGCTTTCGATATGCACCTGCTCATCCGGAGAGTGCGGGCCGGTAATGGTAGGCCCGATTGAGACCATATCCATATTCGGGTACGGTTTCTTGAACAGACCGCATTCCAGGCCGGCGTGGATAATCTGGATGTTCGGCGTCTTGTTGAACAGACGCTGATAGGTTTCACGCACCAGATGCATCACCGGTGAGTTCGCGTCCGGCTGCCAGCCAGGGTATGCGCCTTTGGCTTCGGTTTTCGCGCCCGCCAGTTTACCCAGTGAATCCAGCATGCTGACGACGTAATCTTTGCCGCTGTCGATCAGCGAACGAATCAGGCAGTGGATCTCAACATTATCATCGGTCATGGTCACGACGCCGACGTTCAGAGAGGTCTCGACAACGCCTTTTGCCACGTCAGAGTTACGAATAACACCGTTTGGCGTGGCGTTGAGCAGACGCACAAAGCCGTCACGGGATTGCACGGTCAGGGCCGCTTTGTCGTTGACGACAGAGTCCAGCAGCAGCACCAGATTTTTCTCTTTTGCCGCCAGTTCGTTTTTCAGGATGTCCTGATAGGTGGCGACCAGCGCTTTCAGCGCATCGACCTTATCGGCCGCGACCGCGACGGTAGCGAAAGCTTCACGCGGAATGGCGTTACGCAGGGTGCCGCCGTTGAAATCGACCAGACGCAGGTCCAGCTCTTGCGCGTGACCGGCGAGGAAACGGGCCAGCAGCTTGTTGGCGTTCCCCAGACCGACGTGAATTTCGCCGCCGGAGTGACCGCCTTTCAGCCCTTTTAAGGTCAGCTTAAAGCTCTGGAAACCTGCCGGCACCGCTTCGCGGGTTAAGGTCAGGTTGGAGGTAAAGTCGATACCGCCGGCACAACCCATATAGATTTCGCCCTCTTCTTCAGAGTCGGTATTGATCAGGATATCGGCCTGCAGCCAGTTAGCCTGAAGACCAAACGCGCCGTCCATGCCGGCTTCTTCGGTCATGGTCAGCAGCACTTCCAGCGGGCCATGTACGACGCTGTCATCAGCCAGCACTGCCAGCGCAGAAGCCATACCGATGCCGTTATCCGCGCCCAGGGTGGTGCCGCGCGCTTTGACCCACTCGCCATCGATATATGGCTGAATCGGATCTTTAGTGAAGTCATGAACGGTGTCGTTATTTTTCTGCGGCACCATATCGAGGTGCGCCTGCAGAACAACCGGTTTACGGTTTTCCATACCGGCCGTGGCGGCCTTACGAATCAGAATGTTGCCAACCTGATCGCGTTCTGCGTGTAAGCCTTTTTCTTTTGCCCAGCCCATGATGTGTTCAGCGAGTTGTTCTTCGTGATAGGACGGATGGGGAATGGAGCAGATTTTGGCAAAAATATCCCATAGCGGCTGCGGGGATAATTGAGACAATTCAGACACGATGAGTCTCCTTACGATCGCCTGCAAAAGTCTTTTGCAGGTCGAGGGTTAGCAATAAAAAATACAACAGGCGCAGGCTTGCGCGGTGGGGTTGAGAATACCACTTTCCACGCCGACTGGTAGTGTAAACAACGCAAAAAGCGCTGGGATGGCCGCTTAACACTGGTTTTTAGTGCGTCAGATCTCTATAATCTCGCGCAACCATTTTCCCCCTCGAACATCATTTAAGCCGTATAACACAGGCTGGGACACTTCACATGAGCGAAAAATACGTCGTCACCTGGGACATGTTGCAGATTCACGCCCGCAAACTGGCCAATCGTCTGATGCCTTCTGAACAATGGAAAGGCATTATTGCCGTAAGCCGCGGTGGTCTGGTACCGGGTGCATTACTGGCGCGTGAACTGGGTATTCGTCATGTTGATACCGTTTGCATTTCCAGCTACGACCACGATAACCAGCGTGAGCTGACCGTCCTGAAACGCGCTGAAGGTGATGGTGAAGGTTTCATCGTGATCGATGACCTGGTCGATACCGGCGGTACCGCCGTCGCTATTCGCGAAATGTACCCAAAAGCACACTTCGTTACCATTTTTGCTAAACCGGCTGGTCGTCCGCTGGTTGATGATTATGTTGTTGATATCCCGCAGGATACCTGGATTGAACAACCGTGGGATATGGGCGTGGTGTTCGTACCGCCGATCTCAGGTCGTTAATTTACAAGGTGAGTGCTATTTACCACGCCCGGTTATGCCGGGCGTGGTTTTTTTTGCCCGTATGCAGGTTACAATAGCCCGGAGTGGCAACACGATGGAGGCTGCACATGTCACAAGCTAACCTTAGCGAAACACTGTTTAAACCTCGATTCAAACATCCAGAAACGTCTACGCTGGTGCGCCGGTTTGCGTCGGGTTCGCAACAGCCGATCCACTCTGCGCTCGACGGGAGCAATGTCGATCACTGGTATCGCTTGATTAACCGTCTGATGTGGATCTGGCGCGGCGTGGCGCCACAGGAGATCCTGGATGTGCAGGCGCGCATTGTGATGAGCGATGCTGAGCGTACGGATCCGGAGCTTTATGACACCGTGGTGGGCTATCGCGGCGGCAACTGGATTTTCGAATGGGCCAAACAGGCGATGATCTGGCAGCAAAAGGCCGGGCAGGAAGCCGATCCGCTGAGCAGCGGGCGCCACTGGCTGCATGCATCCAATCTCTATAGCATTGCCGCCTACCCACATATTAAAGGTGATGAGCTGGCGGAGCAGGCGCAGGCGCTGGCTAATCGGGCCTATGAAGAGGCGGCTCTTCGCCTGCCGGGCGAGCTGCGCGAGCTGGAGTTTCCTGTGCCCGGCGGCGCGCCGGTGACCGGCTTTTTACATATGCCGAAAAGCGAAGGTCCGTTCCCGGTGGTCCTGATGTGCGGCGGTCTGGATGCGCTGCAGACGGACTACTACAGCCTGTATGAGAACTATTTTGCGCCGCTGGGGATTGCCATGCTGACGCTGGATATGCCTTCGATAGGCTTCTCGTCAAAATGGAAGCTAACCCAGGATACCAGCCTGCTGCATCAGCATGCGTTGCGGCACCTGACGAATGTGCCGTGGGTCGATCATACCCGGGTTGCAGCGTTCGGTTTCCGTTTTGGGGCGAATGTCGCCGTCCGTCTGGGTTATCTGGAGCCGCAGCGCTTAAAAGCCGTGGCCTGCCTCGGCCCGGTGGTGCATAACCTGCTGGTGGATCCGCTGCACCAGGGCCGGGTTCCGGAAATGTATCTCGACGTTCTGGCATCGCGGCTGGGCATGCACGATGCATCTGATGAAGCATTGCGCATAGAGCTGAACCGCTACTCATTAAAAACCCAGGGGCTTCTGGGCCGTCGCTGTCCGACGCCGATGCTTTCTGGCTTCTGGAAAAACGATCCGTTCAGCCCGGAAGAGGAATCGCGCTTAATTACGTCGTCATCCGCCGATGGTAAGCTGCTTGAGATTCCATTTAAGCCCGTTTATCACAATTTCGATCGCGCATTGCGCCAGATTGCCCGCTGGATCAATCAGAGATTTAGTTAATATATTGCTAAATTTTATTGATTTGGTAAAACAGTTGCATCACTAAAGGAGATCGCAATGACGTTACCGAGTGGACACCTCAAGAGTAAGCTGATTAAGAAATTCACGGCTCTTGGCCCTTATATTCGTGAAGAACAGTGTGAAGACAACCGCTTCTTTTTCGATTGCCTGGCAGTTTGCGTCAATGTAAAACCCGCCCCGGAAAAACGAGAGTTCTGGGGATGGTGGATGGAGATGGAAGCGCAGGCATCACGCTTCACTTACAGCTATCAGTTTGGCCTGTTCGATAAAGAAGGGAGCTGGCGGCCGGTGGCTATTGACGATCCGGAAGTCAGCGAGAAACTTGAGAAAACGCTGCGTGATTTCCACGATCGGGCTAACGCATTGCTGGCGACATTCAGCCTGAAGCTGGAACCCGCCGATGACTTTAGCGAGCCGCTCAGACTGCGCGCCTGATATCTCGCCGATTATCTGGTTATATCGAAAAAAATCCACGCCCGAGCGCGTGGATTTTTTTATTCCTTTACCCGCCCTCAAACTGCCAGATTTTCATTAATCACTGGTGTCGTTGAGTGATGTCGGACTTATTTCCATCACCCTGTTTATAGGATTTTTCTTAGAAGCGCGCCGTACCGAGGAAATGTGTCCCAAGAGAATGCCTGAACAGGCTATCCGTGTTACCGTCACCACATGGCCCTGTAAAATAAAGATATTTATGAAGATTGTATTACTAATGAGTCTGTTAAGCCTGTTTCTTTCTCCGGCATTTGCCGGGACTGCAGTGAAATTGTCCTGCTCGTTACGCAAAAGCGTGACGATCTCAAAATTCCATTACCAGCTGTCGACAATGAAATGGGGCGATCACTTCCAGGTTGCTGCCGGAATAAGACAGGCGCAAACCAAAAGCAATGTCCCGTTTCGCGTGACGCGTTTTCAAAATGGCGACGATCTGGTCTTTTTCCCCGACAGCCAGGACTATTATTTCTTCTATTCCGGGATGGCGACACCTGACCGCTGCATTGTACAGGAGACGTATTCCTATCCGGCTGTTGAGCTACCGCGCTACAAGAAAAGCGAGTAGCCGGCGGCGCAAACAGAGCCCGAAGGGTCACCCCATCGGGACTCCGCTGCCTGGAACGGACGTGAATTAAAGGCCAATACACATGTATTTGATTTCTAAATAGTCTTCAATGCCATACTTCGAGCCTTCGCGGCCCAGACCGGAAGCCTTCACGCCACCAAACGGGGCGACTTCGTTGGAAATCAGCCCGGTATTGATGCCCACAATCCCATACTCCAGCGCTTCGCCGACGCGGAAAACGCGGCTCAAATCACGGGCATAGAAGTAGGCGGCGAGGCCAAATTCAGTATCGTTGGCCTGGCGGATGACATCCGCTTCATCTGTGAAGCGGAACAGAGGAGCCAACGGGCCGAACGTCTCTTCTTTCGCCACTTTTGCACCGTCGGGAACATCGACCAGAATAGTCGGCTGAAAGAAGTTGCCGCCGAGGGCATCCACTTTCCCGCCGGTGATGACCCGGGCGCCTTTCCCGACGGCATCGGCAATATGTTCCTGCACTTTGGCAATGGCTTTCTCATCAATCAACGGTCCGGTTGTGACCCCCGCCTGAAGGCCGTCGCCGAGATGCAGCTGCTCCACCGCCTGCTGCAGTTTTTCGGCAAAACGCGCATACACCCCGTCCTGCACGTACAGGCGATTGGCGCAGACGCAGGTCTGCCCGGCGTTACGAAACTTCGACGCCATGGCGCCTTCTACCGCTTTATCCAGATCGGCATCGTCAAACACGATAAACGGCGCGTTACCGCCCAGTTCGAGCGAAACTTTTTTGATGTCCTGGGCACACTGCGCCATCAGCTGGCGGCCGATTTCCGTGGAGCCGGTAAACGACAGCTTACGCACCAGCGGGTTGCCGGTCAGTTCATTACCTACCGCGCTGGCGGAGCCGGTCACCACGTTAAATACGCCGTCAGGGATCCCGGCGCGTCTAGCCAGTTCGGCCAGCGCCAGCGCGGAAAAAGGGGTCTGGCTGGCGGGTTTGAGTACCATTGTGCAGCCGGCGGCTAACGCCGGGCCGGCTTTACGGGTGATCATCGCCGCTGGAAAATTCCACGGCGTGATCGCGGCGGTAACGCCAATCGGCTGTTTAATCACGATCAGGCGCTTATCGGCCTGATGACCGGGAATGGTATCGCCATAAATGCGTTTTCCCTCTTCGGCAAACCATTCGATAAATGAAGCGGCGTAGCCAATCTCGCCTTTTGCTTCTGCCAGCGGTTTGCCCTGCTCCAGGGTCATCAGCCGGGCCAGATCGTCCTGGTTTGCCATCATCAGATCGAACCAGCGGCGCAGGATCGCGGCGCGCTCTTTTGCCGTTAGCTGTCGCCAGGCGGGAAGGGCGCGATGGGCGGCCTGGATCGCATCGCGCGTCTCTTCTGCGCCCATTTTAGGGACTGAGCCCAGCACCTCTCCGTTCGCCGGGTTGGTCACCGTAATGACATCGCTGCTGAGGGCATCACGCCACTCACCATTGATAAATGCCTGCTGGCGGAACAAGGTTAGGTCATTCAGTTGCATGGTTATTTCCTGTCTCAGAAGGTTAACGGTTGAACGGCGTACTCCAGCGTAGCGGAGAATCAAAAGCGGCGTTTGCGATAGCCTTCACGTTTACCAACGTCTCTCGGCGCGAACCCGCGTCATGCCCGGTAAAGACTTTTCCGGCCCTCTTCTTTTACGCCAGCCAGGTACGCCTGTGTTTGTTTAGTGTAGTCGCCAGAGTCAGATGACAGCAGCGACTAAACAGTGACTAAACAGCGATGACGACGTTTTCACGATGTAAAACCAGCGTCTGAATTCGCGACGCCTGCCACAAAATTCACACATCATGCGCGATGACGGGGGGAAGCAACTTGCTTTTATCTGGCGAGGCGAATACGGTCTGTAACGTTACACTAAAACGTTACAGTAGAAATTTACCCTCCGGTTATGAGTGAAGTCCCTGGCGATTTAGCGAGGCCCGAAGGTGCTACAGACACCTCAACGGTACGTGAAAGGATAACGATGATGAAAATGACACAGTTTTGTTCGGCCAGACGTTTTTTAGCTTTTGCTTGTTTGAGCTCGGCCCTGATAGCGGGAAGTGCGGTGAGCGCCTTAGCCCATGCGGCGCTCAACTTCCGCGTTTATTCTTCTCTCCCCGCGGACGACTCCTCGGCGCACTACATCTGGTTCAGCCGTTTTCAGGAAAACATTAACAACAATGCGAAATTGAAAGGGCAAATTAAGCTCAACTATTTTGCCAATGGCATGTTGGGCAAAGAGGCCGATGCGACGCAGCAGGTTCGCATTGGCGCAATTAATATGATGATCTCCGGTACATCCATTTGGGCCACGCTGGTACCTGAAATGGGCGTCCTGGATCTGGGTTATTTATTTAAAGATTACAGTCAGGTAGGGAAAGCGCTGGACGGCAGCGCCGGGGAAAAACTCTCCGCCTTAATGATGGATAAAGCCAACGTGATGGTGCTCGGCTACGGCTTTAACCTCGGCGCGCGTAATATTTATACCAAAAAGGTGATTGAAAAGCCGGAGGATTTAAAGAACCTGAAAATTCGCGTGCTGCCGGTGCCTAATTTCATTGCCACGTTAAACCATATGGGGGCGGTGGCGATCCCGATGCCGGGCGGTGAAGTCTATTCCAGCCTGCAAATGGGCGTTATTGACGGCGTAGAGCACGATGCTCCGACGATTTATGCGAGCAAATATTATGAAATCATCAAAAACGGCACCCTGACTCGCCACAGCTACAACCCGCTGATGATTGCGATGAATAAAAAGAGTTTCGAACAAATCCCGCCGGAGCTGCGTGCGGACGTGCTGGCGGCGGCGAAAGAAGCGACGGACTATGAACGTATGCAAGCGGGTAAAAAAGAACAGGAAGCAATAAAGAACCTTGAAGCAAAAGGGGTGACGTTCCGCGAAACCGATCGCCAGTTCTTCTATCAGCAGGTGCAGCCCGTGTGGCAGTCGTTCCTCAAGCAATATCCGGATATGAAGCCCATCGTTGATGAAATTACCGCGGCGGCAAAAGACCCGTCATGATCGGCGCCGCTTAACCCGCCCGTGCCACGGCGGGGTTAAGCGGTGAGATTGGCAATCTTGTGGAGAAGATTCAACATGGCTGATATCTCTATTAAAGCAAAGGACGGGTGCGTTGCCCTTGCGCTATTGGGCAAACTGAGCCGCTTTTTAACCACCTTAACCGCCTGGGCCGGAGCGCTGGTGCTGTTTATCAACGTGCTGGTGGTGTTTGCATCCGTCATCTGGCGCTATGCGCTGCACTCGCCCATTCATTGGGCCGAAGAGGTGGCTCGCGCGCTGATGATTGCGCTGGTGTTTTTCGGCGTGGCCACCTCGACGGCGAAAGGGGGTCATATTGGCGTCGATCTGTTCCTGCGTTTCCTGCCTGAACGGGTTCGACCCTATGTCGTTCATGCCAGCCGCTGGATCCTGTTTCTGGTCTCGGTTGGGCTCGTCGTTTCCAGCTACGACCTGGTGCAGGCCGCGCGATTGCAAACCACGGAGACCGGTTTACCGCAGACAATCTACGTCATTCCGGTGCTGATTGGTTCGCTGGTTATGATGGTGGCGGCGCTGGAGCTGGCCTTGCGAGAACGTGTTCGGGTTGTGCTGTTCAGCGGCCTTGGCATTGTGGTTCTGGCCGCCATTGGCTATATGAAACTTTCGCTCATGGCCGATCCCGCCAGCGCTGCTGCCGGGCTAATGCTGATCTGCTTTGTGCTCGGTATTCTCGCCGGCGTACCGATTGCGTTTACCCTTGGTCTGTCGGCGATGGTGTTCTTTATCTGCGATCCGTCATTACCGTTTGTCTTTTTCTCCCAGCAGGTCGCGGCGGGGGTAGATCACTTCGTGCTGTTGGCTATTCCGTTCTTCCTGCTTGCCGGTGCCGCCATGGAGATCAACGGGATGTCAACGCGGCTCGTTGAACTTATCGTGCGTGGCATGGGGCGCTTTCGCGGCGGCCTCAATATGACTACCGTACTGTCGATGGCCTTTTTCTCCGGGATCTCCGGCTCCAAACTGGCAGATGTTGCGGCGGTTGGCGGCGTGCTGATGCCGGCGGTGCGTCGGGCTAAACAGGATGGCGAAGAGGCCGCCGGGGTGTTTGCCGCCTCGGCCGTGATGGCCGAAACAATCCCACCTTGCGTGAATCTGATTGTTATGGGTTTTGTCGCGAACATCTCGATTGGCGCGCTGTTTATTGCAGGCCTGGTGCCCGCCGTCTGCCTGCTGGTACTGCTGATGATTGCCGCCAACCGGTTTGGCGGCAAAATCAACGTTAGCGAAGCGTATCCGGTATTACGGCCGCGCACGCAGCTCTACCTTGGTGCCGCCGTTGGGCTGGTGATGATCTTTATGATTGGCCGCGGCGTCATGATGGGGATCGCCACCTCGACAGAAATCTCCGCTTTTGCAGTGATTTACGCCATCGTCGTCGGTCGCCTTGCATTTCGTGAACTGACGTTCAAAGCGACGGTAAAAATGTTTATCGATATCGCCGCCATGTCCGGAGTGCTGCTGTTTATCGTCGCCTGCGCCACCAGCCTTTCTTATGCGCTGACGATACAGATGATCCCGCAGCAAATAGCGGAATTACTGGTCAGCATTGGGGTTGAGCAGGGAGCCTGGCTGTTTCTGCTATTAACCATCGTTATTCTGGTTATTTTTGGCGCCGTTCTGGAAGGGGCTCCGGCGCTGATTATCTTTGCGCCGATTCTGGTACCGATCGCCGTTCAGCTTGGTTTCAGCCCGCTGCATTTCGGCATCATTATGATTATGGCAATGGGTTTTGGTCTCTTTTCACCGCCTATCGGACTCGGTCTTTATACCACTTGCGCCATTTGCGGCGTGGAGATGAAACACGTTATTCGGCCCATGGCAAAATATCTGGCGGTAGTCTTCGTCGGGATTATTATCGTGGCTATGGTCCCACCATTAACAACATGGTTGCCGGGGCTCGCTGGGTATTAATTGTGAATCCAGTCGTCAACCGCATTCCGTTATTTAAACACGGTTAAAAGAGGCGTCCTGTCAATATCGGCAGGGCGCAAGGTCAACAGGTATCGCTCAGGTTCTGATATTTAACACGCCTGCAGGTGGGGATAACAACGTCCTGAATCTCTCGCTGATAAATATTATGCGCCGATGGCGGATTTATTCTGAAACAGGAGTATGCAATGGGGTCATTAACGGGAAAGAAAGTTTTTATTACTGGCGCTGAGCAAGGTATTGGTAAAGAGACTGCGAGAAAATTAATTGAGGCCGGATGTGATATCTATATTCACTATTTCAGCGGTGAAGAAGGCCCCAGAGAATTAATCGCGATTGCCCAACAGCGGGGAGCCAAGGCCGCCTGCGGCTATGCGGATTTGACCAACGAGGCGGATGCGGCGCGCTGCGTTGCCGAGGGGGCAGCGTTCTTAGGTGGCATCGATATTCTGGTGAATAACGTCGGGGGAATTATTGCCCGCAAATGGCTCGGTGAAATTGACCCGCAGTTCTGGCGTACCGTCATTGATGTCAATATGACGACCATGCTCAATGTGACTCAATCGGCGCTGCCGTTGTTAAAAGAGGCGACTGACGGCGCGAGTATCGTCAATCTCGCCTCGTTAGCCGGACGCTCCGGCGGGCACTCCGGATCGCTGGTCTATTCGATGACTAAAGGCGCGGTGCTGACGTGGACCCGCTCCCTTGCCGCAGAGCTTGGCGAGTTTGGTATTCGGGTGAATGCGGTGGCGCCAGGGCTGATTCTGGGGACACGTTTTCATAACCAGCATACCACTCAGGCCTCGGCCGATCGGACTATCGAAGATATTCCGCTGGGAAGAGCCGGTACGCCTGAAGATATCGCACGCGCGATCTGCTTCCTTGCCTCGGAATACGATGGCTTTATCTCCGGGGCGACTCTGGATATTAACGGCGGTATTTATCGAGCATAAATCTCAGGGCGGGTTATATCCCGCCCATATTAAGAGAACGTAGTCATGATCAAAACAGAAATTATTCATCCGGATTTGCTCCAGGCGTTGGCCCAGTGTGGCCATAAAGCCAATATTCTTATCGCCGATGCTAATTATTCATTTTTAACCAACTCATCTCCGCGGGCGCGGATTATTTATCTCAATTTTTCCCCGGGTTTAATTAGCAGCGTGGTCATCCTGCAAAAAATGCTCGGCTACATCAATATTGAAAAAGCGGTGCTGATGTCCTGCCCGGATGATTTTGATAATACGATTGCGCGTGAATATCGCACTCTGCTTGCTGAGTCGACCGCAGTGGAATATGTGACCCGGGAGGCCTTTTACGCGCTGGCGAAATCGTCGGATACCCTGCTGGTTGTCGCCTCTGGCGAGACCCGCCGCTTTGCCAATATTCTGCTCACCGTCGGCCCGACGCTACTGTGACGCGGGAGAAGGGCAACGTGTTCTTCTCCCGTCACAGGCACAAACACAGCGGCGCGAGAGTCAGACCTCGGGCGCATCGCGTACCGACTGACGGCACACCAGGGAAGGCGTAAACAAAAACTCCTGCGGCGGGAGGGAGGGGTTGTCCGTCCGCTCAATCAGGCGTTGTACCATGACCTCCGCCATATCACTCAGCGGAGGCATCACCGAACTTAATCTGGGATAAACCAGCCCGGAGAGCGGGATGTTATCGATGCCGATGATGGAGATCTCTCCCGGCACGCTAATCCCGGCTTCGTGCAGGCCGGCCATCAGCCCAATGCCGAGCGCGTCATTAATTGCCACAATACCGTCAGGACGGCGCGACTGGCGGCAGATTTTTTGCGCCAGCGATCGGCCCAGTTCGGTCATTTCCGCATCACCGTACGCCGCTTGCGTCTTCTCCTCGACAATCATGCCCTCACGAAATAGCCCGTGGCGTTGCACCGCGCTGAGAAAGCCTTCGATTTTATGGGCGCGGCTCGGGATCATACCGGCGACGGTGGCGAAGGTCAGGTGTCGGCACCCGCGCGCAATCAGATGCTCTGTGGCTAAACGTCCGGCTTCGACGTTATCCATGGATACGCTGTCGAGCGCCAGACCGCCGGAACCGGCGCTGGCCGGCATACGACTGTCGTAGTTGACCATGATCATGCCCTGAGAGGCGGCACGCACAAAATGCGGTTTTTCAATATCACCGGCGGCGACAATAATGCCGCGCACGCCGTGGGCAAACATATCTTCCAGAAAGGCTTCTTCTTCTTCAATCTGACGGTAGGTGTTACCAATCAGCACGCGATAAAAGCGCTTTTTTGCCGCCAGATCCACTTCACGGACCAGCGAGGCGAAGCTGGGGTTGACGATGGACGGAACCAGCAGGCCGATCATTTTGGCCTGGCCCGTTTTCAGCTGCTGGGCGACGCGATTAGGAAAGTAATTGAGCGTTTGCATGCTTTGCTGGATACGTGCCAGCGTCTCTTCGCGCATCTGGTCGGTACGGCCATTGAGCACGTTGGATACGGTGCTGACGGACACGCCAGCATGCTTTGCGACATCGCGAATGTTTGCCATACATCTCCTTTGCAGCGGTGGGCGAGGCGCGGACGAGAGCGATTCTCCGCGCCGCTTTATACGGGGTCGACAAGCCTGATCCTGCATCGTTTTCTGATGAGGATCATCAACAATAACGGTTTAGTGTAACGTTACAGCTGGTGCTGTCAATGCGCTTGCAAACGGCAAGTGATGTCAGCCACGCGACTGCGCCCCAGGCTGCGGGAAACCGCAGGCCCTTTATTTAACCCGGTCCGACACACCGTCGGGGATGTTTCCCGTCGGCATAGCCATCCATGCAGACAGTGAGGAGGTGCGAAAGGAGACAAACGAGAACGGGTGGCGTCTCGTGGTCATCGTGAGGCCTCCTGACCTGCGATGGTAAACTAATGACCCGTTGATATTAAAAGATTCATCGCTGGCGATAATGCATTACGCTGTACACGGCAGCGCGTTAAGCGCGACGTTAACTGCCGCTAACAATCGCGCTTCTGAGACACCGTCGCGCGCCTGAACGGAAAGACCATGCAAAAAGACGGCGAAATAGTCTCCCAGACTGTCGGCATCGGTTGTATCCGGTATCTCGCCGTTATCCGCCGCCTGTCTCAGTCGGTCGATGATCTGTTGCGTGCGTTGCAGGCGATGTTCGGCCAGCCAGGTTTTGATCTCATCATTTTCCGCGCTGACACTCGCGGCAGAGGCGACGACCATACATCCTCGCGGTAATTCCGCCTGGCTGTACAGGCGCACGGCGTCGACAAGCATCTTTTTGATCGCCTCCTGCACGTTGTTCTCAGCGGCGAAGGCCCGATCTGCAAACCCGCCTTCCTGGCTTTCATAATGGGCGATGGCCTGTCGGAACAACTGTTCTTTTGAACCGAACGCTTTGTAAATGCGCGCGGAAGCGATGCCAAGTTCTGCCACTAAATCCGACATTGACGTACCTTCATATCCCTGTCGCCAGAAGAGATTGCGCGCCTTCAAAAGCGCATGTTCGCGATCAAATTCGCGCGGTCTGCCTGCCATTGTGCTGCTCCATTTTGCCTGCCGTTCAGTCACACAGGATCGCTTAATCCTGCGCTATTACCAAAGAATTTATAAATTTTTCTTGTGGTTCTCCGATTTTACTCCTATTGTTTGTCAATCGACAAACAATAGGAGTTTACGATGAAAACCATCAAAGGCCCAAGCCTGCATCTCGCCCAATTCAGTGATGGGATAGCCCCGTTCAACAGCTTGCCTGCGATTGCCCGATGGGCGTCGGAAACCGGCTTCAAAGCATTGCAAATTCCGGCATGGGATCGGCGTCTGTTTGATGTAGCCACCGCGGCGGAGAGCCAGACCTACTGCGATGACCTCACTGGAATGCTGGCGGAACATGGCCTGGTCGTCAGTGAACTGACCAGCCATATTTTCGGCCAGCTGATGGCGGTACATCCGGCTTACGACGCCATGTGCGACAGTTTTGCGCCGTCGGCACTGCATGGTGATCCGCAGGCGCGCGGTGAATGGGCGCGGCAGCAGCTGCTGTTGGCCGTCAAAGCCTCAGCACGGCTTGGTCTCAGCGAGCTGGGCACGTTCTCCGGCTCGCTGGCCTGGCCCTATCTGTTTCCGTTCCCGCAGCGTCCGGCAGGGTTAATCGAAGCGGCTTTCGACGAGTTGGCCAGACGTTGGCTGCCGGTACTCAATGCCTGCGATGAGCAGGGTATTAACCTGTGTTATGAAATCCACCCGTGCGAAGATCTGCATGATGGGGTGACGTTCGAAATGTTTCATCAGCGGGTAGGGGAACACCTTCGCTGTCAGGTACTTTTCGATCCCAGCCACATGGTGCTTCAGCAGCTTAACTATCTGGAGTTTATTGATATTTATAAAGATGTTATTGGCATGTTTCACGCCAAGGATGCCGAGTTTAATCCCACCGGCCGCCAGGGCATCTATGGTGGCTATCAATCGTGGATTGACCGTGCAGGCCGTTTTCGCTCGTTGGGGGATGGTCAGGTTGATTTTAATGGCATCTTCTCGAAGCTGGCACAATATGACTATTCCGGCTGGGCTACCCTGGAGTGGGAATGTTGCCTGAAACACCCGCAGGACGGCGCCCGGGAAGGTGCTGCTTTCATCCGCGACCACATCATTAACGTCACTGATAAAGTGTTCGACGATTTCGCCGGCGCACAGGTTAATCCTCATCAGATCAATACATTACTCGGCATTCGCTAAGCCGTAATATCACAGGGAGTCCCCCATGAAACAGCCATATGACGAGATCCTGGAACAGGATCCCGGGACGCAACACGTCTATACGAAGGTAAACGGACAACGCATCCACTGCGTTGTCGCAGGGAAAGGGCAGCCAGTCCTGCTGATCCCCGGATGGCCGCAGACCTGGTATACCTGGCGCCATGTTATGCGTGCGCTGGCCGCGGCTGGTTTTCAGGCGATAGCCGTAGACCCGCCCGGCATCGGCGATTCGGACAAACCGCGCGACGGTTACGACACCGGAAGTATCGCCGTGATGTTGCATACGATGATGACGCAACTGGGACATTCGCGTTACCGTCTGGTGGGGCACGATGTCGGCATGTGGATTGGCTACGCTATGGCGAGCGATTTTCCGCAGGCCGTCGAGCGCCTGGTGCTGACAGAAGCGGTGATCCCTGGTCTTGCTCCGCCACCGCCGATTTTTGTCGCGCCGGAGGAGAACATTTTTCTGTGGCACTTCATGTTCAATCAGTTGACTGATTTACCTGAAACCTTGACCTGCGGGCGTGAATCACAGTATCTCACCTATATTTTCAACCGCTGGTCCCATCGCCGCGATCGGGTCGCCGCAGAGGTTTACATTGCCGCTTATTCGACTCCGGGTGGATTGCGAGCGGGCTTTGAGTACTATCGGGCGATCCCGGAAACCATTCGACAGAATCAATTACGCGCGCAAACGCCATTAACCATGCCGGTACTAACAATCGGTGCGGAGCACGCGACGGGCGATGCGCCGCTGGCCACCTTACGAGGCAACGCGCATGATTTGCGCGGCGAGACGGTGGCCGACTGCGGACATTTTATTACCGAAGAGTGCCATGAGGTTTTTATCGCGCTGATTGTGCCATTTCTGTCAGAGGGGACCTGTTATGCCGCTTGATAAGCGTATTGCCGAGTTTTTGGCCTCTTTGGCGGGAACACCGGCGCCCGTGTCGCTGACCGATATGAGAATGGCGACAGAAACGGGTTTGCGCCAGCTGCAGGGCAAAGGGGAAATGAGCGGAGGTATTAAGGATTATATCGTTGTCGCTGATGACGGCCATCGCATTATGCTTCGCGCCTATAAGCCCGTAGCGGCAAATGACGGGAGCGCCCGGCCAGCAATGCTGTTTGCCCACGGCGGCGGTTGGTGTCTGGGGTCTCTGGCGCTGTACGATCAACCTTGCCAGGCATTGGCTAACGCGACGGGCCGGATAATTCTGTCGGTTGATTACCGGCTGGCGCCAGAATATCCGTTTCCTCGCCCCCTGGAAGATGTCTATCAGGCACTATGCTGGGTTTACGAGCAGGCGCATCGTCTGGGTATAGATGCCAGTCGGTTAGCGGTGGGCGGCGATAGCGCTGGAGGAAATATGGCTGCGGCTACGGCATTGTTGGCTCGGGACCGCGGGGGGCCTCATATCGAGCATCAGCTGTTGTTGTATCCAGCGTTAAGTCGCGATATGGCGACGGAGAGCTACCGGGAGTTTGCCGAAGGCTACTTTTTAACGCGAGATGCGATGGCGTTTTGCTGGGACAACTATCTTGGCCTGCGTCGTCATCCCTACGCCGAACCGCTGCATGCCGCTTCACTCAGCGGCTTACCTCCGGCCACCATTTTGAGCTGCGAATATGATCCGTTACGCGATGAGGCTGAGGATTATGGGCAACGGCTTCAGAAAGCTGGCGTTAAGGTGCGCAGCGAGCGATTGCAGGGGATGGTCCATGCCTGTATCCATATGTCAGGTCTGACCCCGGCGACAGGCCAGCTATTCGAGCTCGCCCGCGGTTAACGGAAGGCGTGCAGCCAAAAAAGCACATTGCAACGGCGCGGCCGGTGGTTTACAGCCGCTGATAATCATCCGCTCAGGCATTTTTGCCCTCCCGATTTTCAGCTCGCATTAGCTGTAATCAGTGCTGGTTCAACCCCACAATGCCTGCAAATGGACCGGCATTTTCCGCCCCGACATGCATCGCAATTTTACTTAACATGTTGAGCCGCACTGACGGTTTAACCTCAGCGACTGGCTGCGCCTGCATACGGGAAAATAGCGTTGGAAATGTCTCTATGATGGCAGAGGCATCTGGTGCCGATGTAAGTATCCCTGCCCCCTCTGATAAATAGCAGTGTCTGTGATGCATCATTGAACGTTACTGAAAGCGTGGATAGAATTAAGAAAACTCTTATAAATGGAATGGCGTTTATGGTTAAGAAAATCTCATGGCTGGGCTTGTCGGTACTTCTTCTGTCACAGGTTGCTATTGCAGAAAATTCAAGTAACTGGATTTCGGTTGCATCTAATGACACCACTGAGTATTCAGCTAAAAAGGGTACTTTCAAAAACATCAAAGGCGAGTCATCTATCCTTATGATGTTCGATAACAAAAGCGATAAGACAATCAAATACTACAAAGTCAGCATCAAAAATGCGGATTGTGACAATGGCTTCGGAAAGCTGAGTTTCTTCGGTATGGATGGGAGATTAGATTTTCAGGGCGATTACGTAGCCGATGGTAACAGCGTTGGTGCTGGCATGGGGGATTTTATCTGTGGCGTGAGAATTGCGGCCGCAAACGCACAAAATAGCTAATATATCAGGGGCGTTGGTTATCATCGCCTCTCTGTTAACTCCTCCTCTGACTTCCTCCTCTGACTTCCTCCTCTGCTGATTCATTTAGGTATACCTCAGGAAGCACTGTAAGGGGCATCGGAGCTGAATGCGTAACTTCTAAGCGTTTATTGAGCAATTTTGAGACATTGGAAGTCATCAGCTTCGAGTTGAGCTTGCACCTGTTCGAGCGGTACAACGACAGGCCGTTACAGTTAACATCCCAATTGCCATATCAACCATAACGGCAGCTATGAGGGATGATTTACCGATTCTTATAGATGAATTAAAGGCAGGCCTTTAAGTTTAACATGTTGATTTATAAGGATTTTTAAGTGATGGTGCCGATAATAGGAGTCGAACCTACGACCTTCGCATTACGAATGCGCTGCTCTACCAACTGAGCTATATCGGCCCTGAAGAGGACGCGTCCACGAACGTGAATCACGGGGTAAAAGGTTAAAACTAAGTGGAGGGGGCGTCAATGCCCTCTTGTATCGAATGGCTATTTTTCCAGCATCTGCACGGTATTACACATCAAATTGTCCACTTCTACGACGATCATTGACCTGAATTGCTCAGGGGATGGGCGCGAGCTGCTCTTTAGCGACACGTTTCAAAACTCCATTACTACAGCCTACCAGAGCTGTAAAAATGCTAACTGTATGCAACTAAAGGCCACTGGCTAACCTTAGTAGTTGTCAGCTTTCCCCTGAATGATAAAATCAGTGGTGGTTAATAATAGGGTGATGCAGTGAAAAAAATACTTTCTAATCCCGCGTTGAAATATGTAATGGTGGGGTTATTGAACACAGCAATAACTGCGGTGGTGATATTTTTATTAATGTCTGCCGGGGTTGGGATATATCTATCAAATGCCATGGGGTATGTGGTAGGTATTCTGTTTAGTTTTGTCGTTAATTCGTTATTTACGTTTTCAAAAGCGCTGAGCGGCAAACGGTTTATAAAGTTTTTGGCATCTTGTGCAATATGCTGGGTAGCAAATATTATAACAGTTAAAATATTTTTATTAATATTCCCTGATTTGACTTATATATCTCAGTTATGTGGCATGATTGTTTATACAATTGCTGGTTTTTTAATTAATAAACTCTGGGTGATGAAATAATGAAACAACCAAAGTTGGCTATTGTTGTGCCATGTTACAACGAGGAAGAAGTATTCAGTCACTGCTTATCTGAATTACAAGCGGTTCTGGCGGAATTAGTCACGGCAACACTGATTTCCGCTGATAGCTATATTTTATTCGTTGATGATGGCAGCCGTGACTCAACGTGGCAGTTGATTGCTCAGGCATCGATGGATTACTCAACGGTTAAAGGAGTTAAGCTTTCAAGAAATCGTGGTCATCAGGTAGCCCTGGTTGCGGGTCTTGAGGCCGCCGAATCGGATATTACCGTGAGCATTGATGCAGATCTTCAGGATGATACATCTGTTATTGCGTTAATGGTTAAAGAGTACCTCAATGGTAATGAGATTGTATATGGTGTACGTAATGATCGGGCATCTGACTCGCCATTTAAAAGAAAAACCGCGGGTCTCTTTTATAGTTGTATGAAGTGGATGGGCGTTCAGCAGGTTCCACAGCATGCCGATTTTCGATTGTTGAGCGATCGCGCAAAAAAGGCGCTGCTGAGCTTTAAAGAGCAAAATTTATATTTACGTGGATTAGTACCACTGATTGGTTACCGTTCCACCCAGGTCGCCTATTCGAGAACAGTACGTCTGGCCGGCGAGTCGAAGTATCCATTAAAAAAAATGCTTGCCCTGGCAATTGAAGGCATCACTTCTCTGACCATTACCCCATTAAGGATTATCGCAATCTCAGGGTTTGCGATCAGTATTCTTTCGGTGTTTGCAGCAATTTATGCGCTGTTTGAGAAATTCTCAGGAAATACCGTTGAAGGGTGGGCTTCAGTCATGATCGCTATTTTCTTCCTCGGCGGGGTACAGATGCTATCGTTAGGTATCATTGGTGAGTATGTAGGTAAGATATATATGGAGGCTAAAGCTCGGCCTAAATATTTTATCGAAAAAACAACGCAGCAGAAGGTTGATGATGAATAACGAAAAAATAAGCAGAGGAATATTGTATGTGGCATTCATCGCCATACTATCAGTACTTTGTTATTCCTTTGTGGCAAGTGAAAATCAGGCTTATACATGGGATTCCAGATTTTACTGGGTGGTATGGAATGAGTATACTGACTTACTGCAAGGCTCATTTAGTCAATGGCTTGCTAGTATAAAATCTTCAGTCTATTCAGCTGATTATAATCCTTTGCCAGTCATTGCACTGATCCCGTTTAACTATCTGCCGATAGGAAACCGGGAAGCTTATATATTGGGTGTGTATATTCTTTATCTGTTGCCATTTGCTTATATTGCAATGCGCTTGTTTGCGACTGCTGCAGGTGTTGACAAAAAATACCAGCCGTATATCTTTGTTTTTCTGGCAAGTTTTATTCCTTTTATCACGCCAACATTGCGTGGCTATCCTGATATTATAGGAATGATTCCATTATCGCTGTGCTGCTTGATTCTGTTTAAAGTTAATATATTAAATTATCGAGGGTTCCGCTTTGTATTACTTGCAATCGCAATGGGAGTATTACTATGGTTGCCATTTGCATTCCGGCGGTGGTATGCCTATAGCGTAGTTTCATTGTTTGTAACGTTACCTTTCTTAAATACTTTTTTGTTTGGTGAAACGGCTAAGTTTAGTAAGGAAAGAATATTAAAATACTTTATTTTCTTTACTATTTCTGGGCTGGTAGTTATTTTCTTAGTCTGTGTTTTTCAGTTTGAACTGGCGGAGAGAATACTGACGACCAACTATTCTGATATTTATTCCGCATACAAAGCAACAGAGCAAGCAACGTTCTTTATAACCCTGAATTATGCTGGTTTATATTTGGTGCCATTAATTTTAGTGGGTGGGTTATATATTATTTTTGGAACCAGTTTTCGGCTTAAAATTCTTTGTGCTTTTGCCTTAGCTAATTTTATCATCACCTATATTATATTTACCCGAACACAGACGCCAGGGATGCAGCATGGAATACCATTCTGTTTTTGGTTGGCAATACTCGTGCTTTCGGCTTTGAAACTATTCTTTGATAGGTTAAGTAAGGGGCTGGCGATAGCGCTTACGATCGCATTCTCATTATTTACGGTTGCAGTCTTTATTAGCACGTATTCAAAACCATTCGGTAAACCGGAATTAGTTAGCCGCTATCTGCCAGGCAAAGAGTATCCTCTCAGATTAGAAAACTTTGACCATTATCATGAGCTGATTGCCTTTATGAGTGCGCGTCTTGAACCAGATGATAAGGTGGCTGTTTTTGCATCCAGCGGTTCACTTAATAATGATCTGTTTTCAGCCATATCACCGGCATCATTTGTCAGCCATATCGCCAATGTCTCGCAGGTAGATTTGCGTGATAAACTGGCGACTGAAGCCTTTAGTTCTCGTTATGCTATTGTGACCGACCCTGCTCAAACGCACCTTGGGATTCATGGACAACAGGTTATATATCTGCCAAATAATCTTATCCTGGAAGGTAAGGGCATTGGTGCCGCTTATAAAAGAGTGAGTCAGCCATTTATACTCAGCGGCGGTGTTCAGGCATACGTCTATGAAAAAATCAGGCCGTATACAATCAATGAATACCGAAGCATGATTGATGAATTTTCCCGTTCCTACCCCTCATGGAAAGCGGAGTATGAAAACAATCTTACGGAGAGTTATCTCAGCGCGGCGATAGAGAAGGGCGATACCTGGGGTCAGTTTAGTATGTATCGTGAAGGCCGAATCTACGCCCACCCTGGTGCGACAACGCCGACTGTTGTCAGGATGTTCGTCGGGGAATATGACACCTTACGTATTACGTCAGTCAATAAAAACTGCGGGAAAACTGACGGGGTGAAAGTGATTATCAAAGATGCGACGCATCGTGTAGAAAAGCATATTGCCACAGCGGAGAGCGTGGTTTTCGATATGCGTGATTTCCACAACAAAGATATTACCTTGATTATTGATAATAATGGCTCTTCTGCCTGTGATAGCCTGGATATTAACCAGTAAATAAAAATGGGGGCAATCGCCCCCATTTCACTGCCGTTGCCGATTTGACTTAAGCACGAATCGTATCGTCGCCGAAACCAATCCACTTGTAGGTCGTTAACGCTTCCAGGCCCATCGGGCCGCGCGCGTGCAGCTTCTGGGTGCTGACCGCCACTTCTGCGCCGAGGCCAAACTGGCCGCCGTCGGTAAAGCGGGTAGAGGCGTTAATGTATACCGCAGAGGAATCCACTTCGTTGATAAAGCGGTTGGCATTGCTCAGCGTGCGGGTCAGGATGGCGTCAGAGTGCTGGGTACCGTGCTCGCGGATATGGGCGATGGCCTCGTCGAGGCCGGCGACCACTTTGACATTCAGATCCAGCGACAGATACTCATCGTTGTACTGCTCCGCCTTCACCGGCTCGACGTTTGCCGGGCCGTTTTGCAATACCGGCAGGGTGGTGGCGTCAGCATGCAGCGTCACGCCGCTTTCCGCCATCTGTTTACTCAGCGCTGGCAGGAAACGGTCGGCGATATGCTGATTGACCAACAAGGTTTCTACCGAGTTACAGGCGCTTGGGCGCTGAACCTTGGCATTGACGATAATCTTCAGCGCTTCAGCTATGTCGGCCGAATCATCAATATAAATATGACACACGCCAATCCCGCCGGTGATCACCGGAATCGTGGACTGTTCGCGGCACAACTTGTGCAGACCGGCACCACCGCGTGGGATCAGCATATCGATGTACTTATCCATCTTCAGCATCTCGCCAACCAGCGCGCGATCCGGGTTCTCAATCGCCTGGACCGTCGCGGCCGGCAGCCCGCACTCCTCCAGCGCCCGCTGAATCACTTTCACCGTGGCGGCATTGGTGCGCCAGGTCTCTTTCCCACCGCGCAGAATCGCGGCATTGCCGGTTTTCAGGCACAGGGAAGCCACATCGACGGTGACGTTAGGACGGGCTTCATAAATCACCCCCACCACGCCCAGCGGCACGCGGCGGCGTTCGATGCGCAGACCGCTATCAAGCAGACCGCCGTCGATCACCTGGCCGACCGGATCGGCCAGGTTGCACACCTGGCGAACATCGTTCGCAATGCCGCTTAAACGCGCCGGGTTAAGCGCCAGGCGGTCGAGCAGCGCGTCGCTTAAGCCATTGGCGCGCGCTTCCGTCAGGTCTTCGGCGTTCGCACGCAGAATCTCTTCACTCTGCGCTTCGAGATAATCGGCGATCTTTTCCAGTACCTGATTTTTTTCACGGCTGGAGAGTTGCGCGAGTTTGTACGAGGCCGCCTTGGCAGCAATGCCCATTTGTTCCAGCATTTTCAGCTCCTTAACGGATAATCATATCGTCACGATGCACGGCAACCGGGCCGTATTCGTAGCCCAGAATGGCATCAATCTGCTGCGAGTGCTGGCCGGCAATCAGGCGCAGCGCGTCGCTGTTATAGCGGCTGACGCCGTGGGCAATATCGCGACCTTCGCTATTGCGGATGCGGATAACTTCACCGCGGGAAAAGTTACCCGTGACGGTTTTGATGCCTTTTGGCAGCAGGGAGCTGCCGCGTTCCAGAATCGCCTGGGTGGCGCCGGCATCAACGCTAATTTCACCCGCCGGCGGGGCTCCGAAGATCCAGCGTTTGCGGTTCTCCAGCGGCGATTCCTGCGCGTGGAAGCGGGTACCGACCGACACGCTCTCCATCACATCGGCAATCACCCCAGGACGGTTGCCGGCGGCAATAATGGTGTCGATACCTGCACGGCAGGCGACATCGGCGGCCTGCAGCTTGGTTCCCATACCGCCGGTGCCGAGGCCGGAAACGCTATCGCCGGCGATGGCGCGCAGGGCGTCATCAATGCCGTAGACATCTTTGATCAGTTCCGCCTGCGGGTTATTGCGCGGGTCGGCGGTGAACAGACCCGGCTGGTCGGTCAGCAGCAGCAGCTTATCGGCGCCGGCAAGGATTGCCGCCAGCGCGGAGAGATTGTCGTTATCGCCGACTTTAATCTCGGCGGTCGCCACGGCGTCATTTTCGTTAATGACCGGCACGATGTTGTTATCGAGCAGCGCGCGCAGGGTATCGCGGGCATTGAGGAAGCGCTCGCGATCTTCCATATCCGCACGGGTCAGCAGCATCTGGCCAACGTGAATACCATAAATGGAAAACAGCTGTTCCCACAGCTGGATCAGACGACTCTGTCCTACCGCAGCCAGAAGCTGTTTCGACGCAATGGTCGCGGGCAGTTCCGGGTAGCCGAGGTGCTCACGCCCGGCGGCAATCGCCCCGGAGGTCACAATGACAATACGGTGGCCCATCGCGTGCAGCTGTGCGCACTGACGCACTAATTCGACGATATGGGCGCGGTTCAGGCGACGGGATCCGCCCGTTAAAACACTGGTGCCCAGTTTTACCACCAGCGTCTGGCTATCACTCATGATTCTCTGCCGTTCAAAAGGAATATCGATATCGAGCTGATGTTGTAACAGGACTCAGGCCGCTTGCCAACACCTGGCGTATTGGACGAGCCACTTTATTGCGCGAGATCGGGCATTGTGGAGTAACACGATGACAAATTTATGACGGAAACATCTAAACACTCTTTTTTATAAAAAGTTCCACATTGTCATAAATTTTTAATATCGGAGCGTTAAAAAACCTCCTGTTTTTCACGGGGCCTTCGCCCGGAATTGATTAGCGCGTATAAATAAATCACCAGGACTGAATAATGAAAAAGAGCTCACTGGCATTAATGATGATGGGTCTTGTCGCTTCTTCAGCTACACAGGCAGCAGAAGTTTATAATAAAGACGGCAACAAACTGGACGTCTACGGCAAAGTCAAAGCGATGCACTACATCAGCGACTATGACAGTAAAGATGGCGACCAGACCTATGTCCGTTTCGGTATCAAAGGCGAGACGCAGATTAATGACCAGCTGACCGGCTACGGTCGTTGGGAATCTGAATTCTCCGGCAACAAAACGGAAAGCGACTCCACCCAGAAAACCCGTCTGGCGTTTGCCGGCCTGAAATTGAAAAACTACGGTTCTTTCGATTACGGTCGTAACCTCGGCGCCCTGTATGACGTTGAAGCCTGGACCGATATGTTCCCGGAATTCGGCGGTGACTCTTCCGCCCAGACCGACAACTTCATGACCAAACGTGCCAGCGGTCTGGCAACCTACCGCAATACCGATTTCTTCGGCGTGGTGGATGGCCTGGATATGACTCTGCAATATCAGGGTAAAAACGAAGGCCGCGAAGCGAAAAAACAGAACGGCGACGGCTTCGGGACCTCGTTAAGCTATGACTTCGGCGGCAGCGATTTTGCCATCAGCGCGGCCTATACCAGCTCTGACCGTACCAATGACCAGAACCTGCTGGCGCGCGGCGCGGGTAAAAAAGCGGAAGCCTGGGCGACCGGTCTGAAATATGACGCCAACAATATTTACCTGGCCACTATGTATTCTGAAACCCGCAAAATGACGCCAATCAGCGGTGGTTTTGCCAATAAAACGCAGAACTTTGAAGCCGTTGCTCAGTACCAGTTCGACTTCGGTCTGCGTCCGTCTCTGGGTTATGTGCTGTCAAAAGGCAAAGATATTGAAGGCGTTGGTAACGAGGACCTGGTGAACTATATCGACGTGGGTCTGACTTATTACTTCAACAAAAACATGAACGCCTTCGTTGATTATAAAATCAACCAGCTGAACAGCGATAATAAACTCGCTATCAACAATGACGACATCGTCGCACTGGGTATGACTTACCAGTTCTAATCCGCGACCGCCGAAGGAGACTCCCGAGGCGGTTGGCTGGCGGAACAAAAAACCGCAGCGTTATTGCTGTAATGCTGGTCACTTAAAGGTGACCAGCATTTTTTTTGCTTTATCGCAGGCCAGGGCGAGCCGGTAAACGGTGGTTTGTGCGAACGTTTGTTGTTGCCAGAACGGTGGCATGTTCCGTTCACGGTGAATCCGCCCCTTTTCTCATACCCGCTGTGGGGAACGGCATTGCGCTGAAAATGGGCGCTGCGCGCTGTCCTCCCGTGGCCGTCACGTTGCGATATCCTTGCAGAAGGTTTTTCAGCGGCGGAATGGTCAGCATGGAATAACAGGACATGCCGCAGGGGGCCGTTCACCTGCAGCGCAGGAAAAAGCAGCGTGCGGAAACTCACGTGAACGGAATATTCCACAGAACACACGAGCCAGAAACTCCTGCAGATATGTTGAAAACCTGACAGCGCCGCATAAGAATCGGTCATCTCGGTGAGATGACCGATTCTTACACCTCTGCCAAATCGGTCTGCCGACCCTTAAACGATCGGCATTACAGCGTTATTGCTGCGGTTTTTTATTGAAATGGGTTAATGATTTTTAGCCAGGTGCTGATGGTCGCTATTCATGGTGATCTGCGCGTTATACTCTTTCGGCAGGCGACGCGCCTGGTAGAAGACCGAGTTCCAGTAAGGGTTGTCCAGCGAGGAGCGCATAACGCCCTGGCTGCTGGAGGCGTGCAGGAAGTTGTGCTCGGTGTCATAGAAACCGACGTGCATCCCGCCACGAATGCGGAAGAACACCAGATCCCCCGGACGGAGCTGCTGCTTGCTGACGCGGACGCCCATATGCAGGAGATCGCCCGTTGTTACGCGATCCATGGGCAAATTGAAGCGGTCCTTGAGCGTTCGCCAGACGAAGCCGGAACAGTCGACGCCGCTTTGCTCGGTACCGCCCCATTCATAGGGGGTGCCGTGCCAGGTGTGCATTTGATCGTGAAGGGCGGCAACCACCGGAATCAGATCGTCAGATCCGCTATCGATCGGGGCATATTGGTGTTTGGCGGCGGTTTTTGGCGGATGTTTAGATGAAGATGAGCATCCTGCCAGAATCAAAAAAGGCACCAATAATAAAGCGTGAGCAAGTTTAGGCGTCATATCGTTATTTTTCGTGAGGGGAATGGGCCGTGGGTATTTATAGCGTATCCGCTATATTGTCAGAATGGTTCGCTGAAAAATTTACGAAACCTTACGTAGAGTAAACTTGTTACTTCACATTTTTCATTGCTCCAGTTAAATATAAGAGAAAAAGCTGTGGTGTCGCTTGTTAATAAATTATTTCACCATGAAACACTATTTCGCGATCGCCTATAAGACGCATCTGATGTTAATGACTCTTTTCTCTTTGCCGAAGGTGAAAGATCCTCATCATCCGGCCATTGCACGCTGGGGGCGGTGTCCAGTACTTTGTCCGCTCCAGGTCCCTGTGAGGCAAGCTTATGCATCTCGATTTCCGCCAGCTGCGCAATTTTGTCGCGTTGGTTGAATACGGTAGTTTTCACCGCGCCGCCGAGGCGGTATGCCTGTCGCAATCGGCCTTCAGCCGCAGTATTCAGTCGCTGGAGCAGAGCGTCGGCCATCCTTTATTCGACCGGCAGAATAAGCTGCCGACGCTGACGCGACACGGGCAAAAGCTGCTGCCCTACGCCCGCCGTTTCCAGGAGTTAAACATTGAATTGAGCAGCCTGCTGGGGGAAACGGACGATAGTGAAAATGGCGAAGTGGCGTTCGGTTGTGGCCCGGCGCCCGCGGCGCGCCTGATCCCGGCGGCCATCGGAGAGTTTCATCGCCGTCTCCCGCAGGCGAGGGTGCGCTTTCAGGTCGATAACTGGTTTGCCCTGCATCACGCGCTGACGACCCAGCAGTTTCCCTTTGTGGTGGCCGACAGCTGGCATGCGGAGCTGGATCCGCAGCTGCGGGTACAGCCGCTCAACCCGCAGCGCTGTTTTTTCATCTGTCATGCCGACCATCCCCTGGCTCAGATCGGCCCGGTAGCCATTGAGGAGATGCTGCGCTATCCCTTCGCCGCGCCGTATCTGCCTCCTGGGGTGCGAAAAGTGCTGGCGACTCTCAGCCAGCGGCAGGATTTCACCCCGGCGATTCAATGCGATCACGTCTACGCCTTGCTGTCGACGCTAGCGCACACTCAGGCGATAAGTTTTGCCAGCGAAGACGGCTTCGCCCTGTGTCAGCACAGCCATCGCCTGGTGAAGCTGGAGCTCAGCAACCTTCCGGAAGAGTGGCGGCTGATGCAGACCCGCTTCGCGGTGATCTCCCCGGTTCATGCCGCGCTTTCGCCGCTGGTCGCCAGGTTTATCGATATTATCCTGCATACCGACCGCCAGCATCAGATCCAGCTGCTGGCGCAGGAAGAGGAGGCTTAGCCGGCGTTCGCCGCCTGGCCCTGGCTATCATACTGCGGCCAGTGGTTTTCCAGCTGCAGGGTCTTTAGCGCCTGTTCGACAAACTGCCCGTCTGCCCACTGCGTTACCGCAAAGGCGTTGCGAATGAGGCGACCCGTTTTGGCCTGCTCGACGCTGCTGCTGAAGCTGTCGGCCAGGAAGGGGTCGATGCGCGGCGAAGTGCTGAAGTTGAGATCCTGTGGCTGCAGATCCTCAAGGAACAGCGCCTGTGGAATTTGGCTCTGCTGCGCCATCTCTGCCGACCAGGTCTCGCGATTCGCCGGGTTGCTGATTTCCGCCGCGTTTTTCACCAGCACGTCAATAATTTGCTGGGTGGCCTGCGGCCAGGCCTGAATAAAGTCCTGAGTTCCGAGAAAAGCCGCCTGGGTCGTATTTTGCCGGCCTGAATCACCGCTTTTTACCACCACGTCAATCTTATCGCCGCGCAGCGCCAGCAGCGAGACGCCGCCCCACACCGCATCCACGCGACCGGCGGCCAACGCGGCTTTCCCGGCGCTCCAGTCGAGATTAATGACCTGCATATTGCGTTCGCTAAGCCCGACGGTTTGCAAGGCGCGATCGAAGGCCAGCTGGTCTGCGGTACCGCGATAGACCGCCACGCGTTTCCCTTTCAGGTCTGCCAGCTGTTTAATTCCCGATGCTCTGGTGGCCGCGAGGTAGGATTCCGACCCGCGGCTGCCCAGCAGCAGGCGGGTTGGCAGACCGTTGGCTTTGCCGATAATCGCCGCCAGATCGCCGAGATAGACAAAATCGAGCTGCCGGTTGGCCAGCGCTTCATTCACCGCCGGGCCGGCGCCCTTGAAGAATTGCCACTGCACCTCCACACCCTGCGGTTTAAACACCGTCTCCAGCTGATGACGGATAAAGGCCATCCCGACCGGCCCTTCAATAAACGGTTTGCTGCCGGCGCTTTGATCCGGCACGCCAATGCGAATGGTGCGCAGGCTCTCGGCCTGCGCGCTGGCAATCAGCGTAACTACGGCGACCAGCGCCAGCGCCGTACGGGTAAAAATAGCTTTCATCATTGGTGGTGACTCCCTGAGTTTTTTCTCACCCTAAAGAGGCTCACCGCGTCCTGTTAAATGCTTTTATTCGCAGAGCAAAGGCAAAAATAAGCTAAATCAGAGCCCGCCTGTCCGCCAGGCTGAGATGCATTTGTTGCATCGGGATTATTCACCAAACGCAATGACGCCAGACGGCGAGGACGGTTTTATAGGGTGATGATTTCACTCAAAACGGACCGCTATGTCGCAGATGATCTTGAAAAGACGCAGGCTCTCCTGGCCTGCTATCAGGCTAAACGGCTGGCCCTTGCTGCTGCCGGCGCTGATCGTGCTGCTGTGGCACATCGCCGCCGTAGAGCGCTGGATGCCGGAGCAGATCCTGCCCGCCCCGGCGGTCGTCGCCGATACCGCGCTGTCGCTCCTCAGCGGCGATTTGCTGGCGCAATGGGGGTTTAGCCTCCAGCACCTGGCCGTCGGGCTGCTGCTGGGGGTGGCGGCGGGTACCCTCCTGGGGGCGTTGTTTGGTCTCGTACCGGCCGCGGCTCAGCGGGTAGAACCGCTATTTTATGCCCTGGCGCAGATCCCCACCCTCGGCTGGATCCCGCTGTTTATGGTGCTGTTTGGCATCGATAACGGCCTGAAGCTGGCGGTTATCGTCAAAACCACTCTTGTCCCGATGACTATCCACACGCAACTGGCGGTGACCAGCGTCTCGCCAGCGCTGGGGGAAGCGGCGCAGGTGATGAATTTTTCCCGCTGGCAGAGGCTGCGTTGGCTGGTGATTCCCGCGAGCCTGCCGGGCTGGTTTACCGGCCTGCGGCTGGCGCTATCCCAGGCCTGGGTGTCGTTGATTGTTGTCGAGCTGCTGGCCTCGTCGGAAGGGATCGGCTACCTGATGGTCTGGGGCCGCCAGCTGTTTCAGCTGGATATTGTCTTCGTCACCATCGCGGTGGTGGGGCTGAGCGGGTTGTTGATGGAGTGGGCGGCCAACCGGGTCTATGCCCGGCTGGTCTTCTGGCCGCAGGCCGCTACCGGACGGCTGGCCTGGAAGCCGCAGGCCAGCTGGCATGCATTCCAGCTGCCGCTGATCCTGCTGGTGCTGTGGCAGCTGGCCAGCCATCGCGGCTGGATCGACAGCACATTATTCTCTTCGCCGCTGGCGGTGGCGCAGCGCTTTATGGCCGGAGCGGTCAGCGGGGAACTGCCCGTTGCGATGCTGGCCAGTCTGGGACGGGCCTTTGCCGGCGGCGCGCTGGGGATCGCGATTGGGCTGCTGTGCGGATTGCTGCTTGCCCTGCGCCCGCGCGCCGGGCAGATATTGACCCCGACGCTGAATGTCCTGCGCCATATCGCGCTCTTTGCCTGGCTGCCGCTGCTGACCGCGTGGGTCGGCAACGATAACGGCGGAAAAATCGTGTTTATCGCCCTGGCTTCTTTCTTCCCGATGTTTTTCAGCACCTTGCAGGCCGTCAGCCAGCGCGATCTGCAGCTTGATGAAGTGGCAAAGGTGCTGCGCTTTGCCCCGCTGACCCGTCTGCGGGCGCTGATTTTACCGGGGGCGGCGCCGGGCATATTTGCCGGTCTGCGCCTGGCGTTGATTTATGCGTGGCTGGGCAACATCGGCGCGGAATATTTCATGTCCTCCGGGACCGGTATCGGCAGTCTGATGATCAACGCCCAGCAGCTACTGGATATGCCGACCATTCTCTGCGGCATGGTGCTGATTGGTATCACCGGCGCGGCGCTGGATAAAGCCGGACGTTTACTGGAATCTCGCGCCACCCGCTGGCGCCAACAGGAGCAACTATGACCGCCTCGACCCTGGTCTCTTTTCGCCACGTGCGTAAATCCTGGCAACAGGTGACGGCACTCCAGAACTTCAGCCTCGACATCGCCGCCGGCGAACTGGTGGTGCTGGTTGGCAGCAGCGGCTGCGGCAAATCTACGCTGCTACGGATGTTGATTGGCCTTGAGCCGGTGACGCAGGGGGAGATCCGCATCAACGGCGAGCCGGTACGCGGCGTGGGCAAAGAGCGCGGTATCGTCTTTCAGGAGCCGCGGCTGTTTCCGTGGCTGACGGTGATCGACAACGTGATGCTGGGCCTCGCGGATGAAAAGCTGAGTCGTGGGGTGAAGCGCCAGCGCGCGCTGGCGATGCTGGAGCGCGTACAGCTGCAGGAGTTCGCCCATGCGCTGCCATCCCGGCTTTCCGGCGGGATGGCCCAGCGGGTGGCGATTGCCCGCGGGCTGATCGCCAGTCCGCAAATTCTGATGCTTGATGAGCCCTTCGGCGCGCTGGATGCCCTGACGCGCCATACCCTGCAGCAGGAGCTGCTGCATATTCATCGCAGCGCGGGGACCACCACGCTACTGGTGACCCACGATGTGGAAGAGGCGGTGGCGCTGGCCGACCGGGTCGTGGTGCTCTCTCCCCGTCCGGGTCGGATTCGTGAGGTGGTGACGCTGGCGCTACCGCATCCGCGACAGCGCGATGATGAGTCGTTCTCCGCCGCCTGCCGCCAGATTCGTAACTTGATTACTTGTGCCTGATTTGACTATTTAAGGAGTGACAATATGGGACATCCTTCCGTCTACCCGACCGGCGCCACGCTTTACGATCCGCAGCGCGCATGGAGCGGCTATACCGTTTTTCAGGCCACCGAACGCGGGGCGATTCTGGTCGATATGAATGGCAACGTGGTCCGTGAATGGCCCGAGCTGCACGGCTTTCCGAATAAGATCCTGCCCGGCGGGACGATTCTGGGCCACAGCGGCGAACGCGATCCCCGCTACGGTATGCAGGATATGCTCGACCTGATTCAGGTGGACTGGGAAGGCAATATCACCTGGAAATTTGACCGCTATGAGCAGGTGAGCGACCCGGGTCAGACACCGCGCTGGATGGCGCGCGCGCACCATGATTATCAGCGCGCCGGGAATCCGGTGGGCTATTACGCTCCGGGGCTGGAGCCGCAGGTTGACGGCGGCAACACCTTGATTCTGGCCCACACCAACCTGGTGAATGAAGAGATTTCCGACAAGCTGCTGCTCGATGACACCATCATTGAGGTCGACTGGCAGGGCAATGTGGTGTGGGAATGGCGCTGCAGCGATCATTTCCACGAGCTGGGTTTTGACGACGCGGCGCGTGCGGCGCTGCGTAATAACCCCAATATGCGCGCCAGCGGCGGCGGGATGGGGGACTGGATGCACATCAACTCCATGTCGGCGCTGGGACCGAACAAATGGTATGACGCCGGCGACGCGCGTTTCCATCCTGACAACATTATCTGGGACGCGCGCGAATCCAACATTATCGCCATTATCGATAAACAGAGCGGCAAGATCGTCTGGCAGCTCGGCCCGGACTACAGCAAACCGGAGCTGAAGCACATCGGCTGGATTATCGGCCAGCACCATGCGCATATGATCCCCCAGGGACTGCCGGGGGCGGGCAATATTCTGATCTTCGATAACGGCGGCTGGGCCGGGTACGGCGCCCCCAATCCGGCGTCGGCGGACGGGGTGAAAAATGCCTGGCGCGACTATTCGCGGATCCTTGAGATCAACCCGGTGACGCTCGATATCGAATGGCGCTACTCGCCGTATGAGGCGGATCTCCCGCAGCCAACCGATTCGTATCGGTTCTATAGCCCGTATATCAGCAATATGCAGCGCCTGGAAAACGGCAATACCCTCATCAACGAAGGTTCCAACGGCCGCATTTTTGAAGTGACCCGCGACCATGAAATTGTCTGGGAATATATTTCGCCATTCTGGGGCAAGACGTTGAATAACAATATGGTTTACCGCGCCTACCGTATTCCGTATGCCTGGATCCCGCAGCTGGCGCAACCGTCCGAAGTCCCGATTGCGGCGGTTGACGTGCGGACTTTACGCCAGCCCGGTGCAGCGGCGGCAGGTCCGGCGCAGAGCGTGGTGCGCGTCGCCGGCGTGCAGCCCTACAGTAAAAGCGCCGATGCGCTGTGTGTGGCGACCGATAACGATACCCTGCGTCGCAGCCCGAAACTGTTCCGCGTCGCGGAGAGCCGGTTCACACCGCTGAGCGCGGAAAGCGAGCTGCATAGTGCGTCTGCGCTGCTGTTGTTCGTCGGCGCCGAACGCTGCGTCCACTGCCGTAAGCTGTGGCAGCTGCTGGGTCATGCGAACCTCGCAAGCCACCTGGCGGCGCTGGAGACACGCTATCTGGATGCCGATCGCCATCAGGAACTGGCGACAGCGCTGGGGGTTCGTGGTTTACCTGCGCTGCTGATGGTGAAATCGGGTCAACCGACGGCGCGGGCCCCGGCGGATCTCTCCGTGGCGAGCCTGCTGGACTGGCTGCAGAGCGCGGTGCGGTAACGCCGACTGGAAAGGGCGGCGGCGTCAGACCGGGCCGCCGTTCATCTGGCGGACAAACGCGGTGGGCGCCTGGCCAATCGTTTTACGAAACATGCTGGTAAAGGCCGCCGGGTGTTCATATCCCAGGCTGAGCGCCACGTCGGTGATCGTTCTGCCTTCTCGCAGCGCCGTCAGGGCGTACATCAGGCAGGCCTGCTGGCGCCAGTCGCGAAATGCCATGCCGGTCTGCTGGCGAAACAGGCGATGAAAAGTCCGGGCGCTTTTATTCAGCCTGGCGGCCCACTGTTCCGGGGTGCTGTGAATATCCGGCTGGCGCAGAAAGTCGCTGCACAGCGCAACCAGCGGCGCGCTCTGCGGCAGGGGGGTAAACATCGGCAGCGGAGTGGCGGCCTTCAACTCATGCAAAACCAGTTCGATTAACGCGCCATCGTGTCCGTCTTCGTGGTAAAGCAGCGGTAGCTGGCAGGCGCTCAGCAGCAGCTGATGCAACAGGGGAGAGACCTGCAGCACCTCGCAGCGTTCTCCGGCACGCGGCGCCGCATCCGGTTCGATGTACAGGCTGTGGGTGCTGACTCCCGGCATCAGCACCCGGTGCGGGCGGGTAGCCGGGATCCACACGCCGCTGTAGGGCGGAACCAGCCACTGCCCGTCATCCGTTTCCACCTTCATCATCCCGTTCATGGCATAGAGAAACTGCGCCCGGCGATGGCTGTGGCGCGCCAGCTGCGTATTGGCCGGGTAATCGCTGCCCAGCGCCAGCACCCGGCGCGGGAGGTCATCGACATCGTTCACCGCAATATTGCGCATGACGCATCCTTCTGGCTGAAAATCGTAAGATGATGGCTTTTAATCGTAAGTCAGCCATGTCGTTATTCTATATCGTGATGACTCTGAATGGAGGAGAATCGAATGATGTGCTGGCTTTTTATCTGCGGTGTAGCGTGTGGCGTCACGACCTGGCTGTTTGGTTTTGGCGGCGGTTTTGTCACCGTGCCGCTGATCTCTCTTCTGGTGACCGCGGCGTGGGGCGCGCAGAGCGATGTCGGCGGGCAGGCGATGCATATTGCGGTGGCCACCTCTGCGCTGGTGATGCTCTGCGCGGCGCTGCTGGCAACCTGGCGTCATCTTCGCAGTGGAACGCTGTGCTGGCGTCCTCTGCGGATGATGTTCGTGGGCATTGCCCTTGGGGGGATCGCCGGGGCGTTGCTGGCGCTCTCGGCGAACGGGCGGTGGATTCGCTGGCTGTTCGTCAGCTATCTGCTGGTGACCATTCTCGACTGCTATTTTCGTCCGGGTTTTATGGCCCCTGGCGTCCGACGTTCTGCGCCGGTTGCCGTGCGCGAGCTGACGACGGGAGGCGTAATTGGCCTGATCGCGTCGTTTCTTGGCGTCGGTGGCAGCGTCATGACCGTTCCGTTGATGCGTCGTCGCGGCGCGACGATGCCGGAAGCGGCGGCAACGGCCAATGTGCTGACGCTGCCGCTGTCGGCGAGCGCTACCGCCACGTGGGTGGCGATGACCGGCGTATCGCCCACAGGGCTGCCGGCAGGATTTTTGGGGCATATCTGGCTGTCGGCCGCGGCATTGCTGGTCGCCGGCAGCTGGCTGGGACTGCGGTTAGCCGCCCGTTGGCTGACACGTCTGCCGGATCGCTGGCACGCGCGGATTTACCCGCTGTTGCTGATAGCGGTACTGCTGGTGATGAGCCTTCAGGGATAGTCGTAGGGCGACATTAATGTCGTCATGGTTCGCGGCATATCGCCACCGATCCGCTAATCTGACCCGTTTTTCCTCTCTTTTTGCTACCCTTTGTCCGGTGCGCAGGCGAGTCATTCTCCTGTCATCTTCGTTAAGCATGCTCTGGCGAGCCAATTTTGCTGATTAGGGAAAATGAACAATGTCCAAAAATCTGACGATTTTCGATCTGGATAATACCTTGATTAAGGGCGACAGCAGCACGGTATGGAGCCGGTTCCTGGTGCGGGAAGGGTGGGTGAGCGATCCGGCGTATCTGGTGCGGGAGGCGATGCTGATGGACGATTACGATCGCGGTGAAATGAATATCGCCGACTACGTCGCCTTAATCCAGGCGCCGCTCATTGGCGTGCCGAAGGCGGAGGTCGATGCGCTGGTGGCTCGCTGCGTGCAGCAGGATATTATGCCGCGCGTCTATCCGCAGGCGTGGGATCTGCTGCAAACCCTGCGTGCGCAGGGCGAACAGATGCTGGTGATTTCGGCCTCGGTTAGCCTGTTGGTGCAGGCGGTGGCCTCGGCGTTGGGGATTGAGCAGGCGTTAGGTATCGACGTGGAGATGGCCGACGGCGGCTATAGCGGAGTGATTGCCGGTACGCCAAGCTACCAGCAGGGAAAAGTGGTGCGGCTGGCGGCATGGCAGAAAACCTGGCCGCACGAGAGCGGCGAGGTGACCTTCTATACCGATTCGATCAATGACCTGCCGCTGTGTCTGCATGCAGACCATGTCCGACTGGTTAACCCGTGTCCGCAGCTGACGGCGGTGAATGCCAGCTACAACTGGCCGGTGCTGGCGTGGAGCCTTTGAGCCCGATTTTTACCGGGCCCCCGGCATCATCCCTGCCGGCTCTGCTGCCCCGGTAGCCGGGGAGGCAGGTTACTCCGCTTTGAACAAGGGCACCACGTTGCCGCCAATATAGCGGCGGCGTAGCCACGCCGAGAGCGTGTCCATCGCCATGACCACGACGACCAGCAGCAGGGTGATAAACATCACCACGTCCCAGTTCCACAGCCGCATGTTTTCCGCATAAATCAGGCCGATACCGCCGGCGCCGACGAAGCCTAACACCGCGGCGGAGCGGGTATTCGACTCAATCTGATACAGGCTCAGCGCCAGAAATGTCGGGAAAGACTGGGTAAAAATGCCAAAGCGATGCTTCTGCAAGCCGTTTGCGCCCACGGCGGTTAGTCCGCGCCCCGGTGAGCGGTCAACCGCCTCATGTCCTTCCGCATACAGCCGCCCGAGCAGTCCGGTATCCTGCATAATAATTGCCAGCACCCCGGCCAGCGGCCCAAGGCCCACGGCGCGGACAAAAATCAGCCCCCAGATAGCCATATCAATACCGCGCAGCACGTCAAACAGGCGGCGCATCAGCAGGGCGATAAATCCGGGAATCAACCCGCGCATAATGTTACGTGCCGCGAGGAAAGAGAGCAGCAGCGCAATCACCGTTGCGGTCAGGGTCCCGACGAAGACAATCGCCAGAGTGATGCCGATTTGCGTGAAGTAGTAGGCAAACGGCCAGTTGAAAAAGTCGTGCCAGACAAACATCCGCAGCAGATAGCGGCTAATTTGCTGCAGACCGGTGGTGAGCTGCTCGCCGCTGATGCCAAACTGGGTAAAAAACCAGACGTAGTAAAGTAAGCTTGCCAGCGTCAGCAGAGCGACGAAACGCAAATAGCGCCCCTGGGCTTGATACAGTTGACGATGCTGCCGACGGCTGGCGGCGACATCCGGTTGGCTTTGCCATTGACTCATTTTTTGCCCTCAAGAACCCACTGCCGCAGGCGGCCGGACAGCATATCCAGCAGCGACACCACGATGATGATCAGCAGCAGCGTGATGCTGACCTGATCGTAACGATCCAGCTTGATGTTGGTCATCAGCTCCTGACCGATCCCGCCGGCGCCCACCAGCCCAAGAATGGTTGACGAGCGAAAGTTAATCTCCAGACGCATAAAGCCGTAGGAGAGAAAAATCGGTTTGACCTGCGGCCACAGCGCGAAGCGAATGCGCTGGATCGGTGAAGCCCCGCAGGCCATCAGGCCGCGTACCGGTTTGTCCTGTGCGCTTTCCACCGCTTCGTAAAACAGCTTGGTCAGGCTGCCGATGGTGTGCAGCATCAGGGCCAGAAATCCGGGAATGGCGCCGATGCCGAAGGCCATCACGAAAATCACCGCCCACGCCAGCTCCGGCATGGTGCGTAAAAATGCCACCACAACGCGGATGGCAAAACGCAGCGGCGTCGGTGACCAGGCGTTATTGGCGGCGAGGAACGCCAGCAGAGTGGCAATGACCACCGCAATCAGAGTGGAAGCCAGCGCCAGCTGTAATGTTTCCCAGATCAGCGGTAGCTGAATCGGCAGACGATAGCCCCAGTAGGCCAGCGAGCCTTTGGTGTGGACATCGGCGAACAGAGCGCTGACGTGCAGCGTCGGCAGCGTCTCAAACATGTAATCGAGAAAATTCGGCAGCGAGCGCCAGATGGTGAAGAGATTAAATTCAGCGGCGCTGCCGGCGGCGAAATAAAGCACCAGCAGGAGCAGCGACCAGCTAAAGGTATCGCGCTTTTGTCGCGCGCGTACCTGCTGGTAATAACGTTCAAATTCGGTATTCGGTATATTCATACGTCGATGGGTCTTCAGTATGCCGCCGCCTCACGCGGGCCTACGCGGAGGCGGCGTTGGGGCGGGATTAACGGGCGCTTACCAGCTCGCGTTTCATATCGATAATCTGCTGGAAGTCAGCCACGCTACCCGGGCCGATATGCTGAGTACCGCCCATGGCTTTCACAAAGCAGGCGTGGTCCTCGGTATCCAGCTTTTTGATCGCGCTGATGACTTTGGCTTTAAAGTCAGCCGGCAGCGCGTTGCTGACCAGGAGCGGTCCGTTGGGGATCAGCGGCGATTGCCAGATGATACGGATCTGCTTCATCAGATCCGGGTGATCCATACGAATCAGGCGGTTGAAGGCACCGACGCTATAGCCGCTGTTGTAGTCGCCGACCATCGACGTCCAGGTGACCGCACCCGCGAACTGGCCGTTCAGCACGCCCAGGATGTCCTGCTCGTGGCCGCCGGAGAAGGTTACGCTGGAGAAGAAGTTGTTGTATTTGTTATCCGAAGTACCGCCGAATTTCTGTTTGAAGGCGTGGTTCGGGATCAAATAGCCGGAAGTGGAGTCCGGATCGGCGAAGCCGAAGGCTTTGCCCTTCAGATCGTCTAACGATTTATACGGGCTGTCGGCTTTGACAACGACCACCGAGTGGTAGCCGCGGGACTGATCTTTATCATCCACGGCGATACCGACAATATCCACCGCTTTCGGGTTATTGATATAAACCGAGGCGTAAGAGGAAGGCGACATACTGAGCACCACGTCGACTTTACCGCCCAGCAGACCCTGAATAACGCCGGAATAGTCAGAGGAGTTGCGTAATTTGGTATCGACGTTCAGCTCTTTGTCGAGAAACTGTTTTACACACTGGTTATCACCAATTTGCTGGGTGGCGTTCTGGCCCCCCAGGATCCCCAGGTTTAACTCTTTCGGCTGCTCCGCAGCGCCTGCCTGCCATGCCATCATCATTCCCGCGACCGCGGCGGATATACGAACTGCACCAGTGATGTATTGTTTCATTATCTTGTCCGTGTGAGTGGAAATTAATGCAATTGGCTAATTTCATCCCCGTACAGCTGATGCAGAATATCCTGAGTCAGCAGTAAGGGATGGTCGTCAAAAATAATGTTGCCCTTCGCTACGCCAATAACCCGCGTGCAATACTCTTTCACCAGTTCCACCGAGTGCAGGTTCACCATCACGCTGATGCCCTGTTCGCTGATTTCGCGCAGTACGTTCATGATGCGCTGTGTGTTTTTCGGATCGAGAGAGGCAACCGGCTCATCGGCCAGCAAAATACCGGGGTTCTGCATTAGCGCGCGACAAATCGCCACGCGCTGCATCTGCCCGCCGGAGAGGTTTTCCGCCCGCTGCAGCGCATGCGGCAGCATGTTCATCCATTCGAGCAGGGAGATGGCCCGCGCCCGGTCGGCATCAGGGAAGATTTTAAACAGGGATTTCAGCGTTGAAGTCTGGCTCAGCCGACCCAGCAGCACGTTGGTTAACACGTCAAGACGCGGCACCAGGCAGAAGTCCTGGAAAATCATGCCGCACTCGCTGCGCCAGGCGTTCAGCGCGCGGCCTTTTAGCTTCGCCACATCGTGCGGCATGCCCACTTCCGGGTAGCTGAGGATTTCACCGCCGGTGGCGCTGTGGGTGCCGTTCAGCACATGCAGCAGGGTCGACTTACCGGCACCAGAGCGGCCGATCACGCCCACCAGTTCGCCGGCATGCAGATCAAAACTGATGTTATCGAGTACGGGTTGCTGCGCGCTGTAAGACTTATTCAGGTTGCGCACGCTTAAGACTTTCCGCTGCCGGGCGGTATTCGGCTGACCAAAATGCGGATAATCGGTGTCGGTTACCGCGGCAAGAGAACTATTCATAAGAGCGTCCAGATTCATCATTAAACTGGGCACTATTAATGGCGTTTTATGTGATCGTTATATGACGGTAAGACGAAAAAACAGTGAACGGTGCGGTTATTGCGCGAGCGATGTTGCGCTATCTGCCCGGGAGAGAAGCCAGACCGGCGGCGCACGAATGCGCCGCCGTGTCTTATCCGCGGGCGTAACGCCTGTCGCCGTTGCGCCGGATATAACGACGGTTAGCCAGCAGGCTCAGGCCGCAGCAAAGCAGGTAATAGACCGCGCCGGTGAAGACAAAAATCGCCAGCGGGTAGATCTGCACCCGGTTATTGACCTGGCCGGCAACGGTGGTGAGTTCCGGCACGTTAACAATAAACGCCAGCGACGTATCTTTCAGCAGGTTGATAAAAATCCCCACCAGTGAAGGCTGAACATTGCGCAGCGCCTGCGGCAGCAGGATTAAACGCAGCGCTTGTCCGGCAGAAAATCCCTGGGTTCGTGCCGCTTCAAACTGTCCGGCGGACAATGACTGCAGCCCCGCCAGCACCGAGTGCATCACCGAGGCGGCGGTAAACCACGCCAGCGCCAGGGTGACCGTTACCGCCCCCGGCAGGTCGCTCCCGGTCAGCATCGGCAGCAGATACCAGAGCCAAAAAATGACGAAAATAAGCGGAATGCCGCGAATCAGCTCGGCCCACAGGAACAGCAGTCGGCGCACCAGCCCGCCATAGCGCCAGGCGGCGCCTGCCAGCAGAATGCCGAGAGGAAGCGCCAGCGCCGCGGCGCCGATCGCCATCATCAGCGTCAGCGCCACGCCGCCGGGAATGCCGTCCGCCAGCCGTCCCCACAGCAGGTAATCGAGGTTATCGGCGATGACCGCCAGATTAGCGTTCATGCTGTGCGCTCCTGTGCTGCGTGGCGCCCGGACCCAGACGCGCCAGCGCCATCCCCATCACCACCCCAAGCACCAGATACAGCGCCGTGCCGACGGCGAAGGCCTCCAGCGCATGGGCGTTATAGCTTTCGATTTGCCGCACCTGATAGGTCAGTTCGGCAAAGCCGATGCCGCTGGCCAGCGACGAGAGCTTCATCAGGTTCAGATACTGGCCGATAATCGGTTGCCAGGCGTTCGCCAGCCCCTGCGGCAGCAGAATATGACGCAGTTCGCCCCACGGTGTAAAACCTTGCGCAAGAGCGGCTTCCCGCTGACCGTGACTGACGGCACGCAGCCCGGAGGCGATCTCTTCCACCAGAAATGCCGAGGTGAATACTCCCAGCCCCCACATCGAGCAGAGAAACTCCGGGGTCAGCCACCAGACGTTACCCGGCAGAATGGACCAGGCGTGGTCGGCATTGATGAAATCCCGCGCCGTCAGCGGCAGCAGGTTCCAGGCAGCGAAATACCAGAACAGCAGCTGTACCAGCAGCGGCGTATTGCGAAACAGCGAGACCCAGCAGGCTACCAGGCCGCGTCCGGCGCGGCCGCCGCCTAAGCGCAGCGCCAGCAGCAGTACCGCCAGGACGGTAGCCAGGATCATCCCGGCGAGGCTGACCCACACGGTGGTCAGAAAGCCGGAGATGATCCACTGCAGCGGCTGCCCGCTCAGCACGCCGTGCCAGTCGAGAACCGGGTTCATTCGAGACTCTCCTGGTGCAGCGGATTGAGCACCTTTTGCAGAAAACGCCGCGTGCGGGCGTGCTGTGGCCGGGCGAAAAAGTCCGCCGGCGGCGCCACTTCGAGAATATCGCCGCCGTCGATAAACACCACCCGGTCGGCAATTTCGCGAGCAAACTGCATCTCATGCGTCACGACCACCATGGTAATGCCGCTGTGCGCCAGCTTCTTCATGACCAGCAACACTTCGCCGATCATTTCCGGATCGAGCGCCGAGGTGGGCTCATCGAAAAGAATAATTTGCGGCGACGAGGCGAGGGCGCGGGCAATGGCCACGCGCTGCTGCTGGCCGCCGGAGAGCTGGGCCGGCATCTGGCGGGCTTTATCCTCCAGCCCGACCTGTTGCAGCAGCGCCAGCGCGCGTTCGCGCGCGGCGGCTTTTTCCCAGCCGTGCACGCGCTCCAGCGCCAGGGTGATATTTTCCTGCGCCGTCAGATGGGCATAGAGGTTGAACTGCTGGAAAACAAAGCCCACGCGGCTGCGTAGCTGACGCAGCGCGCTGTCCGTGAGGTGGCGAGTGGGTTTGCCGTCGATCAGAATCTCGCCTCCGCTGAGGGATTCGAGCTGATTGATCAGACGGATCAACGTTGATTTTCCCGATCCTGATGGCCCGAGGATCGCGACTACTTCCCCGGGTTCTACCTGCAGATTGATGCCGTTGAGTACCTGATGGTCGCCGTAGCGTTTTGCCGCCTGGCGAAATTCAATACTGGCGCGCTGCAAATGCGAAAAATCCGCGGACGAAGCCGCGGAGCGTGAAAACAGACCCGATAACATATTATTTAGCTTCTATGGTAAACGCACGCGGCTGTGGAGTTTTGGTGGCAGGGCCAAACCAGACATCATAGATTTTGGCGGCCTGGCCCGATTTTTCCAGATTGACCAGCTCGTCGTTGACCGCTTTCAGCAGCGCCGGTTCGCCTTTCTTGACGCCAACGCCGATCTCCTCTTTGCTCAGCAAATCGGGGATGATTTTAAAGTTAGCTTTGTCCGGCGCCTCTGCCAGCAGGCCAGCGAGAATGGTGCTGTCCTGGGTGATGGCCTGGACGTTGCCGTTACGCAGGGCGGTCAGCGCCAGCGGAATATCGTCATAGGAGAGCACGCGAGACTGCGGGAAACGCTGATGCAGCGCCTGTTCGCCGGTGGTGCCTTTAACCGCGCCGATCCGTGCTTTGCTATAGCTGTCGAGCCGATCGGCAGATTTGACCGGCACGAGGAACTGCTGGCCGGTAACAAAATACGGGGTCGAAAAATCAATGACCTGCGCACGTTCCGGCGTGATGGTAATGTCGGCGACGATCAGGTCGGCCTTCCCGGATTGCAGCAGCGGGATCCGGTTGGCCGGGTTGGTGGCGACCAGCTCCAGTTTTACCCCAAGCGATTTTGCCAACGCCTGGGCGAAATCGACGTCATAGCCCACCAGCTGGTGAGTTTTGGGGTCGACCGAGCCAAACGGCGGGTTGGCGTCGAAGGTGGCGACTTTCACCACGCCGGCGGCTTTAATATCCGCCAGCTGGTCTGCCTGAACCTGTGCGGTCAGCGCCAGAACACCCAGCGCCAGCGCGATTTTCGTTTTTGCAATGCGCATGATTATTTCCCCTGAATCCCTGTTTTTGTTTTGTGCTTATCACGCTCCCACAAACCGACCGTCTCCGGCAAAGAAGAAAAAGTTCTTATCTATAGCAAAAAAGAACTTAGAGAGCGCATGGGTATTTGCCGATGTGACCGGCGGGACGATATGCATCTTCCGGGATTGAAAACCCGGAATTGATATTTCCAGGCTCGGGTCATCTGTGGTTGAAATACGGTCAGGCAAATCGCTTCCCGACGGAGGAAAAATGAAAGTAGCTCTATGGCAACGATTAACGCGCTGGCTGGCTTTTTTATCTAACGGTGAAGCCGGGCAGCAGGATACCCAACGAATGATGGAGGCAATATTGCCGGTCGCCAGCCTTTACGGCGTGGATATCGGCAATGTTGAAACACGGTGGTTCCGTCATGATAAGACATACTGAGCGACGCTGGACGCGTGAAGCCTACTGGAACGAGGTGTGCTTTGTGTAGCGCGAGGCTGCTGGAGGTTGCGGCGAGCGGGATGCCATGCCGCAGCCTCCAGCGGCTTTAAATCTGTGCCATCCCCAGCGGCCTTACCTTGCCATGCAGCGCCGGGTTATCGCTCTCATCCTTAAGACGCACGCCGGTCAAACGACGTAAAAAAGCCTGCTCCAGCAGCCACGCCAGCTTAAAGGCGGCGGCATCATAGCTCAGCCCCTCCGGGCGAATATTCGAAATACAGTTACGCTCCGACTCCAGCCGTTGACGATGCGGTTGCCAGGTGAGATAGACGCCAAGGCTATCCGGCGAAGAGAGCCCCGGCCGCTCGCCGATTAATATCGCCACCGCCCTGGCCTTCAGCGTTTCGCCAATATCATCCCCCAGCGCCACCCGGGACTGATGGGCAAGCACGACCGGCGCAAGGCTTATGCCCAGCGTGTGTAGATAGGGCAGCAGCGCGCGGATCAGCGGCAGAGCCTGACGATGCACGGCATACGAGGAGAGCCCGTCGCCAATTACCAGCAGCAGATCCGCCGGGCGCACGCCGCTGGCGGCGAGATCGGCGCGGCTGGCCTCATCCAGTCGGCGCCCGAGATCCGGACGGTTAAGGTAAATATGCCGATCGCCGGCGGCGCTGCGTACCGTGAGCGAGGAGAGCTCCATTTCCGCCAGCCCCGGTGCCAGCTGTTCGCTGTCAAACGGCCGGTGAATAGCGTCCCGGGCTCTGGCATGAGCCAGACCAAAATTGAGCACTTCGCGCGTGGGCAGGCTGGCGCCGCTGCGCCCCAGCGCAATGCGCGCATCGGTAAATTCACGCAGCGGGTTCCAGGCGTCGGGGGGATTCATACCGGTTCTCCTTGCGGCAGGACGGACAGCAGCGGATGGCGGGCATCGGTCAGACGCAGGGTGCCATCCGGGTCGATAATGCGCATTTTCGTCAGCCAGGCGGCAAACTCCGGGGCGTGTTTCAGGCCGAGTAAGCGACGAGCGTACAGCGCATCGTGAAAGGAGGTGCTCTGATAGTTGAGCATAATATCGTCCGCGCCCGGCACACCGATTAAGAACGTCAGCCCGGCGGTACACAGCAGGGTCAGCAGAGTATCCATATCATCCTGATCCGCTTCGGCGTGGTTGGTATAGCAGACGTCGCAGCCGATCGGCAGCCCCATCAGCTTGCCGCAGAAGTGATCCTCCAGACCGGCGCGGATGATCTGCTTACCGTCGTAGAGATATTCCGGGCCGATAAAACCGACCACCGTATTGACCAGCAGCGGATCAAAATGGCGGGCAACGGCATAGGCGCGCGCTTCGCAGGTCTGCTGATCGACGCCGTGATGCGCATTGGCGGAGAGGGCGCTTCCCTGGCCGGTTTCGAAATACATCACGTTGTTGCCGAGGGTGCCGCGATTCAGGCTTAGCGCCGCCTCACGCGCCTCCTGCAGTAAGGCCAGATTAATACCAAAACCGCTGTTGGCCGCCTCGGTTCCCGCCACCGACTGGAACACCAGATCGACCGGCGCGCCGCGCTCAATCAGCTGCAGGGTGTTGGTGACGTGGGTCAGAATGCAGGACTGAGTGGGGATGGCGAAGCGCTGAATAATATCGTCGAGCATCTGGTTGAGCTGCGCCAGCACCGGCAGGCTGTCGCTTGCCGGGTTAATGCCGATCACCGCATCGCCCGCGCCGTACAGCAGGCCGTCAAGCATGCTGGCGGCGATGCCCTTCATGTCATCCGTCGGGTGATTGGGCTGCAGGCGGACGCTAAGATGACCCGGCAGCCCGATCGTATTGCGAAAACGGGTAATGACCTGGCACTTGCTGGCGGCGAGGATCAGATCCTGATTGCGCATCAGTTTGCTGACTGCCGCCGCCATTTCCGGCGTTATCGCCCGCGCGACCCGTTGCAGGGTGGCGGTATCGGTCGCGTCATCCAGCAACCAGTCGCGAAAATCCCCGACCGTCAGGTGGCGAATAGCGGCGAATCCACCGCTATCGTGGGTGTCGATAATCAGCCGGGTGACCTCATCCTGTTCATATGGGATCGGGGGATTGGCCAGAATCTCGGTCAGCGGGACCTCCGCCAGCGCGATTTTTGCCGCCATTCGCTCTTCGGCGCTTTCGGCGATCACGCCCGCCAGCGCATCGCCGGAGCGCGCCGGAGAGGCCTTCGCCATTAACGTCTTCAGACTATCAAAGCGCCAGACCTGGCCCGATAGCGTTGTTTTATACATGCCGCCTCCTCAGGAGACAATGCGCAGCTGTGGATCCGCCGGCGCACGCTCGCGGGAGGACGCGGTTTTGCGAAACCACAGATAGCCTCCCAGCATCATCGCCGCGAAAATCAGCGCCAGCAGCGGGTTATACCAGACCATCGCCACCAGACAGAGTACCGCCATCGCCAGGGCGAACGCCGGTGCCCACGGGTAGAGCGGCGCGCGGAACGGACGAATCAAATTTGGCTCGCTGCGGCGCAGCTTAAACAGCGCCGCCATCGAGGTGATATACATAACAATAGCGCCAAATACCGACATGGTGACGATACAGGCGGTCAGAGGCATCCCGCTGATGGTAATCAGCGAGTCGGAGAAAATCGCGGCCACGCCAACCACGCCGCCGGCGAGGATTGCCAGATGCGGCGTGCGGGTTCGACGGTTGAGAGTGGCAAGACCGGCAGGGAGATAGCCCGCCCGCGCCAGCGAGTAGATCTGCCGGGAATAGCCCATGATGATGCCGTGAAACGAAGCCACCAGACCGAACAGACCCAGCCACACCAGCATATGCAGCCAGCCGCTGCTGGTGCCGACCACCATTTTCATCGCCTGCGGCAGCGGGTCGTTGATGTTGGCCAGGGTGCGCCAGTCGCCAACGCCGCCGGCAAACACCATCACGCCAAGGGCCAGCACGGTGAGGGTCAGGATCCCGCCCCCCAGCGCGCGTGGGATGGTACGCTGCGGATCTTTTGCCTCTTCGGCCGCCATCGATGCGCCTTCAATGGCCAGAAAGAACCAGATAGCAAAGGGAATCGCGGCAAACATTCCCGGCAGCGCCAGGCCGCTGAAACTCTCTGCGCCTGCCCAGCCGTTGGCGGTAAAGTGGCTCCATGAGAAGCCCGGCGCCACCACGCCCATAAACACCAGCAGTTCGAAAATCGCCAGCAGGGTGACGATCAGCTCAAAGGTGGCGGCAATACCGACGCCGAGAATATTGAGGGTCATAAAGACCACGTAGGCGCCGCAGGCGACCCATTTAGGGTCCAGCGCCGGGAACTGGACGTTAAGATAGGCGCCGATCGCCATGGCAATCGCCGGCGGGGCAAAGACAAACTCAATCAGGGTGGCGAAACCGGCAATAAAACCGCCGGTCGGGCCGAATGCGCGGTAGGCGTAAGCGAAGGGGCCGCCCGCGTGCGGAATGGCGGTGGTCAGCTCGGTAAAGCTAAAGATAAAGGCGCAGTACATGGCGGCAATCGCCAGCGCCACAATCATAAAACCCAAGGTCCCGGCCTGCGACCAGCCGTAGCTCCAGCCAAAATATTCGCCTGAGATGACCAGCCCGACGGCGATCCCCCATAAACGGAAACTGCCGAGCGTTCTTTTTAATGTCGTGGTGTGCCCTGTCATATTCGCTGCCTCGCCAGATGAAGATGAGCAGGACGCTGCAAAGAGGATGCCAGAACAGGGCTGGCGTCTGCGCTTCACCCGGCGGCACAAGATGAACAAAAATGGGGCAAAAGACGGGGCAATCGCGCGACGGGATGGTGCAGCACGCTTTGCATTTTAGCCATCGGCAGGGTATAACAGACCCTCTTTGGATGTTTAGATGTCCATACGTTTAGAAGGTAATATGCAAACAACACAACAAGAAGGTGGGCAGTTAAAGCGCACCATGAAGACGCGTCATCTGATTATGCTGTCGCTGGGTGGCGTCATTGGCACAGGGTTATTCTTTAATACCGGGTATATCATCTCCACGACCGGCGCTGCGGGTACGCTGCTGGCCTATCTGATCGGCGCGCTGGTGGTCTGGCTGGTGATGCAGTGTCTGGGCGAGCTGTCGGTGGCGATGCCGGAAACCGGTGCTTTTCACGTCTATGCCGCACGCTATCTCGGTCCGGCGACCGGTTATACCGTGGCATGGCTCTACTGGCTGACCTGGACGGTGGCGCTGGGTTCAAGTTTCACCGCCGCCGGGTTTTGCATGCAGTACTGGTTTCCGCAGGTGCCGGTGTGGATCTGGTGCGTCCTGTTTTGCGCGCTGATCTTTGGCCTTAACGTCATCTCCACACGCTTCTTCGCCGAAGGTGAATTCTGGTTTTCGCTGGTGAAAGTCGTCACCATCATTGCCTTTATTATTCTTGGCGGCGCCGCCATTTTTGGCTTTATTCCTATGCAGGATGGTTCACCGGCGCCGGGTCTGCACAACATCACCGCCGAAGGCTGGTTCCCCCACGGTGGATTGCCGATTCTGATGACCATGGTGGCAGTGAATTTCGCCTTCTCCGGTACTGAGCTTATCGGGATTGCCGCCGGCGAGACGCAAAACCCGCATCAGGTCATCCCGGTCGCTATCCGCACGACCATCGCGCGGCTGATTATCTTTTTTATCGGCACCGTTTTTGTGCTGGCGGCGCTGATCCCGATGCAGCAGGCGGGGGTGGAAAAAAGCCCGTTTGTGCTGGTGTTCGAGAAGGTGGGTATCCCCTATGCGGCGGACATTTTTAACTTTGTGATCCTCACGGCCATTCTCTCGGCGGCCAACTCCGGGCTGTATGCTTCCGGGCGGATGCTGTGGTCGCTGGCGAATGAAAAGACGCTGCCGGCCTGTTTTGCCAAAGTCAACAAGAACGGCGTGCCGCTGATCGCCCTGTCGGTCAGTATGCTGGGCGGCGTACTGGCGCTGTTTTCCAGCGTGGTGGCGCCGGATACGGTCTTTGTTGCGCTGTCGGCTATCTCCGGCTTTGCGGTGGTGGCGGTCTGGCTAAGCATCTGCGCATCGCACTTTATGTTCCGCCGCCGCCACCTCCAGCAGGGGAAAGCGCTGAGCGAACTACACTATCGCGCCCCGTGGTACCCGCTGGTGCCGGTGCTGGGCTTTATTTTGTGTCTGGTGGCCTGCATTGGTCTCGCCTTTGACCCCAGCCAGAGAATTGCGCTGTGGTGCGGGATTCCGTTCGTCGCCCTGTGTTATGGTGCGTACTACCTGACTCGTTCACGGGCATTGACCCAGGAGCCTCAACATGTCGCAGAATAATCCGTTAACCGCCATCCTGGACGCACAGCCCTTTATTTTGCTGGACGGCGCGATGGCGACGGAGCTGGAAGCGCGCGGCTGCAATCTTGCCGACAGCCTGTGGTCGGCGAAAGTGCTGGTCGACAACCCGGAACTTATCCGCGAAGTCCATCTGGATTACTTTCGCGCCGGTGCGCAGGTGGCGATTACCGCCAGCTATCAGGCTACTCCGGCGGGGTTTGCCGCCCGCGGGCTGGATGAAGCGCAGTCGAAGGCGCTGATCGGTAAAAGCGTTGAACTGGCGCGCAAGGCACGGGAAGCGTATCTGGCGGAGAACCCGCAGGCGGGCACGCTGCTGGTTGCCGGTTCAGTCGGGCCGTACGGCGCGTTCCTGGCGGACGGTTCGGAGTATCGTGGCGATTATGTCCGTAGCCACGAAGAGTTTCAGGCGTTCCACCGTCCGCGGGTGGAAGCGCTGCTCGACGCCGGGGCCGATCTGCTGGCCTGTGAAACCATGCCCGGCTTTGCCGAGATTAAGGCGCTGGCTGAGCTGTTGAGTACCTATCCTCGTGCGCGGGCGTGGTTCTCGTTTACCCTGCGCGATGCGCAGCATCTCAGCGACGGGACGCCGCTGCGGGAAGTGATTTCCATACTGGCAAACTACCCGCAGATTGTGGCGCTGGGCATTAACTGTATTGCGCTGGAAGAGACCACCGCGGCGCTGGAGCATCTGCATAGCCTGACGGCGCTGCCGCTGGTGGTCTACCCCAACTCCGGCGAGCATTATGACCCGGTGAGCAAAACCTGGCATCACCACGGCGAAGCGTGTGAAACGCTGGCGGGATATTTACCTCGATGGCTGGCCGCAGGGGCGAAGCTGATTGGCGGCTGTTGCCGGACGACGCCGAAGGATATTGCTGAGCTGAACGCGCAGCGCTGAGTGGGCGCCGGGTGGCGCTGCGCTTACCCGGCCTACAAGGTATCCGAACTCCCATGCGCAGATGGCGCTGCGCTTACCCGGTCTACAAGGTATCCGAACTCCCATGCGCAGGTGGCGCTTTGCTTACCCGACCGGCAAGGTATCCGAACCGTAGGCCGGGTAAGGCGTAAGCCGCCACCCGGCATCCGTCACGCCGCATCGGCCAGCACAAACATCCGGTCCGGGTGGATTTCGAGGTCATCCGGTTGCAGGACCCCATGCGCAGGCGGCGCTTTGCTTACCCGACCGGCAAGGTATCCAAACCGTAGGCCGGGTAAGGCGTAAGCCGCCACCCGGCATCCGTCACGCCGCATCGGCCAGCACAAACATCCGGTCCGGGTGGATTTCGAGGTCATCCGGTTGTAGGACCCCATGCGCAGATGGCGCTGTGCTTACCCGACCGGCAAGGTATCCGAACCGTAGGCCGGGTAAGGCGTAAGCCGCCACCCGGCATCCGTCACGCCGCATCGGCCAGCACAAACATCCGGTCCGGGTGGATTTCGAGGTCATCCGGTTGCAGGACCCCATGCGCAGGCGGCGCTTTGCTTACCCGACCGGCAAGGTATCCAAACCGTAGGCCGGGTAAGGCGTAAGCCGCCACCCGGCATCCGTTACGCCGCATCGGCCAGCACAAACATCCGGTCCGGGTGGATTTCGAGGTCATCCGGTTGCAGAACCCCATGCGCAGGCGGCGCTGCGCTTACCCGACCGGCAAGGTATCCGAACCGTAAGCCGGGTAAGGCGTAAGTCGCCACCCGGCATCCGTTACGCCGCATCGGCCAGCACAAACATCCGGTCCGGGTGGATTCCGGGGTCATCCGGTATCCGAACTCCCATGCGCAGGCGGCGCTGCGCTTACCCGACCGGCAAGGTATCCGAACCGTAGGCCGGGTAAGGCGTAAGCCGCCACCCGGCATCCGTTACGCCGCATCGGCCAGCACAAACATCCCGTACGAGTGGATTTCGAGGTAATACTGCTCCCCGACATCCGGCTGCAGCCGCGTCGCGTTCACCTGCAGCAAAATTTCCTGCCCGTGCCACTCCACCGTCACCTCATACTGCGGTCCCATATAGGCCACGTGGCGGATGGTGCAGCGCTGGCTCTCCTCGCCGCGATCGCTCAGGGTAATCGCCTCCGGACGTACGCCGACGCTGCCTTCGCCCTGGGCGGCAAAATGCAGCGGTCTCGGCAGCCGATAGCCATAAATATCGACAAAATCCTCGCTGAAGGCGGCCGGGAACAGGTTGGCGTCGCCCATAAAGCTCGCCATAAAGCGCGACGCGGGCTGGCGGTAAAGATCCTGCGGCGAGCCGATCTGCATGATATGACCTTTATTCATCACCAGCACGGTATCGGAAACCGCAAAGGCTTCGCTCTGATCGTGGGTCACGTACAGCGAGGTGATATCAAACTGTTTTTGCAGTTCGCGGATCTTATCGCGCATGCTGCGCCTGAGGTTGGCGTCGAGGTTACTCAACGGCTCATCAAATAGCAGCACCTTCGGCTTGAGGATCAGGGCGCGCGCCAGCGCCACGCGCTGCTGCTGACCGCCGGAGATCTGATCGACATAGCGGTCTTCGAATCCTTCCAGATCCACCATCGCCAGCGCCTCTTTCACCCGCGCTTTCACGTCGCTGCGCGACACGCCAAGCATCTTCAGACCGTAGCCGACGTTATCCCCCAGCGACATGTGCGGGAACAGGGCATAAGACTGAAACACCATGCAGATGTCGCGTTGCTGAATCGAGCGATGGGTAACGTCCTCACCATCAATGAAAATCTGTCCTTCGCTCGGTTTTTCCAGCCCGGCCACCAGGCGCAGAATAGTCGTCTTACCGCAGCCGGAAGGGCCGAGCAGCGTCACCATTTGCCCCTGCGGAATGGTGAGATTGATAGTGTCGATAACCATGTTGCTGCCGAATCGCTTGGTGACGTTGCGCAGCTCAACAAAATTTTTCTGACTCATAGTGCGCTCCATTACGCCTGGTTTTTGGCTTTTGAACGGGAGATACGCGCTTCCCCGATCAGCCAGTCAAAGATGAAAATAATCGCCAGCATCACCACGATCAGAATCGAACCGTAGGCGATCGCCACGCCGTATTCGCCGTCTTCCACGCGGTTCAGAATGTAGGCCGTCGCCACGCGGGTATCCGGCGTCACGAGGAACACAATGGCGCTGACGGTAGTAATGGCGCGCACAAAGCTGTAGATCAGCGCCGACAAAATAGCCGGGCGCAGCAGCGGCAGCAGAATGTGCGTAATGGTGCGCAGGCTTCCGGCGCGCAGGCTGAGCGAGGCTTCATCCAGCGATTTATCGATCTGGCCTAAGCCGGCAATGCCCGCCCGAATGCCCACCGGCACGTTACGCATCACCATTGAGATAATCACAATCGCCGCCGTTCCGGTGAGGTACACCGGCGCGCTGTTAAAGGCGAGAATATAGGAGACGCCCGCCACGGTGCCCGGTACCGCGAAGCACAGCATGGTGGTGAACTCGATGGTCTTTTTGCCCTTAAATTGCTGGCGCACCACGACCCAGGCGATCAACAGGCCGAAGGCGGCGGTGATCGGCGCGGCGATCCCGGCGTAGAGCAGGGTGTCGAGTAGCGAAGGCCACGCCCCGTCGCTCATGCCCTGACCGAACAACTTGATAAAATTATCCAGCGTCAGGGTGTAGTCCACGCCCCAGTTGACGGTGAAGCTGCCGTAGAAAATGCTGCCGTAGAGCAGGGCGTTGAAGGCTACCCACACCGCCAGAATGGCGATCACGCTCCACACCAGGGTCACCGGCAGCGGCTGCACGTCGCCGCGATAGGACTTACCGGAGACCGTGACGTAGGAGCGCTTGCCGATCCACATATACTGAATACAGAACACCAGCAGGGAGAACAGCAGCAGGAACGCGCCCAGCGTGCTCGCCGCCTGATAATCGAGCTGTGAACCGGTGATGTAGAAGTAGATCTGCGTTGCCAGCACGTCGAAGTTGCCGCCGAGCACCAGCGGGTTGCTGAAGTCGGCCAGCGACTGGACGATGACGATCAAAAACGCATTCGCCAGCGCCGGTTTCAGCAGCGGGACGAAGACGCCGTTAAAGGTCTGCCAGCGGCTGGCGCGCAGGGTGTACGACGCCTCCTCCAGCGACGGATGGATAGTCTTAATCGCGCCGTCGAGGATCATAAACGCCATTGGGGTGAAGGCCAGCACCTGCGCTAACCAGATACCGGTAAACCCGTACAGCCAGTTGGTGTTGGTTAAGCCGAACCACTCCACCATAAACTCGGTGACATAGCCGGAACGGCCCATCATCAGGGTTACGCCGAGGCCGACGACGAACGGCGGGGTGACGATGGGCAGAATCGAGAAGATGCGGCCAATAACGGCGCTGCGTCTGGCGATGCGGGTGGTGTAAATCGCCAGTACCAGCCCGAAGAAGGTGCAGCCGATGCCTACCGCAATCGACAGGGCGATGGAGTTGAGGATCACCTGGACAATATGCGCCTGCGACAGCACGGCCATAAACGCCAGCGGCGCGAACTCGCCGGCGTCGTTGGTGAACATCGGGATAAAAATGGCGATGCTCGGCCAGACGATAAAGACGCCAATTAACGCGACGATGGTGACCAGCGAACCAATCACAAAGCGGTCGCCGCCCAGCCATTCAAGGCGGGTGAGCGCCAGTGTCATGATAGCGCCCAGCGCGACAAACAGCACGATGGTGGCGTAGCCTAACCCACGACCTTCAACGGTGGCGCTGATGACGATAAACGCCATACATAACAGCGCCCAGCCCGCGTCGAGGTAGTGGCGGCCGCGCTGCTCCCGCGCCGCTTCCTGCCATGGACGAATCAGCAGCAGGCTCGGCAACAGATACCACAGCCAGCTGATATTGAACTGTGACCAGCCGTAGGCCGCGACGATTTCATCGCGCGTGGACTCCAGCAGACCGTAATCCAGGCTCCAGCTTGGCAGCAGGGCGAACGCCAGCCAGCCAAACAAAACCCAAAGGAATATCGCATCCCGTTTTTTCACGGGATGGAGTGCAAGTGTGTGTGACATAGCGGTTCCGGTGTTGAGGAAGGTATTGGCCGGGCAGGGCGAAGCCGCCGCCCGGCATTAACCGCAAGAGTGGGCTTATTTACCCATCTTCACTTCGCTGACCCATTTATTGATCAGCGCTTTACGCACGTCGGTTGAGCCGTATTTATCCATGTCGTAGTTGATAAGCTTCAGGTCGTCGAGCTTCAGCGAGTTCGGCGAGGTTTCGGCGGTGGTGTTGGTCAGGATCTGATAAGACTTGCCTTTTTTCCACGCCAGCTCCTGGGCATCTTTCGACAACACCCAGTCGACAAACAGCCTGGCGTTGTCGAGGTTGCGCGCGCCCTTCAGAATACTGACGCCGCCAATTTCATAGCCGGTGCCTTCGCAGGGAGAGATCAGCTCCAGCGGTGCGCCCTGTTCTTTTTCCAGCGAGTAGTCGTGCAGGAAGCCGATGCCGATGGCCGTTTCACCACGGGCGGCGTTACGCGCCGGGGCGATACCGGATTTGGTGTACTGAGAGACGTTGGCGTTGAGCTGTTTCAGGTAATCAAAGGCCTGATCTTCTCCCCACAGCTGGGCGAAGGTCGCCAGCGCGGTATAGGCGGTGCCGGAGCTTTGCGGGTCGGCGATCTGGATTTCGCCTTTGTATTCCGCTTTGGTCAGATCCTTCCAGTATTTTGGCACCGGCAGATTTTTCTCTTTCAGGCGCTGGGTATTCACGCCGAAGCCGAGGATGCCGACGTACACCGCCGAAGAGTAGTTGCCTTTCAGCTTCGCCGGATCGCGGAACTGCTCCATCACCTGCGTAAGATTCGGCGACTGATAGGGTTGCAGCAGGCCCATTTCACCGGCCTGGGACTGCGGATCGAGGGTGCCGCCGTACCAGACATCGGCCTGCGGGTTTTTCTTCTCGGCATCGACCTTCGCCAGCGTGCTACCGGAACCGTTGCGGATAAACGAGGTTTTCACATCATATTTGTCGCCGAAGGCTTTAGTCTCGGCTTCACACATTTCGTTGGTGGCGCTGCAGTAGACCACCAGTCGACCTTTGGCGTGCGCCGCGCCGCTTAGCGTCGCCAGCGCAATGCCGGAAGCAATCAGGGTAGTGACCAGCGTTTTTTTCATTATTTTATCCTTTGAGCAGCAGAGGTAGTAATGCTCGCCATCAGCAGCGGCATCAGCAATAAACCCATCAGTACCGCGGCGACCGAGAGCAAACTGAACATGCCCGGCCAGCCGTAGCGTTCAATGACCAGCGACAGAGGCCAGCCCGCCAGCGCTGCCCCCAGATAGGCGAACAGGCCGAGAAAACCCGTAATCGAACCCGCCGCCGCTTTGTGTCCGCACTCCACCGCCGCGAGGCCAATCAACATTTGCGGGCCAAAGACGAAAAAGCCCACCGTAAAGAAACAGACCGCCAGCAGCGCGTAGTGATGCACCGGGGCCAGCCAGAGGGCGGCGACGGAGACCATCAGCCCCAGCGTGAAAAGCAAAATCATCGGCGCCCGCTGGCCGCTGAACAGCAGATCCGAGCCCCAACCGGCGAACAGTGCGCCAAGCAGCCCGCCCGCTTCAAACAACATGACCGTGGCATTGGCGCTGAGCAAATTGACGCCGTGGCTCTCCGTCAGCCAGATGTTGCCCCAGTCGTTGAGCGCAATGCGGATCAGGTAGACCAGCACGTAAGAGACGCCCAGCAGCCAGATCATGGAGTTCTTCAGCATCGTGGTCCGCAACATCTGCCATAGCCCCATCGGCGGGCTTTGCTGCTCCTGCCGCAGTTCCAGCGGATCCTGGCGCCAGGCGCCCACTGACGGCAGTCCCTCTTCCTGAGGCGTCCCTTTCAGCTGCAGCGTTAACCCGATCCCCAATGCCATGCTGATAATCCCCGGTGTCAGCATCGCCGCCTGCCAGCCCCACCAGTGGGCGGCAAAGGCGCTAATCAGGGGGATAATCGCCCCACCGATATTGATCGACATATTCCAGCACCCCCACCAGAAACCGCGTTCGTTGCGCGAATACCAGTGGGTCAGCAGGCGGGCGCAGGGGGGCCATCCCCAGCCCTGGAAAAATCCGTTCAGCGACCAGACCGCCAGCAGCAGCATCAGCGACTCGCCAAAGGCGAACACCACGTTCAGCAGGCCGGTAGCGAACAGGCCAACGCCCATAAACCAGCGCTGCCCGTGGCTGTCGTGCCACAGCCCGGCGGTAAACTTCGACACGCCGTAGGCCAGATAAAACAGCGACCCCAGCAGGCCGATATCGCCTTTATCCAGCCCCAGATCCGTTTGCAGCGCCGGCAGTACGTAGTTGACGCTTTTACGCGTCAGGTAAAACGCGGCATAGCCGATCACCATGTACATCAGCAGCTGTGGACGCAGCGTCCGGTAATGTTGATTGATGTCGGTTGCTGAGCGTGCGTGCATAGCCGTCTCCGTTTTGCTGACTATAAGAAAGTGAATTCGAAAGGGGATGAGAGAAAGTCCGCAGTGGCTAAGACTTTTTCCTGGTTAGCAGGCTGTTTGTTGCAAATTTGTGGGCAGGTTAACAATTACCCGCGTCCCGCGCTGCGATTCCAGCGTCAGCTCGCCGCCCAGGGCGCTGACCCGCTCGCGCATGCCCTGGATACCGAATCCGGCAATTTTGTCTGGGCTGATACCGACGCCGTTATCCTTCACTTCGAGGCGCAGCCGCGTCCCCTGCTGAAACAGGGCAATGGCGACCTCGCTGGCGTCGGCGTGTTTACAGACGTTATTGAGCAACTCCTGCAGCAACCGATAGAGGGTGAAACGCACCGTTTCGCTCTCCGGGGTGGCGGTAAGCTGGTAGTCAAAATGGCAGCGGATACCGCGCTCGGCAAAGGCAAACTCATTGAGCAGATGGTGCAGCGCCTCTTTAAACGACAGTTCGTCGAGCGCCGGGGGACGCAGCTGGCGCAGCAGCTGGCGGGTGGAGTGGTGAATACGCCGGGCGAGCTCGTTAATCTGGCTGGCGGCGGCCTGGCTCTGCGCCGGATCGCGCGCCCGTTTTACCAGCTGCGACTGGATCTGAATGGCGGTGATGTTCTGGCCTATTTCGTCATGCAGTTCGCGCGCCAGGCTTTTGCGGGTGTCCTCTTCGGTGTGGATCAGCTTTTCGGTCAGCGCCCGTCGCGCCGCCAGCTCCGTTTCCAGCCGCTGGCGGTAGTGGTGCAGGTTTTGCGCCAGATGCTGCTGACGGCTGATGGCAATGCCCAGCCCGATGCCGAGCAGCGCCTGAGTCGCCAGAAAAATTTCCAGCTCCACCAGATTACTGAATCCGACGCCAACCTGGCGGGCGATAGTGATCATCATGCTGCCCAGCAGGCCAGAGAGGACGCCGCCCTGCCAGCCGAACTTCCACGCCATCACCACGTTTGGCAAAAACACCACAATTAACAGCAGGCGCTCGATTTCCGGCGACAGCACCATCTGGGTGCCGATGCCGATGATAAAGAACAGACTGCACCAGATGATTAACGAAGTGCGCAACGGCGGGTTGTTGGTATCCAGCCCCAGCAGGTGGTAGCGGTGTTGCTGGCGCAGGAATTCAAAAATCAGATAGACAAACGGCGTCAGCAGCACGCCGCCGGTAAACGAGGCCAGACCGAGCATCATCGCCGGGCTTTTGACAAACGACGAGAGCAGGGCGGTGTTGAGTAATGCGCTGGCGGTCACCGTGGCCAGCAGCAGCGTCAGCCGCTGCCAGTAGAGAGGAAAACGATGCCAGAACTGTTGAGCGAGAGCGGCAGGGAGCAGGCTAATCAACGGCGCGGCCAGCAGAATATAACCGTTCAGCAGCTGTTCGCTGCGCAGCCAGAGCAGCATCAGCAGAGGGGGGATCACTAGCGCGGGCCAGTAGCGGCGCGAAAGCAGGATCAGCAGCGCCAGATAGACGCCGTGCGGCAGGAACAGCGCCGCCTGCTGGCCGTTATGGGTCAGATAAAACCCGAGCGTCCACAGCATCAGCCAGCCGGTTCCCCAGGCCAGCACAATGAACAGCGAAATGACCCCGTGGCGAAGGCTGCGCGACATTAATGCCCTGCCAGCAGCTGGTGGTCGAGCGCGAAGTGCACCAGTTCGATGGTGCTTTGGCAGTGCAATTTGCCCAGCACGTTGGCGCGATGGACATGCACCGTTTTGTGGCTGAGATCGAGCTTGAAGGCAATTTCTTTTACGCTATCGCCTTTGACCAGTAAATCAAACACTTCACGTTCACGCGGGGTGAGTCCCTCCAGCACCCTCGCCGGTTGTTCACCGCCGCGCAGCGCCCGCAGCGCATCGGCGCACAGGTAGTGTCCGCCCATGCCGACAGAACGGACCGCCTGCACTAACTCTTCCGGGCCGCAACGCTTGGTCAGATAGCCGCTGGCGCCCGCATCGAGTGCGCTCTGTACAAAAGTCGGGGTGTCATAAATGCTGAGAATAATGGCGCGAAACTGCGGTTTTTGCGCGCGCAGGCGCTTGAGCAGACTCAGACCGTTTTCATCCGGCATGGCGATATCCATGACCGCCACGTTGACGTCGTCGCGTAATAACGCCGGCCAGGCTTCCGCCGCGCTGCTGAACTGGCCAACGATGTCGAGATCCTCTTCGAGACTGAGTAGCTGCGCAAAACCGGAGCGCACCACCACATGGTCATCGACCAGCACAACACGAATCATATTCATACTCTCATAGCGAATCATGGTTGTATGATGCCTGCCGCCGCTGCGCTGGCAATCTCCGGGGTGCGGATATGTAACGAATGTAACGAAATCTTAATACACGTCATCCTTCAAGCTGCCGCTTTGTGGGCTGTAGATTACTCGGCCCGCCCCTTACGAGGCCGCTGCGAGCAGCGTTCAAATCCGCTCCCGCAGATTTGTCAGAAACCCCGGTCACATCGTTATCTATGCTCCAGGGATTGTATGAGAGGCATCCCAGCTTCTCTTCGGGGGCAGCCTGCGGCTGTACAAATTCGTTCCCGACGGATTTGTCGTTCCCTTGCCGCCTCGACGCATCTTGAATGGTTTTGTGTATAAGCATTGCCGCTTTTTTTCTAAAAACACTTTGTTCTTAGCAAGAATTTTTAATTACTTCATCAAATGCATCGCGGCGGAAATACTGCACCCATAACAACTATGGGAAGCAGACACTATGGCACTATCATCGCGTATTACACTCATTGCCGCACTGGCACTGGCCGCATTCCAGGCGCAGGCGGTCAACGTCACCGTCGCGTATCAGACTTCCGCTGAGCCGGCGAAAGTCGCCCAGGCGGATAACACCTTTGCCAAAGCGAGCGGCGCAACCGTTGACTGGCGCAAATTCGATAGTGGCTCGAGCATCGTGCGGGCGCTGGCATCCGGCGATGTGCAAATCGGCAACCTCGGTTCCAGCCCGCTGGCGGTCGCCGCCACGCAACAGGTGCCGATTGAAGTGTTCCTGCTGGCGTCAAAGCTCGGAAACTCTGAAGCGCTGGTGGTGAAAAAGAGCATCAGCAAACCGCAAGACCTGATCGGTAAACGCATTGCGGTACCGTTTATCTCCACAACCCATTACAGCCTGCTGTCGGCGCTCAAACACTGGGGCATTAAGCCGGGCCAGGTGCAGATTATCAACCTGCAGCCGCCGGCGATTATTGCCGCCTGGCAGCGCGGAGACATTGACGGCGCCTATGTCTGGGCCCCGGCGGTGAACGAACTGGAAAAAGAGGGCAAAGTGCTGACCGATTCATCCCAGGTGGGAGAGTGGGGCGCGCCGACGCTGGATGTCTGGGTGGTACGCAAAGATTTTGCCGAGAAACACCCTGAGATTGTGAAAGCTTTTGCGAAAAGCGCGATCGATGCCCAGCAACCGTACATTGCCAATCCGGATGCGTGGCTGAAGCAGCCGGATAATATCAGCAAGCTGTCGCGCCTGAGCGGCGTGCCGGATGCCGATGTGCCGGGGCTGGTAAAAGGCAATACCTATCTCACCGCCGCGCAGCAGGCCCAGGAGCTGAATGGTCCGGTGAATCAAGCGATCGTCGACACCGCGAAGTTCCTCAAAGAGCAGGGCAAAGTCCCGACGGCCGGCACCGACTACAGCCAGTACGTCACCGACCGTTTTGTGAAGTAAAGGAGGCCACGATGCTGCAAATCTCGCATCTTTCCGCCGACTACGGCGGTAAACCGGCGCTGGCGGATATCAACCTGACGCTGGACAGCGGCGAATTGCTGGTGGTCCTCGGACCCTCCGGCTGCGGTAAAACCACGCTGCTGAACCTGATTGCCGGATTCGTGCCTTATCAGCACGGCAGCATCACCCTCGAAGGCCAGCGGGTAGAAGGGCCGGGCGCCGAGCGCGGCGTGGTGTTTCAGCATGAAGGGTTGCTGCCCTGGCGCAACGTACAGGATAACGTCGCGCTGGGACTCCAGCTGGCGGGCGTGGACAAAGCTGCTCGCCGGGAAACCGCGGTGCGGATGCTGAAGAAAGTGGGCCTCGAAGGAGCGGAAAAGCGCTTTATCTGGCAGCTCTCCGGCGGCCAGCGCCAGCGGGTCGGCATTGCCAGAGCGCTGGCGGCAAACCCGCAGCTGCTGTTGCTGGATGAGCCGTTTGGCGCGCTGGATGCCTTCACCCGCGAGCAGATGCAAACCCTGCTGCTTAGCCTGTGGCACGAGACCGGCAAACAGGTACTGCTGATTACGCATGACATTGAAGAGGCTGTATTTATGGCCACCGAACTGGTGCTGCTGTCGCCGGGGCCGGGCCGGGTGCTGGAGCGGCTGCCGCTGAATTTTGGTCGCCGCTTTATCGCCGGCGAATCCTGCCGCAGCATTAAATCTGACCCGCAGTTTATCGCACAGCGTGAATATGTCCTGAGCCGGGTATTTGAACAACGGGAGGCCTTCTCATGAGCGTGGTGATTAATGACAAACCCCAGCCGCGGACGCTGAAGTGGCGCTGGCCGCTCTCCCGCCAGCTGACGCTGAGTTTCGCCACGCTGGCGGTGCTGCTGGCGATCTGGTGGGGCGTGACCGCCCTGCAGCTGATTAGCCCGCTGTTTCTTCCGCCGCCGCAGCAGGTATTACAGAAACTGATCGTCATTGCCGGCCCGCAGGGCTTTATGGATGCCACGCTCTGGCAACATCTGGCGGCGAGCCTGACACGGATCGCGGTCGCCCTGGTTGCGGCGACGATCCTTGGCGTGCCGGTCGGGATCGCAATGGGCCTGAGCCCGACGATCCGCGGGATTCTCGATCCGCTGATCGAACTGTATCGACCGGTGCCGCCGCTGGCCTGGCTGCCGCTGGTGATCATTTGGTTCGGCATTGGCGAAACGCCAAAAATATTACTGATTTATCTCGCGATTTTTGCGCCAGTGGTGATGTCGACGTTGGCGGGGGTGAAAAGCGCCCAGCAGGTACGGATTCGCGCCGCGCAATCTTTAGGCGCCAGCCGGGCGCAGGTGCTGTGGCTGGTGATTTTGCCCGGCGCATTACCGGAAATTCTCACCGGCCTGCGTATCGGGCTCGGGGTGGGCTGGTCAACGCTGGTGGCCGCCGAACTGATTGCCGCCACCCGCGGATTAGGTTTTATGGTGCAGTCCGCCGGTGAGTTTCTCGCCACCGATGTGGTGCTGGCCGGGATCGCGGTGATTGCGATCATCGCCTTTTTACTGGAACTGGGGCTGCGCGCGTTGCAGCGTCGCCTGACGCCCTGGCATGGAGAAGTACAATGAGCGAACGTTTAAGCATTACCCCGCTGGGGCCATATATTGGCGCGCAGGTTTCCGGCGTCGACATTACCCGCCCGCTGAGCGACAACCAGTTTGAGCAGCTGTATCACGCGGTATTGCGCCATCAGGTCGTGTTCCTTCGCGAGCAGAACATTACGCCCGAGCAGCAGCGGGATCTCGCCCTGCGCTTTGGCGACCTGCATATTCATCCGGTTTATCCCCATGCGCCGGGCGTCGATGAGATTATCGTTCTCGATACCCACGACGATAATCCGCCGGATAACGATAACTGGCACACCGATGTCACCTTTATTGCGACGCCGCCCGCCGGGGCGATCCTGGCGGCAAAAGAGCTGCCTTCAACCGGCGGCGATACTCTGTGGACCAGCGGCGTTGCGGCGTATGAGGCGCTCTCTGAGCCTGTGCGCCAGCTGCTAAGCGGCCTGCGGGCGGAGCATGATTTTCGTAAATCGTTCCAGGAGTATAAATACCGCAAAACCGAAGAGGAGCATCGGCGCTGGCTGGAGGCGGTTGCGAAAAACCCGCCGCTGCTGCACCCGGTGGTGCGCACCCACCCGGTGACCGGCAAACAGGCGCTGTTTGTCAATGAGGGGTTCACCACCCGCATTGTCGACGTGACGGAAAAAGAGAGCGAGGCGCTGCTCGGCTTCCTGTTCGCCCACGTCACAAAGCCGGAGTTTCAGGTACGCTGGCGCTGGCAGCCGAACGACGTGGCGATTTGGGATAACCGCGTCACCCAGCACTACGCCAACGCCGATTACCTGCCGCAGCGGCGCATTATGCACCGGGCGACGATTCTCGGGGATAAGCCCTATTACCGGGCGGGGTAATTTCTGTCACCCGGCTAAGGCGCAACGCGCCGCAGGCCGGGAGATAACGCGCGATAAATGCGCGCCGATTTAGTGCTGATAGCGCGCCTCCGGGAAGAGGTCTTTATGCCGATTTTTGCCCGTCTAAATGCACCCCAATATAGCGCTGATAGCGGTTGGCCTTCAGATAGGTCAAATCTACCAGCACCAGACCATCCACGCAGTTGTTGAAATCCGGGTCGCTGCCGAAATCGATAAACTGCACGCCGCCAGGCTCGCAGACTTCCGAATACTGCTTATACAGCGGCGGGATCGCGCAGCCGAGGTTGCCGAGCAGGGATTTCAACCGCGCCAGGTCGTCGTTGTAATCTTCCCCGCCAAACTGCGCCAGCACATCCGGTAGGGAGGCAGGATAAGGGCGACGGGATTCCGCCAGCGGATGCGTCGCCGGGAACCACAGACGGTAGAATGCCACCAGCAGATCGCGAGCCGCGGGCGGCAGGCCGCCGGAAATGGAGACCGGGCCGAACAGATAGCGATAGTGCGGGTAGCGCGCCAGCCAGGCCCCGATGCCGCACCACAGATAATCCAGCCCCCGACGCCCCCAGTAGCGCGGCTGAATAAAGCTCCGACCCAGTTCAATCCCGTGGGTGAGGATATCCTCCATCCGCGCGTCGTAGTGAAACAGGCTGTAGCTATAGATCCCTTCCAGGCCGCGTTTTTCCAGCTGCATGGCGGTAGGCATAAAGCGATAGGCGCCGACGATTTCCAGGTCCTCTTCGTCCCACAGAATCAGGTGCAGGTAATCGTCATCATAGCTGTCAACGTCGCGGCGTTTGCCGCTGCCTTCGCCCACCGCGCGAAAGGCAATCTCGCGCAGGCGGCCCAGCTCGCGCAGCAGCGGCGCATCTTCCTTACCGTCGCGCTGCCACAGATAGATGATTTTGCCATCTGCCGTGCGCCCGAGGCACTCCGCCTGGCTGAGCTCGCGCTTAAGCAGGGCGCGATCCTCGGGACGGGCAATGGCGCTTTCTGTTTTAAATACCCCCGGCATCCCTTTGCCCAGCCGCTCAACGTGGCGATAGAAGCGATCCGCCAGTTCGCGCGGAGGCGTTTGCGCGCTGTACCACGAGGACCAGGCAATCTGTTGACCGATAGCGATCGGCAGGCTGCTGTTACGCCGGCGGAACATTTGCTGCATCAGTAGCAGCAGCGGCAGATTGTCGGAGAGCAGAGTGCTGGCGTAAAACAGCGCGCTGTTGTGCGCCCGGATCCATACCGGCAGCAGCGGGGCGCGGTACCTGGTCGCCAGTTTGATAAAGCCAGAGTGCCATTTTTTATCGCGGATCCCCCGGCGCGTCGGGCGTGAGACTTCTCCCGCAGGGAAAAAGATCAGCACGCCGCCGTTCTGCAGCTGGTTATCCATCTGTTGCAGCGCAGTTTTGGCGGTACGGCCGTTGATATTGTCAACGGGAATAAACAGCGAGCTCAGCGGTTCAAGATGGGTTAACAGGCGGTTAGTCACGACTTTGACATCGCGGCGCACGCGGGAAACGGCATAGAGTAACGCCAGGCCGTCAAGCGTGCCGGTGGGGTGGTTAGCGACGATCACCAGCGGACCGTGTTCAGGGATTTGTTCCAGATCGTGTGCCGGGATGGCGCAGCGGATATTGAGATGTTCGAGCACCTGTTCGACCGTATCAAGCCCTTTCAGGTGGCGATGGCGAGCGGCAAATTGTTGAAACTCTTCCTCATGGAGTAATTTTCTGAGTAGTTTTTTTTGCCAGGGGGCAGGCCTCGCCTGAGGCCACAGGTCGTCGAGTACATTGTCGAGACTAAACATAGCGCTTCCTCCTCCGTCCTGCCCAGACAGTAGAAGGTGCAGATGTCGCTCAGATTACAGTTGAGTGAAGATTTGGGACTGGCGCGAGTTCATTCCCCCGGGTTGTGGCTGGCGCCTGAACGGGGCTACCGGAGCAGGCCGTAGCCCCGGTATGCGTAGGGCTACCGGGGGAATGACGGGAAATTAACGCAGGATTTTCTTTTCAGCCAGATCGAGGGCGAAGTAGCTGAAGATCAGATCGGCACCGGCGCGCTTAATGGCACCGAGGCTTTCCAGCACCACTTTTTCTTCGTCGATAGCGCCGGCCTGAGCGGCAAATTTGATCATCGCGTATTCGCCGCTCACCTGATAGGCGCCGAGGGGCAGATCGCTGCGTTCGCGGATATCGCGCAGAATATCAAGATAGGCGCCGGCTGGTTTGACCATCAGGCAATCTGCGCCCTGGGCTTCATCCAGCAGGGATTCGCGAATAGCTTCACGGCGGTTCATCGGGCTCATCTGGTAGGTTTTACGATCGCCTTTCAGCGCGGTACCGGCCGCTTCGCGGAACGGGCCATAGAATGAAGAGGCAAACTTGGTGGAGTAGGACATGATGGCCGTACGGGTAAAACCGGCGGCGTCCAGCGCCTGGCGAATCGCCTGCACCTGACCATCCATTGCCGCGGAGGGCGCGATAAAATCGGCGCCTGCCGCAGCGGCAACCACCGCCTGTTTGCCAAGGTTCACCAGGGTAGCGTCGTTGTCGACGCCGTGGTCGCACAATACGCCGCAGTGGCCGTGTGAAGTGTATTCACAGAAGCAGGTATCGGACATAACAATCATCTCCGGTACTGCGTCCTTACTGATGCGTGACATACGCGCCACCAGGCCGTTCTCATTCCAGGCATCGCTGCCGGTCGCGTCGGTATGGTGCGAAATACCGAAGGTCATCACCGAGCGGATACCGGCGTTGGCGATACGCTCGATTTCCCGCGCCAGGTATTTTTCCGGAATACGCATCACGCCAGGCATGGCTTCGATGGCTTTGTAATCGTCGATTTCTTCTTCAACAAAGATCGGCAACACCAGGTCATTCAAACTCAGTGTTGTCTCTTCAAACATGGCGCGCAGCGCAGCGGATTGACGCAAACGGCGGGGGCGAGTGATTAAATCTGTCATGGTTTGCCTGATTTTGTGAAATGAAAACAACAAGTCTAACCGAAATTCCGGTGAGATGTTTCGCCAAAGGAAGCATTAAGCCCACGTTACCCTGGAACCCATGCCGTGATGACGATCAGGACTCCGGGATCGGCGCCGGCTGTCCGCCGCTGAGTTCGCTGACCAGATCGTTAATACCGTTGCTCATATTGCTAAAGCGGGTCAGCGATGAGCGGGTGACCACCACAAAGGCACCGATATTTGCCTGCGGGTTCATGGCCATATAGGTAATGAATCCACCGCCGCCGCCGGTTTTTTGAATAATCCCCGGATGGCCATCTTTCGGTTTCATATAGACCCAGCCAAGACCCAGAGCGTCCGCTTTGCCCGGCACATCCATACCGATAACCCGTGTTAGCTGGCTACGTTGATAAATCAACGTCTGCATACGGTCAGCCTGCTGCCCGCGGGTATAGAAATCGGAGGAAAGGAACTGCTGCATCCAGCGCATCATATCGCCCGGCGTCGAGTAGACGCCGCCGCTGCCGATTGCCGCCAGCGTATTGTTGCACGGGCTGGCGCCTTTCTCGGCGACCATCAGGCGGCGGCACTGATCCGGTGAAGGGGTAAAGGTGGTGTCTTTCATACCCAGCGGCCGGGTGATTTGCTCTTCAAATAGCTGCGGATAGGGTTTTCCCGCTGCCGTAGAAAGGGCGTCTGCCAGCAGATCGAACGCGAGGTTAGAGTAAGCGGCCTGCGATCCCGGGGCCGCTTTCAGCGATGCTGTCGACAGCCACGACCAGCGATCCTGGCGCGTTGGCCAGACGAAGACCGGACGATGCGCCGCACCACCGGGCTGTTCGCGCGGCAGCGCGCTGGTGTGGGTCGCCAGGTTGACCAACGTAATCGGCGTGCCCTGATACGTCGGTACCCGGGCACCCGGCGGCGCGTATTTACTGAGCGGGTCGTTGAGCTTGACGACGCCCTGATCGAGCATTTTTACCAGCATCTCGCTGGTCATCAGTTTACTCAGCGAAGCAATGCGGATAACCGAATCCAGCTGCGGATGCTCATTGTTGCCCGGACGCGTTTCGCCAAAGCTACGAAACACGCGCTGGTTGCCATCAATAACAACCAGCGCCATGCCGGTGGCACCGCTACCGTAATAGATATGGTTGGCGTAACGATCGACCACATTGGCGGCAAATTCCGGGTCAACGATCGGTTGAGCTGCCTGGACCGATGTCCATGACGCCGCACACAGCGCAGCAAAAATAAGCAGACTACGTTTCAACTGGGGTATCCATAATGATAAGAAGAGATATAGGGCATATTTATACTACGAAGCGCGGCTGAACGAAGTGGAATAACGACAATATTTAGCAGAAAAACGTAACCGTGCGTAAAAAGGACTTTTTTATGCTTTCGGATATCCGCTTTCTCCGGTGGGCGCGTATGATGAGCGTTTGATGTATCGGGTGACGAGAGAGAAACATGGCGGCTCAACGAGTGGTGATGGTAGTAGATATGCAAAATGGCGTCTTTGCGACGCCGCGTATTGAGCGCGAACGCTGCGTCGCGCATATTAACCGTCTGATTCGCGCCGCGGATCGCGTGATTTTTATTCAGCATGCCGAGGACGGCGGTCTGGAAGAGGGGAGTGCAGGCTTTGCGCTGCTGGCGGATCTGGAACCCCCCGCAGACGCCCTCTATGTCACCAAAACCGCCTGCGATGCGTTCTATAAAACGCGTCTTGAGCAGGTACTGAGCGAGCATCAAATCCACCAGTTCGTGATTTGCGGCTGCGCGACCGATTACTGTGTCGATACCACCATCAAAAACGGCGCCAGCCGCGGCTATGCCATCACCGTGGCTGAGGATGCGCACACCACGGCGAACCGTCCGGCTGCGCAGGCCGTAACGCTGATTGACCACTACAACGACGTCTGGCGTACGCTAACCGTACCCGGCAATCCCGTACGCGTGAAATCCGTAGAAACAATTCTGGCCGAATGGCAGACGAACTAAGCTGCTGATATTTGGTCTCATCATCCGACCGCCCTCCCCAGGCTGCTACAGTGATGCGGCGGGCGTTTTCGTGGTACACAGCATAGCCAGAACGATAAAGAAGTTAGCAGGAGTAGATGATGTTTAAATCTTTTTTCCCCAAACCGGGGCCGTTTTTTCTTTCTGCCTTTGTCTGGTCGCTGCTTGCAGTGATCTTTTGGCAGGCGGGCGGTGGCGACTGGCTGCTGCGTTTGACCGGGGCATCACAAAATGTTGCCATCAGCGCTGCGCGATTCTGGTCGCTGAACTATCTGGTATTTTATGCCTACTACGTTTTCTGCGTGGGCATTTTTGCGCTGTTTTGGTTTACCTACAGCCCACACCGCTGGCAATACTGGTCGATTCTCGGCACCTCTTTGATCATCTTTGTAACCTGGTTTCTGGTGGAAGTTGGGGTCGCGATCAACGCCTGGTATGCGCCGTTCTACGATCTGATCCAGACCGCGCTGGCCACGCCGCATAAAGTCAGTATTAACCAGTTCTATCAGGAAATTGGCGTGTTCCTCGGCATTGCGGTGATCGCGGTGATAATTGGCGTGATGAACAACTTTTTCGTCAGCCACTACGTTTTCCGCTGGCGTACGGCGATGAACGAACACTATATGGCCCACTGGCATCACCTGCGCCACATCGAAGGTGCCGCTCAGCGTGTGCAGGAAGATACCATGCGCTTTGCCTCTACCCTTGAGGATATGGGCGTGAGCTTTATCAACGCCGTGATGACGCTGATTGCCTTCCTGCCGGTGCTGGTCACGCTGTCTGAACACGTGCCGGATCTGCCGATTGTAGGTCACCTGCCGTATGGCCTGGTGATTGCAGCGGTGGTGTGGTCACTGATGGGGACCGGCCTGCTGGCGGTCGTGGGGATCAAACTGCCGGGGCTGGAATTTAAAAACCAGCGCGTGGAAGCGGCGTATCGTAAAGAGCTGGTGTATGGCGAAGATGATGAATCCCGCGCCACGCCGCCGACAGTGCGCGAGCTGTTTAGCGCCGTTCGTCGCAACTATTTCCGCCTCTATTTCCACTACATGTATTTCAACATCGCCCGCATTCTTTATCTGCAGGTGGATAACGTTTTCGGTTTGTTCCTGCTGTTTCCGTCGATCGTTGCCGGTACGATTACGTTGGGCCTGATGACGCAGATTACCAACGTGTTCGGCCAGGTACGCGGCTCGTTCCAGTACCTGATTAGCTCGTGGACGACGCTGGTGGAACTGATGTCCATCTACAAACGTCTGCGTAGTTTTGAACGCGAACTGGATGGTAAAGAGCTGCAGCCTGTTACCCAGACGCTAAACTGATTACCGATCCCCACCCATAGCAGAGGCAGATTGAAGGATGATGCAAAGACAAGGAAAGTGCAGGGCAGCCGCGGTACCACGTCGAGTTTCCTGCGCCCTGACGCTGTTGGCTGGGGTTGTTCTGAGCGCCTGTACCAGCAACACGGCGCCGGTACTGAAAGAGGGCGAAAAGCCCGTTGACGTTGCCGCGGTGGTGCGGCAAAAAATGCCCGCCAGCGTGAAGGACAGGGATGAATGGGCGCAGGCGATTGCCAAAACCTTCGAAAGTCAGAAGCTGGCACCGACGGAAGAGAACGTCTGTTCGGTGCTGGCCGTCGCGCAGCAGGAGTCCAACTATCAATCCGATCCGGTGGTGCCGGGGCTGAGCAAAATCGCCTGGCAAGAGATAGACCGCCGGGCCGAGAAGATGCATATCCCGGTTTTCCTTGTGCACACGGCGCTGAAAATTCCGTCACCCAACGGCAAAAGCTACAGCGAGCGGCTGGATAACGTGAAAACGGAAAAGCAGCTTAGCGCCGTGTTTGACGATTTTATCGGCATGGTGCCTATGGGGCAGAAGTTATTCGGTTCACTTAACCCGGTGCATACCGGCGGACCAATGCAGGTGAGCATTGCGTTTGCCGAACAGCATACCGATGGCTACCCGTGGAAAATCAACGGCACCGTGCGCCAGGAAGTGTTCAGCCTGCGCGGCGGCCTGTGGTTTGGTACCCGGCACCTGCTCAACTATCCGGCGAACTACAGCGTGCCGCTGTACCGTTTTGCAGATTTTAACGCGGGCTGGTACGCCAGCCGCAATGCTGCGTTTCAGAATGCCGTCAGTAAAGCGAGCGGCGTGAAGCTGGCGCTGGACGGTGATTTAATTCGTTATGATAGCGATGATGCAGGGACGACGGAGCTGGCGGTACGCCGTTTAGCCGGGCAGCTGGCGATGAGCGATGATGACATCCACCGGCAGTTGAAAAAAGGCGACAGCCTGGCGTTTGAAAAAACCGAACTGTACCAACAGGTTTTCCGTCTGGCGGATAAGAAAGCAGGCAAAGCGCTGCCGCGGGAGATACTGCCGGGGATTCAGCTTGAGAGCCCTAAAATTACGCGCAATCTGACCACGGCCTGGTTTGCGAAACGCGTTGATGAGAGGCGGGCCAGCTGTATGGCGCGTCGCTAGCGATTATCGCTCCAGCGCAGGATAAGCCCCAGTACGCCGATCAACAGGCCGCCGAACAGGAAGGGGATCAGACCAAACAGGGTCCCCACCGCCAGCCCAATCTTAATTCGGGGCGAGCTGTTGTCCTGGATTTGCATCAGGTGCTCGAAAACGCCGGGGGCATGTACCAGCATACTTAACATCTGCGCGCCGGCCCAGAAACAGAACAGCACAAACAGGGCATAGGCAATATTGCTGCGGGTGATGGCACTTCTTTTTTTAGCGGCAATAAGTGATTTTGAAAAGGCGAACTCAGCCATCTTACCCTCCGAACTTGACTGACCTGCTGGTGTGCATCGCGGCATAGCGATTATTCTGGCAGCGGGAAGGGGTTCTCAGTATCAGATTGCTGGTAATTTACGACCAGGAATATTCCTGTTTTCTACCCGGGAGCGGGTGGGCGGATCATTTTGCGGAACTTAGAGCGATCTCCCAATGTGTGATAATTCTCCACGGGGCTACAGACCGCGGATTCCGGCTGTGCGAAGATGCTTTTTTTGTTGTCGGAGGGGCCATGAAACTCACTGAAAAAATTCGCCGTGACTGGCATTACTACGCGTTTGCGCTGGGATTAATTTTTATTCTGAACGGCGTGGTGGGGCTGCTGGGCTTTGAAACGCAAGGCTGGCAATCCTATGCCGTCGGGCTGGTGACCTGGGTGATTAGCTTCTGGATTGCAGGAAAGATTATCCGCCGCCGCCAGACCGGGGTGGAAGAAGCCTAGGCCGGACGCGTTCTCCGTAGCGGGAAGGTGGCCGGGATTGCGGCGCTGCGTCTCAGATAGCCCGGGTAAGGCGCCACGCGCCGTCACCCGGGAAAAGACAATCAGTTCATGGATGTCTTCAGCGCGCGGTCTGCCGCATGGCGCTCCAGCGCCAGTTCAATCAGGCGGCTGATCAGGCTGGTGTAGTCCAGGCCGCTGGCCTGCCACAGCTTCGGATACATACTGATGTTGGTAAAACCTGGCAGCGTATTGATTTCGTTGATGATAACTTCGTTCTCTTCCGTCAGGAAAACATCAACGCGGGCCATGCCGCTGCAGCCCAGCGTCTGGTAGGCCTGAATGGCAATATCGCGAATTTTATCGTTGATATCGCTGGCAATGGCCGCAGGAACCACCACTTTCGCCCCCTGATCGTCGATGTACTTGGTATCGTAGGCGTAGAACTCGCTGTTGAGGACGATTTCGCCGCAGGTACTGGCCTGAGGATGATCGTTCCCCAGCACCGCACACTCAATTTCCCGTCCTTTAATTCCTTGTTCCACCACCACTTTATGGTCGAATTCAAAGGCCAACGCGACCGCCTGCTGGTACTGCTCTTCGCTGTTGACTTTGCTGACGCCTACCGAAGAACCCTGGTTGGCCGGTTTGACGAACAGCGGCAGGCCGAGTTTGTCTTGCACCTGCGTAAAGCTGAACTGCTGGCGATTGGCGCGGGTCAGGGTGATGAACGGGGCAATCGCCAGTCCGGCATCACGCAGCAGGCGCTTGGTGACGTCTTTGTCCATACAGGCGGCGGACCCGAGGACGTCGGAACCGACGAAGGGCAGGTTAGCCATGCGCAGCATGCCCTGCAGCGATCCGTCTTCCCCGAGGGTACCGTGAACAATCGGGAAAATCACATCGATGGCGGCCAGCGGTTGGCCGCTGTCGGCGTTGATCAGCTGCTGCGCGTCACGGCCAGGAATTTGCGCCAGGGTGACGTCGGAAGGACGCAGGGCGATACGGGCAGGATCCTGCGGGTTTAACAGATAGTTACCGGCATCGTTGATATGCCAGAGTCCCTGTTTATCAATGCCGAGCAGAACGACATCAAAGCGTGTTTTATCAATTGCTTCAACGATATTTTTCGCCGATTGCAGCGACACTTCATGTTCTGCCGACTTACCGCCAAAAACGATCCCAACCCTCATCTTAGCCATTTCAACTTCCATCCTGATGACAACAAAGCACATAACATAGCATGTGCAATGCGCGCATGGCTGCCAGAATGTTGCTCCTGGAAAGCGGCAGGCTAAAAGCTGTTCGATTGCCGTCCAGCGCACCCTGCAGGTCAGCAGAACGCGCTGAAGGGGCGGCGGTTGGTCCTGATAATGTTCGACAAAAAATTTAATCGAGCGATAAAACACTAAACTCAGGCTCAGCGCATCTCTGGTAATACGTCGATGAGTGGAAATTGCTAAGCTAGGTAATAATTCACAAAAAATTAATGAATACGTGTAGTTATGGAATCCTGGAAGGTCAATCTCATCTCCGTCTGGTTTGGTTGCTTTTTCACCGGCCTGGCGATCAGTCAAATTCTGCCTTTTTTGCCGCTTTATGTTTCTCAGCTCGGCGTGACGTCTCACGAGGCGTTATCGATGTGGTCGGGGCTGACGTTCAGCGTCACCTTCCTTGTATCGGCTATTGTCTCACCCATGTGGGGCAGTCTGGCCGATCGTAAAGGGCGTAAGCTGATGCTGCTGCGCGCCTCGCTGGGTATGGCGATTGCCATTCTGCTTCAGGCCTTCGCCACCAACGTCTGGCAACTGTTTATCCTGCGTGCGGTAATGGGGTTGACCTCAGGCTATATTCCGAACGCGATGGCGCTGGTGGCCTCTCAGGTACCGCGGGAACGCAGCGGCTGGGCGCTCAGTACGCTATCGACGGCGCAAATCAGCGGCGTTATCGGCGGGCCGCTACTGGGCGGCTTCCTGGCCGACCATGTTGGGCTGCGGGCGGTCTTTTTTATCACCGCGATTCTGCTGACGGTCAGTTTTCTTGTCACGCTATTTCTGATTAAAGAGGGCGTCCGGCCGCAGACCAGCAAGGCCGATCGCTTAAGCGGCAGGGAAGTGCTGGCGTCGCTACCTTATCCTGGGCTGGTGATTAGCTTGTTTTTCACAACCCTGGTCATTCAACTGTGCAATGGCTCTATCGGCCCCATACTGGCGTTGTTTATCAAGTCAATGGCGCCGGACAGCAACAATATCGCCTTTCTCGCCGGGATGATTGCCGCGGTACCCGGAGTTTCCGCGCTGATCTCCGCGCCGCGTTTAGGCAAACTTGGCGATCGCATCGGAACCTCGCGCATCCTGCTGGCCACTTTGTGCTGCGCGGTGGTGATGTTTTTCGCCATGTCGTTCGTCACCACCCCGCTGCAGCTGGGCGTCTTGCGTTTTCTGCTGGGCTTTGCCGATGGCGCAATGTTGCCGGCGGTGCAGACTCTGCTGCTCAAATACAGCAGTGATAAGGTGACCGGGCGTATTTTCGGTTATAACCAGTCGTTTATGTACCTGGGAAATGTGGTCGGGCCGCTGATTGGCGCTTCGGTATCGGCAATGGCCGGTTTTCGCTGGGTCTTTATCGCAACCGCAGTTATCGTGCTGATTAACCTTTGGCAGCTGGCCGTGATGCTGCAACGCAGTCGCCGTACCGCCGCCTAGCGCCTTTCTCGCGGCATTTACGCCCGGGCGTAAATGCCGCGTTCAGATGTCCATCTTCTGCCTGTCTCCTGTAAATGTCGCACTGATCACAAATTGATCATTTCTCTTCTTTTCCCTCTTTAAAATACAACTGTTACGCGTATACAGTTACGCATAACAGTACATGGAAAAGAGTTTTTATGAGAAATTTATTCGATTTATCCGGCAAGCGCGCGCTGATCACCGGCTCCGCCAGAGGTATTGGCTATCTGCTGGCGGAAGGTCTGGGGGAGTATGGGGCCGAGATTATTATCAATGACCGCACGCAGCAGAAAGCAGACGCCGCGGCGCAGGCGCTGCGTGAGCAGGGCTATCGTGCGACGGGCGTGGCTTTCGATGTTACCCGCAGCGTCGAGGTTGAACAGGCCATTGCGCGGATTGAGGCGCAGATCGGGGCGATTGATATTTTGATTAACAACGCCGGGATCCAGCGTCGTTATCCCTTCACCGAATTTCCTGAGGATGAATGGGACCAGGTGATTGAGGTTAACCAGAAAGGGGTTTTCCTTGTTTCTCAGCAGGTGGCTAAATATATGATGACGCGCCGCTCAGGGAAAATAATTAATATTTGTTCAATGCAGAGTGAATTAGGTCGTAAGACTATTACACCGTATGCCGCATCGAAAGGGGCGGTCAAAATGCTGACGCGTGGAATGTGTGTGGAACTGGCCGAATATAATATTCAGGTTAATGGTATTGCTCCGGGTTATTTTGCCACAGAAATGACCGCAGCATTAGTTAACGATCGGGATTTTTCTGCCTGGCTCTATCAAAGAACCCCGGCTGCGCGCTGGGGAAAACCGGAAGAATTAATTGGCGCCGCGGTCTATCTGGCCTCCCCGGCGGCTAATTTTGTGAATGGACATCTGTTGTTTGTTGATGGCGGGATGCTTGCCGCCGTTTGAGTCCTGCATCGCCTTTTAGCGGCCGCACGTCGGCCGCCAAAAAGCTGATGAATATATAAAATAATGACCCCCCGTTTGATTATGCACTTTATCTGAGGATGGCATATGCAAATGCTCGCGAAATTACCAGCGCGTCGCTGGTGGTATTTAATGCCGGTAATTTTTATTACCTATAGTCTGGCGTATCTCGATCGTGCGAATTATGGTTTTGCCGCCGCTGCCGGTATTGAAAGTGATTTAGGTATTACCAAAGGAACGGCATCACTGATTGGCGCTTTGTTCTTCCTGGGCTATTTCTTTTTCCAGGTTCCCGGTGCGATGTACGCCGTAAAACGCAGCGTACGAAAAATGATTTTCTTCAGCCTGGTATTATGGGGCTTTTGCGCGGCGGCCACCGGATTTGTCAGCAATATTCCGATGTTAATGGTTATTCGCTTTACGCTCGGGATCGTCGAGGCGGCGGTGATGCCGGCGATGCTGATTTATATCAGCAACTGGTTTACCAAAACCGAGCGTTCACGCGCCAATACCTTCCTGATTCTTGGCAACCCGGTGACGGTATTGTGGATGTCGATTGTCTCCGGCTACCTGATTCAGTCCTGGGGCTGGCGGGAAATGTTTATTATCGAAGGCATTCCGGCGGTGCTATGGGCTATCTGCTGGTGGATTCTGGTGCGGGATAAACCGTCGGAAGTCTCCTGGCTGAATGCGCAGGAGAAGCAGGTTCTGCAACAGGCGATGGATAGCGAACAGAGCCATATCAAACCGGTGCGCAACTATGGCGAGGCGCTGCGTTCACGAAACGTAATCATGCTGTGCGCCGTCCATGCGCTGTGGAGTATCGGGGTTTATGGCTTCATGATGTGGATGCCGTCAATTCTGAAAAATGCCGCGCAGATGGATATCGTTGCCGTCGGTTGGCTGGCGGCGGTTCCCTATCTGGCGGCGATTTGTCTGATGCTGACGGTCTCCTGGCTGTCGGATAAATTCCAGAATCGTAAACTGTTCATCTGGCCGCTGTTGCTGATTGCCGCCGTGGCGTTTTTCGGCTCCTGGATGATCGGCAATCAGTCTTTCTGGTTCTCCTACGGGCTGCTGGTTATCGCCGCCGCCTGTATGTATGCGCCGTATGGTCCCTTTTTCGCGCTGATCCCGGAGCTGCTGCCGCGCAACGTGTCGGGGGTGTCGATGGGATTAATTAATAGCTTCGGCGCGCTCGGTGCGTTCCTTGGCGCCTGGCTGGTGGGATATCTGAATGGCATCATGGGCGGGCCTGGCGCGTCGTACACCTTTATGGCCATTGCGCTGCTGGCATCGGTGGTGCTGATGTACAACGTGCGGGCCAACGACGATCGAACGGCTGCGCTGATGACGACAAAAAAGCTTGCGGGTTAACAGAATCGAAGCTGCTGTGGTAAGGTTCTCTGCGAGCATATGAGTCGTTTGTCGCAGAGAACCCGATGAAAAACAACCGGATGACATTACAGGATATCGCGAACCTGGCCGGGCTTAATAAAATGACGGTCAGCCGTTATTTACGAGACCCGGGCCAGGTATCGCAGCGTAGCCGTGAATTGATCGCTAAGGTCATGGAAGAGAACAACTATATTCCTAACCGGGCGCCGGAAATTCTGCTCAATGCCCGCAGTAAAACCATCGGCGTGCTGATTCCCTCCTTTCGTAACCAGATATTCGCCGATGTGCTCGCCGGTATTGAATCCGTCACTTCTGCCCACCAGTATCAGACCCTGATTGCCAATTACGGCTACGATCCGCAGCGTGAAGAGCGCGAAGTGCTCAATTTACTCTCCTACAATATCGATGGGCTGATTCTCACCGGCAAGCAGCACACTGACCGCATGATCCAGTATGTCCGCGCCAGCGGTATCCCGGTCGCGGAGCTGATGGACATCGGCGGGCAGCCGCTCGATATCCAGGTGGGATTTGATAACGAGAAAGCCGGCTGGGATATGGCTCATGCGTTTCTCGAAAGCGGCAAACGAAAAATCGCCTTTTTTGGTTCGATGGACGATCCCCGCGATGTGAGTCGTTTCCGCGGGACTGAACAGGCGGTGGCGGCCTGTGGCCTGCAGGCGTATCACATCACGCCGCGTACCATCTCCTCGGTGGCGCTGGGCCGGCAGATGTTCCTGCAAATGCAGCAGTCGCACCCGGATATCGACGCGATTTTTTGTACCAATGACGATCTGGCGGTCGGCGTGCTGCTGGAGTGTCAGGCGCAGGGGATTGCGGTGCCGCAGGAGATAGCGATTGCCGGCTTCCACGGGCTGGAAATTGGTCGCGCGCGGCTGCAAAAAATCGCCAGCGTCATTACTCCTCGTTATGACATCGGTAAAACGGCGAGTGAAATCCTGATTGCCCGTCTGGCGGGGAAAGACGCGCCAGATAGCGTGAATTTGGCCTATCAGATATATTATGGCGATACGTTATAATTATTACCGGAATAGCAATATTCTTTTTTATTATTATCTATTGAATTTAGTTATGAAAGGTATTGTTCTTGCCTTGAGTTTATTCCTGGTGGCGATCGTCGAATGAGCAAAACGTTTCGCTTATTATATTGAGAGATAAACAACCATTTTTAAAAAATAATACTGGTATCCGATGGCGAATGTATGACATAACTAGCAAATAATGGAACCCGCATAAGGATACAGTGCTGTGAAGAATCTGATTGCTGAACTACTGGTAAACCTGGCGCAAAAGGAGGAAGAAGCGAAGGAACTGACGGTGCAGGTTGAGGCGCTGGAAGTTGTCGTGACGGCGCTGCTTCGCCATATGGCGCAGGATGCGCAGCAGGCACTAATTAACGATATTGAGCACGCTATTGAGCAGGCGAGCCCCGGTCCGCTGGTGGACGATCGCGATGCTCAGCTGCTGCAGCAATATATAAAAAAGCTGTTACGGCATCCGCGTAGTTAGTTCTTTTGACAGGACATGGATGCTGTCATTTTACTGTCATCTCGCTTTTATAAAGTCTCCCTCGTTTTGTTTTTTAAGTATTTTTACATGGAGACGACAAAAGTGAAATTAAACGCCCTCTTTATTGCCCTGTTACCTCTGCTGGGCTCCCCGGTTATTCATGCAGAAACCACGGCTGCCCCGGTTCTGGAAAATCGTGCCGCTCAGGGCGATATCACCACGCCCGGCGGCGCGCGCCGCTTAAGCGGCGATCAAACTGCCGCGCTGCAGGCTTCGTTAATCAACAAACCCGCAAAAAATATTATTTTGCTGATTGGCGACGGGATGGGCGACTCTGAAATTACGGCGGCGCGCAATTATGCCGAAGGCGCCGGCGGTTTCTTTAAGGGCATTGATGCGCTGCCGCTGACCGGTCAGTACACACATTATTCTCTGGATAAGAAAACCGGCAAACCGGATTACGTCACCGATTCCGCCGCGTCCGCGACCGCCTGGACCACCGGCGTAAAAAGCTATAACGGCGCGCTGGGGGTTGATATCCATGAAAAAGATCATCAGACCATCCTCGAACTGGCGAAAGCCGCAGGGTTTGCCACCGGCAATGTCTCCACGGCAGAGCTGCAGGATGCCACGCCAGCGGCGCTGGTCGCACACGTGACTTCGCGTAAATGCTATGGCCCGAGCGTCACCAGCGAAAAATGTCCCGGCAACGCGCTGGAAAAGGGCGGTAAAGGCTCAATTACCGAGCAGCTGCTGAATGCCCGTGCGGACGTGACCTTAGGCGGCGGGGCCAAAACTTTCGCCGAAACCGCGACGGCCGGTGAATGGCAGGGCAAAACGCTGCATGAGCAGGCCATTGCCCGCGGCTACCAGATTGTCACCGATGCCAGCTCGCTGGCCGCGGTCAACGAAGCCAACCAGGGCAAACCGCTGCTGGGTCTTTTCGCCGACGGCAACATGCCGGTGCGCTGGGAAGGGCCGAAAGCCTCTTACCACGGAAATATTGATAAGCCGGCGATAACCTGCACCCCGAACGGCAAACGTGACGCTTCCGTTCCGACGCTGGCGCAGATGACCGAGAAAGCGATCGGTCTTCTGAGCAGCAACGAGAAAGGATTCTTCCTGCAGGTTGAGGGCGCCTCCATTGATAAACAGGATCATGCGGCGAACCCGTGCGGTCAGATTGGCGAAACCGTCGACCTTGATGAAGCGGTACAAAAAGCGCTGGAGTTTGCCAAAAAAGAGGGTAACACGCTGGTCGTTGTCACCGCTGACCATGCGCACGCCAGCCAGATTATTCCGGCCGATTCCAAAGCTCCGGGCCTGACTCAGGCGCTGACGACCAAAGACGGCTCGGTGATGGTCATTAGCTACGGCAACTCGGAAGAGGAGTCGATGGAACATACCGGCACGCAGCTGCGCATTGCCGCCTACGGTCCGCATGCCGCAAACGTGGTGGGCTTAACCGATCAGACCGATCTGTTCTACACCATGAAAGCCGCGCTGGGCCTGAAATAAGCCGCTGCCGATGGTGAATTGTGGCCATCGGCTGGTTTTTTTCCCATCAGCGACCAGACTTACAGAGATTGACTGACAAAAGGATGGTGTGATGAAAATAACATTGTTGGTAACTCTGCTTTTTGGTCTTATCTTTGTGACGGCGGTGAATGCCGCGGAAAAAACGCCCACGCCCCAGCAGCAAAAAATGACGACCTGCAACAAAGAGGCCTCGTCGAAATCGCTGAAAGGGGATGAGCGTAAAGCGTTTATGAGTCAGTGCCTCAAGAAAGATGCGCCGGCGCCGGAAAGTAAGGGGCTGACGCCTCAGCAGCAAAAAATGCGCGAGTGCAACGGTCAGGCGACCCAGCAGTCTCTGAAAGGGGACGATCGTAATAAGTTTATGAGTGCCTGCCTGAAGAAACAGGGATAAGCGGGCGCGGGTCGAAGCTGATGGGGTAAAAACGGGTGAGGAGACTCCTCACCCGATATCGACACGAGGCGGGGATCAGGAGCGGCTAAGCTTCTCTGATTTTTCCATGCATTTGACCATGGCCTCGATGACCGCAGAGCGGAATCCTTTCTCTTCCAGTACCCGCACAGCTTCGATGGTAGTCCCGCCTGGCGAGCAGACCATATCTTTCAGCGTCCCCGGATGTTCTCCGCTTTCGAGCACCATTTTGGCCGAGCCCATGACCGCCTGAGCGGCAAATTTGTAGGCCTGAGCGCGCGGCATACCGCCGAGAACGGCAGCATCTGCCATCGCTTCAATAAACATGAAGACATAGGCCGGCGCGGAACCGCTCACGCCCACCACCGGGTGGATCATCGGCTCAGCGATAATTTCAGCCTGACCGAAGCAGCGGAAAATCGTCAGCGCTTCGGCGACCTCTTCGCTGGTCACCAGCGCGTTAGGTGTCACTGAGGTCATCCCGGCGTTAACCAGCGATGGGGTGTTCGGCATCGCGCGTATGATCTTGCGATCGTGGCCCAGCGCCCGTGCCAGCTGATCGAGCGTGACGCCAGCGGCAATTGAGATAACCAGCGAGTCTTTATTCAGGCTGGAGGCGACTTCACTGAGCACTTTAATCATGATCCCCGGCTTGACCGCGCCGAAGATGATATCGGCGACCTGAGCGACTTCCTGTGCGCTCTGCGCGGCATTGATGCCGTACTGGTCGTGCAGGGCCGCCACTTTGTCCGGCGACGGGGTGTAGACCCAAATTTGCCCAGGCTGCACCTGTCCGCTGGCGATCAGACCGCCCAGAATGGCCTTACCCATATTGCCGCAGCCGATAAAGCCAATTTTCTTCTCCATCACCGTTCCCCTTTGCTTATTTTGTCGTGAGTTCTCTAGCTTATCACTCCAGCGCTTCCCCGGGGGACAAAAGCAGGTGACAATGATGCCTCCCTTTTTCGTCGACAGGAGCCGGAATGGCTATTTGGGTTGATGCGGACGCGTGTCCGAACGTCATTAAAGAGATTTTATTCCGCGCCGCCGAGCGTACACAGACCTCGCTGACGCTGGTTGCCAACCAGCCGCTGCGGGTGCCGCCGTCGCGGGTGATCCGCACGCTGCGCGTGCCGCAGGGATTTGATGTGGCCGACAACGAAATCGTCCGCCTGTGTGAACCGGGCGACCTGGTGATTACCGCCGATATACCGCTGGCGGCGGAAGTGCTGGCCAAGGGCGGCGCAGCCTTAAATCCGCGCGGTGAGCGCTACAGCGATGCGACTATTCGCGAACGTCTGACGATGCGTGATTTTATGGAAACGATGCGGGCCAGCGGCGTACAAACCGGCGGCCCGGATAGTTTGTCGCAGCGCGATCGGCAACAATTCGCCGCCGCGCTGGAGAAGTGGCTGTCAGAGACAAAACGCCCGCAGGGTTAAACCCAGCTGTCGTCATCGCCGCCGAAATCGTCGTCGTTACCCATCCCGGCGTCGAAGTCAGAGTTCCAGGTGTTGTTATCCGCGAGGAACTGATTATCGTCCTGACGGAACGGATCCTCCGCGCCGGACAGTTCCTGCGTCTGGTTGAGGTCGGGCTGCGGTTTTTCTTCAATAATATTGACGATCTCCTGCGGATGCGAGCCGCTGAACATATTGGTCAACATATTGCCCAGCACCACGCCGCCTGCCACACCTGCCGCCGTTTGCAGCGCACCGGCCATAAAGCCGCCGCCGCTGCGCGCCGCCTGCGGCGCATAGTTTTGCTGCGGCATTTGCGGCGCATACTGCGGCTGTGCGCTGGCCTGAGGGCGACCATATTGTTCTGCCCCGGGAATGGGGTCGGAGCCGCGGCTCTGACCGCCGCCAAACAGCCCGGAGAGGAACCCGCCGCTGCTCGGTTTTGCCGCCTGTAGCTGCGTCACCTGGCTTTCCAGCGCCTGGATACGATCGTTGAGCTGCTTGATGGCGGCTTCCTGGATCAGTATCGTTTGCGCCATGTAATAGGGCGCGGCGGGCTGCTCTTTGATGTGTTGCGCAATCCGCTCCTCGGCGCTGGCATCGCGCGAAGCGCTCTGCGTTCCGGCCTCTTTCAGGCGGGAAAACAGTCCATCAATAAGGCGTTGTTCTTCAGATTGCATGGTACTTTCCTCTGTCATACTGGTCGTTTAGCGTCAGAGTGCGACCGAACATGCCATGTTGTAAATATGTTGATGCGTAAAGCTATGCATAAATGTGTTACCGTTTACGCCAGCCAGCGGCTGAAAAATAATCTTTTTGAATAAGTAAATCTGGAATCACACTTAATGCAATGATAGGTTTACGCGATAAATCCTTTTGTTGCCTGTGATGAGCAGGTTTTGCTAGAGCAATGTAACGTTTGTTTTACGCTTATTGCCGGCGATTTTGCCGGTACCATTGCTGACTATTCGTATTCATTTTCCCGCGATATGCGGAACCAGGGGGTCTTCGGTAATGACATTGCCAATCTTTCTCATCGGGCCACGCGGCTGTGGTAAAACGACAATCGGCCATGCGCTGGCGCGGGCGCGTCATTACCAGTTCACCGATACCGATCATGCGCTGCAGGAGCGCGAGCAGCGTACGGTCGCGACTATTGTTGAGCAGGAGGGCTGGGCGCGTTTTCGTGAGCTGGAGTCAGAGGCGCTGAAAGCGGCCGCGCGACCGGAGACGGTGGTGGCGACCGGCGGCGGCATTATTCTGGCTGAAGCTAACCGCCAGTTCATGCGCGAAAACGGCGTGGTGATTTACCTGCAGGTGCCGGTTTCGGCGCTGATCGAACGCCTTGAAGCCTATCCGAAAACCGAGCAGCGCCCGACGCTGACCGGTAAACCGGTGCGCGATGAAGTCGGCGAAGTGCTGGCGCAGCGGGAAGCGCTGTATCGCGCAACCGCGCATCATATTATTGATGCCACCGCGACGCCGGATGACGTCGTCGGACACATTCTGGCGACCTTACAGAATGTCTTCGCGCCGCAAGAGGCTCAATGCGTCGAGGCCGCAAGAGAGTAACGGGACGCCGGCCGCGCTGTGAGTTAAGACTTTACTGACGGTAAACGACGCAGGGGCCCCTATACTTAATAGCTCTGATGGCCGAAGAAGGAAGAGCTATGCCAACCCAACCTCCATATCCGAGAGAAGCGCGTATTGTTGCCGTTGCGAAAGGTCCCGCAGGCCAGGGGGAGACCTGGTATCAGCTGCGTGCCGATTTCCCGACTCCCGATTCACTGATCAGCGAACACCCCACGGAACAGGAAGCGCTGGACGCGAAACAGCGCTACGAAGACCCGGATAAATCATAATCTCGCCCGCCCGGCATTCTCTTTGCTCAGAGCAATTCCGGGCCTCCATCACATTTTTAATTCATCAGCGCTGCTGATGATTCCCTAAGGTACGGATTTTTCAGGCATGCGCCTGAGGCCACATCAATCTTTACATTCAACGGCGGCGGTAAGCTGCTACGCTTCTGGACGGTTGATTTTTAGTCAACGGGGGGGCGAAGTGGTGTGCAGTAAGCCTGTGCTGAAGCAGTGGTAGTGAAAAGGTACGTGATATGAGTACAACGATGGCTATTTTAACCGTTGGCGTGGTACCGGTGGCTGAAGTTTTGCCGCTTTTAACCGAACATATCAGGGAAGAGCAGATCACTCATATTAGCCTGTTAGGCAAAATGACGCGTGAAGATGTTATGGAAGATTATGCCCTTGATTCCGGCGATGAACGCCTGCTGACGTTATTGAATGATAACCAGCCGGCCGAGGTTTCGCGCCAGAAGGTCGAGCGTGATTTAAAGCATATTATCGCGATGCTCGACAGGCAAGAATATGATGTCATTCTGTTTTTGAGTTCCGAAATGCTCAGCGGCCTCACGGCGCGCAATGCCATTTTACTGGAGCCGCAGCGGATTATTCCGCCGCTGGTGGCATCGATTGTTGACGGGCATCAGGTCGGGGTTATCGTTCCCGTTGAGGAGGTGCTGCCCATGCAGCAGCAAAAGTGGCTTTCGTTAGAAAACGCGCCTTACTACGCGTTGGCCAACCCGATCAGCGGCAGCGATAGTGATTTATTGAGCGCCGGACGGGCGCTGCTGGAGCAGGGCGCAGACGTGCTGGTGCTGGACTGCCTGGGTTACCACCAGCATCATCGCGACGTATTGCAAAAAGCGCTGGATGTGCCGGTTCTGCTGTCAAATGTGCTGGTTTCCCGGCTGGCTGCAGAACTATTAGTTTAACATGGTCCGATAGATTAATTTTACGTGACAGGGGCAAGGAGCGCCCCCTATATTGAGGCTTCAACAAAAGATCATAAGGGCTTGTTTATGCTTCAAAGCAATGAATACTTCGACGGAAAAGTGAAATCGATTGGCTTCACCAGCAGCAGCACCGGCCGCGCGAGCGTCGGGGTGATGGCAGAAGGGGAATATACCTTTGGTACCGCGCAGCCGGAAGAGATGACGGTGGTGAGCGGTGCGCTGAATGTGCTGCTGCCGGGGGAAACCGAGTGGAAAGTGTATGCCGCCGGTGAAGTGTTCAATGTACCAGGCAACAGCGAGTTTCATCTGCAGGTGGCTGAGCCAACCTCTTATCTGTGCCGCTATCTGTGATTCCTCGCCTTCCTGCCGCGGCAGGAAGGCATGTTGCCCGCTTTGTCGAGCGCATCCGGCGCTGATTAGCGCTGTGCTTCTCCGCCGAGAGCTTCCACCAGATTCTGAATCAATGCCGCCAGTTCGCCGGTCATCAGAATAAAGTCGGCGTCAAAACGCTGAGCGAAATCTTCCCGGTCAATATCTTCATTCTGGTCACGCAGTTCGTCGCAGAACTTCAGACGTTTGATTGAACCATCATCGCACATCAGGAACTGAATACGCTGCTGCCAGTCGAGCGCCAGTTTGGTCACGACTTTCCCGGCTTCAATATGCACGGCGATTTCATCGCTGACCAGATCCTGTTTCTTCGCCCGAATGACGCCGCCGTCTTCCAGCATGGCTTTCAGTTCGGCTTCATCCAGCAGCTGGAAACCCTGAGCGACGCTCCCGGAGCGGACCCATTCGGTCAAGGTCAGCTCGATCGGATTTTCCAGCGCCAGCGGAACGACCGGCAGAGAACCTAAGGTTTTACGCAGCAGCGCCAGCGTATCTTCCGCTTTCTTGGCGCTGGCGCAGTCGACCATGATCAGCCCGTTGACGGTATCGATCCACATCATTGTCTGGCTGAAACGGCTGAAGGCGCGCGGCAGCAGCGAGTGCAGCACTTCGTCTTTCAGCGAATCTTTCTCGGTTTTTTTCAGCTTACGGCCCTGATCGGCTTCCAGCTTGAGGATCTTTGCTTCCAGCGCCTGTTTGATCACCGGTGACGGCAGGATCTTCTCTTCTTTACGTGCGCAGATCACGATCTGACCATTTGCGGTATGCGTCAGCGCATCGCTGTGCGAACCCATCGGCGATACCCAACCGGTCTTCGCCATATCCTGGCTACCACAAGGGGTAAATGTCAGCCCGGCCAGCTGTTTTTCCATCTCCTCGGCACGCAATGAAATCTCGCGGCTGAGACGGTAAACCATTAAATTTTTGAACCACAGCATGATAATTTCCACGGCGTTGTCGTTAAATCCAGCGGGCATGATAGCGAATTGTCGCTATGCTTGCATTGTTAATCGGGGAGAGGAGCTTACAGTGCGTATTGGTATTGATCTGGGCGGCACAAAAACAGAAGTCATTGCTCTGAGTGACCAGGGAGAGCAGTTATTCCGCCACCGTTTGCCGACTCCACGCGAGGATTATCGGCAAACAATAGAGAATATCGCGACGCTGGTCGGGATGGCGGAGGACGCGACCGGGCAGCGCGGCAGCGTTGGCGTCGGGATCCCGGGGTCGATTTCGCCCTATACCGGGGTAGTGAAGAATGCCAACTCCACCTGGCTCAACGGTCAGCCGTTTGATAACGATCTGAGCCAGCGCTTAAACCGCGAAGTACGCCTGGCGAATGATGCCAACTGCCTGGCGGTTTCCGAAGCGGTAGACGGCGCCGCCGCCGGGGCGCAGACCGTGTTTGCGGTGATCATCGGTACCGGATGCGGGGCCGGCGTGGCGATACAGGGCCGTTCCCATATTGGCGGTAACGGCACCGCCGGGGAGTGGGGTCACAACCCGCTACCGTGGATGGATGATGATGAACTACGCTATCGCGCCGAAGTGCCGTGCTATTGCGGTAAGCAGGGATGTATTGAAACCTTTATCTCCGGGACCGGTTTTGCCACGGACTACCAGCGTTTGAGCGGCCAGTCGCTCACGGGCAACGCGATTATGCAGCGGGTTAGCGAGCAGGATCCGCTGGCCGAGCAGGCGCTGAAGCGTTACGAGATGCGTCTGGCGAAGTCGCTGGCCCACGTGGTCAATATCCTCGATCCGGATGTGATTGTCCTCGGCGGTGGGATGAGCAACGTTGAACGCCTCTACCAGACGGTTCCTGAACTGGTGAAATCATGGGTATTCGGCGGGGAGTGCGAGACGCCGATTCGAAAAGCCGTACACGGCGACTCCAGCGGCGTGCGCGGCGCGGCCTGGCTGTGGCCGCTGTAAATCAGCGTGACCCCGTTGCCCTGGTCAGCAGGGGCAACGGGGAGTTAATCACAGAGCGGGGATCTCATCCAGGTGAGAGTAAATCGTCAGCCCTCTTTTTTTCCCTTCCTCGACATCAAGATCGGCGCCCCGGGACTCCCCCGGTATACGCAAAATCGCGTCGCAGCGGCTAATCAAACGATGGGCGACGGGATATAAAAACTCTTCGCTGATCGGATCGCCTGTTTCCTTTGAACCAGCGGCTTTGGCCAGAGGTAAAGCGAGCCACTCGCCAATCACGGGAATATGCCCTTTACGATAAATATTCAGCGCAACCTGTGCCATGGCGTTCAGGTTGGCAGCAATCAGTTCCGGGCGATCATTGGTGCCGCTGCGGACGGGACCCGCAACCAGGATAAGACAACTTTTCATCTCTCAGACCTTCTTAATATGTGAGCGGGAAGACGGGAAACCCGATGGATATCCGCAAAGGCGTTTTTACCTGGCGCGTATCTGTCGGGGACATTGCTTCTGCACGTTTGTGCACGAATGGCGGTGATAATAGATTTTTTCCGCTTTTAGTGGCTTAAACGTCATGTTGATGCCTGTTTATTCTCTCTTTAGAAAATAAAACGAAACTATCATGCATATTCATGCATGATCAAGATGATTCGTGAAATTGCGGCAAGGATAATGCACCGGAGAAGTGCGACCTTTCCGCGAAAGGAAAGGTCTGCGCAGGGGAAAGGCTCGGGGGTTACTCGATGGAAAACATTTTATCCAGCCGGCTGTAGCCAAGACCGTTGATTTTCTTAACTTTGATCTGCACCGGAATGCGCTCTTTCATTGCTTCAACGTGGCTTATTACGCCGATCACCTTACCGCTGGCATTCAGGGCGTCGAGCGCATCCAGCGCGGTATCGAGCGTTTCGCTATCGAGCGTGCCGAACCCTTCATCAAGGAACAGCGAATCGATGCGCGTTTTGTGACTCACCAGATCGGACAGCGCCAGCGCCAGCGCCAGGCTGACAAGGAAACTTTCACCGCCGGAGAGGGTCCGCGTATCGCGTACCGCATCCGCCTGCCAGGTATCAACCACCTCCAGCTCCAGTGCTTCGCTGGCCTTGCGCTGGAGCTGGTAGCGCCCGTGCAGGCGATTGAGCTGATGGTTCGCCAGCCAGACCAGGTTATCCAGCGTTAGCCCCTGGGCGAATTTGCGGAACTTATCGCCCTCTTTAGAACCGATTAGCGCATTAAGCCATGCCCAGTCCTCGAGCTGCTGCCCGGCAAGCGCGATCTCCTGATGCAATGCCTGCTGGCGTTGCTGGTTTCCGGCATTCTGTTTCAGCTGTTGGCGGATCTCTCCCTGGCGGGCGCTGTTTTCCCGCAGCTGCGGCGCCAGCTGGAGCAGACGGGCCTGGACCTGTTCCAGCGGTAGGGTGAGGTCGACGTCTGTCGGCGGTTGCTGCTGATGCCGGGCGAGCGCGTCGCGAGCGCGCAGCGCCAGAGCGTTATTTTGCTGTACGGCATTTTCCAGCGCCTGTTTAAGCCGCTCCAGCCGCTGGCGCGTCTCTTCGTCGAGCAGAGCGGCGAGAAAGGCCTGCTGGTCGGCAAACGGGCTGCTGGAGAGGGCGGCAGCGAAGCGGGTTTGCGTCTCCCGCAGCGCTTCCTGCTGCTGGCTCTCCTGCTGGCTCAGCGTCCGCCACTGGCTTTGCAATGCCAGGCAGTCGTCATGCACCTGACGCCAGCCCGTCAGCGGCGCCGGATCGGCTATCTCGTCCGTTGACGGAAGGGGCTCCGGCTCTGTCGGTGGAAGTGTTTCCAGCAGCGGCGTCAGCTGTTGAAGCTGCTCCTGAAGCGCGACGGATTGGTTCTGTTGTTCCTGCCACAGGCGGCTCTCGGCTTCCCGCTGCGCCAGCCACTCCGCCGTCCGATCGGCCTGCGGAACGCTGAGCGCGAAGGGCGAGAGTTCTGTCTCCAGCTGCGCGCGCCGTTGTTCCTGCTCCTGCTGGAGCTGCCTGAGCTGTTGCTCGCCCGCCTGCTGCCGGGCCTGCCAGGCCAGTCGCTGCTGGTGCTGATACAGCTGCTGTTCGCTCTCTTGCTGGGCCGCCAGCCAGCCGGGAATATCATCCTGCGGCTGCAGGTCGCAATGGAGTCCGCTGACGGTTGTCTGCCATTGTGAGGTGAGCGCTTGCTCCTGCTGAAGGAGAGAGTCCAGCTCTTCTTTCTCTTTAACCTGTTGTTTAAGCAGTGCCTCAAGCTGGCCGCGCAGCTGGGCGCCTTCTTCCGCCAGCTGTTTGACTTCACGCTCCAGACTATCCCGGCGGGCCTGATTCACGCCGGGCTCCAGCGCCCGGTATTGTGCGACGGCCGGGTGTTCGCTGGAACCACAGAGCGGACAAGGGGCTCCGGGCTGCAGGCGAGCGCGCTCTTCCTCCAACCCGACAATGCGCGCTTCCAGCTCACAAATAGCCTTCACATCGCTGAATTGCTGATGTTTTTCTTTGTAGGCCAGGCGGCGCTGGGCCAGGGTTGTTTCCAGCTTTTCCTGTTCCTCACGACGAGCCTGCTCCGTGGTTTGCAGCTGCTGCTGACGCTGGCGAAGCGGCAACAGGCGGCTATGCAGCGTCGAAAGCTGCTGGCGTAACGGGCGGGCGGCGGCGTGCTGCGCCAGGCTGGCGGTGACCTGGTCGGCATCCAGCGTCAGCGTCGCAGGCGGCAGCTCTGCCAGCTTGCGGGCGATTTCCGCCAGGCTCTGTTGCACGACGTTCTGTTGCCGGGCATCGCTCGCCTGCTGCTGGAAGACGGCCCGCCAGCCCGCCAGCGAGTTTCCCCACTGGCGATAGCGATCGTGTTCGTTAAGCCACAGGTTGAGGGCGTGATGGGCATCCTGCAAGCGGGTCATCTGCCGGCTGGCGGCAAGGCGGATCCCGGCGCGCAGCCGCAGCTTGTCCTGTAAGCGAGTATTCACTTCCTCCACCTGGCGGTGGGTTTGCGCCAGCGCGGCGCTTTGTTCCTGCTGTCGGGTCCACAGCGGACGAAGCTGCTCTGCCGGCTGCGCGTTGAGCAGCGCTGCAAGCTGCGGCTGGGCCTGATCCAGCGCCTGCTGCGCGTCCTGCAGCCGGACCTGAGCCTGCGAGGCTTCCGCGCTGAGCTCCTGCTGGCGCAGCAGCCACTGCTGCGCGGCCTGCAGGCGGGCTTGCTCCGAAAGCTGTAGACGCTCTTCATCAGTAAGTGCTTGCAAACTTTGCTGTAGCGCCTGCTGCTGCTCATCACTCAGCAGCAGAACGCCGGAGGCCTGGGCCTGAAGTTTCTCCAGTTCGTTGCGGGCAAGCTTATGCTTTTCAAACACCTGTGCTGAAATTTGGCCATAGATTTCGGTGCCGGTCAGCTCTTCCAGCAGCTCAGCGCGTTCTTTTGGTTTGGCGTTGAGGAACGCGGCGAACTGGCCTTGCGACAGCAGCATTGAGCGGGTAAAGCGACCGTAATCCAGTCCGGTGAGCGAAGCGGTCAGTTCGAGCTTATCTTTGACTTTATCGGCAAGGATCTGCCCATCGTCGCAGCGGGCCAGCTCAACGCGCGGGGCCTGCAGGTTGCCCTCCGGCTGATTGCGGGCGCGGTTCTGGCTCCAGAAGGCGCGATAGGCCGTCCCTTTGACCTCGAATTCCACTTCCGCCAGACACTCGGCGGTATCGCGGGTCATCAGATCGTTTTGCGATTGCGACACGCTGCTCAGACGGGGCGTTTCGTGATACAGCGCGAGGCAGATCGCGTCCAGCAGAGTGGTTTTCCCGGCGCCGGTGGGGCCGGTGATGGCAAACAGCCCGTTGCTGGCGAACGGTTCTGCGGTGAAGTCGATTTTCCATTCGCCTTTTAACGAGTTGATATTTTTCAGGCGCAAACTCAGAATTTTCACAGGTGCTCCTCACCATTCAGACTATGCAGCGTTTCGTTGAACAGCTGCGTCAGGCGTAGCCGCTGCGCCTCTTCCAGCGTTTCCTGCGCCAGCCGGCGTTCAAACACCTCCTCGACCTGCAGTTCGCTCAGCGTCTCCCGCCGCTCTCCCGCCAGGATGCGTTCACGTTGGGCGCGGCTGCGGCGAACCAGCAGCACTTCCACCGGCAGATCTTCGGTCTGGGCCTGAATTTTTCGCTGAATATCATGGAGATATTCGTCACTGGTAATTTCAATATCCAGCCAGACGACCGGCTCCTGAGGGGCGTCCCGCCACTGGGTAAGCTGTTCGCTGATGCTGGAGAAATCGCCTTTCAGCACTGCCAGCGGCTGCGTCACCGGCACCGTCAGAGGAAGCACCTCCGCCAGGTGCCCGTCGCTGAAGGTCACCAGATTGACGCTTTTGCTTTTGCCCGTCTCATCAAAGCTGAGGGCGATGGGCGAGCCGCTGTAGCGAATATGGTCGCTGCCGCCGATCTTCTGCGCCCGGTGAATATGGCCGAGGGCAACATAATCAACGGGGGGAAAATGGCTGGCGGGGAACGCCTCCAGCGTGCCGATGTAGATATCGCGCACCGCATCGCTCTTGCTGGCGCCAACGGTGGTCAGGTGGCCGCTGGCGACGATCGGCAGCGGACGATCGCCGCGCAGGGCGCAGGCGGCTTCGTACTGCTGCTGATAATAGTCGCTGATAGCGTTCAACAGCAGCTGCTGTTTTTCGCCGCCGGAGTGTCCGGCCTGGCTGGTGACCAGCTCGCGCGGGCGCAGGAAGGGGACCGGGCAAAATATGGCGCCGGGCGTGCCGTCGCGCTGCGGCAGAATAAAGGGAGCATGGCCGGCGCTGGCCACCACCGTGGTTTTCAGAAAGGCCAGAATATCGCGGGATTCATTCAGCGTCGCCACCGAATCGTGGTTGCCCGCCAGCACCACCAGCTGGCAGCCGGTTTGCTGAAGCTGAACCACGAATCGGTTATACAGCTCGCGGGCGTAGCTTGGCGGTGAGCCGGTATCAAAGATGTCGCCGGCGACAATAATGGCATCGACCTCGTGCGCCTGCGCGCTGGTCAGCAGCCAGTCGAGAAAGGCCGAGTGTTCGGCGGCGCGGCTCTTGCTGTAAAAATTCTGGCCAAGGTGCCAGTCAGAGGTGTGGATGATGCGCATAAGTATTCCCTGGCGAAAAAGCATAGGCGCATTATATACCTGTCATCCCGCAGGTTGCCCCTTTAACGCCAGCAGGATCGATTGTTACTCCTTGTCATTATTAAAAATCCGCTATCATATGACGGTCATTTTCTTCATAAATCTGTCACAAAACTGACGCATAATGGCGCCGCACTCTATACTGATGGCTAAAAAATACAGGGTAAATAATGGCGAGAAGAATTCTGGTCGTTGAAGATGAAGCTCCGATCCGCGAAATGGTCTGCTTTGTTCTTGAGCAAAACGGCTTTCAGCCCGTCGAGGCGGAAGATTATGACAGTGCGGTGAATCAACTCAATGAACCCTGGCCTGATTTGATTCTCCTCGACTGGATGCTGCCGGGCGGATCGGGTCTCCAGTTTATCAAGCTGCTCAAGCGTGAGGCGATGACCCGCGATATTCCGGTCGTCATGCTCACCGCTCGCGGTGAAGAAGAGGATCGCGTACGTGGTCTGGAAACCGGTGCCGATGATTACATCACTAAGCCTTTTTCACCGAAAGAGCTGGTGGCGCGAATCAAAGCGGTGATGCGCCGTATTTCGCCGATGGCGGTGGAAGAAGTGATTGAAATGCAAGGGCTTAGCCTTGACCCTTCCTCCCACCGCGTGATGACCGGTGAAAGTCCGCTGGACATGGGGCCGACGGAGTTTAAATTGCTACACTTCTTTATGACTCACCCGGAACGCGTCTACAGCCGCGAACAGCTGCTGAATCACGTCTGGGGGACCAATGTGTATGTAGAAGACAGAACGGTGGATGTGCATATTCGCCGTCTGCGTAAAGCGCTGGAACATAGCGGCCATGACCGGATGGTACAAACGGTCCGCGGCACGGGATATCGTTTCTCCGCCCGTTTCTGAATCTCGACAGGAGTGTGAACCGTGCTGGAACGGCTGTCATGGAAAAGGCTGGCGCTTGAGCTTTTCTTATGTTGTATCCCGGCCCTGATTCTTGGGGCGGTGGTGGGTTATCTGCCGTGGTTTTTACTGGCGGCAGTAACCGGACTTCTCATCTGGCATTTCTGGAATTTATTACGTCTTTCATGGTGGCTATGGGTCGACCGTAGCATGACGCCACCGCCGGGAAGAGGCAGCTGGGAACCGCTGCTCTACGGCCTTCACCAGATGCAGATGCGCAATAAAAAGCGCCGACGCGAACTGGGTAGTCTGATCAAACGCTTTCGTAGCGGGGCTGAGTCTTTGCCCGATGCGGTGGTGCTGACGACGGAGGAGGGGGCCATCTTCTGGTGTAATGGCCTGGCCCAGCAGATCCTCAATTTGCGTTGGCCGGACGACAGCGGACAAAATATTCTCAACCTCCTGCGCTACCCTGAATTTGCTCATTACCTCAAAAACAGGGATTTCTCAAAGCCGCTCAATCTGGTCCTCAATACCGCTCGTCATCTGGAGATCCGCGTCATGCCCTACAGCGACAAACAGTGGCTGATGGTGGCGCGCGATGTCACGCAGATGCACCAGCTGGAAGGCGCGCGGCGCAACTTTTTTGCCAACGTCAGCCATGAGCTTCGCACGCCGTTAACGGTACTGCAGGGCTATCTGGAGATGATGCAGGAGCAGGTGCTGGAAGGGATGACGCGCGAAAAAGCGCTGCATACGATGCGCGAGCAAACCCAGCGCATGGAGGGGTTAGTCAAGCAGCTGCTGACGCTGTCGCGGATTGAAGCGGCGCCGACGCTGGCCATGAATGACAAAATCGACGTGCCGATGATGCTGCGGGTGGTGGAGCGGGAAGCCCAGACGCTCAGCCAGCAGAAGCAGACGCTCCACTTCCACGTCGATGAGACGCTGGTGGTACTGGGCAACGAAGAGCAGTTGCGCAGCGCGATCTCCAATCTGGTGTATAACGCAATCAACCATACGCCAGCGGGGACAGAGATTACCGTCAGCTGGCAACGGGCGCCGCATGGCGCGTTGTTCAGCGTCGAGGATAACGGTCCGGGGATTGCGCCCGAGCACATTCCGCGTCTGACCGAGCGATTCTATCGCGTGGATAAGGCGCGTTCGCGGCAAACCGGCGGCAGCGGTCTTGGGCTGGCGATCGTCAAACATGCGGTGAATCATCACGACAGTCGTCTGGAAATTGAGAGTACGGTAGGCCAAGGGACGCGTTTTAGTTTCTTACTCCCGGAACGTTTAATTGCCAAAAAAAGCGCCTGAACGCACCCTTGTCAACATGACTTGCCAATGACCAGCTTCGGCTGGTCATTTTCGTTTGCAGTCACTTTTTAGCCGCGTAATTAATGAACGCCTGCTGCTTTTTTGTTCGCATGATTAGCCGGAGGTTTTCCTTAGATATGGTCAATAATCCCGCTCATAAAAATAGACTTAGCATAATCATCTGCTTTTGCGATCCCGCCTTGCATTAAAACGTTATAAGCGTTTAAATTGCCCCCCATGCAGTCGCAGACAGACTGTTTTTGCGTGGTAATTCAAAAAACAATTCTTTCCCACGCGTGTTCGGGAGCATATCCCGCTGATTTTTCCGGCAACCACCGCTGTATCCTCCCTCAGGGGAAGACACGGTATTTTCCGTTTGTTAACAACACCACATCCACAGGCAGTAATGAATTTATGACCCATCAGTTAAAATCTCGCGACATTATCGCGTTGGGCTTTATGACCTTCGCGTTGTTCGTTGGCGCAGGCAACATTATCTTCCCTCCGATGGTGGGTTTACAGGCTGGTGAACACGTCTGGACCGCCGCTATTGGCTTTCTGATTACCGCCGTGGGTTTACCGGTGCTGACGGTCGTGGCGCTGGCGAAAGTCGGCGGCGGCGTGGAAAGCCTGAGTACGCCGATCGGCAAAGTGGCCGGCATCCTGCTGGCCGTGGTCTGCTACCTGGCCGTTGGCCCGCTGTTTGCGACGCCGCGTACCGCAACGGTCTCTTTTGAAGTCGGGATTGCCCCGCTGACCGGCGACGGCGCGATGCCGCTGATGATTTACAGCGTGATCTATTTCGCGCTGGTGATCCTGGTTTCGCTCTATCCGGGTAAACTGCTGGATACGGTAGGCAATTTCCTCGCCCCGTTGAAAATTATTGCGCTGATCATTTTGTCCGTTGCGGCAGTTATCTGGCCGGCTGGCCCGATCAGCAATGCGCTGGAAGCTTACCGCACCGCGCCGTTCTCTAACGGCTTCGTCAACGGCTATCTGACCATGGATACGCTGGGTGCCATGGTATTCGGTATCGTCATTGTTAACGCCGCACGCTCCCGCGGCGTAAGTGAAGCGCGCCTGCTGACTCGCTACACCGTCTGGGCCGGACTGATGGCCGGCGTGGGGCTGACGCTGCTGTATCTGGCGCTGTTCCGCCTCGGGTCTGATAGCGCGACACTGGTGGATCAATCCGCTAACGGCGCGGCGATTCTGCATGCCTATGTCCAGCACACCTTCGGTGGCGCGGGGAGCTTTATGCTGGCGGCGCTGATTTTCATCGCTTGTCTGGTCACTGCGGTGGGCCTGACCTGCGCCTGCGCTGAATTCTTCGCGCAGTATCTGCCGTTATCCTATCGCTCGCTGGTGTTTATCCTCGGTATTTTCTCGATGGCGGTCTCCAACCTGGGGCTGAGCCATCTGATTCAGATTTCGATTCCGGTACTGACGGCTATCTATCCGCCATGTATCGCCCTGGTGGTCTTAAGCTTTACCCGCAACTGGTGGCATAATTCGTCCCGCGTCATTGCGCCGGCCATGTTTATCAGCCTGATGTTTGGTATCATTGACGGCATTAAATCGTCGGCATTCGCGGACATGTTACCGGCCTGGACCTCGCGTCTGCCGCTGGCTGAACAGGGTCTTGCCTGGCTGATGCCTACCGCCGTGATGGTGGTTCTGGCGGTGATCTGGGACCGTGCGGCAGGACGTCAGGTGACCTCCAGCGCGCATTAACCGACGGTTTTAATCAGTGTTAAGCCACGGGACTTTGGGTCCCGTGGTTTTTTGTTTTTCAGGTAATCCTCTTTTGCGCCTGCTCCGGCGAAGGCCTGAAGAGAAAAACGGCATGGAATACGATGGAAAGTAGTAACAAACTTAAGCGCGGGCTAAGTACCCGGCATATCCGCTTTATGGCGCTGGGATCCGCAATTGGTACCGGCCTGTTCTATGGTTCAGCTGACGCCATTAAAATGGCGGGCCCGAGCGTCCTGCTGGCCTATATTATCGGCGGCGCGGCCGCGTATATTATTATGCGCGCGCTGGGCGAAATGTCGGTACATAACCCTGCCGCCAGCTCATTTTCCCGCTATGCGCAGGATTATCTCGGCCCGCTGGCGGGCTATATCACCGGCTGGACCTACTGCTTTGAAATTCTGATTGTCGCGATTGCCGACGTGACGGCTTTCGGAATTTATATGGGCGTCTGGTTTCCGACGGTACCGCACTGGATCTGGGTGCTCAGCGTGGTGCTGATTATCTGCGCCGTCAATCTGATGAGCGTTAAGGTCTTCGGCGAGCTGGAGTTTTGGTTCTCGTTCTTTAAAGTTGCCACCATCATCATCATGATTATTGCCGGTTTCGGCATCATTATCTGGGGTATCGGCAACGGCGGACAGCCCACCGGCATCCATAATCTGTGGAGTCACGGCGGCTTCTTCAGCAACGGCTGGCTGGGAATGGTGATGTCGCTGCAGATGGTGATGTTCGCCTACGGCGGGATAGAGATCATCGGTATCACCGCCGGTGAAGCGAAAGACCCGGAGAAATCCATTCCGCGCGCGATTAACTCGGTCCCAATGCGCATTCTGGTGTTCTATGTGGGCACGCTGTTCGTGATTATGTCCATTTATCCGTGGAATCAGGTGGGCACTGACGGCAGCCCGTTCGTGCTGACCTTCCAGCATATGGGCATTGCGTTTGCCGCCAGTATCCTTAACTTTGTGGTGCTGACCGCCTCGCTGTCGGCGATTAACAGCGACGTCTTCGGCGTCGGACGTATGCTGCACGGCATGGCCGAGCAGGGCAGCGCGCCGAAGATTTTCGCCAAAACCTCGCGTCGCGGGATCCCGTGGGTGACGGTGATGGTGATGACCGTTGCGCTGCTGTTTGCGGTCTATCTTAACTACATCATGCCGGAAAACGTCTTCCTGGTGATTGCGTCACTGGCCACTTTCGCCACCGTCTGGGTGTGGATCATGATCCTGCTGTCGCAGATTGCCTTCCGCCGTCGCCTGTCGCCGGAAGAGGCGAAAGCGCTGAAGTTTAAGGTGCCGGGTGGCGTCGCCACGACGGCCGTGGGTCTGGTGTTCCTCGTCTTTATTATTGCGCTGATTGGCTACCATCCGGATACCCGTATCTCGCTGTACGTCGGTTTCGCCTGGATTGTGCTGCTATTGGCTGGCTGGAAGTTGAAAACTCGCCGCGACCGCCAGCTGGCGCAGGCACAGTAACGCTCCCCCGCGCCTGCCGGATTTGGCAGGCGCGTTCTCCACCCCCATTATCCTCCCCCAATAATTCCTGTGATGATGAGTCATACGCCGGTGGGCTGTGGCAAGGTGTGCCCATTCTAAAGAGAGAGGAATGACGATGTTGAAGGCATGGCACCTGCCTGTGGCTCCGTTTATCAAGGAGCAGCAGGAACGACTCTTTATCACTTTATGGCTCAGCGGCGACGATCTGCCGCAGCGGGTGACGTTGCGTGCGGAAGAAGATAATGAAGAGCTCTCGCTGCCGATGCACCGACTGCGCCAGGAGCCGCATCCGGGCGTCGTGGCGTGGCGGGGCGAAATCAATCTTGCCAGCGGCCAGCCGCGTCGGCGCTACAGTTTTAAGCTGCTGTGGGCGGATCGTCAGCGCTGGTTCACGCCGCAGGGCTTTAACCGTTTTCCGCCGGCGCGACTGGAACAGTTCGCCGTCGATCTGCCGGATAGCGGCCCGCAGTGGGTGGCCGATCAGGTCTTTTATCAAATTTTCCCTGACCGTTTTGCGCGCAGCGAGACACGAGAAGCGGAACAGGATCGGGTCTATCATCATCACGCCGCCGGGCGCGATATTGTCCGGAAATCGTGGGATGAGCCGTTAACCGGCGAAGCGGGCGGGTCGACGTTTTTTGGCGGCGACCTCGATGGGATCAGCGAGAAACTGCCGTATCTCAAGCAGCTTGGCGTAACCGCGCTCTATCTGAACCCGGTATTCGTCGCCCCCAGCGTGCATAAATACGATACCGAAGATTATCGCCGCGTCGATCCGCAATTCGGTGGCGACGGTGCGCTGCTGCGTCTGCGCCACAACACGCAGCGAGAAGGGATGCGTCTGATTCTTGACGGTGTGTTTAACCATACCGGCGATTCGCACGCCTGGTTTGACCGCCACCAGCGCGGCAGCAGCGGGGCGTGTCACCATGACGATTCGCCGTGGCGCGACTGGTTTACCATCTCTCCAGAAGGGGAAGCACATAGCTGGCTGGGCTACGCCAGCCTGCCTAAGCTGGATTATCAGTCCGCAAGCCTGGTGAATGAAATCTACGCCGGAGAAGACAGCATTGTCCGCCACTGGCTGAAAGCGCCGTGGAGCATGGACGGCTGGCGGCTGGACGTGGTGCATATGCTGGGTGAAGGCGGCGGGGCGCGCAACAACCTGCGCCATATTGCCGGTATTACCGCGGCGGCGAAGCAGACGCAGCCCGAATCCTTTGTCTTCGGCGAGCACTTTGGCGACGCCCGCCAGTGGCTCCAGGCGGACGCTGAAGATGCCGCCATGAACTACCGCGGTTTTACCTTCCCGCTGTGGGGATTCCTCGCCAATACCGATATCTCTTACGATCCGCAGAAGATTGACGCGCAGACCTGCGTCGCCTGGATGGATAACTATCGCGCCGGGCTGTCGCATCAACAGCAGCTGCGGATGTTTAACCAGCTGGACAGTCACGATACCGCGCGCTTTAAGTCGCTGCTGGGCAAAGATGTCGCACGCCTGCCGCTGGCGGTCGTATGGCTGTTTTGCTGGCCGGGCGTCCCCTGCATCTACTACGGCGATGAAGTGGGCGTCGATGGCAACAACGATCCCTTCTGTCGTAAACCCTTCCCGTGGGATCCCGCCCTGCAGGATACCGTGCTGCTGGGACTGTATAAGCGGATGGCGAAGCTGCGCAAAGCCAATAAGGCACTGCGATACGGCGGCTGCCAGGTGATTTATGCCGAAGAGAACGTGGTGGTATTTGCTCGCGTGTATAAGCAGCTGCGCGTGCTGGTGGCCATCAACCGCGGCGAAGCCTGCGAAGTCGTTGTCGAGGATTCGCCGCTGCTGGACGTTGGCGAATGGCAGGTGAAAGAGGGCGCCGGCACGTTGCATGATGGTGTGCTGAGCCTGCCTGCTATTTCCGCCAGCGTCTGGTTCAGCCGTCAGGAGTAGAGCTGGTTCAGGAACGGGTGCGGAGAATCGCCTCCCGCCACCAGCGCTGGGCGAGGCCGTCGTTGTCGCTGCGCCAGGCGATATAGGTGAGATCTTTCTCGCGGCAGGAGAGGACCGGCTTTTCTATCAGCTCTCCGTTCTCCAGCCACGGCTGCGCGATATGGCGAGGTAAAAAACCGCAGCCCAGCCCGGCGCGCAGCAGCGCCACCTTACTGGCAAAATCGTCGACGCGAATTTGCGGCTGTTCGGCGAGGAGATTGCTGTTGAGCGGATGGCAATAGCGGGCGCTGTCGCTAATCACCACCGCGCGATGCAGGCTCAGCTGCTTGTTATTGAGCGGCTGCGTCGCCTCGGCGAGCGGGTGAGCGGGAGCGACAACGAAGACATTATCCAGCGCACCGACCATTTTCCACGACCATTCGGCGGAGGTGGGCGGTTCGTTGATGGCGCCGAGCATAATATCTGCGCCGTTGCGGGTCAGCTCTTCCCAGGATCCGGCCAGCGTATGGTGGGTAAAGTTGAGCCGGGTTTGCGGATTTTGCGCGTAAAAAGCGTCGATCAGCGGCAGCAGACGTTCAAAAGGGAAAGAGGCATCGAGCGCGATAGCCAGATCCCGCTCCCAGCCGGCTTCCAGCTGTACGGCCTGTTTTTCCAGATCTTTTGCGGCGTTAATCAGCAAACGCCCCTTCTCGAGCACCATTCTGCCGGTATCGGTAAACTTCGCCCGATGACCGCTGCGATCCAGCAGGGTGATATCCAGATCGCTTTCCAGCTTCTGGATCATATAGCTCAGGGCGGCAGGGGTCTTATACAACGACTCTGCGGCGGTGGCGAAAGATCCGTGGGTATCTAACGCGTCCAGAATCAGCAGAACATCAAGGTTTAAGCGCATCCATTACTTACCGGTTAACAAGGGTGACTCAGTTTTACCGAAGCCGGATGGTCAATGCCAGTGAATAATTTAGAACCCTTTCGCGTAAATTTTTGATTAGTATTGCTAACCAGACAGCCAACTTTTTATATTTTGACCCGATGGTCTTGCTCTCTTTCCGCCTTCATACCTCTGAAATTTATCGCCCGTAGCTTATGTATTTAGCAATAGCACGGAGAATTTCTTTAATAACTCGTTAGAAATAACTGACTATACTCAGCAGGCTTTATCCGTCACGATTCAGACCCACAGCAACTTGTTTTATATCTCTTTAACTCATTGATTAAGAAGGTATGTCATGTCTATTCGGGAACTGATCGATCCAACCAACTCGACCCTGATTTTTATTGACCATCAGCCGCAGATGTCGTTTGGCGTTGCCAATATTGACCGCCAGACGCTGAAAAACAACACCGTTGCCCTGGCTAAAGCCGGCAAAATTTTTAATGTTCCGGTTATTTATACTTCCGTTGAGACCAAAAGTTTTAGCGGCTATATCTGGCCAGAATTACTGGCGGTCCATCCGCAGGTTAAACCGATTGAACGTACATCGATGAACTCCTGGGAAGATGCCGCTTTTGTTGAGGCGGTCAAAGCCACCGGACGCAAAAAATTGATTATTTCTGCGCTGTGGACCGAAGTGTGCCTGACCTTCCCGGCGCTGATGGCTTTGGAAGAGGGGTTTGAAGTCTACGTGGTTACCGACACCTCCGGCGGCACCTCCGTTGACGCCCATGAACGGTCAATTGACCGCATGGTGCAGGCCGGTGCAGTTCCGGTCACCTGGCAGCAGGTCCTGCTGGAATACCAGCGCGACTGGTCACGCAAAGAGACGTATGACGCGGTCATGGATCTGGTTCGCGAACACAGCGGCGCTTACGGGATGGGCGTGGATTACGCCTACACCATGGTGCACGGTGCGCCGGAACGTAAAGCCTGAATACACTTCATCCTTCAGGCAGCCTCTTTGTTGGCTTCGTTGGCCCGCCCCGGTCACTGACTTATGTCAGTTCCCGGGGACGTACAAGCTTGCCGCCTCGAGGCAGCATGAATGATTTTGTGTATTGTCATTGATGGAGAATAACGGCAATTTCCGCCATTCTCCGCAGCAAGGAGCCCGGTCATGACGCAACAGAAATCGGTGACCCTGGTAATAAGCCATACGCTCGATCCCGAGCACGGGAAACGCTATGAGCAGTGGTTAGGCAAAATTATGCCTGTCGCGGCAGAGTTTCCCGGCCATCTGGGCGCTAACGTGATTCGCCCGACCGCCGGGCAGAATTTGTGGAGCGTCATTATTCGTTTTGACACCATTGAACACCTCTATGCCTGGACGCAGTCAGAAACGCGTCGCGAACTGGTTGCGGAAATTGCGCCGCTGCTCAATGAAGGCGATCGCACGGAAGTGCGGACCGAACCCGCATTCTGGTTCACTCCACCGGCAGCGAATGTACGCCAGCCGCTACGCTGGAAGCAGTTTCTGATGACGCTGCTGGTGATCTTTCCCAGTACTAACCTGGTGCCCTGGCTGACCGGGATGTTCCTTCCCTCGTTGCGGGGAAGCCTGCTGCTGCATTTGATAAATGATGCCTGTGTGGTCGCGCTGGTGGTCTGGTTCTGGATGCCCATCGTGACCCGTCTGTTTGCTGGCTGGTTAAAGAAAAACTGAGTCAGCCTCCTGAAGGAGAGCGTTATGTCGCAAACTGCCACACTGATCCTGACCAACGGCCGAATTCATACCCTTGACCGCACGAACCCGCTGACCGAGGCGATCGCGATCGCCAACGGCAAGATCCTCGCCACCGGCAGCCGCGATCGGATCATGAGTTTTGCTGCGCAAGGGACGCAGATCATTGATCTACAAGGCCATACGGTGATCCCCGGCCTGAACGATTCCCACCTGCACCTGATCCGCGGCGGGCTGAATTATAATCTCGAGCTGCGCTGGGAGGGGGTTCCGTCGCTGGCGGACGCGCTGCGCATGCTGAAAGATCAGGCCGATCGCACGCCGTCTCCGCAATGGGTGCGCGTTGTCGGCGGCTGGAGTGAATTTCAGTTCGCCGAACGGCGCATGCCCACCCTCGAGGAGTTGAACGAGGCGGCGCCGGATACGCCGGTATTTGTCCTCCATCTCTACGATCGCGCGCTGCTGAACCGTGCGGCGCTGAAAGCCGTGGGTTACACCAAAGAGACGCCGGATCCGGCCGGCGGTGAAATCGTGCGCGATAGCCGCGGTAACCCCACCGGGATGCTGATCGCCAAACCTAACGCGATGATTCTCTATGCGACCCTGGCGAAAGGGCCGAAGCTGCCGCTGGAGCAGCAGGTCAATTCGACGCGCCAGTTTATGCGTGAGCTGAACCGGCTTGGCCTCACCAGCGCGATTGATGCCGGGGGCGGTTTCCAGAACTACCCGGAAGATTATGAAATTATTGAACAGCTGCATGCGCAAGAGCAGATGACCGTGCGTATTGCCTATAACCTGTTTACCCAGCGGCCAAAACAGGAGCTGGATGATTTCGAACGCTGGACCGATATGCTGAAACCGGGACAGGGGACCGACTTTTTCCGTGCCAACGGCGCCGGCGAAATGCTGGTCTTCTCGGCGGCGGATTTTGAAGATTTCCTGCAGCCGCGTCCGGACCTGCCGGAAGGGATGGAAGACGAGCTGGAGCGGGTGGTACGCCATCTGGTGGAACACCGCTGGCCGTTCCGCCTGCATGCCACCTATGATGAATCCATCAGCCGGATGCTGGATGTTTTTGAGAAGGTGAACCGCGATATTCCGTTTAACGGCCTGCACTGGTTCTTTGACCATGCGGAGACCATTACCGAGCGGAATATTGAACGCGTGAAGGCGCTCGGCGGCGGTATCGCGGTACAGCACCGAATGGCTTTCCAGGGCGAATATTTTGTCGATCGCTATGGCAAAGAGGCGGTTAAGCATACGCCGCCGGTGGCGAAAATGCTGGCGCTGGATGTGCCGGTGGGACTGGGGACCGATGCGACGCGTGTCGCGAGCTACAACCCGTGGACCGCGCTCTACTGGCTGGTCTCCGGGCGTACCGTGGGCGGCATGGCGATGTATGACGACAGCAACCGTCTGCCGCGCGAGGTGGCGCTGGAGCTGTGGACCGCGGGCAGCGCCTGGTTCTCCAGTGAACAAGGTAAAAAAGGGCGTATTGAGAAAGATCAGCTGGCCGATCTGGTGGTGCTGTCCAAAGACTATTTCAGCGTGCCGGAAGAGGAGATCAAAGGCATTGAGTCGGTGCTGACGGTGGTTGATGGCAAAGTGGTTTATGCCGCAGGGCATTTTTCGCCGCTGGCGCCGCCGCCGATTCCTGTTCTGCCGGAGTGGTCTCCGGTGGTCAAGGTGCCGGGCCACTATCGTTCCGCTCCGCCTGCGGCGGCGAAAATCGGGGCGATAGTCCAGATGCACCAGTGCTGCGGCAGCTGCGGCGTGCACGGTCATCAGCATGATATTGCCCGTCAGTCGTCGGTGCCGGTATCGGACGAGCAGGCGTTCTGGGGCGTGATGGGCTGTTCCTGCTTTGCGTTTTAGCCTCTGACAGGTTAACGCGCTCCCCCGGCGAGGCCGCCGGGGGAGCGCGGAGCGCGACCATCTGATGACGCATCAACGATATGCCGGGCTTAGCCCCGGTTCTGAGAGCCAAATAGCTGGATCCGGCGGGCGACCATCTCGCGCACGGGCAGCAAGCCTTGGCGGATAACTTTGCGCGGATCGTTAATATCGTGACCGTTATCGGCGGCGAACAGCGCTTTCACGGCTTCGCACCAGGCGTACATATTCTCGGTGTTGACGTTAATTTTTGCCGTACCGCAGGCAATTGCTTTGCGCATATCGTCGTCAGCAATACCGGTCCCGCCGTGAAGTACCAGCGGTACTTTAACAAGCTCTGATATGGCTTTCATTTCGGCAAAGCCGAGTTTAGCCTTCCCTTTATAAAGCCCGTGCGTAGAACCGAGCGCTGCCGCGAGGCAGTCTACCTGCGTTTCGCTGACCAGGGTAAAGCACTCCTGCGGATCGGCATAGATAACCTCAGAATTCACGATGCCATCTTCACTGCCGGCAATGGTTCCCAGCTCGGCTTCAACGGAGATGCCTCTGCTGTGCGCCAGGTCGACCAGATGGCGGGTGATCGCCAGGTTTTCCGCAAACGGCAAATGGGAGCCATCAAACATAATCGAGCTAAAGCCGGCTTCAATGGCCGCTTCGCAGGCCTCGCGCGTGGTCCCGTGATCGAGATGCAATGCGACAGGAATATCAATCTGTAGATAGTCCATCGCATTGACCACGATGTCATGAATGCATTTCAGGCCCAGCATATGTTTTACCGTACCGCCGGAGACCCCCAAAATAATGGGTGAGCGGAGCTGTTGCCCGGTGCTTAATACGGCGCCAACCCATTCCAGATTATTAATATTGAACTGCCCTACGGCATAACCGTCCCGTAGGGCATGCTGAAGCATGTCCTTCATAGAAACTAACATAATCACCTCGGAATCAATTATTCATCAAAATACTGCGTTAAGTTTCTTTCGTAGCTGTTTAATGCATTATGAACAACGGCAAGATCCGGCATGGATTCACGAACACCTTTTTTCTCAATAGAGATTGCGGCGGTCAGGCTGGCAAAAAGAATAATATTATCGATATGCCATGAATAATGAACGCCGTAAGTGAAAGCACCATGAAAAACATCGCCGGCGCCGGTCGTATCGACGGCCTGACATTGCCAGGCGGGGACAATGTGCAGCATCCCGCTCTTTAAAAAGGCACAGCCTTTTTCTCCAAGAGTAATAAAAGCCTCACCCCGGCAGATTTTATTCAGTTCGAGAAGGGCTGTTTTTAGCTCTTTCTCAGTGCTCAGCGCGCGGTAGCTCATATAGTCTCTGGCGAAATGTTCACTGACGACGAAATAATCAGTCCAGGCCGCCAGTTTGATATTACTGGCACGTAATGAGCCGCCATCCATGACCACGCGGGCCGCGGGGAGTTTTTTAATTAAATACTCGCTGATTTCCGCTTCATGACCATCAATTAACAGGGTCACCGGTTCTTCTGAAGCAATAAGGCGCTGTGCGAGATCGTCAAGTTTCAGTTTTTGATCGTAGGTCAACGAAGGTGGCGTTTGCATTTTACGGGTAATAATGGTTCGCGAGCCCGTTAAACGGTTAACCAGCACCGATGCCAGCGGGGTGATCATCTCATCGGAAAAGACGATGTGGCTGGTATCGACTCCGGCCTGAGCAAATTCATCGACGATACGCTGACCGTAAATATCCGCATTGAGATGACCGATGTAATAGACATCCTCGCCCCATAATCCCAGCAGCCATGCGGCATTTGCCGCCGGACCGCCGCCGCTTTCAATAAAGTCGTGGCAGAAGTTTTTGGTGTTTTCCTGCGGCCACTCATTCAGAAAGAAGAACTGATCAAAACATGAAAATCCTATGGACAATATAGCCATAACTACTCCTGATAATGTCGTCAGCTGCGGGAAGAATGCTTCCCGCAGGGAAAAATGAAACCCTATTCATTTTTCTTATTCGCCGTCAGCGCTTCGTAGCTGAGCGTATCTCCTACCACGCGCACTGAGCGGAAGCAGAAAGGCACCAGCAGAGCGATGAGCAGGGCGAGGCAAATCAAATAGATGGTTATCTGGCCAAACTGGGTAAACGCATTACCGATAATGATGCCCCATACCGCGAAATCAAAATCGGCAAAGGTGCTGTTCTCAAAGCCCAGGCTGCCTAAAGCCGGGAGCAACATCGCCGGCAGGAAGGCGAGGAAGATGCCGCCAATGAACGAGGCAATGACGCAGCCGCGCTTGCCGCCCAGCTTGTCGGCGAAGACGCCGGAGGTCCCGCCGCAGAAGAAATGCGGCACCATGCCGGGAATGATTAGCGCCATGCCGAAGGCGCCCAGCAGCAGCATTCCCACCAGACCACCGATAAAGGAGCTGATAAAACCGACGACCACCGCCGTTGGACTAAACGTAAAGAACACCGCGCAGTCTACGGCCGGAATCGAATCGGGAATCAGCTTCTGGCTAATCCCCTGGAATGCCGGTACCAGATCGCCAAGGATCAGACGCACGCCGTTGTAGACGATGGCGACGCCGACGGCAAACTGCAGCCCGGTCAGGATAGAGAAGATCAGCATGTTCTGATCCGTGATTGTCCGCAGGTATTCGGTGCCGGCCACGGCGCTACAGACAAAGTAGATAACGAACATCACGATCCCGGTAGTGACCGTGGTATCGCGCAGAAAGCCCCATTTTTCAGAGATTTCGGTATCGGCGAAAGAGTTCGCCGGGTTGCCGGTTTTGCTGGCGATCCACGCGGAGATGTAATACCCCAGAGAGCCAAAATGCCCCATCGCAATGCCGCCATCTTCGGTGACCTGCTTGGTATAGCGCTGACCGATTGCCGGGGAGATCGCCGACCAGGAGCCGAGTAAGAACCCGCCAATCAGTACCAGCATCCAGCCGCGGAATTCTGCCGCCTGCAGTACCGCAGAGAACAGACAGGCGAGGAAGAATGAGTGGTGACCGGTAAGGAAGATATATTTATACTTAGTGCAGCGAGCAATAAGCAGGTTAAAAATAAAACCTAACAGCAATATACTCATGGTTTCAACACCCAGTACCTTCTGGGCGACGGAAACAATAGCCTCGTTGTTAGGAATAACGCCACGAATATTAAATCCGGCTTCGATAATTCCGCCGAGCGGATTGAGGTTGGCAACGATAACCCCTGCACCGGCGCTGAGCATTAAATAACCGAGGATGGGCTTTAAGGTACCGGTGAGAAGTTTATTTCCGGGGGAACGCAGTGCCACTAAACCGACAAATGCGATAATCCCCATCAGAAATGCGGGTTGGCTGAATATTTCTGATAAGAATGTAAGTATAGCCTGCATGATCGTATCCTTAGAGCCTATCCCATTAGGCTATTTTATTTGCCATTTTGGCCCTGGGCAGTGCTCAAAATCCTCACGTACTGCGTGTACGCTCCGGTTTTTCCGCGCTGTCCGTGTCCAAACTGGCTGCAACAATGTACGCCTGCTGGGGTAGGCTCTTAATAATGATTAAGAATGAGTTGCAGCAATTTTTGTCAGAGCGTCGGTAATATCTTCAGCAATTTTTGCTTTATGTACATAGCTGCGAATAATGGCGACCTGACAATGCGCAGGGAACTGATTGGCTAATTCTTTGATGGTGATATAGAGATCGGCTTTCTCTCCGACGGCATTAGCAAAATCAACAGAGGCGACGTCAGCTTTGATCCCTAATTCATCACATATTTTTTTGACATTGCTTGCGGCCATTAATGAACTGCCAATCCCGTTACCACAAACTGTTCTGATAACTAACATAATGACGACTCCATTTTATTGTGGATGAAATTGAATACGGCATTGATGTCATGCTCTTCGCGAAGGAACGACACAATATCTGATTCAATCAGTGTGGCGATTATCTGGATCATTTTTATATGGTTATCGGCGTCGGCGCCGGCGATACCGATAATGACGCTCACCGGGTCAAACTCTTCGTGACCAAAGTGAAGCGGCTGGCGGGTGGTGATTAAAGAAAAGCCGGTGCGGATGGCCCCCTTTTCGGGGCGCGCGTGGGGCATCGCCAGGCCGCTATCAATAACAATGGCGGGACCAAAATCCTTATAGACGTCGAGCATCGCGGTGATGTATTCGGGGCGACAAATTTGCTGGCGGGCAAGTAGCGTCCCGGATAATTCGATAGCCTGACTGGCGCTGGTAATGTTCTGATCAAGTGCGATTAACCGGCGATCAAAAATGATTTCCATAATCCAATCCTTAACGCATTTATTTTCTGAGTTAAATCATGACGAAATAGAACACAGGAAATCATGGTTCAGATCACATTTGAATTTTTAAACCTTGAAGTTGATCACAGCGAAATGATTTTTGCGTTATTTTTTTAGGGAAAATAACATTTATTATTATGTTAATTATCAATTAGTTATAATTTTGTATTCAATTATTGAAATAATATCAGGTGGGAAAGATTAAAAATAGGAGCGATTTATTTTTTAGAAGTGTTTTGCGTATCACAAATATCATGGCAGTTTTTTATCAAAGTTTGAGTTTGCTAACAAAAAAAGCCATCTGAAAAGCATGAGGGAGCGGCGACTGCGCGATAGAGCGCAAAATGTGCTGCGGCAGGAGATAAAAAAGGCCCGCATGCGCGAGCCTTTTTCTGAACATGGGCCGATTACAGGCTGGACACGTTCTCGGTCAGGTATTTAGCTACGCCTTCCGGAGAAGCGGCCATACCTTCTTTTCCTTTTTCCCACTGTGCCGGGCAAACTTCACCGTGCTCTTCGTGGAACTGCAGCGCGTCAACCATACGCAGCATTTCGTCGATGTTACGACCCAGCGGCAGGTCGTTAACCACCTGGTGGCGAACTACGCCGTTAGCGTCGATCAGGAACGAGCCGCGCAGCGCCACGCCTTCGTCCGGGTGTTCGATACCGTAAGCTTTCTGGATTTCACGTTTGATATCAGCAACCATCGCGTATTTAACCGGACCGATACCGCCCTGGTCTACCGGGGTGTTACGCCATGCGTTGTGAACGAATTCAGAGTCGAAGGAGACGCCAACGACTTCTACGCCGCGCTTCTGGAATTCTTCATAACGTTTGTCAAAAGCGATCAGCTCAGACGGGCAAACGAAGGTGAAGTCCATCGGCCAGAAGAACAGGACGGTTGCTTTACCGTTGGTGTGTTGTTTGAAGTTGAATTTCTCAACGATTTCGCCGTTACCTAAAACAGCTGCTGCGGTAAAATCCGGAGCCTGACGAGTGACCAGAACCATATGATTCTCCTGTTAATAATAAGGTTAATTGGAACGCAACGCGGGCAAGTATAGGGACAGGTTCATGCGAACTCAACGTGACGTTGACAATCAATGAGATAGGTTTTGCCTATCAATTTATATCGGAAAACGGTGTTCAGAATAGCCTTTCTGTGAGAAAGCGCAATCTTTATAGTTCGCGCCTGGTGGCCTGCGCCATCATTCGCGGATAAAAATGCCAGAACTGCTGCTCGAGTTTATCGTAGTGCGTATCCAGATCCTGCCAGGAGTCGCGCAGGGCATCAAGGCGCGGACGACGGCTGGCCATGCCGTTGAGGACGCGCTGAATAAAGTCCATATCTTCATAGCGTTCAAGCCAGCGCTCCGACCACAAATAGGCATTGAGATTCACGAAGCGCGGCGGCGAATCGGGTAATACCGGCGTGACCTGTGCCTGGGCATAGCGGACAAACTCGTTGAGCGGCATATCAGGTGAAATACGCGCCCAGTGATGCGACAGGAAGTGATCCCACATCACATCCAGCGTAATGGGCGCCACGCGGCGGGTCTGCGGGCGAAACCAGTCGCGGGCTGCTTTGACTTCCGGCAGATTATCGGTCATGACATCGATGCGCCGGTGCATAAAAATACCGTCGACAATGTCGGCCGGGTAGTCCGCCTGGGGATTGCCGCGAACGAAATCTGCCAGAAGATTGCCGGGCAGGGAGCTGTCGGCGAGATGGGCTAAGTGCAGGTGTGCAAGAAAATTCATATACCTTTTATCCTTCAAACTGCCTCTTTATTGGCTTCAGCTTCCCGGCTCATCTTTGAGCCTCGTCCTCTCGGACCGCCACTCCGCGGCGTTCAAATCTGTTCCTGACGAATTTGTCATTCAGCTGCCGCGTCGATGCATCTTGAATGGTTTTGTGTATAGATTATGTTATTCGTCCAGAGGGGTAAAGGTTGCAGGGAGGACGCCCCGGCACTAGACTACCCGCCTCTTTATTTAGTCTGAGCCACCGTCATGCGCGTTACCGATTTTTCCTTTGAACTACCCGAATCCCTGATTGCCCACTACCCGCAGCCGGAGCGCAGTCGCTGTCGCCTGCTGTCGTTAGACGGTCCGACGGGAGCGCTGACGCATGGGACTTTCACCGATTTACTCGACAAACTTAACCCGGGCGATCTGCTGGTCTTTAACAATACCCGGGTGATCCCGGCGCGCCTGTTCGGCCGAAAAGCCAGCGGCGGCAAGATTGAAGTGCTGGTCGAGCGCATGCTGGATGACAAACGTATTCTGGCGCACATTCGCGCATCTAAAGCCCCGAAGCCGGGCGCCGAGCTGCTGTTGGGCGATGATGAAAGCATCAACGCCACGATGGTGGCACGTCACGACGCGCTGTTTGAAGTCGAATTTAACGATGAACGTCCGGTACTGGATATCCTCAACAGCATCGGCCATATGCCGCTGCCGCCGTATATCGATCGTCCGGACGAAGACGCCGACCGCGAACTGTATCAAACCGTCTACAGCACCAGGCCGGGGGCCGTAGCCGCGCCGACCGCAGGCCTGCACTTTGACGATATGATGCTGGAGAAGCTGCGCGAGAAAGGGATTGAAATGGCGTTTGTGACGCTGCACGTTGGCGCGGGGACATTCCAGCCGGTGCGCGTGGAGACCATTGAAGATCACATCATGCACTCCGAGTACGCCGAAGTGCCGCAGGAGGTCGTTGATGCGGTGCTGGCGGCGAAAGCGCGCGGCAACCGGGTCATCGCGGTAGGCACCACCTCCGTCCGTTCGCTGGAGAGCGCGGCGCAGGCGGCGAAAAACGACCTGATTGAGCCGTTTTTCGGCGACACGCAGATTTTTATCTATCAGGGGTATCAGTACAAAGCGGTTGATGCGCTGGTGACCAACTTCCATCTCCCTGAATCAACTCTGATTATGCTGGTTTCCGCCTTTGCTGGCTATCAGCACACCATGAATGCCTACAAGGCTGCGGTAGAACAAAAATATCGCTTTTTTAGCTACGGGGACGCGATGTTTATCACGTACAATCCGCAGGCTATTTTTGAGCGTGTCGGGGAATAACTCCGCGACATGAGTGTTTAACGTCAGACTGTTTTTCTGACGCAGGAGTTAAAATGAAATTTGAACTGGATACCACCGACGGACGCGCCCGCCGCGGCCGCCTGGTGTTTGATCGCGGCGTGGTTGAAACGCCAGCCTTTATGCCCGTTGGTACCTACGGCACCGTAAAAGGGATGACGCCGGAAGAAGTTGAAGCCACCGGCGCGCAAATTATCCTCGGCAATACGTTCCACCTGTGGTTACGTCCGGGCCAGGAAATCATGAAGCTACACGGCGACCTGCATGATTTTATGCAGTGGAAAGGGCCTATCCTGACCGATTCCGGCGGCTTCCAGGTGTTCAGCCTCGGCGATATCCGCAAAATTACCGAGCAGGGCGTCCACTTCCGCAACCCGATTAACGGCGACCCCATTTTCCTCGATCCGGAAAAATCGATGGAGATTCAGTACGATCTCGGTTCCGATATCGTGATGATCTTCGACGAATGTACGCCGTATCCGGCGGACTGGGATTACGCTAAGCGCTCGATGGAAATGTCGCTGCGCTGGGCGCAGCGCAGCCGCGACCGTTTTGACTCTCTTGGCAATAAAAATGCGCTGTTCGGCATTATCCAGGGCAGCGTTTACGAAGATTTACGTGATATCTCCGTTAAAGGTCTGGTAGATATCGGCTTTGATGGCTACGCTGTCGGCGGTTTGGCTGTCGGTGAGCCGAAGGAAGACATGCACCGTATCCTGGAGCACGTTTGCCCGCAGATCCCGGCCGACAAACCGCGCTATCTGATGGGCGTCGGCAAGCCAGAAGATCTGGTTGAAGGGGTGCGTCGCGGTATCGACATGTTCGACTGCGTCATGCCAACGCGCAACGCGCGTAACGGCCACCTGTTCGTCACCGATGGCGTGGTGAAGATTCGTAATGCGAAGCATAAAAGCGACACCGCGCCGCTGGATGCCGAGTGTGATTGCTATACATGTCGCAATTATTCACGCGCTTACTTGCATCATCTCGATCGTTGCAACGAAATATTGGGTGCGCGCCTCAATACCATTCATAACCTTCGCTACTATCAGCGTTTAATGGCTGGTTTACGTAAGGCTATCGAAGAGGGTAAATTAGAGGGCTTCGTGGCCGATTTTTACCAACGTCAGGGGCGACCTGTTCCTCCTTTGAACGTTGATTAATTTTAATAATGAGGGAATTTGAATGAGCTTTTTTATTTCTGATGCGGTAGCAGCAACCGGTGGCGCGGCGCAGGGTAGCCCGATGTCTCTGATTCTGATGCTGGTGGTGTTCGGTCTGATTTTCTACTTCATGATCCTGCGCCCACAGCAGAAGCGCACCAAAGAACATAAAAATCTGATGAACTCTATCGCCAAAGGCGATGAAGTGCTGACGAATGGCGGCCTGGTAGGTCGCGTCACGAAAGTGGCTGAAAGCGGATACATTGCTATCGCGCTGAACGATACCACTGAAGTGGTTATCAAACGTGACTTCGTCGCTGCCGTTCTGCCGAAAGGCACCATGAAGGCACTGTAATCCACTTTTCCCTAAGGGAACTGCCGTGTTAAACCGTTATCCTTTGTGGAAGTACATCATGCTGGTCGTCGTCATTATCGTCGGCCTGATGTATGCGCTCCCCAACCTGTATGGTGAGGATCCGGCCGTTCAAATCACTGGCGCGCGCGGTGTCGCCGCCAGTGAGCAAACGCTGATCCAGGTCCAGAAAACGTTACAAGAAGAAAAAATTACCGCTAAGTCTGTGGCACTGGAAGAGGGCGCAATCCTTGCGCGCTTCGACACCACCGATGTCCAGCTGCGCGCACGTGAAGTGCTGGTGGACGTGTTAGGTGATAAATACGTCGTGGCGCTGAACTTAGCTCCGGCGACTCCTCGCTGGTTAGCGGCTATCCATGCCGAGCCGATGAAGCTGGGTCTTGACCTGCGCGGCGGCGTACACTTCCTGATGGAAGTGGATATGGACACCGCGCTGGGAAAACTGCAGGAACAAAATATCGACAGCCTGCGCAGCGAGCTGCGTGAAAAAGGCATCCCTTACTCCACCGTGCGTAAGGAAGACAATTATGGTCTGAGCATCGCTTTTCGCGATAGCGCCGCACGCGATCAGGCCATCTCCTGGCTGAGCCCGCGTCACCGCGATCTGGTTATCTCCACGCAGGGCGCTACTGGCCTGAAAGCGGTGATGACCGATGAGCGCCTGAAAGAAGCCCGCGAATACGCCGTGCAGCAGAACATCAACATTCTGCGTAACCGTGTTAACCAACTAGGTGTTGCCGAGCCGCTGGTACAGCGTCAGGGCGCCGACCGTATCGTGGTTGAACTGCCGGGTATTCAGGATACCGCTCGGGCGAAAGAAATTCTTGGCGCTACGGCGACGCTGGAATTCCGTCTGGTTAACAGCAACGTTGACAGCGCCGCAGCCGCTTCCGGCCGTGTCCCTGGCGACTCTGAAGTGAAAGATACCCGTGAAGGTCGGCCGGTTGTGCTGTACAAGCGCGTGATTCTGACCGGTGACCATATCACCGACTCCACTTCCAGCATGGACGAGTTCAACCAGCCGCAGGTTAACATCTCGCTGGACAGCGCCGGCGGCAACATCATGTCTAACTTCACCAAGGACAACATCGGCAAACCGATGGCGACCCTGTTCGTGGAGTACAAAGACAGCGGTAAGAAAGATGCCAACGGTCGTGCCATTCTGGTGAAAGAGGAAGAGGTGATTAACATCGCCAACATCCAGTCTCGCCTGGGTAACAGCTTCCGTATTACCGGTATCAGCAACCCAAATGAAGCGCGTCAGCTCTCTCTGCTGCTGCGTGCGGGTGCGCTGATTGCGCCGATTCAGATCGTTGAAGAACGTACCATCGGCCCGACTCTGGGTATGCAGAACATCAAGCAGGGTCTGGAAGCGTGTCTGGCCGGTCTGGTGGTGTCTATCCTGTTCATGATTTTCTTCTATAAGAAATTCGGTCTGATCGCGACCTCTGCGCTGGTGGCTAACCTGGTGCTGATCGTCGGTATCATGTCCCTGCTTCCTGGGGCCACGCTGAGTATGCCGGGGATTGCGGGTATCGTGTTAACCCTTGCGGTAGCGGTCGATGCTAACGTACTGATCAACGAACGTATTAAAGAAGAGTTGAGCAACGGACGTTCCGTTCAGCAGGCGATTGATGAAGGTTACCGGGGCGCATTCAGCTCGATCTTCGATGCGAACATTACGACGTTGATCAAAGTTATCATCCTGTACGCGGTCGGTACCGGTGCAATTAAAGGGTTTGCGATTACTACCGGTATCGGTGTGGCAACCTCGATGTTTACCGCTATCGTCGGCACCCGTGCCATCGTGAACCTGCTGTACGGCGGCAAGCGCGTTAAAAAGCTGTCTATCTGAGGAGTGCGTTGTGGCACAGGAATATACTGTTGAACAATTGAACCACGGCCGTAAAGTCTATGACTTTATGCGCTGGGACTACTGGGCTTTCGGCATTTCAGGTTTTCTGCTGATTGCCGCCATTGTCGTGATGGGCGTGCGCGGTTTTAACTGGGGTCTGGATTTCACCGGCGGTACGGTGATCGAAATTACCCTCGAAAAACCGGCCGAACTGGACCAGATGCGCCAGGCGCTGCAGAAGGCGGGCTTTGAAGAGCCGCAGGTGCAGAACTTCGGCAGCAGCCGCGACATTATGGTACGTATGCCGCCGGTACATGATGCCAACATCAGTCAGGAGCTGGGCAGCAAGGTCGTTAACGTGATTAACGAATCGACCAGCCAGTCCGCGACGGTTAAGCGAATCGAGTTCGTGGGGCCGAGCGTCGGGGCTGACCTGGCGCAAAGCGGCGCGCTGGCGCTGCTGGCGGCATTAATCTGTATCCTGGTGTACGTTGGTTTCCGTTTCGAGTGGCGTCTTGCCGCCGGGGTCGTTATCGCTCTGGCGCACGACGTGGTCATTACGATGGGCATCCTCTCGCTGTTCCATATCGAGATTGACCTGACTATCGTCGCCTCGCTGATGTCGGTTATCGGCTACTCGCTGAACGACAGCATCGTGGTATCTGACCGTATCCGTGAAAACTTCCGTAAGATCCGCCGCGGTACGCCGTATGAGATCTTCAACGTGTCGTTGACCCAGACGCTGCATCGTACCTTGATCACCTCCGGAACCACGTTGGTGGTGATCCTGATGCTGTATCTCTTTGGTGGCCCGGTTCTGGAAGGCTTCTCGCTGACCATGCTGATCGGTGTCTCCATCGGTACGGCCTCGTCTATCTACGTGGCGTCCGCACTGGCGCTGAAGCTGGGCATGAAGCGTGAGCATATGCTGCAGCAGAAGGTAGAAAAAGAAGGGGCGGATCAGCCGTCAATTCTGCCGTAAATCCGGCGCGTTCAGATAAAGCAATCCCGGTCGCAAGGCCGGGATTTTTTTATTACAGCCCGGCCAAATTTCGCTACTCTCCACTCATTAGCTTAATGAGATGGAGATCCCCCATGTCCGCCATAGTCCTTTCTGCCGTCGCCGAACCCACCGTCTGGCACGATGTGCCTTCCGTTACGCTCAGCGATCAAACGCTACGCCAGCGTAAAGCCAGGGTACTTGCGCAAATGCGCCGGCATGGCTATGACACGCTGATCGTGTATGCCGATAAAGAGCACGGCGGAAACTTCGAATATCTCACCGGCTTTATCCCTCGTTTTGAAGAAGCATTGCTGGTACTGCATCGCGAAGGGGAGGCGGTGCTGGTGCTGGGCAATGAAAACCTCAAGCTGGCGGCCTTTGCCCGGCTGGAAAACCGGGTGATCCATGCGCCGTGGTTCTCGTTGCCGAATCAACCCATGAGCAATGAAAAGAGTCTGCCTCAGCTGCTGCAGGATGCCGGTATTAGCAGCGGGAAAACGCTGGGCCTGGTAGGCTGGAAGCTATTCACCGGCAGCGCTGACGACCGTTCACAGATGTTCGATCTGCCTGCTTTTATCGTTGACGCCATTCGGCAGGCTGCAGGGCCGCAGGCGGTTGTGGTCAATGCCACGGCAATATTTATCGCGCCAGATGGCGGAGTGAGAACGGTAAATTCAGCCAATGAGCTGGCGCATTATGAATATGGCGCCAACCTGGCGTCGACGGCGATCCTCACGGCTTTGAATGCCATCGAGCCGGGGAAAACGGAAAAACAGATCGGCGCGCTGCTGGCAGCAGAAGGCCAGCCCAACAGCGTGGTGATGATTGCCGCTACCGGCGATCGTTTCGCCGATGCCCGTCTCTATCCTGGCGATAAGGTTATCCGTCGCGGCGATAAGTTTTCGCTCACTACCGGGTTTAAAGGCGGCTTAAGCAGCCGGGCAGCCTATGTAGTCGGCGATGAAACGGAGCTGGCGCCGGAGGTGGCGGACTACCTCGATGTGGTGGCGAAGCCCTATTTCCGGGCGGTAGTCAGCTGGCTGGAGAACCTGCGTATCGGTATGCGCGGCGGTGAGATGTATGATCTTATCGAGCGGGTGTTACCGAAAGCAGAGTATCACTGGCATTTGAACCCCGGCCATCTGGTCGCCGACGAAGAGTGGCTGTGTTCTCCTGTAGGGCCGGACTCTCAGGCCAGTATCCGCAGCGGCATGCTGCTGCAAATCGATATTATCCCCTCACGGGCGGGCTATGCCGGGGCCAGTATTGAAGATACCGTAGCGGTTGCGGATGAGGCGCTACGTGAGGAGCTGGCGGAGAACTGGCCGACTCTCTGGCAGCGCATCGTTACCCGGCGGGCCTATATTCGCCAGCAGCTGGGGATTGTCCTGCCGGAGGAGGTGCTGCCGTTTTCCAACACCGTGGGCTATCTCCGTCCCTGGCTGCTGGATAAGCAGCGGGCCCTGGTTTGCTCGGCGGGTTAATCGCAGACGGCGATCGCTCCTGACAGTACGCTGTCAGGAGCCCTGCCATACACTCCTCCTGAACCCAAACAATGGACAGGAGGATGTATGAACAACGTAATTAACTGGTTTGAAATTCCGGTCGCTGACATGGATCGTGCCGTGGCGTTTTACGAGCCGGTGCTGCAGGTGACGCTGCGTCGGGAAAATATGGATTGTGCCGAAATGGCCGTTTTTCCGTATCAGGATCCGGCCCCCGGCGGCGCGCTGGCGAAGTTTGACGGGGTTAAACCTGCCGATCAGGGATGTATTATCTATCTGCATACTGACAATCTGGCCGCCACGCTCGACCGCGTGAATTCCGCTGGCGGGAGCTGCGTCTTTGGCCCGCTTGAGCTGTCGAACGATATTGGCACCATCGCGCTGTTTATGGATAGCGAAGGTAACCGGATTGGCCTCCATCAACCTAAATACCTGTCCCATTAATGCGTTTGACGCCTGCGGGACGGGCCTGACCATGAGATAAGCTAAAAATGAGCCGACGCGCCGACCGCCTTTTTCAAATCGTGCAGATCCTGCGGGGGAGAAGATTAACCACCGCCGGACTGCTGGCGGAGCGGCTCGGCGTATCGGAGCGCACCATCTACCGGGATATCCGCGACCTGTCGCTCTCCGGCGTGCCGGTGGAGGGTGAGGCCGGAAGCGGATATCGCCTGCTGGCAGGCTACAGCTTACCGCCTCTGATGCTGACGACCCAGGAGTCGGAAGCGCTGGTGGCCGCGATTCGGCTGCTGCAAACCTGGGGGGGCGAATCGCTGTCCCAGGCGCTGGAGTCGGCTCGGGAAAAGATGCTCGCGATTTTACCTGAGGAGAGTCGGCGTAAGGCCGAACAATCGCGGCTATTTGCGCCGGATTTTGGCGCCCAGGGCTACAGTAAGGCACAGTTTGATCTGGTGCATCGGGCGGTTTCCGGTCAGCGGGTGCTGGCGCTGCACTACCGCGACGAAGCGGGAAAGGTGTCGCAGCGTGAAGTGCTGCCGCTGGGGCTCTTTTTCTGGGGCGAACGCTGGCTGCTGGTGAGCTGGTGCGAGCTCCGCGACGATTACCGCTGCTTTCGTCTCGATCGCTGCCTGGACGTGGCTGCTACCGGGCGCCTTTTCAGCGAGCGGGCCGACCGTTCATTGAGTGATTTTCTGCGTAAGGTGAGGTGCGAGGAGCGTGAGCCATAATGCGCGTCAATCGATATCCCCGGCGCAGAGGCCGGGGACCATCAGGCAGGATTAGAAGTTGTAACCCACCACGAAGTAACCACCCCAGCCGGTAGAGCGTACGTTGAAGTCGCCATCGCCGAAGTTGAGCTTCGCATCATCGGCCCACTGACCGCCGTTATGCCAGTAACGGGCCACAACGGAGTAGTGCCAGTGCGCGTAGTTCAGCGCCAGGATGTGGCTGGAGGCGATGGAGTTGCTGGTGCGCGCGTGCTTGCCGTTCATGTCATAGAAGTTGTCATCGCCCAGATCGGAACCCCAGTCAAAGTTGGTGAAGCCGATGTAGCTCAGCGAGCCGCCCCACAGGTCGGTCAGCGGGACAAAGTATTTCACTTTGAAACGGTAGCCGTCCCATTCGTTTTCGTTGGATGCGCCATAGTTCTGCCACTGATATTTCGCATAGACGTTCAGAGACAGGCTCATCGGCAGACCGGTATCGATATCGGTACCCAGACCCATATACCAGGTGCTCTGCTCCTGAGAATCGTTACGACCCATATCGTAGATATAGTTGTTCGCGAAATACCACTCTTTGAACGGGCCGAAGCTGAGATCGGTGTTGGTCAGCTTATCGATAGAGAAACGCGGTTCGATTTCCATAAACAGCGGAGAACCGTTGTTCCAGATACCTTTTGCCGTGCTGTTGCCGCCAAAGAACACCGGCGCATCGATATAGCCATAGAAATCAAACCAGTCTTTTTTAGCAAACGCTTCGTATTCCAGATAGGTATCGTTACGGATTTGCGGTCCAAAACGGGTGTGGTAGCTACCCACCACGTTTACACTCTGGTGCCACCAATCAGACAGGTACTGCGGTTTTTCGTTTTCTGCCGCGCCAGCAGTGAACGATGTGGACAGCGCCAGTACGGCGCCTGCTGCCAGTAATGTTTTTTTCATAATGATGCCACTGTTTAAATTAAGCCAAAAGGCGTTAAGAACGTTGCCGAAGCGTTTCTAAATATTTCGTCTTTCTGTGGGGGTCTATTATAGAAATCATTGCTCACAAAAATACGTGTTGTTTCACATAACGTAAACATACGTAATCGATTGCGTTCACGATTCTATGCATTTCCTGACAGAATGCCACTGAAATTCATCCATACAGTCAATTTTTACTGAACTGTTTAGAAAAATTGTAAATGGATTTCTGGACGGGGGGCCCGGGTGTCGGCGACACCCGGTGAAGGGGATTATTGTGCGGTGGCGGGCTGGATATCGTGAATGCGCAGGAAGCCGAGCTGCTCCGGCGTGATGCCGTTCAGACGTAGCGGAATATCAACGTCGCTCGGCGCCAGGATGCTGGCGGGGGCGCTAATCAACCGATCGTGCACGTTAACTTCCTGATAATTCTGCGTGGTGCCGCTGATTTGCCCCCAGGCAACGGTGGCGCTAAACGCCGGTAGCGGGTCGTTTGATTCCCCCTGAATACGCAGCGTCAGGCGGGTACCGTCGGCGTCGGCGGCAATATCACGCAGCGACATACGCAATGTGCCGATTTGGCTTTCGAGGCGCGCCGGAGTCCTGGCGCCGGGCAAAAGATAAACGCCGCTGGTGGATTTCGCATTCAGAGCGTTTTGCTGGCTAATTTTCACCGTCTGCTGATTAAGCTGAGTCATCTCTTTGCTCAAGGTGCTTACGCTTTCATGCATTTGACGGACTTCGCTTTGCTGCGCGCAGGCGCTGAGTGTGAACAGCGTGGTCAGCATCGCCAGCTTCAAATAACGTCTTGTCATGGTCATGGATTCCGTTTTCAGGGGATACTTTATGGTAGATCGTCTCCGTCCACGAGCCATAGATCCTTTGTCTCAAAAGCTCTTTCTTTGTTGTCGGGGCACTTCGCGGTAAACTACCCGTCAGTTTAACTTCCTGTCAGGACGCGCTATGCATTGCCCTTTCTGTTTCGCCGTAGATACCAAAGTGATCGACTCTCGTCTGGTGGGTGAGGGCTCTTCTGTGCGTCGTCGTCGGCAGTGCCTGGTTTGTAACGAACGTTTCACCACCTTCGAGGTGGCAGAGCTGGTGATGCCGCGTGTGGTCAAGAGCAACGATGTGCGGGAGCCCTTCAATGAAGATAAGCTGCGCAGCGGAATGCTGAAAGCGTTGGAAAAACGGCCGGTCAGCGCCGATGATGTGGAAATGGCGCTCAATCATATCAAAACCCATTTACGCGGTACCGGTGAGCGCGAAGTCCCGAGCAAAATGATCGGCAACCTGGTGATGGAGCAGCTGAAAAAGCTCGATAAAGTTGCCTATATCCGCTTTGCTTCCGTCTATCGCAGTTTTGAAGATATCAAAGAGTTCGGCGAAGAGATCGCCCGCTTACAGGACTAAGCCATGCATGATGAAATGTACATGGCGCGAGCGCTTAAGCTGGCGCAGCGCGGGCGCTTTACGACCCATCCCAATCCGAATGTCGGCTGTGTGATCGTCAAGGACGGCGAGATTGTCGGCGAAGGTTTTCACTATCGTGCCGGCGAGCCGCATGCGGAAGTTCATGCGCTGCGCATGGCCGGCGAAAAAGCCCGGGGCGCCACTGCCTATGTGACGCTGGAACCCTGCAGTCATCACGGCCGAACGCCGCCGTGCTGCGACGCGCTGATTGCCGCGGGCGTTACCCGCGTCGTGGCCGCCATGCAGGACCCTAACCCGCAGGTGGCCGGGCGCGGCCTGTATCGCCTGCAGCAGGAAGGAATTGACGTCAGCCACGGCCTGATGATGGGCGAAGCCGAAGCGCTGAACAAAGGCTTTCTTAAGCGGATGCGCACCGGTTTCCCTTACATACAGCTAAAAATGGGCGCTTCGCTGGATGGTCGCACCGCGATGGCCAGCGGCGAAAGTCAGTGGATTACCTCGCCGCAGGCGCGACGCGACGTGCAGCGCCTGCGTGCGCAAAGCCATGCGATCCTGACCAGCAGCGCGACCGTCCTGGCAGACGATCCGGCATTAACCGTACGCTGGGAAGAGCTCGATGCCGATATTCGCGCCCGCTACCCGCAGGAAAATCTGCGTCAGCCGCTGCGTATTGTGATCGATAGCCATAATCGCGTTACTCCTGAGCACCGCATCGTGCAGCAGGCGGGAGAGACGCTGTTTGCCCGCACTCAGGCCGATGATCGCAGCTGGCCGGAAAGCGTGCGAACGCTGATCGTGCCGGAACATAACGGCCATCTCGATCTGGTGTTACTGATGATGCAGCTTGGCAAACAGCAGGTTAACAGCATTTGGGTGGAAGCGGGCCCGACGCTCGCCGGCGCGCTGTTGCAGGCCGGACTGGTGGACGAGCTTATCGTCTATATTGCGCCTAAACTGTTAGGCAGCGACGCACGCGGGCTATGCGTGCTGCCGGGGCTTGAGAAACTGGCCGATGCCCCCCATTTCAAATTCAACGAGATACGCCAGGTAGGCCCCGATCTTTGCCTGCATTTAGTGGGCGCATGATCTCCCCCTGGCAAGGGAAAACAGCATCGCTACGCGAAATCATTCAAGATGCGTCGAGGCAGCCAACCCGAGAACCCCCGCTTGCTTACAGCGGTAAGCGACCGGGATCGACAGGCGCAGCCAACGCGGAGGCAGTTTGAAGGATGAAGTGTATAAATTATTATGATAGAATCCGCCCCCCTTGCGGGGCTATATGAACCCGAAGGAAGAGTATGAACATTATTGAAGCTAACGTTGCTACCCCGGACGCTCGCGTCGCCATCACCATTGCGCGTTTCAACAACTTTATCAATGACAGCCTGCTGGAAGGTGCTATTGACGCACTCAAGCGCATCGGTCAGGTAAAAGATGAAAATATTACCGTTGTTTGGGTTCCAGGCGCGTATGAGCTGCCGCTGGCGGCTGGCGTGCTGGCTAAAACCGGTAAATATGACGCAGTGATTGCTCTGGGTACGGTGATTCGTGGTGGTACCGCGCACTTTGAATATGTGGCTGGCGGAGCAAGCAATGGCCTCGCACATGTCGCGCAGGACAGCGAAATCCCGGTAGCCTTTGGTGTTCTGACGACAGAAAGCATTGAACAAGCCATCGAACGCGCTGGTACCAAAGCCGGTAACAAAGGCGCAGAAGCTGCGCTGACCGCGCTGGAAATGATTAACGTATTGAAAGCCATCAAGGCCTGAATTTTTTTGTAAGGGGAATTCCGTGAAACCTGCTGCTCGTCGCCGCGCCCGTGAGTGTGCCGTCCAGGCGCTTTACTCCTGGCAGTTGTCCCAGAACGACATCGCTGATGTTGAATACCAGTTCCTGGCGGAACAGGATGTCAAAGATGTCGACGTTCTGTATTTCCGCGAACTGCTGTCCGGAGTGGCGACTAACAGCGCATACCTCGACGGCCTGATGAAGCCGTACCTGTCCCGCCTGCTTGAAGAGCTGGGTCAGGTGGAGAAAGCGGTACTGCGTATCGCCCTGTTCGAGCTGTCTAAACGTGACGATGTTCCGTACAAAGTTGCGATTAACGAAGCTATCGAACTGGCGAAAACCTTTGGCGCCGAAGACAGTCATAAGTTTGTTAACGGCGTGCTGGACAAAGCAGCCCCGGCAATTCGTCCCAACAAAAAGTAAACTCCAGGCCGGGTCTCGCGGGATGTCATCCACGCAAGGTCCGGCCTTATTCTTTTCTTTTGCTGAGGCATAACGTATGGCATGCGGCGAATTTTCCCTGATTGCCCGTTATTTTGATCGCGTAAAAAGCATGCGTCTCGATGTGGAAACCGGCATCGGCGACGACTGCGCTCTCCTGAACATTCCCGAGAAAAAAACGCTGGCAATCAGCACCGACACCCTGGTGGCGGGCAACCATTTTTTACCTGATATCGATCCTGCCGATCTGGCTTACAAGGCGCTGGCGGTCAATCTGAGCGACCTCGCGGCGATGGGCGCCGAACCGGCGTGGTTGACGCTGGCGTTAACGTTACCGGAAGCGGATGAAGCGTGGCTGGCAGCGTTCAGCGACAGCCTGTTCATGCAACTCAACTATTACGATATGCAGCTGATCGGCGGTGATACCACTTGCGGTCCGCTGTCGATGACCCTGGGTATTCACGGTTTTGTCCCGCCTGGGCGCGCTTTGAAGCGTTCCGGGGCGAAACCTGGCGACTGGATATACGTCACCGGCACCCCCGGCGACAGCGCCGCAGGATTGGCCATTTTGCAGGATCGTCTGGTGGTGGCGTCAGCCGCTGATGCCGACTACCTGCTGGCGCGCCATTTGCGCCCGATGCCGCGCGTATTGCAAGGACAGGCGCTGCGCGATCTGGCCAGCTCGGCCATTGATCTGTCCGACGGTCTGATTTCCGATCTGGGGCATATTCTGAAGGCCAGCGGCTGCGGCGCGCGGATCGATCTTGACGCAATGCCGTTATCCGATGCGCTGCTGCGCCATGCAGAGAGGGAGCAGGTGCTGCGCTGGGCGCTCTCTGGCGGTGAAGACTACGAACTGTGCTTTACCGTGCCTGAACTTAACCGCGGCGCGCTTGATGTGGCTATCGGCCAGCTTGGGGCGCGCTTTACCTGCATTGGACAGATTAGCGCCGAGGCGGACGGTTTGCAGTTGATGCAATCCGGTAAACCGGTCCAGCTGGATTTACAGGGGTACGATCACTTTGGTGCGTAGTAAAGATATCGCAAAAAGCCGCCTCAATATGCTGAATCCCTGGCATTTGCTGGCGACCGGTTTTGGCAGCGGGTTAAGCCCCGTGGTGCCCGGCACAATGGGCTCGCTGGCGGCGATTCCGTTCTGGTATCTGATGACCTTTCTTCCCTGGCAGCTCTATTCGCTGGTGGTGATGATGGGCATCTGTATCGGGGTTTATATCTGCCATCGCACGGCGAAAGATATGGGTACCCACGATCACGGGAGCATCGTCTGGGACGAGTTTGTCGGGATGTGGATCACCTTGATGGCGCTACCGACGCTTGACTGGCAATGGGTCGCCGCCGGGTTTGTGATCTTCCGCATTTTTGATATGTGGAAACCGTGGCCGATTCGCTGGTTTGACCGCAATATCCACGGCGGGATGGGGATCATGGTCGATGATATCGTCGCCGGCGTGATTTCGGCGGGCGTGCTGTATGTCATAGGCCATCACTGGCCGATTGGTCTTTTCTGAGCTCACTCCTCGGGTGAGTTTGCCCGGGCCAGTGGCCCGGGCGGCCCGCTTATTTAAAACCCACAATCGGATGCGGCTGGTACGGCGCTTCCAGCTTTTCTACCTGTTCAGGCGTCAGCGTTAAATCCACCGCGCCCAGCAGGTCGTCGAGCTGCTCCTGTCTGGAGGCTCCGACGATTGGCGCCGCGACGCCGGGTTTACTCAGCAGCCAGGCCAGCGCCACCTGGGCGCGATTGGCGCCGAGTTCTTCCGCCACTTCAGCAAGATTCTGCGCAATCTGCGCATCGTTTTCATCGGTTGCGCTGTAGAGCGATTTGCCAAACTCATCAGAGACCAGGCGGGCAGTGGTTTCGCCCCACGGACGGGTGAGGCGACCCCGCGCCAGCGGGCTCCAGGGGATGACTGATACGCCAGCACGATGGCACAGCGGCAGCATCTCGTTCTCTTCTTCACGATAGATCAGGTTGTAATGATCCTGCATGGTGACAAAGCGCGCCCAGCCGTTGCTCTCCTGAAGCTGCAGCGCCTGCGCAAACTGGCGGGCGTGCATCGATGAGGCGCCGATATAGCGTGCTTTCCCGGCCTTAACAACCTCATTTAGCGCTTCCAGGGTCTCTTCAATCGGCGTGCTGTAGTCCCAACGATGGATCTGCAGCAGGTCGACATATTCCATACCTAAGCGGCGCAGGCTGTCATCGATAGAGCGCAGGATCTGCGCACGCGAGAGGCCCTCCGGCAGATCCCCGACCTGGTGATACACCTTTGTGGCCACCACTACTTCGTCACGGCGGGCGAAATCGCGCAGCGCACGGCCGACAATCTCTTCACTGCTGCCGTCAGAGTAGCTGTTTGCGGTATCAAAAAAGTTGATGCCGCCTTCCAGCGCACGTTGAATGAGCGGACGGCTGCTCTCTTCAGGTAGGGTCCAGGCGTGCTTGCCCCGATCCGGCTCGCCAAAGGTCATACAGCCGAGGCAAAGTCGGGAGACCCGCAGGTGGGTTGCTTCAGGTGTGATGTAGTGCATGAACGGCTCCTGCTATCAACATAAAGGGTATCCTTTAAGCATAGCAGGCGCCGTTAGCGGAGAGGGTTCAGGCCAGCCAGGCGGTGATTTTGGCTTCGATACCGGCGGCATCAAGGCCGAGGTCGGCGCGCACTTCTTCCTGGGTCCCCTGGGGAATAAAGAAGTCCGGCAGGCCGATATTCAGCACCGGAACCACACGACGATGGGCCATCAGCAGCTCATTCACGCCGCTGCCCGCACCGCCCATAATGGCATTCTCTTCCACCGTCACCAGCACATCGTGATCGGCGGCAAGCTGCAAAATAAGCGCATCATCGAGCGGTTTGACAAAACGCATATCGACCAGCGTGGCGTTGAGCTTGTCTGCCACCTGCGCCGCTTCCGGCAGCAGAGTGCCGAAGTTGAGTATCGCCACTTTTTCGCCCGTGCGTTTCACCACGCCTTTGCCGATTGGCAATGAAGCCAGCGGCTCCAGCGTGGCGCCGGTGCCGGTCCCGCGCGGGTAGCGAACCGCGCTCGGCCCTTGATTGTAGTGATAGCCGGTGTAGAGCATCTGACGGCACTCGTTTTCGTCGCTCGGCGTCATGATCACCATATCCGGAACACAGCGCAGGAAGGAGAGATCGAATGCTCCCTGATGCGTTTGTCCGTCGGCGCCGACGATTCCCGCGCGGTCGATGGCAAACAGAACCGGCAGCTTCTGGATAGCGACATCGTGGATCACCTGATCGTAGGCGCGCTGCAGGAAGGTGGAGTAAATGGCCACCACCGGCTTGTAGTCGCCGATCGCCAGGCCGGCGGCGAACGTCACCGCGTGCTGTTCCGCAATCGCCACATCGAAATACTGGTCAGGGTATTTTCTGGAAAACTCGACCATCCCCGAGCCTTCGCGCATAGCCGGCGTAACGGCCATCAGCTTGCTGTCTTTCGCCGCGGTTTCGCACAGCCAGTCGCCAAAAATTTTCGAGTAGGAGGGCAGGCCGCCGCTGCTTTTCGGCAGGACCCCGCTGGTATGGTCAAATTTCGGCACCGCGTGGAAGGTAATCGGGTCTTTTTCCGCCGGCTCATAGCCGCGACCTTTTTTGGTCATAATATGCAGGAACTGCGGTCCTTTCAGGTCGCGCATATTTTTCAGCGTATTGACCAGACCGAGGACATCGTGACCGTCAACCGGGCCGATGTAATTAAAGCCCAGCTCTTCAAACAGGGTTCCGGGAACGACCATCCCTTTGAGATGTTCTTCGGTGCGTTTGAGCAGCTCTTTAATCGGCGGCACGCCAGAGAAGACCTTTTTGCCGCCTTCGCGCAGCGTGGAGTACAGTTTTCCGGAGAGCAGCTGCGCCAGATGGTTATTCAGCGCGCCGACATTTTCGGAGATCGACATTTCGTTGTCGTTCAGCACCACCAGCAGATCGGGTTTGATATCGCCCGCATGGTTCATGGCCTCAAACGCCATACCTGCGGTAATGGCGCCGTCGCCAATGACGCAGACCGCACGTCGCTGTTTGTCTTCTTTCGCCGCGGCAATCGCCACCCCGATACCCGCAGAAATGGAGGTCGATGAGTGGCCGACGCTCAGCACGTCATATTCACTTTCGCCGCGCCACGGGAACGGATGCAGCCCGCCTTTCTGCCGAATGGTGCCGATTTTATCGCGGCGTCCGGTCAGAATTTTATGCGGGTAGGCCTGGTGGCCCACGTCCCAGATCAAACGGTCAAAAGGCGTGTTATAGACGTAGTGAAGCGCCACGGTCAGTTCGACCGTGCCGAGGCCGGAGGCAAAATGCCCGCTGGAACGGCTGACGCTGTCCAGCAGGTAGCGCCGGAGTTCGTCGCACAGTTTCGGCAGGCTGTCTTTCGGCAACAGACGCAACTCCTGGGTGGAATCCACCAGTGCCAGGGTTGGGTATTTGGCAATATCAAAACTCATCAGAGACTCTTATTGTTTATTTATCGCGCTGAATTATGTAATTCGCGAGCGCTTCCAGTGCCGTAGTATCCAGAGATTGCGCGGCCAGCTCACTCAGCGACTGACGGGCATCTTCAATCAGGTCGTGCGCTTTTTTACGCGCTTGTTCAAGTCCCAGAAGCGCAGGATAAGTACTTTTGCCTAGCTGCTGGTCAGCTCCCTGACGTTTGCCAAGGGTCGCAGTATCCCCTACCACGTCAAGAATGTCATCCTGGACCTGGAAGGCGAGACCGATATTTTGCGCATAGCGATCGAGCGCCGGCAGGGCCGCACGACCGCGTTCACCTGCGCTCAGCGCGCCCATGCGCACCGCGGCGCATATCAGCGCGCCGGTTTTGTGGCGATGAATACGCTCCAGCGCCTGCAGGTCAACCTGGTGGCCTTCGGCTTCCAGATCCAGCGCCTGTCCGCCGCACATACCGGCGACTCCGCTGGCGTGGGCCAGCGTCGAAACCATCGCCAGACGATCGCTGTCCGGCACTTCAGGCATCGGCGCATCACTCAGTATAGAAAATGCCAGCGTTTGTAGGGCGTCTCCGGCAAGAATTGCGTTCGCTTCGCCAAATTTAATGTGGCAGGTCGGCAGACCGCGGCGCAGATCGTCATCGTCCATGGCGGGCAGATCGTCATGCATCAGAGAGTAAGCATGGATGCATTCAACGGCGGCGGCCGGTGCATCCAGCGTTGTCCGGCTGACGCCGAACATTTCGCCGGTAGCATAGACGAGGAACGGACGCAGGCGTTTACCGCCTAATAGTGCGCCGTACTGCATGGCTTCAACCAGTGGAGTGTTCTGAAAAGGCAGCGGAGCGAGGAAACGGCGTAGCGCGTCGTTGGCCTGCTCAACGCAAGCGTGTAATTGTTGCGAGAAGTCCATTTATTCAGCATCCGGTGTAAACGGCGTCAGCGGGCTATCCTCGCTGTCGGCCAGCAGAATCTGGACGCGCTGTTCGGCCTGCTGCAATCGGGCCTGCCCCTGACGCGCCAGCTGTACGCCGCGCTCAAATTCGCTGAGCGCCTCTTCTAACGGTAGCGCGCCGCTTTCCAGACGATTAACAATCTGCTCCAGCTCGCCCAGGGCGGTTTCAAAGCTGGCCGGGGCCTCATTTTTCTTTGGCATAGTGAATATAGACTCTTGTAATGTCGCGACACCAATATGGTAACGAAGTCACGTGGTTAAGCAAATATACACCTCATCCTTTCGCGGAATCGTTGCCGAAAGCGCGCAAACGGGTGGCTGACAAGTGGGTTATGCCCCCGTCGCGCGCGGGCATCCTGAATGATTTTATGTAAAACGCGCAATGCGAGGCGCAATGTACTCAATGGTGATATACTGCGCTCCCTGGATGCAGGCACCGCGGTGCACTGCAGTACAACTTTTGCTTAAAGCCCCGTCGGGCTTGCCAACGAACTATTGTCGCCATGAAGTTTATCATTAAATTGTTCCCGGAAATCACCATCAAAAGCCAATCCGTGAGATTGCGCTTCATTAAGATCTTAACCGGGAACATTCGTAACGTTCTCAAAAACTATGATGAGACGCTTGCCGTCGTTCGTCATTGGGATCATATCGAAGTTCGCGCGAAAGACGAAAATCAGCGTCCGGTTATTCGCGATGCGCTGACCCGAATCCCGGGTATCCACCATATTCTGGAAGTCGAAGACGTCCCGTTTACCTCACTGCACGATATTTTTGAGAAAACGCTGCCGCTGTGGCGCGAAGCGCTGGAAGGCAAGACTTTCTGCGTGCGCGTAAAACGTCGCGGCAAGCATGAGTTTACCTCTATCGAAGTGGAACGCTACGTCGGCGGTGGCCTGAACCAGCATATCGAAACGGCGCGCGTGAAGCTGACTGACCCGGACATTACGGTCAATCTGGAAATTGAAAACGATCGTCTGCTGCTGGTAAAAGGGCGCTACGAAGGCATCGGTGGTTTCCCGATCGGCACGCAGGAAGATGTGCTGTCGCTGATTTCCGGCGGCTTCGACTCCGGCGTTTCCAGCTACATGCTGATGCGTCGCGGCTGTCGCGTGCACTACTGTTTCTTTAACCTTGGCGGCGCCGCGCATGAAATTGGCGTTCGTCAGGTGGCGCACTACCTGTGGAACCGCTTCGGCAGTTCGCACCGCGTTCGTTTCGTGGCGATTAACTTCGAACCGGTCGTGGGGGAGATCCTCGAAAAAGTCGACGATGGTCAGATGGGCGTGGTGCTGAAGCGCATGATGATCCGCGCGGCGTCGAAAGTCGCCGAGCGCTATGGCGTGCAGGCGCTGGTGACCGGCGAAGCGCTGGGCCAGGTGTCCAGCCAGACCCTGACCAACCTGCGTCTGATTGATAATGTCTCCGACACCCTGATTCTGCGTCCGCTGATTTCGCACGATAAAGAGCACATCATCGACCTGGCCCGTGAAATCGGCACCGAAGATTTTGCCCGCACCATGCCGGAATATTGCGGTGTGATTTCGAAGAGCCCGACCGTGAAAGCGGTGAAGGCGAAGATTGAAGCAGAAGAAGAGAACTTCGACTTTAGCATCCTCGATAAAGTGGTGGCGGAAGCGAATAACGTGGATATTCGCGATATCGCCCAGCAGACTCAGCAGGACGTGGTGGAAGTTGAAACCGTGACCGGCTTTAGCCCGAACGACGTCATTCTGGATATTCGTTCCGTAGACGAACAGGATGAGAAGCCGCTGAAGGTTGAAGGCGTTGACGTTGTGTCATTGCCGTTCTACAAGCTGAGCACCCAGTTCGGCAATCTCGACCAGAGCAAAACCTGGTTGCTGTGGTGCGAACGCGGCGTGATGAGCCGTCTGCAGGCGCTGTACCTGCGTGAGCAGGGCTTTGAGAACGTGAAGGTTTACCGCCCGTAAACCGCGAACAATCACGGTCATCCCGGATAAGGCTCTCTGCCTTGTCCGGGCGACCGCCTCGGCAAATCAGGCTTCGTAGTAGTTATAAATTCCCGCCGCCATGACCAGCTGTGACGCAACCTCATGGGCTTTTTCACGCCCGACCAGCAGGTCGATCATTTTGAGTGCAAAATCGATGGATGTTCCAGGCCCCTGGCTGGTGAGCAGGTTGACCCGCGGATCCCAGACCACGCGCTTGTCCTGCCACTGCTCTTCAGGGATGCGATCCTTGAGGGCCGGAAAACCGGTCATGTTGCCGATCGGGAAAAGGTTATGCGGCACCAGTACGGTCGCCGCCGCCGCGCAGATGGCGGCGACAATGCGTCCGGAAAGATGAAACTGGCGGACCGTTTCTACCAGCAGCGGGCTGTCACGGAAATATTCCGCGCCTTTTATCCCGCCGGGAAGAACGATAATGTCATAATCGCCGTCGGCGACCGCTACCAGCGGCGCATCCGCCAGCAGCTTGACGCCTCGCGAGCAGACGATGGTCAGGCTGCCATCGCTGGCGACGCTGGCCGTGGTGACCTGCACGCCGCCGCGGACCAGTAAATCCATTGTGGTGACCGCTTCGGTCTCTTCGCTACCAGGGGCGAGGCAAATCAGTGCCGACGCGCTCATATTCATTCTCCTTACGCTTTACCAGTTCAAACAAACGGGCGTTTTCCGGTACGGCAAGGCCGTGAGCGCGGGCGCGCTTCAGTAGAAAACCGGTGATATAGTCGATTTCCGTACGACGCTGCGCGCGGATATCCTGCAACATCGAAGAGATATTTTCTGCCGTACTTTCAATTACCTGATGGACATAAAATAACAGGTTTTCCGGTGAAGTATGAATACCTTCGCGCTCCATGACCGCAGCGACCTCCCGGCAGATGACCTCAACTTCCTGCGGGTAGTCGCGCAAATCGCCGTTGCGGCACTCTTTCAGCGCCGTCAGCGGGTTAATTACGCAGTTGACCGCCAGCTTGCTCCACGTTGCCGGGCGGATATTATTATGCCAGGCGACGTCCGGCAGGACGCGTTGCAGGGTATCAGCCAGGTCGCTGTAATCCTGCGGATAGTCTTTCGCCGGGCCGATATGCGTCGTGCCGTTGGCGACGTGCACAATGACGTTGCCGTCGCGGCGTGCGGCCTGGGTTGTCGAGCCCTGCAGCAGCGGCTGCTGCACGCCTTTCAGTTCATCAATGGTCCCCATCCCGTTATGGATAAGCAGGATCGGAGACGCGGCGGGTAGAGTGTGCGCCAGATTTTTTACCGCGGTGGAGACCTGCCAGGCTTTTAGCGTCACCAGCAGCAGGTCGCTGCTGGCGAGAAAGTCAGGATCGTTGGCGGTTAACGACTCATTAAAAATCGTCCCGTCAGTCTCGATCAGATTGACGCTACAAAAGGGTTGTGGGACGCGTAACCAGCCCTGGACATCGTGTCCGTGTTTGCATAACGCGGTTAGCCACAGCTGCCCCAGCGCACCGCATCCGAGTACGGTTACTTTCATTGTTCCTCCTCACCTGCGACTACCCCAGGCATTTATAGCTAAAGTATATACTCGTTGCGCTACCGGCTGCAGCCCACACCGCGGTGGCCTGGCGGGCATTGCGCATCTGAACATCGGCTATGCTTGCGGGATAACCAGTTGAGTTATGTCGCGTTGCGGGTATTATGCAACGCAAAAGAAACAGAAGGAGAGGAAAAGATGCCATCTTTCGATATTGTCTCTGAAGTCGATCTTCAGGAAGTTCGAAACGCCGTAGAGAATGCGACCCGTGAAGTGGAGTCGCGTTTTGATTTTCGTAACGTTGAAGCGAGCTTCGAACTGAACGAAAAAAACGAGACCATCAAGGTCCTCAGCGAATCTGATTTCCAGATTAACCAGCTGCTGGATATTCTGCGCGCGAAGCTGTTAAAACGCGGCATTGAAGGCAGTTCTATCGAAGTGCCGGATGAGTTCGTACACAGCGGGAAAACCTGGTTTGTCGATGCGAAGCTGAAGCAGGGGATTGAGAGCGCGACGCAGAAAAAAATCGTCAAGCTGATCAAAGACAGCAAGCTGAAGGTGCAGGCGCAAATTCAGGGCGAAGAGATTCGCGTCACCGGTAAAGCGCGCGACGATCTGCAGGCGGTTATGGCGCTGGTGCGCGGCGGCGACCTGGGACAGCCGTTCCAGTTCAAAAACTTCCGCGACTAAGTCGGGTGTGCGCTGGCGTATCATCTGTAAACGTCAGCCAATAAAAAAAGCGGGGCATTCCCCGCTTTTTTTATACCCCTTTGATGGCCTGCTCAATTTCGAAGCGGTTGGTCACCTTGCTGTCGATTTTGATATACACCGAACGTTCGTCGGGCACCACCAGAACCTGTTTGACCCCATCTGTGCGCTGCAGACGCTCTTGCAGCGCGCCATCGGCCACCACCTCATCGGGAATTTCGACCCGCAGGCTGCTGACGTACGGCGGTTCGCTCATCGTCCCGGCAACCAGCAGCCACAGCATCGCCAGCAGCGCGCCAAGCAGGAATACGGTTTGTGAATCAAAGAAGCCGTCTACCCAGCCGCCCAGCGCGCCGCCAATCGCCACGCCAAGGAACTGGCTGGTCGAATAGATGCCCATCGCGGTACCTTTATAGCCCGCCGGCGACTCTTTACTGATTAAAGAGGGAAGCAGGGCTTCCAGCAGGTTGAAGGCGAGGAAGAACAGCTGAACGCCGGCGACCAGCTCCCAGAAATAGCCGCCTGCCCCCCACAGGACAATTTCGGCCACCAGCAGCAGCGCGACGCAGAACAGGAACACGTGTTTCATCTTGCGCTTCACTTCGGCATAGATGATAAACGGCACCACCGAGACAAACGAAATCAGCATGGTGACCAGGTAAATTTTCCAGTGTTCGGCGGCGGGGAAACCGGCGGCTTCCAGCTGCCCTGGCAGGGCCACAAAGGTGGACATCAGCATGATATGCAGGCACATAATGCCGAAGTTGAGCTTCAGTAGTTTCGGCTCGGCAAGTACTTTGCTGAAACAGCCCTTTACCATACCCGATTCGCGGTTCAGGACGTGGTTGTGACTGTCTGGCACCACCCACAGCGTCAGCAGGATGCCGATCGTCGCCAGGACGGCGATCATCCAGAACAGCGCATGCAGGCCCAGCTGGTGAGTAATAATCGGTCCCAGCACCATGGCGATGGCAAAGGTGACGCCAAAACTGACGCCGATAAAGGCCATCGCCTTCGTGCGGTTCTGTTCGCGGGTTAAATCGGAGAGTAGCGCCATGACCGCTGCGGCAATAGCGCCGGAACCCTGCAGCGCGCGTCCAAGAATAATGCCCCAGATGGAGTCGCTTAGCGCGGCGATTACGCTACCGATAACGAAGATTAACAGGCCGCCGACAATCAGCGGTTTACGACCAATACGGTCGGAGAGCAGGCCGAACGGAATCTGGAATACGGCCTGAGCCAGGCCATAGATACCAATGGCCAGGCCAATCAGCGCTTCGCTGGCGCCCTGTAACGCCATGCCATAGGTGGTCAAAACCGGCAGAACCATAAACATGCCGAGCATACGCAGCGAGAATACGGTCCCCAGACCCCAGGTCGCGCGCAGTTCACCTGGCGTCATTTTATTGTCGTTCATTACCACCTCAATCTAAAAACTGCGACTAGTGTAGTGGTGGTAGCCAGAAGCGTAAATAAATGTTTGTTTAACAGATATTACCGCTGTGTTGCATGATGAGGTAAACGCGGGGAAAACAAAGAAACCAGTGGAGAAGACTCCACTGGTTAATGGCATTTATTGTAAATTAAAGTCAACCCATTGGCTGCCGGCATCGGCGGATTTCACGCATTGCTCCACCCAGTAGACGCCGTGCAGACCTGCTTCAACGTCCGGGTACCAGAAGCTCTCCAGAAACGCGCGATCGCCCCGATCCATCGCATCGATGGCTATCGCATAGCGCCGGTAGAGGTTTGCCCACGCTTCAAACAGCCCCTCCGGGTGGCCGCCACCGATACGATCGTCTGCCAGGGCCGCGGCGCTGAGATACGGCATGCCGCGTTCAAGTACCCGCGCCGGCTCACCTTGTACCTCGTAGCTGAGCTGGTTAGGATGCTCATCCCACCACTCGATGCTGGCTTTCTCACCGACGATCCGCACCTTCTGCGAGTGCATCGCGCCGCTATTGACCGCGCTGGTCCACATTGAGCCGACGGCGCCGTTATCGTATTCCATCAGCACAAAGGCGTTATCTTCCAGCGGCGCGCGCGATGCAACGAAGCTCTGGCGGGAACACATCAGACGGCGAATGTTGAGGTGCGGTGCCATCGTTTCGGCCACAAAGAGCGGATGCGTTGCCAGGTCGCCCAGCACGTAGCTTGGTCCGGCATACTTCGGCGTAACGCGCCAGCGGGTTGACTCCGCCTGCAGCTCAACGGCTTCATTATGAAAACCGTGGGCAAACTGCATATTGATAATTCGAATCTGTCCGAGCAGCCCGTCGGCAATCATCTGGCGCGCCTGCTGAATCATCTGATACCCGGCATAGCCGTAAGTGACGCCGACGATTTTGTTATGCTTGATGCTCAGCTCCCGCAGCTCCTGGGCTTCCGCGGCGGTAAAGCAGAGCGGTTTTTCGCAGATGACGTGCAGTCCGGCTTCCAGCGCCGCTTTGGTAATGGCGAAGTGGGTATTGTTCGGCGTGGTTACCGATACCACTTCAATACCGTCAGGGCGCAGGGCCTCTTCGCGGAACAGCGTTTGATAATCGGCATAGCAGCGTCCCGGCGCGATCCCGAGCTGTTCACCAAACTGACGTCCGCGTTCGGCATCAATATCAAAAGCGCCGGCCAGCAAGGTAAAGACATTGTCACGTAGCGCGGCCGAGCGGTGGCTGTAGCCGATCTGGCTGGTGGCTCCGCCGCCGACCATTCCCCATCGCAGGGAGCGGGACAGGGGTTTCATGCCGTTTAACATGGTGTTCTCCTTGATACAAAGTACGGATGTCTGATGAGATTCGCTCCCTGCTCCAGGAAGCGGGACAGGACCCTGGCGCCACTCCTGGCGACGAAACTGTCGCCTGAGGAATGGCAAGGTAGATTAAAAATATTTATTTCATTTTTAGTATTATATGAAATTAAATTTTTATTTATGAGAGAGGGATCGAAAAATTATCAAGATTATCCTCACCGTCCAGTGGGGCGCTGAAAAGCGACGATTTGGCTAAAAGCGTATCAAATTAGATGATTAACCCTGCTTTTATTGATGTTTATGGACAGGGATGTGTGAGCGCGCGAGGGGATGTGCTGAGATAATGAGCAATATGATTTCATTTAGTATTTAAATGAAATTTATTTTTCTTTTTCTCCGCAATAAAGACAGCGGAAAAGTCGGCGCAACGGGGGATTACGCCGACATCTGTTTATGTGGATTGGCCCGCCTGGCCTGCCGCCCGCTGAATGGCGGCAACGATCTCCAGGGAACGCAGCGCATCGGCAGCATCGATCAGCGGTTTCTCCTCGCCGGTGATGACCTGCAAAAAGTGGTCAAGCTGCAGCATGAAGGGATCGATAGCTTCGACCTGAAGCCTGTCACTCAGCAGCGGGTGGAGCCAGCCGCGCGCTTCGCCATAGCGCCACCACTGCATCTGCGGGATCGCCAGCGCGCCGCGGGTACCGGAAATCAGATAGCAGTTTTCCGGCGCGTGGGCGTAGATCGCATTTTCTCCCGAGTTCATCTCCCAGCTCCAGGGGCCGACGCCGCAATCGGTGAGTACCGCGCTACCTAATGCTCCGCTGGCGAAACGAAGGTTTACCACCGCGCTGTCTTCGTTGGCGAAACGGCGTACGGCATGGGAGGTAAAGGCCTGCACCTGGTCGATTTCACCAAACAGGTAGCGCATCAGGTCAATATCATGGACCAGATTGACCAGCAGCGGTCCCGCGCCGGGTTCACGGCGCCAGGCAACGTCAAAATAATCATCCGGCTTTTGCAGTACCCAGTGCGCGGAGACGGTGACGATTTGCCCGAGTTCGCCGCTGTCGATCAATGTCCTTGCCGCGGCGATCAGCGCGTTGTGCCGCCGGTGGTGCCCCACCAGCACCGGAACCTGATGGCGAGCAGCGGCGTCGACCAGTTCCCGGGCGCGTTGCGGCGAGTCGGCGACAGGTTTTTCGACCAGCACCGGGATCCCGCGTTCGATGCAGGCCAGAGCGCAGGGCAGGTGCAGAATATTGGGCGTGGCGTTAATCACCCCCTGCGGCTGGACCGCGTCCAGCATGGTTTCAACGTTGTCATACCCTGCGATACCCAGCGATTGCGCCAGCGCCTGCGCCTGAGGTGAAGGATCGGCCAGAGCGACCAGCTCAGCCCGTGGGTTAGCGCGGATCACCGCAATATGTTTGCGTCCGATGGCGCCCGCGCCAATGACGGCAAGACGAATTTTGCTCACGACAGACTCCTCAGCGTGGGGGACGGGGCAGGGGAGGTAGATTCAGCATCGCTGGCAAATAGCCCCTTCACCACCAGACCGACGACGGTTAATGCCGCCGGGATCCCAAGGATTAAAAAGACGTTTTCGAAGCTGAGATTGAGCGCCATCATTTCCGCGCCGGCAAAGGCGCTGAGGATGGCGCCCATTCGGCCGACGCCGTGCATCCAGCTGGAGCCGGTAGCGCGCGCCTGGGTCGGATAATAGCGGGCGGAAAGCGCATTCATGCCGGTATTCGCGCCGTTCAGGCAAGCGCCGCTGACGAAGGCCAGCAGGCACAGCAGCGCAAAACTGGCGGCAGCGTAGCCCATGGCCATCGTAAACAGGCCGCCGATGGCATAAATCAGCCCCAGCGCGCGATGGGGATTGATGCGATCCATTAGCCAGCCGGCAAACAGAGAGCCTACGGTGCCGCCGGCCTGATAAATCGCCGTCATCACCGCCGCCTGGCTGACGGTCAGTCCCACCTCTTTGACCAGCGTCGGCAGCCAGCTGCCGAGGATATAAACCAGAAACAGGCCCATAAAATAGACCAGCCATAGCATCAGTGAGCCGAGGCGGTAGTGGCGCGAGAGGACCAGGCGCATGGCGTTGGTATTGGCGGGCTGCGCCGGGAGCGTGAATTCAGCGTTATCCGCAATTTGCCCCGGATAGAGCCGTTGTAATATCGCCCGGATTCGTGCCGCCGGCGCGCGTTTAACCACCAGAAAGCGCACCGACTCCGGCAGCAGCCAGATAAGCAACGGCGCGAACAGCAGCGGAAGAACCCCGCCGAGCGCCATCAGCGAATGCCAGCCAAAGCGCGGGATCAGCCACGAGGCGGAAAAGCCGCCCGCCGCCGCGCCAAAGGTAAAGCCGCAAAAAATCACCGTAATCAGAAATGAGCGCTGGCGCTCGGGGGCATACTCCGATACCAGCGTGCCGATATTGGGCATCGCCGCACCGAGTCCCAGTCCGGTCATAAAACGGAAGAAAATCATCTGTTCGATGTTCTGCGAGAAGGCGGTGACGATCGTCCAGAAACCAAAGAAAAAGACGCTGTTGACGATGATTTTCTTTCGCCCCAGCCAGTCGGCGAGCGGCCCGGAGAGGAGCGCCCCCAGAGCCAGGCCAATCAGCGCCGCGCTGATGACGAAGCCGAGCTCGTAGTTGGTTACCCCCCATTCATGCTTCAGCGTCGGGGCGATAAACCCCATAATCGCAATATCAAAACCGTCGAGCGCAATCACGCAAAAGCCTAAGAAAACCACCAGTTTCTGGAAACGGCTGAGCGGATTACCGTTGATTAACTCTCTGACATCCAGGCGTTGGGTCTGAGTCATAGGGTTTTCCTTATGCGCAGGTGTGCAGGTAAGACTGCGCGGCATTGAACAGCAACCGCGCGCGGTTGAGGGCGGGCAGAGCGCCCTGGGCGCCGCTTAACGGGACTTCCAGCGATACCGGTAGCGTCGTCGGCAGCGCGGACATCAGCCCATGCAGATCCAGCCCGCCTTCGCCCGGCACCTTCCGCGCGGCGCGGGCCTGGTGGATCAGTTCCTGTTCGTTATCGGGAATCTGCGCCGGAGCGTCACACAGCTGCATATAGTTGAGGCACTCTGGCGGCAGGTCGGCGAGGCTGGAGAGCGACTCTCCCGCGCGCCAGAAGTGGATGGCGTCAATCAGAATCCCAATATCCGCTCGCCCGCTGGCCGAAATCAGCCGCCTGGCGTCAGCGATAGTACGCAGCTGGGTCCACGGCATGGGCTCCAGATTCATGGTTAAGCCATACCCCCGGCCGGCTTCGGCGAGCGCGGCAAGATTTTCAGCGCTGCGGGTCAGGTGGTTATCGTTGCCGGCCACCAGCACCTGACGAGCGCCCAGGCGCGCGGCGGTTTCAAGGAAGTTTTCCAGGCGGGCATTAAGCGAAAAGTCGCTCGTCAGACGCACGATTTCGACATCTGATACGCGAATACCGGTCTCCATCAGCGCAGAGAGCGTTGCGCGAACGGTCGCGGTATCGCCGAGCATATCGTAGTCAGGATCGGTCGGCGTGGCAGGGAGCAGACGCAGGCCGACATGAGTAAAGCCGCTTTGTGCCGCGATCCGCACCTGTTCCGGTGGCGGAACGTCGAGCACGGTGAGCGCGGCGAGGGACAGGGTTCGCATGTTCATAAAAGACTCCGGTACAGTTGCAGGTGATTGTTGTTATGTGTACTGCCGTCCCTGGTAAGATGTCGGTTACGATGCTGTTTTTGTTATATTGGCGGCCAGTGTTTTCCCCACCAGATAGCCAAAGGTCATGGCCGGACCGAGCGTAATACCGCCGCTGGGGTAGTACCCCTGCATCACGCTCGACATATCATTGCCAATGGCGTAGAGGCCAGCGATCGGCTGCTGATGCGCATCCAGCACTCGCGCCTGTTCATCGGTTTTCAGCCCGCTAAAAGAGCCCAGCGAACCCGGTAAAATACGCACCGCATAAAAGGGCGCATGGCGCAGCGGACCCAGCGTTGGATGATGAGGATGCCTGGCATCCCCCTGGGCCCGGTTATAGGCCGAGACGCCGCGCTGAAATTCCGGGTCCTCTCCTCGCGCGGCGTAGTCGTTAAAACGCGCCACCGTCTCTGCCAACTGCCCGCCATCGATGGCGCAATGTTCCGCCAGCGCCGCCAGCGTGGGGGCCGAGTGGAGATAGCCCGTGCGCAGCCATGCTGCCGGCGAAAATGGAAAGGGGCGGGCGTGGCCCAGACCATAGCGGCGCAGCGTCCGGCTATCGGCCAGCAGCCACGCTGTCGGCTGCTCTCCCGCAGGCGTTGCGGCCAGCAGCGCGGCAATAAAGTCGTGGTAGGAGTCGGCTTCATTAGTAAAACGCTTTCCATTGGGCAATACGGCGATAAACCCCGGCTTCGCGCGTTCAACCAGGTGCGGGAAGACCAGCTGCAGGCCGCTTGCGAGGGTGACGCGGGAGACCGGTGCCCAGGCCATGGCGTGTTTGAGCGAGGCGTCGAACTGACCGCCGACCGACTCCCCGAGCCGGATACCGTCCCCCTGATTACCCGGCGGCGCGGCGGAGAAGTGGCCATAGCCGTCCGCTGCATGGGGAACCTGCTGCGCCAGGCGTTGGCGATCGTGTGGAAAGCCGCCGCAGGCGAGGATCACGGCGCCGGCGTGAACCTCAATATCGCCATCATCGCTACGCAGTACCGCGCCGCTGACCCCGGTCGATGATGTCAGCAGGCGAGCGACGGGGGCATTCAATTGAATACTGACGCCAGCGTCGAGCGCCGAACGCAGCAGGCGGCCCATCAACGCGTTACCATTAACCAGATACTGCCCGCGGCCAGTTCGCAGTCGCTGCCAGCCGTGGCGCAGCAGACGCCGGGCGGCATACAGCGCCGATCGCGGGGAGCGGGTTGCATTAAAAAAGTGCGCCATGTCGCTACCGCCGGCGATGCCCATGCCGGCGAGGCTGATGGTTTCCAGCGGCGGGCGCAGACGATGCAGCCAGTCGCCAAGCAAGCGTCCGTCAAACGGTTGTGCCGTCACCGAACGCCCCCCCTGGGCGTAGCCCGGTGACATGTGAAAATCCGGCATCTTACTGCCGGAGAGAAACTGCACCGCCGTATGGCGGCGGAAGAAATCGATCATCTCCGGGCCCTGCTGCAGGAAGGTGAGCAGGCGGGCATCGGCGGGCTGACCACCCATTTCATGCTGCAGATAGGTTAGCGGCGCGTCCTCTTGTTCCTGAATGCCCTCTTCGCGGGCGAGCGGGTTGCGCGGTATCCACAGCCAGCCGCCTGACCAGGCGCTGGTGCCGCCGACGACCGACTCTTTTTCGGCCAGCAGGACGCTGGCGCCCTTGAGGGCGGCGGTCACCGCGGCGGAAAGCCCCGCCGCGCCGGAACCGACGACCAGCACATCCACCTTTTTATGCCCGCTCATCTCCGGCTCCTTATTGCAGTGGTGAAAAATCAACAGGACGCAGCAGGACCGACTCCAGCCGCTCAACGGCCGCCAGTTCGCGGTTTTTACGCGAGAAGGTCAGCCAGCGTTCGTCCTGCGCCATGCGCGCCCGGCGTACCAGGCGATCGTCGAGGCTCTCGTAAGCCCAGATATGCACCACCTGATTCACGACGCCGATTTCGGTGAAGAAAAAACCGATCAGCTTACCGAGGTGCTCGGTCTGGACCGCGTAAGCATCGCTTTTGTACAGCGCCAGCCAGTCGGCCATTTTCAGCGGATTGAGGGTGTAGGTGCGTTTTTCATAGATCATGATGTTTCTCCTGTTGATGGGGTTAGTTGGTGTGTCATATGACGGGCACAGAGATAGCCGAAGGTCAGCGCCGGGCCGAGCGTAATGCCGGGACCGGGGTAGGTGCCCGCCATCATGGAATCCATATCGTTACCAACGGCATAAAGGCCTTGGATCGGCTGACGTTGTTGATTAAGGACCTGGGCATTCTCGCTGGTGACCAGGCCTCGCGACGTGCCTAAATCTCCGGTGTAGAGGGTGATGGCATAAAACGGAGCCTTCAGCAGCGGGGCATTGCAGGCGTTCGGTTGATGGCCCGGATCGCCCATCGCGCGGTTATAGCTGTTACCGCCTTTGGCGAATTGCGGATCTTCTCCCTGCGCGGCATCGCGGTTGTAGCGGGCCACCGTCCCGGCGAGCGCTTGTGCGTCAAGTCCCAACTGTTGAGCAAGCCGGGCGAGGGAGTCCGCTTTGTGCAGGTAGCCGGCCTCGATCAGCGCATCGTTGTTAACCGGCGCGGGCCGCGCAAGACCGAGGCCGTAGCGTTTCATCGCCAGGGCATCGCAGATCAGAAAACAGGGGGCGTTTTCGGGTTGGCTTTGCATGGCGCTGGCGAAGTGGTGGTAAGAGTTTGATTCGTTGACGAAACGTTCCGCCTTTTGGTTGACGGCGATAACTCCCGGCTTGGCCCGGTCGGTGACCAGGTGCGGGAAGCGTTCTTCGCGCCCGTCGGCGTGGCGCAGTACCGAGACCGGCGCCCAGAAAAAATTGGACGGCAGGTCGGCGCCTTCGCAGGCGTTGAGTGCGCTGGCGAGACGGAAGGCGGCACCATCATTGCCGGCTGGCGACATGGAGTAATGCTCGCGGGTATGCGGCCGGTAGCGTGCCGCCAGCTCTCCTGCGGCAAAGCCGCCGGCGGCCAGCACCACGCCGCAGCGCGCCTGTAAGGTCTCTTGTCGGCCGTCGCATTCAATATTGACGCCGGTGACCGCGCCCTGATGCTCAATCAGAGAAAGGACGTTGACGTTCAGCCGGAGCGTCATGCCTTTGCGCAGCGCCACGGTGGCCATGCGGGCAATCAGGGCGTTACCCATCGCCAGCCGGGTACCGCGCGGGTGGCTGATGCGGTCGCGCGCATAGCGTAGCAGCAGTTTCGCGCAGTGCGATAACGAGCGCAGCGAGCGGCGCATGTCCAGAAAATGCTGGATATCCACGCGGTTGACCATCATGCCGCCAAATAACAACATTCCCGGTGGGGGAGCGCGCAGATCGCGAAAGCGATCGCCGAGCTGGCGCCCGTCGTACTCCACAACCTCCAGCGCGCGTCCGCAATCAACGGCGCCCGGCTCATCAGGATAATAGTCCGGTGAGAGGGAGCGCAGACTGTACTTCACCGCGCCCTCTTTTTCGAGGAACGCCAGCGCCTCGCGCCCGGAAGCGACAAACGCATCGACGATGTCCGGACGATAGTTCTGTTCGCCGACGATCGTTTTCAGGTAGGTTTTGATCGCGTCCGCCGCGCCGCTTTTCCCCTGCGCACGCGCCTGATCGGTATCGTTGATCCATACCGCTCCGCCGGAGATTGCCGAGGTACCGCCAAACTGCGGCGCTTTTTCCAGCATCAGCACCGACAGCCCTTTGCAACAGGCCGTGACCGCGGCGGCAAATCCGCCGGCGCCGCTACCGATGACAATCACATCCCAGCTTTTCATGCCGCGGCCCCCTGTTCCTGCGGGATGGCTCCGATGAACTGCCCCATGAGCTTCATCTGCGCCAGCGCCATTTCGGGGCCGGTTTGTACCACGCAGCCGCGCGCCTGGGCGAAAGTCAGCAGCGGCGTGATTGCCGGTGCGGTAACGACGTCCGCGACATGGGTTGTCGGGGTGAGGGTTTCCAGTAAAGCCTGCGGCAGCGGCAGCGGATCGAAGTTTGCCATCCCGGCCGGAGAGCCGTTTACCAGCAGATCGAGACCGTTCAGGGTGTCAGGCAGCGCGGTGAGTTGGACCTGGGGGAAATGGGTGGCGAGGCGGTTATGCAGCAGCTGCAACGTGGTCGGATTCTGGTCGTGTAGCGCCAGCTGGCGGATACCGGCTTCACACAGCCCCCAGGCGATGGCGCTGCCGACGCCGCCGCAGCCGGAGAGCAGCGCGCTCTTTCCTTCAGCCTGAAAACCGTGGGCCGCCGCGGCCAGAGAGAAACCGACGCCATCCAGCATATCGCCCTGCAGACGACCATCCGCCAGTTTGCGAATGACATTCACCGCGTTGAGATGGCGGGCACGCGGCGTTAACTCATCCACCAGCGTGGCGGCGCGCTGTTTATGCGGCACGGTGACCAGTACACCGCTCATGTTCAGCCATCCGCGTAACGCCAGCAAATAATCCGCCACCGCTTCCGGGGCGATATCGACCGGGATCATCACGCTGTCCATCTGCTGGTCGGCGAAGTAGCGGTTGAAGTTTTCCGGTGATTTAACCTGAGTAATCGGATGGCCGATAACGGCAACGACCTGCGTGAATCCACTGACCATTTCAAACCTCATTTGTTAAATGAATGTTGTGAAAGTATTTCAGCGGAACCTGAGAGCGACAACGCAGAATTCGGACGTATTGGTTGTTAATCGCACCACCACTGCGATAATCGCAGTGAATCGATGGCAATGTTGCAGAAATGTGAGCTGATATGCAAAACACAATACATCCGCGCGATTTGATAGTCGGTCTGCAAAAAGGACTGGCCTTGATCCAGCTTTTTTCCAAAGATTTTCCCCGGCTCAGCGTACCTCAGGCGGCGAAAATGAGTGGCCTGACGCAGAGCGCCGCGCGACGTTTTCTGCTGACGTTGCTGCACGAACGCTATGTACAGACCGACGGGCGCTACTACTGGCTGACGCCAAAAGCGCTGCGCCTGGGGCAGGCCTATGTTGATTCGGCCCAGTTCCCGCGCATGGTCCGCCCCATCGTTGAGTACATTGCCAGCCGCACGGAAGAGCATGCGTCGGTAGGGGTGATTGATGAAGATGAACTGGTGTATATCGCGCGCAGCAAACATACGCCGTTTAACTCGACCTCGGTGCGGTTAGGGGAGCGGGTGCCAATATTCTGCACCGCCGGCGGGCGACTCTGGCTGGCCTCGCTGCCGGAAGACGAGTGCGAGATGATTTTGCGGCGAATCAAACGCGAACAGCGCACGCCGTATACGGTGACGGACGTGGCGATGCTGATGGACAAAATTGCGCTGGTGCGGCGCCAGGGGTTTGCCACTATCGAGCAGGAGTTTGAAATTGGGATGCTGGTTCTGGCGGTGCCTCTATCCGACAGGGAAGGGATGTACTGGGGGGCGCTGAGCCTGACCTCTCATCAGTCGCGGACTTCGCTGGATGCGTTGTGTCGCGACCATCTGGATCTGCTGTATAGCGCGCAGGCGATGCTGGTGGGATAACTCCGGGCAATAAAAAACCCCGCCGGAGCGGGGTTTGTCAGAGCGACAATCTTATCTGACGTAGGCCAGCAGATTGTGTGAATCCGGCACCATAAAGTCGACGGACATCATGACCGACAGCGCGGTAATGGCGACGATAGAAAAGACGAACAGCTTACGCGCCCAGACTTTATCATCCGCCACTTTGTAACCGCGCAGCGCCATCCCCAGCCACCAGACGCTCACCGCGGCCGCAACGACCAGGTATTTATACCCGGCGTAGCCACCCAGCGACAGCATCAGCGTAGCGACAGCAAAAGCCACGATGTACAGCGTAATGTGGTTTTTCGCCACGGAAATACCTTTCACGACCGGCAGAACCGGAATGTTCGCCGCCTGATAATCCTTGAAGCGGAAAATCGCGATGGCGTAGGAGTGAGGCATTTGCCACAGGCTGAAGATAGCCAGCAGAATCGCCGCGCCGCTATCGAAATTACCGGTCACCGCACAGTAGCCAATCACCGGCGGCGCAGCGCCGGAGAGAGAACCAATCAGCGTGCCGTAGACGGAGTGGCGTTTCATGTACAGGCTGTAGACGCCGACATAAACCACGAACCCCATCACCCCCAGCCAGCAGGCCAGAGGGTTAGCGCCAAACCACAGGAGCATGAAGCCAGCAATACCCAGCAAGGTGGCGTATACCAGCGAAACTTGTGGCGAGATCAGCCCTTTGACCAGCACCCGGTTTTTCGTCCGTTCCATCTTACGATCGATGTCACGGTCGATGTAGTTGTTGAATACACAACCCGAGGCGACCACCAGGGACACCCCAAGGAGCGTCCATGTAAACAGCGGATAGTCGATGTGGCCCTTGGAGGCCAACAGGAAACCGCCGATCACGGAGATCAGGTTGCCAAAAATGATGCCAGGTTTCGTTACTTGCAGGTATTGCTTAAACATACTTGCCGCTCTTAGTGCATCATCATGTTGTAGTTCAGGTTCCACATAATCCAGATGGAGCCAACAACAACGATAGCAATGATGATTACGGTGAAGATAAACGCGGTCAGGTTCCAACCTTCGTCAGACTTGCTGTTCATGTGCAGGAAGTACACCAGGTGTACCAGAATCTGCACAACAGCAGTGACCAGGATAGTTCCCAGAATAGCCGCATGCGATGCGGAGCCACTCATAACCATAGCAAACGGAATAACCGTCAGAATGATCGACAGGACGAACCCTGTCATGTAGCTCTTTACGCTGCCGTGAGAAGCGCCGTTATGATCGCTAGAATGACTCATTACATTGCCCCCATCAGATAAACAACCGAGAACACGCAGATCCACACAACGTCCAGGAAGTGCCAGAACAGGCTCAGGCACATGATACGGGTGCGGTTAGTGTTGGTCAGACCACGACGTGAAACCTGAACCATCAGCACCGCCATCCAGATCAGACCGGAGGTGACGTGCAGACCGTGGGTTCCGACCAGCGCGAAGAACGCTGACAGGAAGCCGCTGCGATCCGGGCCCATACCTTCAACAATCAGGTGATGGAATTCATAGAGTTCCATCGCGATGAACCCTGCCCCGAAGAGGAAGGTCAGCGCCAGCCAGGAGACAACCTGGCTCTTGTTGTTTTTGTACATGGCGATAGCCGCCATGCCGTAGGTGATGGAGCTGAACAGCAGCAGCGCGGTTTCAACCAGAACGAACGGCAGTTCAAAAATATCTTTACCGGTCGGTCCGCCAGCCGTGCCGTTCACCAGAACGGCATAGGTAGCAAACAGGGTGGCGAAGATAATGCAGTCGCTCATCAGGTAGATCCAGAAGCCGAATACCTTCATCGGCCCTGTATCGTGGTGCCCGTGTTCATGCGCGTGGGCGTTATGCGCAAGAGTATCAGTTGCCATTTTTCAGCCCTGCTTTGTTAATCTCATCGAAATGCTGATTTTCCAGTTTTTCGACTACTGCAACCGGCACGTAGTAATCCACGTCCTCGTCAAAGCTCTTAATAATCCAGGTCACCAGGATACCGACGAAGCTTGCAATCGCCATCCACCAGATGTGCCAGATCATCGCGAAACCAAACACCGTTGCGAAAGCAGCAATAACGATGCCCGCGCCGCTGTTTTTCGGCATATGAATCTCTTCATAGCCAGCCGGTTTCTTATACGCTTCGCCTTTTTCTTTCATTTCCCAGAACGCGTCACGTTCGTGAACGACAGGAACGATAGCGAAGTTGTAGAACGGAGGCGGAGAAGAGGTTGCCCACTCCAGAGTACGGCCGCCCCACGGGTCACCGGTCAGGTCGCGGTTCTGTTCGCGATCGCGGATAGACACGTAGAACTGAATCAGCTGGCAGAGGATACCGCAGGCAATCAGCGCCGCACCGCATGCCGCAACAACCAGCATCGGGTGGAACTGCGGGTCAATCTGCTGGCTCAGGCGACGGGTCATCCCCATGAAGCCCAGCACGTACAGCGGCATAAATGCAACGAAGAAGCCGATGATCCAGAACCAGAAAGCGCGTTTGCCCCAGGTTTCGTTCAGCGTGAAGCCAAAGGCTTTCGGCCACCAGTAGGTCAGACCAGCAAAGCAACCGAATACCACACCACCGATAATGACGTTATGGAAGTGGGCAATCAGGAACAGACTGTTGTGCAGCACGAAGTCCGCGCCCGGTACCGCCAGCAGAACGCCGGTCATACCACCAACAGAGAAGGTCACGATGAAGCCGATAGTCCACAGCATGGCTGAGTTGAAGACGATGCGGCCCTGGTACATGGTGAACAGCCAGTTGAAGATCTTAACCCCGGTCGGGATGGCGATAATCATGGTGGTAATACCGAAGAAGGCGTTGACGTTCGCGCCGGCACCCATGGTGAAGAAGTGGTGCAGCCAAACGATGAACGACAGAACGGTAATACACACTGTTGCCCATACCAGCGAGGTGTAGCCAAACAGACGCTTACGCGAGAAGGTTGCAGCGATTTCGGAGAACACCCCGAAGACCGGCAGAACCAGGATATACACTTCCGGGTGGCCCCAGGCCCAAATCAGGTTGATGTACATCATCATGTTGCCACCCATATCGTTGGTAAAGAAATGGGTGCCCAGGTAGCGGTCCAGGGTCAGCAGCGCGACGGTGACGGTCAGGATTGGGAAGGAGGCGATAATCAGGATGTTGGCGCACAGAGATGCCCAGCTAAATACTGGCATCTTGAACATCGTCATGCCAGGGGCACGCATCTTGATAATGGTCACGAAGAAGTTAATACCGGTTAACGTCGTACCAATACCGGATAGCTGGAGAGCCCAGATCCAGTAATCGACCCCAACGCCCGGACTGTACTCGATTCCCGACAGCGGCGGATAGGCCAGCCAACCGGTCTGAGCGAATTCACCGACGCCCAGAGACAAGTTAACCAGAATCACGCCCACAACGGTGAACCAGAAGCTCAGGTTGTTGAGGAACGGGAAGGCAACGTCGCGCGCACCGATCTGCAGCGGAACCACGAGGTTCATCAGACCGATAACAAACGGCATCGCTACGAAGAAGATCATGATAACGCCGTGGGCGGTAAAGATCTGATCGTAGTGGTGAGGCGGCAGGAACCCTGCTTCCCCGGCCGAGGCCAGCACCTGCTGGCTACGCATCATAACGGCGTCAGCGAAGCCACGCAGCAACATCACGATTGCTACGATGACATACATGATACCGAGTCGTTTGTGGTCGACCGAAGTCAGCCACTCATTCCAAAGGTAGGACCACTTACCGAAGTAAGTGATTGCCGCCAGAAGCGCCAGTCCCCCGATGATAATCGCAGCCACCGTAACCACAATAATGGGTTCGTGGTAGGGCACTGCATCCAGTGTAAGTTTTCCGAACATCGTTTTCTTCCTCGGCCCCTTAGTGAGCGGTTTCCGCGTGGCTCATGTCCATGCCTTCCATCCCTTCGTGCGCTGCGTGCTCGCCTTCAGGTTGGGACATATCCATGCTCTTGCCATGAGACATAAATTTGTTCACAACATCTTTAAACAAATCCGGTTTCACGTCAGAGAAGTATTCCACTTTGTTGTATTCGCTAGGCGCAGCCAGTTTGTCGAAGGCCGCCATGGAGTCCATAGTGTTCGACGACTGTTTCGCTTTCGCTACCCACTGATCGAAGGTTGCACGATCCGGCGTGGCGATAGCTTTGAACTTCATACCAGAGAAGCCCGGGCCGCTATAGCTTGCGGAGATACCGTCATAAGTGCCAGTTTCATTCGCGATGAGGTGCAGCTGAGTCTGCATCCCGGCCATTGCGTAAATCTGGCTGCCTAAACGTGGGATAAAGAACGAGTTCATCACGGAGTTAGAGGTCACTTTGAAGTGTACCGGTACGTTCGCCGGGAAGGCGATTTCGTTGACGGTAGCAATACCCTGTTCCGGATAGATGAAGAACCATTTCCAGTCCATCGAAACAACTTCGATGACGATCGGTTTCTCTTCGTGAGCAAGCGGTTTGCTTGGCTCAAGTGCGTGAGTGGTTTTCCAGGTCAGAACGGCCAGGAACAGGATGATCAGAATAGGAACCGTCCAGACCACAGCTTCAACTTTGTTGGAGTGTGACCAGTTCGGGCTATACTTCGCATCTTTATTACTCGCACGATACTTCCAGGCAAATCCTACTGCCATTAAGACGGCGGGAATAACGACAATCATCATCAGGCCAAAGGCCGTCAGTATCAGAGAACGTTGCTCCAGTCCAATCTGTCCTTTTGGGTCAAGGAGCGCAGAATCACAACCACTGAGTAATACAGTACCTGCGATTAATGACATCCATCCCAAACTTTTATTGTATTTCCTAAGTCTCATTGAACGACCTCAATTCCACGGAATCTGGTGGCGCTTAAAGTGTACGGGCATTTTACGGGAAGGTTGCATTACTGTAAACATGATTGGGGCTGTGTCAGTTCTGTGTTAGCGGGTTCTGCTCGCTTTGTCACATATGTAACCGAGTGTGACGCTGATGCTTGCAAAGCACGTTATATGCAGGATCTATAACGAAAGAGATAAGAATGGATGGGCTTATGGGGTAATGAGTATAAACATCCGAAAAATAACACAACTAATTAACAATTAATTATCAAATAAAAGACATTGCGCGGCGGCGATATTAAATCGCTTTTGCTGAATCGGTTAAATTATTTAATGTTTTGAATAAAAGTTGTCAATAACTTCCAAAAATGTAAAGCGCACAAAACAACAAATGAAAAATGAACAATATAAAATCGTTAATAAGCCGTTATAATTACGATCAGTGATTACAACGGCTAATAACAGCGCAATGATGCGTTAAATCAGCGCACTCTTCCGTAACGCCAGATAATCCAGCAGACTTCCGAGCACAACGCCGGCGATGGCGGTGAGGGCCGCAATTTCCAGTAGCGTGGGCAGGAAGGAAAAAGAGGTGAAGTCGAGGGCATTGAGTATCAGCAACAGCAGCCATATGCCCAGCATCAGCGAACCCACGGCCAGAATCAGCAGCGCCAGCGTATAGGTCTGTGGATAGTCCGTGCGCGGAATAAAGCTTCCGGTGCGTTGCGTGTACTCCAGGGTTTGCCGGCAGAGCAGCAGGAGCACAATTCCCGGGACGGCGGCAAAGACAGAGAACAGATAAAACGTCGGCCAACCGTGAGCTTCGACGAACCAGCCGGCAATGGGCCCGACGTACACGCGACCGACTGCCGATAGCGCGGACAGCAAAGCAAACTGGGTGGCGGAAAACGATTTATTACACAGGGTCATTAACAGGGCGACAAATGCCGCCGTGCCCATACCGCCGCACAGGTTTTCGAAAAAGACCGCCGTCGCCATGGAGTAAAGATGTTTATCGGTAATCGACAGCAGCCAGTAGCCGGCATTGGATACGCCCTGTAGCACGCCGAAAATCAGCAGGGCGCGAAACAGAGTGAGGCGCTGCATGAGTACGCCGCCGTAAAGTGCGCCAACAATCGTCGCGAAAAGTCCCAGCGTTTTATTGACCATTCCCACCTCGCCGGCATCAAAACCGACTCCGCGAATCAAAAACGTGGTGGTCAGACTCATCGCAAAGGCATCGCCGAGCTTATAAAGGACGATTAACAGCAGGATCAGCCAGGCGTTGTTACGTCCGAAGAAGTCGCGCAGCGGTTCGGCGACCGCCTGTTCGAGGCTTTTTGGTACCGGAATCACATCGCTCGGTTCTGGCGCCAGCAGGGTGGCGATAATGCAGGGAATCAGCAGCACGGCCATCAGCCAGTACATTCCCTGCCAGCCGAGCCAACGGTCAGCCAGCCACAGCGCCAGGCCACCGGAGACCAGCATCCCCAGGCGATAGCCCAGCACGCTGATGGCCGCGCCAGCGCCGCGCTCCTCTGCCGTCAGCACATCGGTTTTCCACGCATCGAAGACGATATCCTGCGATGCGGAGCAGAAGGCGATAACGACCGCTAATGCGGCCATCCAGCGGAGCTGGGTCGAAGGCTCAAGGAATCCCATGGCGGCAATGGCGATAAGCAGCAGAAACTGCGTGGTCAGCAGCCAGCCGCGGCGCCGGCCAAGAAACGGCGGCGTGTAGCGGTCCATTAACGGCGACCAGAGAAACTTAAAGACGTAAGCCTGGCCAACCAGCGAGAAGAAGCCGATCGTTTTCAGATCGATATTTTCAACGGTCATCCACGCCTGGAGCGTGCCGGAGGTCAGCGCCAGAGGCAAGCCGGAAGCAAACCCTAGGATCAGCAAAATAGCTGATTTAGGCTGCTGGAAAATGCGTAAGTAGTGGTTGGACATGGCTTATGGCGCCAACCCGGCGCAAGGCCGGGTTGGCGAACGATCAACGCGCGTTTTGCTTGATGAAATCATGAATGCTGGTGTCCTGCGCCATATCGGCGATGGTATCGGTCAGGACGCTGTTCACCGCATTGGCGATATTCTGGTTGGAGGCCTGGAAGGCGCCTTCAACAGAGTAGCTTGCGCGATAGTTTTTGGTCATTTTGGTGCCGTTCGCGGCGGTGGCGATAATCGCGATATCTGCCTTCGTGGCGATGTTGTAGCGCACGTTGCCCTGGGAAACGTCGGCATACAGTTTATTCACGATAATCTGCAGATCGACTGCGCCGTTCGGCCCAATCATATAACCGCGCGCGGTCATTTGTTTTTCCAGCACTTCCTGCAGCAGGAAGCGCAGGTCGCGGGAGGCGGTCAGCGTAACCTGTTGGTTATCGCGGGTGACCTTCGCCAGCGCCTGATCCGGACGCTGGTCCGCACCGTTAATGCTGACGGTGACGCCCATCAGGCTTGGGTCCTGCTGCGGCAGGCTCATTTTCGGCGATACATCAATGGTAGTCGGAGGCGTCGCGCATCCTGCCAGCATAAACATCGCGACCAGCGGGAAAAGAATTTTCTTAAACATGTTCAGGGTCTCAGCGCATGGTGTTGTTATACCCGTCATACTTCAGGCAACGGTTGCGTTAGCGGCTCTTGTTCGCCCTCGTCACTCGCTTCAGCAAGCGCCTGAGGACTCTCCCGTTTGTAGCCTTTCCGTCGCTCAAATCTATTTCGGGTCATTGAGGAAAATTACCGCCATCATAACATCGCCAACGGCGAGGGGAAGTGGCAACGCATGTAAATTCATCGCGTTGTACATTTTATCGCCGTCTCCCATTTTTATCGCGATCCAGGCGGACGTTCTGGGGGAGAGAGTGAGTAAACTTGATACTTTTGAATGAAAATATCAGAAGAATGCTAATTTTTTGTTGTTTTCCCCTAATGGAAGCGGTAAAAGCGGCTAACATTTAAAAGGAATGGCGGCATCTCAGCGTTGTCGGAGGAGAAAATTCATGATGATACGTGAACAGATCGAAGCAAAACTTAGGGCAGCGTTCGACCCCGTGTATCTCGAAGTCGTGGATGAAAGTTATCGCCACAATGTCCCGGCTGGCTCTGAAAGTCATTTTAAAGTGGTGTTGGTGAGCGATCGTTTCACCGGCGAGCGTTTTCTGAACCGTCACCGTATGATCTACGGTACGCTGACTGAGGAGCTGTCGAGCACTGTGCATGCGCTGGCGCTGCATACCTATACGATTAAAGAGTGGGAAGGGCTTCAGGACACGGTATTTGCATCTCCTCCTTGTCGCGGTGCGGGAAGTATCGCCTAGAAATCGTATTTGCAACCGCGGGAACTTTTCCAGTATGTTGCGTGAAGATTTATCAAAAAACGGCCTGCGGGCCGTTTTGTTTTGTCTGAAAATGTGTGCAGTGGGCGCTTTTAAAGACAAATTTGCGCGGGAATTGTGAAAAATGCCGCAGCCGTGGGCGACAACCGTTCTCGACTCACAAAAGTGATGCCGCTATAATGCCGCGTCTTATATGAATGTCTTCGGGATGATTCTGGCGACAGGGAATGTGTTTCTGATTGAAGAGGGCATCCCGGTTCTGCGAAGCAACGTACACGCGCTTCCAGAGTTGACCGAGCACTGTGATTTTTTTGAGGTAACAAGATGCAAGTTTCAGTTGAAACCACTCAGGGCCTTGGGCGCCGTGTAACGATTACTATCGCCGCTGACAGCATCGAGAATGCTGTCAAAAGCGAGCTGGTCAACGTGGCGAAAAAAGTTCGCATTGACGGCTTCCGTAAAGGGAAAGTGCCGATGAATGTTGTTGCTCAGCGTTATGGCGCATCCGTTCGCCAGGACGTGCTGGGCGACCTGATGAGCCGTCACTTCGTTGACGCGATCATCAAAGAGAAAATCAATCCAGCCGGCGCACCGAACTACGTTCCGGGCGAATACAAGCTGGGTGAAGACTTCACCTACGCGGTAGAGTTCGAAGTTTATCCGGAAGTTGCGCTGCAGGGTCTGGAAACTATCGAAGTTGAAAAACCGGTTGTTGAAGTGACCGAAGCTGATGTCGACACCATGCTGGACACGCTGCGTAAGCAGCAGGCTAACTGGAAAGACAAAGATGGCGCTGTTGATGCAGAAGACCGCGTAACCATCGACTTCACCGGTTCTGTTGACGGCGAAGAGTTCGAAGGCGGCAAAGCGACTGACTTCGTACTGGCGATGGGCCAGGGTCGTATGATCCCAGGCTTTGAAGACGGTATTAAAGGCCACAAAGCGGGCGAAGAGTTCACTATCGATGTGACCTTCCCGGAAGAATACCACGCAGAAAACCTGAAAGGTAAAGCGGCTAAGTTCGTTATCAACCTGAAGAAAGTTGAAGAGCGCGAGCTGCCGGAACTGACTGCTGAATTCATCAAACGTTTCGGCGTTGAAGATGGTTCCGTAGAAGGTCTGCGCGCTGAAGTGCGTAAAAACATGGATCGCGAGCTGAAAGGCGCCGTGCGTAACCGCGTGAAGTCTCAGGCTATCGAAGGTCTGGTTAAAGCGAACGACATCGACGTGCCGGCTGCCCTGATCGACAGCGAAATCGACGTTCTGCGTCGTCAGGCTGCTCAGCGTTTCGGTGGCAATGAGAAGCAGGCTCTGGAACTGCCGCGCGAACTGTTCGAAGAGCAGGCTAAACGCCGCGTAGTTGTCGGTCTGCTGCTGGGCGAAGTGATTCGTACCAACGAGCTGAAAGCTGACGAAGAGCGTGTTAAAGGCCTGATCGAAGAGATGGCTTCCGCTTACGAAGATCCGAAAGAAGTTGTTGAGTTCTACAGCAAAAACAACGAACTGATGGACAACATGCGTAACGTCGCGCTGGAAGAGCAGGCTGTTGAAGCCGTTCTGGCAAAAGCGAAAGTGTCTGAAAAAGCCACGACCTTCAATGAACTGATGAACCAGCAGGCGTAATTTCGCCCACGGTTTAACGTTCAGGTAAAACCCGTTGCCGAGAGGCGGCGGGTTTTTTTTTATCGCAGCAATAGCTTCAGGATGAGTGCGAAAACGCGATATCAATGATAGCGTTACGACAAAAGCTTGTTATGCTTGAATTATGATTGCATCGTCCCCACAACGAGGAGACGAAACTGCACGCGTGAAATCATGCATAATGACGAAGCGTGTCTGTCGGGATTTGTTCAGGTTACGGGCGTAAGGCCGATATCCAGGTAATTTGAACGATGACGGACAGAAGACTCTGGCTGATAATCCGTCCATAAGGTTACAATCAGTGCGGCAGGTTTATTCAAAATTAATCCAGGAGACGGAAATGTCATACAGTGGCGAACGAGATAACTTTGCACCCCATATGGCCCTGGTGCCGATGGTCATTGAACAGACCTCGCGCGGTGAACGTTCTTTTGATATCTACTCCCGTCTGCTCAAGGAACGCGTCATCTTTCTGACCGGCCAGGTGGAAGACCACATGGCGAATCTGATCGTGGCGCAGATGCTTTTTCTGGAAGCAGAGAACCCGGAAAAAGACATTTATCTGTACATTAACTCTCCGGGCGGGGTGATCACCGCCGGGATGTCGATTTACGACACCATGCAGTTCATCAAGCCTGACGTGAGCACCATTTGTATGGGCCAGGCGGCATCGATGGGCGCGTTCCTGCTGACCGCAGGGGCAAAAGGCAAGCGTTTCTGCCTGCCGAATTCCCGTGTGATGATCCACCAGCCGCTGGGCGGCTATCAGGGTCAGGCGACGGATATCGAAATTCACGCCCGCGAGATCCTGAAAGTGAAAGGGCGGATGAATGAACTGATGGCACACCATACGGGTCAATCCCTTGCGCAGATTGAGAACGACACCGAGCGTGACCGTTTCTTGTCAGCCTCCGAAGCGGTGGAATACGGCCTGGTCGATTCCATTTTGACCCATCGTAATTGATGCCCCTGGCGCAAGGGGGCCGCTATACTTGTCTGGAGTAGGGCGGCACAACGCTTATCAGCGGCTTGCGCCTGAGAATGGCATTTGCGTCGTCGTGTGCGGCACAAAGAACTTAATAAGAGGTTTGGACTCATGACAGATAAACGCAAAGATGGTTCGGGCAAACTGTTGTATTGCTCTTTTTGCGGCAAAAGCCAGCATGAAGTGCGTAAGCTGATCGCCGGGCCATCCGTGTATATCTGCGACGAATGCGTTGATTTATGTAACGACATCATTCGCGAAGAGATTAAAGAAGTCGCGCCGCATCGTGAACGCAGTGCGCTGCCGACTCCGCACGAAATCCGCCACCACCTGGACGATTACGTTATCGGCCAGGAGCCGGCGAAAAAAGTGCTGGCCGTTGCGGTATACAACCACTACAAACGCCTGCGCAATGGTGATACCAGCAACGGTGTTGAGCTGGGTAAAAGTAACATTCTGCTGATCGGGCCGACTGGTTCCGGTAAAACGCTGCTGGCGGAAACGCTGGCGCGTCTGCTGGATGTACCGTTCACCATGGCGGACGCCACCACCCTGACCGAAGCCGGTTATGTCGGTGAAGACGTCGAAAACATCATTCAGAAGTTGCTGCAGAAATGTGACTACGACGTACAGAAAGCGCAGCGCGGTATCGTGTACATCGATGAGATCGACAAAATTTCCCGTAAATCGGATAACCCGTCGATTACCCGCGATGTCTCCGGCGAAGGCGTGCAGCAGGCGCTGCTGAAGCTTATCGAAGGAACCGTTGCCGCGGTACCACCGCAGGGCGGGCGTAAGCATCCGCAGCAGGAGTTCTTGCAGGTTGATACCTCCAAGATTCTGTTTATCTGCGGCGGCGCGTTTGCCGGTCTGGATAAGGTTATTTCCCATCGTGTCGAAACCGGTTCAGGTATTGGTTTCGGCGCGACGGTAAAAGCCAAATCTGACAAAGCGAGCGAAGGTGAGCTGCTGTCTCAGGTTGAGCCGGAAGATCTGATCAAATTTGGTCTGATTCCGGAGTTCATCGGTCGTCTGCCGGTCGTTGCAACGCTGAATGAGCTGAGCGAAGAAGCGCTGATTCAGATCCTGAAAGAGCCGAAAAATGCCCTGACCAAACAGTATCAGGCATTGTTTAACCTGGAAGGCGCTGAGCTGGAGTTCCGCGATGAAGCGCTGGACGCGATCGCCAAAAAAGCGATGGCGCGTAAAACCGGTGCTCGTGGTCTGCGTTCCATCGTTGAAGCCGCGCTGCTCGATACCATGTACGATCTTCCGTCAATGGAAGACGTGGAAAAAGTGGTCATCGATGCTTCCGTTATCGACGGACAAAGCAAGCCGTTGCTGATCTATGGCAAACCGGAAGCGCAGCAGGCGTCTGGTGAATAATTAGCCAACTTGCTCAAGCAGTTAACAAAAAGGGGGGATTTTATCTCCCCTTTTATTTTTCCTGCATTCCCGCCGTTGAATGTGTGGAATACATCCCCATATACTGGATTACATATTAACGGCGTCGCGATGACGAGTCGTGCCGCTGGCTACCTGGCGGACTTTAAACTAAGAGAGAGCTCTATGAATCCTGAGCGTTCTGAACGCATTGAAATCCCCGTATTGCCGTTGCGCGATGTGGTGGTTTATCCGCACATGGTCATACCCCTGTTTGTAGGGCGGGAAAAATCTATCCGTTGTCTTGAAGCGGCTATGGACCATGATAAAAAAATCATGCTGGTTGCGCAGAAAGAAGCTTCGACGGATGAGCCGGGTGTAAATGATCTTTTCACCGTCGGGACCGTGGCGTCAATTTTACAGATGCTGAAGCTGCCTGATGGCACCGTCAAAGTGCTGGTTGAAGGCCTGCAGCGCGCGCGTATTTCTGCACTGTCTGATAACGGCGAGCATTTTTCAGCGAAAGCAGAGTACCTGGAATCGCCGGTGATCGACGAACGCGAGCAGGAAGTCCTGGTGCGCACCGCGATCGGTCAGTTTGAAGGCTACATCAAGCTGAACAAGAAAATCCCGCCGGAAGTGCTGACGTCGCTCAACAGCATCGACGATCCTGCGCGTCTGGCTGATACCATTGCTGCGCACATGCCGCTTAAGCTGGCAGATAAGCAGTCCGTCCTCGAGATGTCCGACATTAACGAACGTCTGGAATATCTGATGGCGATGATGGAATCGGAAATCGATCTGCTGCAGGTTGAGAAGCGTATTCGCAACCGCGTGAAAAAGCAGATGGAAAAGTCTCAGCGTGAGTACTATCTGAATGAGCAGATGAAGGCCATCCAGAAAGAGCTTGGCGAGATGGACGATGCCCCGGACGAGAACGAAGCGCTGAAGCGCAAGATCGACGCGGCAAAAATGCCGAAAGAGGCGAAAGAAAAAACCGAAGCGGAACTGCAAAAGCTGAAGATGATGTCGCCGATGTCGGCGGAAGCGACCGTCGTACGCGGCTACATCGACTGGATGGTGCAGGTGCCGTGGAGCGCGCGCAGCAAGGTCAAAAAAGATCTGCGTCAGGCTCAGGAGATCCTCGATACCGACCATTACGGCCTGGAGCGCGTGAAGGATCGTATCCTTGAGTATCTCGCAGTACAGAGCCGCGTCAACAAGCTGAAAGGGCCGATTCTGTGCCTGGTTGGACCGCCGGGGGTGGGTAAAACCTCGCTGGGCCAGTCCATCGCTAAAGCCACCGGCCGTAAGTACGTGCGTATGGCGCTGGGCGGCGTGCGTGATGAAGCGGAAATCCGCGGTCACCGCCGGACCTACATCGGCTCAATGCCGGGCAAACTGATCCAGAAAATGGCGAAAGTGGGGGTGAAAAACCCGCTGTTCCTGCTGGATGAGATCGACAAAATGTCCTCCGACATGCGCGGCGATCCGGCCTCAGCGCTGCTGGAAGTGTTAGATCCGGAACAGAACGTGGCGTTTAACGACCACTATCTGGAAGTGGACTACGATCTGAGCGATGTGATGTTTGTGGCGACCTCTAACTCCATGAACATTCCGGCGCCGCTGCTGGATCGTATGGAAGTGATTCGTCTGTCCGGTTATACCGAAGACGAAAAACTGAACATCGCCAAACGTCACCTGCTGTCTAAGCAGATTGAGCGTAATGCGCTGAAGAAAGGCGAGCTGACCGTAGAGGACAGCGCGATCGTCGGGATTATTCGCTATTACACCCGTGAAGCGGGCGTGCGTGGGCTGGAGCGTGAAATTTCCAAGCTGTGCCGTAAGGCGGTTAAACAGCTGCTGCTGGATAAGTCACTGAAGCACATCACGATTAATGGTGATAACCTGCATGATTTCCTTGGCGTGCAGCGCTATGACTACGGTCGTGCGGATAGCGAAAACCGCGTCGGCCAGGTCACCGGTCTGGCATGGACGGAAGTGGGCGGCGATCTGCTGACCATCGAAACCGCCTGTGTGCCGGGTAAAGGCAAGCTGACCTATACCGGTTCGCTGGGCGAAGTGATGCAGGAGTCTATTCAGGCTGCGCTGACCGTGGTCCGTTCGCGTGCGGATAAGCTGGGAATTAATTCGGATTTCTACGAAAAACGTGATATTCACGTTCACGTTCCGGAAGGGGCGACGCCGAAAGACGGTCCGAGCGCCGGTATTGCGATGTGTACCGCGCTGGTCTCCTGTCTGACGGGGAATCCGGTACGCGCTGACGTCGCGATGACGGGGGAAATTACCCTGCGTGGTCAGGTGCTGCCAATCGGCGGTCTGAAGGAAAAACTGCTGGCGGCACATCGCGGCGGCATTAAGACTGTTCTGATTCCTGATGAAAATAAACGTGACCTTGAAGAAATTCCAGATAACGTTATTGCCGATTTAGATATCCATCCGGTGAAACGAATCGAAGAAGTTCTGACACTTGCGTTGCAGAACGAACCATTCGGCATGCAGGTCGTCACGGCAAAATAGTGATTTCGCGCAAATAGCGCTAAGAAAAGTGGGGCTGGGAAGTAAATTCGTACTTGCCAGCCTTTTTTTGTGTAGCTAACTTAGATCGCTGGCAGGGGGTCATCTACAACTCTGTTGTAAGGGCATGACAGTCCTGATATAACTGCTGCGCGGTCGCACCACGAAGGATTCTGGTGCGATATAAATTATAAAGAGAGGAAGAGAACAGTGAATAAATCTCAACTGATTGACAAAATTGCTGCGGGTGCGGACATTTCTAAAGCTGCAGCCGGACGTGCGTTAGATGCTTTAATTGCTTCTGTTACTGAATCTCTGCAGGCTGGAGATGACGTTGCGCTGGTCGGGTTTGGTACCTTTGCTGTGAAAGAGCGCGCTGCCCGTACTGGTCGCAACCCGCAAACAGGTAAAGAAATTACCATCGCTGCTGCCAAAGTGCCGGGTTTCCGTGCCGGTAAAGCGCTGAAAGACGCGGTAAACTGATCGGCTTCCCATCAGGGAATGTGACGAAGTACAAGGGCGCATCGCGAGATGTGCCTTTTTTATTTGCCCGGAACCCGACTTTATGTGTGTTTGTACGCACTTGTGGGCTGACAATCACCCCATTTTCTTGTCAAAATAGGTCCTCACGCGCGGCAGCCATCACGTGCTATGCTGCGCGAGCTAAAGTCATCTACAGCGGAGCGTTGTTACACCATGATGGACAACCTACGCACGGCCGCCAATAGCGTCGTGCTCAAGATTATTTTCGGTATCATCATTATCTCGTTCATTTTGACCGGGGTGAGTGGTTACCTGATTGGCGGCAGTAACAATTATGCCGCGAAAGTTAACGACCAGGAAATTGGTCGCTCACAGTTTGAAAATGCCGTTGCCAGCGAACGTAACCGTATGCAGCAGCAGCTTGGCGATCAGTTCTCTGAACTGGCGGCCAACGAAAACTACATGAAAACCATGCGTCAGCAGGTGCTGAACCGTCTGATTGACGAGTCGCTGCTTGACCAGTACGCCCGCGAACTCGGACTGAGCGTCAGCGATGCTCAAGTCAAACAGGCTATCTTCCAGACTCAGGCTTTCCAGACTGACGGCAAATTTGATAACGAACGTTTTAGCGGTATCGTGAATCAAATGGGCATGACCACCGATCAGTACGCGCAGGCGCTGCGCAACCAGCTGACAACTCAGCAGCTGATTAATGCCATTGCCGGTACTGACTTTATGCTGCCCGGTGAATCCGATCAGCTGGCTGCGCTGGTATCCCAGCAACGCGTAGTGCGTGAAGCCACCATCGATGTCAATGCACTGGCGGCGAAGCAGACGGTGACCGATGAGGAAGTCAACGCTTACTACCAGCAAAACCAGGCCCGTTTCATGGCGCCGGAGCAGTTCCGCGTGAGCTACATCAAAATGGATGCGGCTGGCATGCAGGAGAACGCCTCTGACGAGGAAATCCAGTCCTGGTATGATCAGCATCAGGATCAGTTCACGCAGCCGCAGCGTAACCGCTACAGCGTGATTCAGACCAAGACCGAAGCCGATGCCCAGACGGTTCTGGATGAGCTGAAGAAAGGGGCCGATTTCGCCACCCTGGCGAAAGAAAAATCTACCGACATTATCTCTGCCCGCAACGGTGGCGATATGGGCTGGATGGACGATGCTGCGACGGTACCAGAGCTGAAAAATGCCGGTCTGAAAGAAAAAGGCCAGCTTTCTGGCGTGATTAAATCTTCCGTTGGTTTCCTGGTTGTTCGTCTTGATGATGTTCAGCCGGCGAAGGTTAAACCGCTGGCCGAAGTTCGCGATGATATCGCGGCGAAAGTGAAGCAGGAAAAAGCGCTGGATGCTTACTACGCGCTGCAGCAGAAAGTGAGCGATGCCGCCAGCAATGATAACGAATCGCTGGCCAGCGCCGCACAGGCTGCGAATGTGAAAGTGACCGAAACCGGCTGGTTTGGGCGTGACAATTTGCCAGAAGAGCTGAACTTTAAACCGGTTGCCGATGCTATCTTCAACGGCGGTCTGGTGGGCGAGAACGGTACGCCGGGCAGCAACTCCGATATCATCACCGTCGATGGCGATCGCGCCTTTGTTCTGCGTATCAGCGAGCACAAAGCGGAAGCCGTGAAGCCACTGGCAGATGTGAAAGCGCAGGTTATCGATATCGTCAAACATACCAAAGCTGAACAGCAGGCGAAGCTGGATGCAGACAAGCTGCTGGCCGCGCTCAAAGATGGTAAAGGTGACGAGGCGATGAAAGCCGCAGGTTTAAGCTTCGGCCCGGCGCAGACGCTGGCACGTACCGGTCAGGATCCCTTGAGCCAGGCGGCGTTTGCTCTGCCGCTGCCGCAGCAGGGTAAACCTGTCTACGGTATGGGTAGCGACATCAAAGGCAACGTGGTGCTGCTGGCGCTGGATGAGGTCAAAGCCGGCGACATGCCGGAAGCGCAGAAAAAAGCCATGGTGCAAGGCATCACGCAGAACAATGCTCAGATTGCTTTCGAAGCGCTGATGAGCAACCTGCGTAAGTCCGCGAAAATTAAACTCGGCGATGCTATCGACCAACAGCAATAATTTCGTGACGCTTCGCAAAAATCAGTAACGTGATGTAATCCTCAAAGGCCGCTTTCGCGGCCTTTTCCATTTCTGCGGTTTGTCTTTTGTACTCTATTTCCACCCTCGCTATTGTGATCCCGCTGTCTACAAACAAGGAGATAACAGCATGAAACGTGGATTGAAAACGCTTATTGCCGCCGCCGTACTGGTTTGCGCGGCAGGACATCAGGGTGTACTTGCCGCCCCTTCCAGCGGGAAAATGTCGGCGACGGCAAAGGAGAGCGTGCAGACGCCGCAGGCGAAGGTGCCTGAGACGTTAAACGCGACTGAGAATGATGGAATCAGGGTGAGTATCAATAGTGCCAGCGCAGAGGAGCTGGCAAAGGCTTTGAATGGCGTCGGTCTGAAGAAAGCGCAGGCAATCGTGAGCTATCGCGAAGAGTACGGACCATTTAAAACCGTTGACGATCTTAAGCAGGTCCCGGGGATGGGGCACTCGCTGGTGGAGAGAAATCTGTCACATCTGAAGTTATAAATTTTCAGCACAAGTTTGCACAGTCGTCATTATTTGCCAGAATGAAGAGGTCACATAAGTGGTGTGACCTCTGACCTCAAAACAACAATGAAAGATAAGGCATGTGCGCTATGCAGACACAAATCAAAGTTCGCGGCTATCATCTCGACGTCTATCAGCACGTCAATAATGCGCGTTATCTGGAATTTCTCGAAGAGGCGCGTTGGGACGGCCTGGAAAGCAGCCCGGCTTTTCACTGGATGACCGCACGCAACATCGCCTTCGTGGTGGTGAATATCAATATCAATTATCGCCGCCCGGCGGTGTTAGGCGATGTGCTTACCGTCACCAGCAAACTGGAACAGCTGAACGGGAAAAGCGGAACATTAAGCCAGGTGGTAACTCTCAATCCTAACGGCGAAGGGGTAGCCGATGCGCTAATCACCTTTGTCTGCATCGATCTTAAAACGCAGAAGGCGCTGCCGCTGGAGGGGGAACTGCGCGAGAAACTGATTCAGCTGGAGCCTTGCTGACAGGCCAGTCGGAGGCATGTGTCCCGGATGCGCTATCGCGCATCCGTCTCAGCTAACGGCCATAGAGAAAATGCCGGGCGGTGGCTGATGCCTTACCCGGCCGACGGTGCGTTGCGGATTTGGTACTGGAATTGCGCTGACCGGCTACGGGCTTGATGTCATGCGCGGATCTTACAGGCCCGGTATGGCGTCAGCCGCTACCGGGAAATGACCGGTTACTGTAGCCCGGTTTTCTGTTTCATCACTGCCATAATACCCGGCCGATCGGCCTCGTACTGGCTTAGCCCGTTGGCGCGCAGGTTACAGGCCGCGCACTGTCCGCAGCCGTCGCCTTTAATGCCGTTATAGCAGGTCAGGGTTTCATGGCGCACCAGTGCTAACTGGCCCCAGTAATCGGCTAAGGCCCATGTCTCGGCTTTGTTAAGCCACATCAGCGGCGTCTCGAAGCGAATATCTTTCGCCATTCCGAGGCTGACGGCATGGTGCAGCGCTTTCACGAACTCATCGCGGCAGTCCGGGTAGCCGGAAAAATCGGTTTCGCACACGCCGGTAATGATCGCCTCTGCCTTAACCTGGTAGGCGTAAATCGCCGTCAGGGTTAAAAACAGGATATTACGCCCGGGCACGAAGGTATTCGGGATACCGCTGGCTTCCGGCTCATAGTCCGGCACCGGGATGTTATCGCGGGTCAGGCTGCTGACGGCAAGCTCGTTAAGCAACGTCACGTCGAGCACCTTATGGGCAACGGCGCCCAGCTTTAACGCCAGAGAGCGAGCGACGTCAATTTCCGCGCGGTGGCGTTGGCCATAATCAAAAGTGACGCAGTGCACTTCATCGTACTGTTGCAGAGCCTGCACCAGGCAGGTCGTTGAATCTTGTCCTCCGCTGAAGACAACTACGGCGCGTTTCATGGCAATTCCTGACAATCAAAGTGAAAGCGATATGGTAGCGCCTGATGGGCGCGGCGACCAGCTTCATCACGGCGGCGATGCCGGTAGCCAGGCGCTGGTGAAATCAAACCAGCCCCGGGCGTTAAGCTGCAGGCCGTTTACGCCCGGTGGGGCACTGATGCGATAATTGTAATTAAATAGCGGCGTCATGATGGCATCGTCCATCAGGATATTGAAGACATTGCGCAACGCTTCGTTGCGGCTGCGTTCTTCAGGCTGCGCCTGGACGGCATCGAGGGTGGCCTGCAGATGAGCATACTGTGCCCCGGTCAATAAATGAGGCCACATCGTATCGCAACGCAGCCACTGTTCCAGCGTGTATTCCGGCGCTTCGCCGATCAGCCGATCGCCCATGACCAAATCCGCCTGCGCCAGTTCCTGGCAACCGTGCCAGTTTTTGGCGTCGTGAAAAATGAGCTTCAGTTCACAACCGAGGGCGGCAAGCCGTAGGCGGAGCTGTTCTGCCATCGTGTGCAGTTCGACCGGCAGGTGATACAGCAACGTAAGCTGTTCGGGCAGAGGAATATCCTGATTCTCTGGCCCCTGGGGAATGGTCCATCCGGGCAACACCTCGTTGCTGGGGGTAATCAAATCTTCGTCGAGCGGAAGCGTCTTCAGCAGTGAAGAGCGGTGAATCAGCGATACCAGACGTTGCGCCTGAGCTTTGCTGAGGCGAGGGCTCTGACGCAGCGCCAGGTAGCAAAACCCGAGGCTGATGCTATTGCTGACCTGACGAAGATTTGCCAGCTTGTCCGGATCGCCAATGGTAATCTGCACCGGGTGGCGGCAGCTGGTGCCCAGATTCTGCTCAAACAGCTGGGGAGTGATCCAGTACTCCACCGCCTGGATCAGCGGGTGGTTCAGATGATAGCGCGGATGATTCTCCAGCCGCACCAGCTCCGGGCTGAACAGTTTCAGACGGAACGGCCCGCTACCGACCGTGGGTTCATCGGGATGCGCCAGTAAGCTGCCGTCGCTGGCGAGGCGGAACGGTAGCCAGTAATCCGGGCGATGCAGCGTAATCGTCAGACACTGCGCATGCGTGACATCAATTCGGTTAATGCTGGCAAACAGGGTACGCAGGGCGGGCAGCTCCAGCAACATCAGCAGCCGCCGCCGAAGCTGCAGCGTTTCTATCGGATCGCCATTATGCCAGAACAGCGTTGAGCGGATATAAAACTGCCAGCGCAGGCCGTCCGGCGATACCTGCCAGTGGTGGGCTAAATCACCGACCGGAGCGCTATTTTGTGCTCCGAAGCGCGTCAGGCCAGAAAAAATTTGCCCGGCAAGATGTTGTTCGGCGCGACCGGGTAAAAACCCCGGCTGCAGAGCGTCAAGCGGGCGATAGTAGGGAATGCGCAAAGTCGGCGTATTGTTTTGCCACTGACCGCCAAGAAAAGGTGACAGCAGCGCCTTCAGCTCTTCCGTCGCCAGCTGAGCCAGCTCCAGCGCATTTTTCTGCTGGCCGTTATTCAGCGCCAGCTCCATCATCTCATTACGTAAGGCGTCTGGCGCGGTATGAAAAATCAGCGTGCCGCGTTTTCCACGCCCGGGAGTCGCCTGCCAGCTCAACCAGCCGGCCTCCTGCGCCTGGCGAAGCAGCGTTCGAATATGGCGCTCGCTGCAAAAACAGCGTTCTGCCAGCTCACTTACGGTCACCTGCTGTGGCGCGCCGGAGGAGGGGAGCCACAGGCGCTGGTACTGGTTCAGCCGGTTCAGTAATCTCATATACACTTCATCCTTCAACCTGCCTCTGCGTTGGCTACGCTTGCTCACCCCGGTCACTTACTGGAGTAAGCTCCCGGGGATTCGCGCACTTGCCGCCTTGATGCAGGCCGGATGATTCTGTGTATATTCATCTCACCTGACAAGACTGCCTCTGCGCTGCTTGCGCTTGCTCACCCGGTGATTTACTGGAGTAAGCTCCCGGGGATTCGCGCACTTGCCGCCTTGATGCAGGCCGGATGATTCTGTGTATATTCATCTCACCTGACAAGACTGCCTCTGCGCTGCTTGCGCTTGCTCACCCCGGTCACTTACTGGAGTAAGCTTCCGGGGATTCGCGCACTTGCCGCCTTGATGCAGGCCGAATGATTTTGTGTATCTTCATCTCACCTGACAAGACTGTCTCTGCGCTGCTTGCGCTTGCTCACCCGGTCATTTACTGGAGTAAGCTCCCGGGGATTCGCGCACTTGCCGCCTTGATGCAGGCCGAATGATTTTGTGTATATTCATCTCACCTGACAAGACTGCCTCTGCGCTGCTTGCGCTTGCTCACCCCGGTCACTTACTAGAGTAAGCTTCTGGGGATTCGCGCACTTGCCGCCTTGATGCAGGCCGAATGATTTTGTGTATATTCATCTCACCTGACAAGACTGCCTCTGCGCTGCTTGCGCTTATTCACACCTGTTACCCAGGCTGTCCTTCGGCCTCGCCCCTTCGGAGCCTGCGCGAGCACGGTTTGTAAAACCGGAACAATAAAATTTATCTATTCACTATTACTTCCGTATATCTCAGGTGATACTGGAACTCAAGTAAAACTCACCGTGCTTTTGGGAGCTCACATGGCAAGACTCGCTGCTTTTGATATGGACGGCACGCTGCTGCTGCCGGACCATCGTCTGGGAACGTCAACGCTCTCAACGCTGAAGCGCCTGCGCGATCGTGACATTACCCTGACCTTTGCCACGGGACGCCATGCGCTGGAAATGCGCCACGTCATCGGTGAGTTCTCGCTGGATGCTTACTTAATTACCGGCAACGGTACGCGGATTCACGCGCTGGATGGTGAAGAACTGCACCGTAGCGATCTTGATCCTGGCGTCGCGGAAGCGGTGCTCCACCGTCGCTGGGATACGGCGGCCAGTATGCACGTCTTTAACGACGGTGGCTGGTTTACCGGGCAAGCGATGCCCGAGTTGCTCAAAGCGCATATTTTCAGCGGCTTCCGCTATCAGATATACGATCCCAGGCGGATGCCGACGGATAACGTCACCAAAGTCTGCTTCTGCGGCGATCACGACGATCTCCAGCGGCTCAACGTTCAGCTGGCTGAAGCACTCGGGGATCGCGCGCATATTTGTTTTTCAGCGTTCGACTGCCTGGAAGTGCTGCCGAATGGTTGTAATAAAGGCGCTGCGCTGGCGGTACTCAGCCAGCATCTGGGCCTGTCGATGCAGGATTGTATGGCGTTTGGCGACGCCATGAACGACCGCGAAATGCTCGGTAGCGTGGGGCGCGGGGTCATTATGGGTAACGCAATGCCGCAGCTCAAAGCTGAACTGCCGCATTTACCGGTTATTGGAGACTGTCGCCATGAAGCGGTCTCCCATTTTTTAACTCATTGGCTGGATAATCCCGATCTTCCTTATTCCCCCGAATAAACAGACCCTTCCAGCAAGCCAGGCACCCTTGGTGTCTGGCTTTTTTTATTGGGTGTTCACCATCTCCGCGATTTTTGCCTGCCACGGAGTGATATCGCCGATCTGGCTCGCGACCCACTGCGGGTTGTAATAGCTTTCCAGATAGCGTTCGCCGCTGTCGCACAGCAGAGTGACGATAGAACCGGTACGGCCCTCAGCGCGCATACGCACGGCAAGCTCAAGCACGCCCCACATATTGGTGCCGGTGGAGGCGCCGACTTTGCGACCAAGCAGCGTTTCCAGCCACAGGGCGGTGGCGACGCTGGCCGCGTCCGGGACCCGCAGCATCTCATCGACGACATCAGGAATAAATGATGGCTCGACGCGCGGACGACCGATACCTTCGATTTTGCTTCCGACCGGGCTGCGCAGGCCGGCATCGCGGCTCTGCCAGTAGTCGAGGAACACCGAGTTTTGCGGATCAACCACCAGCAGCTGCGTATCATAGCCCTGACAGCGGATATAGCGGCCAATCGTGGCCGAAGTCCCGCCGGTCCCCGCACTCATCACGATGTATGAGGGCTGCGGATGCGGTTCATGGGTCATCTGCCGAAAGATGCTGTCGGCAATATTGTTATTGCCGCGCCAGTCCGTCGCCCGTTCAGCGAAGGTAAACTGATCCATATAATGGCCGTTCAGTTCGCGAGCCAGTCTTTCGGAGGCGGCATAGATTTCACACGCGCTCTCGACAAAGTGACAGCGTCCGCCATAAAACTCAATCTGCTCAATTTTGCGTTTTGCCGTACAGGAAGGCATGACGGCGATAAACGGCAGACCGAGCAGACGCGCAAAGTAGGCTTCAGAAACCGCCGTCGAGCCGGAAGAGGCTTCGATAATCGTCGTCCCTTCCTTAATCCAGCCGTTACACAGGCCGTAAAGGAACAGAGAGCGCGCCAGGCGGTGTTTCAGGCTGCCGGTAGGATGGGTGCTCTCATCTTTCAGGTAGATCTGAATACCCGGGAACCCGGGCAGCGCGAGGCGAATAAGGTGCGTGTCGGCGGAACGCTGATAATCGGCGTTGATTTCACTGATTGCGTGTTTTACCCAGGCGCTATTCATCGTCATTTCCTGTTTGTCATTTTGTGCCCAGCTTAACGGAAGTGTGAGGAAAAATTGTTGCTATTTAGCCTTTCAATTACAATGAAGGGAGAAAATTTTTCTCCGGAGGTGCCTCATGCTAGATAAAATTGACCGTAAGCTGCTTTCTTTACTGCAAACTGACTGCACCCTCTCTTTGCAGGCGCTGGCTGATGCCGTTAATCTGACCACCACGCCCTGCTGGAAACGGCTGAAGCGGCTGGAAGATGAGGGGATCCTGCTCGGGCGCGTGGCGCTGCTGGATGCCGAAAAGCTGGGGCTCGGTCTGACGGCATTTGTACTGATTAAGACCCAGCATCACAGCAGCGACTGGTACTGCCGCTTCGTCAGCGAAGTCACGCAGATGGCGGAAGTCCTCGGCTTCTGGCGTATGGCGGGAGAGTATGATTACCTGCTGCGGGTGCAGGTGGCGGATATGAAACGCTACGATGATTTTTATAAACGGTTGGTGAACAGCGTCCCCGGGCTGTCTGATGTCACTTCGAGTTTCGCGATGGAACAGATAAAATACACCACTGCCTTACCTATTGATTAACGGCGTTTGCCGCGACGATTTATACACTCAGGATTTAACTGCTTGCGATTATTTGCTCAACTTAGCTGGTACTTCCGCCGGGAGTGGCGCCGTTATCTCGGTGCTATTGCCCTGCTGGCCATTATCGCCGTTTTACAGCTGATTCCGCCAAAGGTGGTGGGAATCGTGGTTGACGGCGTCACCAGACAACATTACACCGCGGAGAAGGTGTGGATGTGGATCGGCGCGTTGGTCCTGATCGCGGTGATGGTCTATCTGCTGCGCTACGTCTGGCGCGTGCTGCTTTTTGGTGCCTCTTATCAGCTGGCCGTGGAGCTACGGGAGGACTTTTACCGTCAGCTCAGCCGTCAGCATCCGGCTTTTTATCTGCGCCACCGCACCGGCGACCTGATCGCGCGCGCCACCAACGATGTTGATCGGGTGGTTTTTGCTGCGGGGGAAGGGGTGCTGACGCTGGTGGACTCGATGGTGATGGGCTGTGCGGTATTGATCGTGATGTCGACGCAAATCAGCTGGCAGCTCACCCTGCTGGCGCTGCTGCCGATGCCGGTGATGGCCCTGGTTATCAAGCGTAACGGTGATGCGCTCCATGAACGCTTCCGCGTCGCGCAGGCGGCATTCTCCAGCCTCAACGATCGTACTCAGGAGAGCCTGACCAGCATCCGCATGATTAAGGCCTTTGGCCTGGAGGACCGGCAATCGGCGCAGTTTGCTGCCGATGCGGCGGATACCGGCAGGAAAAACATGCGCGTGGCGCGGATTGATGCGCGCTTTGATCCGACTATCTATATCGCGATTGGCACGGCTAACCTGCTGGCGATCGGCGGCGGGAGCTGGATGGTGCTGCAGGGCAGTATGACCCTCGGCCAGCTAACCAGCTTTGTGATGTATCTCGGTTTGATGATTTGGCCGATGCTGGCGCTGGCATGGATGTTTAACATCGTGGAACGCGGCAGCGCGGCCTACAGTCGGATCCGCACGATGCTCGAGGAGGCGCCGACCGTCAACGATGGTCATGAGCTGGCCCCGGAAGGGCGCGGTGCGCTGAGCGTCGCCGTACGCGAATTTATCTATCCGCAGGCGAATAAGGCCTCGCTGGAGAAGGTCAACTTCGTGCTCCAGCCTGGGCAAATGCTGGGCATTTGCGGGCCAACCGGCGCAGGGAAAAGCACGATTCTGGCGCTGATTCAGCGCCACTTTGACGTCACGCAAGGGGATATTCGCTTCCATGATATTCCGCTGACGCGGCTGCAACTCGATAGCTGGCGCGCCCGGCTGGCGGTAGTGAACCAGACGCCGTTTCTGTTTTCCGACACCGTCGCCAACAACATCGCGCTCGGCAGGCCCGATGCAACGCCGGAGCAAATTGAGCATGTTGCGCGGCTGGCCAGCGTGCACGACGATATTCTGCGCCTGCCGCAGGGATATGAAACGGAAGTCGGCGAACGCGGCGTGATGCTGTCCGGCGGGCAAAAACAGCGCATTTCCATCGCCCGCGCGCTGTTGCTGGAAGCCGAGATTCTGATTCTTGACGATGCGCTGTCGGCGGTGGATGGCCGGACCGAGCATCAGATATTGCATAATCTGCGGCAGTGGGGGGAGGGGCGAACGGTTATTATCAGCGCCCATCGCCTGTCGGCACTGACTGAGGCCAGCGAGATTCTGGTGATGCAACACGGGCATATTGTCCAGCGCGGTCGTCACGATGGACTGGTGGCGCAGCCCGGCTGGTATCGCGATATGTATCGCTATCAACAGCTGGAAGCGGCGCTGGACGATGCGCCGCAGGATCACGAGGAGGCCGCTGATGCGTAGTTTTTCCGAGCTCTGGCCGACGTTAAAACGCCTGCTGGCCTACGGTTCCCCGTGGCGTAAACCGCTGATTATCGCGGTGGTGATGATGTGGATTGCCGCGGCCGCCGAGGTCAGTGGTCCGCTGCTGATCAGCTACTTTATCGATAATATGGTGGCGAAGAACTCGGTGCCGCTGAAGCTGGTCTGCGGTCTTGCCGCGGCCTACCTCGGCCTGCAGATCCTTGCGGCGACCCTGCACTATAACCAGTCGCTGCTGTTTAACCGCGCCGCCGTTGGCGTGGTGCAGCAGCTGCGCAGTGATGTGATGGATGCCGCGCTGCGCCAGCCGCTGAGCGAATTTGATACCCAGCCGGTCGGGCAACTGATCTCCCGCGTCACCAACGACACGGAAGTGATCCGCGATCTGTACGTCACGGTGGTGGCGACGGTGCTGCGTAGCGCGGCGCTGATAGGCGCAATGCTGGTGGCGATGTTCAGCCTTGACTGGCGCATGGCGCTGGTGGCGCTGACTATTTTCCCGGCGGTGTTGATCGTGATGATGATTTATCAACGCTACAGCACGCCGATCGTGCGTCGGGTACGGGCCTGGCTGGCCGATATCAACGACGGCTTTAATGAAGTCATCAACGGGATGGGTGTGATCCAGCAGTTCCGCCAGCAGGCGCGTTTTGGCGAGCGGATGCGCGAAGCCAGCTATGCGCACTATCTGGCGCGGATGCAAACGCTGCGCCTCGATGGTTTCCTGCTGCGTCCGCTGCTGAGCCTGTTCTCAACGCTGGTGCTCTGCGGGCTGCTGATGCTGTTTGGATTCAGCTCGGCCGGCACAATTGAAGTCGGGGTGCTGTACGCCTTTATCAGCTACCTGGGGCGCCTGAATGAGCCGCTGATCGAGCTAACAACCCAGCAGTCGATGCTTCAGCAGGCGGTCGTCGCCGGCGAGCGCGTCTTCGAACTGATGGATCGCCCGCGTCAGGCGTGGGGCCAGGACAGTGCGCCGCTGCGCAGCGGCACCGTGTCAATTGAGAATCTCTCTTTTGCTTATCGTGGCGATCGTCTGGTGCTGCAGGACATTAACCTGGATATTCCGTCCCGTGGTTTTGTGGCGCTGGTGGGGCACACCGGCAGCGGTAAAAGCACCCTGGCCAGTCTGATGATGGGCTACTACCCGCTGAGCAAAGGGGAAATTCGTATCGACGGTCGCCCGCTCGCTTCACTGAGCCACAGCGCGTTGCGCCAGGGCGTTGCCATGGTGCAGCAGGATCCGGTGGTGCTGGCGGATACCTTTTATGCCAACGTCACGCTCGGTCGCGATATCAGCGAGGCGCAGGTCTGGGAGGCGCTGGAGTCGGTGCAGCTGGCAGAACTGGCGCGCGGAATGAGCGAGGGGATTTATACGCAGCTGGGCGAGCAGGGGAATAATCTGTCGGTGGGACAGAAGCAGCTGCTGGCGCTGGCGCGGGTGCTGGTGGATACCCCGCAGATTTTGATTCTCGATGAAGCGACGGCGAATATCGATTCCGGCACCGAACAGGCGATTCAGCAAGCGTTGGCTAAAGTTCGTCAGCACACCACGCTGGTGGTGATTGCACATCGTCTGTCGACGATTGTTGAGGCCGACACCATTCTGGTGCTCCACCGTGGGCAGGCGGTTGAGCGTGGCAATCATCAGCAGTTGCTGGCAGCAAAAGGGCGCTACTGGCAAATGTATCAGCTGCAGCTGGCCGGCGAAGAGCTGGCTGCCAGCGCGCAGGAAGAGTCGCTGATCGCCTGATGCACTATAAGCAAGCACCTGTGCTGGCGCGGTTTAGCATGGTGCAAAAATGCAACGCCTGATGCACTGAAATGGTGCGTTTTTGGCTGTGGTCGGCGTTTTTCCGCTACCTTCTGCCACTGTTGTGCTGTTTTCTTCGTTAAAAGGGCCGCTATGCGGCCCTTTTTCATTTCTGGCATAGCCCTTGCTTTATTCCCTGTGTGTTAGCTGCTGCCATTACGAATTCAGAGCGGAGGGGACTTATGAAGCTGGTTACCGTGGTAATCAAACCATTCAAACTGGAAGATGTGCGTGAAGCGTTATCTTCCATCGGCATTCAGGGCCTGACGGTCACTGAGGTAAAAGGGTTTGGCCGTCAGAAAGGCCACGCCGAGCTGTACCGTGGTGCCGAATACAGCGTCAATTTTTTGCCAAAGGTGAAGATTGATGTCGCGATTGCCGACGATCAGCTTGATGAGGTCGTTGATGTGATTAGTAAAGCGGCCTACACCGGAAAAATTGGCGATGGCAAAATTTTCGTCGCCGAGTTGCAACGCGTTATTCGCATCCGCACCGGCGAAGCCGACGAAGCGGCACTGTAACGTCCAGACCACACAGTGATGGGGATCGAGAAAATGAAAATAGCAACAATGAAAACGGGTCTGGGTTCGCTGGCACTGCTTCCGGGGCTGGCGATGGCCGCACCGGCGGTGGCAGATAAAGCCGACAACGCCTTTATGATGATTTGCACCGCGCTGGTGCTGTTTATGACCATTCCGGGCATTGCGCTGTTCTATGGTGGCCTGATTCGCGGTAAAAACGTGCTCTCTATGCTGACCCAGGTCATCGTCACCTTTGGGCTGGTATGCGTGCTGTGGGTGGTTTATGGCTACACCCTGGCGTTTGGTACCGGCGGCAGCTTCTTCGGCAGCTTCGACTGGGTATTATTGAAAAACATTGAGCTGAAAGCGCTGATGGGGACCTTCTATCAGTACATCCACGTCGCTTTCCAGGGCTCCTTCGCCTGCATCACCGTTGGCCTGATCGTGGGCGCGCTGGCTGAACGTATTCGCTTCTCCGCGGTGCTGATTTTCGTCGTCGTCTGGATGACGCTCTCCTATGTGCCGATTGCACACATGGTATGGGGCGGTGGTCTGCTGGCGACGCACGGCGCGCTGGATTTCGCCGGTGGTACCGTAGTGCATATCAACGCCGCCGTTGCCGGTCTGGTGGGCGCCTATATGATGGGCAAACGCGTTGGCTTTGGCAAAGAAGCGTTCAAACCGCATAACCTGCCGATGGTCTTCACCGGGACGGCAATCCTGTATGTTGGCTGGTTTGGCTTTAACGCCGGTTCCGCGAGTGCGGCGAACGAAATTGCCGCGCTGGCTTTCGTCAACACCGTTGTGGCGACCGCTGCGGCTATTCTGGCCTGGACCTTCGGCGAATGGGCGACCCGCGGTAAACCTTCTCTGTTAGGTGCCTGTTCCGGGGCGATTGCTGGTCTGGTTGGCGTTACCCCGGCATGTGGTTACATCGGTGTAGGCGGCTCACTGATTGTGGGTCTCGCCTCCGGCCTGGCGGGTCTGTGGGGGGTAACGGTTCTGAAACGCTGGTTGCGTGTTGATGACCCGTGCGATGTGTTCGGCGTACACGGTGTCTGCGGTATCGTGGGCTGTATCCTGACCGGTATCTTTGCCGCAACCTCTCTGGGCGGCGTCGGCTATGCGGAAGGCGTTACCATGGGCCATCAGCTGCTGGTACAGCTGGAAAGTATCGGCATCACTATCGTCTGGTCCGGCATTGTGGCCTTCATCGGTTATAAAGTGGCGGATATGACCGTAGGTCTGCGTGTTCCGGAAGAGCAGGAACGCGAAGGTCTGGATGTCAACAGCCACGGCGAAAACGCCTACAACGCCTGATAAATTGAGTCATCTCCAGTAGCAGCAAAGCCTCCCGTCGGGAGGCTTTTTTTCGTCATGAGGGATAGCATCAGGCGTTATCCCTCGCCCATGACATCTTACGCGTTACGGTTACGCATGACCCCTTCCTGCACCGTTGATGCCACAAGCGTGCCATCCTGAGTATAAAACTCACCGCGAACGAAGCCCCGGGCGCTGGACGCAGAAGTGCTCTCAACGCTGTACAGCAGCCAGTCGTTAATGTTGAACGGGCGATGGAACCACATTGAGTGGTCGATCGTCGCTACCTGCATCCCCGGCTCCAGGAACCCGACGCCGTGCGGCTGGAGCGCCACCGGCAGGAAATTGAAATCGGAAGCGTAGCCCAGCAGATATTGATGGATACGAATATCCTCCGGCACCGCGCCGTTAGCGCGGATCCACACCTGACGGGTTGGCTCCGCAACGTGGCCCTTCAGCGGGTTGTGAAACTCAACCGGGCGGATTTCCAGCGGTTTGTCGCTGAGGAACTTATCTCTGGCCTGCGGCGGCAGCAGGTGTGCCAGCTTGCGCGCGATGTCGGTTTCGGAAGGCAGACCATCCGGCGCAGGGGCGGCCGGCATCGATTTCTGGTGCTCATAGCCGGGTTCTGGCGCCTGGAAAGAGGCGGTCATATAAAAAATGGGTTTCCCGTTTTGAATGGCCGCGACCCGACGGGCGCTGAAGCTGTTACCATCGCGCAGCACTTCGACGTCATAAATAATCGGTTTCTGGCTATCGCCAGGGCGCAGGAAATAGCTGTGGAATGAATGGATCAGACGCTCGGCAGGCACGGTTTCTTTCGCCGCGTACAGCGCCTGACCGACGACCTGGCCGCCAAAAACCTGACGTAAACCCAGATCTTCACTCTGCCCGCGGAATAACCCTTCTTCAATTTTTTCCAGATTCAATAATGCCAGCAGATTGGTTAGTGCCTGACTCATATTTACCCTCAATCAATGATAACTGCCTTGCGCAGCGCGTATTGAGGCCAAGTATAACCTGGAATCGCAAGTGGTCCGATGGGTGTAATAATCTGAATAAAGGGCCATTTGCAGGAAGAGAACTGAGATCTGTGCCACACTTATCCACGATGCCAATGTTACTGCTCGCCAGTCGGCAGGACATACTCCTGCAAGTAAAGGGATGAAAAGGAGAACATAATGAAATTTGCCTATATGTTAAGTGCTTTAGCCGTTGCAACCGCGTTGACCGCCTGCGCGAATAATCACGGCGCCACGACGGCCAATAACGCGGCTGCCCCCGATCCATATGGCATTGCGTCACTGACTTCTTCGCAGCAGCAGCCTAATGTATCAGGGACTATCTCGATCCGGCAGAGAGTCGCCCTACCGCCGGATGCGGTACTGACTGTCACCTTATCGGATGCGTCACTGGCCGATGCGCCGGCGCATGTCCTGGCGCAGAAAACGGTTCGTACCGAAGGTCAGCAGCCGCCGTATAACTTTGTCCTGCCTTACAACCCGGCGGATATTAAACCGAATGCCCGCATTTTGCTGAGCTCAGCCATTACGGTTAACGGTCAGATGATGTTTATCACCGATACCGTGCAGACGGTGGTGAATGGGGGAGGGAACCGGGCCGACCTGATTCTGGTGCCGGTACAGCAGACGGCCGTACCGGTCGCCAGCAGCGATGCTCCTGCCGCGCAGTAAGCCATCTATGCCCCTGCCGAGGGGCATTTTTTTACCTTCAGTAAATCCAGCGATAGTGCTGCAGATCGATATGGCCGCTGCCGGACACCTGGACACCTTCAGCCAGCAGCGCCTGGCGCTGGCGCTGCAGATCCGGGCCAGTAAGGGAAATGTCGCCGTGGCGGTTGACCACCCGGTGCCAGGGAAGCGTGGAGCCTTCAGGCAGGCGCTTGAGGACCCCGCCAACCTGGCGCGCCGCACGGGGTGAACCCGCCAGCCGTGCGATATCGCCATAGGTGGCGACGTAACCTTCCGGAATTGAGGCCACAATTTGCCAGACCCGCCGGGGAAAAGTGTCGTGAGAATCCATCGTGCGTCCTGTAAACCGGGAAAGGCTCAGAATAAGCGCTGACTGAGTGGCTGTACAGCGTGGGGCTGTACGGGGCTGACGATAGTGAAATCGAGCGCGAGGCCAGAAATCGACATCCCGTGCACGTTGCCGTGCGAACCGATGGCTATCAAGCTTTCGAAAAATTTCAGGTACCGGGAACGAGGATTGATAATCAGCGTGGCCCGCAGAGAAGCGCGCTGCTGTGAGAGAATCGGGCAGACGAGGCGGCCGCGGGCTTCGAAGGGCCGTCTGCGCAAATCACTACGCCGCAGGACGCCGACCGTGGAATAGAGCATCTCAGCCGGGGCAACGTCGCGTTGCCGGTCTCGCCAGGGTTAGACAAGCTTTTCGCCCGTCGCTGCACAATAAACCAGCATCCGGTTGGGGTGAGCTTGCAATTCGTTGGTCCAGTAGGGATAATGCGGCTGCGCGTTGGATAACGACGCTCTCAATGGGGGCTCTGTTGGTTCTCCCGCAACGCTACTCTGTTTACCAGGTCAGATCCGGAAGGAAGCAGCCAGAGCAGACGACGTGTGTGCCGGGATGTAGCTGGCAGGGCCCCCACCCAATTCTGGGGATCCCTGTCTCTTTCCTTGTTTTTCCCATGCTCCAGCGTACAGCAAAAAGACCCGCTTTCGCACTCTGCATGTTGGACTGTTTTTCCCTGATTATTGTGCTCCCGAATCGTGCCAGCACGAGAAGTAGCGGAAAGTTTGCGGATCATCGTGCCTGCCAGTACCGCCTCTAAAAACCCCCTCGGTTTATGCTTTAAAAACATATGTCATAAATTTGAAATAATAATGAAATATTAATGTCATTTTCATGTCACAAATAACTGGCAGATTATCTCTGGGAATTTATTACCCGATCGGCAGCTGAAAATATATGTCTGGATCAGTTTGTTAACTTCGTGTATTAATTATGATAAATTTATTGCACGGGAAGCATGACGATGACTACAGTAGTTTTGAACGTAAAAATTGATGCGGAGTTAAAAGAAAAGCTGCGTCATTATGCGGAAGTAAATAACGAGAATCTGGGTACTGCAACGGAGAAACTGCTGCTGCTGGCATTTCAAATAGCAGATTCAGCAGGTGAGGCGGGGGTTTCGGAAGAGGATATCGATAGCCAGCATACCGAAGAGGAAGCTTCTCCATTAACCCCTAAAGAAATCAAAGCATTAAGAAAAATTCTGAAGAAGAAAAAATGAAACAACAACTCTCTACAGCCAGCAACTATAGCGAAGCCTGCGACTTGTTACGTTCAGGATATGTTAAGCATGTTCGCCTCAACTGGAATATCGGTAGTGATGAGTTCTTTCGCATTGCCTCCGACTGGTGTGATACCGGGGCGAAAATAAAAAAAGATGAAGATGGTTTTATTATCTCGTTAAAAAGCTTTCCTATCCCACGCCAGCATTAATGAAATTTATTCATTGATGTCATCGGGCTGACATATAGCAATGACATCATGAAGTGCAATTTATAAAAAACATCTCATATGCGTCATGGATGATGACTTTTGACGGGCTGAACCCAGCCCGTCGATATTTTATTATATTATTTTACGCATTCGCGTATTTTCACTCTGTTGCGTCAGACCCGCCCACACTGGCTGCAGGGTTGTAAACGCATTGCGCAACTCCTCATCGTCGAGGGTGAAAGGTAAACGCAAGTAGCGGTCAAAGGCGCCAGCCAGACCGAAGCGTGTCCCGGTACCAATATGAATCCCAAGACTCTCCGCTCTTGCTGAGAAGATCGTCGCCAGCATGCCCGGTAATTCTACCCAAAACGACAGTCCGCCTTCAGGCGATGTGAAGCGCCAGCGGGGAAAGTATTCCGTCATGAGCGCGCCACACATATCGCGGCGCGCGGCCAACATTGCTCGACGCGCCGGGAACCAGGTGCGATCGTTTTCGAGCAGCCAGCTGCAGGCCAGCTGTTCAAGCAGCGGGGTGCCCAGGTCGAGTGAATCCCGGGCCTGAACTAACGAGGCAATGGTACGTGAGGAGGCGCGGATCCAGCCGATACGCAATCCCCCCCAGAAACTTTTTCCGGCCGAGCCAATCGTGATCACCGGCGCCTCGGGATTGAAGGTCGCCAGCGGCGGCGGCGGCGGAGCGTTGTACCATAAGTCCACCATTGTCTCATCGACCACCAGCGTCGTACGCGTTTGTGCCGCCATATCGGCCACCCGCTGACGGGTGGCGCTATCCATACAGCGACCGGTCGGGTTATGAAAATCAGGCATCAGCCATGCCAGCCGCGGCGCGGTTTGCGCAATGGTTGCCGCCAGTCCGTCGCAGTCCCAGCCGTGCTGCGGCAGGGCGACGCCGACCGGCCGGCAGGAGGCGCCCTGAATGGCGCTGATCGCCATGGGATAGGATGGCGCATCAATCACCACCCGGTCGCCTGGTCCGGTTAGCAGGCGAAGCACCAGCGAAAATGCGCTCAGTGCGCCGTTCACAATCATCACTTCCTCGCTGCGGGTTGGAAGACCTCGTTCGCAGTAGCGGCGGGCTATCGCCTCCCGCAATACCGGCAGACCGTGCTGATCGTAACCGGTATTGGACAGATGCTGCGGCAGCATTGTCAGGGCCTGATGATAGGCCTGGTGAATCTCAGGTCCGGCGCTCAGAGCGGCGGTGGCCAGATTGACCGATGAGGGACGGAAGTCCACTTTTGTCACCGTGTCCGCTCGTTCCGGCAGCGCGATACGCGAACCGCTTCCCTGACGACTGTAAAGATATCCCTCTTCACGCAGCTGGCCGAGCGCGCTGGCGATGGTGGTGCGGCTGACGTTCAGGGCCGCGGCCAGCTCCCGTTCGCCCGGGAGGCGCGTCTCCAGCGTCAGGCGACCATCGAGAATCAGCAGACGCAGGGCGTCCGCCAGCTGGCGCCAGAGCGGCGTTCGGGTCGAAGACTCTTGCCAGTGGCCCAGCAGGCGTACCAGCGATTGCGTACCGAAGCGACGAGAAACCATAGCGATCCACTTTTAAAAAACTGGCCATTAATTATCAATCCATTTTTGCTGATGATGGCGAGGTCCGCAATCATCCAGAGGTAAAATAAAAAATGTTACGTCGATTAGTGCAGCTCTATATCGGTCTTGTTCTGTACGGCGTGTCGACCGCGTTGTTTGTTCATGCCAATCTGGGTGCCGATCCGTGGGATGTTTTTCATCTTGGCGTGGGTAAGCAGTTTGGCCTCGATTTTGGCACGGTGATTATTCTGACCGGGGCTGCGGTACTGCTGTTGTGGATCCCGCTGCGTCAAATGCCGGGTCTGGGAACGGTCAGCAATGTGATCGTGCTGGGGCTGGCGGCAAACGCCACGCTGGCCGTTCTGCCGCCGATGGAGTCGCTGGTGTTGCGCGGTCTGATGCTGATCGGCGCTATCGTGCTGAATGCTCTGGCCACGGGGATGTATATTGGCGCCGGTTTTGGCCCCGGACCGCGTGACGGGCTGATGACCGGTTTGCATGCCCGTACCGGATGGTCTTTGCGGGGGATCCGCACCGTCATTGAGCTATCGGTCCTGGCGATCGGCTGGGCGCTGGGCGGTACCGTTGGCGTCGGCACCGTGCTTTATGCGCTGACGATTGGGCCGCTCATCCAGCTGTGTTTACCCTGGTTTCGCCAGCCGACGGTGCGCAAAGCGGTCAACGCTACCGGTGAGGTCGTCTCCTGATTTTATCCCGTGACCAGGGATGAGGGCTAAACTTAGCCTTACAGATGCGGCCGGGTTCGCCGGTCGCGCTGTTCACTTCGGAGATCATACTCATGAAGTACGTTGATGGTTTTGTCGTTGCCGTGCCCGCGAAAAATAAGGAGGCCTATCGCGAGCTGGCAGCAAAGGCCGCGCCGCTGTTTAAAGAGTTTGGTGCGCTACGGGTGGTGGAGTGCTGGGCGGACGATGTGCCGGACGGTAAGCTCACCGATTTTCGCATGGCGGTGAAAGCCGAGAGCGACGAAGAGGTCGTGTTCAGCTGGATAGAATATCCGTCAAAAGAGGTGCGCGACGCGGCGAATGCCACCATGATGGCCGACCCAAGGATGAAAGCATTCGGCGATAGCATGCCGTTTGATGGTAAACGAATGATTTTCGGCGGCTTCCTGCCATTACTGGATGAATAATCTGTCCCGCCGTCCCTTTCCTGTGCAAGGGGACGGCAGGGGCGGGGTCAGGATACTTTGGTAAACAGATGGCGATAATCGCGCACCTCGCCGTCGATACGAAACAGACCGCCGCCGCTATAGTGCAGGGTCTGCGGCCACCTGGGCTGCGGTTTTACGCGTGCCGCCACCACTTCAAAAATAAAGAAGTTATAGCTGTCCACCAGCGCATCGTCGAAGATCCGGCATTCAAAGCTGGCGTGGCATTCGGCAATGGACGGCGCGGAGACCTGTTCACTGGCTTCCGCGGTGAGCCGGAAGGCGGCAAACTTGTCCACCGCGTCACCGTCACAGTTCCCGATTCTGGCGACCGTCTCCGCCATTGCGGCATCTGGCAGGTTGATAACGCACTCCCCGCTGCGGCGAATCATGTCGAAACTGATATTGCCGGCGGAAATCATGCAACCTACCAGCGAGGGGGAAAACTCCAGCACCGTATACCAGCCAAGGGTCATGATATTATTTCGATCCTGCCAGCGGCTGCTGATTAAGACGACGGCGCCGGGTTCCAGCCAGTGGCGCACATCGTGTAAAGGCCAGGGATATTTTTGCATCTGGGACGTCTCCCTTCATGGATTTACCTTAAGCGTAGCGCAATGCGCTTTAAGGTTATTTTCCGCCCACAGAATAAACTGCTCTTTCGGCAAGGCCGGGCTGTATAGCCAGCCCTGGGCGTAGAGCACATCGTGCTGACACAGCCAGTCGCGCTGTTCTGCTGTTTCGACGCCTTCGGCAATGGTGGCCAGATGGAGCGCTTTTGCCATTTTGATGATATGCGGCGTCAGCGGCTTATATTCGAGGGTATCGACGAAGGATTTGTCAATTTTCAGGATATCGACATCCAGTTTTTGCAGGTAGCTGAGGCTGGAATAGCCGGTCCCGAAATCATCGATTGAAATACTGTGCCCCACCTGACGATAGCGGGCGATCACCGGCAGAGTGGTCTCGGGATCGACGAAACCGCGCTCCGTCAGCTCAAGCGTAATTTGCGCCGGCGCGATCTCCCACTGCCGCAACAGATCGGCCAGAAGGGCTGGCAGGGTAGGCGAGCGCAGATCGTCGACCGACAGATTAATCGAAATGTGGAGTTCCGGATGCATGTGCAGCCACCGGCCGAGTTCGGCGAAAATTTTCCGCACAATATCTTCGGTTAAATGGGTAATGAGCCCGGTCTCTTCGGCAAGCGGAATAAAAATATCCGGCGATAAAAAGCTGCCGTCGGGCTGCTGCCAGCGCGCCAGGGCCTCGGCGCCGACGATTTTGCCATCTTTCAGCGAGACGATGGGCTGGTAATGGACCCGAATCGCGTCGGAGTGCAGCGCATCCAGCATCCCATAGCGCGGCGAGCGTAAGGTGCGGCGCAGTCGCAGTAGCAAAAATGAGGTCAGCAGACTGATAAACAGGCCGAGGGGAAGCCACAGCACCAGCTGATGGCGGAATTTTTCCTGCAGCGGTAGCGTGGATGACCAGGTGGCGATAGCCAGCCCCAGTTCAGGAATACGATGGAGGCGATAAACCGTGTTATCGACGGTGAGCGTCTGGCCATCCAGGTGCTTGATTTGCTCCCAGACCACCGGGTCGAGAGGTTCGCTGCTGGTAATGACCTGCTTTTCTTTCATGCCAAACAGAATGGCGTGAATATTTTCATGGCCGGGCGAGATGATATCGATAAATGAGGCGGGATCGATCATCACGACATGATTCTGACTGCCTAACGCCGTCATTTTGTGCTTCAGACCGAGATCGTTGACCGTAGTGAGCCAGGCCCGATAGCCGTCGGTGGTGAGGTGGTCGGGGGCTGGAAAGGAGACCGGGGTACTGCGATCTTCAAGAGAAGAACATTGCGGTACCGAACCTTTGAGCCACAGTACCTCCTGCACATAGCGATGGGTATAGGCGATTCGGCGCATCGCGAGCAGATGCTGTGGGCTGCAGGCGGCAGCGCTGTGGGCATCGGCTTCCTGCAGCGCTTCTCTTGCCTGGCTCGCCACCTGCTGAATGCGCATCAGCACGCGGGAAGAGTAGTTATCCAGTTCGGAATAAAACAGTATTGTTGCCTGGCTGGTCGCCAGCCAGATGCTTAAGGCAATCGGTACAATAACGGCGAGTATCAATACCCCGGTCACCAGACTCACCAGATTCCTGGTCGTCATGCGCATGTCCTTATGTTATTGGGGTTTTGATGAGTATATCCGATAGCGGAGAAAGGTCGCAGACGAGCGACAATTATTATTGGATTTAAAAAATGCCCGAATCACGACATGGCGCGGATATCGGGCTAACAGTGGATGATCCGCAGCGGTCGAGGCAATGAGCGGTGCGAATTAAAACGAGGGCTGGAGCTGGATGCCGATAGCTTGCGTTATCAGCATCCGGGTTCAGTTTACCGCGTAATCATGACAGCCAGATGTTTTTTAATGAGCATCCGGCGCAGTAATATCGGCGCTGATCCGCAGATCGTTTTCATCGAAAACCATACAGAAGCGGTCGTCGAAGGCGACGTCGATTTTCTGCCACGGGCGGAAGTGAACATCGCCGGGCAGCAGAATTTTTACGTTGTCATGTCCATAGCACTGGCCGAACAGGTAGGTGTTGTTCCCCAGGCGTTCAACCACTTCACATTGAAACTCCACGACCGTGCCGCTGCGAACGTCGGTCGACAGGTGTTCCGGGCGAATCCCCAGCGTCACCGCATCACCGGGTTGCAGCGGCGAGGTGGTGATATTCAGCGTCAGGCTATGATGCTGCGCCATCTGTACGGTGAGCTGCCCCGGCTGCCAGGCGCTGACCGTGGCGGGCAGGAAGTTCATTTTCGGTGAGCCGATAAAACCGGCGACGAACCGGTTGACCGGGTTGTAGTACAGCGCCATCGGCGACCCCATCTGCTCGACTTTCCCGTAGTTCATCACCACGATTTTATCGGCCAGGGTCATCGCTTCCACCTGATCGTGGGTGACATACACCATCGTGGTTTTTAGCTCATGGTGCAGTTTGGCGATGTGCAGACGCATCTCGACGCGCAGCTCCGCATCCAGGTTCGAGAGCGGTTCATCAAACATAAACACCCGCGGGTTACGTACGATGGCGCGGCCGATTGCCACACGCTGGCGCTGGCCGCCGGAGAGCTGTTTCGGTTTGCGGTCCAGCAGATGGGTCAGCTGTAGCGTTTTAGCCACCATTTCGACCTGACGACGAATCTCGTCCTTTGGCACTTTATTGACTTTCAGGCCATAGCCCATATTTTCCGCCACCGTCATGTGCGGATAGAGCGCATAGGACTGGAAAACCATGGCCACCCCGCGGTGGGCGGGCACCACATCATTCATCACCTCATCACCGATCAGCACCTCGCCATCGCTGACCTCCTCAAGTCCGGCGATCATCCGCAGCAGGGTCGATTTCCCGCAGCCGGATGGCCCGACAAAGACCGCAAATTCACCGTCTTCGATATCAAGATTGACCTGGTGCAGCGTCACGGTAGTACCAAACCGTTTGGTGACATTCCTCAGTCGTATATTGGACATCAACATTCCCCGGGGTTAGTAATCGTTATTTGCCGTTGGGATTAGGGTTGCAGTGGTTTTTTGTATTACGTGTAACAACCAGGCTGAACAATGCTCAACAGCGCTGAAATCATGGGATGACTATAACTTCCAGTATTTTTGAGCCCTACATCGATGTTTCATTTCTGCAATCACGATCACACAACTGGTAGTCTGGTGTAGTTTTATACGCCTTCAAAGCGTAGCGTATAACAAATCAGGAAAATCTGGATTTAGCGTTGTAAGTCGCCATTTATCAGTTGATTCAAACACAGCGATAAATGAATTCATCAAATAAAAACCAATAAATTGTTATACCTTCACATGAGGTTGATAATGAAAAAGAACATCCTTGCTGCACTTATCCTCACGACTCTGGCTGCCGGGCAGCTTGTCAGCCTGCAGGCGCACGCCGCCGGTCAGCTGAACGTCTGGGAAGACATCAAGAAATCCGACGGGATTAAAGCCGCGATCGGCGATTTTGAAAAACAGTACGACGTTAAGGTCAACGTGCAGGAGATGCCTTATGCACAGCAGCTGGAAAAGCTGCGCCTTGATGGTCCGGCCGGGATTGGCCCGGATGTGCTGGTGATCCCGAATGACCAGCTCGGGGGGGCGGTTGTGCAGGGGCTGCTGTCGCCGCTGACGCTGGATCAGGCGAAGCAGGAGGTATTCACCCCGGCGTCAATTAATGCCTTCCGGCTGGATAACGTGCTGTATGGCGTGCCGAAAGCGGTGGAAACCCTGGTGCTGATTTACAACAAAGAGCTGATCGACAAACCGCTGGATAGCCTGCAGGCGTGGTTTGACTATTCGAAAGCGCAGCGGGCGCAGAACAAATATGGCCTGCTGGCCAAGTTCGATCAGATCTATTACAGCTGGGGGGCGATTGGCCCGATGGGCGGCTATATCTTCGGCAAAAACGAGAAGGGCGGTTTTAATCCGCAGGACGTCGGTTTGAATAAACCCGGCGCGGTCGAAGCCGTTACCTTCCTGAAAAAATTCTATAGCGACAAGGTCTTCCCGGCGGGGATCCTCGGAGATAACGGGCTGAATGCTATCGACTCGTTATTCACGGAGAAGAAAGCGGCGGCGGTGATCAACGGTCCATGGGCGTTCCAGCCGTACGAAGCGGCGGGGATTAACTACGGCGTTGCGCCGCTGCCGATGCTGCCAGACGGCAAACCGATGAGCTCGTTCCTTGGCGTAAAAGGGTACGTGGTGTCGACCTGGAGCAAAGACAAAGCGCTGGCGCAGCAGTTTATTGAGTTTATCAACCAGCCTCAGTACGTGAAGGCGCGCTATGTGGCAACCGGCGAGATCCCGGCGCTGAAAGCAATGATTGACGATCCGCTTATCAAGAATGACGAGAAAGCCAGCGCGGTGGCGGTGCAATCTGCTCGCGCCACGGCGATGCCGGGTATCCCGGAAATGGGCGAAGTGTGGGGGCCGGCGAACGCGGCGCTGGAGCTCAGCCTGACCGGCAAACAGCCGCCGCAGGCGGCGCTCGATAATGCCGAGAAACAGATCAAGATGCAGATCGAGGCTATGCAGGCCAGCAACCAGTAATCGTGATGTCCGTCATTTTAAGGTGACAGGCGCGTTGGCCGCTGACCTGTTACCCGGATTATCAGGGCATAGATGTAAAGAAGCGGGAGGAGGACCTCCCGTTTTCAGAAGGAGTGGTGTGTGATTATCAATCCCAGCGAAAATATTGCCGAGTCGCGCGGCGCAGGACGTCATGCGTGGTGCGGCCTGCTGCTGGCTGTCGTGCCGGGTTTTGGCCAGTTTTATCATCGCCAGTGGCTGAAGGGGCTTGTCTTCCTGGTCCTGTTGAGCAGTTTCATGGGGGTTTTTTATGACTTCCTGCAGGAAGGCCTGTGGGGGCTCTACACCCTGGGCGAGGAAGTCCCGAGGGATAACTCCATTTTCCTGTTGGCGGAAGGGATCATCAGCGTGCTGATCGTCGCTTTTGGCCTGCTCATTTACTCTCTTTCGTTGCGCGACGCCTGGGTTAACGGCAGAAAGCGCGATGAAGGCGTGGCGCTGAACAGCGTGCGCAAACAGTATCAGATGCTGTTGAACCAGGGGTTTCCCTATCTGATGATCAGCCCCGGCTTTATTTTGCTGGTGTTCGTTGTCATCTTCCCGATTCTTTTTGGCTTTGCCATCGCGTTCACTAACTACAACCTCTACCACACGCCGCCGGCGAAGCTGGTGGATTGGGTGGGTTTTAAAAACTTTATCAATATTTTCACGCTCTCTATCTGGCGCTCGACCTTCTTTGACGTGCTGCAGTGGACGGTGGTGTGGACGCTGCTGGCAACGACTCTGCAATGCACCGTCGGTGTGCTGCTGGCAATCCTCGTGAACCAGAAAGATCTGCGCTTTAAACCGATGATTCGCACTATTTTTATCCTGCCGTGGGCGGTTCCGGGGTTTGTCACGATCCTGGTGTTTGCGGGGATGTTTAACGACTCGTTTGGGGTGATCAACAACGCGATTCTGTCGTTCTTTGGCATTGGCCCGAAGGCGTGGCTGACCGATCCGTTCTGGACGAAGACCGCGCTGATCATGATGCAAACCTGGCTGGGTTTTCCGTTTGTCTTTGCCATGACCACCGGCGTGCTGCAGGCGATTCCTGACGATCTTTATGAAGCTGCGACCATGGACGGCGCCAGCGCCTTTACCCGCCTGCGGACCATTACGTTACCGCTGGTGCTGTACTCGATCGCGCCGATCATTATCACCCAGTACACCTTCAACTTTAACAACTTCAACATCATTTACCTGTTCAACAACGGCGGTCCAGCGGTCGCCGGTTCGAACGCCGGCGGGACGGACATTCTGGTGTCGTGGATCTACAAACTGACGATGTCGTCTTCGCAATATGCCATTGCGGCGACCATTACTATCCTGCTGTCGATATTTGTCGTCGGCCTGGCACTGTGGCAGTTCCGCGCCACAAAATCCTTCAAAAACGATGACATGGCGTAAGGGAAGCAACATGGCTAAATCACCCAGTATTAAACGCGAAAAGTGGATTCGCCTGTCACTCACCTGGCTGATTGTTATCCTGGTCTCGGTGGTGATTATCTATCCGCTGGTCTGGACCGTCGGCGCGTCGCTGAATGCCGGAAACAGCCTGCTCAGCACCTCGATTATTCCGGAGAACCTGTCATTCCAGCACTATGCCGACCTGTTCAACGGCAATGTGAACTACCTCACCTGGTACTGGAACTCGATGAAAATCAGCTTCATGACCATGGTGCTGACCTTAATCAGCGTCAGTTTTACCGCCTACGCCTTTTCCCGCTTTCGTTTTAAAGGGCGGCAGAATGGACTGATGTTGTTCCTGCTGCTGCAGATGATCCCGCAGTTTTCTGCGCTGATTGCGATCTTCGTGCTCTCGCAGTTGCTGGGACTGATCAACAGCCATCTGGCGCTGGTGCTGATCTACGTTGGCGGCATGATCCCGATGAATACCTGGCTGATGAAGGGCTATCTCGACGCGATCCCGAAAGATCTGGATGAGTCGGCAAGAATGGATGGTGCCAGCAGCTTCCGTATTTTCTTTGAGATCATTATGCCGCTGTCAAAACCGATTCTCGCGGTGGTGGCGCTGTTTTCATTCACCGGTCCGCTGGGCGATTTTATTTTGTCGAGCACCATCCTGCGTACGCCGGACAAATACACGCTGCCGATTGGCCTGTACAACCTGGTGGCGCAAAAAATGGGCGCCAGCTACACCACTTACGCAGCAGGAGCGGTGCTGATTGCCGTTCCGGTCGCGATTCTCTACCTGGCATTACAAAAATACTTTGTTTCCGGCCTGACCTCTGGCAGTACAAAAGGATAACCCCATGAAAAGATTAACACCCGCGTTGCTTGCTGTTTGTCTGGTATGCAGTTTTTCCCCCGCTGCACTGGCCGCCGAGGCGCTGCAAACGCGCGCATTTCGCGCGCTGCCTGCGGATTTTATTAAAGGCGCTGATATCTCTACGCTGCTGGATGCGGAAAAGCACGGAGCAAAGTTTTATAACCACAACAACCAGCAGCAGGATCCGATCGCCATTTTGAAGGCCGATGGCGTGAACTATGTCCGCCTGCGCCTGTGGGTTGACCCGAAAGATGCGCAGGGTCAGGGCTACGGCGGCGGTGATAACGATCTGGCGGCGACGCTGGCGCTGGCAAAGCGGGCAAAAGCGCAGGGTATGAAGCTGCTGCTGGATTTCCACTACAGCGATTTCTGGACCGACCCGGGTAAACAATTCAAACCGAAAGCCTGGGAAAAAATGGATTATCCGCAGCTGAAAACGACCATTCACGACTACACCCGTGACACCATCGCCCGCTTTAAACAGGAAGGCGTTCTGCCGGATATGGTGCAGATTGGCAATGAGATAAATGGCGGCATGCTGTGGCCGGAAGGCAAAAGCTGGGGGCAGGGCGGCGGTGAATTTGACCGTCTGGCTGGCCTGCTGAATGCGGCAATCGACGGCCTGAAAGAGAATCTGCAGAATGGCGAGCAGGTGAAAATCATGCTTCATCTGGCTGAAGGCACTAAGAACGATACCTTCCGCTGGTGGTTTGATGAAATCAGTAAGCGCAACGTACCGTACGACATCATCGGTCTGTCGATGTACACCTACTGGAACGGCCCGATTAGTGCGCTGAAAGCGAATATGGATGATATCAGCAGGCGCTATAACAAAGATGTGATCGTCGTGGAAGCCGCCTATGCCTATACCCTGGAAAATTGCGATAACGCGGAAAACAGTTTCCAGGCCAAAGAAGAAAAAGAGGGCGGTTATCCGGCCACGGTACAGGGACAATATAATTATATCCACGATTTAATGCAGGCCGTTGCCGATGTTCCCGACCAGCGCGGGAAAGGTATTTTTTATTGGGAACCGACCTGGATCGCCGTGCCGGGAAATACCTGGGCTACATCGGCGGGAATGAAATATATCCACGATGAATGGAAGCAGGGTAATGCCCGGGAAAATCAGGCGCTGTTTGATTGCCAGGGAAAAGTATTACCTTCAGCAAAAGTCTTTAATTAATCGTTAAGTTTTACACTTCAGGATGTTTATTATGAATAAATTTGCGCCTTTGAGTCCGAAGGTCAATGCGCTATTGCATGGCGCTGACTATAACCCGGAACAGTGGGAAAATTATCCCGGTATTATCGATCAAGATATTGCCATGATGCAGCAGGCTAAATGCAATGTCATGTCGGTGGGGATTTTCAGCTGGGCCAAACTTGAACCTCAGGAAGGCGTATTTGAATTTGGCTGGCTGGACAGCATTCTGGATAAGCTGTACGCCGCCGGTATTCACGTATTTCTGGCTACGCCAAGCGGCGCGCGCCCGGCCTGGATGTCGCAGGCCTATCCGCAGGTGCTGCGAGTGGGGCGCGACCGGGTACCGGCGCTGCACGGCGGACGGCATAACCACTGTATGACGTCACCGGTTTATCGGGAGAAGATTTTTAAAATCAACAGCCTGCTCGCGGAACGCTACGCACAGCATCCGGCGGTTCTCGGCTGGCATATTTCCAATGAATATGGCGGAGATTGCCATTGTGAACGCTGTCAGGCGCGGTTCCGCGACTGGCTGAAAGCGCGTTATCAAACGCTGGATAATCTCAATCACGCCTGGTGGAGCACTTTCTGGAGCCATACCTACAGCGACTGGTCGCAGATTGAGTCGCCGGCACCGCAGGGGGAAGTGTCCATTCACGGGCTGAACCTTGACTGGCGTCGCTTTAACACGGCGCAGGTCACGGACTTCTGCCGCCATGAGATTGCCCCGCTGAAGGCGGCGAATGCCGACCTGCCGGTGACCACCAACTTCATGGAGTACTTCTACGATTACGACTACTGGCAGCTGGCGCAGGCGCTGGATTTCATCTCCTGGGATAGCTATCCGATGTGGCATCGCGACAAAGATGAAACCACGCTGGCCTGCTATACCGCGATGTACCATGACATGATGCGCAGTCTGAAGGGCGGTAAGCCGTTCGTGCTGATGGAATCAACGCCGAGCGCCACCAACTGGCAGCCGACCAGTAAGTTGAAAAAACCGGGGATGCATATTCTCTCCTCCATGCAGGCTGTCGCCCACGGGGCAGACTCAGTTCAGTATTTCCAGTGGCGTAAGAGCCGTGGCTCGGTGGAGAAATTCCACGGCGCGGTCATTGACCACGTTGGTCATCTGGATACCCGCGTCGGCCGCGAAGTCAGCCGGCTGGGTGATATGCTCAGTCGTCTGCCTGGCGTGGTGGGCTGTCGCACCGATGCGAAAGTGGCGATTATCTTTGACCAGCAAAACCGCTGGGCGCTGGATGATGCGCAGGGCCCGCGTAATCTCGGGATGGAGTATGAAAATACCGTTAATGAACACTACCGGCCATTCTGGGAGCAGGGTATTGCGGTCGATATCATCGATGCCGATGGCGACCTGAGCGCCTACCAGCTGGTTATCGCCCCGATGCTGTATATGGTTCGCGATGGGTTTGCCGCGCGCGCCGAAGCGTTTGTCGCCGACGGAGGCCATCTGGTGACCACTTACTGGACGGGGATCGTTAATGAGTCCGATCTTTGCCACCTTGGTGGTTTCCCGGGACCGCTGCGCAACCTGCTGGGGATTTGGGCGGAGGAGATTGATTGCCTGAATGACGGCGAGCGCAACCTGGTTCAGGGGCTGGCAGGCAACGAAGGCGGGTTACAGGGGCCGTATCAGGTGCGCCATCTGTGTGAGCTGATTCATGCCGAAAGCGCCCGGCCGCTGGCAACCTATCGTGATGATTTCTACGCCGGCCGCCCGGCGGTGACCGTGAATCATTTCGGCAAGGGGAAGGCCTGGCATGTCGCCTCACGCAACGACCTGGCTTTCCAGCGCGATTTCTTCGCGGTTATCAGCCGGGAGCTGGCCTTACCGCGGGCGATCGAGAGTGAGCTTCCGCCGGGCGTGGTCGCCACGGCCCGCACCGATGGTGAAACGACCTATGTTTTCTTGCAGAACTACAGCGCTCAGCAGCACAGCGTAAGCCTGCCGCAGGGCTATCAGGACAGTCTCTCCGGTGCGGCCATTAGCGCGCCGTTGACCTTAACCGCATGGGACTGCCGTATTCTCAGTCGTAAAGCGTAATCACTGCGTTATCCGAGCCTGCTCCTGCGAGCAGGCTTTTTTTTACCTTGATATTATCAGGAGTGCATGATGGTAAGTTTAAAATCCTTTCTGCATTATTTCGCCCAGCCTCGCCAACCGGTGCCGTTAAGTGATGTTGAAAAGCAACAGCTACAGGATTTAATTCAGGCGTTTGGTGGGGAGGGAAATATTGTTAATGTCGACGCCTGTATTACGCGTTTACGGGTCACGGTGAATAATCTGGCTATTGTCGATTCTCAGGCGCTACAGCAGCAAGGGGCGCTGGGTGTAATTATTATCGGGCAACAGGTGCACGCTATTTTTGGCAAGCAGTCTGATACCTTACGTCAACTATTAGATGAGCATTTTACCAGCCGTAAATAAAATTCATAAATAAAAAGGGATAACTCAATATAGAGTTATCCCCAAAACAAGACAAAGAAAACAATGGCAATAATCATTACCGGAGGGTAATTACGACCTTACAGCTGGAGATAAAAAGCTTCAGATAACAAAAATACGTTTACCACCAGGCTTCGACCTGGACGCCGAAGTTCCACGTATTGCTGGCGGTTTGATCTTCAAACGGTTTACCATTCTCGGAATCATTGAGATAGGAGGCAAAAATACGTAATTCAGGGCGTGACATAAAGTCCGGGCCATCGGCCAGACCCAGCGCAATGGTGTATTTCTCGCCGGCTTGTTTGTAGTCGGTATTGTTCTTATAGCTGTCTTTCTGGTAGAAACCGCCGACTTCGCCAATCAGACGGACATACTCGGTGAACTGATACTGTCCGCGTGCGACCAGAGAGAGTAAACGCGTTTTATTGGTGTAATCGGTGATGTCGTCGGCGGAGCCCCAGGTCAGCACATGGTTAATCGAGAATTTGTCGGTAATCGGAATCAGACCGGTGTTGATCACGCGATAGCCGGTGGCATCGTTGACATAGTTCCACATGTCGTACCAACCGCCGCCCTGGGAGACCATGTTCTGCGCCAGCCCTTTATTTGCATACTGCAGAACCAGCTTGTTGTAGCCGCCCAGCATATCCTGGCTGATTTCGCCGGTCAGCATCACGCCGTTATCGGCATCGTACAGCCCGCCGTAGCTATCCTGTTTTTTGGTGGTGTTGGGCATCGCGTAATCGATACCAAATTCGGTCCAGGCGCCGGACCACGGTTTCCAGCCCGCATAGCGCAGATCGACATAGTTGATATTGACGTTACTGTCGCCGTCGACGCGGTAATCGACGTCGTTTGCATCACCGCGGATCCAGGCAAGTGAAACGGCGCCTGGGCCTAAGGTATAGTTTTCGATCCCGGCACCGGAACCGGAGATGTTCCAGTATTTGGTATCGATGATGTGCAGATCGTGGCGCTGATAGTAGCGCTTGCCGCCCCAAATGACCGCGTTAGGATCGCCGGGGATCAGGCCTTTAATTTGCAGGTTCAGCTGACGCAGGCCAAACTGCGCATCGTCATTGAGGGTGGTTTCGTTATCGTTAGAACCGTCAGAGACCATGCTGACCATGCTATCGAGATAGAAGCTGACGTCATCCTTCTTATACACCTCAGAACCCAACTCCAGCTCGCCATAGGTATCAGATTCGTTACCCAGACGACCAATTTTGTTTTTTTGCCATTCGGCCAGACTGCCATCCCCGGAGACCCCAACCCCGGCACGCATATAACCATGAAAATCAATTCCAGGAACAGAGGCGGAAGCCGCGAGCACGGATGGTGAAATCAGCGCGGCGGCCAACGCAACAGAGACTGTGCGCAGCGTAGTGTTCATGTCTATCCTCTTATTGTTTTGTATTACGTTCACATTAACGGTGTCATGAAATGCCTAAACGTAACTTCAGGCAATTTAATGATCGTGATAGTGTGATTAAGTGCAAATAAAATGGCGTAATTTGTTACGGTCAGTGAGTCCATTCACAATTTGATGTGTTGTGAGCGTAATACTTTTATTGTCATTTTTTAGCATGGGAACGTTGCAGGGCGCGTTTTTTTAAATGGCCCCTGTTACAATCCAGGGATAACAACATAAGGAACCGGACCATGAAGTCGAAAAGCGCAACCTTAGAAGATGTCGCGCGTCATGCAGGCGTCTCCTATCAGACCGTGTCCAGGGTGCTCAATAAATCTGCTAATGTATCCGAGGCCACGCGTCGTAAGGTGGAGAAATCCATTGAGCTATTGCGGTATGTCCCTAACCGCCTGGCTCAACAGCTGGTGGGCAAGCAAAGTCGGACCGTCGGTCTGGTGACAATTTCACTGTCGTTGCACGCGCCTTCTCAGGTTGCCGCAGCGGTAAAACGCTATGCGAATGTGGAAGGTTATCAGGTGCTCATTTCTATGATTGATGAGAGCGTCAATCAAAGTATTCAGGAATCCATCAATGAGCTGAAGTCCCAGCTGGTTGATAAGGTGATCATCAACGTGCCTCTGGAGACCGAACAAGCCCAGAAAATCGCGGCTGACAATGATGATATCGTTTGTCTCTTCCTCGACGTCGATCCCTATAGCTCCGTGTTTAACGTTTCGTTTAACCCGGCTGACGGCACCCGCGCGAGCGTCAAATATCTGTATGAAATGGGTCATCGGGATATTGCGCTGCTGGCCGGGCCGGAAAGCTCCGTCTCGGCAAAATTGCGTCTGAAGAGCTGGATAGAGACGCTGGCTGGCTATGGGCTACAGCCGGTGACGGTGATTCGCGGGAACTGGGACGCGCAGAGCGGCTATGCGGGCGCGCTGCAGATGTTGCGTGAGACGCCGAAATTTACGGCGGTGCTGGTGGGGAATGACCAGATGGCGCTGGGGGTACTGAGCGCATTTCATCAGCATCAGGTGCCGATTCCCGGTGAGAAGTCGGTGATTGGCTATGATGATACGTATGAAAGCTCATTCTTCTATCCGGCGCTGACCACCGTGTCGCTGGATCTGGATTTGCAGGGTAAAGAGGCCGTACGCCGTATTCTTGCTAGCGGCGATGGCGAAACGTCGCATACCTCTTCAATCCTGCCTGCCCGGCTGGTCGTGCGTCATTCTACCGGGCCAAAAACGGAGCAGGGTAAAGACCTACAGGCCATTGCAGAACAGCTGCGTGCGCTTGCACATCAACTGAATCCTTAATCTCTCACGGGCGGTTCGCGCCGCTCGATTTTACATCCCTGAGCTTCTCATGGTTGATCTTTGTCTTTTTGCGGCGTAACCTTATTGTTATGTTATAACATATCTGTTGAGGTTATCATGAAAGACAATATCCATCCGCATTACCGTACCGTTGTGTTCCATGACACCAGCGTGAATGAATATTTTAAAGTGGGATCGACAATCAAGACCGAGCGCGTAATTGAACTGGATGGGGAGACCTATCCTTATGTCACCCTCGATGTGTCGTCCAAATCGCACCCGTATTACACCGGTAAGCAGAAAGCCCTCAACAGCGAAGGCAGCACTGCACGTTTCCGCCAGCGTTTCGGCGGCTTTATTGATGCTAAAAGGAACTAAGGATGCAGGTACTCAACTCGTTGCGCAGTGCGAAACAGCGCCACCCCGATTGTCAGATTGTGAAACGCAAAGGGCGGCTGTACGTTATCTGCAAAAGCAATCCTCGTTTTAAAGCCGTGCAGGGACGTAAGAAGAGACGCTAATCTCCTGATGTACGGAAGCTCTCCAGCGTGGCGCGCTGCTGACCATCGGGGCTAAAGTTTCCGCTGGCCAGCCATCGCTGCATCGCTTTATCTATCAGTGGCCACTCGCTGTCGATTATCGAAAACCAGTCGGTATCGCGGTTGTGGCCCTTTATCACTAACGCCTGGCGAAAACGTCCCTCAAAGTGAAACCCCAATCGTTGCGCCGCCCGGCGCGAGGGTTCGTTCAGGCTATTACATTTCCACTCATAGCGGCGATAGCCGAGCGTATCGAAGACGTAGCGCATCAGAAGCCACTGGGCTTCCGTCGCCATTGCGGTCCGACTGAGCAGCGGCGAGAAGTGCACGTGTCCGACTTCGATCACGCCATTTTGGGCATCAATACGCATCAGCGCCAGGGAGCCGACGGGCTGTCGGGTGCGTTCATCCACGACGGCGAAATGGAGAGGATCGCTGAGCTTTTCCACGCTGGTTATCCAGGCGCTGAACGTCTCTACGCAGTTGTCCGGTTCGCGCAATAACCACGTCCAGCTTCGGGTATCCGGGGCCAGCTGATGTGCGGCAAAGAGCGCGCTGGCGTGAGCGGCAGTCAGCGGCTCCAGGCGGCAATAACGTCCCTGTAGAATTTGACGTTGCGGAAACGGGCGCGGCTGCCAGTCGGGCAGGGCCTGGCCAACGGGTTGTCCGAACGAATTATGTTGCTGCATGGGGGGGCTCCTTATCTGCGGGGGAATAGCGTGAGACTAAAGTTTTACTGGTTCCATAAAAAGATCCATCAGAGTATGTTTTGATGGTGCCACGAGGAGCCGAGATGAATATTCCTGATGATGCCTTCTTCACCCTACTGGAACACACCTTGTCCCGGCGAGGTCATGAAACCCTTCAGCGCACGCTGTATCGTGCGCTGCGCGAGGCGATTTTACAGGGAGCGCTGGCAGGCGGTAGTCGGCTGCCGGGTTCACGTGCTATCGCGACGCGGCTCAATTTGTCGCGTAATACGATTAACGGGGCGCTGGAGCAGCTGACCATGGAAGGCTACCTGCAGCGCAGCCGCCAGGGGACGTATGTGGCGACGCTGACCGCCTCCGGTGAGCGGGAAGGGCTACCGCTGACCATTGCGTTGCCGGAGCGGCTGATCGCGCTACCTCCCGGCACCCGTCGCGATTCGCCGACGCTGATATTTACTCCCGGCACGCCGGCGATTAACTATTTTCCTTTACCGCTCTGGCGGCGGCTGCTCGACAAGGTGCTGCGTGATGAGGGCAGCGCGCTGCTGGGTTACGGAGAGGCGGCAGGGGAACCCGCGCTGCGGGAAGCGATTGTCCGTCATCTGGCGCTATCTCGCGGGATCCGCTGCGACGCCCGGCAAATCGTGATTACCGAAGGCGCGCTCGAAGGCGTCAACCTCTGTACCCATCTGCTGAGCGAAGCGGGCGACACCGCATGGGTTGAAGAGCCGGGATATCCCGGCGCGAAGAGCGTATTTATGAAGGCCGGGTTACAGGTAAAAGGGATGCCGGTAGACAGTGAAGGGATGTGTCCGGACATGGACGAGAACCTGCCGCCGCGGCTGATTTTTACCTCGCCTTCGCATCAATATCCCTGTGGCGCGGTGATGAGCGCAGGCAGGCGTCTGGCGCTGCTGGAATATGCCCGCCAGCATGATGCATGGATTGTTGAAGATGATTACGACAGCGAGTTTCGCTATAGCGGGGAACCTGTTCCGGCCATGTCAGGGATGATGAAACAGGCGCCGGTGGTCTATATCGGCACCTTCAGCAAGACGCTGTTTCCGGCGTTGCGCATTGGTTTCGTGGTGATGCCTCCCGCCCTGGCGCAAGCCGCTCAGGGATTCGTGGGATCGCTGCTGCGCGGTGGTCACCGGGCTGAGCAACGAGCGCTGGCGTTGTTTATCGAAGAGGGGCATTACGCGCGTCATCTGGCGGCGATGCGGCGCTTGTATCGCCGGCGACAGCAGCAGCTCCGTGAGGTGCTGGCAGCGGAGCTGACGCAACCTTTTGCTCTTCTCGGTGGCGAGGGCGGACTGCACCTGGCGGTAGCCATTGACGGGATAGACGATGGAGCGGTGGTGGAACAGGCGCGGCAGTATCAACAAGCACCGGCGGCATTAAGCCGGTTTTACCTTGATACACAACGCGCGCGAAGCGGGCTGGTGCTGGGATATGGCAATACGTCCGCCTCGCATTTTGGCCCTGCGGTGCGGACGTTGAATCGTCTTATTGAGCGGTATCGACGCGGGTGAGGCTGAAGATATCGTAGAACGAGAGTTCACCTTTCGTCGCCACCATTTTTTGTAGCTGGGTTTTCTGCTCGCCGGCCACGCGGGGTGACTGCATAATGCGTTCGATCAGCTGCTGAGGGACATATCGCGTGTTGTACCACTCCCCGTTGTAGCAAACGCGAAAATCCAGGACATCGATATCTTCGTAGCGGTAGCGCGGGTAGACGTCAAAAAAGAAGAAGCCGTTTAACAGGGCGAACAGAACCACCAGTAGCCAAACTGAATCGGCCAGCGTTTCCGATGTCAGCATGACCACGAACGTCGCGAGGAACGCGGCGTACATTGCGACGAACAGCCACGGATGATTGCGAATAAAACTGATACTAAAGCGCGGACGGTTGTCGCGCTTCTCTTTCACATTGAGCTCATCAATCGTGTTTGTCAGCAGTTGCTGTATTTCTGTCATCTTGGTCCCCGAATTCTGCTAAGGCTCAGCCTGAAGGCTATTTTATGTTGCGGGAATCTCTCGGGAAAGTAACAGATCAGTTGCAGAAAAGCATAACAGTTACGCTTTTTCCGCTGTCAGCATCTTAATGATTTGCGCCGGGTTGCCGCCGACCACGGCATTGGCCGGAACATCTTTCACGACCACGGCACCGGATGCAATAACGGCATTATCGCCGATAGTAATCCCGGGATTAATGACCGCCCGACCGCCAATCCACACATTATGGCCGATAGTAACGGGTTTACCGTACTCTTTACCGCTGTTGCGTTCGGCGGCATCTAAGGGATGCGTGGCGGTATAGATGTGGACGCCGGGCGCCAGCATACAATTATCACCGATGTGAATCGGACAGACATCAAGCATCACACAATCAAAGTTTGCGTAGAAATTGGTGCCGAGGAAAATATTGTAACCATAATCACAGCGGAAAGTGGGTTCAATATAAGCATCGCTTGCCCGGCCAAACAGTTCAGTCAGACATATTTTCCGCCATTCCCGCTCGTCCGGAGCCGAATGGTTGTAGCGATGCAGCAATTGCCTGGCGCGCAGGCGGTCTGCCCGTAGCGTGGCATCACCAGCCTGATACAGTTCACCGGCGATCATTTTACGTTTCTCTTCACTCATGATGCTTTCCTGATTAAGGTAGGTAGGCGTCACAGTATAAAAAAGAAACCGGTTTCATGAGCGCGCTTTAGTGACTTATGCGAGTAATATCACAATTATACCCAGAGTAGGGGAGGACCCGGTTAACCGTCTGACTGAGATGTGAAATGAATTAGCGAATGAACTTCCACACCGATGTCGGGATTTTGTCGTAGAGCTTATTCATGGTCAATTCAGCAAGACGGTGGTCGGCCGCTGAGTAAAATACAGCCAGTTCGTTATCTGAAAGTTCATATTTGTTTTTTTCAATTACGCGTTCCAGCGTATCAATTGTCTGACAGCGACGTAAGCGCATCAAATAGTCTGTTTTGGTTAATGGTTCACCAGACATAACTTCACCTTTTGATTGTAATAATACTAACAAGAAAGACTTGCCGGATTTTCCCGACTGGCGTTGACAAAACATCGGAATAACCGATTTCCCGATTTGCGCCATTTCTGTAGATCGGCCGTGTTAATGCCATAACTGCTGAACAACATAAAAGTGTCATCCAGGTATTCGTCCAGCTGAGCGATCAGTTTATTATCCTCAGCATACTTAATTTTATAATTAAGCGCGAACGTGGCTATGTGTTCGATCAATTCATTAAGTTGAAGATTGATAGCCGACGTTGGATCATTCACCCACCCGTGGTTACTCTCTTCCAGGTTTGCAAGGCAGTCATGATACAGGGTTTCGCAAAGAAATCGAAGCTGCGCGATATCATGTCTTTTTGGCGAGTATTCGTCCATAACGCATCCCCTTTTTAGTGGTTTAAACGACGACTAACAAGCACCGTTGTGGGATGAACACGACTAACAGACCTGACACATACATTGTAATCCTGTTGTTTTAACTATAATCCACTCTTAAAAAGATTTCACCGTGCTATTACGAAAAATTACAATTATCGCCGTTAATTTATCTTAAAAATATCTGAACTTATTATGCCACGGCAATCAATGTGGTGATTCTGCGAAAGCAAAGCTTATGGATCATTGATTTAGCAGGCACTTTTCTTTGGCACCAGTTCTCACCCCCCAGATAACACTGGGTTAAGAATATTCTTAGTTAAGATAAGGGTAAAGCGGCAAAAGAATAATCTGATAAAAACAAAGTAAAAGCTTATCGCCGGAAATTGTATATCAGGATACAAAGTAAACCGTAGCAATGCGTGCGTTTCAATATACGCTATCCGAAAAATTTCCTCAACGAATCCCGAAGCGAGCGGGGGCACAGGCGAAAAAAAGGGCCGCTGGTGCGGCCCTCAGTGGAGAGATTAATGATGCTCAGTCGGATGGCTGTGCTCAATGTCTTCCGATTTCTTGCTGAAGCGGCGGCGAACCACCACAAAGAAGACCGGAACAAAGAAGATAGCCAGAACCGTTGCCGTCACCATCCCGCCCATTACGCCGGTACCTACGGCGTTCTGTGCGCCGGAACCTGCGCCGGAGCTAATGACCAGCGGCATAACCCCGAGGATAAACGCCAGTGAGGTCATCAGGATTGGACGCAGACGCATACGTACCGCTTCCAGGGTCGCTTCAATCAGACCCTTGCCTTCTTTATCCATCAGATCTTTGGCGAATTCTACGATAAGTATCGCGTTCTTCGCCGACAGACCAATGGTGGTCAGCAGGCCTACCTGGAAGTAAACGTCGTTCGTCAGACCACGGAACGTTGCCGCCAGCAGTGCACCGATAACCCCCAGTGGGACAACCAGCATAACGGAGAACGGTATCGACCAGCTTTCATACAGCGCCGCCAGACACAGGAATACCACGATCAGCGAGATGGCATACAGCGCCGGCGCCTGGTTACCGGACAGACGTTCCTGATAGGACATACCGGTCCAGTCATAACCAATACCCGAAGGCAGTTTTTTGGCCAGCTCTTCCATCATCGTCATCGCTTCACCGGTACTTCTGCCCGGAGCCGCCTGACCGAGGATTTCCATCGACGGCAGACCGTTATAGCGTTCCAGACGCGGTGAACCATACTCCCAGTGTGAGGTGGAGAAGGCTGAGAACGGCACCATCTGTCCATCGCTACCGCGAACGTACCAGTTGCCAATATCTTCCGGCAGCATACGGTATTTCGCTTCGGACATGACGTACACTTTCTTCACGCGACCGCGGTCGATGAAGTCATTGACGTAGCTACCGCCCCAGGCTGCGCCCAGCGTGGTATTGATGTCGCTGATAGAAACGCCCAACGCCTGCGCTTTCTCCTGGTCAATATCCACCTTGAACTGCGGCGTATCTTCCAGGCCGTTAGGACGAACGCCGACCAGCAGGTCAGGGTGCTTCGCCACTTCACCAAACAGCTGGTTACGTGCCTGAGTCAGTTTTTCGTGACCTAAGCCGCCCTGGTCGATCAGCTGGAAGTCAAAGCCGGTTGCGGTACCCAGTTCGACGATAGCCGGCAGGTTAAAGGCGAAGACCATCGCATCTTTAATCTGCGAGAAACGGGCCATCGCACGACCGGTAATCGCTTCAACCTTGTTCTCGCTGCCCGGACGTTCGCTCCAGTCTTTCAGTGAAACGAACGCAATACCGGTGTTCTGACCACGACCCGCGAAGCCAAAGCCGTTAACGGCGAACACAGATTCGACGTTGGCTTTCTCTTTCGTAAGGTAGTAGTCCGTCATCTCATCCAGCACTTTCTGCGTACGTTCCTGCGTAGCGCCGGCAGGAAGCTGCGCCATGCTCAGGAATACGCCCTGATCTTCATCTGGCAGGAACGAGCTCGGCAGACGGACGAACAGCCAGGCCATTCCGACGACGATAATCAGATACAGCACCAGGTAACGACCGGTACTGCGCAGAATGTTACCTACGCTATCGGTGTAATGGTGCGTGCTCTTATCGAACATGCGGTTAAACCAGCCAAAGAAGCCTTTGTGCTCGCCATGACCGCCTTTAGCGATAGGTTTCAGCATCGTGGCGCACAGCGCCGGGGTCAGGATTAATGCAACCAGCACCGACAGCGCCATCGCCGAAACGATGGTGATGGAGAACTGACGATAAATCGCACCCGTTGAACCACCGAAGAAGGCCATCGGGATAAATACCGCAGAAAGCACCATCGCGATACCGACCAGTGCGCCCTGAATCTGGCCCATGGATTTACGGGTTGCTTCCTTCGGCGGCAGGCCTTCTTCCGCCATGACACGCTCGACGTTTTCCACCACCACGATGGCGTCATCGACGAGCAGACCTATCGCAAGCACCATACCAAACATGGTCAGGGTGTTTATCGAGAAGCCAAAAATGGCCAGGATGGCGAAAGTACCCAGCAAGACGACCGGTACCGCGATGGTTGGAATCAACGTGGCGCGGAAGTTCTGCAGGAACAGATACATAACCAGGAAGACCAGGATGATCGCTTCGACCAGCGTTTTAACCACTTCATGAATCGAGATTTTCACGAACGGCGTGGTGTCATACGGGTAAACAATCTTCAGGCCTGACGGGAAGTACGGCTCCATTTTCGCCAGTTCAGCGCGAATGGCGTTGGCGGTATCCAGGGCGTTGGCGCCGGTCGCCAGTTTGATACCCAGACCGGAAGCCGGCTGGTTATTAAACTTCGCGACGATGTCATAGTTTTCACCGCCAAGCTCAACTTTCGCTACGTCACGCAGACGAACCTGCGAACCGTCCTGGTTCACTTTCAGCAGAATATTGCTGAATTCGTCAGCGGATTTTAGACGGGTCTGCGCGATGATAGAGGCGTTCAGCTGCTGGCCTTTCACCGGCGGCGTACCGCCTAACTGACCGGCTGCTACCTGGGCGTTCTGGGCTTTAATCGCGCTGATCACATCGACCGGCGTCAGCTGGAAGTTGTTCAGTTTGTTCGGATCCATCCAGATACGCATCGCGTACTGGGAACCAAACAGCTGAACGTCACCCACGCCGGACGTACGGCTGATCGCATCTTTCATGTTGGCGCCAACGTAGTCGGAGATATCCTCCTGCGTCATGGTGCCGTTGGTGTTGATAACGCCGACAACCATCAGGAAGCTGCTGGAGGATTTCTCCACGCTCACGCCCTGTTGCTGTACTTCCTGCGGCAGCAGCGGCATGGCGAGCTGCAGTTTGTTCTGCACCTGTACCTGCGCGATGTCCGCATCCGTACCAGACTGGAAGGTCAGGGTAATCTGTACCGTACCGGTTGAGTCACTGTTGGAGGACATGTACATCAGGTTATCGATACCGTTCATGTTCTGTTCGATAACCTGCGTCACGGTATCCTGCACCGTTTTCGCATCAGCACCCGGGTAGGTTGCGGTGATCGAGACCGCCGGCGGCGCAATCGTTGGATATTGCGCAACAGGCAGCTTCAGGATCGCAAGTCCCCCGGCAAGCATGATGATTATGGCGATCACCCATGCGAATATGGGGCGATCGATAAAGAAATTAGGCATGTCTTAACGGCTCCTGTTTAAGTTAAGACTTGGTTTGTTCTGACTGAGCGTTGCTGGCAACTTGCTGTTGATCGTCAGAGGCTACTTCCTGCGCTTTAACCTGCACGCCTGGTTTGACTTTTTGCAGTCCGGTAACAATCACGCGATCGCCGGATTTCACTCCGCTGGTGACCAGCCATTTATCGCCAATCGCCTGCGTTGCAGTAACCTGACGAACTTCGACCTTATCACCTTCGCCGACAACCATAACGCTGGCATCACCACGCGGCGTGCGGGTTACGCCCTGCTGTGGAACCAGCAGTGCATCCGGGTTGGTCCCTTCCTGCAGACGAGCGCGGACGAACATCCCTGGTAACAGGGTGTGATCCGGGTTCGGGAAGATAGCGCGTAAAGTGATAGAACCGGTGGTCTGATCAACGGTGACATCAGAAAACTCCAGCGTACCGCCCTGCGGATACTTCAGCCCGTCGTTGGTAACCAGTTCGACTTTGGCTTTGCCGTTTTCTTGTTTCAGCGTTCCGTTTGCCAGCTCTTGTTTCAGACGCAGGAAATCGTTGCTCGACTGGGTCACATCAACATAGATAGGGTCCAGCTGCTGAACGGTGGCCAGCGCAGTAGCCTGACCATTCTGCACCAGTGCGCCTTCGGTCACGGCGGATTTACCAATTCGTCCGCTGATAGGCGAAGTCACTTTGGTATAAGCCAGGTTAATACGCGCCGTTTCCACAGCGGCTTTCGCGGCTACAACGGCGGCGTTGCTCTGCTGAGCGTCGGCGACGGCAGTATCATAATCCTGTTGACTGATGTATTTGGTGCCGAGCAGTTTCTGATAACGTTTAACCGTCAGCTGCGCGATATTGGCCGCGGCCTGTGCTTTGGCTAAATCGCCTTTTGCGCTTTCGTAGCTGGCCTGGTAAGTTGCCGGATCGATCTGATAAAGGGACACGCCAGCCTGGATGTCACTACCTTCCGTAAAGTTACGTTTCAGAATAATGCCACTTACCTGAGGACGGACTTCTGCAATACGGTAGGCGCTGGTGCGGCCCGGTAGCTCGGTGGTGATTTGCAGAGGTGCGGATTTGAGCGTCACAATACCGACTTCCGGCATATGCTGGGCTCCTTGCTGAGCCGGTTTGTCGTCACATCCTGTTAGCGCTAAGCTGCCTGAGAGCATCAGAACGACCGCCAGAGGCGTTAACCCTCTGTTTTTGTTCATATGTAAACCTCGAGTGTCCAATTTCAAATTGTTCAGTGGCTCAAACGACCACAAACCCACTACTGTGTTTCTATTATGGTCATGCTATGGTACATACATTCATAAATGTATGTAAACGTAACCTCTGTAAACTCATCGACCTATGGCACGAAAAACCAAACAACAGGCACTTGAAACCCGGCAACACATTCTGGATGTTGCTCTGCGTTTGTTTTCGCAGCAAGGCGTATCATCTACCTCGTTGGCAGCAATTGCAAAAGCTGCCGGGGTAACGAGGGGGGCTATCTACTGGCATTTCAAGAATAAATCAGATTTATTTAATGAAATATGGGTGTTGTCGGACGCAAGTATTAGCGATCTTGAAGTTGAGTATCGGGCAAAATTCCCCAACGATCCACTGTCAGTTGTCAGGGGGATCTTAGTCCATGTTCTTGAAGCCACCGTGACAGAAGAGCGGCGGCGGCTGATGATGGAAATTATCTTCCATAAATGTGAGTTTGTCGGTGAGATGGCGGTGGTGCAGAAAGCCCAGCGCAGCTTATGTCTTGAGAGCTATGAACGTATCGAACACACGCTAAAAGAGTGCATTGCGGCCAACATGCTGCCGGCCAATTTGTTAACCCGCCGGGCGGCGGTTTTAATGCGCAGCTACCTCTCCGGGCTGATGGAAAACTGGCTCTTTGCACCGGACTCCTTCGATCTTGAAAAAGAAGCGCGCGACTATGTTGCCATTCTTCTTGAAATGTATCAGTTTTGCCCTACGCTCCGGGCTCCCTCGGAAGCTAAGAATTAACGTACTGGCAAAATAAAAAAGGTGAGTATTTGCTGATGGTCGCGGCTATTCGTGCGATTGCAGAAGTGCTATTCTGCGGGCTGCGACGACCCCCGGTATTCTCCGGCTATTGCAACCACTCATGTTAACACTATGCTGCATACTATCCGTTGGCGAAATGCCACTTCCGCTTTTGTAATTGTACTGTTGTTATTTGTCGGCTGTCTTAGCATTAATCAGGCTCTGGCTGCCGATGTCCCTGACCGATCTGATATTCAGAATCAACTCAATACGCTAAATAAGCAAAAGGAACTGACGCCACAGGATAAGCTGGTTCAGCAAGACCTGGTGCAGACCCTGGAAGCACTCGATAAAATCGAGCGGATTAAGTCGGAAACGACTCAGCTGCGGCAACAGGTTGAGCAGGCGCCAGCGAAGATGCGTCAGGCGGTCGATAGCCTCAACGCCTTAAGCGAGGTGCCTGATGATGAGGCGACGCGGAAAACGCTCAGCACGCTCTCTTTGCGGCAGCTGGAATCTCGTCTCTCCCAGACGCTGGACGATCTGCAAACCGCGCAAAACGATCTGGCGACCTACAACAGTCAGCTGGTCTCCCTGCAAACCCAGCCGGAACGCGTGCAAAATGCGATGTACGCGGCTTCCCAGCAGCTACAGCAGATACGCAACCGTCTGAACGGCACCACCACCACGGGCGACGAAGCCCTGCGCCCGAGCCAGCAGGGATTGCTGCTGGCGCAGCAGGCGCTGCTTAACGCGCAAATTGAGCAGCAGCGTAAGAGCCTCGAAGGTAACACCGTGTTGCAGGATACGCTGCAAAAGCAACGTGATTACGTCAGCGCCAACAGTAATCGTCTCGAACATCAGCTGCAGCTGCTGCAGGAAGCGGTTAACAGCAAACGCCTGACGCTAACGGAAAAAACCGCTCAGGAAGCGGTCACGCCGGATGAGACGGCGCGTATCCAGTCCAACCCGCTGGTCAAACAAGAGCTGGATATTAACCATCAGCTGAGTCAGAAGCTCATCGCGGCGACTGAGAACGGCAACCAGCTGGTGCAGCGCAACATTAAAGTGAAAAACTGGCTCGATCGGGCGCTGCAATCTGAACGTGATATCAAAGAGCAGATTTCAGTCCTCAAAGGGAGCCTGTTACTGTCGCGCATCCTTTACCAGCAGCAGCAGACGCTCCCGTCGGCGGACGAGCTGGAAGATATGACCAACCGTATTGCCGATCTGCGTCTTGAACAGTTTGAGGTCAACCAGCAGCGTGATGCGCTGTTCCAGAGCGATGCGTTCGTCGCCAAACTGGAAGAAGGGCACAGCAATGAAGTGACCCCTGACGTACATAATGCTCTGCTGGACGTCGTGGATATGCGCCGCGAACTGCTCGATCAGTTTAACAAGCAGCTCGGCAATCAGCTGATGATGGCCATTAACCTGCAGATCAACCAGCAGCAGTTAATGAGCGTCTCAAGCAATCTGAAAGCCATCCTGACCCAGCAGATTTTCTGGGTGAATAGCAACAAACCGATGGACTGGGACTGGATTAAATCCTTCCCGGAAGCGTTGAAAGGGCAGTTTAAGGCGATGAAAATCACCGTAAACTGGGAGAAAGCGTGGCCGGCGGTGTTTGTTGCCTTCCTTGCCGGTCTGCCGCTGCTGCTGATTGCTGGCCTGATCCGCTGGCGCCTGCAGTGGTTGCGTAATTACCAGGCCCGGCTGGCCTCGCAGGTCGGTCAGCTGCGTAACGACACGCAGCTCCATACGCCCAAAGCGATTCTGATCGACCTGATCCGCGCACTGCCTGTCGTGCTGCTGATACTGGCGGTAGGTTTGATTCTGCTGACGATGCAGCTGAACATCAGCGAACTGCTGTGGGCATACAGTAAAAAACTGGCGCTGTTCTGGCTGGTGTTTGGCCTGTGCTGGAAGGTGCTGGAAAAAGACGGCGTGGCGGTAAGCCACTTTAATATGCCACCGCAGCTGACCAGCCACTGGCGTCGGCAAATTGTGCGCGTCAGTCTTGCGCTGCTGCCGCTGAATTTCTGGTCGGTGGTCTCTGAACTGTCGCCGCTGAATTTGATGGATGATGTGCTGGGGCAGTTCGTTATCTTCCTCAATCTGCTGCTGATCGCGGTACTGGTGTGGCCGATGTGTCGCGAGAGCTGGCGTGATAAAGAGTCGCACAGCCTGCGTCTTCTTACCGTCACCGTGCTCTCGATTGTGCCTGTCGCGCTGATGGTGCTGACGGCTACCGGCTACTTCTATACCACCCTGCGTCTGGCCGGCCGCTGGATTGAAACCGTCTACCTGGTGATGCTGTGGAATCTGCTGTACCAGACCGTTTTGCGCGGCCTGAGCGTTGCCGCACGGCGTATCGCCTGGCGGCGTGCGCTGGCCCGTCGCCAGCATATGGTCAAAGAGGGGGCTGAAGGGGCTGAACCGCAGGAAGAGCCGACCATCGCCCTGGAGCAGGTCAACCAACAAACGCTGCGCATTACCATGCTGGTGATGGTCGCCTTGTTTGGCGTTGTGTTCTGGGCGATTTGGTCCGATCTCATCACCGTCTTCGCCTATCTCGACAGTATCACCTTGTGGCACTACAACGGCACCGAAGCTGGAGCCAGCGTAGTAAGAAGCGTGACGATGGGAAGCCTGCTGTTTGCGATTGTCGCCTCCATGGTCGCCTGGGCGTTGATCCGCAACCTACCGGGGCTGCTGGAAGTGCTGATCCTCTCTCGGCTCAACATGCGCCAGGGGACGTCCTACGCCATTACCTCGATCCTCAACTACGCGATTATCGCGATTGGTGCGATGACGGTATTTGGCGCGCTGGGCGTCTCGTGGGACAAGCTGCAGTGGCTGGCGGCCGCATTGTCGGTGGGTCTGGGCTTTGGCCTGCAGGAGATTTTCGGGAACTTCGTTTCCGGCCTGATTATCCTCTTCGAACGCCCGGTGCGCATCGGCGATACGGTGACGATCGGGACCTTCTCCGGTACCGTCAGCAAGATCCGCATTCGTGCCACCACCATTACCGACTTTGACCGTAAAGAGGTGATCATCCCGAACAAAGCGTTTGTGACCGAGCGTTTGATCAACTGGTCGCTGTCCGACACCGTGACCCGCGTGGTGATCCGCATCGGCGTGGCGTACGGTTCCGATCTGGATAAGGTCAAGGAGGTTCTGCTGCAGGCGGCACATGAGCATCCGAAAGTGATGCAGGAGCCTGCGCCGTCGGTCTTCTTCACCACCTTCGGCGCCAGCACGCTGGATCATGAGCTGCGTTTATATGTGCGCGAACTGCGCGATCGCAGCTATACCGTCGATGAACTGAACCGGGCGATCGATCGCCTGTGCCGTGAAAACGACATCAACATCGCCTTCAACCAGCTGGAAGTCCATCTGCGTAACGAAAAAGGGGATGAAGTGACGGAGCTCAAACGTGAGGTCAAAGGAGACGATCCGTCTCCGGCTATTGGATAAGACTCAGCAGGGGCGGCCAGTGCGCCGCCCCGTTTCCGACGGGCCGTCGGTTAGCGTGTATCCGCTTCATCTGACGTCTGCCCGCTGCGGTTGAGTTTGTTTTCATAGTCACGTTTAATGATCTCCAGCGCCCCGAGGACGGTTTGCGCTGACACCTGGTTCTCTTCCAGCAGCATAATCAAATCAACGGCCAGTTTGACCTCATCCGGGGCGTTTTCCAGCGACATAGTGACTCCTTCAGTTAGCGCGTTAAGCGTGCCAGCACGCCCTCTATTTTTTCCAGCGCATCGCGACAGCGTGCTAAACGTCCGGCGCAGGCCTCGACCTCTTTCGCCAGCCGCTGCTGTTCCTCAAGCGTCGTCGCCAGCGCCAGCTGGCGCTGGCGATCGTTTCGCATCGCCAGCAGTCGTCGTTCGTACTCCTGATGCTGAAGTCGCCGCCGCTGCCAGCGGTTTATTGCGGGGGAGGCGCTGTCCCAACTACGCAGCGACCAGGTCGCCGCCTCCCGGCTGAGGGCGGCGATTTGCGCGACCAGCCGCTCCGCCAGCCAGGCGACCTGCGGAAGCTGCTGCTGTTCAACGGCCTGCCGCAGTTCAGTAAAGTGCTGCTGCGCCTCCTCGAGACAGTCCTGCATCAGGGTGCTACGAGTACGGAACAGCTGGCGATCGAAGCGGGCGCTGAGCGTGGCATGATGCGCCAGCGGCGCAACCTGCGCGGCCAGCTGGGCCAACTGATTTTCCAGCGTTTGTAAAAGCCGCGTTGTTTTCAAATAACTCCTCCCTGGTCTGATAGGCAACTGTGCTACAGTAGCCATATCTGCTTGATAACGATTCGCATTATGCCACGTATCATTTTAATCATCATAGGCTGGCTGGCGGTAGCGCTGGGGACGCTGGGCGTCTTTTTGCCTTTATTGCCGACCACCCCGTTTATTCTGTTGGCGGCCTGGTGTTTTGCCCGTTCTTCACCGCGTTTTCACCACTGGCTGCTGTATCGTTCCTGGTTCGGCGGCTATCTTCGTCACTGGCAGCAATATCGTGCGATGCCGCCCGGCGCCAAGCCGCGGGCGATTGTGATGATTCTGCTGACCTTCGCCGTGTCGCTGTGGCTGGTTAAGCTTACGTGGGTTCGCATCATGCTGCTGGTGATTCTGGCCTGTCTGTTGATATTTATGTGGCGTATTCCGGTTGTTGACGCGACGCAACAAAAGCACTGATGCGCCATAATGAGTGTTGCAATTGTCGCTTACAGACAGTAAATTCGAGCGTTTTCGAGCGCGGGTACGCCTGGTCAAAGGTTAATCAAATGTTTCTTTGACCCGTTTGGCCTGCCCGTGAGTAACACCGTTTTTATCAGGCATAAACTTATGACCCCAACTGCACAGCAGCTTGAATATCTAAAGAACAGCATCCAAAGCATTCAGGACTATCCGAAACCGGGTATTCTTTTCCGCGATGTCACCAGCATGCTCGAAGACCCGAAAGCCTATGCGTTGAGCATTGAGCTGCTGACCGAGCGTTATAAAAACGCCGGCATCACTAAAGTGGTGGGCACCGAGGCGCGTGGTTTTCTGTTTGGCGCACCGGTTGCGCTGGCGCTGGGCGTGGGTTTTGTGCCGGTACGTAAACCGCGCAAGCTCCCGCGTGAAACCATTGCCGAGAGCTACGAGCTGGAATACGGTACCGATCAGCTGGAAATTCATGTCGATGCGATCAAAGAAGGCGATAAAGTTCTCGTCGTTGACGATCTGCTGGCGACCGGCGGCACCATCGATGCAACCGTGAAGCTGATTCGCCGTCTGGGCGGCGAAGTGCACGATGCCGCCTTTGTGATCAATCTGTTTGATCTGGGCGGCGAGCAGCGTCTGGAAAAACTGGGAATCAACTGCTTTAGCCTGGTCCCTTTCCCGGGTCACTAAGCAAATCCCTCCACATAGCCTCGCTGATTGAGCGGGGCTGTGATAGCATGACCCCCTCGTGATTTCACCTTCCAGCGTTTCAGAGCCAGCCCATGAGTTATCAGGTCTTAGCCCGTAAATGGCGCCCACAAACCTTTGCTGACGTCGTCGGCCAGGAACATGTGCTGACCGCACTGGCGAACGGCTTATCGTTAGGGCGCATTCATCACGCTTATCTCTTTTCCGGCACCCGCGGCGTGGGGAAAACCTCCATCGCACGTTTGCTCGCAAAAGGGTTGAACTGTGAAACCGGTATTACCGCCACGCCGTGCGGCGTGTGTGATAACTGCCGCGAAATAGAGCAGGGGCGCTTTGTCGATCTGATTGAGATTGATGCCGCTTCCCGTACCAAAGTCGAAGACACCCGCGACCTGCTGGACAACGTCCAGTACGCGCCGGCCCGTGGCCGCTTTAAGGTCTATCTGATCGATGAAGTCCACATGCTGTCACGCCATAGCTTCAACGCGTTGTTAAAAACGCTGGAGGAGCCGCCTGCGCACGTCAAATTCCTGCTGGCGACCACCGATCCGCAGAAGCTGCCGGTGACGATCCTGTCGCGCTGTCTGCAGTTCCATCTCAAGGCGCTGGATGTCGAACAGATCCGCCATCAGCTTGAGCATATTCTCGGCGAAGAGCAGATTACCTTTGAATCCCGCGCGCTGCAGCTGCTGTCGCGCGCGGCGGACGGCAGTCTGCGCGATGCCTTAAGCCTGACCGATCAGGCGATTGCCAGCGGCGATGGTCGTTTGACGGCGGAGTCGGTCAGTACCATGCTCGGCACGCTCGACGACGATCAGGCGCTGTCATTGATTGAGGCGCTGGTGGCAGCCGATGGCGAACGCGTCATGGCGGGCGTTAACGAAGCGGCCTCCCGCGGCGTTGAGTGGGAAGCGCTGCTGGTTGAAATGCAGAGTCTGCTGCACCGGATTGCGATGGTCCAGCTCTCTCCTTCGGCGCTGGGCGCCGATATGGCCGCGGTAGAGCTGCGTATGCGTGAACTTGCGCGCACCGTGCCGCCCACCGATATACAATTGTACTATCAGACGCTCCTGATTGGCCGCAAAGAGTTGCCGTATGCGCCGGATCGGCGCATGGGTGTGGAAATGACGCTGCTGCGTGCGCTGGCATTCCATCCGCAAGCGCCGCTGCCGGAACCGGAGGTGAAGCCGCAACCGGCAACGCTGGCCGCGCCTGTACAGGCGGCGCCGGTATCCGCTTCGCCGGTGCCGCCGCCGCAGAATCTGCCGCAAACCACCAGTCAGGTACTGGCGGCACGCAGCCAGCTGCAGCGTAGCCAGGGAGCACCCACCCCAAAAAAGAGTGAACCGGCAGCCGCATCCCGCGCGCGGCCGGTGAATAACGCTGCGCTGGAGCGACTGAGTTCAATAACCGAGCGCGTGCAGGCTCGCCCGGCCGTCGCTGCGGTGCAGGAAAAGGTTCCGGCCAAAAAAGAAGCCTATCGCTGGAAAGCGACGACGATGGTCGAAACGGTGAAAGAAGAGGTCGCGACGCCGAAGGCGCTGAAGAAAGCGCTGGAGCATGAAAAAACGCCGGAGCTGGCGGCAAAACTGGCGCTGGAAGCGGTCGAACGCGACGGCTGGGCGGCAGAGGTTAATCAGCTGGCGGTGCCGAAGCTGGTAGAGCAGGTGGCGCTGAATGCGTGGAAAGAGCAGGACGGTAACCGTATCTGTCTGCATCTGCGCCCGAGCCAGCGGCATCTTAATTCCGCCGGCGCGCAGCAAAAGTTGGCCGAAGCGCTCGGCGTGTTGTACGGTTCACCGGTTGAATTGACCATCGTGGAAGACGATAATCCTGCGATGCGCACGCCGCTGGAGTGGCGGCAGGCAATTTATGAAGAGAAGCTCGCGCAAGCGCGCGAAGCGATTATTGCGGATAACAACATTCAGACGCTGCGCCGGTTCTTCGATGCGGATCTGGATGAAGAGAGTATTCGCCCCATTTGATTGCAAGTTTGACTTGCGGTCAGCATCCTTAACGATGACTTACTGAGAGAGAAGCCTATGTTTGGTGGAAAAGGCGGCCTGGGTAACCTGATGAAGCAGGCCCAGCAGATGCAAGACAAAATGCAGAAAATGCAGGAAGAGATCGCGCAGCTGGAAGTGACCGGCGAATCTGGCGCAGGTCTGGTTAAAGTGACCATCAACGGTGCGCATAACTGCCGTCGCGTGGAGATTGATCCGAGCCTTCTGGAAGACGACAAAGATATGCTGGAAGATCTCGTCGCTGCGGCGTTCAACGATGCGGCGCGCCGTATTGAAGAGACCCAGAAAGAGAAGATGGCTTCCGTCTCTTCCGGCATGCAGCTGCCGCCTGGCTTTAAGATGCCGTTCTGATGCAAACCAGCCCGCTGTTAACTCAGCTTATGGAAGCATTGCGCTGTCTGCCGGGCGTTGGCCCGAAGTCAGCGCAGCGCATGGCGTTTACGCTACTTCAGCGCGATCGTAGCGGCGGGATGCGTCTGGCGCAGTCATTGACGCGCGCGATGTCGGAAATCGGCCACTGCGCCGATTGCCGCACCTTCACCGAGCAGGAGGTGTGCAATATTTGCAGCAATCCGCGCCGTCGTGAAAATGGTCAGATTTGCGTGGTGGAAAGCCCCGCGGACATCTACGCCATTGAGCAAACCGGGCAGTTTTCCGGGCGCTACTTTGTCCTGATGGGCCACCTGTCGCCGCTTGATGGCATCGGGCCGGATGATATCGGGCTCGATCGTCTGGAGCAGCGTCTGCGCGACGAATCAATGCAGGAAGTGATCCTCGCCACCAACCCGACGGTGGAAGGCGAGGCGACCGCCAACTACATTGCCGAACTCTGCGCGCAGTATGGCGTAGAAGCCAGCCGTATCGCCCACGGCGTACCGGTAGGCGGCGAGCTGGAGATGGTTGACGGCACCACGCTGTCGCACTCCCTTGCCGGCCGGCACAAGATTCGTTTTTAATCAAACGGAGGCGCTTTTTGGCGCCTCCGCTTGAAAATTTCCCCTCCAGTCCCCATCTCCCCTTCAACGGTTTTTTTACCATTAACAATGGCATTGTTGAGGTTGATTTAGATGAAAGGACAAGAAACTCGTGGTTTTCAGTCAGAGGTTAAACAGCTTCTGCACCTGATGATCCATTCTCTTTATTCCAATAAAGAAATTTTCCTGCGTGAACTGATTTCCAACGCCTCCGATGCGGCCGACAAGCTGCGTTTCCGCGCGCTGTCCCAGCCGGACCTGTATGAAGGCGACGGCGAGCTGCGCGTGCGCGTCTCTTTTGACAAAGACAACCGCACGCTGACCATCGCCGATAATGGTATCGGGATGAACCGTGAGGAAGCGATCGACCATCTCGGAACGATTGCCAAATCCGGGACAAAATCTTTCCTCGAATCAATGGGTTCCGATCAGGCAAAAGACAGCCAGCTGATTGGTCAGTTTGGTGTCGGCTTCTACTCAGCGTTTATCGTGGCCGATAAAGTCACCGTGCGTACCCGCGCGGCGGGCGATAGCGCGGAAAACGGCGTGTTCTGGGAATCTGCCGGCGAAGGCGACTACACCATTGCCGATATCACCAAAGCCGATCGCGGTACTGAAATTACCCTGCACCTGCGCGAAGGTGAAGATGACTTCCTCAACGACTGGCGCGTGCGTTCGATTATCAGCAAATATTCCGATCATATCGCGCTGCCGGTAGAGATTGAAAAGCGCGAAGAGGTTGACGGTGAAACGGTGATCTCCTGGGAGAAAATCAACAAGGCCCAGGCGCTGTGGACCCGTAATAAGTCGGAAATCAAAGACGACGAATATAACGAATTCTATAAACACATTGCCCACGACTACAGCGACCCGCTGACCTGGAGCCACAACCGCGTGGAAGGCAAGCAGGAGTACACCAGCCTGCTGTATATCCCGTCGCAGGCGCCGTGGGATATGTGGAACCGCGATCACAAGCATGGCCTGAAGCTGTACGTGCAGCGCGTGTTTATCATGGATGACGCCGAGCAGTTCATGCCGAACTATCTGCGCTTTGTCCGCGGCCTCGTCGACTCTAACGATCTGCCGCTGAACGTGTCGCGTGAAATTCTGCAGGACAGCAGCGTTACCCGCAACCTGCGCACCGCGCTGAGCAAACGCGCGCTGCAGATGCTGGAAAAACTGGCCAAAGACGATGCGGAAAAATATCAGACCTTCTGGCAGCAGTTTGGCCTGGTGCTGAAAGAAGGCCCGGCGGAGGACAGCGCGAATCAGCAGACGATTGCTAAGCTGCTGCGTTTCGCCTCTACCCATACCGATTCCGCCGCGCAGACCGTGTCGCTGGAAGAGTATGTCTCTCGTATGAAAGAAGGGCAGGAGAAGATCTACTACATCACTGCGGACAGCTATGCCGCGGCGAAGAGCAGTCCGCACCTCGAGCTGCTGCGTAAGAAAGGTATCGAAGTTCTGCTGCTCTCTGACCGCATCGACGAGTGGATGATGAGCTACCTGACCGAGTTCGACGGCAAGGCGTTCCAGTCGGTCGCGAAAGCCGACGAATCGCTGGATAAGCTGGCGGATGAAGTCGACGAAAGCACCAAAGAGGCCGAAAAGGCGCTGGAACCGTTCGTTGAGCGCGTGAAAACGCTGCTGGGCGAGCGGGTGAAGGAGGTTCGACTGACGCACCGCCTGACCGATACGCCGGCTATCGTCACCACCGACGCGGACGAAATGAGCACCCAGATGGCGAAACTGTTTGCCGCTGCGGGCCAGTCTGCACCGGAAGTGAAGTACATTTTCGAACTCAACCCGGCTCACCCGCTGGTGAAACGCACGGCGGACACGCAGGATGAGGCCCGGTTTAGCGAATGGGTCGAGCTGCTGCTCGATCAGGCCCTGCTGGCTGAACGCGGTACCCTGGAAGATCCTAACCAGTTTATTCGCCGCATGAACCAGCTGCTGGCTTCCTGATCGCTTCGCTGTTGGTCCACCCCGGCCTGCGCACCTTACGCGCGGGCCGGGGTGGACGCCCCTCTGATGGCGTAAAATCCGCCTTTCAAGCAAAATAAACCTTCCATTAACCGTTTCAGCCGCTCCGCCTTCCTTGAGCCATCTGCGTTCTGGTGGTATGGTTTAGCGTTTTTGAAAAATTGAATCGACTTTTGAGGGGATTTTCGTAATGCGTATTATTCTGCTTGGCGCTCCGGGCGCGGGTAAAGGAACTCAGGCTCAGTTCATCATGGAGAAATACGGAATTCCGCAAATCTCTACCGGTGACATGCTGCGCGCTGCGGTGAAATCTGGCTCCGAGCTGGGCAAACAGGCAAAAGACATTATGGATGCCGGCAAGCTGGTGACCGACGAACTGGTGATTGCGCTGGTTAAAGAGCGTATCACCCAGGAAGATTGCCGTAACGGTTTCCTGCTCGACGGCTTCCCGCGCACCATTCCGCAGGCTGACGCCATGAAAGAAGCGGGCATCGCCGTTGATTACGTTCTGGAATTTGATGTACCGGACGAACTGATCGTTGACCGTATCATTGGTCGTCGCGTACACGCCGCTTCCGGTCGCGTGTACCACATCAAATTCAACCCGCCGAAGGTTGAAGGCAAAGATGACGTGACCGGCGAAGAGCTGACCACCCGTAAAGATGACCAGGAAGAGACCGTACGTAAGCGTCTGGTGGAATACCATCAGATGACGGCGCCGCTGATCGGTTACTATCAGAAAGAAGCTGAAGCGGGCAACACCCGCTACGCGAAGGTTGACGGTACGAAAGCCGTTTCCGACGTCCGCGCTGAACTGGAAAAAATCCTCGGTTAATCCCGTTGGTTCTCATCCTGCCGCGGCGGGATGAGAACATCTCTCATTCTACCTTTTTCTCTGATTGGTTCCGTTTAGCGCCATTTCAGCTACAATTGGCTGCGATTCAAATGGTTAAGAGGCGGTAATGCATCAGACGAAAACAGGTATCTTGTTAGCCAACTTAGGCACTCCCGATGCGCCCACGCCCGATGCGGTGAAGCGCTATCTGCGACAATTTCTCAGCGACAAGCGGGTGGTTGATACGCCCCGTCTGCTGTGGTGGCCGCTTCTGCGCGGCGTGATACTGCCCCTGCGCGCGCCGCGGGTCGCGAAACTTTATCAGTCCGTGTGGATGGAGGAAGGCTCGCCGCTGATGGTTTACAGCCGTCGACAGCAGCAGGCTCTGGCCGCGCGTCTCCCCGATACCCCGGTTGCCTTAGGCATGAGCTACGGCTCACCTGCGCTGGAAAGCGCGGTGGATGAACTGCTGGCTCAGGATGTTGACCATATCGTGGTGTTGCCGCTGTATCCGCAATACTCCTGTTCCACCGTGGCGGCAGTATGGGATGAGCTGGCGCGAATCCTGGCTAAAAAACGGGCCATCCCCGGGATCTCTTTTATTCGTGATTATGCCGATGATGCCAGCTATATCGATGCGCTGGCCGCCAGCGTTCGCGCATCGTTTGCCGTGCACGGCGAACCGGATGTGCTGCTGCTTTCTTATCACGGCATACCGCAACGCTTTGCCCACGAAGGCGATGATTACCCGCAGCGCTGCCGCGATACCACCCGCGAACTGGTCTCTGCGCTGGGACTTTCGCCGGATCGCGCCATGATGACCTTCCAGTCGCGCTTTGGCCGCGAGCCGTGGCTGACGCCTTACACCGACGAAACATTGAAAATGTTGGGCGAGAAGGGGGTGAAGCATATTCAGGTCATCTGCCCGGGCTTTGCGGCAGATTGTCTGGAAACGCTGGAGGAGATTGCGGTGCAGAACCGGGAAGTCTTCCTCGAAGCCGGCGGGCAGAAATATGAATATATCCCGGCGCTTAATGCGGACAGGGCGCATATCGAAATGATGGTGAACCTGACGGCGCCGTATCGCTAATCGCGTGTGGCAGGGGGAATATGCTATTATTCCCCGCTTGTTCACTGCCATTAAATCGCCACTATGAAATTTCCCGGTAAACGCAAATCCAAACACTACTTTCCCGTTAATGCCCGCGATCCGCTGCTGCAGCAAACGCAGCCGGAAAATGAAGCCAACGTCGCGTGGGTGGTCGGTATCGATCAGACGCTGGTTGATATCGAAGCCAAAGTAGATGAGGCGTTTATCGTGCGCTACGGCCTCAGCGCCGGCCATTCGCTGGTCATCGAAGATGATGTCGCCGAAACGCTCTACCAGGAGCTGGTACGGAATCATTTAATTACCCACCAGTTTGCCGGCGGAACGATCGGCAATACCATGCACAATTATTCGGTGCTGGCAGATGACCGCTCGGTATTGCTGGGGGTCATGTGCAGCAATATCGAAATCGGCGGCTACGCCTATCGCTATCTGTGCAACACCTCCAGCCGGACTGACCTGAACTATCTGCAAGGAGTGGACGGAGCCATCGGTCGCTGCTTTACCCTGATTAGCGACGCGGGCGAACGAACCTTTGCCATCAGTCCGGGCCACATGAATAAGCTGCGTCCGGAAAGCATTCCGGAAGAGGTGATTGCCGGCGCCTCTGCGCTAGTGCTGACCTCGTATCTGGTGCGCTGCAAACCCGGCGAGCCGATGCCGGATGCGACGATGAAAGCCATCGAGTATGCCAAAAAGCATGATGTGCCGGTGGTGCTGACGCTGGGAACGAAGTATGTCATTGCCGATAACCCGGAATGGTGGCAGCAGTTCCTCAAGGAGAACGTCTCTATTCTGGCGATGAATGAAGAAGAAGCCGAAGCGCTGACCGGGCTATCCGATCCGCTGCTGGCTTCGGATAAGGCGCTGGAGTGGGTGGACCTGGTACTGTGTACCGCCGGACCTGCGGGGCTGTATATGGCCAGCTTTACGGAAGACGAAGCCAAACGTAAAACTCAGCATCCGCTGCTGCCGGGGGCGATTGCCGAATTCAACCAGTATGAGTTTAGCCGCGCAATGCGTCATCAGGATTGCGTGAACCCCTTACGGATTTACTCGCATATTGCGCCGTACATGGGTGGGCCTGAGAAAATCATGAATACCAACGGTGCCGGTGACGGGGCGCTGGCGGCGCTGCTGCATGATATCACCGCCAATAACTACCACCGCAGTAACGTTCCGAACTCCAGCAAACACAAGTGCAAGTGGCTGACCTACTCGTCACTGGCGCAGGTGTGCAAATATGCCAACCGCGTCAGCTATCAGGTATTGAACCAGCACTCCCCGCGTTTAACCCGCGGCCTGCCGGAGCGAGAAGATAGTCTGGAAGAGGCATACTGGGAGCGTTAAGCCCGTTTCTCCTCTTGCGCTGCGGGGGGAGAACGCAACAGTAGCAAAGGCTGGCTGAGCGCCTCTCGCTGTCCGGGAGGCGCCATGGTAGGGGATTATCCGGTAACGACTTCACCCGCCGGCGGCGTCTCCAGCAGGAGCAACATAGCGCGTGCGATTTCTCGCTCGCCCATCACCACCTGATTCGCGCCGCGTTCGGTAATGTAATCCACTTCATCGTCATAATGCGCCCGGGCGATAATCTCGATATTCGGGCATTTCTCGCGGGCGGCAGCGACGATTTCCCCAGCCTCATAGCCGTTAGGAATGGTCAGCAGCAGCCAGCGGGCGCAGTCCAGATGCGCCAGATTCATGATCTCTTCATTCGCCGCATTGCCCAGCACCGCGCGAATACCGCGCGCGCGCAGCTCATCGACGCGGGTACGCGACGTCTCAATAACCACCAGCGGAATACCCTGGGCCATCAGCTTTTCGCCCAGCAGGCTGCCGACGCGGCCAAAGCCCACCAGCAGCGCGTGGTTGCAAATATCGACCGGAATCTGCTTCTCTTCTTCGAGCACTTCTTCGAAGGTCTGTTCATCCAGCGTTTCGGTTTTATCGAGGTATTTTTCCAGCACTGCGAAGAGCACCGGGTTAAGCATGATAGAGATAATCGCCCCGGCCAGTACCAGATTTTGTCCTGCCTGCGGCAGCAGATTCAGCGCCATGCCAAGCCCGGCAAGAATAAAGGCGAACTCACCGATTTGCGCGAGGCTGGCGGCGATGGTCAGCGCGGTGCGCGGCGAGTGGCCGAACATCCGCACGAGGAAAAAGGCGACCACCGACTTGCCGAAGATAATGATCGCCAGCGTAGCCAGCACCGCCAGCGGTTGCTCCAGCAGGATCATCGGATCAAACAGCATTCCCACGGAGACAAAGAACAGCACCGCGAACGCATCGCGCAGCGGCAGCGTGTCGTGCGCGGCGCGGTGGCTGAGTTCGGATTCATTCAGTACCATTCCGGCGAAAAATGCGCCAAGCGCAAAGGAGACGTCGAACAGCTCAACCGCACCGAAGGCGATCCCGAGAGCGAGGGCCAGAACCGACAGGGTAAACAGTTCGCGGGAGCCGGTTGCGGCGCTGCGGGACATAATCCACGGTACCAGACGACGACCCACCAGCATCATAATGGCGATAAAGGCGATCACTTTGCCGATGGTGATCCCCATATCGACGGCCAGCGACGCCAGGCCAACATCGCCTTTCTCCGCCATACCGGCGACGGCCGGCAGCAGAACCAGCGTCAGAACCATCACTAAATCTTCGACGATGAGCCAGCCGATGGCAATCTGCCCTCGCTGGCTATCAATAAGCTGCCGTTCCTCCAACGCGCGCAGCAGCACCACGGTACTGGCGGTAGAGAGACACAGGCCAAATACGATGCCGGTCATCAGCGACCAGCCCAACACGGCAGAAAGCGCCATACCCAGCAGCGTTGCCACGGCTATCTGGGCAATCGCGCCGGGAATGGCGATCGACTTTACCGCCATCAAATCCTTTAAGGAGAAGTGCAGCCCGACGCCAAACATCAGCAATATGACGCCCAGCTCAGCCAGCTCCGGCGCCAGTTTGGTATCGGCAACGAAGCCAGGGGTAAAGGGGCCGGATAACACGCCTGCTAATAGATAGCCCACCAGTGGCGAAATGCGCAGCTTATTGGCAATCATGCCGAAGATAAAAGCGAGTACGAGCCCACCGACAATGGTGGTGATAAGCGGTGTTGCGTGGTGCATTCCGTCTCCTTGTATGTGGTGAGCCAATCCATTTTCAGTATTAAACACGCCATCCTTCAGGCTGCTTCTGCGTTAGCTTCGCGCATTCACCGAATCATCCCTGCTCCAGGCAGTCACTCGCGCTACTTTGCGGCAACCCGGAGGAGGCTGTGTCTAAACCTAAAAAACCGAGTAATAGTTTATGACAGTTTTCGCTGTTTTGTTTATGAATAATTGTTGAATTATGCAGAAAAATGGAATTAACCCGCAAAAAGGCACAGATCGGAAAACTACGGCAGCTAATGAGCGGGAGTGCTGTCAGCATAAGGGATTACGGCGGCCAAAGTTTCACTTTAGCCGCCAGATAATCAGGGTTTTTGGCGGTTGTCAGGAAGGAATATCGTCAATATGCCGAGAAGTGGCAGGAAAGCACAGATTTTATAAACCAGCTCGATACTGGTGTGGTCCGCTAACAGCCCCAGAACGGCGGCTCCGAGGCCACCCATACCAAATGCGAAGCCGAAAAACAGACCGGAAACCATGCCGATACGCCCCGGTAACAGCTCCTGGGCGTAGACCAGGATAGCCGAAAATGCCGATGCGAGGATAAATCCAATAATCATGGTCAAAATTCCCGTCCACTCCAGCGTCGCGTAGGGTAAAACAAGGGTAAAGGGAGCCACGCCGAGGATCGAGCCCCAAATTACATATTTACGCCCAATTTTATCGCCAACTGGCCCGCCAATCACCGTTCCTGCGGCAACGGCAAACAGGAAAATAAACAGATGAACCTGCGCATTCTGGATCGATAATCCGAATTTATGCATCAAATAAAAGGTGTAATAGCTGCTGATGCTCGCCATATAGAAATATTTCGAGAAAATCAGCATCAACAGGATGCCGACCGCAAGAATAACTTTGTTTTTCGGCAGCGGACTGGCGACGACGGCCTTCGGTTTACCTTTATTCATTCGATGCTGTGCGGCATACCAGCGGCTGATTTGCGACAGCACGACGATGGCCAACAGCGCGGCCAGGACGAACCATGCGACGTTACCTTTGCCATATGGCGCGATAATTACCGCCGCCAGCAGCGGGCCCAGAGAACTGCCAAAGTTACCGCCAACCTGGAATAGCGACTGCGCCAGTCCGTGACGGCCGCCGGAGGCCATCCGCGCCACGCGCGACGATTCCGGATGGAATACCGAAGAACCGGTACCCACCAGCGCGGCGGCAAGCAGGACCGTGCCAAAGCTCCCCGCCAGCGCCAGTAAAACCAGGCCGCAGAGCGTAAAACACATGCCGATCGGCAGCGACCATGGCATCGAGTGTTTATCGGTCCAGTAGCCGACCACCGGCTGAAGCAGCGAGGAGGCCAGCTGGAAGGTCAGCGTGATCATCCCGATTTGCACGAAGGTCAGGGAGAACTCCGACTGAAGCAGCGGGTAAATCGCCAGAATCAGCGACTGGATCATATCGTTCAGTAAATGGGAAAGGCTGATTGCGCCCAGAATACCAAACGAGGTGCGTGCTTTTTGCGGCGCAGCAGCGGGGCCGGATAAGGGTTGAACGGTCTGATTCGTCGCCATAGGTTCACTTTGAGCGTGTTATTGTGGATGCAGGTGGAATTATTATCTGACTAACATACCTGCCACTAAGGTTTGAAGGAAGTCTCAATTCGGAAAACATATTTGTCTGTCGACGTAACTCGCTATACTTTCGGCACTTGTTTATTCAGTCAGGGAGAGAAATATGCATTTTTTAAAACGGGCGGTGGCGCTGGGGCTATTTACCGCGCTGTCTCTGGGAAGCTTATCCGCACAGGCATATGAGCAGGATAAAACCTATAAAATCACCATCCTGCATACCAACGATCACCACGGTCACTTCTGGCGTAATGATTACGGTGAATATGGTCTGGCGGCGCAAAAGACGTTGGTCGACGGGATCCGCAAAGAGGTCGCCGCTGAGGGCGGCAGCGTTCTGCTGTTGTCCGGCGGCGATATTAATACCGGTGTGCCGGAGTCGGATTTACAGGATGCAGAGCCAGATTTTCGCGGTATGAACCTGATTGGCTATGATGCGATGGCAGTGGGCAACCACGAGTTTGATAATCCGCTCAGCGTGCTACGCCAGCAGGAAAAGTGGTCAAAGTTTCCGTTCCTCTCCGCCAATATCTACCAAAAAAGCACCGGCGAGCGTCTGTTTAAACCCTGGGCGCTGTTTAAACGCGGGGGATTAAAAATCGCGGTCATTGGCCTGACTACCGATGACACGGCGAAGATAGGTAACCCGGAATATTTCACCGACATTGAATTCCGCAAACCGGCGGACGAGGCCAAACTGGTTATCCAGGAACTGCAGCTGAATGAAAAACCGGATGTGATTCTGGCGACCACCCATATGGGCCATTATGACAACGGAAATCATGGTTCTAACGCCCCTGGCGATGTCGAAATGGCGCGCAGCCTGCCGGCAGGATCGCTGGCGATGATCGTCGGCGGTCATTCGCAGGATCCGGTCTGTATGGCCTCGGAGAATAAAAAACAGGTCGATTATGTACCGGGCACGCCGTGTGCGCCGGACAGACAGAACGGTATCTGGATCGTTCAGGCGCACGAGTGGGGTAAATATGTCGGTCGCGCGGATTTTGAGTTCCGCAACGGCGAGATGAAGCTGGTGCATTATCAGCTGATCCCGGTCAATCTGAAGAAGAAGGTGACCTATGATAATGGGCAGAGCGAACGCGTGCTCTATACGCCGCAAATCCCGGAAAACCCGCAGATGCTGTCGCTGCTGACGCCATTCCAGAATAAAGGCAAAGCGCAGCTTCAGGTCAAAATTGGCAGCGTGAATGGGCATCTTGAAGGCGATCGCAGCAAGGTACGTTTTGTGCAGACTAATATGGGACGCCTGCTGCTGGCGGCACAAATGGCGCGTAGCAATGCCGATTTTGCCGTGATGAGCGGCGGCGGTATTCGTGACTCCATCGAAGCCGGGGATATTACCTATAAAGATGTCATGAAAGTGCAGCCGTTCGGTAACGTGCTGGTGTATGTCGATATGAGCGGTAAGGAAGTGACGGAATATCTGACCGCCGTGGCGCAGATGAAACCTGACTCCGGCGCCTATCCGCAGTTCGCCAACGTCAGCTTCGTGGCGAAAGACGGCAAGCTGAACGATCTGAAAATCAAAGGCGAACCGGTCGATCCGACGAAGACCTACCGGATGGCGACGTTGAGCTTTAACGGGACCGGCGGTGACGGCTATCCGCATATCGACACTAAGCCGGGTTATGTGAATACCGGTTTTATCGATGCCGAAGTGCTGAAAGAGTATATCCAGAAAAACTCACCGCTGGACGCGGCCGCCTATGAGCCGAAAGGCGAGGTGAGCTGGCAGTAACGCGTGAGGATGAGCCCGGTGGCGCTGCGCTGACCGGGCTACCGGTTCGCCACGATCTGGTGGATGAGTAGCCTGGTCAGGCGCGACGCGCCGCCTTCGGGATAGTTCCGGTTTACAGGTCCCTGTGCGCCGAGGCGCAATTAATCGCGGCGAGCGATATCGGCGAATTTGGCGTCGAGAATCTTCGCTAAATCGCTGGCCGCCAGTTCGATATCCAGCCCGCGCTTGCCGCCAGAAATATAAATGGCGTTAAACGCCTGGGCCGGGGCATCAATCAGCGTCGGTAGCCGTTTCTTCTGCCCGAGCGGGCTGATGCCGCCGACCAGATAGCCCGTCGTACGCTGGGCGACCATGGGATCTGCCATGTCCACCTTCTTCGCGCCCAGGGCTTTGGCCACTTTTTTCAAATCCAGCTGCCCGGCCACCGGCGTCACCGCCACGGCCAGATGTTTCATATCGCCGTTGACCGCGACCAGCAGCGTCTTATAAACCTGGTCTGCGTTCAGCCCCAGTTTGCGTACCACTTCGTCGCCGAAGTTGGTTTCATTGGGGTCGTGATCGTAGCTGTGGATCTTAAAAGCAATTTTGTTTTTTTCGAGTAACTTAACGGCGGGAGTCATACTTATCCTTCTTACCAACCGATCTCACGTGCTGTCAGCATACGCCTGTTGAATGTGTAAAAAATAGTACCATCTTGCGCAATAGTATTGGCAGTGATGGTCACTTTGAGCGACAATCGAACGATCCGGAATGCAAATTCCGGGATAATAATAATGATGAAATTCCTCTTTGACGGGCCAATAGAAATATTGGCCATTTTTTTTTACGTCAGCATATCGGGCAGATTCCCTTCACCATATAAATGCAGCGCACCGACGGCGACAACATAGCGCCCCGGCGGCAGCGCCAGCAGCGTCTCGCGCCACGCCTGATTGCGCTGATGCATCAATACATCGTACAGCGACTGGCTAAAGGTTGTCGGCAGCGTGGTGACGCCTTTGGCGGGCGGCTGCTCCAGCCACCAGCCGATCATCACCTGCAAAAGACGGGCGTTTGTGCGCCAGTGGGTCAACGTATCCTCCAGCAGCGCCAGCCCGCCGTCCGGCAGATTGCGCAGCAGCGCTATCTGGCTGTCGGTGCCTTCCAGCTCCATTACCCGCACGTTGCTCTCGCGCGCCGCCATCAGCAGCTGGTAGTCAATACCGTAATCCGCACGCAGACCCAGCTTCTGGGCCTGCGTCGCCTGTAACACCATGGCGACCTGCCAGAGCGGCTGACTGTCAAACAACGCCGTCGACAGCCCGAGTTCCGCGGCCCGGCTCTCCAGCTCGACGAGCTGCTGCGGGTTTAAACGCTCGGCCAGCGGCGGACAGGGGGGGAGGTCTGCAAAGGGCGTTTCGTTCCCGGTGATATCCGCCTCAACGATGAGGGCGTCGGCCTGACGAATTTTTTTCAGCAGCCTGGCGGGAGGAGGGGACATGTCGCGGGTGCCCATATGAATACTGCCGACCAGATGCAAATAGCGCTCTCCGGGAAGGGTAATATCCAGTGCGGGCCAGGAATAAGACGCGCCGACGGCGGCACGCCACAGCATTTTTATTCGGTTTAACAGGCCCATACGCGCTCCGTAGTGTGAAGCCTTCATGCTAGCGCGTATGGGTCATAACATCTAGTCTTTCGGTTTAAAGCGCAGCAGCCGGTTTGCGTTGCTGACCACGGTAATGGAAGAGAGCGCCATAGCGGCCCCGGCTACCACCGGGTTAAGCAACGTTCCGGTCAGCGGCCATAAGATCCCGGCGGCGATAGGGATCCCCAGCGAGTTGTACACAAAGGCCCCCAGCAGGTTCTGTTTCATGTTGCGCAGCGTGGCTTTTGAAATTGCCAGCGCATCCGCCACGCCGTTCAGACTATGACGCATCAGGGTGATGGCTGCCGTCTCAATGGCTACATCGCTCCCACCGCCCATCGCAATCCCGACGTCGGCCTGGGCCAGCGCCGGCGCGTCGTTGATGCCGTCACCGACCATCGCCACCTGATGCCCCTGGCTTTGCAGGCGCTTGATAGCGTCAGCTTTACCGTCCGGCAGCACGCCGGCGATCACTTCGTCGATGCCTGCTTCTTTGGCAATCGCGTTGGCGGTCGTGGGGTTATCCCCGGTCAGCATCACCAGACGATAACCCTGGCGATGCAGGCGAGCCAGCGCAGCGACGCTATCGCTACGCAGCGGGTCGCGAATAGCGAACAGTGCCGCGACCTGGCCATCGATCGCCAGCAGCACCGGCGTTGTCCCTTGTGATGCCTGGGCGGCGATCTCGTTTTCGACGGCGGCGGTGGCAATCTTTTGCTCATTGAGCAGCGCCTGGTTACCGAGCAGCAGAGTATGGCCTTCGGCCTCGCCGCTGACGCCGAGCCCGAGCAGGGTGCGGAAGTTGTTGACTACCGGCAGCTGGCTATCGGCGGCTTTCTCGATGATCGCCCGCGCCAGCGGGTGACTGGAGCCTTGCTCCAGTGCCGCCGCAAGACGTAGCGCGGTGGACTCATCAACATCGGCAAAGGTTTTTACCGCCACAACCTGCGGTTTACCTTCGGTCAGGGTGCCCGTTTTATCAAAGACGATGGTATCGAGCTGGCTGGCGCGCTGCAGCGCATCCGCATCGCGAACCAGCACGCCATATTCCGCCGCGCGACCCACGCCGGAGATAATCGACATCGGCGTCGCCAGACCCAGCGCACAGGGACAGGCGATAATCAGCACCGTGGTGGCGATCACCAGGGTATAGACAATTTGCGGCGCCGGCCCGAAGAAGTACCAGATTGCCGCACTGAACAGGGCGATAACCACCACGGCCGGCACGAATACGGCGGAGATTTTATCCGCCAGCTGGCCGATTTCCGGTTTGCTGCTTTGCGCCTGGCGCACCATGCGGATGATACGAGCAAGCGTCGTCTGGCTGCCGACGGCGCTGGCGGTAAACAGAACGCTGCCGTCCTGGACCACGGTGCCGGCATGCAGCGTGTCGCCATCCGTTTTTTGTTGGGGAATAGGTTCGCCGGTCAGCATCGCCTCATCCAGCCAGGCTTCGCCCTGGCTTATAACGCCGTCAACCGGAACCCGGTCGCCGGTAGTCAGGCGCAGGGTCATCCCCGGCTGAACGTCGGCCAGCGGCACGCTTTTTTCCCCCTCTTCGCTGACCACTCGCGCCGAGGGCGGCGTCAGATCGAGCAGTTTTTCCAGCGCTTTTGAGGAGCGCTGACGGGCGCGGGCTTCCAGCATATGGCCGAGGTTAATTAAGCCGATAATCATTGCGCTGGCTTCATAGTAGAGATGGCGAGCCTCCATCGGGAACCACTGCGGCCACAGGTTGACGCTCATGGAATAGAGCCATGCTACGCCGGTTCCCAGCGCCACCAGCGTATCCATGGTGGCGGTACCGTTTTTCAGGCTTTTCCATGCGCTGCGATAGAAATGGCCGCCGGCGAAGACCATCACCGCGAGGGTGACAAGCCCGATAACCAGCCACAGGGAACGGTTATCATCGCTGACCATCATATTGTCACCGATCATTCCCCAGACCATGACCGGCACCCCCACCAGCAGGGCAACAATCGCCTGCCAGCGGAAGCGTTTCATGGTGGCGATAGCGGTTTCCTGCTGGCGTTCGCGGCGTTGCAGATCATCTTCGATCGCTTCGGCACCGTAGCCTGCCTTCTCCACCGCCTGAACTAATTCTGCGGCGGACGCGCTGCCCATAACCAGCGCAGTGCGTTCCGCGAGATTTACCCGTGCCTGCGTGACGCCCGGTACGCTTTGCAGCGCGTTTTGTACCCGGGAAACACAGCTGGCGCAGCTCATGCCGCTTAACAGCAGCTGTTGGCTTTCATCATCAGCCGTCGCTGCCGGAAGCTCAGAAGAGACCGCTGTCAGCGCTTCCGACGGGATTGATGACTCCGCCAGCGGTTTAGCCTTTGGGTGGCTTAACTCTGCGCCGTAACCGGCCTGCTTGATCGTTTCGATAAGCGCTTCCGCACTGGCGCTACCGGTCACGTGTGCTTCGGTGACGGTGACTTCAGCCAGCTCAACGTCCGGGCGCTGTTCGAGGCTTTCTTTTACGCGTTTGACGCAGTGACCGCAGGACAAACCGTCCAGGGCCAGGTCGATGGTTTGAGACATAACACACTCCTTTATGACAGGGATGACTGACTGTGATAAAGGTTAAACCTTCCAGCAAGGGGAAGGTCAAGGTGTTTATTTGCGACGGCGTGTTTAGTGTTCCAGCGCAATCGCGCAGACATGTTCCAGAGAGGAAAGGCTGCTGTACAGTTCGGGTAGGGTCATTTTTTTTCTCACCACCATCTTGAGGTTGACCTCTATTTTTCCCTTTTTTAAATCACGAATGGTGATGGTTTCGATAATATTTTTTTGCTGCGTAATACTCGCTATTAGCGTTTCTAAGCCGGATTTTTCATCAAGAATAATGCGGATTTTTACTTTACCGGGTGACTGATTTTTAGTTTGTAAAAAAATGACGCAATAGCTGAGCTTGATCGCCAGCAGAAATAATCCGGTGGCGAGAAGAGCATGCAGATAAAAACCGGCGCCGCTGGTAATGCCTACCCCTGCGGAAGCCCATACGATTGCCGCTGTCGTCAGCCCGGAAATCGCATCGTCATGGCGGTGGAGGATCACGCCCGCACCGAGAAACCCGACGCCGCTGATGATCTGCGCCGCCAGGCGCATCGGATCGCTGCGGATATTGGCGGAGATCTCAGCGTAATACTCCGCTGACTGGATCGAGACAATCGTCAGGACGCAGCTGGCTACGGAAATAATCACGCAGGTTTTAAAGCCAACCGGTTTACCTTTTGATTCTCTCTCCAGACCGATGATGCCGCCGAGAATAAAAGCCACGCCAATTTTGCATAGCGTAATGAAAACAGATTCTCCCTCGCCAGATAAAATGACCGCCAACGTATTCATTTTTCCTCCGCAAAACCCTGCCCGCGAAGCCATGGTATTCCTCTTGCCTGTGCCGGAATGCTAGGCGCGGTAACGGTGAATATAGTGTTCGAGCAGCGCCAGAAGATGGGTGTTATCGATACTTTCGAGGATGCGTACTGTCGCGCCTTGCGGCTCGGGAACCCCCACGTCCAGGCGCAGGCCGTCGCGGCCGTAGCGGCAGGTCATACCGCGAGTGATGCCTTCCAGAGAGACGTCGAGGTAATCTTCTGTCGTCGTCGCCATCGTCGGATCGAGCAACCAGGCAACGGTTACAACATCATGGATCCAGCATCCGGGCAGGTTGCGGGTCTGCATCGAGTAGGCGATCCACGGGCGAACAGTCTGGGCCAGGTAACGGCTAAGCCCGTTTTTTACCGAAGTCAGACGATCCAGATCGCGATGAAGCATTTGCGTTTTCGTGGTGACATCCATCGGCACCAGCGTGACAGGCGCGCCGCTGGTGAGTACGGCGTGTGCCGCTTCAGGATCCAAACCAAAATTGGTGTCTTTGATATAGCCGGCAACGTTGAACACCCCGCCCATGATCACGATGTTTTTAACCGTATGAACGATTTCGGGATAGAGTTGCAGCGCTATCGCCACGTTGGTGAGTGGCCCGGTGGCAATCAGCGTTATCTCGCCGGGATGGCTGCAGATCAGCTCACCGATGGCCTGCGGTGCCAAAGGCTGCGCGGCCTGACACGTTGGCGGCGCAGGGACGTCCGACCATAGCTGACGTAAGCCAGCGCGATCGACGCCACGATCGAGTTTTTCGCGCCAGGGCTGCGGGTCTTCTCTGAGGGCGCGGGCGGCGCCGCGGTAGACCGGAACGGGGATATCCAACTGTCGGACGAGGGCTTTGGCGACGGCATAGCCGGTTTCTACCGGCGTATTGCCTGCCACGGTGGTGATCATTTCCAGGGTGATTTGCGGGGCGGCAATCGCCAGCGCCAGCGCCAGGCCGTCATCGATATTGGCGCCCGGAACGCCGTTCCCCGGGTCGCAGTCGATAATCACGCGCATGGATTCATTTTCATCTTGTCTCAGGTTGTACTTCATGTCCCTGGCAGCCACACGACTCTCCCACTCGTAAATAAAACTCAAATTCAACGCGGCGAACCTTGCCGTCCCAGTTTTTCAGCATGTCGATCGCCGCCCGGGCCATTTTGTCGACGGGCTGGCGGACGGCCGTTAAGGAAGGGACGTTGTAAGCCGATTCTTGTGTAGCGTTAAAGCAGACCAGCGCCACATCCTGGGGCACACGCAGCCCGTGCTCTGCCAATGCGCGTAAGCAGCCCAGCGCCTGCTGTTCATTGGTGGCAAACAGCGCGCGCGGCGGCTTACCCTGCAGCATACGTTTTGTCGCCTCATAGCCTCCTGCCCGCGTGTAATTGGTCGAAAAAATCCAGCCAGGGGTGACCGCAAGCGACGCTTCTTCCAGCGCTAACTGCCATCCCCGAATACGATCCTGGGTGTTGAGCATTTCACGCGGACCACAGATGATGCCGATATCGCGGTAGCCGTGATCGATAAGATGTTTCGTCACCTGCCAGGCCGCCAGCTGTTCATCCACCTGAATAACGCTGACGTTTAATCCGGCATCGACGCGATCCAACATCACGCAGGGCGTGCCGCTCTCTGCAATCAACTCAATATACGGGTGCCGGTCAACGCTGGTATAAATCAGGCCGTCGACCTGGCGATTGAGCATGTTGTTGATCAGTTCACGCTCTCGTCCGCTGTTATCTCCCGCATCCCCCAGCAGGAGCACCTTACCGTCAGCAAACGCTTCGCGCTGCAGGGCGTGCGCCATGGAGGCAATAAACGGGTTTGAGATATCCGGGGCCACAAGCCCGTATGTTTGCGTGCTCCCCGAGGCCAGCGCGCGGGCGATACCATTGGGCCGGTAACCGGTTTTCTTAATCGCCTGCAGCACGCGCTGTCGGGTCGCTTCAGCAACGGGGCGAGGACCGTTATTAATAACGTAACTCACGACCGCGACAGATGTTCCCGCCTCCTTTGCGACATCGGAACGTGTTACGCGCTGTGAATGTGATTGGGTCACGGGGCACCTACCTGGTTGAGTTCAGAGCATTCTCTTTTCCGCACAGCATAAGGTGTTGTCAGCCAAAAATCTTTGGTAACGCACGCGCACTCGCCGTTCTCCGTACTCAAATCGCGTCCTCAGGTAAATTGAGATCGCGCCCGCGCGTCTCCGGAGCGAAAAAGGTGGTCACCAGACCGATGGCGGCCATCAGCGAGAAATAGACGGCGATAGGCCACCAGTGCCCGTAGAACGAGAGCAGCGCCGAGGCCACCAGCGGCGCGGTACCGCCCGACATAATCGAGCCCAGCTCTTTGGCGAAGGCCATTTTGGTATAGCGGTTAGTCACGCCAAACAGCTCAACGCCCCAGGCCGCCTGGACACCGAAAATACCCAGCGAAGCGAGCCCCATGCCGGTAATAATGGTAGGGATAACAATCCACGGCTCACGGGAGTCGAGCAGCATAAAAGCCGGAAATGCGTACAGGATCAGTAACAGGCAGAACCAACGATAGATGATGCGTCGACCGAAGCGATCGGAAAGCCAGCCCGCCAGCGGAATAATGGCGAATCCCAGAATCGAGGCGATAAATACCGCCACCGTCGGGACCGATTTATCAACCATCAGAACCTTGGCGACATAGCCAATGATAAAGCCCTGGGCGAGGTAGGAAGGGCCATTTTCGCCGATGCGTAAGCCGACCATCGTCCAGAACGCCCGGGTGCGTCGCCAGAAGCTACGGGTGTCGTGTTGTTTCATTACCTGGCCGCGGCGCAGCGATTTTTCACGTTCGGCCTTGAGCAGCGCTTTTTGCCGTTCAAAGACCGGCGTTTCACGGATATGGCGGCGAATGAACAGCGCCGTCGCGGCGATGAGAATGCTGCTGAGGAAAGGGATGCGCCATCCCCAACTGAGCAACGCATCTTTGTCCATTTGTAAGACGACGAGCCACACCAGAGAGGCGAGTAAAGTGCCGCTGTTGGAGCCGAGAGCGATAATGGAAGAGACCAGCCCGCGGCGCTTCACGGGGGCGTATTCTCCGAGCATCACGGTGCCGCCTGAGAGTTCTGCTCCGGCCCCCAGCCCTTGAGAGAATCGCAGAATAACCAGGCACACCGGCGCCCATACGCCAATCTGGGCGTAGCTGGGAATTAAGCCGATTAGCATGGTTGAGAATCCCATCAGGCCGATGGTGATCACCATGACAATTTTCCGCCCGTGCCGGTCGCCTATCCAGCCAAACAACAGCGCGCCGATGGGGCGCGCAATAAAACCAACGGAATAGGCGGCAAAGCTGGAGAGAAGCGCCATGACAGGGGTAGCCTGCGGAAAAAAGACATCGCCAAAGATAATGCCGGCGGCAAGCCCGTAGAGGGCAAAATCGGCATATTCCATCGTGGTGCCTAACCAGCAGGAAAACGTCGCTCGCCAGAATTCGCGGCGCCCTTCGGGGGTTTCCATGCGCTCCTGGGCAGCTTGCTGGCCGTCAGTCAGGGGAACAGAGGATGAATGCGTGTTCATAAGAACTCCTTGAAGTAAGCTGTCGACAAAAGCCGCAGGTTTTAACGCTTCATGTTCTACTCGCGTAGATATTATATTTCTTCGGTAAATTAATAAATCTACCCGCGTAGAATTAAAAGATGAAAGAGTCAGGATTGCGAAAGCGATCACTTATAACAGGCAATTGTTACAGAAAATGATTCCCCGGACGCGCTACGCTGCAAGGAAGAGAGTTTCCTGAGGCGTCGCCGGTAGGCGATGAAGGGAAGTGGGTTATAATGATGCTCTGTAGGCGCCAATCGACGGAGGACTCGTGAATATCAGCGATGTGGCAAAAAAAACCGGCTTAACCAGTAAAGCGATTCGCTTTTATGAAGAGAAGGGACTGGTCACGCCGCCGCTGCGTAGTGAGAACGGCTATCGCAGCTACAGTCAACGACACCTGGATGAACTGACCTTACTGCGCCAGGCGCGGCAGGTCGGCTTTAATCTTGAGGAGTGCCGCGAATTGATCTTTCTGTTTAACGATCCGTCGCGGCACAGTGCGGACGTTAAGCGCAGAACGCTGGATAAAGTTGCGGATATTGAGCGCCATATCAGCGAATTGCAAAATATGCGCAGGCATCTGCTGGCGCTGGCGGAATCCTGTCCCGGCGATGACGGCGCCGATTGCCCAATTATCGACAACCTTTCCGGCTGCTGTCACCGCAAGACGCAGGCTTAGCGGCGTGGCGCGGTGGCCTGCACGCGCAGCGTAATACCTTCGACGGCCAGTACCTCTACGTGGCTGCCTGCGGCAAGGTCCTCATCGGCCACCACCGGCCACGAGCTGTCGCCGACGCGCACATGACCATGGCCGTTGATCAGCGGGCTTTCCAGCATGAAGACGCGGCCGACCAACTGCTTGCCGCGCTGGTTGAGCTGCGCGTCGGCCGGTTTCTGGCGCGCGACCTGTCTGCGCAGCCAGTGTGACCACAGCCAGGCGGCCAGCAAAGTCAGCGCGGCGAACAGCGTGCCCTGCCACTCCCAGCCGAAGGGCAGAGCCCAGGAGAGGAGTCCGGTGACCACGCCAGCGATGCCGCTCCACAGCAGATAGCCGTTGCCGCCCAGCATTTCAGCGGCCAGCAGTAGCCCGCCGAGGCTCAGCCAGAAAATATGCGGATGGGCGAGAATGAGCGCGATCATGATTTTTTCCGTTCGCCAGAACCTTCTTTAATAAGCTCGCTGATACCGGCGATGGAGCCCATCAGGCTGCTGGCATCGAGCGGCATCATCACCACTTTGCTGTTATTAGCGGAACCAATTTTCTGCAGCGCATCGGTGTATTTCTGGGCGACAAAGTAGTTAATCGCCTGAATATCGCCGGAGGCGATAGCGGACGAGACCATCTGCGTTGCGCGGGCTTCTGCTTCCGCAGAACGTTCGCGGGCCTCAGCCTGTAAGAATGCCGACTGGCGTTCCCCTTCCGCTTTCAGGATCTGCGACTGCTTTTCCCCTTCGGCTTTGAGAATTTCGGCCTGGCGTATCCCTTCGGCTTCAAGAATATAGGCGCGTTTGGTTCGTTCGGCTTTCATCTGGGCGTTCATCGAGGCAATAAGTTCAGCCGGCGGGCGCACGTCGCGAATTTCAACGCGGGTAATTTTGACGCCCCACGGGTTCGTTGCTTCGTCGACAATATGCAGCAGGCGGGTGTTAATGCTGTCGCGCTGAGAAAGCATTTCGTCAAGTTCCATCGAGCCAAGAACGGTACGAATGTTGGTCATCGTCAGGTTAACGATCGCCTGCTGTAAATTGCTGACCTCATAAGCCGCTTTTGGCGCATCAATGACCTGAATAAAGCACACTGCATCAATCGTCACGTTGGCGTTATCGCGTGAAATAACCTCCTGGGAGGGAATATCAAGCACCTGCTCCATCATATTAATCTTACGGCCAATGCGATCCATAAATGGTACCACCAGGCTTAAACCCGGCTGCAGCGTCATGGTGTAGCGGCCGAAACGCTCAACGGTCCACTGGAAGCCCTGGGGGACGATTTTAACGCCCGCCATAACGACAACCAGCGCGACGAAAATGAGTACGGGGATAAAGATCAGCATCAAAAAACCTCCTGTTTTATTGCCTGATGAGGCGCCAGAAAAAATGACGCAGGTTTAAATTGAGTATATCTTTCTCCTCATCCAGGCGAAAGGAAACTGGAGTAAACTAGCTGGGTTGTGGGAAAAAAGTGGAACAATAATGAAGGAAAATAACGCTATTTTGCGTCTTGAGCATGTTGGCTTTCAGGTCGACGAGACGGTCATACTTAATAATATAAACCTCCAGCTGCGGGCCGGAGAATTTAAGCTGATTACCGGGCCTTCCGGCTGCGGAAAAAGCACCTTGCTGAAAATTATCGCCTCGCTGCTGAGCCCCACCTCCGGGCAGATTTTTTTTGCCGAACGCGATATTACGACGCTGTCGCCGGAAACCTACCGCCAGCAGGTCTCCTACTGCGCGCAGACCCCGTCGCTGTTTGGTGACTCGGTCTATGACAATCTGATTTTTCCCTGGCAGATTCGCCGTCAGCAGCCGGATCCTAAAGCGCTGATTGCTGATTTACAACGCTTTGGTCTTGCGGAAAATACGCTGGAAAAATCAATCAATGAGCTTTCTGGGGGAGAAAAACAGCGGGTTTCGCTGATCCGTAATTTGCAATTTTTGCCCCAGGTATTGTTGCTCGATGAAATTACCAGCGCGCTGGACGAAAGTAATAAACACAACGTCAACGATATTATTCATCGTTATGTGACGGAAAAAAATATTGCGGTGCTGTGGGTCACCCACGATCGCAATGAAATTGCCCATGCTGATGAGGTGATTACGTTGCAGCCCGCCGGCGGCAACGCTCAGGAGGTGTCTCATGAACGGGCATAATATTACTAACGAATCGCTGGCGCTTTCGATGGTGCTGGTACTGGTGGCGATTATTGTAAGCTACCGGGAAAAACTGGCGCTGGAAAAAGATATCGTCTGGAGTATCTGCCGGGCGGTGGTGCAGCTGATTATTGTCGGCTACGTCCTGAAATATATCTTCAACGTTAACCACGCGCTGCTGACGCTGCTTATGGTGCTGTTTATTTGCTTTAACGCGGCGTGGAACGCGCAAAAGCGCAGCAAATATATCGATAAGGCCTTCATCTCATCGTTTATCGCCATTACCACCGGCGCAGGGCTGACCCTGGCGGTGCTGGTCTTCTCCGGCTCCATTGCTTTTGTGCCGATGCAGGTGATTCCGATCGCCGGGATGGTGGCCGGAAACGCGATGGTGGCGGTCGGGCTGTGCTACAACAATATGGGACAGCGCTTTAACAGCGAGCAGCAGCAAATTCAGGAGAAGCTCAGCCTGGGCGCCACGCCGAAAATGGCGGCTGCCGGGCTAATTCGCGACAGTATTCGCGCGTCGCTGATCCCGACCATTGATTCGGCTAAAACGGTGGGGCTGGTGAGTTTGCCCGGCATGATGTCAGGGCTGATTTTTGCCGGGATTGATCCGGTGAAGGCCATTAAGTATCAGATAATGGTGACGTTTATGCTGCTCTCCACCGCCAGTCTGTCGACGATTATCGCCGGCTATCTGACCTACCGGAAGTTCTTTAACGCCCGCCATCAGCTGGTGGTGACGCAGTTGAAAAAGCACGTATAAACGAGATAGTTCCCCGGATGGCGGCGCGTGCGCCTTCTCCGGGCTACCCGACAGTACCGCCCTCGGCCCCGGTCAGCGCTGCGCGACCGGGGGGACTGAGACGGATAAGGGGATTAGTACAGCAGCGAATAGAGCTGGCGACGGTACTTCGCCGCTAAGGCATCGCCGGTACCCAGTGCGGCAAGGATCTCCTGCAACATCTTGCGGACCTGGCCGTCTCCGGCGCCTAAATCCTTCTGCAAATGGCTGAACAGCAGCGCCAGCGCTTCTTCGTTACGGCCAACCTGATGCAGCTGCAGCGCGAGCTGAGCGGCCAGCGCGGCGTCTTCTGGATGCTGTTCAACCTGCTGCTGCAGCTGTTGAATTTCCGGCGTATCGGCCGCCTGTTTCAGCAGCTCAATCTGCGCGACCAGCCCCTGATAGCGGGTATCCTGATCCTGCAGCGGAACGGTTTTCAGCACCGCTTCGGCTTCGTCGGAACGCTGCAGCGCGATCAGCGTTTCCGCCAGCAGCAGGCCAATCTGGCTGTCCTGGTTCGACATCTGCCACGCGTCTTTCAGCAGCGGCAGAGCCTCAAGATATTTTTCTTCCTGCATCAGCGCCAGCGCCTGCTGAGCTTTCAGCTCCTCTTCGCGGGGCAGGACTTTATCCAGCAGCGCGCGGATGGCTGATTCCGGCTGCGGGCCTTCGAAACCGTCTACCGGCTGGCCGTTCTGGAACAGATAAACCGTCGGGATTGAGCGCAGGCCAAACTGTGAGGCAAGCATCTGCTCAGCGTCGCAGTCCACTTTCGCCAGCGTGAACTGCCCGTTGTATTGCGCAGCCAGCCCTTCCAGAACCGGCGTCAGCTGCTCGCAGTGCTGGCTGCGCGCTGACCAGAAATAAAACAGCACCGGCGCAGTAACGGATTGCTCCAGCGTCTGGTGCAGGTTAGCTTCGGTAATATTGATAACATTCTGTACTGACATGAGCGCATCTCTTTAGTCGATTTTGGGTATACATGGGGGCGACAGCCGGAGCTTCAACTCAGCCCTGGATAATTTTGTCCATCAGTCGCGTCGGCAGCAGGCGTTTGAGCAGCGCCACGGCGTGGGTGACAAGGGTCACCGGATAGCGCAATTGCGGTTTGTCGCTGGTAAAAGCATGGCGCACTTTTTCCACCACCGCTTCCGGGCCGAGGGTAAAGCGTGCGGCGATACCCGGATTCTCCACCGGCTTATCGCGCTGGGTTTGGTTGACGTTGGTGGTAAAACGGGTGGTGATAGGACCGGGCTCAATCAGGCTGACCTTAATGCCGCTATAGCGCAGCTCCATACGCAGCGCATCGGACCAGGCTTCCAGCGCATATTTGCTGGCCGCGTAGGCGCCGCGACCGGGGCTGGAGATGATCCCCATGACCGAGGAGGTCATGACGATACGCCCTTCGCCGTGCGGCTCCATTGCCGGCAGAAGTAACATCGTCAGCTGGTGTGCGCCAAAAAAGTTGGCGGAAAACTGCGCCTCCATCTGTTGACGGCTAATGGTGGCGAGCGGGCCATAGACGCCGTATCCGGCATTATTAAACAGCCCGTACAGGCGATTATTGGTCAAGGCGATGACCTCCGCAGCGGCGCGTTCAACGCTTTGCGGGTCGTCGAGGTCCAGCAAAATACCGGTCAGCCCGAGCTCCTGCATCCGCGCCACGTCATCCGCTTTACGGCAGGCGGCCAGGACGTTAAAGCCCTGGCGTTTTAAATCGAGGGCGCTTTCAAGACCAATACCGCTGGAACAGCCTGTAACTAAAACCGATTTTTGCATAACTTTACCTGCAAGCGACGCCTGAAGATCAGGAGTCATGATTAACTAAGGGTGCCAGCCGGGTTGCCATCCAGTCGGCAATAAAAGGCTGGGCATCGCGATTGGGATGGATGCCATCATCCTGCATCCACTGGGGTTTCAGATAGACCTCTTCCATAAAAAAGGGCAGCAGAGGAATATCAAACTCTTTGGCCAGGGCCGGGTACAGGGCGCTGAAGGCTTCATTATAACGACGGCCATAGTTCGCGGGCAGGCGAATTTGCATCAACAACGGCTGAGCGTTGGCGGCTTTGATATCCTGAATCACCGTCCGCAGAGTCTGCTCGGTTTGCTGGGGCGGGAAGCCGCGCAGCCCGTCGTTGCCCCCCAGCTCGACCAGCACCCAGCGCGGCTGATGCTGTTTGAGCAGCGCCGGGAGTCTTGCCAGTCCTTGCTGCGAGGTGTCGCCGCTGATGCTGGCGTTGATGACCGGCGTTGTGGTCTGCCACTTATCGTTGAGTAGCGCAGGCCAGGCGGCGCTGGCGGCCATGCGATAACCGGCGCTCAGGCTATCGCCAAGAACCAATAGCTTGTCTGCGGCCATGGCGCGGCAGGCAAAAAAAATCAGAAACAGGAAAGGCAAATGCCAGCGGAAAACATACTTGAAGTTCATCATCTTAAGAAGTCCGTCGGTCAGGGAGAGCATCAGCTTTCCATCCTTACCGGAGTTGAGCTGGTTGTCAAACCGGCGCAGACCATCGCCCTGATTGGCGAGTCGGGTTCGGGGAAATCGACCCTGCTGGCGATCCTTGCCGGGCTGGATGACGGCAGCAGCGGCGAGGTCTCCTTACTCGGCCAGCCGCTGCATACGATGGATGAAGAGGCGAGGGCGCGGCTGCGTGCTAAACATGTCGGCTTTGTCTTTCAGTCATTTATGCTGATTCCAACCCTTAATGCTCTGGAAAACGTCGAGCTTCCGGCGCTGCTTCGCGGTGAGACCGATAACCAAAGCCGTGGCAGCGCCCGGGCTTTGCTGGAGCAGCTGGGGCTGGGGAAACGTCTCCATCATCTGCCGGCGCAGCTTTCCGGCGGCGAACAGCAGCGGGTGGCGCTCGCCCGCGCATTTAACGGCCGGCCTGAGCTGCTGTTTGCCGATGAGCCTACCGGCAATCTTGACCGCCATACCGGCGACAAAATTGCCGATCTGCTGTTCTCCCTTAATCGAGAGCATGGTACCACGCTGATTCTGGTGACCCACGATCCGCTGCTGGCGGCGCGCTGCGATCGGCGGCTGCGTCTGGTGGACGGCCAGCTGCGGGAGGAAGCATGATTGCCCGTTGGTTCTGGCGCGAATGGCGCTCGCCCTCGCTGCTGATAGTCTGGCTGGCGCTGAGCCTGGCGGTGGCCTGCGTACTGGCGCTGGGGTCGATCGGCGACCGAATGGAAAAGGGGCTCAGCCAGCAGAGCCGCGAATTTATGGCCGGGGATCGGACGCTGCGCAGCTCGCGCGAGGTGCCTGCGGAGTGGATTGACGAGGCGCGCAGGCTCGGGCTCACCGTCGGAGAGCAGCTGAGCTTCGCCACCATGACCTTTGCCGGCGATACGCCGCAGCTGGCGGACGTGAAGGCGGTCGACGATACCTATCCGCTCTACGGTCAGCTGGAGACGCAGCCGCCGGGCCTGAAACCCCAGGCCGGAAGCGTGCTGCTGGCTCCGCGCCTGATGGCGCTGCTGAACTTAAAAATCGGCGATACACTCGATGTCGGCGATGCCACGCTGCGCATTGCTGGCGAGGTGATACAAGAGCCGGATGCCGGCTTCAACCCTTTCCAGATGGCGCCGCGGCTGATGATGAACACCGCCGATGTGGCGAAAACCGGCGCGGTACAGCCCGGCAGCCGCGTCTCCTGGCGCTATAAGTACGCCGGAACCCCGCAGCAATTGGCGGACTATGAAAAGTGGCTCCTGCCGAAGCTGGGGCCTGAACATCGCTGGATCGGCCTGCAGCAGGACGACAGCGCCTTAGGCAAATCGCTGGAACGCTCGCAGCAGTTTTTGCTGCTGTCCGCGCTGCTGACTCTGTTACTGGCGGTGGCCGCGGTGGCAGTGGCAATGAGCCATTACTGCCGCAGCCGCTATGATCTGGTGGCGATCCTGAAAACCCTGGGCGCCGGACGCGCGCAGCTGCGTAAGCTGATCGTCGGGCAGTGGCTGATGCTACTGGCGCTGGCGGCGGTGGCCGGCGGCGCGATGGGGGTGGGGCTAGAGCAGATTCTGCTGCTGATGCTAAAACCGGTGCTACCGGCGGCCTTACCGCCGGCCAGCGGCTGGCCGTGGCTGTGGGCGATCGGCGCGATGGTGGTGATTTCGCTGCTGGTGGGGTTACGACCTTATCGCCTGCTGCTGGCAACGCTGCCGCTGCGGGTTCTGCGTCAGGATATCGTTGCCAACGTCTGGCCGCTGAAATTCTATATTCCGCTGGTGTGTGCGGTGGTGGTGCTTCTGCTGGCCTGGCTGATGGGCGGAAGCCCGCTGCTATGGGCGGTACTGGCCGGGGCCGTGGTGCTGGCGATGCTGTGCGGCGCGTTGGGCTGGGGGCTGCTGTGGATGCTGAAGCGGTTGACGCTGAAAGCGCTGCCGCTGCGTCTGGCGGTGAACCGTCTGCTGCGCCAGCCGTGGTCAACCCTGAGTCAGCTGGCGGCATTCTCGCTGTCGTTTATGTTACTGGCGCTGCTGCTGGTGCTGCGCGGCGATCTGCTGGATCGCTGGCAGCAGCAGCTGCCGCCGGAAAGCCCCAATTACTTCTTGATCAATATTGCGCCGGAGCAGGTCGCTGCGGTGAAAACGTTCCTCGCCGGACACCATGTTACGGCGACCGAATTTTACCCGATCGTGCGCGCCCGCCTGACGCAAATTAACGGCCAGGCGGCGGAGAGCAATAAAGACGAAGCGTTGAACCGTGAGCTGAATTTGACCTGGCGCAGCGAGCGGCCGGATCATAATCCGCTGGTGGCCGGCAGCTGGCCGCCCAAAGCAGGAGAGGTGTCAATCGAGGAAGGACTGGCGCAGCGGCTGGCGATCAAACCTGGCGATAGCGTGACCTTTACCGGCGATACTCAGGAGTTCAGCGCGACGGTCACCAGTGTACGCAAAGTTGACTGGGAAAGTCTGCGGCCAAACTTCTTCTTTATCTTCCCGCCGAATGCGCTTGACGAGCAGCCGCAGAGCTGGCTGACCAGCTTCCGCTGGGATAACGGCAATACGCTGTTGACGCAGCTTAACCGCGAATTCCCCACCGTCAGCCTGCTGGATATTGGCGCGATTCTCCGTCAGGTGGGTCAGGTGTTGACGCAGGTCAGTCGGGCGCTGGAGGTGATGGTGGTGCTGGTGACCGCGTGCGGCATTTTGCTGCTGCTGGCGCAGGTCCAGGTCGGTATGCGCCAGCGCTATCAGGAGCTGGTGGTCTGGCGCACGCTGGGGGCCGGAAAGTCGCTGTTGCGTACCACGCTGTGGGCGGAGTTTGCGCTGCTGGGGGTGGTTTCCGGAATAGTGGCGGCCATCGGCGCGGAGGTGGCTTTGGCGATGCTACAAACCAAAGTGTTTGATTTTCCGTGGTCGCCGGACTGGCGACTGTGGGTGATGTTACCGCTGTGCGGCGCGCTCCTGCTGTCGTTATGCGGCGGCTGGCTGGGGTTGCGTCTGTTAAAAGGCAAAGCCTTGTTTCGCCAGTTCAGCCAGTGACTGGAGGGAGACCTCATCGGGCAAGCGCCTGGCGACGCTGCGCTTGCCCGAACCGACGGGAAAATAGAGCCTGTTGATATATTGGAACCGTAGACCGGGTCAGGCGTCAGCCGCCGCCCGGCAAAATACGCGCGCTATCGCGAAATAAACGCTATTGCAGATGACCGTGGTTCAGCGCGGTGAGCGGTTCATTGACGTCGAAAACTTTGCTGATAACCTCATCAACGCCGAGTGATTTCAGGCGCGCGGTATGCTTATTGAGATAAGCGAGGGCGGTCTCTTCATCCTCGAAAAGATAGATCCCGCCCGCTTCGTGGTTCTTTTCGCTTTCAGTCCAGACCTTCCAGATAAACCCCGGCTCCTGATTGATGGACTCGGCCAGCTCCACGAGCTGGCGGGACATCTCGCTGCCGAAGGGGCCGTTAAAGGCAAAGTGCAGCTGCAGTAGTTTTTTCGACATGCTTCCTCCATGGATAATGTTTGAGCGGCAGTACTTCATTTTAATGACAGAACGATGAAATGATAATCGCTGACTTTTTAAACGCACAAAATGATAACTCACTGATTTTTAACAGCACTAAACATTAAAAACCCAACAACACGTCATGCCAAATCACGGTTAATATTCAGCTGGAAACTATAAGGTTGCTTATTACTCAAGGAAAAAGCATGGCACATAAAATAAAAGCGCTGGCGGTGACGATCGGCGCAGCACTGGCGTTAACCTCTTTCGCATCCCAGGCTGAGATTACGCTACTGAAACAGGACCCGCAGGCCGGAGATCCGCTGAGCCGCCTCAACTTTACCGTCGGCGGGAGTATTCGTCCGCAGTTCAACATGATGTCCGGCGACGGCGATAAAGGGTCTTATAAACGTAATGGTTTTGATGGCGGGACCCGTTTCCGCTTCGCCGCTGATTATTATCTGTTTGATGATATTAGCTGGATCAGCTATTACGAGCTGGGGGTCAATATTCCGGCGTTGTTTGACTGGGATAACCACTATGCGGAAGGCGCCAATAATACGAGCCGCCGTATGTTGTACACCGGGCTGAAGAGCGACACCTGGGGGACACTAACCTACGGTCAGCAAAACAGTATTTACTACGATGTGGTTGGGGCGAAAACCGATATCTGGGATTACGACATGATCGCCCAGGCGCCGGGTAACGGCATTAACGGCGACTACGATGGTTCGTATCGTTCCCGTAATATGCTGAAATATAAGAAAACGGCGGGTGACGTTGACCTCTATGCTTCTTATTTGTTTGAAGATAATGAATATCTGCCGGGCAATGGCCTGCGCTATAAACGTAAAGGCGGCGGTTCCGTGGGCGTGGATTATCACATCACTAAGGACCTGACCTGGGGGACCGCGTGGAACTACACCCGTGCCGAGATGCACGACCCGTCAACAGCAGACAACAAAACCTATGATCAGAATATCCTCGGTACGGCGCTGAGCTGGAAACCGGATAACTGGACCTTCTCCTTCGGTGGCGGCTGGTATCAGAACTTTATGACCACGAAGAAAACCGATGTTTACGACTATTTCGCCGGGGATGCCTGGGGGATTGAGTACTTCGCCGGTTATACCTTCCCGATTGGTCAGTACGCGGTGAAAACGATTCAGCCGTACTTTATGGGCGATCGCCTGGAGTACGTCAACGGCCGTAACTATCAGCGAATTGATAACGGGCTGGGGATCAGCTTCCAGCTGGATTACGGTTTCCGCGTTGATTATGAGCACGTCTTTACGTCCAGCACCGACAACCTGGGCGATATGAACCTGGTGCGTCTGCGCTACGACTTCTAAGCGGCTGCGACTCCCCGGTGGCGCTGCGCTTACCGGGGTTACAGGCTCACCCATAGCCCCGGCTAAGGCGTCGACGCCGCAAGCCGGGGCTGTAGGGAATTTGATTACTTCGTCAACCAGGAGGCGACGTCATTCCAGCTGCCGCGAAAGATAATTTTTTCCGCTTTTTTGCTCAGCTGATAGCGATACATCGGGTCGTAGTACTCTTTCAACAGCGGCACCAGCCAGGCAAAATGGGCATCGGTCGTAGCATCTCGCTGCTGCGAAGCCAGCGCCTCGTCAAGCAGGGCGGTGAGCTGGGCAAAACGCTGTAGTCCCAGGCGACGGCGAATGGCAAACAGACCGTGATGCAGGTATTCGCTGTACTCCTGCCAGCCTTTCTCTTCACCGTAAGCATCAATAAAATCACGGTGCATACGGTCAAAATACTCTTCCCGCAGGCGCTCCAGGCGGATCTCAAACGGGTCTTCCACTACCGCCAGCGGCGATTGCGCCATGCGCTCACGCATGCATTCCGGCAGGTGGTTCGCGCCGATCATATGTCCTTCATCTTCCAGCACCCAGCGACGATGCTGCCCGGCTTTTTTCAACATCGCCACCGCCAGATGGTTTTCAAATGTTGCCTGGGCGTGCTGGTCACGCAACGTGCGGCCGAACGATGAGCCGCGATGGTGGGCGAGCCCCTCCAGATCGATACCGTCGGGTCGGGAGCAGACCAGCTGGGTCTTGCCGTTGCCGGTACAGCCGCCGATCAGCACTATCGGGCGTTGGACCAGCTCTTCGGTGAACTGGATAGCGGCCTGGCGCAGCGCCTTATAGCCGCCGACGATCAGCGGGTACTCGATGCCGGCCTCATGTAGCCACTGTTGCACGATGTGCGAACGCTGGCCACCGCGGGCGCAGCACAGATAGCCCTGCGGATAACGTAAACAGGCATCACGCCATGCGGCGAGACGCTTTTCCCGCACCTCGCCGTTGACTAACTGATGGCCCAGCGCTAATGCCGCGTCCGCGCCGTGTCGTTTATAGCAGGTGCCGACGGCGGCGCGTTCGGCGTCGTCCATCAGCGGCAGATTCAGTGCCGCAGGAAGTGCGCTTTGGCGGAATTCGATCGGGGCGCGGACGTCAATGATTGGCGTGTTCGCCGTGAGAATGGTGCGGTAATCCGTCCCATTTTTCATGGGTCATCCTTCTGAAGTCAAACTGAAAGCGTCTTTAAAATAAGAAAATCTTTAAAGCAAGGAGGGGATTCTACGCGCCTGAATGTCTGCCGGGGAAGGGCGAAGATCAATTCCCCGGCAAATAGCCGTTTTCATTCGGGCGCACAGGCGGCGGATGCGCCGGGCGCCAGAATGTGTCAGGAGGGTTAAGCCAGCTGGGATTGCGCCCAGAAGATACCGCTGGCGTACTCCGGCGGCAGAATAGGTTTTAAGGCTTCCAGCGTGGCGCTCAGGCGGTCGGTATCGCTGTCGGTCAGGTTAAGGTGACCCACTTTGCGCCCCGGACGCACTTCTTTGTCGTACCAGTGCAGATGCACCAGCGGCAGCTTCAGCCAGTCGTAGTTCAGATCGCTACCGATCAGGTTGATCATCACCGAAGGGCTGTTCACTACCGGCGGCGGCAGCGGCAGGCCGGTAATCGCCCGCAGATGCAGTTCGAACTGGCTGATCGAGGCCCCGTTCTGGGTCCAGTGACCGCTGTTGTGCACGCGTGGCGCCAGCTCGTTAATCAGCAGGCCGTCAGCGGTGACAAAACACTCCATCGCCATCACGCCCACGTAGTTCAGCTCGTTCATAATGGCGGTAAGCATGCTTTCCGCCTGGTCCTGCTGGCGGGCATTGGCCTGCGGGAAGGCGACGCTGGTACGCAGAATGCCCTCCTGGTGCAGGTTGCGGGTAAGCGGGTAGAACACCGTGCTGCCATCCTGCGCGCGGGCGCCAACCAGCGACACTTCGGCGGAAAAGTTGATGCCTTGCTCAACAATACATTCGCCATAGTTTTCATCCGGCAGCTGCGCAATGTCGTTTTCGCGCAGTCGCCATTGGCCGCGACCATCGTAACCGCCCACGCGACGCTTAACGATGGCCAGTTCGCCCAGACGTGCGAATACCGCCGGCCACTCGCTTTTATCAGCCAGCAGCTGCCACGGCGCGGTGGCGAGCTCCAGCTTATCAAACAGCTGTTTTTGCGTCAGACGGTCGGCAATGATCGGGAACACATCGCGGTTAACAAACGCCGGGTGGCGCGCCAGTTCACGCGTGAGCGCCGTTTCCGGCCAACGTTCGATTTCGGCAGTGATCACGCTTTGCTGAAACGGCACCGCTTCAGGATCGGCTTCCAGACCGACTGGCCAGACGGCGATACCCAGCGGTTCACCGGCCTGGCGCAGCATCCGGCCTAGCTGGCCGTTGCCAAGGATGCAAACCTGCTTCATGCCGCACCCCGCGGATCCGGATTCTCCAGCACCTCATCGGTCTGGGCCTGGCGCCAGGCGCTCAGGCGCTGATGCAGTTCGGCATCGTGCACCGCCAGAATCTGCGCCGCCAGCAGGGCCGCATTGGCGGCACCGGCTTTGCCGATGGCCAGCGTGCCGACGGGAATTCCGCGCGGCATCTGAACAATAGAGTAGAGACTGTCTACGCCGCTTAACGCCGCGCTTTGCACCGGCACACCTAATACCGGCACCAGAGTTTTCGCCGCAATCATGCCCGGCAGATGCGCCGCGCCGCCCGCGCCGGCAATAATCACCTGATAACCGTTGCTTTCCGCGTCTTCGGCAAAGCTAAACAGCTTATCGGGCGTCCGGTGTGCGGAGACCACTTCAACATGGTACGGAACGTTCAGGGCATCAAGGATTTCTGCGGTAAACTGCATGGTAGCCCAGTCGCTTTTGGACCCCATCACGATGGCGATACGCGCCGAATTATTGCGGGAAGACATGCGTCTTAAAACTCCTGTGGGTGTGCTTCACACTGCTTTAGAGGCCACAGAGAATAACATGATCTTTCGGCAAGGAAAACGGTTGCGTCACCGGTGATGGGGTGAAAATGCGCTGGAAATTAAAACGGGAATGCGATCAGCTCAACGTCGTCTTTGCTGACTTTGACCATCGACCCTTCGCTGTGCCAGGCGCCGAGGACGACGCGAAATGCCGGTTTGCCGTTGGCCTCTAGCGGGTGGACGGCAGGGCGATGCGTGTGACCGTGAATCAGCCACTGCACCTGATGTCTTTCCAGCGCGTCGACCACGGCCTGCGGATTGACATCCATGATTTCCAGCGACTTGCTGCTGTTGGCCGCTTTGCTGTCGGCGCGCATTCTGGCGGCGATACGGCGGCGAATAAACAGCGGCAGGGCAAGGAACAGACGCTGAATCCACGGTGTATGGACTTTGGCACGAAAAGCCAGATAGCCCGGATCGTCGGTGCACAGCGTATCGCCGTGCATGATCAGGACCCGACGGCCATACAGATCGAGCACGTTTTCTTCCGCCAGCAGCCGCATCCCGCAGGCGCGTGCGAAGCGCTGGCCCACGAGAAAGTCGCGGTTGCCGTGAACAAAATAGCAGGGCACGCCGGATTGAGTTAATGCGTTGATTGCCGAGGCGATTTGCTGATGCAGCGGGTTCGGATCGTCATCGCCAATCCAGGCTTCAAACAGATCGCCAAGGATATACAGCGCGTCCGCCTCGCGGGCTTCGCCGGCTAAAAAGCGTAGAAAACCGGCGGTGATCGCCGGTTCTTCTGTTTGCAGATGCAAATCCGCAATAAAAAGTGTCGCCACGAATTACTCGCTGACGGTGACGCTTTTGATCACCACATCTTCTTTCGGCACATCCTGATGCATGCCGCTGCGGCCGGTAGCCACCGCTTTGATTTTGTCGACCACGTCCATACCTTCAACCACTTCGGCAAATACGCAGTAGCCCCAACCCTGCAGGTTTTCACCGGAGAAGTTCAGGAAGTCGTTATCGACAACGTTAATGAAGAACTGCGCGGTGGCGGAGTGAGGTGCCTGAGTACGGGCCATGGCCAGAGTACCGCGGGTGTTTTTCAGACCGTTGTTGGCTTCGTTCTGGATCGGGGATTTGGTGGTTTTCTGCTCCATGCCTGGCTCAAAGCCGCCGCCCTGGATCATGAAACCGTTGATAACACGGTGGAAAATGGTGTTGTTGTAGAAACCTTCGCGGCAGTAATCCAGGAAGTTTTTAACTGTTTCCGGCGCTTTGTCGTCAAAGGTTTTGATGACGATATCGCCATGATTAGTGTGGAAAGTAACCATTTTTGCATCCTGTTCCGATGATTGTGGTGCTTAAACCCAAAGTTGGGCGTGACATAGGGGGCTGTTATAGCATAACCGCCGGGTTCGATCACCTTGCATTGTGTGCTGCTTCGGGGTTGAATTAAGGTTAGAATACGCGACCTGATATTCACACACGTCTACACGGAATCTTCGATGTTAAAAATTTTTAATACACTGACGCGCCAAAAAGAAGAGTTTAAGCCTATCCATGCCGGGGAAGTGGGCATGTACGTGTGTGGAATTACCGTTTACGATCTCTGTCACATCGGCCATGGCCGTACTTTCGTCTCTTTTGACGTGGTTGCCCGCTACCTGCGTTTTCTCGGCTATAAGCTGAAGTACGTGCGCAACATTACCGATATCGACGATAAAATCATTAAGCGTGCTAATGAGAACGGCGAAAGCTTTGTCGCGCTGGTCGATCGCATGATTGCCGAAATGCACAATGATTTCGATGCGCTGAATATTCTGCGTCCGGATATGGAGCCTCGCGCCACCCATCATATTCCCGAGATCATTGAAATCACTGAACAACTGATCGCCCGCGGTCATGCGTACGTGGCGGACAACGGGGATGTGATGTTCTCGGTACCGACCGATCCGAATTACGGGCAGCTGTCGCGCCAGGATCTGGACCAGCTGCAGGCCGGCGCCCGCGTGGATGTCGTTGACGTCAAGCGTAACCCGATGGACTTCGTGCTGTGGAAAATGTCGAAAGAGGGCGAGCCAAGCTGGCCGTCGCCGTGGGGCAACGGTCGTCCTGGCTGGCACATTGAATGTTCGGCGATGAACTGCAAACAGCTGGGCAACCATTTTGATATCCATGGCGGCGGTTCGGATCTGATGTTCCCGCATCATGAAAACGAAATAGCCCAGTCCACCTGTGCTCACGACGGGGAATACGTTAACTACTGGATGCACTCCGGGATGGTGATGGTTGACCGCGAGAAAATGTCAAAATCGCTGGGCAATTTCTTTACCGTACGCGACGTGCTGAAGTACTACGATGCGGAGACCATTCGCTATTTCCTGATGTCCGGCCACTATCGTAGCCAGCTGAACTACAGCGAAGAAAACCTCAAGCAGGCGCGTTCTGCGCTGGAGCGTCTGTATACCGCGCTGCGCGGTACCGACAAATCGGTAGAGCCGGCCGGCGGCGACGCCTTCGAAGCGCGCTTTATTGAAGCGATGGATGACGATTTCAATACCCCGGAAGCCTATTCCGTGCTGTTCGATATGGCGCGTGAAGTCAACCGCCTGAAGACGGAAGATGTCGCCGCGGCTAACGCCATGGCCGCACATATGCGCAAGCTCTCCGGCGTGCTGGGGCTGCTTGAGCAGGAGCCGGATGTCTTCCTGCAAAGCGGTGCGCAGGCTGACGACGGTGAAGTTGCGGAAATCGAGCGGCTGATTCAGCAGCGTCTGGATGCGCGTAAAGCGAAAGACTGGGCCGCTGCGGATGCGGCGCGTGACCGTCTCAATGAGATGGGGATCGTGCTGGAGGACGGCCCGCAGGGAACCACCTGGCGCCGGAAGTAAGCAATAAAAAAACGCCCGGCTTGCCGGGCGTTTTTATGAGCAATCTTAAACCACCTCCTGTGGAGGTGGCGATCGTTCATTAAGCAGGATCAGGCGATAACGGTGACGCTCTGGCCTTCAAAACTCACCGTCTGACCGGCGACGATTTTGCAGCGTTTACGGGTTTCTACCGCGCCATCCACCTTCACCAGGCCATCGGCAATCGCTATTTTTGCCTGCGCGCCGCTCTCACTCCAGCCTTCCAGCTTCAGCAGATCGCACAGTTCAACGTGTGGGTGTTTGCCCAGAGAAAAATTCGCCATCTCAGGCCTCCTGAATGTCGTGATATTCTTCGCACGCCTGTAGCGTGTTTTGAATCAGTGTAGCAACGGTCATCGGGCCAACGCCGCCCGGGACTGGCGTAATGTATGACGCGCGTTCTGCGGCATCTTCAAAGACGACGTCTCCGACCACTTTGCCGCTTTCCAGACGGTTAATACCGACATCCACAACGATGGCGCCTTCTTTGATCCACTCGCCCGGAATAAAGCCCGGTTTACCGACCGCAACAATCAGCAGGTCAGCATTTTCGACATGCTGACGTAAATTCCGGGTGAAGCGGTGGGTCACGGTAGTCGTGCAGCCCGCCAGCAGCAGTTCCATGCTCATCGGACGGCCGACGATGTTCGATGCGCCAATCACCACGGCGTTCAGGCCATAGGTGTCGATATTGTAACGCTCAAGCAGAGTGACGATTCCGCGCGGTGTGCACGGGCGCAGACGCGGGGCGCGCTGGCACAGGCGGCCGACGTTGTAGGGGTGGAAACCGTCAACATCTTTGTCCGGGGCGATACGCTCCAGTACTTTCACGTTATCAATTCCGGCAGGCAGCGGCAGCTGTACCAGAATACCGTCGATAGTGGTATCGGCATTCAGCGTATCAATAAGCTCCAGTAATTCCGCCTCGCTGGTGGTTTCCGGGAGATCGTATGAGCGGGAGACAAATCCCACCTCTTCACACGCTTTGCGCTTGCTGCCGACATAAATCTGCGACGCCGGGTTACTGCCGACCAGTACAACGGCTAACCCTGGGGCGCGTTTTCCGGCCGCAGTGCGGGCCTTCACTTTTTCCGCAACCTCAGAGCGTACCTGCTGCGCAATCGTTTTACCGTCAATAATTTTTGCTGCCATCAGAGAGAGGATTCCATCTGTATCGTATCGAAAGGGGGATGCGGATATTTTGTCAGAAGCCAGCCTCGCTGTCAGTCCTCGTTTGAGTTTTTATCCCTCTTTGAGCAAACTCAGGGCTAAAAACACCGCTGTTTAAAGGGCTATTGGGGGCATTTTGGGGGCGTCAGGACTCTTTATTGTTATCGCCGATGTATCAGTACTGAAAACCGGCGCCGGGCGATCTTTGCACAACCTTTGTTTTATATGTAGGCAAGTTAGTTATGCTGCCGCAGTTTGATGGCAAAATGCATTGACTCACTGAGCGTTGACCGTATAATTCCAGGCGGTTTCACTCGTCGAAGCATCCGCATTTCAGTGCGCCCTTAGCTCAGCTGGATAGAGCAACGGCCTTCTAAGCCGTAGGTCACAGGTTCGAACCCTGTAGGGCGTACCATATTCATTTCTCTTAACGTCTCTCGAAGTCTACTAAATCCAGCATACACGCGGCATTCGCCAATATCTCATTATCTCAACGTCTACTATAGTCTATTGAAATCCACATTCATGTGGGGGTACATTTGGGGGTAGATTCCTGTTCAATGAAATGAGATACCCCCAAAATGAAGCTCACAGCCCGCCAGGTCGATACATCCAAGCCCAAGGACAAACCCTATAAGCTGTCTGATGGCGGCGGTCTTTACCTGTTGGTGAACCCCAATGGCTCGCGATACTGGCGCCTGAAGTACCGCATCGCTGGTAAAGAGAAGTTACTGGCGTTGGGGGTATATCCTGATATCACTCTGGCGGAAGCCAGACAGAAGCGCGCTGATGCAAAGAAAGTCCTCGCTGCTGGTGGTGATCCGGGACAGGAGAAGCAGGAAGAGAAACAAGCGAAAGAGCAGGCTGTGGCAAACAGCTTTGAGCGCCTTGCCATGGAATGGCATTCCCATAAAAGCACATCGTGGTCAGAAGGCTATGCCGAGCATCTTCTGATGTACCTGAAGAAAGACATCTTCCCCTTCATCGGGCAAAAGGCGATTACGGATATCAGCCAGGTTGAAATGCTTAACACCCTGCGAAAGATGGAACAACGTGGCGTTCTGGATAAACTCAAGAAAACCCGTCAGGCCTGCCGGCAGATATTCACCTATGCCATTATTACCGGTAGAGCGGAGCACAACCCTGTATCCGATCTGGCTGGCGCGCTGAAGTCGCCCAAGCAACAGCACTACCCACACCTTTTAGTTGACCAGATCCCGGATTTTCTCCGTGCGCTAAGTGAATACAGCGGCAGCACCATCACCCGCAACGCCACTCGATTGTTAATGCTTACCGGGCTCAGGACAATTGAGCTCCGTGCCTCTGAATGGGTTGATATCGACTTTGACAAAGGCGTCTGGAACGTCCCCGCAGAGCGAATGAAGATGCGGCGCCCACATCTCGTTCCTATCTCAACTCAGGTTCGCGAACTGCTTGAAGAAATCCACCAGCTTACCGGGCGAGGGAAGTATGTTTTCCCGGGTCGAAATGATGCTGGTAAGCCAATGAGTGAGGCCAGTATTAACCAGGTGATTAAGCGTATTGGCTACGACGGTAAAGCGACCGGGCACGGCTTCAGGCATACCATGAGTACCATACTCCACGAACAGGGCTATAACACCGCCTGGATTGAAACGCAGTTGGCCCACGTCGATAAGAACTCCATCCGCGGGACATACAACCATGCTCAGTATTTGGATGGCCGCCGGGAAATGCTCCAGTGGTATGCCGACTATATGGCGGCTCTTGAGAATGGTGAAAATGTGGTGCATGGCTCGTTCGGAAAACGTGCCTGACTGGATGCATAGACAGTATATACAGACGATAGTAGACTTAGGTAGACAAGCAAAGAATAGGCTATGTCTAGGTTGATCCCCGAAAACCCGTACACCTCTGCGGGCTGGCATAGCCTTCAAGATCAGAGGGTGTGAGGTGGCATGTGATAAAAAGTAAGCTTCTGAAAATAAAAAAATGGATTGATGCTAATGAAGCCGCTGAACGTTTATCCCTATCTCTTGAAGATAAAGTGTCTGCCTTAGACCTTCTAGAGCTAGCATTAGATAAAGAAATTATCTTATCTGTAAAATTCCCCAGAACAAAACATTTTGTCATAAGGGAAGTAAAGGTAGCATCAATGCCTTATGTTAAACGCTTAGAGGAGACTTTCGATTTTTATTTGATGGGTAAGTTCAAGAAGGTAACAGGGTGTCCTGAGAGAGGTAGCTCGGAATATAATTCTTTGTTTGAGGCTTATTTAGTCGATGAATGTTTAAAAAATAACTTTTCTCTTACGCCTTCTAATGAATGTGGTTTGGCGGGAGAGTTTCCTTCTATTTATAATGTCGAGTATGAATATTTCGATTATGCTAAGGACTTGGAATACATGGATGATGTTATTTTTGAACTTCCAATGATTGGTGCTGAGTTTATTGACATAACATCTCTAATTGAAACAAACAAAAAAAGAAAGCCATCTGAATTAATGAATATTGATGGTGTTTTTCTGCGTTCTTCAGATGGTAAGCTTTATAATCTGATGAATCGATTTGACGAAAGTCATGCTTCTATTTTTGATGGCAAAAAAGATGACGGGAAAAATGTTGGCTATCTAGATAATAGAAATTACTATCCTGCCGAAGGCCTGCCTGCTGGATGTGAAATTGGTATTTCACCTGCAAATCTTTTTGATTTTGAAAGGCGACTCTCGGACGATGGAGATGAGATTGATGAAGACATTTCAAACAAAGCGTTAGTTGTTTTAGGCGCAGTTCTTCAAGAAGTTACGGAGCGACCGGTAAAATGGAGTCAAGGGAAGTTAGCTTTATCAATTGATTCTAAAAATATTAGTGGTATGAAGGAAAGAACTGTAAATGGTATCTTTTCTCTTGCTAACAAGGCTTTAAAATCAATTTGTTAGATTTGCATCAAAGGTTTTTTCTTTGTTTGCAATGAGAATTTTTTATTGAGTTGCTGTAATGCCCCAGTCATCTAATGACGTCTAATGCAGGTTATTAATATGTACAGGGGTATATATGTCACAATCTTTTATTCGCCTATCCGAGGTGCTTCGACGCACTGGCTACAGTAAAGCGTGGATTTATCGCCTTCTTAAAGAAAAAAGGTTTCCTCAGCCCGTAAAAATCGGTTCGCGTTCGATCGCATTTGTTGAAAATGAAATTGATGAATGGATTAACCAACGCATTGCTGAATCACGTGGTGAGGTGGCCTGATGCAAAAAGAAAACCGCCCGTTACAGGCGGCTAACACAGATATTCGCGGATCTGATGTTACGCCACCAGCCTGCGCCGTTCAAGCCTCAAGACGTACTCCGAAGAAACACCGCGCCCGTACCTACATGCTGCGCTGTGGGGCTGGTGGGTGGACAGAAAACGATATCCTGCGCAATTGCAACCTCTCATCTGGCCGGAACTATGCCACTGAGGTCGAACGCCGCCTTGATATCACTCTGGAGCGCATCGAGCAGAAGAATCCGGACGGCATCGGTGCACATCTGCGCTACCGGTTTGCCTGCCGCGCTGACGTGTTGAAGGTTATCCAGTACGTCAACCATATGGCCGCTATTAACCAGCACCACGGCCTTTCTGCGCAGGATATTACCGACATTTTGAACCTATACCCGGACAACTTCACCGCCGCATAACGGAGCCAACAAAATGAAAATCGAAAAAAGCAGATTAAATTCTGAGGCCTCCCCTCAACCTGGTATTAACCACAGCGTAATTAACGGTAACGACTTTGCCGCTATTGTCCCTGTTATTTCCGGTCAGATTGGCGGGCGTGAAACCAATATTGCGAGCGCCAGAGCTTTGCATAAAGCGCTGGGTGTGGGCCGCGACTTTACCAACTGGATTAAAGGCCGCATCGACCAGTACGGATTTGTAGCCGGGACTGACTACATCCGTGTTGAAAATTTGAGCTCACCAAAACGGGCGAGCGCAAAATTTCGCCAGCAAATCGAGCATGATTACCTTCTCTCGCTGGATATGGCTAAAGAAGTGGCAATGGTTGAGCGTAACGAGCAGGGGCGAGCCGTGCGCAGGTACTTCATCCAGTGCGAGGAAGCGTTACAGCTGAGTGCGCCGGAAATCGCCGCGAAGTACCGCCGCCACCTCAAAGCCCGCATTGGCGCTGCCAGCCTCTTTAAGCCGATGTGCGCCGCTCTGGAGGCTGCCCGCGCAGAACAGGGGAAAGAGACGCAAGTCCGCCACTACAGCAACGAGAGCAATATGATCGCCCGCATTGTTTTGGGTGGAGTGACCGCTAAGCAGTGGGCGCAGGTGAACGGTATCGACGGCGAACCGCGCGATAGCATGAGTGCCGGCCAACTGGAGCATCTCAGCTACCTGGAGAGCACCAACATCACGCTGATTGATATGGGTATGGGGTACGACCAGCGCAAAGCGGAATTAACCCGCCTGTCTCAGCGTTGGCTGGCTAAACGTCTGGGGGCTAACGATGAATAATCCCACCAGCACACCGCTGCCAAATCACTCCTACCGCGACGCGCAGGGCCAGACGGTGAACGTCGTATCTGTGGCGCACAACCGAGTGACGTTCTATCGCGAGGGGTACCAGTTCCCGTGCGTACAGCCCATTGAGCGCTTCATTAAGGAGTACACGGAGGTGAGGCAATGATTACCGCCGTCCAGGGTCAAAGCCTTTCTCTGGCTGGCCTGATGTATGCAAAAGTTAACGCTCTGCGGGCGGTGCGCCACCGCGGGAACCTGTCAAAACTTGTCACTTTGCGGTCCACTGATAGTGGCGCACAAAACGCCTGGCGGAGTTTCGAGACAATTACGCCCGCGGGTAAGCGTTCGGAAACTGACTATCTGGAAGATAGCGTGTCCGGCGCCGGCGGTGGATGCGGGGCCCATCACACCGCCAGCTATAAATTGCCGCACCGTGACAAAAAGGGCTTGCGGCCTGACGGTATCCCGGTCTATGGTTATAGCGCACCAGCAAAATCTGGTGCCGGGATTGGCGTCCTGGTAATGATTAAGGCGACACATGACGCGCCAAGCGTCTTTTTTTGTGCCGTTAATCCAACTCACGATTTTTTCAGCGATGCGGTTATAATCCGTGCCGCTCACAAAATTATGGTGGGCTGGATGGGGGCTTCTTCGGAAGCGCCGGTTTCCTTGATCGCCGGTTACGCCAACCCTGTCCAGTCCACCACCAGTAAGATTGGCGTCTTTGGTGGTGGGGTTAAAACCACGATCAAGGAGGCGGCCAAATGGCTACTACCCCTACCCAAAATCCGCAATTTATCTGGATTATCGCAGCAGTTCGCCGCGATATGCCGACAATTAAACCCCAACTTCACCATATCGCCGCACCTTCTGAGCGTGAAGCCCGCCGTTCTCTGGTTCGCGAACACGTCTGCTTTTTTGCCGGCCGCATCCGTCTGGAGGTGGCTCATGCGTAACTATTTCCGCATCACCGGCTACGCCGTTAATAAGCGCGGTTTAACGGTTGGTATCGGTTATCAGCTCATATCCAGCGACACCAAAACAGCAACGGCCCACGCAGTGCTTCAGGCGCAGCGTGAAGGTCTCAGCCATGTGCGCATTACCCGCGTTCAGGAGGTATCGGCATGATGAATATTGCTCAAAGAGATCGAATCCTGGCGTCTGTAAACCAGGTCATTGGGCGCAAAGAGAGTGTTGTGCCTAATACCCCAGAAAATAATTCTCACGATCGTTTATTGCGGATAAGCGCTGGTCTCTTGCACCTGTTAAATGAGGTTCTCCCTGGCATGGCCAATACAGCTGAACGCGACGAAATAGCCGTGTGGGTAGATGCGATGTATTCCATCACGATGATAGAAGCGTTGGATGCAAAACCACCTACGCCCACCACCGTGCCAGCCTTGCGCAATGAGATACCAGTGCCGACTGGTAATGATGCCGCAACCACAGTGCGTTATGCCGCAGAACTGCAGGTATTGTGGGAGCTTCATCTTGATACTCGCTTGCGAGAAGTCAACCCCAAAGCTGGCGCCAGACTATGGACGCTAATTAACGAACTTAACTACGCAGCTCAGCGTACGGAAAGCAGATACAACCGCCTGTTGTTAAAGCTGGAGGGCATGAAATGAGAGAGTTTCGTGTGTTTTCCACGTGTCTCGATCGTGCCGGTTACCCGGTGCCTGTTACATGGCGCGGGTATGCCAGTAGTTCAGATGTTGCGATCAGAAAAATGGAGCATGAGGCTAAAAGCAATGGCTGGAGCGTTGCGCTGATTGTTTTTGTACAGCAAAGAAGAGTGGCGCGCGATAAGTCGCTGGTGGAGATAAAGGCATGAGCAATATTTACCCACTCCCGAAAAAGCCGGGTAGTACCGATCCATTCCGTGCAGAGCCTACGCCTGAAGGGCTGAGAATAACCAGCTCTGGTGGCGATGGTCGTGAAACAGTTCAGCTTATCGCTTATGACGAAGCCGTGAACCGTCTGGACGCGGGAGATTATGACGATTCCAGCACGGGTTATGACATTCACCTTGCTGTAGCAGAGGGCGGAAACTGTGGATATTTCGACTTTACCGCGCAGCATAACGTCACTATGTGGCGATGGCTGATTGCCGCGGCGTTCATCACCGAGATGAAGCTGAAAAACGGTACGACCATTGTTACTGAGCCGGACGGCACGTCATCGCAGGTGGCGGTTTATTCCAATGGCAAAGCGTCTATCACGGTTTATCCATTCTCTGAGCGCCTGGCGATGGCAAATAACATCGAGGGGGCAATGATTGAACGCTACGGCTCAGAAGAGGGCGCGGAAAACGCCATTGTGTTTTATCAGGCCATGCTGGATGTGGAGGCCGGAGAACTAACCGCATTCGGACGAGAAACGCTGGCAGAACTACACGATCACTTCATCAGCGATCTGCAGCAAAACGGATGGCCTGAAATGCCATTGACGCACTGAGGGGGCCAGATGATTACTAAGAACTTCCGGCTTAATGCGCTGGCGAACCAGTACGCAGCGGCGCTGTATGACCATATTACCGCCACCAGCCACGGCGACTACTTCATGATTGATGCGGGTGGTGAGCCTGTGCGTGTAGAGATTGCTGGTGGAGTGAAAGGTATCCGTAACCTTATCGACGGCTACGCGCTGGAGGCGCTGAAAGAACATTACCCGCAGTGGGAAAGCGTAGGGATCGAGCTGCTTAGCCGCTGCGTTACCGCTGCCGGTCTGACCGGTCGCGGTCGTGAGATATGGCAAAGCATGGTTAACGATATGGGCGCAACCGTGGCAGGCAATCACGGGGGTAAGAATGCGTAATATCGACCTTATTCGCGAAGTGACTCATGCCGCCGCTGGCCGCTGGCCTTCGGTGCTGGCGGGCCTGCATATCAATGTGCCGGATTCACCGCGCAGGCATGGCCCGTGCCCGTCCTGTGGCGGTTCGGATCGCTTCCGTTTCGATGATGGCGGCCGCGGCAGCTTTATCTGCAACCAGTGCGGCGCCGGTGACGGCCTTGACCTAATTCGAAAGGTGAACAAATGCGATACCTCAGAGGCCGCGCGACTGGCGGCTGATGTGCTGGGTATTGATTACCGGGCAGCAGTACAGGACGACGCCACCGCCAGCCAGAGGCGGGAGCAGCTGGAAGCCGAGCGTACACAACTGGAGCAGGAGCGCCTGCAGCGGGCGGCAGTGGACGCACAGCAGCGCCGGGCTACGTTTTCCCGTCTGTACGATGAGAGGCGCCAGAACGCCACTCAGGGCGAATCTGAATACCTGACTGATAAGGGGCTGAACGGCTTCACCTTCCCCATTCTTTCCGATGGTTCAATTTTGCTGACCCTGGTAGATGAGGCTGGCGCAGTCGTGGCAGCGCAGACCATTACGCGTGAAGGAGTGAAGCGGCTGGTGGCCGGCTCTGCAAAGCGCGGCGCATATCACGCCGTGAACACGCCAGAAGACCCGCAGACCGTGTTAATTGCCGAGGGGTTGGCTACTGCTCTAACGTGTCACTTAATTTGCCCTGATGCTCTGACAGTAGCAGGAATAGACGCGGGCAACCTGCTGCCCGTCGCGGAAGTGATGCGCCGAAAGTACCCGCTGGCGCAGATCGTCATTGCCGCCGATAACGACAGATTAGACGACAAGCCCAACACTGGCACAGAGCGTGCCGAGAAAGCGGCCTTATCCGTGGATGGTTATGTATCCGTGCCGCCGACAGACTATAAGGCCGACTGGAACGACTACCACCAGCAGCACGGGCTGGCAGCCGCTACAGCAGCCTTTAACGATTCGATGTATCAACCGCAGGGGGACCGCGTGAAACCGCAGTTACAGGCCATTGAGGGCGGAAAGTCCGGTCAGCCAGAGAAAGACCCGCTTAAGCCGCATGTTGAGAGCCGCGCAGACGGCGTTTTCTGGGTAACACCGAAAGTGGACAAGGACAGCGGGGAGGTTATCAACCAGGAAGCGTGGCTGTGTTCGCCGCTGGAAGTGGTGGGCACCGGCCGGGATGATAAAGACCAGTACCTGATTATCCGCTGGCAGGCATTCGGTGTCAGCGCGCTGACGACTGCCGCAATCCCCCTGGCTGATATTGGCGAGCGTGAAGGCTGGCGCACCCTGAAGGCGGGCGGGATTAACGTCACCACCAAAAGCAGCCTGCGCGCGATCCTGGCCGACTGGCTACAGCGCAGCGGCGCGCGGGAGCTGTGGCGCGTTGCCCACGCGACGGGCTGGCAGTGCGGGGCATACATCATGCCGGACGGCGAGGTTATCGGAACGCCGGAACATCCGGTGCTGTTCAACGGCCGCAGCTCGGCGGCGGCCGGCTACACCGTCAAAGGCACTGCTGAGGACTGGCGCGGCAGCGTGGCGCACCTGGTAGCCGGTAACTACTCCATGATGACTGCGACCGCCGCAGCGCTGGCGGCGCCGCTGATTGGCCTGGCGGGCGCCGATGGCTTCGGGATCCACTTCTATGAGCAGTCGAGCGCGGGCAAGACCACCACGGCGAACGTGGCCAGCAGCCTATATGGCAACCCGGATTTACTGCGCCTGACGTGGTACGGCACGGCGCTGGGGCTGGCGAACGAAGCCGCCGCACACAATGACGGCCTGATGCCGCTGGATGAGGTCGGCCAGGGATCCGACCCGGTAAGCGTGTCGCAGTCTGCCTATGCGCTTTTTAACGGGGTTGGGAAGCTGCAGGGTGCGAAGGAGGGCGGCAACCGGGACTTAAAGCGCTGGCGCACCGTGGCAATCAGCACCGGCGAGATGGATTTGGAAACCTTCATCGCGGGCGCCGGCCGCAGGACCAAAGCCGGGCAACTGGTGCGGCTGCTGAATATCCCGCTGAGTAAGGCGGTTCACTTCCATAAGCACCAGAACGGCAAGCAGCACGCGGATGCGCTGAAGGAGGAATACCAGCACCACCACGGCGCCGCTGGGCGGCAGTGGATTAAGTGGCTGGCCGACCACCAGCAGCAGGCTACAGAAGCTGTCAGGGAGTGTGAGGCCCGCTGGCGCGGCCTGATACCTGCAGACTACGGCGAGCAGGTACATCGCGTAGCCGCCAGGTTCGCTATTCTGGAGGCGGCGTTGCTGCTGAGCGCCGAGATCACCGGCTGGGATGCACAGACCTGCCGGGATGCGGTACAGCACAGCTATAACGCCTGGCTGCGGGAGTTCGGCACCGGCAACAAAGAGCATCAGCAGATCATCGAGCAAACGGAGGCGTTTCTTAACGCCTACGGCCTGAGCCGGTTTGCGCCGTTCCCTTACAGCCCGGCCGACCTGCCAATAAAAGAACTGGCCGGCTACCGGCGGCGCCATGGGGAACACGACGAGAGCCCGATATCGTTCTATACGTTCCCGGCAACGTTCGAGAAGGAAATCGCCGCGGGCTTTAATCACAAGCAGTTTGCCGAAGTACTGAAAAGAGCGGGAATGCTGACGCCGCCGAGCAGCGGACGCGGATATCAGCGCAAGTCTCCACGTATCCAGGGGAGGCAGATCAACGTTTACGTCCTCAACTACCTGCCGGAGGACTACAACCAGCCAGAGGAATAGTATTTCTCACATACGAGTAAAAGGTGTTGGTTCAGTCAGTTCAGTTGGTTCAGTAATTAAAGGTTACTGTTTTATAAGCATTTTAATTATGAATCTGAACCAACACTGAACCAACAAATGCCTGTTTTGAACCAACGCCAGCGCGTAGAGTTTTTTCCCTGGCAGGCGGTGAACCAACAGAATGCCTCGCTGAACCAACGCAAAATTGCTGAAGTTGGTTCAGGAAAACCCAGTAACGGCGCGGGCTTGCGGGCAGCGAACCAACTGAACCAACTGAACCAACACTATTTCTGTTTATTATCAGAAAAAAAACAGAGACTGACCGAGAGAGAGGTGAGCATGACAGCACAAATTTCAGCATACGGGCGGCTGGTGGCCGACCCTGAGACCCGGACAACGGGAAAAGGTACAAACATGGCTATGGCCCGCCTGGCGGTAGCTCTGCCCTGTAATGCGGCAGATAACGGAGAGGCTACTTTCTGGCTGGGTGTCATTGCCTTTGGTAAGCAGGCTGACGCACTGGCCAAACATAGGAAAGGCGACCTTGTCAGCGTGGCGGGCAATATGCAACTCAATCATTGGACGGGGCAGGATGGTGCTGCTCAGCAGGGCTATCAGGTAATTGCGGACAGTGTGCTCAGTGCCAGAACGGTACGCCCAGGCGGTAAAGCAGGGCTGCAGGGGCAAGCTACGGATGCCCTGCGCCGTGCCCATGAGCAACAACCACTAGACAACGGTTATGAGGGATACGACCAGACGCCGCCGTATGAAGAAGATTCCTGAGACTGATGACGTCCAAGCCTCAAAGTGAGGATGTGTAAAAATATCAATTGGTTGAGTGGTCTAAAATTCCGCCAGCTACCAACTGGCGGAATAATATTGCGTGTCTTACGACCACGTACAGGCATGAGTGGATTGCCGGTGCCGGATCTTATTTCACCAATCTCAGGCCGCTTTTCTTGTTCATTGGGTAAAGGCGCTCTATTTCTTCGTAATTCAAAGAAAAGACCTGGGCCAACTCATCTTCATCATAATCAAGTTCCTGTTTGACATGGTTGAAAATTTCAGCGAGTAATGTTGGTTTCTCGTCGTTGGCTGATAGTTGGACCGGTTCATTAAGCCTATATCCTCGTGAGGACATTTGGCGCCATATGTACTCGTTCTGACCTTGATTTAAAAATCCCAGCGTCTTAGCTCTGAAAATAATTGATGCCATTGATACCCTCCAATAGGGCTTCAATGTTGCAGCCTTTTCTACACTCATGTCTCGAAGGTATGGAGACACATCGCGCGCAGGCATCAAAAATTCCGCAGCGAATGTATCCGCTTCGCTTTCCATATTCTGGTTGGGTGACTTATGCATCACCAGGTGCCCAAGCTCATGTGCTAGCGTAAAACGATACCTATCAAGAGGTTGATTTTTATTGATAAAAATTACAGGAGGTAGCCCTGGTAAATTGTAGCTCACCCCAGACAGCCCCGTATCATCCATATCGCAATCAATAATTAGGCATCCAGCCCTCTCAAGCACTTCAATCAGGTTTTTTACTGGTCCAGCAGGCATGTACCAAGCTTTTCTAACGTTCCTGGCTATTTCGCCAGCATCCCCATTGTAATCATCGGGATCGTAGCTTGGCATTTCAAACTCTGGTTCAAATTCAACAAACTGTAATAGCTTTCTGATGTGAGCAATTCTGACATTTATTTCCGCTATTAAGCGGTCCAAAACTTTTATGCCCACAGATGCTTTTTTTCTATACATCGGCGCGGCACTTATTGGGCCGCCGTAAATGCGCTCAGGCATGCAAAAAAAACTAACCGGGCATGATAAAGCAACTGACAACTTATCGGCTTGTTCGTCAGTAACAGTTTTGAGACCCTGCTCTATTTTAGAAAGAGTCCCTTGAGACATGCCGACTCTATCAGAAAGAGCCTTTTGGCTAATACCCAGCATTCTTCTACGAAGCTCAATCATCTCATGCCTGATTACTTTGTTGAAATCAGGATGTTGTGCCATCTTTTCCTACCACTTTATCTTTTGCACTTTTGCGAGATTTAATAACTTTCTTGGCAACTGTTTCTGCTGGTTTGTTGACCACGTTAGGCTCAATTACACGAGGCATCTCAATGATGTTTTCAGCGTTAATATCAATCGCCCATGCAACGAATTTATCTTTCCTTTGAACAATTGCAATTTTATCAATATTGATACCATCGCGGTCGAGCACATACAAAAGCTCCAGCCTGACCTCACCGCCAAACATATCAATTTCAGGATCATGGTATTTCATCGCTGATTGAGTTTGAAGGTTAGACGAAAGAAAGTTTGAGTCTGCTTTCTTAAATTTAAGGAAAAAACGGTCATTAATCGCAAAACCCTGGTTGTAGGGGATTTTAGCAAATCTTATGCCCGTATGCTCGCCAGTGGACAGCTCCTTCATCATTTCGAAAAAGTAATCATTCCAAACCAAATTAGCACGTACACGCTTATGTTGCATTCTGGGTGCCACTGGCCCAGCAATCCATGAATCCCACGCTGCGTAAACGGCTTTACGCAAGAGAGGGAAGTATGGTTCAAGCTCAAGCATCGCTTCTTCTTTGGAGATTAGAGACATAAAACATACTCTGTTAGTGATGGTAAAAGTAAGATTATCACCAACAACAAAAATGACAACAAAATATTCCTAAAAATATTCCATTTTTTGTATGTTTTTGATTTTAATGATAATTTTCTGAGTTTGATTTGCCCGTATTCTGTTGTAAGGGAGTGGTGAAACGCTGCTGTAATGTCCTGCTCAATGGCTCTACATGATATCAGATGGCTGATGTGATCAGGATAAAATAAAGAGGGGCTTAAACATTTTCGAGCCCACTGAACACAGAATCGCAAAAACCCCCTAGATCAGCGTTCAAGCATTTCACGTAGAATCATGCCGCTCATAAAATGCCCATATCTTATTTATAGGCAGAAACGGTGTGTTCTGGCTATGTATGGCAGAAATGGTGTGTTCTGCCTATAGATAGGCAGGTTTGACGTGTTCTGGCTATGTATAGGCGTATAGGCACATCAGGGGTGATAACTCTTAGAGTTAACTTGCTGCGCTGGGAGGGATTGGGTATCTCAGGTCGATTTGTGGCGCATCGCTTAGAAGCGGGCCAGATTTTGCCATCAGGTATCCGGCGATTTCTTCAGGCGTCAAATCTACCTGGAGCATGTCTTCATGCTGGAACCATTCATTAGGCCAGTAATGAGGTCGGACGGATTGGCATCAAAGTTGTTCTCCAGCAATCCCAGCGCGTAGCTTTGTTCCGATTCCTTGCCTTCAGCATTGCACACGAAACTAATTATCTGAACGAGTTCATCCCAGGTTAAATCCGCAATGTATTTCTCCTGATTAAATGCCATCCGGGTAAAGTTCTTTGCGTCGGCCCATGAGGAAAAGTCACGGAAATCAGAGAATTCATACGGATTAACGACCTGCCTGTTCCAGTCATTAATCATCGCTTTTAGCCCTTCATCATCTTCGCCGGCGCCGTTATCAATTTGCGACAGTATCTCTTTGGCCATATCCGCCAGTTCCTTTAGTTTCTGACGGCTGATTTTGGCTGGTTTCATGCGTTCAGGTAAGGGCATCAGGTCTTCCTTGTTAAGTTGAGACTCAGCAGCGAAAAGTCATTATGCAATCTTCGTCAAGTACTCGCCAAAAGTCTATAAAACAATCAATTTTCCTTCTGGTAACGATCGAAATTATTCTTTCATTAATTGCAATGTATGTAATGATCATTTCAATATGTGAAATTATAATGGCTGTATAAATATCAGGAGGTGGCCATGTCGAAACAGTCCGTCAAACCTGTCTTGCTCAGCGAAGCACAGATTCAGGCAATAAGAAAAATTCAGGAAAAGCAGCGTCTGCAATCAGGTATCGGTGTTGCGCCAACTGTCCATGAAATCGCTCGAGGACTCGTGGATAAAGCACTAGCGTCCCTTTCTAAGGAGTGCATGCCTGACGGCGTTTGTTCTTAATTTTTATCATTACCTAATTGAGGTTTTTTCAATGGTAGCTAAGTCGATCGTCGACATTGACGTAAATGACGACAAGTTTGTCGCGTTTATGGAGCGGTTTCGCGAATACCAGAGTGCGCTGGATGATTTGCCGGAAGCCTGGCGCGTGGCCGCCGTCGGCATTGGCGAGGGCAGCAAAGAGACCGAGAAGGCTAAAGGTGAGGCGAAGGAATTAGGCGCGGAGTTTAATGCCGTTGCCGAAGCAATCCTGACCATTAACAGCGGTCTCGACCGGCTGAATAACAACCTCGACGACTCGAAGAAAAAGCAGGATGAGTTCAACAAAAGCGCCCGTTCTGGAAAGGGATTCATCAGCGACGCCACGAAGGATGCCAAATCGCTGGCAGGGCATATCAAGGAAGCGACGGCCAGCCTCCTGTCCTGGGGTGGTATTGTCGGGATATTTACCGGCGTCCTGGGCGTTGGCGGCCTGTTTGGCATCAACCGGCTGGCGGCCACCACCGGCGCCCAGCGGTTTACTTCTCTCGGGCTCGGGACGAGCATCGGCGCGCTGGATTCCACCGCCATAAACTACCAGAAAGCGCTGGGTAATCCGGCGGGTACGCTGGGCGCTATCCGTGATTCTCAAATGGACCTGTCTAAGCGCTGGACGTTTCAGGCGATGGGGATTAACGACCCCGACCAGGACCCGGCCAAACTGCTCCCGCAGATGATCCGCAACGCGCGCGATATCTTCGTGCAGAACGGCAGCACGCTGCAAGGTGCGCAGGCGCACGGCCTGACAAACTTCTTTACGCTGGACGACCTGAACCGCTTCAAAAACATGAGCGATGAGGAAATCACCGCTATGGAGAAGCGCGCGCAGCAGGATGCGCGCATGTTGCAAATTACCGACCAGCAGGCGCGCCAGTGGCAGGATTTTAACGTCCAGCTCGACTACAGCAGCCAGAGCATCAGGAACACGTTTGTGCGTGGGCTGGGGCCACTCACGCCGCAGCTGAGCAAACTGTCAGATTCCCTGTCCGGAGCGATTGATGCTGTCCTGAAATCACCTGAGCTGGGTAAATGGATTGATGGCCTGGCTGGTGGCATTGAGAAGTTCGGTAACTATCTTGCATCCCCGGACTTCACTAACGATGTTAACCAGTTCATGACAAATATCAGGGAAATGGGCGTAACTGTCGATAACGTCGTTAAGTTTCTTAAGGGTGAAACATTTAATGACTGGATGAAAAAATCGGAGGATAGCGCAAACTCTGCAGCTGACTGGGTAAAAGATAAAACTGGATTTGATCCGAGAAGCGTTGGCCCCACAATGAAAGAGTTTTTAGCCCCGTCGTGGGGCAAGATTAAATCGGCGTTTATTTATGGTGACTTAAATCCCGTTTTTTCAACGCCTGCAGACATCTCTGATAAGTCTCGCACTATTGCCGATCGGTTCAATAATCCCGGTAATTTGCGCTCAGCTTATGGGTACGATACCCATAACACCAAAAGCGGTAAGTTTGCCGTGTTCCCTACACTGGATGAGGGCGTGTTAGCGGCGACTAAGCAGCTTCAGATTTATGGTGCCCGCGGCATCAATACGATTGATGAAATTTCCAGGCGCTGGGCTCCGTCAAAGGAGAACGACACGCAGGAATATATTCGTCATGTCGTAAGAACTACCGGGTTTAATGAACATCAGCAGCTTAACCTTAACGACCCGAAAGTGCTGGCAAAACTTATTTCGGCGATGGCATCTAAAGAAGGTGCCGGCAACAGGGTGACTGAGGGCGCCATCATCCAGATTTTTAATAACACAGGGGGTAATGCGATTGTGTCTGCTGCTCAGCTTGGTGCCCGGTAATGGTGTCTTTTGCCCAGCAATGAGTTCCCTTGTTAACGTTTCAATTATATGCCACCAGCGACCTTATGGAGATATCTATGTTAATGAGTAAAGCCGAGTATGCGCGTCATCGCGGGGTAAGCCGGCAGACGGTATATGACTGGGTGGCGAAAGGCGAGGTCGTGGTCTCTGGCACGAAAATCGATGTAGAAGCGACGGAACGTAGTTTGCAGAAGGAAGAGCAAACCCCGGACGAACGCCATCCTCGCGTGTTGGAAATGACGTGGGGGCAATTCTGGGCGGCGGTTAAGGCATTAGACGGAAAATCCCCTGCACCTCGTACTGAAGACGAGATAAAGCAACGTGTCTTGCATGCGGCGAGAGAGTTGAACTGGACAGTTGAGTTTATCGAAGATGGTGGAATTTACATGTGTGACGGCGATACTGAGTTTTACCTCACAACGTATAACCAACTCATTCAAAATGCAGACATAGCAATCCGGCTTATCCGCTGTGATGTTTGTTATACCGCCTCTGAGTGCCCTAATGATGAAGATGAATGGAGTAAAGAAGGGATGGCAGCGCTGGCCGAGTGGGCAAGCTAATAAAAACAGGTCGCTGTAAGGTGTCAACCATGACGTGAAAAACCGAGAAACGAAACCCGACAGGTTGACACTTTTATCGAAAAACCGTCGGACACGAAACCGATATCTTTACATTTTCCTCAGTGAGTATAGCTGCAAGCACCGCCGTTACTGGGTTTATGCGATTTAAACCTCATCGCGAAAGTGTCAACCTGATGCTTAGAAATGCCAGGTATTTGAGGAAAAGTGTCAACCTGACCTCCTAAGATTTCCTAATGATTTCGGAAATCCATTTCTCTGTTTTCTGGCCAGCAGACCGCGATACGCAAGATTCTTGTCAGGCTATATCCCTCTTTTTAGGCTATTTCCCCCATGGAAGGCTGTGCTTCCAATACCGGTGAATGCTGTAAACTGCGAAGTGCGCCCCTACCCCATGAGATGTTAAGAATTGCTAAGGTTTCTGGCGGGGGAGGCGGATAATTGCGCTGACGGACTTACCCTATGAGGTATACAGATTTATTCATATTTACGGGGGGATTATGGATAAAGATCTGAGGCAGATGCTGCTGACGCTGCGTAAAGAGCGTGAAGATTTTTGCCAGTTGAGGCGCGAGCTTCGTGAGCAGGGTAATGACTGGCTGCCGTACCCTGAACACTTACGGGCTATTCCATGTGGCGCGACAACCCGTGCGGGCACTCCGTGCAAAATGACTACGATATACCACAATGGTCGCTGTAAGTTACACGGTGGGAAAAGCACCGGGGCAAAGACCAGGGCCGGCCGTAAACGTCAGCGCGACGGCTATAGGGCATGGCTGGAGAAACAGCGAGACAGCAAGGCGGGCAGGAAGCGAACGCGCGAATATACCCGCGATATGGCCAGAATTTGTGCATCAACCTTATCGGAGATTGTAGCCAGCGAAACGGACAGAGCGTTACAACCAGTCGATGGTATTAGCTTACGCCTTTCAGGTGGTACGCTGGTGGCAGTGCTGCCGCATGGCCATAGCATCGCGGTAACGCTGACGACCACTAGCCCACGATATGGTGGCGCCCGATGGTGGTATGTTTGTCCGGATTGCGGGGGACGAAAAGCCTTCCTGTATCTTCACAATGAATCACTGTGCTGTCGACGGTGTGCCGGTATTCATTACGCCAGCCAGAGCAAATAGCTTTATCGGGAGATGGCGGGGCAAGATCACGAACAGTTCCAGAGCTATACTCCATATCAATTTGCCATATCTCGTAATGAGCATGGTCGCATACACGGTTTTTTCATCGGCAATGTATTCTATGTTGTGTGGCTCGATCCCGACCACCAGTTATACCCCGGCAAATAGTTAACCCGTTGATTTAAGCATCCATCCTCACTTTGGGTTTAAGGTTCACATCATTTCTGACGCTATCGGTTAACAGAATTATGCACTGTAGGTCTGCTCAGTGCGTTGAGAAGAACAGGAGCATGCAGCCTGTAACAACGGCGATAACGATGAGAACGATCAGTTGCGTTCTAATCATCTCTTAACCTGCTGGCATTTTCGGGGGGATCAGGTTTTTTACGGCGTTCCCGTTTTCTGATTGCTCGCAAAATAGACTCAGATAAAAAGCTGGTGGGATCTCCCGGAGGTTCCGTCGGCAGTTGGGCATCTGGCGTTGTTCGTTTCGGTCTTTTAGGCACTTATCAGTCCTCCCGCTCGGTTTTTATTCTCAATAGTCTGATTTCTTGCTGTGCTATGACTACCAGTTACCGAAGTTGTTCCCCCCGGCCCAAGTACGAATCCGTCCAATATCTTCCAGCGATTCCTGTGCGCATTGAGATTAGACAGAAGTTTTCCCTCTTCGTTTTGTTTGAGCTGGAGGCGTGCGGCTAGCTTGCTGCGAAGGGCATCGAGCAGCCATGCTGTTCTGTCGCCTCCTGATGCCGCTACCGCCCGATTAAAAGTGTCATACAATTCAGCCGGAACGCGGAATGCTACAGGGTTGGGTGTGCTCATTAGGCCGCCTTGTCAGTATTTTATATATACAGTATACCACTGTGTAACGTTGTTATACGGAGGTGGGGAGGCTGGCTATGCCTGGCTCTGACTGCCTGCCATCAGCATTACCTACCTTTTCTAACGGGGCACAGCATGTCGTTGCGAAAGATCAATATTGACTAATGCTTCAACGAATACTTTGGATGTTCATCTACTGCTCGGAGAGAGCCAAATGAACATCAAACTCGTTACCATATCCATACTCGCTGCCGCTTTCGTCTTTGTATCAGATATGGCCATCGCCAAATCGAACCAGTTAACTGACGACCAGGTTAAGCAAAGAATTATCGACGACTCTATAGCATCCTACCCAGGCACCTGCGCTTGTCCGTTCAATACGGCACGGAACGGAAGCTCATGCGGCCGCCGCAGCGCCTGGAGCAAAGCGGGAGGTTATTCACCCACCTGCTACAAAAAAGAGGTCACGAAGGAGATGGTCAAAGAATGGCGTCAGCAGAATCAGTAACGGTAACTGTCTGCTGAATGTGTGATTTTGCTGTCTGAAACATCGTGAATGTTGGTTCAACCCGCTAAATGTTGGTTCAAAATAGGGTGGTGTTGGTTCAGTTTTTTGAGAAATATATAAACAAAACAATGGTCTTTACGTATTGAGGCAACTGAACCAACCGAACCAACACATTTTGCATGTATATAGAGAAATTTTTCCGCACATAAATTTGGGCGCGATTTTGTACCGGTGGATATTACCGACATGTGAGAAGGTACCCTGAGCCCCAAATTGCACGATAAATAGTCAATTCTCATCCGCAGAAAAATATATGGGGGTACATTTGGGGGTATGTGTGATTTTATGAATCTATATAGTTAAATAAAATCAATTTTTTATGTGTTTATATCGAATCCTGTAGGGGTACCATTCAAAATCAACAGTTATCAACTTCCTCCAGTCGCTGATTTTTCCTCGTGGGACATATTTGGGACATCTTCTGCAAAAATGGCGTCAATTTATCGCTCAGCTCCGTGAAATGGTGAGGTGTCAGGTGGCATCTTTGCGTATCATCTCTACGTGTTCCCACTGCTTGTAGAACAGAAAGCGGAACGCCAGACTGAATTAGCCAACTGGCGGCCATCGGTTCGACCAGACAATCTAGTTAGAGGAAAGTGAATTGATAAAGGACTACCTGATTGTGGCCTACCTGACGGCAATTGCTGGCTGGCCCGTCACGCTGACATTACTTGGTCTTTCTGCAGGGGTGGCTCTCTGTTTGAGACGCAGGGTGCTGGGCGTTGTCCTCATCGTTTTGTGCATGCTGGTGGCCATCGCAGCGTGGCAGTTTGAACGTTATATGTAGAATCATACCCCCCTCATCAGTAGGCCAGTCGATGAGGTCGGACGGATTGGCATCAACCTTGTTCTCCAGCAATCCAGAGCCTGGCTGTGTTCAGATTCCTTACCTTCAGCACTGTACATGAAATTGATTATCTGAATGAGCTCACCCCAGATTTAATCCGTAATGAATTTTTCCTGATTAAATGCCATCCGGGTAAAGTTATTTGCACTGGTCCATGAGGAAAAATCCCGGAAATCAGAGAATGTTTGTGGGTGGATAACCCGGCTGTTCCAGTCGCCGATCATCGGTTTTAGCCCTTCATCGCCTTCTTCAGCGCCGTTATCAATTTGCGACAATATCTCTTCGGCCATGTCCGTTAGTTGTGTAAGTTTCTGGCGGTTTATTTTGCCTGCCTTTGGCGCCAACGTCGTCAGCCTGATCTTCGGGGCCATTATCGTTGTACTGGTAGGCTGCCTGTCGATGATTGAACGACATAAGCCGGCACTACATTCCGTGCGCAACGATGAGGAATCACCGAGATGAAGAGAAAAGGAGTGTATCTGCTGTTACTTATGGCTTCGCTGCTGAGTATCGGGCCAGCGATGTCCGATGCGCGGGTCCATAAAGTGGCGAGCATATGGGTGCTTTCGCCAATGGCCTGGGAAGCATCCCGGCACTTACCGCCTGGGGATTGATTAACGTCCCGCCGCCGTCAATGCTGGCGGCGGTCTTTTCCGGGCTCTCGGTTAACTGACGTACAGCGCTATCAGCGCCACCGTTGCCGGGAGTGCCTGCACATACAGTATTTTTCGACTGGCGGTTGCGGCGCCAAACAGCCCGGCGATCACCACGCAGATCAGAAAGAACGCTTTAAACTCAAACCCGCTCTCTGGACTCCACAGTCCCCACAGCAAACCGGCGGCCAGAAAACCGTTATACAGACCCTGATTGGCTGCCATCACCCGGGTCTCACGGGCAAAACTGGCGCTAAGGCCGAATGCCCGGCGCCCGGTTTTACTCTCCCACAAAAACATCTCCAGAATCAGAATGTAGATATGGATGGCGGCGACGACAAAAATAAGCGTATTGGCTAACACGGTAGTCCTTAGTCAGGTTAGAGCACAGGAAGCCCTGGTAAAACCCGCTTTTTATCGCGTGTTTAACCGTTTATATCAAAGAATAGCCGCATCACCCTGGCTATGTTGGAAATTCGGCCTGGAGAATGTCTTCAGGGTGATCATGCGTTGGCTGTTGAGGGGAATTTACAGGATGGGAACGAAACCGTTAATACTTTCTTTGGATGGACAAGAGGCCATCCCTCTGAATACGGTGTCCGGGACGCTGGGTCACCTCGGTATTGATCTCCGCGCGCTCGCGAATTCAGGAATGTGCAGTTTTGATCCGGGCTTCAGCAATACCGCCGGGTGTGAGTCGGCGATTTCCTATATCGATACGGAAAATAGCGTCCTGCTGCACCGTGGCTACCCGGTTGACCAGCTGGCCCGGCAGTGTGAGTTCCTGGAGGTGGCGTACATTATGCTGCACGGCGAGGCGCCCGATGAGGAGCGTTATCAGGTCTTCCGGGAAAAAATTACCCGCCATACCCTGGTGCATGAGCAGATGTCGAAAATGTGCAGCGGATTTCGGCGCGACTCCCATCCGATGGCGCTGATGTGTGCCATGGTGGGCGCACTGGCCGCGTTCTATCACGATGTGCTGGATGTCGAAAACCCCGAGCATCGTGCGCTGGCCGCCACCCGCTTGCTTTCCAAAATGCCTACGCTTGCGGCGATGAGCTATAAGTTTTCCATCGAGCAACCTGCGGTCTACCCGAGAAACGATCTCTCTTATGCCGGGAATTTCCTGCATATGCTGTTTGCGGTTCCAGCGGAAAAGTACCAGGTGAACCCGGTTATTGAGCAGGCGTTGAACCAGATTATGGTGCTCCATGCCGATCACGGGCAGTGCGCATCGACCACAACGGTGCGTGCGGCCGGCTCCTCCGGGGCGAATCTCTTCGCCTGCGTGGCGGCCGGTCTGGCGTCGATGTGGGGGCCGATGCACGGTGGCGCCAACGAGGCCAGTATGCAAATGCTGGGGGATATTGAGAGCATCGAACAGATCCCGGCGTTTATCAGTAAGGTGAAAAGGGATCCTTTGGCTTTCCGCCGGCTGGGCTTTGGCAACTCGCGCTACAAATATCTCGATCCCCGGGCGGCCATTCTGCGCGAAACCTGCCATAAGGTGCTGGCAGAGCTGGGCATGTCGGACCGACTGCTTCAGGTGGCAATGGCTCTGGAAGAGGTGGCGCTCAACGATCCCTACTTTGTGGAGAATGGACTTTCGCCGAGCGTCGATTTCTATACCGCCGTGATCCTGAAAGCGATGGGGCTACCTTCGTCGATGTTTGTCGTTATGACCGCGGTGGGACGTACGCTGGGGTGGGTCGCGCACTGGAATGAAATGCACGAGTCGCCGCTGAATATTTACCGTCCACGTCAGATTTACACCGGACAAGCGGCGCGGGATTACGTTTCGCGTCGCGGGATAAAATAAGCGCATGCCCGGTCCGGTGATGAAAGGCATTGCCGGACTTTCCACATGCGGGGCAGGACAGGGAGCGGTTGGCCGGAGATACGTCGTTATGCTATCTGAAACGCAGCCGGTAGCGATGCAACAGGATGTCTGAGGAAGAGATAGCGTCGAGGGGCTGGCCTTTATCGGAAGAGTAAATTGCGCTGAAGTTTATATATCCGTGTTATCCGGGTTATTTGAAACGGCAATCCATAGCAGGGACAGGGAAAATAAAGCCAGCGCGGCGACGGAACCGATAATTCCGAGATAAATAAATAGTGTCATAAACATAGTGTGACCTTCGGTGTGGTTAATCTGTGTGGGTTATATTTTTTTGAAATCAATCGATAAGCTCTCTTCCAGAGCATCAATCGCAATCTGCAAGAGGGGGCCTTCATCGGACCAGTTCTTCCTGGCTCCCGGGCTTTTCAGCAGCGTCAGCAGTCCTGCAGCACCCACAGGCGCACCGCTTCTGATAATTTCAAGCACGGCGTCCCCGATAATCGCTCTGACCGTCGGTAGCTCGGATGGAAGGCAAAAAAAAGTGTTTGCCGCTTTCATGTTGAAACCTCGAAGGACGCGTTCGGCGCGAGTTGCTGGCTCTTACGTTGGCTCAGGCAAATGACTCTGCATATCATTGTGGGCCACCTACGACGATGCACCTTTTTACAGGCGAAAGATACAAATTAATTCCCTTCAGAGAACATTTTAAAAAAACTTAAGTTATTGAAGGGGATAGTGAGTCTTACAGCGGTGCAGCCGCCGTGACCATTATAATTTTCCGTTTACGCGTTGATTATCCGACAAAACGTCGATTGCGGTTTGCAGGGCGATTTTATCATCGCGGCTTTTTTGCGTGCGCTGAAGCACCTGCAGATACTCACGTAGCGTTCTGGCGTTGATCGGGCGGCCAAGCTTTCCGACTTCAAGCACGGCATTACCCAGAATGATTTTAACGGGCGGGAGTTGGGCTGGGTACCAGTCGAGGATGTCTTCCGATTTCATAGCAAAAATCTCCGGGAGAGACAGAATACCACAAAATACGCGTAACATGGGGTGCCGGCAGGAATAAGCGCCTGATAAAGTTGTCAGTTATAGTCAGTTTGTGCATAGTTTTACTGGCAAAAAATACTGTTAAAAAGCTGTGAAAAATAATGCTTGTCAAAGGCTGGTTTACGTGCGTTAATGGCCTCAACGGTTTGAGTCTTAAAAATTATCTGCAACAGTTCCTGGAATTTTCTCATCGCATTTATCTTCTGATATCTCCTTTTGGGTATTTTTCTCTTCGATAAGTTTTTTTGCAGACCAGATATGCCCAAGGGCAAATTAAAAAAACGAACAACATATCTTAGACAATCACTAAAATAAGTCATGATTAAGTTGGTGAAAAACCTCAGATTAATCATGCAGAGAACGGTCGCAAAAGAAAGCGTATTCTTGGCCTGCTGTTCAGCACGGTGATTTCTGCACTATCCTTGAAAACCACAGATGAGTTTTCGCCAGAGTATAACCTCTAGTCCCTGCGGTAGTGAATGTTGTCACACATAAAGGTTAACATTATGACTGAATACATTCATTTCAGATGCCCGTGTTGTCATGGGTCACAATACAGAACATCGAATTACGATGTGACGGAAAAAAATCCCTTTGGCGCAAAATGTATCTTTTGTAAAACATCAATGATTACATTTGATAATATTGCTCCTTACATTTCCAACGGCGCGGCGACAATGGCGTGTCGGAAATAACGAAAGGGCCCCGGACGGGGCCTTTTCTTTTTCATCACCCAATGGATGGCATCGCCATCATTATGCTTTCAGCCAGGTGGTAGACTCATGAAGAAAGTTATTGTTTTTTTCAATGCATTACCGGCAGTTGTCGCGAAAATAGTGCCGGGGGTAACAACAATATTACGTGAGTATCCTAACGGTGAACAAAAACAGCTGCAGATCATGTCTGCTGAATTTCCTTCCTTGACGGGCGATCATCGCATTGTGCATGTTGCCTCCGATCGCGATTTAACCTCAGCCGAGATTCAAAACGCGGCGATAAAACTGTTGTCATAGCGCGGCGATAGCCGGTCGCCCGCGGCAGGATGAGTCCACTTCTATGCCGCGCCGACAGGGGCGACAGCATGATTTAATGGGTGAATGTCCGGTGAGCGCCTATAATTTAAAGGCGTGTGTTGCTATTCGAGGTAAAGTTGTATGATTACGCACCCGGAAGTTCGGCGCTGGGCATCGGTGATGCTGACCTCCGCTTTACGCGGAGAGATGTCCCAGGAAGAAATATTGAAACAGGTTCATATGATTTGTGAGAATCATGGTTCGGCGTGCCTGGAAGATGTTATCGATGAAATCTTAATTGAAGCGGGCCGTATTGGCTCAGGGCATAGCGACGGCACGTTTTATCGACATTGAACCTGAACATTAAAAGGCTATTGTAAAAGATCCTTTTTCATCGGAGATGGTCAGCTCTTTTCTTTCCGCCGCCCACACCATCTCCTGATTCTTAGAACTAAAATAAGACCCGCGCATAATTTTTTCTTCACCAAAATCAAATGTGATCTCAACAGGATGAACGGTGATGTCAATCATATAGAGATGGCCATCGACGTAACCTTTTACGCTGGCCGTGACCTGTTTCCCAATCCCGATATCGGTACGACAATTTTGAGCGTGAATTGTTGAGTTTTCAGTCATTTCTTATCTCTTGTTTGTCTGTAATCATTCGATATGAATAAACATTACCATATCTCATTCATCATATAAGCGTTAAATTAAGACTCATACTATTTATCTTATTTTTATCGGGATTTCTGCATTTAATAGGGTGATTGTGCTGTTTTTAGTGAAAACACCTGAATTTGCGCATCATGATACCTCAATCCGAGTTTGCCACCAGCGGGATACCTTCCGACAAATAAGTAAAACCGGTGTTATATGGATGCGGTTAATAATATCTGACGATGGAGTATCACCATCGCGAGAGATGAACAGAAAATCAGGAATGAAGCATCCTGATTTCAGCGCAACGCGATGCTATCAGGTAAATAGCGGATTAAAACCCGATAAAATCCTCATCATGGTCATTTCCCGATGCGCCCTGGGGTTGTGTGTTTTTTAATCAGTTAGTGGTATGATAGACCACATTCATTCAGCGGGTAAAGGTCTATGTCATTCTTCGACAACGCAGTGAAGCGCTTGAGTTCCACCTCTGATACCACGGTAACCTGTCCGCAATGCGGGCATAAATCACGGCAGCCGGTGAACAAAATTAAAAAAGGGGCGACATTAATGTGTCCGCGCTGCAAGTCCCTGTTTATTGCCACTAAATAATGCTTTCACCTCTTCCGTCACGCCCCGGTGGGGCATGGCGGGAGAGGCGGCTGCCGCCTGGGCTTCAGCGTCGCTACGAGCTTGCGCCAGTGGCGATATGGCCAGGAGAATCAGGCATGCGAGAGCGTCGGGAACATCAGCTTACGCTCCTTAAAGATATTTTCTTTTGCCGCATAGATGAAAAGAAAATCATCAATTTCAATTTTTTCGTATTCACCTGCCCGGTCTTCCCTGGGCGTAAAGCCTAAAATAACCTGGCGGGTATGTTGCGCCGCAAGTTCATTCACGATCCTGGTCATCGAACTGGTGCTGTCACAGAAAATATCAAAACAGAGCAATGCATGATCGTTTTGCATGGCGATCGCCACGGCATTATTTTTCTCCGAGTAATAGACAAAGTGCTTCATAAACGCCGAGCAGTAGAACATCAGCAGACCGAAGTTATTGTGTGCCGAGAGGCGGGAGAACGGGTTGGCTTTCTGATAATAGTACTTGAGGATATTCACATCGCTCTCTTTATCCATATCCAGCTTGCGAAAATCCCCGGCAACGGGCGTAACCGGCAGGGCGTACTGGTATTCATCGGTCTGTTCAAAGCCGAATTTAGGATAGAAATCAACGGTTGTGGAGTTAGCGAAGAGAAAAATACCGTCAGCCTGATCCTGCCAGTCAGCCAGAATATGGTTAATCAGCTGGCTGGCCAGACCCTTTTCGCGATAATCGGTGGCGGTCATCACGGTCCCAATCTGGATATAGCGCCTGGGCTCCCCCTGCCACATTAGATCGATAATGTTAGCCGACGCATTGGCAATCACTTTATTATGATCAACAAACGCATAAGGAATATAGGACTCGGTCCAGTAGCCTTTTTTGTACCACTCTTTAAAAGAGAGGTCAAAGGTCTTAATTGCCAAATTAATGAAGCTGTTTCTTAACACATCATCATGGACAACCTGCTTGACTAATTTGTATTTCATTGGTCTGTATTCCTTTTTATAAGTTCTGAGACCTGACACGACGACGACCATTTTAATAGCAAAATATTGACTCACTTATAGCGTTGAGTATGAACTTTTCACGATGTTTGTACAGTTTGTCCCTTCAGTGGTTTCTCAGGACGTTGGCTCGGTCACAGTACGCCGGGCAGGAAGGGGGGAGAAGCAGACGAATGCGCGGACAGGTGAGCGCCGATCCTTGACCGCCATCATTTTTGCGAGCGCATTTGCCGATAAAAGTTTCACTGGTAAAACTTATTAGCCCTGAGATTTAATTTCTATTAACTCTCACGCATTCCACTTTGTACAAGCTTGACAACATATTTTCTCATTGCTAATAGTTAAGCCACATCTTAAATAATAAACAAAGTTTAATATATGAAACTCAGCGTCGGGAGTTATGACAACAGCACAACCGTAGATAATGAGGCAGAAATACTGGCTGACTTTCAGCAGCGAAGTCAGCAGGCATATCAGAGCGGCGAAAATATCATGACTTTTTGTTATGGTGAAAGTCCACGGGAACGTATTGACTGGTTTATTTCTGCCGCCAGTAAAATGGGCACGATAATATTTGTTCATGGCGGGTACTGGCAATCCTGTAATAAAGAGGATTTTGCTTTTATTACTGCCGGGCCGCTGGCCCGCGGGTTTGATGTGATGTTGGTGGAATATACGTTAGCGCCGCAGACGACGTTAACAGAGATCCATCGGCAGATTGGCGCGGCGCTGGATGCCATTGGCCGCCAGCCGGGTCTGTGCAGCCCGGTTTATCTGAGTGGACACTCCGCAGGCGGCCATCTGGCAGCCTGCTGGCAGGCGCATCCGGTCGCCGATGCGGTCCTGGCAATCAGCGGGATTTATGAGCTTGAGCCTTTGCTGAGTACGGCGGTCAACCGGTCACTGCAGCTGACGCCCGCGGAGGTGAACGACCTCAGTCCGCTGCGTCATTTAGCGGAGAAGATCTCCCCTCTGACGCTGTTTTACGGCACCGCCGAGCGAACCGAGCTTATCGCGCAGAGTGAAAACTATGCTCAGCGGTTGCGCCAGCGGGGGAGGCCGGTTGACGTAATAGCCCTGCCGGGAGCTAACCACTACACCATCCTTGACGCGCTGTTTGCCACCGATGGCGCACTTTTCAGCCAGCTTTACCACGACGAGAATCCTTTATGCGAGACGTAATTCACACCGGCCTTCCGGATATCGGTCAGCCGTTCTCCTGGGCGACACGCGGCGGCGGGATGCTCTTTACCGCGCATGGCCCGGTTCGGGCTGATGGCACCATTGAAACCGGCCCGGCGGAACAGCAGATCGCCCTGACTTTCGATAATCTCACCCAGGCGCTACAGGCGGCCGGGAGCCATAGCGATAATGTTCTCCAGGTTATTATTTATCTGACTGACGTCAATGATGTTGCACGCCTTGATGATATTTACCAGCGCTATTTCAATGCCCCTTATCCTAATCGTTCGACGGTGATCGTTGATAAATTAGTGGTGCCGGGAATGAAAATAGAAATTACCGTCAGCGCTACGGCCTGAAAATAAAAATAAATATTCACCTGCCAGTCATATTTATTATGGCTAAGGATACCTATGTTCGCAGAAATTAAACCGTCGACTCCCGACCCTATTATGTCGTTAATGGAAGCCTATTTGCAGGACCGCAATCCGCGGAAAGTGAATTTGGGCATCGGCTTATATTATGACGAGCGAGGGGAGGTACCGCTGATGCGGGCCGTCGAGCTGGCAGAACAGCGCCTGCTGGCGCAGCAGCTGCCGCACGGCTATCCGCCGATTGAAGGCAGCGTAAGCTTTGCCAGCCAGATACAGACCTTGCTGCTGGGGCCTGCCGCCCCGGAGCATGCGCTGGCGACGGTGCAAACCGTTGGCGGTTCTGGGGCGTTGAAGCTGGCGGCCGATTTTCTCGTTCACTTTTTACAGCGTAAAGAGATTTGGGTCTCTGATCCAACCTGGGCCAACCATCAGGCGATTTTTTCCGGCGCAGGGCTGCAGGTGAACCGCTATCCCTATTTTGACAATCTCCGCGGCGAACTGCGCTTTGCCGACATGCTGGCGACCCTGCAGACGCTACCCGCCGGCACGGCGGTGCTGCTGCACCCATGCTGCCATAACCCAACCGGGACCGATCTGAGCCACAGCCAGTGGCAGACGCTTTTGGGCGTGGTTCAGGCGCAGGGACTGCTGCCATTTTTCGATATCGCCTATCAGGGTTTTGGCGCCGGGCTGGAAGAGGACTGCTATGCGCTGAGGCTGGTGCTGGAAAGCGATCTGGATTTTATCGTCGCCAACTCTTTTTCGAAAAATATCGCCCTGTACGGCCAGCGGGTCGGGGGATTAACCGTGCGCTGCGCCAACGCGCAGACCGCCGCCAACGTCCAGGGGGCCTTAAAGACCTTAATTCGCCGTAGCTATTCCTGTCCGCCGACCCACGGCAGCCGGATCGTCGACATGGTGTTAGCCGACGCGCAGCTCCGCCAGCTGTGGCAGGAAGAGCTGGCGGCCATGCGTCAGAGGATCCAGCAGATGCGCCTGCGTTTGTCCGCCGGCCTGGAACAGGGCGGTTCTCAGCTGGATTACCGGCGCATCCGCGATCAGCGCGGGATGTTCAGCTATACCGGTCTGGACGAACGGCAGGTGAGCGAGCTGCGCCAGCGCTATGCCATTTATCTGGTGGCACCGGGACGGATGTGTCTACCCGGTCTTAATGGTGACAACATTGATTATGTCACCGCCGCTATTCTCGATGTGACCACCGCCGCTCGCTAAGGCAGGAACGAATGAAAGATCGCAAGCGTTTTGATGAGATTGCACAGCGCCAGGGCGGGCTGAAGAAACAGCTTACCGCCGGGCAAATGTCGATGTTGGCGATCGGCGGCGCGATTGGTACCGGGTTGTTTCTGGGGAGCGCCTACGCCATTCAGATGGCCGGACCGTCGGTGCTGGTGAGCTATCTGATAGGGGGGGTGATTGCGCTGCTGCTGATGGGCTGCCTGGCGGAGATGACTTCAGAGCATCCGACCCCCGGCTCATTCGGTGACTATGCCGAGTTTTATCTCAGTCCGCTGTGTGGATTCCTGGTGCGCTACTCCTACTGGTCCTGCGTGGTGCTGGCGGTGGGTACCGAGGTGACGGCCATTGGAATGTATATGCAGTTCTGGTTCCCGCATACGCCGGTCTGGCCCTGGGTGCTGCTGTTCTCCGCCCTGGTGATGGTGATCAACGTTATTGGCGTGAAATGGTTCGGACAGGTGGAGTATGCGCTATCGACGATCAAGGTTCTGGCGATCGTGGCTTTTATCGTCATCGGCCTGGGGATCCTGGCCTTCTCCGCCAACCCAACCTACGGCCTGCATAATTTTACCGATGGCGGTGGGTTTATGCCGTTTGGGATCAGCGGCATGTGGTTTGCGACCATTGTTTCTATCTTCAGCTATCTGAGTATTGAAATGATCGCCGTGGCGGCAGGCGAGGCGAAAAACCCGGTGGTGGCGGTGAAGTCTGCGTTTAAAGGGACCATCCTGCGCCTGTTTATTTTCTATATGCTGTCGATTGCGCTCATGCTGGCGATTGTGCCGTGGCGTCAGTCCGGCACCAGCGAAAGCCCCTTCCTGGTGGCGATGAACGTGATTCACTTGCCGTATGCCGGCGGTATTTTTAACTTTATCGTCCTGATCGCGGCGCTCTCGGCCATGAACAGCCAGCTGTATATCACCACGCGGATGATGTTCTCGCTATCGCGTGCCGGGCAGGCACCGGCTGCGTTCGGTCGGATCAGCGCGCGCGGGATCCCGGTGAATGCGTTGGCCCTCTCCTGCGTCGGCATCATGGTCTCTATTGTCCTGAGCGTGCTCTACCCGCAGCAGGCGTTTGCCGCGATGATGTCTATTTCGGTCTATGGAGCCTGTTTCACCTGGCTGATGATCTTTATCACCCACCTGTTTTTCCGCCGCCAGCATACGCAAACGGTGCTCAAATTTCGCTTGTGGGGCTATCCCTGGAGCCCGTTGCTGGGGGCTGCTCTGATGCTGGCGCTGCTGATTTCAACAGCGTTTACCGATTTCTTCCGCATGACGCTGTGGTTTGGCATTCCGTTTACGCTGCTGCTGACCGGGCTCTATTTTTATAGCCGCCGTTCCCGGCCCATCTTATCGACGATTCATCCGCCCGAAGCCGATCGGGCGCCATAAGATAACCGCTCGCCTCTGGCCGCAGGCGAGCGGTTATTCGCTACGCTTTCCCCCAGTCGCAGATAATAACGTGGTGACGACTACGACAGTCAGGGAGCGAACTGGACTGTCCGGCGTTGTCACCTTCCGTCTCTTTTGGCGGCGGTGAAAAATACCCCGCGCAGGCGGTCAGCGGTAACACTAAAGTAAGAATAAGAAGTCTGGACACAGAAAAACCTGGCAGCGTGGGGGAAGTGCCCGTTTTTATCATTAAGAATATGATCGGGGTGGAGCTATTTTGTTTAATTATGGATAATGGCGGCGCGAGAAAATAAACATAATGCCTGTCAGTTTATTCTCAACAAAATATTCCCTGAGTCAGCCATCATGATGCCAGCAACGCTTACAGCGGTTGCTCCGGTATTGAGTTTTTCCGGGTTATGATAACGGGTCAGCAAGCGGATATATTAACGCAAGAAGGAATGCCTCGATGGCCGATAAACACTGGTCAATCACCGAACGCCTGCATCTGACGGTAACCAACCCGAATGTGATCATTCGCGGCAGCCACAGCTACTACAGCGACTGCTGGGATCGCGGATTTGAACGTTGCGTGGTGCGCTACCTGCACGGCGATGCCGTCAGCGAAGGGTGGGAGCCCTTAGGTCATGTAGATAAGCTCTTTATTGGTAATTTTGTCTGTATCGCGCCGGAAGTGGTGATCCTGATGGGCGGCAACAGCACGCACCGGATGGACTGGATCAGCCTCTATCCGTTTGTATCATGCGTTAACGAAGCCTATCAGCATCGCGGTGATACCGTGCTCGGAGATGGTTGCTGGATTGGCATGCGGGCGATGATTATGCCGGGCGTCACAATTGGCGAAGGCGCCGTGGTGGCGGCGGGAGCGGTGGTCACCAAAGACGTTCCGCCATATGCCGTCGTCGGCGGAAATCCGGCTACCTTTATTAAGTATCGTTTCCCCGAACCGGACATTGAGCGACTGCTGAAGCTGGATCTCTATCAATTAGAGGAAGAGACATTGTTGAACCTGCAGCCGCTGCTCTCCAGCCCGGATATTAGCGCGCTGGAGCAGGCGGTGGCGCAGCATCGATCCGCCTGAAAGCCGGAGCTCGTCCCTGCCGGGGCCGCGGATCTGTTGCGCGGCGACGGCGGGGAGTCCAGATAACCGGCTTTACCGCCGCTGAAGCACGCCTCTTTAATGCGCCCGCGCGCGGGTGTTTCCCGGAATAGTCCGCGTCCTGCGGAAAATCAGTCGCTGCGCTGGGCGTAATACTTCTCTGTCTGTGCGGCGACGTAGCTTGTCCCGCCGCATGAGCGGAGCATTGGGCATCATCATCCGCTTTTTCCTGGGCAATGTCGGTAGAGAGCCGGGGGGAATAGCAGCATGTGTCTCCATGAATAGTCTGGCCGCTCGGGGGCTTCCCGAAACGTCAGAGGCACAACAGGCCTTCATTTTTCTGAAGTAATGACGCAGATGTTAATAAACCATTGCCGGTTTTGTTTAGAAATAAAAACTGGCTAAGCGAAATAAGTGCAGAATGATATAACGCGTTCAAGGTAATGACCCCTATCATAAATAGGGAGGGGAAATGTGTTATCATCGCGCCTTTCCCTTTTCGTTTTGGGCTCTTTTTTATGCAACAACCTGTTGTTCGCGTGGGAGAATGGCTGGTTACACCCTCTGTTAACCAAATCAGCCGGAAGGGGCGCCAGCTTACTCTGGAACCGCGCTTAATCGATCTTTTGGTCTTCTTTGCCCGTCACCCTGGTGAAGTGCTCAGCAGGGACGAGCTTATTGATAATGTCTGGACACGTAACGTGGTCACCAGCCACGTCGTCACGCAGAGTATTTCCGAGCTACGTAAGTCGTTGAAAGATGGCAATGATAGTAGCCTCGAATATATTGCGACGGTACCCAAGCGCGGCTATAAGCTCACGGTGCCGGTCATCTGGTGCACGGAAGAGGGGGAAGAGCCCGCGATGGCGATCTCCCCTGCGGTCCCCGCTGCGACGCCTGACCTGACGACCCCGACGCGCGCTGCCGGCGAGATTGAGCAAGGCCAGACGCCGTCCGCAAAACCGGAGAAGCGCCGACGTATTACTACCTTCTGGGTATGGATCCTGTTCCTGCTGGCGCTGGGTTCCTGCGTGGCCCTGGTGGCGCTGTCGTCGATCGAGTCGCGGCCACCGGTGAATAAAGCGCGCCTGCTGCTGAACCCGCGCGATATCGATATCCATCTGCTGAAAGGTAACTCCTGCACCAACTGGGCATCGCAGCATTCGTATGCGGTGGGCCTGGGCAGTCTGGTGACCACGTCGCTCAACACCTTCTCGACCTTTATGGTGCATGACAAAACCAACTACAACATTAATGAGCCAAGCAGTTCAGGTAAAACGCTGACGATTGAGTTCGTCAACCAGCGGCACTATCGCGCGCAGCAGTGCTTTATGTCCGTGCAGATGGTGGATAACGCCGACGGTTCAACGATGATGGACAAACGTTATTTCATTACCAGCGACAACCAGCTGGCGATTCAAAACGATCTGCTGAGCAGCTTATCGGAGGCCTTAAAGCAGCCGTGGTCGGAACGCATGCAGGCGATGCTGAAACAGTATCAACCGTCGCACAGCACGGCGCTGACCCATTTCTACGAGTCGCATCAGTTATTAATGAACGGTGATGTCGATTCCTTAGGTAAGGCCAGCGCGCTGCTTGATGATGTGATTAAAGACTCGCCTGAGTTTGCTTACGCCTATGCGGAAAAAACGCTGGTGGATGTTTTGCGTCATTCGCAGCAGCCGTTAAATAAAGAGCAGCTCAACGCGCTGTACGCTGAAATCACCCGGGTTGGCGATATGCCGGGGATCAAAGATACGGCGGTATTTTACCAAATTAAAACAGTGGATTTGCTGGGCCAGGGTAAAGTCGATGAAGCGTATAACGCGATTAATACCGGGATCGACCTTGAGATGTCGTGGATGAATTACGTGCTGCTGGGTAAAGTCTACGAGATGAAAGGGGAGAACCGGGAAGCTGCGGATGCTTATCTGACGGCCTTTAATTTACGCCCGGGCGAGAACACCTTTTACTGGATTGAAAATGCAGTATTCCAGACCTCGGTTACCCGCGTGGTCCCGTACCTCGATAATTTCCTCTCTTCAGAATAAGTAAACCCTCATCATACTCAGGATGTTGAGTGTGGTGAGGTTAATTTTATGTTTCTCATGAGCACCCTGATTGTTATATGTATTTAACGCTATAATGGCGAAATACAACACAAATTCAACACGCGGAATCGGTTATAACCTGCTGTAAAACAACGATGTTTATCTTTTTATGATATCAACATGTCATCCTGATATGTTAATTGAAAAAGGTCAAAATATCATTTGTCTGATGTTTGTTGTTATTTCACTTTATCTTTAGGACTTATCTTCTTTGAATCAGTAATCTTGTTGACAGTTGGTCGGGTCAATTAAAGGTTCTATATCATGATCTGTACCTCCCAAATAAACTTAGGAGAAAAGCAAACATGAGTTCTGCCAAGAAGATAGGGCTATTTGCCTGTACCGGCGTCGTCGCTGGTAATATGATGGGGAGCGGTATTGCATTATTACCTGCGAACCTCGCCAGCATCGGTGGTATTGCTATCTGGGGATGGGTTATTTCTATTATTGGTGCGATGTCTCTGGCTTATGTTTATGCCCGACTGGCGACCAAGAACCCACAGCAGGGTGGTCCAATTGCCTATGCCGGGGAAATATCTCCTGCGTTCGGTTTCCAGACCGGCGTCCTTTATTATCATGCAAACTGGATTGGTAACCTGGCCATCGGTATTACCGCCGTTTCTTATTTGTCTACTTTCTTCCCGATTCTGAATAACCCCATTCCAGCCGGTATCGCGTGTATTGCGATCGTCTGGATATTCACCTTCGTTAATATGCTCGGCGGGACCTGGGTAAGCCGTCTGACCACCATTGGTCTGGTGCTGGTATTAATTCCGGTAGTGATGACCGCGGTTATCGGCTGGCACTGGTTTGATGCGGCGACCTATCAGGCAAACTGGAACACCTCCAGCACGCCAGACAGCCATGCGGTAATCAAAAGTATTCTGCTCTGCCTGTGGGCATTCGTCGGCGTTGAGTCTGCCGCCGTCAGCACCGGGATGGTGAAAAACCCGAAACGTACCGTTCCGCTGGCAACCATGCTGGGAACCGCGATGGCCGGCGTGGTCTATATCGCTGCGACTCAGGTTATCGCCGGGATGTACCCTGCGGCTCAGATGGCTGCCTCCGGTGCGCCGTTCGCTATCAGCGCCTCAACAATTCTTGGCGGCTGGGCTGCGCCGGTCGTCTCTGCCTTCACCGCATTTGCCTGCCTGACTTCTCTGGGCTCCTGGATGATGCTGGTTGGTCAGGCCGGGGTCCGTGCCGCTAACGATGGCAACTTCCCGAAAGTGTACGGTGAAGTGGATAACAACGGTATTCCGAAAAAAGGCCTGCTGCTGGCGGCGGTGAAAATGACCGCGCTGATGGTGCTGATTACCCTGATGAACTCCAGCGGCGGTAAAGCGTCTGACCTGTTCGGTGAACTGACCGGTATCGCCGTCCTGCTGACCATGCTGCCTTACTTCTACTCCTGCGTTGACCTGATTCGTTTCGAAGGCATTAACATTCGCAACCTTGTCAGCCTGATTTGTTCCGTCCTGGGCTGTGCGTTCTGCTTCATCGCCCTGATGGGGGCAAGCTCCTTCGAACTGGCCGGTACCTTTATCGTCAGCCTGATTATCCTGATGTTCTACGGTCGCAAAATGCATCAACGTCAGCACGAAAACGACACCACTGACAGCTCTGCCGCCAGCGCGCATTAATCCGTAACCCCTTTTCCTGGAGCTCCTTCCTGCACCTGTCACCACGTGACGGGAGGGGCTCTCCATATCTGGAGATTCGACTATGAACGTTATCGCAATCATGAATCACATGGGCGTCTACTTTAAAGAAGAGCCTATCCGTGAACTGCATCGCGCCCTTGAACGCCTGGACTTCCGTATTGTCTATCCGAACGACCGCGAAGATTTACTGAAACTGATCGAAAACAATGCCCGTCTGTGCGGCGTGATCTTCGACTGGGATAAATACAATCTTGAACTGTGCGAAGAGATCAGCAAGCTGAACGAATATATGCCGCTGTACGCTTTCGCCAACACCTACTCGACGCTGGACGTTAGCCTGAACGATCTGCGTATGCAGGTGCGCTTCTTCGAATATGCGCTGGGTGCGGCCGACGACATTGCCGATAAAATCAAACAGAATACCGATGAATACATCGATACCATTCTGCCGCCGCTGACCAAAGCGCTGTTCAAATATGTGCGTGAAGGTAAATACACCTTCTGTACTCCAGGCCATATGGGCGGTACCGCCTTCCAGAAAAGCCCGGTAGGCAGCATCTTCTATGATTTCTTTGGTTCAAATACCATGAAATCCGATATCTCGATTTCCGTTTCTGAACTGGGTTCCCTGCTGGACCACAGCGGCCCGCATAAAGAAGCTGAAGAGTATATTGCGCGTGTCTTTAACGCCGAACGCAGCTACATGGTGACCAACGGCACCTCAACGGCGAACAAAATCGTCGGTATGTACTCTGCGCCTGCTGGCAGCACCGTACTGATTGACCGTAACTGTCACAAATCGCTGACTCACCTGATGATGATGAGCGATATTACGCCGATTTACTTCCGTCCGACCCGTAACGCCTACGGCATCCTCGGCGGTATTCCGCAGAGCGAATTCCAGCACGCCACTATCGCCAAACGCGTCAAAGAGACGCCGAACGCCACCTGGCCGGTGCACGCGGTTATCACCAACTCCACCTACGATGGTCTGCTGTATAACACCGACTTCATCAAGAAAACGCTGGATGTGAAATCTATCCACTTTGACTCCGCGTGGGTGCCTTACACCAACTTCTCGCCAATCTATGCCGGTAAATGCGGGATGAGCGGTGGCCGTGTGGAAGGGAAGGTGATCTATGAAACCCAGTCCACGCACAAACTGCTGGCGGCGTTCTCTCAGGCTTCGATGATTCACGTTAAAGGCGATGTTAACGAAGAGACCTTTAACGAAGCCTACATGATGCACACTACCACCTCTCCGCACTACGGCGTGGTTGCCTCGACGGAAACGGCCGCGGCGATGATGAAAGGTAATGCCGGTAAGCGTCTGATCGATGGCTCTATCGAACGTTCTATCAAGTTCCGTAAAGAGATCAAACGTCTGAAAGGCGAATCCGAAGGCTGGTTCTTCGACGTCTGGCAGCCGGAACATATCGATGGCCCGGAATGCTGGCCGCTGCGTTCTGATAGCGCATGGCACGGTTTCAAAAACATCGATAACGAACACATGTACCTCGACCCGATCAAAGTCACGCTGCTGACTCCGGGGATGAAGAAAGACGGCACCATGGATGAGTTCGGTATTCCGGCAAGCATCGTGGCGAAATATCTCGACGAACACGGCATCGTGGTAGAGAAAACCGGTCCGTACAACCTGCTGTTCCTGTTCAGCATCGGTATCGACAAAACCAAAGCGCTGAGCCTGCTGCGCGCGCTGACCGACTTTAAACGTGCCTTCGACCTGAACCTGCGCGTGAAAAACATGCTGCCGTCTCTGTATCGTGAAGATCCGGAGTTCTATGAAAACATGCGAGTTCAGGAACTGGCGCAGAATATTCACAAACTGATTGCGCATCACAACCTGCCGGATCTGATGTTCCGCGCTTTCGAAGTGCTGCCGACCATGATGATCACGCCGTACGCTGCGTTCCAGAAAGAGCTGCACGGTCAGACGGAAGAGGTCTATCTCGAAGAGATGGTGGGCCGTGTCAACGCCAACATGATCCTGCCGTATCCTCCGGGAGTTCCGCTGGTGATGCCGGGTGAAATGATCACCGAAGAGAGCCGTCCGGTGCTGGAGTTCCTGCAGATGCTGTGCGAAATCGGCGCCCACTACCCGGGCTTCGAAACCGATATCCACGGCGCATATCGTCAGGCGGATGGTCGCTACACCGTTAAAGTGCTGAAAGAAGAAAACAACAAGTAATTGAAGCTCCAGGGGAAGTGGCGTGCCACTTCCCTTTTTCACGCTGCAGGAGACCTCATGAAAACACCCTCACAACCGCGCGCGATCTATTACATCGTAGCGATCCAAATCTGGGAATATTTCAGCTTTTACGGCATGCGTGCCTTACTTATCCTCTACCTCACCCATCAGCTTGGCTTTGATGACAGCCACGCCATCAGTCTGTTCAGCGCTTACGCTTCCCTGGTTTACGTTACCCCCATTCTCGGCGGCTGGCTTGCCGACCGCCTGCTCGGCAATCGCACGGCGGTCATTGCCGGCGCGCTGTTGATGACGCTCGGCCACGTCGTGCTGGGCGTTGAATCTGATGCAACCTGGAGTCTGTACCTCGCGCTGGCGATCATTATCTGCGGCTACGGCCTGTTCAAATCCAACATCAGCTGCCTGCTGGGCGAGCTTTACGCCGTTGATGACCATCGCCGCGACGGCGGTTTCTCGCTGCTGTACGCCGCCGGCAACGTCGGCTCCATCGCGGCACCCATCGCCTGCGGGCTGGCGGCGCAGTGGTATGGCTGGCATATCGGTTTTGCGCTGGCGGGGATCGGCATGTTTATCGGCCTGCTGATTTTCCTCAGCGGCCATCGTCACTTCAGCCACACCCGCGGCGTCGACAGGCAGGCGCTGTGCGCGGTGAAATTTGTGCTGCCGACCTGGGGCTGGCTGGTGGTCATGCTCTGCGTGGCGCCGGTGTTCTTCACGCTGCTGCTGGAAAATAACTGGTCGGGCTATCTGCTGGCTATTGTCTGCGTCTTCGCCGCCCAAATGGTGGCGCGCATTATGGTGAACTCTCCGCAGCACCGTCGCGCGCTGTGGCAAATCGTACTGCTGATGCTGACCGGCACGCTGTTCTGGGTTCTGGCGCAGCAGGGCGGTAGCTCTATCAGCCTGTTTATCGATCGCTTTGTTAATCGCCGACTGTTCACCATTGAGGTGCCGACGGCTCTCTTCCAGTCGGTGAATGCCGTTGCCGTGATGGCGGCAGGCGTGGCGCTGGCCTGGCTGATGCGCCCGGAAGGCAGCACGCGATCGGTGCTTCGCGTGTGGCTGAAATTTGCTTTTGGCCTGGTGCTGATGGGCTGCGGTTTTATTGTGCTGGCCCTGAACGCACGTCATGGCGCCGTCGATGGCCAGGCCTCAATGGGGCTGATGGTCGGCGGACTGGCGCTGATGGGCTTCGCCGAGCTGTTTATCGACCCGGTGGCGATGGCGCAGATCACGCGCCTGAATATGCCGGGCGTGACCGGGGTACTGACCGGAATTTATATGCTGGCGACCGGCGCGGTGGCCAACTGGCTGGCGGGTATCGTCGCGCAGCAGACCACCGAATCACAGATTAGCGAAACGGCTATCGCCGCGTATCAGCATTTCTTCTCCCAGATGGGGGAGTGGACGTTGGGCTGCGTAACGGTGATTGTCATCCTGGCCTTCGCTGCCGCCTGCAGCGTCGGCAAGCGCCGCGCCGCGACCGGTGAACTTCCCGGAGGGGGCGCGTAGCCATGGTTTCCGGGCGGCAAAACCCGGGCGCTACGGGCTCGTCGCCCGCTCAGGCGCTGCGCGCCGCCGGGATATGTCGCCAAGCGAAAGGATCAATACATGGCCGACGCAGGTGCGAAAACAGCGCCTTGCATCGTTTGACTGTTAGGAGGAGGATGTTCTGGATAGATGGCAATCCATCGATGAAAAAAACTTTAGTTTTGCTATTGCTGAGTGATATCAGCCTTAAGTAAGGCCAGGTTATTTATGATTCTATCGTTCGGTCTTTGGCGATAACGTCAACGATCGGCCGCGCACTGGTGTAGAGACCCGCACTGACCAGGCCGCGCTGGATAGTGGCCTGGCGCAATTTATCGAAGCAAGTTTGAAAGCAGGGTTATGAGGAACCAACATGTCTGAACAACAAGCACAAAGTGCCGATGAGGCAATTGACCTTAATAATGAACTGAAAACCCGTCGTGAAAAGCTGGCTCAGCTTCGTGAGCAGGGTATCCCGTTCCCGAATGATTTTCGTCGTGACCATACTTCTGACCAGTTGCACACTGAATTCGATGACAAGGATAACGAAGCACTCACCTCCTTGAACGTTGAAGTCTCCGTTGCTGGTCGTATGATGACCCGTCGCATCATGGGGAAAGCCTCTTTCGTCACTCTGCAGGACGTCGGCGGGCGTATTCAGCTGTACGTTGCGCGCGACGATCTGCCGGAAGGCGTCTATAACGAACAGTTCAAAAAGTGGGACCTTGGCGACATTATTGCCGCCCGCGGTAAGCTGTTTAAAACCCAAACCGGCGAGCTGTCTATCCACTGTACTGAGCTGCGTCTGCTGACCAAAGCTCTGCGCCCGCTGCCGGACAAATTTCACGGCCTGCAGGATCAGGAAGTCCGTTACCGTCAGCGCTATCTGGATCTGATCGCCAACGACGAATCCCGCCGCACGTTTAAAGTCCGTTCGCAGATCCTCGCGACGATGCGCCAGTTCATGGTAGGCCGCGGTTTTATGGAAGTCGAAACCCCGATGATGCAGGTGATCCCCGGCGGCGCGTCTGCCCGTCCGTTCATCACCCATCACAACGCGCTGGATATGGACATGTACCTGCGTATCGCGCCGGAACTGTATCTGAAGCGTCTGGTTGTGGGCGGCTTCGAACGCGTATTCGAAATCAACCGTAACTTCCGTAACGAAGGCATCTCCGTGCGTCACAACCCAGAGTTCACCATGATGGAACTCTATATGGCGTACGCGGATTACAAAGATCTGATCGAGCTGACCGAATCCCTGTTCCGCACCCTGGCGCAGACCGTGCTGGGTAAAACAGAAGTTCCATACGGCGACCAGATCTTCGACTTCGGCAAACCGTTTGAAAAGCTGACCATGCGTGAGGCTATCAAGAAATACCGTCCGGAAACCGAGATGGCGGATCTCGATAACTTCGACGCGGCGAAAGCCCTTGCGGAGTCCATCGGTATTCACGTTGAGAAGAGCTGGGGCCTGGGTCGTATCGTCACGGAAATCTTTGATGAAGTGGCGGAAGCGCACCTGATTCAGCCGACCTTTATCACCGAATACCCGGCGGAAGTCTCTCCGCTGGCGCGCCGTAATGACGTGAATCCGGAAATTACCGACCGCTTTGAGTTCTTTATCGGCGGCCGCGAAATCGGTAACGGCTTCAGCGAGCTCAACGACGCGGAAGACCAGGCGCAGCGCTTCCAGGACCAGGTGAATGCGAAAGCCGCCGGGGATGATGAAGCGATGTTCTACGACGAAGACTACGTCACTGCGCTGGAGTATGGTCTGCCGCCGACCGCCGGTCTGGGCATCGGGATTGACCGGATGGTGATGCTGTTTACCAACAGCCACACCATCCGCGACGTGATCTTGTTCCCGGCGATGCGTCCGCAGAAATAACCGCGAGATGTGAAAAATAAAACCCCGGCCCGGTGCCGGGGTTTTGCGTTTATTGGCCGGGTGGCGGCTGCGCCTTGCCCGGCCTGTCGACCGCATTCAGCCTCGAGGCCTGGGTAAGCGTAGCGCCGCCGGGCGAAAGCACCGGTTTGCCGGGGCTTTTTATGCGGTCATGTTCAGGCGCCGACGCTGCCCCAAACCATCTTGCCCTTGTGGAAGGTCGCGGTACGCGGTGAAATGCGTGCCACCGCTTCGGCGGAGCAGGAGGCATCGACCAGCACAAAGCTGGCCTCATCCTGCTCTTTCGGCCAGACGCGCTGGCCTTGATCGTTGAGCGGCAGTACGTTGCCGGTGGCAATTGCCAGCGAACGCGAAAGGGTCTGTTCGTTGGGGCGAATATAGAGCTGGGCGTAGAGATTGGCTTTTTCCAGCATGTCGCCCAGGCCGTATGGCGACCAATGGTCAATCACGCTGTCGGTGCCGGTCATTACAAATACCCCTTTATCCCGCAGCTGCTGCAGCGGCATGTGCAGGGTACCGATCGGCACGGTGGAGGCGATGGTGATGTGCTGGGCCGCCATGCGGCTGGCAATGGCCTCAACCTGCTGTTCGTTCAATGTCGCCAGCGCAAAAGCGTGGCTGATAGTCAGCTTGCCTTTTAGCGCCGGGGTTTTCTCTACGGTCTCTACCATATAGTTTATCGCCGCGACGCCCGCCGGGCTGGTTTCGTGGAGATGGATATCGACCCCTTTGTTATAATCCAGCGCTATCTGGAACATGGTATCGAGGGATTTCTCCATCGCTCCATCAACGTTGGTCGGATCGAGGCCACCGACGTAGTGTGCGCCGGCCTGCATGGCTTCACGTACCAGCGGTTCTGATTTTGACAGCAGGAGTCCGTGCTGCGGAAAAGCGACAATCTCGCAGGCGAAACCCGGCTGGCGGTGCGCGAGGACTGCCTGCAGATCTTCGAGGTTTTTCAACCCGGAGGTGGGTTCGATATTGCAGTGGCTGCGGGCTATCGTTGACCCTTTTGACTGGAGCAGGTCGATCAGTTTTTCCGCGTGCTGGCGGGTGTACGGCTGGAGCTCAGGCAACAGCTTCTGCTCAAGCTTAATCATGTCCTGAATCGTGGTGCCCGCCGGGCGGTTGAGTGAACGCCACGGGCCGCCGTAAAAGGTTTTATCCAGATGGATATGCATATCGCGCATCGCCGGGAGCATCAGCTTACCGCCGGCATCATAGCGGGGCAGGGAGGCATCAGGGTGGCTGCGATGGTTGTGGAGCGCGATAATTTTGCCGTCGGCAATCTCGAGGGTTTGCCGTTCGGTACGAGTGTGTACTACTACGTCATTTTCATACTCAAAGCCGCTTTCCAGCAGGACATTATCGAGATAGTAGTGGGTGTCGTCGGGGCTGATAACCTTTTGGTTGTCGCAGGTCGTCGCGGATATCGAGCGCTCATCGGCGTAAACGACGGGTGCGGCGGCGGTGACCATTTTTCCGCTCTGGCTGAGAAATTCGCGACGGCTATTGTCTTTATTCATGAATCTTCCTTTTTCTTTCTTTTCATTTGCTCAGTCGTGCACAAGATGGGTACCGGTCTCTCCGCGCAGCGCAGCGGGTAAACACTCCGGCGTGGTGATAATCACCCGCTTGCCGCCATGCTTTAAAAACGCGAGGCTGGCGACGATTTTGGGCAACATGCTGCCGGCCGGAAAGTGACCTTCCTGCATATAGCGGGTCATATCGCTGATATTGACCGTCCCCAGCGCCTGCTGCCGGGGCTGCCCAAAGTGAATGCACACTTTTTCAACGCCGGTGGTGATGGCCAGGATATCGGCGTGAATCTCCCGTGCCAGTAGCGCGGTTGAGAGATCCTTATCAATCACCGCATCAACGCTCTGATAATCTCCCTGCGCGCAGCGGACTACAGGGATGCCGCCGCCGCCGGCGCCGATCACCACGAACCCTTGTCGGGTCAGCGCTTTAATGGCTTCGGCTTCCACGATGCGTTTGGGTTCCGGCGAGGCGACCACCCGCCGATAGCCACGCCCGGCATCTTCGACGAAGTGCCAGTCCGGATGCGTCTGCCGGAGATCATCGCGCTGGGCTTCGCTAAAAAAAGCGCCAATCGGTTTCGTCGGGTGGGTAAAGCCGGGGTCATTTTTATCGACTTCGACCTGGGTGACGACGGTCACCGCTTTTTGTTCGCCGCGGTGGGCCAGGCGATTATTGAGCGCCTGCTGAATCAGGTAGCCGATTCCACCCTGGGTGTCGGCAACGCAGTTGGCCAGCGGCGTCAGCGGCAGACCTTCGCACTCATGAGCGATTTCAGCGCGGCGTAAATCCAGTCCGACCTGCGGCCCGTTGCCGTGGGTCAGGACAAGATGGTAGTCCGACGCCAGCATGGCCAGCACCGTATCCGCCACGGCCTTGACCGCTTCAGCCTGATGTTCAATTGACTGGCTGGCGTTATCTTTGATGATACTGTTGCCGCCAATGGCAACGACCACAAGTTCTTTCATCGTGTAGGTTCCCGGTACAGAAGGTAATGGCGTTGTTGTTATCAGATTTATCGCCCGGTCAGCCCGGCCAGGGCGCTTTCGCCCCGGGCCGGGGATGTTTTTAAGCGCCGTAACGTTCGACCCAGCGCAAAATGGCTTTTTCAAAACAGGCAAACGGCGGGTGGACGATGCCGGCGCCGATCATACCGATGCCCGCATCTTTGTGGGCGATGGCGGTATTGATCACCGGCAGAATACCGCTGCTGCCGACGCGGGTAATATCGATAGCGGTCGGCACACCCATAAACCCGAGCAGCGGGATAGTGACGTTGGGGTTTTCACCGAGGGTGATTTCACGCATCTGGCGGGAGAAATCGATGGCCTCGTCCACCGTTCCGCCAACCAGTGCGACGATGGCCGGTGCCGTTGCCATAGCGAAACCGCCAATGCCGTAGGTTTCGGTAATCGCGCTATCGCCGATATCGAGACCGGAATCCTCCGGCTTATAACCGGCAAACATCGGGCCGATCACCTGCTGCGCCGGGCCGGTGAACCACTCTCCCGGCAACCCGCTGACTCGCAGACCGAACTCGACGCCGTTACGCGCCATGGTGGTAACGACGGTGCTGTACTCAATGCCGTGGGCGGCATCCATCGCGGCTTTACACATCGCCATCCACGTCGGGCCGGAGAAATAGTCGCTGCTGGCGACGAATTCAAAGACTTCACGCTGCTGTTCGACCGGATAGCCGGCCTGAATAATGCCCGGCGTCAGCGCCTGGATCAGTAGCGTGGTACCGGCATTGTTGCGGTTGTGGCACTCATCGCCCATATGCAGGGCCTGCGCCAGCATCAGGCGCAGATCGATTTCGCCAATCACCTTCATGGCGTCGCGCAGCATCGGCCCCTGGACGTCACGCATCCAGTTCAGACGGTCGATAACGCTCTGGTCGTTAGCCCCCATGCGCAGGATCTTCGCCATCTGCTCGCTCATGTTGGTATAAGCGATGTTGCCGTAGGTTTTGTTCTCGACAATATGCATAAACATGGAGGCGGAGGTGACGCCGGCCATAGACCCGACGCAGTCATGTTCGTGACATGGCGAGAAGGTGATTTCACCTGAAGCGGCCAGTTCGGCGGCATCAGCCAGATCGTTTGCCAGCCCTTCAAATACCAGCGCGCCGGTGACCGCACCTTTCATCGCTCCGCACATCTTTTCCCACGTTACCGGCGGCCCGGCGTGGAGAATGGTTTTTGCCGTCATCCCAGGCACCACGTTGATGGCCTGGTCGAAGCCCGTCAGCACCGGATGCGACTGGATAATGCGTTCCAGCGCCTGCTGGTTGGCGGCGGCGATTTTATCCGCCAGCGCGGAGTCGGCAAGCGCGTCGAGGGCATTGACCACCCGCATATTGCCCTGGCCTGGCGGCGTCCAGTCGAGCTGGGTCACCGCCGTATGCTGCTTTTTCAGATCATCGCTGAACATCGCGATCCCGACATTAATAACGTTCAGCGGCTGGCTGAATAGTGACTGATTCATCAGGCGTTCTCCCCTTTGCAGATAAGTTCACGCGCCAGCAGGCCGGTCTCGGTACTGCTGTTGGCCAGAATGACGCCCGCCTCGCTAAGCATCAGGCGCTGTTGTTCCCGCGATGGCGTATCGATATCGGTGCCTAAAACGTAAGCGAGGATCGTCAGCCGACGGCCATCGGCGGCGGCAATGGCTTTTGCCTCTTTGATCGCCTCGATCGTCGACCCGACCGGATCTTCATGCGACCCAAAGCCCAGCACGAAGTCCATCACGATCGCCGCAACTTCTGGATCGCGCGCTTCCTGCAGCAGGCGGCTGATGCGGTTGGTTGGGTCGATCATCGGGTGCGGTTTACCATTGGTGAAGTCGTCATCGCCGAAATCGAGGAAGGTGTGCTTGATGCTGTGGTTGATATCGCTCAGGCGATAAGCCGGATCCGGCTGAATGTTACTGTAAACTTCGGCCTGTTTTTCCAGGACGGCGAACATGGTTTCGTCGCACAGCGTGCCGCCGCAGAACAGGCCGCGAATGTATTTCTGCTGCGGCGTGAGCTGTGCACGAATTTCAGCAATCAATGCCGGGTCCAGCGGGGGCAAATCGAGATTTTGTTGCTTAACGCCGCTCAGCAGTACCGCCTTCAGCGCCGCTTCTCTGGTGCCGCGGGCAAACTGCAGACCTTGCTCATCGGCCGGTGGTTCGGCGCGGCCCAGGAAGCACACGACAACCGGTTTACGGCAGGCGCGTGCGCGCTCCAGCACTTTTTTCGCCACGGTCGGGGCGGGCGGCTTCGAGACGAGGGCGATAATTTCCGTTTGCGGATCCGCTTCCAGCATCTGAATGGCATCGAGCATCATCATGCCGCCGATTTTTTCACTCAGGTCGCGACCGCCGGTGCCGATAAGTTGTGATATGCCGCCGCCGAACGCGTGAATACGCACGCTCAGCTCCTGGCTACCGGTGCCAGAGGCGCCGATAATACCGATGTTGCCGCGGCGTACCGCATTTGCGAAGCACAGACCGGTGCCGTTAATGATGGCGGTCCCGCAGTCTGGCCCCATCAGCAGCAAACCTTTCTCATGGGCCAGTTGTTTCAGCGCGCGTTCGTCCTCGAGAGAGACGTTATCGGAAAACAACATCACGTTGAGACCGTTTTGTAACGCCTGTCGTGCTTCGCGGGCGGCGAACAGTCCGTTGACTGAGATAACCGCCATATTGCTGTCCGGAAGATGTTTTTTAGCGCTGGCGAGGGTGGCATAGCGCGCTTCGTGCTGGCCGCTTTGCGCTTTTTGGCTAAATAGCGCTTCGATCCCGGCGAGAATTTGCTCGTTATCGGCGCCGTCCTGGCCATTAATGACGATCATCAGGTCGCCGTTTTTCGCTGCTTCCAGCTCCGGTGTCAGCAGTCCCAGATTCTTCAGGACTCCTTTGTTCATTTCGGTCGCCATCGCGACAAATGCCTGCTCTACGCCGTCGATCTTATTGGCGCGGGTGGATATCGACATTAATGAGACGGAATCAAAATAGGTATTCTTCTTCACGACTATTTTAACTGACATAATTCCCTCCATACGTTTGGCTCAGCGCGCAGGCATCCGCCATGCCCAATAGCATGTCGCTGCCGGAACTTGAGCCAATATTTTTAATATTGGCAATTGCCGCAATAGAAAAGATTGTCGGTTGATTAATCATGAGGTTAATCAATCCGGCGATACTTTCGCGATAGCGCTGATTAATAGCTGCCTCCAGCGTAATCGCGCTGAGCGGCGTGGTGTTATGTCTGGCACACTGCAGCGCCGCTAAAAATACATCCCGGTATTGATTAGCCGGATGTCCGTTAATAAATAAAATAACGCTAAGGCCTACCAGGTAATCATCCGCCGATGGCGTCAGGCCAATACCTAGTCCGAGCATATTAGTGATGGCGGCACTGATATTTTTATTTTGCCGAAGGGCGTTAAATAATGTTTTCCGGCGATACTGTAATTCGCGCCCCATCGCTTTATAAAACGGGTTGTCGCCGCGATAAAGAAATAAGGTATCGTCCTCATGCAGTTGCTCAATGATAATGTTTTGCCAGCGTCGCCAGGCTATCCGGGTCAATGCTGCCGCGCTTAATACGGCCGTTGGCATTTGCCAGCGCTCACAGCGCTGGAGGTCTATCCATTTATCATTGCCAATATACATTCCTGAATCGGTGAACCGGACGCTTTCCCCTGGCCGGAACAGGTTGTCAAAGTAGGTGAGTGCTAACCTACAGCTGTTGGGCGCATTGTCATATGCGGCGCACAGCAGCGTCAGGAGCCCTGGCTTGTCGGGAATCCGCAGGTTGACCGCACGCGAGAAGACCTGCTCGACCCGTCCGCCGCCGCGTTGAGTGAGAAAGCTCTCATCCGCAGTTAGCGCTTGCACACACCGCCGTAAGGAGGTGTCGATGGCCGTTCTCCTTCCTCAGGCGCCGGCGGCAACCAGCAGGTGGGCGATTTCAGCAAAGCCCTTATCCCACGCCAGTTCCAGCGGCGTTTTGCCATATTTATCGGTCATATGGGGATTGGCGCCGTGGTCCAGCAGCAGCTTAACGATCTCCTGCTGCGTTGCGCCGCCATCGTTTAAAACAATCGCTTCCAGCAGCGGCGTCCAGCCGACAAAGTTAGTGTGGTTGACGTTAATATCGGTTTCGGTCAGCAGAATTTTTACGATCTCAAGATGACCCTTTTCGCAGGCCGGCGTCAGACCGACGCCGCCGAAACGGCTTAAGCGCGTAAGGTCAGGTTTCGCTGGCAGAATTAAATGCAGCAGCTCGACGTCATTATTCAGGCAGCTCAGTAAGAACGGGTTAAAACAGGTCTGGTCCTGCTTATCAATATCGACACCAGCGGCAATGAGCACAGACACGCAGGCATAATGTTTATTCAGGCTGGCCAGAGTAATAGCGGTTCGCCCCTGGCGATTGCTGGCATTAATATCGACGCCACGGGCTAAACAGGTTTTTAATTGTTCGACATTGCCTTGCTCCGCAGCCAAAAGATATTCAGCAATAATATTTTCCGTGGTCATCATCTTACTCCTGTGGTGGCGGCTGAGACTTTTTGATGACCTGAGCATAGCAACCAAAAATAGATAAAAGAACCCGCTTAAATTTTATTCGCGATAACCCCACTCATTGTTGAATATTTTTTAATAATGGATGCAGACTGTGCGGCAGTGCAATGTTTGTTTCTTGCATGCGATTTCCCGTAATTCAAGAGGGGATTATTTCTATATAGTTCCCGAACGAAACCAATTTCCACGACCACTATCACGAGGGGGAAGAGATGAACGGACTCACCGCAACGGGGATTACTGTCGGCATTTGTGCCGGGATCTGGCAGTTGATCTCCTCGCAGGTTGGGCTTGATCCGCGCTGGGGATTGCTTGGCACGATCGGCTTTGTCGCCTTTTGCAGTTTTTATGCGGCAGGCGGCGGTAAAGAGGGGTTTGTGAAGAGTCTTTTTGTCAACTACACCGGCGCCGCGTGGGCATTTCTGGCGGCGATGGCCGCGGGTGGGCTGACTGCCGCCACCGGGATATCATCCTTCTGGGCCAGCGTTATCACCACGGTGCCGTTCTCCGCGGTGATTGTCTGGCAGGGGCGCTTTTCCCTCACCGCGTTTATTCCCGGCGGCTTTCTTGGCATGACGCTGTTTTTCGCCTCCGGGATGAACTGGCCGGTGACGCTGCTGGGTTTTTTGGCCGGCAACGGCGTGGGGCTGATTTCCGAATATACCGGTCGTAAACTGAGCGAGGCAACCTCAAAAAGCTCGCGCTGAACCATGACGCCGCGGAGAATTTCGCGGCCCGCGCGGGCCGACAATTCGTATGGTGTTAAAAGATATTCAAAAATGATTGCCGATGGCAGGGACAGGAAATAGAGTCGATTGCAGAGTGGGGCTAATGAGCGGTTGACGAAAGCAGGAGCGGGCCAATGAACTCAATTTTTACTGAAGAAAATCTGCTGGCATTTACCACGGCGGCGCGCTTTGGCAGTTTCAGCAAAGCCGCAGACGAGCTGGGGCTGACGACATCAGCCATCAGCTACACCATCAAGCGCATGGAGACGGGGCTGGACGTGGTGCTGTTTACCCGTAATACCCGTAGCATCGAGCTGACCGAGTCCGGCTACTATCTTTTCCGTAAGGCCACGGATTTGCTCAATGATTTTCATGCCATCAAGCGCAGCATAGATACCATAGCCCAGGGGATTGAGGCCCGGGTCCGTATCTGCATCAACCAGCTGCTTTATACGCCGCGGCACACGGCGCGTCTGTTGCAGGTGCTCAAAAAACAGTTTCCAACCTGCCAGATTACCGTTACCACGGAGGTGTATAACGGCGTCTGGGATGCGATAATTAATCAGCAGGCTAATATCGCGATTGGCGCGCCGGATACGCTGCTCGACGGCGGCGGCATTGACTACACTGAAATTGGTGCCATTCGTTGGGTCTTCGCCATTGCCCCGGATCATCCGCTGGCGTTTATGCCGGAACCCATAGCGGAAAGCCAGCTACGGCTTTACCCCAATATTATGGTGGAGGACACCGCCAGCACCATTAATAAGAAAGTGGGTTGGTTACTGCACGGGCAGGAGGCGATTCTGGTGCCGGACTTTAATACCAAATGCCAGTGCCAGATCCTCGGTGAAGGCATTGGTTTTCTGCCGGATTATATGGTTCGTGAGGCCATGGCGGAAAACCGGCTGATTACCCGCCAGATTCATAACCCGCGCCAGGATTCAGGAATGCTGCTGGCGACCCAGCATGCGGCCAGTGGGCAGGTGACGCAGTGGATAAAGAAAGAGTTTCGCCCCGGTGGGATATTAACTGCTATCTATAGCGATTTACTTCACCGCGAGACGACGATGAAATCGTTTCAATCTATTTCCTGAAATTTTTCTGGAATACCTTATGTGTTATAACACCAGATATAAAAACATAAGGTGTTAATTAAATGAAAAATTTAAAGTTAATTGTTGGTAGCTTGATCTGCGCTGGTTGTTTATTCGCACCATTATCTGTCATGGCGGGTTATAAGATAAATACAATCCCGGTTCATTTCGATAAAGGTACCAGCGGAACCACCATTAAAAATGCCCTGAGCGGCGCCGATGTGAAAGATTACACGCTGGTGGCGAAAGCAGGTCAGCTAATGCACGTCACCATGAAGAGCAAATGGCCCCATCCTTATTTCAACGTGATCAACCCCGCGAACGAAACCATTTTTAATGGCTCGATGACAGAAGGTGCTTTTGAGCAGCGCCTCGAAACCAACGGAAAATATACCGTCCGCGTGTATCAGATGGGCGGCGCGCGCGATGAAGGAAAAACCAGTGCCTATGAGCTGGCTTTGAAAGTCACGGACTGACTTTTCCAGTATGCAACCGCCGTCTTCATGCTGCGCCGCGGGCCGGGTGAAGACGGCGTTTTTTACGCGTATTTACCCCGCATAAGGGACACCCAGCTCCCATCTCGACTGCCAGTGGGCGATATACTGGCAGGCCACGGCTTTCTGATGACGTATCACCACGACGTTTTCACTATTTTTTGTTTCGGCGGACGGAGCATAGTTAAATGACCCGGTTTCAACCGTCGCCCCATCGGCAATAATCGTCTTATCGTGTTGGATGTGATAGTGGCCATCAATACGTAATGCCACCCCGTGCTCCGCAACATACTTCATTATCTTTTGGCTGGCTTCCACCGCGTTGCGTCTTTTATCGACCACGATTTGCACCTTGACGCCGCGGTCATGGGCGGCGACAAGCGCCCGCGCAATATCAGGCGCCTGAAAAGAGTAGGCAATCATCTGGAGCGAGGTTTGCGCCTGATTAATGGTCTCTAATACCAGTTGGCGGGCAGAGCCTTCGGGGGAAAAACCTACCTCTATATCGGGCGCCGCCGCAACCTGCGAAGAGAGGGAAAGTGCGAGCGCCGGAAGGGCGAATTTCAGCGAAAAGAGACGCGACATATCGGGTTGCCTTGCGGGGCACAATGAAAGATGTGAGCAGTCTATGCCCCTGCGATGGTCATGGGAATAGACCTGCCGGGCGGTACACGGCGGCGTGTGCGAGCCAGGTGAGCGTGGTCATCACGCTAACATGTTGAAACCGTTAGCCTGATACCGGCAGCGGATGACAAAGCGGGCGCTCTTTTCCTCTCATCATGACGGGAGTGAAAATCGGATCAATTTGTAACGGCCCTCCTGAAAGGATCGCTGACGTTTCAAATCCCCCTCTTCTTTAGGCGGAAAATCTTCTCTGGCGGATTGCCAGCGGCGGGCCTGTGACTTGTCTGCAAACTGCTGGGCGCCTCTCATTTTTTGCGCGTTTATGCCGCAATGTTAGATATCTGTCAAAGTTCTGTTATCAGGCAGTTTTAAAATTTTCATTTCAGTTATTTAATTATAAAAGTTTCATATGTGTTGTTAATGAAATAAAACGTCTGAAATTTTCCGGGTGATAAATCGTATGTTTTATGAACTGCTGTTTTAATAATTCACTAAAAAACCACTGAATTAGGTGGTTCTGATAAACATGTGCAAAAACAGCGCGCTCAGAAGTGAAACTTCTGGCTGGCGATCCGGCAGGTATCAGCAACACGCATTTACGAAATGAATCTTTCATTTCATCTCAATGAACTGGCATATCACTGAACCCCAAGGAACAACTATGAACATCAAGAAAACGATTGTTGCCTCTTTGTTAGTCTGTATGTTGCCCGCTGCGGTGATGGCAAAAGATCTCTCCGTCGGCGTTTCCATGGCGCTTTTCGACGATAACTTCCTGACTATCCTGCGTACCGCCATGCAAAAAGAGATGCAAAAAGAGGGGGTGAAGTCGCAGGTAGAGGATGCCAAGGGTGATGTCGCGCAGCAGCTGCAGCAGGTGCAGAACTTTATTGGTCAGGGCGTCGATGCCATCATCGTCAACCCGGTCGATACCAACGCCGTGAAGCCGATTATCGATCAGGCGACCAAAGCCGGCATTCCGCTGGTCTTCGTTAACCGCCGTCCGCAGATTACGCTGACCGACAAAATGGCCTACGTCGGTTCGGATTCGGTGCTGGCCGGCCGTCTGCAGATGGAAGCGCTGGCGAAGGCGATGAACGGCAAAGGCAACGTGGCGATTCTGCTGGGCGACCTGGCGAACGAATCAACTCGCGATCGTACCAAAGGCGTAGAAGAGGTGGTTGCGAAATACCCGGATATCAAGATCGTTCAGAAGCAAACGGCGAAATTCATGCGTAACGATGCCGTAGATGTGGTGAGTAACTGGATGACCAGTGGGGAAGATATTCAGGCGATCGCCTCCAATAACGATGAAATGGCGATTGGCGCGCTGCAGGCGCTGGGGAGCAATCCGAAGCACATTCTGATTGCCGGCGTCGATGGGACCCCTGACGCACTGCAGATGCTGAAAAACGGCAAGATGATCGCCACCATTTTCCAGGATGCTAAAGGCCAGGGGGAAGGGGCGGTGGATGCAGCCGTCAAACTGGCGAACGGGGAAAAAGTCGAAAAAGTCATCGATGTCCCTTACCAGCTGATTACCAAAGAGAATATGTCTGAATTTGTCAGCCGTAATCAAAAATAATCATTTCTGGCTCAGCGGTACGGAGGGGGAGGTATGAACGCTTTTGCACTTGAAGCCGAAGGTATCAGTAAGTTCTTTCCTGGCGTGAAGGCGCTCGATAATGTCTCATTACGCGTGCGCCCGGGGACGGTGCACGCCCTGATGGGGGAGAATGGTGCGGGAAAGTCGACGTTAATGAAGTGCCTTATCGGGATTTACCGTCCCGATAAGGGCGCGATCCGGGTGAAGGGCGAACCGGTGCAGTTCCAGGATACGATGGATGCGCTGCGCGCGGGGATCTCCATGATCCACCAGGAGCTGAATCTGGTGCCGCATATGACGGTGGCAGAAAATATCTGGCTGGGGCGCGAGCCGATGAAATACGGTTTTGTCGACCATCGACAGTTGGCCCGCCAGACGCAGACACTGCTCAATAAACTGAATATCCGTTTATCCGCCGACCGGCTGGTGGGCGAGCTCAGCATTGCCGCCCAGCAAATGGTGGAAATAGCCAAAGCGGTATCGTGGAACGCGGATATTGTCATTATGGATGAACCCACCTCGGCGCTGACGGAAAGTGAAGTGGCCCACCTGTTCACCATCATTCGCGATTTACGCGAACAGGGTAAAGCCATTATTTATATCAGCCACAAGATGGATGAGATTTTCGCGATTACCGATGAAATTAGCGTCTTTCGCGACGGGACCTGGGTGGGCAGCCGGCAGACGGGCGAATTTACCCGTCAGTCGCTTATTACCCAGATGGTGGGCCGCGAATTAACTCAGCTGTTCCCGAAATTCAATAATACCATTGGCGAAGAGGTGCTGACGGTCCGTAATCTGTCGCGCAAAGGCTATTTTGAGGAGGTGAATTTCAGCGTCCGCCGTGGCGAAATTCTCGGCGTTGCGGGTCTGGTTGGCGCCGGGCGCAGTGAAGTGATGGAGAGCCTGTTCGGGATGGAGCGCTTTGACAGTGGCGAAGTGTTGATTGACGGCCAGCCGGTGATCATCGACTCGCCTTCCGTGGCCATCGAAAAAGGGATGGCGCTGCTGACCGAAGACCGCAAAAAGTCCGGACTGTTCCTCGTGCTCTCGGTGATGGAAAACATGAGTATCGTCAATATGCCGGAATATATCGGCAAGAGCGGGTTTGTCAAACATATGAAGATGGCGCAAGACTGCATGGAACAGATCCGTCGTCTGAATATTAAAACCCCGACCATGGATCAGATTATTAATAACCTGAGCGGCGGTAATCAGCAAAAGGTCTTAATTGCCCGCTGGCTTTTAGCGCAGCCCAAAATATTAATTCTTGATGAGCCAACCCGCGGGATTGACGTGGGGGCGAAAGCTGAAATTTATCACCTGATTAGCGAACTGGCGAACCGCGGCGTTGCGGTGATTATGGTCTCTTCTGAACTGCCGGAAATTCTGGGCATGAGCGATCGCGTTATGGTCATGCACGAAGGACGTATTACCGGCATCCTCGACAAAGACGAGGCCGATCAGGAAACCATTTTGTCGTTGGCATCCCACTGAGGTGTAGAGAATGAGCAATATGAAACTGACCGCAACAGCTGCAAATGCGCGATCCTCTTTCCTTGGTAATTTACGGCATAAATTACCGAAAGATACCGGTATCTTTATTGTTATGGTGGTCATCGCCCTGACCTTTGAAATTGCCGGCTGGTTTGTCCGCGACCAGTCTTTCCTGATGAACACCAACCGCCTGGTGTTGATTGTCCTGCAGGTCGCCATTATCGGGATTATCGCCGTCGGCGTCACGCAGGTCATTATCACTACCGGGATTGACCTCTCCTCCGGCTCGGTCATTGCCCTTGCTGCCGTGGTGGCGGCAAGCCTGGCACAAACCTCGGATAGCCTGTCGCCGATGTTCCCGTCACTGGTTAACCTACCGGCGGTCATTCCCATTTGCGCCGGGATTGGCGTCGGGCTGATCTGCGGATTAACCAACGGCTTTTTGGTCACCCGTACCGGGATTCCGCCGTTTATCGCCACTCTCGGGATGATGGTCTCTGCCCGCGGTCTGGCGCAATATTACACCCAGGGAAATCCCATCAGTTTCTTGTCCGATAGCTTTACGTCGATTGGTCAGGGGGCGATGCCGGTGATTATTTTCTTCGTGATTGCCGCTCTGTTTCACATCGCGCTGAAACACACCCGCTACGGTAAATATGTTTACGCCATCGGCGGCAACATGACCTCGGCAAAAGTATCCGGCATCAATGTGAATAAGTATCTGGTTATCGTCTACACCATCGCCGGCGCGCTGTCGGGGCTGGCCGGGGTTGTGCTGGCGGCGCGCGTCAGCAGCGGGCAGTCCAGTATGGGGATGTCCTACGAACTGGACGCTATCGCCGCGGCCGTTATCGGCGGCAGCAGCCTGATGGGCGGCGTCGGCCGCATCACCGGCACCCTGATTGGGGCGATGATTCTCGGCTTAATCAAAAGCGGCTTCACCTTCGTCGGCGTCGACGCTTACGTTCAGGATATTATCAAAGGGATTATTATTGTTGCGGCGGTGACGATAGACATGCGCCGTAACCGTAAGAAGCACTAAGCGAATGCAGAGAGAGCCCTGAGGTGATATCAGGGTTATCTCTTCGCGCTGTTAAACCGGGGGATGATTAAAATGGCAAGGCACGCAGGCGCCGGTGCGCTCAGGAGAGGCCGCAAATCCGGTCACGCCCGCTGTTCTTGGCGTTATACAGCTCCCTGTCGGCCCGCGACATCAGCTCTTGCAGCGGGCACTGCCAGCCTTTAGCTACCCCGAAACTGGCGGTGATCTTAAAGGTGATATCGCCGGTCGTATGGAGGGTCAGCTTGCGGATTTCCTGCTGAATCCGCGCGGTATAGCTGGCGACTTCGTCTGACGAAGCGGCCAGAAACAGGACCGCGAACTCTTCTCCGCCGAGGCGCCCCACCACGTCTTCCGGGCGGCTCAACTTACTCAGGGTTTTGGCCAGGGCAACCAGCACCTCGTCACCCATCGGGTGTCCCCAGTTATCGTTTATCGACTTAAAGCGGTCAACGTCGAGCATCACTAACCAGGCCGGAAGCGCCTTGCTGGACTGACTTAATAGCGCATCAGCCCGGGCGTTAAATGCCCGGCGATTAAACAGATGGGTCAGCGGATCCTCTTCCGACTGGCGCTGGTACTGGCGGCTGATGCGGGCATCTTCACGGAGTTTTTTCCCGAGGGTCCCGAGGGATGAAAACAGGCTCTGCACCTCTTCTGCCGTATCGTCATCGATTTGGACGTGGAGTTGTTTTCCGGCAATCAGCGCCGCGGCGAGCTCATTTAAGCGCAGAATGGGGCGTAAAACGCGAGAGCGAATATAGAAAATCATCGCAATGGTCAGGGTATACACCAGCCCAAGCACCACCAGCCGTAGCAGGAAATTCTCTAAGGCCCGATGTTCGGCGGCGGTGTAGTGCTCCTTTACTCCGTTCATATAGGTATTGAGGAGATCATCAAACGAACTGAGGCTGGCGTGATAATCGACGGCAAACTGTTCGGCGCTCACGCTATAGGGCTTACCGCTGTCGCTCTCAGCGCTTAACTGATTGATTAACGCAATGCCCTGATGTTCAAAGTCCCGGCGCGTGTTTTCCAGCGTTTTCTGGAAGTGGGGAAGATAGGTGGCCTCATTGCCCTGCGTTTGCAGCAGCCACCACGCGGTATTGATCCGTTCGATACCGCGAATCAATCCTTCCCGGTTGGCCCGCGGAATCGGGGTGTGTGTGGCCAGCGGAATCAGCACCTGAGAACCGAGTCGACCCGTTGCATCGCGCAGCTCGCCCAGCGCCTGCGCGCGCAGAATCGGACCCAGCGCGCTGGGCTCCAGCAGCAGAAACTCGGTGGTGCGCTCGAACAGCGCCTTATGATAGAAATCCGTTGCCACCACCATATCGTGAATGGCCAAATCTGCGGACTGCGGGTCGCTCAGCACCTGGGTGCGAAAGCGGTCGGCAATACGACGGGAACGCTCCAGCTGCTGCATCATTTCGTCCATCAGCGCCGGAGAGAGCAGGTTTTTCGGGATCTTTTGCATGTCGCGGTCGGTGATGTCGCGATGGGCGACCAGCGCCTGCCAGCGTGACTCTTTCTCCTCAGGCGAGCTTAATATCAGCTCGTTAACGAAGGCGCGCTCACCGGCCAGGTCATTAGAGACCTGCAGTACCCGGTAGAAAATATCGAACTGGGTAACATTGTTATGCGCGCTTTTCCACGTTCCCCACGAGCCGGAAAGCAGCCAGAAGGAGAGAATGGTGGTTAAAAAAATCGTCGCCAGCGCGGATCCCCAGATATAGCGGAGAATATTGGACGATGCTGAGGATCTCTTTTTCGTTTTCACACGTACCCGGGCGTCAGCAGTAAAAAAGAAGCGATTCGAAAATCATTGAATTGAACTGAAATACAACGGAATGTCATGCCGTTATGTCCGCATACCTGCCTGCTCTATGCGATCTATTGGCTGATTTTAGCAGATAATCCACAAATAAATGGCTTTTTGTCCGCGCGGGTAAACAATCTAAGATATTGTTTTAATTTGGTTATGCCTGCAGTTATCTCCTTCCCGGAAGGAGCCGGCGTACCGTCACGGCGGTGAGCTGTCGTTCTGGCACCGCGCGGCGCCAGAACGATCAGCAGAAGGGCGCTTACTTTTCCCTGGCGGCGAGCAGTACGCTATGCAGCAGTACGTTGGCCCCTTTTTCTGCCCACGTGGGCAGAATATTCTCCGCCTCGTTATGGCTAATTCCCTTCTCGCAGGGGATGAAAATCATGCTGGCGGGCGCGACCTTGCTGATATAGCAGGTATCGTGGCCGGCGCCGGAGACCATGCGTCTGGCGCTGTAGCCGAGCATCTGAACCGCCTGCTCGCTGCGCGCCAGACACTGGGCGTTGAAGGCGATTGGCGCGTAGTCAAAAATGCGCTCGATTTGCGCCTGCACCCCGCGTCTGGCCAGCTTGTCGGCAGCGTGACGCAACGCCTGTTCCATTGCCTCCAGCGCGCTGCTTTGCGGATGGCGGAATTCCACGCTGCATTCGACGCGCCCCGGCACCACGTTGCGCGAACCCGGTATCACCTGCGCCATGCCGATGGTCGCCCGTCCGTCGGGGTTGTGGGCGATCCCGATTTGCTCCACCGCCAGCGCCAGCTCGGCGAAAGCGGTCAATGCATCGCGGCGGCTGCCCATCGGCGTGGTGCCGGCGTGGGCGGAAAAGCCCTCCAGCGTGACGTTGAACCAGCGCTGGCCCATTGCCGCGTGGACGAGGCCGATATCAACGTCTTCTTCTTCCAGAATCGGCCCCTGTTCGATATGCACCTCATAACAGGCATGAACCGGGAACGCGGCGGTCGGACGCTCGCCGCGGTAGCCGATCGCCTCCAGTGCCGCGCCGACGCTGATGTCGTCGCGATCTTTGCGGGCCAGCGCGAAAGCTTCGCTGAACTGCCCGGCCCAGACGCCGGATGCCAGCATCGCCGGGGCAAAGCGCGCCCCTTCTTCATTGGTCCAGTTCACCAGCACGATATCGCGTTCGGTCTCAATGCCGCGTTCGTTCAGCGTGCGTAGCGCCTCCAGCCCGGCGAGCACGCCGTAAATCCCGTCATAGCGGCCGCCGAGCGGCTGGGAATCGACGTGCGAACCGGTCAATACCGGAGCCAGCTGCGGATTTTTTCCGGCGCGGCGGATAAACATATTGCCCATGCTATCGACTGCGCAGGGAAAACCGGCTTCTTGTGCCCACTGGCGCAGCAGGTCGCGCGCCTGGCGGTCCTCGTCGCTCAGCGTCAGCCGGGTGACGCCGCCGGCCGGCGTCGCCCCAATCCTCGCCATCTCGTTGAGGGTTGACCACAGACGTTCAGCGTTGATGGCTATCATGGCTTGTCCTTCTTCACGCGATAGCGGAAGTCGCAGCACTTTCCGCCCTGCATGATGGTGGTGGTGCGGGTCAGCTCCACCTCCGGCGCGTAGCCGACGATAAACTTGTCGTCGCGGGCGCAGGAGAGCAGGTGGCCAATCTCGCCGAGGCCCATCTCGTGGTACATCTCGGCGTAGCGGCAGCGGTTGACGTTGTAGTTATACTGCTGGTCATCGGCGTCCAGCACCTTGACCTCCAGGGCATTGTCCTTTTCCCACAGATATTGCAGGGCGACAAAGCTCTGGATGTTCGCGCCGTTCGGCTCCTGGCGGGCAAACGTTTTTCCCGCCTCAATCGCGGCGTTTTCAATGGCTTCGCCGATGACCGCCTGGGCACGAGCTTTACCTATCTCGCGCACCAGGATGTCGTAAATCGGCTTAATAATTTCGGCTTCAATTTTGCGGCGGGCGAGAATGCCCAGCTCATTATTATCACTCATCACATTGCCTCACTGCGTTACTTCGTTGTTGCGCCGCCGAGTACGGTTTGCGGCTGCCATTTGCCGTCGACGACTTTGTAGACGGTAAAGGTTGGCGATTTCAGGTTGCCCTCTTTATCAAAGGCGATGTGTCCGGTGACCCCGGAGTAGTTAATGGCGCGTAGCGCGGGCAGATAGTTGGCCGGGTCGACGGAGTCAGCTTTTTCCATCGCCGCCACCAGCACGCGGGTGGCGTCATAGGCGAACGGCGCGTGCAGCTCGATATGGGTGTGATAGCGCGCCTGGTAGGCCTGCTCAAAGGCTTTGCCGCCCGGCATCTGTTCAACCGGCAGTCCCGGCTCCAGCGCCACCACGCCGTCACCCTCTTTTTGCGCCAGCTGCAGGAAGGTCTGGCTGACGAAACCGCCGGCGCCCATCAGGGTGGCGTTCATGCCCAGCTGTTTGATACGACGCGCCAGCGGAGCGGCCTGGCTATCGACGCCGCCGAAGAAAATCAGATCGGCATTTTTACTGCGGATGGCGGTCAGTACGGCGCTGAAGTCCACCGTTTTGTCGTCAACATACTGGCGATCGACGATTTTGATCCCCTGCGCGTCCAGCGACTTAATAAACTCGTCCGCCAGCCCCTGACCAAAAGCGGTACGGTCATCGATCACCGCGATGCGTTTGGCCTTCAGGGTTTGTACCGCGTACTGCCCGGCAAACTGGCCGCCGTCATCGTCGTGGCCCATCACGCGGAAGCTGGTGTCGAAACCCTGTCTGGTATAGGCGTGTCCGGTAGCGACCGGCGCGACCTGGGCGATGCCGGCATCGTGGTAAACCCGTGCGGCGGGAATGCTGGTGCCAGTGTTCCAGTGGCCGACGACGCCGGCGACGCCGCTATCCACCAGACGCTGAGCGACGGCAACGGCGGTACGCGGGTCGGACTGATCGTCTTCAGATTGCAGTTTAAAGGTTACCGCCTTGCCGCCGATGGTCGGGTGTTGCTTGTTGATATCGTCAATCGCCAGCTGCGCGCCGTTTTCGAGATCCTTGCCGATACGCGCGGAAGGGCCGGTCAGCGGGCCCGCCAGGCCGATAATCACGGTTTCGCTGGCCGCAGACCATGCGGCGGATGAGGCGAAGCCACTGAGCAGAATAGCGGCGCTGAGCGCACTGATTTTGACTGTTTTCATTGTTTTTCCCTGATGCTGGTTAGTGTTATGCGGGCACTTCGCCCAAATAAATCTTTGCGATACGGTCGTCGGCCAGCAGCGCCTGCGAGGCACCACGTTCCACAATGCTGCCGCTGTCCATCACCCACGCGCTGTCGGTGGCCTCCAGCGCCAGACGCGCGTTCTGCTCAATCAGCAGCAGCGCCACGCCGCGCTGACGGAGAGTGGCGATCACGCGGAAAACGTTCTCGACCATCAGCGGCGCCAGCCCCATCGAGGGCTCATCGAGGATCAGCAGGCGCGGCTGGCTGAGCAGGGCGCGGTTGAGCGCCAGCAGCTGCTGTTCGCCACCGGAGAGCAGCCCGGCCAGCTGGTGCTGGCGTTCGGCGAGGCGCGGGAAGTTGGCGAAGATCTCGTCCATCTCCTGTCGGACCGCCGCGCTATCGCGACGCAGCCAGGCGCCCATCTGCAGGTTTTCCAGTACCGTCATGCGGGTAAAGATGCCGCGGCCTTCCGGTACCATCACCAGCCCTTCGCGCAGCAGCGACTCCGCTTTGCGTCGACGAACCGGTTGACCGTTGAAAATAATCTCGCCGCTAAAGGGTTCCAGCCCGGTAATGGCGCGGACGGTGGAGCTTTTTCCCGCGCCGTTGGCGCCGATCAACGTCGTCTGCTCACCCGCTTTAACGCTGAATGAGACGTCGCGTACCGCCTGGATGCCGCCGTAGTGCACGCTGAGGCCGGTTACGGTTAACAGATCAGACATGGACATTGCCTCCCAGCCAGGCGGCAATCACCGCCGGATCGCGGCGCACGGTCTCCGGCGTGCCGCTGGTTAATGTTTTGCCGTAATCCAGCACCATCAGGCGATCGCAGATCCCCATCACCAGCTTGACGTCATGCTCAATCATCAGCAGCGTTCTGCCGTCATCACGAATGCGCAGCAGCAGTTCGCCCAGCGCCATCTTCTCGGCGGCGTTCATCCCGGCCGCCGGTTCATCCAGCGCCAGCAGGCGCGGATCGGTAGCCAGCGCACGGGCAATCTCCAGCCGCCGCTGGTGGCCGTAAGCGAGGTCGCAGGCGCGGTAGTGGGCGAACTGCGCAATGCCGGTGTAGTCCAGCCAGTGCCATGCCAGCTCGCGGGTCTGCGCCTCTTCGGTGCGGGCGCGTTTATGGCGGGTAAGCGCGGCCCACAGACCGTTGCGGGTGCGCACGTGGCGGCCGACCATCACGTTCTCCAGTACCGACATCTGGTTAAACAGCCGCACGTTCTGGAAGGTGCGGGCGATGCCGGCGGCGGTGACTTTCTCGATATTCTTCGGGAAGTAGGGCTCACCGGCGATAGCGAACTCGCCGCTGTCCGCCGGGTACAGCCCGGTAATCAGGTTAAAGCAGGTGGTTTTCCCCGCGCCGTTGGGGCCGATCAGGCCGTAGATTTCACCTTCATTAATGGTCAGCGATACGTCATCGACCGCCGTCAGGCCACCAAAGCGTTTTGACATGTGGCGTACGCTTAACAGACTCATGCTTTGACTCCCTGATGACGCGCGGGCCAGATGCCCTGAGGGCGCAGGAGCATGACCAGCACCAGCGCCAGGCCGTAGAACAGCTGGCGCAGCACTTCCGGGTCAATCAGCACTTCGCCAAACAGCGCCTGCTGCAGCGGCGCCGCCTGGCTGCGCAGCAGCTCTGGCAGCGCGGTCAGCAGCACCGCGCCGAGGATCACCCCGGGGATATGACCCATCCCGCCCAGCACCACCATCGCCAGTACCGCAATTGACTCCTGTAGCGTGAAGGATTCCGGCGAAACGAAGCCCTGAAATGCGCCGAACAGCGCCCCCGCCACGCCGCCGAACGAGGCGCCGATAGCGAAAGCCAGCAGTTTGTAGTTACGCAGATTGATGCCCATTGCGCGGGCGACGTCTTCATCCTCGCGGATGGCGTGCCAGGCGCGGCCGATGCGCGAATGCTGTAGCCGCAGGCAGACGAAAATAATCGCCACAATCACCAGCATCAGCAGGTAGTACCACAGCCACAGCGCCGGGACTTTAAAACCAAACCAGTGATAGACGCCGCTAAACTTCAGCCCGAACAGGTTCAGCGAGTCGACCCCGGAAATGCCTTTTGCGCCGTTGGTGATGTTGACCGGGCGGTCGAGGTTGCGCATCAGGATGCGGATAATCTCACCAAAACCGAGCGTGACAATGGCCAGGTAGTCGCCGCGCAGCTTCAGCGTCGGCGCCCCCAGCACGATCCCGCAGCCTGCCGCCACCAGCGCGGCGAGCGGAATAATCACCAGCCACGAGGTGTGCAGGCCCTCCGGGAACCGGTTATTTAACAGCGGGAACACCTCCAGCAGATGCGGCGAGGCCAGCAGAGCGGCCAGGTATGCGCCGACGGCATAGAAGGCGATAAAGCCCATATCCAGCAGGCCGGTGTAGCCGACCACGATATTCAGCCCCAGCGCCAGCATGATGTAGAGCAGGGCGAAGTCGATGACCCGCACCCAGTAGTTGCCGCCGAGCTGGCTGGCGACCATCGGCGCCACCAGCAGCGCGCAGACGAACAGGGTCATCCCGGACCAGAAGCGGCGGGAGACGACGGGCGTATCGAGTTGTGCCGTTGTCATAATATTTCTCCTAGGCCCGGTGCGCGACGCGTTCGCCGAGTAAACCGGCAGGGCGGAAGACCAGCACCAGAATCAGCACCATAAAGGCGAAGATATCCTGGTAGTTGCTGCCAAAGACGCCGTTGGTCAGGTCGCCGAGATAGCCGGCCCCCAGGGATTCGATCAGGCCCAGTAGCAGGCCGCCGACCATCGCGCCGCGAATATTGCCGATGCCGCCGAGCACCGCGGCGGTGAAAGCTTTAATGCCGGGCAGAAAGCCCATGGAGAAGCTGGCGCTGCCGTAGTTGCTGGCCATCATCACGCCAGCCAGCGCGGCGAATACGCCGCCGATGGCGAAAGTGAGGATGATAATCGCGTTGGGGTTCACCCCCATCAGCGTGGCGATGCGCGGATTTTCCGCCACCGCGCGCATACCGCGACCTAAGCGGGTGTACTCCACCAGCAGCCACAAGCCGAGCATTACCGCGAGGGCCAGCGTGACGGTGACGATACCGGTGACGGTAATGAGCGCCGGAGGATGCGCTTCGCTGCCGTGGGTCACGGCGATCGGATCCATCGGCAGGATCTGCGGGAACATCAGCGGATTGCGCGACCAGACGATCATCGCTACGGTTTGCAGCAGTACCGAGACGCCGATCCCGGAGATCAGCGGCGCCAGGCGCGGAGCGTTACGCAGGCGGCGGTAGGCAAAGCGCTCGACCGCCATCGCCAGCAGGGCGCAGACCGCCATGGCCAGCAGCAGCGCCAGCCCCAGCTGCGCCAGCGGCGGCAGAGTGGGGAAATGGGCATTCAGCGCGTTCATCCCGGAAAGGGTGGTTAACGCGCCGACCATCAGAATATCGCCGTGGGCAAAGTTAATAATGCGCAGAATGCCGTACACCATGGTGTAGCCGAGCGCGATCAGGGCGTAGATGCTGCCGAGCATGACCCCGTTGATGATTTGTTGTATGAGTGTGTCCAACTGGTTCTTCCGACAAGATGCTCAAATAATAGCTACCATCCAACAAATGAATTAAATTGTAAAATACGCATATATTCTTTCTTATGATAAATGCGTTGTTAACTATCTTTATGATTTTTAATATAATTAAATAAATCATCGAGTAGTGAAATACGCTAAGAAAATCAATATATGAAAAAAACAGAACAGTCAGAAGGGCCGGTTAGTTGGTCTGAGAGTACGTTAGCCAACGATCCGCCGCTGCGGGCGGTGCGCGCCTTCGAGGCGATCGCCCGCCTGGGCAGCGTGACCCTGGCGGCGCAGGAGCTGGCGATTTCACCCTCGGCGGTAAGCCACCAGCTGAAGGTGCTGGAAGGCTATCTGCAGATCCCGCTTACCGAACGCCAGGGGCGGCGGCTGACCCTCAGCCAGCAGGGGCGGGAGTATTACCGCTCGATCCGCGCGGCGTTTAACGTGCTGCGCCAGGCCACCGAACATCTGGTCGATCAGGTGCAAACCCAGCAGGTGACGATCAGCCTGATCCCGTTGTTTGGCATGGGCTGGTTTATTCCCCGTCTGCCGTCGTTCGTGCACGCCAATCCGCATACCGAAATCAACGTGGTTTACGCGAACCACCGCAACTACCTTAGCGATGCTTCCGATATGTCGATTCGCTTTGGCAACGGTCACTGGGTGGGCTATCAAAGCGAAAAGCTGATTTCCGGTAAAATGGTGCCGGTATGCAGTCAGGCCTTTTTGCGTCTGCACGGGCATATCGATACCCCGGAGCAGCTGCTGCAGATGCCGCTGCTGCACGACGAGGAGCGCACGACATGGAACCAGTGGTTTGTGCAGCAGGGGGTTAAACGGCCGCCGCGCTCGACGGGGCCGCTGTTTGAAGATGGCCTGCTGACCCTGGCGGGGGTGCAGGCCGGGCTGGGCTGTGCGCTGATGCGCGAGCCGCTGATCGCCCCCTATCTGAAGAGCGGCGAGCTGGTGAAAATCTTCGATACGGCGATAGATGATGGCCGGGATTACTATCTCTGCGTGCGTCAGGATAGCGATATGACCCCCAACGGTAAGCTATTACAGAGCTGGCTGCGTCAGCAGGCCCTCGGATGAACTTCACTTAAGAATTTACTTAATCCAGCTCACACTTTTGTCCGGTCGCCGTTGTCATTGCGCAGGGACGCTTAGATAATCCGCCGAAATAACCCATTTTTATGATGGCGTGCTACTGCGAAAGCAGGCAAGACCAAAATAGAAATGCTCTCCCGCCAAGGGGAGCGTCTCTGTTTTGGTCTTTTTTTTTGCCCCAACACCAGGGAACACTATGAACTATAACGAAACAGCAGACAAAATCCTCCACGCGGTGGGCGGTGCGGAGAATATCCGCATGCTCACCCATTGCGCGACCCGGCTGCGCATGGAGTTCAACGACCGCGCGAAGGTTAACGATGCGCAGATTGGCACTATCCCCGGCGTGATCAGCGTCGTGGAGAAGGGCGGCCAGTTCCAGATTGTTATCGGCAATGAGGTGCAGCGGGTTTATCGCCTGCTCAATAAGGCCCTGCCTGAGAAGAAAAGCCCGACCGGCGGCGATAAAAACGCCAAACCGACCGGCATCGTTGCGCGGGTTATCAGCGTCATCTCGACCACATTTACCCCGGTGATCCCGGCGATCACCGGCGCGGGGATGATTAAAGCGCTGTTGGCCATTCTCAAGCTTACCGGCGTGATTAGCGAAACCAGCTCGACCTGGCAACTGCTCAATATCATTGCCGACGCCGCCTTCTTCTTCCTGCCGGTGCTGCTGGCCTACGGGGCGTCGCTGAAGTTTGAATGCAACCCGATTCTGGCGATGACTCTCGCGGGCGTGCTGCTGCATCCCGGCATCGGCCAGATGCTGGCGGCCGGTAAAGCGGTCGATTTTGTCGGTATCAACGTCCTGCTTTCCGATTACGCCGGGTCGGTGCTGCCGATCATTCTGACCGTGTGGCTGATGTCGTGGGTGGAGCGTTTTGCCGAAAAAGTGTCGCCATCGATTATCAAGTTTTTCGTCAAGCCGATGCTGATTCTGCTGATTACCGCGCCGCTGGCGCTGGTGGTTGTCGGCCCGGCGGGCATTTTGCTTAACGACCTGGTTGCCGCGGGGGCGGGGGCTATCGATCGCCACGCCAGCTGGTTGATCCCGATGCTGATGGGCACCCTGCAGCCCTTCCTGATCATTACCGGTACCGCATGGGCGATGACGCCGATCGCCACCGGTCAGCTGAGTAAAAGCGGTTACGAGATGATTAACGGGCCGGGGATGCTGGCATCAAACGTGGCGATGGGCGCGGCGACGCTGTGCGTGGCGCTGAAAACCAAAAATAGCAACCTGCGCCAGCTGGCCTCTTCGTCGGGCTTTACCGCGCTGCTGGGGATCACCGAACCGGCGCTGTACGGGGTGCTGCTCAAGTTCCGCCGGGTGCTGATTGCCGCGATGATCGGCGGCGGCTGTGCCGGGGTCTACGCCGGGGTGAGCGGGCTGGTACGCTACGCTTTTGTCTCCCCGGGACTGGCGGCGCTGCCGGCGTTTATCGGCGAAAACCCGATGAATATCGTCCATGCGCTGGTGACCTGCGCGATTTCCATCGTGGTGACCTTTACCTTGACCTGGTTTATCGCCTTCAAAGAGGTTCCGCAGGAGCAAGAGGAGGTGAGCGAGGCGCCGCAGCCCGCGGTCAGCGCGAAAAGCGAGGGCGAGTTTGAAGTATTAAGTCCGCTGCGCGGCCAGGTGGTAGCGCTCAGCGAAGTGAACGACGATGTTTTTTCCGGCGGTCTGCTGGGCGAGGGCGTGGCGATTCGTCCGCAGGAAGGGGTGCTGCGCGCGCCGTTTAGCGGCAAGGTGATGATGTTTCTGCCCTCCTGCCACGCGGTTGGTCTGCAGAGCGACAGCGGTCTTGAGCTGCTGATCCATATTGGTATCGACACCGTCAATCTTAACGGCCAGCACTTTAGCTCGGCGCTGAAGGTGGGCGATAGCGTGGAGGTCGGGCAGGCGCTGATCCGCTTCGATATTTCGGCCATCGAGCAGGCCGGGTACGACCTGATTACCCCGGTGATTGTGGTCAACGGCGATGAGCGGCACTCTCTGCGCCTCACCGCCGCCGCGCAGGTGGATTACGGTGAACCGCTGATGGTGCAATCCGCTAAGGAGGCGCAGGCATGATTTATCAACAGCAGGCCCGGTTCCCGGATGGTTTTCTGTGGGGGGCGTCCACTTCGGCCTATCAGGTTGAGGGCGCGTGGAATGAAGACGGTAAGGGGCCGTCGGTGGTCGATATGCTCAGCCATCCGCCGGGAACGGCGGACTTCCGCATCGCCAGCGACCACTACCATCGCGTGGAGGAAGACGTCGCGCTGATGGCGGAGATGGGGCTGAAGGCCTACCGCTTTTCGGTGGCCTGGTCGCGGGTGATCCCGGACGGCGACGGCCCGGTGAATCCGGGCGGGCTGGCCTTTTATCATCGGCTGATCGACGCCCTGACGCGCCACGGGATCACCCCCATTGTGACGCTGTACCACTTCGACCTGCCGTGGGCGCTGGAGCTCAAAGGCGGCTGGCTGAACCGCAACACCGGGGAGGCCTTCGTGCGCTATGCCCGGCTGCTGTTCAGCGAGTTTGCCGCTAAAGTCCCGCTCTGGCTGACGATTAACGAACAAAACACCATGATCCTCCACCCCGGGGCGATTGGCGTGCCCGCCGATCGCCCACTGCCGGACAAGAAGGCGCTGTACCAGCAAAATCACCATATGATGCTGGCCCAGGCGCAGATCTTCGCCCTGTGCCACCGCGAGTTTCCCGGAGTGCGTATCGGCCCGGCGATAAATACCACCTCGATGTACGCCGAAAGCTGTAAACCGGAGGATGCCATTGCCGCGCATAACTGGGAGACGCTGCGCTGCTGGAGCTTTCTGGATGTGGCGGTGCATGGCCGCTACAACGCCCTGGCGTGGGCCTATATGCAGGATCGCGGCCTCGCGCCGCAAGTGCAGCCAGAGGATGCGCTGATTTTGCAGCAGGGGCAGCCGGACTTTATCGCCATTAACTACTACTCCACCGCCACTATTGCCGCCAGTCGGGGCGACGGCGCAGACGTTGCGCCTCGCGCGGGCGACCAGCAAATTATGCTGGGCGAAGAGGGGGTTTATCGCCCGGCGGAAAACCCGTGGGTCGGCAAAACCCCCTACGGCTGGGTCGTCGACCCGGTGGGGCTGCGCCTGACGCTGCGCAAAGTGTGCGAGCGCTACGGTCTGCCAGTTCTGATTAGCGAAAACGGCATGGGCGCGCCGGATAAGCTCGAGCATGACGGGACGGTGAATGACGATTACCGCATCGCCTTCTTACAGGCGCATATTGAGCAAATGCGCCTGGCGATTGCCGACGGCGTCGAGCTGATGGGCTACTGCCCGTGGGCGGCAATTGACGTGGTCAGCACCCATCAGGGATATGCCAAGCGCTACGGTTTTATTTATGTCGATCGCGGTGAGGATGACCTGAAGCGTCTGCAAAGGATCCGTAAACGCAGCTTCTGGTGGTATAAGGATGTCATCGCGCAAAACGGCAACCACGATGAGTCGCAGAGATGATTGTTCAGAAGGTGCTCAATAATAGCCTCGTGCTCTCTATGGATGACGATGACCGGGAGGTTATCGTCATGGGGAAAGGCATTGGCTTCAACAGCAGACCCGGGGATGAGATTGATCCGGAGAAGATAGAGAAGCGATTCGTGACCCAGGCGCTTGGCGCGCGCAGCGGCTATCTCGAGGCGCTCTCCGCCATCCCGGACGAGGTCATCGAAATGGCCGCGATGATTATTTCCCGCGCCAATATGCAGCTTGCCAGCAAGGTTCGCGAGCAGATTTTCTTTACCCTCGCCGACCACCTGACCTTCGCCATCGAACGCAGCCGCAAAGGGATCGCCATTCAAAACCGTCTGCTGCCGGAAGTGAGACGTTTTTATCCGCAGCAGTTCCGCGTCGCCAGCGACGCGGTGACGATTATTCGCCAGCAGTACGGGATTGAACTGCCGGAGGAGGAGGCCGGAAATATCGCTTTTCATCTGGTTAACGGCCAGAGCGAGGGTGACGACGTGGCGCAGACCATGCAGTCGGTGAAGATGCTGAAGGATATTTTTAATCTCGTGCAGTACCACTTTAAGCAGCAGATAGACACCGAATCGATTAACTACTCGCGCTTTCTGGTCCATATGCAGTTCTTCCTCCAGCGTTTACAGGAGGGGGAACTGGACGACGCGCGGGACAGTTTTCTGCTGGTGCAGGTGATTAAGGAGTATCCGGAGGCCTACCGCTGCGCGCTGCGGATCCGCGATTACGTCAAGGCCCAGCTCGATATCACCCTCGGCGGCAACGAGCTGCTGTGGCTCACCGTGCATCTGGTGCGGATTAGCGGGCTGGATGCGTGAGCGTGTTCTATTAACGGGAGGTAAAGGCCAGGGATGTTCCATTCAAGAGACCATCTCTGCTATCACCCGGTGGCGCTAATGCCTTGCCGGGTCGGTGTTTGGTTTTCGTCGGCCGGGTCAGGCGTTAGCCGCCACCCGGCAGAGATACGCGCGCACGGTCTCATTCAAGTTGGTCAATTAAAAACGCCTGGCGAATCAACGATGGCGGAACTGCAGCGTCGCGGGCAGGTAGCGCCGTAGCGGCTCAGGCGTGTTGCCGTCGATCAGCTGGCTTATCAGATCGTAGCAGTGCCAGGCCAGCTGACGGTTATCCTGCTGGACGGTGTCGATACGCAGCGATAGCGAATCGTAGAGATAGTGATCGTCAAAGCTCGCCAGATGAATATCGGAATCCAGTAGATGGTGCTGGCTCATATAGCGCAGCACCCCTTCCAACAGACCGCAGGCGGCGGTGAACAGCGCCTTTGGCGGCCGCCCGAGACGCGCGCAGAGAGCGGCGAACATCTCGTAGCCGGAGCTCGGATGATAGTTGCCGTTAATCACCCACTCGGGACGCAGTTCGACACCGGCGTTTGCCAGCCCCTGAGTAAACCCTGCCAGACGATCGCGGGAGGGCGACAGACGCGGCTGCCCGCCGAGAAACCAGAACTCGTCGTGATGCTGAGGCGCGATGCGGGAAATCAGATCCGCCGTTGGGCTGATGGAGTCGGTCATCACCAGCGGCAGCGTGCTGTCGCTGGGACAGCGGTCAAACAGTACCACCGGCAGCTGTTCGCTGAGCTTGAGGTAATCGGCGTCGTTGTGCATACAGGAGGCGACGATCAGCCCGTCAACCTGGCGGGCAATCATATTATTGACCACCATGGTTTCCTGGCCGGGGTTTTCGTCGGTACAGGAGATCAGCAGCTGAACGCCCGCCTCGCGGCAGAGCATTTCCAGCTCATGAGAGAAGACGGCAAACCCGTAGTTGGTGATTTCAGGCACCACCAGACCGATGGTGTGGCTACGGTTATCGCGCAGCGAGCGGGCGTGAATACTGGGCTGATAATGTTGTTCGCGCGCGATGGCCAGCACGCGCTCGCGGGTATCCTGCGCCACGCGGAGTTCTTTGCCACGACCGTTCAGCACCAGGCTGGCGGTGGCTTTCGAGACACCCGCCAGCTCGGCGATATCTTTAATGGTAACGCGTTTGGTTTTCATCACGACAACATGCGCCTGAATTTAAAACGCTTATTCTACCATGCATGGCTCCAGCGACCAGTAGCAGAATGTTACCGGCGTCGCGCCGCTGAAAACCAGCTGTGCGGGATAGTCCGGGAAGAGGCGGCTGCTCATCACCCCTTCGCCGTCGTTAATGAAAATCTCCACGCTCGACTGGTCGATGAAGATCCGCAGCGAGCGAACCGTGCCGCGCCAATAGCGATAGAGCATTTCGTCGCTGGCGAGGCTGCGCCGCGCCAGACGAAGGCCGTGGCTATCGCGCTCGAGAGTCAACGCGCCGCCGAAATCGAGGCTAAACGCGTCGTCAGCGGCGGTATCGAGGGCGATTTCCAGCGGGGCCAGCGGCAGAACGTTGCCCTGCCAGCTGCGGACTTCGCCGCGCAGGGCGCTCAGTTCGCGCAGCGGGCGCTGATAGAGTTTGCCGTCCACCCACTCCAGTTCGCGCAGGCAGGTCATCTGGTGGATCCAGCCGTTGGCCCGCGTCGGCTGGCGCATCTCCTCGCCGTCCGGTACGCCCATCCAGCCAACCAGCAGCCGACGGCCGTCGGCTGTCTGCATGGTTTGCGGGGCATAGAACTCAAATCCGGCATCCAGCTCGTGCAACTCGCCGTGCGTGAAGGCGGCGCTGGCGTAATCGAAGCCGCCGGCCATCCACACCGCCGGATAGGTGTTGAGATAGCGCTCTTTCTCGCCGGGAATCCCCTGCGGGCAGCAAATCAGAATATGCTGATCGCCAAGCGGGAACAGGTCCGGACACTCCCACATATAACCGGCATCGTGCAGTCCGTTGATGCCGGCGCCGGCGATTTCGCCCTCGCTCGTCCACTCATGGAGATTTGCGGAGCTGAACAGCAGCACCTTGCCGCGCTTTTGCCGATCCTGCGCACCCAGCACCATGTACCAGCGGCCTTCATGCTGCCAGACTTTCGGGTCGCGCACGTGGCCGGTATAGCCCTCTGGCAGCGGCAGGACCGGGCCGGTTTTGTTGAAGGTGCCGTCGGGATTTTCCGTCGCCAGGCACTGCCAGGCGGTCCGGCTGCCGTCTGCAAATTTGACGTTACCGGTGTAGCACAGGGTCAACGTCCCGTTGTTATCCACCGCGCTGCCTGAGTAGCAGCCGTTGCGGTCATACTCTTCGTCCGGCATCAGCGCAATCGGTTCATGCCGCCAGTGCAGCAGATCGGCAGAACTCCAGTGCCCCCAGCATTTGAAGGTGTGATCGCAGGCGAGTGGGTTCCACTGATAGAACAGGTGATAGCGCCCGGCAAATTCGACAAAGCCGTTGGGATCGTTCATCAGCCCGGTGACCGGCGCGTGGTGCCAGCGGGGATAGTGGCTGTCGGCCAGCGCGCGCGGCTGGCCTTGCATAACGGCCTGCAAAATCGCAGGCAGGCGTGATGGAAGTGACATTATTCCGCGTCCGTTTTGTATTTCAGCAGCAGGGAGACGACAAAGGCAACGCCGAAGGCGATGACCATCCCGATAATGTAGTTCAGCAGCGAACTGGCCTGCACGATAGCCATGCCTGGAATCGCCGTCAGGCCGACCGCGGTCATATAGACGTGCATGGAGACGACCCATGCGCCGCCCGCTGCGCCGCCGATCAGCGCTGCAATAAACGGCTTCACAAAGCGTAAGTTGATACCAAAAATCGCCGCCTCGGTGATACCCAGCATGGCAGAAAACGCCGATGGCAGGGTAATGGCTTTGATTTTGGCATCTTTGGTTTTAAACCACACCGCCAGGCAGGCGCCGCCCTGAGCAACGTTGGCCATCGCCCAAATCGGCAGCAGGAAGTTGACGCCGATGGCGGGGTTGCCCAGCAGTCCGGCTTCGATAGCGTGGAAGCTGTGGTGAATACCGGTAATCACGATAACCGAATAGAGACCGCCAAACAGCAGCCCAGCCAGCCAACCGGCGTGGGTAATCAGCGTACTGAGCACGAATGAGATGCCGTCTCCCAGCGCGCGGCCCGCCGGACCGATAATCAGCAGGGCGATAAAACCGGAAATAATCACCGTCAGGAACGGCGTCAGGATCAGGTCCAGCGCATCGGGGATGACGCGGCGCAGCTGCTTCTCAACAATGCTCATAAACCATACCGCCAGCAGCACCGGGAACACCGTACCCTGATAGCCGATCATCGCAATCTCAAGGCCGAAGAAGTTCATGGTATGGAAACCGGCGGCCACGCCCCAGGCGTTGGTGAGCGCCGGGTGGGTCAGAATGCCCCCGAGCGTCGCGCCAAGGTAGGGGTTACCGCCAAATTCGCGGGCGGCGGTAAAGCCAATCAGGATCGGCAGAATAATAAACGCCGCCGAGCTGCACATATCCAGAATAATGTAGATAGCGTTGCTCGGGTCGACCCAGCCGTAGGTTTTCACCATGCCGAGCAGGCCCATCAGCAGACCGGAGGCTACGATAGCCGGAATAATGGGTACAAAGATGTTTGACAGCAGACGGGCGATACGCTGGAACGGATTAAGCTTTTTCGCCGCGATATCGGCGGCTTCCGACTTGCTGGATTCGCCGATGCCGGCGGCCTGAATAAACGCGGCGTAAACTTTGTTCACCACCCCGGTGCCAAAAATAATCTGCATCTGTCCGGCGTTGCGAAAACATCCTTTTACGCCTTCAATTTTGCCGATAGCCTGCTGGTCGGCGAGCGCATCATCGATCAGCACCAGACGCAGGCGCGTGGCGCAGTGCGCGGCGCTGGCGATGTTTTCCTTACCTCCCAGAAGCGGAAGCAGCGAGCGGGAAATCTGTTCAAAATCCATAGTACCCTCTGAATGCGTAATAATTATCGTGTTGTGGTCCCGGGTTTACGGGGGCGCAGTCTCTGCGTCGTTATTGTGTCCGGGGCGATGGCCGACTCGCCGCCGCCCCGGTGTTTCTGGCATCAGGCGCTAACCGTCAGAACCAGGTTTCCATTTGCATACCGAACGACCATTCGCCGCCTGATTTAAAACCGCTGCTGCCTAAGGCATCATCGCTGGCGTAATTATCCAGTTTTTTGCTCCAGTCCATCCACGAGGTGTAGAGACGGATCTCCGGACGGCTGAAGAAATCGCCAATGCTACCGACCTTAAAGGTGGGGGCGAAGGTGAGTTTATAGAAACTTCCGTTCACCGCATGGCGGTCGTTGTAGCCTTCGGGTTTGAGATCCATGTACTGGTAGGTGCCTTCGTAAGCAAGGGCGAAGTTCTGAGTGATCTCCTGAATCAGACGCAGGTTGAGCGTCGCCCACTGGTAGCTGTCGCCATCGACATAGCGATCTTTACTGCTCTGCGCCAGCACCGCCGGGGCGATAAACCAGTTCTCGCTGAGCGGCGTGGTGCCGTAGCTGGCGAAGCGCCAGGTATTTGCTCCCGGGCGCAACCCGCCGTCGGAACCGACGCCTTTCACTTCGGCACCCAGCCCGTGGCCATAGAGCAGGGCCGTTTTGCTGGTCCCTTCACGCAGGCCGTAAAAGCTGTCGTTGTGCAGACCGAGCAGCGTATGTACCCCGGTATTTGCCGCATCGCCTTTGACCAGATTACCGTTGGTATCTTTGCGCTCATCATTATCTTTCGCCCGCATCCCGCTGACCATCACCTGCACCGGGCCGATGAAGTTATTCATGCTGAGGATGTAGTTCTGCACGCTATTGCTTGAATCATCAATATCGCCGAAGTTGCGCCCGTATAAAGAGAAGTTACTCCGCAGGCTGTCGTTCCACTTCACGTCGTAAATACCGCCGCCGGTCCCGGCGAGGAATACCACGTCGGAGTCGACCCAGTGAATGTCAAAGTTGTCGCGGTCGAAACGTTTCCCGGCCCACAGGGTTGAACCTTTGAAGGGACCCTCGAAGGTGGGCAGATTACCCAGCTCGACGAAAGCCTGGCGCACGTTCAAATCGCTGCTGCTTGCCGTCCAGTCGTTGTAGGTGGTTTGGCCGTCGGCCACCATCACCTTGAAGCGCGTCGTTGCCCCGTTATCCAGGGTCTGCTTATGTTCGAGGTTCATTTCGACATAGGTGTCGGCCTGGTTCCCCAGACGGCCGATGGCCCCGCCGGTTTCCCCCGCCGGTGTCATATAGGCGCCGGATTTGGTACTGGCGGCGGAGTCGTTCATGATTACGCCGGAGCGGGCGTAGCCGTGGAACTCAAACCCGCTTTTCTCGTCGGCTTTTTTCTCCAGCTGGGCGGTGCGCTGGGCTACCTGCTGGGTGTTGTCCTGGGTTTTTTGCTGCTGGGTGGTGAGCTGCTCGACTTTCTTCTCCGCCGACTCGGCGCGGTTTTCCGCGGTCTGTGCCCGGTTTTCGGCATCCTGCAGGCGTTTTTCCAGGGCGATCAAACGGGCTTCGATACTGCTGAGGTCCGTTTGTGCATGAGCTGAGGCCGCGCCGGTGAGCAAAGTAATAACAACCGCGAGTGTGCTTTTTTTATACATGTAGGTCGCATCCCAAACGTAAAATTGACATTATTGTGTTTTTGCTAAACCGGTTTAGGCGCTATGTTAAACATGACCTTTAACATCTGTGAATATAAATTGCTAAACCGATTTAATAAATGTGATGGATGCAACAAAGTGGGCCGCCAGAGCAGCCCGAAAGGATCAAAATGAGAGGTTAAGATCGTGCTGGTAGGGAAGGGCGGTCATCGCCCCTTTGGCGGTAGTGGCCAGCGCTCCGCAGGTTTGCGCCTGCATGATTGCCGGTTCCAGCGCCGCGGGATCCGTTGGCATTCCCTTCGCGGCAAGACTGGCAAGCAGCCCGGCGACAAACGCATCGCCTGCGCCGGTCGTATCGACGCTGACCACCGGCTGCGCGGAGAAGTGGGTTAACTGCTGCTGAAAAGCGGTGAGCACCCCGGCTTTACCCTGAGTGACCAGCAGAAGTTCAGGCTGGTAGCGCTGGGTCAGGGCGGTTATCCCTTCGACTAAATCGTCTCTGCCGCTGATTAACGTCAGCTCTTCTTCGGACAGTTTTACCACGTTTGCCAGACGCAGCGCGCGATCGAGACAGGCGTGCAGCAGCTCCGGGTCCTGCCAGAGATCCGCGCGGATATTGGGGTCAAAGCTGACCCGACCGCCGGCTAATTTTATTCTCTCCATCGCCGCGAAGGTTGTGCTGCGGCTGGGTTCGGCGCTGAGCGCGATGGAGCAGACGTGCAGCCATTCGTTGGCGGCGAAGGGCGGAAGGTCTTCCGGCTGTAAAAACAGATCCGCGCTGGGGCGTACCATAAAGGTAAAGGTTCTTTCCCCTTCGCCATCGAGATCGACCACCACGGTAGAGGTCCGGTGCTGCGGATCGCAGCGCATGTAGCGGGTATCCACCTGTTCCTCGCGCAGAGTTTGCTGCATAAAGCGGCCAAAAGGATCGTCGCCGACGCGGCCGATAAACCCGCTGTTGCCACCCAGGCGGGCGATACCTACCGCCACATTGGCCGGTGCGCCGCCGGGACACTGCAACAGGCGACCGCCGCTTTCCGGCAGCAGGTCCACTACCGCATCCCCAAGCACCCAAACTTTTGCATTCATACTGTTTTCACCTCAATGCTAAACTTAATTAAACCGGTTTAGCTTATTTAAGCATAGCCCGCCGATGAACGAAACGCTGCGATCGATAAAGTGAGAAGCAGGACAAAAAACGGCGTGACGGAAGCGGGGAGCATCGTTCCCGGAGGCAGAACTCCAGCTGTGGACTTTTACTGCCTGGTGTTCTTCGCTATATTTTGTGAAGCAATGATTTGCCCACTGCCGGCGAGCGAGGGAGAGCGTATTTAAGGATGGTGAGTCGTTTTGGCAATATTCACGCTTTTTACCAGTCGCTGGAGCTGACAAGCCATCTGCCAGAGGTTATTGCCTGCGGTGAAGATCTTGAGCTGGCCAGCGGCGAGCGTTTCCAGCCCGCAGAAGGGTTCATCTACTTTTTGCGGCAAGGGCAGGTGACCCTTGCCGTAGACGATGAGCAAAATCTGCTGGGTATTGTTATTGAAAATATGCCGTTGGGCCTGCTGGAGCACTATTGTCCGCCGGCCAGATTCTTCTACCGCTGCCAGGAAAATTGTCGCTTTAGCAAAATTGCCGCCAGCGATTTTGAACGTATTTTTTATCATTCGTCGCCGCAGTACATGAAAGAGCTGACGACGATTCTGGTTTATATGGGCATCTTCGTACTGGATGTCAGCAATGAAAGAGGCAATCTGTCGGGGTTCCAGACCATCAAGTCGATGCTCTTTCGCTATCTGTACCGCCGCGAAATTGATACCGGCAAGCGCGAAAGTTTGTCCGCTTTTATTATCAAACGAACGAATCTTTCAAGAAGCTATGTCTATCAGGTGCTGGCGGCGCTGAAAGAGGGGGGATATATTACGGTGAAAAAAGGGCAGCTTATTTCCATTGACCGGAAAATCCCTGAAAAATTCTGATTAATACTCGCATGGAAAATTATTTTTAATTATTTCCCCGGCGTCGTGACGCCTTCATTCCGCTTACGGCTTAATTTAATTATCTCTCTGGAGTTATTCTATGACCCTGGATTATGTTGCATTGTCTATCCTCGTTGCGGTAGTCCTGATCCTGTTTTACGGGGTAATTGTGATTCACGATATCCCCTATGAAATTGCTAAAAAAAGAAATCATCCGCATCAGGATGCGATCCATTACGCCGGATGGGTGAGCCTGTTTACACTGCATATCCTGTGGCCGCTGCTGTGGATTTGGGCCACTCTGTGGCGTGAAGACCGCGGCTGGGGGATGCAAAAAATGGCGCAAGAACAGAGCGACCTGCATCATCGCCTGGAACAGGCCTGCACTCGTCTGGACACCCTTCAGCAGGAATTAAATGCGGTGAAACAGCGTGCCGCAGTCAATATAAATAATAAAGGGGCTGAATAATGGAAACGTTGCTGCTCCTGTGTTATGCCGCATTAAGTATTGCGATATTTAAAATTTTCCGTATTCCGCTGAATAAATGGACGGTGCCTACCGCCGTATTAGGTGGGGTGGTACTGATTGGCGCATTAATTCTGGGAATGAACTATAACTTCCCCTACACCGATATAGGTAAACAGGTCTTTCGCACGGTGCCTGTTGTCTCGCAAACGCGCGGCCGGGTGATGAGCGTGCCGGTGCAGCCGAATCAAATGCTGCACAAGGGGGACGTCTTGTTCACCCTCGACCCGACGCCCTTTCAGGCGCAGGTTGATGATTTGACAGCGCAGGTCAAAGCGGCCAGCCAGGATGCGCTGTCGCTCAACGCCGCTCTCAACAGTGCCCAGGCCGATCTCCAAAAAGCGATAGCGTTGCGCGATCGGGCGCAGCGGGAATATGCTCGCTTCCAGGCGGGCCACGACAAAGGCGCATTTTCAGATCAGATGGTGGATACCCGCCGTCAGAGCTGGAAGGCCGATGAAGCCGCGGTCGCCGCTGCTCAGGCGAGCGTAGTTCAGGCGCACAATAACCTGAATTCGGTGGTCAACGGCGAAAACACCAAAGTCGCCTCGCTGCTGGCGCAGCTGCGCGCGGCGGAGTTTAAACTGGAAAATACCGTCGTTCGCGCCCCGTCAGATGGCTACGTCAGCACCGTCGGTTTACGCCCCGGGACGATGTCGACAGCCCTCGGTCTGAAGCCGGTGATGACCTTTGTCCCGACGGGAGAAGCGGACAAACGTGAGTTCGTGGCGGCCTTCCGCCAGAATTCGTTGCAGCGTCTGGAAAAAGGCGAGCAGGCCGAGCTCCTGTTCCCGGCGGTACCGGGGACGGTATTTCACGCCGAGGTGGCCGAGGTGCTGCCGGCGATTGGCGAGAGTCAGTTTCAGGGACAGGGGACATTGCTGACAACTCGCGATCTGGATACCCGCGGTCGGGCGCTGGTGGTCTTCCGGGTGACGGATACGCGGCTACAAAACTACCATCTGCCGCAGGGAACCGATGTTGAAGCGGCGGTTTACTCCGGCCATTTAGAGCACCTGTCGCTAATCAGGAAGATCCTGATCCGCATGAAAAGCTGGGAAAACTACCTTTATCTCGATCATTAACCTGTCGTTTGCGTACGCCGTTAAGCGGGCGCTGGTCGGGCAACTCACGTGCCTGGCCAGCGTCTTATCATCCCTCTGCCAGACCGTCGATAATCACCTGCATTATCCCCTGAGAACAGGGTTCAATCCGGCCGCGCACGCCATAGACCGACGCAAGTATCTCCGGCGTAATCACCTGCGACGGCGCGCCGTCGGCCAGCAGCTGGCCTTCCTTCAGCATCAGCACATGATCGGCATGGCGCAACGCAATATTAATATCATGTACCACCACCAGGGTGATGATATTGCGCCGGCGGGTCTCCTGGCGTACCAGGTCCATCACGTGAAACTGGTAGTTCAAATCCAGCGCGCTGAGCGGTTCATCCAGCAGGAGTAATGACGGCTGGCGGATAAGCGACTGGGCCAGGCCGACGAGCTGTTTTTGCCCGCCGGAAAGCTGGTCCAGGTAGCTTAACGCCAGATGTGCAATACCCAGCTGGCGCAGCAGGGACATGACTTCCGCCTCGCTATCAGAACGTTCGCCTCCGGCAGCGTGCCGGGCGACGATAATTGACTCCAGCACGTGCAGATGCACGCCTGCAGGCAGCGTTTGCGGTAGATAGACCACTTTTTCTGCCCGTCTGGCAAACGGTAGCGTCAGCAGGTTTTCTCCGGCCAGTGACAGTTCCCCCGTCGATGGGCCGAGGCCCGCCATCGCCCGCATTAGCGTCGATTTCCCGCTGCCGTTGGGACCCAGAAGCGCCGTGATTTTACCGCACGGTAGATGAGGGACAGTCAGATCGTGAATGACCTGACGTTTCGGATAACCGGCGTTGAAATGGCCGAGCGCCAGTCCCGATTCCGCTGGGGTGTGCAGGCTCATACGTTCCCCCGATGGCGTAAAATAATGCTCAGGAAGAAGGGAACACCGACCAGCGAGGTGACTATCCCTACCGGGATGATCGCGCCGGGCAGCAGATTCTTCGACGCCACCGAGGCGAGCGATAGCACCAGCGCGCCAATAAAGGCGCTGGCGGGCAGATAAAAGCGGTGATCCTCACCAAAAACCAGGCGCGCAATGTGCGGTGCGACGAGGCCAATAAAGCCGATTGGGCCAACGAAGGCCACCGACAGCGCCGATAAGATGCTGATGCGCAAAAGCGTGGTCAGACGCAGACGACGGACGTTGATGCCAAAACTCATCGCCCGATCTTCGCCGAGGCGCAGCGCGGTTAGCTTCCATGCATTCAGCATGGAAAGTGGCATCACGACCGCCAGGACGGCAAATAAAATCCCCACTTTTTGCCAGGAGGCGCGATCGATACTGCCCATGGTCCAGAACACCAGGCCCTGTAGCGTGTCCTCATTGGCAACAAACTGCAGCATCGATACCAGGGCGTTAAAGGTAAATACCAGCGCGATACCAAATAAGATGACCCCGGAAGTGGCGACCTGGGTCCAGCGGGTGATGCCGTCCAGCAGCAGGGCGGCCAGTAGGGCGAACAGAAACGCGTTTGCGGAGGTAAACCACTGGTTGGGAATGCCGGGAAGGCCAATCCCCAGCACGATGGCCAGCGCTGCGCCGAACGCCGCCGCTGAGGAGACGCCGAGTGTAAAAGGGCTGGCGAGCGGATTGTTGAGGATCGTTTGCATCTCTGCGCCGGCCAGGCCCAGAGCAAGGCCCACCACCACTGCCATCAGCGCGTAGGGCATACGAATATCCCAGACAATGACCCGCGTTCCGGCCGCTGCGCTGCCGGGGTTCGTCAGGGTTTGCCATAGGGTATGTAGCGACATGCCTGACGGCCCGAGCACGAAATCGAGTAGCAGCGAGGCGACAATCAGCAGCAACAACAGCAGCATCAATGCGATGCGGCGACGCAGAATTTGGCGATAGTGGGCCATCACGCCGTCGGTACCGGTATTCCGTATACGGATGCCGGGTTCAGTAGTCGAACTCATGCGGGTTACTCACCTTGTTTCCAGGAAAAAACGAACGGCAGGTCTGGCAGGGAGGTAAAGCGACGCACGATGTCGTGGTACGTCTCATCGGGATTCAGGGTAGTGAACGCCCGCGGGTAGATATCTTTTGCCAGGTACTCCATGCCGACGATATTCCACGGATGGTTATAGAAATGGTGGTAAACCCCGTAGGCCCGCTTCGCTTTTACCGCCGGGATATCGCTGACGCCGGTTCTCGCCAGCAGCGCTTCACCCTGGGCATTAACCTCCTGCTGGCTGACCTGGTAGCCTAGCGGCAGTACCTGGCTGTTGCCGCGCTTCGAACCTGTCATGATGTAGGCATCGGGCTTCATGCTGATAATTTTTTCCAGCGATACAAATCCGGAGGCGCCGGGAAGCAGCTGGGAGCCAACATTAGTGGCGCCGACGGCTTCCACTAATCCGCCCCAACCGCTGTGCCCGTGGGTAAAGCAGCAGGCGTCGCTATTGCCGGCCAGCGCTTCGACGAAAACCGTGGCTTTTGGGGTGATTGTGGCCGTTTGCTGCTCGATAGCGTGCAGGTGCCGGCGGTAGAAATCGGTATAAGCTTTGGCGTTGCTCTCACGGTTAAGCACCTGACCTAACAGGTCGATGCTGGGGGCGGTATCGCGGGAAGGATTGACTTCATAATCGACAAATAACACCGGAATCTTCAGTGCGGTAAGTTTGCCGATCACCCCGCTTTCGGTCAGCGCCGGCTTTGCGCGCAGCTGTGCAATCATCAGATCGGGCTGGCGGGAGAGGACGCTTTCCAGGTCAACGTTGCCTTTGTCGCTAAAGCCCATATCAAGAATGGCTGCTGACTGCGGCCACTTCTGCTGCAGCATTTTCCAGGTCGCCACGTCCTGCTTTTTCGCCAGGTTGTTCCAGGCCACAACGCGTTGAAACGGGTTGTCCCGATCCAGCAGCGCCAGCGACATGAGATCCCGTCCATCCTGCAGGATGATGCGCTGGGGTTCATGCTGGAGCGTTATCTGACGGCCATCGAGGTCGGTAACCGTGAGGGGATATTGCGTCGCGTAGCTAAGCGCGGGGATCGAGATTAAGGCAGTAAGAATGAGTGAACTTACTGATTTTCTTGCCATAATTTGAGTTCCGTTTGCATATTTATAAATATAATGATTTTGATAATTATTCGCGTATAAAAATAAACGGCAGGTATATGAAAAAGCATTTTCATAAAATGTAACAACTTACTGGAATTTGCTGGTGCATCCTGAATAGCGTGGTGGTAAGACTGAAAAATGGGAAAAATAGACGGCGCTGGTTTTAAGAACTATCCCTAAAGTCATGACCGGAATGTTATGCCATGCTGTTGATGACTCATAACATTAAGCACGTTAGAGAGGAAATGATGAAAAAAGCAATGATTGCGTTATCTGCGATTCTGGTAGCAGCCCCTGTTTTTGCTGCGACAACACACGCAACTGATGATACCGTCGCGGCGGCCCATGAAGGGGCGAATACGGCGAAAGAAAAACTGCACCAGGCCCAGAACGAGGGCGAAGAGCAGAAGCTGAAAGCCGAACACGCGGCGCAAGGTAAAAGCGACAGCGTCGGCAGCCAGGTGAGCGAAGGTGCTCAAAAAACCTGGAATAAGACCAAAGAAGGGACGGAGAAGGGTTGGGATAAGACCAAAGAAGGGACGGAAAAAGGCTGGAATAAGACTAAAGCCGCCACCGAAAAAGGCTGGGATAAAACCAAGCAGGGTGCGGAAGAGCTGAAAAATAAAGTCACCGAATAATTCCGGTAGCGTTGCATAAAATAAGGTCGCGAAAGCGGCCTTTTTTTTGCCCCTTTTTTGCCCCTCATCGGCAGCGACGGTGATGACGTCGCGGCGACGCCACTCGCGGCGTTGATAGCGAACGATAATGCCAGGAATTGTCCTGGATATCCTGATACTCACTCTTTCTCCACATTCCGGCGGTAAAAAGGAGGCATATCAGGAGGTGTACAATGAAAAAAATGATTTCTCTGGCCGTTATGTTGTCCTGCGCATTAAGCTCGTTAGCCTGGGCCGACGGCCCGAACGGCAACGGTAACCCAGGCCAACAGCAGGTGTGGCAAAACGGCTCTGGGCACGGTAGTCCGGACGGCAATCGTCAGCAGGGACCGGGTAATAATGGTCCTCAGGGCAACGGCGACAGCCATCGTCAGGGCGCGGATAATCGCGGCTCGGATCGTCACAACCCCGGCGACAATCGCGGCAATAATCATGCACAAGGGAAGTCGCATCAGGAACGTCATGAACAAGACCACTTTGCGTGGAACGGGCATGACTTCCGTAAGGGGCAACCTGCGCCGGAGCGTTATCGCGGGAATGATTATCGGGTCAGCAACTGGAACGATCGCGGCCTGCCGCCGCCTCCGCAGGGGCAGCACTGGTCGTATATTAACGGCAACTATGTCCTGATTGCGGCGGCCACCGGCATCATTACGTCTATTCTGGTGAACGGCGTCCTTTCGCATTAATTTCGCACCGATGCTGCAGGGGCGAATCCGCCCTCGGGCAAACCCTCTCCCGTTCAGGGAGAGGGGATTACCGCCGGGTGACCTGTTATCCCGAGCAATCTATCTTTTATTCAGCGCCTCATCCGGCCAGTACTTATAGCCGTTGAGCATCGCCTGAGCGGCCAGCCCTTTCTCGGTAATTTCATAAACGTTCACTTTCGACGGCAGCGAAGAGGTATCCTTTGCGACGCCGCTTGCCGACGCGGCGACCGGCGCGACACCTTTATCATCATATTTCGCCGCAGCATTCGCGTCTGCGCCGACCATATAGCCCTGGGTAATAAAGGTGTGGAGTGCCGCTTTATCGTGGAACACCAGTACGGTGCGCTGCTGCTTCACGCCCATCCCCAGCCCGGCGCCGCCCTGAGCCATTTTCATATAGGTATCTTTGCCGGTGCGGAGATCTTTAACCACGCCGTAGCCGCTGCCAAATCCTAATACCAGAATTTTGCTGCTGTTGCTGGCAAATACGGCATAGCCATCGGCGTGCTGGATATCGCTACGGGCTTCCGGGTAGAGAGAATAGAGTTTGCTCAGCGTTTCGCTGCGTATTTTTTGAATACTGGCGCGCTGCTGGCTGGCGGTATCACCCTGGGCGCTACAGCCTGCCAGCGCCAGCGCTGACGCCAGGAAAAGAGCCTGATATTTCATATTTGAGTTCTACGCTATTCTGCGTCCATCTTATGGCGCGCGTTTATTTTTCCGTTGGTTCCGGAGGAGGCGTCGTGAATCATCTTCAGGTATGTCGTGGTGATTTCGCTGCCTGCGCTATCGGCATGCTCGCTGCCCGCAACATGGCGCCTCCTGAGGAAATGCGGGTATTTAATACGCTGATTTAAGCGTGGCGATCGTAGAATAAAAACTCGTTAACAATCCAATAATTAAAAGTTTATATTTAAATTTTGCCTTATTTGTGGGCTATATCACTATTAAAATAAGGTTTATTAGCATGGTGTTGCTGGCCTTTTTTACATTCTGTTGAACGCCTTACTCTTTTTCGCATTGCCGGTAACTTGCTGAATAATCATTAGTAAATGAGATGAAGCGCACGCCGGAAATCAGAAATCTTGCTTGCATTAAACGCTTATCCAGATAAGTTATTGAGTCTGAGATTATTCTTCATACTTCACGTTTTGGGGTTCTGGCATCCCACTTTTCGACAACCGTTTACCTGAAGCCTGAATGAATCAGAATATCTATTTCTTATTTCCCGGAGACCGGCATGAGCAATTTTGTGATTCCAGAAATTAAAGCAGCTGAAGAAGAGATGATTGCGATCCGTCATTATTTACATGCCCATCCGGAATTAAGTCTGGAAGAGTTTAATACCAGCGAGCTGGTGGCGGAAAAACTGGCGGAGTGGGGTTATGCGGTGACCCGCGAGCTGGGGAAAACCGGGCTGGTAGGGTCGCTTACGAAAGGGCATTCATCGCGCACGATCGGGCTGCGCGCCGATATGGACGCACTGCCGATTTTTGAAACCACGGAATTACCCTGGGCCAGCACCGTACCAGGGAAAATGCACGCCTGCGGCCACGACGGTCACACCACTATTCTGCTGGCGGCGGCAAAATATATTGCCTCGCCGGCCTGCCAGTTTAACGGCACGGTGCATGTGATTTTCCAGCCAGCGGAAGAGGCGATTGGCGGCGCAGACCTGATGATAAAAGACGGGTTGTTTGAACGCTTCCCCTGCGATTGCGTGTTTGCGCTGCACAATATGCCGGGACTGCCGGTCGGCAAGCTGGGCTTCTACGCCGGCAACTTTATGGCGTCGGCGGATACCGTCAAGATAACCATTCACGGCTACGGCGGCCACGGCGCCCATCCGGAGCGCGCGGTCGATCCCATTCTCGCCGGCTCGGCGCTGGTGATGGCCCTGCAAAGTATCGTCGCGCGTAACGTGCCGCCGGGGGAAACCGCCGTTGTCACCGTCGGCACCTTCCAGTCGGGCATCGCCTCTAACGTGATCCCGGAAAGCGCGGTGATGGAACTGACCGTGCGGGCGATGAAGCAGGAGGTACGCGACCTGCTGATTAAACGGATTCACGACATCACCGAATTTACCGCCAAAAGCTACGGAGCGACCAGCGAGATTGAGGTCTACGACTCCTACCCGGTGCTGACCAATAGCGTGGAGGAGACCGCGTTCGCCAAAGCATTAGCGACGGAACTCTTTGGTAGCGAACAGGTGCTGGAATCCATTTCGCCGATGAATGCCAGCGAAGATTTTGCCTTTATGCTGCAGGCGCGTCCGGGCTGCTATTTCCTGCTGGGTAACGGCGAGAAGGGCGATAAAGGCGGCTGCATGGTGCATAACCCTGGCTATGACTTTAACGATGACATTATTACCACCGGGGCGTCGTTTTTCGCCCGGTTAGTTGAAACACACTGCCGTTGATCTCTGGAGCTCGTAAATAATGAAAAAATCACTACTGCTGTGGGTCGCGCTGATGGCATCCGCATCGACGCTGGCCGCAGAACAAAAAGAAATTCGTTTTGGCGTCGATCCCACTTTTGCGCCGTTTGAATGGAAAGACCCGCAGGGCAAACTGGCGGGTTTCGATATTGATTTAGGCAACGCCATCTGCCAGCAGCTGCAGGCGAAATGCGTGTGGGTGGAAAGCAACTTCGACGGCATTATTCCGGCGCTGAAGGCGCGTAAATTCGACGCGATTCTCTCCGGCATGTATATGACCGAGAAACGCAAAGAGCAGATTGGCTTTAGCGACAAGCTATATAACGGCCCGGTGTTCCTCGTGGCGCGTAAAAATACGCTAACCGGCAATACGCCGGAGCAGCTCAAAGGCAAAACGATCGGCGTGGAGCAGGGCTCAGCGCAGGAGACTTACGTCAACCAGCACTGGCGTCCGGCGGGAATTAATATCGTGGCCTATCAGGGCGCTGACAGCGTCGTGCGGGATCTGGAGTCCGGGCGTATTGATGGCGCGGTGCTCTCCGGAATGATGGCGGACTACAGCTTCCTGCAGCAGCCGCAGGGCAAAGATTTCGCCTTTGTTGGCGGTCATTTGCAGGACGATAAGCTGTTTGGCGCCGGCGCTGCGATTGGCCTGCGTAAAGAGGACGACGCGCTGCGTCAGGAAATTAACCGCGCGATCGCGCAGATTCTTGCCGACGGAACCTATAAAAAACTGTCGGGTAAATATTTTAGCTTTGACGTCTATTCCGGGACATAATGTTGTGATGCGTCCGGCGGGCACGGATGGGCCCGCCGCAAGATTCCTTTTCTGACTCTCCACTCATAGTTCTTTCCCGCCCCTTGCGGCCTGGCGAAGGATGCAGAATATAAGCGATAAGGAGTGAACGGCATGAATACACGTCCATTGGGCAAAACCGGATTTTCCATCGCGCCGCTGGTCTTCGGCGGCAACGTGTTTGGCTGGACCTGCGATGAAAAAACCAGTTTTGCCATTCTTGATGCTTTTGTCGACCACGGCTTTGACGCCATTGATACCGCTGATGTCTACTCCCGCTGGGCGGATGGCAACCAGGGTGGCGAGTCGGAAACCCTGATTGGCCGCTGGCTGCAGGCGCGTCCGGGGATGCGTGATAAGGTAAAAATCTTCACCAAAGTGGGCTCTGATTTAGGGCTGCCCGGGCAAAAAGGGCTGAAGAAAGCCTGGATCCAGCAGGCCGTGGAAAACTCGCTGCGCCGTCTGAACACCGATTATATCGATCTCTATTTTGCCCACTGGCCGGACCCGGAAACCCCCATTGCCGAGACGCTGAGCGCTTTTCACGCGCTGCAGCAGGCGGGGAAAATTCGCGCGACGGGGGCTTCTAACCTGGATGCCCAGCAGCTTTCCGCGGCGCTGGAAGTGGCGCGGAAAGAGGGGCTGCCGGCCTGGCAGGTGCTGCAACCGGAATACAACCTCTATCACCGCTCCGCTTTTGAGGGGGCGCTGTGCGACCTGTGCATCAGCCGGGAAATAGGCGTCGTCACCTACTACAGCCTCGCCTCCGGCTTCCTGACCGGTAAATACCGTCAACAGGCCGATCTGGCGCAAAGCCAGCGCGGCAGCGGCATCGGGAAATACCTTAATCCGCGCGGAATGCGGATTATCGATACTCTGGAAGAGGTTGCCGCCCAGCATCATGCCAAACCTGGCGAAGTGGCGCTGGCCTGGCTGATGGGCCGGGAAGGGGTGACCGCGCCGATTGCCAGCGCCACCAGCGTGGCTCAGGTCGAGAGCTTTGCTCGTGCCGCTCAGCTGACGCTGAATGCCGCCCAGCTGGCGCGGCTGGAGATTGCCAGCGCCTGACGACGACGTGCCGGAGCCGCCAGGCTCCGGCGCTACGCTCAGGAAGAATGGTTCGTCACATTCAGAATCTGCGCGCTGGCCCCGACCGGGAAATTGCTCAGCGCGGCAAAATCACTTCCCTGATAGCCGAGAATCTTGCCGTCGGTGCGCATCTGCTGCAGATCGATAAGGATCACGCCCAGCGTCGGAATGATTTTCTCGCGCCAGACGAACAGCGTCAGATCGTCCGCCACCTGCACATAGTGACAGCGATCGACATCCGCCAGACCTTTCTCCACACCCTCCAGACACTGCCAGGCATAGAAGTTATCGTTGAGATAAATATGCTCGTAGCGTTCGGTCGGGCTGTAGGTGTACTGGTTACGCATTCCCACCAGCGCGCGGGTGAAGGTCGGTAGCGGTCCCGGCTCGCGGTTCAGTCGGGCAAAATGGAAGCGGGCTTCGACTGCCGTCAGCGGCAGCCCCTGCTCGACGCGGCTGAACGCATCGAGGCGCGCGGCCTGCTCCGTCGGCAGCTGACCGTAGACCAGGGTAGCGTTATTTTGCGTCAGGTTGCACACCGCGCTGATGCTGGCGTTCTCCTTGCCGGGATCGAGAAAATCGATAAACAGTACATCGGGGCGAATGGCGGTCACGCGCCCGGAAACGGGCTGCCCGTCCCAGAGCAGGGCGTGGTCATCGGCCATCGTCAGCTGATGACGGGCGCCGTCGGCCAAATAAAAGGTCAGTGGCTTTCCGCCGGGCAAAGAGGAAACCGGCAGCACGTTGCCGTGAGGCGCAAAGCCGTCCGCAAGCGCGCCGACCTGAATAAATACGGCTTCTGAAGTCATGTGAGATCCTTGTTGTGTAAGAACGTTAAGCAAATGCCAGCGTCGGGACATCAACCGCACTGGCGCCGCCGTCGGCAACCAGCGTCGCACCGCTGATAATCGACGCCTGCGGGGAACAGAGGAACTGGCAGGCGAGCGCAATCTCCTGCGCGCTGGCCGGGCGGCGCAGCGGGACGTCGCGACACACCTGCTGATAGGCCTGCTCAAGGCTGATCCCCTGCGCGTCCATCAGCGGCTGCATCTCCTCATCGGCCATCGGCGTAGTCACCCAGCCGGGGCAAATGGCGTTGGCGCGTACGCCTTGCGGGCCATAGTCCCGCGCGACTGAACGCATCAGGCCCATCACTGCATGTTTGGCGGTGACGTAGCCGCAGGCCTGCGGTCCGGCGGCGAGGGAGGCGATCGAGGCGACAAACAGCACGTTGCCGCGTCGGGCAATCAGCGATGGCAGGCAGGCGCGGACGCTGGCAAACGCGCTGTTGAGATTGCTCTCCAGCGCCGCACGCCACTGCCGGTCGCTGGTCTCCACGACGGCGCCGTTGCCCATGCCGCCCGCGCTACAGATTAAAACGTCGATATGGCCCGCGCGTTCGAGAATCGTCGGCAGCAGATGAGCCTGCCACTCATCGCCGCTGGCGGCATCGCCCGCCAGCGCCACCGCGCCGGTCTCTTCCGCCAGCGCCTGCAAAGGGGCAAGACGGCGGCCGGTAATGAACACCGTCTCGCCCGCCGCCGCCATCAGTCGTGCACAGGCGGCGCCAATCCCGGTGCCACCGCCGGTAATCACTACCACTCTACTCATCGTTTCTCTCCCAACACGCCTGCTTTGTACCTTAGAAAGGGGATATGCTCCCGGCTATCGCCCGAAAGAACGATCGCCGGATGAATCAATCGTGCTGCGGCGCCGGTATCGCCTGTGGCGCCGCAACGGGTTTCATGGTCTGAGGATCCACCGCGAGGTAGCGACCGGTTTTCGCGTCGATGCCGACATAGTCGATGGCTTTGCCGTCGGCGTGAACCACCATGGTGCGACCGGCAAACGCCGCGTAATCCTGACTCATGGTCTGCACCCGCTGCGGATATTGTGCGGCGACATCATGGGTTTCCAGCGGGTCCTGCTTAAGATTGAACAGCCCCCACGGCGCGTCGCCCGCCTGCGGGAAGGTTTTTACCAGCCGCCGAAGCTTCCAGTCACCGTCAATCCAGGCCGCCTGGTTATGCAGCTCGACGCCGTAGCGGGAGCGCGGCGGTTGTAAGCTTTCGCCGGTCAGATAGCGTTTAAAGCTGACGCCGACCATCGGCAGGACCGGTTTTTTCGCCAGCGCTTTCGTGGCATCGATACCGGCGAACTCATAGAGGGTGGGCGCGACGTCATACACCGCCATGGTGGTGGCGTCGATTTTGCCGCTATGGACAATCCCGGGCCCGGCAATCATAAAGTCGGTATTGATGCCGCCCTGGCCGCTGGTGGTTTTGTGGTAGCGCGCGTAAGGGGCGTTGCTGACGTTCGCCCAGTGCGGGCCATAGGAGACGAACGAACCTTTGCGGCCAATATTCTCGTAGCGATTGTCGAACTGCTTCCAGAACGCGGGTTCTGATTCGTAGTAAAAGCCTTCTGCCGGGTTAGCGCCGTTATCGGTTAAAAAGATCAGCAGCGTATTTTTATCCCGCCCGGTTTGCTTCAGCGTTTCCATCACCGTACCGATCTGCGCATCCATGTTGGCAATCATCGCGGCGTATACCTGCATCACTTTCGCGGTGTATTTTTGCTGCTCCGGCGTCAGTGCCGCCCACTCTTTATCGAGATCCAGCCCAGGAAGCGGCGTGTCGTCATGGAGAATACCTGACGCCTTCAGACGGGCAATTCGCTGGCGATAAACTTCGCCATAGCCCTGCTCGTACTGACCTTTAAAACGGGAAATCCATTCATCCGGCGCCTGCAGCGGGTCGTGGGGGGCGGTAAAGGCCAGCCAGGCAAAAACCGGCTGTTCCGACGGCGTTTCTTTGATCCACTGGTTCATCTGGGCGGCGTAGGCCTCGCTGGAGTAAAAGTCGGCGGGGAGCGAAACCCGCTGGCCGTCGCGGGTGTAGTAGGTGTGGAAGGCTTCGACGGTACCCAGCGGTATCGCATCGTCAAAATGGCTGGTGCCGCCGCCCATAAAGGCGAACGAGTGGCGAAAGCCCCGATCGTTTGGCGTGGCGCCGGGTACAAAGCCGAGGTGCCATTTCCCGGTCATCAGCGTGTTATAGCCGGCATCTTTAAATCGTTCGGCCATGGTAGTGACGCGATCGGTGAGGCGCAGTTCATACCCCTCTTTGCCAAGGGTGCTGTCATACCACCACATTCCGCCCATGCCGGCCTGCTGGTTAGTATTCCCGGTCAACAGCATCGAACGGGCAGGGGCTGACATCGGCGACGTGTAGTACTGGCTCATGCGCACGCCCTGTTCGGCCATCGCCTGCAGGTTAGGCGTCGGGATTTCACCGCCGAAGGGGCTGATATCGGAATACCCCATATCGTCGGCGATAATCACGATGATGTTGGGGCGCTCGGTTTGCGCGCTGTGCGCTGCGCCGGAGAGGATCATGCTCAGCGCGGCGGCCACTGTTTTTTTCTTCACTACCGGGTCTCCTGTTCAGGATCGGGGATTCATCGCGCCCGAAGATGAAGGCGGCGCGACCATGGAAAAATGTCGGTTAGCGCGTCACCCGACTGTCGATAAAGCGGGCGCGCCAGGCGCGCAGGCCGTTCAGATCGCGGGAGTAGGGGCGCAGCGGAGCAAGAATTTCGCTAAAAAAATGGAAGTAGCCGGCGCACAGCCGGTTGTAGCCGGCGTCGTTAAGATGGGCCGGACAGCCGCCCTGGCAGACTATTTTTACCGCGCACTGCTGACACTCCCGGCGTCGGCTTTTTTCGCTGCCGAAGGGCAGGCGGGTCGCGCTCTCCACCGCCTGAGCCAGCGGGCGGTCGTCGAGCTGGCCAAGATGATGCCGGTCGTTAATCAGGTGATCGCAGGCGTAGAGCCGGCCGTCGGGCTCCATCACCAGGTTGCTGCCGCAGCGAGCGGCATGGACGCAGGTGGCGCTGGTATGGCTAAAATATTGCCCCCACGCCTGCTCAATATTCATCACAAAAACCCGCCCGATATCGTCGCGCTTACGCCACTGGCGCCAGATAGCGACCATAAAGCGCCCCCAGTTATCGGCGCTGAGCCGGTAGCCCTGCGCCAGGGCATCGCCTTCGCTCATCAGCGGCTGAAACTGCAGGTAGCGGGCGCCAAGACTGACAATATGGTCGTAAATGGAGGCCGCGTGCCGGGTCATCTCGTCGTGGACCACCACCAGTAAATTAAATTCCACCTGATGCCGGTGCAGCAGAGCGATGCCGCGCAGCGCCGCCGGGTAGCTGGCCTGGCCGCGTTTATCCGGACGATGGTGGTTTTGCAGTGTTTCACTACCTTCCAGACTGACGCCGACCGTGAAGTGATGTTCCCGGAACAGGCGGCACCACGCATCGTTGATGAGCGTGGCGTTGGTTTGCAGGCTGTTGCTGATGGTGACGCCCGCGGGGGCATAGCGCTGCTGCAGCGCCAGCGCCTTCTGATAAAACCGCAGTCCGGCCAGCAGCGGTTCGCCGCCTTGCCAGACGAAATTAATCTCCCGGGCCCCGGCCGGTTGGGCGGCAATATAGCGGCGGATAAACGACTCCAGCGTCGCATCGTCCATTTTCCGCACCGGGGTATCGCCCTGTGGGTAATAACAGTAACGGCAGGCAAGGTTGCAGGCCGGGCCAATGGGTTTGATCAAAAGATGAAAGGGCACCGTTGCCCGAGGCTCCATAGCCAGCGGAATTTGCTGCTGGCGTAGTGCGGCGATATTCAGCATCGTTTTGATCCTGTCCGGTTAAGTTATTTTATTTGCCATTCTGGCGCGGGGCAGCACTCCGTCTCCGGTTAATTTTTTCGGCTTGCGGTTCTGTTTGGGCAGCAGAAAAACCTACGCTTCCCTGCAGAGTTAAGCGCCTGATGAAAATGACCTGAGTGTTATTTATCAGGTATAGAGGAGTCGTTGAAAAAGACTATCGTTCTAAAGGACGAGTTCGGCGCTGAAAAGCGTGAGAATGTGAAGCGCGCGGCGCCAGGGGATAAAGTTAATAACTTTTGTTTATGTTTTAATATTAGGTCGATAACACAACGCTATGCGCAATAATAATGTTTTAAATAACAGTGTGTTAAATAAAATTTTGCAACCAATATCACATTGTTAATATGTTAATGATTGTGTTACTTAAATGTGAAATGTATGCTTCTTGTATCGTTGGTCATCCGCGTTTAACGCACTTTCACCTCGACGGGAGGGGATCATGTCTGCTTTATTAAAAGCCAGTCGTAATGATGCGATAATTGCCCGTTGTTTACAGACTATTTCACAGTTAATTCCACTGTCGTCGGCGGTGTTTTATCGGGTCAATCATCGTTTAAAACCAGAACACTATATTTTGCATAATATTTCTGCGAATACGCACCAGCAATATCTGGAGTGTTTTCAGCCGTTAGATCCGCTGCTGCCGTCCCGCTTTAGCCATCAGGCAATTACCATGGCGGCGATGACGCCAGGCCTCTGTGACCGTAACCGTCATTACTATCATGAGTTTATGTTGCCGAATAATGTTCGCGACATGACCGAAGTGTTTATTCGCCGCGACCGACGGATTATTGCCGGTATCTCCTTAATGCGCGACGTCGCTTTCTCCAGCGAAGAGCGTCTGCGCGCCCAGGCGGTGCTGCCGCTGGTGGAGCTGGCCATCCACGATTGTCTCCAGGAAGAGGAAGACCTGCCGGCGATGCTGACGGCGAAAGAGCGTGAAATTGTTGGCATGGTCCGCGAAGGGGCCAGTAATAAGTTGATTGCCCGTCAGCTGGATATTTCTCTCTCCACGGTGAAGACCCACCTACGCAATATTTTTGCCAAGACCGAAGTGGTCAATCGTACCGAGCTCGTTTCCCGAACCTGGATGCCATCCGCTCAGCGCACGCTGCATCTGTAATCTGACTCAACGCATCCCGCGCGCGCCGCCGACCGCGGCGTTTTCCTGATGCCTGACGGTATCACTCCCTGGACTGCTGCCCGGGGGGAGACTTTTTTGACTGGAGCACGCACCACGATGTCGAGTACGCCTGTTGCCGAAAAGCTTTTATCCCAGCCGTCCGGGCTGGTTTTCACCGCCCGCCTGCTGGCGGCCATCGTCATTTTCGCTGCCGTTGCGCCGGGGATTCTGATGACCGCGCCAGCGGTCGCGGCGCAGTTGGCCAGCGAATGGCAGCTGACGCCGGCAGAGATTGGCTATCTTTTCTCCGCCGAACTCGGCGCCATGAGCCTTGCGACGCTGCCCGCATGGTGGTGGATGAGTCGTCTGAACTGGCGCCGCGTGGCCCTGTGCGCCTGCGCGGTGTTTCTCGTCGCCAATCTTGTCTCGGCGGCGGTCAGTCAATACGAAACGCTGCTGATCGCCCGCTTCATCGCCTCGCTGGCGGGGGGCACCCTGATGATCCTGTGTATCAGCTGTGCGGCCGGGACGGCCAATCCTTCCCGGGTGTATGCCTTCTGGGTGCTGGGACAACTGCTGCTGGGAATGGTGGGACTGCTGGTGTTACCCGCCCTGTTTGCCAGCTTTGGCCTGAAGGTGGTGTATCTGATCCTCGCCGCTATCATGCTCTGCTGTCTGCCGCTGGTCCCGGCCTTTCCTCAGCGCTTTCAGCCGATGTCGGCCTCTTCCCGCCAGCCGCCCGCGGCCGCACCGCGACGTAAGCTGTGCGCGGTGCTGGCGATCCTCACGTTTTATATCAGCCTCAGCGCGGTGTGGACTTTTATCGGCACCATCGGCAGCGCGGCGGGATTGACCGCGGCGCAAATTGGCATGGTGCTGGCGGCTGCGACGGTGTGCGGCATTATCGGCGCGGGCGGCGCCGCTCTGCGCGGCACGCGGCGCCCGGACCGGATACCGGTCTGGCTGGGCTACGGCCTGCTGATTCTCAGCATTGTGCTGCTGGTCAGTCATCCGCTGCTGATGCGCTTCGCGCTGGCCGCGCTGCTGTTCAAATTCACCTGGACCTTTGTTCTGCCTTTTATTCTCGCGCGCGTTGCCGGGCTGGATAACAACGGTCGCCTGATGAACAGCATCAATCTGGTGATTGGCGGCGGAATGGCGGCCGGTCCGGCGCTGGCCGGGGCGCTGCTACAACGTTTTTCCAGCGCCGATGCGCTGCTTGCGGCGGCAGGCGGCTGCGCGCTGATCTCAGCAGGATTAATTCTGGCGGCATCGTCCGCCGGGAAGAGTGAGCCAACGGGAGGATAGAGTGAAAAGAAAAACCGGTTTCTTCTTTGATGAACGTTGTTTCTGGCACAGTACCGGCCTGCATGCGGTGACGCTACCGGTCGGCGGCTGGGTACAACCTCCGGCAGGGGGCGGCCATGCGGAATCGCCGGAGACCAAGCGTCGGATGAAAAACCTGATGGATGTCGCGGGGCTGACTGCGCAGCTTCAGCTACGCGGCGGCGCGGCCGCCGGCGAGGAGGATCTGCGCCGCATTCACCCGGCACATTATCTGGAGCGCTTTAAGGCGATCAGCGATAGCGGCGGCGGTCTGCTGGGCAAAGAGGCGCCGCTGGGGCCGGGCAGCTATGAAATTGCCTGCCTTTCTGCCGGGCTGGCCTGTGCCGCGGTTGAGGCGGTGCTGAGCGGCGAGCTGGATAATGCCTACTCTCTGTCGCGGCCGCCGGGCCACCACTGCCTGCCGGATCAATCGATGGGCTTCTGTTTTCTTGCCAACATTCCCATTGCTGTGGAGCGGGCGAAGGCGCGGTTCGGGCTGGGTAAAGTGGCGATCCTCGACTGGGATGTGCACCACGGCAACGGTACGCAACATATCTACCTGCATCGTGACGATGTGCTGACAATCTCGCTGCACCAGGACGGCTGTTTCCCACCGGGCTATGCCGGAGAGGAAGATCGCGGCACCGGTGCCGGCGAAGGTTACAACATTAATGTTCCGCTGATGGCCGGCGCAGGGGACGACGGCTGGCGCTATGCGCTGGAAACGATCGTGCTGCCGGCGCTGGCGCGTTTTGAACCGGATCTGATTATCGTCGCCTGCGGTTACGATGCCAACGCTATGGATCCGCTGGCGCGAATGCTGCTCCACAGCGATAGTTTCCGCGCCATGACCGAACGGGTGCAGGAGGCGGCCGATCGTCTGTGCGGCGGTAAGCTGGTGATGGTGCATGAAGGGGGCTATGCCGAATCCTATGTACCGTTCTGCGGGCTGGCGGTGATGGAGGCGTTGAGCGGCGTGAAAACCGAGGTTGAGGATCCGCTGCTGGCGTTTATTCAGCAACAGCAACCGCGCGAGGCCTTTACCCGCTTTCAGCGCCAGGCGATTGACGAACTGGCGCACCGGTTTGGGCTGAAGTAATCTCCTTTCGCTTCTCCGCCAGGAAGGCGGAGAAGCGCTCTCCTGTGTGAGACTACTTTTCACTTCTCTTTGATGTCACTTCTCTGTCGCCGTTTGCGCCATCCACTGACCGATCGCCTGATGCAGCATATTCATAACGCTCAGCAGCAGCATCCGCTGATGTTTTTCGAGACGCAGATAGCGGCGCAGCGGCGGCATTTTGCAGACCACCTCGCTGGCGGCCCACGGCTCAATGCAGCAGCGCCAGCGCTGATTATCAATGGTTAAGGAGAAACGGCGGTAATCCAGTTCGCTTAATGTCTGCTGTAAACGCGGAAAACGGTTGAGGTAACGGGCGAGATCGGCGGCCGGTTTTGCCGCCCGGAAGGTCACCGGCTGGCGTTTAAGCCAGCCGGATTGATGGGCGCGAATGTTACCCTGAGCGGGCCGGGTGACCGGCCCCTCGACGACAAATTCGCAGCTGTGAATGCTGGCCATAAACAGCCTTTTCTGGCGAACGCTGAAGGTGACGTCGGTGGTGGCGTTCAGGTGCAGCACCGCACTGCGCTCGCTGAGCTTTTCGCTGTTCCAGCCGGCCAGGTCGCGCTGCACCGCATTCATCAGCGGGGTACTAAACGAGGGGACGGAGGGCATCTGGCGTCATCTCCCCTTGGTTCTGTTTCTCATAGTTGCCAATCGCGCGTTCCACCACCTCTTCAACCGGTACCGGACGGAACGGGTTGACCCGCTGGACGCACACCGTCCAGAAGAGGGCATAGGCGGCGGTCAGGCCGAGCATGATGCCAAATGGCACCAGCACTTCGCGGCTGTCCATCCCCGGCGGGGTGATATTGATGATGGCGATAATAATCCCGACGCTGGAGATAATTTGCGGCAGCGGGAACCACGGCGAGCGGTAGGCGCGAGGCAGATCCGGACGACGAATACGCAGCAGTACCACCGAAAGGGTCACCAGCAGATAGGCGACGCCCCAGGCGCAGACGGCGGCGAGGATCAGCGGCACGATACGATCGATATTGCCGTTCAGATACCAGGCGTGCAGGCAGGGTATCGCCACGCCAATGGCAATGGCGATAACCGGCGTCTTGAAGCGGGGATGCAGCCAGGTCAGGAAGCGCGGGAGCGCGCCATCCAGCGCCATGCCGTAGATAATCCGCGGTACGGCGGCCATCAGAGTATTAATGGTCGCGCAGCCCGCCAGCAGCAGGCCGACGCCCAGCCAGTACTGTCCCGCGTGGCCCATCACCCGTTCGGCGAAGGCCGGAATAGCCATCGGCGTATCCAGCAGGTGGACGTTGTTCGCCGCGTCCAGTACCACGTTCTCGACCTGACGGTTAATGGCCGCACCATAGATAAACATGCAGCTTGCGACGCCCAGCAGGCCGAGCGCCATCGCGCGAGGAATGGTGCGGTGCGCGTGTTTAATTTCCGGGGCCATGGGGGTCACCAGTTCACAGCCGACGAACATAAACATCGCCATGCCGATATAGCCGAACAGACCTGAGAGATCGCTGACATCAAGCGGCGTGCCGAACCAGCCGGAGAGATGGGTCACCGGCGCCATAAAAATTCCGCACAGGCCGAAAATGGTCAGCGTGCTCCACATCCCGAAGGTCAGTACGACTTCGACCTTTCCGAAGATCTCGACGCCAATGGCGTTCAGCAGGCCGAACACCACCACCATCCCGACGCCGACCATCCAGGTATTCTGATGGGCGGCCATCTGGCTGCTGATGGACTCAAAGTTCACCAGCGCCATCACCCCGGCCAGAATGGTTTCCGCGGTGCCGGCAAAAATATGCACGATCAGATAGGCGCACAGCGCGCCGGTAATGGCGAAAAAACGCCCCATCCCGCAGGCGATATAGTCATATACCGAGCCGGTCGTGGGGATTAGCGTCGCCGCTTCGGCAAAGGTGGTGACCTGCGCCTGCATCATGATAAACGCCAGCAGTACCGCCAGCGCGAAGGTATCGCCGCCCATCCCAAAACCGCTGGTCACGGTCAGGATCACCGGGCTGGCCATAATCAGTCCGACGGAGCTGGCGAGGGTAGTAGGAAAGCCGACGACGCCGCGTTCGAGATGGCTGGCGAGTCTTTTACTGAACATAGTCAACCTCTGCACAAGATAGGTAAGGGCAGGGAGTGGCTGGAAGTGAATAGCCATTCCGGATAGTCATAATTTAGGTTGGCATCCGGCTCAATGAATATCGTCCTGAAGGTGGAGAACGGCGGTTGAATCTGTGACCCAGTGCATGAATACAATCCCCGCCGCCGGGCACCGGGGATTGTCTGCGTTGGTTAGCGGCTTTCGACGTTCGCCAGGTAGTGTTTGACGAAGCGCGGGGTGAGGATTTTCCACTCCACTTCGGTGCCCTGCTTCACGAACCAGCTGTCGCCCGGGGCGAAGCGCTGCGGCTTGCCGCCAGAGACGGTCAGCTCAACTTCGCCTTCCAGCACGGTGGCGTGTTCGGTAAACGGATAGGTCATGGTGAAACTCCCCTGAGTGGACGAAAACAGACCGCAGGTAAAGGCGTCCTGTGGTTCGCCGTAAACCATAGCGCCCGCCACCTGCGGATCGCCTTCGGTTGGCGTTGCGCCCAGCAGGCTGACGCTGCCGATAGGCTGCAGTTCAGGAACCGGTTGATCGAGTTTAAATGCTTGCATGATGTTCTCCTGGTTAACTCCGGCCTTTCCAGTAACCGGCGGTTTGATGCATGAGTTTTCCGGCGGTGACCAGCAGCAGACGCAGGCTGTCACGACCGTGGATTGTGGCGTGAGGAATACTGCTCATCAGGCGGTAACGATCTGAGCCGCCGTTAATTCCTTCGGCGAGAATTTTGCACACGATATGCGAGGGGGTGACGCCAAACCCGGAATAACCCTGAACGTAGAAAACGTTATTGTGCTCGCGCAGGGTGCCAATTTGCGGGAACAGGTTCGCGCTACAGGCCATCGGGCCGCCCCAGGCGAAGTCGATTTTGACATCCTTAAGATAGGGGAACACTTCCGCCAGCAGCGTACGATTCCAGGCGGCAAAATCGTTCGGCGTATATTCAAGGTAGCGCGTGGCGCTGCCGAACAGCAGGCGGTTTTCCCGCGTAATTCGGTAGTAGTTGATGACCGGGCGAATGTCGCTGAAGGCGCCGCGCAGCGGGCTGATGCGTTCGATCAGTTCATCGGAAAGGGGCTCCGTTGAGACCTGATAAGAGTAGGTCACCAGCGTCTTGTTATAGATTTCCGGCTCCAGATTATTGAGGAAGCTGTCGCAGGCCCACAGCAGTTTAGCCGCCTTCACGCTGCCCATCGCCGTGCGAACCCGCACCTCTTTGCCGTAATTCACCTCTACGACCGGAGAGGATTCGAAAATTTTCACCCCTAATGAATGCGCCGCTTTTGCCGAGCCCAGCAGCATATTCAGGGAGTGGATCTGCCCGCCGCCCATATGCTTGAGCGCGCCGCAGTAGACGTCGGAGCCCACAATTTGCTGCACATCGCTGCCGGTATAGAGCGCGATATCCTCATCCGGAGTGGCGGCCTTAAACTCTTTTTCCCACTGGCGCAGGGTCTTCAGCTGACGCTGGTTATAGGCCAGATAGCCGTAACCCGGAACAAAGTCGGCATCGATATTGTATTTCTTAATCCGTTCGCGAATGATTCCTGCACCAAGGTTCGAGATTTTAAACAGCGTCTCCAGCCCCTCTTTACCCACATGTTTTTTCACCGCTTCGATGTCGTGACCAATACCGGCCATGACCTGGCCGCCGTTGCGGCCGGTGCCGCCGTAGCCTAAATGACGGGCTTCGAGTACGACCACGTTGGTGATGCCCTGTTCTGCCAGCTCCAGCGCAGTATTGATACCGGAAAAGCCGCCGCCGATGATCACCACGTCGGCGTCAATATCATCCTGCAGCGCCGGAAAATGCAGCTGATATTTTTTGGTGGCGCCGTAGTAGTTCAGCGCATCGATTTTGATATTCATAGCGTTACCCTGTCTGTCTCGCCTGGCTAAGACCTCCATCACAGCATGGCGGCGGGGCGCTGAATATCGTCCGAAAGAATGACGTTCTTTAGAACGATAGGCAGTCTGTTTCTGGCGTGATGTGATGAGGAACATTTCCTGAAAAAACGGATGCCACCGATGAGCGACGTGACCTTACTTGCTGAAGTAGCAGCTTTTTTACGCCAACCGCACGGGCAGTTTATTGCCGGAGAGGCTTTGCCCGGCAACGGACCGACGCTGGCGGTGATAAACCCCGCCACTGGCAAAGCGATTGCCGGGGTAACGTCGGCGGATGTCGGGCAGGCGGATCGGGCGATGGCCAGCGCCAGCCAGGCCTTTGCCTCCTGGCGTGCGATGCCGACCCTGCAGCGCGGCACGCTGCTGCTCAGGCTGGCCGATCTGCTGGCCAGCCATCGTGAGGAGCTGGCGCAGCTGGAGAGCCTGTGCTCCGGTAAAACCATCGGCCTGGCGCGAATGCTTGAGCTGGATCAGTTGGTGGCGTTCCTGCGCTACTTTGCCGGCTGGGCAGGCAAGGTCACCGGCGAAACGCTGGATGTCTCGCTCCCGTCCATGGCGGGAGAGCAGTACACGGCCTTTACTCGTCGTCAGCCGGTTGGCGTAGTGGTAGGGATCGTGCCGTGGAACTTTTCGATAATGATCGCTATCTGGAAGCTGGCGGCGGCGCTGGTGTGCGGCTGCACCATCGTGATGAAGCCGAGCGAGTATACGCCGCTGACGCTGCTGCGGGTTGCGGAGCTGGCGAAAGAGGCGGGGATCCCGGACGGGGTGATTAACGTGGTGAACGGCGCGGGCGGTGAAATCGCCCAGCGCTTGATCGCCCACCCGGCCTGCGCCAAGGTCAGCTTCACCGGTTCGGTGGCGACCGGCGAGAAAGTTCAGCATGCGGCGATCGGCGCCGGAAAACGCGTCACCCTCGAACTGGGGGGCAAAAACGCCGCGCTGTTTCTCGACGATCTCACCCCCGAGGCGATGGCGGACGGCATTATCGAAGCAGGTTATCTGAACCAGGGGCAAATCTGCGCTGCCGCCGAGCGGTTTTATCTGCCGCAGGGCAAGCTGGATGCGGTGCTGGAAATACTGAAGCAGCGCCTGTCTGCGCTGCGTCCCGGCTCACCGCTGGATGAACAGACGCTGATGGGGCCGCTGGCTAATCGGGTGCAGTTTGAGAAGGTGCTGCAGCTGATTGAAAAAGCGCGGGAAGAGGGCGACACCATTGTCTGCGGCGGCGAAGCGCTGCCCGGCGACGGCTATTTTGTCTTACCGACGGCGGTGAAGGTCCGGAGCGAAAACAGCACGCTGATGCAGGAAGAGACTTTCGGTCCGGTGTGCAGTTTTATCGGCTACCAAAGCGAAGAGGAGGCGCTGTCCCGGATTAACGCTTCGCCGTTTGGCCTGGCCGCCAGCGTCTGGTCGGAGAACATCCGCAAGGCGCTGCGCTATTCCGACGCGATTAACGCCGGAATTGTCTGGGTGAATATGCACACCTTTCTCGATCCGGCGGTGCCGTTTGGCGGCATGAAAGGGTCGGGGATTGGCCGCGAGTTCGGCAGCGCCTTTATCGATGATTACACCGAACTCAAATCGGTGATGGTACGCTATTAGTCCGGCGCCATCGGCCGCTATAGTGCTGAAGCGATCGTATATCGGGCCGTGCGATTTGTCGGATGTGGCCCGTATTTTCCCTTACCCCGTACGGTCAGCGCGCGGGGTCTGTCGTTTTCTCCCGCTCGTGAGAGCCGCTCCCCCCCATAAGAACGCCTTGTTTTCAGCAGATTATCGCTTTTGCGCGGGTCGGTTGTGATTAGGCTTGCACGCTATAAGATAATGAGTATAGTTCTCATTCTTCTTTTTGTTTGCAGGCTAAGAATGGACTAACCTGCGCCAGTGAGCCGCTCACAAGGAAACAGCGAAGGCGTAGGGTGGGGTTCAGTCTTGCTATGCCGGAACAACATAATATCGGCGCAGAGCTACCACCGGTTTATTGATTTTGTTAAGGATTTCAATGATGAAATACACCATTCCGGTATTAGCTCTGGTCATTTCTGCCGTCTTAAGCGGCTGCGCCACACCCCCTTCCACTAAGGTAACCCCGCCGGTCGCCGAGAAAAACGCCGTGACCGTCATACAGCCGCTCAAACGTCAACTGGCCGAGGGGCTGTACGAAATGGCGCTCAGCCCACGGGGCGATGCGCTGTACGTGGCCAGCGCCGAAGGTTTTAAAGACGTGCAGGGCGGGGCGGTCTATAAGCTCGACCCGAAAACGCTGAAGACCATCGGCCTGAGCTACACCGACCTGAAAAACTTTGCCGTCCAGATAACGCCGGATGGCAAAACGCTGTTCGTCACCAACTCGCTTGACGGCGGCATCAGCGCCATTGACACCGCCACCGGCAAAGTCAAAAAGCGCCTGCTGTTTAGCGAGCGCAACGAGAAGGGGCTGCCGTACGGCGCGCGCCAGATCCTGCTGCTGAATAATACCCTCTACGTGGGTGCCGTTGCCGATCCGGCGCAAATCTGGGTGGTTGATGCCAATACGCTGAAGCTGAAAGCGCGGATTAAAAATACCGGCAAATGGATGACCGGCCTGCACTATTCCGCGCAAACCGGACGTCTGTATGCAGCCAACGGCGGCGGGGAAATCCTCGTAATCAACCCGCGCAATAACCGCATTGAACAGCGCTGGAAGCCGCTGGGCGACAAGCCGGCGCTGCTGCTGAATATCGCCGAAGACAGCGAGACCGGCCGCCTGTTCGTCACCGATAACTCAAAAGCGAAAACCACTCTGGTGCTGGATATTCACAGCGGCAAGGTGATTAAGCAGCTCGACCTGGGCGACTCGCTGGCGGTGCTGTTCAACCCGAAACGCAATGAGATTTATATCTCCCAGCGCGAGTCCGGCAAGGTTATCAGCCTCGATGGCACTACCTATGCGCTGAAAAAACAGTGGGATATCCCCGTGAATCCAAACAGCCTGTTGCTTGATGCCGAGGGGCAGACGCTGTTTGTGACCGCTAAACAACCGTTCAACAAAGATCACTCCACCAAAGGTCCGGACAGCGTTGTCCGCATCGACCTGAACGCGCAATAAAAAATTCTGGCCCGGCAGCGGGCCATTTGTTCCATTTATCTTCATCACGGACTCATTATGCACATCACGTCTTCCCCATTCCCGCTGCGCAAAACGCTGCTGGCGTTAACCATTGGCGCCATTACCCAGAGCGCTGTAGCTGCAGACAACACCGCGAATAGCAACAAAAACGAAGAGGTTATGCTCGTTCAGGCGACCGAAGGCAGCGATTTTAAAGCCGGCGGCGACCTGGTGGTACCGGCCTTCCTTGACGGACAAATTGCCCACGGCGGCCGTATCGGTATGCTTGGCGAACAAAAGGCGATGGATGTGCCGTTTAACGTTATCGGCTATACCTCGAAACTGATTCAGGACCAGCAGGCGCAAACTATCGCCGAGGTGATCGGTAATGACGCCGGCGTACAGGCGGTGCAGGGCTACGGTAACTTTGCCGAAACCTATCGCATTCGCGGGTTTAAGCTGGATGGCGATGATATGACCATGGGCGGCCTGGCGGGCGTGGTGCCGCGTCAGGTGATGGATACCCAGATGCTGGAGCGCGTTGAAGTCTTCAAAGGGGCTAACGGTCTGCTCAATGGCGTCGCCAGCAGCGGCGTCGGCGGGATGATCAACCTCGAACCGAAACGTGCGGATGATGTACCGACCACCCGCGTTGGCGTGGACTATACCGCTGATTCTCAGGTCGGCGGCAGCCTCGACCTTGGCCGTCGCTTTGGCGAAGATAATCAGTTTGGCGCCCGGGTGAACCTGGTTCACCGCGAAGGTGAGGGCGCGGTTGATAATGACCGGCGCCGCACGACGCTGGGGTCACTGGGGCTGGATTATCGCGGCGACCGTTTGCGCTCCTCTCTTGATTTCGGCTATCAGAAAAAGACGTTCCATGGCGGAACGATGGGGATCAATATCAGCGGCGTCGATTTTGTTCCTGCGCTGCCGGATAACAGCAAAAACTACAGCCAGAAGTGGGGCTATAGCGATATAGAAAGCGAATTCGGTATGGCCAAAGCCGAGTATGACCTGACCAACAGCTGGACGTTGTACAGCGCCCTCGGCGGCCAGCACTCGCATGAAACCGGCACCTATAGCGCGCCGAAGCTGGTTAACGACAACGGCGATGCTACCGTCGGGCGTCTGGATACCAACCGCATCATCGACTCGATCAGCGGAATGGGCGGTGTACGGGGTAATTTCAACACCGGGGTTATCTCTCATCAGGTCAACGTCGGCTATGCCGCTCAGGTCAGAACCGATGCCACCGCCTGGCGTATGTCGGCGAAAAACCCGACCACCAATATCTATGACAACCATGATGTGGCGATGCCGGATAACGCCTATTTTGGCGGCAACTACTTCGACCCGCTCACCACGTCACGCAGCCGTACCCAGGGCTGGCTGCTGAGCGACACGCTAGGCTTCTTTGATAACAGCCTGCTGCTCACCGCCGCCGCGCGTCATCAGAAAGTGGTGGTGCGTAACTACAGCAACAAAACCGGTCTGGAAGATACGTCTTCCCGCTATACCCAGAGCCGCTGGACGCCGACGGTGGGTCTGGTCTACAAGCCGTGGGAGACGCTGTCGCTGTACGCCAACCACACCGAGGCGCTGCAGCCGGGGAGCGTGGCGCCAAATACCGCGACAAATGCCGGGCAGAGCACCGGGATCGCTCATTCGAAACAGGATGAGGTTGGGGTGAAAATTGATTATGGCACCCTGGGGGGATCGCTGGCGCTGTTTGAAATTAAAAAGCCTAACGCTATCTCCGATGCTAACGGCTACTACGGGCTGGATGGCGAGCAGCGTAACCGCGGCGTCGAACTGAACATCTTCGGCGAACCGACGCTGGGCCTGCGCCTGAACGGCAGCGTTCAGTGGCTGGATCCGGAGCAAACCAAAACGGCGAAGGGGATCAACGATGGTAAAGATGCCATCGGCGTTTCTCGCTTCTACGCGGTGTTAGGCGCGGAGTATGACATCAAGCCGGTTGACGGGCTGACGGCCACCGCACGGGTGAACCACACCGGTTCACAGTATGCCGACGCGGCGAACAGCAAAAAACTCGACAGCTATACGACCCTCGATTTGGGCGTACGCTACCGTCTGGCGCTGAACCAGAATCAAAACCAGATGGTCCTGCGTGCCGGGGTGGATAATGTGACCAATGAGAACTACTGGTCAGGTATTGATGATACCGGCACCTATCTGTTCCAGGGCCAGCCACGTACCGTTAAAGTATCGATGAGCTACGATTTCTGATCGTAAAATTCGGGGCGGGACAACGCCGCTCGCCCCTTCTGTGTATCCCTTTTCCGCCGTTCGTCACCATCCCTTGCCGCGCAATCAACGCATCTGCAACTTGAAGTCGGGCGAGCAGAAGTGTTAAAAGGTGCCCCTTCATAAAAACTCACAGGGGAAAGACGTGAAAGACGCGTCAACGCAGTCAGATGCCACAGCGGAGAGCGGCCCGACGCTTCATCGCGGTTTACAGAACCGACATATTCAGCTCATTGCCCTCGGCGGCGCTATCGGTACCGGCCTGTTTCTCGGTATCGGACCGGCGATTCAGATGGCCGGGCCGGCCGTCCTGATCGGCTATGCCGTCGCCGGGATCGTCGCTTTTCTGATCATGCGCCAGCTTGGCGAAATGGTGGTCGAAGAGCCCGTATCCGGCTCCTTTGCCCACTTCGCGTATAAATACTGGGGCCCGTTTGCCGGTTTTCTCTCCGGCTGGAACTACTGGGTGATGTTTGTGCTGGTGGGGATGGCTGAGCTCACCGCCGCCGGCATCTATATGCAGTACTGGCTTCCGGATGTGCCGACCTGGGTCTGGGCGGCGGCCTTCTTTGTCATCATCAATGCCGTTAACCTCGTTAACGTTCGCCTGTATGGCGAGGCGGAATTCTGGTTTGCCTTAATTAAAGTGCTGGCGATTATCGGCATGATTGGCTTTGGCCTGTGGATGTTGTTTGGCGGCCACGGCGGCAGCAAAGCCGGATTTGACAACCTGTGGCGCCACGGCGGTTTCTTCGCCACCGGCTGGCATGGCCTGGTGATGTCTCTGGCGGTGATTATGTTCTCTTTCGGCGGCCTGGAGCTGATTGGTATTACCGCCGCCGAAGCGCAAAATCCGGAAAAGAGCATTCCGAAGGCGGTAAACCAGGTGGTGTACCGTATTCTGCTGTTTTATATCGGTTCGCTGGTGGTGCTGCTGGCGCTCTATCCGTGGGTGGAAATCAAGTCCGACAGCAGCCCGTTTGTGATGATTTTTCATAATCTTGACAGTAACGTGGTAGCTTCTGCACTTAACTTCGTCATTCTGGTGGCATCGCTGTCGGTCTACAACAGCGGCGTTTACTCCAACAGCCGCATGCTGTTCGGTCTGTCGGTACAGGGCAATGCGCCGAAGTTTCTGGCCCGCGTCAGCAAACGCGGCGTGCCGGTCAATTCGCTGATCCTCTCCGGGGTGATTACCTCGCTGGTGGTGCTGCTGAACTATCTGCTGCCGCAGAAAGCGCTGGGTCTGCTGATGGCGCTGGTAGTGGCAACGCTGCTGCTGAACTGGATCATGATCTGCATGGCGCACCTGAAGTTCCGCGCGGCCCAGCGTCGAAAAGGGCGGGAGCCGAAGTTCAAAGCGCTGCTGGCACCGGGCGGCAACTACCTCTGTATTGCCTTCCTTGCGCTGATTCTGGTGCTGATGTGCACCATCGACGGGATGCGCCTGTCGGCCATTCTGCTGCCGGTATGGATCCTGTTCCTGTTTATCGTCTTTAAGCTGCTGCGCCGTCCGGCGTAATGCCTCCTTGCCCCGGCCTTCGCCGGGGCGTTCTGCCTTTTATTGTGATCGTCTTCGCGCTTAGCGTAATTAGCGCAGGATCTTCTTTTTGTAATCGATTACTTTTTATTTCGTGACGTTTTGTAATCGATTACTTTTTGAGGGAGGACAAAATGGTATCAACGACGGAAGGACGTGAAAGCGTTGGCGTGCAGCACCGGTTTCTGGTGCCGCGCCTGGCGTTAATGATGTTTATGCAGTTTTTTATCTGGGGAAGCTGGTCGGTGACCCTGGGGCTGGTGATGACGCGCTACGATATGGCGCTGCTGATTGGCGATGCGTTCTCTGCCGGGCCTATTGCCTCGATTTTGTCGCCGTTTGTGCTGGGGATGCTGGTCGATCGCTTCTTTGCTTCGCAGAAAGTGATGGCGGTGATGCACCTGGCGGGAGCCGCGATCCTGTGGTTCGTCCCCCAGGCGCTGGTCGCGCACAATGGCGCGCTGCTTATCGGCCTGCTGTTTGGCTATACGTTGTGCTATATGCCGACGCTGGCGCTGACCAACAATATCGCTTTCCACAGCCTGAATAATGTTGATAAAACCTTCCCGGTGGTGCGCGTCTTTGGCACCATCGGCTGGATTATTGCCGGGATTTGTATTGGCGTGAGCGGAATTTCCGATACCACGGCTATCTTTAATCTGGCGGCGCTGTGTTCGGTCTTACTGGCCCTCTACAGCCTGACTTTGCCGCATACGCCGGCAGCGGCGAAAGGCATTCCGCTGAAGTTTCGCGACCTGCTCTGCGCCGATGCGTTTGCGCTGCTCAAGACGCGCCATTTCTTTATTTTCTCACTCTGCGCCACGCTGATCTCGATTCCGCTGGGGACCTACTATGCCTACACCGCCTCCTGGCTGGCGGATGCCGGCGTGGCGGATGTCAGCACCGCGATGTCATTTGGGCAGATGTCGGAAATCGCGTTTATGCTGGTGATCCCGCTGCTGTTTCGCCGTCTCGGGGTCAAGTACATGCTGCTGGTCGGGATGGTGGCGTGGTTTGTGCGCTATGCCTTCTTTGCCCTTGGAGTGAGCGAAGAGGGGCGCTTCCTGCTCTATCTCGGCATCCTGCTGCACGGCGTGTGCTACGACTTCTTTTTTGTCGTCGGCTTTATCTATACCGACCGCGTGGCGGGAGAGAAGGTCAAAGGCCAGGCGCAAAGCATGATCGTCATGTTTACCTACGGCATCGGGATGCTATTGGGATCGCAAATTTCCGGCGCGCTGTATAACCAGCTGGTGGCCGGGCAGACCGTACCGCAGGCGTGGGTCACCTTCTGGTGGATCCCGGCGGTGGCCGCGGCGGTTATCGCGCTGATTTTCCTTTTCTCTTTCCAGTATCGCGAGAAAGAGCAGTATTAACTATCAGGAGGGGGTATGAAAACGATGAAGGGACCGGGGATTTTTCTGGCGCAGTTTATCGGCGCGCAGGCGCCGTTTAACACCCTGGACGGGATCGCCGCCTGGGCCGCCGGACTGGGCTATCAGGCGCTACAGATCCCGTGTAATCATCCGGCTATTTTTGATGTTGAACGGGCGGCGATGAGCCAGACCTACTGCGATGAGATTCGCGGGCGACTGGCGGAACATGGTCTGACCATCAGCGAGCTCTCAACCCATCTGGAAGGGCAGCTGGTGGCGGTTCATCCGGCCTATGACGCGGCGTTCGACGCCTTTGCCCCCGCCGCGCTACGCGGAAATCCGCCGGCACGCCAGCAGTGGGCGGTGGAAAAAGTACGTCAGGCGGCGGTGGCTTCGGCGCGCTTAGGCCTGCAGGCCCATGCGACATTTTCCGGATCGCTGGCGTGGCCTCTGTTTTATCCCTGGCCGCCGCATAATCCGTCACGAATTGATGAGGCGTTTGATGAACTGGCGCGGCGCTGGCGTCCGCTCCTCGATCTATACGATGAGCAGGGGATCGATCTTTGCTATGAAATTCATCCGGGTGAGGACCTGCACGATGGCGTGACTTTTGAACGTTTCCTGCAGCGGGTAGATAACCATCCGCGCTGCAATATGCTCTACGATCCCAGCCATTTGCACCTCCAGCAGATGGACTACCTGGCGTATATCGATATCTACCATTCGCGGATCAAAGCCTTTCATGTCAAAGATGCCGAGTTTCGTCGCGACGGCCGCAGCGGCGTGTACGGCGGCTATCAGAACTGGCTGCAGCGGGCGGGGCGCTTTCGCTCGCCCGGGGATGGGCAAATTGATTTCAAGAGCATTTTCAGCAAGCTGACCGAGTACGACTTTGACGGCTGGGCGGTGCTGGAGTGGGAGTGCTGCCTGAAGGAGGCGGAGGCCGGCGCGCGCGAAGGCAGCGAATTTATCCGCCGCCATATTATTCCCGTCTCCGAACGGGCGTTTGATGATTTCGCCAGCGGTCGCGAGGGGCAAGCATGATTCAGGTTGGCATTGTTGGGACTGGATTTATTGGTCCGGCGCATATTGAAGCGCTGCGCCGGGTCGGGGACATCGAGGTGGTGGCGCTGTGCGACAGCAATCTGGCGCAGGCGCAGCAAAAAGCGCGGCAGCTGAATGTGGCTCATGCTTATGGTCAGGTTGAGGAACTCCTGGCACATCCCGGTTTACAGGTGGTACATAACTGCACGCCGAACCACCTGCACGCGAAGATTAACCGCCAGGCGTTGCACGCCGGGCTGCATCTGTTCTCGGAAAAACCGCTGTGCATGCTTCCGGATGAGGCGCGTGAACTGGTCACGCTGGCGGAGAAGGCGGGGGTGGTGCACGGCGTAAGCTTCGTCTATCGCCAGTTCGCGATGGTCCAGCAGGCCGCCAGCATGATGCGCGCCGGGCAGGTCGGACGGCTTTTTTCGGCGCACGGCAGCTATTTGCAGGACTGGATGGTGCAGCAAAGTGACTATAACTGGCGGGTGGAGTCGGCGCTGGGCGGCGCTTCGCGGGCGGTGGCGGATATCGGCTCCCACTGGTGCGACACGGTGCAGTTTATGACCGGCAGGCGCATCACCGAGGTGATGGCGGATCTTTCTATCGTCTGGCCGACGCGCCACGCGGCCGTTTCCGGCGAGTCCACCTTCAGCCAGACGGGGGAATCTCCGCGTTTTGAGGTGCGCGAGGTAGATACGGAAGATATGGGGTCCGTGCTGTTTCGCTTTGATGACGGCAGCAAAGGCTGTTTTACCGTTTCTCAGGTCAGCGCCGGAAGAAAGAACCGCCTGGCGGTTGAAATTAACGGCAGCCGCTGTTCGCTGGCGTGGGATCAGGAGCTTCCGCAGCGGCTGTGGATTGGCCAGCGCGCGCAGCCAAATCAGCTGCTCAGCGATGACCCGAGTCTGATGCAGGCGGACATCGCCGCCAGCGCCCACTTCCCCGGCGGGCATAATGAGGGGTGGCCGGACGCCTTCAAGAATATGATGTTGAGCTTCTATCAGGCGGTACGCGCCGGGACGATGCCGGCAGCCGACGAACGGCGTTTCGCCTCATTTTATGAAGGGGCGGATGTGATGTATATCGTTGACGCGATTTTGCAAAGCCATCGGCAGCAGCGCTGGGTCAGCGTCAGGCGATAGCCGGCAGGTTGTGCGCCACTCCGGTGGCGCGCAATGACTTATTTTACGCCGAGATACCCGTCCAGATAGGCGGCGGAAAGTTCGTTGCCGAACAGCACCGCGTCTTTATTCTCCATGTCATTATTCCAGCTATCGCTGGCATTGCCGGTGAAGGTGTGTTGTGACCGGGTACCCTTCATAACCTGCTGCTTAATGGCATCGGCATTGCGTCGGGCATCGCTTTCGCTGACGCCGGCGGTTCGGTCCTGTTTGCCGCGGTGATAGATCTCGGTGAAGGTCGGCAGATTTAAGCGGTAATTTTCCTGCCGGTTAACGGCAAAATTACCGCCGACAAAATCAGAACGATGGGCGACAAAATAGTACGCATGGCGCTCCGGCGATGATTTTGAGGCGGTGCAGCCGGTGAGGGCGGCGAGAGAACCGCCGAGGACAAGCAGTGCGACTTGAATTTTCATTGATGACATCATCCCTAACGTATTGATAGTAAGCTTTTATAATTATCGGCGCCCGAGCGCGGTGTTTATGTTACCTGAAAAATCATCGCGCTTAACGCGCAAGGATAATAGCCCTGATAATTAATAGTTTTCCATCACGATGCGTAGGGGCATCAGCGGGCTGGCGCGCGCCCCGCTGCACACCGACGGCCCGTTTATGGTAGCCTGCGCATTATTCCCCTTATCCCAGGAAGTGCCGCCTTTATGTCAATTCAGAAAATCGCCCGTCTGGCGGGTGTCTCAGTGGCAACCGTATCGCGGGTGCTGAATAACAGCGATACCGTTAAACCGAAGAACCGCGAACGCGTGCTGCAGGCGATTAAAGAGAGCAACTATCAGCCTAACCTGCTGGCCCGCCAGCTGCGGACGGCACGGAGCTATATGATTCTGGTGATGGTGTCGAATATTGCGAACCCGTTTTGTGCGGAAGTGGTGAAGGGCATTGAAGAGGAGGCGGAGAAGCACGGCTACCGTATTTTACTGTGTAATTCCGGGTCCGATCTGGCGCGCTCGACTTCCGGGCTGAGGCTGCTGTCGGGGAAAGTGGTCGACGGGATTATTACGATGAACGCGCTCTCCAGTCTGCCGGAACTGACGACGATGATCGGTGATGCGCCGTGGGTACAGTGCGCCGAGTATGCCGATGCCGGCAGTATCTCCTGCGTCGGCATTAACGACATCGATGCGGCGCAGGGGGCGGTATCGCGGCTGGCGGAGAGCGGTCATCGGCGCATTGCCCTGATTAACCACGATCTGAGCTATCGCTATGCCCGCCTGCGCGAGCGCGGCTATAAAGACGTACTGCATGTGCGTGAACTGGCCTGGCAGCAGGTGGCTTATGCCAGCGACCTCAGCGCCGCCGCCGGTAAAGCGGCAATGGAAACGCTGCTGGCCTCCAGAGAGCGGCCGGATGCGGTATTTGCCGTCGCCGACTCGCTGGCGGCGGGCGCCCTGCGGGCGATCGCCCAGGCCGGACTGCGGGTGCCGGACGATATTGCGGTCATGGGATTTGATGGTACGGAGCTGGCGGAGATGGTCTCGCCGCAGCTGACCACCGTGGAACAGCCGTCGCGCGACATTGGCCGTACGGCGGTGACCCTGCTGCTGAAGAAAATCGACAACCCGGAGGCCACCGCCGAACGGGTGATGATGGACTGGCGCATCATTGCCCGCGCCAGTGCCTGAGCCTTACCCTTACCCGTGATTTGCCGCCGCCAGCGAACGTATATCGTTGCCGGTCGGTGACTGGTGGATACGCAGCCCGAATTCGTCCACCACGGCGAAAATGTGGTCAAAAATATCCGCCTGGATACTTTCATATTCTGCCCATACCACGGTGCTGGTGAAGCAGTAGATCTCAATCGGCAGGCCGTTGGCGTCCGGCGCCAGCTGGCGCACCATCATCGTCATATCTTTGCGCAGCCGCGGGTGGTTGCGCAGATACTCCTGTAAATAGGCGCGGAAGGTGCCGATATTGGTCATCTTGCGCAAGTTCAGCACCGAATGGTCGGCGGCGTTTTGCTGGTTCCACTCGCTGATCTCCTGATGACGCGAGTCCATATAGGGCTTAAGCAGCCGGGCCTGAATTAAGCGCTGCTGCTCCCGCTCATCGAGAAAATGGATACTGGTGGTATCAATATTCAGGCTGCGCTTAATGCGGCGCCCGCCGGAGGCGGACATCCCGCTCCAGTTTTTAAAGGAGTCGGAGACCAGCGACCAGGTAGGAATCGTGGTGATGGTATTGTCCCAGTTACGGACTTTCACCGTGGTGAGGCCAATATCAATGACCGCGCCGTCGGCGCCGTATTTCGGCATTTCCAGCCAGTCACCGAGCTTCAGCATGTCGTTGGCGGAAAGCTGAATGCCGGCAACCAGACCCAGGATCGGGTCTTTAAATACCAGCATCAGTACCGCGGCCATGGCGCCGAGGCCGCTGATCAATATTGCCGGCGACTGGCCAATCAGTAATGAGATCACCAGGATGCCGATAATAATCGCGCTGACCAGCTTAATGCCCTGGAATATCCCCTTCAGCGGCAGCTGGGATGCGGTGGCGAATTTCTGCGATAAATTGAAGACCACATCGAGCAGTGAAAAGAAAGACAGCAGGGCATAGATCATGACCCACAGCTGGGCGCAGGTGGTCAATATATTGGCGGCTTCACTGCCTTTTTGCAGCCACAGCACCGCCTGCACATTGACGATAATCCCTTGCAGGGTAAAGGCCAGCCGGTGAAACAGTTTGTTCTGGGTGATGATTTGCAGCCACAAATGGCTGCTGGCCTGCGCGCGCTTTTCGAAGGCGCGCAGCACGCCTTTATGCAAAATAAAATGAACGACAATGGCGGTCAGTAAAATAATGCCGAAGATAATAATGAGTGAAGTGGTGGGGGTAATTTCGATGCCTAAGGCGGCAATTTGTGAGATTAATTCCTGCATAACGTCTCCTGTACATCCAGCGGTAATGATGACCGCTGGATGTATATTATGCAAATCAGGCGTCATGCAATGATGGATTATGAGGCGGTAGCCACCGGACGAATATTGAGATGATGGCGCAGCCGCAGGGCCATCGCGCCTAAGAGCAGCATCATTGCCACCTCCACGGCCAGGAAATCGATCAGCGCCTGCGGATAGGTGCCGCCGCCGCGTTGAGCGAGGGTTAAAAACAGCGAGCCGAGAATTGCCGGACCTAATCCCAGCGTCGCCTGCTGCAGGGTGCTGAGAATGGCGCTCCCGGCACCGGCATCGCTGGCGCTGATATCGCGCATGCCAATGCGATAAAAACTGTTAACGATCAGCGCCTGGCCGTAGCCGATAAGCGCGGTAGAGGGCACCATCGCCAGCGACGAGGTGTGAGCGCCGAAGTGACCGAAGGTCGCCATCAGCAGCAGCAGACCGGCTATCTGCACTACCAGCCCAATCAGCAGAATACGTCCCATGCTGAAGCGGGCAATCAGCTTCGGCGCGTACAGCGCAGAGAGGAAATAGGCCACGCCGAGGGCGATAAAGCTGTTGCCTGACTGCCATGGCGCCATGCCGAGACCGGCCTGCATGGTCAGCGCCATGCAGAACATAAAGCCGGACCAGGCGCTGAAGAACAGCAGGGCGATAGCCATGCCAAAGCGAATGCTGGTGAGTTTCAGCAGACGGGGCGGCAGCAGCGGCTGTTCGCCGCGCTGCTGCTTACGCAACGCGCTGGCCCGCATCCAGATCAGCAGCGGCAGCACGGCCACCAGCAAAAGCTGGAGCGTCCACGGCCAGTGAAGTTCCGGCCCCAGCGCCATCGGAAACAGCAGACAGCAGAGGATCAGCGCCAGGCTGAAGGTGCCCTGCCAGTCGATAGCCGAATGGGCTTCGCGGCGGGTTTCCGGGACATAGCGGGGGCTAAACGCCAGCACCAGCAGGCAGATCGGGACATTGATAAAGAACGCGTTGCGCCAGCCCAGGCCGGCGATATCCGCCGAGACCAGCCAGCCGCCGCCCATCTGCCCGACGATAAAAGCAATCCCACCAATCCCGCCATACAGACTGATCGCGCGCGCATGGGCGCTGCCTTTCAACGTCACATGCAGGGTGGTGAGGATTTGCGGCACAATCAGCGCCGCGCCCGCGCCTTGCAGCGTGCGGGCCGCCAGCAGCCCGCCGATGGAGTTGGCCATGCCGCACAGCAAAGAGGCGAGGCCAAAAAGCGCGACCCCCCACATAAACAGACGGCGGCGGCCGTAGTTATCGCCCAGTTTGCTGCCCATCGCCAGGCACACCGCAAAAGAGACGCCGTAGAGCGCGACGATCAGCTCCAGCTGGGTGGCGCTGGCATCCAGTGAATGGGTAATGGAGTCCAGCGCCACGTTGGTAATTGAGGTGTCGATCAGCGGCAGCATCTGGCCGGTCAACAGAAGCAGTAAACCGGCGCGGCCGGGTGAAACAGCAGACGAATTCATCGGATCTCTCCATTGCGTCATTCAGCGGATGGCCGTAGCATTACCGATAAATTAAACGGGTACCAGTTCCTGTCTATACTGGTATTGGTACTACCATGCTGGAGTCAATATGACGGGAATGCCGCAACGTGAAACGGTGCCGATAGCGCCCGACGATAGCCGTAAGCAGCTGGGCGCCTTTCTGCGCTCCCGACGTGAAAGCCTTGATCCGCAGCGTCTTGGCCTGCCGCGAGTAGGGCGGCGGCGCACGCCCGGGCTGCGCCGGGAAGAGGTGGCGATGCTGGCCGATGTCGGCGTGACCTGGTATACCTGGCTGGAACAGGGGCGGGAGGTTAATCCGTCGGAATCGGTACTGGTGGGCGTCGCGAATGCGCTGCAGTGCAGTCCGCTGGAGACGCGCCATCTGTTCGTGCTGGCCGGTCTGACGCCGCCGGAAACCACGCAGGTCAACGTATGTGAAGGGATCGCTCCGGGGACCCGGCGGATGCTCGATAGCCTGATGCCGCAGCCGGCCAGCATCCAGAAACCCAATTTCGATATCGTGGCGTGGAACGACAGTTTTTGTCGGCTGATGGGCGTCGATTTTGCCGCGCTTCCCGCAGAAAACCGTAACTGTATTTATCTCTATCTCACCCACGAGACCTGGCGCAGCCGTATTGAAAATCGCGATGTGCTGCCGACGTTTGTCTCCTATTTCCGCGCGGCCATGGCCGAACACCGGGGCGACCCGCTGTGGGAAAATAAGCTGGCGCGCTTTTTTGCCGCCTCCGCCGAATTTGAAACGCTGTGGCATCAGCGTTATGACGTCCGCGGCGTGGAAAATCAGGTGAAGAATTTCAATCATCCCCAGCTCGGACGCTTTAGTCTGCAGCAGATGTACTGGTATTCCGCCCCGCGTAATGGCTCCCGGCTGCTGGTATACCTGCCGATGGACGACGCCGGCGAGCAGGCGCTGGCATGGCTGGATAAACAGGATTCTCTCTTATAGCGACAGGGAACGCAGATGAACGTAACCAGGAAACAACAGCGGGTGATTCAGCAGGCGCTGGATGAATGGCAGGCCGCGGGGGAGTTGAGCCACGCGGAAAGCCAGCGGCTGGCGGGCACTTTGCGCGTGAGCACCTTTGACTGGCAGCGACTGAGCCGCTATGCCTTCTGGACGGCGCTGGCCTGCCTGCTGATCGCGCTGGGCAGCCTGTTCGCCGATAGTGAACTGATTGCCTGGCTGGTGAGCCTGTTCAGCGACTCGGCGCTGGCGCGGATTGCGCTGCCTGCGGCGGTGGCGCTGGTTTGCTACCTCTGGGGATTCCGTCGCCAGCGGCAGGCCTCGCACTGGCACTACAGCAGTGAGGCGATTTTGTTTGTCGGCGTGGTGTTTACCGCGCTGGCGCTGTGGCAACTCGGCGTGCGGCTGGATGACGGCAGCGGCCATATTGCGCCACTGTTTCTGGTCGGCTGCGCTATTTATGGTGCTATCGGCCTGGCGGCCCGTTCCGGGCTGGTGTGGCTGTTCTTCCTGCTGGCGCTGGGCAACTGGTTCGGAGCGGAAACCGGCTACCTGGCGGGGTGGGGGGCCTACTGGCTGGGCATGAACTATCCGCTGCGTTTTGTGCTGTTCGGTGGCGTGCTGCTGGCGCTCTGTTTTATGCTGCAAAAGTGGCTGCTTCAGCGCCGGCTGTTTACCGTCAGTAAGGCCATGGGCCTGACGTATCTGTTTATCGCGCTATGGATTCTGTCGATTTTTGGCTATCGGGATCCCGACGCCTGGTACAGCATTTCACCGCTGCAGCAGCTGCCGTGGGCGCTGTTATTCGGCGTCGCGGCGGGCGTCTGTATTTATATCAGTCTGAAAACGGATGACGGAATGCTGCGCGGTTTTGGCCTGACCTTCCTGGCTATCAATCTCTATACGCGTTTTTTCGAGTTTTTCTGGGACGGGATGCACAAGGTGCTGTTCTTCCTGATCCTCGCCGTTTCGCTGGCGGTGATTGGCCGCTATGCAGAACGAATCTGGCACGCCGGCGAGCGGCGTGCGCGGGGAGATTAAATCTCGGTGATGGTGGTCGCCTGCGGCAGGCGTGATTTCGGCAGCGTGGCGTTGAAATCTTCCACGCTGTGGTGGCCGACCGGAACGATAACCACGCTGGTAAAGCCCTGTGCGGTCAGGTCAAATTCGGCGTCAAGAATCGCGGCGTCGAACCCTTCAACCGGCACGGCATCCAGCCCCATTGCCGCGACGCCGAGCAGGAAGTTGCCGACGTTGAGGTAAACCTGCTTCGCCATCCAGTGGTTGTCGTCATGCAGATCTTTACGGTGCATATCGGCAAAGAAAACGCGGCCTTTGTGGTTAGCGGCTTTGGCTTCCGGAGTAGTGAAACGTCCGTCGGCCTCTTCCTGGTCCACCACGCGCTCCAGCCAGGCGTCGTCCATGGCGGTTTTGGCACAGAAAACCACGACATGAGAAGCATCAAGAATTTTACGTTCGTTGAAAACATAGGTGCCGCTGGCGGCTTTCGCCACCCGTGCTTTCCCTTCATCCGTGCTGGCAACGATAAAGTGCCACGGCTGGGAGTTGGTGCTCGACGGGCTGTATTGCAGCAATGTTTTCAGCTTTTCCGCTTCTTCAGCCGTCAGTTTTTTTGTGGCATCGAAGGCTTTTGTGGAGTGACGCTTTAAGGCAACGGAGACGATATCCATAACTCTTCCTCACGGTTTATGCTCAAGATAATTCGAGTTTACAGCCCCTTACGGGGCGTTTAGTGGGAGAAGAGTACAGCGAAGGCGGGGAAATGATAAGAGACAAAAATGCGATAACACTTATCGCGCTAGCCTGAAAATCCTTCCGGACGGAGCCGAATCCGCTCTTTTTTTGTCAGCTTATTCACCACCTGATTCCATGAATCATCGATAAGTTCGGCCAGCAGATCCTCACTGATATCCTCGCCGGGGACGACGGTGATCCAGTGTTTTTTGTTCATGTGATATCCCGGCTCAATACTGCGGTAAATCTCCCGATTGAGCAGCGATTTTTGCGGATCGGCTTTCAGATTCACCAGCGCCCGACCGCGAAGGGTCATGGTGAGCATAAAAATGCGCCCGCCAACTTTGAACACGTCATACTCCGGGCCGAACGGCCAACAGTGTTCGGTAAACGGATAGCTGAGCGCAATCCGGTGGGCGCTGGCGTGCAGCGAAGCGCGGTCCATCAGGCGTCGTTCTCGTGAAGCGCTTGCCACATGGTCTCAAAACCGAGGGCGATCAGCTCGCGGGCGCGCTGCGGATCGTGGCTGGCAAATTCGATAGTGGTTTCCGCCAGCGAAAGAAACAGGGCGTCGCCAAAGGCGCTGTAGGCGTCGCTGAGAAAGACCGGCTTGACCGATAGCTGACACATTTCGTTGAGCTCGGGGAACATCTCTCTCACGCGGGTTCGGGTTTCATCGGTGATGCGTTCGCTGAGCGCCATCCGGCGAATCGCCTTGTGCTCCATCGGGTGGCGAATACTCCAGTCGATATAGCTGTCCCAGATATTGCGGGCGTTCTCTTTCGGCCGTTTTTCGTTTGGCGTCAGTCCGGAGACCATCGCTTTAACTAACCCCGATTTGATCGAGAGGTACAGTTCGTTGAGTAACTCATCCTTGGTGGCGAAATAGCGGAACAGCGTCCCCTCGGCAACCCCGGCGCTACGGGCAATGGCCGATGTTGAGGCGGCGATACCCGACTGGGCAAAGGCGGCCGTTGCGGCCTCCAGCAACGCTTGTTTTTTATCTTCACTCTTAGGACGAGCCACTACATTTTACCTCACGCGAAATCAAACCCCGATCTAACCACGCCATGTCATGGCACTGCAACGGTGGATGTTAAAAAATTGAAAATCGTCTTGACGACTTTCATATTCGTCTTAATAATGAGTGCTTACTCACTCATAATCAAGTTATATCACTAAACTCTCATAATAGGGAGTTTCATCTGGTCAGGTTATGAACCGTGTCACTTTCAGCGTGGTCGCCATTATGTTATTAGCCTCAGCAACAGCTTTGCCGTTTGTCTTAAATGCCGGGTTTGGCCGGGCGCCGCAGGGCGCGCAGCTCAGTCTGGTGGAACAGTCGCCACACTATCGCGATGGCCAGTTTCATAATCAGCTCCCCACGCCGGGCTTCACCGGGCAGAAAAATATGCTGGCCGCCTGGTGGGAGTTTCTGGTGACTAAACGCGAAAATGCCCGTCCCGCGCAGCCGCTGCCGCTGGTCAATACCGATCTCGCCAGCCTGCCGATCGGGCAGGATACGATGGTGTGGCTCGGCCACTCCTCCTGGTATGTGCAGCTGGCGGGGAAACGCATCCTGATTGACCCGGTCTTCAGCGACTATGCCGCACCGTTCTCATTTATTAATAAAGCTTTCCCGGGTGACTATCCGTGGCGTGCGGAGCGTATGCCGGAGATAGACCTGCTGATTATTTCGCACGATCACTACGACCATCTGGATTACGCCACCATCAAAGCGCTGATGCCAAAAATCAAGCGCGTGGTGACGCCGCTCGGCGTGGGATCGCATCTGCGCTACTGGGGCATGGAGAGCGCCATTATCAGCGAAGCGGACTGGCATCAGGCGGTGCAGGTCAGCGACGAACTGACCGTGCATGTGCTGCCGGCCCGTCATTTCTCCGGTCGTGGGCTGAAGCGCAATCAAACGCTGTGGGCCAGCTTTATGTTCGTCACCCCGCAGCAGAAGATTTACTACAGCGGCGATAGCGGTTACGGCCCGCACTTTAAAGCCATCGGCGAACAGTTTGGCGCCGTGGATCTGGCGATTATGGAGAACGGCCAGTACGACCAGGACTGGAAATACATTCATATGATGCCTGACGAGACGGCTCAGGCCGCCGACGATCTCCGCACGCGCGCGGTGCTCCCGGGGCATGCGGGGCGCTTTGTGCTGGCGAAACACAGCTGGGACGATCCTTATAAGCGGCTGGCTGCGGCCAGTCAGCAAAGACCGTGGCGGTTGTTAACGCCGATGCTTGGCGAGCCGGTTTGGGTTGCCGATAAGACGCAATCATTTACTACCTGGTGGCGATAAATACGGGTTTGATTAAAGAGGAGAGGACTTATGACTATTTCCGCTCAGGTGATTGAGACTATCGTCGGGTGGATTGATGACAATTTGCATCAGCCGCTGCGTATTGATGATATTGCGCGTCACTCTGGTTATTCGAAATGGCATCTGCAACGACTCTTTTTGCAGTACAAAGGGGAGAGTCTGGGGCGCTATATCCGCGAACGTAAACTGCGGCTGGCGGCGCGCGACCTGCGCGACACCGATCAGCGGGTTTATGATATCTGCCTGAAATACGGCTTTGATTCACAGCAGACGTTTACCCGCATTTTCACCCGCACCTTTCATCAGCCGCCGGGTGCCTACCGCAAAGAGAATCACAATCGCGCCCACTGAGGCGCGTCCGCCGGAAAGACCGGCGGACGCATTTTGGGCTTCTACCAGGCGTAGTTTACCGTCATCGTCACCGTACGACCCACGCCATAGAAACAGGCGCTATCGCCGGCGCACGAGGCAACATATTTAGTGTCGGCGATATTGTTGATGTTGAACTGCGCTTTCGCCCCTTTCAGGCTCGAGCTCAATTCGCCTAACTCATAGCTGACCATCGCGTCATACAGATCCACCGCCGGTACCTTGAAGGTGTTTTTCGCATCGCCGTAGCTGGTGCCGATATAACGCACGCCAACCCCAGCGGTCAGGCTTTTTAGCGCGCCATTGGGCAGGGTGTAGCTGGTGAACGCCGAGGCCATATGGGTCGGAATGCGCGCCGGGGTTTTCCCTTCGGTGCCGGCGACGGTGGTATTCACGGTTTCCGCGTCGGTCCAGGTGTATGAAGCAATCAGGTTGAGGTTGTCAAAGAAGGTGGCGTGCGCTTCGGCTTCCACCCCCTTCGAGCGGACCTTACCGCTGTTCTCATACCATCCCGCCGCGCTGTTCCAGGTCGCAACGTTGCTTTGGGTCAGGTCGTACATCGCCAGAGTCATCAACGCCGTCGGCGTAGGCTGATATTTCACACCCACTTCCACCTGTTTCCCTTCGCTGGGATCGAACGGAGCGACGCCCGGCGCACGATTGGTTTGCAGGTTGGGTTCGAAGGAGGTGCTGTAGCTGATATAGGGCGACAGGCCAAAGTCAAAGGCGTACAGCAGACCGGTACGCCAGGTAAACTTGCTGTCGTTTTTCTGGGTGCGACTGCTGTCGGTAAAGTCGGTGGTACGCACTTCCGCCCAGTCATAGCGGCCGGAAAGCAGCAGCTCCCAGTTTTCCAGGCTCAGCTGATCCTGCAGGTAGAGGCCAACCTGATCGAGATTCTGCTGTTCATCGCTGGCGGTACGGAAGGTGCTTTCATCGACCTTCACACCATAGACCGGGGCACGCCAGTCGAGATCGTACTGTGAACCGCCGGCGCGACCGAGGTACTGCTTATCCTTGCTGGTTTTGTAGTCCAGGCCGCCGAGAACGGTGTGCGCCAGCTGACCGGTCGTGAACTGCGCCTCAAGCTGGTTATCGATACCGAACTCATCGGTTTGACGCTCCTCATGCTGGGCGCGACGTGAGAGCACGGAGCTGTTGGCTGCGCTGTTGGAATAGACCAGATAGCGATATTTCTGCTTTATCGTCCCATAGCGCGCGTTCTGCCGTAGGGTCAGCATGTCGTTGAGCTGATGCTCAAATTCATAACCGATGAGAGTCTGCTCGCGCCAGGATTGATTGTAGCCGGGGTCGCTGACGTTAAAGTCGCGCGGAATATAGCTGCCATCGACGCTGTTGACGGTGCCGTAGCGCGGCAGGAAGTTGCGATAACCGGCGTCGGGATCTTTTTGATAGCTGGTCAGCAACGTGAAGCGCGTCGCATCGTTGGGATACCACGTCAGCGCCGGCGCAATGGCGATGCGCGTCTCTTTATAATCCTCGACCTGGCTGTTCTGGCTGCGGGCGATACCGTTGAGGCGATAGAGCAGGTGGCCGTCGTCGCTTAACGGCCCGCCGACATCAAAGGCGCCTTCCGCCAGATTGTCGTTGCCGGTACGGAACTGGATTTGATGCACCGGCTGGCTGGTGGGACGCTTGCTGGTCATGCTGATAAGCCCGCCGGGGTTGACCTGGCCAAACAGCACCGAGGCCGGGCCGCGTACCAGCTCGACGCGCTCCAGCAGCCACGGATCCATTGTGCCGGTTTGCGACGACGCGGTGGCGCCATAGCTCAGGCCGTCGAGATACTTCGGTACATAGCTGAAGCCGCGGACGAAGACTTCGTCATTGCGGTTGGACGATCCGCGATACTCGGTGAACACCCCGGCGCTATAGCGCAGAGCCTGTGACACCGACGTCACGTCCAGCGCCGCCATCTGATCGCGGGTGATGACCGAGACCGACTGCGGGGTTTTCACCAGCCCGGCGGCGGTTTTCGTCGCGGAAAGCGTTTTCGTCGCCACGATCCCTTTGACCGGGGCGGTGGGATCTTCATTACTGCTCGCGGTGACCACGAGGGTCTCCTCCGCCAGCGCCTGCCCGGCGAGTGTCGCCACGGCAAGACCCGTGACCCAGAGTTTAGTTATCTTATTATATTTAAACATTTTATTTGCTATGTCCTTGGTTGAAATTGCCATAATCATCCCTTTCCCCCATCAGAAAAATCTAATGGCCTGAACGAGCGGAGTTGATGTTATTGCAAATCATTACCATTTGCATTAGCGTTAGTAACAAATTTTTACAGGGATAAATCGGGCGATGAAAATGGCATGGGGTGGTCTGCTGATCGGCATGAGTGCGCTACCGGCGGTGGCAATGAACTGCGAATCTTCTTCGCGGCAGGGAGAGCTGCAGGGAAAATTCGATGCCAGCGGCGAAGTCTGTTTTGATCTGCCGACGTTAGGGGAAAACTACGTTTCGGCGACGATTTCCGGGGTAACGGATGCCCGTCTGCTGGATGAAAATAACCGTCGGCTGCGTACGCTGCTGGCGGGAGGGCCGCCGGATGGCGAGCAAACGCTGTTGTTCTCCCTGCCGGTGAACCGCGCTTCAGCGCTGGTGCTCCACGGCGAAGAAGGCACCCGCTGGCATTTCCGCTGGCGGATGAAGGAGACCACCGCGCTGGCGAAAACCCAGGCACTGGATCCCGTCAGTCCCCGTTTGCAGCAGCTGATGCAGGAGCTGGCGGCGGGTGGCTCTACGACGCGTTTCTGGCAGGAGCGCGAACAGGAAGGGACGCCGATGGTGGAACCGGTGGATGCAGGACACAAGCGCGTCACCTTCCTGTGGCGCGGGGCGAGAAAAAACGTCTTCCTGCTGGGATCCCCGGCGGGCGATCACGATCCGCTGTTTCGGCTTGGTCATTCCGATGTCTGGTTTCGCAGCTACGTGGTACCGGCAGATACCCTGATGCAATATAAGCTGGCGCCGGATGTCCCGCAGGTCGACGGCGTCGGGCACGAGCAGCGGCGGGCGATTCTGGTCAGCGCTCAGGCCGATCCGCTGAATCCGAACAGCGTCAACCGCGCCAGCGATCGCTGGAACCGCTATTCGCTGCTGGCGCTCAATCCGGCGCGCTACTGCACGCCGCAGCGTAGGGCGCAGCCGTTGCGCTATGGCACTTTGACCCGCCATCAGCTGCGCAGCGATTTTTTGCATAATACCCGGGAAGTGATGATCTACCGTCCGCGCCTGCCGCAGCCCGCGCGCTGGACGCTGATGTTGTTTGATGGCAAAACCTATCAGGATGAATACCGCTTCGCCAACGTGCTGGACAGCCTGATCGCCAGCCATGTGCTGCCGCCGATCAACGTGGTGTTTATTGATAGTCTCGATCACCCGCGCCGGGCGAAAGAGCTGCCGCCCAACCCCTTCTTCGCCGATTTTATGGCCCATGAGCTGCTGCCCTGGCTGCGACAACAGGGGCTGGATGCCATTCGCCAAAAAACCGTTGTCGCCGGCTCCAGCTACGGCGGCCTGGCCGCATCGTGGGTCGCGCTGCGCTATCCGCGGCTGTTTGCCAATGTCCTCAGTCTGTCGGGCTCTTACTGGTGGGCGCCCAAAGGCGAGGAAGCCGGCTGGCTGACGCGCCAGTATCAGCAGTCGCCGCGCTATCCGATACGTTTCTGGCTTCAGGCAGGCCGGTTTGAGACCTCGGGAGCCGATGGCGGGATCTACAGCAATACCCTTACCTTTGAACAGGCGCTACGCGATAAAGGCTATCGCGTCAGCTTCCATCCTTCATCAAGCGGCCATGATTATGCCGCCTGGTGCGAGGCGCTGGTGGCGGGAATGCGTGACTTTACCGGGTTAGCGCTCAAGGGAAAACCAGCGGCGCCAGACCCAACGCAACACCACATATTCTCCCGTGCCCAGCGCTAAGAACCACAGGCAAAAGAGCAGGGTATAAAACTGGTTGAGATCCATCAGATGGAAGGTATCGACCAGTTTTTGCGCCAGCGTTAACCCAAGGGATGGCGCTGGCAGCAGTAAACAAGAGATCAGGGCCAACAATAAAATGCCTGCGGCGGCGATCAGCGTTTCGAGCGGATGTTTCATTACTTGTTAATCATCAGTTAAAAAACATATTGTCAGGTATAATGACATTTAACGCAATATCCTTTCCTGAGTGATTATTTTACGCCATTATACGTAGCGCTAATATCAGGACTTTTATTCCTTCTGTTAATATTGTTGGCGTTATTTGTAATTAAATTAATAGCATCTTAATGTCAATTAACGTCATTATTAAAGAGTGTACTTTACAAAAGTATAGGTACTATATCCCACCAGCGTGGCAATACTGATAGCCAGCAGGATGTACAGCACCAGGCGGCGTCCGCGGTAGATTCCTGACATAATGAACCTCGTTTAATATATGTTTATTAATATTCTGTAATAGTTGTTTGAGGAATTAACTTATCACAGATTTTAAATTTTGCGAGGGCCGTTAATTGTCCTGGATCAATTTTCATCTCGCTATATAAAATCATATTCATTCATTGGCCAGAAATGATTTCAGGCTTTCCGAATAACGGAATTTATAAGGAAAATTTAATTTGACCAGAATCCATCCCCCCCATAATTCGCCTCCTGCGGGAGATACTGCGGCACAGCCAGCCTACCGGCAGACCGTTGAACAGGTACTGGCGCAGAACCACAGTCGCGCCGAGGGATTGCATTCCGCCGAGGCCGCAGAACGCCTGGCCTCCTTTGGCCCTAACGCGCTGCCGGAAAAGAAAAGCAAGCCGGCCTGGCTGCGTTTCCTGGCCCACTTTAACGACGTGCTGATTTTCGTCCTGCTGGCGGCGGCGGCGCTGACGGCGGTGATGGGACACTGGGTGGATACCCTGGTGATCCTGGGCGTCACGGTCATCAACGCCCTGATCGGTCACGTGCAGGAGAGCAACGCCGAGAAATCCCTGCAAGGGATCCGCAACATGCTCTCCAGCAATGCCCGGGTGCAGCGCAACGGTAAACACGAAACCTTGCCCACCCGCGATCTGGTGCCGGGTGATATCGTTATTCTGCGGGCGGGCGACCGCGTTCCGGCGGATATGCGCCTGATCGAAACTCACAACCTGCGTGTGGAAGAGGCGATCCTGACCGGCGAATCAACGGTGGTGGATAAAATCACCGATGCGCTGCAAGGCGAACTGCCGCTGGGCGACCGGACCAACATGGTGTTTTCCGGTACCACCATCAGCGCCGGCGGTGGCGTCGGCGTCGTGACGGCGACCGGGCAGGATACGGAGCTTGGGCATATCAACCAGATGATGGCCGGTATCGAGAAGCATCGCACGCCGCTGCTGGTGCAGATGGATAAGCTGGGTAAAGCGATTTTCGTCATTATCCTCGCCATGATGGCGGCGCTGTTTGTCTTCAGCCTGGCCCTGCGTGATATCCCCATGGGGGAACTGCTGCTCTCCCTGATTAGCCTGGCCGTAGCGGCGGTCCCGGAAGGACTACCGGCGATTATCTCGATCATCCTCTCCCTCGGCGTGCAGGCGATGGCGCGCAAACACGCCATTATTCGCAAGCTCCCGACGGTAGAAACGCTGGGGGCGATGACCGTCGTCTGTTCGGATAAAACCGGTACGCTGACCATGAACGAAATGACGGTCAAAGCGATTATCACCGCCGACTGCTGCTACCGGGTTGAGGGTGACAGCTATGAGCCGCAGGGCAACATCTATCTGGAAGGCAGCGATGAGCCGGTACAAATTCATGCCGGAAGCGTACTGGAAACGTATCTGCGTACCATTGACCTGTGCAACGACAGCCAGCTGGTACAGGACGCGCGCGGCCTGTGGGGCATCACCGGCGGGCCGACCGAAGGGGCGTTAAAAGTGCTGGCGGCGAAGGCAAAGCTGCCGCCGGTTGAGACGCAGCTGATTGCCAAAATTCCGTTTGATTCACAGTATAAGTACATGGCGACGCAGCAGAGAATCGACACCGCTGAGCGTGTGTTGATCACCGGCGCGCCGGATGTGATTTTCGCGATGTGCCGCGAGCAGATGACAAAGCAGGGGACGGTTCCGTTCGAGCGCCAGTACTGGGAGGATGAGATCTCTCGCTTCGCCAGCCAGGGGCTGCGCATGGTTGCCGCCGCCTGTAAACCGGCGCGCGCCGGCAGCACGACGCTGACCCACGACGATCTGCGTGAGGGGCTGGTGTTCCTCGGCATCGCCGGAATGATGGATCCGCCACGTTCGGAGGCCATAGAGGCGATTCACGCCTGCCAGACCGCAGGGATCCGCGTGAAAATGATCACCGGCGATCACCCGCAGACGGCAATGAGCATCGGCCAGATGCTGGGGATCACCAACAGCCATCAGGCGATGACCGGCTATCAGCTGGAGCACATGGACGATGGCGAACTGGCGAAAGCCGCCGTGGAGTACGACATTTTTGCTCGTACCAGTCCGGAGCATAAGCTGCGCCTGGTCAAAGCGCTGCAGGATACCGGTGAAGTCGTCGGCATGACCGGTGACGGGGTGAACGATGCGCCGGCGCTCCGCCAGGCCGACGTCGGCATTGCGATGGGGATCAAAGGCACTGAAGTCACCAAAGAGGCGGCCGACATGGTGCTGACGGACGACAACTTCGCCACCATTGCCAGTTCGGTGAAAGAGGGGCGTCGCGTCTACGACAACCTGAAGAAAACGATTCTGTTTATTATGCCCACCAACCTGGCGCAGGGGCTGCTGATTATCATTGCCCTGTTAGCGGGGAACATTATTCCGCTGACGCCGGTGTTGATTCTGTGGATGAACATGGCGACCTCCGCCACGCTCTCTTTCGGTCTCGCTTTCGAAGCCGCGGAGCGCAACGTCATGAACCGCCCACCGCGGAAAACCGGCCAGCACGTCATGGATGGTTATGCCATCTGGCGCGTCGCCTTCGTCGGAACCATGATTGCCGTCGCCGCCTTTATTCTTGAGGCCTGGCTGGCGCCGCGCGGCCATAGCGCCGAGTTTATCCGCACCGTGCTGTTACAGATGCTGGTGACCGCGCAGTGGGTGTACATGATTAACTGCCGTCGCAGCGAGGGCTTCTCATTAAATACTGGCCTGCTGCGCAACAAAGGCATCTGGCTGGTCAGCGGCGTGCTGCTGCTCCTGCAGCTGGCGATTATCTACCTGCCGTTTATGCAGACGATGTTTGGCACCGAGTCGCTGCCGCTGCGCTACTGGTTTATCACCCTGGCGATTGCCATCGTGATGTTCCTGGTGGTGGAAGTCGAGAAGCGTCTGACCCGCCCGTTACGTAAAACCGCCTGATCCGCCCGGCGCCCCTCTCCGCTCAGGGGAGGGACGCCGCATCGCCAGCAAGGAATCCCGATGAGAAATATTTTGCGCCTGGTCTGCCTGACCCTTGGCCTGGCCGGTTACGCCCTGACGGCCACCGCCGCGCCCGCCATCCCGGTTCGCGCGACCGTCGTTCAACTGCTGCCGCATGTGGCTGAACGTCCGCTTCCCGGCCGCATTGAAGCGATTCATGACGTGGAGATCCGCGCACGCACGGAGGGGACCATTGTGCAGCGCCACTTCCAGGACGGGCAGTACGTCAGGGAAGGCGATCGGCTGTTCACCCTCGATGATGCCCAACCTCGGGCTGCGCTGGCGCTGGCCGGGGCCGAGCTGAAAAGCGCGCAGGCTTCGCTGCGTCAGGCCCAGCAGCTGCTGACCTGCTATCAACAGCTGAAAAACAATCACTCCATCAGCCGCAACGATGTCGATAACGCCCGGATGCAGCGCGATGTCGCCGCCGCCGCCGTGGAACAGGCGAAGGCGCGCGTCACCACGCAGCAAATTACGCTGGATTATACGCGCATCGACTCGCCGGTCAGCGGGCGTATTGGCCACAGTCGTTTTCATGTCGGCAGCCTGGTGGGGCCGACCAGCGGCATGCTGGTGGATATCGTCCAGCTCGACCCGATTCGCGTCTCTTTCGCCTTAGATGAAGCCGCCTTTTACAGTAAAGCCGGGCAGCATGCCGATATCGGCGCGCTGAAGCAGGCGTGGCTGGCGCAGATTGAACCCGACGGCAGGCGGGAAGATGGGGTGTTGACCTCGGTCGATAACCGGATTGATACCCGCACCGCCAGCGTCGTGCTGCGCGCCGAATTCGCCAATCCGCAGCATCGCCTGCTGCCGGGCGGCAACGTGCCGGTCATTCTTCGCCCGCGACAGGCGCAGGAGAGTCTGATGATCCCGGTTGCCGCCGTCCAGCAGGATGCGCAGGGGTTTTATAGCTGGGTGGTGACGGACCATAACACCGTTGCGCTGCGCCGTTTGACATCGGGCGGCCAGCAGGGGCAGCAGTTTGTCGTGGCGGACGGTCTGCAAGCGGGCGAGCGCGTGGTGACGGACGGCGCCCAGCGTCTGCGTGACGGCGCCGCCGTTCAGCTGCTGAAATAAGGAAAGGAGAAGGGATGCTGACGTTTTTTATTCGTCGCCCGCGTTTTGCGATGGTGATTGCGCTGCTGCTGACCTTTATCGGCGCGGTAGCACTGAAGCTGATTCCGGTGGAACAATATCCGCAGATTACGCCACCGGTGGTCAACGTCAGCGCCAGCTGGCCGGGCGCCAGCGCGGCGGACGTCGCCGAGGCAATCGCCGCGCCGTTGGAGACCCAGCTCAACGGCGTTGACCATATGTTGTATATGGAGTCCACCAGTTCCGATGACGGCACCTACAGCCTGAGCCTGACCTTTGCGGCCGGAACCGATGCCGATCTGGCGGCGATTGACGTGCAAAACAGGGTGTCGCAGGCGGTGGCGCAACTCCCTGTCGATGCGCAGCAGAACGGCGTGCAGGTGCGCAAGCGGGCGAGCAACCTGCTGATGGGCGTCAGCCTGTACTCGCCGCTGGAGACGCTCTCTCCGTTGTTCGTCAGCAACTACGCCAGCACCCAGGTGCGCGAGGCGCTGGCCCGTCTACCGGGCGTCGGCGAAGTGCAAATGTTCGGCGCCCGTGATTACAGCATGCGCGTCTGGCTGCGCCCCGATCGCATGAACGCGCTGAATGTGACGACCGACGATATTGCCCAGGCGCTGCGGGAGCAGAATGTGCAGGGGGCGGCGGGGCAGGTAGGCACGCCGCCGGTGTTCAACGGTCAGCAGCAGACGCTGACCATCAACGGCATCGGCCGCCTGAGCGATGCGGAAAGCTTCAGCCAGATAGCGATCCGCAGCGGGGAACACGGTCAGCTGGTTCGCCTCGCCGAAGTGGCCACCATTGAACTGGGGGCGCGCAGCTACAGTTCCGGCGCGCAGCTGAACGGCAAAGACTCCGCCTATCTCGGTATCTATCCGACGCCAACCGCCAACGCCCTGCAGGTCGCCGACGCGGTGCGCGCCGAACTGACCCGCCTGCACAGCCGCTTTCCGGCGGATCTGACCTGGGAGGTGAAGTTCGATACGACGCGCTTTGTCGCGGCGACGATTAAAGAGATTGGCGTCTCGCTGGTGCTGACCCTGTTGGCGGTGGTGCTGGTGGTATCGCTGTTTCTGCAAAGCTGGCGGGCCACGCTGATTGTCACCCTGGCGATCCCGGTGTCGCTGATCGGCAGCTTTGCCGTGCTTTATCTGCTGGGCTATAGCGCCAATACGCTGAGCCTATTCGCCATTATTCTCGCCCTGACCATGGTGGTCGATGATGCCATCGTGGTGGTGGAGAGCGTAGAAACCCATCTCGCCGAAGGCGTGGGGCGTGCGGAGGCGACCGCGCTGGCGCTACGGCAAATCGCCGGGCCGGTGATCGCCACAACGCTGGTACTGCTGGCGGTGTTTGTTCCGGTGGCGCTCCTGCCGGGGATTGTCGGTGAGCTGTATCGCCAGTTTGCCGTCACTCTGTCGACGGCGGTGACGGTGTCGAGCATCGTCGCGCTCACCCTGACGCCGGCGCTGTGCGCGCTGTTGCTGCGTCCGCGTCCCGCGCAGCCTGCTGCCATCTGGCGGGCTTTTAACCGCGCTCTGGCGACGGTGCGTGACGGCTACGGGGCGCTGGTCGGGTGGATGAACCGTCGTCTGTGGCTGGCGCTGGTGGCGACGATCGCCGCCGCCGCTCTGGTGGCCTTCAGCTTTAGCCAGATGCCGAAAGGTTTTCTGCCGCAGGAGGATCAGGGCTATTTCTTCGCCAGCGTACAGCTGCCGGAAGCCGCGTCGCTGGAGCGTACCGAAGCGGTGATGGCTCAGGCGCGCGAGCTGCTGCTGGCCAATCCGGCGGTTGAGGATGTGATTCAGGTGTCCGGGTTTAATATTCTCAACGGAACCAGCGCCTCCAACGGCGGTTTTATCTCGGTGATGCTGAAGGAGTGGCATCAGCGGCCGCCGCTGAATGAGGTGATGGGCAAATTGCAGGGACAGCTGATGGGCCTGCCGGAGGCGACCATTATGGCCTTTGCGCCGCCCACGTTGCCGGGCCTGGGCAATGCGTCCGGGTTCAATTTACGCATTCTGGCACAGGCCGGGCAATCGACGGCAGAGCTGGAGCAGGTAACGCAGCAGGTGCTAAGGATGGCGAACCAGCATCCGCAGCTGAGCCAGGTGTTTACCACCTGGAGTAGCAACGTGCCGCAGCTGACGCTCAACGTCGACCGCGACCAGGCGGCGCGGCTGGATGTGCCGGTATCGCGAATCTTCAATAGTCTGCAAACGGCGTTTGGCGGGACGCGCGCCGGGGATTTCAGCATCAACAATCGTGTCTATCCGGTGGTGGTGCAAAACGAGATGCAGTGGCGCGAGCGGGCGGAGCAAATCGGCGAGCTGTACGTACGAAATCATCACGGCGAGCGGATTCGGCTGAGCAATCTGGTGACCGTCACCCCCACCGTCGGCGCGCCGTTCATTCAGCAGTACAACCAGTTCCCGTCGGTGTCGGTGAGCGGCTCTGCGGCACAGGGCGTCAGCAGCCGCACGGCGATGGCGGTGATGGAGCAAATTCTGCTGTCGAATTTGCCGCAGGGGTATGATTACGCGTGGAGCGGCATCTCCTGGCAGGAGCAGCAGACCGGCAACCAGGCCATCTGGATCGTCCTGGCGGCGGTGGCGATGGCGTGGTTGTTCCTCGTCGCCCAGTATGAAAGCTGGACGCTGCCGGCCAGCGTGATGCTGTCGGTGCTGTTTGCCCTCGGCGGAGCGCTGCTGTGGCTGTGGATAGCCGGCTATGCCAACGATGTGTATGTGCAGATAGGGCTGGTGTTGTTAATCGCGCTGGCGGCGAAAAACGCGATATTAATCGTCGAGTTTGCCCGGGCCAGACGGGAAGAGGGGATGTCGGTGGTGGATGCCGCCCGCGAGGGGGCCACCCGGCGTTTTCGGGCGGTGCTGATGACCGCCGTCTCCTTTATCATCGGTATTATGCCGATGATGCTCGCCACCGGCGCCGGGGCGCAGAGTCGGCGGATTATCGGCACTACGGTGTTCAGCGGCATGCTGGTGGCGACGGCGATCGGGATTGTGTTTATTCCCTCGCTGTTCGTGCTGTTCCAGCGCCTGCGCGAATGGGGGCATCGGCGGATGTAAGCGCGCTTCTGTCGGCCAGCCTTGTCCTCCGGCCTCCGGTTCGCCGATTTCAGCGGACAGCTGGGCATCGCCGCATGTTTTGTGGTTTCAGAATGAGATGAGCTGCTGTTGCCGCCGCCACGGCTGGCGTGGTGCTACGGACAGCCAATCGGCTACGGGGACGGCTTGCTCTCCACCGTAATCAGGGTGACGAACGGGTGATACTGCCACGGTACGCTGCCGCCTTTCCGGTACATCTTTGAAATGGTGCCGTCGAGATAGAGCATCTGCCGCACGTTGAGCGTTGACTGCGCGTAGCAGGCGAAATCGTAGAAGTTGGTTTCGCGATCGCTGAGCATAAAAATCACCTGGCCCTGCCGGGTGATACCGACGCCATTGCGCAGCTTGCGTGAGCCGGCAGACGGCTTCAGACGCCAGTTTATTGTGCCGTTTTCAATCAGCATCGGGCCGGACTGCACGGCATAATCGATGCCCGGCGTCGGCTTAAATTTGTCGATACTGACGATTTTCGCCCGTTCGCCTTGCAGATAAAACACGCCGCCGGGGCGGATAAAAAAGTTGCCGCCGCCGGAAGCGCGATTCAGCGGAACTTTCTGCACGCCCTTTTCGATATACAGCCCCAGCGGCGCGTAGCTTTTCGCGTAGATACCGCCGTTCATCGCCATCTGCACGCGTCCGCTCTGATTGATATCCGCCAGCAGCGCACGCAGCGATCCGAAGGCCTCGCCATCCGCTTTTTTCCAGTACATCGCGATGCGCTCACGCTGCGGATTGACGGTATAGCTTTGTAGCGTCAGCGACGGGTCGGTGAGGGTGCATTTCCCGCTGGCCAGCGCGGAGAGGGGAAGCAACAGCGCTGGCAGCAGCGGCAGAAGGCGCAAAGTCATGAGAACGTTCCAGGTATGCCGCAGGAAAATGCGGGGCGGCGAAAGCAATATTGGCCGCAGTATACCTTTTTGCCGGACTATGCCGCCCAGATTTCGCAATGCTTTTGCACCAGACCGATCAGCGAGCCGCCGGCGGCGACAAACTCGCGCATCTGCCGGGCTTCGCTCGTCTCCTGCTGCAGCTGGCGCCCGATCGCTGCAAGAGCGCTGGCGGCATTGAGGCGCTCGGCGTAGGGCATGAGACGAGGGATCAGCTGTAAAATCTCCTCGCGAAGCTGGCGCTGTTCGCCGCTGTGAACATCGGTAGTGATGCCCTCCAGACCGTAGCGACAGGCCTGGTAGCGGTTAAACGGATACAGCAGGTAGTCATCGGGATGATGTTTAAACGGCCTCTCCGTCAGCAGCCAACAGGCGAGGGTCTGGATGAATCCGGCGACATTGATCGCCTGCGCGAGAGTGAGCGGGGTATCCATCACCCGTACTTCGACGGTGCCAAAACGGGGGCTGGGGCGAATATCCCAGTGCAGATCCTTCATACTGTCGATCATGCTGGTATAGCTGAGGCGCCGGAATAAGCGGGTAAACTCCTGCCAGCTGTTGACCCACGGCATCGGCCCGTTGTCAGGATAGGCGGCGAACAGATTCAGACGCGAACAGGCAAAACCGCTGTCGGCGCCGTCGAGCCACGGCGAGGCCGCATTCAGCGCAATACAATGCGGAACGAAGCGCGACAGGCCATGTAAAAGATAAAGCGCATCATCGCCGTTCTGGCAGCCAACATGGACGTGCTGGCCGAATATCGTGGCCTGCTGCGCCAGATAGCCGAAGTGCTCCACGGTTTTCAGATAGCGCGGATTATCGCTGATTTGCTGGCGCTGCCAGGTCTGGAAAGGGTGGGTGCCGCCGCCGCAGATTTGCAGATGGTGGCGGGCGGCAGCGCGTAAAACCGCCTGCTGGATGGTGCCCAGCTGCGTCGCGGCCTGGTGGATATCGCGACAAATCCCGGTGGCGATTTCCAGCATGCTTTCGGTGATGTCATGTTTAGCCTCCCCGACGCTCAGGCCGCTTTTCACGTCGTCGATGAGCCGCGAGGAGTCCTGGCTCAGGTCGTATCCTGGCGGATTGACCACCTGAAGCTCCAGTTCAATCCCGAGGGTGAAGGGGGCGGAGCGGTGAAAGTCGGGTAGCGGCATGGTGACTCCCTGATTAGCGCGATAAACGAAGTATAGATGGGTTCGTCGCGGGCAGATCGCTGCGCGGAAATGATGAATTTATTTTATAAAAGTGATGTTAAGTGATTATTCGGCTTTGCCCGTGCGGCAATAAACGGGCTGGTGCAATTGTGCAACTTATTTCACTCAGATGGTGCGTAAAGATAAGGGTTGTTTATTTTTTCAATTAAAATCATTCGGATATAATAGGTTGCTCTTATTTTATAAGCGCTTTCACACTTATTTTTCGCCCGGATAAACTGGTATGCATCTTGCCTGTTAAATAACGACTTTTATTTAACAGGGACAATGTGATGCTAAATAACACCGTACTTTTGCGCAAACGTCATCTCGCCGTTGCTGTGAGCGGCGCGCTGGCGCTCTTTGCCTCCCTGCCGTCCAGTGCCTCCACGCTGCGGATCGCCATGACCGCCGCCGATATCCCCCTGACGCTTGGGCAGCCCGATCAAGGATATGAAGGCAACCGCTTCACCGGTATCCCGCTATACGATGCGCTGGTCGAGTGGGATCTTTCACAGGGCGAAAAGCCCAGCGGCCTGGTTCCGGGCCTGGCGACGGAGTGGCACGTTGACCCGCAGAATCAACGTCGCTGGATTTTTACCCTGCGTCCCGGGGTGAAGTTTCATGATGGCAGCGAGGTGAACGCCGACGCCATCGTCTGGAACGTCGATAAGGTGTTGAACAAAACCGCGCCGCAATATGCGCCGGGGCAGATTGGCAATACGCTGTCCCGTATGCCGACGCTCAGCGGGGCGGAAAAAATCGATCGATATACGGTTGCGCTGACCACCTCCGAGCCAGATGCGCTGCTGCCGTACAACATCACCAACCTGTTTATTGTCTCGCCGACGGCCTGGCAGAAGCAGTATGACGCGGTAGCGGCCAGCATCGGCGATGCGGCGGCCCGCAGCAAGCAGGCGTGGACGGCGTTTGCCGCTCAGGCGGTGGGCAGCGGCCCCTTTAAAATGGAAAAACTGGTTCCGCGCCAGCAGCTGATTCTCGATAAAAACCCGGATTACTGGAATAAAGAGCGTATTCCACGGGTCGATAAAGTGGTGCTGATCCCGCTGCCGGAGGCCAATGCCCGTACCGCCGCGCTGCTGTCAAAACAGGTGGACTGGATTGAAGCCCCGGCGCCGGATTCGGTCGATCAGATTAAAGCTCAGGGTTTTAAAATCTACGCCAACACTCAGCCGCACCTGTGGCCGTGGCAGTTCTCCTTTGCAGAAGGCTCGCCGTGGAAAGATATTCGCGTGCGCAAAGCCGCCAACCTGTGCCTTAACCGCGCCGAACTCAAAAGCTATCTCGGCGGCTACATGACCGAAGCGACCGGCGTCTATGAAGCCGACAGTCCGTGGCACGGCCAACCCACTTTCCAGATCAAATACGACCCGGACAGCGCCCGCAAGCTGATGACCGAGGCCGGATTTAGCGCCGCGAAACCGCTGCACGTCACGGTGGCGACTTCCGCTTCCGGCTCCGGGCAGATGCAGCCGCTGCCGATGAATGAATACATCCAGCAGAGCCTGAAAAGCTGCTTCTTCAATGTCGATATTAAAGTGACGGAATGGAACACCCTGTTTACCAACTGGCGGCTGGGGGCGAAAGATCCGTCGGCGAAGGGGATCGATGCGATCAATGTCAGCGCGGCGGTGAACGATCCCTACTTCGGCCTGATCCGTTTCTCGACCGCCAAAGCCTTCCCACCGGTCGCCACCAACTGGGGCTATTTCGCAACGCCGGAGACGGAAAGACTGGCGACGGCGGTAAAACACGCCTTTACCCCGGCGGAGATGGACAAAGCGGCCGGTGAACTGCATGCGGCGCTGGTCGACCAGGTGCCGTTCCTGTTTGTCGCCCATGACGTTGGGCCGCGCGCGATTTCACCTGCGGTGACCGGGGTGGTCCAGCCGCAAAGCTGGTTTATCGATCTCAGCCTGGTGAGTAAGAAAGAGTAACCGCACAGGGGGAACAGATGATCAATACGCTGCTATACCGCATTCTGCTGGCCATCCCGACGATGCTCGGCGTGGCGCTGATCTGTTTTATGCTGGTGCAGATTGCCCCGGGTGACCCGCTGGTTTCGGTGATGCCGCCGGATGCCTCCGAGGCGCTGCGCCAGACATTAATGCAGGCCTATGGCTTTGATAAACCGCTGCCGCTGCAGTTCGTGCACTGGCTATGGCGGGCGCTGCATGGCGACTTAGGCATGTCGGTGGCGACGGGCCGACCGGTGCTTGGCGAAGTGCTGACGGCGGTCAGCTATTCGCTGCGTCTGGCGCTGCTGGCAACCATTATCGGCTTTGTGCTGGGTAGTCTGTTTGGTTTTGTCGCCGGCTACTTTCGTAACAGCATCGTTGACCGCCTGGCGTCACTGCTGTCGGTTTTCGGCGTCAGCGTGCCGCATTACTGGCTGGGAATGCTGCTGGTCATCGTCTTTAGCGTCAAATTTTCCCTGCTGCCGGCCACCGGCGGCGGACCGATTGGCGAGATTGGCTGGCAGTGGGACCGGGAGCATCTGCAGTTCATGCTGCTGCCGGCGATTACGCTGTCGGTGATCCCGACCGGGATTATCGCCCGCACCGTGCGTTCGCAGGTGGCGGATATTCTTAGCCAGGAGTTTATCGTCGGCCTGCGCGCCCGCGGGCTGAACGAATCGCGCATCTTCCTCCACGTAGTGAAAAACGCCGCGCCGACCGCGCTGGCGGTGATGGGGCTGCAGGTGGGGTATTTGATGGGCGGATCGATTCTCGTTGAAACGGTCTTCTCCTGGCCGGGGACCGGCCTGCTGCTGAATACGGCGATTTTCCAGCGCGACCTGCCGTTGCTGCAGGGAACTATCTGGGTGCTGGCGCTGTTCTTTGTGCTGCTCAATCTGCTGGTGGATATCCTGCAAACCACCCTCGATCCGCGAATTAAGAGGAGCTGACTATGGTGGATACCGCGACGACAAAAATGGCGCCGGCTTCTCCGGTTGTGGCTGTCCGGCAGGGCTACTGGCGCGGCGTGTTTCGCCGCCTGCTGCGCGATCCCGGCGGCCTGATCGTCGGCACCCTCATTTTGCTGCTGCTGGCGCTGGCGCTGTTTGGCCCGTGGCTGATAGTGAAAGACCCTTATCAGACTTCGATGTTTTTACGCCTTAAACCTATCGGCAGCGACGGTTTTGTTCTGGGTTCTGATGAACTGGGCCGCGATATGCTGTCGCGCCTGATTCTCGGCGCCCGGCTGTCGCTGTTTATGGGCATTGTTCCGGTGGTGTTCGCCTTTTTCATCGGCGGCGCCATCGGCATTATCGCCGGCTATGCGGGCGGTAAAACCAATACCCTGATTATGCGTACCGTCGACGTGTTTTACGCTTTCCCTTCGGTGCTGCTGGCGATTGCGCTCTCCGGCGCTCTGGGGGCGGGCATTGGCAATGCGCTGCTGTCGTTGACGCTGGTGTTCGTGCCGCAGGTGGCGCGGATTGCGGAAAGCGTTACCGCCCAGGTCCGCCATATGGACTATATCGAGGCCGCCCGCGCTACCGGGGCCAGCGCCTTTACCATTATTCGCGTCCAGGTCCTCGGCAACGTGCTGGGCCCGATTTTTGTCTTCTCCACCGGCCTGATTTCGGTGTGCATGATCCTCGCCTCCGGCCTCTCTTTTCTTGGCCTGGGCGTGCGGCCGCCGGAGCCGGAATGGGGATTGATGCTCAATACCCTGCGCACGGCCATCTACACCCAGCCGTGGGTGGCGGCCCTGCCGGGACTGATGATTTTTATCACCTCCATTTCGTTCAACATCCTCGCCGACCGCCTGCGCACGGCGATGGCGATTAAGGAGTAACGATGCAACCTTTTATCAATATCGACCTTGGCGGCCCGGCTCAGCCGCTGCTGAAGGTCAATCAGCTGTTGAAGTATTTTCGTGCCGGTGGCGCAAAAAGCCGTGAAGTGGTGCAGGCGGTGGATAACGTCAGCTTTACGGTGATGAAAGGTGAAACGCTGGGCGTGGTAGGGGAGTCCGGCTGCGGCAAATCGACGACGGCACGCCTGCTGATGCAGCTGCTTAATCAGGACAGCGGCGAGCTGATCTTTGATGGCCTGACGGTGGGGTCCTCGCGCCTGCCGATGAAAGAGTATCGTCGTCAGGTACAGATGGTGTTTCAGGATAGCTATGCTTCGCTCAATCCGCGTATGACGATGGAGGAGAGTATCGCCTTCGGCCAGCGCGTACACGGTGTGAGCGCCAAAGCAGCCAGCGAATATGCCCGCTATCTGCTGGCCCACGTAGGCCTCGAACCCGAACGTTTTGCCCACCGCTATCCGCATGCGCTCTCCGGCGGCCAGCGTCAGCGTGTCAACATCGCCCGCGCCCTGGCAATGAAGCCGCGGCTGGTTATCCTCGATGAGGCGGTGTCGGCGCTGGATAAATCGGTAGAGGCGCAGGTTCTGCAGCTGTTGCAGGAGCTAAAACGTACCCTTGAGCTGACCTATGTGTTTATCAGCCACGATCTGCACGTGGTGCGCTGGCTATCGGATCGCATTCTGGTGATGTATCTCGGCGAGGTAGTGGAAATTGGGCCGGCGGAACAGCTGTTTACCCGCTCCGCTCATCCTTATACCCGCGCATTGCTCAGCTCGATGCCGTCGATGGACCCGCAAAACCGCACCCTGACCTCGCCGCTGAACGGCGATCCGCCGAGCCCGATATCACCGCCTTCGGGCTGTCGGTTTCATACCCGCTGCCCGCACGCCAGAGCGGTGTGCGCCGAGGTGAAACCGAAGCTCGAAAGCGTCGGCGAGGGGCATCAAAGTGCCTGCCTGATGGCCCAGCCGTCGTCGCCCTGGCATCAGAACATCGCCATTCAGGAGGTGAGTCATGTCGCATGAGGCTTTTGTCCATATTCGCGATCTGCGGGTGGAATTTCGCCGCGATGGCCAGACGGTGAATGCGGTTAACGGTGTCTCTTTTGATGTCCATAAAGGCGAAGTGATGGCGTTGATCGGTGAGTCGGGGTCCGGTAAAAGCGTCACGTTGAGGGCGCTGATGCGCCTGCATCCGCCTACAAGCAGCGTGCTCTCGGGGACGCTGCGCGTCGGCGATGAGGAGGTGCTGAAGATGAGCGCTTCCCGGCTGCGGGCCTATCGCGGCGCCCGCTGCGCGATGATTTTTCAGGAGCCGCTGCTGGCGTTTGATCCGGTGTATACCGTCGGTCAGCAGATCGTTGAAGGGCTGCGTCGTCATGAAGGGCTGTCGCGTCAGGCGGCGAGGGAGCGGGCTCTGGAGGCGCTGCGTCAGGTGCGGATCCCCAGTCCGGAACGACGGCTGGATGCCTACCCGCACGAAATGTCCGGCGGTATGCGCCAGCGGGCGATGATTGCTCTGGCGCTGTCGTGCAATCCGCAGCTGCTGCTGGCGGATGAGCCGACCACCGCGCTGGACGCCACGGTGCAGATCCAGATTCTGATCCTGTTGCGCGAGCAGCAAAAGCAGCGCGAGCTGGCGATTATCTTTGTGACTCATGATATTGGCGCCGCGGTGGAGATAGCCGACCGGGTGGCGGTGATGTACGCCGGACGGATCGTTGAAGAGGCGTCGATGACGGATATTTTGTCCCGTCCTCGCCATCCCTATACCCAGGTGCTGCTGGGTAGCCGTCCCAAAGACGGGTTGAAAAAAGGCGACGCGCTGCATTGCATTCCCGGTTCGCCGCCGGATCTTTCCCGCCTGCCGCCGGGCTGCGCGTTCGCCGACCGTTGCCCGCATGCGAGACCCGTTTGTAGGCAAACTCAACCCGTGACCGAACAGGTGGGACAGCGTCATGTGGTGAGTTGCCATCGCTGGCGAGAACTGACGTCGGGCATCGAAAAGCCGGCGCTGTATGCCTGAACGGTCGACCGAATAAAAGAGGTGATACGCATGCAGGATGATAATCACGCATTTATGCCTTACCCGCCGCAGCCGGTACCCCACGCGCTGAGTGGGCCGCTCAGCGGGATGACCTTTGCCGTCAAAGATCTGTTTGATGTTGCGGGCTATCCCACCGGCGGCGGTAACCCACATTTACTGGCGCTCTCCGGCATTAAACGCCGCACGGCGCCGGTGGTGCAGCGCCTGCTGGATAACGGCGCACGTTTTATCGGTAAAACCCACACCAGCGAGCTGGCCTACTCGATGAGCGGCCACAATGTGCATTACGGGACGCCGCGCAACGGCGCTGCGCCGAACCATATACCCGGCGGTTCGTCATCCGGGTCGGCGTCGGCGGTGTCGAACGGCGTGTGCGATTTTGCGCTGGGCACCGATACCGGCGGGTCGGTGCGTACCCCGGCAAGCTACTGCGGCTTGTTTGGCCTGCGCCCCACGCACGGGCGCATTTCGCTCGACGGCTGCCAGCCGCTGTGCGCCACGATGGACACCTGCGGTTTCTTCGCCCAAACGCCGGAGGTCTTTCGGGCGGTCGCTGACTGCCTGCTGGACGCGAAGCCTCCGGCGATTGCCGGCGTGGCGCTGGCGTGCCATGACGCTCTTTTTCCCCGCCTGCCGCTGCGTAGCCAGCAGGCATTGTTGCCCGTCCGGCAGCGGCTTGAGCGCGTTTTTGGCACCTTCACGCCGCTGAATGCGTCGCTGCCGGACATCGATGAGATCTACCTCGCCTTTCGGCAGATTCAGGGATTTGAGGCCTGGCAGGCGCAGGGGGAGACGATAGAACGCTATGGCCTGCAGCTGGGGCCGGATGTACGCGAACGCTTCTTATGGGGAAAAGCGGTGACCCCGGCGCAGTATGAGGCCGCCTGCCAGCGGCGGGAGCACTTTACCCGTTGGTGGGATGCGCTGTTGGGCGACGCGATACTGGTTCTGCCCACCGTGCCCGACGGTGCGCCGCTGCTGACGGCGCAGGCTGAGGAGATTGAGACCACCCGGCGTCTTTCCCACGATTTATTGTTGATTTCGGTGATGACCCGACGTCCGCAGGTGACGCTGCCGGTGGCTCAGGCCGGCGGTCTGCCGCTGGGCATCTCTTTTTTAGGGCCGCGCGGCAGCGATCGTCTGCTGGTGGAGCTGGCCGTTGCATTTGCGCAAGGAGACAAAGATGAGCAGTGAGGTTCTTTTTACCCCGGTTGCCGGGGCGACGGGTTGGCGTATTAACGGGGAACGGTTATGGGATTCATTGATGGCGCTGGCGGAAATCGGCGCGACGCCGAAGGGCGGCTGCTGTCGCCTGACGCTCACCGATCTCGACCGACAGGGACGGGATGTAGTCATCGGCTGGGCGCAAGAGGCGGGGATGAGCGTCACGGTTGATAAAATCGGTAACGTGTTTATGCGCCGGGAAGGGCGCAACCCGCTGCTGCCGCCGATTGTCTCCGGAAGCCATATTGATACTCAGCCTACCGGCGGGAAATTTGACGGTAACTACGGGGTGCTGGCGGCGCTGGAGGTGGTGCGTACGCTGAACGACCTCGATATTGAAACCGAAGCGCCGATTGAAGTGGTGTTCTGGACCAATGAAGAAGGCTCGCGTTTTGTGCCGGTCATGATGGGGTCTGGGGTCTTTGCCGGAGTATTCCCGCTGGAAACAATCTATGCCGCGCAGGATGCGCAGGGAAAAACGGTGGGCGAGGAGCTGGCGCGTATCGGTTATGTCGGCAGCCAGACTCCCGGCGATCATCCGATCGGCGCCTACTTTGAAGCCCATATCGAGCAGGGACCGATCCTGGAAGATGAAGAGAAAATCATCGGCGTGGTGCAGGGGGTGCTGGGGATCCGCTGGTACGATTGCGTGGTGACGGGGCAGGCATCTCATGCCGGGCCAACGCCGATGCGCCTACGTCAGGATGCCTTGCAGGTAGCGACCCGGATTATGCAGGAGGTGGTGGCGATTGCCGGGCGTAGCGAAGAGGGGCGCGGTACCGTCGGGATGGTGCAGGTCTATCCCAACAGCCGCAACGTGGTGCCGGGTGAGGTCACCTTCTCCATCGATATGCGCAATATCAGCGACGCGGCGGTCGATGAGATGGACCGCCAGCTGCGGGCTTTTATCACCCGCGTGCAGCAGGAGAGCGGCCTGGCGGTGACGTTACAGGAAGTCAGCCATTACCCGGCGGCGCCGTTCCATCCGGATTGCCAGCAGGCCATTGCCGATGCGGCGGCGCGACTTGGCTATCCGGCGCGGGAGATCGTCTCCGGTGCCGGGCATGATGCGGTATATATGAGCTATCTGGCGCCGACGGGGATGATCTTTATTCCCTGCAAAGACGGGATTAGCCATAACGAAATCGAGTACGCCTCTCCCGGGCACGTTACCGCCGGCGCAAACGTGCTGCTGCAGGTCATGCTGCAGTACGCGCAGGTGGCGTAACCCGCCGCCCGGGATCTCCCCGGCTGGCGCGACGCTTAGCCGGGCAACCCGACCGACGCCCTGTAGCCCCGGTAAGCGCAGCGCCACCGGGGATTGCTCCGGCTGGCGCGACGCTTAGCCGGGCAACCCGACCGCACGCCCTGTAGCCCCGGTAAGCGCAGCGCCACCGGGGATTTCTCCGGCTGGCGCGACGCTTAGCCGGGCAACCCGACCGACGCCCTGTAGCCCCGGTAAGCGCAGCGCCACCGGGGATTTCTCCGGATGGCGCGACGCTTAGCCGGGCAATCCGACCGCACGCCCCTGTAGCCCCGGTAAGCGCAGCGCCACCGGGGATTTCTCCGGCTGGCGCGACGCTTAGCCGGGCAATCCGACCGCATGCCCTGTAGCCCCGGTAAGCGCAGCGCCACCGGGGGATTTCTCCGGATGACGGCGCGCGCACCTTATTCGGGCTACGGGATGCTGGATGCGCGGGGGGCGACGACAGACTTCGTTTACCCCAGCTGCGCCAGCTGGTGGCACAGTACCTCGACGCCGGGCGCAATCGCATCGGGATTGATAGCGTGAAAGCCCATGCGGAAAAAATTTTCCGGCGGGTTGGCGTTGAGAAAATGGCGCGCGCCGGGTTCAATCAGCACCCCGGCATGGGCGGCTCGCCAGGTCAGCTGCTGGGTATTGATCTGTTTCGGTGTCGCCAGCCAGAAGGCATTGGCATGTTCACTCCCGGGAATAATCCGGCACTCCGGCAGGTAGCGGTGCAGCGCATTATTCAGCCGCTCCCAGCGCTGGGCGGAGTCAAAGTGGTAGCGGCGCAGGTGGGTTTCATAGTGCCCCTGGGCGAGAAAATGGGCCATCTGATACTGAATATTGGTGGGCGGGTGGCGGTAAATCAGCCGCCGCAGCGCGCGGGCTTCATCAATCAGGTCCGGGTCGGCCACCATAAATCCCAGCCGCAGGCCGGGAGACAGCGCCTTCGACAGGCTGCTGACGTAAATCACCCGCCCGCTACGGTCGCTGGCTTTCAGTGCCGGTAGCGGGTTCAGCATAAAATTACTTTCCGAGTCGTAATCATCTTCAACGATCACCGCATCGTGGCGGGCCGCATGTTCCAGCAGCTGGCCGCGCCGCGCCTGGCTCATCGCCACCCCCGTCGGCACCTGGTGGCCGGGGGTGACGTAGTAGTAATCGCAGGGAGCATCGTCGAGCACGATCCCTTCTTCGTCCACCGGGTGCGGCACGATGTCGGCGTCCGCCAGCAGGAAGGTATTAATCGCCTCGCGGAAGCAGGGATTCTCGACGCCGACCCGGGTTGTGGACGACATCAGCAGGCGGGTGAGCAGGTAGAGCGCGTTCTGCGAGCCGAGCGTAATCAGGATCTCATCCGCTGCGGCGACGATGCCGCGCTTGGGCAGCACCCGAGTGCGGATCTGCTCAATCAGCATCGGGACGTCCTGGTCGATGTGATCGACGACCCAGGCCGGATCGCGCACGCCGCCGTGCAGCCAGTTGGCCGCCGAACGCCAGGTGGTCAGCGGAAACTGGCGGGTATCCGGCTGGCCATAGATAAACGGATAGCGATAATTCATCCAGCCGGCGGGTTTAAGAATCGACTCCTGCTGGCTGGGAGTGATTTGCAGTCGCGCGCCCCAGCGTGGTGCAGCGCGCTCGTCATCCGGTGCATCCTGCACGGCAACCGTCGCGGCGGAATGCTGATAGTCGGGATGCAGATAGTATCCGCTGCGCGGACGGCTGATGAGATACCCTTCGCTGACCAGACTCTCAAAAACCAGCGCCGTAGTATTGCGCGATACCCGCAGCTGGCTGGCCAGCTGACGGCAGGAGGGCAGCGGCGTGTCGGCGGAAAAAATACCGCTCAGAATGGCGTTAACCAACGTCTCCCGCACCTGCTCCTGTAAACCGCGACGTTGGTCGAACTCGACGTGCAAAAGGTGACGGATCATGCGGGGCTCCTTACGTGAATACTCTGTCTACCCTGCAGCAAATTCCATACCACCCTGAAAAAGTCTGACACACGGACGCAACGAAACTGGCTCTATCCGGAAAACAAAAACGCTCCCTACAGTAAAAACGCATTCATCAGTCGCGGAACGGAACTTCCGTCGGCACAAGTTTTGCAAAACCTTTTCATGTTCGGGAATGAACACGTCTGGCGAATTAATTAGGGGTGGATTGATGAACAAATCGTTGGGTTCAATGTGTCTGGGCGCCGTTATGGCACTGGCTTTTTCTTATCACGCAGCGGCAGCAGATCTCCCGGAAATTGAAAAATCCGGCACCCTGAAAGTCGCGACCGAAGATGATTACGCGCCGTTTAACTTTATGAGCAACGGCCAGGCCGATGGCTTTAACAAAGATATGCTGGAGGAGCTACGCAAGTATGCGAAATTCCACGTCGACCAGAGCATCCTGCCTTGGACCGGCCTGTTAGCGGCGGTCTCCACCGGTCAGTACGATATGGCGTTAACCGGCGCGGTGATTACCGACGATCGACTTAAGGTCTTTGACTTCACGCCGCCGTGGGCCTCGGCGCAGCACTATTTTGTCAAGCGCGCTGGCGATAACTCTCTCAACACCATCGCCGATTTGAGCGGCAAAAAAGTGGGGCTGCAGGCGGGCAGCGCGCTGCTGGCGCGACTGCCTGAACTGAAAGCGATGCTGGAAAAAACCGGCGGCAAGCTCGGGCCGGTGGTGGAGTATCCCTCCTATCCGGAAGCCTACGCCGACCTTGCCAATAAGCGCCTCGATTACGTGATTAACGTGGTGATTTCCGTCAACGACCTGGCGAAAGCCAAACCGAAGGTCTTCGCCAAAGGACTGGCGGTGTCCGGCCCGGGCTATATGGCCTGGCCGATTCCGAAAAACTCACCGCAGCTTTTGGCCTACATGACCAAATTTATCAACCATATGCGCGAAACCGGCAAGCTTGCAGAGCTGCAGAAAAAATGGTTTGGCGAAACCTACGATAACCTCCCGACGGAAGCGATTACCAGCCCGGAACAGTTCCATAAACTGGCTGGTTTGTAACATTTTGCGGCGGGTCACCGCCGCGTTTTTAATCCACAGGAGGGCCATATGGATGTAATTTCCTGGCAGTTATTGATTGAAGGCGCATGGACGACCCTCTGGATTTCGGCCATCGCTATCGCCTTTGGGGTGGTGATTGGTCTGCTGATCGCGCTGGTGCGGATGCTGCGTCTGCCGATTATTGACCAGCTGCTGGTGGTCTATATCAGCCTGGCGCGCGCCACGCCGCTGGTGACGCTGGTGCTGTTTCTGTTTCTCTCGCTGCCGACGGTGGGGATTAATCTGGATAAAAACGTGGCGGCAATCGTGGCGCTGACCCTCAATACCTCGGCTTTTAACGCCGAAATCTGGCGCAATGCGTTCCGTACCTTCCCGCGTGAACAGCGTGAGGCGGCAGAATCCGTGGGGATGCGCCGCTGGACCTATTTTCGCTACATCATGCTGCCGCAAATGTGGATCGAAAGCCTGCCGGCGCTGGTGAACGAAATGTCTTTCCTGATTAAAGGCAGCCCGGCGATTGCGGTGATCGGCGTGGTCGATTTGACCCGCGTGACCAACCGCATCTCATCCGTCACCTATGAGCCCCTGTCGCCGATTCTTGCGGCGGGTCTGCTTTATGTCGTGATAATCGGCATGCTGCTGAAGCTGCAGGGACTGGCGGAACGTAAAGCGAAACGCCTGGCACGATAACAACCGGAGGATCTATGAATCAGTGGGCCATTATCTGGTCAGCGCGCGACAGCTTTATTGCCGGCCTGATCGCCACTCTTGAGCTATTCATTCTGGCCGCCGTTGTGGGGTTAGCCATTGGCATTGTGCTGTGCTATTTGACCGAATATCAAAAGCGCTGGCTTAACCGGGTGATTATCGGTTTTGTCAGCCTGATGCGCGCGATTCCGTTCTTAATCCTCGCCTATCTGCTCTATTACGGCCTGCCGGAAGTGGGGATCAGTATGGACGCCTGGAGTGCCGGCCTGGTGGCGCTGATGATCTACCACGGCGCCTATTTCTTTGAAATCCTGCGCAGCCAGCGTCGGGTCTTCTCCGCCGGATATATTGAGGCCGCGGTGGCGCAGGGCTTTTCACGTTACCAGATATACCGGCGGATTATTTTGCCGAATATCGTCTCATCGGCGCTGCCGCTGCTCGGCAACCAGCTGATTATTTGCCTGAAGGATACCGCTTTTCTCAGCATTATCACCGTTCAGGAAATTACCGCCGCGGCCAACAGCGTGCAGGCGACCTGGTTCATCCCGTTTAACGCTTTTATCGTCGCGATTGCACTCTACTGGGCGATCAGCATTTTGCTGGAGTTGCTGATTAAGCGACTGAGCGCCCTCGGAGCCAGAAGAGGAATGAGTCATGCCTGATACCACTGCAGTAAGCGTTAAAAACGTCTCTAAGCAGTTTGATAATATTGAAGTGCTACGCGATATCAACCTGACCGTCGAAAAGGGATCGGTGGTCAGTATTCTGGGGTCGTCAGGTTCCGGTAAATCGACGCTGCTGCGCTGCATGAACTGGCTGGAACAGCCGGACCGCGGGGAGATTCATATCGGCGGCCAGCGGCTGGGGATCGATGAACAGAATGGCAAAGCCATGTCCCATCGCCAGCTGTCGAAGATTCGTGAGCGGGTGGGGATGGTGTTCCAGAGCTTTAACCTGTGGCCGCACCTGACCGTGCAGCAGAACGTCAGCGAAGCGCTGCTCCACGTCAAAGGAATGAAGCGCGATGAAGCGTCTGCAATCGCCATACAGCAGCTGGAAAAGGTCGGGATGGCGCACAAGGCCGACGCCTGGCCGATTACCCTCTCCGGCGGGCAGAAGCAGCGGGTGGCCATTGCCCGTTCGCTGGCGATGTCGCCGGAAGTGATTCTGTTTGACGAGCCGACATCGGCGCTGGATCCCGAACTGGTCAACGAAGTGTTGGGAGTGATGAAGGCGCTGGCGGCGGAGGGCTACACCATGGTGGTGGTGACTCATGAGATGGATTTTGCCCGCCAGGTATCGGATGAAGTGGTGTTTCTCGAAAAAGGGCTGTTGATTGAGAAAGCGCCGCCGGAGAAATTTTTCACCAACCCGGATTCTGAACGCGTACGCCAGTTTTTGCAGAGCCGCCGCTAATACGAGGGGCCCGATCGCCTGCGGCCGCTCTCCCCGGTGGCGCTGTGCTTACCGGGGCTACGGGGTTGTGCGGTCGGGGAGTCTGGATAAGGCGCATAGTGCCGCTATCCGGGAAACTCTCCCGGTGGCGCTGCGCTTACCGGGGCTACGGGGTTGTGCGGTCGGGAAGTCTGGATAAGGCGCATCGCGCCGCCATCCGGGAAAATCTCCCGGTGGCGCTGCGCTTACCGGGGCTACGGGGTTGTGCGGTCGGGAAGTCTGGATAAGGCGCATCGCGCCGCCATCCGGGAAACTCCCCCGCTGGCGCTGCGCTTACCGGGGCTACGGGGTCGTGCGGTCGGGAAGTCTGGATAAGGCGCATCGCGCCGCTATCCGGGGAGGTGTTCCGGCAGCAAGGTATTTGGTTCCGTTCACCATCCATTCACAGAACTGTTTCATCGTGGCACGTTAACGGATAAAGGGGGAGAAACCCTCTCCCGCTTCACCATCCCCACGGTACGGCAAAGAAATCGGCGCTGCGCTCGCCTCCCGACGCTCAACGCGATGCTACTCGTTCCATCCCTGGCGTCCAGCCCCTGCCTGCCGAGCTCCGGTTCGCTGATTTCAGCGGATACCGGAGCATCGCGGGAAGTCTTGTTGTTGCAGAATGACTTAAGCTGCTGTCAGCGCTTTTCTCTGGCCGCAGGCGGCCGGAAACAGGTAGCCCCGGTAAGCGCAGCGCCACCGGGGAGAGATCAATCGGGCGGGTCTACAATCAATCCCGGTCAATAGCGAATGGCTGCCAGGCCTGGCGCACCGGCATCACTTCTACGCGGTTGATATTCATATGATCCGGTAAGGTGGCGATGTAGAACATCTGCCCGGCGATATCCTGCGCGCTCAGCGGGGTGGTGCCGCGATACAGATTATCGGATGCCGCCTGGTCGCCTTTAGTGCGCACGAGAGTGAATTCGGTCTCGGCAATGCCCGGCGCCAGATCGGTTACCCGCACCCCGGTACCGAGTAAATCGCAGCGCAGGTTGTAGCTGAACTGCTTCACAAACGCTTTGCTGGCGCCGTAGACGTGGCTGCCCGGATAGGGCCACTGACCGGCAATGGAGCCGACATTGATGATACTGGCGCCGGCGCCATGCTGAATGAGCGTTGGCAGCAGCGCGTGGGTGACGTTAACCAGGCCGGTAACGTTGGTATCGATCATCGTTTTCCAGTCCTGCAGGTCGACCTTCTGCGCCGGCTGCGGCGCCAGCGCCAGCCCGGCGTTGTTAATCAGCGTTTTGATATCGGCAAAGGCGGCGGGCAGCTCTGCCACCGCGGCGGCAACGGCCTCGCTGTCACGCACGTCCAGCTCGATAATATGTACCGGCACCAGCAGGCTCAGCCGGTCATACAGTTTTTGCAGGCGCGCCAGGCGGCGGCCGCTCAGCACCAGCGACCAGCCCGCTTCGGCAAACACCTGTGCCGCTGCCTCCCCAAAACCGGAGGTGGCCCCGGTAATAAACACTACGTTGTTGGTGGTCATTTCACTCTCCTGTGCGCATTGTTGCCCTCACTATAAAAACGCCGCGAGCGGCGACACAGGGCCAGTTGTCAGGTGGCGTTGTGACACGGTGTCACAACCTTTTCGAGCGACTGGCTCTATCCCTTTTTCCGTCGGGCGACCAATGATGGAGCCAACAACAATGACATCAGAGGGCAGGGTATGAAGCTGGCAATACAGAACGATGTAACGGTAAGCAACGATGACGTTCGCCAACTGGATCGCGCTTATGTTTTCCATTCGTGGTCGGTACAGGGCAACATCAACCCGCTGGTGATTGCCGGAGCCAGGGGCTGTGAACTGTGGGATTATGAAGGCAAAACCTACCTTGATTTCAGCAGTCAGCTGGTTAACGTCAATATCGGCTATCAGCACCCGCGCGTACTGGCGGCGATGAAAGCGCAGCTGGAGGAGCTGGTGACAATTGCGCCGGCGACCGCCAACCTCGCCCGCGGCGAAGCGGCGAAACGCATCGTCGAGCTGGCGCCGGAAGGCTTCAGCAAAGTGTTCTTTACCAATGCCGGAGCCGACGCCAACGAGAATGCTATCCGCATGGCGCGGCTCTATACCGGACGCGATAAAGTGCTGTCGGCCTATCGTTCATACCACGGCAATACCGGCAGCGCGATTGCCGCCACCGGCGACTGGCGCCGGGTGCCGAACGAGTACTCGCGCGGCCACGTTCACTTTTTCAACCCCTACCTCTATCGCAGCGAATTTAATGCCGTGACGGAAGAGGAGGAGTGTCAGCGCGCGCTGGCGCATCTGCGCAGAATCATTGAGTGCGAAGGCCCTGGCGCTATTGCCGCCATTTTGCTGGAGTCAATTCCCGGAACCGCTGGCATTCTGGTGCCGCCTGATGGCTATATGCAGGGCGTACGGGCGCTGGCCGACGAGTTTGGTATTGTGCTGATCCTTGATGAGGTGATGGCCGGGTTTGGCCGTACCGGCAGCTGGTTTGCCTTCGAGCAAGATGGCGTGGTGCCGGATCTGGTGACCTTTGCCAAAGGGGTTAACGCCGGGTATGTGCCTGCGGGCGGCGTGCTGATTAGCGACCCGATTGCCCGCTATTTTGACGACCATTTCTTTGCCGGTGGCCTGACCTACTCCGGCCATCCGCTGGCGATGGCGGCGATTGTGGCGACGATCGATGCCATGAAAGAGGAAAACATCGTCGAAAACGCGGCGCAGATGGGGAATCACGTCCTGCGTCCGGGGCTGGAGGCACTGGCGGAAAAACATGCGATCATTGGTCATGTCCGCGGCCGCGGGCTGTTCCAGGCGCTGGAGCTGGTCAGCGACCGCGAAGCTAAAACACCGCTAACCGCGGCGGATATGGCGGCGATTAAAGGGGCCTTAACCGAAGCCGGTCTGCTGGCCTTTGTGGTGGAAAACCGCATTCACGTGGTGCCGCCCTGTACCATCAGCGCCGAGCAGATTGCGAAAGGGCTGGCGATTTTTGACAGCGTATTCGCCCGCTTCGCTACGCTGGCGAAATAAGCCAACCTTGTTCCCGGATAGCGGCGCGATGCGCCTTATCCGGGCTACCCGACCGCACGACCCCGTAGCCCCGGTAAGCGCAGCGCCACCCGAGAGTTTCCCGGATAGCGGCGCCAGCGCCTTATCCGGGCTACCCGACCGCACGACCCCGTAGCCCCGGTAAGCGCAGCGCCACCGGGGAGTTTCCCGGATAGCGGCGCCAGCGCCTTATCCGGGCTACCCGACCGCACAATCCCGTAGCCCCGGTAAGCGCAGCGCCACCGGGGAGTTTCCCCGGATGGCGGGCTATCCCGCCATCCGGTGTTCACCTTTCACCAGCGCCTCGCGATCGAAGAAGCGCTGAATGACTCCCTCGGCCATAAATGCCGCCCGATCCGACATATGTGCAATCACATCGGCATCATGACTGACCAGCAGATAGGTCATGCCGTGCTCCTGCTTCAATCGGTTCAACAGATTGAGAATTTCCGCCTGTACCGACATATCCAGCGCCGAGGTGGGCTCATCTAACAGCAGGATCTGCGGGCGCAGCAGCAGCGCGCGCGCAATGGCCACGCGCTGGCGCTGGCCGCCGGAAAGCTGATGCGGATAACGACGCGCGGCGTCGGCGGGGAGCCCCACCTGTTCCAGCGCGGTATCGACCCGCTGCCGGATGGCGTCGAGACCGTGGATTTTCAGCGGTTCGGCCAGGGTACGCCACAGCGTATGGTTGGGGTGCAGAGAGGCATAGGGATCCTGAAACACCATCTGCACGTTGCGGCGCAGCTCGCCCTGAAAACGAACGCCGGGGGCTATCGCTTTGCCAAACAGCTGAACGCCGCCGCGCCACTCGCGCTGTAGCCCGGCGAGAACCCGCAGAATCGTCGATTTTCCGCAGCCGGAGGCGCCGATCAGGCTGAAAGTTTCCCCGGCCTCAACGCTGAAGCTGGCGGCGGACACCGCCGTTTTTTCCGCAAAAATGACCTGCAATGCATCGAGATTAACGACTGCCATGCGCCGCCTCCGTAAAGTCCAGTGTTCTGTCGAGAGTGGGCAGCATCTGGCCGTAGGTGCTCGCATCGGGACGACAGGTCCACAGCGTACGGGTGTAGGGATGCGTGGCCTGAGGCAGCTCGCGGGCGGGCATCTCATCGACCTGCGCCCCCTGGTACATCACCAGTACCCGGTGGCAATGTTGCGCCACCAGCGGCAGATCGTGGCTGATCAGCAGCATCGCCATTTGCCGCTGCTCGCACTGTTCCACCAGCAGTTCGAGGATCTGATTGCGCAGGCGGGAATCGAGCGCCGAGGTCGGCTCGTCGGCAATCAGCACCTTCGGGTTGTTCAACAGCGCAATGGCGATCATCACCCGTTGCCCCATCCCGCCAGAGAGTTCGCCGGGGTAGCGGCTGAGTACGGGTAAATCGAGGCCGACGGCGGCAACGGCGGCTTTCACCGCCTCCTGCCGCGCGCGGCGGCTCAGGCGCTGATGCAGCGTTAATGCCTCTTCCAGCTGTGCCTGAATGGTCTGTACCGGATTCAGCGCATAGCGCGGATCCTGCAGCACCATGGCGATATCGTTGCCGCGCAGCGCGCGCCAGTGGCGATCGTTGAGGGTCAGAAGATCGTGTCCCAGCACGTTCAGCGTTTCTGCGCTGACCACGCCCGGACGACGCACCAGTCCCATCAGCGCGCGGGCGGTCATTGATTTGCCGGAACCGGATTCGCCCACCAGCGCCAGCCGCTCGTTGCCGAGCGTAAAGCTGACGTTATTCACCACCCGGGCAGAGGGGTAGTCGATGCTTAACCCCTGAACGGTGAGTCGGGTATCAGTCATGTTGCGGCTCCAGAACATCGCGCAGGCCGTCGCCCAGCAGGTTAAAGGCCAGGCTGGCTATCAGGATCACCGCCCCGGGCGCGGCGGCAATCCACCACTGATCGAAAATGACCTGCATTCCGTCGGCGATCATCGCCCCCCATTCCGCCATCGGCGGACGCGCGCCGAGACCGAGGAAACCGAGCCCGGCGGCGGCGAGAATAATGCCGGCGAGATCCAGCGCCAGGCGCACGATGGCGGAAGGCAGGCACAGCGGTAAAATATGGCCAGTCAGCAGCCGCCAGCCGCGAATGCCCATCATTTCCGCCGCGGCCAGATAATCGCTATGGCGCAGACGTTGAATTTCGCTCCGCGCCTGGCGAGCGTAGGCGGGCCAGGTGGTGAGCGCCAGTGCCAGCGCACCGTTAACCAACCCAGGCCCCAGCATGGCGACAAAGGCAAAGGCGAGGATCAGCCGCGGCATTGACATCACCACGTCGGTAAATCGCATCAGAATACGCTCCAGCCAGCCGCCGTAATAGCCGGAAAGTATCCCCACCAGCAGACCGGCGGGGAGCGTAATCAGCGTGACTAACGCCACCAGCCCCAGCGCCGGGCGCGCGCCGTAAATCAGGCGAGAGAGCAGGTCGCGGCCATAGCTGTCGGTGCCGAGCCAGTGCCGGGCATCGGGGCTTTGCAGGCGTGCCGCGGCATCCTGCCAGTTGGGATCGAGCGGCGCCAGCCACGGCGCGAACAGCGCCACCAGCAGGAGCAGCGCGATGACGATCAGCCCGAAAAAGGCGGCGGGGGAGCGACGCAGACGACGCAAAAACAGATAAGCCGGCATCAGCGTACCCTCGGGTCGGTCAACCGCACCAGCAGGTCGGTGAGATTGTTAATGAACACAAAGCTGGCGCCAATCAGCAGCGTACCGCCCATGATCGCCGTGGTATCCCCGGCGAACAGCGCGGTAGTCAGGTAGCGGCCAATTCCCGGCCATGAGAAGACGGTTTCCGTCAGCACCGCGCCTTCCAGCATCGAGGTCCAGGCCAGGGCGATGACCGTCAGCAGAGTGCCGCGAATGTTGGGGAGTACGTGCCGCAGCAGAATCGTCATTTCGCTGGCCCCTTTGGCGCGCGCCAGCAGGATGTACTCTTTATTCATCTCGCTGAGGCAGGCGGAACGCGTCAGACGGGTGATGCTGGCCAGCGAATAGTATCCCAGCAGCAGCACCGGCAGCAGCAGATGGCCAATGGCGTTTTTGAAGGCCTCTTTATCGCCAGAGAGCCAGGTATCAATCAGCACGAAGCCGGTTCGCGGTTCGACGGTATATTGATAGATATCGTCCAGTCGCCCGGGGCCCGGCGTCCACTGCAATTTGGCGTAGAACAACGCCAGCATCAGCAGCCCGAGCCAGAAAATGGGAACCGAGTTGCCGATCAAGGTCAAGGTGCGTACCGCCAGATCCCACGGCGAACCGGCGTAGCGGGCGCACAGCACGCCGGCAATCACCCCGAACAGCGCCCCGACGATCAGCGCCAGGGTGGCCAGTTCGAGGGTGGCGGGAAAGGTGGCGAGCAGGTCGTGCAGCACCGGCTGGCCGGTGGAGCTGGCCGTGCCGAGGTCGCCGTGGGCAAGGTTAACCAGATAGTGCCAGAACTGCACCGGCAGCGGGCGATCGAGCCCGAGCTGGTGGCGAACCTGATCATAGGTCGACTGGCTGGCATGATCGCCGACGATTTGCAGCACCCGATCGACAGGTGAAAACGCGGAAAGCGCGAACGTGACGAGCAACAGCCCAAAGAGCGTGAGTAGCAGGGTAAGCAGCCCCTGAAGCACGCGCGTGGAAAGATGTGGCATGGGAAGTCTCTTCATACCGGGAGGCGGCTTCGCCTTACCCGGCCTACAAAAAACGAGAACCCGGGCCGGGTAAGCGCAGCGCCACCCGGCAACAAGGGAAATTACTTGGTGACGTTATCGTACCAGACCATATCGGCGTTGAGGCCCTGCTGATAGCCTTTGACGTTATCGCGGACCACGATCTGCGTTTTCCCTTGGTCAACAAATACATACGGCGAACTGCGCTGCAGCTCTTCCTGCATTTTTTTGTACAGATCGAGGCGTTTTGCCGGATCCGCTTCGGCGACCGCCGCCTGGGTTTCTTTATTTAGCTGCGGGATCTGCCAGCCGTTGAGACCGGCAACGGTGCTGGATTTACCATCATTCCACGCGAAGGCGCTGGCGTTGGAGTGGGCGTCAAAATAGTCCGGGATCCACAGGCGAATAGCTGCCTGGTGCTGCTTCGCGCGCACGCGGGCATACACTTGGCTGCCCGCTGCCGGCAGCAGGTCAATCTTCACGCCGCCCTGGGCAAAGCTGGCCTGCATCGACTGGGCGATAGTAATGAACGGCGGTTTGTTCTCGACATCAAGAGTGAAGTGCGCGTCCTTAATCCCCGCTTTGGCGAGAATCGCTTTGGCCTTCTCCGGGTCAAATTTGAACGGATTATTATCCAGCGCGCCCGGCAGACCAACCGGCAGGAAGCTCTGATGCACAAAATACTGGCCTTTAAGCAGATCTTTGGTGATGCCGTCGTAGTCCACCAGCCAGCGCGCGGCTTCCCACAGGGCCGGGTTTTTCAGCAGCGGGTTAGCGCTGTTGCCGGTGTTGAATGCCAGGTAATTCTGCTCGGCGGAGGGAATGCTCAGCACGTTAACGCCGGGTTTCCCCTGCAGGGCGGCTATCTGATCGGCGCCGAGATCGCGGGCGATATCGGCATCACCCTGTTGAATCAGCAGGCGGCGAGAGGCCGGATCGGGGACGTTTTTAATAATGATGCTTTTCAGCTTCGGCGCCCCGGTAGGCGAGCTGTTGTTGGCCTCCAGCACGATGGCCTGATGCGGCTGATAGACGCGCATTTTGAACGCGCCGCTGCCCGCCGAGTGCATTTTCAGCCAGCTGTTACCGAAATCGTTGTCTTTGACGTTCGGCGCCACCAGCTTTTCATCCACGATGGAGGCGATCGGCGTGGAGAGGATATTCAGCGCGACCGCCGGACTGACGTCAGCGGTCCAGTGCAGCTGCAGCGTATGGTCATCGACCTTTTTCAGCTGGCTGGCGATGTTGTCCGGCTGCCAGCCGAGGACGTTGAGGATAAACGCGGGGGACTTATTCAGCGTCACCGCGCGGGTATAGGAGAAGATAATGTCTTCCGGACGCAGCGGGTTGCCCGAGGCAAATTTGGCATCGGGCTTCAGCTTGATGGTCAAGGTTTTCGCCGCCGGGTCGGCCTGCCAGCTTGCGGCCAGAATCGGGGTGATTTTTTCAGGGTTGTCGCGATCTGGCTGAACCAGGCGCTGGTAGAGACTCGGTACCGTCTGAATGCTGGAAAGCTCATTGGCTTCTGCCGGGTCGAGGCTGACGATGTCGTCAAGACCCTGGGCAACGACCAGGGTGGAGGGCGGTGTCGCGGCATGGACGGCGGCGGAGAGTGCGGTCAGCACCAGTAAAGACAGCAGTTTTTTGGTCATGTGCAATCCCTGAAAAAATGTTGTTTTGATTATTTATGCTTCGCTACGTTAGGCCGCTTCCCCGCAGTCGTAAAGTCAAAATACGGATAAGCTTATGCTTAAAAAGAATAATCCATAGCGCTGGGTTATTAATGAAAAAAAGCGGCGGCGCGCTTTTTGTCCGCCGCGCTTCTTGATATAACAATTTCATTACAATTCAACGGGGTGCGGGCATGCCGGAAATCAATCAATATGGTCAGGTGGTGAATGATGTTGTCGCAGACTGGCAGGGGGCCAGGATCCTGAAACGCACGCCGTTAAGCGGGCGCTTTTGCCGGCTTGAGCCGCTGGAGGTGCAGCGCCATGCCGCCGATCTGTTCGCCGCCTACGCGTTGGGAGATGAGAGCGACTGGACATGGCTGGCCAGCACCTGTCCGGCAAGCGTGGAAGCGACGACCCACTGGGTGGCAGGTAAAGTCAACGATGATGCGCTGGTGCCGTTTGCGGTTATCGATCTGCAGACCGAGCGGGCTGTTGGGCTGGTTAGCTATATGGCCATCGATCGGGCAATGGGGACCGTTGAAATCGGCCATGTGACCTGGTCGCGGAAGATGAAGAACACGCCGCTGGGCACGGAAGCGGTATGGCTGTTGCTGAAAAATGCCTTCGGGCAGGGCTATCGCCGGCTGGAGTGGAAATGTGATTCGATGAATATTGCTTCACGACGGGCGGCGGAGCGCCTGGGTTTTACCTGGGAAGGGTGTCTGCGGCAAAAAATGGTGCGGAAAGGGCGCACCCGCGATAGCGACCAGCTGTCGATTATTGATAGCGAGTGGGCGGCGCGGGATGCGGCGCTGCGCGCATGGCTGGCGGCGGAGAATTTTGATGGTGAAGGGAGACAGCTGAAGCGACTGGAGGATTTTCGCTGATTGCAGCCAGCGGACAATGTGTGTGCATCGGGAATTGCCCGGCGGCGCTTCGCTTGCGCGGGCCTACCTCATATTTTGATGGTGAAGGCAGACAGCTGAAGCGGCTGGAGGATTTTCGCTGATTGCAGCCAGCGGACAAAGTGCGTGCATCGGGAATTGCCCGGCGGCGCTTCGCTTGCGCGGGCCTACCCCATATTTTGATGGTGAAGGGAGACAGCTGAAGCGGCTGGAGGATTTTCGCTGATTGCAGCCAGCGGGCAATGTGTGTGCATCGGGAATTGCCCGGCGGCGCTTCGCTTGCGCGGGCCTACCTCCAGTCAGTCAATCTTTCTTATTCACAAATACGGCGGCGCTTCGCCTGCATGGGCCTACCGGCGCAGTGCCGGTAGGCAGGTAAGGGCTTCGCGACAAACAGGGGCGGTAGACTGATTCTACGGAACAGACTCGCTGTCGTAGGCCGGGCAAGGCGTCAGCCGCCGCCCGGCAGAGATGACAGAACACAAGCCCGAGCAGGCTTGCTATCCCTTAACAGCGGCCTGACGACGCACCGGCGCGCCGTTCGCCACATAATAGCGCGCCGTGCTGCGCGGCAGCGGCGCGCGGCCGCGAATGGCATCGGCTATCTTCTCGCCAATCATGATGGTGGTGGCGTTGAGGTTGCCGGTGATGATCTGCGGCATAATCGACGCATCCACTACCCGCAGCCCTTCCAGACCGTGAACCCGACCCTCGCCATCGACCACCGCCATTTCGTCATAGCCCATTTTACAGGTCCCGCAGGGATGGAAAGCGGTCTCGGCGTGATTACGCACGAACTCATCCAGCTCGGCATCGCTCTGGCACGCCAGACCCGGGCTGATTTCCCGGCCGCGATATTTATCCAGCGCCGGCTGGTTCATGATGTCGCGAGTGATGCGGATCGCGTCGCGGAACTCCTGCCAGTCCTGTTCGCTGGACATATAGTTGAACAGAATTGCCGGATGCTCATGCGGGTCGCGTGATTTCAGGCGCACATGGCCGCGGCTGGGCGAACGCATGGAGCCGACGTGGCACTGGAAGCCGTGCTCTTTCACCGCATTCGAACCGTTGTAGTTAATCGCCACCGGCAGGAAGTGATACTGAATATTCGGCCACGCAAACGCCTCCCGGCTGCGAATAAACCCGCCCGCTTCAAACTGGTTGCTGGCGCCGATGCCGGTCCCGCCGAACAGCCATTCAGCGCCAATTTTCGGCTGATTCCACCATTGCAGCGCCGGATAGAGCGACACCGGCTCCTTGCACTCGTATTGCAAATACATCTCCAGGTGGTCCTGCAGGTTTTCACCGACGCCGGGCAGGGCGTGCACCAGCGGGATATCAAACTGGCGTAGCAGTTCGGGATCGCCGACGCCGGAACGTTGCAGAATCTGCGGCGAAGCGATGGCTCCCGCGCAGAGCAGCACTTCTTTACTGGCCGTTGCTTTTGACGGCGCGGTGCTATCGCCCTCCAGCCACTCCACGCCTACCGCGCGCTTACCGGCAAAAATAATATGGTCGGTCAGCGCATGGGTGCGAATCGTCAGGTTTGGGCGCGCGCGGGCCTGGTCAAGATAGCCGCGGGCGGTACTGGCCCGGCGTCCCTGCGGGGTCACGGTGCGATCCATCGGTCCGAATCCCTCCTGCTGGTAGCCATTGAGATCGTCGGTGCGCGGATAGCCGGCCTGGACACCGGCTTCCACCATGGCATGGAACAGCGGATTATTATTCTGCTTCGGCGTGGTGACGCTCACCGGGCCATCGCCGCCGTGGTAGTCGTTGGCGCCGATATCGCGGGTTTCCGCTTTGCGGTAGTAGGGCAGACAGTCAAGATAGCTCCACTGCTCAAGCCCAGGCGCGGTGGCCCAGTTGTCGAGGTCCATTGCATTACCGCGGATGTAGCACATGCCGTTAATCAGCGACGAGCCGCCGAGCCCCTTGCCGCGACCGCACTCCATGCGCCGGTTATTCATATGCGGTTCGGGTTCGGTCTCGTAGGCCCAGTTATAGCGTCGGCCCTGTAGCGGAAAAGCCAGCGCGGCGGGCATCTGGGTGCGGAAATCAAAACGATAATCCGGGCCGCCGGCTTCCAGCAGCAGGACGGTGGTATGAGGATCTTCCGTCAGTCGTGTCGCCAGTACGTTGCCGGCAGAGCCGGCACCAATAATGATGTAGTCAAATTGCAAAAATGACCTCCTGGTTAAAATATGGATTGAAACTGACCCATCTCAACCTGGATGGATTTCACCTGGGTGTAGCTCTGGAGCGTCATCACGCCGTTTTCGCGGCCGATACCGGAGTGCTTATAGCCGCCGACCGGCATCTCCGCCGGGGACTCTCCCCAGCTGTTGATCCAGCAGATCCCGGCCTCAAGCTGATGAATGATGCGGTGGGCGCGGTTTAAATTCGCCGTCACCACGCCGGCGGCAAGGCCGTATTCGGTGGCGTTGGCGCGGCGAATCACTTCTGCCTCATCGTCATAGGTCAGAATCGACATCACCGGGCCAAAGATCTCTTCGCGTACGATGGTCATATCATCGCGGCAGTCGCTAAATACCGTGGGGGCGACCCACGCGCCGCTGGCGAAGTCATCGCCTTGCAGCACACCGCCGCCGCACAGCAGACGCGCCCCTTCCTGCTTACCGCTGGCGATATAGCGCAGGACATTTTCGCGATGCGGGAAGCTCACCAGCGGACCGAAGTTGGTTGTTTCCTCAAACGGGTCGCCGGGACGAATCCGCGCCACGCGGGTGAGAATTTTTTCCTCGAACGCCGCTTTAGCCCGCGTCGGAATAAACACCCGGGTACCGTTGGTGCAGACCTGGCCGGAGCTGTAGAAGTTGGCCATCATCGCGATATCGGCGGCGAGGTCGAGATCGGCATCGTCGCAGACAATCAGCGGCGACTTGCCCCCCAGCTCCATGGTCACCTCTTTCAGCGATGAGGCGGCGGAGTTGGCCATCACTTTTTTGCCGCTGGCGACGCCGCCGGTAAAGGAGATTTTGGCAATGTCCGGATGTTCGGTCAGGTACTGCCCGGTTTCGGCGCCGATGCCCGGCAGGACGTTAAATACGCCGTCCGGCAGGCCGGCTTCGCGGTAGATTTCCGCCAGCTTCAGGGCGGTGAGCGGGGTGACTTCACTCGGTTTAAAAATCATGGCGTTACCGGCGGCCAGCGCCGGAGCGGATTTCCACAGCGCGATCTGAATCGGGTAGTTCCAGGCGCCGATCCCGGCCACGACACCGAGCGGCTCGCGGCGGGTATAGATGAATGAACTATCGCGCAGCGGGATCTGACTGCCTTCGAGCGCCGGGATCAGTCCGGCGTAATACTCCAGCACATCGGCGCCGGTGACGATATCGACATGGGCGGTTTCGCTCAGCGGTTTACCGGTATCCAGCGTCTCCAGCCGCGCCAGTTCGTCGTTACGCTCGCGCAGAATATCCACCGCTTTGCGCAGGATACGCGAACGTGCCATGGCGCTCATCGCCGCCCAGATTTTTTGCCCTTGTTGGGCGCTCTTTACCGCCCGGTCGATATCGTCGCGACCCGCGGCCTGGACTGTCGCCAGTACTTCCCCGTTGGCAGGGTTGAGGGTCTCGAAGGTTTTCCCGCTGGTGGCAGGGACGTAACCACCGTGGATATAAAGCTGCTGTTCGGCCATTCGGGACATGGTTTCCTCCATTATTGAGACGTCGGTGGCAGATACTGGCTGATGAAATGGTCGGCGAGCGTTTCGGCGCGGGCTTTATCGAGCGGTTTACCGCTCAGCGCCGCGCGTAGCCACAGTCCGTCGATTAAGGCGGCGAGACCATAACCGGCCTCCTGCGCCTGCTGGCGCGGCAGCTCGCGCTGAAATTCATAGACGATGTTCGACAGCAGACGTCGGCTGCAGACCTGCTGCAGACGGTAGAGCATCGGTTGATGCATGCTGCTGGCCCAGAAGGCGAGCCAGGCTTTCATCGCCGCGCTGCTTATCTGGCTGTCGTCGAAATTACCCGCCACGATGGCCCGCAGCCGCCGTTCGGCGCTGGCGCCCGGCAGCGCGTGCAAACGGCTCAGTACCGCCAGCCGGAGCTGGCCGGTGATGTCGCGCATCGTTGCTTCCAGCAGACCGTTCTTATCCTTGAAATAGTGACTAATGATGCCGGTCGATACGCCCGCCCGTCGGGCAATTTGCGCGATAGTGGCATCGTGCATTCCCACCGCGTTTATCGCCTCGAGGGTGGCGTCAATAAGCTGCCGCTGGCGTATCGGTTGCATCCCCAGTTTGGGCATTTCCTTGGTTCCATTCATCAGATTTGTTTATCTATTAAAGCGGTTTTTGATTGGACGTTCAATATAAAATGTGTCTTAATTGTTGCGGTTTTGGATTTTAATAGTTACAAAAACAGTGAGGATACTGGATGACAGACCTTTCGCCGAGCAGAGAAAAGGACAAAATCAATCCGGTGGTTTTTTATACTTCCGCCGGACTGATTTTGTTGTTTTCCCTGATGACTATCTTCTTCAGCGATTTTTCCGCGGCCTGGATTGGCCGTACCCTGAACTGGGTTTCAACGACTTTTGGCTGGTACTATTTGCTGGCGGCCACGCTGTATATCGTGTTTGTGGTCTGCATTGCCTGCTCGCGCTTCGGTTCGGTGAAGCTCGGGCCTGAGCACTCCAAACCGGAGTTCAGCATGCTGAGCTGGGCGGCGATGCTGTTTGCCGCCGGTATCGGTATCGACCTGATGTTCTTCTCGGTCGCCGAACCGGTCACCCAGTATATGCAGCCGCCGGAAGGGGCCGGGCAGACCATGGAGGCCGCGCGTCAGTCGATGGTCTGGACCTTGTTCCACTACGGGCTGACCGGCTGGTCGATGTATGCTCTGATGGGTATGGCGCTAGGATACTTTAGCTATCGTTATAATTTGCCGCTCACCATACGCTCCGCCCTCTATCCCATTTTCGGTAAAAAAATCGATGGTCCCATCGGCCATAGCGTGGATATTGCGGCGGTGGTCGGGACCATTTTTGGGATTGCCACGACGCTGGGGATCGGGGTCGTACAGCTTAATTATGGTCTGAACGTGCTGTTTGATATTCCGGATTCGCTGGGGGCGAAAGCGGCGTTGATTGTCCTGTCGGTGATAATCGCCACGATTTCGGTGACCTCCGGGGTCGATAAAGGGATTCGTATTCTCTCCGAACTGAACGTGGTGCTGGCGCTGGGGCTGATTCTGTTCATCTTGTTTATGGGCGATACCGAGTTTCTGATGAACGCGCTGGTGCTGAACGTTGGCGACTACGTGAACCGCTTTATGGGCATGACCCTCAACAGCTTCGCTTTCGATCGCCCGGTCGAGTGGATGAACAACTGGACGCTGTTTTTCTGGGCCTGGTGGGTTGCCTGGTCACCGTTTGTGGGGCTGTTCCTGGCGCGTATCTCGCGTGGGCGCACCATTCGTCAGTTTGTGCTGGGGACGCTGATTATTCCGTTTACCTTCACCTTACTCTGGCTGTCGGTCTTCGGTAACAGCGCGCTGTACGAAATTATTCACGGCAATGTCGCCTTTGCCGAAGAGGCGATGGCTCATCCGGAGCGCGGCTTCTATAACCTGCTGGCCCAGTACCCGGCCTTTACCTTCAGCGCCTCGGTCGCCACCATCACCGGGCTGCTGTTCTATGTGACTTCCGCTGACTCAGGGGCGCTGGTGCTGGGGAACTTCACCTCGAAACTCAAAGATATCAACAGCGATGCGCCGAACTGGCTGCGTATCTTCTGGTCGGTTGCTATCGGTCTGCTGACCATCGGAATGCTGATGACCAACGGGATTTCGGCGCTGCAGAACACCACGGTGATCATGGGGCTGCCGTTTAGTTTCGTGATCTTCTTTGTGATGGCGGGGTTGTATAAATCATTGAAGGTCGAAGATTATCGCCGCGAGAGCGCCAGTCGCGATACCGCCCCGCGTCCGCTCGGCGTGCAGGATCGACTGAGCTGGAAGAAACGCCTGTCGCGGTTGATGAACTATCCGGGAACCCGCTATACGCGTCAGATGATGGAGACGGTGTGCTACCCGGCGATGGAGGAGGTGGCGCAGGAGCTTAAATTGCGCGGCGCCTATGTGGATCTGAAAAGTTTACCGCCGGAGGAGGGGGATAATCTGGGCCATCTCGACCTGCTGGTGCATATGGGCGATGAACAGAATTTTGTCTATCAGATCTGGCCGCAGCAGTATTCGATTCCGGGCTTCACCTACCGGGCGCGCAGCGGTAAATCGACCTACTATCGTCTGGAAACTTTCCTGCTGGAGGGCAGCCAGGGCAACGACCTGATGGACTACAGCAAGGAGCAGGTGATCACCGATATTCTCGATCAGTACGAGCGTCACCTGAACTTTATCCACCTGCACCGGGAAGCGCCGGGGAACAGCGTGATGTTTCCCGGGATGTAGGCGGCGGACGGTGGAGTGAGGAAAAAGGCGCCCTGTGGGCGCCTTTTTTCGAGCGAATGTCGCGATATGCGCGGCTTACCAGCAGATAAATCCGCCATCAACGACCAAATCAACGCCGGTACAAAATGAGGCGGCGTCGCTGGCGAGAAACAGAGCCGGCCCCGCCATCTCTTCAACTTTTGCCATGCGCTGAATGGGCGTCTGGTTTTCAAATTCGCGGGTCTGATGGACCATTTCAGGACGGGTATTCATCGGCGTCGCGGTGTAACCCGGGCTCATTGAGTTGACGCGAATCCCTTTGCCGACCCACTCCATGGCAAGGCTTTTAGAGAGATGAATCACGCCGGCTTTGGCGCTGTTGTAATGCGCCTGTTCTAGCCCGCGGTTAACGATAATTCCCGACATCGAGGCAATATTAATAATCGAGCCGCCGCCGGATTCCAGCATCAGTTCCGCTTCCGCTTTACAGGAGTTCCAGACGCCGGTGAGATTGATATCAATAACCCGCTGCCACTGTTCCGTCTCCATCTCCAGCGCCGGGTTGGCGTTGGCGATACCGGCGGCATTGACGGCGATATCGAGACGGCCGAAGCGACTTTTGGCCAGCGCGACGCCAGCGCGAAGATCGCTTAGCTGGCGCACATCCCCGGTATAAAAGCAGGCTTCGCTGCCTATCGCTTCAATATGACGCACGGTTTCGGCAAGTCCCCCGTCTTCGCGCAAATCGAAACCGACGACGCGCGCGCCCGCGCTGGCGAGCCCGTAAGCAATCATCTGGCCAATACCACTGCCCGCGCCGGTGACAAAGGCAACGCGGTCCTGCAGGTTAAACAACTGTTGAGCAAAATCTTTTGCGATCATAGTGATTACTCTTCTGGTCAAAACCCTGGCGGGTATTAAGACATGATTAAGCCGCCGTCGATGTTAATCGTCTGCCCGGTGAGATAGCGCGCATCGTCAGAGGCGAGAAAGGCCACCAGTCCGGCAACATCCTCCGGTTTCCCCGCCCGTTTCATCGGTATACCTTCTACCCATTCCGCCATCAGCTCGCCTTTGCCATAGCGCTTTTGTTCATTGCTGAGAATTTCGCCCCACACCCGGTCGTTGTAGTCCCACATTTCACTTTCGATAATTCCGGGGCAGAAGGCGTTGACGGTGATGTTCCACGGTGCCAGCTCATGAGCCAGGCTTTGCGTAATGCCGATAACGCCCATTTTGCTGGCGGCGTAATGCGGGGTGTAGATAAAGCCCTGGCGCCCCTGACCGGACGAGGTATTGATTAAACTGCCGTAGTTCTGTTTGACCATATATTTGGCCGCTTCGCGACAGCACAGCCAGACGCCGGTTGTATTCACGGCCAGCACTTTTTCGAAATCGGCTTTTGGCATACGATCGAAATAATCGATGGTGATCACTCCGGCGTTTTGAATAGAGACATCAATGGTGTCGAAGCGGGCTGCGGCCTGTTCGTACAGGGACTGAACCTGGGCTTCATCGGTGACATCAATCTCCAGCGACAGAATATCGGCCTGATAACGTTGGCGTAAGGTTTCTGCGGTTTCATGGACGCGCGGTGCATTAGAGACCATCACCAGCCTGGCGCCATCGCGTGCAAAGCGTTCGGCGATGCCGGCGCCAATACCACGGCAGGCTCCGGTAATGACGATGGTTTTATTGTGAAAATTTCTGTGCATACTTTTTCCCTTTAGCGAAGCCGGGCGGTTACGCCCGGCGGAAGAATCGGTGCTATGCGTGAATTAACTGGATGCCGCGCCGCTGGGGTGAACCGTCGCCAGCTTTTCTTCGTGGCGGCGCATGAGAATGACCTTGTTCTGTAGCTTCTGCTGGAACTGATCGACGACGACGGCGGTGACGATGACCACGCCTTTAATCACCATCTGCCAGAAATCACTGACCCCCATCATCACCATTCCGTCGGCGAGGAAGACGATCACGAAGGCGCCAATAATCGACCCGGTCACCCGGCCGCGACCGCCCGCCAGCGCGGTCCCGCCGAGAACGGTGGCACCGATCGCATCCATTTCGAACATGTTGCCGGTCATCGGGTGCGCGGTTTGCAGCTGTGAGGCGACAATCAGCCCGACGAACGCGGCGCAGAGTCCGGAGAAGGCATAAACAAAGATTTTGGCCTTAACAATCGGGACGCCGGCCAGACGGGCCGCGGACTCATTGCCTCCAATGGCGTAGATATAGCGGCCCAGCGGGGTTTTCGTGGTCAGCCAGTAGCCCAGCAGCAGAAAAGCGATCATCAACCAGATCGGCAGATAAATTCCCAGGACGGTACCGGAGCCGAGAGTGGAGAAACCGGTATTGCCCAGCGCTTCCATGCCGTTGAGATTGGGGTAAGTGCTACCGTCGTTAAACAGCAGGGCAGAACCGCGGGCGACGTACATCATTCCCAGGGTACAAATAAAGGGCGCCACGCCAAAGCGGGTGATCACGGCGCCGTTAACCAGCCCCACCAACACGCCAAAGATAGCCACGCACAAGATGACTTCCGGTACGTTGAAGAAGATGACGCTACCGTTCCATAGCGGCAGCCCGTTGGTCAGCAGGGCGCCGGCCACCATGCCGCAAATCCCGGCCACGGCGCCGACTGAAAGGTCGATTCCCCCGGTCAGAATGACCAGCGTCATCCCGATAGCCAGCAGGCCGGTAATGGCCACATGCTGGGTCATGATCAGCAGATTCGACGTCGTCAGGAAATTCGGTACCATCACGCTGAAAAACGCAACAACCAGCAGCAGAGCGATAAACGTTCTGGCCTTCAGCAGGTACATATAGATCATATATTTCTGGTTCATGATGGGTTCCAGCCTGATTAATCTTGAGGTGTTGAAGCCGCGATTAATTTTTCGCGGGTGACCGCATGACGCGGTAAATCAGCGGTAATACGGCCATCGGCCATCACCAAAATACGATCTGCCAGAGCCATCACTTCATCCAGCTCTGACGAGGAGAACATCACGGCCAGCCCCTGTTGCGCCATTTTGCCAATCAGGTGATAAACGTCCGTTTTGGCGCCCACGTCGATGCCGCGCGTGGGTTCATCCAGAAAAACGACCTGCGGCTGCGTCATTAACGCTTTCCCCAGCACCACTTTTTGTTGGTTGCCGCCGCTCAGAGAGGTGATGGGGAGCTCGGGATCGCTCACTTTGATGGCAAGCTGCTGAATCATCTCTTTAACGCTGGCATGCTCTTTATGCGGATTCAGCCATTGCCAGGCGCGGCGAAACCCCTGAAGACTGAAATCGGAGAGCGTCATATTGGATTGAATGGACATCATCTGCACCACGCCTTCGCCCTGTCTGTCTTCCGGTACCAGCGCCAGCCCTTTTTTGAGTCTGGCCTGAAAAGGGGCCCTGCCGATGTTTTCACCGTTGAGATGGATGCTGCCATTCTGGCACGGCATCAGGCCGACCAGTCCTTTAAATAGCTCGGTACGCCCGGCGCCCAGCAGGCCGTAAATGCCGATGACTTCCCCTTTACATAAGGTAAAGGTGACATCATTAAGTTTGTAACCGCCGCTATGGTGCAGCGCGGTCAGACCGTCCACCGCCAGCACCGCTTCGCCTTTGGGGGCCGGTTGATAGTCGAAATGCTTTTTCTTATCGCCGACCATCTGTTCAATGATCCACGGGATGCTGGCATCGCTGACGGTCCGTTCGCTGATAAAACGGCCATCGCGGAAAATGGTAATGTGGTCGCCAATTTCCATCAGTTCTTCCAGACGATGGGAGATATAGATGATGGTGACGCCGCGCCGTTTAAGCTGCCCGATAACATTGAACAGGACTTTGACTTCAGACTGGCTGAGGGCGGAGGTGGGCTCATCCATAATCAATACGCGCGTATCTTTGGACAGGGCGCGCGCAATTTCGACCAGCTGCTGGTGGCCAATACCCAGTTCCCCGAGCGGAGTGTAGGGATCAACATCAAGCTCCAGTCGTTCCAGCAGTGATTTAGCCAGTTCGTATTGGTATTTTTCGTTGATCCTTCCTTTCTGGAAAAACTCATTAGCCATGAAAATATTATCCATGACATTCATATTCGGGAATAAATTCAGCTCCTGGAAAATAATGCTGATACCCTGTTTTTCAGCCTGGTGAGTCGAATTTAATGAAACGGGAGAACCCTCGAGAATAATTTGTCCGGAGGAAGGCGTTTCGACACCGGCAAGCATTTTCATCATGGTGGATTTGCCCGCACCATTTTCTCCGATCAGAACGTTGACTTTATTTCGATAAACCCGGTAGTCGACGTTATCTAAGGCGATAACGCCTGGGTAAACGCGAGATAATCCGCGGGTTTCGATAATAACTTCAGCTTCGACTGGTTGGGGAGTGACGATTTCTTGCGCTGACATCTTATTGTCCTCCGGGGTGAACAATTTTCGCTGGTGTAATATCAGGGAATGTTTGCGGTATATCCCAGGCGGAAAATACGCCATAGACCTCAACCGTTTCGCCGGATTTTAGCTGTGCGCCGTTAATCATTTTTACGGCCTGTTCATTAATGGCCCGGCCATATTCGCCAAACAGGACCTGATCGTTAAAGTCGGCATAGCTGGCACCGTTATAGCCATCGCGCAGCTGGGTCCCACGCAGCGTCGGCCCCGTTTGCACGACGATAGCGCGGCCATTTTGATCCTGAACGGTCATTTTTCCGCTGCGTGACGTGGCGTCAAGCTTGATGACCTTACCTTCAACCTTGACGAAGAAAATGCACGGATTTTCTTCCTGAGCGCGATAACCCAATGTTTTACAAGCGCTGTCGAAATCTTTGGCCGCATGTAGCGCGGTCATTAACGCTTCCGCGGGGCGAGCCTGTGCGACTACCTGCGGTACAATTTTCTCCTGCCACGTCCGATCGATATGCGCCATGTGCGGATTGGGCGGGGATTTAAGATCGGCCAGCTCTTGCTGAGAGACAATGCGGCAACCTCCCAGTGCTACGATGGCCAATGCCAGCCAGGTTTTTTTATACATGAGACTCTCCTGTGCGCCCCGCAAGGGGCGCAACAACCCGAACTCAGGACTTGATATTGAAGTCCTGAACTTTGTCTGCGTTATCTTTAGTGATCAGGATGCCGCGGAACATGACGCGCTGTTTCGCCGGTTTCACCCCTTTTTGCAGGAAGTTATCGAGGTCGGTGACCCCTTGAGCGGCGATGGACTGGGCCTGCAGCATCACGGTGGCCTGCAGGGTTCCCGCTTTAACCGCATCACGCTCGTCATTGCTGCCGTCGATGCCGACAACCACGACGTCCGTACGGTTCGCGGCTTTTAGCGCGGCGATAGCGCCCAGAGCGACGGGGCCGTTACCGCAAATCACCCCTTTAACGTCCGGATGAGCCTGCAGGATGCTGTCCATAATGCGTTTGCCGTCGATTAACGTTCCTTTGGCATCCTGTCTGGCGACGCTGACCATGTCAGGATACTGGTCGATAACCTGATGGAAAGATTTGGAGCGGGTCACGCAGTTATTATCGGCAAGATTACAGGTGAGCTCGGCGTATTTTCCTTTCTCCGCCATTTTCTCAACAAATACGTTGGCGACTTCCGAACCCGCCTGGAAGTTATTGTGCGTGATTTGCTCAAGCGCCACATCATCGACAGGAATTTCCCTGTTGATTAATACCACGGGAATGCCTGCTTTTTTGGCTTTTTCAATGGCGGCGACGCTGGCGGTTGAGTCGGCGTTATCGAGAATAATACCCTGAACTTTTTTACCAATAGCGGTATCAATAAGTTCGTTCTGTTTTTTGACATCTTCGCCATGTGACAGAACCGTCGTTTTATATCCCAGCTGTTTGGCTTTTTCACTGGCGCCTTTGGCTTCCGAGGCGTAATACGGATTATCCAGCGAGTTGACCATAATCATAATGGTGCCTTTTTCTACCGCCTGAGCAGAAAATGAAAAAGCGGTCAGGGTTGCAGCAGTTAACAGCGTTAAACGTAATTTCATGACAATGTTCTCTCTATGTTGTTATTGTCGGGTACGGTGAAACAACGCAAGGCCTGAAAATCAGTTGTATGGTCCGGGGCTCTCCTTATGTTGATGATTCAGGTTCGTCGCGCAGCAGGATCCCTGGTGGGGCGTCAGGCGGACGGGGCCGGTTTCCATAATGTTCTGTCCACCGCATGGCGCCATTCCTGCCATCTTTTCTGTAAACGCAGATGGCGCGCCATATCGGGGCGAAATTCGCTGTGTTCGGTTAAGAACGCGCTTAAATCAGTCAGCGTACCGGGATGAATCGCTTTGCGGGCCAGCAGGGCCGCGCCAATCGCCGACAGTTCAGGGACATCGCTGCGCATCACCGGGCAACCCAGCAGATCGGCCTGGTATTGCATCAGCCAGTCATTTTTTGTCGGCCCGCCATCGACCATCAGCGCCGCCAGGTGAAAGTCGTCATGCTGGCGCATGGTAAGCACCACATCAGCAATCTGGTAAGTGATGGATTCCAGCGCGGCGCGAATCAGGTGGGCGCGCTTGACGCCGCGGCTGAGCCCGCAGATAACCCCGCGCGCGCTGTCGTCCCACCAGGGGGCGCCAAGACCGGTTAGCGCGGGGACAAAATAGACGCCCAGCGTGGAATCGACGGAGGCCGGCAGGGTATTGAGCTCGTGGGCCAGTTCGTGCGCGGAGAGCTCGCTTAATCCCGTGCTATCGGCCATCCAGGCCACCGCATCGCCGGTATGGGGGATATTGCCTTCCAGACCATAAATGATGCTGTCGCCATCGTGCCAGGCGATGGTGGTGGCCAGTGCGGCAATATCGCATTGAGCTGACTTCACCGGCGCCATGACCGACGATCCCGTGCCATAAGTGGCCTTAACGCAGCCCAGTTCACCGAGCGCGTGACCAAACAACGCGGCATGTGAATCGCCGACCATCGCCATCACCGGGATGCCGTCAGGAATGGCGGCCAGCCCTCGGGTATAACCGAATAACCCGCTGGAGGGTTTAATCTCAGGCAGCGCGGCGCGAGGGATCTGGAACAGCGCCAGCATTTCGTCATCCCATTGACCGGTATGTAAATTGAGTAACTGTGTCCGCGCGGCGTTGGAATAGTCGCAGCTGAATGCTGCGCCTTGCGTCAGGTTCCACAGCAGCCAGCTATCGATGGTACCGAGGCAAATCTCACCGCGTTCAGCCATCTCCCGGCCTTCCGGCAGCGACTCCAGCAGCCAGCGCATTTTTGAGGCGGAAAACAGCGGGGCAATCGGCAGTCCGGTGGTGGATTTAATCCGGGATTCTTTGCGATCGCGGCGCAGCGCTTCACAGAACCCCGCGCTGCGGGTACATTGCCAGGTGATGGCGGCGTTAATCGGTTTGCCGCTCTGGCGGTACCAGCCGATGGCGGTTTCACGTTGGTTGCTGATGGCTAATGCCGCCACGTTTTCTGCGCCAACGTGGTCGATAGCATTGGCTATTACCGCCAGCGAGGCCTCGACTAACGCCTCTCCGGATTGTTCTACCCAGCCATCGCGCGGTGTCTGGATAGCTAACGGTTGAGAAAACTTCACAATAACGTTGCCACGGCCGTCAAGTACCACCGCTTTGGCGTTGGTGGTACCTTCATCGAGCGCAATGATGAACTCTTTCTGTGTTGCCAGCATTAGATAGTCTCCTGAGTCACACGTCGTCCTGGCGCGAAGGGAAGGGCGAGCATTCCTCGTTATCGCATTGCTGCTTAGCAGGCCATGATGTGACATTTCGTTATCACTTTTTTAATCACTGAATATATATTCGATAGTGATTATTTATTTAATACCTTAGCCAGAAAGTTTCTCTGGGGCCAGAGGGAAAGTTATCAATTGTGCTGGCAATCACACTTATCTGGATCGCGAAATGTGCAGGGGATGCTGAGTGGGTACCGCGCTTAAACTATTTATTAAATTGAAATATAAGCATTTATTTGATGTGCCTTTGCGTCTTCCAGGAGGGCGCAAAGGCATGAGAAAAGATGTTTTAGCGGCGGATCAGGCGGTGACGAGCAGCCTGGCGGTCGGATAATCGGTGATTAAAACGTCAATATAACCGCCGGAGAGGGCGCCCTTGATGGCGGCGACTTTATCGCTACCGCCGGCCAGCGCGACGACATTGGGGCATTTTTTGACTTTCTCCAGCGCCATGCCGATAACAGGATCTTCATCATCACGTAACACCGCCTGCCCGTTTTTATCGTAATAGTGCAGACAAATATCCCCGACGGCGCCGCGCTCCGCCAGCACCTGCAGCATATCTTCGTGGTAATAGTTGCCTGATGTTTTGAGCAGTTGCGAAGGTTCGAGAATACCAATCCCGACGATAGCGATATCGACTTCATCAAAACGTGAAATCACATCGGCTACATCCTGGCTGGCAATCAGCCGGTTTTTCTCTTCCACCGAGCCTTCAATACTTTGCGAAGGCAGCAGCCAGGCTTCACAGTTTAGCCGTTGCGCCAGAGTCTGAGTGAGGATCGTTGCCTGCACATTGCCGTTAGGACCCACTCCGCCCAGCAGTTGAATCACGCCGCTGGCTTTCAGGTTCTGCGCGTGAACTTCGTCAACCATAGCCCGAATGGTCGAGCTCCAGGAGGAGACGCCAATCAGATCTTTTGGCCGTAGCCGCGTTTCAAGATAGTGGGCCGCGGCCGAACCGATGGCTCGTTTAAGGGTATGGTCGCTGGCATCCTCTTCGGTGTCCACCACGATGGCCTGCTTTATGCCGTAGCGATCCTCAATGCCTTTTTCGAGATTCAGGAAAATATTCGAGGGCTGCACGACGCTAATTTTGACCACCCCTTCTTTCTGGCAGCGGGTGATGGCGCGGGAGACAAATGACTGAGAAAGCGAGAGAAGTTGAGCAATGTCGGACTGCTTGCGTCCTTCAAGGTAGTAAAGAGTGGCAATCTTAACTAATAGCCGTTGTTCATCCTGCTTAGCCATATATATCCCCGAAAATCATTAACGTGCAGCCATTATGTTAGAGCCTGTAATCATACGCGAAAAAAAAAGACATTTAAGTGTGATGAGACTCTAACTTTTATCAATCCTCTAAAACAGCTATGGACAAAAACAGAACAGCGGTTGCATAATTGAATAAAGAATCATATGTGAATATATATTCATGATGATTTCAGGTCAACTGAAAAATTATCCAGGCGCAGGTATGCCTGATGGTGAGGAGGCAGAATGTTCCTGAGTCTGGTGCAGCGGCGAAAGCGCTGTGATGCGCTGCCAGGGGATATCTGGTTTTTTTAGTCCCTTACGGAATAAATATTCCAAGTTGAAATTAAATTCAGAGGTATTAAATGAATCCCTATAACTACGATGTTCAGGCACTTGAGCGTCAGGCTCGTGCGGTACGCCGCCACATTATCAGATTGAACGCCAACAGCCCTGCCGGCGGTCATACCGGCGCCGACCTGTCGCAGGTGGAGCTCTTAACCGCGCTGTATTTTCGTATTTTGAACGTTGCAGCGGACCGCATTGCCGATGAAGGGCGTGACATCTATATCCAGTCGAAAGGTCATGCGGTGGGCTGCTACTACTGCGTGCTGGCCGAGGCGGGATTCTTCCCGGTCGACTGGCTGAGCACCTATCAGCATGCCAACTCCCACCTTCCCGGTCACCCGGTTCGCCAGAAGACGCCGGGCATCGAGCTGAATACCGGGGCTTTAGGGCACGGTTTGCCCGTGGCGGTAGGACTGGCGTTGGCAGCGAAAAAGAGCCACAGCGCCCGCCGCGTCTTCCTCATTACCGGCGATGGTGAACTGGCTGAGGGGAGTAACTGGGAGGCCGCGCTGGCCGCCGCACATTACGGTCTTGATAATCTGATCATTATTAATGACAAAAACAACCTGCAGCTGGCCGGACCAACCCGCGAAATTATGAATACCGATCCGCTTGCCGAAAAATGGCAGGCCTTTGGTATGACCGTGACCGAATGTCAGGGCAATAATATGGCCTCGGTTGTCGCGACGCTTGAAGGATTAAAGCAGGAAGGGAAACCCAACGTCGTTATTGCGAATACCACGAAAGGCGCCGGCATCTCCTTTATCCAGGGGCGTCCGGAATGGCACCACCGGGTGCCGAAAGGTGAGGAGATTGCGCTGGCACTGGAGGAACTGAAAGATGAGTAATGCAGAACACCTGGCAAACGTGATGGTTCAGGCGTTTATCGATGCCGTAGAAAATGGAGTTGATCTGGTGCCTGTTGTCGCCGACTCAACATCAACCGCAAAAATCGCGCCATTTATTAAACATTTCCCTGACCGGCTGGTTAACGTCGGTATTGCCGAGCAAAGCATGGTCGGTATGGCGGCCGGTCTGGCGCTGGGGGGGAAAGTGGCGGTGACCTGCAATGCCGCGCCATTTTTGATTTCCCGCGCCAATGAACAGATCAAAGTCGATGTCTGTTACAACAACACCAACGTCAAATTATTTGGTCTGAATGCGGGAGCCAGCTATGGCCCGTTGGCGAGTACGCACCACGCTATTGATGACCTTGCGGTGATGCGTGGATTCGGCAACATTGAGATTTACGCGCCATCATCGCCACGGGAATGTCGGCAGATAATCGACTACGCCCTTCATCATCAGGGGCCGGTTTACATCCGTCTCGACGGTAAAGCGCTGCCGGAGCTGTATGCTGAAAACTATCGTTTTGCTCCCGGCGCCGTAAACACGTTGCGTGAAGGCCACGATCTGGCGCTGGTCGCTACCGGTTCGACGGTGCATGAAATTGTCGAGGCCGCCCAAACGCTGGCAGAGTCAGGGATTCAGGCGCAGGTGGTTAGCGTACCTTCGATTCGCCCTTGTGACACCTCAGCGTTACTGGCCGCGCTGAAGGGATGCAACGCGGTGATTACGGTTGAAGAGCATAATGTGAACGGTGGTCTGGGAAGCCTGGTAGCAGAGGTTATGGCGGAGGCAGGTATCGGTATTCCGCTGAAACGGCTGGGTATTCCTGATGGTGAATATGCGGCGGCGGCGGATCGTGGCTGGATGCGTCAGCACCACGGTTTTGATGCCCAGGCTATTATCGCCCTCGCCAAAACGATGTGTTGAGTCAGTATGACGTTTCCCCCGTGCGGCCCTGACCGCGCGGGTTCTTCCTTTACTGCCGGTGTTGCGTTTGGCAAAGCGTGATGACGTAGGACTCATCCACCATCCAATGCACCTGGAACACCTGCCGCGCAGTCCACAAAGTGATGACCTCGCCCTGAATGTCAGTTATCCGAAAGTGCATAAACCCTGTTCCTGCCTGCTGCGCGAGAGGCAGGGCCTTAAACCCACTCTCTTTGGCCGAAAAAGCCAGGGTCAGAGCCAGTTCGAAGGGCAGTCCGCTCGCCTTCAGCACCCCGCGTTCCGCCGGGCTGATAATACTGCTTTCCAGCTCCTCCGCCAGCGCGAGGGTGAGCACGTTTTCGATGTCGATACCAACCGGTCGGGCGGCGACGACGGCCAGCGCGCGGGTGTCGCAGTGGCTGATGCTGCCAGACCACGGGGCAGGCCACAGCGGCTGCCGCTGGTCACCTGTTCCGGGAACGCCTTTCACGCCCACTGCTTTCAGGGCGCAGGCCGCCGCGATACGCCCGGCAAGATGTTCCATCTGCCGTTTCCGGCCGCAATGTTCGATCTGCGGGTGGTGGGAGAGCCACAGGATATCGTGAGGCGCAAAGGTGGCCGGGTCGAAATCAATCTGATGCAGCCGATGTCCGGCAAAAAGAAAAGTGGAGTGTGTCGTTTGCATAGTGTCATCCTACGTCAGGATGCAGGTGAGGGGATAGCCTGGCAGGAGGCCAAAAAGCCAGGCCGCCCTCCGGGGGGAGAACGGCCTGGTCTTCAGGCGCGTAATCAGAACTGCGTGTTGACGCTCATGTACCAGGTCCGGCCCGATTCGTTATAGGTTTCGGCGCCCGCGCCGTACATATAACCGGTATCGCCGCCGGTGGTCTGGGCATTACCCGCGCGCCAGTGGCGCTTGTCGAAGACGTTATCCACGCCGCCGGTCAGACTGACGTATTTGGTGACGTCCCAGGTCGCGCTCAGACCGAGGATGCTGTACGGGCTCACCTCGTTCTTCTCGCTGCCGGTGACCGGCTGACCTTTGTAGTTATACTTCTTCGGTTCCTGCTTGCCGTACCAGGTGAAGGTCGACTGCACCGAAACATCCTGGTATATCTGCCAGCTCAGCGTTGAGTTCAGCGTATATTCCGGAATAATCGACAGACGGTCGCCGGTCTCTTTGTTCTTACTCTGCAGCATGTAGGTGATATTGTTGGTCCAGTTAACGGTTTCGCTAACCGGGACGTTCAATGTTCCTTCCAGGCCTTCTACTACCGCTTTCGGTACGTTTTCCCACTGGTAAATATCGGTTTTCACTTTACTCGTACCGGTCTGGGAGATCGGTGCATAGCCAGCTTCAATCTTGTTGCGGTAGTCGTTACGGAACCAGGTCACGCCAGCCAGCCAGCCGTCGCGTTTAAACTCAAGGCCGATCTCTTTGTTGATGCTGGTTTCCGCTTTCAGGTCTTCGTTACCCATCATATAGCAACCGGTGCCGGTTATGCTGGCATAACAGCCCTGGCCTTTACTGTACAGAATGTAGTTCGGGTTGGTCTGGTACAGGCTCGGCGCTTTATAGGCGCGGCCGATGCCCATCTTCAGGGTGAAGTCATCCCCGAGCCCCTGAGACAGGTTAAGCGACGGGCTCCAGTTGTTCCCCACAATGCTGTGGTGGTCAAAGCGCAGCGCCGGGGTCAGCATGGTGGAGTCGGTCAGCTCGATGTTGTCTTCAGCAAACAGTGAGAAGATCTCCGCCTGAGAATACGGGCTGCGGCCGGTGCTTGTAAAACCCGGAATGTCGCCGCCCATAAAGGTCTGGGTGTTGGAGGCCAGATCCTTCATCCGCTGCTGGTTCCATTCGGTACCCAGCGTCAGGTTCTGATTGACCCACAGGTCGAACGGAACGCTGACTTCACTGTGCAGCATCACGTCGGACAGGTCGATATCAGAGAATTGATCGCTGCTGAAAATCCCTTCCGTGCCCCCGGCCAGGCCTTCGCCTTTACGCGAGTTGCGGGTGTGCTCGTACTGCGCCCAGTTGCTGGTGGTGATGCCGTTATCCCAGCCGCCGTTCCAGGTCACCGAGTAGGTCTGGCGATAGAGACGGTTGGTCTCTTTGCCGTAATTTTTTTTCACCAGATCGTTGGTGTTGGTGTTCTGCGTATCCCCGGCGTACAGGTTGCCCTGGCGGCTGTAGCCCGCCTCAAACTCCAGCGAGTTCATCGGTGCAAAATCCCAGCGTACGACGCCGTTGATATTTTTGTTCTCCACCCCTTCACGGCCGGCCGGTAGCGTATCGGCGTAAATACCGGTACGTTCTGACTGATGGCCCTGGTTGATATCCCAGGCATCGGCCTGGGTTTTATCGAGGTTGCCTAACAGGCGGAAACTGAAGTCGCCGCCCAGCGGGCCGTTCAGGCTGAAGTTGGTGCGTTTGGTGGAGCCTTCATCTTTGTGCTCCGGGGCGTTCATGTAGGTGTTCCATGAACCGTGCCACTCGTTATCACCTTTTTTGGTGATGATATTGACCACGCCGCCCGCGGCGCCGTTGCCGTAGCGTACCGCCGCCGGTCCACGAATGACTTCAATGCGCTCAATCAGCTCCGGTGGGACCCAGTTGGTATCGCCGCGGGTATCGCGCTCGCCGCGCCAGCCCAGGCGGATGGAGTTACGGCTGGTGACCGGTTTGCCATCAATCAGGATCAGGGTATTTTCCGGGCCCATGCCGCGGATATCAATCTGGCGGTTGTTACCGCGCTGGCCGCTGGTGGAGTTGCCGGTCAGGTTAACGCCCGGCATGGTGCGGATAATTTCGGAGACATCGCGAGCGGGGGGACGTTTACGAATTTCCTCGGCGGTGATCGTCGATACGCCCGGCGCCTGCAGGTTTTGTTCGGCGGCAGTAACCACCATCGTCTCTTCGGTAGCCGTTTTTTTACTGTCGAGGGTCTCTTCCGCACACAGCGGGAAGGCGACCCCATAAATTCCCAGATTGACCAGCAAGGTCAAAGATTTGATCTTGTTATTCATTTTACGTCCTGCTTTCCGTTGCCGCATGCCCCTGAAACCCCTTCCCACCGGGAGGGGAGGCGGCAGAAATGTGGTCAGTAGAGGGCGAAGGCATTCCATCGCTGACCAAATGGCCCTTTCTGACATGTGTAATTAGAAGTGACTCTTCCCAAAGCGCGGTAATACGCTATTGCAAATGCAAATAGTTATCAATAATATTATCAATAAAAATTACGTTTATTGAGAAAAATCACGGTAAACATAGGGTTAATGACGGAATGTTAATGACAGGAAGTGATGACTGGTGGCAGGGGATCTCCGGTCCGCAGGCTGAGGCCGTTGGCGATGGCTATCGGGTGACCTTCTGGTGGCGAGATCCGGCGGGCAGCGAAGAGACCTCGTTGACGAAGCGGGTGTGGATTTACATCACCGGCGTCACCGACCATCATCAAAATGCCGTGCCGCAAACCCTGAAGCGCGTGCCCGGTACCGATGCCTGGCAATGGCAAACCACGCTGTCGCCCGCCTGGCGCGGCAGCTACTGCTTTATTCCCTCCGATCGCGATGACGATTTTGCCCCTGAGATTTTCAACGGCGGTAGCCCGGACCGTACGCTGCTGCGGGAAGGCTGGCGCAGACTGCTGCCGCGGGCGATAGCCGATCCGTTAAACCCGCAAAGCTGGAAAGGCGGACGCGGCCATGCGGTTTCGGCGCTGGAGCTGCCGCTGGCGCCGGAACAACCCGGCTGGTCGCTGCGGAATACACCTTATCAACCGCCAGTGTGCATTGAATGGCACAGCGCCCGGCTGGGTAACACGCGGCGGATATGGGTTTACACCACCGGTGAGGCCGTTGCCGCAGAGCGTCCGCTGGCGGTACTGCTTGATGGCCAGTTCTGGGCCGAGAGTATGCCGGTTTGGTCCGCACTGGCCGGGCTGACGCGCGAGGCAAAAATGCCGCCTGCGGTCTATCTGCTGATTGATGTTATCGACAACGAACACCGGAGTCGGGAGCTGCCCTGTCACGCCGATTTCTGGCTGGCGGTGCAGGAAGAGCTACTGCCTCGGGTACACCAAATCGCGCCTTTTAGCGACCGCGCCGATCGCACCGTCGTCGCCGGTCAGAGCTTTGGCGGCCTGGCGGCGATGTTTGCCGCGCTGTACTGGCCGCAGCGCTTTGGCTGCGTGCTGAGTCAGTCTGGCTCCTACTGGTGGCCGCATCGCGGCGGCGCGCAAACCGGCCTGCTGATCGAACGCCTGAGCCAGGGCGTGCTCCGCCCCCACGGCCTGCGAATCTGGCTGGAAGCCGGAGAGCGTGAGCCGCTTATTTTTCGCGCCAATCAGGCGCTTTTATCACAACTACAGCAGACACAGCAGACGATTTTCTGGCGTCAGGTTGACGGCGGGCACGATGCGCTTTGCTGGCGTGGTGGGCTGACGGCTGGGCTCATCCAGCTCTGGCAGCCGTTGAGCCGCGCGCAATAACAAAGTGCGCTTCAGACTCAACATCCTTCCGCATACCCCGAGGCGCTAGCCAGGGCGAAAGCCGACGGGAGGATGACGAGTAAAGACAGGAGTTTGGTATGCAATTCAGCAACCCCTTCGATAATCCGCAAGGGCAGTTTTACATTTTGCGCAACGAACAACAGCAGTACAGCCTGTGGCCGCACCACTGCGCGCTACCGCAAGGCTGGGTAGTGGAATGCCCGCCGCAGTCCTTAGAGGCGTGCAACGGCTGGCTGGCGGCGAACTGGTCAACCCTTACCCCTGCCCACTATGCAACCTCAAGGAGCCGGACATGAGCACTCGTTTACCGCTGGTCGCGGCGCAGCCTGGGATCTGGATGGCGGAGCGGCTCTCTACGCTGCCCGGCGCATGGAGTGTCGCCCACTATGTCGAACTGCGTGGCAATCTGGACCCGGCGCTGCTGGGACGGGCGATCGTCACTGGTCTGGCGCAGGCCGACACGCTCAGCATGCGCTTTTGCGAAGATAACGGCGAAGCCTGGCAATGGGTCGATGAGCACCGCGCTTTTGCCGAACCTGACTATTGCGATCTGCGCGAGGCGCGCGATCCGCACGACGCCGCGCTGGCGTTAATGCAGGCCGACCTCGGGCAGAATTTACGCGTGGATGGCGGTAATCCGCTGGTTTGTCACCAGCTGCTGCGCGTGGCGGATGACTGCTGGTATTGGTATCAGCGTTATCATCATTTACTGGTCGATGGCTTCAGTTTCCCCGCTATTACCCGCCAGATCGCGGCGATTTATCGCGCCTGGCAACGTGGGGAGGCGACGCCGGCGTCACCGTTTACCCCTTTCGCTGAGGTTGTTGAAGAGTATCAGCGCTACTACGGCAGCGAGGCCTGGCAGCGCGATAAAGCGTTCTGGATGGCGCAACGCAACGCCCTGCCGTCACCGGCATCGCTCTCTGCGGCACCGCTGGCGGGGCGGGCGACCAGTACCGATATCTGGCGCCTGAAGCTGGATCTGGATGCCGGCCTGTTCAGCCGCCTGGCCGCCGGCGCACCGCAGTGTCAGCGAGCCGATCTGGCGCTGGCGCTAACCACCCTGTGGCTCGGCCGTTTATGCAACCGCATGGACTATGCTGCGGGCTTTATCTTTATGCGGCGGATGGGCTCGGCGGCATTGACCGCAACCGGCCCGGTACTGAACGTCCTGCCGCTGGCGATACATATCGATGGGCAAGAGACCCTGGCGGAGCTGGCGTTGCGTCTCAGCGCCCAGCTGAAAAAGATGCGTCGCCACCAGCGTTACGACGCCGAACAAATCGTGCGCGATAGCGGCAAAGCGGCGGGCGATGAGCCGCTGTTTGGCCCGGTGCTCAATGTTAAAGTTTTTGATTATGTTCTGGATATTGACGGTATCGAGGCGGTGACCCACACTCTGGCGACCGGCCCGGTGAACGATCTTGAACTGGCGCTGTTTCCGGATGAGTCCGGCGGACTGTCGCTGGAAGTGCTGGCGAACAAAGCGCGCTACGACCAGACCACGTTGCGCGCGCACGTGGCGCGTTTATCCGCGCTGCTGACCCAGTTTGCCGCCGATCCGGCGCTACGCTGCGCAGAGGCCAATCTGCTCTCGGCCGACGAGACGGCGCAGTTGGCGCAGGTCAATGATACCGGCGTGGCGCTGCCGACGACGACGCTCAGTGCCCTGGTGGCGGAACAGGCGGCGAAAACGCCAGATGCCCCGGCGCTGGCGGATGCCACCCGGCAGTTCAGCTATCGGGAAATGCGTCAGCAGGTGGTGGCGCTGGCCCGGCTGCTGCGTGAACGCGGCGTCAAGCCCGGCGACAGCGTGGCGGTGGCGTTGCCGCGTTCGGTGTTCCTCACCCTCGCGCTGCACGGCATCGTTGAGGCCGGCGCGGCCTGGCTGCCGCTGGATACCGGGTATCCGGACGACCGCCTGCGTATGATGCTGGAGGACGCGCGTCCTACGCTGCTGATTACGGCAGAAGATCAGCTGGCCCGCTTTAGCGATATCCCGGGTCTTGAAACCCTGTGTTATCAGCAGCCGCTTGCGGCGGATGATGATACTCCGCTGGCGCTCTCACAGCCGGAGCATACGGCGTACATCATCTTTACCTCCGGCTCCACCGGACGCCCGAAAGGGGTGATGGTCGGGCAAACTGCGATCGTTAACCGACTGCTGTGGATGCAAAATCACTATCCGCTTACTGCCGGGGATGTGGTGGCGCAGAAAACGCCGTGCAGCTTTGATGTGTCGGTATGGGAATTCTGGTGGCCGTTTATCACCGGCGCGCAGCTGGTGATGGCCGAGCCGGAAGCCCATCGCGACCCGCAGGCGATGCAGCAGTTCTTTGCCCGCTACGGAGTGACCACCACCCACTTTGTGCCATCAATGCTGGCGGCGTTCGTGGCTTCGCTGGATGCTGAAAACGTGACGACCTGCCGGACGCTGAAGCGCGTCTTCTGCAGCGGGGAAGCACTGCCAACCGACCTGTGCCGCGAGTGGGAAGCGTTGACCGGCGCGCCGCTGCATAACCTCTATGGCCCGACCGAGGCGGCGGTGGATGTGAGCTGGTATCCGGCCTGCGGGACGGAGCTGGCGGCGGTCACCGGCAACAGCGTGCCGATTGGCTGGCCGGTATGGAATACCGGGCTGCGTATTCTCGATGCCACTCTGCGGCCGGTTCCGCCGGGCGTCGCCGGGGATTTATATCTGACCGGCATTCAGTTAGCTCAGGGGTATCTGGGCCGCCCGGATCTGACCGCTTCGCGCTTCATTGCCGACCCGTTTGCCGCCGGTGAACGGATGTACCGCACCGGCGACGTGGCGCGCTGGCTGGATAACGGCGCGGTGGAGTACCTTGGGCGTAGCGATGACCAGCTGAAAATTCGCGGACAGCGTATTGAGCTGGGCGAAATCGACCGCGTCATGTCTGCGCTACCGGACATTTCCCTGGCGGTAACCAACGCCTGCGTTTTCAATCAGGCGGCGGCGACCGGCGGCGATGCCCGCCAGCTGGTTGGCTACCTGGTGTCAGAGTCCGGCCTGCCGCTGGATACGACAGCGCTGAAAACGCGCCTCGCCGAACAGCTGCCGCCGCACATGGTGCCGGTGGTGCTGATTCAGCTAGCGGAACTGCCGCTGAGCGCCAACGGCAAACTGGATCGCAAAGCGCTGCCGCTGCCGACGTTGGGCAGTGAACGCAGCGGACGAACGCCGGAGGCGGGAATGGAAACGACGGTCGCAGAGGCGTTCAGCCGGCTGCTGGGCTGTGAAGTGAACGACATTGAAGCCGATTTCTTCGCCCTCGGCGGTCATTCTCTGCTGGCGATGCGCCTGGCGGCGCAGCTCAGCCGCGAGCTGGGACGTCAGGTGACGCCCGGGCAGGTGATGGTGGCCTCGACGGTGGGGAAACTGAGCGCGCTGCTGGCGTCCGATCTCAGCGATGAGCAGGCGCAGCGCCTGGGCTTTGATGCGATTCTGCCGCTGCGCGTCGGCGACGGACCAACGCTGTTCTGTTTCCATCCGGCATCCGGTTTTGCCTGGCAGTTCAGCGTGCTGGCCCGCTATCTTAGCCCGCGCTGGTCGATTACCGGCATTCAGTCGCCGCGACCGGAAGGGCCGATGATGAGCGCGGCAAATCTCGATGAAGTGTGCGAGCAGCATCTGCAGACTTTGCTGGCGCAGCAGCCGCACGGGCCCTATTACCTGTTTGGCTATTCCCTCGGCGGGACGCTGGCACAGGGCATTGCTGCCCGCTTACGCCAGCGCGGCGAAGCGGTGGCGTTCCTGGGCTTGCTGGACACCTGGCCGCCGGAGACGCAGAACTGGGCGGAGAAAGAGGCTAACGGTCTGGACCCGGAAGTGCTGGCCGAGATTGCACGTGAACGAGAAGCCTTCCTGGCAGCCCAGCAGGGACAGGCTTCCGGTGAACTGTTCCGTGTCATTGAGGGCAACTATGCCGATGCGGTACGCCTGCTGACCACCGCGCATAGCGTGAAGTTTGATGGCAAAGCGACGCTGTTTGTGGCGGAGAAAACGCGCCAGGCGGGGATGGATCCGCAGGCGGCGTGGGGCCCCTGGGTGGGTGAACTGGAGGTCTTCAGCCAGAACTGCGCCCACGTGGATATTATCTCCCCGCAGGCCTTCGAATCAATTGGTCCGGTCGTACGGGAGATTCTGGGGTAGCCCGGAGGATATTGCCGGGTGGCGTCTGCCGCCTGACCCGGCCTACGGAGCGTTGCAGAGCCTGCGCAAGGATGCAGGACGGTAGGCCCGGTAAGCGCAGCGCCACCGGGCGAAGCCTCGATGCTCCGGTCGTGCGGGAGATTCTGGGTGAGCCCGGAGGGTATTGCCGGGCGGCGGCTGCCGCCTGACCCGGCCTACGGAGCGGTGCAGCACCCGCGCAAGGATGCAGACGGCAGGCCCGGTAAGCGCAGCGCCACCGGGCGAAGCCCCGATGCTCCGGTCGTACGGGAGATTCTGGGTGAGCCCGGAGGATATTGCCGGGCGGCGGCTGCCGCCTGACCCGGCCTACGGAGCGTTGCAGCACCCGCGCAAGGATGCAGACGGCAGGCCCGGTAAGCGCAGCGCCACCGGGCGAAGCCTTGATGCTCCGGTCGTACGGGAGATTCTCGGGTAGCCCGGAGGATATTGCCGGGCGGCGGCTGCCGCCTGACCCGGCCTACGGAGCGGTGCAGAACCTGCGCAAGGATGCAGGACGGTAGGCCCGGTAAGCGCAGCGCCACCGGGCGAAGCCTCGATGCTCCGGTCGTACGGGAGATTCTGGGTGAGCCCGGAGGGTATTGCCGGGCGGCGGCTGCCGCCTGACCCGGCCTACGGAGCGGTGCAGAGCCTGCGCAAGGATGCAGGACGGTAGGCCCGGTAAGCGCAGCGCCACCGGGCGAAGCCTTGATGATCCGGTCGTGCGGGAGATTCTGGGGTAGCCCGGAGGATATTGCCGGGCGGCGGCTGCCGCCTGACCCGGCCTACGGAGCGTTGCAGCACCCGCGCAAGGATGCAGACGGCAGGCCCGGTAAGCGCAGCGCCACCGGGCGAAGCCTCGATGCTCCGGTCGTGCGGGAGATTCTGGGTGAGCCCGGAGGATATTGCCGGGCGGCGGCTGCCGCCTGACCCGGCCTACGGAGCGGTGCAGAACCTGCGCAAGGATGCAGGACGGTAGGCCCGGTAAGCGCAGCGCCACCGGGCGAAGCCTCGATGCTCCGGTCGTGCGGGAGATTCTGGGTGAGCCCGGAGGGTATTGCCGGGCGGCGGCTGCCGCCTGACCCGGCCTACGGAGCGGTGCAGAGCCTGCGCAAGGATGCAGGACGGTAGGCCCGGTAAGCGCAGCGCCACCGGGCGGATCTTCAAGCGAGAGGCGTTACCGGCGCCCCAGCGGCACGACCAGCGGCGTATGGGCGACCGGATCGTCAATGATCATGCAGCGCAGGCCGTAAATCTGCTCGATCAATTCGGCGGTGACAATCTCTTTCGGCGCCCCCTCGGCAATGATTTTACCCTCGCGCAAGGCAATCAGATGCGTTGCGTAGCGGCAGGCCTGGTTGAGGTCGTGCAGTACCGCCGCGAGGGTATACCCCTTTTCGCGGTTGAGCTCGCTCAGCAGCTCCAGCAGATCGATTTGATGGCTGATATCCAGCCAGGTGGTGGGTTCGTCGAGCAGCATAATGGCCGTTTCCTGCGCCAGCACCATCGCAATCCAGGCCCGCTGCCGTTGGCCGCCGGAGAGCGTATCGACGCTTTGTCGTGCCAGGTCGGTTATTCCGGTCGCCCTCATGGCGCTGTTGACCGCGTCATCATCCTCTTTACGCCAGCGGGTAAACAGCGGCTGATGCGGATAGCGGCCGCGCGCCACCAGCTCCTGAACGGTAATATCCCCCGGCGTAGTGGCATTTTGCGCCAGCAGACCGATGCGCTTCGCCACCTCTTTGCTGGCATAGCGCTGGATCTGCTCACCGTCGAGATAAACATGGCCGCTGGCCGGCGTCATCAGGCGACTCAGGGTACGCAGCAGCGTCGATTTCCCGCAGCCGTTAGGGCCAATGATCGCGGTGAAATGGCCGTCAGGAATGGTCACATTCAGCGATTCGGCGATGGTCTTTTTGCCGTACGCCAGGGTTAGCTGGTCGCCGCGCAAACGGGTCGTTTCGGCGGTCATTTTTTGCGGGACTCCTGAATTAACAGCGCGATGAGATAGATACCGCCGAGGCTGACGGTCACCACTCCCACCGGTAATTGATAGGGCATAAACAGGCGCTGGGCGCTGTAGTCAGCCAGCGCCAGCAGCAGCGCGCCGCAGAGCGCCGATTGGGTTAGCCCCCAGCGCGCGGTGCCGCTCAGGCGACGGGCGATATGCGGCGCGACCAGGGCGATAAACGAGATCGGTCCGGCTAACGCGGTGGCAGCGGCGGTCAGCACCACGCCCACCAGCATCATCAGCAGGCGCGAACGTTCTACCCGCACGCCGAGCGCGCAGGCGGTATCGTCGCCCATCTCCAGCAGGCGCATGCGCCGCGCCAGCAGCGCCGCCGCGACCAGCATCAGCACAATCAGCGGCGCCGAGGGCCAGGTTTTGCTCCAGGTCAGGCCATTGAGCGAGCCGGCATTCCATAGTCCGGCAGAGAGAGCGGTCTCCAGCGAGGCGCGCAGCAGCAGCCAGGTATTGAAGGCCACCAGCATGGCGCGAACGCCGATGCCGATAATAATCAGGCGGAAAGTTTCGATGCCGTTGCGCCAGGCCAGCAGCCACACCACCAGCGCGGTCAACACGCCGCCGGCCATCGCCGCCAGCGCAATCGCCGCCAGGTTCTGGCCGAACATCACCATCGCTACCAGCACGCCGCTCCAGGCGCCGGTGTTGAAGCCCATCACGTCCGGGCTGCCCAGCGGGTTACGCATCAGCGACTGAAAAATGGCGCCGCTGACGCCAAGCCCCGCACCGATCAGCAGGGCCATCAGCACCCGCGGCAGTCGCCATTCGGTGACCACCATAGTGATGTTACGCGGCGCATCGCCCAGCAGAGCGGAAAGCACCTGCTCGACGCTTAACGGCACCAGCCCGCTGCCGAGACCCCAGAGGGAGACCAGCAGGCTGGCGGCCAGCAGAAGCAGACAGCTGAGCAGCAGCCGGCGGGAAGGGGCGATCATATTGCACCTCCGCGCGGCTGACGGCGCACCAGCCAAATCAGTACCGGCGCGCCGATAAAGGCGCTGACTACCGAGACTCGCAGTTCACCGGGGACCAACAGGCGGCCCAATACATCGGCAAACAGCAGCAGGGCAGGGGTTGCCAGTAAGGTGACCGGCAACGACCAGCGATGGTCAGCGCCCACCAGCCAGCGCGACATATGCGGCATCATCAGGCCGATAAAAGCGATGGGGCCAACGACCGCCGTGGCGCTACCGCAAAGCACGGTAATCGCCAGCAGGCCGATGACCTGAGTGCGGGCCACCCGGCTGCCGAGCGCGGTGGCGGTATCGTTGCCGAGACTCAGACTGTTCAACGCCCGGCTTAACAGCAGCGTCACGACGGCGGCAATCACCACCGGCAGGAGGACGATTTTCAGCGTCTGCAGAGTGCGAATATCCAGCGAGCCGGCCTGCCAGAAACGTAGCTGGTCATAGACATCAGGATTGAGGAGCGCAATCCCGTTGGAGAGCCCTTCCAGCACGGCCGCCAGCGCCACGCCGGCTAGCGTCAGACGTACCGGGCTGAGCTGACCGCCGCCCTGACTGCCGGTAAAGGCCACCAGCAGCGAGGCGCCAAACGCGCCGCAAAACGACATCAGCAGCTGTTCCTGCGGGGAGTGGATGCCAAATAGCGCGGCACCCAGCACAATTGCGAAGCTGGCGCCGGAGTTCACGCCGAGAATGCCGGGGTCGGCAAGGGGATTACGCGTCAGAGTCTGCATCAGCGATCCTGCCAGGCCCAGCGCGGCGCCGGCCAGCAGTCCCGCCAGGGTTCGCGGCAGCCGGGCGTCCAGCACGATCGTGCAGTCGGCACTCTGACAGGTAGCGGAAAAAGCATCCACGACGACGCTCACTGGAAGAGGTTTGGCGCCAATCAGCAGGCTGAGAGCGATAGCAAAGGCTAAAACGAGTAACAGACCCGGTACGGCAACGGCGCGCACCGTGGTCGTAGAAAACGACATAATTCACATCCCTGACATGATAATGATAGTAATTATCGTTATCGATTCTGTTCAGTTATGTTAGCATGGCGGCCCACAAGAATGGTATACGCAAAATCATTCAGAATGCATCGCGGCGGCAAACGCACGCTTGCCTGGAAGTATCGCTAACCGTATGACCGGGCTAAGGAAGTACAGCCAATAAGCACGCTGCCTGAACGATCGCGCGTTGATGGAAAATAATAACAAGGCGCTGTAATGAACCGACAATCCCGGCTGCTGAATCTCAGTCTGCTGCAAACCCATCCGGCGTTTCGCGCCGTCTTTATCGCCCGTTTTATCTCGATCCTGTCGCTCGGCCTGCTGGGCGTGGCGATTCCGGTCCAAATCCAGATGATGACCCACTCTACCTGGCAGGTGGGGCTCTCGGTCACTTTGACCGGCTGCTCAATGTTTGTTGGCCTGATGGTCGGCGGCGTGCTGGCGGATCGCTATGAGCGGAAACGTTTGATTCTGCTGGCGCGTGGGACCTGCGGCGTGGGGTTTGTCGGTCTGTGCCTCAACGCGCTGCTGCCTGAGCCGTCGCTCATCGCTATCTATCTGCTGGGTATCTGGGATGGTTTTTTTGCTTCGCTGGGCGTGACGGCGCTGCTGGCGGCGACGCCGGCGCTGGTCGGGCGTGAAAACCTGATGCAGGCCGGCGCGATCACCATGCTGACGGTGCGTCTGGGCTCGGTGATTTCGCCGATGATCGGCGGTCTGCTGCTGGCCACCGGCGGGGTGGCCTGGAACTATGGCCTGGCGGCGGCGGGGACGTTTATCACCACCCTGACCCTGCTGCGGTTGCCGCTGCTACCGCCGCCTCCTCAGCCGCGGGAACACCCGCTGAAGTCGCTGCTGGCGGGGCTGAAGTTCCTCTTCAATAGCCCGCTGATTGGCGGGATTGCTCTGCTGGGCGGTCTGCTGACAATGGCGAGCGCGGTTCGGGTGCTTTATCCGGCGCTGGCCGACGGCTGGCAGATGTCGGCCTCGCAGATTGGTTTGCTTTATGCCGCTATTCCGCTGGGGGCAGCGCTTGGGGCGTTGACCAGCGGTCAGCTGGCGCAAACGGCGAAACCGGGCGCTCTGATGCTGATGACGACGGTCGGCTCATTTGTGGCCATTGCGCTGTTCAGCCTGATGCCGGTCTGGGCATTGGGCGCGCTGTGTCTGGCGCTATTTGGCTGGCTGAGCGCGATCAGCTCGCTGTTGCAGTACACCCTGATTCAGACCCAGACGCCGGAAGCGATGCTAGGGCGTATTAACGGTCTGTGGACCGCGCAGAACGTCACTGGCGATGCGATTGGCGCCGCGTTGCTCGGCGGACTGGGGGCGATGATGACGCCGGTCGCGTCGGCAAGCACCAGCGGTTGGGTGCTGGTGATTGTCGGCGTAATACTGATTGGGCTGCTGGGAGAGCTGCGTCGTTTCCAGCGTCCTGAGGCGGTCAGCGAAAGTTAAACGCGCAGGGGCATCCCGGTCAGGCGCAGCGCCTGCCGGGCATGATGGTTAGCTGAAGAGCGTGGCGAGACGCTGCAGTACCAGCATGGCGCTGTAGTAATCGAGACGGAATGTTTCTGTACCGAGCGGATAGACGCGCTTGTTCTCTACCGCCGGGAGGTGCGCCAGCAGCGGGTTGGCGTAAATCGCATCGGCATCTTTTCCGTCACCGGCAAACAGGAACAGGCTGTTGCCATTGAGGCCTGCGGCTAAATTCTCGCCGCCCAGCTGGATAATGTCATGGCGTTTCCCCTGGCTCTGGCTGGCATGCAGACCGGCGGGTAAGGTCGCCAGTTTAAAGCCCAGCTGTTCAAGCATCTGACCTTGAGCGGATTCCGGCGTCCACAGGTTGGCGCTGTGGGCGGCGGCGGTATAGACCAGCGCGCTGATCGGCTGCGGCGGGAGTTTCATCTGGTGCTTCAGGGTGGCGAGCTGCTTATCAAACTCAGCAATACGCGCCGTCGCCTGCTTTTCGTGGCCGGTGATGTGCCCCAGTTCGGTCAACAGCGCCTGCCAGCTTTTGTCATCGTAATTAATGATAAGCGTCGGCGCGATGGTGGAGAGCTGGTCATACAGCGCGAGGGCGGAGTCGCCGCCGGTAGCGCTGATCAGAATCAGATCCGGCATTTGCGCGGCGACGGCCTCGGCGCTGGGTTCGCCGATGTACAGGCGCGCGAGCTTACGTTCTTTCGCGACGGCGCTCCACTGACGCAGAAATCCCCGATCGTCGGCTACGCGGTTGTTCGGCGTGGTTGCACCGCTGGCGACGACCGGCGCGTCAATCGCCAGTAAGGATCCGGTGAGGGTGACGCTGGTGGAGACGATGCGCAGTGGTTTGCTTTCCAGCGTATGTGCGCCGCGGCTATCGGTCACCTGACGAGGCCAGTCGGCCGCCAGAGCTGAGGTAATTCCTAAAAGCACCAGCCCGCAGGCCAGCAGGGTACGGCGGCATAATGTGGACAAATTCACGAATTCGCATCCTGATTCAGTTGGGATAAATGCGTCTCATTTTCAGCTTTGTCGTGCGTGGATGCAAGCCTAAGTCGCACAACATGCCGTTTGTACGGTTGACATGGCAGGCAATACCTTTTAGGTTAGCCAACCAAAATATAAATGATAATTATTCGTAATATCTTTATCGTTTTTGGAGGATGATATGGAAACGTCACTGGCCGAGGATGTACAGGAACAAAAAATGACCCTGTTGCCGGAAAGCTTCTTCTTTATGTCGCCGTACCGCAGTTTTCGTACCGCGGGCTGTTTTAGCCGTTTTTCCCACTCGGCCGCCGATGGCGCGCTGCTCGATGGGGAGTTTCAGCGGAATATGGCGGCCGCGTTCTCCGACGCGAAGGCTGCCGGGATCCGTAAGCCGGTGATGGTCGGCGCTATCCCGTTTGATACCAACCAGCCTTCCGAGCTGTTTATTCCAGAGAGCTGGGAGAATTTCTCCCGCACCGGTAAACAGCAGTCGGCGCGCTACTTCAGCGCCCAGACGCCAATGGATGTCGTGGATCGTCAGGAGATTCCTCAACAGGATGCCTTTATGGCGATGGTGGAGCGGGCCGCCGAGCTGACCGCGACGCCGGAAGTGGACAAGGTTGTCCTGTCGCGCCTGATCGACATTACCACCCGCGAACGCGTGGACAGCGGCGCGCTGCTCGAGCGCCTGATCGCGCAGAATCCGGCCAGCTTTAACTTCCACGTGCCGCTCTCCGACGGCGGCGTGCTGCTGGGCGCCAGCCCGGAGCTGCTGCTGCGTAAAGAGGGCGAACATTTCAGCTCCCTGCCGCTGGCCGGTTCGGCCCGTCGCCAGCCGGATGACGTACTGGATCGCGAGGCGGGTAACAAGCTGCTGGCTTCCGGAAAAGATCGCCACGAGCACGAACTGGTGACCCAGGCAATGAAGACGGTGCTGACTCCGCGCTGCCGCGAACTGTCGCTGCCGGATTCCCCGCAGCTGGTCACCACGCCGACGCTGTGGCACCTGGCGACGCCGATTGAAGGTACCGCGCTGGCGCAGGAGAACGCGATGTCGCTGGCCTGCCTGCTGCATCCGACCCCGGCGCTGAGCGGTTTCCCGCATCAGGTGGCGAAACGACTGATTGCCGAGCTTGAACCGTTCGATCGCCAGCTGTTCGGCGGCATTGTTGGCTGGTGCGATGACGAAGGTAACGGCGAATGGGTGGTGACGATTCGCTGCGCTCGCCTGCATCAGCGTACGCTGCGTCTGTTTGCCGGCGCGGGGATTGTTCCGGCCTCCTCTCCGCTGGGTGAGTGGCGTGAAACCGGCGTCAAACTGACGACCATGCTGAATGTGTTTGGCTTGAATTAAGAGGCAATGATGATTGCATTTAACCGCTGGCCGGAAAGTTTTGCCGCCCGCTACCGCGAAAAGGGCTACTGGCAGGATTTGCCATTAACCAATCTGATTACCCGTCACGCCGACAGCGACGCCATCGCCATTATCGACGGTGATAAGCAGCACAGCTATCGTCAGTTCAATCAGCAGGTGGATAACCTGGCTTCGTCGCTCCAGCGTCTGGGGCTGAAGCGCGGTGAAACCGCGCTGGTGCAGCTGGGCAACGTCGCCGAATTCTACATCACCCTGTTTGCGCTGTTGCGTATCGGAGTGGCGCCGGTGAATGCGTTATTCAGCCATCAGCGCAGCGAGCTGAATGCCTACGCGACGCAAATTGAGCCCGCGCTGCTGATTGCCGATCGTGAGCATGCGCTGTTTGCCGATGATCATTTCCTGAATGGCTTTGTTGAGCAGCATGCGTCAGTACGGGTTGTGCTGCTGCGCAACGATTGCGGTGAATACGATCTGGCGGCGGCGATCGCGCGGCCGGCGGAGAACTTTATCGCTAATCCGACGCCTGCCGATGAAGTGGCCTTTTTCCAGCTCTCCGGCGGCAGTACCGGTACGCCGAAGCTGATACCTCGCACCCATAACGACTACGACTACAGCATCCGTCGCAGTAACGAAATTTGCGGCATCAGCGCGGAAACCCGCTACCTCAACGCGCTGCCCGCCGCCCATAACTACGCGATGAGCTCGCCGGGTTCCCTCGGCGTGTTTCTGGCCGGTGGTCGGGTGATTCTGGCCGCCGATCCGAGCGCCCCGCTCTGCTTCCCGCTGATTGAACAACATCAGATTAACGTCGCTTCGCTGGTACCGCCGGCGGTCAGCCTGTGGCTACAGGCGATCCGCGAAGGGGCCGGGAACGCGCAGCTGCGTTCGCTGAGGCTGCTGCAGGTTGGCGGCGCGCGTCTGTCGGCAACGCTGGCGGCGCGGATTCCGGCGGAGATTGGCTGCCAGCTTCAGCAGGTCTTCGGCATGGCGGAAGGGCTGGTGAACTACACCCGCCTCAACGACAGCCCGGAACGCATCATCAATACCCAGGGCTGCCCGATGTGTCCGGACGATGAGGTCTGGGTGGCGGATGCCGACGGCAACCCGCTACCCCGTGGTGAGGTGGGGCGTCTGATGACCCGGGGTCCATACACCTTCCGCGGCTACTACAAAAGTCCGCAGCATAACGCCGAAGCGTTTGATGCCGACGGTTTTTACTGCTCCGGCGATCTTATTTCGATCGACGAGGACGGCTATATCACCGTGCAGGGGCGTGAAAAAGATCAGATCAACCGCGGCGGCGAGAAGATCGCGGCGGAGGAAGTTGAAAACCTGCTGCTGCGCCATCCGGCGGTGATCCATGCCGCGCTGGTCAGCATGGAAGATAGCCTGCTGGGCGAGAAAAGCTGCGCGTATCTGGTGGTGAAAGAGCCGCTGCGCGCGGTAGCGGTACGTCGCTTCCTGCGCGAACAGGGCGTCGCAGAATTTAAACTGCCGGACCGTGTGGAGTGCCTGGATGCACTGCCGCTGACGCCGGTGGGCAAAGTCGATAAAAAACAACTACGCCAGTGGCTGGCTTCACGCGAGCCGGGCTGAAGGAGAAAAGAGAATGGCCATCCCTGAATTACAGGCTTACACGCTGCCGGAAGCCAGCGACATCCCGGCGAACAAAGTGAACTGGGCTTTTGAGCCATCCCGCGCCGCGCTGCTGATCCACGATATGCAGGAATATTTCCTCAACTTCTGGGGTGAAGACAGCGCCATGATGGCGAAAGTCGTTGCCAATATTGCCGCGCTGCGTGATTTCTGCAAACAGCATAATATTCCGGTGTTTTACACCGCGCAGCCGAAAGAGCAAAGCGATGAAGATCGCGCCCTGCTGAATGATATGTGGGGACCGGGCCTGACCCGTTCGCCGGAGCAGCAGCGGGTGATTGCCGCGCTGGCGCCGGATGAACACGACACCGTCCTGGTGAAGTGGCGCTACAGCGCGTTTCACCGCTCGCCGCTGGAAGAGATGCTCAAAGAGAGCGGCCGCGATCAGCTGATTATCACCGGCGTCTATGCCCATATCGGCTGTATGACCACCGCGACCGACGCCTTTATGCGCGATATTAAACCGTTCTTCGTCGCCGATGCGCTGGCTGACTTTAGCCGCGAAGAGCATCTGATGTCGCTGAAATATGTTGCCGGTCGTTGTGGCCGCGTCGTGATGACCGAAGAGCTGCTGCCGCTGCCGGCATCAAAAACGGCGCTGCGTGCGCTGGTACTGCCGCTGCTCGATGAATCCGACGAGCCCATGGATGACGAAAACCTGATCGACTATGGTCTGGACTCCGTACGCATGATGGCGCTGGCCGCCCGCTGGCGCAAAGTGCACGGCGATATTGATTTCGTGATGCTGGCGAAAAACCCGACCATTGACGCCTGGTGGGCGCTGCTCTCCCGTGAGGTGAAATAATGGCCGCGCTGGATTTTCAGGGGCAAACCGTTTGGGTCACCGGCGCCGGTAAGGGGATTGGCTACGCAACGGCGCTGGCGTTTGTTGAAGCCGGCGCTCGGGTGAGCGGTTTCGATCTCGCTTTCGAGGGGGATGACTATCCGTTTGCCACCCACACGCTGGATGTTGCCAATGCGCAGCAGGTGGCCGAGGTATGCGGGCATCTGCTGAAAGGCATCGATCGGCTGGATGTGCTGGTTAACGCCGCGGGGATTCTGCGCATGGGCGCGACCGATGAGCTGAGTCTGGACGCATGGCAGCAGACTTTCGCCGTCAACGTCGGCGGGGCGTTTAACCTGTTCCAGCAGACGATGGGCCAGTTCCGTCGCCAGCAGGGCGGGGCAATCGTCACCGTCGCCTCCGATGCCGCGCATACGCCGCGCATCGGCATGAGCGCCTACGGCGCCTCAAAGGCGGCGCTGAAAAGTCTGGCGCTGACCGTGGGCCTGGAGCTGGCGGGCAGCGGCGTACGCTGCAACCTGGTCTCTCCGGGCTCCACCGACACCGATATGCAGCGCACGCTGTGGGTAAGTGAGGATGCCGAGCAGCGCCGTATCCGCGGTTTCGGCGAGCAGTTTAAGCTCGGGATCCCGCTGGGTAAAATTGCGCGTCCGCAGGAGATTGCCAGCACGATTCTGTTCCTCGCTTCCGATCACGCCAGCCATATCACGCTGCAGGATATCGTGGTGGACGGCGGCTCGACGCTGGGGGCATAAATGGCCTGGAAACGTCAGCTGACGCTGGAGGCGCTTAATGCCACCAGCGACAATACGATGGTCGCTCACCTGGGGATTGTCTACACCCGGCTGGAAGAGGGGCTGCTGGAGGCGAGTATGCCGGTTGATGCGCGTACGCATCAACCGTTTGGCCTGCTGCACGGCGGCGCCTCCGCGGCGCTGGCGGAGACGCTGGGGTCGATGGCCGGCTGGCTGATGACCGAAGAGGGCCAGTGCGTGGTGGGGACCGAGCTGAATGCAACCCACCATCGGGCGGTCTCGAGCGGTCGTGTGCGCGGCGAGTGTCGCCCTCTGCACCTGGGACGTCAGAACCAGAGCTGGGAGATTGCGGTGTTCGACGAGCGGGGCCGTCGCTGCTGCACCTGCCGCCTCGGCACCGCGGTACTGGGCTGAGGAGGTCTGCTCCCGGCGCGCGGGATGAACTCTTAAGCCGGGCGACGGGCCCACAACCGCCGGTGATTTTGTCGCCCGGACAAAGCGCAATGTGCCGTCTCCGGAAATGTCCTTGGTGTTGCCATACACTGCGGCTGACTCCCCGGTGACGCTACGCTTACCGGGGCTACGGCCCGGGATAATCTCTCTGTTTTCCCGGCTGGCGCTACGCTTAGTCGGGCGACGGACCGGTGCGCTAAGGTTGCCTGGTTCAGGCGTTTACGCCGCGAGCCGGGGTGTCGTCTGACGACGTATCATGTAGCGCTTTCTTGCTGGCGATACATTCCATTTTCCCCCCAGAAGTGATCTCGCTAGCAATGTGAGATAAATCCCTGTCTTTGTACGACATCTGTACGGTTTCAATGTTGTTAAACCCGGCGTTGTGTTCTAGAAACAAAATGTAACATCCTGATTACCTTACCGGTGGAACGCAACGATGAATCATTCAGGGAAATACCTCATCTGGACATTGCTCTCGGTTGTCGGAGCCTTTGCCCTCGGCTATATCGCCTTAAACCGAGGTGAACAGATTAATGCGTTATGGATTGTCGTCGCGGCAGTCTGCATTTATCTGATCGCCTATCGTTTCTACGGTCTCTACATCGCCAAAAATGTGCTGGCGGTTGACCCGACGCGCATGACCCCCGCCGTTCGGCATAACGACGGCCTTGATTATGTCCCGACCGATAAAAAAGTGCTGTTCGGTCATCATTTTGCGGCGATTGCCGGTGCGGGGCCGCTGGTAGGACCGGTGCTGGCGGCGCAAATGGGCTATCTGCCGGGGATGATCTGGATCCTCGCCGGGGTAGTGCTGGCCGGCGCGGTGCAGGACTTTATGGTGCTGTTTGTGTCTACGCGCCGCGACGGACGTTCTCTCGGCGAGCTGGTGAAAGAAGAGATGGGGCCAACCGCCGGAGTGCTGGCGCTGGTGGCCTGCTTTATGATTATGGTGATTATCCTCGCCGTACTGGCGATGATCGTGGTGAAAGCGTTGACCCACAGCCCGTGGGGCACCTATACCGTGGCCTTCACTATTCCGCTGGCGATCTTTATGGGGATCTACATTCGCTACCTGCGTCCGGGACGCATCGGCGAAGTGTCGGTGATTGGTCTGGTGATGCTGGTATTCGCGATTGTCTCCGGCGGATGGGTGGCGGAAAGCCCGACCTGGGCGCCGTGGTTTGATTATACCGGCGTACAGCTGACCTGGATTCTGGTGGGCTATGGTTTTATTGCCGCCGTTCTTCCGGTGTGGCTGCTGCTGGCGCCGCGTGATTACCTGTCGACCTTTCTGAAAATCGGCACCATCGTCGGGCTGGCGATTGGGATTCTGATTATGCGTCCGACGCTGACCATGCCGGCGCTGACCAAATTTATTGACGGCACCGGCCCGGTCTGGTCTGGCAGCATGTTCCCGTTCCTGTTTATCACCATCGCCTGCGGCGCGGTCTCCGGCTTCCATGCGCTGATTTCATCCGGAACCACGCCTAAGATGCTGGCGAATGAGGGCCAGGCCTGCTTTATCGGCTACGGCGGTATGTTGATGGAGTCCTTTGTCGCCATCATGGCGCTGGTGGCGGCCTGTGTTATCGATCCGGGCGTCTACTTTGCGATGAACAGCCCGATGGCGGTACTGGCGCCGGCTGGCACCACCGATGTGGTAGCCTCTGCCGCACAGGTGGTCAGCAGCTGGGGCTTTAGCATTACGCCGGACACGCTGCGCCAGATAGCCAGCGAAGTGGGCGAGCAGTCGATCATCTCGCGGGCCGGCGGCGCACCGACGCTGGCGGTGGGGATGGCCTACATCCTGCACGGCTCGCTGGGCGGTCTGATGGATGTTGCCTTCTGGTACCACTTCGCCATTCTGTTTGAAGCACTGTTCATCCTGACGGCAGTGGATGCGGGCACCCGCGCAGCGCGCTTTATGCTGCAGGATTTACTGGGCGTGCTCAGCCCGGGCCTGAAGAAAACCAACTCGCTGCCGGCCAACCTGCTGGCGACCGGGCTTTGCGTGCTGGCGTGGGGATACTTCCTGCATCAAGGGGTTGTTGACCCGCTCGGCGGCATCAATACGCTGTGGCCGCTGTTTGGTATCGCTAACCAGATGCTGGCGGGGATGGCATTGATGCTGTGTGCGGTGGTACTGTTTAAAATGAAGCGCGAACGCTATGCCTGGGTTGCGCTGCTGCCGACGTCCTGGCTGTTGATTTGCACCCTGACCGCCGGCTGGCAAAAGTCGTTCAGTCCGGACACCAAAGTCGGCTTCCTGGCGATTGCCAATAAGTTCCAGGCGATGATCGACAGCGGCACGATTCCGCCTCAGTACACCGAATCTCAGCTGGCGCAGCTGGTCTTTAACAACCGTCTGGATGCGGGATTAACCATCTTCTTTATGGTGGTTGTGGTGGTGCTGGCGTTCTTCTCGATCAAAACCGCGCTGGCGGCGTTGAAAGAGGATAAACCGACGGCGAAAGAGACGCCTTATGAGGCGTTACCTGCCGCTGCAGAGCCGATGGCGGCGCAGGCGAAGCGCGCACATTAAACCCTACCCCCTTTCCACGTGCGGAAAGGGGGACCATGAGAGAGCACTATGTTTGATACCCTTTCGAAAGCCGGGAAGTATCTGGGTCAGGCGGCGAAAATGATGATTGGCGTGCCCGATTACGATAATTATGTCGAGCATATTCGCCTGACGCATCCTGAGCAAACGCCGATGACCTATGAAGAGTTCTTTCGCGAGCGACAGGATGCACGCTACGGCGGAAAAGGGGGGGCGAAGTGCTGCTAAGAGCCTATTCCATTAGGCTATTTTATTTGCCATTTTGACCCAGGGCAGTGCTCACCATCCTCACCTACTGCGTGTACGCTCCGGTGGTTCCGCGCTGTCCGCGGCCAGACTGGCTGCAACAATATACGCCTACGGGGATAGGCTTTTAGTCGCCTTCTCGGGCGTCAGGCATTAAGTCCCCCATCAACATCCAGACCGGTGCCGGAGATTTGTCCGGCCGCCGGGCTGGCCAGAAAGGTCACCGCGGCGGCGACGTCATCCGGCTGACCGTAATGTCCGACGGCAATAAGCTGACGCTGCGAGTCGGCCTGCTCCCCGTTCGCCGGGTTCATATCGCTGTCGGTAGGGCCCGGATGCACCAGGTTTACGGTAATGCCGCGCGGCCCGAGATCGCGGGCGAGGCCGCGGGTCAGCGAGTTGAGCGCAGATTTGGTCATGGCGTAGACCGCGATGCCCGGTGAGGCGACGCGGTTGGCGAGGCAACTGCCGATATTGATAATGCGCCCTCCCGCGGGAAGATGCGGCAGCGCTGCCTGGATGGCGATCACCACGCCACGGATATTGACGTTGATCAGCGCATCGATATCTTCCAGCGACAGCGACTCCAGCGGGCCGCCGCGGGCGATCCCGGCGTTATTGACCAGAATATCCAGCCCGCCGAGGGTCTCTACCGTGCGTGTGACGGCCTGCTGAATCGCCTGGGCGTTTGCGCTGTCGGCCTGAATCGCCGCGCCGCGGCGGCCGAGAGCCACAATCTCGTCGACCACCGCCTGCGCTTTATCGGCGGATTTTTCATAAGTGATAACCACATCGGCGCCCGCCTGCGCCAGCGACAGCGCAATGGCGCGGCCAATTCCGCGACTGGCGCCGGTAACCAACGCTTTTTTACCCGTTAACTCGATCTGCATGATGACCTCGTACTGTGAGTGGGAGATGCATCATTAGGTATAGAGCGAGATTGCTGTCCGTCAATGCACCTGCCTGCGGAAGTTTTCCACTTTCTCAAAAGCGGCGGCCAGGCTTTGCGGCGTCAGTTCCACCGGCAGGAAGTGGATCGACTCCACCGGACGCAGGGTATGGGCAATGACCCGCTCCAGTTCGTCCCGATTGTGGATATCCACGTCGAGTTCCGCCAGGGTCGTGGGCAGGTTGAAACGCTGCCAGGCGTTAATCAACTGGGCCAGCACGTCGTCCTGACCCAGCAGGGCGCTTTGCACCAGAATGCCGTAGGCAACCTTGGTGCCATGAAGGAATTTATCAGTCTGCGGCAGGATCGTCAGGCCGTTATGCACCGCATGGGCGGCGGCGACGCGGGTATAGCGCTCGCCTAAGCCGCCGACCATCCCGCCGCCGGCGATAATGGCATCCGTCACGTCGCGGAACGCCTGCGACAGTTCGCCGCGCTGCTGATCCGCCAACGCGGTTTCGCTGCTTTGCAGCAGAACGTCGCGAATGGCCAGCGCGCCGTTAATCCCCAGGCGCACGGTCAGCGGCAGCGTTTCCGGCTGCGGCGCCAGTACCACCGCTTCATACCATTTCGCCAGCGTATCGCCGATTCCCGCCAGCAGATATTCCGCCGGAGCGTTGAGGATGATTTGCGGTTCCACCAGCACGAGGAAGTTGGCGTCATCAAAAATTTCAAAATGCAGCGCCTGGCCGGCGTCGTTGTACCACACCGATAGCGGGGTCCACGCGGCGCAGGTGGCGGCGATGGTCGGGATGGCCACCACCGGCAGACCCAGCCGCCGGGCCACGGCCTTGGCGGTATCCAGCAGCGCGCCGCCGCCGACGCCAATCACCACGGCCCGGTCATCCCCGGCTTCCGCGACCAGCTGCGCGACGTCGCTTTCGCTGCAGTGCCCGCTAAACAGCACTTTTTTGGCGCCGACGGCGTGAAACGCCTCCGGCAGGAAGGGCTGCGCACCGGCGATGGCGCGCTCGCCGTAGATCCAGATGGCGCGGGCAAGCTGCTCGTCGCTGTAAAAATCGTGCAGGTGGGCAAGGCTGCCGTTATGGGAAAAATAGTTAGCCGGGCCGGGTACCACGCGGATATCGCTGTTGCTCATGAACGCTGTCCTTATTTCGTTTCGCTAACCTGATGTTATGTCTGGACATCCGGATGGCTAATATTATTTCGTTTTATCTTATGCCTTTTACGCAGTTGTCAGTCAAGGTCGGCTGTGAAAAATTCGTTAAATCAGAATATTAATCGTAAAGGTCCCGGCGGATGACAGTGAATCGTCTTGAGATGAACAACATTAATCTGGCCTTTTCCGGTTTCAGGGCGCTGAGCAATGTGGCGTTCACCCTGCGGGGAGGGTCGGTACACGCGCTGACCGGTGCTAACGGGGCGGGGAAATCGACGCTGATGGCGGTGCTGTGCGGAACGCACGCCCATTATGAGGGCGAGATCGTCATCAATAATCAGCCGGTGAGCGTTCGCTCGCCGCGGGATGCGAAACTGCTGGGCATTCATCTGGTGCAGCAGGAGGTCGATGTGGCGCTGGTACCCGGCCTGTCCATTGCGGAGAACATTATGCTGGATCGTCTGGCGGAGCCGGGGCTGGGCTTCAGCTGGCGCGCAGTGCGTGAGCAGGCGCGCGAGGCTCTGGCCCAGCTGGATATTACGCTCGATGTGCGTCGCCCCATCGACAGCTGTACCCTGGCCGAGAAGCAGCAAATTCTGCTGGCCCGCGCGCTGTCGCACCATTGCCGGTTTTTAATTCTGGATGAACCCACCGCGCCGTTGGATCAACATGAAAGTGAGCGCCTGTTTACAGTGGTACGCCGTCTGCAGCAGCAGGGGATCGGCGTGGTGTTCATCTCCCACCGTATTCATGAGCTGAAGGCTATCTGCGACACCCTGACGGTATTGCGCGACGGAAAGCTGATTGAAAGCAGCCCGATGCACGATCTGAGCGGCGAGCAGATCGTCGAGAAGATGCTCGGCCACGAGCTGAGCGATATCTTCCCGCCGAAACGCCCGCCCCACGGCGAAGAAGTTCTGTTACAGGTTGACGGTCTGCATGACGAGGGGCTGTTGCAGGATATTTCGCTGCGGCTGCGCAAAGGCGAAATTCTCGGTATCGCCGGTCTGGCCGGCGCGGGAAAAACCGAACTGTGCAAAGCGCTGTTTGGCGCCAGCAAAAGCCGCCTGACGCGCGGGGAGTTGAACAGCCAGCCGTGGCGGCCTCGCGACCCGGCAGATTCTGTGCTGCGCGGGCTGGCGCTGGTACCGGAAGAGCGACGCAAAGAGGGCATTTTTATCGAAGAACCGATCGGCATGAACCTGGCGGTCAGCGCCGATAACAGCTTTTCGCGCTGGAGCCTGTTCGGCCATCGCCAGGCGTGGCGCTGGGCGGAAGAGGTGATCGCCCGGATCGGGATTCGTACCACCGGTCCGGCTCAGACCCTGCGCCGGCTTTCCGGCGGCAATCAGCAGAAAGTGGCGATCGGCAAATGGCTGCGCGGCAACGCCAACGTCTTGATATTCGATGAGCCGACCAAGGGTGTCGATGTGAAAGCAAAAACCGACCTGTTCACCCTGATCGACGGGCTGGCGCGAGACGGGAAGGGGATTATCTATGCCTCGGGCGAATTCTCTGAACTGGTGGGATTGTGCGACCGCATTTGCGTGTTGTGGGATGGCCGTATCGTCGCAGAAATTCCGGGCGCTGAGGCCCGGGAAGAGACACTACTTTATTACTCCACCGGAGGAGCAGCAGCGTGAGCAAGGCCCTGACAGTTAACGCGACGGCATCGGGTCGTCAGCGATTTTTTGATTTTCTTTATAAATGGGGCATGTTGCTGACCGTGGTGGCGCTGATTGCCGTTTTTGGCCTCGCCTCGGACAACTTCCTCGACCCGTTCAACATCATCAACATTTTGCGCTCCATCGCCATCGTGACGGTGATTGCGATCGGCGTCTCTGTGTCGTTAACCATTGGCGGCTTTGACCTGTCGGTGGGGTCAACGGCTTCGCTGGCAAACGCGCTGGTGATTTCGCTGTTTGTCTGGCACGGCTTCGGCACCACCGAGGCGATCCTTATCACCCTGGCGCTCTGTACGCTGGTGGGGCTGTTCAACGCTTTTTTGATTGTCGTCCTGCGCATTCCCGACATGCTGGCTACCCTCGCCAGCCTGTTTGTGATTCAGGGCGTGGCAATGACCTACAGCTACGGCGGCTCGATTACCGAGAACATGGTATTGCCGAGTGGCGACATGGCGGAAGGGGTGATTCCGGCCGCCTTCGGTGCGCTGGGACAGGTGCCTACGATTGTGATCGTGATGCTGGTGGTGACCGTGGTGGCTCAGCTGGCGCTCTCGTTCACCACGCACGGGCGGAGAATGTACGCCATCGGCGGAAACCCAGAGGCCGCACGGCTCTCCGGGCTGCGCATCACCCGTTATAAAGTGGCGGCCTATGTTATCGCCTCGCTGCTGGCCGGGCTGGGCGGCATTTTACTGGCCTCGCGCATCGGTTCCTCGCAGGTTAATGCCGGCAGCGGCTACCTGATGGATGCGGTGGCGGCGGCGTGGATAGGCTTTTCACTGGCGGGTTCAGGTAAACCGAACGCGCTGGGCACGCTGGTGGGGGCGGTGATTCTTGGCGTGCTCTCCAACGGCCTGGTGATGCTGTCGGTGCCGTACTACGCCATGGACATTATTAAAGGGCTGGTGCTGGCTGGCGCGCTCGCACTGACCTACTTTCAGCGCCGCACATAAAATTTTACAGGGTAAACACCATGAAAAAGATAACGCTTTCACTCATCGCATTGGGGTTGTTCAACTCTGCGGCGGCCTTTGCTGAAACTCCGACGCCGATTCCGGCGGCGATTGCCGAACATAGCGGCCCGATTCGTATCGCGGTGATCCGTAATCTTGGTTCCGACGATAACACCACCCAGTTTGTCTCCGGGGCCATCCAGGAGGGTAAAAAGCTCGGTTTCAAAATCAGCACCTTCCTGAGCAACGGCGATGACGCCAAATTCCAGGACTTCGTTAACCAAGCGATTAGCCAGAAATACGACGGCATTATTCTCTCCCAGGGACGCGATCCGTACTCGACCGCGCTGGTGAAAAAAGCGGTGGACGCCGGGATTAAAGTTGCCGTGTTCGATACTGCGGTTAACGGCGAGATCCCGGGTGTCACCGTCACCCAGCAGGATGACGCTTCGCTGACCGAGCTCTCCTTTGGCCAACTGGTGAAAGATTTCAACGGTAAAGCCAACATCGTCAAACTGTGGGTCGCCGGCTTCCCGCCGATGGAACGCCGCCAGGCCGCGTACCAGACGCTGCTTAAGCAAAACCCGGGGATTAAAGAGCTGGAGTCGATTGGCGCCGTCTCTTCCGACGTGCAGGGCGATACCGCCAATAAAGTTGGGGCGATTCTGGCGAAATATCCGAAAGGCAAGATCGATGCGATTTGGGGAACCTGGGATGCGTTCAGCCAGGGGGCTTATAAAGCGCTAAAGGAGAACGGCCGCAGCGAAATCAAACTCTACAGCATTGATATTTCTAACCAGGATTTGCAGCTGATGCGTGAATCCGGCAGCCCGTGGAAAGTGAGCGTGGCGGTGGATCCGAAGCTTATCGGCGCCACTAACGTGCGCCTGATCGCCAATAAGATTGCCGGGGAGCCGACTCCTGCAACCTATGACTTCAAAGCGGCGGCTATTCCGCAGGCGCTGCTGGCGGCGCAGCCGGGGGCGGTGAACGTTGCCTCGCTGGGTAAAATCATTCCGGGCTGGGGCCAGACGGAAGACTTTATCGCCCCGTGGTTTGCCACGCTGGAAGCAAGAAACAAGTAACGCCCGTTGGCGCTGCGCTTACCGGGTCTGCGGTTTCGTCGGCCCGATAAGGCGCTGCCGCTATCCGGCAAAAGGAGCTCAAGGTGACTGAGACTGAATTACCGCGCCCCGACTACAGCCGCAATATGCGGCTGATTGGGCATAGCGATCAGGGAGGACGCCCGGACGGCGTCCAGCTCATGGTGCACCGTGGCTTTGCGTATATCGGTCATATGGTATCGCAGGGCTTTTCGGTGGTCGACGTTCGCGATCCGGCGCGTCCGAAAGCGGTAAACTACATCGCCGCGCCGCCGGGGACCTGGAACGTGCATTTGCAGGCGCATGATGATCTGCTGCTGGTCATCAATGCCCGCGATCTGTTTGCCGACGCTCGCTTTGCCGACGAGAAAGTTTACTACACCCGTTCGGTGGGCGAGACGGTCAGCGATGTGCAGGATAAGGGCTGGAGCGCCGGGCTGCGGGTGTTCGATATTTCGCATCCGGAGCATCCGCGCGAGATAGGTTTTTTGTCGCTCAGCGGTATCGGCATTCATCGAATCTGGTACGTTGGCGGTCGTTGGGCCTACGTTTCTGCGCTGATCGACGGTTTTAGCGATTATATCTTCCTGACCATCGATCTGGCGGATCCGCGCAAACCGGAAGTGGCCGGACGCTGGTGGTTGCCGGGGATGAACCTGGCGGCAGGGGAGACGGCGGACTGGCCACAGGGCAAGCGCTACGCGTTGCATCACGCCATTATCGCCGGGGATACCGCCTACGGTAGCTGGCGCGACGGTGGCCTGACGCTGCTCGACGTGAAGGACAGAACACAGCCGACGCTGATTAGCCATCGCAACTGGAGCCCGCCGTTTGGCGGCGGAACCCATACGGCGCTGCCGCTGCCGGACAGGGATCTGCTGGTGGTGCTGGATGAAGCGGTGCTTGATAACCAGCAGGATGGGGAGAAGCTGATCTGGCTGTTTGATATCCGCGAACCGACAAACCCGGTGAGTATCGCCACGTTCCCGCCGCCGGATGAAGCCGACTACGTGGCAAAAGGGGCGCACTTTGGTCCGCATAATCTGCATGAGAATCGCCCCGGTAGTTTCATTAGCTCAACGCTGATTTTTGCCACTTACCAGAATGCGGGCGTTCGCGCTTACGATATCTCCAACCCTTATCGTCCGGTGGAGACCGGGGCGCTGGTACCGGCCGCACCGGCGAAAATGATGGATACCCGTCCGGGTCGCCCGCAGGTCATTCAGTCCTGCGATGTGTTTGTTGATGCGCAGGGAATTATCTACAGCACGGATTACAACGGCGGGTTGTCGGTGATTGAGTATCTCGGGTAGTTTTTTGCCGGGTGGCGCTGCGCTTACCCGGCCTACAAAACCCCGGACGAGATGCCGGATAAGGCGTCAGGCGCGTAGGTCGGGAAGATGTCAAAGGGCCGTAGGCCGGGTAAGGCGTCAGCCGCCACCCGGCATACAGACTGCGCTTAGCTGTACTGGCGCACCCGTGCCACCAGCTCTTCGACGCTGTCGATACGGTCGGCAATCACAATCAGCGCTTTACCCAGGGTGATTGCGTGGCGCAGGCACTCGTGGCGCATGGCCTCATCCTGAATCGTCTCTATATCGGCGACGTGGGACAGGCCGACGCTGCGGCGAATCAGCTCGGTGCCGCAGAAGCCAATCGCGTCGTTCCATACTTTTTTCAGGAACGCGGAGGCATAGCCGGGCCAGGCCAGCGCCGCATCGCGCGTTTTCTCCGCTGCCAGAGAGTGGAAGCGTTCGGCAAAAGTATTCCACAGCGTCTGAATATCGTGCAGACGCTGTTCGCGAGCCGCGGCGGCATCGCGAATGCCCAGATGCCCCGGCAGGCCGCAGTAGTTCAGCAGCAGGTTGCCGATGGCGGTACCGATATCAAAACCTATCGGGCCGAAATAGCCGAACTCCGCATCGATGGCTTTAAAACTGTCCTCGGCAACAAAAATGGAGCCGCTGTGAATATCGCCGTGTAGCAATGCTTCGGTATGCGAGAAGAAGCGATGTTTCAGCGACGCGACTGCCAGCCTGAGCGACGCGTCGTCACGCAGGGCGGCCACTTCAGCTTCCAGTTCGGCCGGGTAGTTATTGCGTTCGTGAACCTGGTACGGGTCGTTGAAAAACAGGTCTTCGGTGATTTCGCACATCTCCGGATTGATAAACCGGGCGACCTGAGCCTTTTTCTCATGCGGATGGAGGTAGAAATCACTGGTATGAAACAGCGCCTGGGCCAGATATTCCCCCAGCTGGCTGGCGGCCTGCGGATAGTAAACATTGTTAATCAGCTCGCCGCGCCAGATACGGTGATCGGAGAGATCTTCCATCACCATCACCGCCAGTTCGGGGTCGAAGTGGTGGATTTTCACCGTGTGCTGCGGGGCGTGCTGGTAGTGTGCCACCAGGGTTTGCGCCTCGAGACGAGCGCGGTCGAGGGTCAGCGGCCAGGATTCACCGACGCAGCGAACGTAGGGTAGGGCCTGCTTCACGACAACGCGGCTCACGCCGTGGGTATCATAAATCTTAAAGACCAGGTTGAGGTTACCGTCCCCCACTTCCTGCGCGGACACCAGCTCCGACGGGTCATCGATGCCGCCAAATTGTTGTGCGTATGCCACGGCATCGCCGGGGGTGAAGGTATGGTATTGCGACATTGCCTCGATCCTCAAAAGTTCTGATTAAGCCGTTCAGACGTCTATACTTCTGGATTTCATCCTGACACAATGTGATACAACAACGCAACAGGGATTTAACGATATGCAGACACTACAGACCACCAGCCTGCGGGTAAGCGAAAATCAGCTTTTTATTCTTGATCAGCAGGCATTGCCGCAGGAAAAACGCTGGCTGGCGGCGGATAACGTTTCGTTGCTGGTGGACCATATTCACGCCCTGCGGGTACGCGGGGCGCCGCTAATCGGCCTGTCGGCCAGCCTGCTGCTGGCGCTTCTGGCCCGGCGCGGCCTCAGCCGGGATGAACTGGCCCAGGCACTGGAAACGCTGCGGGCCGCGCGCCCGACGGCGGTAAACCTGATGAATAATCTCGATCGCATGAAGCTGGCGCTGGCGGAAGAGAACCATGCCCAGGCACTGGAAGAGGAAGCGCTGCGTCTGATCGCAGAAGATAAACAGCTGTGCGCCAGCATTGCCGAGGCGGGCAGCGCACTGGTGACGCCGGGCAGCCGCCTGCTGACGCATTGTAATACCGGCGGTCTGGCAACGGCGGGCGTAGGGACGGCGCTGGGGGTGATTGCGCTGGCCCATCAGCGCGGGCTGGTGGAAAATGTCTGGGTCGACGAGACGCGACCGCTGCTGCAGGGCGGTCGGCTGACCGCCTGGGAGCTGGGTGAACTGGGGGTGCCTTACCGGCTGATTACCGATTCGATGGCCGCCAGCCTGATGGCCAAAGGAGAGGTTGACGCCGTATGGGTCGGGGCTGACCGGATCGCCGCTAACGGCGATGTGGCGAATAAGATCGGCACCTATTCCCTGGCGGTACTGGCGAAGTATCACGGTATTCCGTTCTACGTGGCGGCACCGCAAACCACCCTCGATCGCCACTGTCCGAACGGCGAGGCGATTCCGATTGAGCAGCGGGCGCCAGCGGAAGTGACCGGCGTCGCCGGCAGCTTTGGCGCGGTGCAGTGGGCGCCGAAAGATGCCGCCGTTTACAATCCGGCATTTGACGTCACCCCCGCGGCATTAATTAGCGGCTGGGTGCTGGATAGCGGCGTGGTCACCCCGGAACAGGTGGCGGCCGGGGCGTTTGCAGCGGAAAAAGCCTGAGTTAAAGCGCAGTGATTCCCATCGCTTCCTGTCAGGCTATATGAGTAACGCGCCTCTTTAAAATACCCGGCGGCGGCTGACGCCTTACCGGGCTTACGGGGCGGGATCAGATCGGCTTTTGTCGGTCAGGAGAGGCGTCAGCCGCCGCCTGACAAGCGTGCGGGCACGATCGCCCAATCACGGCAGAACCATATCGACCGCCGGAGCCGCGTGCGGATCGATATGCCGGCCGAGCGTTGTCAGCGCCGCCTGGTAAGGGCACAGGGTTCCGACTTCGGTCGTCTGGCAGCCCGCTTGACGCCACTCCTGGCGCAGCAGCGGATGCTGGCTGTCCGGGATTTGCAGACGACGTAAATCGTCCAGACTTTGCGCCTGGAAGTAGACGCGCAGATAGCGTTTACCGCTATGGGTATCGCGCCAGCGTTCCAGGACCAGGCTGCTGCCCGGCGGGATACTGCCCCGGCTGTACCCCGGCAACTGCCAGCTAAAATCCATTAACGTACGCACCATGGCGATATTGGTGTCGTGCGCCACCAGCAGTAGCCAGCGCACGTCCGGCGTGGCGCCTTCTTTGACCCCCTCCAGCATGGCGTTGAGCAGAATCGAACCGCGTTTTTGCGCGGTATAAAACACATCGTTGCTCAGATCGTAGTTCTCCGTCAGCAGCGGCAGCAGGGCGGTGATCTGGCTGGAGCGGGTGATGTTACCCCACGCCAGTTGGCTGAGAGGCAGATTTTCGCTCCAGCCCAGGCGTAGCGTCTCAACCATATTGGCCATCACGCTCAGTCCACTAATCGACGTTTTGCCGCTTTTGCTCTGCTCGACCTGCCACGGCTGGTCGAACGCCGGACAAGGATTGTCCGGCACGCAGACCGCATTTTTCAGCAGCTGAATCACCGGAGCCAGCGCCTGCCGACGCTGTGCCAGATCGCCGGCTTTATCTTTCACTGCCGCCAGTTGGCGGGCGGGATCGGTTTGCGTGGCGGCAAACTTATCGGTCTGAAACAGCGGATCGGCGTCGCCGCTGACGTAATGAATGGCTACGCCGCAGCCGGGAAAGGCGCCGTCCACCAGCGCCTGGGCGGTGGCCCGCGTGCGCTGCAGGGGGCTGGCGCGAACGTAAATTTCGCCGTTCGCCGGGCAGCCCGCCGTCAGCAGGCCCAGCTGGCGAAAGCGCACGCCCTCTTCGCGCCCTTTATTGACCACCGCGGCATAGCCATGGCCGGTCAGCTCGCCGTCGCGGGTGGTCCACTGGGGCCACGAACGCTGGGTCGCGGCGTCGATGGCTTCCCGGTTGCCCGGCGTCGGCGGGCGAATGCCGTGGCGGCTGAGTTCAACCACTTTTTCCAGCTCAAACTGCGCGGCGGCATGCCCCGGTGCGACCAGCAGCGGCAGGGCGCAGGCAAACAACAAGCGTAGTAAAACCTGATGTCGTACAGGCATCATAAAATATTCCTTATAGATTAAATGGTTACGACGAGAATGAGGTCTGGCGTTCTATCGCGTGTCGTCTGGCGACAATCGCCGCGGTGGTAAAACAGAATAGCGCGGACATCACGCCGGCGCCTACCCAAAACAGCGACAGCGTACTGAAGTCGTACAGCGTTTTGCCATTTTCGATAATCGATGTTTTATCGATGATGATGCCGGTGAGAAACTCGCCGAGTCCCGCACCCGCGTAGCTGGCGATACCGATGGTGCCGAGCGCTGCCCCCGCGGCTTTGCGCGACGAAATATCGACCGCAATCAGTCCGCCAAGGAAGCAGGTCAATGCGCCAATGGTGGCGCCGAAGATAATCATCGCCAGAATGTCGGTGTAGTAGCCGTGCGGCGACCAGAGCATCAGCGCAAAGCCTCCGGTGTTGAGCAGGCTGATAAACCCGGCCATCACGCTGCGGTTACGCGGGAAGAGGCGGTCGGAGAGCACGCCGGCGATAATGGTGCCGGCAATACCCGCGATGGCGTTAACCCCGATAATTCCGGAGGCTTCAAGGGTAGAGTAGGCTTTATCCTGCTCGAGAAAGAAGATCCCCCACGAGTTCACCGCGTAGCGATCGATATACATAAACGCCGAGGCCATTGCCAGCGTCCACAGGGCCGGATTGCGCAGCGCCAGCAGCTGGTTTTTAAACACCGAGCCGCGGACTTCCGCCTCTTCCTGCGGTTCGTCGCGAATCACGTTGATTGACGGGAAGCCGCAGCTTTGCGGTGAGTCGCGCATAAACAGCAGCAACAGCGCCACCCCGACGGCGCCGAGCGCTGCCGTGGACAAATAGCCCATTTGCCAGCCAAAACCCGCAATGACGGCGGCGATCACCATGTAGGTCAGCGCTTCGCCGATGTTGTGGGCGGTTGACCAGATACCATAAAAGGTGCCGCGCTCTTTATAACCGTACCAGCGGGCCAGCGATACCGCACAGGGACCGACCCCCATCGATTGCGCCCAGCCGTTGATCCCCCAGAAAACCGCCAGCAGCAGGGCATTGCTGGTCATCCCCATCATCAGGTTCATCCCGGCGCTCAGCAGCAGGCCGAGACTCATATAGCGAACCACATTGGCATGATCGGCAACGAAACCATTAACCAGTTTGCCGATGGCGTAGCTGAAAAACAGCGCCGAGCCGATCATGCCCAGCTCGGTAGGAGAAATACCCAGCTCGACGAGCGCGCTTTTGGCGACGGTAAATGACAGCCGACAGACGTAAAAGGTCACGTAGGCGACGGTCATGGCTAAAAATGTTTGCCAGCGTACGCGGCGAAAGCGTTGTTCATCGAACTGCGCGCCTGCTTTGGGCGGCGAAGCGCGAAAAAATGCGATAATTCTTCCAGACATAATGGTATCTCCGAAGGTCGGAGGCCTGACTGATTAGCGTGGTTCGTCCGTGAGGTTTATCCCCGTCATACTTCAAGTTGCATGTGCGTTGGCTGCGGTCTACTCGACCCATTCATGGGCCTCGCCCTTACGGGCAGCCGCTACACGGCGTTCAAATCTGTTCCAGACAGATTTGTCGTTCACCCCGCTCACTTGCCGCGTTACCCGGCCTCGCCCCTTATGGGCCAGCGCAAGCGCTGTTCACGGCAAAAGTGCCTTGTCCTGCAACTCGAATTATTGAGGGCATATTGTCTTTGTGTAGAGTACATAATCAGATAAAGCCTGACCCGATACGGGTTAAGGTAATGGGTGATAAAGCATGTTTTTTAATTGTGGATAGAGCGTCTTGCTGGCCAGCAGCAGCGGGTTGCCATGACGAATCCCATCCTCCGCCAGATAGTCATTGCTCAGGCCGCCGGCTTCGCGCATCAGCACCAGCCCCGGCAGCCCGTCCCACGGGTTCATGTGCGGTTCGTAGTAACCGATGAGCCGGCCAGCCGCTGCCCAGGCACTCATCAGCGCTCCGGAGCCGTTGCGGATAAACATGCCGCCGTCGCTAAGCAGCGCATTGAGAAAGGGCAGAAAAACCGCTGGCGTCACGCGGTGCGAAGTCCCGACGCCCATCACCCCCTCTTTGACCGTCGTCGCCGGATGCGGAGCGATGGGCGCATCGTTGAGCCATGCGCCCTGGCCTTTCAGGGCGTGGAACAGCTCGCGATGGTTGGGGTCGTACACCACGCCGATAACCGGTTCGCCATCGGCGACGATGGCCATCGACAGGCACCAGGTGTGCAGGCCGTTAAGAAAACAGCTGGTGCCGTCGATAGGGTCGACAACCCACAGCACGCGGGCGTCAGGCATCTGCGTTCCGCTCTCCTCGCCGAGAAAACCATCCTGCGGAAAGGCGCTGATAATGCGCTGCTTAACAAACGCCTCGACCCGCTTATCGGCGACGCTGACCACGTCCTGCAGGTCGTCGCCTTTATGATCCACCGCCAGCCGGTCGCGCTGCTGATAGTATTCGAATGCCAGTTCAGCACCGGCTTGCGCCAGCTCGCAGGCCAGGCGATAGCGGGCCTGCAGCGCATCTGATTCCAGGGATTTCATGCTTATTCTCCATTTTGCACACGTGTGCATTGTGTGTGAAAAAAACAGCCCCGAAGGGCGAAGTGAGTGTGGATGGATTAAAAATAATATTCTGTGATCGTGCTGGCATAAAATGAATTTTTCATTTCGCGCTCTGACGAACAATTAGTTTCACTGGCACTTCGCGATGACGTGACGGCAGGTTGAATTTAGCGATCCTCGTGACCAGGAGATCCACCGCATGGTGGGCGAGCAGAGCGGTATTCTGCTGCACGGTGGTCAGCTGGTAGGGCTGCCAGTCCGCCTGCGGGATATCATCGAATCCGATAATGGCAGGTAGCGAGGCGGCAGGATTGTCCGCCCGCAGACCGTCCAGCGCGCCGAGCGCCAGCATATCGGTGGCGCAGAACAGCGCCTGCAGCTGCGGATGCGCGGCGAGCAGCTGCCTGGCGGCGCTAAAGCCCGCCTGATAGCCGCTGCTTTCGCAGAAGTGCGCGGCAACGTCGATGCCTTGCGCATGGGCAATGAACGCGTCGTAGCGCTGCCGGGTGCTGAAGTTATCCAGACTTTCACCGATAAACCCGGCCTGTCGCCACTGGCGCTGAACAAACAGGTCGGCCACCAGCTTCGCCCCCTGCGCGTTGTCGCTGCATACGCGATCGCAGCCGGCCAGATCGGCGTGGCGGTTGATCAGCGTCACCGGGATTTTTCGCTCCAGATACTCCTCCGCCAGCGACAGCGGCGGCGCTCCGGAGGTGATAATGACGCCCGCGACGTGATAGCTCAGCAGCTGCTTGAGCGACGGGGCGAGCTGCTGCGGATCGTCGGCGTTCATCAGCAGCGGCATAAACCCGTTGAGCGCCAGCTGGTGGACCAGCGGCGACAGCAGCTTGCTGCGGAACGGGTTATCAAACCCGGCGGTGACGATGCCGATAAAGTTGCTGCTGCCGGTATTCATCGCGCGGGCGATGATATTGACCTGATAGCCCAGCGTTTCCGCCGCGGCGAGGACCTTCTGCCGGGTTTTTTCCGCCACCGATGCGCCGGGCGTAAAGGTGCGGGATACCGCGGAACGGGAGACCCCAGCGAGCCGGGCAACATCCTCAGCCTTAATCCATTTTTTTTCGCTCATAGTGTCAGGGTACGGGTTGTTCTTAGTAAGCCCATGCCGACGCGGGAGCCCATGGTCGGCACAAAAAAGTAGTAAGAAGGTATCACATAAATCCCTGCGCGAGCAGCGGGTTGACGCGGGATGCGTACCGCGTCAACGTTGCGCTTAGGCCGGGTAGTGAATCTGTTCCGCCTGGCGCTGCATAATGATCTTGCCGTGACGAATGGAGGTCAGCACTTTGGCCTGACGGCGCACCGCGTCATAGTCGTTATGCGCATCAAGGATCAGCAGGTTTGCCGGGCGTCCTTCGGCAATGCCGTAGTTGTCGCCGAGGCACAGCGTACGGGCGCTGTTGTCGGTAATGAGATCGAGACAGCGCTGCAAATCTTCATAGCCCAGCATATGGCAGATGTGCAGCCCGGCGTCGAGAATGCGCATGATGTTGCCGTTGCCCAGCGGGTACCACGGATCCTGAATGGAGTCCTGAGCAAAGCAGACGTTAATCCCGGCGCGGTCCAGCTCCGCCACCCGCGTCACGCCGCGGCGTTTCGGCCAGCTGTCGAAGCGCCCCTGCAGGTGAATGCTTTCGGTCGGGCAGGAGATAAAGTTGATGCCCGAGGCCTTGAGCAGACGGAACAGTTTCGAGCAGTAGGCGTTATCGTAGGAACCCATCGCGCAGGTATGGCTGGCGGTGACCTGCGCGCCCATGCCGCGCACCCGGGCCTCTTCCGCCAGCACTTCGAGGAAACGCGACTGCGGGTCGTCGGTTTCATCGCAGTGTACGTCCACCAGGCAGCCGTGGCGCTGGGCCAGGTCCATTAAAAAGCTCAGGGAGCTGACGCCCTTATCGCGGGTGTTTTCGTAGTGCGGAATGCCGCCCACTACGTCGGCGCCCATTTCGATGGCGCGGGTCATCAGCTCGCGCCCGCCGGGGAAGGACTCAATTCCCTCCTGCGGAAAGGCGACGATCTGCAGGTCGATAAGATGGGCGGCCTCTTTTTTCACCTCCAGCATCGCTTCAAGCGCGGTCAGGGAGGGGTCGGTGACATCGATGTGGGTGCGCACGTGCTGTACGCCGTTATCGCGCAGCATACCGATCGTTTTCAGCGCCCGCTGGCGCGTATCTTCTACCGTGACGCTCTCTTTACGCTGGCTCCAGCGGGCGATACCCTCGAACAGCGTACCGCTCATATTCCACTCCGGCTCGCCCGCCGTCAGGGTAGCATCCAGGTGGATATGTGGCTCGACGAACGGCGGGATAACCAGCTTTTGCTGCGCGTCGATATCGCTGGTTTCAGCCGCCTGCGCGGCGGCCTGCGGAGTGATGCTGTTAATCAGACCGTCCTGTAATTCAAGGGTATAGAGCGCTTCTTGATGGCGCAGACGCGCGTTGATGATTTTCATGGTTGTTCCCGTAAATGGTTTTGCGACATACGCCAGATCGCCAGGGCGACCGAAGCGTTGAGATGAAATTGCGGATGGCTGACCGGATTGCGGGTCAGCTTTTCAATACGTTGAATACGCTGATGCAGCGTGTTGCGGTGAATGCCCAGTCGTTCGGCGGCCCTGACCACGTTACCGCTCTCCTGAAGCAGCGTTTCCAGCGTCTCCATCAGCAGCCACGGACTTTTGCGATCGGGCTCGATCAGGCAGCCGAGGGTGTCGTGCATAAAATCGCTCAGCAGGGTGGGGTCGCTGACGGCGGAGAGCAGCTTGATAAAGCCCAGCTGCTGGTAATCGCTGATACGCTGGGCCGGACGCAGGCTATCGCTGAGGTCCAGCGCCTGACGCGCCTGCGACAGCGCGCGCTGATAGCCCTGCAGCTGCTGCACCGGCGCCGAAAGACCGCACAGCAGCGACAGCCCGTCATCGCCTTCCGCCAGCGCATGCAGCCACGCCTGGAGCCACTTTTTGTGCTGATAAAACTCGCCTTCTTCATCCGGGAGCAGGAAAAGAAACATATTGCTGCGTTCGACCAGGGGAAAGGGGTTGCCCTGCTGATTGAGCTGCTGCTGCAGGCGCTGGCGCACGGTGCGGCGGGCCTGCTGGAGCCAGGCTTCGGCCTGCTCCGGCGGAAGCTGGCGAAACAGGCGCGGGATCCCTTCCAGGCGCAGGGCCGCCACTCGCAGCGGGCGGGTAAAATCCAGCTGCTGGTGGAGCGCGCGTTGATGCAGGATTTGCAGATCGGGATAGTCGCCGGTTAACAGCTGCAGCAGAATATCGCGCTGCGACTGCAGCGCGTTTTCGCTGCGCACCAGCGCGGTACCGATGCGTTCGGTGACGATCACCATTTTGAGCAGATAGGGCTGTTCGATCAGCGGAATGCCCAGCTCGTCCGCCAGCGCGATCAATCGCGGCGGGATCGTCTGAATATATTGGTCCCCGGTGAGGATCACCATGCCGGCGATCCCGCGCTGCTTGCCCTCCATCAGCAGATGGATCAGGTTGTCTTCATCGCGGGGATGGTTGATCCCGGTGATAAACACCAGCTCTCCGCCCATGATCCATTCGGCGATATTTTCATTTTCCGCGACGTAGTACCAGCGCACCGCCAGCTGGAGCCCCTGCTGCCCCGCGCGCAGCCGCATCGCCGAGAGTCCCTCGAGAGCGAGGATTTCGCTGACCGTCAGGCTCATAACTCCTGCTCCGCGACCGAATCAGCGGCGGGCTGACGTTTGCTCAGACGAGTCAGCGCGATATAGACCAGCGCGGAAACGGTAATGCCAACCAGCGGGGCGATCCACGGCGACAGGTAAGCCACCACCGCGCCCACGGCGTAGGCGCTCAGCCCCAGCCAGTTAAAGCGCGGTAAGCGGGCGGTGTGCAGCCGCGGATAGCGGCCGCCGCGATAAAACCAGTAGTCGGCGAGGATAACGCCACCGATGGGCGGAATGATGCTGCCCAGCAGCACCAGGAAAGGAATCAGCATTTCATACATCCCGCCAATGGCCAGCAGAATGCCAACGCCGGCGGCGACCACGGTCAGGGTGCGGCGGCGCTCGCTGCGCAGCAGGTGGCAGGCGGCGGCCGAGACGTTATAAATCGTCGGCCCCTGAATGGTCAGTAGGTTGAGGCACAGCATCACCACCGCGGCGACCGACAGCCCCTGCAAAATCAGCACTTCCACAATATCGGCCTGCTGGTAGACGATGGCGCACCAGGCGCCGGCCACAATCATCAGCCCGTTACCGATCAGGAAACTGCTCATACTGGCGAGGATAGCGGTGCGGCTGGAGTTGGCCAGCCGCGTCCAGTTGGTCGCCTGGGTGGCGCCGCTGGCGAAGGTGCCGAAGACCATGGTGATCGCCGCCGACCAGGTCATGGTCTCGCCCGGGGCGATTTTGGTCATTGCCTGCCAGCCGCCGGCGTGGTGGGCGGCCAGGTACATCGAGACCACCAGCAGAATGAACATCAGCGGCACCGACACGCGCGACAGCGCATCCAGCCCTTTGTAGCCCACCAGCGCGGTGACGCAGAACAGGATACCGAACAGGATCATCAGCGGGATGGTCATGGCGGCGGGCAGGGCGAGGATTTTGACCAGCGAGATGGCGACCGTCGCGGTACCCCAGGCGTACCAGCCCAGTTCGGCGAAGCCGAGAATAAAATCGGCGAGCTTGCTGCCGATTTCCCCGAAACAAAAACGGCCCATCAGTACGGTATTCAGCCCGCTGCGTGCGGCAATCCAGCCGAGGGAAGCGGCATACAGAGCCAGCAGAAAGTTACCGATCGCCGCAATCCACAGGAGGTTGACGATCGAAAAAGAGACGCCAAGTTTGCCGCCGGCGAACATCGTGCCGGTAAAAAAGGTAAAGCTGAACAGAACCATGGAGATCGAAAACAGGCCCTTACGCCCGGAGGCGGGCGCTTCGACGAGCGGAAAATCATTGCTGTTTGACATTGTGGAACCTCTGAGTGGCTATCCGAATGGCGATGGCAGAGAGGTAGCAAGAGATATGCCAACAAAATCAAGGCATGGGTGACACAATGCGATGGGCAGTGTGCACATAAAAAGTCGTTTATCAGCCGATGTTTGCCAGAAGAGTGTGCACGGTGCAAAGTTTTGCCCCGCGATGGGGCAGCGGCCGGCGGATTACCCAGGCTGGCGCTGAGATTTAGCGATTGTGCTCGCGATTGTGCTCGCATTTCTGTTGGCTGGGGGCTGGCGTTACCGGGCAGTTTCCGCGACGCGGACGCGATCAACGATCGGACAGGGAGCGGCGGCGCTGGGTTGTTATGCCGGCAATCCCGCACCTGACGATCTTGTCGGGCATCACCGTCTCTACACATTTTGCGCCCGATTTTTGCGGACCCATCGCACTTCTTTCCTGCAGAACGATCCCCCGTCTTTTTGACCACCGGTAGTTGGTAATAGGGGCTTCATGAAAACGTTCGGTTATATCATTGTTAAAAGCAGTAATTTCATATGCATTTCTGATATAACCATTATCAATGTAAGCCTTTCCTGAAATATTGTTCACTTAAGCTGGCGGTGTTAGTATCGGGTAAATAGCCATTTAGACGGCTAAAGAACCTTTCTCCAGGCTATTTTATTGGCCATTTTGGACCTGGGCAGGCTCACCCTCTCACGTACCCGGTGTACGTTCCGGGTGTGCCGCGCTGTCGGTGTCGAGACTGCCTGCAACACCTGCCGTAAAGGTTCTCAAATTAACATCGCTAAACTAAGGAACTGCTATGTGGCAAGAAAGACTCGCGCAACTGGTCACCACCTGTCATTGGATCGGCGCGAAAGGCTGGGCGCCGGCGACCGGCGGCAATATGTCGGTGCGTCAGGATGAGACCTGGTGCTGGCTTAGCGAGTCGGGACGCGATAAAGGCAGCCTGACGACGGAGGATTTCCTCCAGGTCGAGATCGCCAGCAATAAAGCGCCTTCCGGGCGTAAACCCTCTGCTGAAACCAGTCTGCATACCCTGGTGTATCGCCTGTTCCCTGAGGCTAACGTCGTGCTGCACGTCCATACCGTCAACGCGACGGTGCTGTCGCGCATCGAGAAGAGCGGGACGCTGGCGCTGCAGGGCTATGAAATGCAGAAAACCCTGACCGGTCAGCACAGTCATCTCGATACCGTCCCGGTGGCGATTTTCGATAATGACCAGGATATCGACGCCCTGGCGGCGCGCATTGAAGATTATGCGCAGACCAATCCGCTGCGCTATGGCTTCCTGCTGCGCGGCCACGGCCTGACCTGCTGGGGCAAAGATATTAATGAGGCCCGCCGTCAGCTGGAAGGACTGGAGTTTCTGTTCGAGTGCGAGCTGATGCGTCGCCGCTACGAGCGCGACTAAATTTCACTCCACTAACGGGTCAGGCATGGATTTTTATCTCGGAATCGACATCGGCACCTCGCGCGTTAAAGCGGTGCTGTTTGATGAGCATTTTCAGGCACGGGCCAGCGCGGCGGAGAATACCGGCCCGCGCCTGTCGGCGAACGGTCATGCCGAGCAGGATATGGCGCAGCTGTGGCAGTCGGTGTTGACCATTTTGCAACAGATTGCCCGACAGCCGGAACTGAAGGCCGGACGTCTGCGGGCGATCGGCCTTGCCGGGCAGGGCGAAGGCGTCTGGCTGAGCGATGCCGAGGGCGAACCGGTGGGCCCGGGGATCCTGTGGAGCGACACCCGCAGCCGCGAGCTGATGAGCGAGCTGTTACGCCGTCCGGGTTTCGACCGGCGCTTTTTCTCTGACACCGGCACTCACCTGCAGCCGTGCAATACCAGCATGCAGTTGAGCTGGCTCCGGCATTATCAACCGGAGCGGCTGGCGCAGGCGCACTATCTGTTTTTCGCCAAAGACTGGGTGCGTTTTCGCTTAACCGGGGTGGCGGCGCTGGATGTTACCGACGCCAGCACTTCGCTGCTCAATCAGCACAGCGGCGAACTGTCGGCGGTTGTGCTTAATGAAATGGGGCTGGCCGATCTGCAGCATCTGTTCCCGCCGCGGCTGGCCCCCGATGCGCCGGCCGGCACGCTGCGCGATGAGGTCGCCGCCCTCACCGGACTCCCCGCCGCCACGCCGGTGGCCGCCGGCGCGCTCGACGTTTGCAGCGCCGCGCTGGGCTGCGGAGCGGTCAACGATGGCGATATCTACACCATTCTCGGCACCACCTGCTGTACCGGGATTGTCTGCCACGGTCGTCAGGCGGTGAATGAGGGGACTCGCTATGTCACCCACACCGAGTCGGGGAGCTTTATCAATCTCTTCCCGATGCAGGCCGGTACGCCGAATATTGACTGGCTGCAACAGCATATTTCCCTGACGGCGGACCTCCAGCTGCTGGAGCAGTCTATCGCCGATGTCGAACCGGGCAGCGGCGGCGTCTTCTGGCAGCCCTACCTCAACGGCGAACGCGCGCCGTTTTTCAGCCCCGATGCGCGGGCCGGCTATTTTGGCATCAGCCAGCATACCACCCGCGCGGAACTGCAGCGGGCGGTGTTTGAAGGTCTGGCTTACGCCATCGTTGACTCGCTGCAGGGCTATCCGCAGGGGGGCGAACTGTACCTGACCGGCGGCGGCGCGGCCTCGGCAACCTGGCTGCAAATCATTGCCGACTGTACCGGGCGCACGGTGGTCTCCAGTACCTTTAATGAACTCAGCGCGCGCGGGGCGGCGATTCTGGCCGCCCGCAGCGTCGGCGCGCTGGCGCACTATCCCCGGCTGGAGCAGACCCGCTATCAGCCCGATCCGCAGGCCCACGCCCGCTACGCTGCCCTGTACCCGGTTTACCGGCTGCTGCGCGAGCAGATGCTGCCGGTCTGGCAGGCCCGACAGGATGCTCTTCACCGTCTTTCTCAGGAACAACATTCATGAAAATCGTTTTTACCGCCGAACATTCCGGCGATCTCGCAGCCTTTCAGCAACTCGGCGAGCTGCTGGTGGAAGGCTGGGCGTTGGGCAAACCGAAACTGAGCGCGGGCCAGCTGATTGAGCTGGCCCATGATGCCGAGGTTCTGATCACCAGCTATGACGATGTGACGGAAGAGGTGATTGCCGCCTGCCCGCGACTGCAGGTCATCGCCTGCACCCGCGCCAATCCGGTGAACATTGATATCAAAGCCGCTCAGGGCCGTGGTATCCGCGTGCTCTATACGCCGGGGCGCAATGCGGACGCCGCGGCGGAGCTGACCATTGGGCTGATGTTGAGCCTGGCGCGGCATATTCCGCAGTCCCATGCGGCGCTGAAACGCGGTGAGTTTACCCGCGCCGAGAACGCCACGCAGGCCACGCAGAGCGGACTGCGCCGCGATGTAGTGTGGGACGTGAGCCCGGAGAGTCCCTATGAAGTATTTAAAGGCAGCGAGCTGCGCAACAAAACCCTGGGGTTGATTGGCTATGGCAATATCGGTCGCCGGGTGGCGCGTATTGCGCGGGCGTTTGGCATGGCGGTGCTGGTAGTGGATCCGTTTGTCGCCGCCGAAGAGATCAACGAGCCGGGTCTACAGAAAACAACGCTTGAGGGACTGTTCCGCGCGGCGGATATCGTGAGCTTACATCTGAGCAGCGGCCCGCACAGCGATGGTCTGGTGAACGCGGCGTTGTTGAATAGCATGAAGCCCGGCGCGTTGTTGATTAACACCTCGCGGGCGGCGGTGGTGGATGAAGAGGCGTTGATTCACGCGCTGCGTCATGGCCCGCTCGGCGGCGCGGCGCTGGATGTCTATCACCGTGAACCGCTGTGGCGCGACCATCCGTTTATCACTGAGTTTGCTAACGTGATCATCACGCCGCATATTGCCGGGGCGACGCGGGAGAGCATCGCTAAGCATACGGCGATGATTGCCGCCGACCTCCAGCGCTATGTCGCTGGCGAGCCGCTGCTCTATCAGTGGCGCTAAGCCGCGGGCCGGAGATTATCCGGCCCGGTTGGCCGCCATAAACGCCAGGGTATGATCCCAGTCGACCACTCCGGCGTCTGAGCCTAACCCGGTCGCCACCAGCGCGGCGACCGCGGAGGCGACTTCACAGGCCTCTTTCACGCTCATCCCGCGGGCCAGCGCGGCAATAAAGCCGCCGCAGTAGCTGTCGCCGCAGCCGGTAGTATCAACGGCATCGACCCGGTACGGTGCGATATGTTCGACGCCACCGTCGCCGCTCAGCAGCCACGAGCCGTTTTCGCCATCCTTCAGAATGCAGGTCCCGACGCCCAGATCGAAGAAGAAACGGGCGATGTCGGCGGGGTCGGTGCGCCCGCTGAGGTCGCTTGCCTCTTCCAGCGAAGGCATAAAATAGTCCACCGACGGCAGCAGCGGGCGCAACAGATCCAGAGTCTGCTCGTTGGGGGCGATCAAATCAAAGCTGGTGGTGACGCCGCGGGCCTTTGCCTCTTGCAGCAGCAGGGCGCTTTGCCCGCGATCCATCGCCGCCAGCAGGCCGCTGCCGCCGTGGTGCAGGAAGCGGCAGTTGAGAATCGCGTCAAATTGTTCTTCGCCGACGAAAAGGGCATCGGAAGCGCCCCGGCAGTGCAGCGCCGGGCGCTCGCCGTTGGGACGGATCGGCAGGATCGTCGCCGACGTTTCCTGCTGCGCCGTGCGCTGGATCAGCGAGCAGTCGATCCCCAGCCGCGCATAGCTGGCAAGGATAAAATCGGCTTTTTCATCTTCGCCAAGGCAGGCGACCGCTGCGGTACGAATGCCCAGCTTTGCGGCGTTAATATTGGCTCCGGCGGCGGTACCGGCAGGGTTAAGGCGAATTTGTTCGATAAAGGCCACCCCGCCGCGCGGCGGGATGTCCATCACCGGGCGACCGGCGATATCAAGAATAGTCAGGCCGACAAAGACGGCGTCAAAGGCTGCCATAAATGCTCCACTTAACGATGGGTTTGGCGCAGACGCGCCTGCCAGAAGGAGAGGGCCAGCGCCACCACCAGAATCACGCCAACCAGCGCATCTTTCACCAGGTAGTTGAGCCCCATCAGGTTCAGGCCGTTATCAATAATGGCGAGGAACAGCACGCCGCCGAGGGTACCGGCGATGCTGACCCGACCCAGTCGGTTAAAGGCGGTGCCGATAAATACCGCGGCGATAGCGTCCATCAAATAGGCCTGACCTGCCAGCGGCGTAAACTGGCGCAGGTTGGCGGAAAGAATAACGCCGCCGACGGCGCACAGCGCCGAGGCCGCCACCAGTACCCACAGCAGAGTCAGGCGATCGCGGATCCCGGCGATGCGCGCCGCTTCGCCGTTCTGGCCGATGGCGCGGACATATTTGCCAAACAGCGTGCGTTCGGTTATCAGCCAGGCCGCCAGCCCCAGCGCGAGGACAATCACCACCGGCGTCGGAATGCCGGCGATATTGCCGACCGCCAGGTCATGATACTCAGGAGCCATTCTGCGGTAGGAGATAGAGCCGCCGCCATCGGTATAGATGCGTTCGGCGCTGCTGGCGATAAACCAGGTGCCGAGGGTGGCGAGGAAGGGACGAATCTGGCAGATAAGGATCAGGAAGGCATTCAGCAGGCCAATCATCACCCCGCCAAGCAGGGCGCAGCCCACCGCCGCCTGCCACGGCAGGTGCCAGGTTTTTAAGGCGACCAGCGCAAAGGCGGCACCGAAATCGAGCGCCACGCCTACCGACAGGTCGATGGCGCCGGCGCTGACGATTAAGGTCATCGCCATCGCCACAATCAGCAGAATGGCGCTTCCCTGGAGTAAATTCGCCCAGTTATCGAGGGTCAGAAAGACCGGATTTGCCCAGCCAAACAGGGCGACTGCCAGCAGGGTAATAATGCCGAACCCGGCCCGCGACAGCCACGCCAGCGGGCTGCTGCCCGACCGGTTGGCTGAGGATTTGAGCGTCAGCTGACTCATCAGCGGCCTCCTTGATGCCTGACCGCCGAGGCCGCCAGGACGATGAGGATCAGGCCACCCTTGATGGCGCCCATCCAGAAGATATTCACCCCCAGCAGGCCAAGGCCGTTGGAGAGCGCGTTGACCAGTACCGCCCCGAGCAGCGCCCCCCAGATGGTGACCACGCGACGCCGCGAGAACGCCGCGCCGATAAAGGTGGCGAGGACAGTTTCCAGCAGTAACGGCGTTGCCGTGCCGCTGGAGCTACCGGAGCCCTGGCTGAGCAGCGGCAAAATCGCCAGCCCGGCGGCGATCCCGGCCAGTAGCCAGACCATAATCGTCAGACGACGGACGTTGAGGCCGCTCATCTGCGCCATATCGCGGTTGCCGCCTACCGCCTGTAAGTGCTGGCCGAAACGAGAGTGATGGAGCAAAAACTGAAACAGCACGAATACCGCCAGCAGGTAGATCAGCGGCCAGGGAACCCCGAGCACCGCGTTGTCGCGAAAAGCGACCATGAGCGGGTCGTTGACCGCGATGCGCCGCTGACCGGTCAGCAGATCCGTCAGGCCGGTAAAGGCGACGGAAGTCGACAGCGTCGCCAGCAGCGGCGGCAGGCCGGCGGCGAGCACCAGTATCGCGTTCACCGCTCCGCAGGCGAGGGAGACCGCGATCAGCAGCAGTAACAGCAGCAGATACGGAGTGTTCCATTCGACCATCCCGAGGCTCAGCAGGGCGACGCCGAGCACGGCGATAGCGGGAAGCGAGAGGTCGATACCGCCGGAGACCACGTCATCGCCGCCGACGGCAATCACGCACACCAGGCCGAAGCAGAGGATCGCCAGCGGCACGCTTTGCACCAGCATCATGCTGATATTCTGCCAGCTTAAAAAGAAAGGCGACTGGAGGCTGAGCCAGACCAGCAGTGCAAAAAAGAGAATCAGCGGGAATTTTTCGATAAGCGTCGTTATGCCCGGAAGCGGGCGGCGCTGGATATCTGCACTCATACCTGTTGTTCCTGTCCACCGTTAATCGTCGCCAGCAGCGCGTCGAGCGTCAGCCCCCGGGTCGGAAGATTAGCCACCAGTTCGCCGCGCCACATCACCAGGATGCGGTCGCAAAGGCCCAGCAGCTCCGGCGCATCGCTGGAGGAGACCAGTACCGCGCGTCCGCGATCCGCCAGCTCGCGGGTGCGCTGATAAATATCGCTGCGGGCGCCGATATCGACCCCAAGAGTGGGTTCATCGAGAATAAAGAGCCGTGCGTCGGTACCCAGCCAGCGGGCCAGAATGGCTTTTTGCTGGTTGCCGCCGCTCATAAAACGCACCGGCAGTTCCGGACGACCGGGGCGGATCGAGAGCCGGTCGATCCAGCTGCGCGCTTTTTCCAGCGCCCGGCCGCGATGCTCCCAGCCGAAGGTGGCGGTCTGCGGCAGGGAGGCGAGATTAATATTGTCGGCGGTGGAGAAGGGAAGAATCAGCCCCTGATGGCGACGGTCGCGCGGCACCAGCGCCATGCCGGCGCGGGTGGCCTGATACGGCGTACGCAGCCGCTTCGGCTGGCCGTCGATGCTAATCGTGCCGCTGCGGGCGCGGCGCAGCCCGTAAAGCAGATCGACCAGCACGTCGCGGCCGGCGCCCAGCAGACCGGCGACGCCGACGATCTCTCCCGGCTGAATATCAAAGGTAATAGCGTTTAATTGCGCACCGTCGCTGAGCTGGCGTACCGACAGGACCGGCACGGCGGTATCGACCTGATGAGCGCTGCTCTGACGCGGGGTATAGAGCTGTTCGATATCGCGCCCGACCATCATTTTAATCAGCGCGTCGGTGTTCTGCAGGAGCGCCCGATCGGGGTAGCCGACGACCTCGCCGTTACGCAGTACCGTGCCGCGATCGCACAGGGCGGCGATTTCATTGAGATAGTGAGAAATATAGAGAATCGCGATCCCCTGCTGCCGCAGGCGCAGAATCGCCGAGGAGACCAGGCTGGCTTCCTGCGCTTCCAGCGGTGCGGTAGGCTCATCGAATACCACCAGCTTTGCCGCGCCGTCGATCAGCGCGCGGGCTATCTGCACCAGCTTGCGTTCAGCGAGGCTGAGGTCGCGGATCAGGCGGCGAGGATTGATTTCCAGCTGCCAGCTGTCGCGGAAAAACGCCGCGGTGGCGGCATTCATTCGCCGCCGGTCCAGCGCCCCCCAGCGGGTACGGTACTCCTGGCCGAGGAACACCGATTCCGCCACCGTAAAGTGGGGGATCAGATTGAGCTCCTGGTGAATGACGCGGATGCCCAGCGCTTCAATCGCCGCCGTATTACCCAGCGGCAGCGGCGCGCCGTCGAGGGTGGCGTTGCCGCTATCGGCCTGGTAAACACCCGCGAGGATTTTGATCAGCGTCGATTTTCCGGCGCCGTTCTCGCCGATCAGACCGTGAATTTCGCCGGGATTCAGAAGCAGCGTGACCGCATTTAATGCAGTCACGTTGGCAAAGCTTTTGCTGATCTGGTTCATCGCCAGACCAGCGGCGGGGTGAGTCCCGCCGGAGGATTGAGTGATCACTGCAGTTCGCCATATCCCAGCTGTTTATAGACTGCTTTCGCCTCCTGCGGCCCTTTGACCGGGACCACCGGAATAAAGGTCTGCAGCGGCAGTTTCTCTTTGGCGAAGTAGCGCGCGACGTTATCGGCGGAGGTCTGGCCAATCAGATGCGGCTGCTGAGCCACGTTGGCGACGAACGGGCTATTCGGCTCGGCCATGATCTCCAGCGTTTCCGGACCGGCATCGATAGCGGTAACCTTCACATCTTTATCGCGGCCGGTCTCTTCCAGCGCCTGAACGATACCGATGGCCGGCTGATCCCAGCAGGCGACATGAATGGCATCGAGTTTGCCTTTAGGATACTGGCTGAGTAATTCGAGGGTTTTCTTCCGCGCGTCTTCCGGGGAATTGGCAAACTGTTCGGCCAGCTCCGGCTGGATAATATGAATGTCCGGATAATCCTTAAGGACATATTTCCACTGATCGTAACGAATCCCGCAAATACGCAGGGAGCTGGAGAACGCATTGAATACGGCAACGTTGCCTTTACCGCCTAATTCGTCCGCCATATAGCGGCCAATGGTTGAGCCCAGGGTGTAGTTGTCGGAAGTCGTGTTATTGACCGAGTATTTTGACACATGATCGACGGTAAATACCGGAATGCCAGCGTCGCGCAGCGCTTTGAATTTAGGTTCGACAGCGCTGTCGCCGAGAATACTAATTACCGCATCGACTTTACGTGACAGTAAAATATCATGGTTGTTGGCATGGACCTGATTATCGCGGCCGCCATCGACGCCGATCACTTTACCACCCAGTTTCTCTACCTGTTCGGTGGCGCCTTTATAGGCTTCACGATCCCAGAAGTGCTGGGTGCCAACCACGGCGACGCCAATGGTCTTCCCCTGGAGCGAAAGGGCTTCTGCGGCTGACGCGCTAACGGAGACGAGCGAGAGCAGACCCAGCGCGGCGGGTAATAATTTTTTTCTCTGCGACATTCTTATTATGATCCTGTGATGAAGGTAGCTGCGGACTCGTAGCATGACAATAACGAGCACGCAACCTCAAATACGAAATACGTCTAAGTTATTCCAGTAATGTTATATCGCAGGATTAGCCGAGGAAAACTTAATTTTATCATCGGCAAGCTGAAAATATTTCATGATGGATAATTTAACCCTCTTTTATATTGTGGATATTAAAGCTGATGCGTTATTTTCAATGCAAATAATCGTTGCTGCTTAATTATTATGGTTTAGCTGATGTGAAATCTGGTAAATAACCTGTCGGGCCGGGAAGTGTGAGGGGTTAATTGCTATATATCCAGCATATTATATGGCGGGTGGCGTTTTATCTTGCCGAGCATCGCGCTCTATTATAGCGCTCTTTAGCGGGTGAGAAGAAAACAGGCACTATGAGAAAACAGCATAATCTGACCGTGATGCACTGGGGAACCTGGCAGGTTCAGGCCCGCGATGGCCATATCGCTGCGGTCACGCCGGTTCCCTGGGATAAGTCTCCTTCACGTATCGGTCAATCGCTCCCCGATGCGGTCACCGGCAATGCGCGCATTCGCCGTCCGGCGGTGCGAGAAGGCTATCTGAAGAATGGCCCGGCTTCCCGCGAGGGGCGTGGCACAGAACCTTTCGTGGAGGTGAGCTGGGAGGTGGCGCTTGATCTGCTGGCCCGCGAGCTGACGTCGGTGAAGACGCGCTGCGGCAACGAGGCGATTTTTGGCGGCTCCTACGGTTGGGCCAGCGCCGGACGTTTTCACCACGCCCAGAGCCAGCTGCATCGTTTCCTGAAAACCTTCGGCGGTTACACCGCCAGCACTAATACCTACAGCAGCGCCGCCGGGGAACGCATTTTACCGCATGTGCTCGGGCCGCTCAGTCCGCTGCACCGCCAGCACACTCATTTCTCTGAGCTGGCGCGCGAGTGCCAGCTGTTTGTCGCCATCGGCGGTTTACCGCTGCGTAATGCGCAGGTCAACGGCGGCGGCGCCAATGACCATATGCTGAAGCACTGGCTGGATAAAATGCAGGAGGGGGGAACGCGCTTTGTTAACATCAGCCCGGTGCGTAACGATCTCAGCGCCGTGGAGAGCGCGCAGTGGCTGGCGATTCGTCCGGGCACCGATACGGCGCTGCTGCTGGCGCTGTGCCACGTGCTGATAGCCGAATCACTGTACGATGCGCGGTTTGTCGCCAGCCATACGGTAGGTTTTGAACCGTATCGTGCCTATCTGCTCGGGGAGAGCGACGGGATAGCGAAAACGCCGCGCTGGGCGGCGGCGATTACCGGTATCGCGGAACAACAGATCGTCTCTCTGGCGCGGATGATGGCCAGCCAGCGCACGATGGTGAATATCTCGTGGTCCATTCAACGTGCGCGCCAGGGGAACAGGCCTACTGGGCTACGGTAGCGCTGACCGCGCTGCTGGGGCAAATTGGCACTCCGGGCGGCGGGCTGGGCTTTGGCTACGCCTGCACCAACCTGGCGGGAGCCGCGCGTAAAGCGTTCTCCGGCCCGCGCTTACCGGCCGGGGAAAATGCGGTCAGCAGCGTGATCCCGGTGGCGCGACTGGCGGATATGCTGCTGCATCCCGGCGAGGAGTACGAGTTTGACGGCCAGCATCTGCGCTACCCTGATATCCGCCTGGTGTACTGGGCGGGGGGGAACGCGTTCCATCACCACCAGGATCTCAACCAGCTGTGTGAAGCGTGGCGGCGGCCGGAAACGGTGGTGGTCCACGAGCAGTACTGGACCGCGCAGGCTAAATTCTCCGATATCGTGTTGCCGGTAACCACCTCGCTGGAGCGTGAAGATATCGGCAGCGGTGGGCACGACGGCTTTATGATCGCCATGAGCGCCCAGATCCCGCCGGTGGGCGAGGCGCGCGACGATTACGCGATTTTCTGCGATCTCGCGGCACGGCTGGGCATTGGCGAGCGGTTTAGTGAAGGGCGGGATGCCGGCCAGTGGCTGCGACAGATTTACGAAGACTCCCGGCCGCGGGCACAGGAAGAGGGGATTGAGCTGCCTTCGTTCGATGCGTTCTGGCAGCAGGGCGTGCTGGAATACCGTGCCCCGGAAAAACCGCAGGTCTTTCTGGCGGAGTTCCGCGCCGACCCGCAGCGCTATCCGCTCTCCACTCCTTCAGGCAAGATTGAACTCTACTCGGAAACGATTGCCGCTTTTGGCTATCGCGAATGCCCGGGCCATCCGTGGTGGGATGCAGAAGAGGCGGCCCGGCAGCAGACGGAGGCCGAGCGCTGGCCCCTGCATCTGCTCTCCAGTCAGCCGCGCACCCGTCTGCACAGCCAGTACGATCACGGCAGCGTCAGCCGGGCGACGAAAATTCAGGGCCGGGAGCCGCTGTGGATGCATCCGCAGGATGCGCAGGCGCGGGGCATCGTCGAGGGTAGCGTGGTGAAGGTGTATAACGCCCGCGGGGCGATTCTCGCCGGGGTGCATCTTAGCGAGCAGATCCTCGAAGGGGTGGTGCAGATGTCAACGGGAGCCTGGTACGATCCGCTGGATCCGAAGGTCAAAGGTTCGCTGGACAAGCATGGCAATCCGAACGTCTTGACCGAAGATCGCGGCAGTTCGCGCCTGGGACAGGGCTGTAGCGCCCAGACCTGCCGGGTGGAGATCGAACCATGGCGTGAACCGCTACCGCCGATTACCGCCTTCGATCCGCCGAGGTTTATTAGGGAGTAGGAACGGGGAATTGCCCGGCGGCGCTTCGCTTACGCGGACCGACGGGAAGGAGCGAATGCTGTAGGCCGGGTCAGGCGAAGCCGCCACCCGGCGCTATTGAATTGCGGCGTTAGGCCAGCCGCGGGTAGGCGTCGGCGATATCGTTGCCGGTAAATTTCGCTACCCAGCCTTCCGGGTTGTCGAAAATACGGATAGCGGTGAAGTCAGGCTCCGGGCCCATATCAAACCAGTGCGGCGTGTTGGCCGGTACCGAAATCAGATCGTTCTTCTCGCACAGCACCTGAAACACTTCGTTGCCGATATGCAGGCAGAACAGCCCGGCGCCTTCAACAAAAAAGCGGACTTCGTCTTCCCCGTGGGTGTGTTCGTTGAGGAACTTCGCGCGTAGCGCCTCTTTCTGCGGATTATCCGCGCGCAGGCTGATCACGTCCCAGCTCTGGTAGCCCTTTTCCGCCACCAGCTTCGCGATTGCGTGCTGATAGGCTTCAAGCACCGCCTCGGATGTCGGAGAGGGGCCTAAATCACGGTCGGCCTGCCAGCGTTCGAAGCGCACGCCTTTGGCGTTGAGCTGCTGCTGAATTTCATCGCCGTCGGTGCTATGCCACAGAGGGGTACCGGCGTCTTTTTCTGAATAAATCGTTAATGCGCTCATGCTGGGATCTGCTCCGGATGAATGTCGTCAAAACGCTGAACTTGCGGGTGATGGCTGGCAGGATCGCGGTCGCCGCGCACCAGCTGGATCGTACGAAAACCGGCGGCTTCTGCCGCATCCAGCTCCTGATGAATATCGGAGAGGAACAGAATCGTCGCCGGATGATGCCCCAGCTGTTCGGCAATATTGCGATAGGACTGCGTTTCTCGCTTGGCTCCCGTCAAGGTGTCGAAATAGCCACTGAACAGATGAGTAATATCACCTTCGTCGCTGTAGCCAAATAACAATTTCTGCGCCGCGACGGAGCCAGAGGAATATATATATAAATCAATTCCCTGGGACTTCCATTTTTCCAGCGCGGGCAGAACGTCCGGATAGAGATGGCCGGTAAAGTCGCCATTAACATAGCCTTCGCGCCAGATAATACCCTGCAGCGCCTTGAGCGCCGTTGACTTGCGGTCTTCGTCCATAAAGGCCAGCAGGGTATCAATCAGTTCGGCGGTGCTGGCGGCGGGGTTATCGATTTCCGCTCGCAGATTATCAAGGATCGTCTTCACCGGCTCGGCGTACTGTTGCGCGGTGACAAAGGCCGCTAGCCGCTCGCGGGCGTACGGAAACAGAACGTTGTGGACAAAAGAAATGTCGCTGGTGGTGCCTTCAATATCGGTCACGATAGCGCGGATCATGGTTTCTCCAGAGTGGGCGGTGCGCCGTGATGGGCTGCTTCAGGCGAGAACCGGCATAACATTATCATTTAGACGTCTAAGCGTCTTGATTGCCAAATATTAACATCGTGTTATAGTGGCTTCAACAACAGCATTACAATCGGTAATTATAAAATGAGCAATAAGCCACTGATTCCTGAAAGTAAACTTCCTTCTCTTGGCACCACCATATTTACACAAATGAGCGCGCTGGCGCAGGAACACCGGGCGATCAATCTGTCGCAGGGGTTCCCGGACTTTGACGGGCCGCGCTACCTGCAGGAGCGCCTGGCGTATCATGTCGCTCAGGGGGCTAACCAGTACGCGCCGATGACCGGTGTCCCGGCTTTGCGTGAAGCGATTGCCGACAAAACCGCCGAACTGTACGGCTATCGCCCGGATGCCAACAGCGATATTACCGTTACGGCGGGGGCAACCGAAGCGCTCTATGCGGCGATTACCGCGCTGGTACGCGCCGGCGATGAGGTCATCTGTTTTGACCCAAGCTACGATAGCTACGCGCCGGCCGTGGAGTTATCTGGCGGCGTATTGAAACGTATCGCTCTGCAGCCGCCCCATTTTCGCGTTGACTGGCAAGAATTTGCCGCAGCGCTTAGCGAGCGCACCCGGCTGGTTATCCTGAACACGCCGCATAATCCGTCGGCGACGGTCTGGCAGCGCGAGGATTTTGCCGCGTTGTGGCAGGCGATTGCTGACCATCAAATTTATGTGATCAGCGATGAGGTCTATGAGCATATTTGCTTTGCGACGCACGGGCACGCCAGCGTACTGGCACACCCTCAGCTGCGCGAACGGGCGGTGGCGGTCTCTTCTTTTGGTAAAACCTTCCACATGACCGGCTGGAAAGTGGGGTACTGCGTGGCGCCGGCGGCGATAAGCGCCGAGCTGCGCAAGGTTCATCAGTATCTGACTTTCGCAGTGAATACGCCTGCCCAGCTGGCAATCGCCGATATGCTGCGCCATGAGCCGGAGCACTATCGCCAGCTGCCGGAATTCTACCGCGAGCGGCGAGATCTGTTTGTCGATGCCCTGCGCAGCAGCCGTCTGGAGATTCTTCCTTGCGAGGGCACCTACTTCCTGCTGGCTGACTACAGCGCGATTTCCGATCTCGACGATGTGAGCTTTTGCCGTTGGCTGACGACCGAAGTGGGCGTCGCGGCGATCCCGCTGTCGGTGTTCTGCGCCGATCCGTTCCCGCACCAGCTCATCCGCCTGTGCTTTGCAAAACAGCCGGCAACTCTGCTGGCCGCAGCGGAACGTCTCTGCCAGCTGTAGCTATTTTACGGTCCACGCCTGAGAAAATTGCCGGTCGCCAAACAGTTCGGCAAGACCGTTAATTTGTTTCAGGCGTAACACCTCGTCAGCGTCCATACCCAGCTCCTGACTGATTTTCGCGTCTGACCAGCCCAGGTTTGCCAGCTCATGGACGATCGCGGACATGGCGGGGATCTGATGGCGGCCCCGCGCGCGGTTATGGCGAATGGTGGCGGCCATCAGCGTATCGCGACCGGGAGAAGGGTTTTCCAGGCAGGTAACCGGGAGATAGCCGTTCAACTGCTTTTTTAACGGCACTTTGTTTCTGGCGAGCTCGTGGCGATGGAATCCGTCAACGATGGTGTAGCGCGCCTCATCTTGTCTGAGCACCACAATGGGTTGCGTAAAACCGTCCGTCTCCAGCGAAGTGAGCAGCAGACGTTTTTCCGGCGGGGCGAGGTTGTTGGGGTTGTAGTCATTTGGCGAAACGCTCTCCTGCTTGACCCACAGCACACAGTCAACGGGATGTGATTTGAACGGACTGTAATTGTGCAAAAGCTGGCGAAAAGCGTTCAGCGCCTCCACGCGTTCTGCATCCTGGAGAGTGTTCAGATAGCGCTCAAGATCCTGCATTATTTGTTGTTGCATAAGATTCCCCACTGCTGGCGTTTTTGACGCATTCGTTCGCGGTAGCGTCGGTATTGGCTGGCTTTGGTCGGACTGAAAGAGAGCATGCGGCACCAGTAATCGTTATTCAGTAGCACTTTGCAGATGCGTCGCCAGGAGGGAATATCCTTCACGCCGGTATCGGCCGTCTGGAGGTCAGGTATATCCACCATTCCTTGCTTTTGATACCAGTGCAGATAGACGGCAATTTTATTCCGGTAATGTTCGGCCGTTTTTTCCGGCATGCTGTCGAGTAAAAACAGGGCGTAGCTCTTCCAGGTATGATGTCCGGGTTTCTCCAGCTTGCGATGTCCGTAGAACTGGTTATCCTGGCCGGCGTAGATCCCGCCGCAGCCTGCGCCGCTCACCCGCTGGCACATAGCGGCCCAGCGCGCAGGTTCCAGTACGTGATAAAGCCAAAGCCCCTGGCGTTGTTCCGGACCGAAAGGTTCACAGATACGCATGTAGCGCAGCGGTACGCCGGCCTGATACATCAGGTCATAGAGTGGGTTACAGGCGAGTCCGCTTTTGGCAAACCAGGTCCAGATATCAGCGGTTTTCCAGTCATAAATAGGGTAGGCGTACCACGCGTGGCCCCCCGGCGCTGAGGTGGTCCAGGGCTTATCATCGGCAAAACGCTGTTTGCGACGCGATGAGATGGTGATAAATCGGTTAAGGGATTCATCCGCGCGGATGCCGACTAAGATCGCCGCGGGACGGTTAGCGGAAAACCAGTCGGCGAATTCGCGCACAAAGCTTTCGAAGCTCATCCCCGGGGCGTAAAAAGAAAAATAGCCGGGGTCGGTAATGGCATGCGGCGGAGGCTGGCGCACCCATGGGGTGTCAGGTTCCCAGCATTGCCATTCCGGCGCGAACTGACTGAGTGAGTTCTGCGTGGTTAGCGGCAGAGCAACCCAGAAAAATTGTTCGATGACATCCTGATATGTTTCCCGCAGCGCTTCACAATGGGTAATGGTGCAGGAAAACTGCGCCTCCCAGTCGATAAACAGCACGCTAATTTTGCGGCCTGTACGTCGTGCGTGAAGCGCGGTCAGATGTAACATCAGAGTGGAATCCTTGCCTCCGGAAAAAGAGACACAGATTCGGGAGAAATTATCCATCACCCATTCAATACGTTTCTGCGCGGCCTGCAGAACGGACTCGGGTAATGGAAGTTTTATTAATGCCACGATCTCTGTTCCTTAACTGCAGTTGACGGTTTGATTGCATACCATGCTACGACAGAAAATAACCACCGTCATTTTTTATGCTTTTACATTTGCGTGGATTATTAATTTAGACTTAATCATTCATGGCGTGAATTTTTGTCTGAGGTTGCGGATGGATTATCTTGTCGATCAGCGAAGAGAACAGGGGGGTATTTATCTGCGTCTGGTGATAAATCATGTAGATCATAATAGAGGGTAGCGGAACGGGCAACACTCTTAATTTCAGATTAAAAAGCGGGGGAGTCAATATCGCTTTAGGAACAAAGCCGATAAGGTCGGTGTGGTTAATCATATTGATGATCGCTATCAGAGAATCGCTGCGAAAGGCAATCCTGCGGTCAGGAAAGCTTTTTTTCATTTGCGCATAAAAACTCTTTATCCCGACTTCACTGGAAAGATAAGCGGCAAAGCTTTCTCGCATAATGGCCTGCCGGTCGTTGAGTTCATCGGCCCGCGGATGGTGTTCGCCACAGACCAGTACCATTTCAGCCTCGTGGAAGGGCTGGCAGAGCGTCTCCGCGTTTTTACCGGGGGACAAACTGAGTATCAGATCCGCCTTGCGCTGTGAGAGCAAATTCTCCACTGATTCGCTGGTGAGCTGAAGGTCATGATGCTCAATCTGCATATTCCGGCTGTGGTAGAGGGCACGGATGAGTTGTGAAGAGTCGGGGGTAATAAATAACTGTGGGCTATAAATGACAAACCGTTTTTTTAAATTGTCCGGGTTGGCTATAGAAATCGTTTTCTCCAGCTGGCTTAAGTTTTTTTCGAGAAGATAATGCAGGTTGACGCTCATTTGGGTGGGGGTAATGCCTTTCCCCGAACGAATAAACAGCGGATCGTTAAGCTGAGTGCGCAGGCGTTGCAGTGACTGGCTTACGGCGGAGGGCGTAATAAATAATGTTTCCGCCGCCCGACTGATGCTCAGATGTTGATAGATGCATTCAAAAATAACCAGCAGGTTAAGATCGAATTTTTTCAGGCCGTAAAGGTTCGCCATGGCTAATTATCCGGATTACGTCGTGGTGATAAAAGTTATTAGTATTTTGTATTTTATTTTTTTGTAATAATTGAGTTGGTGAATTTATAATAGCGTTTATTTTTCGCCAATAATGAATGTATATGACTGGAGAGGCGTAAGCCAGGTTCTTTTTTCTCAGGAACCTGGCCAGGAAGAGGAGCTGAGCGGGCTACTTTTCTCCCATCATGACCTGCAGCTTGTCGGCTTCAGGCAGCCCGACCACCTGCTGCAGCATATTATCTTTGTTCATGTAGTAAATGGCCGGCGTTGCGTTCGCGCCGAGTTCATCCATTAACTGCTGGTTCTCGCTGACGATCTTCATTTTTTCCGGGGAGAGATTAGTCGGGATCTTAATAAGCATTTTTCCGGCGGATTGTTGGTAATCACGCCAGGTTTTCGCCGGATCCTCGGTAGCGAGAATTGCGGCGGCCGTCGCCGGGCTTTCGGGTTTGATAACGCCAACCAACAGCGTGCGAATCTGTACTTTGCCTGACTCTACCCACGGACGGGCCTGTTGCCAGAATTGCAGGCAGTACGGGCAGAAGGGATCGGCAAAGACATACAGAGTGACCGGCGCCTCCTTTTTCCCTTCCTGTAGCCAGCTGGCGGCCTCCATTTTCTTCCACATCGCCTGGCCTGCCGGCGTATAGAGCTCTTTCTGGAACAGCTGCTCGCTCAGGTTATTGCCATTTTCATCGTACATATAGCCGGAAATAGCGTGCTTGCCGTCGGGGGTCAGATAGATAGCGACCCCCATATCCTGATATTTCCCCAGCCATCCCTTCACCCCACCCGGTGCTTCAAAGGGCTTAATAATGGTAATTCCCTGTTTTTCTATCGCTTTTACGGGAGCCGGGAGATCTTCAGCCTGGCAGAAAAAGGGTAAAAAACTGAGAAAAAACAGACGCTTTAACATGATAATTCCTTGTTAAATCAATGTGTAAGGTGAAAAGATGACGAAGCCTATCACAGCTATAGGTAAGACCTGCTCGCGGGCGGATTGCCCTTTAATACTGCGGATGGTGTAATCGGCCTTGCTGTTACATTAAGGTAATGTAGAGCGCAACACATAGCCAGCTTGTCTGGCACTGAACCTACCTGCGGGTATTTCAGGTAACGGGGCCGCCTGAATAGGGTGGCCTTTTTACTTTCAGTGCCACGGGATGCAAAAGTAACGAAAAGCGGCGATCGTCGCGCCGGGTTCACAAAGCTGTCTTGTTCCGGTTGTTAGATATCGCTTATTGATTTGATAATGCAAACGCATTGGTCGAATCAGGAAAAGTTCGTTAACTTAGACCTCAACGAAAACACGGAGGAAGTATAGATGTCCTTGATTAACACTAAAATCAAACCTTTTAAAAACCAGGCATTCAAAAACGGTGAATTCATCGAAGTTACCGAAAAAGACACCGAAGGCCGTTGGAGCGTATTCTTCTTCTATCCGGCTGACTTCACCTTCGTATGCCCGACTGAACTGGGCGACGTTGCAGACCATTACGAAGAGCTGCAGAAACTGGGCGTAGACGTGTACTCCGTTTCTACCGATACCCACTTCACCCACAAAGCATGGCACAGCAGCTCTGACACCATCGCGAAAATCAAGTATGCGATGATCGGCGACCCGACTGGCGCCCTGACCCGTAACTTCGACAACATGCGTGAAGACGAAGGCCTGGCGGACCGCGCAACCTTCGTTGTTGACCCGCAGGGTATCATCCAGGCTATCGAAGTTACCGCTGAAGGTATCGGCCGCGACGCATCTGACCTGCTGCGTAAAATCAAAGCTGCTCAGTACGTTGCTTCTCACCCAGGTGAAGTTTGCCCGGCGAAATGGAAAGAAGGTGAAGCGACTCTGGCGCCTTCCCTGGACCTGGTCGGCAAAATCTAAAATTCACTACACCTTTCGCGCTACAGGTGCGTTGGCTACGCTTCATCCCCCGGTCACTTACTTATGTAAGCTCCGGGGATTCATAAGCCTGCCGCCTTCCTGTAACACGAAATGCTTGCGAATTTATCCTCAAGCGGGTGCATCTGCGCCCGTTTTATTCCAGCACCATGATGCAAGCCGCATTCAGGCCGCCCGCAAGGCTGCTTGCATGATGATGTTTTTTAAGCAGGAGATTAAAAATGCTCGACACCAACATGAAAACCCAGCTCAAGGCCTACCTTGAGAAACTGACCAAACCTGTTGAGCTGGTTGCCACGCTGGATGACAGCGCAAAATCGGCAGAAATCAAGGAACTGCTGGCTGAAATCGCCGAACTGTCGGAAAAAGTGACCTTCAGAGAAGATAACAGCTTGCCTGTCCGCAAGCCTTCTTTCCTGATTGCCAATCCCGGATCCCTCCAGGGGCCGCGTTTTGCCGGTTCTCCGCTGGGACATGAATTTACCTCTTTGGTGCTGGCGCTGCTGTGGACCGGCGGCCATCCTTCCAAAGAGACCCAGTCACTGCTCGAGCAGATCCGCGATCTGGACGGTGATTTTGAGTTTGAAACCTATTATTCGCTTTCTTGTCATAACTGCCCGGATGTCGTGCAGGCGCTGAACCTGATGGCGGTACTGAATCCGCGTATTAAACATACGGCGATTGACGGTGGGACTTTCCAGAATGAGATTACCGATCGCAACGTGATGGGCGTTCCGGCTGTCTTTATGAATGGCCAGGAGTTCGGTCAGGGTCGTATGACGCTGGCGGAAATTGTCGCTAAAGTTGATACCGGCGCCGAAAAACGGGCGGCGGAAGAGCTGAATAAGCGCGATGCTTATGATGTGCTGATTGTTGGTTCCGGCCCGTCTGGTGCCGCGGCGGCGGTCTATTCTGCGCGTAAAGGTATTCGTACTGGCCTGATGGGTGAACGTTTCGGTGGTCAGGTGCTGGATACCGTGGATATCGAAAACTACATCTCTGTACCGAAAACCGAAGGGCAGAAACTGGCCGGGGCGTTAAAAGCGCACGTCAGCGACTATGCGGTGGATGTGATCGACTCTCAGAGCGCATCGAAACTGATTCCGGCTTCGGTAGAAGGCGGCCTGCACCAAATTGAAACGGCCTCCGGCGCGGTGCTGAAAGCGCGCAGCGTGATCATTGCCACCGGGGCAAAATGGCGCAACATGAACGTGCCGGGCGAGGATCAGTATCGCACTAAAGGGGTGACCTATTGCCCGCACTGCGACGGCCCGCTGTTTAAAGGTAAACGCGTGGCGGTCATCGGCGGCGGTAACTCCGGCGTTGAGGCGGCCATCGATCTGGCAGGTCTGGTAGAACACGTGACCCTGCTGGAGTTCGCGCCGGAAATGAAAGCCGACCAGGTCCTGCAGGATAAAGTCCGCAGCCTGAAAAACGTCGATATCATTCTCAATGCGCAGACCACTGAAGTGACGGGCGATGGCAGCAAAGTGACCGGCCTGCAGTATCGTGACCGGGTCAGCGGTGATGAACACCATATCGAGCTGGCGGGGATTTTCGTGCAGATTGGGCTGCTGCCGAACACCAACTGGCTGGAAGGCACCATCGAGCGTAACCGGATGGGCGAGATTATCATCGACGCGAAATGTGAAACTAACGTCAAGGGCGTGTTTGCCGCCGGCGACTGCACAACCGTACCGTACAAACAGATTATTATCGCCGCGGGCGAGGGCGCGAAAGCTTCCCTGAGTTCGTTCGATTATCTGATTCGTACCAAAAGCGCATAATAAAGTAAGACCACACCTGCATATAAAAGAGGCTACCCCAGGGTAGCCTCTTTTTTTAGCCTTCGGGGTTACCGAACGACCATTACCGGAATATGGGCATGGCGGATGACGCTTGAGGCATTAGAGCCAAGCAAGTGGGTGCTGATAGAAGGGTTGCGCGAACCAATCACCACCACATCGGCTTTAATTTCGTTCGCCAGTTCATTGACCATGTCCCGCACGTTACCAAAGCGGACGTGCATTTTAATCCGCGAAGGGTCGATGCTGAAATGACCTGCCATTGTTTTCAGGCGCGTTTCCGCTTCGTGCTGTAGATGCTCTTCAAAACGACGCAGATCGGCGGTAAAGCGGCTCATCGTGAAGCTGGACGATCCGGGTAAGACGTGGAGCAGGTGAATAATCCCATCCTGCTGGGCCAAAAACTCCGCGTGGCGGACGGCCTTGTCGCTCAACTCCATCTCAAAAACATCAACGGGCATAATGATAGTTTTATACATATGCATTCCTCCTTGTTCGACTGTTTCTATATCAACACATTATAGGAAAATATAGTGTCATTCAGCTCGCAAAACTGTCAGCTCAGACGAAGAGAGAGGTAAAATTTTGTCAGAACAAATGAGAGAGGGAAGAGGGCAGAAAGAGGATGCGAAGACATCCTCTGAATAAAGCGTGAAACGCCTCAGGCAGCGGGAGAATTAACGATGAAACTCACCTGCAGCTTCCGGCTGGTAAAGTAGCTCCAGGACTTCGAGATGAGCCGATGCCCCGCCCGGTAATTCCCAGTGGATCGCACTGCCGACTTTCAGACCGAGCAGCGCGGCGCCAACGGGAGCGAGCACGGAAAGCTGGGTGGCGCTGTCCGTTACCTGCGAGGGAAACACCAGTGTCCGCACGCGTTCTTCACCGCTGCTCAAATCGCGAAATCTGACTTTACTGTTCATGCTGACAACATCATGCGGCATCGCTTCGGGCGCCAGCATTTGTGCACGATCCAGTTCGTCGTTCAGCGCATCTGCCACCGGGGAATTAGCGAAAGCCGGCTGTTCGAGCAGCCTGTCGATGCGTTCTGCATCGAGCTCATTAATGATGATTGCGGGTCTGGTCATCGCATACTCCGTGTTATCCAGGAACCTGTCCGTAAAAGAAAACCCTCACCGAAAAGGCAAGGGTTAATGTCGTCCCATCATACTGAGACTTGTCGGCGGTTTGAAGTGATTAAACGCACATTAAGTGATGATCGCCGAAAGGGACATATGAAATTTATGATAATGCCGTCACAACCGAAAAATCTGTCTTATCCTTTTTAAGCTGTATCAGGTAGTACCCTTCCAATACAGGAGACTTAAATGAGCGGTTTTGACAAACTTACTCTTAACGACGGTAGTTATCTGTATTTTAAAGACTGGGGTAGCGGGCAACCGGTGGTATTCAGCCACGGCTGGCCGTTGACGGCTGATGCTTTTGAAGATCAAATGTTGTTTCTCGGATCGCATGGATTCCGCGTGATTGCTCACGATCGCCGGGGGCATGGTCGCTCGGCGCAGCCCTGGGATGGCCACAATATGGATCAGTATGCCGACGATCTGGCTCAGCTCACGGCCCATCTGAACTTACGTGATGCCGTTCATGTCGGACACTCAACCGGCGGCGGGGAAGTCGCGCGTTATATCGGCCGGCACGGAACTGACCGTGTGGCGAAAGCGGTGCTGATTGGCGCCGTGACGCCGATTATGATTCAGACGGACTTTAACCCGAACGGCGTTCCCAGGGCGGTCTTCGACAGCATCAGGGAGGGGGTTATTGAGGATCGCGGAGCGTTCTTCTATGAGCTGACGGCAGCATTCTACGGCTACAATCGGGACGGGGCCAAAGAGTCAAAAGCGGTACGTGAAGGGTTTGTCGAGCAGGGGTTGCAGGGGTCAATCAAAGCGCTTTATGACTGTATTGAAGCGTTTTCTGAAACCGACCTCCGTGAAGACCTGCGTAAGATGACGATCCCGACGCTGGTGATTCATGGTGATGATGACCAGATTGTCCCGTTTGAAACCTGCGGGAAAGTGGCGGCGCAGCTGCTGCCTGACGGCGAATTAAAGGTCTACCAGGGCGGGTCTCACGGGATCTGTACGACCCATAAACACCAGATTAACCAGGATCTGCTCGATTTTATTCGCGCGTAATCTACCGGCGGCTTACGCCGCCGAATCATCAGTTGCCGGCTTTATCAATCACAAATTGTTTGCCGCAATTCCCCGGATGAGGCTGGGGCAAGAGGCTATTGGCTGAAAGCGGCTGATTGATGGCCTCCGCTTTGATGGCGATTTGCATTTCGGTTAAATAAGCCGGATTGCCGTTACAGGTCAGCTTAAATGCTTTCACGCTCTGCTTACCATATGCCTGCGCGACCGCGGCATCGAACTCATCGCGGCTGACGCTCTGCCCGTAGTGCTTCGCCAGAAAGAGGCCCAGCGGGCTCTGCTTCACTTCACTATCAAGACGTACCATCGTGCCAAAGTAGCTATCGGGATCGAAGCCAAAACAGACGCCGTGTTTCGCATACTCATAACGCTCGAGACATGAATTGCCGCCGGCTCCCGGCATCACGCTATTGAGTTTATTCGCCATCTCGAGCGACAGCCCGGTTTCAGCGGCCTGGCATTTACGCCCGGCTTTCACTTCAGGCATGTTGGGGACAGGGCGGGTGGCGCAGCCAAAACGCATCCAGCGCCGATCGTCGACGCCCCGGGCAGCAATGGATTTTGGCAGGCCAGGCCAGAGGCCATGTACCGTCAGGAAATCCGCTTTATTCGGTAATTCCTGCTGCAAGCGACACTCTTCCGGCTCACTCCGGTTTCTGTCATGCATGCTCTGGCAGAACCCCGTTTGCCATGACAAAGCCAGTACATAACGGTCGAAATCGCCATATTGCGTTGCGGTGAGTGGTTCAGCGCCGGCCTGGGTTGCCGTCAACAAAAGGGCAATGGCGACGAAATCCTTCCTGAACATTTTTAATCCTGATAGTGGGTGACAATGATTTACAGGAAATGATTAAAGCATAAAAAAGGCGCCAGCTGGCGCCTTTTCGCGTTTATTAAAGCGCGCTACCGGGTACCAGAACTTCGGTGGCGATAATCACCACCAGCAGACCGACGATAACCGGAACAGAGGTCCGTTTCACCACTTCAAAGGGGGAGATTTTGGCCATCCCGGCAACGGCGACCACCACGCCTGAGACCGGCGAAATAGTCCGACCCAGGTTTGAAGCCTGCAGCATAGGAATGGACAGGTAGGCCGGGTTGATGCCTGAAGAGTGGGCTAATTTCGGGATCATCTCTACGAAGGCGTAAAACGGCGCGTTACCAGAACCGGTGGTCATTGCCGCCAGCATGGTCAGAATCACCAGCACCAGCATTAAAATAATGCTCGCCGAGCCAAATGATGTGGCGATTGAGATCAGGCTATTGATAAAGCCAATGGTGCTCAGGCCCTGAGCAAAGACGCCGGCGGCCACTAACAGCATGACGACGCCGGCGAAGGCATCGGCCATGCCGCGGTAGGCGACTTCCAGTCCGGCGAAAACATTTTTCGTATTAAAGCCGCGAACAAACTCCAGCACGGCCGCCAGCAGCATGCAGAGCACGAGGATAGCAATAATATGCAGCTCCGGGCCCCATTTCCCGTCGAAAATCAGGACGCCGATAATCGGCGTAAAGGGCAGAAGGGCGTAAAAGGAGGGAGCGGTTGTGGTGATCTCATTCACATCAAGCATTTCGTGAACGACATTCTCTTTTTTATCCAGATAGCGCTGCCAGAAGTAGTGGGCAATGGCCATGCTGATAATTGCGACGATGGAGATTGGCAGCGTGGTTTTAAACGCGAAGTCGATGAGCGGCATTTCTGCGGCTTTGGCGGCCAGCACCACGTCGCCGGAGGTCGGAGAGAGGATAATGGCGGCCGGCGAGGCGCAAATGGCCGCCGCGGCGCCGCGACTGATACCGACGTTCACCATCACCGGGAACAGCGTGGCCATCAGCAGAACGCCCAGGCCGGTTGCCGAAGAGACGGCCAGCGACATCAGACAAGCGACAAAATAGGCGGCGATCATCAGCAGATAGGGAGAGTTAATATAGCGCAGCGGCTTTGAAGCCAGCTTTACCACCATATCGTTGGCGCCAATATGGGTCATATAGGTGGCGAATCCGCAGAGCATCATGATCATCATGCCCAAATCGCCGCCGCGGCTCATCAGGAGAATTTTAACGTATTCGATAATATCGGTCGCGGAGTACCCCGTGCTTTTCGTATCGCCGGGTAAAATCTTGTGCCCCATCAACGCGCTGACGATGAGTAACGTCAAACCGCCGACGAACAGCACGCCGGTGGCGGAATACCCTTTTATGATATAGCGGGCAACACCCACAATGACCACAATCCCAATCAGGATCTCAACTAGCGTAAGCATCTTTTACCCCTAAGCCTTTTACCCAAAGAATCTGCTAATAAATAAAGTGAAGATAAAATTAAGTGAGCGAATGTGCCTAATTAATGGGCGAAACATGCTGATGCAAATCAATAAACTGATGAGAACCCTGCAATCATCAGTGGAGGGGCGGCCGTTATCACAAAACGACGAGGTGAAAAGGATGCTGTTTTTCCGATCATAAATCAGAAACTTACCTAATTTCGTTAAGGTAATATTAAGATTATACTTGTTAAATTATTGCGCTTTAAAATCGATATTGGTAAGAGATAAGTGTTGAGACAACGTCAGTTCGTATTGTTTTTTCTTGGTTTTTTAGGGGTAATGCTCTCTTGTGGCGCGGCTAACGCGTCGTTTACGTCGACGATTCGCGATGGGTATAACACCTTAAGTGATAACGTCGTGCAAACCTGGCAGGAACCTGAACACTACGATCTGTATGTTCCCGCGATTACCTGGCATGCCCGCTTTGCCTATGACAAAGAAAAGACCGATGAATATAACGAGCGTCCGTGGGGAGCAGGATTCGGGGTTTCGCGCTGGGATGATAAAGGCAACTGGCACGGCCTGTATCTGATGGCTTTTAAGGACTCTTTTAACAAATGGGAACCGATTGGCGGCTATGGCTGGGAGAAAACCTGGCGTCCGTTAGCAGATGACAATTTTCATCTTGGTCTGGGGTACACGCTGGGCGTGACGGCGCGGGATAACTGGAATTACATTCCCATTCCGGTCATTTTGCCACTGGCATCCATTGGTTATGGACCGGCAACTTTCCAGATGACCTATATCCCCGGGACCTACAATAACGGTAACGTCTACTTTGCCTGGGCCCGTTTCCAGTTTTAGAACTGGCATAACTTAGCAATAAAAGAGCTAAGTCGTTTGTCCTGTGAAAAAACAACAACTAAGGCGTGACCTCCTAAAAAAGATAGCGATATTTGTCACTTTTTAACAAAGTTGGACTGGACAAAAGGCATCACAATTGATGTACTGGTGTCCGACACAGTATCAGTGTCGTTTTTTCATATAAAGGTAATTTTGATGTCTAAGATTAAAGGTAACGTTAAGTGGTTTAATGAATCCAAAGGATTCGGTTTCATTACTCCGGAAGATGGCAGCAAAGATGTATTCGTACATTTCTCTGCAATCCAGTCCAACGGTTTCAAAACTCTGGCTGAAGGTCAGCGCGTAGAGTTCGAAATCACTAACGGTGCCAAAGGCCCTTCTGCTGCAAACGTAAACGCTATCTAAGCATTGCGTCAGTAGAATATAAAAACCCGCTCAACGCGGGTTTTTTTTTGTCTGCCGTTAGCGGCTGGCAGCGTGGGAAAAGAGCCAGAATGCCGTTGCCGTCATGGCGAATGAACCTAACAGATTGACCAGAATGTTCAGCAGCGCCCAGCTGAAACGGCCCTGTTGCAGCAGGAAAACGACCTCCGATGAGAAGGTTGAGAACGTCGTCAGCCCGCCGCAAAATCCGGTAGTGATCAGCAATTTCCACATTGGGTCAATGTTTGTCAGGCGATTAAACCATGCCAGCCCGGCACCAATGATAAATGCGCCCAGCAAGTTTGCCGCGAGTGTGCCGATGGGAATAGCGTGATGCATTGGATTGAACTTCATACCAAGCCACCAGCGCAATACGCTGCCGGTACCGCCGCCAACAAAAACGGCTAAAAGTAGTTGTGACACTCTCATTCCCTGCTATTTGGTTAATACAGGGGTTTGAGTGTAGCGCGCAAAATGCGTCATTGGCTACGAAATACCTGACGGGAGAAGAGAATGCGGGTTGCTGCGGGACAATTTGCCGTTACGGCGGACTGGCGAGTCAATGCGCGTACCTGCGTAGCGTTGATGAACCAGGCGGCCGGGCAGGGAGTATCATTGCTGGTATTACCGGAAGCATTGCTGGCGCGTGACGACAGCGATCCGGATCTCTCGGTAAAGTCGGCGCAGGAGATTGATGGCGGTTTTCTGCAGCTGTTGCGTGATGAAAGCCGGAATTATGGTTTAACCACGGTGCTGACGCTGCATGTACCTTCGGGTGAGGGGCGAGCGACGAATACGCTGGTGGCGATACGCCAGGGCGAAGTGATTGCCCAATACCAGAAGCTCCATTTGTATGACGCGTTTGCGATGCAGGAGTCGCGACTTGTCGATGCCGGGCAACAGATTCCGCCGCTGATTGATATCGACGGGGTACGCGTTGGCCTAATGACCTGTTACGATTTACGCTTTCCTGAACTGGCGTTAACGCTGGCGCTTAACGGTGCTGAAGTATTGGTTTTACCCACCGCGTGGGTAAAAGGGCCGATGAAGGAGTATCATTGGGCCACGCTACTGGCGGCCAGGGCTCTGGATACGACCTGCTATATCGTTGCGGCAGGCGAATGCGGCACCCGTAATATTGGTCAGAGCCGCATTATCGACCCGATGGGAACGATAATGGCGGGGGCAGGGGACGAGCCGCAGATGATTACTGTCGACATTTCGACAGCGTCGCTGCGTCAGATTCGCGAGCGTTTGCCGGTGTTGAAGAACCGCCGCTTTGCGCCACCGCAATTATTGTGATGTTTTTTTAAACAAGGCTTGATTCACCTTGTTACAGATTGCTATTGTGTCCGCGCGTCAAATAGCCGTTAATTGTTCGCGTGTATGATGGCGTATTCGCAGCTTGTTTTAGAGAAGAAGGTTAGCTATGGGTGAGATTAGTATTACCAAACTGCTGGTTGTCGCAGCACTGATTATTTTAGTGTTTGGTACCAAAAAATTACGTACGCTGGGTGGAGACCTGGGGTCCGCTATCAAAGGCTTCAAGAAAGCCATGAACGACGATGACGATAGCGCGAAGAAAACCAGTGCGGAAGAAGACGCTCCGGCACAAAAGCTCTCTCATAAAGAGTAATTAAAGGCGCTTCCCCCGACAGCGGGAGGGCGTAACCGACAGGCGAGAGTCTGGACGTTGAAGAGGCTGCAGCGATAAGCGTTGTGGCCTCTTTTTGTTGCCTGCTCGCGAAAATACGGAAAAAATGCAACCAGTTGTTACCAGCGGGCAGGGAAACATCAGACGGGCGGGATAAAAACAGATCGCCGCGCGAAAGCGTTCACGCGGCGATTGGCGGGCAGTGAGATTTACTTCACTTCCATCCCTTTGGCTTGCAGGTCGGCATGATAAGACGAACGAACGAACGGACCGCAGGCGGCGTGGGTGAAGCCCATCGCCATCGCTTCGGCTTTCATCTCTTCAAACTCATCCGGGCTAACGTAGCGCTGAACCGGCAGGTGATGACGGCTTGGCTGCAGATACTGGCCCAGGGTGAGCATAGTCACGCCATGGCGACGCAGGTCGCGCATAACTTCGATGATCTCTTCGTTGGTCTCGCCGAGACCGACCATCAAACCTGATTTCGTCGGGATCTCCGGATGCGCTTCTTTAAAGCGCTCCAGCAGCTTCAGCGACCAGTTGTAGTCGGCGCCTGGGCGAACCTGACGATACAGACGCGGCACGTTTTCCAGGTTGTGGTTAAACACATCCGGCGGCGTCACCGTGAGGATATCCAGCGCGCGATCCATACGGCCACGGAAGTCAGGGACCAGGGTCTCAATCTTAATCGTCGGGTTTTTCTCACGAATAGCGCTGATACAATCGGCAAAGTGCTGCGCGCCGCCGTCGCGAAGATCGTCGCGGTCAACGGAGGTCACGACGACGTAACGCAGGCCCATATCGGCGATAGTTTGCGCGAGTTTCTGCGGTTCGTTGGCATCCGGGGTCACCGGACGACCGTGCGCAACGTCACAGAACGGGCAGCGGCGGGTACAAATCGCGCCGAGGATCATAAAGGTGGCCGTTCCGTGGTTGAAGCATTCCGCAAGGTTTGGGCAAGAAGCTTCTTCGCACACGGAGTGCAGACCGTTCTTACGCATCGCTGCTTTGATTCCCTGGATACGGGACGAGTCAGCCGGAAGTTTGATTTTCATCCATTCCGGTTTTCTGAGCAGAGCTTCACGCTCAGTTGCCACGTTTTTCACCGGGATAAGGGCCATTTTATCGGCGTCGCGGTACTTAACACCGCGTTCCATCACAATGGGTTTACTCATAGCGTGCGTGTTCCAGTTGCGAGTCACGAAGGAAAGCGAATCAATTCAAGGAAATGTTGTATTTATCAACTATTTTTGAATTAAGGACAGGCAGTATACCATTGATATGGGACAGAAAGCAGCCTACCTGTTCGGCAAATTGTAAAATAGTTGTTGTTTTATGCTTATCCTCACGTGCTTTATTGTTTAAACGACTGGCAAACGACCTCGATGACCTGATTCAGCAACGGTTCCTGCGCGCTCTGCCGGTTGTAATGCAGTGCAATCTCAATGCGCTCTTCGGGTAATTGAGCGTAGTCGAGCCTTGCCAGCGACCACGTTTGCGCCAGCAGAGAAAACATTCGCTCCGGCATCAGCCCGAGCATATCGCTTTGGCTGATCAGCGCAGCCTGGGCAAACAGGTTGTCGCTGCTGAAGCCACAGCGGCGTTCTCCCTGGCGTTCCTGCCGCTGCCGGTATATTGCCGGATAGCGTTGGCCCGGCGGTAGCTTCAGCGCAAACTCATACTGGCGGAGATTCTCTTCGGTTGACGGCCTTTGCAGCGCCGGATGTCCTTCGCGGCAATACATCACCAGCCGCTCTTCAAACAGCAGGTGATACGCGATGGTCTGGCTACTGTAGGTATCGCTGTCGATCGCTAAATCGACCTGGCGTTGGTTAAGCTGACTGCTGGCATCGGTAATGGCGATGTTGTGTAACCGGATCTGGGGGAAACGCGGTTTGAGCGCGTGCGCAATCGTGGGGATGACCAGCGCCCCGATGAGAGGGGAGGTCGCGATGGTGAGGGCGCGTGGCTGAGCCGCCCCGCAGGCCAGGTCAAGGGCGCTGAGGAAGGATTCCATTCCCTGGCTGATGTACTGGTGAAGATGGGTTGCGTAGGCCGTAGGCCTCACCCCCTGGCCTTTACGAATAAACAGTGGGTCGGGGAATACCGCACGCAGTTTGTTAAGCGACTGGCTGATCGCCGATGGTGTAATGTTCAGCACTTTAGCGGCATTTACGATGCCCTTGTGAACATACACCGCTTCAAAAATGGTCAGCAGGTTCAGATCCACATTGCGTAGAATACGCAACACCTGGCGGTCGTGGTGCGGTTCCTGCGGTGCGGGCGACTCTGATGACGGCGTGTTATTTTCCACTCAGCGCTTCCTGTTATCGGAAATAGCGCAAGTATAGCGGCCGGCGGCAGCGTCGTGCGTGACGTTTAATTGCAAATATAATGGCTTAACTATCGATAATGCGAATGTCGCGCCCCGGAGACAGGGGCGCGAGCGGGCGGGAGCTAAGCGGCAGCAATCATCTCGTGGGGCGGGTTGCCAAGCAGGGCCAGCAGGTTGGCAACCAGATGTGGCGCCACCATCTGCGGTTGAATATCCGGCTGCCACTGGCGCATTTGGGTCATCTCCATCCCGGCATAGCCGCAGGGGTTAATCCGCAGGAACGGCGACAGGTCCATCGCAATATTCAGCGCAAGCCCGTGAAACGAACAACCTTTCCGGATACGTAAACCCAGCGAACAGATTTTTTGCTCGCCGACGTAGACGCCGGGCGCATCGGCGCGTGGATGTGATTCAATCGCGTATTCCGCCAGCGTATTGACCACGGTCTGTTCCAGCAGAGTAACCAGTTCGCGCACGCCCAGTTTCCGGCGCTTGAGGTTCAACAGAACATACATCACCTGCTGCCCTGGCCCGTGGTAGGTCACCTGGCCGCCGCGATCGCTTTGAATGACCGGAATGTCCCCCGGAACCAGCACGTGTTCGGCTTTTCCCGCCTGGCCTTGAGTAAAGACCGCAGGGTGCTCTACCAGCCAGATTTCGTCCAGCGTGCTGTCGTCGCGGGTATCGGTAAATTCATGCATCGCCTGCGAGACCGGTTCGTAAGGTTGCAGGCCAAGTTGACGAATAAGGATTTTGTTATGCTGCAAAACAACGTCTCCGCAGAGAGAGAAGTGACTTGAGGGGGGAGTATATCACAGCATAGCGGGGAGAGATGACCCGGCGCAGGACCGGGTCTGGGAATGGGTTACAGCACCATCCGGACGATATCGATATTGCCCAGCTCTTCGTACAGGGTTTCGACCTGCTCGATATGGGTTGCGTTGATGGTGATAGAGACCGAGTGGTAGTTCCCCTTGCTGCTCGGTTTTACCTGTGGAGAGTAATCACCAGGCGCATGGCGCTGTACCACTTCCACCACCTGATCAACCAGCTCAGGCAACGCCTGCCCCATTACTTTGTAAGTAAATGGAGTAGGGAATTCAAGCAGTTCGTTAAGTTTGGTTTTCATGTCAGCTCCGGTGTTACGACAAAAAATAATAACTCCCACGAAGTGTGGGAGTTATCAGGTTACTTTGATGATTAGTATATGGGGATGTAAATCACACTTTCAAGTGTTCGATTTTTAACCAAACCAGTGGTGGAACATTAACTTGATGTAATCAATCATTTTTCCGAAGAAATTGCCTTCAGGAATTTCTTGCAGGACGACCAGCGGGCGCTGATCGATCGTTTTACCGTCCAGCTGGAAGTTAATGGTGCCGACAACCTGATTTTTCTGCAGCGGGGCGTGCAGTTCGGTATTGTTCAGCACATAGCTGGCTTTCAGATCTTTCATGCGGCCACGAGGGATAGTCAGATAAACGTCTTTATCGACACCCAGCGAAGCGCGATCGCTGTCGCCAAACCAGGCTGGTTCAGAAGAGAACTCTTTCCCGGCTTTCAGCGGATTAACGGTTTCGAAGAAGCGGAAGCCCCAGGTCAGCAGCTTTTTGCTTTCGGATTCGCGGCCTTTGTAGGTGCGGCCGCCCATGACGGCGGAGATCAGACGCATCTGGCCTTCGGTCGCCGAGGCCACGAGGTTATAGCCCGCTTTATCGGTATGCCCGGTTTTAATCCCGTCGACGTTCAGGCTGTTATCCCACAGCAGACCGTTACGGTTCAGCTGACGAATGCCGTTAAAGGTGAACTCTTTTTCTTTATAGATGGTGTATTCGTTCGGTACATCGCGGATCAGCGCCTGGCCAATCAGCGCCATATCGCGCGCGGAGCTGTACTGACCGTCGGCATCGAGGCCGTGAACGGTCTGGAAGTGGCTGTTTTTCAGGCCCAGCGCATTGACGTAGCTGTTCATCAGGCTGACGAAGGCATCCTGGCTGCCGGCAACATAGTCGGCCATGGCGACGCAGGCATCGTTACCTGACTGCAGGTTGATGCCGCGGATCAGCTGAGAAACCGGAACCTGCATACCCGGCTTCAGGAACATCAGTGAAGAGCCTTTAAACACCGGGTTACCGGTTGCCCACGCATCGTTACCCACCGTAACCAGGTCGGTTTCTTTAAACTTGCCCGCTTTCATGGCCTGACCGATGACGTAGCTGGTCATCATTTTGGTCAGACTCGCCGGGTCGCGGCGGGAATCGGCGTTATTCTCCGCCAGCACTTTGCCCGAATTGTAATCAATAAGAATCCAGGATTCGGCGTCAATCTGCGGCGCGCCTGGGATCATGGTTTTGAGATTCAGGTCATCGGCGTGGGCAGCGGAGGAGAGCGCTGCAACGGAGAGGGCCGTAACGAGTAAACGTGCGGTGAAAGAGGTCTTCATGGTCAGAACAACGGCATCCGTGATGGAGTTAAAAAAGTGCCTTACTATAACAAATGCTCTGTGGACCGGCATCCGACATTGCGCATGACTTTGTTAATGACTTTTTCATGCGCATCACAGTACGGACAACGACCCTACCTGTTTAGTTGGCGTGAGTAATAAATGATTGCAGCTGAGCTTCGCTTTGCAGGCGCTGTTGTACCGTGCTGGCCTGCGATTTACTGGCGAATGGCCCTAGCTGAATGCGCCACACTGCGCCGTTCTGCACGACGCGGCCAGGCACGGAAAACTGCTGGCTCAGACGCTGCTGATATTGCTGCGCGCGGGCCCGATCGCTGACGGCGCCGACCTGGACGACAAAATCGCCGCTGGCGCTGGCCGAAGAGGCGGCGACAGCCGTGGTTGCCGCCGCAGCCGGCGTGACGCTGCCTTGCACAGAACCAGGGGCGGTAACCGGCGCGCTTTGGGTGGCAGTCTGAACCGCAGGCTCGCTGCTTTCCAGTACGCCGCTATTCAGGGGCGTCGGCGCGCCGAGGAAGCCGCTGCTGTTCACCGGAGCGCCAACGTTGTCTTCCGGCTTCAGCGTGGCATTGCTGATCGGGCGAACGTCGGTTGGCGCCGTCGGTTCGCTGGAAACACCTGCGCCGCCGTCAAGATCGGGACGGGCAGGCAGCGCATAGGTCTGTTTGGCGACGGTAGTACAGGCCATGCCCGGGCCGGAAAGCGAACCGTCCGGTGCGACGATGATCGGATCGATACGCACTTTGGTGTTGTTGGAGGTGTTCAGGCGATCGGCGGAGGCGCGAGAAAGCGAAATCACGCGATCGGTGCCGTACGGGCCGCGATCGTTAATGCGCACGACGATCATGCGGCCATTTGCCACGTTCGTCACGCGCACGTAGCTCGGGATCGGCAGCGTCGGGTGTGCTGCGGTCAGCTGCGTCGGGTCGAAGGCTTCGCCTGATGCCGTCAGGTTGCTGTTGGGCTCCGCATCATAAATGGCGGCCAGACCGGTCTGGGTAAAGTTAGACGGATCCTGGACGATTTTATAACTTTTACCCTCGCGCTCGTAATCCTGATTCGCCGTCGCATTTGGCGTCTCATAATGCGGATCGGCGCCGCTGATTTCCACGCTTGGGCCATTACAAACGGCCGGCTGTGGAGTGCTGACCGTCTTCTGTTGAACGTCTTCACCCGAACATGCCGCCAGCAGCCCCGCTGCTATGCAAATCCCCAGCCATTGCTTACGCATCGCAAACCCCTTAAACGCTTTTCGACAACATTTTTCTGTGGGTGTGGATCGACATCACGATACCAAACCCGGCCATCAATACGATCAGGGCTGAGCCCCCGTAGCTGACCAGCGGCAACGGTACCCCCACCACTGGTAAAATACCACTCACCATACCAATATTTACGAAGACATAAACGAATAAAATCAACATTAAACCACCGGCCATGACGCGACCGAAGGTGGTCTGCGCCTGGGCGGCGATCCACAGCCCGCGCATGATGAGCAAAATATAGAGCGCCAGTAGAATCAGCACGCCAATCAGGCCGAGCTCTTCGGCCAGGACCGCAAAGATAAAGTCGGTATGGCGTTCCGGCAGGAATTCAAGCTGCGACTGGGTGCCGTGCAGCCAGCCTTTGCCGCGTAATCCACCGGAGCCAATGGCGATTTTCGACTGGATAATATGATAGCCGGCACCCAGCGGATCGGTTTCCGGGTCGAGCAACATCATGACGCGCTGACGCTGATAATCATGCATCAGGAAGAACCATAAAATCGGAATAAACGCCGCAACCAGCACCACCGCCACGCCGATCAGGCGCCAGCTCAGCCCGGACAGGAACAGCACGAACAGGCCAGACAATGCAATCAGAATCGATGTTCCGAGGTCAGGCTGGGCGGCAACCAGCAGGGTTGGCAGAAAAATCAGCACCAGCGCAATGGCGGTATTCTTCAGCGAGGGTGGGCAAACGTCGCGGTTGATAAAGCGCGCGACCATTAGCGGGACGGCGATTTTAGCAATTTCCGACGGCTGAAAGCGCACAACCCCCAGATCCAGCCAGCGCTGGGCGCCTTTGGAAATCGCGCCGAAAGCGTCAACCGCCACCAGCAAAATGATACAGAAGATATAGAGATAGGGCGCCCAGCCTTCATACACGCGCGGCGGGATTTGCGCCATCACGATCATGATCACCACGCCCATGGCGATCTGGCCTATTTTGCGCTCCATCATCCCGATGTCCTGGCCGCTGGCGCTCCAGATGACCAGCGCGCTGTAGGTCAGCAGCGCCAGCAGAATCAGCACCATGGTCGGATCGAGATGGATTTTATCCCATAGTGATTTTTTGTTCGGATTATCGGTCATTATTGATCCTCACCCGCCGTGACCGCCGGGTTTTCACTCGGCAGGTTTGTGTTGTTATCACCCAGCATAATGTGGTCGAGAATCTGGCGCATAATCGTGCCGACCGCCGGGCCAGCACCGCCGTTCTCAAGAATGATGGCAACAGCAACCTGGGGATTGTTATAAGGGGCAAACGCCGTCATGAGTTTATGGTCACGCAGACGTTCCGCGATTCGGTGCGCGTTATAGGTTTCATTGGCTTTCAGGCCAAATACCTGGGCTGTACCGGATTTCGCCGCAATTTTATAGGGCGCGCTGGCGAAGTATTTATGCGCGGTCCCGTTGCCACGGTTAGCGACGCCGAACATCCCGTCCTTGGCGATTTCCCAGAAGCCGGAATGAATGTCGCCGACCGGCGGCTCGTGCGGTTGAACCCAGGGAACCTGTTTGCCGTCTTCGACGGTGCTTTGCAGCAGATGCGGCACTTTCACCAGACCGTCGTTTATCAGGATCATCAGCGCTTTGTTCATCTGAATCGGCGTGGCGGTCCAGTAGCCCTGGCCGATTCCGACCGGGATGGTGTCACCCTGATACCAGGGCTTCTTAAAGCGTTTCAGCTTCCATTCGCGGGTCGGCATATTCCCGGAACGCTCTTCCGACAGATCGATACCGGTATAGTGGCCGTAACCGAATTTGCTCATCCACTCAGAGAGGCGGTCGATACCCATATCATAAGCGACCTGATAGAAGTAGGTATCCGCAGACTCCTCGAGCGCTTTGGTCACATTCAGGTGCCCGTGCCCCCATTTTTTCCAGTCGCGGTAGCGCTTGTCAGAGCCCGGCAGCTGCCACCAGCCCGGGTCGAACAGGCTGGTATTGCGGGTGATGACGTTCGCGCTGAGGGCCGATACGGCGACATAAGGCTTCACCGTCGACGCCGGCGGGTAGACCCCCTGAGTCGCGCGGTTGACCAGCGGAGTATTCGGATCGTTCAGCAGGGCGGAGTAGTCTTTACTGGAGATGCCGTCCACAAACAGGTTCGGGTCGTAGCTCGGCGTGGAGACCAGCGCGAGGATGCTGCCGGTACGCGGGTCGGTGACGACCACGGCAGCGCGGCTGCCGGCGAGCAGGGTCTCAATGTACTGCTGAAGCTTGAGATCGAGGGTCAAATAGATATCGCGCCCGGCCTGCGGCGGCACCTCTTTGAGCTGGCGAATGACGCGGCCGCGGTTATTGACCTCAACCTCTTCATAGCCGGTCTGACCGTGCAGTACGTCTTCGTAATAGCGCTCGATTCCCAGCTTGCCAATATCATGCGTGGAGGCATAGTTGGCCAGCTTGCCCTCTTTATCCAGGCGATCGACGTCTTTATCGTTAATTTTTGAGACGTAGCCGATAACGTGGGTCAGCGCGGAATTATAGGGGTAGTAGCGGCGTTTATAGCCTTTTACTTCGACGCCGGGAAAGCGGTACTGGTTAACCGCAAAACGGGCCACCTGGACTTCGCTCAGGTTGACCTTGACGGGAATCGAGGTGAAGCGATGGGAACGCGAGCGTTCTTTCTTGAAGTTTGCAATATCATCATCGGTCAGATCGATGACGTCGCGTAACGCATCCAGCGTCTGCTGCACGTTATCGACTTTCTCCGGCATCATCTCCAGCTGGTAGATGGTGCGGTTCAGCGCCAGCGGCGTACCGTTGCGGTCATAGATAATGCCGCGACTGGGCGGAATGGGGACCAGCTTAATACGGTTTTCGTTGGAACGCGTTTGATAGTCGGTGTAGCGAACAATCTGCACGTTATAAAGATTGGCAACCAGTATGCCGGTAAGCAGCAAAATCCCCAAAAAAGCGACCAGCGCCCGGCGCACGAACAGCGAGGATTCAGCCGTATAGTCGCGGAAAGAATTCTGTAATTTCATTCGCTGCTTAGTCTACCCTGGTCATCATTATTCACGGTGGTAAGGGTGGTTGGTGGTAATGCTCCACGCACGATACAGGCTCTCAGCGACCAGTACGCGTACCAGCGGGTGAGGCAACGTGAGGGTGGAGAGTGACCAACTCTGTTCCGCTGCTGCTTTACAAGCCGGAGAGAGCCCCTCGGGACCGCCGATAAGCAGGCTGACGTCGCGGCCATCCTGTTTCCAGCGCTCCAGCTCTCGTGCCAGCTGCGGCGTATCCCACGGTTTTCCCGGAATATCCAGGGTCACGATGCGATTTTTGCCTGCGGCTGCCAGCATCATCTCCCCTTCTTTGTCGAGGATTCGCTTGATGTCGGCATTTTTACCGCGTTTACCGGCAGGGATTTCCAGCAGCTCGAACGGCATATCTTTTGGAAAACGGCGCAAATATTCACTAAAGCCGGTCTGAACCCAGTCCGGCATCTTGGTGCCAACGGCCACCAGCTGCAGCTTCACGCATTAACTCCAGAGTTTTTCCAGCTCGTACAGACGACGGCTCTCTTCCTGCATAACGTGAACCATGACGTCGCCAAGGTCGACAACAATCCAGTCAGCGGCGCTTTCACCTTCAACGCCAAGCGGCAGCATTCCTGCGGCGCGAGACTCTTGTACTACGTGGTCGGCGATGGACATTACATGGCGCGTAGAGGTGCCGGTGCAAATAATCATGCAATCTGTAATGCTGGATTTGCCATGAACGTCAATGGCAACGATGTCCTGACCTTTCAGGTCATCAATTTTGTCGATAACAAAATCCTGGAGTGCTTTACCCTGCAAGAGTTCCCCCTGGGTGAGTGAAGATTGATAATAATAAACAGCCTGACAGTATACCTGAACTCGTCGAAAAGTCGGGATAAATGTCGGTCAGCAAGCGATGGCGGCGGCTATCATCCCATCCATCGCCCGTGATTGCATCGCCATTTTTGTAAAACAATTTCTGGAAACATCGTTTAGCCGATACGTCCAGGCTGCGGAGAATAACAGCCTGCTCTGACCTGTCAATGGTCTGCACGGAATTCTTCTTCCTTCTGCCAGCGCGCCTGGCTATTTAATACCCGCAGCGTGGCAAAATCAGCGTGCAGTTCGAGTTCGCTCCATGTGCCATGGGCGACAGGAAAATGCCACATGGCCTCCGCCGGCAGCTTCAGCAACAGCGCGATAAGCAGACTCAGCCCACCTTTATGGCCCACGATCAGCAGATGATCTGGCTGCGGATGGTGCGTCAGCTTCTCGGCAAACGTGCGGACGCGGTGGGCGAAATGCTGAAAACTTTCGCCGTTGGTCGGCGCCGCATGCTGCCAGTCCGCGCACCAGGCGGCATAGTTTTCCGCGTCTTCGAGCTGTAAGTCCCGATGATGGCGCATTTCCCAGTCGCCAAAAAACATCTCGTTGAGTTCGGGGACAATCTGCCGGGGGATATGCCGTGTGCCGAGCAGCAGGTCGGCGGTGATGTGGGTGCGTTCCAGTTCGCTGCAGAGCACGCGATCGAACGTTACCGCCTGCAGCAGCTGGCCGAGCGTTCTCGCCTGCATCATGCCGCGTTCGGTTAGCGGAGTCGGGGCGTGTCCGCTGTAAAGGCCGGCAACATTGGCCTCAGTTTCACCATGTCGAACTAACCATAATTTCACTGAATATACGCCTTCTGACATCATCAAGGGATGAGGGAGAGTATATGCGAATCGGCGCGCTGCTATTGTATCCGGCGTCACCAACGCTGGGGCAACGGCCGGTTAACAGTAGAGTTTTTGCTGATGGATATACGCCAGTACCGCGGCCGGCAGCATGTCAGCGCAGGATTCTCCGCGTTCAAGGCGCTGGCGGATAATCGTTGCCGAAATATCAAACCACGGGGTTTCCGCCAGATAGATGACCCCGGCGGGACGGCTGTGCAGCTGTTCTGCGTCGTGGGTTAAATGTTTGTCCAGCCACCGCTGATCCTCTTCCCGTTTCATCACCAGCGGGTAGCCCGGACGACGGCAAACGATCAGATGGACATTATCCAGAATCGAGGTGTAATTGTGCCAGGTCGGGAAGGTGAGCAGCGAGTCCTGACCAATAATGAACGCCAGCGGCCGGTCCGGCCCTTGTTCCTGTCGCCACTCTTCGAGCGTTTGTGCCGACCAGGACGGCGTCTGACGCCGAAGCTCGCGTTCATCGAGCACGAACAACGGTTTATCGGCAATGGCCAGCGCCAGCATCTGTTTACGCTGGGCGCTGGTGGCTTCAGGCTGCGGGCGGTGTGGCGGAACATTGTTTGGGACGATAATGACTTTGCCAAGACCGATCTGATTCGCCAGAACCTCGACCGGTTTGAGGTGACCATAGTGCACCGGATCGAAGGTGCCGCCGTACATTGCCTGCAACTGAGTCATATCAACCATCAATAAACACGTCTGCCAGCGCTTTATGGCAGAGCAACAAAGAAAGGCTCTCTAATTCCGGCCAGATGGCGCTGCCGTAATCCTGCTTGAAGGTGAGCTCCGCTCGGGTCAGCAGAGTCACGGCCTGGCGTAACTGGTCCGTGCTGAGGCGCGCGAGCGCATCGCTTAACAGCTGTCGACGGTTCTGCCATACCCGATGTTTATCGAACAGCGTACGCAGCGGCGTATGGGCCGACTGGCGTTTCAGGTTAACCAGCAGCAGCAGCTCGCGTTGAAGCGTGCGCAGCAGAATAGCCGGTTCGCTGCCTTCCAGCCGTAACTGCTGCAGGATATGCAGCACCCGTTTGCTTTTGCCAGCCAGCAGCGCATCCACCCAGTGATAGGGCGTGAAGTGGGCGGCATCGTTGACCGCCTGCTCGACGCGCGGCAGCGTGAGCTTGCCATCCGGCCACAGCAGAGAGAGACGTTCCAGCGCCTGCGCCAGCGCCAGCAGGTTGCCTTCGTAGCAGTAGCACAGCAGCTGACTGGCGGCATCATCAAGATGCAAGTGGTGCTGTTTTGCCCGCGCCGCCAGCCATCGTGGCAGCTGCGCATATTCCGGCGTCTGACAGCTCACCTGAACCGCGCGGCTGGCCAGCGCGGTAACCCAGGCGGCATTTTCCTGCGCTTTGCTGAGCTTATTACCGCGAACGATTAACAGCAGGTCGTCATGGAGCATGCTGACCAGGGTGGCAAGCTGTTCGTTAATCGCCGCGTTAGGGCCGTTTTCCGGCAGGACCAGAAGCAGCGTCTGACGGCTGGCGAACAGGCTCATGGCCTGGCTGAGTGAGAAGAGGGCGGGCCAGTCGGTGCTGGCGTCGATGGTCGCGGTATGGTGTTCGGTAAAGCCCTGGGTAGCAGCGGCTTCGCGAATCGCGTCCTGACTTTCCTGCAACAGCAACGGATCGCTACCGAGTAATAAATAGGCCGCGCGCAGCCCTTCGGTGAGCTGCGCGCGGAGTTGCTCTGGGTACAGCCGAATCATCAGTTACCCAGCGTGGTGGAGACGCGGTTGCCGGAGGTGGAAGTGGCGTTAACCGGCTTCTCTTCCCCTTTCGTGGCTTCGACATCAGCAACGTGGACGCTTGGCAGCTTACGAATCAGCTGTTCAGCGGCTTTGTCGTACATCTCCTGGACGATCATATCCTGCTCGGCGTCTTTCGCTAACGCCGCCTGCGGGTTATCGAAGAACGAGCGGTAGACTTTCGTCGAGATCGGATAGATATCATGACCCGGGATTAGCACGCTTGCCTGCACCGTCAGCACCATCTGATATTCAGCCGTACGACCATCCTGGAAAATGGAAGCCGTATCTTTCTGAATGGATGACGCATCCAGACGCAGGGACGGAATATCCTTGCGCAGCGTGCTGCCGTCGACGATCTCGACGCCATTCAGACGCAGCTGATTACGTACCGAACGACTTAACGGACCATTCGGATCGCTCGACTGAAAGATCATGGTTTTCATCGCGGTGGGGACCTGAGTGGTACTCCGCAGATGCCAACCGCATCCGGCGGTGATGAGCACCGCCAGAGATAACAACAATGTTGCCAGATATCGCACGCTTCCTCCTGCGCTTAGCCAACGACCAGGTTGAGCAGTTTACCCGGGACGTAAATCACTTTACGTACGGTTACACCGTCGAGATACTTCGCAACCAGATGTTCCTGGCCCGCACGTGCACGAACCTGTTCTTCGGTTGCATCGACAGGAACGGTAATTTTACCACGGACTTTACCATTAACCTGAACAACAACCAGGGTGGTATTTTCAACCATAGCGCTTTCATCGGCGACCGGCCACGGCGCGTTGTCGATATCGCCTTCACCGCCCAGCTCCTGCCACAGCGTGAAGCAGGCGTGCGGGGTGAACGGATTGAGCATGCGCACAACCGCCAGCAGAGCCTCACGCATCAGCGCGCGATCCTGTTCGTTTTCCTGCGGCGCTTTCGCCAGTTTGTTCATCAGCTCCATGATCGCGGCGATCGCGGTGTTGAAGGTCTGACGACGGCCGATATCATCGGTCACTTTGGCGATCGTTTTGTGGACATCACGACGCAGCGCCTGCTGATCTTCGCTCAGGCTGGCAACGTCCAGCGCGGCAACCGGGCCCTGAGTCGTGTGCTCATAAACCAGTTTCCAGACACGTTTCAGGAAGCGGTTTGCCCCTTCAACGCCGGATTCCTGCCATTCCAGAGTCATATCTGCCGGAGAGGCGAACATCATAAACAGACGTACGGTATCCGCGCCGTAGCGTTCAACCATCACCTGCGGGTCGATGCCGTTGTTCTTCGACTTGGACATTTTGCTCATGCCGGTATACACCAGCTCGCGCCCCTGCGGATCGTAGGCTTTTACGATACGGCCTTTTTCATCGCGCTCCACGGTGGCATCAACCGGAGAAACCCAGTTGCGCTCGCCGTTTTCGCCAACGTAATAGAAGGCGTCAGCCAGAACCATCCCCTGGCACAGCAGCTGTTTCGCCGGCTCGTCAGAGTTAACCATACCCGCGTCGCGCATCAGCTTATGGAAGAAGCGGAAGTACAGCAGGTGCATAATCGCATGTTCGATCCCGCCGATGTAAATATCGACCGGCAGCCAGTAGTTGGCGGCGTTTGGATCCAGCATTCCGTCATTGTACTGCGGGCAGGTATAGCGCGCGTAGTACCAGGAGGATTCCATAAAGGTATCGAAGGTGTCGGTTTCACGCAGCGCAGGCTGACCGTTAACGGTGGTTTTTGCCCACTCCGGATCGGCCTTGATTGGGCTGGTGATGCCGTCCATGACCACATCTTCCGGCAGAATGACCGGCAGCTGATCTTCCGGGGTCGGCATTACGGTACCGTCTTCCAGGGTGACCATTGGAATCGGCGCGCCCCAGTAACGCTGACGGGAAACGCCCCAGTCGCGAAGGCGATAGTTAATTTTGCGCTCGCCAACGCCCATCGCCGCCAGTTTGTCGGCGATAGCGTTAAAGCCCGCTTCGTAGCTCAGGCCATCGAACTCGCCGGAGTTGAAGAGGGTGCCTTTTTCAGTCAGCGCCTGCCCGGAGAGATCCGGTTCTGAGCCGTCTGCCGCCAGAATAACCGGCTTAATGTTCAGGCCATATTTGCTGGCAAATTCGTAGTCGCGCTGATCGTGACCCGGAACGGCCATGACGGCGCCGGTGCCGTATTCCATCAGCACGAAGTTTGCCGCCCAGACCGGAATTTCTTCGCCGGTCAGCGGGTGAATCGCTTTGTAGCCGGTATCGACACCTTTTTTCTCCATCGTCGCCATTTCTGCTTCGGCGACTTTGGTGTTGCGGCATTCGTCGATAAATGCAGCCAGCGCAGGGTTGTTCGCTGCCGCCTGCTGTGCCAGCGGATGACCCGCGGCTACGGCCAGGTAGGTACAGCCCATGAAGGTGTCCGGACGGGTGGTGTAGACGGTCAGCTTGTCGGCATACTCGTTAACGTTGAAGGAGATTTCTACCCCTTCGGAGCGGCCGATCCAGTTGCGCTGCATGGTCTTAACGGTATCAGGCCAGTGATCCAGTTTATCCAGATCGTTCAGCAGTTCGTCGGCGTAGGCGGTGATTTTGATAAACCACTGCGGGATCTCTTTACGCTCAACTTTGGTATCGCAGCGCCAGCAGCAGCCGTCGATAACCTGTTCGTTGGCAAGAACGGTCTGGTCGTTCGGACACCAGTTCACCGCAGACGTTTTTTTGTACACCAGGCCTTTTTTATACAGCTCGGTGAAGAATTTTTGCTCCCAGCGGTAGTATTCCGGGGTGCAGGTCGCCACTTCACGGCTCCAGTCATAGCCAAAGCCCAGCTTTTTCAGCTGGTTTTTCATGTAGGCAATATTGTCGTAGGTCCACGGGGCCGGCGCGGTGTTGTTTTTTACCGCGGCGCCTTCCGCCGGCAGACCAAACGCATCCCAGCCGATCGGCTGCAGAACGTTTTTGCCGAGCATACGCTGGTAGCGGGCAATCACGTCGCCGATGGTGTAGTTACGCACGTGACCCATGTGTAGTCGACCAGAAGGATAAGGAAGCATCGACAGGCAGTAATACTTCTCTTTGCTCTCGTCTTCAGTTACTTCAAATGTACGATGATCGTCCCAGTGAAGCTGGACTTTCGATTCTATCTCTTCCGGGCGGTATTGCTCTTGCATGGCAGCCAGTGGTCCTGTTTTCAATACAGCTACAAAATGTAGCCAATGGATGTGTTATCAGATCGGCATAGCATAGCCCAAACGCCCACGTCAAAACAGCCTTTCGCACATTAACATCGGCAAAAGCGGCGGAGACTATTTCGTGACTCTGTGGGCTAACTGGCAAAGCAGATGGCAAATAAGGTCTATTATTAGAAGAAGTTAACCACACCGGAGGCGAAATGATGAACAAGGTTGCTCAATTCTACCGTGAACTGGTGTCGACGCTCAGTGAACGGCTGCGCAATGGAGAACGTGATATTGACGCGCTGGTGGAACAGGCGCGGATGAAAATTAGCCAGTCTGGTGAGTTAACGCATCGCGAAGTTGAGACGCTGACCAAAGCGGTCAGGCGCGATCTGGAGGAGTTTGCCCGCAGCTATGAAGAGAGCCAGGACGAACTGACGGACAGCGTGTTTATGCGGGTGATAAAAGAGAGCCTGTGGCAGGAGCTGGCGGATATTACCGATAAAACCCAGCTGGAATGGCGCGAAGTGTTCCAGGATCTCAACCACCACGGGGTTTACCATAGTGGCGAAGTGGTGGGGCTGGGAAACCTGGTGTGCGAATACTGCCATTATCACCTGGCGGTCTATACCCCGGATATTCTGCCGCGTTGCCCGAAATGCGGCCATGACCAGTTCCAGCGTCGTCCCTTTGAGCCTTGATACGCCGCGCTGAGGTGGCTGAATGAAATCAGGCGCGCACCTGCCGATGCGCGCCTGTAAAATGACCCGTTAATGCAGAATTTTGGCGAGGAAGTCTTTTGCGCGATCGGATTGCGGATTGGCGAAAAATGCTTCTTTGTCAGAGTCTTCGACAATTTTCCCTTCATCCATAAAGATCACCCGGTTGGCGACCTTACGGGCAAAGCCCATTTCGTGCGTCACCACCATCATCGTCATGCCTTCGTTGGCCAGTTCAACCATGACATCCAGCACTTCGTTGATCATTTCCGGATCCAGTGCGGAAGTCGGTTCGTCAAACAGCATAGCAATGGGATCCATACAGAGCGCACGGGCGATAGCCACGCGCTGCTGCTGGCCGCCGGAGAGCTGGGCCGGATATTTATCGGCATGGGCGGAGAGTCCCACGCGTTCCAGCAGCTTCAGGCCTTTTGCCCGGGAAGCGGCTTTATCGCGGTTAAGCACTTTGACCTGCGCCAGCGTCAGGTTATCGATAATCGACAGATGCGGAAACAGTTCAAAGTGCTGGAACACCATCCCGACGCGGGAACGCAGCCTGGCAAGGTTGGTTTTTTTATCGTTGACCCGGGTACCATCCACGGTGATCTCACCCTGTTGAATAGGCTCCAGGCCGTTGACGGTTTTAATCAACGTTGATTTGCCCGAGCCGGAAGGCCCGCATACCACCACTACTTCACCTTTTTTCACTTCCGTGGAGCAATCGGTCAGCACCTGAAAGTGACCATACCATTTTGAAACGTTTTTCAGGGTAATCATTACACAGTCCTTTTCTTCAACCAGCTGACCAACAGCGATGCGCTGAGACTAATGACAAAATAAACGGCGCCTGCGAACAGGATCATCTCGACCTGGGTTCCGTCGCGCTCGCCGATGGTAGAGGCGGTACGGAAGAAGTCGGCCAGGCTGAGAACGTAAACCAGAGAGGTATCCTGAAACAGTACGATCCCCTGGGTGAGCAGCAGCGGCACCATGGCGCGAAACGCCTGCGGCAGAATAATCAGCTTCATGGATTGCCACTGGGTCATCCCCAGCGCCAGCGCGGCGCTCGACTGGCCGCGAGAGATACTCTGGATACCCGCGCGGATAATTTCCGAATAGTACGCCGCTTCAAACATCGAGAAGGCCACCATCGCGGAGATCAAGCGGATATCGCTCTTCGGCGACAGGCCCAGGACGTTCTGCAGGAAACCGGGAACAATCAGATAAAACCACAGCAGGACCATCACCAGCGGGATCGAGCGGAACACGTTGACGTAGGTCTTCGCAAACCACGCCAGCGGCAGGAAGCTGGACAGACGCATAACCGCCAGCAGGGTGCCCCAGACGATACCAAAAATGATGGCGGTCACGGTGATTTTCAGGGTGATAACCAGCCCGGCCAGCAGGTATGGCATTGATGGGACGATAGAACTCCAGTCAAAATCGTACATGATTATTTGCCTCCCATATTGCCCGGCAGGCGGACCTTGCGTTCAACCACATACATCACCAGCATAATCACCGCATTAATAAACACATAGGCGAGGGTAATCGCGGTAAAGGATTCCCAGGCGTGGGCTGAGTAATCCAGCAGCTTGCCTGCCTGTGCCGCCATATCCGCCAGCCCGATGGTTGAAGCGATGGCCGAGTTTTTCACCAGGTTCATCATCTCCGAGGTCATCGGCGGCACAATGACCCGATAGGCGTTGGGCAGCAGTACGTAACGATAGGTCTGCGGCAGCGTCAGGCCCATGGCCAGCCCGGCGTTTTTCTGTCCGCGCGGCAGTGACTGAATGGCGGCGCGCACCTGTTCGCATACGCGAGCGGCGGTAAACAGCCCCAGACACATCATCGAAGAGAGGAAGAACTGAATATTCGGATCGAGCTCGGATTTAAACCACATGCCGATGTTTTCCGGCAGGAGCTCCGGCACCACCAGGTACCAGGTGAAGAACTGAACGATCAGCGGGACATTACGGAACAGTTCAACGTAGCAGGTGCCGATGCTGGATAACCAGCGGTTGGGGGCAGTGCGTAAAATGCCGAACAGCGAGCCGACGAAAAAAGCGATAATCCAGGCGCTAATCGACAGTGCGATGGTGACCTGAAAGCCGCTCCAGAGCCAACCCAGATAGGTGGTATTGCCGAACGGGGCCTGTTGCAGGAAGATTCCCCAGTTCCAGTCTATTGACATAAATGACTCCTGGAAAAAAAAGGGTAGCATCGCTACCCTCGAAGATCATTGTGCAGCCTGTTTCGGTATTCGCGGCGGCTGGGGAACGACCAGCCACCGTATAGTCTGTCCGTGCTGTCACAACAATCGGGAGGGCAGGATGTCCTGCCCCTTGTTTTTTTAATTAGTTCAGAGCTTTGTCGTTAGGGGTCTTGAACAGCGCCTTCATGTCGTCGGAGAGTTCGAAGTTCATATTCAGATTTTTCGGCGGGATGGGGTTTTTAAACCACTTATCAAACCATTTTTCCGCTTCGCCGGAGGTCTGGGCCGTGGCGACGGTGTCATCAATCAGCTTTTTAAACTGCGGATCGTCTTTGCGCAGCATACAGCCGTAGGCTTCTTTCGACTGGGCCGTGCCGACGATCTCCCAGTTATCCGGCTTCTTCGCTTTCGCACGTTCGCCGGCCAGCAGCGCATCGTCCATCATAAAGGCCACCGCACGACCGCTTTCCAGAGTACGGAAGGAGTCGCCGTGGTCTTTGGCGCTGATAATGCGCATGTTCATTTTCTTCTCGTCATTCAACTTATGCAGCAGAACTTCGGAAGTGGTACCGGACGTGACGACAACCGCTTTGTCTTTCAGGTCCGGGAAATCTTTAATTGCACCGCCTTTTTTCACCAGCAGGCGGGTACCCACGACGAAAATGGTATCGGAGAAGGCGGCTTGTTTCTGACGTTCAAGGTTATTGGTCGTGGATCCACACTCGAAGTCGTAAGTACCGTTCTGCAGCAGCGGAATACGGTTTTGCGAGGTCACCGGAACCAGTTTTACCTGCAGGTCAGGCTTATTCAGCTGTTTCTTGATGGCGTCAACGATAGCGTTGGAGTAGTCCTGAGAGTAACCGACCACTTTTTGTTGATTGTCGTAGTAAGAGAACGGAACGGAGGATTCACGGTGGCCGACGACGATGACGCCGTTTTTAGCGATTTTGTCCAGCGTGCTGCCTGCTGCCGGGGCGGCATCTTCCGCATGCGCCAGACCGGCGGTCATACCCATGACCAGCATCGCTGTGGCCAGTTTACGTAATTGCATATCCAACTCCTTATCCTCAGCGTCATTGACGCTTTTGATACCCATTGTGAATGTGTGTGTGCGTTATTATGGCTGCGACACTGACACGCAGCATTTGTATGTGTTTGTTAGCATTTAGTTTGGCTTAATGTAAAGATTTTGCTGCTTTATTGTTTATTTTTGCGAAGTGCTCCGCACCATTTAAAGGCAAAAATCGTCCATTGCACCATGTTAGTGCCTGAGGTGAGCGATGCTGGTGCAACCGGGTTATACCAACAATAAATGTCGCCGCGACCTGAGAATATTAAGCAATGCTCGTGCCAGGTTGGCGAGTAGAGAGAGGTCAGAATGGTCAGAAGGGCGGCCCCGGCGACGGCTGCCGGCCGGGGCTATGCGGAGCGACAATAAGATCCGCAGGCTATAACGATTAGCGACGACGCTGGCGCAGGCTCATGATCAGCGCGCCAAAACCCAACAGCGCGGTCAGCGCCCACAGCGGCCAGTTACCGGTACGGGCGTACGGGGTCAGGCCGGAAGTCGGAGTGACTTTCGTGGTCAGCACTGCGCGGGTGAACTGCGGGATCATGTCCTGAATTTCCCCACGCGGGCCGATGACGGCGGTAATACCGTTATTGGTGCTGCGCAGCAGCGGACGCGCCAGCTCCAGGGCGCGCATCCGCGCCATCTGGAAATGCTGCCACGGACCGATGGACTTGCCAAACCAGGCATCGTTGGAGATGGTCAGCAGGTAGTCGGTATCCGGGCGGAAGTTATCCCGCACCTGCTCGCCGAGAATAATCTCGTAGCAGATAGCCGCGGTCAGCTTCATGTTATGCGCCACCAGCTGCGGCTGCACGTACGGACCGCGGCTGAAAGAGGACATCGGTAAATCGAAGAACGGAGCCAGCGGGCGTAGAATGGACTCCAGCGGCACGAATTCACCGAACGGCACCAGATGATTCTTGTTGTAGCGATCTTTGGAGTCGTAACTGTAGGGGTTATCTTTGCCCAGCGTAATGATGGTGTTGTAGGTATTGTAACGGTTCTGCTTGTTAAGCCGGGCGTCGACAATACCGGTAATCAACGAGCTGTCTTTCGCCCGCAGCAGGTCGTCCATCATACTCAGGAAATTCTGCTGGTTGATTTCCAGATCCGGGATCGCCGACTCGGGCCAGACGATTAGCTGGGATGAACCCATATGCGGCTGCGTCAAATCCAGATAGATTTTCAGCGTATTCACCAGCTGATTTTCATCCCATTTCAGCGCCTGGGGAATATCTCCCTGTACCAAAGATACCTGGGTAGCCCGTTCCGGCAGCAGTTGATACCACTGGATGTAGCGCAGCGGGAAGGGCAGCGCGAACAGCACGATAGCGGCAACCAACGGTTTCCAGCTGCGGTGAATGAGCGCAAGGACCAGCAGGCCGCTGACCACCATCAACAGGAAGTTAATGGCTTCAACGCCCATTACCGGCGCTAGCCCTTTCAACGGGCCGTCAATCTGGCTGTAGCCAAACTGCAGCCACGGGAAGCCGGTCAGCACCCAGCCGCGCAGGAATTCGGTGATTTGCCAGACAACCGGGGCAGCGACGGCGACGCGTATCCAGTTTGTTTTGGGCCACAGGCGCGACAGCAGACCGGCGAACAGTCCGGTATACAGCGACATATAAGCCGCCAGCAGTACCACGAGGAATACGTTGACCGGGCCGGGCATGCCACCGAACTGGGCAATGCTGACATAGACCCAGTTGATGCCGGAACCGAACAGTCCCAGGCCCCAGAAAAAGCCGATCCAGGCGCTTTGCAGCGGACGTCGGTTGAGGGTTAACCCCTGCAGGCCGATTAACGAAACAATCGCCGCAGGCCAGATGTCATAAGGAGAAAAAGCCAGCGTTCCGCTGGCTCCGAATAATAGCGCCAGCAGCAGACGTACGCGCTGGCGTTCGATGAGAGAGGCAAATACCATTTAGGTTAATCGTCCCGTGTAATTAATCTTCCAGCTTCGGCTGTGGCGCGTCATCAGGAAGTTTGACATGTACCTGGATGATACGTCGGCTATCGGCCATGGCGACTTTGAATTGGTAACCATCGATGTCAATAGACTCACCGCGCGCCGGCAGATGGCCGAAGGCCTGCATCACCAGCCCGCCAATGGTATCCACCTCTTCATCGCTGAAGTGAGTGCCATAGGCTTCGTTGAAGTCTTCAATGGAGGCCAGGGCGCGCACCGTCCAGGTGTGGCGGCTCAGCTGACGAAAATCGATATCTTCTTCTTCATCGTATTCGTCTTCGATCTCGCCGACGATAAGCTCGAGAATGTCTTCAATGGTCACCAGACCGGAGACACCGCCGAACTCATCGATCACGATAGCCATATGGTAACGCTGGGAGCGGAACTCTTTCAGCATGCGGTCAACCCGCTTACTTTCAGGCACGACAACCGCCGGGCGTAACACTTTTTCCATGCTGAATGCTTCGGAATCGCTGCGCATAAACGGCAGCAGGTCCTTGGCCATCAGAATCCCTTCAATGTGATCTTTATCTTCGCTGATGACCGGGAAACGCGAGTGGGCGGACTCGATGATCACATCGAGGCATTCGTCCAGGGTCTGATTGCGTTTCAGGGTAATCATCTGCGAGCGGGGGATCATGATATCGCGGACGCGCTGGTCGGCGATGTCCATTACCCCTTCGAGCATATCGCGCGTATCTTCGTCGATAAGGTCGTTTTGCCCGGAATCACGGATCAGCTCCAGCAGTTCATCACGGTTTTTCGGTTCTCCGTGAAAAAGCTGGCTGAGTAACAGGGAGAAGAATCCCTTTTTGCTGTTTACTGTGTCACTACTGTGTGAATTGTCGTCGCTCATGGCGTCGTGTGGGTTCTCATGTCAGTTAATTTGTCGCTCGTCGCGCGTGTGTTCAGCGCCGGACGGCATGGGGGCCGCTCGCCGGTTAAACCGGCGGCAGGCTATTCCTTCTCGGCAATGTACGGATCCTCATAGCCCAGAGCAAGCATTATCTCTGTTTCGAGGCCTTCCATCTCTTCCGCTTCTTCATCAATGATATGGTCATAGCCCAGCAGGTGCAGACTGCCGTGAATCACCATATGCGCCCAGTGCGCCTCCAGCGGTTTGTTTTGCTCTTTGGCTTCCTGTTCAACGACCTGACGGCAGATGATCAGGTCGCCAAGCAGCGGCAGTTCGATACCCGGCGGAGCTTCAAACGGGAACGACAGCACGTTGGTCGGCTTATCCTTGCCGCGATAGGTCAGATTCAGCTCATGGCTTTCGGCTTCGTCTACCAGCCGCACGGTCACTTCTGACTCCTCCTGGAACTGAGGAATGACGGCATCGACCCAGCGTTGAAACTGGGCTTCATCCGGTAACCCGGCGCTATCTTCGCAAGCCAGCTGTAAATCGAGAATAACCTGACTCATTTCTGCTCCTGTTCCTGGGCTTCGCGTTTGCGCTCGGCGGCCAGCTCTGCTTTACGTTTTTGGTCAGCTTCTTCCCACGCTTCATACGCATTCACGATGCGGGCTACCACCGGGTGGCGTACCACATCTTCGCTATGGAAGAAATTGAAGCTGATTTCATCGACTTCCGCCAGCACTTCAATGGCGTGGCGCAGACCGGATTTGGTGCTGCGCGGCAGGTCTATCTGAGTGACGTCGCCGGTGATCACCGCTTTTGAGTTAAAACCGATACGGGTCAGGAACATCTTCATCTGTTCGATGGTGGTGTTCTGGCTTTCATCGAGAATAATAAACGCATCGTTCAGCGTACGGCCGCGCATATAGGCCAGCGGCGCGACTTCGATCACGTTGCGCTCAATCAGCTTCTCGACCTTCTCAAAGCCGAGCATTTCGAACAACGCATCGTACAGCGGGCGCAGGTACGGATCGACTTTCTGGCTCAGGTCGCCGGGCAGGAAGCCGAGCTTTTCCCCGGCTTCGACGGCAGGGCGGGTCAGCAGAATACGGCGTACGTCCTGGCGTTCGAGCGCGTCGACCGCTGCGGCTACCGCAAGATAGGTTTTCCCGGTCCCGGCAGGGCCGACGCCGAAGGTAATATCATGATCGAGAATGTTGGCGATGTACTGCGCCTGGTTTGGCGTACGCGGCTTAATCACGCCACGCCGGGTCTTGATATTGACGGCCTTACCGTACTCCGGCACGCTTTCGGCGCTTTGTTCCAGCACCCGTGCCTCTTTGATGGCCAGATGAATCTGTTCCGGTTCAATATCCTGAATCTGTCCGCGCATCGGCGCAGTATCGACGTACAGGCTGCGCAGGATATCGGCTGCCGCGTTCACGCATATCATGCGCCCGGTCAGTTTAAAGTGATTGTCACGGCGATTAATTTCGATGCCTAATCGGCGTTCCAGCTGTTTGATGTTGTCGTCAAACGGGCCACACAGCCCCAGCAGGCGTGCGTTATCCGCTGGCTCCAGGGTAATTTCACGGGTTTCTATGTTCAAGCTGTTCCTCTTTACGCGTTTTGCCGGACAGCGAACGTCTCCGGCCAGTAAGGAAATTATTCACGTCATGGGAATATGGCGCAAGCATTGCGATGAATATTGGGTCGGGGAGAGGAAATACAAGGCCTGCCGGGGCGGCAGGCCTGAACGGATCACGGCTGATAGGTTCCGACGCCGAGGTCGTTTTCTTTGCGGGTGCGGGCGATAACGGATTCCGGAGATTCCGCGATACGCAGCCCCATTTCCTCTTCGGTACGCACAATTTTACCGCGCAGCGAGTTGGTGTAGACGTCAACGATTTCGACATCGACGAACTTACCGACCATATCCGGGGTGCCTTCGAAGTTGACTACCCGGTTGTTCTCGGTGCGTCCTGAGAGCTCCATGATGCTTTTACGGGAGGTGCCTTCAACCAGAATGCGCTGGGTGGTGCCAAGCATGCGGCGGCTCCACGCCATCGCCTGCTGGTTGATGCGCTCCTGCAGAATATACAGGCGCTGCTTCTTGTCCTTTTCCGGGACGTCGTCGACCATATCCGCCGCCGGAGTGCCCGGACGGGCAGAGAAGATAAAGCTGTAGCTCATGTCATGATTGACATCGGCAATCAGCTTCATGGTCTTCTCGAAATCTTCATTGGTTTCGCCAGGGAAGCCAACGATAAAGTCGGAGCTAATCTGGATATTCGGGCGCGCTTCGTACAGCTTGCGGATAATCGCTTTGTATTCCAGCGCCGTGTGGGTACGTCCCATCAGGTTCAGCACCCGATCGGAACCGCTCTGCACCGGCAAGTGCAGGAAGCTCACCAGCTCCGGCGTATCGCGATAAACATCGATGATGTCATCGGTAAACTCGATCGGGTGGCTGGTGGTAAAGCGAATGCGGTCGATACCGTCGATCGCCGCCACCAGACGCAGCAGATCGGCAAAACTGCCGGTCGTTCCGTCGTAGTTCTCGCCACGCCATGCATTGACGTTTTGACCCAGCAGGTTGACTTCACGGACCCCCTGAGCGGCCAGCTGAGCGATTTCAAACAGAATATCGTCGCAGGGGCGGCTGACTTCTTCACCGCGGGTGTAAGGCACCACGCAGTAAGTACAGTATTTATTGCAGCCTTCCATGATGGAGACGAATGCCGTTGGGCCTTCGGCGCGCGGTTCCGGCAGGCGGTCGAATTTTTCGATTTCGGGGAAACTGACGTCTACAACCGGACTGCGGTTGCCGCGAACGGAGTTGATCATCTCCGGCAGGCGATGGAGCGTCTGCGGCCCGAAAATAATATCGACGTAGTGGGCGCGTTGGCGAATATGGTGACCTTCCTGAGAGGCGACACAACCGCCGACGCCAATAATCAGGTCGGGATTCTTCTCTTTCAGTAGCTTCCAGCGGCCTAACTGATGGAAGACTTTTTCCTGAGCCTTCTCACGGATTGAGCAGGTATTGAGCAGCAGCACATCCGCTTCTTCCGCCACTTCGGTCAGTTGATACCCGTGCGTGGCATCCAGCAGATCGGCCATCTTTGATGAATCATATTCGTTCATCTGACAGCCCCAGGTTTTAATATGGAGTTTTTTTGTCATCGACTTGCTCATGCTTAAGTATATATACCCAAAGCTATTTTCTTCACCGGGAATGACTCTGCAATGTGAAGGATAGCGGGTATAAAGCCAGGATTGCAGGGCGCGTATTGTAATGCTTTGGTCGCGCCCTGACCAGTGCGAGCGTTATCACCACGAGGCGGGAAAAAATCCGGTAAACTTAACGGATTCAGGTTTAAGGATAATTGCCATGACAATTCATGCAACAGATGTCGCCATTGTGGGTGGCGGAATGGTTGGCGGAGCCCTGGCGCTGGGGCTGGCGCAGCACGGTTTTACGGTAACGGTTATCGAGACATCGGCACCGCCGGCATTTGCGCCTTCAGCGCCGCCGGATGTGCGTATTTCGGCAATTAGCGCCGCTTCTGTCGGGTTACTAAAAAGCCTCGGCGTCTGGGATGCGGTGCGCGGCATGCGTGCGCATCCCTATCGCCGGCTGGAGACCTGGGAATGGGAGGATGCGCATGTGACCTTTGATGCCGCCGAGCTGAAGCTGCCTGAGCTGGGTTATATGGTGGAGAACAATGTTCTGCAGCTCGCCCTATGGCAGGCGCTGATGGCGCATGAGCGCATCACGCTCGAGGTTGGCGCATCGTTACAGGAGATGCAGCGGGAGGAGACCTGTACGACATTGCGTCTGAGCGACGGTGGCGAGTGCGCAGCCAGCCTGGTTATCGGCGCCGATGGCGCCAACTCGCAGGTGCGCCAGTTGGCCGGAATTGGCGTTCACGCATGGCAGTATCAGCAATCCTGCATGTTGATTAGCGTGCAGTGCGCAGAGGAGCCTGGCAACAGCACCTGGCAGCAGTTTACGCCATCGGGCCCGCGCGCATTTCTGCCGTTGTTCGACAATTGGGCATCGCTGGTGTGGTATGACACGCCCGCGCGTATTCGCCAGCTGCAGGGGATGAGTATGCCGCAGCTACAGCAGGAGATTGGGCGCCACTTCCCGTCCCGACTGGGGCAGGTCACGCCGCTGAGCGCCGGAGCGTTTCCACTAACCCGTCGCCATGCGCTGCAGTATGTACAGCCGGGGCTGGCGCTGGTGGGAGATGCTGCGCATACCATTCATCCGCTGGCGGGGCAGGGGGTGAATCTGGGCTATCGCGATGTTGACGCGCTGCTGGATATTTTGAGCGAGGCGAAAAGCCAGGGTGAAGCATGGGCCAGTCTTCCGGTGCTGAAACGCTACCAGGCGCGACGCAGGGCGGATAATTTTATTATGCAGTCGGGTATGGATCTGTTTTATGCCGGCTTCACCAACGATCTGGCGCCGGTGCGCGTGCTGCGCAATATCGGCTTAATGGCTGCGGCACATGCGGGCGTTTTAAAGCGTCAGGCGCTGAAGTACGCCCTGGGATTGTAAGCGCAGTTCCCGGCTGGCGCGTCGCTTAGCCGGGATATTAGCGCTAAGCGTTGTCCGTCGTCGCCTGAGTATAGCGTTAACGTCGCGATCCGGATTGAACCGAATGCAGAAAACAAAAAAGCTCGCCGAAGCGAGCTTTTTTGCTATTAAGTGGCTGGGGTACGAGGATTCGAACCTCGGAATGCTGGTATCAGAAACCAGAGCCTTACCGCTTGGCGATACCCCAACGGGTGCGTCCACAGTGTGAACGACTTTTTAAAATTGGCTGGGGTACGAGGATTCGAACCTCGGAATGCCGGAATCAGAATCCGGTGCCTTACCGCTTGGCGATACCCCAACAATTCTTTCTGGATTTATCGAAATGAATCAATAATTCCTTTATATGGTGGCTACGACGGGATTCGAACCTGTGACCCCATCATTATGAGTGATGTGCTCTAACCAGCTGAGCTACGTAGCCAATTTTATCATATTCTTCGATGGCTGGGGTACCTGGATTCGAACCAGGGAATGCCGGTATCAAAAACCGGTGCCTTACCGCTTGGCGATACCCCAATAACCGTCGCGGTGAACCGCAAACATCGAAGAAAATGGCTGGGGTACCTGGATTCGAACCAGGGAATGCCGGTATCAAAAACCGGTGCCTTACCGCTTGGCGATACCCCAACAAAAAATCTTTTACTTCCAGAAGAGGTTATCTACAAACTTATTACGGCAGCCTTTATGGCCATCTTACAGCCTGGATATACCCCATCCGTGCAACGCTTTGGGTGAATGGTGCGGGAGGCGAGACTTGAACTCGCACACCTTGCGGCGCCAGAACCTAAATCTGGTGCGTCTACCAATTTCGCCACTCCCGCAAAAAAAGATGGTGGCTACGACGGGATTCGAACCTGTGACCCCATCATTATGAGTGATGTGCTCTAACCAGCTGAGCTACGTAGCCATCTTTTTTTCGCGTTACCTTATCGGCGTTGCGGGGCGCATTATGCGTATTGGGCCTGCGAGCGTCAACCCCTTTTTCAATGAAAATCGCCGGAATGTGACTGTTTGGTTAGGTTGCGAACAGCGTGATGGAATAATCGGCAATTATTGGTTATTTATCGTTTTTCTGCGGTAAAAAAAGCAATAAAAAAACGGACCCCGAGGGGTCCGCCGATCGTACAAATTGGTTATTTATAAGCTGACTGGTGAACGCCAACGGCGCGTCCTGATGGATCGTTCATGGTTTTGAACGCTTCGTCCCACTCAATCGCCTTAGCCGATGAACAGGCTACTGACGGGCCGCCAGGTACGCATTCGGCAGCGCTAGGAACCGGGAACAGCTCCTCGAAGATTTCACGATACAGGTACGCTTCTTTGGAAGACGGCGTGTTGTACGGGAAACGGAAGCTGGCGGTTTCCAGCTGCTGATCGGAGACCTGTTTCGCCGCAACCTCTTTTAACGTATCGATCCAGCTGTAGCCTACGCCGTCAGAGAACTGCTCTTTCTGGCGCCATGCGACGCTGGCCGGCAGATAGGATTCAAAACATTCACGCAGGATATGCTTTTCCATTTTACCGTTGCCGCACATCTTATCCTGCGGGTTGATGCGCATGGCGACGTCGAGGAACTGCTTGTCGAGGAACGGCACGCGGGCTTCCACGCCCCACGCCGACATCGCTTTGTTGGCACGGGCGCAGTCAAACATATGCAGAGCCTGCAGCTTACGCACGGTCTCTTCATGCAGCTCTTTAGCGTTTGGCGCTTTATGGAAATAGAGATAGCCGCCGAACACTTCATCAGAACCTTCGCCTGACAACACCATTTTGATGCCCATCGCTTTGATTTTACGCGACATTAAATACATCGGCGTCGAGGCGCGGATGGTGGTCACATCATAGGTTTCGATGTGATAGATAACGTCGCGAATGGCATCAAGGCCTTCCTGCACGGTGAAGTGGATCTCGTGGTGGACGGTACCCAGATGGTTTGCCACTTCCTGCGCGGCTTTCAGGTCCGGCGAGCCCTGCAGGCCGACGGCGAAAGAGTGCAGCTGCGGCCACCAGGCTTCGCTGCGTTCCTGATCTTCAACCCGGCGAGCGGCGAATTTTTTGGTGATGGCGGAGATAACCGACGAATCGAGGCCACCGGACAGCAGCACGCCATACGGCACATCAGACATCAGATGGCTTTTGACGGACTCTTCCAGCGCCTGACGCAGTTCGTTTTTATCCGTGACGTTGTCTTTAACCGCATCATAGTCGAACCAGTCGCGCTGGTAGTACTGGCGGATTTCGCCATCTTTGCTCCACAGGTAGCTACCTGCCGGGAACTCTTTGATTGTCCGGCAGACCGGTACCAGCGCTTTCATTTCTGAGGCGACGTAGAAGTTGCCGTGCTCGTCGTGGCCCATATACAGCGGAATGATGCCGATATGGTCGCGACCAATCAGATAGGCGTCCTGCTCGCTATCGTACAGCGCGAAGGCGAACATTCCCTGCAGATCGTCGAGGAATGCCGGGCCTTTTTCCTGGTACAGGGCAAGGATGACTTCGCAGTCGGAGCCGGTCTGGAAGGTATAGCGGTCGCCATATTCCGCACGCAGCGCCTGATGGTTGTAAATTTCGCCGTTTACCGCCAGCGCGTGGGTTTTTTGCGCGTTGTACAACGGCTGGGCCCCGGCGTTCACGTCGACGATAGACAGACGCTCATGGACCAAAATGGCTTTATCGCTGGCGTAAACGCCGGACCAGTCCGGACCGCGGTGGCGCATCAGGCGGGAAAGTTCCAGTGCCTTTTTACGCAGCTCGACCGCGTCAGTTTTAATATCCAGTACGCCGAAAATTGAACACATAACCTTCTCCATTACCCTGTCGTGTTGTGATGTTGTGCAGACGTCGTCTTATCGCGAGGTCTCAGTGCATGTCTAAGAAAATGCCGCAAAGGAGAGGGAGGCGCAAGAGATTTACGGTCAGTAAAAGAAAAAACGCAATGACGATTGCTGAATATTAAAAAAAGAACATGTTTTGAGCGTCTTTATTGATGAATGTGCAGTGATAAGCCGTTTCTATTAGATGAGGTTCTTTTTTCAGGTGCGATAAATGAAAAACCACGTCCTGGGACGTGGTTTTATTCAGAAAATATCAATTTCGGCAACGGACGGATAGATCCACGACGGTCGGAACGGCAGGCTGTCGATATCGTCGAGCGTCGAGACGCCGGAGAGAACCAAAATAGTTTCCAGACCAGCCTGGAAACCGGCCAGGATATCGGTACGCAGGTTGTCGCCAACGATAACCGTCTGCTCGGAGTGCGCCTGCATCTTATTCAGCGCAGAGCGGATGATCCACGGACTGGGTTTTCCCACGTAGAACGGCTTGCGGCCGGAGATCTTCTCAATTCCGGCACAGAGAGCGCCGCAGGCCGGGTAGAAGCCGCGGCCGTGAGTATCCGGGTTGGTGGCAATGAAGCGTGCGCCGTTGGCGACAAAGAAGGCCGCTTTATGCATCATCTCCCAGTTAAAGGAGCGGGTTTCACCGACGATAACAAAATCCGGATTGACGTCGGTAATGGTAAAGCCGGCTTTATAAAGCTCGTGAATCAGTGCGCCTTCACCGACCACGTAGGCTTTCTTGCCTTCCTGGCGGCGCAGGAAATCAGCGGTGGCCATCGCGGAGGTATAAAAGGCGCTATCCGGCACGTCGATGCCGGCGGTCGCAAAGCGGTTTGCCAGGTCCTGCCCGGTCTGGGAAGGGTAGTTGGTCAACATCACCAACGGCATATCTTTCTCAAGAATGCGTTTGATAAATTCGGCAGCGCCCGGCACGGCCACATTGTCGTGCATCAGCACGCCGTCAATATCACAGATTACGTTTTGAATGGTCATGGACAGTCCGACATTTTTGAAGAAAGGCGTAATTATACACGTTATCCATCGCAAAGGTGTCGATAGGTGGGGGGATGATCCTGCGCAGAAAACATCACAGGTAGATTGGACAGGCCTTGCTTATAATTTGAATATGAGACCTTGTTATTTTTCCTGAAATGATACCGGGGATAAAAATACCTACATCTATATATGCTACAGGTAAATAATGAGGGTAACCACGCCAGAACGCGTGGCTATGGATGACGAGTATCCAAATAAACAGGACGCCATAAATAAGAAAGGGGCTTTGAACTAATCATTCTCACGATATAGAATAGCTTTGCACTTTGCACAAATTATTTTTCGACGATGGTCAATCATATTGCTTAATCCTATATCGAGCACGGTTGTCGAGTCGCAATATATGCATTTAAATAAACTGAGGTTATTTTTCTTTAGATATTCCTCTTTAGTCGGAAGTTTTTCCCATTCATTGTTTATTGTAAACATGTTAATTACTCCTTGTGTTGTTTTTATGTTGGATGCGCAAAATAAAATGAGATTATCTATTTTTTTTAGTTCCAATTGCAAATAAGATAGTGGATGGTTAGTCGCGGTAGCCCTATGCTCATTGAGAAAGTAGAGTATATCCTGTAGTGAGTCCTTACGATCTATCCTTGCAATAGATAGCATGTATAAAATATCTAGTGTCATTATCTGAGGTGTGATTATACGTTGCAAATCACAGATGAAGTCATAGTTCCTGTATCTGATGGGGAATACAAGGATGGAAATTATTAACTCAATAGAGTAGATCATATTGATAGTAGGGTTAGATATGAACTTCAGAAATTGAAGTGCCGAGAAAATATTCCTGCAGTTTAAACTGGTACATTTTTGAATTCTTGCTCTATGCATGTAGAACTTGAATTTTACACTTAATGGTTTTTTTGATAACTCTCGAGATACCGGCTTATGATTGCGATTAGCTTTATCAGGCGGTAGTTTCGAGGTATAACCGTCATGATTGATTATTATGTTTACTCTAATGAGCCACGAAGCGGTAGAGTAGGCGCTTCTACCAGATAAAAGAGTAAGAGCCTCAATATATATATCATCCATGGTTATCATTACAGCCCTCGCATTAATTGTGTGAATGTTACATGTCAATTATCTTTCAAGTTATTCAACGTGAAAATGAGCTGCTCGCTACTATGAGTTTGCTGGAAATTGATATTGGATTCAATAAATTATTTTTCCTCATTGAATCATCATAAGCCTCACTTTATTAAGATAATGACCGAGCATCGGGGCTCAATGGATAGCTAAATCGGCTTGTGATGAGAATAAATACAATGTTATTACTAGGCATGAGTGAGATTAAGTCAATAAATATTGGATGTTATATTTTAAATGTATGATAACGGTCACATTCCGAGTTAAGGTGATTGGCGGAGGTAACAGAAAGAATACTATTGCAAAGTAGATTGATGTTGTGAATATATCTTTGGGTTATGTTCAAGAAAGAAGTTAGAGAGTTGCAGTGATTACTTATTTAATCATCTTTGTTATTCATGTGGCTCTTTAATTAGGTTGATTGTTTTTTTATTCGCTATACTCTTGTGATAAAGTCAAAATTCCATTTTGTTTTTTATATAATCATACTGGGCAAATGTATATATGTACTTTATGAAGGAAGACGCGACAGGGCGTATAGTGCTCAAGGGGATATTCATAAAAACGCCTGGCGCTTAGCTAAAAAGTTGTATACAAAACTGCGTTCTTATGAGCACGCAAAAGAACAGTTATGTATGCTTATGAAAATGAATGGGACACTGACTCTGGATAAACTAGTGGCTCATATAAATTCAATCGATGAAAATATAGAACCACTATAATTTAGCCTTGTAATAGAGTTATTAACCTTCCAGCAAACGCTGGAGCAGTATACCGTTGAGCATGGCGCGCTTCACCAGCGCAAAAGCGCCGATTGCGGAGCGGTGATCTAACGTCGAACGCACCACCGGCAGGTTCTTGCGAAACGCCTTCAGTGCCTGAGCGTTAATGCAGCCTTCAATCGCGGGTAACAGTACCTTCTCTGCTTCGACAATTTCGCCGGCGATCACCACTTTTTGCGGATTAAACAGGTTAATGGCGATAGCAATGGTTTTGCCCAGGTGACGTCCCACATATTCGATGACCTCGCAGGCCAGGGCGTCGCCTTTGTTGGCCGCTTTGCAGATAGCTTTGATCGTGCACTCATCCGCAGTCAGTTTACTCTGGTAGCCCTGCTCAAGAAGGTGACGCACGCGTTGTTCGATGGCGGCGTTCGCCGCGACGGTCTCCAGGCAGCCAAAATTCCCGCAGTGACAGCGTTCGCCCAGCGGGTCGACCTGAATATGGCCTATCTCGCCGACGTTGCCGTTACGACCGATAAAAATGCGTCCGTTGGAGATGATTCCCGCGCCGGTACCGCGATGGACGCGCACCAGAATAGAGTCTTCGCAATCCTGACTTGCACCAAAATAGTGCTCTGCCAGCGCAAGGCTGCGAATATCGTGACCAACAAAACAGGTGACTTTAAAGCGTTTTTCCAGCGCTTCAACCAGCCCCCAGTTCTCAACCTGAATATGCGGCATATAGCGAATCACGCCGCTTTCCGGGTCAACGAGTCCGGGTAAGATCACGGAGATGGCGATGAGTTCGCGGATCTTACGCTGGCAGCGTTCAGTAAAGGCCGCAATGATGTTCAGCAGCGCATGTTCCAGCGTCTCCTGGGTGCGTTCAGGCAGCGGAAAATGTTCTTCTTCCAGCGTCTTACTGCTTAAATCATACAGGGTCAGCGTCGCGTCGTAGCGACCAAGGCGTACGCCAATAGCATGGAAGTTGCGGGTTTCCGCAATAATAGAGATGGCGCGGCGGCCCCCGGTGGAGGCCTGCTGATCGACTTCTTTGATCAGCCCGCGTTCAATCAGTTGGCGCGTGATTTTGGTCACGCTGGCAGGGGCAAGCTGGCTTTGTTCCGCGATCTGAATGCGCGAAATGGGGCCGTGCTGGTCAATGAGCCGATACACGGCCGCGCTGTTCAGCTGTTTTACGAGATCAACGTTACCAATTTGAGCATGTCCGCCTGCTGTCATTCTTTACTTACTCAGTGACGACCTCGTTACCATTAACGATGGTCTTGATGATTTTATAATCGCGGGTAAAGGCGGTCAGGTTAGCGACCATTCCCGGTGCGATGCTGCCAAGCTGTTTCTCTACGCCAATGGCGCGTGCGGGATAGAGGGTTGCCATACGCAACACTTCGTCCAGTGCGATACCGCAATGCTCGACGAGATTGCGGACACCTTCAATCATGGTCAGCGAAGAACCGCTGAGGGTACCATTTTCATCCACGCACAGCCCGTTACGGTAGTATATTGTTTTACCAGCAAAAATGAACTGGTCAATATGCGCGCCGGCGGGGGCGGTTGCGTCAGTGACGAGGCACAGCTTGTCGCCTTTCAGGCGTTTTGCATTCCGCACGTTAGCATAATCCACATGCATACCGTCGACGATAATACCGCAGTAAACGTCCGGTTCGTCGAAAATCGCGCCTGCCAGGCCCGGTTCGCGCCCGGTGATGTACGGCATGGCGTTGTACAGATGGGTCGCGAAGGTGATGCCCGCGCGAAAACCGATTTTCGCCTCTTTCAGCGTGGCATTGGAGTGGCCTGCGGAAACAACGATCCCGGCAGCCACCAGTTTACGAATCACCTCGGTACTGACGCGCTCAGGGGCGAGAGTCACTTTGGTGATCACATCGGCGTTTTCACACAGAAAATCGACCAGCGCAGCGTCCGGCTTACGCACGTAGTCCGGGTTGTGGGTGCCTTTTTTCACGATGTTCAGCCACGGGCCTTCAAGGTGCAGACCCAGCGCCTGGTTCGGATGTTTTTGCAGGTACTCGCGCATGACGCGCACGCCCTGTTTCATCAATTCATCGCTGGAGGTAATCAGCGTCGGCAGATAGCTGGTGCAGCCGGAACGTTCGTTGGCCTTCTGCATAATTTCCAGCGTTTCGACGGTGACGGCGTCAGGGCTGTCGTTAAACTGCACGCCGCCACAGCCGTTCAGCTGTACGTCGATAAAACCGGGGGCAAGAATGGCGCCATTGACCGAGCGTTGCTCAATCTCAGACGGCAAATCAGCCAGTGAACAGATACGTTCGATAAGGCCATCAGCGATGATAATCGCATGGTCATCCAGAATTTCATGACCGGTATAAATCCGGCCTTGGGTTAATGCATACATTACGACCCCCGGTTCACACATGCTCCGCGGCAGGCTGGCTTCTAAGGGTTGGTCTGATGCCGCCTGGCGGAGCTGGTGTAGCAAAAAAATGAAATGTCCCGCGGACAAGCCGCAGGACGAGACTACCTTACAGCCCTTTGACGTTTTCGGCTTCTAATTCATTGAAGTATTTCAACGTCTTCACTTTCAGCTCCATGGTGGACGGCTCGTCGCAGACGATCACCGCTTTCGGGTGCAGCTGCAGACAGGTAATGGTCCACATATGGTTAACGTTGCCTTCAACCGCCGCCTGCAGCGCCAGCGCTTTCTGGTGACCCAGTACCAGAATCATCACTTCTTCCGCATCCAGCAGGGTGCCCACGCCCACGGTCAGCGCATATTTCGGCACCAGATCCACATCGCCGTCGAAGAAACGGGAGTTCGCTACGCGGGTTTCATGGGTCAGGGTTTTAATACGGGTACGAGAGGCCAGTGAAGAGGCGGGTTCGTTGAACGCGATATGCCCGTCGTTGCCAACGCCGCCCATAAACAGGTTGATTTTACCGTAGGAGCGGATTTTTTCTTCATAGCGGCGGCATTCTGCATCGATATCTGGCGCATTGCCGTTCAGCAGGTTAATGTTTTCCGCCGGAATATCAACGTGATCAAAGAAATTACGATGCATGAAGCTATGATAGCTTTCCGGATGCTCTTTCGGCAGACCGACATATTCGTCCATGTTGAAGGTCACAACATGTTTAAAGCTAACCTGGCCTGATTTGTGCATTTCAACCAGCGCTTTGTAAGCGGTCAGAGGCGTACCACCGGTAGGCAGACCCAGGACAAACGGACGGTCCGCCGTCGGTTTGAACGCGTTAATGCGGTTAACGATGTGGCGAGCGGCCCATTTGCCGACTTGTTCAGCAGTTACCAGGGGGATCAGTCTCATTCTTCACCTCTATAGTTAAATTAGAACCTGGCGGATTGGCGCCGGCATACTATTAAGAGTATTACAGTCACTACGACGAGCGGGGTCAATCCGTGTTGATTTTTTGAATGATAAAATAAGTTTTCGATGTTAGCCAGTCGCAGGGAGGGGTTAATACGATATTTGGTGATTATAGTCACAAAAAATACGCATTTAATTTGCGATACGAATTAATTTTCCACACACTTTGCAAGTAAGTTAAAAAACCAACCTGGTTACACAATAAAAAAGTGGCTTTGAATGAGCCTTATCGGGGTCTCATAGGGGGAATAAAGTGAGTATTCTAGGTTATCTACAAAAGGTTGGCCGCGCGCTTATGGTGCCGGTCGCCACGCTGCCGGCGGCAGCGATATTAATGGGTGTCGGTTACTGGATTGACCCGGTAGGCTGGGGTGGAAGCAACGCGCTGGCCGCGTTCTTCATTAAATCCGGTTCCGCGATCATCGACAATATGTCCGTACTATTCGCCATTGGTGTGGCTTATGGTATGTCGAAAGATAAAGATGGCGCTGCGGCGTTAACCGGCTTTGTGGGCTTCCTCGTGTTGACCACGCTCTGCTCTCCGGCTGCGGTTTCCATGATCCAGAAGATTCCGGCGGATCAGGTTCCTGCAGCATTCGGTAAGATCAGCAACCAGTTCGTGGGTATCCTCGTGGGGATCATTTCCGCGGAGCTGTATAACCGCTTCAGCAGCGTTGAACTGCCGAAAGCGCTCTCCTTCTTTAGCGGCCGCCGTCTGGTGCCGATTCTCACCTCTTTTGTGATGATCGCCGTTGCGTTCATCATGATGTATATCTGGCCGGTTATCTTCGACGGTCTGGTAAACTTCGGTGAGCATATCCAGAAACTGGGTTCCGTCGGTGCGGGCGTGTATGCGTTCTTCAACCGCCTGCTCATTCCGGTCGGTCTGCACCACGCGCTGAACTCCGTGTTCTGGTTTGACGTTGCTGGTATTAACGATATTCCTAACTTCCTCGGTGGCGCTCAGTCTATCGAAGCAGGTAAAGCGGTTGTGGGGATCACCGGTCGTTATCAGGCGGGCTTCTTCCCGATTATGATGTTCGGTTTACCGGGTGCGGCGCTGGCTATCTACCACTGCGCGCGTCCTGAGAACAAGGCAAAAGTGCTGGGTATTATGATGGCGGGCGCCTTTGCCGCCTTCTTTACCGGGATCACTGAACCGCTGGAGTTCTCCTTCATGTTCGTGGCGCCGGTGCTGTATGTCATTCACGCCGTGTTGACCGGTATCTCCGTGTTCATCGCTGCCAGCATGCACTGGATTGCCGGTTTCGGCTTCAGCGCCGGTCTGGTGGATATGGTGCTGTCGTCCCGTAACCCGCTGGCGGTCCACTGGTGGATGCTGATCCCGCAGGGTCTGGTCTTCTTCGTTATTTACTACGTGGTCTTCCGCTTCACCATCACCAAATTCAACCTGATGACCCCGGGTCGCGAACTGGCCGTTGCCGGTAGCGAAGCGGATGGTCAGGATGTGAATGTCAGCAGCGGCAAAGAGCAGGATGTTGCAGGTCTGGCACGTCAGTACATCGCTGCAGTCGGCGGTTCTGACAACCTGACCGGTATCGATGCCTGCATCACCCGTTTGCGTCTGAACGTTAAAGACTCTTCTCTGGTGAACGAAGCGCTGGCGAAACGTCTGGGCGCGTCAGGCGTTATTCGCCTGAACAAAACGAGCGTACAGATCATTGTCGGCTTCGTGGCGGAAAAAATCGCTAACGCGATGAAAACGACGGGACCAGTAGCCGCAGCAGAAGGCAACGCTGCACCTGCCGCCGCCGCTCCGACTGCAAAACCGCAGGCCGTGGCTAACGCCAAAACCATCGCGGCGCTGGTATCGCCGATTACCGGTGATATCGTTGCGCTGGAGCAGGTGCCTGATGAAGCCTTCGCCAGCAAAGCGGTCGGCGATGGCGTGGCGGTGAAACCGACCGACAAAACCGTCGTAGCTCCGGCTGCCGGTACCGTCGTGAAGATCTTCAACACCAACCATGCGTTCTGCCTGGAAACGGAAAATGGCGCGGAAATCGTCGTCCATATGGGCATTGATACCGTGGCGCTGAACGGCCAGGGCTTCAAACGACTGGTTGAAGAAGGTGCGGAAGTGCAGGCTGGCCAGCCGATTCTGGAAATGGATCTGGACTACCTGAATGCCAATGCCCGTTCAATGATCAGCCCCGTCGTGTGCAGCAACAGCGACGATTACAGTGCGCTGGTGATTCTGGCAACCGGTAAGGTGGTGGCAGGTCAGACGCCGCTGTATGAGATTAAAGGCAAGTAAGGCTCCTGAGTAGCGTTTATGCCTGAGCGGCGGGGGGAAACCTCCGCCGCTTTTTTTTAGCCCATCTGACCCCATAATCTTCTTCAGATACGTATTTTCAGTAACTAATAGTTGTCTCTACGCCCCGCTTGTAAGATCATGTGCCGTTATACGTTGTTTACGCTTTGAGGAACCCACGATGAGTGAGGCAGAAGCCCGCCCGACTAACTTTATTCGTCAGATCATTGATGAAGATCTGGCTACTGGTAAGCACACCACCGTTCATACTCGTTTCCCGCCGGAACCGAACGGTTATCTGCACATTGGCCATGCGAAGTCTATTTGCCTGAACTTTGGTATTGCTCAGGATTATCAGGGCCAATGCAACCTGCGTTTCGATGACACCAACCCGGTGAAAGAAGATATCGAATACGTGGAGTCGATTAAAAACGACGTGCAGTGGTTAGGTTTCCACTGGTCCGGGGATGTTTGCTACTCGTCTGATTACTTTGACCAGCTGCACCAGTATGCCATTGAGCTGATCAACAAAGGCCTGGCCTATGTTGACGAACTGTCGGCGGATGAAATTCGCGAATACCGCGGTTCGCTGAAAGCGCCGGGTAAAAACAGCCCGTATCGCGATCGCAGCGTGGAAGAGAACCTGGCGCTGTTTGAAAAAATGCGTGCCGGTGGTTTTGAAGAGGGGAAAGCCTGCCTGCGTGCAAAAATCGATATGGCCTCGCCGTTTATCGTCATGCGCGATCCGGTGCTGTACCGCATTAAATTTGCCGATCATCATCAGACCGGCAGCAAGTGGTGCATCTATCCGATGTACGACTTCACGCACTGCATTAGCGATGCGCTGGAAGGCATTACGCACTCCCTGTGTACCCTCGAGTTCCAGGACAACCGTCGCCTGTATGATTGGGTGCTGGACAACATCAGCATCCCGGTTCACCCGCGTCAGTATGAATTCTCCCGTCTGAATCTCGAATATACCGTGATGTCCAAGCGTAAGCTGAACCAGCTGGTTACCGAGAAGCACGTAGAAGGCTGGGATGACCCGCGTATGCCGACCATTTCCGGTCTGCGTCGTCGCGGCTATACCGCCAGTTCTATTCGTGAATTCTGCAAGCGCATTGGCGTGACCAAGCAGGACAACACCATTGAGATGGCGTCACTGGAATCCTGCATCCGCGAAGATCTCAATGAAAACGCGCCGCGCGCCATGGCCGTTATCGACCCGGTTAAGCTGGTCATTGAAAACTACCCGCAGGGTGCAAGCGAAATGGTGACGATGCCGAATCATCCGAACAAACCGGAGATGGGCAGCCGTGAAGTACCGTTTAGCGCGGAGATCTGGATTGACCGCGCCGACTTCCGTGAAGAGGCGAATAAGCAGTACAAGCGCCTGGTGCTGGGTAAAGAAGTTCGCCTGCGTAATGCCTACGTGATCAAGGCCGAGCGTGTAGAGAAGGACGAAGAGGGGACGATCACCACGATCTTCTGTACCTATGACGCCGATACGCTGAGCAAAGATCCTGCCGATGGTCGTAAGGTCAAGGGCGTTATCCATTGGGTCAGCGCGGCACACGCGCTGCCGGTGGAGATTCGTCTGTACGATCGGCTGTTCAGCGTGCCGAATCCGGGCGCGGAAGAAGACTTCCTGACGGTGATGAACCCTGAATCGTTGGTGATCAAGCAGGGCTTCGCTGAACCGAGCCTGGCCACTGCGGAAGCCAGCAAAGCCTATCAGTTTGAGCGTGAAGGTTATTTCTGTCTCGATAGCCGCTATGCAACCGCAACGCATCTGGTGTTTAACCGCACCGTGGGTCTGCGTGATACCTGGGCTAAAGTCGGCGAGTAAATTTTTCGTCGCGGCCCGGCCGTCGTCTCTGTGTCAAAACGCCGCATTTAGCGGCGTTTTTTTATTTTGGAATCAGTGAATTAAGTTCGTTATTTTCGCGATGCGAATTAATCTTGTTTACTGTTTGTCATATCTGTCAGCTCTGCCACTCCTCCCACCGGTACACAAAACGGCTGTAAGCGCTTTCATTCTGTATTTTCTTTCTATTTAGTAATTACTTACGTATAAAAAAAGATGAGGCCTGATATTGTTACAAAAAGAAATAGAATATGTGCGCTTTGTCATAATCTTAAGCTTTGATCGGCGAAAGAGATTGATAATTCGCGTCACGAAAAATAGTCTATCAACAGTGGTTACGCGGCTTTTACCGCTCCACCTTTTTAGCAGTCTTATTTATTTTTTCGCGGCTTGCCTTTGGCTCCGCGTTTTTAAAACGTCAAAGAGGATATGCACATGCGTACGTTTAGTGGCAAACGTAGTACGCTGGCGCTGGCTATTGCCGCCGTCACCGCGATGTCGGGCTGGATCGTTGTTCCGCAGGCCAGCGCAGCAGGTTTTATTGATGATTCCACCTTAACCGGCGGCATCTACTACTGGCAGCGTGAGCGCGACCGGAAAGATGTGACCGACGGCGATAAATACAAAACCAACCTTTCCCATTCGACCTGGAACGCCAATCTGGATTTCCAGTCCGGCTATGCCGCTGATATGTTTGGTATTGACGTGGCTGCCTTCACCGCAATTGAAATGGCGGAAAGCAGCGAAAGCGGTCACCCGAACGAAATTGCCTTCTCCTCAAAGAATAAAGCCTACGACGAAGATTACTCTGGCGATAAGAGCGGAATCAGCCTGTATAAAGCTGCGGCGAAATTTAAATATGGCCCGGTGTGGGCTCGCGGCGGTTATATCCAGCCAACCGGGCAAACGCTGCTGGCTCCGCACTGGAGCTTTATGCCGGGTACTTACCAGGGGGCCGAAGCCGGCGCCAACTTTGATTACGGTGATGCCGGCGCGCTGAGTTTCTCCTATATGTGGACGAACGAATACAAAGCGCCATGGCACATCGAGATGGATAATTTCTACCAGAACGACAAGAAAACCAAAGTCGATTATCTGCACTCCCTGGGCGCCAAATACGATTTTAAAAATGACCTCGTGCTGGAAGCGGCGTTTGGCCAGGCTGAAGGCTATATCGACCAGTATTTTGCCAAGGCCAGCTACAAATTTGATATCGCGGGTACGCCGTTAAACACCAGCTACCAGTTCTATGGCACGCGCGACAAAGTCAGTAACGGCGGCACGAACGATATCTACGACGGGACTGCCTGGCTGCAGGCGCTGACCTTTGGCTACAAGGTTGCTGATGTCCTCGACCTGCGTCTGGAAGGCACCTGGGTGAAAGCTGAAGGCCAGCAGGGCTACTTCCTGCAGCGTATGACCCCAACCTATGCCTCTTCCAACGGTCGTCTTGATGTATGGTGGGATAACCGTTCTGACTTCAACGCCAACGGTGAAAAAGCGGTGTTCTTCGGCGCGATGTATGACATGAAAAACTGGAATATGCCGGGCTGGGCGTTTGGCGCCTCTTACGTCTACGCATGGGATGCCAAACCGGGCAGAATGTCCACGCCGGACGCCTATTACAATCCGGACAAACGGCTGGAAGAGTCCGCGTATAGCCTCGATGCCATGTACACCGTACAGGACGGCCGGGCAAAAGGAACGCTGTTTAAACTGCACTTTACCCAATACGACAACCACTCCGACATCCCGAGCTGGAGCGGTGGCTATGGCAATATCTTCCAGGATGAGCGTGACGTGAAGTTCATGGTTATTGCTCCGTTCACTATTTTCTGATGCCGCGGCGGCAGGCGTAAACCTGCCGCAAACCTGAGAGGTCAATTATGAAGAAGCTATTGCTCATCGCGGTTATGGCATCGGGCCTGGTAGCCTGTACGCAGTCCCCCGCGCCAAAAGAAGATACGAAACTAAAAGATGCTTACAGCGCCTGTATCAATACGGCGGAAGGGAATCCGGATAAGGTTCAGGCCTGCCAGAGCGTTCTCGACGTGCTGAAAGAAGATAAACAGCATCAGGCGTTTGCCAGCCAGGAAAGCGTGCGCGTTCTGGATTACCAACAGTGTATTCAGGCGACCCGTACCGGCAATGACCAGGCGGTGAAAGCGCGTTGCGATCGTATCTGGAAAGAGATTCGCAGCAACAACACCAGGCCCTGATCGCGGGCGCCAGATCCTGTCAGTAAAAACGCCTGATGTTAACCATCAGGCGTTTTTCATGGCGCGCAATCCTGTGGCGATGTTCAGGCACTGATTGCCGTGGCTGCCCGGGGCTACGCATTCCCCACCAATCTTGATACCGACCCACCATTAGGTGGAATGGTACCGAAAACCCAACAGGCTCTGGTACGAGAAGCGCTGGCAAACCGCTGGGATGAGGAACCGTTTACCCGTGCTCTCGACGAGCATACCGCGCGCAGAAAAGGGTAGGCGTTTGCACATAAAAAAAGCCAACCGTCAGGTTGGCTTTTTGTGGTCCACGCGGTGGGAAATTACTTTTCCACCGCGTCGTGTGCATGTTCATCTTCGCGGCAGTCGCCTTCCGCACAGTGACCGTAAAGGTACAGACTGTGGTTGGTCAGACGGATGCCGTGGCGGTGGGCGATTTCACGCTGACGCGCTTCGATAGACTCATCGCTGAATTCGATCACTTTGCCACAATCGAGACAAATAAGATGATCGTGATGGTGCTGCTGGGTCAGTTCGAAAACAGATTTACCGCCTTCGAAGTTGTGGCGAGTCACAATGCCAGCATCATCAAACTGGTTAAGCACGCGATAAACGGTAGCGAGACCAATCTCTTCACCCATGTCGATCAGGCGCTTGTATAAATCTTCCGCACTGACGTGATGGTTATCCGGTTCCTGCAGGACTTCCAGGATTTTTAATCGTGGAAGTGTGACTTTCAGGCCAGCCTTCTTTAATGCGGTATTGTTGTCAGTCATGCGGAATCTGTCCTGTTGCTAAACGATCTACTTCCATCAGCGGAAGTAATACAGAGAATCACCCGATGCAATGCGTCTCATTATAGAACTGCCATCGTTAAATGAAAACTGCAAGTATCGGGCCTTGTATGCTGTCAAAAACGAGGTCCCAGCTACAAACTACGTCACCTGACCTCGTTAAATCAGAGGACATTGTACAGATATGTGATTAAAAGTTAAAAACTTGTAGCTATTAGTTTGATTGCTTCTATCTATTAATGCGGCGAAACTTAACGGTAACGCCGCACAATCATCAGGCGTTTTTGATTTCTTCGAGGTGCAGCTCTTCAGAGACCTGCTTAACCCACTGAGTCACGCGTTCGTTGGTCAGTTCCGGCTGGCGGTCTTCATCGATAGCCAGGCCGACGAAGTGATCGTCATCCGCCAGGCCTTTAGAGGCTTCAAAATGATAGCCCGCAGTCGGCCAGTGGCCAACGATGGTGGCGCCGCGCGGTTCAATGATGTCGCGGATGGTGCCCAGCGCGTCACAGAAGTATTCCGCGTAGTCTTCCTGATCGCCGCAGCCAAACAGCGCAACCAGTTTACCGTTAAAGTCGACCTCTTCCAGCGTCGGGAAAAAGTCATCCCAGTCGCACTGAGCTTCACCGTAGTACCAGGTCGGAATGCCGAGCAGCAGGATGTCGTAGGCTTCCAGATCTTCTTTGCTGCTCTTGGCAATGTCGTGAACATCAGCAACATCTTTACCAAGCTGCTTCTGAATCATTTTTGCAATATTCTCGGTGTTGCCCGTGTCGCTGCCAAAAAAGATGCCGATGATTGCCATGAGTAAAATAACCTCTTGAAACTTAATGATGTGGTAGTGGCGTAATGCCCGCAGATAACGGCAATCATAGCAGAACAGGGGAGGGCGCGGAAACAGCAATCACGCCCGACTGCACACTCTGCTACATGAAAGTGTTTTTTTGAGGATTTTCAGGCTTTATCCCGGCGGTGCAGGGTTGCCAGCTGGTTCATCAGCATCTCTTCGATCAAATCGCTGCGGTTCATATTGCGAGCTTCCGCCAGCTCGTTGAGCGCATCAACCGCTTCAGCGTTGAGTTTTAACTCCACACGCTTCAGGCCGCGAACTTTGTCGCGTTTGAGCTGATTGCGTTTATTTATGCGCAGTTGTTCATCGCGCGAAAGCGGATTGGTCTTTGGTCTACCCGGGCGACGCTCGGTTGCGAACAAATCTAATGTCGTACGGTCCGTTTGTTCTTTTGCCATGATTCAGAGTGACTTCGGGGAAACAAGTTGCCGGGCTATAGCCGACACAGATAGCGCGCCATAATACATCAGGCGAACCGCTGCGCCAACGACCGCGGGCATTCTGCAGCGCGGTCGGGCAGTTTTTAGCCAGTTAAGCCTGCAAAGCGGTCAGATAGCGACGAATGGCGCGCAGGACGGCTTCCGGTTTCTCCGCATGCACCCAGTGGCCGGCGCCGGCGATGACGTGCGCTCGCGCCTGTGGGAACTGGGCGAGCAGGGTATCGCGATACTCATCGGTGACGTACGGCGAGTTGCCTCCCGGGATGAACAGGGTCGGATGAGGCCAGGCAGGAACCGTTTGCCAGCCCACGATGTGCGGATATTGATCCCATAATACCGGTACGTTGAAGCGCCACTGGCCATCAACGAAGGATTTCAGCAGAAACTGAATCACGCCTTCTTCCTGCAGATGTTGGCGCATCACCGTGGCCGCCTGCTGACGGGACGCGACGCCGGCGTCGGTGACGGCATTGATGGCGTTGAAAATTTCATCATGACGGCGCACGTGGTAGTCCACCGGGGCAATATCAATGGCGACCAGGCCAGCGATGCGCTCCGGCGCCAGTGCGGTAAGCGCCATGACCGCTTTTCCCCCCATCGAATGACCAATAAAGGTGGCTTTCTCTATCTGCCGATCCTCAAGAGTATCGATCAGATCCTGCGCCATCGCCGCGTAGGTCATCTCCGGCGAACGGGGGGAAAGACCGTGGTTGCGCATATCAACCTGCAAAATATCGTAGTCGTTCACCAGGTCGCGGGCGAGGATGCCCAGGTTGTCGAGACTACCAAACAGACCGTGAACCAGGACAACAGGGGAATTATTGTGCGGATTTTGTGCAGATTGCGTGCGGCTATTTAATTTCATGGCAAAGTTCTTTTTTTCGCTTCGTCGGGTTAGGGTATTATGTTGGACATTCTGCCATCCGGCTGCAAGACCCAGAGCTATCTGAGTTTTACCGCCATCCTGGTTTGACGCTATCCGCGGTCAGGATTTGTCCTTATAATCCTGACAACTTGTATTCAGAATAAGATATCGCACTGGATTAAGATGAAAACAATTGAAGTTGATGATGATCTCTATCGCTATATTGCCAGCCACACCCAGCATATTGGCGAGAGTGCATCCGACATTTTACGGCGCATGCTGAAATTTTCCGCCGTTTCCCAGACTGCCGCACCGGTCGTAAAAGCTGCGCCGGCGCCGGCTGCGACGCCTGCCGTCGAAGCGAAGCCCGTGAATCCGGCAAAAGATAAAGTCCGCGCGATGCGCGAGCTGCTGTTATCTGATGAATACGCCGAACAAAAACGCGCGGTAAACCGCTTCATGCTGGTCCTGACCACGCTGTACTCCTTAGATAACAAAGCGTTTGCTGAGGCCACCGAGTCTCTGCACGGGCGCACCCGCGTGTACTTTGCCGAAGATTCGCGGATCCTGCTAAAAAGCGGTAACCAGACTAAACCGAAACAGGTTCCTGGTACTCCGTGGTGGGTTATCACCAATACCAATACCGGTCGTAAGTGCAGCATGATCGAACACATCATGCAGTCGATGCAGTTCCCAGCGGAATTAATTGAGAAGGTCTGCGGCACGATCTAGTTTTATTCACCTTGCATCAGAAGGATCAGGCAATGGCAATCGATAAGCGTGCGGGTCAGCCTGCACAACAGAGTGATTTGATTAACGTCGCTCAGCTGACCGCGCAGTACTACGTACTGAAGCCGGAAGCGGGCAACGCGGAGCATGCGGTGAAGTTTGGCACCTCTGGCCATCGTGGCAGTGCAGGGCGCCATAACTTCAATGAGCAGCATATTCTGGCGATCGCTCAGGCGATTGCGGAAGACCGCGCGAAGAACGGGATTACCGGTCCCTGCTACGTGGGTAAAGATACCCACGCGCTCTCCGAACCGGCCTTTATTTCCGTACTGGAAGTGCTGGCGGCCAACGGCGTTGATGTTATCGTGCAGGAAAACAACGGTTTCACCCCGACGCCGGCCATTTCCAATGCCATCCTGGTGCACAACAAAAAAGGTGGTCCTCTGGCGGACGGCATCGTGATTACGCCGTCTCATAACCCGCCGGAAGATGGCGGTATTAAGTACAACCCGCCGAACGGCGGGCCGGCTGATACCAACGTCACCAAAGTGGTAGAGAATCGCGCTAACGAACTGCTGGCCTCGGGTCTGCAGGGCGTCAAGCGCATCTCCCTCGATGCGGCACTGGCATCCGGTCATGTTAAAGAGCAGGATCTGGTGCAACCGTTTATCGAAGGGCTGGCGGATATCGTCGACATGGCGGCGATTCAGAAAGCCGGCCTGAAGCTCGGGGTCGATCCGCTGGGTGGTTCCGGTATCGAATACTGGAAACGTATTGCCGAGTACTACAAACTCGACCTGACTATCGTCAACGATCACGTCGATCAAACCTTCCGCTTTATGCACCTCGATAAAGACGGCGCCATTCGCATGGACTGCTCTTCTGAGTGTGCGATGGCAGGGCTGCTGGCGCTGCGCGATAAGTTCGATCTGGCTTTTGCTAACGATCCGGATTATGACCGTCACGGCATCGTCACGCCGGCAGGTCTGATGAACCCGAACCACTATCTGGCGGTGGCGATTAACTACCTGTTCCAGCATCGTCCGCAGTGGGGCCAGGATGTCGCCGTTGGTAAGACGCTGGTCTCCTCCGCGATGATCGATCGCGTGGTTAACGACCTGGGCCGCAAGCTGGTGGAAGTGCCGGTGGGCTTTAAATGGTTTGTTGACGGTCTGTTCGACGGCAGCTTCGGTTTTGGCGGCGAAGAGAGCGCGGGCGCATCGTTCCTGCGTTTTGACGGAACCCCGTGGTCGACCGACAAAGACGGTATCATCATGTGCCTGCTGGCGGCGGAAATCACCGCCGTCACCGGTAAAAACCCGCAGGAGCACTACGACGAACTGGCTGCCCGCTTCGGCGCGCCGAGCTATAACCGTCTGCAGGCTTCGGCTACATCCGCACAGAAAGCGGCGCTGTCTAAGCTGTCGCCGGAAATGGTCAGCGCCAGCCAGTTGGCCGGCGATCCGATCACCGCACGTCTGACCGCCGCGCCGGGCAACGGCGCATCGATTGGTGGCCTGAAAGTGATGACCGACAACGGCTGGTTCGCCGCGCGTCCGTCAGGTACGGAAGATGCTTACAAGATCTACTGCGAGAGCTTCCTGGGTGAAGAACATCGTAAGCAGATCGAGAAAGAAGCGGTGGAAATCGTCAGCGAAGTGCTGAAAAACGCCTGAGTCAGGTGAAACGAACAGGCATTCTCAGAGGAGCGTCGTCCCGGTAAGGCGCGGTTGTTCCTGTTGAGTGGCACAGAAGGGTTCCATGGTCATCATGGGACCCTTTTTTATTGCCCCCACTCATCGGTTCGCTGTTTTTAATCGGTGGTGCCCGCATGATGACGACAGGCGTCGCGCTATGGCATAAACCGATAGCCGATCCCCGTTTCGGTCAGTAAATGCTGCGGGCGCGCCGGGTCAACTTCCAGCTTTTGCCGCAGATGCCCCATATAAATGCGTAAATAATGGCTGTGTTCCACCGCATTTGGCCCCCACACCTGATTGAGCAGCTGGCGCTGGGTGAGGACCTTGCCGGGATTATTTAACAGCACCGCCAGCAGACGGAATTCAATCGGCGTCAGGTGGAGCTCTTCGTCACCGCGGACAATGCGGCGGGCGGGAATATCGACTTCAATATCGGCGAAGCGCACCAGCGGCTCGTCGGCTTGCGCGCCGGCATGTCGGCGCATCGCAACTCTCAATCTCGCCTGCAGTTCGCCAATGCCAAAGGGCTTACTAAGATAGTCATCGGCGCCGGCGTCAAGCGCGGCAATTTTATCGTGCTCCTCGGTGCGAGCCGACAGCACGATAATTGGCATCTGACTCCACTGGCGCACGTCGCGAATAAATTCATTACCGTCGCCGTCGGGTAGCCCAAGATCGAGGATGACTAAATCAGGTTTGCGGGTTGCAGCTTCAATAAGACCCCGCTGCAGGGTATCGGCTTCAAATACGCGCATACCGTCGGCTTCCAGCGCGGTGCGCAGAAAGCGACGGATTGCATGTTCATCTTCAATAATCAGTACGTTTATCACCCGTTCTTCCCGTTCAGACAGATAGGACCCTCTCCTTCAGAAACGCCTCCCGGGCTACTCGCGCGCAAGACCGGTAGCCCGGGCAGGCGCACAGCAGCGCCGCGCGGGCATCTGGCCGGGGCAGCGTTACGCCGCTCCGCTCCATTCATCCAGCCCCGGGGCCGTTTCCCTGGGGAGTGTAACACGGAAGCAGGCACCGCCCTCTGGCCGCGTATAGGCGCCGATCGTACCGCCGTGCACTTCAACGATCGCCCGACAGATGGCCAGACCCAGCCCGACGCCAGGGATCGCCGACTCTTTATGTCCGCGGGCGAACTTATCAAAGATAGCCTGTTCCTGGCCCGTTGGGATCCCGGGGCCATTATCCCACACCTCTAAGCGCAGCTGCTGCTCATCAGCCTGCGCCGCAATGCCGATCTGCGCTTTCGAGCCGGCATATTTCAGCGCATTCTCCAGCAGATTAATCAGCACTCGTTCAAACAGTGGGCCGTCGACGTGAACCAGCAGCAGCGGATCGGGTAGCGCCAGCTGAATATGCTGCCCGCCGAGCCCCGGTTCCAGCATCCGCAGGGCGCTGCCGATCACCTCTTCGAGCGTCAGCCACTCTTTATGTAAGTTAAATCCGCCGGACTGAATGCGCGCCATATCCAGCAGATTATTGACCAGCCGGGTCGTATTCAGCACGTGTTGACGAATCTCATTTGCCTGCGGAGCATGTTTCGAGCCTTCGCTGGCGAGGTCGAGCGTCAGAATTTCCGCCTGTCCGAAGAGAACGGTCAACGGCGTACGCAAATCATGGGAGAGTGCCGCCAGCAGCGAGTTGCGCAGGCTTTCCCGCTCACTGTTAAATCGGGCCTGCTCTTCGCTGGCGGTGAGGGTCAGCCGTTCCAGCGCGCTGGCGACCAGTAGCGTAAAGGTTTCCAGCAGGCGCTGCTGTTCAGGAATCATCAGCTGACGCAGGTTTTCGGGTTCCACCACCAGCAGTCCCCAGGTCCGGGCGGCGCTTTTCAGCGGTAAGATTTGATAGGGAACGCCGGGCAGCGTATCGGTGCCGGCGCCGGCGGGCTGGCCCTTATCGAAGCTCCAGCGGGCGATGGCATCGTCCCATGAGGTCAGCCCCGGCTGGTGGGTGAGCGGGTGCAGTTTGCCGCTACTGTCGGGGAGCAGCAGCTGCCCGCGGGCCTGGAAGGTGGAGGCGATAAAGCGCTCGCTGGTCGCGGCAATGTCATCCTCGCTGCGTCCGACCGCCAGCGCTTTTGACATCTCATACAGATGGCGGGTGCGCTGCTCACGATAACGCGCCACGCGGGCCTGATAGCGGACGCCGGCAGTAAGATTCCCGATCAGCAGACCGACGGTCAGCATGACGCCAAAGGTCAGCAGGTATTGTACGTCGGAAACCGCCAGCGTACCGCGCGGCGACACAAAGAACAGGTCGAAGCTGACCACGTTGATAACCGTCGCCAGCACCGACGGCCAGCGGCCGTATAGCAGCGCAATAATCACCACGCCAAGCAGATAGAGCATGACCAGGTTGGCCGCTTCAAAGGCCACCAGCCACTGCATCGCCACCAGCGTAATGATCGCGCAGAGCGCCAGCGCCACGAAGCAGCCCTGGATTTGCACGCGCCACTTCTCCATAGCGGTACGGCTATCGCTGGCCCGCGTGGGCAGAGGGGCGCTTTTCTCATCAAGGGCGATGACCACCAGATCGAGGTCGGGCGCGTCGCGCGCCAGGCGATCGGCGAATCCGCTGCGGTTCCACCAGCGGCGTTTTCCCTGACGGCCAATCACGATTTTGCCCAGATTATGCTCGCGGGCGTAGTGCAGTACGGCTTTCTCTTCGGACGGGTTGGAGAGCGTGGCGGTTTCCGCCCCTAACTCCTGCGCGAGCCGCAGGGCGGCGAGAATGGCCCGCCGCCTGGCTTCCGGCAGACGGTGCAGGGAAGGGGTTTCGACATAAACCGCATGCCAGATACTGCCAAATCGTGCGGCCAGTCGCGCGGCGGCGCGTACCAGTTTTTCACTGCCGGTATTATGGCCGATGCACAGCAGAAGGGTGTCGCGGGTATGCCAGACTTTTTCCTGCCCCTGACGGTCGCGCCAGGCGCGCATCTGTTCATCGACCCGATCGGCGGTCCGGCGCAAAGCCAGTTCACGCAGGGCAATCAGATTTCCCTTGCGGAAAAAGTTTTCGATAGCCCGCTCCGCCTGGCCGCCGATATAGACCTTGCCTTCATTCAGGCGCTGACGGAGATCGTCAGGAGGCAGGTCGACCAGCACAACATCGTCGGCGGCGTCAAAAAAGGGGTCGGGGACGGTTTCGCGCACCTGAACGCCGGTAATGCCGCTGACGACATCGTTCAGGCTTTCGAGGTGCTGGACGTTCACGGTGGTAAACACGTCGATACCGGCATCGAGAAGCTCTTCGACATCCTGCCAGCGTTTGGGGTGGCGCGAGCCTGGCGCATTGCTGTGCGCCAGTTCATCAACCAGGATCAGCGCCGGCCGGCGCGCCAGCGCGGCATCGAGATCGAATTCGTGGACGTAGCGTCCACGATGAGAGAGGCGGCGCTGGGGGAGGGTACTGAGCCCTTCCAGCATCGCCGCGGTCTCTTTCCGACCGTGGGTTTCCGCCACGCCGATCAGAATATCCAGTCCCTGGGCGCGCAGCCGCTGCGCTTCCGCCAACATTGCCCAGGTTTTACCGACGCCCGCACAGGCGCCAAAGAACACTTTTAGCTTGCCGCGATGCGGCTCGCTGGTATGTTGCAGCAGGCGGTCCGGGTCCGGGCGCAGCGGCTCGTCACTCATTTTACTTATCCTTCAGGGCATCCAGCGCCATATTCAGTTGCACTATATTTACCACAGGCTGTCCGAGAAAACTGGCCAGCGGCGTTTGCGTCGCCTCATTCACCAGGCGGGTGACTTGCTCAATACTCAGATTGCGGGCCTTCGCGACGCGAGGGATCTGCCAGAGCGCGGCCGTCGGCGTGAGGTTATTATCCAGCCCGCTTGCCGATGTCGTCACCAGCTCTACCGGAACGCGCGGGTCAGCGTCCGGGTTGGCGAGACGTAGCGCCTGCACGCGTTCGCTGACGGCCTTATCCAGCGCCGGGTTGCTGGCGGCCAGATTACTGCCGCCGGAGGCGAGGGGATTGTACGGCGTTTCAGCGGTCGCCGAAGGGCGTCCCTGGAAATAACCCGCCGCGGTAAAATTCTGGCCAATCAGGCTGGAGCCGCGGACTTCGCCGGCGATGCGGATCAGTGAGCCGTTTGCCTGCTGCGGGAACCACCACTGCCCAAGCGCCGTCGTCAGCAGCGGATAGACGCCACCGGTGAGGAGCGTTAACAGAATAAATAGCACAAGTGCCGGTCGAATGAATGACATGGTATTTTCCTCACAGCAGCCCGGTCAGGGTCAGTAACAGATCGATAGCTTTAATACCGATAAACGGCACCAGCAGCCCACCCAGGCCATAGACCCACAGATTACGGCGCAGCATGGCCGAAGCCGACAGCGGGCGATAGCTCACGCCCTTCAGCGCCAGCGGGATCAGGAAGACGATAATCAGCGCGTTAAAGATAACCGCACTCAGAATCGCCGAGGCAGGCGAATGCAGGTGCATGACGTTGAGCATGGCCAGCTGCGGGTAAACGGCGGCAAAGGCGGCCGGAATAATGGCAAAGTACTTCGCCACGTCGTTGGCAATACTGAAGGTGGTCAACGACCCGCGGGTCATCAGCATCTGCTTACCGATGTGCACCACTTCGATCAGTTTGGTCGGGTTGGAGTCGAGGTCCACCATGTTGCCCGCCTCTTTTGCCGCCTGGGTACCGGAGTTCATCGCCACCGCGACATCGGCCTGAGCCAGCGCCGGGGCATCATTAGTACCGTCGCCGGTCATCGCCACCAGACGACCTTCGGACTGGTACTGACGGATCAGCGCCAGTTTGGCTTCCGGCGTCGCTTCGGCAAGGAAATCATCGACCCCCGCTTCAGCGGCAATCGCCGCTGCGGTGAGGCGGTTATCGCCGGTAATCATGACCGTTTTAATGCCCATCTTGCGCAGTTGAGCAAAGCGCTCCTTAATTCCGCCTTTAACGATATCTTTCAGCGAAATAACGCCCAGCACGTGTTTGCCTTCCGCGACCACCAGCGGTGTCGCCCCCTGGCGGGCAACATCTTCCACCTGTTTGTCGACGTCCGCCGGGAAGTGGCCGCCGTTAGCCTCGACATGGCGACGAATGGCGTCGACGGAGCCTTTGCGGATCATCCGCCGATCGATATTAATCCCGCTCATGCGCGTCTGGGCGGTGAAGGGGACGAAGGTCGCTTGCAGCGACTGCAGATCCCGCTCGCGCAGGTTAAAGCGCTGTTTTGCCAGTATCACGATGCTGCGACCTTCCGGCGTTTCATCGGCCAGAGATGAGAGCTGGGCGGCGTCGGCAAGGGTTTTTTCTTCTACGCCTTCCGCAGGTAAAAACGCGGAGGCCTGGCGGTTACCGAGGGTAATCGTCCCGGTTTTATCCAGCAGTAAGACGTCAACGTCGCCGGCGGCTTCTACCGCGCGTCCGCTGGTGGCGATGACGTTGGCGCCCAGCATACGGCTCATCCCGGCGACGCCGATCGCCGAGAGCAGTCCGCCGATCGTGGTCGGAATCAGGCACACCAGCAGCGCCACCAGCACCGTCACGCTGACCGCATTGCCGCTCCAGGCGGAGAACGGCCAGATGGTGGCGGTGGCCAGCAGGAACACCAGCGTGAGGGCGATCAGCAGGATCGTCAGCGCAATTTCATTCGGCGTTTTGCGGCGCTGAGCGCCTTCGACCATGGCGATCATCCGATCAAGGAACGTTTCACCGGGGTTCACGCTACAGCGGATCACCAGCCAGTCAGAAAGAATGCGCGTCCCGCCGGTAACCGATGCAAAGTCGCCGCCGGATTCGCGGATCACCGGAGCGGATTCACCGGTGATGGCGCTTTCGTCCACCGAGGCGCCGCCTTCAATGACCTCCCCGTCGCAGGGAATAATATCGCCTGCTTCCACCAGCACCACATCGCCTTTGCGTAGGTCATCGGCCGGAATATGGTCGACAGGCGCGTCATGCTGCGGCGCGCGCAGCTTGCGAGCAAAAGCGGTTTTTTTCACCCCTTTCAGACTGTTGGCCTGCGCTTTGCTGCGGCCTTCAGCCATCGCTTCGGCGAAGTTGGCGAACAGTACGGTAAACCACAGCCAGATACTCACGGCGGCGGTAAAAGCGGCGCTGCCGGCGAGATGCCCGCTGGCCATCGCCACGGCCAGCAGCGTGGTTATCAGGCTACCCGTCCAGACGATGAACATCACCGGGTTGCGCCACTGCACCGTCGGGCTCAGTTTTTTCACTGCATCCAGCAGCGCCTGGCGCACCAGCGTCGGCTCGAGCAGGGCTAATTGTTTGCGACTCATAACAGGGTGCTCCGCATCACTTAAAGTAAGGAGAAGTGTTCCGCCAACGGGCCGAGCGCCAGGGCAGGAATAAAGGTCAGGGCGCCAACCAGCAGCACGGTACCGATCAGCAGACCGATAAACAGCACATCGTGGGTGGCAAGGGTGCCGGAACTGGTCGGCTGGATCTTTTTACTCACCAGAGAACCGGCGATAGCCATCACAGGCACGATGACCGCGAAACGACCGAACAGCATGCAAAACGCCAGCAGCAGGTTCCAGAATGGCGTTGCTGCGCCGAGGCCGGCGAAGGCGCTGCCGTTGTTATTGGCGGCGGAGGTGACGGCATACAGCACTTCGCTAAAGCCGTGCGGTCCCGGGTTAAACATCCCCGCGCGTCCGGCCTCGGTCATCATCGCCAGCGCGGTACCCAGCAGGACCAGAGTGGGCGTCACGAGGATGGCCAGGGCGATCATTTTCATTTCGCGCACATCGATCTTCTTGCCGAGATACTCCGGCGTCCGGCCGATCATCAGCCCGGCGATAAAGACCGCCAGCATGACGAACAGCAGCATGCCGTACAGCCCCGAGCCCACGCCGCCGAAGACCACTTCGCCGATCTGCATCAGCCACATCGGTACCATGCCGCCCAGCGCAGTGAAGGAGTCGTGCATGGCGTTGACCGCGCCGCAGGAGGCGGCGGTGGTGACAACCGCGAACAGGCTGCTGGCGAGAATGCCAAAGCGACTCTCTTTGCCTTCCATATTCAGGCTGCTGTCCGTCCCCAGCTGCAGCAGGTGAGGGTTACCGTGGGTTTCTGCCCACATCACCACCGCGACGCAGACGAAAAAGATCAGCGCCATGGCCCACAAAATCGCGTGTCCCTGGCGGCGATCGCCGACGACGTCGCCAAAAGCAAAGCACAGCGCGGCCGGGATCAAAAAGATCGCCAGCATTTGCACTATGTTGCTCAGCGCCGTCGGGTTTTCAAACGGGTGCGATGAGTTGGCGTTAAAGAACCCGCCGCCGTTAGTACCCAGCATTTTGATCGCTTCCTGCGAAGCGACCGGCCCCATTGGCAGCGACTGGTGCACGCCTTCCAGCGTGGTGAAGGCCTGATACGGCAGAAAGTTTTGCGGCACGCCCTGCTGAATAAAGAACACGGCGATCAGCAGTGAAATCGGCAGCAGCAGCCATAGGGTAATGCGGGTGAGATCGACCCAGGCGTTGCCAAGGGTGCTGACCTGCTGACGCGACCAGGCGCGGGTGAAGGCAAAAATCACCGCGATGCCGGTTGCCGCCGACAGGAAGTTTTGCACCGTCAGACCGGCCATCTGGCTGAGGTAGCTCAGGGTACTTTCTCCGGCATAGGCCTGCCAGTTGGTGTTGCTGACGAAACTCACCGCCGTATTCAGCGCCAGATCCCATGAGAGGCCGGGAAGATGCTGAGGGTTGAGCGGCAGTGCGCCCTGAGACATCAGCAGGGCGAACAGCCCCACCAGCCCTACGCCATTAAACAGCAGAATGGCGAGCAGATACTGGCACCAGTTCATCTCCTGGGGACGAATCCCCGAGAGCCGCCAAATGCCGCGCTCAATGCCGGCAAGCACCGGCAGCGGGGTATCGTTGATCATTCTGGCCAGCAACGTCCCCGTCGGGCGAGCCAGCACCATCAGCAGCAGAAGAAAACTGGCGATAAGTAAAAATCCTTGTGCGGCCATCAGAATGCCTCCGCATTTATCAGGGCATAGACCAAATAGGCCAGCAACAGGAATACCAGCGCCACGCCAGCAATTACGCCTGCACTCACAATCCACCTCCGGGTGTTTTTACGATTTACCCGGAGGATAGAAATTCTGGTGCAAAGATTTTGCAAAAATCAGAACCGGCGGTGTAAAAAAAATATAAAAATCAGCAAAACCACAAATTAACCAATGATTAGTATTAATTTAACTTTTTTGTAACTCAATTACCGGATGAATGTAAATAAAGACGAAACGAGCTGTTTTTAGTGGTCGGATGAGTAGTAAAATTACATACAAAGCGGTATTATTTTAGCCAGAGATACATTGACACTTTACCGGCGTCGCTTGCCGGCCTGACTAAGGGAGAGAAATTATGGCGTTGTATAAAACTTATCCTGCTCACGTTGTCTTTTTACGTCGTGCTTTCGCCGTCGTGGCTGGCGTAGCAGCACTTCCGGTGATGCTGTTCTGGAAAGACCGGGCCCGCTATTACAGCTGGCTGCACCGCGTATGGGCAAAAACCAGCGAACAGCCGGTGTGGATGGCGCAGGCTGAAAAAGCCGCCGCTGACTTTTACTGATCGCGCCCCCCAGACTGCATAACCGCCGGTTCTCCGGCGGTTTTTTTTTGCCCGGTCAGACGACCTCTGCTTGCGCCTGCGCGCCTCCTGCAACACTCTATATCTGAATTTCCTGATGCTTCCCTCGCGGGCTACGTACCCGGCCGGGAGGTATCGAATCCATGAATGTTACTGATTGCAGGAGTTTTATGGCCACTCATCTGGTTTGGTTTCGCGCTGACCTACGTATCCATGACAACCTGGCGCTTGCCGCCGCCTGTCGCGATCCGCATGCCCGCGTGCTGGCGCTGTTTATCGCCACGCCGGGCCAGTGGCATCAGCACGGTATGGCGCCGCGGCAGGCGGCATTTATCGTCCGCCATCTGCGTAGCCTGCAGTCAGCTCTTGCCGAGCGAGGAATTGCGTTGCAGGTGGCGGAGGCGGCGGATTTTTCGGCCAGCGTCCAGCTGCTGGCTGACTATTGCGCGCAGCAGCAGGTCAGCCACCTGTTTTATAACTACCAGTACGAAATCAACGAGCGTCAGCGCGATGCGGCGGTGGAAAAGCGGCTGAGCGGCGTGGTATGTCACGGGTTTGACGATGCGCTTTTACTGTCCCCAGGCAGCGTGCTGACCGGGAATCACGAAATGTATAAGGTGTTTACGCCCTTTAAAAATGCCTTTCTCCGTCGGTTGCGCGAGGCGCTGCCGGAGTGCGTGGCCGCACCGACGGTACGTGGTCACGGCCCCCTGACGCCAGCGCCGCTGCCGGAGATCCGCTATCCGCAGGAGGCTTTTGATCCCCACCTTTTTGCCGACGATGAGAAAACGGCTATCGCCCGACTGCGCCGTTTCTGCCAGCAAAAAGCCGCCGATTATGACCAGCAGCGTGATTTCCCCGCCACGGAAGGCACCAGCCGGCTGTCGCCATGTCTGGCCGTAGGCGTTCTTTCCCCGCGCCAGTGCCTGCATCGACTGCTGGCTGAGCAGCCGGCGGCGCTCGACGGTGAAGCAGGCTCCGTCTGGCTAAACGAACTGATCTGGCGGGAGTTTTACCGACATTTGATGGTGTTCTACCCGGACTTATGCAAAGGTCGCCCGTTCATTGCCTGGACCGATAACGTGACATGGCGTGACGATGTGCAAGGATTAGAGGCGTGGCAAGCCGGGAAAACGGGTTTTCCGATCGTCGATGCCGCGATGCGCCAGCTCAATGCCACGGGCTGGATGCATAACCGGCTGCGGATGATTGCCGCCAGTTTTCTGGTCAAGGACCTGCGTATCGACTGGCGCGCGGGCGAGCGCTATTTTATCAACCAGCTGATTGATGGCGACCTGGCGGCGAATAACGGCGGGTGGCAGTGGGCAGCGTCGACAGGCACCGACGCCGCCCCTTATTTTCGTATATTTAATCCGACCACCCAGGGAGAGAAGTTCGATAAGGCCGGGGCATTTATTCGGCAGTGGCTGCCAGAGCTGGCCGATGTCCCTGATAACGCGCTGCATCAGCCGTGGATCTGGGCCGATAAACAGAGGGTGAGCCTGAACTATCCGCGTCCGCTGGTCGATCACAAGCAGGCGCGACTGGAGACGTTGGCGGCCTGGGAGGCCGCCAGTAAAAGCCTTACTCCACGGCCAGGGCGCGGGTCCTGACCCGCAGGGCGTGATACAGCCAGATTATCAGCACCAGGCCGACACAGGCTAAAGCCCCCCAGGTGATTTGGCTGAACACGTTGATATAGGCATCAATGGCGTAGCTGGTCGCACCGGCTTCATCGAACGCACCCTGTGCTGTCTGGTCGGCAATCACGCCGGCCAGATAGTTGGCGATGGCGCCGGAGAGCAGCATATAGATGCCGGTCAGCACGCCGGTCACGCCGGGGATTTCGATACGGGTGATTTGCGACATCGCCACCGGGTCGATAAACAGTTCGGCAAAGCCCATTACCGCGAGGCCCAGTACCATCAGCGGCATCGACGATTGTCCGTAGGCGGCCGACCAGCGTGCGCTCAGAGTCAGAATGCAGAAGCCGGCGCTCATCAGCCCCAGACCCAGCGCAAATTTACCCCAGATCCGCACGGTACGGTTGCCGTTGATATTCTCTTTCACCAGCCAGGCCAGCACCATTCCGCAGAGCATGACCGCAAAGGCGTTCACCGACTGGAACATCGCGGTCGGGACCTCATAACTCATGATATGCCGGTTCACGAAGCGGTCGATATACAGGCTGATGGAGCTGCCGCCCTGCTGAGCGAAAGCCCAGAACAGCAGGCTGAATCCGGTCAGGACGATAATGAGTCGCAGGTCTCGACGCTGTTTGGCCGTCTCTGCCCGCCGATAAATTCTGGCCAGTACCACCAGGCCGACAATCGTCGCCACGATCAGCGCATAGACCGACCACTCCTGCCAGAACAGTACGGTGATCAGCAGCGGGGCCACGATCAGCAGAACCAGCAGCCAGCCCCAGTTGGGCAGCATAAAGCGGCGCGCGCAGAGCGCCTGGCGATTGACGCCCGAGGTGTGACGGAAATGGCGACTGCCGCAGAGGAAAATCACCAGTCCGGCAATCATCCCGACGGCGGCGAGGGCGAAGCCCATGGCCCAGCTGTACTCTTCCTGCACATATCCGCAGGCGATGGGGGCGACGATCGAGCCGATATTCCCCGCCGCATACATCAGCGAGAAGCCGCCATCGCGGCGTGGATCGGTGGGTTCGTACAGCTCTCCCAACAGGCAGCTGACGTTGGATTTAAACAATCCGTAGCCGCAGACGATGATGGCGAGCGACAGATAGAGGAAGGTTGGCGCAATTTCGCTGGCACCCAACACCAAATGGCCAATGGCCATCAACAACGCGCCGAGCATCACCGCCATTCGGTTGCCGAGGAGCTTATCGGCCAGGAAACCGCCGAGAATCGGCGTGACGTAGACCAGAGAGCAGTATGCGCTGAAGAGGGCGTAGGCGTGGCTATCGTCGTACTTAAGCTGATTGGTGAGATACAAAATCAGCAGCGCCCGCATCCCGTAAAAACTGAAGTATTCCCAAATTTGCAGCGCGACGACGTAATAGATTGCGCGCGGTTGCGATGATTGTCTGTTCATGTAACGCCTGGTTCCTGCCGTAAAACGAAAGTCGATCTTTCTGCATGAATAGCGGTTTAGCAGTGTTATTCATGGCCTTAAAGGCTTTCTGGTTATTTAATATGCTTTTATAATGCATAAATATACACGAATGCATCACGGGGTGGGTAGACAAATTGCGGGATTAAGCTAAAAGTCAAACGAGCGTCTCTCACGCAGAGGCTATCGACGATCTACGCGGATACCGCTATGTTATGCCTGTGCACAAAATGATGACCTGATGGAGCGGCAATGAAAAATAGCGAACTGGAACAACTGATTAACGAAAAGCTCAATAGCGCGACATTCAGCGACTACGCGCCAAATGGCCTTCAGGTGGAAGGGCGTGAGACGGTGCAAAAAATTGTCACCGGCGTCACCGCCAGCCAGGCGCTGTTGGACGAGGCCGTGCGTCTGCAGGCAGATGCGGTGATCGTCCATCATGGTTATTTCTGGAAAGGTGAATCGCCGGTGATTCGCGGCATTAAGCGCCAGCGCCTGAAGACGCTGCTGGCAAATGATATCAACCTCTATGGCTGGCATCTGCCGCTGGATGCCCACCCGGAGCTGGGGAATAACGTCCAGCTGGCGCAGCTGCTGGGGATCACCGTCATGGGGGAAATTGAGCCGCTGGTCCCGTGGGGAGAGCTGTCGATGCCGGTTTCCGGGCTGGAGCTGGCTTCGTGGATTGAGGCGCGCCTGGGGCGCAAGCCGCTGTGGTGCGGTGATACCGGGCCAGATAAAGTGTCCCGTGTCGCCTGGTGTACCGGCGGCGGCCAGAGCTTTATTGACAGCGCCGCTCGCTTTGGCGTCGATGCGTTTATTACCGGTGAAGTCTCGGAGCAAACTGTCCACTCCGCGCGCGAGCAGTCCCTGCATTTTTATGCTGCCGGACACCATGCCACCGAACGCGGCGGTATTCGCGCGTTGAGCGAATGGCTGACGGAAAATACCGATCTGGATGTGACCTTTATTGATATTCCCAACCCGGCCTGATGAGAGAGAAAGAAAAGTGCAGCGAGCGCGTTGTTACATGTTAGGCGAAACCGCCGTGGTTCTGGAGCTCGAACCCCCGGTCACGCTGGAAAGTCAAAAGCGTATCTGGCGCCTGGCTCAGAGACTGGCGGATCACGAAGAGGTCCTGGATGCGATACCGGGGATGAACAATATTACCGTGGTCCTGCGCCATCCGCAGGAGATGGCATGGGATGCGATTGAGCAGTTGCAGCGCTGGTGGGAGGAGAGCGAGGCGCTTGAGCCACAGTCGCGGCTGATGACCATTCCGGTTATCTACGGCGGCGAAGACGGCCCCGACCTGGCGAATGTGGCGCTTCACAGCGGGTTGACTGAACAGCAGGTTGTCGAATTGCACGCCTCCGTCGAGTACGTGGTGTGGTTTCTTGGTTTCCAGCCGGGATTTCCTTATCTCGGCGGACTGCCGGAGCGTTTAGCGATGCCGCGACATGCGGAACCGCGTCTGCGGGTCCCCGCCGGCTCTGTCGGCATCGGCGGCGCGCAAACCGGCGTGTATCCGCTGGCGACTCCGGGTGGATGGCAGCTGCTGGGCCGTACGCCGCTGGCGCTCTTTGATCCATTGCGTCAGGAGCCCGTGCTGCTGCGTTCCGGCGATCGAGTCCGCTTTGTGCCGCAAAAGGAGGGGGTATGTTGAAGATGATCCGCGCCGGAATGTACTCTTCGGTACAGGATGGCGGACGTGAAGGACAGCGACAGTCGGGGATCAGTCTCTGCGGTGCGCTGGATAAACCCTCGCTGGTGATTGCTAACCTGCTGGTCGGCAACGCGGGAAATGCTGCCGCGCTGGAGATTACGCTCGGCCAGGTGGATATTCAGTTTGAACGTGACTGCTGGTTTGCGCTGACCGGTGCCGCCTGTGAAGCAATGCTGGACGGCGAGCCGGTATGGGTCGGCTGGCGAATGGCGGCGAAGGCCGGACAGCATCTGGTGCTTAAAACCCCGCAGTATGGGATCCGCAGCTATCTGGCGGTAGCCGGGGGCATTGACGTTCCGGAGGTGCTCGGTTCGCGCTGTACCGATCTAAAAGTCGGCATTGGCGGCCTTGAAGGGCGACGCCTGCAGGATGGCGATCGGCTGAAGCTGGGAAAAGCGTCCCGACGATTCAGTACGTCGCGGGGCGTTAAGTCACTGCCGATCGGCAATCGCATCCGCGCGTTACCGGGGCCGGAGTACCATGAATTTGATCGGGCCTCGCAAGGGGCGTTCTGGCGTTCCCCCTGGCAGCTTAGCGCCCAGAGCAACCGGATGGGATATCGTCTGCAGGGCCAACCGCTTACGCGCACCACCCATCGCGAAATGTTTTCGCACGGCCTGCTGCCGGGGGTGGTACAGGTTCCGCATAACGGTCAGCCGATTGTCTTGATGAACGATGCGCAGACCACCGGCGGCTATCCGCGAATCGCCTGCATTATCGACGCTGATATGTACCAGCTGGCGCAAATTCCGCTAGGCCAGCCGATTCATTTTGTTCCGTGCACGCTGGAAGAGGCGTTGAAAGCACGTGCGGATCAGCAGCGCTATCTGGAACAACTGGCATGGAGACTGAGCGATGATCATTGATTTAAATGCCGATCTGGGGGAAGGCTGTGCGAGCGATAGCGCGTTGTTACAGCTGGTCTCCTCCGCCAATATCGCCTGCGGTTTTCATGCCGGCGATGCGTTACTGATGCATAAATGCGTGCGCGAGGCGTTGAAAAACGGCGTGGCCGTCGGGGCGCATCCCAGCTTTCCCGATCGGGAAAACTTTGGCCGCACCGCAATGCAGCTGCCGCCGGAGACGGTCTATGCCCAGATGCTGTATCAGATTGGCGCGCTGGCGGCGATCGTGCGCGCGGAAGGCGGCGAACTGAAGCACGTGAAGCCGCACGGTATGCTCTACAACCAGGCGGCAAAAGAGGCGCCGCTGGCCGATGCGATTGCCCGGGCTGTGCGAGATTTCGATCCTGCGCTGATCCTGGTCGGGCTGGCCGGCAGCGAATTAATTCGCGCCGGACAACATTACAAGTTGGTCACGCGGCAGGAGGTCTTTGCCGATCGCGGGTACCTGGCTGACGGTAGCCTGGTGCCGCGTTCACAGCCCGGGGCACTTATCGACAGCGAAGAGCAGGCGTTGGCGCAGACCCTGGAAATGGTGCAGCATAATCGGGTACGCAGTCTCACCGGTGAATGGGCGCATGTTATCGCTGACACCGTGTGTCTTCACGGTGACGGTGAACATGCGCTGGATTTTGCGCGCCGTTTGCGTGCGGCTTTTGCCGGACGCAATATTCAGGTCAGCGCGGAAACAGAAGAATAAAACAATAATTATTAAGGCATTACAGCACTCACAACAACACTCACAACTAACAGGACGTTATCATGGGAGAAGCGATATCTCTCTGGCCGCTGATCGGCATTGCCGTGATTGTGGTCGGATTTGTTTTGCGTTTTAATCCGGTTTTAGTGGTCATTATCTCTGGAATTGTTACCGGCGTGGCGGCGCAAATGCCCATCGCCACCATTCTGGAAAAGCTGGGGGAGGGGTTTCTTAACACCCGCAACCTGCCATTTATTCTCTTGCTGCCGCTGGCGGTCATTGGGCTACTTGAACGGCATGGCCTGAAAGAGCGCGCCCAGGCGTGGATCGCGAAGATCCACAGCGCCACCGCCGGACGTCTGCTGATCGTCTACCTGTTCGTGCGCGAAGCGACGGCTGCGCTGGGGTTAACCAGCCTGGGGGGCCATCCGCAAATGGTGCGTCCGCTGCTGGCGCCGATGGCGGAAGGGGCGGCGGAAAAAACGTTAGGTCCGCTTCCCGGCAGCATTCGCTATCGCTTACGCGCGATGTCGGCGGCGACGGACAACGTCGGCCTGTTCTTTGGCGAAGACATTTTCGTCGCCTTCGGCGCCATCATCTTTATGCACAACTTTATGCTGGAGTCCGGTGGGATCCAGACCGAACCGCTGCATATTGCCCTGTGGGGGATCCCGACGGCGATTTGCGCCTTCGCGATCCATTCCGCGCGTCTGTGGCGACTCGATCGTCACCTGCAGCGCGAGCTGGATAAACTGCACGCCGCCGCACAGGCGAAAGGCGGTGTCGCATGAATTTTCAACAAACCTGGCTCTACTGGCTGGCGGGTGTCGTTCTGCTGGTGGTCGCGGTCATGTCATGGCGCGACAAAAGCAACCCTCGTCGCCTGACCACCGGCCTGTTCTGGGGGCTGTATGGTCTGCTGTTCCTGCTTGGCGACTGGACTTATCAGCTGGTAGACGACAAGCGCTCGGTCAATATTGCCGTCGGCGTTGCCGTCGTGGCGCTGGCGCTGATCGCCGGTTTTGGCGGTGTCAGGCTGGGTAGCTATCACCAGCGCACCGAGGAAGAGCGAACCGCCAGCGCGACCCGCCTGGGTAACCGGCTGTTTTATCCGGCGCTGGCTATTCCGGTTGTCACGGTGATCGGGGTGCTGCTGTTTAATAACCTGCCATCGTGGCAAGTCCGGGTGTTTGGCCCGGGTAATCATGCCACGCTGATTACGCTGTTTTCGATGACCGCCGGGACGCTGATCGGCCTGATGATGGCGATTCGCATGACCCGGGAAAAGGTCGCGCAGCCGCTGCAGGAGGCGCGTCGTCTGCTGGATTCGGTAGGCTGGGCGTTTATTTTGCCGCAGATCCTGGCGGTGCTGGGGCTGCTGTTTACCACTGCCGGAGTGGGTAGCAGTATTGCCTGGCTCACCGAGCATTATCTGGCGGTGGACAGCCGCTTTGTCGCTGTGGCGGTCTACACCATCGGCATGGCGCTGCTGACGATGGTCATGGGCAATGCGTTTGCCGCCTTCCCGATTGTCACGGCGGGGATTGGTATTCCGATTCTGGTGCTTCAGCACGGCGGTAATCCGGCGGTGATGGCGGCGATCGGTATGTTCTCCGGCTACTGCGGCACCCTGATGACGCCGATGGCGGCAAACTTCAACATCGTGCCGGCGGCGCTGCTGGAACTGCCGGATAAAAATGCGGTGATTAAGGCTCAGATTCCGACCGGCGTACTGCTGCTGATCGTCAACGTATTTCTACTCTATTTCCTGATGTTCCTGTAAGGAGGAAAGATGGCGGGCGTATTAATCACCGGGTTTGAACCCTTTGGCGGTGAGGCGGTGAACCCTTCATGGGAAGTGGTGAAGCAGCTTGATGGCGCGATGGTGGCCGGTGAGCGTGTGGTCGCGCGACAGCTGCCCTGTGTATTTGGTGAGGCTCTGACGGCGCTGTATGCGGCGCTGGATGAGCATCAACCGGTGTTAACGATAGCGGTCGGGCAGGCGGGTGGTCGTGTCGATATTACCGTCGAACGTGTCGCGATAAACGTCGATGATGCGCGTATTGCCGATAATAAAGGCCAGCAGCCGGTTGACGTGCCGGTAGTGGCCGACGGTCCGGCGGCCTGGTTCAGCAGCCTGCCGGTGAAAGCAATTGTCGCGGCGCTGCGCGAGCAGGGCATACCGGCATCGGTGTCGCAAACGGCGGGGACATTCGTCTGCAACCATGTGATGTATGGTCTGCTGCATGCATTAAACGGGCGAAGCGGGGCAAAAGGCGGCTTTATCCATATTCCGTACCTCCCGGAGCAGGCGGCCGCCCATCCGGGTGAGGCGAGTATGGCGGTACAAACGGTCCGTGCGGCGCTGGAGACGGCGATTGCCGTCTCCCTGCGCCAGGAGGGAGATGTGAAAATTGTCGGCGGTGCGACGCACTAACAGAAGGACGCTATTATGCCGGAAGGTCCGGAGATCCGCCGCGCGGCGGATAGCCTGGAGGCGGCGGTCAAAGGCGAACCTCTTACCGATGTCTGGTTCGCTTTTCCGCAGCTACAGGTGTATCAGGCTCCGCTGGTGGGCCAGCGGGTAACCCACATAGAAACCCGCGGCAAAGCGCTGTTGACGCATTTCTCCGGCGGGTTGACGCTCTACAGTCATAATCAGCTGTACGGCGTCTGGCGCGTGGTGGAGGCGGGCGAACAGCCGGTCAGCAACCGCGTGCTGCGGGTCAGGCTGCAGACGGCGGAGAAGGCGATTTTGCTCTATAGCGCGTCGGATATCGCTATTCTGACGCCGGAGCAGCTGGCTACCCATCCGTTTTTATTGCGGGTTGGACCCGATGTGCTGGATATGACGCTGACCGCGGAATCGGTCAAAGCTCGCCTGCTGTCGGCCAGATTCCGCCGACGGCAGTTTTCCGCTTTGTTGCTGGATCAGGCGTTTCTGGCCGGACTGGGAAACTATTTACGGGTGGAGATTCTCTGGCAGGTCGGGTTGAGCGGGCGGCATAACGCATCGGCGCTCGATGATAAGCAGCTCGACGCCCTGGCCCATGCGCTGCTGGATATTCCGCGCCTGTCGTATCGCACCCGCGGGGCGGTGGATGAGAATAAACATCATGGCGCGCTGTTCCGCTTTAACGTTTTCCATCGTGATGGCGAAATCTGCGAGCGCTGCGGCGGGATTATCGAGAAAACGATGCTCGCGTCGCGACCGTTTTACTGGTGTCCGGGGTGCCAGCATTAGCGATACGTTGTTCGCTTTTTAAGCTATCGTGCCCGTCTTTCGTGCCGGGCGTTTACGGGTCGGTTGACCAATCCGGCAGTGGTGTAAGAGTCAGTTATCCCAATGAGGTTGCCGATTTTTTATGCGACGCTGTCAGGTTTTCAACATCTTTGCAGGAGTTTCTGTCCCGTCGTTCGCTGTTAAGCCAGGGATATTGTTTTTACGCTGGTTTGTGCGAAAGGGGTCTATCGCGTGGGTTCCGTGGAGTATATCGTTCACTTTTGTGGCATGTTCCGTTCACGGTGAATCCGCCACTTTTCTTACACCCGCTGCGGGTGAACGGCATGGGGGGCGTTTCGCTCGCCCCCCATGACCCCCGGCATTGCGCTGAAAACGGCCGCTACGCGGTATGCTCCACTCCGGCTTCATCTGGCGGACCGGGCCGGACTCGACGTCCCTGTCTCGACCGATCCTCTGACCACCGTCATGGCGGTCAGTCCTGGATGTGCGCCTGCGTTCCCGCCCGTTCACCTGTCGCGCAGGAAACAGTCGCGTGCGGAACCTCACGTGAACGGAATATTCCACAGAACACATGCCCCGAAGTACGAAAATTACTTTCGCGCCAACCACCGTTTACCGGCATCGCCCTGGTCCACGATAAACAAAAAAAAGCTGGCCACCTTAAGTGGCCAGCATGACGTTCGCAGACGCGTTTTTTGTCTTCAGGATCGAACTTAGCCTTTGGCCACGTCGGATTTGAAGTCGCGTTTTTCGTAGCCGGTATACAGCTGACGCGGACGCGCGATTTTCATGCCGTCGCTGTGCATTTCGTTCCAGTGAGCAATCCAGCCTACGGTACGCGCCATCGCGAAGATAACGGTAAACATGGAGGACGGAATACCCATCGCTTTCAGAATGATACCGGAGTAGAAATCGACGTTCGGGTAGAGTTTCTTCTCGATGAAGTACGGGTCGTTGAGCGCGATGTGCTCAAGTTCCATGGCCACTTCCAGCAGATCGTCTTTGGTGCCCAGTTCTTTCAGCACTTCATGGCAGGTTTCACGCATTACGGTGGCGCGCGGGTCGTAGTTTTTGTACACGCGGTGGCCGAAGCCCATCAGACGGAAAGAGTCGTTTTTGTCTTTCGCGCGACGGACAAATTCCGGAATGTGCTCAACGGAACTGATCTCTTCCAGCATCTTCAGCGCTGCTTCGTTCGCGCCACCGTGCGCCGGTCCCCACAGGGAGGCGATGCCCGCAGCGATACAGGCGAACGGGTTCGCGCCAGAAGAACCTGCGGTACGGACGGTGGAGGTGGATGCGTTCTGTTCGTGGTCAGCGTGCAGGATCAGGATACGGTCCATGGCGCGTTCCAGTACCGGGTTAACCTCGTAGGTTTCACACGGCGTGGAGAACATCATATTCAGGAAGTTGCCCGCGTAAGAGAGGTCGTTGCGCGGATAAACGAAAGGCTGGCCGATTGAATATTTGTAACACATTGCTGCCATTGTCGGCATTTTGGACAGCAGGCGATAGGCGGCGATTTCACGGTGGCGCGGATTGTTGACATCCAGGGAGTCGTGATAGAACGCGGCCAGCGCGCCGGTGATACCGCACATCACCGCCATCGGGTGAGAGTCACGGCGAAACGCGTGGAACAGACGGGTAATCTGCTCGTGGATCATGGTGTGGCGGGTAACGATGGTCTTGAATTCGTTGTACTGTTCCTGGTTCGGCTTTTCACCGTTCAGCAGGATGTAACACACTTCGAGGTAGTTGGACTCGGTCGCTAACTGATCGATCGGGAAACCACGGTGGAGCAGGATACCTTCATCACCATCGATAAAGGTGATTTTAGATTCACATGATGCGGTGGAAGTGAAACCAGGGTCAAAGGTGAATACGCCTTTTGATCCAAGACTACGAATATCAATAACATCCTGACCGAGCGTGCCCTTTAGCACATCCAGTTCAATAGCAGTATCACCGCCTAGGGTGATTTTTGCTTTAGCATCAGACATTTATGGTCTCCTTAGCGCCTTTATTGCGTAAGACTGCCGGGTGTGGATTTGCCTTCGGCCCGTGCCTGACTACGTTACCAGTTTGTTATGTTGCACACAGCTCTGCGTCAGCGGAAATTGCAGGGTACAGAGCAAAGGCGCTTGATGGTACGTCTTCAGCCTACGACGAAACAGCAGCAAATCAGCGTTTTAGCAGTCCGAATTTAAAAATCTGTATACCACTAATAACTGTCCTGATTACATCGGTCAATACCATCACACTGTTGCATAACTTATTCTCAGGTGAAAGAGTGACCCCATAACTTTTGAGCATTATTGCATTTATCTGGTAATGGTTGTAACAAGAATGTTTAATATTTGTCAAATCAGGTGATTAAAATTTAAAATAATGTTGTTATCGTGACATCGATCACTGTTCCGGACAAAACCCGACAAACTATATGTAGGTTAATTGTAATGATTTTGTGAACGGCCTATACTGCCGCCAGGTCTCCGGAACACCCTGCAATCCCGAGCCACCCAGCGTTGTCTGGTCACGTTTTAGCTCTTGAAAAGGGGTTTTATCATGACCACAGGTTATAGAAAGGACGCTGTCTGACCCGCAAGCAGACCGGAGGAAGGAAACAATAAGAACAGCATGTGGGCGTTATTCATGGTAAGAAATGTGAAAAAACAAAGACCTGTCAATCTGGATCTGCAAACGATCCGGTTCCCAATCACAGCGATAGCGTCCATTCTCCATCGCGTTTCCGGTGTGATCACCTTCGTGGCGGTCGGGATTCTGCTTTGGTTGCTGGGCACCAGCCTTTCCTCTCCAGAAGGTTTCCTCGTTGCGTCTTCCATCATGGATAGCTTCTTTGTGAAGTTCATCATGTGGGGCATCCTGACCGCGCTGGCGTACCACGCCGTTGTCGGTATCCGCCACCTGTTGATGGATTTTGGCTACCTGGAAGAAACCCTCGAAGTAGGGACACGCTCCGCTAAGATTTCTTTTGTTATTACTGTCGTGCTTTCACTTCTCGCAGGAGTCCTCGTATGGTAAGCAACGCCTCAGCACTGGGACGCAACGGCGTACATGACTTCATTCTGGTTCGTGCTACCGCCATCGTTCTGACCCTTTACATCATCTACATGGTCGGCTTTTTTGCCACCACCGGTGAAATTTCCTGGGAAGTCTGGACGGGCTTTTTCTCCTCCGCATTCACTAAAGTCTTCACCCTGTTAGCCCTCGTGTCCATTCTGATTCACGCCTGGATCGGGATGTGGCAGGTGTTGACGGACTACGTTAAACCGCTGGCTGTACGCTTAATTCTGCAACTGGTTATCGTTGTTGCGCTGGTGGCTTACGTTCTTTATGGATTTGTTGTGGTGTGGGGTGTGTGATGAAATTGCCTGTCAGAGAATTTGATGCAGTTGTGATTGGAGCCGGTGGCGCAGGTATGCGCGCGGCGCTGCAAATTTCCCAGAGCGGCCAGACCTGTGCGCTGCTCTCTAAAGTGTTCCCTACCCGTTCCCATACCGTTTCCGCGCAGGGTGGCATCACCGTGGCGCTCGGTAATACCCATGAAGATAACTGGGAATGGCATATGTATGACACGGTGAAAGGCTCCGATTATATCGGTGACCAGGACGCCATCGAATATATGTGTAAGACCGGCCCGGAAGCGATTCTGGAGCTTGACCATATGGGGCTGCCGTTCTCCCGCCTGGAGAATGGCACCATTTATCAGCGTCCGTTTGGCGGCCAGTCGAAAAACTTCGGCGGCGAACAGGCGGCACGTACCGCTGCGGCGGCTGACCGTACCGGTCACGCGCTGCTGCATACCCTTTATCAGCAGAACCTGAAAAACCACACCACCATTTTCTCCGAGTGGTATGCGCTGGATCTGGTGAAAAACGCCGATGGCGCGGTGGTAGGTTGTACCGCGCTGTGTATCGAGACCGGTGAAGTGGTTTACTTCAAAGCCCGTGCGACCGTGCTGGCAACCGGCGGCGCAGGCCGTATCTACCAGTCCACAACTAACGCCCACATCAACACCGGTGACGGCGTCGGGATGGCGATTCGCGCCGGCGTGCCGGTGCAGGATATGGAAATGTGGCAGTTCCACCCGACCGGTATCGCCGGTGCGGGGGTTCTGGTGACAGAAGGCTGCCGCGGCGAAGGCGGTTATCTGCTGAACAAACACGGCGAGCGCTTTATGGAGCGTTATGCCCCGAATGCGAAAGACCTGGCGGGTCGTGACGTGGTGGCGCGTTCCATCATGATCGAAATCCGTGAAGGTCGAGGCTGTGACGGCCCGTGGGGCCCGCATGCGAAGCTGAAACTGGACCACCTGGGGAAAGAGGTTCTGGAATCCCGTCTGCCGGGCATCCTGGAGCTTTCACGTACCTTCGCCCACGTCGACCCGGTGAAAGAGCCGATTCCGGTTATCCCAACCTGCCACTACATGATGGGCGGTATTCCGACCAAAGTGACCGGTCAGGCGCTGACCGTGAACGAGCAGGGCGAAGACGTGGTGATTCCTGGCCTGTTCGCCGTCGGCGAAATTGCCTGCGTATCGGTCCACGGCGCGAACCGTCTGGGCGGCAACTCCCTCCTTGACCTGGTGGTGTTCGGTCGTGCGGTCGGTCTGCATCTGCAGGAGTCGATTGCCGAGCAGGGCGATCTGCTTGACGCGACCGAAGCCGAAATCGACGCGTCCCTTGAACGTCTGAACCGCTGGAACGGTAACCGTAACGGCGAAGATCCGGTGGAAATCCGCAAAGCGCTGCAAGAGTGTATGCAGCATAACTTCTCGGTATTCCGCGAAGGCGATGCGATGGCCAAAGGGCTTGAGCAGCTGAAAGCGATCCGCGAGCGTCTGAAAAATGCGCGCCTGGATGACACCTCCAGCGAGTTCAACACCCAGCGCGTTGAGTGCCTGGAGCTGGATAACCTGATGGAAACTGCCTATGCCACCGCGGTTTCTGCAAACTTCCGTACCGAAAGCCGCGGCGCGCATAGCCGCTTCGACTTCCCGGATCGTGATGACGAAAACTGGCTGTGCCATTCCCTGTATCTGCCAGAGTCGGAATCCATGACGCGTCGTAGCGTCAATATGGAACCGAAACTGCGTCCGGCATTCCCGCCGAAGATTCGTACTTATTAATGCGGAGACAGGAAAATGAAACTAGAGTTTTCAATTTATCGTTATAACCCGGACGTTGACGATGCTCCGCGCATGCAGGATTACACCCTCGAAGCGGAAGAAGGTCGTGACATGATGCTGCTGGATGCCCTGATGCAGCTGAAAGAAAAAGACCCGTCGCTCTCATTTCGTCGTTCCTGCCGTGAAGGGGTCTGTGGCTCCGACGGTCTGAACATGAACGGTAAGAACGGTCTGGCGTGTATCACGCCGATCTCCGCGCTGAATCAGCCGGGTAAGAAAATTGTCATCCGTCCGCTGCCCGGTTTGCCGGTTATCCGCGATTTGGTTGTAGACATGGGGCAATTCTATGCACAATATGAGAAGATTAAGCCTTACTTGTTGAATAATGGGCAAAATCCTCCGGCTCGCGAGCATCTGCAGAAGCCAGAGCAGCGCGAAAAACTCGATGGTCTGTACGAGTGTATTCTTTGCGCATGTTGTTCAACCTCTTGTCCGTCGTTCTGGTGGAATCCGGACAAGTTTATCGGCCCGGCAGGTCTGCTGGCTGCGTATCGTTTCCTGATTGACAGCCGCGATACCGAAACCGACAGCCGTCTGGAAGGGTTAAGCGATGCTTTCAGCGTATTCCGCTGTCACAGCATCATGAACTGCGTCAGTGTATGTCCGAAAGGGCTTAACCCGACGCGCGCCATCGGCCATATTAAGTCGATGCTGCTGCAGCGCAGTGCGTAAGTAACCCGGTCTGTCCCGGATGGCGCTATCGCTTATCCGGGCTACCCGAAGCAGTAGCCCCGGCAGCGTTTGTGCCGCCGGGAAATGAATACCCTAAATAATTCGAGTTACAGGAAGGCGGCGACGCCGCGAATCCCCAGGAGCTTACTCAAGTAAGTGACTGGGGTGAGTGAGGAAAGCCAACGCACATGTAACTTGAAGTATGAAGGGGATGGCAGGAAATCTTTAAAAACCGCCAAATATGTACCAGTAATCAAGGCGTTCAGAGCGAGGTAAGGCGGCAACTGAACGCATCCCAGGGAGCATAGTGAACTATGTGATCGGGGTAAGTGAAGGCAGCTAACGCAACCGCAGCCTGAACGCCGAAGATTAATGGCAGTTTTTAAAGGTTCCTTCGCGGATGCAGAAGCCACAACTCGTCCGCAACAAGTGAACCCCGGCACGTACAATTGCTGTGCGTGGTAGTTTCTACGGCGAAATAAGCATATAAATGCTTAAGGGATCACGATGCAGAACGGCGCAATGAAAGCCTGGCTGGACTCTTCTTACCTCTCTGGTTCGAACCAGAGCTGGATAGAACAGCTCTATGAAGACTTCTTAACCGATCCTGACTCTGTTGACGCCAACTGGCGTTCTATGTTCCAGCAGTTACCTGGCACCGGAGTCAAACCGGATCAATTTCATTCGAAAACGCGTGATTATTTCCGTCGACTGGCGAAGGATGCCTCACGTTACACTTCTTCGATTTCCGACCCTGATACCAATGTGAAGCAGGTTAAAGTCCTGCAGCTCATCAACGCATATCGCTTCCGTGGTCACCAGCATGCGAATCTCGATCCGCTGGGACTGTGGAAGCAAGAGAGAGTGGCGGATCTCGATCCTGCATACCACGATCTGACCGAGGCCGATTTCCAGGAAAGCTATAACGTAGGTTCATTTGCTATCGGCAAAGATACGATGAAACTGGGCGAGCTGATTGCCGCGCTCAAACAAACCTACTGCGGCGCTATCGGCGCGGAATACATGCACATCACCTCTACCGAAGAGAAACGCTGGATTCAGCAGCGTATTGAGTCGGTAGCAGGGAAAGCCAGCTTTACCGCTGACGAGAAGAAACGTTTCCTGACCGAGCTGACAGCAGCCGAAGGCCTGGAACGTTACCTCGGCGCGAAATTCCCGGGCGCCAAACGCTTCTCGCTGGAAGGCGGCGATGCGCTGATCCCGATGCTCAAAGAGATGATCCGTCACGCTGGCAAAAGCGGCACCCGTGAAGTGGTGCTCGGCATGGCGCACCGCGGTCGTCTGAACGTGCTGGTTAACGTTCTGGGCAAAAAACCGCAGGACCTGTTCGACGAGTTCGCGGGCAAGCATAAAGAACACCTCGGCACCGGTGACGTGAAGTACCACATGGGCTTCTCTTCTGACATGGAAACCGAAGGCGGCCTGGTGCACCTGGCGCTGGCGTTTAACCCGTCACACCTCGAAATCGTCAGCCCGGTGGTTATCGGGTCGGTTCGCGCGCGTCTCGATCGTCTCGACGAGCCGAGCAGCAATAAAGTGCTGCCGATTACTATCCACGGCGACGCCGCAGTGACGGGTCAGGGCGTGGTTCAGGAAACCCTGAACATGTCCAAGGCGCGTGGCTACGAAGTGGGCGGAACCGTACGTATCGTTATCAACAACCAGGTGGGCTTCACTACCTCGAACCCGCTGGATGCGCGCTCCACGCCATACTGCACCGATATCGGTAAAATGGTTCAGGCGCCGATCTTCCACGTGAACGCGGACGATCCGGAAGCCGTTGCTTTCGTTACCCGCCTGGCGCTGGATTTCCGTAATACCTTCAAACGCGATGTCTTCATCGACCTGGTGTGCTACCGCCGTCACGGCCATAACGAAGCCGACGAGCCGAGCGCAACGCAGCCGCTGATGTATCAGAAAATCAAAAAACATCCGACCCCGCGCAAAATCTACGCCGACAAACTTGAGCAGGACAAAGTGTCGACCCTGGAAGATGCGACCGAACTGGTTAACCTCTATCGTGATGCGCTGGATGCCGGCGAATGCGTGGTTGAGGAATGGCGTCCGATGAACCTGCACTCCTTTACCTGGTCACCGTACCTCAACCACGAGTGGGATGAGAGCTACCCGAGTAAAGTCGAGATGAAACGTCTGCAGGAGCTGGCTAAACGCATCAGCACCGTGCCGGACAGCATTGAAATGCAGTCTCGCGTGGCGAAGATTTATGGCGATCGCCAGGCGATGGCCGCCGGCGAGAAGCTGTTCGACTGGGGTGCGGCGGAAAACCTGGCTTACGCCACGCTGGTTGATGAAGGGATTCCGATTCGCCTGTCCGGTGAAGACTCCGGTCGCGGTACGTTCTTCCACCGCCATTCCGTGATTCATAACCAGGTGAACGGTTCGACCTACACGCCGCTGCAGCATGTGCATAACGGCCAGGAGCATTTCAAAGTCTGGGACTCCGTGCTTTCTGAAGAAGCGGTGCTGGCGTTCGAATACGGCTACGCCACTGCGGAACCGCGCACCCTGACTATCTGGGAAGCGCAGTTTGGTGACTTTGCTAACGGCGCTCAGGTGGTGATCGATCAGTTCATCAGCTCCGGCGAGCAGAAGTGGGGCCGGATGTGTGGCCTGGTCATGCTGCTGCCGCACGGCTACGAAGGCCAGGGCCCGGAGCACTCCTCCGCGCGTCTGGAACGCTATCTGCAGCTGTGTGCTGAACAGAATATGCAGGTTTGTGTGCCATCGACTCCGGCTCAGGTTTACCACATGCTGCGTCGTCAGGCGCTGCGCGGTATGCGTCGTCCGCTGGTGGTGATGTCGCCGAAATCTCTGCTGCGCCATCCGCTGGCGGTCTCCAGCCTGGACGAACTGGCGAACGGCACCTTCCTGCCGGCCATCGGTGAAATCGATGACCTCGACCCGAAAGCGGTGAAGCGTGTTGTCCTGTGCTCTGGTAAGGTTTATTACGATCTGCTGGAACAACGCCGTAAGAACGACCAAAAAGATGTCGCTATCGTGCGTATAGAGCAGCTCTATCCGTTCCCGCATCAGGCGGTACAGGAAGCGCTGAAGCCTTACGCTCACGTGCATGATTTTGTCTGGTGCCAGGAAGAACCGCTCAACCAGGGCGCGTGGTACTGCAGCCAGCATCACTTCCGCGAAGTGATTCCGTTTGGGGCCTCTCTGCGTTACGCAGGCCGCCCGGCCTCCGCCTCTCCGGCGGTAGGGTATATGTCCGTTCACCAGAAACAGCAACAAGATCTGGTCAATGACGCGCTGAACGTCGATTAATTAAAGGATACATAATGAGTAGCGTAGATATTCTGGTTCCCGATCTGCCTGAGTCCGTAGCTGACGCGACGGTTGCGACCTGGCATAAAAAACCGGGCGATAGCGTCCAGCGTGATGAAGTGCTGGTGGAAATCGAAACTGACAAAGTGGTACTGGAAGTACCGGCTTCAGCGGACGGCATTCTGGATGCAGTGCTGGAAGACGAAGGTGCAACCGTACTTTCTCGCCAGATCCTCGGTCGCCTGCGTGAAGGCAACAGCGCGGGTAAAGAGTCCGCGGCGAAAGCCGACGCTAAAGAGTCCACCCCGGCTCAGCGTCAGCAGGCCTCTCTGGAAGAGCAGAGCAATGATGCCCTCAGCCCGGCGATTCGCCGTCTGCTGGCTGAACACAACCTCGATGCCGCAGCCATTAAAGGCACCGGCGTCGGCGGCCGCCTGACCCGTGAAGATGTTGAGAAACATCTGGCGGCGGCACCGGCTAAAACCGAAGCCAAAGCGCCTGCCGCTGCGGCAGCACCGGTTGCGCAACTGGGCCACCGTTCTGAAAAACGCGTTCCGATGACCCGCCTGCGCAAACGCGTTGCCGAGCGTCTGCTGGAAGCGAAGAACTCCACCGCCATGCTGACGACCTTCAACGAAGTCAACATGAAGCCGATTATGGATCTGCGTAAGCAGTACGGCGATGCCTTCGAAAAACGTCACGGTATCCGTCTGGGCTTTATGTCCTTCTACGTGAAAGCCGTGGTTGAAGCGCTGAAACGCTATCCGGAAGTGAACGCCTCTATCGATGGCGATGATGTGGTGTATCACAACTACTTCGACGTCAGCATGGCGGTCTCTACGCCGCGCGGTCTGGTGACTCCGGTTCTGCGTGATGTTGACCTGCTGGGCATGGCGGATATCGAAAAGAATATTAAAGAGCTGGCAGTGAAAGGCCGTGACGGCAAGCTGACCGTAGATGACCTGACCGGCGGTAACTTCACCATTACCAACGGCGGCGTATTCGGCTCTCTGATGTCCACGCCAATCATCAACCCACCGCAGAGCGCCATTCTGGGTATGCATGCCATTAAAGATCGCCCGATGGCGGTCAATGGCAAGGTAGAAATTCTGCCAATGATGTACCTGGCGCTCTCTTACGACCACCGTCTGATCGATGGACGTGAATCGGTAGGCTTCCTGGTTGCTATCAAAGAGCTGCTGGAAGACCCGACTCGTCTGCTGCTGGACGTGTAGTCAGCAAGAGTATTACCTACCGTAGGCCGGATAAGGCGTTTACGCCGCCATCCGGCGTTGATGAGATGCCTGATGGCGACGCTAGCGCGTCTTATCAGGCCTACAGGTTTAAAGATAATTATTCCCTGAAGGATGGACTGAACACATGAACTTACATGAATATCAGGCAAAACAACTGTTTGCCCGCTATGGTTTACCGGCGCCGGTGGGTTATGCCTGTACTACTCCGCGCGAAGCAGAAGAAGCCGCATCAAAAATCGGCGCGGGTCCGTGGGTAGTGAAATGTCAGGTTCACGCTGGTGGCCGCGGTAAAGCGGGCGGTGTGAAAGTAGTTAACAGTAAAGAAGACATTCGCGCATTTGCTGAGCACTGGCTGGGCAAACGCCTTGTGACCTACCAGACAGACGCCAACGGCCAGCCGGTTAACCAGATTCTGGTTGAAGCAGCGACAGATATCGCCAAAGAGCTGTATCTGGGTGCGGTTGTTGACCGTAGCTCCCGTCGCGTAGTGTTCATGGCCTCCACCGAAGGCGGCGTGGAAATCGAAAAAGTGGCGGAAGAAACCCCGCACCTGATCCACAAAATTGCGATCGATCCGCTGGCAGGCCCGATGCCTTACCAGGGACGCGAGCTGGCGTTCAAACTGGGTCTGGAAGGTAAGCAGGTTCAGCAGTTCACCAAAATCTTTATGGGTCTGGCGACTATCTTCCTGGAGCGCGACCTGGCGCTGATCGAAATTAACCCGCTGGTTATCACTAAGCAGGGCGACCTGATCTGCCTCGACGGCAAACTGGGCGCCGATGGCAATGCGCTGTTCCGCCAGCCGGATCTGCGTGAAATGCGCGACCAGTCTCAGGAAGACCCGCGTGAAGCGCAGGCTGCACAGTGGGAACTGAACTACGTTGCGCTGGACGGCAACATCGGTTGTATGGTTAACGGTGCGGGCCTGGCAATGGGCACCATGGACATCGTTAAACTGCACGGCGGCGAACCGGCTAACTTCCTCGACGTTGGCGGCGGCGCAACCAAAGAGCGCGTGACTGAAGCGTTCAAAATCATTCTTTCCGACAGCAATGTTAAAGCCGTATTGGTTAACATCTTCGGCGGTATCGTGCGTTGCGACCTGATCGCTGACGGCATCATCGGCGCGGTAGCAGAAGTTGGCGTAAACGTACCGGTTGTCGTACGTCTGGAAGGGAACAACGCCGAACTGGGCGCGAAGAAACTGGCTGACAGCGGCCTGAATATTATTGCAGCGAAAAGTCTGACGGACGCAGCACAGCAGGTTGTTGCCGCAGTGGAGGGGAAATAATGTCCATTTTAATTGATAAAAACACCAAGGTTATCTGCCAGGGCTTCACCGGTAGCCAGGGGACTTTCCACTCTGAACAAGCCATTGCTTACGGCACTCAAATGGTCGGCGGCGTTACGCCAGGCAAAGGCGGCACCACTCACCTGGGTCTGCCGGTGTTTAACACCGTGCGCGAAGCCGTTGAAGCAACCGGCGCAACCGCGACCGTTATCTACGTTCCGGCCCCGTTCTGCAAAGACTCCATTCTGGAAGCTATTGATGCGGGCATTAAGCTGATCATCACCATCACCGAAGGTATCCCGACGCTGGATATGCTGACGGTGAAAGTGAAGCTGGATGAAGCCGGCGTACGCATGATCGGCCCTAACTGCCCGGGCGTTATCACCCCAGGCGCATGCAAAATCGGCATCATGCCGGGTCACATTCATCAGCCGGGTAAAGTGGGGATCGTTTCCCGTTCCGGCACGCTGACCTATGAAGCGGTTAAGCAGACCACCGATTACGGTTTCGGCCAGTCTACCTGCGTTGGTATCGGCGGCGACCCGATCCCGGGTTCTAACTTCATCGATATCCTGAAGCTGTTCCAGGAAGACCCGCAGACCGAAGCGATCGTGATGATCGGTGAGATCGGCGGTAGCGCGGAAGAAGAAGCGGCTGCTTACATCAAAGATCACGTCACCAAGCCGGTTGTCGGTTACATCGCCGGTGTGACCGCGCCGAAAGGCAAGCGTATGGGCCACGCGGGCGCCATTATCGCAGGCGGTAAAGGCACGGCTGATGAGAAATTTGCTGCGCTGGAAGCGGCGGGCGTGAAGACCGTTCGTAGCCTGGCGGATATCGGCGAAGCGCTGAAATCAATCATTAAGTAAACCCTCTCTGCTCAAGCTGAGCAGTTAAATGTCCGATTTCGACATGGTTGGCCACCGTCAGGTGGCCTTTTTTATGCCTCTCTTTGCCGCAGTTTCAACGGTCCCCGCGGCGCACTTTTGCCGTGGCAGATCGCAGTTATCCGGAAAAACCACTTCTATTGTATTGATTTAACACCTTTTTTTAAAATAATAACCCGCTATTTTTCGGCAGAAGAGGGAATGATTCTCACTGCTATTTCTTACCTGAAAATGAAAAGATAAAAATGATGATTTAATTGATGCTGTCTATCAGGAAAAAATACTGTGAAGCGTCTAACATTAATCAGATCGCTATTTTTTTTCATACGATACGACTTAAAGTTAAATCATATTACCTATACTTCTCATATCTCTCTTTTTAGTAACCATTATTGGTATGCTTTAAACATATATTTAACATTACCTTCACCATTATTCTTTGTTGGGATACATAATTAACATGAGCGGGAAAAATTGATTTATATCAATACTTAAAGCTTGGAAAAAACCACAAAAAAACGTTAAATTGTCGCCAATCAAATTGGCCTAAATCAGGCATTTTCGCTATATATTGATCACCGTCGTAAATGTAAAACTGATTCAATAAAATCCTGTTTATTGTAAGGTTATTGCGGCGTAATATATTGGGGAATCAATTGGGTTTTTCGTTAACGTATTTGTAACCTTTGCGAGGAGCTGTTTCATCTGGCGACGAAACGGTAACGAAGCGGGATGCAAGTTATTTTGTATTGGGGCATGCGTATGAACCCGGTGTGCAGGGTTCATTCTCGGAGTCTTCATGCGATGAGCAAGGAGTCATGATGTTAGATATAGTCGAACTGTCGCGCTTACAGTTTGCCTTGACCGCGATGTACCACTTCCTTTTTGTGCCACTGACGCTCGGTATGGCGTTCCTGCTGGCCATCATGGAAACGGTTTACGTCCTTTCCGGCAAACAGATTTATAAAGATATGACCAAGTTCTGGGGCAAGTTGTTTGGTATCAACTTTGCGCTGGGTGTAGCAACCGGGTTGACCATGGAGTTCCAGTTCGGGACAAACTGGTCTTATTATTCTCACTACGTGGGCGATATCTTCGGTGCGCCTCTGGCCATTGAAGGTCTGATGGCCTTCTTCCTCGAATCTACCTTTGTAGGTCTGTTCTTCTTCGGTTGGGATCGTCTGGGCAAAGTTCAGCACATGGCGGTGACCTGGCTGGTGGCACTGGGTTCCAACTTGTCTGCATTGTGGATCCTCGTGGCGAACGGCTGGATGCAAAACCCGATCGCCTCGGATTTCAACTTTGAAACCATGCGTATGGAGATGGTCAGTTTCTCCGAGCTGGTTCTGAACCCGGTTGCGCAGGTGAAATTTGTCCATACCGTCGCATCCGGCTACGTCTGCGGCGCAATGTTCGTCCTGGGTATCAGCTCCTACTATATGCTGCGCGGTCGCGACTTCGCTTTCGCTAAACGCTCCTTTGCCATTGCTGCCAGCTTCGGTATGGCGGCGATTCTCTCCGTTATCGTGCTCGGTGATGAATCCGGTTACGAAATGGGTGACGTGCAGAAAACTAAACTTGCGGCCATCGAAGCCGAATGGGAAACACAGCCAGCTCCGGCTGCCTTTACCCTGTTTGGTATTCCGGACCAGGATGCGCAAACCAACCACTTCGCAATCCAGATTCCTTATGCGTTGGGCATTATTGCCACTCGTTCCGTGGATACGCCGGTTATTGGTCTGAAAGACCTGCTGGCACAGCACGAAGCGCGTATTCGTAACGGGATGAAAGCTTACACCCTGCTGGAAGAGCTACGCGCAGGCTCAACCGATCAGGCTGTACGCGATGAATTCAACAGCGTGAAGAAAGATTTGGGCTACGGTCTGCTGCTGAAACGCTATACCCCGAACGTCTCTGACGCGACGGAAGCGCAGATTGCTATGGCGACGAAAGACTCTATTCCTCGCGTTGCGCCGCTGTACTTTGCGTTCCGTATTATGGTGGCCTGCGGCATCCTGATGCTCGGTATCATCGCGGCGTCGTTCTGGACCGTTATCCGTAACCAAATTGGCGAGAAGAAATGGCTGCTGCGCATTGCGCTGTACGCAATTCCTCTGCCGTGGATCGCTATCGAGTCCGGTTGGTTCGTCGCGGAATATGGTCGTCAGCCGTGGGCGATAGGTGAGGTACTGCCTACCGCGGTAGCGAACTCGTCCCTGACCGCCGGTGACCTGATCTTCTCGATGCTGCTGATTTGCGGTCTGTACACCCTGTTCCTGGTCGCGGAGCTGTATCTGATGTTCAAATTCGCACGCCGTGGACCAAGCAGCCTGAAAACCGGTCGCTACCACTACGAGCAGTCTTCCACGACTACTCAGCCGGCACGCTAAGACAGGAGTCGTCAAATGATCGATTATGAAGTATTGCGTTTTATCTGGTGGCTACTGATCGGTGTTCTGCTGATTGGTTTCGCCGTCACCGATGGCTTCGACATGGGGGTGGGCATGCTCACCCGTTTCCTCGGTCGTAATGACACCGAGCGTCGAATCATGATTAACTCCATCGCTCCGCACTGGGACGGAAACCAGGTGTGGCTGATCACCGCCGGCGGCGCACTGTTTGCTGCCTGGCCGACGGTCTATGCCGCCGCGTTCTCCGGCTTCTATGTGGCGATGATTCTGGTGCTGGCCGCTTTGTTCTTCCGTCCGGTGGGTTTTGACTACCGCTCGAAGATTGAAGATACCCGCTGGCGCAACATGTGGGACTGGGGCATCTTCATCGGTAGCTTCGTTCCGCCGCTGGTGATTGGCGTGGCGTTCGGGAACCTGCTGCAGGGCGTACCGTTCCATATGGATGAATATATGCGCCTGTACTACACCGGTAATTTCTTCCAGCTGCTCAACCCGTTTGGTCTGCTGGCCGGTATTGTTAGCGTGGCGATGATTCTGACGCAGGGGGCTACCTACCTGCAGATGCGTACCGTTGGTGAGTTGCACCTGCGTGCCCGCACGACCTCTCAGGTTGCGGCACTGGTGACGCTGGTTTGCTTCCTGCTGGCCGGTGTCTGGGTGGTATACGGGATCGACGGTTATGTGGTCACCTCGGCTATCGACCACTCTGCGCCATCTAACCCGCTGACCAAAGAAGTGACTCGTCAGGCTGGTGCATGGTTGGTGAACTTCAATAATATGCCTTCGCTGTGGGCTATCCCGGCACTGGGCGTGGTATTGCCGCTGCTGACTATCCTGACCTCGCGGATGGAGAAGGGCGCTCTGGCGTTTATCTTCTCTTCTCTGACGCTGGCCTGCATCATTCTGACCGCCGGGATTGCGATGTTCCCGTTCATCATGCCGTCCAGCACGATGATGAACGTTAGTCTGACCATGTGGGATTCAACCTCCAGCCAAAGAACGCTGAACCTGATGACCTACGTGGCGATTGTCTTCGTGCCGATTATTCTGGGTTACACCACCTGGTGTTACTGGAAGATGTTCGGTCGCATTACCCGCGAAGACATCGAAAAGAACACCCACTCGTTGTATTAAGGTAAGGAGCTAGATATGTGGTATTTCGCATGGATTTTGGGAACGCTTCTTGCCTGTGCCTTTGGGGTTATCACCGCGTTAGCGCTTGAGCACGTGGAAAGCACCAAAGCAGGTAAAGAAGAACACTGATGAGTAAAATTATCGCGACCCTTTACGCGATAATGGATAAGCGCCCGTTAAGGGCGCTTTCCCTATTGATGGCACTGCTGCTGGCGGGCTGCATTTTCTGGGATCCGTCGCGCTTTGCGGCAAAGACCAGTGAGCTGGAGATCTGGCACGGCTTCCTGCTGATGTGGGCCGTGTGCGCCGGGGTTATCCACGGCGTGGGCTTCCGTCCGCATGCCATTCACTGGCAAGGGATTTTTTGTCCACTTATCGCTGATATTGTACTCATCACGGGGCTGTTTTTTTTCTTCTTTTGAAAGAGAAGAGAATAAGAGAACTCTGTTAACCTCATGGGCTTGCATAAGCCCATAAAAATTTACTCGCTGTTTACTTTCCCCCATTCCAAACCACGTTCCCCGCGCGTATAGTAGCGAAGTTTGAAAGCACTAATCTTTTTTTGCATTACCGGGATGTAAAGTGAATACAACGCTGTTTCGATGGCCGGTTCGTGTCTACTATGAAGATACCGATGCCGGTGGTGTGGTTTACCACGCCAGTTACGTCGCTTTTTATGAAAGAGCACGCACAGAGATGCTGCGCCACCATCACTTCAGTCAGCAGGTTTTGCTGGCTGAACGAGTTGCCTTCGTGGTTCGCAAAATGACGCTGGAATATTTTGCGCCCGCCAGACTCGACGACATGCTCGAAATCCAGACGGAAATCACCTCGATGAGAGGTACCTCTTTGGTTTTCACGCAGCGAATCGTCAACGCAGAGAATACAGTTTTGAACGAAGCTGAGGTTCTCATTGTGTGCGTTGATCCACTCTTAATGAAGCCTCGTGCGCTTCCCAAGTCTATTGTCGCGGAGTTTAAGCAGTGACTGACATGAATATCCTTGATTTGTTCCTGAAGGCGAGCCTTCTGGTTAAACTTATCATGTTGATTTTGATTGGTTTTTCTATCGCTTCCTGGGCCATTATTATTCAGAGAACGCGCATCCTCAACACGGCAAGCCGCGAGGCGGAAGCCTTTGAAGACAAGTTCTGGTCGGGTATTGAGCTTTCTCGCCTGTATCAGGAGAGCCAGGGGCGTCGCGATAACCTGGTGGGGTCGGAACAAATTTTCTACAGCGGTTTCAAAGAGTTTGCTCGTCTGCATCGCGCAAACAGCCATGCGCCAGAAGCGGTGGTTGAAGGGGCGTCGCGCGCCATGCGCATCTCGATGAACCGTGAGATCGAGACGCTGGAGACGCACATTCCGTTCCTCGGAACCGTGGGGTCCATCAGCCCGTACATCGGCCTGTTCGGTACCGTCTGGGGGATCATGCATGCCTTTATCGCACTTGGTGCGGTGAAACAGGCGACTCTGCAGATGGTTGCACCGGGTATCGCAGAAGCGCTGATCGCCACGGCAATCGGTCTGTTTGCGGCAATTCCGGCGGTTATGGCCTACAACCGTTTGAACCAGCGTGTGAACAAACTTGAACTGAACTATGACAACTTTATGGAAGAGTTCACCGCGATTCTGCACCGTCAGGCGTTTACCAGCAGCGAAAGCAATAAGGGGTAAGCCATGGCCAGAGCACGTGGACGCGGACGTCGCGAACTGAAGTCCGAGATCAACATCGTTCCGCTGCTGGATGTCTTGTTGGTGCTGTTGCTGATCTTTATGGCGACCGCGCCGATCATTACGCAGAGCGTAGAGGTCGACCTGCCGGATGCGACGGAATCACAAGCGGTCAAAAGTAATGATGAGCCGCCGGTGATTGTTGAAGTTTCCGGCGTCGGGCAGTACAGCGTAAAAGTGGGTCCGGAAACGCTGTCGCAGCTGCCGCCAGAGCAGGTTATTGCCGAAGCGAAACGCCGACTCGAAGCGAACGAGAAAACGGTGTTCCTGATCGGCGGTGCGAAAGACGTACCTTACGATGAAATTATTAAAGCGCTTAACCTGTTGCATAGCGCAGGGGTTAAATCGGTTGGCTTAATGACCAAGCCTATTTAATCGCTTCGGATATGTGCGCCCGCCGGACCGCTGGCTGCGAGAATAACAGACTCGTGGCCGGCGAGAGTAGCGGGGACAGGCGAACAGTTTTTGGGAACCGATAGTGTCAAAGGCAACCGAACAAAACGACAAGCTTAAACGAGCGATCATAGTTTCAGTCGCGCTGCACATCATTCTGATCGCGCTGCTGATCTGGAGTTCGTTCGACGAGCATCTGGATGCCTCAGCCGGCGGCGGCGGAGGTTCTTCCATTGATGCGGTGATGGTTGATCCTGGGGCGGTGGTGAATAATTACAACCGCCAGCAGCAGCAGCAGGCCAGCTCACGCCGTGCCGCCGAGCAGCGCGAAAAGCAGGCTCAGCAGCAGGCTGAAGAACTGCGTGAAAAGCAGGCCGCTGAGCAGGAGCGTCTGAAGCAGCTTGAGCAGGATCGTCTGCAGGCGCAGGAAGCGGCTAAGCAAGCGAAGGAAGAGCAGAAGCAGGCTGAAGAAGCGGCGGCGAAAGCGGCGGCAGCGGCGAAAGCCAAAGCGGATTCTCAGGCGAAAGAAGCACAGGAAGCGGCAGCGAAAGCCGCTGCTGACGCGAAAGCGAAGGCAGACGCGCAGGCTAAAGCGGCGGAAGCTGCGGCAGCGAAAGCCGCAGCCGATGCGAAGAAACAGGCAGAAGCCGAAGCGGCGAAAGCTGCGGCGGATGCCCAGAAGAAAGCCGAAGCCGATGCGGCGAAGAAAGCGCAGCAGCAGGCTGAGAAGAAAGCCCAGCAGGAAGCCGCTAAGCAGGCCGCGGCTGAGAAAGCTGCTGCGGAAAAAGCCGCTGAGAAAGCAGCAGAAAAAGCAGCGGCGCAAAAAGCCGCCTCTGAGAAAGCGGCAGCAGAAAAGGCCGCCGCAGCAGAGAAAGCCGCCGCGGAGAAAGCGGAAAAAGCTGCCGCAGCGAAAGCCGCAGCAGCGGAAAAAGCCGCAGCCGATAAAGCCGCCAAGGCTGCTGCAGCTAAGGCCGCCGCAGCGAAAGCCGCGGCAGCGAAAAAAGCCGCGGCAGCGAAAGATGCTGATGGCGTAGACGACCTGCTCGGCGATCTGAGTTCAGGTAAGAATGCGCCTAAAGGTAGCACCAGCGGTAGCAATGGAGGCTCATCTCCTGCTAAAGGAAGTAAACCGGGGCAGGGGGGCGCGTCTCAGGCTGAGATTGCCAGTTATATTTCGCAGGTTCAGGCGGCGATTAAAGGGCATCTCTATGACTGGGACACGTACAAAGGTAAAACATGTACGTTACGCGTGAACCTGGCTCAGGACGGGACGTTATTGAGCGTGAAGTCGGAGGGAGGCGATCCTGCTTTCTGTCAGCAGATGCTGGCGGCAACCAGCCGGATGAGCAAGTTCCCGAAACCGCCTTCTCAGGCTGTGTATGAGACGTTCAAAAATGCACCACTGGACTTCAAACCGCAGTGATGTGCTTCCCGGCGCGAGCGGGGGAACACAATCCAGGGCTGACGCCGGGTTTTGGTAGTTTTGTGTATTTGAGTTTGTTAACATTCTGCTAAATTATCGTGGGCTTTCCGTCCGGATAAGGGAGATATGATGAAGCAGGCATTACGAGTAGCGTTTGGTTTTTTAATGCTGTGGGCGGCGGTGCTGCACGCAGAAGTACGTATCGAGATCACCCAGGGGGTGGACTCGGCGCGCCCGATCGGTGTTGTACCGTTCCAGTGGGCAGGGCCGGGTGCCGCGCCTGAAGATATTGGCGGTGTCGTTGCGGCTGACCTGCGTAACAGCGGTAAGTTCAACCCACTGGATCGCTCGCGTCTGCCTCAGCAACCGGGGACGGCACAAGAGGTTCAACCTGCGGCATGGTCTGCGCTGGGTATTGATGCGGTGGTTGTCGGTCAGGTGACCGGGAACCCTGACGGATCGTACAACGTGGCTTACCAGCTGGTTGATACCGGCGGTGCTCCGGGGACGATTCTGGCGCAGAACTCTTATAAGGTGACTAAACAGTACCTGCGCTATGCGGCTCACACCGCCAGCGATGCGGTATTCGAGAAGCTGACCTCTATTAAGGGCGCCTTCCGTACCCGTATTGCCTACGTTGTGCAGACTAACGGCGGCCAGTTCCCGTATGAGCTGCGCGTCTCCGACTACGATGGTTATAACCAGTTTGTTGTCCACCGTTCACCGCAGCCGCTGATGTCTCCGGCATGGTCTCCGGATGGTTCTAAACTGGCTTATGTGACCTTCGAAAGCGGTCGTTCTGCGCTGGTGGTCCAGACTCTGGCAAATGGCGCGGTGCGTCAGATAGCCTCCTTCCCGCAGCATAACGGGGCTCCGGCCTTCTCGCCGGATGGCAGCAAACTGGCATTCGCATTGTCGAAAACCGGTAGCCTGAACCTGTATGTGATGGATCTGGGTTCGGGTCAGATTCGCCAGGTGACCAATGGTCGCAGCAACAACACCGAACCAAGCTGGTTCCCGGATAGTCAGAATCTGGCCTTTACTTCCGACCAGGCCGGTCGTCCGCAGGTGTATAAAGTCAGCGTCGGCGGCGGTACTCCGCAGCGTATCTCCTGGGAAGGTTCTCAGAACCAGGATGCGGATGTCAGCAGCGACGGTAAATTTATGGTAATGGTCAGCTCGGCCAACGGTCAGCAGCACATTGCCAAACAAGATCTGGTAGCGGGTGGCGTACAAGTTCTGTCGTCAACGTTCCTGGATGAAACGCCAAGTCTGGCACCTAACGGCACTATGGTAATCTACAGCTCTTCTCAGGGGATGGGATCCGTGCTGAATCTGGTTTCTACAGATGGGCGTTTCAAAGCGCGTCTTCCGGCGACTGATGGACAGGTAAAATTCCCTGCCTGGTCTCCGTATCTGTGATAATAAATAATTGATTATTAAAGGAATCAAAGAAATGCAACTGAACAAAGTGCTGAAAGGGCTGATGATCGCTCTGCCGGTTATGGCAATCGCGGCGTGTTCTTCTAACAAGAACGCCAGCAACGACCAGAGCGGTGAAGGCATGCTGGGTGCCGGCACTGGTATGGATGCTAACGCTAACGGTGGCAACATGTCTTCCGAAGAGCAAGCTCGTCTGCAAATGCAGCAGCTGCAGCAGAACAACATCGTTTACTTCGATCTCGACAAGTACGATATCCGTTCTGACTTCGCTGCAATGCTGGATGCGCACGCTAACTTCCTGCGTAGCAACCCATCCTATAAAGTGACTGTTGAAGGTCACGCGGATGAACGCGGTACGCCGGAATACAACATCGCTCTGGGTGAGCGTCGTGCTAACGCCGTTAAGATGTATCTGCAGGGCAAAGGTGTTTCTGCTGACCAGATCTCCATCGTTTCTTACGGTAAAGAAAAACCTGCAGTACTGGGTCACGACGAAGCGGCTTACGCTAAAAACCGTCGCGCCGTACTGGTTTACTAAGAGAATTGCATGAGCAGTAACTTCAGACATCATCTGTTGAGTCTGTCGTTACTGGTTGGCATAGCGGCCCCCTGGGCCGCTTTTGCTCAGGCGCCAATCAGTAGTGTCGGCTCAGGCTCGGTCGAAGACCGGGTCACTCAACTCGAGCGTATTTCTAACGCTCACAGTCAGCTTTTAACCCAACTTCAGCAACAGCTCTCCGATAACCAGAATGATATTGACTCCCTGCGCGGCCAGATTCAGGAAAGCCAGTATCAGCTCAATCAGGTTGTCGAACGCCAGAAGCAAATTCTGTTACAGATCGACGGTCTGAGCAGCGGTGGGGCGGCGGCAGGTGCACAGCCATCGTCTTCGGCAGGCGATCAGGGTGCGGCGGCTACCGCGGCGCCAGCGGCCTCTACCGGCGCTCCTGCTTCAACCGGAGATGCAAATACGGACTACAATGCGGCTATTGCGCTGGTGAAGGATCCATCCCGCCAGGATGACGCGCTGGCAGCATTTCAGAATTTCGTCAAAAAGTACCCGGATTCAACCTATCAGCCGAACGCGAACTACTGGCTCGGTCAGTTGAATTACAATAAGGGGAAAAAAGATGATGCCGCTTACTATTTTGCTTCCGTGGTGAAGAATTACCCTAAATCCCCGAAAGCGCCTGATGCCATGTTTAAGGTCGGCGTGATTATGCAGGATAAAGGTGATACCGCGAAGGCGAAGGCTGTTTACCAACAGGTAGTCAGTAAATTCCCTGGCACCGATGGCGCGAAACAGGCTCAGAAACGTCTTAATGCCCTTGGGTGATTATGGCATGACCAGAAATCGCATTATTTCTGGTCTTGTCGCGTGAATCCTAAGCAGTCAGATGTTTTTTATCGAAATACTTGTTGCGCTGAATTCTTAAATCAGTAATATATGCCGCCGTTGCCACGGGATATCGAACAAGCCTGAAGCGACGAAAAAAGTGGGTCGTTAGCTCAGTTGGTAGAGCAGTTGACTTTTAATCAATTGGTCGCAGGTTCGAATCCTGCACGACCCACCACTAACTACCAGGGTGGAACGGTAGTAAAACGTGAAGGATAACGTTGCGTCAGCAACGGCCCACAGGGCGAGGCAAAGCCGAGTCTTCCTCCACGAACCACCGCTGACTTTAGTCAGATGTAGTATCCAGCGTAGTATCGGGTGATTAGCTCAGCTGGGAGAGCACCTCCCTTACAAGGAGGGGGTCGGCGGTTCGATCCCGTCATCACCCACCACTCGGGTCGTTAGCTCAGTTGGTAGAGCAGTTGACTTTTAATCAATTGGTCGCAGGTTCGAATCCTGCACGACCCACCAATTTAACATCGAACTCAGATGTTGAACGTGAAGGATAACGTTGCGTAGCAACGGCCCACAGGGCGAGCGAAAGCGAGTCATCCTGCACGACCCACCAGTTTAAGATTGGTGACGAGTTAAAAATTCAGGTAGTACCCGAGCGGGTCGTTAGCTCAGTTGGTAGAGCAGTTGACTTTTAATCAATTGGTCGCAGGTTCGAATCCTGCACGACCCACCACTTTAACATTGAAGTTGATGTTAAGTGTGAAGGATAAGGTTACGTAGCAACGGCCCACAAGGCCAGCGAAAGCCAGTCATCCTGCACCACCCGGCATCCTGAATATTGCAAGTATTAAGTCCCGAAAGGGGTCGTTAGCTCAGTTGGTAGAGCAGTTGACTTTTAATCAATTGGTCGCAGGTTCGAATCCTGCACGACCCACCAATGTAAAAAGGCGCCCTAAAGGCGCCTTTTTGCTATGCGCAGAATTTAACGATTCGAACCTGCGGCAGGTTCGAGTCGAGCAAGGCGAGACAACGGAGCCGCTGGCGGCGACGGCCCGAAGGGCGAGCAAAGCGCGTTATCCTGCACGACCCACCAATGTAAAAAGGCGCCTTTTTGCTATCTGTTGTTTTCCCTCCATAAATATTAATCCTCCTTTTTTGCCTTCAGACGACAATAAATTCCGCACGACATTTTCTGTACAATCCGCTATCTTGTTTAGCATATAAAACATCATGACCGCCGCTATGCCCTCTGAAGGCATATTAACGGTATTTGAGTTAAGCCAGTAAAACGAGATTGCAAGATGAGCGTAATGTTTGACCCTGAAACGGCGATTTATCCTTTCCCGCCGAAACCATTGCCATTAAGTCGCGATGAAAAACACTTTTACCGTGAAAAGATTAAACGTCTGCTGCGCGAGCGCGATGCGGTGATGGTTGCTCATTACTATACTGACCCTGAAATTCAGCAGCTGGCTGAAGAGACCGGCGGCTGTATCGCTGATTCTCTGGAAATGGCTCGTTTCGGCGCCCGCCATTCCGCCTCGACGTTGCTGGTGGCCGGAGTGCGCTTCATGGGGGAAACGGCAAAAATTCTCAGCCCGGAAAAAACCATCCTGATGCCAACGCTGAATGCCGAGTGTTCTCTGGATCTCGGCTGCCCGATTGAGGAGTTCAACGCGTTCTGCGATGCCCACCCGGATCGTACCGTCGTCGTTTATGCCAACACCTCAGCGGCGGTTAAAGCGCGTGCCGATTGGGTTGTGACTTCCAGTATTGCCGTTGAACTTATTGAACATCTCGACAGCCTCGGGGAAAAAGTTCTCTGGGCGCCCGACCGTCACTTAGGGCGGTACGTGCAGCGGCAAACCGGGGCAGATGTTTTGTGCTGGCAGGGCGCCTGTATTGTCCACGATGAGTTTAAAACCCAGGCGTTAACGCGGATGAAAGCCCTCTACCCCGATGCCGCCATTCTGGTGCATCCTGAATCACCGCAGTCCATTGTGGATATGGCGGATGCGGTAGGGTCTACCAGCCAGCTGATTGCCGCGGCTAAAACGCTTCCGGCGCGCCAGCTCATTGTCGCCACCGATCGCGGGATCTTCTACAAAATGCAGCAGGCGGTACCGGGAAAAGAGCTGCTGGAAGCACCGACGGCGGGAGAAGGGGCAACCTGTCGTAGCTGCGCCCACTGTCCGTGGATGGCGATGAACGGCCTGCAAGCGATTGCAGAGGGGCTGGAAAACGGTGGCCCCGAACACGAAATTAAGGTCGATGCGCAGCTGCGCGCCGGCGCATTAGTCCCGCTGAACAGAATGCTGGATTTTGCGGCTACACTTCGGGGATAGTGGTTAATTACGCAATCAATACAGTGCGGGGAAAATATGGATTTTTTTAGTACGCAGAATATCCTGGTGCATATACCCATCGGCGCCGGCGGATACGACTTATCATGGATCGAGGCGGTCGGCACGCTTGCCGGGCTGCTGTGTATCTGGCTGGCGAGTCTGGAAAAGATCAGCAACTATGCATTTGGGCTGGTCAACGTCACCTTGTTTGCCATTATTTTCTTTCAGATTCAGCTTTATGCCAGCCTGCTGCTACAGGTCTTTTTCTTTGCCGCCAACGTTTATGGCTGGTACGCCTGGTCCCGGCAAACCAGCAGCCATGAAGCCGAACTGCGTATTCGCTGGTTGCCATTACCGAAGGCGCTGGGCTGGCTGACGGCTTGTATTGCGGCAATTGCGCTGATGACGGTCTTCATTAATCCGGTCTTTGCCTTTCTGACGCGGATCGCGGTCACGCTTATGCAGAGCCTGGGACTGCAGGTCACGATGCCGGAACTGCAGCCGGATGCCTTCCCGTTCTGGGACTCCTGCATGATGGTGCTGTCGATCGCCGCCATGATTTTGATGACCCGTAAATATGTCGAAAACTGGCTGCTTTGGGTGATCATCAACGTCATCAGCGTGGTGATTTTTGCCCTTCAGGGCGTCTACGCGATGTCGCTGGAATATCTGCTTTTGACCTTTATTGCCCTTAACGGCAGTCGGATGTGGATGAACAGCGCGCGTGAGCGAGGTTCTCACGCGTTTTCTCGCTAATGGTGGTGATGAGGGTCGTGCCCGGCGTGCGTCATGTTGAGATGGCATTCCGGGCCGTTACAGGGCTGGTACTCCATCTGCACGGTCACATGCCCGATATTATATTTATGCTGCAAAAAGGCCTGGATACGATTCAGCAAGGCATCGTGATCGTGCGGCGGGACAACCTGAACATGCAACGTCATGACCGTTTTTTCACCAACCAGCCAGACGTGGACGTGATGCACATCGCGGACTTCCGCCACCGAACGGCGTAAATCCCGCTTTAACCCCTCGACATCTAATGACCGCGGCGCCCCTTCCAGCAGTTCGTTCAAACTTTCCTGCAACAGCCGCCAGGCGCTGCGCAGTACCAGACATGAGACCAGCACCGACAAAATCGGGTCAATTGGCGTCCAGCCGGTGGTGAGAATCACGAGAGCGGCAACGATCGCCCCGACCGAACCCAGCAAGTCGCCCAGTACGTGTAAGGCGGCCGCGCGGACATTAAGATTTCTTGCTTCACTGCCGCGGTGCAGGATCCAGAATGCCAGTATGTTCGCCAGAAGCCCGGCAACGGCAATCACCATCATTGTGGTGCCGGCAACGGGCTGAGGATGGTTAAAGCGTTGAATCGCTTCCCAGACAATCAGAATGGTAATCACAACCAGCGCAATGGCGTTGACGAAGGCCGCCAGCGTGGTCAGACGCAGCCAGCCGAAGGTGTGACGGGTATTGGGTGGACGGCTAGCGAAGCGGACCGCGAGTAGCGCAAATAACAGAGCGGCTGAATCGGTAAGCATGTGACCGGCATCAGCCAGCAGCGCCAGCGAGCCGGAAACGACACCGCCGATGGCTTCAACAAGCATAAAGCCGGCGGTGACGATGAAAGCCTGCAACAGGCGTTTTTCGTTACCGCGATCGGTGGTTTCTGACGGAGTGTGAGCATGGGCCATTACAGAATCCTGTCATTATTTTATCAATTAGTCTCTGACCTTATTACAGATTAACCACAATCAGGCGTCTGTTCCATCAGCCAATGTCGATAGGGCAAGGTACGGCGGCATGTGTCTGCAACAAGCCGCAAATGAGGCAACAATAGGGTGAAAGCACGGGGAGACGGAGTAATGTCGAATCATTTCCCCGTCAATGCAATATATAATATTTAAATATGATAATTTTTCAGAGTATAAAACTGATATTAAGGCTCTTTTTTTCGCCATTGTTATGGTTTGTATTGTTTTTATCTGTTTAATCAGTGAATTACCCTTGTGACTGTAAAATTCTGTTTACACTTTTCTGACGGCGAGTTAGATTGAAAGCATTGCACACAATTGATTAAGTATGGCAACGCTGGAAAGAAAATGAATTATCAGAACGACGATTTACGTATTAAAGAGATCAACGAATTATTACCTCCCGTTGCCCTCCTGGAAAAGTTCCCCGCGACCGAAAATGCTGCTAACACCGTGGCGCACGCTCGTAAAGCGATCCATCAGATCCTGAAAGGCAACGACGATCGTCTGCTGGTGGTGATTGGCCCGTGTTCTATCCACGATCCTGCCGCTGCGAAAGAGTATGCTGAACGCCTGCTGACGCTGCGTGAAGAGCTGAAGGGCGAGCTGGAAGTGGTGATGCGCGTTTACTTTGAAAAACCGCGTACCACCGTTGGCTGGAAAGGGTTAATCAACGATCCGCATATGGATAACAGCTTCCGCATCAACGACGGCCTGCGCATTGCGCGTAAGCTGCTGCTGGAGATTAACGACAGCGGACTGCCTGCGGCGGGTGAATTCCTCGATATGATCACCCCGCAGTACGTCGCTGACCTGATGAGCTGGGGCGCCATCGGCGCACGCACCACGGAATCCCAGGTGCATCGCGAGCTTTCATCTGGCCTCTCTTGCCCGGTAGGTTTTAAAAACGGGACCGACGGGACAATAAAAGTGGCAATTGACGCGATCAACGCCGCCGGCGCGCCGCACTGCTTCCTGTCAGTGACCAAATGGGGCCATTCGGCGATTGTGAATACCAGCGGCAACAGCGACTGTCATATCATTCTGCGCGGTGGCAAAGAGCCGAACTACAGCGCGAAGCACGTTGCTGAAGTGAAGGTTGGGCTGGCGAAAGCGGGCCTGCCGGCGCAGATCATGATTGATTTCAGCCACGCAAACTCAAGCAAGCAGTTTAAAAAACAGATGGAAGTAGGCGCCGATGTTTGCCGGCAGATTGCCAGCGGCGAGCAGGCAATTATGGGCGTGATGATTGAAAGCCATCTGGTGGAAGGTAGCCAGAGCCTGGAGAGCGGCGTGCCGCTGGCCTATGGCAAAAGCATCACCGATGCCTGCATCGGCTGGGAAGATACCGATACCATCCTGCGTCAGCTGGCGGATGCGGTAAAAGCCCGTCGCGGTTAATCCGCCGCCTGGCCCGGCAGAGCGTCGCGACGCCGGGATTCAGAGCCAATAAAAAAGCGTGGACGAATCCACGCTTTTTTTATGGCTGGCGAAAATTATTTCGCTTTACCCTGGTTTGCTACCGCGGCGGCTTTTGCAGCGATTTCATCCGCATTGCCCAGATAGTAGTGTTTGATCGGTTTGAAGTTTTCATCGAACTCATAAACCAGCGGTACGCCGGTCGGGATGTTCAGTTCAAGGATTTCGTCTTCGCCCATATTGTCCAGGTACTTCACCAGCGCACGCAGGGAGTTGCCGTGAGCGGCGATAATCACGCGCTCACCGCTTTTCAGACGCGGCAGAATGGTTTCGTTCCAGTAAGGCACAACGCGCTCGATGGTCAGCGCCAGGCTTTCGGTTACCGGCAGCTCTTTATCGGTCAGTTTAGCATAACGCGGATCGTGGCCCGGGTAGCGCTCGTCGTCTTTGGTCAGCTCCGGCGGAGTAATGGCAAAGCCACGGCGCCACTGTTTAACCTGCTCATCACCGTATTTCTCAGCGGTTTCAGCTTTGTTCAGACCCTGCAATGCCCCGTAGTGACGCTCGTTCAGTTTCCAGGATTTCTCAACCGGCAGCCAGGCCTGATCCAGTTCATCCAGGACGTTCCACAGAGTATGGATGGCACGTTTCAGCACAGAGGTATAAGCAAAATCGAAGCTGAAGCCTTCGTCTTTCAGCAGTTTACCTGCCGCTTTTGCTTCACCTACGCCTTTCTCGGACAGATCGACGTCGTACCAACCGGTGAAACGGTTTTCATTGTTCCATTGGCTTTCGCCATGACGGACCAGTACCAGCTTAGTTACAGCCATACACTTACTCCTCAAGCTTTGTTTGAATGATAACAATTCTCATTATATTGCCGCAATTTGAGCCACGGCAATGCTTATCCCTAACCATAGCGAAAATAGTGGCTCAGTGTAAGATGCTTGTAAAACGGCGGTTATATTTTTGTCTGTAAGTGGCGTAATTTGCAGCAAAATGGCGAAAAAAAAGCCCTCCATCAGGAGGGCGGGGACTTATCGGGCAATAAACTGATATTCCGTCAGACTGACGTACTCCTCGCCCGGGCGCAATATGCAGTCGGGCTGGGGCCATTCCGGGTGATTGGGTGAATCCGGCAGAAATTCACTCTCCAGCGCCAGACCTTGCCAGTCGGCGTACGGCTGTTCGGTACGCGACGGCGTACCGCCCAGGTAATTACCAGAATAAAACTGCAGGGCAGGGGCGGAGGTATACACCGCCATCTGCAGTTGACCATCCTGAGACCAGACATGGGCCGCCGCCTTGCGGGCATCGCCTTTTGCCTGTAGCAGGAAAGCATGATCATACCCTTTGACTTTCTGCTGATCGGCATCGCGAAGAAAATCGACCGCTACGGTTTTCGGCGAGCGAAAATCGAAGCTGGTCCGGGCGACATCCTGCAAATGGCCGCCCGGAATACCGTCGCTCTCCACCGGCAGGTAGCTGTCGGCGAAAATTTGCAGCTGGTGGTTGCGGACGTCCGTCTGCCCACCGTCGAGGTTGAAGTAGACGTGGTTGGTCAGGTTGACCGGACAGGGCCTGTCAACCGTCGCACGATACTCAATAGCGATGCGGTTATCTTCAGTAAGACGGTAGTGCGCCGTGGCTTTCAGGTTGCCGGGAAAACCCTGGTCGCCGTCATCAGAAGCGAGGGCAAACAGCGCCTGATGTTCGTCGGCGCTAACGATCTGCCAGCGACGTTTGTCAAAGCCGTCTGGCCCGCCGTGCAGCTGATGACCGGCTTCGTTAGAAGGGGTCAGTTGGATCGTCTGGCCATCGAGAGTAAACCGGCTGTTGGCGATACGGTTGGCATAGCGGCCCACGGAGGCGCCGAGATAGGCCGCCTGGCGGGTATAGTTTTCCGGCGAAGCGCAGCCGAGCAGCGCTTCGCGTACTTCGCCGTTGGCCAGCGGTACCCGGGCGGATAATAATGTTGCGCCCCAGTCCATCAGCGTGACCAGCATCCCGGCATTATTCCGCAGGGTGATCAGATTCCACGGCTGCCCGTCCGGCGCCAGGTCTGTCGTTTGGTTTAGCACTGGCCGGCCCCCTGTGACGGTTTGCACACGTAGAAAGTCTCTTTGATGCTGGTTTTCGCTTCATACTGCTGCGCGACGGCTTGCTTAACGGTATCAACGCACTCTTCCGGCACCAGCGCCACGACGCAGCCGCCAAATCCGCCGCCGGTCATGCGTACGCCGCCTTTATCGCCGATGGTGGCTTTGACGATCTCCACCAGCGTGTCAATTTGCGGAACGGTAATTTCAAAATCATCGCGCATCGAGGCATGAGATTCCGCCATCAGTTCACCCATACGCTTGAGGTCGCCTTTTTCCAGCGCGGTGGCGGCTTCGAGCGTACGCGCATTTTCGGTCAGGACATGGCGGACGCGTTTCGCAACCACCGGATCCAGCTCATGGGCAACGGCATTGAACTCGGCGATTTTGACGTCGCGCAGCGCAGGCTGCTGGAAGAAACGCGCGCCGGTCTCACACTGTTCGCGACGGGTGTTGTATTCGCTACCGACCAGAGTACGTTTAAAATTACTGTTGATGATCACCACCGCGACGCCTTTCGGCATCGAGACGGCCTTGGTTCCTAATGTGCGGCAGTCAAGCAGCAGCGCGTGATCTTTCTTACCCAGCGCTGAGATAAGCTGGTCCATGATGCCGCAGTTGCAGCCGACGAACTGGTTCTCCGCTTCCTGGCCGTTGAGGGCAATTTGCGCCCCGTCCAGCGGCAGATGATACAGCTGCTGGAACACGGTTCCGACGGCCACTTCCAGCGAAGCGGAAGAGCTTAACCCCGCCCCCTGCGGCACATTACCGCTGATCACCAGATCGGCGCCGCCAAAATGGTTATTGCGCTTCTGCAGGTGTTTCACCACTCCGCGGACGTAGTTTGACCACTGTTGGGTCTCGTGGCTGACAATCGGCTTATCAAGGGAGAACTCGTCGCTCTGATTGTCATAATCGGCGGCAATCACCCGGACAATACGGTCCGTGCGCGGCGCGCAGCTGATCACCGTCTGATAATCAATCGCGCAGGGCAGCACGAAGCCGTCGTTGTAGTCGGTATGTTCGCCGATCAGATTGACGCGGCCCGGTGCCTGAATAACGTGGGTCGCAGGGTAGCCGAACTTTTCAGCAAACAGGGTTTGGGTTTTCTCTTTCAGACTCATTGTTATTCTCCGGATTCGCGAAAATGGACGTCGCTCACTGCCCGCAGGCGTTCGGCGGCTTGTTCAGCCGTCAAATCGCGCTGAGTTTCAGCCAGCATTTCGTAGCCGACCATAAATTTACGCACCGTCGCAGAGCGCAGCAGCGGCGGATAAAAGTGAGCGTGTAGCTGCCAGTGATTATTCTCTTCGTTATTAAACGGCGCCCCGTGCCAGCCCATGGAATAAGGGAATGAGCACTTGAACAGGTTGTCGTAACGGCTGGTCAGCTTTTTCAGCGCCAGCGCAAGATCGCTACGCTGGGCTGCGGTTAAATCGGTGAGGCGCTGAATGTGTGCCTTCGGCAGCAGCAGCGTCTCAAAAGGCCAGGCCGCCCAGTAAGGTACGACGGCCAGCCAATGTTCTGTTTCGACGACAGTCCGGCTGCCGTCGGCTAATTCGCGCTGAACGTAATCCACCAGCATCGGCGAACCCTGAGCGGCGAAATACTCTTTTTGCAAACGATCTTCGCGTTCCGCCTCATTTGGCAGGAAGCTGTTGGCCCAGACCTGGCCGTGCGGGTGCGGGTTGGAGCAGCCCATCGCCGCGCCTTTATTCTCAAACACCTGCACCCACGGATAGGTTTGGCCCAGCTCAGCCGTCTGTTCCTGCCACGTATTAACCACCTCTTCCAGCGCTTCAACGCTCAGCTCAGGCAGCGTTTTGCTGTGATCCGGCGAGAAGCAGATGACCCGGCTGGTGCCGCGTGCGCTTTGACAGCGCATCAGCGGATCGTCGCTATTCGGGGCATCGGGCGTGTCGGTCATCAATGCCGCAAAGTCATTGGTAAACACGTAGGTACCGGTGTAATTCGGGTTCGTGTCGCCGGTGACGCGGGTGTTACCCGGACACAGAAAACAATCCGGATCGTGCGCCGGCAAGGTTGCTTTTGCCGGCGTTTCCTGCGCCCCTTGCCAGGGGCGCCTGGCGCGATGCGGTGATACCAGAATCCACTGCCCGGTTAACGGGTTATAACGACGATGCGGATGGTCGACGGGGTTAAATACGCTCATGACGGTTCCTTAGTCTGGGTAACCCTGCGGATGACGGGACTGCCAGTGCCAGGTGTCCTGCGCCATCTCGTCAAGGTCGCGCGTAACGCGCCAGTTCAGCTCGCGGTCGGCCTTTTCGGCATCCGCCCAGTAGGCCGGGAGGTCGCCATCGCGGCGCGGCGCGAAGTGGTAATTAACAGGTTTGCCGCAGGCTTTACTGAAGGCATTGATCACGTCGAGGACGCTGCTGCCGACGCCTGCGCCGAGGTTATAAATGTGTACGCCTTCGCGGCCCGCCAGTTTTTCCATCGCCGCAACGTGGCCGTCGGCGAGGTCCATGACGTGGATATAGTCGCGTACGCCGGTACCGTCAGGGGTCGGATAATCATTGCCGAAAACGGCCAGCGATTCGCGACGACCAACGGCCACCTGCGCGATATAAGGCATCAGGTTGTTCGGGATACCCTGCGGATCTTCGCCCATGTCGCCTGACGGATGCGCGCCGACCGGGTTGAAGTAACGCAGCAGCGCAATGCTCCAGTCCGGCTGGGCCTTTTGCAGGTCGGTCAGAATTTGTTCGACCATCAGCTTGCTTTTGCCATACGGGCTCTGCGGCGTACCGGTCGGGAAGCTTTCGACATAAGGGATCTTCGGCTGATCGCCGTAGACGGTCGCGGAGGAGCTAAAAATAAAGTTCTTCACGCCAGCGGCGCGCATGGCGGAAACTAATTTAAGTGTACCGGTGACGTTATTGTCGTAGTATTCCAGCGGCTTCGCGACGGATTCGCCGACGGCTTTCAGGCCGGCAAAGTGGATCACTGCTTCAATAGCGTGATCGTGCAGAATTTCCGTCATCAGCGCTTCATTACGAATATCGCCTTCGACAAAGGTGGCTGTTTTCCCGCCGAGACGTTCAATGACCGGCAATACGCTGCGCTTACTGTTGCAGAGATTGTCGAGAATAATCACTTCATGTCCCTGCAGCAGCAGTTGAACGCAGGTATGACTTCCAATGTAACCGCTACCACCTGTAACCAGTACTTTCATGATTCGCTCCAATAGGCTTATCGTGTGTGATGAAGATAGCATATCAAAGAAGTGGAAAGTGTGACACAGGCCAAATTGGTGGAATCGCTTACACTAAAAGACACAATGCGATATTTTTACTTTTTAGTGTTTAAAAACAGCATGTTGATTGTTTTTCTGGTTATTTCTCTGAAAAAAAACAGGGGGGCATGGCCCCCTGTTTTGGCTCAGTCCGTGAGTGGACCGACCTGATAAGTGTAACCGTCTCCACTGCGCACAAACTCCAGACGATGGGTAATGCAGTCCGGCGCATCTTCGGCGTGATGGGAGACAAACAGCAGCTGAGTGGCACCTTCGCTAATCAAAACATCCACGAAGCGCCGTACCAGCTGACGGTTAAGCGGATCCAGTCCCTGCAGGGGCTCGTCAAGAATCAACAGCGTCGGATGCTTCACCAGCGCCCGGACGATCAGCGCCAGCCGTTGTTGTCCCCAGGAGAGACTGTGGAACGGCGCATCGGCGGTACGTTTGTCGATTCCCAGTATATCCAGCCAGTTCTGCACCAGCTTGCGCTGCTTATCAGAAACGGCCTGATAAATACCGATAGAGTCGAAATAACCCGACAGGATCACGTTGCGAACCGTGGTACTGACGCGGTACTCAAGATGCAGACTGCTGCTGACGTAGCCAATATGCTTTTTGATGTCCCAGATGGTTTCACCGCTGCCGCGGCGGCGGCCAAAGAGGGTCAGGTCGTTGCTGTAGCCCTGCGGATGGTCGCCGGTCACCAGACTGAGCAGGGTCGATTTCCCGGCGCCGTTGGGACCGACGATCTGCCAGTGCTCACCGGGGTTAACCGTCCAGCTCAGGCGCTCGATGATCGGCCGGTCGTTGTATGACACCACGCCATCCCGCAGGACAATGCGCGGGGCCCCGGCGTCGAGAGCATGGCGGGCGGCGGGGGCGTCTGGTTCCGGTAAGCTCATGCCAGCCAGTTTTTCACTGTGCGCCAGCTGGGCAATCAGCGCCTGTTGCAGCAGCGCCTGCTTTTCGCCGGTTTCGCTCAAGGTGCAATCGGCCAGCACGCCGGCAAACTGGACAAACGACGGGATTTCGTCGAAGCGGTTGAGTACCAGGACCAGCGTGAGCCCTTCGAGGTGCAACCGCGCCAGCAGCCCGGCAAGCTGCTGGCGGGAAGCCACGTCCAGGCCGTCAAACGGCTCATCGAGAATCAACAGGTCCGGCTGCGTCATCAGCGCCTGACAGAGCAGCGTTTTACGCGTTTCTCCGGTGGAGAGGTATTTAAAGCGGCGCTGGAGCAAAGAAGTAATGCCAAACAACTCCGCCAGACGCGCGCAGCGGGCGGCGTCTTTGGACTCTTCCTGAATAATCTCTTCCGTCGTGCGGCCGGTGTCCTCTTCGCCTGGGCTGAGTAGGTCCGTATTGTTGCGTTGCCATTCATCGCTGACCAGCTTCTGCAGCTGTTCGAAGGAGAGGCGGGTTACCCGGGAAAAGCGGTTTTCATACTGGCCGGACAGCAGGGTGAGCTCACCGGACAGCGCGCGAGCCAGCGCCGACTTCCCGCTGCCGTTGCTGCCGACGAAGGCCCAGCTCTCGCCAGCGCCAACGGTGAGGTGCTCGATTTTTAACGTTTTTGTGTCGCTCAGGCGAAACGTGCCTTGCGAAATTTGCAATGATGACATTGTGTATCCCACTTTTTGCAGCGATTTGCCACAGGGATACGACGTCACGCGCGCAATGTCAATGCCGTCAGCATAACGTGGCGAGAATGATTCGATCGGCATTAAAATATGCTATCGCCTCAGCACCTTCTGCCAGTTTTCGGGTCTGTTCCAGCGGTAGGGTGGCGCACAAACTCTGGCCATCAGGCAGCGCCATCAGCACTTCACACTGTTCCGGGCCGTATTCGATATGGCTGATCCGCCCGGCGAGTTGGTTATCGGCCTCTTTGGCAACCGCCGGATCCTGAGTCATCCCCACCCAGGGAGCCTTCAGTAGCACCAGCACTTCCTGACCCTCATCCAGGCCAAGGCGCTCTGCGCTCTGCGCGGTGATAGCGACTTTTAAGCGGGTCTGACGATCGGCAAGGAGCACGTCGACATGCTGCTGTACCTGCTGGTGGTCGCGGCCGGTGATAGTACCAAACCACTGGTTACGCGCGCTGGTCTGCAGCGAGAAGCGCGAAATAGCGGCCAGCAGGCTGTCGAGAGGCAGGGCATCGTCGTCGCTCAACACATCGAAAGCTTTTTGCTGAATTTGCGCCAGCAGATCGTACAGCTGGATCAGCCGCTGTCCGTAGCGGGTCAGCACGGCGCCGCCGCCGCCTTTACCGCCGGTAGCCCTGTCCACCAGCGTCTGTTCGCTGAGCTGGTTCATCTCATTGATGGCGTCCCATGCGCTTTTATAGCTAATGCCCGCGTTTTTCGCGCCCTGGCTAATCGAACCGGTGGAATCGATCTGTTTTAACAGGGCGATACGACGCGGATCGGCAAACAGGCGCTGCTGTAGCTTGAGGGTCAGAAGAATTTCAGCCTGCATAATGATATCCTGGCAAAAAAGAGTATTGTGACCGATAGCGGGCATCTTGCAAGATGCATCTGTCGCCGTTATCGGCCAGCCACCGCACAAATGGGGCGTGTTTTTCCAGCTGAAGCGGTTACAATAAAGCATTCGTACTTTCTGGAGCCAACCATGTTAGAGCTATTGAAAAGTCTGGTTTTTGCCGTTGTCATGGTCCCGGTGGTGATGGCCATCATCCTCGGTCTGATTTACGGTCTGGGCGAAGTGTTTAACATCTTCTCCGGCGCAGGTCACAAAGATCGCGGCCAGCAGAACAACTGATTTCCCGGCGCCCGGTTTTCCGGGCGTTTTCATTTACTCGTTTTTTCTTTTTTTCACCCTCTTTTGATCCTCCTCTGGCTACCACCAATTCGCGCTGGGAAAACCCTGATCTTATCGTTATATTGTCATATACATAACGCAACTACAGGAGTTTCAGATGGCACGTCAATGGTTACGCTTGTTTGCCGGAGCGACGCTAACACTTTCCGTCGCAGGGCACGCGCTGGCAGAAGAAGGGAAAATTACGGTGTTTGCCGCGGCATCGTTAACGAATGCAATGCAGGATATTGCGAAGGCCTATAAGAAAGAGAAAAACGTCGATGTGGTCTCCTCGTTTGCCTCTTCATCCACGCTGGCACGGCAAATCGAAGCCGGCGCGCCTGCGGATCTGTTTATCTCTGCCGACCAGAAATGGATGGATTACGCGGTCGAGAAAAAAGCGATTGATACCGCCTCGCGTGCAACGCTGCTTGGCAACAGCCTGGTCGTTGTCGCGCCTGAAGCCAGCGCGCAGGGCGACATAGTGATTAACAACAAAACCGACTGGACCAGCCTGCTGAAAGGCGGCCGTCTGGCCGTTGGCGACCCGGAGCACGTGCCGGCAGGTATCTACGCCAAAGAAGCGCTGCAAAAACTGGGTGCCTGGGAGACGCTGGCGCCGAAACTGGCACCGGCTGAAGACGTGCGCGGAGCGCTGGCGCTGGTTGAGCGTAACGAAGCCCCGCTGGGTATCGTCTACGGTTCCGATGCGGTGGCGAGCAAAGGTGTGAAAGTGGTCGGGACGTTCCCGGAAGATTCGCACAAGAAAGTTGAATACCCGCTGGCTATCGTCGACGGGCATAAAAATGCCACCGTCACCGGATTTTACGACTACCTGAAAGGACCGCAGGCGGCCGCCATCTTCAAACAATACGGATTTACCACCCGCTAATGATTTTAAGCGATCCCGAATGGCAGGCGGTACTGCTGAGCCTGAAAGTCTCATCCCTGGCGGTGGTGTTAAGCTTACCTTTTGGGATTTTTATCTCATGGCTGCTGGTGCGGCGCAATTTCCCCGGAAAGGCGCTGCTCGACAGTATTATCCACCTGCCGCTGGTGCTGCCGCCGGTGGTGGTGGGGTACCTGCTGTTGATTGCCATGGGTCGGCGCGGTTTTATCGGCAGCTGGCTATATGACTGGTTCGGTTTGACCTTTGCCTTCAGCTGGCGCGGGGCGGTGTTGGCGGCGGCGGTCATGTCCTTTCCGCTGATGGTGCGGGCCATTCGTCTGGCGCTGGAAGGGGTGGACGTGAAGCTGGAACAGGCGGCGCGAACTCTGGGGGCGGGCCGTTGGCGGGTGTTTTTTACGATAACGCTGCCGCTGACGCTGCCGGGCATTATCGTCGGTACCGTTCTGGCCTTCGCCCGTTCGCTAGGGGAGTTTGGCGCCACTATTACCTTTGTCTCCAATATCCCGGGAGAAACGCGCACTATTCCTTCGGCGATGTATACCCTGATTCAAACCCCCGGCGGCGAAGGGGCCGCCGCGCGCTTATGTTTGATTTCCATCGTGCTGGCGCTGGTTTCGCTGCTGGTTTCTGAATGGCTGGCGCGGCTCAGCCGCGTGCGGACGGGGAAATAACCATGCTTGAACTCCATTTTACCCAGACGCTGGGCAGCCACTGCCTGAGTATCGATGAAACGCTGCCTGCCAGCGGCATCACCGCCGTTTTTGGCGTCTCCGGCGCAGGCAAAACCTCCCTGATTAATGCCATCAGCGGCCTGACCCGGCCGCAGAAAGGGCGAATTGTGCTCAACGGCAGGGTTTTAAATGACACGGAAAAACGCATCTGCCTGGCCCCGGAAAAGCGGCGTGTTGGCTATGTGTTTCAGGATGCACGCCTGTTTCCGCACTATAAGGTGCGCGGCAATCTGAAGTACGGCATGGCGAAAAGTATGGCCGGTCAGTTTGATAAACTGGTGGCGCTGCTCGGTATCGAACCGCTGCTTGATCGCCTGCCGGGGGGGCTGTCCGGCGGAGAAAAGCAGCGTGTGGCGATTGGCAGAGCGCTTCTCACCGCACCTGAGCTGTTGCTGCTTGATGAGCCGCTGGCTTCGCTGGATATCCCTCGTAAACGTGAGCTTCTGCCGTACCTGCAGCGGCTGGCGCGGGAAATACATATCCCGATGCTCTACGTCAGCCACTCGCTTGATGAGATTCAACATCTGGCGGATAAGGTGCTGGTGCTGGAGGAGGGGAGCGTCAAAGCCTTTGGCGATCTGGAGGAGGTATGGAGCAGCAGCGTGATGCATCCGTGGCTGCCGCCGGATCAGCAGAGCACAATACTGAACGTGTCCGTTGCCGCACAGCATCCCCGTTATGCCATGACCGCGCTGGCGCTGGGCGAGCAGCAGATCTGGGTGAACTATCTCGATCGGCCAATCGGCGAGGCGACGCGAATTCGCATTCAGGCCTCCGACGTCTCGCTGGTGCTCGAACAGCCGCAGCAGACCAGCATTCGCAATATTTTGCCGGCGCGGGTCGTGCAGTGTCTTGAAACACACGGACAGATCGAAGTGCAGCTGAACGTCAGCGGCCGTCCGCTGTGGGCGCGCATCAGCCCGTGGGCCAGAGATGACCTGGGGGTCACGCCAGGTCAATGGCTGTATGCGCAGATTAAAAGCGTATCGATTGCCGCCTGATTACAGCAGGTTGCGGTTGATGAAGTCGGCAATACTGTTGCTTTCGTTTTCGCCAATGACCACGTTGGCGCGCGCTTTGACTTCCTCAACCGCATTGCCCATCGCTACGCCGGTTCCGGCGGCTTCCAGCATGCTGAGGTCATTATAGTTATCGCCAAAGGCCACCACGTCCTGCATGGACAGGCCCTGTGCTTCCACCCACTGCGTCAGGCGCTTGCCTTTGCTGTTGCCCGCGCGGGCGATATCGACCTGATCGTGCCACGACCATTCGCACTCCAGACCCAGCGTCTGACCCACATCAAGGGCGAACTGCTGCAGCTTAGGTATATCTTCATCGGTGAGGGCAAACTTCCACACCGACTCGACGTCGCGGGCGGCCTGCGCCAGCGAAGCGACTTGGGTGAACACCGGACGCTGCTCGACGGGCAGCGACTGTGCCCAGCGGCTAGTACGGATAACGTGCCCGGTCGGACGTTCATAGAGCATTGCGTCGTCGACATACATCAGGCCGTGAATATCGTGCGCGGCGAGCATATCGGTCAGGCTCAACGCTTTATCAACCGGCATCGGATCGGACTGCAGAACCTTTTTTGCCTGATAATCATACAAATAAGTGCCATTACAACAAATTGCAGGTGTATCCAGAGCCAGTGCCTGATAAAAAGGATGGATAGCGACGTGATGTCGGCCAGTGACGACGATCACCTGGAACCCTGCCGCTCTGGCGCGGGCCAGGGCTTCCAGCGAGGCGGGCAGGATAGTTTTGTTGGAGGTGAGCAGGGTGCCGTCTAAATCCAGTGCAATCACGCGTGATGTCATGTGTTGTTTCCGGTTAATGATGAAAAAATTGCCTGGCATGATGGTACACCGCTATGCCTGCGGGGCAAATTTTTCAGCATCTACCGTTAAAAGAGTCTATACATTGCATCAGCTCAGCAGCTTGATGAATGAAATGTATACGTTTTCCCTGTGCAGTGAGGAAAGGAGCAGTCATGAAACAAACCGTTTATACCGCCAGCCCGGAAAGCCAGCAGATTCATGTCTGGAGTCTCGATCTTGAGGGTAACCTGAAGCTTGTTCAGGTTGTGGATGCCCCGGGTCAGGTTCAGCCGATGGTGGTGAGCCCGAATAAAGAGTATCTCTACGTTGGCGTACGTCCGGAGTTTCGCGTCCTGGCTTACCGCATTGCGCCCGATAACGGCGCGCTGACTTTCGCCGGCGAAGCGGTGCTGCCGGGCAGCCCGACGCATATTTCGACCGATCATCAGGGCCGTTTTGTCTTCAGCGCGTCCTATAACGCCGGCTGCGTGAGCGTTACTCCGCTGATCGATGGTCTGCCGGGTGAAACGGTGGCCGTTGTGGAAGGGCTGGAAGGGTGTCACTCGGCCAATATTTCGCCCGACAACCGCACCCTGTGGGTCCCGGCGCTGAAACAGGATCGTATTTGCCTGTTTACCCTCAGCGATGATGGCTTCCTCGCGGCGCAAGAACCGGCGGAAGTGACCACCGTTGAAGGGGCTGGCCCGCGTCACATGGTGTTCCATCCGAATCAGCAATACGGCTACTGCGTGAATGAACTGAACAGCTCCGTTGACGTCTGGGAGCTGAAAGATCCGCATGGCGAAATTGAGTGCGTCCAGACGCTGGATATGATGCCCGCCGGTTTTACCGACGTACGCTGGGCGGCGGATATTCATCTGACGCCGGATGGCCGTCATCTGTACGCCTGTGACCGTACCGCCAGCATCATCACCATTTTCAGCGTATCCGAAGATGGCAGCGTGCTGTCCATTGAAGGGTATCAGCCGACGGAGGCGCAGCCGCGCGGTTTCAATCTCGATCACAGCGGTAAATATCTGATCGCTGCGGGGCAGAAATCACACCATATTGCGGTCTATGAGATCGTCGGTGAGCAGGGGCTGCTGACAGAGAAAGGGCGCTATGCCGTCGGTCAGGGGCCAATGTGGGTGGTCGTTAACGCTTACTAAGTTGCAGAGATAAAAAACCTCGCCGCGGCGAGGTTTTTTTATCGGTTAGCGTAGTCTGAAGCGCCGGCAAACAAAGTGCCATCAACCTGATGGATGACCAGACCCGATAGCGCAGCGATGAGCGGTAGAGAACGCCCGCTAATCCAGCGCCACCCAGCGCCTGCCAACCAACACCGTCAGCGCCACGATTGTGACTATCGCCGCCAGATGCATGACAAAATCCATCGGGTGCAGATGCACCGGATGGCAAAACGCCAGCAGGCTGACCGCCATGCTGGCAATGCCCAGTCCCGCCATTGCCAGGCTGCGCACCGGATGCAGCGTTCGGGTGCGGCGCAGACTGGCGATCATCAGCGCCATCATTGGCGTGCTGACCACCAGCAAAAAGGTAAAGCAGGGCGTGCTGTCGCTCTCCGCCACCCGCAGCGCCGGATAGGGAATGCTGCTGATACTCAACCCCAGCCACATCAGCCCAATCGGCAGCAGGGCTTTCCAGCTGAGCGAACGCCGGCCGGCAATGCTCATCGTGAAGGCGCTGCGAATCGCCAGCGCGCCGAGCACAAAAGCCAGCAGCAGCTGCACCACCGCCAGAGGGGCGCCGGGCTGTGACCAGTCGGTCGGACTGCGTTGCACAAGGAAACTGGCGGCAACCGCGCACGGCAGCGCCGCTGCCAGCCAGGTCAGAACCCGCCTGCCGGTCGACGGCAGGCGTTTCACCGGCCGCATGTCGCGCCCCAGTTTGTCAATTAACAGGTCATGATTAGTCATGATGAGCTCCAAAACGGCGCAGGTTTTTCAGCGCCCGATGCAGCAGCGATTTCACTGCGGCGACACTCAGATTATTATGTGCAGCGGCTTCCGTCAGGCTCATTTCGCGCAGATGGACATGCTCCACAATGGCTCGTTGGCGGGAGGGGAGCTGGCGCAAATAGCCCGCCAGCTCCTCCCGACTATCCCGCTTTTGCGGATCTGCTGACGTTGCCGGTTCCGGCAGCGTCTCTTCGGGGATCTCCCACTGCTGATAGCGGCCGCGACGGCGCAGCGCATCAACGGCCCGCGCCGAAATAATCGCCATCAGCCAGGGCAAAAAAGGGTAGCTCGGATCGTAGGTATGGCGTACCCGATGCACCGTCAGCAGCACATCCTGAATCACATCTTCGACTAACGCGTCGTCGGCGATTCGCTTACGTATCTGCGAACGAATGACCGGAACCAGCGCTTTTAACAGCCGGGTGTAGGCGAGCTGATCGCCCGCCTGCGCCTGCTCCATTAGCGCGGGCCAGCTTTCACGCGCGCTGTCGTTTATTTCCATAATCCGCCTTGTTGCGTTTATGCTTTTTTGCCGGTTGCCTGGTTCAGGGCGTTCACGACGATGCCCGGAGTCAGGAGCTGCGGCAGTACTTTCGGCGGCCCGCCATCGGCAGGATAGACCACGTACAGCGGCAGACCGCCCTGACCAAATTGATTCAGCGCATCATCGACGTCCGGATTAAATTTAGTCGAGTCTGCCACCATATACAGCGTCCCGGTTTTTGCCAGCGCCTCTTTTACGGCCTGGGTTGAAAGCGATGTCTTTTCGTTAACCTGGCAAGTGATACACCAGGAGGCGGTGAAGTTAACAAAGATCGCTTTGCCGTGGCCGCGCTGCGCCTCGACAGCCTGCGGCGTCCATTTTTCCGCAGCGGTTTCGGCGGTCGCGACAGTCTGTGCGCCGGGCGACACGGAATCAGCCTGAATCAGACCGACCAGCGGGGCAATAACCGCGACGGCGAGCAGGCCGGTGACGGCGAACAGGCGCTTATGCCCTTTGCCCTGAAAGCGGCGCTGCTGGGCGATACCATAGAGCCAGGCAGCAAAGCTCAGCACCACGGAGGCCGCCAGTAGCGTCGCCAGCGCGCTGCTACCGGCCTGCTGCGCCAGCACCCAAACCAGCCAGGCGTAAGCGCCGAACATCGGAAAGGCCAGCGCACGTTTAAGAATATCCATCCACCCGCCAGGACGGGGGAGGAGAGAAGCCAGCGCCGGAAACAGTGAGACGAGGGTGAACGGAGCGGAAAAGCCGAGCGCGAGGGCAAAAAACACGACCAGCGCGGTGGCCGGCGGCTGCACCAGCGCATAGCCAATCGCACTGGCCATAAACGGCGCCGCGCACGGGGTTGCAACGACGATTGCCAGCGCGCCGGTCATCGCCGAGCGTAAAAAGGCGCCGCGGCCAATATCCAGAGCGCCGACACGCTGCGCCGATAGCCCGACCTCGAACACCCCCAACAGGTTCAGCGCAGCGGCGAGGATCACCAGCGAAAGCAGGGCAATCACCAGCGGCGATTGCAGCTGGAACCCCCAGCCGACAGCGACGCCGCCGGCGCGTGCAGCCAGCAGAACACCGGCCAACAGCATCATGGTGACCATCACACCAAGTAAAAAAGCCAGCCCTTCGCGACGAGCGCCCACGGCGTTATCCGCATGGCGCAGAAGCCCGAGCGCTTTCAGGGAGATGACCGGAAAAACGCAGGGCATAAAGTTGAGTATGATGCCGCCAATAAAGGCGGCCAGCATGGCGGTGAGCATCGCTGGCCTCTTCGCTTAGTGGGTTTGCGGGTGGGCGGCGTCGTACTGCTTGACGGCGGCCAGGGTCTTCTCAATATGGGCATCCGGATTTCGATCGGTGTAGCTGAGCAGAATCGTGTTGTCCGGCGCAATGACAAATGAAGTCCGGTCAGAAACGGTCTTACCTTTCATCTCCATCAGCGTTTGATACTGCGCGGCGACTTTTGCCCCCGGATCCGCGGCGACGGCGAACTTATCGCGGCACTCCAGTTTAGAGAAATCGCTGACCTGATCGGTGTTACCGGCGGTGACGCCGATGACGGTAGCGCCCATTTTGTTAAATTCATCGGTGGCTTCGGCGAAAGCGTGGGCCTCAATGGTGCAGCCGGCGGTAAATGCCGCCGGGAAGAAATAGAGCACCACCGGCCCCTTTTGCAAAGCCTGCTGCAGGGAGAAGGCGATCGGTTTACCGGCTAAGGCGCCCTGCAGTTCGAAAGCAGGGGCTTTTGCGCCGACGGGCAGCGCCGCGCCGGCGTTAAACGCGGTGGCGGACAGGCCAAGCGCGACGGTCAGGGTCAAAGAACGAGCAAGGTTTTTCATCAGTTTCATTATTAGCTCCAGCGATGTCAGGGCGTTCTGGTCAGGTGACTCTGCTATACAGTTCGCCGGAGTGAGAAAGAAAGTTTCGCCGGGTGAAAAATATTTAGCGGCCGGATGCGATGGCCGACGGCAGTTCTCAGCGATGTTGAGCGAATCATCGCCCGCTATCGCCGGTCATCGCCCCGAAGGGCGACGTTGCCTATGACAGTAAGTCCTGCAGTTTGCGGGCGTTATCGTGCAATTGTGCGCGAGGATTGCGGCCAATCAGCACGAACTGATATCCGTTAGCGCGCCACCAGGCGAGGTTCATGTCGTGCCGCCGTTCCGCGACTATCCTGGTCTCGTTTTGCGGGCTGGCCGCAGAGATGCACAGCGCCATCGGCCCATACGCCGCGTGAATCCAGGCGATCTGCGCAATGGTGGTGCGCTCGTAACGCAGAATGCGCACCATTTTTAGCTCGGCGCCCGGCAGCGCAAGCTGCTGCGGGTTGAGCGCTAAACCGATATCTTCGGCGGTGCGCGTCAGGCCGCGCTGTAATATCGCCGGTGAACTGTCCATATCGAGCAGGGTTTCCGCGCTATACAGCGACATGTAACGGGCCTCGAGATCGCGAATGTTTTCGCTCTCATCAGGTTCGCCGGGAGCGGGACGGGCCAGATAGCCTAAGCCGCTGCCGATCAGTAAAAACGCGAGCGAGGCGGCAATCATGGCGCGGCGGCTAAAGACCGGGGGAGGTGCAGCGCTGTCCGGCGCGGGCATTGCCGCCAGATGGGCATCAAGTCGGTTCTGCATGCGCGCGACGGGGGCCTGTTCCAGCAGCGGGGCAAACGCCTGCTGATAATTCCGCGGGATGCTCTTCAGTTCGGCGGTGCGCGCGGCCAGCTGCCGATCCTCTCTGAAGGCGGCTTCAAAGCGGAGAGCGTCGGGAGCGCTCATTTCGCCATCCAGCCAGGCAATAATGGCCTCATCGCCATAGGGCGGAGTAAAAAAGGATGATTTCACAGGCGTTTCTCCCTGGCTGCAGCGGCGGTAGCGGGCGTTTTTGCCAGCGTCGATCGCGCCGCCGCCAGCCGGCTCATCACCGTACCGATGGGGACCGATAGCGTATCGGCCGCCTCCTGATAGGTAAAACCTTCAACATAAACTAAAAACACCGCGTTGCGCTGGGCTTCCGGCAGGGCGCTGACCCGGCGCATAAGTTGCTGATACTGGCGATGATCTTCATTCATTTCGCGGTCGTCGGTGGCAAGCTGCGGGGCGTTTTCGACGAAGCCTTGCCCCATTCGGACGTGACGCGCCCGCAGCTCGGAAATCCAGATGGAGTGGAGAATGGTGAACAGCCACCGGTCGATGCGGGTGCCCGGCGTAAACTGCGCGCTCCGTTCGAGCGCGCGAACACAGGTTGACTGAACCAGCTCTTCGGCAATATCGCGATTGTGCGACAGAATCAGCCCGTAGCGCCAAAGACGGGCCAGATGTGCGGCAAGCTGTGAGCGAACGTCGCTGGTGGTAATTTTTTTACCCTCGCGGTGGGCTTCAGGATTCCGGATGTCCGTTAATGGCGGCCTGCAAATCGCGATACTCCTCGCAGCTTTGACCGCAAATCCCGGAAATCACTTTCAGCTGTTCCTGCGCCAGATCCCGGCGGCCTTTTACCATCCACGCTTCGCCAAGATATTCACGCGCTTTGGCGTAGTTCGGCTCAAGCGCCAGCGCGCGCTGATAATAGCCAATCCCTTCATCCGTCCGTCCGAGCTTACGGGTGGCATAGCCGCGGTAGTTCCAGGCTTCGGCGGTATTGCCGTTTTTCAGCGAATCCAGCAGGTTCAGTGCCGCCTGATATTGCCCTTTTTTCGCCAGATGATAGGCGTAGTTGGTTTTATCCTGATCGCTAAGACTGCTGGTTTTATCCGGGACGCACTGCTTGCTGACGCTGTCATATACCTGCCCGCTGGGGCAGTCCGGCGTTTTGCTCTGGGTGCTGTTATCGCCCATGGCGAATGACGGCGATGCATATAACAAACATAGCAGTGCCGGGACCATTAAGCGGCGCGAAGCCGGCAGAATTGATGAGATAAGGGTGTTCATTTTTCGTCTCCAGGAGCAACGATGCGGGTAACCCGGCGGCCTCCCTGTCGGGGGGAACCGTGCCGGATGGCCGTTGTGTTCTTACAGAGAGTAAACGCATCAGCGGGGATATTTATTCGCCAGAAAACGCTATTTTTTGCACGCGTAAGAGAAGCGGCTGCGCTAGCGATGAATTGAGGAGGCGGAGCGGAGGAAAAATGCAGAGGGGTAAGTCGCGAAAGAGAACGTCGCTCAGAAAAAGAGAGGGAAAAAGAGAGAAAAAAGGGGGAGACGCGCTCCCCCCTCGTGAAGATTTACTGCTTCGGTTCGGCGACAACCACGCTGCCCACGCCGCGGTTATTGTATTCCCACATGCGGTTGAAGCTGCTGTCGTTGAGATTACGTTGCGGCACGCCCTTCGCATCTACGGCGCCGGTGTTACCGCTGAACGGGCGGCTGGAGATTGCCGCGTCGGCCCACGGTTTCGCCACGTTAAAGCCTTCATTGATGGCGCTGTCGCGGATTACCACCTGGCCACTGGTGGCGCTGTCGACATCGAGAGAGCGTCCCAGTTGCGCCACGCCGTCGCCGGAGGCGGTAAAGCGACTGTTCACGGCCAGGAAGCCGTAGGTAACGCTTTTCAGCGTTGCCGGTGCAAAGACGTAGGCTTCTTTCTGGGTGCGTGAATTCACGACGCGGAAATCGGTGTTATCAAACACGACGGCACCGCGGCCGGAAACGATATCAACATCGCCTTCAATGTAGCTGTTGCTCACCAGGGTACGGGTCTGGCGATCGTTTTGCAGACGGTTCTGCACGCCGCTGTTGGTGACGAAGAAGGTGTTCTGGCGACCCAGAATGTTGACGTTGTTAATCTGGACCTGGTCGCCATCGCTGCGCAGCGCAACGGCCTGGTGAGTCCCGGCATCCACGCTGTCGCCGAGGTTGTTGGCGATGGTCAGGTTTTGCAGCTGCAGACCATTGTTCTGCGACCAGAATACCGCTGAACACATCACGCCGACGGTGGCGGCGCGTTTGCTCTGGCAGCTGTCAAACATATACCACGCCGGTTTACCTGGCATATATTTACCGGCCGGGTTGACCAGGTGGCGCCAGGTGTTCACGTCCATCTCCGAGTCAATAGCCTGGCTGATTTTCACATCCAGCGGCTTCTCGCCGGTACCGTACAGCGTCAGCGCACCGGGTGCCGCAGGGACATAAACGGTACCCGTATATTCACCCGGCATAATCGCAATAAACTGACGACGATCGGAGTGGCGGGCGATAGCCGCATCAACCGCAGCCTGAATGGTGGTATGGGTCACGCCCTGAGCGCCCGCCGGGCCGACGACGAAGTCAGGCTGAGACGGTATGCTGATGGCTGCCGGGGTCCACGCCGCGGCGTTTGGATCCAGGGACTGGAAATAGCTTGCCGGCGTGAAGTTTTTCGCTTCATCAGCGGTCAACACAGGGCGAGAGACGGTGCCCGGCGCAGTCTGCGTCGAGGGCTGTTGATCGGCAGGGGTTGAGCTACAGGCGGATAACGTCACGCCAAAAGCCAGTGCCAGCGTCAGGCGGGAAACTGAGAATGTGTTCATGTTGCTCCGGGCAAGAATCAATTAACAAGACCTGTCATTCTTCAGGCTGCCTCTCTGTTGGCGTATTTGTTGATTTCCGCCGCAAAGCAACCCGAATGATTTGGGGAGGGCATTATACAAAAAACATGCAAGCGGCGTCAGGCCGGCAAGGAATGAATTACGCGTATAACGTCCTTTAAAACCTGCTTTTTATACTAAGTCGAGCGAAACGGGAAGACGCTGCGCGAAAAAGTTCGCCTGAACCGGGCAGATGGACGGAGCTTCGCCCGCGTCCGGTCACAAAAAAATAACAATTCCCTCTGCTTTTATTGACATTCCGCGTGGAATGAAAATAAATGTCTATACAACCCATGACAAGCTGACTGGTATGACTGAAGCCACCTCCGATCGCGTTATCTGGCGAAATGCCCGCCTCGCCACTCTGAACCCTGATGATTCGCAGCCTTACGGCCTGCGGGATGGTCATGCGCTGCTGGTGCGCAATGGCCGGATTGAAGCCATTGTGCCTGAAAATGATGCCCCGGCCGGGCCGAGTATTGATCTTGGCGGTAGGCTGCTGACGCCGGGACTGATTGATTGCCACACCCATCTGGTCTTCGGCGGTAGTCGGGCGCAGGAGTGGGAGCAGCGTCTGAACGGCGTCTCCTACCAGACGATCAGTGCCAATGGCGGCGGCATTAACTCAACGGTGCGCGCCACCCGTGAAAGCAGCGAAGCGCAGCTGTTAGCGCTGGCTCAGCAGCGGCTGGAGCGACTGCTTCGCGAGGGGGTGACCACGCTTGAAATTAAATCCGGCTACGGGCTGGATCTGGAAAACGAGCGCAAAATGCTGCGCGTGGCGCGCCAGCTTGCGCAGAACAATGCGGTCGAGCTGTCGCCGACGCTGCTCTCCGCTCACGCCACGCCACCGGAATATAAAGACCGCCCGGACGCCTACATTACGCTGGTGTGTGAAACCCTGCTGCCGACGCTGTGGGAGGAGGGGCTGTTTGAAAGCGTTGATGTTTTCTGCGAAAACGTCGGCTTCAGCCCGCAGCAGACCGAACGCGTATTCCAGGCCGCGCAGGCCCGCGGTATTCCGGTCAGAGGGCATGTTGAACAGCTCTCTTCGCTGGGCGGCGCGCAGCTGGTGAGCCGTTATCAGGGGCTCTCGGCCGATCATATCGAATATTTAACGGAAGAGGGGGTTGCGGCGATGAGCCGCAGCGCGACGGTGGCGGTGCTGCTGCCCGGCGCGTTCTATTTCCTCAATGAAACCCGCAAACCCCCGGTCGAGCTGCTGCGTCAGTATCAGGTGCCGATGGCGGTGGCGACGGATTACAATCCGGGTACCAGCCCCTTTGCCAGCCTGCATCTGGCGATGAACATGGCCTGCGTCAAATTTGGCTTAACTCCGCAAGAGGCGTGGGCGGGCGTGACGCGTCATGCCGCGCAGGCGCTGGGGCGCCAGAATAGCCACGGCCAGCTGGCGGCGGGGTTTGTTGCCGATTTTGCTATCTGGGATGCTGAACATCCGGTTGAAATGGTCTATGAACCGGGGCGGAGCCCGCTCTGGCATCGCGTTGTGCGAGGAGAAATGCAATGACATTGTGGCAACCGACCCCCGCCGATATCTGGCAAGGGCGTGACGACAGCGCGGAAGCCGCCAATGCGCTGCGCCTGTTTCAGACTATCGTGCGGGCCGAACGTTTTGCACCACAGGCGTTACCGGGGGATATTGCCCTGCTGGGGTTTGCCTGCGATGAAGGCGTTCGCCGCAACCGCGGACGTACCGGGGCCGAAAAGGGGCCGGAAACGCTACGCCGGGCGCTGGCGAATATGGCCAGCCACAGCGGCCACGAGCGCTGTGTCGATATGGGCACCATCGGCGTCGCCGGTGAAGGGCTGGAGACCGCCCAGCAGGCGCTGCGCGAAGCGGTGGCCGCCTGTCTGCGCGCAGGCAAACGCACGCTGGTTCTCGGCGGCGGGCATGAGACGGCATTCGGTCATGGCGCGGGAGTGCTCGACGCTTTCCCCGGAGAGAAGGTCGGGATCATTAACCTCGATGCGCACCTGGATTTGCGCATCGCTGAGCAGGCCAGCTCCGGTACGCCGTTCCGCCAGCTGGCGCTGGAGTGCGACGCGCAGCAGCGCGGCTTTCACTATACCTGTATCGGCGCCAGCCGTGCGGCGAACACCCAGGCGCTGTGGGATGAAGCGGCGCGTCGCGAGGTGCGGATCGTGGAGGATTTGGACGTTCTGCAGGCCTATGATCAGCAGGTTGCGCCGGAAATCGCGCGTAATATTGCCCTCTACGACAGGCTCTATTTGACCATCGATCTGGATGTGCTGCCGGCGCGCGAAATGCCGGCGGTCTCGGCGCCTGCGGCGCTGGGCATTCCGCTGGCGATCCTGCTGCGCATCGTTGAACCGTTATGCCGCAGCGGAAAACTGCAGGCGGTGGATCTGGTGGAGTTTAATCCGCAGTTTGACATTGACAGCCAGGGGGCCCGTGCGGCGGCCCGGCTGGCATGGCAAATCGCCCATTGGTGGCGCTGACGATTCAGTATATTCTGACCGTTTCGCCGCCCATTGAGTATAAGGAAAGCCAGGCTATGTTTTCACAGCAACCTCGAACCGCGCCTGCCCCGTTTTATGAAAAGGTGAAGCAGGCGATCAGCGAAAAGATTCAGCGCGGCGTCTGGCGTCCCCACGACCGCATTCCTTCCGAGGCGGAACTGGTGGCCCAGTTTGGTTTCAGTCGCATGACGATCAATCGGGCGCTGCGTGAACTCACGGATGAAGGTTTACTGGTACGTTTGCAGGGTGTCGGTACTTTTGTCGCGGAGCCGAAAGGGCAGTCGGCGCTGTTTGAAGTGCGGAGCATCGCCGACGAGATTATCTCCCGTCGCCATCAGCACCGCTGCGAGGTGCTGCTGCTGGAAGAGACCGAAGCCGATCTTATCCAGTCGGCTGCGCTGAATGTCGCCGAAGGAACGCGGATTTTTCACTCTCTGATGGTGCATTTTGAAAACGACATTCCGGTACAGATTGAAGACCGCTGCGTCAATGCGGCGGTGGTGCCGGCGTATTTACATCAGGACTATACCGTCACCACACCGCATGATTACCTGTCGCTGATTGCGCCGTTAACCGAAGGCGAGCACATCGTCGAAGCGGTACAGGCCAGCGCCAAAGAGTGCGAACTGCTGCATATCCATGCCCACGATCCTTGCCTGCTGATCCGGCGCCGTACCTGGTCTACCACGCATATTGTTTCCCACGCCCGTCTTCTGTTCCCGGGTAGCCGCTACCGGCTGCAGGGCCACTTCACTTCCTGACGATCGTCTGCGTCGGCAAAAGCGTGATTGCTGACGCAATATAACAAAATTGTATCATTTCTGTTAAATCCTGGCTTGCGTAGAGTTGTATAGACAAGTATATGTATCTACGTAAACAACGTTAATTGTCAGGAGAAACCCCGATGTCGCAAAGCAAATATCGCCAGCAAGACGTACGTGCACCGCGAGGCACGACGTTGAATGCCAGGAGCTGGTTGACCGAAGCACCGCTGCGTATGTTAATGAACAACCTCGATCCCGATGTTGCCGAGAACCCACATGAGCTGGTGGTCTACGGCGGTATTGGTCGCGCGGCGCGTAACTGGGAATGCTATGACGCTATCGTGAAGGCGCTGAAAAACCTGGAAAGCGATGAGACGCTGCTGGTGCAGTCCGGTAAGCCGGTTGGCGTATTTAAAACCCATGAAAATTCACCGCGCGTACTGATTGCCAACTCCAACCTGGTCCCGCACTGGGCGACCTGGGAACATTTCAATGAGCTGGATGCAAAAGGTCTGGCGATGTACGGCCAGATGACCGCGGGCAGCTGGATCTATATCGGTAGCCAGGGCATCGTGCAGGGCACCTACGAAACGTTCGTCGAAGCCGGACGTCAGCACTATCAGGGCAGCCTGAAGGGGCGCTGGGTCCTCACCGCCGGTCTGGGCGGTATGGGCGGCGCACAGCCGCTGGCGGCGACCCTGGCAGGCGCCTGCTCGCTGAATATCGAATGTCAGCAGAGCCGGATCGATTTCCGTCTGCGTACCCGCTACGTTGACGAGCAGGCGACGTCGCTGGATGACGCGCTGGCCCGCATCAAGAAATACACCGCCGAAGGCCGGGCTATCTCTATCGCCCTGTGCGGCAATGCCGCCGATATCGTGCCGGAGATGGTGAAGCGCGGCGTGCGCCCGGATATGGTCACCGACCAGACCAGCGCCCACGATCCGCTGCATGGCTATCTGCCGAAAGGCTGGACCTGGGAAGAGTATCAGGCGAAAGCTGAATCCGACCCGCAGGGGACGATTCTGGCGGCCAAGCGTTCGATGGCCGACCATGTTCAGGCGATGCTGGCCTTCAACGAAATGGGCGTACCGACCTTCGACTACGGCAACAATATCCGCCAGATGGCGCAGGAGATGGGCGTCGACAATGCGTTCGACTTCCCGGGTTTTGTCCCGGCCTATATTCGCCCGCTGTTCTGCCGCGGCATCGGTCCGTTCCGCTGGGTGGCCCTCTCCGGCGATCCGCAGGATATCTACAAAACCGACGCCAAAGTGAAAGAGATCATCAAAGATGATCAGCATCTGCACCACTGGCTGGATATGGCGCGTGAGCGTATTAGCTTCCAGGGACTGCCGGCGCGTATTTGCTGGGTGGGGCTGGAGTGGCGCCAGAAGCTGGGGCTGGCCTTTAACGAAATGGTCCGCAGCGGTGAAGTATCTGCGCCGATCGTCATTGGTCGTGACCACCTTGACTCTGGCTCGGTTGCCAGCCCGAACCGCGAAACTGAATCCATGCGTGATGGCTCCGATGCCGTCTCCGACTGGCCGCTGCTGAACGCCTTACTCAATACCGCCAGCGGCGCGACCTGGGTGTCGCTGCATCACGGTGGTGGCGTCGGGATGGGCTTCTCGCAGCACTCCGGGATGGTTATCGTCTGTGACGGTACCGACGAAGCGGCCGCGCGTATTGCCCGCGTGCTGCATAACGATCCGGCGACCGGGGTGATGCGTCACGCCGATGCGGGTTACGACATCGCGATTGAGTGCGCGGCGGAACAAGGACTGAATCTTCCTATGGTGGCAGCAACGCAGGGGCAACGCTGAGATGAAAAACTTAACTCTGATTCCAGGTCAACTGAGTCTGGCGCAGCTACGCGAGGTGTTCCAGCATCCGCTGACCATCACTCTCGACGAGCAGGCTTTTGCCGCTATTAACGAGAGCGTCGCCTGCGTCAACGCCATTCTGGCCGAAGGACGCACCGCTTACGGCATTAACACCGGTTTTGGCCTGCTGGCGTCAACGCGGATCTCCACGGACGATCTGGAAAACCTGCAGCGTTCTCTGGTGCTGTCTCATGCGGCGGGCATTGGTGAGCCGCTGGATGATGCCATGGCACGTCTGATTATGGTGCTGAAGATTAACAGCCTTTCCCGCGGCTTCTCCGGGATTCGTCTGAGCGTCATTCAGGCGCTGATTCAACTGGTGAATAAAGGCGTCACGCCGTGGATCCCGGCTAAAGGTTCCGTCGGCGCATCCGGTGACCTGGCGCCGCTGGCGCACATGTCCCTGACGTTGCTGGGTGAGGGGAAAGCCCGCGTCGACGGCGAGTGGATGCCGGCGCTGCAGGCGTTGAAAAAAGTGGGTCTCGAGCCGATTACCCTGGCGGCGAAAGAGGGGCTGGCGCTGCTGAACGGTACTCAGGCATCGACGGCGTTTGCGCTGCGCGGCCTGTTTGACGCGGAAGATCTGTTTGCTTCCGCGGTGGTATGCGGCGCGCTCACCACCGAAGCGGCGCTGGGATCGCGTCGTCCGTTTGATTCGCGTATTCACGAAGCGCGCGGCCAGCGCGGGCAGATTGACGCTGCGGCGCTGTATCGCCATGTGCTGACCGACAGCAGCGAGATTTCGCAGTCGCATCACAACTGTAGCAAAGTGCAGGACCCGTACTCTCTGCGCTGTCAGCCGCAGGTGATGGGCGCCTGTCTGACCCAGATTCGCCAGGCCGCGGAAGTCCTGCTGATTGAGGCCAATGCGGTGTCGGATAACCCGCTGGTCTTCGCCGCCGAGAATGAAGTGATCTCCGGCGGTAACTTCCACGCCGAACCGGTAGCGATGGCGGCGGATAACATTGCGCTGGCGATTGCCGAAATCGGTTCGCTGTCCGAGCGTCGTATTGCGCTGATGATGGACAGTCATATGTCGCAGCTGCCGCCTTTCCTTGTGAAAAATGGCGGCGTCAACTCCGGCTTTATGATTGCGCAGGTGACCGCTGCGGCGTTAGCCAGTGAGAACAAAGCGCTGGCGCACCCGCACAGCGTTGATAGCCTGCCGACGTCGGCAAACCAGGAAGATCACGTCTCGATGGCGCCGGCTGCCGGTCGTCGTCTGTGGGCGATGGCGGAAAACACCCGCGGCGTGCTGGCCGTGGAGTGGCTGGCCGCCGTCCAGGGGCTGGATATGCGCGAAGGGCTGGCCAGCAGTCCGCTGCTGGAAGAGGCGCGTCATCTGCTGCGCGAGCGGGTTTCGCATTACACCCAGGATCGCTTCTTCGCCCCGGATATCGATAACGCTATTGAGCTTCTGGCAGCGCGCCACCTGACGCGACTGCTCCCTGCCGTCTTGCCTGGTCAGATCTGACCCTCGTTGTTTTCTGTACCCGTGTCGGGGGGGTAAGCTCCCCCCGGCCGTCCTACACGCATATTTGTCGTCATACAAAAATTATCAGGACACTTGCATATGCAACAACAACCACAATCGCCACAAAAGCCCCACCTGCTGCGCGGGCTGAATGCCCGACATATTCGCTTCATCGCGCTCGGTTCCGCCATTGGTACCGGGCTGTTTTATGGTTCTGCCGCCGCCATTAAGGCCGCGGGACCGGCGGTTCTGCTGGCCTATCTGATCGGCGGCGCGGCGGTATTTATCGTCATGCGTGCGCTGGGCGAAATGGCGGTACGCAACCCCGTTTCCGGCTCCTTCGGCAGCTATGCCCGCCAGTATCTCGGGCCGCTGGCCGGGTTTATCACCGGCTGGACCTATACCTTTGAGATGGTGATTGTCGCCCTGGCGGATGTCACCGCGTTTGGTATCTATATGGGGCTCTGGTACCCGGATGTGCCGCGCTGGATTTGGGTACTGAGTATTATCTTCTTCATCGGCGCGATGAACTTGTGCCACGTGCGCATTTTCGGCGAGATGGAGTTCTGGCTGTCGCTGATTAAAGTGGTGGCGATTATTGCGATGATCGTCGCCGGCGGCAGCATTATTTTCTTCGGCTTTGGTCATGCCTTCCCGGCGACGGGGCTGGAAAACCTGTGGAGCCACGGCGGGTTCGCGCCGAACGGCTGGCAGGGAATTGTTGCGTCGCTGGGTATTGTGATGTTTGCCTTTGGCGGCGTCGAAATTATCGGCGTGACCGCGGCGGAAGCGCAGAACCCGAAGAAAGTGATTCCGCAGGCAATTAATACCATCCCGCTGCGTATCGTGCTGTTCTATGTCTGCACGCTGGCGATCCTGATGGCCATTTTCCCGTGGAACAGCTTTGGCGAGCAGGGCAGCCCGTTCGTGCTTATTTTTAGCGGCCTGGGGATTCCGGCGGCGGCGACAATCCTCAATATCATCGTGATCAGCGCCAGTATTTCAGCCATCAATAGCGATATTTTTGGCGCCGGTCGCATGATGTACGGCATGGCAAAAGAGGGGATGGCGCCGAAAAGCTTCCAGCGAATCGCCAGCAACGGCGTGCCGTGGATGACGGTAGTGGTGATGGGCGTGGCGCTGCTGGTGGCGGTAGTGCTGAACTATCTGATGCCGGAACAGGTCTTTGTGCTGATTGCCTCCCTGGCGGCATTTGCAACGGTATGGGTCTGGCTGATGATCCTGCTGGCTCATTTCGCCATGCGTCGCGGTTTGTCGGCAGAAGAACGTCGCCAGATTGCGTTCCCGGTGCCGTTCTGGCCGGTTGCGCCGCTGCTGACCCTGCTGTTTATGGGACTGGTGATTGCGGTGCTCGGGATGGTGGAGGAGACGCGGATTGCGCTGATCGCCGGTCTGGTCTGGCTTGGGCTGCTGACGATTATCTGGTATGCGAAAGTCAAAAAAACCGTGCGGATGCCGGTGGCTGAGCAGTCATCTTCGAGCTGAATGAGTCCCCGGTGGCGCTGCGCTTACCGGGGCTACAAGGGGTTGTCAGGTATCGCGGGTGGGCGTAATTCGCGCCCCTGGGGACTCCCCCGGTGGCGCTGCGCTTACCGGGGCTACAAAGGGGGGGCAGGTCGCCCGGATAAGGCGTCAGCCGCTATCCGGGGAGGGACTGACGGGAGAAAGTCAGATAAACAGGGCGGTGATGGATGCGCTGCCCAACGAATGAAAATGGACGTTAAAGCCTACCATCGCACCGCTTGCCCCTTCATCGACCTCGATCTTCTCGACATCCAGCGCATGCACCGTAAAGATGTAGCGATGGCTTTCCCCTTTTGGCGGCGCCGCGCCGCCGTAGCCGGGGAGGCCGAAATCGGTGCGGGTCTGGATTGCGCTGGCCGGCAGCGGGGCCAGACCGGAGCCGGCTCCCTGCGGTAGTTCGCGCGTTTCCGCCGGTAGATTGGCGACCAGCCAGTGCCACCAGCCGGAGCCGGTGGGCGCATCGGGATCGTAACAGGTCACCACAAAGCTTTTAGTTCCGTCAGGCACCTCGTCCCACGCCAGATGCGGCGAGATATTATCGCCATCGTAGCCCATGCCGTTAAATACATGGCGGTGGGGCAATTTCCCGCCATCCTGCAGATCGTGACTGATTAGGTTCATGCCGTCTCGTCTCCTCTGGGATAATCAACTGATTAACAAAGAAGTGTAGTCCTGTTGACGGCCAGTTTCTGCTACTTATTCGCGAAAAAATGTTTCGTTGAGCACCGCCGCGTTAACCGCCTGGGTCAGGCGCGTCAGCTGCCGCGGGGTAATCACGTACGGTGGCATCAGGTAGATCAGGCGCCCGAACGGGCGAATCCATACGCCTTGTTCGACGAAGAAGCGCTGCAGCGCGGCCATATTGACCGGGCGGCAAGTTTCCACCACGCCGATGGCGCCCAGCACGCGGACATCGGCGACCAGCGGGGATTCCCGTGCCGGAGCCAGCTCGACATTAAGCTGCGCTTCAATCGCGGCGACCTGACCTTGCCATTCGCCGCTTTCCAGCAGACGCAGACTTTCTGTCGCCACCGCGCAGGCCAGCGGATTGCCCATAAAGGTCGGGCCGTGCATAAAGCAGCCGGCTTCGCCGTCGCTGATGGTCTCGGCCACCGAACGGGTGGTGAGGGTAGCCGACAGCGTCATGGTTCCGCCGGTCAGCGCTTTGCCGAGACACAGAATATCCGGGGCGATATCCGCGTGTTCGCAGGCAAACAGCTTGCCGGTCCGGCCAAATCCGGTGGCAATCTCATCGGCAATCAGCAGAATGCCCTCACGATCGCACATCTTGCGGATGCGCTTCAGCCACTCAGGATGATACATCCTCATGCCGCCGGCACCCTGTACGACCGGTTCGAGAATGACCGCCGCGATCTCATCCCGATGGGCCGCCATCAGGCGGGCAAACGGCACCATATCCCGTTCATCCCACTCGCCGCCAAAGCGGCTTTGCGGCGCCGGGGCGAACAGGTTATCCGGCAAATAGCCCTGCCACAAACTGTGCATGGAGTTATCCGGATCGCAGACCGACATCGCGCCAAAGGTATCGCCGTGGTAGCCGTTGCGGAAGGTGAGAAAGCGCCGCCGCGCTGCGCCTTTTGCCTGCCAGTACTGCAGGGCCATCTTCATGGCCACTTCCACCGCGACCGAGCCGGAGTCGGCGAGGAATACGCACTCCAGCGACTCCGGAGTCATCGCCACCAGCTGGCGGCACAGCGCCACCGCCGAAGGGTGGGTGATACCGCCAAACATCACGTGCGACATCTGGTCAATCTGCGCTTTCATCGCGGCGTTTAAACGAGGGTGATTGTAGCCGTGGATTGCCGCCCACCAGGATGACATTCCGTCAATCAGCTGCTCTCCGCCGGCGAGGGACAGCTCGCAGCCGTGGGCGGAAACCACCGGATAGACCGGCAGAGGAGAAGTCATGGAGGTGTAGGGGTGCCAAATGTGGCGCCGATCGAAGGCGAGATCGTCCGTTGTCATAAGTGACTTGTAAACCATTTTGAAAACATTTAGGTTTACGAGTATAAACCGAACCGACAATTAACAAAACCCTTTGGAGAGGCCAATGGCTCACCACGCACGCTGGACAATGTCGCAAGTTACTGAGTTGTTTAATAAACCATTGTTAGATCTGCTGTTTGAAGCGCAGCAGACCCACCGCCAGCACTTCGATCCGCGTCAGGTCCAGGTCAGCACGCTGCTGTCGATCAAAACCGGCGCCTGTCCGGAAGATTGTAAATATTGCCCGCAAAGCGCGCGCTACAAAACCGGTCTCGAATCGGAGCGTCTGATGGAAGTTGAGCAGGTGCTGGAGTCCGCGCGCCAGGCAAAAAATGCCGGATCAACGCGCTTCTGCATGGGGGCCGCCTGGAAGAACCCCAACGATCGCGATATGCCGTATCTGGAGCAAATGGTCAAAGGCGTCAAAGCGTTGGGGCTCGAATCCTGCATGACGCTCGGCACCTTGACCGACACCCAGGCGCAGCGCCTCGCGGGAGCCGGGCTGGACTACTACAATCACAACCTCGATACCTCGCCGGAATTTTACGGCAACATCATTACCACCCGCACCTATCAGGAGCGCCTGGACACCCTCGACAAAGTGCGTGACGCCGGGATTAAGGTGTGTTCCGGCGGGATCGTCGGCTTAGGCGAAACCGAGAAAGATCGCGCTGGCCTGCTGTTACAGCTGGCTAACCTGCCAACGCCGCCGGAAAGCGTACCGATCAACATGCTGGTTAAGGTGAAGGGCACGCCGCTGGCCGATAACGACGATGTCGATGCTTTCGATTTTATCCGCACCATTGCGGTGGCGCGCATCATGATGCCGACCTCGTACGTGCGTCTTTCCGCCGGCCGCGAGCAGATGAACGAACAGACCCAGGCGATGTGCTTTATGGCCGGGGCGAACTCGATTTTCTACGGCTGCAAGCTGCTGACCACGCCGAACCCGGAAGAGGACAAAGACCTGCAGCTGTTCCGCAAACTGGGGCTTAACCCGCAGCAGACGGCGGTGCTGGAAGGCGATAACGAGCAACAGCAGCGTCTGGAACATGCGCTGAATAACCCCGATACCGAGGAATACTACAACGCGGCGGTGCTATGAGCTGGCAGCAACGCATCGACCAGGCGCTGAGCGAGCGGCGGCAGGCGGATGCATTCCGTCGCCGCCAGCCGGTGGCGCAGGGTGCCGGGCGTTGGCTTATCCGTGAAGATCGGCGCTGGCTGAATTTCTCCAGCAATGATTATCTCGGACTGAGCCAGCATCCGCAGATTATCGCCGCCTGGCAGCAGGGGGCGGCGCGTTATGGCGTGGGTTCCGGCGGCTCCGGCCACGTCAGCGGTTACAGCGAGGCGCATCGTGAACTGGAAGAGAGCCTGGCGGACTGGCTGGGATATCCGCGCGCGCTGCTGTTTATTTCCGGGTTTGCCGCCAACCAGGCGCTGATTACCGCGCTGCTCGCCAGGGACGATCGCATCGTTGCGGATCGTCTGAGCCACGCCTCTTTACTCGAAGCGGCCAGCCTGAGCCCGGCGCAGCTCAGACGCTTTGCGCACAACGACGTGCAGCAGTTGAGTGAACTTCTCGGTAAGCCGCTGGCGGGGCAACAGCTGGTGGTGACGGAAGGGGTGTTCAGCATGGATGGCGATAGTGCACCGCTTCGCGATATTGCCCCAACGACCCGGGCGGCCGGCGGCTGGCTGCTGGTGGACGATGCGCACGGTATTGGCGTCGTGGGCGATGAAGGGCGCGGCAGCTGCCATGCGCAAAACGTCCGCCCGGAACTGCTGGTCGTGACCTTCGGTAAAGCCTTTGGCGTCAGCGGCGCGGCGATCCTGTGCGACGAGGCGCTGGCGGACTATCTGCTGCAGTTTGCCCGACATCTGATTTACAGCACCGCCATGCCGCCGGCCCAGGCGGTTGCGCTGAGCGCCGCGCTGGCGGTGATCCGCAGCGATGATGGCCGGCAGCGGCGGGAAAAACTGGCCAGCCGCGTGGCGCAATTTCGCGACGGTATGGCGGATTTTCCGGGGGAGCTGAGCGCCTCGACCAGCGCGATTCAGCCGCTGATCGTGGGTGACAATACGCGGGCGTTGCAGCTGGCGGCGCGCCTGCGTGAGCAGGGCTGCTGGGCGACGGCCATTCGTCCGCCGACGGTGCCGGCAGGCAGCGCGCGGCTGCGCCTGACGCTGACCGCGGCCCATGAGCCGACTGATATTACCCGTCTGCTGGAGGTGCTGCATGGCGGCGGTGAATAAACGGGCGGTGGCTGCGGCCTTTGGCCGGGCGGCCACCCACTATTCGCAACACGACGCGCTGCAGCGTTACAGCGCTGAACTGCTGCTGCGTCAGCTTCATGGCCGCCCCTTTTCAGCGGTCCTCGACGCCGGCTGCGGCCCCGGCAGCATGAGTCGCTACTGGCGCGAGGTCGGCAGTCATGTGACGGCGCTCGATCTCTCGGTTGAGATGCTGGCGCAGGCCCAGCGCAACGCGTGCGCGCATCGTTATCTTGCCGGGGATATTGAGTCGCTGCCGCTGGCCGATGCCTGCGTCGATCTGGCGTGGAGCAATCTGGCGGTTCAGTGGTGCGAGAGTCTGTCCGGCGCGCTCGATGAACTGTGCCGGGTGGTGCGCCCCGGCGGTCGGGTCGCGTTCACCACCTTGCTGGCCGATTCGCTTCCCGAGCTGAATCAGGCCTGGCGCGCGATTGACACCCATCCCCATGCCAACCGCTTTCTCAGCGAACGGGCGGTGCGCGAGGCGCTGGCCGGGCGGCGAGCCGTTGGCGAGGTTCACGCCGTCAGCCTGCCGTTTGCCGATGCTCTGAGCGCGATGCGTTCGCTCAAAGGGATTGGGGCAACACACTTGCATCAGGGGCGCAGCGCGGCGCCGTTGAGCCGGGGAAAACTGCGTCAGCTGCAGCTGGCCTGGCCAAAACAGCAGGGCCAGTGTCCGCTGACGTACCATCTTTTTACAGGAGTCATTGAACGTGACTAAACGTTTTTTCGTCACCGGAACCGACACAGAAGTCGGTAAAACGGTCACCAGCTGCGCCCTGTTGCAGGCGGCGAAGCTGTCAGGTCTGAAGTGCGCGGGCTATAAACCGGTCGCCTCCGGGAGTGAGTTGACGGCGCACGGGCTGCGTAACGATGATGCGCTGGCACTCCAGCGCAATAGCGGTGTGGCGCTGAACTATGCGCAGGTCAACCCCTTTACCTTTGCCGAACCGACCTCACCGCATATCGTGAGCGCGGAAGAGGGGCGGCCGATTACCGGCGATGCGCTTTCTGCCGGGCTGCGTGAACTGGAGACGCTGGCGGAATGGGTGCTGGTGGAGGGAGCGGGAGGCTGGTTTACGCCGCTATCCGCGACGCTGAGTTTTGCCGACTGGGTACGCGACGAACGGCTGCCGGTCATTCTGGTGGTCGGCATTAAACTCGGCTGCATCAACCACGCGCTGCTGACGGCCCAGGCGGTACGTCAGGCCGGGCTGCCGCTGGTGGGCTGGATTGCAAACGACATCCAGCCGCCGGGTAAACGCCATGCGGAATATCTGGCGACCCTCAACGATCGACTTGCGGCCCCGTTGCTGGGCGAGATCCCATGGCTGGGGGACGCGTCGCGACGTGAGGATCTCGGCCAGTATCTGGATCTCAGCGCGCTGGATCGGGCGTCATCCACTGTGCCAGCAGCGGTTCATCCAGCTGGATAACGCGGCCTTGCGCCACGTTACGCCCGCGATGCAGCAGGCAAAAACGGTCCGCCACCCGGCGAATAAACGGCAGGTGCTGTTCCGCCAGCAGCACCGTTAAACCGATGTCGCGGTTAAGGCGCACCAGCAGGTCACCCAGCTTATGCACGAAGTGTTGTCCGCTGCCACGCGAAGGTTCATCAAGAATCAGCAGACGCGGCCGGACAACCAGCGCTCTCGCCAGCGCCAGCTGGTACTGGTCATCTTCTGACAACATCGCGGCTTTATGCTGACGTCGTGCGTAGAGCTCCGGGAAAAAATCGTAAATCTCCCCCTTTACGGCGCCGCCCGGGTTCCCTCCGGCGGCCAGCGCAATATGCAGATTCTCCTCCACGCTCAGCTGAGAAAAGATCCGCCTGTCCTGCGGGACATAGCCGATGCCAATAATCGAGCGGGAATGGGCGGAGAGCGGCGTGATATCGCAGGGCGGCGAGCCGATGTCATGCCAGGTCATACTGCCGCTGGCGACCGGAAGATGTCCGGTAATGCAGTTCACCAGCGTGGTTTTCCCCATCCCCTGGAGTCCCATCACACAGGTGCACTCCCCCGGCTGAAGTTCAAGGTCGACATTCCATAGCGTGTGCTGATTTCCGTAGTACTGATTGACTGCGCGTAGACTCAACATAGACGTTTTCTCCTGTTTGGGGATAGCGGGCGACATGAAGATTCTGCAAATCTCTTGCCAGGAAAAAGATGTTTCGGTTTTTTCCCGTACGGGCAGCTGCCGCGGGGCGAGGCGAAGGCGAGTCAGCGAGGCGGTTGCACTCTCCCGGTGCTAAGGGGTATGAAAAATGGTGCAGAAAGCAACAAAAAAGCAGGCACCCTTAGCTGATAAATATCAAAAATAATTCGATAATTTTTTTTAGGCGGTCGATTTTCACCGGCGGTCGATTTCTGCGGGGTGGCAGAAGGCATGGCCTGCAGACACTTATCCACTATTCCTGTGGATAACCTTGTGTATTAGAGTTAGAGAACTTGCGGTAAGCTAGAGATTACGCGGCCTGCGGCTGAATTGGCGCGAAACCCATCTTTTGTTTAATATCATTAAATATCAATTAGTTGAATAAAAGCAATGGCTGTAAGGAAAGTGTCACCTGATGCCACAAAAGATTCACCACCTTGCTTGACAAATGTTAAATGATAAATTTTTTTGGGGATAACCCTACTCTCTGGCGGATTATTCTGCAGGATGGTCTTTTTTTACCCCAAAACGACGCGCGCGCGGGCGATTTCAGGCACAAACAATAATAGAATACTGTTTTTATATCCAGTATTATTTATTGGCAAAAGTGAGCGTGAAGGGTAGAATTAAACACCTGCCGTATATCACCAGGCGCTTCATCCTTCTTCAGGGCCAGACATATGAGTAAAACGTTCACGCTGCATTCCGCATTCCGTCCTTCTGGCGACCAGCCGGAGGCTATCCGCCGCCTGGAAGAGGGGCTGGAAGATGGCCTGGCGCACCAAACGCTGCTGGGGGTGACCGGGTCGGGCAAGACGTTCACCATTGCTAACGTTATCGCCGATCTTCAGCGTCCGACGATGGTGCTGGCGCCGAATAAGACCCTGGCGGCGCAGCTGTACGGCGAAATGAAAGAGTTCTTCCCGGACAATGCGGTGGAATATTTCGTCTCCTACTACGATTACTATCAGCCTGAAGCCTACGTGCCGAGCTCGGACACCTTCATCGAGAAAGACGCGTCGGTGAACGAGCATATCGAGCAGATGCGTCTGTCGGCGACCAAAGCGCTGCTTGAGCGGCGCGATGTGGTGGTGGTGGCTTCGGTATCGGCTATCTACGGTCTGGGCGACCCGGATCTCTACCTGAAGATGATGCTGCACCTGACCACTGGCATGCTGATCGACCAGCGGGCGATTTTGCGCCGCCTGGCGGAGCTGCAGTATACCCGTAACGATCAGGCCTTCCAGCGCGGCACCTTCCGCGTGCGCGGCGAAGTGATCGACGTCTTCCCGGCGGAATCCGACGATATTGCGCTGCGTATCGAGCTGTTCGATGAAGAGGTTGAGCGGCTGTCGCTGTTCGATCCGCTCACCGGTCAGGTGGAATCGACGATTCCACGCTATACCATCTACCCGAAAACGCACTACGTGACGCCACGCGAGCGAATCGTTCAGGCGATGGAAGAGATAAAAGTCGAGCTGGCGGAGCGGCGTAAAGTGCTGCTGGAAAACAACAAGCTGCTGGAAGAGCAGCGCCTGAGCCAGCGTACCCAGTTCGACCTCGAAATGATGAACGAGCTGGGCTACTGCTCGGGCATCGAAAACTACTCGCGCTATCTTTCCGGGCGCGGGCCGGGCGAACCGCCGCCGACGCTGTTTGATTACCTGCCGGCAGACGGTTTGCTGGTGATTGACGAATCCCACGTCACTATTCCGCAAATCGGCGGCATGTACCGCGGCGATCGGGCGCGCAAAGAGACGCTGGTGGAGTACGGCTTCCGTCTGCCGTCGGCGCTGGATAACCGTCCGCTGAAGTTCGAAGAGTTTGAGGCGCTGGCGCCGCAGACCATTTACGTCTCGGCGACGCCGGGGCCTTATGAGCTGGATAAATCTGGCGATGAGGTGGTCGATCAGGTGGTACGTCCGACCGGGCTGCTTGACCCGCTGATTGAAGTGCGGCCGGTGGCGACTCAGGTCGATGACCTGCTGTCGGAGATTCGCATCCGCGTCGCCATCAACGAGCGCGTGCTGGTCACCACTTTGACCAAACGGATGGCGGAAGATTTAACGGAGTATCTCGAAGAGCACGGCGAACGCGTGCGCTACCTGCACTCCGATATCGATACCGTGGAGCGTATGGAGATCATCCGCGACCTGCGGCTGGGCGAGTTCGATGTTCTGGTGGGTATCAACCTGCTGCGTGAGGGGCTGGATATGCCGGAAGTGTCGCTGGTGGCAATTCTGGATGCCGATAAAGAGGGCTTCCTGCGTTCGGAACGCTCGCTGATTCAGACCATCGGTCGCGCCGCGCGTAATATCAACGGTAAAGCGATTCTGTATGGCGATAAAATTACCGCTTCGATGGCCAAAGCCATCAGCGAGACCGAGCGTCGCCGTGAGAAGCAGCAGCGCTATAACGAAGAGCACGATATCACCCCGCAGGGGCTGAATAAAAAAGTGGTCGATATTCTGCAACTGGGCAGCAATCTGGCGAAGACGAAAGCCAAGGGCCGCGGAAAATCACGTTCGCCGGTTGAGGCGGATACGCCTGAGGTGCTGCTGACGCCAAAAGCGCTGCAGCAGAGAATTCACGAGCTGGAAGGGCAGATGATGCAACATGCGCAGAATCTGGAGTTCGAAGAAGCCGCGCAAATTCGTGACCAGCTGCATCAGCTCCGCGAGCTGTTTATTGCGGCGTCCTGATCCCGCAGGACGCGATGCGCTGCGCGTGGAGCCAGGCAGTGTGACGGGACGCCGATTTTTTGCTATTCCGCGGCGTTTTCTGGCTGGCTTAATGTCTGCTTAATCTTGCCAGGCGACACTATCCCCATTCTGATGAGGATAGTGTCATGCAAAAATTAACCTTCCGTGAGTCTCTGGCCCTTACCTGTGCGTTTGTTGTGGTTGTCGCTTTTGTCCATCAGTGGGTGCTGACGTTCTAACGCGAAGGCTTAGGAAACTGAATCCAGCCTCGAACGCCGGGGCCAGGCTGGCGGTTATGTAAGAAAAACTGGGCATCGTGCAGCTGAACGATGCGCGTCACAATACTTAATCCCAGGCCAATTCCCCCGTAGCGGCTGTCCATACGGACAAATGCTTTACTCAGCTCGCCGCTTTTCGCTTCATCAATCCCCGGACCTTCATCTTCCACGGCCATAACCGGCGTTGTACCGGCCTGTATGGCGATTTTTATCTTCGACCCTGCCGGGCTATAGCGATGCGCATTCTCCACCAGATTGCGCAGCACAACGCGCAGCAGCGTGGCATCACCGGAGACAACAACATCTTTGGCATCATCCCCCTCGGGGAGGGCGAGCGCCAGCGTCTGCTGGCGCTGTTCCAGCATGCTCTCCAGCTCACCGCGAATCGGTTCGACCACATCCTCTTTCAGCAGCACGCGCTGGTAGCTCCCGGCGGAAAATGACTGCCCGACGCGCGCCAGCTGCAGCAGCTGTGAGATGCTGTTGGTCATCTGATCCAGACGCTGGATCAGCTGACCCACCTCCACGTGGTGTACTTTCGCCATCAGTTCGAGATGCAGACGCAGTCCCGCCAGCGGGGTACGCAGCTCGTGCGCGACGTCAGCGGTGAACAGACGTTCGCGATCGAGGGTTAAGTTAAGGCGAGAAACCAGCTGGTTAATCGCTGTCGTCACCGCCGTCACTTCCGGAACCGACTCCGTCAGCGTAATCGGCTGCAGGTTATCCGGCGTACGGCTCTCCAGCTCAGTTTGCAGATTCGACAGCGGTCGGGTGATTTTTCTCACCGCCACCAGACTGATATACAGCGCCAGACCGACGATCAGCAGGCTGGGTATTAACAGACTCGCGACCGCCTCGCGCACTTCGTGTTCAACGTGCTTTTGGTTGTTATGCCCTTCGATGGCGCTCGCCACCAGCAGCTGAATCTGCTCTTTGCTTTCGTGCCATAACCAGAAAACGCTGATCAGCTGACAGACCACCAGAATAGTGCCGATCGTCAGCAGCAGACGGTGACGCATGGTCCAGGTTTCACTTGCGAACAGTGCCATGGCGTTATTCCGTTCCTGAATTGTTCACCAGCATATAGCCAAACCCCCTGACGGTACGAATACGGGCTTTACCCACTTTTTCGCGCAGGTTATGGATATGAACCTCCAGCGTATTGGTGGCGGGTTCATTGTCCCAGCTGTAGATATCGTTGTAGAGAATTTCACGGTGTACCGGGCTGCCCGCTTTCATCATCAGGCGAGAGAGCAGGGCGTACTCTTTCGGCGTCAGGTCCAGCGCCTCGCCGCCCAGCCACACCAGGCGACGAGTCATGTTCAGCCGCAGGTTGCCCACGGCCATTTCGTTGTCGCCCTGGTTATTATGGCGGCGGAGCAGCGCGCGGATGCGGGCGTTCAGCTCTTCCAGGGCGAAAGGTTTCACCAGATAGTCATCTGCGCCGGTGTCGAGACCGCTGATGCGATCTTCAACGGTATCGCGGGCGGTCAGGATCAGCACCGGCTGGCTGAATTTTTCCCGACGCATGCGCATCAGGAAGTGCAGGCCATCTTCATCCGGCAGGCCGAGATCGAGTACGATCAGGCTGTAATGGTTGCTGGCGAGGGACAGGGCGGCCTCGTGAGCAGTGGCGACGCCATCACAGACGTATCCCTCGCTTTGCATTGCCAGGATCAGGCCTTGTAACAGGAGTGCGTCGTCTTCAATGACTAAGATTTTCATCTGGCGGTCTCGCTTCTGCACGGCGTTAAAATATCATCGGTTGCCTGGTACTCGTGGGTATCGACCCCAAGGAGTCCGAGCAGGGTAGAAAACAGATTATCCTGAGAATAAGGGTCTGTTTTAGCTCTTTGTTGCAGACACTGGCTGGAAACGCCATAGCGCTGTTGGTAATCCTCGGACAACCAGAGCAGCATCGGCACATGTTTTTGCGTTTCCGGGGCGATTGACCACGGCAGGCCGTGTAAATAGACGCCATTTTCCCCCAGCGACTCACCGTGATCGGAGAGGTAAACGAGGCTGGTGGTGAATTTATCCTGCTTTGACTGCAATAATTTTATCGCTTTATCAACTATATAGTCGATATACAGAATTGTATTATCGTAGGTATTCGTCAGCTGCTGCTGGGTGCAGCTCTGGATTTCGTTGGTATCGCAGGTTGGGGTGAATTTTTTGAATTCAGCAGGGTAGCGATTGTAATACGTCGGACCGTGGCTACCGATGGTGTGCAGCACGATAATCCCGTCCTGCTGCAGATTATCGATGTAGCTCTCCAGATTATGGAACAACACTTCATCGTAACATTCGCCATCGATGCACTGGCCGGTCAGGTTCAGGTCGGTCACGTTCTGATGCGGGACGCGATCGCAGGCGCCCTTACAGCCGCCGTCGTTGTCGTTCCACAGCACCCGAATGCCGGCGCGTTGCAGGATGTCGAGAACGCCTTCCTGATGGTGGGCCAGCTCTTCATCGTAATGCGCCCGCGGCATATTGGAGAACATGCAGGGTACCGACACCGCGGTCGCCGTGCCGCAGGAGGTGGTATTCGCAAAGTAGATGACATCGTCTTGTTTGAGTCGCGGGTTGGTCTCGCGTTCGTAGCCGCCCAGTGAGAAATTCTGCGCGCGCGACGTCTCTCCCAGCACCAGAATGGTCAGGTTTTTGCGCGGGCCGCTGTGCATTTCGGGTTTTTGCACGGCATCTTCGCCAATGTTTACCAGCGGCAGGTTGTCCATCTTGTTGTGCGCATACCACGAGTTGATGGCAACGATGCTATTGGAGGGACTCAGGGATTTCACCAGCTCTTTATTGTTGCGAAAGACCGAGGCGTAATCTTTATAAAACAGCGCAGCGACCAGAACGATCAGCAGGGCCGATACGAGGATATTCAGCAGACGTACCGCGATGCTGCGCCACACTGTTTTGGCTTTACTGATTTTTATCCACCAGGCGAGGGCGACCATCAGAACACCGGACAGTCCCAGCGTCAGCACCATCTTACCGGACATCAGGGCGAAGCTTTCCGCCGGCGTGGTATCCAGAATGTTGGTAATCATGGCGCGGTCAATGACGACGCCGAAGGTCCAGATAAAATACTGGGCCGAGGCGCTCAGCAGAATAAACAGGCTAATAACGAGGCGGTCGAGCTTGAGGAAAGAGGCGAGCGTGGTGAGAATATTCATCACGCTGAAGGCAACCACCGGCATGCTGAGGAACACCAGCCAGTTGTGCAGGCTGTTTACCGGCAGCAGAGTGAACACCTGACGATAGAACGCGAGATTGAGCAGCAGCCCGACATAGAGGGCAAAAATAATCAGATAAACCGTACGGCTCATGACCGGCCGACGTAAAGTGAATAACGACATAGCAACAATCCTGGGACTAAGATAGTTGCCATGGTGCCACCTTTATTTTAAGACAACCTTAATATTTTAATATAAAGGTCTGGCGCGTCGTTACCCGCGCCTTCTCGCCTCCAGCGGGCTAACCTAAGGTCTGGATCGCTTTTTCCAGCGCGTTACGTAACAGCACCCGGTCGTGGCGATAGGGAACATCCGCGGCATCCAGCGGCGTCTGCACGATCGCCCGGTTTTCCAGACCGGTCGTATCGGTTTTCGGCCCAACAACGATGGCATCGATCACCCGCTTGCCAATATAGTGCTCCATAATCCCGACCCTGTCCGCCAGCGTCAGATTCGCCGCCGGGCTGTGTTCTTTGCCGAGATTGTCGATAAAAACCATTGTCGCCGGCGTTCGGCGCAGCGCCTGCGCCATCTCATCGAGCAGCAGAATCGGCAGCAGGCTGGTATAGAAACTTCCGGGGCCAATCAGGATTAAATCGGCTTCTGCGATAGCCTCTACCGCTTCGCGGGTCGCCGGCACCGGCGGGGAGAGCATCAGTTCCTTCGGCACGCGGGGCAGCTGGTCGATATTGACTTCGCCGTAGACTTCATGGCCTTCATGGTCAATGGCCATCAGATCTACCGGTTGTTCCGACATCGGGATCAGGAATGCGTCCACTTTTAGCAGATTTCTGATTAAATTGATCGCCTCTAAAGGCCGCACGCTCAGGTGATCCAGGGCCTTTAACATCAGATTTCCGAGGTTATGCCCGGAAAGTTCGCCATTACCGGAGAAACGGTACTCAAACATCGCCGAAGCAATGCTGGGTTCAGCGATCAGCTGGTTAAGACAGTTGCGCATATCGCCCCAGGCAATGCCGCCTTCGGAACGGCGAATCCGCCCCGTGGAGCCGCCGTTATCGGTAGTCGTGACGATCCCGGTAAGACGTGATCCGAGCGATGAGAGTGATGACATCACCCGGCCCAGACCGTGCCCTCCGCCAAGTGCCACGACGCGATCCAGATCGGCGAACGTACGAGTGCGCATACACATTCCTTATCTCAATTAAACGGGCTCACAGTAACCGATCTACCCCTAAAAGACGATGCCCGGATCCTGACAAAATGACCGATATCAATGCAAAAGCCTGGTTTTTAGCTATTCTGTATCGAAAATGCACGATCGTGTCGATATATACATAATTATATAACGAAAGTGAGAATGGCGAAACTGCCGTTTCCGCGCTACTATCGGCATAAACCAGTTAACACTCTAGCCTCTGTGCCTGTGTCGCAAGATATGGTGCTTTGGCCGTGACAGCCTCGCTTGTCACCAGGGCGTGGGAAGAAATGACCGCGTCTCCCGTACTTGGAAAGGTGTATATGGCTTCACAGCTTACCGATGCATTTGCGCGTAAGTTTTATTACTTGCGCCTGTCAATTACCGATGTGTGTAACTTTCGTTGCACCTACTGCCTGCCGGATGGTTACAAACCCGGCGCGGTCACCAACAAAGGCTTTCTCAGCGTTGATGAAGTACGTCGCGTCACGCGCGCTTTCTCTGCGCTCGGCACCGAGAAGGTGCGGCTGACCGGCGGCGAACCCTCTTTGCGCCGCGACTTTGCCGATATCATCGCCGCCGTACGTGAAAACAGCGCGATTCGCCAGATTGCGGTCACCACCAATGGCTATCGTCTGGCGCGCGACGTCAGCCGGTGGCGTGATGCCGGACTGACGGCGATTAACGTCAGCGTTGACAGCCTCGACGCGCGCCAGTTTCATGCCATTACCGGGCAGGATAAATTTCACCAGGTCATGGACGGCATTGATGCCGCCTTTGCCGCCGGTTTTGAGAAGGTCAAGGTCAATACCGTGCTGATGCGCGATGTGAACCATCATCAGCTCGACACCTTCCTCGCGTGGATCCAACCCCGACGCATTCAGCTGCGCTTCATCGAGCTGATGGAGACCGGCGAGGGCAGCGACCTGTTCCGACGTCACCATATTTCCGGCATGGTGCTGCGCGATGAGCTGCTGCGTCGCGGCTGGATTCACCAAATCAGCCAACGCAGCGACGGCCCGGCCCAGGTCTTTTGTCACCCGGATTACGCCGGGGAAATTGGCTTAATCATGCCGTACGAGAAAGATTTCTGCGCCAGCTGCAACCGTCTCCGCGTCTCCTCCGTAGGCAAGCTGCATCTGTGTCTGTTCGGCGACGGCGGCGTGGATCTGCGCGACCTGCTTGTCGAGGACCAGCAGCAGGCGGCGCTGGAAGCGCGCATCTCCGAAGCATTAACCCATAAAAAGCAAACCCATTTCCTGCATCAGGGCAACACCGGTATTACGCAAAACCTGTCGTATATTGGCGGATAATTCATTCTAAAGGAGCGAACAGATGAGTCAGGCCAGCGCTGAGTTTAACCCGACCCGTATTGCTATTCTCACCGTTTCCAGCCGACGTGGCGAAGAGGATGATACCTCCGGCCACTGGCTGCGTGACGCGGCGCAGGAGGCGGGCCACCGTATTGTCGATAAGGCGATTGTTAAAGAGAACCGCTATGACATCCGCGCCCGGGTCTCGGCGTGGATAGCCAGCGATGATGTGCAGGTGGTGCTCATCACCGGTGGAACCGGGTTTACCGACGGGGATCAGGCGCCGGAGGCGCTGCGACCGCTGTTTGACCGTGAAGTCGAAGGGTTTGGTGAAGTTTTCCGCATGCTTTCCTTCGAAGAAATCGGCACATCGACGCTGCAATCCCGCGCCATTGCCGGCATGGCGAATCGCACGCTGATTTTTGCCATGCCGGGCTCAACCAAAGCCTGCCGCACCGCGTGGGAAAATATCATTGCTCCGCAGCTGGATGCCCGTACGCGCCCATGTAACTTTATCTCTCATCTTAAGAAATAAACGATGTCACAACTCACCCATATTAACGCCGCCGGCGAGGCGCACATGGTAGACGTTTCTGCCAAGGCCGAGACGGTACGCGAAGCCCGGGCTGAAGCCTATGTTGAAATGCGGCCGGAGACGCTGGCGATGATCATCGACGGCAGCCACCATAAAGGCGATGTCTTCGCCACCGCCCGCATTGCCGGTATCCAGGCGGCAAAACGCACCTGGGAGCTGATCCCGCTGTGTCATCCGCTGATGCTAAGTAAAGTCGAGGTCAATTTGCAGGCCCAGCCGGAACACAACCGGGTGCGCATCGAGTCGCTGTGCCGTCTGACCGGCAAAACCGGCGTGGAGATGGAAGCGCTGACCGCTGCTTCCGTGGCGGCGCTGACGATTTACGATATGTGCAAAGCGGTGCAAAAAGATATGGTGATTGGTCCGCTGCGTCTGCTGGCGAAAAGCGGCGGTAAATCCGGGGATTTCAAGGCGGACGAGACTCATGATTAAGGTTCTGTTTTTTGCCCAGGTGCGCGAACTGGTTGGCACTGAATCCCTGACCCTTGAGGTCGATGCGCAGTCGACGGTCGAAACCGTACGGCGTCAGCTCGCCGGCCGCAGCGAACGTTGGGCGCTGGCGCTGGAAGAGGGCAAGCTGCTGGCGGCGGTAAACCAGACGCTGGCCCCCTTTGACCATCCGCTGGTGGCCGGCGACGAAGTGGCGTTCTTTCCGCCGGTTACGGGAGGTTAAATGACGCAGACTCGTATTATCGTCAGCCACGATCGTTTTTGCGTCGGCGACGAATATCCGTGGTTGGCCGAGCGCGATGAAGACGGCGCGGTGGTCACTTTTACCGGAAAAGTACGTAATCATAATCTCGGGGATAGCGTGAAGGCGCTGACCCTCGAACACTACCCGGGAATGACGGAAAAATCGCTGGCGGAAATCGTTGAGCTGGCGCGGGAACGCTGGCCGCTCGGCCGGGTGACGGTGATTCACCGCATCGGCGAAATGTGGCCAGGCGAAGAGATTGTATTCGTTGGCGTGACCAGCGCGCACCGCAGCAGCGCTTTTGCCGCCGGGGAGTTCATTATGGATTACCTGAAAACCCGCGCACCGTTCTGGAAGCGGGAAGCGACACCGGAAGGCGAACGTTGGGTGGATGCACGCGATAGCGATCGCCAGGCGGCAGAGCGCTGGTAGTGTGGTACGCTTAGTAAGAGAAAACGTGTTAATCAGGAGACAGTCATGGACAGATTCCCTCGTTCAGATTCCATTATTCAGGCACGCAGCGGCCTGCAAACCTATATGGCCCAGGTTTACGGCTGGATGACGGTCGGGCTGCTGTTGACGGCATTCATTGCCTGGTTTGCCGCCAATACGCCGGCGGTCATGATGTTCGTCTTTTCCAGCAAAATAACCTTTTTTGGTTTGATTATCGCCCAGCTGGCGCTGGTATTCGTGCTTTCCGGGATGGTGCAGCGCCTGAGCGCAGGGATGGCGACCACGCTGTTTATGCTCTATTCGGCGCTGACCGGACTGACGCTATCCAGCATCTTCCTCGTCTATACCTATTCGTCGATTGCCAGTACCTTTGTGGTCAGCGGCGGGATGTTTGGGATAATGAGCCTTTATGGCTATACCACTAAGCGCGATCTCAGCGGTTTCGGCAACATGCTGTTTATGGCCTTAATTGGTATTGTCCTGGCTTCGCTGGTCAACTTCTGGCTGAAGAGTGAAGCGCTGATGTGGGCGATTACCTATATCGGGGTGATCGTGTTCGTCGGCCTGACCGCTTATGACACGCAGAAACTGAAAAACATCGGCGAGCAGATCGATACGCGAGACACCTCCACGCTGCGTAAGTACTCCATTCTTGGCGCGCTGACGCTGTATCTGGACTTTATCAACCTGTTCCTGATGCTGCTGCGTATTTTCGGCAACCGTCGTTAACGCCTTGCTCCCCGGACTGCACCTGGCCCGGGGAGCGCCGATTATCCCCGCCATCTCACCTATCCGTCCGCCAGCTTACGCTGATTCCTTTCGCGTAATGTTTTCGCCCGACTCTCCAGCAGCAGATAGCCGACGGTGGCGATAAGCAGCGGCAAAAAGTAATACAGCGCGCGCCAGGCCAGCAGGGCGGCAATAATCGCCCCGCGGCTAATCGAATCGGCGGAAAGCATGGCGATAAAAACGGCTTCCAGCACGCCGATCCCGGCTGGAATATGCACAATGACGCCGGCAATACTGCTGACCAGCAGCACGCCCAGGACGAGGAAATAATCGACCTGCTGCGCCATCAGCAGCCAGATAATCGCGCCCATCACCATCCAGTTTGCCACCGAAAGCGCCATCTGCAGCAGAGCGAACCGCCATGAAGGCAGCACCAGCCGTTGGCCTTTAATCGTCAGATGGCGCCGACGGGCAAAGGCGCAGGCCCACAGATAAAGCGCGCTCATCGCCAGCAGTCCGCCCCCGATGAGCCGCAGCGTGTCCTGACTGATATACCAGTGCGCCGGTAGCGCCACCAGATTTGCGGTGAAAATCACGCCGCCCAGCAGAATAAACCCCAGCCAGTTGGTGGTGATGCTCAATGAGAAAATACGGGTAATGGTCCCGCCGCTCAAACCGAGGCGCGAATAGAGGCGGTAGCGCATACCGATACCGCCAACCCAGGTGCTGAGGGTCAGATTAAAGGCGTAGCAGATAAACGACACCAGCATCACCTGCCGTTTAGCCAGTTTATGTCCGCACCATGCGCGCCCCAGCAGATCGTAGCAGCCATAAATCAGGTAGCTCGCTATCGTCAGCCCCACCGCGCCGAGCAGGGCGGTGCGATCATAGTGGCGAATCACCTTCCACACCGCCGGCCAGTCCACTTTTTGCGCATAAACCACCAGCAGGGCCGTTACGGCGAGGAAGAAAATGACGGTAAAGATCTTTTTCGCCATCCGCCTGCGAGGGTGTGATTTTGCCATCAGGGTTTCACCTCCTGATTCGTCGCATCCAGCCGATCCTGAGTTTCAATTTCTGGCTGCACCGGCGGGCGGACCCGCGCCAGATGCGGCGTATGGGCAGGCAGCCAGCCTATCCACGCCGGGAAGTGACGGAGAAAGTGGAAGGCCAGCACGCTGGTACCCACATTCCACCAGCTGCGCTTTGGCAGCATCGACTTGTCCACTTGCTTACAGTCCTCGGCGATCAGTCCGTTAAGGTTATCGCGCAAGGTCTGATTAAACTGGCGATCGTGGATAATCAGGTTAGCTTCCAGATTTAATGACAGGCTCAGCGGGTCAAGATTGCTCGATCCGACGGTGGCCCAATGGTCGTCGGCGAGAGCAACTTTGCCGTGCAGCGGCCGGCGGCGATACTCAAAAATCTGTACGCCGCCGTTGACCAGATAGCGATACAGCAGGCGGGCGCCGACTTTAACGATAGGAATATCCGGCTCGCCCTGCACGATCAGCTTAACCCGCACGCCGCGGCGGGCGGCGTTACGCATCGCATGCAGCAGCCGGTAGCCAGGGAAAAAGTAGGCGTTGGCAATGATCACTTCCCGGCGGGCGTTAGCCAGCATCTTGAGATAATGGCGTTCAATATCATCGCGATGTTCTTGATTATCCCGCCAGACAAACAGCGCCTGCGCCTCCCCGGGGTTGCGGTTGATCGCCGGCTGGTGGCGACGCCTGAGCCACCAGCGGCGCGTCTCTTCGCTGGCCGGGAGATTTTCCAGCTCAAACTGCAGGATATCCTGCACCACCGGCCCCTCCACCTGAACGGCATAATCCTGTTTTGCCTCCGGGCCATAGTCGGTCATGTGCTCGGCGGAGTAATTGATGCCCCCGACGAAGGCCGTCGTCTCATCGATCACCACAATTTTGCGGTGCATGCGGCGAAACAGATTGGTTCGCATGCCGAACAGACGCGGGCGCGGATCGTAGTAGCGAAAAATCACGCCGGCGGCACTCAGCTCATTCACGAAACGCTCACTCAGGTCGGGGGAACCGTAGCCGTCGAGCAGCACTTCGACCCGTATCCCGCGGCGTGCGGCTTTTAACAGCACGGCGTGCAGCTGCCAGCCCACGTCATCTTCAAACCAGATAAACGTTTCGAGGATCACTTTCCGCTGCGCGCGGGCGATGGCGGCAAACAGCGCCGGATAGTAGTTATCGCCGTTCTCCAGGAGCTGGATGCGGTTTCCTTCCTGCCAGCTGCATTTCATAGATGAATCTCCACGCTCAGCGGGGCATGATCAGAGAGGTGACGCCAGGGTCGAAGTGGCAACGCCGTTGGGTGGCTGGCATGCGCATTTTTCACGTAGATCCGATCAAGGCGCAGGAGCGGAAGACGCGCAGGAAAGGTTCTCGCCGGGCGGCCATGGGCGCGGGTAAAGATCTCCTCCAGCCCGGCCTGCGCCTTTAGCACCCGGTTGGCCTGCTGGCGCCAGTCATTAAAATCGCCGGCCACCACCACCGGCTGCTGGGCGGGCAGGTCGTTGACCCGCCTGGCGAGCATCGCCAGCTGGGCCGATCGCTGCCGCGCGCTCAGGCCGAGGTGCACACAAATCAGATGTAGCGCCGCGCTTTGCGGCGGAACGATTCGGCAGTAGAGCAGACCGCGCTTTTCGCTGTTGCCAACGGAGATATCGATATTTTCATTATATTCAATAGGAAAGCGAGAGAGTACGGCGTTGCCGTGATGGCCTTCCGGGTAGACTGCGTTGCGTCCATAGGCGTATTCGCTCCACAGGGTATCGGCAAGAAACTCATAATGGCTGCGGTCCGGCCAGTTTTCGATCTGCAGCGAATGAATCTCATGCGCCCCGGTGACCTCCTGCAGACAGACGATGTCGGCGCTGACGCTGCGAATGGCGTCGCGCAGTGCCGGCAACATGAAGCGTCGATTAAACGTCGTAAAGCCTTTATGGATGTTAATTGTCAGCACGTTTAACGAAAATCTGCACGTTTGCTCAGACATATTTCCCCGGTCAATGTCACTTTCCTGAATGAAATAGTGTAGTAGGTGTCACAAAAAGATGCGGTGTTCCGGAATTTTCCGTAAAGTGCGGTACTCTGAGTTACAGATAAAGATCCTTCAGGAGAGAAGCCATGAAGTGGCAACAACGTGTACGCGTCGCAACTGGCCTCAGTTGCTGGCAGATTATGTTGCATCTACTGGTCGTGGCAGTACTGGTGATGGGTTGGATGAGTGGCGCGCTGGTTCGCGTCGGATTAGGGCTGTGCGTACTGTACGGCGTTACGTTACTGTCGATGCTGTTTTTACAGCGTCACCACGAAGCACGCTGGCGCGATGTCGGTGATTTCCTTGAGGAACTCACCACCACCTGGTATTTTGGCGTAGCGGTTATCGTGCTGTGGCTGCTGTCACGCGTGCTGCATAACAATCTGCTGCTGGCCGTCGCCGGGGTGGCGATTCTGGCGGGTCCGGCAGTGGTGTCACTGCTGGCGAAAGACAAGAACCGTTACCCGAAAGCCTTCGGGTTGCAGCAAGGCGGTAACGCTGCCAATCCCCAGAAGCACAGATAGCTGTGCGAACGGGCCGACGGGGCGAGGCCCAGGACGGACAGGGTAATCAGGTCAACGCCGAGGCAGGCTGAACGATAGCAAGGATCCCCTAAAGCGTTCGGACTGCATCAAGGCGGCGACGCGACGAATCCCCGGGAGCATAGATAGCTATGTGACCGGGGTGAGTAAGGAAGTCAACGCCGAGGCAGGCTGAACGATAGCAAGGATCCCCTAAAGCGTTCGGACTGCATCAAGGCGGCGACGCGACGAATCCCCGGGAGCATAGATAGCTATGTGACCGGGGTGAGTAAGGAAGCCAACGCCGAGGCAGCCTGAACGATGACGGGGATCAGGCGATCTTTCTGCGGAACATCGCATATGCCGCTGAACCCGTTGTGGCCGCTATGACCAGTAGCGGCCACAAACTTCCCCAAACAATCTCCAGACTCGCATCCTTCAAATAAATCTGCTTGGTGATGTCAGTAAAGTGACGAATCGGGTTTATCCATGTCACGTCCTGCAGCCACTGCGGCATATTCTCAACCGGCGAGACGTAGCCGGAGAGCAGGATCGCCGGCATCATAAAGACGAAAACGCCGATGAAAGCCTGCTGCTGGGTTGAGCATAAAGACGAAATCAGCAGACCAAATCCCACCAGCGACAGACCGTAAATGACCATCGTAAAGTAAAACAGCAGCAGCGAACCGGCGAAGGGGATTTGATACGCCCAGATGCCAATAGCCAGCACGATGCTCGCCTGCAGCGTGGCGACAATCAGCGCCGGGACCGCTTTGCCGACGAAAATTTGCCAGGTGGCCAGCGGCGAAACCAGCAGCTGATCGAGCGTGCCTTGCTCCCGCTCGCGGGCCACCGAGAGAGAGGTGACGATCATCACCCCGATGGTGGTGATCATCGCGATCAGCGATGGAACCACAAACCACTTGTAATCGAGATTCGGGTTATACCAGTTGCGCACGATCAGCTCGCTGTTGTTCGGCTTCGCTTTCCCTTCCAGCAGCTCCTGCTGATAGTTTTTGACGATCTGCTGGAGGTAGTTGGCGGCGATTTGCGCGCTGTTCGAGTTGCGTCCGTCCAGTAAGAGCTGGAGCGGCGCGGGCTGGTTGGTGTCGAGATTGCGCGAGAAGTCCGCCGGGAAGCGGATCAGCAACAGCGCTTTTTGTTCATCAATCGTCGGGCGGATCTCCTGCGGGCTCTTGAGGAGCATCACATGGGTGAAGGCCTTAGCCCGGGCGAAACGCTGGGTCAGTTCTACCGCGTGACGGCCATTGTCTTCGTTGTAGATGGCGATGGTCGCGTTGGTCACTTCCAGCGTTGCGGCGAAGGGAAACAGCAGCACCTGAATCAGAACCGGCATAATCAAAATGGCGCGCGTTTGCGGTTCGCGCAGCAGCGATTGCAGCTCTTTACGAATCAAGGTCCATAAGCGATGAAACATAGTACTTTCCTCATGTCAGGTGGCGCGGCGCTTACCCGACCAACAGGGTCCGCAGGCGCGGTAAGCATAGCGCCACCGGGCAAAATACGAGCGCCAGGCTTAATCCAACCGACGTTTGGTTTTCAGCCAGGTCAGGCCGATAAACATCACCGCCGAGGCAATTAAAAACAGCGTGTTCACCAGCAGCACCACCGGAATATTACCGGCGAGAAACAGGCTTTGCAGCGTGCTGACGAAATAGCGCGCCGGGATGACGTAGGTCACCGCGCGGATCACCGCCGGCATACTGTCGATCTGGAAAATAAACCCGGAGAGCATAATGGAGGGCAGAAAGGCGGCGTTCAGAGCGACCTGCGCGGCGTTAAACTGATTGCGGGTGATGGTCGAAATGAGCAGCCCCATCCCGAGGGTGCTGAGCAAAAACAGGCTGGTTATCAAGAACAGAACCACCAGCGAACCGCGAAACGGCACGCCGAGGATGAACACCGCCACCAGCATGCACAGCAGCATCGCCAGCATGCCGAGGAAATAGTAGGGAATCAGCTTACACAGCAGCAGCTCCGCACGGGTGATTTCCGTCGACAGCAGCGCCTCCATGGTCCCGCGCTCCCATTCGCGGGCCACCACCAGCGAGGTCAGAATCGCGCCGACCACCGTCATAATGATGGTAATGGCGCCGGGAATAATAAAGTGCTGGCTGATGGCCGCGGGGTTAAACCAGTAGCGCATCTGTACATCAATCAGCGGTTCGAAGGTTTCCCCGCGATCTTCCGCGCGCTGCTGCTGCCAGATTTGCCAGATGCCCTCTACGTAGCCCTGGGCAAAGTTGGCGGTATTGGGTTCGCTACCGTCGGTAATCAGCTGGATGGGAGCATCATCGCCGGGGCGCGCCATCTTCTGGTCGAAATCCACCGGGATGACCACCAGCCCACGAATGCGCCCGGCCTGCATCATCTCAATCAGCTGCTGGCGATTGTCGCTGACGGTGGCGTCAATATAGGGTGAGCCGGTCATGGCGTGGACGAAATCCAGCGCCTCTTCGCTTTGTTGCTCCAGCAGTACGCCGACTTTGAGCTTGCTGGAGTCGAGATTGATCCCGTAGCCGAAGATAAACAGCAGCAGCAGCGGAATGACCACCGCAATCAGCCAGCTGCTGGGGTCGCGGACGATCTGCCGCGTCTCTTTGACGCACAGGGCGCGCACGCGACGCCATGAGAGAATTTTAGCGCTCACCGGCATTCTCCTTATCCCAGTCGTGAATCAGGGTGATAAAGGCCTGCTCCATCGTCGGATCGGGCTGTTGATCATTTGCCGCCAGCGCTTTGAGCGCATCCGGCGTACCGCTGGCGATCAGCTTGCCGTGATACACCAGACCAATACGATCGCAATATTCCGCCTCATCCATAAAGTGGGTCGTCACCATCACCGTCACCCCTTTATCCACCATGCTATTAATATGCAGCCAGAACTCGCGGCGGGTAATCGGGTCGACGCCGGATGTCGGCTCATCGAGAAACAGAATATCGGGTTCATGCATCAGCGAGCAGGCCAGCGCCAGACGCTGTTTGTACCCCAGCGGCAGCTCATCGGCCGCATGGCTGGCGATGCTTTTCAGACCAAAAGCATCGCTCATCCGGGCGATTTTCTCGTTCTGGACCCGACCACGCAGGCCATAAACGCCCGAGAAGAAGCGCAGGTTTTGTTCAACGGTCAGGTTGCCGTACAGCGAAAACTTCTGCGCCATGTAGCCGAGATGCTGGCGTGCTTTCCCGGAACTGACTTTCAGGTCCATTCCCAGAACCAGCGCCTTGCCGGAGGTCGGCACCAGCAGGCCGCACATCATTTTAAAGGTGGTGGATTTACCGGCGCCGTTGGGGCCAAGCAGGCCGAAAATTTCCCCGCGTTTGACGCGGAAATCTACGTGGTCGGTGGCGGCGAAGTCGCCGAATTTTTTGGTCAGACTCTGCGCTTCAATCACCGTCTCGTCGGCCGTGCCCTCTACGCGGTGGATAATTTCGCCCAGCGGCGATTCCGCGGTCGCGGCGCCGCCCAGCAGATCGATGAATGCATCTTCAAAGCGCGGTGCGGTTTCGGCAATCTCCAGCGTCGGCATGTTAGCGCTGCGCTGCACCTCCGCAATGGTGGCCTCTTTTTTCAGGATCAGGCGTACCGATTTCCCCTGAATGACGCCATCGCTGATCTGCGGCAGCTTCAGCGCTCGTTGCAGGAGGCGACGGTTATTTTCCTCGCGGCTGGAGACGAGGAAACTGCGGCCGGCCATGGTTTGGGTCAATGCTTTCGGCTCGCCCTGATAAAGCAGCTGGCCTTCATTCATCAGCAGGACGTCGCGGCACTGTTCGGCTTCATCAAGGTAGGAGGTGCTCCAGAGGATCAGCATCCCGTCGCCGGCCAGTTCGTGCACCATTTGCCACAGTTCACGGCGGGATATAGGGTCAACCCCGACCCCCGGCTCATCGAGCAGCAGGACTTTTGGCTCGCCCACCAGGGTGCAGGCGAGGCCCAGTTTCTGCTTCATCCCACCGGAAAGTTTCCCCGCCAGGCGTTCGGTAAAGGGGCCGAGGGAGGTAAATTCCAGCAGACGAGCGAAGGTTTTCCTGCGCGTCTCGCCGGTAACGCTGCGCAGGTCGGCATACAGCGTAAGGTTTTCCATGACCGTCAGGTCTTCGTATAGGCCGAATTTTTGCGGCATATAGCCGAGCACCGCGTGCAGCGCGCTATCGTCGGTAATCGGGTCGAAACCGATCACCCTGGCGGTGCCGTCATCGGCCTTCAGTAGCCCGGCGAGCATGCGCATCAAGGTGGTTTTCCCGGCGCCGTCAGGGCCGACCAGACCGGTGACATAGCCGGCGCGGATGGTGCAGTTGAGCGGCGCAACGGCGGGCCGATCCATACCGGCGAAGCGGCGGGTGAGCCCGTTGAGCGTGATAACGTCCTCACTCATGTCCGTTCCCGCTGCTGAAGGTGACGGTTACCGGCATCCCCTGGCGCAGCGAATCATCCGCATCGGTGACGACAATACGCAGGCGATAGACGAGGTCAGTCCGTAAATCTGGCGTCTCTACGGTCTTCGGCGTGAATTCGGCGCTCGGCGACACAAAGCCAATCTTGCCGTGCCAGGGTTGATTCGGGCGACTATCGGTATAGAGCAGCACTTCGCGTCCGGGTACCGCCTGGCCGAGATTTTTTTCATCAATGTAGGCGCGGACCCATACCGGGTGAGTCAGCGACAGCGTCATAACCGTGCCGCCGGCGCTGAGCATGCTGCCCGGTTCGACGGCGCGGGTCATCAGCGTGCCGTCGGACGGGGCGATCAGCGTGGTATCGTGCAGGTCGAGTTTAGCCTGCGCCAGGGCCGCCTGCGCCTGTTCAAGGCTGGCTTTGGCCTGGGCGATTTCCTGCGGGCGGTTGCCGGCGCGATACTGGCGCAACTTGTCCTGCGCGGACTTCAGCGTCGCCTGAGCCTGGTCGCGGGAGGAGCGCGCGTTTTCCAAATCGTTAACCGAGATGGCGCTGTTCTGACGCAGCCCCAGCTGACGCTGGTAAAAGTTCTGCGCGTAATCGTACGCGGCCTGCGCCTGTTTGACGGCGGCGGCGGCCTGGGCTATCTCTTCCGCCCGGTAGCCGGCCATCATCAGGTCATACTGCGCCTGAGCCGTGGAGACATTCGCCTGGGCCTGTTGTAAGGCGTTCTCATACGGGGCGCGATCCAGCTGGCCTAGTATTTGCCCGGCCTGAATCTTATCGCCCTCATCAACGTTCAGTGAGGCCAGTCGTCCGCCGACGCGGAAGCTCATGTTCACGGTGCGAATATCGACGTTGCCATACAGGGTCAGCTCCCTTTGCTGGCTGCTTTGATACCACCACCAGCCGCCGCCGAATGCGGCAATCAGCAGCAGTATGAACAGAACGATGATGACGGGTTTTTTCATGATCCCAGGCTCCTTTGCGATAACCCTTGCAGAACGAAATCAATATGGCAGGCGATAACCTGATAAATTTGCTCAGTTTTTTCTTCGTCGAACTGCGTCCATCCGGTGCGCAGCAAAATGGTTTCCCGCCCAAGGCGGAAGGCGAGAATCTCTCCCAGCAGCGCGTGGGTGTGCAGAATCATTGCCGTGTCATCGGCATCAAGGCCGGTAAATGCGGCGATCAAACGGGTCAGGTAGCGATGGAGCGGCGCAATTACCTGACCGTGGATGAGCTGGTAGGCCGGGGTAGGGGAAAGCTGCTCGCGGGAGATGAATTTGCTCAAATTGACCGTGTCATCCTGGGTCAGCAGCAAAATCATATTCTGACAGGCGCGCAGAATCAGTACCCGAATCTCCGCCTTATCCGGCGAAGGTGTCGCCAGCAGCGTTTCCGCCGCTTCGGCATGCGGACGAAAATTATGGCTGATAAAATCGGCAATCCACTGGGCGCAGGCGAGATAGAGATCGTCCTTGGAACCAAAATAGTAGGGGATCGCCGCGATATTTTGCCCGGCCTGCGCGGCAATATCGCGGGTGGTTGCGTGCAGGCCGTATTCGCCGAACTGGGCGATGGCTGCGGCAATGAGCTGGCTTTTGGCTTGTTCACCTTTGGTTGTCACAGGAGTCGTCGTCATCGCACTATAAAAAATTAATCAATCGATTGATTAAGAGTATGACCAATTCGCGTCACTGTCCAGAATAGTGGATACTCTCTTTTGCGTATTTCGCATCACTCTTTGCAAGCGGCGGGTGACGAGGATTATCCGGCGCAGCGGCCCCGAGGGGATATTTATGCGCTGCGTCACAAAACCTGCTAGACTGCGCCCCTTTATGGCATTGTGGTTTTTGCCATCTCTATTCGCAATAATCTCCCCGAAAACTACGCCTGTTACGGGCCGGGGTGGTTTGGAGTTGTTATGTCTTTTGATTCCCTTGGCCTGAACCCTGATATCCTGCGCGCTGTCGCCGAGCAGGGTTACCTTGAGCCAACCCCAATTCAGCAGCAGGCTATCCCTGCGGTGTTGCAGGGACGCGATCTGATGGCCAGCGCCCAGACCGGCACCGGCAAAACGGCGGGCTTTACCCTGCCGCTCCTGCAGCATCTGATTCAGAAAGAGCCGCATGCTAAAGGCCGTCGCCCGGTGCGCGCGCTGATCCTCACGCCAACGCGTGAACTGGCGGCACAGATCGGTGAAAACGTTCGCGATTACAGCAAATACCTGAATATTCGCTCGCTGGTGGTTTTTGGCGGGGTGAGTATTAACCCGCAGATGATGAAGCTGCGCAGCGGCGTCGATGTTCTGGTGGCCACCCCTGGGCGCCTGCTGGATCTTGAACATCAGAATGCCGTCAGCCTGGACAAGGTTGAAATCCTGGTGCTTGATGAAGCCGACCGTATGCTGGATATGGGCTTTATTCATGATATTCGCCGCGTGCTGGCGAAGCTCCCGGCGAAACGCCAGAACCTGCTGTTCTCCGCGACCTTCTCGGACGACATCAAGGCGCTGGCGGAAAAGCTGCTGCATAACCCGCTGGAAATCGAAGTGGCTCGCCGTAATACCGCTTCCGAGCAGGTGACGCAGCACGTCCATTTCGTTGATAAGAAACGTAAGCGGGAACTGCTGTCGCAGATGATCGGTGAAGGTAACTGGCAGCAGGTGCTGGTCTTTACCCGCACCAAACATGGCGCCAACCACCTGGCCGAGCAGCTGAATAAAGACGGCATCCGCAGCGCCGCTATTCATGGCAACAAGAGCCAGGGGGCGCGTACCCGGGCATTAGCCGACTTCAAATCCGGTGGTATTCGCGTGCTGGTGGCGACGGATATCGCGGCGCGTGGGCTGGATATCGAAGAGCTGCCGCACGTCGTCAACTACGAGCTGCCTAACGTGCCGGAAGATTACGTTCACCGTATCGGCCGTACCGGTCGCGCAGCCGCCACCGGCGAAGCGCTGTCGCTGGTCTGCGTGGACGAGCATAAACTGCTGCATGATATCGAACGCCTGCTGAAAAAAGAGATTCCCCGTATCGCTATTGATGGCTATGCGCCGGATCCGTCTATCAGAGCGGAGCCGATTCAAAACGGTCGCCAGCAGCGTAGCGGTGGCGGCGGTCGCGGCCAGAGTCAGGGCCGCAGCGGTCAGGGACAAGGACGTAACGCCCAGGGGCAGGGTCGCAGCCAGCAGTCTGCGCCGCGGCGTAACGATGGCGAAGCGCCGAAAGCCGGGGCAAAACCTTCACGTCGTATCGGCGAGGCGAAACCGGCCGGCGAGCAACAGCGCCGTCGTCGCCCGCGTAAACCAGCGGCAGCTGAGTAACCGCCTCCCGCCAGATCGTCGCTATCCGGGCAACAGGTTTTACCCGGATAACGCAACGACACCCGGAAGCAGCGCGCATGCTGTCTCCGGGTTCTTCCCTCGCGTGCCCTGTGATTCCCGGTCGGTGCATTGACAAATCCCGAGCATCATTCCACATTGCTCAGAAAGAAATTCCTCCTGCCAGGTAAAAAGTGTCACAATAGTGGCTGTTTATACAGTATTCAGGTTTTCTCATGGCTTTGACCGCTGCGCTAAAAGCGCAAATCGCCGCCTGGTATAAGGCGCTTCAGGAACAGATCCCGGATTTTATTCCCCGTCCGCCACAGCGGCAGATGATTGCCGACGTGGCAAAAACGCTGGCCGGGGAAGAAGGCCGACACCTGGCTATTGAAGCACCCACCGGCGTCGGCAAGACGCTGTCATATCTGATTCCCGGCATCGCTATCGCCCGTGAGCAGCAGAAAACCCTGGTGGTGAGTACCGCCAACGTTGCGCTACAGGATCAGATTTACAGCAAAGATCTGCCGCTGCTGCGCAAAATTATTCCCGATCTGCGTTTTACCGCCGCGTTTGGTCGCGGACGTTACGTTTGCCCACGCAATCTTACGGCGCTGGCCAGCACCGAACCGACGCAGCAGGACCTGCTGGCGTTTCTCGATGACGATCTCACGCCGAATAATCAGGCTGAACAGAAGCTGTGTGCGACGCTGAAAACCGATCTCGACAGCTACCGCTGGGACGGTCTGCGCGATCACACCGATAAACCTGTCGATGATGCGCTATGGAGTCGTCTGAGCACCGACAAAGCCAGCTGCCTCAACCGCAACTGCCACTACTATCGCGAATGTCCGTTCTTCGTTGCCCGGCGAGAAATTCAGGAGGCGGAAGTGGTGGTGGCGAACCATGCGCTGGTGATGGCGGCGATGGAGAGCGAAGCCGTGTTGCCGGAGCCGAAAAACCTGCTGCTGGTGCTCGATGAAGGCCATCATCTGCCGGACGTAGCTCGCGATGCGCTGGAAATGAGCGCGGAAATGACCGCCCCCTGGTACCGGCTACAGCTGGATCTGTTCAGTAAGCTGGTGGCGACCTGTATGGAGCAGTTTCGGCCGAAAACCACGCCGCCGCTGGCCAATCCCGAGCGCCTGACCGGCCACTGTGAGGAGCTGTATGAGCTGATCGCCTCGCTGAACGCTATCCTTAATCTCTATATGCCGGCCGGGCAGGAAGCCGAGCACCGTTTCCCGATGGGCGAGTTGCCGCAGGAGGTGATGGATATCTGCCAGCGTCTGGCGAAACTGACCGAGATGCTACGCGGGCTGGCGGAACTCTTTCTTAACGACCTCGGGGAAAAAACCGGTAGCCACGACGTGGTGCGCCTGCATCGGGTTCTGCTGCAAATGAACCGTGCGCTGGGGATGTTTGAAAGCCAGAGCAAGCTGTGGCGGCTGGCGTCGCTGGCGCAGTCATCCGGCGCGCCGGTCACCAAATGGGTGACGCGCGATATGCGCGACGGTCAAACGCATATCTGGTTTCACTGCGTCGGCATTCGCGTCAGCGACCAGCTGGAAAGGCTGCTGTGGCGCAGCGTACCGCATATTGTTGTCACCTCCGCTACTCTGCGCTCATTGAACAGCTTTTCACGCCTGCAGGAGATGAGCGGGTTGAAAGAAAAGGCCGGCGACCGTTTTGTGGCGCTGGATTCCCCTTTTAACCATGTTGAGCAGGGCAAAATCGTTATTCCGCAGATGCGCTATGAACCGCTGATCGATAACGAAGAGCAGCATATTGCTGAAATGGCAGCTTATTTCCGCGAGCAGGTTGAAAGTAAAAAGCATCTCGGGATGCTGGTGCTGTTCGCCAGCGGGCGGGCGATGCAGCGTTTCCTGGAACATGTCCCCGATCTGCGCCTGCTCTTGCTGGTACAGGGCGATAAGCCGCGCTACCGGCTGGTGGAACTGCACCGCAAGCGCGTCGAAGGGGGGGAGCGTAGCGTGCTGGTGGGGCTACAGTCCTTTGCCGAAGGGCTGGATCTCAAAGGTGAGCTGCTCAGCCAGGTACATATTCATAAGATTGCCTTCCCACCCATAGACAGTCCGGTGGTGATTACCGAAGGCGAATGGCTGAAGAGCCTGAACCGCTATCCGTTTGAAGTGCAGAGTCTGCCAAGCGCCTCCTTTAACCTGATTCAGCAGGTCGGACGCCTGATTCGCAGCCACAGCTGCTGGGGCGAGGTGGTGATTTATGATAAGCGTTTGTTGACCAAAAATTATGGTAAGCGTCTACTGAACGCATTGCCCGTTTTTCCGATAGAACAGCCTGCCGTTCCAGAGGTTATCGTCAAAACAAAAGCAAAACAGACGCGTCGCAAACGGCGTTAACGGTGTAATGTCGACGATGTGAGCAGCTAACAGGAGTCTTCGATGGACTACAGCAAGATCATTAAAGAAGTCGGGCGCGGGAAAAATCACGCGCGTGACCTGGATGTGGATACTGCCCGCGCGCTTTACTCGCGGATGCTTGACGGCGAGGTGGCAGAGCTGGAGCTGGGCGGGATTTTAATTGCCCTGCGTATTAAAGGCGAAGGCGAAGCGGAAATGAAAGGCTTCTATGAAGCCATGCAGCAGAAGACCCTGCGTCTGACGCCGCCTGTCGCCAGGCCAATGCCGATTGTGATCCCTAGCTATAATGGCGCGCGCAAGCAGGCTAATTTGACTCCTCTGCTGGCCGTTTTGCTGCATAAGCTCGGCTTTCCGGTGGTGGTGCATGGCGTCAGCCACGATCCGACCCGGGTGCTGACGGAAACGATTTTTGAGCTGATGGGGATCCCCGCCACCCGACATGCGGGCCAGGCTCAGGCGCGACTCGACGGCCACGAGCCGGTGTACATACCGGTTGGCGTACTCTGCCCGCCGCTGGAGAAACAGCTTGCCCTGCGCTGGCGTATGGGCGTACGCAACAGCGCACATACGCTGGCAAAGCTGGCGACGCCATTTGCTGAAGATGCGGCGCTACGTTTATCGAGCGTTTCTCACCCCGAATATGTGGGCAAGGTTGCGAAATTCTTTGTTGAGATCGGCGGACGGGCGCTGTTAATGCACGGGACGGAAGGTGAAGTGTATGCCAATCCACAGCGATGCCCGCAAATTAGCCTGATTGATGCTTCAGGGACGCGGGTTGTGCATGAACGCCAGAGCGAGCTGCCGGAGGAGGGGGCTGTACTGCCGGAGTCAAAAGATCCTCAGGTCACCGCTCGCTGGATTGAGCGCTGCGTAGTGGGAAGTGAGCCGCTGCCGACCTCATTGAGAATTCAGCTGGCCTGCTGCCTGGTGGCAGCCGGCGAGGTTGCGACCCTCGAGCAGGGACTGAGCCGGGTGGCGGAACAGTGGTAGCCGCCGGTTTCCCCTGAAAAAAGCTCACGTCAGAAAGCAACGCATAAAAAAAAGCCCGTCCGGTGGCACGGACGGGCAAAACAAGGGTATTAAAGGGTCGTTCAGGGTTAATACAGGTCGGGCAGCGATTATTTATAGATAACCGCGGTACCGCTAATTTTGTTGTTGGTGTTAGCGGAGGTGATGCTGTAACCAGTCGCGCCAGCGGCTTCCGCTTTTTCAGCCAGTTTGGCTTCCAGACCATCCAGAGTCGTTGCGCCTTCAGCAGACACTACGCCAATTTTGTTCATGCTTTCAGCCTGAGACGGGCTAACCGGCTGAGCGGCAAAAGCGCCAAAGGACAGAGTAGTAAGGGCAATAGCAGCGGCAGCATATTTAATGGTTTTCATAGTTAATCTCTCGCAGGTTATTTTGTTAAGAGGACGATGTTCCGTCGATGTGATAAGTATCACGCTTTTTTGCGAGAGATAAAATCGAAGGAAATTAACAGTCTTCATCGATTTTTTTGAATGATTATTAATTTATTGAATATTAATAAATTATTTCGTGGCGGGATGGCCGGAGAGACGCCGGCGGGATGAAGAACGCATTGAGGGCACATTTTGCCACTTTTTTAGCCAAAAAACGTGCGCGAAAAGATAATGCTTTCTGCGGTAATGAACGGTAAAGGAAGGTCAGCGTAGCTGGCTGTCCTTGGAGCCACGGCGATTATATCCTGAAAATGTATTGTTATGTAAATCTTTCTCCTGCTGGCACTTCACGCAGTATCTGACCCCCGGGATCGCCTTCCTCCGGGCCTCGGGAATCGGCTCTCCGCATTCATCACAAAATTTGTGGCTCTCTCCGCTGGGTAGGGCGTTTCTCGCCCGTGCGACCGCATCATCAACGGTGCTGTCGATCTGATCCTGAACTGCGCCATCATTTGCCCAACCTGATGCCATGATGCACCTCCTCACTGTTGTTACTGTCATTATATACCCTGACTTATTCGCGTTGCAGAAAGGCGACGACGCCGGGCCCCCGGACGCTTACTTCGGTAAGTGGCTGGGGGGAGCGGCCAATCTGTGCGCAACAGATTTGAACGCTGCGCGGCGGCGGCCCGTATGGGTGAGGCCTCATTGGGAGTCGAGTAGCCAAGCCAACGTGCAGGCAACTTGAGTATGACGGGTAGCGTGAAGATGGGGGCAAAAATGCGTCAGGCAAGGGCTCAGATTTCCGACCACTCCCGTAGCAGGTTATGGTACAGATTAAGCAGCGATAGCACCTCGTCACTCTCGCCGTGGCGGCTCTTCAGAGTCTGAATATTCCGATCCAGCTCGAACAGCATGCTGCGGCGTTTATCATCGCGGATCATCGACTGGATCCACAGAAAAGAAGCCACGCGCACGCCCTGGGTCACCGGCATCACGCAGTGCAGGCTGCTTGAGGGGTAGAGCACCAGGTCGCCCGCCGGCAGCTTGACCGTATGCTGACCATAGGTGTCGTTTACCACCAGCTCACCGCCGTCATAACTCTCCGGCGCGCTGAGGAACAGGGTGGCGGAAAGATCGGTACGCATCCAGCCGCCCTGAGCCTGACTGCGCACCGCGCCGTCAACGTGAAAACCGTAGGTTTCACTCTGCTGATAGCGGTTAAACAGCGGGCTGGAGAGAGTTTTGGGCAGGGCGGCGGCGAAGAACAGCGAACTGCGGTTGAGCGCCGCGAGGACCCGGTTCTGCAGTTCGCCGTACAGCGGGCTGCGGGTATCGACCTGCTGATTTTTTTTCACCAGCGCGCCCTGATCGCCGGTCGTGGCTCGCCCGTCAACCCAGTCGGCCTGCTGCAGCTGCGCGCGAAAATCGTCAACTTCCTGCGGGCTGAGAACGGCGGGGATATGGTACATCATCGTTGTTTCTCCTCAAGAAACGGGGCGTTGCCGCCCCGTCGTGGATTAGAAATGCACGTTGGCGGTCAGCAGGAAAGTACGCGGTTCGCCTGGATGATAACGGTAGCCGCTCTTGTTGATTGAGGCGACGTAATGGGTATCGAACAGGTTATAGACGTTCAGCTGTAGATCGACGTTACGGTTGATACGATAGCCCACTTTCGCATCAGCCACCCAGTAGCCTTCGGTGTAGGACGGCGTACCGACGGCGCCGTCGCTGCCGCGGTGCATGCTGCCGATATAGCGAGCGCCTGCGCCAAGGGCGATGGCATCGGTTGCCTGGTACTGGCTCCAGAGGGTAAAGGCGTGCTCCGGCGTGTACGGCAGCGCGCTGGTGCCGTCCTGGGCGATGTTGTTGCCTTCACGAACGCTGGCGTGCTGCTGGGTATATCCGCCGATAACCTGCCACTCCGGGGTGATATTCCCGGCCAACGACAGCTCATAACCTTCAACGCGTTTTTTACCGTACTGCGAATAGGTGCCGTCGTCGTTTTGCTCGACTTCGTTCTCAATATCGGTACGGAAAAGCGCTGCCGTCAGCAGCAGACGTTTATCCATCAGCTCCCACTTGGTACCGACTTCGCTGGTTTTCGCTTTCTGCGGTTTAAAATCGGTACGGTTGGCGCTGTTCCCGGTGCCGCTCTGGGCCAGGGCAAAGTTATTGCCGCCCGGAGGCTGCTGGGAGATCGCATAGTTGACGTAAATGTTGCCGCTGTCGGTCAGGTGGTACAGCGCACCGGCTTTCCAGTTCACCAGATTGCCGCTGGTGGAGGTATCAACCGTGGTGACCGGGCTGTTTTTCGCCACGCCGGCCGGACAGGCAACCGCACCGCGGCCGGTGCCGCCGCACAGGCTGGCGCTGTCATATTTGGTCTGGTAGTTATCCAGACGGATGCCGCCGTTCAGCTCGAAATCACGGGTAATCTGCAGGGTATCGAAGGCATAAACGCCGAAGGTATCCGTCTGCCCGTTGGCGTTGGCGCCGCTGCGGTCCAGACCGCCAATAGAGATGTTGCTATTGGGATGGTAAATATTGACCGCCGGAGGCGTAATGGGATAAACGCCGTAGTTGGTCTGTGTTTCCCGGGTCAGCTCGAAACCGGCGCTGATATCATGCCCGATCGAACCGGTATAGAACTTTGAGGTCAGGTTGGTCTGGTTGGTCAGAATTTTATTGCTGACGTCTTTGGTGTTCGCCAGACGCGACCAGGTCCAGGTGCCGACATCGTTCGGATCCGGCTGGGTGATGTTGGTCGCGCCGCCCATGACTGCAGTCAGCAGATAATCCTGTTTTACGCGCGACCAGCGGGTGGTGTTGCGAATGGTGGTGTTATCGCTCAGGTCATGCTCGAAGCGCATGGTCACCGTATCGGTGGTGGAGTCGTCGTAGTCGGAATCCGTCCCGTAGAAGTTGCTGGTAGCCACCCTACCCGAGTGATTGAGCGCCGCGGTGCCTGGGGTTGGCGCGGAGTACCCCGGCAGACCGATGGTCGGAATACCGCCGTCCGGCGTGTTGTGCTGGGTGACATGCAGATAGTTCAGGTACAGACGGTTCTCAGTGCCGAGACCAAACGCGGCCGATGGCGCGATGCCGTAACGCTCATTTTTGACCTTATCGCGGCCGGCATCATGGGTTTTTTCGCCCATCAGGTTCAGCCGTACGGCGCTGGTTTCGCCGATGGCTTCATTGATATCGAGCGTACCGCGACGGAACCAGGCGCTGCCAGCACTGACGGAGGCATCGATACCGGAATCCAGACGCGGCTGTTTGCTGATCATGTTGATTGAGCCGGTCGGAGCGCTACGACCGTAGTCAGAGCCAGACGGGCCTTTAATCACTTCCACTTGTTCGGTGTTAAAGGTATCGCGGGTCACGCTACCGATATCGCGGACACCATCGACATAGATGCTGTTAGAGGTATCGGCTCCGCGCATATAAATGGTGTCGCCGGTCGACGAGCTGCCGTTTTCACCGGCGTAGAAGGCTCCGACGCCGGGAACGTTCTTCAGCGCATCGGTCAGGTTAGTCACGCCCTGATCTTTCATCACCTGCTCGGAGACCACGGTGACCGTACGGGTGGTATCGGCAATCGGGCGGGAAAATTTGGGGTCGGCGGATTGCGTCGGGGCATACAGAGAGGGAGCCTGCGCTTCCACCACCAGCGTTTCACCGCCATTTTTTTCGGTGTTGTCTGCGGCCAGAGCCAGGCCTGTCGGCGACAGACTCAGACACATGCCGGTAAAGATCGTCAGCGAGCTAAAACTGCTGAACGGTAAGTTTTGTTTTTTGTCCATTTCAATAAGCAACTTATAGTTTTAATTAAAGCCATCACAACCGCAGGCACAGCGATGCCGGCCCCGACCGCTGCAGGTGATTTGTTAAAATAGCAATGCGTTTGATAATGATTTTGATAACTATTATCAAATGACGGCGAATTTTTATCACTCGTTGATAAAAAAATAAATACATTTCTTTACGTGAACTGCATTTTTTCTACATAAACGGCAGCGGTCGGGCCACGCGAGGCGGGACCGCGATGGGTTCAGACCCGTTCAGGCCGGCGGATTATTTATAGATAATGGCGGTACCGGACATTTTATTCGCGCTGCTGGCGGAGTTGATTCGCCAGGCGATTGCCCCTTTTTGATGGGCTTTTTCCGCCAGTTTCGCCTGCAGATCATCCAGATTGCTGGCGCCGGAGGCAGAAACGGTGCCTGCAGGGCGTAGCGGACCGCTCTCGGCGGTAGGCGGAGGAGGTGAGATCCCGGCCTGGGCAATAAAAGAGGTGAGGGCAATCGCGATTGCGGTGAGTAACAGCAGATTTCTTTTCATGAGCATATCCTCATTAACTGCATGGGACATACTATAAGTTTAGGCCTTTACGGCAGGATAGACAGGGTAAAAAATTGAAGACAAACAACATCTTTTTTGCATAAACGGCGGCCCGACCGGGCGCGCGCCGTGGGTCGGGCGGAAGAACAAACGGCTTAACGGGCGTCCGGGCGGATCAGGTCGAAACGCAGATTTTCATCGATAGTGTAATAGGCGCTCGGCCCGCCGGCACGGAGAATCGGCCTGGCCTTAGCGGTCTGATAGACGCCATTTTCCAGTAACGACTCATCGATATGTACCGCGACGACTTCGCCGAGCACCAGCCAGCTATCGACAGGCTCACCATCGGCACGGGTCAGGCGAATACATTGGGAGAGCCGACACTCGAAGTTCACCGGGCTTTCCGCGACCCGAGGGGCCGCAACGAGACGGCTGGCGGCGGGAGTCAGCCCGGCACGGGCAAATTCATCTTCGTTGCGGGGAATGCTGGCGGAGGTTTCGTTCATCGCTTCAGCCAGAGGGCGGGTGGCCAGATTCCAGACAAACTCTTTGGTTTCGACAATATTCTGTACACTGTCTTTCCAGCCGCTGCTGGCAAAACCGATAATCGGGGGCCGATAGTTAAAACAGTTAAAGAAGCTGTAGGGGGCAAGATTGCGATGACCTGCGGCGTCCAGAGAGGCGATCCAGCCGATAGGGCGTGGGCCGATAATCGCGTTAAGCGGGTCGTGCGGCAGGCCATGTCCCTGTGAAGGTTGATAGAAATACATAGAGCACCCGTAACCGAATAAGAGATATCCAGACTCCCTTATTTACCGCGCCGCCGTCAACGGGTATCTTACGCGGCTGTTCAAAGGAGATTGCCATGAAAGCCCAGAAACCGGGGTTACACCCGCGTAACCGTCATCATCAACGTTATGATTTGCCCGCGCTATGCCAGGCTCACCCTGAGCTGCAAGGCTTTATCACCCTTAATCCGGTGGGCGAGCAGACCATCGATTTTGCTAACCCGCTGGCGGTGAAGGCGCTGAATAAGGCGCTGCTGGCGCATTTTTACGCGGTGAAACACTGGGATATTCCAGACGGCTTCTTATGCCCGCCGGTACCGGGAAGAGCGGATTATATTCACCACCTGGCCGACCTGCTGGCGCTGGATACCGGCACCATTCCTGAAAATGCCAGCATCCTCGATGTCGGCACCGGGGCAAACTTAATCTATCCGCTGATTGGTGCGCATGAGTACGGCTGGCGTTTTACCGGCAGCGAAATTAGCGCGGAAGCGATCGCCAGCGCGCAGGCGATTATCAATGCTAACCCGGGGCTCAGTCGCCAGATTCGTCTGCGTCGACAGAAAGAGAGCGGGGCTATCTTTAGCGGCATTATTCATAAAAATGAGTGTTTTGATGCGACGTTGTGCAATCCGCCGTTCCACGATTCTGCTGCCAGCGCGCAGGCAGGCGGCGAGCGTAAGCGTCGCAATCTGGGGCTGGGGGCGGACAGCGTGATGAACTTCGGCGGCCAACAGCAGGAGCTGTGGTGCGAAGGCGGTGAAGTGGCGTTCATTACGCAGATGATCCGCGAAAGCCAGCAGTTTGGTCGCCAGGTGAAATGGTTCACCTCGCTGGTGTCGCGCGGCGATAATCTGCCGCCGCTTTACCGTGCGCTGACCGAAGCCGGCGCGGTGAAGGTGGTGAAAAAAGAGATGGCTCAGGGGCAGAAGCAGAGTCGCTTTATCGCCTGGACCTTCATGGATGAGGCTAAACGCCGCCGTCCGCTGGCACGTTAAGGATGATGCCTCCGGGCGGCCAGGTTCGCCCGGAATATGCTTTGCGCGGTGGCTAGAGCGTCGGCTCTGCGGGCGCCGCAGGTGGCGCGGAGATGGGCGCAGGTGCCGGCAGAACCTGGTAGGTTTGCACAGGCGCCCGGACTCCGGCGAGATCGAAATGTTTCTTCACCTGCGTATCGAGCGCAAAGCGTACCGTCCACTGCTTCAGCGGCAGAGTGGTGAAGGTGACCCGCAGGGTAAATGCCGTATTGCTCAGGCCGACAAGCCCGGCAAATGACGGCTCGCCAATCACCAGCCCGCGAATCTCCTCCTGATCCATCACGTCGGCAACCGCGTTTTTCAGCGCCTGGCCGGCTTTATCCAGATCTTCCTGTCTGTCGACATCGTAGTTGGCAACCACTGAACCGATGCCGCGCACGAAGTTCGCGAAGGTGGTAATCGAGGACCACGGGATAATATGGTAAGCGCCGGTATCCTGGCGCACGCCGACGGAACGGATCGACATCCGTTCCACTGTGCCGGTTAACGGCCCGATGGTTACCAGGTCACCGGTATTCATCCCGTTCTCAAACTGGATAAAAATGCCGGTGATAATATCTTTTACCAGCGTCTGGGCACCGAACGAAATGGCCAGCCCCAGCGCACCGGCGCCGGCCAGCAGCGGCGCGATATTCACCCCCACTTCGGAGAGCAGGATCATCGCCGTGATGGTGCTGATAATGACCGCCAGCGCGTTACGGAATAACGTCAGCAGCGTACGGGCACGAGCGCCCGGTAGCGGGCGGCCGTGAATATCTGAGGCCAGGCGGTTTTCTATCAGGCTGGCGAGCAACGTCCAGCCGATGGCGGAGAAGAACAGAATCAGCGCGATGCGAATCAGCACATCCACCGCTTTTTGCCCGGCGCCGTGTTGCATCCAGTTCCAGAAATCAAACAGTCCCCAGGCGCTTAGCAGCAGCATAATCGCCACGCAGACCACTAAAATTCGCGCCACTTTGAGCGCGACGGAGATCCAGCCGTTCAGCCGCTTCTGCAGCTCGGGATAGTTGCGCTGGGTCTGCGGCGACAGGGTAATGGTTTTCGCTATCCAGCGTGACAAGATGCCGGAGAGCAGCGCGGCGGCGCCGATAATCGCCAGGCTGCGTACCGTGGCTCCCATCATAAATTTCAGGCTGTTGCCGGGGTCGAAAAGTGAAAAGAAAAACAGCACGATAAAGTAGAGGCAGGCCAGCCAGTGCCAGATAAGCGCAAAGGCGCGGATAAACAGACTGAAGAAGGCCAGCGAGCGGTCCGCCAGGTGCAGCAGCCCCTGGGTAATCCGCGTTTTATTACGGAAGATCAGATACAGCGCCCAGAGGGTGATACACAGCATAATGACCACATTCGCCAGCGCGCCGACCTGAACGTTGACCTGATTGGAGATAATCGGCACCGCGACGATCAGGCCGTAGCCAATCAGGCTGCTCAGCGCGCTCAGGCGCAGGTTCCAGTACTTCGCGCTCTCATCGCTGAGGTTAAACGGCCGCAGCTCCGTCACCCGCGGACAGAAAATCAGCCGCAGAATCGCTTTAAAAAACTCAATCAAGGCGAAGGCATTCAGAAACAGGCTTTGCTGAAAGGCGATAGTCCGGTTGCCGCCATTAAACCGATCGCTGAGCATCTGGCCAACAAACAGCGTCAACACCAGCAGCAGGAGATCGAAGATAAACGCGCCGGCGATGGTGGCCGGGAGCTGTAGCCAGTTACCGCGATCGTGGTTTTTGCGTCGCCCCCACTGACCCATTTTGCGATACAGCGGCAGCGCGGCGAGGCGGACCAGCCACCAGAAGGCGAATACCAGCACGGCCAGCAGCAGGAAATGGCCGGCGGCGTTGCGAAAGGTTTCGGCATGAAACGGCTTATGTGCAGAGGCAGTGATATTGCGCCACAGCTGAGAAAAACGTGAAGCAAAGCGTTCACCGTACTCGCGGCTCACCTGGGTGACGTTTTCCAGTACCGTCCGTTCATCTTTCTCTTCCGGCGGCGTCAGCTTTGGCGTGCTGGCCGGCGGCGTGGCGGCGGCAGAGCGCAGCTGGTCGATTAATTCTCTGCGGGCGGCATCGTTTTCCAGCACATCGGCCAGCGCCGCATAGGCGGCCTTTTTTTTCTCGAGGTCTGGTTCACTGCTGGCGGGTTGTTCAGCGCTCGCGGCCGGGACACCGGGCAGTGTGGCTGCCGAAAGCGGGGCGGTAAACAGCGTAGCAAGCAGTAACAGGATCCACGGCACGGGCGCCTCCATCTCATTCCAAAACCATTAAGTATAGAAGTTGATAGCGGGAGAAGCGGCGTGGGATGTGTCTGGAAAGCGAAAGCGGCTCCCCGCATACGGGGAGCCAGGGGAATATCAGGCGACGTGCTGCAGGAATTCGCGCAGACGCGGGCTCGGTGGGTTTTTCACCAGTACCTGCGGATCGCCATCTTCGGCGATACGCCCTTTGTCGATAAAGATCAGTCGCGATGCCACTTTCTCAGCAAAGCCGATCTCGTGAGTAACGATGACCATCGTCATCCCTTCTTCCGCCAGATCCTGCATCACTTTCAGCACTTCGTGGCGTAGTTCCGGATCCAGTGCCGAGGTCGGTTCGTCAAACAGCATCATTTTGGGTTTTACCGCCAGGGCGCGAGCGATTGCGACGCGCTGCTGCTGGCCGCCGGAGAGCTCGGAAGGGTAGTGGTGCGCGCGTTCGGCGAGTCCCACTTTTTCCAACAGATCTTTAGCCAGTTTTTCGGCAGCCTCTTTTTTAGCACCACGCACGCGTAGCGGCCCGAACATGACGTTCTCCAGCGCCGTCAGGTGCGGGAACAGATAGAACTGTTGGAACACCATCCCGGCTTCCTGACGGATCAGGCGCTCGTCGACTTTCGGGTCATTAACCTTCAGGCCATCGACGATCAGCTCGCCGCTGGTGATCTCTTCCAGTTTGTTAATACAGCGCAGCAACGTCGATTTCCCGGAGCCGGACGGCCCGATAATCACCACAACTTCGCCTTTATTGATCTTCAGATCGATATCGTGCAGCACCTTGGTCGGGCCAAAGTGCTTGGAAACATTTTTAAATTCAATCACAGGATTTTCATCCTTCTTTCAAGACGACGCAGAACAAAGCTCAACACCAGGGTGATGATCAGATAAATCACGGCCACGGCGCTCCAGATTTCCAGCGCGCGGAAGTTACCGGCAATAATCTCCTGACCCTGACGGGTCAGTTCGGCGACGCCGATGACGATAAAGAGCGAGGTATCTTTGATGCTAATGATCCACTGATTACCCAGCGGCGGCAGCATGCGACGCAGCGCCAGCGGCAGAATCACGTGGCGGATGGTTTCGCGACGGGACAGGCCAAGCGCCAGGCCGGCTTCACGGAAGCCCTTGTGAATTGAGAGTACCGCCCCGCGGGTAATTTCTGCGATATAGGCGCCGGAGTTGATCATGATGGTCACGACTGCCGCCGAGAAGGGGTCAATGCGAAGATCATTGAACGCCATCGGCAGGGCGAAGTAGATAAACATGACCTGAACCACAATCGGGGTTCCGCGAATGATCTCGATAAAGACTAACGCAATGTGGTTAGCAATCCAGCCGCCAAAGCAGCGGGCGAAACCGGCGACGAGGCCGATTATCAGGCCGCCAGCCAGGCCGAGGACGGAAATCCACAGCGTCATTTTGGCGCCTTCCAGCAAAATTGGAATGGCAGGCCAGATGGCACTCCAGTCAAACTGCATAGTTCGTTCCTGTTACCGTGTCGAAAAACAGAGGCGTGCCTCTGAGAAAAAATGACTCAGGCCTGCGGCAAAGCGATACCCGGACGGTGGCCAGTAGCCCTGTCCGGGTGATCGGAATTCAGCAGACCTGTAAGCGATCAATGCTGATTATTATTTTGGCTCAGTACCGAACCATTTTTTATAAATTTCGTTGTAGGTGCCGTTTTCACGCAGCGTTTTCAGCGCGCCGTTCACTTTCTCGCGCAGCTCGTCGCTGCCTTTCGGGAAGGCGATACCGTAGTTTTGCGCTTCCAGCGATTCCCCTACCGCTTTGAACTGACCGTTGCCGGCCGTTTTGATGAAGTACAGGATGTTTGGCGTGTCATGCAGAACGGCATCGGCGCGGCCGGTACCCAGCTCCATATAGGCGTTATCGATATTCGGGAACTGACGCAGGTCTTTGGTTTTGATATTGGCTTTCGCGTAGTCAACGGAGCCGGTACCGCCTTTCACGGCCACAACTTTACCGTTCAGGTCCTTCACATCTTTGATGTCGTTGTTATTGGCTTTCACCATCACCAGCAGACCGCTCTTATAGTAGCCATCGGAGAACTCGATCGCTTTCTTGCGTTCTTCAGTAATGGTAATCCCCGCCAGCGCGAGGTCGATGTTTTTGGTTTGCAGCGCAGGAATGATGCCGCTGAAATCCATCGGCTTCAGGGTATAGTTCAGTTTCAGCTCTTTCGCGATGGCGTCCCACAGGTCGACATCAAAACCGACATACTTATCACCTTGCTTAAATTCAAACGGAACAAACGCCGTATCGGTCGCAACAATCAGTTGTTTTTCAGCGGCCTGAGAAGAAACCGCAAAAGCCAGGGTCAGTGCAGCCAGTGAAACTTTAAATACAGACTTCATAGCATTTCCTTTTTTATCCACGGGACGATCCCCTGCGAGAACGCGTAACCATATGAAAAAATCGTGCCAGTTTTACAACTTGTTGTTTTATAACAAACGAAGTCTATCCTGTTGCACGGTTTCGGTTATAGATCACGGCAGATGCACCGCAATGGGGCGTCATTTTGGTGCGTCATAAACACGCCGCATAACAAGTGCATTTTTAACGCAAACACTGATGGTAAAACAATCTCGCCGTAACGATTGTGTGAGGTGATTATTACAATTGTTTTACTTTTGTACGTATTTTGTCCATTGTTGCGCACTAAAATGGTGCGAGTGAGGCGCGAGGAAAAAATCAGGTGGCAGAAGTGAGGATAATCTGAAAAAAAACCGCCAGCGAGGCTGACGGTGATTGTGCAGGTTTATGCGATGTTGGCTTCGATGAACCACAGGAATTTATCCAGGTCGCGGGAGGCGGCGGTAAAGATATCGGCGGTGTCTTCATCTTTTGCTTCGCCGATCGCTTTACGCACGTCATTGGCCACAATCGCGTAGCGGTCAGCCAGCTCTTTCAGGTGATCCTGAACGTTGTGAATATCCAGCGGGTAGCTTTTCAGCGGGGTTTTGCTGTTGATCACCTGAGTGGTGCCCAGCGCAACGCCGCCCAGCTGTACGGCACGTTCAGCCATGGTGTCGAGGTGGTCGGTCAGAGCGGTGCGGAAGCCATCCAGCATTTCATGAACGGCAATAAAATTGGCACCGCGCATATTCCAGTGAGCCTGCTTGGTAATCAGCGACAGGTCAATGAACTGGATCACCTGACGATTCAGCAGCTCGACGGTTGCTTTCTTCTCATTGTCTGCAACATCGTTGCGGGTATAGAGCAGATCGGATGCTTTCGTTTTAACCAGTTTTGCGGTACTCATAGTTTCATATCCTCTTGATATTTATACTCGTCATACATCAAATTTGAATCAAATGGAGCGCTTGTCCCCGGTAACTAATGGCACTAAGTATAGCAACGGATTGCCATATGGGGAGGGCGGTTGTCCCTATCGGTTCGATAGTGCGGGGAGGTTGGCTATTTTGAAAAAGGGGTGAAATTGCGTAAAAAGTCAGCGGGGTGGCGCGGTTCTGCACGATGCGAGAACCTCGTGCAGAACGGGTAACGTTGGCTAGCTGATATCCACTTTTTCGATTTTACTTTCCCGACGCATCGTCAGCGTAGAGCCCATTGAGGCGAGGATAATCGCCCCGAGCGCCAGGGTTTGCGTAGAGGTCAGCGTCTCGCCCAGAAATATCATTCCCGATAGCGCGGCGAGCGCCGGCTCCATGCTCATCAGCGTGCCGAATGTGCGGGTAGGCATACGGGTGAGGGCAATCATTTCCAGCGAGTACGGCAGCGCCGTAGAGAGGACGGCGATGGCCAGTCCCAGCGGCAGCAGCGACCACTGGAACAGCGTGTCGCTTGCCTGCAGCATGCCCAGCGGGACAAAGACCACGGCGGCAATAAGCGATCCCATCGCCACCGTTGCCGGACCGTGTTCTTCTCCGGCACGCTGGCCGGTCAGAATATAGACGGCCCAGCAGGCCCCGGCGCCCAGCGCCAGCAGCGCACCGGTCAGATCGACCTGCGCGACGTCTTGCCCCAGCGGCAGCAGGAACCACAGCCCGAGTACGGCCAGGATCACCCAGACGAAATCGAGCGGACGCCGCGAGCCAAACAGCGCCACCGCCAGCGGCCCGGTAAACTCCAGCGCCACCGCAATCCCCAGCGGAATGCGCTGAATCGATAAGTAGAAGAGATAATTCATTGCCCCCAACGCCAGACCATACAAGAGGAGCGGCAGGCGCTGCTCTGCGGTAAAGCGCAGGCGCCAGGGCTTGAAGACAATCACCAGAATCAAGGTGCCTAATGCCAGGCGCAGCGCGGTTACGCCGGGTGCGCCGACCAACGGGAACAGCGATTTCGCCAGCGAAGCGCCGCTCTGGATAGAGACCATGGCGATTAAAATGACCAGTATCGGCAGCCATGCCGGTATTTTGCGGGACGAGCCGGGCATCCTTTCTCCTGTCAGGGTTTGTCAAATGCGGTAAAGGTTCCAGTGTAAATGAATTACCTGGCTACGGTTTATCTATTGTTGAAAAAAACGCGTTCGGGAGGCGTACAATGGGGCGAGACGAGAAGAGAAATTAACCTGTTGATTAGGATTAATCTGGATGCACGTGCGGGGCTTTATCGGCCTTAATAGTAGGGTATTCGCCAAAAACGGTTGTTTTCCAGTTTGTTACAGAATTATGGAAACTTTTGGTTACATGAAAAGCTATGTTAGACAGTGTAAAGTCAAAAGAGTTTCCTGAAAGTTTTTGATATATTTAAGACTTAGGACTTATTAGAAACACATTTGAGGTGGTTATGAATAAAATTGCACGTTTTTCAGCACTGGCCGTTGTTCTGGCTGCATCCGTAGGTACCGCTTTCGCTGCAACTTCTACCGTTACCGGTGGTTATGCTCAGAGCGACATGCAGGGTGAAGCCAACAAAGCTGGCGGTTTCAACCTGAAGTACCGTTACGAGCAAGACAATAGCCCGCTGGGTGTTATCGGTTCTTTCACCTACACCGAAAAAGACCGTACTGAATCTGGCGTATACCAGAAAGGCCAGTACTACGGCATCACCGCAGGTCCGGCTTACCGTCTGAACGACTGGGCTAGCATCTACGGCGTAGTGGGTATCGGTCACGGTAAATTCCAGGACAACAGCTACCCGAACAAGCACGACATGAGCGACTACGGTTTCTCTTACGGTGCAGGTATGCAGTTCAACCCGATCGAAAACGTTGCTCTGGACTTCTCCTACGAGCAGTCTCGTATTCGTAACGTTGACGTTGGCACCTGGATCGCTGGCGTTGGTTACAGCTTCTAATCGCTTCGGTGATATAAAAAATCCGCCTCACTGGGGCGGATTTTTTTTGCCTGCAGCCCGCGACGTTCGCCCGGGTTTGCCGCCGCCGTTTCCCGGCGGCGTGCCTGCTAGTGGGTCGTGAACAGATCGCTACCCAGGTGGGTATAGTCTACTTTCTGTAGCTGGAAGTTGGTGATATAGGCCGGCCCGGCGGCTTGTTCAGAGATAAAGCGGTAGCGAGGCGTAATCTCGGCGGCGCGGATCCCGGTCCACTGGGAGAAGAACCCGAGGAAATCGTTGGCAGAGCGCCGTGCCTTAATCACTTTATGCGCTTTATCATCGCTGGACAGCACCATAAACGGCACCTGGAAATTCTGCTGGTACTTATCGTCGTGCGCCAGGTACTGAACCTCTTTACCGCGCTCTTTAAAGGCCAGACCGTGATCGGAAAAATAGGTCATCGAGAAGCTTTCGCCGGAATTCTGCAGCTGATGATAGAGCTTGCCGAGCAGCGTATCGGTTTGCGTCATGCTGTAGAGATAGCAGGACGTCTCTTTCGATTGCACAAAGACGGTATATTTTCCCTTGGTGCGATCGCAGGCCTGCGGGTGCGATCCCATCAGATGCAGGACGATCAGCTGCGGCTGGGTCCGCTGCACGGAGAGCACCTGCTCGGTTAGCTTCAACAGCTGCTCATCCTGAGTATTTTTGTTGGCCTCAAAATCGCCATTCTTGAGGAACTGCACCTCATCCGCACGCTTTGCGATGCTGGCTATCGCCGTATCGTATTCGCCAATTTGCCCCTGATTGGAAAACCACCATGTCTGGAAGCCGGCGCGGTTCGCCAGCGTGACGAAGTTATCCTGGTATTGCGGCTTGCCGTCCACCACCCGGTTGAGCGTCAGGCCGAGAGATTTTTGCGTTGAACCGCTGGCGGAAATGTAGTCATTAAACAGATAGCCGTTGACTGAACTGGCGAACGGCGTGTTGTCCCAGTGGCCGCCAAAAGCCCCAAGCGCATCGCGGCGCGCGCTCTCTCCGATGACCACGACGTAAAGCTGATATTTGGGTTTGACCGCCAGCACATGCCAGCTGTCTTTCATATTGGCCAGCTGAGCCATACGCGCCTGCTCGTCCAGCACTTCATTATTGTTGACCACCACGTCTTTCACGAAACGGAAGGCGGGATAGCCGGTATCAATCACTTTGAAGACGCCGCCCCAGGCCAGATTCTGCACCGGCTGCAGAAAGAAGATGCCGATGCTGAACAGCAGCCCCAGCACCTCCATTTTGCTCCACGGCTTACGCGCTTCCGCTTTACGACGCACGGCAATCACGCCCAGCGCAAAAATAAAGACCGCCAGCAGGTAGTTGTACCAGGGAAAGATGGTCAGAATTTCGGTGGACTCTTCGACATTGGTGGCATGCAGCGCCAGCAGAGTATTGAAGTTGGGGGCGCCGTACGCCTGGCCAAACGGGTAATAGAAGGCGGCAAGCAGCGAGTAGCCTCCTACCACAACCTTTTGCATCCGCGGGGCATGACGCCACAGCAGATGTAACACGCATGTAAATGCGACGGTATAGAGCAGGCTAAATTCATAGCCGAGTGCGAGGTTAATCAGCAGAGACTGGAGAAAATAAAATCCTGTCCACGGGTTAGGGACTAATCCGCGAGCGACCAGCGTTTCTTTCAGGGTGACATTCATAGTAATTAATCAAAAAGACGCCATGTGCATCCCCTGGCATCAAGGGGTAAAACCTGCTGGACAGTGCCTGAAGAGGGTCTCTGCGAGCCGCAGTAGTGGCAGGGCTGACAAAAGATAGGGCTTGCAAATGATAAGGTCAACCGGACATAACGGATTGTTTTGAGAGAAAGCTTACAAAACTTGAAAAAAGCGGCGAGAACGCGGCGAAACGGGTCAGTTTGACAGGGTATTGTGACGGAAAAATGAAGCGGCGTACCGCGACGCCGCATTTAGTGATGGGGTTTTTCCTGGCGATTCTTGCCGTTCATCATGTCGCACAGCATGTTAATCAGCATTAAGCGGACTTTAAAAGGAGAATGAGTAAACACGCGTAAGCACCTCTGGAATTCGTTCATGGGACCTCCTGTAATTTCGCCCTTCGCTCCTTGAAGGATGTCTGTATTACATACAGATATAGCACAGGCTATATTTTATAGCTATGGCTAAAACGTTAATTTTTTGTGCTACGGGCCCAATCATTTACAATGGGGATCTTTTGAGATGATGCTTGATGCGTCACACGTATGAGGAAGCACAATGAACCGTCGCGCCGGAAGACCTATAACAAAAAAAGTGACGCAGCTTGTTAATGTTGAAGAACACGTTGAGGGGTTTCGCCAGGTACGCGAAGCCCACCGCCGGGAGCTGATTGACGACTACGTCGAATTGATTTCAGATCTGATTCGCGAAGTGGGAGAGGCGCGTCAGGTTGATATGGCCGCGCGTCTGGGGGTCTCCCAGCCAACGGTGGCCAAAATGTTAAAACGCCTGGCCAGCGTCGGGCTGATTGAGCAGATCCCATGGCGCGGGGTCTTTTTAACTCCGGAAGGTGAGAAGCTGGCGCATGAGAGCCGCGAACGCCACCAGATCGTCGAGAATTTCTTACTTGTTCTGGGCGTGAGTCCGGAGATAGCCCGTCGTGACGCGGAAGGGATGGAACATCACGTCAGTGAAGAGACGCTGGCGGCATTTAATCAGTTCACCCTTAAATACGGGCAGCAAGGAGAATGAATCTTCCCTTTGTTCACTCTCTGGCTCGCGATCGTTTTCTGCATTTACTGGTGATCATCGCCTGCGGCTTAAGTTTCTTTGTCCCGTTTGCGCCAAAAAGCTGGCCCCAGGCTATCGACTGGCACACGATTATCACCCTGAGCGGCTTGATGCTGCTGACTAAAGGGATTGAACTGAGCGGCTATTTTGATGTGCTTGGCCGCAAAATGGCGCGTCGGTTTGCCACCGAGCGTCAGCTGGCCATATTTATGGTCCTTGCGGCGGCGCTGCTCTCGACGTTTCTGACCAATGATGTGGCGCTGTTTATCGTCGTACCGCTCACGCTGACGTTGAAAAAATGGTGCGCGATACCGGTTAACCGGCTGATTATTTTCGAGGCGCTGGCGGTCAACGCCGGATCTTTGTTAACACCGATCGGTAATCCACAAAATATCCTGCTGTGGGGGCGATCCGGCCTCAGCTTCCTTGGGTTTATCGGGCAAATGCTACCGCTGGCGGCGGCAATGATGTTGACGCTGCTGGTACTGTGCTGGTGCTGTTTCTCCGCCACCCGTCTGCACTTTCAAAGCGCGGACCGGGCGCCATCGTGGCAGCCGAAGCTGGTGTGGGGCTGCCTGGCGTTTTATCTGATCTTCCTGACGGCTTTAGAAATGAAGCTTGAACTGTGGGGGCTGGGACTGATTCTTCTCGGCTTTCTGCTGCTGGCGCGGGCGGTGATTATCCATGTGGACTGGTCGCTGCTGCTGGTCTTTATGGTGATGTTCATTGACGTTCATCTGTTGACGCAACTTCCCGCGCTGCATCAGGTTTTAAGCGGGGTGGGGCAGCTTTCTGCCGGCGGCTTGTGGCTGTCGACGATTGGCCTGTCGCAGTTCATCAGCAACGTACCGGCCACCATACTGCTGCTCAACTATGTTCCTCCTTCGCCGCTGCTGGCCTGGGCGGTCAACGTCGGCGGCTTTGGCCTGCTTCCCGGCTCGCTGGCGAATTTAATTGCACTGCGTATGGCATCAGATCGCCGCATCTGGTGGCGCTTCCATCTTTACTCTCTGCCGCTGCTGCTGTGGGCGGCGCTGGTGGGCTACGCCTTACTGTTATTCATCGCCTGATTTTCAGAGGATTGGGCAAGAAAGAGACAGAATCACCCCATTCGCCCGTTCCGCCGCGGGCGTATAACGTTAACGCTGAGGTTTAATATCCTGATGAGGAGAGTCCAATGCGTTATCAAAAACTCGGAAATACCGGTCTGTTTGTCTCCCGACTGTGCCTGGGCACCATGACTTTTGGCGGCGAAGGCGGCATGTGGGGAAAAATTGGTCAGTTGCGCCAGGCTGAGGCCGAACAGCTGATGGGCAGTGCGCTGGATGCGGGCATTAACTTTATCGACACCGCCGATGTCTATTCTGAAGGCCGTTCGGAAATGTTAACCGGTCAGGCGCTAAAAAATCTGAAGGTTCCGCGCGAGAACGTGGTGGTGGCCACCAAAGTCTTTGGCGAAACCGGCACAGCCGGCGTCAACTCCCGCGGCAGTTCGCGCTTTCACATCATGGGGAGCGTCAAAGAGAGTCTGCGACGGCTGCAGCTCGATCACATCGATCTTTATCAGCTGCACGGTTTCGATCCGGCAACGCCCATCGAGGAGACGCTCTATGCACTGGATAATCTGGTGCAGCAGGGACATGTCCGCTACATCGGTGTGTCAAACTGGGCGGCCTGGCAAATCGTGAAAGCGCTGGGGATTTCCGCGCGTCTGGGGCTGTCGCGCTTCGCCTCCCTCCAGGCTTACTACACGATTGCCGGGCGCGATCTCGAACGTGAGCTGATTCCGATGATGCAGAGTGAAGGGGTCGGTTTGATGGTCTGGAGTCCATTGGCCGGCGGTCTGCTGAGCGGAAAGTACGATCGTGACGGCCAGAGCGCCGAGGGCGGCCGTCGGCAGGCGTTTGATTTCCCGCCAGTAAATAAAGATCGCGCCTTCGACTGCATCGATGTCATGCGCGTCATCGCGGAGGCTAAAGGTGTTTCGGTCGCGCAGATTGCCCTCGCCTGGCTGCTGCATCAGTCGGCGGTCAGCAGCGTGATTATCGGCGCCAAACGTCCCGAGCAGCTGGCGGACAACCTCGCCGCCGTCGATATTCAACTGAGCGAGGTGGAGCTGGCCCAGCTGGATGCGGTCAGCGCACTGCCGCGCGAATACCCCGGCTGGATGCTGGAGCGGCAGGGTGAATATCGCCGCGATCAGCTCGCACAGCAGTAAATACAGGTCGCTGTCTGGCCGGATCGGGGCCCCCGATCCGGCTTTTTTTATTTGCTGCGCTCACAAAAAACGATCCTTTGTTTTGCCTGGGTGGTGAAGATCGTTTATATGACTAGTCATGAAATTTAAATGACTAGTCATATAGAGGCGTGAGATGAACAATAGACTACCGGCGGACTTTTTGTGGGGTAATTCGGTTTCCAGCATGCAAACGGAAGGGGCCTGGAATGAAGGGGGGAAAGGGATGTCGGTGTACGATATTCGCGAGCCTGCGGAATTCGCCTCCGACTGGAAAGTCGCCACGGACTCATACCATCGTTACCGGGAAGATTTCGACCTGATGCAGGATCTGGGGATGAACTGCTATCGCTTCCAGATTGCCTGGAGTCGGGTGTGTCCGCTGGGCGACGGCGAATTTAATGAAGAGGGGATCGCTTTCTACCACCGGTTTATTGATGAACTGATCGCCCGCGGTATTGAGCCGATGATCTGCCTGTATCATTTCGATATGCCGCTTTCACTGGCGGAACGCTATAACGGTTTCACCGACCGTCGTGTGATGGACGCCTTTATTCGTTACGGCCAGAAGATGATCGCCTGCTACGGCGATAAGGTGAAGTACTGGCTGACCTTCAACGAGCAGAATCTCTACCATATGCCGGAGGCGTTCCTCATTACGGGCTATCTGCGCGGTGAGAAAACTCTGCGCGAGCTGTACCAGATCCAGCACCACGTGATGATGGCCCATGTTCACCTGACCCACTATCTGCATCAGGCGAAACCGCACTGCCTGATGGGCGGTATGCTGGCGCACGCGCTGGTCTATCCGGCGACCTGTAAGCCGCGCGATATGCTCTGCGCCCAGCAGCTTGATGAGTTCTTTAACCAGAACCTGCTCCGCGCATTTGCCGGTGAAGGCTACAGCCCGGAAGTCATGCACTTCGTGGCGCGGGAAGGTTTTAGCGAGATCTATCGGGAAGAGGATCTGGCGCTGATGGCGACGGTAAAAGTCGACTATCTGGCCTTCAGCTACTATGCCAGCCGGACTCTGGACAGCGATCCCGTTCCTCCCGGTACGCCGGTGAACAACTATATGCTGTTCGGCGATAAACCGAATAGCTGGCTGAAAGCGACGGAATGGAACTGGCAGATTGATCCGCTCGGTTTCCGCATGATCATCACGCGCTATTACAACGACTGGCGTTTGCCGGTATTCCCGATTGAAAACGGCATTGGCGTGATTGAGTCATGGGATGGTGAGACGCCGGTGGCCGATGATTACCGTATTGCCTATCATCGCGATCATATCAACGCCATGAAAGAGGCGATATTTGAAGATGGCGCGCAGGTGATAGGCTACCTCGGCTGGGGACTGATTGATATCCTCAGCTCTCAGGGCGATATGCGCAAGCGCTACGGCGTGGTGTATGTGAATCGCGAAAACCACGATCTGAAAGACCTTAAGCGCGTGCCGAAGAAAAGCTACGCCTGGTTAAAGCAGGCTATCCGCAGCAATGGTGCAGAGATGTAGCGGGGCGAGCGGCGGGCGTTTGGTGTATTCTTAGGCCCGCCAGCCCTGGTGCAGCAGAGTATATCCAGAGACAATCATCATAAAAAAGGACGGGGAATGACGGCGAAGTATCTTTCGATCGCGCGGGAAATAAAAAAACGGATTATCAGCCAGCAGTACCCCGCCAGCGCCCCGTTACCCGACCAGTTTGCGCTGGCGGCGGAATTTAACACCAGCAGGATGACCATCCAGCAGGCGATGCGCCAGCTTATTGTCGAGGGCCTTATTTATACCCGCAAAGGGCAGGGCACCTTCGTGCGGAAAAACTTTCTGCAGCTCTCGCAGTGGGAACTGCCGGGCAGCGATTACTTCGGCGCCACCAAAACCTGGGAGCATCTCGGGGAAGTGGCCAGCCAGGTGATCCGCTTTGAACTGCGCTTTGCCACGGAAAAAGAGCAAACCTCGCTGCTTATCGACGCCGATGCCCCAGTCTATGATTTTGTCCGCCTGCGGGTGCTCAACGGCGAACCGGTCTCGCTGGATATGACGGTGATGCCCGTGGCGCTGGTGCCGGGGCTAAATAAAACGCATCTGGAAAGCTCGGTGTTTCGCTACGTGCAGGAGACGCTGGGGCTGAAGCTAATGGGCTCGTATCGCGTGGTGCGGGCGATGAAGCCGGATGCCCTCGACCAGCTGCACCTGAACTGCGGCGAGAGCGACCCGGTACTGGAAGTTGAGCAGGTTATCTATCTGGAAGACGGGACGCCGCTGGAGTATGCCCGCTGCCACTATCGCTACGATCATGGCGGCATTATCCTGGTCAATAACGGATAAAAAAGGCGGGCACCGGGCCTAATGGCGATCGTTCAGGGGGCGGTTGACCGATCCGCCAGAGGTGTAAGAATCCGTCATCTCACAGAGATTGCCGTTTCGATTCGGCTTCAACATATCTGTAGGCGTTCCTGCCCCGTAGGTCGCTGTTAAGCCGGGGATTTAGTTTTTACGGTGGTGCAAACCACCGTTTACCGGCATCGCCCTGGCCGGCGATAAACCAAAAAAAAGCGGGTCACCTTTCAGTGACCCGCATTAGGCGCAAGGCCTGCTTTTTTTATGTCGTTACGTCAGAAGATTAGTTCAGACGAACCGGCATACCGGAACGGTTCTGGACAGCCTGCTCGACCACGGTCTGATCGACATCGGACTGACTGGTGACCGCCTGGACTTCTTTGGTCAGCGTAATCGGTACGATTTCACCGCCCTGGAACTGCGCTTCGGTGGTGGAGAGCGGGTTATGTACTTCGACATAACGGCTGCCGTCCGGCTCGGTAGTGGCTTTCACCGGCTCATCGATAAACTCGACGCGGGTACCAACCGGCACATTCTCAAACAGGAATTTGATGTCTTCGTTACGCAGACGGACGCAGCCGTGGCTGACGCGCAGCCCGATACCGAAGTTAGCGTTGGTGCCGTGGATCGCATACAGACGACCAATGTACAGCGCATACAGCCCCATCGGATTGTCAGGACCCGCCGGTACGACGGCCGGCAGCGGGTTACCCGCCGCGATGTATTCCGCGTGCATCTTCGCCGTCGGCGTCCAGGTTGGACCCGCTTTCTTACGTTCTACCTTGGTGACCCATTTGATCGGCGTATCTTTGCCCAGCTGGCCGATACCAATTGGCAGCACGATAACGGTGTTGGTGCCTTTCGGGTAGTAGTAAAGACGCATTTCCGCGCTGTTGATAACGATACCTTCATGCACGGTGTCCGGCAGAATCAGCTGCTGCGGGATATTCAGCACGGTGCCGCTCTTCGGCAGATAGGTATCCACGCCCGGGTTGGCTTCCAGCATGTTGGACAATCCCATCTGGTATTTAGCTGCGAAATATTCCAGCGGTTGCTTGTTGTTATCAGGAACCGTAATCACCTGGTTCTGACCAATCAGTCGGCTACCGTCGGTCGGCAGCGGATAAGTGACAGCGGATGCAGTGTTGCAAAAGCCGACGAGGGCGAAGGCTGCCGCTAAGAGTGTCGATATTTTCATATTCTTCATGTCGTGTGCAGTGGCAAAGCCACAAAGGCCTTTGTCAGATGATTCAGCTAATAGATGGGAGCGCATTATATGTGCATTCCATCCAACAGGGAAATCAGATGTGTACGAAATCACACTTTTTTGCCAGTTGTTTCAAGTGTAGTTCGCCGTTTTTCATTTCTGCGGCAAATCGTGGCAGGAAAAAACGGCATTTACCCCTCGAGAAAGCGTGAGCGCAGCGCTTCGCGCGCGTCGGGCGTCAGCTGATATTCCTGTTCCAGCCATGCATCCACGCTGGCATAGCGCTCGTGAATTGCCGATAGCGCCGCCGCGAGGTACGACTCATGTACCGTCAGGATTTCTGCCAGATTCTGCCGTCCGCGGGAGCTCAGTTGATCGCCGAGCAGGCCGAGGAGTCCGGTTTCGACCTGGTTCAGCGTACCGTGGGTGAGGAGATACTCCTCCATCACCGTCGGCGTGTCGCAGCCAAGGGCGAACAGCGTCAGCGCGCAGCCCACGCCGGTACGATCTTTACCCACCGCACAGTGCTGCAACAGCGCACCGTCAGCTGGCTGCATCAGCCAGCCGGCAAGCTGGCGATAAGCGGCGTTATTAAAGGGCAGCTGACGATAAAGCTGCAGCATAAATTTCTCGCCGCTCATGGCATTGAGCGTCGCGGCGTTAAGTTCCGTGACTTTGGCATCGACGCCTGGCGTCAGAGGATTGGCGGGCGCATTGAGATAACGCATCCGTCCATTCAACCTGTCGGGGCTGCGCTGGACCTCGTGCGGATCGCGGTAATCAATGACCCGGGTCACCGGCAGATTGTCCAGATGGCTCAGATCCTCGTCGGTCATCCGATGTAACGCGCCGGAGCGCAGGAGTTTCCCCTCGCGTATGCGGCGGCCGTCGGCGGTATGCAGGCCGCCGAGGTCACGAAAGTTGATGCCGCCCTGAAGCGATAAGAATGCCGGATGGCGGGAGTATGTGGTCATAGGTTCCTTCCAGATTAAGGGAAAAAATCATGTATCGGTTAAATGAATCGCGCAATATGAGAGAGACCGTACCACAGGCGCTGCCTGCGATTTTATTGCAAACCGTGAAAAGTGATGGCTTTGCTGGCATAATGCCCGATGTATCACACTTCTCATTCTCTTTTTTCAGGATAACCCCGTGCTAGTATCCAGCAACGTCACCATGCAGTTTGGCAGTAAGCCGCTGTTCGAAAACATCTCCGTCAAATTTGGCGGCGGCAACCGTTACGGCCTGATTGGCGCCAACGGTAGCGGTAAATCCACCTTTATGAAGATCCTCGGCGGCGATCTTGAGCCGACGTTGGGTAACGTCTCTCTCGATCCGAACGAACGTATCGGTAAACTGCGTCAGGATCAGTTCGCCTTTGAAGAGTTCACCGTGCTGGATACGGTCATTATGGGCCACGGCGAGCTGTGGGAAGTGAAGCAGGAGCGCGATCGCATCTATTCTCTGGCGGAAATGAGCGAAGAAGACGGCTATAAAGTGGCCGACCTCGAAGTCACTTACGGTGAGATGGACGGCTATTCTGCCGAAGCGCGCGCCGGTGAACTGCTGCTCGGCGTCGGGATCCCGGTTGAACAGCATTACGGCCCGATGAGCGAAGTGGCGCCAGGCTGGAAGCTGCGTGTACTGTTGGCGCAGGCGCTGTTTTCGAACCCGGATATCCTGCTGCTCGATGAACCGACGAACAACCTGGACATCGACACCATTCGCTGGCTGGAGCAGGTGCTGAACGAACGTGACAGTACCATGATTATCATTTCGCACGACCGTCACTTCCTGAACATGGTCTGCACCCATATGGCCGATCTCGACTACGGCGAACTGCGCGTTTATGCTGGTAACTACGACGAGTATATGACCGCCGCGACCCAGGCTCGCGAACGCCTGCTGGCCGACAACGCCAAGAAAAAGGCGCAAATTGCCGACCTGCAATCCTTCGTCAGCCGCTTTAGCGCGAACGCCTCAAAATCTCGCCAGGCGACTTCCCGCGCCCGCCAGATTGACAAAATTAAGCTGGATGAAGTAAAAGCGTCCAGCCGTCAGAACCCGTTCATCCGTTTTGAACAGGATAAGAAGCTGTTCCGTAATGCGCTGGAAGTGGAAGCGCTGGCGAAAGGTTTTGACAATGGTCCGCTGTTCAAAGGCGTCAATCTTCTGCTGGAAGTGGGTGAGAAGCTTGCCGTGCTGGGGACCAACGGCGTGGGTAAATCCACGTTGCTGAAAACCCTGGTGGGTGAGCTGGAACCGACCAGCGGCAGCGTAAAATGGTCTGAAAATGCGCAGATTGGCTACTATGCGCAGGATCACGAGTACGAATTTGAAAACGATCTGACCGTCTTCGACTGGATGAGCCAGTGGAAGCAGGACGGCGATGACGAGCAGGCGGTGCGCAGCATCCTCGGTCGTCTGCTGTTCAGCCAGGACGATATCAAAAAGCCCGCTAAAGTGCTGTCCGGTGGTGAAAAAGGCCGCATGCTGTTCGGTAAGCTGATGATGCAAAAGCCGAACATCCTGGTCATGGATGAACCGACTAACCACCTGGATATGGAATCGATCGAATCGCTGAACATGGCGCTGGAGATGTATCAGGGAACCCTGATCTTCGTTTCCCACGACCGCGAGTTCGTCAGCTCTCTGGCAACCCGCGTGATCGAAATTACGCCGGAGCGCGTGATCGACTTCAGCGGTAACTACGAAGATTACCTGCGTAGCAAAGGTATCGATAACTAAGTGTCTGCGTTCCCGGCGCGCCTGCGTGCCGGGATAACGTTGTTCAGCGCCATCCTGCGCTGAATCTCTCCGCTGCAATCCGCCCTGCATTCAGACCCCTTAATTTACTCATCTTTCCTGCACAATACTGTGAATAAATAGCCGCTGAATTATCTGTTGCAGGAGGGGGCCATGAGCGCGTTTTCGCTGAGTGATTGCGTGGCTGAACCCCGTCTTCTCTGAATCTGAACGGGGTAGCGTGCAATGATTATTGTTCTGACTTTGCTGAGCCTGGTGCTTTACTGCGTGCTGATTGGTTTTCTGATTGCTGCGGTTTGAGGGGGACGGCCGCCCGGCGGTACGACCTGATGAGCCGGACAGGTTCGCGACAGCGGCCGCCCGGCACCAACCGAAGAGGCAGGGCAAGTTAGTGGTGATGGACGGCGGCGGCAGGGGCCGGGAAACCGCGGGAGGTTGGCGCGGTACCGGTAAATGTCCCGGGGCTATAGGCCTGGGCGATCGCCGCATCGTTTTCATCAGCGGCAAAGCGGCTGATGGCGGTGGTTTTGGCCGCGGCGGAGGGCAGCGGCATTTCAGGAGAGGGTTTTTCCTGAAATGCCAGTGCGCTGGTGGAACATAACATCAGCCAGACAATAAGAGCGCTCGGTAGTTTCATCGTCAGAGGTCCGGATCCAGAGAAGGGGCACTCTTACGGTATAACCGACGCCTCAAAAACGCCACGCCGCCTTACAGTTATGGCGTAGTTAGTTACAGCTGGACATCAATTAGCGGCCCTTCCCGACAGGGAAGGGCTCCGGGACTACTTCAGACGCCATTCTCCGGCTTCTTCACCATTTATCAGCAGCTTGCGCTTTTCACCGGCGGGTAAAGTCACTTTCAGCGCATGCCAGGCCGGGCAATAACGGCCGCGATGGGTTAGCTGCAGGCGGATGGTGCTGGCGTCGCAGGCCATCTCCCACGTCAGCCACAGCGCATCATCCTCTTTATAGCCCCAGCTTTCGCCATCGTCCTCAAACAGCAGACCCTGCGACGACCCCACGCCTTTTAGCGGGTATAGCTTCAGCTCGCGCCGATCGTCTTTTGTCGCGCTGACGTGGGTGATGCGTTCGCTGAGCGGCAGGCCGGCTCCGGCGCGGACCAGCAGCGGCAGATGTTCCAGCGGCGCATCTCGCGTTATCCACTGGCCGCCGGAGAACCACTCCCCGCTATAAAAATCGTACCAGCCGGAGCAGTTTTCCGGCAGCCACACCCGGCGTTGACGCTGGTCCGGTTCGACGACGCTGGCGACCAGCAGATCGCGCCCCAGCAGGAAATCATCGCACTCTACAAAGGTTTGCGGATCGTGCTCATGATCGAGGAACGTCGGTCGCAACATTGGCTCATCGTCAGCGTGGGCCTGCCACAGGAGCGTATACAGATAGGGCAGCAGACGATAGCGCAGTTCAATCGCGCTGCGAATCGCCGGGGTCACGCCCGGATACATCCACGCCTCGTTGACCGTCTGGTCATCGTTCCATGAATGAATGGTAAAGCGCGGGTGCATCACGCCATTCTGCACCCAACGTACGAACAGCTCGGCATCCGGTTTATCACCGGAAAAACCGCCGACGTCGTGGCCCACGTTATATAAGCCGGATAAACTCATCCCCAGCCCCATGCGGGTGTTATAGCGCAGGGTCTCCCAGCTGGTACGGTTGTCGCCGCTCCAGGTCTGGACATAGCGCTGCATTCCGGCGCAGCCGGAACGGGAGATCAGATACGGTCGCTTGTGTGGCGCGAAACGCTGCTGGGCTTCCATTGAGGCGCGCATCATCAGCAGCGGCATCACCGGGCGAATATGCTTGATGGCGATGTTCTGGCCAAAGCCGTGACAGCGGGCCTCGCCATCCCAGACTTCAAATTCGTTATTATCATTCCAGGTGGAATCGATGCCCATCTCCAGCAGCTGGCGGGTAACGCCGTCCTGCCACCAGGCGACGGTTTGGGGATTCGTGAAGTCGAGGTGCGATCCTTCGTCATCCCAGAAGCTGGAACGTTCCGGTGCGTCGGTCTCCGAGTCGCGAATAAATAACCCCTTTTCCGCCACTTCGCTATAGCGCGGATGGTCCTGCAGCAGACAGGGTTTAATATTGGCCGCCAGCTTGATGCCGGCGTCATGGAAGCGCTGACTCATCACTTTCGGCTGCGGTACCTTGTCGTAGTTCCAGTTAAACACGTAGCGCTTGCCGTTGATCGAGGTGTAGCCGGAAGAGAGCTGAAAAGAGTCGCAGGGAATCGCATGCGCTTCACACAGACGGATAAAGTTCATCAGCTGATTTTGCGCATCCGGCGCGTCGGTGTAATGCATGGTGGAGCCGCTGTAGCCGAGACTCCACTTCGGCCCGAACAGCGTTTTGCCGGTCAGGCGAACAAACGCTTTGGTGACGTCCAGCGCCCGTCGGCCGGTGAACAGGTAGTAATCGATATCGCCCGCTTCCGCCTGCCAGCGGCGATAGGCGGTGTGGTAGTTATCAATTTCATTGCCCAGATCCAGCCAGCTGCTGCTCAGGTTATCGTAGAACAGGCCGTAGCTGATGTCGCTACGCTGGGTGAGGGTAAAGGGGATATGCTTGTACAGCGGGTCGGTACTGACGGCGTTATAGCCCATCGCATCGAGATTACGCATTTCATAGCGTTTACCGTTGCGCTGAAGATCGCCGGCCTTCTCGCCAAGGCCATAGAATCGTTCATCCTTGCGGCGGCTCAGATAGTGTGCCGCGCCGTCGCCGTGGGCGTTGAGCAGATAGGCGCTGGTGGGGCGGTCATTGACCAGCGGGAGCCATTCGCCGTCGTCATGACGATAGCTCCATTCCAGCCACAGCGGCTGGTGAACGGTGACGCGCAGCTGCCCGGTGGCGACCGTCAGGCTGTCAGCGCGTTGTTCAAGCGTCCACGCGGGCAGACTAAAGCCGCTCAGATCCTCGCGAGGACGTCCTTCCCACGGCACGTCCTGCTGCGGTGCAATGCTCCAGGTACGGTCCAGCGCCAGCTGACCTTTGCGCTTTAGCAGGACGCGGAACAGGTTCTCCTCCAGTACATACAGGCACAGCGTGTGCTGCCCGTCGATAGTTAACTCAACGTGATGAGCCAACCGTTGGTGCAATGTCCAGTGTTTCAGCGTTTTCATCTTTGTATCCACTCTCAGGCGCGTTTGGCGCGACGTTCAGCAATAAATGCCACCAGGAAGATGGCGCCAATCAGGTCAAAGAACCCCATGGCAATAAACAGCGGGTTGAAGCCAATTTTGTCGGCAGTTACCCCGATTAATAGCGAGAACAGGAAGCTGGCAATCCAGGCCGCGGAACCGCGCATCCCGTTGACGGTTGCCATCTGGCCTTTATCAAACGACTCCACCACCAGCGCGCTCAGCATGCAGGAGATGATCTGGTGGCCGAAGCCGCCGATGGAGATCAGCACGATGGTGATATAGGGGTCGCGGGTAATGGCAACGAGGGCCAGCGAAATCATCAAAAAGGCGCCGGTCACCGAACTGGCGACGACGGCGTTAACCCGGGTATAGCCGAACCAGCGGGTATACAGTCTGGTCAGATAGCCGCTGACGACGCTACCGAGGTCGGCGGCAAGAAACGGCAGCCAGGCGAACATGGCAATCTGTTTCAGATCCATGCCGTGCTCTTTAGCAAGGTACAGCGGGACCCAAAAGCTCAGCACGGCCCAGGCCGGTTCGGCCATGAACGCCGGAATCGCGATACCGTAAAAACGCTTGTTTTTCGAGACGGTTTTTAACGCGGTGAAGAACGGCAGCTTAACGGCCGGCGGCTCATTGTCCTGACGAATGAACGCCAGCTCGCTTTTGTCGAGGTTCGGGTGTTTTTCAGGGTTGTGATAAAGCGCCCACCACAGCACGACCCACAGCAGCGCCAGCACGCCGGTGAACATGAACGCGCCCTGCCAGCCGAAAGAGGCGTGGGCGAAGTAGATAATCGGCGGCGCCAGCATCGCGCCAATCGAGAAGCCGACGCCGGCCCAACCGGCGGCGATTGGACGTTCCGATTTCGGGAACCATTCGCCGATAGTTTTGGCGTTTGCCGGCGTGGCGGCGGCTTCCGCACCGCCCATAAAGAAGCGCAGGATGGCCAGGTGCAGCCAGCTACCGGCACCGGCATGAGCGATACAGGCAACGGCCCACAGGGTGGCGCAAATCATAAAGCCGAGCTTCAGGCCGATGACGTCGATAAGCCAGCCGCACAGCGGCTGGAAAAGGGTGTAGGCCAACTGAAAAGCGCCGACAATCCACGAATACTGTTCGGTGGTGATGCCGAGCGAGACCTTCAGCTCCGGGGCGATAATCCCCAGAGAGTTACGTGTGATGTAGTTGACGGTAACGCCGAGCAAAAAAAGGACCAGCATCCACCAGCGTAAATTTTTTATCACCCGCCGGGATTTGCTGGCGGCGATATCGTTGTTGAGGCCTTGACTCATAGAACTCTCCACGAGGTTTTTTTAATGTAGGGTAATGAGCGACTCGCACCACGAGTTGTCATACCGGTTCCTGTAATAGTTTGAATAATATTGTTTTATTTCTTCTTATATCCGGGTAACTAGTATGGAAGCTATCGGACCAATTCAGGTTAGGCGAGAAAATCGGCGGGCAGTAGCGTTATTTATGAAAGTTTTTTCATAAGATGATGAAATGCTCACTGAAGAGGCAAACATTTACTTGATAATCTGGCTTTGTCGATGATGAAAATTCTTTCATTTTGAAGATGGAGCTGGATCACAAAATGGATAAAAAGCTCAAAATAGCCGAGATCGCCAGCCGGACGGGGATGTCGGCGAGCACGGTTTCCAGAGTGCTGGCAGGAAAAGCGAACACCAGTGACAAGGCCCGGCGGGCCGTTCTGACGTGCGCGCGCGACATGGGGGTGCTGGAAGGCATTGCCGCCGGGCGTATGCTGCTCAACAGCCTGGTCGTCTTTGCGCCGCAGCGGGCGTTTGATGAGCGTTCTGATATCTATTACTACCGGGTCATTCAAAGTATCCACCATGCGCTGGCTGCTCATGAGGTGCGCCTGCGAACCTGCGCGCTGGAAGAGAATGACAGCGATGCCAATCAGTTCCTGGCCCGCATGAACGAACCGGAAACCGAAGCGGCGATCCTGCTGGGCATTGACGATCCGCATATTCACGATCTGGCGGTAGATCTGGCGAAACCCTGCGTGCTGATCAACTGCCGCGACGAAGCGATGCGCCTCTCTTCCATTGCGCCGGATCACCGGCTGATTGGCCAGTTTGCCGCGCAGTATCTGTTTGATATGGGCCATCGGGCGGTGCTGAATGTCATGTGCCTGCGGCGTTACACGATGGACCTGCGGCTGGCAGGTATCAAAGAGGCCTGGCGGATGCGCAACCTGCATTTTACCGATGGGCGTGACCTGCTTACGGTCGCCAGCTTTAGCGCCAGGGACAGCGAAGAGCGGGTAGGCGAATGGCTCGACGCGCGGGCAGGCAAATCGCTGCCAACGGCATTTTTGGTCGGCGGAGATTTTATGGTCGCCGGGACGGTGAGTGCGCTGCAAAAGCGCGGGCTGCGGGTGCCGCAGGATATTTCGGTGATGAGTATCGACGGTTTCAATCTGGCCGCCATTCAGGATGTGCCGCTGACCGCCGTTCACGTCCCGCGTGACGAGCTGGGTACGGAAGCGGTACATCTGCTTCAGCAGCGGTTGATTCGCCCGGATGCGCCGCGCGGCTCGCTGCTGCTGCACGGCACGCTGGTGGTACGGGATTCGGTAAGGCGGATACGTTCCGGTAACCGCCTTACCACGGTTGTGCAGGCAGGGCTCTACGACGACTAGACGGCGATACCCAGCGCCCGTTTACCATGAATATTGAGATCGTCCAGGGTAAAACGCTCCTGCCAGTCGGCCTCATAGTCTTCACGGGGGAAGTCCCCCGGCGAAGCGCCGTTTTCCAACGCCAGCTTGACCTTCTGCGCGTAGGCGAGGTTTTTCTCGCACATCGGGGCGGCGGGAATGTACATCACATTGCCCCAGCCCTGCTGGTTTTCCACCGGCGCCACCGAATGAATCACATCGCAGTGCCACCATACCGAATCGCCGGCATTGAGCGCCGGGATAGAGCTGAGCGCTTTGATCAGCAGCGGATGCCATTTCTCGGAAACCGGCAGTACTTTCCCCGGCGCCACGCCGCACAGCTCATCGTCCGGCACATCGTCCAGCAGCGGGCGCAACAGGATATACGCCATCGCCTCCGGAATCGGCACTACGTGCAGCAGCCCCTGATCGGGAATCATATCCGAGAGCGCGGTCCAGCCCTGGAAAGTCCGGAAGACGGAGCACTTGGTGGTGTTGTCGACGGTGTACTCTTCGACTTCAGTACGGTGCGCCGCATTCCACGGGTCATAGGCATCAAGATTGCCGTTGAAGACGTTGGCAAAGACGCGCTGATAGGCCGGCAGCAGCCAGCGCTCCAGCGCGCCGGAATCGGTGTGTGCGCCCAACCCTTTCGAGGTGGTTCCCGGCGGGCGACGGCGGATGCGATCCGGATAGATAACGCTCACGTCCGGGTCGAACCACTGCTTGCCGTCATGGTTAAAGGTCCACAGGCGGTTAAGGAAAGACTGCACGGCGGCCATCTCATCGCTCTGACGCGCCTGCATCTGTGCCTGTGACCAGTAAATCGGGTAAATCTCCGGGCGCGAAGCGTCAAGTGAGCCGAAGAAGGTGTCGCCAGGGCCTTTGTAGACATCGTCGAAATGGTTGCGATCGAGATATTCAAGCATCGCGTTATCCCAGGCCAGCGCTCGTTCGCGCGAGAAGTGACCTTTGATCACCGCACAGCCGCGGCGCTTAATGGCCTCGCGCTGGGCGTCGCTGACTTTCCCTTGCGCGATATCGCTGAACGGGATCACCGGCCAGACATCCTCGCCGCGGGCTTTCAACGCCTCAATCTCTTCCAGGCGGGCGCTAATCTTTGCGCTGAGGCGATCGAATACCGCCTGCACATCGCCGATTTGCGCGCGCAGATGCTGTTTCATTTGGCGAATCGCCGCTTTGTGGTCGGCGGGTAATGTTTCGTGGGTGTAGATAGCAGCCATGGTGACCTCACTCAGCTTTCAGCTTTCATTCGAAAGTATTAAATCTTACAAACGTTAATTTAAGTTAAATTAAAGTTAATGCAAGTTTAAAATTTAGAGGAGGTGCACAAAATGGAAAAAACCGGGGCAGGGGCCCCGGTCAGCGGTCAGCAGGAGAAGGGAGGCGTCTTATCGAGAACGGCCTGAATGACCTTCAGCGCGCCGTGATGGTTGTTGTCGTCAGTCGTGTAATCGGCGATAGCTTTGATGCTTTCAGCGGCGTTGCCCATGGCGAATGCGTATTTCACCAGCTTCAGCATTTCCGCATCGTTGCCGCTGTCGCCGATGGCGACGCACTCCTGCGGCGAGAGCTGCCAGCGTTTGAGCAGGCGGCTGATGCCGTTCGCTTTGTGCAGCCCGGGAATAATTAAATCAACGAAGCCGAAACCGCTGGTCACGGGCTTCATGATGCCATCGAGTGAAACGTGCAGTTTATCGATAAGCTGCGGGATATCGCTATCCGGCAGATTGAGCGAGAATTTGAACAGGGTGTCGTTAATGTTCTGATAATCGCTGATTCGCTGCAGGCGATGATAGTGTTTTGACATCAGGGCGACGAACGCGTCGGGGGCGTTGTCGCTGACGTAGGCGCTCTCCAGACCGCAGGCGACGAAGTTCAGCTGGCGGTCTTTCAGCAGCTCGCCAATCACCACCTGGGATTCATGGCGGGTCAGCTCGCCGTGGAACAGCTGTTGGCCGTGTTCGTACACCAGCGCACCGTTCTCGGCGACAAAAGAGATCTGCTCGCGAATTTCCGGGAAAAAAGAGATCAGCTGATAGTACTGGTTGCCGCTGGCGACAACAAATTCAATACCCTGCTGCTGAAGTTGCGCGAACTGCGCGAGAAAACGCGGGCGATCGTACTGCTTGGCGTCATTGAGAAAAGTTCCGTCCATATCGGTGACGATAACTTTAACGGTCATAACAAATGCTCCTGGCTAACTTCGACCAGTAACATTCTAATTACAATGTGACCTGAAGCACAAATTTATTTCGAATGAAACTTCATCCGCCTCGTTGCGCTCCAGATAGGTGGGTTGACTCCGCTAGCGGCTGACAATGTACGGGAGAAAATCCCCGGGTTGCGGCGCTCACGTCTGACCCGGGCTACTGGCGCGCAAATGGCCGTGAATCCGTAGCCCGGCTCAGCGCAGCGCCAGCTGGGGCTTTTCTTACAGCGTAGGCCCGGTACGGGCAATGAACTCGTCTCCGGGTTGCGGCGCTCACGTCTGACCCGGGCTACCAGCCAGCAAATGGCCGTGAATCCGTAGCCCGGCTCAGCGCAGCGCCAGCCGGGGCTTTTACTTACAGCGTATGCTCGGTACGGGCGATGATATCGTCCTGGGCATCCGGCGACAGGGCGGTAAAGAACGCCGAGTATCCCGCCACGCGGACCACTAAATCACGATACTGGTCAGGGTGCTTCTTCGCTTCCAGCAGCGTCTCCCGCGACACGATGTTGTACTGAATATGCCAGCCTTTATGCACTTCGAAGAAGGTACGCAGCAGCACCATCAGTTTCTGCTTATCGGACTCGTTCTCCAGCGTCGCCGGGTTCAGCTTCTGGTTTAGCAGCACGCCTCCGAGAATCGAACCGGTCGGCAGTTTGCCGACGGAGCTGATGACCGCCGTTGGCCCCAGATGGTCAGTCCCGGAAGCCGGGCTGGCACCTTCCGCCAGCGGTGAGTGCGCTTTACGTCCGTCCGGCGTGGCCATGGTCTGGGCGCCAAACGGCACGTTAGCAGAGATGGACGAGGTACCGGCGTAGTAGTTACCGCCGATTGGACCGCGGCCGTAGCGCGGGTTGTGGTACTGCTTCAGCTCATCGATATAGGTCTGGTACGCGCGCGCCAGCAGGGTATCCACGCTGTCATCATCGTTACCATACTTCGGTGCGCCGTTGATTAAACGCTGACGCAACTGCTCGTGGGTCAGGCCTTCAAAGTCTTCCGCCAGCGCTTTCGCCAGCTGCTGCTGACCGATTGCCCCCTGCTCAAACACCAGCTTTTTCACGGCGACCAGGCTGTTGCCGAGGTTGGCGATCCCGACCTGCAGTCCGGATACCCAATCGTATTTGGCGCCGCCTTGTTTAATGCTCTTCGCCCGCTCGATGCAGTCATCCACCAGCGCCGAGCACAGAATGTCATGGACGTTCTCTTCCAGCATGGTATCGACGACGTACTCAATCTCGATCGATTTACGCGTGTAGTAGCGAATCTGGGTATCCCAGTCTTCCAGCACCTGCTCGAAGCGGGTGAAGTTGCCTTTCGACAGCGCGTGTTCCTGCGGCAGGAACACCTGACCGCTGGTAGCATCGCGGCCACCTTCCAGGGTGGCGAGCATTACGCGGGCGAAGTTGATAAAGCTCATCCCGGTACAGCGATAGCCCCACTTGCCGCCGACGGCGGTTTCGATGCAGCCGATGGCCGCGTAGTCGTAGGCATCCTGCGGTTCGATACCGAGTTTGATGAATTCCGGAATAACGATTTCGTCGTTATTAAACGCCGGCATCCCGAAGCCGCAGCGAATGACCTGTACGCAGGCGTCAAGGAAGTCATTACTCATACCGGCGTGGTAGCGCACGCTGAGGTTCGGCTGGGTGGAGCGCAGACGGCCGCAGGATTCGAGAATCGCATAGGAGAGCGGATTCACCGCATCCTGCGCGTTGCCGTCCACCAGGTTCTGGCCGCCGATCGTCACGTTCTGATATAGCGGGCTGCCTGCGGAGGCTTTCGAGTGCGAGCCGGAGCGGATTTTGTTCACTTCCAGCAGCTTCAGCCAGCAGCTATGCAGCAGTTCAATCGCTTGTTCACGCGCCAGCGATTGCTGCAGCTCGACGTCGCGACGGTAGTATGGATAGAGGTACTGGTCCATACGGCCGAAGGAAACCGAGTGGCCGTTGGATTCAATTTGCAAAATCAACTGGATGAAGTAGCACAGCTGCAGCGCCTGCCAGAACGTTTTTGGCGGTTCATGGGCGATGAGGTCGCAGTTTTCGGCGATGGCCAGCAGCTCGTCCCGGCGCGTTTCGCGTGTCTCGGCGGCAGCCATGGTACGGGCCAGTTCGGCAAAGCGTTGGCAGTGTTCGCTCACCGCTTCCAGCACGATATCAATGGCTTTGAGGAACTGCTCACCGTGCAAATCTTCCAGCACCGTAAGGTTGATGCGTGAACGGCGTTCGGCTACTTTGGCGCGCATGCCGTCGAGGCCTTTTTCCAGCAGCAGCGGATAGTTGACCGCCAGGTGGGCGTCGCCGGAGGTCATATTGCCTTCCGCTTTAATAATGCCGGTGGCCAGCAGCGCTTTTTGTTCATTGGTAAACATCCCGTAGCAGCGATCCTGAACGGTCTGTCCACGCCACCACGGGCAGATCTCATGCAGCACCCGCTTGTTCTCTTCGCTGACGGCGAAACCGGCTCCCGGACGATCGGCCAGATCATCGATCTCTTTTTCAATCCAGCTGACGGTATATTCCGGGAAGATCGGCGCGGCGCGGACTTCGCTTGCCTGGTTGCCGACGATCAGCTCGTCGTGTTTGATCCAGATAGTCCGCTCCGCCAGGTGATGGGCCAGCGCCAGCGCGCGACGTACCGGGATCGGCTTATCCAGATGCTGTTGATAAGCGGCGGTGTAATGCTGCGCGCGCTCGGTGCATACCGGCGGCTTAACGATATGAACCAGCGCCATTTTATGCGCCTGAATGCGAGCGCTCAGCGTATCCAGTTTCAGGGTAGTCATGAGTTTATCCTCGTAAAGTAGCCGTTAAACCTTTGCTCTGAGCATAGTGCTGCGCGAAGGCGAGCAGCTCGGGTGCAGCAAGCGGTTTGTCCGGAGCGGTATAGGGCTGACTGAGTAACTGATATTTGTTCATTCCCAGCGTGTGGTACGGCAGGAAGTGAATCTCCTCGACCTTCAGACGGTCGGCGGCAAAATCGGTGATGGCGGTAATGGCGGCTTCATCGGCATTAAATCCCTGAATCAGCGGGACGCGGATGATAATTTTTTTCCCGGCCTGCGCAACGCGTTGCAGGTTATCCAGCACCCGGCGAGCGCTGCCGTCCGTCCATTGGTTGAAAATCGCTTCGTTCACGTGCTTAAGGTCGGCGAGAAACAGATCTACCCACGGCAGCGAAGGCGCAACATATTTCCACGGCACGTGCAGACAGGTTTCGACGGCGGTGTGAATACCGGCTTCATGACTGGCCTGAAACAGCTGCTGCGCCAGCTCAGGATTCATAAACGGCTCACCGCCTGAGAGGGTAACTCCGCCGCCGCTGCGATCGTAGAATGGTTTATCCCGCAGTACCGTGGCCATAATCTCCTCCACAGGCTTCTCTTCGCCGCAGACGGTGAGTGCGGTGGTCGGACAGCATTCGCGCAGCCGCGCATAGTGGTCGTCGGTGAGCTTTTCACGATGGATAATCAGGCCATCCAGCTTGCGGGTTATCACCTCCGGCGCCACCTGCTGGCACAAATCGCAGCCGTCGAGACACAGACGAGCGTCATACAGCAGATCCGCGGTGCGGGAACGACTTTCCGGATTCTGACACCAGCGGCAACCCAGCGAGCAGCCTTTAAGGAATACGACGGTGCGAATCCCCGGGCCGTCGTGGGTTGAATAGCGCTGAATGTTGAAGATCATGTTGAGCCCTCTCTTTGCATATGAAGATTAAATTACTTTCGAATGAAAGTTACATTGATGCAAATCAACAAGCAGAACGGATACGATCGGGGAGAAGAGGGAAAGGTGTAGCGGGTCACAGATTATCCGGCGACGGTCGCCGCCGGTGGGGGGTTAGTGGCTTGCGCATACCTCGCACTGCGGATTACGCGGCAGCTTCATCTCACGAAACTGACAGGTCATTGCGTCGTACATGACGATTTTGCCTGCCGCCGGCGTGCCGTAGCGGCTGAGCACTTTAATCGCTTCCATCGCCTGTAACGCGCCGATGACACCCACCAGCGGCGCCATCACGCCCGCCTCAACGCAGGTGAGGGCGTTGTCGCCGAAAAGACGGCTCAGACAGCGATAGCACGGCTCACCCTCCTGCCAGGTAAAAACGCTGATCTGACCTTCCATGCGAATCGCCGCGCCGGAAACCAGCGGCGTTTTGTGCCGGAAACAGCCCGCGTTAAGCTGGTTGCGGATAGCGACGTTATCGGTACAGTCGAGCACCAGATCGTGGGCGGCGATCTGCGCCCGCAAGGCTTCCTCTTTCAGCACCGCATTCAGCGTCGTGAGCTGAACGTGCGGGTTGATGCGTGCCAGCGCGTCGCGCGCGGAGTCGACCTTCGGTTGGCCGAGGGTCGCATCGCTGTGCAGCGTCTGACGCTGCAGATTGGAGAGCGACACGGTGTCGAAATCCAGCAGCGTGAGCTGACCGATGCCCGCCGCCGCCAGATACTGCGCGGCCGCGCAGCCGAGCCCGCCCAGGCCAACCACCAGCACCCGGGAGGCTTTCAACTGCTCCTGACCGTCAAAGTCGAAACCGCGCAGGATGATTTGACGGTTGTAGCGCAGCATCTCCTCATCGCTCAGTTCAACCGCCATTACAGCCCCCCGAACAGATGGTTAAAGGGCTCGACTTCAACCCACTCACCCGCTTCAACGGCGCCGCGCTCGCGTTCGAGAACGATAAAACAGTTGCCGAGACTGAAAGAGCTGAAGATGTGCGACCCCTGATGACCGGTCGATTCAACCACCAGCTCACCGTCCGGATTGCGTCGCAGCACGCCGCGCTGGAAGTCGAGACGGCCCGGTGATTTCTTTAGCCGCGTAGCGGCGCGAACGCGCAGGCGCATCGGCTGCGCCTGGCCGCCGTTGCCCCCCAGTTTTGCCAGCAGCGGCTGCACCAGCTGATAGAAGGTGAGGGTGGCGGAAACCGGATTACCTGGCAGGCCGCAGAACCAGCTGTTATTCAGTTTTCCGAAGGCAAAAGGTTTACCCGGCTTGATGGCCAGCTTCCAGAAGCCGATTTCACCCAGCTCTTCGAGTATCTCTTTGGTGTAGTCCGCTTCCCCGACGGAGACGCCGCCGGAGCTGATGACTACATCGGCCTGCCGGTCGGCCTCGATAAACGCCTCGCGCAGTCGATCCGGATCGTCGGGAATAATGCCAAGGTTAATCACCTCGCAGCCCAGCTGCTCAAGCATCAGGTGAACGGCGAGGCGGTTGGTATCGTAAATTTGCCCGTCGCCCAGCGGCTGGCCCGGCAGCTGCAGTTCATCCCCGGTCGAGAAGACCGCGACGCGCACTTTGCGCACCACCGCAACTTGCGCAATCCCCAGCGAAGCGAGCACCGGCAGTTCGGCGACGGTAAGCGGGGTTCCTGCCGGGAAGACCACGGCACCATCGGCGATATCTTCCCCACGGCGGCGAATGTTCTGCCCGGCTTTGACCGGCGCGATGAAGCGGATGCCCTCTTCGGTCTGCTCCGTCTCTTCCTGCATCACCACCGCGTCGCAGCCTGGCGGGACGGGTGCGCCGGTCATGATGCGAATACAGCTTCCGGCAGGCCAGGCATCGTGGAACGGCTGTCCGGCGAACGCTTTACCCGCCACCGGCAGCGCCGTGCCGTCGGCGAGGTCGGCCAGGCGTACGGCATAACCGTCCATCGCCGAGTTATCAAAACCCGGGACGTCCAGCGGTGAAATGAGATCATGGGCGGTTACGCGCGAAAAGGCCTGCAACAGCGGGACGGTTTCCACCGCGCTGAGCGGTGTAATTCGATTGAGCATCTGAGTCAGGGCTGTGTCGAGCGGCATCAGTCCGGCGGTAAAATCCATGGGGGTCTCCTGCGGGCAAAACATCGAAAACACCTATTATGACAGAAAAGCGCTGGCGGCTATATGCCACCACGGTACAGGGTTTACACCGCACTCCGCGCTTTCTATATTCAAAAATTGTATAGGACAGTCAGCACGATAATGATATTTATACACAAAATCATCCTGAATACAGCGGGGCAGCAGGGGAATACACCTGGAAAAGAGCGGGTTATCCGTCGCCTGTCAGGAGCGGTTTGCAGGATGTATCAAGACACTTTATCGGTAAAGGATCGCTGAATGGGCAAGGCGGTGATAGCAATTCATGGCGGGGCGGGGGCGATTACGCGTTCCGCCCTGACGCCGGAACGTGAACGACAATACGTGGCGGCGCTTTCAGCGATCGTCGATAGCGGGCAAAAAATGCTGGCGGCAGGTGCCAGCGCGCTGGATACGGTGACGGAAGCGGTGCGGCTGCTTGAGGAGTGTCCGCTGTTTAACGCGGGTATCGGATCGGTCTTTACCCGCGATGCAACCCATGAACTGGATGCCTGCCTCATGGACGGCAACCGGCTGCAGGCCGGGGCGGTTGCCGGAGTGAAACATTTGCGTAATCCGGTGTTGGCCGCGCGTCTGGTGCTGGAACAAAGCCCGCACGTGCTGCTGATTGGTGAAGGGGCGGAAGCCTTTGCCGTTTCTCATGGCATGGAACGGGTCGAGAACCATCTGTTTTCGACCACCGAGCGTTTACTCCAGCTACAACAGGCCCAGGCCGACGATGAAATCGTGCTCGATCATCGCCCCGCGCCGCTCGATGAGCGCCATAAGATGGGGACCGTCGGGGCGGTAGCGCGGGATTTGGCCGGTAATCTGGCGGCGGCGACCTCGACCGGCGGCATGACCAATAAGCTCCCCGGGCGCGTCGGTGACAGCCCGTTGCCGGGGGCCGGCTGCTATGCCAATAACGCCAGCGTCGCGGTCTCCTGCACCGGAACCGGCGAAGTGTTTATGCGCACGCTCGCGGCCTACGATATTGCGGCGTTGATGGAGTATGGCAATCTCAGCCTGTATGAGGCCTGTGAGCGGGTGGTGATGGAAAAACTGCCGGCGCTCGGCGGCAGCGGCGGCCTGATTGCCATCGACAGAGAAGGCAACGTGGTTCTGCCGTTTAACAGCGAAGGCATGTATCGGGCCTGGTGCTATGCCGGGGATACGCCGACGATTGGTATTTATCGGGAATAAGGGGAAGCAGGTTGCCGCATAGTCAAGAAATCGACGCCGATGATGTTCTGGTGGTACGCGATCTGAACGTGGCGTTTCGCCAGCAGCAGGAGACGTTTTCCGCGGTGCGTCAGCTGTCGTTTACCCTGCGGCGGGGCGAAACGTTAGCCATTGTCGGCGAATCGGGTTCAGGAAAATCCGTGACCGCGCTGGCGCTGATGCGCCTGCTCGATCGGGCGGTAAGCGAGGTCAGCAGCGAAGCGCTGTGGCTGCGCCGTCGCAACCGTCAGGTCGTCTCCCTGAGCGAGCAGTCCGCCGCGGGGATGCGCAGCGTGCGCGGGGCGGACATGGCGATGATTTTCCAGGAGCCGATGACCTCGCTAAACCCGGTATTTACTATCGGAGAGCAGATTGCCGAGTCTATTCGTTTGCACCAGGGGCTGGGGCATGATGCGGCGCTGCGCGAAGCGAAGAAAATGCTCGATCAGGTCAGGATCCCCGAGGCGGAAACGGTGCTCTCGCGCTATCCCCATCAGCTTTCCGGTGGGATGCGTCAGCGGGTGATGATCGCGATGGCGCTCTCCTGTCGTCCTGCGGTTCTGATTGCCGATGAGCCCACCACGGCGCTGGATGTGACAATTCAGGCACAGATTCTTCAGCTCATTGCCGTGCTGCAAAAAGAGATGGCGATGGGGGTGATCTTTATTACTCACGATATGGGGGTGGTCGCCGATATCGCCGATCGGGTACTGGTGATGTACCGCGGAGAAGCGGTGGAGAGCGGCACGGTGGAGGAGATCTTCCGCGCGCCGCAGCACCCCTACACCCGGGCGCTGCTGGCCGCGGTCCCGCGGCTCGGGTCGATGCGCGGTAGCGATCTGCCGCGTCATTTTCCGTTATTACAGCAAGCTGCGCCTGACGAGGGCGAGCAGAATACCGTCGTCGCCGGCGAGCCGATTCTTAAAGTGCGCGATCTGGTGGCGCGCTTCCCGCTGCGCAGCGGCATTCTGAATCGCGTCACCCGCGAAGTTCATGCGGTGGAGAAGGTGAGTTTTGACCTGTGGCCAGGAGAGACCCTCTCTTTGGTCGGCGAGTCCGGCTGCGGGAAGTCAACGACCGGCCGGGCTCTGCTCCGGCTGGTGGCGACGCAGGGCGGCACCATCGTCTTTAACGGCGAGCGGATTGATACGCTGGCAAACAGCAAACTTCAGGCGCTGCGCCGCGATATCCAGTTTATTTTCCAGGATCCGTTTGCGTCGCTCGACCCGCGACAAACCGTGGGTTATTCGATCATGGAGCCGCTGCGCGTACACGGCATGCTGGAGGGGGACGCGGCCCGCGCGCGCGTCGCCTGGCTGCTGGAGCGAGTCGGTTTGCAGCCGGAACATGCCTGGCGCTATCCGCACGAGTTTTCCGGCGGCCAGCGCCAGCGTATTTGCATCGCCCGCGCGCTGGCGCTCAATCCGAAAGTGGTGATTGCCGACGAGGCCGTGTCAGCGCTGGATGTTTCCATCCGCGCGCAGATTATTAATCTGATGCTCGATTTACAGCGCGAAATGGGCATCGCATTCCTGTTTATTTCACACGATATGGCGGTGGTTGAACGCATCAGTCATCGCGTGGCGGTGATGTATCGTGGGCGAATTGTCGAGATAGGCCCGCGGCGCGCCGTGTTTGAAAACCCGCAGCACCCTTATACCCGTAAATTGATGGCCGCCGTACCGGTTGCCGACCCGACGCATCGTCATCCGCAGCGCGTACTGCTCTCTGACGAACTGCCGGGCAATATCTATAAGCGGGGCACCGAGGTTAGCAGCATGCCGTTACAACAGGTGGGGCCGGGCCATTTTGTCGCCAGGGAACCCGTCGCCGACGTGCTGGGAAGATAACAACGACACCAACAGTACAGCCTTTCAGGAGAACAACATGACACAACGTGTATTACGCAAAGGGTTGCTGGCGCTGGTCGTCACGTCAGCGCTGGCGGCAGGCCCGGCTTTTGCCGCGAAAGATGTGGTCGTCGCGGTCGGCTCTAACTTCACGACCCTCGACCCGTATGATGCCAATGACACCCTGTCCCAGGCCGTCGCCAAATCGTTCTATCAAGGGCTGTTTGGTCTGGATAAAGAGATGAAGCTGCAAAATGTGCTGGCGGAGAGTTACACCATCTCGCCGGACGGACTGGTTTACACCATCAAACTCCATGCCGGGGTGAAGTTCCAGGATGGCACCGACTTTAATGCCGAGGCGGTGAAGGCCAACCTCGATCGCGCCAGCAATCCTGATAATCATCTCAAGCGCTACAACCTGTATAAAAATATCGCCAGTACTGAAGCGCTCGATCCGACGACGGTAAAAATTACCCTGAAGCAGCCGTTCTCCGCGTTCATCAATATCCTGGCCCACCCGGCCACGGCGATGATCTCTCCGGCGGCGCTGAAAAAGTACGGCAAAGAGATCGGCTTCCATCCGGTGGGAACCGGGCCGTATAAGCTGGACACCTGGAATCAGACCGATTTCGTGAAGGTGACGAAGTTTACCGGCTACTGGCAGCCAGGCTTGCCGAAGCTCGACTCGATCACCTGGCGTCCGGTGGTGGATAACAACACTCGTGCGGCGATGCTGCAAACCGGCGAAGCGCAGTTCGCATTCCCCATCCCTTATGAACAGGCACCGCTGCTGGAAAAAAACAGCAAGCTGGAGCTGGTGGCCAGCCCGTCGATCATGCAGCGTTACATCAGCATGAACGTGACGCAAAAACCGTTCGATAACCCGAAAGTACGTGAAGCGATCAACTACGCCATCAACCGCCAGGCGCTGGTCAAAGTGGCGTTCGCCGGCTATGCGACACCGGCCACCGGCGTCGTACCGCCGTCTATTGCCTATGCCGAAAGCTTTAAGCCGTGGCCGTACGATCCGGCGAAAGCCCGCGAGCTGCTGAAAGAGGCCGGTTTCCCTAACGGTTTCAGCACCACGCTGTGGTCATCGCATAACCACAGTACCGCGCAGAAAGTGCTGCAGTTCACCCAGCAGCAGCTGGCGCAGGTGGGCATTAAGGCCCAGCTGACGGCGATGGATGCCGGCCAGCGTGCGGCGGAAGTCGAGGGTAAAGGGCAGAAAGAGAGCGGAGTACGCATGTTCTACACCGGCTGGTCGGCTTCAACCGGCGAAGCTGACTGGGCGCTGTCGCCGCTGTTTGCTTCGCAAAACTGGCCGCCGACCCTGTTCAACACCGCGTTTTATGGCAATCCGCAGGTGGATAAAGATCTGACGGATGCGCTGAAAACCACCGATGTGAAGGAAAAAACGCGGCTCTATAAAGAGGCGCAGGAGACTATCTGGAAAGAGTCCCCGTGGGTGCCGCTGGTGGTGGAAAAACTGGTCTCAGCGCACAGCAAAAATCTGACCGGTTTCTATATCCAGCCGGATACCGGGTTCAGCTTCGAGCAGGCGGATTTAAGCCAGTGATGGAAGGGACTTTGACCCTCTCCCGCAGCGGGAGAGGAAGGTGGCGCGAGGGGCTCTGCTCTTCATTCGCGCCCGAGGGCGACAGGGATACCAGCAAGGGGGGACGATGCTCAATTATGTGATTAAGCGTCTGCTGGGGCTGATTCCCACGCTGCTGATTGTGGCGGTGCTGGTATTCCTGTTCGTGCATATGTTGCCTGGCGATCCGGCGCGGCTGATTGCCGGACCTGAGGCCGACGCGCAGGTGGTGGCGATGGTGCGCCAGCAGCTGGGGCTCGACCAGCCGCTGCATGTCCAGTTCTGGCACTATATCACCAGCGTATTGCAGGGCGATTTCGGCACCTCGATGGCGTCACGCCGTCCGGTCAGCAGTGAAATAGCCAGCCGCTTTATGCCGACGTTGTGGCTGACTCTGGCCAGCATGAGCTGGGCGGTGATCTTCGGCATGGCGGCGGGCATTGTGGCGGCCGTGTGGCGCAATCGCTGGCCTGATCGCCTGGGGATGGCGCTGGCGGTGACCGGTATTTCGTTTCCGGCTTTTGCGCTCGGTATGCTGCTGATGCAGGTCTTCTCGGTGGAGCTGGGCTGGCTGCCGACGGTGGGCGCCGACAGCTGGCGGCACTATATTTTGCCTTCCCTGACGCTGGGGGCGGCGGTCGCGGCGGTGATGGCGCGTTTTACCCGCGCCTCTTTTGTCGATGTTCTGCATGAAGATTACATGCGCACGGCGCGCGCCAAAGGGGTCAGTGAGACCCGGGTGGTGCTGAAACACGGTCTGCGCAACGCCATGATCCCGGTGGTGACCATGATGGGACTACAGTTCGGTTTTTTGCTCGGTGGGTCGATCGTGGTCGAGAAGGTCTTTAACTGGCCAGGTCTTGGACGGCTGCTGGTGGATTCGGTGGAGATGCGCGACTATCCGGTCATTCAGGCGGAAGTCCTCCTCTTTTCGCTGGAATTTATTCTTATCAATTTAGTGGTGGATGTTCTGTACGCCGCCATTAACCCGGCTATCAGGTACAAGTAAGGTGCGATTGCTCAACTGGAGAAGACAGGCGGCTATTAACGCCATGCCGGGAGTTAAGCCCGGACAAATACGCACGCCGTGGCGTGAGTTCTGGCGGCGATTTCGTCGTCAGCCGGTGGCGATGGGCGCCGGTGTATTTGTCCTGCTGCTGATTGCAGTTGCTCTCGCGGCGCCGTGGATAGCGCCGTTCGATGCGGAAAACTATTTTGATTACGACCGGCTCAACGACGGTCCGTCGATGATGCACTGGTTCGGGGTGGATTCGCTCGGGCGCGATATCTTTAGCCGGGTGTTGGTGGGGGCGCAGATTTCGCTGGCCGCCGGCGTGCTGGCGGTGCTGATTGGCGCGGCGATCGGTACCGTGCTCGGTCTGCTGGCCGGGTATTATGAAGGCTGGTGGGATCGCATCATCATGCGCATCTGCGACGTGCTGTTCGCCTTCCCGGGGATCCTGCTGGCGATTGCCGTGGTAGCGGTGATGGGCAGCGGGATGTCGAACGTGATCATTGCGGTGGCGATCTTTTCGATCCCGGCATTTGCCCGCCTGGTGCGCGGTAACACCCTGGTGCTCAAGCAGCAGACCTTTATTGAATCGGCGCGCAGCATCGGCGCCAGCGATACGACGATTCTGTTCAGCCATATTCTGCCCGGAACGGTCTCGTCGATCGTGGTCTATTTCACCATGCGTATCGGGGTATCGATTATCTCCGCTGCCAGCCTCTCTTTCCTGGGACTCGGGGCGCAGCCCCCGACCCCGGAATGGGGGGCAATGCTCAATGAAGCGCGGGCGGATATGGTGATGGCGCCGCACGTGGCGCTGTTCCCGGCGATTGCGATTTTCCTGACGGTGCTGGCGTTTAACCTGCTGGGAGACGGCCTGCGCGATGCGCTGGATCCGAAGATAAAGGGGTAGGGGCTATTCCCCGGTGGCGCTGTCGCTAACCGGGGCTACGATTGGTGCGGATGAGTGCAGTTTTGTAGCCCGGATCAGGCGCGTTAGCGCCGCAATCCGGGGATAAGAGGCGCAGGATTAAACCCGGCTGCCCCACAGGTCGTATTCGTCGGCATGTTCGACTTTCACACGGACGACGTCGCCAGGTTTGACCTTCGTTTCGCCGTTCAGGTAGACCGCACCGTCAATTTCCGGGGCATCGGCCATACTGCGGCCAATGGCGCCTTCTTCGTCCACTTCATCGATCAGCACCATGATCTCGCGGCCGACCTTCTCCTGCAGACGTTCGGCGGAGATCTGCTGCTGCAGCTGCATAAAGCGGTTCCAGCGCTCTTCTTTTACCTCTTCAGGCACCTGATCCGCCAGCTCATTAGCGGTCGCGCCTTCAACCGGGCTGTACTTAAAGCAGCCGACGCGGTCCAGGCGTGCCTCTTTCAGGAAGTCGAGCAGCATCTGGAAATCTTCTTCCGTTTCACCCGGGAAGCCGACGATGAAGGTCGAACGCAGGGTCAGGTCAGGGCAGATTTCACGCCACTGCTTAATGCGTGCCAGCTGACGGTCGGCAGAACCCGGACGTTTCATCAGTTTCAGAATGCGCGGGCTGGCATGCTGCAGCGGGATATCCAGATACGGCAGAATTTTACCTTCCGCCATCAGCGGAATCACGTCATCGACGTGCGGGTACGGGTAGACGTAGTGCAGACGGACCCAGATACCCAGTTTCGCCAGCTCTTCGCACAGGCTGACCATGCTGGTTTTTACCGGCGCGCCGTCGTGAAAGCCGGTGCGATGCTTCACATCGACGCCGTAGGCGGAGGTATCCTGAGAGATAACCAGCAGCTCTTTGACGCCGGCATCGGCCAGGCGTTTGGCTTCGGACAGCACTTCACCAATCGGACGGCTGACAAGGTCGCCGCGCATCGACGGGATAATGCAGAAGGTGCAGCGATGGTTACAGCCTTCGGAAATTTTCAGGTAGGCGTAATGACGCGGCGTGAGCTTCACGCCCTGTTCCGGCACCAGGCTCAGGAACGGGTTGTGTTTCGGCTTCGGCGTATAGTGATGGACATGCTCCAGAACCTGTTCATAGCTGTGCGGCCCGGTTATCTCCAGCACTTTCGGATGCACTTCGCGAATCTGGTCTTCTTTCGCGCCCAGGCAGCCGGTCACAATAACTTTGCCATTTTCTTTTAACGCTTCGCCAATGGCTTCCAGAGACTCCTGAACGGCGCTGTCGATAAAGCCGCAGGTGTTGACGATAACCATATCGGCATTGTCGTAGGTGGGGACCACGTCATAACCTTCGGTACGCAGTTCGGTCAGGATGCGTTCTGAGTCCACGAGGTTTTTCGGGCAGCCCAGAGAGACAAAGCCGATCTTCGGCTGATGCGTTACATTGCTCATAGTTTAAAAAGTGTTCGATTATTGGAATGGTCAGGGCAGGAATTTTACAGATCTTTATGAAAAAGAGTATAGCCACGGTGTGACAGATGATGAAAAAGCCCGGGAGATCCCCCCGGGCGGATGGTTCGTTATGGCTGCGCGACGCCTCCTGCCGGTGCTGAACCTGGGGCGGTGGGTTCTCGCTTATCGCGTAGGGTGAAAATCGATATCAGGGTGAAGAGCCCGGCGATGCTGCCGAGAATATAATATGTATGCGCGAAGCCGATGGTGTCATACAGATAGCCGGCCAGCGGCGAGTAAATCGCCGTGGCGATGGAGGCCACAAACAGCACCAGCAAATAGACCGTTGATGACAACTTATGGTCGAAGTTGGCGGCGATGAATTTAAATACTGATACCAGGATCAGTGGTTTTTCCAGCGCGTGCATCATTTTCACCGCGCCAATCCACACCGGACCAAGCGGGATGGCGGAACCCACGATACGTACCGACATAATCAATCCGGCAATAATCAGCGCCCACTTGGCCCCGGTGCGGTTAACAAACCACGGCATCAGGCAGAGAAAGAGCGTTTCACCGCAGACCTGGATGGAGGCCAGAATTCCGTACCAGCGGTTGCCTTCTTCCGGGGTCGGGAACTGCAATGAGAAGTACTGCGCAAACTGCTGATCGTAGGTGTCATAAATTTGCGTAACGAATAAGGTAAAGATCAGCAGCATCCAGAACTGCCCGTTTTTCGCCAGCTCCAGCGCATGGGAGACCTTCAGCGCGCTGGTTTTTTCCATCTCGGCTTCGGTGAGTTCGATTTTAGTCAGCATGAAGCAGATGGCGGCAATCACAATGGCAATACTGGCCAGCCAGAAGGCCAGATTGGGGTTGCTGTCGATATATTTTCCCACGATCCACGCGGCGGCGGCCCAACCTAACGAGCCCCACATCCGCACCCGGCCATACTCAAAGTGATAGCGCCGCGAAATTTTGTCGATATACGAATCAATCACTCCGCAGCCGGAGTTAAAAATTATCCCCAGGTAGATACCGCCCAGTAAGGCGCCCAGCCAGAAGCTGTGGACCAGCAGCGGGGCATAGAGATAAATAAAGAACGGGCCGACCGGCAGCAGCATGGCCAGCAGGATCCAGATAAGCCGTTTTTTCAGACCAAATTTATCGGCAATAAAGCCAAAAAAAGGCTGCATCAACAGAGCAATGAAGGCGTTGACGGAGTACAGCAGGCCGGTTTTGGTGGCGCTGATGCCGAGATGCTGAGTTGTCCAGATGACAAAGAACGCCATGGTGGATGACCAGGCGAATAGATAGAGGAAATCGAAAAGACTCAACAAGATATAGTTTCTTTTGCCGGGCGTAATCATTTCAGTTCCTTCAGGCGGATCGGAGTTAATGCTGCGGGCAATGGCCGCAGATTGTGTTTTTTATTAAATGTTATACGTATTACATTAATGGCGTTGATATGACACCCGCTGGAAATTTTGATCAATTGAAATGATGGTTATTTGTGATCTTAGCGGCAAAAAAGAGTTATTTATTGATATTCACACCTTCATTACGATGGGGTGTTTTATGAGAGCGTATAACATTGATTGTGATTTTTTTCATGGGAGCCTGAAAGAGAGGGCGAGCGGATCGCAATTTTGAACATAAATGTAACATTGTAAATGATGTTAATTAACCAGGAATTATTGACCTCGCGCATCATTTTGTACGAAAAATAGCCATATTCTGATAATGGTAATGGATGACAGAGGAGGAACCCTGATGAACGTTGACAGACTGTATCGTAACCTTCTGAATAAGCTGATTAATGCCAATATTGATCTCGACGCTTATTTGCAGCTACGCAAAGCGAAGGGCTATATGTCAGTCAGCGAAAATGAGCATCTGCGTGATAACTTGTTCGAACTGTGTGGTGAAATGCGTAAGTACGGGCTGCAGTTGCAGCACGATCTTGCACCGGAAGAAAAGGACGCTCTCCGTCTTGCAGGTGGAGCCATCGCGTCTGCGGCGGTTTGCCTGATGAGCGGGCATCATGATTGCCCGTCGTATATTGCGGTTAACGTAGAGACGCTAGAACGCTGTCTGGCAGAGCTGACGATGAATATTCGTAAACTGAATAAACAGGCGCCAGTGACCCACGTCTGAATTCAGGGGGAGGTCAGCTCCCCCTGCTTAATGTTATGTAAAAATCCCCTCCTGATGTTCCCCCGCTGGCTACCCTTAGCGCATTGCCGAAAATATTGCCGATGAAAGGAAAATGCCATGCGCCAGGTCGCCATTTCGCTGATGCTCGCCACCCTGCTGTTTCCCGTCGTGACTCTCGCCGGGAAGGTGCGTGTTGAGGTTTTGCAAAATCAGCTCGCCCATCCGTGGGCGCTGGCCTTTCTCCCCGATGATCGGGGAATACTGATAACCCTGCGTTCCGGCGAACTGAAGCGCTGGCGGCAGGGGGAAGGTCTTTCGCCCGCGATAACCGGCGTCCCACCGGTCTGGGCCAGCGGCCAGGGAGGATTGCTTGATGTGGCGCTGGCTCCGGATTTCGCCCACTCCCGCCGGGTCTGGCTGAGTTTTGCTGAAGTCGGCGATGACGGCAAAGCCGGTACCGCCGTAGGCTATGGCCGCCTGAGCGACAACCTTCAGCATCTGGAGCATTTTCAGGTTGTCTTCCGCCAGCAGCCGAAGCTCTCCACCGGCAACCATTTCGGTGGGCGCCTGGTGTTTGATGGGAAAGGGTATTTATTCATCGGCCTGGGCGAAAATAACCAACGCCCCACGGCCCAGGATCTGGATAAACTGCAGGGAAAAGTGGTGCGTCTGACCCAGGACGGCGAAGTGCCTGCCGATAATCCTTTTGTTCATCGCGCGGGGGCGAGACCGGAAATCTGGTCTTATGGCATCCGCAATCCGCAGGGAATGGCGATGAATCCCTGGAGCGATACGCTGTGGCTCAACGAACACGGGCCGCGCGGCGGTGACGAGATCAATATTCCGCAGAAGGGTAAGAACTACGGCTGGCCGCTGGCGACGCATGGCGTCAACTACAGCGGACTGGCGATCCCCGAAGCGCAGGGCACGGCGGTCGCCGGAACGGAAGCGCCGCTTTTCGTCTGGAAGCACTCTCCGGCGGTAAGCGGGATGGCTTTCTACGCAGCGTCGACCTTCCCACAGTGGCAGCATAAGCTGTTTATCGGGGCGCTGAAGGACCAGTCGCTGATTGTTCTGAAGGTGGATGGCGATAAGGTGCGCGAAGAGGCGCGTATTCTGGGCGAGCGCGGCAAGCGGATCCGCGATGTGCGCGTCGGACCCGACGGCTATCTGTATGTATTAACCGACGAGTCCAACGGTGAACTGCTGAAGGTCAGTCCGGCCGACTAGCATCAGGTGACCGGAATCATCACCACATCGCGCCACGCCTGGCGTTGGTTAAGCTGCTGGTACCAACGCTGCAGGTGCGGGCGCGGCTGCCAGCTTTCAACAATCGTCATCAGGTTATAAACGAACGGCGCCACGGCGATGTCGCCGAGGCCAAAGGCCTCTCCGGATAGCCAGGCGGAGGTCGCCAGCTCATCATCAAGCATCGCGAAAAGCGCCTCACAGGCGGCAATACCGGCGGCGATGGCCGCCGGGTCGCGCTTATCCGCCGGCGTTCTGACCAGCCCCATTAACACCGGACGATGGGCGGGAGAAAGCGAACCGTTTGCCCAGTCCATCCATTTGTCGCTCTGGGCGCGCTTGCGCGGCGAAGTGACCCATAAACGGTCCTGTCCATACTCGGCGGCCAGATAGCGAATAATGGCATTCGATTCCCAAAGGACGAGATCATTGGCATCATCTTTCAGCAGCGGCACCAGGCCATTCGGGTTCATCGCCAGATACTCCGGGTCATGATTTAAGCCAAACTCCAGCCCTGCCATAATATGCTGATATGGAAGGCCCAGCTCCGCCAGCACCCAGCGTACTTTCTTCACATTCGTCGAGTTATTTCTGCCCCATAGCGTAATCATATCGGTTCCTGCCTGTTATTGAGCCGTCGTTGCAGCATGGTGAGCAATCATGTTGGAATAAAGATAATATTTAGGCAATCATGATCAAAAAAATTGCTCTGTTTTCAGCAGGGAGCGAGGTTATTGCGTAAACTTTAAAAACTTTACCAACTCGCTGTTTCTTTAAGGTCATTTGTACGCTTTACTCACCGGCTGCTGCTGCGCCGATAGAGTGTTGCGGCATATTTTGTTTGGAAAGGATACTTGGGTGGCTCTTATGACGCATGACGCTTTTTCTCTTCGCGGCCTCGTGGCAGGCTGCGCGCTTCTCGTTCTTGTCGCACCTGCGGTGCAGGCTGCGGAACAACTCCCCGATGCCCCATCGATCGATGCCCGAGCCTGGATCCTGATGGATTACGCCAGCGGTAAAGTGCTGAGCGAGGGCAACGCCGATGAAAAACTCGACCCGGCAAGTCTGACCAAGATCATGACCAGCTATGTCGTCGGACAGGCGCTGAAGGCGGGCAAGATTAAGTCCACCGATATGGTCACCGTCGGTCGCGATGCCTGGGCTACCGGTAACCCGGCGCTGCGCGGGTCATCGGTGATGTTCCTTAAGCCGGGGATGCAGGTTTCAGTCGAAGACCTGAATAAAGGCGTGATTATCCAGTCCGGCAACGATGCCAGCATCGCGATCGCCGACTACGTGGCGGGGAGCCAGGATGCATTCGTCAGCCTGATGAACGGCTATGCGCAAAAAATGGGGCTGACCAATACCACCTTTATGACCGTGCACGGCCTGGATGCGCCGGGCCAGTTTAGTACCGCGCGCGACATGGCGCTGCTGACCAAAGCGATGATTCATGACGTGCCTGAAGAGTACGCCATTCATAAAGAGAAAGAGTTTACCTTCAATAAGATTCGTCAGCCGAACCGCAACCGTCTGCTGTGGAGCTCAAACCTGAACGCGGATGGCGTCAAAACAGGGACCACCGCCGGTGCTGGCTACAACCTGGTCTCCTCGGCTACCCAGGGAGACATGCGTCTGATTGCCGTGGTGCTCGGCACCAAGACCGACCGTATTCGTTTTAATGAATCCGAAAAGCTGCTGACCTGGGGCTTCCGTTTCTACGAGACCGTGACGCCGATTAAACCGGATGCCACCTTTATCACCCAGCGCGTCTGGTTTGGCGACAGCAACGAAGCCAAACTCGGGGCGGGCGAAGCCGGTTCGATCACCCTGCCGCGCGGGCAGCTGAAAAACCTGAAAGCCAGCTATACCCTGACGGATACGCAGCTGACGGCGCCGCTTAGCAAAGGGCAGGTGGTCGGGACCATCGACTTTAAGCTCAATGATAAAACCATCGAGCAGCGCCCGCTGATCGTCATGGAAGCGGTCAATGAAGGCGGTTTCTTTAGCCGGATGATGGACTTCGTGCTGATGAAACTGCACGGCTGGTTTGGTAGCTGGTTCTCATAACCGACAGGCCGCGCCCTGCGGGGCGCGGTCAGTAGAGTAGTGAAATCTGCTTTTCTTTCGCCAGCGCGAGCAGATCTTCATCCGGACAGACATCGCTGGCAATCACATCAAAACGCGATAAATCGCCCATCCGCGCCGGTCTGACTTTGCCAAATTTACTGTGATCGACAACCAGTACGTGATAGCGCGCGCTGCTCATCGCCCAGTGTTTAACCGGCAGCTCTTCGAGGTTATAGCAGGTGGCGCCCTGCGCGCAGTCGATTCCGGCCGCGGAATAAAAGGCGATGTCCGGGCACAGATGGCTGAGCGTATCCTGCAGGCTGAGTGGTTTAAAAATGGCATTGCTGGCATGGAACTCGCCGCCGCAGAGAATGGCCCGACACTGGGGTTTTTCCTGCAGCGCCAGAAAGGTATTCAGCGAATAGCAGACGCCGGTAAAGGGCAGGGCGTTATCGATCGCGTCAATGATCCAGGGCGTGGTGGTCCCACAGTCGAAAAAGGCCATTTGATGGGCTTCAAGCAGCGCGGCAGCGTGACGGGCGGCACGGCGTTTTTCCTCCACCAGGCGGGTTTTCTGGTCGCTGAGCAGGTAATGGGTTGCGCTGCGCGGTTCGAGAACGATATAACCGCCTAACAACACCACCGGGCCATTATGGCCGTTCAGGTCGCGACGAATGGTCATTTCTGATACGCCAAGCAGCGCGGCGGCCTCTTTTAAATGAAGCTTATCGCTGCGCTTGAGCGCCTGAATGAGCTGGCTGATACGTTCATCACGACGTGTTTCCATATTCCCTCTACGCTGAAATCGCCCTGCATCGGCAGGGCGTCAGTGGGCAATTTTACCTGCCGAAAGAGGGTTAGTCACGCACCCAGCCTTTACGAATCGGCAGGGAGAAGCAAACCCGGTACAACTGCTGCAGGTATTGATACAGCGGTTGACCGCCGGCCTGCCACAGTAATCCGGCGGCCAGGCAACCGCACATCCCGGTCAGCAGGCCGCCCAGCATATCCAGCGGCCAGTGAACGCCAAGATAGACCCGGGACCAGGCGATCGCCACGGCAGTCGCCAGCAGCGCGATCCCGGACCACAGGCGATGCCAGAACAAGAAGGCCAGCGCAAAGGTAAAGCTGATGGTGCCGTGATTGCTGGGGAAGGAGTTATTCGGCGCGTGATGCAGGAACTGATAGCCGACGCCTGCGGCAAACGGACGCTCATGCGGGAAGAGCAGGCCAAAAATCCATGACAGACTCAGGCTAATCGCCAGCGCCAGGAGCACTTTAAACACCAGCTGCCGCTGGTTTGGCCCCCAGAGCCACAGCGCCGCGGTCAACAGAGGCACAATCAGAATCACCTCTTTGGCAATGAATGTCGCCAGGGCGATGACCCACGAGGGCGAGGCGGGGGTGGCGTTGATTAAGACAAACAGCGCGTCGTTGATATTTTCCAGCATAGATTCAGGCTCTTGGTATCCGATAGCAATCAGCCGCCCACCTTAAAAAACGGTGGCGATAAGGTAAAGCAGTATTGTCTTAATTATCAGCTTGTTAAGAAGCCGTGGGCGCGGCATATGGTGGTGAATATGCCGCAGAGGATGAGTATATCGCCTGTAACCTAATTGAAATATAAACGAAATATAGACAGGTTTAATTAAAATGGCGGCAATATCCGCCGGCTGAAGGCGCATTGCGCTATTTTTAATTGTCACTCACAATTCACTATCTCCTCCGCAAGACTTTCATTAAACTTTGCGCGATTTTTGTTTAACGAAGAGATTGCATGCAGAATTATTCGCTTTCAGGCAAACGCCTCGGACGGCAGGCGCTTCTGTTCCCGCTCTGCCTGGTGTTATACGAATTTTCCACTTATATCGGCAACGATATGATCCAGCCGGGAATGCTCTCGGTGGTGGAAGAGTTTCAGGTCGGTAATGAATGGGTTCCGACCTCGATGACCGCCTATCTCGCCGGCGGTATGTTTTTGCAGTGGCTGCTGGGGCCGCTGTCGGATCGTATCGGCCGTCGCCCGGTGATGCTCACCGGGGTGGTGTGGTTTATCGTCACCTGTCTGGCCACGCTGCTGGCGCAGACCATTGAGCAGTTCACGCTGCTGCGCTTTTTGCAGGGCATTAGTCTGTGCTTCATCGGCGCGGTGGGATATGCCGCCATTCAGGAGTCGTTTGAGGAGGCGATGTGTATCAAAATCACCGCCCTGATGGCGAACGTTGCGCTGATTGCCCCGCTGCTCGGTCCGCTGGTGGGAGCGGCCTGGGTCCACATCCTGCCGTGGGAAATGATGTTCGTGCTGTTTGCCGTGCTGGCCGCTATTGCCTTTGTGGGCCTGCAGCGCGCGATGCCGGAAACCGCGACGCGGATGGGCGAGAAGCTGTCGATGAAAGAGCTGGGTCGCGATTATGGCCTGGTGCTGAAGAATCTGCGCTTCGTCGCCGGCGCGCTGGCGACCGGGTTTGTCAGCCTGCCGCTGCTGGCGTGGATTGCCCAGTCGCCGGTGATTATCATCAGCGGCGAAAAGGCCACCAGCTATGAGTATGGCCTGCTGCAGGTGCCGATTTTCGGCGCGCTGATTGCCGGTAACCTGGTGCTGGCGCGACTGACCTCGCGGCGGACGGTACGCTCGCTGATTATTCTCGGCGGCTGGCCGATTATGTTCGGGCTGCTGCTCTCTGCGGTGGCGACGGTGGTATCGACCCATGCTTATTTGTGGATGACCGCCGGGCTGAGCGTTTACGCCTTCGGGATTGGTCTGGCGAACGCCGGGTTAGTCCGCCTGACGCTGTTTGCCAGTGACATGAGCAAAGGTACGGTTTCGGCCGCGATGGGGATGCTGCAGATGCTGATATTTACCGTCGGCATCGAGGTCAGTAAGCATGCGTATGAGCTGGGTGGTAGCGGGGTATTCAGCCTGTTTAACTTGCTCAGCGGCGTAGTGTGGCTGGCGATGATTGTCTATTTTCTCAAAGACAAGAGCGTCGGCAGTTCCAACGACCCGCAGGCATAGCGGCGAAGCGTTCCGGGTGGGGCACGACTGCCGCACCCGGACGAAGGTCAGGCGAACGGCGCTTCGCGATTCAGCACTTTGTCGATGATGTGCAGCACACCTTCCTCATTGTTATGCGGCGCATCATAGTCGGCGACGGCTTTCACCGGTGCTGCCGCGTTGGCCATCGCAAAGCCAAATCCGGCATGTTGCAGCATTTCAATATCATTTCCGCTGTCGCCAAAGGCGACGACTTCATGATTCTCAATGCCCCAGCGCTGTTGCAAAATACGCAAACCGTTGGCTTTGTGCACACCGGGAATAATCAGATCGATACTGCCGTAGCCGGTTGCCACGGCGGTCACCATATCGCCCAACGCCGCGTGTAGCTGCGGCTGGATTTGCGGAATCAGTTGGTCAGGTACGTTGAGGCCGAATTTCAGTATCACGTCATCGATATGGTTGAAATCGTCCACCAGCTGCAGGCGATGGTAATATTTCGCGGCGACCGTCTTTAACTCATCGTTATAGCTATTGAGGGTATACGCGCTGCGTTTACCGCAGGCGATAATTTCAATATTGGTCAGCGTCTGCAGATAGTCGATGACGGTGTGGAAATGATTTTTCGGCAGCTGACAGTTAAAAACGTCATCGCCGGCGCTGACCACCCAGCCGCCGTTTTCGGCGACAAAGGCTATCTCGTGGGCGATGTCCGGGAAAAACGAAATCAGCTGGTAATACTGGTTGCCGCTGGCGACGACGAAGCGAATATTCTGTTCGCGCATGCGCTGATACTGGTTCAGGAAGCGCGGGCGATTGTAGGTTTTGGCATCGCTTAAGAAGGTGCCATCCATGTCTACCGCAATCAGTTTGATGCTCATTAACTGTTCTCCATGACAGGTTCATGTTGTGGTTTAGCCACCGCTCTGGCGACCAACGCCGCTACCATAACCAGACCCAGCACCACCATCATGGCGCTGCGCAGGCCGAAGTGTTCGCCAAGGAAGCCCAGCAGCGGCGGCCCGACCAGGAAGGCAAGATAGCCGGTTATCGCTACCACGCTGACGCGCTTCGGCGCATCGGGACCGGTGTCGCTGGCGGCGGAAATGGTCAGCGGGAAACCGAGCGATGCGCCAAGACCCCACAGCAGTACCGAGACGCCGGCCACCCACGGGTTGTCGACGAAGATAATCAGGCCGATACCCAGCGCGCCCATCACGGCGCTGGCACGGACTACCGTGACCCGGCTGTAGCGATCGATAAACCAGCCGCCGGTAAAGCGACCTATTGTCATCCCGAGGGTGAAGCCGGCGTAAATCAAGGAGCCGGAGGTGGGGCTAAAGCCGTGGCCGTCCACCATCAGCAGCGGCAGCCAGTCGTTGGCAGATCCTTCAGCAAAGGCCATCGCCAGCACCACGACGCCAATCAGCAACAGCTGAACATCACGCCATACCGGCAGACCTTTTTCCTCATGATGCGCGTTTTCTGCCGCATTTCGTCCGGTTCCATCCGGGATGGCGCGAATCGCAATAGCAATCGGGGCTATCGCCACCAGCGCAGCCAGCAGAATATGCGGTGCGGCGGGCAGACCAAAACCGGTCACCGCCATCCCCACGCCGGCGCCGAACAGCGTGCCGAAGCTGTAAAATCCATGCATCATCGGCAGGACGGTTTTATTCATTTCGCGCTCGACGGCGGCGCCTTCAACGTTAATCGCCACCTCCGCCGAACCGAAGCTGGCGCCGAAAATGGCCAGCCCGATGGCAAACAGGACCGCCGAGGTGAGCCACAGCGCCACGCTGAGTACCATCATGCCGACCACGGCGCACGACATGGTGGTGCGAATCACCTTGCGGGTGCCAAAACGTTTGACCAGCCACGCCGAGCAGAGAATCCCGCTCATCGAACCAATCGACAGGCCAAATAAAACGATGCCCATTTCCGCCGTTGACAGCGTCAGCAGGTCACGGATCGCCGGAGTACGGGTAGCCCATGAGGCCATCAGCAATCCAGGGATAAAAAAGAACATGAAAAGGGCCCAGAGTCGGAGCTGTAAGGCCCGGCGGGAGGTTTGCGCTGTCATCCGTAAACGCCTGTGAATGAGAAGATGGAGACAACAGTAGCAAGAATGTGTACATTTGTACATATTCTTCAGAATGCGTATTCGGACAAGAACCGGGCGCCTGGGAGCGTGATATTGCTGCCGATTGCCTGCGCATGACAGCGACTAAGAGGAAAGATATGGCCCGTCGACCGAACGATCCGCAGCGCCGGGAGCGCATTTTACAGGCCACGCTGGATACCATTGCCACCCACGGGATTCACGCGGTAACCCATCGTAAAATTGCCAACTGTGCGGAAGTCCCGTTAGGCTCGCTGACCTACTATTTCAGCGGCATTGACGCGCTGATAGAAGAGGCGTTTCGCATTTTTACCCGCGATATGTCCGCGCAGTACCAGCAGTTTTTTACCTCGGTCAGCAGCCGTGAAGAGGCCTGCGATGCGATTGCCGAGCTGATCTTTAGCGCCCAGGTGACGACCGCGCGAAATATGGAGTTGATGTATCAGCTGTATGCGTTTTGCAGCAGCCAGCCGGCGCTGAAGGCGGTGATGCAGCACTGGATGCGGCGCAGTCAGCAAACGCTGGAACAGTGGTTTGAGCCGGCTACGGCTCGCGGGCTGGATGCGTTTATCGAGGGAATGACCCTGCATTTTGTCACCGATAGCGCGCCGCTCTCAAAGCAGGCTATCCGCCTGATGGTCGGACGCCTGGCCGGAGAGGGGCAATAGCCAGATAAAGCGCTGTACGCCGAGGTATTGCGAGATCCGAGGGCTATCCGCCGGTAGTGGCACCGGCCGTCATATTCACCATCGTTGCCGTCATGGCGTCGGCACGATCGGATGCCAGAAAGGTGATGACATCCGCCACCTGCGCCAGAGTCGGCAAACGTTTGAGCATGGTGCTGTGTGCCGCACCGCCAACCCACTGTTCGACCGTCAATCCCATCGCCTGCGCTTTTGCCGCAAAGACTTCCGCGGTGTAAGAGCCGGCCTCAACCGCGTCGGTAATGGCGTGCGAGCGCACGCCGAGGACGCGGATATTCTTCGGCCCCAGTTCGCTGGCGAGCGCTTTGATAAAGGCTTCGCTACCCGCACAACCGACGATATGGCCCAGGTGGCCCGGCATGGCCATTGTTGCCGCCGGAGCCACGACGGTGATAATGGCGCCCGGGCGAGCGCCGCCCATATGGGGGATAACGGCTTTCGCCAGGTTGAACTGGGCCGCCAGGAACGGGGTGATGCCCTGCATAAACTCGGCGAGGGAGAGCGTCGTGATCTCCTTGCCTTGATTATGGACGAAGCCGGTAGCATTGATGACGATATCGAGCCCGCCGCTGTGCTGCGTCAGCTGCGCTATCCGCTCGCCGGTCGATCGCTCATCGAGGACATCAACGACAAAGGTCTCGGCCCTGTTGCCCGCGGCACGAATGTCATCCGCCACCCGATCCAGCTTCTTCCGATCGCGCGCGCCGAGGTAGACTCGCGCCCCCTCGCGCGCCATAGCATGCGCCACGGCGGAGCCTATCGCACCGCTACCGCCGAAGATGACGGCAACTTTATCTTTCACCAGCATCGCCTTTACCTCTCACCGGACTGAGCTGGTCAAAGTATGAGCAATAACCGGAAGGATGCCAATGCGACGGAGCATACAGTTACCGCCGGGGTCTGCGAGCGTCTCTCTCCTCCAGCTCCTGATAGATGGCGTAGATACCTGTCGCCGCGAAGCTGCCCTGGACGCAATGAATCGCTTTTTGTTGTTCAAGCAAAATAAAGTGCCTGACTTTATTGGTGTAGTGAATCATTAACATGAATCCCAACAGCAGCCATAGCAGCATAAATTCAATAATAAAAATGGATGAGTAAGTGAAGATTTTATCTTTTTCGAAGTTTTTAATTGATTCTTCTAAATACTCCTTGCCTTCGGCTGTTGTCAGCAAGCGGCAAAGATCGTCACGATATTCGCGATCCAGGACGCTGGCGGTGTTTTTCGTCGGGGCTTTATTGGCCTGACAGTCGTTGGCTGTGACGGTCCAGCGAGGGGGCGTCAGCAGCGTAGCCTCCGTGGCTGCTGTTCTGGAGATGTAAAAGCGATCGCCTGACTTTTTCCAAATCAACAGTGCCGTGTCTGGCGGGGCGGTAAAGGTTTGCACAAGCGGTGGGACAAAATACCACAAAGACCATGCAAAAAGAGCTGAGAACAAGAGGGTGATTAATTTCTCGGGCCAGCCTGTCGAGGGCAATTTTTTCAATGGGATGGAGATGGCAAAGAAGTTCAAAATGAAGGGGGGCACCCCCGCATTCTTTAATACGCTGCCGTGGCCTTTTTTATATTTGAAAATCCCATTGACGGCTTTTCGCAATGGCTGGAACAGAAAAGCGAGAACGGTCAGGGCCGCGACAGTTGTGCTCAGCGGCGCGCCGGAGAACTCAGAAATAACATCAGGTTGGAAAGCGGGCATCAACATCTCCTGTGGTGAACATTCCTTATGAGTATGATTTGACTGGGGGGGCAAGCGGGAGGCGTCGCGAGCGGATCGCTCTGTTCTTTGCTGATGACGTGTGCAACTCGGCGCTTCACCCGGCGTATCAGTGTACATCACCCGCGGCGTCAGGGGAGGGCAACGCATCCATGAGTTCTGGGACAACAGAAATGGTGGGGTGAGGAGCAGGTCCAGGGAAGATGCCTGGCTGAGGTGGCGGCGGCGGTCGCCGGGCTTTCGCCAATGGTACCGCCTGGCGGTTGTAACCGAATAATTTTAAACATCATAAAATTCAGGCAACAAAAAACCCATTTATGTAAACGGGTTAATGAAAACAATGACTTGCAAGATAATCAATGAGTTAGGTTGGTGGTAAGGAGTGGCGATTACGGGGCAATGCCAACCGCTGCCGCCATTTTGTCGCCACTTGGTAATGTAGCTAATGGGTTAAAGCGCAGGGCCGTTTCAAGGTGATCTGGGGCCAGGTGAGCATAGCGCATGGTCATTTTTATGTCGTGATGGCCGAGGATTTTCTGCAGGGCAAGGATGTTGCCGCCAGACATCATGAAGTGTGCTGCGAATGTATGGCGTAGAACGTGGGTAAGCTGGCCGCGAGGAAGCACGATGGAAGTTTTGTCCATCACAGACAAAAACTGGAAGTAGCAATCCGTAAAGAACTTGAAGCCGTCCAGGGCAATGATTTCCTCATACAGCTCTTTGCTGATCGGAATACTGCGGTTCTTCTTGCCTTTGGTCCTGACGAATGTGATTCGGTACTTTGTGACCTGGGAGCGGGTGAGGTTCACCGCTTCGCGCCAGCGCGCTCCGGTGCTCAGGCAGATTTTAACCACCAGAGCGAGCAGGGCGCTTTGGCGTTGGCAGTCATAAAGAAGCTCGGTAATCTGTTCATGTGTCAGCCAGGCCATTTCTTTTTCGGCAATGGTGAATTTGCGCATATTCTCTAGTGGATTCGGTGCAGTCCATTCACCTAGGCGAGCCAGTTCGCTAAAGACTCCGCTAAGATAGCTTTGCTCAAGGTTGATCGTTACCGGGCTAGCTCCTTTCTTCCATTTTTCGCTAAAGTAGATTTCGCCTGTCAGGCGTTTATCACGATAGTGCGCGAACAATTTAGAACTGAGATCGGTAGCGAGAGGATTTTCGAGAGCATCAACAATCAGCAGCAGTTTGTCATAAACGTGCTCGCCAGCGGTTAGGGATTTGCCATGCAGTTTGAACCAGAGTTCAACCACGTCTTTCAAAGTTCGACGGTCAACCGATTCACCCAGCCAAGGCTTAGCCTCTGCCTCATCCATCGTGTGGCGCTCAAAGGCCAGCGCTTCGCCTTTAGTGGCGAACTGCTTACGCACGCGACGCCCACTACGTCCGGCGGGGTAACATTCGCAAATCCATTTTCCTGTGTCGAGTTTTCGTACTGCCATGAAAAATGCCCTCCATATGGAGAGCATTTTTACTGTATACATAAACAGTGTCAACGTATGTTGTTCTAAGTAACATACATCACAGGTATCTATAAGATTGAGGTGCTGTGATGTTTTCGCCTAATGAGCTAAGGTGACGGGGCTGATCGTAAATTTTTAACTCACCGATTTTTATAGCAAAGGCTTTCTCTTTACTGTGAAAATACGAATCAAAAAACTGTTTGCTAATGCCAGCATAACGACAGGTTTTTTTCCATACGGTACTTGGATTGTCTTCTATAACATCAGCGATATCAAACTCAGCAACAATCATACCTACTGGCATAGTTGAGTAAATAACCACAGATTTGACATCCGGGTTTTTGAAGATTCCTTTTCTGAATTCAAACTTCTTTGTTCCATCAAGAATCTTTTCAACATATTCAGGTTTAATTGACAATAACACTTTCATCTACTTCACCAAGTTTAATAATATGTTCAAATTGTTGGTCGGATAAATCTAATACTCCCCAGTAAGCATTAGGATTCAAACCAACTTCAGAAATAAGTTTAGCACGGTTTGGTCTTTTAGGAAAAGCTAAATTATATGTAAATGAAACTATGAATGGATATTTTTTTGAACGATAGAAATAACTTAAATCTTTAATGTCAAAAACACTATATTTTTTACAATAATTTATAAAGCTATCTTCTGTATCAAATTCATCTATATGCCTAATATTACTAACCACACATAATGAAGTGATTACTGAATTATAATACGCAGAACCAGATAGTCCTTTGTTCGTCCTATAGATTAAAACAAGGTCATTAGGTCTAAATGATGTAACACCGTGCATTGCACAAATATATATTTTTCTTATGCTATTCGTATGTGACACGTCGCTGACGATGCTAGGAGATTCTGTACGGAGTATGGAGTCCGGGAAAAGATTTGTATGGTAATGAGGATCTACCGAGAGAATGAATTTTCTATTACTATCTGAATGATGCATGAATGGATAGTCATTGACTATATCCCCAGTCAACTGAACGTTGTGCATTTCTTTTAGTAAAACGTCTTCCGCATTATCGTCAGGACCTTTCGAACCAACAATATCAAATCCAAACGATTTGAATAATCTAATAAGATAAGCGTGTTTTGGATAAACCGTTACATAAATATCATCTGCATCGCATTCTAAAGCATGGTCGAATATCTTCTTAATAAAACGTTCACCTCGAAGAGTTCCACGTGATTCAAATTTGAATGTACCAACCTTTAGATGCTTTCTCATCGGTAATTGAGGGGTTACGTCAGTAACATTCTCATTTTCGATTTTCAGATACAAAAAACCTTCAATGTTGTTTTGTTCATTAAAAAGAACATAGGCTAATGCTGATGGATCATTTTTTTTCTTATCAATCCATCCTGCAAAGTCCGGATAATCATTGTTTAGTGAATCGAAGAAGGGATCGTTAAAGTCTATATGGCTGAACTGTGTGTAGTATAAGTTTTCCATTTGATATTCCTTATATCCAAAGAATCAAGAAATGACGTCCAATAAAACTATATATACCTAGGGATAGCCAAAGGGCGAAAAATGTTAGAGCAGTGTATATTGGTATACGACTAACTGAAAATTTACAAGATACTAAAAATTTTATTATCATGTTTGTGCTTGAGCGATTTAATCGATCTTTGACTTTAGCATCTACTTCTACCATCGCAATGCTGAATATGCGGTAAACTTTCTCACGTGTTTCATGCCCTTTCAGTGACATCACACGGAGTAATTCTTCCTCAATTTCTTTAACCGCCTCCTCCCAATATTCTTGCCAATATTTTGCACCAGAAGAAATTCCTATCTGAAAGAACGATACAATCAAGCCAACAAGCGCAATGAAAGGTACGAATGCTTCACCCTTGTCATTTTGGTATAAGGTGGCTAAACCTGCGAAAAGAACGCCCTGAAAAATCATGAAAAAATTATTACGTTGAGATAACTGAGTTATCTCAAAGTCTCTTATGCGAATAGTCAGCTCATAGAGGCGCTTTACGGCCCTAAGATCACCATTTTCATTCTGTTCATCATTGGATTCGGACGTCGTTGTCATAAAAATTCCTTTTATCGGATGCAACTAACTAAAACTTTTGCAAGTATCTCAATATCCGCAATTGCGCATTCGAATGAACTATTGCCCCCATCTATGCGAAGTCGGCTACCAGGAAGACGTGTCAAACTCCTTAGAGCAACCTCTCCATCAATACCCACTACCCACATGCCGTCACGCACATCTCCATAATCCATATCGCAGATAAATTCTGAAGTGCCATCGATCACAACAACAGGATTTTTAAGATTATCAGGCAAAAAGCTTGCATCAAAAACATATGAGCCATCTTTGCGTAATGACCCATTGGTCAAAACATGCTTCTCAAGTTCTTTAGTGTTTGCTTTATGTGAACCTTGTTTTGAACCTTGTCCTGTGGTGAGCCAGTTTAGAGAGATACCAGTTTCTAAGGAGCATTGAATCACCCACTCAGCCGGAAAAGAGTCGCGCATATAGCGTGTTGCTAAGGTACTTTTCGAAATTCCCAAATGGTCGCACAAAGCTTGTCTTGTCTTGAAACCATAAGCTTCAACCATACGCTCTATGGCTCCACGGCCGCCTTTCTCCAAATTCATGGTCACTCCAGGTGAACTTTTACCTTGACGATTTCATGATGCGATCGTATGTTTATGGTGTTCACAAAATACAAACGATCAGTATTCATCCTGATTAATCATTGCTAAACGAGGAATGTTGCATCATGAGACCTAACATTTCAATCACTCTCATCACCCCCCACGTCACTATTGAAAGATATAGTGAACTCACTGGGTTATCTATCGACACCATCAACGACATGCTTGCAGATGGTCGATTGCTTCGTCATCGCCTACGCAAGGACAAAAAGCGTGAAAAAGTGATGATTAACATCGCTGCGATGACTGTCGATGCACTCTCAGATTGCAACGTGACTATCAACTAGTTCCATTTTGAGACTTCACGGAGCAACTGACTATGTTTGACTATCGCATATCAAAACATCCTCATTTCAATGAAGCCTGTCGGGCTTTCGCTATACGCCACAACATGGCGAAGCTGGCAGAACGTGCAGGCATGAACGTTCAAACCCTGCGTAATAAGCTCAACCCAGAGCAACCACACCAGCTGACTGCGCCAGATATCTTGTTGCTGACTGATCTCACCGAAGACTCAACACTGGTAGATGGGTTTCTGGCGCAGATCCATTGCCTGCCGTGTGTGCCAACCAATGAAGTCGCACGGGAGAAAATGCCTCAGTACGTCTTGAAAGCCACCGCCGAAATGGGTCGTGTCGCTGCGAGTGCGGTTTCTGGTGTTCAGCTAAACGCGACTACCCGCCGTCAGGTTGTTGAAAGCGTCAACTCAGTTACTCGCTTGATGGCTTTAACCGCTATTTCACTGCAGGCGCGTTTACAGGCCAATCCTGCAATGGCCAGTGTCGTCGATACCGTGACGGGTCTTGGCTATTCTTTTGGGCTGAGCTGAGGTGTTTATGCTGAATAACGAACCTTCATTCGCATCACTGCTGGTTAGGCAAAGCCCGGCAATGCATTACGGTCACGGCTGGATTCACTTACCTGGCGGAAAAAAGTGGCATCCGAGTATTGAACTGTCTCCCCGGCAGCAGGCTGTCCGGGGAATAGGTAAAAAGAGATTGCTACAACGTCTAAGTATTAACGTGGCAGGCAACCTGCAAACCAGGCGAAAAGCTTTTCCTGGAAGCTGAGATTAGTTTCATCAGGCCGACCACATGCAATAGCAGCTCTTTTATAGGCTGGATTTAACAAAGAACCGAAAGGTGCGGAATCAGAGTGATGCAGCATTTTCAATTTTTGTGCAATCAGTTCCGGGGTCAGTTCATCCCCAGCATAAAGCAATTCCCCGTACTGGCGGCTTTGCACGCTAGCACGCTCGGAAATAATGGCTGGTTGCCACACAAGTTGAATTGTCGCGATAACGACAACAGGCAAAGCGAACAGCCAATTCAAGCTGGTATCAGCAAATACAGCAGTACCGCTAATAAGCTGGATTGCCGTCATCAATTTGTCAGCTCTGCCATGAAACGTTGCCGTCATTGCTTCAACGTAATAGCAATAATACAGCTGGAAGTATTCGGAGCTTTGTTTAGTCATGCCGGGTTCCTATTTTTTATCTTGCCCCGGCTCTGGCCTGGGGGCAGGGGCAGGACGAGGCAGTACATGGAAGTCGTCAGAGTCTGACATCAGATTTCTCCTTTGTGGGGTAGATGATTGTTCGCGCAAATAGTCTACCACTAAGGCACGCGCCGGGCGTGTAGAAAAATCCCCGGCACTATTTCTAATAGGCATAGGTGATGTGATTACGTTGGGAGCATTAATGCCATTTTAAATTTCCATAACTCAGAGGAGGACAAGAAATGGAACCGGGTTTATATGGGGTGTTTTATCAGTTTCTTCACAAAGGTGAAAAATACTCGATCAGTGAGGTGGAGCTTATCTGCTGTTATCCCTCTATAGCAGGTGACGGCAGTTACTTTTTCATGTTGAAGGATGGTGCTTTTTTTCGAGGGGAGCAGGTGAAAGAGGTGGTGCGTAAAAAAACATCACCTCTCATTAAATATCAACAGATTAGTTATCGATAACGGTCGAGGAGTTGCTGGATGTCATGGCTAAATTCTTGATGTTTAACTGATCCAAAGCGTAGTCGGTTAAGTTCTTCGCTGATGACGCTAAAGAATGCCTCCTGATTCGACGATTCGTTACGGAAAAAGCTGTGTAGCAAGCCAGAAATCATTATCTGCTGCATCGCTACTTCCTTGTGGAGGGTTGCGACCTCGTTTTCGAGTTTCTCGATTCGGTCCTTCTCTATCTGGGTCAGCATTGCTAAGTCTCTGTGTTATCGGTACGTGTCGCAAAATCATAGCAAAAAAAGAGTTTAATTGTGAGGAATGCTGAAATGGCGATAAACGGTGATGCTGCAACTGTTCCACTAAGCCCTGGTAAACGTCTGGATGGGCTTAACCATATTGCAGAATTACGTGCAAAAGTATTCGGCTTCAATATTGACACTGAGCTGATACGGTTTATTTCGGATATGCGTAATCCGCGGGACGTGAACAGATTACAGAATGAGAGGGCTCTGGCAGCCATATTTTTTATGGCAAAGATTCCGACGGAACGTCATTGCGTTAATGTGAGTGACCTGACTACTGACGAAAAGAGAGAACTGATTAAAGCAATGAATCATTTTCGTGCAGTGGTGAGCTTATTTCCAAAACGGCTAAGCATGCCTAATTAAAACAAACCAGAAAGTAATGGCGTAAACCCGCCGGGCATTCCTTTGCCCAAATTCAGGAGAAACAACTATGCGAAATAGAGAAACCCGCACCACCAAAACAGGACCGGATGATGCTGGCCTACTCCAGCTGTTTAACGAGGCTCGCCTGGATGAGCGTAAAAACTGCGCCTTTGCCGTTTCGTTACGAATAGAGGCGCTGGCGATCTACATACTGCAGCAAGGAATGAACGGAGTGGAAGCGGCAGAATTGCTTCGCCGTGAAGTTGCCCGTTATGACGCTGAATCACGGGGAGACTGGCACTAATGGCAGACTCAATGGACCTCGTGCAGCAACGTGTTGAAGAAAATCTGCATCGCCATATTCAGAACGCCCGTGCAAGACAGCCAGGCATTGCTCGTGTTCTTTGCATCGACTGCGATGCGCCAATCCCAACGGCCCGTAGGCAAGCTATTCCGGGTGTTCAGTGCTGCGTAACATGCCAGGAAATCGCTGAGTTGAAATCTAAACACTACAGCCGAGGCGCGTTGTGAGCTTCGGAGCTTGTCAGTGATGTCTGAGTTAACAAAAGATAAAGGCGGCCCGACGGAGGCCGCCGGAGGGTTCCCATGGAATGCCTCCAAAAATGCGGTTAACCCCTATCTGGACCCGGCGGAAGTTGCGCCGGTATCTGCGCTTTCAAACCTGATCACTCTCTACGCCAGCGACAACGAGCAGGAAAAGCTGCGCCGTGAGGCAATGAGTGATGAGATCTGGGAGCGCTTTTTCTACAATGAAGCCCGTGATCCGGTTCAGCATGAAATGGAGCAGGACCAGCTGATCAGCAGGGCGAAGATGGCCCGCGAACAGCAGAAATTTAACCCAGATCTGGTCATCCTGGCTGACGTGTCAGTGGAGCCGTCATATATCAGCAAGCCGCTGATGGACCGCATTGATTATTTTCATAACCTGAACCGCCCTAAGGCCTATTCTCGCTACCTGCGTGAAACAGTCAGACCGTGTCTGGAACGTCTGGTGCGTGTCCGGGATAGCCAGATATCGACCACATTCCGGTTTATGGCAAGCCATGACGGGCTGGAGGGATTGCTGGTTCTGCCTGAAATGAGTCAGGACCAGGTAAAGCGACTTTCCACACTGGTAGCCGCCCACATGAGCATGTGTCTTGATGCGGCTTGTAGCGATCTTTTCGTCAGCGATGACGTCACGCCGGAGCAGATGCGCAGGGCGTGGGAGCGAGTGGCCGATGAGGTCATGCGGCTTGACGTGATCCCTCCTGCATTTGAGCGGTTACGACGCAAGAAACGCCGCCGCAACCCTGTGCCGTATGAGCTTATTCCGGGTTCACTGGCGCGTATGCTTTGCGCTGACTGGTGGTATCGCAAGATGTGGCAGATGCGCTGCGAGTGGCGGGAGGAGCAACTGCGTGCGGTGTGCCTGGTCAACAAAAAAGCCTCACCGTATGTCAGTTATGAGGCTGTGATCCATAAGCGTGAGCAGCGCCGTAAATCGCTGGAGTTCTTCCGCTCGCATGAGCTGACCAACGAGCAGGGCGATACGCTGGACATGGAAGACGTGGTAAACGCCAGCAGCAGTAATCCGGCGCACCGCCGTAACGAAATGATGGCCTGCGTTAAAGGGCTGGAACTTATCGCTGAAATGCGCGGTGACTGTGCCGTGTTCTACACCATGACCTGCCCGTCACGCTTCCACGCCACGCTCAATAATGGCAGACCAAACCCGAAGTGGACGAGCGCGACAGTCAGGCAAAGCAGTGATTATCTGGTTGATACGTTCGCCGCTTTCCGCAAGGCCATGCACAAGAGCGGAATGCGCTGGTATGGCGTCCGGGTGGCAGAGCCGCATCATGATGGGACGGTGCACTGGCACCTGCTGTGCTTCATGCGTAAGAAAGAACGCCGCGCCATCACTGCTTTGCTGCGTAAATTTGCTATCCGTGAGGACCGCGAAGAGCTGGGCAACAATACCGGCCCGCGCTTTAAGTCTGAACTGATCAACCCGCGCAAGGGTACGCCGACCAGCTACATCGCCAAATACATCAGTAAGAACATAGACGGGCGCGGCCTGGCTAACGAAATCAGCAAGGAAACCGGCAGATCACTGAGGGATAACGCAGAGCATGTCAACGCCTGGGCGTCACTTCATCGCGTCCAGCAATTCCGCTTTTTCGGCATTCCGGGCCGCCAGGCTTATCGCGAGCTGAGATTGCTGGCAGGACAGGCTGCGCGGCAGCAGGCAGATAAAAAGGTCGGGGCGCCGGTACTGGATAACCCTCGTCTGGATGCGGTGCTGGCTGCAGCCGATGCCGGGTGTTTTGCCACCTACATCATGAAGCAGGGCGGCGTGCTGGTCGCGCGTAAACATCATCTGGTCCGCACGGCCTATGAACTGAACGACGAGCCATCAACCTATGGCGATCACGGTATCCGTATTTATGGCATCTGGTCCCCGATTATCGAGGGCCGCATTTGCACGCATGCGATGAAGTGGAAAATGGTTCGTAAAGCTGTTGACGTTCAGGAGGCGACAGCCGACCAGGGCGCTTGCGCCCCTTGGACTCGTGGCAATAACTGTCCCCCTGTGGAAAAAATGAACTACTTTGAGTCGGATTTACCAGGTGAAGAACGGCCGGAACCGCTGCCGGACTTCAATAGCATGAGCAGAAAAGAGCTACGGGAGCTAAATGCGAGGCTGCGACAGGTAAGACCGAAGCGGCGGAAGGGTTACAAACAGGAAATTAACGATCAGCTGCGCCTGCAGCTTGAATATGAGTTGAAGTCCAGAGGGTTTGACGGCAACGAGCAGGAGATTGATTTACTGCTACGTGGCGGAAGTATCCCATCGGGAGCAGGTCTACGTCTTTTCTACCGAAACCAGCGTCTGCAGGAAGATGATAAATGGCGACAGTGGTACTGAGATGGTAAGGAATCAAGGCTATTTGTTAATCAAAGGGTTAGCTGACTAAAAAAATATTTCAGCTTTAAATACACATGATGTACTGTATATATAAACAGTAATATTGGGAGGGGATTGTGAACGATTTGTTCATGGAGTCACTTGCACTGCAGCGGATAGAACTTATGGCCCGGCTGGTTGCCAGCTCAGATTGTAGCGATGACGATAAGGAGGTTGCCATTTCGTGGTTGTCAGAACTGACAAGCGAACTGGTGAACAGGTTAAATCAGTACGGGGTAGGCCAGGATGAATGTAAGCATTAATCGTTTTGTTCTCTGTGAAATTCCCTCCCACAGAGCACACTTGAGCTTGAGAAGAGAGTGCATGTCTATGGTGCATGGATTCGCATGATCCAAAAAGGATCGCAAGGGGCCAGAGCCGTCAATGCTGGCGGGCTTTCTGGCCTATCATGCACCTGCATGAAAACTACTCCACAAAGCGGGCAGGCGTGGCGGGGATACGAGCGCGCGGCGAACTTAAGAATAGCGGCTAGTGAGTTAGCAACAGTAAGATTTAGTACTTGTGTATGAAGTAAGTATACAATTAATATGGTTTTACCTATTCACTAGGCGCAGATACAAGATGGGGCCAATAAAAATTTATTCTTGCGGTACGTATCATCCATGGAGATACCGCGGTGCGCGTAACCCAAAGTCGGGTGACAAGCTTTCGAAAGCAATGATGGATTTGAAGGACGCTACAAATTCAGGTCATTCAAAGGCTGTTCTTACGTTTAGCCAATTGATGATAAATAGTCTAAAAGGCTATGTCATTGGTAAAGTATCTTTTACCGACGTACCTTTCGAGATTACTATTGTACCTTCTCATGCCCAAGGTAGAGTATCTGAAGCTTTGATCTCCATTGCAAAGGAAATTGAAAAAAAATATACAAACGCTGTTTTCAACCAATCTCTGCTAAGAAAAGTCACAGTGGTAAGTGCCCACAAAGGTGGTGGGGATCGTTCGGTAGAACATCATATGTCAACTATTTCAGTGTCATCAGATGTTACTGATAAGGTTATTCTTCTAATTGATGATGTTACAACGACAGGGGGGAGTATGACAGCGTGCTATCATCTGTTAAGATATGCAGGGGCTAAGTCAATATTGCCTTTGGCTTTACTTGAAACAGCAAATTATGAGGAGTGAAATAATGCACCCTTCCGAAATTAAGATTCTGTTAGGTCTATCTTTGCAGGTTGATAGATTGGTATCAGAACAAGGGGTGTTTAAATTATTTAATGAAATCCCATTTCATAAATTATCTAATGAGCATGAGTTAGTGGAGTATATTAATTTCACAGGTTTTCTAAAAGCCCCGTTCACGGTGTCCTCATTACATAAAGCAGAAGAATATTTAAACAAGCATTTGTCTTTAGGTATTGTTCCAATTCCTTTTGGTGATAATAAATACCCGGTTTGCCTAGCTATTACACCGAATCCACCCGCAATGTTATATGTAAAGGGTGATGTAAACATCCTTAATGAAATGCCAGGGGTTGCAATTGTTGGATCTCGGGATGTTTCTGCTGCAGGAGAAGAAATTACAAAGAGAATTACTAAAAAAATTTGTGAGATGGGATTGGTTATTGTAAGTGGTTTGGCTATTGGTACGGATACAAATGCACACAAAGCAACACTTAACGCAAAGGCTAAAACAATAGCTGTACTAGCGCATGGCTTAGAAATTGCTAAGCCTAAACAAAATGCGAGATTAGCAAATGATATCTTAAATAATGGTGGAGCATGGATATCAGAGTATCCTGTCGGTAGACCAGCATTTAAACAATCCTTTGTCCAACGTAATAGGATTCAGGTGGGTTTGTCTGCTGTATCTATTTTGATTGAAGCTGCAAAAAATAGTGGGACTATGACTCAGGCAGATTTTGCTATTAAGGCCTTAAGGCCAATTTTTGCTGTCGTTCCTCATAAACCAGATAATCCATTAGGACTTAATTGTGAAGGCACGCAACAATTAGTAGATAATGAACAAGCAAAGCCCTTGCGAACCAGTCAAGATTATGATGACTTATTAGCCGTTATTTCTAATTCTATAGATAGGATAAAAGTGAATTCGGATATTTACAGTACCAATATGAATAATTATTTGTTTTAAAGGGCAGTGACTATCTGCCCTGTGCAATTAACTTTCTAATTCGTATGTGTTGAATTTTATTAATTCTATGTCAATCCATTTGTTAATTTCCATGAATCTTTTTTGTAATGGGATTAATTCATTTCGAACAAAAACCTTGCTAGCCTTCTCCACATCCCCAAACCCACCAACATTATTCGGCATAATCCCCATCATCTGCGGCGGTACGCGGTGCGCTGCCATCATGTCATCACGACTGACATTTTTGATATTCAGAAACTCATCCTTTGCTGCCACTTCTGACAGTGGGATGATCTGAATGCCGTCTTTTTTCCCGTTGGGGGAGTACATAAACAGGTTGCGGAAGTTGCCCGGGCCTTTGGCACTTTTCATCGCATGGCGGATGTTGTTCACATCTTCCTGGTTCTGCGCCGCATCAGTCATGTACATGATGAAACCGGCGTGGCTGCCGTTGATGTAATACTTACGGCGAAACAGTGTCGCGGACTCATTAAGCAGGGCTGAAGGGATGGCGGACAGGTATTCCGGCAGACCATAAATCTCCTGGTTCAGATCGGGTTCCATCAGGTGAAATATACTGCCTTTGGTGAACTCATACGGCTGTGTGGTCATGCCGTATTGCACAAACCAGTAAGTGTCGAGGTCGATTCCACGTCGGGTGTATTTCGCCAGTGATGGCTCCAGGGACAGAATACCGCCTAGCCGGTTAGTCCTTTTCTCCAGATAAGCGTTACCAAACACCAGATAGTCTTGCACAAAACGGCTGAATGCCTGTTGGCTCAGCAACGGATGGGGGATAAACGTGCTGGTCAGGATGTTGCGCTTAACGGCAATCGGTGAGCTGTGATGCACGGCGGCACGGTAGGTGCGGGCCAGTCCGTCAAAACTCACTGGCGGCTCATACCATCTGTCCATCTGCACGCACTCCACGTAGTCCAGCAGTTCGCGGCGGTCCAGTACAGGAATGGGATCGCCAAAGCTGAACGCCTGGGTAGCCGCTGTGTCATTGGTGTGTACGTCAGGTGGCATTGCATCCTGTGCGGTATTCTCAGTCATTAAAAAATCTCCACGATATTGCTTGTATTGGCGGCTTCGCCCTGCAGTGGTTCGTTAAATAGTGCGTGCATCGTTGCCCAGGCCAGATCGGCATGGCTGGCTTCTTCGCTGCGGCTGGCTTCATAGGTCGGGCGGTTGCCGCTGGCGGTGGTGGCACGGCGGATAGCCATAAATGACTGCGCAATGTCGGTGTGCCCGGCGTCAAACTCCAGGCGGCGGTGGCTGATAATGTCGTATGCCTTCAGCACTAGGGCGTTTTTGACGTTGGGGTTGTAGACAAACTCCCGGACGGCGGGGAAAAAGGCTTTCACGTTTTCGTAAACGCCATGACCGACGCCGGTAGAGTCAATGCCGATGTAGGACACGTTGTACTGCTGGGTAAGCTTGCGAATAGCCTCCGCCTGAGCGCGGAAGTCCATTCCGCGCCACTGGTGGCGCTCAAGGATGCGGAACTTGCCGCCGGGAACTGTTGGCGGCGCAATGACGACACACCCGGCGCTGTCACCATTCTGCGTGCCTTTTGCCGGGTCATATCCGATCCAGACCTCACGCCAGCCAAACGGACGCAGGGCCAGTGCCTGAAAATCTTCCCAGACCTCCCAGCTGTCCACCATGCAGGCCTGCAGCTCGGACAGCGGGAACACGGACGCGAGATCATCAAGAAATTCGCACATCAGCAGGTTCTGGTATTCGTCCGGGCTGTATTCCAGTCGCAGCTGGTCCAGGTCGAACAGGTTACAGCCGCCGCGCACGGCATCCTCTACTGTAACGATCTGCCGGAACTGACCATCAGTACAAAGGAGTCCGGCTGCCAGCGCGGAGTGGGTCAGATCGATATCGACACGGTCCGATTTTGAGCGACCACGGTTATACAGGGCGCCAGACCAGAAGGGATAAGCGCTGTGCGTCAGGCTGGACGGCGTAGAAAAATAGGTCTGCCGCCATCTTTTGTGCAGTGCCATGCCAGAGGCGACTTTGCGTAGCTCCTGGAATTTCGGTATCCAGAAATATTCATCAAGATACAGGTTGCCGTGGTAGCTCTGCGCGGTGCGGGCGTTGGTCCCCAGAAAATACAGCATGGCGCCGTTCGGAAGCACCATCGGATCACCTCTGAGTTCAACATCGACCTCTTTGGCAAACTCAATGATGTACTGCTTAAACATGTGTGCCTGGGATTTGCTGGCTGACAGGAATATCTGATTACGGCACGTCACCAGGGCATCTATCAGCGCCTCATGGGCAAAATAGTACGTCGCCCCGATCTGGCGGGATTTGAGCACGTTGCGGATACGGTGTTTATTGCCCGCTTCCCACCAGTGGCGCTGATAATCGAACATTGAGCTGTGGAAAATCTCCTGCAGCTTTTCGATCTGTTCGTCGCTGAACTGGTTTTTTTCTGGGGGTTTGCGGGGGCCGCGGTTGCGGTTTTCCACATTGGGGTTTAAATCGGCCTCGTTGCCTCCGTTGTTAAATTTCCCGATACGGGCGTGGCGCTCGGACTGTCGCGCCAGCAGGTCAATTTCCTTAAAATCTTTCCCTTCTTTGTGCTCCTTCATGATCAGCTGGCAATACCGTGCGGCGGTGGTGAGCTGCATCTGGTCAAGCGGGCCATAGCTGCCCCACTTGTCGCGCTTTTTCCAGCTGTGAACGGTTGCGGCTTTCTCGCCCAGCATTTCAGCAATGCGGGCTATGCGGTATCCCTGAAAATACAGCAGTAGTGCCTGCCGACGGGGATCGAGGTCTGCGGGGGTCATCGTTTCCATGGCACAAACATACGGGCTTGCCCTGAGCCTTTCCCCGGCTGGCTTTTGTGTGGTTTACCGCACAAGGTCTGCGCGTTGTTTCCCCCCCTCCATCACAGCAACCATAAGGCCTCACAGAGTTATTTGATGGAGTCGCTCAAATGGCAGTTAAAGCAAAACGCTTCCGCATTGGTGTGGAAGGGGCAACAACAGACGGACGCACCATTGAGCGCGCCTGGCTGGAGCAGATGGCGGCAAGCTATAACCCGCAGGTCTATACCGCGCTGATTAATCTGGAACACATCAAGGGCTACACCCCGGACAGCCCGTTCCGCCGTTTCGGGACCGTGGATAAGTTAGAGGCTGAAGAAATTACGGACGGCCCGCTGAAAGGAAAAATGGCCCTGTATGCGTGGATCACCCCGTCAGATGATCTGGTGGCGTATACCCGCAAGCTGCAAAAGCTGTTCACCTCGATGGAGGTCAATACCAGCTTTGCCGATACCGGCAAGGCGTACCTGATTGGCCTTGCAGCGACTGACGACCCGGCAAGCCTGGGTACAGAAATGCTGCAGTTTAGTGCCAGCGCAAAAAGCAACCCGCTGGCAGGCCGTAAACAGAACCCGGAAAACCTCTTTACCGCCGCAGAAGAAACGCTGATCGAGTGGGAAGAGGTCCAGGGCGAAAAAACCTCCCTCTTTGCCCGCGTCACCGCGATGTTTACCAAAAAAGAGCAGACCGATGATGCGCGTTTCTCTGATGTGCATCGGGCTGTTGAGCTGGTCGCCACTGAGCAGCAGAGCCTGAGCGAGCGCACCGATCAATCCCTGTCCGCGCAGGATAAGCGCATTGCTGAGCTGGAAACCGCACTACAGATGCAGCAGACCGATTTTTCTGCGCTTAAGCAGAAGCTGAGCCAGGAAGACAGCCGTAAAGATTATCGCCAGCGTGCGCCAGGTGGTGAAGCACCTGCAGGCACCCTGACCAATTGCTGATGGAGCAAGAGAACCCATGAAAAAGAATACCCGTTTTGCCTTTAACGCTTACCTGCAGCAACTGGCGCGTCTGAATGGCGTGGAGGTCGAAGAGTTATCCAGCAAATTCACCGTTGAGCCGTCGGTGCAGCAGACGCTGGAAGACCAGATCCAGCAGTCCACGGCATTCCTGACTATGGTTAACGTGATTGGCGTGGCGGAGCAGTCAGGCCAGCTTCTGGGCCTGGGCGTCGGCAGTACCATTGCCGGGACCACTGACACGACCACGAAGGAGCGCGAGCCAACTGATCCCACTGAGATGGTGGATGTTGAGTACAAATGCGAACAGACCAACTTTGATACGGTGCTGACTTACGCAAAACTGGATATGTGGGCGAAATTCCAGGATTTTCAGGTGCGTATCCGTAACGCCATCGTGAAACGTCAGGCGCTGGACCGCATCATGATCGGATTTAACGGCGTGAAGCGTGCCAAAACCTCAGACCGTGCCGCCAATCCGTTGCTGCAGGACGTTAACAAAGGCTGGCTGCAGAAGGTCCGCGAAGATGCCCCGGATTGTGTGATGGGCAGTACCACGGCAGAAGATGGCACCACCACTGCAGACCCGGTGAAGGTCGGCAAGGGCGGTAAATATGCCAACCTGGATGCGCTGGTGATGGATGCAGTCAATGAGCTGATTGACCCGATTTTCCAGGACGATGCTGAGTTGGTTGTGATCTGTGGTCGTGAGCTGCTGTCCGACAAGTATTTCCCGCTGGTCAATAAAGACCAGGAAAACAGCGAAAAGCTGGCGGCTGACATGATTATCAGTCAGAAACGCATGGGCGGCCTGCAGGCCGTTCGCGCCCCGTCATTCCCGGCAAACGCCGTGCTGATCACCCGCCTGGATAACCTGTCCATCTACTGGCAGGAAGACACCCGCCGCCGTTCGGTGATTGATAACCCGAAACGCGATCGCATCGAAAATTTCGAATCCGTCAATGAAGCGTATGTGGTGGAGGATTACCGCTGCGTTGCACTGGTGGAAAACATCACGATTGGCGATTTCAGCGCCGGTGCCGGGGAGTAACGCATGAGCCTGAGTCCCGCACGGCAGCACCGCCTGCGCGTTCAGGCTGAACAGGCCGCCCGTCAGGGCGGCAGTGTTCGCCATGCGTCAGGGTATGACCTGATGCTGCTGCAACTGGCTGAAGATCGCCGCCGCCTCAAAGGGGTTCAGTCCACCGTGAAAAAGGCACAAATCAAGGTGGAGCTGTTACCCAAGTATATCGCCTGGGCGGATGGCGTACTGGCAGCCGGTGGAGCGCAGCAGGATGACGTGCTGATGTTTCTGATGGTCTGGCGTATTGATGCCGGTGATTTTGCCGGTGGTCTGCAGATTGCTGCCCACGCGCTCAGACATGGCTGGGTGATGCCGCAGGCGCTGGGCCGTCGCAACGTGCAGACCGTTATCGCCGAAGAGCTGGCAGACCAGGCAGAGGCCGCGCAGCGCATGAAAGCAGATTTTCCTGCTGACGTGCTGCTGCAGGCGCTTTCACTGACGGATGCACTGGATATGCCGGACCAGTCACGCGCCAGGCTGCATAAAGCCATCGCCGCTGTGATCAGTGAGTCCAGTCCGGCAGCAGCGTTAAACCACTACAACTTTGCGCTACAGCTCGATCCCCGCTGCGGTGTGAAGAAGGACAAAGAGCGGCTGGAGCGCCAGTTGCGTAACAGCCACTAACGGAACGTGCCCCGCGCACGGGCGGCACGGGATGGCGACAGGCATTGCCTTATCAAAATCCCGTTCACCGCCCACCTTTTCAGGAGAAAACCCGCATGAAGTTTGTTGCGCCAGAACAGGCGCCAGAACAGGCGGAGGTCATCAAAAATACCCCATTCTGGCCCGATGTGGATTTGTCGGAGTTTCGAAGCGTGATGCGGACGGATGGCACGGTGACGTCGCCGCGTCTCGGGCAACTCATCCGGTCCGCAATGTCAGAGGTCAATGCGGAGCTGTACGACTTCCGCAAGCGCCAGCAGGCGCTGGGGTTTCAGACACTGGCAGACGTACCGGCGGAAGAGCTGGACGGCAAAAGCGAGCGCATCCACCACTATCATAACGCTGTGTTTTGTTGGGCGCGTGCACAGGTGAATGAGCGTTACCAGGACTACGACGCCACGGCGTCCGGCGTCAAACGGGGTGATGAGCTGGCGGAAGCCAGCGGCGATCTGTGGCGTGATGCCCGTTGGGCAATCAGCCGGGTGCAGGATGCACCCCACTGTACGGTGGAGCTGATCTGATGAAAGTGCGTGCGTACCAGGGTGACACGGTGGATGCGCTTTGCTGGCGTCATTACGGGCGCACGCAGGGCGTCACAGAGCAGGTACTGCAGGCAAATCCGGGGCTGGCCGAGCATGGCCCTTTTTTACCTCACGGGCTGCAGGTGGAGCTGCCGGATATTGCGACCACTACCACGGTGCAGACCGTCCAGTTATGGGACTGAATTATGACGCTTGAACGGATCAGCGCCTTTGTTACGTACTGCATCGCGGTGATGCTGGCGTGGTTGGGGGATTTATCGCTCAAAGATGCCTCTACGGTGGGCGGTGTACTGATTGGCCTGCTGATGCTGGCGATCAACTGGTACTACAAACACAAAACCTATCAGCTGCTACGCGACGGGAAGATAACCCAGGGGGAATATGAGTCCTTCAATCGTTAAGCGCTGCCTGGTTGGTGCAGTGCTGGCCATCGCTGCCACACTGCCCAATTTCCAACAGCTTCACACCTCTGTGGACGGGCTGAAACTGATTGCCGATTACGAGGGTTGCCGCCTGCAGCCGTACCAGTGCGACGCTGGCGTGTGGACCGATGGCATCGGTAACACGGCCGGTGTGGTGCCGGGAAAGACCATCACAGAGCGGCAGGCGGCGGGGAACTTCATCACCAACGTATTGCGGGTGGAGAAGGCTCTGGCCCGCTGTGTTCTGGTAGAGGTGCCGCAGTATGTCTATGACGCGCTGGTGTCGCTGGCGTTCAACGTGGGCACAGGCAATGCATGTGGTTCAACCATGGTGAAGTTTATCAATCAGAAGCGCTGGCGTGATGCCTGCTATCAGCTGCCGCGCTGGGTGTATGTCAAAGGCATATTTAATCCGGGGCTGGATAACCGTCGCGGGCGTGAGTTGGCCTGGTGTTTAAAAGGAGCATAACGGAATGACACGCACGCTGGCAGTAATTCTGGCTCTGGCACTGGCAGCGCTGGGCTGGCAGTCATGGCGACTGAATAAGGCCAGCCACACCATTGATCAGCAAGGCAGGGATCTGAAAGCGATGGGCGACAAACTGGCAAAAACGAACAGCCAGCTGATCGCCCTGTCCATCCTGTCCGAAACCAACAACCGGGAACAGGCGCGGCTTTACGCGGCGGCAGAAAGCACAAACGCACTGCTGCGGGGGCGCCAGCGCCGGATTGAGGATCTGAAACGTGAAAACGAGGATTTGCGGCGTTGGGCTGATGCTCCTTTGCCTGCTGATATTATCAGGATGCGCGAACGTCCGGCCCTCGCCGGAGGTGCAGCTTACCGTGAATGGTTGTCCCAGGGTGACACAGTGCCGCTTGGAAAAATCAGCGGCACGCACTAACGGTGATTTGCTGACGGCGCTGGATGAAGCAGAGGCCGCCTGGTCGGTCTGTGCCGACAAGGTGGACACGATAATTTCCTGCCAGGAACGAAATAATGAACAAACCTCAGTCCTTACGCCGCGCCCTGAATAAGTCGGTTCAGTATGTCAGGGACAACCCGGACAAGCTGCATTTGTTCGTCGATAACGGCTCAGTGGTGGCAACTGGCGCAGCGTCGTTGTCCTGGGAGTATCGCTATACCCTGAACGTGGTGATCGTGGATTTCAGCGGCGATCAGGGATTGCTGATGGCTCCCGTGCTGGCCTGGCTAATGGAGAATCAGCCCGATGCTGTCCATAACCCGGAAATGCGTGAAAAGCTGTTTACGTTTGAGGTCGATATCTTGCGCAATGATATCTGCGATATCAGCCTGAACCTGCAGCTGACAGAGCGCGTGATCGTCAGTGCTGATGGTGACGTGTCCAGCGTCGAAGCGGTGCCGGAACCGGACGAACCGGACGAAATGTGGGCGGTGCGCCGTGGCTGAGCTGCAGGAAGTTGACGCCTGGTTAGATGCGCTGCTGGCGGGGCTGAAGCCTGCCGCACGTAAGCGCATGATGCGGGAGCTGGTGCAGCAGCTACGCCGCAGCCAGCAGAAAAATATCCGGATGCAGCGTAACCCGGACGGGACAGCATACGAACCACGGCGGGTAACAGCCCGAACGAAGCAGGGCCGCATCCGGCGGCAGATGTTTGCAAAACTCCGCACCGCAAAATACCTGAAAGCCGTCGCCAGCCCGGACTCTGCCAGTGTTGAATTTGAGGGCAGGGTGCAGCGTATTGCGCGCGTTCATCATTACGGCCTGCGTGATCGCGTCAGCCGCAAAGGGCCGGAGGTCCGCTACTCCAAGCGCCGCCTGCTGGGCGTGAATGATGACGTAATGGAGGCCACAATGAATACATTATTACGCTGGTTAACATAACTAAATTGTAAGCATATCAAGGTACTATTAGTCCATGAAGGGTTCCAAAATCTCACAAAGCTCTGCATCGTCGAGGACAATCCATCTGCAAAATGCAGAAAACTTAGCATCACTTCTAATCATAACTTTAATTTTTTCAATGAGATATATTTTGCGATCGTTTGGAGTATCATCCTCGTAATATTCAATGATGTTTCTGATAAGCTTTTGCGTTGTTTTTGTTATTTGTGAGCGTAGTGCGGCTGATGTTAGCCTTTTATTTATTGTATGATCGCTGTTATACACTTTTTCAAGTAGATCGGCAGTGGTTATGGTTTTTTTATCATTAAATAGTGGTTCTACGGTTACTTTTTTAGCTTTTGCTGAAAATCCAGGTAGTAGCTTTATACGATTCCATACAACTTCGTTGCAGCAATCAAGTAGTTCATCATGCTTTGCTAGTTTTATATTATTGCACCTGCCGCAGGATAAATATAGATTATCCCAGTCATAAGATTTTTCGTCATCAGTTTTCCTTGGGGAGAAATGTTCAATGTTTATATCTAACGGATCTTTATTTTCGCAGATATAACATTTCCCAAAAAAACATTTTTGTAAGGCTTCGTGTACGTCAGGGCCGTCATAACGTAATTTACGAGACAATGAAACTGGCGCAGGGTATGTTCTGTTAACTCTAAACATTATTTCTCCTGGGCGTTTTCTTTTTTAAATTTGATGATTTGAAGCTTTGCGAAATCTACAAATGCGCTGGCTTCAGTGTCCATTGATTCTTCCGACGAAGCGAGCGAGTGTATTATTTTTATGGCTGTTTCAATATTGTTTTTATCTAAGCATGTTATGATTTTGTCGATTTCTTCTAACTTATCAGATAATACAATTGACATTGGGTTAACGCCAAATAATTCTTGCAGGATGACATTATTTGAATAAGACGATACATCAACAATTTGTTGATTGCTGGATAGATCATAGATCACGGCATCAGTAACAGAAGAAACCACAAAGGGCGAATGAGTCGTAACAATAAATTGAATTTTGGGGAATGAATTGCTAAAAAAACGAAGTATCTGTTTTTGTAAGGAAACATGCAAGTGGGCATCGATCTCATCAATGAAAACAATGCCTTCAATACTCTCAGGGGTCAGTTCCCACATTTCTATGCGCATAATCAAATCTGCGTATATTCTTAAAATTGAAGAATATCCTGACGAAAGCGTCTGAAAAGTAAATTTATCTTTCATGTCTTGATGAAGGTAAAATTTTCCTTCAGTACTATCAAACCTTAGTTTAAGTTGTGTGTCCTCAAATAGGCCTTGTAGATCAGTTTCGATTTTATTAAACCAATTTTGAATTTTTGTTGCTTTTTCTTCATCCTTATCGAAAGAAATTGCGTAGCTTTGTGATGTCTTCAAGCTAATTAAATAGTTCTCAAAAATATTGTCCCCATCCTTTTCATTAGAAAAATGAGCATTCTCTTCGACTAAAGCAGAAAGTCTTGGCACAAACTGCGGGGCAGTAATTGCTGCTTCTCTAAGAGCTTTGTGGAAACGAAGGAGCGAGCGAGTGTTTGCACTATCTTTTGTAGATGTTGTTATATGGAAGTTATCTAGGGCATGCAATCTTTTTTTGATTTTTATAATTTCTTGATCGTACCATGAGTAATTATTACTATCGCGTCCTCCTTTTTTTAGATTGTCTTCATAGTTGCTAAGCTGTTGCTCAAGATGCTGTTTGTTATTATTGTTTGGTTGATCTAGGCCATTTTTTAAAAAATCGTAGATAGAATTTATAAAGCTGGTTTTGCCACTCCCATTACCTCCAGTAATTATGAGGTTTTTTCCATTGAGACTAAGTTTGGCATTTTTTTCAGTATATGGAATAGGGACTGAAATTTCGTTTATTGATGTAAGCATATTTCCTCTTGTGTCGTAGTTGATACAAACCATTCGATGATGAATATAAACCTAATTGAAATATAGTTCATCAAAAAGTGGATCTTATGAACGCACAATTAACCGAAATCATGCGCCTCATCACCAATCTGATCCGCACCGGCATTGTGACCGAAGTGGACCGGGACGGCTGGCTGTGCCGGGTGAAAACAGGCGACCTCGAAACCAACTGGATTAACTGGCTGACCTACCGTGCGGGGAAGTCACGCACGTGGTGGTGTCCGTCGCCGGGTGAGCAGGTGGTGCTGTTCAGTCTGGGCGGCAATCTGGAGACAGCGTTTGCGCTTCCGGCCATCTACTCCGACGCGTGCCCGCCGCCGTCAGACTCTGAAAGCGCGGACGTGACCGAATACGAGGATGGCGGCTGGTTCGAATATGACCCTGCCACCGGGCTCTGGATTATCCGGGGGGTTAAAGCTGTGCTGATTGAGTCATCACAGATGGTTTCCTGCAAGACAGGGGAGTTTGTGATCGAGGCTGACACGACCCGTATTAACAGCAACGTGATCCTGAATGGCGATGTGACTCACGGCGGCGGAGCGATGACGTCAAACGGCGTCGTTGCTGATAAGCATAAACACCCTGGCGACAGTGGCGGAACGACGGGAGGTCCATTTTGACGCTTTATATCGGGATGAACCGCGACACCGGCAGAGCCATAACGGAAACTGACCACCTGCGCCAGTCGGTGCGTGACATTTTGCTGACCCCGCAAGGGAGCCGGCTTGCGCGCCGGGAGTATGGTTCCCTGCTTTCAGCGCTGATTGACCAGCCGCAAAACCGGGCGCTGCGTCTGCAGATCATGTCTGCGGTGTATGTCGCGTTGCTGCGCTGGGAGCCGCGGCTACAGCTCGACACCATCACGATTAACAGCAGCAGCATGGATGGTTCCATGGTGATTGAGCTGGCAGGCCAGCGCAATGACGGCGTGCCTGTGTCCCTTTCCGTATCGACAGGAGCAAGCAATGGCCGTTATTGACCTTTCCCAGCTGCCGCCGCCGCAAATTGTGGATGTGCCGGATTTTGAAACCCTGCTGACAGAGCGTAAGGCGGAGTTTGTCGCGCTATATCCGGCAGAAGAGCAGGAAGCTGTGGCCCGTACCTTAACGCTTGAGTCAGAGCCAATCGTAAAAACGCTGCAGGAAAATGTGTACCGGGAGTTGCTGCTGCGCCAGCGGATTAACGAGGCGGCGAAAGCCGTGATGGTGGCCTATTCCGGTGGGGATGACCTGGACAATTTAGGCGCGAATAACAACGTACAGCGCCGGGTGATTACGGCTGCGGACGACACCACCACGCCGCCCACGGAGGCGGTAATGGAATCTGACGCGGATTATCGCCAGCGCATCCCGGCGGCCTTTGAGGGGATGAGCGTTGCCGGACCAGTCGGAGCCTATGAATATCACGCGCTTAGTTCGGATGGTCGGGTGGCGGATGCGTCGGCGTTCAGCCCGTCACCGGCGGAAGTCGTGGTGACTATTCTGGCCCGCGACGGCGATGGTACTGCGCCGGAAGACTTACTGCAGGTCGTCGGTGAGGCCCTGAATGATGAGGCTGTGCGGCCGGTGGCGGATCGGGTGAGTGTCCGATCTGCTGAGATTGTCCCCTATGAAATCGACGCGGTTCTGTATGTCTATCCCGGTCCGGCAAAGGAACCCATTCTGGCGGCGGCGAAAGCACAGGGCACGGCATACATCAACGAGCAGCGTCGCCTGGGGCGTGATGTGCGACTGTCCGCGATTTATGCCGCGTTGCATGTCCAGGGCGTTCAACGCGTTGAGCTGATGAAGCCCCTGGCGGACATGGTGTTAGATAAAACGCAGGCGTCCTATTGCACCGATTTTAAAGCAGAAATTGGTGGCTCTGATGAGTAGCAGCCTGTTACCGCCGGGATCGTCAGCGCTGGAGCGAAGGCTGGCACAGGCATGTTCCGGCATCAGCGATTTAAACGTGCCGCTGCGTGACCTGTGGAACCCGTGGAAATGCCCGGCAAAGTTTCTGCCGTATCTGGCATGGGCTTTCTCCGTTGACCGCTGGGAGGAAAACTGGACAGAAACCGCTAAGCGGCAGGCGGTCAGTGATGCGTTCTGGATACATCAGCGCAAGGGGACCGTGGCGGCGGTTAAGCGTGTGATCGAGGGGCTGGGTTACTCAATGACCCTTAATGAGTGGTGGGAGGTTGCCGACCCCGCCGGGACATTCCGGTTAGAAGTAGACCTGAATGAAATTGGCATCACTGAGTCGATGATTATCGAGCTTGAGCGGATTATTGGCGATGCAAAACCGGTCAGCCGCCATATATCACAGCTCACGCTCTCTTTGAGTGTTACGGCTTTAGCCAGTATTGGCTCTGCGTTTATTGATTCAGAAGTCATCACAGTATATCCGCCAGAGTATACCCCGGATGGAGGTATTTATTACGACGGTCAGCAGCATTATTCCGGTAATGTTTATTTTTCAGGAAAGTAATATGACGAAAATATCAGAAACAATTAAGTGGGCTGATGAAATTTATCAGATTGCCCGTGCGGATAAAGTTGAAGGCGGCGCAACGGGTACAGCTAATATTCAGGCGAAGCAGTTAGCTGCCCGTACACAATTCCTGAAAACGATGCTGGAAGGGTTTACCGATTATCGGGAATCCACTTTCTTCAAAACAGCAGATGACCCGGACGGGACGATTGCCGGGCGTGCCGCCACGCCCGCCGGTAAAATTTTCCGCGTGGCTCAGGGGCCTGCGGCTGATGAGTCGTTTATTTGCTACCTGAACGCTGACGGTGTTGCGGTACCAGTCGCCTTCTATGCCGGGAAAGGGTATGTGGATCGCCGAATCGTGCCGGGGTCATTCAGCGGCAAGATGCTGCCCCTGGCCCACGGTAGCAATGATGTCGTGCCGCTCTGGCTGGATGATGGCTGTCTCGATGCCGCCGGTTTAGGGCCTCAATTACAGGAGGCTGTGGCCGGTATACCCAATTTGTGGGCGCGGCAATACCTCCCGCAAAAAAACTTTAATCCTAAATTCTTTCCTGCCTGCTTTGGCGATAACGACGTTGTCCCGCTGTGGTTTGACGATGGATTCCCTGACGCTGCCGGGTTGGGGCCACAATTACGGGCATTTATTAAGAATCTGGTTGGTGATGGTGGCGGTGGAACCGTTAGCGGTGAAGTGACAGATAAAACCTTTATTCAGGGCGATACCTACCGGCTACAGTATAAGTTTGCGCGTTTATTTGTCGGCGAACAGGTAGGGATTCATTATGCCTGGACGGGGGATTCCTGGACGGAAAAAAACACGATCCCTCTGTCGCTCCTGAATCAGATGGGCGGGAAGTATAAAGACCCTGGCTGGATAAGTTGCTCTACGCGCGGCGATGGCGTCATGGCCGGTATTACGCTGAAAACCAGCGGGTTTACTGTCTATGACGGAGACAATGAACACAATAATGCCGCGCCACGTTATGGTGCAGGCCCGGACGGGAACGCCATGTACAATACCGGCAGCGTGGCGTATATGACCTGGTCAGGGGTTAAGGCCACCGATTTGACGTTGTTTTATTACGACGGCACCGGGTCATTCAGCATCATCATTGACGATGTTACGGTGGCGACCATCAACGGCGGCAATACAGGTAAGGCGCTGGCGCATAAACTCAGCGGTCTGGCTTCCGTTGCGCATACCGTGAAAATCCAGACTGCCGGAAATGGCGTTGTGTCTATCCTGGGGATGTACGGTAAAGATGCAGCGAATCAGTCTGGTGTTACTGTCTCCCGCATGGGAAATGGCGGAGCAATGGCGTCGGATTATCTCAACTGGAAAGACTGGATCGCCCCTGTCGCGTCAGCTCTGGAGATTGATTTACTGTTTATCGTGCTGGGAACGAATGATTTTCGTAAGTCCGCCGGGACAGAGCAATATCGCAACGGCATTCAGACAATTATTGATAAACACAAAGAGGCATCACCTGATATTTGTATTTGCCTGGTATCGCCGGGACAGTGCAGCGCATCGGGGACGCCAGCCCTTTCTGAATATGATAAAACCATGCGTGAGCTGGCGCTGAAAAATAACATCAACTTTATCAGTGGGTATGAATTATTCCCGAAACGATATGATAATTCCGCCGGTGCATGGCAGGACACATTACACCTGAGCAGCAAAGGCGCATATATCATTACCCGAATGGCTAAAGAAAAATTTTATCAGGAGTAATTATGTTTACATCTCTTTTTCTCGGCGGCCCTGTCCCCTTTAAAGCAGGCATGAAAATGATGTCTGATTTTGAAAAAATAAACTGGTTTCAGGATTTTCCAGAAACGGATGGCATCCCTTTTTCCGGGTATTATTGGGGGGCAAACGCCAGTGATATTACTCTCAACTCTTTTGATTCTGACAAACCTCTGATGGTTAACGGGGTAGTGGAAAACTCACAGGGATATGTCACAGTGAGCCGCGATAATTACCTTAATACCCAATATAAGGCCCCGGTTGCACTGACCGTTGCAGGTGTGATGCGCAGGACCGCGGCTGGCGGCACACTCAATACTTACGCTGTGGCTGATTTTTCCGGCGCGGGAGCTAATGCTCATGGTTTTGGTATCGCAGCAGCATCCGACGGACGGCTTCTGGTAGCTCGTCAGAACGCCGGGACTTCATCGCCTTCCTATGCCTATGCCTCATTCCCTGAATCCATTCGGGTGGGCGATTTTTTTGCGTTCACGTCGTTTATTCGTCAGGGAACGATTACGGTTGCTATCTATGACCCCTCCACCGGGAAATATGTTTCGAGTGCTTCTTCAGTTCCGGGAGATATTACCGCCGGTGATAAAAACATTTTAATTGGATGCAAAACGGATAATAACAATTCCGCGTTATCAAGCGATATAAAGTCAGTGGTTTTAATCAATGGCTCTCTGACAGCAGATCAACATATTGCCGTACAGAAATATTTGCTGGAGATGGCGTAAGGGGGCGGTATGGCGGAAAAGAAATATTCAGCGGTTCTGACGGAGGCCGGAGAGGTTGCGCTGGCAGAAGCTGCGCTTTCTGGCCTGCCGGTTGGTTTCGCGCTGATGGGCGTCGGTGATGGTAACGGCATGCTGCCAGCAGCGTTAGCCTCTCAGGATGGCCTGATTAACGAACGATACCGGGCGCCGATTAACCGCCTGGCTATCGCTGATAACTCCGCAAGCGTCATCCGTGCAGAAATGATTATTCCGCCGCAGGTTGGCGGATTCTGGTTAAGAGAAGCCGCTCTGTATGATGATGATGGTGTGTGTCTGGCCGTGGCCAGCGTACCGGAATCGTACAAACCCCAGCTTGCCGAGGGGTCGGGGCGTCTGCATGCCCTGAACCTGTGGATTAAGGTCAGCAATACGGCTGATGTGAAAATCACTGCTGACCTGTCGCTGGTCATGGCAAGCGCTGAAGATGTAGAGAAAGCCAAAAATGAAGCGAAAGATTATGCCGATAAGGTCGTCGGAGACCTCGAAACAAATATTCAGCAGGCTATCGCTGATGCGGTTAAATCGGCGGTGAGTAATGCGTGGGAACTGGATAACCCCGTCGGCACCACGCGGTTTTTTAGTCAGAACCTCAATCCCAATGAGCGCTGGCCCTGGTCTCAATGGGTGTACACAGGAGAAAACAAAACGATTCGCGTCGGCAAAGCTGACGGCTCGGACGTCGGGAAAACCGGCGGCAGCGATACCGTCACACTCCAGCGGGGCAATCTGCCAGCTGTACAGATTGATGTGAGCGGAGAAACCAGTGAGTTAGCGGGACAAGAGCTGACAACCAGGGGGGCTGGACGGCATAAACACAAAGGCGGGATGCTCGCCCCGGGTGAGGTCTGGGATGATAATTATGTTGTCGGTTCGGATAACGACAGCCGCCGCACCCGAAATTACACGGATGAGGCGGAAGACCACGACCATATTGTCGATTTTCCTCCGCACAAACACACGACCAGCGGCAAAACCGACAACCTCGGCGAAGGTAAATCGTTCAGCGTGGTGGAAGCCCACACCCTGCTGATGTGCTGGAGCCGCGTCGCCTGAATATCCCGATAAATCAGCCCCGACAAGGGGCTTTTTTTTGTCTGCATTTGTGCCATCCACGGTACAACGGGCATCAACGGCTTGCGGGGAATGATTTCCCTACCATGGGTGAACCCCTAAACAGGAGATTCATTTCATGGCGCAAGACTATCACCACGGCGTGCGCGTTGTAGAAGTTAACGACGGCACCCGAACCATCACGACGGTGAGTACGGCGATTGTGGGCATGGTATGCACCGGCGATGATGCCGATGCGTCTATGTTTCCGCTCAATAAGCCGGTACTGCTTACCGATGTACTGACCGCCAGCGGCAAAGCGGGCGAGTCCGGCACGCTGGCCCGCTCACTGGACGCGATCGCAGACCAGGCAAAACCCGTCACCGTAGTGGTGCGTGTTGCCCAGGGCGAAACCGAAGCGGAAACCACCGCAAACATCATCGGCGGCGTGACCGCTGAGGGTAAGAAAACCGGCATGAAGGCGCTACTTTCGGCACAGTCGCAGCTGGGTGTGAAACCGCGTATTCTCGGCGTGCCGGGGCATGATACGCAGGCCGTATCTACTGAGCTGCTGAGCGTGGCGCAGAGCCTGCGGGCCTTTGCGTATATGTCAGCTTACGGCTGTAAAACCGTGGCAGAGGCGATCACCTACCGCGACAACTTCAGCCAGCGTGAAGGGATGGTGATTTGGCCTGACTTCATCAACTTTGACACGGTACTGCAGGCGGATGCGACCGCCTACGCCACCGCCCGTGCCCTTGGCCTGCGCGCCAAAATCGACGAGCAAACCGGCTGGCACAAAACCCTGTCTAACGTGGGAGTGAATGGCGTAACCGGCTTGTCTGCGGATGTGTTCTGGGATCTGCAGGACCCGGCAACCGATGCCGGACTGCTGAACCAGAACGACGTCACCACCTTGATCCGCAAGGATGGTTTCCGCTTCTGGGGTTCCCGCTGCCTGAGCGATGATCCGCTGTTCCAGTTTGAGAACTACACCCGCACCGCGCAGGTACTGGCTGACACTATGGCTGAGGGCCATATGTGGGCAGTGGACATGCCGCTTAACCCGTCGCTGGCCCGCGACATTATCGAAGGCATTCGCGCCAAAATGCGCAGCCTGGTGAATCAGGGCTACCTCATCGGCGGTGATTGCTGGATTGATGACAGCGTTAACGACAAAGACACCCTGAAGGCCGGGAAGCTCTGGATCGACTACGACTACACGCCAGTGCCGCCACTGGAAAACCTGATGCTGCGCCAGCGCATCACTGACCGTTACCTGGTGGATTTCACCACCCGCGTAAGCGCATAAGGGGGGACCCATGGCCTTACCACGCAAACTAAAACACCTGAACATCTTCAACGCCGGTAACAGCTGGATGGGCATTGCTGAATCCGTCACCCTGCCGAAATTTTCCCGCAAGCTTGAGAACTATCGCGGCGGCGGTATGCCCGGTTCAGTCGGTATCGATCTGGGGCTGGATGATGGGGCACTGGATACGGAAATGACCATCGGCGGCACTGAGGCGCTGCTGTTTAAACAGATGGGTAAAGCCACGGTTGACGGGGTGCAGATGCGCTTCACCGGCTCTATCCAGCGCGATGACACCGGCGAGGTGCAGGCCGTTGAGCTGGTTGTACGCGGACGCCACAAAGAGGTGGATTCCGGCGAGTGGAAAACCGGCGAGAGCAACACCACCAAAGTCAGCAGCGTTAACAGCTATGCGAAGCTGACCATTAACGGCGAAGTGCTCTATGAGGTCGATGCGATCAACATGATTGAAATTGTTGACGGTGTTGACCTGATGGAAGCGCACCGTAACGCCATCGGCCTTTAATGCAGCACTGGCGCGGACTACCGCGCCAGCCACCCCAAAACAGGAAAAAAACATGAGCGAGAAAACAGTAACTCTGGATACCCCAATCAAGCGCGGCGACACCACCATTACGGAAATTGTGCTGCGTAAACCGCAGTCCGGCGCACTGCGAGGTACGCGCCTTCAGGCGGTGATGGAAATGGATGTGGCCTCTATGATGACCGTGATCCCCCGCATCTCCACGCCAGCGCTGACCCCGCAGGAAATGGCGGACCTTGACCCGGCAGACCTTTCTGCGATATCGATCGAGGTTGTCCTTTTTTTGTTGCCGAAGTCGGCGCTTGCCAGTTTGCCGACGACCTGACGGTAGAAGACCTGGTGGCGGATATCGCCACGATCTTTCACTGGCCGCCGTCCGTCACTGACGTTATGTCGCTTACAGAAGTGCTGGAGTGGCGGCACAGAGCGATAATGCGAAGCGGGGCCAGCGATGAGTGATAAAAACCTGCGCCTGCAGGTGGTTCTGAATGCGGTTGATAAACTCACCCGCCCTTTAAAAATGGCGGAGGCTGGCTCTAAGGAGCTGGCCTCCGCCGTCCGGCAGACCCGCGAACAGCTTAAACGGCTGAATGATGCGGGGGGCCAGTTAAAATCATTCGATCAGCTGTCACAGAGCCTGAGCCGGACCAGTACCGAACTGGACCAGGCGCGGCTACGTGCGCAGATGATGACCCGTGAAATGTCAGCTCTCGAATCCCCGACAAAAAAGCAGACGGCGGCGCTTGAAACGCAATGGCGGGCCGTGTCACGTCTGGAGCAAAAGCAGCAGCAGGAAACGCGACAGATGGCGGCAGCCAGGGCGGAGCTGTACCGCCTTGGCATCTCTGCGGGCGGCGGTGCCCGTGAAACGGCACGCATTACCCGCGAAACGGACCGCTATAACAAACAGCTGGCAGAGCAGGAGCGGCGCTTGCGGGATGTGGGCGAGCGCCAGCGCAAGCTGAATGCGGTCAGGGCCAAAGCGGACAAGATGCGTGACGTGCGTAACAGCCTGGCAGGGAACGGGGCCGGGATGATGGCCGCCGGGGTGACAACGGGCGCGACGCTGCTGGCGCCCATTCGCGCCTACTCGGAATCAGAGAACGCCGCTAACCAGCTGGCAGGCTCCATGATGGGGCCGGGTGGAAAGGTTGCGCCGGAGTTTCTGCAGCTGAACAAGCTGGCAATTGCCCTGGGGGATCGGCTTCCTGGCACCACGGCAGACTTTCAGAACATGATGACCATGTTACGCCGTCAGGGTATGTCTGCGCAGGTCATCCTGGGCGGGCTGGGTGAGTCGGCGGCGTATCTCGGCGTACAGCTGCAGATGGCCCCGACTGATGCCGCCGAGTTCGCTGCGAAACTGCAGGACGCCACGCAGACCACCGAAAAAGACATGATGAGCCTGATGGACGTGATCCAGCGGGGTTATTACGCGGGCGTTGACCCTGGCAATATGCTGCAGGGATTTTCAAAAATCAGCGCCGCGATGGACATTATCAAGCTCCAAGGCCTGGACGCTGCAAAAACCTTCGCGCCGCTGCTGGTCATGGCTGATCAGGCGTCGATGGCAGGGGAGTCTGCTGGTAATGCCTACCGAAAGATTTTTCAGGCCACACTGAACAATAAAAAGATTGATAAAGCAAATGATGTACTTGCAGGGACAGGTATTAAGCTGAGTTTTCAGAACAGTAAAGGCCAGTTTGCGGGGCTGGAAAACCTGTATAAGCAACTGGATAAGCTGAATAAAATTACCGACGATGGGAAAAAGCAGGCTGTTAAAGCAACCCTCTTTGGTGATGACGCGGAAACCCTGCAGGCACTGAACATCATGATCACAAAAGGGATAGCGGGCTATCGTGAAACCGCCGCCAAACTGGAGAACCAGGCGACCCTGCGTGAGCGTGTAGAAGCGTCACTTAATACCCTGGGGAATAAATGGGAAGCCGCTGGCGGCTCGTTTACTAACGCCATGGCGAGCATCGGTGAAACCGTCGCGCCGGTACTGAAAAATATTGCTGACTGGTTAGGCGATCTGGCGTCAGCTCTCGACGGGTTTGTTAAGCGTCATCCGCAATTGACAGCTGCACTTTTCAAGATTGCGGCCGTATTTGCCATCGTTGCTACTGCTGCGGGTGTGTTGTCGCTGGCGCTGGCGTCCATCCTGGGACCAATGGCAATTGTACGGGTAAGCGCCGGGGTTCTGGGCCTTAAATTTTCCTCTGCGTTTGCCCTTATCACGAAAGTGATTAGCGGTACGGGCCAGGCGATCCTGTGGCTGGGTAGATTGATGATGGCTAACCCCATACTGGCGATAATTGGCCTCATTGCGATGGGGGCCATTTACATCTGGCAGAACTGGGAAACGCTGGGGCCGAAGTTTAAAGCTCTGTGGGATGCCATCTCATCAGGCGTATCAGGGGCATGGGCTGTGATTAAGCAGACTATCAGCAATAAATGGGATGAAATTCTGAATGATGTTGCCGCGCTGCCCGCGAAGTTTAAAGAAGTGGGCGGGGCAATCATTGACGGCATCCTGAGCGGTATCAATGAGAAATGGGAGACGCTCAAGAGCAAGCTGGCATCGGTAAAAAGCTACCTGCCGGACTGGATGACCGGCGGCGACAAATCACCTGGCGCCATCCAGCAAAAAGGCGCCGGAGGATTCTTTGCGGGGATGTATGACAGTGGCGGTTATATTCCGCGCGGGCAAGTGGGCATCGCGGGAGAAAATGGCCCGGAACTGATTAACGGTCCTGCCTATGTGACCAGCCGCCGGAGGACCGCAGCGCTGGCCTCCGTTGTCGCCGGAATGATGGGGGGAGCAATGCCTGCAGAGGCTGCACCGCTTCATCCAATGAGCCTGCCGGCAGCATCATACCGCCCAGCGGCAGAGAAACCGGCAGGTACGCAGCCGGTATTCCAGTTTGAAACCCAGGCACAAATTATTATCCAGGCGCAACCAGGGCAGAGTCCGCAGGATATTGCGCGTGAGGTCGCGCGACAACTCGATGAGCGCGAGCGCCGCATGAGGGCTAAGGCCCGCAGCAGTTTCAGCGATCAAGGGGGGTACGATTCATGATGATGGTTCTGGGCTTGTTTGTGTTCCAGCTGCGCACGGTGCCTTATCAGCAGCTGCAGTATCAGCGGAACTGGCGGCACGTCACCAACAATCGCGTTAATCGCCGTCCGACAACGCAATTTTTGGGGCCAGATAACGATCAGCTGACGCTCTCCGGCGTCCTCATGCCGGAAGTGACCGGCGGCAGGTTGTCGCTGCTGGCGCTGGAGCTGATGGCGGAGCAGGGGAAAGCCTGGCCTCTTATCGAGGGGGGCGGGACCATCTACGGCATGTATGTGATTGAAAGCCTGAACCAGACGAAATCGGAATTCTTCTCCAGTGGAGAAGCGAGAAAAATTGAGTTTTCGCTTGGGCTTAAACGGGTGGATGAGTCACTCTCCGAGATGTTCGGCAGCCTGAATGACCAGCTTAGCAGTCTGCAGGACTCTGCGGCGGCAGCGGTAGGGAATATCAGAACCACGGTGGGAGGATTACTGCAGTGAGTGAGATGACTGATTTACTCAATCGGGGCAGTAAGACACCGGCCTTTCGCATCGTGATTGAGGGCAAGGATGCAACGCAGACGCTGGATAAGCGCCTGCTGAGTATGACGCTGGCCGACAACCGTGGATTTGAAGCTGACCAGCTCGATCTGGAGCTGGACGACGCGGATGGCCTGGTGATGATGCCGCGTCGTGGCGCGGTGATTTCTCTGGCGCTGGGGTGGAAAGGCGAGCCTCTGTATTCAAAAGGGAAGTTTACCGTTGATGAGATAGAGCATAGCGGCAGCCCTGACCGACTGACAATCCGTGCCCGTAGCGCGGATTTCAGGGAAACGCTGAATGTCCGCCGTGAAAAGTCCTGGCACAAAACAACGGTGGGCGAGGTGGTGAAGGAGATTGCCACACGGCACAGCCTGAAGGTTGCCATTGGCAAAGACATTGCGGCGCAGATACTGGATCACCTGGACCAGACCAACGAAAGCGACGCCAGCTTTTTGATGAAGCTGGCGCGGCAGTACGGTGCGATTGCCTCAGTGAAGGATGGTAATCTGCTGTTTATCCGGCAGGGGCAGGGGAAAACGGCAAGTGGTAAAGCGCTGCCGGTCATCACTATTACCCGCCAGGACGGTGACAGTCACCGGTTCAGCCTGGCGGACAGGGGAGCGTATACCGGGGTGATTGCTCACTGGTTGCATACGCGAGAACCGGAGAAAAAAGAAACTACCAAAGTGAAGCGCCGACGGAAGGCGACAAAACCAAAAGAGCCCGAAGCAAAGCAGGGGGATTATCTTGTCGGGACAGATGAGAACGTTCTGGTTCTGAACCGGACCTATGCCAACCGCGCTAATGCTGAACGGGCTGCAAAAATGAACTGGGAGCGGCTGCAGCGCGGTGTGGCGTCATTTTCCCTGCAGCTAGCTGAAGGCCGCGCGGATCTCTATACGGAAATGCCCGTGAAGGTCACCGGCTTTAAACAGCCCATTGATGATGCCAGCTGGACCATCACCACGTTAACGCACACGGTCAACCTGGATAGCGGATTTACGACCAGCATCGAACTGGAAGTGAAAATTGATGATTTAGTGATGGATTGAGGTTCTCAAAAGAGAACTTAAAGTTCACAATATGAAATAATGTTGTATCATTATTGCGATTTCAGGAAAAATGGTGGGGACGTAAAAATGATGATTTGCCCATTGTGTGGAAGTGCAGCCCATACTCGCAGCAGTTTCCAGGTCTCTTCAATGACCAAAGAACGTTACAACCAGTGCCAGAATATCAACTGCAGCCATACGTTCGTAACGCATGAGACTTTTGTTCGCTCAATTTCTACACCTAAAGAGTCCCATCCTGTGCAGCCTCACCCCACAAATTCAGGCCAGGCTGCGCTGGCTCTTTGAGGCTGTCGCCACTTTGTCGCCATGACTTAAAAAGAGGGTTTGTAACTCAATGATTTTAAAGGCCGTAAAATTCAGGCAACAAAAAACCCATCAACCTTGAACCAAAATGGCGGGGTTGATGGGCTCCACAAAATGGGGACATCAAAGAAAAGCAGTGGCACTACTTATGACTGATGCCCAAGAGAAAAGTTCTGCCTCTATCCATTTTTTTCTTAAATATTTACTGTAGCCCTGGCCAGATGATGACAATCAGCGTCCCCGCCAGGGTCAGCAGCACGTTGGCAATCGCATAGGTGCCCGCGTAGCCCAGCGCCGGAATGTTGCTGCGCGCGGTGTCGCTGATAATTTCCATCGCCGGGGCGCAGGTGCGCGCCCCCATCATGGCGCCAAACAACATCGCGCGGTTCATACGCAGCACATAGGCGCCAAACAAGAAGCAAATCACCACCGGCACCAGGCTGACGATCAGACCCGCCGCCAGCATCTGGCCGCCGATGGCGCCCAGGCCGTGGCCAATCCCGGCGCCGGCGCTCAGACCGACCCCGGCCATAAAGACCATCAGGCCGAACTCTTTCACCATATTGAGCGCGCCCTGCGGAATATAGCCGAAGGTCGGGTGGTTGGCGCGCAGGAAACCGAGCATAATCCCGGCAAACAGCAGCCCCGCCGCGTTACCGATACCAAAGCTGAAAGAGCTGAACTGGAAGGTGATCATGCCGATCATCAGCCCGACGATAAAGAAGGCGCAGAAGGCAAGCAGGTCGGTCACCTGGCTGTGAATGGAGATAAAGCCGATACGGTCGGCAACGGTTTTGACGCGTCGCGCATCGCCGCTGACCTGTAACACGTCGCCTTTGTTGAGCACCACGTTATCGTCGATCGGCATTTCAATCTGGCTGCGGATGACGCGGTTTAAGAAGCAGCCGTGATCGGTCAGCTTCAGCTGCGCCAGACGGCGGCCCACGGCGTTGTGGTTTTTCACCACGATCTCTTCGGTGACGATGCGCATATCCAGCAGATCGCGGTCGAAGACCTCTTTGCCGTTACGGAAGCTGGGATCAAGGCGGGCATGGGCGTCCGGATAACCCACCAGCGCGATATCATCGCCCATCTGCAGGACGGCATCGCCATCCGGGTTCGCCAGAATACCGTTACGGCGAATACGCTCAATGTAGCAGCCGGTTTGCCGATAAATCCCCAGCTCGCGCAGATTTTTACCGTCAGCCCAGGCGACCAGCTCCGGGCCGACGCGATAGGCACGGATCACCGGCAGGTAGACTTTACGTTTGGAGTCGGTATCGAGTCCGCGTTCACGCGCAATCTGCTGGGCGCTGGTTTGCAGATCCTGATGCTGCAGCTTCGGCATATAGCGCGCGCCGACGATCAGACTGACGAGACCAATCAGATAGGTCAGGGCGTAGCCCAGACTCAGGTGATCGAGGGAGAGCGCCAGCCGATCGCTGGGCAGGCCAAAGTGCCGTAGCGTATCCCCCGCACCGACCAGCACCGGCGTTGACGTCATCGCGCCTGCGAGCATCCCGGCGGTCAGGCCGATGTCCCAGCCGAACAGTTTTCCCAGCCCCATCGCCAGCAGCATCGCGCTGCCGACCATCACCAGGGCGAGCATCAGATAGTTTTTTCCGTCGCGGAAAAAAATAGAAAAAAAGTTGGGACCCGCTTCTACGCCAACGCAAAAAATAAACAGCATAAAGCCCAGATTTAGCGCATCAGTGTTAATACTGAAATGCTGCTGACCTAATAATAATGAAACCACTAAAACGCCAATAGAATTACCAAGTTGTACTGACCCGAGACGAAGTTTCCCGAGACAAAGCCCCAGGGCAAGTACAACGAATAATAACAGGATGTAATTCCCGTTTAACAAATCTGCGACGTTTATATTCACGAAAGCCAACTTCTCATTTACTAGTAAGTTGTTGAAGGAAATGGTTATTTGGTCTAAGGTTGGTCCAGTGTTCGCGTTGTCCCGAACCCTGTTCTGGCATCCCGTTATAACCAGTAAAAACAGAGCCGGTAGTTTAATCCTTCCTGGATGCTGCGGCTAGTCACAATCGTTTTTACGCCGATGGGGAGCTAAATTGGCATGGATTGCCGGAATGCTTTATCTGACTGGACGAATTGAAGTGGGTTAGAAGCAGAATCAGGAGGATATTGTGAAATCTGAGCGTGCCTGGGTGGGTATTATCTGTGGGTTCTTTCTGTTTATCGTAGTGTGTTTATTGCTGTTACTGCATATGAAAGGCGTCTTTCGGGCTACCGGTAATCCTGAGGTTGGACTGCTCTATTTTTTGCTGCCCGGTGCGGCCGCCAGCTGCCTCTCTCCGGGGCGACGCGTCATCCAGCCGCTGGTGGGGGCAATTCTGGCTACCCCCGTCTGTCTGCTGATCATGCGGATTTTTTTTGCGGCTCAGCGTACCTTCTGGCAACAGCTGGCGTGGCTGTTTAGCGCGGTGTTCTGGTGCGCGCTGGGCGCGCTGTGCTTTCTGTTTATCTGCGCCTGGCTGGATACCAGACGCAATCATTCGTCAGAGAAATGAGTCGGCTCAGGCAAACAGACCGAGATTCTCTTTCGCCCAGGCTTCAAAATCAGTGCAGCCGCCGATATGTTTTTGATCGACAAAAATCTGCGGAACGGTCTCAACCGGTTTGCCTACGGTCTTTTCCAGGTCGCTCTTGCTGATGCCTTCGGCGTGAATATCAACGTAGCGGTAGTTGAAGTCATCGCGTTCATTGGTCAGTTTCTCTGCCAGCTCTTTGGCGCGAACACAATACGGGCAACCAGGACGACCAAAAATAACGGTAAACATACTTTCTCTCCTTAAATCTCAGCCGGATGGCGAATGACCGCTATGATGACGCGTTATGCCGGCGAGGAAAAGAAGGTTCTGCCTTTTTCTTCGATGGTTTAAGGCTATGTTTGATAAATGTCTTCGTGGTTAAATCATTATACTGTGTCTGCCGCGCGCGATTAGCCAGGAGAGCGCGCGAATAATATTGACTGGAGGAGAGCTGAGCTATGCGATCGCCTGCCGTTTTGCCGAAAAGCGTTCTGGTGGTAGAGATCATCGGGATTGCGCTGTTGACCCTCGCCTGGCTCTCGCTCAATCAGTACCTGCAGCTGCCGGCGCCGTTTTCCAGCCCGACGGCGGCGATGCTGATGATCTTTTCCGGGATCCTGCTGATGCTCCCGGCCGCGATAGCATTAATGTGGCGAATGGCCAGGATCGTCGCGCCGCAGCTGACTCACACTCCAAAACCAACTTCTTCATCAGACAGAGAAAAACAAGATGACGCCGACCATTGATCTGCTGCGTAGCCACCGCTCCATCCGCCACTTCACCGATGCGCCGATCGGCGACGAACAGCGCGAAGCTATTATCGCCAGCGCGCAGGGGGCCTCGAGCTCGAGCTTTTTACAATGCAGCTCTATTATTCGCGTCACCGATCCTCAGCTTCGTCAGCAGCTGGTCACGATGAGCGGCGGCCAGCAGCACGTGGCGCGCGCGGCGGAATTCTGGGTATTTTGCGCCGACTTTAACCGTCTGCTGCAAATCTGTCCGGATGCCCGGCTCGGGCTGGCCGAACAGCTGCTGCTGGGGGCGGTGGATACCGCAATGATGGCGCAAAATGCGCTGGTTGCCGCCGAATCCCTGGGCCTCGGCGGCGTCTATATCGGTGGGATCCGCAATAGCATTGAAGAGGTGACCGAACTGCTGAAACTGCCACAGCACGTCCTGCCGCTGTTTGGTCTGTGTCTGGGATGGCCTGCCGATAACCCTGAGGTGAAGCCGCGTATGCCCGCCGCTATGCTGGTGCATGAAAATGCGTACCAGCCGGTGGATGAGGCAGTGCTGGCGCAATATGATGAGCAGATGGCGCAATACTACCTGTCGCGCGGCAGCAACACCCGCCGTGATACCTGGAGCGACCATATTCGCCGCACTATCATTAAAGAAAGTCGCCCGTTTATTCTCGAATATCTGCATAAGCAGGGGTGGGCAACGCGCTGATTGCGTGTACACTGCTGCCTGCTTTCCGCCCCGCCATTTGGTGCACCGGGCGGTCGTGGCGCAATTAACATATTGCAGGCCCGCCGGAGCGGGCCTTGTTGCAGAGGTGCAGGGTGAAAATTGCTATATTATCCCGGGATGGAACGCTTTATTCATGTCGTCGCCTGCGCGAAGCCGCGCAAAAACGCGGCCACCAGGTGGAAATCCTCGATCCGCTTTCCTGCTATATGAACGTGAGTCCGGTGGCCTCATCGATTCACTATAAAGGACGTCAGCTCCCGCATTTCGATGCCGTGATCCCGCGCATTGGTTCGGCGATTACCTATTACGGGACCGCTGCCCTTCGTCAGTTTGAACTGCTCGGCAGCTATCCGCTCAATGAATCGGTGGCGATAACCCGCGCCCGCGACAAGCTGCGCTCGCTGCAGCTGCTGGCGCGGCAGGGCATCGATCTGCCGCTGACCGGGATCGCGCACTCTCCGGATGATACCAGCGACCTGATTGCCATGGTCGGCGGCGCGCCGCTGGTGGTCAAACTGGTGGAAGGGACGCAGGGCATCGGGGTGGTGCTGGCGGAGACCCGCCAGGCGGCAGAGAGCGTGATCGACGCTTTCCGCGGCCTGAATGCGCATATTCTGGTTCAGGAGTATATCGCCGAGGCGAAAGGGCGGGATGTCCGCTGCCTGGTCGTGGGTAATGAAGTGGTGGCGGCGATCGAGCGGCGGGCGAAAGAGGGCGATTTCCGCTCTAACCTGCACCGCGGCGGTGTGGCGACGGTGGCCACGATCAGCGATCAGGAACGTGAGATGGCCATCAGGGCGGCGCAAACCCTGGGGCTGGATGTCGCCGGGGTGGATATCCTTCGCGCGACCCGTGGGCCGCTGGTCATGGAAGTGAACGCCTCTCCGGGTCTGGAGGGCATTGAAACGACCACCGGAATTGATATTGCCGGGCGCATGATCGCCTGGATTGAGCGTCAGGCCACGCCAGAATTTTGTCTGAAAATGGGCGGATAACCGGCGCGGGCGACACTTTCATGGTATGCGCTGCGTTTTTTGCGTAAGCTATGGCGTCGTTTTTCTACAGTAAGAGGTCACAGGTCATATGGATTCACTGGTCGTTCCGGGTCTGGATACGCTACGTCACTGGCTCGATGAGTTAGGCATCAACTTCTTTGAGTGTGATTCCTGCCAGGCCTTGCATCTGCCGCATATGCAGAATTTCGACGGCATTTTTGATGCGAAGCTCGATCTGGTGGATAACGTCGTGCTCTTTTCTGCTCTGGCGGAAGTGAAGCCTTCGGCGCTGCTCGGGCTTTCCGCAGATCTTTCGGCAATTAACGCCAGTTCGTTGACCGTCAAAGCCTTCCTCGATATTCAGGATGACAATCTGCCTAAACTGGTGGTGTGTCAGGCGCTATCCGTTGGCGTCGGCATTACCGTCGAACAGTTTGGCTGGTTCTTCCGTCAGAGCGAAGAGCAGATCTCTATGGTTATCCTCGAAGCAGCCGCCAACCAGGTGCTCTATAAAGCCGAAGAAGAAGAGTACGTCGCTGAAGATATTCAGCACCATTTTCTTCACTAAGCCTGTCGATGAATAGCGCAGCCACTGCCATAGCGGCTGCGTATTACGTGCTTTTATTCTGCATTTAACCTTCCCTTAAAGAATTTTTCACCGCCATTCAGCCGCTTTTGGCTTATCACGTAGACCGTTACTGCATAAAAAATTGATAAAAGGCGTTATTTTACCTGGGCTATAGCCTCTTATTCTGGCTACAGTTATTCTGACGATGCTTCCAGTTGCGGGCAACCATTCCGGGAGAGGTCCTCTCTCCTTTTCTTAGGCAATGAGAAAATATGCATGATTATTGCATGCAGACAAGTGCGTATATTAAGCCCGCTTGTTAACGGGCATTGAGAAGGAAAAAGAGATATGACCGCCTTTGGTAAAAAATGGTTAACAGGTCTGGTTACGGGTGCGTTGATGGCCGTCTCTGCCGGTTCACTCGCCGCTGAACAAAAAACCCTGCATGTTTATAACTGGTCTGATTATATTGCGCCGGATACGGTGGCAAATTTTGAAAAAGAGACCGGCATTAAAGTGGTGTACGACGTTTTTGATTCCAACGAAGTGCTGGAAGGCAAATTAATGGCGGGCAGCACCGGCTTTGACCTGGTGGTCCCGTCCGCCAGCTTCCTTGAACGTCAGCTGGCGGCGGGTGTCTTCCAGCCGCTGGACAAGAGCAAGCTGCCAAACTGGAAGAATCTTGACCCGGAAGTCCTCAAGCTGGTCGCCAAACACGACCCGGATAACAAGTACGCGATGCCGTATCTGTGGGCGACCACCGGCATTGGCTATAACGTCGATAAAGTGAAAGCCGTACTCGGTAAAGATGCGCCGCTGAATAGCTGGGATCTGGTACTTAAGCCGGAGAACCTTGAAAAACTGAAAAGCTGCGGCGTCTCCTTCCTCGATGCACCGGAAGAGATTTTTGCCACCGTCCTGAACTATCTGGGCAAAGATCCGAACAGCACAAAAGCCGATGATTACACCGGTCCGGCGACCGACCTGCTGCTGAAACTGCGGCCGAATATCCGCTACTTCCACTCCTCGCAATATATTAACGACCTTGCTAACGGCGATATCTGCGTCGCCATCGGCTGGGCTGGCGACGTCTGGCAGGCGGCGAACCGGGCAAAAGAAGCCAAGAACGGTGTGAACGTCTCCTACTTCATTCCAAAAGAGGGGGCGCTGGCGTTCTTTGATGTCTTCGCGATGCCGGCGGATGCGAAAAACAAAGATGAGGCTTATCAGTTCCTTAACTATCTGATGCGCCCGGAAGTGATCGCCAAAATCAGCGATCAGGTGTACTACGCTAACGGCAACAAAGCCTCCACGCCGCTGGTGAGCGAAACCATCCGTAATAACCCGGCTATCTACCCGCCGGCCGATGTGTTCGCCAAACTGTTCACCCTGAAGGTGCAGGATCCGAAAATCGACCGCGTACGCACGCGTGCGTGGACGAAAGTCAAAAGCGGGAAATAAAACCTGATGGCCCGGTTCACCGGGCCTGAAAAGGTCTGACCCGGCCGGGTGGTTGCTCCACGCGGCCGGGCAACAAACGGATTAAAGTGCAGCGAAAACATGCACCAGGATGGTGCACCTGCACTGTAAAGTTCAATGTATGGCAACCGGGCCATACGGTGGTAGTTTTTTGCCGGAGAGCACCTGAGTGAACGACGCAATTCCCCGCCCACAAGCGAAAACCCCCAAAGCGCTGACCCCGCTGCTGGAAATCCGTAATCTGACGAAGTCTTTCGACGGGCAGCACGCCGTCGATGACGTCAACCTCACGATTTATAAAGGTGAAATCTTCGCACTGCTGGGCGCATCCGGCTGCGGCAAATCGACGCTGCTGCGTATGCTGGCCGGCTTTGAGGAGCCGACGGCCGGGCAAATTATGCTCGATGGCGTTGACCTGTCGCGCGTACCGCCCTATCAGCGGCCGATCAATATGATGTTCCAGTCCTACGCGCTGTTCCCCCATATGACGGTGGAGCAGAACATTGCCTTTGGGCTGAAGCAGGACAAGCTGCCGAAAGCCGAAATCGCCAGCCGGGTGCAGGAGATGCTGGCGCTGGTGCATATGCAGGAGTTCGCCAAACGTAAACCGCATCAGCTTTCCGGCGGTCAGCGTCAGCGCGTGGCGCTGGCCCGTAGCCTGGCGAAACGACCAAAACTGCTGCTGTTGGATGAGCCGATGGGCGCGCTGGATAAAAAGCTCCGTGACCGCATGCAGCTGGAAGTGGTGGATATCCTCGAACGCGTGGGGGCCACCTGCGTCATGGTGACCCACGATCAGGAAGAGGCGATGACCATGGCGGGACGTATCGCCATTATGAACCGCGGGAAGTTCGTGCAAATCGGCGAGCCGGAGGAGATCTACGAGCATCCGACAACCCGCTACAGTGCGGAATTTATCGGCTCGGTCAACGTGTTTGAAGGGGTGGTAAAAGATCGTCTGGAAGATGGTCTGGTGCTGAGCTCGCCGGGGCTGACGCACCCGCTGAAAGTCGATCCTGATGCGTCCGTTATCGATAATGTGCCGGTGTGGGTCGCTCTGCGCCCGGAAAAAATCATGCTCTGCGATGAGCCGCCGGCGGATGGCTACAACTTTGCGGTAGGAGAGGTGATCTATATCGCCTATCTCGGCGATCTGTCTATCTACCACGTACGCCTCAAAAGCGGGCAGATGATCAGCGCCCAGCTGCAGAACGAACATCGTCATCGTAAAGGTACGCCAACCTGGGGTGATGAAGTGCGTTTGTGCTGGGATGCCGACAGCTGCGTTGTTCTGACGGTGTAAGGAGAGGGCGATGAGTGTATTACAACCACCGGCCGGGGTGAAGAAAACGGGCGGTTTTGCCCAATGGCTCACGCGGTTGCAGATGGCGCATGGGCGCAAGCTGGTGATTGCGCTGCCCTATCTGTGGCTGATCCTGCTGTTTCTGCTGCCGTTCCTGATCGTCTTTAAAATCAGCCTGGCGGAGATGGCGAGGGCGATCCCGCCCTACACCGATCTGTGGGAGTGGGCGGACGGCCAGCTCACGCTGACGCTGAACCTCGGCAACTTCCTGCAGCTGACCGACGATCCGCTCTATTTCGAAGCCTATCTGCAGTCGCTGCAGGTGGCGGGGATTTCGACGTTCTGCTGCCTGCTGCTGGGCTATCCGCTGGCATGGGCGGTGGCGCACAGCAAACCGTCCACGCGAAATATTCTGCTGCTGCTGGTGATCCTGCCATCGTGGACCTCATTCCTGATCCGCGTTTATGCGTGGATGGGGCTGCTGAAAAGCAACGGCGTGTTGAATAACTTCCTGCTGTGGCTGGGGGTCATCGACCAGCCGCTGGAGATCCTGCATACCAACCTGGCGGTCTATATCGGCATTGTTTACGCCTATCTGCCGTTTATGGTGCTGCCCATTTATACCGCGCTGACGCGGATCGACTACTCGCTGGTGGAAGCGTCGCTGGATCTGGGCGCCCGGCCGCTGAAAACCTTCTTCCAGGTGATCGTCCCGTTGACCAAAGGCGGGATTATCGCCGGTTCGATGCTGGTTTTTATCCCGGCGGTTGGGGAGTTCGTGATCCCGGAACTGCTGGGCGGTCCGGACAGTATTATGATCGGGCGGGTCCTGTGGCAGGAGTTCTTTAATAACCGCGACTGGCCGGTCGCCTCGGCGGTGGCCATCGTGATGCTGCTCCTGCTGATCGTGCCGATTATGTGGTTCCACAAACATCAGCAAAAACAGATGGGGGATCATGGATGAACGATTTGCCGGTAGTCCGTTCGCCGTGGCGAATTTTAATTCTCGTACTCGGCTTTACCTTTTTATATGCACCGATGCTAATGCTGGTGATTTACTCATTCAACAGCTCGAAGCTGGTGACGGTGTGGGCGGGGTGGTCGACGCGCTGGTACAGCGAATTGTTCCATGATGATGCGATGATGAGCGCCGTCGGGCTGAGTCTGACCATCGCGACCTGTGCGGCGACGGCGGCGGCGATTCTGGGGACGATTGCCGCGGTCGTGATGGTGCGCTTTGGTCGCTTTCGGGGATCAAACGGCTTTGCCTTTATGATTACGGCGCCGCTGGTGATGCCGGATGTCATTACCGGGCTGTCGCTGCTGCTGCTGTTTGTGGCGCTCGGGCATGCCATCGGCTGGCCGTCGGATCGCGGCATGTTGACCATTTGGCTGGCGCACGTGACCTTCTGTACTGCCTACGTGGCGGTGGTGATCTCGTCGCGGCTGCGTGAACTGGACCACTCGATTGAGGAGGCGGCGATGGATTTAGGCGCGCCGCCGCTGAAGGTCTTTTTCATCATTACGCTGCCGATGATCATGCCGGCGGTTATCTCCGGCTGGCTGCTGGCGTTTACCTTATCGCTGGACGATCTGGTCATCGCCAGCTTTGTTTCCGGCCCGGGCGCCACCACCTTGCCGATGCTGGTCTTCTCCAGCGTGCGTATGGGGGTGAACCCGGAAATCAACGCCCTGGCAACCTTAATCCTCGGCGTAGTCGGCATTGTTGGTTTTATCGCCTGGTATTTGATGGCGCGCGCAGAAAAGCAGCGGGTGCGCGATATCCAGCGTGCAAGACGGAGCTGAAGCCCCTAAAATCTACGGTAAAACTGGTATCGGCGTCGCGATAGTGCGACGCCGTTTTCATGGAAGACGTTTCCGTTGGGACTGTTTACAAAAACTCGTTCATCTCATGCGCGTCTTAACGTCCCTGCACTGGTGCAGGTGGCGGCGTTCGCCATTATTTTGATTCGTGCCGTGGATCTGCTGATGATCCTGAATCAGCTGGGTATCGGTGGGATAGAGGCGTTTATTCAGCGTAGCGTGCAGACATGGACCTTGACGCTGGTGTTTCTCTCCAGCCTGTTGCTGGTCTTTATTGAGATCTGGTGCGCATTTTCACTGGTAAAAGGGCGTAATCTGGCGCGCTGGATCTTTCTCCTGACGCAAATTACCGTCACCGCTTATCTCTGGGCGGCCTCGCTGGGGTACGGCTACCCGGAGCTGTTCAGTATTGCCGGCGAGTCAAAACGTGAAATTCTGCGTTCTCTGGTGATGCAAAAACTGCCCGATTTGCTGGTGCTGGCGCTGCTGTTTGTTCCGGCGTCGTGTCGACGGTTTTTCCGACTGCAATAACGGTGATACAATCCCCGCCCCTGATTTCTGGAAGGTCTTTTTATGCACTGCGCACTCTATGACGCGGGCCGCTGTCGCTCCTGTCAGTGGCTGGAACGGCCGTTAACACAACAGCTCGCCAGTAAAATGGCCGATCTCAGAACGCTGTTGGCGGACAGCCCGGTGGCGACATGGTTTGAGCCGGTTTCCGGCCCGGAAGCCGGTTTTCGCAACAAAGCTAAAATGGTGGTCAGCGGCAGCGTTGAACGTCCGCTGCTGGGGATGCTGCACCGCGATGGCAGCCCGGAAGACCTGACCGACTGTCCGCTCTATCCGGCCAGTTTTGCAGCGGTATTTGCCGTGCTGAAACCGTTTATCGCCCGCGCCGGATTAACGCCCTATAACGTTGCCCGCAGGCGCGGCGAGCTGAAGTATCTGCTGTTAACGGAAAGCCAGCTGGATGGCGGCATGATGCTGCGTTTTGTGCTGCGTTCCCCGACGAAACTTGCGCAGCTCCGCGCCGCGCTGCCGTGGCTGCAGGCGCAGCTGCCGCAGTTGAAGGTGATTACCGCCAATATTCAGCCGGTGCATATGGCCATTATGGAAGGCGAAGAGGAGATTCTCCTCAGCGAGCAGGCGGCGCTGGCGGAAAACTTTAACGGCGTACCGCTGTGGATCCGCCCGCAGAGCTTCTTTCAAACGAATCCTGCCGTTGCCGGCCAGCTGTATGCGACCGCCCGCGATTGGGTACGCCAGCTGCCGGTCAATCATATGTGGGACCTGTTCTGCGGAGTGGGGGGCTTTGGCCTGCACTGCGCCACGCCGGAAATGCGCCTGACCGGGATTGAGATTGCGCCGGAGGCGATCGCCAGCGCGAAGCAGTCTGCCGCCGAACTGGGCCTGACCAACCTTCATTTTCAGGCGCTGGACTCGACGCAGTTTGCCACCGCTGAGGGCGAGATTCCTGACCTGGTGCTGGTCAACCCGCCGCGCCGCGGGATCGGCCGCGAGCTGTGCGACTATTTATGCCGTATGGCGCCGCCCTTTATTATCTACTCCAGCTGTAACGCGCAGACGATGGCGAAAGATATCGCGCGGCTGCCGGGCTATCGGGTTGAGCGGGTGCAGCTGTTTGATATGTTCCCCCACACCACCCACTACGAAGTGCTGACGCTGCTGGTTCGCGAAGTTTAAACAAAATGTGAACTCTTCTGCCGGCGTAAATCGGGTAAGCTTGGCTAATAACGGCGTGAAATGAGCGGAGCACTACCCATGGCAAAGAAAATCCTGTTGGTCGAAGATGACGACGATATTGCCGCGTTGCTGCGTTTAAATCTGCAGGATGAGGGATATCAGATTGTGCATGAAGCGGACGGCGCCCAGGCGCTGGTGCAGCTGGAAAAGGGCGGCTGGGATGCGGCGATTCTTGACCTGATGCTGCCCAACGTCGATGGGCTGGAGATTTGCCGGCGCATTCGCCAGATGACCCGCTATCTGCCGGTGATTATTATCAGCGCCCGTTCCAGTGAGACGCACCGCGTGCTGGGACTGGAGATGGGGGCGGACGACTACCTGGCCAAACCGTTTTCGGTTATCGAACTGGTTGCGCGAGTCAAAGCGCTGTTTCGTCGCCAGGAGGCGATGGGGCTTAATTTGCTGATGGATTCCGGGCGTATCGATTGCCACGGCCTGAGCATCGACCCGCTTTCGCGCGAAATCAGACTGCACGGTGAGCCGGTGGATTTAACGCCGCGCGAATTTGATCTGCTGTACTACTTTGCCCGCCATCCCGGCGAGGTCTTTTCTCGTCTGGCTCTGCTTGACCGCGTCTGGGGCTACCAGCATGAAGGCTATGAGCATACGGTCAATACGCATATCAACCGTCTGCGCAGTAAAATCGAACGCGACCCGGCGGAGCCGGAAATCATTCTGACGGTCTGGGGCAAGGGCTATAAATTCGCGCCTGCGCGTCAAGGAGCGGGGCAATGATGCGCCGGTTAAGCCTGAGCCAGCGCCTGGCGCTGGTGTTTACTTCGCTGCTGCTGCTTTGCGCGGCGGCGGTCTGTGCGGTTCAGCTGTACAGCAGCGCGCAATACGGTAATGCGATGGTCCAACGTCTTTCGGTCGGGCTGGCGCAGCAGATTGTTGCCCGTGAACCGCTGCTCGATGCGCAGGGCCAGGTCAATCGCGAGGCGCTGAAACCGCTTTTCGATCGGCTGATGGTCTTCAACCCCAGCGTCGAACTCTATCTGGTCTCTCCTGACGGCGAGCTGCTGGCCGATGCTGCGCCGCCGGGCCATATCAAACGCCAGCGCGTTGACATCGTGCCGATACAGACGTTTCTCTCCGGCGGCACCTGGCCGGTGTACGGTGACGATCCGCGTAGCCAGGATCAGCGCAAGGTCTTCAGCGTGGCGCCGTTGAATGTCGACGGCCAGCTGCGCGGCTATCTCTATATTATCCTGCAAGGGGAAACCTTTAATGAGCTGGCGGCCAGCGCCTGGCAGAAGACGCTGGGTAGTCTGCTGATCTGGACGCTGCTGCTGGTGGCCCTGTTTGGTCTGCTCGCCGGCGGCCTTGCCTGGTATTGGGTGACGCGCCCGGTACGTCAGCTGACCGCACAGGTGGGGATCCCCGGAGAAGACAGCATCGGGGCGATTAAACTGCTGGCGGCGCAAGCGCCGGAGCCGCATCCCGGTAATGAAGTGGCGATCCTGCATAACCGGTTTATCGACCTGGCCCGGCAGATCGCCGGACAGTGGGATCGACTGGCCGACAGCGATCGTCAGCGGCGTGAATTTATCGCCAATATTTCTCACGATCTGCGGACTCCGCTGACTTCGCTGCTGGGTTATCTGGAGACGCTGACGTTGAAAGCCGATCGGCTGAGCGCGGAAGAGAGCAAGCGCTACCTCAATATTGCGCTGCGCCAGGGGAATAAAGTCCGCTCTCTTTCTCAGCAGCTGTTTGAGCTGGCGCGCCTCGAACATGGCGGGATCAAGCTGCAGCCGGAGAAATTTGTGCTGGCGGAGCTGGTCCAGGACGTGGCGCAGAAGTTCGATCTGGCGATTGCCACCCGCCACATCCGATTACAGCTCTCGCTGGCCGGGGGATTGCCGCCGGTGGTGGCGGATTTATCGATGATGGAGCGGGTGTTGACCAATTTACTGGATAACGCGATTCGCCACACGCCGGATGGCGGCAGTATCAGCCTGACGGCCCGTCAGCAGGGGGCGGAGATGGTGGTTGAGGTAGCCGATAGCGGTCCCGGAGTTGCCGGCGAGCTGCGGGCGACATTGTTTGAACGGCCTTCAGTGCTTGAACCCGGTCAGAGCCCGGAATCACGGGGCGGGTTGGGGCTGATGATTGTGCGGCGAATGCTGCAGCTGCACGGCGGTGATATTCACCTGGTCGATGTGCCGGCAGGGGCCAGCTTCCGCTTTACCCTGCCGTTGCGTTCGTAGCGATAGCTCCCCGGTCAGGCTGTGCTGGCCGGGAAGCCGCCCGGGCAAGGTATTTCCGCACCGCGGGTCAGCAGAAAATTATTCCGGGAACCACTGGTTGCTGATTTTCTGATACGTGCCGTCCGCTTTAATCGCCTTCAGCGCACCATTGAGTTTTTCCAGCAGCGCCTTGTTGTCCGGACGTACTGCGATACCGAGGCCGGTGCCGAAGTATTGCGGATCGGTCACTTTTGGAGTGGCGACGCCCAGCTGCGGGTTGGTTTTCAGCCACTCATTCACCACGGCGGTATCGCCAAACACCCCGTCAATACGGCCGTTTTTCAGGTCGATAATCGCATTCTGATAGCTGTCATAGGCGACAGTTTTCACTTCCGGATGTTTATCCTGCAGGTATTTCTGGTGGGTGGTGCCGTTTTCCATGCCAATACGTTTGCCTTTCAGATCGGCAAAGGAGTGGAAGGCGTCTTTTTTAGCAATAACCAGCGCCGAGTTGGCGTAGTACGGATCGGTAAATGCGACCTGCTTGCTGCGCTCCGGGGTAATGTCCATACCGGAGATCACCGCGTCATATTTTTTAAATTTCAGCGCCGGGATCAGGCTATCGAAAGCGTGGTTGGTAAAGGTACAGTCAGCCTGCATCTGTTTGCACAGCGCTTTTGCCAGATCCAGATCGAAACCGACGATCTGATTGTTCGCATCCATGGATTCAAAAGGGGGGTAGGTTGCAGAAACGCCGAAGCTGATTTTTTCTGCGGCAGCGGCGCCAAAGGCGAAAGAGGAAAGCAGTGCAGCCAGAACTAACTTTTTCATCGTGGAACTCCCGTCGGTCAATCTTATGATGTTGTGCCGTGTCTGCGGCTGATTTTCACAATGCCACTAAATGAATTTGTATTCAATAATTACGTATAATTATTTTTTGTGGAAATAAAAAAGACGGGCATTCTATAGACATGCCCGTCTTTATGTTTGCTACTTATGCATTCATCTCATGCAACTCACTCGTGATGTGAGCTGCTGCGTCGGTCAACGCTAATTCCGTCGTTCAAACGCCAGCGCTTTACGCTCCACTAACCGCATCAGCAGCGTCAGCAGACCGTTGACGATGAGATAGACAATACCGGCCGCCCCAAACACCATAACGTCATAGGTACGTCCGTACAGCAGCTGGCCGTGCCCCATGACTTCCATCAACGTAATGGTGTAAGCCAGGGAGGTGCTTTTGAACACCAGCACAACCTCGTTGGAATACGAAGAGAGGGCGCGTTTAAAGGCGTACGGCAGCAGAATCGCCAGCGTGTCTTTCTTGCTCATTCCCAGCGCGCTGCAGGATTGCCACTGGCCGTCAGGGATGGCGCGGATCGCACCATAAAACAGCTGGGTGGTGTAAGCTGCGCTGTTCAGGGACAGGGCTATCATGGCGCACAGCCAGGGTTCAGAAATCAGATGCCACAGTACCGGGTAGTTCTGCAAAGAGGGGAACTGACCCGGGCCATAGTAAATCAGGAAGATCTGTACCAGCAGCGGCGTACCGGTAAATAAGGTGATGTAAGCGCGAACAATCCACACCAGTACCGGCGTTTTCAGCGTCAGGACGATGGTGAAAACCAGCGACAGAATCAGCGCCACGACGATCGACGCCGCGGTCAGCGTCAGGCTGGTATGCAGCCCTTTCAGCAGTTCAGGTAAATAATCGAGCATCAGCCTGGTCTCCGTTCGAAGCGCGTCGCACGTTGGTCAATACGTTTGAGGATGTACTGACTGAGCAGGGTGATGACCAGATAGATCGCCGCCGCGATGATGTACCAGTTAAACGGTTCCTGAGTGCGGGTGGCGATGCTCTTGGTTTGCAGCATCAGATCGTTGACGCTGATTAAACTGACCAGCGCGGTATCTTTCAGCAGAACCAGCCACTGGTTGCCGAGGCCCGGCAGCGCATGACGCCACATTTGCGGCATCACCAGACGGAAGAAGATCGCCCCTTTCGATAGCCCCAGCGCCTGGCCGGACTCCCACTGCCCCTGAGGTACCGCCTTGAGCGCCCCGCGCAGAGTTTGCGAGGCGTAAGCGGCGTAGAGCAGGGACAGCGCGATGGCGCCGCACAGGAACGGACTGACGTCGAAGTTTTCAATCTGCATCTGTACCGGAATCTGCACAAAGCCAAGATTGATCGTAAAACCGTCAGAGAGCGTAAGCAGCAGCTGAGAGGAGCCGAAATAGATAAACAGGACCACCAGAATCTCCGGTAGTCCACGCAGAACCGTGACCACGCCGGTTGCGAACCATGCCAGCGGGCGCCATTTTACTGACTCCAGCACGGCAAACAGCATCGCCAGCACAAGGCCGATGATGAGCGCGCAAACGGCAAGGCCGACGGTCATCCCGGCGGCACTTGCTAAGGGAAAAATTTCATTCATTTAGCGTTACTTCTGAAACCATTTGCTATAGATGGTCTGGTAAGTCCCATCTTTTTTCACTTTTTCCAGCGCAGCATTAAATTTCTGCTGCAGTTCGGTATTGCCCTGACGAAGCGCAATGCCCAGACCGGTACCGAAGTAGTCTTTATCGGTGACTTTATCGCCCACCGCGGCCAGCTTCGGATTGCTCTTCAGCCACTCGGTGACGACGGCATTATCACCAAACACGGCATCAATACGGCCGTTTTGCAGATCCAGCTTCGCATTCTGGTAGCTGTCGTATGGCACGGTGGTGATTTCAGGGTGTTTGTCGTTAATAAATTTCTGGTGCGTGGTCCCGTTCTGGACGCCGACCTTTTTGCCTTTCAGCTGTTCGAGGCTGGTGAATTTACCCTGCTGGCCGACAAACAGCGCCGAGTTTTCGTAGTAAGGCGTCGTGAACAGCACCTGTTTTTCACGCTCAGGCGTGATATCCATCCCGGCCATCACCGCATCGACGCGGCGGAATTTGAGGCTGGGGATCAGGCTGTCGAAGGCCTGGTTGGTAAAGGTGCAGGTAGCATCAATTTCTTTACACAGCGCGTTGGCCAGATCGACATCAAAACCGACAATTTTATTGTTGGCATCAATCGATTCAAACGGAGGGTAGGAGGCCTCAGTGGCGAAACGAATGGTCTGGGCGGCAGTAGCTGACAGGCTCATGCTGGCCAGGATCGCGGCAATCAGTACTTTTTTCATCGTCATTTCCCCGAAAACATCAATGTGAAAGATAGTTTTTAAACGCGTCGGTCTGCGGATGCGTAAAGCAGCTGGCATCCCCTTGTTCAATGATGTGACCATTTTCCATATACACTACGCGGCTTGCCGTTTTACGCGCCACTTCCACTTCGTGGGTGACGATAACCTGCGTAATGCCGGTGCCGGCCAGTTCGCGGATAATGCTGACGATCTGAGCGGTGATTTCCGGATCGAGTGCTGCGGTAGGTTCATCAAACAGCAGGACCTGAGGTTCCATCATCAGCGCCCGCGCAATGGCGACGCGCTGCTGCTGGCCCCCGGAAAGATGCAGCGGATAGCGATCGCTGTAGGGCTTGAGACGAAGACGTTCCAGCAGTTTTTCGGCGCGAGCGAGCGCCATGTCTTTACTTAACCCCAGCACGCGGCAGGGGGCTTCAATCAGGTTTTGCTGCACCGTCAGGTGCGGCCACAGATTATACTGTTGGAAAACCATACCCACGTTCTGGCGCAGCTCACGAATGGCTTTGTCAGAAGGTGCTTTGGTAAAGTCGAAGTGGTTACCGGCGATATGTAATGTCCCGGAACGCGGCATTTCCAGCAGGTTGAGTACGCGAAGCAGCGAGCTTTTCCCGGCGCCACTGGGGCCGAGCAGCACCAGCGTTTCCCCCTGCGGGCAATCCAGCGTGATGTCGAACAGCGCCTGATGCGCGCCGTAGAAGCAGTTAATGCCGTTTAGTTTAATACTCATCTGGGCTGTCTGATACGAATAGCTATTGAGGCCGCAAATACTACCTTTGACAGAATAGTTATGCAATATTTATGCGTTAAAAGTTAAATGTAAACCACATTTACCTCTAAACTTAGCACAAAATATGGGTTCGCGGGGTGGGGAGGCACAAATGTCGGCATAACCTGGAGAAATACCGACATTTTACCGGGGTTATCGTTTAAGTGGCGTGGGTTCCACGCCCTTATCCGCGTTTTTCAAGACTCTGTTGCAGGGAACCGGCCGGGGCATGGGAGTTAATGCCAAGATAACGCACGTCGTCGACGGCCCAGCACTGACCTTCCTGAATCATCAGCACTTCATCCTGCCAGCTTTGACTGCCCTGTTTTAAATCGACGCGCAGAGGAATATTGCGGGCATCGCGGTTTGGGATAGTTGAGGCGCTGGCTACGCTGGCGCTATCGGCTGGGGTCGTCGAGCTGGAGAAGAGGTTCGATTGCAGCAGCGAGCTGCGCGAGGGATCCTGGCGGGCATCGTTTAACAGCCTGGCCAGATCGTCGCTGAGATAAGGTCGCAGGGCCGCCAGGTCGTTGTTCCGATGCTGGATCTGATAATCGTAGAATTTCTGTGCTACCTCATCCGGCCCACCTTCGATGCAGGCCCCGCTGCGGGTGCCATTATCTTTATAGGCGGGCGTGACGGTGGTACAGGCACTCAGCGCGAGCGCGCACGGGATAATAAAAGCAACGAGTTTGTAGCGCATGATGATTTCCTTATAAGCTCACTACGTTATTAGTTTCTGTTCAAGCATAGCGTACTGGTTCCGGAATGCGCTTGACTCTTAGAGCTCAGGCAATACCTTTTTTCCCCACGGTCTATTTGTGCCCATGCGTTGTCCGCGATAATGCTATTTCTTATCATCGATGGCACGCTATTTATTCTCGCCAATACAATCTGTTTTTTACGTAAAAGTAAATTTATATATCTGGTTAAATGCTAAATAAGCAGTAGGGATAGTGTTTATATTTAGATTAAAAGAGGCTGTCAGCACAACGGGATTATTCGTGTTAAATAACTTTATAGCAAATGTTAAGGCCCGATTATGGGCGAAGTTTTTACCTCGCTTTGTGGCAAAAAACGACCGGCTGGGGGAACCGTATGACTATTATGCGGTACATTTTGCCGATGCCGGCAGGCAGCGCTATCGGCTGATTGGATTCAATGGTTACGACGTCCACGTTGAGCGTTTAGCCCTGTCGGCATCTGATGATGTGCAAACGGAAAAGTTACCCGTTTCCCGTATTCTCGGGATGGAAAGCGAAATTGTGCACTATAAAAAATATGGCAAGATTATATCGGAATCTATATTTTATTACGCCATTAACTATTACCTGCATATCGTCGATAGCAAAATTTTTCTTTTAAAAGGGAAAGGGGCTGTTGTTTCCACATTCTTCCGGGAGCGTGAACTCAAAAGTCAGGAACGTATATTTTTATTGCGTTTAATCATGAATGAGTTCGTGAGGCGGCGCCCGTCAGACCCCGCGGCAGGTCTCACTGTGGATGAGGTGATTGAACTTCTCTACGGCAGGCTGTGGTATAAACATATCCGCAATGAGTCATTCCAGTATAAAGTCACGCTGCTGATGGAATCGCTTGCCCTTTCAGGTGAGCTGGCCGAAGAGCGTGGCCGCTATATTGTGCAGGGCAAGGCGATTACCACGCTGGTCGAGTATGAAAAAGAACAGCGCCACGCCCGGCAGCAGGAAAAAATTCAGCGAAATATGGTCCGCCTGATGCTGATTATTACCGCCGCGACGGTATTGATTACCCTGGCATTACTCGGGCTGGCTGGCGTTATCGATTTACATAAAATATGGCAGGATATTTTGCAGATTAAGCCGGTACGTTTCTTATTCAAGCTGATTTAACGACCGGAGAATATCGCCCGATGCGCAGTTGCCGCGGGCGATATTTTGCGTCAGAACCGGTAGCTGTAGTTCATGCTGGCAAACCACAGGTAGGGATGATCGTAATCACCGGCGACAACAGCCGGTGTTTTCACCTGCCCGGACTGCATATGCAAACAGGAGACCGCGATGCCAATATTGCTGGCTGGCGTTATCTGATATTGCGCGCCGGCGGCAAAGCGCCACTCGTCGCCTGTCGGCATCGACAGAGCAATATCGCTTTGTGAATCATAAACCGTACTGTCGAAGCCCACCCCGGCGTTCAGGCGCCACTGTTCGGTTGGGCGATACTGAACGCCAGATGCGGTGTGCCAGGCGTCTTTCAGGCGATTCTGTTTATCACTTTGCCGCCCTGCGACGGTCACTTGCGGGCTGCCAAACTGGCTCCAGTCCTGCCAGCCGAGGTCACCCATCACCGACCACTGCTTATTGATGTCATGCACAAGGCTAAACATAATTTGTTGAGGGGCGCGTACCTGTGCCGAAATGGGTAGGTCATAGGTGGTATTTTCCGGCCTCGAGAGGCGGGCTTTGCCATCGATTTTAAAGTCGTAGTCGGTCTTACTGTTCCAGGTGATGCCGGCGCGAGTTTGCTCGGTCAACTGCATCAGCAGCCCCAGTCGATAGCTCATCGCCCAATCGTTGTCTTTATCTTTTTGATCGCTGCCTTCGACGTCGCGCGTCAGGCTCAGATAGCCGTAATTCAGGTTGGCGGAGGCGCCGATTGAGAGGCGATCGTTAAGCTTGTATGCCAGGGACGGGCTCAGGGTCATGGCGACCATGGTGCTTTTCTTAATCAGACGATCTCCGGCCCAGTTGCCAAAATCGATGCCTGAGCCGTAATTACCGTATAAACCCAGGCCGGCATAGAGATCATCATCGATTTTTTGCGCATAGAAACCGCTGGCGCCAGGAAACAAATTCATCACGTTTCCCGGACTGCTTCGACCGTTTTCATCGTTTAACTGATAAGAGATATCGCCGCCCATGACCTGCATTCCCCCGGTAAACATGTGATCCGGCAGGCGGGTCATTCCCGCAGGGTTGGTGACGATAGTGGAGGCATCCTGCGCCCGCGCCGCCTGACCGGCTCCCGCCAGACCGACATCTTCCGTACCGATTTCATAAAAATAGAGCGCACTCGCGTGCGAAAAACTGGAACAGACCAACCCAGAGAGGATCAATACGACCTTTTTCATTTGCCACCTGCAATGCTGTAAATTTTAGTCTTGTTTTTATGCCCGATAAGTATCGCCAACCCGCCTGCGGCAGAATGAATTTCTGTTTTTAAATATCATTTCGCTGCATGGTGTCAGAAGAATTTCGCCGGGATTTAAAATATGTAGTTCTGAATTTGAGTGTGCTGGCCGTGCGCGGGGCGCTATTTAATAATGATATGTAGGGGCTGTAAATATAAATGCTATCTAAAAATAAACCTTGTCATAAATACAAAAGGGGTAATATCGCCATTTGGCGATATTACCCCTTCAGAAAGAAAGATTAATTATTTTTTCTTATAAATATTGGCAGAAACATGAAGTTTCTTGTCGGTGTTGCCAGAAGACAGAACGACAACATCAGCACCTTTTTCTTCAGCTTTTTTCAGCAGCTCTGCACGCGCATCGCTAGGAGCGGTCTGGCCTGTAGAGGAAATGGTACCCACTTTTTGATACTGGGTCTGCACTTTTGCGAAATCTTCTTTGGACAAAATTTCCGCAGAGAATGCGTTTGCGGTTAAAAACAATGCTGCACCTGCCACTAAAGCTGCATATTTCATATTTTTAATCTCCATTGTTTAACTTGCTATCATCATGCCCTTGTTTTAACTAACCAATGAGCGGCACCAGATTGAATCAAGTGAATTTTTTTTTCAAGCTAAATACTACAAAACTATGATCCTTAACTTGTGAACTCATAAGGAAAAGATGACTCCAGGGTTATGATTTGTGTCGTCATTTTTCAAAAGGGCCGTTAAGACTTTACTTAATCTCATTTTAAACAGTGGTTAGTATAAATTTACCTTATGTATTACTGCGGTGAAATGTGAAAAATGGTACCGGCAGACAGCGTTGAGTTGATGGTTTATCATGAGTCAAGCCGCTATCGACACTGGCGGAAGGTGGTTTATATAAGGATCTGACTGATGGCCCGACTCACCGTAGGTTGGGGGATTGCCTCCCGATGAAACGTTCTGGACTTATCGCGCTCTTACTGCTGCTGGCCGGTTGTAGCGCAGAAAAAGGGATTATTGACCGCGACGGTTACCAGCTCGATACTCGCCATCCGGCGCAGGCAGCCTACCCGAGAGTGAAAGTATTAGTCATTCACTATACCGCCGATGACTTTGACGTCTCCCTGGCGACCCTGACGGACAATCAGGTCAGCTCCCACTACCTGATCCCCCAGCAGCCGCCGCTGTATCAGGGCAAACCGCGGATTTGGCAGCTGGTGCCGGAACACGATTTGGCCTGGCATGCCGGAATTAGCTTCTGGCGCGGCAGTACGCGTATTAACGATACCTCGATCGGCATTGAACTGGAGAACCGCGGCTGGCAGAAGAGCGCGGGGGTGAAAAGCTTTACACCGTTTAGTCCGGCGCAGATTAATGCGCTGATTCCGTTAGCAAAAGATATTATTGCCCGCTACCACATTGCGCCGCAAAACGTGGTTGCCCACGCCGATATTGCCCCGCAGCGTAAGGACGACCCCGGGCCGTTATTCCCATGGCGGCAGCTGGCCGGGCAAGGTATTGGCGCGTGGCCGGATGCCAGCCGGGTGGCGTTTTATCTCAACGGTCGGCCATCGTATCAACCGGTTGATAGCGCTGAACTGCTGGATACGCTCTCTCGCTATGGCTATCAGGTCACCCCGGAGATGACTTCCGCGCAACAGAAACGGGTCATTATGGTCTTTCAGATGCACTTCCGCCCGGCGCGCTGGGATGGCGTCGCCGATGCTGAAACCCAGGCCATCGCCGATGCGCTGCTGGAAAAGTATGGCCAGGGATAACCTGAGGCTAGCGGTGTAATTTGCCGTGGTCTTTCAGCCAGGCGGCGGTGCGAATAATGCCGTCATCCAGCGTGACCACGGGCTGATAACCCAGCTCTTGCTGAGCGCGGGAGATATCGAGGGTAAAATCAAAGTTCAGCTTGGAGACGCCGTAGTGGGTAAAGGCGGGTTCCCTGGCGGACTTATTGCCAAAATGCTCCATACTGCGGGCGATAATATCCAGCATCGGGTAGGGCACTGAGCGGATCCGGCATTTAATGCCCAGTTCATCAATCAGCTTCTGCACGATGCTGTTCAGCGTACGCGGTTCGCCGTTGGTGATATTCCAGGCGCGGCCGGAGGGCAGATGATCGCACTGTGGCTGGCTGGCGAGCCACATCGCATGTACCGCATTTTCATAATAGGTCATATCAACCAGCGCGCTGCCGCCGCGCGGCAGCAGAACGCTACCGTAGTGCTGCATCATTTGCGCCAGGCGAGGAATAAACACTTTGTCATGGGCGCCGAACAGGCTTTGCGGACGCAGAATGGTAAAGCGGGTATTGGGGTTCGCCTGGGCCAGCAGATGAATGACCTCTTCGCTGGCCGCCTTGCTGCGGGCAAATTCATTGGCGAAACGCTGCGGGCGGAAATCTTCCTGCACATCGCGATGATGGTGATAATCGAAATAGAGCGACGGGGAGGAGATATGAACGAAATTACGCACGCCCCAGGCAACGGCCCACTCTCCGAGACGGCGGGTAGCCCGCACGTTAGCGAGATCAAAAGCCTGCTGTGTACCCCAGGGAGAGGTAAAGCTTGAACAGTGCCACAGGGTATCGATACCGGCGAGCATCACTTTGGCCTGCGAAGAAACCAGTTCGGTTAAATCAGCAGGCACAAACTCGGCGCCCATTTTGCTCAGAAGCTTGCCCATCGCTTCATTACGCCCGGTGGCTCTGACGCTGATGCCTTGATGGCGCAGATATTCCACCGCGTTGCGGCCTAATCCGCTGGTCGCACCGGTAACCAGTACCTTCATATCAACCTACTGTCCCAGAAAAGAATTTCGTGCGCATTTTTCCGTGATTCTCCTCATGATGCAATGAGAATGATGAAAGAATGCCACACATACTGCCTATTTGCCTGTGATTTGTTCGGCCAGCCGGGCAATGCGTCGCGCCATGCCGCGAAAGATAAACAGATGCGCCGGGATCATCAGCAGCCAATAGAACAGCCCGGGCATGCCGTGAGGATGCCACCAGGCGCGGACATCCAGCTCGCGGCGATCGCCTTTATCTCTCAGCGTAAAACTCAGGCGCCCAAGACCCGGCGCTTTCATGCCGAATAATAAGGTTAGCTGCTTTTCCGGTTCGACGATAATGACCTTCCAGCTGTCCACCGTATCCCCGGTCTGTAGGTTGGCGCGATCGGGACGACCTTTCGCCAGCCGGTGGCCGACCAGCAGGTCCATCGCCCCGCGGATCTGCCACAGAATATTGCCAAAGAAGTAACCCTCTTTGCCGCCGATTTGATTGACCACCTGCCACAGCGCCGCCGCGCTGGCATGGGTGCTGACCGTACAACCGGCCTGTTTAGGGTAGTAGCCATACTCCGGCCGCCAGCGGGCAAACGCCTGGGCGTCATAGCCCCAGTCGCTGGAGTTGGCGAGCTGCTCTTCCTCTTTTAGCGTGCGGCGCACCGCTTCATCAAAGGAGATCAGCGTCTGGGGGATCAGCGCTCGCAGGGCGCGATCGTCGGCGATCAGATCGTGTTTTAATCCCTGAATCAATGCCCGGGCGATAGTGGGAGGCACCGACGTAATCACGTTGAGAAACCACACCGAAATCCAGCGGGTGGGAAAGGGGATCGGGATTAACAGGCGATGTTTGCCGCTAACCGCCATAAAGCGAGTGAACTGCTGCTGGTAGCTTAAGACTTCTGGTCCGGCGGCTTCCAGTACGCGATGAACGCGGGTCGGATGGTGAAGGAGTTGCACCAGATAATAGAGCAGGTTTTCCAGAGCGACAGGCGTCGTTCGCGAGCGAACCCAGCGCGGTGGCGTCAGGACCGGCAGGTTGTAGACCATATCGCGCATCACTTCGAAAGCGGCGGAACCGGCGCCGATGATAATTCCCGCCCGCAGTTCGGTGACCGGGACGGCGGATTCCCGCAGAATGTCGGCGGTGATTTGCCTGGCGCGCAGATGATCCGATTGTTCAGCTTCCGGCGCCTGCAGGGAGCTGAGAAAAATCAGCTGCCGGACCGGCGTAGCGCGCAGGGCATCGCGAACGTTGACCGCGACCCGGCGTTCGTGCGCAATAAAATCGCCGCCTTCACCCATCCCGTGCACCAGATAATAAACGGTATCCACCTGCGCCAGCAGGGCGGAAAGCCCCTGCGGCTGGTTAAGATCGAGCGGATGGCAGCTTACGCCCGGGAGATTGAGCTTCTGCAGCCTGTCGACATGGCGTGCCGCCGCCAGCACCGGGTAACCCTGCTCGCTTAATGCCTGCACCAGATGCTGGCCGATATAGCCGCTGGCGCCGAGCACCAGAATTCGTTGCGCCACGCCGCTCTCCTTAGCGTTGCAAAAATGCCTGCCAGTGGCCGACGACGTCCGTAAGCTGCTGGCGACTGACATCCAGATGGGTCACCAGGCGCACGATCGGCGAGGCATTGATCAGCACGCCGCGCTGCTGCATAAATGCGCCCAGCGCTTCGGCGTGTTCTTCCCCCACGCGGACAAACAACATGTTGGTATCATGTCGGGTCACGTCGGCGCCAATTGCGCTGAGCTGCCCGGCCATCCACGCCGCATTGTCGTGGTCCTCTTTTAACCGTTGGACGTTGTTTTGCAGGGCATAAAGGCCTGCCGCCGCCAGAATACCGGCCTGGCGCATGCCGCCGCCGACCATTTTCCGCCAGCGGGTGGCGCGGCGAATGTACTCGTGGCTACCGACCAGCAGCGAGCCGACCGGCGTGCCCAATCCTTTAGAAAGACAGATAGTAAAAGAATCGCAATACCGGGCGATATCCCGCAGCTCACAATCGTATTCCACGACCGCATTGAAGATACGCGCGCCGTCAACGTGCAGCGCCAGATTGCGCTCGCGGGTAAATTGCCAGGCCTCTTTGAGATAGTCGCGCGGCAGAACCTTACCATTATGGGTGTTTTCAAGGCTCAGCAGGCGAGTTGGGGCAAAGTGGATATCGTCAGGTTTAATCTTCGCGGCAACTTTATCCAGCGGCAGGGTGCCGTCGGCGGCGGCGTCTATCGGCTGCGGCTGAATGCTACCCAGCACTGCCGCTCCGCCCGCTTCATACAGATAGTTATGCGCGCCCTGGCCGACGATATACTCTTCGCCGCGTTGGCAGTGGCTCAGCAGGCCGACCAGATTAGCCTGGGTACCGGTGGGCAGGAACAGCGCGGCTTCTTTACCGGCCAGCTGTGCGGCGTAGCGCTGAAGTTCATTTACCGTCGGGTCGTCACCATACACGTCGTCTCCGACCGGGGCGGCCATCATCGCCTCCAGCATGGCGGGGGATGGGCGGGTTACGGTATCACTGCGTAAATCTATCACGGCATTTCCTTCTGGGTAGCTCATCCCGCAGGCGGTTGCTGGGGCGCGACTTTTCTGACCCCGGCGACAGGCGTGGTGCTGTCGTCGGGGATGTTCGGGCGCGCCGCATCACGGCATCAGGCATGATTTCAGGTATTAACTAAAAGAATGTTTTACCTGAGCCAGTTGGTTTTCGCCAGTTCGATTACCTCATCGCCGCGTCCGCTGATAATGGCACGCAGCATGTACAGACTAAATCCTTTGGCCTGCTCCAGTTTGATCTGCGGCGGAATGGCCAGCTCCTCTTTGGCGACGACAACATCCACCAGTACCGGGCCATCGGTACTAAACGCGGTCTGTAACGCGCTATCGACCTCGCTGGCTTTTTCGACGCGGATCCCGGTGATCCCGCAGGCTTCAGCAATGCGGGCGAAATTCGTGTCGTGCAATTCGGTGCCGTCGGTCAGATAGCCTCCGGCTTTCATTTCCATTGCCACGAAGCCGAGGACGCTATTGTTAAAAATGATAATTTTCACCGGCAGCTTCATCTGCGCCAGCGAAAGGAAGTCGCCCATCAACATGCTGAAACCGCCGTCGCCGCACATCGCCACCACCTGGCGATCCGGCGCTGTCGCCTTGGCGCCAATCGCCTGCGGCATGGCGTTAGCCATCGAACCGTGGTTAAACGACCCGATCAGGCGGCGTCTGCCGTTCATTTTCAGATAGCGGGCGGCCCAGACGGTTGGCGTCCCGACGTCGCAGGTGAAAATCGCGTCGTCGGCGGCAAATTGGCCGATCTGTTGCGCCAGATACTGCGGATGAATGGCTTTGTCGCTTGGTTTCGCCAGATCATCGAGCCCTTTACGCGCTTCGCGGTAGTGCTCAAGGGCTTTATCCAGAAACGCGCGGTCGGTTTTCTCTTCCAGATGCGGCAGCAGCGCAGCGAGCGTGGATTTAATATCGCCGACCAGCGCCATATCGACTTTGCTGTGGGCGCCGATGCTGCCGGGGTTGATATCAATCTGGATAATTTTGGCGTCGGTGGGGTAGAAGGCCCGGTAGGGGAACTGGGTGCCAAGAAGCACCAGGGTATCGGCATTCATCATGGTATGGAAACCCGAGGAGAAACCAATCAGTCCGGTCATCCCGACATCATAGGGATTATCATACTCAACGTGCTCTTTGCCACGCAGGGCATGGACGACAGGGGCCTTTAATTTGGCGGCAAACTGGACCAGCTCGGCGTGCGCGCCGGCGCAGCCGCTGCCGCACAGCAGGGCGATATTACTGGAATAGCGCAGGACCTGCGCCAGCTTTTTGATCTCTTCTTCCGGCGGCGTAACCGTCGGCAGCGGCGCAGCGTACCAGTGCGTGCTGGCGTTCTCCGGCGCGGCTTTCAGCGCCACGTCGCCGGGCAGCACCACCACCGATACGCCACGGTTAATCACCGCTTTGCGCATCGCTATTGCCAGCACCTGCGGGATTTGCTCTGGCGTGGAGACCAGCTCGCAATAGTGGCTGCATTCGCGGAACAGCTCCTGCGGATGGGTTTCCTGGAAATAGCCGCTGCCGATTTCACTGGAGGGAATATGGGCGGCGATAGCCACCACCGGAACGTGGTTGCGATGGCAGTCAAAAAGGCCGTTGATCAGATGGAGGTTACCCGGGCCGCACGAACCTGCGCAAACCGCCAGTTCACCGGTTAACTGCGCTTCGGCGCCTGCCGCAAAGGCGGCGACCTCTTCATGTCGGGTGGGCATCCAGGCAATGGTGCCCATCCGGTTCAGGCTATCGCTCAGTCCGTTGAGGGAATCGCCGGTGACGCCCCAAATGCGTTTTACGCCGGCCTGTTCAAGAGTTTTTGCTATGTATGCCGCCACAGTTTGCTTCATGGTTCTCCATCTCCTTTTTGTGATAACGCTTACAAGCTTAGATGAAACTGACCGTTCCGCCCGCCCGTTCCCCTCATTTTCCGCTGGTTTATTGTTCGCAAATCCCGCATATTCTGTCGACACACCAGACGGTAAACAGGAATCATTTCAAATGGTTAAATCGCTGTTAAGTGCTGTTAATAAAATGTTATCGCATGATGATGTCGGCAAACTCTTGTTACGACTTGCGGTGGGTGGGCTGATGCTGTTTCACGGGTTGCATAAGCTTTTTGCCGGCGTGGACGGCATTAGCGGCATGCTGGTGGCCAAAGGATTGCCCGGTTTTATCGCGTATGGCGTGCTGGTGGGGGAGGTGGTTGCGCCTTGTCTGCTGATTCTGGGGATCCTTACCCGCCCGGCGGCGCTGGTGCTGGCGTTTACGATGATCGTGGCGTGGCTGATGGTGGGAATGGGCGAAACCGGGTCGCTGGATAAAACCGGGGCCTGGGCAATTGAGAGCCTGGTCTATTTCTTTACTGGCGCGCTGGCGATTGCCTGTCTTGGGGCGGGGCGTTTCTCGGTGGCGGGAAATTCGGTCTGGCGGTGAAGAACGGCCGGATGGCGCTGCGCTTATCCGGCCTACCGCGACTCTCACAGGCCCGGTCAGCGTTAGCGCCACCGGGCATTTTTGTCGGGGGCTCGGTGTTTACCCGACCTACAAAACGACCGCTGCTCTCGTAGGTCGGGTACCTCTACGATCAGGCGAGAACCAGATCCCCCTGCGGATGGCAGGAGCAGGCCAGTACGTAGCCGTCAGCGATTTCTGCATCGGTCAGCGTCATGGTGCTGCTGACCGTGTAATCGCCGGAAACCACTTTGGTCTTGCAGCAGCCGCATACACCCGCGCGACAGGCGACGGTCACCGGCACCTGGTTGCTTTCCAGCGCCTCCAGCAGCGTAGTACCGACCGGCGCATAAAACGCCTTCGCCGGCTGCAGTTTGGTGAACTTCAGTCCGTCGGTGGCCGCTTGCGCAACCGGCGTAAAGAACTTCTCTTTAAAGAAGCGCGTCACGCCAAGGGCGGTCACTTCCTGCTCCACCCAATCCATATAGGGCGCAGGTCCGCAGGTCATTACCGTACGGGTTGCGAGGTCCGGCACGCTTTTCAGTAACTCCGTGGTCAGACGCCCGGCGACAAAACCGTGAGTGGCGTTATTTTCCGCCACCAGCGTCACCGGGTACTGCCGCCACTCATCGGCGAAAATCACATCCTGAGGCGAGCGAATATTGTAAATCACCTGCACATCGGCCTGCGGACGATATTTTGCCAACCAGCGGCGCATCGACATAATCGGCGTAACGCCGCAGCCGGCGGCCAGCATCAGAAACTTGTCTTCCGCCTTATCTTCACAGGTGAACTCACCCATCGCGTCGGACAGCCAGAGATAATCCCCGCGTTTGAGCTCACGGGTCAGCCACTGTGAGCCGGCTCCCTCGTCAATCCGGCGAACGGTCAGCGTAATATATTCGCTGACCCCCGGCGTCGACGAAAGGGTGTAAGCGCGCAGCGTCTCTGCCGAATTGCGTACGCTTACCAGCGCGTACTGCCCGGCACGGTACGGATAATAGTCGTGGCAGAGCAACGAAATCGTCCAGACATCCGGCGTTTCCTGATGGATGTGATGAACCTGCATCCGCCACGGGCACTGATGGGTTGGCATGGTCATTCTCTTACTCCTTACGCGCTCAGCAGCTGCTGCATATCTTCTTCGACGGTGGTCACTGAACGTAGACCGAACTTCTCATTGAGAATTGCCAGCAGGTCCGGCGTGAAGAAGCCTGGCGCGGTCGGGCCGGTCACGATGTTCTTCACCCCCAGCGAAAGCAGGGTCAGCAGAATAACAATCGCTTTTTGCTCAAACCAGGAGAGCACCAGAGAGAGCGGGAGATCGTTGACGCCGCAGCCCAGTTTCTCCGCCAGGGTGACCGCCAGAATAATCGCCGAGTAGGCGTCGTTGCACTGACCGGCATCGACCAGACGCGGCAGGCCTTCGATATCGCCGAAGTCCAGTTTGTTAAAGCGGTATTTACCGCAGGCCAGGGTCAGGATCAGGCAATCATCCGGGACGCTGGTGGCGAAATCGGTGAAGTAGTTACGTTCGCCGCGCGCACCGTCGCAGCCGCCGACCAGGAAGATATGGCGCAGTTTTTCACGGCTGACCAGGTCGATAAGGGTATCCGCGGCGCCCAACAGCGTCTGGCGACCGAAGCCGACGGTGATCAGGTGCGGAATTTCGCTGTACGGGAAGCCCGCCATCTGCTGTGCCTGAGCGATAACCGGAGCAAAATCATCCCCCTCGAGGTGATTGACGCCCGGCCAGCCGACAATGCTGCGGGTCCAGATACGGTCATCATAGGCGCCAACGGTCGGGTCGATAATGCAGTTCGAGGTCATCACGATAGGACCTGGGAAGCGGGCAAACTCTACCTGCTGATTTTGCCAGCCGCTGCCGTAGTTACCGATCAGATGTTTGAATTTACGCAGTTCCGGATAGCCGTGCGCCGGCAGCATTTCACCGTGGGTATAGACGTTGACGCCGGTGCCTTCGGTTTGTTGCAGCAGATTGTAGAGATCTTTCAGGTCGTGGCCGGAGATCAGGATGCACTTGCCTTCGGTCGCTTTGACGTTGACCTGAGTCGGGGTCGGGTGGCCATATTTAGTGGTTTCACCGGCATCCAGAATGCTCATCACTTTGAAGTTCATCTGGCCGATTTCCATCGAGCACTCCAGCAGCGCGTTCAGATCGGCGGGCCAGGTGCCTAACCAGGCCATGATTTTGTGGTACTGCGCATAGATGTCATTGTCATACTGACCGAGAACGTGCGCGTGCTCCATATAGGCCGCTGCACCTTTCAGGCCGTACAGACAGAGCAGACGCAGGCCGAGAATGTTCTCGCCAATAGCCGCTTTGTCTTTGTTGGGGGTAAAGTCCGCCGCCTGGCGCTGCAGGTCGCCGAGATCGTCGCTCACCAGCTGCAGATTGGCCATCGGGTTATCGACGCTGGCGGTCGCATCAACGCTCAGGCACTGCGCTTTCAGCGCGTCGCGCATAGCAATCGCTTCACGCGCGTAGCCAACAATCCGCGGGGAGTCGAAGTTAACGTTGGTCAACGTGGAGAAAAATGCGCGCGGGGCAAAATTATCAACATCATGATTGATGATGCCATAGTCACGGGCCTTTACCGCCCATGCAGACAGACCTTGTAGGGAAGCAATCAGCAGATCCTGGAGATCGGACGTTTCGGCCGTTTTACCGCACATACCCTGCGCGTAAGAGCAGCCGTTCCCTGCCGGGGTACGGATGGTTTGTTCACATTGCACACAAAACATGGTCACACCTTTTTTAAAGTTATATTTGATATACATGTTTAAGGTTATGCCGGTAAAAGAAGGGAGAAAAGGTATTTCTGATACAATTTAAAGGGAGATTGATTTAGCGCAAATTTGGCCGCGGCGGGCTACCGCCACGGAGGTACAGATCGAGACCAGGACGATGCGCCCCCGGGACGCGGCGAATATCGTCGCCGGAGGCAGAGTGCGGGCGCTAAGTGCCTCAGGCCGAGAAGAGGGCGATCAGCACTGGCACCAGCAGGCTCAGAACAAAACCGTGGACGATAGCGGCAGGGACAATCTCGACGCCGCCGGAACGCTGTAAAACCGGCAGAGTAAAGTCCATTGAGGTGGCGCCGCATAGCCCTAATGCCGTGGAACGACTGCGGCGAACCAGGCCCGGGATCAACATGATGGCCAGCAGCTCGCGGGAAAGGTCGTTGAAGAATGCGGCGCTGCCGATGACCGGCCCAAAGGATTCCGTCATCAGGATCCCGGAGAGCGAATACCAGCCGAACCCGGAGGCCATGGCCAGACCGGTCTTCAGCGGCAGGTCGAGAATAAAGGCGTTAATCACGCCGCCGACTAATGAACTCGCCGTGACGACCACCGCCACAATCATGCCGCGACGATTAAGGACTATTTGCCGTAAGGTCATTCCGTTATTCCGCAGCTGAATACCAATCAGGAACAGCAGGAAGATCAGCGTATATTCGCTCGCCTCGGTGGCATGCTGTAAAAATGACAAACCGCTCAGACCAATCAGGAAACCAATAAGCACCACGCCGCACAGCTGCAGGGATTCCATGGCCATTGCGACGCGCGAAGGTAATTTCTCCTGCCGGTGCTGGTGGCGCCACGGCATTTTCTGCTCGAGCCACATTAATGCGCCAATATTACACAGCAGAATAACAATCACGCTGACCACAGCATAATGAAGAATGGACAGCAGGTTGCTGGAGAGATTGTCGAGGAAGGCGAGACTAATCCCCATGAAAAAGAGGATCACGTAGACAATCCAGCTCAACAGTCGCGCAATAAGTTTTAGTGCTGAAGGGTGACGCAGAGGAATAAGGTAGCCGGCAACCAATGGCAGCAGAATGATTAATAATCCCGAAAACATGAACGATCTGGTCCTTGCAGAATGAGGTGAGCGCCACTGACACTACCCAAATCAGAGAACCGAGTAAAGCTGTGCCTGAAAAGAAAGGCCCGGCATTGCCAGGCCTTGCGTGAAACCAGATAAACGATTAATCGCGTTTTTCCAGCAGAGTACGATACAGCACGCCGCCGAGGATACCGCCGATAACAGGCATCACCCAGAATAACCACAGCTGCTGCAGCGCCCAACCCCCCTGGAAAATCGCCACGGCGGTGCTTCGTGCCGGGTTAACAGAGGTATTGGTGACCGGGATGCTGATCAGGTGAATTAAGGTCAGCGCCAGGCCAATCGCAATCGGCGCAAAACCGGCCGGTGCGTTTTTATCCGTTGCGCCATGAATCACCAGCAGGAAGCCGCAGGTCAGGACAATTTCAATCACAATGGCGGAGAGCATGGAGTACCCGCCCGGCGAGTGTTCCCCGAAGCCGTTGGAAGCAAAGCCGCTGGCTGCGGCATCAAAGCCTGCTTTACCGCTGGCAACTACATACAGAACGGCAGCGGCAATAATACCGCCAACAACCTGGGCGATAATATAGCCAATAACGTCCTTCGCCGGGAAACGACCGCCGGCCCACAGACCTAAAGTCACCGCCGGGTTGAAGTGCCCGCCGGAAATATGACCGACGGCAAATGCCATGGTTAATACAGTTAAACCGAAGGCTAAAGCCACCCCGGCAAACCCAATTCCCAGTTCCGGGAAGGCTGCGGCAAGTACTGCGCTACCGCAGCCACCAAACACGAGCCAGAATGTACCAAAGCATTCCGCTGCTAATTTTCTGAACATAACCACCTCAAAAGAATAATGTTAACGGGCACAGACTTTTGTGCCGATCTTTATTTATCGACGTAAAGGATAACGATAAAAATAAAGCGACGCTATTTTATGGACGATCGTCATCCTGCGGCTAGCTAAATAACTAGATCTAATTTGATTTAGGGCAATGTGATCTTAATCCTTGCACCATTGGTGATTGCACAAAAGTGTAGAACAAAAATAATAAAAATAACCACTTTAGCGGATGAATTATTTCCAAAATAAATAGCACGGTTAATAATCATAACCTGGACATTATCATTCGTCGGCGCGAGGCCGCGTTTAGGCCGGTAGTGTCATGTTTACACATGTATCGCTATACTGCTGATTATTGAAGGAGAAAGTGGTTACTGAGCGGAGGAGATATGCATCTTGAGCGGGTAGAAATCGTCGGTTTTCGCGGCATCAATCGTTTATCGCTGATGCTGGAGCAAAATAACGTTCTGATCGGCGAGAATGCATGGGGTAAATCCAGTCTGCTGGATGCGCTGACGCTACTGCTTTCGCCTGAATTTGAGCTCTATCACTTCGTGCGCGATGATTTCTGGTTTCCGCCGGGCGATGTCCAGGGACGTGAACATCATCTGCATATCATCTTGACCTTCCGCGAGAATGAGCCCGGCCATCATCGGGTGCGCCGTTTCCGTCCGCTGAGCGATTGCTGGGTACCCTGCGAGGATGGCTATCAGCGCATTTTTTATCGCCTGGAAGGCGAACTGACCGATGATAACAGCGTCATGACGCTGCGCAGCTTTATCAACAGTAAAGGCGAGGCGCTAACGCTGGACGATATTGACGAAATGGTGCGCCACCTGGTGCGGCTGATGCCGGTTCTGCGTCTGCGCGATGCGCGCTTTATGCGGCGCATTCATAATGATGCCGTTCCGCACTCGCCGCAGATTGAGATAACCGCTCGCCAGCTGGATTTTCTCTCCCGCGAGCTGGTGAGTCACCCGCAAAATTTAACCGATAGTCAGATACGCCAGGGGCTATCGGCTATGGTGCAGCTGCTGGAACACTATTTTGCCGAGCAGAGTAGCGCGCAATCTCGTCACCGCCTGATGCGTCGCCACTCGCATGACGAACAGCGCAGCTGGCGCTACCTGGATATTATCAACCGGATGATTGATAAGCCCGGCGGCCGCAGCCATCGGGTGATCCTGCTTGGTCTGTTTTCAACCCTGCTACAGGCAAAAGGGACGGTGAGGCTCGACCGCGATGCGCGGCCTCTGCTGCTGATTGAAGACCCGGAAACACGTCTGCATCCAATTATGCTGTCGGTCGCCTGGCATTTACTCAATTTGCTGCCGCTGCAGCGCGTCACAACCACCAATTCCGGCGAGCTCCTGTCGTTGACGCCGGTGGAACAGGTCTGCCGACTGGTGCGCGAATCCTCGCGCGTGTCGGCCTGGCGGCTTGGTCCTGGGGGAATGAATGCAGAAGACAGCCGGCGCATCGCTTTTCACATTCGGTTTAACCGCTCCTCCTCACTGTTTGCCCGCTGCTGGCTGCTGGTTGAAGGGGAGACTGAGACCTGGGTGATAAACGAACTGGCCCGGCAGTGTGGGCATCATTTTGATGCTGAAGGGGTCAAGGTCATTGAATTTGCTCAGTCGGGCCTGAAGCCGCTGATCAAGTTTGCCCGTCGGATGGGGATTCAATGGCACGTGCTGGTCGACGGCGATGAGGCGGGGAAAAAATATGCGGCGACGGTTCGTAGCCTGCTCAATGATGACCGCGATCTTGAACGCGATCACCTGACCACGCTTCCGGCGCTGGACATGGAACACTTTATGTATCGCCAGGGCTTTAACGATGTTTATCATCGGGTGGCGCAGCTACCGGCGAATGTGCCGATGAATATGCGACGGGTGATTACCAAGGCGATTCACCGCTCGTCAAAACCGGATCTGGCCATTGAGGTGGCGATGGAGGCCGGGCGCCGCGGCGTGGAGTCGGTGCCGACGCTGTTGAAGAAAATGTTCTCCCGCGTGCTGTGGCTGGCGCGCGGTCGCGCGGACTAAGTGTGGTGACAATAAGAATGATTCAAATTTAGCGTTATGTTTTTACCCTCTGCGGATAGAATCACCCCCTGGCTCTGCGAGTTAAAACATCAGGAATTTTTATGAAGCTCAATGGAAAACGCAGGAAAGTCTGGTGGCTGCTGGTCGTTGTCGTGCTGGCGCTGGCCTTCTGGGGATGGCGGATACTCAATGCGCCGCTGCCGCAGTATCAGACATTAGTGGTGCGTAAAGGCGATTTACAGCAGAGCGTGCTGGCCACCGGCAAACTGGACGCGCTGCGCAAAGTCGATGTCGGGGCGCAGGTGAGCGGCCAGTTAAAAACGCTGCGCGTGAATATTGGCGACAAGGTTCAGAAAGATCAGCTGCTGGGGGTGATTGACCCCGAGCAGGCGCAAAACCAGATCAAAGAAGTCGACGCGACGCTGATGGAACTGCGCGCCCAGCTGAATCAGGCTCGCGCTGAACGCCAGCTTGCCGCGGTCACCCTGGCTCGCCAGCAGCAGCTGGCCCAACGTCAGCTGGTTTCCCGCCAGGAGCTGGATACGGCGGCTACGGATTTGGCGGTGAAAGAGGCGCAGATCGGCACCATCGAGGCGCAGATAAAGCGTAATCAGGCGACGCTGGATACCGCAAAAACCAACCTCGACTACACGCGGATCCTGGCACCGATGTCCGGTGAAGTGACGCAAATTACCACCCTGCAGGGGCAAACGGTGATTGCCGCCCAGCAGGCACCCAATATTCTGACCCTGGCCGATCTCAGTACGATGCTGGTCAAAGCTCAGGTATCTGAGGCGGACGTGATTCACCTTCGTCCGGGGCAAAAAGCCTGGTTTACCGTACTCGGCGACCCGCTGACCCGCTACGAGGGGAGCTTGAAGGATATTTTACCCACCCCGGAAAAAGTCAACGACGCCATTTTCTATTATGCCCGCTTTGAAGTGCCGAATCCGCAGGGGATCCTGCGCCTGGAGATGACGGCCCAGGTGCATATCCAGATGGCGGAAGTAAAAAATGTCATCACCATCCCGCTCAGCGCGCTGGGCGATGCCATCGGCGATAACCGTTACCACGTTCGTCTGCTGCGCACCGGCGAGGTGAAAGAGCGCGAAGTGACTATCGGCGCGCGCAACGATACCGATGTGGCGGTGGTGAAAGGGCTGGAAGAAGGCGATGAGGTGATCGTCGGCGAAAGTCGTTCCGGGACGGCAAAATGACGGCGTTGCTCGAACTGCGTGATATCCGCCGCAGCTACCTCTCCGGTGACGGCAGTGTTGAGGTGCTCAAGGGCGTGACGCTGAGCATTGCCGCTGGTGAAATGGTGGCGATTGTCGGGGCATCGGGTTCAGGAAAATCGACGCTGATGAATATTCTCGGCTGTCTCGATAAACCGACCAGCGGCAGCTACCGCGTTGCCGGAACCGATGTCTCCTCACTCAGCGGTGATGCGCTGGCCCGCCTGCGACGGGAACATTTTGGTTTTATTTTCCAGCGTTACCATCTGCTTTCGCACCTGACGGCAGCGCAGAACGTTGAAGTCCCGGCGGTGTATGCCGGGGCCGAGCGACGAGAACGCCTGGCCCGGGCGCATGATTTGCTGGTACGGCTTGGTCTGGGAGAGCGGGCGGAATATCAGCCTTCGCAGCTCTCCGGCGGCCAGCAGCAGCGGGTCAGTATCGCCCGCGCGCTGATGAACGGCGGGGAGGTGATTCTGGCCGATGAGCCGACCGGCGCCCTGGACAGCCGCTCGGGTGAAGAGGTCATGGCTATCCTGCATCAGCTGAAATCGCAGGGGCATACGGTGATTATCGTCACTCATGATCCGCAGGTGGCGGCACAGGCCGAGCGGATCATTGAGATCCACGATGGGGAAATTGTGCGTAACCCGCCGGCGAAAAGTCTGACCGGCGGCGGGGTAGCCCGGCCGTTGGGCGGTGAAGAGCCTTCCGCATGGCGCCAGTTTACCAGCGGCTTTCGTGAAGCGCTGGTCATGGCCTGGCGGGCGATGGCGGCCAATAAAATGCGCACCCTGTTGACCATGCTCGGCATCATTATTGGTATCGCATCGGTGGTGTCGATCGTGGTAGTGGGCGATGCGGCCAAACAGATGGTGCTGGCGGATATTCGCGCAATTGGCACCAACACCATCGATGTTTATCCCGGTAAAGATTTTGGCGATGACGACCCCCGCTATCAGCAGGCGCTGAAATATGACGATCTGCTGGCCATTCAAAAGCAGCCCTGGGTGAGTTCGGCGACGCCCGCGGTGTCAAAAAGCCTGCGCCTGCGTGCCGACAACATCGATGTTGCCGCCAGCGCGGAAGGGGTCGGGCCACAGTATTTTAATGTCTACGGCATGACCTTTAGCGAAGGCAATACGTTTAACGAGCTGCAGCTCAACAGTCGGGCGCAGGTGGTGGTGCTGGATAGCAATACGCGTCGCCAGCTGTTTCCGCACAAAACGCGGGTTGTCGGGGAGATAATCCTCGTCGGCAATATGCCGGCGACCATCGTCGGCGTCGCGGATGAGAAGCAGTCGATGTTCGGCAGCAGTAAAATCCTGCGCGTCTGGCTGCCGTACACCACTATGGCCGGGAGAGTGATGGGGCAATCGTGGCTCAATTCGATTACCGTTCGCGTAAGGGAAGGGTATGACAGCGCCGCCGCCGAACAGCAGCTGTTGCGTTTACTTGAGCTGCGCCATGGCAAAAAAGATGTTTTTACCTGGAATATGGACAGCATCTTGAAAACGGCGGAACGGACCACACATACATTACAGCTGTTTCTGACTCTGGTCGCGGTGATTGCGCTGGTGGTGGGCGGTATCGGGGTCATGAATATCATGCTGGTGTCGGTGACCGAACGAACGCGTGAAATCGGGATTCGGATGGCGGTCGGGGCGCGGGCCAGCGACGTACTGCAGCAGTTTCTGATTGAGGCTGTTTTAGTCTGTCTGGTCGGTGGCGCGCTGGGCGTGACGTTATCGCTGATGATCGCGGTGGTTCTGCAGCTGTTTTTACCCGGCTGGGAGATCGGTTTTTCTCCGCTGGCGCTGCTGACGGCGTTTTTGTGCTCGACGCTAACCGGCGTGCTGTTCGGGTGGCTGCCGGCGCGAAATGCCGCGCGCCTCGATCCGGTGGATGCGCTGGCCCGCGAGTAGAAACAAAAAAATGCCAGTCAGAAGGACTGGCATTTTACTGGCAGGATGTACACAATGAAGCAAAAGAGTTATGCAGCCGCTTCTGCTTCCACAGGAACAATCACACTGGCGTGATTGCCTTTCGGCCCCTGGTGAACATCAAACCGAACGGCTTGTCCGGCTTTTAGCGTTCTGTAACCATCCATCTGGATGGTGGAGTAATGGGCGAAAATGTCTTCGCCGCCGCCCTCAGGGCAAATAAAGCCGAACCCTTTGGCATTGTTGAACCACTTAACAGTACCCATTTCCATACTTCGACATCCTTCGTAAATCTTTATTAGTAAGATGGAATGAACCGGTGGTGGAGTGACGAGTTGTTCAAATGCTCGCCAACTCTCGCTAGTACAATTTAGAGAAATAAGGAAATGCGTCAAGCAATTGACGGTAGTGGGAGGCGAAAAATGCGTCAAAATTTGAAGCAGTTAACGCTATTGCCGGGGAATGTGACAGACATCGCGGATGGAAGTAATAGATGATAGTTATCTATGATCTATTGTAGATTTGCGATGTGCATAGCCTCTGGTCATCGACAGGCCGCCGCCTGTTGGCAACAGCAACCGATGATGAATACTGACGATGAGTAAGAGAGATTGGCTGGACTTCGATCAGCTGGTAGAAGACGAAGTTCGTAATGAGCTTAAACCACCATCTATGTATAAAGTGATATTGCTCAATGATGACTACACTCCAATGGAGTTTGTTATTGACGTGTTACAAAAATTCTTTTCTTATGATGTAGAACGTGCAACGCAACTGATGCTGACGGTTCACTATCAAGGTAAAGCGATTTGTGGTGTATTTACCGCAGAAGTGGCGGAGACCAAAGTCGCGATGGTGAATGAATACGCGAAGGAGAACGAGCATCCATTGCTGTGTACGCTAGAGAAAGCCTGAAGACAGGCGTGAAAATTGGGGGAGGTGCCTATGCTCAATCAAGAACTGGAACTCAGTTTAAACATGGCTTTCGCCAGAGCGCGCGAGCACCGTCATGAGTTCATGACCGTCGAGCACTTGCTGCTGGCGCTGCTCAGCAACCCCTCGGCCCGCGAGGCGCTTGAAGCGTGTTCCGTGGACCTGGTGGCGCTGCGTCAGGAACTTGAAGCCTTCATCGAACAGACCACACCCGTTCTGCCCGCCACGGAAGAAGAGCGTGACACCCAGCCTACGCTGAGTTTTCAGCGCGTGCTGCAGCGTGCCGTCTTCCATGTACAATCCTCTGGCCGCAGCGAAGTCACCGGCGCTAACGTTCTGGTCGCGATTTTCAGCGAGCAGGAGTCACAGGCGGCCTATCTGCTGCGTAAACATGAAGTGAGCCGTCTTGACGTCGTCAACTTCATCTCTCACGGTACACGCAAAGACGAGCCGAGCCAGTCTTCCGATAACAGCGGAAGCCAGCCCAGCAATGAAGAGCAAGCAGGCGGGGAGGATCGTATGGAAAACTTCACCACCAATCTTAATCAGCTTGCTCGCGTCGGCGGGATCGATCCGCTGATCGGCCGCGACAAAGAGCTGGAGCGCGCGATTCAGGTGCTGTGCCGCCGCCGTAAAAATAACCCGCTGCTGGTGGGGGAGTCCGGCGTGGGTAAGACCGCGATCGCCGAGGGCCTGGCCTGGCGGATCGTTCAGGGCGACGTGCCGGAAATCATGGCCGATTGCACCATCTACTCGCTGGATATTGGCTCCCTGCTGGCGGGCACAAAATATCGCGGTGATTTTGAAAAACGCTTCAAAGCGCTGCTTAAACAGCTTGAGCAGGATACCAACAGTATTCTGTTTATTGATGAAATCCACACCATTATCGGTGCGGGCGCGGCGTCAGGCGGCCAGGTCGATGCCGCTAATCTGATTAAACCGCTGCTCTCCAGCGGTAAGATTCGGGTGATGGGTTCCACAACCTACCAGGAATTCAGCAATATCTTCGAAAAAGACCGGGCGCTGGCTCGTCGCTTCCAGAAGATAGATATTACCGAACCTTCCGTGGAAGAGACGGTGCAGATTATCAACGGCCTGAAGCCGAAGTACGAAGCGCACCACGATGTGCGCTATACCGCGAAAGCGGTGCGTGCGGCGGTGGAGCTGGCGGTGAAATACATTAACGATCGCCATCTGCCGGATAAGGCCATTGACGTCATTGATGAAGCCGGGGCGCGGGCGCGGTTAATGCCGGCCAGCAAACGGAAGAAAACCGTCAATGTCGCCGATATCGAGTCCGTGGTGGCGCGTATCGCCCGTATTCCTGAGAAGAGCGTCTCGCAGAGCGATCGCGATACGCTGAAAAATCTCGGCGACCGCCTGAAAATGCTGGTCTTTGGCCAGGGCAAAGCGATCGAAGCGTTAACCGAAGCGATCAAGATGGCGCGCGCGGGCCTCGGTCACGAGCACAAGCCTGTCGGGTCTTTCCTCTTCGCCGGGCCGACCGGAGTCGGGAAAACCGAGGTCACCGTGCAGCTGGCGAAAGCGCTGGGCATTGAGCTGCTGCGTTTTGATATGTCCGAATATATGGAACGTCATACCGTCAGCCGCTTAATTGGTGCGCCTCCGGGATACGTCGGTTTCGATCAGGGCGGGCTGCTGACCGATGCGGTGATTAAACATCCGCATGCGGTACTGCTGCTTGATGAGATCGAAAAAGCGCATCCGGACGTCTTTAACCTGCTGCTGCAGGTGATGGATAACGGTACGCTGACCGACAATAACGGCCGCAAGGCGGACTTCCGCAATGTGGTGCTGGTGATGACGACCAACGCCGGCGTGCGTGAGACCGAGCGTAAATCGATTGGTCTTATCCAGCAGGATAACAGCCCGGATGCGATGGATGAGATCAAGAAGATCTTTACCCCGGAATTCCGCAACCGTCTCGACAACATTATCTGGTTCGATCATCTGTCCACGACGGTGATCCATCAGGTGGTGGATAAGTTTATCGTCGAGCTGCAGGTTCAACTGGATCAGAAAGGCGTCTCGCTGGAAGTGAGCCAGGAAGCGCGTGACTGGCTGGCAGAAAAAGGCTACGACCGGGCAATGGGCGCACGTCCGATGGCGCGCGTGATTCAGGATAACCTGAAGAAACCGCTGGCTAACGAACTGCTGTTTGGTTCACTGGTGGACGGCGGACAGGTCACCGTTGCGCTGGATAAAGAGAAGGGCGCGTTGACCTATGACTTCCAGAGCGCGCAGAAGCACAAACCAGAAACGGCACATTAATGCCGCTCTGTGATAGCAAAAACCGGCCTGCGGGCCGGTTTTTTTATGCCGCTTTTAGCCGGCTGCAGATATGAAAAGACCGGGAATTATCCCGGCCTTCAGCATCTGACGCCACGAGGGCGGAAAACTATCAGCGACTACGGAAGACAATGCGGCCTTTGCTCAGGTCGTACGGGGTCAGCTCAACAGTCACTTTGTCGCCCGTCAGAATGCGGATGTAGTTTTTACGCATTTTACCGGAAATATGCGCAGTTACCACGTGACCGTTTTCCAGTTCTACGCGGAACATTGTGTTAGGCAACGTGTCAAGTACGGTGCCCTGCATTTCAATATTGTCTTCTTTGGCCATCTAGTCCTCTGGGGTATCACTACCGTAGTTTTGAACCGGCAAGATAATGCCGAAGTTCAGCGAGTAAGTAAAGGTTTACGTTTGTGCACTTTATCTTTCAGGCTGCCTTCGCTCACTCGGTTACATAGTTATTGACGCAGCCAGGCGCTTTGCGGTGCTACCTGAAGCATCCAAAATTATTAAGGGTAAAATCATTGAAGTAGTTTTGGCGCATTGCCCGGAATTCACACGGATAAGCCGCATGACAGGCGCAAACGTAAAGGGGAGCGACAGAACGATGGGCGTTATCTGACTCTTATTATTCCCAAACGGCGGCGGGGCAACAGGCAGAAGCTACTCTACTGCGCAATTATACCATCACGGTAAAAAATGTGCTGAAAACATTTACACATTGCCGGTAAATAGCACCCTGGGCACCCAGAATCTTTCCGGCAGGCGACGGGTGCGCAATACCGACAGCGCATCAAGATAATCGCGGCGGGGGATTTCGACGGCGCCCAGCGATGCCGTGTGCTTATTCAGAACCTGGCAATCTATTAATTTCCCGCCGTCGCGGATAAACGCCTGGCAGAATATCAGCAAGGCCGTTTTCGACGCATTTTCCGCGCGGCTGAACATGGACTCGCCGCAAAACAGTGCGCCTTGCGCTACGCCATACATTCCTCCCACCAGGGTCTCGCCTTGCCACACTTCAATCGAGTGCGCATGGCCAAGCTCATGCAGCTGGTGATAGGCCTTGACGATGCTGGAGGTGATCCATGTCCCTTCATCGCGATTGTCGGCACAACCTTCAATCACCTGACCAAACGCGTGGTTCAGCGTGACGTGATAGGGCGATCGCTGATGAAAACGCTTCATGCTGCGGCTGAGATGGAACTGCCCGGGCCACAACACCGCCCGCGGATCGGGGGACCACCATAAAATCGGATCGCCAGGAGAAAACCAGGGAAAAATTCCGTGCTGATAGGCCATAAGCAGACGCGACGGACTGAGATCGCCGCCGAGCGCCAGCAGGCCATTGGGTTCGCGTAACGCTCCCTCCGGGGAAGGGAAGGCAATGGACTGACGGGAGAGCTGAACCAGACGCATTTTAACCTCAATACGCACCAGGCAATTGTTCAATATATTCGCTGTTATTCAAGCGGACGGTCCGTCGCCATGCTGGCAAAGCCAGGACGCAGCGGACCGCTCTTTTCAGCACGCCTGAAACTCATTGAGTATATACGCAAAACGGCGTGAAACAGCCGGACTACAGACGCTGCTTAAACTGGTAGTAACGCCCCTGTTCAGCCAGCAGTTCCGCGTGACTACCTTGCTCAATAATCTTGCCGTTGTCCATGACAATTATCCGATTAAACCGCGCCAGTCCGCGCAGGCGGTGAGTCACCATCAGCACGGTTTTTTCGCGCATCACTTCAGCCAGTAAATCGAGGATCTGGCTCTCTGTCGTCGCATCAAGGCCTTCGGTCGGCTCATCGAGTAACATCAGCGGCGCATCGTGCAGCAGCGCACGGGCAATGGCCAGTCTGCGCAGTTCACCGCCGGAAAGCTGGCGGCCGCCTTCGCCCAGCCAGGCGTTGAGACCGCTATCTTCCAGTAATTTTTCCAGCCCGACACGTTCCAGGGCTTTCATCAGCTGGATATCGCTGGCGCCGGGGGCGGCCAGCGACAGGTTATCGCGCAGCGTGGCGCTGAACAGATGCACACGTTGGGGGACGACGCTCATCGCCTGACGCAAAGTGGCTTCGTTGAGGTGAGTTAACGGCTGGTCGTTGAGTAAAATCTCGCCATTCGCCGGATCCCAGGCGCGGGTCAGAAGCTGCAGCAGCGTAGATTTACCGCAGCCGGTGCGGCCAAGAATGGCAATATGCTCTCCTGCGCCGACCTGCAATGAGATATTTTCCAGCGCCGGAGAAGGCTGCTGCGGATAGCTGAAGGTGACCTGGTTCAACGTCAATGAGACCTGCCCGAACGCTTGCCCCTCGCCGGCGGCGAAAGTGACCTCCGGCTGTTGCCCGGTAATCTGCGTAATTCGGCGGGCGGAAGCAATGACCTGTCCGAGATGCTGAAAGGCGCCGGTAACCGGCGCCAGCGCTTCAAATGCCGCCAGCGCGCAGAAGACAAAAAGGGCGATCAGCGCGCCGGGCTGGCTGTTGCCGCCTACGCCAGCAGAGGTGAGCCACAGCATAGCAACCACGGCAACACCACCAATCAGCAGCATCAGCGCCTGCGACAGCGCAGTCAGCTCTGCCTGACGACGCTGGGCATCCTGCCAGCGCTGCTCGGTTTTCTCCAGCTGCTTGCGGTAGCGGTCGCTGGCGCTGAACAGCATCAGTTCAGCCTGTCCTTGCAGCCAGGCGGTTAGCTGTTGCCGGTACTGCCCGCGCATTTGCGTGATGCTCTCACCGGCGGGTTTCCCGGCGCGATAAAACAGCGGCGGCAGGACCAGCAGGGTCACCAGCATTATACCGCCTAGCGTCAGCGCCAGCGTGACATCGAGAATGCTTAAGCCTGCGGTGACCACCACAATGACAACCAGTGCGCCGATCAGCGGCGAGATGACCCGCAGGTAGAGATGATCCAGGGTGTCGACGTCGGCGACCACCCGGTTGAGGAGTTCACCTTGACGAAAACGCGCCAGCCCGGCAGGGGAGAGGGGGAGCAGCTTACTGAAGGTAAACACCCGCAGATGCTGTAACACGCGGAAAGTGGCGTCATGGCTGACCAGACGTTCGAAATAGCGACCGGCGGTACGGATAATCGCCGCCCCGCGAACGCCGGCTGCCGGCAGCATATAGTTGAAACTGTAAATACCGGCGACGCCAACGACGGCAGAAGCGGATAAAAACCAGCCTGATAGCGTCAGCAGGCCGATACTGGCCAGCAGGGTGACGATAGCCAGTACCACGCCGAGAGTCAGCAGCCAGATATGCCGTTTGTACAACGCCAGATAAGGTAATAGTGCGCGCATTTAAATCTCCTCCTGCCGGTGGGCCAACAGGGCGGCAAAAGGCCCGTTTGCCATAGCCAACTGGCTATAGGTCCCTTGTTCGACGATCTGACCATCCTGCATCACCCAGATGGCATCCCAGTCGGCGATACCTTCCAGCTGGTGGGTCACCATCAGCGTTGTTTGCTGCGAAGAGGCATTAAAGAGCGCCTGCATGACCCGCTGTTCGCTATGCGCATCAAGGCTGGCGGCCGGCTCATCCAACAACAACAGCCGGCACGGTACCAGTAGCGCCCGCGCCACGGCGATACGCTGCGCCTGCCCGACGGACAGGCGACCCGCCTGATCGCCGACCGGCGTATTAATCCCTTGCGGCAGTTGGGAGATGAATTCGCTCACCCAGGCCTTATCCAGCGCGAGCTGAAGCTGTGCTTCGCTGGCTTCCGGCCAGGCCAGCAGAACGTTTTCGCGTAGCGTGGCGGCCGGTAGCTGCGGGTTCTGCCCCACCCAGCTGAGCAGACGATGCCAGCGGCTGACGTCAAGATCGCGCAGTTCAACGCCGTTGACCAACAGCGAGCCGTCGTAGGGGAGAAAACCGGTCAATGCATTCAAAAGCGAACTTTTGCCGGAGCCGCTCTGCCCGACCAGCACGACGCGTTTACCGGCCGGGAGCGTAAAGTTCAGCGGCCCCGCCAGGACTTTGCCTTCCGGCGATTTGATAATCGCATCGCGCGCTTCGAGACTAATCAATTCGTTGTCGCTGAGGATCTTCTCGCCGCGAGTTTCCTGCGCCAGCGGCTTTTCCATAAACGTTTTCAGACTATCCGCAGCACCGATGGCCTGAGCTTTGGCATGGTAAAAGGTGCCTAAATCACGCAGCGGCTGGAAAAATTCCGGCGCCAGGATCAGGGCCAGGAAACCTGACATCAGGGTGACGCCCACGCCATAGTGGCCAAAGTTGAGCTCGCCGAGATAGGAGAAACCGAAGTAAACCGCGACCAGAGCAATGGAGAGCGAGGTGAAAAACTCCAGTACGCCGGAGGAGAGAAAGGCGAGGCGCAACACTTCCATCGTCCGCTGGCGGAAATCCTGGGAAGCATGGCGAATATTGTCCGTTTCCGCTTCGCCACGGTGAAAGAGGCGCAGCGTTTCCATCCCGCGCAGGCGGTCGAGAAAGTGGCCGCTCAGGCGAGCGAGCGCCAGGAAGTTGCGGCGATTGGCCTCCGCCGCGCCCATGCCGACCAGCGCCATAAACAGCGGGATCAGCGGGGCAGTGCCGAGAAGAATCAGCGCCGCCGCCCAGTTTATCGGGAAAATGGTGATCACAATCAGCAGCGGGACGCTGGCGGCGAGGGTCATCTGCGGGAGATAACGCGCGTAGTAGTCGTGCATATCGTCAATTTGTTCAAGTACCAGCGTCGCCCAGCTTCCGGCGGGTTTCCCCTGAATCCACGCAGGGCCGGCCTGCTGCAGGCGATCGAGCACCTGGCGGCGGATTTCATAGCGAATATGCTGCCCGGCATAGAAACCTACCCGCTCGCGTAGCCATACCACCCAGGCACGCAGAACAAAAATCAGCACCAGGACGATAAACGGCAATACCAGCGCCGTCGCCGGAATACTCTCCATAATCATGCGATGAAGGATCCGCGCCAGCAGCCAGGCCTGACCGACGATCAGCAGGCCGCTAATGACGCCCAGCGCGCGGGAAATCATCAACCAGCGACGGGAGAGAATGCTTTGCTCTTTTAACCAGCGTGTTAACTCTTGTTGACGGGTTTTATTCATTGCGCACTTAGCAGGTGTAGTTATGAGGTTTTTAGGCCACGCAATGTTACAACGAGGAAAAAATAAAGGCGACTTTTCGTCGCCTTCTTTACCTTTGTTACTGACTTGTAAAGATTATTTGCACGCGTCAGCTAAACCATCAAGATAACGTTCAGCATCCAGCGCCGCCATACAGCCGGTACCGGCAGAGGTGATGGCCTGGCGATAGATATGGTCCATCACATCACCCGCGGCGAATACGCCCGGAATGCTGGTCTGGGTGGCATTGCCGTGGATCCCGGACTGCACTTTGATATAGCCGTTTTCCAGCGCCAGCTGGCCTTCGAAAATGGCCGTGTTGGGGCTGTGGCCAATCGCGACAAACAGACCCGCGACCTCCAGAGACTCGACATTGTCGGCATTCTGCGTATCACGCAGACGCAGACCGCTGACGCCCATCTGGTCGCCCGTCACTTCTTCCAGCGTGCGATGGGTATGCAGCACGATATTACCGTTGGCCACTTTATCCATCAGACGATTAATCAGGATTTTTTCCGCGCGGAAGGTATCACGGCGGTGAATCAGGTGGACTTCGGACGCGATGTTAGAGAGGTACAGGGCTTCTTCCACCGCGGTATTGCCGCCGCCAATGACGGCCACTTTCTGGTTGCGATAGAAGAATCCGTCGCAGGTTGCGCAGGCGGATACGCCGCGTCCTTTGAACGCTTCTTCTGACGGTAGCCCCAGATAGCGTGCTGAAGCGCCGGTGGCGATAATCAGCGCGTCACAGGTGTACTCGCCGCTGTCGCCGACCAGGCGGAAAGGACGGTTTTGCAGATCGACGCTATTGATATGGTCGAAAATAATTTCGGTATCAAATTTCGTCGCATGTTCGTGCATACGTTCCATCAGCAGCGGCCCGGTCAGATCGTTGGGATCGCCCGGCCAGTTTTCCACTTCCGTGGTGGTGGTCAGCTGACCGCCTTTTTCCATGCCGGTAATCAGTACCGGCTGCAGGTTTGCGCGCGCGGCGTAGACTGCAGCGGTATATCCCGCAGGTCCAGAACCAAGAATAAGCAGTTTACTGTGTTTGGTCGTGCCCATGAGATCCCCATAATTTATTGGCATACATTGGGCTGGATTGTAGGGAATTTGTTGTCGTAAAAAAAGAGCGCAGCAGTTTTGTTAACGATATGTGCAATAGAGGCCGCCAATGAACTGGCGATTTTACGTGCGAAGAATATAACTAATTCTACTGTCGGCAGGACAATTATAAGAGGAAAACATGAGAATCACCGGGGGTGGATAATGAATATCTGGCATCTTGTACTAAAAATCGATGTTTTGCTTTGACAATCCCCTGTGCTTTTGCGAAAACATTCATGGAAGACAAAAAGCAGTGTTTCGCGTGCGGCGAATTTTCATGCACGCAAATGCCATTTTTATCCGGGTTAGCGAAATCTACGCATGGTGTGGACAGACGCCATGCGTGATGTCGGTGGCTGCCGTCAGGCAACGGGCTTCTCACGTACCCCTGGGGTTACTCGATGTCGTATACGGGTAAGAACAGGATGGACTCGGGCAGTGAAGGCTCTGAGTCGGAACAGGAGTAGGGAAGGAATACAGAGAGACAATAATAATGGTAGATAGCAAGAAGCGCCCTGGCAAAGATCTCGACCGCATCGATCGTAATATTTTGAATGAGCTTCAAAAAGACGGGCGTATTTCAAACGTCGAACTTTCTAAACGGGTGGGACTTTCCCCGACGCCTTGCCTTGAGCGCGTGCGTCGACTGGAAAGACAGGGTTTTATTCAGGGCTATACGGCGCTGCTCAACCCGCACTATCTGGATGCATCACTTCTGGTATTTGTTGAGATTACTCTGAATCGTGGCGCGCCGGATGTGTTTGAGCAATTTAACGCCGCTGTGCAAAAACTTGAAGAAATTCAAGAGTGTCATCTGGTATCCGGTGATTTCGACTATCTGTTGAAAACCCGCGTGCCGGATATGTCAGCGTATCGCAAATTACTGGGCGAGACCCTGCTACGTCTGCCGGGCGTGAACGACACCCGTACCTACGTGGTAATGGAAGAAGTCAAGCAAAGTAATCGTCTGGTAATTAAGACGCGCTAACACGGAACAGGTGCAAAATCGACGTAGTTTGATTACACTCCTGTTAATCCATACAGCAACAGTGCCGGGGTGACCCGGCACTGTTGTCCGTTTTAGCAGCAGGCAGGAAACAGCCTGATACCTGGAGAGCCTTTTTTGAGCCAGGAATACACCGAAGACAAAGAAGTCAAACTGACCAAGTTAAGCAGCGGGCGCCGACTCCTTGAGGCGTTACTCATCCTTTGCTCCCTGTTTGCCATCTGGCTGATGGCGGCATTACTGAGCTTTAATCCCTCGGATCCTAGCTGGTCGCAAACGGCCTGGCACGAACCTATTCATAACATAGGTGGCATTCCGGGAGCCTGGCTTGCCGATACGCTATTTTTCATTTTTGGCGTAATGGCTTACACCATTCCCGTAATTATTATCGGCGGCTGCTGGTTCGCCTGGCGTAATCAGGCCAGCGACGAGTACATCGACTACTTCGCCGTATCGCTACGCTTAATTGGCGCACTGGCGCTGATTCTGACCTCCTGCGGCCTGGCCGCGATTAACGCCGATGATATCTGGTATTTTGCCTCCGGCGGCGTGATCGGCAGTTTGCTGAGCACCACTCTGCAACCGTTGCTGCACAGCAGCGGCGGCACTATTGCGCTGCTGTGCATCTGGGCGGCAGGTTTAACGCTGTTTACCGGTTGGTCATGGGTCAGCATTGCCGAAAAACTCGGCGGTGCGATTTTGTCTGTTCTGACATTCGCCAGTAACCGTACCCGTCGGGACGATACCTGGGTGGAAGAGGACGAATACGAAGACGAAGACGATGAAGACGACTACGACGACGCCGTGAAGCCGCAGGAATCTCGTCGTGCGCGCATTTTACGCAGCGCGCTCGCGCGCCGTCAGCGTCTGGCGGAGAAATTCTCCAATCCGATGGGGCGTAAAACCGATGCCGCGCTGTTCTCTGGCAAACGTATGGATGATGCCGAAGAGGATGTACAGTTCAGCGCCAACGGGGCGCCCGTAGCGGCGGACGATGTACTCTTTTCGGGTTCCAGCGCCGCACGTTCAGGCGATGCTGACGATGTGCTGTTCTCTGGCGCCAGCGCGGCGCGGCCGGGAGATTTTGACCCTTACGATCCGCTATTAAATGGTCACAGCATTGCCGACCCGCTGGCTGCAGCAGCTGCTGCCACCGCAGCGCCACAGGCATGGGCTGAACCGGTAGCTGAGCACGTGCCGCAGCCGTCTTATCCGCAGCATCAGGCATATCAGCCTGAGCAGGCGCCGGTACAGCAGGCGGTTTACCAGCCGGAGCCGTCTTATCCGCAGCATCAGGCGTACCAGCCTGAGCAGGCGCCGGTACAGCAGCCGGTTTACCAGCCGGAGCCGTCTTATCCGCAGCATCAGGCGTACCAGCCTGAGCAGGCGCCGGTACAGCAGCCGGTTTACCAGCCGGAGCCGTCCTACCCGCAGCATCAGGCGTACCAGCCCGAGCAGGCGCCGGTGCAGCAGCCGGTTTACCAGCCGGAGCCGTCCTACCCGCAGCATCAGGCGTACCAGCCTGAGCAGGCGCCGGTACAGCAGCCGGTTTACCAGCCGGAGCCGTCCTACCCGCAGCATCAGGCGTACCAGCCTGAGCAGGCGCCGGTGCAGCAGCCGGTTTACCAGCCGGAGTCACCAGCTCCTGCCGTAACGCCTGAGGCTCCGCAGGAAGAGGTGAAGCCACAGCGTCCGCCAATGTATTATTTTGAAGAGGTCGAAGAGAAGCGCGCGCGCGAGCGCGAGCAGCTGGCCGCCTGGTATCAGCCGATCCCTGAACCAGCAAGCCCGGTCGCCACGCGTCCTGTTACACCGCCACCGGTCTCTCCGGTCGAAGCCGCAGCGGTGACCACCCTCGCCGCCGGCGTACACCAGGCGACGAGCGCGGGTGCAACCGCGGCGACGGTCGCTTCCACCGCGTCATCCGCTGCACCGCTGTTCAGTCCGGCATCCGGTGGCCCGCGTGCGCAGGTGAAAGAGGGGATTGGTCCAAAACTGCCGCGTCCTAATCATGTCCGCGTCCCTACGCGCCGTGAGCTGGCATCGTATGGTATTAAACTGCCGTCACAACGTATGGCTGAAGAACGGGCGCGTAAAGCTGAACTCAATCAGGCCTATGACGACGAGCCGTTAACGGATGAAGAAGCGGATGCGCTGGAACAGGACGAACTGGCTCGCCAGTTTGCCGCCACCCAGCAGCAGCGTTACGGCGAAGTCTACGCGCAGGATGAAGAGGATGACTCCGCAGCTGAAGCTGAACTGGCCCGTCAGTTTGCGGCGTCGCAGCAGCAGCGCTACAGCAGCGAACAGCCGCAGGGCGCAACGCCGTTCTCTCCTGCGGATTATGATTTCTCGCCGATGAAAGCGCTGGTCGATGACGGTCCGAGCGAACCGCTGTTCACACCGCTGCCGGAGACACCGCCGCCGGTGCAGCAGTACCAGCAGCCGGCACAGCAGCAACCGGTTCAACAGTATCAACAGCCGGTGCCGTCGTCGCTGGTACAACAACCGTATCAGCAGCCTGTGCAGCCGGCTCAACCTCCGCAGATGGCGCAGCAGCATCAGCCTGCCGCACAGAGCTATCAGCCGCAGCAAGCCCATCAGGGCCACATGCCGCAGCAGACAGCCCCGGTGCCGTCGCAGGATAGCCTGATTCATCCGCTGCTGATGCGTAACGGCAACAGCCAGCCGATGCAACGGCCGACAACGCCGCTGCCGTCGTTGGATCTGCTGACCCCGCCGCCGAGCGAAGTCGAGCCGGTGGATACCTTCGCGCTGGAGCAAATGGCGCGCCTGGTTGAGGCTCGTCTGGCTGACTTCCGCATTAAAGCCGATGTGGTGAACTACTCGCCAGGCCCGGTTATCACCCGCTTCGAACTGAATCTGGCGCCAGGCGTGAAGGCCGCGCGGATTTCAAACCTTTCGCGTGACCTGGCCCGCTCCTTGTCCACCATTGCGGTGCGCGTCGTGGAAGTCATTCCGGGTAAACCGTACGTGGGTCTGGAACTGCCGAATAAAAAACGCCAGACCGTTTATCTGCGAGAAGTGCTGGATAACACGAAATTCCGCGATAACCCGTCGCCGCTTACCGTGGTGCTGGGGAAAGACATCGCCGGCGATCCGGTCGTTGCCGATCTGGCAAAAATGCCGCACCTGCTGGTTGCCGGTACCACTGGTTCCGGTAAATCGGTTGGGGTGAATGCCATGATCCTCAGCATGCTTTATAAAGCGCAGCCGGAAGATGTGCGCTTCATTATGATCGACCCGAAAATGCTTGAACTGTCGGTCTATGAAGGGATCCCGCATCTGCTGACCGAAGTCGTTACCGATATGAAAGACGCCGCTAACGCACTGCGCTGGAGCGTGAATGAAATGGAGCGTCGTTATAAGCTGATGTCGGCGCTGGGCGTGCGTAACCTCGCGGGTTACAACGAGAAAATCGCCGAAGCGGCGCGGATGGGCCGTCCGATTCCGGATCCGTACTGGAAACCGGGCGACAGCATGGACGCCGTGCATCCGGTGCTGGAAAAACTGCCGTATATCGTTGTTCTGGTGGATGAATTCGCCGACCTGATGATGACTGTCGGCAAAAAGGTCGAAGAGCTGATTGCGCGTCTGGCGCAGAAAGCGCGTGCGGCGGGTATTCACCTTGTGCTGGCAACGCAGCGTCCGTCGGTTGACGTGATTACCGGTCTTATTAAAGCGAACATTCCGACGCGTATCGCGTTCACCGTCTCGAGCAAAATTGACTCGCGTACCATCCTCGATCAGGGCGGCGCGGAATCACTGCTGGGGATGGGGGATATGCTTTACTCCGGGCCGAACTCGACCATGCCGGTTCGTGTACACGGCGCGTTTGTTCGCGACCAGGAAGTCCACGCTGTGGTTCAGGACTGGAAAGCGCGCGGGCGTCCGCAGTATGTTGACGGCATTACATCAGATAGCGAAAGCGAAGGCGGCAGCGGCGGCTTTGACGGTGGTGAAGAGCTGGATCCGTTGTTCGATCAGGCGGTGAACTTCGTCACTGAAAAACGTAAAGCCTCTATTTCCGGCGTTCAGCGTCAGTTCCGCATCGGATATAACCGTGCGGCACGTATTATCGAACAGATGGAAGCGCAGGGTATTGTCAGCGAGCAGGGCCATAATGGTAACCGCGAAGTGCTGGCGCCGCCTCCCTTCGAGTAAGTGCAAAGTTGGGTAAATAAGCGCAAAATCAGCCTGTTCTGCTGTTCCGTCGTGCCAGGCGGTCCTACATTAGGAGGCAGAAGAGGCTCCCGCGTCGGGAGTGACGCACATTAAGGAATAACAATGAAAAAACTCGCAATCACCTGTGCATTACTGTCTGGATTTGTCGTGAGCCAGGTTTGGGCGGATGCCGCCAGTGATTTGAAAAGCCGCCTCGATAAAGTGAGCAGCTTCCATGCCAGCTTCACCCAAAAAGTGACCGATGGCAGCGGTAACGCCGTACAGGACGGGCAGGGCGACCTGTGGGTTAAACGTCCGAATCTGTTTAACTGGCATATGACCCAGCCGGATGAAAGCATTCTGGTCTCTGACGGGAAAACCCTGTGGTTCTACAACCCGTTTGTCGAGCAGGCAACCGTCACCTGGCTGAAAGACGCTACCAGCAACACGCCGTTTATGCTGATTGCCCGCAACCAGTCCAACGACTGGCAGCAGTACAACATCAAGCAGAACGGCGATGATTTTGTTCTGACGCCGAAAAGCGGCGGCGGCAACCTGAAGCAGTTTACGATTAACGTTGGCCGCGACGGGACCATCCATCAGTTCAGCGCGGTAGAGCAGGATGACCAGCGCAGCAGCTACCAGCTGAAGTCTCAGCAAAACGGTGCGGTCGATGCATCTAAGTTCACCTTTACACCGCCGAAAGGGGTGACGGTGGACGATCAACGTAAGTAGAGGCGAATGTGAGCAATCTGTCGCTCGATTTTTCCGACAATGCGTTTCAACCTCTGGCCGCCCGCATGCGGCCAGAAAATTTAGCGCAGTACATAGGCCAGCAGCATCTGCTGGCGCCGGGGAAACCTTTGCCGCGGGCGATTGAGGCCGGGCATCTGCATTCGATGATCTTATGGGGGCCGCCTGGCACCGGCAAAACTACGCTGGCTGAAGTGATTGCTCGCTATGCCAGCGCCGATGTTGAACGGATCTCGGCGGTGACCTCCGGCGTAAAAGAGATCCGCGAAGCGATCGAGCGCGCGAGGCAGAACCGCAATGCCGGACGCCGCACGATTCTATTCGTTGACGAAGTCCATCGTTTCAATAAAAGCCAGCAGGATGCGTTTTTACCGCATATTGAAGACGGCACCATCACCTTCATCGGCGCGACGACGGAAAACCCCTCTTTTGAACTCAATTCCGCATTGCTATCCCGGGCGCGAGTGTATCTGCTGAAATCGTTGTCCAGCGAGGATATTGAGCATGTGCTCACGCAGGCGATGAACGATAAAGATCGTGGCTATGGCGGGCAAAATATCGTGCTGCCGGATGATACCCGCCAGGCTATCGCCGGGCTGGTTAACGGCGATGCGCGCCGGGCGCTTAATACGCTGGAAATGATGGCCGATATGGCAGAGACGGATGCCTCCGGCAACCGGGTGCTGAAAGCGGAACTGCTGACTGAAATTGCCGGTGAACGCAGCGCGCGGTTTGATAATAAAGGCGATCGTTTCTACGATTTGATTTCCGCGCTGCACAAGTCCGTTCGCGGCAGCGCGCCGGATGCGGCGCTGTACTGGTACGCACGAATCATCACCGCCGGCGGCGATCCGCTGTATGTGGCCCGACGCTGCCTGGCGATCGCTTCCGAAGATGTCGGAAATGCTGACCCGCGAGCCATGCAGGTCGCGCTCTCTGCCTGGGATTGTTTTACCCGCGTAGGGCCAGCGGAGGGCGAGCGTGCTATTGCGCAGGCCATCGTTTATCTCGCCTGCGCGCCGAAAAGCAACGCGGTCTACACCGCATTTAAAGCCGCCATGGCCGATGCCCGCGAGCGTCCTGATTACGATGTGCCGGTGCACCTGCGCAACGCGCCAACCCGCCTGATGAAAGAGATGGGCTATGGGCAGGAGTATCGCTATGCCCATGATGAGCCAAACGCCTATGCTGCCGGGGAAGCCTATTTCCCGCAGGAAATGGCCCAAACTCGTTATTATCGGCCTACAAATCGGGGGCTGGAGGGGAAAATTGGCGAAAAGCTCGCCTGGCTTACCGAACAGGATCAAAATAGCCCCATAAAACGCTACCGCTAACAGAGACGTTGCGGTAAGGTTATCAAGATATCCCGGTGGTCGTAGTCTGCGGCCACTTTTCTTTTATTTATTCGATAAGCACAGGATAAGCATGCTCGATCCCAATCTGCTGCGTACCGAGCCAGACGCAGTCGCTGAAAAACTGGCACGCCGGGGCTTTAAGCTGGATGTAGATAAACTGCGCGCTCTGGAAGAGCGTCGTAAAGTTCTGCAGGTTGAAACAGAAAACCTGCAGGCGGAGCGTAACTCCCGATCGAAATCCATTGGCCAGGCGAAAGCGCGCGGGGAAGATATCGAGCCATTACGCCTGGAAGTCAACAAACTGGGCGAACAGCTGGATGCGGCGAAAGCCGAGCTGGACGTGTTACTGGCAGAGATCCGCGATATCGCGCTGACTATCCCTAATATTCCGCACGACGACGTTCCGGCCGGTCGCGACGAAAACGACAACGTTGAAGTCAGCCGCTGGGGTACGCCGCGCGAGTTCGATTTTGACGTCCGCGATCACGTGACGCTGGGCGAAATGCACGGTGGGCTGGACTTTGCCGCAGCCGTTAAGCTGACCGGTTCCCGTTTTGTGGTGATGAAAGGGCAACTGGCCCGTCTGCACCGTGCGCTGGCGCAGTTCATGCTGGATCTGCATACCGAACAGCACGGCTACAGTGAAAACTATGTACCGTACCTGGTCAACCAGGATACGCTGTACGGTACCGGTCAGCTGCCGAAATTTGCCGGCGATCTGTTCCATACGCGTCCGCTGGAAGAAGAAGCCGACAGCAGCAACTATGCGTTGATTCCAACTGCGGAAGTACCGCTGACCAACCTCGTTCGCGATGAGATCATTGACGAAGACGATCTGCCGATCAAAATGACCGCTCACACGCCGTGTTTCCGTTCTGAAGCGGGCTCCTATGGTCGTGATACCCGTGGTCTGATTCGTATGCATCAGTTCGACAAAGTGGAAATGGTGCAGATCGTGCGTCCGGAAGATTCGATGGCGGCGCTGGAAGAGATGACCGGCCATGCGGAAAAAGTTCTGCAGTTGCTGGGTCTGCCATACCGCAAAGTGGCGCTCTGCACCGGCGATATGGGCTTCAGCGCATGCAAAACGTATGATCTGGAAGTCTGGGTTCCGGCACAGAACACCTATCGTGAAATCTCCTCCTGCTCTAACGTCTGGGACTTCCAGGCGCGTCGTATGCAGGCACGCTGCCGCAGCAAGTCCGACAAGAAAACCCGTCTGGTGCATACGCTGAACGGCTCCGGGCTGGCGGTAGGTCGTACCCTGGTTGCGCTGATGGAAAACTATCAGCAGGCGGATGGCCGTATCGAAATCCCGGAAATTCTGCGCCCCTATATGCGTGGCCTCGAATTTATCGGCTGATTTTTTTACCTGTTTCTCAAAAGCGCCTCCGGGCGCTTTTTTTATCCCCTTATTGATGCCGGGCAATAATCCCTCCGGTGATTCCCCCCATACTCCCTTGGTGTTAACGCAGCATAAAAAACTATAAAAGATTAAATTCGTTATATATGTATCTATATAACGATTGTCAGTGAATTGTGAGCAACCAAAGCGAGTATCCATGAAAATTAAAGCCCCCGATGCTTTACTGGCTGCCGAAGTAAGCCGGCGTGGTTTAATGAAAACCACGGCAATTGGCGGTCTGGCGATGGCCAGCAGCGCATTTACCCTACCGTTTACACGCATTGCCCATGCTGCCGACGCTCTGGCGCCGGTGAATGAAACCGTCACCTGGAGTGCCTGTACCGTGAACTGCGGCAGCCGCTGTCCGCTGCGGATGCATGTGGTTGATGGTGAAATTAAATACGTTGAAACGGATAATACCGGCGATGACAACTATGATGGCCTGCATCAGGTACGCGCCTGTCTGCGCGGGCGTTCCATGCGTCGCCGTGTCTACAACCCCGATCGTCTGAAGTATCCCATGAAGCGCGTTGGCAAGCGCGGGGAAGGAAAATTTGAGCGCATCAGCTGGGAAGAAGCATTCGATACTATCGCCAGCAATATGCAGCGCCTGATTAAAGATTACGGTAACGAATCGATCTATCTGAACTACGGGACCGGAACTCTTGGCGGCACCATGACCCGCTCCTGGCCACCGGGGAAAACGCTCATTGCGCGTCTGATGAATTGCTGCGGCGGTTACCTTAACCACTATGGTGATTATTCATCGGCGCAAATAGCCGCGGGTCTGAATTACACCTACGGCGGCTGGGCCGACGGTAACAGCCCGTCGGATATCGAAAACAGTCAACTGGTGGTGCTGTTCGGTAACAACCCCGGTGAAACGCGGATGAGCGGCGGCGGGGTAACGTACTACCTGGAACAAGCGCGGCAAAAATCCAACGCCCGGATGATCATTGTCGATCCGCGTTACACCGATACCGGCGCCGGCCGTGAAGATGAGTGGATACCGATTCGCCCCGGTACCGACGCCGCGCTGGTTTCCGCGCTCGCCTGGGTGATGATCACCGAAAACCTGGTCGATCAGCCGTTCCTCGATAAATACTGCGTCGGCTATGACGAGAAAACGTTGCCTGCCGATGCGCCGGCCAACGGTCACTACAAGGCTTACATCCTCGGTCAGGGTAGGGACGGCACTGCCAAAACGCCGCAGTGGGCATCGACTATCACCGGGATTCCGGTCGAGCGTATTGTGCAGCTGGCACGCGAAATTGCGACAGCCAAACCTGCCTTTATCAGCCAGGGCTGGGGGCCGCAGCGCCACGCGAATGGTGAAATCGCCACCCGGGCTATCTCGATGCTGTCGATTCTGACCGGAAACGTTGGCATCAACGGAGGGAATACCGGCGCGCGTGAAGGTTCTTACGACCTGCCTTTTGAACGTATGCCGACGCTGGAGAACCCCGTTGAGACCAGTATCTCCATGTTTATGTGGACCGATGCGATTGAACGTGGCCCGGAGATGACGGCGCTGCGTGACGGCGTGCGCGGTAAAGATAAACTGGAGGTCCCGATCAAAATGATCTGGAACTATGCCGGTAACTGTCTGATTAACCAGCACTCTGATATCAACCGCACCCATGAAATCCTGCAGGATGATAAGAAGTGCGAGATGATCGTGGTGATCGACTGCCACATGACCTCGTCGGCAAAATATGCCGATATTCTGCTGCCGGACTGCACTGCTTCCGAGCAGATGGACTTCGCGCTGGATGCTTCATGCGGCAACATGTCCTACGTCATCTTCACCGACCAGGTGATTAAACCGCGTTTTGAGTGCAAAACGATTTATGACATGACGACGGAACTGGCAAAACGCATGGGCGTGGAGCAGAAGTTTACCGAAGGCCGTACCCAGGAAGGCTGGATGCGTTATCTGCACGAACTTTCCCGCAAGGCTATCCCGGATTTGCCGGACTTCGATACCTTCCGTCAGCAGGGGATTTACAAGCAGCGCGACCCGGAAGGGCATCATGTTGCCTATAAGGCATTCCGTGACAATCCGCAGGCAAATCCGCTGGAGACCCCGTCGGGCAAAATTGAGATCTATTCCCAGGCGCTGGCGCAAATTGCCGCCACCTGGGAACTCCCCGAAGGCGATGTGATCGATCCGCTGCCGATTTATACGCCAGGTTTTGAAAACTATAACGATCCGCTGACGGCGAAATTCCCGCTGCAGCTGACCGGTTTTCACTACAAGTCGCGCGTTCACTCCACCTACGGCAACGTCGATGTGCTGAAGGCCGCCTGTCGTCAGGAGATGTGGATTAACCCACTCGATGCGAAACAACGCGGCATTGCCAACGGCGATCGCATCCGTATTTACAACGATCGCGGTGAAGTGCATATCGAAGCCAAAGTGACGCCGCGAATGATGCCTGGCGTTGTCGCGCTGGGTGAGGGCGCCTGGTATAACCCGGACGCAGGACGCGTGGATCAGGCGGGGAGCATCAACGTGCTCACCACCCAACGCCCGTCGCCTTTGGCGAAAGGTAACCCATCGCACACGAACCTGGTCCAGGTTGAAAAGCTGTAAGGAATAACCGATGACAACTCAATACGGATTTTTTATCGATTCTGCTCGTTGTACCGGTTGTAAAACCTGCGAGCTGGCCTGTAAAGACTTCAAGAACTTAACGCCGGACGTTAGCTTCCGCCGCATTTATGAATATGCGGGCGGTGACTGGCAGGAGGATAACGGCGTCTGGCATCAGAACGTCTTTGCCTATTACTTATCCATCGCCTGTAACCATTGCGAAGACCCGGCCTGTACCAAAGTGTGCCCGAGCGGCGCTATGCATAAACGCGATGACGGTTTTGTCGTGGTTGATGAAGATGTGTGCATCGGCTGTCGCTATTGCCATATGGCCTGCCCGTACGGTGCGCCGCAGTATAATGCGGCGAAAGGGCATATGACCAAGTGTGATGGCTGTTACCAGCGCGTTGCCGAGGGTAAAAAACCGATTTGCGTCGAATCCTGCCCGCTGCGCGCGCTGGACTTTGGCCCGATCGAAGAACTGCGTAAGAAACACGGCGAACTGGCTGCGGTTGCGCCGCTGCCATCCGCGCACTTTACCAAACCCAGTATTGTCATCAAACCGAACGCCAATAGTCGTCCGTGCGGTGATACAACCGGCTATCTGGCCAACCCGAAGGAGGTGTGAGATGGGAAGTGGATGGCATGAATGGCCGCTGATGATCTTCACGGTCTTTGGACAATGTGTGGCGGGCGGTTTTATCGTCCTGGCACTGGCGCTGATGAAAGGTGGTTTGTCGAATGAGCAGCAGCAGCGCGTAGTGCTGAGCATGTTTGGCTTGTGGGTGCTGATGGGGATTGGGTTTATCGCCTCAACGATGCACCTGGGATCGCCGATGCGGGCTTTTAACTCGCTTAACCGGATTGGTGCGTCGTCGTTAAGTAACGAAATTGCCAGCGGAGCCCTCTTTTTCGCCGTCGGCGGAATTGGCTGGCTGCTGGCGGTGGTGAAGAAGCTGCCGGCCGGGCTGCGCAGCCTCTGGCTGGTCGCGACGATGGTGCTGGGTATTCTCTTCGTCTGGATGATGGTGCGGGTGTATAACACCATTGATACCGTACCGACCTGGTATACCGTCTGGACGCCGCTGAGCTTCTTCCTGACGCTGTTTCTCGGCGGCCCGCTGCTGGGCTATCTGCTGCTGCGCGTGGCGGGCGTTGACGGTTGGGCGATGCGTCTGTTGCCGGTGGTCACGCTGCTGGCGCTGGTGGCCAGCGTTATTGTGGCCCTGATGCAAGGCAGCGAGCTGCCGATGATCCACAGCTCTATTCAGCAGGCCTCCGCGCTGGTGCCGGATTATGGCTCACTGATGGCCTGGCGTGTGGTTGCGCTGGTGCTGGCTCTGGCATGCTGGGTTGTTCCGCTGCTCAAAGGCTATCAGCCCGCCGTGCCGCTGTTAAGCCTGGCATTGGTGCTGGTACTGGTCGGCGAGATGGTAGGGCGTGGCATCTTCTACGGTCTGCATATGACGGTCGGCATGGCTATCGCCAGCTGATAAGCTGTTGCGCCAGAACCCCCGGTTCTGGCGCAACAAAAAAGTGCTGTTGATTCATGAAATTTTTCTACTGATATTCCCGCCGTTTATTTTCAATAAATTAATAAAAACAATGGAATAATATAAAGAATAATTCTGTTGTCGCTCCGCTGGATGAAAAACTTCTATCGTTGCCCGTGAAACCGCGTCCCGCCTGATTTCTGGTGGATTGACAATGTTTTTAGCGGTGGCATGATGCGCACGAAATCTAAACTTCCTCACGGTTATATCCATGTCCATCTACACCCGGCCGGTGCAAATGTTGCTCTGCGGCCTGCTTCTGTTGACGCTGGCGATTGCGGTTTTAAATACCCTCGTCCCGCTTTGGCTCGCCCATGAAAATATGCCAACCTGGCAGGTCGGAATGGTGGGCTCGTCCTATTTCACCGGTAACCTGGTCGGGACGCTGCTGGCCGGATGGGTGATTAAGCGTCTGGGATTTAACCGTAGCTATTATCTTGCGTCGCTGATCTTTGCGGTGGGCTGCGTCGGACTTGGTATTACCCTCGGTTTCTGGACCTGGTTCAGCTGGCGCTTTCTCGCCGGCGTCGGCTGCGCGATGATTTGGGTAGTGGTCGAAAGCGCGCTGGTTTGCAGCGGAACGTCGCGTAGCCGCGGTCGTCTGCTGGCCGCCTATATGATGGTTTACTATGTGGGAACCGTGCTGGGTCAGCTGATGGTCAGCAAACTGCCGACGGATCTAATGAGCGTGCTGCCGTGGGTGACCGCGCTGACGCTGGCGGCGATTCTGCCGCTGCTGTTTACCCGCGTCGTGAATCAAAGTGATGAACAGCATGAGCCGGCGCGGATCTGGCCAATGCTCAGGCTGCGTCAGGCCCGCCATGGCGTGAACGGCTGCATTATCTCCGGGATTGTTCTTGGGTCGCTGTATGGATTGATGCCGCTGTGGTTGAACCATCAGGGCGTCAGTGACTCCGGCATTGGTTTCTGGATGGCGGTTATGGTCAGCGCAGGTATTTTGGGCCAGTGGCCGATCGGCCGTATGGCCGACCGCTATGGTCGCTTGCTGGTGTTGCGCGTTCAGGTTTTTGTGGTGATTTTAGGCTGCCTGGCAATGCTTAGCGGCGCGGCAATGGCTCCGGCGCTGTTTATCCTTGGCGCATCGGGCTTCACGCTGTACCCGGTGGCAATGGCCTGGGCCTGTGAGAAAGTCGAGCGCCATCAGCTGGTCGCCATGAACCAGGCGCTGTTGATGAGCTATACCGTCGGCAGCCTGCTCGGGCCAACCTTCACCGCCATGCTGATGCAGAACTTTTCCGACAACCTGCTATTTATCATGATTGCCAGCGTGTCGTTTATTTATCTGCTGACGCTGCTGCGTAAAGCCGGTCATCATCCGACGCCGGTGGCGCACGCGTAATTTTTCTTCCGGCCTTCGCTACGGTGATAATCAAAGGGGACGTTGTCCCCTTTGATTTATTTACCGCCAGCGACGAGCGCATCAAGCTGGCTCTGATGCTCCACCCTGGTGAGCCGATGCAGCCGATCCCCCTCATCCAGCCAGCAGACTAATCGCTGGATCGTCTGAATATGCTGTTCGCTATCGGCCGCGGCCAGGACGATAATCAGCCGTACATCGGGGTGATCGGGAAACGCCACGGCTTCGGCGCAGCAAACCAGTGAGAGCACGCTGTGCGGGCTCAGAACCCCTTCATCCGGGCGGGCGTGCGGGAGGGCAAATTCCGGAGTGAGTATGTACCAGGGGCCATTTTTCTCGGTGGCGCTGATGATGGCATCCGCATAGCCGGCGCTGATTTTCCCCTGCTGCGCCAGCGGACGGCAGGCCAGCTTAATCGCGCCGCGCCAGTCCAGACCACGCTCGGTGTACTGACAAGCGGCAAATAATTTTTCATCCATGTCGGCTCCTCAAATAGCGAGCCGGTCAGTGGGCGACCGGCTCGTGCGACGGTCAGCGAAGCGCGTTATACAGCGCCTCGCCGGAGATGCCGTATTTTGCTTTGAGCTGCCGGCTGTTGCCCGACTCGGTGAAGGTATCCTGCGTTCCCAGGCGCGTCAGGCGCGCCGGATGGGCCGCCTGGGCCATCGCTTCGGCTACCTGGCCGCCAAGGCCGCCGTTTACCGTGTGATTCTCCAGCGTGGCGATCTGCGGACAGTCTGCTACCAGCGCATAAAACTCCTGCTGGTTAAACGGTTTGAGCGTCGCCACGTGGATGAGCTTGCCTTTCTTGCCGCTGGCAACCAGCTTTTCATAGCCTTCGCTGGCCTGTTCCAGCACCGTGCCCTCAAAGAGAATGGCGAACTCGTTGCCGCTGCTGGCGATAGCCGCGATATCGGTGACCCGGGGGATTACGCTCTTATCGCGCACCGGCATCGGTTCACGCGCCACGCGGATATAAACCGGGCCTTTGATTTTTGCCGCCTGCTCAAAGGCGTCGGCTATTTCTTCGGCATCGGCCGGCGTCAGGATCGTCAGGCCCGGCAGCACGCGGGTCAGGGCAAGATCCTCCAGCGCGTGGTGCGAGGCGCCGTCCGGGCCGTCATCCATCCCCGGATGGCTACCCACCAGCTTGACGTTGGCTTTGGCGTAGCAGGCCTGTCGCAGCTGGGTCCATGCCGTCCCCGTCACAAACATCGCAAAATTGACATAGAAGGGGATATAGCCCTCAAGCGCCTGACCCACGGCAAAACTCATCGCTGAACCTTCCGCGATCCCCATTTCGAAGAAGGCCTCCGGGTAGCGCGCCTGAAACTGGTCGGTGCGGGTTGAACTGGCTAAGTCACTATCGATAGCGACGATGGGGTAGCCTTTTTCTTTCAGGGCAATCAGTGCATTACCGATCTCATCACGCGGTGCTTTCATCACTGTAACTCCTCCATTGCCTGCTGGTATTGTTCTGTGGTCGGGGTTTTTGAGTGCCAGTCGCCGTTATTTTCCATATAGCTGACGCCGGATCCCTTGGTGGTATGGGCAACGATGGCCACCGGCTTGCCTTTCAGATGGCGGGAGAGCATCAGGGTGTCGGCCACCTGGTGCATATCATTACCGTTATGCAGCTCCAGCACGTGCCAGCCAAAGCTGCGGATCTTATCCGCCAGCGGCTCGAGATTAACCACCTCATTGACCGGATCGTGGGAAGAGAAGCCGTTGTAATCGATAATCGCGACCAGATTATCCATTTTCATATGCCCGGCCTGCTGTAAGGTTTCCCAGATTTGCCCTTCGTGCATTTCGCCATCGCCGATGATGGCAAATACCCGATGAGGCTCGTCGCGGCGTTTTTTAGCGGCCGCCATACCGAAGGCGACGGATAGCCCCTGGCCGAGCAAACCGGTCGTCGCATCGACATCCGGCAGCGATTTTATGCTGGGGTGTCCCTGCAGGCGCGAATTGATCTGGCGGAAGGTATTGAACTCGCTGCGATCGATTTTCCCTTTTTGGTAAAGCATGGCGTACTGCGCGGCAACGGCGTGCCCTTTGCTCATAACGACGCGCGCGCGGGGCGAGGCCGCCAGGTCAACCTCCTGATAATAGATCCAGGTGAGGATATCGATTATCGATAAGGCGCCGCCCGGGTGGCCAATGCCGGACTCATAAATCATCGTGACAATATCGCGGCGAGCGGCGAGCGCATGGGACTTCAGTTCATCAATGTTCATGTGGTTTCCTTCTTATGGCAGCATTTTGCCGATGTAGTACACAACCAGGCCCAGGGCGACAAAGTCGGTTTCCGGGAAACTGGTTCCCGACAGGCCGACGGACTCCATGATGGGGTAGATCAACGCAGGACCGATGCCGATCAGGATCCCGGTGACGAAGCTGCCGGCGATAGCTCCTTTCCAGCCGCCCGAAGCGTTACCAAATACCGCTGCGGTGGCGCCGATAAAGAAGTAGGGGATCGCCACCGGAATAATGACGGTTTGCCCGAGGATCGCCAGAAAGCCCATCACCACCAGCCCGCCAACAAATGAAGAGATAAATCCCAGTACCGTGGCGGTTGGCGCATACGGGAAAACGACCGGGCAATCGAGGGCGGGTTTGGCGTTGGGAATGAATTTCTCCGAAATGCCGAGGAAGGCCGGGACAATTTCAGACAGCAGCAGGCGTACCCCGGTAATGATGATGTACAGAGACGCGGTGAAAGTGAGCGACTGGAACAGAGGGTAAACCAGCCAGTGCATTCCGCCAGCCGCCGCCGTGACCGCCGTTTTCCCGGCGGCGAGCGCCGCAATGTAATAGAAAATACTGACCGAGATTGATACGGAGACGATGTAATCTTTAAAGATCCCCAGCCAGCCGGGCAGGTTCAGCTTTTCGGTCGACTGTTTAGGATCGCCCACCTTTGAACCGATCCATCCGGATGCCGCGTAGGCCAGCGTCACGTAGTGCCCCATCGCAATTTCATCATTACCGGTGATTTTTCTCATCCACGGCTGGGCAATTGCCGGGTACAGACAGGCGGCCAGCCCCAGCAGGATTGAACCGACAATAATGGTGGTCATGTCGCTATAGCCGAGCGCTTTCAAGGTGACGGTCAGCAGGGCCGAGAGATAGAGATTATGCTGTCCGGTGAGAAAGATGTATTTGAAAGGGGTCACGCGGGCAAAGAACAGGTTCCAGCCAAAACCAATCACCATAATCAGCGAGACGCACATCGCGAATTTAGTTTGCGCCAGCCCGGTCAGCGCTTCCGCCAGCGGCATCACGCCTTTCAGACCAAAGCCATCGCTAAATAATGTCTGAAAATTGCCGAGAGAGGTCACGGCCAGCCCGGCACCGCCGGCAAAAACCAGAAAGCCGACAATGGTTTTGAAAGTCCCGGAGAGCACTTTTTCAATGGGCTTTCGTTGGATCAATAAGCCAATTAATGCGATAAAACCAACTAAAAGTGGGGTGACGCCCAGAATGTCGAATACAATAAATCTGAGGAAATCCATATTGCCTCCGGGAGAGGTTAGTTGTGCTGGATTACGCGGATAAGCGCTGATTCCATTTCTTCACTGTTCATCAGGTCGGTGATACCGATAGCGTTAAATCCGGCAGCTTCGACTTCCTCGGTGAGATCGCGCATCGTGATCACGAAATCAATATCTCGCCAGGTTCGTAACCCGGAGAGGACGTCGTGTTCCAGCTCGATATCCCAGCCGTGTTTATCGATGATTTTTTGTGCTTTTATTTTGAGCATTAAGGAACTGCCCATACCGGTGCGACAGACGATGAGACCTTTCATGAGATGTTCTCCTGTTTGTAAAAATAATTATTTTTATTTGTTTGTGTGAGATAATAATTATTATCTTTAGCGCGAAACGAAAGATGTGACTGTGTTTGCATTTTGAGCAAGAAAGGCAAAAAATGAGCCAGATAGATAACAACCTGTTGATAAACATACGAAATGGGTCTTCAGAACTCAGCCCGATACTGGAGAAAGTGGGCCGTTTTATTGCGGAAAATCCTGATTTTGTGATGCGGCATACGATTTCAGAACTGGCCGACTCTGTGGCTACCAGCGAAGGCAGCATCACCCGTTTTTGTCGGGCGTTTGGATTTAAAGGTTTTTCCGATTTCAGAACGGCGCTGGCGGTTGAGCAGGGGGCTGCCCGCCCGGAAGCCGGCGATGACGACGATATTGCGCCGGTGCTGGCGAGCATTCGCGATAGCAATACCATTATCGATGCTCAGGAGCTGCAAAGCGCAGCGGTGTGGCTGAATGCGCTGAATAACATCGCTATTTATGCGGTGGGTACGGCGGTGCCCGTTGCCCTGTTTCTGCAAATGAATTTAATCAACATGGGCAAAGTTGCCAGCTTCGTCGATCGCTCTTATCCGGCGGCGATCCCGATAGCAACCGATCGGCAAAAGACGGGAATTATCGTCGTGCATACCGAACAGGCCTCGGCGGATATGATCCAGGCTTTGACGCTGGCGAAGCAGCAGGGGGTGAAAATATTGTCGCTGACCCGCGGCACGTTTACGCCGCTGGCCCGTTTATCGGACTGGAACCTGCAGGCCGCGGTGGCTTTACAGGGAGAAGGTGAATCAGGATTTGCCGAAATTGCGGGGGCAATGATGGTTGCCGATCGAATGCTTCGCGCGCTGGAGGAGCAGGATGAGCGCTATGCGGAATATCGTAAGGCGCATCAGAAACGCATTTTCTCGATTGAAAGCGTGGCGAATAAGCTGTCGCAATACTTTATGTCGTAATGCTTGCCGAAGCGTTTTCCACCCGGATAAGACGTTCTGCGTCGCTATCCGGGGAAAATTCTGCTTAGCCGGCCACGCCGCCCGTCGGCTTAGTACATGACCTTATGGCCATACTGCTCGAGAATGCCTTTGACCCGATCCATGGTCTCTTTCTTAGGCGGATGTACGCCATCCAGCTTGTACTCTTCACCCATTGCTACCCATTTGTGCTTGCCTAACTCGTGATAGGGCAGCAGTTCGATTTTTTCGACATTGCCCATATCGCGGGTAAACTCGCCGAGGCGGTGCGCGGAATCATCATCGTCAGACCAGCCGGGAACCACCACGTAACGAATCCAGACTTTGATGTTTTTATTCGATAAGTAGCGGGCAAACTCCAGCGTACGGTGGTTAGACACGCCAACCAGATTCTGATGGATCTCATCATTCATCTGTTTGAGGTCGAGCATGACCAGATCGGTTACTTCAAGCAGCTCGTCAATAACCGGGTCGTAGCGACGAACAAAGCCGTTGGTATCGAGGCAGGTATGAATGCCTTCTTTGCGGCAGGCGCGGAACCAGTCGCGCACGAACTCGGCCTGCAAAATGGCCTCACCGCCGGACGCGGTCACGCCGCCGCCGGAAGCGTTCATAAAGTGGCGATAGGTTACAACCTCTTTCATCAGGCTTTCGACGGTGACTTCGGTGCCGCCGTGGGTATCCCAGGTGTCACGGTTGTGGCAATACAGGCAGCGCATCAGGCAGCCCTGGAAGAAGGTGATAAAGCGGATCCCGGGGCCATCGACGGTGCCGCAGGATTCAAAGGAGTGAATACGACCAATAGTTGACATTGCGGTGATATCTCCAGATTCGGCCCGTCCGGGGCCTGTGATGCACAGCTCAAACCGGCTGTGTTAAGTCTGTTTTGGCTGTTATCCATGCAGTATAGATAGCGGGCAAAAGAGACTGTAGTACGGGAGGTGCTAAAAAGGCCCCACTTACGTGGAGCCTTTATTGTACGCTTTTTAAATCGCGATTTCAGTCACAACCATTACATGGTCTGAGTGAAGGTACGAGTGATAACGTCCTGCTGCTGTTCTTTAGTCAGGGAGTTAAAACGTACTGCATAGCCAGATACACGGATGGTCAGCTGCGGATATTTTTCCGGGTTTTCCATCGCGTCGAGCAGCATTTCGCGGTTCATGACGTTGACGTTCAGGTGCTGACCGCCCTCGATTGACGCTTCGTGGTGGAAGTAACCATCCATCAGGCCTGCAAGGTTGGTTTTACGCACTTCGTCGTCTTTACCCAGCGCGTTTGGCACGATAGAGAAGGTGTAAGAAATACCATCTTTCGCGTAAGCAAACGGCAGTTTAGCAACGGAGGTCAGAGAGGCAACAGCACCTTTCTGGTCACGGCCGTGCATTGGGTTAGCACCTGGTCCGAACGGCGCGCCAGCACGACGACCGTCAGGGGTATTACCTGTTTTCTTACCATAAACCACGTTAGAGGTGATGGTCAGAACGGACTGAGTCGGGATAGCATTACGATAGGTAGTGAGTTTCTGAATTTTCTTCATGAAACGTTCTACCAGGTCAACCGCCATGTCATCAACGCGAGAATCGTTGTTACCGAACTGCGGGTATTCACCTTCGATTTCGAAGTCAACGGCCAGGCCGTCTTCGTCACGAATCGGTTTAACTTTCGCATATTTGATAGCAGACAGGGAGTCAGCCGCAACGGACAGGCCAGCAATACCGCATGCCATGGTACGAATGACGTCACGGTCGTGCAGCGCCATCAGAGAGGCTTCGTAGCTGTACTTGTCGTGCATGTAATGGATAATGTTCAGGGCGGTGACATACTGCTTAGCCAGCCAGTCCATGAAGTGATCCATACGCTCCATCACTTCGTCGAAGTTCAGAACGTCGCCTTTGATTGGTTCAGATTTCGGACCAACCTGCATTTTCAGTTTTTCATCAACGCCGCCGTTGATAGCGTACAGCATAGTTTTCGCGAGGTTAGCACGAGCACCGAAGAACTGCATTTGCTTACCAACAACCATCGGGCTTACGCAGCATGCGATAGCGTAGTCGTCGTTGTTGAAGTCCGGACGCATCAGGTCATCGTTCTCGTACTGCAGAGAAGAGGTATCGATAGACACTTTAGCGGCGAATTTCTTGAAGTTCAGCGGCAGTTTTTCAGACCACAGAACGGTGATGTTCGGTTCCGGAGACGGACCCATGGTGTACAGGGTGTTCAGGAAGCGGAAGCTGTTTTTGGTGACCAGGGTACGGCCGTCAACGCCCATACCACCGATGGATTCAGTTGCCCAAATCGGGTCGCCGGAGAACAGTTCATCATATTCCGGAGTACGCAGGAAGCGAACCATACGCAGTTTCATGACCAGGTGGTCAATCATTTCCTGAGCGTCTTGTTCAGTGATTTTGCCTGCTTTCAGGTCACGTTCGATGTAAGCATCCAGGAAGGTGGATACGCGACCGAAGGACATTGCTGCACCGTTCTGAGACTTAACCGCGGCCAGGTAGCCGAAGTAGGTCCACTGGATAGCTTCCTGCGCGTTGGTTGCCGGACCTGAGATATCGCAGCCGTATTTCGCTGCCATTTCTTTGATCTGACCCAGAGCGCGGTGCTGTTCAGAGATCTCTTCACGCAGACGGATAGTCGCTTCCAGGTTTACGCCGTTTTCCAGGTCAGACTGCAGAGACAGGAACTGTGCGTATTTGTCTTTCATCAGGAAGTCGATACCGTACAGCGCAACGCGACGGTAGTCACCGATGATACGGCCACGGCCATACGCATCCGGCAGACCAGTCAGAACGCCAGACTTACGGCAGTTCAGAATGTCTTTGGTGTACACATCGAATACACCCTGGTTATGGGTTTTACGGTATTCGGTGAAGATTTTTTTCAGCATCGGGTCCAGTTCGCGATCGTACGCTTTGCAGGAACCTTCAACCATTTTGATGCCGCCGAACGGGATAATCGCACGTTTCAGAGGCTTTTCAGTCTGCAGACCAACGATTTTCTCAAGAGCTTTGTTGATGTAGCCCGCGTCATGAGACGTGATGGTGGATGCAAGGGAAGTGTCGAAGTCAACAGGCGCGTGAGTGCGGTTTTCCTGTTTAACACCTTCCATAACGTTGTCCCACAGCTTGGTTGTCGCTTCAGTTGCGCCAGCCAGGAAGGACTCGTCGCCTTCATACGGGGTATAGTTTTTCTGGATAAAGTCACGTACGTTGACTTCTTTCTGCCAGTCACCTTTCGCGAAACCTTCCCAGGCTGTGGCTAACTTTTCATTAAGCTCGGACATGTAACACCTACCTTCTTAAGTGGATTTTTTATTTACTGCCTGAAACGGCCCTTAGTGATGGTCGTCGCCACGCAGGTAAATGACCCAGTATGTCAACCCAACCAGCAGACCACCGCCGATAATGTTCCCGATAGTTACCGGAATCAGGTTATCAGTAATGAAGTTCATCACGGTCAGGTGAGAGAAATTTTCCGGAGCAGAACCAATCGCGGTCCAGAATTCCGGGGTTGCAAAGTCGCGAATTACGATACCCAGCGGGATCATAAACATGTTAGCGATACTGTGCTCAAAGCCGCTGGCAACAAACATCGCCACCGGTAAAACCATAATCATGGCTTTATCCATCAGGCTGCGGCCGGAGTAGCTCATCCACACCGCCAGACAGACCATCAGGTTAGCCAGGATACCCAGACACACGGCTTCAATAAATGTATGGTGCATTTTGTGGTCGGCGGTTTGCAGGACGTTCAGGCCCCATGCACCGTTGGCGGTCATATACTCGCCAGATAACCACATCAGCAATACAAACAGCAGTGCACCTATCAGGTTACCAACATAGACGTTGAGCCAGTTTCTTGCCAGTTGACCCCAGGTAATTCGTCCGCTGGCTTTCGCCACGACGATAAGTACGGTGGAGGTAAACAGGTCGGCACCGCAGATGACGCAAAGAATCAGGCCGAGTGAAAAGCAGATCCCCCCGATCAGTTTAGCAATTCCGAAAGGCATCGCGGCAGTGCCGGTTGTCGCCGTAATATAGAAGACAAAAGCAATGGAAATGAAAACACCAGCGGTAATCGCCAGATAAAACGTCTTCATCGGGTGCTTTGTCGCTTTGTAGACACCTGCTTCTTCGGCGACTTTCGCCATGGCTGCAGGGAGTAAAAGATCAAAAGGGTTGTCAGCTTTCACACTAACTCTCTCTTTATAAAAGTTGGCGGTGAGATACTAACAAAGCATTATAGAAGGGAAATTGATGTAGATCATATCCCACCGGAACTATAAGCCCTGGATATGTGTGGTTTTGACTTATTATGGGAATAAATAATTGTTTTAAATGAAAAAAATAAATTTTAAAATTTACAACTTATGTTGATTTTTTTCATTTTGGGCCGCTGTGGACGGTTAATTAAAATGGGGTATTTTTTATTAAAATTAACAATCCTAAAGTGATGCGTAAAAAAAGTTTACTGTAAATTAACGTTGCAACTACAAATTAGCCGCGGGTCTACTTAGCGGTGAAAAACGGGGTCTTTATCGACCCCGTAAATAATGCGGCTGGCAGTAAAATGAAGCCTTATTTAGCCCAGAATGCCGCTTTTGCCCGCTGCAGTTTTTCATAGGCTTTCAGTAAAGACTGATGGGCCGGGAAAGCCTGGAGATCGCTATCTACGGCCTGCAGGCCATAGAACGGCGCTTCACCGCTCATCGCCGCGCTGGCAGCTTCTACCGCATCGGCGCCGTACATACGGATAAAGGCATTCAGGTACTGCAGAGGCTGGCGTTCTTCTTCCTGACTGAGCAGCAGCAGCGTCTGCAGGCAGCGGTAGTAATTTGCGCGTTCCGCACTGAAGATAGACGCATTGAATTCAATGGTCCATTCCGTCCAGATCAAGGCCTGCTCCAGATCGCCACCGGCCAGCGCCAGCATCGCTTTCAGTTCGCCAATACGCAGCGTATACCAGCCGTTGTCTTTGCCCGTCGCCAGGCCCAGCAGCTCGCGTACGCGGGTGAAGTCGTCATTCCCTTCATCATCCAGTTGTTCGATCAGCGCCAGATAATCTTCTTTTTCCCATTCACTGCCCGGCAGGGAGAGAAGGGTTTCGCGCAGATGGCTGCCCATGCTGTTATTGGCCAGCCACAGATCTTCCGCCGGGTAAATGTCTGACATTCCCGGAACGATGATGCGGCAGGCGTAGACGCTCAGGTGCTCATAATCGGCGATGTAAACTTCTTTATCTTCTTCTTTAAAGATGGCCATCAGGGTGGCGAACTCTTCTTCCGTGGTGCCGGAGAAGCTCCAGTCGACGAACGGATAGTCAGCATCCTGTTTGAACATATCCCAGGAGATCAGACCGCTGGAATCAATAAAGTGGGTTTCAAGATTGGCGTGTTCAGCGACTTCTTCGTCATCGAAGGTTGGTGGCGTAAAGACATCGAGATCTTTCAGGCTACGGCCTTGCAGCAGCTCGGTGACGGTACGTTCGAGAGCGACGCCGAAGTCCGGATGCGCGCCGAAAGAGGCGAAGCAGGTTCCGTTGGTCGGGTTAAACAACACCACGCAGATAACCGGGTATTTGCCGCCCAGCGAGCCATCGTAAGCAAAGATCGGGAAACCTTCGGCTTCCAGCTTATTGATGGACTCCACCACACCTGGATAACGCGCCATGACCTCTGTCGGAATTTCTGGCAGGCTGATGCTCTCAGCGATGATGCGGTTTTTAATGTGACGCTCGAAGACTTCCGACAGTGCCTGAACGCGCGCTTCGTTCGCCGTGTTGCCTGCGGACATCCCGTTAGAGACATACAGGTTGCCGACGATATTCATCGGGATATAGACGGTTTCGCCATCGGACTGGCGGGTGAACGGCAGGCCGCAAACGCCGCGTTCGTCGTTGCCCGACTGCAGATCGACCAGCATGCTGGCGGTCAACTGATCGTCAGGATCGTAAAATGCGCGCAGACGAGGATCCAGCAGACCTTCCGGCACTTCATCGTCTTCGGTCAGCGGGAACCATTTCTCATTTGGATAGTGGACGAATGGTCCGTTAGCGATGGTTTCGCCCAGCCAAAAGTCAGCAAAAAAGTAGTTGGTGGACAGACGCTCGAAATATTCACCAAGAGCCGAGGCCAGCGCCGCTTTTTTGGTTGCCCCTTTGCCGTTGGTGAAACACAGCGAGCACTCTTTATCACGGATATGTACTGACCACACGTGCGGTACGGGATTCAGCCATGAGGCCTCTTCAATATCAAATCCGAGGTCGAGCAATTTCTGCTGGAAGCGGGCGATGGAATCTTCCAGGGCGGCATCTTTGCCGGGAATAAACGTTTGAGTCATGGCGATCACTTTTATCGTACGTAAAGCGCGCAATGATACGGCTTTTAGATGACCGGCGCTATCTCCATCGTCTGGCTATCCTTACTGACACCCGATAACTGTGCAGGCGTTAACCATGAAGGCATTTGATTGGCATCGTATGGCGCTGGATAAAGTGCCAGTGGACTTTTTGGCTGAGGTGGCGCTGAGGAGCGTGTACACCTTTGTCCTGGTATTTATCTTTCTCAAAATCACCGGCCGACGCGGCGTGCGGCAGATGTCGCTGTTCGAAGTCCTCATTATCCTGACCCTTGGATCCGCGGCAGGGGATGTCGCTTTCTATGACGATGTCCCGATGCTGCCGGTGCTGGTGGTCTTTGTTACCCTGGCGTTGCTCTACCGGCTGATCATGTGGCTGATGGGCAAAAGCGAGAAGCTGGAGAACCTGCTTGAGGGCAAACCGATCCCGGTCATCGAACAGGGGGAACTGGCCTGGAAAAATTTACAGGCGGAAAACATGACCGAATTCGAGTTTTTTATGGAGCTGCGGATCAACGGCGTCGAACAGCTGGGACAGGTCCGGTTGGCTATTCTGGAAACCAACGGGCAAATCAGTCTCTACTACTATGCGGATCGAGACGTCAAAGCCGGTCTGTCTATTTTACCTCCTCCCCATAACGCAAGCTTCGCTACCATTCCGCGCGACGATGAATATGCCTGCGTACGGTGTAGCGCAGTTCTTAAGCTCCGCGCCGGGGATAAACAATTATGTCCCCGCTGCGCAAATGCAGAATGGTCGCAGGCCAGCAGGGCGAAAAGAGTCACCTGACAGCAATTATGTCGGTTTTATGACGTCAAGCCGGCAGATTCTTTTGTGTGACGACAGCCACATTTCGTGGCTGCTTAGTTTTACTCGTTGCGGTGCGTGTCACTGAATGATAAAACCGATAGCCACAGGAATAACTTATGCCCGCGATGGTTCGCGGGCAGACAACATAGCAACGTGGTGAGGGGAAATGGCTCAGGTCTATAACTTTAGTTCGGGCCCGGCAATGCTGCCGGCGGAAGTTCTCAAACTGGCACAGCAGGAGCTGTGTGACTGGCATGGCCTGGGTACGTCGGTCATGGAAATCAGTCACCGTGGTAAAGAGTTTATCCAGGTGGCTGAGGCGGCTGAACAGGATTTTCGCGATCTGCTCAATATCCCCTCCAACTACAAAGTTTTATTCTGCCACGGCGGTGGTCGCGGTCAGTTCGCGGGCGTTCCGCTGAACCTGCTGGGTGATAAAACCACCGCTGACTATGTTGATGCCGGCTACTGGGCGGCAAGCGCGATTAAAGAAGCGAAAAAATATTGTTCGCCGAACGCCATTGACGCGAAAATCACGGTTGACGGCCTGCGCGGAGTTAAGCCGATGAGCGAATGGCAGTTGACGCCAGGCGCGGCCTATCTGCACTACTGTCCGAATGAAACCATCGACGGCATTGCGATTGATGAAACGCCGAATTTTGCGGACGACGTCGTGGTTGCGGCGGATTTCTCCTCCACCATTCTCTCTGCCCCGATTGATGTCAGCCGTTACGGCGTTATCTATGCGGGCGCACAGAAAAATATCGGCCCGGCGGGCCTGACGCTGGTGATTGTACGTGAAGACCTGCTGGGTAAAGCCAGTATCGCCTGCCCGTCAATTCTCGACTACACCGTACTGGATGCTAACGACTCCATGTTTAACACCCCGCCGACGTTCGCCTGGTACCTGGCCGGTCTGGTGTTCAAGTGGCTGAAAGAGCAGGGCGGCGTCGCGGCAATGGACAAAATCAATCAGCAAAAAGCCGATTTGCTGTATGGTGCGATCGACCGCAGCAGCTTCTATCGTAACGATGTGGCAGCGGCTAACCGTTCCCGTATGAACGTCCCGTTCCAGCTGGCCGACAGTGCGCTGGATAAACTGTTCCTTGAAGAGTCCTTTGCCGCAGGTCTGCATGCACTGAAAGGCCACCGCGTAGTGGGCGGCATGCGTGCTTCTATCTATAACGCGATGCCGCTGGCGGGCGTGAAGGCACTGACCGACTTTATGCAGGATTTTGAACGCCGCCACGGCTAATCACCCTCCTGTTTTTCATCCCCGCGGCTGGTCTGCGGGGTTTTTATTCTGTTTGTTTGAGAGTTAAGTTTAATGGAATCCCTGACGTTACAACCCATTGCGCGAGTAGATGGCACCGTGAACCTGCCTGGGTCAAAAAGTGTCTCTAACCGTGCTTTGCTGCTGGCGGCTTTGGCCCGTGGCACCACGGTGCTGACCAACCTGCTGGACAGCGACGATGTACGCCATATGCTGAATGCCCTGAGCGCCCTGGGAGTTCATTACGTTCTGTCTGCTGACCGCACCCGCTGTGAAGTGACCGGCAACGCTGGGCCGCTGCAGGCTGGTAGTGCGCTGGAGCTGTTCCTCGGTAACGCAGGGACCGCCATGCGTCCGCTGGCGGCCGCGCTGTGTCTGGGCAGCAACGATATCGTGTTGACCGGCGAACCGCGCATGAAAGAGCGCCCGATTGGCCATCTGGTCGACGCGCTGCGCCAGGGCGGCGCGCAGATTGATTATCTGGAGCAGGAAAACTATCCGCCTCTGCGCCTGCGCGGCGGCTTTACCGGCGGCGAAGTTGAAGTGGACGGCAGCGTATCCAGCCAGTTCCTCACCGCGCTGCTGATGGCTGCGCCACTGGCGCCGCAGGATACCGTCATCGCGATTAAAGGCGAGCTGGTTTCCCGCCCATATATCGACATCACGCTGCATCTGATGAAAACATTCGGCGTTGAGGTCGAGAATCAGGCCTATCAGCGCTTTATTGTCAGCGGCAATCAGCAGTACCAGTCGCCTGGTGATTACCTGGTGGAGGGGGATGCCTCTTCGGCCTCTTATTTCCTCGCTGCCGGCGCCATCAAAGGTGGGACGGTAAAAGTCACCGGTATCGGCCGCAACAGCGTACAGGGCGATATTCGTTTTGCCGACGTGCTGGAAAAAATGGGGGCGGCCGTCACCTGGGGCGAGGATTATATTGCCTGTACCCGCGGCGAGCTGAATGCTATCGATATGGATATGAACCATATTCCGGATGCGGCGATGACTATCGCCACCGCGGCGCTGTTTGCCAGGGGAACGACCACGCTACGCAACATCTATAACTGGCGCGTCAAAGAGACCGACCGTCTGTTTGCGATGGCCACCGAACTGCGTAAAGTGGGCGCCGAAGTGGAAGAGGGGGAGGATTACATTCGCATTACGCCTCCGCTGACGCTGCAGTTTGCCGAGATTGGCACCTATAACGATCACCGTATGGCAATGTGTTTCTCGCTGGTGGCGTTGTCTGATACGCCGGTGACTATTCTTGACCCGAAATGTACGGCGAAAACCTTCCCGGATTACTTCGAGCAGCTGGCGCGGATCAGCACGCTGGCGTAACGTTCGCCTGCGCAAAAAGCAAACCGAAAAGGTAAAATATTGTCATCTTCCGGGCTGACGTTCCGTCAGCCCGCTATAATTGCGCAATTCTTCTGCGTTTCATTTCTGGTAGTCCGTAATTTGCAAGCAATGCTCACTTTCCGGCGTAGAGATGCGTATAATGCGCGGCGTTTATATTCTATGCGCCTTGCTGAAGGAGAAAAAGATGACGGCAAATATTCCGGTAATCACCATTGATGGGCCTGGCGGTGCGGGTAAAGGCACATTGTGCAAGGCAATGGCGGAAGCGCTGGGCTGGCATCTGCTGGATTCCGGGGCCATCTATCGTGTTCTGGCCCTCGCGGCGCTGCATCACCATGTTGATGTCGAATCTGAAGAGGCGCTGGTACCGTTGGCGGCGCACCTGGACGTGCGTTTTATCTCCACCGACGGCACTCTGGAAGTGATTCTTGAAGGCGAAGACGTCAGCGCCGCCATTCGTACTCAGGAAGTGGCTAATACCGCATCGAAAGTTGCCGCGTTTCCCCGCGTGCGTGAAGCATTGCTTCGTCGTCAGCGCGCATTTCGTGAACTGCCTGGCCTGATTGCCGACGGACGCGATATGGGAACCGTCGTGTTTCCCGATGCGCCAGTGAAGATTTTCCTTGATGCTTCGGCACAAGAGCGCGCCCATCGCCGTATGCTGCAGTTGCAGGAAAAGGGCTTTAGTGTTAACTTTGAACGTCTTTTGTCCGAGATAAAAGAACGTGACGATCGCGACCGTAATCGCAGCGTCGCGCCGCTTGTCCCGGCCGCCGATGCTTTAGTTCTCGATTCTACTGAACTAAACATTGAGCAAGTTATTGAAAAAGCGCTACACTATGCGCGCGAAAAACTGGCAGTCGCCTGACCGCGAAGCGGTGAAGCGAAACGGCCTCAGAATTATAGCAGTACCCCCGCAGCAATGGAGTGTTAGCGGGTATGTTAAACAACCCCATCCGGCACGGAGCCAGGTGGACGTTAAATATGAAACCTGAAGATTAAACATGACTGAATCTTTTGCTCAACTATTTGAAGAATCCTTAAAAACAATCGAAACCCGTCCGGGTTCCATCGTTCGTGGTGTTGTTGTTGCTATCGACAAAGATATCGTACTGGTTGACGCTGGTCTGAAATCTGAGTCTGCCATTCCGGCAGAGCAGTTCAAAAACGCCCAGGGCGAGCTGGAAATCCAGGTCGGTGACGAAGTTGACGTTGCTCTGGATGCAGTAGAAGACGGCTTCGGTGAAACCCTGCTGTCCCGTGAAAAAGCTAAACGTCACGAAGCTTGGATCACGCTGGAAAAAGCTTACGAAGAAGCTGAAACTGTAGTCGGTGTTATCAACGGCAAAGTTAAAGGTGGCTTCACTGTTGAGCTGAATGGTATTCGCGCGTTCCTGCCGGGTTCCCTGGTTGACGTTCGTCCGGTTCGCGACACTCTGCACCTGGAAGGCAAAGAGCTTGAGTTCAAAGTAATCAAGCTGGACCAGAAGCGTAACAACGTTGTTGTATCCCGTCGTGCCGTTATCGAATCCGAAAACAGCGCAGAACGCGATCAGCTGCTGGAAAACCTGCAGGAAGGCATGGAAGTCAAAGGTATCGTTAAGAACCTCACTGACTACGGCGCATTCGTTGATCTGGGCGGCGTTGACGGCCTGCTGCACATCACCGACATGGCGTGGAAACGCGTTAAGCACCCGAGCGAAATCGTAAACGTTGGCGACGAAATCACTGTTAAAGTGCTGAAGTTCGACCGCGAGCGTACTCGTGTATCTCTGGGCCTGAAACAGCTGGGCGAAGATCCGTGGGTAGCTATCGCTAAGCGTTATCCGGAAGGTACCAAACTGACCGGTCGCGTGACCAACCTGACCGACTACGGCTGCTTCGTTGAAATCGAAGAAGGCGTTGAAGGCCTGGTTCACGTTTCCGAAATGGATTGGACCAACAAAAACATCCACCCGTCCAAAGTTGTTAACGTTGGCGACGTAGTGGAAGTTATGGTTCTGGATATCGACGAAGAACGTCGTCGTATCTCCCTGGGTCTGAAGCAGTGCAAAAACAACCCGTGGCAGCAGTTTGCGGAAACCCACAACAAGGGCGACCGTGTTGAAGGTAAAATCAAGTCTATCACTGACTTCGGTATCTTCATCGGCCTGGACGGCGGCATCGACGGCCTGGTTCACCTGTCTGACATCTCCTGGAACGTTGCAGGCGAAGAAGCAGTTCGTGAATACAAAAAAGGCGACGAAATCGCAGCAGTTGTTCTGCAGGTTGACGCAGAGCGTGAGCGTATCTCTCTGGGCGTTAAACAGCTCGCAGAAGATCCGTTCAACAACTGGGTTGCACTGAACAAGAAAGGCGCAATCGTAAACGGTAAAGTCACTGCAGTTGACGCTAAAGGCGCAACCGTAGAACTGGCTGACGGCGTTGAAGGTTACCTGCGCGCTTCTGAAGCTTCCCGTGACCGCGTTGAAGATGCAACTCTGGTTCTGAGCGTTGGCGACGACGTTGAAGCTAAATTCACCGGCGTTGATCGTAAAAACCGTGCAATCAGCCTGTCTGTTCGTGCTAAAGACGAAGCTGATGAGAAAGATGCAATCGCAACTGTTAACAAACAGGAAGATGCAAACTTCTCTAACAACGCAATGGCTGAAGCTTTCAAAGCAGCTAAAGGCGAGTAATCTTAGTCATTCAGGTTACAACAACCTGAATTACGACGAGTTTACTTGACAGATTGCAGGATTCGTCCTGTAATCAAGCACAAAGGGCGGCTACGGCCGCCCTTGTTTAAAGCAGTTAGCTAATTTTGCCTTGAAGGAAACCGGAGGAATAATGACCAAGTCAGAATTGATAGAAAGACTTGCCAGCCAGCAATCTCACATTCCTGCGAAAGCGGTCGAAGATGCTGTTAAAGAAATGCTGGAACATATGGCCTCAACGCTTGCTCAAGGTGAGCGCATTGAAATCCGCGGTTTCGGCAGCTTCTCTTTGCATTATCGAGCACCTCGCACCGGGCGTAACCCGAAGACTGGCGATAAAGTCGAACTGGAAGGTAAGTACGTTCCGCACTTTAAGCCTGGGAAAGAATTACGCGACCGCGCCAATATTTACGAAGAGTAAGTTTCGCACAGCCGCGACAACGTACTCCGATGATAAAAAAAGCACCTTTGCGGTGCTTTTTTTATGCCTCCGGTTTGCCCCGCCTCACAGCAACATCTTCGTTTTGCTGCAACCCCGTAGGTTTTGCGGAAGCCGAAATCCATACCCGGCCGCCGACCGCTGACGACCTTTAGCTTTCACGCGATACTCTCCGTCAACAGGGAGGGGACATGCGTTTATCACAGCTTGCCGGGTGCGTGGTTGTCGGGATCTGCCCACTGCTGTTCTTGCCAGAACTGCCCACACCGCTCGCCGTTCAGGTCATTATCGGCGGCGCGATCCTGATGTCGCTTTACCGCTGGAGGCCATTGCGTTACCTGGCGTTGACCATGCTGTTTTTTGCCTGGGGTGTGCTGAGCGCGCGTCAGGTGCTGTGGCCGATGCAGGTGCTACCCGGTGGCAACCGGCAGGTTGAAATTAAGCTAACGGCCGTCGAAGGTGAGACCACCTACCAGGGAAATATTCTCCGTTTTAACGGGCAGAGGTTATGGCCGGCGCCAGGGGTAACTCTTTATGGTAATGCGCTGCCCGACCTGCCGTGTGCCGGGCAGCGCTGGAAGATGACCGTCCGTCTTCGCCCGGTCCATAGTCAGCTCAACGTAGGGGGCTTTGACGGCCAGCGTTTTGCCCTGGCGCAACATCGTTCGCTAACCGGGCGCTTTACGTCGGCCGAAGCATCAGACCTGACGTGCAGCTACCGCGCTCGCTATCTGGCATCGCTGGAACGTACTCTCGACGCTTTTCCCTGGCAGTCGGTGATACTCGGGCTCGGGATGGGCGAGAGACTGGTTGTACCGCGGGATATCAAACGTCTGATGCAGGAGACCGGTACCTCACACCTGATGGCGATTTCGGGGTTGCATATTGCGTTAGGCGCCATACTCGGTGGACTGGTGGTTCGGGGGCTGCAATTCTTTTTCCCGTGCCGATGGATTGGCTGGAGAATGCCGTTACTTATCGGTCTGGGCTGCGCGCTATTTTATGCCTGGCTGACCGGTATGCAGCCGCCTGCGCTGCGGACCTGCGTAGCCCTGAGCTGCGTGGTGGGCCTACGGCTATCTGCCAGACGCTGGTCGTCCTGGCAAATCTGGCTCTGTTGTATTGGCGCTATCTTATTCGCCGATCCGCTGGCGGTGTTGTCTGATAGTCTGTGGCTGTCCATCTTCGCCGTCGCAACGCTGATTTTCTGGTATCAGCTGGTGCCGCTGCAGCGGCATACGTGGCGCTGGCCGTGGCGCGAAGGGCTTGCTTTAGGCCATCTGCAGCTTGGGCTGATGTTTCTGCTATTGCCAATTCAGATTCTCCTTTTCCACGGCATCAGCCTGACCGCCTGGGTAGCAAATCTGATAGCCGTACCGTTGGTCACCTTTGCGGTTGTTCCCACGATTCTGCTGGCGATGCTGCTGCATCTCAGCGGACCTGTCGTGGTTGAAATGGCGGTGTGGTGGCTGGCCGACCGCCTGCTGGCAGCACTATTCTGGTTTTTGCATCTGCTGCCGCAGGGCTGGCTCAGTCTGGATTTTCGCTGGGCGGGGCTCAGCGCGTTGCCCTGGCTGATACTGCTGGTGTGGCGTTTTCATGCCTGGCGTTCGCTACCGGCGCTTTGTCTTAGCAGCACGCTGCTGCTGAGCTGGCCCTTCTGGCGCCATGGAGCGAAAGATGAATGGCGGGTCACGATGCTGGACGTCGGGCAGGGGCTGGCTATGGTCATTGAGCGCGAGGGGGCGGCAATCCTCTATGATACCGGACTGGCCTGGCCCGATGGTGATAGCGGTCAGCAGATTATTATTCCCTGGCTACGCTGGCATCACCTGCGCCCGGAGGGCGTTGTGTTGAGCCATGAACACCTTGACCACCGCGGCGGTCTCAATTCGCTGCTGAAGGCCTGGCCCGAGCTCTGGATCCGCAGTCCGCTGGGCTGGCGGGGGCATCTTCCCTGTCGACGAGGCGAAAGCTGGCGATGGCGTGGATTAACTTTTCGCGTGCTGTGGCCGCTGCCGGATTCCAGCCTGACGGGCAATAACCGCTCCTGCGTGGTCCGTATTGATGACGGCAAGCAGAGCATTCTACTGACCGGAGATATTGAAATTCCGGCAGAACGGGCCATGCTGAGCCACTACTGGCAACATCTTGCGTCTACACTTATCCAGGTTCCGCACCACGGGAGTCATACCTCTTCTGCGCTTGCCTTATTGCAGCGGGTCGGTGGCGCGGCGGCGCTGGCTTCGGCCTCGCGATATAATGCCTGGCGTATGCCTGCGGCTAAAGTGGTGCAGCGCTACCGTCAGCAGGGCTATCGATGGCTCGATACGCCGCATCAGGGACAAATTACGGTTATTTTTTCTCCAGAAGGTTGGCAAATCCAAAGCTTACGAGATCAACTTTTACCGCGTTGGTATCATCAGTGGTTTGGCGAGACCGTGGATAACGGGTAGAATATGCGGCTATTTCAACATAAGCTGGTTTATTGAATGCAGAATGATAAAGATCTCTCCACGTGGCAGACCTTCCGCCGCCTCTGGCCGCTTATTGCGCCATTTAAAACCGGACTGATCGTCGCGGCAGTTGCGTTAGTCTTTAACGCCGCTAGTGATACCTTCATGCTATCGCTTCTTAAACCGTTACTGGATGATGGTTTTGGTAAAACGGATCGCTCAGTGCTGCTATGGATGCCGCTGGTCGTGATTGGGTTGATGTTACTGCGTGGCGTCACCAGCTATATTTCGAGCTACTGTATCTCGTGGGTTTCAGGCAAAGTCGTCATGACAATGCGCCGCCGTCTGTTCAGCCATATGATGGGGATGCCCGTCTCCTTCTTTGATAAACAGTCCACGGGTACCTTGCTGTCACGCATTACCTATGATTCCGAACAGGTGGCGTCATCCTCTTCCAGCGCCTTGATTACCGTCGTGCGCGAAGGCGCCTCGATCATCGGTCTGTTTGTGATGATGTTCTATTACAGCTGGCAGCTGTCGCTGATTCTGATCGTCCTGGCCCCCATCGTCTCGATGGCGATTCGCGTGGTATCGAAGCGTTTTCGTAATATCAGCAAGAATATGCAAAACACCATGGGGCAGGTGACCACCAGCGCAGAGCAGATGCTGAAAGGGCATAAAGAAGTGCTGATGTTTGGCGGTCAGGCGGTAGAAACCAAACGTTTTGATAAGGTCAGCAACAAAATGCGCTTGCAGGGGATGAAAATGGTCTCTGCGTCGTCTATTTCTGACCCGGTTATTCAGCTGATTGCGTCACTGGCGCTGGCATTTGTTCTCTATGCCGCCAGCTTCCCGAGCGTCATGGAAACGTTAACTGCCGGTACCATCACCGTCGTCTTCTCCTCGATGATCGCGTTGATGCGCCCGCTGAAGTCGCTGACTAACGTCAATGCTCAGTTCCAGCGCGGGATGGCCGCCTGCCAGACGCTGTTTGCGATTCTTGATTCCGAACAGGAAAAAGACGAAGGCAAGCTGGTTATCGAGCGGGCGAAGGGCAACCTGGAATTCAAAGACGTCACCTTTACCTATCCGGGCCGTGAAACGCCGGCGCTGCGAAATATCAACCTCAACATCCAGGAAGGTAAAACGGTCGCCCTGGTCGGGCGTTCGGGGTCGGGTAAATCGACCATCGCCAGCCTGATTACGCGCTTTTACGATATCGATAACGGCCAGATTTTGCTGGATGGCCACGATCTGCGTGAATACACTCTGGCATCCCTGCGCGATCAGGTGGCGCTGGTGTCGCAAAACGTTCATCTGTTCAACGATACCGTGGCCAACAACATTGCCTATGCGCGCACGGAAGAGTACAGCCGTGAGCAGATCGAAGAAGCGGCGCGTATGGCCTACGCGATGGACTTTATCAGCAAAATGGATAATGGCCTCGATACCGTTATCGGTGAGAACGGCGTACTGCTCTCCGGCGGTCAGCGTCAGCGTATTGCCATCGCGCGTGCGCTGCTGCGTAACAGCCCGATTCTGATTCTGGACGAAGCGACATCGGCGCTGGATACCGAGTCTGAACGCGCGATCCAGGCCGCCCTCGACGAACTGCAGAAAAACCGCACTTCGCTGGTGATTGCCCACCGTCTTTCCACCATCGAACAAGCCGATGAAATTGTGGTGGTGGAAGATGGCCGCATTGTCGAGCGCGGTAGCCATGCCGATCTGCTGGAACACCGCGGCGTGTACGCCCAGCTACATAAGATGCAGTTTGGCCAATGATTGCGCGCATCTGGTCCGGTGAGTCGCCCGTATGGCGACTCTTGCTGCCGCTCTCCTGGCTCTATGGCCTGGTGAGCGGGCTGATCCGCCTCAGCTATCGGCTGGGGCTGAAGAAAGCCTGGCGAGCGCCGGTTCCGGTGGCGGTGGTGGGGAATCTCACCGCCGGAGGCAACGGCAAAACGCCGGTGGTCATCTGGCTGGTGGAACAGCTCCAGCAGCGCGGTATCCGCGTTGGCGTCGTTTCCCGCGGTTATGGCGGGAAAGCGGCGAGCTATCCGTTACTGCTCAGCAATGACACCAGTACCGCGGAAGCCGGCGATGAACCGGTACTCATTTTTCAACGCACCGGCGCGCCGGTTGCGGTCTCGCCAGCGCGTCGTGAGGCGGTGCAGGCGCTGCTTCATGCACATGATTTGCAGCTCATTATCACCGATGATGGCCTGCAGCACTACAAGCTGGCGCGGGACAAAGAAATTGTGGTAATTGATGGCGAGCGCCGTTTTGGCAATGGCTGGTGGCTACCGGCCGGGCCGATGCGTGAACGCGCGTCACGTTTACGCAGCGTCGACGCCATCATTGTTAACGGCGGCATCGCGCAGGCGGGGGAAATTCCCATGCAGCTGCGACCCGGACTGGCGGTAAATTTACGCAGCGGCGAACGGCGTGACGTGGCTTCTTTCGATAATGTCGTTGCCATGGCCGGGATCGGTCATCCGCCGCGCTTTTTCGCCACGCTGGAAAGCTGCGGCGTCCTGCCGGTAAAAACCGTCGCGCTTGCCGATCACCAGGCATTGACTCAGGCGAGCGTTTCCGCCCTTGTGAATCCACAGCAAACGCTGCTGATGACCGAGAAAGATGCGGTGAAATGTCGTGGGTTTGCCGAAGCAAACTGGTGGTATTTACCTGTCGACGCCATAATGACGGATGAACGCGCACAGCAGCTGCTGACGGAACTGGTGACGCTGGCGCAACGTTAGTTCTGCCACGTTCGCTTCAATAACGCTGTGCCGGAGTCCTTTACGGAGAACCTGCATGTCGGTACTACAACTGTCGCTTAAAGAAGCCCGTCATCTCCATCTTGCGGCGCAGGGATTGCTGAAGAAGCCCCGGCGACGTGCCCGCGCCAGCGATATTCTGTCAACTATTCAGCAGATGTCATTGCTGCAAATCGATACCATCAACGTCGTTGCCCGCAGCCCTTATCTTGTGCTTTTTAGCCGTCTTGGCAGCTATCCGCAAAGCTGGCTGGAGGACGCCCTGCGCAGCGGGGAGCTGATGGAATACTGGGCTCATGAAGCCTGTTTCCTGCCCCGTAGCGACTTTGCCCTGGTGCGCCACCGTATGCTGACGCCCGATAATATGGGCTGGAAGTATCACAAGGCGTGGATGACGGAACATGCTGACGATATTCGGCTGCTGCTGGAGCATATCGCGCAGAATGGTCCGGTTCGTTCGGCCGACTTTGAACATCCGCGCAAAGGCGCCAGCGGCTGGTGGGAGTGGAAACCGCACAAGCGCCATCTGGAAGGCCTGTTTACCGCAGGTAAAGTGATGGTGGTGGAGCGGCGTAACTTCCAGCGGGTGTACGACCTGACGCATCGCGTCATGCCGCACTGGGACGATGAGCGCGATGCGCTGACGCAGCCGCAGGCGGAGGCGTTAATGCTGCGCAACAGTGCCCGGAGCCTCGGCATTTTTCGCCCCCAGTGGCTGGCTGATTACTATCGTCTCCGCCAGCCCGCTTTGCCGACGCTGCTGGCGAGCTGGCAGGAGGAGGGCACGGTGGTCCCGGTGAAGGTCGAGGAACTGGGCGACATGTGGCTCCACCACGAAGCGCTCGGGCAGCTGGAATCGGCGCCCGGCGGTAAACTCGCCGCCAGCCATAGCGCGGTACTCTCGCCATTTGACCCGGTAGTCTGGGACCGTAAACGCGCTGAGCAACTCTTCAATTTCAGCTATCGCCTCGAGTGCTACACGCCGGCGCCGAAGCGTCAGTATGGCTACTTTGTTCTGCCGCTGCTGCACCAGGGAAAACTGGTGGGCAGAATGGACAGCAAGGTGCATCGGAAAACCGGGGTTCTGGAGGTTTTTTCGCTGTGGCTGGAAGAGGGGATCAGGGTCACCTCGGGGCTGGAGAAAGGGTTGCTCCGGGCGATTGAAGAGTTTGCCATCTGGCAGTCGGCTCAACGTATCACCTGCGGTCGTCTGCCGCCGGGGCTTTTCTCCGACCGTCAGCAGGGCTGGGAGATTTCCCCGGTCTGAACAAGACCACACCCCGCTCAGCCTTTGCCGCAAACGGATCCCTGAGTTTGCCATCATGTGATATGCTGCTGCGGAATCTATTCGGTCCATCAGGAGGAATCATGGATCACCGTTTACTAGAAATCATCGCCTGTCCTGTCTGCAACGGCAAACTGTACTACAGCCAGGATAAGCAAGAGCTGATCTGCAAAATTGACAGCCTGGCCTTTCCTTTCCGTGAAGGCATTCCCGTCTTGCTGGAAACCGAAGCCCGCGCATTAGCCGTGGGAGAGAGCCATTCATGAGTTTCGTGGTCATCATTCCTGCACGTTTTGCCTCCACGCGTCTGCCGGGCAAGCCCCTACAGGATATCAACGGTAAGCCGATGATCGTTCATGTTCTCGAGCGCGCGCGCGAATCCGGGGCCGATCGCATTATCGTCGCGACGGATCATGACGATGTTGCGCGTGCGGTCGAAGCTGCCGGCGGCGAAGTGTGCATGACGCGTGCGGACCATCAATCCGGCACCGAGCGTCTGGCCGAAGTTGTTGAAAAGTGTGGCTTCAGTGATGACACGATCATCGTCAATATCCAGGGCGATGAGCCGATGATCCCGCCGGCGATCGTCCGCCAGGTGGCGGACAATCTGGCGGCCAATACCTGCGGTATGGCCACGCTCGCCGTTCCGATTCACGACGCTGAGGAAGCATTTAATCCGAATGCCGTGAAAGTGGTGATGGATGAGCAGGGCTATGCGCTCTACTTCTCCCGCGCCACCATTCCATGGGATCGCGATCGCTTTGCGCAATCACGCGAAACTATCGGCGATACGCTGCTACGTCATATCGGTATTTACGGTTATCGTGCCGGCTTTATCCGTCGCTACGTCAGCTGGTCGCCGAGCCCGCTGGAACAGATCGAAATGCTGGAGCAGCTGCGGGTGCTGTGGTACGGCGAAAAAATCCATGTCGCGGTGGCCGAAGTTGTGCCTGGAACCGGTGTCGATACACCGGAAGATCTGGAGCGCGTGCGCGCAGAGCTGCGTTAATCCGTTCATCCCCTCCGTCGTGAGGGGATATCTTCACGCTATTTTTCCATACTTTTTCCCTCAATTTTTGATCTCACCTGATGACATCCCTGCGGCTGGCGCTCATTATAAAACCAGTAGTATTCACAGGGGTAATCAGAGATGGAACAGCTGCGAACCGAACTTAGCCACCTGCTGGGAGAGAAACTGAGCCGCGTGGAGTGTATCAGCGAGAAACCCTCCTCGGCACTGTGGTCGCTTTATGACGCGCAGGGAAACCCGCTGCCGCTGTTGGCGAGAAGTTTTACCACGCCAGGGATTGCCCGCCAGCTGGCGTGGAAAATCTCAATGCTGGCGCGCAGCGGTACCGTGCGCATGCCGGTGGTCTATGGGGTGTTGACGCATGAAGAACATCCTGGCCCGGACGTGTTGCTGATTGAGCGGCTGCGCGGAGTCTCTGCGGAAGCGCCGGCCCGTACGCCGGCGCGCTGGGAACAGCTGCAGGAGCAGATCGTGGAAGCTCTTCTGGCATGGCACCGGCACGATAGCGGCGGCTGCGTCGGCATGGTGGACAGCACCCAGGAAAACCTGTGGCCGCACTGGTATCGCCAGCGGGTTGAGATGCTGTGGAGTACCCTTAATTTGTATCAGGATACCGGCCTGACGATGCAGGATAAACGAATTCTGTTCCGCGCCCGCGCGTGCCTTCCGGATTTATTGAAAGATTTTAATGATAACTGCGTGCTGGTACACGGCAGCTTCACGCTGCGCAGCATGCTGAAGGATGCGCGTAGCGATCAGCTGCTGGCGATGGTCGGGCCGGGGATGATGTTGTGGGCGCCGCGAGAATATGAACTGTTTCGCCTGTCCGACGGAGGACAGGCGGAGCAACTGCTGTGGCGCTATTTGCGCCGTGCGCCGGTGGCCGAATCTTTCCTGTGGCGACGCTGGCTCTATCTGCTGTGGGATGAGGTGGATAATCTGGTCAATACCGGGCGTTTTGACCGCGCCCGGTTTGACCTGGCCGCTAAATCAATTCTCCCCTGGCTCGCCTGAGGCGCCTTTTAACCATTGCCAGATGCGCCCCAGCGTTTCGTAGCCGACGCGATCGCTGTGCATCAGCCAGACGGGGGAAGGGATCGCCTGTTCCCACGGATTGAGCGGTGACGCGATCGCCAGCTGATTGGCGGGTGCCGGCAGCGGGTTTAGCCCGACATGCTGGAAGAAAATCATCGCCCGGGGTAAATGCGATGCGGAAGTCACCAGCAGGAACGGCGCATCGCCGATGGCCTGTTTCACCGCTTCGGCTTCTTCTTCGGTATCTTTGGGTTTATCCAGAACGATAATTTCGCTGCGCGGTATCCCCAGACTCTCCGCAACTCTGGCGCCGGCTTCTGCCGTGCTGACGGGATTTGTTTTCGCCGCTGCGCCGGTAAAGATGAGTTTTGCGCCCGGGTTCTCATACCACAGGCGGATTCCCTCCGTCAGCCGCGGCAGGCTGTTGTTGATGAGATTTGAACTGGGCGCCCAGTCCGGATTCCAGGTGTAGCCCCCGCCAAGTACGACGACGTACTGCACGCGTCCGGCATCGCGCCACGTCGGGTATTTATCCTCGATTGGTTTGAGCAAACTATCGGCTACCGGTTGCAGGCTCAACAATAGCAACAGCAGCCAGCCGAGGCTGACGCAGAGCTTGCCGGTGCGCTGGAAACGGCTAAACCACAGTAACGCGATTCCGACCGCCATCAGCAGCAGCAGCAGGGGAAGCGGCAGCATCATGCCGCCTAAATACTTTTTCAGTGTAAAAAGCATGCCAGATGGGTCCTTTTTTAACCATATAACCAAAGTTATGTCCGGATCTTATAACAGATCGCTTCATTCTCAGCGTGGGTATGACAAAATAGCGGCTTTGTGTTGGCAGGTGGAACCGTCCGTGAAAGATCGTAATTTCGATGACATGGCTGAAAAGTTTTCGCGCAATATTTACGGCACCACCAAGGGCGAACTGCGTCAGGCCATTCTGTGGCAGGATCTGCAACCGCTGTTAAGCCAGCTGGGGCCAGGGCCGCTTCGGGTTCTTGACGCCGGCGGTGGCGAAGGGCAAACGGCGGTAAAAGTCGCGGAAATGGGCCACCATGTGACGTTATGCGATCTTTCGGCTGAAATGGTCGCGCGCGCCCGGCAGGCTGCTGCCGATAAAGGTGTGATCGACAACATGCATTTTGTACAATGCGCCGCTCAGGATATTGCGCAGCATTTGGAAAGCCCGGTCGATCTGATACTGTTTCATGCGGTGCTGGAGTGGGTGGCCAAGCCGCAGGAGATGCTGCGAACGCTGTGGTCGGTTTTACGGCCCGGCGGTGCGTTATCGTTAATGTTCTACAATGCTAACGGTCTGTTGATGCATAACATGGTCGTCGGGAACTTCGACTACGTACAACTCGGCATGCCGAAAAAGAAAAAACGCACGCTGTCGCCGGACTATCCGCGTTCCCCGCAGCAGGTTTATGGCTGGCTGGAAGAGCAGGGCTGGCACATTACCGGTAAAACCGGCGTGCGGGTGTTTCATGATTATCTGCGTGAAAAACGCAAACAGCGCGACAATTTTGCGGCGCTGCTGGAGCTGGAGACGCGCTACTGCCGCCAGGAGCCGTATATCAGCCTGGGTCGCTACATTCATGTCACAGCGCTTAAGCCGCAGATGCAAGGATAAACTATGAGTGAATTTTCCCAGACAGTCCCCGAACTGGTTGCCTGGGCCAGAAAAAATGATTTTTCTATTTCGCTGCCGGTAGACAGACTCTCGTTTCTGCTGGCGGTTGCTACGCTGAACGGCGAGCGGCTCGAAGGGGAAATGACCGAGGGAGAACTGGTGGATGCGTTCCGCCACGTCAGTGATGCGTTTGAGCAGACCAGCGAAACCATCAGCCAGCGCGCCAATAATGCGATCAACGATATGGTGCGCCAACGTCTGCTGAACCGCTTTACCAGCGAAATCACGGAAGGCAATGCAATTTATCGCCTGACGCCGTTGGGCATCGGGATTACCGACTACTATATTCGCCAACGCGAATTTTCCACTCTGCGTCTGTCGATGCAGCTGTCGATCGTCGCCGGTGAGCTCAAGCGCGCAGCCGACTCGGCAGAAGAGGGCGGCGATGAGTTTCACTGGCATCGCAACGTCTTTGCGCCGCTGAAATATTCGGTTGCTGAGATTTTCGACAGTATCGATCTGACGCAGCGCATCATGGATGAACAGCAGCAGCTGGTCAAAGATGATATCGCTCAGCTGTTAAACAAAGACTGGCGCGCGGCGATCTCCAGCTGTGAGCTGCTGCTGTCAGAAACGTCCGGCACCCTGCGCGAGCTGCAGGATACGCTGGATGCCGCAGGCGATAAGCTGCAGGCTAACCTGCTGAGAATTCAGGATGCGACAATTTCACGCGACGACCTGCATTTTGTCGACCGCTTAGTCTTCGATCTGCAAAGTAAACTGGACCGTATCGTCAGCTGGGGCCAGCAGGCGATTGACCTGTGGATCGGCTACGATCGCCACGTGCACAAATTTATCCGTACCGCTATCGATATGGATAAAAACCGCGTCTTCGCCCAGCGTCTGCGTCAGTCGATCCAGACCTACTTTGACGCCCCGTGGGCGTTGACTCACGCCAGCGCCGATCGTCTGCTGGATATGCGCGATGAAGAGATGGCGCTGCGTGACGAAGAGGTTACCGGGGAGCTCCCGGCGGATCTGGAATACGAAGAGTTTAACGAAATTCGCGAGCAGCTCGCCGCGCTGATTGAAGCGCAGCTGGTGGTTTACAAAGACAAAGGCGTCCCGCTGGACCTCGGTCTGGTGGTGCGCGAATATCTGGCGCAGTATCCGCGAGCTCGCCATTTTGATGTGGCGCGAATCGTCGTCGATCAGGCGGTACGCCTGGGCGTCGCACAAGCAGATTTCACCGGACTGCCGGCAAAATGGCAGCCGATTAATGATTACGGAGCCAAGGTACAGGCGCATGTCATCGACAAATATTGAACAAGTGATGCCAGTTAAACTGGCGCTGGCGTTGGGCAATCCGTTATTTCCGGCGCTGGATAGCGCCCTGCGAGCAGGCCGTCATATCGGCCTGGACGAACTGGATAATCACGCATTTTTGATGGATTTCCAGGATTACCTGGAAGAGTTTTACGCTCGTTATAACGTTGAGCTGATTCGCGCGCCGGAAGGGTTTTTCTATCTGCGCCCGCGCTCCACGACGCTGATTCCGCGCTCGGTGCTCTCCGAGCTGGATATGATGGTCGGCAAAATTCTTTGCTACCTCTATCTCAGCCCGGAACGGCTGGCCAACGAAGGGATCTTTACCCAGCAGGAGCTCTACGACGAGCTTCTGACCCTGGCGGACGAGGCTAAACTGCTGAAGCTGGTGAACAACCGCTCTACCGGATCCGATCTCGACCGCCAGAAGCTACAGGAAAAAATGCGCGCGTCGCTCAACCGTCTGCGCCGCCTGGGCATGGTCTGGTTTATGGGCCATGACAGCAGCAAATTTCGCATCACCGAGTCGGTCTTCCGCTTTGGGGCTGACGTTCGCGTCGGCGACGATCCGCGTGAGGCGCAGCTGCGCATGATTCGCGACGGCGAAGCGATGGCGCTGGAAAACCATCTGCGGCTCCATGACGAGAATGAAGAGAATCAGCCGGATAGCGGGGAGGAAGAGTAATGATTGAACGCGGTAAATTTCGCTCGCTGACGCTGGTTAACTGGAACGGTTTTTTTGCCCGCACCTTTGATCTGGATGAGCTGGTCACCACCCTCTCCGGCGGCAACGGCGCCGGGAAATCGACCACCATGGCGGCTTTCGTCACGGCACTGATTCCGGACCTGACCCTGCTGCACTTCCGCAACACCACCGAAGCGGGGGCCACCAGCGGTTCGCGCGATAAAGGTCTGCACGGGAAGCTGCGGGCCGGAGTGTGTTATTCGGTACTGGACGTGGTCAACTCGCACCACCAGCGCGTGGTCGTGGGCGTGCGCCTGCAGCAGATCGCCGGTCGCGATCGTAAAGTGGATATCAAGCCGTTTGCTATCCAGGGGCTGCCGATGTCCATTCAGCCGACCCAGCTGTTGACGGAAACCCTTAACGAGCGCCAGGCGCGCGTGCTGAGCCTCAACGAGCTGAAAGATAAGCTTGAAGAGATGGAAGGGGTGCAGTTCAAGCAGTTCAACTCGATAACCGATTATCACTCGCTGATGTTCGATCTGGGCGTTGTCGCGCGTCGTCTGCGTTCGGCCTCCGACCGCAGCAAATACTATCGCCTGATTGAAGCCTCGCTGTATGGCGGGATCTCCAACACTATTACCCGCTCGCTGCGCGACTACCTGCTGCCGGAAAACAGCGGCGTACGTAAAGCATTCCAGGATATGGAAGCCGCGCTGCGTGAAAACCGCATGACGCTCGAAGCCATTCGCGTCACCCAGTCCGATCGCGACCTGTTTAAACATCTGATCAGCGAAGCGACGAACTATGTAGCGGCGGACTATATGCGTCACGCCAATGAACGTCGCGTGCATCTGGATAAAGCGCTGGAGTATCGTCGCGATCTCTTTACCTCGCGGGCGCAGCTGGCGGCAGAGCAGTATAAGCACGTCGATATGGCTCGTGAACTGCAGGAACATAACGGCGCAGAAGGCGATCTGGAAGCCGATTATCAGGCTGCCAGCGACCACCTGAATCTGGTACAAACCGCGCTGCGCCAGCAGGAAAAAATCGAGCGTTATGAAGCGGATCTCGATGAACTGCAGATTCGTCTTGAAGAGCAGAATGAAGTCGTCGCCGAAGCGACCGATTTGCAGGAAGAGAACGAAGCTCGCGCAGAGGCCGCTGAACTGGAAGTGGATGAGCTGAAAAGCCAGCTCGCCGACTACCAGCAGGCGCTGGACGTGCAGCAGACCCGCGCGATTCAGTACAACCAGGCGCTGCAGGCGCTGGAACGTGCGAAGGCGCTGTGTCATTTACCGGATTTAACGCCGGAAAGCGCCGACCAATGGTTGGAAACATTCCAGGCCAAAGAGCAAGAAGCGACGGAAAAAATGCTGTCGCTGGAACAAAAAATGAGCGTGGCGCAGACCGCCCACGGCCAGTTTGAGCAAGCTTACCAGCTGGTAGTGGCCATCAATGGCCCGCTGGCGCGTAATGAGGCCTGGGACGTAGCGCGCGAGCTGCTGCGCGATGGCGTCAACCAACGTCACCTCGCCGAGCAGGCACAAGGGCTGCGCAGCCGTCTGACCGAGCTGGAACAACGTCTGCGCGAGCAGCAGGACGCTGAACGCCAGCTGAGCGAATTCTGCAAGCGTCAAGGAAAACGCTACGATATTGACGATCTGGAAGCGCTGCATCAGGAGCTGGAAGCGCGCATCGCCTCCTTATCCGATAGCGTCTCTTCTGCCAGCGAACAGCGCATGAACCTGCGTCAGGAGCTGGAGCAGCTGCAGTCGCGCACTCAGTCTCTGCTGCGTCGGGCGCCGATCTGGCTGGCCGCGCAAAACAGTCTCAACCAGCTCTGCGAACAGAGCGGTGAGCAGTTTGAATCAAGCCAGGATGTCACTGAATATCTCCAGCAGCTGCTGGAGCGCGAGCGCGAAGCCATCGTCGAACGCGACGAAGTGGGCGCCCGTAAACGCGCTATCGACGAAGAGATCGAACGCCTCAGCCAACCGGGAGGGTCTGAAGATCCTCGCCTTAACGCTCTGGCGGAACGTTTTGGTGGCGTACTGCTGTCGGAAATTTATGACGATGTCAGCCTTGAAGACGCCCCGTACTTCTCCGCGCTGTATGGCCCGTCGCGTCACGCGATCGTGGTACCCAATCTGGCGCAGATCGCCGAACAGCTGGAAGGGCTGGAAGATTGTCCGGAAGATCTCTATCTGATCGAGGGCGATCCGCAATCCTTCGATGACAGCGTATTCAGCGTCGATGAGCTGGAAAAAGCGGTTGTCGTTAAGGTGGCCGATCGCCAGTGGCGCTACTCGCGCTTCCCGACGCTGCCGCTGTTTGGCCGCGCCGCGCGTGAAAGCCGCATTGAGAGTCTGCATGCCGAGCGTGAGGATCTGTCAGAGCGTTTTGCGACCCTCTCATTCGACGTGCAGAAAACGCAGCGTCAGCACCAGGCCTTCAGTCGCTTTATCGGTAGCCATCTGGCCGTCGCGTTTGAAGACGATCCGGAAGAAGAGATCCGTAAGCTCAACAGCCGCCGCGGCGAGCTGGAGCGCGCGCTCAACGCGCATGAAAGCGACAACCAGCAGAACCGGGTGCAGTTTGAGCAGGCGAAAGAGGGGGTTTCCGCCCTCAACCGCCTGCTGCCGCGCCTTAACCTGCTGGCGGACGATACGCTGGCCGACCGCGTTGACGAAATCCAGGAACGGCTGGATGAGGCCCAGGAAGCGGCGCGCTTTATTCAACAGTACGGCAATCAGCTGGCAAAACTGGAGCCGATCGTTTCAGTCCTGCAGAGCGACCCGGAACAGTTTGAACAGCTGAAAGAAGACTATGCCTATGCGCAGCAGATGCAGCGCGACGCGCGTCAACAGGCGTTTGCGCTGAGTGAAGTGGTTCAGCGTCGTGCCCACTTCAGCTATTCCGATTCGGCGGAAATGCTGAACGGCAACAGCGACCTCAATGAAAAACTGCGCCAGCGCCTGGAGCAGGCGGAGGCTGAACGTAGCCGCGCCCGCGACGCGATGCGTACCCATTCTGCGCAGCTGAACCAGTACAATCAGGTGCTGGCGTCGCTGAAAAGCTCCTTTGATACCAAAAAAGAGCTGCTCAGCGATCTGTACAAAGAGCTGCAGGATATCGGCGTACGTGCCGATAGCGGCGCGGAAGAGCGTGCGCGTGCGCGCCGCGATCAGCTGCATACGCAGTTAAGCAACAACCGCTCACGCCGGAATCAGCTGGAAAAAGCGCTGACCTTCTGTGAAGCCGAAATGGACAACCTGACCCGCAGGCTGCGTAAACTTGAGCGCGACTACTGTGAAATGCGTGAGCAGGTGGTGAGCGCCAAGGCGGGCTGGTGTGCGGTTATGCGGCTGGTGAAAGATAACGGGGTCGAACGTCGTCTGCATCGCCGCGAGCTGGCCTACCTCTCCGCTGACGAACTACGCTCGATGTCGGATAAAGCGCTGGGTGCGCTGCGTCTGGCCGTAGCGGATAACGAACATCTGCGCGATGTGCTGCGTGTCTCCGAGGATCCGAAACGTCCTGAACGTAAAATTCAGTTCTTTGTCGCGGTCTACCAGCATCTGCGCGAGCGTATCCGTCAGGATATTATCCGCACCGACGACCCGGTAGAAGCGATTGAACAGATGGAAATCGAGCTGAGCCGTCTGACGGAAGAGTTGACCAACCGTGAGCAGAAACTGGCCATCAGCTCCCGCAGCGTGGCCAATATTATTCGCAAAACGATTCAGCGCGAGCAGAACCGCATCCGTATGCTCAACCAGGGGCTGCAAAGCGTCTCCTTCGGCCAGGTCAACAGCGTGCGCTTGAATGTCAACGTGCGGGAAACCCACTCGACGCTGCTTGATGTGCTGTCCGAACAGCACGAGCAGCATCAGGATCTGTTTAACAGCAACCGCCTGAGCTTCTCGGAAGCGCTGGCGAAGCTGTATCAGCGCCTGAACCCGCAGATCGATATGGGACAACGTACGCCGCAGACCATCGGCGAAGAGCTGCTCGACTACCGCAACTATCTGGAGATGGAAGTGGAAGTTAACCGCGGCTCCGACGGCTGGCTGCGTGCAGAATCCGGCGCGCTGTCCACCGGGGAAGCTATCGGTACCGGGATGTCGATTCTGGTGATGGTGGTGCAGAGCTGGGAAGATGAGTCTCGTCGCCTGCGCGGCAAAGACCTGTCACCGTGCCGTCTGCTGTTCCTCGATGAAGCGGCGCGTCTCGATGCCCGCTCTATCGCCACGCTGTTCGAGCTGTGCGAGCGTCTGGAGATGCAGCTGATTATCGCGGCGCCGGAAAACATCAGCCCGGAAAAAGGCACCACCTACAAGCTAGTGCGTAAAGTGTTTAATAACCACGAACACGTCCACGTTGTCGGGCTGCGCGGTTTTGCCGCCCAGCTGCCGGAAACGCTGCCTGGAACGGCGGATGCCTCTTAGCGGTCATCGATCGATAGATAAAAGGGCGACTTGATGTCGCCCTTTTTGTTATCGGATTCGCTAAGTTAACGCTTTATAATCTTTAAACTTCTTTACATTTGGGGAGGCAAAAGCTTTTGCGCCTCTATATACTGAGAGTAAAACCCGGTTTTACGGGCGGCAATGTGACAACAGGGGGCAAGGGATGTTGCTAAAAAAACGGTATGGTCGTCAATTGTCAGCGCTGAGTTTGAGCCTGGCATTTGCATTTGCTCCACTGTTTAATGCCCAGGCCGAAGAGCCTGAAATTGTACCCACGGACAGTTCTGCGACACTGGGAGAACTGTCGTCTGCGCTTATCCAGAGCGATGGTCAATCCGCGGCGGTGGCGAAAATGGCCGGCGAACAGCCGCTGGCTGCCGGTGCCGCAGAAAAAAGCCGCGCCGCGATAACGGCGCTGCTGCCGGCCGGCTATCAGCCCGTGTTTATGAACCCGCTGGTGTCGCTCTATGCGGCCAGAGAGATGAAGCCGATGTGGGAGAACCGCGACGCGGTTCAGGCTTTCCAGCAGCAGCTGGCTGAGGTCGCCATCGCCGGTTTTCAGCCGCAATTTACCACCTGGGTCAGCCTGCTGACCGATCCGGCGGTGAACGGCATGGCTCGCGACATCGTGCTCTCCGACGCCATGATGGGATACCTGCATTTTATCAGCGGTATTCCGGTGCAGGGGAACCGCTGGCTGTACGGAACGAAGCCGTACGCCATGGCGACCCCGCCGCTGTCGGTGATTAATCAGTGGCAGCTGGCGCTGGATAATGGCTCTCTGGTGCCGTTTATTGCCGGACTGGCGCCGAAGCATCCGCAGTATGAGGCGATGCACCGGGCGCTGCTGGCGCTGGTGGCCGACTCCCGTCCGTGGCCGCAGCTGACCAGCAACGCGTCGCTGCGTCCGGGGGAGTGGAGTAACGATATTGGCGCGCTGCGCGAAATTTTACAGCGCAACGGTATGCTCGATGATTCCGCGAAAATTGCGCTGCCGGGGGATGTCGTGAGTCCGTCTGCCGGGAAGAAGAGTAAACCCGCGGCGCGCGGCGTCTACGATCGCCAGCTTGTTGAGGGCGTTAAGCGCTTCCAGGCCTGGCAGGGGCTGGGCGCCGATGGCGTGATTGGTCAATCCACCCGCGACTGGCTCAACGTCTCAGCGGCCCAGCGTGCGGGCGTGCTGGCGTTGAACATTCAGCGCCTGCGTCTGCTGCCGGGCAAACTCTCTACCGGCATTATGGTCAATATTCCGGCCTTTTCTCTGGTCTATTACCAGGATGGCAGTCAGGTGCTGGCATCGCGAGTGATTGTGGGGCGGCCGGACCGTAAAACGCCGATGATGAGCAGCGCGCTAAACAACGTGGTGGTTAACCCGCCGTGGAACGTACCGCCGACGCTGGCGCGCAAAGATATCCTGCCGAAGGTGCGTAACGATCCGGGCTATCTTGAGCAGCATGGTTACACCGTGATGCGCGGCTGGAACAGCAAAGAGGCTATCGACCCGTATCGCGTTGACTGGTCGACGATCACTGAAAACAATCTGCCGTTCCGTTTTCAGCAGGCGCCTGGCGCGCGTAACTCATTGGGGCGCTACAAGTTTAATATGCCCAGCTCCGATGCTATCTATCTGCACGATACGCCGAACCACAATCTGTTCCAGAAAGACGTGCGGGCCTTAAGTTCCGGCTGCGTGCGGGTCAACAAAGCTTCGGAGCTGGCGAATATGCTGCTGCAGGATGCCGGCTGGAATGACACGCGGATTTCTGATGCGCTCAAGCAGGGCGATACCCGCTATGTTAATATCCGCCAGAACATCCCGGTCAATCTCTATTATCTGACCGCCTTCGTCGATGCGGATGGCCGCATGCAATATCGCACAGATATTTACAATTACGATCTCACCGCGCGATCTGGCGCACAAATTCTGGCGAAAGCAGAACAATTAATCAGGTAAATGAAGTAGTTCAACGAATTTCGTTGTCCTAACTCTCAGTGAAAACAGGCCCTGTTCCTCTACAGGGCCCGTATTTACTGGGGTTAGGCTACCTTGACGTTGGCAATAATGCCCGGTAAGGTGCCTTTCGTGCGCCAGAAGTGCATATATTCGATTCATTTACTTGTAGACCTGATTATCATGGACAAATTTGACGCTAATCGCCGCAAATTGCTGGCGTTAGGTGGGGCTGCGCTCGGTGCTGCCGCCATTCTGCCTGCGCCGGCATTTGCCACCCTCTCGACCCCCCGACCGCGTATTCTGACGTTGAATAACCTGCATACTGGTGAATCACTCAAGGCGGAGTTTTTCGATGGCAGAGGCTATATTCAGGATGAATTAGCAAGGCTTAACCATTTTTTCCGTGATTTTCGCGCGAATAAAATTAAGCCAATCGATCCGAGTTTGTTTGATCAACTCTATCGTCTGCAGGGATTACTTGGTACCAATAAACCTGTTCAGCTTATCTCCGGCTATCGTTCCCTTGATACCAATGATGAGCTCCGTGCACGAAGCCGTGGTGTGGCGAAACATAGCTATCACACCAAGGGACAGGCAATGGATTTCCACATAGAAGGCATTTCGTTAAGCAATGTTCGCAAAGCGGCGTTATCTATGGGCGCAGGTGGTGTAGGATACTATCCACGTAGCAACTTTGTGCATATTGATACCGGTCCGGTCAGGCACTGGTAACGAAAGGAGCATCATGAACTATCGTATTATTCCGGTTACCGCGTTCGCTCAGAACTGTTCTTTAATCTGGTGTGAGCAAACCCGGCTCGCTGCGCTGGTCGATCCCGGCGGTGACGCTGAGCGAATCAAACAGGAAGTCTCGGCAGCAGGCGTCAGCCTGATGCAGATTTTGCTCACCCACGGCCATCTCGATCACGTTGGTGCGGCGGCCGAACTGGCACAGCACTATGGCGTGCCGATTATCGGACCGGAAAAAGAAGATGAGTTCTGGCTGGAAGGTCTGCCGGCGCAGAGCCGGATGTTTGGTCTGGAGGATTGCCAGCCCCTGCAGCCGGACCGCTGGCTCAATGAAGGCGACGTCGTCAGCGTGGGGAATATTTCTCTGCAGGTGCTGCACTGTCCCGGGCATACGCCAGGGCACGTGGTCTTTTTTGATGAGGCTTCCCGGCTGCTGATTTCCGGCGATGTCATTTTCAAAGGTGGCGTTGGGCGCAGCGACTTCCCGCGCGGCGACCACGGTCAGCTGATTGATGCGATTAAACGTAAATTACTGCCTTTGGGTGATGATGTGACGTTTATTCCCGGTCACGGGCCGATGTCGACGCTGGGCTATGAGCGCCAGCACAACCCTTTCCTGCAGGATGAAATGCCCGTCTGGTAATACTTCCCGACGGAAAATATAAAAAAGGCCGCGCAAGCGGCCTTTATTTTTTGCCAGCGATGCTATTACAGCACGGCGACAATCGCTTCACACAGCGGCGCCATGTTGTCTGGCGTCATACCGGCGACGTTGATACGCCCGGAAGCTACGGCGTAGACCCCGAACTCTTCACGCAGACGCAGCACCTGCTCTTTGGTCAGGCCGCTGAACGAGAACATCCCGTTTTGCTTGATGATGAAAGAGAAGTCGCGGTTGGCCCCTTTTTCCTGCAGGGTATTGACGAACAGCAGACGCATACGCTGAATACGCTGGCGCATATCGGTCAGCTCTTGTTCCCAGATAGCACGCAGTGCATCGTTGCTGAGGATCGTCGCTACCACCGACGCGCCGTGCGCAGGCGGGTTGGAGTAGTTCGCACGAATCGCCGACTTCATCTGCGTGAAAGCGCGGTCAACGGTTTCGGCATCCGCCGCAACCAGCGTGCAGGCACCCACGCGTTCGTTGTACAGACCAAAGTTCTTCGAGTAGGAGCTCGCAACCAGCAGCTCTTTATGCAGCGCAACGAACGCGCGCAGACCTTCGGCATCTTCTTCCAGACCGCGGGCAAAGCCCTGGTAGGCGAAGTCGAACAGCGGCAGCCAGCCTTTCTCAACGGACAGCTGTGCCAGCTGCTGCCACTGCTCCAGCGTAGGATCGATACCGGTTGGGTTATGGCAGCAGCCATGGAACAGAACCACGTCGCCCGCCTGTGCTTCATTGAGGCTTGCCAGCATACCGTCGAAGTCGAGGGTATGGTTGGCCGCATCGTAATAGGCGTATTCGCGCACTTCCAGGCCTGCGGAATTAAATACGCTTTTGTGGTTCGGCCAGCTCGGGTTGCTTACCCAGACGCGTTTTACAGCGGTGTTCTTCGCCAGGAAGTCAGCGGCAACGCGCAGAGCGCCGGTGCCGCCAGGGGTTTGGGCGGTACGTGCGCGCTTATCGCTGATGATTGCGCTTCCTTTACCGAACAGCAGTTCCTGGGTGCAGCGACCAAATTCCGCAATACCGTCGATACCCAGATAGTTTTTTGTGGTTTCATTTTCCAGCAGATACTGTTCTGCTTTTTTAACGCTGGTCAGGACCGGGGTTTTACCCGTTTCATCTTTGTAAACACCAATCCCGAGGTTAATTTTAGTCGGGCGGTCATCGGCACGAAACAGATCGGCCAGGCCTAAAATGGGGTCGGCAGGGGCGGCAGTAATGTTCTCAAACATGACGAGGTTCCATTGTGATTACTGAGGGAATTTCGCTATCAGGGTAACGGGAGATTTACAAATTGCCAACCGTTTGCGACAAAAAGCGAGAAGGTTTTCGAAAGTTACGATCTTTATCTTAGTAATGTAGAAAAGCAGGACCGAAGTCCTGCTTTTTAGGCATATCACGAAGGGGTGTACTGATTAGAACTGGTAAACGATACCTACTGCAGCCTGGTCATCGGTGGACACTTTAGCCGTTTCGGTATAGCTGTTGTCGTCCAGCAGGTTGAATTTGTATGCTGCGTAGACGTTCATGTTCTTGTTGAAGTAGTACCAGGTACCCACTTCGATGTATTTAACCAAGTCAGCATCGCCGCCGGAGAAACCGGTACGACCCTGCAGGTTTTTACCTTTAGTCTGAACGTAGCCGATGGACGGACGCAGACCGAAGTCGAACTGATACTGAGCAACGGCTTCGAAGTTCTGAGTTTTGCCAGCGAAGTAGTTCGCCTGGTTTTCCGGGGTCATGTTGTAGGTCTGAGAGTACATGACTGCTGCGTAGATGTTGTTTGCGTCGTACTTAGCGGAGGTTGCCCACGCTTCAGCTTTGTCGCCGTTACCGTCAGCTTTCTGCGCGACGCTACGGTTAGAAGAGGCGTAACCAGCAGACAGCGCGATACCGTTGTCAAATGCATAGGTTGCAGAGGTGCTGACGCCGTCGCCGTTTTGTTTCTGGATAGCACGGCTGCTGTCGTTTTTACCCTGGTACTGCAGCGCGAAGCTCAGACCGTCAACCAGACCGAAGAAGTCAGAGTTACGGTAGGTTGCTACGCCGTTGGTACGGCCGGTCATGAAGTTGTCGGTGTAGTTCCAACCGTCGCCGCCCCACTCAACCAGCATATCGGTTGCGGATTCAACGTCGTAGATAGCACCGTAGTTACGGCCGTAGTCGAATGAACCGTATTCACCCGCTTTCAGACCCGCGAAGGCCAGACGAGTTTTGGTACCCTGGGAACCTTCAACGTTGGACGCATCCATGTTGTATTCCCACTGGCCGTAACCGGTCAGCTGATCGTTGATCTGGGTTTCGCCTTTCAGGCCGATACGTGCATAGGTGGTGTCGCTGCTGTTGGTGTCACCATTGGTGGTCCAGACGTGCTCACCAACCATTTTCCCGTAGAAGTCCAGTTTGTTGCCGTTTTTGTTATAGATTTCTGCAGCGTTAGCTGCGCCGGCTACCAGCAGGGCAGGGATTACCACTGCCAGAATATTGCGCTTCATCATTATTTATTACCCTCATTAATATTTTTATATGAACACTTGCCACTGCCGCCAATAAATTCCGTCAATAAAAATTTACAGAACTATTGATGATAGTTTGGTGTCTGAAGGCATCTTTCCATCCGCGCCAGCGTTTCGCTAGCCGGAAAATGCTACCAATGTCGCATATGAGTAACAAGACGAAAGAGTGTGTAACTAAATGTGTATTTTTTGGAACTTTGTGAACTCAATCAAAATTCCGTTCCACTTTGCTCGCAAAACAGACAGACCATATATATCTATATGAATTAATTATGATTAATTTAGATAAAGGCCCGTTTGTGCATTTTATGTCTGCATTTCGCTTTTTTTTCGCTCAGCATTTGTCTTTACATCTTGTGCTGCGTGAGGTTAAAAAATGAACAAAATTATCAGGCATTTCGTCGATGAATGAACATAAGGTGCGGTTTGGCGTGCAGGAACAAGTCGTAATAGTGAGTAACATAAATGTGAACTGGAAGGGTTGATGTTTAAATTTCTTGATATTCATTAACAGAGCCTGACATAAAAAAAGGCCAGCTTACGCTGGCCTTCGGCAATGATAAGAAAAATTAATCAGAATGTGGCGTTGCGCGGAGTCCGCGGGAACGGGATCACATCACGCACGTTTTGTACGCCGGTGACATAGGCGATCAGGCGCTCAAAGCCCAGGCCGAAGCCGGAGTGCGGTACGGTGCCGTAACGACGCAGGTCGCGGTACCACCAGTAGTCTTCTTTATTAAGACCCATCTCCGCCATACGCGCGTCAAGCACATCCAGGCGCTCTTCACGCTGGGAACCCCCGATGATTTCACCGATGCCAGGCGCCAGAACGTCCATGGCGGCGACGGTTTTACCGTCTTCATTAAGGCGCATATAGAACGCCTTAATGTCTTTCGGATAGTTTTTCACGACCACCGGCGCTTTGAAGTGTTCTTCAGCCAGGTAGCGCTCGTGCTCGGAAGAGAGGTCCACGCCCCAGTAAACCGGGTTTTCAAACTGCTTACCGCAGTTTTCCAGAATGGTGACGGCGTCGGTGTAATCGACCTGAGCGAAGTCGGCATCAATAAAGCGCTCCAGACGGGAAACGGCTTCTTTATCCACGCGCTCGGCGAAGAACTTCATATCGTCCGCTCGTTCTTCCAGTACCGCCTTAAAGACGTATTTCAGCATGGCTTCCGCCAGGCCTGCAACGTCGTTCAGGTTGGCAAACGCGACCTCCGGTTCCAGCATCCAGAATTCCGCAAGGTGGCGGCTGGTGTTGGAGTTTTCGGCACGGAAGGTTGGGCCAAAGGTGTAGATTTTAGACAGCGCGCAGGCATAGGTCTCACCGTTCAACTGGCCGGATACGGTCAGGAACGACTCTTTACCGAAGAAGTCTTTATCGAAATCTACTTTGCCCTGATCGTTACGCGGCAGGTTTTCCAGATCCAGCGTGGAGACACGGAACATTTCACCCGCGCCCTCGGTATCGGAAGCGGTAATCAGCGGCGTGGAAACCCAGAAGAAGCCCTGCTCGTCAAAGAAGCGATGCAGCGCTTGTGCCAGGGTATGACGTACGCGAGCGACCGCGCCAATCAGGTTGGTACGTGGACGCAGGTGCGCAACTTCACGCAGATACTCGATGCTGTGACGCTTAGCGGCCATCGGATAGGTATCCGGATCTTCTACCCAACCTGTCACTTCAACGTGGCTGGCCTGGATTTCAAAACTTTGACCCTGGCCTTGAGATGCCACGATTTTACCCGTAATGACGACCGAGCAGCCGGTGGTCAGGCGCAGCACTTCCTGATTGTAATTGGGCAGAGAATTATTAATAACGGCCTGTACAGGATCAAAGCAGGAACCGTCATAGACGGCCAGGAAGGAAAAGCCAGCTTTTGAATCTCGGCGGGTACGTACCCATCCGCGCACGGTGACTTCGCTGTCAACGGCAACACGGCCCTGGAGTACGTCGGCTACAGGCACAACGCTCATAATAGTCTCTCTATTCGTAGTCCAATAAAAAAATCTGTATCCCCCGATAATGGGGGATATCTATGTTACCTGTCATCTTCCATCAGACAAGCAGATTTCGCACCATCAAGGGGAGTTTTCGGAAATAAATAAAGAACAAGGAGCCAGAACGGCTCCTTGCGATGATTAATGTGGTGATTAACTGGCCTTTTTCACCGGCGGAAGGTCAAAGGCTTTACGCAGTGCCCGGACAAAAGCCTTGTCGTGACAGATGGTTTTCCCCGGGCTGTCGGAGAGTTTCGCGACCGGTTTACCGTTACATTCCACCAGTTTTATCACGATGTTTAGCGGTTTAACCTGTGGGATGTCGCAGGTTAAACGCGTGCCAATGCCGAAGCTCAGATTGACCCGCGAAGAGAAGTGGCGATAGAGATCGACGGCTTTTGCCAGATCGAGGTTATCGGAAAAGACCAGCACTTTACTCATGGGGTCGATCCCCAGCTTCTGGTAATGGGCGATGGCTTTTTCGCCCCACTCGACAGGGTCGCCGGAATCGTGGCGCAGCCCCTGGTAGCGGCTGGCAAATTCCGGGCCGAAATCGCGCAGGAAAGCATCCATGGTAATGCAGTCGGTGAGAGCGATACCGAGTTTGTCAGGATACTCTTCCAGCCAGGCTGCCAGCGCCGCGCGCTGGCTGTTGGCTAAACTGGGGCTGATTTGCTGATGCGCCTGGAACCATTCATGCGCCTGGGTGCCCATTGGCGTCAGATGAAGCCGGCGAGCCAGATCGTAGTTGCTGGTACCGATAAACCACGGCTCCTGCTGCAGGCGTTCGACGATGGCCTGCTGCACTTCACGCGAGAAGCGACGACGGGTGCCGAAGTCCATCAGACGGAAGTGGCTGAGATCGAGGCCGGCGGTGATTTGTGCAAAATCAGCCAGCTTGTGTTCGAGGGTTTCCAGCGCTAAATCGACGCTGATTTCCGGCGAGCGGTAATGATGGACCAGCTCGCTAATCACCGCCAGCAGCGGAACTTCCCACATGATGACTTCACGCCACGGGCCGGACAGGCGAATATTTAACTTGCCGTTTTCATTGTTGACGGTGACCTGGCCCGGGTCGTAACGGAAGTCGCGTAGCCAGTCGAGATAATCCTGAGAAAAGAACGGCAGGGTAGACAACCAGTGATATTCATCGTCCTGCAGCTTCAGGTCGCGCATGGTTTCAACCTGCTCGCGAATTGCGTCGGCGTAGATACCGAGCAGATCGTCCCCGCGGCAGCGGAACTCCGCCGCAACGTGTACATCGCCGTAGCGGTGGAAGACAGCCTGCTGCATGTGCAGCTTGTATGCGTCCGTATCGAGCAGCGAGTGCAGTACAGGAGAAGTGAATTGTGTCATGGTGCGCAGTAGCGTCCTCTCACTGGAGCGTTTCCATCAAAAACCGAAGCAGAAAAAAGGAGGCGGAGTATACCTTTATTACCCGACTCTGTCCCGCAGTGACGGTCGATGGCGACGCTGGCGGTCATTTGCGAGGCCTAGTTTAATATATTGAACAGGGATCACACCACAAGCTTTGCACCCGGTCGAGCGCATTTCGTGCCTCTTGTGTTATCAATATGTAGCAATTTTCGTGTTTAGCGTTGAAAAGATGAAGATTCTGCATAGCGCGATCTACACAACAGGAATAGACTGGGTTTGACACTTTATGGAACATGCTAAAGGTTTTTTATGACACAACAGCCCCAAGCCAAATACCGCCACGACTACCGTGCGCCGGATTATCTCATTAGCGATATCGATTTGACCTTTGACCTGGATGCCGAGAAAACCGTGGTTACGGCTGAGAGCAAAGTCTCCCGTCACGCGGCGGCGTCCGATGTGCCGTTGCGTCTGGATGGTGAAGATCTGACGTTGGTCTCCCTGCAGGTGGATGGCCAGCCGTGGAGCAACTATAAAGAAGAAAATAACCAGCTGGTGATTGGCGGATTGCCGGAACATTTCACCCTGACCATCGTCAATGAAATCAGCCCGGCGGCGAATACTGCCCTGGAAGGTCTCTATCAGTCTGGCGAAGCCCTGTGCACCCAGTGCGAGGCGGAAGGTTTCCGTCACATTACCTGGTATCTGGATCGTCCGGATGTGCTGGCCCGCTTCACCACCAAAATTATCGCCGACAAAACGAAATATCCGTACCTGCTCTCCAACGGCAACCGCGTGGCGCAGGGCGAGCTGGAAAATGGTCGTCACTGGATCCAGTGGCAGGACCCGTTCCCGAAACCGTGCTATCTCTTTGCGCTGGTGGCCGGCGACTTCGACGTATTGCGCGATACCTTTAAAACCCGTTCCGGGCGAGAAGTTGCGCTGGAGCTGTTCGTTGACCGCGGCAATCTCGACCGCGCGCCGTGGGCGATGACCTCGCTGAAGAACTCGATGAAATGGGACGAAACCCGTTTTGGTCTCGAGTACGATCTCGACATCTATATGATTGTCGCCGTCGACTTCTTTAATATGGGAGCGATGGAGAACAAAGGGCTGAACGTCTTTAACTCCAAATACGTACTGGCCCGCACCGATACCGCCACCGATAAAGATTATCTCGATATTGAACGCGTCATCGGCCACGAATACTTCCATAACTGGACCGGCAACCGCGTGACCTGCCGCGACTGGTTCCAGCTGAGCCTGAAAGAAGGGCTGACCGTGTTCCGCGATCAGGAGTTCAGCTCCGATCTCGGTTCGCGCGCGGTGAACCGGATTAACAACGTGCGTACCATGCGCGGTCTGCAGTTCGCTGAGGATGCCAGCCCGATGGCCCATCCGATTCGCCCGGATAGCGTCATCGAGATGAATAACTTCTATACCCTGACGGTGTATGAGAAGGGGGCGGAAGTGATCCGCATGCTCCATACGCTGCTGGGCGAAGAGAATTTCCAGAAAGGGATGCAGCTGTACTTCGAACGCCACGACGGCAGCGCCGCCACCTGCGACGATTTTGTCCAGGCGATGGAGGATGCCTCTAACGTCGACCTGTCGCATTTCCGTCGCTGGTACAGCCAGTCCGGCACGCCGGTGGTGAGCGTCCATGATGACTACAACCCGGAAACCGAACAGTACACCTTAACCATCAGCCAGCGTACGCCGCCGACCGCGGAACAGCCGGAGAAACAGCCGCTGCATATTCCGTTTGATATCGAACTGTATGATAACGAAGGGAAGGTGATCCCGCTGCAGAAAGGGGGCCACCCGGTGCATCACGTGCTCAATGTGACCCAGGCCGAGCAGACTTTTGTCTTCGACAACGTCTACTTCCAGCCGGTACCGGCGCTGCTGTGCGAGTTTTCCGCCCCGGTGAAGCTGGAATATAAATGGAGCGACCAGCAGCTCACCTTCCTGATGCGCCACGCGCGCAACGACTTCTCCCGCTGGGATGCTGCGCAGAGCCTGCTGGCAACCTATATCAAGCTGAACGTCAACCGCCATCAGCAGGGCCAGCCGCTGTCGCTGCCGGTTCACGTTGCCGATGCGTTCCGCGCGATTTTGCTGGATGAGAAGATCGATCCGGCGCTGGCGGCTGAAATTCTGACGTTGCCTTCCGCCAATGAAATCGCTGAGCTGTTTGCGATCATCGATCCGATCGCCATTGCGGCGGTCCGTGAAGCGTTGACCCGCACGCTTGCAAAAGAGCTGGCGGACGAGTTCCTCGCGGTTTACAACGTCAACAAGCTGGCGAGCTATCGTGTGGAACACGCCGATATCGGCAAGCGTTCACTGCGCAATACCTGCCTGCGCTATCTGGCGTTTGGCGACGTTGAGCTGGCGGATAAGCTGGTCGTCGCCCAGTATCATCAGGCCGACAACATGACCGATGCGCTGGCTGCCCTGTCGGCCGCGGTTGCCGCGCAGCTGCCTTGCCGTGATGCGCTGATGCAGGAGTATGATGACAAATGGCACCAGGACGGCCTGGTAATGGATAAATGGTTTATCCTGCAGTCCACCAGCCCGGCGGACAATGTTCTGGAGACGGTACGCGGTCTGCTGAATCACCGCTCGTTTAGTATGAGCAACCCGAACCGCGTACGCTCGCTGATTGGCGCGTTTGCCGGCAGTAACCCGGCGGCATTCCACGCCGAAGATGGCAGTGGCTATCAGTTCATGGTGGAGATGCTGACCGAGCTCAACAGCCGCAACCCGCAGGTGGCGTCCCGGTTGATTGAGCCGTTGATTCGGCTGAAACGCTACGATGCTAAACGCCAGGCGCTGATGCGCGCGGCGCTGGAACAGCTGAAAGGTCTGGAGAATCTCTCCGGGGATCTGTTCGAAAAAATCAGTAAGGCGCTGGCGTAACGGGGCAGGACTCCCGGATAACGGCGCGGATGCGCCTTATCCGGGCTATTCACAACCTCAGACCGTCGCCCCGACAGCTGCAGCGTCGCCGGGGCGATCTTCGGGCGGGATTAACCGTGGCTCAATAAGCGCGGCGCCGATTCGCTCTTGCCACGTTTCATGACTCGGTTCAGTACCTCGGCTTCCAGTTCAGCCAGCCTGGCCGATCCGGTCCGCCGCGGCCGCGGAATATCGACGGCGACATCGAGGCCAATTTTCCCTTCTTCAATCAACAGCACCCGGTCCGCCATGGCCACCGCCTCACTCACATCGTGTGTGACCAGCAGTACGGTAAAACCGTATTCTTCCCACAGCGAGACGATCAGATCCTGCATCTCCAGCCGGGTTAACGCATCCAGCGCGCCCAGCGGTTCATCGAGAAGCAGCAGGCGAGGACGATGAATCAGCGCGCGGGCCAGCGCAACGCGCTGTTTTTGTCCGCCGGAGAGGGCTGCTGGCCAGTCGCCGGCGCGGTTTTCCAGGCCAACGCTGGCCAGCGCCTGCAGGGCGGCATCACGCCATTGCCCCTTCAGCCCAAGACCGACGTTGTCTATCACCGTTTTCCACGGCAGCAGCCGCGAGTCCTGGAACATCATGCGACTGTCTTCCTGGACCTGCGCCAGCGGCGTTGAGCCGGCCAGCAGCTCGCCACCATTGGGTTTTTCGAGCCCGGCCAGCAGACGCAGCAGGGTACTTTTGCCGCCGCCGCTGCGCCCGACCACCGCGACAAACTGCCCGGTCGGAATATGTAAATCCAGTGCGTTAAGAATGGTATTTTCGCCGTAGCGTTTGGTCACGCCGTTAAGCAACAGCGGGATCCCTGGGTTCAGACGGGCAGTGGTCATGCGTTGGCCTCCTGAAGATGATAAGCCGGGTTCCAGCGTAGCCAGACGCGTTCCAGCAGCTGCGCGCTGAAGTCGGCCAGTTTGCCAAGAATGGCGTAAAGAATAATGGCGACGACCACCACATCCGTTTGTAAAAACTCCCGCGCATTCATCGCCAGATAGCCGATGCCGGCGTTAGCGGAGATGGTTTCGGCGACAATCAGCGTTAACCACATCAGCCCGAGGGCGAAGCGGATGCCGACCATTATTGAGGGCAGGGCCCCCGGCAGAATCACATGGCGGAACAGGGCGAAGCCGGACAGGCCATAGCTACGCGCCATTTCCACCAGCCCGCGATCGATATTGCGGATGCCGTGCCAGGTATTAATGTAGATCGGGAACATGGTCCCCAGCGCGACGAGGAAGATCTTGGCGCTTTCATCAATGCCGAACCATAAAATAACCAGCGGAATCAACGCCAGATGCGGGACGTTACGCAGCATCTGAATCGAGGTATCCAGCAGACGCTCCCCCAACGCGACAGACCGCTGATCAGGCCCAGCACCAGCCCGATGGAACCGCCGATGGCGAAGCCCAGCAGAGCACGCCACGAACTGATGGCCAGGTGTTGCCACAGTTCGCCGCTGGCGGAAAGCGTCCAGAAGGCCTTGAGCACCCCCTCCGGAGAGGGAAGGATGCGGGTGGATAACCAGCCCACGGAAGAGGCGAGCTGCCAGATGATGACGGTCCCCACCGGCAGAAGCCAGGGGGCAACCCGCAGCAGCAGCTTTTGCGCAGACGTAGCCATGGCGTGCTCCTTAGCTTTGTGCGACTTTGCGCGGAATAAACTCGTTTGCCACCGCCTCGCCCTGCAGACCCAGAGGTTGCGGTTGCGGAATCGACGGGATAGTGACATCCAGCAGCGGGAACAGCAGTTCGCCGACGCGATAAGCCTCTTCAAGATGCGGATAGCCGGAGAAGATGAAGCTATCGATACCCAGCGCCGCATATTCATTGATTCGTTCGGCCACGGTAGCCGCATCGCCGACCAGAGCGGTTCCCGCCCCTCCGCGTGCCAGTCCGACGCCAGCCCACAGATTAGGGCTGATTTCAAGCTTGTCGCGCCGACCGTTGTGCAACGCGGCCATCCGCTGCTGTCCGACGGAATCGGTTTTGGCAAAGGCGGCCTGCGCCCGGGCAATGGTATCGTCATCAAGATGCGAGATGAGGCTTTCGGCCGCTTCCCAGGCCTCTTCATTGGTTTCCCGGACAATCACATGCAGACGAATACCGAAACGGACCCTACGACCGTGGCGGGCGGCTTTTTCACGCACCTGGGCGATTTTTTCCGCAACCTGCTCCGGGGGCTCTCCCCAGGTGAGATAGAGATCGACCTGCTCGGCGGCGAGATCCTGCGCCACGTCGGACGACCCGCCAAAGTAGAGCGGCGGGCGCGGCTGCTGCAGGGGAGGGAATAGCAGCTTCGCGCCGCGTACCCGCTGATGTTTTCCATTGAAGGTCACGGTTTCACCTTCCATCAGGCGGCGCCAGATATGAGTAAATTCAGCAGAGGCTTCGTAACGTTCGGTATGGTCGAGGAAAACCCCGTCGCCGGCGAGCTCCTGCGGATCGCTGCCGGTCACCAGGTTAAACAACGCCCGGCCGTTAGACAGGCGGTCGAGCGTCGCGGCCTGGCGGGCGGCGACAGTCGGGGAGGTCACGCTCGGGCGCAGGGCGACAAGAAATTTCAGACGCTGGGTGACGGGAATCATCGAAGCAGCAACCAGCCACGCATCTTCACAGGAACGTCCGGTCGGGATCAGGACGCCGGTAAAACCGAGGCGATCCGCGGTTTGCGCAATTTGCTGCAGGTAGCCGTAATCAACCGGGCGGGCGCCCTCTTCAGTCCCCAGGTAGCGACCATCACCGTGGGTCGGTAAAAACCAGAACATATTCAGACTCATGATTTTGCTCCTTGTGCGGTTGCGGGCAGCCAGATGCGGGTACGGATGTCGACTTTTTTCGGCACCAGCTTATTCTCGTAGAACAGATCGGCGGTTTGCTGCTGCCGGGCGGCGGTTTCGCTACTGACCGGAGTGATGGTGGTCGGCGGCCGATGATCCAGATAGCTGGCGATCACCGCTTCAGGGAGTCCCATCGTTTTTGCCAGCAGGGTAATGCTCTACGGGCGTTGGCTCAGCGTCAGGGCATCCGCCTGGCTGAATGTATCGAGCACGCCGCTAATAAAGGCGCCGTTCTTTTCTGCATAGGGGCGCGAAGCCAGATAGAAAGAGCCGGTTTGTTTCAGATCGGTTCCGTCTTTAAGCACCCGGGCGCTCGCTTGTTGCAGAGCGGCTGAATAGTAGGGATCCCAGATAGCCCAGGCATCAACATTGCCCTGTTGAAACGCCGCGCGGGCGTCCGCGGGGGCAAGATAAACGGGCTGAATATCGCTGAATTTCAGTCCCGCCTGCTGCAATGCCCTTAGCAGCAGGTTGTGGGAGCTGGAGCCTTTCTGAAACGCGACTTTGCGACCCTTCAGTTCAGCGACGGTTTTGATTGGGCTATTTTCCGCAACCAGAATCACTTCCGCTTTTGGCTTCGGCGGTTCCGAGCCGACGTAAACCAGATCGGCTCCGGCGGCCTGGGCGAAAATCGGTGGGATATCGCCGGTACTCCCCAGATCGATACTGCCGACGTTTAGCGCTTCAAGCATTTGCGGACCGGCGGGAAATTCTACCCAGGAGATGTTGGTGTTCGGGTAGCGCTTTTCCAGCAGCTGATGGCTTTTAGCCAGCACCATACTGACGCTGCCTTTTTGGTAGCCGATGCGCAGCGCGTCCGGCGCGGATTGTGCGGCATGGCTCAGGGCCGATAGCGTCAGCAACCCGCCCAGCGCGAGAGTTCTGAAAAGGTTATGCATGTTCCACCCCGCGGAGGGTCTTGAGCGCGGGAGCGCGGCTGGTCGGGCGATGCAGCGCCTGCCAGAAGGTCTCCAGCGCCAGATCGAGCCGCCCCTGCAGATTAGGGGTAAACTGCGGTTTATGTTGATAGTCGGTGACCTGGCTATCGTCGGCAAACACTCCGTGCAGAATCTCCTGCGCTTTCAGGGCGTTGAGCACCGGCTTCAGCGCATAATCCACCGCCAGCATGTGGGCGATCGTGCCGCCGGTCGCCAGAGGCAGGACGATTTTTCCCTCCAGCGCCCGTTCCGGGAGCAGGTCGAGCAGCGTCTTCAGCGCGCCGGAAAAAGAGGCTTTATAGACCGGGGTTGCGATGATAAGCCCGTCGGCGCCTGCCAGCTGTTCATTCAGCGTATGTAATGCCGGGTTATCGAAGCGAGCATACAGCAGGTCTTCCGGAGCAAAATTTTGCAGATGCCAGTGGCAGACTTCAACATCTGCCGCGGAGAGCGTCTCTCTGGCATATTCCAGAAGCGCGCTGGAACGGGAAGGGTAACGCGGACTGCCCGCAAGTGTAATGACACGCATCTTCTCTCTCCTTATAACCAAATGTTTGCATTTATCTATAATTGATAACATTTAATGGCAGTGTGACAGAGCCGATTTATTTCCCTAAATGATTTTTCCACCCTAGTTTTGTCAGAAATTGCATAACGCCGGGGAGAAAAGTAAACGTTTGCGTTGGATGCGAGATTTTTTGTCGTAGGTCAATTCCCTTTCAGGCGTCGATCGAACATAATACGCCCCCGGTTTGCACACCGGGAATCCAGGAGAGTTCATGTACTACCCCTTCGTTCGTAAAGCCCTTTTTCAGCTCGATCCTGAGCGCGCTCATGAAGTTACTTTTCAACAATTACGCCGTGTATCAGGTACGCCGCTGGAAATGCTGGTCCGTCAGAAGGTACCGTCCAAACCGGTCACCTGCATGGGTCTCACGTTTAAAAATCCGCTGGGTCTGGCCGCTGGGCTGGACAAGAACGGCGAGTGCATTGATGCGCTCGGCGCCATGGGTTTTGGCTCCATTGAAATTGGTACCGTAACGCCGCGTCCGCAGCCGGGGAACGATAAGCCGAGGATCTTCCGTCTGGTGGATGCCGAAGGTTTGATCAACCGCATGGGCTTTAATAACCACGGTGTTGATAACCTGGTTGAGAACGTTAAAAAGGCGCATTTTGACGGTATTCTCGGTATTAATATCGGTAAGAATAAAGATACGCCGGTTGAGCAGGGTAAAGATGATTATCTGATTTGTATGGAAAAAGTCTATCCGTATGCCGGGTATATCGCCATTAATATCTCTTCACCGAATACCCCAGGCCTGCGCACCTTACAATACGGCGATGCCCTGGATGATTTACTCTCTGGTATTAAAAATAAGCAGCTTGAGCTGCAGCAAAAGCATCAGAAATATGTTCCAGTCGCTGTGAAGATCGCGCCGGATCTTTCTCTTGAGGAATTGATCCAGGTGGCCGATAGTTTAGTTCGTCATAATATTGATGGCGTCATTGCCACCAATACTACCCTCGATCGTTCGCTGGTCCAGGGAATGAAATTCTGTGATGAAACCGGTGGTCTCAGCGGTCGTCCGTTGCAATTAAAGAGTACGGAAATTATCCGTATGCTGGCGACAGAATTAAATGGTCGTTTGCCCATTATCGGAGTCGGAGGGATTGACTCGGTGATCGCGGCACGGGAAAAAATCGCCGCCGGTGCCAGCCTTGTCCAGATTTATTCCGGATTTATTTTTAAAGGCCCTCCGCTGATTAAAGAAATTGTTACCCATATCTAATCTTTTCCCCCTCTGATCCCCCCCAGGGCTTTATTTCCGGCCCTGGTTGTTTTATATTCCTTCATTGTTGCTTATTTAGACATTTTAGTCTTTTCTTAATTTTGGAAATTATTCTGCTGCAGGATGCTATTGCATAAGAGATGCACGGGAAAGAGGACGGGGGAACGATGCGAATTAAACCTGACGATAACTGGCGTTGGTATTACGATGAAGAGCACGATCGTATGATGCTCGATTTGGCCAATGGTATGTTGTTCCGTTCGCGGTTTGCGCGTCGAATGTTGACGCCCGACGCCTTCTCACCTTCCGGATTCTGTGTTGACGATGCCGCGCTGTATTTCTCTTTTGAAGAAAAATGTCGCGATATCGAGTTATCTAAAGAGCAGCGCGCGGAATTAGTTCTCAACGCGCTGGTCGCCATTCGCTTCCTGAAACCGCAGATGCCAAAAAGCTGGCACTTCACAACGCATGAGGTCTCCTGGCAGCCCGCCACCGGCGATGCCGCCAGCGCCTGGCTCAGCGATAGCGGACAGCAGGTTAATCTGCTGGTGGTTGAACCGGGTGAAAATGCCGCGCTCTGTCTGTTGGCGCAGCCGGGCGTGACGGTCGCCGGGCGAGTCATGCAGCTGGGGGATGTGATTAAAATCATGAATGACAGGCTGCAACCGGCGCAGGGTATGACCAGCTACAGCCTGGGTCAGGCGGTCTAAAACGCGCTAAGGCGCCAGCCGTAAGGCCGTTTTCGGTATACAGCTACAGCACAGAATCGTACCATCGCCAGCGACCGCGTTTTTCTTCAACGGGCTGACCTCGCCTTCTTCCAGTCTGATGCGGCAGCTGCCGCAAATCCCAGCCCGACAAGAGTAGGGGATGCGAATGCCTTTTTGCTCCAGCTGCTCCAGCAATACCTGCTGATTATTGCCGCTAAACCGCTGCCCCTGCCATTCAATTTCAATGACCGCATCCGGCTGTGCGACAACCGCCGGCGTATCGTCGCTCTCGCCTGCGCCGTAGGCTTTTGCCGGGCCGCGAGTCAGCACTTCCACTTCATCGCCCACGCGCACGACGCCGCTGTTGCGGGCAATCAGGTTTTGCCCAAAATCGACATCGCCGTTATCCAGCGCGGTGCGGAACTGCTGCAGCGTGGCCAGCGGTTCACCGGAGGGATGCTTTTGCCCCCGTTCCGGACTGACGGTCGTCAGCACGCAGCGGCTACATGGTTTGGCGACATCAAAAACCACGTCACCAATGCGAATCACTTTCCAGGTATCCTCTTCCCAGGCCGCCGCGCCGGTCACCACCAGATTAGGGCGAAACTGCTCCATTCGCACGCTGGCCCGACAGCGTTGTTGCAGATCGCGCAGTGAGGCTTCGTTAGCCAGCAGATAGGGGAAACCATCGGCGAAGGTGAGTGGGACGGCATCATGGCGCTTCACCCGCCGGGTGAGGTGAGGGCCTAACCAGCGGAGCTGAACATCGCGGTTAAAGAAACCGCTGAGCCACTGGTTGACCGATGGCGGAGCAATCAGCGCGGTGAAGTGATTCCCCCATACCTCGGTAGGCGCACCCTGCGTTGAAAAATCGCTGAAGCGCACTATCGCGCTGCTGCCGTCTACCGCCGTCAGATGAATACCGTCGTGCAGCGGGGATGGCGTAAACTTCACCATCTGTGGAAACTGGCGGGCAGTAATAAAGGTGCCATCGGTTTCCGTCACCATAAAGGCGCGATCGAAGGCCAGGCCGCTGATATCGGCAAACGCGTGCGTCAGACCAATTCCACGCATGGATTTGACGGGATGAATAAAAAGTCGCGATAGCGTTATCATGCGCTGCCTCTGGGCTTAAAAATAAGCCTTTAACTTTATGACATGGGGCGCATATTGGCTATAATGCGCAACAATTTTCTTTTAGTAAAAGTGACGATATGAATTCTCTGTTTGCCAGTACGGCTCGTGGCCTTGAAGAGCTGTTAAAAACTGAACTGGAAGCACTTGGCGCGGTGGACTGCCAGGTTGTCCAGGGCGGGGTCCATTTTCAGGGGGATACGCGCCTGTTGTATCAAAGCCTGATGTGGAGCCGACTGGCTTCGCGCATCATGCTGCCGCTGGGCCAGTGTAGCGTGTATAGCGACCTGGATCTGTACCTCGGTGTGCAGGCCATTCCATGGACGGAGATTTTCACCCCTGACGCCACCTTCGCCGTCCATTTTAGCGGGCTGAACGATGAGATTCGCAACAGTCAGTACGGGGCGTTAAAGGTTAAAGATGCGATCGTCGATAGCTTCACGCGTAAAAATCTGCCGCGGCCAAACGTCGATCGTGAAAACCCCGATCTGCGGATTAATGTCTGGCTGAATAAAGAGACGGCGCACATTTCACTCGATCTCAGCGGCGAAGGTCTGCACCTGCGCGGCTACCGCGACGGCACCGGCATGGCGCCGATCAAAGAGACGCTAGCTTCGGCGATCGTCATGCGCTCTGGCTGGGTTCCGGGAACGCCGCTGCTCGATCCTATGTGCGGCTCCGGTACGCTGCTGATTGAAGCCGCTATGCTGGCGACCGACCGCGCACCGGGTCTGCATCGCGGTCACTGGGGCTTCAACGGCTGGCTGCAGCACGATGACGCGGTCTGGAAAGAGGTGAAGGCCGAAGCACAGACCCGCGCACGTAAAGGGCTGGCGGCCTATGAGTCGCGTTTCTATGGCTCTGATGTCGATGCCCGCGTCATTGAACGCGCGCGCAGCAACGCCCGTCGCGCGGGCGTCGGCGAACTGATTACATTTGAAGCGAAAGATGTTGCCCAACTCAGCAATCCGCTGCCAAAAGGCCCGTACGGGACCGTTATCAGCAACCCGCCGTACGGCGAACGTCTTGAAAGCGAGCCGGCGCTGATTGCCCTGCATAGCCTGCTTGGTCGGACGATGAAAACCCAGTTTGGCGGCTGGAATCTGTCGCTGTTCAGCGCTTCGCCGGAGCTTCTGAGCTGCCTGCAATTGCGTGCGGACAAGCAGTTTAAAGCCAAGAACGGCCCGCTGGACTGCGTACAGAAGAATTACCATCTGGCGGAAAACGACGGCAGCGGCGCGGTCTCCCTGGCGGAAGATTTCGCTAACCGCCTGCGCAAAAATCTGAAGAAATACGAGAAATGGGCGCGTCAGGAAGGGATCGAGTGTTACCGGCTGTATGATGCCGATCTGCCGGAGTATAACGTCGCGATCGACCGCTACGGCGAGTGGGTTGTGGTACAGGAGTATGCGCCGCCGAAAACGGTTGATGCGCATAAAGCGCGTCAGCGTCTGTTCGATATTATCGCCGCAACGATCTCCGTGCTTGGCATTGCGCCGAATAAGCTGGTGTTGAAAACCCGCGAGCGGCAGAAAGGGAAAAACCAGTATCAGAAAATGGCCGAGAAGGGCGATTTCCTCGAGGTTCAGGAGTATAACGCGCGTCTGTGGGTCAACCTGACCGACTATCTGGATACCGGTCTGTTCCTTGACCACCGTATTGCGCGTCGCATGCTGGGCCAGATGAGCAAAGGGAAAGACTTCCTCAACCTTTTCGCCTACACCGGCAGCGCCAGCGTTCATGCAGGCCTCGGCGGGGCGCGTTCAACGACCACCGTCGATATGTCGCGAACTTATCTCGAATGGGCCGAACGTAACCTGCGCCTCAACGGCTTAACCGGGCGCGCGCATCGCCTGATGCAGGCTGACGTGCTGGGCTGGCTGCGCGAGAGCGATGAGCAGTTCGATCTGATCTTTATCGATCCGCCGACGTTCTCTAACTCAAAACGCATGGAAGATGCCTTCGACGTGCAGCGCGACCACCTGCGTCTGATGACGGATCTCAAACGTCTGCTGCGTAAAGGCGGCACGATTATGTTCTCGAATAACAAACGCGGTTTCCGTATGGATCATGACGGGCTGGCGCAGCTGGGGCTGAAAGCGCAAGAAATTACCCAAAAAACGCTGTCTCAGGATTTCGCCCGTAACCGTCAGATCCACAACTGCTGGCTGATTACTGCAGCCTGAAAGGAATAAAGAATGTCATTAATTAGTATGCATGGTGCCTGGCTCTCCTTCAGCGACTCTCCGCTGCTGGATAATGCCGAGTTGCATATCGAAGATAACGAACGCGTCTGTCTGGTCGGGCGCAACGGCGCGGGCAAATCCACCCTGATGAAAATCCTTAACCGGGAGCAGGGGCTGGATGACGGGCGCATTATTTATGAGCTGGATCTGGTGGTCGCGCGACTGCAGCAGGATCCGCCGCGCAATGTGAGCGGAACCGTCTATGATTTCGTTGCCGAAGGCATCGCCGAGCAGGCGGCCTATCTCAAAGGCTATCACGATGTTTCGCAGTTGGTGATGACCGACCCGAGCGACAAGAACCTGAATGAACTGGCGCGTCTGCAGGAGCAGCTGGACAATTTAGGGCTGTGGCAGCTCGACAGCCGTATTAACGAAGTGCTGGAGCAGCTTAATCTCGATGCCAACGCCGAGCTCTCCTCACTCTCCGGCGGCTGGCTGCGTAAAGCGGCTCTCGGCCGCGCCCTGGTCAGCGGGCCGCGCGTGCTGCTGCTCGATGAACCGACCAACCACCTGGATATTGAAACCATTGACTGGCTGGAAGGTTTCCTCAAGACCTTCAAAGGGACCATTATTTTCATCTCGCACGACCGTTCCTTTATTCGCAACATGGCGACGCGGATTGTCGATCTCGATCGCGGCAAGCTGGTGACCTACCCGGGGAACTACGATCAGTATCTGCTGGATAAAGAAGAAGCGCTGCGCGTGGAAGAGCTCCAGAATGCGGAATTCGATCGTAAGCTGGCGCAGGAAGAGGTGTGGATCCGTCAGGGGATCAAAGCGCGTCGTACCCGTAACGAAGGGCGTGTGCGGGCACTGAAAGCCATGCGCCGCGAACGTGGCGAGCGCCGTGAAGTGATGGGTAGCGCGAAGATGCAGGTCGAAGAGGCTGCTCGCTCGGGTAAGATTGTCTTCGAAATGGAGAACGTCAACTACCAGGTTGATGGCAAGGTCCTGATTAAGGATTTCAGCGCCCAGATCCAGCGCGGTGACAAAATTGCCCTGATTGGTCCGAACGGTTGTGGGAAAACCACGCTGCTGAAATTGATGCTTGGTCAGCTGAAAGCGGATAGCGGACGTATTCACGTCGGGACCAAGCTGGAAGTGGCCTACTTCGACCAGCACCGCGCGGAGCTTGACCCGGATAAAACGGTGATGGACAACCTTGCGGAAGGCAAGCAGGAAGTGATGGTCAACGGTAAGCCGCGCCACGTTCTGGGCTACCTGCAGGACTTCATGTTCCATCCGAAGCGCGCGATGACACCGGTGCGCGCGCTCTCCGGCGGTGAGCGTAACCGCCTGCTGCTGGCGCGTCTGTTCCTCAAGCCCAGCAACCTGCTGATCCTCGATGAACCGACCAACGATCTGGATGTCGAAACCCTCGAACTGCTGGAAGAGCTGGTGGACGGTTATCAGGGCACCGTGATGCTGGTCAGCCACGACCGTCAATTCGTCGATAATACCGTTACCGAGTGCTGGATCTTCGAAGGGGAAGGGCGCATTGGGCAATATGTCGGCGGCTATCACGATGCCCGCGGCCAGCAAGCGCAGTATCTGGCGCAAAAGCAGCAGATTAGCAAAAAAGCGGTAGAGGTTGCTCAACCGAAAGCAGAAAGTGTCAAACGAGCATCAGGCAAACTAAGCTATAACCTGCAGCGCGAACTGGAACAGTTGCCACAACGGCTCGAAGAACTGGAAACCCAACTGCAAACCCTGCAGGAACAGGTTGCCGATCCTTCTTTCTTTGGCCAGTCCCATGATCATACGCAGCAGGTGCTGGCGCAGCTGGCCGAGGCGGAACAGGCGCTGGAAACTGCCTTTGAACGCTGGGAATATCTCGAAGGATTAAAAAACGGCGCATAAGCTGAGGAGTTTTCATGTGCGATCATCATCATGCTGCGCGGCATATCCTGTGCCCACAATGTGATTTGCTGGTGGCTTTGCCGCAGCTGGAGCATCGCCAGAAAGCCGTGTGTCCGCGCTGCGGCACGACGCTGACAACTTCGTGGGACGCGCCCCGGCAGCGTCCTACAGCCTATGCGCTGGTGGCGTTGTTTATGCTGCTGTTGGCCAATCTGTTTCCCTTTGTGGATATGAAGGTGAGCGGTCTCAGCAGCGAAATCAAGCTGCTGGAAATCCCCGGCGTGCTGTTTAGCGAAGATTACGCCAGCCTTGGCACCTTCTTTTTACTCTTCGTACAGCTGGTGCCCGCTTTTTGTCTGGTCACCATTCTGCTGCTGGTCAACCGCATTCATATGCCGCGCGCGCTAAAGGCGTTTCTGGCGCGCATTCTGTTTCACCTTAAAACCTGGGGAATGGCGGAGATTTTCCTCGCCGGGGTGCTGGTGAGCTTCGTCAAGCTGATGGCATACGGTGATATCGGCGTCGGCTTAAGCTTCGTTCCCTGGTGTTTGTTCTGCATGCTGCAGCTGCGTGCGCTGCAGTGCGTAGACCGGCGCTGGTTGTGGGACGATATTGCCCCGATGCCGGCGGTGACGCAGCCGCTGAAGATCGGCGTGACGGGGATCCGCCAGGGGCTACGTTCATGTTCGTGCTGTACCGCGGTTTTGCCCGCTGATGAAGCCGTTTGTCCCCGCTGTCAGACAAAAGGTACCGCGCGACGCAAGCATAGCCTGCAGTGGACGCTGGCCCTGCTGCTGACCTCATGCGTCCTTTATCTGCCCGCCAATATCATGCCGATCATGATTACCGATTTACTGGGCGATAAATTGCCGTCAACGATCATGGCGGGGGTGATCCTGCTGTGGAGTGAAGGCTCGTACCCGGTGGCGCTGGTGATATTTATCGCCAGTATTATGGTGCCGACGCTGAAAATGCTCGCCATTGCCTGGCTGTGCTGGAACGCTAACGGTAACGGACAGCGCGACTCGGAGCGCATGCACCTGATTTACGAAATTGTGGAGTTTGTTGGCCGCTGGTCAATGATTGATGTTTTTGTCATCGCTGTGCTCTCGGCGCTGGTGCGCATGGGAGGGTTGATGAGTATCTATCCTGCGATAGGGGCGGTGATGTTTGCGCTCGTTGTTGTCATGACAATGTTCTCAGCCATGACCTTTGACCCTCGTTTGTTGTGGGACCGTGAACCAGATTCAAGCCATGAGGAAATGCAGCAGCATGGAAAATAAGAGCGGAGAAGCGAAAGTGCAAAAGGTGAAGAACTGGTCACCCGTGTGGATCTTCCCCATCGTCACTGTGCTAATCGGCGCGTGGATTCTTTTTTATCACTACAGCCATCAAGGGCCGGAAGTGACGCTGATCACCACCAACGCTGAAGGGATTGAAGGCGGGAAAACCCGGATTAAAAGCCGCAGCGTGGATGTGGGGGTCGTCGAGAGCGCCACGTTGACCGACGATCTGACCCACGTAGAGATTAAAGCCCGGCTGAACGCCGGCATGAAGAAACTGTTGCATGAAGATTCCGTTTTTTGGGTCGTCAAACCGCAGGTAGGACGTGAAGGGATCAGCGGACTCGGTACGCTGTTGTCCGGAGCATATATTGAACTGCAGCCGGGGACGAAAGGCGGGGAGCCCGCCCGTTTCCCGCTGCTGGACTCTCCGCCGCTGGCTTCGCCGGATGCAAAAGGGATCCGTATTCTGCTGGAGAGTAATAAAGCGGGTCAGCTGTCGCCTGGCGATCCGGTACTCTTCCGTGGCTATCGCGTTGGATCGGTGGAAACCAGTTCCTTTGATGCTCAAAAGCGCAGCATCACCTATCAGCTGTTTATCAATGCGCCCAACGATCGTCTGGTAACAACCAACGTCCGCTTCTGGAAAGACAGCGGTATTGCGGTCGATCTCTCCTCATCCGGGATGCGCGTGGAGATGGGATCGCTGGCGACCCTGTTCGGCGGCGGCGTCAGCTTTGATATCCCGGAAGGTCTGGATATGGGCGAGCCGGTGGCGAACAAAACGGGTTACCATCTGTTTGACGATCAGAAGAGCATTCAGGATTCCGTCTTTACCCAGCATATTGATTACGTCATGTTCTTTAAAGACTCGGTGCGCGGACTGCAGCCGGGGGCTCCGGTCGAGTTCCGTGGAATCCGCCTGGGTACCGTCGGTAAAGTGCCGTTCTTTATTCCAGGACTGTATCAGCACCTGAATGAAGACTATCGTATCCCGGTAGAGGTTCGTATTGAACCAGAACGGCTGATCAGTCAGCTCGGCGGCGATCCAAATATCCGTACGCATATTGATGATCTGATTAATCGTGGCCTGCGGGGATCGCTGAAAACAGGGAACCTGGTGACCGGTGCGCTGTATATCGATCTCGACTTCTATCCGAAGGCGCCTCCGCGCGGCAAGATTCAGGAGTTTGGATCCTATCCGATCATTCCAACAATCAGCGGTGGTCTGGCGCAGATCCAGCAGCGCCTGATGGAAGCGCTGGATAAGATTAACAACCTGCCGATAAATCCGCTGTTGGAACAAGCGACCACCACGCTGGCGCAAAGTGAAAAAACGATGCAGCATGTTCAGACCACGCTGGATAGCCTGAACAAGATAGCGGCAAGCCCGTCAATGCAGCAGCTTCCTGGCGATATGCAGAATACGCTGCGCGAACTGAACCGCAGTATGCAGGGCTTCCAGCCAGGCTCGGCGGCATACAATAAAATGGTGGCCGATATGCAGCGACTGGATCAGGTTCTTCGCGAACTGCAGCCGGTACTGAAAACGCTCAATGATAAGAGCAATGCGCTGGTATTCGAGGCCAAGGATAAGAAAGATCCTCAGCCGAAGGGAGCGAAATAATGAAAAAATGGCTAATTGTGGCTGCGGCCTGCGCGTTGGCGGCCTGCAGCAGTGGGGAAAATAAAACCTACTATCAGCTTCCGGTTGTACAAAGCGGCGCGCAAAGCGCCGCCCACCAGAGCAGAAATCTGCTGTGGGTTGAACAGGTCAGTATCCCGGATTATCTGGCGGGCAACGGGGTGGTCTATCAGACCAGTGACGTGCAGTATGTCATTGCCAATAACAATCTGTGGGCCAGCCCGCTCGATCAGCAGCTGCGTACGACGCTGGTGGCGAATCTGAGTGCTCAACTTCCGGGCTGGGTGGTTGCTTCACAGCCTCTGGGCAGCGAACAGGATACGCTCAACGTGGCGGTTAATGGCTTCCATGGCCGTTACGATGGCCGGGTCATTGTCAGCGGTGAGTGGTTGCTCAAGCATCAGGGGCAGCTGATTAAGCGTCCGTTCAATATTGAGCTTAAGCAGCAGCAGGATGGCTATGATGCGATGGTGAAGACCCTGGCTCAGGCCTGGTCTCAGGAAGCCACGGCAATTGCCAGCGAATTGAATCGCCTGCCATAAGCAAAATGAATGAAAATGAAGCGCCGCGGTGGTCTGAAAAACCCCGCGGTTTTTTTATTTGTCTCGTCAGATCGTTACTTGTGCCGGTTCACATTTTTTGTACAAATGAATTTTCATGTAGCTCACAATTATGACAATGGCGTGAATTTTGCGCATTGACGTTGCCTCTGATTCGCGGTATTCGTTAACCGTGGTTGCACGTTTAGTGACCACTGTTTTCTTTTCCACCAGATCAAATAATGAGGGAAACGAGGCATGAAGAGACAAAAACGAGATCGCCTGGAACGGGCACATCAACGTGGATACCAGGCCGGGATAACCGGAAGATCGAAAGAAATGTGTCCCTACCAGACCTTGAACCAAAGGTCCTACTGGCTAGGAGGCTGGCGAGAAGCCATGGAGGACAGGGTACAAACTGCCTGACTGTCTCTTTAAAAAAGAAGCCTCCGCAGAGCGGGGCTTCGCCTTTTTAAGCATCGCTGCTTATCAGAATGCAGACGTATCCTGGAACAGACCGACTTTCAGATCGTTTGCGGTGTAGATCAGACGATCGTCAACCAGCACTTCACCATCCGCCAGGCCCATAATCAGACGACGGTTAACAACGCGTTTGAAGTGAATACGGTAAGTGACTTTCTTCGCAGTCGGCAGGACCTGGCCGGTGAATTTTACCTCGCCAACGCCCAGTGCGCGGCCTTTGCCTTCGCCGCCGAGCCAGCCCAGATAGAAACCAACCAGCTGCCACATGGCATCCAGTCCCAGACAGCCTGGCATAACCGGATCGCCGATAAAGTGGCAACCGAAGAACCACAGGTCCGGGTTAATATCGAGTTCTGCTTCAACATAACCTTTATCGTAGTTACCACCCGTCTCAGTCATTTTGATGACGCGGTCCATCATCAGCATATTCGGCGCGGGTAACTGTGGGCCTTTTGCGCCAAACAGTTCACCACGGCCAGAGGCAAGAAGGTCTTCTTTCGTATAGGATTCGCGTTTATCTACCATGTTTTCAGTAAGCCTTATTTTGAGTTCGGGACGCAGGATAGCTAACACGTGTAAGCTGAACAAGTCCGATCAGTTCGAACCTGAACCACCTAACCAGCGTAGCGGCCACGGAAAACGATGACGACTCTCTTGCTGCGTCGCCTGCGCGATCCGTTCCTGGATGGTTTGCCGTAAAGTTTGCCCTTCACCGTCCCAGAGCAGCTGGGTCAGAACAGGCAGCGCTTCCGTGACATCTTCCACCGCCCAGATGAAAAACTGCTCGTCAGCAACGGCCTGCCGGAGTTCTGCTGCCAGACTCAGGTGGCGGATATTTGCCGCGGGAATAATGACCCCTTGCTTACCGGTTAATCCGCGCTGCTGGCAAATGGTGAAAAAGCCTTCGATTTTCTCATTAAGGCCGCCTACCGGCTGCACGCGACCAAACTGATCGACGGAACCGGTAATGGCGATGCTCTGATTAATCGGTACGCCAGCGAGAGCGCTGATTAGCGCACATAGCTCGGCCATCGAGGCGCTGTCGCCGTCGACTTCACTGTAGGATTGTTCGAAGGTCAGCGAAGCCGTGAAGGGGAGCTGCTGTTCGAGTTCCAGCTCGGACATCAGGAACGCCTGCATGATCATCATGCCTTTGGCATGGATGTTGCCGCCCAGTTCCGCCTTACGTTCAACGTCAATGAACTCACCGTCGCCGATGTGTACCACGCAGCTGATGCGAGACGGTTCGCCAAACGGACGCGGATGTCCGGGGAATTCGATGACCGACAAGGCGTTAATCTGGCCGATGCATTCGCCTTCGGTTTCAATCATTATCTGTTCTTGCAGGATTTCGTCCTGAATCCGCTCGGCGAGATAGCCTTCACGCCACTCGCGGCGGGCCAGCATGGTTTGCATCTCTTCCGCGGTGATCTGCCCACCTTCGCAGAACGCCGCCGCTTCGCGTAGCTGGCGGGCTATCCAGAGCGGGCACAGCGGTAATGTCTCCTGATCGCCGGTATAACGCGCGGCTTCCTGAATCAACAGGGGCCAGGCATCAGCGGCCACTCCCGGTAGTCCGAGCTGCTGCGCGTTTTTCCCTACCCACTGACACCACAGTTTGAGCGTATCCGCATCGGCAATCTGTATATTCTCTTCGTATTCGCTGTAAATCGCCTGAGCGGAGAGTTCGGGCTCCATCTCCTGGAAATCGGCCAATGAATCACGTTCTCCAACCAGAATCACTTTCAGGCTGAGCGCCATAGAGGGAATCGCGACCGGCAGAGGACGAGACTCGTCAATGGACAACCAGTCAAAGCGCTGGCGGGTGACCATGCTTTTCAGACGCATCCAGAGCAGCGGCTGAGCGAGTAACGCGCGCAGAGAAATAATCAGTACGCCGCCGTTGGCCCGGTGTACCAGTCCCGGCTGGAGAGTGATTTCGCCGTTAAATTGGCGCACGCAGCCAAAGAGCTGCTCCGCTTCTACCCAGTCGGCAGTTTCAACCGGCGCGGAGCTGGCAAAATTATCGTCGGCATCTTTAGCCGGGGTGAGGGTGACGTTGCCGCCATTGACCTGATAGCGCACACCGTAGAGCGGTGCGGCAGGCTCATGTAAGGTTCGCGTTTCCGTCGCCAGCCACTGCAGGTACTCCGGCTCTTCCGGGGCTTTCACCAGCATGAATGGCGAGATGGTCGGAGTCACCAGAAGTTGCTCCAGACCATAGAATAAACGGGGCTGCAGTTCGCCGGAGAGGCCATCTTCCGCCTGGGCTAAATCGGCTTGTGCAAACAGCGCCTGATAACTTTCCGTATCAGGAGCGAGGTCGTTTCGGGTAAGTTTCGTAATGGTCAAAGTCGCTGTTTTTTAGTCAGATGTAAAACGCGCGATTATACCTTATGCTGCGTCTGAGCACACGGGGGATTGCGTTTGCCGCGATGATTACCGGGCTACCTGCATCACGAATGATGATTTATTCTCAGCACATTGGGAAAAAACTGATATCCTGAAATGAGTTACACGGTCACATTGAGATCGCAATGAAATATCAACAACTGGAAAACCTTGAAAGCGGCTGGAAATGGAAATATCTGGTAAAAAAGCACCGGGAAGGTGAGCTGATTACCCGCTACATTGAAGCCAGCGCAGCGAAAGCCGCGGTCGATGTCTTACTGACGCTCGAAAATGAACCTGTTCTGGTGCATACCTGGATTGAGCAGCATATGAATCCGGAGTTAATGAACCGGATGAAGCAGACAATCCGCGCGCGTCGGAAACGGCACTTCAACGCTGAGCATCTGCACACGCGCAAAAAGTCGATCGATCTGGAGTTTATCGTCTGGCAGCGACTGGCGGGGCTCGCGCAGCGGCGTGGAAAAACCCTGTCTGAAACCATCGTACAGTTGATTGAAGACGCCGAGCATAAAGAGAAGTACGCCAGTAAAATGTCCAGCCTGAAGCACGATCTACAGGTGCTGTTGGGGAAAGAGTAGCTGCAAAGGACAGGGCAGGACGACAGTACCGGGCAGACTGTGTGTTGATACCAGAATTTAGCCCAAAAAAAACCCCGCCAAAGCGGGGTTTTTTATCGGTAGTTAAACTTAAGCCTGCGGCTGAGTTACTACGTCTTTGTAACCTTTAACTTCGATCTCTACGCGACGATCTGGGCCCAGGCAGTCGATCAGTGCAGCGCGAGCTTTCACGTTGTCACAGGTATTGCCGGTAACCGGGTTGGATTCACCCATGCCACGTGCGGAGATTTTGCCAGCCGGGATACCTTTAGACACCAGGTAATCAACAACGGACTGAGCACGTTTCTCAGACAGCTGCTGGTTGTAAGCGTCAGAACCGATACGGTCGGTGTAGCCCAGAACCACTGCAGAACCGTCTTTCGGATCCATGTTGCTCAGCTGAGTGTACAGCTGATCCAGCGCCTGCTGACCTTCCGGTTTCAGGGTAGATTTGTTGAAGTTGAACAGAACGTCAGACTTCAGAGTGAAGTGCTTAGTAGTCACTTCCGGAGCCGGTGCCGGTGCCGGAGCAACAACCGGAGCTGCTTCTTCCTGACCGAAACGGTAAGAAACACCCAGGCTCAGCATGCCGTTGTCAGGACGCGCGCCAACGGTACCTGCGTCACCGATGTTATTAACCCACTGGTATTCCAGACGGGTAGCGATGTCACGAGTAACAGCCCACTCTAAACCACCAGCAAATACCGGGGATACGCCAGTGTCGTGTTCGCTGCGGGAAACGCCGGTAGAACCGTAGTTGCCGTCAGCATCTGCACGCCAGACCATACCACCCAGACGGGTATAGATATCCAGATCGTCAGTGATCGGGTAACCCAGTTTAGCAGTCAGCTGAACGCCCTGAGCTTTGAAAGCGCCGTTGTCTACGCTGCCTTTATATGCAACGCGACCCAGCCAATCGTAACCCATTTCAAAACCCAGGTACGGGTTTACCTGATAACCACCGAACGCACCAGCACCGAGCTGGCTGTTGTGGGTTGGGCCATTGTTGTTCTGGAAACCGTTACCGTAGAAACCGGTATCGTGAAACTGGGACCAGCCCAGTTTACCACCTGCATACCAGGTGTTATCTTTCGGTGCGGCCTGCGCTACGGTAGCGAAGCCAGCCAGTGCCACTGCAATCGCGATAGCTGTCTTTTTCATTTTTTGCGCCTCATTATCATCCAAAATTCGCCATGAAGTTACAAAAGACCTCACGGTTAAATCCTTCACCCGGGGCGTGACTTGTTGTTAACTATGCTGATACATGCAGCGTAAGCCGATCACCCCTGGCGATGTAAAGTCTACAACTTAGTTCGAAACTTACAAGTGTGAACTCCGTCAGGCATATGAAAAAAAAGGGTTGTGTACACAAGATTTAACAAATATGGTTAATTTTTGTTCGCCAAATAAAGCCGCGAAACCGCATCAGACAGGCATTCCGGTACAAATCACCCTGTTCAGAAAATGGTATTGTTGTAAGCAAAAAAAATTCTAGGATTAATCCTAATTTGGCTTAATGGTACAAATTCGAGTGAATTTTTAGCCCGCTGAGTTGTCTCCCAGCCGGGTTCGTATTTCCAACCGGCCGCATGATAAACCCCATTGCATGTCCTTCTTGTGCGGCGATGACCAGACGTTCGTGCTCTTCTGCCGTCAGTTCATCTGTCAGCCAGCCAATCACCACACTGTAATTCCCTGTGCGCAGCGCGCGGATCATCGAATCGACGGTGTTGAAAGGTGAGAGCTGATTAATCTGCATAACCTTCGACAGCGGTAATCCGGAAGACTGAACCCATTCGCGACTCAATTTCTGCTTCGGCGTGAGCCAGAGCTGCCAGCGAGACTGCTGGCCAAGCTGCTGTAATAAAGGTAGCAGGAGTAATTGCGTCATCATAGGTTGATCTTCACGGTAGACAATTTCACTGATCAGCCCGCTGGCCGGTTGTTCGACGACGTCATGTGAAGGGCGACGTACTGAAGCAGAAGTCAGTGATGAACGATTTGCGTAAGCTGAAGTAAACATAGTCTATCCCGCCTGTGGGTTACTGTATGAATATACAGTATATCCAGCAGGGGAAAAGATCAACCTCATTTATCACTTCATTGGTTGAAAATTGTACATGATTTTTGTCGCTTCCGCGCCAGACCTTCCTGGTGGGGAGAGTGGAGAGATCGATACTTCTCGGCAATGGTTATGGCAGAGACCAGATCGTCTGGTCCATCGCTATATTCATATCTCTCAAATTTTTCACCCTTCTCGCCAAACTATTCACTTGTATTTCAGTGCGCGGGGCTTGCGTATTTATTCCTTATATATCGGGTATTCCCGGCAGACAGTTTTCTGAAAGCACCTCGCAAAATGATGATTAAATGTTGAACAGTGTAAAAATCATCTTGCTGCAATATACGAAGTCACTTACTTTCTATATTAACGGATCCGTTCACAAATAATATTCTATTTACATGATTAACAAAGGAATAATCATGAAGAAAATTTCATCTTTACGGTTCCATCAACTCCAGGAATGTTTATCTCCACTCGGCAAAATAAGCTGTCGCCCGCTCTTTGGGGGCTATAGCCTTGCCATAGACGATACCGTTTTTGCCATGGTTGCCGAGGGCGAAATCTATCTTAAAATTTGTGAGCAGAGCGCGGAATATCGCGTTGTGCATGCTACCCCTCTTTTGACGATGCGGAAAAATGGTCGCCCGGTATTACTGAAATATTATCAGGTTGACGAGACTCTCTGGGGGGATAGCAAAACGCTTTTCAATCTATCGGCGTCCTCATTACAAAGTGCACGTAATGAAAAGCACCGACAGCGCGCGTCCGGAAGATTAAAAGATCTCCCGAACATCAGTTTTCACATGGAGCTGCTGTTGATTAACGCGGGCGTGAGCGATGAAAACATGCTCCGTCAGTTTGGTGCAGAGAAAGTCTGGCTGAAATTGCGCGAGTCAAATAAAGCCCTCACCCTGAATGTTCTCTATGCGCTGGAAGGCGCGATTGCCGGCGTGCATTCCGCAGCGCTCCCGACGCAGCGGCGTCAGGAGCTTAAGGTTTGGGCCGACAGCCAGCACAAGAGTATCGATGCTTACTCGGGTTGAACCGCAACCTGTTTTTGCAACCTGCAGATTTCCGGTAACAGCGCCAGCAGCAGACCAATTTGCTGAAGCACCAGCGGCTCTTTGCTGTCAACCCGGGGCTCAAGATGTTGGATCCGGGTCTGCAGACTATTAAGCGCCTGCTGCACCCGCTGCTCGTCGGCAGGCGTGTGGTGCAGCGCATCATCCACGTAGCAGACGGCATCATCAAGCAGGGCGAGAATTTCCGCCGTCGTGAGTTTTTCCCGGTGCGCGCCGAGTGCGGAAATATAGCTGGTAAAGGTATGGTTCAGGCAAAGTAAACGGAATGCCGTTTCGCGCATGGCTGAGTTTGCCCGCGGTTCCGTCGACAGGTTTGATACCACAGATGCCAGTTCGCCATCCCGGCTATGGGCATCGCGGCGGGCAACGCGATAGGCCAGGCGGTTATCGCGTCCCTGGTGATATTGCTCGAGAATGGCATCGAGGTATCGGCAGTTGGCGTTGATAGCCTGGTCCAGCACCCGCGGCAAATTGCGGAACTTCCAGTCTGGCCAGATAAAGCTCACGGCCGCCCAGGCGATCGCACAGCCAATCAGCGTGTCGAAAATACGCGGTAGCGCGACCTCGAAACCTTCACCTAGCAGGTTAAAACACAGCAGAACCAGCAGGGTGATGAACATTGTCGCGTGGGCATACTGTACGTTGCGAAAAGCAAAAAACAGCACGCCGGTCAGGACAATGAGCAGCAGCTGGCCTTCAACAGATGGCACGAGCAGTAATATCGGCAGGCCTATGGCCACCCCAACCAGGGTACCGATAATCCTCAGCGCGAGCCGATGACGGGTGGCGTTATAGTTCGGCTGGCAGACAAACAGGCTGGTCAGGAGTATCCAGTATCCGTGGTCTAAGCCGGTGAACTGGATAAACGCATAGCCGGTACAGAGGACCAGTGACATCCTGACCGCATGACGGAACAGCGCCGATTCTGGCGACATGTTGCGGCGCAGCCGCAGCCAAATATCGCTGAAACTGTTAAGTCCATCGTCCGCGAGCAGGTTTTCGGTCGCGCTGTTTGCCGGGGCACTGGTTTGCGCCGATTCAATTGTCGCCAGTTGAGCATCGATCGCACGGAGATTGTTAAGCAGAAAGCCCAGCGCTTTCATCTGTTCAGCCGGAGCGCCGCTGGCGTGTACGCGGTCGAGGGCGGCATCAAGGTGCATAAATGCCCGCTCGAAATGGGCATCGTGCTGGTAAGGTTCGCGTAAAAGAATCGCGCGGGATAATTTCTGGCATGCCTGCGCCTGCATCGACAGCATGCGCTGGAAGCGGAACATTACATCGCTATAGCGAAAATGATCGCGTAGCGTTTGGTACTGAATGTGTGATGAACTGGCGCGCTCGTGAATATCCTGAGCAACAAAGTAGTATTGTAACGTGCGGCGGGTGCCGCGCTGGCCACGGTCGCCGCGCAGACGCGTCAGCAGAGAGGCCTTGGTCTGATTGAGCGTCGTCACCAGTTGACCATTGGCAATGGCTAAATCATACAGCGGCGCCTGGCTCTCATCCTCAATATCCGGGTCAAACAGACGGGATTTGAGCTCAAGGTAATGCGCCAGCTGTTCATAGCTGCGCGCAAGATTATCCTGCAGGGGGCGAATCGGGAAAATCAGGTGTCCGCAGAGGGTCAGCAGGTTGTACCAGACCGCACCGGTCAGCAGAAAGCACGGCTGCAGATACCAGCGATCGTAGAGCGTTACGCCCAGCATGGTATAAATGGCGATCAGCAAGGCGCCAAATGCGATAGTGGCATAACGCTGTCCCAGACCGCCGAGCAAAATAAATCCGGTGGTCGATACGGTTAACCCAAGCGCAAACAGCCAGGGCCAGGGGAACAGTAGCTCCACCGAGGCGGAAGCAATAAAAAAACACACCAGCGTGATGGCCAGATTGCGCAACCGGCCGGCCAGACGATCGTCGAGGTCGGTCAATGCCGCGGCCACCACGCCCAGCGTCAGGGGAATGGTCAGTTTGACTTCGCCAAGCCACCATGGAACGGCGGTTGTGCCGCAGAGTGCGATAAAAATCCTGGCGTTATACAGCCAGGCACTGTTCCATGTATAACGGCGTAGCAAGGGGCTAAGCATGGTCGTGTTCCGTCCGGTTACTGAAAGCGACGACGCGCATTTGCTTCACGCGCGGCACGAGCCGTTTCGACGGAAACCACTCTACGTCCCACCGGCCATAATGCAATGGCGGCAATTTTAAAATTAGCAATACCGACCGGGATGCCAATGATGGTCAGGCATTGGGCGATACCGCTGAAAATATGCATCAGGCACAGCCACCAGCCAAAAAAGATAAACCACAAAATATTCAGAATCGTACCACCGGCATTCAGCAGGCTATTTTTGCCTTGCGGTTCAAGTTCATCGACATGAATGGCTTCATTCCCGTAAGGCAGCAGGGAGAGTCGGGTAATTTCCCAGCATGAGCGAGTTAATGGCAAGGTGAAGATCAGGATGATGCTGACCAGGGTTGCCAGCAGCCAGCCCAGCGTGGTGGCGAAACCGCCAAGGATAAAGTTCAAAATATTCAGAATGGTACGCATAAACCCTCAGTTCAGTCCTGGAGATAATAAGACCTGACCATTGTAACGTTTTTTACGCTGGAGCACCTGGTCGCTGGCGGTTAAACTTAAAAACATCCAACCTGATTGAAATTCGGCATGATATGGAACTTAAAGCGACAACATTGGGCAAACGTATGGCACAGCATCCCTACGACCGGGTGCAACTGCTTAACGCGGGAGTAAAAGTCTCGGGTGATAACCATGAGTATCTTATCCCTTTCAATCAGTTATTGTCAGTTCAATGTAAGCGCGGCCTGGTCTGGGGAGAACTGGAGTTCGTTTTACCGGACAGCAAAGTCGTGCGTTTACACGGCACCGAGTGGAATGAAACGCAGCGTTTTTATCATCATCTGAATACCCTCTGGCAGCAGTGGAGCGCGGAAATGAGCGGTATTGCCGCCGGTGTTCTCCAGCAGCAGCTGGAGGAGGTTGCCCGCGCCAGCGCCGAAGGCAAGTGGCTAACCCGTCAGCAGGTTACTGATATTCAGGTGAAGATTCGTCGTGCGTTGACCGGTCTGCCGATGCCGACCAGCCGTCTTGACGCTTTCGAGAACTGTCGTGAGCTGTGGCGGCAGTGCCAAAGCTGGCTGGCTGATACCGAAGAGGCCCGGCTGGCTCATAATCAGGCTTTTACCGAATCGATGCTCGAGCAGTATCACGGATTTTTTGCCAGCGTCGAAACTTCTCCGCTGAATCCCGCGCAGGCGCGGGCGGTGGTCAACGGCGAGCGCGCTTTGTTGGTGCTTGCCGGGGCCGGAAGCGGCAAAACCTCCGTGCTGGTGGCGCGAGCCGGGTGGTTATTAACGCGGGGAGAAGCCGCCGCCGATCAGATTCTGCTGCTGGCATTTGGCCGCCAGGCGGCGCAGGAAATGGATGAGCGTATTCGTGAACGTCTGGGTTCAGAAGAGATCGCGGCTCGTACCTTTCACTCTCTGGCATTACATATTATTCAGCAGGGCAGCAAAAAAGTGCCGACCATCAGCAAGCTGGAGAGCGACAGCACGGCCCGCCAGACCTTGCTGCTGAAAAACTGGCGCCAGCAGTGCCAGGAGAAAAAAGCGCAGGCCAAGGGGTGGCGGCAGTGGCTGGAGGAAGAGATGGGCTGGCAGGTGCCGGACGGCGAATTCTGGCAGGATAAAAAAATCCAGCGGCGAATGGCCAGTCGCCTCGATCGCTGGGTTAGCCTGATGCGCATGCACGGGGGATCGCAGGCGGAGATGATCGCCGGCGCGCCGGAAGAGGTGCGCGACCTGTTCGGCAAGCGCGTTAAGCTGATGGCGCCGCTGTTAAAAGCGTGGAAAACGGCGCTGAAAGACGAAGGCGCGGTCGATTTTTCCGGGCTGATACATCAGGCGATTAATATTCTGGATAAAGGGCGCTTCGTCAGCCCGTGGAAACATATTCTGGTCGACGAGTTTCAGGATATCTCGCCGCAGCGCGCCGCCTTGCTTGCTGCGCTGCGTCGGCAGAGCACGCAGGCGACGTTATTTGCCGTTGGCGATGACTGGCAGGCTATCTATCGCTTCAGCGGGGCTCAACTCTCTTTGACCACCGCATTCAATCACTATTTTGGCGAAGGCGATTGCTGCGCGCTGGATACCACCTACCGGTTTAACGGGCGTATTGGGGAGGTGGCGAACGGTTTTATACAACAAAACCCGCATCAGTTGAGTAAACCATTGAACAGCCTGACGACCGGAGACAAGAAAGCCGTGACGCTGCTGGCGGACGATAAGCTCGACGATCTCCTCGATAAACTCAGCGGCTATGCGAAACCGGACCAGCGGATTTTATTGCTGGCGCGCTATCATCATTTGAAACCCGAGGCGCTGGAAAAAGCGGCGACGCGCTGGCCGCATCTGCAGCTCGATTTTATGACCATTCATGCCAGTAAAGGCCAGCAGGCGGATTATGTCATTGTGTTGGGGCTGCAGGAGGGGGACGATGCGTTTCCGGCCCCGGCGCGCGAATCCATTATGGAGCAGGCGCTACTGCCGCAGCCGGAGGATTTTCCGGATGCGGAAGAGCGGCGCTTGCTCTATGTCGCTATTACGCGTGCGCGGCTTCGCGTCTGGCTGTTGTTCAACAAAGCGCGGCCTTCGCCGTTTGTCGAAATGTTAGAAGATCTGGATGTGCCGGTGGCGAGAAAACCGTAAGTGCCGGCGGGCGGGCCGCCGGCCGGGATTACTTCAGACGGTCGGCGAGGTAACGTTGATAATCCGGGATCAGAATATCGAGAGGTTCGGCGAAATTCGGCGACAGAATAATAAAGTCGGCCGTTGAGGCATTGGTGGCTACAGGGATGTTCCACACCGTAGCCAGGCGCAGCAGTGCCTTGACGTCCGGGTCGTGCGGCACGGCGTTGAGCGGATCCCAGAAGAAAATCAGCACATCGATTTTACCTTCCGAGATCAGCGCGCCGACCTGCTGATCGCCACCCATCGGTCCGCTCAGCATCGCGTTAACCTCCAGCCCGGTTGCGCGGGAGATAAGGTTACCGGTGGTGCCGGTTGCATAGAGTTCGTGCTGGGCCAGCAGCGGCTGGTGGCGCGCAACCCATTTCATCAGCATATCTTTACAGTGATCGTGAGCAACCAGCGCGATATGTTTGCGTGCGGGTAACGTACGTGTCGTCAGTTCCATATTTTCATTCCACATTTTGACCTGCAGACAGATTACTGGAAGTGACTGCTGCTGCAAGTGTCCGGGTGAAAATTTTTGACGCATCCGTAAGTTAGGATGAATGGCTCGTTCAGTCGGATTAGCATACACTTGGGCTAAAGAGTGGAGGATAAAATGAAAGAGAACGATATCGCAGGCATTCTCACCTCAACCCAGACGATTGCGCTGGTGGGGGCGAGTGACAAACCGGATCGCCCAAGTTATCGGGTGATGAAATACCTTCTTGAACAGGGCTATCACGTTATCCCCGTTTCGCCGAAAGTTGCTGGTACCACGCTGATGGGGCAGAAAGGTTACGCCACCCTTGGCGATGTACCGGAAAAAGTGGATATGGTCGATGTCTTCCGCAACTCCGATGCGGCGCTGGCCGTTGCTCAGGAGGCTATCGCAATTGGTGCGAAAACGCTGTGGCTGCAGCTGGGAGTGATTAACGAACAGGCGGCGGTACTGGCGCGCGAGGCTGGGCTGAATGTGGTGATGGATCGCTGCCCGGCGATTGAAATACCGCGCTTAGGGCTGGCGAAGTAAATAAAAAACCCCGCAATAGCGGGGTTTTTTTACATCAGTTACGTAGCCGCGGGGCCTGCAGCTGTCGGCGAATCGTTCTGGCCAGCTCGTCCATCGACGGCTGTTCCGGATGTTCATCGCTGGCTTCACCGCTCAGCTGCGCTTCCGCAAGATAAGTGTGGATCGGCTGGCCGTCCTCATCTTCCATGACCACATGATACCAGGGCGAGGCGCGCAGTTCGTCATTGGCTGCAATTTCATCCTCTTCCGGCTCGGCGAGCGAGTATACCGGATCGATATCAACAACCACGCCGAGGTAGCCTAATAGCGTATGGCGAACCTGCTGGCCGATACCGAATTTGCTGGCAATCATAGGCACCTCCTGGGAAACGTTATTACCTGCTATATGCGGGCAATGTTCCGCTTTTCAAGTTACATGATGCGACAGGCAAACCCTTTCAGATACAGCCCTTCCGGGTAGGTTGCAATCACCGGGTGATCGGCAGCCTGACGGAACTGTTCTATAAATTGTACATCACGTCCGGCATCAATTGCGGCATCGGCAATGATTTTCTGAAATAAATCGGTCGCCATCAGACCCGAGCAGGAGAAGGTCAGCAGGATGCCGCCGGGATTCAAGAGCTGAATCGCCAACATATTGATATCTTTATAACCACGGCAGGCGCCCATCAGCTGGTTTTTATTCTCGACGAACTTCGGCGGATCCATGACGATAACGTCAAACGTCTCCCCCTGATCGCGATATTTACGCAGCAGTTTAAAGACGTCGTCGCGAACAAATTCCGCTCTGGAAAGATCCAGCTTGTTCAGCTCTACGTTTTGTTTCGCAACGTCCAGCGCCTCCTGGGAGGTATCGACGCTAATAACCTGGCGGCAGCCGCCCATCAGGGCGGAAACAGCGAAACCACCGGTATAGGAGAAACAGTTAAGAACGCGCTTGTCGGCGACATAGCGGCGGGTCGCCAGACGGCTATCGCGCTGGTCGAGGTAGTAACCGGTTTTGTGGCCGCCCTGAATGTCGACCAGCAGCTGCATACCGTGCTCGGTAATCGGCAGCAGGGCCGGCGGCAGTTCGCCGACAACCGGACCTTGCGCCAGCTCCAGCCCCTCTTTTTTACGCACCGCGACGTCGCTGCGATCGTAGATAGAGCAGTTCGGGAACAGCGTTTGCAACGCGCTGACGATGGCGGCACGCTGGTATTCAGCACCGGCGCTCAGCAGCTGCAGGACGAAGAAGTGACCAAAGCGATCGATGGTCACGCCCGGCAGACCGTCGGATTCGCCGGCGATCAGACGATAGCTGTCAAGGCCATCGCGAGCCGCCAGCCATTCGCGCCAGGTCTGCGCCTGCTGCAGGCGACGCTCGAAAAAGGCGTTATCGATAGCTTCATTGCGATCGAAGCTCCAGACGCGAGCGCGGATCTGCGAAGAGGGCGAATACGCGCCGCGGGCCAGCCATTTCCCTTGCGAATCAACGATATCGATGGTCTCACCGGAGCGAGCTTTACCTTCCATCCGGGCGACGGCGCCGGAGAAAATCCACGGATGGCGACGCAGCAGGGATTTCTCGCGTCCTTTGGTTAACACTAAGCGGGGGAAAATGGAATCTGTCATGGAGCTACCTTTAAGCAACGGGAATGTCGGCACCGAAAAATGGCGCGTAGGTTAGCACAAGTGACCGGCGCAAGCATCATTCCACCTGCGCCGACAGGTGAGCGTTTCGGCACAAAACGCAGGCGCTTTGGCACAATAAAAACCTTCCCGCGATCTTACAGTGATTCCTCACCCAACGGAGGAAAATACGATGAAAACAGGATCCCGGTTAGCGGCAATCTTAATTGCGGTTATCAGTACCAGCGCGGCAGCGGCGCCATTTCGCGTCACCAGCAGCGACATGCGCGAAGGGGATAGCCTGGCGGCATCCCAACAGTTTAATGGTTTTGGCTGTCGCGGGGGGAATGTCTCGCCCCAGCTGGTCTGGGAACATGCGCCGACGGGCACCCGCAGTTTTGCGGTGACCGCCTACGACCCGGATGCCCCCAGCGGAAGCGGGTGGTGGCACTGGACGGTTGTGAACATACCGTCGACGGTTTCCAGCCTGGCGACTGGTGCCGGAGATAAAAACAACGCTAAACTGCCTGCAGGTGCCGTGCAGGGGCGAAATGACTTCGGCTATGCGGGCTTTGGCGGAGCGTGTCCTCCGCCCGGGGATAAGCCTCATCATTACCACTTTACGGTATGGGCGCTGAATACGCCGACTTTACCGATTGATGCACAGGCCAGCGGCGCGTTGGTGGGCTTTATGCTGCGCAGCCATGCTATCGCCAGCGCCCGGCTGACGGCCATGTCAGGACGCTAAACGACAGACAGAGAGCTCAAATGCGGAATATTCACTTTCAGCATAACGCGTTATCGGCGGCAGAAATCACCTCCCGGCGATTATATAAACTGCACCGCGTCAGGCTTTTTTCGCCTGCGCTGTGTCGGGTCAATCGTGGAAGTAAAATCATCGTGCAGGGGGCCAGTCAGATGCAGGTCACCCCGCAGCAGCTGATTATTTTGCCCGCCGACCTTGAGCTTGAGGTCATTAATCAGCCGGACAATGGGCTATTTTGTTCCGACCTGCTCTCGTTGACCGCAGACCTGCTCGCGGATTTTAAAGCACGTTACATGAGCGAGTCGCCGCCCGGCCGGCTGACATCACTATGCGCGCCGATGACCCCGGAGCTGTCGTTTATGTGGCAGAACGTGTTGCAAGCGGTGAGAGGGGGACTCTCGACGGAGCTGCAGCATCATCAGGCGATGGGGCTGCTGCTGGCATTGCAGCAGGCGGGATATGCCGGACCGCTATTAAACGAAAGACAGCAGGATCTGACCGGCCAGGTACGGCAAATTATCATGCTGTCGCCGGCGGAAGCGTGGAGCGTTCCTCGGGTGGCCAGGATGTTGTTTCTGGGGGAGTCGACTCTGCGCCGCCGTTTACAGCAGGAATCGCAAAGTTTTCGCCTGATCGTTGAAGAGGTTCGTATGGCGTACGCCTTAGGCCAGCTGCAGTCAACGTCGCTGCCTATAGGTGAGATCGCACTCAACAGCGGCTATCAGTCCGGGTCACGCTTTACCGCGCGTTTTCGTCAACACTATGGCCTGTTGCCGAAGCATGTGCGCTGACGAGAATTTGCTATTCTGTGCTTCAGGGCAGGCCAAAAAAGGAGTGTAACGATGGCGACAATCTGCACAATGGCATGGGTATATGGCTCGGTTCAGGGCGTGGGGTTTCGCTACTCGACGCAGCGGGAGGCGCTACGCCTTGGGCTGACGGGCTATGCACGTAATCTTGATGATGGCAGCGTGGAGGTGCTGGCCTGCGGGGAAGAAGACCAGGTTGCGGCACTTATCGCCTGGCTAAACGCCGGCGGGCCGCGCAGTGCGCGGGTTGACAGGGTCAATACTGAGCCTCATCAACCCACCAGAGAGTGGCAAAAATTTGCCATCCTCTATTAGATGCATTTCACCGGTTTAGGCAGGCCGGCAATTTTGGTGGCCTGTTTAGCCGGTCCTTTCGGGAACAGGCGATAGAGATAGCGGCTGTTGCCTTTCTCTTCGCCAAACTTATTCGCCATCGCCTTTACTAACATGCGAATGGCGGGCGATGTGTTGAATTCCAGATAAAATTCGCGCACAAAACGCACCACTTCCCAGTGTTCAACGGAAAGCGTAATGCCCTCCTGCCCGGCGATAACTTCCGCCATGGCTTCGTTCCACTGTGTCGTCTCTTTCAGATAGCCTTCGCTATCGGTCTCAATTTCGTTGCCTTCAAAGATAAACATAATTCTTCACATACCGTTCAGACTGGCCGCAGTGTAGCAAAAAATAAGGCCCCGCATAAGCGGGGCCTGAGTACGGCGTCGGCAGAGGTTAGTCCCGGCTTGCGAAGCCAAGGATGCTCAGCAGGCTGACGAAGATGTTGTACAGCGACACGTACAGGCTGACGGTAGCGCGGATATAGTTGGTCTCACCGCCGCGGATGATATTGCTGGTTTCAAACAGGATTGCGCCTGAAGAAATCAGGATAAACACCGCGCTGATGGCCAGGTGCAGAGCCGGCAGCTGCAGGAAGATGTTAGCAACCATACCGATCAGCACCACCACTACGCCTGCCATCAGCATTCCGCCGAGGAAGGACATGTCTTTACGGGTGGTCAACACATAGGCCGAGCAGCAGAAGAACACCAGAGCGGTACCGCCCAGCGCCAGACCAATCAGGTCACCCATACCCGCAGACAGATAGGCGTTGAGCATTGGCCCAAGGATATAACCCAGGAAGCCGGTGAAAGCGAAGGCCGCCAGAATACCTGTCGGCTTATTGGCCAGTTTATAGGTCAGGAACATCAGACCATACATACCCACCAGCGTCAGAATCAGTCCTGGAGAAGGCAGCATCAGCACCGTGCTGGCCGTTGCCGTAATGGCGGAAAATGCCAGCGTCAGACTGAGGAGGAAATAGGTGTTCCGCAGAACTTTATGCGTACTGAGCAGCGATGAACGGTCACGCGACGACGTAATAATACGATCCATGAGTCACTCTCTTATGACAGATGTAATTAATAATGAAGCATAAAAAAACCACGACGGAAGCCATAGTGCTTTTACCCATCTTTACTTAGACCCCCGAGGCAATCACGCAGCATATTATGCTAATAAATAATGGAAAGGTGGTGAGTTTGTGTGTTTGGCTTCAGGAACCAGATCGGAATCTGATAGGTTACTGAAAAATATTGCGTTATTGCCGTTCTGTGGCTAAGTGTGGAGAGGGTACAAACGAAGCGTAATAAAGGCAAGGGATATGAAATCACAAAAATACAATCACATCACGCAAGCAGTGCTGGCTCTCGGTTTACTCTGCACGACGGCCACGGTATTTGCCGCTCAGGTTCCCCCCGGGACGGTGCTGGCAGAGAAGCAGGAACTGGTAAGAAATAACGGCAGCGAGCCGGCATCACTGGATCCGCATAAGGTCGAGAGTGACGTTGAGTTTAATATTATCAGCGATCTTTTCGAAGGGCTGGTCAGCGTCTCACCGGCTGGTGAAATACAGCCGCGGCTGGCGGAAAAGTGGGAAAATAAAGAGAACACCGTCTGGACCTTCCATTTACGTCCGGGCATTACCTGGTCGGACGGAACCGCCATTACCGCTCAGGATATTGTCTGGAGCTGGCAGCGACTGGTCTCTCCTCTGACGGCATCACCTTATTCCAGCTACCCGGGCAATATGCATATTGTGAACGCGAAGGAGATTGCCGAAGGGAAAAAAGCGCCGGAGACGCTGGGGGTGAAGGCGGTGGATGATGCGACGCTGGAAGTTACATTAACCCAGCCGAACGCGGCGTTTTTAGCGATGCTGGCGCACCCTTCGCTGGTTCCGATTGATAAAGTGCTGGTAAACCGCTTTGGCGAACAGTGGACCAAACCGGAGCATATCGTGACCAGCGGTCCATATAAGCTGTCTGCGTGGGTCGTTAACGAGCGCATCGTGGCCGAACGTAACCCGCGTTATTGGGACAATCAGCATACGGTAATCAATAAAGTGACCTGGCTGCCGATTCATTCAGAAGCGGCGGACGTTAACCGTTATAAAGCGGGTGAAATCGATATTGTTTATACGGTACCGATTAACCAGTTCGCGCAGCTTAAAAAGACCATGGGCGATCAGCTGAATGTGTCGCCGCAGCTGGCGACCTATTATTACGAGTTCAACACCACCAGGCCGCCATTTAACGATCCGCGTGTCCGGCTGGCGCTGAACATGGCACTGGATAAAGACATCATTGCGGAAAAAGTACTGGGGCAGGGACAACGCCCGGCCTGGCTGATTAGCCAGCCTGATATCGGCGGCGTAAAACTGCAAAATCCGGAATACGCCAGCTGGCCGCGCGAGAAACGCATTGCCGAAGCCAAAAAACTGCTGAGCGAAGCGGGATACTCAGATAGTCACCCGCTGGTGTTTAATCTGCTGTACAACACATCGGAATCACACCAGCGCGTGGCGATTGCCGCCAGTTCGATGTGGAAGAAAAATCTCGGCGTGGAGGCGAAGCTGCAAAACCAGGAGTGGAAGACGATGCTCGACACCATGCACACGCACAATTTTGATGCGGTGCGCTATGCGTGGATTGCCGATTATGACGATGCCGCCACTTTCCTGAATAACTTCCGCACCGGCGACAGTGAGAATACCAGCCAGTACAGCAATCCTGCCTATGATGAAGCCTTAAAGAACGCCGCCAAAGCGTCAGATGGGGTGACGCGCGGTAAGTACTACCAGCAGGCAGAGGATCTGCTGGCGAAAGATGTGCCGGCGGTTCCGGTTTATCACTATGTTCGTACCCACCTGGTAAAACCGTGGGTGGGGGGATTTACGCCGGATAAGCTGGGATACTACTTCACCAAAGATATGTACATCAAAAAGCACTAACGCTCAGGGGTAAGATTTTGTGCTGAAAAAACGGTCAATCTGTTGTTGATTCAACCGATTAACAGCATTTTGGTTATTTTTGAAGCAAGTGAACGGTTGCTGGCTTTACACGACGCAAGTAGCTGTTTATAGTGCGCCTCATTACGGAAGTGTGGCCGAGTGGTTGAAGGCACCGGTCTTGAAAACCGGCGACCCGAAAGGGTTCTAGAGTTCGAATCTCTACGCTTCCGCCAGATACAAAAAAATCCCGCGATAGAAATATCGCGGGATTTTTTTTGTCTATACTGCGGAATCTTGCTGTCAGGGCCTGGTCTTGTCACTGCGCCAGCCCATCATAGATTCAGCGTAACGTGTGCTATCCAGCAGAGGCTTTGCTTGCACCCAGCCATCATTGACTTCTTTTTGCCAGGATTCTCCCCAGCTGTTTATAACCTTCAGAACCTCTATGCACGGATTTCCGCTGGCATTTCATCGGCACGGTAAGTTTAACCACGAAGTCGCGATAAGTAGGTTCCCGCATGAGCCTGAGAAAACTGACCGACTCCTGTTTTATATTGGGAAATATTTTCTTTAAGGTTGAGAATGCTGTTTTGTGAGTATGAAAAAAATTCTCAATGCATGCCTGACAATTAAAGTTTATTTTTTGAACTGTGTTTGTGAGGTTTTCGTAAATATTATAAACCTGATTCCACATTGTATATTCCCGAATACCACCATCATCGTTATCGGCGAAATCAGGCATCGTTTTATCTTTTGACGAGCACTCCAGTGATGGGTTACCGAACGCGACATATGCGGCATAATTTAAGGCATTTATTGCACTCCCGCCTTCATCTGCAAGAGGCTCATGACTTCCTGAATCCTCTTCACCAAAAGGTTTTACCAGCCCGTAAGGTGAAAAAATCTTGTCTGGCGTATAGCGAGTACAATCCTCAGGTAATTTGAGGCCGTTTTCTGCAGTAAGCATGACTGCCGCAGAGGCGGCGTAACAGATCCCCCGGCCACCCTGTGCAGGCACGTTGGGTAAGTTAGTGACTTCACTCAGATCGCTTTGCACCACATATTCTTTCGACGGTGGGGTGAATGCCGCAAATGCAGGATATTGAGCCGATGCTTCAGAGGGGAGCAATAATATAAACGCCAAAATAGCTAAGGCGTTGACCCTTTTCATATCGGCGAACCTTCTCTATGGGCGCCGTTGTAAATAACGATGTTAGCGCATTGCTCGTTTTTTGCGCCATTGCGAGAGAAACCTCCGCGTTCGATAAATTCCTGCTTTACATAGCGCTAAGAGGTGTTTATAGTGCGCGTCATTCTGGAAGCGTGGCCGAGCGGTTGAAGGCACCGGTCTTGAAAACCGGCGACCCGAAAGGGTTCTAGAGTTCGAATCTCTACGCTTCCGCCAAATAAAAAAAGGGGTTACCGAAAGGTAACCCCTTTTTGCTTTGGGGTCGTTTCCCCATCAGTAACATCGCCTCCATTGTGAGGCGCTCAGGACGCCACGCTCTTGACCCTGCTGCGCCGGGGCCGCGAACTGAGTTCCGGGCCGTTGTCTATTCGCCGTTTCCCGGCATCACCCGTTCATCCAGTCTGCTATCAGGCGCCAAAAGTAGAGCATCCTGCTCAGCGATAGTGACTATCTTGCCTGGCCCGGAATAACCCCTCCCAGGGAACTTATCTGTTATGGATAGATTGCAACGTATCGCCTTACTGCTTGCTCGCATTGATGAAAAGCAGAGACCATTCCCGCGGGGCATTCACTTCTGTCATTGAGATAAGCTTTCATATAGGGATTCGGCACTTTTATTGGCAAAGGTATTTGTCTGGTACAATTTCGGTACTGGAGCATTCGAACCGATCCGCCAGCATATCCCGCAGCGAACAGATGCGCTGCGCAGGTAGCGTCGCCGGCGAGGATAACATTGCGCGACCTTGAAACTAGCCGGAAAGGTGACTAAATTCCAATGTGGTCACAAATTTCAATCAATGGCTATCACGCTAAGCTGAAAAAATGACTAAGAATATGAACGTCCCATCATCACGTGGTCCACTTGATCACAGCGTCCGAGAGCAAATTGTCGAAGCTGCTTTTGAGCATTTCGGCCACTACGGCTACGAAAAAACCACCGTGGCAGATCTTGCTAAATCTATAGGTTTTTCAAAGGCTTATATCTATAAATTTTTTGATTCTAAACAGGCTATCGGCGAGGTGATCTGCGCTAACCGTCTGTCGTTGATCATGGAGGCCGTGCATTCGGCAATAGCCGATGCGCCGTCAGCCAGCGAGAAACTCCGTCGTCTCTTCGGGGCGCTCACCGAAGCGGGGAGCGAGCTGTTTTTCCACGATCGTAAGCTTTACGACATTGCCGCCGTAGCCGCACGGGACCGGTGGCCTGCGACGGAAAAGTATACAGAACATCTGATGAAGCTGATTGAGGGCATTCTGCTTGAAGGCAGGAAGAACGGGGAGTTTGAAAGAAAAACGCCGCTGGATGAAGCCACGCACGCGGTATATCTGGTGATGTGTCCTTTCGTTAACCCCGTCCAGCTGCAGTTTAATCTCGAAGCGGCTCCCAAAGCAGCGGTACTGCTTTCTTCACTGATTTTAAGAAGCCTGGCCCCCTGATTTGTGACCATTGACTTTATTGGTCACTGGTCTGAGAATGCGGATACCATTCTGCTAATGCAATAAGGTTCCCATGCTCAGGCTTAATTCAGCCCGCCTTGCCGTTTGCCTCCTGCCGTTCATCCTGGGGGCCTGCGGCGACAATTCCGCTAATGACGATCCGCGCACGCGGCCGCCGCTCGTCAGAGCCGGGTCCGTTGAACTCGCGAACACCACTTCCCGGAGCTTTACCGGCGTGGTGGTAGCACGAACGCAAAGCGATCTTGGTTTCAGGGTGCAGGGTAAGATCCTCGAACGTTTTGTGGATACTGGCCAGAGCGTTAAACGTGGTCAGCCATTGATGCGACTGGACCCTGTTGACCTGAAGCTGCAGGCGCTGGCGCAGCAACAGGCCGTTGATGCCGCCAGGGCACGCGCAAGAAAAGCAATCAGTGATGAGGCGCGCTATCGTGGCCTCGTTGCCTCTGGCGCCGTATCCGCGTCAGAGTATGACCAGATTAAAGCGGCGGCCGATTCGGCTAAAGCGGAGCTCAGCGCCGCCCAGGCTCAGGCAAACGTGGCGCAAAACGCGACGGGCTATGCCGTGCTGCTGGCCGATTCCGACGGCGTGGTGATGGAGACCCTCGGCGAACCCGGTCAGGTCGTCAGCGCCGGACAGGCGGTGATCCGGTTGGCGAGAGCGGGGCAGCGCGAGGCGCTGGTGCAGCTACCGGAGACGTTGCGTCCCGCCATCGGCAGCGAAGCTCAGGCTACGCGCTATGGCAACGAAACAGAGCCTGTCGTTGCCAGACTGCGGCTGCTTTCGGATTCGGCCGATGCGACGACCCGCACATTCGAGGCGCGGTACGTGCTGGAAGGGCCGCTGGCGAACGCCCCGCTGGGGTCGACCGTGACGCTGCAAATCCAAAAAAATAGCGGGGAGCGCCCGGTGATGCAGGTTCCGCTGGCTGCTCTGTACGATGCGGGCAAAGGGCCCGGTATCTGGCGCATTTCCGCGCGGCCGACAAAGGTCGTCTGGCAGCCGGTGAAGGTGCTTAGCGTAGGTGCGGAAGCGGTGCAGGTGACTGGCGATCTGCGGCCGGGCGAGAAGATTGTGGCGCTAGGGGCGCATCTTCTGCATGAAGGCGAGTCTGTCCGACTTGCTGAACCACGCGATGCTGCCCATGCGGGGAGCAAACCATGAGCGCAAAACGCTTCAATCTGTCAGCGCTTGCGGTGCGCGAGCGCTCGATCACGCTGTTTTTGATTATTCTGATTACGATAGCCGGTATTTATTCGTTTTTTGGCCTTGGGCGAGCGGAAGATCCGCCCTTTACGGTCAAACAGATGACCATTATCAGCGTCTGGCCAGGGGCGACCGCGCAGGAAATTCAGGATCAGGTTGCCGAGCCGCTGGAAAAACGTCTGCAGGAGCTCAAATGGTATGACCGTACGGAAACCTATACCCGCCCCGGCATGGCATTTATCACGCTCTCATTGCAGGACAGCACGCCGCCATCTCAGGTGCAGGAAGAGTTCTATCAGGCGCGAAAAAAGCTTGGGGATGAGGCCAAAAATCTCCCCGCTGGCGTGACCGGGCCGATGATCAATGATGAATTCGCCGACGTGACTTTCGCGCTCTTTGCGCTGAAAGCGAAAGGGGAGCCGCAGCGCCTGTTGGTTCGTGATGCCGAAACATTACGCCAGCAGCTCCTGCACGTCCCTGGCGTGAAGAAAGTCAATATTATCGGCGAGCAGGCTGAACGGATTTATATCTCTTTCTCGCATGAGCGTCTGGCTACGATGGGACTCTCTCCGCAGGATATTTTCAATGCGCTTAACAGCCAGAACGCCTTAACCCCGGCGGGCTCCATCGAGACTCGCGGCGCGCAGATCTTTATTCGCCTCGATGGCGCTTTCGACGAATTGCAGAAGATCCGCGATACGCCATTTATCGCTCAGGGTAAAACGCTCAAGCTATCCGACGTGGCAACGGTGGAACGAGGTTATGAAGATCCTCCTACGCTGCAGATTCGTAACCAGTCTGAACCAGCGCTGCTGCTCGGTATTGTCATGCGCGAAGGCTGGAATGGTCTGGCGTTAGGTAAAGCGCTGGATGCCGAAGCGGCAAAAATCAATGCGGCTATGCCGCTGGGGCTGACCCTGACGAAAGTCACCGATCAGTCGGTGAATATCGGCGCGTCGGTCGACGAGTTCATGATCAAATTCTTCGCCGCCCTGCTGGTCGTTATGATGGTCTGTTTTGTCAGCATGGGGTGGCGCGTGGGCGTTGTGGTCGCGGCGGCGGTCCCCCTGACGCTGGCGATTGTTTTTGTGGTGATGGAAGCCTCCGGTATCAATTTTGACCGCGTCACCCTCGGCTCGCTTATTCTTGCTCTCGGCCTGCTGGTCGATGATGCCATTATCGCCATCGAAATGATGGTGGTGAAAATGGAGGAGGGCTACGACAGAATTAAAGCTTCGGCCTACGCCTGGAGCCATACCGCCGCGCCAATGCTGGCAGGAACGCTGGTGACAGCCATTGGCTTTATGCCAAATGGTTTTGCGCAGTCTACGGCCGGAGAATACACCAGCAATATGTTCTGGATTGTCGGCCTCGCCCTGATCGCCTCGTGGCTGGTTGCCGTTGTTTTCACGCCGTATCTGGGCGTGAAGATGCTGCCGGATATTGTAAAAGTGGAAGGCGGCCATGCCACGATCTATAACACGCCGCGCTATAACCGCTTCCGCCGTATGCTGGCCCGCGTTATCGCAAGCAAATGGGGAGTGGCCGGTTCCGTCGTCGCTATTTTCGTTCTGGCCGTTCTCGGAATGGGGCTGGTGAAAAAACAATTTTTCCCCACCTCTGACCGGCCGGAAGTTCTGGTCGAAGTGCAGATGCCCTATGGCACCTCGATTGGGCAGACCAGCGCAGCGGCGGCCAAAATAGAGGCGTGGTTGCAAAAACAGCCGGAAGCGAAAATTGTTACCGCCTACATCGGCCAGGGCTCACCGCGCTTTTATCTGGCGATGGCCCCCGAGCTACCCGACCCGTCGTTTGCCAAAATAGTGGTGTTGACGGACAGCCAGCAATCACGCGATGCGCTCAAACTTCGACTGCGCGAAGCCGTCGCCAGCGGACTGGCGCCAGAAGCGCGCGTTCGCGTAACGCAACTGGTGTTTGGCCCGTATTCACCTTTCCCGGTGGCATGGCGGGTGATGGGGCCAGATAGCGATAAATTGCGCGACATCGCCGATAAGGTTAAGGCTGTGCTGCAGGCAAGCCCGATGATGAGGACCGTCAATACCGACTGGGGGACAAAGGTACCAGCCTTACATTTCATCCTCGATCAGGACCGTCTGCAGGCAACCGGTTTAACGTCGAATGCCGTGGCCCAACAGCTCCAGTTCCTGTTATCGGGTATTCCCATTACCTCGGTACGGGAAGATATTCGCTCGGTGCAGGTAACGGGGCGCGCCGCCGGTGATATACGTCTGGATCCGGCGAAAATTGAGGGGCTTACCCTGGTGGGCAAGGCGGGACAGCGCATTCCTCTGGCGCAAATCGGCGAGGTGGAGGTGAGAATGGAAGACCCGCTACTGCGTCGTCGCGATCGAACGCCCACCATTACCGTGCGGGGGGACATTGCCGATAATCTTCAGCCGCCGGACGTTTCTGCCGCCCTCATGAAGCAGCTACAGCCGATTATTGATTCGCTCCCGCCCGGATACCGTATCGACATGGCGGGCTCGATTGAGGAATCGGGCAAAGCCACTCAGGCGATGGCGCCGTTGTTCCCCATCATGATCGCCCTGACGCTGCTGATCATCATTCTGCAGGTACGTTCAATGTCAGCCATGGTGATGGTGTTTCTTACCGCTCCGCTGGGGCTGATCGGCGTGGTTCCTGCGCTGCTGCTTTTCAATCAACCGTTTGGCATCAATGCTCTTGTCGGGTTGATCGCGCTTTCGGGGATCCTTATGCGTAATACGCTGATTCTTATCGGCCAAATCCATCATAACGAGAGGCAAGGCCTCGACCCGTACCATGCGGTGATAGAAGCTACGGTACAGCGGGCAAGACCCGTACTCCTGACGGCAATGGCCGCTGTGCTGGCGTTTATTCCCCTGACCCATTCGGTGTTCTGGGGGACCCTCGCTTATACGCTGATTGGCGGAACGTTAGGGGGCACCATCATGACGCTGGTCTTCTTGCCGGCGATGTATGCGATCTGGTTCCGGATCCGTCCTGAGGTTCCGTTCCATTCGGTACGACCACAGGTGTAAACGGTATTTCTTCGCATCGCGCGCGACCGACCAGGAGGGGAGGAGACCTCAGGCTCCCCCCTGAACGGGGAGGGGTATTTTTGTGATGCAAGTCATAAAATAACACCCGGTTATTGTGATGTTACTTGCATGCAATGGATTTGAATTTGAATCGACCCGCTCTATCTCTGCGGGTTTTTTTCTTCCCGCGAGTGCTGACCGGCGATCGACTGCACGTCAGACGGATTCAATGGCCGAAACCAGCACCGAATCCAACACATTCCAGCCAACGCGTTCTTGACCTTGCGCCAGGGATTCACTCATCCATCGCTGGGCTATAGGCCGCTGAGCGAGAACATCTGTCTGGCGCAGGCTATTTGCGCTTTTCCAGATGATGCCCGCCAGATAATGCTATCGCCACGAGTCTTGCGCCATGCCTGACGTCGTAAAACTCACGGGATCGGCGTTGTTGCTGTATTTCCCTGTCAGGATTGCCATGATTTATCTTCCGGGTCTATGCTGAATGAGCAGGCATCATGTGCCGTCCAGGCAGGTTAAACACTGATTAACAGGTGTTGTTATGGCCACTGATCCGGAACTGATTTATCTTGAGATCCTGGAAACTATCCTGATGGCCACGCTGGATCCCCAGCTGTGGAAACTCGCGCTGCAGAAGCTGTCGTTCCTGACAGGTCATCAGTACGCGGCATTACTTTTTTATGATAAAGGTAATGCGCATCTGATGACCGATTCCTTCCTCTTTGAAGAAAAGGTATTTACGGCCTACCGGGATGTATTTCTGGCCATTGACCCTGCTGAAAAAATACTGACGGGGCTGCCTGTCGGGCAGATGTACAGGGACAGGGAGTTTTTAGGCGATAAATTTATTGCTAACAGCATTTATTACAATGAATTTCATCACCCGAATGACCTGAATTATCTGACCAGTGTCAAGCTGTGTACCGTCAACGGTTATTCCACCTATTTATCGCTGATGACAGCCAACGATGCCGCCTATCCGCAGTCTGCACAATTTGACGTATTTCGGCGGCTCATCCCGGCGTTAATTACCGCCAGTCAGCTTCACGCCAGATTTGAGCAACTTCGTGACACGATTGAGTATCAAACTGCGATTATGGATAACGGTATTTACCCGGTCTGGCTGGTGGATCGTAGCGGGAAAATTCTTTACGCCAGTGCCCATGCCGAAAGTTACCAGCGTGCGAGCGTCCGGTTGGTCTGGTCTGCCGGCGCGGATACACTCAGTCTGGATACTGACAGCAAAAAACTGAAACATGCCATCGAACAGGCCACGCGAACCGGGGCGCCCCCCCGGGCGGGATTGTGCTACACCACCAGACGCCCTGCAAAACCGATCCTGGTGCTTCCGGCCTCCCGTATTCCCGGAGTCGCCTGCATTATCATCCCCGAGCCTTTCCTCAGCGGCAGCGCCTTAATGGAGGTGTTTGATGTTAAACCCGCCGAGAATGCGGTGGCAGAACTGCTGGTCAGGGGGATGACCCCGGATGAATGCGCCCTACATCTGGGCGTATCCATCACCACCATCAGAAGCCATCTCAGTGCGCTGTACCGGAAAACACATACCCGAAATCAGTCCGAATTGCTGCTCATTATCCGGGCCATTTACGGCTGATTTATTTCACGCACTCCTTCATATGAATGAGTGAGAGTTGCATTCCCGCCATTATACTCATGCTTATACGGCTGACCGGATTTTCACTACCGTCATTCATGCCGGCAGTATATCCGTGTCTGTTTACGGGATGCGGGAATGATGTTTTATCTTTATCTGACCGTCTTACTGTTTTTAGCGCGCCGGGTTGTGTTTGGTGTGTGGAATTTGATGAGAAATAACCTGAAACGTCTTTCGTTCATCATTCTGCCATCACTGCTATCGGCGTGTGGTTCTGAACAGGCGCGAAGCACATAACCCCGGAATGGCGAAAAGAGGCGAGATCGCATCCTGTGTAACGGATGTCATTATATGAATGACGCTATCTTCACATGTCAATAATAAATGAAAGTTATATTGATGAGGAGTGTATTTATGTTTTCTCGCAAAACATACTGGTCAGCACATGCAATATGCCTGCTCTTTTTTTCTGCTTCAGTCCTGGCCGGGGAACCATCAGCACAGGGGCAGTATCTGTGTGAGGAAAATTACAGATGTATTTTCTTACCTGTCATACTTTTTATTGTCATCTGCGGTACGCTGGTTTCTATTTTAGTTATCCGCCGCTCTCTTCCTGAAACGTGGTCTTTGGCGGATGCGCTTTCTGAAGATGTGGAGTTATCTGCCGTCACTGAAGTTAAGGAAACAAAAGATGGTATTGATACAGTGACCAAAACACCGCTTTATGACCCGGCAGGCAAACCTGTTCTGGAAACCGTAATGAAAGCCAGCTCGAGTCGACTCATTGCACTGACAGGAATGCTGGTCATTTTATTTATGTTTATTGGTTTTGGGTCCTTAATATTACTTGATTATGGCATGACTGGTAAAATATCAAGTCCTGAATCCGTTGGCGAGATTATTAAATTCCTGTCTGCCGGGATGACATTATTTGCACCATACCTGGTGAATAAGTTCTCTTCTTTGTTTCAGAGCCTGTCCTCAAATAAATAGAGACGAAATCGCGTCTCTGCAGTAATAAACCCATGAAGGAGAATATTATGGAGACGATCAACAAACGTATATTCATCACGACCCGCTATCCCGTCAGCGCGCAACATGGTCGCCCGCCCATCGCGTTTCTGCAACAACTGGTGGAGACTCTGGATGGGTTACCCGATGATGTTTTTGCTGAAAATGAGCTTCATGATATCTATGCCGTCATGAAAGGTGTGCTTGGGCCTTACACCAGCCTTAAACACCGAAAAGCAGTGATGTGTGAAGTGCTTCGCGTGCAGGCGGGGTTTGAATCGGACTGGCGCTGGGATGCTGGCGTCGATTCGGGAAATCATCGTTCCCGGACTCACATTGAAAGCGAAGAGACCGGAGCCTTCCAGGTATCATTTGACAGTATTGGCACCAGACAATCGGCACTGCTGGGTTTTGCGAAACAGCATGGCATAGACACGGCAGAAACGTTCATTACTAAAATGAAAACGGACCACGGCCTGGCCGTGGAATATTGTGCCCGATTATTGCGGATCAGCACCGCCTGGTGCGGTACGATAAAAGACCCGACTAAGGTTATCTCCCACGTGCGGCGCGATGCCGTAGAGGAATTTCAGACATTTCTCTCGCCCCGAATATCGTCCCAAACGCTCTCCGCGGCAGGTATCGGGCCGCTCAGCGACAAAGATAAAATGATTGAGGTGATAAATATTGCCAGAACGCCAGCCCGTTATGAAAAAGTACAGGAGATTGCCGCGAGTGAGCTCTTTAAGCTAACCCATGAGAGCTGGCCACATGACGGCTGTGCGTTAAATCTGGCTAATCTCTTGCAGGAAGGTGGCATTGCCGTTCCCGATATTACGCAAGCATTAGCTTTGGGCAACTATCTTCACGATGAAAGAAAATGGCAAAAAATTCCTGTTGGACAACAGCAACCTGGAGATGTTGGTTCTACCTGCGGCCCGACGGCCCACCATGGTTATGATCATATTTATCTGGTGCTGGAACGCCAGGACAGCGACAAAATGGTGATTGTCGATAATCAACAACCCCTACCTCATGAACGACTCGCCAGCGGAAAGGGTAAAACACCGACGAAATTCTTTTTGCGCCCGGTCTGAAGCAACCAACAAAGATCGGCCTGGTTAGCGCGTAGCGTCTCTCCCGCTGCGGCCGGGGAACCGTCAACGCGAGCTGAAGCACAAGTCGGCAACTGCGTTATTTCAGCAGTTGCCGCGCAGGACCCACGCGATATTTGGCGGCTGGCCCTCTACGCTCATTCGGCGCTAAGCCTCCAAAGCATCTGCTCTGCATTCCTCGCTGGCAGCGTGCAGGGCGCGCAATCCCGATCTATTATCGCGGCGGCGAGAGCGGTTATTTAGTTAGAAGCTTATTATAGACGTAGAAATCCGTGTCGCGTACGAAGCCATTTTTCTCATACAGCGCTTGTGCTCGCGTATTATCCGTTGCGGTACTGAGCATAATAAAAGCCGAGTCGGACTCTTTGGCTAACTGCCCGGCGCGGGCGATAAGCGCTTCAGCAACCCCCTGTTTACGGGACGAAGGATCAACAAACAAGTCATACAGTAACCAGATACGCTTCATTTCTAATGAGCAGAACAGCGGATACAGTTGCGTAAATCCCACGACTTTGTCGGCAATTTGAGCAAAGAAAATAGTCGATTCATTAAGCTGTAAGCGTTGCAGAATAAAATCACGCGCCTGCTCACGCTGGGTCCCGACATCATAAAATTCGCGATATGCAAGAAACAGCGGCAGGATTTTATCCACATCCTTGGGTTGCGCCTGATAAATATTCATCTTAAACCTCGTGGCAAAGACCCATTATTGTAGGCCGAATTATCCCACTGTAAATACCAACCTTGTGGGGGAACAAAATACTGACCATTTCACCCACAGCGCGCGGTGGGTGTGCGGAGGATTGAACGTGCCGTCAGCGGGCAGACCCGCTGCTATTGTGGCGCATATTCGCGCTCGCTGGCGTCCGGTGAGCTGATGGTGTAGGATTTTTGTTCGCGGCATAAATGCAATCTGGATCATATTTTTAATATTTTCCGCGAAAAACGATCGCATCTTAAGGTTGTTTTAATCTTTTATTTTATCTTGTTTTAAATAAAGCATTTTCAGATAAGAAAGCGATGCGGGGCAATATTTTTAACTGTTTTTATTTTATGGGAATTGTTTTCATTATCATTCCCATTTCTCTGTGTTTTAATCCTTTCCGGCCAGGCTATCGGCGGCCATTTATCCATTAATACTAAGGATTAGCACATGAATTTTCGCCTGTCGTCTTATTGCTCCGCCGCGCTCGTCGCTGCTTCTGTGTTTCTTGCTCCTCAGGTCCTGGCGGCCGAAAGCGGTGAAGGCATTGTTGTCTATAACGCGCAGCATGAAAATCTGGTCAAGTCGTGGGTGGATGGCTTTACCAAAGAAACCGGTATTAAAGTGACTCTGCGTAACGGCGGTGATAGCGAGCTGGGAAATCAGCTGGTGCAGGAAGGCGCGGCTTCGCCGGCTGACGTTTTCCTGACGGAAAACTCCCCGTCAATGGTCCTGGTCGACAATGCAAAATTATTCGCGCCGCTGAACGCCGACACCTTAAGTCAGGTGGCGCCGGAATTTCGCCCTGAGCACGGCCGCTGGATCGGCATCGCGGCGCGTAGCACCGTTTTTGTCTATAACCCGGAAAAAATCAGCGAAGCTCAGCTGCCGCATTCTCTGATGGATCTGGCGAAACCGGAATGGAAAGGGCGCTGGGCCGCATCGCCATCGGGTGCTGATTTCCAGGCCATTGTCAGCGCGATGCTGGCACTGAAGGGCGAGCAAGCGACGCTGGACTGGCTCAAAGCGATGAAAACCAACTTCGTGGCCTATAAAGGCAACAGCACCGTGATGAAGGCCGTCAATGCCGGGCAAATTGATGGCGGGGTGATTTACCACTACTATCGCTTTGTCGATCAGGCCAAAACCGGTGAAAACAGCAAAAACACCAAACTGTATTATTTCAAACATCAGGATCCGGGTGCTTTCGTGAGTATCTCCGGCGGCGGCGTGCTGGCCTCCAGCAAACATAAAGAGCAGGCGCAGGCCTTCATCAAGTGGATCACCGGTAAGCAGGGTCAGGATGAGCTGAGAACCAATAATGCCTTTGAATATGCCGTAGGTGTCGATGCCGCCTCTAACCCGAAACTGACGCCGCTGAAAGAACTGGATGCGCCGAAAGTAGAGCCTTCTTCGCTGAACAGCAAAAAAGTTATCGAACTGATGACGCAAGCTGGCCTGCTGTGATCCCTCCGGTGAAGTGAATACCTTATGTCTGGTCTGAGTATTACACTCGGAAAAAAAGTACGACGCCTGCCTGAGCGCAGGCGTCCTGCATTTCCGATGGTTGCATTAGCGGTACTGTTTTCATTATTAGCACTCCTCCCGCCGGGTTTTGTCGTTGCCGTGGGGATTGATACCGGATGGGAGACCATTAAGGCGCTGGTGTTCCGTCCGCGCGTCGGGGAGTTGCTCAGCAATACGCTGTGGCTCAGCGCCCTGACCGTCCCGGCGTGCATTGCGCTCGGCGTGACGGTCGCGTGGCTGACTGAACGCACGACCCTGGCAGGGCGGCAGGTCTGGTCGGCGCTGGCGGTTGCCCCGCTGGCGATTCCGGCGTTTGTTCAGAGCTATGCCTGGGTCAGCGCGGTGCCATCGATGCACGGCCTCTCCTCCGGGGTGTTCCTCTCGGTGCTTGCCTATTATCCCTTCATCTATATGCCGGTCGCGGCGGTGCTTCGCCGCCTGGATCCGACGCTGGAAGACGTTGCCGCCTCGCTGGGCACGCCGCCGTGGAAGGTTTTTTTCCGTGTGGTGTTACCGCAGCTGAAGCTGGCCATTTGCGGCGGCGCGCTGCTGGTGGCGCTGCACCTGCTGGCGGAATACGGCCTGTATGCGATGATCCGTTTCGATACCTTTACGACCGCGATCTATGACCAGTTCCAGTCCACGTTCAGCGGTCCGGCGGCCAATATGCTGGCCGGCGTGCTGGCGCTGTGCTGCCTGGCGTTCCTGCTGCTGGAGAGCGCCACCCGGGGGAAAGCGCGCTATGCCCGTATTGGCGCCGGGGCCGCGCGGGAGCAGAAACGCAAACGCATGAATGTGATGGCGACTCTCGCCGCACAGTCGCTGCTGGGTGCGCTGGTGCTGCTGGCGCTAGGGGTACCGCTGCTGGTGCTGTGTCGCTGGCTGTGGTTGGGGGGCCTCGAGAACTGGATGAACGCCGACCTGTGGCACTCTCTTCGCCAGACGCTGGTGCTGGGGGCCAGCGGTGCGCTGCTGACGACCGCCTGCGGTATCCCCATCGCCTGGCTGGGGATTCGCTACCCGCATCGTCTGTTTCGCCTGCTTGAAGGGTGCAATTACATGACCAGTTCGCTGCCGGGTATTGTGACCGCGCTGGCGCTGGTTACGGTGACCATCCACTATGCCCGGCCCATCTATCAGACTGAAGTGACGCTGTTTCTGGCCTACCTGCTGATGTTTATGCCTCGTGCGCTGATCAATCTTCGCGCGGGAATCGCCCAGGCGCCGGTGGAGCTGGAAAACGTCGCGCGGAGTCTGGGAAGAAGCCCGGGGCGGGCGCTGTGGAGCATCACGCTGCGTCTCGCCGCGCCGGGCGCGACGGCCGGGGCCGCTCTGGTCTTTCTCGGCGTCAGCAACGAACTGACCGCGACGCTGCTGCTTTCACCGCTGGGAACCCGTACGCTGGCCACCGGCTTTTGGGCACTAACCAGCGAGATAGATTATGTCGCTGCGGCGCCCTACGCGATGCTGATGATCGCGATTTCTCTACCGTTGACCGGTGTGCTCTATCACCAGTCGAAAAAAATTGCAGGTCTGTAAATGCTGGAATTAACCTCGATCTCAAAATCTTTTGCCGATGTTCAGGTGCTGGATAACCTTTTTCTGTCGGTGGCCCCCGGCAGCCGCACGGCCATCGTCGGGCCGTCCGGCTCCGGAAAAACAACGCTGCTGCGTATTCTCGCCGGGTTTGAAACGCCGGATGCCGGGCGCATCGTGATGCAGGGCAGAACGCTGTTTGATGAGGGGATTTTTATTCCCGCCCATCAGCGCGGCATCGGTTTCGTCCCGCAGGAGGGAGCCTTGTTCCCGCACCTTAACGTCGCCGACAATATTGCCTGGGGCTTAGATTGCTCCCGGCAGGAGAAGCGCCGTCGGGTCGCGGCATTGATGGAGATGGTGTCGCTGGATGGGCAGCTGGCCACGCACTGGCCGCATGAAATATCCGGCGGCCAGCAGCAGCGCGTGGCCCTCGCCCGGGCGCTGGCGCAGCGGCCATCGCTGATGCTGCTGGATGAACCTTTTTCCGCCCTCGATACCGGGCTTCGTGCCACCACGCGAAAGGCGACGGCAGACCTGCTTGCCCAGGCCGGCGTCGCCGCGATTCTGGTGACCCACGATCAGAATGAAGCGCTGTCGTTTGCCAGCCAGGTTGCGGTGATGCGTCAGGGGCGCTTTACCCAGGTGGGCACCCCGTTTGAGGTCTATTCGCGGCCCGCCGATGAAGCCACGGCGCTGTTTCTGGGCGATGCGCTGGTGCTTCCTGCCGAGCTTCAAGGCGGACGGGCGCAGTGCGCGATTGGCGCGCTGCTGACCGATAATGACGATGTCACCGGGCAGGGGCGGGTTATGCTGCGTCCGGAACAGCTGATGATCACGCCTTGCCAGAATGAGGAGAGTGCCGCCACCATCCTCGACGTGGATTTTTCCGGCCATTTGTCGACTTTAACGCTGGCGATCGCGCAGCAGACGCTGACCCTGAAAACCGTCAGCCGGGCGGACTGGGTGCCGGGCCGCCGGGTACATATTGAGGTCAGCGGTAAAGGGCGGGTGTTTATTCCTTAATAAATGAAAATCGCGCCAGGGTATTTCTGGCGTCATTTATTCTACCGGCGACCGTGACGTGGATGAATAATATCGACACGCACGGTCTGGCGGCTAAAAATGCTGATTGCGGATCCCTGTCGGCTAATCGCGCCGCATTTTCGCGCCCGTCATGCCGGCGTACAGGCTAGCGTTAGCCCTTGAGTTAACTGAATGAATCGATTAATGTGAGTCGTCGTTCACCCATCCTTTGCACGTTCCGTGGGGCCTCTGAACAACTAAAAATACGAATAAGATAACACTCACTTCCTCTTTGCTATCGGTGAAGCGTAACGGCGTGCGCGGTAATGCACAATAAGAGAATAATGATAGTGCTGGAGTTCATATGTGGACTGTGATTGGCATTTTTTTAGTTCTGGTTTTTATCGGCAATGTAATAAAGAAAAAAGAAACGCCCCCTACTAAAACAGGTAGTCGGGTGGCTGAGCCGTTGGTTGACGTTGAAAAACGAAAAGCATATACCCTGCAGGTTGACCCGGTAAAGCCGGTGACGAAGCCGCGGATGCTTTTGGGTGACATAGCGACGGATGACAAGGCGCCGCGCTCGTTAATGGTCGATGTAAATAAGGCTGCGCCCGGTATTACGATAGCGGAAGCGCTAAATCTTATTATGCATATCGACGGGTTTAAAGAGTATATGTTAACGCGCTATGCAATAACGGGATTAACTCACCTGGCACCGGCTTATATGTCCGATGTCCATGATAATTTCATGCGCTTAATTGTGAATAAACCCTTCTATGCTATTCAGCAATTTAACTGGGCACGAGTCATTGATTTTTCTTCTACCCCGCGGAGAAATATTTCTTCGTTATATCACTTTAGCCACCTGTCAAATCTGAGAAGCATATTTAAATCTGGGATTATTAGCCGCCAACGACTCGAAGAGGGTGGGCACCGTTTTCACTATAATGATGAACTGAGGCTGGAGGGGGTAAGGGATGCGATTTCCCTGTCGTTAGGCGAGGTGAATAAAAAAATGCTCTACAAATATTCCCAGGGGCTGCGCGATCGTGACTGGGTGATCTTCAAAATTAAAAAAGAGCTAATTAGCGGACCCACCCAACCTTCATTCGATCATCGGGCTTTGCTCAAACGAGCCATTTTTTGCCACCACAACGCGGCGTCTTCCGCTGTCAGAGCCATCAGCGTGGAGCAGCGGCAAAAACATCAGGCTTTCCAGGCGATGTTTTGCGGTGATAATCATCAAGATTCCGGCGATCGCCCGTATGATATCCAGGCCGAAATTTTATATTCTGGCGAGATCCCAGTCTGGTTTATTAGTGACGTTATTTTTTATTCCGCGGATAAGATCCCGCCGTGGTTACGCGACTATACGGTGAACATCGTGGTTGACCCTTCACATTTTTCTTTCAGGTGAGTTTATGGCCGTTCGTCCCGTCTTTATCCCGACCCGAGAAGGGGAGGCGCTGGTTGACATCGTTAACGTGGATTTCAGCTGGTCACCGGGTCTGGCGGTCAGCCAGAAACAAAAGTCTATTGCCGCGCTGCATGACGGTTACGCCCGGATGTCGCCGGGAGCAAAGATTCTTGAAGTATCCAGTAAATCTCCGGATGCACTGGGCGTTCAGCTCAGCGCCTTTAACATGGGCGTCGGTAGCCTCGGCGGACAATTTATCAGCGTGGAATCGCTGTTCCAGTCTTCGAAAGTGTTTACCGATAGCGGAACGGTACGCGGGCCCTTTCGCGAGCTGATGCGAAAGGCGCCAAAAGAGGCCCGGCGCGCGGAGGTGCTCAAAACTTCGGGGCGCTTAACCCACTTTTCCTTTCAGCCCAACGAGGCGCGTGAACCGGTTATCTGGCCGCTGGAGCCGAAAAGCGCGTTCTATGACTGGCTGTATCTCAACGCGCTGTACCACTCGCCTTGTAAAGAGCAGGTGCTGAACTATTCGGCCTTTACCGATATCGAATTTAATCCGGCGAAATCGGTCAACTGCCAGGCCTACTCCGTGGCGCTGTGGTGCGCGCTACGCCAGCGGCAATTGTTAACAGCGGCTATTCCCCCGCGAGATGCGTTCATCGCACTGATCGAACGCTTCACCATTTACAACACCAGCGATGGCGATCTCCGCAATATGTCTCTTTTCTAACTAATCAGGAGCGATAATGGCAAGGCAACGACTCAATGGCGATATCTCTGTGCCGACCGCTTCTGCGGCAGATACCTTTGACGATATTCCGCAGGCGCGTAAGCAGGCGATTCGGGAAGAGGTGATGGACGACTATTACGCGCGCCTCCAGGCTGTGAAAAAAGAGGTGGATGCGATGACCATTACCCAGCGCGAAATGTTTCACCGTAGTCTGACGGAGACGCTGGCATTGCTGTCGGTCGGGGAGACGAAAAAATGAATGAGAATAAAATCCTGGCCGCCGTTGCTGAATCCCTTAGTAAAACCCACGACGCCATCAACCAGGCCAATAATGCGCTCGGGACGCTGGCACGCGAGTATTTGTATCGCTCAATGCTGGAGAGCGCGCTCTCCGGCGAGCTGATTGCGATGGAAGCGGCCTTGAAATCGGTGCAGGAGCGTATCCAGCGCCAGGAAAAACATGAGGCGATGCTGGCGGAAATGGATCCCCAAAATCGGGAGGCGTTTAACGCGCTGTACGAAGAAAACAGGGCCAGATACGCCCGGCTGCTGAATGAAAAACACCCCGGAAAGTAAGCCGCCATCGCTGTATTCCGGCGGCGAAAAAAAAGCCAGCCAGGAACTGGCTGGCAAAGTTTCGGATACAACTCCATATTATGATTGGTGTTTCGGGGGAACCTGAACACCTGTCTGGACACGGCGGTAGACGCTGCAATACCCAGAAAGCTGGCCAGCTATCGTCGCCTCGGGGGTTATTCTCCGGCCAGCAGCTTTTTGCAACTGTAGATAAACGCGCTGGAACGCCGGGTTAACCCTTCAATCTCCCTCGGCTTCATGCCGTTACGCAGATGGGTCATAATCCATTGCCGATCGGCGTCGACATGGGAGCGGCAGTGGTATTTCGCTGCCTCTTTCTCTACTTTTTGCTGCGCCAGCAGGGCGGCGATCTCCTGCTGCTTTTGGCGGGCTATCGGCGCCAGCTCGCTGTCGTCGTGTCGCGCTATTTCGTTCCAGATCGCTAAGGCGCGCCGCAATAATCCCCGCTCCTGCAGACTTTGCGCCTGAATCTGTTTCTCTTGCAGTGTTGTTACCATGATATCGGCACGGCCCGTTCGCTGTGGGGTTATTTGTCATACAAATATGGCGATGATTGATTCAGAAAGAAAATGAATAATTTTTATCTTAATTATGAATGAATGGCATGATTTTATATCTTGCTGATTATAATAAATTTTATTGTGATGCGCGGGAGAGGGCAGGTCCGGCGTCTGAGAGGCTGGTGTGCGCTATCATCAGACTCCGGAAAGATAAAAATTACAAATCAATCAGCAAGTTGGCCGAGCGGCTGCGGGAGCAGCACAGGGCTATCTGCTGTGCGGCGGCGGCTTTCTCGGCCTCTGACTGTACCGTATCACGATGATCGGCCTCGCCGGCCATCAGCGGGGTCAGGCAGGCGCCACACATCCCCATTTCGCAGGAGAGCGCCACGGCAACGCCATGTTCCTGCAGCACCTGGGCAATGGTTTTATCGCCCGGGACCGGCCACGTCTCGCCCGACGACGCCAGGGTGACGGTAAACGTATCCTGACCATCGGTCGCCGCGGCGACCTTCAGCGGCTGGAAGGCTTCGCTGTGAACCTGCGCCTCGGGCCAGTTTTTTTCCGCCGCAATCCGCCGGGCGGTAGCCATAAAACCCGACGGGCCGCAGAGATACAGATGGTGGTCGGCGCGCGCATCGCCCAGCGTATCAGCCAACGATGTGCGTGGACTTTGCCCTTCATCTGAACAATGGACCACGCAGGTGCCGTGGCTGATGATTTTTGCCATTTCGCCGACAAAAGCCGCATTTTCCCGACGTTTAACGTAATAATGCAGCTCAAACGGCGTGCCCACCGCGTCGAGATACAGCGCCATGGTATACAGCGGCGTGATGCCAATGCCGGCGGCCAGCAGCGTTACCTGTCGCGCAGGCTGCAGCGCAAACAGATTGCGCGGCGGAGAGATAAGCAGCGTCTGGCCCGGGCGCAGCGTCTCATGAATATAACGTGACCCGCCGCGGGAGGCCTCCTCCCGGCTAACGCAGATCAGATAAGCGTCGGCGCCCGCTTCGGCGTGGGGACCGGTAAGCGAATACTGGCGAATTATCCCGCAGGGCAGGTGAACATCAATATGCGCCCCCGGCAGCCAGCCGGGAAGCGGTCTGCCGTCCTGGGCTAACAATGTGATAGCGAGGCTTTTGTCTCCCTCGCGCCACAGGCCATCGACAACCACCTTCAGTACGTCACTCATCACTCTTCTCCCTTTACACCAGGAAAAACTCACCAAAGCCCATTTTCTTCAGGCTACGACGATAGGCGATTGAACTGCGATCGGCGGGAATGTGCGCCTCAAGCGTTAAGTCCAGCGGCAGTCGTTCCGGACGCTGGGTCTCCACCATCAGACGGTCTTCTTCGAACACGCGCAGGTTGAAGGCATGTACCTCTTCGACCGGCACATGCAGATCAAAATTGCGCGCAATGGGGGCAAACATTCGGGTCACCCGCGATGAGACCGGTGAGGCGGCATTCATGATCACCAGTCGGGCCTCGCCGGGGAAATGGATGGTCAGGGTCGCCGTGAAGGGCAGGTGCAACTCAAAATGGCGCAGCCACTGGAAGCCGTCCGGGGCCCGAAATTCAGAACTGGCCGGGTAATTGCCGACCGAACTCCAGTAATCGGCGGTGAAGCCAAAGGGGGTCTCCTGCGGGATATAGTCGGGAACCAGCTGATTATCGGGATCCGCAAAGGTGTCGGTATGGATCCAGGCGAAGTGGGCAACATCGAGAAATCCCTCGACCTGGCGGCCGGCAAAGCCATTGACCTCAAATCCGGGGCAGTTAATCTGCTGGAAGCCCTCATCGTCCCAGTGGGGAAGGGTGGGTAACGGCATTGGGTTTTCCGCGTCGAAAGCCAGGCAGGTCCAGATCAGCCCGTAGCGCTCTTCGACCGCGTAGCAGGTGAGATTAAGCTTCGCCGGCACCGGACGATCGGGGCTTGAGGGAATGCGGTTGCAGAGGCCATCCTCCCCGAAGCGCAGGCCGTGATAGGGACAAACGATCCCTTCTCCATCATGGAAGCCCAGCGTCAGCGGCACGCCGCGGTGCGGGCAGACGTCGCGCGCAACCACGACCTGCCCCTTAACGCGATAGATAACCAGCTGTTCATCCAGCAACACTGCTTTCACCGGCGCGGCGCCAATATCTTCGGCGCGGGCGACCGGATGCCAGCAGCGGGCCAGGCGTAGCCAGTCTTCAGGATCGAAAGTGCAATGGGCGGGGGGCGTTGGCGCGGCTCTGTTCATGATTTTCCTTCCTGCTCACAGAATACATTTGTTTAATTGTTGTGAGTTTATTGTTGTCATATTAGGGTGTTGACATCCATCAGCATTATTTCACTCACCCGTTGCAAAAAAGAGGACAGGGTTGGCATGAGTCCGTTTTCGCGTTTTGCGCTCTATTTTGCTGAAGTCGCCCGCAGCGGCAGCCTGCGTCGCGCCGCTGAAAAGCTGCATATTTCGGCTTCGGCGATCAATCGCCAGATCCTGCAGGCCGAAGAGGCATTTGGTACGCCGCTGTTCGAACGTCTACCGGAAGGTCTGCGGATGACGGCCGCCGGCGAGCTGCTGTATGACAATCTGCTGCGCTGGCAAAAAGAGTTTCGCCTGACCCGGCAAAAGTTTGATGAGCTGCAGGGGCTGAAGCGTGGAACGGTCAGCGTGGGGATGGTGCAGGCGCTGGCGGAGGGGAGCTTTGCCGCGGCGCTGGCCGATATCATCGGCACCTGGGACTGGCTGGAGCTGGTTTTGCAGGTGGCCGACAGCCATACGGTCAGTGAAAAAGTCCGTCAGGCCGATCTTGATTTCGGCCTGATTCTTGACCCGGAAGGCCAGGCGGGGCTGAGCGTACTGGCGTTTGTTGAACTGGAAATGGGGGTGGTCATGCGTCCGGATAATCCCCTGGCGGATGCGGCTACGCTCTCGCTGGGGGAGCTCAGCCAGCAGCGCCATATCGTCCCTGGCGCTCCGCTGATTGTGCACGACCGTGTCGGCATGCTCTATCGCCATTATGATTTTAGCCCGGCCAACAGCATCAGCTGCAACGATATCCGGCTGATTAAATCGCTGGTGCTGAAGGGCAGCGGCGTGACCGTTCTGAGCCTGCTGGATGTTCTGGATGACGTGAAAAGCGGCCAGCTGGCGTTTGTTCCGCTGCGCAATAAGCTGCTGCGGCCGCTGACGCTGGCGCTGTGTACGGCGCCATCGCGCCAGCTATCTCGCCCGGCGCAAATGGCGATTCAAAAATTGACGGCGGTGATGGAGGAGATGCAAACCGTTGGCGGAGGTTAGCCCAGCGGGCCGCCCTGGATGGTTTCACACAGGCCATTGATAATTCGCTCTCCGGTCTCCTCCTTGAGCTCCTGATACCACGCCTGGGTCAGAGCCATATCTTTCCCGTGCGTGATGTCGCAGCGCTTGCGCGCCTTGAGTATCAGGTCGCGCACGCGCGCGCAGCGCAGCGCTTCGTACTGCCGCAGCGCGGAAACAATCTCGCGATTTTCCAGGAAAATATTGCCCAGCACCACCGCATCCTCCATTGCCGCGCAGCCGCCCTGTCCGATGTCCGGGGTCGTGCTGTGTCCGGCGTCGCCGAGCAGCGCGACCTTGCCGCGCACCAGGGTATCGAAGGGCTCAATGTCATGGATTTCAACGCGGTTGGTCGTCTGCGGATCCAGAGCGGCAATCAGTTTTTGTACCGCTGGCGCCCAGCCGCTGAAGTAGCGGCTGAGATCGTCGCGCAAAGTGTGCCGATCTTCGGCCAGACCGGCGGGCAGCGGAACATCAAAGAAGAAATAGAAACGGCCATGCGCCACCGGCATCAGCGAGACGCGCTTGCCTTCACCAACGAAGGTGGTCCACTGATCCGCCGGGGCAATGCTCTCATCGATATCCACCAGTCCATTCCAGTTGACGTAACCCGCATAGCGGCGTTCGGGCTTATGACCAAGTACATAGGGGCGCAGCGCCGAGTGGCTGCCGTCGGCGGCGATCAGAAAATCACCGTGGGCCGTGGTCCCGTCGCTAAACCAGACGGTCACGCCGTCGGCGTTTTCTTCCGCACGGGTCACCCGTTTACCAAACTGCACCGCCTCGCGTCCCCAAAAATCGAGCATCTCCCTTTGTAGTTCGCTACGTGACACGGGGCAGGGGCGGCCGCCGGTGCGTTCAACCAGCGGGGCAAGGCTAAACCGGGTCAGGGTTTCTCCGCCCTGATACTCTTTATAGGCTAAAAAGTGCATCGGGCCGCCGTAGGTTTCGATGATCTCGCCCATGCCGAGGTTTTTCATGCACTTCACGCCGTTTGGCCAGATGGAGATCGCCGCGCCGACCGGTTTTATCTCTTTCACCGCCTCAAACACCTCGCAGGTGATTCCCGCATTCTTCAAGGCCACCGCCGCGCTCAGACCGCCGATGCCGGCACCAATCACTAATGCTTTCATGCTGTTCTCCTTATATTGCGTCATCAGGAGGTGAGCAATTTGCGTACCAGCTTGCGCAAAGCACCAAAATCGGCCTTGCGGCGACAGCACGGCAAGGTTTCGCACTCATCTGGTGCGTTGGAGGGTGGCAACTGCCATTTTATGAACTAAAAATTTCTTAATGGTGATGACGGAATCGAAAGTTTCATGAATGGCGCCCCCCTGATGAGCGGACAAGCAACGGTGTCATAGGATAATTATCATTAATAAACAATAGGTTATTGAACTCTGCAACTGATGAGAGATCCGCGGTGCCACTCTGGCCTGCTTTGTGCACTGTGCAGACAACGTTGATGTGAAACAGGGGAATGATAATGTTGCAAAACAAGAACCGCGGTCAGTTTACGGCCGGGACAATGGGCAATGGCGCTGGATCCTGTCGGCGCGGTCAACGGCTGGCGACGACCCTGCGCCGGGCGATATCACGCGGACAACGCGGGGCGGCGGCAAGGAGCGACAATGATCCCGCTGACTCACTTTAACCAACTGCCTCCCGACGAGGCCGCGCGTCTGCTGGAACCGTGCGTGGCGATTGATAGCTGGGTGACGGCGCTGGTGCAGGCCCGGCCATATCCGGACCTTGCGACGCTGCACGCCGTGGCGCGGCAGACGTCGCTGGCGTGGGGCGAACCGGAACTGGATCTGGCGCTGAGCGCGCATCCGCGCATTGGCGAAAAACCCGCCGCCCGGCACGGGCATGCCGCGCTGTCGCGGCAGGAACAGGCGGCGGTCAACGATCGTGACGCGTCGCTCATCCAGGCGTTAACGGAGGGGAACGCCCGCTACGAAGCGCGCTTTGGCCGGGTATTCCTGATTCGCGCCACGGGCCGCAGCGGGGAGGAGATACTGCAGGCGCTGGGGCAACGACTGACCCACAACGCGGCGCAAGAGGTTGCGTCCGCGCTGGCACAGCTCCGTGAAATTACCTTATTACGACTAACGGGAGTCATTGGCGAATGAATACGTTAAGTACCCATATTCTGGATATTTCCACCGGTAAGCCTGCACAGGGAGTGGCGGTCAATCTGCTGCGGGGAGGGCAATCTATCGCCAGCGGCATCACGGATGAAAAGGGGCGTATCGCGTCGCTGGCGCCGGGCAAGCTAACCGCCGGTCGCTACCGGCTGGTGGCGGAGACGGGCGACTGGTTCACACGCGGCGGCCTCGAGACGCTGTATCTGTGCGCGCAGATTGATTTTGCGATTGCCGAGGAGGCGGATGAGCATTTCCATCTGCCGTTCTTGATTGCCCCGGGGGGCTGGTCAACCTATCGCGGAAGCTGAGCGCACCGACGCCCGGCGGCTGGCCGGGCTTGCTTATTCCGCCTCTCTCTGCCAGACGCACTCGCCGTTGACCCAGGTCTGGTGAATATTGCGTTCGTCGCCCAGCGTCATCAGGACAAACAGCTGTTCGTAAATATCCTGACAGCGGGAGAGGCGCAGCCGCTGCAGCGGCGTCACCCCTGGCGTGATGGCGACAAAGTCGGCCTCTTTTCCCGGCTGGAAGTTGCCAATCCTCTCATCGAGACACAGCGCGCGGGCTCCTCCCAGCGTAGCATGGTAAAACGCTTCGCTGGCACGCAGACGATAGCTTTGCAGCTGTGCCACTTTATAGGCTTCACCCAGAGTGCGTAGCATACTGAAGGTCGTCCCCGCGCCGACGTCGCTGCCGATGCCAATACGCACCTTCTGCTGCCAGCTGGTGGGCAAGCGGAACAGACCGCTGCCGAGAAACAGGTTTGAGGTCGGGCAGAAGGCGAGCGCCGAGCCGGTTTCGTGCAGGCATCGCCACTCCGCATCGGCGAGATGAATTCCGTGGGCAAATACGCTGCGTTCGCCGGTTAAGCGGTAGTGGTGATACACATCAAGATAGTGCTCATGCTCCGGCCACAGGCTTTTCACCCACGCAATCTCATTGAGGTTTTCGCTCAAATGGGTATGCAGCCAGGTATCCGGGAACTCTTCCCGCAGGCGTTGAACCGCCGTCAGCAGCTCTGGCGTCGACGTAGGGGCAAAACGCGGCGTGATGGCGTAGCCGAGGCGGCCCTGATGGTGCCAGCGCTGAATGAGCTCCCGGGTCTGCCGGTAGCTCTGCTCCGCCGTTTCACTCAGATAGTCCGGAGTGTGGCGGTCCATCATCACTTTACCGGCGAGCAGGCGCATATTCAGCCGCAGGGCTTCGGTAAACAGCGCATCGACCGATTCGGGATGCAGGGTACAAAACACCAGCGCGGTGGTGGTGCCGTGGCTCAGCAGCTGGTTGATAAAGAACTGCGCGATCTCTGCGGCATACTCTTCATCACAAAACTGACTCTCCACCGGAAAGGTGTAGGTGGTCAGCCACTCCAGCAGCTGCTCGCCGAAGGCGCCAATCATCTCAGTTTGCGGATAATGCACGTGCGCATCGACAAAACCGGGGAGCAACAGCTGCCCGCGCAGATCGAGATAGCCTGTTTGCGGATGCAGGTACCGTTCGCCCTCTTGCCACGGCAGCAGCGCCTGAATTTTTCCCTGCTGGATAAACAGCACGCCATCATCAAGGTAGCGCGCATGGCGAGCGATATCGTCGGCGCTGTCGGCGATGCGGGCGATATCGAAAAAAGCGCCGCGAACGGCGGTGTGGTATTCAATCATCAGGACAACCTTCTTTGTTCCAGACAGGGGCAGGGGTATTGAGCAAAATTAATGCCAGTTTGCCGGACGGGAGATACCGCGGCGCAGCGCCGCGGCAAAAGGGAGCGGGCTACTCTTTCTGGGTAAGCGGGCGGGAGGTCAAGCGCGATGCGGCGGGGGCGCGATCGTCGCGGGCGATCCAGCGATAGGCCGCGCCGCTCAGGAAGACGCCGATAAACCAGCTAAAGTTCGCCACTTCATGCAGGGCCGGAATAAAGCTAATCACCAGACCGATCGCCACCGATGGGATCAACGCCGCAATGGCTTTCGGGTTAAAGCCGTTGCGATACCAGTACTGACCCTGCGGCGTGGCATCAAACAAGTCGTCGACGGACACCTGGCCGCGCTTAATCAGGTAGAAGTCGACAATCAGAATACCAAACAGCGGGCCGATAAAGGCGCCCAGAACATCCAGCGTATAGTGAATCAGCTCCGGTGAGTTAAACAGGTTCCACGGCGTGAGCACAATGGAGCCGACCGCGGCGATCATACCGCCGGTACGGAAGCTGATTTTCTGCGGTGAGCAGTTGGAGAAGTCAAACGCCGGTGAGACAAAGTTGGCGACAATATTGATACCGATGGTGGCCGTAATCATCGTCAGCAGACCAATGGCGACCGCCAGGTCGTTCCCCACGCGGCTGACGGTTTCAATCGGGTCGGTGATCATCCGGCCGAACAGCGACTGGGTGCCGGAGACAATCACCACGGTAACGATCGAAAACAGCAGGAAGTTAAACGGCAGACCCCAGCGATTACCGCGGCGGATTTCCCCCATGCTTTTGCCGTAGCGCGAGAAGTCGCCGAAGTTCAGCAGCGGGCCGGAGAAGTAGGAGACCACCAGCGCGGTGGCGGTGATCATCTGCCAGGTCTGCTCGCCGGCGGTCAGCGATTTGCTGGCCAGAGTAAAGGAAATACCGTCAAAGCCGGTTTTGTATACAATCCAGCCCGCCAGCGCCAGCATCACCACGTAGACCGCCGGCCCGGCGATATCAATAAAGCGCTTAATGGCGCTCATCCCGTGCCAGAAAACCATCGCCTGCAGTAGCCACATGGTGGCGAAACAGAGCCATCCGAGGTGCGACAGGCCAAGGAAGGAGGCTGCGGTTAATGTCGCCAGCGAAGGCCAGAACTTGAGCAGCACCAGCATCAGCGCGTTGGCCGCCAGATAGGTCTGAATGCCGTACCAGGCGAAGGCGATAAGACCGCGGATCACCGCCGGGATATTGGCGCCAAAGACGCCAAATGCCTGACGACAGATGACCGCATAGGGTACCCCCGCCATCTGGCTCGGCTTCGCCACCAGGTTGGCGCACAGCTGGACGATACAAATTCCCACCAGCAGGCAGAGAAGGACCTGCCAGCTGGCCAGCCCGAGCGTGAAGAAGCTCGCCGCGACCACGTAGCCTCCCATGCTATGGACGTCGGACATCCAGAAAGAAAAGATGTTGTACCAGCTCCAGTTCTGGTCGCGCGTCGGCGCCAGATCCTCATTACACAGCCGTGGGCTGTAGCCGACGGTGGAGTCAGCGGCCTTAACCTGATGGGTATGTTGTCTGTTTGGCATGAAACCTGCTCCTCTGAATGAAAACCCTTTTACGTTACTGGTTGAGGCTGTTGCAGGATTCAGGCCAGAATCGTTAATCTTGTATACAAGAAATTTATTTTATGTATACGATTGGCTATCGAAAAGTAAAATCCGGAGTGGGTGAATGCGTAATGAAAACCGTCAGCAGGCCGCGGCAGCGCCGCATGACAAGGATGAATCCATCTATCAGGCCCTGATGACCGCCATCGTCGAACATCAGCTCCTGCCGGGCAGCAGGTTGCCGGAGGAGGCGCTGGCCGAAGTGTTCGGCGTGAGTCGGACCGGGATCCGCAAGGTGCTGCAACGACTCAATGCTGTGCAAATGGTGACATTAGCGCCCAAACGTGGTGCACAGGTCGCCAGCCCGACGGTGGAAGAGGCGCGGGAGATCTTCCGCACCCGCGCGCTGCTGGAGGTGGCGAACCTGCCCGATGTCATCGCCCGCTGCCAGCCACCGCACCTGGCGGCGCTGGAGGCGATTATTCGCCAGGAGCAGCAGGCGCATGAAACCGGTGATGGCCCGGCGGCGATTCGCTTTTCCGCCGAATTTCATATTCAGCTGCAGGCCATTTCCGGCAATCAGGTCCTCACCGAAATGGTGACCCGCCTGAGTCAGCGCTCTTCATTAGTGATTGCGGCATGGGGGGCGCCGTGGCGTCAGGGCTGTCGCTGCGACGATCACCAGCAGCTTGTCCAGCTGCTGCGGCAAAAAGCGCTGCCGCCCCTCAGCGCGGCGTTAACGCACCATTTTGAACATATTGTTGCCAGCCTCTGCTTTGAGCGGGCTGGTGAATGCCTGCCTGATTTTGCCCGGCTCTTTGCCGGCGACAAGGAGTCCTGATGGCCGCTATTTGTATACAAGTGATTAATCCCAACACCAACGCCGGGATGACCGACACCATCGCGACCGCCGCCCGCATGGCGGCGGCGCCGGGGACCGAGATTATGGCGGTCTCTTCACGGGAAGGGGTGCCGTCCATTGAAGGCCATTTTGATGAAGCCATCGCCGCCGTCGGCGTGCTGGAGCAGATTCAGGCCGGCCGCCAGCAGGGCGTTTCGGGCCACGTCATCGCCTGTTTCGGCGATCCGGGATTGCTGGCGGCCCGCGAACTGGCGCAGGGGCCGGTGATCGGCATTGCCGAAGCGGCGATGCATATGGCCACGCTGGTAGCCACGCGCTTTTCCATTGTGACCACGCTGCCGCGTACGCTGATCATCGCCCGCCATCTGCTGCACCAGTATGGCTTTTACGACCACTGTTCCGGGCTACACGCCATCGATCTGCCGGTGCTGGCGCTGGAAGACGGCAGCGGCGTGGCGCAGGAGAAGGTGCGCGCGCGCTGTATCCAGGCATTAAAAGAGGATGGCTGTGGCGCCATCGTGCTGGGCTGCGGCGGAATGGCGACCCTGGCCCAGGAGCTGACCCGCGAACTGCAGGCGCCGGTCATTGATGGCGTCAGCGCAGCGGTAAAGATGGTGGAGTCGCTGGTGGCGCTGGGGCTGTCGACCAGCAAACGCGGGGACCTGGCGTTCCCGGAAGCCAAAACCCTGAGCGGTAAATTTCAGGCATTCAATACATTTTCAATTTAAGGGGTGGGAGATGACGTCAGCAGCACAGAATTACCCTCGCGACCTGCGAGGATACGCCGGTCAACCGCCGCACGCGCAGTGGCCGAATCAGGCGCGCATTGCCGTGCAGTTTGTCCTCAATTATGAAGAGGGGGCGGAAAACCATGTTCTGCATGGCGACGCCGGTTCCGAGCAGTTTCTCTCCGATATTATCGGCGCCGCCAGCTACCCGGACCGGCACATGTCGATGGACTCGCTGTATGAGTACGGCAGCCGCGCCGGGTTCTGGCGCATTCATCAGGAGTTCAGCCGGCGCGGGCTGCCGCTGACGGTGTTCGGCGTGGCGATGGCCCTCGCGCGTCACCCCGATATCGTCGCGGCGATTAAAGCCGCCGACTACGACGTGGTTAGCCACGGCTGGCGTTGGATCCACTATCAGCATATGGATAGCGACATGGAGCGCGAGCATCTGCACAAGGCAGTGCACGTCTTAACCGACCTGTTCGGCAAGCCGCCAACCGGCTGGTACACCGGGCGGGACAGTCCCAATACGCGGCGGCTGGTGGTGGAACACGGCGGTTTCGAGTATGACAGCGACTACTATGGCGATGATTTACCTTTCTGGACCGAGGTGCCGTGCGGCGACGGTTCGCGCAAGCCGCATCTGATCGTCCCCTATACCCTCGACGCCAACGACATGCGCTTTGCCACCGCGCAGGGGTTCAATACCGCTGAGCAGTTTTATACCTACCTTAAAGATAGTTTTGATGTGCTGTATGAAGAAGGGGAAGATGCGCCGAAGATGATGTCTATCGGTATGCACTGTCGCCTGCTTGGCCGGCCGGGGCGCTTCCGCGCCCTGCAGCGTTTCCTCGATTATGTCCAGCAGCACGAGCGGGTGTGGGTCTGTACGCGCCAGCAGATCGCCACGCACTGGCGCGAAGTCCATCCGTACCGGGAATAGCTGTCGTTCCCGGCTAGCCCGGCTCAGCGCCGGGCTAGCTCATCAGGCTGACCTGCGCGGCAACAATCCGCCAGCCAAAAGGAAAGCGGACCCAGGTTTGCTGCTGGCGGCCGATGCGATCGCTGCCGGCGCGGGTAAACTCGGTGCTGCACACCGCGTAATCCTCGCCGAAGGTGACGATCTCGGTGTGGCGTAATTCGCGCTGTAATCCCGCCGCCGGACGGGCGGCGCGAAAGGCGCGAATTTCATCGATACCGTAGAGGTTCTCGCCGGCGCCCAGGCGCACCGTCCGTTTATCGTGCCAGAAGAGCTCATCCAGCACCGCAATGTTGTTGCTGACCAGCGCCTCTTCGTAGCGGTAAAAGGCGGCCGTTACCTCGGCCAGAACGCGCGGCCGGTTAATATTATCCTGATTGATCATCGTGCTCTCTCCGCAGGGCGGGCCTCGCTGATGCCCGCGTGTTCCAGCGCGCGCGCGGCGCGCAGACAGGCCAGTTCATTAAACGGCGCGGCAATCAGCTGCACGCCAATGGGGCGGTTGGACGCGGTGCGCAACGGGACCGTCACCACCGGCAGGCCAAGGAACGAGATGGGCTGAGTGAGCATGCCCATACTGGCGCGAACGGGCAGCATCTCGCCGTTGATCGTCATCGTCGGTTGGCCGATAAGGGTGGCGCTGCACGGCGTCGCCGGGGCGATGAGTACATCGACGTGGTGAAACAGCGATTTTATCGCCTCCCGGGCATGGCGCCGAAAACGCTGCGCCTGAAGATACCAGGCCGAAGGAATCATCGCCCCGGCCAGCAGACGCTCCCGCGAGTTCGGTTCAAAGCGAGCCGGTTCACGCCGCAGCGCCGGCAGATAGTGATTGCCCCCTTCGGAGGCGCTGATGATAAACGCCGCCGAACGGGCAAGCTCCGCCTCGGGGAAAACATGCTCTTCGCGGGCCTCAAGGGCCTGCGCCACGCGTGCCACGGCGGCACGGGCGTCGCTATCGCACCAGTCGCTGAAATAGCCGCCCAGCACTCCGCAGCGCAGATCCTCCGCCCCGCGTTCCAGCCGCTGGCGAGTGGGGGCAACGGCTTCGTCCGCCTGGGCATCATCATCGGGGTCGTGCCCCTGTAAGGCATCGTACACCGCCGCCAGATCGTCGACGCAGCGGGCAAACGGGCCAATGTGATCGAGGCTGGCGACGAACGGATGGCTGCCCGCACGCGACAGGCGGCCAAACGTCGGTTTCAGACCAAAAATGCCGCACAGGGAGGCCGGGACGCGGATTGAGCCGTTGGTATCGCTTCCCAGAGAGAAGTGAACCAGCCCGGCGGCAACCGCCGCTGCCGAACCGCCGGAAGAGCCGCCGGCAATTCGCTGCAGATCGTGCGGATTATGGGTGGCGCCATAGTGGCTGTTTTCGGTGGTGAACCCGTAGGCGTAGGCATCCATATTGACCATTCCGCTAAGCAGGCCGCCTGCCGCGCAGATCTGCCGTACCGCCCAGCCGTCATTGACGGCAGGCGGGCGGTCGCTGAACAGCTGTGCGCCGGCGAGGGTGGTTTCCCCGGCAACGTCGAACAGATTTTTTACCGCGTAGGGGACCCCCGCCAGCGCCGGTAACGGCTGACGGGTTCGACGCAGCGCATCAATCTGGTCGGCTTCGGCGAGCATCCGGCGTTCGGTGATCTGCGTCCAGGCATTAATCTGCGGGTTAATCTGCGCCATGTCGTCCAGGGTGCGGCGGGCAATTTCTCTGGCGCTCAGCTCACCCTCGGCCAGCGCGCGCTGAATATCAGCAATCGTCATCTCAGTCAGCGTCATGCTTTGTACACTCCGGCAATCTCCAGGCGTTCATCGAGGGGAAAGGCCATCAGCGGCTCAGCCATGGCGGCAATGCGGGCGAACTGTAGCTGAAGCTCGCCGCGGCGGGTGTCGTCCAGTTCCAGCGCCAGCAGGTGTTCCATTTGCGCCAGATAAGCGCGCCAGTCGTTTACGCTATGCGTCATGTTGGTCTCCTAATAACCGGCGGCGGAGCCGTTGCTGCGTGGATCGGAGGCCCCTTCAAACAGGCCGTTGGGATGGCGGACGATGGCGCCGGCGTGGCCCATGGCTTCGCTATAATCGGCCAGCACCTCCACGTCATGACCCAGCGCCCGTAGACGGGCGATGCTATCCGGCGGGAAGCGACCTTCCAGCTTCAGTGAATCTGAGGTTTGTCCCCAGGTCCGGCCCAGCAGCCAGCGCGGGCGCGAAATACTCTCCTGCAGCGGGATGCCCTGCAGAATGTAGCGGGTGAAAATGGCCGCCTGAGTTTGCGGTTGGCCATCCCCACCCATTGACCCATATACCATGACCCGGCCATCGTTAAGGCGCGCGGCGGCGGGGTTGAGGGTATGAAACGGCTGTTTGCCTGGCGCCAGCGCCAGCAGATGCGCGGGGTCGAGACTGAACGAGGCGCCGCGGTTTTGCCAGACGATCCCGCTATCCGGCAGGACGACACCGCTGCCAAATTCATGATAAAGACTTTGAATAAAGGATACCGCCAGCCCGCTGCTGTCTATCACCCCCATCCAGACGGTGTCGCCGGGGCCTTTTCCCGCTCCCCAGGGGGCGGCCTGCCGATCGTCGATGTTTTCGGCCAGCTGCTGGAGCGCCTGCGGGTCGAGCAGGCTTTGAATATCCACGTCGAGATGACGGGGGTCGGTAATGTGGGCATCGCGCAGGCCAAAAGCCTGCTTGGTGGCCTCAACGATACGGTGCACGGTCTGCGCGTCATCGGCATCGTGCATCGCCAGCCGGTCGGTAATCCCGAGGATCGCCAGCGAGACCAGTCCCTGCGTGGGCGGCGCCAGATTCCACAATTCGCCGTGCTGGTGCTGAAGCTTCAGCGGCGCAGGGCGACGGGCGCGATGCTGCTGGAGGTCTGCAAGGGTGACGGGCAGGCCGCAGGCCGCCATCCCCGCAGCCAGACGGCGGGCCAGCGGGCCGCGATAAAAACTGTCGAGGCCATCGTCGACCAGCTGCTTAAGCGTTGATGCCAGCGCGGGCTGGCGAAACCGACTGCCGGCGACCGGCGGTTGGCCGTTGACCAGAAAGGTCTCGGCGAACCCCGGCAGGTCGCGGAGTTCGGCGAGTTTTCCGGCGCTGGCGCTGGACTGGGACGCCGTCACCGGCGTGCCGTCAGCGGCATAGCGAATCGCATCCTCCAGCAGACGCGCCAGCGGCAGCGCTTTTCCGGTCAGCGTCTGCGAGATCTTGAGCGCTTCATCCCAGCCGCTGACGGTCCCGGCGACGGTCAGCGCCGCTTGCGGCCCGCGGTGCGGAATTTGCGCCAGCCCGGCGTAGGCTTCCGGGGTGGCCAGCGACCCCGCCGCGCCGCTGGCGTCAATGGCTATCGGTTCGCCCTCCGGCGGGACGATAAGCCAGAAGCCATCGCCGCCCAGGCCGTTCATATGTGGGTAAACCACCGCAATGGTGGCCGCCGCGGCGACCATGGCTTCTATCGCGCTGCCGCCTTCGCGCAGCACGGCAACCGCGCTTTGGCTGGCCAGATGGTGCGGGGCGACCGCCATCCCGTGGGCGGATACATTACTCTGCATGGGTTGTCCTCATGATCCAAACGTGATGCCAACGCTGCAAAAGCTGTTCCACTTTGAGCGTAAAGTTTCATTCGTCAGGGGACGGACCTTTTTCTTAAACTGGCATGCATTATGAAAGGGCTCACATCATGTATAGTTTGATGAAACAAAAGTTACAGAGGCCGTATGGAACAACTGGATGAACGCTTGAAAGGGCAATATGCCTCATTGTCGCCTCAGGAACAGCGGGTGGCGGATTTTATTTTCGATCACTTCGACGACCTGATTAGCTATAACAGCGCCGAGCTGGCGCAGCTGAGCGGGGTGTCAAAAGCCACGGTGAGCCGTCTGTTTAAGCGGCTGGGCTACGAAAAATATAAGGATATGCGCGATGAGCTGCGCACGTTACGCCAGAGCGGAATGCCGCTGACCGATCATCGCGATGCGGTGCAGGGGAACACGCTGCTGGCGCGGCACTATAAACAGGAAATGGCGAATCTGACGCAGTGGGTCAATGCGCTCGACGCGCAGCAGTTTGCCGATGCGATTAGCGGGATGGTCGATGCCCGGCGCATTGCGATCATCGGAATGCGCAACTCCTGGCCGGTGGCGCTGCACCTGCGCCAGCAGCTGCTGCAGGCGCGAGGGCAGGTACAGGTGCTGCCGCAGCCGGGGCAGAGTTTAAGCGAAGAGCTGGTGGATCTGACGGCGGACGATCTGGTGGTGGTTATGGCTTTTCGCCGCCGTCCGCGCATCATTCGCCCGCTGTTGCAGCAGCTCCAGCTGCGCGGTATTCCGGTACTGCTGATTTGCGAACCGCAGGCATACAGCCTGTTTCCGCTGTCCCGCTGGCAGCTGTGCGCCCCCCTGGATAGCGTCTCGGCCTATGACAGCTACAGCTCGGTAAACAGCTTGATCAACCTGCTGGCGAATGCGTTTTTACATGAAATTCTCGATAAAGGCCGTCCGCGCATCCACGATATAGCCACCCTCTATCAGCAGCTGGACGAGCTTGAGCAACGATAATGGGGCCTCAGGCTGGTGCTTTGCTCTTTTGTAGTGCAATAAAATAGTGGGGAAATGAGCTCCGTTTTCCCACTTCTTTCCGCTATATCCTGTTTATTCTCTCTTTTCTTGCGCTTTCTGGCGTGGCCCTCTCATTTTTTGTATCTGGCACATTAGTTGCAGAAGTTTATTTAAAGAATCTTTTGTTTCATACTAACGTAACGGGTAAACATCATGAAAAAACTGCTGATCGCACTGGCCGGGGCCGCTTGTCTGTTCACGCAAATCACAGCGGCAAAAGCCGACCAGCTGCAGGATATTGAAAAGCGCGGCGTGATTCGCATTGCGGTACCGCAGGATTTCCCGCCGTTCGGTTCGGTGGGAACCGATCTCCAGCCGCAGGGCTATGACATCGATATGGCGCGTTACCTTGCCAGTCAGATGAAGCTCAAGCTGCAGCTGGTGCCGGTCACCAGCGCCAACCGGGTACCTTATCTGCAAACCGATAAAGTTGACCTGGTGATCTCCAGCCTCGGTAAGAATGCCGAGCGCGAGAAGGTGATTGATTTCAGCCGCGCCTATGCGCCGTTCTTCCTCGGCGTGTTTGGCCCGAAAGGGGCGGAGATCAAAGAGGCGGCGGCGCTGAGCGGGAAAACTATCGGCGTGACCCGCGGTGCGGTGGAAGATATGGTGCTGACCGGTATCGCGCCAAAAGAGGCGCAGATTAAACGCTACGAAGACAACAACACCACGCTGTCGGCTTATCTCTCCGGCCAGGTACAGTACGTGGCGACCGGGAACCTGGTGGTAGCGGCGATCGCCCGCCAGAATCCGGCGAAAGCGCCGGTACCGAGTTTTATGCTGAAAGATTCGCCGTGCGTGATTGGTCTGAAAAAGAATGAACCGGCGCTGAAAGCCAAAGTGGATGCGCTGATTGAGCAAGGCATCAAAGACGGTACCCTCAACGCGTTATCGCAGCAGTGGCTGAAAGCGCCGTTGCCCGCCGACTTTTCCGCATAAGGTCAGTGAATGACGGAACAACTTCATTTTTCTGCGCTCTGGCCGCACTGGCCGGAGCTGCTGGCCGGGCTGTGGGTGACTATTCAACTGACGGTCATGGCCACGATCGGCGGCCTGGCTATCGGCATTTTGGGGGCCGCCATTCGCAGCGGGCGGCCATCGTGGTTGAGTCGGATTTGGGGCGGCTATGTGGAGCTGATTCGCAACACGCCGTTCGTGGTCCAGCTGTTTTTTATCGTCTTTGGGCTGCCTAACCTCGGGCTCAAGATGACGGCGGGTGAAGCCGCGCTGCTGGCGATGGTGGTCAACCTTGGCGCCTACAGTACCGAGATTGTCCGCGCCGGGATCCAGGTGACGCCAAAAGGGCAGTGGGAGGCCGGGCGCGTGCTGGGGCTGAGCCGCACGCAGACCTTTATCCGGGTGGTATTACCGCCGGCGCTACAGCGGATTTATCCGGCGCTGGTCAGTCAGTGCATTATCGTGATGTTGGGATCGTCGGTGGTTTCTCAGGTCTCTTATGAAGAGCTGACCTTTGCCGCCAACCTGATCCAGTCGCGGACGTTTCTGAGCTTCGAGGTCTATCTGGTGACGACGGGGATCTACTTAGTGTTATCGATAACGCTGCGTCAGCTGCTGATGGCGGCAGGGCGAAAATGGCTGGGGGTGCAGGCATGATGGTCACCTTTACCGACTGGGACATTATTCGCAATCTGCTGCTGGCCGGCCGCTGGACGGTGCTGCTGTCGCTGGTGGCCTTTATCGGCGGCGCGCTGGTGACGTTGCCGCTGCTACTGCTGCGCCTGACCGGCGGACGCCAGGTCAGACGTCTGATTCGCGGCTATATCGAACTGTTTCAGGGGACGCCGCTGCTGATGCAGCTGTTTCTGGCCTTTTTCGGCGTGGCGCTGTTCGGCATCGATGTTTCGCCGTGGACCGCTGCGTCGATGGCGCTGACCTTCTACACCAGCGCCTTTTTACTTGATATCTGGTTTGGCAGCATCCGCGCGTTGCCGAAAGGGCAGTGGGAAGCTTCGCGCTGTCTGGGCCTCAGTTTCGCCCAGACGCTGTTTCGCGTCATTGCGCCGCAGGCGCTGCGTATCGCCATTGCGCCCACCGTGGGGTTTGCGGTGCAGGTGGTGAAAGGCACCGCGCTGGCATCGATTATCGGCTTCGTCGAGCTGACCAAGGCCGGCACGATGCTGACCAACGTCACCTATCAGCCGTTTAAAGTCTTTGCGCTGGTGGCGCTGGGCTACTTCATTCTGTGCTACCCGCTGTCCCGCTACAGCCGCTATCTGGAGAATAAATTCAATGCCTCTCATCACCATTAATCAGATGCAGAAGTACTACGGCGACAACCACGTGCTGAAAGGTGTCGATCTGGACATCGAGATGGGCGAGGTGATTTCCATTATTGGCCGTAGCGGCTCGGGGAAAAGCACGCTGCTGCGCTGCATCAACGGGCTGGAAGGTTATCAGGATGGCAGCATCAAACTGGGCGGCATGACCATCACCGACCGCGATTCGCAGGCCCGCGAGATCAGCCGTTCCGTCGGGATGGTGTTCCAGAACTTTAACCTGTTTCCGCACATGACCGCGCTGGAAAACGTCATGCTGGCGCCGCGACGGGTGCTGAAAAAAAGCGCCGCCGAATGTCGTGAGCTGGCGCAGCGAATGCTGGAGAAGGTCGGTCTTGGCGATCGGCTGGACTATTATCCTTCCAGTCTCTCCGGCGGCCAGCAGCAGCGGGTGGCGATTGCCCGCGCGCTGGCGATGTCGCCAAAGGTGTTACTGTGTGACGAGATTACCTCGGCGCTGGATCCTGAACTGGTGGGTGAAGTGCTCAAGGTTCTTGAGCAGCTGGCTGCTGAGGGAATGACGCTGATTCTCGTCACCCATGAAATGAATTTTGCCCGTGAAGTGGGCGATCGGGTGGTGTTTATGCATCAGGGACGGGTCTGGGAACAGGGTGACAGTAAAACGCTGTTTGCCAACCCGCAGACCAATGAACTGAAGCAGTTTATCTCCTCCGTTCGCGGCCTGAATTAATCAAAGGACTCTAAAATGGATATCGCTCAATTTTCGCAACTCAACCCGCCGCCGCGCCTGCTGATGGGACCGGGGCCGATTAACGCCGACCCGCGCGTGCTGCGCGCCATGTCGAGTCAGCTGATTGGTCAGTACGATCCGGCGATGACCCACTATATGAATGAGGTCATGGCGCTGTATCGCGGGGTGTTCCGTACCGAAAACCGTTGGACGATGCTGGTGGACGGCACCTCGCGCGCGGGAATCGAAGCGATTCTGGTATCGGCTATTCGCCCTGGCGATAAGGTGCTGGTGCCGGTATTTGGCCGCTTCGGCCATCTGCTGTGCGAAATCGCCCGCCGCTGTCGTGCCGAGGTTCACACCATCGAGGTACCGTGGGGCGAAGTCTTCACTCCCGATCGGATTGAAGACGCCATCAAACGCGTGCGTCCGCGCCTGCTGCTGACCGTGCAGGGCGACACCTCGACCACCATGCTCCAGCCGCTGGCGGAGCTGGGCGATATCTGTCGCCGTCACGAGGTGCTGTTTTACACCGACGCGACCGCCTCGCTGGCCGGCAACGCCCTGGAGACCGATGCCTGGGGGCTGGATGCGGTGTCGGCAGGCATGCAGAAATGCCTCGGCGGCCCGTCCGGAACCTCGCCGATTACCCTCAGCGCGCGCATGGAGGAGGTGATTCGCCGCCGCAAATGCGTGGAGGAGGGCATTCGTACCGACGCCCACCTTGATGGTGTGGATGAGATGGTTTACTCCAACTACTTCGACCTCGGCATGGTGATGGACTACTGGGGGCCGGAGCGCCTGAATCACCACACCGAAGCTACATCGGCGCTGTTTGGCGCCCGCGAATGCGCGCGCCTGATCCTGCAGGAGGGGCTGGAACAGGGGATCGCCCGGCATAAGCTGCATGGCGATGCGCTGCTCAAAGGCATTCAGGCGATGGGGCTGGAGACCTTTGGCGACCTGCAACATAAGATGAACAACGTGCTCGGCGTTATGATTCCGCAGGGCATCAACGGTGACCAGGTACGGAAACTGATGCTGGAAGATTTCGGCATTGAGATCGGCACCTCCTTTGGCCCGCTGCATGGCAAAGTGTGGCGCATCGGCACTATGGGCTATAACGCGCGGAAAGATTGCGTGCTGACCACGCTCAGCGCTCTGGAGTCGGTACTGAATTACCTGAAATTCTCTACCACCCAGGGCGCGGCGATGCAGGCGGCGTGGGATCACTATTGCAGCGAGAGTGCGCGATGAATCAATCAACACGCCAGCAGGCGGAGATGATGGCGGCCGCGGAGCGGGTGATGGCCCGCGCCGATGAGCTGGCCGCGATCAGCGAAACGGCAGAAGGACTGACCCGGGTGTATCTCTCGCCGCAGCATTTGCAGGCCAATCAGCAGGTGGCGCGCTGGATGACGCAGGCGGGGATGACCGTCTGGCAGGATAGCGTCGGGAACATTTGCGGGCGCTATGAAGGCGAGCAGGAGGGGGCGCCGGCAATTCTGCTGGGGTCGCATCTGGATACGGTACGCAATGCCGGGCGCTACGACGGCATGCTGGGGGTGCTCACGGCGATTGACGTGGTGGAAAACCTGCATCAGCAGGGGCGTCGCCTGGCGAAAGCGATAGAGATTGTGGGTTTCTGCGATGAAGAAGGGACCCGTTTTGGCATCACGTTGCTGGGCAGCCGCGGCCTGACGGGAACCTGGCCAGAGAGCTGGCTGACGCAGACCGATGCCCAGGGGATCAGCGTGGCGCAGGCGATGGTGCAGGTCGGGCTTGATCCTGCGCGAGTCAGTCTGGCCGCGCGTCCGACGGCGGATATCGCTGGTTATCTGGAGCTGCACATTGAGCAGGGGCCGTGCCTTGAGCAAGCGGGGCTGGCGCTCGGGGTGGTGGAGGCGATCAACGGTGCCCGCCGCCTGAACTGCCGTTTTACCGGCGAAGCGGGCCATGCCGGAACGGTTCCGATGAGTCAGCGTCGGGATGCGCTGGCCGCCGCCGCCGAATGGATGGTCCTCATTGAGACGACAACCCGGCAGCACGGGGGAAACCTGGTGGCTACGGTGGGGACGCTGCGCTGCGCCCCGGGCGCGGTTAACGTCATTCCCGGCGAGGTGGCGCTGACGCTGGATATTCGCGGCCCGCAGGATGGTCCGCTCGACGCGCTGCTCGCCACGTTGCTGGATGCCGCGCAGGCGATAGCCGCTCGTCGCCATCTGCACTTTGCCGCCGAAGCGTTCTACCACATCGCCGCGACCGCCTGCGATCGGCGGCTACAGGCGGTGTTGACGCAAGCCGTCAACGAGGTTCAGGGGCGCTCGCTGTCCCTGCCGAGCGGCGCCGGGCACGATGCGATCGCCATCGCCGAACGTTGGCCGGTAGGTATGCTGTTTGTGCGCTGCAAAGGCGGCGTCAGCCACCACCCGGCGGAGTCCGTGACCCGGCAGGATGTGGCGTTGGCTATTGCCGCGTTTCGCCGCGCGACCTGGGCGCTGGCCGAAAACGCATAAGTCGTCCCGCGCGGTCGCACTCGCGGCTTCTTCTGCGCCGGCGCCGCGCTGGAGGCCGCTGACCGGCGGCAGATTGACCGCAGTGAAGGGCTATTTTTACGCGAAAGTAGCACAAAGTGCTAAATGTGCGGGTGATGAACTCTATACCATCCGCGGCACTGACCTCGTCGCCATGGATTGGTAGTCAGTTGGAATAATTCCGCGGGGTCAGTCTGCTCTTCTTATCAAGCATCGATGACGCCTTTAACCCTCAGATAATCATCATTTTTATTCGCTGAAAATTCCCCGACTGTTATGCTACCTTGTGAAAAGATATGCTGCTGACGAGAGACATGCCGATGCTGAATTCAGATAAGAGTATTAATATACAGACGCAGTCCTCCCGTTCCGGGATGAATCTTTTCCCCGCATTACTGGTGATTATCGCCGTTTCCACATTGTGTGTCGTGATATCGAAACCATTAGGTCCCTGGGAGGTTATCTTCGCCAACGCCGGGCTGTATATTGATCTGTTAGCCTTATTGTTCCTGGTGTTTATGTTATGGATTTCGGCAAAAGTCAGAATGAGCTATGTCGCGGTAAACTGGGTGCGCTACGGGCTGTTACTCTGGATAGCCGGCGGCACCTTTGATTTAATGGACGAGATATTTGTCCAGCCGAAATGGATGGGCTATTACTGCGAAGATCTGCTCCGTCTTTCCGGCATGCTGTTGACGACTATCGGCATCTACAAAATTATCGAGCGTATTAACGTGCTGTACGTGGACGCGCGTTCTCAATCGTTAAAAGACGAGCTGACTCAACTGCCTAACCGGCGCTTTTTCATTGATACTATCCGGGAAAAACAGGGCCATCAGCTGGCGCTGATGATTCTGGATATTGATTTTTTCAAGAAGATAAATGATACCTACGGCCATCTGGTGGGCGATGAGGTGCTATTCGCGTTGGGTAAACAGCTGGCAAAATTAACCAGCGATAAAATTCTGCCGGCCCGGATTGGTGGCGAAGAGTTTGCCATTATTGTTGACGGAATGTCGGCCGAAGAGGTGCGCAACCTGGCGCAGTCCATTCTGGAGAATGTCCGCTCCATTCTGATTAATCATGATTATCCGCTGTCGGTCAGCATTGGCGTCGGCATGCGTGAAAAAGATGAAGCGCAGGATGCGTTTATTAAGAAGGTGGATGAAGCGCTCTACCAGGCTAAACATAACGGCCGCGGACGCGTCGAGTGGGCCGCATCCTGAGGCCGCTACCCCTGCTGCGCGCTGCGACAATGGCGGCGATATTCGGAAGGCGAACGTTCGGTATAGCGTTTAAACACCCGGCAAAAATAGTTGCTGTCGATAAAGCCGCAGTTGTGGGCAATCTCTTTGACTTTTAAGTCGTAACCCCGCAGCAGCTTTTTGGCCTGCTCCAGTCGGACGCGGGTCAGGTATTCGTTAAAACCGACGGAACCCGATTTCTGAAAAATGTGCGACAGGTAGTTTGGGGTGATATGAAAACGTTTTGCCACCGATTCGCGGGTTAACGGCTGGCTGAGATTCTCCTCCAGATAATCCTGTACCGCCATAAACAGATCGCGGCTGCGGCTGACCCGCATCTCCAGGCCGACCAGCTGTTCAAGGCAGTGGCTCAGCAGCGCCGACACCACAAGCCGGGCGGTGACCGGGTCTGGCTGCAGACAGATTTCGTTCAGCGCCAGCAGCAGATAAGAGCCCACGCGCGGCCCCAGGCGGGCGACGCTTTGTTTCTCCGTTCGCAGCCGTTTACCGTCCCAGTGCTGGATGCAAAACCCCAGCTTTTGTCTGCCAAATAAAATACTTAAGGTCGATGCCTGACCGGTCCACTGCGGGCAGGTCCACTTTCCCGCCTGGACATAAAGCACCTGCGATGTTGACAGCACCATATCGGACAAGGGTAAACCGTTCTCCCGCAGCTCGCCCTCCAGCACAATCTCCAGACGCGGAAACGCGACCTGATAGGCCAGTTCCGGGACAGAAATATCCGGTTCCGGGAACCTGACCAGCAGCCTGTCCTTCTGATTGACCAGACGATTTAAAATACCCGGCAGATCTTCAATCATCCCTTCACCCCGAGAGCGAACTATTATCCTGTTGAATATAATCTATTTAATATCCGCAGATCTCTTTTAGTTCGCCCGATTGAGCGCGCAGAGCCAGCCTGCGGCCGCCTGAGTCTCAGAGTTTGACGATCATCACACTTTGCCTCCCCGCGTACGGATGTCCAGTTTTTCGTAGGAATCGCCTCATGTATTTCCCCTGGCCGACGATTAGAGTTTATTTCGTGTTATCGAAAGGTTAAGGAAAGGAAATATGGAACATCAATCTGCTGTCTATCTGGATGCCCTCGGCGCCAACATCGCCTTATCCGACAAAATGAAACAGGAGCTGGATACGCTTGGCTACACCGTGGTGCATCATCTGGCCGACCCGGCGTGGCTGGCGGCGATGCGCGAGCTCATCGATACGCTTGTCGAGAGCGAGGGGGATAACCTGGCCATGGAACACCATCAGGAGGCGACCGCGACGCGCATTGCCAACCTGGTGAATAAAGGGGTGATTTGGGAGAAGGTGTGGTCCCATCCGCTGGTGCTGTCGGCCTGCCGCTATATTTTTCAGGGCGACTTTAAAGTGTCCAGCCTGAATGCGCGCGAGGCGCTGGTTAACGGCGGCCACCAGCCGCTACATGCCGACTGGAAAAAACCGCGTCCCGATTTTCCCAAAGTGCATCTGGTGAATACCATCTGGGCAATCGATGATTTGAGTGCTGAGAATGGCGCCCCGCGAATTATTCCCGGTACGCATCTGCGCCCGGAGCTGCCCGAGGAGGTCCTGAGCGACCCTGAACTGCCGCACCCGGATGAGGTGGTGTTTGCCGCCCCGGCGGGGAGCGTAATGATTTATAACGCACATACCTGGCACGGCGGAACCTGTAATACCACCGGCAGCAGAAGACGGGTGCTGCACGGTTTATACATTGACCGCCAGGACAGCGCGCAGCAGGACCAGCGGCGCTGGCTAAAGCCGGAAACCGCCAGTCGCCTGACGCCGGCGCAAAAATGGCTGCTGGATGTGGAGTAAGCCCGGGCGTCCATTTTTTGCCAGATGGCGGCGGGATAGATTATTTGCCCGGGCTACGGCCCGGCATCCCTTGCCGGTTCGGTATCAGGTAGCCCCGGTAAGCGTAGCGCCACCGGGGAGAGACTCCCGGGCGGCGGGATAAATTATTTGCCCGGGCTACGGCCCGGCATCCCTTGTCGGTTCGGTATCAGGTAGCCCCGGTAAGCGCTGCGCCACCGGGGAGAGGTTCCCGGGCGGCGGGATAGATTATTTGCCCGGGCTACGGCCCGGCATCCCTTGTCGGTTCGGTATCAGGTAGCCCCGGTAAGCGCAGCGCCACCGGGGAGAGGTTCCCGGGCGGCGGGATAAATTGTTTGCCCGGGCTACGGCCCTGCATCCCTTGTCGTCCCGGCGGCGCGGCTCTGCTGTCCGGGCGACAAACCGGCAGACGATAGCGGTTCGTCGTTCCTGAGAAGCAGTGGAATGCGCCAGCCCGCTCTCAGGGGATCTCTAAATAGACGACCGGCTTTTTCATGATGCTTTTTACCGCTTCCGCGATCTGCTGCGGATGGAGTAAAAACGTTTTGATGCTGGTTTTAATCGTGCGCTGGCCGCAAAAGCGCCTGGCGTCGTCGATTTCAATATCCGTAACCAGCAGGACGACATCGGCCCCGGCAATATCGTCGGGGGTAATTTTATTCTCAATCCCCAGCGCGCCCTGGGTTTCGATTTTGATCTGCCACTTTTCGTGGTGGCCGACTTTTTGTAACCGCTCCGCCGCCATATAGGTATGGGCCACGCCGCTCACGCAGGCCGTGACCGCAACGATCTTGAGATCCATAGCATCCTCCGGGCATTAGCCACCGACAGTTACGCGAAAACCAGCTTGTTCAGCCATGAGAGTGAATCGGTTAATCTCTGCTGCCGATGGCGCTCCGACCTTTGCCATCGCCCATCTCTTGCCCAACAGCGAGTATTTCGGTTCGCCATAGTGGTGAAACGGCAGCAGGTGAATGTCAGGCAGCGCAAACGGCGCCAGGAAGGAGAGAATCTGGCTGAAGTTCTTTTCACACAGGGTAAAGCCGGGAATGAGCGGCACTCTGGGAATGACGTGAACGCCATTTTCCACCAGCCGGCTGAAATTTTCCAGCACCCGGGGGAGATTCAGGGCGAGCTGTTCTCTGGCCTGCCCGGGATCCATCATTTTCAGATCAAACAGCACTTCGTCGCATGCCTGGGCAAGAGGGTAAACGCGGCTGAAGGCGGCGTCGCCCGCCGTTTCTATCGCCGTGTGGATCCCCCACTGGCGCAACGCGCGTAAGAAACGGGTGGCAAACCCGGCCTGCATCAACACCTCTCCACCCGATAGCGTGACGCCGCCGCCCGAGGCACGAAAAAAGATCTCATCTTTCAGAACCTCTTTGAGCAACGCTTCCTGAGTGACATCGCGGCCAATCTGCTCCCATGCGCCGGAAGGGCACTCTTCGACGTCCTGCTGGCAGCGAGCGCAGTGGAGACACCGGCTTTCCCGGCGCACGGTTTCAATTTGGGGGGAGAGGGATTCCGGGTTGGCACACCACGGACAGGTGTGCGGGCAACCTTTAAAAAAGACGACGGTTCTGATCCCCTGGCCATCGTTCAGAGAGTAGCGCTGGAGATTGAAAATGCGCGCCCGGTCGGCGCGCGTCTCGATAACGTCACAGTTGATGCGTGGTGCGGTGGATAATGTCATCCTGGATCTCCTTCGATAACTCCACAAAGAAGGCGCTGTAGCCCGCGACGCGTACCACCAGGCCGGCGAAATCCTGAGGGCGCTGCTGCGCTTCGCGCAGCGTCTGTGCGTTGACCACGTTAAACTGGATATGCTGTAGCTTCAGGCTGGTGAAAGCCTGTAAGAAATCAGCCAGCTTGTTGAGCCCGCTCTCTCCGCTCAGGGTCGCCGGGGTGAACTTCACGTTCAGCAGCGTGCCGTTGGAGAGCAGGTAGTTATCCAGCTTGCTGACCGATTTCAGGACCGCCGTTGGCCCCTGAGAATCCTGGCCGACCATCGGCGACAGACCGCCATCGGCTAACTGCTCGCCGGCCAGGCGGCCATCCGGCGTTGCGCCGACCACCGAGCCGAGCGGAACGTGCGCCGAGACGGTATAGGAACCGGGGGTGAAGTGCCCGCCGCGCGGGTTGCGGTACTGCTCAACCTCTTTACAGTAAAAGCGCAGCAGGTCGGCGCTGATATTGTCTACCTCGTCGATATCGTTGCCATATTTTTCAAAGCGGTGAACCAGTCGGGCGCGGATTTTCTCGCCTTCCGGCGTCTGGAAATTGGCCTTGAGGACCTGAATCAGCTCGTCGTAGCTCATGCGCTGCTGCTCGAAGACCATCCCCTTGAGCGCATGCAGGGAGTCGCTGAGATTGGCGATACCAATTCCCTGAACGCCGGAGAAGTTGTAGCGCGCGCCGCCTTCGGTGATGTCCTTTCCGTGCAACACGCAATCCTGAATAAACGAAGAGAGCAGGGGAACCGGCGCCTGATCCCGGTGGCCGAGGTCGCAAATGTTGCTGCCTTCGACCATCAGCCTGATGTAGTAGCGGATTTTCTCGCGGATCTGCTGAATCAGCCCGTCCCAGCTGATATCGGGGTTACCTTCGTTCTCCAGCATCACGATCTCCATGACCTTCAGCAGGTTGAACATCGCAATATCGTGCAGCCCATAGGTGCGGCCGGGGATAGAGAGTTCGACGCAGCCGACGACGGCATAATCCCGCGCATCCTCCAGCGAGACGCCGCGGTTGAGAAAGGCCGGAACCACCACTTCGTCGTTGAAAATTTGTGGGATCCCGGTGCCTAAGCGGATGGTTTCCGCCGTTTTGTGCAGGAACGGGCGGTCGATCAGTTCGTTGACGCGCACGCCGAGATTGGGCTGCGGCAGACGGACGTTCTGGTAGGCATCCAGCGCGAGAAAGGAGAGCACGTTTACCGCGCTGCGTCCGGTCTCACTCAGGCCGCCGAGCAAGGCGGTATAGCCCGTCGGAAAGCCGGCAAAGTAGCGGGCGCTGCTGGATGAGCGCAGCAGGACAATATCGTTGCACTTGACCCACAGCGATTCCAGCAGCGTTTTCAGCAACGCGGGATCCTCGCCACGGGTTAGCGACGCCTGATAAAACGGCAGCATATACTGGTCAAAACGGCCAAGCGAAATCGAACTGGCGTTGGACTCGTACTGCAGAATGATGTTCATGTACCAGAACAGCTGGCAGGCCTGCCAGAAATCTTCCGGGCGATGCGCGGCGTTATGGCGCGAATGAGCGGCAATCGTCTCCAGCTCCTGGCGTCGCTGCGGATCGTCGCAGCGGCGGGCCATGTCAGCGGCGAGGGTGGCGTAACGCAAAATGTGGCGCTGCGAGGCCGCCAGTAAAATCAGCACCGCCTGATAAAAATCGTTCTCCGGATGCTGTCGGGCCAGACTTTTCATTTCCGTCGCCAGCGCCGCCAGTCCTTTATTCAGCAGGCGGGGATAATCGATAATGATGTGCCCCTGGCCCTTGTCGGTCTGGTTGATGCTGAAAATCTGCGTGCCTACCGCCGCTTTCACCTCGTCGGTCATCTGGGCGTTAATAACATCTTTCATCGAGCGTTTTTCCCAGTACGGGAACAGTGCTTCACGGTAGATGCGCTTGTCTTCATCGCTGATGGCGAAGCGATCCTGCGGGCGAACCGGGAACCGATCCAGCTCGTTAAGCAACCAGTAGGGGTCCATCTCGGGCGAGACGATGCCGGCGCGCGGTTTGATTGTCCGGTTGCCGGCGATCAGTTCATCATCACGAATCGAAATCTGTACATGGTCAAGGATCCAGGCGGTGGCCTTCGCCCGACGAATCATCGTCGGCTCCCCCTCGGTGCGTTTGTGGCTTTCGGTATAGAGCAGGGCGCGTTCGAGCGAGATTTCCCGCGGGTGAGCGAACAGGCCCGCTATTAAGCGTTGGGTACGATTGGTCATGACAAACTCCATGTGAACGCCCTCTCCACGCGCGGATTGAGGCAATTCGCGATGCGCGTTGCGCACGGACTGCCGGTCACAATGACGCTCGTGGAGCGGGGCGCTGAGTCTTGCGCAGCGTCGCTGCGCGCGACGGTATTCAGGCTTTCTGCGAAAGATGGCTGTCGATTTTGTTCATAATGGCGTCAGCCCGCTTCACGGCATCGCTGATATTGACGCGAACGATGGTTTTACCGGCAAACCGCTCTTCACTCTTGATGCCGATATCTTTGGTCAGAATCACGATATCGGCGCTGGCGACATCGTCTGCCGACAGCTCATTTTCAATACCGATGGAGCCCTGGGTCTCCACCTTGACCTGCCAGCCTTTGGCTGTGGCGGCGCTCTCCAGCGACTCCGCTGCCATGTAGGTGTGTGCGACGCCGGACGGGCAGGCGGTAACGGCGATAATCCTGGTCATAAACTATTCCTTCTGCGGTTTCAGTTAATTTCGAAATCAAGATCCAGTTCGTCATCGGCTTTGGCTTCTGACGCTTTCTTCCTGGTGAGGGCTTTAAGCACGATGACGCAGGCGGCGCTGACCAATGCCCCGACCAGCAGGCCGATGATGAACCCGCCTTTACCCTGAACCACCGGCAGGACAATCAGTCCGCCCCAGCCGGCGTAGCACTGAACGCCGAGCAGGGCGGTCGTCGCGCAGCCGCTGGCGGCGCCAATCATGATCGACGGGATGACGCGCAGCGGGTCGGCGGCCGCGAAGGGGATGGCGCCTTCCGACACGCCAACGCAGCCCATGACCAGCGCGGCTTTGCCCGCTTCTCGCTCCTCTGGCGTGAAGTATTTGCGACCCACCAGCGTCGCCAGACCCATGCCCAGCGGCGGAATGGCGATCCCGACGGCGGCGATAGCCACCACGCTATAAACCCCCTGGGAGACGCAAATCAGCATGAAGGCGTAGGCCACTTTATTGACCGGCCCCCCCATGTCGAAGGCCAGCATCAGCCCCATGATGATGGCGAGAAGCACGATGCTGCCCTCGCGCATGCCCTGTAGCCAGGTTGTCAGACCGGCGGTGAGCGCGCCGATAGGTTCACCCAGCCCCCACATCATGATCCCGGCCGTAATAAAAGTGCCGATAATGGGGATAACAAAAATGGGCATCACGGAGCGCAGCACTTTGTGGACAGGGATTTTCTTCAGGTAGTAAACCACCAGGCCGCCGATCATCCCGGCGATCAGTGCGCCGAAAAAACCGGCGCCAAAACTGTTGCCGACCCACGCGCCAATGGCGCACGGGGCCAGCGCCGCGCGGTCAGAAATGGAGTAGCCGATATAGGCCGCCAGAAAAGGCACCATCAGGGTCAGTCCGGCGACGCCAATATCAAACAGTTTTTTCAGGTTGGGATCCGTCGCGCCATCGGGCACGGCGCCTTTGCCGTATAGCATGACCGAGACGGCGAGGAGGATCCCGCCGGAGACCACAAAGGGGATCATATGTGAGACGCCGGTCATGAGATGCTGGCGTGTATTTTTTAGTATTTGCACCAGTTCGTTCATTGCTTGCTCCTGAGCGCGCTAACGCTCGTGACAGTATTGTTGCTTCAACAGTAGGAAAATGGCGGGGGAGAAAACAGTAGAGAAAAAGTGCATTTACTGGATATTTGTAAGGTGCGCGTGAAATTGCGATCCACCTCAAATCTTAGGTGTTATGGGGGAATGTTGCGAGCAAACGAGAGAATTGTGAGCCGGAACAGAAAAAAGATCTCTGTGTACAATTTTCCAGTAATTCACTCTTTTCTCGCGTAGTTCCTGCGGCGCGCTTTCTTTACCGTTGAGGCAATGATGTCTTGCTCAGGAGAAAGCCAATGGCCCAGGTTATTAAATTCCGTTGTGATTTGCCAAATGGCGTCCACGCCCGTCCGGCTAGTCTGGTAGAAACGCTATGCAATACCTTTTTGTCTTCTGTTGACTGGTGGAATACGCGCAGCGACCTGCGCGGCAATGCGAAAAGCGCGCTGGCTATTATTGCCACCAACACAATACAGGGCGACGAGTGCCAGTTAATTATCCGCGGCGAGGATGAGCAGCGGGCGCTTGCTGCCCTGTCGGCATTTATTCAGGATGAATTTCCGCACTGCGATACGCCGTTGCCGGCGGCGGAAAGTCCAGAGGTACAGCCGGTTCCGGAATCGCTGTCGCGGCTGAATCCCATCCTGTTGCACGGGCGGCCAGTGTGTGCCGGGAGCGCCGGGGGCACGCTCACCCGGCTGAAATCTTTCGATCTGCGCGACCCGGGCCCGCTGCCCGCTGCCGGGAATGTTGAGCACGAGCAGGCGCTGCTGGATCAAGGTTTGCTGCTGCTGGTTAAAAATATCGAGCTGCGGCTGCTGGATAACGACGGAACCGCCGGCGCCATTCTGGAGGCGCATCGTTCGCTGGCGACGGATGCTTCTCTACGCCAGCATCTGCTTGGCGGGCTGCTGACCGGCCTGAGCTGCGCCCAGGCGATCGTCGCCAGCGGCGAGCACTTCTGCGCTCAGTTCCACGACTCCGGCAACCGCTATTTACAGGAGCGGGTGCTGGACATCCGCGATGTCTGCTTCCAGCTTCTGCAGCATATCTACGGCGAGTCCCGCTTCCCGGCTCCGGGTAAGCTGACCGTCCCGGCGATTTGTCTTGCCGATGAGTTAACGCCCAGCCAGTTTCTTGAGCTGGATAAAACGCTGCTGAAAGGCCTGCTGCTGAGCGGCGGCGGGACCACTTCGCATACCGTGATTCTGGCGCGTTCGTTTAATATTCCGACTCTGGTCGGCGTGGAGATGGCGGCGCTGCAGCCGTGGGTGGGGCAACTGATATATATCGACGGCAATGCCGGGCTGGTGGCGGTTAACCCGGATGAGGCGGTGACGCGCTACTACCAGCAGGAGGCCTGGGCCGCGGCGCAGTTACGTCGTCAGCAGCAGGCGTGGTTTGATAAAGACGGGGTCACAAAAGATGGCCTGCGTCTGGAGGTGGCGGCCAATATTGCCCACTCCGTTGAAGCCGCCGCGGCGTTTGGCAACGGCGCGCAGGCGGTGGGCCTGTTCCGTACCGAAATGCTGTATATGGACCGGCCCGGCGCGCCGTCTGAAGATGAACTGTATAATATTTTTTGCCAGGCGCTGGAACCGGCGAAGGGCCGCAGCATTATTATTCGCACCATGGATATCGGGGGCGATAAGCCGGTGGCCTATCTCAATATCCCGGCGGAAAACAACCCCTTCCTCGGCTATCGCGCGGTGCGAATTTACGAAGAGTACCAGACGCTGTTCCGCACGCAGCTCAGGGCGATTCTGCGCGCCTCGGCGCACGGCTCGTTGAAAATTATGATTCCGATGATCTCCTCGATGGAGGAGATTCTGTGGGTGAAAGAAAGGCTGGCCGAAGCCAGGCAATCCCTGCGCGATGAACATATTCCGTTCGATGAGAAGATCCCGTTTGGCATCATGCTGGAAGTGCCGTCGGTGATGTTTATCATCGACCAGTGCTGTGAAGAGATCGATTTTTTCAGTATTGGCAGCAATGACCTGACGCAGTACCTGCTGGCGGTGGATCGTGATAACAGCAAGGTCACGCGCCACTACAACAGCCTCAACCCGGCTTTTTTGCGCGCGCTGGACTACGCCGTGCAGGCGGTACATCGCCAGGGGAAATGGATTGGTCTGTGCGGTGAACTGGGGGCGAAAGGCTCGGTGCTGCCGCTGCTGGTGGGACTTGGGCTGGATGAACTGAGCATGAGCGCGCCGGCGATTCCGGCGACGAAAGCGCGTCTGGCCCGGCTGGATAGTCGGGCCTGTCGCCAGCTGCTGAACCAGGCTATGCAGTGTCGCACCTCGCTGGAGGTGGAACATTTATTAGCTCAGTTCCGCATGGCCCAGCAGGACGCGCCGCTGATTACCACGCAGTGCATTACCTTAAACAGCGACTGGCGCAGTAAAGAAGAGGTGCTGAAAGGCATGACCGACAATCTGCTGCTGGCGGGGCGTTGCCGCTACCCGCGTAAGCTGGAGGCCGATCTCTGGGCGCGCGAAGCGGTATTTTCCACCGGGCTGGGCTTCAGCTTTGCCATTCCGCACAGCAAGTCGGAACATATTGAGCAGTCCACCATCAGCGTGGCTCGCCTGGCCCGGCCGGTGGCGTGGGGAGAGGACGAAGCGCAATTTGTGATTATGCTGACGCTGAACAAACATGCCGCCGGGGATCAGCATATGCGCATCTTCTCTCGTCTGGCGCGGCGCATTATGCACGAGGCGTTTCGTCACGCGCTGGTCACCGCCGACAGCAGCGAGGCCATCGCCGGGTTATTGCAGCGCGAGCTGGAGCTGTAGTTTCTCCGGCGGAACGGTGCCGCCGGAGAGGCGGGTTAGCGCAAAATCGCCTGGCAGATGGCTTCGCTGACCTGCCGGGTCGAGGCATCCCCCTTCATATCCGGCGTTTTCGGCCCGCTGGCGATAACCTGCTCAATAGCCTGTAAAATACCGTCATGGGCGGCCTGATAACGCGCATCGCCGGCGCCGAGGAAATCCAGCATCATGGCGCCCGCCCAGATAGTCGCTATCGGGTTGGCGATGTTCTGACCGTAAATATCCGGCGCTGAGCCGTGGACCGGCTCGAACAGAGACGGGAAGGTACGCTCCGGATTCAGGTTCGCCGACGGGGCGATGCCAATGGTACCGGTACAGGCCGGGCCAAGATCGGAGAGGATATCGCCGAACAGATTTGAGCCGACGACCACGTCGAAGCGTTCCGGCTGGAGGACGAAGCGGGCGCACAGAATATCGATATGCTGTTTGTCCCAGCGGATCTCAGGATACTCCCGGGCCATGGCTTCTACGCGCTCATCCCAGTAAGGCATGCTGATGGCCAGCCCGTTGGATTTGGTGGCGGAGGTCAGGGTTTTACGCGGGCGGCTTTGCGCCAGTTCAAACGCGTAGCGCAGGATCCGGTCTACGCCGCGGCGGGTGAAGACCGACTCCTGAATCACCATCTCATACTCGGTCCCGGGGTTCACGCGTCCGCCGAGCGAGGAGTATTCCCCTTCGGTATTCTCCCGCACCACGTAGAAATCAATATCGCCGGCTTTTTTACCCGCCAGCGGGCAGGGAACGCCGGGGAACAGGCGCACCGGACGCAGGTTGACGTACTGATCGAACTCGCGGCGAAACTTGAGCAGCGAGCCCCACAGTGAGACGTGATCCGCTACGGTGTCGGGCCAGCCGACGGCGCCAAAATAGAGAGCATCAAAGGTTTTGAGCTGCTCATGCCAGTCGTCGGGCATCATTTTACCGTGGCGGACATAATAGTCGCAGCTGGCCCATTCAATCTGTTCAAAGCTTAATGACAAATCCCAGCGTTCAGCCGCGGCTTGTAAGACGCGAATACCTTCAGGCAGCACTTCTTTACCTATCCCGTCTCCTGGGATGGCGGCAATACGACAGCTTTTCTTCATACCGGTTCTCACTTATCAGCGATGAAAATTGACTTCCTTTCTATCCTATAATTGACTGGTTCATAATTAATCACGCTAACTGGTGAAACATAAAACACAGTTCATGAATAATCTGCCGCTGCTAAATGATTTACGCGTGTTTATGCTGGTAGCCCGCCGCGCCGGTTTTGCCTCTGCCGCCGAAGAGCTCGGCGTTTCGCCCGCCTTTGTCAGCAAGCGCATTTCTTTGCTTGAGCAGACGCTGAATGTGCTGCTGCTGCACCGCACTACCCGTCGGGTCACGATAACCGAAGAGGGCGAGCGCATCTACGAATGGGCGCAGCGCATTTTGCAGGACGTCGACCAAATGATGGATGAGCTGTCCGATGTGCGTCAGGTGCCGCAGGGTACGCTGCGGATTATCAGCAGCTTTGGTTTTGGCCGCCGGGTGGTGGCGCCGGCGCTGTCGGCGCTGTCGCGTCAGTATCCGCAGCTGGAGCTGCGGTTTGATGTTGAAGACCGGCTGGTCGACCTGGTGAATGAAGGCGTCGATCTCGATATTCGCGTGGGTGATGATATTGCCCCCAATCTGATTGCCCGCAAACTGGCGACCAACCAGCGGATTCTCTGCGCTTCACCGGCGTTTCTGGCCCGCTATCCGCAGCCCAGGCAGCTCAGCGATCTGGCGACCTTGCCCTGTCTGGTGATTAAAGAGCGCGATCGACCGTTTGGCGTCTGGCAGCTCCACGGTAAAGAGGGGGAGCAGGCGATTAAGGTGACCGGCCCGCTCGCCTCTAACCACGGGGAGATCGTGCATCAGTGGTGTCTTGACGGGCAGGGGATCTCGCTACGCTCGTGGTGGGATGTCAGTGACAATATCGCCAGCGGTCACCTGGTGCATCTGCTGCCGGAATACTCTCAGCCGGCCAACATCTGGGCGGTGTATGTGTCGCGGCTGGCGACTTCGGCGAAAATTCGGGCCACGGTGGAGTTTTTACGCCACTACTTTCAGCAGCACTATCCGCAGCAATGCGTTGTGAGCCGCGAAACCTGATGCGCAAGATGAGAACACCACCGGCGTTGGCTGCCGGTGGCGCGGACGGCGTTAACGCCGCCGGGCGTTGGCTCAAACAGCGGCGCGCCGGGCGCCGGATCAACGCACCCGGCGGCTGTTGTTCCAGGCGGCGTAGCGGCTCACACGCCGAGGCGGTCGCGCAAGCTGTAGTACGCCGCGCCCATTGCGGTAAACGGAATGCGTAAGCTGCGCCCGCCCGGGAACGGGTAGTGGGGCAGGTTCGCAAAGGCGTCGAAGCGCTCGGCATCCCCGCGCAGCAGCTCGGAGATCAGCCGCCCGGCGAGATGGGTACAGGTGACGCCGTGGCCGCTGTAACCCTGCATATAGTAGATGTTGTTGTCCAGGCGTCCGAACTGCGGCATCCTCGAAAGCGTCAGCAGGAAGTTGCCGGTCCAGCGATAATCGATTTTCACCCCTTTCAGCTGCGGGAAAGTCTTCAGCAGTTTCGGCATGATCAGCCGTTCAACGTCGTCCGGATCGCGGGCGCCGTAGACGACGCCGCCGCCGTACAACAGGCGGTTATCGCCGGTCAGACGGTAGTAGTCCAGCAGGTAGTTGCAGTCTTCCACGCAGTAATTTTTCGGGATCAGCGAACGGGCGACGTCGTCGGACAGCGGCTCGGTGGTGACGACCTGGGTACCGCACGGCATACTGCGTTTGGCCAGCTCCGGCTCCACTTTGTCGCCAAGGTAGGCGTTTCCGGCGACGATCACGTAGCGTGCGGTCACCTGGCCTTTGGCGGTGCTCACCACCGCCGGGCTGGTGTGCTGGATGCGGATGACCGGCGATTGTTCATAAATCCGACCGCCGTTCAGACGAATGGCATTCGCTTCGCCGATGGCCAGATTCAGGGGATGAATATGACCACCGCTATGATCGAGCAGGGCGCCGGTATAACGATCGCTGTTGACCTCACGGCGGATGGCATTGGCATCCAGCAGCTCCAGCTGGTTGTTACCGTAGCGCTGCCAGTTGGCTTTCTGCTCTTCCAGGGTTTCCAGCTGTTTGTGGTTCATCGCCACAAACAGGCCGCCGGGGCGATAGTCGCACTGAATCTGATAGCGCTGGATACGTTCGCGGATGATCTCGCCACCTTCAAACATCATGCTGCCGAGCATTCTTGCCGCGTCCGGTCCGTAGGTTTTTTCAATGACGTCAATATCGCGGCTATAGGAGTTAACCAACTGGCCGCCGTTGCGTCCGCTGGCGCCAAAGCCAATTCGGGCGCTTTCCAGCAGCACCACGTCGTAGCCCATTTCGGCAAGATGTAGGGCGGAAGAGAGGCCGGTGTAGCCGCCGCCGACGACGCAGACGTCGCAGCTGATGGATTCGCTCAGCGTCGGAAACGGTGCGTATTTGTTGGCGCTGGCGGCGTAATAACTGGTGGTATGTTCGGTCATGATTAAGACTCCAGAGTCATCCAGATCGTTTTCAGTTCGGTGAATTTTTCCAGCGCGTGCAGAGATTTATCGCGTCCGTTGCCGCTTTGTTTATAGCCGCCAAACGGGACGGTCATATCACCATCGTTATAGTTGTTCACAAAAACGGAGCCCGCTTTCAGGCGGCGGCTCATGCGGTGGGCGCGGGAAAGATCGCGGGTCCAGACCGCTGCGCCCAGGCCGTAATGGCTGTCGTTGGCAAGCCGCAGTGCCTCGGCTTCTGAGGTGAAGCGGGTGACCACCAGTACCGGGCCGAAAATCTCTTCCCGACTCAGAGGAGAGGCCGGATCGACATCAACGAAAATGGTCGGGCCGACGGCGGCCGGCCACGGATTTTTCCGGCCATCGATCAGTAAGGTGCTGTGACTTTCTCCCACGCGGATAAAACTGTGGACGCTGTCGGCATGGGTGTTATCAATCAACATGCCCATGGTGGTGTTGGGGTCGAGCGGGTTGCCCGGCTGCCAGAGGCGAGCCTGCTCCTGCAGACGGCTGAGGAACTCATCGGCAATGCTCTCTTCAACCAGCAGGCGGGTACCGGCGATGCACACCTGGCCCTGGTTGTAAAAGATGCCGCCGGCGGTGGCGTTGACCGCTTTTTGCAGATCCGGGCAGTCGGCAAAGACGATATTGGCGCTTTTCCCCCCCGCTTCCAGCCAGACGCGCTTCATGTTGCTGTCGCCGGCATCTTTTAACAGCTGTTTGCCGGTGCGGGTAGAGCCGGTAAAGGTGATGACCTCAACGTCCGGGTGCAGCGACAGGGCCTGGCCCGCCTCGTGGCCAAACCCGCTGATCACGTTCAGCACGCCGTCCGGCAGCCCGGCTTCTTTCGCCAGGCCAGCAAGACGCAGGGCGGTGAGCGGTGATTTTTCAGACGGTTTAAGCACGATGCTATTGCCGGTGGCCAGCGCCGGGCCGAGTTTCCAGCAGGCCAGCAGCAGCGGGAAATTCCACGGGACCACGGCGGCAATCACGCCTACCGGCTCACGGACGATCATCGCCAGTTCATTGACGCCGGTAGGGGCGACTTCGCCATACACTTTGTCGATGGCTTCCGCATACCAGCGGATCGCCCGCGCCGCGCCGGGGATATCGTCGCGCAGGCTGTGGCGGATCGGCTTTCCGGTATCGAGCGTCTCCAGCAGCGCCAGCTCTTCACGGTGGCTTTCCATCAGGTCTGCCAGCTTATTGAGCACCGCTTTACGCTGCGCGGGTGAGGTCTGCGACCAGTCGCCGCGTTCAAAAACGCGGCGCGCGGCCTGAACAGCGAGGTCGACGTCGGCCTTTTTACCGCGGGCGACATGCGCCAGAGTTTGCTGGGCGGCAGGGTCGATGGTTTCAAACGTGGTATTATCGACAGCAGAGCAGTATTCGCCATTAATAAATAACCGCGTTTCAATCTCCATGCTTTTCGCTTTATCCTGCCACCAGGCCAGATGTTTGAAATCCATATAAGACTCCTTAATCACATAATCGAATAGTGGGCATTTCAGACAGCGCAGGGCGCAGGGCGTCCCCGGAGTCAGATACCGTCTTTCGCGCGTTTTATTTGCGCGTATTATTGAGGCCAGCAGGAAATAAGATTCCGCACTACGCTGCGTATTATTTGCGTGTTCTTCGCTCCGCCGGAAACAGGGCATCCGACGGAGCAGGCCAGAAGAAAGCCTGAAACCTGCTCAGGCTAAAAAATCAGAATGTGGTGGGAGTATGGGCACTGATAATTCGGCAAATGCCGGCCGAAGTATTGCTGAAACTGTGCGGTATGCCGGTATTTATGGCATAACTTTGCCCAGCCACCAGATGATACGACTGACCATTTATGACCAGTACGACTTCACCTTCCAGTATGGTGCCAATTTCCTCACCTTGATGTTTGATCCTCTCCCCGGTTGTGGTTCCAGGCTGGTAAGTTTCAAAAATCATCGCCAGCGTACGGTTCGGATTTCCGTTATGCACCAGCTTCATCGAAACCCCCTGACTGCCGATTTCGATAAGGTCATCCTGATTAATAACCACCTGCGGTTCATCAGGTTTTTCTGGTTCAGAAAAGAATTCCGAGAGCGACAGCCCATAAACTTTCAGCAGCTTTTGCAGCGTACTGATGGCAGGACTGACTTTGTCCTGTTCTATGGTACTGATGGCACTATGTGTTAACCCAGACAGTTCGGCGGCACGACGTTGTGAGAGACCCAGCTGTTGGCGGATCTCTGACAGACGTTTTCCTGGCGCCAGTCCGTCATCGCTCATATTTGCATTTCCTTAACTGTAATGGTCAGAGTCGCGGCTTTTCAGCCATGCGCTTCTGACAGGCGGTGATAAAACCTTCAAACAACAAACGCGACAGGGCGTATTCACTACTGTTCCATTCCGGATGCCACTGTACCCCCAGCGCGAAGGGGTGGTCATTAACGCTGACCGCTTCTGCCAGCCCATCGGAAGAACGGGCTTCGACGCGCAGACGCGAGCTTAATGTCTTTGCTCCCTGCCCATGTAGCGAGTTTACCCAAAACGTGTTGCAGCCCGGTATTAACTGAGAAAGTAATCCTCCTTGCTGAACCTGTACTTCGTGAGACGGCGCATATTGCTGCTCAACCGGCAGTTCCGGATCTTCGCGATGTTCGAGGAGCTCCGGCTGCTCGAAAAGACGACGATACAGAGTCCCACCGGTGGCGACAACCAGTTCCTGTAACCCACGGCAGATGGCGAAAATGGGGATGCGCCTTTCGAGTGCGGCGTGAATCAGTGCCATGCTCAGAAGATCACGCCCGGGATCGGCGTCAGGCTCATCGCCGTTTTCACCATAAAGGTGCGGCTGCACATTGCTGGGGCTGCCCGGCAGGTAAATTCCGTCCAGTTGAGGTAACAACGCGGCAAGCAGTTCCGGTTCAGCCAGCGCATGCGGCAGGGCAATCGGTAATCCACCGGCGTTAATTATTGCATTCAGGTATTTTTCTTGCAGGGTCTGGGTCTGGTGACCCTTCAGCCTGTTCCTGCACATCACGACACCAATAACTGGCTTGTACATTATATTTTCCATGATCGCCCTCACAAAGTGGACTAAATTATGACCATTTAGCGCTTTAAATGGCCATATCGTTCAATATTTTCTCAATCTAGCAGTGAGAATTGCCGTTTGCAAACTTAATTTAACATTTGACAAACATTTTGTTTGCATACACATTCGAAGAGTGGACATTATATTTAACGGCAAGAAAGCCCGGCTCCGAAACCAACACAACGGCGGTGAATGATGGAAACCAATATTGTAGAAGTTGAGAATTTTGTTCAGCAGTCAGAAGAGAGACGGGGCAGCGCATTCACCTGGGAAGTGAAGCGCTACCTTGAGCAGTATCCGAATACGCAGTATGTCGATGTGCTGCTGACCGATCTGAACGGCTGTTTCCGCGGGAAGCGCATCCCGGTCTCCAGCCTGAGCAAACTGGAAAAAGGGTGCTACTTCCCGGCCTCCGTTTTTGCCATGGATATTCTGGGAAATGTGGTAGAAGAGGCCGGTCTCGGCCAGGAGATGGGGGAACCGGACTGCACCTGCGTACCGGTACCGGGTACCTTAACGCCTTCTGCTGCCGACCCGGCATTTATCGCGCAGCTGCAGCTGACCATGGTTGATGAAGATGGCGCTCCCTTTGACGTTGAGCCGCGGAACGTTCTCAATCGACTCTGGCAGCAGCTGCGCCAGCGTGGGTTGTTCCCCGTGGTAGCGGTAGAGCTGGAGTTCTATTTACTCGATCGTAAACGCGATGCTGAAGGCTATCTCCAGCCGCCTTGCGCGCCGGGTACCGGCGATCGCAACACCCAAAGCCAGGTCTATTCCGTGGATAACCTCAACCACTTCGCCGACGTGCTCAACGATATTGATGAGCTGGCCCAGCTGCAGCTGATTCCGGCCGATGGCGCGGTGGCGGAAGCGTCGCCGGGTCAGTTCGAAATCAACCTTCATCATACCGATAACGTGCTGGATGCCTGCGATGATGCGCTGGCGTTAAAACGCCTCGTGCGTTTGATGGCCGAGAAGCATAAGATGCATGCCACTTTTATGGCCAAGCCTTATGAAGAGCATGCCGGTAGCGGGATGCATATCCATATCAGCATGCAAAACAACAAGGGTGAAAACGTCCTCGCGGATGCCAATGGCGAAGATTCTGCGCTGTTGAAACGCGCGCTCGCCGGGATGATTGACCTGATGCCGGCGTCGATGGCGCTGCTGGCGCCAAACGTCAACTCATACCGCCGCTTCCAGCCAGGTATGTATGTGCCGACGCAGGCCTCCTGGGGGCATAACAACCGGACGGTGGCGCTGCGGATCCCCTGCGGCGACCGCCAGAATCACCGCGTGGAGTATCGCGTGGCGGGGGCCGACGCCAACCCGTATCTGGTGATGGCGGCAATTTTTGCCGGCATTTTGCACGGTCTGGACAATACGCTGCCGTTGCAGGAAGAGGTGGAAGGCAACGGCCTGGAGCAGGAAGGGCTGCCGTTCCCGATCCGTCAAAGCGATGCGCTGTGGGAGTTTATGCAAAACGATAGCCTGCGCGAGCGCCTGGGTGAACGTTTCTGCCACGTTTACCACGCCTGTAAACATGACGAATTACTGCAATTTGAGCGTCTTATCACAGAAACAGAAATTGAGTGGATGTTGAAAAACGCCTGATTGTCGCCCCGCAAGGGGCCTGTAGATTTGATCGACAAGTAGCATCATACGGCCTGAGCGGAGCCTGGTCGGACGTTTTTGCTGGGAGTCCAGCCATTTCCCGGATGTCGCGTAAAGGAGCGCAGGCGATAACGGGGCTTCAGTTAACGACACAGTGTGTGACGAGGTAAGAGATGACGCCGATGTTCAAATATCCGCAGGGAGAAGGGGGCCATGAAGGCCGCAATAACACAGAATTAACCGCCGTAAGTCGATACGTTTTAACCGATTATTTATGCCTTACCCCCTTGCTAAGCAGGTTTGTTACCCGGTCATTGCGCCTACAAACCCACGTTTACATGGGGGGGTATGACTATGGCTGCTAACGCTTCTCTCGACATCTCATCCGAGGCGGGAAAACCTCGTCTGCGCAAGTCGCTCAAGCTCTGGCAGGTGGTGGTTATGGGGCTGGCCTATCTCACGCCGATGTCGGTATTTGATACGTTTGGTATTGTGTCGGGTATCAGCAATGGCCACGTGCCGGCCTCCTATATTCTGGCGTTGGCTGGGGTGCTGTTCACCGCTATTAGCTATGGCAAGCTGGTCCGTCAGTTCCCCGAAGCGGGGTCGGCGTATACCTATGCGCAGAAGTCGATCAGTCCGCACGTGGGCTTTATGGTGGGCTGGTCGTCGCTGCTGGATTATCTTTTCTTACCGATGATCAACGTGCTGCTGGCGAAGATTTATCTGTCGGCGCTGTTCCCGGAGGTGCCGCCGTGGATCTGGGTGGTAGGTTTTGTCGCGATTCTGACCGCGGCGAATCTTAAAAGCGTCAATCTGGTGGCCAACTTCAATACGCTGTTTGTGCTGGTGCAGATTGCGATCATGGTGGTCTTTATCTTCCTGGTGGTGCAGGGATTACATAAGGGAGAAGGGGTCGGGACCGTCTGGTCGCTGCAACCGTTCATCAGCCAGAATGCCCATCTGATTCCGATTATCACCGGGGCGACGATTGTCTGTTTCTCGTTCCTCGGTTTTGATGCGGTCACCACGCTATCGGAAGAGACGCCGGATGCCGCGCGCACCATTCCGAAAGCCATTTTCCTGACGGCGGTCTATGGCGGGATTATCTTTATCGTCGCCTCCTTCTTTATGCAGCTCTTTTTCCCCGATATCAGCCGCTTTAAGGATCCGGATGCGGCGCTGCCGGAAATTGCGCTGTACGTTGGCGGAAAACTGTTCCAGTCGATTTTCCTCTGCACCACCTTCGTCAACACGCTGGCCTCGGGTCTGGCCTCACACGCCAGCGTCTCCCGCCTGCTGTACGTCATGGGGCGCGATAACGTCTTTCCGGAGCGTATTTTTGGCTATGTGCATCCGAAATGGCGGACTCCGGCCCTCAACGTGCTGATGGTGGGCGTGGTGGCGATGTCGGCGCTGTTCTTTGATCTGGTGACCGCGACGGCGCTGATTAACTTTGGCGCGCTGGTGGCGTTTACCTTCGTCAACCTGTCGGTGTTCAACCACTTCTGGCGGCGTAAAGGCTATAACAAAACGTGGAAGGATCGTGTGCACTACCTGATTCTACCGCTGATTGGCGCGGCGACGGTGGCGGTGCTGTGGGTTAACCTGGAGGCAACATCATTGACCCTCGGTCTGGTGTGGGCGGCGGTAGGGCTGCTGTATCTGACCTGGTTGACCCGTCGCTTCCGTCAGCCTCCGCCGCAGTTCGATGGCCGCAAAGCGGAGCAGGCCTGGGAGTCGTAACCGTTCAGACTGAACAGGAAGTAAAGAATAAAAGCAGGCATAACGCCTGCTTTTATTCTTCTATGATGCGTCGTGGCGCAACGTGGTATATCGAGAGGGGCTATTTTTTCTTCTTATGGGTCGGGAGCTGGCTGGCGCGGCGTTCTTTGACGTATGACACCAGACTGTAAATCGCCACTCCCAGCAAAATGACCGCGACAACAATGAGAATAATACCGGACATAAGCGATCCTGGGCTTGAGTTGAAAACCATGAACTCTATTAAGTTACGTGTAAGATAGCATCAGGATGTGTCCGAAATATGACTCGTTTTTCGGTTAAAATCGAAAAAAATCAGGATGATAAAATCATGCTGACCGGTCTGAAGCGCCGTTTCGTCGGTCGGGTAACACTCCGTTAAGTGATTTTACAGACGTACAGCCCGCGGGCTGATACCCTGCATTTGAGTAAGAATTATCTGAGAGTAATGCATGCGTAATCAACATATCGTCGGCCTGGTTGGGCTGACTCTTATCCTGACTTCATTTGCCGGCGCAGCGGAGTCAGATCGCCAGCAAACCCGCGAACGCATCATGGATCAGGTGCTAAAACCCTGTGAAGGCAAAAAAGCGGGGGACAAAGTAGTGATGGTCGATCGCCGCGGCGGCGAACATCAGGCGATCTGCACGCTGGCGGCGGTACCGCTACCGGAGTAACCCACGCCGCCGCCGGGTCAGAGATTTCCCGTGCCGCCATCCACCCGCAGTTCGCTGCCGAGGACGTAGCTGGACTCATCCGATGCCAGATACAGAGCGGCGTTGGCCAGTTCCTGCGGCGTGCCCATCCGTCCCAGCGGCACCAGGTTTTTGATCTCCTCCTGCAGGTCGCTCAAGGCCTGGGCGCTGAGGCCCAGCTTATCCAGCGCCGGGGTGCGCACCGGTCCCGGACTCAGGCCATTCACCCGGATCCCGCGCGGCAGCAGCTCCGCCGACAGGGTGCGCGCCAGCGACAGCAGCCCGGCTTTACTGGCGGCATAGGCGCTGCTGGTGGGCAGGCCGATGTGGGCGCTGACCGATCCGCAAAGAATGACCGACGCCGGGTTGGCGAGCAGCGGCAGCAGCGCCTGCAGCAAGAAGAACGGCCCTTTCAGGTTGATATTCATCAATCGATCCCACTCCGCTTCGCGCCAGTCGCCGAAGGGGGCGTGGGTGACATCACCGGCGTTGACGAATACCACATCCAGCTGCGGCCAGCGGTCGGCGAGGGTTGCGGCCAGCTGGCGCTGCCCGGCGGCGTCGCCGGAATCGGCGGCGATGACCCAGCCATTGTCACCCAATAGCGCCTGCGCCTGCTCAAGGGCGAGCGGATTACGCCCGGTCACCGCCACCTGCGCCCCTTCGGCGATAAACGTCTGCGCCGTCGCGAGACCAATCCCGCTGGTGCCGCCGGTGATCAGCGCATATTTTCCTGCTAAACGTCCCATTATCTTCTCCTGACTGTGCTCTGGAAAAGGGACTATAAAAGCTTTAGTATCCAAAGGATACCAGGTACCAATTGGATACTAATGAGGCGAAAGGTGTGCTATGGCGAAGAGAGCGGCGCGCGTCGGGGAAAATAATTTTGTGCAGCATGCGTGCCCGATGACCGATTTTGTGAATCTGATTGCCGGGAAGTGGGCGATCCCGATTCTCTACCGGCTGATTGTCCTAAATGCGCCGGTGCGCTTCGGCGAGCTGCTGCGCGCGGCGGCGCCGATTACGCAAAAAGAGCTGACCCGCCAGCTGCGGCTGTTCGAGCAGCGCGGGCTGGTGTCGCGCTGCGTCTATCCCGAAATACCCCCCCGCGTTGAATATCAGATAACTGCCCTGGGGCTGTCGATGCGCAGTGCGCTTCAGCCGCTGGCGGAGTGGATGAGTCAGCACGGCCACCTGCTCAAACGTTAAGCCCGGCGATAGCGCGGCGCCGGTTGGCCGGTGCGTGCACTGCCGAACAGCGCGAGTCTCGCCTGGTCGAAATGGGTCCACAGCGCCAGATCGTGAACCGGCGGCAGGGTGATATTCTCGCCCTGATCGAGGCCGCTCAGCGCCGCGTCCACCAGATCTTCCGTCGTCATCACCGATCCTGCCGGCAGGGCGTCAAGAGCGACGCCGGAGGTGGGCCACAGATCCGTCGCGGTTGCCGCCGGAAGCACCGCCTGAATACGCACACCGCTGTCGGCAAACTCTTCCTGAAGCGCGCGGGTAAAGCTCAGCACCCACGCTTTGCTGGCGCTGTAGACGGCGCTGCCCGGTAGCGCATGCAGCGCAAGGATTGAGGCGATATTGATCAGCGTCCCCTGACCTCGGGGGCTGAAGGCAGCCAATGCAGCATAGCTCAGGCGCAGCAGAGCGGTGGTATTCAGGGTATGAATCATCTGATGCTCGCGCACATCCGCGCTCAGCAATCCTCCCATTTTCGCCGTGCCGGCGTTGTTAATCACCAGCGCAATCGTCGGATCCGACTGCAGGCGCGCTTCAACGGCGCGGATACCGCTTTCTTCGCTCAGGTCTGCCTTTAGCACGTCGGCCCGAATGCCATACTGGCGTTGCAGCTCCTCGGCGAGGGCCTGCAAACGTTCTTCACGGCGTGCGACCAGAATCAGGTGATAGCCGCGCGCGGCGAGACGTTCGGCATACAGGGCGCCGATGCCGGAAGATGCGCCGGTAATTAACGCGGTTTGGGAAGGGGTCGTCATGGCGTTACCTCAAGTAATATAGTTGCATTATTAAACCAAATTCAGCATGAGTTAAATGGTTTAATAATGCAACCAATATGTAAGGATTATTTTATTATGAGAAATGATTAAAACAGAATAATAATTAAAATCAGTCTGTTACAGGTAGCCTGGTGGTGATGTCATCGGGTCTGAGCGTCCGGCCATCGGCGGCCTGCAGCACCAGTTTGCGCAGCGGCTGGCGCGTGAGATTATCAATCAATACGGTGGCGGGTTCGTCGGGCGTCAACAGATACTCGTCGGCCCATTGCGCCAGCGCCACCAGCACAGTTTGCAGCCCACGCCCCTTTTCGGTAAGCACGTACTCCAGCCATGCGCTACCGTCTGAAGCGGGCTGCATCGTGAGAATACCTTCATCCACCAGCATTTTTAGCCGCCCGGCGAGCATGTTCTTAGCAATGCCAAGGTGCTTTTGAAATTCGCTGAAGCGCCGGGTCCCCCCCAGGGCATCGCGGACAATGAGTAGCGACCACCAGTCGCCAATGACGTCAAGTGAGCGGGCAATAGGGCAACTGCTGTTTTCCAGACGGGTACGTTTCACGAGAGCTCCTGTGGCTTCAGTTGTTTTATTATAAAACTATTTCCCCGGGCTGAGAAAAGTTTCTCCCGTTGCGTCAGTTTGCGAGCCGTCGTGCGGAAAAATGTCATCAATTTGTCACAATGTAAGCGATGATAATCACTGACTGAGGATTAAGGGATGCAAAAGAGTCTACTCGCCAGCGTCGTGGCCGGCGCCGTATTGTTATCGACGGCTGCCCAGGCTGAGGAACAGACGGCACCGCAGGGCTATCAGCTACAGCAGGTGTTGATCATGAGTCGCCACAACCTGCGCGCGCCGCTGGCCAACAACGGCAGCGTGCTGGAGCAGTCAACGCCGAAATCATGGCCGGAGTGGGATGTGCCCGGCGGTCAGCTGACCACGAAGGGCGGAGTGCTTGAGGTCTATATGGGGCACTATATGCGTGAATGGCTGGCGCAGCAGGGGCTGGTCACCCGCGGTGAGTGTCCGCCGGAGAATACCGTTTACGCTTACGCCAACAGTCTGCAACGTACCGTGGCGACCGCGCAGTTCTTTATAACCGGCGCCTTCCCCGGCTGTGGAGTCACGGTTCATCACCAGCCGCAAATGGGCACCATGGACCCGACGTTTAACCCGGTGATTACCGACGATTCTGCCGCCTTTAGCGAAAAAGCCGTACAGGCGATGGAAAAAGAGCGGCAGACAATGCAGCTGGCCGACAGCTACAAGCTACTCGAAGTGATGACGGACTATCAAAATTCACCCTCCTGTAAAGAGAAGCAGCAGTGCTCGCTGAGCGACGGCAAAGATACCTTCAGCGCAAAATATCAGCAGGAACCGGGTGTTTCCGGGCCGTTAAAGGTGGGTAATTCGCTGGTTGATGCCTTCACGCTGCAGTATTACGAAGGGTATCCGCTGGATCAGGTGGCGTGGGGTGAGATAAAAACCGACAAACAGTGGCAGGTGTTATCGAAGCTGAAAAACGGCTATCAGGATAGCCTGTTCACCTCGGCGGAAGTGGCGCGCAACGTGGCTAAACCGCTGGTGAAATATATCGATAAAGCGCTGGTCAGCGATCCCGCTCAGGCGGCGAAAGTGACGCTGCTGGTGGGGCACGATTCCAATATTGCCTCACTGCTGACGGCATTAGACTTCAGACCTTATCAGCTGCATGACCAGTATGAACGCACCCCGATCGGCGGGAAGATCGTTTTCCAGCGCTGGCATGATAGCGGCGCTAACCGCGAGCTGATGAAAATTGAGTATGTGTATCAAAGCACGGCGCAGCTGCGCAATACCGAAACCTTAACCCTGCAATCCCCGCCGCAGCGCGTGACCCTGGCGCTGAACGGCTGCCCGGTGGATGCCAACGGCTTCTGTCCGATGGAGACCTTTAAGCAGGTGATGAACGACGCGGCGAAATAGAAAAAACGGACCGGCCATGGCTGGTCGGTCCGGGTTTTGTTTTGTTGGCCCGATCGTGCGCCGGGCGCTTCGGGTTATACGTTTTTGCGCTCGATGGTTTGCTCACCCCAGAAAAGGGCGTCTTTATCCGTTTTCGCGAAGGCCAAAGAGAGCACTTCATCGCTGCCTTCTTCCCAGATTTTTTCTGCTAACTTCTCATCGTATTTGGCTAATTCAAAAATCGCTTCGGCGATCTCTAAAGAGGTATTTCGTAAACTTGCCCATTCACCCACGTGGTGGGCTTTCGCTTCTTGAGTTGGCATGCAAATCCTCCTGCTGAAGGTTAGCCGTGTAGTTTAACTGCCAGTCCTGCGACATGTTCACCCTGATAGCGGGCGATCGCCAGCTCTTCCTGACTTGGCTGACGGGAACCATCGCCGCCGGCGATAGTGGTTGCGCCATACGGTGTGCCGCCGCGCACCGCCGACACATCAAAAAGCTCCTGGGCACCGTAGCCGATAGGGACAATCACCATCCCATGGTGGGCAAGCGTTGTCCAGGTAGAGGTAATGGTCTGCTCTTGTCCGCCGCCGGTACCGGTAGAGCTAAAGACGCTGGCCAGTTTGCCGTACAGTGCGCCCGATGCCCACAGGCCGCCGGTCTGATCGAGGAAGGTGCGCATTTGCCCGGACATATTGCCGAAGCGGGTGGGGGTACCAAAGATGATAGCATCATACTCTGCCAGTTCCTGCGGCGTGGCGACGGGCGCATTTTGCGTTTTCCCGCCTGCTTTGGCGAACGCCTCAGCTTGCATAGTTTCCGGCACGCGCTTCACGACCACCTCAACGCCGTCTACTTTGTTCGCCCCTTCGGCGACGGCATGAGCCATGGTTTCGATGTGTCCATACATTGAATAATAAAGCACCAGAATTTTAGCCATTTGCATCACTCCTCGGTTGCGTTTGAGACCAGCCAAACGACTGGCTACCTTTAAAGATAAGGCCTCTGGCTAAGAGTGCAAATCTAACAATCATTTATTTGATTTATAACAAAATTGCAAAGAACGCGTTTGTCGCAAAAAGAAACATCTTTATCCGCCCGCTTTTCATCAGCCATAAGAGACGCTTAGCGCGACGCGGACGGCGGTAAATCCGTTGCGGGCGTCAAATTATTACAGAATGTTACTATTTACCTGGTGAATGAGTTTCATTCACTACGCTTAACAGCACGCAATACGAAAAATGGCCATGCCATATGCCGCTGAGTCGCGGCCTCGTATTGTACGCAATGCAAGATGATGTCTAACCAAGTGGAGGTCAGTGATGGCAAACCATCGTGGCGGTTCCGGCAATTTTGCTGAGGATCGTGAAAGAGCATCAGAAGCAGGTCGTAAGGGTGGCCAGCATAGCGGGGGGAACTTCAAAAACGATCCCCAGCGCGCCTCGGAAGCAGGCAAAAAAGGGGGGAAAAACAGTCACGGCAATCGTCATAGCTGATCGGCGCGGCTGACTGTGTTCGATGTGGCTATCCTCTCCTCGGCGCCAGCCACATTCTCCTCGCCGCCGGCATTCGCCGGCGGTTTTTATTGCCCATCGCGAGAGCCTGCTGGCAGCGCATTAGAGGGTGGGGCGACACCCTCTTCGCCGCCCGTAAGCGCTGCGATTTAAACGGGGGTGACGCCGGGCTGTTCTGCTTCACGTGCGCGGCGGTTAAGCAGCGCGTGAAGTAAAATGGCGCCGAAGGTGGCCGTTCCGATCCCGCCAAGGGTAAACCCGCCCAGCGACAGGGCAAAATCGCCGGCACCGAGCACCAGCGTGACCGCCACCATGATCAGATTGCTGTTCTGACTCAGATCAACCCGATTCTGCACCCAGATACGGGCGCCGGCGACCGCAATCAAGCCAAACACCACGATCGACGCGCCGCCGATAACCGGCCCGGGAATGGTGTGGATTAACGCGCCAAACTTCGGTGAAAAGCCGAGTAAAATGGCAATCAGCGCGGCGGCTACGAACACCAGGGTGGAATAGACTTTGGTCACCGCCATCACGCCGATATTTTCGGCATAGGTGGTCACGCCGCTGCCGCCAACCGCGCCGGAGAGCATCGTCGCCAGCCCGTCACCGACGAACGCCCGTCCCATATAAGGATCCATATTGCGTCCGGTCATTCCGGCGACCGCTTTCAGATGCCCCAGGTTTTCCGCCACCAGAATCACCGCCACCGGGGCTATCAGCATCATTGCCTGACCGTCAAAGGTCGGGGCGGTAAAGTGCGGCAGCCCGAACCACGCCGCCTGGTGGAGTAAGGTAAAGTCGAGCGGTTTACCCAGCCCGAGGAGATTCGCCAGCAGCGCGTACAGCCCGCAGGCGACGATCAGGCCAACGAGAATCAGCAGCCGCTGGATCATCCCGCGGGTAAAAACCGCCACCAGTCCGATACAGAGTACGGTCAGCACCGCCATCCAGCCATCGAAGGCGGAGGCGGAGACGCTGTGCACGGCGATAGGGGCGAGATTGAGCCCAATGGCCATTACCACCGCGCCGGTCACTACCGGCGGCATCAGTCGTTCAATCCAGCGGGTACCGATTTTCATCACCACGACGCCAATCAGGGTGTAGACCAGGCCGCAGGCGATAATCCCCCCGAGGGCGACGCTAAGGTGCGGATTGAGTCCCTGCCCATTAAAGCCGGTGACGGCGATAACCACGCCGATGAAGGCGGCGCTGGAGCCCAGGTAGCTTGGCACCCGGCCGCCGGTCACGAGGAAAAACAGTAGCGTGCCGATACCGGACAATAAAATCGCCAGGTTAGGATCCAGCCCCATCAGGATGGGCATCAGCACCGTGGCGCCAAACATGGCGACCGCGTGCTGGACGCCCATGACCATCGTTTGTCCGACGGAGAGGCGTTCATCGGGGGCCACCACGCCGGACGCGGCGGAAGGGGAGGTCAACTGCCAGCGAGGAAAATCGAAAAGTGCCATGATGATATCCCGGGTTTGAAGTTAACAGGCTGGACGCATAAGCGTATGGTAGCCGCGGTCGAACCACATCAGCCCGCGCGGCTCTGGATGTCTGACGATGGCGGCCACTTCACAGAACAAAATGTCGTGGGTGCCGACGCTGACTATCTGGTTGATACGACAATCGAAGCTGACCAGCGCATCCACCAGCCGCGGGCAGCCGGTGAGACCGGTTTGCCATTCGGCGGCAGCGAAACGCTCCGCCATCGGCGTTTTACCGCCAAAGACGTTGGAGAGCGACTCCTGGCCAGCCGCCAGGGTGTTGACGCACAGCGCCTGGTGCTGGCGGAAGGTTGGCCACACAGAGGCGGAACGGTTGAGACAGACCAGCAGCGTGGGGGGCGTATCGGTCACGCTACAGACCGCGCTGGCGGTAAATCCGGCCCGACCCGCCGGGCCATCGGTGGTAATGACGTTGACCGCCGCGCCGACCTGGGCCATGGCGTCACGAAAACTCTGTTTATCCGCTACGGACATAGTGGCTCCTTACGCCAGCTGGCAGGCATCATCGAAGGGCAGGCGCGGCAGACGACCGTACAGCCGGGTCTCGTCGCCGTAACCGATATTGATCAACAAATTGCTCTTCCAGCCGTTTTCGGCAAAGAACGCCGCATCGACCTTGTCGCGGTCAAATCCCGACATCGGGCCGGTATCCAGGCCAAGGGCGCGGCAGGCGAAAATCAGATATGCCGCCTGCAGAGAGCTGTTGCGAAAGGCGGTCTCTTCCGCCAGCTGTGGGCTGGAGGTGAACCAGCTGCGGGCATCGCCGTGGGGAAACAGCGTCGGCAGACGATCGTAGAAGGCGCGATCCCAGGCCACGATGGCGGTCACCGGCGCGCGCAGGGTTTTTTCGAGGTTGCCGCTGGAGAGCGTCGGGCGCAGCTTCTCCTTTCCTTCCGGCGTGCGGACAAAAAGGATCCGCGCGGGGGAGCAGTTGGCGGAGGTCGGACCCATTTTCATCAGATCGTATATTTCGTGCAGCAGGCTATCGCTGACCGGTTTATCCAGCCAGCCGTTGTGGGTACGGGCGTGAGTAAACAGACTGTCGCGCGCGCTTTGGCTAATGCTTTCGCTCATAGATTCTCCTGATATCAGGCCAGCATGGCGGCCAGACCGTTGCATAAAATAGGGTTGAAGGTGTCGGCATCGGTCACGTTGCAGGCGTGGCCGCCCCAGGCCATCTCGACCCGCTGGCTACCCGGTATCGCCGCTTGTAGCGTGCGCGAGCAGGAAGCAGGAACCAGCAGATCGTCATGGGCGCTGACGATCAGGGTCGGGCATGCCACGGCGGCGGCCCGGCGAGTGAAGTCGGCCTGCTTCAGCGCCTGCAGCCGCTTGAGCAGATTCTCCTTGCCCTGAAAATGGCTGAGCGCAAGCGCATCTTCCGCTTCCAGCCTTGGCATCCGGGCGGCCATCCACTCCGCGGGGTAGAGGAACAAAGGCTGCGCCTCAACCCACGCCTGGGCGCCGCCGGCGTGCAGCAGCCGCTCGCGTACCTGAAAACAGCGACGGGTGTGGGGAGACAGGGTTAGCCAGCCGTTGACCAACACCAGGCCGCTGACCGCGTCGGGAAAGTCCAACGCCAGCTGCAGGGCGATCAGCGCACCGAGGGCGTGCCCCACCAGGGCAAAGCGGGAGATTCCCGCCGCCTGCAGCGCCTGATTGAGCTCCTGCGCCATGGTTGCCATGCTGTAGCCGGCGGGCAGCGGCCCGGCGTTTTCACCGGTGCCGTTCTGATCATAGCTCACCAGCTGATACCGTTGTTCCAGCGCCGCGCGCTGCGGGAGCCAGTAGCTGCCCGCACCGCCTAAACCGGCGCTCAGCACCACCGTCGGTGCGCCCTCAAAGGGGGCCGGGGAGATATTCAGTTTCATGATGCGGTTTTTCCGATATGGGCGACGGTCGCAATCTCAACCAGCGCCTCTGGCTTGACCAGTCCGCACTGGATGCAGAAGCGCGCCGGTTTATCCCCGGGGAAGAACTCGGCATAGACTTCGTTAATCGCGGCGTAGTTTTTCCAGTCGGTGATAAAGATGCTGTTGAACGTCACATCCTCCATGCGGCCACCCGCCGTTTCGATCACCGTTTTGATCGTTTCGAGAACGTGGCGGGTTTGCGCCTTTGGGTCATCGAGATAGACCACGTTATTGTGTTTATCAAACGGCAGCGTACCGGAGACGTAAACCACGCCATCGGCCAGCGTACCGGGGACAAAAGGGGCGATCGGCGTGGTGGTGCCGGGCGGAATAATGACCTGTTTAGGCATAACGTTTCTCCTCCGGGAGAGAGTGCGCGGCGGCCGGGGCCAGCGCATCGCAGAAGCTGGCGACATCGCTGACCCAGCCAAAAAAGGTCTCAATATTGAACAGCGCAGCCTGCTGGGCGAAGGCCGGGCCCGCCTGGTGGGTGGCGTCTTCCAGCACGACGCCGAAATACTCCAGGAAGAAGCCGTCGCGCAGGGTGGACTCCACGCAAACGTTGGTGGCGATACCGGTAAAAATCAGGTGACGGATGCCGCGGCTGCGCAAAATACTGTCCAGTTGCGTGTTGAAAAAGCCGCTGTAGCGCGGTTTCGGCAGCACCACATCACCGGGCAGGGGCTGCAGCTCATCGACCAGCTGATAATCCCAGCCGCCTTTAGCCAGCAGCTTGCCCTGCAGCTCAGGACGACGGCGCATGGTCTTCAGGGCGTTAGATTTGTGGTAGTTCGGCGACCCCGGGCCACCGGCTTCCATATACTCCTCGTCCCAGCCGTTCTGGAACCAGACGATCGCCATTCCGGCGGCGCGAGCCGCGGCGACGGCGGTTTTAATGTTGTCGATAACCGGCCGGGTGGTGGAGACGTCAAATCCGGCGAGGTCGAGATATCCTCCCTGGCTGGCATAGGCGTTTTGCATATCGACGACGATCAGCGCGCTGTTTTGCGCCGGGAAGGTCAGGGATTCCGGACGGGCGGAAAGCGTAATCATCAGGCAACCTCGCGGGTAACGGTGGCAATATGGTCGCGGCAGCGCATCAGCGGCTGAATGCGCTCGCCAAAGGCATCGATGCCGGAAAGAAAATCATCAAACGTGAGCAGTACGCCGTCGGTGCCGGGTACGGAGGCGACGTCATCGAGCATACGGGCGACGCTGGCGTAGGATCCAACCAGCGTGCCCATATTGATATTGACCGCCGAGGTCGGATCGGCCATTTGCCGCACGTTGGTATCGCTCCCGGAACGGGTGTCTTTCTGGCTTTGTTCGGTGAGCCAGGCCAGCGCTTCGTCATCGGCTCCCGCCTTGTAGTGCTCCCATTTAGCACGAGCCGCTTCGTCGGTTTCATCGGCGATAACCATGAACAGCACATAGGAGCCCACGTCGCGACCGGTCTTTTCCGCCGCCTGCATCATGCGCGCGGCGGTCGGCGCAAAGGCGGTCGGCGTATTGACCCCTTTGCCGAAGCAGAAGTTATAGTCGGCATACTGGGCGGAGAAGGCCATCCCCGCATCGCTCTGTCCGGCGCAGATAACTTTCATCGGCTGCGACGGCTGCGGGCTGACGCGGCAGTCATTCATCGTGAAGTAGTCGCCTTTAAAGTCGCTGCGCCCGGTGCCCCACAGGTCGCGCAGCACCTGGACATATTCGGTGAGATAGTCGTAGCGACGGGCGAAGTAGTCGTCGCCGGGCCAGATGCCCATCTGCTCATATTCTGGTTTTTGCCAGCCGGTCACCAGATTGACGCCAAAGCGGCCGCCGGAGATAGCGTCGATAGTGGAGGCCATACGAGCGACAATGGCCGGCGGCAGCGTGAGCGTCGCGGCGGTGGCGTAGATCTGGATCCGCGAGGTGACCGCCGCCAGGCCGGCCATTAAGGTGAAGGATTCGAGGTTGTGATCCCAGAACTCGGTTTTGCCGCCGAAACCGCGCAGTTTGATCATCGACAGCGCAAAATCAAAGTGGTAATGCTCCGCTTTCTGGACGATCGCTTTATTCAGTTCGAACGTCGGCATGTACTGCGGAGCGTGGGTTGAAATCAGCCAGCCGTTATTACCAATCGGAACGAAGACACCAATTTTCATACGTACCTCTCTGCAATCGTGAAGAAGAAGGCGCGCGGTGCTGCATCCTGCATCTCCTGGGTCACCTCGCCAGAAAGCTAAAGCAAAGGCGATGCCAGTTTTGCAAAAACCAATGTTATTAATGTGTTGCGTATTGGTTGCTGAAAGTGAGCGTGATAAAAGTGGACTGAATGGTCAAAATGAGTGCACGAAAAAACGGCAGTCATGCGCAATTGGAGTGCATAAGGTCGTGCCAGGGGTGGGCTTTTGCTATGCTGATGGCGTTGAAAGAAGGAGATGATGATGGCAGAGGGCGCTGTGAAAAAAACCGGGAAGCGTTCGCAGGCGGTGAGCGCAAAGAAAGAGGCTATCCTGGCCGCTGCGCTGGACGCATTTTCCCAATTTGGTATCCACGGTACGCGGCTTGAGCAGGTTGCAGAGTTGGCCGGGGTATCGAAAACCAATCTACTCTATTACTACCCGTCGAAAGAGGCGCTGTATGTCGCCGTACTGCAGCAGATCCTCACCATCTGGCTGGCGCCGCTGAGGGCGTTTCGCGAAGATATCAGCCCGCTGGTTGCTATCCGCGAATATATTCGCCTTAAGCTGGAGGTGTCGCGCGATTATCCGCAGGCCTCCCGGCTGTTTTGTCTGGAGATGCTACAGGGCGCGCCGCTGCTGATGGGCGAGCTGACCGGCGATCTGAAAGCGCTGGTTGATGAGAAATCGGCGATTGTCTCTGGCTGGGTCGATAGCGGGAAACTGGCGCCGGTCGACCCTCAGCATCTGATCTTCATGATCTGGGCCACCACTCAACATTACGCCGATTTTGCCACGCAGATTGAGGCGGTCACCGGCGCAACGTTACGCGACGAGGCGTTTTTTCAACAAACCGTAGACAACGTCCAGCGGATGATCATTGAAGGAATCCGGGTACGTTAATTGGCGGGGGGAAGCGGGCAGCTCTGGTCGCCATCTTCACACTGCAGCAGCGAAGCAAGGAACGATTCGCGCTCAACGGTTTTGTCTGCCATACACTGGTTAATAAGCATCGGCTGGACGCTGCCGCCTTCGGCGCCGGAAGCGAGGAAGGTGCAGTCGGCGTCGCGCAGCGCTATCCACGCCAGCTGCGCTTTTTTCAGCTGTTCCTGCTGTTTACCCGCCGCGCGCTTCAACGCTTCCTGATAAGTCTGATTCAGCTTGCTATCGGCCGCCTGATATTGCGCGGCCGTACACTGGTTCATCTCAGCCTGATTGCCGGCGTTGGCGCATTCGTCCGCCAGCGCATGTCCGCTTGCCAGCAGAGCTGCGAGGGCAACTAAAGTTCGTTTCATTGGTCCACTCCCATAAAAAAAGCTCCCGTCGGGGAGCTTTAATTAACCACAGCCGGCGTCCGGTGTCATCAGCCGACATGGATACCGGTCGGAACAGACCCTTAGCCGATGGTCATCAGGCTGGCGTTACCGCCTGCCGCCGCGGTATTGACGCTCAGCGAGCGTTCAATGTAGAGGCGTTCCAGCAGCAGGTTGGTTTCACCGCGGGCGAAGCCCTGGACCGAAATAATCGCGCCGTCGCGTGCCGCCACCTGTTCGCACAATTCACGCAGCTGATCGGAGTCGCCGTGGTAGATCACCGCATCGAAAGCCTGAGCGGTCAGCATCTCTGGTTTGGCAAAGTGGAGACGTTCGCTGACCTCGCGCGGCAGCTTCTTCGCCAGCTCACGATGCAGAGCGCTCTCCGGCCACAGGATTTCACAGCCGACCGCGGTGACCGCCGCCAGCTGAATCAGCGCATCCTGCTCGTTATCCGCTACGCACAGTACGCGGTCGCGAGGGATAAAGGTCAGGGTATTGCGCTCGCCGGTCGGGCCCGGCAGCAGACGTTGGGTTCCGGCTTGCGCCAGGTCACGGTACTGCTGGCACAGCGCCTGCAGTTCAGGGCGACCGGCGGCCCACTGCTGCAGCGCGTTCAGCGGTTTTTCCAGCAGGGTTTTCAGCTGCGCATCCAGCGGACGTTCCGCATCCTGGCGGGCAAGGGTGGTCCCCACGGCATTTTGCGGACGGCTGGAGAGCAGGCGATACAGATACAGCGGGCCGCCGGCTTTCGGTCCGGTCCCCGACAGACCTTCGCCGCCAAACGGCTGCACGCCGACCACGGCGCCAACCATATTGCGGTTAACGTACAGGTTGCCGACTTTGGCGCTGCCGGTGACCTGAGCGATGGTCTCATCGATGCGGGTATGGACGCCGAGGGTCAGACCGTAGCCGGAGGCGTTAATCTGCTCGACCAGCTGATCCAGGGCGTTACGGTTATAGCGAACCACGTGCAGCACCGGGCCAAAGACCTCTTTTTTCAGCTCATCAAAGCTCTCGAGCTCGATCAGGGTCGGCGGAATGAAGGTCCCGCTTTGCCACTCACGCGCATCCTCGCTGTTTTCCCGTACCGCCTGGAACACCGTGCGGCCCTTGGCGCGCAGGCTCTGAATATGGCGTTCAATATTCTCTTTCGCTTCGGCATCGATGACCGGACCAATGTCGGTGGTCAGACGGCCAGGGTTGCCCATCCGGCATTCGCCCATCGCGCCGCGCAGCATGGTCAGCGTATGGTCGGCGATCTCTTCCTGCAGGCAGAGTATACGCAGGGCGGAACAGCGCTGCCCGGCGCTATCAAACGCCGAGGCCAGCACGTCGACCACCACTTGCTCGGTGAGGGCGGAGGAGTCGACGATCATGGCGTTCATCCCGCCGGTTTCAGCGATAAGCGGCGTCGGGCGACCCTGTGCATCCAGGCGGCTGGCGATATTGCGTTGCAGCAATGTGGCGACTTCGGTTGAGCCTGTGAACATCACGCCGCGAACGCGTTCGTCGGTGGTCAGCGCGGCGCCGACGGTTTCCCCGCGGCCCGGCAGCAGCTGAATTACGCCCGGCGGAACGCCGGCTTCCAGCAGAATTGCCACGCCCTGAGCGGCAATCAGCGGCGTCTGTTCGGCGGGTTTCGCCAGTACGCTGTTACCGGCGGCCAGCGCGGCGGCAATCTGACCGGTGAAAATCGCCAGCGGGAAGTTCCACGGACTAATACAAACGACCGGTCCCAGCGGACGGTGGGTTTCATTATCGAAATCGTCGCGCACCTGACCGGCATAGTAGTGGAGGAAATCGACGGCTTCGCGGACTTCGGCGATGGCGTTGCTGAAGGTTTTACCGGCTTCGCGGACCAGAATGCCGATCAGCGTCTGCATCTGATCTTCCATCAGCACCGCCGCGCGTTCAAGGATCGCCGCTCGCTCCTGCGGCGGGGTGGCAAACCAGATAGGCGCGTTATTGACTGCGCTGGTCAGCGCCAGTTCAATCTCTTCCGGGCGGGCTTCACGCACGTGGCCGACGATATCTTTCGGCTCGGCCGGGTTAATTACCGTCTGCAGTTCCCCGGCAATGACCGGATGTTCCAGCGCCGGCAGCGCCTGCCATTTGTGCAATGCGCTGTTTAGCAGAGAGGAGGAGAGGGAGGCCAGACGATGTTCGTTGGCCAGATCCAGGCCCGCGGAGTTGCTGCGGCCTTTGCCGTACAGATCGCGCGGCAGCGGGATCTTCGGATGGGGCAGACCGGCCTGACCCTCCTGCTGAGCCAGTTTTTCCACGGCGCTGACCGGGTCGGCAACCAGCTCATCCAGCGGTAGCGTCGTATCCGCGATACGGTTAACAAAGGAGGTGTTGGCGCCGTTTTCCAGCAGGCGGCGTACCAGGTATGCCAGCAGCGTTTCGTGGGTCCCGACCGGCGCATAAATCCGGCACGGACGGTTCAGTTTCCCGTCGGCAACCTTGCCGACTACCTGTTCGTAGAGCGGTTCACCCATGCCGTGCAGGCACTGGAATTCATACTGGCCCGGATAGTAGTTCTGCCCGGCCAACTGATAAATGGCTGCCAGGGTGTGGGCGTTGTGGGTGGCGAACTGCGGATAGATCAGGCTCGGCACCGCCAGCAGCTTTTTCGCGCAGGCGAGGTAGGAGACGTCGGTATACACTTTGCGGGTATAGACCGGATAGCCTTCGAGGCCATCCATCTGTGCGCGTTTGATTTCGCTATCCCAGTAGGCCCCTTTTACCAGGCGGATCATCAGGCGACGGCGGCTGCGGGTGGCAAGATCGATCAGGGAATCAATGACGAACGGGCAGCGTTTCTGATAGGCCTGAATGACGAAGCCGATCCCGTTCCAGCCGGCCAGCTCCGGTTCAAAGCACAGCTTCTCCAGCAGGTCGAGAGAGATCTCCAGGCGATCGGCCTCTTCGGCATCGATGTTAATCCCGATATCGTACTGACGCGCCAGCAGGGTCAATGATTTCAGGCGCGGATACAGTTCATCCATCACCCGATCGTATTGCGCGCGGCTGTAGCGCGGGTGCAGCGCGGAGAGCTTGATCGAAATCCCCGGGCCTTCATAAATGCCGCGGCCATTAGAGGCTTTGCCGATCGCGTGGATCGCCTGCTGGTAGGAGACCATATAGGCCTGAGCATCGGCGGCGGTGAGCGCCGCTTCGCCCAGCATATCGTAGGAGTAACGGAACCCTTTCTCTTCCAGCTTGCGGGCGTTGGCCAGCGCTTCGGCGATGGTTTCGCCGGTCACGAACTGTTCGCCCATCAAACGCATCGCCATGTCGACGCCTTTGCGAATCAGCGGTTCGCCGCTTTTGCCGATAATCCGGTTCAGCGAGCGCGAAAGGCTGGTTTCGTTGTGGGTTGAGACCAGTTTGCCGGTAAACAGCAGGCCCCAGGTTGCCGCATTGACGAACAGCGACGGGCTGCGACCGATGTGCGACTGCCAGTTACCGTTGCTGATTTTGTCGCGGATAAGGGCATCGCGGGTGGCTTTGTCCGGAATACGCAGTAGCGCCTCCGCCAGACACATCAGCGCCACCCCTTCCTGTGAAGAGAGCGAAAACTCCTGCAGCAGACTCTGCACCATGCCGGCGCGACCGCTGGCGGTTTTTTGATTACGCAGTTTTTCCGCCAGCTGATAAGCCAGCTTATGCGCCTGGTCTGCCAGCGGCTGCGGCAGGCGCGCCTGCTCCAGCAACATCGGGACGGCGTCGGTTTCTGCCCGGCGGTAGGCGGCGGTAATCGAGGCCCGGGTGACGGACTGCGGCAGAATCTGCTCGGCAAAATCGAGGAAAGGCTGCCACGGTTCATCGACCGGGCTGCTGACGTCATCGCTTTCATTGGCGGCGCCGGCAAGCAGGGCCGGCAGCTCGGGCAGCGTCTCGTCGTTTTCCAGCTTTTCCAGATAGTTGAAAATGGCCTGTTTAATCAGCCAATGCGGCGTGCGGTCAATACGGCTCGCGGCGAACTTGATGCGTTCACGCGTCGCGTCGTCAAGCTTAACACCCATGGTAGTGGTGCCCATGCTTATCACTCCTGTTATGAATCGTTGTTCTTTTTTGCGGTTACGCGAAAATATCCACTATGTTGCAACTTTGTGCAACCTTGTTAATCGTGACCTGTGTAGCAAGCTGAGAAATGAGTGAGTTGTTAATTGAGATGGTGGATGTAACGGGAAATTAACCTTTCTCCATCAGGGTGTTTTTATGCGTCAGTTAACAGTTTTACAAGGTGCAACCAATAAAAACGTGAGAGAGTGCAACCTATAACAAAATGAAGTTTGGTGCGGACAAAAAGTAGTGTAAATGCTGTGTTAAATCGTTTGTGAAATTCCGACGCTTCCGTCAGGATACGGTCGCCCAATACAACCATTGTGCCATTACCCCGTTCCGGTAGTGGAATAAAATGACAAAGCAGGATGTTGTCGACAAAAGAATCTGGAGATTTTACATGGCTATTAGCACCCCCATGTTGGTGACTTTTACTATTTATATATTTGGCATGGTACTGATCGGTTTTATTGCCTGGCGATCGACGAAAAACTTTGATGATTATATTCTCGGCGGCCGCAGTCTCGGGCCATTTGTGACGGCGCTCTCCGCCGGCGCCTCCGATATGAGCGGCTGGCTGCTGATGGGATTACCTGGCGCAATATTTCTCTCCGGTATTTCTGAGAGCTGGATTGCCATTGGTCTGACGCTCGGCGCATGGATTAACTGGAAACTGGTCGCCGGTCGTCTGCGCGTTCATACCGAGGTAAATAATAATGCGCTGACCTTGCCGGATTATTTTACCGGCCGCTTTGAAGATAAAAGCCGTGTGCTGCGTATTATTTCGGCGCTGGTTATTTTGCTGTTCTTCACCATTTATTGTGCCTCCGGGATTGTCGCCGGTGCCCGTCTGTTTGAAAGCACCTTTGGCATGAGCTATGAAACGGCGCTGTGGGCCGGTGCGGCGGCGACGATTGTGTATACCTTCGTCGGCGGATTCCTCGCGGTAAGCTGGACCGATACCGTGCAGGCCAGCCTGATGATTTTCGCGCTGATTCTGACGCCGGTGATGGTGATTATTTCCGTTGGCGGTTTTGGCGAATCGCTGGAAGTGATCAAGCAGAAGAGCATTGAAAACGTCGATATGCTCAAAGGACTGAATTTTGTGGCGATTATTTCGCTGATGGGCTGGGGCCTGGGCTACTTTGGCCAGCCGCATATTCTGGCGCGTTTTATGGCGGCGGATTCCCACCACAGTATCGTTCACGCACGTCGTATCAGCATGACCTGGATGATTCTCTGCCTGGCGGGTGCCGTGGCGGTCGGTTTCTTCGGTATTGCATGGTTCAATAATAACCCGGCGCTGGCCGGCGCGGTGAATCAGAACTCCGAGCGCGTGTTTATCGAACTGGCGCAAATCCTGTTTAACCCGTGGATTGCCGGTATTCTGCTGTCGGCGATTCTGGCGGCGGTAATGTCCACCCTGAGCTGCCAGCTGCTGGTGTGCTCCAGCGCGATTACCGAAGACCTGTATAAAGCGTTTCTGCGTAAAAACGCCGGTCAGAAAGAGCTGGTGTGGGTCGGACGGACGATGGTCCTGGTGGTGGCGCTGATCGCCATTGCGCTGGCGGCAAACCCGAACAACCGTGTGCTGGGTCTGGTGAGCTATGCCTGGGCAGGCTTCGGCGCCGCGTTTGGTCCGGTGGTGCTGTTCTCGGTGATGTGGTCGCGCATGACGCGTAACGGGGCGCTGGCCGGGATGGTGATTGGCGCGCTGACGGTGATTGTCTGGAAACAGTTCGGCTGGCTGGGGCTGTATGAAATCATCCCTGGCTTTATCTTCGGCAGCCTGGGCATCGTGGTCTTCAGCCTGCTGGGCAAAGCCCCGTCGACATCCATGCAGCAACGCTTTGCCGAAGCGGACGCCCATTATCATTCGGCTCCGCCGATACCGGCTACCGCCGAGTAAATTCAGGACCGCTTAATCAAGCCCGCGCTCAGCGGGCTTTTTTGTTGCTGAAAGCAGTTCCGGCGTCCGCCACAGCTCCCCCCTCTTGCTAATTCCATGAAAATACGCTGATATCGGGGGCACAAAAAACAATGAGGATAGCAAAATGACGTTCAGACAGGGTGCGCTGGTGCTGGTGATGGCAGGGCTGCTTGGCGGTTGCGTGGCGCCGGCGAAGAAGCGTCCGCCGACTCCCACGGCAGCGGTATGCCCGGCAGAGAATGCGATGGTGCAGACCACGCTCTATTTCGGTTTAAGCCGGCCGGCGGGTAAAGATATCACCGCCCAGGAGTGGCAGCAGTTTGTTGACCGCGACGTCACGCCGCGTTTTCGCGAGGGGTTAACGGTGTTTGACGCCCGGGGGCAGTGGCTGGGGAATGACGGCAGCGTGGCCCGCGAGCAGAGCAAAGCGCTGATGCTGATTCATGGTAAAGACGGTGGCAGCGAAGAGGGGATTGAGGCGTTACGTCACCTCTATAAATCGCGCTTTGCCCAGGAGTCGGTGATGCGCGTTGACCAGCCGGTCTGCGTTCACTTCTGAAAACAGGGCGGGGAAATTCCCCGCCCTGTCTGTTACAGCACCAGGCCGGCGAAGCTGGCGGAAAGCAGACTGACCAACGTGGCGCCGTAGACCAGACGCAGGCCGAAGCGGGAGACGATATTCCCCTGCTGTTCGTTCAGTCCTTTAATGGCTCCGGCAATAATGCCGATGGAGGCAAAGTTCGCGAAAGAGACCAGGAAGACCGAGAGGATACCCAGTCCACGCGGGGTCATGCCGGCGGCAATTTTTTGCAGCTCAATCATCGCCACGAACTCATTCGCCACCAGCTTGGTTGCCATAATACTTCCGGCGCTCAACGCATCGCTGAGCGGAATACCAATCAGCCAGGCCAGCGGATAAAAAACGTAGCCGAGAATTTGTTGGAAACTCAGGCCAAATAGCGTGGCAAACAGGGCATTAATGGCGCTGATCAGGGCAATAAAACCAATCAGCATCGCCAGAATAATCATCGCCACTTTAAAGCCGGCAAGAATATATTCCCCGAGCATTTCGAAAAAGCTTTGTGATTCGTGGAGCTTCTCCAGCTTAATCTCTTCTTCGCTACCCGGACGCGTCGGGTTAATAATCGACAGTACAATAAAGGTGCTGAACATATTAAGGATCAGCGCCGCGACCACATATTTTGCATCGAGCATGCTCATATAGGCGCCGACGATGGAGAGCGATACCGTTGACATCGCGGTGGCTGCCATGGTGAACAGCCGGCGTGAGGAGAGGTCGCCGAGCACGCCCTTATAGGCGATAAAGTTCTCCGACTGGCCGAGAATCAGCGAGCTGACGGCGTTGAAGGATTCCAGTTTACCCATGCCGTTGACTTTGGAGAGCAGGGTGCCAATCACACGGATGAAAACAGGCAGAATGCGCCAGTGCTGAAGAATACCGATCAGCGCCGAAATAAAGACAATCGGGCACAGCACGCCAAGGAAAATAAACGCCATTCCTTTTTCGCTCATACCGCCAAATACAAAGTTGGTGCCTTCGGCAGCAAAACCGAGCAACGAAGTGAAAAAGCTTGAGATATTTTTAACTATCCACAGACCGCTTTCGGCATGCAGAAAAAAGAATGCCAGCGCAATTTCAATGATAATTAACTGGATAATATAACGAACACGGATTTTTTGTCGGTCATAGCTGGCAAGCCAGGCAAGGCCGAGAATAACCGCCAGCGCCAGCAGGAAGTGCAAGAATTGTGTCATGTTGTTCTTTTCGCAGGTCAATAAGGCCGCTATTTAGCCACAGCCGGTCAGCCTGGTAAATATCTGTAGCGAAAAAACCGCCGCGCCGGCTGCCTGACCGCGATGAAGACAGATAATCCCCTAAGTAATTATTTTAAAGCGATTAATTTACAACTCGATACCAAACTCTCTACATTTCACTTGTGTTTCTGATTATTGTAATGATAATCACTATCAGAAATATTTACTTATCTTTGCATCCACTGACTGCGATTCACATTGAAGGGTGTCGGCATGTTCGTTCCATTTCTCATTATGTTACGCGAAGGGCTGGAGGCGGCGCTGATTGTCAGCCTGATTGCCAGCTATCTCAAACGCACCCAGCGCGGCAGCTTGATTGGCGTCATGTGGATTGGCGTTATCCTGGCGGCGGCGCTGTGCCTGGGCCTGGGGATCTTCATTAACGAAACGACCGGCGAGTTTCCCCAGCGGGAACAGGAGCTGTTCGAAGGCATCGTGGCACTGGTAGCGGTATGCATCCTGACCTGGATGGTCTTCTGGATGCGCAAAGTCTCGCGCAACGTGAAACAGCAGCTGGAACAGGCGGTGGATAATGCGCTGCAGCGCGGTAATCATCATGGCTGGGCGCTGATCATGATGGTCTTTTTCGCCGTCGCGCGGGAAGGGCTGGAGTCGGTGTTCTTCCTGCTGGCGGCCTTCCAGCAGGATGTGGGGATTTGGCCGCCGCTCGGGGCGATGCTGGGGCTGGCTACCGCGATTGTCCTCGGCTTTCTGCTTTACTGGGGCGGGATCCGCCTCAACCTCGGCGTGTTCTTCAAATGGACCAGTCTGTTCATTCTGCTGGTGGCGGCCGGGCTGGCGGCCGGGGCCATTCGCGCCTTCCATGAAGCCGGTCTGTGGAACCACTTCCAGGACGTGGCGTTTGACCTGAGCGGCGTGCTGTCGACCCACACGCTTTTCGGCACGCTGCTCGAAGGGATCTTCGGTTACCAGGAGGCGCCTACCGTCAGTGAAGTGGCGGTCTACTTTATCTATTTGATTCCGGCGCTGGTGCTGTTTGCGCTGCCGCCGCGTAGCAATACAGCAACCTCGCGCACCGCTCCGCTTAAGTAGGGCGCCGCAGGATTATGGTTACAACATACTTACCGAAAGGGATGATCATGATGATTCATTTTCGCCGTAATGCGCTGCAGCTTGCCGTCGCAGCGTTGTTCAGCTCTGCCTTCTACGCTCAGGCTGCGGATATCCCGCAGGTAAAAGTCACCGTTAACGACAAACAGTGTGAGCCGATGAACGTCACCGTGAAAGCGGGGAAAACGCAGTTCATTATTCAAAACCACAGTCAGAAAGCGCTGGAGTGGGAGATTCTCAAAGGCGTGATGGTCGTTGAAGAGCGCGAGAACATTGCGCCAGGCTTTACGCAAAAGCTGACGGCGAACCTGCAGCCGGGCGAATACGATATGACCTGCGGGCTGCTGACCAACCCGAAAGGCAAGCTGATTGTGACCGGTGCCGCCACCAAAGATGCGGCGAAAGCCGATGCGCTGCTGAGTCTTGGCGAGGCGATTACCGCCTATAAAGCCTACGTTACGGCGGAAACCGCACAGCTGGTTAGCGGCACGAAAGCGTTCACCGACGCGGTGAAGGCGGGAGATATTGAAAAAGCGAAAGCGCTGTATGCTCCGACGCGTCAGCACTACGAGCGCATTGAACCGATCGCGGAGCTGTTCTCCGATCTGGACGGCAGTATTGATGCTCGTGAAGACGATTACGAGAAAAAAGCCGCAGATCCGAAATTCACCGGCTTCCACCGTCTGGAAAAAGCCCTGTTTGGCGACAACAGCGTCAAGGGGATGGAAAAGTATGCCGATCAGCTGAACAGCGATGTGCTTGAACTGCAAAAACGCATCAGCGAACTGGCGTTCCCGCCGTCGAAAGTGGTGGGCGGCGCGGCGGGCCTGATTGAAGAAGTCGCGGCCAGCAAAATCAGCGGTGAAGAAGATCGCTACAGCCACACCGATCTGTGGGACTTCCAGGCGAACATCGACGGCGCGCAGAAGATCGTTGACCTGCTGCGCCCGCAGCTGCAAAAAGAGAACAGCGCGCTGCTGGCGAAAGTTGACGCTAACTTCAAGAAAGTTGACGCTATCCTCAGCAAATACCGCACTAAAGACGGCTTCGAAACGTATGACAAGCTGACGGATGCGGATCGTAATGCGTTAAAAGGGCCGATCACCACGCTGGCGGAAGATCTGGCTCAGTTGCGCGGGATCCTTGGGCTGGACTAAGTCGATGGCAGAACAGAAGCAACTTGATGTGAATGAACCTTCACGTCGTCGATTATTAAAAGGGATCGGCGCGCTTGGCGGCGCGCTGGCTATCACCGGCGGCTGTCCGGTGGCACACGCGGCGAAGGGCAACAGCTCTCCGGGCGTGCTGTCGCCGGACGCGCGTGCCGAAGCGCAGCCTTTTTACGGGCAGCACCAGGCCGGCGTGCTGACGCCGCAGCAGGCATCGATGATGCTGGTGGCCTTTGATGTGCTGGCCAGCGATAAAGCTGACCTGGAGCGCCTGTTTCGCCTGCTGACTCAGCGCATTGCCTTTCTGACCAAAGGGGGGCCGGCGCCGGACACGCCAAATCCGCGTCTGCCGCCGATGGATTCGGGGATCCTCGGCGCGTGGATCTCCCCGGATAACCTGACTGTCACCGTTTCGGTTGGCCATTCGCTGTTTGATGAGCGCTATGGATTAGCGGATAAGGCGCCGAAAAAGCTGCAAAAAATGACCCGCTTCCCCAACGATTCGCTGGATGCGGCGCTCTGTCATGGCGATCTGCTGTTGCAAATCTGTGCCAATACTCAGGATACGGTTATCCATGCGCTGCGCGATGTGATTAAACATACGCCGGACCTGCTCAGCGTCCGCTGGAAGCGCGAAGGGTTTATTTCCGATAGCGCCGCGCGGAGTAAAGGCAAAGAGACGCCGGTTAACCTGCTGGGCTTTAAAGACGGCACCGCGAACCCGGTCAGTACCGATAAGGCGCTGATGGATGAAGTGGTATGGGTGACCTCCGATCAAGGCGAGCCTGCGTGGGCAACCGGCGGCAGCTATCAGGCGGCGCGTATCATCCAGTTCCATGTGGAGTTCTGGGATCGCACCCCGCTGAAAGAGCAGCAGACCATTTTTGGGCGCGATAAGCACAGCGGCGCGCCGCTGGGTATGCAGCATGAGCATGACGTGCCGGATTACAGTCGGGATCCTGATGGCGATATTATCGCGCTGGATAGCCACATTCGTCTGGCGAACCCGCGCACACCGCAGACGCAGTCCAGTCTGATGATGCGTCGCGGCTACAGTTATTCGCTGGGGGTGACCAACTCCGGGCAGCTGGATATGGGACTGCTGTTTGTCTGCTATCAGCATGATCTGGAGAAGGGATTCCTGACGGTGCAAAAACGCCTTAACGGCGAAGCGCTGGAGGAGTACGTCAAACCTATCGGCGGCGGCTACTTCTTTGTGTTACCGGGCGTAATCGACAGCCAGCACTACCTGGCGCAATCTCTGCTCGAAGCCTGACGCACCTGCCCGCAAGGGCAGGGCGTTTCTGCTGTTTTTCCATTCTTTTTTTGTATTTCCTGCCTTGTGTTATTTTTCTGTAATCTATTTGTCGGAAACTCTCCTGAGCTGCGATGAGAATTATTTGTTGTCCGCATGTAAAAAATAAGTTGCATTAAGAATTATTTTTGATGTACTTATTACAGACGCGGTAGTTCCCGGCAGTGATGTCGTTTCACTATGGAGATCGCGAATGCCCGATTGCTGTAACGGAAAATGTAAATCTTCTTACCGTACTCCTCAGCACGGGGGCCACACTTCCGGCCGCGATTCCCACACCTCGAATTTTTCTCCAGTCACCACCAATAACCTAAACCCAGACCGGGTACGCGGTGCGCGTAGCCGTGACCCGTTGTCAATTCGACAGGCAAGCAATGGCTTACAAGGAAGCCAAACCTCAATCGTTCGTGCGCATAATCGCGTCGATATTGACGCGTGTGATGTAAACCAACAACGCAAGGTGCTATCCATGGGAAGACAAAAAGCAGTGACCAAAGCTCGTCGTGAGGCCAAACGTGTGCTGAGACAGGATTCGCGCAGCCATAAGCAACGCGAAGAAGAATCGGTCACATCGCTTGTGCAAATGAGTGGCGTAGAAGCAATTGGCATGGCGCGGGACAGCCGTGATACTTCCCCAATTGAAGCGCGCAATGACGCTCAGGCGCATTATTTGAATGCCATCGACAATAAACAGCTGATTTTTGCCACGGGCGAAGCCGGGTGCGGTAAAACCTGGATTAGCGCAGCAAAAGCCGCTGAAGCCCTGATTCACAAAGATGTGGACAGGATTATTGTTACCCGTCCCGTTCTGCAGGCCGATGAAGATCTCGGCTTCTTACCGGGAGATATCGCCGAGAAGTTTGCTCCCTATTTCCGACCGGTGTACGACGTACTGGTGAGAAGGCTGGGCGCTTCCTTTATGCAATACTGCCTGCGACCGGAAATTGGCAAGGTGGAAATCGCGCCGTTCGCCTATATGCGCGGACGTACATTTGAAAATGCGGTTGTGATTCTGGACGAGGCTCAGAACGTGACCGCTGCGCAAATGAAAATGTTTTTAACCCGCCTCGGGGAAAACGTGACGGTCATCGTGAACGGCGACATTACCCAGTGTGATTTACCCTCTGGCGTGAAGTCCGGGCTGGTCGATGCGCTGGCGCGTTTTGCGGAAGACGACATGATCGGCGTTGTGCGTTTTACCGCCGATGATTGCGTCCGTTCGATGCTTTGCCAGCGAACGTTGAAAGCCTACTACTGATCGCTATCTTGTGTGCAAAGCCCGGGGAAACCCGGGCTTTGTTATCTGGAGCGCAGGGCGTTAGCCGATCGCGCCCAGCGCATCTTCGCTGCCCTGGGTTTTTGGCAGCAGGAACAGGGTGGCGAAAATATCCAGCAGATAGAGCAGGGCCAGCAGGGTGATCGCCGCGGTAAACGACCAGTGGCTGACGAACAGGCCAATCACCAGCGGTCCAAAGCCGCCCACGCCGCGCCCGAGGTTAAACAGCACGTTCTGCGCGGTGGCGCGGACCTGTAGCGGATAGGTATCAGAGATCAGCGCGCCATAGCCGCCAATCATGCCGTTGACAAACATCCCCATTACCGCTCCGGTAAACAGCATCAGGGTCGGGTCCCGCAGCTGGGCGTAGACGATGACCATCACGACGGCCCCCACCTGGTAAATCAGAAAGATCTTCCAGCGGGCGAAACGGTCTGCCAGCACGCCGAACAGCCAGATGCCGAAGGTCATCCCCACGACGGTGACCGCCGTCCACAGCCCTGATTTGGTGAGCGAAAAGCCAAAACTGGAGGAGAGATAGCTGGGCATCCAGATCATCAGGCCATAGTAGCCAAAATTCTGTACCGAGCAGAGGATGAGGATGCCGATACTGGCCTTCGAGGTGGCGCGGTCGGCAAACAGCATCCTGAGGCGCGCGGTGAACGATATTTCCTGCGCGACGCGGCTATCTTTGGTAAACGCCTCCGGTTCTCCCATCCCGCGGCGGATGGCAAATGAGACCAGCGCCGGCAGAAGGCCAACCAGAAACATCCCGCGCCAGCCGATGATATCCAGCAGGAGAGGGGTGATAAAGGCGGCCAGCAGCACGCCAAGCTGCCAGCCGATACCAACCCACGCCGAGGCGCGGTTGCGCTTATGGGCCGGCCAGACTTCGGCAATCAGCGCCATGCCGATACCGAATTCGCCGCCGAGCCCCATACCCGCAAGGGTGCGATAGGCCAGCAGATCCCAATAGCCCTGGGCAACCGCACAGAGACCGGTAAAGACCGAGAACATCAGGATCGTGAAGGTCAGGACGCGAATGCGGCCCAGACGGTCGCTGAGATGGCCGAAAAAAATCCCGCCCAGTACCGCGCCAATCAGCGTCCAGGTAACGAGGGAACCGGCCTGAGAAGTGGTGAGCGCCAGCGAAACGCTGATTGCCGGCAGCATGAAACCGAGGATCAGCAGGTCAAAGCCATCCATTGCGTAGCCGCTGATCGCCGCGACCATGGCTTTCGCCGGCGTTACGCCGCGTTTGTTAAGTGGAGAAGAGAACGTCATGTCCAGACCTTTGGAATAAAAATGTGCGCTAAGTATAAATTTGTCAGCGGATGCGATCTACTCGGTTGAGGGGCATTGTTGGCTGTTATGATGACATTAACTGTATGTTTTTAATATTTATAACGGAATAAATGACCGGGGTTTTATTTAAAACATTGTCTGTCATGCTTCATGGGGAAAAAGTAGTAACGTAATGTGTTGACGACAAAAAACGAGGAACGTCGGATTCTGCCTGCGGGGCGGCCAGTCGGGGAGGCATTTATGCCGATTCAGGGAGAAGGACGTATGCCTGTATGTGGGAGTTTTGCTTCGCCTGTAGACAATCTTTCTTGTAGCGGAGTTTGTGCCCTGACATTTCGCTTAACCATTTATTAAGCGGCTTTTCTTTGTCATTTAATCCGGCGGTGCGCTAGCGTATCAGGTTGAGCCGCTCTTCATAGAAACGCGCCCACGCTTCGGCGCGTCGTCGCCGCCCAGCACTTTCCCCAGCAGCCTTTTGCTGGTGACGCTGTTGGTAAGAGGGCGCAGGCGAAAGTCGATAAAGACGACGGGAATACCGATCGCCGCAAGCTGATCCAGCACGCGGCTCTCTTTCAGTTTTCCCCGTACGCCAAAATCGAAGACGTTCAGATCCGGCTGCATCTGAACGGCGCGCTCGACGCTGAAACCAGTGAGATATGCATTTTCAAGCATCGGCAGCTGTTTTAGCTGGGGGGATTTTGCAAGATAAAGCGAGTCAAGGTCCGGCGCTTTGATTTTGAGGGGATTATCCCAGGCAATCAGCTGCGCAAAAGGATTATCCGGATGCACAATCTGTCATGCCTGAATGGCCCTGGCATCCGCCAGGATGACTCTTTTGCCGGTTGCTGGAGGGGCACTTCTCTTCCGACAATATCCATCGCCGTGACGGGAGATGCCTGTAAATTTGCTGCCGACAGTAAAAGTAGCCAGCCTAATACCAGCCGCCAGAAAAGTTTCTGCCTCATTTTATCCAATCCGTCTGTCCGCAGCCGTGAGACAACCCGGCCAGTTTGGCTGGAGCGTAAAACAACCTTCGGTTCAAAAAAAAGTTTACATTGCTATGTATTGCTAACTATTATCATTTCGTTTCTCATAATTCAAATCATTCGCAATACAAATAATTGATAATTAATATATTTATTTTACAGGGGATCTTCTCATGTCTGGTCACTTCCGGCTCTCGCTGCTTGCTAGCGCTATTGTTTTAGCGTTCCCGGCCTGGGCTGCTGATAAAAATGATAACTCTTCGTCAACCGATCGTACGGATACCCTGACGGTCGTGGGCAACTGGCTTGATTCGCCGGATTACAGCACGGTAGTGCTCGATCATCCTGGCGCCAGGACCATCGTGACGGAGCAGCAGGTTAAGGAAAAAGGCGGTGAGACGATTTCAGAAGCGCTGCGCGGTATTCCCGGGGTTCAGGTTCAGGAGAATAACGGCACCGGCGGGAGCGATGTGTCACTGAACGTCGGCGTGCGCGGCCTGACATCGCGCCTTTCGCCTCGCTCAACCATCATGATGGACGGCGTACCGCTTTCTGTCGCGCCTTACGGCCAGCCTCAGCTGTCAATGGCTCCGCTGTCAATGGGGAATATTCAGTCCATTGACGTCATCCGCGGCGGCAGCGCCGTTCGTTACGGCCCGCAGAACGTCGGCGGAGTGATCAACTTTGTCTCGAAGGATATTCCGGAAACGTTCGGCGGCGCGGTGAGCGCGCAAACGGAAGGGGCCTCACACGGCGGATTAAAAACGCTGACCAGCGCTTCCGTTGGCGGCACGGCGGAGAACGGTCTGGGGGCGGAGCTGCTGTACTCGGGTCTGCACGGCCAGGGATACCGGGAAAATAATGACAATACCGATATTGACGATTTTATGCTGAAAACGCGTTATCGTTTCACTCCGCAGGACGAACTGACCGGTAACTTCCATTATTATAACGCCTCCGCGGGTATGCCCGGCGGCCTGACGAAAGAGCAGTACCAGCAAAATCCCTTCCAGTCAGTGCGCCCGTTCGATCAGTTTGCCGGACGCCGCCAGGATATGTCTTTCAAATATCGCCATCAGGAAGAGGATAGCCAGTTTGAAGTGCTGACCTATTTCACCAAAAGTTTCCGCACCAGCGATATTCAGACCAACGGCTCCGGGGCTCTGGAAGGGCAGAGTCGTCTGGCTGCCGCCCCTCGCCACTACACCACCTGGGCCATCGAACCAACCTATTCGCATCTGTTCCGCTTCTGGGATATGGCCCATGAAGTCACCCTTGGCTATCGCTATCTGAACGAGACATCGGATGAAAAAGGATATCGGTCCAACTGGTACGATCCGACGACCACGACCTCTGCCCCGAATTCTAAAGAAAACTATTATCAGCATACCTCCGGCGGTACGGAAGCTAACGCGTTTTATATTGATGATGCCGTCAACGTTGGTAACTGGACGATTACCCCGGGGCTGCGTTATGAAAGCATCCGCACGCATGTGAATGACGCTTTTGCCGATATTGCGCGTGAAAAATCGTACAGTGAACCGCTGCCATCGATCAACGTGATGTATCACCTGTCCGATAGCTGGAAGCTATTTGCTAATGCCAATACCTCTTTCGGCAGCTTGCAGTATTTCCAGCTCACCCGCGGAGGGAATCACGGGCAGCCGGCTCCGGGCCTGCAGCCGGAAAAGGCGCGCACCTATGAAGTCGGTACCCGCTATGACGACTCCTTACTCAAAGCGGAGCTGACGGCTTTCTACATTGATTTTGATAATCAGCTGCAGTACATCAACAACACCATCGGCTGGACCACGCTGGGCGCCACCAAACATCAAGGCGTCGAGCTGGCTCTGAACTACGATCTCAGCGAACTGACGCACAGCCTGGATGGGCTCAGCCTCTATTCCACCTATACCTATACCCGCGCCGTATCCGTCAGCGGCGAGTTTTCGGGTAAAGATCTGCCCTTCTATTCCCGCCAGGTGCTGACGGTAGGTTCCCGCTACGCGACGGGCAACTGGGTGTGGAACGTCGATGGCTATTCGCAATCCCGCCAGCATTCTCCGGGGTCTTCTGCTGCCGGGAATGGTTATATCACCCAGGAGAGCGATGATGGCCAGTACGGTAATATTGCCGGCTATATGGTGTGGAATATGCGCGGCGAATATGACATGGGGCCGTCGTGGTCAAATCTGAAACTGGGCGCCGGGGTTAAAAACCTTTTCGATCAGCGCTACTACACGCGTTCAACGGATAATAACTACGGCAAATATGTCGGCGAGCCGCGGACCTTCTTTGTTCAGGCGTCGCTGGCGTTCTAAACGTGTGACGCTTCGCGGGGCAGGGATGCACCGCAAAGCGGTCAGGTCAGAGAGCGGGGGGTTGGCGGAGGAGCGATAAGGCCATACCTCCGGCTGGGTGCAATATGCGAAAAAAAGCCCGTACCTGCGTACGAGCTCTTCTTTAAATATGGCGGTGAGGGGGGATAGATTCGCTTCGCTCACCGTTACTCGGCCCGTCCCTGGGCCTCGCCCCTTCGGGGCCAACGCAGGCGTTGTTCAAAAATGCTCCCGGCATTTTTGTGCGGGCAGCCCGCTCGCAGGCTCGCGGTCTGTCCAGCTGGCTGCGCCAGCTGTCGACCCCCGGTCGGGGTTTCTCATCCCCCGGGCGGTGCCACAGGCGAAAAAAAAGCCCGTACCTGCGTACGAGCTCTTCTTTAAATATGGCGGTGAGGGGGGATTCGAACCCCCGATACGTTGCCGTATACACACTTTCCAGGCGTGCTCCTTCAGCCACTCGGACACCTCACCATATTGTTTTGCTGCTCACCTTGGGTGGGCAACGGGGCGCTACTATAGGGAGTTGCACTAAAACGGTCAAGCAGTATTTATTCTTTCTTTACCGTTCGGTCAAGCAATGAACACTGCCCCGCTGAAAACCGACGGGGCAGCGATTTTAACGCAGAGAATCAAGCTGTTTGCGATGCTTCACCAGCCTCGTGCGCTGCTTTAGCGCCACGCTGGCAGGCCGGGAAGGCACTGATGTCAGATTTGGCCAAAGCGTCCGCCGTTAAAATCGCGCACGGCTTCTGCGATCTGCTGCCTGGTATTCATCACAAACGGACCGTAACCCACAATGGGCTCCCGCAACGGTTCACCGGCTAGCAGCAGCACTTTGGCATTCGCCGTTGCATGAAGATGAATCGCTTCTCCCTGCTGACTAAACACCACCAGTTGCCCTTCACGTGCCTGCTCTGCACCGTTGACCGTAATCTCACCTTCAAGGACCACTAGCGCACTGCTCCAGCCATCAGGCTGACGGAGCGTGATGTCATGGCCCTGATTCAGCTGCATATCCCAGACGTTCAGTGGCGAGAAAGTGTGCGCAGGTCCAGTCACCTGGTCATAGCTGCCGGCGATAACCCGGATATTTCCCGCGCCGTCCGCCAGGGCGACATCGGGGATGACATCCGCGGTGATGCTCTGATAGCCCGGATGAGTCATTTTGTCTTTCGCCGGCAGGTTGACCCACAGCTGGATCATCTTCAGTTCGCCGCCGGTGCGGGTAAACTCCGCCGAATGGAACTCTTCATGCAGAATGCCGGCGCCGGCGGTCATCCACTGCACATCGCCCGGGCCAATGACCCCACCTTTACCCGTCGAGTCACGGTGTTCAACTTCACCGGAATAGACGATGGTGACGGTTTCAAATCCGCGATGCGGATGTTCGCCAACCCCACGTCTGCCGCTTCCCGCCGGGAAGTGGTGAGGACCGGCGTAGTCCAGCAGCAGGAAGGGGCTTAACGGTTCGCCATGAGTCTGGTAAGAGAACAGTGAGCGAACCGGAAAGCCATCCCCAACCCAATGTTGGGCCGGTGCGGTGTAGACGCCTGTAATCTGTTTCATGGTGCTCTCCTGTGTCGCGATTTCTGATGACTATAAGATTAGATCTGCGGCCAATAAACCGGTAGATAGCAAAACTGGCCTATACTGTTCTGAAAATGGAACAATGGAGGAAGGATGCTCGATCTCAATGACTTAGCCTGGTTTGTCCAGGTCGTCGATCATGAAGGATTCGCCGCGGCGGGCAGGGCGCTCGATCAGCCGAAATCAAAATTAAGCCGTCGGATCGCGCAGCTGGAAGAGCGGCTTGGTGTGCGGCTGATTCATCGCACGACCCGGCAGTTCGTGGTCACCGAAGTGGGGCAGACCTTCTACCAGCACTGCAAAGCGATGCTGATAGAGGCCGAGGCGGCGCAGCAGGCGGTGGAAACGCTGCGTTCGGAGCCGCGCGGCAGCGTTAAACTCACCTGCCCGGTGACCTTATTGCATGCCCATGTCGGGCCGATGCTGGCGCGGTTTATGCTACGTTACCCGGGCGTCAATGTGCAGCTGGAGGCTACCAATCGGCGGGTGGACGTTGTTGGCGAAGGGATTGATGTTGCGATCCGCGTGCGCCCGCGTCCGTTTGACGATAGCGATCTGGTGATGCGGGTACTGGCCGACCGCGGACAGCGTCTGGTCGCCAGCCCGGCTTGTATTGCGCGAATGGGGCGGCCACAGGCGCCATCGCAGCTGAGTACGTGGCCGGGACTGAGTCTCGATGCCGGAAAGCATCAGCATAAGTGGCAACTGAGCGGGCCGGAGGGGGCAAAGGCGGAAGTCTATTTCACGCCGCGGATGGTTACGACGGACATGCTGGCATTGCGTGAAGCGGCGATAGCCGGCGTTGGGGTGGTTCAGCTTCCTCTCTTAATGGTGCGCGATCAGCTGGCTGCCGGGACCCTGGAGGTGGTACTGGATGCGTGGCAACCACAGCGGGAAGTCATTCATGCGGTTTTTGCCTCTCGTCGCGGTCTGCTGCCGTCGGTGAGAGCACTGGTAGACTTTCTGAGCGAAGAATACCAGCGGATGGAAGAGGATTGATAAGGGGGCTGTATCCCGGGCAAAGCACGCATGTCGACCCCCGGTCGGGGCTTCTCATCCCCCCCGGGCGGTGCCACAGGCGAAAAAAAAGCCCGTACCTGCGTACGAGCTCTTCTTTAAAGATGGCGGTGAGGGGAGGATTGATTCGCTTCGCTCACCGTTACTCGGCCCGTCCCTGGGCCTCGCCCCTTCGGGGCCAACGCAGGCGTTGTTCAAAAATGCTCCCGGCATTTTTGTGCGGGCAGCCCGCTCGCAGGCTCGCGGTCTGGGCTTCTCATCCCCCCCGGGGCGGTGCCACAGGCGAAAAAAAAGCCCGTACCTGCGTACGAGCTCTTCTTTAAATATGGCGGTGAGGGGGGGATTCGAACCCCCGATACGTTGCCGTATACACACTTTCCAGGCGTGCTCCTTCAGCCACTCGGACACCTCACCATATTGTTTTGCTGCTCACCCTGGGTGGGCAACGGGCGCTAATTTAGGGAAATACGTATCTCTCGTCAATCAACTTTTTCAAAAAACAGCGCGTTTAGACAAACTTCGCGCAACTTGCTTTTTAAATGCGCGACAATCGATTTTTTTGTCGCCACCCTCTTTTTATTCGATAGAAAAATGAAATTTGCTATGCTGGCAATCCAATAGAAAACAATAAGTAAAATACGGCGCCAGGGTCAACCTGCAACCAGCGCCCGCGATCAGGAGCCATGATGGACATAATCTTTTATCACCCGACATTTGATACCGCTTACTGGGTTGCTGAGCTGGAAAAACAGCTGCCGGGCGCGCGCGTACGCGAATGGAAATCCGGCGATACTCAGCATGCGGACTATGCGCTGGTCTGGCATCCGCCGGTGGAAATGCTTCAGGGACGGGACTTAAAAGCCGTTTTTGCCCTCGGCGCTGGCGTCGATTCAATTCTGAGTAAACTCCGTGAACACCCGGAAATGCTGCCGATGTCGATTCCACTCTTTCGCCTCGAAGACACCGGAATGGGTCAGCAGATGCAAGAGTATGCGGTGAGCCAGGTGCTGCACTGGTTCCGTCGCTTCGACGACTACCAGGCATTAAAACAGCAGGCCCGCTGGCAGCCGCTGGAGGATTATCGTCGCGAAGAGTTCACTATCGGGATAATGGGCGCGGGCGTGCTTGGTTCGAAAGTGGCGGAAGCGCTTCAGGTATGGGGATTTCCGCTGCGGAGCTGGAGCCGTAGTCGTAAATCCTGGCCTCAGGTGCAAAGCTTTGCCGGTCAGGAGGAGCTGGGCGACTTCCTCGGCGCGACGCGGGTACTGATCAACCTGCTGCCAAACACGGCGGAAACCGTCGGCATTATTAATCAGCGACTGTTGGCGCAGCTTCCGGATAACAGCTATGTTCTCAATCTGGCACGTGGCGTTCACGTGGTCGAAGCGGATCTGCTGGCGGCACTGAATAGCGGTAAGCTTAAAGGCGCGATGCTGGATGTCTTTAGCCGCGAGCCATTACCGGCGGAAAGTCCGCTGTGGGCGCATCCTCGGGTGGCGATGACGCCACATGTCGCCGCAGTCACCCGTCCGCTGGAAGCGATCACCTATATTGCCAGCACCATTGGCCGCCTGGAGCGTGGGGAGGCGGTGAACGGGCAGGTCGATCGTCAGCGCGGATACTAAGAGAAACCCCGCTGTGGCGGGGTTTTGCTAATCATGCGTCCTGATTCCTGCTATTCTTGCCACAAACAGAGAAGGAGATTGTGATGTATCCTGTTGACCTGCACATGCATACCGTCGCCAGTACCCACGCCTACAGTACCCTGCACGATTATATTGCTGAAGCAAAGCGTAAGGGGATCAAACTTTTTGCCATAACCGATCATGGTCCGGATATGGCCGATGCTCCGCACTACTGGCATTTCGTCAATATGCGCATCTGGCCGCGGATGGTCGACGGCGTCGGCATTTTACGGGGTATTGAAGCCAACATAAAAAACACCCTCGGCGAAATTGACTGCACCGGGCCGATGCTGACCTCGCTGGACCTGTTCATTGCGGGCTTCCATGAGCCGGTTTTCCCGCCGCAGGATAAAGCCACCCATACTGAAGCGATGATCGCCACTATGGCGAGCGGCGCGGTACATATTATTAGCCATCCGGGTAATCCGAAATACCCCGTCGATATTCCGGCGATAGCCGCCGCGGCGGCAAAATACCAGGTGGCGCTGGAAATCAACAACTCATCCTTCGTCTCGTCGCGTGTGGGCAGCGAAGATAACTGCCGGGCGGTTGCCGCCGCCGTGCGCGATGCCGGAGGTTGGGTCGCGCTGGGATCGGATTCGCATACCGCATTTACGCTCGGCGAGTTCAAAGAGTGTCGTAAGATCCTCGATGATGTGAACTTCCCCGAAGAGCGGATCCTTAACGTGTCCCCGCGTCGGCTGTTGAATTTCCTTGAGTCTCGCGGGATGCCGGCGATCCCTGAATTTGCCGATCTTTAATATGAATAACTGGAAAAATTGAATGAACGAGTTTTCAATCCTCTGCCGCGTGCTGGGTTCTTTGTACTACCGTCAGCCGCAGGATCCGCTGCTGGTGCCGCTGTTTACCCTGATCCGTGAAGGGAAGCTGGCGGCGAGCTGGCCGCTGGAGCAGGATGAGCTGCTGGAACGTCTGCAAAAAAGCTGCGACGTGCAACCGCTGGCCGCCGATTACAATGCGCTGTTTGTCGGTGAAGAGTGCAGCGTTCCTCCTTATCGTAGCGCGTGGGTTGAAGGGGCAAGCGAAGCTGAAGTTCGCGGTTTCTTCAGCGAACACGGGATCCCGACCGGAGAAGGTCAGGCCGACCACATTGGGTCACTGCTGCTGGCGGCCTCGTGGCTTGAAGATCATGCTACGGAAGATGAAAGCGAAACGCTGGAAACGCTGTTTGCTGACTACATTTTGCCGTGGTGCGGGGTTTTCCTCGGCAAAGTCGAGGCGCATGCCGGGACACCTTTCTGGCGGACGATGGCGCCCCTGACGCGGGAAGCGCTCTCCGCCATGTGGGATGAACTGCAGGAAGAATCGGAAGAGTAAATGTGATATTTGTCACGTTTTTATTGCAATGGAAAGTATGAGCTTGCATATAACGTGCTTCAGATCTCATTTGGCGGACGCGTATCTGCTATGATACGCGTCATGAACATACTCTTCGCAATCGCAATAACGACAGGCATTCTCTCCGGAATCTGGGGATGGGTGGCGGTCGCGCTTGGTCTGCTGAGCTGGGCGGGCTTCCTGGGCTGCACGGCCTATTTCGCTTGCCCGCAGGGCGGGCTAAAAGGGTTGCTGATCTCAACCTGTACGGTAATGAGCGGTGTGGTGTGGGCGCTGGTCATTATTTACGGCAGTGCGCTGGCGCCGCATCTGGAAATCCTTGGCTATATGATGACCGGGGGCGTGGCCTTCCTGATGTGTATTCAGGCTCGTCAGCTGCTGCTCTCTTTTGTCCCCGGCACTTTTATTGGCGCCTGCGCCACATTTGCCGGCGACGGGAACTGGCGGCTGGTGGTACCTTCTCTGGCGCTAGGGCTGGTGTTTGGTTACGCGATGAAAAATTGTGGGCTATGGCTGGCCGCGCGTGCGCGGAAAAACAAATCCACATTAGTGAACGAAACGCCCGACCAGGCATAAGCTGATGTCACCCGCACAAGAAACAGGACCTCAGGTCCTGTTTTTCTTTCTGCTGGCGCTGGTCGGGCTGTTCAGACTTGCGGCCGTCGACTCGACTCACGGGGTAGCCCCCGCCACGCAACCGTAACGTGAAAGAATATTAACCCGCAACATAGCCTTGCTATCCTCCAGACGGGTTATAGCCGCCGCAAGTTTCCCGGACTTTCGTCGGGCGGGCTATCGTGCCATATTACCCTCTGTGCTTTATGTAAAGACGTTTGCCGACAGGAGGCGAAATGACTGTTAAACCTGAGGTTATTCTCGGCGACATCACTACGCTTGACGTCGATGTTATCGTCAATGCCGCCAATCCCTCGCTGCTAGGCGGCGGGGGCGTGGATGGCGCAATCCATCATGCAGCCGGGCCGGAGCTCCTTGCCGCGTGTCAGGTCGTCCGGCAACAACAAGGCGAGTGCCCTCCGGGTCATGCGGTGATTACTACCGCGGGTCAGCTGCCGGCCAGCGCGGTGATCCATGCCGTCGGGCCCGTCTGGCACGGTGGCGGGCATCAGGAGGCTGAACTGCTTGCTGACGCGTATCGAAACAGCCTGCAGCTGGCGTCAGCGAACAGCTATCGATCGATTGCCTTCCCGGCCATCAGTACCGGCGTATATGGATATCCTAAGCAGGCGGCGGCAGAAATTGCCGTGCAGACGGTCAGCACCTTTCTGACGCGTTACAATCCTTTAGAGCGCGTCTGCTTTGTCTGTTTCGATGAGGAGACCGCGGACATTTACCGGCGCTTGCTTGAGCCGCAGCGAGGTGAGTGAAAGTCGGGGGCCCCGACCACCCGCCGCCTGACATCTGCGGGCGAGCGGGCGGGCGATCAGCCAGCGGACACTTGAGTCTTAGCTGCTTTCGGCTGGAATTTTCCCGAAAAGAGAAAGCGTAGCAGAGGAATGCGCAGATGAATTTCATACAGCACCAGCGCAATACCGACCACGAAGACTAAGCCAGCAATAAACCCAAGCGCGTTGGATTTGATCGCCGGCGCCAGCCATGCGCCATAAAGCAGGGTCAGCGGGTGGTGCACCAGATAAATGAACAGCGAAGCATTAACAAAATAGGTCACCCGCGCCGACTGAAAGTTCAGCAGACGGTGGCCGAGAGAAAAGACCACGTTCACCATCCACAGACCCAGAACCATGGTAATGACCGATTCGGTTTCATACATCCAGCCATCACCGGAACCATATTGCTGATTCAGGCGATAGGCGATAAAGCCTAGCAGCGCGCCGACGAAGCACCATGGCGACGGAGTGGTAAACATCGTTTTTAAGCGCGGATTGATAAATACCTGGGCACCAAGAATGAAGAAGGGCAGGTAAAACAGAGTCTGCATCACGATGAAATTAAACAGGCCGTTGCTGAGCAAGGGGGCGTAAAGGACAAACAGCGAGCGGCGGATCACCGCGTAAAGCACGCCGAGCGCCAGAAAAATCATCGACAGCTGAGCTAATGTGACGGTGTCACCAAAGGTCGATGCCCTGGCTGAGCGGCGGCCGGTCAGCCAGCGAAACAGCACGACTCCCAGAGAGGTCAGGACCACCAGCACCAGTAAAAACCACAGGTGAGAAACCAGTTCCCACGCCAGAGTATTGAATTTGTCGTAACCCGAGAGGGTGTGCCAGTTTTCGGCCTTGCCGTTAACGTACTGCAGCATGATGAACTGCGGCAGCGTCAGCAGAGGAATGGCGGTCAGCATCGGAATGCCGACACGCTCAACGCGCACTTTCCACCACTTCTTCAGCGGATAACGTAAAAAAAGCATGTAGGAAAAGTAGCCAGAAATGACAAAGAAGACCTGCATGCGAAAAGCATGGATAAAATCGTTAAACAGCGTCAGCCACCAGGAGGGCTCGAGGCTATTCACATGCCAGCTGTGGCTGGAATAGATCAGTGATATATGAAAAGGGATCCCCAGTAGCATCAGCCAGGCGCGGATGCTATCGAAGAAATATTCACGTTGTACTGGCGTATTATTCATACAATATCACTACATTCTCGGACAATTCGTCTTATCACTCAACGTGATAACGTTTAAATTCTCAGCAACCCTACATCAACTCTGGATACCTGTCTCCAGGATAAGTACGTAAAGTACAAATGTGGCAGTTAACTGCCTATTACCTGCGCCGCTAAGGTGAACAAAGCAGGGATTATGTTGTCGGATTGCCTGAATTACCATTAAAATAGATCGGATCGATTTAAGCACACAAAGGGGGAAGTGCTTACTTATATGAAACTTAAACCACAGATGATGAAAATGCGCTGGTTAAGCGCAGCCGTAATGTTGTCCCTGTGTACTTCATCTGCATGGGCGTTTAGCATTGATGACGTTGCAAAACAGGCCAAAGCGTTAGCCGGGAAAGGCTATGAAGCGCCGAAGAGCAACTTGCCCTCCGCTTTCCGCGACATGAAATACGCGGACTACCAGCAAATCCAGTTTAATCACGATAAGGCTTACTGGAACAATCAGAAAACCCCATTCAAACTTGAATTTTATCATCAGGGTATGTACTTCGACACGCCGGTCACCATTAACGAAGTGACGGCAAGCAGCGTGCGTAAGATTAAATATAATCCGGATTACTTTAATTTTGGCAGCGTCCAGCATGATAAAGATACGGTGAAAGACCTGGGCTTCGCCGGTTTCAAAGTACTGTACCCGATCAACAGCAAAGATAAGAACGACGAAATCGTCAGCATGCTCGGCGCCAGCTACTTCCGTGTTCTGGGTCAGGGCCAGGTGTACGGGCTTTCCGCGCGCGGCCTGGCTATCGATACCGCGCTGCCTTCCGGCGAAGAATTCCCTCGTTTTCGTGAGTTCTGGATTGAGCATCCAAAAGCCACGGACAAGCGTTTGACTATTTATGCACTGCTTGACTCCCCACGTGCGACCGGCGCCTACCGTTTTGTGATTATGCCGGGCCGCGATACCGTCGTTGATGTGCAGTCTAAAGTGTACCTGCGTGACAAAGTCGGCAAACTAGGCGTTGCACCGCTGACCAGCATGTTCCTGTTCGGGCCGAATCAACCCTCTCCGGCGACCAACTATCGTCCGGCGCTGCATGATTCTAACGGCCTGTCGATTCTTGCCGGTAACGGCGAGTGGATCTGGCGTCCGCTGAACAATCCGAAGCATCTGGCCGTCAGCAGCTATGCGATGGAAAATCCGCAGGGCTTCGGCCTGCTGCAGCGCGGCCGTCAGTTCTCGCGCTTTGAGGACCTCGACGACCGTTACGATCTGCGCCCGAGCGCCTGGATCACGCCGAAGGGCGACTGGGGTAAAGGGAAAATCGAACTGGTTGAAATCCCGACCAATGACGAAACCAACGATAACATCGTGACCTACTGGACGCCGGATCAGCTGCCGGAACCGGGTAAAGAGATGAACTTCAAATACTCGATTACCTTCAGCCGCGATGAAGACAAACTGCACGCGCCGGATAACGCCTATGTGATGCAGACCCGCCGTTCTACCGGGGATGTGAAGCAGTCGAACCTGATTCGTCAGCCGGATGGCACCATTGCCTTTATCGTTGACTTCACCGGCGCTGAAATGAAAAAAATGCCGTCAGATACGCCGGTAACGGCGCAGGCGAGCATCGGCGATAACGCAGAAATTGTTGAGAATACCGTGCGTTATAACCCGGTCACTAAGGGCTGGCGTATGGTTCTGCGTGTGAAGGTAAAAGATCCGAAGAAAACCACGGAAATGCGCGCTGCGCTGGTCAATGCTGATCAGACGCTGAGTGAAACCTGGAGCTATCAGCTGCCTGCCAATGAATAAGATAACGAAGTACATTGACGCGTTGCCGCTGTCTGAGGCTGAAAAAGCCGCGCTGCCTGATACAAGCCTGCAGGCCGTACATGAAGCGCTGGACGCCGATCATCATGCTTTTGTTCGTGAAGACGATTCCCCGCTGGGTTCCGTGAAATCACGACTGGAACATAGCTGGCCAGACTCCCTGGCCGGTAACCAGCTGATAAAAGATGATGAAGGGCGTACTCAGCTCAACGCAATGCCGAAAGCAAAACGCTCCTCAATGTTCCCGGACCCGTGGCGCACCAACCCGGTTGGGCGTTTCTGGGATCGGCTACGGGGACGTGATGTCACCCCGCGCTATCTTTCTCGCCTGACCAAAGAAGAGCAGGAGAGCGAGCAGAAGTGGCGTACCGTCGGGACCATCCGTCGTTACATCCTGCTGCTGCTGACGCTGGCGCAGACCGTTGTCGCAACCTGGTACATGAAAACCATCCTGCCGTATCAGGGATGGGCGCTCATCAATCCGGCTGACATGGTCGGGCAGAATCTGTGGATTTCCTTCATGCAGCTGCTGCCGTACATGCTGCAAACCGGGATCCTGATCCTTTTCGCGGTCCTTTTCTGTTGGGTTTCCGCCGGTTTCTGGACCGCGCTGATGGGCTTCCTGCAGCTGCTGATGGGGCGCGATAAGTACAGTATCTCCGCGTCAACCGTCGGCGATGAACCGCTGAACCCAGAACACCGTACGGCGCTGATCATGCCGATCTGCAACGAAGACGTCGATCGCGTATTCGCCGGCCTGCGTGCCACCTGGGAGTCGGTGAAGGCGACAGGGCAACAGCAGCACTTCGACGTGTATATCCTGAGTGACAGCTACAATCCGGATATTTGCGTTGCCGAGCAGAAAGCGTGGATGGAGCTGATTGCGGAAGTGCAGGGCGAGGGGCAGATTTTCTATCGCCGTCGTCGTCGTCGTGTGAAGCGTAAGAGCGGTAACATCGATGACTTCTGCCGTCGCTGGGGCAGCCAGTATAGCTATATGGTGGTGCTGGATGCTGACTCGGTGATGACCGGTGAATGTCTGACCGGGCTGGTGCGTCTGATGGAGGCGAACCCGAATGCCGGGATCATTCAGTCCTCGCCGCGCGCTTCTGGTATGGACACCCTGTATGCCCGTTGCCAGCAGTTTGCGACCCGCGTTTACGGTCCGCTGTTCACCGCCGGCCTGCACTTCTGGCAGCTTGGTGAATCACACTACTGGGGCCATAACGCCATTATCCGCGTGAAGCCGTTTATCGAGCACTGCGCGCTGGCGCCGCTGCCGGGAGAAGGTTCATTTGCCGGGTCGATTCTGTCGCACGACTTCGTGGAAGCGGCGCTGATGCGTCGTGCCGGCTGGGGGGTGTGGATTGCCTACGATCTGCCGGGCTCTTATGAAGAACTGCCGCCGAACCTGCTGGATGAACTGAAGCGTGACCGCCGCTGGTGCCACGGTAACCTGATGAACTTCCGTCTGTTCCTGGTCAAAGGCATGCACCCGGTGCACCGGGCGGTGTTCCTGACCGGCGTCATGTCCTACCTGTCGGCGCCGCTGTGGTTCATGTTCCTCGCCCTGTCGACCGCGCTACAGGTCGTGCATGCGCTGACTGAGCCACAGTACTTCCTGCAGCCGCGGCAGCTGTTCCCGGTCTGGCCGCAGTGGCGTCCGGAGCTGGCGATTGCGCTGTTCGCCTCGACGATGGTGCTGCTGTTCCTGCCGAAATTGTTGAGCATTATTCTGGTGTGGTGCAAAGGTTCAAAAGAGTACGGCGGCTTCATTCGCGTGACGCTCTCTTTGCTGCTGGAAGTGCTGTTCTCGGTACTGCTGGCGCCGGTGCGTATGCTGTTCCATACCGTGTTTGTGGTCAGTGCGTTCCTCGGTTGGGAAGTGGTATGGAATTCTCCGCAGCGTGATGATGACTCCACCCCATGGGGTGAAGCCTTTATGCGCCACGGTTCGCAGCTGCTGCTGGGGCTGGTGTGGGCGGTCGGTATGGCGTGGCTGGATCTGCGTTTCCTGTTCTGGCTGGCGCCGATCGTCTTCTCGCTGATCCTGTCGCCGTTCGTGTCGGTGATTTCCAGTCGGGCCACCGTGGGCCTGCGTACCAAACGCTGGAAGCTGTTCCTGATCCCGGAAGAGTATTCCCCGCCGCAGGTGCTGAAGGATACCGATGCATATCTGACCCTGAACCGTCAGCGTTCCCTGGACGATGGGTTTATGCACGCCGTGTTTAACCCGTCCTTCAACGCGCTGGCGACGGCAATGGCGACGGCACGTCACCGCCATGGTCACATTCTGGATATCGCCCGCGAACGTCACGTTGAACAGGCGCTGAACGAGACGCCCGACAAACTCAATCGCGACCGTCGTCTGGTGCTGTTGAGCGACCCGGTCACCTTGTCACGTTTGCACTATCGTGTGTGGGCCGCGCCGGAGAAATACTCTTCGTGGGTGAGCGCCTATCAGCAGGTGACGCTCAACCCGCTGGCGTTGAAAACGAAATAAGCGGTATGTGAAGGAAAATACCGGCAATATTGCCGGTATTTTTTTATCTGAGCATTGAGGTAGCAGATGAGAATTTTACTGGTTATTGCCATGGCGCTGCTGCTCAGCGGCTGCGGCAGTATTATTAGCCGCACGGTGCCGGGGCAGGGGCATGGGAATCAGTATTACCCCGGCGTGCAGTGGGATGTGCGTGATTCGTCATGGCGATACATCACCATTCTCGATCTGCCTTTTTCGCTGGTGTTCGATACGTTGCTGTTGCCGCTTGATGCCAGCCACGGTCCGTACAACTAATCAGCGTTCATCCCACTCATCGGCGGCGGTCTGACCCTCTTCGGTATCCAGAGAGGGTTCCAGCTGAAACTCTCCTTCGTCCCACTCATGCAGCGTATTCTCTTCCAGCCACTCCTGACGCAGCTCTATCTCGTCATAGTCGCCGTCAAAAACGCTCTGTGCCGCTTCGCCGCTTAACATCGGCAGGCATTCGCCTTCTTCATCTTCGTCGGCAAAAAATTCGGCCTGCCAGGCGATATCGCCATCCTGCAGAACGTACTTTTGGATATTCAGCTGCTCAACGTTGGCACTCTCCTCGTCGCTATCCGGATTATTGACCAGGAACTCTTCGCGGGCCGCATCGATAGCTTCTTCGAGCGTGGCATAGAAAATCGAATCCTTTGGCATAGATAACCCCCTAAGAAGAATGAAAAATGGACACGATTCAATCTATAGAAGGCGGTGAGCGTTGCGTCAAGGGGAAGGCGACGCTGTTGAACTTAATTTACCGAACGACCGCCCGAGTCCGCGTTCTGCGCGGGTTCATCACCGGAAGGACGCCGCAAGCTGAGGGTGGAATAGATAGCGTTGAACAGGACGACCGTTGCGGTGACAAAAAAGACCGCCCGGAAACCATAGCTGGCAGATACCGCTGCGCCGATCAATGGGCCGGTGACGTTGCCGATATCGCGAAATGACTGGTTATAGCTAAAAATGCGCCCGGCCACCTGGCTGGTTGAGTTGTACACCAGCAGCGTCTGGACGGCCGGCAGCAGCGCGCCGTCGGCGGCACCCAGCAGAAAGCGTAAAATAGCCAGCTGCAGCGGCGTCTGGACGAATGACATTGGAATCAGCAGCAGAACGGAGACCATCAGCGCGACGATAAGGATTTTTTCCGGCCCGATACGATCCCCGAGCTTACCGAGGCGCGGGGCGCTGATCAGCGCCGCGACGCCCGGAACGGAGGCTATCATCCCGCTGATAAAGGCGATATTTCCGACGTCTCCGGCCAGCTCCCGAACGTAGAGGGTCAGGATAGGGGCGATTGAGCCGGTGGCGACCTGAATAATCATCGTGGTGACAAACAGACTCAAGACCAGCTTTGGGCTTTTCAGGGACGAAAAGACATCCCTTGCATTAAGCATCTCTTTCTTCGCGACCGGGACGAACTGCTCGCGAATGAAAAACAGCGTCAGGATAAAACAGACGAGCAGGACGCTGGCGGTCAGAAAGAAGACGGTGCGCAGTCCCCAATGGTCGGCAAGAAAGCCGCCCGCCAGCGGGCCAAGCAGCGCGCCGCTCACGGCGCCGGTAGATAGCGTACCCAGCGCCCAGCCGCTCTTCTGGCGCGGGATCTGGGTGGCGATCAGGGCATTCGCATTGGGAATAAAACCACCCAACAGCCCCAGCAAGGCCCGCAGTACCAGAAACTGCCAGATGTTTTGCGCCAGCCCCATCAACATCATGACGATAGCCATCCCCAGCGCGGAGCGCAGCAGCATAATTTTGCGCCCTTTGCGATCGGCCAGGCCGCCCCAGAAGGGAGAGGCAACGGCGGAGAACAAGAAGGTAATGCTGAATACCAGTCCTGACCACATATTCAGGGCACTGTGGCCCGTCACGCCAAGCTGCTCGACGTAGAGCGGGAGAAAGGGCATAACCAGGCTAAAAGCGGCACCGGTCAAAAAACAGCCGAGCCAGGTGACCGTGAGATTTCGTTTCCAGTTAATCGGACTATCTGCAGACGACATAGGCTTCCATTGGCCTGCGATGCAGGACAAAAACAAAAGATGAGCCTGCTAATTATGCGCCTGAGTAACGATCATCGCAATGGAGGAGAGCGCTTAATGCTAAAGCGGAAAGTGCCTCCGGCCAGCATCGGGCTGCCGGAGGAAGCACACTTAATAGCGTGAAGGTACGCCGGGCGGGCGGGTCTTAAAGCGGCGGTGCAGCCACATATATTGCTCCGGCGCCATCAGGATGCATTTCTCGACGATGCGGTTCATCCAGGCCGCGGTCGTTTCCGCATCATCAAGCGGCGGATCGCATTCCGGCGGCAGAATAATCAGCTCATAACCTTTACCGTCGGGTTTACGCCGCGGAACGAACGGAACAATGCAGGCTTTCGACATCTTTGCCAGCATCCAGGTCCCCGACGTCGTTGCCGCCTGGTCGACGGCAAAGAGCGGCACGAATACGCTGGCGGTCGGGCCGTAGTCGTGGTCCGGCGCATACCAGATCACTTCGCCTTTTTTCAGCGCGCGAATCATCCCTTTCAGATCTTTACGGTCGATCATGTCTTTATTCGAGCGCAGCCGGCCCCAGGTTTGCAGCCAGTCAATGACCGGATTGTCATTTGGACGGTAGACGCCGATGCCGGGTTCGTTGATACCAAACATCCGCGCCCCCATTTCCAGCGTGAGGAAGTGAATGCCGATCAGCAGAATGCCGCGCTGTTGCGCCTGAACGTCCCGGATATGCTCAACGCCGATGGAGTCGGTCCAGCGCGCAATACGCCGGGTCGGCCAGAACCAGGCCATCCCGGTCTCCATTAACCCCATCCCCACCGATTCGAAGTTTTGCACCACCATCTGATGGCGCTCTTCTTCGCTTTTGTCCGGGAAGCACAGCTCCAGGTTACGGTAAGCGATTTTGGCGCGGCGTTTCATAAAGCGCATTGCCAGGCGGCCAATCGCATTGCCAAGGCGGTAAATCAACGGATAGGGAAGCTGAACAACCAGCCACAGCAGGCCAATACCTAGCCAAAGCAGCCAGTAACGCGGATGCAGCAGCGCCGCGGAAAATTTAGGTAAATGGGTCATCTCATACCTGTTTAAATAAGCAACTCATTCTATTATCGCATTTTTTCATGCTTCAGCCAAAACGGCTGTCCCAGGTGGCATTTATTGTTAAACGCGAACGAACGGGAGTGAAATGAATGTAGCGCAAAATGTGGGGATGTAAATTAACGTCGTTTGCTATATGATGCCGGCCGTTTATTTACCTCATTTCCTATGTCGAGCAGGTACACCATGCCAGTGTTACATAACCGCATTTCAAATGAGACGTTAAAAGCGCAGATGTTAGCTGAGAGCGAACCGCGTACAACGATCTCGTTTTATAAATATTTCACCATCGTGGATCCAAAAGCCACGCGCGATGCATTGTGGATTGCCCTCACCAAATTAAACGTGTTTGGTCGTATCTATCTGGCCCACGAAGGGATCAATGCCCAAATCAGCGTGCCAGAAAGTCAGGTCGATGCGCTACGCGAGTTTCTCTACGCCTTCGACCCGGCGCTGGATGGCCTGCGGATGAACATCGCGCTGGACGACGACGGAAAATCCTTCTGGGTGCTACGCCTGAAAGTCCGCGATCGTATCGTGGCGGATGGGATCGATGATCCGACGTTTGATGCCTCAGACGTGGGTGATTATCTGAAAGCGGCGGAAGTGAATGCGATGCTGGACGATCCCGATGCGGTGTTTATCGATATGCGTAACCACTATGAATATGAAGTGGGCCATTTTGAGCAGGCGCTGGAAATCCCGGCGGACACGTTCCGCGATCAGCTGCCGAAAGCGGTCGAGATGATGCAGGAACATAAAGATAAAAAAATCGTTATGTACTGCACCGGCGGTATTCGTTGTGAAAAAGCCAGCGCTTGGATGAAGCACAACGGCTTCAGTAAGGTCTGGCACATTGAGGGCGGGATTATTGAATATGCCCGTCGTGCGCGCGAACAGGGGCTGCCGGTACGCTTTATCGGTAAGAACTTTGTCTTTGACGAGCGGATGGGGGAGCGGATTTCCGATGATGTGATTGCCCATTGCCATCAGTGCGGTACCCCGTGTGATAGCCATACGAACTGCCTGAATGACGGCTGCCATCTGCTGTTTATCCAGTGCCCGAGCTGCGCCGAGAAGTTCGCCGGCTGCTGTAGCGAGGCGTGCATGGAAGAGCATAAGCTGCCGGAAGAGGAGCAGCGTCAGCTGCGTGCCGGACGAGAAAACGGCAATAAGATCTTCAACAAATCTCGCGGCCGCCTGAACACGAAGCTGGGGATCCCGGACCCTGAGACCTCAGAAAAACCATAACCAGATAAGATCAACGATCGCCAGCAGCAGCCACAGTGCGAGATAAATCATAAAGTGCTCGCGGACGTTGTTGACCAGTAAATCGTACAGGCGACGCATAAACTCTCTCTGTGATGAACGGCCTCCTCTGAGGCCGTTTTTTATTGCTCAAATCAACACCGCGCGGCGGCCATCTAACCCTGAAAGCGTGCCAGCGAGAAGGGGGTCAGGTCGAAGGCGGGGGTTTCCCCCTGGGCAAACTGCGTGGCAATTTCTCCCAGCACCGGGGCGAATTTGAAACCATGACCGCTTAACCCGCTAATCAGCAACGTTTCAGGATGGCCGGGGAGGGTGTCGATAATAAAGTCTTCATCCGCCGTATTATCGTAGGTACAGGAGGCGCCATGCAGGCAGCCGCCGATACCGGGCAGCACGTTACGCAGGAAGCTGAACGACTCAGAGCCGTCGGTGGCCACCGCGCCAAATGGCGTGCGTTCTTCCGGCGCGGAGATAAGTTGCCCGCCGTTGTGCTTGCCGATCTTCAGTTCATTGTCTTCCGCCGGGAAACCATAGAACTGGTCGCCGTTTGGCAGCTCACCGGTAAATGCCGGGAAGTGGTTTTTAGTGCTATAGCGTCCATCAGCCTGGAACCAGGCGAAGATTTTGCGTACGGGCTGGACTGGCAGGTCGGGCAGCAGACGCGTTACCCATGTACCGGCGCTAACCAGCAGTTTCTTGCCGCTGTAGCTGCCATCGGCGGTGTCGATTGTCACGCCATCCGGGTGATGGTGTATGGCGGTAACCGGGCAATTAAACAGCTGAGCGCAGCCCGCCTCACGCGCGAGACGTATCCAGGTTTCGATGGCCAGCTCGCTACGTAAAACCCCGGATGCCGGTTCGAATATGCCACGATAATCATCCGGTACGCGAATCTCAGGCCAGCGGGCCATGATAGCCGGGGCATCCATCTCTTCGACGTTCAGTTGGAACTGGCGGGCGCTGTTCGCAACGTTGCTGAGAAACGTCGAGTTTGCCGGGCCGAGGTTAATCACCCCGGTGCGTTCGAAGACCGCCTCGCCGCTGAGGGTTGCAAGCTCATCCCACAGCGCCTGCGCACGCAGCACCAGCGGGACATATCTCTCTCCTTCACCGTAGGCGTGACGGATAAGACGCGTATTACCGTGATGGCTGCCCTCCTGATGCGGAGGCGTGTGCGCGTCGGTCATCAGCACGTTAAGTCCAGCCCGGCGGGCATAATAGCCGGCAGCGGCGCCAGTGGAGCCGCTGCCGATAATGATGAGGTCGTATTGCATGGTCTGTTCCGGTTTTTTGCTTTATTAGCAGGGTAATTAACAACCTGCACATATACAAGCCCGAAAATAAATCAGGCACCCGCAGGTGCCTGTTTAGTTAGCATATATCGATCGCGGCATAATCATTAATGCCTGCGGTACTCGTTTGCCTGGTATTCACCTGATTCTATCTTCGCAATACCTGCTTCCAGGATAGAAATAAATTGACGTGCGACTTCCGTCGTTAGCCAGAGCGTCTGGCCAATTTCAGCTTCGTTACTGCTTTCTTGAGTGGGGTTTTGGTAGTGCAGGCGCAACATCATTGCATCGTAGCTATCAACGGTGCTGATGTCCCATCCGACGAGGGGATGGGTCTGGATGACTTCATTATTCTTTTCCATCATAACCCCTTATTCATATGTTAAAAGACAACAATTCTCGAGGTTTAATGCATATTTTTTGAAGCAAGTTAATTATATCAGCTGTTAAGAATAAACTCGAGAAATTAAATCAAACAGGGCGAGCTTTCATCTGTTTGGTGCTTTTTTGCGCAAATTTAGTGCCGTGCATCGTTATTTTTAAAGGAAATAATCAGGAGGAAAAAGAAAAGTCTGAGATTGCAACGGGGATAAAAAAGCCGGGGCGACCCGGCAAAAAAAGCACAATGAGGGAGCAAATTGAATTTGCTGTGCCTGACGCGATGTTCCGGCAGCTTTTGCTTCAGACTGGCCTGCTCTGTTTGTTCAGAGCCCGTGCCATTCTGCTGCGGCATGCTGCCAGAGAGGCGTCAGGATGCGTCATGGACAAACCAGTCATCAGCGCTTTCCCAGGTTTCTTGCAGGATTTCGCTTATCCGGTCTTTATCTTCTTTCAGGCCGCCAATGACGGACAAATTGTTATTGGCGGCAAAGCGTACGGTTACCTGGCTTGGAAGAGCCGGGAACTGCTGTTCAATGCGTCGGGAGAGTTCATTATTTAGCGCTTCTAAGGCGCCGTGTGGTAAGGCTGTAGATTTGGCGATAGACACTTCGATGCGCATGATTGCCCCCTGTGTAATATACTGGTTATTTATACAGTATTCAGTTTGCGTTTACAACAAGGGGCAGCGCTTTTATTTTTTCATCGTCCAGCGCAGGGTTTCACCGGCAAGGAAAGGCACCAGGGTGTCGTCCGGCAGGGCGATGCTTTCAACGACGGTGCTCTCTTCGCGCACCAGCTCAACAAAGGTATCATTCACCGGCAGGCCGTAGAAGCGCGGGCCGTTGAGTGAACAAAACGCTTCGAAGTGCTGCAGGGCATTCATCTCTTCAAATACCGTCGCATAGCTGCCCAGCGCGGTCGGCGCGTTAAAGCAACCGGCGCATCCGCAGCTGGCCTCTTTACGATGGCGGGCGTGCGGAGCGGAGTCGGTTCCCAGAAACGCGCGGCTAAAGCCGCTGGCAACCAGCTCACGCAGCGCCTGCTGGTGGATATTGCGCTTCAGAATCGGCAGACAGTAAAGATGGGGACGCACGCCGCCAACCAGCATGTGATTACGGTTAAACATCAGATGCTGAGGCGTAATGGTCGCGGCCAGCAGTTCGTTACCGTCGCGAACGTATTCGGCGGCATCTTTGGTGGTGATATGTTCGAACACCACTTTCAGGCCCGGTAAACGCTGACGCAGCGGCTCCATTACCGTTTCGATAAAGCGCGCTTCGCGATCGAAGATGTCAATCTCGGCGTGGGTGACTTCACCGTGAACCAGCAGCGGCATGCCCAGCTTTTCCATGCGCTCCAGCACCGGCATGATGGCATCGATGCTGGTGACGCCGTGGCTGGAGTTGGTGGTGGCATTGGCCGGATAGAGTTTGGCTGCGGTGAATACGCCAGCGTGGAATCCACGCTCCAGCTCCGCCGGGTCGAGCGTATCGGTCAGGTAGCAGGTCATCAACGGCGTAAAGTCGTGCCCGGCGGGAACGGCGTCAAGGATACGCTGGCGATAGGCTATCGCAGCTTCAACGGTGGTGACAGGCGGCACCAGATTCGGCATCACGATCGCCCGGCCATAAAATTCACTGGTGTAAGGCACGACGGTCTTCAGCATATCGTCATCGCGGAGATGGATATGCCAGTCGTCAGGGCGGCGGATTTTCAATACCTGGGATTGTGCTGTCATGGAAAGCTCCGGCTAATAGGGTCAGTCATCAGGGCTGTTTTTGCCGGGCACTAAGGATAAGCGTAAACGTTTTCCTTTGCATCAATTTCCGTAAAAAAACGGGCGCGGCAGCGCCCGTCGTATTAATTGGTGAACGGGATGATAATTTCGCCCGGTTTCACCTCGATGCCTTTTGCGTATTTTTTCGCCAGCGCTTCGCCGGTGCTGGCATCTTCGCGCAGAACGTAGGCCGGCTGCTGGTTAAAATAGCTACGCAGAGACTGATTCAGATAGGGAATCAGGGTCTGTACGACGGACTGCAGTTTCTCAGGCGACACTTTCGCATCAACCACTTCCATCTCCTGCAGGAAGATCGCGCCTTTCTCTTTATTAAAGACCGGCAGCGCCTTGAGCTTCAGGTCGATGGTGGCTTTCTGATTGCCGAATAACGAGTTCAGATCCAGGTTGGCAATGCCGCTCAGCGTCACTTTATTCGGCTCTTCACGGCCAATCGCACTGGTCAGATCGTGTAACTCAATATGGGCATCCGCCACGCCCGGCAGGCCGATATCTTTGGCGAAATGGTTACGTTTCTGTAGCGCCTGGTTAATTTCCTGCTCGCTAACTGAATACTGTGTGAGCTGGTTACAGCCGCTCAGAAGGCCGCTGACAATGAGCGCGGCCACGATAAACATCTTTTTCATTAGATTCCTTAACGGTCATGCCAGGACTTATCCTGACATAAAGCAGTATGGCCTGCCAGCATTCGACGCACTAGCGGAAAATGCTGAAAACAGGCCTTACCTTAAATCTCTGGTCAGGTACGTGGCTCCAGCATGCCGGACGTCGACCGCTTCTGGCTGAACTGCCACCACAGAGCAATGAAGGTAAACAGGCCGATAACACCCAGCATCAGCCACGGCAGTTCGGGCTGATTCAGCGCTTTACCCGCATCGAACAACCATCCGCCGCCGGCGTAGCCAAATGCGCCGCCAAAGGCCAGCCCCAGCCGACTGAAGCCCATATAGCTGCCGCGCGCCCGGGCATCGGCTAAAGAGGCTCCCAGGGTTTCCCGCGCCGGTTCCGCAACGATCGATCCAATATAGAAGATACAAATCAGGGTAAACAGCTGCTGTAAATTGCTGGTCAAGCCAATAGGCAACATGGCGAGGGTCATCACCAGTAACCCGGCCATCAGCCGATGCTCCAGGCGAAATCGCTGTTCGCTCCAGCGGGCAATGGGATAGAGCAGGGTTAACGATATAGCGGCTTCAATGGCATACATCCATTTTACCGCGGTCGGTGAACCGGCGATGTCGTTAACCATAATGGGCAGCATGAGCATCACCTGGACGGCCAGCATATAGTAGCCGGTGAGCGTCAGAACGTAGGTGACAAAGCGCTTGTCGCGCAGCACCCGGCCCAGGCCTTCCCGCACCGGTGTTTTCACGGTGGAAAGCTTCCACGCCGGGAGATACCAGGCGTTGAACGCGGCGCAGGCGACAAACAACGCCGCGCCCACGCTGCAGACCAGGCGGAAGTCGTATTGCAGCAGCCAGCTGCCGAGCAGGGCGCCAATCACCGCCCCGGCGCTGTCCTGCATCATCAGAATCGAAAAGAATCGCCCGCGCTGATGCGGACGCACCAGCTTGACCACCAGCGCGGCGCGCGGCGGATCGAACAGGGTGCCGCCGAGCCCGGAGAGAATGCAGGAGAGCCACAGAACCCACGGTTCATGGGCCACGGCCATCGCCGCGAAACCGCCCGCGCGCATGAGCATGCCGGTGACGATCATCGGCTTGGCGCCAAAGCGATCGGCGACCGCGCCGCCAAAAATGCCTAATCCTTGCTGTACCAGCTGGCGCAGGCCGAGCGCAATCCCGACCATCAGCGCCGCCCAGCCCATCTGGTCAACAAAGCGAATAGAAATTAGCGGGAAGACGACAAAAAAGCCCAGAACCACCAGCATGTTGTCGACCAACAGGAAATATTTACCCAGGCTCCTTGCCTGCGATACGCGGGACATTTCCCCTCCAGGGAAAATAAAGAGTTACCCGGATAGTGTGCGGGGAAGATGCTGACTTTCCCAGCATCATTGCGACAATATTTTTTTATCAAAAAGCAAGATCGATAGAGTCTATTCATCGAAAAAGGGAGATGGTGCAGAAAATGGTATGTTGCTGTTTTCACACAACCGTTCAGGACAGGTATAGTGAAAGGAGCAGGGTAATCAGTCAGGGGAACAGGAGAAGGGAATGTTTGGCTATCGCAGTAACGTACCTAAGGTGCGTTTGACGACGGACAGGCTGGTGGTGCGGCTGGTATACGATCGTGACGCCTGGCGTCTGGCCGATTATTACGCGGAGAATAAAGGGTTCTTAAAACCCTGGGAGCCAGTGCGCGATGACAGCCACTGCTACCCCTCTGGCTGGCAGGCGCGTTTATCGATGATTTCCGAGTTTCATAAACAGGGCTCGGCATTCTATTTTGCGCTGCTCGATCCGGAAGAGAAAGAGATTATCGGCGTGGCAAATTTTTCCAATGTGGTTCGCGGGTCGTTTCATGCCTGCTACCTCGGCTATTCCATTGGCGAGAAGTGGCAAGGCCAGGGGCTGATGTTTGAGGCCCTGACCGCGGCGATTCGCTATATGCAGCGCACGCAGCATATCCATCGCATCATGGCCAACTACATGCCGCATAATCAACGTAGCGGCGATTTACTGGCTCGTCTTGGCTTTGAAAAAGAGGGGTACGCCAAAAATTATCTGCTGATTGACGGGCAGTGGCGTGACCATGTACTGACGGCGTTGACGACACCGGACTGGACTCCGGGTCGCTGAGGAGAGAGCATGAAATATCAGTTAACCGCACACGAAGCGCGCGTCATCGGGTGTCTGCTGGAAAAACAGGTAACCACGCCTGAGCAGTATCCGCTGTCGGTCAATGCGGTGGTGACCGCCTGCAATCAGAAAACCAATCGTGAGCCGGTGATGTCGCTGAGCGAAAGTGATATTCAGGATCTGCTGGATGCCCTGGTCAAACGCCATTACCTGCGTACGGTCAGCGGTTTCGGCAATCGGGTGACCAAATATGAACAGCGCTTTTGTAATTCCGAGTTTGGCGATCTGAAACTGTCTCCGGCGGAAGTGGCGATCGTGACGACGCTGCTGCTGCGCGGCGCGCAGACGCCGGGCGAGTTGCGCAGCCGAGCGCAGCGAATGTATGACTTTAGCGATATGGCGGAAGTGGAGAGCGTGCTGGAAACGCTGGCAACCCGGGATGACGGACCTTTCGTCGCTCGTCTGCCGCGCGAGCCAGGGAAACGAGAATCCCGCTATATGCACCTGTTCTGCGATGATATGGACTCGCTTATTACCGCCGTCGAGGCCGTCTCGCCGCCGGCCGATGATCTTCTCGCGCGGGTTGAGGCGCTGGAAGGCGAAGTCGCGGAACTGAAAGAGCGGCTGGCCTCGCTGCTGGCTCACCTGGGAGATTAATCGTGACCGCGAAATTACGCATTGGCGTGGTGGGGTTAGGGGGCATCGCGCAGAAGGCCTGGCTGCCGGTGCTGGGCGCCGCAGATGGTTGGACGCTGCAGGCGGCCTGGTCGCCGGGTAAAGAGAAAGCGCTACGCATCTGCGACGCCTGGCGCATTCCTTATGCCGACTCGCTGGAGCAGCTGGCGGCGCAGTGTGACGCGGTCTTTGTGCATACTTCAACGGCTTCGCATTTTGAGGTGGTGAGCCGCCTGTTGCATGCCGGGGTGCATGTGTGCGTGGATAAACCGCTGGCCGATAAGCTGAATGAGGCAGAGTCGCTGGTCGAACTGGCGGCGCGCCGCAAGCTCACGCTGATGGTCGGTTTTAACCGTCGCTTTGCGCCGCTGTATCGTGAACTCAAAACGCAGATGGGCGGCGCCGCATCGCTGCGCATGGATAAACATCGCAGCGACAGCGTCGGCCACGATCTGCGTTTTACGTTGCTGGATGATTATCTGCATGTGGTGGATACCGCGCTGTGGCTGGCGGGCGGTACCGCGCGCCTGAGCGGCGGCTCGCTGCATACCACGGCCCAGGGCGAAATGCTCTACGCCGAACACCACTTCAGCACGCCTCAACTGGAGGTCACCACCAGCATGCACCGGCGTGCCGGTAGTCAGCGGGAGTGGGTGCAGGCGGTGACTGACGGCGGACTGTACGCCGTCTGTGATATGCGTGAATGGCAGGAAGAGCGCGGTCAGGGGGTGATTATGCGCCCGGTTCCGGGCTGGCAAACCACGCTCGAGCAACGGGGTTTTGCCGGCTGCGCTCGCCACTTCATCGAATGCGTGCAAAATCAGACGGTTCCGGAAACTGCGGGTGAACAGGCGCTGCTGGCGCAACGGGTGGTCGAAAAACTCTGGCGCGAGGCAATGAGTGAATAATTGGTTGTAACATCTGGGAGTAGTAATTCATGACGAACCCGGTAGACTATCGCCACTTTCCAGCGCCCGCAATCGCGGGCGTTTTACTTCAGGGTTGTGGAATAACACGTTAATGAACCTTTTAAAATCACTGGCAGCAGTCAGTTCGATGACCATGTTTTCACGCGTTCTGGGGTTTGCGCGTGATGCTATCGTCGCCCGAATTTTTGGCGCAGGGATGGCGACGGATGCCTTTTTCGTCGCGTTTAAATTACCGAATTTGCTGCGCCGTATCTTCGCTGAAGGGGCGTTCTCTCAGGCATTTGTTCCCATTCTTGCCGAATATAAAAGCAAGCAGGGCGAAGATGCGACCCGCGTGTTTGTGGCCTATGTCTCTGGCCTGCTGACGCTGGTTCTGGCGGTCGTTACCGTTCTTGGAATGCTGGCGGCACCCTGGGTGATTACCGTGACCGCGCCCGGTTTTGCCGACAGCCCGGATAAATTTACCCTGACCACCCAGCTGCTGCGCATCACCTTTCCTTATATTCTGCTGATTTCACTGGCGTCGCTAGCCGGGGCGATTCTCAACACCTGGAACCGTTTTTCCGTTCCCGCTTTCGCTCCGACGTTCCTCAACGTCAGTATGATTGGTTTTGCTCTGTTTGCCGCACCCTATTTCCATCCGCCCATGCTGGCGATGGCGTGGGCGGTCACCGTCGGCGGCGTGCTGCAGCTGGCCTATCAACTGCCGCATCTGAAAAAGATTGGCATGCTGGTTCTGCCGCGCATTAACCTGAAAGATGCCGGCGCAATGCGGGTGGTCAAACAGATGGGGCCGGCGATCCTCGGCGTCTCCGTCAGCCAGATTTCATTGATTATCAACACCATCTTTGCCTCGTTCCTGGTATCTGGTTCGGTGTCGTGGATGTATTACGCGGATCGCCTGATGGAGTTTCCGTCCGGGGTCCTTGGCGTGGCGCTGGGGACTATCCTGCTGCCATCGCTGTCAAAAAGCTTTGCCAGCGGTAATCATGATGAGTACTGCCGCCTGATGGACTGGGGGCTGCGCCTGTGCTTTCTGCTGGCGTTGCCAAGCGCCGTGGCGCTGGGGATCCTGGCGAAGCCGCTCACCGTGGCGCTGTTCCAGTACGGGAAATTCAGCGCGTTTGATGCGGCGATGACCCAACGCGCGCTGGTGGCTTACTCCGTCGGACTGATGGGACTGATTGTCGTTAAGGTACTGGCGCCGGGCTTTTATTCACGGCAGGACATTAAAACCCCGGTAAAAATCGCGATCGTTACGCTGATTATGACCCAGGTGATGAACCTGATCTTTATTGGCCCGCTGAAGCATGCCGGGCTGTCGCTCTCTATCGGCCTGGCGGCCTGTCTTAACGCCGGTCTGTTGTACTGGCAGCTGCGTAAGCAAAAGATCTTTACTCCGCAGCCGGGATGGTTCTCCTTCCTGCTGCGTCTGGTGGTTGCGGTGCTGGTGATGTCGGCGGCGCTGCTGGGTATGATGTATATCATGCCGGAGTGGTCGCAGGGCTCCATGCCGTTCCGTCTGCTGCGCCTGATGGCGGTTGTGGCGGTGGGCGTAGTGGCGTATTTTACCACCTTAATGGCGCTGGGCTTCCGGGTAAAAGAGTTTGCCCGACGTACGGCCTGAGGTCATTCGCCGGATTGAAAAAGACCCGTTCCGCATGGCGGAGCGGGTCTTTTTTTATCGGACTGCGCGCGCTACGGATGCCAGACGGGCGCTTTCCCGCAGACGAATCGCGAGCGCAATCGCGCCGGTGACCACGGCCAGAACAACAACACCGTTCCAGCCGGCGACCACGTATAGCCGACTGCCGAGTACTGAACCGAGCGCCATCCCAATAAACACGCCGGTGAACAGCAGGGCGTTCAGGCGACCGCGAGCCTGCGGCTCGAGGCTATAAACCAGATTCTGGTGCGCGACCAGGCTGGACTGTAGACCGAGATCGAAGCCGATGGCCGAAAGACCGATTAGCAGCAGCTGACCATGTGGCGGCAGGACCGGCATCAGGAACATCAGGGCAAAAGAGAGGGTAACCAGGCCTGCACCCAGTTGAGTGACTCTTCCCGCGCCATATTTATCGGCCAGGCCACCCGCCAGCGGGGCGGCAAGGGCTCCGGCCGCTCCGGCGATGCCGAATCCCCCGGCCACGGCGCTGCCCATCTGATAATGTGCGAGCAGCATCACCGCCAGCGTTGACCAGAAGGCGCTGAAGGCTATGGATAAAAAGCCCTGAGCCAGTGCCGCGCGTCGCAGCGCAGGATAGCGTTGCCACAGATGCGCCATGGATTTCATCAGCTGCGGATAGCTTAGCGTGGAGTGAATCGCAAAGCGGGGAAGAATACGCCACATCAGCAGACCGATGAGAGCGATACTCACGGCTGCCGCCTGATACATCACCCGCCAACCGAACAGCGCCCCGACCAGGCCGCTGACGGTCCGCGAGAGCAGAATCCCCAGCAGCAGGCCGGTCATCACCGTCCCGACCATTTTTCCCTGCTTACCGGCCGGGGCCAGAATCGCTGCTGCCGGAACAATATCCTGCGCCATCGTCGCGGCCATCCCGATCAGTAAGCTGACCACCAGCAGTGAAGTGAGCTGGTCCGTCAGGCTACACAGCAGTAGCAGGACCGCCAGCGCCGCGCTTTTCAGCAGAATCAGCGTCCGCCGGTCGTGGCGATCGCCGAGCGGCAGCAGAAACAGAATGCCCAGCGCGTAGCCCGCCTGGGTCAGGGTCGGGACGAGACCCATCCCTTCAACGCTCAGGCGCAGGTTGGCACCCATCAGCGGGAGCAGGGGCTGGGCGTAATAAATAGAGGCAACGCTAAAACCAGCGCCAAGAGCGAGTATAAAAATGATCCAGCCTGCCTCGCGGGAGGATAGTGGAGTCGGGGTCATGATGAAGTCCTCGTAGATGAGATGGCGCTATTCTTCCCCGAATGCCGCTGGCGCGGTAGATAGCGTGGTGGTAAAACGGTTATACGTTTCACGTATAGAGAAAATGATAATGAAGAGGCAGGAGCGTATAGATCGCATCGAACTGATGCGGACCTTTATTCGAATCGTCGAGGCCGGTTCACTCTCTTCGGCGGCGCGGCAGCTGGAGACTACCCAGGCGACGGTCAGCCGCCGTCTGCAGTCGCTGGAGAGTATGCTCGGTAGCCGGCTGATCCTGCGCACAACCCATGCGATGAAGCTCACCGATGATGGCGAACGCTGTTACCAGCATGCGCGTCAGGTGGTAGATGCCTGGCTGGCGCTGGAGGACGAGATGAGTATCGCCGACGAGCGGCCGGTAGGGGTACTGCGCGTGCGTGCGCCTCATGCCTTTGGTCAGCAGCAGCTGCTGGGGCCGCTGGTCAGTTTTCTGCAGCGCTATCCGCAGCTGGCGGTGGAGTGGATGCTGAATGACAAAACCGTCGATTTTCTCAGTGACAATATCGATTGTGCGATTCGGGTGGGGGCTGAAGTTGACCCGGCCACGGTGTCGGTGCTGCTGGCCGAAGTTCCGCGTAGTCTGGTGGTCGCCCCGGAGCTGTTGTCGCGCTATCCGGCATTAGCGATACCTCAGGATCTGTCGCGGCTGCCGTGGGTGGCCATCAGTACCTTTTATCAACATGAAGTGGAGTTGCAGCATCAGGAGGATAGCCGGGAGCTTTCGTTTGGTATTGTGCCGTGCCTGAGCACCGATAGCGTGTATGTGGCCCGTAATACGGCGCTGGCGGGGCTGGGGGCTGCTATCGTGTCGAGTTGGGCTGTGACGGAGGATATCGCCGCCGGTCGGCTGATTGAGCCATTTCCGCAGTGGCGGGCCTCTCCGCTGCCGGTCCACCTGGTCTATCCGTGGGCGCGTTATTATCCGACCCGCCTGCGGAAGTTTCTCGATCTGATGCGCGAAGTGATGCCGCAGGTTGCCGGGATGCAGCGCCCGGAGGGGGAATAAAGAAACGGCCAGAGGCTAATATCGATTGTTTAAGGGGCGGCTGACCGATCCGGCAGAGGTGTAAGAATCCGTCATCTCACGGAGATTACCGTTTTTTATGCGGCGTGGTCAGGTTTTCAACATCTCTGCAGGAGTTTCTGTCCCGTCGTTCGCTGTTAAGCCAGGGATGTCATTTTTACGCTGGTTTATGCGAAAAGGGTCTTCGTACTCTGGCGCATGTGTTGTGTGGAATATTCCGTTCACGTGAGATTCCGCATGCTGCTGTTTCCTGCGCGACAGGCGAACGACCCAGGGCCGGTTTCGCCCGGCCCTGGGAACCCGGCATTGCGGCAGGAAAATCGTCGCGACGCGATACCTTTGTCTCCGCCGTCTGGCTGTTGGGGGACGGCAAGAGGTCACCTCCCTGTAAGGCTTGCCTCCGCCAGATGAAGACGGAGTGGAGCATACCGCGCAGCGGCCGTTTTCAGCGCAATGCCGTTCACCCGCAGCGGGGGGGAGAAAAGTGGCGGATTTATCGTGAACGGAACATGCCACAAAAGTGAACGGAATACTCCACTGCACCCCCGCGGCAGACCCCTTTCGCGCCAACCACCGTTTACCGGCATCACCCTGTCCGGCGATAAAGCAAAAAAAATGCGGGTTACCTTTAAGTAACCCGCATTAGGCCTGTGGCCGGTTTTTTATGACGTACCGCGTTTACTCGGCAGGTTGTGGACGGGTAGGTTCCGCCGTCGCCTGGTGAGTTGCGCTGTGGCCGCCTGCTGCGCCTTTGCCGTCAAAGGCAAACGACGGGCGAACCCAGTCGCTGTGACGCGGCGCTTCTGGCTCGTAGGCCGGCGCCGGAGCACGCGTCATCGGGGCGGTGGCGTGGCGATGAGACACGACAACCGCTGCCGCTGGTGTAGCGACCACGACCGGAGCAGGCGCTGATTCGACGACCGGCGCGGCTTCAACCACCGGAGCAGCTTCAACCACCGGAGCAGTTTCAACTACCGGAGTAGCTTCAACTACCGGAGTAGCTTCAACCACCGGCGCCGGTTCAATGACCTGCGGTGCCGGAGCTTCTGCTGCCACAACCGGGGCAGGTTCCTCAACAACGCCTTCTGCAGCCGTGTCTACCGCTACTGTTTCCGGCTCGGCAACAACCGGCGCAACAATGCTTTCTGCCTCAACTACCGGCGCTTCTGCGGCGATAATATCCTGCGGAGCAACCTCGGTTTCGCGGGCGACCTCCGGCTGAACAGTCTGCGCGGCTTCAGCGACGGTCGCTTCGGCTACGACAGGTTGTTCGGCGGCAACAGGCGCTGCTTCGGCAACCGCCGGGGCGACCACTTCTGCAATGGCAGCTTCAGCGACAGCAACAGGAGCGACAGTTTCAGTCACGGAGGCCTGAACCTGCTGTTCTTCCTGCTGTTGATCCTGCGGACGGGCAACCGGGTAACGAATCCACACTTTACCTGACGCCATTTCCGGAGATGCACAGGCTACGGTCAGCGGCATCGGCGACTGGGTCGGGTAACGCTCATCGCGGTAACGACGACGGCGCTGACCGCTGACGCGCAGATGACGCGGCGAGCGACGAGAGCGACGCGGCATACCGTTGGCTTCGCGAGACTCGTTGTTGTCGTCATGGTCGCCGTTACTTTCAACGACGGCAGGCAGATCGACTTTCGCCAGTTCCGTGCGCGGAGCGACAGCTTCCGGCTGGACCGCAGCCGCGGTTTCAACAACCTGAGCGGCCGTTTCTGCGACCGCAGACTCGATGCGAACCTTCTGGGATAACTGACGCGGTTTACGACGAGACATCGTCTGAACGCGTTCTTCCTGCTCGGCTTCCTGCTGGACTACCGGCTCTTCGCGCGTTTGTGGCTTAGCTTCCTGCGGCGCCTGGCGCTTCTCATCGTTACGACGACGATTACGCTCACGACGCGGCTGCTGCTCATCGCGCGCTTTGCCTTTTTCAGCATCCTCGGTCACCGTCTGGCGAGATTCACGCGGCTCGACATTCTGCTGCTGTTTCTCGCGACGATTACGGCGGTTTTCCTCGCGGGATTCACGAGGTTCACGGCCTTCGCTATTTTCAGCGCGGTTATCGCGGTTATCACGACCGTCGCGGTTATCACGGTTATCACGACGATCGTTGCGGTCGCGGCGATTGTTGGTCCGCGGTTTGCGACGTTCTTGCTGACGTTCCGGTTTCTCTTCGGCTTTCTTCTCTACCTGAGGTTCTGCCGGTTTAGCTTCTTCTGCACCGGAGAAGATGTTTTTCAGGGCACCAAAGAAGCGCGAGAGCAGACCAGGCTGCGCCGGCGCGGCAGCGGCAACCGCTGGTTTTGCGGCGGCAGGTGCGGCAACAGGAACTTCCTGCTCGGGTGCAGGCGGTACGTCCGGCATCACGAAGGTGGCCAGAGCCGGTTGCTCAGGGCGTTTACGCTCGGCCGGTTCTTCGTCCGCAGGCAGCGCCATCTCTTCTTCATGCAGTTTAGGCAGCAGATAGCTCAGGGTAGAGGTCTCTTCGCCTTTGCGTACGCGCAGCACGGAGTAGTGCGGGGTTTCCATCTGATCGTTCGGGACGATGATCACGCGAACGTCGCCCTGACGGGTTTCGATGGCGCTCACCGCAGCGCGTTTTTCGTTCAGCAGGTAGGACGCAATCGGCACAGGCACGATAGCGTGAACTTCCTGGGTGTTCTCTTTCAGCGCTTCTTCTTCAATCAGACGCAGGATCGAGAGCGACAGGGACTCGTTATCACGAACGGTGCCGGTACCGCTACAGCGCGGGCAGACGTGATGACTGGATTCACCCAGCGACGGGCTCAGACGCTGACGCGACATTTCGAGCAGGCCGAAGCGAGAAATATGGCTGATCTGGATACGGGCACGATCCTGACGTACCGCTTCGCGCAGGCGGTTTTCAACCGCGCGCTGGTGGCGCACCGGCGTCATGTCGATGAAGTCGATGACAATCAGGCCGCCGAGGTCACGCAGACGCAGCTGGCGGGCAATCTCATCGGCCGCTTCCAGGTTCGTGTTGAATGCCGTTTCTTCGATGTCACCGCCGCGGGTGGCGCGAGCGGAGTTGATATCGATAGCGGTTAACGCTTCGGTGCTGTCGATAACGATTGACCCGCCGGAAGGCAGGCGCACTTCGCGCTGGAAGGCGGATTCAATCTGCGATTCGATTTGGTAATGGCTGAACAGCGGGATTTCACCGGTGTACAGTTTGATTTTGCTGCTGAAATCCGGGCGACCCAGTGCAGCGATGTGCTGGCGAGCCAGCTCAAGCACTTTCGGGTTATCGATCAGGATTTCGCCGATGTCCTGGCGCAGGTAATCACGGAAGGCGCGCACGATGACGTTGCTTTCCTGATGAATCAGGAACGGCGCCGGGCGGCTATCAGCGGCTTTCTGGATGGCTTCCCAGTGTTTCAGACGGAAGCTCAGGTCCCACTGCAGCGCTTCGGCAGATTTGCCGACGCCCGCGGTACGCACGATAAGCCCCATGCCGTCCGGCAGCTCAAGGCTGGCCAGCGCTTCTTTCAGTTCGGTACGGTCGTCACCCTCGATACGGCGTGAAATGCCGCCCGCGCGCGGGTTGTTCGGCATCAGTACCAGATAGCTACCCGCCAGGCTGATAAAGGTGGTGAGCGCGGCACCTTTGTTGCCACGTTCTTCTTTATCAATCTGAACAATTACTTCCTGACCTTCACGCAGAACATCCTTAATATTCGGACGACCGTGAGAATTGTAGTTGGCAGGGAAGTATTCGCGGGCGATTTCTTTGAGGGGGAGGAAACCATGACGCTCGGCGCCGTAATCAACAAACGCGGCTTCAAGGCTAGGTTCAATACGGGTAATTTTGCCTTTGTAGATGTTCGCTTTTTTCTGTTCGTGCCCGGGGCTTTCGATATCCAGGTCGTACAGGCGCTGCCCATCAACAAGGGCGACGCGCAACTCTTCCTGCTGAGTTGCGTTGATTAACATTCTTTTCATCGTAACTTACTCATTATTCTTACATTGACGACTAAGCTGCGGGCAGAGTATTGCCTTGCCGGGGAAAACCGATGGCCTCGTGTCTGTTTCACGTCGCCAACCTCACGGTTGTCGCGCGCTTAAGAGGCGCAGAGTGTCGGTCGCCTGTATTTCAAACGGAAACACAGCGCAATTAGCAGGGGAACAGCCTGGGATGTATCACCAGAGAAGATTCCATTTATACACGTCATTTTTCAGGTTGCTTCTGCTTCGGCTTGCTCGTTCACCCCTGTTGCTGACCTACTGATGATGTCAGTTCCGGAGATTCTCTCTTTCGCCGCCTTGGCGCATCCTGAATAATTTTGCGTATATCTCGTCGTCTTTCACGTTACAGATGTAGTGGCTTAACCCGCTCATCTCAATCAGCGGACTGAGTAGAGCACCCGGGAATACCCGGAGTCGACGCCTTCCTGCGACGTGAAATCCATAGAGGCCTGTACCGGTAAGGACTGCAACCCGCAGCCCGCTAACTGTCTGAAAGATCAATACGTCTTACGCCATTGCTGCGTGGATGATCGGTCAGACAAAATTGGTCATTCCGCTAATTTCTTGTTCTAACAAGATTCAACACGGAAAACGGCATCATTATTCCATTGCTAACCTTGTTATAGCAAGTTGACTTTTACCTTTTATCACCCGGTTACTCACAGTTTTTTCACCAGCGCATACAGATTGTTCTAATAACAAACAAAACGCTGATGAAGCATTCAATGAAAACCGGATAATGATAAATATAAGCATATAAAAATGAGTGGCGCTAATGCGTCGGGCTATTTAGAATCGCGCACCATGAAAACTGAGACTCCAAGCGTAAAAATGGTTGCCATTACCGCCGATGAAGCGGGGCAACGCATCGATAACTTTTTGCGTACGCAGCTAAAGGGCGTACCGAAGAGCATGATTTATCGCATCCTGCGTAAAGGCGAGGTGCGGGTGAATAAAAAACGCGTCAAGCCGGAATACAAGCTGGAAGCCGGCGACGAAATCCGCATTCCTCCCGTTCGGGTTGCCGAGCGTGAAGAAGAAGCCGTCTCCCCGCATCTGCAGAAGGTGTCGGCGCTGGCCGATGTGATTCTGTATGAGGATGACCATATTCTGGTGCTGAATAAACCTTCCGGTACCGCGGTGCACGGCGGCAGCGGCCTGAGTTTCGGCGTCATTGAAGGCCTGCGCGCGCTGCGTCCGGAAGCCCGTTTCCTCGAACTGGTTCACCGCCTTGACCGCGATACCTCCGGCGTACTGCTGGTGGCGAAGAAGCGCTCCGCACTGCGTTCGCTGCATGAACAGCTGCGCGAAAAAGGAATGCAGAAGGATTATCTGGCGCTGGTGCGCGGGCAGTGGCAGTCGCACACCAAAGTGGTGCAGGCACCGCTGCTGAAAAACATTCTGCAGAGCGGCGAACGTATCGTTCGCGTCAGTCAGGAAGGAAAACCGTCGGAGACGCGCTTTAAGGTTGAAGAGCGCTATACGCACGCGACGCTGGTTCGCTGCAGTCCGGTTACCGGGCGTACGCATCAGATCCGCGTTCACACGCAGTATGCGGGCCACCCGATTGCTTTTGACGACCGTTATGGCGACCGCGAGTTTGACAAACAGCTGGCTGGCACCGGCCTGAATCGGTTGTTCCTCCATGCCGCCGCGCTGAAATTTACTCATCCGGGGACCGGGGAAGTAATGCGTGTCGAAGCGCCGCTGGATAACCAGCTGAAGCGCTGCCTGCAGGTGCTACGTAATAGCAAATGATCGTCCCGGCGGACGGTGAGTCCGCCGCTGTCATCTGCCGCGTCGCTGTGCCAGCCTTCACCGCGACCTTTACACCTCTCCGGGTCAATTCATCCGCAGCACGCCGCGCCTGCGCGATATGCCCATACCACAACCAATCAAGATTGCCGGTGTACTCCATCGCCAGACCTCCGGGTCAGGCGCCAGACAGCGGTCGACTCTCTCCCCGCAGCCACTGACCTGTTGTCAGCGCCATCCTGACTTCGGCAATAGCCGTGTTGTGTCGTCCACCAGCGGATGGATAAACAGACCGACAGTCCGCGCCATCTAATCAGGCTGGCGGGGTAATGGGCAGCCGGGGTCGACGCGTGAGTGAATCCACGGTCATTTCAGTCGACAGGGGAAAAGAGATGACTGGTTGAGACGGGAAAACCCAGGGCAAAGAAGCAGGCCAGAACGGCGGTTCCGGCCCGGCAGAATAAACGGCTAGCGCAACAGTGGATTACAGCCTTCCCGGCGTAGCATTTGACACAGGGCGATCAGCGGCAGGCCCACCAGCGCATTCGGGTCGCGTCCTTCCAGGCGTTCGAAGAGGGTAATGCCCAGTCCTTCACTTTTAAAACTCCCGGCGCAGTGCAGCGGACGCTCTTTGCGCACATAATTGTCTATTTCCTGCTCGCTTAAATGGCGAAAATGGACATCAAAGGGTTCACACTCGGTTTGTAGATGGCCGTTGGCGGAATTATAAAGCGCCAGCCCGGTATAAAAGGTCACAATCGTGCCGCTGGCTTTCCTTAACTGCAGGCGCGCATTCTCTTCGCTGTGCGGCTTGCCGGTAATTTCGCCATCGAGGACGCAGACCTGATCGGAACCGATAATTAAGTGCCGCGGATAGCGCTCGGCAAGAGCCTGCGCCTTTGCCTGTGCCAGACGGACCACCAGCTGGCGGGCGGGTTCGCCTGGATGAGGGGTTTCGTCGACGTCAGGCGCCGCGCAGTCAAACGGCATTGCCAGTTTTTCCAGCAACATTCGCCGCCAGGGCGATGTCGATGCCAGGATAAGCTCAGACATATTTTTTCATCCACATATAGCGCTTCGAAGAGCATCATTTTAAACTATGGGCCGCAATGTGTGCGAATAAATGGCGAAAGGCAACCTGAGGCTGCCTTTTTCTTTGACTCTATGACATTACAAAGTTAATATGCGCGCCCTATGCAAAAGGTAAAATTACCCCTGACTCTCGATCCGGTTCGCACGGCTCAAAAACGCCTCGATTACGAAGGTATTTATGCCCGTGATCAGGTTGAACGTGTAGCCGATTCAGTCGTCAGCGTGGACACCGATGTGGAATGCAGCATGTCGTTCGCTATTGATAATCAGCGCCTTGCCGTTATTACCGGCGATGCAAAGGTATCAGTAACCCTCGAATGTCAGCGTTGCGGGAAACCGTTCCCCCATCATGTCCACACAACGTATTGTTTTAGCCCCGTCAGAAATGACGAACAGGCCGAAGCACTGCCGGAAGCGTATGAGCCGATTGAGGTTAACGAATTCGGTGAAATCGACCTGCAAGCGATGGTTGAGGATGAAATCATTCTCTCCTTGCCTGTAGTTCCGGTGCATGATTCTGAACACTGTGAAGTGTCCGACGCGGACATGGTCTTTGGTGAACTGCCTGAAGAGGCACAAAAACCAAATCCATTTGCCGTATTAGCCAGCTTAAAGCATAAGTAATTGAGGAGTAAGGTCCATGGCCGTACAACAGAATAAACCAACCCGTTCCAAACGTGGCATGCGTCGTTCCCATGACGCTCTGACCGCAGTCACCAGCCTGTCTGTAGACAAAACTTCTGGTGAGAAACACCTGCGTCACCACATCACTGCCGACGGTTTCTACCGCGGTCGCAAGGTTATCGCTAAGTAATCACGCACTACTCCATGGATTTCGCGCGGCAAGAGGCGTAAGCGAGGACATCGCCGGCAGCATAGACAACTATGCGATCGGGATGAACAAGCGCAGTCAACATACTTGCAGCGTGAAAGACAAAGAGTATAAGCGTGATGAAGCTTAGCGAGGATTTCCCCAGGTGACTGGGGAATAACCGAACCGGGCAGCGACGATACCTTGACACGTCTAACCCTGGCGTTAGATGTCATGGGGGGTGATTTTGGCCCATCCGTGACAGTGCCTGCAGCACTGCAGGCACTGAACTCTAATTCGCAACTCACACTTCTTTTAGTCGGCGACCCCGACACCATCACGCCATTACTTGCCAAAGCTGATTTCGAACAACGTTCGCGACTGCAGGTGATCCCTGCGCAGTCAGTTATTGCTAGTGATGCGCGGCCCGCTCAGGCGATCCGCAGTAGCCGCGGAAGCTCAATGCGCGTGGCGCTGGAGTTAGTAAAAGAAGGGCGGGCGGAAGCCTGCGTCAGCGCGGGGAATACCGGTGCGCTGATGGGGCTGGCAAAATTATTACTCAAACCCATTGAAGGGATTGAGCGTCCGGCGCTGGTGACGGTCTTACCGCATCAGCAAAAGGGCAAAACGGTGGTGCTTGATTTAGGCGCCAACGTAGATTGCGATAGTACGATGCTGGTGCAGTTTGCGGTGATGGGCGCCGTACTGGCCGAAGAAGTGGTCGGCATTGAGAACCCCCGCGTCGCGCTGCTGAACATCGGCGAAGAAGAGATGAAGGGCCTCAGCAGTATTCGCGATGCCGCTGCGGTGCTAAAGACACTGCCGTCGCTGAACTATATCGGCTATCTTGAAGCCAACGAACTATTGACGGGCAAAACCGATGTGCTGGTTTGTGATGGATTCACGGGCAACGTCACATTAAAAACTATGGAAGGTGTTGTCAGAATGTTCCTCTCGCTGCTGAAATCACAGGGTGAGGGCAAAAAACGGTCGTGGTGGCTGCTGTTATTGAAGCGTTGGTTACAAAAAAGCCTGGCCAGGCGATTCAGTCACCTCAACCCCGACCAGTATAATGGCGCCTGTCTGTTAGGATTGCGCGGTTCCGTGATTAAGAGTCACGGTGCTGCCAATCAGCGCGCCTTCAGCGTGGCGATAGAGCAGGCAGTGCAGGCGGTGCAGCGGCAAATTCCTCAGCGGATCGCCGCTCGCCTGGAATCTTTATACCCAGCAGGTTTCGAACTGCCCACGGGCGACAGAAACGGGAACTCCCGGCAGCAAAGCGGGACGAACGAAGAAGGCTGACGACCAGCGGTTTGAACAAGGCGGGTATATTACCCAAGAGTGACTGAGCGTACATGTATACGAAGATTATTGGTACCGGCAGTTATCTGCCCGAGCAAGTGCGTACTAACGCCGACCTGGAAAAAATGGTAGAGACGTCTGACGAGTGGATTGTCACTCGTACGGGTATCCGTGAACGTCGTATTGCTGCACCGAATGAAACCGTTGCTACGCTGGGTTTTGAAGCGGCAAAAAATGCGCTGGATATGGCGGGCGTTAAACCGGAGCAAATTGGTCTGATCGTTGTTGCGACCACCTCGGGTACTCACGCATTTCCAAGTTCAGCGTGTCAGATTCAGGCTATGCTGGGTATTAATGGCTGCCCGGCCTTTGACGTAGCGGCGGCGTGCGCAGGGTTTACCTACGCGCTGAGCATCGCCGATCAATACGTGAAAAACGGAGCCGTGGACTATGCGCTGGTGATTGGCGCTGACGTTCTGGCGCGCACCTGCAATCCTGACGATCGCGGGACGATCATTATTTTTGGTGATGGCGCGGGAGCCGTCGTACTGGGCGCTTCTGAAGAGCCGGGGATCATCTCCACCCACCTGCATGCGGATGGCCGCTACGGCGAGCTGTTAACGCTGCCGAACGCCGATCGCGTAGAGCCGGAAAATCCGATCTATCTGACGATGGCGGGCAACGAAGTGTTTAAAGTTGCCGTGACCGAGCTGGCGCACATTGTTGATGAGACGCTGGCGGCGAACAATCTCGATCGCTCGGCGCTGGACTGGCTGGTACCGCATCAGGCTAACCTGCGCATCATCAGCGCGACGGCGAGAAAACTGGGAATGTCGATGGATAACGTGGTGGTGACGCTCGATCGTCATGGCAATACCTCCGCGGCTTCCGTTCCCTGTGCGCTGGATGAAGCGGTTCGCGATGGCCGCATCCAGCGTGGTCAGCTGATTCTGCTGGAAGCCTTTGGTGGCGGTTTCACCTGGGGTTCCGCGCTGGTTCGTTTTTAGTATAAGGATTTAGACATGACGCAATTTGCTTTTGTGTTCCCGGGACAAGGTTCTCAGACGGTCGGTATGTTGTCTGACATGGCAGCGGCGTATCCGGTTATCGAAGAAACTTTCCGTGAAGCCTCTGCGGCGTTGGGTTACGATCTGTGGGCGCTTGCTCAGCAGGGCCCGGCGGAAGAACTGAACAAAACCTGGCAAACTCAGCCTGCGCTGCTGACTGCTTCCGTGGCGCTGTATCGCGTCTGGCAGCAGCAGGGCGGTAAGACCCCGGCTCTGCTGGCGGGTCATAGCCTGGGTGAGTATTCCGCGCTGGTTTGCGCCGGCGTGATTGATTTTGCCGACGCGGTGCGTCTGGTCGAAATGCGCGGCAAATTTATGCAGGAAGCTGTTCCGGAAGGGACCGGCGCCATGTCAGCGATTATCGGTCTTGACGATGCGTCTATTGCCAAAGCCTGTGAAGAGTCTGCCGAAGGGCAGGTCGTGGCTCCGGTCAACTTTAACTCGCCGGGCCAGGTGGTCATTGCCGGCAACAAAGAAGCCGTTGAGCGTGCCGGTGCCGCCTGCAAAGCTGCCGGTGCTAAACGTGCGCTGCCGCTGCCGGTGAGCGTCCCGTCCCACTGCGCGCTGATGAAGCCTGCGGCGGAAAAACTGGCGGTTGAACTGCAAAACATCACCTTTAACGCACCGGTTATTTCGGTGGTGAACAACGTTGATGTGAAGTGTGAAACGGCGCCAGACGCGATTCGCGATGCGCTGATTCGCCAGCTGTACAGCCCGGTTCAGTGGACCAAAACCGTTGAGTTTATGGCATCCCAGGGCGTAGAGCATCTGTATGAAGTGGGGCCGGGTAAAGTCCTCACCGGTCTGACCAAACGTATTGTTGACACCCTGACCGCTTCCGCGCTTAACGAGCCAGCAGCGATGTCTGCGGCGCTTGAGCAATAAAAGAGGAATACCATGAGTTTTGAAGGAAAAATCGCGCTGGTTACCGGTGCAAGTCGCGGCATCGGCCGCGCAATCGCAGAAACGCTTGTCGCCCGTGGCGCAAAAGTGATCGGCACGGCCACCAGCGAGAGCGGTGCGCAGGCGATCAGCGATTACCTCGGTGCTAATGGCAAAGGTATGCTGTTGAATGTGACCGATCCGGCATCTATCGAATCTGTTCTGGGAAATATTCGCGCAGAGTTTGGTGAAGTTGATATCCTGGTTAATAATGCCGGTATTACTCGTGATAACCTGTTAATGCGAATGAAAGATGATGAGTGGAACGATATTATCGAAACCAACCTGTCATCAGTTTTCCGTCTGTCAAAAGCAGTAATGCGCGCTATGATGAAAAAGCGTCACGGCCGCATTATTACTATCGGTTCTGTGGTCGGTACCATGGGAAATGCTGGTCAGGCCAACTACGCTGCGGCGAAAGCGGGTCTGATTGGTTTTAGTAAATCGCTGGCACGTGAAGTCGCGTCCCGCGGTATTACTGTTAACGTTGTTGCTCCGGGCTTTATTGAAACGGACATGACGCGTGCGCTGTCTGAAGATCAGCGTGCGGGTATTCTGGCGCAAGTTCCTGCGGGTCGCCTCGGCGATGCAAAAGAAATCGCCAGTGCGGTTGCGTTCTTAGCTTCTGACGAAGCAGGTTACATCTCTGGTGAAACCCTGCACGTCAACGGCGGAATGTATATGGTCTGACCGAGATTTGCACAAAACGCTCAGGAACCGCGCAGTCTGTGCGATCCCGAATGCGGTTTTGTGCAAAATGATTTGCGTTCTGAGGGCAAACACCCGCAAAATAGCGTAAAATCGTGGTAAGACCTGCCGGGATTTAGTTGCAAATTTTTCAACATTTTATACACTACGAAAACCATCGCGAAAGCGAGTTTTGATAGGAAATTTAAGAGTATGAGCACTATCGAAGAACGCGTTAAGAAAATTATCGGCGAACAGCTGGGCGTTAAGCAGGAAGAAGTTACCAACAATGCTTCCTTCGTTGAAGACCTGGGCGCTGATTCTCTTGACACCGTTGAGCTGGTAATGGCTCTGGAAGAAGAGTTTGATACTGAGATTCCGGACGAAGAAGCTGAGAAAATCACCACTGTTCAGGCTGCCATTGATTACATCAACGGTCACCAGGCGTAAGTGAACATCTCCAGGCGGTCATTCGACCGCCTGAGTTTTATCTTTTTGTCCCACAAGAATCTATTTTCCCTCCCTGGAGGACAACCGTGTCTAAGCGTCGTGTAGTTGTGACCGGACTGGGCATGTTGTCTCCTGTCGGCAATACCGTAGAGTCTACCTGGAAAGCTCTCCTTGCCGGTCAGAGTGGCATCAGCCTGATCGACCATTTCGATACTAGCGCCTATGCAACAAAATTTGCTGGCTTAGTAAAGGATTTTAACTGTGATGACATTATCTCGCGCAAAGAACAGCGCAAGATGGATGCCTTCATTCAATATGGAATTGTCGCTGGCGTTCAGGCCATGCAGGATTCTGGTCTTGAAGTAACGGAAGAGAACGCAACCCGCATCGGTGCCGCTATTGGTTCCGGCATTGGCGGTCTCGGCCTGATCGAGGAAAACCACAGTTCGTTGACCAACGGCGGACCTCGTAAGATCAGCCCGTTCTTTGTACCGTCTACAATTGTTAACATGGTGGCCGGGCATTTGACCATCATGTTTGGTCTGCGTGGGCCGAGTATTTCTATCGCGACCGCTTGTACCTCTGGCGTACACAATATTGGTCAGGCTGCGCGTATCATTGCGTACGGCGATGCTGACGCAATGGTGGCCGGCGGTGCGGAAAAAGCCAGTACCCCGCTTGGCGTGGGTGGCTTTGGTGCCGCGCGTGCGCTCTCAACCCGCAACGACAATCCGCAGGCGGCAAGCCGTCCGTGGGATAAAGATCGTGACGGTTTTGTGCTGGGCGACGGTGCGGGTATGGTCGTGCTGGAAGAGTACGAACACGCCAAAAAACGCGGCGCGAAAATCTACGCGGAAATCGTCGGCTTTGGTATGAGCAGCGATGCTTACCATATGACGTCTCCTCCGGAGAATGGTGCCGGTGCGGCCCTGGCGATGGTGAATGCCATCCGCGATGCAGGGATTGAACCGGGCCAGATTGCTTACGTCAATGCGCACGGCACCTCGACGCCGGCGGGCGATAAAGCAGAAGCGCAGGCGGTTAAATCTGTCTTCGGCGATGCTGCAAGCCGCGTGATGGTCAGCTCAACCAAATCAATGACCGGGCACCTGCTGGGCGCCGCCGGAGCAGTAGAATCGATCTACTCCATCCTGGCGCTGCGCGATGGCGTGGTTCCGCCGACCATCAACCTGGATAATCCGGATGAGGGTTGTGACCTGGACTTCGTTCCGCACGAAGCGCGTCAGGTTTCCGGTATGGAGTACGCGCTGTGTAACTCCTTCGGCTTTGGTGGCACCAACGGTTCACTGATCTTTAAAAAGATCTAAGCCCGTCGCGCCTGCCGCTAAATCCTGACTCAGGCCTGCATAAAATGCGGGCCTTCTTTTTTCTTCAGCTTTCTCTGCTTGTCCTGCGTAATTCATCCTGAGACACTGACAGGCCACCGATAAGGAGCCGCTATGTTCTTGATTAATGGCATTGAACGGGACACCCTCGCCGCCAGTGACCGGGCAATCCAGTTCGGCGACGGGTGCTTTACCACCGCACGTATCGTGGGACATCAAGTGCAGATGTTGCCGGCCCATCTCCGACGTTTGCAGCTGGCCTGCGCAGCGCTCATGATTCCCTACGCGCAATGGCAGCAGCTGGAAGCTGAAATGCAGCGCCTGGCGCTTGAACAGCAAAGCGGCGTGCTGAAAGTGATACTGACCCGGGGGGCGGGCGGTCGCGGCTACAGCGGCGCGAGCTGTCAGAGTCCCACACGTATCCTCAGCGTTTCAGCTTATCCCGCCCATTATGCGCGCTGGCAAGAAACCGGCGTTGCGCTGACGCTAAGCCCGGTTCGCCTGGGGCGTAATCCATTGCTGGCCGGGCTGAAGCATCTGAACCGACTGGAGCAGGTGTTGATCCGGTCTCATCTTGAGCAGACGGACGCCGATGAGGCGCTGGTTCTTGACAGCGACGGGTGGCTTACGGAATGCTGTGCCGCAAATCTGTTCTGGCGCAAGGGGATGGATGTGTTTACGCCACGTCTCGATCATGCCGGAGTCAATGGCATTATGCGTCAGCATTGCATCGCGCAGCTGGCACAATCGCCGTTTCGCGTTGTCGAAGTCACTGCGGGCGCAGATGCCTTGCGTGATGCCGATGAAGTGCTGATATGCAATGCGCTGATGCCGCTGGTACCGGTTCGCCGCTGGGACGAGACATGCTGGTCCTCGCGAGAGCTTTATCATTTTTTAGCCCCACTGTGTGAGCTGTCTGGTTAGTCATGAAGAAAATGTTACGTTTTATCCTGCTGTTATTGGTCGTGCTGGGCATTGCTGCAGGCGCGGGCATCTGGAAAGTTCGTCAGCTTGCCCAGAGCAAGCTGCTGATTAAAGAAGAGACGATCTTCACCTTAGAGGCCGGTACCGGGCGCATGGCGCTGGGGGAACAGCTGTACGGCGATAAGGTCATTAACCGGCCGCGCGTATTCCAGTGGCTGCTACGTCTTGAGCCTGAATTATCCCACTTTAAAGCCGGTACCTACCGCTTCACGCCGAACATGACGGTGCGTGAAATGCTGCAACTGCTGGGCAGCGGCAAAGAGGCCCAGTTCCCGCTGCGGTTTGTGGAAGGGATGCGGGTGAGCGACTACCTGCGTCAGCTGCGCGATGCGCCGTACATCAAACATACGCTGGCGGACGATCGCTACGAAACCGTCGCCCAGGCGCTTAACCTCGAGCATGCGGACTGGGTTGAAGGCTGGTTCTGGCCGGATACCTGGATGTATACCGCCCATACCAGCGATGTGGCGATCCTCAAGCGCGCGCATCAGAAGATGGTCGCGCAGGTCGAAAAAGCCTGGGAAGGGCGGATGGATAATCTGCCGTACAAAGATCAGAACCAGCTGCTGACCATGGCGTCCATTATTGAAAAAGAGACGGCGGTTGCCGCAGAACGCGACCGCGTGGCGTCGGTATTTATCAATCGTCTGCGGATTGGCATGCGTCTGCAAACCGACCCGACCGTGATCTACGGTATGGGGGAGAGTTATACTGGCAAGCTGACTCGCAAAGATCTGGAGACGCCGACGGCCTACAATACCTACGCGATCGTCGGTTTGCCGCCGGGGCCTATCGCCGTACCGGGAGAAGCCTCTCTGAATGCCGCGGCGCACCCGGCGAAAACGCCTTATCTCTATTTTGTTGCCGATGGTAAAGGTGGGCATACGTTTAATACCAATCTGGCCAGCCACAACCGCTCGGTACAGGATTATCTGAAAGTACTTAAGGAAAAAAATGCGCAGTAACTATATCGTTATCGAAGGCCTGGAAGGCGCAGGGAAGACCACCGCGCGCAATCTGGTGGTGGAGGCGCTGCAGGAGTCGGGTATCAGCGATCTGGTGTTTACCCGTGAGCCGGGCGGCACTATTCTGGCCGAGAAGCTGCGCAGCCTGGTGCTGGATATTCAATCCACCGGCGATGAAGTGATTAATGACAAAGCCGAAGTGCTGATGTTTTACGCCGCCCGTGTTCAGCTGGTCGAGACGGTGATCAAACCCGCTCTGGCTCGCGGCCAATGGGTCATCGGCGATCGTCACGATCTGTCGACCCAGGCCTATCAGGGCGGCGGTCGCGGTATCGACCAGACGATGCTGGCGACGCTGCGTGATGCGGTACTGGGCGATTTTCGCCCGCACCTGACGCTGTATCTGGATGTGACACCGGAGGTGGGTCTGAAGCGCGCGCGCGCGCGCGGCGAACTCGATCGCATTGAACAAGAGTCGCTGGATTTCTTCAATCGTACCCGGGCGCGCTACCTTGAGCTGGCGGCGCAGGATCCTACTATTCACACCATCGATGCGACGCAATCGTTGGACGCCGTCGCAAGCGATATCAGGGCGGTTATCAGTCGGTGGGTCGCGGAGCAAAGCGCATGAAATGGTACCCGTGGTTACGCCCGTCATTTGAACAATTAGTCGCCGGCTATCAGGCTGGACGGGGTCACCATGCGTTACTGCTTCAGGCATTGCCTGGCATGGGGGGCGAGGCGCTGATCTATGCGCTGTGCCGCTATCTCATGTGCCGCCAGCCGGAAGGAAATAAAAGCTGCGGGCAGTGCCATAGCTGCCAACTGATGCAGGCTGGCACGCACCCCGATTACTACACCCTGGCGCCGGAAAAAGGCAAAAGCGCCCTCGGTATTGACGCGGTGCGTGACGTTAACGAAAAGCTGTATGAGCGTTCCCGGCTTGGCGGCGCCAAAGTGGTATGGATAGGCGATGCTGCCTTGTTAACGGATGCCGCGGCAAATGCCCTGTTAAAAACGCTGGAAGAACCGCCGAAAAACACCTGGTTTTTCCTCGCCTGTCAGGAACCCGCGCGGTTGCTGGCCACGCTGCGCAGCCGCTGTCGTCTCCATCACCTTGCGCCACCGTCAGAGTCCTACGGGCTGGCGTGGCTGGAACGCGAGGTGGCACTGCCTCAGGAGGCGCTGCTCTCCGCGCTACGCCTGAGCGCGAATGCGCCTGCGGCGGCGCTGGATCTGCTGCAGGAAAGTCACTGGGCTTCCCGGCAGCAGCTGGTCCAGACGCTGGCGAGCGTGTTAAGCAGCGGCGACTGGCTGGCGCTGCTGCCGATTCTGAATCACGAACAGGCCGCAGTTCGTTTGCACTGGCTGGCGTCGCTGCTGCTGGATGCACAAAAACGGCAGCAGGGAATCGCCCTGGTGAGTAACCCTGATGCCTGGACGCTGGTCAATCAGCTGGCGCAGGCGCTGCCTGCCGCCCGCTTGCAGGCGATCGCACGCGACGTCAGCGCCTGCCGGGACCAGCTGTTGAACGTGGTTGGCGTCAACCGCGAACTGCTGCTAACCGAGCGCCTTCTGCGCTGGGAACATTACCTGCAACCTGGGACGGTACTTCCCGTATCCCACCTCTGAGCGAGACATTATGTTTTTAGTCGACTCCCACTGCCATCTGGATGGCCTGGATTATCAAACGCTGCACAAAGACGTGGACGATGTGCTGGCAAAAGCCGCTGCCCGTGACGTGAAGTTTTTCCTCGCGGTGGCCACGACGCTGCCGGGATACCGCGGAATGCGTGAGTTGGTCGGCCCGCGCGACAATGTGGTTTTCTCCTGCGGCGTCCATCCGCTCAATCAGGATGAAGAGTACGATGTTGACGAGCTGCGCAAGCTGGCGGCGGAAGAGGGGGTTGTCGCAATGGGGGAGACCGGGCTGGACTATTTTTACACGCCGGAAACCAAACCCCGCCAGCAGGCTTCCTTTCGCGATCATATCCGCATTGGCCGCGAGTTAAACAAGCCGGTTATCGTGCATACCCGCGACGCGCGCGCCGACACGCTGGCGATTTTACAGGAAGAAAAAGTGACGGATTGCGGTGGCGTACTACACTGTTTCACTGAGGACAGGGAGACGGCAGGTAAACTGCTGGATATGGGTTTCTATATCTCGTTTTCCGGGATCGTCACCTTCCGTAATGCCGAACAGCTGCGCGATGCCGCGCGCTATGTTCCGCTCGACCGTCTGCTGGTGGAAACCGACTCGCCGTATCTGGCGCCGGTCCCGCATCGCGGCAAAGAGAACCAGCCGGCAATGGTACGCGATGTTGCGGAATACATGGCGGTACTGAAGGGGGTTTCGCTTGAGCAACTGGCGCAACAGACCACGCAAAATTTCGCCAGCCTGTTCCACATTGACCCCGCCAGACTGTAACCTGCCGATCTTTCTATTATTTTAAGGCTCGTAATTAATAGGTAAAGCGAGTAAAGTTCACCGCCACAAAATGGGCGGTGAAGGGTTTTTTGCAACATCCAGACACGGCTTATGTAAGTTGGTGTAAATTTTTCAACGCTGACTGATTGAAACGTGATAGCCGTCAAACAATGATTCCGTCAATTATTTTACTCTGTGTAATAAATAAAGGGCGCTTAGATGTCCTGTCCACGGCACGGTTCTCCCCCCGTGCCAATGCGTGAAAACGTAAAAAGCACCAAATACTCAGGAGCACTCTCAATTATGTTTAAGAATGCATTTGCTAACCTGCAGAAGGTCGGTAAATCGCTGATGCTGCCGGTCTCCGTGCTGCCTATCGCAGGTATCCTGCTGGGCGTCGGTTCCGCAAACTTCAGCTGGCTGCCAGCCGTTGTTTCCCACGTTATGGCAGAAGCAGGCGGTTCAGTCTTTGCCAATATGCCATTGATCTTCGCTATCGGTGTGGCGCTTGGCTTCACCAATAACGACGGCGTATCTGCGCTGGCTTCCGTTGTTGCTTACGGCATCATGGTGAAAACCATGGCGGTCGTTGCGCCGCTGGTTCTGCATTTACCTGCTGAAGAAATTGCGGCCAAACACCTGGCTGATACCGGCGTACTCGGCGGTATTATCTCTGGTGCTATTGCAGCGTACATGTTCAACCGCTTCTACCGTATCAAGCTGCCTGAATATCTGGGCTTCTTTGCGGGCAAGCGTTTTGTTCCGATTATCTCCGGTCTCGCCGCTATTTTCACCGGCGTGATCCTGTCCTTCATCTGGCCACCGATCGGTACTGCTATCCAGACCTTCTCTCAGTGGGCGGCATACCAGAACCCGGTTGTGGCGTTCGGTATCTACGGCTTCATCGAACGCTGCCTGGTACCGTTTGGTCTGCACCACATCTGGAACGTTCCTTTCCAGATGCAGATTGGTGAATACACCAACGCGGCAGGTCAGGTCTTCCACGGCGATATCCCTCGTTATATGGCAGGCGACCCGACTGCGGGTAAACTGTCCGGTGGCTTCCTGTTCAAAATGTACGGCCTGCCGGCTGCTGCTATCGCGATTTGGCACTCCGCTAAGCCGGAAAACCGCGCGAAAGTGGGCGGTATCATGATCTCCGCAGCGTTGACCTCGTTCCTGACCGGTATCACCGAGCCGATCGAGTTCTCCTTCATGTTCGTTGCGCCGATTCTGTACGTTATCCACGCAATTCTTGCCGGTCTGGCCTTCCCGATCTGTATCCTGCTGGGTATGCGTGATGGTACGTCGTTCTCTCACGGTCTGATCGACTTCATCGTCCTGTCTGGTAACAGCAGCAAGCTGTGGCTGTTCCCGATCGTCGGTATCTGCTATGCCATCGTCTACTACGTTATCTTCCGCGTGCTGATTAAAGCACTGGACCTGAAAACTCCGGGTCGTGAAGATACCACTGAAGACAGCAAAGCCGGTGCGACCAGCGAAATGGCTCCGGCACTGATTGCAGCGTTCGGCGGTAAAGACAACATCACTAACCTTGATGCATGCATCACCCGTCTGCGCGTCAGCGTGGCCGACGTAGCGAAAGTTGATCAGGCTGGCCTGAAAAAACTGGGCGCTGCTGGTGTGGTTGTTGCAGGTTCAGGTGTTCAGGCAATCTTCGGGACCAAATCCGATAACCTGAAAACTGAAATGGATGAATACATCCGCAGCAACTAAGTCGTGATGTGGGGAGACTAAGGCAGCCAACTGGCTGCCTTTTTTATTGCTGCCTTGGGCCGCGGATGAACAGGTGAATAAGAGACGAGATGGATGATATCGGGGATGAAACAGCCCCCGCCATATTATTCACGAGCGGGGACTGACTGGTAGAGAACAGCTTAAATCGATAGATCAGAAGCTGTAGCTGGCATTAACTGAGAAGTTGCGTGGCGCACCATACACGCCGTAGCTACCCAGATAGTCGTAGTACTCTTTGTCGAACAGGTTGTTGACATTGCCCTGCACGGCAAAGTTTTTACTCACCTGGTAGCGGGTGAACAGATCGATAATCGTGTAACCGCTTTGGGTAATCGTGCTGACGTTGTTCGGGCCATTATCAAGCTCTTGCCAGGTTTTATTCTGCCAGCGCGCGCCGCCGCCGATGGTCAATGCCGGCAACACTGGCAACTGGTAACGGGTGAACAACTTCAGTGAGGTACGCGGCTGGCTTGGGTTAACCGCATTTCCGTCTTCATCTTCTGCAACGTAGCGACTGCCGCCAAAGGTTAATTGCCAGTTATCGGTCAGCGCACCGTTCAGCTCAAATTCAATCCCTTTGCTGACGGTGCCATCGACAGATTTATATGCCGTCTGGCCGCCAGAACCTGGAATTGTTGTCCCGGTATTCACGGCGACGTTGTCCTGTTCAATACGGAAGAGGGATACCGTTGCTGTCAGACGAGTGTCGAACCAGTCACCTTTCACGCCTGTTTCATAGCTCTTACCGGTCGTCGGATCGAGGAACACACTATTGATATCGCGCTGGCCGGTCGGCTGGAAGATAGAGGTATAGCTGGCGTAAACGGACCAGGTATCGTCGATGTCATAAATCAGGCCGGCATACGGGGTCACGTCGTCGAATTTTGCGTGACGGATTTCATCCGGCTGGCGCTCGAGGTTATATTTAGCGCTCCACTCTGTATAGCGGGCGCCAAGGATCAGGTGCAGCGGATCCGCAAGGGAGATGCGCGACGCGGCATACAGGGATTTCTGCCGGATCACGTCGCGCTGATAGAGCGCAAAATTGGACCATGCCGGGTCGGACAGCTTACCGTTATAGTCGTAAATACTGCCAACGTCCATCAGGCCATAGTTATCGTTAACCGGATAGGCGTTGTCATAGTTATTGCGCTGGCGGCTATAGCTGCCGCCGAACATGACTTCATGCTGGCGGCCCAGCAGGTTGTACCCGCCGCGTACGAATGCGTCCACTGAGTCCTGTTTACGTTGACCCTTGTTCCAGCCGCCCCAGGCGCCATACCATTTGGATGCGTCATACAGTCCCGTTGCTTTATCGGGATAACCGTCGATATACATTAACTTGCTGTCAAAGTTGGTTTCCGCGTGCATGGTATTGATTTTGGCTTCCCAGCCGTTATCAAAGCGCTGTGTGAGGTTGGCGAAGATTTTGGTTGAATCGACGTTAGAGTAGGTCCAGTCGGCCGCGGTGTTAAAGCCTCGACGGAAATGGGTCTTGCTGCCATCGCTGAACATTGACGGGAAACCGCCCCAGGTCGGGCTGTCTTCCTCACTCTCCTGATAGTCATAGCCCAACGAAAGAGTGGTGGAATCCGTGACGTCCGCATCCACGACGCCGTAGATGAATTTTTTACGATAGTGGTTACGTTCAACCCACGAATCCTTATCCTGGTAGCCGGTGATGACCCGTCCCCGGACGTTGCCCGACTCGGTTAACGGAGCCTGGAGATCCAATACATAACGTTGATTGTTCCAGCTGCCATAGGTGGCAGAAACCGAGCCTTTAAATTCTTTACTGTCGGCATGCTTACGTACCATGTTGACATAGGCTGAAGGGTTGCCCGTGCCGCTCATTAACCCCGCCGCGCCGCGTACTACTTCGATTTTGTCATAAATTGCCGTATCGCCAGCGGTATCGCCGAAGTTCCATCGGTTATCGAGGAACGTTGGCATATCTTCATACGCAAAGTTGCTGACGAAGAAGCCGCGGGAATAAAAGTTAGTACGATGGGTGTCAACGCGGGATGCGCTCACGCCGGTCGTATTATCCAGAACCTGTTCGATAGTGTTGAGTTCCTGGTCCTGCATGCGCTGCTGGCTGATGACACTGACGGATTGTGGGATATCCCGTTGTACTAATAGCAGTTTAGTGCCAGTGGTGGTGGTTTTAACGCTGTAATCCTGCTGCTGGGCATCAGGCCTGATTTCCGTTGTACCTTCTACAATGATGGTATCGTCGGTATCGGCGGCGGCAATGCTGAGGCCGGGATGAAGCGCCAGCGCAATACCAACGGCCAGCAGGGACGGCGCGATACGCCGATCCCGGGAATTAATCGTGAGAAGCATCATAAACCCTTAATCAAATAGTTATTGTTATGTGCCGGGACTCTACGGCCACGGTCATATCGTGTCTGGAAGCGCACCGCATCCAATAGTGAATACAAATGAGAAATATACGCATTAGTATTTAATGTGTAAACAGAAGTAAGAAGTGTTATCAGAAACGGCAATTAGCGCTTCGGTTAAACGCATTCACCGGAGATATGATTAATCCATCAGCAGCTAACAGCGCCGCGGGATAAGAAAAAGCGCATTCAGGTTGAAAGAGGAGGAGTAACTCGCTCATACTCTTAGGCGAATCCTGTGCATCCGCGTTTATCTGCAGAGGCAGGCCAGAGCACGGTATAAAAATTAATAAGGAATCAGTCATGGCAGAAGAAACGATTTTTAGCAAAATCATTCGCCGGGAGATCCCGTCGGATATGGTTTATCAGGATGAACTGGTGACCGCTTTTCGCGATATTTCCCCGCAGGCGCCGACCCACATTCTGATTGTCCCCAATATCCTGATTCCTACCGTCAACGATGTGACCGCTGAACATGAACTGACGCTGGGGCGCATGATGACCGTGGCGGCAAAAATTGCGCGTGATGAGGGTCTTGCTGACGATGGCTATCGTCTGATTGTCAATTGCAACCGCCACGGCGGCCAGGAAGTCTACCATATCCACATGCACCTGCTGGGCGGTCGCCCGCTAGGTCCGATGCTGGCTCACAAAGGTTAATCGATGCGCGCAGCTCATTTCGGCCCGCTTCTGGCGGCTGTGCTCCTGGTCGGGTGCGGTTCCCATGCGGAAATCCCCGTGGGTGAACAGCAGACTCTGGTGATGGAATCCAACGTGCTGGCGGCGGGCATCAGCGCCGATGCGCCAGAGGTCACGGCCTCAGAGATTCAGGCAACCGCCACTTCCAGACTGTTTAATGAACGACAGGAACCGATCACCGTGCATTACCGCTTCTTCTGGTATGACGCCAGAGGACTGGAAATGCATCCGCTGGAGCCGGCCCGGAGTATCACGGTGCCTGCGCACTCTTCTGTCACCTTGTACGGTAGCGCGAATATTTTGGGGGCGCATAAGGCCCGCCTGTATCTTTATCTGTAAGGGGTAATTGTAATGATTAAAATGTGTCGCTACGCGTTAATCACGGCACTGGCGATATTCCTTGCTGGGTGCGTGGGGCAACGTCAGGAGCCCGCTCCCGTTGAGGAGGCGCAGCCGAAGCCAACGCAGCCCGCCCAGCCGCAGCCGACGGTACCAACCGTACCTACGGTTCCGACTATTCCGGGGCAGCCCGGGCCGATTGAACACGAGCAGCAGCCGGCACAGCCAGCGCCGCGCGTGCGTCATTATGACTGGAATGCGGCGGTACAACCGATGGTGGGGCAAATGCTGCAGGCAGGCGGCGTCAATGCGGGAAGTATTCTGCTGGTCGACAGCGTGAATAACCGCACCAACGGCACGCTAAACGCCGGAGAGGCGACGACAGCGTTGCGCAATGCCCTGAGCGGCAATGGCAAATTTACGCTGGTGTCTGCCCAGCAGCTGGGCGTGGCAAAACAGCAGCTGGGTTTATCCCCTCAGGATAGTCTCGGCAGCCGCAGCAAAGCGATGGGGATTGCCCGTACCGTGGGAGCTCAGTACGTGCTGTACTCAAACGCGACCGGCAACGTCAATTCACCTGAGCTGAAAATGCAGCTGATGCTGGTTCAGACCGGCGAGATTATTTGGTCAGGTAAAGGTGCCGTTCAGCAACAGTAAACTGACGCGCGATGAGGTGTTGTCGCGCTTTTTTCCCCGCTATTCACCTGTCGCCGGCCTGGGCCAGAATGGCCTGAGCGGCGGCAGCTGTATTATCAGCGACGGCGTCCGGCGGCTGGTCCTGCGCCAGCCGCACGACCCCGACGCTCCCGCCCGTGAATTCCTCCGCCAGTACCGCACCCTGTCTCGCCTGCCGAAGACCGTCGTCCCCGCGCCGCTTTTCTATTCGCCGGGATGGTTGGCGGTGGAATATTGCGACGGCGAGATGAAAAGCACGCTTCCGGAGTGCCCGCGGCTGGCAGGGTTATTGTATCATCTGCACCGGCAGCCGCGTCTGGGCTGGCGTGTGGCGCTGGCACCGCTGCTTGAACGCTACTGGCTGGCCTGCGATCCTGCGCGGCGCACGCCGCTGTGGTTGCGTTGGCATAAACGTTTGTTGCAGCGCGGCGAGCCTCGCCCTCTGCGGCTGGCGCCGCTACATATGGATGTGCACGCCGGCAATATTGTCCATACGAAAGCGGGGCCGCGGTTGATCGACTGGGAATATGCGGGCGATGGCGACATTGCGCTGGAGCTGGCCGCGGTGTGGATTGCGCCGACGGCGCATCGCCAGCTGGTCACCGCATATGCCCGGCTGGCACATATTGATGAGCGGCTGCTGTGGCGACAGGTACAACGCTGGCGTCCATGGGTCATATTGCTGATGGCGGGCTGGTATGAACGCCGCTGGCAGCAGACCGGCGACCGGCAATTTATCACGCTGGCAGATGAAACATGGTGTCAGTTAGGCAAAGAATGAAAAGGATAAGAGAGGTCAGTGTGGGTCCGGTAATGTTGGATGTCGAAGGGTTTGAACTGGATGCGGAAGAGCGTGAGATTCTCGCTCATCCGCTGGTGGGCGGGCTGATTTTATTCACCCGCAACTATCACGATCCGGCCCAACTGCGGGAGCTGGTGCGCCAGATCCGCGAGGCTTCGCGCAATCATCTGGTGGTGGCCGTCGATCAGGAAGGCGGTCGCGTTCAGCGCTTTCGCGAGGGGTTTACCCGACTGCCGGCCGCGCAATCTTTTGCGGCGCTACTGGGGATGGAAGAGGGCGGCGCGCTGGCGGCTCAGGCCGGTTGGCTGATGGCCAGCGAGATGATCGCGATGGATATCGATATCAGCTTTGCGCCGGTTCTCGATGTCGGCCACATCAGTGCCGCGATCGGTGAACGCGCTTATCATGACGATCCGGATAAAGCGCTGGCTATCGCCCGCCGCTTTATCGACGGAATGCACGAGGCGGGAATGAAAACCACCGGGAAACACTTCCCGGGACACGGCGCAGTGACCGCGGATTCGCATAAAGAGACGCCGCGAGATCCGCGTGCTGAAGCCGAGATTCGGGCCCGGGATATGGCGGTTTTCCGCACCCTGGTGGCGGAAAATCGTCTCGACGCCATTATGCCTGCCCACGTTATCTACAGCGATGTGGATCCGCGCCCGGCCAGCGGTTCAGCGCACTGGCTCAAGACGGTGTTGCGCGGTGAACTGGGTTTCGATGGGGTGATCTTCTCTGACGATCTGTCGATGGAAGGGGCGGCGATCATGGGCAGCTATGCCGAACGCGGGCAGGCATCGCTGGATGCAGGTTGCGATATGATCCTGGTCTGCAATAATCGTAAGGGTGCGGTCAGCGTGCTGGATAACCTGTCGCCGATCAAAGCAGAGCGTGTTACGAAATTGTATCATAAAGGTTCATTTACCCGTCAGGAGTTAAGGGATTCTGCCCGTTGGAAGACGGTTAATGCGCAGCTGGAGCAGCTCCACGCGCGTTGGCAAGAGGCGAAGTCTGCGTAATTGACCTGAAGTCTGGTGAGGATGCGATGATTATCTATTTACACGGTTTTGACTCAAACAGTCCCGGAAACCATGAGAAAGTGCTGCAGCTGCAGTTTATCGATCCCGATGTGCGTCTGATAAGCTACAGCACGCGGCACCCAAAACATGATATGCAGCACTTGTTAAAAGAAGTCGATAAAATGCTGCAGCTTAATACTGACGATCGGCCGCTGATTTGCGGCGTCGGTCTGGGCGGCTATTGGGCGGAACGGATCGGTTTCCTTTGCGATGTGCGTCAGGCTATTTTTAACCCCAATCTGTTTCCTGCGGAAAACATGGAAGGGAAGATCGACAGGCCTGAAGAGTATGCTGATATCGGGACCAAGTGCGTCAACAATTTCCGCGAGAAAAACCGCGATCGTTGTCTGGTGATACTCTCCCGCCAGGACGAAGCGCTGGACAGCCAGCGTTCCGCCGACCTGCTGCATCACTACTATGAAATCATCTGGGATCATGAGCAGACCCACAAATTCAAAAACATCTCACCCCATCTGCAGCGGATAAAAGCCTTTAAGACGCTAGGCTGATCTGCTCCCGGCCTCCGGCCCGTCGTATGTGAATACGGCGGGCTTTTTTTATGTCGCCGGTGATGGCATGGTTAAAAAACAGGCGGTAAAACTTGATGCATATCAATTTTGGTATGACCAATGACCCGTTCATGGTATTCTCAATTTCGCTGGATGGTTTCACTGCTGTAACTTGTTGTTAAATAAGAGCTATTTATATAACTTTTAATTAACAATTGGTTAATATTTTTAGGGGGTCTCGTGACTACACCATTGAAAAAAATCGTAATCGTAGGTGGCGGTGCCGGTGGACTGGAACTGGCGACTCAGCTGGGGAGAAAGCTGGGGCGTAACAAAAAAGCGAAAATCACGCTGGTGGACCGTAATCATAGCCATCTGTGGAAGCCGTTGCTGCATGAAGTGGCGACCGGTTCGCTCGATGAAGGTGTCGATGCGCTGAGCTATCTGGCCCACGCCCGCAACCACGGTTTCCAGTTCCAGCTGGGTTCAGTGGCGGATATTAACCGTGAAGCGAAAACCATTACGCTGTCCGAGCTGCGTGACGAGAAGGGCGAGCTGCTGGTTGCCGAGCGCAAACTGCCGTACGACACGCTGGTGATGGCGCTGGGCAGTACCTCTAACGATTTTAATACTCCGGGCGTCAAAGAGAACTGTATTTTCCTTGATAACCCGCACCAGGCGCGTCGTTTCCATCAGGAAATGCTGAACCTGTTCCTGAAATACTCGGCTAACCTCGGCGCCAACGGCAAAGTCAATATCGCGATCGTGGGCGGCGGGGCAACCGGCGTTGAGCTCTCGGCTGAACTGCACAACGCGGTGAAGCAGCTGCACAGCTACGGTTATAAAGGGCTGACTAACGAGGCATTGAACGTGACCCTGGTTGAAGCGGGTGAGCGTATTCTTCCTGCGCTGCCGCCGCGTATTTCCGGCGCCGCTCACAATGAACTGACAAAGCTTGGCGTGCGCGTCCTGACGAAAACCATGGTGACCAGCGCCGATGCCAACGGTCTGCACACCAAAGACGGCGAGTTCATTAATGCCGACCTGATGGTCTGGGCGGCGGGGATCAAAGCGCCGGACTTTATGAAAGAGATCGGCGGTCTGGAAACCAACCGCATTAACCAGCTGGTGGTTCAGCCAACGCTGCAAACGACGCTTGACCCGGATATTTATGCGATCGGCGACTGCGCATCCTGCGCGCGTCCGGAAGGCGGATTTGTGCCGCCGCGCGCCCAGGCGGCTCACCAGATGGCGACCTGCGCGCTGAATAATATTCTGGCGCAGATGAAAGACAAACCGCTGAAGTCCTACGTCTACAAAGATCACGGTTCGCTGGTTTCGCTCTCCAACTACTCGACCGTCGGGAGCCTGATGGGCAACCTGATGCGCGGTTCAATGATGGTTGAAGGACGTATTGCGCGCTTCGTCTATATCTCTCTGTACCGTATGCACCAGATCGCGCTGCACGGCTACTGCAAGACCGGCCTGATGATGCTGGTAGGTCGCATCAACCGCATCATTCGTCCCCGTCTGAAGCTGCACTGATTATCTGTTTGCCTCATTCCCGGATTGTGCCGCCAGGCGCGTTCGGGATTGTGACAAGGCTAACGTTGAGCCGGTAATCTCCTTGCCGGCTCAACGACAGAATTTCTGTCTGTCATTGAGCGCATAACATCTCAGATTCCTCTGAATCCACTCCGTTTTCCGCTTTTCCTCGCATTTTTCATCCGCTTTCTCATTTGCAAGGTTCCCGGGTCGATAGCAGAATTGTTTCTATCAGCAACAAGGGAGGATACCCCGTGAATAAATCAATGTTGGCGGGTATAGGGATTGGCGTGGCTGCCGCGCTGGGTGTTGCAGCTGTCGCTGGTCTTAACGTCTTAGATCGTGGCCCGCAATATGCGCAAGTGGTGTCCAGTACACCGATAAAAGAGACCGTAAAAACTCCGCGTCAGGAATGCCGTAACGTCACCGTGACCCATCGTCGTCCGGTGCAGGATGAAAACCGCATCGCCGGCTCCGTTCTTGGCGCCGTTGCCGGCGGGGTCATCGGTCATCAGTTTGGCGGCGGTCGTGGTCGCAGCGTGGCGACCGTAGTGGGCGCGTTGGGCGGCGGTTATGCCGGTAACCAGATTCAGGGCTCGATGCAGGAAGGGGATACCTACACCACCACCCAGCAGCGCTGTAAAACGGTGTACGACAAGTCGGACAAAATGCTGGGCTACGATGTGACCTACAAAATCGGCGATCAGCAGGGAAAAATCCGCATGGAACACGATCCCGGTACGCAGATTCCGCTGGACAGTAACGGCCAGCTGGTCCTTAACAACAAAGCGTAAAAAAGACGTGACTGTTATTTGCCCCTCCTGCACTCAGGCTGAGGGGCTTTTTTTATCAGAAGCTGACGGCGTAGTTCAGGCCAAAGGTACGCCCGCGACCTTTGTATTCATACAGTGAACTGCTGCCGTAGGTCGGGCTGTAGAGCAGCGGGGCGCGCTGTCCCCAGATGGTGACATAGTCTTCGTTCAGCAGGTTCTCGATGCTGAAGGTCAGTTTGCCAACCGGGAGCGCATAGCTGCCGATAAAGTCTACGGTATTGTAGCCGTCGAGCTTATTACCGCTGGCATCGCTCAGGTCGAATACCTGCTGAGTCTGCACGCGCAGCGACCACGGATCCGGCGCCCAGCCGACCCAGGCGGTGGCTTTGGAAGGCGAAGCGAGAGTCACATCCCATTTCTGCCAGCTACCGTCACTCTTCACCTGGGATTTCAACACGTTGAAGTTTGCACCTGTGCTCCAGTCGCTATCCGGGAAGAAGTAATCGACGGCCCCTTCCACACCGTAAATACGCCGCTTGTCGGATTGTACGTCGATCGTCATATCGGTACGGTTAACAACAATGGTTTTGTCCGAGGTGGAGTAGTATGCCGCCAGCTGGGTACGCAGATTATCGCCGGTGTAACGCCAGCCCAGTTCGTAGGAGTTGACTTTGATCCCCTGCAGCGGCGAATCACCCACGTTGACACTCGACAGCAGGGGATAGTTGCCGTTGACCGCCGCGCCGTATTTGCCGATACCATAGTATTTACCCGGGTCCGGCAGCTCGACGCCCTGCGAGAAGTTAAACCAGGTCTGCTGGCGGTCGGTGAGGTGGGCGACAATACCGGCGTTAAACAGGAAGTTATCATAATCCGTTTTACCACCCGGGATGGCATCGGCCGAGTTCACCTTGCCGCTGGCGACATCCTGCTGCTGGGCGTAGCCGACAAAATCATCAACCCGGTTTTCCGTCCACTGATAGCGCACGCCGCCGCTCAGGGTGAAAATATCATTCAGGTCATAACTACTCTGCAGGAACGGCGCCAGGTTTGTAATGCTATAGCCCGGATAACGTCCTGTTGTATAGATAGACTCGTTGTGCAGGCCGCCTGATGCCATCGAGGTGTTCAGATCGAAGAACATCTGGTTGGCATTAAAGGTCTCATGATCGGCATCCAGCCCCCAGGTCAGATCCCAGCCGTCAAGCGGTTGGCTGTTGAGGGTAATCTTCGCACCGTACTGATCGGTATCCTGTTTAGATGAGGAGAAGCTGCTGACCTGACCTTTGGTGAGCGTCGGGAAGGGGTAAAAGGTCAGCGACTCGTCGCGATAATAGATCTGGCTGACCAGATTCTGGCCATAGAAATCGGCATCGGAGTATTGCAGGCTAATCAGATGCCGTTCGGTGCCAGGAACGCGGTCGGAATTGAGTCCGTCGGTGGTATAGGCTTTACCCTCGCCGGTGACGGCCGACATGTTTTTGCCGAGATACAGGCCGTAATCATCGCCCTGGCTTTTATAGTATTGCGTTACCAGCTGCAGCTGACGGTTATCGTCAATGTTGATGGTGCCGGTGCCCATGACATCCAGACGATCCGAGTGCTGCAGGCCGGTCTGCGTATTATCGAGGACCAGCGCATCGTTATTGCCATCATACCAGCCGCCAAAACGCTGATAAGCCACCGATAACCGGCCGGAGGCATGGTCGGTGCCGCCGCTGACCGCCGCCGCTACGCGTTCGTCGTGATCGTTGCTGTTGGCAAACCCGCTTTTGCCACCTAATTCCAGATCCACCTGGCGTTCCTGCTGCCCTTTTTTGGTCACGATATTGATCAGGCCGCCGGTACTGCCGCCGCCATACAGCGAAGTGGCGCCGGAGATGACTTCAATATGCTCAATGTTGAACGGGTCGATGGCGTCGAGCTGACGGCTGTCGGTACGGGAAGAGTTGAGGCGAACGCCGTCGATCAGCACCACGATGGCCCGCCCACGCATGTTCATTCCGTAGTTGGTTCGTCCCTGGCTGCTGACATCAATGCCGGGAATCAACTGGGCCAGGACGTCTTTGAACTCCTTTCCACCCTGAACCTGTTGTTCTATCTCCTGACCTTCGATAACCCACGTGGTTTGCGCCATTTCGGCGACGGTGCGGTGAGTTCGGTTGGCGCTAACGATAATGTTTTCTTCATCCGCCTGCGCGACAAAGGCGGGCAGGGCGGTGGCCAGCAGCAGTGGGTTAAGCACCCAGAGACGCTTGTTCATACGCATTCCTTTTATGAGTTAACGGCATTCATATTGTTTTTAGTGTTCGATGCGGGCGCATCGGATGTTACAGATGGAAATAAGCAGAAAAACTTAAGAGCGGATTTTGCACGTAGTGATTATTGTTATCAATATCATTTACAACAAAATTGACACCTAACAGCGTGAAAACATGAGTAAAATTGGGGTTAATCAGGAAAGAAGGGTGAAAACCCGGTGGCGATCGTCACCGGGGAAGCGCAGATTAGTGCTGGAGGATTTGCGGCCACAGCCGCAGAGTGGTATCGGCGATTTGCATCAGTCTGGTGAAATCAGCCCCTTCGCGTGCGCTGATGGACATCCCTTGCAACACGCAGTTTAAGAACTGCGCCAGCTGTCGCACATCGCCGTTTTCCGGCAGCTCGCCGCGCAGCTGACGCTGCTGGAGGAACTGGGTCAGCGTTTGTTCCTGCATCGCGTGCCGCGACTTAATGGTATTGGCGATCGCGGTAGATGATGCCGCCAGCGCCGCGGAAGTATTGATCATAAAGCAGCCTGCCGGCGTGTCTTTGCTGGTAAAGCAGGTGGCAATGGCGGTGAAATAGTCCCGCAGCGCCTGATCGACTGATTTTTCTTCGGCAAACAACAGCGCTTCATGTCTGGCGGCAAAACGTGAAATATAGCGATCCAGAACCGCGCGAAATAACCCTTCCTTGTTGACGAACTCAGCGTACAGCGTCGGTGCTTTTGCCCCGGTCGCCTCCACCAGATCGGCAAGAGAAGTTGCCTCGTAGCCGTGCTGCCAGAAAAGTGCCATAGCCTTATCCAGCGCCGCTTCCTTGTCGAACACTTTAGGTCGGCCACGGCTTTTTTTTGTGCAACTTTGAACGTCAGTTGTCATGATGCCGCTGTACCTATGTTGGTTTGTTGAAGGGGCATTATAAAAACAAACGTTACAACCTTCCAGCGCTGAACCCGCAAAAATAAATAATTCATATATGTATGAATTTTAAGTTGTTTATAAATAAATAAACGATCGTTATAAAAATTCATTGACGTGTGATATAGGTCACATTATTATTTACCTATCGATCGTTAGTTAATTCTTGCGACCCTACTAAAAAAATCATCTGCATAGGTATAATAATCATGAAAAACATCAAAACGCTGACGCTGGCCGCCGTGCTAAGCTCTCTTTCTTTCGCCAGCTTCGCGGCTGTTGAGGTGCAATCCACACCTGCCGGCCAACACAAAATAGGTACTGTTTCTGCCTCCGCCGGGACAAACCTGGGCTCGCTGGAAGACCAGCTGGCGCAGAAAGCGGAAGAAATGGGCGCAACCTCTTTCCGTATCACCTCAGTCACGGGTCCAAACACCCTGCATGGCACTGCGGTTATCTACAAATAAGTTTCGTTTTACCCCTGTCATGCCACTGACAAAACGCGACCCCTGACCCCTTTATCAGGCCGCGAGCAGTAAGTTGTTCCCTGTTATGCCACTTACGTGACGCGGTTTTCACCCCTTTATGAAACCGCGAAGCGTCGCACTATCGTTTTACCCCTTTGTTATCCCATAAAAAAACCGCCCCCAGGGGCGGTTTTTTTATTTCAGTCTACGCACTTACAATGACTGCTCGCCAGCAGTATGGTAGCGGGTAACGTCAATTGGCATACCTGAACGCAGCGTCATCGCACGATCCATCACCGTCTGGTCGGTCTGCGCGGCCTGCTTAAACGCCGTCATCTCACTATTCAGGACTATCGGCAGCGTCTGCGGATCGTCATTTAAGTGTTTGGACAGCGGCTGATGGATTTCCACCAGACGTCTACCGTCAGGCTCCACGGAGACTTTCACTGGCGTGTTGATAATATTGACTTTTGTCCCTGGGGTGACGTGCTTAAACAGGGTTTTGATGTCGTCATCGCGCAGGCGGATACAGCCGGAGCTGACGCGCATTCCGATGCCAAAATCGGCATTCGTGCCATGCAGCAGATAGACGCCGCCGTAGGCCGCAAGGCGGATAGCATGGTGGCCCATCGGGTTATCCGGCCCGGCAGGTACCACGCCCGGGAGTTCTATCCCCATCGCCTTATACCGTGCGCGAATATTCGCCGTCGGCGTCCAGGTTGGATTTGCGCGCTTGTCGGAGACGGTGGTGATCATCGTAGGGGTCAGGGTATCGCCTCCCAACTGGCCGATACCGATAGGGTAGACGGTGACCTCGTTTTTCCCCGGCGGGTAATAGTAGAGGCGAAGCTCGGCGAGATTAATCACCAGCCCTTCGCGCGGCGCTTCCGGCAGTAGAGTCTGGAGCGGAATGGTCAGCACGCTGCCGGCACGCGGAACGTAAGGGTCGACGCCGGGATTAGCCTGAAGTAATGCCAGAAAGCCCACGTTGTATTTTTTGGCGATAGCTTCCAGCGAACCGCCGTTATTCTGGACGACGTGAAACTGATTTTGCCCGACGAGGCGGCTGCCTGACGGCGGTAAGGGCCAGGTATTGGCGCGGGCAGGAAGGGCCAGGACGCCAGCAACGGCCACCATTATCAGCCACAGTGAGAAACGCGATATGAGAGTAGTCATAATAAATAAGTGGTTATTTTTTATGAGGAAACAGACGGGGATTATCGCGCGGGCATCTGTGGGGAAACCCTGGTGAATTGCAAAATGTTTGTAAAGTTTACCGGGTGTGACCGCGACGGAAGAAAAACAGGCGCGGAAGACGGCGACGGGCACCGTCTCCGCGCTGCGATTATGCGGTCGCGTTCTCTTCTAACTGACGCATAAACTGGCGAACCCACTCCATCCGCGTTTTACGCTCGCCAAGATCCTGCATGAACTTCAGTCGCGTCGGACCATCCAGGCGGAAGTGCTGTGGCTGTTTTTGCAGCAGGCCAATCAGCCATACCGGGTTGACGTTGTTCTTTTCATTGAACTCAATCACGCCGCCTTTCTCATTGCCCTCCAGCTTCCGGATACCCAGCTTCTGCGCCTGTTGACGCAGGCGGGCGATATCCAGCAGGTTTCTCGCCGCATCCGGCAGCGGGCCGAAGCGGTCAATCAGTTCGACTTTAATCTCTTCCAGGTCGTGCTCATTCCTGGCGCTGGCAATCCGCTTGTAGAACGAGAGTCGGGTATTCACATCAGGAATAAAGTCGTCCGGCAACAGTGAAGGCATACGCAGCTCAACTTCAGTCTGCTGGCTGGTCAGATCCTCAAGCGAAGGTTCGCGTCCGGCTTTCAGCGCATCGACAGCATTCTCCAGAAGCTCCATATAGAGCGAAAAACCGATGGTGGTCATCTGCCCGCTCTGATCTTCGCCCAGCAGCTCGCCGGCACCGCGGATTTCCAGGTCATGCGTAGCCAGCGCGAAACCGGCGCCGAGATCCTCCAGCGAGGCGATGGCTTCCAGACGCTTTTGCGCATCGGTGGTCATCGCTTTCGGGTGCGGCGTCAGCAGCCAGGCATAGGCCTGATGATGCGAGCGGCCAACGCGTCCGCGCAGCTGGTGCAGCTGAGCCAGACCGAAATGGTCCGCGCGCTCGATGATAATGGTATTGGCGGTCGGGATATCGATCCCGGTCTCAATGATGGTGGTACAGACCAGCACGTTAAAGCGCTGGTGGTGGAAATCATTCATCACCCGTTCCAGCTCGCGCTCGCGCATCTGCCCGTGACCGATGGCAATACGTGCCTCCGGCACCAGCTCCGCGAGTCGATCCGCCGCTTTCTGGATATTCTCCACGTCGTTATAGAGGTAGTAGACCTGGCCGCCGCGCAGCACTTCACGCAGAATCGCCTCGCGAACCACCAGCGAGTCATACTCCCGGACGAAGGTTTTCACCGCCAGACGGCGGGCGGGCGGCGTGGCAATAATGGACAGATCCCGCATTCCGCTCATCGCCATGTTCAGCGTTCGTGGGATCGGCGTGGCGGTCAGCGTCAGAATATCGACGTCGGCACGCATCGCCTTGATTCGCTCTTTGTGGCGAACCCCGAAGCGATGCTCTTCATCGACGATCAGCAGCCCAAGGTCGCGCAGTTTGACTTCGCTTTGCAGCAGCTTATGCGTGCCGATAAGAATATCGATTTTACCCTCGGCGGCCTGTTCAAGAATCTGCGCCTGCTCTTTCGCGCTGCGAAAGCGTGACAGCATTTCAATGCGTACCGGCCAGTTGGCAAAGCGGTCGCAGAAATTATCGAAGTGCTGCTGCGCGAGCAGGGTGGTTGGCACCAGGACCGCGACCTGCTTGTGGTTCTCCACTGCCAGGAACGCGGCACGCATCGCTACTTCGGTTTTACCGAAGCCGACGTCGCCACAGACCAGGCGGTCCATGGCCAGCGGTTGACACATGTCGCTGAGAACGGCGTTAATTGCCTGCGCCTGATCCGGCGTGGTCTCAAACGGGAAACCGTCGCAGAATAGCTGGTACTGTTCGCGATCGTGCTTAAAGGCAAAGCCCGATTTCGCCGCGCGCTGGGCGTAAATATCGAGCAGTTCCGCCGCCACGTCGCGCACTTTTTCCGCCGCTTTCTGCCGCGCGCGCGCCCAGGCATCGCCACCGAGTTTATGCAGCGGGGCGCTCTCTTCTGCCCCGCCGGCGTAGCGGCTAATCAGATGCAATGATGACACCGGCACATACAGTTTGGCATCGTTGGCGTAGGTCAGCATCAGGTATTCCCCTTTGATGCCGCCAGCTTCCAGCGTGGTCATACCGGCATAACGACCAACGCCATGCTCCAGGTGCACCACCGGCTGGCCGATATGCAGTTCCGCCAGGTTACGGATTAAGGTGTCGGGGTTAATGGTGCGGCGTGAATCCTGGCGACGACGCGCCACGCGCTCGCCCAGCAGGTCGCTTTCGCAAATCAGTGCCAGATTACGCGGGCTATCGATAAACCCGTGTTCGGCGGCGCCAATCATTAAATAGCGGCCGTTGCCGGTGGCTTCTTCCAGCCGCAGAATATGTTTCGGCGCAATTTTGATGCGCGCCAGCACTTCGCCCAGCGCCTCCCGGCGACCTTCGCTCTCAACCGAGAAAATAACCGGGCCGTTAAAGGTTTCGAGGAAACGACGCAGATTGTCCAGCGGCGCTTTGTTCTGTGCCTGCACCGAAAGGTCCGGCAGCGTTTGATAGCCGAGGTTAATATTGGCGGCTTTCTCGGCCAGACGCTCCGTTTTTAACTGAATACGCGGCCATTTTTTCAGCTCGCTGAACAGTTCGTCGATCCGCAGCCAGAGCTGTTCCGGCGGCAGCAGCGGACGCATCGGGTCGACGCCGCGGCTTTCGAAACGGGCGCGGGTTTCGTTCTGAAAACGCCCGGCGCTGGCTTCCAGATCGCCGGTATTGACGATCAGGGCGTTTGCCGGGAAGTAGCTGAACAGCGGCGGCAGCGGCTCACTGAAAAACAGCGGCTGCCAGTATTCAATCCCGGTCGGTAAGGTCCCTTTGCTGACCTGCTGATAGATATGTTCGGCGTCCCGCTTGACCTCAAAACGGTCGCGCCACTGGCTACGGAACAGCTCAATCGCCGCCTGATCGGTCGGGAACTCATGTGCGGGCAGCAGATTAATGGCGGCCACCTCTTCCAGCGTACGCTGGCTGTCGACGTCGAACAGGCGCAGGCTGTCGATTTCATCATCGAAGAAGTCGAGGCGGTAGGGTTGCTCGCTACCCATCGGGAACAGGTCAAGCAGGGCGCCGCGGGTGGCGTACTCCCCGTGTTCCATTACCTGATCCACATGGCGATAGCCGGCGCTGTCCAGCTGAGTGCGCAGGGCGTCACGCGACAGACGCTGGCCTTTTTTCATCACCAGCGCGTGTCCGTGGAGGAAATTATGCGGACAGACGCGCTGCATGAGTGTGCTGACCGGCACGATCAGCACGCCGCGCTGCATGGTGGGTAATTGATAGAGAGTGGCGAGGCGGGAAGAGATAATGTCCTGATGCGGCGAGAAGCTATCGTAAGGTAGCGTTTCCCAGTCTGCCAGGCCCGTCACCATGCTGTCGGTAAACTGGCGAACTTCATCGTTCAGGCGCAGGGCATTTTGCATATCGGGGGCGACGAGTATAACCGGCCCACCGTGGCGCTCGGCCATTTCCGCAACCAACGTGGCACAAGCCGCGCCGGTTAATTCACCGAGGTGCCGCTGTTCGCCGGGCTTGACCGGCAGTGTGTATCGGTATTGTTGAGGCATAGCTGTTATCAGGATCCCTTCTTGATTCGCTCGATATGTGTACCCTAAATATTTCGAATTGCTGCTCAAAAACACCTCAGGCATTGTTGAACAGCGCTTGCACTGACCCCGAAGGGACAAGGCCACAGGCCAGGTTACGCGGCAAGTGAGCGACAAATTCGCCAGGAACGAACCTGAACAGTCGACGATGCCTCTGGCGAGGGACAAAGAGGTCCCTCATTTTGCCGATTGCGACCCGATGAGCTTACGCAGGTAAGTGATTCGGGTAAATCAGCGTCGCCAATGCACATGCAGCTTGAAGTATGACGGGTATATAAGGGCAAACCGCTAATATTCAATGTTGATGATTATCCGCGATTGACCCGTATTCGCCAACCTGATTGACGGTGAGAGGACCCGCCACGGGAAAGATTCTGATAGATATGCGCTGACTAATCAAATATCCATTTGATTTATCTTTACTTTTTTCTTATTACGCGACAAAAACTTACCGTTTCAGTGATTTACGCGTTGTGCTATGCCATATATACTCGTGCATCGGCTATCAGCAACCAGATGGATTACATGTACCAACCTGCCGCACTCTTTATCGGCCTTCGCTACATGCGCGGGCGCGCAGCCGACCGCTTCGGTCGTTTCGTCTCCTGGCTATCCACCATCGGCATTACGCTTGGCGTGATGGCGCTGGTGACCGTGCTTTCGGTCATGAACGGCTTCGAGCGCGAGCTGCAGAACAACATCCTGGGGCTGATGCCGCAGGCCATGATCAGCGCACAGCAGGGCTCGGTGAACCCTCAGCAACTGCCGGAAAGCGCCATCAAATTACAGGGCGTTACGCGTATTGCGCCATTAACGACCGGCGATGTGGTGCTGCAAAGCGCCCGCAGCGTCGCAGTTGGCGTGATGCTGGGTATCGACCCGACGCAAAACGATCCGCTCACTCCCTATCTCGTTAACGTGAAGCAAAGCGATCTTCAGGCCGGGAAATATAACGTTATTCTGGGCGAACAGCTTGCCGGTCAGCTGGGGGTCAACCGCGGCGATCGGATTCGGGTCATGGTGCCCTCAGCCAGTCAGTTCACGCCAATGGGGCGGGTGCCCAGCCAACGACTGTTTAACGTTATCGGCACCTTTGCCGCCAACAGTGAAGTGGACGGCTATCAGATGTTGACCAATATCGACGACGCCTCGCGCCTGATGCGCTACCCGCTGGGTAACATTACCGGCTGGCGTCTGTGGTTGAGTCAGCCTTTGCAGGTGGATACCCTCAGCCAGCAGGCGCTGCCGCAGGGAACGAAGTGGCAGGACTGGCGCGAGCGGAAAGGCGAGCTGTTCCAGGCCGTGCGTATGGAAAAAAATATGATGGGCCTGCTGCTGAGCCTGATCGTGGCCGTTGCGGCGTTTAATATCATTACCTCGCTGGGGATGATGGTCATGGAAAAACAGGGCGAGGTGGCGATTTTGCAAACCCTGGGGCTAACCCCGCGACAGATTATGCTGGTCTTTATGGTCCAGGGGGCCAGCGCCGGGATCGTCGGCGCTTTGCTTGGCGCCGCATTCGGCGTACTGCTTGCCAGCCAGTTAAATAATTTAATGCCGATTATCGGCGCGTTCCTTGACGGCGCTGCGCTGCCGGTCGCAATCGAGCCTTTACAGGTGACGATTATCGTTCTGGTGGCCATGGTGCTGGCATTGTTATCAACGTTGTATCCTTCCTGGCGCGCTGCCGCCACTCAACCCGCTGAGGCTTTACGTTATGAATAAGATCCTGCTGCAATGCGACAATCTGTGCAAACGCTATCAGGAAGGCACTGTGCAAACCGACGTGTTGCACAATGTCAGCTTCAGCATTGAGGAAGGGGAGATGATGGCGATTGTCGGTACCTCGGGTTCCGGGAAAAGTACGCTGCTCCATCTGCTCGGCGGACTGGATACGCCGACCTCCGGCGATGTGATCTTCTCCGGGCAGTCGATGAACCGGCTCTCTGCGGCCGCGCGAGCCGACCTGCGTAACCGTGAACTGGGTTTTATCTATCAGTTCCACCACCTGTTGCCGGATTTCACCGCCCTTGAAAACGTGGCAATGCCGCTGCTGATTGGCAAACAGAAAGCAGCGGATATTGAACGTCAGGCTAAGGCGATGCTGCATGCCGTGGGGCTGGAACACCGCAGCAACCACCGCCCGTCAGAGCTATCCGGCGGCGAGCGCCAGCGGGTGGCGATTGCCCGGGCGCTGGTCAACAAGCCGCGGCTGGTGCTGGCGGATGAGCCGACCGGTAACCTCGATGCCCGCAACGCCGACAGTATTTTTCAGCTGCTGGGGGAACTGAACGTTGCCCAGCGCACCGCTTTTCTGGTGGTGACCCACGACCTGCAACTGGCCAAACGGATGAATCGCCAGCTGGAGATGCGTGATGGCCATCTGGACGCGGAACTGACCCTGATGGGGGCCAGGTAATGACTTCTCCGTTATCGTTATTGATTGCCCTGCGTTTTAGCCGCGGGCGGCGGCGTGGCGGCATGGTGTCGCTGATTTCGGTGATTTCAACCATCGGGATTGCGCTCGGGGTGGCGGTATTGATCGTCGGCCTCAGCGCAATGAACGGTTTTGAACGTGAGCTGAACAACCGAATTCTGGCCGTGGTGCCGCATGGCGAAATCGAGCCGGTGAAGCAGCCGTGGACCAACTGGAACGACGCGCTGGCGAAGGTGGAAAAGGTTAAAGGGATCGTTGCCGCGGCGCCGTATATTAACTTCACCGGGCTGGTGGAGAGCGGCAGCAACATGCGCGCCATTCAGGTCAAGGGTGTCGATCCGCAGCAGGAAAGCCGCCTGAGTTCGCTGCCTCAGTTTGTTCAGAATAACGCGTGGGCTAATTTTAAAGCCGGCGAACAGCAGGTCATTCTCGGTAAAGGGGTGGCGGATGCGCTGCACGTGAAGCAGGGCGACTGGGTTTCCATCATGATCCCCAACTCTGACGCCGAACATCAGCTCCTGCAGCCGAAACGCGTCAGGCTGCATGTGACCGGGATTTTGCAGCTCAGCGGCCAGCTCGATCACAGTTTTGCGATGATCCCGATGAGCGATGCCCAACAGTATCTGGAGATGGCTGGTAGCGTGACCGGGATTGCGATTAAAGTTACCGATGTGTTCCACGCCAACACGCTGGTGCGTGATGCCGGCGAAGTGACCAACAGCTACGTTTACATCAAAAGCTGGATCGGGACTTACGGTTATATGTATCGTGATATTCAGATGATCCGCGCCATTATGTACCTCGCGATGGTGCTGGTGATCGGCGTGGCCTGCTTTAACATCGTTTCCACCCTGGTGATGGCGGTGAAAGATAAAAGCAGCGATATTGCGGTACTGCGCACGCTCGGGGCGAAAGATGGCCTGATCCGCGCCATTTTTGTCTGGTATGGTTTGCTTGCCGGTTCGGTCGGGAGCCTGATTGGCGTGGCGATCGGCGTCATTTGTGCGCTGAATCTGACGTCCATCATCAACGGCCTCGAATACCTGATCGGGCACAAATTCTTGTCCGGCGACATCTATTTTATTGACTTCCTGCCGTCTGAACTGCACTGGCTGGATGTTATTTATGTGCTGGTGACGGCACTGTTGCTGAGTTTGCTGGCCAGCTGGTATCCCGCCCGCCGCGCCAGCCGCATAGACCCGGCGAGGGTGCTGAGTGGCCAGTAATTCAGTGGATTGCGGGGGATGAACTCGTAGGTCGGGTAAGGCGAAGCCGCCGCCTGACATTGCGCCCGCTGGCGCTTCGCTTGCGCGGACCTACAAGAACTTCTGTCGTCCACTCTTTACGTCCTGACCTTTTCGGTCAGTAAAGAGGAATTGCTATGTACTACGGATTTGACATTGGTGGCAGCAAAATAGCGCTGGGCGTGTTTGATAGCGCGCGGCGATTGCAGTGGGAAAAACGCGTTGCCACGCCGAAGGAGAGTTATGCCGACTTTCTGCAGGCGGTAGAGGCGCTGGTCCATGAAGCTGACAGCCGCTTTGACTGTCAGGGGACGGTGGGGATTGGGATTCCGGGAATGCCGGAAACTGCGGACGGCACGCTGTATGCTGCCAATGTTCCCGCAGCCAGCGGTCAGTCGCTGCGCAGCGATCTGAGCGCCCGGCTCGGGCGTGAAGTCCGTCTGGATAACGATGCCAACTGCTTTGCTCTCTCCGAAGCCTGGGACGATGAATTTACGCAATATCCGCTGGTCATGGGGCTGATTCTCGGTACCGGAGTGGGCGGCGGCCTGGTCCTCAACGGTAAATCGATTACCGGACATAGCTATATTACCGGTGAATTTGGCCATATCCGGCTGCCGGTGGATGCGCTGGAGGTGGTGGGGCGTGATTTCCCGCTCACCCGCTGCGGCTGCGGCCAGCTGGGCTGCATTGAAAACTATCTCTCCGGCCGCGGTTTTGCCTGGCTCTATGAACATTTCTATCAACACACCCTGACTTCACCCGACATCGTGGCGCTCTGGCAGCAGGGCGATGCGCGGGCGCGTGAGCACGTCGAACGCTATCTTGACCTGCTGGCGGTCTGTCTGGGTAATATTCTGACTATCGTTGATCCGGATCTGCTGGTGCTTGGCGGAGGATTGTCTAACTTTACTGCCATAAGCGAAGGGCTGGCGCAGCGCCTGCCGCGACATTTACTTCCGGTTGCCCGGGTACCGCGTATTGAACGTGCGCGCCATGGCGATGCCGGAGGTATGCGCGGTGCGGCCTTCCTTCATTTGACTCATTAACCACAGGGGGAGCTATGTTGTCGCGCCGCTTACACCGATTGAGCCGTTTTCGTCGCAATAAACGTCGCTTGCGTGAACGTCTGCGCCAGCGGATTTTTTTTAAAGAGGATAAGGCGGCTGTGGAAACAGTAGATAAACCCAGGGTTGTGGTGCTGACCGGCGCCGGCATTTCGGCGGAGTCAGGTATTAAAACGTTTCGCGCGGCCGATGGTTTGTGGGAAGAGCACCGGGTGGAAGATGTGGCGACGCCGGAAGGCTTCGCCCGCGATCCTGCGCTGGTGCAGGCATTTTATAACGCCCGTCGCCGGCAGCTGCAGAGCCCCGAGATAGCGCCGAATGCGGCACATCAGGCGCTGGCGCGGCTGGAAGCGGCGTTGGGCGATCGATTTGTGCTGGTCACCCAGAACATTGATAACCTGCACGAACGCGCGGGAAACCGCCGGGTGATTCATATGCACGGCGAGCTGTTGAAGGTGCGCTGTTCGTGGAGCGGACAGGTGCTGGAGTGGACCGGAGACGTCACGGCGGAAGATAAGTGCCACTGCTGTCAGTTCCCGGCGCCGCTGCGCCCGCACGTGGTCTGGTTTGGGGAGATGCCGCTGGGGATGGATGACATTTACAACGCGCTGGCCGATGCCGATATCTTCATCGCCATTGGCACTTCCGGGCACGTTTACCCGGCGGCAGGTTTCGTGCACGAAGCCCGTCTGCAGGGAGCGCATACCGTGGAGCTCAACCTCGAACCCAGCCAGGTCGGCAGCGAATTTGCCGAAAAACACTACGGTCTGGCGAGCGAGGTTGTACCGGCATTCGTCGACCGGCTGTTGAAAGATCTCTGATTCCGTCGCGCGATGGCGTTGATTGCCGGGCGCGAAAGACACCAGGCCGCTCTATGTTTTTCATAGGCGGCCTGTTTCATATCGGCCCGATCGTTCCCGCCGGGTATGACAGCAGAGCAGGCGGCAAACCGGAGCAACGGCCAGCGCTCCCCGGTTATGCAGGCCGCGCCACGCGCCACGTTTTATAACGCTTTGTGCATATTGATGACCGCGCGGGCGTTGGACGCGCTGGTGGCGAGGACATCGATGACGCCAGTGCGCAGGGCGCCGAGTATCGCCGTTGCTTTGGTACTTTCCGAGGCGATGGCAATGACGCAGGGGATGGACCGCAGTTGTTCAAGACTCAGGCCGATAACCCGATCGTTCATAACGGTATCGACCGGTTTCCCCTGGATATTGAAAAAACTGTATCCGGCGATATCTCCCACCACTCCCTGATCCTGCCGGGCTGTCGCAATCTCTTTGGGGGAAAACCAGCCGAGCTGAACCATAAAGCTGTTCTCATTCATATCGCCGAGACCAATTATCGCAACGTCAGCTTTGCTGGCCTGCTCAAGGGTCGCTTTGATGAGGCGGTTTTGCATAAATGCCGCTCGCAACTCCGGAGTTTCAACATATGCAGGGGCGTAGAGCGTTTCACTGAAGCCGTTAAATTTACGTGCCAGGTTACGGCTGATGTGATCGGCATCTATGAGCTGGTTGTCGCGTTTGGTTCCGCCGATTCCACAGATAAAACGGCAGTGCCGCTCCGGGAAGATCCCAACGTGGTTGGCGACGGCAGCCACATTGCGCCCTTGTCCGACGGTCACCGTCATATCATTCTTTAAGATGCCGGCAAGGTAGTTACTGACCAACGCCGCCACCTGCTGACGCTGTTCGTCTTCATCATGGTGGTCCAGGGCGATTAAGGCGCGTTTGATGCCGAAATGGGAAATAAACTGCTGCTCTATCTGCGAGCTAAAGACCGGGTGATATTTCACGCTGATCTCCACAATCCCTTCCTGTCGGGCTTTTTTCAGCAGCCGACCGACTTTAATCCGTGAAATGCCGAATCGCTGGGCAATCTCTTCCTGAGTTTGTTCCTGGTCATAATAGGCCACGGCAATTTCGGTCAGCAGTGCATAATCTGGGTCTTGTTCAGTCATCGTTTGGTGTTTCCATCTCTGATGTCCGCCTAATATTACTGCGACTTAAGAATAAATTCCTGTGTAACGCGTTGAACGATTTCACAATAGCCAGTGGCGTCCCAGGCCGCCCGGCCAATGAAGAGACCGTCGACATCCTCTTGTTGCAGTAATTCCACCGCATTTTGCTTGTCAACGCTGCCGCCGTAGAGCAGGGGGATTTGCAGCCCGGTTTCCTGACCAAAAAGTTCACATAGCCCCTGGCGTAGCGCCCGATGGATCTCTCCTGCTTGCTCCGGACGGGCCGGCGTACCCTGTTCGCCAATCGCCCAGATTGGTTCATAGGCAACAAGCGTGTCTACAACCTGCTGCCGGCTTAAGCCATGAAGGGCGATTTTCATCTGACGGACGACCGTTTCGCGCGAGACCTGCCAGCTTTTCTCTTCGGCGCTGTCGCCAATACATATCAGCGGACGCAAGCCATGACGCAACGCGCTATGGACCTTTCTGTTAATGGCGGCGTCGGTTTCGTTGAAGGCACCGCGTCGTTCGGAATGACCGAGCTCAACAAGCGTCGCTCCCGCTTCCAGCAGCATGTCTGCGGATATTTCACCTGTCCATGGACCGCTGTCGGCTTCATGCATATTTTGCGCGCCGGTCAGACAGCGAATATGTCGCTCCTGCAAATAGCGGCTGACCGGATGAATGGCCGTAAAAGGAGGGATGACAAAAGGCTGAATATCCGGATGAACAACCTGCCCCAGACGCTGCGCCAAAATCTCGCACCATTGCATCGCTTCGGAAAGCGGCTTGTTCATCTTCCAACTGGTGCCTAACCAAATTGTCTTCATCTTTCGTTCTCCATCGTAAGTAAATCAATGCGTTGTGAACATGGTTTATTCACCGCTGTGAAAGATTGAACTTTTTATCACTGTGTGAACATATGTTAGATCACATTTTTTTATTAAATAATTCGGTTGATTTTTTTATGTGACAAAGATCACCAATATCTTCTTAATCCTCAGGTAATGTTTTGCTCATATGATTAGCAAGTGAACATATGAACAAAATGACGTTCAACTACGAGAGGCCCACGATGTCACAAGAAAAAAAACCTGTTGTCGCAATCACTATCGGCGATCCTGCTGGGATCGGCCCGGAGATCACCGTTGCCACCATGATGGATAAAAGCGTGTATGACGAGTGCCAACCTTTTCTGATTGGATCGATCCCCATTGTCGCCCGGGCGATGAAGATCATGGGATGTGATTTTGCGTTGAACAAAATCACACACCCGGAGGAAGCGCTGTATCGCTGGGGAACCATCGATGTGATGGAAACCGGCGATTACGATTGCGACAGCATTGAATGGGGAAAAGTGCAGCAGTTGGCGGGAAAAATGTCGCTAGATTATGTGATGAAATCCATCGAATTAGGTAAAGCAGGCCTGATTGATGTGGTCTCGACGGCGCCGATTCATAAAGAAGCGATTAAGCTGGCAGGCTGTAAATTACCGGGTCATACCGAGATCTATCAGGTTGAAACGCAGTCAGATTATGGCCTGACGATGTTTCATGTTCAAAAATTGCGGGTGTTCTTCGTCAGTCGCCACATGGCGTTGAAAGCGGCGTGTGATTATGCCAACAAAGAACGCGTGCTGGCCTGCGTACAGCAAATTCACCATGAGTTCACCGCCCTCAAAATTGCCAATCCGCGTATCGCGGTTGCGGCGCTTAACCCGCACGCTTCTGATAACGGCCTGTTTGGTCACGAGGAAGCGGACAACCTGATTCCGGCGGTGAAGGCGGCGCAGGAGATGGGAATCAATGCGATTGGCCCGGTTCCGGCGGATTCGGTATTCCATCTTGGCAAGCAGGGACGTTATGACGCGATCCTTTCCCTGTACCACGACCAGGGGCATATCGCCTGCAAAACCCTCGACTTTGAACGCTCCATTACTATCACCTTCGGCCTGCCGTTTATGCGCAGCTCCGTTGACCACGGGACCGCTTTCGATATTGCCGGTACTGGCAAAGCAGGAACCGTCAGCATGCTGGAATCGACGCTGGTCGCGGCGCGTTACTGGAAAATGAAACATCAATAATCGCGGGCGTTAATGCGAATCAATGAGGACAAAGAGATGGAAAAGCATCTGTTGATTAGCAAAGGCAGTAAAGGCTGGGGTGGGCCGCTGACGATTGATATCCATCAGAGCAAAAAGATTGCTTATATCACCGGGGGATTGGTTCCCCCGGTTGTTGAACGACTGAGTGAGCTGACCGGCTGGCCTTCCGTTGACGTCTTTAAGAACGGCGAGCCACCGGAAGACGAAATTGGTTTGATGGTTATTGATTGCGGCGGTACGTTGCGCTGTGGGCTCTATCCGAAACGGGGTATTCCGACTATCAACCTGCATCCAACCGGTAAAAGCGGTCCGCTGGCGGAGTTTATTCATGAAGGCATCTATGTTTCCGGCGTGACGCCGGCCTGCATCGAAATGGTCTGGCCGCAAGGGGAAGGCGGTAAGCTGGGGATCGTCGCCGACGATCTGACCGGTGCGACCACCGTTGGGGTATTACTGGCGCGCAGCGGTTTAAAAACCGCCGCGTTCTTCGATACCGAATCCTTCGCTCGCAATGAGGTGGAGTATCCGGCGATGGTGGTCAGCAGCGACAGCCGTCCTCTGCCGAAAGCGGAAGCCCAGCAGCAGGTCAGCGCCGCGGTGAAACAGCTGCAGACCCGCGGCGCGCACTACTTTACCAAGCGTATCGATACCACCCTGCGCGGCGGCATAGGTTTTGAAATCGACGCCATGCTGGAGCAACTGCCGCTGGAAACGGTTGCCGTTGTGGTGCCGGCTATGCCGCAGTCGCGGCGTATTCTGGTTGGCGGCTACTCGGTGATTGACTCCGTCGCGCTTTCACGCACAGATGTGGCACGCGATGTACGCACTCCGGTTACCGAGTCCTGGGTGCCGGGGCTGCTGGCGGCGCAGACTCATCATCAGGTTGGACATATCGCGCTGGCCTCGGTGATGAAAGGCGAGGGGCAGTTGCAGGAGGATCTCCAGGAACAGCAGCAGCGCGGCGTGCGGGTGATTGTGGTCGATGCCATTACCGTGGAAGATGTCGATGCGATTGCCGGGGCGGTGGTTGCGCTGAACTGGAACGTACTGGCGGTCGACCCGGGCCCCTTTACCGAACGACTGGCGGTGCGTCGTGGCCTGATGCGGGAGACGCGAAGTAGCGTATCAGCGACGACGGCAGCGGAAAGCCAGCGCGGATCGATTCTTGTGGTTGCCGGCAGCGCAACGCCGGTGACGAAAAAGCAGCTCCAGCATCTGATCGCCAATGATGAAAGGGTTTGCCACATCCCCGTTGACGCCGAACTGTTGGTCGACAGGAAAAACGCCGCTGAAATCGAAGTTAATCGCGTGGTACAGCATGCCCGGCAGTGCGTACCGGCGCAGCAGAACGCCATATTCGTTTTTGAATCAGCGTTAACCGGACGACTGCTGGATCTACAGGAAGAAGAACAGCGCTTTGGTCTGGCGCACGGTCAGGCTGCGAAAAATATTAACCAGGGATTGGGGAATATTGTCCGTGAAGTGCTTAGCTGCGCGTCGGGAGAAATTAAAGGTCTGTATATGACCGGTGGCGACACGATGGTGAATGTTCTTAAAGAACTCGGCGCCACGGGAATTGAAATGATTGACTATGTGATACCGCAAACCGATATGGTGCGTATTATCGGCGGCGATTATGCCGGCCTGATTTGCATTGGCAAAGGCGGTTTAACCGGGCCGGATGATATTATTAGCACCATTGTCGAAAGAATTTATAAAGAAGCACAGCAATAATTAATAATTCATATAAATAAAAATCGGCGTAATGGTCGTCTGGGTAGTATTGCGTCGTTATCTCTGTCAAATCATAATTTATGAGTTACCCTATGAACATAAATATACTTGAAAAGATGAATAAGGTGCCAGGCGGTTTAATTATTATCCCACTGCTTGCGGCGATTTTTATTAATACCCTGGCCCCCGAAGTGCTGGGCATCGGCGGCCCGACAACCGCATTATTCAAAGTCGGTTCCAGCGCGATGATGGGGATTTTCCTACTCATTTGCGGCACCTCGATTAATATCCGTCAGGCCGGGCTGCCGCTTTATAAAGGTGCGGTACTGCTATTCCTTAAATGTCTCGCCGGCGCGCTGGCAGTGTGGGCTGCGGGGGCGCTGTTCGGCCCTAACGGTTTCCTCGGGATTTCCACGCTGGCGCTGATTGCCTGTTTAACCAGCTCCAACAGCTCGCTGTATATCGCGCTGTGCAGCAACTACGGCGATGCCAGCGACGCCGGGGCGATCTCCGTCTTCTGCGTCAAGGACGGCCCGTTTGTTACTATGATGGTGCTGGGGGTCAGCGGCCTGGCCAATATTCCTTTCGCCGCGCTGCTGTCGATGCTGATCCCGCTGCTGATTGGGATGCTGTGGGGCAACCTTGATGAGCGCTTTAAACAGCTGTGCGCCGCCGCTCAGCCGCTAATCATTATTATTATGTCGTTTGCTATCGGCGCCAATTCCAGTATCAACACGGTATTTACCGCCGGTCTGTCGGGGATCCTGCTCGGCATTATCTCTGCGGTGACCGGCATTGTGTTCTATTTTATCTACAACCTGTTCCTGAAGAAGAAAACCGCGCTGGGAGCCGCGCTGGGTACGACGGCAGCCAGCTCGGCGCTGACGCCAGCAATGGTCGCTCAAGCCGACCCCTCGCTGGCGATGTACGTTGATGCCGCCACCGCACAGCTGGCGACGGCGAGCATCATCACGATGATTACCGCGCCGGTACTGGTGGCCTGGTTTGATAAACGTCTGAAAAAGCGCGCGCCGGTGGTTGAACCGGTGAAAGAAAAGAGCAGTGAAGAGAAGGTGGCATTATCTTCTCATGCCGCAAAAGGAAACAAATAATATGACTGTGCCGTTGTATTCATTACTTATCACGGCTGTCGGGGAGTATGTTGAAAACTATCTGCAGGAACAGAAGCTAATCTTATTCTCTGAGCCCGTTCCTGACGATATTGCGATGTATTGCGCGGTACACCGGGGCAGTGAGCTAACGGCTGAATTATCACCCGGGCAGATAATGAAAATAAATCAGGCTATTTATCGGGTGACGGCGGTAGGTAGTGTTGCAACGGCAAATTTAAAACAGCTTGGCCATATCACTTTAAATTTTGATGGTGCTGCAACGGCTGAATTACCGGGGATGGTACATCTGTGTGGTCAATCACCACATGATATCCAGCGTGGTGACCGAATATCTTTCTATCAGGATCTAAATTAAGACCTGGAGCTAAATTAAGGAAATTATCATGAAAACAATCGCTATTGGTGCGGATGATGCCGCCTATGCTTTCCGCGACGCTATCGTCGCTTATCTGAATGGGCTCGGGATGAAGGTCGCGGATTACAGCAGCGATAAACGCCAGGGCAGTACGGTCTATCCGGATGTTGCTCATGCGGTGGCGATGTCGATAAAGCAGGGCGAGCACGATCGCGGCATCCTGATTTGCGGCACCGGTATTGGGATGAGCATTGTGGCGAATAAAGTACCGGGAGTACGTGCCGCCCAATGCCACGATACTTTCTCCGCCGAGCGGGCGCGCAAAAGTAATAACGCGCAGATTATTACCCTTGGCGCGCGCGTGATTGGTCCGGAGCTGGGCAAAAAAATTATTCAGGCCTGGCTTGAATCCGAATATGAAGGCGGCGGCTCCGCGTCAAAAGTGGAGCGTATCGACTATTACGAACACCAGCACGCCAGAGATTAATATCCGCAGTCGTAATATAAGGAACAGACTATGAGCCAGTTAGACGAGCTGAAAAAATATACCACCGTGGTGGCCGATACCGGTGATATCGAATCGATTAAAAAGTTTGCCCCGCAGGATGCCACCACCAACCCTTCGCTGGTGCTGAAGGCCGCGCAGCTCCCGCAATATCAGGCGCTGATTGCCGACGCAATCGGCAAGGCGCGTCAGCAGGGCGGCAGCGCAGAAACCCAGCTGATTAACGCCTGTGATCAGGTCGCGGTGGATATCGGCACTGAGGTGCTACGTCACGTGCCGGGGCGTATTTCTACCGAAGTCGATGCCCGTTTTGCCTGGGATCGCGGGATGTGCGTGTCGAAAGCGCGCAAGCTTATCCAGATGTATGCAAAGAACGGCATTGGGCCGGAGCGCATCCTCATCAAACTCGCCGCCACCTGGGAGGGCATTCGCGCCGCAGAGGAGCTGGAGCAGAGCGGCATCAACTGTAATCTGACCCTGCTGTTCTCCTTCGCACAGGCGCGGGCCTGCGCCGAAGCGGGCGTCTTTTTAATCTCGCCGTTCGTCGGGCGTATTTATGACTGGTATCAGAAAAACCAGCCGCAGGCTGAGTATCAGGTCGACAGCGATCCGGGCGTGGTTTCCGTGCGCCAGATTTATCAGTACTACAAATCTCACGGCTACGACACCGTGGTGATGGGGGCTAGCTTCCGCCGCATTGAGCAGATCCAGGCGCTGGCGGGCTGTGACCGTCTGACCATCTCCCCGGCGCTGCTCGATGAGCTGGCCGCCAGTGCAGGGACGCTGAGTCGCCAGCTGGCGCCAGGCTGCGTCACGGAAACTCGCCCCAGCCCGATGACGCAGGCGGCGTTCCTCTGGCAGCATCATCAGGATCCGATGGCGGTGGAAAAACTGGCGGAAGGTATCCGGCTGTTCGCCGTCGATCAGGTCAAACTGGAAAACCAGATTCAGCAGATGCTGTAAGGGCAGGGAAAGAAGCTCATGAACACCACGAAAACCCCCCGCCGTCTGTGCGCCAACGCGCTGCGTGCGCTGAGCATGGACGCGGTACAGAAAGCCAAATCCGGCCACCCCGGTGCCCCGATGGGGATGGCTGACATTGCGGAGGTCCTGTGGCGGGACTTCCTGAGACATAACCCGAACAACCCGGCCTGGGCCGACCGCGACCGCTTTGTGCTGTCCAACGGCCACGGCTCGATGCTGATTTACAGCCTGCTGCACCTCACCGGTTATGATCTGCCGATCGAAGAGCTGAAAAACTTCCGTCAGCTGCACTCTAAGACGCCGGGCCACCCGGAAGTGGGCTACACCGCTGGCGTAGAAACCACCACCGGCCCGCTGGGTCAGGGTATTGCTAACGCCGTGGGCATGGCTATCGCGGAAAAAACGCTGGCCGCGCAGTTCAACCGTCCGGGCCACGATATCGTTGACCACTTCACCTACGCCTTCATGGGCGACGGCTGCATGATGGAAGGGATCTCTCACGAGGTCTGCTCCCTGGCCGGTACCCTGAAACTGGGTAAACTGGTGGCGTTCTATGATGACAACGGTATCTCCATCGACGGTCGTGTGGAAGGCTGGTTCACCGACGACACCGCTAAACGTTTCGAAGCCTACGGCTGGCACGTGGTGCGCGGCGTTGACGGTCACGACGCAGACGCCATCAAACGTGCGGTAGAAGAAGCGCGTGCGGTCACCGACAAACCGTCCCTGCTGATGTGCAAAACCATCATCGGTTTCGGTTCGCCGAACAAAGCCGGTACCCACGATTCCCACGGCGCGCCGCTGGGCGATGCAGAGATTGCGCTGACCCGCGAACAGCTGGGCTGGAAATACGCGCCGTTCGAAATCCCGTCTGAAATCTACGCACAGTGGGATGCGAAAGAAGCAGGCCAGGCGAAAGAAGCGGCCTGGAACGAGAAGTTCGCTGCTTATGCGAAAGCCTTCCCTCAGGAAGCCGCTGAATTCACCCGTCGTATGAAGGGCGAAATGCCGGCTGACTTCGACGCCAAAGCCAGTGAATTTATCGCTAAGCTGCAGGCTAACCCGGCGAAAATCGCCAGCCGTAAAGCGTCGCAGAATGCGATTGAAGCATTTGGCCCGCTGCTGCCGGAATTCCTCGGCGGCTCTGCTGACCTGGCGCCGTCCAACCTGACTCTGTGGTCTGGTTCGAAAGCGATTAACGAAGACACCGCCGGTAACTATATCCATTACGGCGTGCGTGAATTCGGCATGACCGCGATCGCCAACGGGATCGCTCTGCACGGTGGTTTCCTGCCGTACACCTCCACCTTCCTGATGTTCGTGGAATATGCCCGTAACGCGGTGCGTATGGCGGCGCTGATGAAACAGCGTCAGGTGATGGTCTACACCCACGACTCCATCGGTCTGGGCGAAGATGGCCCGACGCACCAGCCGGTAGAGCAGGTGGCGTCCCTGCGCGTGACCCCGAACATGTCCACATGGCGTCCGTGTGACCAGGTGGAATCGGCGGTGGCGTGGAAATATGGCGTTGAGCGTCACGACGGCCCGACCGCGCTGATCCTCTCCCGTCAGAACCTGGCGCAGCAGGATCGTACTGCAGAGCAGCTGGCGAACATCGCTCGCGGTGGCTACGTGCTGAAAGAGTGCGCCGGTCAGCCGGAGCTGATCTTCATTGCCACCGGCTCTGAAGTGGAGCTGGCGGTGGCCGCGTGGGACAAACTGACTGCCGAAGGGGTGAAAGCGCGCGTGGTCTCCATGCCGTCTACCGACGCGTTCGACAAGCAGGATGCGGCGTACCGTGAATCGGTGCTGCCGAAAGCGGTCTCTGCTCGCGTGGCCATTGAAGCCGGCATCGCCGACTACTGGTTCAAATACGTCGGCCTGAATGGCGCTATCGTTGGCATGACCACCTTCGGTGAGTCTGCGCCGGCAGAGCAGCTGTTCGAAGAGTTCGGCTTCACCGTCGACAACGTGGTCGCGAAAGCGAAAGCGCTGCTGTAGTCATAGCGTCGCAGAACGCGCGGGCTTTGGCTCCATGAAATGAAAAGGGGGTTACCTGACCAACCGGCAGGCAACCCCTTTGACCTCGTCGCCGGGCGGCGCGGTTATTGTTTACCCATCGCGTCTTTGCCCATTTTGTCTTTCGACATTGAATCTTTGGCCATACCATCTTTGCTCATGGCGTCCTTGCTCATACTATCCTTCGACATAGCGTCCTTTGACATCCCATCTTTCGACATACACTCTTTTTTCATGCTATCTTTCGTGCAGTTGTGAGACATCTTACCCATATTATCTTTGGCCATGTTATCTTTCGCCATATTATCGGCAGCGTAGACGCTGGATATACCGAAAAATAAAGCAGAGCACATCAGTAAGGTATTCATTTTTTTCATTTGGTAATTCCTTCATGTTGTATAAATAACGGATGATGACGGCCATAAATTAACTACCCGCGAACCAGTTATAACCCTGGTCTTCCCAGTAGCCGCCGGGGTAACGATTGGTCACTTCAATCGCCATAATATGCTTCGGGTTTTTATAGCCGAGCTTGGTTGGAATTCTTAACTTCATCGGAAAACCATATTTACGCGGCAATAGCTGGCCATCGTAGGTTAATGCAATAATCGTCTGGGGATGGAGCGCAGTGGCCATGTCAATACTGGTATAATAATTATCAGCACAGCGAAAACTGACGTAGCTGGCGCGCAGATCGGCACCGATCCTTTTGAGGAAGAGGGCAAAAGGAACCCCGCCCCATTTACCAATGGCGCTCCATCCTTCCACGCAAATATGCCGTGTGACCTGGCTGACCTGCGCCATTGTATGGAGTTCGGCCAGTGTCCAGGGGCGTTTGTCCGTTACTAATCCCGTAATTTCAAGGCGATAATCGCCGGCATCGATCGTAGGCGCCTGATCCTCGCTATAAAATGCATTAAACGGGAAAGGGCGAGCGATCCTACTTTCGGGATAAACCGGCGCAAGGTTATCAGGATTAAATAACCAGTGTTGAATACGATCGTTAAATCGGGAGATCTGGCTTAAGGTTTTTTCGACCTCGCTGTTATTGCTGATATCGCAACCGGTTAACAGCATCAGGCCGCCAAAGGTTAATCCCTGCCTGATAAAGCGGCGGCGGCCTTCCGATGAGAGCTGCTTGTTAATTTCCCGGCTCGCCTCCTGAACGACGATTGTCTTGTCGGCTGCGGAGAGTAAATTTTTATGATTGTTCACTGTATTATCCTTATCGTCCGCGGAGCATCGCCAGTAACGTTTTCGGGACCAGCAGCACCATCAGCAGATGAATAACGACAAACCCCATCAGCGCGGACATCGCCAGGAAATGAATCACCCGTGCATTGTCATATCCCCCGAGTAAGGTTCGTAGCAGCGGAAACTGCACAGACTTCCAGATAACCAGACCGGATAGCGCCAGAATAATGCTATCGAGCATGACGAAGAGATAGGTCAGTTTCTGGACGTAGTTATAATGGCCGGGATTGTCATGTGTCAGCCTGCCGCGTAATGCGGAAATAAAATCGTGAATGACCCCTCGTGGCGACAGCGGCCAGAATTGTTTTTTTAAGCGTCCGCTGACAACATTCATCAGCAGGTAAAATACACCGTTAAGAGCAAATAACCACATTGCTGAAAAATGCCATTGCAATGCGCCGGCCAGCCAACCGCCAAGAGTCAGTGCATCCGGAATATCAAAATTAAACAACGGTGATGCGTTATAAATACGCCAGCCGCTGGTCACCATAATTAATATCGAAAGCGCATTGACCCAGTGGCAAATTCTTAACCACAAAGGATGAACGATAGCGGGTTTCACCTGACCTGAGGGGCTGTTCATCATGATATTCCCGGTTATTGCGTTAATCACAGTGTGGCCTGAATCTGTTCGCCGATGTATCACGAAAAGTTAAATTAAATGTGATAACTCGCGATGCAAATGTCGTATAGACTTTCTCTGAAAGCGATCAATAAGGCGGCAGCGATGAAGCCCAAAAAAGTGTTAATTATTGAAGATGATGAAAATATCGCGGAGCTTCTGCAGCTACATTTATGCGAAGAGGGCTATGAAATCAGCCATGCTGCTGAAGGCGTCGGTGGGCTGGCGATGGTCAGGCAGGGCGGCTGGGACGCGCTGATCCTCGATCTGATGTTACCGGGCATCGACGGTCTGGAGATCTGCCGGCATGCTCGCACTATGGCAAGCTACATGCCGATAGTGATAATCAGCGCGCGCTCAAGTGAAGTCCATCGTGTCCTGGGGCTGGAGCTCGGGGCAGATGACTACCTCGCGAAACCCTTTTCAATGCTTGAACTGGTGGCGCGAGTGAAGGCGCTCTTCCGCCGTCAGGAGGCCATGACCCAGAATCTGATGCAGGACGCCGGCATGTTGCATATTGACCGGCTGGCCATCGACCCGCTTGCGCGCGAAGCGCGCCTGCGCGATCTCCCGCTTGACCTGACGCCGCGCGAGTTCGACCTGCTGTGGTTCTTTGCCAGGCATCCCGATAAGGTCTTTTCCCGCATCAGCTTGCTCAACCAGGTCTGGGGCTATCAGCATGAAGGGTATGAGCATACGGTCAACACGCACATTAATCGGCTGAGGATGAAAATAGAAGATAATCCGGCGGAGCCGGAGTTTATCCTGACGGTTTGGGGAAAAGGCTACAAATTTACGGCCCCGCACCCCGAGCCTGGCTGCTGAAACATTCCGCCGGCGCGAGTCGAATGCGGCGCGAGTACCACTCGTACTTTCTTCGCTGCGCGCCGCTGTCTCGCTCGCCGTTCACCGGCTTCTCTTCTGCCGATAGCGCGCGCTGTCGCGGCGGGTGAAAAGCCATCTCCCATCACATTCCCCGCCGCCAGACGAGAATTGTTGTGCGTGAACGCTAAATTTTGCACATCTGTTTTGGTTGGCTGCCCGGGTTGTTGCCAGATTTAGTGAGAGTTCGCGTGCACACCGGACCGCATCACTTACACAACATATCAGCCAGTCGCGGAGTATCAGTCATGCATCCACCGATGATGTATCAGGATTTAACGACCCGGGCGCTCATTGAACATGCCGCGCGATATCATAGCGATACGGGAATTGTCTCGGTCGGGACGTTGGGGGGAAGGGAGTACAGTACCTGGGGAGAGGTGGCGGATAACGCCCGGCATCTGGCCTCCGCCATGCATCTGCTGGATCTCCCGGCAGGCGCCCGTTGCGGCACGCTGGCGTGGAATAATCGCCGTCATCTGGAAATCTATTTTGGCATCAGTTCTGGGGGATGGGTGACGCATACCATCAATCCACGCCTGTCCGCGGAACATCTCGCCTTTATCATCAATGATGCCGCGGACGAGATTCTGTTTTTCGACTACACCTTTCTGCCGCTTATCTGCGCGCTGCGGCCCCAATTGCCAACGGTAAAGCATTTTGTTCTGCTGGCGCCGCGGAATGACGAAGCGCTCGCCGCGCTGGATGCGCTGCTGTTTTTTGATGAGCTGGTCGCTGAAGCGGATCCGGCGTATCGCTGGCCCGAGGTGAGCGAAGATTCTCCAGCCTCGCTGTGCTATACCTCCGGGACCACGGGGAAGCCGAAAGGGGTGCTGAATACCCACCGCTCGCTGGTACTGCATACGCTGAGCGGCAATCAGCCGGATGCGGCCGGTATATCGGCACAGGACACGCTGCTGCCGGTGGTGCCGATGTTCCACGTCAATGCCTGGGGCACGCCTTTTATTGCCGCGATGGCGGGCGCTCGCCTGGTTCTGCCGGGGCCGAATCTGGACGGCGACAGCCTGCTGCGGCTGCTGAGCGAAGAGCAGGTCAGCGTCGCCTTCGGCGTTCCGGTCATCTGGGCCGGTTTGCTTGCCGCGCTGCGTAAATCGGATATTCGCCTGCCGCATTTTAAACGATCTTTTGTCGGCGGGTCGGCGCTGCCGCCGTCGATGATTGAAGTCTTCCGCCGCGATTATGATATTGCGCTGATTCATGCCTGGGGGATGACCGAGACTTCGCCCATCGGCACCATCAACACGCCGCTGAGCAAACATAAGGCCCTGACCCAGGAGACACAGGAAAAACGGGGGCACGGTCAGGGACGCGTCATTTTTGGCATCGATCTGCGGGTGGTGGATGCGCAGGGCCAGACGCTGGCCAACGATGGCGAAAGTCAGGGCTATCTGCAGGTGCGCGGCCATTGGGTGGCGGCAAATTACTATGGTCGTCCCGATACGGCGTTGACCGATGACGGCTGGTTCGATACCGGCGATATTGGCACTCTTGATGAGAATGGCTACCTGGTGATTCACGATCGGGCGAAAGATATCATTAAGTCCGGCGGAGAGTGGATCTCGACGGTGGAGCTGGAGAATATTGCCCTTGCCCATCCGGCGATTCGCAGCGCGGCGGCGATTGCGGCGCAGCATCCGCGCTGGGATGAGCGTCCGGTGCTGCTGTGCGTCAGGGCGGAAGGGGGCGAAATTGAAGAGCCGGAGCTGCTGGCCTGGTACCAGGCACGGGTGCCGAAATGGCAGCTGCCGGACCGGATTCTGTTCATCGATGCGCTCCCCGTCAGCGCCACCGGTAAAGTCCTGAAAAACCGACTGCGCGCCGAGTTCGGTCAGATTCTGATGGCGGATGGGCGCGAGGCGGGCTAAATCGGTTTCTGGCCGCCCTAAGGTTTATGCCCCGTGAGCCAGGGGCATAAGCATTTTGCTTTCTCTGTAAGCGGCGAACAGTAAAAAAATGATGATATAAAGACAACAGATCAACGCCATCGCGCTGATGTAAGCCGGCAGGTGGGTGACGTAAATCATGCTGCACGAGAGAATGACCAGAACGATGCCGGTATACATAGGGTGGGGAAGCCATCTAAAAATGCCGGTTCTGATAGCCGACACGCCGGGCAGATAGTAACCCGCCCAGGTATGGCACCGGCCTAAATCAAGTTTGCCTTTTATCATCAGGATATTACCGATCACGGCAATCGCCAGACATCCCCATTCAATCAGGCTAATGGTTGCCACCAGAGACAGGCTATAGCCAAAAATAAGGATCGGAACCAGCCACATGAACCTTAAGAGTTTGATCGCGGCGACAGGAAACAGAGGAGAGGCCTCGGCCGGCTGCTTGCGCGGAATGATAAAGGCGGTAAATACGACCAGATTGAGCAGTGCCAGAAACAGCCATACCGTCGCCATCATGATTAACCTCGAGCCGGACATTCAGCGGTGTCATGAGGAAAAGTGTAGCTGAGCCACGCAGAGAGAGGACAAAAAAACGGCGGAGCCGGGGCTCCGCCTGACGGGATTAACGGCCCGCTTTTAGCTTCTGATAATACTCTTCATACAGGGTGCTGGCGCTGCCGACATCGTTTTGCCATTCGCCTTTGGCGATGGTGTCGGCATCCGGGTAGAGTGACTTATCATTGGCGACTTCCGGGCTGAGCATTTTACGCGCGGCGAGGTTTGGCGTCGGGTAGCCGATGGTTTCCGCCACCTGTTTTGCCACTTCCGGGCGCAGCAGGAAGTTAATCAGCTTGAGCGCGCCGTCGACGTTTTTCGCATTCGCCGGAATCGCCAGGCTATCCATCCAGAAGATCCCGCCTTCTTTCGGCCAGACGACCTCGAGCGGCGTGCCTGACTGGCGGGCAACCCATGCCGAACCGTTCCACACCATGCCGAGATTCACTTCGCCTTCCATATAGGGGTTGGCCGGGTTATCGGAGTTAAACGCCGCCACGTTAGGCATCAGTTTTTTCAGCTCGTTGTAGGCGGCTTCAATCTCTTTCGGGTCGGTAGTATTGCCGGAATAGCCCAGCTTACGTAAGGCAACCTGGAACACTTCCCGCGCATCGTCGGTCAGCAGCAGGCTGCTCTTATACTCTGGTTTCCACAGGTCGGCCCAGCTGGTGACGGTTTTCGGGTCGATAGCATCGCTATTGACGCCAATGGCCGTAGCGCCCCAGATGTAGGGAATGGAATAATCGTTGCCCGGATCGAACGGTTTATTCAGCATCTGCGGATCGAGGTTATTGAAGTGAGTCAGCTTGCTCTTATCGATCTTCTGCAACATGCCTTCTTTACGCATCTTGTCGACGAAATAGGTGGAAGGCACCACCAGATCGTACGCCCCGTCTTTATAGGTTTTGAGTTTGGCATACATGGTTTCATTCGACTCGTAAGTGGAATAGATAACCTTGATGCCGGTCTCTTTGGTGAACTGCTCCAGCAGACCCGGCGGCACATACTCGGTCCAGTTATAGAAATAGAGCGTTTTGCTGTCGTCCGCATGCGCGGCGCTGATACCCATTACCAGAGCGCCCGCTGCGAGCAGGTGGCGTGACCATTTTTTCATTTTAACGTCCCCTGAGTTTTATCACGTGCAATCAATTGGCTGGCGATGACCATCACCAGCGACAGAACTAACAGAATCGTCGCCAGGGCGTTCACTTCCGGCGATACGCCCACTTTGACCATCGAGTAGATCTTCAGTGGCAGGATCTCGTAACCCGGGCCGGTTACGAATGACGATACCACCACATCATCCATCGATAGCGTAAAGCTCAACAGCCATCCGGCGGCCACGGCAGGCAGCGCCAGCGGCAGAAGAATTTTACGCAGAATGGTCAACTCGCTGGCGCCCAGATCTTTCGCCGCCTCCAGCATCCGCACATCAAAACCTTTGAGACGCGAATAGACCGTCACCACCACGAAAGGCAGGCAGAAGGTGATGTGCGAAAACAGCAGCGACCAGAACCCGAGCTGGATGCCGATCAGCATAAACAGCACCAGCAGGGAGATGGCCATGACGATATCCGGCGACATCATCACCACGAACAGCATCCCGCTGACGAACGGTTTACCACGAAAACGATAGCGATACAGCGCGACGGCGGTCAGCGAGCCGATCAGCGTCGCAAAGGTGGCCGATAGCACCGCCATGGTCAGCGAGTGCTGTGCTGCCTGCAGCAGGCTATCGTTGTTCATCAACAGGCTATACCACCGGGTGGTGAAGCCCTGCCAGTTAATACCAAAGCGCGAACTGTTAAACGAGTTGACGATCAGAATAATGATCGGAATATAAAGGTAAGCATAAATGGCGGTCATAAAGCCGCCGCGCAGCAGTCGACCGATCATTCGAGCTCCACCTTCTTATTCAACAGACGCGCCGCGCGCCAGTAAATTAACAGCATCAGGCCCATAACCAGCGTCAGAGTAATGCTGGTTGCGGCGCCAAACGGCCAGTCGCGGATATTCAGGAACTGACTCTTGATAACGTTACCGATCAACAGGTTTTTAGCGCCGCCCATCAGATCCGAGACGTAGAACAGCCCCATCGCCGGCAGCATCACCAGCAGGCAGCCGGCAATAATGCCCGGCATCGTCAGTGGAATAATGATGCGGATAAAGGTTTGCAGCTTGCTGGCGCCCAGATCCCTTGCCGCTTCCAGCAGAGGACGATCCAGCTTCTCAATACTGGAGTAGAGCGGCATCACCATAAACGGCAGCAGAATATAGACCAGTCCGATGATGACCGCGGACGGGGTGTACATGATGCGCAGCGGCGTATCAATCACCCCCAGCCACAGCAGAAACTCGTTGAGATACCCTTTGGTGCTGAGGAATATTTTCAGCCCGTAGATACGGATCAATGAGTTGGTCCAGAACGGCACGATCAGCAGAAACAGCAGCAGCGGACGCACTTTTTCCGGCAGCCTGGCCAGAAACCAGGCGAAAGGATAGCCGAGCGTCAGGCAGGCCAGGGTCGCCAGCAGCGCCATATTGAGCGAGTGCAGCAGCACGTCGTAATAGAGCGGATCCAGCAGGCGCGTGTAGTTATCCAGCGTGAAGACCAGCTTGACGAAACTGGCGTCGTCGCGGGTCAAAAAACTGGTACCGATGATCATCAGGTTGGGCAGGAACACAAACAGCACAAGCCAACCCACGATAGTGGCGATCACCACATTCTGGAATTTACTTGTGTTCTTCATCTGCCAGCACAACCTCCCAGCTTTCTACCCAGTTAATGGCCATTTTCTGGTCAAGCGGGTGGTCAAAGTCCGGATCGTCTTCGTTAAAGAATTCACTGACCATCACCATTTTGCCATTTTCCAGTTCGACAACCGACTCCAGCGTCATGCCTTTGTAGTTGCGCTCGCGGATGTAGCCGATCAGTCCGTCGGCATCGCTGCCGTCGTGGACTTCATCGACGCGCAGATCTTCCGGGCGCAGCAGAACGTTCAGCCGCTGGCCCCGCTCGACGGGGAAGTTGACGTAGATATTGCATTCACGGCCTTCAACACTGGCGCGGACGCGCTGCTCGTCAAGGCGTTCAATGACCGTTGCATTAAACAGATTAATCTCGCCGATAAAACTGGCGACGAACAGGTTTTTCGGCTCTTCGTAGATTTCACGCGGCGTGCCGTCCTGCTCGATTTTCCCATCGCGCATGACCACGATGCGGTCGGACATGGTCAGGGCCTCTTCCTGATCGTGGGTGACGAAGACGAAGGTGATGCCAAGCTTACGCTGCAGCGCCTTCAGCTCGTTTTGCATCTGTTTACGCAGCTTGTAATCCAGCGCCGACAGGGACTCATCCAGCAGCAGCAGGCGCGGTTTGTTGACCACTGCCCGGGCGATAGCCACCCGCTGCTGCTGGCCGCCGGAGAGCTGATGCGGTTTGCGTTGGGCAAACTCCTCCAGCTGGACCATGCGTAGCGCATCGAGGACGCGAGGCGTGATTTCCGCCGCCGGCGTTTTCTGCATCCGCAGACCGAAGGCGACGTTTTCGAATACGCTCATATGGGGAAACAGAGCGTAGCTTTGAAAGACGGTATTGACGTGGCGGTTTTCCGCCGGAACATGAGTGATGTCCTGATCTTCGAGATGAATTCGCCCGCTGTCGACGTTTTCAAGCCCGGCAATAAGACGAAGAACGGTGGTTTTACCGCAGCCAGAGGGGCCAAGCAGGGTGAGAAACTCACCGTTGTTGATGGTCAGATTCAGATCTGAGATAACCGTTTTTCCATCAAAGCTTTTGCGAATTCCCGCCAGTTGCACCAGCGGCGAAAGCGAACGCGGTTGTATATTCAATTTTTAACTCTGTCCCATGTAGACGCAGCGGACGATTGACCGTTGCGGGGTTTGTGGTTAACCACCTTTGCGGTTGCGCATAATAAACGAGGGCAAGCATTCTACGGCAATCGCTTGCGATCGCCAATGCCTGTCTCATATGGATGCACGACCTTTACAACAATACGTCGGTTCATGTATTAAATTTTTATTTGCCGGGCTAAAAATGACCTGACGCAATATTTGTCTTTTCGGGCTTATGAATAATGTTGTCACAAAAGATGAGGGTGGCTACATGGATAAATTGCTTGAGCGTTTTTTACAGTACGTTTCTCTGGACACACAGTCGAAGCCTGGCGTGCGTCAGGTTCCAAGCACGGAAGGTCAGTGGAAGCTGTTACGCCTGCTGCAGGCGCAGCTGGAAGAGATGGGACTGGTTAATGTAACGCTAAGTGAGAAAGGGACGGTGATGGGAACCCTTCCGGCCAACGTTGCCGGCGCTATTCCGCCCATTGGCTTTATTTCCCACGTCGACACGGCGCCGGACTTCAGCGGCAAAAACGTAAACCCGCAAATCGTTGAAAACTACCGTGGCGGTGATATCGCTCTCGGGATTGGCGATGAAGTGCTCTCCCCGGTGATGTTCCCGGTCCTGCACCAGCTGCTCGGGCAAACGCTGATCACCACCGATGGCAAAACGCTGCTTGGCGCCGATGACAAGGCCGGTATTGCCGAGATAATGACCGCGCTGGCGACGCTGAAGGCGAAAAACATTCCTCATGGCGATATTCGCGTGGCCTTCACGCCGGACGAAGAGGTCGGGAAAGGGGCGAAACATTTTGACGTCGCCGCGTTTGACGCCCGCTGGGCCTATACCGTCGACGGCGGTGGCGTGGGCGAGCTGGAGTTTGAAAACTTCAACGCCGCGTCGGTGACCATTAAGATCGTGGGCAATAATGTCCATCCGGGCACCGCAAAAGGGGTGATGGTGAATGCGCTGTCGCTGGCGGCACGGATTCATGCGGAAATCCCTGCCGACGAGGTGCCGGAAACCACCGAAGGCTACGAAGGTTTTTACCATCTGGCGAGCATGAAAGGCAGCGTTGACCGGGCCGAAATGCACTACATCATTCGCGACTTTGACCGTAAGCAGTTCGAGGCCCGCAAGCGCAAAATGATGGAAATTGCCAAAAAGGTCGGTAAGGGGCTGCATCCGGATTGCTATATTGAGCTGGTGATTGAAGACAGCTATTACAATATGCATGAAAAAGTGATGTCGCACCCGCACGTCGTCGAGATTGCCCGCCAGGCGATGGTGGATTGCGATATTGAACCGCAAATGAAGCCAATTCGCGGCGGTACCGACGGTGCGCAACTCTCCTTTATGGGACTCCCTTGTCCGAACCTGTTTACCGGCGGCTATAACTATCACGGCAAGCATGAGTTCGTCACGCTGGAGGGGATGGAGAAGGCGGTTCAGGTGATTGTGCGCATCGCGGAGCTGACGGCAAAACGCGGCGTCTGATCGCGGAGAGCCGCCGGATAGCGCGGCACTTATCCGGGCTATACGTCCGGTAAGGCGTGAGCCGCCACCGGGCAATACATGCGGTGCGATACACAATCCCGGCACCCGGCCCGGAGGCCCGGTAAGGCGCAAGCCGCCACCGGGCAATATATGCGGTGCGATACACCATTCCGGCGCCCGGTCCGTAGGCCCGGTAAGGCGCAAGCCGCCACCGGGCAATACATGCGGTGCGATACACCATTCCGGTGCCCGGTCCGTAGGCCCGGTAAGGCGCAAGCCGCCACCGGGCATCGCGCGGTTTAGTCCTCGAAGAACCAGTAGCCGCAGTTGACCAGCGCAGCCAGCATCGCGAGGAACGACGGGTCTTCCAGCGCATCGCCAAAATGTTCCGCGTTAAGCGACAGATGCGTTGCCAGCGCGTCCAGCGCCGGACGGTGCGGCGAATTAATTTTCTCGCCGTTGACGAACACCTCGCCATCGATACGCAGCACGCGTAGCCCGCCCAGCCGCACCAGGCGATCGCCCTGTTGCAGCGCGTCGTAAATCTCATCAGGCTGATACGGCGGCTCGGCAGGAGCCACGTCCAGCTCGTGGCGGGACTGGGTGATAAACTCGCCAAACCACTGCTTAAAATGCTCTGGCTGGTTAATCAACCCCAGCATCATATCGCGCAGACGGTCGAGTTCAGCCGGCAGAATATCCGCTGGGTGATCGCGGGAAGGCACATCCGGATCGGCATAGCGCTGGCTGCCCAGTTCACGCTGCAGAATATAGTCGGCAAAGCCGCTGAACAGCTCGCGGGCATTTGGCGCGCGATAGCCCACCGAATAGTTGAGCGAGTTTTCCAGGGAATAACCCTCATGCGGGAATCCCGGCGGAATATAGAGAATATCGCCCGGCTCCATCTCTTCATCAATGATGGCGTCGAACGGATCCACCTGCAGCAGGTCCGGATGTGGGCAGTGCTGCTTCATCGGGACTTTATCGCCCACGCGCCAGCGACGCCGGCCGGTTCCCTGGATGATAAACACGTCGTACTGATCGAGATGGGGACCTACGCCGCCGCCGGGCACGGAGAAAGAGATCATCAGATCATCAATACGCCAGTCGGGGAGCGCGCGGAAGGGCTGCATCAGCGCGGCCGTCGGCTCGTGCCAGTTATTCACCGCCTGCACCAGCAGCGACCAGTTGTTTTCGCTCAGGTGATCGTAGCTTTCGAAAGGGCCATGGCTGACCTGCCATTTCCCGTCCTGGTGGCTGACCAGGCGGCTATCGACTTCGCTTTCCATCGCCAGCCCGGCCAGTTCATCCGGGCTAATGGGATCGACGAAATTAGCGAAGCCGCGCTTGAGGACTACCGGGCGTTTTTGCCAGTAGCGTTCGATAAAGTCAGGCCAGTTGAGCGTTAGTTGATAATCCATTTTATTTATTCCACAGCAGGTGTCTGTCTGGGATTATACACGCCATGCTTCAAACTGCCTCTTTGTTGACGGCGATTGTGCTTCGCAGTCACAGAGTTTGCCCAGGCGCGGGAAGCGGGGCGGTTCAGCTTTCCGTATCATCGGGCAGCTGGCGGCCGAAAACGACCTCCATGCAGGCTCCGCCGAGCAGACTTTCGCCGGTGAGAATGTCGCCATCGTATTGCTCAACGATCTCCCGGGCGACGGAAAGTCCTACGCCCTGACCTGGTCGCAGCGTATCGGCTCGTTGCCCGCGATCGAATACGGCAGTTCGCTGGTTCAGCGGGATACCGGGGCCATCATCTTCCACCAGAATATGCAGGTGGTTGTCGTTGGTCTGACGCACGGAAACTTCGACAAATTCCAGGCAGTATTTGCAGGCGTTATCCAGCACGTTGCCCATCACTTCCATAAAATCATTCTGTTCGCCGACAAAGCTGATCTCCGGAGAGATATCGAGACTGATATTGACCCCTTTGCGCTGGTAAACCTTGTTCAGCGCCAAGGTCAACTTGTCGAGCAGCGGCGCAATGGGGTGCAGTTCGCGGCTGAGCAGGGTACCGCCGCTGCGCATACTGGCGCGATGCAGGTAGTAGCCAATTTGCTGTGAGATGCGGCTGATCTGCTCCAGCATGATCGGTTCTGCTTCATTGAGGTCAATCTTCTCGCCGCGTAAAGAACGCAGGGTGCTTTGCAGCACGGCCAGCGGCGTTTTCAGACTATGGGTCAGATCGGTCAGCGTGGTGCGATATTTGTCGTAGCGCTCGCGCTCGCTTGTCAGTAGCCGGTTAAGGTTGCTGACCAGTCGGGTCAGTTCGCGGGTGGTATTCGGATTGAGCATTTCGCGGTGATGCTCTTCCAGCTCGCGGACCTCTTTTGCCAGCGACTCGATGGGGCGCAGGCTCCACCAGGCCGCCACCCAAAGCAGCGGGATCACCAGCAGCAGGTTGGCAACCAGCACATAGATAAACCAGCTCCAGACCATATAAGAGCGTTTCAGCTCGACAGGAATGGTGTCGATCACCACGATGCTCAACTGCGGCAGCTTATCGGTTGCCGGGTAGATATTGATCGCCACCGAGTGGGTCATTTCGGAACCATCATCCTGCTGGCGAAGAGCGTCCAGCTCCTCCTGGAACTGATGATTGTTGCGCAGCAGCATGCTACTGCTGTCAACGTCGGACTCGATTTCGTGGAAGCCGTTTCTTTTCAGCCATTCAGGTTGAATGCGTTTTGCCAGCCAGCCGACATCGCGCTGCATCCACAGCAGTTTGCCTTTGGCATCGTATATCAATGTCACCGTCGGGCTCTGCATGTTGAGGTTTTCGGGGATATCCACGTCGATATGGTTGTTTTCCCACTTTGCCAGCATATAGAACAGGTTACTTTCGCCGCGCAGCAGGCGGAAGGTGGTTTTATCAAAGCTGACGCTGTAGCCCACCAGCGCAACCATGCCGTAGGCCAGCGAAAGCACCAGCACCACTGCCGCCGTCGCCAGCAGAAAACGAACGCGTAAAGAAAGCGGCAAAATATGCCGGAGCGGGCTTTTCATTCGCGTAGTTCAAATAAATAGCCCTGGCCGCGCACGGTCGTAATGACGTCATGCGGATGCTGAGTCTGAATTTTTTTCCGCAGCCGCCCCATCAGTACGTCGATGGTGTGACTTTCGCGCAGTTCAGCATCGGGGTAGAGCTGGAGCATTAATGAATCTTTGCTGACGACTTTGCCACGGTTACGGATCAGCGTTTCCATAATGGTATATTCAAATGCGGTCAGCTTGATGGGCTGTTCGTTAATCGATAGCTCGCGGCGTGACAGGTCAACCTGGAAAGGCGGCAGAGAAATAACCTGTGACGCCAGACCGCTGTTGCGACGCAGTAGCGCCTGCATGCGCGCCGCGACCTCTTCAATATGGAACGGTTTGGTGACGTAGTCGTCCGCCCCGGCGCTCAGCACCTCGACTTTATCCTGCCAGCCTTCACGGGCGGTCAACACCAGTACCGGAACCGACACGTCATGACTGCGCCAGCGGCGAATCAGTGAAAGACCGTCTTCATCGGGCAGACCCAGATCGACAATGGCGATATCCGGCACGTGCTCACCCAGATAGTAATCGGCTTCCTTTGCATCTTCTGCTGCGTCCACCTGATGGCCTAATTCCTGGAGCTGAACTTTCAGGTGATGGCGCAGTAAAGCGTTATCCTCAACGACGAGTACGCGCATGCCTTTTCTCCCGTTTATTTTGGTTTCGAATAGTGTAGCGCTGAATAGATATACTGAATTTAAACGGCTGTAAATGAAAGGCTTGCGATGTAACTTCGCCAGCCGTTCTGCTTTCTGGCCTGCCACGCCGCTGGAGAGAGGGCGGTAGCGCCAGCGCCCGATATACATCCGGCAAGAGAAGGGGCATATCGTGGGCATATATTGGCAAGTTTATCCTCCTGTTGCCAGCCCGACGAACATTGTGTGGATAAAATGGTGGGGCTGCCCGGGAAGAGTATCCCGGCGCAGAGCGTTCAGGGATGAGACTGAGTGGGTTGGAACCGGCTTCCTGATGCTAACAGCATGTTTAATCTTAGTTTTCTTTTCGTCAGTTTTGGCTGAAAACCCCGCCAGAAACGGCTGACAAAGAGCAACTAAAAGAATCCGCATCGTATCAGCGATGACGACGGAGCTCTCAGCAGCGCGCAGGTGAAGGAGGGGGGAAACTCAGGCTGGGTTAAGAGACGATGAAATGGAAAGCGGCGCAACGATGGAGGATGTGACGAAAAAAGCAAACTCAGGCGGGTGACGGGGGGATTTATCGCCCTGACGACGTCATGACAAATTGATGGCCGGAATAATTCCCGGCCATCTGTTTCTCTGCATTCACTCACTCTTCGCCGATTTCCGAAGGAAGGCGAGACCAGGCGATTACTTCAGTTCGTCAACCATAGTCGTCGCGCGACCGATGTAGTTAGCCGGCGTCATGGCTTTCAGGCGAACCTTCTCGTCTTCCGGCAGCGGCAGGCTGTCGATGAACTGTTGCATCCCTTCCGCGTCCACGCGCTTACCGCGGGTCAGCTCTTTCAGCTTCTCGTACGGTTTTTCGATGCCGTAGCGGCGCATCACGGTCTGGATCGGCTCAGCCAGCACTTCCCAGTTATGATCCAGCTCGTCCAGCAGGCGATCGCCGTTCAGCTCCAGTTTGCTGACGCCTTTAAGGGTCGACTGGTAAGCAATCAGCGCATAGCCGATACCCACACCGAGGTTACGCAGTACGGTTGAATCGGTCAGGTCGCGCTGCCAGCGGGAAACCGGCAGTTTGCTCGCCAGATGCTGCATCATGGCGTTAGCCAGGCCGAGGTTACCTTCGGAGTTTTCGAAATCGATCGGATTCACTTTATGCGGCATGGTGGATGAACCGATTTCACCGGCGATCGTCTTCTGCTTGAAGTGGTTCAGCGCGATGTAGCCCCACACGTCGCGATCGAAGTCGATCAGGATGGTGTTGAAGCGGGCGATGCAGTCGAAGAGCTCGGCAATATAGTCATGCGGCTCAATCTGCGTGGTGTACGGGTTCCACTGAATGCCCAGCGAGGTAACAAACTCTTCGCTAAACTGGTGCCAGTCTACTTCCGGATACGCCGCGATGTGGGCGTTATAGTTACCCACCGCGCCATTGATTTTGCCCAGAATTTCTACCTGGTTCAGCTGACGATACTGACGCTCCATACGGTAAGCGACGTTAGCCATCTCTTTACCCATTGTGGACGGCGTGGCCGGCTGACCGTGAGTACGGGACAGCAGCGGTACATCGCGATACTGAACCGCCAGGTCTTTCACCGCGTCGATAAGCTTGCGCCAGTACGGCAGAACCACCTCATCGCGCGCGGTTTTCAGCATCAGCGCGTGGGAGAGGTTGTTAATGTCTTCGGAGGTGCAGGCGAAGTGAATGAATTCGGATACCGCATGCAGTTCCGCGATATCGGCCACTTTTTCCTTGAGGAAATACTCTACCGCTTTCACATCGTGGTTGGTGGTACGTTCGATGGTTTTGATGCGCTGCGCATCTTCAACGCTGAAGTCGGCAACGATTTTATCAAGGAAACCGTTTGCGTCGGCAGCAAAAGCAGGAACTTCCTTGATCGCTGCGTGCGCGGCTAACTTCTGCAGCCAACGTACTTCAACTTGTACACGGAATTTCAGCAAACCGAATTCGCTGAAGATACCGCGCAGCGCGCTGACTTTATCGCCGTAGCGTCCATCGACAGGGGAAACGGCGGTCAGTGAGGATAATTCCATAGATCACAACTCCGGGGTTAAATGAGCAAGAATTTGTTTTGCCTGGTTAACCAGACGATTACGAGAAAACATGAGCTGCATGCGCCCGCCGCCCACCTGATGCCAGAGCACGGCGGCACGAATGCCTGCCAGCAGGGAGGCGCGGACCTTGGCCTGAACCTGCGGGCTTTGCAACACGGCCGGTGAGCCGGTCACCTGAATACGCGGACCAAGTGGACTGATGACGTCAACATAGATGCCCGCCATGGCGCTGAGCAGCGTTTCAGACTGCAGGTCGAAATGTTCCAGCTGACGGCGCAGACCGGCGATGCGGTTGCCAAGGGTATCCATCGCCCCTTTGCTGCCGTCAAGCTTACGCTCGAGCACCATCAGGCTTAACGTGTAGCGGGTCAGCTCGGCATTGAGGCCCTGGCGACTGCCGCTGTTGAGCACGCCAAGCAGCGTTTCCAGCCCGAGGCGAAGATTGGCTTCACTACCACCGAACACCGCCAGCGTTGAATCCGGGTTGAGATCGATGATGCTGTTCAGCGAAACGTGCAGGGCATCGCTGTCGCAATGGCCCTGGTGCGCCAGCTGCTGAACCAGACGGGCGGCCTGGCAGATGCCCGCCAGCGCCAACGTGATGTCATAATAATTCTTCGCCACACCTACTCCTTGTAAACCGTCGGGGAGGGTTTTGTCTCACCGGCGGTAAAAACTGTCTGTCAGGACTGCAGCGGCAGACGCTGCTCGATCACGCCGCCGCCGAGGCACACTTCGCCAAGATAGAAGACCGCCGACTGGCCCGGCGTCACCGCCGCAACCGGTTCGTCAAACAGCACTTCGATGCGCTCGTTATCCAGCGCGTTCACGGTGCACGGGATATCGGTCTGGCGATAGCGGGTCTTCACCGTGCAGCGCAGAGTGCCGGTAACCGGTTCGCGATCGACCCAGTGCAGCTGTTGGGCAATCAGGCCCCTGGACATCAGACGCGGGTGGTCGTGGCCTTGAGCTACGACCAGAATATTGTTTTCGACGTCTTTATCAACCACGTACCACGGGTCTTCGCTGCCTTCTTTGGTGCCGCCGATGCCGAGGCCTTTACGCTGGCCAAGGGTATGGTACATCAGACCCTGATGCTCACCGATTTCGTCGCCGTCAACGGTGACGATTTTGCCCGGCTGAGCAGGAAGGTAGCGCCCGAGGAACTCGCGGAATTTACGTTCACCGATAAAGCAGATCCCGGTAGAGTCTTTTTTCTTCGCGGTGATCAGGTCGAGATCTTCCGCGATCTTGCGCACCTGCGGCTTTTCCAGCTCGCCAACCGGGAACAGGCTCTGGGCAATCTGCTCATGGCTGAGGGTGTACAGGAAGTAGCTCTGATCTTTGTTGCCGTCCAGGCCGCGCAGCAGCTGGCTTTTACCGTTGACATCGGCACGGCGCACGTAGTGACCGGTCGCAATATAGTCGGCGCCCAGATCTTCTGCGGCGAACTCCAGGAAGGCTTTAAATTTGATTTCTTTGTTGCACAGAATGTCCGGGTTCGGCGTGCGCCCGGCTTTGTATTCGGCCAGGAACAGTTCAAACACGTTGTCCCAGTACTCTGCGGCAAAGTTAACGGTATGAAGCTCAATCCCGAGCTTATCGCAGACGGCTTGCGCGTCGGCGAGGTCGGCAGCGGCGGTGCAGTATTCCTCACCATCGTCTTCCTCCCAGTTCTTCATGAACAGGCCTTCTACCTTATAACCTTGCTGAAGCAGCAACCAGGCAGAAACAGAGGAGTCGACGCCGCCGGACATGCCGACGATCACTTTTTTTTGGCTTTCTGACATTGGAATATTCACCACATTGAACTTCAAGGCGGCATATTCTAGCACGCACGAGCGGCTCAGGCACCCCCCAGGAGCGGCCAGTTAAACGCACCAATTAATGACAGCGGATAGCGCGGGTCCTGTTGATAGCTGCGGATGCTTTCGGCAACCAGCTGAGAGCGCAGATTTGATGCCGTCAGGATCTCTTGCGCGCTCAGCCACAGGCAGCGGTCGATATCGCTGTCATGCGGCTGTGTGGCGCACGTATCGTTAAGTTCGATGGCGAACAGGAAGCGTAAAAACGGCGTATTGTCCGGCGCAATCCACTGATGCATGCGGATAAAATGCTGTGGCGTGGCGCGAATGCCGGTCTCTTCCCACAGCTCTCGTTCGGCGGCCTGCACCAGCGTTTCATCTGCTTCGAGGTGTCCTGCCGGCTGATTCCACAGCGCTTTGCCGTTGATGGTTTCCTCAACGATCAGAAATTTGTCTTTCGCGTGTACGACGCAGGCGACGGTGACGTGCGGTTTAAACATACTTCCCGTTCCTTGTGTGATTAGCCGACCTGGCGCCACTCGCCGTTGGCCAGTCCGTCGAGAGTATAGCCGCCCATGGCGTAACGAATAAGCCGCAGCGTGGGGTAACCTACGTGAGCGGTCATGCGTCGCACCTGGCGGTTGCGTCCTTCATAAAGGGTGATTTTCAGCCAGCTGGTGGGTATGGATTTGCGTTCGCGGATAGGCGGGTTGCGCGGCCACAGCCAGGCCGGTTCAGCGACCCGCTCAATACCTGCGGGCAGGGTAGGACCATCGTTGAGCGTGATGCCGGCGCGCAGCGCGGCCAGCGCATCTTCCGTTGGCAGGCCTTCAACCTGAACGTAGTAAATTTTACCGGTGCGCTTGCCGGGTTGAGTCAGCGTAGCCTGCAGCGCGCCATCGTTGGTCAGCACCAGCAACCCTTCGCTATCGCGGTCAAGACGACCCGCGGCGTAGACCCCGGAGATGGAAATAAAATCTTTCAGCGTGCTGCGCCCGGCTTCGTCCGTAAACTGCGGCAACACATCGTAGGGTTTATTGAACAAGATCACGCGTTTTGGCGCGTGTTCTTTGCGTTGTCTGGCGACTTGTTGTGAGCTGAATCGCTCAACGCGATGTTTTCTAAATGAAGTTTTCTGCATGGTATTTTCAGGTCCTGACAATTGCCGCATTATAGCCTAATTACGAATGCCTTTCATGGACGCAAACATTCAGGTAGTATTGACATGCTCATCACAATTTTTTAACAAAAATATTGCTCAAACTGATTCGCGCTACTAGAAGGCGGCACGGACGCGAATCTCCGGTTAGCGGGATGACCCGGTGGCGGAGTGGGCGGATAAAGCCAACGCTCGGTTAGTGTGAAAAGGAAGAGCAGAACCAGAAGCGCTCGAAGGAGAGGTTAATGGAAAGCAAAGTAGTAGTTCCGGCGGAAGGTCAAAAAATCACCCTGCAAGATGGCAAACTGAATGTCCCTAACAACCCGATCATCCCGTTTATCGAGGGTGATGGTATCGGTGTTGACGTGACTCCGGCGATGCTGAAAGTGGTGGATGCCGCCGTTGAGAAAGCCTATAAAGGCGAGCGTAAAATTTCCTGGATGGAAATTTACACCGGCGAAAAATCGACCCAGGTGTATGGCCAGGACGTCTGGCTGCCTGCCGAAACTCTTGATCTGATTCGTGACTATCGTGTTGCTATCAAAGGCCCTCTGACGACGCCAGTTGGCGGCGGTATTCGTTCTCTGAACGTAGCGCTGCGCCAGGAGCTGGACCTCTACGTCTGCCTGCGCCCGGTTCGTTACTACCAGGGTACTCCGAGCCCGGTTAAACACCCTGAGCTGACCGACATGGTTATCTTCCGTGAAAACTCCGAAGACATCTATGCGGGCATCGAGTGGAAAGCGGACTCTGCTGAAGCAGAAAAAGTGATCAAATTCCTGCGCGATGAGATGGGCGTGAAGAAAATTCGCTTCCCGGAACATTGCGGTATCGGTATCAAGCCGTGCTCTGAAGAAGGCACCAAGCGCCTGGTTCGCGCGGCGATGGAATACGCTATCACCAACGATCGCGATTCGCTGACCCTGGTACACAAAGGCAACATCATGAAGTTCACCGAAGGCGCGTTTAAAGACTGGGGCTACCAGCTGATCCGCGAAGAGTTCGGTGGCGAGCTGATTGACGGCGGCCCGTGGCAGAAGGTTAAAAACCCGAATACCGGTAAAGAGATCATTATCAAAGACGTGATCGCCGATGCTTTCCTGCAGCAGATCCTGCTGCGTCCGGCGGAGTATGACGTCATTGCCTGTATGAACCTGAACGGCGACTACATCTCCGATGCTCTGGCAGCGCAGGTTGGCGGTATCGGTATCGCACCGGGCGCGAACATCGGTGACGAATGCGCGCTGTTCGAAGCGACCCACGGCACAGCACCGAAATATGCTGGCCAGGATAAGGTGAACCCGGGTTCTATCATTCTGTCCGCTGAGATGATGCTGCGCCATATGCAGTGGTTCGAAGCCGCAGACCTGATCGTTAAAGGCACTGAAGGCGCTATCGCCGCTAAGACCGTGACCTATGACTTTGAACGTCTGATGGAAGGCGCTAAACTGCTGAAATGTAGCGAGTTTGGCGACGCGATCATCGCGAACATGTAATCAGCCATCGCTGATTAAAGACAGAAGGGAGCCTGGTGGCTCCCTTTTTTACGATCGTTCAAAAACTTTCCCCAAAATCCTCCCCGAAACTGGCTTAAAATCATACGGTTTTTTGACCTACAACGAGCCAGTCTTTACCCCGGTCATCGTTGTATTTATCCGTCATTTTTTTGGATTTGTACCCCAATAATTTCTGAGTATCTATACCTTGTTCCCGGTATCCTCATCATGGATGATCCGATTTTCAGGCAGGGAAAAGAGGACAATATCGGGTTAAGAAATTTTTCCAATACATCCCATGCACGCCCGGCTGAACTGTTCAGACCAGAAACATCTGGAAACACCAGGAGTTTTCTTAGAGTATGGACTGTGCGCAAAGACGCACACAGCAATAATGTCATTTAGTATTTTTCCCCCGGTGTGCCTCCGGGGGCTTTTTTTTACCTGTTTGTTAAAGCACGAAAAACAGCATCTTTGATTAGATAACCACCTGTTGCTGGATCCGGGTGGATGCCATCCTCGGCAAACCAGGAGTGAATCGAGCCATAAGCATAATCTGCCGGATTTTCTCCAAAAATGTTCTGCAGATTGATAAATGCGCAGTTCAGCAGCCACTTTTTTGGCCCGCTTCGCCATTGCCACCATTGAAACAGGGTTATCCGTTCGCTCATTCTCACATGGCATAACAAACAGAATGTCAGAACCAGGCAACGTCGCACGGATACGGGCAATAAACGACCGCAGGTTTGCTTCAAATGTTGATGCTCCGCCGGTGATACGCTGATCGTTTGTTCCGGTGAGGATAATGACGGTATCAAGAGCTAACTCGGTTAGTGCGGCGGCGAATGCCACAGAGTCCATACTCAGCCAGCTCGCTAGGCTGGAGCCCGAGGCGCCTAATTTGTGGACACGAACGCCTGCGCCGGTAGCCAGGCAGTTAAGTCCACACAATGAAACCGTTCCGGATACAACTTCGATGTTCAGCACGTTCGACGCGTTCACCACTGAAGGCGGGTTGATATTGGTAAACAGCAACTCACTACCCTATACGTTGAGCGTCGTCCACGCACCACCGTCCCAGTTATACCGAATAACGCCGTCAGCCGTACCCACGTAACCCAGACGGCAGGTTGACCAACCGCCGTCTGAAGTGCCAGGTACCGTGGCCTTCAACGCATCCCCTGGTGTAGAGGACGTAACTACGGCAGTATCAGGGCTGGAGTTCGTGGGGTTTTTAGTCCCGCTGTAACTGAATAACCAGTTACCAGTCCAGGTGAACAACGTTTTCAATACGTCCGAACTGCCAGGAGAAAACACGTTAGCGTTGATTATGCTTTCTGAGGTGGCATGTCTTCCAAGCGACGTCCATCCAACCCCCGATCCAGCGCCATACTTTGCTCTCAACGCCTTCGCTAATGGCTGTGAAAACCGGTTTGGCTGTGTTGGCCAGGAGTCGCCAAAGATACCGACGGTTAGAATGGTTGATGCTCCTGATTCCAGCTGGCTTAGCTTCATGCGACCAACACGGATTTGATACGCGCGCTCAACGTAATCCGATACGGTGTCGATCTGGGTCGCCGGGAGCAGCGACGGGTCTAGCTGGAGAGCGTACGGCTGATGGGGCGTTGCCTCGCCACCCTTTTCGAACTGCATCGTATCTATAACCGAGTTAGCAACTGACATCCTGATATAAGCAGCGCCTTCCGGAATTGTCAGGGTTCGTGCGGTTGTTGGTATACCCTGCGCTGCCGTGCCCTTAATGTAGGTTTTATTAGAATCATAGTACGCAGTCTGGTGGGAATAGCTCTGCGTATACTGATTACCCGCCACTACCGGAATAAAATCAGATGCGGAATACGAGACGTTAGCAATGAGATTTCCGGTTGTAGAGTTTACGTAATAGCCCGCGGTCACCGCTGCTTTATCGAACAGATTTACACCCGGAACAAAAAAGGCAGCTTTTTCTACTGTCACCGCTTTTTTCTGTATCGCATCGGTCGAAACCGCTCCCGTGCTGAGAGGGACGGGATAAGGAGAAAGAGGACGGCCAGGAACGACCAGGTTAGCGGAGGAGCTTGCAGTAATTACGAACACCGCGGACAGCTCAACCAGTCCAGCATTAGCCGTATTTTCCACCCGGATATCTAACCTGACTGCCCCGGCGGGAATAGACAACGTGTTTGTAAAACTGTTCACGTCCGTCGCAGTGGCATATTGCAATCCCTGTGTGCCAATCTGTGTACCAGAGGCATCCCTGAAAACATAAGCCACGCGACCGCCTACGTTGCCATACCATGCAGTAACCCGCGTACTGATTACATCTCCCTCCTTCAAACCGCAATCAGCAAGCCATGCCGTTCTCGCTGCCACCCCCCCGCCACAATGGCCGGGAACCCCATCCTTGAATTTGTGTTCGCCGCTGCTGTGATTGACCCCAGAGGAATATGTGTTTTCCCACCGAGCGAAGGGTAAAGAAGAAGCAATTCGCAGAGCGGATCAAACAACACATTAAGACCGCCGAAAACTGCCCTGAAAATGGCATCCACGGTCTGCTGGGAGGGCATTTTTCGGCCGGTTGGCTGTAGCGTTCCGGCGTTATTGATAACCTTAACTGCGAGCGCACTGTCTTCCGGGCTGCGGTAATACGTGGTCGACCCCACCGGTATATTCGCGATATCCGCCTGCGCCGCCGCCAGCGTCTGGTATTGCTTGCTGAGCGGGATAAGGTTCTGCCTGACCTCATCGTTTTTCGCCATCATCTGGCGCCAGGTTTCCAGCGGTTTCCCTCCTCGGTCATCGACCGTCGCCTCTGGACCGTTCACCAGCCGATCGGCCCGTTTAACGTTATCCAGGAAAATTTCAGGCGTGGTTGTTCCCCGCGGCGGATTCAGTTCATCTGCTGCCATGTTTTTTGCTCCAAAAGTCATTTCGCCTAAACGAGGGTTTGTGCGAAAGGCAGGAGTTTTTTACAATCAACTATTTCAATGGGTTACGTTATGCTGATTGGTTATGCACGGGTGTCCACCGGGGATCAGAACCTCGATTTACAGAAAAACGCACTGATTCGCTCAGAATGTGAGCTGATTTTCGAAGATACAGCGAGCGGGAAGAATGCCCGGCGCCCGGGATTAAAGCGCGCGCTGCGGCGACTCCGCCCGGGTGATGTGCTGGTGGTCTGGAAACTGGATCGGCTGGGGCGCAGCGTGCGGGATTTAATCACGTTGGTGTCAGAGCTGCAGGCGCGTGGGGTGAACTTTCGAAGCCTGACCGATAGCATCGATACCAGTACGGCAGCCGACCGCTTCTTCTTTCACGTCATGAGCGCCCTAGCAGAGATGGAACGAGAGCTGATCGTCGAGCGTACCCGTGCCGGTTTAGTTGCGGCGAGGGAGCAGGGGAGAGTCGGCGGCCGCCGACGGGTCATGACCCCAAAAGTCATTGAGCGATGCCGCAGAATGCTGGATACGGGAGCAAACCGGCAGCAGATAGCAGATGTCATCGGAGTAGGGGTAAAGACTATTTATAAATATTTTCCTGCCCAATAAAGAGGCTCACCTGCGAACTGTTTGTGAAGTTTGCAGGTGGTTAACTAGCTTTCTTATGTATAGTATGTTGAAGACACTGAACTTTTAATGTGACATTAAGCGGCAGTGGTATAGAATTATCTAAACTGGACATAACATGTTTATAAATAGGGGGGGTGATGTCAGTCTCTAAAGATTTTCTGCTTTCTGTATATGAGCGGTGCAATGAACATTTGAAAGAACAGTCGACCAAACGCGATCAGGCGATAGCTTTTTATCTGGTTGTTATATCCTTTTATTTTGGGTCATACTCAGCAATTAGTAAGTTACTGGTAAGTCCATACTCCCCTATTTTTTTTAATGTGGTTATATGTCTGATTAGTGGCATGACAATCAGAACGTTGTCTGGTTTACGTTCTTGGCATATGCAATATGCTAACTCGGCGTTAGTGCTTAATAAGGTAATATCGAAAAACATCTTCGAATTAGATGCTCTTAATTTAGAGGTTAAGTCTTTTTTCTCTAAGAAAGAAAAAGAATATCATGAAATGTCGCTTGCTAAAATGTTCTCTGGTATTGAAAATCGAGTCATTTTGGGGATGACGTTTATTTCCGGATTTCCGGTTGTGATGTTAGTTAAAGAGGTTATGTCTTTACTCAAAGTAAGCAATAAAGAAATCATAGTGTTAGTTGAGTGTGCGTTTTACCTGGCATATGTTGTATATTATTTCTACAATACTATAATGATAATTCGTGAGTCAGCAAATCATAAAACTTGGATTGTGAATTTTGAATAAAATCATTCTTGAAAATCATTATTTAACAGTGTTAACTAATGAGTCTGGGCACTTGCGCATAATCCAAAAACATGGAGGGGCTGTTGTTATCCCTGAGTGTAATGGGAGATATGCATTGATCCAACATTCAAGAGATGGGACTGATCTCATTGAATTTCCAAGAGGGTTTATTGAAAGTGGTGAATCTCACATAGATGGTGCCGAAAGGGAGCTTAAAGAAGAATTAAATTTTTCTTCGATAAGTAGTTATATATTAGGTGAGTTGGTTACTGATTCAGGATTAATTAATGACAATGTAAGAGCAGTTGTTTGTGAAGTAAGAGACCCATCACAACTATCACTGCAATCAAGCGAAGGTGTTATGGGGTGTCACTTTTATACTTATGACGAAATTATTTCATTGGTAAAGGATGGAAGGATTAAAGATAATTTTACTCTGGCATCCTTGATGTTGTTGCAAGCAAAGCGATAATAGTTGTTAATACTATTTTCTTCAATTGTCGTTACGATTTTCTAAATTACATCATGCGCGTTTAATCCATTGTACGCTGAGTAGCCTGGAAGCTCGCCTGCGAACCGTATGCAAGAGCTCGCAGGTGAGCAATGGCTACATTGGCAGAATGTAGCCATTGGATATTTTACCGTTGTCCGCTTTGAGAAAGCATTACAGACATTTCTCAAAAGAAGTTATAGCCAATCTTTTACACCGATTCACACCGCGGTCAGACTGACCTGACCTGACCTGACCTGACCTGACCTGACCTGACCTGACCTGACCTGACCTGACCTGACCTGTCTCTGCGTAGAAGGCGGTTGTCGCCAGTTGCCAACTGAACGATAACAGGTATCCTGATATAAAATCCGGATCCTTCATTACATCGAAGGTTATTATGTTTGCAGGCTGTGTGTAGTGTGCTTGTTTTCATATTACTTAACCCTGATTTTGTGCATAAGAAGAGCTAATAAATTTGTAATGGTTGATAGTATGAGTGAGTTATTTTTTCTTTTTTAATAAATTGGCGAATTCATTAAACTCATGTTTGTTGGTTATATGAAACTTGTTCATTATGTTTTTTTGTGAGAAAATATGGTTTTATAATTTATGCCTAATTCTTCTGATATGTCAGTTGTATCAAAACCCATGCTTGTAGCATATAATATTTTAAGCTGAAATGAAGTTGCTGTTTTGAATTTACAGTTTAGGCATTTATGTATTTTATCTATCTTGGGTTCAGACATATTTTTATCTTTGCTTAATCTAATGTTTTTTAGTATCTTGTTTTTTATACTGATAACATCATCTTGGTTGTGAAGGAATATTGAACTATTAATACAGTTCGGAAGAGCGCTTTTTGAAATGTTGTTTTTTTGTGAGTGGAAAATAAAGATGGTTGTTTTGTTTATTTTTTTGTTTAATGCTTCGTGACATAAGAAAAACTCTCCTGCCACCATTTCTGTGAAAATAATATCTGCATTATCGACTTTGTTTAAGTTATAGTGAAAATGAAAGTTGATATTTTCAAAATCTGCTGCTATTTCATTTAATAAACTAATTATAGCAAGATTAATGTAATTGTTTTTTAAATTTAATACAACGATGTTACTGATCATTTTGCGTTCACAGGTGATAGGTTTTTATTATATGACAGTATTAACCAGACCTATTGGGTTAATGATGTGTTGTAATTAAGATATTTCACATTTTGTTTACTTGCAATAGATAAATTAAAAATGAGCTTGCAACTGGTTTTTGTAAGAAAAATCCTAATTTATCGAATTTTGATATGGTAGAGCATGTTTTTATATTTAAGAAATGCAAATAAGCAGCAAGGTTATTGGCATAATTTGGAATGCTGTCAGATGTTGTCCCATCATCATTAGCACAAGCTCGGCCTCCTAAATTATTAGGTTCGCAGTCAGACGCATATGAAAGTTTGGCCATGCAAAGATAGCCACTGCCGTCGTGGATGGGTAAAGATGATTTATTGTGGGATGAAGATGCCCAACAGCGAGTCGCATGCAAGCAAGTCACTATGGTGGCAGACCATAGCCAGGAAATATTATCCTCGCGCTGCTGGCAAAACCATCAATCAGTTCAGAGCAGAAACCACTTTAGGACTTACCTGACTCAATACATCAATATGTTACGGCAGTGGCGATAATTGATAGCTGTAACCAATATTGACCGGGCGGATCGATAAAACTGCTGTATATGTAAACAGTATTTATCGGAGGCCACTATGCTCCATTCTGAACCAATTTATGCAGCTAGCGGCATAAGCCAGCACGCGATGTTTATCGATACACAGCGCGGAATTGCGGTTGTTGAGCGCTCATCATCACCCATCGCTACTGCGGTTTGGCTCGTTTCGTTTTGTGGATGCCAGCAGTTCGCCCGCTTTCTCGGCGCGTGCTTATTACTGAAGATGGGGAGTCGATTAAAGGTGATGCGCTGGTAGATGTGGAGCTGATCGGTGTGGTTACGCACATAATCAATAAGCCTGGCTTTGATGACTGTCCGGTGGTGTGATGTTTGCGTTGTGCGATGTGAATTCGTTTTATGCCTCGTGTGAGACCGTGTTTCGCCTGGACCTTAAGAGGCGGCCGGCTGTTGTCCGCAGCAACAATGATGGCTGCGTGATAGCACGTTCTGCTGAAGCAAAGCCGTTCGTGAAGATGGGGTCCCATATTTTAAGCAGAAGGATATTTTCCGCCGGCATGGCGTGATCTGTTTCAGCAGTAACTACGAACTTTATGCAGATATGTCGAACCGTGTGATGACAACGCTCGAAGAACTATCCCCGCGGTGCGAAATTTACAGCATCGATGAAGCATTTTGCGATCTGACTGGAGTCCGTAACTGTCGTGATCTCACTGAGTTTGGCCGTGAGATTCGCGAGACGGTATTGAGCAGAACATATCTCACAGTTGGCGTCGGGATTGCTCAAACCAAAACCCTGGCGAAGCTGGCAAATCACGCAGCGAAGAAGTGGCAACGGCAGACTGGCGGGGTGGTTGACCTGTCCAATATCGAAAAGCAGCGTAAGTTGATGGCTGCACTCCCAGTGAATGAGGTCTGGGGCGTTGGGCGCCGCATCAGCAAGAAATTAGAGGCAATGGGTATTAAGACGGTATTGCAGCTGGCGGACACCGATATCCGGTTTATCCGGAAGCATTTTAATGTTGTGCTGGAGAGAACCGTTAGAGAGCTACGAGGTGAGCCTTGCCTTGGTCTGGAGGAGTTCGCGCCGGTAAAACAGGAAATTGTCTGTAGCCGGTCGTTCGGTGGGCGCATAACTGAATACCATGAGATGCGGCAGGCGATATGCAGCTATGCATCTCGCGCAGCGGAGAAACTCCGTGGTGAGCATCAGTATTGCCGGTTTATCTCCGCTTTTGTCAAAACCAGTCCCTTTGCGCTCAACGAGCCGTATTACGGCAATAGCGCATCGGTAAAGTTGCTGACTCCTACCCAGGATAGCAGGGACATTATCGGCGCGGCCACCAGGTGCCTCGACGCTATCTGGCGAGACGGGCATCGCTATCAGAAAGCAGGCGTTATGCTTGGGGATTTCTACAGCCAGGGCGTAGCGCAACTTAATCTCTTCGACGACAACGCTCCACGGCAGAACAGCGAGAAACTGATGGAAGTACTCGACCAGCTAAACTCTAAGGACGGAAGGGGAACGCTGTATTTTGCAGGGCAGGGGATCCAGACTGCCTGGCAGATGAAGAGGGAAATGCTATCACCTCGTTATACGACGAGATACAGTGACTTGCTCAAAGTTAGGTGATTCAGATCTTTAATAGTGCTTTTTACTCTCTCTGGCTGTACTGTTATCTGAGTCCACTTAGAGCGAAAAGGTGATGTTTGCTAATACTTCAATTGTAAAATATGTGAATATCGGATAATAGATTTTACGAAAATGAGCAATCAACGCATGCTTTTTTGCGACTTGTTATCTCCGAAAAAAAATGGAGGGGGGACATGTTTTTCTTCTTAATAAGTTTTTTACAGTAAAATTTGGACCCCAGCTCATTTCTAATGATTCAACGTCCCCATGCTCAGGTAAGTTAATAAATAATTTACCTTTCTGACCGTCAAGTTGTATCCATTCACCAATTATTATCGGTACTGTACCATTTGGTGTACCTTGCAGTATTATTTTTCCTGGAGATCTTTCATTTAAATTAGAGTACTGCCCAATACGTCCTGGCTTACTAAACGTGATATCTCCCCAGTTTCTACCACCTTGCCAGCATGTGTATGAAAAATAGGCTTCAAAATATTCACTCTCTATTTCCTTTAACGGATAGGGTTCGCCTTTAATGTAGTTTGAATTTGTGTCAAAGAAGGTATTTAGATAAGTTTCATAGGAAGGGTTTTTTATGTCTGTTTTATGATTTACTTCTTGATGAAGAATTTCCTTTTTGTTTATTAAACCCTCTTCATGCCACAGCTTAGGGAATCCCAGCAATGTTAGAAGTAAAAATATTGGGGCAATGATTTTTAATGATTTCAATACTTCCGCTCTGATTTTTGGGACTTTTAATGGCCCAACTTCTGCACCTTCAACCCACGGAGCCAAAGTTAACGCAAGGGATACAAGAGCTATGGATATGGCTAAAGATTCAGGAATCCCAAGGTATTCATAAGTGCTTTTAGAATTCATCACATTCACCCAAGCCTAATGGTCATTAAAAACATTGTAGTCAATGTATCAGTACATTTATCAATTAGAGGTATGAGTTCGTTCCTTGCACTGAGCAGTCAATCATTTGTGACAATATGACATCTGTCTTTAACGGATGTTTTCTATCAGTTCTGGCCCCTGATTCTTCACGTTCCCCACGGCGCGTGAAACAGGATGCCATGCGAAATGATCTGCTGACACTGAACCGTCGGCAGCTATCTCCTCCGCCTCTTTCCCACCTATATCCTGCCTCATCCATTCTCGTGCTGCTTCCGGCGTCAGAATCAGTGGCCGGCGTTCGTGAATATCTATGAGACCTTGATCAGCTGCGGCGGTCACAATCAAAAAGCCTTCGGCTTCATCCCCGCGCTCGAAAGGGACGCTACCAATTGCTGCCATGAATATGGGCTTACCGTCTTTACGGTGGATGAAATAGGGCTGCTTCTTGTCTCCATCTCGCTTCCATTCAAACCATCCATCGGCAAAGCAGATCGCTCGACCGTGCTGCCACAGGGGTTTAAACATCCTGCTGTTGGCTGCGGTCTCAACCCTGGCATTAATCAAGGGCGGTTTATCCCACCAACCTGGCGCGTAACCCCAGTGAACCGGGTTGAGGTGCAACTGCTCATCGCGTTCGCTCAGGAGCAAAACTTTAGTCCCTGGCGCCACGTTGTACCGGCCGATTGGTTCTGGATCATAGGCGATGTCACGCTCAGCTTCTTCGGCAAGGTATGCCAGATATTCTTCGCGTGTCTGTGATTGGGCAAATCGTCCGCACATGGTTACCTCCAGTAGTCATTCTGAAAGTATAGAAGACAGAAAATTGAGCATTTCTTAGGGAGGAAAATAGCCCCGGAATAGTTGTTATTGATGGGGTTTCTCCCCCGTTTCACCCCACTAACTCCCCGCGCAAAAAGCAGGTATAAAAAAACCAGCCTTAAAAGGCTGGTTTCTCAGGGATTTTTGGTCGGCACGAGAGGATTTGAACCTCCGACCCCCGACACCCCATGACACCGTTAGTAAAGCGCTGTAAGTCGTGCCATTGCTGGTGGTGTATGGTGTTTGTATGTATAAAAAAACAGTGCTATTTTTAGCCAAAATCCGCTCTATATACATCAATGAGTTAGATGGGGTTTCTCCCCATGCATTTATATTTAATTCTGCGGTATAAGCTCAGACACTACTTGACACAGACAGAATTCAATCACATCCAACAGCCCCCAACTATCAAAAAGCGGAACTACCCGATTGTTTCCATTGCTAATGAAGGTTTCATAAACGTCGCGGGGTGTAAGTAAGCTGAGGGCTACTCACCCAAAATGCACATGAGCCGTGTGAGCTGAGTTTTATTTTTGCTCAGCATATGTTCTAAATTTTATGTTGTCGTCTACATTTAAAAGAATTGCTTTAAAAATATAAGCATCAGCATAGTTATAGCAGTTAAAAGTTACCGGTGGAATATGAAAACCTATATTAGGTAGGAGGGGCAAGATTACTATGCTTATTCATGTAGTCCTGCCAGTACCATGCGAAAATCAAGCAGTATCACATTAGTTAATAGAGAGAAATTTCATCATGATAAGGGGTTGTTCTCTCCAAAAGCATATCCTGGCCATACTACAGTTTCTGCTGATGATTTGTGTAGTGTTGACGGAAAATCAAAAATCAGCATATGCAAGGAATGGCCTGACAATTACTTCTTGGAATGTTGCTAATCTCCATCACGTCCCTGGCTATGCCTATCGAGGTGAAAAAGGTACATGGCGCACCTTCGCTGATCTGGAGATCATTAAGCAGGTGATCTCAAGTCAGACTCCAGACATAATTCTGCTACAAGAAGCCTCCGGCGAGTTAGCTGTCCGGGATGTTTTAGGCGAGGGTTATCGCATGATTGGAACGAACGAGTATGATCGTCGTCGAGATAGCATTCTTTTGCAACAGCGTGATGTCTATCCTTTCGTTGCGGTGCGCGCGGAGCTTGATTCCTCCATTATCACCCATCTAAGTATAGGATTATTGAATGGAACTGACCCTGCACCAACACGGGATATTCAATACCTTAGTATCAAGGTGGGTGATAGATCCGTCGGCCTAATCCACATTCACACTAAGAGTTCGTGCCCCAATACGTCAAAAGTTGAGAGCATCAACCGATCCTGTCAACTTAATTTCTCCCAGTTTCGGCTAATCAGCCAACTGGTTATTAAGGCTGAGACTGATGATACCGTGTTAGTTATTGGTGATTTCAATCGCGAGCTTCTTAATAGGCGACTCAGCGATTGGAGAAAGTTGTATGCGCCGTGGGCAAAAACTTTAATTGCACCCTTACCTTGCGTACTCAGGAAAACGTCCGAGCCGATCGACTTTGCTATTGTTGCTAAACAATCAGACGATGCTGTTCTTACACAAATTGACGCTATGCCCAAAGAATTTCCCAAATTGGCGCATCCCGAACGAGTCAGCGATCATTGTCCGTTGACCATTCGCATAAACTTCAGGTAAGAGATGGGTATCGATATGGGAAAGATGGTTGCATTGTTCGCGATCACGTTATTGTGGACAGCTCAGGCACTTGCCGTTGAGCAGGCTCATATCAATGGTTTCTTGGGAAACATTCCCACATGTACGGCGCTGTCGAGTGGTCGTGTAGCCAACACGCTATCCGATAATTTTCGTCAACAACCTGCAGCATCAATCTTCTGCGATGAGGTGGACCTGCTGCACAACCAAAAGAACCCAATCGTACAGTTTCTAAAAATGCACTCACCAGTTGACCGTATAGACGGCATGTATTTTGCTATTAGCGACAGCGATTTTGCCAATGCGTTATGTAGCATAGTCTCAGATAATCTACATTTTACTAGACTCGTCTGGGGAGGGGGGAAAGAAGGTGCTAGGTGGGCAGATCGCCTTACCGAGTGTATCAGACGCAAAATGTCCAAAGCCAAGCTTGTAGTGCAGGGCACTGGTCAGATACCTGGTATAAGTTCATTTCACCCAAAATTTCTTCTGCTCAGCAGTGACGATCTTCCTCATGCGGACCTCATTATTAGTAGCGGTAACCCGACGCGTCGCTCTCCGAACAATCTGGATGATTATCTATCGCTTTCTATTCCGAAACAGGACAGACTATTTCTATGGCATCAATGCATCTCAGAAGAGTTCCTTATTCCTGGAGCTATGCAGAACATAGGTTCACTTGCCGAAGCGTATAAACATTGCTCGCTTGCTCATTTGTCCTTTAATGACGAAGAGACGCAACCTTATTTACTCCCGTTTGATAGGGAACAATTTTTGTCGCAATTTGCATTCTGGGCGGGGAAGTCCACACAGATTGACATCATCTCCCAAGGCTATAACTCTCTGGATTTGTCCAATATTGTCAAGGCTTCTGCTCAGTCTGGCACGAAAGTTCGGGTTATACGTGATGACGATCTTCTTCTGTCTAACAATTCGGCTTTGGAAGGTGAAATGCTAAATGCTATTGAGGAGTATTATACTTGGGATCACCATATTTGCGCCCCAAATGTCTCGACCCGTTTCTTGCTGACCAATCGCGATGTCAACTATCTCCATGCCAAGTTCGTTTTGTTCTCTGGTGAATTCGGCAAGCGGGTGCTGTTCGGATCAGCGAATCTCACCCATGCGGCATTGTACTCGAATATCGAGAATGTATATGTCAGCAGGAATCCTGAACTAACTTCGGATTTTCAAGTATATTTCGAAACTCTGTGGAATAAGTATGCGCTGACTGTATCACAGATAATCCCTAACTTCGCCAAGATAGGGGTGCTTATTGCAACTAAGAGGAAAGACTACTATGAGTGTAACAACTGATCTCCAAGCTTCGCACAAAGAGCTAAATATAAAGTTACAGGAGAATTTAGCAAATGCATTCTCGGAGGCAGAGCGAGTGATGGCGCTTCTTGCCAATGCTGTAGCCTTACATAGCCTGTATCTAAAATATAGTCCATTCGAGGAAGAGCTTACGGCAACTAGTACTTGGGAAATAGTAACAGACGGGGAGGCATTTGCACAATCGTCAGTTCCTTCTTTTTTGAAAGTGCTAGATGCACAACTTAAGGCAGACATTTTATTGAGCGAGAAGACCAAAATTATGACGTCGTCCAATGACGAAGGGGTATGGGAATATACAAAACAATTCATCAACGCGTGTAAAGAAAACCTCAAGGAAAATTGGGAAAAAGGAATTGATATGGCTATACAATTCCGTGATGATGTTCGTGAATGGTATAACAGTACGATGGCGTGGCTAGAGGAAAAGATCAAAGAAATCTAAAGGATAAGCCGAGGAATGGACATAGCAAACATTCCTGACTTTAACTCATAGAGAAACTTCGAGATCGGTCTTGTAAATAGTTTGGTGTGATAACTTACATAATCAATGATGCACGTTTAGGGGAGTTCGATGATTGCCATGTTATGTGAATTTTGACTGGGTTTTACCCTATTAACTCCCCGTACTAAAAGCATTCCCAAAAATTCATCCATAAATGGCTGGTTTTTTGGGGATGTTGGTCATGCTAGAGTATTTTAACCTCCGACTTTATAATAGAAGGTAATATTTATAAACATGTTTACCAAAATATAGCACAGAATTTTTACTAAAACCTTTAGGTTATTAATCTTTGGTGGGTGGTGGTACAACTGAACAGTACATAGGACCAGTATAGTCAATAGGTTCACCATTAATTTCTTCAGCCATTTTGTTTTTTTCATCCATCCAGCCTTGAAAGACCGCTAAACGTTCATTGAGTAAGGGATGGTTCTCGGAAGATGCTGCGATAAGAAATGCAATTGCTTGACCAACCTCAACGCAAGCAAGTAAGGTGTAATTTATATACCAGCTATTGGGGCCATAAACACCAGTAAGTTCCCATGCATCGAACTTATCATCTGGCGAATCAATTTTTGTTAAATGGTTAAATATAGATTTCATGTTTGGGTGAGCACCGAAATCGATACAAGCATCATAGTGCGCCTTCACATATTCAGCCATCTCAGTGGATTGTTCCTGTAATGCATTTGCTGTCTTGTTCACAGTAAAAGTATTACGACATTTATTTAACGCGGATTGAGACGTATGCCTATCTAACCAAATCTGAGCCTTACTATTGTCCATAGCTATTAGGTAGGCATAAGAAGCAGATTCAAGAGCTGTGCGTAATATAGGGAAAACAGGAACTGTATGTCCAGACAATGCTTGTCGTACCGATGCTAACAACATCACATAGGAGTTTAAAGCAAGAAAACCAGCAGTTGGGTGCATCTCTATTCCGTTGGCTAGGATCTCCTCTTGGAATATTTCATCCATATGGTCAACCATGTACATCAATTGGGGTGGGGTAGTAACGTGATCTTGGGCATTTTCGAGAGTTGCCAGGAGGTAATCGTGGATAGAGTTTGCATTTACTTTCAAAATAAAGTCTCCAGCTCGGATTTTCTTGGGAATACTATCTTTAGTTTAAATTTTTATCAAAGATAAACCTTTCCCCAAAACAAACAAGATATTTCGTTTAATCAGTGAGTTAACTAAGATGAGATCTCGTCCGTGTTGTTAAGCAGAATGATAATAAAACTGCTGTGATTCATGGTGTTACTGCGCTTATGTTCATATAATGCTGCGCCATATGCAGTGGTTCGAAGCCGCAGACCTGATCGTTAAAGGCACTGAAGGCGCAATCGCTGCCAAGACCGTGACCTATGACTTTGAACGTCTGATGGAAGGCGCTAAGCTGCTGAAATGTAGTGAGTTTGGCGATGCGATCATCGCGAACATGTAATCCACTTGATGGGTTAAACAAAAACGGGAGCCTCGGAGCTCCCGTTTTTTATTATGTGTTTTCTGACGGTTATCAAAATTAATTATCAAAAAAGGGTGTGATGATGACGATGAGCAGGAAAACTTTTTTTATTGAAACACAAAATATCAATGAGCAAATGGGTGAGTTTTTGAACTTCACTTGGGCAAGTTATGCTGGGCTCCGAGAAATGTGGTGGCAGGTTAAAGGTTTTACACATTGTTTCCCCGAGATGAATAATAAAATTTTAAAAGAAAAATTTTTGACAGGTTTGGAAATACCCGGTGGAATTGATCTAGAATCAGTTTGTTTAAGCCAGGAATGGGATGCACATGTACACCGTTTTAGTAAATCACTCATCTTTGAGGCTTGCACTATGTATGAAGCTTGGGCCGAAAAAATATGTGATTACGTGCTACCAGGAGATGAGAAAGCAAGAAAATCACTTCAGTTTCCCACTACGAACGGAAGTGACGGATATATGAAGGTTGTTAACAAGGTCAATTTGAATGCCTCAGGATTTATAAAAAATAATTTTTTCGGTATTGTTTCTTCTAATAAAATGAATCGGTGGGTTAGGATTAACGATTTCCTAATAATGTACCGATACTTCAAAGAACTCAGAAATTCATTCATACACGGTTCAGGGAATGTCAACCAAGAAATAATAGATTGTTATAGTGAGGTTGAATCTATGCATAATGCTCGTGGGCAATTGACAAAATTCCCTATAAATTTATCTCGGCCCACGATAGACAGCAAAATCATAATTCCCATAAGGGATTCTGTAATTTTTTATAGTTACATTAAATATATTATAATTACTTTCGATGCGGCCCTTTGTGTTTCATTGAGCTCAGAAAATTATATGAGTCATCGAATAAAAGAATATATAAACTCTAATAAAAAACAAGTGTATCATATTCCTCATAATACTTCCAAAAAGGAAAGGGTGGTAAAGAAAATATTATCAGGATCATTCTTCCCATTTAGTTCTAGTATAGATCCTATTGTCGATTGGTTGGTTCACCGGAACCTGGTTATTCGTTAAATAAACTACTTGCTCGTTCGATATGGCTCCAATCTTTACCTCTATCATCATGATATCTAGCTGTTTGCTGGGGTGATTTATGCCCCAGAAAACTTTGAGTATTTACTCCTTGGACATCATACAGCCGCTCTGCTAAACACCGTTGTTCATGGAAAGTTGCTGGCGTGCCATCCCCCCAATTAATCTCTGCTTTATCCCGCGCTTTACTAAAATTTGTTGTTATTGGGTTAGACTTCACTTGTGAACCACGTTCAGCCATTGAGGTCGCACGGAAGAAATGAACTAAATAAGAGCTCACCACATTATCACGGCAACGCGCAACTACATCCCTCAAACTCCAGTCAATCGCGTTAAGTCTTAGGGATAGGGGGATCGCCAGCTTGCTTCCCGTCTTCTCCTGAACGACATGAAGATGGTCATCCCAAATATCGCTGTACTTCATATTCGAAATATCACCGAGGCGCTGACCAGTAACGAGCGCCAATAGTATTGCATTGCCCATATACTGATGGCGGACGTCAGCTATCGCGAAAATCTTTTGCCATTCATCGAGGTTTAAACACTGTCTGGCGATTCGGCGGCGAGGCTGTTTAGTAGCAAGAGCTGGATTATATCCAGGCGGCACCTCACACATAATGTTGTGCTTCTTTGAACACATCAATTAACACTGAGTGTATGACCTGAGCCATTCTCGGCTGGCCCTCTGCAACATAAGACTACTGACCCTTGCAGCGGTCATTATAGTATCTGTCTGTTAGCTGTTGAGCCTTATGTCCCAGTAAATCCTTCATGCTTATGCCCTGCGCTTTATAAAGCCGTTCGGAAAGCGATCTTTGTTCGTGGAACGCGATATCAGCGGTATCCCTGTCACCCGTAGAATCATCGGGCAGGCAATAGCCACCATCTCTTCAGCGCTGCCGGTCAGACACCCTGCGGCTCATCAGGGTATGTTATGTCGTGGTAAGCCGGGCCTGTCGGCTTCTCTCGCCAGGGCGGTCGACGTCGCTGGCGGATGGCTGGTGTGATTAGAATGATCAATCCGCCGCAGACTGATTCACTGAACATACCAGGGTGGCATGATCCCACCATGGGTTGCTGTTCACGCGGGTCGCAAGTACATCAAATTGCGCCTCCCTGAGCTCATTGATTAAGGCCGGGAGTGGTCTCAGCGTTCGCCAGGGCTGACCATTTTTGAGTAAATGATGCTTCGCGGCGTGATATGTCGCTCTGTCTTCAGGGTAACGAGGGGTTCCACACATGGAGCCGACGACAAATCGTCCTCCGGGTTTGAGTAATCTTCTCACCTCCGCAAAGCAGCGGGTGCGGGCATCATCAATCAGGCAATGCAAACAACTACCATCAATAATGAGCTCAAACGTGGCATCCTGACATTGATGGATATCACCGACATGACCGACAAGAAAGTGTGCTGAAAGACCGACGCGCTGAAAACGCTCTTCTGCCCATCTGATGGCGGTTTCTGATAAATCTATCCCCCACACAGCAAATCCCTGTTCGGCAAGATACTGGGCGGCCATGGCTCCGTTCCCACACCCCAATTCAAGTATCGGCGCGCCGGGATGAGGAAGGTAGTGATGTAAGTTGAGCCAGTGAAAGATCTGTTCCTGCTGTTTTTTGGCCCTGAGATAACCTTCCCCAGCCCAGGCGGTAGCGCCATTAGCCCGCAGTTGCCGATATGTTTGTTCATAGGGATTCATAGTGAAAATGCCTTTTTGTCAGCGGCCATAGTCGCCAGTTTATATGCCATAGGGCTATGGGATGAAGCGTTTGTGTGGCGAAAACAGCATGCGCGGCATGCAGTAACAGGGCTGTATCCGGCATAAAGTCGAGATTGTTGGCGAGTGACACCAGACGCTGTCGTTATAAAACCCGTAGCGCAGGGCCGGTTTTGCACGAACCCTGAAGTCCCCTGATGAACGATGAGGCCTCTCTCTGATAAGTCACCTCACATCCGGCAAACCTGTGTTATTTTACGCTCGTAGCGTCCGCGTGTTCCTTGCGCAAAAAACGGGCCGGCACTCAAGAATGCCCAATATGTGACATCCGGCCGGAGTGAGCGGATTTAAGAACCGTCTTCAGCAGTACGCGACGCCGTTCGGCGTGCTTTCCTGATAGCCTGATCGTACTGCCAGGTGGATACCAGACATATCAGTAAGACCGGTAACATCATCAGGCCCAGCAGCTTCCAGCCCAGCAATGCCAGCATCACACCCGCCCCTGATGTGGCGATCGCGGAGAAAATAAAGCGGCTGGTTTCGGCCAGACCCTGCGCTTTTTTTCGCTCATGATCACGATAAGAGAGACTGAGCAGCGTAGAGCCCCCCACAAACATAAAGTTCCATCCGACCCCCACCAGAAGCAGACTTAAGCTGTATGCCAGCATCGTTTCCCCGGTCAGGTTAACCACGATAGCTGACATGTTGAGAGCGATCCCGCTATATAACAGTACGGTGAGCCCCACTTTTCGTATCAGGAGACCGGTAAACAGCGAAGGGACATACATTCCCAGCAGATGCAGCTGAATGACCAGGGCACCATCATTCATTGAATGGTGGTGCGTCACGGAGAGTGGGGCCGCCGTCATGAGAAACAGCATCACCAGGGAGCCAACAACCAGGTGAAACCAGGCGGTGCGATAATCCGGGCGTTTCATTAATTCCCGACTGGTCGGTGACCGTTCTGAAGGCGCAGCGGTGTCCGGAGTAGGGGAATATTTTTTCGCATGACCGAAGAACAGGGCCAGATTAAGTGCAGACAGAATACCCAGCGCGGCCACCACGAGATAAACGCCGGCAAAGCGAGGTAGCTCCGGGACATCCCGCGCAACAATCGTCAACAGCGGCCCCAGGATTGCCGCTACAACACCGCCAACCATGACCAGAGAGATAGACTGCCCCTTCACTTCCGGCGGGGAGTGATCGGCGGCAACCAGACGATAGTACTGGCTGAAAGCCTGATAGACGCCAACAAGAAAGCAGCCGGTGCAAAAAAGTAAAAAACTGCCCTTCAGCACAGCGACAAAAGACAATAATCCGCCGGCGGTACCGCATCCAGACCCCAACATAAACGCAAGTTTCTCGTTTCCCCGCCCGATCATGCCGGCAGCAAACAGACTCGAGAACGCGCCGGCAACAGTGATGAGCGCAAATGGCACGGTGGCCAGTTCATCCGACGGGGCCAGCTGATAGCCCACCAGAGTGGCAATTGTCAGGTCAACAGAGACCGCACAGGTAAAAAACAGATTACTGACCGCAAGGATAACGGGGATGCGGCCTGGTATGTATCGCATGATGCCCTCCTGGAGGGATGAACTGAACGGAAGTAAAGCGCAAGCATCCTCCGTTAAACGCTGCATTAACTGTTCCAGGCTGATGCCGGGAGGAACTTTTCCCCGCACATTGCGTTTATAAGCCGCAACGTCTTCCTGTGATGTCTCGATATGTTCACCGACAGACAATAAAACTCGCCGTAATCAAGCGGCAGCTCCTGAGCATAAATCGCATGGCGTGGACAGGGAAGAGCAAAGAGCAGCGGTTGCCGGCGGGCGTCTCTTTTAACGCGAAGGTTCCGGTGTGCATTTTTTGAGCTTCCATCCGTTATCCCTTCACTCAGTCCGCTATAGGTATTGCCACTCCATTGCCTGAGCAATAAATAAAGCAATATGGATGCCATAAAAAATGCGGATTTGACCCGTTATTCATGGCGCTCCTGCACCGTCCGCAAGCAAAGTTATCATTCTCGGGGCAACGCGCTTAATGACACCACGTTATTATTAATTATGAAATAGATAAATTATTTACCGATCGGGATTTAAATTAAAAAAGTCATTGGCAGCTCGCGGCGGCCTTATCATAAAGTTCAGCCGTAATACAATGTATCCGAAGCCAACCGGTTTAGCGGTCATTATCCTTCCCCTGCGTTCCAGCCTCAACCAATGACGGCATGCTCAGTCAGGCCTTGAATGAGTATGGTCAACTTCTGCGGGAAATCATGTTGAGCTCTACCGCATTTAAGGACGAAATATGCCGGATGTTTACGAACACCCTGAAAGCGCTTCTCGTAACGAAGCGGCGCAACGCTGCGTCTATCGCATCATGATCGCATCGATCGCGCAGGCCGCAGAGAAAACGCAGAGCATCCTCCTGCAATAGCGTTCTGCCGGAGTTAAAGGCAGTGATTTTTTTGCAGGCTGCAAGAGTCAATAACATAAAATACGGGAATGAAATTCGGAATATTTATCATCGCTGGTTCCGAAATAGACTTCATCGTCATCGATGTGATTAAAGTAGCAGCAAATAGGGCAAAATTTGTAAGATATAAAATTTAATCAATTGATTTTTAAGGTATCAGCAAAATTTTGTGACAAGAATAAAATGTTACTATAAAGTAAAATTTAGTGTATTCACTGTTCTGTTGTATCACGAATACTTCTGAAAAAAGGGGCTGGCTCCGGCGGGAAATTGACGCTGCCAGTGAGTGCCTGTCAGATAGCACCGTATTTGTCGACTCACTATATCGGGATCATTCCCGCTGATCTTACCGGGGTGCAGAGGCGCCCTTGCAGCTGACAGGATGTATCCTCATGCAACAAATCGCTTTTTATATTCTTATCGCCAGCCTGACCATCGCCAGCCCCGGCCCGGGCGTTTTGTTCACCCTGACGAACACGCTCAACTATAACTTGCGCCATGCCATGGCCGGGATCATTGGTGTCGCCGCCGGAATGGGGGTGATATCGATCGTCGCGGCCAGCAGCATTGGGGCGATCATTACCACCTCCTGGCTGGCCCTGCTGGCAGTGAAAATCATCGGGGCCGCTTACCTGATTTATCTCGGCAGCAAATTATTCCGTTCAGTACCCCGGGCGATGAACAATAACGCGGCCACAGCGGGAAGCGATGTCGCGCCGTCCACCGGTAAAAGCTTCCGCCAGGGGATGCTGGTTTCTCTGCTGAACCCTAAAGCCATCGTCTTTTTTATGGCCCTGTTCCCGCAGTTCATTAACCCGCAGCAGCCATTTGCCCCCCAGTTTTCGATACTCTCGGCTATTTTCTGTCTTTTGGTGATCGTCATCCACTCGCTTTACGGATTTTTCGCACACTCCGTAAAGATGAAGATGTCTTCCGGTCATCTCTTCAGTAAACTCAATAAAACCGGTGGGGTGGTGTTCATGTGTTTTGCTGCAGGCCTCATCATTTCCGCTCTGCAGCCTTACATCTGAACCTCTGCTCCCTTATCGCCCAGGGCGTCGTGAACATGGATATTTTGTTGACTATCGCTGATGACCCTGCGATCCATCTTGTTGACCACCTCCCATTGAATATCCCGGCCTGGTGGGGGGAGAATGCTGGACTCACCGTGACAAACCTTATCCGCAGAAACCAGGGCGATAACGTTCCTGAACATATCTCGCTGACCCTGGCCGTATGCCGTGATGCCGGAATTTATTAAACCGGGTACACCGACACAGAATAGTGACACCTGAAAAGCTGCGGCTGATGACCAGGAAGGCGCAATGATCAACAATAAGGTGGAGCGAAAACAGAGTAGTGATAATACCTGCTCAGGTATTTGCTATCATCCCCACATGAACACGTGAATGTTGTCTATGACGGCAAAACAGCAGCAATGAAAGTCCTGTCAGAAGGGAAGCCCTTAGAGGGCTGCGTCAGCTACATAAGATAAAATTGACGGCAGGTCGCCAGGATGTTCTGAAATACAGGTGATAAATGTTTCAAAAAAAACCGTTTCTCCTCCCTCTGCTTATTGCGCTCTACTCCGGAGGAGCTATCCTGACAACTATTCTTCTCCTTGCCGGTATCTATTTCTTTCAAAAGAAAGAAATAGAAGATTCTCTCCGTGAGAGCAACCTGGCTTACGCGATGAAAATTGCGGATACCACAGACCGATATCTGGCCATGGCCCAGCGTGAATTAGCCTGGACAGCGTCTGAGTTACAGAGCACCGATGCATCCGTGGCCAGGGATGAGGTCGAGCGTCTGCGGATCCGGTCAGCGGTATTTAACTCGGTTGGGGTGGTTGATGCGAAGGCGGTGATTGTTGCCACGTCACCTTACTTGCCCGCACTGACAGGCGTCAGAGTACATTCCGAAGCAAGCCAGGCTGCTCTGGTTGCGCGAAAACCACTGATTTCTGGTCCGTTCACGTCGATTGCCGGAAATGACATGATAATGCTCTCGCATCCACTCCGTTCGCCAGATGGTCACTATCTGGGGTATCTCGGCGGCAGCATTTATCTGAAAAAACAGAGTATGCTCAGCGATCTTATTGGCCTTCATTTTTATAAAGATAATGTCTCTGTCACTATTGTCGATCGCGATGGCAAGGTTATATTCAATACTGTTCCCACGATGACCCGCTCGCCCGTCAATCTCACGCCGCAATTGAAAACGTATATGAGCAACAACTTAAACGGTTCTTTTGTCGGACGAGATTATTTGGTTGGCTATGCGGGTCTTAAGAAATCTGACTGGAATATTATTGTGTCGACGCCGTCAGAGGTCGTCACCAGTATGTTGCTCAATACTGTGAAGAAAATTTCCGGACTGGTGCTGGCGATACTGTTCTTTATTACTACAGGGGTGGCTTTTCTTTCTTCCCGTATCGCAAAACCGCTGGAGCAGCTTGCGCGGCTGGTTCAGGCCAATGACAGTCTCATGTCGCCAGAGAAACTCTCTTCGATCAGGGCCTGGTACCAGGAGGCGTATTTACTCAGAGATGCGATGGAAAAACGTTTTCGTTTAGTCTCTGCACAATTTGCAGCGCTCAGTGATGAGGCGATGACAGATCCTTTGACGGGTTTATATAACCGGCGTGGTTTCTATGAGCAATTAACGTATATCAAGAACCTTAAAAATCAGTGCGCAATCGCAGTAGATATCGATCATTTTAAAACGATTAACGATCGTTTCGGGCACAGTGCGGGGGATACCGTGCTGGTTCATACCGCGGATTTGCTCAGACTGACATGTCGAAAAGAGGATGTTATCAGCCGCTTTGGGGGCGAGGAGTTCGTTATCCTTTTGGCGGAAACCACGCTCGCCGAGTCTGCTGCGATAGCCGAACGGATCCGCCAGGTCATATCGGATACCGAGTTCTCTGAGGCCGGACACCTTACGGTCTCGATCGGTGTGGCGGGGCTAAAAGATTATGAGGGTGACTACGAGCGGCTTCTCATGGAAGCTGATTCCGCGTTATATCAAGCGAAACGACAAGGACGAAACAGAGTCGTGGTCAGTGGGCATAGCCAATAGCCAGGATTGTCAGAAGGTAATGCTCTCAAGTGGTGAGTGTTCGTTTGTTTCTTAATGAACACAGCGTTGCTGGCCCGGACTTTTTCCGACGCATGTCCAGTAATACCGTCGGTGAATCGGGTAAAAGCCTGCGGACGCCATGTTGGTTTCCAACGTCTTTAAATCCGACATGTCGCGGATGTTTACGCATATTCTGAGAGTGGTTTTCAGACCGGAACCGGCGCAACGTTCCGCCTGCATCACCCTTGACCTTGCCCCATTTCGAAATGGAATTCTGCCATGCTTCCCTCGACCTGTAAGGCCGCCGCTTCCATAAACCAGCTCGCCTTGCGGCGATGCAATCTGGCACAGCCGCCAATATTCCCGCTATAATCGCAGAAATTTCTCAACGGGTTCAGAGACGAAATGACAAAACTCACCTTACAAGAGCAGCTGCTGAAAGCCGGGTTAGTGACCAGCAAAAAGGTCGCTAAAGTGCAAAGAACGGCCAAAAAATCACGGGTTCAGGCACGTGAAGCGCGAGAAGCGGTGGAAGAAAACAAAAAAGCGCAGCTCGAGCGTGATAAGCAGCTGGGTGAACAGCAAAAGCAGGCCGCTTTAGCCAAAGAATATAAAGCCCAGGTGAAGCAGCTTATTGAAATGAACCGGATTGTTCCGGCAAAAGGCGACATTGGCTTTAACTTTACCGACAACAACCTCATCAAGAAAATTTTTGTCGATAAGCTGATTCAGGCTCAACTGATTAGCGGCCGTCTGGCGATCGCGCGTCTGGTGCCAGACAGCAGCGGCGAGAGCGTATACGCGATTATTCCGGCTAACGTCGCAGATAAGATTGCACAGCGCGATGCGGACAGCATTGTGTTACACAGCGCGCTCAGCCAGGAAGAGCAGGATGAAGACGATCCGTATGCTGATTTCAAAGTACCTGATGATTTAATGTGGTAGCTGGCCTCGCCGCTCGTCATCTGTCGCTGTGGATGGCCGCGTCAATGAAAAGGGATGAATGCATCGTCTCGCTGCGAAAATATCGCCCCCTCAAAGGATGAATCAATGATGATGTTCCGCCCCATGCGCGAAGAAGAATATCCGGCATATCTGGAATACTTTATTACGGATTATGCGCGTGAAATTGCCGCCAACTATCGGCTTAGCGCAGAGGATTCACTGACAAAAGCGACGCGTGAAATCGCCGAGGATCTTCCTGAGGGGGTGAATACCCCCGGGCAGGTTTTGCTGTCTCTTTTTAGCCAATCAGACAATCGCGACGAGCACGTCGGCTACCTCTGGTACAAACCCGATACCGCCGCGCGAACCGTGTTCATCTTTGATTTTTATATCTTCAACGCCTGTCAGGGGCAGGGGCTGGGCACGCAGGCGCTACGCGCCTTTGAGCGGGAGATGCGGGAGCAGGGGATCGAACAGATTCGACTTCGCGTGGCCGGAGATAACCAACGCGCCCGCCACGTCTACGAGTCCACCGGCTTTTGGGTGACGGGAATCAATATGAGTAAGACGTTATCCGATTAACGCCCGCGGAGACAGCGTTCCGACGGGCTGCACGGCGGTTAAAGGGAGAGATGAACGCACGGCACCTCAGGCTTTCTGTGCGGTCGTATTGCGCGCTGTTCGGTCCGGCCAGGGGGATAGCGAACCGAACGCCTGATCCGGACTTTCTTTCAGCGCGCTGGCTCCGCCAGCGTTATTTCGCCAGCAGCTCCTGGCGGACGATCTCTGCGCCGGCACTTAGCGCATTGAGCTTGCCTCTGGCGACCTGACGAGACAGGGGCGCCATCCCGCAGTTGGTCGAAGGATAAAGCTTATCGGCATCGACAAACTCAAGCGCTTTACGTAGCGTACCGGCGACCTCTTCCGGCGTCTCAATCGCCTGGGTTGCCACGTCAATCGCTCCCACCATCACCTTTTTGCCGCGAATCAGCTCCAGCAGATCCATGGGGACACGCGAGTTATGACACTCCAGCGAGATGATATCGATATTCGATGTTTGCAGCCTTGGGAACGCCTCTTCATACTGGCGCCACTCTGATCCCAGCGTCTTTTTCCAGTCAGTATTGGCTTTGATGCCATATCCATAGCAGATATGTACCGCCGTTTCACATTTTAGTCCTTCAATGGCTCTTTCTAACGCGGCGATCCCCCAGTCATTCACCTCATCAAAAAAGACATTAAATGCCGGTTCATCAAACTGGATAATATCGACACCCGCCGCCTCTAATTCTTTCGCTTCCTGATTGAGAATTTTGGCGAATTCCCAGGCCAGCTTTTCACGGCTTTTATAGTGGTTATCATAGAGGGTATCGATCATCGTCATCGGTCCTGGCAGAGCCCATTTAATAGGTTGTCTGGTCAGCTGACGTAAAAACCGGGCATCTTCAACGAAAACGGGCTTCTGACGCGCCACTTCACCCACAACCGTCGGCACGCTCGCCTCATAGCGATTGCGAATTTTCACCACCTCGCGTTTCTCAAAATCGACGCCGCTGAGATGCTCAATAAAGGTGGTGACAAAGTGCTGGCGCGTTTGTTCGCCATCGCTGACAATGTCAATTCCTGCGCGTAACTGATCATACAGCGACAAGCTTAGCGCATCTTTTTTCCCTTCAATTAATTCCTGGTCGTGTAATTTCCACGGAGACCATAGTTTCTCAGGCTCTGCCAGCCAGGAAGGTTTAGGTAAGCTGCCAGCCGTCGACGTGGGTAATAATTTTTTCATAATAGAAAACCTTGTATGTTCGGTAAATTAAAGCGCGTAGCCAGCAGACCATTTCTCAAGAATATTCTGGTAAGGCTTGATAAAATGCTCTTCAGTAAATTTTCCCTGTTCAATCGCCAGTTGGCTGCGTTCTTCCCGATCATAAACAATTTTAGTTAATGAATGATCCTGGTGATTCAGGTTCGGTTGATAATATTGCCCTGCGGCGGCGTTGGCATTATAAATTTCAGGCCGATAAATCTTCTGGAACGTCTCCATTGTACTGATGGTACTGATAAGCTCAAGATTAGTGTAATCACTAAGCAAGTCACCAGAAAAATAAAATGCTAACGGCGCAACGCTATTCTGCGGCATAAAATAGCGAACCTTTAATCCCATTCTGGAAAAATATTGTTCAGTCAACGACGAGCCATTTTGCTGGTATTCGATACCCAGTACCGGATGCTGATTTCCCGTGCGCTGATAGGTGTCTTTGCTCGATACGCTAAGGCAGATTACCGGCGGTTTGTTAAAGTTCTGCTGGTATACCGTTGAATTAACGAAGTGTTTAAAGATATTTCCATGTAATTCACCAAAACCATCCGGGATGCTAAAGGCGGATTGCTGTTGGTTATGCTCTAACAGTCGCACGCTAAAATCATAATCGCGTACGTAAGAGGAGAAATTATTCCCGGCGAGACCGTCAATACGTTCGTGCGTTTTTTTATCGAGAATGTTCGTTTTTAATATCTCAATGACCGGAAAGCTGCCGCTGCGGTGCTGGTCAGTGAGTGTCATTTCAACTGAAATAATTTCAAGCTCAACAGAATAACGATCGCTTTTCGGGTTATCCCAGTACGCCAGCGCATTAAAACGATTGTCAATCATCGTCAGCGTGTTACGCAAGTTCTCCTCGCGATTTTCCCCTCTGGCCAGATTCGCGAAGTTGGTTGTAATTCGCGTATTTTCAGCGGGGTTATAATGCGCGTCAAAACGACTACGTTTAATAGTAAAAGCAAAATCTTTATTCATCGCGATGGTGCACCCTAAGTTCTGATATGAAAACTGAAGTTATTCCCTGAATCCCAGCATATCCTTTCTTTTTATCTGGTTATTTCATTCAGCGATCATCATATTGTCTCTGATTAATAGAGCATATTTTATGCCAGAGTCCCTGGAGGAGTGAAAGCGACATAATTTCATTACAACATGAGTCATCTTCATGGTCGAAGAGCAAACCCATGGTAGCAAGGCTGACGAAGTGCCGGAGCATCACTGCGGATAGCCGGCGGCAGCCCACGCATTATGGTCGCAATATCGGAATCCAGTTGCAGAACCGGGGCAAGAGAGGGCGTATGGAGAGCGGTTTGAGGGGCCGGCAGGCTGCATCAGAAGGGTGCAGCCTGCCGGCCTGGATCAGAGTACGATCAGACTTTAAGCAGTTTCACCGTGGCATCGATGTCAATTTCATCTTCTGAGAAGATCAATGTCGTGCCCTGAAAAGTGGTGATCGCCAGTTTTTTCAGCGAGCGCATGTCACCGGGCTTAACGTCGGATTTCGGCTTGATGCTGCTCATCAGGATCCCCACGGACAGCACCGCATTTTCTTTATCAATGCGGGTATCGGCAGGTACCTCTTCGCTGTAGACCAGGTAGGATTTGATCGACGTGAGCTTCAGGCGCTCGCCGGCGATATAGATATATTTGCTTTCTGGTACCACTTTCACCGCGTACGCTGACAAACCCTTGTTATTGGTGGTGGGTTCGAAGGTCACCGCCGCATCTTTCTTAATCAGCTCAGGATTGGCGACCTTAATCACATGAAAATAGCGGTTATCGCCGTTTTCATCTTTGATAAATCCAAAACCTTTATCTTTAAACCAGGTTGTGATTGTTCCGTTCATCGCCGTTACCACCTACTTAATCGTGTATTAACTCAATTTTTGCAGCGCGCAGTGTAATGCACAATGGCTGCGCAGACCACGTCTTTGGTTTCAGTCTGGACGATAAATTTTGGCTATGCGAGGGGAAATAGCGTGCGTCAGAATAACAACACGCCTGTTTATCCTGGCCAGAGAGCCGGTGGCAGGCTACTCATTGCCCCACTGATTAAGGAACGTCGCGATCTCATCGATACGATCCGGGTGGAGACCGGCTTCGTGCGCCATTTCTGCCTGGGCCTCTTCGCTGATCTCCTCGTTGTTCATCAGACGGCTGAGCAGCAGCTGAAAATAGTGCGCCAGAGGTTCGCGTTCCGCTTCACTGACCGGCTTTGCGCATTCTGTCGCGTACTCGTCGGCGATGTCATAATACTTTAACGGTATTTCATTATTCATTCAGTAGGCCCTTAGGTTAATGCCGGCATCATTTTCCAGAGATCATATCATCCTTATTTCATTTTTTCTGCCATCCGCATTGCGGAGATCCGAAGGTGAAAAACGCCTGAGAGTATGGCGGTCTGATTTTCTGTTCCACCGCGCGGCCAACAGGATGCGCGTCAGGGGAACGCTGGACCGGGCATCACTTTCTTTTTATTCTCTGCAGAGGGTAATGTTGCCCGCTAACTCGTAACCCGATGCTGTCAATGAAGATATTGCTCGTCAGACATGGTGAAACCGAATGGAATAGCGTTAACCGCCTGCAGGGGCAGCTTGATAGCCCGGTAACCGCGCGTGGGCATCGACAAATCGCGGCATTGATTCGCGCGCTTGACGGTGAGGAGATAGATCGGGTGGTCTCTTCTCCTGCAGGTCGCGCCGTCGCGGCGGCTATGCCGATCGCGGCCTATTTTGCCTGTCCAATCCGCTTTGATGCGCGGCTCATTGAACGGGGTTTCGGGCCATTAGAGGGCACGGTCTATCCGCAGCTCAACGATGCGCAGCGAAGGCTGTTCGATACGATCTACTCCGGCGATCCGCACGTGACGCCGCCGAACGGCGAGTCGCTGACCGCTGCCGCCGCCAGAACAACCGCGGCGCTGCTTGCAGCCGGTGAGGCGGGGGATCGCTGCGTGTGCGTGGTTTCTCATGGCCAGGTCATACAGGCGGTTATCTCCATTCTTGACGGCCATGGCGCGGAGCACTTCCCCCGCTATACGCATCAGAATGGCAGCTACTCGGTTCTGGAGTATGCGGCAGGTCGGTTATCGCTGGTGAAATGGGGGATAGCCACCCATTTGCTGCTGCGGGGATAAGCAGACAGCTTATCCCCTTATGGCGTTTAGTCGGATTTCAGCATGCCGAAACTGACTATTCTGGAGCGGCCCTGCTCTTTGGCCCGGTAAAGTGCGGCATCCGCGGCACGCAGCAGGCTGTCGCTCTGGGTATGCTGCGGGAAGCTGGCAATGCCGATGGAGACATCCACCTGGCCAATCTCGGTGAGGCCATCGCGCAGGGTCAGGCTGCGGACACTGTCGTAAATCTCCTCTGCGCAGGCCCGGGCCGCCTCTTCACTGGCGCCGGCCAGCAGCACCAGAAACTCCTCGCCGCCGTAGCGAAAAGCCATGCCTTTGTCGCGTACCGCGCGTTGGACAATGACCGCCACGCTCTTGATCACCAGATCGCCGGCTTCGTGACCATACCGATCGTTAATCGTCTTGAAGTGATCGATATCGATCATCAGGCAGCTCAGCGGAGCATGGTTTTGCACCGCGAGATTGATTTGCGTATGCAAGGCATCATCCAGATGATGACGGTTACGCAGCCCGGTCAGCGAATCAAACAGCGCTTTCTCCAGCAGCGCGCTGCGCAGACGCTGGTTTGCCAGCGCCAGACCCAGCGCTTCGGCCATCAGCTCCAGATAGGCACGCGAAGGGGCGGTAGCAGAGGTGACATTCCTGAAGGAGAGCAGGCCGATGGCTTCTCCTTGCGCAACCAGCGGCACGCAAAGCGATTGATGAATGCAGGCGTCCGGCAGGTGTGAACAGGCGATGTCAGGCTCACCATTGACCGGTGGATGGCTTAATCCACGGCGGACGGCCCAGCAGTTGTCAGGATAAAAGACCTCGGGTTCATCCGGCGGCGAGAGCCATTGGGCCACACAGCGCAACTGCCAGGGGTTGGTTTCGAGAACATACAGGCGCCCGGGAATTGCGGGGGCGATATTCGGCGCGAAGAGCTCGGCGACCTTGATAACATCGTCAAAAGATTCGCAGCCTTGCAGACGCTGCGTCATGCGCGCCAGCAGTTCCCGAATCGCCCAGTCGGCATCGCGCTCTTGTTCAAGACGCTGACGCGCCAGGCCATTTTCGCGGAAAATACGGATCGCCTGCGCCATATCGCCAATCTCATCGATCTGCGTGAACTGGGGAGCTTCGACGGCATAATCCTGTGAGGCGAGACGCTGTACCACATCGCTTAAACGAACAACCGGGTACAATACCCGCCGTTGAAGGATAAACCCGAGGACAAACAGGAACATCAGCGCCGTCAGCGCGACCATTATTTCTGATAACGTACGCCAGGTGTGCGATTTTTCCGTGGCTTGCGTAATGGCGCTGGCGGCCCGACCTTCCAGCATAAGGCGGAAGTGATCGATCTGTGTCTGTACCCGGTCCAGCTCCTGTTCATAATGCTTGCCGTAGAGCAGGGAGAGCGCCTCGCTGTCTGCGCCGCGTTCAATACTGGCGAGCGCGGCCTGCTGTTCATCCTGCAGCTCATCCGCGATCTGCAGCCCCTCGCGCAGCAACATCAGCTCCTGCGGCGTCGCTCCCCGATCTTTCAGCTTTTCCAGCCGGTGCTCTATGGTCGTCAGCGAACGGGCCTGCTGGCGGTACTCCTGCAACACATCCGGATTTTTGTTAATGACGTAAGCGCGAGCGAGGTCGGATAATTCCCAGCTCTCGGTTTCAACCGTTTCGGTTAACTGGTCGAAGATCTGCCGCTGTTGTACGGCCTGGCGTTCGGCCGTCTCCGCGTTGGACGCCATCAGCATGGCAATACCGGAAGTGATGGTCAGGCAAACGGTGATCCCGTAGGCCCAGTTGGTCATGGTGGCGATTCTCACCCGAATTTTCCTTGCGTGCAGATGAACAAATGACGTTACGTCTAATTATAGAACCCGCTTTTGCCCACTTGCGGGCAGAGGGTTAGCTGCGTTTTTTGCGAATAATCGTGCTATGTAGCGTGCCGGCATGCTGGCATAAGGTACAAAAAACATCTTTATCCAGGGCGCCATTTATAACATCGTTCTCTATCAGCTGTAATGCATCCTGATAACGCATGGCGACGCGATAGGGGCGATCTTCGGTCAGAGCGGTAAAAATATCGGCAATGGCGATGATCCGGTCAGGGAGTTGCAGATAATCCTGATTCAGATGCAGCGGATAGCCGCTGCCATCGAGTTTTTCATGGTGGTTTGCCGCCCAGTTAATGATTTCACCCAGTTCGCTAAAGGCGCTGAGAATTTCACCGGTCATATAGCTATGTTCTCGCACCTGACGGAGTTCATCAGGCGTGAGTTCGCTTTGCTTTTCCAGGATATCCAGCGGGATATTAATTTTACCAATATCGTGCAAATAGCCGGCAATTTCGATTTTTTTGCACTCCTGTTCCGGCAGATGCATATAGGTTGCCAGCAGGCAGGATATTTCACCGACCATAATACTGTGGCTGGCGGTGAAACTGCTGTAGGTATCGACAATTTTGGCGATTAACAAACAAATATCTTTCAGCCCGTCGATATCGATGTACAGCTCGTTAATCGGGCCGATGATCTCCAGCATCCTTTGGATATGTCCGGGATGAAGATGCAGCCAGAAATGCTCTTTTTGCGCGAGCTGGCAGACGGTGTCACAGAGCATCGGATCAATCTCATGATGCAAGGTGCGGAAGGTGTCGATGATAATGTCGGGGTGGTGATCCGTGGTGATATTTCCGGTGGAGAGCAGACGTTCAAAAGCATCGGCAAAAAAAACGATATGCTCTTCGAGGTTACCTTTATGCGCCGGGTTAAAGTGGTGATGGCGGATAACAGGCAAAACAGGCGCGAAGGTGGGTAAGCCGCTGAGCATCTCGGCCCCCCGATACTGGTGAGGGTCTTCGATATTATCAATGTCATTCAGCGAAGTGACGATTCGCTTATCGCCGAGCACGCCAATATCGTGAAGCAGTGCGGCGCAAAATATGGTCTGCTGCTGCGACCGCGGCAGTTCCAGAGCTAACGAAAGTTCGAGAGCAATTAGCGCCGTGCGTTGCATATGCAACTGAAGTTCCGGGTTGATTATCTGTATAACGCGCGTGGTTAGCATCAATGCTGATTTTAAGGCGAGACGCATCGTTTTTCTCCATCCGCGTGATTGGGATAATATCGGCTCATTCTGGTGGCCTGTATCCAGATAACGCCAGCAGGGGGTAGAGACGCCAGTTCGCGGCGAAATAATCGGTGAGCAAATCCCGAAATAATTTCATTTATAGCCATACTCAAGCCCGAAATGCGTGGCGACAAAGACGCATAAAAGCGTGAAAAAAGTCTTTAACAGGCGTCAGTTAATCATTTTGCTCATAAAAAGAAAATACATTGTCGTGAGTAGCTTGCGTTACCTCGCCGCCGGGATGAGGCTTATCTGATTCGATCGTCGGCAAAACGAATTTTAGAACAGGCTGCGTGATGGTGTGATGAACGCTTGCCGGTCGCCGCTGACGGAGACGCTGTTGCCTCGCGAGTTGTTGGCGGCGTGAAGCCAGTACAGGGCCGAACGTCGGCCCCACGGTAAAACAACACCGTCACCGCCCCTGGGCGGGACGGTGACGAACGTTTTGATTACCACCACGTCATCATCAGAATGTCATGGCGCCTTGCAGATACAAGGTACGCGGCTGGCCGACATAGATGCCTTTGTTGTTATCGTCATATGAGCGGGTGTAGTACTCATGGTCGAAAATATTTTTTACGCCAAACGCCAGATTGAGATTGGCCATTTGCGGGCCAAAATCGTAGGCGACGCGGGCGCCCCACAGCATATAGCCCGGAATGCGGCCGTTGCTGCCGTCAGCGCTCTCTTCCACGGTGTTGGCGTTGTCAGCAAACTGACTGGACTGGAAATCGCTATTGAGGTTGAACGTCCAGTTACCCGGTTTGTAATCTACCCCGAGCGTACCTTTATGTCTGGGTGAGAAAGGCACCTGGTTGCCGTAGGTATCGCCTTTCTCACGAATGACGGCGTTGACATAGGCATAGCTGGCATAGACCGACAGATTTTCCAGCTGCGGATTGAGATCGCCGAGATCGTAACGCGTCTGCGTCTCCAGTCCGCTGTGGCGAGTTTTACCGCGAGCGGTGACGGTATCATTGGTCTGGTTGGAGTCGTACTGATTGTTGAAGTTAATCAGGAAGAGTCCCATTTCCGCGCTCAGCGCGCCGTTGTCGTAGCGGGTACCGACTTCCCAGGTGCGGGCCTTTTCCGGTTCCACATTGCCGCTTTGCACAGCCTTGCCAATTTGGCTGTACTGTACGGTACCGAACGATCCTTCTGTATTGGCATAAAGATTCCAGCTGTCGGTGAGGTGATAAAGTACGTTAAGCGCCGGCAGCGGGGCGTTATAGCTGACCTGCTGACGGGTGCCTTTCAGGCTGTCGTCCTGGTAAGACTCAATATGTTCGAAACGCATCCCCGGCGTGACCGTCCAGTTGCCGATATCGATGCGATCGTCGATATACCAGGCGTGAGCCTCGGTGCCAGAGCGGGTATCGCGGTCGTACGGACTGGCGGTGTCAGGCAACTTGCCGCTGACGGTGGGGGTGTAATAGCGCATCTCGTGCGTGGATTCATTCACGTAGCGATAGCCGACGCCGACTTCATGCGCGGAAGTGCCAAGCATAAAGCTTTGGCTGTAGCGCGGCTCGATACCGCGCACCCAGTATTCACGCGGGGAAAGCGTGGTGCGTTTCCCTTGCTCCAGATAACCGCTGCGCAGCGTATGGGTATAGAAGCCCTGAATGTTGAACTTGTGCCGGTCATCGGGCTGGAACTGATAGCCGAGGCTGGCCAGCTGACGTCGTCCCCAGAAGCGATCTTTTAAGCGGGTGGACTGCCAGCGATCGGCAGCATAATCGGCGCGGGACAGGCCGCCGGGCATATCGGCTTCACCATCGTAGTACTGCAGCAAGCTGTTGAACGTGTGCACCGCGTTTGGCGCATATTTGCCTTTCAGCATCACGTCATCGATGCGCGTGGCGCTATGTTCACGCCAGTCGCTGCCGCGGGTACCTGAATAGAGCAGGGCAGCCCCCAGTCCGTTATCGGCGGTCCCTCCCAGCATCAGGTTATGCGTCTCTTTGGGATTGTTCTGCGAAGAGGTCGGGCTGAGCTGGCCTTCTACGCCGCCCGCGATAGCAAAGTCCTGCGGGATGGCCCGGGTGACAAAGTTCACTACGCCGCCCACGTTTTGTGGCCCGTAGCGCACGGCGCCTGCGCCGCGAACCACATCCACCGCATCCATATTGCCCAGCGATACCGGCGCCAGCGATAGCTGAGGTTGACCGTAGGGGGCGAAAGGCACCGGAATACCGTCCATCAGTACCGTAGAACGGCTGGCGAGGCGTGGGTTCAGCCCCCGGATGCCAAAGTTCATCGCCAGATCGTGGCTGCCGGTACCGGTATTTTCCGGCGCATTGACGCCGGGAATGCGATTCAGGACTTCGCGCATAGTGGTGGCGCCGGTTTTGGCGAAATCGTCGCGGCGGATAACATCGCGGGCGCCGGCGTGTTCAAAAACATCGTTTTCCCGGGCGTCGCCAAGCCAGTCGCCGATCACCGTCAGCGTGGATTCCGTATTAACCGGCGCCGGTTCCAGCGTCCAGGCCTGATTACCCAGAGATTTCAGCTGCAGTCCGCTCCCGCTGAGCAGCGTTTGCAGACCCTCTTCCAGCTCATAGCGGCCGTGCAGGCCATCGCTGTGTTTTCCGCGCGTCAGGCCAGCATCCGCCGAGAGCGTAATGCCGCTGCGGGCGGCGTACTGGTTCAGTGCGCTGTCTAAATCCCCGGCGGCAATATCAAACTGCGTTGCCGCCAATGCGGGGACAGCGACCAGCCCCGTGAGCGGCAGCAGGCTTAAACGGATTGCCATCACCAGAGGCATCGGTTTGCGTAATACGCGTAAAGGCGTCATGTGTTCTCCACAATCGTTTTTGGTTGTCATCACCTGTTAAGTCGAACGAGCGGGTGAAAAGGGACAATGGAGAAGGCAAATTTTTTGTTTTTTTTTCTCAGGCTGCGATGACAGTGATCCAGTAGCGGGTGGCAAATTGCAGTTTTACCGGCAGGGTCTGCGCGATGATGTGCAAAATCGCATCGGTGTCGCCCAGCGGAAAGGTGCCGCTCAGACGCAAACCGGCGACGGCGGGATCGCAGCGTAAGATCCCGGGGCGATAGCGGGAGAGTGTGGCGAGCACTTCATGCAGCGGACGATCGCGGAAGCTGAGGACGCCCTGCGTCCAGCTGGCGTCGCTGCTGTTGAGCGCCTGAAGGCGGATGAAGGCATCGCGGGTAAACCACAGGCTCTCGCCCGCGTGGACAATCTTGCGCTGTCCGTCTGGCAGCAGCGCCTCGACGGCGTGCTGTTGCACCGTCAGGCGCGTGTCACGGGCAAACTGGCGGACGGTAAATTCGGTGCCCAGCGCGGTGAGTAAACCGTCGCGGGTCTGGACGCGAAACGGTCGTTGCCGGCGGTCGCAGGCGGTGGTGATGGCAATTTCGCCGTAGCGCAGGCGAATCAGGCGCTGGTGGCCATCAAAGCGCACATCGGCGGCGCTGTCGGTATTGAGCGTCAGCAGAGTGCCGTCGCTGAGCGTTTGCCGCAGGGGCATGCCTTTTGCCGTGCGGTAATCGGCGCGCAATCCTTCCGCCAGTTCGCTGCTCCACATCTGCCAGCCGCCGCCGGCGGCAACCAGCAGCATCAGCCCTTTCAGCACCTGGCGACGCGTCAGGCGACTGTCGTTGAGCGTCCGGCTGGCAAGGGGACCGGGAAGTTGTCCCATCTGCTGGCGCAGGTTTTCGACCTGCTGCCACGCCCACTGGTGATCGCGGCTTTGTTCATACCACTGTTGCCAGCGGACCTCCTGTCGGGGGTTGACGCGACTATCGCTTAATACCGCGTACCAGCGCGATGCGGAACGCAGAGCCAGACGACGGGATTCGGTTAATGCGGAACTCACAGGCCATTCTCCAGGCGAAAAAGCAGGCAGTGCTCAGTCGCTCTGGCGACGTATTTTTTTACTGAGCTGACCGATACCATCAGGCGTTCGGCAATCTCGGCATACGTCAGCCCCTCCAGCTGCGAAAGCAAAAAGGCCGCGCGGGCTTTCCGGCTCAGGCCATCAAGCATGGCATCGACCTGCTGCAGCGTCTCCAGCTGGATGTGCTGTCGCTCCGGCGAAGGGACCAGGGCCTGCGGAAGCTGGGCAAGCATCTCCAGCCACGCGCGTTCCAGCGCATTACGGCGAAACAGATCGATCATCACCCGTCTGGCGATGGTGCACAGGAAGGATCTAGGATCGCGGATCGCCGTCAGCGATTCGCTGCCCATCACGCGCAGAAAGGTATCCTGAGTGACATCATCGGCGTCAAAGGCGGATTGCAGCTTGCCGGTTAACCAGGTTGTCAGCCAGCCGTGATGGGCTTGATACAGAGACGCGAGCGTGAACGGTGTGGCGGCGGAAAGCTGAGACATAAGCGGGTTCAAAACAGGTTATCAATAGCGACATGTTAATATGAGAATGGTTATCATTACAATTAAAAGGCGGCGCAAAAATGGGTCGTGCGAACAATAATTTCAATAAGTGACTGTTGCGATTAGAAAATGTTGTTGATTTCACGGCATCAGGTCTCCGGCCCGTGTTACGGGCGGCTTATCATTGAAGGTCGGGGATAAAAAAGGATAATTGTTCGTCGTAAACGAATAATGGATGATTTATTTAGCGAAAGCGCCAGACATTGTGCGGATTTATAAAATAAGGTGATTCTTATTTGATATATAGAAAAGGAATGAAAAGATATGTTGCATACTGTTTTATAGATTCTGACTCTGATATATGGAGATGCGTTATATTGATTACCGCGATTCTTTAGCAACGTTTATACTTTTTACCACCGCGTCGCCTCGGGCAGGATGACAGGGTGGGTAAGTTGTTGCCGGCCAGTGACGGCAGGGGCTGCGAAGCAATATGACGCTGAAGAGTACAAATTGATTTAATAATGTGCAATCAGCGGATCGAAATAATTAGCGAGAAAAGGGTTGTCACAGTAAATATTTGTAATGGGATCTTCTTTTTTATTTTACATTCTGTTACAACTATGAGGGTATTATGCTTTTTTCACCGCGGAGGTGTTTTTTACTTGCCGGAGTGAATTTAGCCGGATTACTATTGTCATAGTTGCTATACGTACCGCCTAACGACTGATGAATGGACTTCGTTTTTTCCTTAAGCGCTACTCATTTATAGACGTTTACAGGAAAAATCATGCCTTGCGCTTTTAATAAAAGTCTTCTGCACCCTCGCAACTGGGGGACCTGGTTTGGCCTTGCCATTCTCTGGTTAATCGTGCAATTGCCTTATCCTCTGTTACACATCATCGGCACCAGCGCAGGCAAGGCGTCACGCCGCTTCCTTAAGCGCCGCGAACATATTGCCCGACGTAATCTTGAACTCTGTTTTCCGGACATGTCACCGCAAGCGCGGGAAAAGATGATTGAGCAGAATTTTATGTCGCTGGGCATGGGACTTATCGAAACCGGTATGGCCTGGTTCTGGAGCGACGAGCGGGTTAAAAAATGGTTCGACGTTGAAGGCTTTGAGAATCTGAGCAAAGCGTTAAGCGCCGGGCAGGGTGTTATGGTTGTTGGCGTGCACTTTATGTCGCTGGAGCTCGGTGGCCGTACCATGGGTCTGTGTCGGCCGATGATGGCGACCTATCGCCCGCACAACAGCCCGCTGATGGAGTGGGTGCAAACCCGCGGACGCCTGCGTTCGAATAAAGCGATGATCGATCGCCGCAATTTATCTGGTCTGGTGCACGCGCTGAAAGCCGGCGAGGCGGTATGGTTCGCCCCGGATCAGGACTATGGCCCGAAAGGCAGCGTGTTTGCGCCGTTCTTCTCCGTCCCTCAGGCGGCGACGACAAACGGCACCTACGTCCTGTCGCGTCTCTCCGGTGCGAAGATGCTGAGCATCAGTATGGTGCGTAAGATGGACCGTAAAGGTTACACCCTGTACATCAGCGATGTGCTGAATGACTATCCTGGCGAAGATAAACAGGATGCGGCCAGCTATATCAACCGGGTGATTGAAAAAGAGATTCTGCGCGCGCCGGAGCAATATCTGTGGGTACATCGGCGCTTCAAAACCCGCCCGCTGGGCGAAGGCTCACTCTACTAAGCCAACAAGCACCGTAAGCGCTTTCAAAATCGCGGCAGTTGCGTTAACGTGAGCGCGATCATGTTTTTTGTTGAAAGCGAAGGAGTGCAGCGTGTTCGCTGAGTTTGGTGTGTTGAATTATCTGACCTATCTGGTCGGGGCTATTTTTATCATCCTGGTGCCCGGCCCTAATACCTTTTTTGTTCTGAAAACCGGTATCGCACACGGCGTTAAAAAGGGCTATCTGGCGGCGGCTGGCGTGTTCATCGGCGACGCGGTGCTGATGCTGCTGGCGTTTGCCGGCGTTGCGACCCTGATTAAGACCACGCCGGTGCTGTTTAATATCGTTCGTTATCTGGGCGCGATTTACCTGCTGTGGCTGGGTGGCAAGATGCTCTATTCCGTTCTGACTCAGCGGGAAGGGCACGCGGACGCCGGGGCTGAACCGGGAAGCGCGATTCTGAAACGCTCGCTGACGCTTAGCCTGACCAATCCCAAAGCCATTCTTTTCTATGTCTCTTTTTTCGTGCAGTTCATCGACGTTAACGCGACAACACCCGGACTGGCGTTCTTTATCCTCGCGCTGACGCTGGAAGTGATTAGCTTTATGTATATGAGCTTCCTGATCCTGTCCGGTTCGTTCGTGACGCGCTACGTGAAGACCAGAAAGAAACTGGCAAAAATCGGCAACAGTCTGATTGGTCTGGTGTTTGTCGGCTTTGCTGCGCGCCTGGCAACCCTGCAATCGTAAACCGCTGGCCGGTAGTGATTCCGGCCTGATAGCTTTATCCTCTGGCTTGTAACAAAAACCCTTCAATTTTTATTGCATTGATGTTACATATACAGCCGATTATTGGTCAGAGAAAAGGGAACCCGGATGATTCTGCAAAAGCTCATCAGCAACAAAAACAGCAAGAAATTCTTCTTGTCGATAGGGATTGTGTTTGCCATCGCGCTTACCGTGGTGGGCCGCGCAACGTTTGGCGGGGTCGTTAGCGAATACAATATGCCGTACTCCGAATGGAGCACATCGATGTTTTTCCTGCAGGGGGCGATGGTGACCGTGTACAGCATCGTGTTCACGCTGCTGTTTTCCATTCCGCTGGGCTTCTTCTTTTTAGGTTCTGACCGTCAGGACTAAGGCTATGGGGCGAACGCGCGTTCGCCCTGCTTAACCCTTCCGTCACCAGCCGCGGCCGTCATAATGATGATGGTGGTGGTGCCTGTGGTGATAGCCGTCGTCAACAATACATCCCGATAACAGCGTGCATAGCGCAAGAATCAACGATAACACGATCGGTTTTTTCATTTCTCACTTCTCCGTTGTCCACCGTCCGCGGGCAAAGAGCGTGCGGAGTCGGCTGATGAAGTGAGTGTATAGCGTTAACTTATTGAGTGGATAGGATAACTCCGCAATAACGCTCTGACGAACGATCCCCGACCGCCGATGCTACCACCAGCCAAACTGAACGCCGGCCAGGGCAACGATCGCGATGATAATCATCAGAATGGTGCTTTTTTTCATTACGCGCCGCCCGGAGCCGCGTAGCCGCCGACAAAAAACCAACCGAGAAAAACAACGGCGACGATAAAAATGGCCACCGGGAAAAGAATACCCAATCTCATGATGTTACCCCTGAAGCTAAAAATATGACCTGTCCTGCCACAAAACCATTAAGCCGCCGCATCGCAACAGCTTACCGGAAAACCTCGCTATCATACTGGATATCGCCGTCAGGTTTTAATCAATATTCAGAAAGGAATCCCGCCGCCGGGACTTTTTATCCTGATACATAGCGTCATCCGCAGCGCGCAGCGCACTTTCGACATCCAGAACCTGGGGATTTACCTCTGTGATACCAAAACTGGCGCCAGGATAGTTAATTCGGTGTTCGCCAAGAAAGTAAACCCCACATAAGGCCTGCCGCAGGGTCGCAACAAAGGACTGTTGCTGCAGCGTGTCCAGTTCGGTGCCGACGACTAAAAACTCATCACCGCCGAGACGTCCCACCAGGTCTCCCTGGCGAATATGCGCCTTCAGCCGTTCGCCAATCTGGATCAAAAAGCTGTCCCCGCACTGATGACCAAAGCGATCGTTTATCGCTTTAAAATCGTCAAGGTCGATAAAGATCATCAGCAGATTGCGCTGCTGCTCGCGCTCGCAGGGAAACATTGACGACAGATGCTTAAACAGCGCCCGGCGATTGGCTAAACCGGTCAGCTCGTCGGTATAGGAGTGCATTTCCAGCGCGACGTTGGCGGCGCGAAGCTGATCAACCAGCGTCTCTTTCTCAACATAGTGAGAAATTAAGTTGGCAAACAGCGCCATCACCTGCTCGCCTTCGAGGTTATAGGGCTGCTTATTGCGGCTGGTTGCACATAATGTGCCGTACAGCGAGCCATCGGCGAGGCGCACGGGAATGCTGAAGAAGGTGATAATCCCCAGCCCCTGAGCGGCGATGCACGACGGCCAGCGGGTGTTGACATCGTTACTGAACTGGCAGTTATCATCGATTGCACGTTTACACAGCGACTCATTCCACGGCACCGAAAACCCTTCCGGGATCTGCATTTCGCTGCTGTTATGCGCGTACAGCACCAGCTGGCGCTGCGCTTTTAAATCAATACGAGTCAGATAAGTTGACTCCATTCTGGTCACAAGCTCCAGCATCTCAAGCAGCTGCCTGACTAACATTTCGAGGGAATGTTCAGTGGCGAGCGTTTGCGAGACGCGAGCAAGAATAAAATCTGACATGAATGTACGGCTCCCGATCGCGGGTGGGGCCGTCAGTCATTTATGCTGGAAAACGGCTACCAACGAAGAGTAAACATAGATACAACAAATTTAACACATTAATGAAGGGAATACCTGCGATCGCAGCGGGGAAAAAAAGCCCCGTCGGGTGCATTACCTAAACCTGGTAGTAGTGGCTTTCAACAGTGGAATGCGGGTTGCGCGGCACACAACACCGTCGAAAGCCATATTTTACTACCTAAGTGTGGACATAATGTGGACATTTTCCGCATCAATACCACCTCTTAACGGGTTAAGAGAAATGGCATCCTGTAAGTACTCAGGTGCAAAGTGAGCATAAGCCATCGTTTGCTCAATTCGGGCGTGCCCGAGGATCCTTTGTAGCGTTATGATGCTTCCCCCATTAATCATAAAGTGCGTCGCGAAACTGTGCCTCAAGGCGTGCGTAGACTGACCAGTCGGGAGATCTGGCTTTACTTCCCGAAGTGTCTGCCTGAAGTCGATATATGACGCACTGGTAAACAACAAACCTCGCTTACCACCGGCTATAAATTTCGCAACTTCAGCTGATACCGGAACAGTGCGCAGTTTGTTGCTCTTGGTTTTAACGAACGTTACGCGATTCTGTATGATGTTTTCCGCCTTGAGTCGTGCCGCTTCACCCCAACGAGCACCGGTGCTTAAACAGAGGATTGCGATCTTCTTGTTGTCGCCATCGAGCTTTGAGAGCAAAAGAGCTATCTCTCCTTCGGTGAGATATCCGGTTTCAGGTACTTCTTCCTTCAGCTTTTTCCTGCCCCGAATTGGATGCTCACCAGAGAACAATTCAGCCTCAATTAGTGCAGTGAACATGCCACTGGTGCTATTGAGGTCACGGTTTATGGTCGAAGCTTTAATGCCCTGGCTTCTTCTTGCCGAGTAGTACTGACTTATCAGTGCTTTCGTAATCTGAAATGCACAAGGATCGTTAGTCATCCTACAGAACGTCTCAATCTTGTTGCGATTTATCCGTCCATGTTCCTCGTGCTTTCCCTTCAAATTCCACCAGATCTGTATTAACTCAGACAGATGCCGCTTATCTGTCGGTTTTGATAACCACTCTTTAGTGTGGTGGTTAAACTGCGTGTGCTTCTCAAATGCTACCGCTTCACTCTTCTTGTCAAATCTCCTGCGGATGCGCTTTCCGTTGCGCCCTGCAGGTCTTATGTCCACTTCATATCGACCATCATCGAGTTTCTTAATTGTCATAAGAAATCCCTCCGATGGGTGTGCTTACGTTTAGTTTTTAACTCTTTGCAATAATGTGATGGATACTTTTCAACCAATAATAAGCATTTAGAATATATGTAAGACTGGTTAATTATTAACCAGTCTTTTGGTCTGAGTGCTGCGAGGTTGTTAAGTCTTGCCCAAAGTGTGCGAGGGCCGGTGCGATTTGACCGGCCTCAGGCGAAACCTGATCGGTCATAAACCACAGTGTGTACTTAGTGAATTGAGGTATTTGCAGAATCTTCATCATTACGTCGGTTGGAGGGGTTGAACGCCCACTTTCGTAATAACTTAAAGTCCCATATGGAATGCCTGTTAGATCAGCTAGTTGCTGTCTACTCAGATACTCAGACTTTCTGATTAAGACGATTTTCTCGTTTAACGCGTTTGACATAGTGTTTAGATCTCAATAGTATGGTGTTTAGATGTAAGCTGTTAGGTGTTTAGTATTGAACACTATAGCCAACTATAAGCCATTCAGAGCAATCCATGAACCGATTAACGAGGAAATGTTAATGGTAAAGCAAATCATAAGTACGACCGATGCGGTTCCTTATCAGGAGTTCGCCAGACTCATCGGCAAAACTCCTGCGGCAGTTAGAGGCATGATCGAAAAAGGGAAGCTGCCTGTTATCGAGATGACCGATCCACAATCAACTTCTGGTCGTGCTGGCGAATATTGGGTTTACCTTCCGGCATGGAACAACGGCATGAAACTGGCCTACGAAAGTCGTCCGAAGGAGATCAGGGAAGGGTGGTTGATGTGGCTTGGTCTCGGTGAGCCAGGTCGATAGCCGGTTTCAGGAGATGAAACATGAAGAACGGTAGCCGCGGATCGGTATCACAACTCAATAGCAAAACCTGCCTCTACTGTGGTTTTACTATTCTGAAACTCCCACGCAAAAAACCGTACAACCGCCAGCGCTATCAAATTACGCACAAAGGCCTTTATTACGGCATTGACTTTGCTTTATCAGAAGCATGTCGGACGATTGACAGAATCATGAGTAAAAAGCGCTTCATTGCTTTTTAATCTCTGGGGGCGAAAATGAAACTCGAATATGCAGATAAAATTAATTCGCTTTTACAATGCTTCCATTTCAATAAAGAGTTTCTGGAATGGAATCATGATTATTCTCTTCAGCTCTTACGCCACGGCGTATCCCACCTTTATCATTTCGCGATGCTTCAAGGCGAGAATGATGAATGCACTCTTGAAGAACTCCGCAACATCATTATTGCCGTGACCGATGGCGATATCCCTAAACCATACGACCTGCTATCACTCGACGCTGAGCAACTGAAGAAGGCTATTGTGTTTGTTCAGCCGCTGACAGTAACGATGGAAGTTACCCCGGAGGTCTTGCAACATCTGAAACAGGGGGTTACAGCCTCCCGGCAGTTTGCACATCCACGCCTCAACTGATCATCGGAGTACGCCATGTTCACCGAAGAAAAAACATCTTGGGAACAGGAAATGCTGATCCGAGAGGCGATGGAAAGTGCAGAGCAGGGGTTCACTGTACATCTAAAAAACGGTGCTCGTATCACCATTACTTCAAAAAGCCCGACTAAAGATTTAATAATTTTTGGGCTAGAAAAGGCAATTCGCGGTAATCATGAACGTGCGCGAATGACCTTTATTGATTTCATGTATTACTGGCATGAAAGGATATTTAAGCAGATTAAAAGAAAACCACGCTACAACAAATAATTAACCAGCTTTAAAAATAACGGCATTCACTTTGCCGGGGATTCGTTTTGCCTTTTTCAGGAGGTTGAATGTCGGTCACGTCGATAAAGCTTGAAAACAAAATTAGCGATCCAGAGTTTGTGGAAATAAGCGCCAACGCACGTAAGCGCGAACGCGCCCATCTTCTGGGTCTGCTGCGCATTTTCGTTGGCCAGTTGAAAAAGGAAAGCCTCACCCCGGAAGAGATCTATTCATCAGTCGAGCGGTGGATCAGTCACCGCGAACTACCAATCAGCGAGGACTAAGAGCAATGAACCATTTAATGATTGATTTGATTAATACCAGCGAAAAACAGTCTTCTCCTTTGTGTGCCATTGAGGCTGTTTTTTTTGAGCCGTCAACTGGTCAGATTGGGAAGACGTTTTACTCCTCTATCGACATCCGTAAAGCGCAAAGCCTGAAGGGGCGCCTCAGTATCCAGACCGCATTTGACTGGATGAAAAAAGACTCTCACTGGCGTGCAGAAGTGATGAGTGCAACTGCAACTGAAGAGGATGTCCTTTGCGAGCTTGCTGGTTTCATTGCTGATAACACCCGCCCTCAGAACACTGCGTTGTTTGTATGGTTCAAAGATACCCAGGAAAAACTGGTTTCGCTTCGGTATGCCGTGGATCGCTCAGAGGTGTCTGGCATCTTTCCTGAAGGTACAAAATTCCGCTGCATTCGTTCACTTCTCGACCTTGCCGCTGCCACAGATTATGCACCTCACGCGAGGAGTGCACTTGCACGTTACACGCTCACTGACGCGCTCTATCAAGCGGAGCAAGTCTGCGAAATCTGGCAGCGCCTGACCTCACCACACATTGAATCACTCTGAGGGCTGCTATGCATTCGCATCTGTCAGTTGTTTGCAACGCGCCGCTGCCGGTTTGTAACAGGGCGCTTGCCGCCCTGAAATCCTTTTCTCGCGGCCAGCGTAATTACTCTCGCGTCAAGCCACACGCCTATCTCGTGATCCGTATTGGCCTCCGTTGGCGTTTGCTCAGTAAAAACGGCGGTAAGCAGTGGCGGCTGATGACCCATGAAACCTACAACCAGGAGTGTCGCAAATGATTAAGTCACCTTTGAAATGGGCGGGCGGCAAAACCCGCGTTATGCCGCAGCTGCTGAAGTACCTGCCGAAAGCTGATTGCCTGATTGAGCCATTTGTTGGCAGCGGTACTGTATTTATGAATACGGAGTACCGCCGTTATGTGCTTTGTGACAGCAATCGCGCACTGATTAATTTCTTCCGCGCGCTCAGGGAAACCCCAGAAAGATTGATACTGGTCGCCAGGAACATATTCAGAAATGGCAATAACGAAGATAGCTATTACGAAGAGCGCAAGTTGTTCAACCACCTGTCGTGGGATGACGAGTGTGCAGATGATTACGTTGTACGGTGGGCTGCATCATTTTTATACCTGAACCGCCACTGCTTTAACGGGCTTTATCGCACCAACAGGGATGGCGGTTTCAATGTCCCCTTTGGGAGCTATAAGGCACCTTATTTTCCAGAAGCCGAAATGCGCCTGTTTTCCGAAAAGGCTAGGGATACTCACGCGCTTTTTCTTTGTCATGATTTTCGCTCTTCCATTCCGTATGTTGCGAAGAACCGCCTCGACTCCGTGATTTACTGCGATCCGCCGTACATCCCGACTAGCAAAACAGCCAATTTCACCGCTTACGGCAAGCCATTTACCCTGGACGACCATCGCGCTTTGGTCTCGACGGTACTGGACGTTAATCGCCGGCATGGCACGCGCTCGGTCATCTCAAATAGCGACACACCAGAAACCCGCGAGATCTACTCCGCTTTCAATCTCCACGCCTTCAGCGTTCGACGTTCCGTTAGCGCCAAAACCCGCGATATGGCGGGCGAAGTGATTGGCGTACTTCGTGTGTGTGGTGGTTGCGGTCGTTCTGGTGGCGGAGGTTGTCCGGACTGTGGGGCGGTGATGGGCGATGCGACATATGCCGAAGTGTTTGCTGCGCCAGCTTGTTGAGGCGTTGGCTTCGTAAAATAAGATTCGAAGGTGAGTTATGCCTGATTCCACACCCCTGGCATGGAGCTGGAATGCCAGAAGGCAGCCAGTAAACCCTTATGCTGTTGATGTGCCTGCACGGAAACCCTCTTCGCTGGCCGTCTGGATTGCGCTTTATGAGCAGGATAAAAGCGAGCAACGCGAGCAGGCTGAAGCAATGAGTCGTGCAGCAGAAGAGTACCTCTTTTCTGTTGCACATTGCGATCCCTGGCTCCATGACGAACTGAATGATGCGCTGATTGAGAAAGCTAAGCGACACGCAGAACTCCATCGCGTTGATCCTCTTACCCTGATTCGTGATGACGTCGCCAGCCTGCCAGGTTTCCTGCGCAAGCAGCTGGAATCAAGGATTAAGTATTTAGAAAAATCAGAAGACCAGCGCCATTTACCTACCTATCTGAAGGAGGTCATTACCCCCTCATTAGCGAGGATTGACGCTGTCCGTGCTAACCAGGCGTCGCTGTCATTCCAGGCGATGGCTGGCAGGGATAGCCTTGATCAACTTCTTCGACTTGCTGAGCTGAATCAGCGGGAGGTTAAGCGGCTTTCAACACTAGTCGCAGCGCACATTGATATGATTTTTATCCAGCTTTGCGACGAGATGCTGACCGATGAATTAGCTTCTCCTATCGTAATACTGGAGCTCTATCGTCGTGTGGCGGCTGAGGTGTCACGCCTCGATGTTATCCCGCCGGGTTATGAAGTGCTCCGAAGCAAACATAATCGCCGCAACCCGATTAACTACGAGCTGATACCGGGCGCGCTTGCCCGTATGCGTTGTGCTGACTGGTGGCAACGTAAGCTATGGCAACTCCGCAACGAATGGCGGGAAGAGTTGCTTCGGGCAGCGTGCCTTGTTCATCGGCACGCATCACCTTATGTCAGTCATGACATTCTGTTGCAAAAGCGGGAACAACGCCGTAAGGCGATGGATTTTTTCCGCAGCCATGATCTGATTAACGAAGATGGCGACACGCTCAGCATGGAGGATGTGGTGCTTGCAAGTTCCAGCAATCCAGCGCACCGCCGTAATGAGATGATGGCCTGTGTTAAGGGCCTTGAACTAATTGCTGAAATGCGCGATGACTGCGCCATGTTCTACACCATTACCTGTCCATCTAAGTACCACGCCACCCTGATGAACGGGAAGCCAAACCCTGCATGGAATCACTCGACGGTGAGGGAGAGTAGCGATTATCTGGTTGATATGTTCGCCGCTTTTCGCAAAGCAATGCATAAAAAAGAGCTGCGCTGGTATGGCGTTCGCGTCGCTGAGCCGCATCACGATGGTACGGTGCACTGGCATTTATTGTGTTTTATGCGCAAAAAACATCGTCGCGCGATCACTGAGTTACTACGCCGTTTTGCTATCCGAGAAGATCGCGCCGAGCTGGGTAATAACACCAGCGCTCGTTTCAAGTCAAAGCTGATTGACCCGCGTAAAGGGACACCGGCCAGTTACATTGCAAAGTACGTCAGTAAAAACATCGATGGGCGTGGTCTGGGTGATACCGTCAGCAAGGAGACGGGTAAATCACTACGCGATAGCGCCGAGCATGTCACTGCGTGGGCATCGCTGCACCGTGTACAACAATTCCGTTTTTTTGGGATTCCAGGCCGCCAGGCATATCGCGAGTTACGATTGTTCGCATCGCAGGCATCTCGTGCTATGAAAGCCAGCAAACCGGGTGCTCCGGTACTAATGGATCCAAAACTGGACGCTGTGCTTGCTGCTGCTGATGTTGGCTGTTTTGCCACTTACATCATGAAGCAGGGCGGTGTACTTGTTCCCCGCAAAAATTACCTCATTCATACCGCCTACGAGCCGACAGTCGAGCCAGGAACCTATGGCGATCACGGGATTCGTATTTATGGCATTTGGTCGCCAATCACCGGTAAGGAAAACAAAATATGCACGCACGTCCATACCTGGAAGATGGTGAAGAAGGCTCCCGCTAACCCAGGCGCTGAAAGCGCCGACCAGGGCGACCCTGTCGCCCCTTGGACTCGTGGCAATAACTGTCCCCATTTCCTCCTAAAAGGAAGAAAAGTAGTCATAAGTTGCATAGACTTAAATAATGCGCATGTTATGGGACAGGAAATGAGGCCACTAGAAGTAAGCAAACTACCAGCTAAAGAAAAAAGGGACGTTCTTGGGCGTTTGCGTGAAGTATGCAGGTTCATGCCTAAAATAAACCTGAGCTATTTAAAGTAGATGTTGGCTGTAATAGAGCGTTCATTTGAAATATGATGTAGAAAAGTCTGACTTAGAGATATGCGGTTTACCGTGCAAGTAGCAGAAAAATACATTTTGAACCATCCGTGGCATCGTCATTCAAGTTTTTAAAATTATGACTGTAAAATTTATTTGAGTAGATGCTGAATTTTTGATTCATCTACTTCTTTATTTGTGAAGAGAATTATTTTTAAATTTTTTATAGCTCTGGAACTTGAAACATATAGTAGTCTTCTTGCGGATTCAAGCTGGATATCTAGGCTTGAATTTAAGTCTGAATTTAAAAGGTTAGAGAAAAACCCTTCCTTTCTATTGAAAGAATCTGAAAGGAATATTATAACATTATCAAATTCCAAGCCTTTTGATGCGTGACAGGTCAAATATGAAATCATAGTATCAGAATAATTCTGATAAATGAAATCTAACCATAGAAAGAACTGTTCAATATCAAGATTGAATAATCTATCCAACAAGGGTTGTGTATTAATGGTGTCTTTGAATCTACAGGTGTCGATGATTTTTTCTTTTGCGCTACCTAAACCTTCTATTAAAATATCAAAGTTATATTTTATCAGTTCTTGTACTTTTGGGTTCTGCTTTGAATATGTTTCAGATATTTTATTTGCAAAATCATCTAGGCATTTGAAATCTAAAGAATCAATAATTTTTATAGAATCTAAAATGTCAGATAGACTATGCTTTTGGATTGAGCCTTTATTGAATAAATCTGAAATTGAAAAGTCGGATTTTCTTTTTAATAGGTAAAGTGGCATTAGTAAATCATGTATGAGAGATGGTAAAGAACCTGCGTATCGTAATTCTCTAAATAAAAATTCAGAACCAATCATTTCAAATCCTTTTGCATGCTCTCTCTGATAAATATCTAACATCACAGTATAAAGATGTTCAAAGCCACAGAGTTGAGAAAGCATTTCATTTTTAAGAACAAGACATGCAAGCTTAGAGTTTTCGCTTACATTCCATTCGTATTTATACTTATCAAGTATAGAAGATAAATACTCATTGGTATAGTTATCTTCGTTTTCGATAGTCAGAGTGAGAGAATACTTTTCTTTATATATTTTTATCGGCTTCTGTAGAACGTCTTGATTGCATCCTCTAATTTTGTTAATACATGAGACAATATTTTGATGCGATCTTCTATTGATATTTTTAACCAACTTAGTTAGGTTTTTTGATTCAACGTGCACGTTATTTTTATATATTGTTTGCATAGGATCACCAAAAAATCCTAGGCATATTTTCTTGTTTTCTTGTTGGGCGATATGATGAATCTCTAAAAATAAATTAATGATATTTTCATCAGTATCTTGGTACTCATCGATGAAAATAAGCGGATGGGCGTCAATGATACATTTGGAAAGTAAAGGATATTTTTGAATTAATCGGGATGAGTACATTAATAATGTATCATGTCCAATAATGTTTTTATACAACACTTCGATGTTTTTAGTGTTGAAGTATCTTATTTCTGTGTACTTACCTTCTTTCGCCTGTATTTTACATATGCACGTTTTGAATTCTTGTGATTTCATTGCCTTTTTGAAAACGCTGGATAGTTTCTGATAATTTCCTTTTAGTTGATTAAAGGTATTTTCATCAGTGATGGTTTTTAAATATGCCCAAAAAGTAGATGCTGATTTCAGAGACTCATAAAATTTATTCTTATCTTCGAGAATACGATCAATTATTGAATGCAATTGGGCTTCTTCTAAATCTCTTACCTTTAATAAAGCAGGGTTATCTGTTTGTAATTCATATAACTCACTGTGAATATTTGCTATTTCTTCATTCAAGAAAATCATATGCTCATCAAGCAGTAAATCCATATGGTACTTAACAACATCCCATATGTAAGAATGGATTGTAGAAGTTAGTACTAAGTCATTATCACCTAATCGATGTTTTATTTCATCGGATGCATTATTTGTGTATGTAATACATAATGCTTTTTGACTATTGGATATCAGTTGCGTGTAGTTACTATTTATAAATTTATTAACACCTGTAATTAAAGCATGAGTTTTCCCTGAGCCAGCTCCAGAAATGAAATAGAAGGATTGTGCATTTGTTATCAGTTTAAAGAGCTGTGCCTCGACGTCTTTTTCGATTTCAGCTTGCTGTTGGTCAAGTTTAAAGTTCATAAGTTACACCATCTCTTTTTAACTTTAATGTAAGCCATTCAAGCCCTTTTAATATATAATCAGGAAGATCAGGCTTAGGTTGATCTGTTGTAACCAACGAAAAAATAAGACTGTTAGAAAAGTCACTTTTTTTTCTTGCCAATAACTTCTGTATTTTCCTTGATTTATGGGCAATGTTACAAACGTCAATTGGGTCGCTAAGCACTTTTATTGTTTCTTTTTTTATGACTTTGAGCAGGATTTCAAGTAGTAATTTATTGTCATAATTTTTTAGTATTAATGCTTCTTCGAAACTAGTAGCATAGTAAAATATATCTGGGCTGTCTTTTGGTATTCCCACACAATCCTTCTGGAAAACCACCATTAAATTATCATTTACATAATAATCTTTTAATGACGAAATTTTGTTGTCGCCAAAAAAGTGGCATAAAGTCGCGTTGGTTGTTATTAAATTTTCTGAAAGAATAGATATTTGATCAGTTATTCCATCGCTTTCATCGCTTTCATCGCTTTCATCGCTTTCATCGCTTTCATCGCTTTCATCGCTTTCATCGCTTTCATCGCTTTCATCGATTTCATCGATTTCATCGATTTCATCAACATCAACGGCACCGTGAATTTCTCCAGTTTCTTCAGCTGTGTTGATTTTCTTGGTCTCTTTCTTGAAGTCAATATCAGTGATGATTAAGGACGGGATTTGAATTTTGTTTATTAGCTTTGCATAAACCTTTGCATGAGCGCCATCAATTCTGAAAACAGAAATATTCATTCGATTGAGAACTGGATGATCTTCAATATATGAATTTAAAACCCTTTCTTCTGTAATGCCTTCAACAAATATTATGGCATCAGAGAAAAAAAGATCTGGAGTTTGATGTTTTATATGTTTCTTAATGAATTCAAATTGTAATGATTTTTTCTTCGTATTTGCTATGTCTTTATCTTTAAGTAAAACATTTGCAGCATTCCCGTCCTTAAGGCAGATGTAATTAATGTCATCGAAGGTATTACTACTGTGAATTACACTATTTAATATGTGAGATGAGTGTGTTGTGATGAGGATTTGACTTTTCAGTGAATTTAGATGCTCAAGATGAGAAGATAAGATTTCATTCAATGCTTCTTGGATATGTCTAATGAAATTGATTTGCATCTGTGGATGCATGAATACTTCTGGTTCTTCAATACACAAAAGTCTTATCCTACTCTGACTCGTTTCCTTTAGACTTTGATTAGTGTAATCAATTATTTCACCGATAATACTCACTAAACTTGCATAACCTAAACCGAATTGACTCTCAGGAACAAGAAACTCTCCATCTTTATGTTCATAAGTTATTAAATCTGACATTAGTTTATCAAATGTCAATTCAGATCTGAGTTCTATTCCAATATCTTTATCTGATATGATCTTTGCTAGAATTCTCTCCACACCTGATTGATGTTTTGTTTTAATGTTTTTGGTTAAACTTTGGTTGTTATTATCTACTAAGCTTAATATTCCTTTGTATTCAACATCATCACTCTCATACATATATTTTATTATTTTATTGAATGATTTTGTCAGTAATTTTTTGTCATGAATGTTTTTTGCGGCCGAGATGACTCTCAAATCAATGATGTTTTTTGGGGTTAGAGTATCAACGTTTATGTTTTGGTAATTTTTTATCTTTCTTCTGAATTGTGTTTTGGACAAAATATCGAGGTATTTTCTAAAAATGGCCTCCGAATTGTACTCGTCACTGGTGTAAGCAGCTTTGAGTTCTTCAATTTTAGAAATGTAATCTGCTATTATTTTTACTTCATACTCAACAGTGATATTTGCTTTTCGTTCTCCCTCTTTCAAGGCCTTTTTTGCATTGATGAAAGGTTGGAAATCACCAATGAGATCATGCGTCATATCATCTAATATAATTTCTATTTCAAAGGATAGTTTTGGTGTTAGGTAGGGTTTGCCATTAAGATTTTCATTAAGTATATTTTTTGAGTAATTATAATTAAAGTCATGGCCGGTTATTTTTTCTGAGTCAGAATGTAAAAGTTCTAGTGCTTTCGTTACAGTCGTTTTACCTGAGTTATTTTTTCCAATCACTAGGGTTGTTGAAGAAGCAACTAAATCCTTTTGTGGAGATTCACTATGTGATTTAACAAATCCGATAAAATTATCAGTTTCTCCAAATTTTCTGAAGTTGTTTATTTTTAGAAAAGATATATACATAAAACCTCCTGTCGCAATGTATCATTTTAAAAAAAACACACTAACCATATCGGATTTTACGAAAAATCCATAAAAAATCAATAGATAAGAGTAGAGTAATAAAGTTACTTACACCGTTAATAATCTCTCCTGTCAGGCAATCAATACCATTACTAATGGTTATGAACAATTGATTTTTATATTAAAAGTTTCTTCTGTTTCATATTATATCGATGCTATTTATCATCATGTATTTAAAGCCTAATTTAAGTTATTATTAGTTTATTCAATGTGTTACGGTATGTTCTGTTCTGGTTTAGGTAAAAAGTTCGTACTTAGCCTCTTAGAGATAAACTAAATTGGCTGCATAAAATTGCACTGTTTTGCATGATTTTATGACATACATTCTTCTTTTAAATGCAAACGATACCGGAGGGGGGAGACCCTATTGTGCATGCACGAAAAACGACAGGATTGCTGCGCGCAGGTGACGGGGGGCAAGCCCCCGCAAGTGGGTCAGGGTAGCGAAGGTGGCAGAATACGCAATTTCACGGATTCTGCGTTACGGAGAGCGGTCGTTTTGGGTGGATGCATGCTTCGCGCAGGGAAAAAGCAGCGACGCGCAGAGGGGGGCTGATGCGGGATTCTTTAAGCAGAAAAGATGAGGCCAGCGAAAACACTGGCCTGTTATTAATGGCTGATGTTGTTTAAAGAAACTGAATTTTCTGGCGGTTATTTCTCAGGGGAAAGCAACGCGTAAGGGTTAAAGCGGATCACCTCTTCTCCGATCCACTCGTTGACCACCTTCAGCGCCTCCATCACGGGTGTCAGTTCGTTGATGGCATAGACCCGGGCGGCCTTCTCAATATCCCCAAACGATCCATTTCCTGCTGGCATGGCGCCCATTAGCTGCGGCGGGATACGGTGTGCCGCGAGTATGTCGTCCCTGGTGGCGTTCTTAATGTTGATAAACTCATCTTTTGCCGTGATCTGTTGAAACGGCAGGATCTGAACGCCATCCTTGCCGCCGCCTGGCGCATGCAGCAGTACGTTTTTAAATGCCCCTTTCCCACGCGCACCGGTTAGTGTCTCTTTGACCGTTTTCATGCTTTTATCGTCAACCTGTCCCGCGCCAATATAGACAATACACCCCGCGTGAGAGCCGTTGTCGTAGTACAGCTTGCGGAACATGTCAGCGGAGTGTGACAAACTGGCCGCCAGCAGCGCTGCCATATATTCGGGCATGCCGTAGACCTCCTGATTAATGTCCGGATTCAGAACGTGACACACTGAACCCGGTTTAAACGAGTGTTCCTCTTTCCAGCGCCGGATGAACCAGTATTGATCGAGGTCCGTACTCCCGCGCCGGGTGTATTTCGCCAGTGAATGCCGGAAGGAAAGTGGCCCGCCCAGGCGATTGCGTGGGAGTTCAAGGTAGGCATTGCCAAACGTGAACCAGTCCAGCGCAAACGCGGAAAAAGCCTGACGGTTGAGCAGTCTGTGCGGGATAAAGCAGCCGGTCAGCACATTACGTTTGAAGTACAGGGCAGACTCATGCCAGGCGCTCTGGCGTGGCGCTTTAGCCAGACCATAAAAATCTATCGGTGTTTCATAGTATCGCCCGTTATCCAGGCAATAGAGATTGTCTAGCAGGTCGGCCATATCCCGTACCGGATAAGGCCCGTCAAAGCTGAATGCTGTTAACTCAGGATCGGCCTTCAGTGACTCCGCAATGTCAGATCCGGCGGTGCTGGCTATCGGCTTTTTACCGTTTTTCTTTTTCAAAGTTACCATCCCATTGCGAAACCGCCGCCGCCACTCTCCTGGCCCAACGGTTCGTTAATAATCGAAAGCATGGTTGCCCACGCCATATCACCGTGGCTTACACCGCGCGAACGGTCAGTTTCGTAAGTGACGAAACCGCCGGGCGTAACGACTTTGCGAACAGCGTTAAAGGCTCTGACCAGACCCTGCTCGCTGCGGTCATATTCCCAGCGGCCGGCGCGTATGACCTGCAACATTTTGAGAACAAGGGCGCGCTTGGAAGACAGGCTCATCTGGTAGCAAATAGCCGCCGGGAACCAGTTTTTAACAATCTGCCAGACCGCCTCCCCGACGCCTTGTCCGTCAATGGCGATGTGAGTGACGTTGTAGCGCTCGGCAGCCTCTTTGATGACCGCCGCCTGCTGTTCAAACTCAAGCCCTCGCAGTTGCTTCAATTCAATCGTGCGGAACCGCCCTCCGGCGACCAGGGGCGGAACAGTGACGGACAGAGCACCTGCATCACCATTACCACTGCCGCCGTTGGCATCGTAACCCAGCCACACCTCGCGCTGTCCCATAGGACGACCGGCGAAAGGTTTCCAGTCGGGCCAGTCGTCATACCCGTCAGCGCCGCACCCTAGTAACTGGCTAAGATTGAATGCACTCTCGCCGTCTTTGACGAACTCGCACATGTACAGGTTTTCAAATTCATCAGGACTGTTTTCGTCCCTGATTTCATCAATGTCGGTGTAATCCCAGCCGTTGTTGATAGCATCCTGAATGGTGACAATCTGCCGCCATGTCTTGTCCGGGTATAGCAAGCCGCTATGGGTTTTCTTCCAGGACACGTCAAAATCAAGGCGTTGCGCTTTAGGTCGCTTCGCGTTCCACCGATCGCCGGTCCAGAACTGATAGGCTTCATGGCTTTCGCTCGATGGCGTGGAGAAATACGTGCGCGTTAAGCCTTTTAGCGTTGCCATGGCGCCGGCAACTTTACGCAGATTGATAAAGTTTCCGGTCCAGAAAAACTCATCAAATCGCAGGTGGCCGGTGTAAGACTGTGCTGTCGCCGCAGACGTCCCGAGAAAATGCAGCTCTGCGCCGTTCGATAGCGTGATCTGCTCGCCGCCTTTAAGTTCGACGTCCACCTCTTCAGCTGCTTTGCGGATAAAGTTTCGGAACTGGAGCGCCTGCTTTCGTGACGCTGACAGAAAGATTTGGTTGCGCTGGTAATCGTGCTTAACGTCTGTCCTCAGCGCTCCCAGCAATGCCTCGCGGGCAAAGTACCAGGTTGCTCCAATCTGCCGTGATTTGAGGATCATCCGGTTACGCTGATCTCGTTGTTCGTACCAGCCGCGCTGATGCCAGGCGAGGGAGTCGAGGATTTTTAAGCGCAGCGCCTCGATCTGCTCCTCGGAGAAGTGATTTTTCTTCTTGCGACGACTGGATGTTTTAACCCCGGCAGTAATGGAGGCCTGCCCGGTATCCAGCTTTTTCAACTGGCGGGTTAACAGATCAATCTCTTTGAAATCGCCACTGGTTTTATTGTCTTTCGCACTCAGTTGGCAGAGGCGGGTATCAATGGATTGCGTCACCCGTTTGATAGGCGTTGTGTCGTCCCATTCGTCGCGTTTTTTCCACGAATAAACCGTGTTTGAGTTGATACCCATTAACCGCGAAATTTCGGCAGGTGGATATCCCTGCCAGTAGAGCTGCTTTGCTCGTAATCGAATAAACGCATCCTGAATCATCACTTCCCCCTTTTGAGCAGGGAGATTACCCGCGCGCGATCACGGCGGCGCGGGGTTTCAGGTCTGGGCGTTCTCCGACAACAAAACCGCGTGGCGCGGGGCTTTTAAGCTCTGCGATGATGCTGCGACTGACATAAACCAACAGGATAAAACGACATGGCCAGCACCACTAAACCAGCCCGTAAAAAATTCCGTGTAGCGGTTTCTGGCGCGACCGTTGATGGGCGTGAGATACGCCCGGAACACCTTCGCGACGCTGCGGCTAATTACAATCCCGACGTTTACGGCGCCCGTGTGAATGTTGAGCACTACCTTTCCCCTTATCCGGGAAGTGACTTTGGCGCCATGGGGGATGTAGCTGCGCTGAGCGCCGAAGATATCACCGAAGGACCGCTCTCGGGCCGTACTGCGCTCTATGCCGAGATTGACGCATCTACCCGCATGAAGCAGCTCACTGATGACGGGAAAAAAGTTTATTCCAGTATTGAGCTGCACCCGCAATTTGCCCTTAACGGTAAGGCGTATGTGGTCGGCCTGGCGATGACAGACACGCCGGCGAGTCTGGGAACAGAGCGCCTCAAGTTTGCCGCACAGCAACGCGCGCAGGTGATGGCCTTCAACAACCAGCAGGTTGAGGCGCCACTGTTCTCTGATGCGCTTGAAGCTGAAGTGATCGAACTGGCAGCCCAGCGCAGTGAAGAGGGTACCAACTGGTTTAACCGCATGATGGGCATTCTCAATAAAGGCCAGAAAACGGACGATCAGCGATTCAGCCAGCTGCATCAGGTTGTTGAAGCAGTAGCGCAATCTCAGGCCGATCAGATTGACCGATTCAGTGCCCTGGAGCAGGAACGCCAGCAGGACAAAACCATCATTCAGCAACTGACCAGCGAACTTAACGAGCTGCGCGGTCAACTTCAGCTCCAGCCAGCAGAAAATTACAGCGCACGACCGGCGGCGACCGGTAACAGCAGCGCGCAGCTTGCAGACTTCTAAGAGGTAACCATGGAAAACCAGACCCGCGAACTATTTGATCATTACATTGCGCGACAGGCGCAGTTGAACGGCGTCTCACCTTCAGCCGTTGCTAACCGCTTTAGCGTCGATCCGACTATCCAGCAAAAACTGGAACAGGCCGCCATGGAGTCGGATGACTTCATGAAGCTGGTTAACCACTTCGGGGTTAAAGAGCAAGAAGGGCAGAAAGTAAAAATCGGCAGTAAAGGACCGATGGCCAGCACCAATAACAGCTCGGACGGCACCAACCGCCGAAATCCGGCACCGAACCATAACAAAGAGCCGCAGAACTACCACTGCCGCAAAACCAACTATGACTATGCGCTTTCGTATGCGGAGCTGGACGCGTGGGCCGGTCATCCTGAGTTTCAGTCACTGATCAGTAATGCCATGGCCCGTCAGTTGGGGCTGGATCGCCAGATGGTTGGCTTTAATGGCACGCATTACTCCGATAACTCCGATCGCACCACTTATCCGCTATTGCAGGATTGCGGTGTGGGCTGGCTGCAAAAGATTCGCGATGAAGCACCGCAGCGCATTATGCCTGGCATCACGCTGACCTCCCGCGATGAGAACAACGCGGTAATAGCATCAGGTACCTACGGCAATATTGATGCCGCCGTGCTCGATGCGCGACACAGCCTGATGGATCCCTGGTTCCGCCGCGCTCCCGGTCTGGTCACTGTGCTCTCGTCCGATCTGCTGTTGAAAGTGAACCTGCCGAAAGTGAATGCACTCAGTCAGACCAACCCTAATACGGAACTGTTGGCCGCGCAGCTGATTGTCAGCCAGGAAAAGATCGGCGGCCTGCCGACCGTCTTTGTGCCGGGCATTCCTGAAGACGTGGTGTTAATCACCAACCTGAAAAACCTCTCTGTGTACTACCAGAAAGGCTCCCTGCGTCGCTCGATCCGGGAAGAGCCGCACTACAACCGTATTGCGACTTACCAGTCCAGCAATGACGACTATGTCATTGAAGAGTACGGAATGATTGCCATGATCGACGGCGTGACATTCGCCTGATAACAACCCCTACCAGGCGGGCATCGCGCTCGCCAGGAGATAACGAATGCTTACACCGGCACAAAGACACTTCCAGCAGGTCATGGCAGAGAGGCGGGGCGGCAGCGATCAGCGTGATGCAGAGACGCGCACCGCGCATGAGCAGATCCTCTTTCGCCTGCATATGCATAAATCCTCGCTGAGCCAGATCCAGTCCCGACAGGCGAAGGCCGCCGTAAAAGCCAGCATCCTGCCGGAATTTGAGGGATGGATTGACGGAACTATCGAGGGCGACAGTGGGCGCACGGATCCGGTTATCACCACGCTGATGGTTTGGGCGGTGGACTGCTCCGATTATGCGCTGGCGCTGCGAATCGGGCGCTACGTGGTGAAGCATGGCCTGAGCATGCCGGAGGACAACTATCGCCGCCCGGCGCCCACGGTGCTGACCGAAGAAATCTGTAACCCCATTCTGAACATCGCCACCACGGATGCCGGGGCCGAGCTGGCAGGTTATATCGCCATGCTGGACGAGCTGGCCGAAATTGTGGCTGACAGTGATATGCCGGATGAAGTCCGCGCGAAGCTGTGCAAGGTACGGGCGTTTTGTCTGCGCAATACGGAAGACGCGGAAACGAAAGGCGAAGCGCTGAAACTCTTCCGGGAAGCCATGAGCCTGAATCCGGGCGCAGGCGTTAAGCGAGAAATTGCCTCTCTGGTCAGCGCACTGAAGAAGGCGCCGCAGACCAGCGTGACGGGCGATGATGCCGTCGATGAGACTTCATTCATCGACACTGCCACGGCAGAGACACTCGCAGCGGAAAAAACAACGCGAACAAGCAAGCAGGCGAAAGCGGCGGCGGGCACAAAAACCACTGCCCGCAAAACGGCGGCAAAAAAGACAACGAAAACCGCCACAAAGTAAACGCCTGAGCGTAATGAACTGGCCCCGCGCCACAGGCGGCGCGCCCGGCGATCTGCCCGTTATGCGGTCTTTTTACCGGACGCCCACCGCCTGATCTACCGGAGAAATGTCGATGAGCTTTATCGCACAGCGTCCCGTCAGACCCGCCGACAGTGATGTGACGGACGTGGATGATGGCGGTGCTCAGATCACCGTCAGTACTTTCTGGCCGACGGTGAAACTCCACGATCTGCGCCTGGCTGCCCGCATCGCCGGGGATATTACCACCTCCCGACTGATGCACATGGCGACTGAGGCCGCGCTGCATGTTGCGGATCAGCTGAAGGACTGGCGCAGGCAACGGGAGGCGGAAGGTGCTGAATCACTGGCCTCTGTCCTGCTCACCTCTGCCGGTGACCCCGTCGAGCTGATTAACGGTGAAAGCGCAAAAGTTTACCGCTTCCGGCGTGCGGTCTACTCCTTCACGCGTGCCAGCGTACTGGAGGGTTACAGGGATGTCGGCACCACGCCAAAAGGCGACAAGGATGCGGAGGCCATGGACAGGCAGATTGACGATCTCTGGCGTGACGGGCGCTGGAGTATCGCTGACATTCGGGAAGAAGCCCGTATTTATGCGGAGCTGTTCTGATGAAAGTCAGGGCGCTGCAAAACGACACGGTTGATCAGCTTTGCTGGCGCCATTACGGCAAAACCGCAGGCGTCACGGAGAAGGTACTCGAAGCCAATCCGGGACTGAGCAACCAGATATTTTTGAACGCCGGGCAGGAGATCGAAATGCCCGTGATAACCAGCGAGGTGGAACGGGCAACCGTCCAGTTATGGGAATGACCCTGGATCGCATAAACGAATATTTTGCGTTTGCAACATCCGCTCTGGTGACCGGCGTGGGCGTGATGACCGTCAGCGAAAAGCTGGCGCTGGCTGGCCTTCTTCTGGGGATTGTTTCCGCTGTCCGGCTGGCGATTCACCGTCGCCGCATTGAGCAGGCCAGCCAGCGCCGTAACGATTTGATCGAGCAGATACTCCGCCAGGCGGAAACCCGCAACCTGTCGGACCGCGAACGGCAACTGCTGGAGCAACTGCACGGAGACAAGCCGGCATGAAGAACATCATCAAAAAATGTTCGATTGCGGTGATTGTGGCCCTGGGCATTTCGCTGGCGCCCGGGAGTGTCAGGACATCTCAAGAAGGTCAGCAGAAAATTGCCGGTTGGGAAGACTGCCGCAGTACGCCTTATTACTGCACGGCGGGTGCTCTGACAATTGGTATCGGCTCCACGGGCGGCGTGGAAAACCGCGAATACAACAACCAGGAAATAGCGCGACGCTGGATCAACGATCTGCAACGGGCGGAGAACTGCATCAATAACAATTTCCACGGTGACGACATGCCGCAACTCACCTTTGAGGCCATGACGGATGCCGCCCTGAATCTGGGCTGCACCGGGCTGATGTGGTTCACCGATAAAAACGGACGCAAGCAGAGGACCACGATCTGGAAGCATGCCCAGGCCAGACAATGGCCGCAGATGTGCAACAGGCTGACTGATTTCGTCAATGTGGGCGGTAAGCGCTCCGCCGGCCTGGTTAACCGGCGCAATGATTTTAAAGCCTGGTGCCTGCTGGGCCTGAGTACGCCGTCATGAGGGCGGGCAGTGTGATTGTGATGCTTATTCTGCTGGCCGCAGTCTGGTGGCAGACCGACCAACTGATCGAGGCCCGCACCCTTAACAAGCTCCTGGCTGAAACGGCGACCGGTTACGACCAGGTCATTCAGGAAGTACAGGCGACCGCGATACAGACCCATAAGTTACTGGCAGAGGTAAAAGCACGTGAGCAACAGCGTAATGCAGAAGGGGAGCGACGACGCGAAGCAATGCAGGCCGCATTCAACGGTGACACGTGCGCTGTTACTCGTGTGCCTGACGCTGTCAGTCGCAGCCTGCAAAAACGCACCGCCCGCACCGGTCATTCAACTGATCCGTGAACCCGTCCCGGAGAGCCTGACCGAGGAGACACCATCACCGGCGCTGGATGAGCCCGTGACATGGGGCGCGGTGGCGATATTCAGTGACAGGTTGCTTGATGCGCTTGATTCCTGCAATGCCGACAAAGCAGCGATCCGCCAGTGGGACAGTCTGCGCCAGAACACCCGTAAGGAGCCATAAATGCTGAAGATAAACACACTGCGTGCCGCGATCGAAAAGGCAAATACCTGGTGCCGGGCGAACCCGGAAGCCTGGACGGTGTTCGTTGAAGAGGGCGGCATTGAAACCACCGGTGAAACGTCGTCTTTCATGTATCGCTATTCTCTGGTGCTGTTCGTCATGAACTACGCCGGGAGCATTGACGACTTCACGCTGCCGCTGATGGCCTGGCTCTGGTTTAATCAGCCCGATCTGCTGCTGAACCCCGATAAAAACCAGCAGATTAAATTCACCACGCTGATTAACAACGATGACACCGCCGATCTGATGTTTGAGCTGCCGGTGCGTCAGCGGGTACTGGTGCAGCTGGATGAAAACGGTGTGCCATATGCCGAGCATTTGCCGGAGCCGCGCCCGCGCGTGCTGACACCTCACGCAACTGGCTGGGGGCTGGTATTTGAAGGCATGCTTCAGGAGGCTGGAGCATGAGCGATCGCATGTTCAGCGAGCTGGATCGGGTTTTTCAGGACATTCTCGACGGCGTCAGCCCGGCGGGGCGTACCCGCACCGCGCGCAAAATTGGCCTGGCAGTGCGCCGCAGTCAGCAGCGCCGCATCGCGTCACAGAAAAACCCGAACGGCAGCGGCTACACGGCACGCCGGCGCAAGGTTTACCGCACCCAGGAGGGGATTAAGTTCGTCTGGAATAACGAAGTCCGGGTGCTGAAAAACTGGCGCGGTGGACGCGGTAAATACGGGCAGACAATCACGGGTTTTGACGAGAAGCGCCGGGGTATTCGTACATTTTACCGGGCGGATATCGAGCGCTATCTGGAAATCAAAACCCAGTCAACGACGCAGACGGAGACAAAAAAAGCGCCGATGTTTACCCGCCTGCGCACACTGCGTTTTATGGAAGTCAGACCGGACGCGGGCGGCGTCACCGTAGGATTTGATGGCATCGCCGCGCGCATTGCCCGCATTCACCAGTTCGGTCTCAAAGATGAAGTTGGCCCGGGTGCTTATGCGCAGTACCCGGCACGCGAACTGCTGGGCATGACACCGGCAGATCTGGTAGCTACGGAAAATGCCGCTATCAGCAGCCTGGGAGGTGAGTCATGAACTCAGAACTGATGCGCCTGCTTGAAAATATTCTGCGCCAGGGCGTGGTGGAGCAAATCAGCGCTGATGCAAAAGCGGTACGTGTTCGCTCCGGCAGGCTGCTGACGACCTGGATCCGCTGGAACGTCACGCGTGCAGGAGCATTCACCATCTGGTTGCCCCCCTCTGTCGGTGAGCAAGTTTGGATCGGTTGCCCTGGCGGCAACCCTGAAAACGCGTTTGTGATTGGTTCGGCATACAGCGCAGACAACCCGGCAACGGGTATCAGCTTGCTGGAAATCAGCATCACCGCACCGGATGGCGCGCGCCTGCACTACGACGCTGCCGACGATGCCGGAGCACTGGCCGTGACCGGCATTAAAACCGCGTTTATTCAGGCAGAAACCCGCGTCACGTTAGACACGCCGGAGGTGGAATGCACAAAACACCTCAAAACGCGCTCTTTCGAACTGACCCATGGAGGGACGATGGCCGGTGATGTGATCCACTCCGGCGGCGTGTTGCAGTCAAACGGGATCATCGTACATGAACATAAGCACGGTGGCGTGCAGTCTGGCGGGAGTACCACGGGAGGTCCGCAATGACAGCAAGTTATACCGGGATGAACCCGGAAGGCACCGGCGTGCTGACCGATCACGACCAGCTCTGGCAGTCTGTAGCGAAAATCCTCACCACGCCAACAGGCTCCCGTGTGATGCGCCGGGAGTTTGGCAGCGTGGTACCTGATTTACTTGATGCGCCGCAGAACGCCGTGACCCGTATGCAGCTGATGGGGGCCACCGCTATCGCGCTGGCGCAGTGGGAGACACGGATCAGCCTAACCACCGTCAATGTGGTGTTTTCGGAAACAGGCGCAGTGACCGCCGAACTGGCCGGCACAATCACTGAAACCATGACAGAAACCAGCAACACCATCAGGCTAAGGAGCTAGCGTGCAAACATCGGTCGATTTATCTCAGATCCCGCAGCCTGATATTGTCGAGGTGCCTGATTTTGAAACGATGCTGACTGATATCCGGGCGCTTATCGTGGCGGCCATGCCTGCGGAACTTCAGGCTTCTGTGTCTGCTGCGCTGCTGCTGGAATCTGAACCGATGGCGGCACTGGCTCAGGCATTCACCTATCGCGAGATCCTTCTGCTGCAACGTATCAATGAAGCCGTTCGTGCGGTGCTGCTTTCGAGCGCTCTGGGGGGGGATCTCGATCAGGTCGCGGGTAATTTTGACACGGAACGCCTGCTGATTACCGAAGCCACTGACGAGGCGGATGCCTTATACGAAAGTGACGAAGAGCTGCGCGCCCGCACGCTGCTCTCATGGGCGCGCCTGAGTACGGCGGGCGCCCGTAATGCCTATCACTATTTTGCGCGGGGAGCCGACGCGGATGTGCTCGACGTGCGCGCCTATGGCCCTGAAACACACAATCAGGAAGGGCGGGTTTTCCTCTACGTGCTGTCACGTACCGGAGATGGGACCGCCCCGCAGGTTCTGCTTGATAAAGTGCTGACAGCAGTAAACCCGGAGGATGTGCGCCCGATTACGGATTATGTGGCCGATTATGTCCGCTCCGCAGTGATTGTGAATTATCAGGTGGTCGCTGACATTTATGTCCCTTATGGCGTGGACACTGCCACGGTGTTGGAAAATGCCACCGCAGCACTGAACGAATACACCGCCTCCGTGCATCTCATCAATGCCACCGCTGCACGGTCCGGTATAGACGGGGCACTGCATCAGGACGGCGTTGTCACCGTCGATTTGCATTCACCGGCCGCCGACATCGTGGCGACGATGGGAGAAGCGCCTCATTGCACCGCCGTCAAAATCAATCTTGTGGTGATGGACCATGACCGCTAATTATCCCGCCAGCATTCTGCCACCCAACGCCACCGCCGTAGAGCGGGCCATCGACAGGGCCAGCGCCGCAGCGCTGGCGAGTCTGCCAGTACATCTGATCCGCTGGGTGAAAGATCCCGACAGCTGCCCGTTGGCGCTCCTGCCGTGGCTGGCGTGGGAATATCAGGTTGATACCTGGAATATTGACTGGTCAGAACAAAAGAAACGCGATGCGATCAAGCGCGCGCATTACATCCATCGCCATCGCGGCACGGTCGCCGCCGTCCGTCATGCCCTGGTGGACAGTCCTTTTGGGACGGATATTGTTGAATGGTTCAATCAGAACCCGAAAGGGGATCCGTATACCTTTCGCCTGAACGTGTATCAAAACGATCTTCCGGTGACGGAGTATGACCAGCAGGACCTGAAATTAGCGGTGTTGCGTGCCAGGAACCTGCGCAGCTGGTTTTCCGTGCATGTGTTTGGCCGGCTTCAGGGAACCTCATATGCGGCCGGGTACATGTACGCCACGGAGAAAATCACGCCTCGCTTTGTCCCGTTGCAGGTGATTTTATCCCGCTACGAGCTGAATCTGGCACCGGGTGACTCGGAAACGGTCACGGTAACCATCCTTCCTGAATACGCGGAAGATAAAACCTTTACGGTAACCACATCGGATAAAACAATTGCGACCGCCCGGATTGTCGATGGCGCCATTGTGGTCATGGCCGCGAAGCGGGGAAGCTGTTCGGTCACCGTCACCACCACTAACGGCGTTAGCGCGGCGATCAGTGTGAAAGTGGTCGCGGTGATGAAATTCGTCACCCGGATCGATAATGCAAACCGTCCGCTGTTCTTTGTTCACATGGACGAAGATTTCACTGTTGACTATGGTGACGGCATCGACAGCCGGGAGTATCGCCTCGATCCGGCGAGTGCCATTTATGGCTGGGTTGTTCCGACTCGTGAACTGGAGGAGGGCAGGGAATATACAATAACGGTCAAGAATACAGAAACCGCCAGCTTTCAGCGGGCTATCGGGAACGTCTCCGTGACGATGAACACCGTCCGTGAAATTATTTATGTCACCGGGAATCGGGATAATCTCACCTCCTTTGCTTCAGGCGCGACAGGGCTTGTCAGGGTACATGCCGGGGCGTTTGATGATCTTCCGAAAGTGCAGAGCTGCATGTCCATATTCAGGGATTGCACCTCTCTGGAAGAATTACCGTCGGGGCTGTTCTCACGCCTTACTACTGCCACAGATTTCACCTCTGCATTCTACGGCTGTATAGCCCTGGCCATCCTCCCTGATGGGCTGTTTAGCGGCCTGACTGCGGCGGCGCACTTTATCTCTGTTTTCGAGAAATGCACCGCTCTTACCAGTACCGGAAATAGTACATTCAGTGGCTGCGCATCTGCGGTCAGTTTTAACAGTGCATTTGATGGCTGCACGGCGCTGTTAAGTGTCGGGGCCGGGGTATTTAAAGGGTGTGTTTCAGCCACATCCTTTTCGTACTGCTTCAGGGGGTGCCGCAACCTTCTGGTGTTGCGTGGCGACATGTTCGCTGATGTTCTGGGAGGCATTTTCACAGGCGTATTCCAGAATAGTGCAGCGCTGACAGAATTACCTGCCGGCCTGTTTCATGCCTGCTCTGAGGCGAGTCATTTTGGCGGCGCCTTTAGCGGCTGCTCACAGCTCCTGTCTGTTCCCGCTGAATTGTTTGCTGGCCTGTCAAAAGTGACATATTTCGGGACGGTCTTCTCTGGTTGTAGTTCACTGAAAACTGTCGGCGCGGGCTTGTTTGCCGGGTGCAGCCTGGCGCAAACATTTGCCTCTGCATTTTACAGCTGCCGCTCCCTTGAGACTGTTGCAGTTGATATCTTCAGCGGTTGCGTCAGTGCGACAACATTCGCCAGCGTATTTTATGGTTGCAGCAGCCTGACGGCACTCCCGTCTTTTGCTGACTGCGCGAAAGTTACCACTTACTCATACGCTTTCGCCAACTGCGAATCACTTATCAAAGTAGAGGCCGGCGCTTTTGCCGATAAAGCGCTGGTGACGACATTCGTTTATGCATTTCTGAACTGTCATTCTCTGGTTTCTGTGGGGGAAGGGGCATTTCGTGGATGTAGGGCGTTAACCAGCCTCGGCTACACCTTCTCCGGCTGCCGCTCACTGGTTTCCCTCGCGGGAGATATGTTTGCTGGTTGCGGTAAAGTGACAGCCGTCGAGTTCCTGTTCAATAAGTGCTCTGCGCTGGTCGGGCTGCCAAAAGAACTGTTTAGCGACATGGTATCCCTGAAAGGCATGGGAGCCACATTCCAGGACTGTAGCGCACTGATCGCGCTGCCATCCGGCCTGCTTGCGGGTTGCGTCAATCTCACTTCGTTAACACTGACGTTCTCCGGCTGTACCGCGCTGGCGGTATTACCTGCGGATTTACTGGAGCATAACACCCTGCTGACCAGTGCTGGATCAACGTTCTACGACTGCACTTCACTGGCGGACATTCCGCCTACGCTGTTTGCATCTTGCCCACTTATCACCGCGTTTGGCGCGACGTTCCAGAACACTGGCGTGGCGGAAATACCGGAAAACCTGTTCAGCGGCAACCCGTTGGTGACAGCTTACGGCCAGACCTTCAGGGGATGTAAAAACCTGCGCTCAGTGCCTGCGGGGCTTTTTGACGCCAGCGTAAATGCCACGGCGTTCACGAATGTCTTTGCGGAATGTCGCTCGCTGGAAGTCGTTGGGGCGGGATTACTCAACACCACAGCGGTCACGACCGTGGGTTATCTGTTTGACGGCTGCGCGTCATTACGCAGTGACGTCAATGCGATTTTTAATCTTGCGAGCTACCCGAATATTGTCACCACCACGGCCATATTCAGGGGCTGCGCATTGCTGACCGGCAAAGGCCTGGTCTTTATGGCCAAGGTGCCAAATGTCACTGCGCATTATTACGCGTTTTATTCCTGCGCAGATCTCGACGATTACGACGATTTAGCCGGCAACTGGATAACGAATAAATTATGAAGACATTCAATCAATTAAAAAGCTTGATCGACTTTTGCCAGACCGATGCGTTTTTCCTGGAGCATCTGAACAGGCTCCTGGATGCTGGCGTAATTTCGATTGATGAAGGCGATATTGATGCCGCCAGTAGGGTCGTCAGCGATGATTTTTATGACCGCCTTGCCGGCGTGTACGGCATTCAACCAGCGATAAAAACTGAGGAGGCATAATGGCCACGGGACTGACACTAACGACAGCGGGCGCCGCTGAAATCGAGGCCGCGTATCAGGCTGGAGAAGTCGTGGATATTACCGCCGTGTTGATCGGTGATGGTGGCGGTGTGACTTTGCCGACCGAACCCGGTGACCTGGCGGCGGTAACGGCGCTTTTTGGTCAGTTTGGCCGCGAAACCTTTGACTCTGATTCAAGTTATGAGGGGTTTATCAGCGGTCAGATTGTTATCAATTGCCGGGATTACCCGGGTAAGACGCTCAGAGAGGCGGGGCTGGTCAGTGCTAAGGGTACGCTTATAGCGTACGGCGCTTATCCGGCGACATACCTCCCGGCGCAATCTGATTCCATCATCAAAGAGATCATTCTGACGCTGGTGCTGACGCTGACACACAGCTCAAATGTGCAGTTGGTTATCGATCCGACGCTTGCCACTTTAACCCAGGAGTCAGGCGATAAACGTTATTTGCGGCGCGAGCTGAACCTCTCGGATCTAACTGATGCTGAAGAGGCCAGGGAAAATCTGGAGCTGGGCAACTCAGCGATACGAGATGTTGGCACAGAGGTGGGAACAGTAGCTGCGGGGGATGACTCCCGCATCACCGGTGCACTTCAGAAAGAAAATAATCTTTCCGATCTGAGTGATAAATCAGAAGCACTGAAGGCACTGGGGCTCAACAGCGACGGAGCGGCCTACAGAGCAATTATTGACGCCATTTTTTACGTCGGAATTGTCATCTCTGGCGGACAAAGCCCGGCGAAGCATTTTCCCTGGCAGAAATGGGCTGACTTAAGCGAAACCTTTGCTGAGAGGGTAGTGCGTATTGGTTCGCAGTATGGTGTGACCGGCGGCAGTAACAAGGTAAAACTCGAAGCTGATAATCTGCCACCGCACTGGCATCGTTCTGGTGACAGATCCCCCGGGACAACGTGGGATCCGAACACTACCCACGGAACAGATAATCAGAAAAGTGGTCCACTTGCTCTCACTGAGGGAACCTACACTGATGCGACAGGCCTTGTGGAGTCCACAACCAAGCCGATAGATGTGGCTAACGAATATGTTTGCATGTGTATGTGGAGGCGCATGATGTAAAAAAGATAATTAACAACGTTCGTTCAGTCCTGAGTTGACAGCACTTTTGAATAGCGATTAGTTCTATAAAGAGTTCTTCAAGCCTTAACTTGTCTTCTTTTAAGTTGTTGAAATAAAATGATTTATTTAAGATATCTCAATAAAGGCTTGATTTTGAAAACTTAGCTAGTATAAATACCCATGAACTATTCTATTAATTATCCGATGAAAATGACCGACAACAAAAATAAAGTAGTTAGTGATAATCACAGAATAAAAAATTTCTGGGATGTTACTTATGATGAAAGTGTAGACATCAATAATTTTGCAGGTGCCCTTATCTACGAGATTGGTGCATTATCATTGAATCACAAGCAGTTTCAGTCGTATGTTATTGATTTTAGTCATGAAAAACAAGAGCCTGTAGAGGCGACGCTTGATAGCGTAAAACAAAAGGCGGAACGAATTTACATTGAAGATATCCAGTTTAATACTTGTGATTTCATAGGTGGGAATGAAGGTAAAAAAATTACCTTCAGGAATTGTGTGTTTGAGAAAGCATATTTTGGATATTCATGCTTAAGAGATGTAAATTTTGAAAATTGTAAGTTTTTAAATACCTCATTTGCTTTGACTAAATTTCACAGGTGCAGGTTTGATGAATTATGTAGTTTTTCTAACATTTCTATTTCTGGTAGCAAAACAGTATTCACCGAAAGCGTTATATCTGCGGGGAAATTTATTGATGCAATATATATTTATGCAACAAAAGATTATTGCAAAAAAAATCCAACCAAAAAGCTTGATCAAGAAAGATCTAAGATGTATGAATCGATGGTTAAGCTTGCAAGGAATATATTAGAGTCTGTTTCAAAAAATGGAGATGATGACTCTTATTATAATGCTGTTAAACAAGTTCATAAGTTGAAGATAAAAGAAAAACATCATAAAAAATTGTGGGAAATTAAAAAAAACACATCAAAAAGTTTTTTAAAAAAGTGTTTTTCTACGTTCTGTTATGCTGGTGTGAAATGCATAATGCCCATCGAGACGTTTATACTAAAAACTTTTGGTTTTCTGAATGGGTGGGGTGCGAGTGTCTTTAGGTGTGTGCTTTTTGGTTTTTCAATTTTATCCGCATTTTCAATCCTTTATTATTTTTTTGGGATGGAATCGGTTCATAGTGAGGATGCAATATTCCCACATGTCATTAAAAGTATAATTCAAAGTTTTGATATTACTTTCTTGGCAGGCTATACTAAATATGTAAGCGCCAAAGATGATTACATTTTTCAATTGATGTGTTTGGCTAATATGTTGCTTGGTTTAATTTGGTATGCAATTAGCATTCCTACAGTTATTAATAAAATAAGTATTAATCGTATATGATTGAATTAATTAAGAATGATAGTTTAAGTTGCTTGGTCCTTTTTGGGAGTCATGCAACCAATGAGGCTGATGAAGACTCTGATATTGATCTGCTGGGAATAAATGACTCAACCCTAAGGACAGTAAGAGAGAATGGGAAAGTAAACCTTTCTTTGTACTCCTTTAATGAATTGAAGAAGATGGCGAAATCAGGGAATATATTTATTCTTCACGTCATTCTAGAAGGCATTTGTGTCTTTAATCCTAAGGTTTTCGATGAGTTAAAACGAGAGTTTAAGTATAAAGATAATTATAATATTGATATCGCCACGGCTTTTTATTTGGCTAAGATCATTCTCAATGAACGGGATAATATATCTAATTGGCCGATCGCTAACAAAAGAATATCATGGTGTGTAAGGACAATTTTGATATCAATTTCAGTTGAAAAAAGAATGCCGATCTTTTCAAAAAGAAAACTTGCGATGTCATGTACTAGTACGGGACTTTCATTTGAAGAGTCTTTTTGCTTGGTTGATGCAAAATCAAATAAAGAAAAAAATGAAAAATTATTACTCTCATTAAGTGTTTTTTTGGAATATTATAAAGATTATAATGAGGAAATTAAAATGAATGCCTTTTCAAGCGGTATAGTAGTGGCAACTCTAGATAGTATTCTTGGTTCTTCAAGTTTTTATGACCGATAGCTGAAGGGATTAACATGCAGGCTTCCATTTTCGTTATCAAATGTTGACTCTAAATGATTGGTTACTATATATCTGAACAGGTATGGCCTTAGGTTGTAAATTGTCAAAATAATTCTATTGAAATACTTCTCTAATCTTGTTTGCCGGTATAGAACACCGGCAAACCTAATAACACAGTTCTTCAGGATAGAGGATCACTGACTATCTCATGAGCTGTGTTCAGCATTGTATCAGTCCCATCTTTCAATGTTGCCATCATCTTACTCACAGAGACACTTTGCAGTCCTTCCCTGATATCTTCATCAACCCGCTGCAATGAGAGTGTGAACTCTATCTTTTTAGCTTTGCCATAACGATCAAATTCCTGATGCGTTTCCTGCAATCCCGTGATGACATACATTCCATAAATAGAGCCAACGCCATCGATCAGCGGCCAGGCAAGCCCGGTGTATGCCATCGTGGAGACTGCTCCTAACGACAGATTACCGCCGGTAATTTCAGGGTACAGTTGCCCACCCAACGTCAGCTGGTTCTCGCCTGCACCAACGTATTGCCATTTTGCGCTACGGCCCACACGATCATTCTTGACGTGCCGCCAGTTACGGGACAGCTGCAATTGCTGATAGGGCAGTGTCCTGAGTTCAAATACAAAAAGTCCGAATACCATCATCATATTTATTACTCCTAATTAATCGTTATCCCGGAACGAACCTCGTGCAGCACGTTGCTTTTTATCAATTTCCGCGCGGACAGCCTCGCCAACAAGTCGTGCTAGTTCGCGCGGATTGCTGCTCTGAATGTCATGCAGATGAACATGAATATCACCGGAAAAACTATAACCTGAAGCCGCAGCCGCCGTGTGGGTGCTTTGATTTCGGCGTACCGGTTGCCATGCCTGCGTATGTTTTATCAATGGTTCGCCAGCGGCAATAACCGGGCGAGCGCTGACAGACTGGCGGACAAGCTTCGACTGCTGCCATTCACCACGCACAGCAAAGGCTGGAGGGAGATTTTTAAATACAATGTCACCCGGCCCGATACGTTTGCGCTTTTCCTCATCTAAAAGGCCTTTGGTGTTATCCGCGATTTGGCCCAGCCGCCGCTCTGTTCCAGAGTTGCCCCCGAGCACATTGGGCGGCGGGGCGCTGCCTTTGCTTGCAGGCTTTTCAGATGACCATTGCCACTCCCTTTTAACCATGCGCCCGGATTTTTCATCCCATTCCCACATGACCGGAATAGCCCTGAGCCTTGCCGCTTCCAACCTGGCTCTTTCAATGCCATCGGGGATGAGATCGAGTTTTTCCAGCAGCCAACCAACGCCTTCCATTAATTTCTGAAGTGGCCAAAGCAGTACGCTAAGGGCAGCACCCAGAACCTCTCCAAAGGTCTGCCCGGCGCTGGCGCATTTGTTCAGCGCCTCGCGACTTTCTTCAACAGGGGTCAGTAATTTCCTGAACCAGTCCCAGATTTTTTTGACACCGTCTCCAATGACACCGAATACGGGAGACAGCCTGGAAAATGCAGCTCGTACGGGCGCCAGTCCTTGGATCACGCCGGTAAAAAAACCATTAAAGAAGGCTTTAATCGGTCCCCAGTATTTCCAGATCAGTACCCCAGCCGCCACAAACGCAGCACCCAGTAAACCGATTGGGCTCAACAGCAATGACAATCCACCGCCCAGAGTCGTAATTCCACCTTTCACAATACCGAGCAGAGCAGGGATCCCGGTTAGCCGCAGCACCAGCCCGCCAACGCCTTTTGACAGGGCGTTTATCACCGTCCCCGGAGATGTAAAGGCACCAAGTAACGCGCCGCGCAGTGGTACCATCAATCTGGTTAATACGCTGGCGCGTCCAGCCAGACCGCCGAGTAAAGCACCCCATCCGCTAATGTTTGCCAGAGAGCTGCCGCCCACCGTGGTCAGCAATCGGAACGCCGAAACGACCCCGCCAATGCCACTTCCACCCGACAGCAGCGCAAACCCCAGCCTGAGCTTTGCAAGCGGCCCTATAAGAAGACCAGCAGCTAATGACATACCGCCAATTACTGCGGTCAGTGCCAGAGCGGTACCACCGGCAAGTAACAACGTTCGTGAAAGTCGGGGGTTTTCTTCTACCCAGCTTTGAATGCTGCTAATAACCCGGCTAAGCCCCTGTGTCAGTCTGCGCAATGGGCCGTCCACTGTCTCAGCCACAGAAATGCGAAACGCCTCCCAGGCGCTGTCCAGCTCCTTTAAATCGCCGCCAAGGTTGTCTTTCTTCTTGTTAGCGACGGCGAGCGCCTCCTGGTTTTTATGGGCTTCAGCGATTTGTTCATAGAGTGACTGAAGGTAGCCATCACCTGCGCCTTTGACCAGAGACTGAAGGCCGGTAAAACCTTCCTCACCGGCGATGTCTTTGAAAAAGGAAACCTGGTCCACATCACCGAAACGGGAGACACGCTTTTGTAGATCGAGAAGAATATCGAACGGGCGACGCATCTTCCCGCTTGCGTCGGCGGTTTCTACACCCAGCTCTTTAAGCGCTCTCTTTGCTGCCGTAGTAGGGGAGGCCAGTCGGGAGAGTGAGCGACGCATTGCCGTCCCGGCCTCGCTGCCACGGATACCCACCCGCGCCAGTGTGCCGGTCATCGCCGCGGCTTCTTCCAGGCTAATCCCAAGTCCTGCCGCTACCGGCCCGACAACTTTCATTGTTTCGCCGAGGCTGCTAAGCGTGGTGTTGGTACGGGTAAATGTGCCTGTCAGCACATCGCTGACGCGGTCCATTTCCCCGGCGTCGAGGGCGAACTGTGAAAGAATATTTGAGCCGATGTCTGCCGTTTCACCCAATTCCATGCTGCCCGCCAGTGCCATATTGAGCACACCTGGCAGGGCGGCACGGATAGCATCAGGCGTGAAGCCCGCCATTGCCAGAAAGGCCTGGCCGCTGGCGGCGTCGCGCGTGGTGAAGGCGGTTTCAGCGCCGAGTTTTTTTGCCTGAGTACGCAGGGAGGACAGCTGTGAATCACTTTTATCGAGCCGCGTCAGCGCCTGAACGTTTGACATTTCCTCATCAAAACCAACCGCAGGCGACAGGAAGCGTCCGGCGCCGTACCCGGCAGCGGTTGCTGTACCTAATGCTATAGCACCGCCAGAGCGCAACTTTCCGGCCATCTGCTGTGCGCCCTCATAACGTTTTCGGGCCTGAGTCACCGCAGCCAGCTGGCGCTTTTCCCGTTCAAGCGACTGACTGAGCTGATCGGTACGGCGTATCGCGTTACCGATAGTGGCACTGCTGCCGGAGAGCATCACGCCATGCTGACGTAACGCCGATGCGCTTTCTCGAAGGCGAGCAACTTCCGTCACGCGTTTTGCAGTCAGTCGGTCGAGGCGTTCACCCAGCCGGGTCATCAGTACCTGCTGTTTTTCTGTCAGCGTCCCGTTTTTACGTTGTGCTTCTGACAAGCCATCAAACCGGTTACGGACTCGTGAGATTGAACGATCGGTTTTGCCGACGGCAGCGGTCATTCGCTGAAAAGTGGCACTGCTCTTATCGAGTCCTTTCAGGGTGGATTGTGTTTTTCTGAGGGAGTCGGAAAGGCCGCCCGCGCTCTGGCGGGCTGCATTAACGGGGCGGGTAAACCTGTCGATCGCGCTGAACGCGACGCGGATATCAAGACTCTTCATCACTGGCACCACTTCGAAGCGCCGCCCGCTTGCGCCAGGCTATCACCTCGCCAAGATCCATGCCGAAAATTTCAGAGGGCGGCCAGTTAAAAATAACGGCAATATCAGCAACCAAATCGTCAATCTGGTCAAACGCAACGGTAATTACTCGCTCTCCGTCTCCGCCCCGTTCGACGCTCCAGGCTCCGGCGGATTCAAGAAAGGGACCAGCAGCTCTGCCAGCCCGATAAAGTCCAGAGTGTGCATCTCGTTGATTTCTTTTTGTGTCAGCGCAGGCGCGGTGACTCGCGTCAACAATGTTGCGATGGAGTCTGCATCCATGTTGGCAACCCGGATAAGATTCAGGCCGCGCAACGATCCGGCCTGACTGATGGCGCTGGTGATTTCCACCTGACCGATCTCACTGTCTTTACGAACTACTGGCTGCATAAGCGTGAACAGGTTTTTAGTTTTTTTAACCATGTTAAAAATCTCCGGGCGGCATCTTTGCCACCCTCTGAAAGGTGATTAATTGCCCATGCCAAGGGCGGAAGTGATGCGGTCCGGGAACATGTTCTGACCGTTCTTTTTGTAGATGAAGTTCAGCAGGTCGATTTCGATAATGGGCTGATCATCAATGGAGAATTTGTAGTAGGTGGATTTAAAGGTGTAGCTTTCCTCCGTATCTTCCCCCTGTTTTGAATCTCCGCCGTCGAGTTCAGTAAATCGCCCGCGCAGCTCCACCTCGACAAGCTGGCTTTCTCCATCAGTGAAATATTCACCCGCAAAGCGCAGTCGCGTGCCGTCAATTTCTGCCCCGTATTCGAGAAACAGAGCCTTAATGACGCCGCCAAAAACAACGGTGGAATCCAGTGCTCCAGCATCAAGGCCGAGATCAACCCCGACCGCACCCAGCATGCCACCGCCCTGATAGTCCTCTACCTTTCGTGACAGTTTGGGCCGGGTGAAGGAGGTCACCTTTCCCAGATAGTTATCGCCGTTAACGAAGCAGCTAAAAAGCCGCAGTTTGTGAGGAACAGCCATTATTCACCCCCGAGCGACGCGAACGCCGGTTCGTAAAAATCATCGGTAAAGGTCTGGTAGAGCGTCAGATCTTCCAGCGGCGGGACCGGGCTGTAGCTATAGCGCACAATCAGCTTTCCCTGGCGCAAATCCGTGGTGCCATTGTCCAGCGTGTCATACCAGCAGTCAGCGCCGATAAGCTGGCCGGCAGTGACTTTTTTACTGAGAGCAGAGCGGATGCCGCTTACCACATCTTTCACGTTGGCCGGAGTGAGTGGGCTGTCAACAGAGGTAAATTGCGCCTCTGCAATGCTGTCCGCCAGGATCTGCGCGGTACGGGTAAACACCTCAAAAGTGTAGGTTTCGGTGTCCGTGGTGCGGTTACCCCAGAAACGGAAACCGTCGCGCTTGATAAGCGTTGTGATTTCGTTGTTGTTAAGCTCGTTCGCGTCGCTGTCTTCTGCCTGTAGCGCCCAGAAAACATCTTTCGAAATACCCAGAACATTATTCACCACAACGTTAGACAGCGATTTGTGCCAGCCCTGGCTGTTATCGATGGCGGCACGTAGTCCGCATGCATAAGCCGGAGCAGGGAACGTTTCGTTATCATCCGTCAGGGGGTTGTAAGCAATGAAGTCCGGCCAGATCAGCATCAGCTCGCGGTAAGCGAAGGTTTTGCGATAAGCGATAGCCTCCGCCATGGTCGCGCATCCGTTGCAACCGGCATAAACAAAAGCCCGCAGGTTCTGGGCAATTACGCAAAGCTGTGACGTCACTTCCTCGGTGTCGTAGTCCGGCACCGCCAGAATGCGCGGACGATAGCCGGTTTTGGCTTCCGCTGTCAGCAGGGCATACATTCCCGTGTAGTTGTCGCCATCTGTCCCGCCAATAATGGCCTGAGACTGGCTGGCTCCGTTACCGGAAGCTTCTTCCACCCGGACAATCACAACACGCGGGCTGCACTGGTCGGAAATGGCTTTGAGGGTTTTATATAGCGACCCGGTTTTACCCGCTTTGCCGAGCACATTACGCACCCGAGTCAGCAGAACCGGCGTATTGAGCGGGAAGGTTTCCGGATCGGCGTCATCAGCAACCGCGACAATACCGATCACGCTGGAATCAATGTCATTGATTGCCTGCTGTAGGTCGGTATTTTCGCGAGAGCGGACGCCGTGAAAACGAGTTTCAGACATAAGTTCACCATCATGTTGCGCTTTGAGTTCAGGGCAATATTCATCGTTAAGTCTGCCGGCGTCGCCTGGTTGCCGGTCTGCCCGTTCGCTGACAACAAAAAGGGATTCAGCCCCGCGCGCAGGCGTGGAATCATCAGCAAAAAACGGGGGAGTTATGTCGATAGCAGACACACTGACAACAGCAGCCGAAGCGTACTTAGAAAAATTAAGTGACGTCGTTAAGAAGCCGGATTTTAGTATTACCCTGGGTGGGGTTGTGCTCACCGAACTGGCTGACCGCATCACTTCGCTATCCGTTACAGATAACAACGGTTTTGATGCTGACCAGTTAACCCTTTCAGTGGATGACTCCGACGGCGTAACGGATTTACCCCCACGTGGTGCGGAGCTGGCGGTGTCAATCGGCTGGCTGGGAGAGGCGCTGATCTACAAAGGTCTCTACACCGTTGATGAGGTGGGACATAGCGGGCCGCCGGATGTTATTGACATCACCGCGCACAGCGCTGATTTTCGCGAAGAGATGAACGTCAGACGGGAGGTGTCCTGGCATGACGTGACGGTAGAGCGGGTGGTGTCGGCCATTGCCCGGCGTTATGACCTGACGCCAATGATTAGCGAGGCCCTGATCGACATTGAGATCGACCATGCGGATCAGACCGAAGAGAGCGACATGTCGTTTTTAACGCGCATGGCGGAGATGCTGGGGGCCATCGCCACCGTGAAAAATGGCTGTCTGCTGTTTATCCTGCCTGGGGGCGGCGTCAGTGCATCCGGTAGGGCGCTGCCATCGGCTGAAATTACCCGTGCCAGCGGAGATCGCCACAGGTTCCGCATTGCCGATCGCGATGCTTACACTGGCGTGCGGGCGTACTGGCTGGATCTTAATTTCGGCAAGAAAAAACCGGTCAAGATCACTAAGCGCAAAACAAATACTGCCCGAAAAAAAACGGAGGAGAAAAGCAGCCGCCCCGAGGGGGATTACATGGAAGGCGCTGAAGGCAATGTGTACGTTTTGCGTAAAACCTATCAGAACGAAACGGCGGCCAGGCGCGCCGCTGCGGCGAAATGGATACAACTTCAGAAAGGGGCCGCACGGTTCTCTATAACCCTGGCGCGCGGCCGCGCCGATTTATATCCGGGTATGCATCTGAACGTGTCGGGCTTTAAGTCAGAAATTGATTCTCAGGACTGGATTATTGCCAGAGCGGAACATGTGATCGGTGATACCGGATTTACCACGCAAATGGAGCTTGAGGCGAAAATAAGCGACTGGATTGCAGAAACTGAACAGTAGCGGCCATAATAGGCGTGAGTTCAACTCCCTATGGGAGATCATCATGTTTGTTTGTCCCTACTGCGGCGCAAATGCCCGCACCCGCACCAGCCGCCGGTTAAGCGAGTTCACCATCCGGCAATATCATCAGTGCCAGAATCTTGAATGCAGCGAGTCATTCACGACGCTGAACACCGTAGAGCGCAGGGTAACAAAGCGCTCAACCAGCACAGACCCTTTGCCGCCAGGCTTTATCCCCAGCGACGCTTTCCCGGCTTCTCATTACGGGAACAATCAACTTAGTCTTGCGGTATAAAAATAGCCCCCTGGGAAGGGGGCTATTCTTGTAAATGTGGTCAATGTGGTCGATATGTGGACATTTTCTGAAACAAATCCTTTTATTTCATTTTGTTAACGCCCAAAAAAAAGCCCCGTCGGGGGCGACGGGGAAAACTCATTGATTATGGAATGATCTGTTCTCTGGTCAGTTCGAGAACAAGCGCTACTCTACGCGGCAAAAGTGTAGTTAAAATGGAGAAACCATGAAGAATCAGGGCAAATACGTGCTCTGTGCAAAGAAGGAGCAGAAATGAAGTGGATGATAATGCTGCTGCCGCTGGCCCTGGCCGGCTGCGCGAAGCAGCCGCAGCCGCAGGATGCGCCGCCGCCGCCGAAGTCTATCGGCATGGCGAACCCGGCCTCGGTTTACTGCGGTCAGAAGGGCGGTAAGTTGATACCGGTTCAGACGCCGCAGGGCGTGCGCAGCGACTGTAAGCTGCCCGGCGGGGAAACCCTCGATGAATGGGAGCTGTGGCGCCGGGATCACCCCGCTAAGGCGTAGCCTCGCCGGCAGACAGGTTTTCCAGCCACTCAGCCAGCACCAGCGCATGGTTTTGCCGGGTATCTTTGGCGGCATACAGCAAGGTTAATGGCTGTTGGCGAGCCAGCCCGGCGAGACGCAATCCTTCGTCGCGCCGGGCGTCGAGTTCTTCGCGATACTGTTGACTGAAGCTGGCAAAATCGATCGCCTCGCCGTGGAACGCTTTACGTAGCGCCGAAGAGGGCGAGAGCGATTTGCACCATTCATCGTAGCGCAAAGCCTCTTTTTTCATACCGCGCGGCCAGAGTCGGTCAACCAGAACGCGGTAACCGTCGCCGGGCTCTGCCGGATCATAAACGCGTTTACAGTGAATCATCGCTATTTTCTCTCTGTTGCATCCAGGCGAGGAGTTGGGGTAGCTGTCGGTCGGAAAAAACGGCGATGCCGTGTTCACGCAGCAGCGCCGCCGCCACGCCTGACCCCGGCTTTCGCTGCCCGCTGAACGTCCCGTCGTAGATAAACTGGCTGCCGCAGGTCGGGCTGCCGTCGGTTAACAACGCGGCCTTACAGCCGGCTTCCTGTGCGGTGCGCAGGGCCAGCCATGCGGCCAGCTGATAGTGCGGAGTGACGTCCTGACCGTCGCTCTCAACGATACGCGCGCGGTCCTGCATGACATCCGTGCCCTGGGCGTGAAGGATTTCGGCCGGGAGTCGGGGGACCGGCAGCCCGGCGGCGAGCTCCGGGCAATGAATCACCAGCCGACCGTCGCGCTGCCAACGTGCCAGCGCGTCGGCAAGCTGCGCTTTTTGGCTGCCATTATAGCGAACCTGAAACCCCATCAGGCAGGCGCTGACTAAAATTTTGCTTTTCATAGGCGGTCCATCATTGTTTCTCTGCGCTATACAATAGCGCCTGCGCGCGGAAATTACCCGCCTACAAAGCAATCCAAAAGCGCGAAGGACCTTCTGGCGCGGTGAAAACAGGGGTTGTGTTCCGCGACGGAGATCGCTAATCTGAGGCTCCTTGTGTTGCCCGAAAATCGCTCTGACATAAGGATCCTGCTATGAACACCCCCCTGCGTATTGCCCTGGTTGGCGACTACAATCCTGACGTGATTGCCCATAAAGCTATCCCCCTGGCTATCGACGATGCCGCCGCCGTGCTGGAACTGCCCGTGCGCTATGACTGGCTGGCAACTCGTGATATTCACCATGCCGACGCGTTGGTGGATTACGATGCTATCTGGGTGGTGCCCGCCAGCCCGTATGAAAATGCCGAAGGCGCATTTACCGCCATTCGCTACGCGCGCGAAAACAGCGTGCCTTTCCTCGGAACCTGCGGTGGTTTTCAGCACGCGATAATCGAATATGCGCGTAACGTGATGGGCTGGCAGGATGCGGCACATGCTGAAACCGATACCGAAGGACGGATGGTGATAGCGCCGCTAAGCTGTTCGCTGGTTGAAAAGTCGGACACCATTGAGCTGCGCGCTCATACCCTGATAGCCCGTGCGTATGGCCGCGATCATATTGAAGAGGGCTACCACTGCAACTATGGTATCGCCGACAGCTTTGCCCGTGAACTTGAGCAGGGAGAGCTGCGGGTAACCGGATGGGATGAAGAGGGGGAGATTCGCGCGGTGGAGCTGGTCACGCATCCGTTTTTTGTGGCGACCTTGTTCCAGCATGAACGTCATGCCCTGGAAGGGCGTCCCGCACCGCTGGTGCAGGCGTTTTTACATGCCGCAAACCAATAAACTCACCGCCGGTTAATCTTCCAGGATTCAGTTCGCATTGCCGGTGCCGCCCCGGACGCGCGGGTGAGCAGGAAAATATTGCCGCCATCGTAATGGCGGCTTATCAAAGCGCTATCCGTTTATCTCCCGGTCGCGACCGGCCAGCGCGCCGAACAGGGCCATAACGACTGAAATCAGCGCCACGGCGAGAAGCGGGATCTGCCAGTCGCCGTTGGCATCATGAATTTTCCCCATGAGCGGTGGTCCGCAGGCGGCCAGCAGATATCCGATGGTCTGCGCCATCCCCGACAAAGCCGCTGCCTGATGCGCAGAGTTTGCGCGCAGGCCGATAAACGTCAACCCCAGAATCATGGTTGCCCCCGAACCGAAACCAAAGATTAGCGTCCAGACTACCGCCTGTCCCGGCCAGAACCACAGTCCGCAGGCGCTGATGGCGCACATCAGCGCCACAATGATCGCGATGGCGCGCTGGTCTTTAAGGCGATGAAGAATCAGCGGAATTGCCAGCCCGGGGGCGGCGGTGGCCAGCTGGAGCAAACCATGCAGAGAGCCCGCCTGCGCTTCGCTGTAGCCAAGGCTCTGCAGAATGGCCGGCAGCCAGCCAATAATAACGTAATAGACCAGCGAGTTGATGCCGAGGAACAGGGTGACCTGCCAGGCGAGCGCGGAGCGCCAGATTCCGCGATTGTGCATGGCGCCGGAACCGGTGAGCGGCGCGGTTGCGGTCTTGCGCGTTTGCGGCAACCATACCAGCAGTGCCAGCAGCGGAAAGACCATTAACATCAAGAGTGCGCCGTGCCAGCCGAAACCCGCCAGCGCCAGCGGCACCACCATGGCTGAACCCAGCGCGGCCGCTCCGCCCATAGTGATCGAGTAGGCCCCGGTCATCCTGGCAACATGCTGTGAGAAGTCGCGTTTGATCAGACCCGGCAGCAGAACGTTACCGAGCGCAATTCCGCAGCCGATGATCGCCGTACCGCCGAACAGCAAGGCGGTGGAAGGAAGCGAACGCAGTCCGATACCCAGACAAATAAGGACTAGCGCCACCAGCAGGCTGCGCTCAATGCCCAGCCGGCGACCGACGCCTGCCGCCAGCGGTGATACCAGGCCAAAGGCCAGCAGCGGCAATGTGGTGAGCATCCCGGTTTGTGCGGTGGAGAGACCATAGTCAGCGCGAATGGCGTCGAGCAGCGGGGCTGCGCCGGTAAAAGTCACGCGTAGCGTGGAGGCAATGAATAAAATCCCGGCAATCAGCAGCAGATGACGGCGGCCGGTAGAAGGCAAAACAGAACTCATGGCAATCTCTGACGAGTAAACAGGGCGGCTACAATAGCGCGTTTGCCGATGGTTTAAATCAAGCTAAAATGACAGATTATCGCTAATATCGGACAAAATCATGATAGGACTTGGCCTGGATGGCTACGATCCGGACAGCGGCCATGAATCGGCCCTCGCGTTTCGTATTCAGGTGGTGGAAGACGAGCAGTTCATCCCGCGCCATCAGCACCGCAAAGGCCAGCTGATCCTCGCCTTGCATGGGGCGCTGACCTGCGAGGTGGAGAACGCGATGTGGATGGTGCCGCCGCAGTATGCGGTGTGGGTACCGGGTCAGATGCCCCACAGCAACCGCGCCACGCCGGGGGCGCAAATCAGTTTTCTGTTTATTGAACCGGATGCTGCGCCAATGCCGGCGCACTGTTGTACCTTAAAAATTTCGCCTCTGGTGCGCGAGCTTATCCTGACCCTTGCCGGACGTCACGGGGAGGCGTTTGCCCATCCGACAACGCAACGGCTGGTGCAGGTGCTGTTCGATGAGCTCCCGCGACAGCCGCAGGAACATCTGCAGCTGCCGGTTTCGCCACATCCGAAGATTCGCCAGATGGCGGATTTCATGGCGGTTGATCCGGCCCGCTGGCAGACGCTGGCGCAGTGGGCGGCAGAATTCGCGATGAGCGAACGGAATCTGGCGCGGCTGGTGGTGCGCGAGACCGGACTGAGCTTTCGCCGCTGGCGACACCAGCTGCAGCTGATCCTGGCCCTGCAGATGTTGATTCGCGGGCAAACGGTCCAGCAGACCGCGCAAACGCTGGGATATGACTCGACGACCGCGTTTATTACGATGTTTAAAAAGGGGCTGGGCCAGACGCCAGGGCGCTACCTGGCGAGTCTGGTTACGACTTACCGATAAACAGCGAAATAATGCCGGCGGCGATCAGCGGGCCAACCGGTACGCCGCGGAACAGCGCTACGCCAAGGACCGTGCCGACCAGCAGTCCGGCGACCAGCTGCGGCTGCGAGCCCATCAGCGCCACGCCGCGTCCGCCCAGCCACGAGACGAATACGCCCACGGCAATCGCCAGCAGCGACTTCCAGTTGACGAACGAGTGCAGCAGCGTCGACGGCGGCAGCGTGCCGCTGGCAATGGGAGCCATTACGCCAATGGTCAGAATGATAATACCGATCGTCAGCCCCTGTTTTTCAATCCACGGGAAAAAGATGTTGAGCGGTGTGACGCGAACGATGATTAAAACGAGGATAGAAATAGCCACGGTGGTGTTATGGCTGATAAAACCCAGCGCGGCCAGCCCGAGCAGAATAAACAGGGTTGTATCGAACATGACGGGAGATCCTTGCCAAAATAATAAGCCTGTCTACTCTACGCGTAATAGCGTGAATAGACAGGCTTTTTTTGACCAGTGACCGCGTTTCCAGGCATCTGCACAATTTGGCGTGGCGGTGAGCCATCACCTCTCAGCTTTCGCGGCGAAAGGCGACCAGCTCCGGCCGGGCAATGCGCAGATAATCCTCGGTGTTCAGGATAATGGATTTATCCAGCTGGCCGGCGTTAAAGGCAATCTCAGGGTAGCGATCGAACAGCAGCGGATCGGCAATCAGCCGCAAATCCGGGTGAAAGCTGAACGGTGGGATGGCGCCAAAAACGCAGGCGGTGAGCGTATCGACTTCCGCCGGACTGGCCAGCGATGCCTTGCTGCCGCCGATATGCTGCGCCAGGCGTGACAGGTCCGCCTGTTGGTCGGCGGCGAGGATCGCCAGGACATGCTGGTTCACGCCGTTCCCTTTGACTTTACAGACCAGCGCTTTTGCCCCCTGGCCCAAAGCGGTACCGCGAATTTCCGACACGGCCTCACATTTCCCCACGGCCTCATGTTCCACGACGCGATAGTGGGCCTGGTGCTGTTCAAGCAGCGCGAGCAGCTGACGGTGGGTGTTGCGTTTTTCCGGCATGTTCATCTCACTCTTTCCATCATGACAAAGTCGTCAGCATAATCGTCTTCACACCAGATGAGAACCAACGGAACCTGAGGGGGCATTTTGCTGCTGATTTCTTGCGCGGTGAATGTTCGACCGAGGAGAGAGACAGACGACATGATGCGTAACGATGAATATCTCCGCGAGCGGTGAGGGTCAATTCGTATTTCTCATCGGATTATTCGCATTTAATTCATAATTTAGGCAATTTCTCTTCAATTTATCGCTGGCCAAAGCACCGATCCCAACAAAATGGAAAGAATTTATTAAGCAATAGAACTTTTCTCATTTTATTGAGTCCTTAACAAAATCGATAGTGGTGCGGTTAATTGTGGTTACGAGGATATGATGATGGACAACACAGCGGTGCGGGTATCCCCAAAGAAGTTTAAAAAAATAAGGGAACTTAACAGACGCCGTAATTATTTTACAAAAAGAGTGCGTAACGCCTTACGTGTTTATATTGCAAAAACGCTGTGGGATAGCCCTGCGCGGTCTGAGCTGGATTTATCATCGGCAAAAACGGTGCTGCTGATGCGCAATGAAGGCGCTATCGGGGATGTGGTTGTCGATTCCGCATTGGTTAAGTGCCTTCATCAGTCTGGGTTTATCGTGGATTTCCTGCTGACAAAATCGAATAGCCAGGTGATGCGGTATCATCCGGGCATTCGTCGGATCTATGAGGCTGAGAATGTAGCCTCCGGTGATTTCCTGCGTAAATTTACCCATAATGTTCCTGAGTCCGTTATTAATGAGCTTGCGAATAATAAGTATGACATTGTTATCGATCCCTCTTTATTCGATATGCCCATACACCGGATGCTGTTATTGCGACAAATAAAAGCAAAATCGGTTCTGGGGTTTAATAAATGGGCATCGATTAATCATTATTCAAAATCCTTTGATTTTGATTGTGAAAACTGGCATGTCAGCCAAACCTATACGTTTATCGCCGAGCATCTGAATCTGGATAAAAAACATCTGGAACGCTATGACCTCCATATTCCAGAGGATATTTATCAGCAAACCCGGCAGTATCTGGCGGGGCTTGTCGGGCGAAAAGTCATCATTAATATTTTTGCCGGGCATCCGGACCGCAGTCTGTCGCAGGCGCAGTTGTCATCCCTGATCGGCAAACTGCAGGAGGCTTATCCCGATGTACAGATTATTTTGCTCGATCACCGCAATGAGATCCGACTCCCGCTGCCAGAAAAGGTGAGCATTAACCCCTTCAAAACGCTGCATCACGCCATGGCGCTGATTGCCGAGGCCGATCTGATTATCTCACCGGATACCTCGGTGGTGCATATGGCGGCGGCGTGGAGAAAACCGCTGGTGGCTGTCTATAAAGATGTGCGCATGAACAACCGATTGTGGGCGCCGGGATATGACAACGCGCGGCAGATCATTGTCAAATGCGGCAAGGTCCATCAAATGGAGAATCTGGCCAGTCTGATTATGCGTGAGATTGAAGGCGGCGTGCTGGCAAAAGAGCCCGCGCGGGATTGTCTGAACGATCGATAATCGTCGCTGCCGGTAAAGAGTCAGTCCGGCAGCAGGGCGTCATCCTGTGGCCAGCGATACAAGATCGCTGGCTTTTTTATGCGTCTTTATGCGTCAGATTTCCGCTCAGCCAGCGCGCTAGCAGGAGCGACAAGGGGGATTTGCGCCGCAGGGATTACCCGTCATACGCCATATCCTGTTGCGCTTTCATCAGACCTTCTGTTCCCTTGCGGAGCAGATTGGGGGTACTATCTAACCCATTATCTCTTTGTAACAGGTAACATCTCCAATGGCTCTGATCCCTAAAAACTATGCCCGGCTGGAAAGCGGCTATCGTGAAAAAGCATTAAAAATCTATCCGTGGATATGTGGGCGCTGCTCGCGGGAGTTTGTCTATTCCAACCTGCGTGAATTAACGGTTCACCATATCGATCACGATCATACCAATAATCCGGAAGATGGCAGTAACTGGGAGTTATTGTGTCTGTACTGCCACGATCATGAGCACTCCAAATACACCGAGGCTGACCAGTACGGGACGCGAGTGGTGGCGGGGGAGGATGCGCAAAAAGATGTGGCCGCCGCAACCTATAACCCCTTTGCGGATTTAAAATCGATGCTCAATAAGAAGTCATAAAATCAGCTATCTTCCCTGCGGGTTCAGGGCTGTCTGAGCAGCCCTGCCACGCGCCTCTTTGCGTGGATTCCGATCCGGCTATCTCCGCGACCGTGCTGCCCGGCGTATTCACTCAGACAGAATCCTGCGCCGGTTTGCCGACTGCGGGCAGCTTATGCCAGTCGCCCGCAGCGGACAGTCCATTATTACCAGAAGACGTTAGCCTGAATACCCACAGCCCAGGTGTCGTTGTCGAGACCATTGTTGAAGGACGATTCGCTGGCATCCGTCCAGTTATCCCGGTCGCTATCGTAATGGCTGACGAATACACGCAATTCTGGCTTATCGCGACCGTAGGACAGCGCCTGCGCAAGGGTGTATTTTGCCCCGCTGCGATCGTAGTCAGTCCCGTTAACCGTTTTCTTGTCGTCGAAATAACCCATTTCAAGGTAAGTCCGGGTGTAATCAGACCAGTGATAGGTCACTTTCGCGCTGACGGACGCCGTTGACGCATCGCCTTTATCACCATTCCACAGCTCAACATCGTTGGCGGCAGCATAGTTCAGCGCATGGCTGACATCCCAGTCCGCGGCAACCGGGATAGTGCCGTAGTTACGCAGTGCCCAACCTTCACCCTCTTTAACCGTGCCATTGAGCGTGTCCGCAGCACCAAAGGTCACGCCTTGCAGGGCGGAGCCTTTGCCATAATACTGAATAACCGTATTGTTAACGCCTTTGTCGAAGATCTGCTGCTTCAACACCACCATCGCGGTTTGGCCATCGACATAATCGTGGTTGGCTCGCTCTACTTGCTCATCGTTGGCATCTGCGTGCAGGTATTTATAACCCACCGCCAGCGTTGCGCCATCCCACAGAGGCTGGCTGTCATACATCAGTTCAAGTTGATTGGAATCGATCAGCTGCTGGGCGTCCACTTCGCCTTCGGCGAAGGCTGAAAGATCTTCATCAATATCGCGATGTAAGAAGGCGACAGAAAGTTTTCCCTGACCGAGACTCATTTTTTCAATACCGCCGCCGACGTTGGTATGGTTCCAGAAATCGTAGTCGTTAGCGTCAATGCTGTATTTATTATACTGGCGGATACCCGCCCAGGTTGTTTCATCCAGGCCCATAAAATTACGGAACTGGATATTCATGTTTTCCCAGCCAAACTTATTTTCGTGGCTGCTGTTGGTGTCGCCGTCGTACATATTGATCATCGTCTGGATATATACAGACTGGCTTCCTGAACGATATAATTCTTTACCAAAACCAACTTCCGCGTAGGTGTCAAATTCATTACCCAGACGACCGAGTTTATTTTTCTCGAAGCTGCCGCCGGTTGCGTCTTTCATCGAACCACCGCCGTCACTGGCCCCCATGCCTGAACGGAAATACCCATAAAAATCAATGCCAGCCAAGGTGTCGGTGGCGGTGACGGTTTTGGATGGGGCATCTGTTTTATCATCTGCTAATACGGCTGTGGACACCATTGAAAGTGACGACGCAATGGCAAGGGGTAATAAAGATTTTTTCATTAATTAATTCCTGGTGTTTTAAAATATAAGTTCCGTAACAAATTGCACGGGATTTAATTATTAAATCTCAGCCGCGGCTGGTGGCGGTTAAAATGTAAAATATTTTAATTGCTATAAAAGAATATTAATTTTTCAGGCAGCATTGCACGTTCAGGCATAGTGTATGGTGTAACCTCTGGCTCTAAAACAGCACATTTATTTAAAAGTAAATATTGCCCTTGCGGAATATTAAATTGTGGACTAGCGCACAAAAATAAGCGTTTTAAACGGCAATGCTGACCCTAAGGAACCGGTCGGGAGAAGGAGGGGCGGGGGGAAGGGCAACCTTCGTCGCGTCATGTTGGAACGACAGCCGGCTTTCTTGCTGCGCCAGTTGAAACGGATTCGGAGAGACTAATTCAGCAGACCTGCGCCGACGTTGACCGACAGACCCAGTATTGCGAGATTGAACACGAAGGAGATAACCGATTGTAGCAGCGTGATTTGCCGGATCCCGGTTGTCCCGGTGGCCACATCGGCGGTTTGTGCGGCCACCGCAATCGTAAACGCGTAGTACAGGAAATCCCAGTATCCAGGCTCCTCCGGCTTTTCAGGAAATATCATCGGGGTGACCTCCTGCGTCCGATGCAGATAGTGCTGATGGGCATAGTGCATAGCGAAAGAGCTGGGCACGAGGGCCCAGGAGACAATGAGGGTTGTCACCGTCAACAGGAGATGGACCACGCGCGGCGTGCCGGAGAGCTCTTTCAACGCATTGAGTTCGCTTAAAATGGCGACGATGCTGGCCGCACAGGCCACAATGACTATCGTTAGCACGAGCATCGCGCTTTGGTCCTGTAACCGGGCAATGCGCTGAATGCCCGATACATCAGTAATCAACATGCGGATCCAGATAAAAATCAGATAAGGCCATGCCAGCGTATTCCAGCCGATCAGCACTCTTTGCAAGGTCCCGAGCTGTGTCGGAAGCAAGAAAAAACAGACAACGCCCAGAACGATTGAAATCAGCAGGGGCAGACGAACGTAGAGGTGGGCGGTCAGACGCATAGTGGCAGTCGCTTCCAGTCAGGCACTGATTGAGGCTTATTCAGACGTCATTATTTGAATTGAAGCGCAAAAACTCAACGGCCAGCCTTCAAGGAAAACAGTCAGGATCTTAATGTAACTGACTGTTTTTATTGGCTAGTTTCTGGCCTCGGAACCCTGCTTGTGGAACAGTTCGCGGAACACCGGATAGATATCCTCCTGATCGCGAATGTGCTGCATCGCAAAGTTCTCAAAGGTTTCCTGCAGATGCTCATATTCGCGCCACAGCGTCTGGTGCGCGCGGCGGGTTATTTCTATATAGCTGTAGTAACGCACCACCGGCAGAATATTTTTAGCCAGCAGTTCATGGCACAACGGTGAATCATCCGCCCAGTTGTCGCCGTCCGAGGCCTGCGCGGCATAGATATTCCATTGCGACGGATCGTACCGTGCTTTAACAACCTCATCCATGAGCTTCAGGGCGCTCGAGACGATAGTGCCGCCGGTTTCCTGGGAGTAGAAAAACTCGTGCTCGTCCACCTCTTTGGCCTGCGTATGGTGGCGAATATAGACGACCTCAACGTTCTTATAGGTCCGGCTGAGGAACAGATACAGCAGGATATAAAATCGTTTGGCCATATCCTTGGTGACCTGATCCATCGAACCCGAGACATCCATAAGACAGAACATAACCGCCTGACTGGACGGCTCCGGGCGTTTTTCGTAATTCTTATAGCGCAGGTCAAAGGTATCGATAAAAGGCACGCGTTCGATTTTTGCCCGCAGCTCGGCGATTTCCCGACGTAAACGCTCCTCTTCCAGCAGCTGCGCCGGTTCGCTTTTGGCTATGGTGTCCAGATCCTCCTCAAGCGCCCGTAGTTCGCGACGCTTGCCCGCCGTCATCGCCGTACGTCGCGCCAGCGAGTTTTGCAGGGATCGCACCACGCTGATATTGGCCGGCACGCCGTTGGCGGTAAAGCCAGCCCGGTGAGTTTTAAATTCGGTGAGCTGGCGCTGCTGGTTTTTCTTCAGGTTCGGTAGGGCGAGATCCTCAAACAGCAGATCCAGATACTCATCTTTCGATATTTGAAAGACAAAACCATCCTGGCCTTCGCCGTCGGCGCTGGCCTGCCCTTGACCGCTCCCGCCACCGCCGCCGCCGCCCTGAGGACGCTCGATGCGGTCATTCTGTACAAAGTGGTCGTTTCCCGGATGGACGCGGTTACGCAGCCCCCCGCGTCCCTGATGAAACATCGGTTCGTTGATATCATCCGTCGGGATAGAAACGGATTCTCCGCTGTCAATATCCGTCACTGAACGCTTATTGATCGCCTCGGAGATGGACTGTTTAATCTGCGCCTTATAACGGCGCAAAAAGCGCTGGCGATTCACCGCACTTTTATTCTTTCCGTTCAGGCGCCGGTCTATGAACCAGGTCATATGCCCTCCTGTGCTGCAATTGCCAACCTTACGCTGCGACGGAAATGCCGGATGGCGCTGAGCTTACCCGGCCTACAGGTCGCTGTTTTTGTAGGCCCGGCAGGCAACGCACTGCCGGGCAATTTCCGTTATCAGGATGATTTACGTACGCGCAGGTACCATTCGCACAGCAGACGGACCTGCTTACGGGTATAGCCTTTCTCCATCATACGATCGACAAAATCGTCGTGTTTTTTCTGCTCGTCGGTTGAGGTTTTGGCGTTAAACGAAATCACCGGCAGCAGCTCTTCGGTATTGGAGAACATTTTCTTCTCAATCACCGTGCGCAGTTTTTCGTAGCTGGTCCAGTTCGGGTTCCGTCCGTTGATATTAGCCCTGGCGCGCAGGACGAAGTTGACTATCTCATTACGGAAGTCTTTCGGGTTGCTGATCCCGGCCGGCTTCTCAATTTTCTCCAGCTCCGCATTCAACGACTCACGGTCAAACAGTTGGCCGGTGTCCGGATCGCGGTACTCCTGATCCTGAATCCAGAAGTCCGCATAGGTGACATAGCGGTCAAAGATGTTCTGCCCGTATTCGGAGTAGGACTCAAGATAGGCGGTCTGAATCTCTTTACCGATAAACTCGGCATATTTCGGGATCAGATAGCCTTTGAGGAACTCCAGATAACGTTCCGACTGCTCTTGCGGGAACTGCTCGCGCTCGATTTGCTGTTCCAGGACGTAGAACAGATGGACCGGGTTCGCGGCGACCTCGGCGTGGTCAAAGTTAAACACGCGCGACAATATTTTGAAGGCGAAGCGGGTGGACAGACCGTTCATCCCTTCGTCGACGCCGGCGTAATCGCGGTACTCCTGATAGGATTTCGCTTTCGGGTCGGTGTCTTTCAGGCTTTCACCGTCGTACACGCGCATTTTGGAGTAAATGCTCGAGTTTTCCGGCTCTTTCAGCCGCGACAGTATGGAGAAGCGCGACAGCGTCTCCAGGGTCCCCGGGGCGCACGGCGCGTGGGTCAGCTCACTGTTGTTAAGCAGTTTTTCGTAGATACGCATCTCTTCGGAGATACGCAGGCAATAAGGCACCTTGACGATATACACGCGGTCGAGGAAAGCCTCGTTGTTTTTGTTATTACGGAAGGTCACCCATTCGGATTCGTTGGAGTGGGCGAGAATAATACCGTTAAACGGCAGGGCCGAAATTCCCTCGGTTCCGTTATAGTTGCCTTCCTGCGTGGCGGTCAGCAGCGGATGCAGCACCTTGATAGGCGCTTTAAACATCTCGACGAACTCCATAATCCCCTGGTTGGCGCGGCACAGGGCGCCGGAGTAGCCGTAGGCGTCCGGATCGTTCTGGGCATAATGCTCCAGTTTACGAATATCCACTTTACCGACCAGCGCGGAGATATCCTGGTTATTCTCATCACCCGGTTCTGTCTTGGCGATGGCAATTTGCTCAAGGATAGAGGGCCACACTTTGATCACGCGGAATTTGGTGATGTCGCCACCGAACTCGTGCAGACGTTTTGCCGCCCACGGCGACATGATGGTGCCGAGATAACGGGTAGGCACGCCATACTCTTTATCGAGAATCTGCGCGTCTTCCTGCGGGTTAAACAGGCACAGCGGATGATCGTTGACCGGGCTACGTTCACCATTGGCGCTCAGTATATAGATAGGTACACGCTGCATTAAGGATTTCAGACGTTCAGCCAGCGACGATTTACCCCCGCCCACCGGGCCCAGCAGATACAGAATCTGTTTCTTCTCTTCCAGACCTTGTGCGGCGTGTTTCAGGTAAGAGACGATCTGCTCGATGGCATCTTCCATGCCGTAAAACTCTTCAAATGCCGGATAGCGTGCGACAACCCGGTTTGAAAAGAGACGGGACAGCCGGGGTTCCAGGGCCGTGTCGACCATGACTGGCTCACCAATGGCCATCAGCAGCCGTTCTGCCGCGTTGGCATAAGCACTGCGATCTTGCCGGCAGATGGTAAGAAACTCCTGCAGTGTGAACTCTTCGTCCTTGGCAGCTTCATAACGCTGGCGATAGTGATCGAATATATTCATGGCATGCCGTCCTTTCGTTTTTAGCACAAGTTGAGAGCCGTTCATATGAATAGTGGGAGCTCCCGGAAGAGGTAAACTGCGCGACGTTCATCGATTCTCCAGCAACCCTTATGCCAGGTTGACGAAGCGACACAGACAACGTGCGCCAAAATCACTTCTTCTAAATTAAAGCGTAGATGCATTTAGAAAACTTGCATGCCGGCAAAAATCAATTTCAATGACATATCAATAACTCATCCGGAAAAAAGGCGCTTTTTCGCACGTCTTGCCAGGCCGCGTCATGGGGCTGTCATCCGGCTGCAAGTTTATGGTCATCTGTTGATGAGAAATTGAATGGTTTATGTAATGACGGGTAAAGAATTTGAGGCATGAGGCCTACGACGGTAAACTGCCCCGGCGTATTAATTGACAAACGGGAATATGGATTGTGAATAAGATCAAACCTCTGGCACTCAGCGTGTGCCTTGCGGCCTCTGTTTCGGCTGCCCACGCGGAAGGGAAATTTACGTTAGGGGCCGGCGTGGGTATCGTCGAGAACCCTTATAAACAATACGATGCCGATGTTTTCCCCGTCCCGGCAATTAGCTATGAGAGCGACAGCTTTTGGTTTCACGGCCTCGGTGGCGGCTACTATTTGTGGAATGACAACACCGATAAGCTGTCCGTGACCGCCTACTGGTCGCCGATGTACTTCAAGCCGGGCGACAGCGATAGTGAGCAAATGCGCAAGCTGGATCGCCGTAAAACCACCATGATGGCCGGGCTCTCTTATGTCCACAACACGCAGTACGGCTTCTTGCGTACGACGCTTGCGGGCGACACGCTGGGTAACAGCAACGGTATCACCTGGGATACGGCCTGGCTTTATCGCTATACCAACGGCAACCTGACCTTGACGCCGGGGATTGGCCTCGAGTGGAACAGCGATAACCAGAACGAATACTACTACGGCGTTTCTCAGCATGAGTCCAATCGTAGCGGCATGCGTAGCTACGACCCGGATAGCAGCTGGAACCCGTACCTTGAGCTGTCGGCTAACTATCGTTTCCTCGGCGACTGGAGCGTGTATGGCGTGGCGCGTTACACCCACCTGTCTAATGAAATCACCGACAGTCCGATGGTCGACAAATCCTGGAGCGGTCTGATCTCCACGGGGATTACCTACACCTTCTGATCGCACACGATAGCGTTCGTTGAGCAGACGATCGTGCACCATAACGAAGAAATTCGTGCATCAAAACAGGGCGTCACGCCCTGTTTTGCATTACGGTGGTGCAACGGCATAACCGGAGGAGGCGATGATGGAAAAAACAGTATCTTTTGGCGATCGTGCGGCGGTTCCTGCTATCGGGCAGGGAACCTGGTATATGGGTGAAGACAGGGCCCGACGTACGCAGGAGGTGGCTGCACTACGAGCGGGCGTGGAACGCGGGCTGACGGTCATCGACACCGCCGAAATGTATGCACATGGCGGGGCGGAAGAGGTGGTGGGAGAGGCGATTCGCGGCCTGCGGGATCGCGTCGTACTGGTCTCTAAAGTCTATCCGTGGCATGCGGGTGGACAGCAGATGATGGATGCCTGCGAGGCCAGCCTGCGCCGTCTGGGGACCGATTACCTCGATATGTACCTGCTGCACTGGGCCGGCGAGTTTTCCTTTGCGCAAACCGTTGAGGGCATGGAGAGGCTGGTGGCGCAGGGAAAAATTCGCCGTTGGGGCGTATCGAATCTCGATACTGCCGCGATGCAGACGCTGTGGCAGGTTGCCGGGGGCCAACGGTGCGCGACCAATCAGGTACTGTACCACCTGGCGTCGCGGGGCATTGAACATGACCTGCTGGCGTGGTGTCAGCAACGGTCGCTGCCGGTGATGGCCTACAGCCCGTTGGCTCAGGCCGGACGTCTGCGCGATGGACTTTTAAATCACAGCGTTGTGAAAAATATTGCTGAAGACCGAGGGGTGAGCGCGGCCCAAATTCTGCTGGCCTGGGTCATCAGTCATCCGGGCGTTATGGCTATCCCGAAAGCGGCAAGCGTAGAGCATGTTACGCAAAATGCCGCTGCGCTGTCGATAACGCTCACCGTGCAGGAGCTGGCGCGGCTGGATAGTGCTTTTCCCGCGCCGGGCAAAAAAGTCCCGCTCGATATGGTGTAAAGAACAGTTATTCGCCAAAACACTTTGGCGCTTAGTTGATGAACATCAAGGTCCAGTGCTGATTATCTCCTTAAAGATAAAAGAAAAAGGAGATTTACATGACTGAACTTAACAAGCCTCTGGATGTGAAGCTGGCTTTCCCGCTGTGGAAAGCCATTCTCACGATACTCTTCGGCGTTATTATCTGGTTTACTCCGCCGCCTGATGGACTCGCCCTCCACGCATGGCAAATGTTTGCCATTTTTGCCGCCACTATCTTCGCCATCATTCTAAAGGTGCTCCCGATGGGGGCGGTGACGATGATTGCGCTGATCGTCTCTGCGTTTTTGGGCGTGACGCCTCTCTCGCCGGGTAAAAGCGACAAAGTTGCGGCGTTATCCGGGTTTGCTAACGGGACTATCTGGTTGATTGGTATCGCTATGTTCATCTCCCGGGCGGTGATCAAGACCGGGTTGGGCAAACGGGTGGCGCTGTGGTTTATTTCTAAATGCGGTTCCAGCATGTTGGGCGTTGCCTATGGACTGGCGCTGTCAGATGTCGTCCTCGGACCGGGGATCCCTTCGGCATCCGCGAGGGGCGGCGGAATTATGTACCCGATTACGCAGTCCATTGCCACGGCTTACCAGTCAGAACCAGGGGCGACGGCGAGAAAAGCCGGCGCCTTTTTAATGATTTGCGTTTCACAAATCGATGCCATCGTCTGCACGATGTTTTTAACGGCGATGGCGGGTAACCCGCTGGTCGCCGAACTGGCGCGAAGCCAGGGAATAGAGATCACCTGGACGACCTGGTTTGTCGGGGCCATCGCTCCGGGGATTGCCTCACTGATCCTGCTGCCGCTGGTGATTTACGCGATCTATCCGCCGCAGTTGAAGAAAACGCCGGAGATACCCTCGATTGCCCGGGAAGAGCTGCGCAAAATGGGACCGATGTCGCTGGCAGAAAAAATTCTGGCGTTTGATTTTGTCCTGCTGATATTGCTATGGACCGTCGGTGATATTTTCTTTTCGATTCCCGCGACGCTTTCGGCGTTTATTGGACTGATGGTGCTGCTGATCAGCAACATCATGTCGTGGAAGAATATTATCGAAGAAAAAACGGCCTGGGACACCATGTTCTGGTTTGCCGTACTGGTGATGATGGCCAATGCGCTCAATAAGTACGGCATGATTAGCTGGATATCGGAGCGAATTGTCGGCTATGTCGGCCACTTCGAATGGATAACGGTTTTTTTACTGCTTGTCGTGGTTTATTTCTACACCCGCTATTTTTTCGCGTCGGCGATGGCGCATATTTCCGCGATGTATCTGGCATTTCTTGCCGTGGCCGTTTCCGTCGGCGTACCGCCGCTGTTTGCCGCGCTGGTGCTGGGGTATACCTCAAACTTGTCGATGGGGCTTACGCAATACTCCGGGGGCCCGGGGCCAGCGCTGTTTGGCTCGGGATATAATACGACCGGGCAGTGGTGGGGAGTCAGTTTTGTGGTATCGCTGGCCTCGATTGCTATCTGGTTAGTGTTGGGAGGCGCGTGGATGAAACTGGTGGGATTCTGGTAACGGAAAAACACGAGTGTCAGTAAACAAAACAGGGCGTTATCGCCCTGTTTTTAATCCCTCATCTCCCGGCTATCGGGAGTGGAAGGGACTAGCCTCGTTTCACGACGCGGATAGTTTGCGCCAGGCGAGACGGTTTCTCTTCGCTGGTTTTCTGCGTTTCGGTGACGCAGCAGGTTTCGACGCAAACAAAGGTTTTGTACCCGTCATCCGGCATATCGCCCATGCTGACGGAGAGCGCCGGGCCTGGGTTCCAGCCCACGACATTGCTGTGGTGATGGTGGACAACATCGATGTTGCGGTTCAGCGCAGCGTCGTGAATCACGCTACAGGCTTCGGCATTCAGATAGACGCGGTCGGTACGGTCAGGGAAGGTCTCGGTACCGTTGCTTAATACGCCTTCTTCGGCATTCTTCACTTTATCAATATAACGGTCACCCAGACCGCTGACTTTCACTGCCGCAATGTCGCCGACGTTGAAGTAGGTATGCAGTGCGGAGGTGGTTTCAAATTCACCGTGCGCTTCCAGCTCGATCTCGCAGGTTTTACCCAGTTTGAAACGCGCATAGAGCGTAAATTCGTGCGGCCAGTATTTGCGGGTTGCATCGCTACTTTTGAGTTCAAAGGTCAGCATCACGCCGCTTTCATCTTCATCGTGGCCTTTCAGCGCCCACGGCAGGTTACGGGCGAAGCCATGGGACGGTAAACCCTGCTGCGCCGCCGGACCGAACCACGGCCAGCAAACCGGCACGCCGCCGCGCAGGGCGACGCCGTTTTTGAACGGCGTATTGTTGCTGAGCCACAGCACTTCTTCTTCGCCAGCCGGTTTCCAGGAGAGCAGGTGCGCGCCCTGGAAAGCCACGGAGGCTTTAACCTGCGGATGGTCAACAACGATCAGCTCCAGCTCATCAAGCTGGCGGCGGGAGAGGACAGGGGTAAGTTGTTCAACTACCGGGAGAGCAAAAATTTTGTTAATCATGGTGCAATCCTAAAGGTTAGCCGTAAACATGAAGCCATAAAAAAAGGCGACCGAGGTCGCCTTTTTGGATCAATGTCTCATCTCAACTTATTTGGAGATGTGAGCGATCAGGTCCAGAACTTTGTTGGAGTAACCCGTTTCGTTGTCGTACCAGGAAACCAGTTTCACGAAGTTGTCGTTCAGTGCGATACCTGCTTTAGCATCGAACACGGAAGTGCAAACTTCGCCGTTGAAATCGGTAGAAACAACGTCGTCTTCGGTGTAACCCAGAACGCCTTTCATTGCGCCTTCAGAAGCCGCTTTGATTGCTTTCTTGATTTCTTCGTAAGACGCTGCTTTTTCCAGACGAACGGTCAGGTCAACAACGGATACGTTCGGAGTTGGAACGCGGAACGCCATACCGGTCAGTTTGCCGTTCAGTTCTGGCAGTACTTTACCTACTGCTTTAGCAGCACCGGTAGAGGACGGGATGATGTTCTGTGCTGCGCCGCGGCCGCCGCGCCAGTCTTTGTGAGACGGGCCGTCAACGGTTTTCTGAGTCGCGGTGGTCGCGTGAACGGTGGTCATCAGGCCTTCGATGATGCCGAAGTTGTCGTTGATAACTTTAGCCAGCGGAGCCAGGCAGTTGGTGGTGCAGGATGCGTTAGAAACGATGTCCTGGCCTTCGTATTTGTCAAAGTTAGCGCCTTTAACAAACATCGGAGTGTTGTCTTTGGACGGGCCAGTCAGAACGACTTTTTTCGCGCCAGCAGTGATGTGTTTACGAGCGGTTTCGTCAGTCAGGAACAGACCGGTTGCTTCAGCAACAACGTCAACGCCTGCTTCGTTCCACTTCAGGTTAGCCGGATCACGTTCAGCGGTAACACGGATTTTTTTACCGTTAACGATCAGATGACCGTCTTTCACTTCAACGGTACCGTTAAAACGGCCGTGAGTGGAGTCATACTTCAGCATGTATGCCATGTAGTCAGCGTCTAACAGGTCGTTGATTGCAACGATCTCGATGTCAGAACGTTCCTGAGCAGCACGGAAAACAATGCGACCGATACGGCCAAAACCGTTGATACCTACTTTGATAGTCATATATTCCACCAGCTATTTGTTAGTGAATAAAAGGTTGCCTGTAAAATTACAAAAACCTTACGCAGCGTCAAGCGGAATCGTGTCAATCATTGCGACAAATCAATCCTGAGCATACCTTTGCTCGAATGTTTTGCCTCACTCTCCCTTTGAGCCCAATTCCATATTGGGGCCGCGCCCGGAATTTTAAAGGGCGTTAAAGATAAAAATGTGATGTTAGTCACAATTATCTGGGCTGCCTTTTGGCATCGAATAAGTTTAGAACAAAAGTCCACGCTTCATTGTTAATGTTTTGTTAGAATCGAGGCGTAAAGTTGTCCTTTCACAGTGAGAAGCAAGCACATGGCGAATAAACCCTCCTCGGACGAGCTCAAAAAAAATTTGAGCGAGATGCAGTTTTACGTGACGCAGAATCACGGTACTGAGCCGCCGTTCACCGGACGACTGCTCCACAACAAACGGGACGGCGTCTACCACTGCCTGGTGTGCGACGCGCCGCTGTTTCACTCGCAAACGAAGTATGATTCAGGCTGCGGCTGGCCGAGCTTTTACGAGCCGGTGAGCGAGGAGGCGATTCGCTATCTGAACGATTACTCTCACGGTATGCAGCGCACTGAAATTCGCTGCGGAAACTGCGATGCGCATCTGGGACATGTGTTTCCCGATGGACCGCAGCCGACGGGGGAGCGTTTTTGCGTCAATTCGGCCTCATTAAGCTTCAATGACGACGATAATGGCGAGCAGATTAAAGGTTAAAGAAACGATTCAGCAAATTATTCCAGTGCGGAGTTGAGCGGACCATGGAAATCGAGCAAATAATAGACAGTATGACGCCGGAAGTGTATCAGCGCCTGGCGACGGCGGTGGAGCTGGGAAAATGGCCGGATGGTGTGGCCTTAACGCCCGAGCAGAAAGAGAACAGCCTGCAGCTGGTGATGCTCTACCAGGCGCGGCATAACAGCGACGCGCAGCACATGACCATCGACACCAACGGCCAGATGGTGATGAAGAGCAAGCAGCAGCTGAAAGAAGATTTTGGTATCGCGCCCAAGCCGATTGCCACGCTGAAGATGCAGTGACGGGACGGACTGATGCCCGCAGGGGTTAACCCTTGCAGGGCCTGTAGTTGGATTAAGCAGGCCCGGTAATCCTTGCAGGGCCTGTAGTTGGATTAAGCAGGCCCGGTAATCCTTGCAAGGACCTGCGGCTGGATTTAACAGGCCCGGTAAGGCAACGCCGCTACCGGGCAAAGTTGTAGCCTTCGGGTGGGCGCCGCTTATCTCACCCGACGGCCGATCGCCGATTAATGTTTAATCCCAAGCGATGTCGCGAGCTGCTTCGCCAGCTGATTGTGGTCATCGGCGCCATACTCCCAGAACATAGCCCCCGCCAGACCTTTTTGCTTAATGTAATCAGCCTTTATCGCCACCGAACGCGGATTCTCGTATGACAACGCGAACAGCGCTTTGCCGTCCGCCGACTGGATCGACAGCCACGGTACCTTCGCCTCATCATCCCAATGTTCGGTAAAGCGTTTTTGCGGGTCGTTAAGCATTTTGTCGACGATGTCGTTATATTTCACGTACGTGTCTTTCGTCAGATCAAAACCCAGCGATGAAAACAGGGCGATTTGCTGTGGTCCGAACCACGGCTGAGTGACGGGATTTTTTTGCGCATCCGGCTTCGTCCAGTCGATACCCGGCTCAAGGGCGCGTTTTGGCACCCGGCCATAGAAGCCAATCCCCAGGTTCATCTGGCTCGGTTTTAAACCGGCGGCGAGATAGTTATTGACCACAAAATCGGCGCTGTACTTATCCGCAGCCGCGACCGTCGGCCAGCGGGTTGAATCATACAGGTTGGCGTTGAAGTACTGGGTTCCGTAGGCCATGTCGTAGGTCATCAGGTTGATATAGTCGAGCGACGGCGCAATCGCTTTGATATCCACCCAGCTTTTCGGGCTCTCGGCGTTAGCGCCCACGGCGATGGTCACCAGTTTCCTGCTCCCAAAAGCCGCGCGCAGCTCTTTCAGTAAGGCCGTGAAGTTATCGCGATCGGCCGGTTGGCTGGCGACCAGTCCCCAGGCGCCATTGACCGGATACTCCCAGTCGAGATCGATGCCATCCAGACCATACTTTTCAACAATCTCCTGCGCGGACTGAATAAACACCGCCCGGGTTTCCTTCGTCGCCGCTGCGCCGGAGAATCCGCGAGCCCCCCAGCCGCCGACGGAAAGCAGGACTTTCAGGTTCGGGTTCTGCTGGCGCAATGTCGGGATTTTCTGCAGGTCAGCCTGTACTTTCGGCGACAGCCAAATCTGATGCAGCTTGCTGGCATCTTTTAAAGCGTCATTGGTTTCGTCTTTTTCGTCGTTATAGACCAGACCAAACGAGTAGTTGAGATGGGTTATCTGCCGAACGTCCAGCTTATCGATATCGCCGCCGGGACCGGCAGTGACGTCACCGCCGCCGTTAAAGTAGCCGACGGACATCAGGGCGCTGGCGGAGACCACGGAAGCGCAGAGCAGGGGGAATGCTGCCAGTAAAGGCAAAAGCTTCATATCAGATCCTCTTTGACTTAAAAAGTGACATTGAAAAACAAACACGCCACGTAAATGGCGTGGCGAAAAAACAACGCGTTAACACTACCAGCGATAGGGCGTTGAATCTGCGAGTCAGCTCAATTTATAGTCAAAGAGAAACGCGGGGAAATGGCCCGAGGCGGCGGCTTCGGGCACAAGTTCGGGGACAAGGCTTAGGCCTGAGTTTCCAGCCAGTCGTCGAGGGTGTACAGCGTAGCACCCGCGGCGGCCATCTCCATAAAGGCGTGCGCGCTATCCTGCGGCTGGAGGTTGACCCCTCGGCAGCCGTCGGTAATCACGTTGACGGTATAGCCGAGATTCAGCGCATCCAGCACGGTGAATTTGACGCAGTAATCGGTTGCCAGCCCAAGAATGATCAGATCGGTGATCTCGCGTTGGCGTAGCCACTCGTCAAGCCGGGTTTTTTGCCGATGTCCATTGTCAAAAAAGGCGCTGTAGCTATCGATGGCCGGATTTTCCCCTTTATGAAACACCGCGGCAATCGCCTGCTGCTGCAGCAGCGGATGCAGCGCCGCACCTTCGCCGTTCTGCACGCAGTGATCGGGCCAGAACGTTTGCACCAGGCCATCGAGCTGTCCCTGGGTATAAGGTTCGACCTGGTGCTGGCTGGCGAAGCTGCCATGGTTTGCCGGGTGCCAGTCCTGGCTGGCGACGACGGTTTCGCCGCGGGCAAGACAATGGTCGATCAATCGGTTGGCGATATCGATTGTGCTATCACCTTCCGGTACGGCCAGCGCGCCGCCCGCGCAAAAATCATTTTGTAAATCGACCAGCAGTAGTGCGCGATTCGTCATCGGTTCTCCTTACTCATCGGGGGTCAGTTCGCCACGCAGGTTTTCCTGCATCAGGTTGCGGATCTCATCGACGCTCAGGTTCTGACTCAGCAGATAGTGTAGCTTGGTCAACGTGGCCTCAACGGTCATATCAAAACCGCTGATGACGCCCGCCTGGGCGAGGGCGTTACCGGTGGCATACCCGCCCATATTGACCTTGCCGGACATGCACTGGGTCAGGTTGATGACCACGATCCCGCGCTGACTGGCTTCCGCCAGAACCTGAATGAACTCGCCATTTTGCGGGGCGTTGCCGACGCCATAGGAGCGCAGAATCAACGCTTTCACCGGCTGACGCAGGAAATTACGTACCACATCGGCAGAAATGCCCGGATAGATCGTAACGACGCCAATGGGTTGTGGCGTGATGGGATGCACAATCAGCTCGCCGATACCCTGTGGGGCTGGCGGTGTACCGAGGCGACGAATGTGGATCCCGGCTTCCAGTAAAGGCGCCAGATTGGGGGAGGCGAAGGCATCGAAACCATCGGCATGGGCTTTGGTCGTGCGGTTGCCGCGATAGAGACGATTATTGAAGAACAGCGCCACTTCATTAATCGGGTAATTAGCGGCAACGTACAGGGCATTCAGCAAATTGATCTGCCCGTCGGAGCGCAGTTCGGCCAACGGGATTTGTGACCCTGTCACAATGACCGGTTTGCCCAGATGCTCCAGCATGAACGACAGCGCTGAGGCGGTAAAGGCCATGGTGTCAGTACCGTGGAGGATAACAAAGCCGTCGTACTCGTCGTAATGCGCGCGGATGTCGTCGGCGATGTGCTGCCAGTCCTCCGGCGTCATATCGGAAGAGTCCATCAGCGGTTCATATTCATGAATCGTAAAGTCCGGCATCTCCGGACGGTGGAACTCAGGCATCAGCGCCAGCTGACGCTGCAGGTGGCCGGAAACGGGGATATAACCGTGTTCTGAGCGCTGCATACCGATGGTCCCACCGGTGTAGGCAACGTAAATCGATTTCTTTTGCATATCATCGCTTAGGTTGTACGTAGACAGGCGCAGTATAAGGTGACCGCTAAAAAAATACAGCGCAATCCCCGTCATACTTCACGTTGCAGGTGCGTTGGCCGCGCGTGTTTACCCCGGTCACATAGCGGACTATGCTCCCGGGGATGCGCCCGCTTGCCGCCTGCCTGGAACTCGAATTATTTAGGGGATACCCGTCATACATCAGGTTGCAGGTGCGTTGGCCGCGTAGTGTTCCCCCGACAACATTGAGTTGTCGGGGGAACTGGGCTGCATGAAGGAATTAGCGGATATTGGCGCAGGTTAAGCAGAATGCGTAGCGGTTCTGCGGATCGTTGAACGCGGCGAGCTTATCGCTCTCAGCCTTGACGGCATTGGCCGCGGCGGCAACCGGCGCCGGCAGCCAGGCCTGCAGTGCCGCTGGCAGCGACGCGCGGACCGAACCGGTCAGGTTATCGATCACCATCGAGAAGAACGTCGGCTCTTCCTGATAGTAGTTGATGTGCCACTGTTTCAGCTTCGCCAGCTCCGCGGCTTTTGCCACCGCGTCATCAAAGTCGCCCAGGCTATCGACCAGCCCGTTGGCTTTCGCATCTTCACCGGTCCAGACATGGCCCTGGGCAATCTGGTCGATTTTCTCCGGCGTACTGTTACGCGCGTTGGCCACCAGCGTGATAAAACGTTTGTAGCCGTTTTCGATGCTCAGCTGCATCAGCTGCTGAACTTCAGGCGGCAGCGATTTGGTGGTTGATACGTCCGCCAGCGCCGACGTCGCCACGCCATCGGTATGGACGCCGATCGAATCCAGCGTATTTTCGACGGTGTTAATGACGCCGAAGATGCCAATCGAACCGGTGAGGGTGCTTGGGTTGGCGACGATATAATTGGCCGGCGTGGAGATCCAGTAGCCGCCGGAAGCGGCCATGCCGCCCATGGAAACCACCACCGGTTTACCCGCGGCTTTTGCTGCCGCCAGCTCTTCACGAATCACTTCCGAGGCGCTGACGCTGCCGCCCGGGCTGTTGACCCGCAGAACAATCGCTTTCACCTTCGGATCGAGGCGGGCATCGCGAATCTGCGCGGCGGTGGTGTCTCCCCCGACGTTACCCGGCGTCTCTTCGCCGTCCATGATCGCGCCGTTAGCGAAGATCACCGCAATGGTGGCGCCCTGCTCGGACGGCGTTTTCACGCTGTAATCGTAATAGCTGATGGCGCGATAGTTATTATCCGCTTTGCTCCAGCCGAACTGTTTAGTCAGCGCCTTCTCCACGTCGGTGGCGGTGCCCAGCTCATCAACCAGCTTGTTGTTCAGCGCGTACTGCGCCGTATCGCCATCCACTTTACGCAGACCATCAATCAGCCCCTGAGCGCCAGGGAACAGCTGCTGAGCCGTGATTTGGCGGTTAGCGGCGATGGTATTGAGGTAGTTTTGCCACAGCTCGCCAATCCAACGGCTGTCGGCTTCCCGGGCGGCAGGCGACATATCGTCGCGAATAAACGGCTCGACCGCCGATTTATAGGTCCCGACGCGGAAAACGTGGGTGGAGACTTTCAGCTTGTCGAGCAGCGATTTGTAATACAGGCCGTTGGTGGCAAAACCGTGCAGATCGACATCACCCTGCGGCGAAAGCCAGATTTTATTGGCGAAGCTGGCCAGATAATACTGCCCCTGGCTGTAGCTGCTCCCCACGGCATACACCGGTTTGCCGCTATCGCGAAATTCGCGCAGCGCCTTACCGATATACTGCATCGAAGGCTGATCGCCGCCGGCAAAATTTTTCAGATCCAGCACGATACCGGTGATATTGCGGTCATCTTTCGCCTGGCGAATAGTCTGTACGATATCAAACAGCGAGTTTTCCTGGAGACGATCGGAACTGGCCCCAAAGAGCTGACGACCGATCACGCCGAGTTTGCTGCTGGCGGACGGTTTATCGACCACCACGCCGGTTATATCCATCAGCAGCGCGCCGCGAGCGGTATGTTCCGTGGTGGTGCTGCTGAACTGTGCCCAGATACCGACACAAACCAGAACCAGCAACAGGAAAACCAGGTTCAGTGCGAGCTGGCGAATAAAGTTGAGTACCCGCCATGTCCATTTAAAAAATCCGGCGAGCAGCCGCCAAAGAGTTCGCATGTATTCTCCCTAACATTGTTAAAAATGGGCTAACCGCATGAGTTGCCGCGTCTGGTTATCCTAAAGAGACGGCTGGCGGTTGTCAGCAGGAATCACCGGTCGTGCTGTAACAAAATTCCTGCGCATGTTAATTTTATGAAAAATGACATCACAGGAGTCACATAGATGGATGCTCTCGAACTATTGATAAACCGCCGCAGCGCTTCTCGTCTTGCCGAGCCGGCGCCGACCGGTGAACAACTGGAAAACATTCTCCGTGCCGGACTGCGCGCCCCGGATCACGGGACGCTGCAACCCTGGCGTTTCTTTATTATTTCTGATGAAGGCCGTGAACGCTTCAGTCAACTGCTGGAGAAAGGGGCGATTGAGGCCGGGCAGGATGACAAAGGCATTGAAAAGGCCCGCAGTGCACCGTTCCGCGCCCCGCTGATTATCACCGTCGTCGCTCGCTGCGAAGATCACCCGAAGGTGCCGAAATGGGAGCAGGAAATGTCGGCCGGCTGCGCGGTGATGGCCATGCAGATGGCGGCGCTGGCGCAAGGCTTTAACGGTATCTGGCGCAGCGGTGCATTGACCGAAAGCCCGATCGTCCGTGAAGGTTTTGCCTGCCGCGAGCAGGATAAAATCGTCGGTTTTCTCTATCTGGGAACGCCGCAGCTTAAAGCCTCAACCACCGTTTCTCTGCCGGACACCGCGCCGTTTGTGGTCCGTTTCTGAGCAACATCGCGTAAGCATAGCCCGGCAGGCGTGAACCGCCGGGCTGTCGCGTCGACTATTTCTGCTGTTTCGCAAACTCGTCTTTGGCTTTTTGCAGCTGCTGCTGGAAGGCCGGATTGGTATGCAGGGTGGCAACCACCGCTGAGCCGACAATCCGCGCGGCGTCAACATCGCTCTGCCAGTGGTAACCGCAGATCACCCGACTTTCACCGAGCTCATAGCCGCGTTTGAGAATCTCATTCTGGCGCTGCGGGTTGATTTCAGCCAGCACCAGGGCGGTAGCCCAGCCGATAGAGGTGTGTCCGGAAGGGTAGGAGCCGTTTTTCGACAGCTTATCCTGTTCGGTGGTATTGCAGGTGGACACGCCGTAGAAGGCAAACGGACGAATACGCATATACTTCTCTTTCGCGCCCCGGGTCGCCAGATCGCCCGCGTCTTCAATCATATTGGTGAGCAGCTTGTGGAGCGCCGGGGCGTCTTTTTCGGTGATCGGAGAGCCGAATGCCGCGGAGAAGGCGTTGGCCACGCCACCCGCGCTCAGGTTGGCATCCTCTGCTGCCAGCTTGCCGCGGGCGGTGGCGCGCAGCAGACGGCCTTTCTCATACATCGCCTGATCGTTTAAAAACGCAATGCTGCCCACTTCCGGCGGCGGCGGGAGCAGCGCCAGGCTGTCAATGGCCTGGGCATTTTTCAGATAGTAGAGATCGGGCTTAGTGGTGGCATCATTCCCGGCGGGAACCAGCGCAAAGGCGCTAACCGAAAAGAGACTGGCAAAGCAAAGGGCGAGTACACGCTTTTTCATCAGGATATCCTTATTGTGGTGGAGAGGAACAATGGCGCGAAACTGACGCAAAGTTAACGAACCATTGTTTTGCTGAAATCAAGAGCCGGTCTCAACAGGACGATTTTGCTGGTCATTTTGACCCGGGGCGTGCTCACAACGATGTATCTTTGAACGCCTTTCAGGGCCGCCCGAAGGGGGAGCGCAGCGAAGACTCACGAACGACCTGTACGCCGTGGTTTCACCGCGGTCCCTGTGCAAACTGCCTGTGCTATAACGCCTACCGGGACAGGCTCTACACTCTCTCATTCGGCGCGTTTTTCTGTGCCGGATGAGAGACGACTCAGGTACCGATGATACCTGTTTACCGATAAACCGAACGCGCGATGCGGGTGTAGGTATGCCTGACCCCGCGAATAGCAATACTGTAGGCCAGAATATTCTCCGGTAATGCCATCCCCATATAACCCGTATCGCCAATATGGTGCAGGTCGGCGCCCGCCATTTTACTCATCAACGCTATCTGACGAAGGGTGCCGACATCAGCGCCTTCCTGGGAGGTCCCAATCGCCGTCATCGCCAGCACGCCATGCGCATGCGCAGTATCGATAAGCGATGCCACACGTTGCTGACTCATTCCCGGTATCGTGCCTGGGGCCGGGAGCAACACAATATCCGCCCCCTGGGCGGCGAACCAGATAACATCCTGCTCGCTGATAATGCTGCTGCCGCTTTCGCGCACCACTCCCGCACCGTGCATTTTCCCGGTGATAATCACCGCGCTGTCGCCCACCGCCTGGCGAATCTCTTCGGCTGCTATCCCCAGCGCCCGGTTGCTGACCCCGTTAGCCGGGTTGCCCGTTAACACCAGAATTTTCGCTCCCATCGCGACCAGCTTACGGGCATTGTCAGCCGTTGCCGAGCGCCCCGGTCTCATTTTCCAGATATCGTCATGGGCAACCGCAAATTCCGGGTCTACCGCCTCCAGATTGACACCAATAATACGCCCGGTCAGGCGCTGCAGTTCATGCAACGTTTTGTCCGGCGCGATATCGGCAGGCAACCCCTCAATATGCGGGTTTTCACTGTCAAACATATTAATCAGCAAGATATCCGCACCCTGCGATGCGGCAAGCTCGGCATTGGTGACATTGTTCAGCAATGGCTGAGTGATGGCGATAGATTCGCTGACCATTACCCGACCTTCGCTGGCGCGAATGGCATACAGCAGCTGCTCTTTATTCATCGATACAAAATCGGAGGCACAGCAGTCCAGCAAGCGTTTAGTTTTCATCGGGATATGCCTCGTTGCTGAATTCGTTCTCTGATTTTACCTGCGGCCTGGGCAGGCACTATCCGCGCCTCGACCCGTCGCTGGATGCTGGCGAAAAAAATTCCCTGCATAAATTCACCTCAGTCGTCATCGGCCATCTTTGGTTTAATTAAAACTAAACCACTTGTGTACCATTAGTGAACCATACTGAATAAAAAGAGATCCTGACTACGACAAAATGGCCATTTTGTGATCTGAGAGGCTTTTCTCTGCGTCTGATTTGGGGATGACAACGATCGATTATTGGTTAAGAATTGGTTCACAGGAGCTGGACCAGTCACCACTTGCGCAGAGAGACGATGAACACAACTTCGCATCCCGGGTTTTATCTCGATGAATCCAGCGCGTTGCCGCTGTATATGCAGCTGGTTAACGCCATTAAGTCAGCCGTTGCTGAAGGCCGGCTGCGTCCAGGCGATGTTCTGCCGTCAGAACGGGCGCTGGTAGAGATGCTGAAAATTGCGCGAGGCACAGCCCGAAAAGCATTACAGCAGTTGCTGGAGGAAGGGGTTCTGATTCGGAATCAGGGGTCCGGTACCTTCGTGGCTCCGCAGGTGCGCCAGTCCCTGCCGTCGCTGGAAAGTTTTAGTGAAATGGCGGCAGCGAGCGGAGGCACAGCGCAAAGCGAGCTGGTGGGATATCTGCGGCGGTTAGCGACCCAGGAGGAGCGCCGCGCTCTGCAACTGACAGACGGTCAAAGTGAAATTGTCGAGCTGACCCGGCTGAGGAAAATTAACGGTATCGCCGTTTCCCTGCAGACGGCGGTTTTGCCTGCGCATCTGCTGGATAAAATCAGCGAAATGGATGAATCGTTATATCTGCACCTGGAGACAAAAGGCTCACCGGTGCTGCGGGCAACTCAGCATTTCCGGGCCGTATCAACGGACAGTCAGCTGGCTTACTATCTGAACATCAAACAAGATGAGCCGCTTCTGCTGGTGACCCGGATCGGCTTCACCTCCGATGACAGGCCCGTGGAATACACCCGGACCTGGTGCCTGAATGATTACTATGATTTTACGCTTGAGCTACGTCGAAAAGCGCCATAGCGGCGCGCTGCCGCTTGCTGGCAGGCGGGCCCGTTGAGTGTGAGAGCGGGGCAGGATCCCGGACGAAGAATCTGACGGTGGCCGGCGCTGATTTTATCGACCCGCCGCTCCGCATTTTGTCTATCTTTAGCCATGCCGGACTTTCAGCAAAAGTGAAGATGGCGAGGTAATGCGGCTTGTCCATCGCAAAATCGTCTATTTGTCTGCTTAATGAGCAACCATTCGCGATTTCGGACTGTCATACTTACCACCTTGGCGTTTGAGCGCTACCATAGCGGGATTGCAATGACAGGAGATGTCCATGAGCGAGCAAACTATTCGTTTAACGCAATACAGCCACGGAGCCGGTTGTGGTTGTAAAATTTCCCCTAAAGTACTGGAAACCATTCTGAAGAGCGATCGGGCGAAGTTTATCGACCCGAACCTGCTGGTGGGGAATGAGACCAGTGATGATGCGGCGGTTTACGACCTTGGCAACGGGACGTCCATCATCAGCACCACCGACTTTTTTATGCCGATAGTCGACAGTCCGTTCGACTTTGGCCGTATCGCCGCCACCAACGCCATCAGCGACATTTTCGCGATGGGCGGAAAACCGATTATGGCGATTGCCATTCTTGGCTGGCCGATTAATACCCTGGCGCCGGAAATTGCCCGCGAAGTTGTGGAAGGCGGGCGTTTTGCCTGCCAGCAGGCGGGCATCTCCCTGGCCGGTGGCCACTCGATTGACGCGCCGGAGCCGATTTTCGGTCTGGCGGTCACCGGCGTGGTGCCGACCGAGCGGATCAAGAAAAACAGCACCGCCGAGGCGGGCTGCAAACTCTATCTCACCAAGCCGTTAGGCATTGGCGTGCTGACCACCGCAGAGAAAAAATCGCTGCTCAAACCGGAGCACCAGGGGCTGGCGACGGAAACCATGTGCCAGATGAACCTCGCCGGCGCGGCCTTTGCCACCATCGGCGGCGTAAAAGCGATGACCGACGTCACCGGCTTCGGCCTGCTGGGCCATCTGAGCGAAGTGTGTCGCGGGGCGGGTGTTCAGGCGCTACTCAATTACGCGGATATCCCGAAACTGCCGGGCGTTGAAGAGTACATTGCCGCGGGCGCCGTTCCCGGTGGCACCGGGCGCAACTTTGCCAGCTACGGCCATCTGATGGGCGACATGCCGGCGGCGTGGCGCGATCTGCTGTGTGACCCGCAAACCTCCGGCGGTCTGCTGCTGGCGGTGACGCCGGAAGCGGAAGCCGAAGTGCGCGCCGCAGCCGAAGAGTTCGGCATTAAGCTTGCCGCCATCGGCGAGCTGGTGACCGCACGCGGCGGACGTCCCATGATCGAGATCCGTTGATTACATGCGGTTGTTTATTGCGGAAAAACCCAGTCTCGGTCGCGCAATCGCCGACGTGCTCCCCAAACCGCATCGCAAAGGTGATGGCTACATTGAGTGCGGTAACGGGCAGGTGGTCACCTGGTGTATCGGCCATCTGCTCGAGCAGGCTCAGCCGGACGTCTATGACGGGCGCTATGCGCGCTGGAATCTGCTCGACCTGCCTATTGTGCCGGAGAAGTGGCAGCTGCAGCCCAAACCGTCGGTCACCAAACAGCTCAACGTCATCAAGCGTCTGCTGGGCGATGCGCAGGAGGTGATTCACGCCGGTGACCCGGACAGAGAGGGGCAGCTGCTGGTAGACGAAGTTCTCGACTATCTGCAGCTGGCGCCAGAAAAGCGCCAGCAGGTTCAGCGCTGCCTGATTAACGATCTCAACCCGCAGGCGGTGGAGCGGGCGATTGCTCGTCTGCGCGCCAACAGCGAGTTTATTCCGCTGTGCGTTTCGGCCCTGGCCCGCGCCCGCGCCGACTGGCTGTACGGGATTAACATGACCCGCGCCTATACGCTGCTCGGCCGCAATGCCGGCTACCAGGGGGTGCTGTCGGTCGGGCGGGTGCAGACGCCGGTGCTGGGGCTGGTCGTGCGGCGTGATGAAGAGATTGAGAATTTCGTCGCCAAAGATTTCTTTGACGTCAAGGCGCATATCGTGACGCCGAAGGATGAGCGTTTCGTTGCCACCTGGGTGCCGAGCGATGCCTGCGAACCGTATCAGGATGAAGAGGGGCGTCTGCTGCATCGTCCGCTGGCCGAACACGTGGTGGCGCGCATTGAGGGCCAGCCGGCGCGGGTGACCGCCTACAACGATAAGCGGGATTCTGAGCCGGCGCCGCTGCCGTTTTCGCTTTCGACGCTGCAGATTGAGGCGGCGAAGCGCTTTGGCTTTAGCGCGCAAAACGTGCTGGATATCTGCCAGAAACTGTATGAAACCCACAAACTGATTACCTATCCGCGTTCGGACAGCCGCTATCTGCCGGAGGAGCATTTTGCCGGTCGGCATGCGGTTCTTAATGCCATCGCGGTTCATGCGGCGGATCTGCTGCCGCAGCCGGTGGTTGATCCGGAAATCCGCAACCGCTGCTGGGACGATAAAAAAGTGGATGCGCACCATGCGATCATCCCGACCGCCCGCAGCAGCCAGGTGAAACTGTCCGATAACGAAGAGAAGGTGTATGGCCTGATTGCCCGCCAGTATCTGATGCAGTTCTGCCCGGATGCGGTCTTCCGCAAGTGTCAGATCGATCTTGATATTGCCAATGGCAAATTTGTCGCCAAAGCGCGTTTCCTCGCCGAAGCCGGCTGGCGCGCGCTGCTGGGTAACAAAGAGCGGGATGAAGAGAACGACGGTACCCCGCTGCCGGTGGTGGCCAAAGACGACGAGCTGTTGTGTGAAAAGGGCGAAGTGGTGGAGCGGCAAACTCAGCCGCCGCGCTATTTTACCGATGCAACGCTGCTGTCGGCGATGACCGGGATTGCTCGTTTTGTGCAGGATAAAGAACTGAAAAAAATTCTGCGTGCGACCGACGGTCTGGGTACGGAGGCGACCCGCGCCGGGATCATCGAACTGCTGTTTAAGCGGGGCTTTTTAGTTAAAAAGGGGCGCTATATTCACTCCACCGATGCCGGACGTGCGCTGATTCACTCCCTGCCGGAGATGGCTGCCCGGCCGGATATGACCGCTCACTGGGAGTCGGTACTGACGCAAATTAGCGAGAAGCAGTGCCGTTATCAGGACTTTATGCAGCCGCTGGTCGGCACGCTTTATCAGCTGATTGAGCAGGCCAGGAGTACGCCGGTGCGTCAGTTCCGCGGCATTGTCGCGCCGGGAGGCGCTAAAAAGAGTTTCAGCAAAGGTAAAACCAAAGCTAAAACGAAAGACAAGAAGCCCGCTGCGGACTCCGCCGCGGAAAATCCATAAAAAAAACCGGTCTTCCGTAATGCCGATCGTTTAAGGGTCGGCAGACCGATTCTTATGCGGCGCTGTCAGGTTTTCAATATATCTGCAGGAGTTTCTGTCCCGTCGTTCGCTATTAAGCCAGGGATGTCGTTTTACGCTGGTTTGCGCGAAAGGGGGAGCATATTCTGGAGTATGTGTTCTGGGGAGTATTCCGTTCACTTTTGTGGCATGTTCCGTTCACGATAAATTCGACACTTTTCTCATACCCGCTGCGGGGTAACGGCATGGGGGGCGTTTCGCTCGCCTCCGATGCCCCCCGGCATTGCGCTGAAAACGGCCGTTGCGCGGTATGCTCCACTCCGGCTTCATCTGGCGGACCGGGCGGGACTCAACCTCCCTGTCTCGACCTGCCCTCTGGCCGCCTTATTCGTCCCAGCCATGGGACTCACCCGCCGGGGCCAAACGCTGACGTCGTTCAAAAACGCACCGGGCGTTTTTGTCCTGCGGCCAGTCCTCGATGCGCCCCTGCGTTTTCGCCCGTGTTCCTGACGCGCCTTAACCCCCGCGCTGTCCTCCCGTGGCCGTCACGTTGCGATATCCTTGCTGAAGGTTTTTCAGCGGCGGAATGGTCAGCATGGAATAACAGGACATGCCGCAGGGGGCTGGCGCGGCTGAAAATCGCTGAGGCGCAGGCAAGCCTTACAGGGAGGTGACCTCTTGCCGTCCCCGAACAGCCAGACGGCGGAGACGAAGGTATCGTGTCGCGACGATTTTTCCTGCCGCAATGCCGGGTTCCCAGGGCCGGGCGAAACCGGCCCTGGGCCGTTCACCTGCAGCGCAGGAAACAGAAATACGCGGGACTTATGGTGAACGGAATATCCCACAGAAACATGCGCCAGAATGCGAAGCCCCTTTCACGCCAGCCACCGTTTACCGGCTCGCCCTGGCCTGCGATAAACCAAAAAAAGCGGGTCACCTTTCAGTGACCCGCATGACGGGCCGCTCATCCCCGGACGTCAGGGGACGACGGCAGGGAACCACGACGTCTTAAATGACGCCCTGCGCCAGCATGGCATCGGCCACTTTGACGAAACCGGCGATATTGGCGCCGCGGACGTAGTTGGTCTGCTGCGCTTCGCCGCCGTATTCAACACAGGCGTGGTGAATATCCAGCATGATGTGATGCAGGCGGGCGTCGACTTTCTCCGCCTTCCAGCTCATACGGGCTGCGTTCTGCGCCATTTCGAGGCCAGAAGTGGCGACGCCGCCGGCGTTCGCGGCCTTGCCAGGGGCGAACAGCACACCGGCATCGAGGAACAGGTCGGTGGCGGCGATGGTGGTCGGCATGTTAGCGCCTTCGGCAACGGCCTTCACGCCGTTAGCGATCAACAGACGCGCCGCATCGGCGTCCAGTTCGTTTTGCGTGGCGCAAGGCAGCGCGATATCCACGGGAACGGACCACGGCTGTTTGCCTTCAAGGTAGGTCAGACCAAACTCGCGGGCGTAGTCGGCAACCCGGCCGTCGCGGCTGGCTTTGATTTCGCACAGACGGGCCAGTTTTTCCGGGGTAAAGCCAGCTTCATCGACAACGGTGCCGCTGGAGTCGGAGGCGGTGATCACGCGGGCGCCGAGGGCCATCGCTTTTTCGATAGCATACTGCGCCACGTTACCGGAACCGGAAACCGCGACTCGCATCCCTTCGAAGCCCAGGCCGTGACGCTTGAGCATCGCGTCGGTGAAGTACACCAGACCGTAGCCGGTCGCTTCCGGACGAATCAGACTGCCGCCGAAGGAGAGCCCTTTGCCGGTGAACACGCAGGCGCTGTTGTTGGAGAGTTTACGCATCATCCCGGCCATAAAGCCGACTTCACGACCGCCCACGCCAATATCGCCTGCCGGAACGTCGGTGTCCGGGCCCAAATGGCGATACAGTTCGGTCATCAGCGCCTGACAGAAGCGCATCACTTCACCGTCGCTCTTACCTTTCGGATCGAAGTCGCTGCCGCCTTTTCCGCCGCCCATTGGCAACGTAGTGAGGGCGTTTTTAAAGGTCTGTTCAAAGCCGAGGAACTTGAGAATCGACAGGTTAACCGACGGGTGGAAACGCATGCCGCCTTTGTACGGGCCAATTGCCGAGTTGAACTGCACGCGCCACGCGCGGTTAACCTGAACCTGATTGCGGTCGTCGACCCAGACGACGCGGAACTGAATAGCACGCTCTGGTTCAACCAGACGTTCCAGCAAAGAGAGCTGGCGATAGCGCGGGTTTTCCTCAAGGAAAGGCCACAGCGTGGTCATAACTTCGCGGACGGCCTGAGCAAACTCGGTTTGATGCGGGTCGCGCTGTTGAACGCGGGTGAGAAAACTTTCCAGAGTGCACATCTGATCCATAGATATAATTTCCCCTTATGGTTGTGGTTGCATGTATACGCGTCACGTTGCAGATTGCTTCGCTGCCCGCTTCGGGAGCGCTTCTGCGGCCGCCCGATGCAATCTGAATGATTTTGTATCTCTTTTTTTATTATTCGGCCCTTGAAAAGACCGATTTTCCGACTATAACACCGGGAATCGTTAGGCAAGCAAGGAAAAATTATCCAGACAGCAAAATTTATAATCTGGCGTCAGTCATAACTAAAAACGATGACGCCAGTGGCAGGGAATTAGCGGGGAAGATCGGCGGCGCGTTGGGCAATAAACGCGTTCAGTAGCGGAATATCTGCCGGAGCAAGGTCGAAGGTGAGCGCCTCTTGCGGCGTGCACCAGCGCAGCTGACGGTGATAGTGGGCGGCAGGAAGGCCGCTAAAGCGCGCCACCCACCAGGCGTGCAGGTGAATCAGGCGGCCGGAGACCTCCCGTTGATGGCTGGCGATATAGCGCTCAACCTCCGCCGTGATGCCGAGCTCCTCCTGCAGCTCGCGGATAAGCGCCTGCGGCTGGCTCTCGCCGGGCTCCACTTTGCCGCCGGCAAATTCCCATAGGCCGGGCTGATCGGCATGGGGCGGGCGTTGCGCCAGCAGAATTTTGCCGTCCTGTTCAATAATGGCGGCTACAACATCAAGCGTTTTTTGCATCTGAATCATCGTTCCGGGCAGGATAATGGCCTATTATCACCGCCTTTATCTTTGCCAGACAACCTTTAGCCCATCGGAGATATGCTGTGCTCGATAGTCATCTGCATCCTCGCCTGAAACCCTTGCTCAATGTTTGCGCCGCGCGGCTGGAGCGCCTCGGCGTCTCTGCCGACGGCGTGACCCTGACGGGCTTCGCCATTGGTGTTCTGGCGCTGCCGTTTCTGGGGCTTCGTTGGTACGGGGCGGCGCTGGCGGCGATTGTCGTGAACCGGCTTCTCGATGGCGTAGATGGCGCGCTGGCGCGTCGCCGCGGGTTGACCGACGCGGGGGGATTTCTCGATATCTCCCTCGACTTTCTGTTTTATGCCCTGGTACCGTTTGGGTTTATTATCGCCGATCCGGCGCAAAACGCCGTGGCCGGGGGCTGGCTGCTTTTTTCTTTTATCGGAACCGGCAGCAGTTTTCTCGCCTTTGCCGCGCTGGCGGCAAAACATCAGATAGCCAACCCGGGCTATGCGCATAAGTCGTTTTACTACCTGGGAGGATTGACGGAGGGGAGTGAAACCATCCTGCTGTTCGTGCTGTGCTGCCTGTTTCCCGCATATTTCGCCTGGCTGGCGTGGCTGTTCGGCGCGCTCTGCTGGCTGACCACCGCCACCCGTATTTACAGTGGCTACCTGACGCTGAAGCAGCTTCAGCGCCAGGCATAACGCGGTTACTGGCTGTTATCCGGGCCGCGCACGCCGGTCTGCACCGGGTTTTTCGGGTCGCTGCTCCACTCGTACCAGCCGCCATCGTACACCGAGATATTTTTCCAGCCCATGGCGCGGGCGTACATAAAGGTCTCTGAGGCGCGCCAGCCGGTGCCGCAGTAGAAAGAGACCTGCTGGTCGGGACGAATATTCCACTGTCGCCACATGGCGGTGATATCCTCCGCGCTGCGCATGGTGCCGTCCGGGTTGTGGAAGTCTTCCATGTGGGTGGAGTCGCTCCCGGCGTGCCCCCAGCGGGCGCCGGCAATTTCGCCTTTTGGCTTGATATAGCTGTAGCCGCTGGTGGTGCCGATAAACTCCGGCCAGGAACGGATACTGACCAGCGACGCATCCTGACGATGCAGCAGCGCGCGCGCCTGCTCCATATTCAGCATCAGCTGCGGCTGGCCGGGAATCGGCGCGCCGAAGTCAGGCGCCGGTTTTTGTTCCGGCGGCATGCCGCGTTCCACCGGCAGACCGGCATCGGACCAGCTTTTCCAGCCGCCGTCGAGCAGACGCACGTCTTTCACCCCGGCGTACAGCAGAATCTGCGCCACGCGGGCGGCGGCGTAGACGTCGCGACCGTAGAGAATCACCGTGGTGTCATGACGAATGCCCTGTTTCGCCAGCAGTGCTTTCAGCTGGGCATCGGAGACCTTATTCCACAGCGGTTCGCTTTCGACCTCGTTGGTGTCGATATATCCGGCGCCGGGAATATGATTCAGCAGATAGAATTTGGGCGCGCCCCAGGCGGCTTCAATCACTTTCCACTGTCCGGCCGGAGCGGCGGTCACCGCTTTACCCTGCTGGAGATCGTGCAGCCACTGCGGGTAAACCAGCTGCTCAAAGTGCGGCAGTTTTTGCAGACGTTCGGGGTGACTCAGCGCATCGCTAAGGGTACTGAGATGGGTAAACCCGGCGGCCTGCAGGCGCGCGGCGACTTTCGCGTTGTCTGTATCGCTGCCGTACAGCGCAACGGGGGTATCGGCCCGCAGCTGATGCTGTTGGGCCCACGCGCTAAGCTGTTCATCGTTCATGGCGCTGAGCCAACTGGCGGAGAGATTCAGCGCCTGCGGTTCGTGACCCTGCGGGCCGTTAGCCTGTTGGGGCCAGCCGTTGTAGAACGCGCTGAGGCGTGTATCAATCGCGATACCGTGCTGCTGTTGGAGCGCGGAGAGCGTCAGCGTTGGCATGGTTTCAGCGGCGAAGGAGGGGGAAGCAGCAAGCCCGATCAGCAGGGCGAGTGCGGTCAATTGAGAAACACGTTTCATCGAAATGCCCGACAAGAGAAAATTGAGCGCACATTTTCCGCTGCCTCCGTGGGGAATTCTTTGCGATAACGCAGGTTAGCAGGGTTTTCATTGCCAGTCGCGGATATTCAGACAGCGGCCGCGGTCGGGAATATCGCCACTGTCGTGGGTCACCAGCACCGCCGGAATGGCGAGGCGCGCCAGCTCATCAAATACCCAACGGCGAAAACCGGCGCGTAGTTCGGCATCCAGGCGGTTAAACGGCTCATCCAGCAGCAGTGCCAGCGGGCGCGCCAGCAGGGCGCGGAGCAGGCTGACGCGGGCGCGCTGGCCGCCGGAGAGTGTCGCCGGATCGCGGGAATAGAACCCGGCCAGCCCGGCCCGTTCCAGCGCCTGCTGCACCTGAATTTTGCGCGCCGCGCCGCGGATGTCGGCCGGCAGCGCCAGCAGCAGGTTTTGCCCGACGCTGAAGTGGTCGAACAGCAGCGCATCCTGAAATAAAATCCCAATCCGCCGTCGCTCGGTGGGGCGTTCATCGCAGCGTTCGTTGTAGAGCCACAGTTCGCCGCTGGCGTGAAAAGGGGCCTCCAGCGCGCCAATCATCCAGGCGAACAGCGTAGATTTGCCGCTGCCGGATGGCCCCATCAGCGTCAGGACTTCTCCCGGAGAAACGGAAAAGGCGATTTCCCGCAGCAGGGGACGGTGATGCAACGTCAGGGTCAGATTGTTTACGGTGAGCACTAGCGTAATCCTCGTCGATAGCGGCCAGCCAGCCATGCCAGCAGGGCGGTCAGGGAAAAGACCATCGCCGGTAGCAGCAGTTGCCATAATGCCTGCGCGGCGAGCGTTTGCGTATCGCCGCCGCTGCTGAGCGCTACGGCTTCGCTGGTTAATGTCGGCGTCCGGCCGGCCCCCAGCCACAGGGTGGGCAGATACTGGGCAATGCTTACCGAGAAGCCGACCGCCAGCGCCATCAGCAGCGGGCGCACCAGCATCGGAAGTTTTACCCGCCAGACGCGTTGCCAGCGTCCCCAGCCAAGGGTTCGCGCGACCAGTTCCAGACGCGGATCGCGGTGACGCCACGCCGGACGCAGAACAAACAGCATCCACGGAACCACCCACAGCAGATGGCCCCACAAGACGGTGGCAAATTGCCCATCCTGCCAGGTATACAGCGCCAGTTGATACTGACCGTCGGCCAGCGGCAGCGCGGGCAGAACCAGCGGTAGCCAGACCCAGCTATCGCCGCGGGAAGGACCGCACTCCAGCCACAGCAGGCAGACAAGCGCCCCTGCCAGAGAGGCGAGAAGCGCCAGCCCCAGGCTGTTCGCCAGGCTATCGCTTAGCGGAGAGGCGCTCTGCGCCAGCGCCGCCAGCAGCAGCGCGCAAAGCAGGCCGCTCAACGGCAGGCCGATTGCCAGCAGCCGTCCGGCGAGCGCGCGCGGCTGCGGACGACGAATGCCTCGCAGGTCAGGGATCTGTCGCTGCCAGAGACGCCATCCACCCCAGGCGCAAACAAGCACCCCTCCCAGGATGAGCAGCAACAGCAGGCTGGCGAGGGCACCTTTCGCCTGCTGCATATCATCACCCTGGTTTAACCATTGCCAGGCGAGTACCGCAAGCGTAGGCGGGTTGCCCGGGCCGATCACCAGCGCGACATCCACCGTCGACAGGCTCCATGCGGTGGTGGCCACCAGAACGATAGCAAGTGAAGGCAACAGCGTCGGCAGTATCAGCCAGTTGAGACACTGCCAGCGGCCGTATCCCTGGCTTTTCAGGACCGTAGCCTGCTCGGCCAGGCGTTTTTCGCTCAGAAGACCGTAGATCGCCCACAGCAAAAATCCGCTCTCTTTGATGGCCATCGTCAGCCCCAGACCAATGCCGTAGCGATCGGCCGGCGGGGAGCAAACGGAACAGACGCGATACAGCCAGCCGCCTTCGGCGAAAAGGAGCAGCGCGCCGGTGGCAAAGGCGACGTGGGGCACGGCTAACAGGAGCGGCAGGCGTCCCGCCAGCTGCCGCCAGCCGCGGGAGGGCCAGAGCGCGGCGACGAGAGTCAGACTTATCAGCAGCGCGCCGCCGACCGCGAGGAGCGTGGAGATCAGGGTCGCCGCCAGCGCCTGCCAAATCTGAGGATCGGCGAACAGCGCCTGCCAGCAGGCGAGGCGGAACGCCGGCGCGAGCATGAGCGCAATGGCCGGGAAGACGGGCAGGTAAATCAGCGCCATGATTCCCCAGGCCAGCAGAATCAGTGGGTACCGTAACGGCGCAGCCATTCCTGCTCCAGGGCATCAACCCAGGCCGCGTGGGGTTCCGCCAGTACCGGCGGCGGGTTCTGCGGAGCCAGCGCCTGCAGGGCCTGGCGCTGGTCGTCGGGTAAGCTCTGCGGGTTCAACACGCTGGGGTCGCCCCACACCGCCGGATCGGCTTTACGCAGCTGCGCCGCCGGGGAGAGCAGGAAGTTGGCCACCACTCTGGCGCCCGCCGGGGCGCGCGCATTGGCTGGAATGGTCACGAAGTGCACATTGCCGAGCATCCCGCGCTCAAAACCAAAGCCATAGCTGTCCTTCGGCAGCTCGCCGCTGACCGCTTTTTGCCGGGCATGCAGCGGGTTAAACGTCAGCGACAGCCGAAGCGTACCGGTTGCCAGCATGGCATCCATGCGGGCCGGCGAGGCCGGGAAGTCGCGCCCCTCCCGCCACAGCAGGGGATGAAGCCGGTCGAGATAGCGCCACAGCGGTGCGGTGACGGCGGCAAACGTCTGCGGCTCCGGGGGCGACGCAGCGCTTCCGGGCGTTCCGTCAGAGTCATCAACAACTGTTCGAGGAAGGCGGTACCGGTAAAGTCCGGCGGACGCGGATAGGTGACCTCGCCGCGATGCGCGGCGGCAAAGGTCAGCAGCGTCTCCGGGCTGTCTGGTGGCGTCGGCGTCTGCGTACGTCGGGCGATAAAGGTGAGCTGCGCGCTGCCCCACGGGGACTCTGCGCCTTCGGTCGGCAGGGAGAAATCTTCACGCACCGGCTGGCGGGTATCAACATAGCGCCAGTTTGGCAGCGTCTCCGCCCATCCGGTTTGCAGCAGGTTGGCGGTTTTCAGGGTACGGAAGTTCTCGCCGTTGACCCACAGCAGATCGACGGAGCCATGATGCTTGCGCCCGGCGCGGGCTTCCGTTTGCAGGCGCTTTACCGTATCTGCGGCATCGGCGATATGCACAATGCGCAGGTCGATAGCATAGTCGCGTTTCACCTCCGCGCTGACCCAGTCGAGATAGCGATTTACCGCCGGGTCGCCGCCCCAGGCATTAAACCACACCGTCTGTCCGCGGGCCTGGCGGGCGATCTGTTGCCAGCTATCGTCGGCGTGAGCGGCAAGCGGGGCCCACAGCAGCGCCGCGAGCCAGAGTAAACAGTAGCGCATGATCCGCTCCTTATGATTTGGTGTCTTCTGAAGAGGTTGGCTGAGGGATCTGGCACAGGCCCTGAGCCGGGATCGCCATGGCGGAATTAAACCGTGCCGACAAATTTTGTAAGCCGATCAGCGCCGTGAGTTCGGTCAGGGCCTGGGCATCAAATCGCGCCATGAGTTTGCCGCGCAGCGCATCGTCGACGGTTGGCGGCGTAAGGCTGGCGGCTTCGGCATACTCCAGCGCCAGACGTTCGTCTTCGCTGAACAGCGGGCTCTGGCGCCAGCGGGCGACGGCGAAGAGCTTCTCGGCGCTGCCGGTGCGTTCAGCCAGCTTCATGCTGGTGATATCCACGCAAAATTCGCACAGACACATCTGAGCGATGCGGGCGCTGACCAGCGCGCGTAGCACCGGATCAAGGGGCGAACGCTTGCGTTCAAGATAGCCGACAAACATCGACACCAGATAAAAGACCAGCGGAATACGCCCCCACCAGCGAATAGGGCTAAGCACCTCGCCGTAGTGGCGACGATGCAGCCAGGCCTGCGGGCGCAGGATCAGGGGGATGGTACGCAGCGGCGGCAACCTCATCAGGATTTCCTCTTATGACGTTCGAGATAGCAGGCTTTAGCAATAAAGATAATCAGCGTCAGCGCAAACAGAACGGATAAGGCGGTCATAAACCAGAATGTCCCGCCGGTTAACTGGCTGCCCACCCACGAGTACACTATCGTGGCGGGCAACTGGCCGATGCCGGTGGCAAACATAAACTGGCGAAAGCGAATCGACGTCAGACCCGCCGCATAGCTGATGGGATCAAAGGGGACAAACGGCAGCAGCCGGCAGATCAACACCGTCTGGTGGCCGTAGCGGTCGAAGAAAGCGTCCATACTGCGCAGCACCGTTTTTCCGGTCAGCTTCTCAACCGCTTCACGGCCCAGCACCCTGGCGATAAAAAAACACAGCGCGGCGCCGGCCATGGCGCTGACCCAGGAAAGGGCACCGCCCCAGAAGGCGCCAAACAGCGACGCGTTTGCGAAGGTGATCAGAAAGGCGGGGAGCGGCGCCACGACAGCCTGCAGGATCATTAAGGCGAAAGAAACCAGGGCCGCCTGCGGACCGTAGGCGTGAATAAAGCGCTCAATGGCGTGCTGATCTAGGGCGGAAAAAGCCGCCAGACTGTGCTGAATAAACGCATTCACGGCGGGGATACGCCACCAGGCGACGAGCCCGGCCACGACAATGAGGATCAGCGCCGCGCGAGCGTACCAGATGAGACGGGCGTTATTTTTCTTCATGGCTAACCTGCAGTTTGTCGGGATCGATCTGCCGCCGCCGGGCAAAGATTTTGGCGCCCTGAATGATGCCAAATAAGGCGAGGCCGGTCAGACTCAGTTTCAGCATAAACCCCAACGTAATGCCCTCTCTGGCGAGTTCGCTCGCCATCAGGGTATAGATAAACAGCCCTGGCAGGGTTGTCAGGACCGAGATCAGCATAAATGAGCCGAACGGAATGGCCGTCAGACCATAGGCATAGTTTTGAATGTTGTACGGAAACAGCGGCACCAGGCGGGTAAAAATCAGGAAATCAGTACCGCTGCGGGCAATACCACGTTCAATCGCCTGAAAGGTCGCGGTATGTCCGGCATATTTCAGCAGCAGATCCCGACCCAGCCAGCGGGCCAGCAAAAACGAGAGCGCCGAGGCCACCGTGGCCGCACACAGCGATAACAGGGTGCCCAATACCGGGCCAAAGACCACGCCTCCGACCATCACCAGGATACTGCCCGGAATCAGGCACAGGGTCGCGACGATAAATAAGGCAACATAGAGCGTCCAGCCGAGCGGGCCGCTGTGTTGAATCAGCGACTGGAGATGGCGGAAGTGGGTCACCAGATCGGCAAAGCCGGAGAAGGAGATCATCGCCAGCGTAGCGCAGAGCAGGGCGAAAATCAGCAGCAGCCGGGATTCTGCTTTATGACGGCTTCTTTTGCATGGGGGATCTCCTGTTTTAACCGCGTTCCGTGAACCTCCACCCCGCTTGCCAGGGTGTGCGCGACAGTATAATAAATGGCGAGCTACAACAATGTCTTACCGCGGATTTATTGATTTTGCTCAGGATAAGCGGACTCTCCGCGACCGTCAGGCCGGGAGAGTCGACGGAGAAAACGCGTTACGGTTTGAAGGTGGCCCAGACCGGCGCATGGTCAGACGGTTTTTCCATACCGCGAATGTCGTAATCAATACCGGTTTCTACGCAGCGCTGCGCCAGCGGAGAGCTTGCCAGCAGCAGGTCGATACGCAGACCGCGGTTATCGTCAAAGCCTTTGGAGCGGTAGTCAAACCAGGAGAAGCGATCCTGGTTGTCCGGGTTGGCCTGACGCCAGGTGTCAACCAGACCCCAGTCCAGCAAACGCGCCATCCACTCGCGCTCTTCCGGCAGGAATGAGCACTTACCGGTGCGCAGCCAGCGCTTGCGGTTCTCTTCGCCAATGCCGATGTCAAGGTCGGTTGGGCTGATGTTCATATCGCCCATGATCAGCAGCGGATTATCTTTGTTCAGTTCGCTATCAAGATAGTTTTGCAGGTTCTGGTAGAACGCCGCTTTTGCCGGGAACTTGGTTTCGTGGTCGCGGCTTTCGCCCTGCGGGAAGTAGCCGTTGATCACCGTGACATTCCCGAATGCCGACGGAATTTCCGCCATGATGATGCGGCGCTGGGCCTCTTCGCCATCGTTGGGGAAACCGCGGCGTACGGCGACCGGCGTCTCTTTGGTCAGCAGCGCCACGCCATAGTGCCCTTTTTGACCGTGGTAGAACACGTTGTACCCGAGCTTTGCAACCTCTTCGAGCGGAAACATGTCGTCGTGTACTTTGGTTTCTTGTAAGCCAATGACGTCAGGCTGATGTTTGTCGACGATGGCGGCCAGCTGGTGGGGGCGGGCACGCAGGCCGTTGATATTAAAAGAGAGAAATTTCATAGTCGCTGCCACTGTGCAAGGTGAATAGTGCAGGGATGGTAGCAGAAATTCGCCGGGCTGGCTGCCGGAAGGCATTTTATTGTGCCTGTTGTTCCGATTGGCGTCGCTGACGTAACCCGCGCGCACCATTCTGGCGCAGGCTGCGCTAAAAAAGGGCGGATATCTACGATAAATTTCGTAGAGGATCACAAATACAGAATTATATCTTACCGATGCATAAACTATTTGATTTATTCACTGTTATGGCCGGCGAATAAGATATTTATTCACTATTTATGCATTTATTGTGCATAAAGAGAAGTCGTAACCTATTGATATTCCTTACTTGACTCTGATTTATGCATTTTCCCCTCTGGCTGGCACGAAGCGTGCAATCTACATTTACAGCGTAATAGCCCATAATTTTTAACATTATTCATACTTTTTATTTACCGGAAGAGGTCGATATGTCTCAGTCAATTACGCGTAACAATTTTGATGAATGGATGATGCCGGTCTACGCGCCAGCGGCTTTTATTCCGGTACGCGGTGAAGGTTCACGCCTGTGGGATCAGCAGGGAAAAGAGTATATCGATTTTGCCGGCGGCATTGCGGTGAATGCCCTGGGACATGCTCACCCTCAGCTCATTCGCGCGTTGACGGAACAAGCCGGAAAGTTCTGGCACACCGGCAACGGGTATACCAATGAGCCGGTCCTGCGCCTGGCGAAACAGCTGATTGACGCGACGTTTGCCGATCGCGTTTTCTTCTGTAACTCAGGCGCAGAGGCTAACGAAGCGGCGCTGAAGCTGGCGCGCAAATATGCTCATGACCGTTTCGGCAGCCATAAAAGCGGTATCGTCGCGTTCAAAAATGCCTTCCACGGTCGCACCTTGTTTACCGTCTCCGCGGGCGGCCAGCCGGCCTATTCTCAGGATTTTGCCCCGCTGCCGCCGCAGATCCAGCATGCTGTCTATAACGATCTCGAATCAGCCCGGGCGCTTATCGATGACAATACCTGCGCGGTCATTGTCGAGCCGATGCAGGGCGAAGGGGGCGTGGTGCCAGCCGATCCGGCTTTCCTGCGCGGCCTGCGCGAGCTGTGCGACGCCCATCATGCGCTGTTGATTTTTGATGAAGTCCAGACCGGTGTGGGTCGTACCGGTGAACTGTATGCCTACATGCACTATGGCGTCACGCCGGATGTCCTGTCGACGGCGAAAGCGCTGGGCGGCGGTTTCCCGATTGGCGCGCTGCTGGCAACGGAAGCCTGTGCCAGCGTCATGACCGTCGGGACGCACGGTACCACCTATGGTGGTAATCCGCTGGCCAGCGCGGTGGCCGGCGAAGTGCTGTCGATCGTCAATACGCCGGCGGTACTGAACGGCGTGAAGCAGCGCCACCAGTGGTTTACCGAGAGACTGAACGCCATTAACGCGCGTTATGGTCTGTTTAAGGAGATCCGGGGGCTGGGATTGCTGATCGGCTGCGTCCTCAATGATGCCTGGGCCGGAAAGGCGAAAGCCATCAGTACCCAGGCGGCGGAAGAGGGACTGATGATTCTGATTGCCGGCGCGAACGTGGTGCGTTTCGCTCCGGCGCTCATTGTGAGTGAGGAAGAGGTCAAAACCGGGCTGGATCGCTTTGAGCTGGCCTGCCAACACTTCCTCGCGGGAGCGTCATCATGATGGTGATTCGTCCTGTAGCCGCCGAAGATCTGGCCGGTCTGATGACCCTGGCCGGTGAAACCGGCGGCGGCCTGACATCGCTGCCTGCCGATGAAAAGACGCTGGCGGCGCGGATTGAACGTTCACAGAAAACCTGGCGAGGGGAGCTGCCAAAAAGCGAACAGGGCTATGTTTTTGTGCTTGAAGAGACCAGCAGCGGCGCGGTGGTGGGGATTTGCGCTATCGAAGTTGCGGTGGGGTTGAACGATCCCTGGTACAACTACCGCGTGGGGACGCAGGTTCATGCCTCGAAAGAGCTGAATGTCTACAATGCGTTGCCGACGCTGTTTCTCAGCAACGATCACACCGGCAGCAGCGAGCTGTGCACGCTGTTTCTCGATCCGGCCTGGCGTAAAGAGGGCAACGGTTATCTGTTGTCGAAATCGCGCTTTATGTTTATGGCCGCGTTCCGCGAACACTTTAATGAAAAAGTGGTGGCGGAGATGCGCGGCGTGATTGATGAACAGGGCTATTCCCCGTTCTGGGAAAGCCTCGGCAAACGCTTTTTCGCCATGGAGTTCTCTCGTGCCGACTACCTGTGCGGGACCGGGCAAAAAGCCTTTATTGCCGCCCTGATGCCGAAGCATCCGCTGTATATCGACTTTCTATCCGATGAGGCGCGCGCGGTGATCGGCGAAGTGCACCCGCAAACGGCGCCGGCACGTGCGGTGCTGGAGAAAGAAGGGTTTCGCTACCGCAACTATATCGACATTTTCGACGGTGGGCCGACGCTGGAGTGCGACATTGACCGGGTACGGGCGATTCGTAAAAGCCGGCTGGTGACCGTTGCGGAAGGGCAGCCCGCACCGGGGGAATGGCCGGTATGCCTGGTTGCCAACGAGCAGTATCTGCAGTTTCGCGCGCTGTTGGTGCACGCCGATCCGGATACCGATCGCCTGCTGTTAAGCGCGCGCGAACTGGATGCCCTGAAATGCCATGTCGGCGACCGGGTGAGACTGGTGCGTCTGATTCCGGAGGAGAAAAAATCATGAGTTTATGGATCAACGGTGACTGGCAGAGCGGACACGGTCCGGCGCGGACAAAAACCAACCCGGTCAGCCAGGCGCTGCTCTGGCAGGGTAACGACGCCGATGCCGGACAGGTGGCGCTGGCGGTCAGTGCCGCGAGACGAGCCTTCCCGACGTGGGCCAGACAGCCGTTCAGCGTCCGTCAGGCGATCGTAGAAAAGTTTGCCGCGCTGCTGGAAGCGAACAAAACAGAGTTAACCGCCATCATTGCCGCGGAAACCGGTAAGCCGCAGTGGGAAGCGGTAACGGAAATCAGCGCGATGATCAACAAAATCGCTATTTCCCTGAAAGCCTACCATAGCCGTACCGGTGAGTCGCAGACGGCTATGGGCGACGGCTCGGCGACGCTGCGTCATCGCCCGCATGGCGTGCTGGCGGTGTTTGGCCCATACAATTTTCCCGGCCATTTGCCCAATGGGCATATTGTGCCGGCGCTGCTGGCGGGGAATACGCTGGTGTTTAAGCCCAGCGAACTGACGCCACACAGCGGCGAGGCGGTGGTGAAGCTATGGGCCGAGGCGGGACTGCCGCCGGGGGTTCTGAACTTGCTGCAGGGCGGACGAGAAACCGGCGAAGCGCTCAGCGCCCAGCCGGATATTGACGGGCTGCTGTTTACCGGCAGCTCGGCGACGGGGTTTCAGCTGCACCGCCAGCTCGCCGGCCAGCCGGAAAAGATTCTCGCGTTGGAAATGGGCGGCAACAATCCGCTGATTGTCGACGACCCGCAGGACATCGATGCGGCGGTACATTTGACCATCCAGTCAGCCTTTATTACCGCCGGACAGCGCTGTACCTGTGCTCGTCGCCTGTTGGTGAAGCGCGGCGAGAAAGGCGATGCGTTTCTTGCCCGTTTGGTGACGGTGTCACAAACTTTGGTGCCCGACGCCTGGGATGCGTCGCCGCAGCCGTTCCTTGGCGGGCTGATCTCGCCCCAGGCGGCGCAAAAGGTTCATCAGGCCTGGCTCGGGCACGTTGCTAACGGCGGAAAAACGCTGCTGGAGCCGCGGCTGCTACGGGCCGGAACCTCGTTGCTGACGCCGGGAATCATCGAGCTGACGACGGTGGCGGAAGTCGCCGACGAGGAAGTTTTTGGTCCGCTGCTCAGCGTCTGGCGCTATGACGATTTTGCTGAGGCGATTACTCTCGCGAATGCCACTCGATTTGGGCTTTCCTGCGGGTTGATTTCCGCAGAGCGCGAGAAATTCGACCGTCTGCTGCTGGAGGCGCGGGCCGGAATTGTCAACTGGAACAAACCGCTGACCGGCGCCGCCAGCACCGCTCCGTTTGGCGGCGTGGGAGCCTCCGGTAACCACCGTCCGGGAGCGTGGTACGCGGCCGATTATTGCGCGTGGCCGATGGCAAGTCTCGAAACGCCGGAACTGACGCTGCCGGAGACCCTCAGTCCCGGTCTCGACTTCCTGCGAGGAGCCGGACGATGAAAGCCTTTGAGGTAAATTTTGACGGGCTTCCCGGTCTGACCCATCACTACGCCGGACTCTCTTTTGGCAATGAGGCGTCGACACGGCATCGCTATCGGGTATCGAACCCGCAGCTGGCGGCGAAGCAGGGGCTGAAAAAGATGAAGGCGCTGGCGGATGCCGGCTATCCCCAGGCCGTCATTGCGCCACAGGAACGGCCGAATGTTCCCCTGCTGCGCCAGCTTGGATTCAGCGGCAGCGATCCGCAGGTCATCGAGAAGGCGGCCCGCCAGGCGCCGGATCTGCTGTCGGCGGTGAGCTCGGCTTCGTCAATGTGGGTGGCCAACGCGGCGACGGTTTCACCTTCCGCCGATTCGCTGGATGGCCGGGTTCACCTGACCGTGGCCAATCTTAACGATAAATTCCACCGCGCCAGCGAAGCGCCAACGACCGAGGCGCTGCTGCGCGCGATCTTCCCCGATGAGCAGCGCTTTGCTATCCATCCTCCTCTACCGCAGGTGGCGCTGTTTGGCGATGAAGGGGCGGCGAACCATAACCGCCTCGGCGGCGAGTATGGCGCGCCGGGTCTGCAGCTTTTTATTTACGGTCGTCAGCAGGGCGGCGAGGGAGAAAGCCCGCAGCGCTACCCGGCACGGCAGACGCTGGAAGCCAGTCAGGCGGTTGCGCGCCTGAATCAGGTTAACCCGCGGCAGGTGATTTTTGCCCGACAGAATCCGGCGGTGATTGATAAAGGGGTATTTCACAACGATGTGATTGCGGTGAGTAATCGCCAGGTGCTGTTTTGCCATGAGCAGGCGTTCGTCGATCAGCCGCAGCTGATGCGCCAGCTTGCCGGGCAGGTTGCCGGGTTTACGCCCGTTATCGTACCGACTCAGGCGGTGACGGTAGAAGAGGCGGTGGCGACCTATCTGTTTAACAGTCAGTTGCTGAGTAAGCCCGATGGAACGATGCGGCTGATTCTCCCTCAGGAGGCACAGGAACATCCGGGCGTCTGGCGCTACCTGAATACGCTTCTGGCCGCAGATAATCCGATTGATGAACTGCAGGTTTACGATCTGCGCGAAAGTATGGCGAACGGCGGGGGGCCGGCCTGTCTACGCCTGCGAGTGGTGTTGACGGAGGCGGAGCTGCGGGCGGTGAATCCGGCGGTGTTGATGAACGAGGCGCTGTTTGTGACCCTCAATGACTGGGTCGATCGCTACTATCGCGATCGTCTCACCCAGGCGGATCTGGCGGATCCACAACTGCTGAACGAAGGTCGCGAGGCGCTCGATCGGCTGACGCAAATCCTGCAGCTGGGTTCCGTTTATCCGTTCCAGCAGTCGCTGTGACTCAGTTTTCGTTTCAAGGAGGCGTCGTGGACGACTTTCTGGCATTAACTCTGGCGGGGCGTTTGCCTCACCATTTTCATGGCGAAACGGCGCATTTTCGCTGGCACTGGCTGGACTGCGGGGTGTTGCAATTGACTCCGCATGCGCGCTGCGAGCGTTCGCTGGTTCTGTCCGCGGGTATCCACGGCAATGAAACCGCTCCGGTGGAGATGACCCATCTGCTGCTACAGCAGCTGTTTAGCGGTGAGCTGCCGCTGCACTGGCGGCTGCTGGTGATCTTTGGCAACCCGCTCGCGCTGCGGGAAAATAAGCGCTACCGCGACAGCGACATGAACCGGATGTTTGGCGGGCGCTGGCAGCGTTTTCCCGTCAGCGACGAGACGGCCAGAGCGCGTCAGCTGGAGCAGGTACTGACGCGGTTTTATGGCGCCGGCACGGGCAGCCGCTGGCACCTTGATTTACATACCGCGATACGCGGATCGCTGCATACGCGCTTTGGCGTGCTTCCGGCGCGGGAAACTCCGTGGGATGACGGGTTTTTAAGTTGGCTGGGAGGTGCCGGGCTGGAGGCGCTGGTCTTCCATCAGCAGCCGGCGGGGACATTCACCCACTTCAGCTGCGAACGCTTTGCTGCGCTCTCCTGTACCCTGGAACTTGGTAAGGCGTTACCGTTTGGCGCTAACAATCTGACGCAATTTAACGTCACCCAACGGGCGCTAATGCGTTTGCTGGTGGGCGATCTGACGGTCGTTGACGCCGATCCGGCGCCGCTGCGCTATCGGGTGGTGCAGCAAATTACCCGTCATAGCGATAATTTTCATCTCTGTATGTCGGATCAGACGCTCAATTTTACCGCCTTTCCTGGCGGAACCTTGCTCGCCGAAGATGGTGATACCCGCTATGTGGTAGAAAAGGCACAGGAGTTTGTTCTGTTTCCTAACCCGTCCGTGGCGCGGGGGCTGCGGGCCGGGTTGATGCTGGAGCGTTTATCGTAGCCGCTCGCCGAATATTCTGCCGCTCATTCGGGCGGCCGTTTAATTTTGTATAGTCACCTCCTGTGCATAATTTTATTTTTTCGTGCGCGGGGGGCTGATTGCAGATTATTCCTGGATAAATGCTTTGTTTTTAATCTCTGCTGCTTTATAATCCATCAAAACCATTAAAAAACAATGCGTTATGTATTTTCTGTTGCAATTCCCTCCTTAATTTCCTTATTTTCTCCACAATTGGTGAGAAAATGTTTTTTACACTTTCATTGTTTTACTCTTGCTCTGACTAATTGACGATAAACGTCGTAAAGTTTATCTCGTCAACACGGCAACACGCCGTAAGAATAACTTAAAGTAAGGACTGGATATGAAGAAGATTACTGCTCTGTTTGTTGCCTCTACACTGGCTCTGGGTGCCGCTAACCTGGCTCACGCTGCTGATACCACCGCGGCTCAGCCCGAAAGCAAACCGATGATGCACCATAAAGGTATGCATGGCGGCCAGCACGAAATGATGTTCAAGGGGCTCAATCTGACCGATGCGCAAAAACAGCAGATCCGCGACATCATGAAGGGCCAGCGCGAAAACATGAAACGTCCGTCCCTGGACGAACGCCGCGCGATGCATGAGCTGATCGCCAGCGATACCTTCGATAAAGCGAAAGCGGAAGCGCAGATCGATAAAATGGAAGCGCAGCATAAAGCGATGGCGCTTTCCCGTATGGAAACCCAGAACAAGATTTACAACATTCTGACGCCGGAACAGAAAAAACAGTTCAATGCGAATTTTGAGAAGCATCTGACAGATCGCAAAGCGCCAGAAGGTAAAATGCCTGCACCAGCTGAATAACTCAGCGCTATGAATGAAGACCGCCGGTCTTGCCCAACATCGCCGTCAGGCATTGGGCAGGACCGGCGGTTTTTTTTGTGCTAACGAGGGGAGAGCGGATGCAGCGTAAAGCGGCCGCTCAGCAGCGGTTTGCAGAGAATTTTGTAGCCGTCATGATCAAAACCGGCCGGCTGGCGCGTTAAGGTCTCGGCCTGCTCCAGCGTCTCGACCGATCCCAGCCACAGCCAGTTATGAATGACGTGATAGTGGGTGAGGTCCGGGCCTTTCTCCTCCAGCGCGACGGCCCCAGGCCAAGGCCAGCACACCAGCTGCATCTGCGCCATCCGGGCGCGGAGTCTTTCATGATGTGCGGCAAGACTTTCCCGACCGCAGCAGGCGCCGGCGCAACGTCCCAGCGCGTGTCGGAAACAGGCGCGGCCCGGAGTAAGCGTCTCCAGTCCCAGCAGCCCGTAGCAAAGATGATGTTCGTCAGCGAGGGTTTTCAGCGCCTGCAGCGCTGCCCGCCGGTTTGCGAACAGGCCATACAGATGATTGTGGTGGGAAAAATCAACCTCGCGGGCGTACACCACCTGCGGGCGGATGTCTTCCAACAGCAACGAGCAGAGCTGCTTATTACGCCGCAGGCGTTTATTAAACAGCGGCTGGCGTTCTTTAATCAGCTGCGCCTCCAGCAGCAGCGCGCCCAGCTCTCCCGAGGTACGTTGCCAGCTGATGCTTCGCGCCTGACGCAGCATGGCCGCCTCTTCGGGAGTACGCAGGTGCGACAGCACCCGACTGCGGAGATTCACGCTCTTACCGATATACAGCGGGAGCGTATCGCTCTCGCCGTGAAACAGATACACGCCCGGCAGATTAGGCAGTGCCTCGACCCACGGACGCAGATGTTCGGGATATTCATAGATAGCCGCGGCGTCGAATTCCAGACGCGGGGCAGATTGCCTTCTCACCACACGGGCTCCTGATGCTGGTTATATATCCAGTATAACAGGGCGTGCAGGCAGCGAAAAGTGCAAAAAATAACCCCGGCGATGGCCGGGGTCAGAGAAATGCGGGGGGAGCGCGTTATTTTTTCCAGAAGTCATCGAAAACGGTGATCGGCGTCCGGCGCTTATGCTCGGTTTTCAGATACCAGCCTTCAATAATTCGGGCGATGCTCGCATCCAGCGTTTTACCTTCCAGATAGTCATCAATATTGTCGTAGGTTACGCCCAGCGCAGCTTCGTCCGGCAGCGACGGGCGATCGTCTTCCAGATCGGCGGTCGGCAGCTTCTTATACAGATGCTCCGGGCAGCCCAGCAGCGCCAGCAGCTGCTTGCCCTGGCGCTTATTGAGACGGAAGATGGGGTTGATATCCGTGCCGCCGTCTCCGTACTTGGTAAAGAAGCCGGTAATCGCCTCCGCCGCATGGTCAGTGCCTACCACCACGCCGTGGGTCATCCCGGCAATACTGTATTGTGCTTTCATGCGTTCACGGGCTTTCTCATTGCCGCGAACAAAGTCGCTGAGCTCAATCCCGGCTTCCCGCAATGCCTGCTCGCTGGCCAGTACCGCACCTTTAATATTCACCGTCAGCACCCGATCCGGCTGGATGAAGGCGATCGCATCCTGGCAATCTTGCTCATCCGCCTGGACACCGTAAGGCAGGCGTACGGCAATAAACTGCAGCTTTTCATCGCCGGTTTCGGCACGCAGTTCATTAATGGCCTGCTGACAAAGTTTGCCTGTCAGGGTTGAATCCTGGCCGCCGCTGATTCCCAGAACCAGTGACTTAATAAAAGGGTAGGTCTGCAAGTACGACTTCAAAAAGTCCACGCTGCGGCGAATTTCACCCTCAGCATCGATCTGGGGCTTCGCGCCCAGCGCCTGAATAATTTCTTGTTGTAGCGTCATCGCGCCCTCCGGAAAGTGAATCTGTTTGGCTGCCAGTAGGGGTTAAAGCTACCTCTTTGCCGGGAAAACGACAAGGATCACAGAATTGAGTGGCGCAAAAGAGAGCAATCAATGACATAGGATTTTTTTATTAGAAAAAGCTTAAATTTGCTCCTTTTGTACCTTCGGCTTGAAAAATAACGGTATTTATTCCAGGCTTATTAACACGCAGAAGAAAAGAGGACGCAATATGAACAAGAATTTAGCAGGATTTCTGGGCGCAGCAGCAGTTTTGACCATGCTGGCAGGGTGTACGGCTTACGATCGTACCGCCGACCAGTTCACTCAACCGGTCGTCAAAGATGTCAAAAAAGGGATGACCCGGTCACAGGTTTTACAGATTGCGGGTAAACCGTCTTCTGAGGTCACCATGATCCACGCACGTGGAACCTGCCAGACCTATATCCTGGGTCAACGAGATGGTAAACTTGAAACCTACTTTGTTGCCCTCGACGATACCGGTCGCGTCATGAACTCCGGCTACCAGACCTGTGCGGAGTACGATACCGACCCGCGCAACAGCAAGTAATGCAACATGCTGAGATCTACGAAAGCCCGACCACTGGTCGGGTTTTTTTATGACCGCTAATGCTTATTTAATTGCGCGAATTATTTGGGGGAAATGTGAAGGTAGTCAAAACACGAGGTCAATGAGAGACAATTTTGATTAACCAGGAATTATCCAGGCCCCGCACGATGCCGTATACTCAATGCATAAACAATACTAATTGAATGATTACCTGTCTTAACCGGCTGTCAGACATCAGATGATACTGAAGCCGCCAGGTCTTACAAATTGAGGAAGCGCTCATGGAAAAGAAACACATCTATTTGTTTTGCTCGGCTGGAATGTCTACTTCACTGCTGGTCTCTAAAATGCGTGCACAGGCCGAAAAATATGAAGTGCCGGTCATCATTGAGGCCTATCCTGAGACACTTGCTGGAGAAAAAGGCCCTGAAGCCGATGTCGTATTATTAGGTCCACAAATTGCGTATATGCTTCCAGAAATTCAGCGGCTGTTACCGAATAAGCCGGTGGAAGTTATCGACTCTGTGCTTTATGGCAAAGTCGATGGGTTAGGTGTACTGAAAGCGGCCGTTGCGGCCATTAAGAAAGCTGCTGCACAATAATTTAATTTTAAAACTCAATATCTTTTTGTTTTTCGCTGAATCAACAGTGCGTTAAAGCATTATCTGATTTTCCTGAATAGCGAAAGGTGAGAGTTTATTTTCCCGTCAAAGAGTAATTTCATACATCTATGCCGTAATGATTCGATTACGGCTTTTAAGGGTATTTGCTATGAGCAAAGTGATTGACTCGCTTGAAAAGGTACTCCTTCCTTTTGCAGTTAAAATAGGAAAGCAACCGCACATTAATGCGATTAAAAACGGCTTTATTAAATTAATGCCGCTGACCCTCGCGGGGGCCATGTTCGTATTAATCAACAACGTTTTTCTGAGCTTTGGTGAAGGTTCTTTCTTCTATTCAATGGGTATTCGCCTGGATGGCTCGACCATTGAAACATTAAATGGCTTTAAGGCTATCGGCGGCAACGTTTATAACGGGACGTTAGGGATAATGTCGCTGATGGCGCCGTTCTTTATCGGCATGGCGCTGGCTGAAGAGCGCAAAGTCGATCCGCTGGCCGCGGGGCTGTTATCGGTCGCTGCCTTTATGACCGTTACACCTTACAGCGTAGGCGAGGCCTATGCGGTCGGCGCAAACTGGCTGGGTGGGGCAAACATCATCTCGGGCATGATTATTGGCCTGCTGGTGGCGGAAATGTTCACCTTTGTTATCCGTCGCAACTGGGTTATTACCCTGCCGGACAGCGTACCGGCCTCGGTATCGCGCTCATTCTCTGCGCTGATTCCGGGCTTCCTGATCCTCTCCGTATTCGGCATTATCTCCTGGCTGTTGGCCAACCATGGCAGCAACTTCCACCAGATCATCATGGACTCCATCTCCAGACCGCTGGCGTCGATGGGCAGCGTGGTGGGCTGGGCCTACGTTATCTTTAACTCCCTGCTGTGGTTCTTCGGCGTACACGGGTCTCTGGCGCTGACCGCGCTGGACAACGGCATCATGACTCCGTGGGCGCTGGAAAACATCGCGCTGTACAACCAGTACGGTTCCGTTGAAGCCGCTATCGCTGCGGGCAAAGAGTTCCACTTCTGGGCCAAGCCGATGCTGGACTCCTACATCCTGTTGGGTGGTTCCGGGGCCACGCTCGGTCTGATTATCGCCATCTTCATCGGCTCACGCCGCGCAGATCATCGTCAGGTGGCTAAACTGGCGCTGCCGTCAGGCATCTTCCAGATTAACGAGCCGATTCTGTTTGGTCTGCCGATTATTATGAACCCGGTGATGTTTATCCCGTTCGTCCTGATTCAGCCGATTCTGGCCGCGATTACGCTGGCTGCTTACTCGATGGGAATTATCCCGCCGGTGACCAACCTGGCGCCGTGGACCATGCCTACCGGCCTCGGGGCATTCTTCAACAGTAACGGGAGTATCGCTGCACTTTGCGTGGCGCTGTTCAACCTGTGTGTGTCGGTGCTGGTTTACCTGCCGTTCGTCGCGGTCTCCAACAAGGCACAGGCGGTTATTGAAGAGCAGGAAAGCGAAGAAGATATCGCTAACGCGCTGAAATTCTGATGTCGAGCGGTACGGGAGCTTTCCCGTACCGCCTGAGAAATGAGGAAATACTATGTTTGATCTGGATAATATCGAAGCGGTTGACGCACCTGAAAATGACCTCGAAGAGGTGGTGATGGGGCTGATTATCAACTCCGGACAGGCCCGTAGCCTGGCATATGCTGCACTTAAGCAGGCCAAGCAGGGCGATTTTGCCGCTGCTAAAAACATGATGGAGCAGTCGCGAATGGCGCTGAGCGAAGCGCATCGCGTGCAGACGCAGCTCATTGAAAGCGATGAAGGCGAAGGCAAAATGAAGGTCAGTCTGGTACTGGTTCATGCGCAGGATCATCTGATGACCTCAATGCTGGCGCGCGAGCTGGTTGCCGAATTGATTGAGCTGCACGAGAAGGTACAATAGGCCATCAACACGATGAGGCAGCCAAAGATGATAACCACCGAGATCAGTACCGCACGGGAACAACAGCTTTTCAACGGGAAAAATTTTCATGTGGTTATCTATAACAAAACGGAAAGCGTAAGCGGGCTTCACCAGCATGATTATTACGAGTACACCATCGTTTTAACCGGGCGCTATTATCAGGAAATCAATGGCAAACGGGTATTGCTGGAGCGCGGGGATTTTGTCTTTATCCCGATGGGGTCGCACCACCAGAGTTTTTATGCTTTTGGCGCGACTCGCATTCTTAACGTTGGCATCAGCAAAAGTTTCTTTGAGAAACACTATCTGCCGCTGCTGCCGTTTGGTCTGGTTGCTTCGCAGGTCTACGCGGTAAAAAGCACCTTTCTCAGCTACATCGAGTCGGTTATCGCTTCGCTGAACTTTCGCGAAACTGAGTTTGACGAATTTATTGAGCTGGTCTCGTTTTATACCATTAACCGTTTACGGCATTATCGCGAGGAGCCGGTGCAGGATGTCATTCCGCAATGGCTGAAAAATACCGTCGAGGATATGCACGATAAACTGAAGTTTGGTGAAGGCGCGCTGGAGAATATGGTCGCGCTCTCCGGGAAAACCCAGGAATATTTAACCCGGGCAACCCAACGCTATTATGGTAAAACGCCGATGCAGATAATCAATGATATTCGCATCAATTTCGCCAAGAAGCAGCTGGAAATCACCAACTACTCGGTCACCGATATTGCTTACGAATCGGGGTACAGCAGCCCAAGTTTGTTTATTAAAACATTCAAGAAGCTGACCTCATTTACGCCAAGCAATTACCGAAAACAACTGACCAGCATTAATTAACCGGAGCGGATTGTTCCGCGCCAGGGCATATTCAATTTAACTTTCCGCCTCCAGGCGGAGGGTGGGCTACGTACAATTCGTAGTGCCCCAAGGGAGAATATAATGAGCCAGAAATTAAAAATTGTCACTATCGGCGGCGGCAGCAGCTATACCCCGGAATTACTGGAAGGGTTTATCAAACGTTATCACGAACTGCCGGTAACGGAATTGTGGCTGGTTGATGTAGAAGAAGGGCAGGAGAAACTCGATATTATCCATGCGCTGTGCCAGCGTATGGTGGAAAAAGCGGGCGTTCCGATGAAGGTCTACAAAACGCTGGATCGCCGCGCCGCGTTGGAAGGGGCTCATTTCGTCACCACACAGCTGCGGGTTGGCCAGCTGAAGGCGCGTGAAAAAGATGAACGCATTCCGCTCAGCCACGGCTACCTCGGTCAGGAGACTAACGGCGCCGGCGGTCTGTTTAAAGGTCTGCGTACCATTCCGGTGATTTTTGATATCGTGAAGGATGTACAGGAGATCTGCCCGGATGCCTGGATCATCAACTTTACCAACCCGGCGGGGATGGTGACCGAGGCGGTCTATCGCCACACCAACTTTAAGCGCTTTATCGGCGTGTGTAATATTCCGATCGGCATGAAAATGTTTATCACCGATGTGCTGCAGCTGACGCCGGAAGATGAACTGAATATCGACCTGTTTGGTCTTAATCACCTGGTGTTCGTTCGCGATGTGCTGGTGAATGGCAAATCGCGCTTCGACGAGCTGCTCGATGGCGTAGCCTCCGGTACCCTGAGCGCCAACTCGGTGAAAAACATCTTCGATTTACCGTTCAGCGAAGGGCTGATCCGCTCGCTGCGCCTGATTCCGTGCTCCTATCTGCTCTACTACTTTAAACCAAAAGAGATGCTGGCCATCGAAATGGGCGAGTATTACAAAGGCGGCGCGCGCGCCCAGGTGGTGCAGAAGGTCGAAAAACAGCTGTTTGAGCTGTATAAAAACCCGGATCTGAAGGTGAAACCAAAAGAGCTGGAGCAGCGCGGCGGCGCCTATTACTCCGATGCGGCCTGTGAAGTGATCAATGCTATCTACAATGACAAGCAGACCGAGCACTACGTGAATATCCCGCATCATGGCCATATTGATAATATTCCGGCGGACTGGGCGGTGGAAATGACCTGCACGCTCGGCAGTGCAGGGGCGACGCCGACGCCGCGCATCAGCCATTTCGATGAGAAAGTGCTGGGGCTGATTTATACCATCAAAGGTTTTGAAGTGGCGGCCAGCCAGGCCGCGATCAGCGGCGAACTGAACGACGTACTGCTGGCGCTCAATTTGAGTCCGCTGATTCACTCTGACCGCGATGCCGAGCAGCTGGCGCGCGAAATGATCCTCGCGCACGAAAGGTGGCTGCCAAACTTTGCCGCGACAATCGAGAAACTGAAAGCGTAACGGGAGAGCTGATGGAACGCGTGTTAATCGTTAATGCCGACGATTTTGGCCTGAGTAAAGGTCAGAACTACGGCATTATTGAAGCCTGTAAAAATGGCCTGGTCACCTCGACAACGGCGCTGGTTAACGGGGCGGCGATTAGCCATGCAGCTCAGCTGAGCCGCTGCGTGCCGGAGCTGGGGGTCGGGATGCATTTTGTCCTGACTCTGGGCGAGCCTTTATCGGCGATGCCGGGTCTGACCCGCGAGGGGCGTCTGGGGAAGTGGATCTGGCAAATGGCGGAAGAGGATAGCCTGCCGCTGGATGAAATTGCGCATGAGCTGGAGTGCCAGTATCGCCGGTTTATCGCGCTGTTTGGCTGCGAGCCGACGCATATCGACAGCCATCACCACGTGCATATGATCGCCCGGATTTATCCCATTGTCGCGGCATTTGCCCGCGAGAAGGGGGTGGCGCTGCGTATTGACCGTCAGGTCGCTGAGCGTGATGACCTGGCGCAGGATGCCGCGCGCAGCAGCGACGGTTTTACCAGCGAGTTCTACGGCGAGGCCATCTCGGAGGCGCTGTTTTTACAAACCCTGGATGCCTCTATCCAGCGGGGCGAATCGTCTCTGGAAGTGATGTGCCATCCGGCGTTTGTGGATAACACCATTATGGGCAGCGCCTATTGCTACCCGCGGCTGGCAGAGCTGGAGGTGCTGACCTCGGCATCACTCAAGTACGCGGTTGCCGAGCGCGGGTACCGTTTAGGGACTTACCGCGACGTTTAACGCGGGCGGAGGGGAAGCACACGGCTTCCCCTGATTGCACCCGTGCGCCGGAGATCCGGCGAGGGGGATCCCGCGCCGTCCTTTTCTGTCAGGCCGGAATCGCCGCCGTTTTGCCGGCGCGCGACCACACCCGATGCGCGGCCATCAGCGTGAACAGCGTATCCATCGCCGGAGCGTCAATGGCGTCCGCCTCGACAAGTCCTTCCTCCCCCTGAGTGGCGACCTGCAGCAGAGCCTTAAACTGGCGCCCGTCGCCCGCCAGCACGATCGGTTTTAAATGCTTATAGGCCTCCAGCAGGTAGTAATGTAGCTCCCCGCTGTTGCTGAGAAGGGACATGTCGCCACCCGGGACGATGACCGCATCGACCGTCAGCGATGGCGAGCCGCTAAAGGTCCCGGAGATGGGCAGCCGCGTGCCGTCATCGGCAATCACTTCCCCCATCCGTGAATAAAGCAATCGGGGATGAACCCCTTTCGCCTTCAGGGATTGCAGCAGGGTTAGCACATCCTGCGCTGCCGGGCGCTCGTTGAGCAGCACGGCGACGACGCGGCCCTTGATCTCCCCGCCGGGGATGGCATACAGGCTCAGGCTGGGATCCTTTTTCACCCCGTTCACGTCCGGCGGCGGGGTAATCTTGCACTGTTCGTCGCTCAGCGCGATGCCTGAATTTTTGCCGACGGCCTGCGCCAGCGGGATATCGATGTGCGCCAGCTGATCGACCACCCGTTCGCGGATCCATACCCGGACAACTTTGCTTAACTCGAAGCTAAAGGCATCAATAATATGCTGCTGCTCAACCGGGGTCTGGCTGCGCCAGAACAGCAGCGGGTGGGCGTAATACTCGGCGAACGAGGGGCTACGCTGGCGAATTTTCTCACCGTCGACGCGTTCAGCGTACGACTCAAAACCGCCGCGCTTAGGGGCCGGTGGCGTTTCGCGCGGCCAGTTATCGTTGATCGAGTTTGGCTCGTAGTTGGCGGGGTTGGTATCAATATCCATCCGGTGCATGCCATCGCGCTGGAAGTTGTGATACGGGCAGGTGGGTTTATTAATCGGGATTTCATGGAAATTAGGCCCACCCAGCCGGCTGATCTGGGTATCAGTATACGAAAATAGACGCCCCTGCAGTAACGGGTCGTTGCTGAAATCTATCCCCGGTACGATATGGCCTGGATGGAACGCCGCCTGTTCGTTTTCGGCAAAGAAGTTATCCGGGTTGCGGTTAAGCACCATTTTCCCGACCCTCTGTACCGGGACCAGCGCTTCGGGGATCAGCTTGGTGGGATCCAGCAGATCGAAGTCAAACGCCTGTTCATCCTCTTCCGGGATCAGCTGCAGACCCAGCTCATACTCCGGATAATCGCCGGCTTCTATCGCTTGCCACAGATCGCGGCGATGGAAATCCGGATCCCGACCGGTCAGCTTTTGCGACTCATCCCAGAGCAAAGAGGCTTTACCGGCCAGCGGTTTCCAGTGAAAACGGACAAAGGTAGCCTTACCTTCGGCATTGATCAGGCGGAAGGTGTGAATACCAAATCCTTCCATGGTGCGATAGCTGCGCGGTATGCCGCGATCGGACATTGCCCACATCACGTTATGTAACGTTTCCGGCTGTAGAGAGACGTAATCCCAGAAGGTGTCGTGAGCGCTTTGTCCCTGCGGGATAGCCCAGTGTGGTTCCGGCTTCACCGCATGAACGAAATCGGGGAATTTCAGCGCATCCTGGATGAAGAAGATCGGCGTGTTGTTCCCGACGAGGTCAAAAATGCCTTCATCGGTATAAAATTTAGTGGCGAAGCCGCGAATATCGCGCACCGTATCGGCCGAGCCGGCGCCGCCCTGGACGGTAGAGAAACGGACGAATACCGGGGTTTTCCTCGCGGGATCGCAGAGAAAATCCGCTTTCGTCACGTCGCGCAGGCTGCGATAGGACTGAAAATAGCCGTGCGCCGCCGACCCGCGCGCATGGACGATTCGCTCCGGGATCCGCTCATGGTCAAAGTGGGTTATTTTTTCACGCAGAATAAAGTCTTCCAGCAGCGTGGGGCCCCGGATCCCCGCGCGGAGCGAATTCTGATCGTCGGCAATCCGTACCCCTTGATTGGTGGTCAGGGGGACGTTTTCGCTGCCTTTGCGCTGGTGAGCCAGCGCGTCAAGTTTGCTACTGTGGATATCGGGCGCTTTGAGGCTTCCCGGCGCGCTGGGTTCTTCTCCGGGAGCCGTGGGATGCGGCGTCGGGCGCCATGATTGATCGTCCGGAGCCAGAGCGTCCAGTCCGGGTTGTGATTCGCTGCCGTCATGAGGCGCTTTGTGGTTTTGTGGTTTATGGTTCTGATCAGACATTGCTCGTCTCCTGTTTTCATTACTGAAAAATGGTCGTTGCGGTACCAAAACCCTTCTAACTATAGAGCATCTCACCAGATGAGCCGGCAGGAGGCGTGAAAACTATTGCCCGGCGGGCAGAACACACGTAAGGGGCGACGAAAGGCAGGGCAATCGGCTATGATAGCTGTTTCTGTTTCCCGCTTTGTTTAGTGAATCTATTGGTTATGAAAACACTTCGCCAACAAAACCGCCCTGTCATTAGCTACGTGCCTCGGGTGGAGCCCGCCCCTCCGGAACACGCCGTCAAAATGGACGGTTTTCGCGATGTGTGGCTGTTGCGCGGCAAGTATGTCGCCTTTGTGCTGATGGGCGAACATTTCCGCCGCTCGCCAGCGTTTAGCGTCCCGGAAGCGGCGCAGCGCTGGGCCATGCAGATGCGCCAGGAAGGCGAAATCACCTCATGAGAGGGTAGCGAGAAATAAAAAAAACCGCAGATGGCTATCTGCGGTTTTTTTGTGCCTGTTGGCTTAGCGATGCGCCAGTTCGGCGTCTTCTTCGCTGTCGAGAATCGTTTTGTCGGTCTGGCGCAGCCATTGGCTGGTCAGGGTACCGGCCGTCATTGAGCCGTTCACGTTCAATGCCGTACGGCCCATGTCGATCAGCGGTTCGACGGAAATAAGCAGCGCCACCAGAGTCACCGGCAGGCCCATGGCCGGCAGGACGATCAGCGCCGCGAACGTTGCGCCGCCGCCGACTCCTGCAACCCCTGCGGAGCTCACGGTGACGATGCCGACCAGCGTGGCGATCCACAGCGGATCAAACGGGTTGATACCGACAGTCGGTGCCACCATGACGGCCAGCATCGCCGGGTAGAGACCCGCACAACCGTTCTGACCGATGGTTGCGCCAAAGGAGGCTGAGAAGCTGGCAATGGATTCCGGTACGCCCAGGCGACGGGTTTGCGCTTCGACATTCAGCGGAATCGACGCGGCGCTGGAGCGGCTGGTGAAGGCGAACGTCAGGACCGGCCACACCTTGCGGAAATATTTCAGCGGGCTCACGCCGTTAATCGCCAGCAGCAGACCGTGAACCACAAACATAATGCCGAGGCCAATATAGGAGGCAATCACGAAGCTACCGAGTTTGATGATGTCCTGCAGATTGGAACCGGCCACCACTTTGGTCATCAGCGCCAGCACGCCGTACGGCGTTAACTGCATCACCAGACGTACCAGCTTCATCACCCAGCTCTGCAGGGTGTCGATCGCGGTCAGGACGCGCTGGCCCTTTTCAACGTCATCTTTCAGCAGTTTCAGCGCGGCGACGCCGAGGAAGGCGGAGAAGATAACGATGCTAATGATCGAGGTCGGGTTCGCACCGGTCAGATCGGCAAACGGGTTCTTCGGTACAAAAGAGAGGATCAGCTGCGGTACGCTCAGGTCAGCGACTTTACCGACATAGTTGCTCTGAATCGCATTCAGACGCGCGGTTTCCGCGCTGCCCTGCACCAGACCTTCGGCGCTCAGGCCGAACAGGTTGGTCACCAGCACGCCGACCAGCGCCGCAATCAGCGTGGTGAACAGCAGGGTACCGATACTCAGGAAGCTGATTTTCCCCAGCTGCGAGGCATTATGCAGGCGAGCAACGGCGCTGAGAATAGAAGCGAAAACCAGCGGCATGACGATCATCTGCAGCAGCTGGACATAGCCATTGCCGACGATATTGAACCATTGAATGGAGTCTTTCAGCACCTGGCTGTCGGAACCATAAATCAACTGTAGCGCCAGGCCGAACACCACGCCAATGACGAGGCCGAGCAGTACTTTTTTGGCGAGGCTCCACTGTTTGTGGCGGGTTTGCCCCAGCGCAAACAGCAAAACCGCGAACACGATAACGTTCGCTATTAATGGAAAATTCATCCCCGTTCTCCTGATAGGTTTTTATCTGGCTGGTCTGTTACCAGCTCTAATGGCGCAAGGTTAGCAGAAGAGGAATTCATTACTTATATTCAAATGGAATGGGTTATAACTATTTTGACTGTTTTGCCTGTTTATCGTCCGGTCTGGTGACTAATAAAACGATTAAAGGTGATCTGCAGTGAATTAATCATCCCCGAAGACCAGCGCACGGCGCTGTTCTCAGCGAAAGTTTGCGGCATCCATACGGCATAAACGAACAGCGCCATGCACAGCGCCCGCTCCAGCTGGTTGCCTTTTCGCGGCGCGAGGATCGGCAGGCGGAAGCGCCAGCGGCAGGGCCACAGTAGCGGTACGCCCGCCGGGGTGAGCATATCGGCAAGAATATGGCTGAGATAGCCAAGCACCAGTCCCTGCACGGCATCGGCGGGCACGAACCAGCTTTCCGGCACTTTCAGATAAAACAGCGTGATTGCGCCAAAAACCGCCAGCAGGCTATGGGTGAACCCGCGGTGGCCAAAGGCGCGGGCGACGGGCTTCGATATCCAGCTTAGCCGCTGCCCGAGAAATGACTTCGGATGATCGATATCCGGCAGCAGGCAGGTCAGTACCGCTGAGGGAACAATATGCCACCAGTCACCCTGTGCCAGAACGGGGGTTAATTCCGCATTTTTCGCAAATACCGCACAGGCGATAGAAAAGAAGAGATGGCCTTCCGCCGTCATGATAAAAACCCTAAACTGTCAATTCATACAGTATAGGGTTTTTATACAGTGTGTGAAAGAGGTGACGGTGTAACTCTTTGTCACAAAATTATTAACGCGCCAGCCAGCCGCCATCAACCGCCAGCGTATATCCATTGATGTAATCCGCTGCCTGCGACGCCAGGAACACGACCGGGCCCTGTAAATCATCCGGGACGCCCCAGCGCCCGGCCGGGATACGGTCGAGGATCTCTTTACTGCGATCGGCATCATCGCGTAACTGCCGGGTATTATCGGTGGCCATGTACCCGGGGGCGATGGCATTGACGTTGATATTCTGTCCGGCCCATTCGTTGGCCATCAGGCGGGTTAAACCGAGCACGCCGCTTTTTGAGGCAGTATACGAGGGGACGCGAATCCCGCCCTGGAACGAGAGCATGGACGCGATGTTAATGATCTTTCCGCCGCTGCCCTGGCGAATAAACTGCCTGGCGACCGCCTGCGATAAAAAGAATACCGACTTGAGGTTGAGATTGAGGACGTCGTCCCACTCTTTTTCGCTAAAGGTGAGCGCATCGGCGCGGCGTATCGTACCGGCGTTATTAACCAGAATGTCCACCCGGCCCATGGCGGAGACGGCTTTCGCGACGATGTCGGCGATGGCATCCTGGCGGCTGAGGTCAGCCTGAATGGCGGTAAATCGACGCCCCAGCGCCAGCACCTGTTCGGCCGTTTGCTGTGGGATCTTACGATTGACGCCGACGATATCGCAGCCGGCCTGGGCAAGGGCCAGCGTCATTCCCTGGCCCAGCCCGGTGTCACATCCCGTCACGATAGCGACCTTACCCGTCAGGTCGAAGGCGTTAAGTACCATATGCACCTCTGTATGCTGATTTATGCGTTTAACCACGCCGTTTTTTCAAGCATAGAGGGTGCTGAGCGGAAAAACAATTAAAAATGAAACATCGTTTTATTTTTGTGATTGTTCAACCGCTGGACGCCTACCGCTGGCCGGAAAGCAGGCCGCAGAGATCGGTGGCGGTGAGTGACTCCAGCGTCGTGAGCTTAACGTCTGCCAGCACAAAACGCGGATCGTGACGATTTTCCTCGGCCGGAACGACGATAGAGCGCATGCGGGCTGCCTTACTGGCGATCATTCCGTTGACCGAATCTTCCAGCGCGACGCAGGCCATTGGGTCCACGCCCAGGCTGGCGGCACAGTTGAGATAGACCTGAGGATGGGGCTTGCTGTACGGCAGCGATTCGGCAGAGGAGAGGGCGTCAAACTGCTCGCGCAGCTCGAACATGGTGAGGACCTTTTCCAGCATCCGCAGCGGCGAGGCCGATGCGAGGCCAACCTTTAACCCTTGTGCCTTACATAAGGCGACGGCTTCTCGTACGCCGGGTAACAGAGGGCGGGAGGCCTCAACCAGCTCAATCGCGCGGCTGATAATCCGCGCGGTGACTTCAGCACGGTCCGCGCCTTTCCATGGCTGCTGGGCAAACCACAGATCCACCACTAAATCGATGCGCAACCCCAGCATATCGGGCAGCTCATCGCGGCGGCTGATATCGACGCCGAGGCTTTCAATAACCTCCAGCTCCGCCTGATCCCATAGCGGTTCGGAATCAATCAGTAATCCATCCATATCGAAAATAGCGGCATGAATTTGTCGCCTGGCTGACATAAGTCCTTCTCCTGTAGCGCAAGTAGATAACGAATTTATCCTCATGGTATATCATACCGCGCATTATTGGGCGAAATTCGCCGGTGAGGGTAGACTTAGACGGTGATGAAGGCGTCTTAAACAAGGGGAATCCATGACGTATCAACAAGCTGGACGCATTGCAGTGCTTAAACGTATTTTAGGGTGGGTTATTTTTATACCCGCGGTGATTTCAACGCTGATTTCGGTACTGAAGTTTATGTATGAACACAGCGAAAAAAAACCGGGCATTGATGCGGTGCTGATGGATTTTGCGCACGTCATGATTGAAATGATGCGTTTTAATACCCCGTTCCTTAACTTTTTCTGGTACAACTCGCCGCTGCCGGATTTTAAACACAGCCTGAATATTGGCTTCTGGATTATCTATATTCTGGTGTTTGTTGGCATGGCGCTGCAGGCGTCAGGCGCGCGCATGAGCCGCCAGGCGAAGTTCCTGCGTGAAGGGGTGGAAGATCAGCTGATTCTTGAACAGGCTAAGGGGCCGGAAGGGCTCACGCGTGAGCAAATTGCGGAGCGTATTGTGGTACCCCGGCATACGATTCTGGTGCAGTACTTCCCGCTGTATATCCTGCCGGTGATCATGATTGTTCTCGGCTATGTGTTCTTCTCGCTGCTCGGATTCTTGTAAAAAATGGCCCGGCACGCCGGGCACTTTTTTTATTCGCCAGGTATCGCGCGTGGCTTGCCCTGATTGTCGACCGCCACATAGATAAACAGGGCTTCCGTGGCTTTATAACGTTGGCCAATCGGCTCAGACGACACTTTCTTCACCCAGACTTCGATGTTGATGGTGATCGAGGTGTTGCCGCGTTTCACGCAGCGTGCGTAGCAGCACACCACGTCGCCCACGGCCACCGGCCGTAAAAAGGTCATTCCGTCAACGCGCACGGTCACTACGCGACCCTGCGCAATCTCTTTGGCCATGATCGCGCCGCCGATATCCATCTGCGACATCAACCAGCCGCCAAAAATATCGCCATTGGCGTTCGTGTCTGCTGGCATTGCCAGGGTGCGTAAAACCATTTCGCCCTTCGGGGTGAGATCTGTTGTTGTCATTCTGTACTCTGTGCTGGTCAAAGAAGATCAGCGCGATGCTACTATGAAAATGGCAGGGAGAAAACAGGGGAATACGCCCGCGGCTGCGGGCGTGGGCATTCAGAAGGAGAGGGTGACGCCAGCGTAATAGGCGCGTCCGGGTTCGTTATAGGTCGAAGCGCCCGCGTTTTCGCGATAAATTTGCTTATCGAACAGGTTGCTGATGCCGGCATTCAGGCGAAGATCTTTCAGCAGCTGGTAGTTCGCACCGATACCGACAACGGAATAGGCACCGATTTCATTCGTGGCGAGCGTGCCGGTCTCGTTGCGGATCTCCGCATACTGACGCGGTTTCTGCCGGCCGTACATCGTCCAGTTGACGTTCGCCGAAAGCTTGCTGTTGACCTGCCAGTCCAGCATGGTGTTAATCGTATATTTCGGGATCACCGACAGCGGATTACCGGTATCTTTGTTCTCCGATTTGATCATATAGGTCGCATTGGTTCGCCAGTCCAGCGTATCGGCCACAATCGGGATGAGCAGGGTACCTTCCAGTCCTTCGACGACCGCTTTGCCGCCGTTTTGCCATTGCAGGATATTGTTGCCGCTCGAGGTATAGCCCAGCACATCGGTACCGGAGACGATTTTGTTTTTATAATCGTTACGGAACCACGTTACGCCTGCGTTATAGCCGTTGAGGTTAAATTCAAGGCCGAGCTCTTTATTGATGCTGATTTCCGGATCGAGGTCCGGGTTACCGAGCAGGTAGCAGCTGCCGTTGCTGATGGTGTTCGGGCAGCCGTTGCCGCGGGTCGACAGCAGATAGCCTTCGCTGGACTGGTACAGGTTTGGCGCCTTGAAGACACGCGCAATGCCGGCTTTGACTTTGAACATCTCGCCAAGCTCCTGCGCCAGGTTCAGGCTTGGGCTCCAGTTACTGCCAAATTCATTGTGGTAGTCGAAACGCAGTCCGGGGATGATATTGGTGCCCGGCGTTGCCTCAATATTATCTTCCAGGTAGAGACCCGTGAGGGTAGCGCTGTTGGTGGTGCTGCGCTGGGAGGCCTCGCCTGAGGTGCCAGGGATGGTCTCGCCAGTAACGTTGGTTGCCTGCATGGAGGCCGGGTCGTTGAGTTCATCGCGGTTCCACTCCATCCCGAGGGTCAGGGTCTGGTCGGCCAGCCAGTGGAAGGGGAGATTCAGCTCGCCGGTTGAACGCCAGGATTCGAGGCGGCTGGTGGCGTACTCATTGCTGTTGATCATCCCCTCCACGCGGCCGGTAGAACCTTCCTGCAGACGCGTGTTATTGGTTTTCTCGTAATAGACTCCGGCTTTGGACTGGCCCCAGTCCCAGATTCCGTTATAGGTCAGCCCCCAGGACTGGCGATACAGACGGTTGGTTTCGTGGCCATACAGCTCGCTGACCAGGCCATCGGGGCTGAGGTTACCGTTGCTGTATTGGGTATCGCCGGCGTAAATATTGCCCTGGCGGCTATAGGCGTAGTTAAAATCGACAATCTGCTGTGGCGTCAGTTTCCATGACAGCAGGGCGTTGATGTCCTTGTTGCGCACCCCTTCGCGACCGGCGGCGTACGAACCATTTTGGGCATGGTTAATGTCCCAGGCGTCAGCATCGGTTTTATTGATGTTACCGTACAGACGCATGGTCAGCGCATCGCCGGCCAACGGTCCGTTGAGGCTAAAGTTGGCGCGATTCGTCGCCCCCTCTTTGTTGTTTTCCGGCTGGTTGGTATAAAACGATAGCGAGCCATGCCAGTCGTTAGTGGGGCGTTTAGTAATGATATTGACCACGCCGCCGGCGGCACCGGATCCGTAGCGGGCTGCTGCCGGGCCGCGCAGAACTTCAATGCGTTCGACCATCTCCGGTGGCACCCAGTTGCTATCCCCGCGGGTATCACGTTCGCCGCGCCAGCTGTAGCGTACCGAGTTACGGGATGTCACCGGAACGCCATCGATCAGGATAAGGGTGTTCTCCGGCCCCATTCCGCGAATATCGATCTGCCGGTTGTTACCCCGGCTGCCGCTGGCGCTGTTGCCGGTTAAATTGACGCCGGGCATTTTACGAATGATTTCCGACAGATCGTTAACCGGTGGATCGCGGGCAATATCTTCAGCGGTGATGACAGATACCCCCGGCTGCTGCTTGAGTGCTTCTTCAGCCGTGCTGTGTACCACCATCGTTTCGGTATCGCGTTCCGCTTCCTCAGCAAAGGCGTCGGGCGTCAGAAAGCCAGCAAATACCAGCGCGAGTGGCGTAATGGCATAATAGTTTTGCGGTCTCATTGTAAATATCCATATCAAAGCGTTAAAAATTGAGACTGCGAATATCAATGATAATTATTATCATTTCAATGCATGCAAATGAATCTTCATTAAATCCTCACAATTGGCGCAACTTTGCCGGGTTATAGCAGAAAGGTGAATAAACAGGCGGGGTTGACGGCGGCAGCAGGGGATGGGGGTCCGCGCCGCGGGAATGCGGCGCAGAGCGGGCTGCTTACCGGGAAGGATGTTTGTCTTCTTTCGTCTCAGACGCGGCGGGCGTTTGCCGCTGATGCCAGGCCGGAAGCTCCGCCAGACGGATACCGGTCGGTACGACACGGTGTTTTGGGCCGGCAATCCGCTGCGCCCGGTAGATCCCCGTATAGCCAGAGACCAGGTAGGCCACCACGCAGGCCAGCGCGGCATACACGCCGATCTCTGCGCCAAACAGTTCAATGGCCATCAGCGTAGAAGCGACGGGCGTATTGGCCGCGCCGGCAAACAGGGCCACGAAGCCGAGACCCGCGAGGAACCCGACAGGCAGGTGCATCAGCGGTGCTAACGTATTGCCGAGCGTCGCGCCGATGTAGAACAGCGGCGTCACTTCCCCGCCTTTAAAACCGCTTCCCAGCGAGATAACGGTAAAGATCAGCTTGCCACAAAAATCCCACGCTGCCAGCGGATGCAAAAACGCATCGCTGATCTCCGGGATCCCCAGCCCGATATAGCGTTCGCCATGCAGGAGAGAGACGGCCGTCGCAATCACCAGTCCGCCAATAAACGGTCTGAGAGGCGCGTAGGGTAGCTGTTTTTTCATCAGGCTACTCAGCAGATGCGTTGTATCGGCGAAGAGGCGGGCGGCCAGGCCAAAGCAGCATCCGGCAAGGATCACGGCAAGCAGTGTCCAGGCTGAAAGCGCAGGAATGGAGGTGACCAGATAGTGGGTATGCTGTACGCCCCACATCAATCCCACCTGGTCTGCGACGATCGCGGCAAACAGGCAGGGCAGGATCGCCCGGTAGTCCATCCGACCGATCGCCAGCACCTCCAGCGCGAATAATGCCGCGGCGAGCGGTGTACCGAACACCGAGGAGAAGCCCGCGCTGATCCCGGTCATCAACACGATACGCCGGCCGTTATTGTTAAGGCGCAGAAGCGCGGTGAATTGATCGGCTATCGAGGCCCCCATTTGTACTGCGGTACCTTCCCGACCAACCGATGCGCCAAAGAGATGAGAGATGACCGTGCTGATAAAGACCAGCGGCGCCATCCGCAGAGGAATGACCTGAGCGGGGTGATGGATCTCTTCCAGAATGAGATTATTACCGGCCTCGACGCGGCTACCATAGCGGAGATAAACCCAGCCGACGCTGAAGCCGGCAACGGGTAACAGCCAAATCATCCAGCGATGGCTTTCGCGGCTGGCCGTTGCCCACTCAAGGGAAAAGAGGAAGGCGGCGGATGCGCTCCCCGCAAGAACGGCAACGATAAAGGCGATAAAAAGCCACTGTCCGAGGAACAAGAGCGTGGTGAGAGGTGAAGTATGAAGCGATCGCATGAACGAATCCTTAGAGGGTTGACCATCCCGGACGCGTTGCCTGCATGATAAATATGCCTGCTCATTCCCGGTCCGGGAATAAAAAGCAGGCATCATTAGCCACATGGCGGTTCAAGGGGGAATGCCATCCCCTGTGAGGCTCATTTTACAAGGTGAAACGCGCCAGCTGAAGCGTTTTCTGCACAAAAGTCGGGACAGGGAAACGGCAAGTCAGGCGATGCTTAAGAGAGATGGTTGCCCATGCTGAAAACGAGAACAAGACGATGAGAGGGGAACACGTCACGCAAAAAAGGGCGGGGGCAGAAGCGCTACCCCCGGCTTCTTAATTAGTGGTTATCGTCCTGCGGCATATGGCGATAGATGTATACGCCGCTCAACAGCGTGAAGACCAGCGTCAGCGCCGTCAGGCCGAAGACCTTGAAGTTGACCCAGATATTCTGCGGCAACCAGAAGGCGATGTAGATATTGGCCAGACCGCAGAGAATAAAAAACAGCGCCCAGGCGAGATTCAGACGCGACCAGACCTGCTGTGGCAGGGTCAGCTCTTTCCCGAGCATGCGTTGAATCAATGGTTTTTTCATCACCCATTGGCTGAACAGCAAAGCGCCGGCAAACAGAGCGTAGATGACCGTGACCTTCCATTTTATAAACTCATCGTTATGGAAGAAAATGGTCAGGCCGCCAAATACGGCAACCAGCACAAAGGTAATCAGCGCCATCTTTTCGACTTTACGATAGCGTACCCAGGTATAGATCAGCACGATAGCGGTGGCGATAATCAGCGCGGTGGTTGCGGCGTAGATATCGTAAAGCTTGTAGAAGGCGAAGAAGACTACCAGCGGTAAAAAATCCAGAAACTGCTTCATACATCGGACCCGTCGTTCAGATAGGGCCGGAAGAGTCCCGGCCCAGGTTAATTTAGTTGCGGATAAGCATATACAGGCGGAACAAATAGATCAGCAACAGCGCAGATATCAGATTGCTGATCGTATTGATTACCACCGCGCCGACGTTCGGCGTCAGTACCGCAAAGCTGGATGCAAACAGCAGCAGGAGTGTTTTCGCCAGCAGCCAGCCAATCACCGCCGGGGCGACCAGACGCATATTGGCCCACACCAGACGCATACTGCTGCGCATGGCGTTAAAAATTCCCAGCTTATCCTGCACCAGCATGACAGGGGCAAAAGCCAGTACGATAGCGAGCAGCACGCCCGGTACCAGCACCAGCATCATCCCCATCTGCACCACAAAGGTGGTGAACAGAATCAGCAGCAGCAGCTTTGGCAGTACCGGCGCAGAAGCGCCGATAGCGCGCAGCGCGCTGACCCGCTGTCCGGCGGAGACCAGCTGAATCATCAGCAGCACGCCGCCGGCAAGAATGGCATTACCCACCAGACCGGAGAAGGTCGATGCGGCCGAGGCGCGCAGCAGGATCTGCTGTTGCTCTGGGGTCATGTTCTGTACCAGCTCAAACAGCCCGGCGCTCCCCGCCAGATTATCCCCTTCGCTCAGAATCGAGAGCTGCTCTTCACTGGGTGAAAAAGCATGGCCAAGGACTACCGTAATTAACGCGCATAACAACGCAATCAGCAAAATGGTGACAAACTGATTACGAAAAAAATTTCCCGTGTCACGGTAGACGGTCTTCGCCGTGATAGACATGCACTCTCCTTGAGTATTGCAGGTGTTAACTAGCCGGCGATTGTACCGCAAATCCCTCGCAGGTAGCAGCCTCTGCCGCTGTCAGGCTAAGTATATCTTTGTAAAGAGGGATGAGCGGCGGCAGGCCGTAGCGGGCGCGGGCCCGGTTGCAGGCTTCGTTTACCTCGCCGCCTTCACCGGACTGGCTGAATTCGCGGCAGGGAGAGGGGCGATGCCGATAAATTGAGCAGTGCACCGATTCACCGATTTCACCTTTGAGGGCGGCGCAGCGGATTTGTCGTTGGTTGGTGCCGCTCATGCAGCGCAGAAAAGGGGTGAGCGGCTCGGTAAGCCTGGTCGGCACAACGCCGCCGGCATCATCGGCTTCCGCCCAGTAGAAAGAGACTCGAAAATACGCACAACAGGCACCGCACGTCATGCACGGGTTGATTTCACTCATGATTACACCTGATAAAAACGCATCAACACAGATTGTCGGCAGATAAATTATCCAGACGCATCGAGGGCGGCAAGAGGCGGGAAAAAATTTTTGCGACTCGAACAGTGAAAATTGATGCGAATGTGAGTTTTTTGGTATCGCCATGAAAGTAAAAATTAATCTGGATCAATAAATGTTAAATCTTACAACTTTATGTGATCCAGAACGGATCAAAGGTAACTCGTTATGGGTATATTGGCCCGCGCTGAATAACCATAATGAGGAAGTGGATATGAAAAAGTTAGCAGCGGTTGGCATTATTTTGAGTACCCTTTCCGGCAGCGTCTGGGCGCATGAAGCCGGGGAGTTCTTTATTCGCGCGGGTTCTGCCACCGTTCGACCGACGGAAGGTTCTGATAACGTATTAGGCAGTCTGGGTGGGTTTAACGTCAGTAATAACACGCAGCTGGGCTTGACCTTCACCTATATGGCGACGGACAACATCGGCGTTGAACTGCTGGCGGCTACGCCATTTCGTCACAAGGTTGGCACCGGCCCGACCGGGACCATCGCCACCGTGCATCAGCTGCCGCCAACGCTGATGGCGCAATGGTACTTTGGCGATGCCCAGAGCAAAGTGCGCCCGTATATCGGGGCAGGTATTAACTACACCACTTTCTTTAATGCAGACTTTAATGACACCGGTAAAAATGCCGGATTGAGCGATCTGAGTCTTAAAGACTCCTGGGGAGCGGCAGGTCAGGTGGGGCTGGATTACCTGATTAACCGCGACTGGTTGCTGAACATGTCGGTGTGGTACATGGATATCGACACCGATGTGAAATTTAAAGCCGGCGGCGTGGACCAGAAAGTCAGTACCCGTATCGACCCGTGGGTGTTTATGTTCTCTGCCGGCTACCGGTTCTGAGTTCCTCTACAAAACTTCTGCAAAACCCTTCTGCAAAGCTGGTCGTTATACGGCCAGTTTTTCCACTCTTTCCCCCGAGAATCACTGTACCTGTCTGGTATGCCCGGGCAGCATTATGCTGTTAGCCTGAATATTGACATCGAGGCGTTCAGAGCGTGATGTATAAACGCCTCGAAGACGCGCTGCAGCGTGACTTGTTGTTATCCAGCGAACGCCGTGACACCTGCATTTCTGAGTCGCAGGGATGACTAAAGCTCACAGTTAACGCTGAGGGCTTTCTACAGGACAAGTTTTCAATAGTGACGACAGAATAAAAAAACTAGAACTTTTCATTTTTTAATTTTAATAAATAATCATAAACTATTTTTCTATTTGCTTTTCCGGAATCATAAAATTCTTTTAAGGGGCAAATGAAAGAGACTTTACCCATCTCTTCTTCCTGAAAGGGTGCTATTGAGTCGGTGCGATAATTTTCACCACTTAAGGCTTTCATGTTAAACTGTTTATTCGAATGTGGTTTGTCTTTGAATTTGTTTATGCCTATAAGAGTGAAGCCATTGATTGTTGAATATGCTATGTACCATGCTTTATTGGAGTAAAAAATTGATTTTTTTTAGCTTGAATATATCATGGATGTCGAGTTTTTTTGGGGAGTGTATTTTTTTTAAAGCTCGCGCTATGCATGTCTTGATCAGTATAAAATCAATTAAGGTGCTTAATATGACTACTGTAAAGAACAGGATTACTGATATGGATGATAAGTAAAGAAAGGCTTCAACGGCATTATCTGAAAAAGAAATGTATGCTATAGAAAAGGCTAGTATTATCCACATTAAAATACTAAATATAGTTTCTTTTTTATTGTGTGATTTCATTATGCTTCTTATCACATAAACCAGGAAGCTTAATAGAATGGCACCAAAAAATATTAAAGAAAAATCTGGCATGTTGTTTTCCCTACGGTTAAGGTTATTCGATGAGTAACATCATACAGTTGAATGAGCATTATTGTAATACTTATGCTTATAGATAATCGAAGCTGGATGTTATGCGGTTGACGGCATAATGTTCTGGTCTGTAAGACGTGGACTTGCCAGAACAAAAAACGTTATCGGCCATGCATATGTCATGTGGGCGAAGTCGTTTTTACGAAGGACACCGGTATATAAAGGTGATTTCCGATCGAGAAGGGCGAGCGCTGGACTTAACGGATGATCGCTGGCTATATAAGAGCAGCGTGTATCCACGTGCCCAGAGCATAAGGAAAAGTGGCGAGAACCGAGCGGATAAAGGCGGCGAATAAAGCCGCCGGCTATTAATCCGCGGGGTTATGGTCAGTCAGCCTGTTCATCTTCTTGATACTCAGCGGGAAGAAGAGGAACAAGAGGAATAAGATGAACAGGATTAGCGCAGCAGGACGATCCCGCTGTGGATAGCCAGATAGATCCCCATGACGGCAATCAGCAGGCTTGAAAAATAGGGCGCTCTGCGGGCAAGGGTATGAAAGCCGTCCCAGCGTCTGGCGACCTGACGGACGCCGATTGCGGCACCCACCCCCACCGTCACCAGCGTCAGGGCAAGTCCAATACTAAAACTCACCACCAGCGTTGCGCCCAGCGCCAGGGCTTTGATCTGGATACAAATCAACATCACCGTAATGGCTGCGGGACAGGGGATTAATCCGCCGGTCAGGCCAAAAAGTAAAATCTGCCCGTTGGTGACCTCTTTATCGGTGAACCGTTTTTCAATGTCGTGCGCGTGGGCCAGTTCGTGAGCATCCCGGTACTCTGCGGAATTGATATCCAGTCCTTCAAGTTCCGTATGATCGTGCGTATGTTCATGCTCGCAAAATTCCAAATCGTAATCATGGACATGGCCGCGATGTCCCAGCGACAGTCGAACGACAAAATCATGTGGTTCCGGAATGGGGGATGTTGACTGCAGATAGCTGCCGCAATCGACAAAATCAAATGATTGCGTACCAGCGGGCGTTTCTCGCTGCGTCACTAACGAAACAGTACCGGCATCCCACTCTTTACCGCTGAGCGTGCGTATGCGCCAGTGTGGCGGCTGACCTTGTTCAAAAATGGACAGTTCCACTGTGCCATGACCGGTATCAATCAGTTTTGATTCATCATGATGATGCCGTTCGCTCTCCTGTCGGGCGGCCAGCCAGTCTTTTTCTCCCCTCCAGGTTCGGCAGAACATCCAGACGGCGGTGCCGAGAATGATGATGGCAGAAACCAGCTGCAGCCACGGCTCAGCTGATTCTGCGGTAAAGCGGTTACTGATGTACATTCCGCCAAAAGCAATCAACCAGACGATGGCGGTGTGTGAAAGAGTGGCTGCGAGCCCGAGCATGGCAGCCTGTCTGGCCGTCCCTTTGATGGCGATGATGAAGGCCGCCATCATCGTTTTTGAATGTCCTGGTTCCAGTCCATGAAGCGCGCCAAGGAGCACCGCGCCAGGAATGAAGAACCAGGCGTTTCCCTGCTGGAGCAGCGTTGTAAAGTCGGTCATGAGTCGAATTCTGGGTCGTGGAGGGTGTCTGGATTCTACTCCCCCCCAGTACCAAATACTACCCCCCAGTAGAATCGTAATGGTATAATCAGCATGATTTTTCCATGGGAGATTGCAGCATGTCGCATACCATCCGCGATCAAAAAAAGCTTAAAGCCCGCACCAACAAGATACAGGGGCAGGTCATTGCGCTGAAAAAAATGCTCGATGAACCGCATGAATGTGCCGCTGTACTCCAACAGATCGCCGCAATACGCGGGGCGGTCAATGGATTAATGCGTGAGGTCATTAAGGGCCATTTGGTCGAGCACATTGTTCATGAAGGGGATGAGGCGAAGCGAGAAACCGATCTGGACGTTGTCCTCAAGGTCCTCGACTCCTATATCAAGTAAGCAGCCGGTCGTGAATCATCAAACCGGCTACATGCCCTGAAACAAGAGTCAGGGACGCCGGGATGGTTGTGCGTCGTCCATTAAACCGATCACCACGGCACGGTTCTTCCTTGATAATCCAGGTACTCCAGACCAGGCCTCTGCTGTTTCGCCAGCAGCACGGTAACCAGATGAGGAATCGTCTCTTCGATACTCAGCGGCGCGTCATCGCCACCCAGCGCGGTTCGAATCCATCCCGGTGCCATCACCACCAGCGGACGTGATGCCGAGCGGGCGGCAAAACTGCGCATAAACATATTCAGCGCTGCTTTGCTGCCGCGATAGAGCTCGCGCTGGCCGCGGAGATTATTGGTCAGGCTACCCTGGCCTGAGGACATCGCGCCCAGCAGCCCCTGCGGCGTCACGTGGTGCTGTAGGCGTTCAAGTACCCGCATTGGCGCAAGGGCATTGGTCAGCATCACCTCAACAAATTCCGCGGTGGAGACTTCGCCAATGGTCTGCGTCGGATCGCGATTGGTGGTTCCCGCATTAACAAACAGCATCGCCAGGCGGTCAGCGGAGAGCTTTGTATCCAGCGCGGCCAGCTGGTCATCATCACACACATCCAGCGTTTCCAGGCGTACCCGATCGGGGTTTTCCTGCGCGAGTTGATGAAGCGGAGTGGTGGATTGAATATCGCGAACGGTGCCGATTACATTCCAGCCATGGCGCAGAAATTCAGCAGCCATCGCGTGGCCGAGGCCGCGTGAAGCGCCGACAATCAGTACGGTAGGAACGGTCGTGGTCATAATAAAACTCCTGAGCAAAGCGTGAGTCCATGACTATAGTCATAGGACATATCAGGCGGAAGGCGCAGCATTTGCAGTAATATGCTGCAGCAGACGCCATGACTGAACCCAGGAACTTAAATGACCGATCCCGATTTCAATTTACTCGTGGCGCTGGATATTTTACTGGCGGAAGAGAGCGTGGCGGGGGCGGCGCGCCGCTCCGGTCTCAGCGCCTCGGCGATGAGCCGCACCCTGACCCGTCTGCGTGAGGTCACCGGTGACCCGTTACTGGTGAGAGCCGGGCGCAAAATGGTCTTAACGCCGCATGCGCAAAACTTAAAAGCGCGAACGCAAAACGTGGTGTCTGAGATGCGTTCGGTGCTCAACAACGCCGCTGCGCCGCTTCATCTTCCGACGCTGGAGCAAACCTTTACTCTGCGTACCAACGAGGGATTTGTTGACGCTTTTGCCCCGGCACTAATTTGCGCCTGCGCGGCGCAGGCGCCGGGAGTGAAGCTTAACTTCGTCGCCAAAAGTGAAAAAGGGCCGCAGTTTCTGCGCGACGGGAGCGTGGATCTGGAGATTGGGGTGCTGAAAAATATGGGACCGGAAATTCGGCTGCAGGCGTTGTTTCGCGATCGTTTTGTTGGCGTAGTGGCTAAAACACATCCGCTGGCGCAGGGAGGACAAATCACTCGCGAGCGTTATGCCGCCTGCGAACATGTGATTGTTTCCCGCCACGGGATGGTGCACGGACCCGTTGATCAGGCGCTGGCGGAATTGGGGCTGAGCCGCAAAATTGCGGCGGTGGTGCCGGGTTTTACCGCTGCGCTGGCGGTTGCCCGAGGCTCGCAGCTGGTGGCGCTGGTCCCGGCCTCTTGCCTGCGTCATGGCTTGCAGGAGGGCATCGTCGCCTTTGAACTGCCGGTCAGCACACCGGAGATTACCGTCTCGCAGATGTGGCATCCGCGTCAGGAGCTTGCCCCCGGTCATGCCTGGCTACGCCAGCAGGTGTTGAGCGTGTGTCGGCCGGTGGCATGATGGCAAAAAAAAGCCCGCACAAGTGCGGGCGAAAAATACTGGAAGCAATGTGAGCAATGTCGTACCGAATACCTGAGTGTTTTGCTCAACTATTCGGTAATGAGAAAGATAATGGTTCTCATCTAAGATATCAACCCCATCTTTTGTGCGGAAGCGTTTTTTTAGCTGAGCAGAAATACGGTCCGTTTCTGGCTGTTATCACGCGGCCATGCGCTCGCTACTTCGCTGAGCGCAAGCGGGGTGGTGGCGATGGTAAAACCACCTGCAACGGCAGCCTGCAGCATTTCACCGGTTGCCGCCAGCAGCTGCGGCATCGACAGGCTACCGATACCACTGCCCATCAGCTGCAGCGGGGCCGCTCTCAGTACCGCGCCGTTGAGCGCAATTTCAGCGCCGGAAAGCGAACCCACCTGGACGTAGCGCACCGGCGCGTTGCCTGGACTGTGTTTCGCCAGCGCCGGCAGCATCAGTTCGGCGCTGCGGCCCCAGAGATAATCCACCACCACATCAACCTGCTGCGCCGCCTGTTCGCTGAATTGTGCCTGTAGCGTCAGATCGTCTGCCGTTAAGTCGATGCAGACGTCGGCGCCGAGGGCGGCCAGCATCTGGGTATTCCGGCCGGTGACGATGATCTTCCTTGCGCCGAGGAAGCGGGCAATCTGTACCGCAAGCTGACCGGCGCTGCCGGTTGCGCCGTTGATCAGTACGCTCTCTCCGGCAGCCAGTCCGGCACGCTTTACGAGCGCCGCCCAGGCGGACATGCCAGGATTTGCCATCGCCGCGGCGGTAATATCATCCAGGTTATCTGGTAAAGGCAGGCAGTTCTCGACGGCGACCGGCGCCCACTGCGCCATGCTGCCCCAGGGCGCAGTGGGGAAGGCAAAATAGACCCGCTGCCCATCGGCCAGCGTTCCAACGCCATCAATGCCGACCACAAACGGTAGCCGGCCGTCGAAACTGTAATGCTTACCGGAGGCGCGACCTTTCACCACATGGCTGATGGCGGCGGCATTCACTTTTACCAGGGAGTGACGGGCATCGGCCTGAGGATCGGTAAAATCGGCCCAGACAGGACCCTGTTGCAGATCGAAAACTACGGCTGCTTTCATAATGTTATCTCCTGAAGGCAATTATGTGTAAAATGCACATAATAGATAACGGCACTATACCCGGTTAAAAAATATATGCAAGATGCACATAATAATTACGATATTACCGATTTCCACGGCGCGCTGCTCGATATCATTAGCGTGATGAACCAGCCCGTTCGCGATGAACAGCTGCTTCAGGCCGCGGATGTGCAAATCGATCAAATCCTGTTTCCACTGCTGGTGGCCATCGGACGCTACGGGCCGGTGGGCGTTGTGGAGCTGGCGGATAGTCTGGGGCGCGATTACACCACCGTCAGTCGGCAGGTAAAAAAACTGGAGGCGCAGGGACTGGCGCTCAAACAGCCTAATATCCACGATCGGCGGATCAGCGAAGTCACCTTGAGCGAGCAGGGAAAAACCGTGATTGAACGCATCGCGGTGGCGAGGACACGGCTGATGAATCAGGTACTGGCAGAGTGGAGTGAGGAAGAGGTTGAGGCGCTGTTTCGTCTGACGCGCAAATACGCCGACAGCTTGCAGCGGAAATAACCGCCCGGCACTGGCGCCAGGCGGCGGAGGCAAGTTATGCCGCTTTAGTCGCTGCCTTCAGGCTCTGCACGAATGCTTTGAGCTCGGCCAGCATGGTCTGCGGATCGTTAACATTGCGCTCGATAATTTTCACGATCGCTGAACCGGAAATCGCTCCGGCAGCTCCGGCTTCAAGTGCAGCGGTCACCTGCTCCGGCGCGGAGATGCCAAAGCCCTGCAGCGGCGGTGCGGCGTTATATTCGGCCAGCTTTTCCACCAGGTGGTGCAGCGGCAGCGCGGCACGGTTTTCCGCTCCGGTCACGCCGGCGCGTGACAGCAGGTAGGTATAGCCGCGGCCCCAGGAGGCAATCTGGCGCAGCAGGTCATCATCGGCGTTAGGCGGGCAGATGAAGATCGGCGCGATATTATGGCGCAGCGCCGCCTGGCGGAACGGGGCGGACTCTTCAATCGGGACATCGGCGACCAGCACCGAATCGACGCCCACTCGCTCGCATTGGGCATAAAATTCATCAATACCCGGGCTGAATACCAGGTTGGCATACATCAGCAGGCCAATCGGAATAGTCGGGTGTTTGTGGCGAATCGCCGCCAGCATTTCAAAACATTGCGCTGGATTGACACCCGCGGCAAAGGCGCGCAGGGTTGCGCCCTGAATCGTCGGGCCATCCGCCAGCGGATCGGAGAAGGGGATCCCCAGTTCCAGGGCGTCGGCACCGGCTTCAATCAGCGTATCGATGATCTTTAGCGACTGCTCAGGGTTCGGATCGCCGAGGGTGACGAAGGGAACAAACGCGCCTTCCCGGCGGGTTTTCAGTTGTGCAAACAGCGTCTCATAACGTTCCATCAGATTTCCCCTCGCGCTTTCAGAATATCGTGTACGGTGAAGATGTCTTTGTCGCCGCGACCGGACAGGTTAACCACCAGCAGCTGCTCTTTTTCCGGGTTTTCACGCATCATTTTCAGCGCATGTGCCAGAGCGTGAGAGGACTCCAGCGCCGGAATAATCCCTTCATGGCGGGAGAGCGCTTTGAAGGCCTCCAGCGCTTCGTTATCGGTGATCGACACGTAATCGGCGCGGCCGGTACTGTTGAGGAAAGCGTGCTGTGGGCCAACGGACGGGAAATCCAGACCGGCGGAAATGGAGTAGGACTCTTCAATCTGGCCGTCTGCGGTTTGCATCATCGGTGACTTCATACCGAAGTAGATGCCGACGCGACCATGCTTCAGCGGCGCGCCGTGTTCACCGGTTTCAATCCCGTGACCCGCAGGCTCGACGCCGATCAGACCGACGTTGGTTTCATCGATAAAGTCAGCAAACATACCGATAGCGTTGGATCCGCCGCCGACGCAGGCGATGACCGCATCCGGAAGACGTCCTTCTTTTTCAAGAATTTGCGCTTTGGTCTCTTCGCCAATCATGCGCTGGAATTCACGTACGATGGTCGGGAACGGGTGCGGGCCCGCCGCGGTACCGAGCATATAGTGCGCGGTCTCATAGCTGCCAGACCAGTCGCGCAGCGCTTCGTTACAGGCATCTTTCAGCGTGGCGGAACCGCTGTGCACCGGAATCACTTCGGCACCCATTAATCGCATGCGGAACACGTTCGGCGACTGGCGTTCGACGTCTTTTGCGCCCATATAGATGCGGCACTTCAGGCCGAGCAGAGCGCTGGCGAGTGCGGACGCCACGCCGTGCTGACCGGCGCCGGTTTCGGCGATAATTTCGGTTTTACCCATCCGTTTAGCCAGCAGCGCCTGACCCAGCACCTGGTTGGTTTTGTGCGCGCCGCCGTGCAGCAGATCTTCGCGCTTCAGATACAGCGTGGTGCGGGTCCCTTCGGTCAGGTTACGGCATTTAGTCAGCGCCGTTGGACGACCGGCGTAGTTTTTCAGCAGGTCGGTAAATTCCGCCTGAAAGGCAGGATCTTTCTGCGCGCTGACGAACGCTTCTTCCAGCTGGCGCAGGGCGGGCATCAGAATCTGCGGGACGTACATACCGCCAAATTCGCCAAAATAGGGATTAAGTAAAGTGCTCATTATTGCTCCTTAATATGCGCGCAGTGTTTGAAACACCGAAGCCAGTTTGCTGGGATCTTTAATACCCGGCTGCGACTCTACGCCTGAATTGAAATCGAGTCCGGCACAGCCGCTTTTCGCCGCTTCTACACAGTTATCGGCGCCCAGGCCGCCTGCCAGAATGACATTACGCAGGTCCTGGCCCTGCAGCAGCGTCCAGTCGAAACGCTGGCCGCTACCGCCCTGGCCATTATCGAAAACATACTTATCGACATGGGTGAAGTGACGTGAGGGCAGCGTGTCGCTGACGCTGAGGGCTTTCCAGATCTGCACCGACTGCGGAAGGGCCGCACGCAGGGCGTCAATATAGGTCTGATCTTCGCTGCCGTGCAGTTGAATTGCCGCCAGCTGAAGCTGTTCTGCCCGGGCGGCGACCGCCTCGACGGGCGCATCGCGGAAGACGCCAACGTAGCGCAGTGGAGCGGACTGAATAATCTCTTTCGCCTGGGCATCGTTGACGGCGCGCGGCGAGGAGGGAACAAAAATCAGTCCGCCATAAATTGCTCCGGATTCACAGGCGATCTGTGCATCCTGAGGCCGGGTCAGGCCGCAAACTTTATTCTCGCCGAGCAGCACGCGCTTCACCGCAGCATCGAGATCCGCCTGTTCCATCAAGGCGGAACCGATCAGGAAACCGTTGGCAAAATGGCTGAGTTCGCGCACTTCGGCGTAAGTATGGATACCGGATTCGCTGATCACCGTCACATCATGATCCAGGCGCGGCGCCAGCTGGCGGGTGCGGTTCAGATCAATCGACATATCGCGCAGGTCGCGGTTGTTAATCCCGACCACTTTAGCCTTCAGCGCAATGGCGCGCTCCAGCTCCTCTTCGTTGCTGACTTCAGTCAGCACGCCCATGTTCAGGCTATGGGCCACGGCGGCCAGCTGACGGTAGCTATCGTCATCCAGCACCGACAGCATCAGCAGGCAGGCGTCGGCCTGGTAGTAGCGCGCCAGGTAGATCTGGTAAGGATCGATGGTGAAGTCCTTGCACAGAATCGGCTGCGGCGCGATGGCGCTGACGATCGGCAGAAAGTCGAAGCTGCCCTGGAAATATTTCTCGTCGCACAGGACCGAGATGGCCGAGGCATAATTTTTATAGACGCCGGCGATGGTCGCCGGGTCAAAATCCTGGCGAATCAGTCCTTTCGACGGAGACGCTTTTTTGCATTCCAGAATAAACGCGGTGCGCGTACCGGCGAGCGCATCGTAAAAATTACGCTGAGTCGGGACGACGTCGTTCTGAAAACTGGCTAGCGGTTGCTGTTGTTTGCGGGCTTCTACCCAAATCGCTTTGTCGGCAACGATTTTTGCTAAAACGGTCTGCATTATTTACCCTCTTGCCGCTAATGCGGTCACTCTGTCATAGGCCGCTCCGCTGCGCAGCACGTCGATCACCCGCTGAGCGTTGGCCTTCAGGTCTTCATGCCCGTACAGGCGCATCAGCATGGCGACGTTGGCGGCGACGGCGGCTTCGTGAGCGGCTTCACCTTTACCTTGTAGCAAGCGCGTCAGAATGTCACGGTTTTCTTCCGGCGTGCCGCCGGCCAGCTGCTCCTGATGGTAAGGGGTGAGACCAAAGTCATTGGCCGTCAGCTGATAGCTTTTGATTTCCCCGTTATTCAACTCGGCGACCACCGTCGGCGCATGCAGCGACACTTCATCCATCCCGCCGCTGTGAACCACCGCAGCACGCTGGTAGCCCAGCACGCGCAGGGTTTCGGCAATCGGCAGCACCAGTTCCGGGCTGTAGACGCCAATCAGCGCCAGCGGCGGATGCGCCGGGTTAATCAGCGGCCCGAGCACGTTGAACAGCGTGCGGGTTTTCAGCTGCTGGCGAACCGGCATCGCATGGCGGAAACCGGTGTGATACTTCGGCGCAAACAGGAAGCAGACGCCCAGTTCATCCAGCGCGGTGCGGGACTTATCGGCATTCATATCCAGGTTGATACCGAACGCCGCCAGCAGATCGGAAGAGCCCGACTTGCTCGATACGCTGCGGTTGCCGTGTTTGGCGACTTTCAGGCCGCAGGCCGCGGCCACAAAGGCGCTGGCGGTAGAAATGTTGATGCTGTTGCTGCCGTCGCCGCCGGTACCGACGATATCGGCGAACAGGTAATCCGGGCGCGGGAACGGCGCGGCGTTTTCCAGCAGGGCGGTTGCGGCGCCGGCAATCTCTTGCGGCTGTTCACCGCGCACTTTCATGCTCACCAGCGCGGCAGCCAGCTGCTCGGGTTTCACCTCGCCACGCACCACCGCAGAGAACAGCAGGTGGCTCTCCTGCTGGCTCAGGGTTTCCGCCTGATACAGCTTCTCGAGGATCGGCTGAATCACGTTGGTCTGCTCGAGTTTCTGCAGCGCCCATGCCAGGGTCTGCTCCAGCAGACGTGCGCCCTGGGTGGTGAGAATCGACTCAGGATGGAACTGGAAGCCGCAAACGCGATCGGCATCATGACGTACCGCCATGACCATCCCGTTAAAGTTGGCGTTGATGGTCAGCCCGGCCGGAATATTGCTGCCCACCAGCGAGTGATAACGCGCCACCGGCAGCGGGTTGGTCAGTCCGGCAAACATCGCCTGGCCATCATGTTCGATGCTGGAGGCTTTGCCGTGGAGGATTTCGCCGGCCTGGCCGACGTAGCCGCCGTAAGCTTCAACAATGGCCTGATGACCGAGGCAGATACCGATGATGGGCAGTTTGCCACGCATCCGGGTCAGCAGCTCCGGCATGCAGCCCGCTTCGCTGGGAGTCCCCGGCCCCGGAGAGAGCATCAGTACCGGATTATCCATCGTACCAATACGCTCAATTAAGGTCTGTGCCGGAACCGAGTTACGGTAAATCACCACGTTATGGCCGTTCGCGCGCAGCTGGTCTGCCAGGTTATAGGTAAAAGAGTCGATATTATCGAGCAGCAGAATGTCGGCCATCAGAAAGTCTCCTTAGCGTGGTGGGCCTGAGCAATTGCGCGCAGCACCGCGCGAGCTTTATTACGGGTTTCATCCGCTTCGGACTGAGGCACCGAATCCAGAACAATACCGGCGCCGGCCTGGACGGTGGCGATGCCGTCCTGCACATAGGCAGAACGAATCACGATGCAGGTATCGAGGTCGCCGTGGGCGGTAAAGTAACCCACCGCGCCGCCGTAGCTGCCGCGGCGTTTGCCTTCGGCGGCGGCGATAAGCTGCATGGCGCGTACTTTCGGCGCGCCGCTCAGGGTGCCCATGTTCATACAGGCGCGATAAGCATGCAGGACGTCGAGGTCGCTACGCAGTTCGCCCACCACGCGGGACACCAGGTGCATTACAAAGGAGTAGCGGTCAACTTTGGTCAGGTCGGCGACGTAGCGACTGCCCGGCGTACAGATTCGCGCGAGGTCGTTACGCGCCAGGTCAACCAGCATCAGATGCTCGGAAAGCTCTTTATGGTCAGTGCGCATTTCCAGTTCGATACGGCTGTCGAGGTCGCGATCCAGCGACCCGTCGGCGCGACGACCGCGTGGGCGGGTACCGGCAATCGGGTAGATCTCAATCTGGCGGCTGACGGCGTCATATTTCAGCGAGCTCTCTGGCGATGCGCCAAACAGAGAGAAGTCGTTATCCTGCATAAAGAACATGTACGGGCTGGGGTTGCTCTTTTTCAGGACGTCGTAGGCCGCCAGCGCCGACGGGCAGGGCAGAGAGAAGCGACGGGATGGCACCACCTGGAAGATTTCACCTGCGCGAATGGCGCGCTGCATTTTGCGTACCACCGCGCCGTACTCTTCATCGCTCTGATCGCAGTCGCAGGTCATCGATTCGACTTTAGTCACCGGCAGCGGCGCCGGCGGCTCGTTAAGCTGCTGGCGAAGCTGGGCAATCCGCTGTATCAGACGCTGTTTTTCATTTTCCAGCGGGGTGAACAGGCTCGACTGAATGCGGGTGTTTTTGGTCTGATGATCGATAACCAGCAGGGTTTCGGCCAGATAGAAGCAGTAGTCCGGACAGGCGGTGTCGCTTTCCAGCGGCGGCAGATTTTCAAAACCGGCCACCAGGTCATAGGCAAACAGGCCGCCGAAGAACATCGCTTCACGCTCGTCCGGCGGAACGGTGACCAGCTCCTGCAGCAGACGGAAGGCGTCAAAGACGGATAAAGAGCACAGGCGGGCATCTTCATCCAGCAGCGCGCTGACGGGCGGGAAGGTCAGGATCCGGCTATTGGGCTGGCGCTGATTGCCGATGCCCGAAGGCAGAGTATTATCCAGTAAATCCAGCAGGGCCGCGCCGTTAGCAGAAAGCGCCTGCAGGGTGACAGTGTCACCTAATGCGGTAATGCGCAGCGCGCTGTCAACCAGCAGCAGGCTTTTTAAATCGTCTTTGCTGTCGATGTCCGCCGATTCCAGCAGCAGCGTGGCCGGGCGGGCGCCGCACAGCTGGTGAAACAGCGCCGTGGGGTTTTCGCGATAGATGGCGTCGCTGGTGAGAAGCTCGAGTGCCGGTTTTGATGTTTGCATTATTGTTCTCGCCTTTCGGTATAATAATTTGTCCAATAAAAAGCCCGCTCATTGGCGGGCCGGGTATCTGTATGCTGAGTGCAAAACGCGATCACGCCGCCCGATATCAGGAGGTGCGCCACCAGCCGTGCAGAGTGATAAATTGCGTTTTCATCGTGATACCCCTTCATGTGAACTTGCGTACTAGTTAACTAGTCCAGAGGAATAAAGTCAACCCCTGTTTGCAGATTTTCTCCGCGAGTCGTTATGATAATGCGCTAATTTAAGTCCATGTCCAGCAGGAGTCTCTTTGAGCGACACCCATTACGCAGTGATTTACGATCTGCACAGCCACACCACCGCCTCTGACGGGCGGCTGACTCCGGAAGAACTGGTTCATCGCGCTCACCAGATGCGCGTCGGGACGCTGGCGATTACCGACCACGATACCGTGGCGGCGATTCCCGCCGCTCGCGCCGAAATCGCCCGCGCCGGCTTACCGCTCACGCTGGTGACCGGGGTGGAAATTTCAACATTGTGGGAAAACCACGAAATTCATATTGTCGGGTTGAATATTGATATTGCGCACCCGGCGCTGACCACGCTTCTGGAAGAGCAGAAGGCGCGTCGCCAGCTGCGCGCGCAGATGATCGCCGAACGGCTGGAGAAAGCGCGGATTCCAGGCGCCTGGGAGGGGGCCATGAAGCTTGCCGACGGCGGCGCGGTAACCCGCGGACATTTCGCGCGTTTCCTGGTGGAAGCCGGCTATGCCAGCAATATTGCCGACGTTTTTAAAAAATATCTCGCCCGCGGGAAAACCGGATACGTTCCGCCGCAGTGGTGTACAATAAAACAAGCGATTGATGTCATTCATCATTCTGGCGGCAAAGCGGTTATCGCCCATCCCGGGCGTTACGACCTCTCCGCCAAGTGGCTGAAACGGCTGTTGGCCCACTTCAGCGAGCAGGGTGGCGATGCGATGGAACTGGCGCAATGTCAGCAGGCGCCCCATGAACGTACGCAGCTTGCCGCGTACGCCGTGCAGTTTGGTCTTCTGGGTTCGCAAGGCTCTGATTTTCATCAGCCTTGTCCGTGGATCGAGCTGGGCCGCAAACTTTGGCTACCCGCTGGTGTGGAAGGGATCTGGCACAGCTGGGAAACGGCCGCAGAATAAAATTGAGAGGGAAGTATGAGCCAGTTTTTTTATATCCATCCAGACAACCCGCAGGCACGGTTGATTAACCAGGCGGTGGAGATTGTGCGTAAGGGTGGGGTGATCGTTTATCCCACGGATTCCGGTTACGCGCTGGGCTGTAAGATTGAAGATAAAGGTGCGATGGAGCGTATTTGCCGCATTCGTCAGCTGCCTGATGGCCACAACTTCACGCTGATGTGCCGCGACCTGTCTGAGCTGTCGACCTACGCGTTTGTCGATAACGTCGCGTTTCGCCTGATAAAAAATAACACCCCGGGCAACTACACGTTTATCCTCAAGGGGACCAAAGAGGTACCGCGTCGCCTGCTGCAGGAGAAGCGTAAGACCATCGGGATGCGCGTGCCGTCGAACCCGATAGCCCAGGCGCTGCTGGAGACGCTCGGCGAGCCGATGCTGTCGACCTCGTTGATGCTGCCCGGTAGCGAATTCACCGAATCCGACCCGGAAGAGATCAAAGACCGGCTGGAGAAGCTGGTGGATTTGATTATCCACGGTGGCTATCTTGGCCAGCAGCCGACCACCGTCATCGATCTGACCGAAGATGCGCCGGTGGTGCTGCGTGAAGGCGTCGGCGATGTGAAGCCATTCCTGTAAACCTCTTCTCTCCGGGCGGGACTTTCGCGACCGCCCGGCCCAGCCTCCCGCCCAATGTTTATGTGAAGATAACATTCATGTTGCGGTGGATACTTAGCATCAACGCTATGATATTGCCAGCCTCGCTACGGTATAGCGATCCGTCTCGCGCTCACAGTCGGGTGCTTGAAGGCCGGCGTAAAAAGCCGGAAGAAGATTCACGTGCCGCTGATTGCCGAGGGGATTGAAGACGAAGCGGTGAAGCTGCAGCAGTTGGGCTGCCAGAAAGCTCAGGGAGACTATTTTCACCGGCCGGCGGAGTTCGCCAGTTTCCGCTGTGAAACGGGGGTATTTTATTATCAGAATGACGAGGGGAATGACGGAGCGAAAGAGGAAAAATCTGCCTGAAACGGCGGCGGTCAGCAGGATAAAAGAGACAATCTGGCGCATAATGGAGGCGAGGTGCCGACGATATGCAGAGATGTCGCCAGGCGATTGAAACGCGAAGAAGCATTCATTTTCAAGTTAGTGTAGAATGGCCGCCCACGTATACGGGCGCGTGCGGCTTCTGCGGAAGATAGCGACGGCCTTTGATGCAAAAAGTAGCTACAGAACAATAGGTTATAAATATTAACCTGTTGTTTTATAAAGTATACCAGACGCCTGGGAAGGCGACACCTTAAGGAAGCTCAATGAGCGAGAAATTACAGAAAGTGCTGGCCCGCGCTGGCCACGGCTCCCGCCGTGAAATTGAATCTAAAATCGAAGCTGGCCGGGTCAGCGTCGATGGTAAAGTCGCCACCCTCGGCGATCGTGTAGAAGTGGTTCCTGGTTTAAAAATTCGTATCGATGGTCATCTGATTTCGGTGAAAGAGTCCGCTGAGCAGATTTGCCGCGTCCTGGCCTATTACAAGCCGGAAGGCGAACTCTGTACGCGTAACGATCCTGAAGGTCGCCCGACGGTGTTTGACCGTTTGCCGAAACTGCGCGGCGCGCGCTGGATTGCGGTGGGGCGTCTGGACGTCAACACCTGCGGTCTGCTGCTGTTCACGACCGATGGCGAACTGGCAAACCGTCTGATGCACCCGAGCCGCGAAGTGGAACGTGAGTACGCCGTGCGTGTATTCGGTCAGGTTGATGACGACAAACTGCGTCAGCTGTCGCGCGGCGTGCAGCTGGAAGATGGCCCGGCGGCGTTTAAAACGATTAAGTTTGCCGGTGGCGAAGGGATTAACCAGTGGTACAACGTCACGCTGACCGAAGGGCGCAACCGTGAAGTGCGCCGCCTGTGGGAAGCGGTTGGCGTGCAGGTCAGTCGCCTGATTCGCGTTCGCTACGGCGATATTCCGCTGCCGAAAGGCCTGCCGCGCGGTGGTTATACCGAGCTGGATCTGGCGCAAACCAACTACCTGCGTGAGCTGGTTGAGCTGCCTGCAGAAACCACCTCGAAAGTCGCGGTAGAGAAAGATCGCCGCCGTATGAAGGCGAATCAGATTCGTCGCGCGGTGAAACGCCATTCTCAGGTGGGGAACAGCAACAACCGCCGTTCGGGCGGAAGTCGTAGCAACGGCTAATCTGATTAAATCCGGCGGGCACCCGCCGGATTTCTCTGCGCTACCCTCCTTGCATGTGATTCCTTTCACACTTCTGCATAAAGACAAAAAACAGGAAACGCCCGGACAAATAACGCAAAGTACGGTTTCTGCTATCGCCATATACTGTCGACACTGATTACAAAAACAGGTAGCCAAAAAATGGATACAGCAGGAAAGTTATCGGCAAGCTATGTCGTTATCGGCGTGAAAGAGAAAATAGGTTACGGCTTTGGTGACTTTGCTTCCAATTTATCTTTCGGTTTTGTCTCTCTGTTCTTACTGTTTTTTTATACTAATATTTACGGCATCAGTGCGGTGCAGGCCAGTCTGATATTTGTTATAGCCCGGGTTATTGATGCCATTTTTAATATTCTGATCGGTTTTGCTATTGATAAAACGCACAGTCGGTATGGCAAACTACGTCCCTGGTTATTATATGGAGCAATACCTTTAGGGTTTTTAACGGTGTTGTGTTTTGTCCCCTTTGGCGGTGAGGCGAAATTTTACTTTGCGCTGATCTCTTATACGCTCTATTGCCTGGCGTATACCTCGGTCAATACCCCCTATTCGGCGCTAACTAATCGTCTGACGCAACATGAAGCCTCTCGTTCATCGCTGTCGGTATACCGGTTTGTGCTGGCGATTGTCGGTTATCTCATTGTTTCAACCACCGCTGATATGCTGATCTCGCCCTTTACGGATAAGCAATCAGGGTATGTCTTCGCGGTCTCTTGCTTTGCGCTGCTGGCAACCTTTTTGTTCCTCGCCTGTTTCGGCATGACCCGTGAACGGGTGGGCGAAGAGGAGGAGACTCCGGCGCCATCGCTGCGGGAAATGCTGCGGGCGGTGATGGGCAATGCGCCGCTGCTTAATTTATCGCTGTTCACCGTGTTCTTCTATATTGCCTATACCGTGTGGATGGCGATTGCGATCTATTTTATTAAGTACATTATCGGTAGTGAAGGCTATACCGCCACCTTTTTCCTGATTCAGTCAGGGGCCTATATTGTCGGTACCGTTATTTCAGAAAAAGCGATAGCGCTGATGGGCAAAAAGAGAATGACGCTGGTGGCACTGCTGATCGGTACGTTGGGGGTGCTGATGCAATATTTTGTTGCCGGGCATAACCTGTGGCTGATTATGACCGGGGTGTGTCTCTACAGTATTACGCTGGGGATGGGATTTGTCGCTATGTGGTCAATGATTGCAGATACCGTGGAATATGCCGAGTGGCATCATGGTGTGCGTACAGAAGGCGCAATTTATGGTTTTTTCAACTTTATTACCAAAATTGCGATGGCGATCGGCGGCGGCTGTGCGGGCTGGATGCTGGACTACTATCAATATGATGCCGGCAATATTAGCGCCAGCGCAATTAACGGGATTAATATTCTGATGACGTTATTCCCAGGCGCAATGTTTGCCATCAGCACGATATTTGTCGGATGTTACTCGCTGGATGAAAAAACGTATCGCGAGATTGTTCAGAAAATTAGCCTGCGTAAACAGAATGCGCTTTAACCTCAGGGAGCCAGAGATGAATACCGAATTGAATACCCTTATCGCGGCGATGACCGCAGAAGAGAAAGTTGCGCTGTTGACCGGGAGCGGGCTGTGGCGGACGGCATCCCTGCCACAGCACGGCATCGCTGATATCGTGATGACCGACGGTACCTACGGCGTGCGCTACAGCAGCGCGCAGATCGACGGCGACGAAAAATGGAGTATGGACGACTTTATCTCGGTGATCACGCAGACCGCCGACCGGGTCAACGGGGAAGAACCCGCGGCAAAGGGCGGCAGCGAAGCGCTGTTCAGTCCGTCGTTGCCGGCGACCTGTTTTCCCAACGGATCCAGCCTGGCCTGCTGCTGGGATGTCGATCTGGTGTATCAGATGGGGCAGGCGCTGGGGCGTGAATGCCAGCAAATGGGCGTAGGGATTCTGCTGGGGCCGGGAATCAATATTCGCCGTACGCCGCTGGCCGGACGAGGCTACGAATACTATGCTGAGGACCCGGTAGTCAGCGGGGATATTGCCGCAGCGCTAATCAACGGTCTGCAGCAGGAAGGGGTTGGCGCCAGTCTGAAACACTTTGCGGCGAATAATTCCGAATACCGGCGCACCGAAATGGATTCGATCATCGACGAACGGGCGCTACGCGAAATCTATCTGGCCGGTTTTCAGCGGGCCATCGCCAAATCCCGGCCGTGGACGGTGATGTCCTCCTATAACCGGCTTAATGGCGTGCAGACATCGCAGGATCCTTTTTTACTCACTCAGGTATTACGCGATGAGTGGGGCTACGATGGAGTGGTGATGTCCGACTGGTATGGCATTAAGGACCGGCCGGCATCCCTGCTGGCGGGGAACGATCTGGCCATGCCGGAAACCCGCCGCGATAAGCAGACGCTGCTGGCGGCGATTCACGCCGGTGAAGTGCCGATGGCGGTAGTCGATCGCGCCTGTCTGCGGATGTTGACGCTGCTGGATAAGGTTCAGCGCCATCGTCGTCCGCAGACGCAGGCCGATTTCCCGGCGCATCACGCGCTGGCGCAGCAGCTGGCGGCGGAATCTATCGTTCTGCTGAAGAATGACGATAACCTGCTGCCGCTGCGGGCGGAATGTACCCGCCGGATTGCCGTTCTCGGCAAACCGGCGCAGGAGCCGGTGATTCAGGGATCGGGCTGCGCGACCACGGTACCCTGGCTGCTGGATCGCCCGCTCGATGAAATTTTTGACCTCGCCGGGGATGAGTTCAGCGTCTCCTGGGCCATTGGCGCCCCGGACGACCTGCGCAGCGATCCGCAGGCGCTGGCAGAAGCGCGAGCGGTGGCTCAGGCGGCGGACGTGGCGATTATCTTTGTCAGTACCGCCGTCGGCGAAGACGGTGAAAACGGCGATCGTCAGGATCTGAATATTCTGGCGGTACATGAGCAGCTGATTCGGGAAGTGGCAACGGTTCAACCCAATATCGTGGTGGTGCTGGCGAACAGCGATGCGGTGGTGATGCCCTGGCTTTCCGAATGTAAAGCGCTGCTGGAAACCTTCTTCGCCGGGCAGGGGATGGGCCGCGCCGTGGCCGAGATTCTGTTCGGTAAACGTAATCCCTGCGGCAAGCTCACGGTCACCGTACCTGAGACCCTTGAAGAGACGCCCGCCTGGCTGCATTATCCCGGGGAAAACCTGCGTCATCATTACGGAGAAGGGCTGTTTGTCGGCTATCGCTATTATGATAAACGCCGCATGACGCCGCGGTTTCCGTTTGGGTTCGGCCTGAGCTACACCCGCTTTGCCTGGCGCGATATCCAGCTTTCGGCGTCGCGCGTCGGGCCCGATGAGACCCTCACCGTCTCTTTCGAACTGACCAACTGCGGCGAGTGCGAAGGCAAAGAGATTGTGCAGCTGTACGTCAGCGCGCCGGTCGGGGAGTTGATTCGTGAAGAGCAGGCGCTGAAAGGGTTCTGTAAAGTGTCGCTCGCTGCCGGAGAAACTCGCCGCGTCACGCTCCAGCTGCCTGTCGCTGAGCTTGCCTGCTATCATCCCGGGCTGGCGGATTGGGTGGTAACGCCCGGGCGCTGGCAGATTCGCCTGGGGAGCTCCTCTCGCGATCTGGCGCTGAGTGCCCAGGTCGAGGTGGACTGTCCGCCGCGCTATGTTCCGCTACGTGATGATAACTCGTTGCAGCAGTTAATCCAGCAGCCGGAGGCGTTCGCGCGGGTGGTGGCGCTGATTGCCCGTAAGAGCCAGCGGCCGCCGGCGCAAATCCGCGAACGGCTGATCCAACTGGCGCCGGACCTGTTCTGCGGGCTGCTGATCGCGCTGACCGAGTTTTTAGCGCTTGATATTGACCGCGATGAGCTGAATGCCGCGCTTAAAGGGACGGAATAATCGTCCCGCGACAGGAGATGATGCGTGTTTCCATTTTCCGTGACACATCCACGTTCGGCGACAGAGACCGGGCGGCATACGGCGAACAGCGGCTATGAGCTGATTGCCTTTGATGCTGAAAAGCTCAATGTTTTTGCGGCCGAGGTACGCTACTGCGAACCTCACTGGCACCCGGCACCAGAGCTTATCACCGTTCTGAGCGGGCGGTTTTCTATTGTCGTCGGCCAGCAAAGCGTGGAGATGGTTGAGGGAGACATGCTCTACATCAACGCCGAGGCGGTGCACTCGCTGCGTGCGGAAGTGGCGGGGAGTTCGCTGGTGACCGTCCAGTTTTCCCCCGGTTTGTTCGATGAGCTGCACCCGGCGCCGGTTCTGACCTGGTGTACCCGGGGGCGCAGCCAGAGCGCGGCAGACCGACAGGTCCTGCAGTGCCTTTGCGACCTGCTCGCTCAGCTGATTGATAACCGCGCGCCGTTCCAGCGTATCGCGATGACCTATTTGCTGCTCGATGCGCTGGTACAGGCCGGAGAACCGGCCACCCAGGTGGAGAGTTCACTGCGCGAAGAGGCGATGATCAAGAAAGGGATCGATTTTATTAATCAGCACTTCGACCAGCCGCTGACCCTGAGCGAGGTAGCGAATCATAGCGGTATGAGCTATTCGTGGTTTTCGCGCCTGTTCAAAAAGGTCAGCCGGCATAATTTCAAAGAGTATCTCACCCTGGTCCGGCTGAATAAGGCGAGAACGCTACTGCGCGATACCCGCACGCCAATTACCGAAATCAGCCACAGCTGCGGCTTCCAGGAACATAAGTACCTGATTGCCGCCTTCAATAAATACTGTGGTCTGACGCCGACGGAATACCGTAAGCGCTTTGTTTCGCGGCAGAACATGATTGAAAGCGCGCTGGCGTTGGGAGAGGACTGCCTGTGTCTGCCGCTGAATCATGCGCTGCTGGCGCGGCTGACGCTTAGTAATCAATCCCCATCTGGGCTTTGATACCGGCATCGAATGCGTGCTTAACCGGCCGCAGTTCGCTGACGGTATCGGCCAGCTCGATGATCTCCCGGTGGCAGCCGCGCCCGGTGATAATCACCGTCTGCTGTAGCGGGCGATTGCGCAGTGCGGTGAGAACCGTCTCGAGCGGCAAATAGTCGTACGCCACCATATAAGTCAGCTCATCCAGCAGCACCATATCCAGGGATTCGTCGGCCAGCATCCGCTGCGCGTGCTGCCAGACGGCAAGGCAGGCCGCCGTATCGCTTTCACGATCCTGGGTATTCCAGGTAAATCCGGTGGCCATCACCTGAAACTCGACGCCGTGCGGCTCCAGCAGGTTACGCTCGCCGTTGGGCCAGGTGCCTTTGATAAACTGGATGACGCCCGCTTTTTTCCCATGTCCGATAGCGCGGGTGACGGTACCAAAACCGGCCGTCGTTTTGCCTTTTCCGTTACCGGTGAACACGATAACAATACCGCGTTCTTCCTGCGCTGCCGCCACGCGGGCATCAACTTTGTCTTTTACCCGCTGCTGGCGTTCACGGTAGCGTTCATCACTCATTGTGCAATTCCTGGTTTACGCCCTGGCTGGGCATCGAAGGTCATTCCCGTCTTGCGACGGCTGTCATCGCCCATCAGCCATAAATAAACCGGCATAATATCGGCGGGGGTTTTGAGCTTTTGCGGATCTTCCGTCGGGAAAGCGTTAGCGCGCATTTTGGTGCGCGTTCCGCCTGGATTGATACAGTTAACCCGCAGATGACGGCTCTGGTACTCTTCGGCCAGCACCTGCATCATCCCTTCCGTGGCAAACTTGGAGGCCGCATAGGCGCCCCAGTTGGCGCGTCCCTGGCGGCCGACGCTGGAAGAGGTGAAGACCAGCGACCCCGACTCCGACTTGAGTAATAAAGGAAGCAGTGCCTGGGTCAGCATAAAGGTGCCGTTGACGTTGACCTGCATCACCTGCTGCCAGACTTCCGGCTTTTGCCGATCCATCGGACAGACATCGCCGAGCAAACCGGCATTGTGCAGTACGCCATCGAGGCGCGGGTAGTGGACGCCGATCTGCTGCGCCAGCTGCTGGCACTCCTGCGGCGTGCAGGTTAACAGATCCAGCGTGAACCAACGTGCCGGAAGCCCGCCGGCCTGGTCTATTTCTTGCGCCACGCTGCGCAGTTTCTCTTCGTTACGTCCGACCAGCACCACGCTTGCGCTGTAGCGAGAATAGGTCAATGCGGCTTCGCGGCCAATACCGTCGCTGGCGCCGGTCACCAGGATAATGCGATCTTTTAATAAATGATGCTGCGGTTGATAGTGCACGGCGACTCCTTAGGCAATCTGCTGACGATCGCGCGTTGTATTCGGTCTCATACTTTTGCGTTTTATGCCTGAAACAGCCGGGCATTGCAATCAGCGAAAGGGAAACTCTTTGCGGAATGAACATCTTGCAACGATTTCATCGTCGCTGAAAAAAACGGGAAGGGGCCTCGCGCACCACACAAAGCGCAGAGACTTCGTCACGCAGGCTGATGTACACTGTGCTTCAACGTCAGTGGTTTGCACAAGGTGAATACGTGGAATTACTTGCTCAATATGGCCTGTTTTTGGCCAAAATCGCGACCGTTGTCGTCGCCATTGCGGTTATTACCGCCCTCATCGTTAACCTGACCCAGCGGAAGAAACAGCGCGGGGAACTGCGGGTAACCAATCTCAGCGAGCAATACAAAGAGATGCGAGAAGAGCTGGCGGTTGCGCTGCTTGATGGTCCGCAGCAAAAGGTGTGGCACAAAGCGCAAAAGAAAAAGCACAAACAGGAGGCGAAAGCGGCCAGGGCGCGGGCTAAGCTCGGGTCTACGGAGCCAAACAGCAAGCCGCGTGCCTGGGTGCTGGATTTCAAAGGCAGTATGGACGCCCACGAAGTCGCCAGCCTGCGCGAAGAGATCACCGCGGTTCTGGCGGCGGTAAAACCGCGCGATCAGGTGATCCTCCGTCTGGAAAGCCCCGGCGGTGTGGTTCACGGCTACGGCCTCGCGGCATCACAGCTGCAGCGGCTGCGTGATAAGCAAATTCCCTTAACCGTAGCGGTGGATAAAGTCGCGGCCAGCGGCGGTTACATGATGGCCTGCGTGGCGAACAAAATAGTGGCTGCGCCGTTCGCCATCCTGGGCTCTATCGGCGTGGTTGCGCAGATCCCTAACCTGCATCGCTTCCTGAAGAACAAAGATATCGATATCGAACTGCATACCGCCGGGCAGTACAAACGCACCTTAACGATGCTGGGTGAGAATACTGACGAAGGCCGGCGTAAGTTCCGTGAAGACCTGAATGAGACTCACCAGTTGTTCAAAGATTTTGTCCACGAGATGCGGCCGTCGCTGGATATTGAGGCCGTTGCAACTGGTGAACACTGGTACGGAGTTCAGGCGCTGGAGAAAGGGCTGGTGGACCTGGTGGAAACCAGTGACGAACTGCTTCTGGGGCTGATCGACAATCACGATGTGATCGGCGTTCGTTACCAGCAGCGTAAAAAAATGCTCGACCGTTTTACCGGCAGCGCCGCCGAAAGCGCCGACCGTCTGCTGCTACGCTGGTGGCAGCGAGGGGAAAAGCCGCTGATGTAATCAGCGTACGTGAACAAAACAACGCGAGGCAACTGCCTCGCGTTGGCGTTTTATGCCCGATAAATAATTTATGCCCGCTAAATAATAAGAGGGCTTAATCGGTCAGATGGTATTTCTCTGACAGCGCGTGCGCGAGGTATTTGAACATATTGAATACCGCCGTACTCTTCGCCGTTGGCAGGCCTTGCTCATCAAGATAAAACTCGCCGCTGAATACCAGCACGCCGTTACGCTGAGCGACGTCGGTAGCTTCGATCCCGGCTAGCGTATCTTCATGTTCACGAATGAGTTTGTTGGCTATTTCAAGCAGCGACTGGCGATCGATAGGTTGGGTTGTACCTTGCATAAGTGACTCCTGTGATTCTTCGTCCGCTAGTTTACGCCGCGCGGCGAGATGGGGCAAATTTTCCATTCAGAGTACAGGGTTAATGGCAAAGCTCTAAGAAACATGACTTTACTGGCGGGATTTGCTTTTGCATGCTAATAAAGTTGCGTAACGAATTTTATCAGGTACAGTGTGACGCTTTCGGCGATCTGGCAACAGATTTGCTTGACATTCGGCCAAAAATTCTTCGTGCTATGTCACCTGACGAGCAAAAGTCAGTAAACTCAGCTATCTGGTTTTATGGATGTGAAACTGGACGTGCAAAGGGTTGATATCCATCGACGGCGTCGCAACATTTGACGTACGTCGTCAGCGGATGGTGAATCAAAATGTGCGATGTATTCCTGGATGAATCAAATTAGGTAAAGGTGAATATGGGTAAAGCTCTCGTTATCGTTGAGTCCCCGGCAAAAGCCAAAACGATCAATAAGTATCTGGGTAATGACTACGTGGTGAAATCCAGCGTGGGTCATATCCGCGATTTGCCGACCAGTGGCTCAGCTTCCAAAAAGAGCGCCGACTCTACCTCCACCAAAGGGGCTAAAAAGCCTAAAAAGGATGAACGTAGCGCTCTGGTCAATCGTATGGGTGTAGACCCATGGCATGACTGGGATGCTCAGTATGAAGTACTTCCGGGTAAAGAAAAGGTAGTTTCAGAACTCAAGCAGTTGGCGGAAAAAGCCGACCACATCTATCTCGCAACCGACCTTGACCGCGAAGGGGAAGCCATTGCATGGCACCTGCGGGAAGTGATCGGTGGAGATGAAAAACGCTATAGCCGCGTGGTGTTCAACGAAATCACCAAAAATGCGATCCGTCAGGCTTTTGACAAGCCGGGCGAGCTGAATATCGATCGTGTTAACGCCCAGCAGGCGCGTCGCTTTATGGACCGCGTCGTGGGCTACATGGTTTCCCCGCTGCTGTGGAAAAAAATTGCCCGCGGTCTGTCCGCAGGCCGCGTTCAGTCGGTTGCTGTACGCCTGGTCGTGGAACGTGAACGCGAAATTAAAGCGTTCGTGCCGGAAGAGTTCTGGGAAATCGACGCCAGCACTACCACGCCGGGCGGCGATGCTCTGCCGCTGCAGGTGACGCATAAGCACGACAAGCCGTTCCGTCCGGTTAACCGCGATGAAACTATGGCTGCCGTTGCGCTGCTGGAGAAAGCCAGCTACAGCGTGCTGGAGCGTGAAGACAAACCGACCAGCAGCAAGCCTGGCGCGCCGTTTATTACCTCGACCTTGCAGCAGGCAGCCAGCACTCGCCTGGGCTTTGGGGTGAAGAAAACCATGATGATGGCGCAGCGCCTCTATGAGGCCGGCTACATCACCTATATGCGTACCGATTCAACGAACCTGAGCCAGGATGCGCTGAGCATGGTTCGCGGCTATATCGGCGATAACTTTGGCAAAAAATATCTGCCAGAGAACGCCAACCAGTACGCCAGCAAAGAAAACTCACAGGAAGCGCACGAAGCGATTCGTCCTTCTGACGTGAACGTGATGGCCGAAGATCTTAAAGGGATGGAAGCCGACGCGCTGAAACTGTATCAGCTGATCTGGCGCCAGTTCGTCGCCTGTCAGATGACGCCGGCGCAGTACGATTCCACCACGCTGACCGTCAAAGCCGGCGACTTTAAACTCAAAGCGCGCGGCCGTACCCTGCGGTTTGACGGCTGGACCAAAGTGATGCCGGCGCTGCGTAAAGGCGATGAAGATCGGACGTTACCGGTCGTCAACCAGGGCGAGAGCCTGAGCCTGGTCGAACTGACTCCGGCACAGCACTTTACCAAACCGCCTGCGCGCTTTAGCGAAGCCTCGCTGGTCAAAGAGCTGGAAAAACGGGGTATCGGCCGGCCGTCTACCTATGCGTCGATCATTTCGACCATTCAGGATCGCGGCTACGTGCGGGTGGAAAACCGCCGCTTCTACGCCGAGAAAATGGGTGAGATTGTCACCGATCGCCTGGAAGAGAACTTCCGCGATCTGATGAACTACGATTTTACCGCGCAAATGGAAGATCGCCTCGATCAGGTGGCGAATCATCAGGCCGAGTGGCGTCAGGTACTGGACCACTTCTTCGGTGACTTCACGACTCAGCTGGAAACGGCGGAGAAGGATCCGGAAGAGGGCGGCATGCAGCCGAACCCGATGGTGCTGACCAGCATCGACTGTCCGACCTGCGGTCGCCAGATGGGGATTCGCACGGCCAGCACCGGGGTATTCCTGGGCTGTTCAGGCTATGCGCTGCCGCCGAAAGAACGCTGCAAGACCACCATTAACCTGGTGCCGGAAAACGAAGTGCTCAACGTGCTGGAAGGCGACGATGCCGAAACCAACGCGCTGCGTGCCAAGCGTCGTTGCCAGAAGTGCGGCACGGCGATGGACAGCTACCTTATCGATCCTAAGCGCAAGCTGCACGTATGTGGTAACAACCCGACCTGCGACGGCTATGAGATCGAAGAGGGCGAGTTCCGCATCAAGGGTTACGACGGCCCGGTGGTTGAGTGTGAAAAATGTGGTTCTGAAATGCACCTGAAAATGGGGCGTTTTGGTAAGTACATGGCCTGCACCAACGACGAATGTAAGAATACGCGAAAAATTCTGCGTAACGGCGAAGTCGCTCCGCCGAAGGAAGATCCGGTTCCGTTACCGGAGCTGCCGTGTGAGAAGTCGGACGCCTTTTTCGTCCTGCGTGATGGTGCGGCAGGTGTTTTCCTTGCGGCAAACACCTTCCCGAAATCGCGTGAAACTCGTGCGCCGCTGGTGGAAGAGCTGTACCGCTTCCGCGATCGCCTGCCGGAGAAACTGCGTTATCTGGCCGACGCGCCGCAGCAGGATCCCGAGGGTAACAAAACGCTGGTGCGTTTTAGCCGTAAAACGAAGCAGCAGTACGTCGCGTCAGAGAAAGATGGCAAAGCGACCGGTTGGTCCGCCTTCTATATCGACGGTAAATGGACTGAAGCGAAGAAGTAAGCGTAGTACTCTCTGTGAAGGGCCGCGATGCGGCCCTTTTTCTCACTGATTTCCCTGCCTTATTCGCCATTCTTTGACGCCGGACGGCGGCCTTATAACCAGCTTATTATTTTTCGTTAGTATCTATACACTGTAGATATAAATGATATAGTGGTTATAGCTAATCTCTTTTTTATTATTAAATCGTCTTATACATCATCGTGTTCAGGATGCTTTGTGGCGCCATAACGGCGAGTCGCAGGGACGGCAAACGCGCAGCTTGCCGACAGGCGGCCTGAACGTAAAATGTATGAACGAATTCATTTTACGCGTTAACGGATATCAGCCATGAAACTACAGCAGCTCCGCTACATCGTTGAGGTTGTTAATCATAATCTGAATGTCTCCTCGACTGCCGAAGGCCTGTATACCTCACAGCCCGGTATCAGCAAGCAGGTACGCATGCTGGAAGATGAGCTCGGTATTCAGATTTTCGCCCGTAGCGGCAAACATTTAACTCAGGTGACGCCGGCGGGCCAGGAGATCATCCGCATCGCCCGCGAAGTCCTGTCGAAGGTCGATGCGATTAAGTCGGTCGCAGGGGAACATACCTGGCCCGACAAAGGCTCGCTGTATGTGGCCACCACCCATACTCAGGCCCGCTATGCGCTGCCCGGGGTGATAAAAGGTTTTATTGAGCGCTACCCGCGCGTCTCTTTGCATATGCATCAGGGATCGCCGACGCAAATTGCGGAAGCGGTGTCAAAGGGGAATGCTGATTTCGCCATCGCCACCGAAGCGCTGCATCTCTATGATGATCTGGTCATGCTGCCGTGCTATCACTGGAACCGCTCGATTGTCGTGACGCCTGAACATCCGCTGGCCTCCCGTGGTTCGGTGACGATTGAAGAGCTGGCGCAGTACCCGCTGGTCACCTATACCTTTGGCTTTACCGGCCGCTCCGAGCTGGATACCGCCTTTAACCGCGCCGGGCTGACGCCGCGTATCGTCTTCACCGCCACCGATGCTGACGTTATCAAAACCTACGTCCGTCTTGGCCTTGGCGTTGGGGTTATTGCCAGCATGGCGGTGGATCCGGTCTCCGATCCTGACCTGGTGAAACTTGATGCTAACGGTATTTTCAGCCACAGCACCACGAAGATAGGTTTCCGCCGTAGCACCTTCCTTCGCAGCTATATGTATGATTTTATTCAGCGTTTTGCGCCGCATTTGACGCGAGATGTGGTGGATACCGCGGTGGCTTTGCGTTCGAATGAAGATATTGAGGCAATGTTCAAAGATATTAAACTACCGGAAAAGTGATTCAACCAACAATCTGGCATCCCTGTCGGGGATGCCAATACTTATAATGGCCCCGAATTAAATTTGTAAACCTCGCCTGAATCACAAAAATCGTTATTTCTATTAACACGATTGCAAATATACCCGCTCCGATCAAAATAATAGTTAAAGATAATATCCAGGGGGAAGAATTCACTGGATTAATTCATTAGCTATAATTAAGCTTTAACTGTACCTGATAATTTTAGCGATTGGTGGTGATAAAATGATTAGTGATATCGATTATATGAAGTTGGCGATGTCACAGGAAAGTGACAAAACGGAGATTGATCCTGTGTTGAGGAGCCGCGCCTGGAGTGCCGTGCTCGTTGGGCTGGCGATGTTCTGGAGTATCATCGCGCTCGTAGTCTGTAACGTTTGGATCATCAGCTGAGCGTACATTTTCTGGATGGCTGTATGTGTCATTTTTATGACGGCGAAATCGTGAGAAATTATTTAAGCTAATAACCCGCGGTGACAAGGAGGATATATTTCGCGACACTTTGTGTATAAACAAACATCCCTTCCTGTGAACTAATCGTCAATTAACTGGCGATTAGTTCTTTCTGTACTCATGTACTCGTACAGTTATCCTGCTGCCTGTTCCCCTCTATCAAATTCATTCGATATTTTCTCGTATAATCATTCAGATTTTTTGCTTTAAAACATTTAACCGATTTTAGCAATTTGGGTTGTTATCAAAGTGTTATGCCTGGTATGTGTTATCTTTAATATTAACCCTGAGGAGGATCAGGGCATGCCATCCCTGTGATAAAGGAGGAGCTATGTCGTCAACCCTACGAGCAGCCAGTAAGGATACGCTACAGGTCAAAGATAAAACCTACCACTACTACAGCTTACCGCTGGCCGCTAAAGAACTGGGCGATCTGACCCGTTTGCCCAAATCGCTTAAAGTCCTGCTGGAGAATCTGCTGCGCTGGCAGGACGGTGACTCGGTCACCGCCGAAGATATTCATGCGCTGGCAGGCTGGCTTGAACATGCTCATGCTGACCGGGAAATTGCCTATCGTCCGGCGCGCGTGCTGATGCAGGATTTTACCGGCGTGCCCGCGGTGGTGGATCTTGCGGCAATGCGTGAGGCGGTCAAACGGCTGGGAGGCGATACGGCGAAGGTTAACCCGCTGTCGCCGGTGGACCTGGTTATCGACCATTCGGTCACCGTCGATCGCTTCGGCAATGACGATGCGTTTGAGGAAAACGTGCGTCTTGAGATGGAACGTAACCACGAGCGCTACGTTTTCCTGCGCTGGGGACAGCAGGCGTTCAGCCGCTTCAGCGTCGTGCCGCCGGGTACCGGTATTTGCCACCAGGTTAACCTCGAATACCTTGGCAAAGCGGTCTGGAGTGAAGAGCAAAACGGCGAATGGGTTGCCTGGCCCGACACGCTGGTCGGTACCGATTCGCATACCACGATGATCAACGGCCTGGGCGTACTGGGCTGGGGCGTCGGCGGCATTGAGGCGGAAGCCGCGATGCTGGGCCAGCCGGTCTCGATGCTGATCCCGGATGTGGTGGGCTTTAAACTGAGCGGTAAACTCCGCGAAGGCATTACCGCCACCGATCTCGTGCTCACCGTCACCCAGATGCTGCGGCAGCACGGCGTCGTGGGTAAGTTTGTTGAGTTTTACGGCGATGGCCTGGATTCGCTCCCGCTGGCCGACCGCGCGACCATCGCCAATATGTCGCCTGAGTACGGTGCTACCTGCGGCTTCTTCCCGATTGATGCGGTAACCCTCAGCTATATGCGTCTGAGCGGCCGCAGCGATGAACAGGTGGCGCTGGTGGAGGCCTATGCCAAAGCGCAGGGAATGTGGCGTCAGACGGGCGATGAGCCGGTCTTTACCAGTACGCTGGCGTTAGATATGGGAACTGTCGAAGCGAGTCTCGCCGGGCCAAAACGGCCGCAGGATCGCGTTGCGCTGGGGGATGTCCCGAAAGCCTTTGCCGCCAGCAGCGAGCTGGAGGTCAACCTGACGCAAAAACAGCGCCAGCCGGTCGACTATACGCTGAACGGGCATCGCTATTCGCTACCCGACGGCGCGGTGGCGATTGCCGCCATCACCTCCTGCACCAACACCTCTAACCCCAGCGTGCTCATGGCCGCCGGTCTGCTGGCCAAAAAAGCGGTTGAGCTGGGCCTGAAGCCGCAACCGTGGGTCAAAGCCTCTCTGGCGCCAGGATCTAAAGTGGTGTCCGATTATCTGGCCCACGCCGGGCTGACGCCGTATCTCGATGCGCTGGGGTTCAACCTGGTCGGGTACGGGTGTACCACCTGTATCGGTAACTCCGGCCCGCTGCCGGAACCGATCGAAGAGGCGATCAAGAAAGGGGATTTAACCGTCGGCGCGGTGCTGTCCGGTAACCGTAACTTCGAAGGGCGTATTCATCCGCTGGTGAAAACCAACTGGCTGGCATCACCGCCGCTGGTGGTGGCCTACGCCCTGGCCGGGAACATGAACGTCAATCTGACCCGCGATCCGCTTGGCACCGGCAAAAATGGTCAGCCGGTCTATCTGAAGGATATCTGGCCGAGCGGTCTTGAGATCGCCCAGGCGGTTGAGCAGGTCACGACCGAGATGTTCCACAAAGAGTACGCGGAGGTATTTGAAGGAACGCCTGAATGGAAAGCCATTCACGTCGATCGCTCCGATACTTACGACTGGCAGGAGGATTCGACCTATATCCGTCTGTCGCCATTCTTTGACCAGATGGAGGTTCAGCCTGAGCCGGTGGAAGATATTCACGGCGCGCGTATTCTGGCGATGCTCGGCGATTCGGTCACCACGGACCACATCTCTCCGGCCGGGAGTATCAAGCAGGACAGCCCGGCCGGACGCTATTTGCAGGAACACGGCGTCGCGCGCGCTGATTTTAACTCCTACGGTTCCCGCCGCGGCAACCATGAAGTGATGATGCGCGGGACCTTTGCCAACATCCGTATTCGCAACGAAATGGTGCCGGGCGTGGAAGGTGGGATGACCCGGCACCTGCCGGGCAGCGAGCCGATAGCGATTTATGACGCGGCAATGCGCTATAAAAATGAGGGGATCCCGCTGGCGGTGGTGGCCGGGAAAGAGTACGGCTCAGGCTCCAGCCGCGACTGGGCGGCGAAAGGCCCGCGGTTGCTGGGCGTGCGGGTGGTGATCGCCGAATCATTCGAGCGTATCCACCGTTCCAACCTGATCGGGATGGGGATCCTGCCGCTGGAGTTCCCGCAGGGCGTCACGCGTAAAACGCTGGGGCTGAACGGGGAAGAGCGGATAGATATCAGCAACCTGCAGGCCTTGCAGCCTGGCGCAACGGTTGCGGTGACCCTGACGCGGGCGAATGGTAAACAAGAGGTGATCCTCTGCCGTTGTCGCATCGATACCGCCACCGAACTGACCTACTATCAGAATGACGGTATTCTGCATTATGTGATCCGCAACATGCTGTAAAAAAAAGGGCCAGCAAGCGCTGGCCCTTCATTTTTCTGCCGATTTATTTATTCAACAGATGCCCCATTTTGGCGGCCTTGGTGTCCAGATAGTGGGCGTTTTTCGGGTTGCGCCCGACAATCAGCGGCACGCGCTCAACGATATTAATCCCGGCTTCGCTGAGAATTTCCACTTTTTTCGGGTTGTTGGTCAGCAGACGCACCTGGTCGACGTGGAGCAGTTTGAACATATCTGCGCACAGCGTAAAGTCGCGCTCGTCTGCCGCAAAGCCCAGCTGATGGTTGGCTTCCACGGTGTCATAGCCCTGGTCCTGCAAGGCATAGGCGCGAATTTTATTCAGCAGGCCAATGTTGCGGCCTTCCTGACGATGGTACAACAGGATACCGCGCCCCTTTTCGGCAATATGCGACAGCGCCGCTTCGAGCTGAAAACCGCAATCACAACGCAGACTAAAAAGGGCGTCGCCCGTTAAGCACTCAGAATGTACGCGTGCAAGGACGGGGGACTGGCCCGAAATGTCGCCGAAGACCAGCGCGACATGATCCTGCCCGGTTGCCAGTTCTTCAAATCCCACCATCAGGAAATCGCCCCAGGGGGTTGGCAGTTTGGCTTCTGCCACACGTTTAAGCTGCATGTGATTCTCCAGATTCTGTCAGCACCTGAATGTGCTTTCTGTTTGGCGCTATTTTGCCACAGTGGCGCGACGTTCTCCTAATTACGCACGGCTGCCTGCGCGTAAAGCGCACAAACGTACCACTTTCCGTTATGATAGTCGGAAGAAGAGATAAGGAGATAAGATGCTGTCGATCGCCAGACGAACCGCCATCGGTGCGGCATTGCTTATGATTATGCCCGGGGTGGTGTGGGTATCCGGCTGGAAGTGGCAGCCAGACCTTCCGCAAGCATGGTTAAAACTGCTCTACTGGGTGACTGAAAGCGTGACCCAGCCGTGGGGCATCATCACCCATACGGTTTTATGCGGCTGGTTTCTGTGGTGTCTGCGTTTTCGTCTGCGCGCCGCCGTGATGCTGTTTGTGATTCTGGGGGCGGCGATTCTGCTGGGGCAGGGCATAAAGTCCTGGATCAAAGAGCAGGTTCAGGAGCCGCGTCCTTTTGTGGTTTGGCTGGAAAAGAGCCGGCAGGTGCCTGTCGATCAATTCTACGCGTTAAAACGCAAAGAACGCGCTAAACTGGTGCATGAGCAGCTGGCGCAAGAGCAGGATATTCCTCGCTTCCTGCGCAAGCACTGGCAGAAAGAGACCGGTTTTGCTTTTCCGTCCGGGCACACGATGTTTGCAGCCAGCTGGGCATTGCTGGGTGTCGGACTGCTGTGGCCGCGGCGACGCTGGGTCACCATCGCCGCGCTGCTGACGTGGGCGACGGCCGTGATGGGCAGCCGGCTGGCGCTTGGCATGCACTGGCCGCAAGATTTGCTGGTCGCCACGCTTATCTCCTGGCTGCTGGTGACGCTGGCCACCTGGCTCACCCAGCGGCTGTGCGGCCCGCTGACGCCGCCGGGAGAAGAGGCGCAGGAGATTAAGACACGGACGATAAATCAGGGATAACGTTGATTTTCGCGCCTGACGGACGCATATCCTGACAGGGTGTCATGCTTTTCCATTTCACCGCTGCAGCGAAAATGATACTTTATAGGGCTGAACGCGGGATTTTTTCGCTCAACCCACAAAACGGGAAGTAGTGTGAAATATTTACTGATTTTCTTACTGGTATTAGCCATCTTCGTCATCTCCGTGACGTTAGGTGCACAGAATGATCAACTGGTCACGTTCAACTATTTGCTCGCGCAGGGTGAATTCCGTATTTCGACGTTGCTGGCAGTGCTCTTTGCCGCAGGGTTTGCTATTGGCTGGCTGATTTGCGGCCTTTTCTGGCTGCGGGTTCGCGTTTCTCTGGTTCGCGCTGAACGTAAAATAAAGCGTCTTGAACATCAGATTGCGCCAACCAACGCCGCGCCGGCCGACGCAGGTGTTCCTGCGGTGAAGGAATAATCATTTATGCTGGAGTTGTTGTTTCTGCTTTTGCCCGTTGCCGCTGCTTACGGATGGTATATGGGGCGCAGAAGTGCACAACAGTCCAAACAGGACGACGCTAACCGCCTGTCGCGTGACTACGTGACCGGGGTGAACTTCCTGCTGAGCAACCAGCAGGATAAAGCGGTGGATCTGTTCCTCGACATGCTGAAAGAGGATACCGGTACCGTTGAGGCCCACCTGACGCTGGGAAACCTGTTCCGCTCCCGTGGCGAGGTTGACCGGGCTATCCGTATTCACCAGAGCCTGATGGAAAGCGCCTCGCTGACCTACGATCAGCGGCTGCTGGCCGTGCAGCAGCTGGGGCGCGACTACATGGCCGCCGGTCTCTACGATCGCGCGGAAGATATGTTCAAGCAGCTGGTGGATGAAACCGATTTTCGCCTCAGCGCGCTGCAGCAGCTGCTGCAAATTTATCAGGCCACCAGCGACTGGCAGTCCGCCATTGATGTTGCCGAGCGTTTAGTGAAGCTGGGCAAAGAAAAACACCGGGGCGATATTGCCAACTTCTGGTGCGAGCTCGCGCTGCAGCAGATGGCGAACAGCGATATGGATAAAGCGATGTCGCTGCTGAAAAAAGGGGCCTCGGCTGACCGCAACAGCGCCCGCGTGTCGATTATGATGGGTCGGGTATGGATGGAAAAGGGCGATTACGCGAAAGCGGTAGAGAGCCTGGAACGGGTCATCAATCAGGATAAAGAGCTGGTGGGTGAAACGCTCGAGATGCTGCAGACCTGCTATCAGCAGCTGGGTAAACCCGATGAATGGGAGCTCTTCCTGCGCCGCTGCGTCGATGAAAACACCGGGGCAACCGCGGAGCTGATGCTGGCGCAAATTCTCGAACAGCGCGAAGGCGTGGAGGCTGCGCAGAGCTATGTTACCCGTCAGCTGGAGCGTCATCCGACGATGCGGGTCTTCCATAAGCTGATGGACTACCACCTTAATGAAGCCGAAGAGGGGCGCGCGAAGGAGAGCCTTGGCGTTCTGCGCAATATGGTGGGGGAGCAGGTCCGCAGTAAACCGCGCTACCGCTGTCAAAAGTGCGGCTTCACCGCCCACACTCTGTACTGGCACTGCCCGTCCTGCCGTTCGTGGTCAACGATTAAACCGATCCGCGGCCTCGACGGACAATAGTTTTTAAAACATCGCATTTTAGTTACAACATACTTATCAGTTTTTAGCATTTGCCCGCTTTAACGCCAGCGCTGCCATCGTCCGCCAGGCGGTAAAAGCAGCCTGTCAATTTCCCTTCATCGCAGGTAGAATGCTGCCCGTTTACCTTTTTTGCGCCAAAACGGCGCCCATCAACAATTAAGGTCTGGTCATGACGTCTACTGCTTCATCTTCGCCTCGCGTTGTCACATCCTCTCCCGTTGTTGTTGCGCTCGATTATGATAACCGCGACAAAGCGCTGGCCTTTGTTGACCGCATTGATCCACGCGACTGCCGCCTGAAGGTGGGCAAGGAGATGTTTACGCTGCTCGGGCCACAGTTTGTTCGCGACTTGCATCAGCGTGGTTTTGAGGTCTTCCTTGACCTGAAATTTCATGATATCCCGAACACCACCGCGCGGGCGGTAGCCGCTGCGGCAGAGCTGGGTGTCTGGATGGTCAATGTTCATGCCTCTGGCGGTGCGCGAATGATGACCGCGGCACGTGAAGCGTTGCTCCCGTTTGGCCAGGATGCGCCGCTGTTGATTGCCGTGACCGTCCTGACCAGCATGGAAGCCAGCGATCTCCAGGATCTGGGTATTACGCTTTCTCCCGCCGATCATGCGGCAAAACTGGCGGCATTAACGCAGCGCTGCGGACTGGACGGCGTGGTCTGTTCTGCGCAGGAAGCGGCTCGCTTCAAGCAGGAGCTGGGGCAGGCCTTTAAGCTGGTGACGCCCGGCATCCGCCCGCAGGGCAGCGATGCCGGAGACCAGCGCCGCATCATGACGCCGGAACAGGCGCAGGCAGCTGGCGTAGACTACATGGTGATTGGTCGTCCGGTGACTCAGTCTGCGGATCCGGCGGCGACCTTACGCAGTATCAATGCGTCACTGAATAAGGGGGCATAATGACCGATTCTAATAGTCGTCTGGTGTACTCGACGGAAAGCGGCCGTATTGACGAACCCAGGGCGGTGATTGAGCGGCCTAAAGGCGATGGCGTGGTGCGCATTCAGCGTCAGACCAGCGGCCGCAAGGGGAAGGGCGTATGTCTGATCGCCGGTATTGACCTGGATGATGATGCGCTGACAAAACTGGCCGCTGAGCTGAAAAAGAAGTGCGGCTGCGGCGGGTCGGTGAAAGATGGCGTGATTGAAATTCAGGGCGATAAGCGCGATTTGCTCAAATCACTGCTGGAAGCCAAAGGCATGAAAGTTAAGCTGGCCGGCGGTTAATAAACAACAAGGCCACGGTAAATGCCGTGGCCTTGATTCTTTGCCGGTGCGTAAGTCTGTAAGTCTACCGATGCGGATTATTTTTTATCGTTGATCCGGTTCAGGCCTTATTTACCAACCTGGTGACCGATAATCCCGCCAACCGCTGCGCCGCCCAGGGTCCCCAGCGCGCTGCCATCGGTTAATACTGCGCCGCCGAGTGCGCCCGCGCCTGCACCGATTGCGGTATTACGATCGCGTTTAGACCAGTTGGAACATGCGCTCAGAGACATTACTACGGTAACGGCCAGCACAGCTGCAGCCATTTTTTTGCTCATTGAAGTCATCATAATTTTCTCCTGAATAATCTATTCATGGATACAACTTCCTTAAAGCATAGCGTGATGCCGGGTTTTAAGGGCTATTCCATGAAACTTAAGTTGCGCAGGTGTTACTTTAATCACGCGGGTGATAGTCACTTCCTGTTATATCGCTAACATTAATTCTACTTTTTTTAAATTTTACCGGCAGGTAAAAACTCTTAATTGCGGGCTCGGAAAACTCTCAGACAGGGAGTCATGCGGTCTGCGCCCACATGAGTGGGCGGCGGGGGAAGAAAAACGCTGGGCGAAAAAGAGAGTCGGGATGAGTTCAGGAAAAACTGACAATATCGACGGTGAGCCCGCTTTCAGTCAGCTGCTGGCGCGCATCATCGTGCAGACTGCTGTCGGTAATGATGCGGCTAAAACGCGCTACCGGACCGAGCGGATAAGGGTGCACGACGCTGAACTTCGAACTGTCGCTCAGGACAATCGCCTCACAGCCCTTTTCAAGGACGGCATTGACTACATCCGCACGCATCATATCCTTGCCGGTAAACCCGGTTTCCGGCTGCCAGCCATCGATGCCAATAAACGCTTTGCTGAAGTGGACCTGCTGAATAAACTGCCGCGTGAGCGGACCGACCATACTTTCGCTGCGCTTCTGGTAGATTCCACCGAGCAGAATGACCTCCCCGGGCGTCTCTTTAAGCAGATGCGCAATATAGCTGCTCACGGTGATGATGGTAATATCGCCGCGCTCGGCAAGCGTACGGGCGAGGAGGGCGTTGCAGCTGCCGTTTTCGATAAATACCGTCTCACCGGCGTTGACCAGCTCCGCGGCGCGCGTAGCCAGTTCACGTTTGATCGAGAAATGGGTCATCATACGGGTTTCGACATCTTCGCTATCCAGCGGTACGGCGAAACCATGAGTCCGGCGTAGATAGCTCTGCTTTTCCAGTAAATTCAAATCCTGACGAATCGTGACTTCAGAGACACCGGTCATTTTCGCGAGATCGGCCACGCTCATGCGGCCTTTATCGATGACCGTTTGCAAAATACTTTGTTGTCGGGCGTTCATAGCAACATCACAGTTAGGGGACTATTTTGGCTGACAATCGACATCATTGATCGATTGTGGCGATGTGGGCGATCAGATTTCCCAGGGCGCTTTAGGTTGGCCGGGTTTCGCTTCAGGCTCATCGGCAGAAAGCGCCTGAAGCTCCGCTTTGAGGATCTCCAGATTATGAATCGCAGAGTGATAATCTCCGGCAACCAGAATATCCAGCACGGTATCGATACGTTGGGCGAGCAGGCGGGCATTCAGATCAGACATAGCATTATCCTGGTTACAAAAACGAATGAAATCAATGATGCTAAAAACAGATGAAAAAGAGAAGAGAAAAAAACGCACAACGTAAATCATCTGCGATAGATAGTCAGGAAAACGAGGAAAAACGGGACAATATCAGACAACGCGGGGAAAAAATAAGCGGCCCCCGATAACGGGAGCCGCTGAAGACGGCTATCAGGCGAACGGACGCGCGATGACGCTGCGGGTTTCCATACGGACTTCGGCAATCTTGACGTCGATAACGTCAGTCACTTTGTAGACGGTTTCGCCTTTGATCTGCACGGTACCGTTTTCCTGGCTACAGACCAGCTCATCACGAACGGCGTGCAGGAACGGTGCCGGGATAAAGGCGACGGCGCCGTTATCCACCAGGCGAACGCGCATCCCGCCGCGGCTGATATCGATAATTTCCGCGGCATAGCGCGTATCGGTACCGGCCTGCGGGCTCAGATAACGGGCGTACAGCCAGTCACCAACATCGCGTTCGGCCATGCGGTTCAGGCGACGGCGCTCGGCCATCTGTACGGCAATCTCATCTTGCGGACGCGTTGCCGTTTCACCTTTGATGATCGCTTTCAGCAGGCGATGGTTAATCATGTCGCCATATTTACGAATCGGTGAGGTCCAGGTGGCATAGGCTTCAAGGCCAAGGCCAAAGTGCGGACCCGGTTCGGTGCTGATTTCCGCGTAGGACTGGAAGCGACGAATGCGGCTGTCGAGGAAACCCGACGGCTGGGCATCAAGCTCGCGACGCAGTTTGCAGAAACCCTCGAGGGTCAGCACTTCAACCGGATCAACGTGGACGTCGTGAGTCTTCAGCAACGTTGCCAGCTGTTCGGTGTTGGCCGGATCAAAGCCGGTATGCACGTTATAAACACCAAAGCCCAGCTTGTCGCGCAGAACGCGGGCCGCGCAGATGTTTGCCGCAATCATTGATTCTTCGACAATGCGGTTAGCGATGCGGCGCGGTTCGGCAACGATATCCAGCACCTCGCCTTTCTCACCCAGCACGAAACGGTAGTCAGGACGGTCCTTGAATACCAGCGCATGGGTTTTACGCCATTCGCTGCGGCGCAGGCAGACATCCTGCAGCAGTTTGATCTGCTGAGCGATAGACTCGCTCTCAGGCTGCCAGCTGCCGGTATTTTCCAGCCAGTCGGAGACGTTGTCGTAGGCCAGCTTGGCTTTTGACTCAATAGTCGCGGCGAAGAATTCGATATCGTCTTCAATCGTGCCGTCAGCCGTCAGGATCATGCGGCAGGCGAGGACCGGACGCACTTCGTTGGCGCGCAGAGAGCACAGGTCGTCAGACAGCTCGCGCGGCAACATCGGGATATTAAAGCCCGGCAGATAGTTGGTGAAGGCGCGAATTTTTGCCGCTTTGTCCAGTTTGCTGCCTTCGGCAATCCAGGCGGTCGGATCGGCGATAGCGACGGTCAAATGCAGCTTGCCGTCGGCGGCGGCTTCGACATACAGCGCATCGTCCATATCTTCGGTGCTGGCGCTGTCGATGGTGACGAAGTCCAGCGCCGTTAAGTCACGACGTTCCAGACCTTCATCCAGCAATTCGGTCGCCACGCCGTCCGGGGCTTCTTTTTCCAGATTGTGGCGAGCCAGCGTGACCCACCACGGAACGAAATGATCGTCGCTGAAGGTAATAAACTGGGTTAATTCGGCATAAAAACCGCGGTCGCCTTTCAGCGGATGACGGCGCATTTCAGCAACGGCCCAGTCACCCTCTTTAAAATCATGGCTCACGCTACGGTCGGCGCGGCAGGGAATAGCGTCTTTCAGCAGCGGATGATCGGGAACGATGGACAGTCGGTCATCTTTCTTATGCACTTTACCGACGAAACGGGTCAGGAAAGGTTCAATCAACTCTTCCGGCTCGGCGCTTTCACGTTCTTTTTCAGTGTGGATCACGGCGCTGATACGGTCGCCATGCATCACTTTTTTCATTTGCGGCGGCGGAATAAAGTAGCTTTTCTGCGCATCAACTTCGAGGAAGCCAAAACCTTTTTCCGTCCCCTTCACGACCCCTTCAACACGAGGAGTCTGGGAATGCAGTTGCTGTTTAAGCTGCGCTAGCAGCGGGTTGTCCTGAAACATAATTAGGTATTTTCGTGGCTAAAAGAGCGGCTGACATTTTTACGCGATAATGCCTGTTGCAGCAAGCGATGTTTGGCATTTTACGTCTGTTGACGAACGATGCCGAGGGCGATTTTCAGACGATTCATCCAGCCACACGCTCCGCTCCACGCCAGAATATCGATAATCTGCGCATGGGAAAGCCCCTGTTCAGCGAGGGGCGTTAATTGCGCCGCGCTGAAACGGTCGGGCGCCCGGGTCAAAAGCTGTACCGCCTGCAAGATGACGCGCTCGGTGGGATGGCTTGGTTCCCAGGCTTCTGGCGTACGCTCATCGTGGCGTAATGCATCAGCAAGCTGCGGGGAAACGGATCCGCTTTCGGCCCAGGCGTTAAAACAGCTGGCGCTACCGTTGATGCGCGCGGTCATCAGCGCCACCAGCGAAGCAAAAGGCTGATTTACGCTTAATTGGGTGAGTAATTGATGCTGGGCTTTGAGTATTGTTTCGTGGGCTGCAAGCAGCGGCGCCAGCCCGGACAGGCCAGGATGCGGTAGCCAGTCGGCCAGCAGCACCTGGCGTTCGTCATTGGCATAGCGGAGATCGGTATCGTTGATGTCGGGTGTCCAGGTCAGCTGACCGATCGTAAAATCGTCTGCCGGCGCATCTTCCTGCTGCGGCATTCCCGGCATCCAGCGCACCGGAAAGCCGAGGCCGGCGTGAAACGCGGCAATTGCGCGCGCCTGGAAACCGACAAAACCGACAATCTGATTAATGAGGATCATATCGCGGCTGGTTAACCCGACCTCATCCAGCTGGCTGCGGGAAAGGGTGTTAATGACCGAAGGCGAACCGGCCAGCTGGCGGGCATATTGGGTCATTTGCGCCAGTCGGCGATTGCTCTCACGTGAAGAGTCCGGTCCCGGCAGCGGCGCCAGCCGGGCGGCATAGTGATTACACAGTCGCTGCACGCCATACACCTGAGCGACGGTCAGCGCAGTGCTCAGTCGGTCATAAGCGCTAACGGTTTGTAAGCGATTGACGACGACGGAGGCAGGGAAGAGCGCGTCGGCCAGACATCGCGCTGGCGTCAGCCAGCCCGCATGGGCGTGAAGCCACTCTTCCGGTAACGTCAGATCGAGTAAAAAGCGATCTTCGACATGGGCGGCTTCAGGGACGAGCGGCAGCACATCCACCGGGCAGATTGTTGACTGGGTTTCATGATACCAGTGGTTTTTGCCATACACGCGGCGTTGCTCCATGGGCGTTCCTTGATCGGTATGTGGCGAGCCGCACTTCCGTCGGCCATATATGCATAACTATCCTGGCGTAACCCTGGAGCGGGAGAAAATATTGATACGTGCTAACAAATAGCTGTTTGGAATAACAGGGGTGAATGTAGGTTTCTGGAATGCAGGAAATGCAGGAAATGCAGGAAATGCAGGAAATGCAGGAAATGCAGGAAATGCAGGAAATGCAGGAAATGCAGGAAATGCAGGAAATGCAGGAAATGCAGGAAATGCAGGAAATGCAGGAAATGCAGGAAATGCAGGAAATGCAGGGAAGAACGGGATGCCGCGAAGGCAATCCCTCCTCACGGGGTGAGGAGGGAAAGGAACTTATTTCAGTTCCAGCTCGTTCATTGCCGCGATGCTGAAACCGCCATCGACGTGAACGACTTCACCGGAGATACCGGCAGACAGGTCGGAGCACAGGAAGGCTGCGCTGTTACCCACGTCTTCGATAGTCACGGTACGGCGAATCGGGGTAACCGCTTCGCAATGCGCCAGCATTTTACGGAAATCTTTAATGCCGGACGCTGCCAGCGTACGGATTGGACCCGCAGAGATGGCGTTAACGCGCACGCCTTCCGGACCCATCGCGTTTGCCATGTAGCGCACGTTCGCTTCCAGAGACGCTTTTGCCAGACCCATAACGTTGTAGTTAGGAATCGCACGCTCTGCGCCCAGATAGGAGAGCGTCAGCAGCGCGGAACCCGGGTTCAGCATACCGCGGCAGGCTTTCGCCATCGCCACGAAGCTGTAGGCGCTGATATCGTGAGCGATTTTGAAACCTTCGCGGGTGACCGCGTTGACGTAGTCGCCGTCCAGCTGGTCAGCCGGTGCGAAACCGATTGAGTGAACGAAGCCGTCAAATTTCGGCCAGACTTTAGTCAGTTCAGCGAACAGAGAGTCGATGCTCTCATCTTCAGCCACGTCGCACGGCAGTACGATGTCAGAACCCAGTGCCGCGGCAAATTCTTCCACACGACCTTTCAGTTTTTCGTTCTGATAGGTGAACGCCAGTTCAGCCCCTTCACGGTGCATTGCTTGCGCAATACCGTAGGCGATGGACAGTTTGCTGGCAACGCCAGTGACCAGAATGCGCTTACCGGAAAGAAAACCCATAGCTTTAATCCTTATCGTTATTGCTTATTTTTACTTTAACAATCATGGGGTTAAGGTTGTTATTTCAAAATAACTCAAATTTAGCCGAGAATTATATCCCACTGACGACCCCTTGTGTCACGATATTTTCGTGCCTTAACACGTAATGACGACCAGACACACTCCAGTATATCACCGGATGTCAGGCTCGTTTTACGCCTCTTGCCCGGCGTTGTGCGGGCTAACGACGGGTGATACCGGTCAGCAAAAGCCGGGCATCAGGCGAGAGTGGAATCAGGGCCCCGGGCGACTGGCTCTGCCACCAGAGCCCTGAGCGCGCGTCATAGCGTTCGCCGGCAAGCTGCCAGCATCCCTGAAGTACCCAGGCGATGCCTTCGTTACCGGGATGCTGTTCACCGGAGACCACGCTGACCTGCGCAGCCGCGCGGGTGCGTTGCGTCATAATGTTAAAATCCAGCCCCGGTGCGGAAATGCCTTCGCTACCCAGCGCCCATTCGCCGGAAAATGCCCACGGCTCCCAGCGTCTCAGATGATGATGAATCCCCTCGCCGCGAAGCCAGAGCGGCTGGCCCTCAATTAAGGTAATGATCCGGTCAATGCCGCTGAACCGGGAAAACGGTCCGTCGTGCTCCAGCGTGGCAATGCTGGCTCGCCACAGAAACGGGGCATCGGCGTCAGGCGAGGGCACGCTGACAATTTCGCGGGTTTCGCCGCCGCCGTTTTTCCACGGAGTCCTCGGCAGGGAAGAGAAGTTAAAGGGAGTTATCATCGCAGTTTCACCATCGCTTTGTCGCTTTGTGTAAAGTTTTAGCTACACACAATTTTCAATTCGATTACAAATTATTTACAGTGCAGCTCACAAATCCATCATCAGGAGGGTGTGCTGATTTGTCAATGCTTGTATATACATGCTCTGTCATCTGAATTTTACGTCCGGCTGGCACCGCCAGAGCGGCATGACTTAAATGAAATCAGGAGAATTATCATGAAGCAGAGCATCACTTTTCGCCAGGTCTGTCTGACAACCCTGTTTTCAGGACTTTTGCTCTGCGGCAGTACGGTCAATGCCAAAGAGTGGAAGTCCATCACCATCGCAACGGAAGGGGGTTATGAACCCTGGAACCTGACGCTGCCGGGCGGCAAGCTCAGCGGCTTCGAACCAGAACTGATGGCTAATCTCTGCCAGCGCATGGGCATTGAGTGCAAGCTGGTGGTGCAAAACTGGGACGGGATGATCGCCGGACTCAACGCCGGGAAATACGATGTGATTATGGACGCCATCGTCATCACCCCGGAAAGAAAACAGGTGGTCTCCTTCACGGTCCCCTATGCCGCAACACCGGCGTCATTTATCGCGGTAAAAGGCACGTTGCTGCCGCCGGCGACCGGAGCCAACCACACCATCAAGCTTAACGATGATGAAAAAGAGATTCAGGCGGCGATTGCGCCATTAAAAGCGGCCCTGAAAGGAAAAACGATCGGTATCGCTTCCGGCACCGTTTATACCCCGTTCATCGACAAATACTTCAAAGATGTGGCCGATATTCGTGAATACAGCAATTCAGCGGACGCTATTTTGGATCTCCAGGCCGAACGTATTGATGCCGTCTTCGACGATATTACCTTCGCCAACACCACCCTTGCGCGTCCGGAAAACAGCAACCTCAACTTCAGCGGCCCGCAGCTGAGCGGCCCCATCTGGGGCGAGGGCGAAGCGATGGGCGTTCGTCACGCTGATGTCGATTTAAAAGCGAAGCTGGATACCGCGATTCAGGCCGCGCTGGCGGACGGAACGGTGAAAAAGCTGAGCGAAAAATGGTTTAAAAGCGATGTCACGCCATAAGTGAGGTTGAAGATGCTTAGTCTGCTGAGTTTTGGTGAGAACGGTTGGGGAACGCTCATCCTGAGCGCGACGCTGACCACGCTGCTGCTGTCTCTCGCCGCGTTAGCGGTCGGCGCCGTGGTCGGCGGCATGATTGCCGCAGCAAAGCTGTCGCCACACGCCCCCGTGCGCTGGTTCGGCTCCGCCTATTCGGTGGTATTCCGCGGCATTCCTGAGCTGCTGGTCATTTACCTGTTCTATTTTGGCGGGTCTGGACTGGTCTCGGCGATTGGTCAGCTGTTTGGCGCCGACGGCTTTATCGAGGTCCCGCCGTTTCTGATTGGCTCGCTGGCTATCGGCTTAATTTCCGCCTCTTATCAGGCTGAAGTTTACCGCGCGGCGCGCCTGGCGCTGATGCCCGGTGAAGTCGAGGCGGCATCGGCAATCGGCATGCCGCGCTGGCGGATTTTTCAGCGCATCATGCTGCCGCAGATTGCCCGCTATTCGCTGCCTGGGTTGTCAAACGTCTGGCAGATGAGCCTTAAAGATTCGGCGCTGGTCTCGGTGACGGGGATTGCGGAGCTAATGCGCGCCAGCCAGATCGCCGCTGGCTCCACCCGCGAATACTTCCTGTTCTATGTGATTGGCGGCGGCTGCTACCTGATACTCACCCTGGTGTCCAACCGGGCGTTTATTCGGGCGGAACTTCGCCTGAATCGCGCCTGGCTGCGCCGTACCGCGGCTCAGGCTTAAGGAGAATTTATGTTTATCGACGTTGCCTTTCTCAGCGATACCTTCCTCAAGCTCTGTGCCGCGCTGCCGGTCACGCTGGGGCTGTTTATCTGCTCCTTTCTCTGCGGCGGCGTACTGGCGGTGGGGGTTCTGGCGCTGCGCATGAGCCGCTGGCCGCTGCTCAGCAATGTTGCCAAAGGTTACATTCTGGTGTTTCGCGGTTCGCCGCTGCTGATCCAGCTGTTTCTTATCTATTACGGGCTGGGGCAGTTTGGCGTGATTCGCCACAGTTTTCTGTGGCCGCTGCTGCGCGAGCCGTTTATCTGCGCGGTGCTGGCGCTGGCGCTGTGTACCGCCGCCTACACCGCGGAAATCCTGCGCGGCGCGCTGCTGGCGGTGCCCTCTGGCCAGATTGAAGCCGGACAGGCATGCGGGATGTCCCGTTTTCTGCTGCTGCGCCGCATCATCGCCCCGGTGATGCTGCGCTATGCGCTGCCGGCCTACTCAACCGAGGCGATTTTGCTGGTGAAATCCACCGCGCTGGCCAGTCTGGTGACGGTGTGGGATGTGACCGGCGTGGCGCAGCAAATTATCCAGAGAACCTACCGGACGATGGAGGTCTTTCTCTGCGCCGCGGTTATCTATTTGCTGCTCAACTTTATCATCGTACAGCTTTATGCGCTGCTTGAGCGTCGTCTGACGCCGCATACCCGGCAAACCCCGGCCACCGTCGCACTCAAACCGGCCGCCAAAGGAGAATAGTATGCACGATCCCCGTCCCGTGACGCTGTCCGTCAGCGATATCCATAAATCCTTTGGTTCACTTGATGTGCTGAAGGGAATTTCTATCCAGGCGCAAAAAGGCGATGTGATCTCGATTCTGGGCGCCAGCGGTTCAGGTAAGAGTACGCTGTTGCGCTGCATCAACCTGCTGGAAACACCCGATGCGGGCGTGGTCAGCGTGGGGGGTGAAACCATTGAGATGAAACACCATGCGCGCGGCCACCGTTTAGCGGCCAACCCTAAGCAGATCGAACGTCTGCGTTCGCGGCTGGGGATGGTGTTCCAAAGCTTTAACCTGTGGTCGCATATGACGGTGCTGCAAAACGTGATTGAAGGGCCGCATTACGTCCTCAAACGCAGTAAGCAGGAGTGCATTGAACAGGCGGAGCAGCTGCTCGATCGCGTCGGCATGTTGAACCGCAAGGATTTTTACCCGGCCCAGCTCTCGGGAGGTCAGCAACAGCGCGTGGCAATAGCCCGGGCGCTGGCGATGGATCCGGAGGTGATGCTCTTTGATGAGCCGACTTCGGCGTTAGATCCGGAACTGGTGGGCGAAGTATTAAAAGTGATGCGCAGCCTGGCGGAAGAGGGGCGCACGATGCTGGTGGTCACGCATGAGCTAGGCTTTGCCCGCCATGTCTCCAACCGCGTGGTGTTTATGCATCAAGGCACGATTGATTGCGACGGCGCGCCGGAGGCGCTGTTCGGCGCGCATGGGTCGCCGCGTTTTCAACAGTTTATTTCCAGCCATCACCAACCAGGACAATCCGTATGAACCAACAGGTGCTGTGGGGCGACGCCCCGTTATGCTGGCAGGAGGTTGTGCAGGTCGCCAGAGGCCAGGCGCAGCTGGCGCTCAGCGCCGGCGCCTGGGAGCGCATCGCACAGGGGCGAGCGATTGTTCAGCATATTATCGACGCGGGGCAGATAGCCTACGGGATTAATACCGGCCTCGGAGCCTTGTGCAATATCACTCTGCCTGAAGAGCAGCTGAGCCAGCTATCGCGCAATACGCTGTTGAGCCACGCCTGCGGCGTCGGCCCTCTGCTGGACGACGCCCAGACGCGGGCCATTATGTGCGCCGCCGTCGCCAACTACAGCCATGGTAAGTCCGGGATTTCCTGCGCCATCGTGCAACAGCTGCTCGCCTTCCTGAATCAGCAAATCACGCCGCAGGTGCCTTCGCAAGGTTCGGTGGGCTATCTGACGCATATGGCGCATATCGGTCTGGCGCTGATGGGGATCGGCGAGGTGAGCTGGCAGGGGCGGGTGGTTCCTGCTGCCGAAGCGCTGGCGCAGGCGGGACTATCCGCCATTTCGCCGGGGGCAAAAGAGGGATTAAGCCTGGTCAACGGGACGCCGTGTATGACCGGAATGGCCTGTCTGGCCCTCGACGACGCCAGCCAACTGCTGGACTGGGCCGACGTCACCGGTGCGATGAGTTTTGAAGCGCTGCGCGGACAGATCGTGGCGTTTGACGCCGAGATCCTGGAATTGAAGGCCAGTCCTGGCATGCAGCACAGCGGCGCCCGATTACGCCAGCTGCTCGCCGACAGTCCACTGTTGAGCGTCAGCCAGGGGATACGTACCCAGGATGCGCTCAGTCTGCGATCTATGCCGCAGGTACACGGCGCCTGCCGCGATCAGTTCGATCATGCCGAGCGGCAAATTAACACCGAGCTGAACGCCTGTACGGATAATCCCTTGATTCTCGGCACCCTCGAGAACTGGCGAGTGGTATCGCAGGCGCATCCGCATGGGGAATCGGTCGCCATGGCCTGTGATGTGCTGGCGATTGCGATGGCCGAACTGGGCGCGATTGCCGAGCGGCGTCTGGATCGCCTGGTCAACCCGTTAATCAGCGGCCTGCCGGCGTTCCTGGTGGCCAAACCCGGGGTGAACTCCGGGATGATGATCGCCCAGTACGTCGCGGCCTCGCTTTGTGCGGAGAACAAGCAGCTGGCGCAGCCGGCGGTGCTTGATAATTTTGTGACCTCGGCGCTGCAGGAAGATCACCTGAGCCTGGGGACCGGCGCGTCGCTCAAGCTACAGCGCCTGCTGGCCAACCTGTATCAAATTATGGCGATCGAGTATCTGCTGGCCGCTCAGGGGCTGGAGTTTCATGCTCAGGACATGCTGGCAGCCGGCACGCGTCACGCGCTGGCGCTGCTGCGACAGCGCGTGGCGACATGGGAAGACGATCGCTGGCTGGCGCCAGAAATCGCCAAAGCGGTGGCGACCATCAAAAGCCATCGGGCTGACTGGATGGCATCGCGCCTGAACGGTCAATAGCAACAGAATAAGAAAATAAAACACAACAATAACAATAATCTATAGCGAGGAAATAATGTCTTCTTTTTCACCAGCCGACCGGCAGTCAACCCAGCGCGAACAGGGGTTAACGGAAACGCGGTCGATCGATTATATTCCTGACCGCGAACGCCACGGGCATCCCTTTAGCCAGTTTACGCTGTGGTTCGGCGGTAATCTGCAGATTACCGCCATCGTCACCGGTGCGCTGGCGGTAATCTGCAGATTACCGCCATCGTCACCGGTGCGCTGGCGGTGGTGCTGGGGGGCGATGTTGTCTGGTCGCTGATTGGGCTGTTGGTGGGGCAGGTGCTTGGCGCGGCGGTGATGTCCCTGCATGCGCTACAGGGGCCGCGCCTGGGGTTGCCGCAGATGATCATCAGCCGGGCGCAGTTTGGCGTGTTTGGTGCCGTGGTGCCGCTGGTGCTGGTGTGCGTGATGTATGTCGGCTTTTCGGCCAGCGGTACCGTACTGGCCGGTCAGGCAATGGCAAGGCTGCTGTCGATCTCTGACGTGGCCGGCATGTTGTTGTTCAGCGCGATTATTATTGTGATTGCCGTGCTGGGCTATAGGGTCATCCATAAGCTGGGCAAAGTGGCGAGCGTGGTCGGGGTGCTGGCGTTTGTCTATCTGTTCGTGACGCTGCTGCTGTCCGCCAATCTGCCGGCGATCGCGCAGAATAACCATTTTTCTCTGCCGATGTTTTTACTGGCCGTGTCGTTATCATCGTCGTGGCAGATTGCATTCTGCCCCTACGTTTCCGATTACTCTCGCTATCTGCCGCGCAATGTCTCGGGCGCGAAAACGTTTTTGTGCGTCTTCAGCGGTACGGTGCTGGGGACTCAGGCATCGATGACGCTAGGCGTTCTGACGGCGGCTATCGCCGGCAGCGCGTTTTCCGGCCATGAAGTGAGCTTTATCGTCGGGTTAGGCAAAAGCCAGCTGATGGCGATGGTGATTTACTTTGCGATCTGCTTTGGCAAAATCACCTTTACCACCCTGAACGCCTACGGCAGCTTTATGTCGCTGAGCACCATCGTTTCCGGATTTCGCCGTCAGGCTTCGCTGTCGAAGCGGGCGCGTATTCTCTTCGTGGTGCTGATGGTGGCTATCTCATGCGTGATTGCGTTGTTGAGCGAGCCGGCGTTCTTAAAGAACTTCACCCATTTTCTGCTCTTCCTGCTGGCGTTTTTCGTTCCGTGGAGCGCCATCAGTCTGACCGACTACTATCTGATTTCCGCAGGCGCCGTGGATATTCCCGCGCTCTCCGATCCGCAACAGCGTTACGGATACTGGAACATCTACGCGATTGTCGTTTATGTGGCCGGCGTGCTTATCCAGCTGCCGTTTATTGAGAACCCGCTGTATCACGGCTCGCTGACGTGGCTGTTTGCCGGCAACGATGTCTCCTGGATTATCGGCTGGTTCGGGACCGGGGCTCTTTACTACGCGCTGCGTCGTTTTGATCGTCGCGTGCTGCCGACGCAGAGCGTGTTCCCGGACTAGAGCCGATGGAGCTGCTGCCGGCGCGGACGGTTATTTACCGTCTTTGCGCCAGGCATCGGCGGTCAGCGCCTCGCCAAAGTGGCCGGCAATCAGACGTCGGGTGAGGTCGTGCAGCGGTGACGCCAGCACATCGGCAGTACTGCCGCGCTCGACGACCTCGCCCTGATGCATCACCAGAACCTGGTCGCTGATATGCTTCATCATCCCCAGATGCTGGGTCACGTAGATATACGAAATCCCCTGTTTCTCCTGTAACTCCAGCATCAGGTTGATCAGCTGCGAACGCATTGACATATCCAGCGACGCCAGGGCTTCATCACAGATGATCACTTTCGGACGCAGAATCAGCGCGCGCGCGAGGCCCAGACGCTGCTTCTGGCCGGGAGCCAGCATATGTGGATAGTAGCTCACGTGGTCCGGCAGCAGGCCGACCATTCGCAGCGTCTCAATAATCTGCTTCTCCCGCGCCTCTGGTTCGAGGTCGGTATTCAGGCGCAGCGGGAAGTCGAGGATCTGCGAAATACGCTGCCGCGGGTTCAGCGAGGTCGACGGGTCCTGAAAGATCATGCGGATACGCTGACTGCGGAAAGAGTAGTCGCCAAACGTCAGCGGATGATCGTCAATCAACAGCTCGCCGGATGTCGGTTCGATCATGCCCGCCAGCATTTTCGCCAGGGTCGATTTTCCTGAACCGTTCTCGCCGATAATCGCCAGCGTCTGGCGTTCGCGCAGCGTAAAACTGAGCGGTTTCACCGCTTCCACCATCTGACGACGAAACCAGCCGGTACGGTAGCGAAAGGTCTTACTCAGATTACGGACTTCGAGCAATGTTTCGACCATTTCACTCTTTCTCCATGTTTAGCGGGAAATGACAGGCATACAGATGCGTTCTGGCTCCGGTCAGGCGCGGCGTTTCAATGCATTCACGCTGCGCGTAGGGGCACCGCGGTCCAAGACGGCAGCCGATCGGCAGCTGCTCGAGCAGAGGGATGGCTCCCGGCAGCGTATTCAGGCGGCTTTTATGCGGGAGCGCGCTGCCAAAATCCGGGATCGCGCGGATTAATGCCTGGGTATACGGATGATGAGGCGTTGTCACCAGCTCTTCGCTGGGCGCCGTTTCTACCGTTTGTCCGCAGTACATGACATTGATTTTATCCGCCCATTTGCTGAGCATCTGCATATCGTGGCTGATCAGCAAAATGGTGGTGTTATTGTTCTGATTCAGACGCGTAAGCAGGCGGATGATTTGCGCCTGGGTTGTCGGTTCCATGGCGTTGGTCGGCTCATCGGCGATCAGCAGACGCGGCTGGTTGGCGAGGGCGATGGCAATCATCACCTTCTGACACTCCCCGTCGGTTAATTCGTAGGGAAAACTGCGCATGGCGTCTTTGTGATCTTTAATCCCGACACGATGCAGCAGTTCGATGGCCCGGCGTTTTCGCCAGCCGATACGCTGCCACCAGCGGCCTTTAAAGGTCCAGCCGGGGATATTCTGCATTAACTGCAGGCCGATACGCTCCGACGGATCGAGACAGGACTGTGGCTCCTGAAAAATCATCGACACGTTGTGGCCAATCAGCTTGCGGCGTTCGCGGCTGGAAAGGCGTAAGAGATCGATATCATCGAAACGCATACGGTCGGCGGTGACCCGCCAGTTGTCTTTGGTGACGCCACAGATCGCTTTGGCAATTAAACTTTTACCGGAGCCGGATTCGCCCACCAGGCCGCGAATCTCACCTTCCGCAAGGGTCAGGCTGACGCGGTCGACGGCTTTGACCCAGCCCTCGTTGGTTTTGAACTCAATGGTCAGGTTGCGAATATCAAGTAACGGCATTATTCCACCCCGGCGATAATGGCGCGGCGGATCCCGTCGCCCAGCAGGTTGACCAACAGGACGCTAATCATAATCGCCGCACCGGGCAGCATTACCGTCCATGGCGCGACGTAAATCAGCTCCAGCGCGTCGCCCAGCATCGCCCCCCATTCCGGGGAGGGAAGCTGGGCGCCGAGGTCGAGAAAGCCCAGGGCAGCGATATCGAGAATCGCCATGGATAATGCGCGGGTGATCTCCGTGACCAGCCCGGAGGCGATATTCGGCAGCACCGCAAACCAGAGAATATTTAATGTCGACGCGCCGTCGAGACGGGCGGCGATGACGTACTCTTTTTCCAGCTCATCATGCACCATGCTGTAGACCGAACGCACGATACGCGGCAGCAGCGCCAGCCAGACGGCGAACATCGCGTGGCTCAGATGCGGCCCGGCGAAAGCCACGACAATAATGGCCAGCAGCAGCGACGGAATCGACAGCAGGGTATCGAGGATATGGTTCAACATCGCCGACAGTAGGCCATGGGTTGAGCCGGCGACGACGCCGAGCACCAGGCCAAACAGCGTCGCCGCGAAGGTGACGACAAAAGCGCCGCCGACGGTCGGCGCCGCGCCGCTCAGCAGACGGCTCAATACATCGCGACCGAGATCGTCGGTCCCGAGGAAGAACGACACTTCGCCATAGCGCGACCATGACGGCGGCAACAGCTGGTAGCCAAGAAACTGCTGATCGATACCATAAGGGGCAAACCAGCCGCCGAAGACGCACAGCAGCACCAGACCCGCGCAGCCGTACAGGCCGATCATCGCAGTCGTGTCGCCGTAGAATTTTCGCCAGACGGTACGCAGCGCCCCGGGCGGACGCTTTTCCAGATACACACTATCGTAGGGCATATGAATCCGTTTTATATTCGTTAATCATGCTTTACGTCTTTTTAATGTTTCCGCTTACCTAGCGGCTTTGCCGCTCATTCTTGCTTTAAATCTGTTTAGTACGGATAACCTTGATGGTTCTCAATTTACAGAAAATGTGTACACTCATGTGTATATCTTCTTCGGAATGTACACATGCTTACTGACACCAAGTTAAGAAAGGCCCTTGGCAAGAAAAGAGACAAAATTGATGTCATTTCAGATGCTCACGGATTGAATGTAAGGTTATCTATAACCGGCAGTATAACATTCTTTTATCGCTACAGATGGAACGGCAAGGCCGTACAGCTGACGATTGGTGAATATCCGAGCGTATCATTATCTCATGCAAGGGAACGCAGACAGCAGTTCAGATCCTGGCTGGTGGAAGGTTTGGACCCAAGACGTCAGGCCGTGCTGGAAAAGCAGAAAAAAATCGATGCGATAACTGTCAAAGAAGCTTTCGATTACTGGGAGAAGTATTACTGCATTCCCGAGGGGATAGTCAAAATCAAGGTTAATCGCCGGGACTTTAACAATCACATTAATCCCGTTCTGGGAAATATGATCGTTGACCAGACAACTAAGGCGCACTGGCTGAGTCTTTTTGATGGTATGGGTAGACGGGTTGTTACTGGACAAATGCTTGGGTTGATGCAGCGAACGTTCCGCTTCTGCTCTAATCGAGGGGTGATTAACATTAACCCTATTGAAACCCTGAGGCGCTCCGATGTCGGGCTTACCGCCGCCGTCAAAGATCGAAAATTAAGTGATGAAGAAATCAAAACCCTCTGGAATGCTCTTCCTGAGATGAAGGACAGGCAACAGCTGATCATGAAGTTTCTTATTATGACCGGCTGCAGAAGCACTGAAATAAGGACAGCAAAGTGGGAGTGGTTTGATTTCCGCGATCGAACATGGACTATCCCGGGCAGCGATTACAAAACCGGGAAATCGGTTAGAAGGGCTTTGCCTGAGGCGGTGGTCAAAATGATGGCGTCCTACAAAGAATCATCCGTATCGACTCATGTCGTTACAGTGTCACGATACAAAGGACCAGAGGATGACAGACCTCCACTTCAGCCAAATGTGGCTTTATTTTCAGCTCAGATAATCGCCAAAACAGGTATGAAATCATGGTCGCTCCATGACCTTAGAAGAACAATCGCGACGCGCCTTTCAGAATTAGGCGCGCCCCCTCATGTTATTGAGAAATTGCTTGGACATCATATGTCCGGAGTCATGGCACGCTATAACCTGCATGATTACCTGGATGATCAGAGGCATTGGTTAGCCGTTTGGCAGAGTCATCTGGAAACCCTGATTGGTCAACCTCTGGTTTGATGCCAACGTTTTCCTCCCATGCGAGTAGGTCTGATAGTCTCCACCTTTTTGGGCTGCCATTTATCCTTGGCTTCGGGAACGGCTGAGAAAAAAATGAAGGCATACGAGAAGGGGTGCTCCAGAAATACAACGTGCTGCGAGAAATTTTGTATCTGGACAAAACGTCGCTAGTTATCAAAATCTCATCAGGCGCTTGCGAAGTGTTATTCATGATTTCTCTCTTAGTTGCATTGTCCTGGAAGGTGCCGCAGTCTGCGAGCACAGTTCATGGCCGTCGCCACGTAGCTGCATTTCCGGTTCACGACTTCAACGGTGATTTTTGAGCCCTCAACGATGACCGTATAAGTCCGTTTCGTCTTCTGGCGTCCGTATGCGCCGTATAGTTCTACGTGCTTAGCGAGTGCCGCGTCACAAGCCTGACGGCCGAGTGGGGATTGTTTGCTTCGGTTTATTAGTCGCATGCTCACCTCACACAAAGACGTCAACGGGGTCGCCGGCAGCGCGAGCGTTATCGTTCGCTTCCCGGCGGAGCCCAAGCACGTAACCAACCGGATCCCAACTGGACAGAATGGCGTTGAGTTCTTTCTGGCTATGCCAGGTAGTCAGACGCTTTTTCAGTTCAGTGGCGCAGGCGCGTACATTCGCCCGGGTGGGACCGGCCATCTTCATGCAAAGGCACAGCGTCAGCAGCAGATCCGAATACTCATCAGCTGCTGCGCGTAACGCCGCAGGGTTAATGCTGGCTTCAATTTCAGGTAAACGATGTTTGAGGCTCATTAGTATTCCCCCCAGCTATAAGTTGACGCTATCGGACCTGGACCCGCGGCCGCCACAAAACCGGTATCTTCAGGCAGTTTTTCAACCGTGCACCGATATCCACCAACAATCATCCCCGCTTCACGCAACCCCAACAGGCACATTTGAACTGTTTCAGCCGTAAGCTGGACCTTCTCAAGTTGATACATTTTCCGGTACACGAAAGCGCGTAAGGCCTCTTCCCGGGTGTAATGATAACGTGAGCGATCGGCACCCTTCAGGCAGCGTTTTACGTGATATTTTTGATTCTCTTTCCGGCCACCAGTGCGATACTGAATAAGCTGATCAGAGGTCATGTTCGGCATATCTTCGCAGTGCCAGAAGGTTTTCTCCGTCTCACGAATGATGACCCGTTTCCAAAGAGTTACGACCGGGCGGCCTTCTCCATCGTGACCATCGTCGTAGCGGTAGCAGTATTTTTTACCGTCAGTAATTTTCGTCATATCGTCACCGGGAGGGCGTACCCTCCCGCCTCCCTTAGCCCACGTATTCCGGTTTCATGTCATCCAGGGTGATGCGGAACTGGTCGTACAGTTCGTCACCGAGATTGCGTTTAGCGGCGGTGAGAGTATTTTCAGCTTTTGAAAACAGCTCTGCGGCTTCTGGGTCTCCAGAGTTGGGAATGGAATTGATCGCGGCTTCCACCTTATTTCGTGCATCAACCATGAAATAACGCTGCACGGCTTTACCTTTCAGCTCGGTGAACAGGACGGTACCGAGGACTGCTTTCTCTTTATCTAGGTCTGCCCGGATAGCTTTCGCTGCATCAACCGATTCGGCGCGCTCAATGCGGTCACGGAAATCATCCTCCAGGGAATCAATGTTGAGACCTGATTCCTGAGCGCTGGTGGTGATGTCTGCTCCGCCGGTGATCTCTGCCACAGACATTCTCTGTACTGGCGCCGGGTTGATTTCACGCTCGGTGCGTTGCTCCACCTCGTCCGGGCTGTAAACGCCAAGGATTACTTCCGGGCAGTACAGGCGAGCCCAATATTTCACTCCCAGATAGGCAATCTGTTGCTTAGGATTGGAAACCCAGAGAGGGGAGTTGCGGGTCACGATCCCGGAAAGGTAAAGAGGCTCTCCCCAGGTAATTTCGGATTCACCGCGAAGGATGGCACCAACCTGAATGAACAAACCGATCTCGTCTTCATCCGTCCATCCACGCACGCGCTCGGTGACATTATATTTCCCGTTTTTACCGTGCTTTTCTCTTGTGATTTCCTGCGTCCTGGTGCAGCGCTCCCAGTCGCCGCCATAACGGTAGTGGAACCGCCCATGAATGGCGCTGGAGCTGGCGATTACCGCGTTGACAAGCTGGGCTTCGTATCCGAGAACGCCGTTCACCAAATGAGTTTTTTGCGCGACTGCATAGGGATTCATACCCCATTGCATTGCCTGCATAACGATCGCCATGCAATCTGCAGGTTTACCGGCAAGGTGTGCGGGCACCGTAACCTGAGAATCTGCCATCAGGTTCGCGAATGCAGTCAACTGGCCCAATGCCTGCACGTTAAAGATGGCGTTACTGGCAGATATCGTGTTTGGAGCCTGCTGTTCAGCAGTAACAATGTTAGTGTTTTCCATAGTGTTTCCCCTTATGCCTGTACACGCAGCGCTTCGAGACGGCGCACATCAAAATCGTTGAGCTCTTCGGCGTAGTCTTCGGTGATCGGCGCCGGCCATTCTCCAGTGTCGAAACCGTTCGCGATGGCGCGCATCGCTTTACGGTATTCGAGCATCCCCAGTTCCAGCAATTCGGCCGATGCTTCGATGATGGCGATCCAGTGGTAGTTCTCGTCTTTGTTGACGAAGATCCAGAAGAACTGGTCAAGCGCTGCGGTTTCGCAGTACATAGCCGCGCTCAGGTGGTAATCGCGCTCAATGATTTCTCTGTGCAATTTCGCGCGCAGGCCTTCCTGCTTGATGTTCCACATGCTTATGGTTTTCAGGTCGGCACCGATACGCGGGCCGCCCATGTCGATCTCAAGGTCAGGGCGCACACGAATTTCCAGCCCGGTTTCCTCATCAATACCGAAATAGCTCACCTCGACGGCTCGGCTCGGGTGCGTCAGCAACTTACCGGCGGTCGGGTGATTAAGGAGGGCTTTCTGAATGGCTAACGCCGTAGCCAATTGCTGACGGGTAACCAGCACTTTTGCTTCGGGGTTATCGCGCCAGGCATCCAGGAGTTCGTCGGCAAATACTGCGTCCGGATTTACCGACTTAACGGACTGCATCAGATCTGCTTTGGTACCCGAGACTTTCAGTGGTTGTGGCTTCTGGGCTTCCTGCGCGACGAGGTCAGGGTTAATAATTGCCAGTTGTTCCAACAGAGCATCGCGGCTGCCGCTGGTTTTAACCTGAGCTGGAAGAGTGGCGTTGTACTCTTTGATGCAGGCCTTCATTTTTGCTGCGGTGACTTTCTGGCCTTCTTCTACGCGCTGAAATTCAGCAGGCAGGGTCATGTAGTTTTCACCTGTTTGGGTAACGTCATCACCCAAAGGAACTGGCTGCGGTAGGGTGGCGTTGTGAGCTTCCAGCAATGTTTTGATATCGTCAGCGCTCAACAGCGCCGGTAGGGCGGCGTTGTACTCATCGATAAAAGAGCGGATCGTTGCGGTGGTGGTGAATGCACCTTCCGGGATCTCAGGTTCGACACTGAACTCTTTATCCATGTCATCAGGCTGCAGTGCCAGTGCATGCACCAGGTTACCCATATCCAGTACCGGGGAATGCACCTTCTGAATAGTTCTGGAAACGTGGCGTGCTTCGAAATACATCAGCGATATACGGGCATCTTTCACCATCGTCGAGCTGGTGCCGTTCGCCGCGTGATAAACCTCATTCGGCACGCCTTCATAACGGCCTGGCTCGAAATATTCCGGCCATGCTGGCGCTGCGGATACCTGTTCGGTTTCTGCGTTAACTTCTTCGACAGATTCACCGGCAGTGCTCGCGAGCTCCTGGTCTTTTAAAACGGCGGCGGCCAGTTCAGGGCAGCGCTCAGTCATTATTTTTTGTGCGTCTACGGCATTTGTTTGCGGAGCAGCTGCATCAGCGCTTTCGCTCGTTGATACCGGGTTATCATTTTTGCCTTCGACCTCGACAGTCGTTTCCATCTGCACATTGCTGGTGGCCTCTTCTTTAGTGCTCGTTGGGGCAGGAGAGGCCATTAGGCCTTCAATGGAGAACATGCCGCCGCCAAGGTTGGCGACTTGCGGGTGCTGTGTTTTTGTAAGGTCTTCTCGTACCCATTTGGGATCATTAGGGTCGCTGATGCCTTCAACATATTCACCACGATCAGCAGCGAGCTGGCGGCCAAAATCATCAACGGCGTTACTTTCTGGCGAGTGACACGCAGCATTTACGGTTTCAGCCTTCGGTTTGTCGTGTTGAGACTCCGTCAGATTCGCGTTGATGTACGTCCGGAGGCTGGTCGGGAAATGATGGACGTCAGCATGCGCGCCGCGGATCAGCGCAAAAATCGATGCGCGGGAATAATCCAGAATACCTGGCGTGCTGCGCAGCGCTGCCGACCACTCCTTCCACGGGCTTTCTTTGGCTTTGATACTGTCTTTTGCGCGACGATGAACTGAAACCGGGAAATCGTAGATGTCGAAATCCATTGGGAGCGTGGCCAGTGCAATCTCCTGATCCAGAGTATCCAGCGTATGCTCATAATCCGGGTTGCGATCTGTAGCAATGCCGCCGCCAGCGTTCGCACCCGCGTCGGTCCGCTGAATCAGTGATGTCCGGTTTCCGGCCGCCCACTCTTTTACCAGAAGGCCGCGATCAATATGCGGGGTGGCCATCCAGGTATTCAGGAACTGAATCAGCAAGCCAAGCTCCGTGCGTTTATCAGACGGGAACACTTTTTTTACGGCATCGGTCAGTCGCCACAGATTGGCCGTGGTGAGATTGTCAATCTCAGTAATATTACGCGCCGCCAGCAGCAGGTTCTGGATATAACTGTTATCGGTATCCATCTCCAGTGTGCCGATTTGGATCCGTTGTTCCTGGGTAACGTGATGCGTAAGGGCATCACTGATAAGCTGCGAGATGATGCGCTGAGGTTTACGCAATTTCACCACCGGGTAGAGAGTGCTGCTGTCGTCGAATTCAGTGATATCGGAATTGTCATCGCCGGACTGAATGCCAACAACTTCACCGGTCGTTGTATCGACACCATCGACGATGACAGCTTCATCGTCAGACGTCGTTTCTTCCTGGTGAAATCCGTCGGCCGGAACAGCGCCCGCCTTCAGTTGCCAGGTGCGACCGTCGTCGGCGAGTTCGTAACGTGTGCACCATTCGAAATCAAGCACGCCCTCAGCCGGCAGGTCGTTAAACACAGGGAAATCGGTGCGGATTGGCTTCATATAGTCATGACCGCGGCCGGTTTCGATACCAGCATCTTCCAGATCGACGTCGAGCTGCAGGTTCGCGCGGGATTCAGATTTCGCAGTGCGCCAGATAACGCCGTCAGGCTTGCCTGATTTTTGAGTGGCCTTTATCAGATTAAAAAATTCCATGTCGTAGCCTCGATTTTGGATGTTAGAATCCACGGGCCATTGATAGCGCCCATTGGGTGTTCATTGGTTTTGGGTAATTTCCGGTGGAACTTTGGTCGGTGTCACCGGACGTACAGCCCGCTTCGGCGGGTTTTACGTTATGCCTCGTTAGCCATGGCGTCGTATTCGCCACAACGTTTCGAGCAATACGTTCTTTCTCGTGGCGCCAGCTGCGCGCCGTGAATGATCAGGATGGTCATTTTTACTTCCTGGCCCTCCTCGATCTGTTTGCGGCAGTACGCACATTTCTTCTGCATTACTCCTCCTACATCTGCGCCGTGAATCCGGCAGGGTGCTCTTCCAGCAGTCCTTTAAGTGGGTAACACTCACCTTTTACGTCCTGCTCAGCTGCTGCGCTCTGACAGGCCTTCTCACTCTCATACACACCCAGTAAAACTTCCTGCGTACCTCCAACTGTCATGCTGATGGAAAGCACCAGGGCAAACATCGTGCTCATGATGGATCGCCTTTCTGTGCGAGCAGATAACACATCCGGCGGATGAACGCGGTCACTGGGCCCAGTTTGACGGCCTGCTGACGAGCGGGTTTGCGTGCGAAATCAATCATTGGAAAAACTCCCACAGTGCGCAGATAAGCGCAGTCCAGATTAAGAGCCCGATAAATGCCGAAATGATCATGGCTCTGATGCCTTTCTTACTCATTTCAACCTCAGCCATTACGTGGCCAGCGGAACGTTTATCACCTGACAACAATGCGTCTGTTGTCGATGAGGTGAAATTACAACGAATAGTTTCATTAGTCAATGCATTGAAACTAAAATTATAAAATGAAGGCAAAAGAAAAGCCGAGCAATGTCGGCTTTAGGGGATTTGGTGGGCTTAATCTTGGATGTTTTTTATGAGGTCGTTCACATCATCTCTTAAAGATTTCAGGTCTCTGAGTACTCCCTTAGCATGGAGTATTAGCCGCAATTTCTCTGCTTCAGGAAGTTGATTGAAAATTGAGAGAAGAACTTCCTCTGTTTCATCCAGTTTTCGGGGGATATCTAGCTGGGCATTAAGATCGGCATCATCTGAATCGGGAGCCATAAAAAACCAATGTTCTGGCTTTCCTGTCGCATCAGATAAGGCCTTAAGCTTTTCGCCTCTTGGGGCAGATGTACCTTTTGCCCACTTCTGAACCGCCTGCGGCGTGATATTTACGCGACGGGCTAAATCGGAAAGATTCCAACCTAAATCAGCAACCGCTTGGTTGAGCCTGTAGGCAAAAATTTTATGGGTCTTAGTATTCATAAAATTCATTTTACAACCCCAAGTTTCAGAAGTAACTGAAACAATTTGATGTAATCATGTTGAAACTTTCTGTTTCAGTCTGTATTCTTCTTCCTAACACTAGGGGGGAGAAATGAATCAACAACTCAAAGAGAAAGTTAAATCAATTACCACACAGACAGCACTAGGTGAGGCCATGGGGATTTCTTCACAAGCCATAAGTCGATGGATGAATTCAGGAAAAGTCCCGACCTCGAGGGTTAGAGCTCTTTGCCAGTTTTTAAACTGGGAAGTGACACCTCATGAAATCGACCCTGAGGCTTACCCGAACCCCACCGACGGCCTGCCGAAACAGGAAAACTGACCATGCAAACACTTTCCTTTCAACAAAGTACCGGATTCAACGCCGGTGCTCTGATAAAGCGAAATCAGCCGAGAGCGGCTGAGCATGACAACATTCGCTCTGCCGTTCGTGCCTGGTCATCGGTTGCAGGACAGGATGTTGTCTCCGCATACATCATCGAAGAATGGCGCCAGCAGGGCGGCGAGGGCATCGATTTTCCTGAAGACCTCAGCCGGGCGCGGCAGAAGCTCTTTCGCTATCTGGATAACCCGGCCGAATCGGAAAAGTACCGCGAGCATGTGTGCCAGCTGACACCTGCCATTCTGGCCGTTCTTCCTCTGGAATACCGTCACCGCCTTCTACCCGAAGACAATTTTATGTCTCGCCTGGCTCGTCTGGAGAAAGAGACCAGCGAAGCAAAGGTGGCTGTTGCTATGGGAGCTCCGCGCCATCAAAAACTGAAAGAGCTCAGTGAGGGAATTGTCGAGATGTTCCGGATTGATCCGGAGTTGACGGCGCCACTTATGGCCATTGTGACTTCGATGTTGGGGGGCATGTAATGCGTAAGGCCAAAAAAGACGAAAGCCGCGGTGCTGTAACACCAACGGCTCTCAGGTGCAAAAACGAAGAGGTAATTGCGAGGTAAGTATGTCAGGAACCAATGTTGAGGTAAACATCCAGCCAACTCACAGGTGTTCTTTCTGCGGGATGACCAACATCGAGGTTGCGGGAGTTCTAATAGCTGGACCCGGAGTCTCTATCTGTCAGAAATGCGTCTTTATGTGCGTCGATATGGTTTTTAAACACGCCGAAAAGACCGATAAGCCAACGTCATAAGTTCAGGAGTATCTATGCGTGACTATGCAACAGTCGCACCGCAATTCTGGCTAGGGAAAACCGGCCGCGAACTGCGGAAAAAAGGCGCTGAAGCGCAGGTGGTCTCGTTCTATCTGATGACCTCGCCACACGCAAACATGCTCGGATTGTATTACCTGCCAATTCTCTATATCGCCCATGAAACAGGATTGGGCTTAGAAGGGGCTTCGAAGGGGCTTAAAAGCTCCATAGAAGCGGGGTTTTGTAGCTATGACGAGGACACAGAGATGGTCTGGGTGCATGAAATGGCCGCCTATCAGGTAGGCAAGGCATTAAAACCAGGTGATAACCGCTGCGCAGGGGTACGGAGTGAGTATGCGTCACTTACAGAAAACTATTTCCTTTCAGCATTTTATGAACGTTATAAAGATGATTTTCATCTGAGTATCAAACGTGAAACGCGCCAAATTTTAGAAGGGGCTTCGAAGGGGCTACGAAGCCAAGATCAGGAACAGGATCAGGAACAGGAACAAGATAAGGATCATTTGGGGCATGGCGGTGCCACACCCCCAGACGACGAATCTTCCGATGATGCTCCAGCCGAAAAGCCGAAAAGCAGTTACTCGGAAGAGTTTGAACTTGCCTGGAAGGAATACCCAAAACGCGCCGGAGGCAATAGCAAGGCCGACGCGTTCAAAGCCTGGACTGCCCGAATTAAATCAGGCGCAACAGTGCAGGAACTTACCGATGGCGTCCGACGATATGCGGGTTACGTCGCTGCTGCCGGAAAACTCAATACCGAGTACGTGAAACAGGCATCCACGTTTTTTGGCCCCTCAAAGCATTATGAGGAGCAGTGGAGCTTTGAAGCACCAACTGGAAAACGGGATCCGAACACAGTGTCCCAGCCTAGCAAGACAATCCCTAAAGGGTTCAGGGGGTAGCGATGAAAAATATTGGAACCGGCGGTGTGATGGCCCGCCTGCAAAAAATTATTCCAGCCGGGGTTCAGCCAAAGTTCGGCAGCGTCGACGAGTGGCGAACCTGGCAGGAGTCTGAAGGCCGGAAGCGCTGCGAGGAACTGGAGCGTGAAAACCAGAAGACTCGCGCTGAGAAAATTTTTGGGCGCGCGGGAATACAGGATCTGCATCGCAGCTGTACGTTCGCAAATTATCAGGTGAACGACGATGGCCAGCGGCGGGCATTAACGTTGGCAAAAAGTTACGCGCAGAACTTCGGCGACGGGTTCACCAGTTTTGTCTTCAGTGGCAAGCCGGGAACCGGGAAAAACCATCTGGCCGCGGCGATCGGTAATTACCTGCTTCAACGCGGGCATACCGTCCTGGTGGTCACCATACCTGACTTGATGCTACGGGTTCGTGAATGCTACGACACCGGAAAATCGGAAGCGGAGTTGCTGGACGACCTTTGCCGGGTTGACCTGCTGGTGCTCGACGAAGTGGGCATTCAACGCGACAGCCGAAACGAGAAAGTCATTCTGAACCAGGTCATTGATCGCCGGCTTTCTTCGATGCGACCTGTGGGCATTTTGACGAACCTGAACCACGCGGATCTGTGCGCCACCCTAGGCGACAGAGTTATGGATCGGTTGCAGATGGATGGCGGGATCTGGGCCAATTTTGACTGGGATAGTCACCGCAAAAACGTGCGCCATGTGCGCGTTGTGAAGTGAGGAAATTATGGCTAACGAATCGCGCGAACAACAGCAGGCGAGCGTTCAGAAAATCATCGAGCTGACTCTGGCGAGAGGCCGTCTGACGGTCAAAGAGGCGTGCGCCGAGCTGCATATGTGCCGAGACTCCGTCGGTAAACATTTTCGTGCTGCGGCGCGGTCCAGAAAGGTCATTCGCTATGGGCGTCTGGGATTGTTCCGCGACCAGCGTACGGTCATCGATTTTGACCTATGCAGATATGACTATCGAAAGAATGCAGGAGCAGCCAAATGAGCAGTTCACCAAACGCACATTGCATTCGTTGCTAAGAAGTTGAGTTTAAAAGCCGCTGTGACTCTAAAATGCAGTTTAGCTAACAACATAGCGGCATTTTCCTGATATATTTAAGGTTAAGATTTAAAACACGTAAATTTGAAGGAATGGTAGATCTCTTATGAATTATTTACAGCAATTCAAATGTCTTGTTTGTGACACAGTTATTGATGCGAGAATAGGAATGTCTAATCGCGATATACAGCCATTCCAATTTGCATGTCCAAATTGCGAAAATAGTATAACTTTTACGATCGGAGTTGAGGAACCAACATTTAACGGTGCGGAACCTATAGAGACTAAAAATTTTGGAAGTGTAAATCCATTCATTGATTTGCATTTGGACTTCCCAGTTGGATTTGGAAAATATGAAATAGGGAAAACTGCATTTTTGAAAGTAACAAGGGCAATAGGTCAAGAAAATTATTTAATGTTGAACTCTCGCCTTGATGGTATGAATTATATCTATAAATACCGTGATAAGCTTCAGCGAGTTATAACTCAATACAAACAAGGCAACTACAATACTTTTAGTAATATAATGAAAGAGTTGCCTACTTTAAAGAAGCCTCGTTCCTTGAAAATACAAGATATACTTTCAGCACTCTATACAGCAACCTCTGTAATGTCATTTCCTTTCACAATACATGCACACAATGCTGAAATTAGTGAAGAGATGCCTAAGTTTCTTCATCATATACAGCAAAGTAATCGCAAGCAACTTAATGATTTTTTGGATGATATTATAAAAAGTGAATTCCTAAAAAGTCTACATTTTGATTGTTTGAGTCTTTACCCGAAAATGCTTGACTTTGAACTTCCATCACGCCCAGCCCTTTATTATGACTATGATAAACAAACAGATTTGTCTTTGATTCCAGCTAGAGTTTCTACTGCTGAATTCGATGATTGCAATAATTTTTACAAGGATTTGTCCGAAGTGTTTTCTAGACAGTTGGTAATAGTGGCTGGGTTAAATAACTTGCTTAAAAGAGGTGATTATAATAATTTTGACAATTCTGTGAGATTAAATAAAAAAGGCGATTTAATAAAAGGTTTTTCAAGTCTAAATGAGTATGCAAATATTGATATAGGTGCGAAAATTAATGGTTTAGATGATAGTTTTTATTTGGTTGATATGAGTGCGCTAGACAATCAATTGAGGAATGGTATTGCTCATTATAAATATGAGTATAAAGAGTCAACACAGAACATTACCTACTACTATGCCAAGGAAGGAATGGGGCGTACAAAGTATAACGAACTAAGTTTCATGGCATTTACACGAAAGTTATTATTGTTATTCCGTGAGGTACATAGTATAAATCATATTATTAAAACGCTTTACTTTTACTGTATTTTCATTGCGAAAAAGAAAGTTTGAGCACCAAAAATTTGTGAGGTCACTCTCACTCTTTTGATGAGGGGGGGTGACATTTCTTTCAGTATTATATTTCTAAACCTCAGCCTGAAGAAATTGTACCCTAGATTGCATTCAGGATTCCTGCATGTGGTGCCGGTAAATCGCACTGGCGATGCCAACTCTGATTCCGATGGGTTGAGGTGAAAGGCAAAGGTTGGGACCGTGAATTGATACTGGATATTCCGTAATGGAGAGTTATCACTGGCGGTCAACATGACGGGGAGCTTGAAACCACTCCACTACGATGAATATAGTGTGTTGCACTTACAGGTGTTCCTGTAAGATTTTTTCGGAGCGGATTTCAACGGTCTGGTTGATGTCGATGGCGTCACATATCGTATCGTTGATACCGGTATGCGCGTACTGCAGTCTAATGAGTCATACCGCGCGCAGGGCTTCCCTGAGTGGTACATCATCGACCGGGACTACCGCGGCGTGAAATGGGCCAAAGATAAGCAGGTGGCGCGCTGAGGAAACGCTGTACCGCCTCCTTTTGCTGAGGCGCTTGTGAGGGCGAACTTATCTGAGATGTGTCAGGCTCGGGAGGCTGCATAAATCACGATGCCATCATGGTTAGAGTGGTTTTTCTGATGTCAAAGTGGAATATGGCCCCTAAACCGGAAGATGTCCGCTTCGTGCCAAAAGCGGACGTCAAAATGTGTGTTCAGCTAGCGTAAGTTGAGCGTTTCATAATGATATCTCTCTGCGGGTCTGACCCAACCTGAAAGATATGCTCACCCACCTCGGTAAACCCAAGCTTACGGTAAAAAGAGATGGCCCTTGGGTTATGTTCCCAGACACCTAACCAGACAGGATCCGATCCCTTTGCCTCAAATTCAGCAAAGCACTTTTGCATCAGTGCCTGTGCAAATCCTTTACCATGGTAGGGCTCATCGACATACAGGCACAGAATTTCTCCGGCATGGATGCTATTGACACAGAGAGGAAACTCTTCCCACCTTATTTGAGCGTACCCAATCAGTTTGCTCTCGTATTCGCAGACTAATGTAATCCAGTCTTGTCTGAGGATTTCTTGCAACTGGATATTAGTTGAATAGCTTGCATGGCAGTGAAAATCCATATCCTCCTGAGTATTACCATCCTGGAAAGTCTTTCTGAAGGTTCGCTCGGCTAAAATAGCCAGCTCTTCTGCATCAGAGGAACTGGCCCTACGGATTAACATTTATCATTACTCTCTGAAAAGTATTCTTATTTTTGCCCGGCATTACGATAAATGTCTGGCCGATTGATCTGCCAGACAAAATCTTTCCGGTTCAATGGGTTATAACCCAGTTTTTGGTATAGCCAGGGCGCGCTGTCAGTGACCAACATTATCCGTCGCAGGCGTGACATCAACGGATGGGCGTGACAGCATTCGATCAGCCAGCGGCCGAGACCACTTTTCTGATAATCGTTTAATACGTAGACGTCGCACAAATAACCAAAAGTGGCATAGTCTGTGACAAGGCGGGCGAAGCCGATTTGTCTTGTTCCATCCAGAAGCGCAAAACAAATGCTGTTCTGGATTGATATTCTGACCGTTTCGGCATCAATGCCAGGAGCCCAGGACGATTGCGAGAGGTAATCGTGAATGACTTCCAGTTGAAAACAAGCGGGATCGGTTGAGACAGTAAACTGGCTTTTGGCAAAACTCAGATGTTGATTATCCACTGAACCACTCCATGCAAACTTACCTGTGATAAAACAAGCCCTATTGCTTGCCGGGCGACAATCAGGATGTTTTCTCATGTACTGTCATGATGAACACCAATGGTCCCTCCTCCTGGTTTTCATAGAAATGAGGAACGTCCGTTCTGGCTGTTGCTGAACAGCCGGTTTTTACCTGATACAGGTGGTCCTTCACACCCAGCGTGAGCGTGCCTGTCTGAACATAAAACAGCTCAAGCGTCCCTTCCGTGTGGCCGGGCGAAGCAAACTTTTCCCCCGGTTGCATTTCCCACATCCAGAGCTCGGTCATATCAGGGCCGCCCGAACCAGCGAGCAACCTTGCTCTCCCTCCTTTTTCACCAGCCCACAATTCTGGGATCTCATCTTCAGCAATGAGATGCACGGTCGGTTTGGAACTGACATCCACAAAATCGGCTACCGAAACCCCCATCGCGGCAGCCAGGCGGCATAACAGGGCTATGCTGGGATTCGCCCGGCATCCCTCAATCTCAACCAGCGCGCCCTTGCTGACGCCCGCCCGGCGGGAGAGTTCATCGAGCGATATTTTCTTTTGCTTACGATACAGCTTAATCCGCTGAGATACGGCTTCATTTACGGTGCTGACGATTGAATCTGCATCGGTCATTAAATTGACTTTTTTGGTCATCGGTCATTATCATGGGATAAATTGGTCATTACAGGATTATCACGTGTTAACAGTCTCTCCGTCAATTGCCCCTGAAATTTATCGCATTGCGCCTGGTTTTCGGGCACTCAGTGTCTACGTAAAAGCTGCACCAGTGCTTAACCCCGATATCGGAGAAACAGCGCTGCGAGAAGCCTGTGAAGCGGTTCTGGCCGGTGAGCCTGAGTGGGTGGAAGCGCATCTGGCCGCATGGGCAGAGGTTTTTCAAAAGTTTGGTGCTAAACCTAAACGCACCCCTTGCTCAGCGGATGCGTTACGCAAGCGCGTATTACGTGACGGAACGATGCCAGCACTTGATCCCATCGTTGATCTTTATAATGCCGTTAGTCTCCGCTACGCCGTTCCGGTGGGTGGAGAGAATATCGCTGCCTATCAGGGTTCACCATGTCTGGCTGTGGCAAAAGGAACAGAGCCTTTTGATACAGTCAAAGAGGGGGAAACGGCCGTTGAATATCCTTCACAAGGCGAGATCATCTGGTGTGATGATATCGGCGTGACCTGCCGCCGCTGGAACTGGCGACAGGGGATCAGAACCCGCTTAGGTGTGGAAGCTCAGCAAATGTGGTTTATTCTGGAAAGCCTGCCGCAGATGCCGCTGGAGAGACTTCACGAAGCCGGGAAGATGCTGACCGACGGTCTGGAAAAAATGATGCCCGGTCTGTGGTTTGAGGTTGCTCTCATCGAAGAACAACAGCAGTAATATCATTCAGGAGAAACTTTTATGTTTACCGGTTTGTCGGCGTTTCCATTAACCCCAGTCACCGCCAGAGGCGTGGATGAAAAGGGTTTCAGCCATATTCTTTCCCGCCTGACAGAAGCTCGGGTTGATTCTATGGGTATCCTGGGGTCAACCGGAAGCTACGCCTATCTAACCCGGGAGCAGCGTAAGCGCGTAGCAACGCTGGCAAAACAGCATGCCGGGGATATCCCAATGATGGTATGTGTGGGAGCGGTCAGTACCGATGCTATCCTGCATCTGGCAGATGACGCGCAGGCAGCCGGCGCGAATGCTCTGTTACTCCCGGCGGTCAGCTACCAGCCACTCCGTGACGAAGAAGTATTCTCACTCTTTGAGACCGTTACCCGGCACGTGTCTGTACCGGTGTGTATCTATGATAATCCGGGCACTACGCATTTTACCTTTACGGATGAACTCCACGGTCGTCTCTCATCACTTGAGGGGATTCGCTCGGTCAAGATCCCTGGCGTACCGGATAGCCCCGCTGCAGCGACTGAGCGGGTGAATGCGTTACGTCAACATCTGCGCCCTGGCGTAACAATCGGCATCAGTGGCGACGCTTATGCGGGGCTGGGATTAAACGCTGGTTGTGAAGTCTGGTACTCCGTGTGTGGCGGTCTGTTCCCTGAGATGGCGAAACAAATCACTGAAGCCGCGGCGGTAAAGGATCATCAACGCGTTACTGCCCTGACAGCCCGCCTTGAACCTTTGTGGGCGCTGTTCCGTAAACATGGTGGAAGTCTTCGTGTTATTGCCGCAGCTGCTGGTGTGCTTGGGCTAACCGACATGGATTGCCTGCCTCGTCCTTTGCAGCCGTTGTCAGCAGGCGATATCGCGGATATTGCCCATGTGATAAGTAAGCTGGAGCTGAAGTAATCTCCCCGCAGAACCGGCAGTCTGTCGGTCCTTCTGAAACCTGGCTGGATATCAATCATCATCGCATGTTTGAAGCTATATCTTTAGGTCCGCTCATCGCTCAAAGCTGACCGTCAGTTTTGATTGTGCACTCCCTGAAAAAATTGTCAGTTGAAGTTTGAGCTAAGGCATTTTATGGGAAGGGGGCGCTACTACCGCGAGCAGAGCATCCAGTTGCCGCGGGCATCCAATCCGCGTTACATCGAGATGGCAGAGCAAAACCAAAAAAAGTAAATCCCGATAAATCAACCCGCTACGGCGGGTTTTTATTTAGCACGCTAATCAAAAATTAACGTTTTGTGCTGTTAAGATATTGATAAAGGAGCGGCATCGGTGTACTGTTTATTTATACAGTATATCGATGGAGGCTAACGATGAAAGTTGAAATCACAATCGACCGTAAAAAATCATTACCTGATGGTGCAGTCCCTGCTCTGGAAGTTGAACTGCTACGGCGTTTAAGTCAGAACTATGAGGACTGTAAATTAACGATACGACGTGCAGGGCCGACGGTCTCAGCGTTTTCGGTGGCATAGACGGCGATAAAGAAACGGTCGAAGAAATTCTCCAGGAGACGTGGGAAAGCGCTGACGACTGGTTTTACTAATTCACCTGTTTTAGTGGCTGGCATTTCGCAAAGTATCGCAGTAAGCGTGTCCCTTTGATGCTGTCGCCGGACTTAATTTTTGCGTCTGTATGTCGCTCAGGGGGTTATGTGACGGGTGATGTTGAGCCAAGTCCAGACGAGGATCTTAATGCGACAATTACGGATGGTGCGGGTCGCGAACTTATCTCGTTTAAGTTAGGAAAAAATGAAAGGTTTCTCATGTCATTCTTTGATGGAGATCTGATTTGCAGGAAACTGGCCAGGGATGAGCATCTTTGGTCGAAAGAGACAATGCTCGAAGTTATCAGGGAAATGGTTGCTAAGAATTGACTGCCTCCAACTGACTAAAGCATAATTAAATCGCTGGCCTGAACAACCAGCCGCCTGACAGTAATGCGCCACCGGAGAAAACGATGGCGCAGCAACTACACCTAATAAAGCATTCTCAAGGTATCCTGATCCCTGCCACGCAGGAGACCAGCGATTTTCTGCAAACAAAATGCAGGCTCGGCGCCGTCCTGGAAGCCGATTATAAGCTTGTCCGAAATCCGGCGTTTCATCGCCGTTTCTTCGCATTACTCAACCTCGGATTTGAATACTGGGAGCCTACCGGCGGGGCAATATCGTCTAACGAACGCAAGCTTGTGTATGGTTACGCCAGTTTTCTCGCTGCGTATGGCGGTAACGAATCTGCGCTGCTTGATGCCGCAGAACAATACCTCGACCGCGTCGCCGAGCGGCGTGCCGGCAGCATCAGTATTTGCAAATCCTTTGACGCTTACCGGGCCTGGGTCATCGTTGAGGCCGGTCATTATGACGCCATAAAGTTGCCAGACGGCACACTGAAAAAACACCCCCGCAGTATCTCCTTCGCGAATATGGACGAAACCGAGTTCCATCATCTCTATCAAGCCTCGCTGGATGTGTTGTGGAGGTGGATCCTCTCAGGTTCGTTCAACACCCCCCAGGAAGCCGAGAGCGCCGCAAACCAGTTACTGAGCTTCGCGGGGTGATGGCGATGAAAATATCCTGGTTTCATCACTATGAATGCACAACCCCGCAAGCCGACGAATTGATGGCGAAATATCGCCAGCGGGGCGTCAGGGTTGAACGTAGCCTCAATCAGGACCTTCTTACTTGGACCGTCAGCGCTCAGCTGGTGGAGGACAAAAATCCGCCGCGGCCAGACTCCCGCTGGCGCAACAGGATGTGGGGGTGATGATGTCCAAGAGACCCCAACGGCGCTGCAAAATCTGCCGGGCTAAGTTCACTCCTGCATTTGAAAATCAGCGCTGGTGCTGCCCTACGCATGGGGCGGAACTTGCCATTCAGGAGCTGGAGAAGAAGCGCGAGAAGCAGGTCCAGGCGAAAGAGAAGAAAGAACGCGCAGCCTGGCGGAAACGCAAAGCTGCGGTGAAACCTCTCAAGCACTGGGAAGACATGACCCAGCGCGTCGTTAATGACTACATTCGCGAGCGCGACTTTGACCTTCCGTGCATCAGCTGCGGCACATTTGACACTGTTCAGTGGGAGGCTGGTCATTACCGTTCCCGCGGCAAAGCATCACACCTGCGTTACAACGAGGATAACATTCACAAACAGTGCCACAACTGCAACGTGCAGTTGTCAGGTAATCAGCAGCAGTACCGCATTGGCCTGGTAGAGAAAATCGGCGCTGAGCGCGTCGAGGCGCTCGAAAACAACAATATCCCTCACCGATACACCATCGAAGAACTGGAAGGCATCAGACGCCATTACAGTGCGCAACGCCGTGCGCTAATCAAGCAACGGGAGGCAGCATGAGCCATGACATGATCGAACTCATCCGCAGACGCTGGTGGAAACTCCGCCTTTTCCGTTGCCGCGGAACTGTCATGACCGATTATCGAATTTTGAAAAACTTTGTCCGTATTTATCAGTCTCTGGGAGAAAAAGCATGAACCTCGAAAATACAGTGAAATACCACTTCGCCAAGTCCACGATGGTCAGCGATTCTCCACGAGCGACGGCATCAGACTCATTAACCGGCACTGACATTATGGCAGCAATGGGGATGACGCAGGAACGTGCCGCTATGGGGTATAGCGCTTTCCTCGGAAAGATGGGCATAAGCAATAATGACCGGGAGCGGGCTATCGGCCTATTGGCTGAGTACGCGCTCACAAAATGCGATAAAGTTGCCGCGTTGCGCAAGCTCTCGCCAACCTTAAAACCCCAGGTTATCCGGATCCTCGCAGCGTTCGCTTTTGAGGATTACTCCCGCAGTGCTTCCAGCAAAAAAACCTGCGACTGCTGCATTGGTTCTGGATTCATCGATGCAGAGGTGTTCACCAACAAAGTAACGTATCCGGACGGTAAACCGCCGAAGTGGGTCAAGGTAACAAAGGGGATCTCGCCGTCGGACTGGGAGGAGGTGAAGTCGGTCCGTGAGCAGGTTCGGGTACTCTGCCAAAAGTGCCATGGAAAAGGGACCGTCAGTGCCGCCTGTAACGACTGCCACGGCCGGGGCCGGGTAGTGAACCTGGACGAGACGGAGAAGCAGGGCGTACCTGTTATGGGTAACTGCAAACGCTGCGGCGGTCGCGGATATGAGCGAATCCTCTCCACTGCTGTGCACAGTGCCATTTTCCAGATAACGGATGCCATCACCATAGACACCTGGAAGAAGTCGGTTAAGCCGTTCTTCGACGTGCTGATCACTAAATTCGATATAGAGGAGGCCTGGGCAGAGGCACAACTCAAACAAATAACGCGCTGAGATATTTACTTTTCCCGAATTCGTGTTAATTTGTTCTAACGATGGGCATTGTATGTTCACCGTTGAAGAAAAAATTTAAGAGCCTCGGCAAACGCCGGGGCTTTCTGCATTTAGGGCTCGCTTCGGCGGGCCTTTTTCATATCCGCGTCACGCCCGGCGCATAAACCTGCAGAGCTTTTCGGGGTGAGCCTTTGGAGCGGTTATCGTCGCTATGCTGGTGGCCTGCCGGCGCTGGCCTTTTAAAAGAAAAACCTGACACTGTGCAAAAGGCATCTGCGGGTGCCTTTGACAGAGTGCTTTCTATTGACGATGAGAATGATGTCGTCATAAATTATTGGTGTGGTGAATCCCCCTGTGCGGAGGGGCGGAAACAGCTTAAATGGAATCCTTATGATTCACTCGGACCGCAAGCCACGGTTGCTGACCAAAGGCTTACTGAGAGGCACTCAGCACCACACCCACTTTTGAGCCCACGTTAACGCGTGGGCTTTTCTATTTCAGGCTCACGGGAATCATCTACGACGTGCTTTGTTGATCGTGAAGCCTGACCCCTTTCAAACACACAGCGCCATCCGTCATTACGGAGGTGAGGCTATGACCAAAATGAGCACCATTTACAGCAGACTCTCATACGGCACCGGGACCGCGCTGACGGGCTGCGGTGTCTCAGCAAAGGCTTACGCCGATGTAGCAAAAACAGAGGTATGGATTTTGGCCGACAAAGTGGCGGGTATGAGCCTGAGTGACTGGGCGATCGTTGTCGGTATTGCATGCACTGTTATTACCTGTTGCGTGAACTGGTATTACCGGCGTAAAGAGCGGGAGGACCGGCTTAATGGCTATGTCAACAAAGCTGAGGAATAGCGTTATCGCGGCCGTTGGTGGTGGTGCTATTGCTATTGCGTCAGCGCTGATCACCGGCCCGACCGGTAACGATGGTCTGGAGGGAGTGCGGTATAAGGCTTACAAAGATGTCGTAGGTGTGTTGACGGTATGCCACGGACACACGGGAAACGATATCCTGCTCGGTAAAACCTACACTGAGGCGGAGTGTCGCGCTCTGCTCAACAAAGACCTCAACACCGTCGCCCGCCAGATTAACCCGTATATCAAACAGCTGATCCCCGAAACGATGCGTGGGGCGCTGTACTCGTTCGCGTATAACGTCGGCGCTGGCAACTTCCAGACCTCAACGCTGCTGCGCAAAATCAACCTGGGCGACCAGAAAGGTGCATGCGACCAGTTACGCCGTTGGACCTATGCCGGCGGTAAAGAGTGGAAGGGCCTGGTAACGCGCCGCGAGATTGAGCGCGAAGTGTGTTTGTGGGGGCAGAAATGAAATATATCCCATCGGCTATTTGCATGGCTGCAGCAGGATTTATTGCTGCTAACGGGCATGACGGATGGGGTTGGTTCCTTTTCGTTGGGGTAATTCTCCTATGAGCCGCATAACCGCCATTATCAGCGCCGTGGTTATCTGCCTGATAGTCAGCCTTGGGTGGCTGGCTAATCACTACCACGACAACGCCACAAAGTTCAAAGAGCAGCGCGATAAAGCAACTGAGCAGCTCAACCTGGCTAACGCCACCATCACCGACATGCAGACCCGGCAGCGTGATGTTGCTGCACTGGATGAGAAATACACAGGAGCACTGGCAGATGCTAAAGCCACTATCGATCAGCTTGAGCTTGATGTTGCTTCTGGCAAGCGTCGGCTGCAGCTCAACGCCACCTGCTCAGCGAACGGAGCGACCGGCACCGGCGGCATGGGCGATGCTTCCGGCCCCCGACTTACAGACTCCGCTCAACGGGATTATTTCACCCTCAGAGAGCGAATCGTCACCATCACCGGGCAAGTGAATTATTTGCAGGACTACATCCGCACGCAGTGCCTGAAGTAGGGCATTACAGAGACACCTTTCAAGACGACTCGCTAATCGTCACCGATTCTTACCACCTCTTCTTTCGAAAGGCAGAATGTTGCCGACGTCTGCCACGCACATAAACAACAAGCGAGTATACAGCAAAGACCAAAAGCACTACCGAGATTCCCATCATGATTATGTCAGTCATTGGAACACTCCTGGATGGCTTACGAAAATTCCTATTACTTATTGTATTAATGTGATGTGTGTCAATGTTTATTTGAGGTGTTACGGCGGTTTACCGTGCGCAATGTCCGAGGTGACGATGCTTATTCTCTTCATTCTCCGGTCGATATGGCTCTGTCGACTACCGGAGACGCCGGGCTGGCTAGAACTAAGCCCATCCACCTCACAGCTGGCGCTCGTAACCGCCCATCCGGCACGCAGCAAGGGGCTGCGCTGAGATAAGAGCCTGCATTACAGGAGCCATTCACCGAGTGGCTTCGATAATGCTTTACCCTCGCTGTGTCGTGATGAAATTCTGGCCTCTCAATAACCAGGAGAGAAATCATGCATACAGTTGATGATGAGAACGTTAAAAAAGTAGTGCAGGCAGTAAAATCTGGACCTGCAAACAATCTGGCTTATGAATCAGCCATGGAACTAGCGATTAAATGGCTAGTAGAGAATGACGATGGCATTTTATCCCTTACCGCTGAACAAGAAATTGCAATTAAAGAAGTCGTTTCACATTAAGTTTGCCTAAGCCATGACCATCACAAAGGCCACCTTCGGGTGGTTTTTTTTAATAGCATTACAGAGCCCCTTTCTGGGCGGCTCTGTAATGTGACAAAGCATAATTATCAGAGTTGCATAACGTTGCTATTTGCTAGTTGATAGAATGAAAAAATATTCCATTAATTTGGATGTTGAGTAGTGTCGATTCCAATCTTTTTATAAAGGCGTTTTGCACCGTCGGTATGTCCAAGATAATCGATAAGGGCACTCACTGATTTATTTTCAATAACTTGATCAGCAATCAATATGTTGCTGGAGTTTGTTATGGCAACAAACCAGTTTCCACTTTGTGTATCGTAAATTGCCGTGGTCACACTTTGTTCGGTATCATCCGCGACAAATTGACCAACAAATGATACGTCAGGGCCGTCTGATGCTTTAAACGTGATTGTTTTCATCATAATCCCTACCCAAGAGATAGTTGATTGTCAAAAGAAAACCAAGCATGTCATGCCACATGATGCATTGCTGGTTTCAATAAATAATAGCTACAGCTGATCAAGTTGCTTTTTTTTGTTTGAGCTCAACAAGAGAGGGGGAAGGCAGTGTCAACTGAACGTAGGCCTTACCCTCCGTTAGGCTTCACGAACCCAGAAAACTTCCGTCCATACATCGCTATCATCCCGGCGAATGAGGTATATAGCTGGGCGAGCGACAATCTCTTGATGGAAAACGGAAAACTCCATAACGAGGACCACTTCCATTTCCACACGGCTGACATAGCGTTTATGTGGGCCAGGGGTGTAATGTCCTCGGTCAATGCGGGCAGGCGATGCATCGCGCCAGTCGCTGGCCGTGGTTTCGAAAGGGTCCTGTGGTTTACAGCAGACGGTTAGCCATATGCCTGATGACGATGTTGATCGGGAGCTGCGCGAAAAGTTTACCCGCCCCGGTAGTGGTTGATACCGCCTGCAACTGGGTGCGGATCATCTACCTGACCGACCACGATATTGACGTGCTGGATCAGCAGACCAAGCGCGACATTCTGGCGCACAACAAATCAATGCAGGTTAACTGTCCGCATTTAACATAAAAGGGGTCGAAATGAGCGAAGCTAAACCGCAGGACGGCAACATCGTAAAGGGATATCACACTTTAACTCCCGGCGACATTGACCGGATGAATCGCCTTAAGGACGTCAGCCGTCATTTTTGCAGTCTGCTGGGTAACAGAACTGATGCTTAGCCCGGATTCATCAGTGTCTTCATGCTGATCATATGCTTTTTGTGATAGAAGTGGCCAAATTCGCTAAATGCAGTAAAATGCTGTGCGCTATAATTCAGCGACGGAGTATGAGGGGGAAGTTATGAGAGATCAAGATGTTAGGGCTGCGGTTCATAAGAAGCTTCTTAAAGAGTCGCATTTAGATCCTGATTGTCTTGTGATCGATGAGTTTTCCATATCCCTTGGTGCCAGTAGAGCAGATATAGCGGTAGTTAACGGCGTTCTTCACGGTTACGAACTGAAAAGTGAATATGATTCTTTGGAACGGTTGCCGCTACAAATCAAGCATTATTCTGCCGTTATGGACAAGGTTACTCTCGTTGTAGCAGATAAGCATCTGGACGGAGCGCTTGAGTTAATACCTAGCTGGTGGGGGGTGAAGACCGTATCAGTAGGGCCGAAGGGGGCGATTCGCATCAAGCATATGCGTACCGAAAAGCTCAATCGGAATTACGATTCCTTGATGCTCGCTCAGTTGTTATGGAGAGATGAGTGTATTGACGTTCTAGAGCGTTGGGGCCGTTCTAAAGGTTTTAAAAGCAAGCCCCGATTTGAGTTATGGAATGTCGTCGCCGATTTTATACCCGTTGCAGATCTTCGACTTGAAGTCAGAACTGCATTAAAGAATCGGATCGACTGGAAGGTTAGGGTCTAGCCGGTATAGACTGTGACAATAGATTTAACTGTCTAACAACCAGCGTAAGATGGTGTATATGGGCTACTTTACGCCAATCTTTAGAACCCCCTGATTTATTAATACCAGCAGCCCTATCGTATATGTACTGGTCTCCCAAACTGAAGCCTGGGCCAAATGCTTGGTATTCAGCCGAATTGACTAGGATAGAACAAAGATTTTTAGTTTGGCTCCATCCATTTCCCTTAACTGCTGTACCTTTTACAAAAATCCATGAAGTATCATTCGAATATCTTACTGCAACATATTGAGACATGAATCGTGGATCTACGCTCGTTATGGTGGCACTTGCTGTTGGATAATCACTGAAACACGGTGTCCTGCCATTGATAGAACTTTTCACTACATCTAACCAGAGATCATATTCGTGTCGTGGAATATGATGGACTACATGCTGAGGAATTCCCGTCTGCGAGCTGGGGTAAGAGGTTGAAGATAAGATTAATGTTCTCCAAGGTGCTTGTCCTGAAAGAGAACTAATAACGGCTAAGGCTTGTTGTTTTAAGCTATCATTAGCGCTTTGGATATCTCCATAATCTACAATGATGTCAATCAAGTTAGGAGGAAGGTTTAACTGATTTAGCAAGTGTGCAAACAAGTGCCATGTTTGGGGGCTAAGTGAAATAGCAACACCATTAGATACGTTTCGCTGAACAGCATGTATGTAGTTTGCAGTGGATGCAGGAGAAACAACTGGCACAATTTCCTTTCCATAGGCCCTGGCGTCGTTAATGCACATATCTAAAGGATGATTGCGACTTGAACCATGTTTATCCAGATACTTCAGGTCTAACAAAACTGGACGTATAGGAGTCCAGGATGCTGCGAGATTAGCACCGAAGTCAGATAAATAGCTGCTTAACGATTTTTTATAACAGTCATTTTCGTAGTCCCAGTCAATATCAAGAATGGTGAGGATAGGGGTGAAACCAGAGATTATTGTCTGATCTAACTGCATCAGAGATTCATACTCAGCAGGTTTCCATCTTAGCTGTGGGTAGTAATGATGAAGGCTCATTAAAGCTCCTTAATTTTTTTAAAAATTTTAACGTAAAACAGGGATTGCAAGAATTTTATACCTCTGAAAATGCCAGTAAAAATTGAGCTAAATCTAAGTTTATAAAGTTGCTTGTTAAGTGAAAGAGATGATGTATCAGTAATTTATAGTTATGTAAGGTTCATTAAGCAGTATTACGCGCGCTTGCCAGTAATTGCTGAGTTGCGAGAAACAGGATGGTGACTGACGAGAAAGAGGCGCTGAGAGACTATCGAGACGTCGTACTTGGCCGGTGTAGTATTTCTGCTGACCAACTCAGATTGTTGCTCAGCACCAGATGTCCCACCCTTTGAGAGCCTACAATCGGAAGCTTAGCGATTGTAGTACCAGGTTTAGTAACTCCGATGGTAGGGATTGTTTACCCCTCAAAAGCGAATTGAAAACTGGCTGGCCAAAGTGAGCTATCTGCAGGACTACATCCATATACTGTTTATCAACCAGAGAGTAAGGGGGCAACTGTATCGGATGGTTTAATAATGTCTAACTTTTGAGTAAAGTAACTGTGTCGAAACGCTTAGCGTCTCTCAGCGGTTGCCTCCTGAGACTGATGATGACAGGCATGTTAGGAACGCAATACGGCTTAACCTCGTTTTTGTTTTCTTTCATGATCGCGGAATCAATTAGTTTGTTCGCAGAAATTATCTGCAAGGAGGGTACATGTATGGGAAATAGATCTCGTGAGAAATTGACTCAAATGTATAGTGTTAAAGGTACTGTTTCATCAGGACTGGAGGCATGCCGCATTTACAGGATAACCTGCTGATGATCTCGTGAAACTCGAGTGAAAAATGAATGAGAACTAAGCCACCTCCGGGTGGCTTTTTTATTGCTGTAACCACAGGAAAACACCATGGCAAAACCGGACTGGAGCGAGCTTCAGCAACGGTTCCTGTCCGATCATGCCGCAACCGGAGTATCACCGAAGGATTGGTGTGAAGCGCAGGGACTGAACTACGCTACTGCCCGTCGATACATCAAAAAACCTTCTGCGCAAACTGCGCAAAAACCCGCGCAGAAGAAATTGCGCACTGCGCAAAAGGAAACGTGCGCAGAAGAGCTGGTGGATAGCAAACTCAGCCCAAAGGTAAAGCGTTTTATTGCCGAATACCTCAAGGACCAGAACGCCACGGCAGCCGCAGAGCGAGCTGGCTATAGCGACCCAAACTATGGGCGTCAGCTCCTAACGAATCCTAACGTTGCGCAGGCCATTGCGCAGCAGCAGAAAGCGTCCATTGTGCGCACGCTCGGGAGCGCAGATGAAGTGCTTGAGCAGATGTGGCAGCTGGCCACCTTCGATGCCAATCAGCTTTCACAGTATCGTCGCGGCAGCTGCCGTTACTGCTGGGGCTTTGGCCATCAGTATCAATGGCGTGATGCCGTGGAGTACGAAGAGAAGCGGCTCGAAGCGCTTGAGCGTAAACGTCGCGAGCCCGTAGATGTTGGTGGTTACGGTTACGACCACACCAGCGCACCTAACCCGGAATGCCCTCGCTGTAATGGTGATGGAGTCGGTCAGCCTTTCTTCGCCGATACGCGCAAACTGGCGCCTGATGCTGCGCTTGCCTATTCCGGCGTGAAGCTCGGGAAGAATGGCGTTGAGATAACCGCCATCAGCCGCGAACGCATGTACGAAGCCGTAATGAAGCGGCTCGGCCTGGCTGACAGTGAATTTGCCCAGCGTCTGCAGCAGATTGAAATCGAGCGCCGGCAACTGGAGGTCGAAAAATTACGCAAGGAGCTAGCAGCTGATCCTGAAGATGACGAACCAACGCCGGTAGCAATCAATATCAACGTCGTGGATGCAAGAGTGAGGGAAGAGGATGGCGATAGCACCGACGCTTAACATCCCTCAGGCCCGATTCCTCACAATGGAGCACAAATTTAAAGCCTACGTGGCCGGGTTTGGTTCCGGTAAGACGTGGGTCGGCTGCGGCGGTATCTGCAAGGGGATGTGGGAACACCCTAAAATCAACCAGGGTTACTTTGCCCCGACGTATCCGCAGATCCGAGACATCTTTTATCCCACTGTTGAGGAAGTGGCCCATGACTGGGGACTGAATGTCAAAATCAACGAGGGGAACAAAGAGGTTCACTTCTACGCCGGGCGCCAGTATCGCGGAACCACGATCTGCCGCTCGATGGAAAAGCCACAAACCATCGTTGGTTTTAAAATCGGTAACGCGCTGATTGATGAGCTGGATGTGATGCCTGCCAAGAAGGCGCAGTTAGCCTGGCGAAAAATCATCGCGCGTATGCGTTACAAAGTGGCTGGCCTGCGTAACGGAATAGACGTCACCACGACGCCGGAAGGGTTTAAATTCGTTTATCAGCAGTTCGCAAAAGCTGTACGCGATAAGCCTTCACTCTCAACGCTGTACGGCCTGGTGCAGGCATCGACGTTTGACAACGAAAAAAACCTGCCGGAGGACTACATCCCGTCCCTGATGGAGTCTTATCCGCCAGAGCTGATTAAGGCTTATCTGCGCGGCCTTTTCACCAACCTCACCAGCGGCACGATTTACCACCAGTTCGACCGCAAGCTGAATAACTGCAAAGAAGAAGAGCAGCCGGGTGAGCCGCTTTATATCGGTATGGATTTCAACGTGGGGAAAATGGCCGGGATTGTTCACGTTCTACGCCTCGGGCTTCCCTGTGCAGTAACGGAAATCATCAAGGCTTACGACACCCCGGACATAATTCGAATCATTAAAGAGCGCTTCTGGCTGTATGACGGCCATGACTACCGAAAGGTGCGTGAAATCTACATTTACCCAGACGCTTCTGGCGATTCTCGGAAATCAGCTCATGCCAGCACTACGGATATCGCCCAGCTCAAGCAGGCTGGTTTTAACGTGATTGTGAACAATTCAAACCCGCCGGTAAAAGACCGTATCAATTCGATGAATGCCATGTTCTGTAACGGCAACGGTGAGCGTCGCTACAAAGTAAACGTGAAGCGGTGTCCGGTCTATACGGAATCGCTTGAGCAGCAGGTATGGGGTGAAAACGGCGAGCCTGACAAAAAAGCCGATAACGATCACCCCAACGATGCCGGCGGCTACTTCATCGTGAAACAGTTCCCGATCATCAAACCGACAGGCAAATCAACACCACTTCGGATGTAAAACCATGCCAGATATTTCAACACCCAATCTCGATTACAACGACATGATAGAGGCGTGGGATATCAACGATGCGTTGATGGGCGGCACGCTCGAAATGCGTCGCCAAGGTGCGACGTATCTCCCCAAGTGGCCTAACGAGGATCCCGACAGCTATAAAGAGCGTATAGCAACAGCAACGCTTCTCCCGGCCTATGAAGAGGCCATTAAACAGAATATTGGGCGGGTATTTGCTGAGCCGACGGTTCTGAGTGAAGACACGCCTGAAACAATACAGGAGTTGGCGCCCGATATTGATATGGAAGGAAACCGGATCGATGTCTGGGCACAGCAATTTTTCAGTATCGGATTTCAGTATGGTCTGGTGCATGCGCTGGTGGATTTCCCGAAGATTGACCCGGAGGCGGTAAAAACAAAGGCCGACGAAAAAGCAGCAGGCTCCCGCCCATATGCCACGATGCTCAATCCCCGCCAGGTTATCGGCTGGAAGTCAAAAGTGGACAAAGGGAAGGTGGTACTGACCGACCTGCGTATTAAAGAGGTGATCGTTGTCGATGGCGCTGATTACGGGCAGACAAAGGTAGAGCAAATTCGCCATATCATGCCCCGCAAAGTCGAAATTTATCGTCGTAACAAGGGTGATAACGGCGAAAGTCAGTGGCAAATTTACGAGAAGTGGGAAACCAGCCGTGATGATATTCCCCTGGTGACACTCTACACGAAGCGAACAGGATTTATGCGCGGCTCTCCGCCGTTGCTGAACCTGGCATTGCTGAACATCAAGCACTGGCAGAGCCAGAGCGAGCAAGACAACATCCTGCATGTTGCGCGTGTGCCGCTGCTGGTGGCTTACGGTCTTGCCGATAATGAAACGTTAACGATCGGCTCTTCTACTGCGACTCGTTTCGAAGACCGCGAGCGGCAGGGCCTGGAATATGTTGAGCATACTGGCGCGGCCATTAGTGCCGGGAAAATCTCACTGGAAGACCTGGAAAACCAGATGCGTCAGGCCGGGGCAAAGTTGCTGCGCGCTGAAAACACATCAACCAAATCTGATGACCAGACGCATGAAGAGCACATGCAGGAGAATTCCCCTCTCTATACGATGGCGAGCTCACTGGAGGATGCGCTCGATAACATTCTGCAGATCATGGCGGAATGGCTGGGTGAAAAAGAGGGCGGTAATGTCGATGTGCGTACCGAGCTGGATGTTTCGGCACAGACATTCGACTCTGCGACGGCGACGGCGGTTCAGTCACTTCGGCAGGGGGGTGATATTCGCCAGATTGATGCGGTTCGCGTGCTGCAGGCGCTGAAATTCATCGACCCGGACGCGAAACCGGAAGAGGTAATCGACGAACTGAGGAACCAGCAGGTGACGCTTGCCGGCGGTCTGAATAATCCAGGTGGTTGAGATGGAAACGGCGAATGAAAAACTCAGTGATGAAAGCCTGGCTCACGCGATTTGGGTGAGTCAGTACAGCACCGGCGTCGCGAACAGGATGATAAAAATCCTGAATGACAGCGATGCAGAGCTGACGGCCAGGCTGCTGGTGGCGATGGATACCCTCGATGCGGAAAGTTTCACGGTGTCGAGGCTGGAATCTCTTCTGGTCAGCGTCAGGGCGCTAAATCGTGATGTGGTGCAGTCGATGAGCGAAAGCCTCGCCGGCGAGCTGCAGGAACTGGCGCAGCATGAGGCCGGATTCCAGTTAAGCCTGTTTCAGTTTGCGATCCCCGATGACGTGCTGGCGCTTCATCCACTGTCGGGTATTTCCCCGGACGCCGTTTATGCAGCGGCAATGGCCAGGCCTTTTCAGGGGCGGTTACTGAGCGAGTGGGCGAGCAGCCTTGAAGCCGATCGCATGACGCGCATCACCAATACCGTTCGGCAGGGTTTCCTGCTGGGCGATACAACGGAACAGATTGCGCGTAAAGTTCGCGGCCACGCTAACCGCGGTTATCAGGATGGCGCGCTGCAGATGAGCCGCACCAATGCCGGCAGTATTGCAAAAACGGCTGTGGGGCATCTTGCTTCGACGGCCAGGAAAAGCTTTGCAGATGCGAACGATGACATTTTGAAGGGTAAGCAGTGGTTATCTACTTTGGATAACCGGACATCAAAAGACTGTCGGATTCGCGACCGCCTCAAGTACACCCTGGATAACAAGCCGATCGGCCATAAGGTGCCATATCTGCAGGGACCCGGAAAAATCCATTTCTGCTGTCGCAGCGTCGAAACCTACATCCTGAAATCGTCTGATGAGCTGGGTATTGCTGTAGGGCAAATATCAGATAGCTCGCGCGCCAGCATGGACGGGCAGGTGCCTTCGGATACCGATTATCAGGGCTGGTTCTCGCGGCAGTCGTTTACCCGGCAGTCTCAAATTGTCGGCGTAACTCGCGCCCGGCTGATTCGTGATGGTGGTATGTCCCCTGATGAGTTCTACAGCGACAGGGGCGAATGGCTGACGCTGGAACAATTACGGGAACGTGACGGTCAGGCATTCAGAAGCACCGGATTTTAATCATCAATATTCATTCACAGGCTGCCTTCGGGCGGCCTTTTTTATTGCCGCAATCCGGATGGTGAGCGGTGCAACGGTCGGATGACCATGAAAAGGTACCAACATGAAACTGAAGACAGCAGAAGTAAACGGCAAGCAGTATGCAGAAATTGACGCGAGCGGTCTGCCCGTCTACGTCCACGACGACGGCCAGGAGGTCGGTTTTGATGCCGTCCAGGCGGTGGGGAAAATTTCAGCCCTGAATGGTGAGGCAAAATCTCATCGTGAAGCCAAAGAAGCTGCCGAAGCCAACCTGGCTAAATTTGCCAAAATCGGTGACCCGACTAAGGCTCTCGAAGCGCTCGACATGATGACTAAAATCGACCAGAAAAAGCTGATCGACGCAGGTGCTGTTGACCAGGTGAAAGCTGATATCACCAAATCGTTCCAGTCTCAGCTTGATGAGGCGAACCAGCGCGGCGACAAGCTAGAATCACAACTCTATCAGGAAATGATCGGCGGCCGGTTTTCTGGCTCAAAATTCATCACAGATAAAGTCGCGATCCCCTCCGACATGCTTCAGGCACGCTTTGGTCAGTCGTTCAAAGTTGAGGACGGTAAAGTGGTTGCCTATGACGGCTCCGGCAACAAAATTTATTCCCGCTCTAAACCGGGCGAACTGGCGGCCTTTGATGAGGCGCTGGAGTTCCTGGTGGAACAGTACCCTCAGAAAGATCACATCCTGAAGGCCAGCGGCAACCAGGGAGGTGGCTCTCGCCAGTCTCAGCATTCACTCGGGCAGAAAACGATGAAACGCGATGCCTTTACCAGTTTGAGCCCGACAGATCAGCAATCAACTCTCAAAGACGGTATCACCATCGTCGATTAATTCTTTGCCAGCGGTCGGATGGCAGCTGGTGCCAGAGCTGGATAGCTCAACCAACCCTAAATCTTAATCTCCAAGGAAACCTTGCACATGGCTAACACGCTTACCGGGTTGATCCCGACTATCTTTACGGCTCTGGATACCGTATCTCGCGAGCAGGTCGGTTTTATCCCGGCCGTATCGCGCAATGCCAAAGCTGATGCGGCGGCGAAAGACCAGACAGTAACCGCTCCTGTTGCGCCAGCGGCAACTACTGTCGATATTACGCCGGGAGCCACGGCGCCGAATGACGGCGACCAGACGATCGGCACCGTTGATGTCAAAATCACTAAATCCAAAATGGCTCCGGTCAAATGGAACGGTGAGGAACAACTGGCGCTGGGGCCCGCAGGGACATACAACACCATTCTTGCTGATCAGTTTAAGCAGGCTTTTCGCGCGCTGGCTAATGAGATGGATGCAGATCTCGCGGCTCTGTATTTCGCATCCTCTCGTGCTGTTGGTACGGCCGGCACCGCTCCTTTCGGTATTGCAGGTGATTTGTCGGATGCGGCAAATGCGCGCCAGGTTCTCTCTGACAACGGTTCGCCGACAACTGATCTGCAGATGGTTCTCGGTTCTTCGGCTATCGCAAACCTCCGCGGTAAACAGTCTGTTCTGTTCAAAGTAAACGAGTCCGGTACTGATGCGCTTCTGCGCGAAGGTATCGTGGGGCGACTGGAAGGATTCAACATCCACGAATCCGCGCATGTTAAGAAACGCGCTGCATCTCCGGCTGCCGGATACCTGGTGAATGGAGCAAAAGCTGAAGGCGATATTCTTATTGCGATTGATACCGGCACAGGTGCTTTTGCAGCGGGTGACATCGTGACGTTTGACGGGGATAGCAATAAATACCTTGTTGCTGCTGCGACGGCCACAGCAATCACCCTGGCTGCTCCTGGCTTACGTCAGGCACTGGCCGACAACACCGCTATTACCGCTGGTGACGCCTACACCGCAAACATGGCGTTTGATCGCAATGCATTCCTGCTTGCATCCCGAACCCCGGCAATGCCGCAGGGCGGCGATACGGCGGATGATGTAATGAACGTTACTGACCCCGTATCTGGCATCACTTACCAGGTAGCACTGTACCGCCAGTATCGCCAGGTGCGTTACGAAGTCGGTTTGTCCTGGGGCGTAGCGGCAGTTAAGTCCGCGCACTCAGCGTTGTTGCTGGGCTGATAAACAGGGGCTTCGGCCCCTTTTTTTATTGGAGGGCTGATGGCCGGATTAACAAAAGAGCAGCGCGCCCAACGAGCTGCTGAGCAAACTTCGTCTACGCAGGCGGATGACAACGTACCCGTATCGACCACACCGCAGCTGGTGGCGATGGTTACCGATTTCCCGGCATTCCCGGGTGCGCCCAATACCGCCAACGTTCACCCTGATGAAGTGGAGAACTGGAAGGCGCACGGCTGGAAAGAAACGGAGTGAGCATGATTACGTTCATCACCGTAGACGTCGTCGATTCTATTCTGGGCGCCACCTGGACGGATGAAAGCAAAAAAGCCAAATCTGTGCTGATGGCTAACACCTGGATGAATGGACTCAACCTGAAACTGCCATGCGATAAGGCAACTCACGAAACCATCATTCCTGACGATGTTAAGCAGGCTGGCGCCTATGCAGCGCTAGCGGCCTCGAATGGTGGCCTTTATCAGCAGAAAACCGATTCTGGTGTGTTGCTGAGTAAGACGGTGGATGCCGATGATGTCAGCGTTTCGAAGACCTTCGCAGAACTAGCTACCAACAGCTCGGCATTGCTTGATTCTGATCTGCAGCTGGCGCTTGCAATGCTAAAGCCCTATGGCTTTAGTCAGTCTCAGGTGCGGGTGGTAAGGGGATGATATGCAAAATCCAGATGTACATTATGCCAGTGACGGGCTTGGTCCTCGCGATGTGTTTGTGAATGGAAACCCGATCAGCCATGTCGTTTACGCAAACCCGGCAAAGGGCGATGTTGAGTTTGTACCTCATCCACTCCGGGCTAAACGAAATGGTGATATCTACACCCGTCACCTTCACGGTACTGTGACCGTTAATTTTCGTCAGGGCGGCGGTGAAAACAATGGGCATTCGTGACGAGTTGCAAACCGAAGTTGCCGCGGCGTTCGATACCGACCTGCAGGATGCCGTAAAAGATTTCACCGGCAGTTACACCGTTCGTGGCGTATGGGATCCGGTCACGGAAACCGGCAGCGAAACGCTGGTGACCTATTCGGGGCGCGGAGTGCTGGCCCGTTACAAACTCCGCCGTATCGATGGCGTTAACATCCTGCATGGTGACCTGAAATTAACCGCCCTGGTTAACGAGGTGAATGATAAGCCAGCAGTCGGGCACTTTATCACTGCACCGGATCCGATTACTGGAACGCTCCAGCGCTACGAGGTTATAACGGCTGCCGCAGATTCTGCCGGAGCTGCGTACTCCATTCAACTGCGAAGGGCGTGATATGGCTAAAGGCTGGAATATTGACCCGGCAGCATTCGCGGGGCTGGTGGCCGAAGATGTCAAACTTCGCCAGAGAACGATCGCTATTCAGTTGCTGAACGAAATCGTGCAACGGTCTCCCGTTGGTAACCCTGAGCTCTGGGCTATCAATGCCACCGCTGTTCAGTACAACAAAGCGGTGGGTGATTGGAATGAGTCTCTCTATGCCGATCCTGCGAACCTGACGAAAACCGGACGGCTAAGGAAGAAAGTCCGAGTCAACGACAGCATGGATATCCGGCGCCCGGCGGAATACCGCGCAGGCACGTTCAGGGCTTCGCATTTCGTCAGCCTTGGTTCTCCGGATTACTCAGTGCCAACTGAGCCGGATCCGCGGGGCACGATGACATTTCTCAACGGCAAAAATATCATTGACCAGGCTCCGGCCTATTCGGTGTTGTATATCCAGTCAAACCTCCCATATTCCGTGCCGCTGGAGAATGGTCACTCAACGCAGGCGCCGACAGGCGTCTATGCCGTCTCGTTTAATGGTGTGATTCAGGCCTACAAATGACCCTTACAGAAATCAGAAACGCTGTCATTTCACGAATGACGGCGCAAACAGCTATTGCCTCCGATGCGGTGGACTATCCCAACGGGCCGATATTTGACCCGAGCGGCCGCGATATCTGGGCACGCTTCACCAATATTTCAGGGCAGGCGGGAGCCAACGAAATCGGGGCCGGGCCGGTAGTCCATCGAACCGGTGTACTCATCATTCAGCTATTTGTTCCGGTCGGTTCCGGCACGCTGCTGATATCTCAAACCGCAGACCAGCTTACGCAGCACTTCGAATTTCAGAATGACGGGCGACTGAGTTACTTCGCTGTATCAGCGGTCCCGGCGGGCGAGGCCGACGGCTGGTCCCAGATAAACCTTCAAATTCCCTATCGCGCTATGTAGCGCACAATAACAGGAGGCTCCTGTGAGTTCAGGCGCAAAAGTAGTTACCGCGTTTATTCGCGAAACCACCCCGGGTGTTACACCTACCGTTGGCGTTTGGGATCTGCTTCGGCGTGCGTCATTCGGCCTTGCTCCAACCCAGAACACCAACGACAACGACGAAATCGGCGGTGACCGAATGGCGCAAGGCGTGTCACGCGGAACTATTGATGTTGGCGGCGATGTTGGCACCAAATTCCGCTGGAACCAGCACGATGCTTTTCTGGCGAGCTGCTTTGGTGCTGAATGGCTGAACAATGTGCTCACAATGGGTAACAGTCGCATTACGTTCTCAGTAGCGTCCTACGCTGAAGATGTGGGCATTGCGCAGATTGCCCGCGGCTGTCAGGTCGCAACCCTGCAGATCGAAATCCCGAATGATGGCGATATCACGGCTACGGTCACGTTTGCTGGTCTGGACTGGGAAACGAAAGGCGACGATACCAGCTATTTCACCTCGCCAGTGGATGCCGCCGGGGCGCTGCGATACTCATTTAAGGAAGTTACGAATATCCGACTGAATGGCGTTGATGGCGGTACCGGGTTCTGCGTCGATACCTTCAACATCCAGTTTGACAACAATATGCAGACCCAGCGTTGTATCGGTACCGGTTCTGCGTTCGCCGGCGCAAACATTCCTACCACCTTCACACCATCCGGCCAGGTGACTCTGTCGTGGTCAAAAGCTGCGTGGGAGCTTTATAAGAAAACGTTCACTGGTGAAACGGTGCCGTTTAGCTTCACGCTGGAGAATGCTGAAGGCGCTTATACCTTCGACTTCCCGGAAGTGCAGATTTCCGGCGACTGGCCAGATGCTGGCAGCACTGACATTGTCCAGGTTCAACTCGATATCACGGCAGCCAATACGCCGCCTACGATTACGCGAGCGCCGAAAGTAGCTGCTACGGCCATCAGCGTAGCGCCACTCACATCATCTGGTGCGATTGGCTCAACTGTTAACCTGACCGCCACATTAACCCCAGCAGACTCCAGCGACACGGTTGAATGGACGTCTTCGGATCCGGCGATTGCCAGCGTGGCTTCAACCGGCCAGAAAACGGCGCAGGTCACGCGCAATGCTGCTGGTACCGCGACCATTACCGGCAAAGTGCGGACCTTTACCGCAACCTCTGCAATTACCGTCACTGCCCCTTAATTTCCCTGACCCGTCCCGCAGCACATCGCGGTTCGGGCTTTTTATGGAGCCTTTATGCTGATTATTTCCACCCAAATTGACCTGAACGGCGAACGCTGGTTTTTCCCTTTCAAGAAGCCAGAAGGCAGCAAGAAGAAATTTACCCCAGAAGAAGAATCGCTGTTCAAACTTCGCCTGCTGGTGGCCAGCAGTGAGAGTCCAGAATATCGCTCTCGCAATGCTTTGGTGCGCCGCCATATCGATAAGATGGATGCAGGCTACCAGGTAGGGACAACGGATTTTAACCTCGCCAGCGTGGGCGAAATCGACTCTGTTGATGACTTGTTGATCGATAATGTCGCCCGGTTTCTGCTGAAAGGTTGGGAAGGTGTGGGCCAGCTGGTGGATGGCGCTGAAGTCGCTATCGACTACACACCAGAAATTGGGATTGTCATGCTGAAGCAGCGCCCTGAACTGTACTGGCGGATACTGGCCGAGGCTGCAAATATTGCTCAGGGTAAAGAGCAGCAGACTCAGGAAACCGTAAAAAAGCCCTCGAAGCGCAGCAATGGCTGAAAGAGTTCGGCGGAGAACAGGGCGAAAAAGCAAAGTGGCGGCGGGAGAAGCTAAATCTCCCGCCAATCCCTGAGCCTGAAATCGACGCGGTCATTGGGGAAATCCTTAACGCTTACGCCATGATATCGCGCGGCAGGCAGTATGCCGGAATGGCTGGTGTGCCGCTTCCGTTGTCCCTGAGAGATATAGACCGCTATCTGGTTTCACGTTCCATTCTGATTGATCGTACCGAGTTTGACGCGGCGATACTTGCTCTCGATGATGCTTGGCGCAATGAGTGGGCGAGGGAGCAAAAGAGACGGGACAATACCAAATAGTCGTAGCATTGCCCTCTCGGAGTCATGTGTTAGGATGTTTCTGATTGCAATCAAGGGAAACATGGAATGAAAAAATTATTGATAGTGGCATTGGGGGCAATGCTTTTAACAGGGTGTACAACGCCGGCTCGTAACTATGTGCCTCAAACAAAGCAAATCAGTATTCCACCGCTAAATACAGTAACAACAACCTACGTTGGCGAGGATATGGTTAGGCAGGGAATTGATGCTAGCATTGATGCAATTCATTTCAATCAGGCTGTGGTTATAGGCTCAATCGGTGTTTATACGATCCCGGCAGGAGACTACGTTAAGATTGGAGAGGATTCAAAATCTGAATTTTTCTCCAACGTAGAAAGAACTTCAGGTGCCGTAGTTCCTAACCGCTTCATGGTTAACGACCCTACACAAAGCATACAGCTCATGAAGAACGGCGAAATTTGTATTGTCACTATTTATGGTGGAACTAAGTGTGATACAGGCAAGCCATTTACGAAAGTAAAATTCCAGACTGAGCAACAATCCTCCTTCCAGCAAACTCTTATCTACAATGGAAAAGTGGGAAACAAAATTAATATTGGCTATAGAGAGTTTCAAGGAGGGATGGCTCGAGCCGCTTTTTCTAATGAGGTAGAGTACGACCTTTCTGAGTCCAAAACTATACGTTATAAAGGGGCTGTACTGGATATTATGGATGCAAATAATCAGTCAATTACATTTAAGCTGACGAGAAATTTTAATACGAATTAATAACTCCAGCCCATCATTTGGGCTGTTTTTCTATGGGGTAGGGGTGTGAAGATACTTGGTTATATAGCCATCACAATCGGTGTGATCTTCGCTGTTTTTGCGCTGTTTATGGATGTAACAGTAGCTACAGGTGATGGATACAGAGTTAATAATCTTGGGTTAATGTCCTCAAGACAAAACTACATGATATTCGGAGGTTTTGTCGCCATTGCGGGTATCATTATTACTTTGGTGGGAGACAAATTCAAGCAATCCACAACCGTCGCAAAATGCCCTTATTGTGCCGAATTAATAAGTTCGGAGGCTGTGAAGTGCAAGCACTGTGGTAGCGATGTTATCCCTTCTAAGGTCAAAGACCAGAATGAAAACACTGCAGCGGATGATAGACTGGCTGGGGTTAATATAAAGTTTATTGCTGGGGCTGTGATTTTGGTTTTTGCAGTGATCATCGCCGCGATAGTATTTCACCGACAATGATTTAGACACTCGGCCAGTTTAAACTTCTACAAAGTTTTAACCTCGCTCCTGCGGGGTTTTTTATTGCCCGGAGAAAGGTAAATGACAGAACAAACATCCCGTCTCGCGATTATTCTCGACAGCTCCGGGGCAGAGAAGCAGGCCGATAGCCTAACAGTTGCTCTTGATAAAATGACCCAGTCTGGTGATAAGGCTGTAACCAGTATATTCAAAGTAACTAAAGCTACCGATGAAGAAAAAGAAGCACTCAATAAATTGCGAGCAGCCATAGATCCTGTCGGTGCGGCAATCAATATTGTTGGTCTTCGATTCAGTGAGCTAAAAAAATACTTCGATAAGGGGCTTATTGACGAGGAGGAATTCCGCTCATTGTCTAAGATGCTGAACGCCACTACCGAGGAATTAAGCGGCGTTGCTCAGGCTCAACGGGAAGCTAAAAAGGCAGGTGAATTAGCAGCCGCGCAGCAGGAAGTGCAGGCCCAGGCATTTCAGAGGATGCTGGATAAAATTGACCCACTGTCATCTGCGCTGCGCAATCTGGATCAGCAGCAAAGCGAACTGAATAAAGCCTTTGAGACAGGGAAAATTAACGCTTCGCAATATGATGTCTACAGCAAAAAACTGCAGGAGACTCGCCGGGAGGTAACTGGAACTGCTCAGGCAGAGCGTGAGGCAGCAAAGGCCCACGACGATCAGGTCGCCGCGCTGCGTCGGCTTGAGGCTCAGATTGACCCAGTAGGAGAAGCTTTTCGGCGCCTGAACGAACAACAGCGGCAGTTGGACAGCGCGAAAGCGACCGGGATGCTGTCACCGCTGGCGTACGAGCGCCTGAACAGCAAACTTGCAGAGTCCCGCGATGCATTGGAGAAAACCCAAACGCAACTGGGTAAAACCGGACAATCCGCAGCTCAAACTGCTAATGCCATGCGCATGATCCCCGCTCAGATGACGGATATCGTTGTTGGCCTGTCCACCGGGCAGTCACCGTTTATGGTACTCATGCAGCAGGGTGGCCAACTAAAGGACATGTTCGGCGGCATTGGACCGGCGATAAAGGGGGTTGGCGGCTACGTCACCGGCCTGATCAGCCCATTCACTTTAGCGGCCGCAGCGGTCGGTATTCTTGGTCTGGCATATTACAAAGGCTCCCAGGAACAGGATGAGTTTTATAAATCCCTCGTTTTAACTGGTAATCAGGTAGGCAAAACATCCGGTCAACTTGCCGATGTAGCTGCTCGCGCTGCTATTGCTGCTGACTCAAACACTGGCAAAGCCGCATCAACACTCAATCAGTTGGTGTTATCCGGTAAGGTTGCGGGAGACTCTCTCGAACGTGTTACTACTGCCATTGTTAAGACCAGCGACGCAACTGGTATCGCCACTGAAAAGCTGGTAGGCGACTTCAACGAGATTGCCACTGATCCGGTTGCGGCCATTATCAAACTTAATGACCAGTACCATTTCCTGACGCTCGCAACCTACAACCAGATTAAAGCCCTGCAGGACGAAGGGAATCAGCAGGAGGCCGCACGTGTCGCGACTGATGCATACGCCAACACCATGCAGCAACGCGCAAGTGACATTCATGAAAACTTAGGTCTTCTTGAAAGCGCGTGGGACTCTCTGGGTAAAACCGCGAAAGGCGCTTGGGATGCCATGCTTAATGTCGGGCGTGAGCAAACCCTCGCCGATAAGTTAGCCACCTTAAACGAAAATATCGCGGAAGCGCAGAAAGGACAGGCTGAAGGTGGGTTCTGGAATGGATTTAATGCTCGATTTAGCAACCTTCCTGAAATGCTTAAGCAAAGGGACGCCATTCAGTCGCAAATCACAGCTGAAGATACACTAAATGGAATATTGTCAGACCACGACAAAGCAGAACAAAAACGCATTAAAACTCAGCAGGAGGCGGATCGCGCCAACCAGCAATACCTCAGCAACGCAGAGTTGCGCATAAAGAAGATCCAGCAGCAAAATGAATTCCTGAAGTCGGGGGCTATCACGGCGGACCAATACGCTAAAAACGTTTCCCGCATTAACGAGATATATAAGGATCCAAAGGCACCAAAAAAGCCAAAGGGTAAAGCCTATACCGAGGATGCAGCAACCCGGCTGCTCGACCAGATAAATCAGCAGACCGCCGCTATGCAATCCCAACTGGATGCCAGCGACAAGCTGAACAGTGCAACTGAGGCGCGGGTTAAGTTCGAACAGCAGATCGCTGACCTCAAGTCTAAAACACAGCTCACAGCTGACCAGAAGTCACTCCTTTCACGTTCTGATGAAATCCTGCAGGCGTATAAGCAGCAGGAGGCACTACAAAACTCCGTAAAAACCCTGGACGATTATCGGAAGATGCAGGAGCAGGTTAAGTCGAAGGATGAGCAAACAAATGATCTGCTACTGACTCGTCTTGAACTTCTGAAAAAAGCGAAAGCTACGGGACAGCTTAAGCCTGGCGAATTTGAAAAGACTCGCACAAACATCTACCAAAATACTGACATGCAATTACCTTCTACGGTCCGAAGTGTTGTGGGTAATCTGACCCCGACTGGCGGCAGGTTGTCGGGAACTTTTGATGGGATGCAGGGGCAGATTAATGAATATGACCGGGCTCAACAGGATCTGCAGCGGTGGTTAACGGCGCAGGAGGAGGGATATGCAAGGGCGGGTGAAATAACCGCTGAAGGCGAAGCCAGAATGACGGAAATTCGCCAGCGTGCTGCGGATGCAAACCAGGTTATTGAGGCCCAGAAAAACACAATCATCTCTGCGGCAACGCAGTCTTTGTTTGATAGTACGGCTGAGATAATGCGCGTCGGGTTTGGTGAACAGTCTGCCATGTACAAAGTGGCGTTTGCTGCGAGCAAAGCATTTGCGATTGCCGATTCTATGGTGAAAATCCAGCAGGCGATAGCAAGCGGCGCAGTTAGCGCGCCATACCCGGCCAACATTATCGCTATGGCATCTATTGCCGCACAGACAGCCAGTATCGTCTCAAACATCCAGTCAATCGGAGCCGTTGGCTTCGCTTCCGGTGGTTATACCGGTCCCGGCGGTAAATATCAGCCAGCCGGCATAGTCCACAAAGGCGAGTATGTCTTTGACCAGGCGTCAACGAACCGGATCGGCGTGTCTCAGCTTGAGGCACTTCGAAATGGCCAACCGCTTGATGCAACTCTGGGGCGCACAGGGTTTGGTACGGGTGTTCAGAACGTTAACAGCGATAACCGTAGGCAAACAACTGTACACGCGCCGATTAATCAGGAGTTTCATCTCCAGGGTATTACTCCGGAGCAGTTGAGCGCTACAATCAATCAGAATAATCGACAGCTTTCCAGGCAGTTAAAAGGTGAACTCACAAAGGAGGTTACCATGCCACAAGGGGCTTTTGGCAACGCTCTAAAAGGAAACTATACACGACACGGTCCTAGGTAAGCTAAACTGCATTAGCTGAGACTTGATTAGGTAGGTAAGTCTAACAATCTGAGTAGGTGCAAGAAAACACAAGGATCTTATTAATGGAAGCGTTGTTAACATTTACATTTAAAGACTTCATAGCTTTTATGATTCCTCTTTTTATTGGCGGACTTATCTTCAATAGAAGACGTAAACGTAAGGAGGTCCGAGTGAAGTTTTCATTTCTTTGGCTTGTTTTGATAATCGGTGGAATTCTTGAAATATGCGATGACATCTACACGACTTATTCCTATAGGCATAATCACTTATATAATAATGATACGCTTACAACCGTGTTTAACTATGATTTTGCAAAAATTGTTTTTTGTGGGGTTTTGATTTTTGTTTCTATTGTGCTTCTTCTTCAGGAGTTACTTTTAAACAAACAGTCACATTGACGTATATTGCCTGCCGGCACATCGCCCTTTTTTATTTTGATGTGGTCCTGTGCCGAAACAATGTTAGCTCACATTAAAGACAATGACATCAATAGATTGATAATGCTGCATTTTTGATTTTTTTTTAACTCTTGAGATGAGTTGATAAATATATCGCCTTGTGTGTTTGTGTCGATTTAATAAGTTTTTTATCTTCGTTAATATGAACCAAAAATCTGAGCGTTCTTGGATTCCATCGTGCTTTATTCTGAAATGAATAACCTCCTGAGGCTAATGGTGAAATTTTATTCAAGGTACTTTACCGGGAGACTGTATGACTGATATCTACTACCCACATGACAGCCTCCCTATGCCATTACAGGAAGGGTACGGATTCCAGCCGGTTAGCCCCCTGAAGCGTACAGAAAAGATTACCGGTCGCGCGCGGCAGCGTCGGGCGTATACATCAACCCCAACTCAGGCGACCGTTGCCTGGTTTATGGAGACTGACGCTCAGGGTCTGGCGTTTGAATCATGGTTCCGGGATGCTCTTTCCGATGGTGCGGCCTGGTTCATGATGAAGTTACAGACCCCCGCAGGCGTAAAGTTCTACAAATGCCGCTTTACGGATATCTATCAAGGGCCGGTGCTGGTGGCACCAATCTACTGGCGTTATTCCGCCACGCTGGAACTGTGGGAACGACCGCTTATGCCTGCGCCTTGGGGAAATTACCCTGAGTGGATTGTAGGTAGTTCATTGCTTGATATTGCGCTTAATAAGGAGTGGCCGAAGCATGAGGATTCTTGATCGGCTTTATGCCAACAACGGTTCGGAAGTCATCATTGGAACTCTGCAAATTAATATTGGCTCTACAGTCTACTTTTTCTGTGAAGGCTATGAGGATGTTACGGCAATAGTTGAAAATGGTGATGTCATCACCTTTTCTGCTGCAGCAATTGATATTGCCCTGCCTGCCAGAAATAGCGACGGCACCCAGGATTTGCAGTTCGCTATAAGCAATATCGATGGCGAAGTGAGTACGTCTATACGTAACGCGCTCAGCAATCTGGATAACGCCTCGCTGACATATCGCCAGTACATTTCAACGGACCTGAGTGCGCCAGCGACGGTTCCCTACACCCTTGCGATTAAATCGGGTTCATGGACGGCAATACAGGCGCAAATCACCGCGGGTTACATAAATGTACTCGACACTGCCTGGCCACGCTTCCGCTACACCCTTAATGAATTCCCCGGTCTACGTTACATGAATTGAGGTTCCTCAATGTTCAATCCTGATAAATACCGTTCAGTCACCTGGCTGAAGGGGGGACGCGCTTACCCTGAACTTGACTGTTTTGGCATCGTGAATGAAATACGGCGGGATCTGGGGCTTTCTGAATGGCCAGACTTCGCCGGCGTCACAAAAGACGACGGGGGGCTCGACCGCGAGGCAAGAAAACTGATGCTTCACCTCGAACACTGCGAACCTTGCGAAGGTGCAGGGGTGGCTTGTTATTCAGGCTCCATCGTGACCCACGTAGGAGTGGTGGTGATGCTAGACAATCAGCTGCAGGTCGCGGAATGCAATCCCGGTTCAAACGTAACGTTTATGCCCGTATGGCGGTTTAAGCGTCGGTTTATCAAGGTGGAGTTCTGGCGATGACGATCCGTATTTTCCCTTCCCGGCTGCCGGGTGAGCCGCTGGAGAAACACGAACATGGCACGCTGACTTTGCACGACTGGATGTTGAAAAACGTTGCTGAATACTCGAAAGCAACCAAACACCCGATCGCCGTTGAATTAAATGGTAAACCCCTGCCTCCGAATGAGTGGCCCTTGTGCCTTTTAAAGCCAGAAAGCGACGTTAAAATGTTTCCCGTTCCCTACGGTACTGGACTTGAAATAGCCGCCTGGGCAGCTGTTGCGGTTGCGGTTGCTTCTGCTGCCTACTCCATTTACATGATGTCCACGATGGATAAGGGTGGCGGTTATTCATCGACAAATGGCCTCGGACTCGATTTAAACCCTGCAAAGGCAAACACCGCCAAACTCGGCGATCCCATCCGCGAGCTGTTTGGCCGCTATCGCATTTACCCTGATTACGTGGTGCAGCCAGTTACGCGGTTTGACCCAAACGACCCGACCAGAATGATCGTTGAAATGCTGATTTGCCTGGGGGTTGGGGATATCGCGTTTACCAACGGCGATATCCGCGTTGGGTCAAGCCCCGCAACCTCTCTTGGCACCAAATTTTCCTATAACGTTTTCCCGCCGGGTGCGGATGTTTCCGGTGATCATCGCAGTGAAAACTGGTTTAACTCTACCGAAGTTGGCGGCACGTCCAGCGGTAGCGGGCTTGATATGGCCCAGACGTCGCCTGATTCCACGGATATCACCGCGGACAGCATGACAGTTTCTGGAGCATCGGTAACGTTTTCTGGTCTTCATGACGACAACAATGACGATGAAGAGGATGCATTACCCGAATCCTGGGTGGAAGGCGCGCTGGTGACGATAATCGCCCCGGCCAACTTTGCTGTTTCTACCTCATCAGGGTTTAGTGTGCTGGCGAGCGACACCCTCATGGAGCTCAACCCATCAACTGGAATGCCGGTAACCCTGGAAATCAACGGATCGGAATATGACCTGTTCATAGCCACTTACACTCCGGGTCAGGCCGCTGTGCCGGGCGTGGGTGGAACTGCCGCAGTGTTGCGCGGGAATGCAGCGCCGACGACCTACGATTTCTCAGTAACAGGCCAGACGTTTACCCTGGCCTGGCAGGGGGCCACATACACGATCTCGCTCGTGGCAAACTACGGCACTATGTCCGGGTTGCTGTCAGCGATTAACGAAGGGATCACTGGTTCCGGCCTCATCGCTCATGATGATGGCGGGGTGGTGCGCATTGTTGAGATATCGAGTCCATGGCGCGGTGGTTCTATCACAACATCATCGCTTCCGGTTTCCGTTTTTGGTGATATGCCGGAATTTACCGCTGGCACGGCATCCAGTGGCGGTACGCCGGCGAGTACAGCAAATGTCACCCTGGCCTATGGTAGCGCCGCCGGGGCTGCTTTCTCAGGTATCCCTGAAGGGACGCAACGGCTGGCGCTGTCACATCGCGGTAACGAATACCGCATTGCAGAAGCCGACGGCACGACGGCAACTGTTCAGCGGATAATTGATGGCACCGTTGATGCATACTGGCCCGGTTTTTCACCGCGCACGATGATCGACTATGCGGCTACCGGCATCAATGACAATAACACCTGGATGGGGCCGTTCCTTGTCTGCCCGGAAAATGAAGTGGTGGACGCTTTCGAGGTGAATTTCTCGTTTCCGTCTGGCATTTGTGGGTTCGACAGCAAAGGGAAAAAACGGATCCGTCATTGCGAGTGGGAAATTCAGTACCGTGTATATGGGTCAGGCTCCGGCTGGACGAGTAAACAGGGGGTCTATGCCCTGCAGAACGTCAATGGTCTGGGTTTTACTGAGCGGTTTAATCTTGACGTGCCGGGCCTGGTAGAAGTCCGCTGCCGCCGGCGTAACGAGCAGGGTTCGAACAACGCCAGGGATTCGATGTTCTGGCATGCTCTCCGGGGTCGGTTGCTGGCGCGGCCGTTATCCTATGCTGGTGTGACGCTTATGGCGGCCACGGTTGAAACCGGCGGCGTGCTGGCAGCACAATCAGACCGGCGCGTTAACGTGGTTGGTACGCGTATTTATGAGACCGGTGCAGCGCGGAGCATCTCAGGTGCTCTTTATCACGTAGGGCGCTCTCTGGGGCTGGCAATGGATGCCGAGGCGATTGATGTGCTGGAATCCACCTACTGGACGCCAGGTAGCGAGTATTTTGACTACGCCACTGGCGACAGTATTTCATCACTCGAAATGCTGCAAAAAATCGCCAATGCGGGGAAATCGTATTTCCTGCTGAGTGACGGGCTGGCATCGGTTGGCCGGGAAGGGGTCAAAAACTGGTCCGGTATTATCAGCCCTCATGAAATGACAGAGGAGCTGCAAACCACGTTTTCTGCGCCGTCGGCTGATGATTACGATGGCGTCGATGTGACGTATATCAATGCCACGACGTGGGCGGAGGAAACGGTGCAATGCCGGACGCCGAACAACCCAACGCCGAGGAAAGTTGAGAAATATACGCTTGATGGCGTTCTGGATCCAAACCGTGCATATCGAATTGGCATGCGGCGACTGATGAAATATCTGCATCAGCGGCTTGGGCACTCGACCAGTACAGAGCTTGAAGCACTCGTTTATCAGTTCGGCGATCGCATCCTGCTCACCGATGATATTCCGGGTAATAACACAGTGAGCACTCTTGTCGTCGATATGTCCACCGGTGGCGGACAGACAACGTTTTTGGTGACAGAGCCGCTCGACTGGTCGTTTGAAAATCCACGGGCGCTTTTACGTTATCAGGACGGGTCCGCATCAGGGCTGCTGGTGGCCACGCGGGTAGGAGATTATGAACTTACGGTACCGTGGCAGCCAGCCTTTGACGATATCCTGCTTGACGATCCGTGCATCGAACCACCGCGGCTCATTTTCTGCAGCTCCACACGCAGTTATTACGATGCCATTTTTGACGAAATAGGATCGCCGTCAGACGGTACCTGCTCGTTAACTGCCCGGCAATATTCCGAGATTTTCTATCAGTACGACGACGCTATCTATCCCGGCAACGTCGCTTAAAACCCCTTTAAATCCCCGATTAACTTTTTTCGCTTAAACCCTCGTTTAGGCGAAGTGCCTTTTTTGGAGTAAAAACATGGCCTATGTTCCACCCGTGGGGCAGACAACAGACCCCGATATTTTCCTGGAAAACGTTAAGCGGGCCGATCGGTTGGTGAGTGGCCCGGCGGAAACGGTGCCCGACCGCGGCGGGGAGCCGCTGGATACCTGGCGCCAGATGATGGTGAAAAACGATGAGGTCAGGAAGAACCTGATCCCGCTCAGTAAGCAATACCAGACGCTGGCGGCGGCGCAGGCGGATATTGCCAATATCCCGGAGGGCTCAACCACGTATTACCGTAGCCCGGATGATAGCGCGCTGGCTGTTGAGGTAATCAACAACGGCGGGACGCTGCAGCCTACCGGGCGGCAGATGCCGTCTCAGTCATATCTGGATTCCGTCAGTGCTGTGACTGGGCAGATTTATTCTGATGTAGGGCGCGGCTCACTGGTCATTAACTATTTCGACAAAGAGCGGACTATGGATGGTTTTGCGGTTGGCACTACCGGTTCGCTGGTCGCAAATGCGGCGTACTTTGCGAGTGATATGATACCCGCGCTCGAGGGTACGCAGTATGTTTTCGCTGTGAATGTGTCACAACTGGCATTTTATGATTTACAGGGCAGCTTCATTTCCTATGTTGCAGGCACCACTGCGGGTGCTGCATTTACCACGCCAGCCAGAACTCGTTATATCCGGTTCTCGCAGACGCTGAGCACCGGCAAATCCGGACAGATGCTAATTAAAGGCACTTCTCTTCCTGCTGGTTACATTGGGGCCGGTCTGGTCGACCCCTTCACCGCAAAACGAGTCGCCCTCGCGCAGGCAATTGATATCAGCTCACGTGCAAACGCTCTGGTTAGGAATCTTTTTGATAAAAACCGGGCTAACGACGGATATGCGCTCTCGACTAACGGCAGTCTGACGGCAAATGCCAGCTATTTTGTTACTGACTATATCCCGGTCCTTCCCGGAGAGAGTTACATCCTCTCATCTGGTACGCAGGTATTATGCTTCTATGATCCTGACCTGAGCAAAACGTCAAATATCACTGTCGCTGCTGCAACGACCTTTACCGTTCCGACTGGTTCCTATTACCTGCGTTTCCAGAGCACGCCGCTATCGGGTAAAGAAAGTCTGATGGTTGTTCGCGGAACCTCTCTGCCGTCATCCTATGTGGGGTTTGGCGCGCTGACAACTGCAGAGGCAACGGCAATCACCCAGTCAATCAGCTGGGGAATTGCGGACGGTACTCTGGCCGCCATACGCAATATGTTCAACAAGGATGTTGCGCTGGATAATTATGCGCTGGCGACTACTGGAGCGCCCTATGTGGCATCCGGATATTTTGTCACGCCATTTATCCCGGTAAAACCTAACACGCAATACATCGCAAGCAGTGCATCAGGTGTGGTTGTCTATTTTGATATCAACAAAACCAAAATTTTGAACACCACTATTGCTGCCGGAACCGTTTTTACCACGCCATCTGGTGCGGTTTATGTCCGGTTTCAGGTATACGGTCTTTCAGCAAAAAACACACTGATGATGGTTGAAGGCTCAGCACTCCCTGCGAGCTACATGTCGTTTGGTTCGCCGACGTCAACTTACGTTGATACAAAATCGCTGACTGTAGCGCGCTCGGTCGCACTGTCCCTGCAAAAAGTGTCGGTGAATCTCTATAACAGTGAACTCGCCCTGACAGATACGGGTGTTTCTTATCAGACCGGCGGGTTGACATCTTCAGCGGGGTATTTCGCAACACCGAAAATGATGGTCACTCCTGGTGACTGGTTCGTGTCGACATATGGTTCTGGGGGAGGAGCGTTCTACGGGCTTGATGGTACATTCCTCAGCGGCTTCCAGAATCTGGTCGCAAATACGCCTTATGCTGTTCCTGGTAATGCATATTTTGTTCGGTTCCAGGTCTACAACCTGACACGCTTGAACAGCCTGATGGTTTCACCTGGTCAGGCTGTTCCTGCTGGATATGTTCCTTTCGGTGGGCAGGGGCAGGAATTGCCCTGGCAGGGAAAGGGGATCGGATTCCTTGGTGACAGCATAACAAACACGGGGAATTACATTGCGCCACTACTATCCCGGACTGGTATGCGCCAGATTGCCAATTATGGCGTACCAGGTCAGGGAGTCAGAACGATGGCTGATTCACTCAACGCCACCACTATTGATGCGATGGATTTCATTTCGATTCTGGGAGGGACGAACGATTATGGGGGAAATCGCCGGCTCGGGACAATTGCAGACGCTAGGGCGGATTATGACGATACGACGGTTAAATCGTTTTATTACGACGTGTTCTTCGTATTGAACAAAATCTATACCCTGAAACCAACGGTACGAGTGATGTTCAGCACGCCGATGAAACGTGGTGCATTTGAAAGCCAGCCAGTTTATCCGGCGGCGAACTCGGCCGGATTTACCCTGCCGCAGTACGTTCAGGCCATCAAAGAGGTGTGCTCATTGTTCAGCGTGCCCGTCTGCGATTTGTTTGCTGAAAGCGGACTGAATCTCTACAACCTGAGCGTCTATACCGGGGATAACCTGCATCCTAACGCCGCGGGTGGAGAGCTGATAGCTCGGAGGATGAGTAGCACAATAAATCAAATGTGATAACATTACTAACTTAACATACTAAAGTTAATATAAGTACAATGTGTCACCTGGAAAGGCTCTGTCAGTTAAACTATGTAGATTTGCAAGTGGGTTTTGCTGCTTTTTAGAACATTTATTTGAGGCATGGATATGAGAGAAAGAAATTTATCAATAGATGTTATGCGTGTTTTGGGTTTGCTTCTTATTATAATGGCACATGTTTCTCCTCCAGGTATAATATTTCAACTGAGAACATTTGATGTTCCCATGATGGTTTTTGTTTCAGGGATGTCTTATTTTGCTGCTGGCAAAAAGGATGTGAATATTATTCCTTATGTTTATTCAAGATTTAAAAGGTTGGTCGTGCCTGTTTGGTGTTTTTTAATCGTTTTCTTTAGTTTTATTTTTGTGTTTACACCCCGAGGCTTTGATAATCTGATAGATCCAGAAATGATAATCTCATCATTTGCATTAAATGGCTTTGGATATCTGTGGGTAATTAGAGTCTTTTTGATAATAGCCATATTATCACCTTTTTATGTGCTTGCTGCAGATAAAATAAAGGGCGTTGCAGTGCCGGTAGTGATTATTTTATTGCTTTTATTATCAACTTTAATTTCAGTTTGTATTAAAAATGAGGACTATTCATTAATTGATTTGTGTTTTAGTGATTATATAATACCAGCACTATCCTATGGGGCTGCCTTTATTTTAGGTTATTCGTACGTTAGAGCTAGTGAGAAAGATATGATTTTGTCATTTTTTGTTTTCCTTGCCGCCCTTATTTTGTGCGCTTTAATCCAATTTAGTTGGGGATCTGGTTTTCATTGGCCGCAAGAAAGTAAGTACCCGCCAACAATGTATTATATTCTGTACTCTCTAACAATATCTATCCCGCTTTATTTATTTGTTAAATATAAATTAGTCGGGAATATTAATGGGAGATATAAAGAGGCTTTGCTTTTTTTATCCTCAAATACAATTTGGGTTTACCTTTGGCATATACCTGTTGTGGAGTATTATCATCGGTTGCATCCGAATGTTAATTTTATATTTAAATATATCCCTGCCGTGCTAATTCCGGTGCTTATTGTAACGGTTCAGGTTAAAATGGTAAAAAAACTTATAAAGAAAAATCCAGCCAAATATGGGTTTTTAAAGGTTATATTTACAGGTTAATAAGTAGTTTAAAAACTCATCCATTAGAATATAACTTTTGGATGAGTTTTTTAATAGTGTTATTACTTTGCTAATACTATGTAATAGTCTGTTTTACAGAGTACAGGATGCTGGTATTCAGTATGACCGAGCAGCAGGTGGCCGATGTGATCGGGGTGGGGATGAAGACCGTTTATAAGTATTTCCCTGCGAGATAGGGATGCTCACCTGTGAACCGTATGCAAGAACTCGCAGGTGAGCAAGTCACTATGGTGGCAGACCATAGTCTGGAAATATTATCCTCTTGCTGCTGGCAAAACCATCAATCAGTTCAGAGCAGAAACCACTTTAGGACTTACCTGACTCAATACATCAATATGTTACGGCAGTGGCGATAATTGATAGCTGTAACCAATATTGACTGGGCTGGTCGATAAAACTACTGTATATGTAAACAGTATTTTTCGGAGGCCAATATGCTCCATTCTGAACCAATTTATGCAGCTACCGGCATAAGCCAGCACGCGACGTTTATCGATACACAGCGCGGAATTGCGGTTGTTGAGCGCTCATCATCACCCATCGCTACTGCGGTTTTGCTCGTTTCGTTTTGTGGATGCCAGCAGTTCGCCCGCTTTCTCGGCGGCGTGCTTATTACTGAAGATGGGGAGTCGATTGAAGGTGATGCGCTGGTAGATGTGGAGCTGATCGGTGTGGTTACGCACATAATCAGTAAGGCTGGCTTTGACGACTGTCCGGTGGTGTGATGTTTGCCCTGGTTGATGTCAATTCATTCTATGCATCTTGTGAGACTGTGTTTCGTCCAGACCTTAAGGGACGGCCGGTGGTTGTCCTTAGCAACAATGATGGCTGTGTGATTGCGCGCTCGGCTGAAGCAAAACCGTTCGTCAAAATGGGGGAGCCGTACTTTAAGCAAAAGGAGCAATTCCGCTGGCAGGGCGTTATCTGTTTCAGCAGTAACTACGAACTCTATGCGGATATGTCGAACCGGGTGATGACAACGCTCGAGGAACTATCCCCACGGTGCGAAATTTACAGTATCGACGAGGCCTTTTGCGACCTTACTGGCGTCCGCAACTGTCGTGACCTTACCGACTTTGGCAGGGAAATTCGCGAGACGGTTCTGCAACGCACGCATCTGACAGTTGGGGTGGGTATAGCCCAGACCAAAACCCTGGCGAAGCTGGCAAATCACGCGGCGAAGAAGTGGCAACGGCAGACTGGCGGTGTGGTGGACCTTTCCAACATAGAGAAACAACGAAAGTTGATGGCCGCACTTCCGGTTGAAGAGGTCTGGGGAGTTGGGCGCCGCATCAGCAAGAAATTAGAGGCAATGGGTATTAAGACGGTATTGCAGCTGGCGGACACCGATATCCGGTTTATCCGGAAGCATTTGAGTGTTGTGCTGGAGAGAACCGTTAGAGAGCTACGAGGTGAGCCTTGCCTTGGTCTGGAGGAGTTCGCGCCGGTAAAACAGGAAATTGTCTGTAGCCGGTCGTTCGGTGGGCGCATAACTGAATACCATGAGATGCGGCAGGCGATATGCAGCTATGCATCTCGCGCAGCGGAGAAGCTCCGTGGTGAGCATCAGTATTGCCGGTTTATCTCTGCGTTCGTCAAAACGAGCCCGTTTGCACTGAACGAACCGTATTATGGGAACAGCGCATCGGTAAAGTTGCTGACTCCTACCCAGGATAGCAGGGACATTATCGGCGCGGCCACCAGGTGCCTCGACGCTATCTGGAAAGATGGGCATAGGTACCAGAAAGCAGGCGTGATGCTGGGGGATTTCTACAGCCAGGGCGTAGCGCAACTCAACCTCTTCGATGATAACGCACCACGGAAGAACAGCGAGAAACTGATGGAAGTTCTCGACCATCTCAACGCAAAGGATGGCAAGGGTACGCTGTATTTTGCAGGGCAGGGAATCCAGACCGCCTGGCAGATGAAGCGAAAAATGCTTTCGCCTCGGTACACCACAAGATACAGTGACTTACTCGAAGTCAGGTGATTGAATCCATTAATTCTGACATGTGTTATTGCTAGTTCTGTGTCCAGTGGAGTCCGCTATGAGCGAAGAGCGGAAGTTAGCAGTTGAACTCGCAGCCAAATAGTCGCATTACTAACATTGTGGCGTGTAAATCAACTGGGAGCAGGTCAGTGTTATGCTGAGCGACTTCACACCGTCAGGTGTTTCTCAGCTTAATCTTATTGATGACGTTCAACCAAGAGCGAACAGTAAGCCGCTGACGCAGTTTATTGACCATATCAATCAGACTGGCATAGGGAATATCTGGTTTGCCGGAAGAGGCATGGCGCCAGCCTGGCAAATGAAGCTTGAAATGCTTTCATCAGCCTATATAACTCGCTGGAGCGATATTCCTGTCGCAAGGCTCTAGATAATCCATATATAATGATTATTCGTAAACTTCTATGGAATGAATATGATGACAGAACCTTTAAGTTGGGAGAGCTGGAGCAAGGTTTACCTGAACAAGAAACACAAAAAAAGAGCCTCACTTGAACGGTGGGGGCTACGAAACCTACACTCTGTAGAAACTCTTGATCACATTGTTTCTGAAGTTAAAAAAAATACTTAAACAACAATCCGTACATTAATGTTAGTGCAAACTCAATTTGGGTTGATGGGACACCTCAGGCAAAATTCACAGTAAGCAAGTACGAAAATGTGAACAACTCCTCTACGAGTTATGGCAACACGAATCAGGTTAATCTTAAAGCCGGGAAAGATGAAGTCCTTAACTGCGAACTAGCAGACCTTTTGTTTATCTTCAATGAATTTAATAGCCAAAATGGTTTTAAAAAAGTCCGTGCCGTTTTATTACAGGGCAAGTGCTCAGAAAAAAACAATTTATTGCCCGATGGACCTTCAACAGAAAAAGAAAGGAAGCTACTTGAATCAGTTAACCGGGAAGAACAGCTGACCTTATATCCTGGTACTAAAGCATCTGGTAAGAAAATAGGGATGTACAAACTTGGTGGCGATGAGCCGGGACTCGCTGATTGTGCCAAATATCTGATGATGCCGAAATATGAAGCATGGAACTATAAATCACCTGAAAACACAGATCCTTACGTGATCGGTTGGCCAGAAAATTCGTCAAGTAAAAGTCTCGGTGTGACAAAAAATTACTTAGATGCTGTCATCGATGACATGCTCACATATCAAAAAATGGGAAGAGAGGTTAAATTCAAAAATGGCGATATTGACAGGACATGCGAATGGTCAAAAATGATAGATGACTTGCTGACAAGTTATCACGGTGTAACTATGAAAGGCTATGATCGTCAAAGGCGTTTTTATAAGTCATCTGGATATATTCCTGACCATATTAAAATCCTTAGTTTGATGAACAATGATGTCAGTTTGTTTAGCCTCTTACAGATGGATTATGATGATTTTGTCTGGTGCTATGGTGATCTATATGATTATTTAGTAAAAAAATATGGCGTTGGGCATGAAAGGCTTATACAAAAAAAATTAAATTTATTTATTTCAGAACAGGGTCCTATCATTTCGACGATAACTGTAAACATTGATTATAATGAAGGTGAGTTTTCCCGAGATTAAATTATCATCGTGCAGAAAATAAAAAACCCGTCTATACAGTGTTTTTATTTTCTGCTCTTGCGCCCATTAGACTCTGCATTTATCGCAGGAAAATTTCCCGTTTGTTTTTTCTTACGTCATAAAATTTGTAAAAAGGACATGGTTTGGCTTGTATGATCTGCTCCCAGCAAACTAACATAGCATGATGTAAGCAAGTTCCGCTTATGGCACTCAACTGCCATAGGCGGGTACAAGGGCAGCTTCGAACGCAGGCTGTATGAAAACTCTGATTGCTGACAGAAGGTCACGCGTTTAGATGACTTCTTAGAAAATTTGCATAGAAAGATGATGCAGATTTTACTTAAAAGCGCAGGCGTCAGCCTCTTTTGCATTTACCTCTGAAGCTTAAACCGTTTTCACACAGTCTGAGCGAATTACAGACGCAACACTAAGTTTATTGCGCCCTTGAGCACAATCTTGACCAATGTGTAGAACTCATTGGGAAAAAAGTGCGGAAAATAGAGAATTAACTCAAGTTTTGTTTATATAGTTCTAAATGAATTTATCATGCCAAAAATACGTTGCGCCAGTTACATTTTGTGCATGAACTAGCCCATATTCAAATGTAGGTTCTTTCTTCATATGTTGCTTATTCAACTCTGGTTTATTCCAATAAATCAAGTTCGCTTCAAATTCACTCAATAGTTTCTCAGCGAAATCAAAAGGCTTAATCCATTCTATTGGGATGGTTCTGCTGTTTTTTAAAAAAACAACGCAGCACAAATATATACGCTTTGACAAATTGTCATATTTAGGATGGTGTAACTTAGTAATTGCGCTGTGGCCTGAAGAAAATCGTGAGCTCTTCGATGATGTCTTGCCGATGTAAACAAGCCTTTCATTTTCATCATCTCCAACTGTAATCAAATAAATAGGATAACAAGCTAGAGGGGCCTCACCATCACAATTTGACGATAAGTAATTTTGGTTAGACTGCCATGAAATATCTAGGTTTTGGGCTGAAAGGCCAATAGTTTCATGTAGTGCATATGAGGATTGGAGAACTAGAAAACATCCTATCTCTTTTTCAGGAATTAGTAATGAAGGGTCTTCCAAACTTCTGCGAAGATAATTTTCATTCGATCCGTATTCGAGGGGTCTGTAAGTTAATTCATAAGCCATAACATCGATCCTTTAAATTTCATAACGATATGTTAAGGGATGGATGACCTGCTGGTCAATGTGCCTAGGGACTAGCCATGTCAGCTTCTGGCATATTGCGGACGTTATGAATTTATAGGCGCTCAATACCCTCAATTAATTCTGGCCCTTGGTTTTTCACGTTACCCACGGAACGCGATACCGGGTGCCAGGTGAAATGGTCGGCGGACACTGCTCCGTCTCCGGCAATCTCAACTGCCTGCGCCCCCGTTACATCCTGCCGCATCCATTCGCGCGCTGCTTCCGGCATAAGGACGAGTGGGCGGCGGTCGTGAATATCGATTAGCCCTTGATCAGCCGCAGCGGTCACAATTAAAAATCCCTCTGCTTCATCTCCGCGTTCGAACGGTACGCTTCCGATCGCCGCCATAAAAATGGGTTGCCCGTCTTTTCGGTGGATGAAGTAGGGCTGTTTCATGTCACCTTCACGCTTCCACTCAAACCAGCCGTCAGCGAAACAGATAGCCCGGCCGTTTTGCCAGAGGGGTTTGAACATCCTGCTTGTCGCCGCAGTCTCAACCCGAGCATTAATCAGCGGTGGTTTATCCCACCACCCTGGCGCATAACCCCAGTGAACCGGGTCGAGATGCAGTTGTTCATCACGTTCGCTTAGAAGCAAAACTTTAGTCCCTGGCGCCACGTTGTAGCGTCCGATCGGTTCAGGGTCAAAGGCGATGTCTCGATCAGCCTCTTCGGCCAGATAAGCCAGGTATTCTTCTCTTGTCTGTGATTGAGCAAAACGTCCGCACATGGATACCTCCAGTTTTCAGACTGAAAGTATAAAAGATGTGGCTGATGGGGAGAGTTGATAGCTCCGGCAGCCACTTTTTGAAAATGGATTACCGGAGCAAGCGGGAAAAACAATGTGTACATTTTTGTGTACTAAAACAACAATAAATCAATGTTAAATATCATTAATCTATTGATATACATCTATTTATTAACTTAGTGCATAGCTGTTATCGTAGGGCATACCATTCCTTATGTTTCAGCGGGTTAGCCATCGCACCCAGAATATCTGATATCACGTTGACGGTAATCACCAGTGCGCCAATGACCATCACGCCGGCCGAAATGGCGGCGTAATCCTGCTGGCGAATCGCGTTTATCAACCAGCGACCGAGCCCCGGCCAGCTGAACACCATTTCAGTGATCATCGCCAGGGTCAGCATGGTTGAAAACTGCAGCCCAAGACGTGGGATCACCGGCGGCAGAGCGTTGTGCAGCACGTGGCGGTGTAAAATCGTACGTCGCGACACGCCGCGGGTAGCCGCCGCCTTCACGTAGTTGGTGTCATACACTTCGCTGGTGCTGATGCGCATCAGGCGGATCACTTCGGTGGTGGGGGCGACCGCCAGCGTCAGTACCGGCAGCACCATATGGCGAACGGCGCTGACGATCATCTCATGGCGCCACGGCGAATCGGACAGCCAGGCGTCAATCAGCGCAAAACCGGTAACCGTTTTCACTTCGTACAGCAGGTCGAAGCGCCCGGAGACCGGGAACCAGCCGAGGGTCAGAGAGAAAAAGAGCGTCAGCAGCAGCGCCAGCCAGAACACGGGAATCGAGAAGCCAAGCAGCGCGAGGGCGCTGATCAGCGTATCGGGCCACTTGTTGCGCATAATCCCCGCCAGCATACCGACGGGGATACCCACCAGCAGCGCGAAGCCAAACGCGAGGATACACAGCTCCATGGTGGCAGGGAAAACCTCTTTCAGCTGTTCGGAAATCAGCTGACCGTTAATGCTGGAGACCCCGAAGTCCCAGTGCAACAGCCCGCTGAACCAAAACTGCCAGGCGTTCCACAGCGACGCGCCCTGCAGCGGGGCGTGGGGGGTAAAATAGCTCAGGCTGAAGCCGACGAAGGTCAGGAAAAAGAGGGTGACCAGCAGCAGCAGCAGGCGGCGCAGGGTAAAAATAATCATGGTTTTTTCACCTCGTCTTTTTTCTCCCGCGAGACGCCCGCAAAGGAAGCGTTGCCAAACGGACTCAGTATCAGACCTTTCATATCATAGCGGTAGGCCTGCAGACGCAGCGATGACGCCAGCGGCAGCACCGGCAGGTCGCGGGCCAGGATATGCTGCGCCTCTTTATAGGCTTCAATGCGCGACGCCAGCTGCTGCGAGCGCAGGGCCTTTTGCAATACCTCGTCAAATTCGCGATTGCACCAGTGGGCGAAGTTGGTCTGTGAGGCAATGGCCGCACAGCTCAGCAGCGGGCGGAAAAAACTATCCGGGTCGTTGCTGTCCGTGGCCCAACCGGAGAGCGTCAGATCGTGGTTCATGTCCATCAGCCTGGCCTCCTGGAAACGGCCTTCGACCGGCACAATAATCACCTTCACGCCAATTTGCGCCATGTCCGCCTGAATCAGCTCGGCGGTTTTCAGCGGGCTGGGGTTCCAGGCCTGTGAGCTGGTGGGCACCCAGAGCTTGAGCGTCAGCTTTTCCAGCCCCAGTGCTTTGAGCCGCTCGCGCGCTTCTTTTGGATTGTATTCGGTAATTTTAGCGTCGTTATCGTAGGCCCACGAGGCGCGCGGCAACATCGACGCGGCGGTTTCCGCCGTACCGTAATAAATAGACTGCATCAGGCGTTGGTTGTTGATAGCCAGCGCCAGCGCATGGCGAACTTCCGGTTTATCCAGCGGCGGCCGGGCGGTATTGAACGCCAGCCAGGCGATATTCATTCCCGGGCGTAGCGTCAGACGCAGACGGGGATCGTCGCGTAAAATGGTCAACTGGCTGGCGGCAGGCCAGGCCAGAACGTCGCACTCACCGGTGAGCAGTTTCGACAAGCGGCCGGTACCGCCGGAACCGAGGTCGACCACCACCTGCGGCATCAGCGGTTTACCGCGCCAGTAATCCGGATGGCGCTGCAGGCGCACGTATTGCCCGGCGCGGTACTCTTCCAGCTGGAACGGACCGGTACCGACCGGTTGACGGTCAAGCTGTTCCGGCCGATCGGCTTTGGTCAACTGCGCGCCGTATTCCGCAGACATGACCGACGCATAGTGGGTGGCCAGGTGCCAGAGGAACGAGGCATCCGGGCGCTTCAGGCGAAATTCGACGGTTTGGTTGTCCAGCTTACGCACGCTTTCGACGCTGTCGGCGAACTGTAAGCTGTCGAAATAGGGGAAGCTGCTGCCGTTGACGCTGTGCCACGGATCGTCACGGTTAAAAATACGACTGAAGGTGAAAATCACATCGTCAGCGTTAAAGGCGCGGGTGGGTTTAAACCAGGATGTCGACTGGAAAGGGACGTGGCTACGCAGATGGAAGCGGTAAGTCGCGCCGTTATCCAGGACTTCCCAGCTTTCGGCCAGCTCAGGGACCAGACGGTAGGTATAGGGATCGACATCCAGCAGGCGATCGTACAGCTGGGCGGCTAACGTGTCGACAATCAGACCGCTGCTGACTTTCTGCGGGTTAAAGGTATTAACCTGACCGCTGACGCAGTAAACAAAGCCGCTATCGCGAATATCGGCATTCGCAGGCAGCGTGGGCGCGGCAACAGCCTGCCCGCACAGCAGCGATGCTACCGCCAGGAGAGAAGATATTTTCAGGCGCATAATGTTTTTATGATGATAGAGCGGTGCTCTATCTTATTAATATTGAATGACATATTCCATCACCTTCAACGCTCACAGGGACAATATCACGACGGCTGCGCCGCCGTGCTGTTCCGCAGGTTCGAATGCATACCACACCGCTACTTCGAGTATACCTCGTAAAACCACCAGGCGTTTTTATCCTCCATCTCCCTGAATAAACGGACAAAGCGTACGAGAGCACGGGTTGCGCCGATCGTGATGCTGCAAAGGGAGCTGTGGATTGATATTCATCAAAAACCTGAGGGTATGGTGCTCTTTTAGGCGCTTCTCAGCATATTCATGCGGTGTATGGCGGATAATGAAACATGGTATCTTTTTATTGCCACTTTCTCCAGTTAGCTGTTAATTCACCGACGCTTACAGCGGAAGTAAGCGGTTATATCGACCGATATAATCCTTTGGCGTGATTTCGATCGCCGTCCCACCCCGATGGGTGGCAACAAAGCTGCGCAGAACCAGTCCGCTGCACTTCTCGCTAATTTCCCAGCCCTGTTCGCTGTAGGAATCCAGGGTTGAACGGATACATAAATCGGAGAAGATCATCATTACGGAGAGGGCGGGCGAACGATGGTTTTTCATCGTGTGGGTCAGGCTGACATGGGCCGCATAGCGACTAAGAGTATGAATATTAACCGGAATCATGTGCGTTTTCAGTCCATTGAACGATGATGCGCAGACTATAATTCACATTGGCACATCTTACCAGTTACAAATAATTAACTCGGAGGGCGGGAGCGCCGGGGGTCATTCAATACCGACGATGCGGGATAATGCGGGCCGGCCGTCTGCGACTTACCCGCATTGTTTCATGCTCTGTCAGGTGAGCGATTGCGACAGATTGGCCAGCGCAAATTTAAGCACGCTGTCGCCGTTGAATGCGGCGTAGGGCAGGCTCTCAATAACCGCAATCTCCTGTTGGTCTTGCAGCACGTTAGCGATCTCATCCCTTTTATATTGAATATGCGGCGCCACTAATACGGCGTTGTAGGCCGGGGCAACGCTAAACACATTCTCCAGGCCTACGGCGCTAATTAACAGATTCAGACCCTGCGCATCCGCTATTTTTTGCATTTTCTTCGCTAAGATGTTCGCTGTCTCGCCGGACAGGCAACATATCAGTAATTTTTTCACGGTTTTATCCTCGATGGAGTACCGCAACTACCTTATTCCGCTCCCGGCGGAGAAAATGCGTGGCCCATCAATTTTGTCTGACAAATTTATTCGGGCGGCGAGATAAAAAAAGGGCCGCCGGCTCAGCGCGCGCTAAGCATACGGCCGCCTTTTTGGTGACATTGTCACTTATCGTGATTCAGGCGACGCAGATCGTCCAGCAGGCCCGGGCCGGTGGGCCGCCAGTTCAGCTGCTGACGGGTCCAGACCGAGGTTGCGCGTAAATCCATGCCGGCGAAGGCGGCAAACCAGCCAAAGTGGGCCGCCGCGCGATCGGCGCTCAGAGACTGCAGCGGCAGGTGCAGTTTCTCCGCCACCGCCTCGGCGATGCGCAGAGAGGGGATCGCCTCTTCATCAACGGCATGATAGCGCCTGCCGGCCAGACCTTGTTCCAGTACCCGCAGATACAGCGCGGCAACATCGCTGATGTGGGCGGCCGACCAGCAGTTATTCCCCTCGCCGACCACGGCCACGACCCCTTTTTCTGCCGCCTGCGCGATGTAATAGGTCAATAAGCCCTGGCGGGTGGTGTCATGCACCTGAGGCAGTCGCACCACCCGGACATCAACCCCGGCATCCAGCAGCCGGTTTCCCGCACGCTCTGAGGCGACGCGCGGGTTCGGGTGCCCGGGGTTGAAGTGCATTTCACTGGCGGGTAGTCCGTTACCGATGTCACCCATGGCGGTACCGGAGGTGATGATGAGCGGCCGCCGGCTGCCTTTCAACGCCGCGCCGATGGCGAGAATAACGCGGTGGTCTTTTTCGCAGTTTTCCACAAAGCGGCTGAAATCATGATCGAAAGCGGTGTGGATCACCGCATCGCAGCGGGCGACCGCCGCCAGCAGCGAGTCCGGATCTTCCAGGGTTCCGTACTGCACTTCTGCGCCTGCCGTCTGCAGCGCGAGGGCGCTGGCCTCTGAACGCGCCAGGCCGGTGACCTGGTGCCCGGTGGCCAGCAGTTCGCTGAGAATACGTGAGCCGATAAATCCGCTCGCGCCGGTGAGAAAAATTCGCATAACCTGCCTCCAGAATGAGTATCCAGGCTATGGTAGTCTTAACGCGATACGATAAAAGTAGAGACATTATCAGGGTATAAAGACTAACAGGCTGAGTATGAGCGACTCTTCAACGTATGCATTGGGTGAATTTCTGCGGGCGCGGCGTTTACGGCTCGATCCGGCAACATTTGGCTTCACGCCAGGCCGTCGGCGCACGCCCGGGCTCCGGCGCGAAGAGGTTGCTCAGCTGGCAAATATCAGCCCCACCTGGTACACCTGGCTGGAACAGGGGCGCGGCGGAGCGCCATCCCGGGAAGTGCTGGGCCGTATTGCCGGTGGATTAAGGCTGACAACGCCGGAGCGTGAACACCTGTTTATTCTGGCATTTGGCCATCCGCCGGAAACCCGGCTGATTGTCTCCGACGACATTACCCCGCGTTTACAGCGGGTGCTGGATGCCTTCCCCGTTCCGGCGATCGTCAAAACCGTCGCCTGGGACGTGATTGCGTGGAATGATGCCGCCGCCCGTGTCCTGACCGACTACGGCCGGCTGGCGCCCGCCGAACGTAATATTCTCCGTCGCCTGTTTACCCACCGCTCTGCGCGCAGCGCGCTGGAGGACTGGTCGTCCGTTGCCCGCCTTATCGTCAGCGCCTTTCGTGCCGATGTTGCCCGGGTAGGCGCATCGCCGGAAAACGAACGGCTCATCGCCGAACTCTGCCGTCAGAGCCCGGAATTTGACACCTTCTGGCGCAGCAATGATGTGGCCGGGCAGGGCGAAGGCTTTAAGCGCATGCATCATCCGCAGCTTGGTATGATTGAGCTGGAGTTTTCCACCTTTACCGTTGATGGCCGCCCGGACCTCACCATGATGGTATTTAACCCGGCAACCGAGGAGAGCCGGGTGAAAATCCATGATTGGGTAAAACAGGGAACGCCGTTATCTGATGGTGGAGAGGTTAGTCACTTACCGGGGTAAATTCGTAGAGAACCAGGGCGTTGCTTTCCAGCGAGTCGACGACATGCCAGCCGTTTTCCTGCCGCTCTTCTGAGACGCTCAGCGCCGGGCGGGCTTTGTGCATTATCCAGTGATAATCCTCTCCGTCCGGCCCGCTCTGGCTGCGGAAGGCGTCAAAAAGCGGGAATAACGCCCCGTGATGGCGATCGAAGAGATGCTGTTTAACCCGCCAGCGGCCCTCCAGCCCCAATAGCTGTACGCTATAGGGCTGGCTGAAGCGTTGGATAAAAGCCTCTTCGCTGGAGAGCCAGGGATTGAACACCACCGTATTACGTAACAGCAGCTGGTAATGTTCCCCGTGGCGTAACAGCAGCAGATTTTTGTCATTCACCAGCACCTCCCCACGCAGGCGGCGCCACAGCCACAGCACCCAGTAAACCGGACGCGGGAGGCCGTGCAGATAGTGCAGCGCCAGGCTCGAGGTATCCAGCTTGCCGTTCGCCCGCGCTTCGCCCTGCAGGCCTGAGTTGAGCCAGAACCCGGCCAGCCACACCTGATCCGCCAGCCCCAGCAGGTTATCCATCAACAGCGCGCCGCGAAAGAAACGGCCGTTGGTGTCGCGGGTGTTGCCGGTCAACGTATTCCAGGAGAGCAGCCAGACGGGAAGCGACAGCTGGCGCTGGCGCAGGGCGCTATGGATCTGGCGCAGTTTATGTACCGGATAGTTTTCGCTGGCGGCCAGCCTGCTGCTATCGAGCTGGGCCAGATCCAGCAGTTCGTTCGCATCGGCCTGACAGGCGAGAAAACTGGCTTCGGTCAACAGCGGCGAACGGAGCAGAGTGTCTTCAGCAATGGCGCTCTCCGGGAAGCGATGCCAGATCCCCAGCTGCGACTGCGGCACTATCGCCCGCAGCGTGTCGCGCTGCTGTTGCCAGGCGTGCTGGCGCGCCTCTTCGCTGGCCTGCGGTGACCAGTGCCAGACAAATCGCCAGCTGGCAAGCGTCGCCGGAGGGAAATGATTCGCGGCGAGGCGTAAAAAACGCTGTAGCAGATCGCAGCGGGTGGTCAGCCCGGTATGCAAAATCAGCCCCCAGCCCATGTTGGCCAGCCAGCTGAAAATTTGCTGCAGCTGGTACCAGCAGGCATAGCCTGCCATCTGCGGGTCATCCCAGCCGGTGGCGAACAGTCTGCTGCTGAGAAACGGGTCGTGAATATCAATCGCATAGACCGGCAGGGTATCGTGCAGCCGCTCCAGCTCGCGGCGGACATCTTCGCGTAATAAATCGTCCAGTTCGCGCACGGTGACCACGATTCGGGTATGGCGTAATGGCGTGGCCCGGCCCGGTAGCTGACGCAGATCAATCTGGCGGGTCTGCTGCGGATTCAGCCGCGGCGGAGGATTATCCCAGCCGTTTTTCTCCGGCTCATTCAGCCGGGCATAGAGGCGCTCCACGGCTACCGGCTGCCAGATATCGGCCTGGCCTATCCGTGAACGGACGGATTCCTGGTGGCTCTGCGGATGCTGCTGGCGAAACTGACGCGGCGTCAGTTCATGCAGCCGTTTAAACAGGTCGCTCATGATGCGGGTGCTGGCGAACCCCTGCTCCTGGGCGATCTGCTGCACCGACTTGCGGGTGGTGAGGAGCTGTTCCGCCGCCTTGTTGAGACGCAGAGCGGTAATGTACTGCACAAAGCTTACGCCGACCTCCTTGCGAAACAGCCTGGATAGCCAGGCTTCGGAGACAAATTCGGCCGCGGCGACATCGTGTAGCGAAAGCCGCTGCTGATAGTTGGCCTCGATCCGCGCCACCACCCGGGCAATGCGGCGGCTCCACTTCTCCGCTCCGCGCTGTGTCCTGGCGATGACGGGCCGGGTGTAGCGAGTAGCCAGCAGCAGGGCAATTTCACTGAGCCAGCGATTGGCTTCCAGGCGGTAGCGGGACTGGTGATTCACCAGTTCAATGACCAACAGCTGGCGCATCAGATGGCGCAGGTTATCATCGGCATCGCGGGTGGCGTCGGTGACCTGGTAGTCAACGGCGAAAAAATCACCGTCAAGACGCGTCAGCCAGCCGTAAGGCAGGGTCAACAGCATCACCGCATTGGCGGCGGCGGCGGTCAGGCTCCAGCGCTGATGACGGTTCACTATCGCCAGGTCGTCAGTATCCAGCTGCTGACGGAGATCGCCGTCATGCAGCCCGACGCGGCCTTCCAGCACCCACAGCAACGTTAAGGCATCGCTATCCTGTTGACTGTACTGACGAACATCGCGAACCACGACGCTAAAATCGCCTGAATGGTGTTCCACCGTAACGTCCCCTCAAAGACAAAAAATAACAGGTTATTTTTTGTCATAACCGATTTGTATGAAAAGCACTCATGAATAATCCGTCAATATAAAACAAAAAACAGCGCATCGTAGACTTTTTAACCGCATAAACTCGGAAGTGTCGCGCAAACCCAATGAAGGAATAACAAAAATGACACATCCACTTATTGAGGCCTTACAGGTTAATGAAGCGCAGTTTATCGCCCTGCGTCGCCGTTTCCATCAGCAGCCGGAGATCGGCTTCGAAGAACATCAAACCAGCGATGAAGTGGCACGCCTGCTGACCGAGTGGGGCTATGAGGTGCATCGTGGTCTGGCGGGAACCGGCGTGGTCGGGAGCCTGACCGTCGGCAGCGGTCAGCGTCGCCTCGGCCTGCGCGCCGACATGGACGCGCTGCCGATGCAGGAGGCGAGCGGTAAAGCCTGGGCCAGTCAGGTCGATGGTCGTTTTCACGGCTGCGGTCATGACGGACACACCACCACGCTCCTGTACGCCGCCGAGTATCTGGCGCGTACCCGGCAGTTTAATGGCACGCTACAGCTGATTTTTCAGCCCGCTGAAGAGCTGCTGTACGGTGGGCGGGTTATGGTGGAAGACGGCCTGTTCGATAAATTCCCCTGCGACCTGATCTTTGGTCTGCACAATATGCCGGGGCAGGCGGTGGGTAACATTGGCCTGCGCGACGGCGCCATGATGGCCTCCTCCGATACCCTGCATATTGAGGTCAAGGGAGTGGGCGGGCACGGGGCGGTACCGGAGCATACCGTTGACGCCACGCTGGTTGCCTGTCACATCACGCTGGCGCTGCAATCCATCGTGTCGCGCAATATCACGCCATTTGAACCGGCGGTGGTGACCGTCGGCAGTATTCAGGCGGGACATGCGCCAAACATTATCAACGATAAGGTGCTGATGAAGCTGACGGTCCGCACGCTGAATGAGCAGGTGCGGGAAACGGTCCTGCAGCGCATTCACGATATTGCCGTTGCCCAGGCGGAAAGCTTTAACGCCACGGCCACCTTAACCCACGTCAACGGCAGTCCGGTGCTGAAAAACGATCCCGCCGCGAATCAGATGGTGCGCGAGGTGGCGACGTCGCTGTTTGGCGAAGCGCAGGTCGGGGAGGTGAAACCGTTTATGGGCAGCGAAGATTTTGCCTTTATGCTCGAACATAATCCGAACGGGTGTTATTTCACTATCGGCGCCGGAGATGAAGCCGATCGCTGTATGGTGCATAACCCCGGCTATGATTTTAACGACGAGATCCTGCTCAAGGGCGCGGCGCTGTGGTGCGGCCTGACGGAACATTATCTGCGCTAACGACCCGCGACCGGGAGGACCCTATTTTGACACTCCCCACCCTGAAGGAAGGGGATTCTTGTTTCGCGGAGTCGAACCTGAGCCGCACTAAGCGTTTTAGGATTTACAGACTCTCCACAAGCTAACACTGCCAGTCCGGCAGCTTTTATATTCCGGGCCGCGTTAATGTCACGGTCATGGTCTGCGCCGCATTCAGGGCAGTGCCATTTACGAACATCAAGAGGCATTTTTTGCATGGTGAAACCGCAACAGCTACAGCGTTTTGAGGACGGAAAATACGGGTCAATTGCGACCACGCTACGCCCTGCCCATTCGCCTTTATACCGGAGCTGGCGCACGAATTCGCTCCAGCTCGCGTCTGCTATCGCTTTGGATAGTGACGGGTTGCGGAGCATGTTGTTCACCTTAAGGGATTCGACGCAAACAACCTGGTTATCGTTAATCAGTTTGCGGGTTGCCTTGTGCAAGGCATCCAGTCGGCAATCGGCAATTTTTGCGTAAAGTCGGGCAACTTTTAAGCGAGCCCTGGCGCGGTTTTTCGATCCTCTGGCCTTTTTGCTTAACCGGCGCTGGAGTAGAGCCAGGCGTGCTGCGTATTTAGCAGTATGGCGGGGATTGCTTTGTTTAAATCCGGTATCGGTGACGAACAAATCTTTTAAACCGACATCAATGCCGACGGTGGAAGCGGCGATCGGCAGTGATACAGGTTCAGACTCGCAAAGGCAGGAGACGAAATATCGTCCGGCGGCATCTTTTGAAATAGTGACGGTAGAGGGTGCAGACGGTAATTCACGGCTCCAGCGCACGTCTAAAGGCGCTTTGCATTTTTCCATGTACAACCTGCCGTCACGGTATTTAAACGCGCTGGCGGTCAGCTCTGCCGTCTGTTTATGGCGTTTGCTCTTAAAGGCAGGATATGCGGTGCGTCCGGCGAAGAAGTTCGAAAACGCCGTTTGTTGGTGGCGCAAGGCTTGCTGTAGTGGCACGCAGGAAACGTCATTCAGCCAGACAAATTCTGGCTCTTTTTTCAGTGCTGTCAGACGGGCACTGGCTTGTGTATAGCCGATTTTCTCCTGGCGTTCGTAGTAGGCATCGGTGCGCCAGCGCAGGATCGAGTTATAGACAAAACGCACGCATCCGAACGTTTGAGCCAGAAGCTCAGCTTGCCCGGGTGTTGGATAAAACCTGTATTTATAGGCGCGTCTCATAGCCTCAGAAAATACGCATAAAAATGTGAAGGATATTGACGATGGTCAAATCAAAAGCAGTCAGGGGGAAACCCAGCTCCTTTCCTCGCCGTCCTAAAAGGACGAAGTATCCCGGAGGCACTCGATGAGCTCCGTATCTCTGACCGACACACCGTTTGTCGGCACCGATCGTCTGCTGGCGGGCATCGTGCTGAGCGTGCTGACCTTCTGGCTGTTTGCCCAGTCGGTTATCAACGTCGTGCCGGCAATGAAAAACAGTCTGGATATTTCCCTGGAGACGCTGACGCTTGCCGTCAGCCTCAGCGCACTTTTCAGCGGCTGCTTTGTTGTCGCCAGCGGCGGGCTGGCGGATAAATTTGGCCGGATGCGCATGACCCATATCGGCTTAGGATTGAGTATTGCCGGTAGTGCGCTGCTGATCCTGGCCCAGGGACCCTGGCTGTTTCTCGCCGGGCGCGTTTTACAGGGGCTGTCGGCGGCCTGCATCATGCCCGCGACCCTGGCATTGATCAAAACCTGGTATGAAGGCAAGGCCCGCCAGCGCGCAGTGAGCTTCTGGGTTATCGGTTCGTGGGGCGGTAGCGGGCTGTGTTCATTCGTCGGCGGCGCCATCGCGACCGGTCTTGGCTGGCGCTGGATCTTTGTCTTTTCCATTGCCGTTGCGCTGGTGGCGCTGCTGCTGCTTCGCGGCACGCCGGAAAGCCGTAGCGCCGGCGCGCAGCAGCAAAAGCTGGATATCAGCGGTCTGTTGAGCCTGATCGCGTCGCTGGTGCTGTTGAATCTGTTTATCAGTAAGGGGCACGGGTGGGGCTGGAGCAGCGGCCTGTCGCTGACGATGTTTGCCGGCTCGCTGCTGGCGGCAGGGTTTTTCATCCGCAGCGGCCTGCGCAAAGGGGACGCCGCGCTGATTGATTTTGCGCTGTTTCGCAACCGGGCCTACAGCGCCGCCGTGCTGTCAAACTTTCTGCTTAACGGCGCGATTGGCACGATGATGATCACCAGTATCTGGCTGCAAAAAGGGCACAATATGAGCCCGCTGGAGACCGGCGGCATGACGCTGGGCTATCTGGTGACCGTTCTGGCGATGATCCGCGTGGGGGAAAAGCTGCTGCAGCGCTACGGGGCCAGGCTGCCGATGATGACCGGGCCGCTCCTGACCGCCGTGGCGATTGTGCTTATCTCCTGCACCTTTCTCGATAAGTCGCTCTATATCGTCACCGTTTTTCTCAGCAACGTGCTGTTTGGCCTCGGGCTGGGGTGCTATGCGACACCCTCTACCGACACGGCGGTAGTCAACGCGCCGGAAAATAAAGTGGGCGTCGCCTCGGGGATTTACAAAATGGGCAGCTCGCTGGGTGGGGCGATGGGAATTGCGGTGACAGCGTCACTTTTTGCGCTGTTTTTACCGCTCGGTATGGCCAGCGCCGCCCAGTATGCGCTGTGGTTTAACGCGGCGATGTGCCTGGGGGCAACGGTGGTCAGCGCCCTGATGCTGCCGCGTCGGTCTCACAGCTGATGTTTTTTGAGCAGCGCCCGCAGCTGGTGGTAGGTTAACCCAAGCAGCGCCGCCGCCTGTTTCTGATTGTACTTCGCCTGCTGCAGACTCGTCTGCAGCAGGTTTTTTTCTTGTTCCTGCTGGAAGGCCCGCAGATCCAGAGGTAGCGTTGGCCCGGCGGGATTCGCGGCAACGTCTGCGGGGGGCGACTGAAGCGGCAGAGGTTGATGGAACGGATTAATGATGATGTTATCCAGTTCGCTGTCGCTGGTGCCGTGGCGATAGACCGAGCGCTCCACCACGTTTTTCAGCTCACGAATATTCCCCGGCCAGCGGTAGCCGAGCAGCGTTTCGCGGGCGCGATCGCTGAAGCCGGGAAACAGCGGCAGACCCAATTCACGACACATCTGGATAGCGAACTGGTTTGCCAGCAGCATAATGTCGCTCTGTCTGTCGCGTAGCGGCGGCAGCTGCACCACATCGAAGGCGAGGCGGTCGAGGAGGTCGGCGCGGAAATGGCCGGCCTCAACCATCTGCGGCAGATCGGCATTGGTCGCACACACCAGACGCACGTTGACCTGCAGCGGCTGACTGCCGCCCACGCGCTCCAGTTCGCCATATTCAATTACCCGCAGCAGCTTTTCCTGTACCAGCATCGGCGCTGTCGCCAGCTCATCCAGGAACAGGGTTCCACCGTCGGCGCGCTCAAAGCGTCCCGGATGACGCTTGCTGGCTCCGGTAAAGGCGCCGGCTTCATGGCCAAACAGTTCGCTATCCAGCAGATTTTCATTCAGCGCCGCGCAGTTGAGGGAGATGAACGGTCCCTGCCAGCGCGAAGAGAGAAAGTGCAGGCGGTTGGCGATAAGCTCTTTACCGGTGCCGCGTTCACCAATGACCAGCACCGGTTTGTCCAGCGGCGCCAGCCGCGACACTTGTTCCAGCACCTCGAGAAAGCTGTTCGCTTCTCCGAGCAGGTTATCCTTGTATTCCGCCATGATGAAATTCGCCATTTAATCGTGTGATTCACCAGGTTACTGTAGCAACCTGCTGTGCAGATAACAACCACTCCTTTTAAAATCAACAAGATAAAAAGTTGGCACAGGATTTGTATTAATCAGCGTAAGTATCATCGCAGGCCCCGGCCTGAAATCAGAACTATGAGGATCAACGTTATGGGTATTTTTTCTCGTTTTGCCGACATCGTGAACGCCAACATCAACTCCCTGCTGGAGAAAGCGGAAGATCCGCAGAAGCTGGTTCGTCTGATGATCCAGGAGATGGAGGATACGCTGGTCGAAGTGCGTTCGACTTCGGCACGCGCGCTGGCGGAAAAGAAACAGCTGAGCCGCCGAATTGAACAAGCGCTTGCCCAGCAGGCCGAGTGGCAGGAAAAAGCGGAACTGGCGCTGCGTAAGGACAAAGAAGATTTGGCGCGTGCCGCGCTTATCGAAAAGCAAAAGCTGACCGACCTTATCGGCAGTCTGGAAAATGAAGCGCAGATGGTTGATGAAACGCTGACGCGCATGAAAAAAGAGATTGGTGAGCTGGAGAATAAACTGAGCGAAACCCGCGCTCGCCAGCAGGCGCTGACTCTGCGTCATCAGGCGGCCAGCTCTTCCCGCGATGTGCGTCGTCAGCTGGATAGCGGTAAAATTGATGAAGCTATGGCGCGTTTTGAATCCTTTGAACGCCGCATCGATCATATGGAAGCCGAAGCGGAAAGCCACGGTTTTGGTAAACAGAAAACGCTGGATCAGCAGTTTGCCGACCTGAAAGCGGATGATGAAATCAGCGCACAGCTGGCGGCGTTGAAAAGCAAAATGAATCAAAACAACTAATGGCATAGGCCAGCGCCTTCGGGACAGGCAGGCCGGGTCTGGCGGCCTCAGCTAAAGCTGGTCGTGGGTCGATGCCCCGACGTTCTGAAGGATAACGCGTTGCGGCGCTGCTATGCGCCGCCGTTCACTCACTGTAAGGAGTACACATGAGTACGCTTTTTATTGCCATACCCCTGACGCTGTTTGTGCTGTTCGTTTTACCGGTCTGGCTTTGGCTGCACTACAACAACCGCACCGCGAGCGGCAGCTTATCGCAGAATGAACAGCAGCGTTTGCTGCAGCTGACCGACGATGCAAAGCGCATGCGCGAACGTATTCAGACGCTGGAAGACATTCTTGATGCCGAACATCCGAACTGGAGAGACAAATAATGGGCGGACTGGATCTGAATAAAAAACTGTGGCGCGTGCCGCAGCACGGCATGGTAAAAGGCGTCTGCGCCGGTATCGCGCAGTATCTGGATGTGCCGGTCAAGCTGGTACGACTGATTACCGTACTGGCGATGATCTTTGGCCTGTTTTTCTTTGTGGTGGTGGCGTACATCATCCTGACATTCGCTCTTGACCCGATGCCGGAAAGTGAATTGTACGGCGAGAAAATGCCGACCAGCGGTGAGCTGCTGGCCGCGGCGGATCAAGAACTGGCGGCCAGCGAACGCCGCCTGCGCGAAATGGAACGCTATGTCACGTCGGATACCTTTACGTTACGCAGCCGTTTTCGCCAGCTCTAACTGAAATCTGAGGTCACGCATGAATATAAAATGGCAGCAGGCGGGGCAAAAAGTGAAACCCGGCCTGAAAATCGCGGGTAAGCTGGTTCTGCTGACCGCGTTACGTTATGGCCCGGCGGGCGTTGCCGGCTGGGCGGTGAAATCGGTGGCGCGTCGGCCATTAAAAATGCTGCTGGCGGTGGCGCTGGAACCGTTGCTCAGCCGTCTGGCCAATCGTTTTGCCCGCGGGATGAAATGATCGAACGAGGCGATGCGTCAGGCGCATCGTACCGACGTCGACGGGGTGGACGGGGTGAACTCGCGCAGGCGCGCCTGCGCGCAGCCACTGAGGTGAATGCCATCAGCGCTCAGCCTCCGGCATCACGGGCGGGAATCTTGCTACTTATCCTCACCTAATAGCTTATAATCAAAGCACTTTCCTTCAGAGCATAACAGGATGGCAATGAAGCGATTCAAAACTGAATTTAATGCGCTGGTGAACCGCGGCGTTGACCGCCATTTGCGTCTGGCGGTCACGGGGCTGAGCCGCAGCGGTAAAACCGCCTTTATCACCGCGCTGGTCAATCAACTGCTGAATATTCACTCCGGGGCGCGCCTGCCGCTGCTTAGCGCGGTGAGAGAAGAGCGCCTGCTTGGCGTCAAACGGGTTCCGCAACGTGATTTCGGCATTCCGCGTTTTACCTATGATGAAGGGCTGGCGCAGCTGTACGGTTCGCCGCCGGTCTGGCCGACGCCGACCCGCGGAGTGAGCGAAATTCGTCTGGCGCTGCGTTACCGCTCCAGCGAATCGCTGTTCCGCCATTTTAAAGAGACCTCCACGCTGTACCTGGAGATTGTCGATTATCCGGGCGAGTGGCTGCTTGATTTACCGATGCTGGCGCAGGACTACCTCAGCTGGTCGCGGCAGATGACCGGCCTGCTGCAAGGGCAGCGTGAGGCGTGGTCAGCCCGCTGGCGTCAGCTCTGTGACGGGCTGGATCCGCTGGCACCGGCGGATGAAAACCGTCTGGCGGAGATTGCCGCCGCGTGGACGGAGTATCTGCATGCCTGTAAACGAGAAGGTCTGCACTTTATTCAGCCGGGACGCTTTGTACTGCCGGGAGATATGGCCGGGGCGCCGGCCCTGCAGTTTTTCCCCTGGCCGGATGTGGACGCAATTGGTGAAGCGAAGCTGGCCCAGGCGGATAAACACAGCAACGCCGGAATGCTGCGCGAACGCTTTAAATATTACTGCGAAAAAGTGGTTAAGGGCTTTTACAAAGACCACTTCCTGCGTTTTGACCGCCAGATCGTGCTGGTGGACTGCCTGCAGCCGCTGAACAGCGGCCCGCAGGCTTTCAACGATATGCGTCTGGCGCTGACTCAGCTGATGCAGAGCTTCCATTACGGTCAGCGAACCCTGTTCCGCCGTCTGTTTTCCCCGGTGATCGACAAGCTGCTGTTTGCCGCGACCAAAGCCGATCATGTCACCGTCGATCAACACGGCAATATGGTTTCTCTGCTGCAGCAGCTGATTCAGGACGCCTGGCAGAATGCCGCGTTCGAAGGCATCAGTATGGATTGTCTGGGACTGGCATCGATTCAGGCGACGCAGAGCGGGTTGATTGAGGTTAACGGCGAGAAGATCCCCGCGCTGCGCGGCAACCGCCTGAGCGACGGTCAGCCGCTGACCGTCTACCCCGGAGAGGTTCCGGCCCGGCTGCCGGGTCAGGCGTTCTGGCAGCAGCAGGGGTTTCAGTTTGAGAATTTCCGTCCGCAGGTGATGGACGTCGATAAGCCGCTGCCGCATATCCGCCTGGATGCCGCGCTTGAATTTTTGATCGGAGATAAATTGCGATGAGCGAACCCTTAAAACCGCGTATCGACTTCGACGGTCCGCTGGAAGCGGAGAAAATGGAGGCGCTGAAATCGGCACGTGCCTTTGACGGTGCGGAAGCGGCGAAATTTGCCCCGGCGCGAGTGGATGCGCTGGAGGAAGACGAAGGGGCGGCAGAAGCGGTGGTCGAATCGGTTCTGCGGCCAAAACGTAGTTTATGGCGCCGCATGGTCAGCGCCGGTCTGGCTATTTTTGGCGTCAGCGTCGTGGCGCAGGGCGTACAGTGGACTCTGACCGCCTGGCAAACCCAGGACTGGATTGCGCTCGGCGGCTGTGCGGCGGGAGCGCTGATTGTCGGCGCCGGTGTTGGGTCGGTCGCGACCGAATGGCGGCGACTGTGGCGTCTGCGCCAGCGGGCCCATGAGCGCGACGAGGCGCGGGATTTGATGCACAGTCACGCGGTCGGAAAAGGACGCGCGTTTTGCGAGAAACTGGCGCAGCAGGCCGGGCTTGATCAGGCGCATCCTGCGCTGCAGCGTTGGTATGCGGCGATTCATGAAACGCAAAACGATCGGGAAGTGGTCAGCCTGTATGCGCAGCTGGTGCAGCCGGTGCTGGATGCCCAGGCGCGGCGGGAAATCAGCCGTTCGGCGGCGGAGTCCACGCTGATGATCGCCGTCAGCCCGCTGGCGCTGGTGGATATGGCCTTTATCGCCTGGCGTAATTTACGCCTGATCAACCGCATTGCCACGCTGTATGGCATTGAGCTGGGTTATTACAGCCGCCTGCGTCTGTTCCGCCTGGTGCTGCTGAATATCGCCTTTGCCGGCGCCAGCGAACTGGTGCGGGAAGTGGGCATGGACTGGATGTCGCAGGACCTGGCGGCCAGACTTTCAGCGCGTGCGGCGCAGGGGATTGGCGCCGGACTGCTTACGGCACGTCTGGGGATTAAGGCCATGGAGCTGTGTCGCCCGCTACCGTGGATCGCTGACGACAAACCGCGGCTGGGCGATTTCCGTCGTGAACTGATTGGTCAGCTGAAAGAGACGCTACAAAAAAGTAAAAGCGGTCCGCAGCCCTGATCGCCTTCTGATAACCGCCGGGCGACCGGCGGTTTTAGGACATCTCCCCCGGCGCCCGGGGCTTTGAACGGATATCTTTACGCCATAACGGCCGTTTTTCCGCCATGCTGTCAATAATTGTTGACAGCTATCTTCACGCCAGCAAATAACTGTCCTATTATTCATCCGTCATTGGCCTTTTTAGGGTGAATACTCCCATGCGTCTTGAAGTCTTTTGTGAAGACCGTCTTGGTCTGACTCGTGAATTGCTTGATTTGCTGGTGCTCCGCGGTATCGATCTGCGCGGCATCGACATTGATCCCATTGGCCGAATTTATCTTAATTTTGCCGAGCTGGAGTTTGCCAGCTTCAGCAGCCTGATGGCGGAAATCCGCCGGATTGCCGGCGTCACCGACGTGCGTACCGTGCCGTGGATGCCGTCGGAACGTGAACACCTGGCGCTCAGCGCGCTGCTGGTGGCGATGCCGGAGCCGGTGCTGTCGCTGGACACCAAAGGCAAGGTTGAACTGGCGAACCCCGCCAGCTGCCAGCTGTTTGCGCAGAGCCCGGAGCGGCTGCGCAATCATCCGGTCGCTCAGTTAATTACCGATTTTAACGTCCAGCGCTGGCTGGAGAGCAGCCCGCAGGAGTCGCATAGCGAGCATGTGGTGGTTAACGGCCAGAACTTCGTGCTGGAAATCACCCCGGTCTACCTTGAAGGCGAACACGGCGAACGGGTCCTGACCGGTGCGGTGGCGATGCTGCGTTCCACCGTTCGTATGGGGCGTCAGCTGCAAACCATGACGACGCAGGACACCAGTGCCTTCAGTCAAATCCTCGCCGTCGGCCCGAAAATGCGCCATGTCGTCGAACAGGCTCGTAAGCTGGCGATGCTCAGCGCGCCGCTGCTGATCGTCGGCGATACCGGAACCGGCAAAGATTTACTCGCCCACGCCTGCCATCTGGCCAGCCCGCGGGCAAACAAACCCTATCTGGCGCTGAACTGTGGCTCCATCCCGGAAGATGCGGTGGAAAGCGAGCTGTTTGGCGACGCTATTCAAGGCAAAAAAGGCTTCTTTGAGCAGGCGAACGGCGGTTCGGTCCTGCTGGATGAAATCGGCGAAATGTCGCCGCGTATGCAGACCAAGCTACTGCGTTTTCTTAATGACGGCACCTTCCGGCGCGTCGGGGAAGATCACGAAGTTCACGTCGACGTGCGGGTCATCTGCGCGACGCAGAAAAATTTGGTGGAGCTGGTGCAGAAGGGACTATTCCGCGAGGATCTCTACTACCGCCTCAACGTGCTCACCCTCTACCTGCCGCCGCTGCGCGACTGTCCGCAGGATATCATTCCGCTGACGGAGCTGTTTGTTTCCCGGTTTGCCGACGAACAGGGGATCCCGCGACCGAAGCTTTCCGCCGACCTCAGCACGGTGTTGACCCGCTATAGCTGGCCTGGCAACGTTCGCCAGCTGAAGAACGCGGTTTACCGCGCGCTGACCCAGCTCGAAGGCTATGAGATGCGTCCGCAGGATATTCTGTTGCCGGATCACGATGTGGCCTCGCTACCGGTTGGCGAAGAGGCGATGGAAGGGTCGCTGGATGACATTACCCGTCGCTTTGAACGCTCGGTGCTGACTCAGCTTTATCGCAGCTTCCCGAGCACCCGTAAGCTGGCGAAGCGCCTCGGCGTATCGCATACCGCGATCGCCAATAAGCTGCGTGAATACGGTCTGAGCCAGAAGAAAGGCGAAGAGTAGGCGCTGTCACCGGCGGCTCAGGCGGCCGGTGACAATCTGACGCCATAGAGGCTTCAACCTTTCGCCCGCTTCTGTATATACTCAGTTTTCTTCATCTTTTTCCAGGAATACGGATGTCAACTTCGCCGGGTCATCTGCTTCAGTGGATGAAACTGCTGGGACTCTCTGCCGGACTCTCCGGGGTTCTGTTCGGGCTGCACCTGCCTGCGGCATTGCTGCTGGGGCCGATGATCGCCGGGATAACGTTGAGTCTGCGCGGGGCGAGCATTCGCGTTCCGCGGCCGTTTTTTATTGCCGCTCAGGCCATTATCGGCTGCATGATTGCCCGCACCTTAACCCCCTCTGTTTTTAGCGTCCTCATCGGGCACTGGCCGCTGGTGCTGCTTATCCTCATCTCCACGCTTGCCGTCAGCGCGCTGACGGGGTGGCTGCTGGTGCGCTATAGCGCGCTCCCCGGCGCGACCGGTGCGTGGGGCAGTTCGCCTGGCGGAGCGTCGGCTATGGTGGTGATGGCGCAGGAGTATGGCGCCGATGTGCGGCTGGTGGCCCTGATGCAGTATCTGCGGGTGCTGTTTGTCGCGGGCGCGGCGGCGCTGGTGGTGCGTTTTGCCCTGGGCGGCGATGCGCAGGCGATGACCCAGCAGATCGTCTGGTTTCCACCATTGACGTGGCAGCTGCCGTGGACGCTGCTGCTGACGATGGTCGCGGGATGGCTGGGGCTGAGAATGCGTTTCCCGTCCGGTGCGATGCTATTCCCGATGCTGGCGGGCGCGGTGGTGCAGGGAGAGGGCTGGTGGATGCTTGAGCTGCCTGAATGGCTGCTGGCGCTGGCATATGCCGCCATTGGCTGGAGCGTTGGACTAAAGTTTAATAAAGAGATCTTCCTGCTGGCCCTGAAAACGCTGCCGCAGATTATCGCCTCCATTATCGGCCTGATTGTGGTTTGTGCGCTGCTGGCGCTGGGGGTGACCCAGGTGCTGCCGCTCGATTTTATGACCGCTTATCTGGCGACAAGCCCCGGCGGGCTGGATACGGTGGCGATTATTGCCGCAGGTACGCGGGCGGATATGTCGTTTATTATGGCGATGCAGACGCTGCGTCTGTTTACCATTTTGCTGACCGGCCCGATGATTGCGCGTTTGATTTCGCGCTATGCGCCGCAGAAATAAACAAGCCTCCGCAGAACGGAGGCTTAACGTAGCCGGAAGGCCGGCGGTGACGCCATTTTCCGGGATAGCTTGTGGTCTTAGCCTTTCAGCGAAGCCAGGGCCGCATCGTAGTCCGGCTCTTCGGTGATTTCGTTCACCAGCTGGCTGTAAACAACCTGGTCATTTTCATCAATAACGACCACCGCACGCGCGGCCAGACCGGCCAGCGGACCGGCTGCAATGGCGACACCGTAATCGGCCAGGAACTGCGGAGCGCGCAGCGTGGACAGGGTGACGACATTGTTCAGGCCTTCCGCGCCGCAGAAGCGAGACTGGGCGAACGGCAGGTCGGCAGAGATGCACAGCACAACGGTGTTATCCAGCTCGGAGGCCAGTTGGTTAAATTTACGAACCGATGCCGCGCAAACGCCGGTATCGATGCTCGGGAAAATATTCAGTACTTTACGTTTGCCGGCGAACTGGCTCAGCGCGACGTCAGAGAGATCTTTGGCGACCAGCGTAAACGGCTGCGCGGTAGCGCCAGCCTGCGGAATGGTGCCCTGAACAGAAACGGGGTTGCCCTGGAAATGCACGGTTTGTGACATGTTTATCTTCCTGTTTACATATAGTTAACGTCACGGGTAGTGTATGACATCCGTTATCGGCACGGCAAATCCTATTTAATGTTTCCCCTGGAGGAACCTGGGAATGCGAAACCTGCGAGTGTACGAAGAAGCCTGGCCGTTACATACGCCCTTTGTGATTGCCCGCGGCAGTCGCAGCGAGGCGAAGGTGGTGGTGGTGGAAATTGAAGAGGACGGCGTAAAAGGCGTTGGAGAGTGCACGCCGTACCCGCGCTATGGTGAGAGCCTCGCGTCGGTCATGGCGCAGATCCTCACCATTGGCGAGCAGCTGGAAAGCGGCATGACCCGCGAACAGCTCCAGCATCTGCTGCCGGCAGGGGCCGCGCGCAACGCCGTAGATTGTGCGCTGTGGGATCTGCAGGCCCGTCGCGTCGGGAAAACGATTCCTCAACTGCTGGGTATCGGACTCCCCAATCGGGTGGTGACGGCGCAGACGGTCGTGATCGGAACCCCTGAACAGATGGCGGCCAGCGCCGCCGCGCTGTGGGAGAAGGGGGCCCGGCTACTGAAGGTGAAACTGGATAATCATCTGATCAGCGAACGGCTGATTGCCATTCGCAACGTGGTGCCAGAGGCGACGCTGATAGTGGATGCCAATGAATCCTGGTCCAGCGATGGCCTGGCGGCGCGCTGTCAGCTGCTGGCGGACATCGGTGTGGCCATGCTCGAACAGCCTCTTCCGGCGGACGCCGACGACGCGCTGGAAAATTTTATTCACCCGCTGCCCATCTGTGCCGACGAGAGCTGCCACACCCGCGATAGCCTGCCGCAGCTGCGCGGGCGTTATGAGATGGTGAATATTAAGCTGGATAAAACCGGTGGCTTGACCGAAGCGCTGTTTCTGGCGCAGGAGGCCGGGGAGCTGGGGTTTGAACGTATGCTGGGCTGCATGCTCTGCACGTCGCGGGCCATTTCAGCGGCGCTCCCGCTGGTGCCGCTGGCGCGTTTCGCCGATCTGGATGGCCCGACCTGGCTGGCGGTAGATGTTGAGCCGGCGCTGCATTTCAGCACCGGGGTGCTTCATCTCTGAGTGTGCCAGCGCAGTAGATCCATCATTGCCGACAGATGCTTTTCCGTCGCTTCGTCGGCTGAGATGGGCGGAAACTCGGCGGTGATGCAGGGCAGGCCGATATCGGCACACCAGCTGCCAAAAGAGCCGGGGGTTTCGTAACCGACGCTGCCGACCAGCGGCAGGGCAAACGCGTCGGCCAGCCACTGTCCCAGCTCGCTGTGGCCGGGATCTTCAATGCAGGCCAGCGGATCGTGGAAGGAGACGACCCACGCCGGGTGGATCTGATGGATCAGCTGGCACAGTGCCTGGGTTTCCGGTTCTGAACCGGGTTTTTCGCCGGTCAGCAGTACCACATCGCGCTGTTCTGCCGCGCTATTCCAGCGATACACCGTTTCCCCTTCTTTCCAGTTTGCCGCGGGGAAGTTGCGGTTCAGATCGACGCCGCGGGCGTTGGCCCGTAGTCCCAGCTGACAGCCATCGGGATTCACCGCCAGCACGACGTGATGGCGGCGTAATTCCGGTTTCAGGGTACGCAGCGCACAGGAGAGCGTCACGATCGATGAGTTTTCATCGCCGTGGGTACCGGCAAGAATCAGGCCGCTGCGGCTGTCCGCCAGCGGGGCGGGGAACCAGAGCAGCGGCGCGCCAAGATGTGACTGACCATAGCGCTGCGTACCGGGCGGAAAGGCGCCGCGCAGGGGGCGAGGACGGGAAACGGGCATAGGGCATCCTGTTAGCAGGTTATTTTCTGCAGTGTTGTGTAAAAGCCTCCCGGAATCAAATAGTTTCCTGGGGCGGCTAAATCAGTGGACATGTCAATTTTCTATCACAAGCCGTTTGCAATTTCAGGTGATGAAACAAATAATTATCGCTCTGCCAGCTCTGGTTCTTTTATTTTAAAGGGGATCTCATGAAGTATCCTGTCACATTGACATGCGGCGCGCTGTGGTTAGCCAGCGTTTCTTCTCTTGCCTGGGCAGCGGATGTCCCCCAGGGAACCGTATTAGCCGAAAAGCAGCTGCTGGTACGGCATATTAAAGATGAACCCGCATCATTAGATCCCGCCAAAGCCGTTGGTCTGCCGGAAATTCAGGTGATTCGCGATCTTTTTGAAGGTTTAGTCAACCAGGACGCGAAAGGCAATATTATCCCAGGCGTGGCGACCCGCTGGCAGAGTAATGATAACCGCGTCTGGACGTTTACGCTGCGCGATAACGCGCGCTGGTCCGATGGCTCACCGGTGACCGCAGAGGACTTTGTCTATAGCTGGCAGCGTCTGGTTGACCCGAAAACCACCTCGCCTTTCGCCTGGTTCGCCGCGCTGGCGGGGATCAGCAACGCGCAAAATATTATCGATGGTAAAGCGGCGCCGCAGACGCTGGGCGTCACCGCCGTTGATGCGCGTACCCTGCGCGTGCAGCTGGATAAACCGCTGCCGTGGTTCAGTAACCTGACGGCCAGCTTCGCCTTTTATCCGGTACAGAAAGCGAACGTAGAGAGCGGTGCTAACTGGACGCGTCCGGGCAATCTTATCGGCAACGGCGCTTACGTTTTAAAAGATCGCGTCGTTAACGAGAAACTGGTGGTCGTGCCGAACAGCCACTATTGGGATAATGCGAAAACGGTTATTCAGCAGGTGACGTTTGTTCCGATCAATCAGGAGTCCTCGGCAACGAAACGCTATCTGGCCGGCGATATTGATATCACCGAGTCTTTCCCGAAGAATCTGTATCAGAAATTGCTGAAGGATATTCCGGGCCAGGTGTATACGCCGCCGCAGCTGGGAACCTATTACTACGCCTTTAATACTCAGAAAGGTCCGACCGCCGATGAGCGCGTGCGTCTGGCGCTGAGCATGACTATCGACCGTCGTCTGATGGCGGAGAAGGTACTGGGAACCGGCGAAAAACCGGCCTGGCATTTTACGCCGGACGTGACCGCCGGGTTTGTACCGCAGCCGTCGCAGATGGAAAGCATGAGTCAGGCCGAGCTGAACGCTCAGGCCAAAGCGCTATTGCAGGCGGCAGGCTACGGTCCCGGTCGTCCGCTGCAGCTGACGCTGCTGTATAACACTTCAGAAAACCACCAGAAAATCGCGATTGCGGTTGCTTCGATGTGGAAGAAAAATCTCGGCGTGGATGTGAAGCTGCAGAATCAGGAGTGGAAAACCTATATCGATAGCCGCAACACCGGTAACTTTGATGTGATTCGCGCTTCGTGGGTAGGGGATTATAACGAACCTTCCACTTTCCTGTCGCTGCTGACCTCGACCCACAGCGGGAATATTTCCCGTTTCAACGACCCGGCCTATGACAAGATTCTGAGCCAGGCGGCACAGGAAACCTCGGATAAAGCGCGTAATGATGATTACAATGCGGCGGAAAAAATCATCATGAGCAAAGCGCCTGTTGCCCCGATCTATCAGTATACCAACGGGCGTCTGATTAAGCCGTGGCTAAAAGGGTATCCGATTAATAACCCGGAAGATGTTGCCTATAGCCGTACGATGTATATCGAGAAGCACCCATAACGCTTACCTCAGCACCATTTCATCAGGGCGCGGTTATCCGCGCCCTGATTTTTTGGCAATATTATTGGCTACGATAGTCCGTTCTGACGTTATGTCAGAGGGGGATAACTTCCTTTTTGCGCAGGCCCGTCTTTATCCTTGTCGCGGCCGCAGTATAAATGCCAGCGCACGGAGGGCTCATTTAGCGTAGCGCAGGGAATATGGTGATCGCGCCCCAAAAACTACGACTTTATTTAGCCGACATTAAGGAATACGCTGCAGGTGCGGTGGCCGAAAAGGTAAACCGATCGACGATCGTGACTTAAGATTTTTCTTGCGTTTTTAATCCGTGGACTGAAAATCATGCTGCGTTCTTGAATATCCGATGGTTGCATAATAAAGTCAACGCAGTCTAATTGTTGCCCGTTACGGAATACTTTGTATGGTCGCTGTTATTTTAATCTTTATCGTCTGTTTTCTTTTGATTATCACCCTGTGGTCCGTATATTCTTATTAACATAATGTAAAAGGCCGATGCATTTCTGAGTCAACCTTTCTTAATGCAGAGGCAGGTAACGGTTTGATTTACTTCTTTTTTTTGCCAAACAGATTAGCAAATTTTTGCAGTTCCTGTTTGTTGGCAAGATTAAATTTAGTCATTACATTCCGTTTGTGTGAAAACACCGTTTTATAGTTCATGCTTAATTTATTGGCAATATCGGAAGTATTTAATCCAATGCTGGTGGCATAGAGAATCTTTAACTGTATCGCGGTGACCGAATTGCACTGGCAGTCAAGACATCTCCTGAGGCCGCATGATGCTGATTCATTCGTAGTTTTTATGCTGCTGACATCCAGTGCTTTTGCCATGGTCTTTTTGATATTGCCAGGTAAATCTTTTTCGTAGATAAATACAGATCCTTTAATGCAGTTGGGGAGTGGATTTTTTACCACAGGGCCCTTTTGGGAGTGAATGATGAAAATTCTGGCGGCGTCGCTTCTGTTATTCAGCGTGTCATGACATAAAGAAAATTCGCCCACCACCATTTCTGTAAAGATGATATCGGCAGTGCTGATGTTTTTTATATTGTAGTTGAAATCATAAGTAATGTTTTCATGCTCAATGATGAGATCTTCAATTAATTTCATTATGGCAAATCGGAAGTAAATATTTTTTATATTAAGTAAGATTCTAGTCATTTAGTGTTCACAGTTAATCGTCAGGGCAAAATATGATAACGTTATATTTTTTATAAATTTTCTTTTATTCATGCATTGCAGCTAAGATATTTCACTACCATTATCTTTGCAAGCGCTGTGGCAAAAATGAGATACAGTCTTACTTTGCTAAGAAAAATCCTATTTAACAATGAATTAGCGCATTGTAATAGTTTGTTTTGTTTTATTTTAAACGAAAATCGCTGCCGCTAGTCGGCGCAGAGGCGTTGAAGAGAGAGATAGCGCTGTTTTAATAAATAAAGGCACAGCGGAAATTATCTGTATTTCATGATCTTTATGCGTCGATAGTATTATTTAGTCAATATGGGTAAAGACAGTACGGAAGGTTATTACTGCGGGTAACAATGATGTCAGAGTGTGAAATAGCATCGGTGATAAATATGTCGGAACCCACTCCACTCGATGCAGCAGGGGAGAATTGATCGCGCCGGGGCCTGGAAAAAAGGGATGTTCTATGACGTCGCGGATGGTGTCGCGAACACCATGCTCTTTCTCATGATAAAGGAGAGAGAATCGACAGATTAATCGCATCATTTCAGGCTGACCACGCTGCGGTAAGGTCAGAGCGACCTGAGTGAATTTGGCCGCGCTGTTTTGCTATCCCGCCGCCGGAGGGCATCTCCCTTCCCTTAATCCGACAGAGCCTCTCCCGTCGGGCGGGAAGCTCAAAGACGCTCCTGGTTCTGTGGCGTATGCGGCGATGATTTCGCTGACTGATAGCGGAAAATGGCCGCTCACTGTACCCCTGCAGGCGTACTGACAGGGGCTGCAAGTATCTTTGGTTATCGCATTTTTGTGGGCGTGCAGGAGTTCACTCAACGTCTACAGCGCATTCTCCGGGCAGGTGATATCGTCGACATACAAAAGAATGTTATCGACCGACCAGTAGCGGCGTTTTTTATCATTCAGATCGGTGACCCATTTGAACACGCCAGAGCCAGCCAGAGCGATGCAAAACTCATCGTAGCCGGACTCCCCGGCGAAATGCTTTTTTGCCGCTAATTTTATTTTGGCAAGATTGATTTTGGTACTCACGATCAACAGATCCCGGTTGCTTTTCATAGATACAACTTCATCTGTATTTGTTACGAATTTAATATTTCCAGTAGGAAGGTAGTAGATGTAATACGCGACATTGTTTTGTTGTAATGCTGATAAAAATAAAGAAAAATCCAAATCGCGCCGTACACGGTCAAAGATCTGGCTTAGCAGGTCTGGCAGTTCCATCCTTCCCGTCATCCTTAATGGTTAAATACAATAAAAAACAATAAAATTTAACGATTGTAATATTTATGTAATATAACAAATCAAATTATTTGGCAGAGTGATATTACTCGAGCGAAATTATTCAGGGTAGGGGCTTAATTGTTACTTTTTATTGCGGGATAGCGATGAGAATCAACGGATTTCGATGGCTGGCGAGAGGAACCATTGCCCTGATGGCACCGAGTATGAGATGACCTGACGTTCGCAGACGATTTGTGGGAGAAGGATGCGGAGGGATGACACCGGCGGATGAACTCGGGTGGCCAGCAGCAGACCACCGAGAGGGCAAACAGCATTTTAATTTCGCGGCACGACCTGTCAGTATCAATCGTCCTTCGATGTTGATAAGGCCGTCGAATCACCCTCTTGAGTAACCCACGAGAAATTAAAATCTTATTAATGCAATATTATTAATTGGATTTGCTTATGCGTAATATGGCTAAAACTCATGACCTGTGCGTTTAAAGCGACGTCAACCTTTTGACGCGATCTCGCGTTAAACGGGCCATGTCAGACTATCGAACATTAAGATAAATTCATTTTAGAAAGTTCACCGATGCGTGCCTCTCCAGTGGTGGTTTGTTATTAACGCCTTTTTTTGAACGTAAACTGCTGCTTTTTTCTGTCCTTGATATAGGAAACGAGAGAAAAAACAGCAACCAGAAGCAGTACTATAGCTAATACTAAAAAGAATAAGTTTGCCATGTGGTTTAGTCCCCGAGAAGTTCATGGATATTCTTGCTTTTATGAAAGCGAATCTACTCCAGGATTAAGAAAAATCCTAACTAAATATTTTAATGGAATGTGAAAAAAGTTTTTTTAATTCTGTTTATGCCGTTAGTGCGAGATTTTGTGCCAATCATGCCGCGATGGCGTAGCATTATATGGTTATTGATAATGGATTTTTCGCTCAAAAACATCGGATACGCTGCGGTTGGCCTGTGAGGCAGATAAGCAGGAAAAAGAGGCCGGTAGCAGGCGATATCTGATTAATAACTCACTGGAAATAGCAAGCGGGCGGCGTGGCGGGAGCTTTAGTGAAACATGAGGCAGCAGGTCTCGCGAGAGACCTGCTGAAGAGGCCTGTTTAGCACAATACGCGCGCGGATCGCGCGTGACAGCCCTCCGTGAGCGGGTAACGACGGGCTGTTCATCCATAAACGCTCACCGGACTGCTGTGCCCGAATGAGAAATAAAAACCTGTGCGGATTCCGACCGGCGTCAATCCACGTTATTGAAGTAGTCCCGCGCAACGGCTTCGACGCGCTTTGAATCAATACCCGTTTTTTCGGTAATCAACTCAATGAACTGCTTGAACTTATCGCTCATGACATTACCGCCGTCCCAATGGGCGACGTAGAATCGGCACTGATAGCGATAAAAGTGGAGGGTGGTATCTCCTAACGTGTAATACATAAGAATCTCCAGTTCAGTATGTCGGATACATCGCCGATATGGTGGGGATAGCGATGGCCCATAACGGTCGGTTGCACAGAGACTATCCTCCTCCCAATCGGCGCAAATTTCCAGAGATGAGACTTACTCTTTGCCAATTTTCTGGTCACTTCTTCTGCCAGCGCTCGTGTTTGTGGTGGGCATCTGGCGAGTGATATCTCTTATCGTGCCGGTCGGTGACCGTAGCTTTTGCTTTATCGTCCGCCTTTTCTCGCTGCCTTGCCCTGCAGACCAGAGCCTTGCCTTATAAGCACAAAGAGTCGTCATGAAATCAGAGGGATACGCCGCCAGTACTCCGTTAGCACGCAGGCAGCCCTTGATTTCTTTCATCGATCGATAACACTGTATGTGTATACAGTATTTTTGATGGTGATTATCATGCGGTTTTTCACACCTGCCGACCTACGCCAGATCGTGGCGTTGCCTTTGTTCAGCGATCTTGTGCCATGCGGCTTTCCGAGTCCGGCACAGGATTATGTCGAGCGGCGTATTGACCTGAATGAACTGATGATTCAGCACCCGAGCGCGACCTATTTTGTGAAATCCACCGGCGATTCAATGATCGACGCCGGAATTGGCGAAGGGGATTTGCTGGTGGTGGATAGCTCCCGTAAGGCTGAGCATGGCCATATCGTTATTGCCGCGGTCGATGGCGAATTTACCGTTAAGCGCCTGCAACTGCATCCCGTTGCGATGCTTAAGCCTGAAAACAGCGCCTATTCACCGATTGTGATTGGCCGCGAAGATCGTCTGGATATTTTCGGGGTGGTGACCTACATCGTGAAGTCTGTGAGCTGATCATGTTTGCGCTGTGCGATGTGAATTCGTTTTATGCCTCGTGTGAAACCGTTTTTCGCCCGGACCTGAAGGGGCGGCCCGTGGTGGTGTTATCCAATAACGACGGATGCGTTATTGCGCGTTCTGCCGAAGCGCAATCGCTGGTGAAAACCGGTGAACCGTACTTCAAACTGAAGGATCTCTTCAGGCGTCACCGGGTGGTTTGCTTCAGTAGCAACTATGAACTCTATGCGGATATGTCCAATCGGGTGATGACCACGATCGAGGAGATGTCTCCCCGCTGCGAAATATACTCTATTGATGAGATTTTTTGTGACCTCACCGGCGTGCGCAACTGTCGCGATCTGACGGAGTTTGGGCGCGAAATCAGAGCCACGGTTTTGCAACGTACGCATCTGACGGTTGGGGTGGGGATCGCTCAGACCAAAACCCTGGCCAAACTGGCGAACTATGCGGCCAAAAAATGGCAACGGCAGACCGGAGGGGTAGTCGATCTGTCAAATATTGCGCGTCAGCGGAGGCTCATGGCGGCATTAAATGTCGGTGACGTCTGGGGCGTAGGTCGGCGGATTGCGAAAAAACTGGAAGGGCTGGGCATCAGGACCGTCCTGCAGCTGGCAGACACCGATATTCGGTTTATCAGAAAGCATTTCAACGTTGTGCTGGAGAGAACCGTGCGTGAACTCCGCGGCGAGCCATGTCTTGAACTGGAAGAATTTGCTCCGATCAAACAGGAGATTATCTGCTCCCGGTCCTTCAGCCACTACATCGTGGAATATGAGGAGATGCGGCAGGCTATTTGCAGCTATGCCACACGGGCTGCGGAGAAACTGCGTAGCGAGCATCAATATTGCCGCTTTATCTCCGCGTTTGTTAAAACCTCGCCATTTGCGCACAACGAGCCGTATTACAGCAACAGCGCATCGGTAAAGCTGCTGACCCCCACCCAGGACAGCCGGGATATTATCGGCGCGGCGATGCGCTGCCTGGATGCCATCTGGAAAGATGGTCAGCGGTATCAGAAAGGGGGGGTTATGCTGGGTGACTTTTATAGTCAGGGGGTGGCGCAGCTTAACCTGTTCGATGAAAATGCGCCGCGACACAACAGCCAGAAGCTGATGGAGGTGTTGGATCGTCTGAATGCGAAAGAGGGGCGCGAAACGCTTTATTTCGCCGGACAGGGTATCCAGCCGCAGTGGCGGATGAAACGGGAAATGCTTTCGCCGAGATACACCACGCGCTATGCCGACCTGCTCACGGTTAAGTGATACTCCTCCGGTCATTACCTGTCAGCTTGTGCCAGAAGCGAACGCTGAGAAGGAGAATTTTTGCAAGGTTACGACCATTCCGGGTGACCGATAAGGGGGCCCCGGAAATGGCGTTAAAGCGGTGAAATAGCTTCTACAACATGCTGAAAGACGTAGGGGTCGGAAAGGAGCTCAAATTCTTCGTCATCTGGATAAGTAACTGCGACCTGATAGTTTTCTCCAGCAAATGCTTTCACCGACGGTAAATCCTGCCAGTAAGTCGCCAGAAAGAAGTGCTCCCGGTCGCCCTGAGTCTCCCTGCGCACAAAGGCGCCTCTGTTCCCCTCGATACTCCTTGCGTGTTCCACGCCTGTCCGCTGAAGATGATTCGCAAAACCTTCTGCGTGTTTAAGCGGGACACAACCGTGCCAGGTCCTTACAATCATTTGCTTCCCTCATTTAACGACAGAATATCACCCTACCACCTAAAGAGATCGTGATGGGCAATTTGCGGCGCAATCCGCACAATATTTATCCTGATTAAGTCGTGAGTCTCTCCTGCAGGTCCGCTCCTTGCGCCAGTAAAACGGCATGTTTCCTGGCGCTGTCTGCTGTGGGCCAGGGGAGGAGGTTGCTGATATCACAGTGAGATAATCTTCCGCGGGCGGATTAAGGTGTCATACCATGGTTATCTCTGTGCTTTTTCTGAGGGAAGAGGCATGAAGTCGCCTGATACCAAAAGAGATGGATGGAGTCACTACTCTTTCCCTTCCTGTCGGTTTTCCCCTTTGTTGGATAAGCGATGACGTAATACCTCACCGACAACGGGGGCAGCGGTAAATGCGTTTGGCCAGCCGGCGTAGAACGCTGCCTGGGTAACTATTTCTCCCGCTTCTTCAGCTGAAAGTCCATTATCCATCGCTCTGTTAAGGTGATAACCAATCTGTGCGCTCTGTCCGGATGCGATTAACGCGCTGACTGTAATCAGACTTCTGTCGCGGGGCTTAAGTGCAGGTCTTTGCCAGAGATCCAGGAATAATGGATCAGCAGTGAATTTAACCAGACCGGGAGATATGGGGCCCACATGTTTTTCAACTGTTTCTGAGCGCTGTTTTTCTGCCTCCTGGTTGAGGGGAAGCAAAACAGGAGCGGCTTCGGGAAGGGCATCCACCGTAACACTACGGCGCTCAAAAATCGCTTTGGCGACACTGACTGCCGACATCGCATTGGGCCAGCCGGCGTAGAACGCCAGATGGGTAATGATCTCTGACACCTCAGCTGGCGTAACGCCACTATCGAGTGCAACGTCTAGATAGTGTTTCAGCTCGTCAGACTGGTTACGGGCAATGAGCATGGCGATAGTCACTATGCTGCGGTCCCGCAGAGAAAGGGTACCGCGATTCCAGAGACCGTTTGTAATCGCTTCGTGGCCAAAGCGCGCCAACGCTGGTGAGACAGACTGAATGTCAGTTTCCGGGAGGACTGAGGGCTCAATTTTTTTCATCATAGCTTCACCTCTTATTTCGTTTGCGGTAGTAAAATCACAAAGCTCGCGCGACATGGCCGCCGCTGTAATCACGCGTTTAATGTTCATCCGCGTTGGTCAACGGTACGGATGGATAAGTACTGATCTACTGATTTGATTTCGCCTTTGTTACGCAGAAATACTGGTTTGACAGGAATCATTTCCTTACTGGCGCACATATGTGCCGTCTGAGTGAGATAATCCTTGAAGTGCGGCGTTTGTCTGTGCAGTTGATAATCTTCGTCACTGGCGTAAATCTCATAGAAATACCAGCGATGAATATTTTTCATATCTGTCGCGGCATACATGGCAAGCACTCCCTTCTCAACCCGGAGTGATTCCACCATTTCGGGAAAGACGATATTTTTGAACGCCGCCTGAAATTCAGGTTTTACCTCGACAACCACCAGATTATTGATGGTTCGCTCACTCTGTACGATGCGCTTATCACCCAGAAACTGTGGCGTCAGCGTGATTTTCTGTTTCTGCTCAATAATATCCGGCGCGCGGGCCGCGAATGCCTTGTACGGTTCGGCATCCAGATGTTTGCGATAGGCACTATCGTTTTCGTAGAGTTCGACCATGTATGCCTGACGCGCATTGTCACTGTGTTTCAGGGCGTACATCGCCAGCGTGCCTGCTTCATCATCAACCGAGGCAGAAATCGTTTGTCTGGCAACCTCATCAAAATGCCTGTCCCGATCGGGCCTGATGCTAATCTCAAAGATATTCATCACCGGTGTGTCCGGATTTTTTGCCAGGACAGGGCTGCTTATTAGCATGCAAATTAAAAGCATGAGACTATTGTTCACGACAATCCTTTTACTGAAATTTATGTGTACGTTTCGGTCAATGACTGTTTAAGATGCCCGATCAACTGATGTTGACGGGAAGGCACCCGATTGCGACTGGCGCTCTCTACCGCTGTTTTGAGAATCATCTATTCCTCCGAATGGCATCTCATAACGGTGAATAAAGACTACCGCGTCCAGACCTGCTTAACGTCTTTCGTTCGTGGTGCGTTTTGCGCCATGAGCCCCGTCAGAACGTGCGGCTGATAGGTATCTTCCAGAAACCGGATCTCCTCCGGGCTCAGTTGAAGGTTCACGGCATTTACCGCGCCGTCGACATGATCTTTTTTCGTCGCCCCTACGACAGGGGATGTGACTTTTGTCAGCAGCCAGGCGAGTGAGATTTCCGCCATGGACACCTGATGCCGTAAGTCACTTTTACCGAGCCGGATATACTGCATCGTTATTCTCCCTCCGGATTATTTACGGATGACCTTGAGCCGATCGATAAGCCTTGAAGCGTGCTCCCGGGCAAGGATTTTTTGCCGGGTGATTTTCTCGGCATCCCTGTCGGCGTAGCTGATACCGCAGGTATAAACCGGTGACAGCATGTCAAGATTGCATAGCCTTGCCGTTGTCTTGAACGGAATGAGGTACTCCTCAATGGTGTGGCTAAAGAAACCGTCAGCGGTATACAGCTCCTGTGGAGCCCCCGTTGTGAAGGAGAGGAGCAACTTTTTACCGCCCAGTTTCGCCGTTGAGCCATGCGCGAAGCCGTGAATAAAGACCTCGTCCAGCCACTGTTTCATCAACCCCGGGAGCCCATACCAGGAAAAAGGGAACTGCCAGACAATCACATCGGCCTTGAGCAGACTTTCCTGCTCCGCAGCGATGTTGAATTTGCCGTCCGGATAGAGCCAGTCCAGACGACGAATTTCAGCGTCGGGCAGGGCGGTGGCCACCTCGTCAAGTATGGTGGCGTTGGCGACGGAATGGATAAGCGCTGGATGTCCGGAAACAATAAGGATATTTTTCATTTCAATAGGTTAAACAGTGTTGATCGATATTTAGCCCAGTATAGAGTTACAGTATTATTTTTTTTAGAGCAGTAAAGACTCAATCACTTTTAGGCAAAATCTAATAATCGACTCTGGCATCAAATCGCGTTCCTCCACTATGAACACGGTGAACCACGTGGTAATCGCTCAACTGCAGTTCGTTCATGCGCGTTATTCATGCCAGACGGTCTGGGTGTTGTTTAAACCATCGGTTTTTCCCAGGCCCCGCGCGTATCCACGCCGGTCTCTGCGGCAAGCTGTTCCAGTAAGGAGATTTCCTCTTCGTGCTGGCGAATGTCAGCAGCGCCAGCCGCATCCAGAACGTGATGGACTTTAGTCGCCCCAATGAGTGGAAGAGTACCTTTCGCGAGAGCCCACGCGATGGCTATTTGTGCAACGCTGGCATTCCTCTCTGCCCCCACTCTTTTCATGGCGGCGGTCAATTATTGGTAAAGGCAGCTACGTTTTTCCCTTTTACCAGGTATTCCCCGCGACTGAGTTTCGCGTCAACCAGTGCCGCAGGCCCGTGGCAGACGGCTGAGACAATCCCATGACTTTCATACACTTCGCGGATGATGCGCTGGGCATCCGGGCTGTCGCGGAAATCCCACATGGTGCCATGCCCGCCTGCAAAGAAAACGGCGCTGTAATTGGCTCCGTTCAGCTCAGATAACGCAGGCGTCGACGCCAGGCGCTGCTGAAAATCGGTTTCGTTCCAGAACCAGGCATTGACCGGATCGCTGAGGTCAAATCCATCGATCGGCGGTTGTCCCCCGCGAATGCTGGCGATCGTCGTTTTCAGTCCGGCGTCTTCCAGAACTTTGAGCGGATGCGTCAGCTCTGCCAGGAAGAAACCGGTCGGTACACCAGATACGCCTTTAATGGGATGGCTGGAAACGACACACAGCACGGGTTTATCAGCAGGTTTCATATCAGATCTCACTTTTGATTTCTAAATTCAGCGGCGAAGAGATTTTCCCAGTTAATAAAGGAGCCAAGCGGAATGCACTCGAAGCTTAATAACCCCGCTTTTGCCAGCGGGAATTCGGCCATTATCCTCATTGCTTCATCGACAGACTCACATTCAAGAAAAATAGCGACCCCGGGTCTGTCCTGACGAAAGTAGATGTCGCGGATGAAGCCGGATTTATACAGTCCCCAGGCGTGCAAGGCTTCAGCGGTAAGGTGTGGCGCATATTTTTCCAGCGATGCGCCAGCGGCGGGGATATCCAGACATAAAATTCGCATCATAGTCTCCTGAACTCAGGTCATTGTGAAAAGAGACTAGAGTATAAAAGCCGAATTCCAGGGAGATTAGAGGGTCATTGACTTAAGCATATTTAGACTGTACTTAATAATCATGCCGGGAATGCTTAAGGAAAGTGCTATGAATAACGCCCTTTATAATCAGATACGCATCTTTCAGAGTATTGCACGTGAAGGCAATATTTCGGCCGCCGCGAGGAAACTTGAAATCACGCCGCCATCCGTCAGCAATGCGCTTAAGTTGCTGGAAGAGCATATCGGCCATCCGCTTTTTTTGCGCACGACTCGTCGTATTGAGTTGACGGAAACTGGACAGCTGTTGCTGGAGCAGACCGCCGCCGCAGTGGATTCGCTGGAAAAATCACTGGAAAGCATTCGCGACCAGAACCAGGAGCCCTCTGGTGTGGTGAGAATAACGCTTTCGCGTTTTGCCTACCTGTTAATTCTTAAACCGGCAATGGCGGCGTTCTGTCAGCAATATCCGGGTATACAGCTGGAAATTTCGGTTTTCGACGGTACCGTGAATATTATCGAAGAGCGTTTTGACCTGGGGATTCGTTTTGGCGATATTCTGGAAGGTGGGGTAGTTGCACGGCCGTTAATGAAACCGTTTCGTGAAGGGTTATATGCATCCTCGGCGTATCTCGCCGGGCATGGGACGCCTGGGTCGCCGGCAGATCTCAGTCATCATCAACTGATCGGTTACCGTTTTATCACTAACAACCGCATCCTTCCGCTAATCCTGAACGATCGCGGAGAGCAGTTGACCGTCGAGATGTCTGGGCAGTTAATCAGCAACGATATTGAGGTTATGGCCGACGGAATCCGCAACGGGCTGGGGATTGGACGCTTGTTTGAACCCATCTGGCGGTTACAGCCCGATCGGGAGCAATTTATACCCGTGATGGAGAGCTACTGGAAAACCTATCCGCCAGTGTATCTCTATTACCCAAAAAACGCGGGAAAAACGAAAAGAGTAAAGGCCCTGATTGATTTTCTGGTAGCCGCTACGGGGCGATAAAATATGACACAGCGTTATGTATGAACCGCTGTCTGGAGGGGGAGGTCACATTCTCAAGGGCCTGACCTCCCGTACGAACTAAATCAGAAGGCGAAGCCCGGTCGGCCGCTGCCGACGGCTTGGATAGTCGAAAAAACCTTCCTGCAGCGGTGACTATTTCGTAAGAAACAGAGTGAGTCGTCTATCCTTATATAGGGTGCAACAAATGGCTTCGGAAAAGACACCCGTCCCGCCCAATACGGCCACAAGGTCAGTTTCAGCCTGGTTGACCGTCCCCGATCCAGGCACAATCATGTCCCTCTTGTTTAAGAGTTGCGTTGTATCGACCCGCAGAACCCGCAGCCAGAAGCAGGTACTTATCATATGGCCCTTAATTTGTCTTCCAACCTATCGTACTGATGATGGCGCAATTTGCCACAATTATGGCGCATTCAGAATGCTGCCTTCAGGTTTTCAAGGGTATGCTATCAACTCTATCCCGGTAGATTATTCACGTCAGGACCCAGAAAATGGCACGTAACCGTACTTTTTCTCTCAATATTGGCTGGAGAACATTGCTCAAAGACGTCGGGCTTACGCCACCAGATATATTGCGAAAAGCACAGCTACCAGACGATACCTTTTCCAGGGCTGAAAATGGCCTCGATGCAGAAGAATACATTCGCTTGTGGCATGCAATCGAAACAGGAATGAGTAATCCTGCTTTTCCCTTACCTCTTGTCGAAAAAGTTTCGGCTGAAGTATTCGATCCACCGCTTTTCGCCGCACTGTGCAGCGCTAATATGGTGCAGGCCGTACAGCGACTGGCAAGATATAAGCAGCTCATCGCGCCAATGGTACTGGAGACGGCAGTCGATCATAACGGTATGCTGACCGTTTCACCTCGATGGTTGTCATCCGCGAACATCCCGACGTCGCTACAGATAGCTGAACTGGCTTTCTTACTGCAACTGGCGCGACTTGCAACACGGGAACCAATCAGAGCATTAAAAGTCCAGCTCCCACGGCTGCCCACCGGAGCACAGGCTGGCCACTTTACCCGATTCTTCGGTACCGCCATAGCGCATGGTGAATCGCCGGCCATTAGCTTTTCCTCCGCTGACGCTTTGCGGCCTTTTTTGACGCTAAATGAAGGAATGTGGCAGGTTTTTGAGCCCGAGCTGAGACGACGTCTCAGCCAGCTGGATGCAACGGCTTCAACCGCTGATCGCGTGCGTGCGGTACTTCTGGAGCTGTTACCGGGTAACGACGCTACCATTGAGAAAACCGCAGCGCGCCTGGGGATGAGTAAGCGCACGCTGCAGCGCAGGCTTGAAAATGAGGGGGGGAATTTCCGCTCTCTCATCAATTCCTGCCGGGAAAATCTGGCACGCCACTATCTGTGCAACACCAGTTTATCCGGTTACGAAATCGCATTTCTGCTTGGTTTTGAAGATCCTAATTCATTCTACCGCGCGTTTATGACCTGGACAGGCCAGACCCCTGAAACGGTCAGGGAAGCCATGCGTTTTAATTAAAAGAGACACCATAACGATGCCAGAAAATAATCGAGTGGTATTACTTGCAGGTGCCACAGGCCTGGTCGGTGGACAGTTACTGCAACTCCTGCAGAATGATCCGGGGGTGTCGTGCATACATGTCCTGAGTCGTAAGCCAATCAGAGTCAGCCATCCGAAGTTGCAGGTCCATATTGTTGATTTTACCTCATTGCCACAGCTTCCTTCTGTGGATGAGGCCTACCTTGCTCTGGGGACAACCATGAAAGTCGCCGGCAGTAAGGCGGCGTTCCGGGCAGTGGATTTTAACGCGAATCTGGCCGTTGCACAGGCAGCTATACGGGCCGGGGCCAGCCGTATTGGGCTGGTCAGCGCTGGCGGAGCGAACGTCAAGTCATCGATGTTTTATACCCGCGTTAAGGGGGAACTGGAAGAGGCGCTCAGAGCTTTGACGTTAACCACGCTGGTCATTGCACGCCCCTCTTTGCTACTTGATTATCGTTCCGGGCTGGGGCAGCCAGTTCGCCTCGGTGAGATAATCTCCATACCGATAGCCCGGCTGTTATCTCCCGTTCTTCCTGGGGCTTACAAACCCGTAAAGGCTCTGGTTGTTGCCCGGGCGCTGACGCAAAAAGTTCCCGTCAGTAAAGGTGTTGTTGTTCTGTCTTCTGTTCAGTTGATCAAATCGGGAACCGGGTCAGCGTGAAATGACAGCGCGCAGACCCTATCGAGATTTGGCCATGCTGTTGATGGCCAGTTTACTCGTCGCCTGCTGTAGCATTGAACGCCCCGCCAGGATCTGTCTTTCAGGTTGTCGGCTAAAAGACGTTCATCTGCAGAATTCAGATGTTGCTGCCTCCCGCGAACCCGGCGGTAAAACCCGCGGGTATTAACGAGCCTGAAGAACGTGAAACTGCATGGCTGCTGGGTTACCGACCTCTCGTCGAAAAACTGCCGCTCATCAGGTCGGCGTTACGGTGTATCTGATAAAAGCACACTTCCTGCGCCGTATGGCACCTTTAGCAAGCACTCTGGCGCATAGCGCAAGATAGATAAGTCATCTGTTCAGGCAAACTGGACGCAGTTCATTCATTGAGGTGTCTATGTTTACTCAGGAAAAGAAAACCGCGCTGGTCACCGGCGCTTCATCAGGTATGGGCAAGGCTATTGCTCGCCGTCTGATTCAGGATGGTTATCAGGTGTACGTTGCCGCCCGTCATGTTGAAAAGATGGCGGACCTGGCCAGTCTTGGTGCACAGCCTCTGCGGATGGATATTTCACTCGACGCGGAGATTGTCTCCGGCGTGGAGACCATTCTGGCTCAGACCGGAGGTGTTGATGTACTGGTCAATAATGCCGGTTTTGGCCTCTATGGGCCCGTAGAAGAGATAGATATTGAAGAAGCGCGCTATCAGTTTGAGGTCAATCTGTTCGGTGCCGCACGGCTCACGCAGTTGCTGCTCCCTGGGATGAGGGCCAGACGCTCCGGGCATATTGTCAATATCACTTCCATGGGCGGAAAGATGTACAGCATTCTGGGGGCCTGGTACCACGCAACTAAACATGCACTGGAAGGCTGGTCAGACTGCCTCAGACTGGAAGTCGCTGAGTTCGGGATCAAGGTTGTTATTGTTGAGCCGGGCGTGATAGAGACAGGTTTTGGTGATGCCGCCAGTGACACGATTGTCAGACGTTCGGCCAGCGGGCCTTATGGCCACCTGGTGAAAATGGTGGCCATGTCGATAAAAAAAACGTACGGGCAGGGGACAGGCAGCTCTCCGGAGGTCATTGCGGAAGTGGTGTCACGTGCGGTTTATAACCGTAAACCGCGAACGCGGTATGCGGCCGGTAAATTTGCAAAAATGCTCATTCGCATGCGCGTCTGGCTGGGCGATCGTATATTCGACCGTATTATTCTCAGTCAAACCCGCTGACAGACCATTAGCCTGGTAACATTCTCATCACATGAGGGAAAACCATGATAGTGAATATCGGATTCATCACAGGTGCAGCTCATGGGTTAGGACATATATGGGCTGAGGCGCGTTGGCACCATAGGTTATGAGCCTCGTTCAGAACAAGACGCTGCTGGAGTAAAAAGGCCTGCAGCTGCTGGTGCTGGAATAAATTTCTGTTTGCGTGATATTAAAAAACTTGCGTGGTTCAAGCCGTTGTTATTATTTTATTCTTTTAGCGTGTCGATACCTTAATGGTGGCAGTTTATAATTTTTAGAAAAAATGCGTGTAAAGGTCTGCTGTGAGTCAAATCCATATTTATAGGCTATGCTGATCACGGGTTCATCTGTCTCAATAAGATCTTTTGCCGCCAGACTGAGTTTCTTATCTCTGATATATTTCCCCAGGCTCACTGCTTTTACCTGTACAAAAACCCGCTGAAGATGCCACCTGGAATATCCTGCCCGCGCAGCAACATCCTCAATCCTCAGCGGTTTGTGTAAATTTGAGTCAATCCATTGGGTTATCTCATCGATGATGTCTTCTGTTCTGAACATAAATCGATGCTCATAATAAAAGGTTTATGAAACATCCTTTACAGGATGCTAATGATTTATTTATAGATTTCAGCCACTCCGTGTAGCCTGTTATTTCCGGTCGCGGACAGGATTTTGAATGACGTGGCACCTTGCTCATCGGCCTTACGAGAAAGCGCAGTCGATAACTCATCAAGCGTAAGGGCATTGCTGGCTGAGACCACACCTATTTTTTCTTTGCCATCTGCATGATTAAGTTCCTGAGCTGCAGATGCGGCATTCACAGCAATAAATCCCATGAACAATAGCGTAATAAGTCGTGCTTTCATATTCTATACCTCTTTTAAATAATAGGGTTGAAACTGGACTTCTGTCAGGAGGAAGGCCCTCCGTCTTGATAGTTAAATATACCGATCTAAGCTGTCATCAGGCTGACCGCGATATGACAAAATTGTCAGGTTTTTAGCTTAGCTGGAATACAGTTCAGCTCGTGAATAATGCACTCAGGCTCTTCACTGAGGGGCATATTGTCCATATCCAGAATCCCATCATTTTTTTGGCGATGATCCGTCCGCAGAGCTGCAAACAGAGGGGTGAGATCCTGCTGCGCTTCCCCTCGTTCTGCCACCAGCTCGAACGTTTTATTTTTTGCCGCATCGTTGCTCAGGGCGCTGACCAGAACCCGGGCGATTTGCTCTCGGGATATCACGCCATCTTCCGGCGTTCCCGTATGGCGTCGATCGCCCTGCAGCATAACGATTCTGTGCTCATCATCCTTGTTGTAATCAAACCAACCGGGCCTGACGATGGTGTAGGGATGGCCGCTCGCCCTGACCAGACGTTCGGCTCGTCTTTTCCAGTCATGAACCTCAGTACGTTGATTCCAGGTGCTGAGCCGTTCAGTCACGCCAATCGTGGTCATTAAGCTGATGCGAACAGGGGTATCCTTGAAGATGCGCAAAATGTTACGCACACCGCCGTAATCTATCGCTCTGGCACCAATACGACCCTGGCCATCGGAACCGAGCGTGAAGATGACCGCAGCAATATCTTTCGGTAAATCGGTGAGGGTTTCGGGCATGGAAACATCGCCGTAAAAAACATCCGTTCCACGAGGAAGCCATTTTACTTTGTGCTTATTTCTGACCAGCGCCACGGGGTGATGGCCCATTTCAATAGCGGTATTCACGACATGAAGACCAATACTTCCTGTCGCTCCGGCAACGAGTATTTTCATGATAAACCTTCTGATAATTCAGATTTATTTTCGATATGGCCAGAATATCAATTATCATTATTGTCAGTAATGGGGCACAAATGATTGTGTCTATGAACACCCTTCATGAGTGCGCTGCGAAGGGAATGCCTCTATAAGGAAATCGCCAATGCTGAAAGAAAACTTCAACGAACTGCAAATCTTTCTTGTGGTCGCAAGAGAGCGGAGTTTTACCAAAGCAGCGGGCAAACTGGGTGTTTCTCAGTCCGCACTCAGTCATGCGATGAAAGCGCTGGAGGAAAGGCTAAATATCCGCCTTCTGACCCGTACGACCCGAAGCGTTGCCCCTACGGAAGCCGGTGAGCGAATTATTGCCTGTCTTGAACCCCGTATTGCCGATCTTGAGCAGGAGCTGGAAGCGCTTGTGCAGCTGAACGGCACCGCCTCCGGTAATATCCGTTTATCCGCCGGGGAGCATGCCGCGCGAAGTCTGGTATGGCCGAAGTTAAAACCTTTCCTCAGGGAATATCCGGAAATTAATCTTGAGCTGGTGGTCGATAACGGCTTTGTCGATATTGTTGAGGGGCGTTTTGATGCCGGGATCCGCCTGGGCGAAAGCGTGGATAAAGACATGATCGCCGTAAAGATTGGGCCGGATATGCGCATGGCTGTGGTGGGTGCACCGTCCTATTTTGCCGCTAACCCCGTGCCTGACACGCCTCACGAGCTACAAAATCATCGCTGCATCAATATGCGCCTGCCGACGGCCGGCGGGCTTTACCACTGGGAGTTTGAGAGGGAAGGGAAACCGTTACGGGTCAGAGTGGAAGGGCAGGTAACGTTTAATCTGCAGGCGGAAAGGATTGATGCGGCGTTATCCAGTTTTGGCCTCGCCTGTATACCTGAAGACAGGGTGCAGGAATATATAAAGTCAGGAGAGCTGATTCAGGTTCTGCAGGAGTGGTGTCCGTCTTTCCCCGGATATTATCTTTACTACCCCAGTCGTAAGCAGCATCCGCCCGCTTTTGCGCTGATGATCGATGCCCTTCGCTACGCGGAATAACGGGTCCGCCATTCGCCGGGGGACCCGTCCGGGTATTGATTAACGGCCTACGCGAGCCTGGTGCTCAGGAGAGTAACGCTCGCCGACGATTTTAATCGTTTCCAGCGCCTGGGTTATCTGCCGCAAGTCATCCGGTGAAAGAACGATGTTGGCAGCGCCGAGGTTTTCCTCCAGCCGGTGTAGTTTGGTGGTGCCCGGGATGGGAACAATCCACGGTTTTTGTGCCAGCAGCCATGCCAGTGCGATTTGCGCAGATGTGACGCCTTTGCCGGCCGCCAGTTCACCCAACAACGAAACCAGCTTTTCATTGGCTTCAATGGCTTGTTCGGCGAAGCGCGGCACGGTACTGCGGTAATCATCCTTACCGAAAGTGGTTCCTGGCTTAATCGATCCCGTCAGGAAGCCTTTGCCTAATGGGCTAAAGGGCACAAAACCAATACCCAGTTCCTCGAGCAACGGCAGGATCTCCTGCTCAGGTTCGCGCCACCACATGGAGTACTCACTTTGCAGGGCCGTGACCGGTTGTACCGCATGCGCACGACGGATAGTTTGCGCGCCCGCTTCGGACAGACCGAAATGTTTGACTTTGCCTTCAGCTATCAGGTCTTTCACCGTTCCCGCAACATCTTCAATGGGGACATCCGGGTCGACACGGTGTTGATACAGCAGATCAATGACATCCGTCTTAAGACGGCGTAATGATCCTTCAACCGCTTCACGGATATGCGCCGGGCGGCTGTTTAAAATCTGCTGCTTGTTGTCCGCACCGAAGGTAAAACCAAATTTGGTGGCGATGACCACACGATCACGAAACGGTTTTAAGGCTTCACCGACAACCTCTTCATTAAGATATGGGCCATACACTTCGGCGGTATCAAAGAACGTGACGCCACGTTCAACCGCTGCGCGAATGAGCTCGATAGCCTGACGGGTATCGGTCGCCGGGCCGTAGCCGTGGCTTAAGCCCATGCAACCGAGTCCAGGGGCGGAGACTTCGAGTCCGGATTGACCCAGATAACGTTTTTGCATTGAATGAATACCTCTTCTTATTGCGCCTTAAACATCAAGTTTGCGACCGGTCAGCCATTCCACCATCGCCGGATCGCGGTGAGAGAAGAAGGCGCTGGTGGCGGTGTCGAGGGCGGCAATCTGCAGCATATCTTCACCACTGAGTTCAAAATCGAGAATGTTGATGTTCTCTTCCATGCGCTCTTTTCGCACCGATTTGGCCAGTGAAACGATGCCTCGCTGGAAGATCCACCGCAGTACAACCTGGCCCACGCTTTTGCCGTACTTCTGACCAATCGCCGTTAACACCGGATGCTGGAACAGGCCATTTTTACCTTCTGCAAACGGTGCCCAGGCTTCCGGCTGAATGCCACGGCTTTGATTCCATGGAACGGCCTGCAGCTGCTGGTTGAAGGGGTTAACTTCAATCTGGTTTACCGCCGGGACAACGTGGTTGAAGGCGATAAGGTCGGCCAGTCGGTCAGGATGGAAGTTGCTGACGCCAATGGCGCGAATTTTGCCGGCCTGTTGCAATTCCTCCATGGCCCGCCAGGCCCCATGGACATCACCGTAAGGCTGATGAATCAGGTACAGGTCAACGTAGTCAAGTTGCAGCCGATTCAGGGAACGTTCGAACTGTGCTTTAGCGCCTTCGTAGTGGGTATCCTGCAGCCACAGTTTGGTTGTGACAAAGAGTTCGTGACGTGCGATACCGGTCTGTTTCAGCGCATTCCCGACCTGGGTTTCATTCTGGTAAGACGCGGCGGTATCGATCAGGCGGTATCCCGTATCGATGGCATCAATAACGGCTCTTTCGCATTCAGCGGCATCAGACATCTGAAACACACCAAAGCCCAGCAGGGGCATTTCAATACCGTTGTTCAGTTTTACAGTTTGCATGACGTTATCCTTCAGCTGTTGTGTGGGAAAAGCATAACGCAAACGGATTTATTCGATTAGATGGGGTAATTCGCTAGGGTTTATTAGATTTGCTCATTAATTTTGAGAGGATAAGACGGTCGGCTTTGTGCTGAGGGGCTTTTAGTTGCTCTGAATTGACTGAAGCACATGGCTAAATGAAAAGGTCAGTAGCAGAAAGTTTCAATGCTTTAACCTGTTAATTTAAATAAGTATTTAATCTATTTCTTGTCACCTTGATTGATAATGAGTAAATGCTTTTTTGTGAGCTCAGGCGCAAATCTCAACGGCATAGGTTGCGTTATTTGTTTGGTCGGATGTAACGTTAGGACAAGTTGAATATAGTTGTACATAGACAAGTATACCTGTCACTTGTGTGAATCCTTGAACATTGACAGTCATTATGAGGCCAAGTGTTATGTCGTTAAATTCAAGACTTGAACCCGAACTCATTCTCCTGAATGAGGCTCCCCAGAACAGAAATATCCTGTTCAGTTCTGTGAGTAAGTTATTGCTTTCAAAGAACTATGTAGAGTCAAGCTACCCGGAGGCATTGATTGCCCGGGAAGAAAATCATCCAACGGCAATGCAGTTGGAAAGAATGGGGGTCGCTATCCCTCATGTTGATGTCGAGCATATCCGGGAAGAAAAACTAGTCGTGGTAACCTGCCCTGAGGGGATCGTATTTAATCAGGCAGAAGATCCCGACTGTACTATGAAAGTAAATGTCATCTTCTTTTTACTGCTCAAAGAAAAAGATGCGCACCTCGAATTTCTGATGAAGCTAATTTCGCTTTTTCAGCGCAGCAATGAAATGGATAAAATCCTTTGGGCGAAATCAAAGGATGATGTTATGGAGCTTTTAGCAAAGAATCTGTATTAAACCATCTTAACGTTTGTTCTTATTACCTCGTTATTCTTATTACTATATCTGGAGTCTGAAATGAACAAGAAAATTATCTTCGCCTGTACCAGCGGTATTGCGACTTCTGCGGTAGCAACTGAAAAAGTGGTTCAGTACTGTAAAAGCCAGGGTATTAACGTTGAGCCTATTCAGTCCAATATCGGCACGATTGGCAAACAGGATGGGATGGCGGATCTCATTATCGTGACATCTGCGGTTAAGACGGAACTGAATACCCCGGTCCTGAATGGCCTTCCTTTGCTGACCGGATTTGGCGAAGAAGAATTACTGGAAAAAATCGTAGCCATCCTTAAAAAATAAAGGTGAGCATGATGGATAAAGTATTTTCCGCCGTCCAGTATATTCTGGGGCTCGGTCCGACGATCATGTTGCCGATAATTATATTTATCATGGCAATGTGTCTTCAGACCGGTTTTAGTCGGGCATTACGCTCGGCTCTGACCATCGGTATGGGCTTCATCGGCATCTTTCTGGTCTTTGGTTTACTGGTCGACAGCCTGGGTCCGGCAGCTAAGGAAATGGTCAGTCACACTGGGATCGATTTACCGGTTGTTGACCTTGGCTGGACACCGCTTGCTGCTATTGCCTGGGCTTCTCAGGTCGCACCATTCGTTGTGCCGATGACTATCGGTATTAACGTACTGATGCTGACCCTGAACTGGACTAAGACAGTCGATATTGATGTCTGGAACTTCTGGCATTTCTCGATGGTCGGCGCCATGGTTTACGGGGTAACCGGTAACTTCTTCTTTGGTCTGCTGATTGCAGGTGTTACCGCAGCGATTACGTTCGTGATGGCTGACTGGTGTGCACCGATGATCCAGAAGTATTTCAATCTGCCGGGAATTTCCTTGCCAACACTGTCATCGGTTATTTTCTTTCCGATCGGCGTGCTGGGGAATATGGTGCTCGATAAAATCCCGGGTATTAACAAACTTAACGCTGATCCGGATCAGATCCAGAAACGCTTTGGCGTCTTTGGCGAGCCGATGATGTTAGGGGTGATTCTGGGAGCAGGGATTGGCCTGCTGGCGGAATATGATGTTAAAGGCGTTCTTAACCTGGCGATGAGTCTTGGTGCGGTGATGCTGATTATGCCCCGCATGGTTAAGCTGCTGATGGAAGGTCTGCTACCGTTGTCGGACGCCGTGCGTAGCTTCCTGAAGAAACGGTATCCTGACCGCCACGATCTGTATATTGGTCTGGATATCGCGGTTGCTGTGGGGCATCCGTCCGTGTTGTCGACAGCACTGCTGCTGATTCCGGTTGGTGTACTCCTGGCAGTAGTTCTGCCGGGTAACCGCTTGCTGCCACTGGGTGACCTGGCGAACATCTGGGTACCGATCTCCATGGTGGTACTGGCCTGTCGCGGCAATATTGTCAGGGCGTTCATCATTGGCATTCCATGCCTGGCGGTGAACCTGTATGTGGCTTCGGCAGCAGCGCCTATCCTGACCAAAATTGCACGGGATATGAACTTCCCGCTGAAAACGGATGGTGAAATCTCCAGCTTACTGGATGGTGGTAACCCGTATCGTTTCTGGGCAGTTAAAATCTTTGAAGGAAATACCATTGCCCTGGTGCTTATTCCTGTCATCTTCCTGCTGTGCCTGTGGCTATATCGTGTCACTAAAAAACAACTGAAAGCAGAAGAAGTAGCAGAAAATGAAGCCGCTTCGGCTGATATTCCGCTAGCAAAATAATCCTGTCTATTCAAAAGCAGAGGGAACTGCTTTTGAATTAAACAAACGTTGTCCCTTGCAAAAAAAGGGGAGAGTGATGTATACGATCGGAATCGATGTGGGTACGACCAATTGTAAGGTGTGTTTGTTCGCTATTCCTTCTTTGGAATTAATGAATCAGTACAGTTTCAGAACGCCTAAAATTGTTGACGGAGAAAATACTGATTTTGATGTCCGCCTCATCTGGGAAGGGGTCATCCATGGCCTCAGAACAATAACCAATATTCTGGATGATGCAGAGCAAATCAGCGCCGTAGCGGTCGCCAGTGTGGGAGAAGCCGGCGTTCTGCTTGATGATAACGATAATGTCGTTGGTCCGGTACTGACCTGGTATGACACGCGGCCTAAACAACAGCTGGAAAATATTATTTCCGCCATGGATATCGAACATATCTATGAAATAACCGGTATCCCTGCACATTCAAATTACAGCATCAATAAAATTAAATGGTTGCAGGATAATATCAGCAATGCCCATGAAGGCCGGAAATGGTTATGCCTGGCGGAATATATTGCCTTTAAATTATCTGGGGTGAAACGTTCGGAATACTCCCTGGCTTCACGAACGATGGCATTAAATATTACTGAGATGAACTGGGATAAGCAGCTCATTACTGCTGCTGAACTTTCCCCTTCGTTATTTAGTCCGCTGGTCCAGGCCGGGGAAGCGATTGGTACCGTCGCGCCAGATGTCTCTGAACTGACCGGACTGACGGCGGACACGCGCGTCGCCATCGCCGGGCATGACCATATGTGCGGTTCCGTGGCCGTCGGATTGACCAGTGAAGATCAGATCCTGAATTCCACAGGAACAACAGAGGGATTGCTGGTGGTGACTGAAGCAGTCAACAACACTGAACGGTTCTTTCGTGCCCGGGTGTCAAATGGCATGCATGTGCTTCCAGGGTTCCATTCTCTGTATGCCTCACTGCCTTCTGCCGGGTATGCCATTGAATGGTTCAGAAACCTCTTCGAGCTCGATATGCCCGCGTTCCTGAGAATGGTGGATACGCTTCGCCACGAGCAGGACATGGCTGTGGCTGGCGCGCTTGACGGTATCTTCATTCCCCATCTGCGGGGCAGCGGACCTCCGGACAGAAACACCTGGTCCCGGGCATTAGTTTACGGTCTTGATGATAAGTCCCGACCGGAAGATGTTCTGCGCTTTGTGTTCCAGGGGTTGTGCTTTGAACTACGAAACCTGCTGGATTTATACGAAACGCTGATCGGAAAAAATTATCCGGTCGTGAATGTGATTGGGGCCGCCTGCAAAAACCCGTACTGGTTGCAGCTTAAGGCCAATATTCTTAACCGAGAAATAGTGGCCTGTAATGTCAATGAGGCCGTGAGCAAAGGGGCTGCCATGCTGGCAGCGAAAGCTGCAGGTGTGGACGTGGAATCTCTTCCCGGAACAGCTGAAGAACAGACCCGACGCTACCTGCCGGAGAGTGATGCCGTGATGCACTATCAGGCAATTTACACTCAGGTCTATAAGCCGCTTTATGAATCCAAGATGCGTACTGAGCGTCTCTGTAATGGAGTTAACTAATGAAAGCCAGCGTTTACTACAGTAAAAATGATATTCGGTATGAAGATGTCGAGGTGCCAGAAATTGGCGACGGCGACATGCTCATCAAAATGCACTCCTGTGGCTTGTGCGGTACCGATATTCATAAAGCGCAGCACCAGACGGTGACCGGCCCGGTGATCCTCGGCCATGAAGTGTCGGGGGAAGTGGTGAAAGTCGGTAAGGATGTTACCCGCTACCGGGTAGGTGAACGGGTGGTAACCGCCATTCATGTTCCCTGTTTTAACTGCCATTACTGTGATCGAGGGTTCTTCACTCTGTGCGATCAGTTCAAGAAAACTAATCTGGAACCTGGCGGGTTCAGTGAGTTTATTCGTATCCCACGCCTGCACGTTGAACATCTGACGCACCGGATAATCGACGGTCTTGACTGGGATCGGGCGGCAATGATCGAGCCTGTCGCCTGTTGTCTGCATGGCCTGAAATCATCCAATATCCATCCGAAAGATACGGTGCTGGTTCTGGGCTCCGGTACCATTGGCCTGGTCAGCGCACAACTGGCGGCATTGAAAGGCGCCTCGACGGTAATTGTATCCGACCTTTCCCGGTTTAAGCGTGAACTGGCGCTGAAGGTTGGGGTTACCCACGCGATCGATCCGGCAAACGAAGATGTCGAAACCCGGGTAGCAGAAATTACCCAAGGGAAAGGTCCGGATGTGGTGATTATCGCCGCCGGGGTCTCGTCCCTGGTTTCTCAGGCCGTCAATGTTGTACGCCGCGGGGGGAGAATTGTTGTGTTCTCACCATTTGATAAAAATCCGGTTGTGGAAATTGATGCCAGCAGACTGTTCCGGGATGAAATTTCAATCGTGGGCACCTATTCACTAACGCCTTATGACATGAAAGAAGCGATTGAGATTGTGGAAAAAAACAAAATCAATACGAAAGACATGATCACCCATACCTGGCCCTTGTCCCGTATGGCTGAGGCGATTGAGTTTGCTTCCAATCCGGATAATGACGTTCTGAAAGTCATTATTAAAGCTGACGTATGACGGATGCGCCTCCGTATTTCTGTACGGAGGCCTCTGCAGAATGGAAAGCGTTGCCGTGCGGACATCTGTATGTTGGGCTGAAACTGTGAAGTTGGTCATATAGTTAAATTTTTAAAAACGCTGTATCATCATGAGTTGTTCATACTTGTATACAGATGATCTACACACAGGAGAAGCATCACATGAGTACCATACTGCAAGACTCTGAAATTCCATTATATATGCAGGTTTCTGAATGGATCCGCGGGAAAATCTATAAGGGTGAGCTGGGTAAGGGGGATCGGATCCCTTCCGAAAATCAGATCATGGAAATACTTCAGGTTAGCCGAGGCACGGTTAAAAAAGGTGTCACGATGCTGGTCAATGAAGGGTTGTTGGTTCAGGTGCAGGGAAAGGGGACTTTTGTTAAGAAAGAAAATATCTCCTACTCCCTCGGAGAAGGATTGTTATCTTTCGCGGAGTCGCTCGAAAGCCAGCACTTATCTTTTACGACGGAGGTTATTGATTCCTGTATAGAAAAGGCGTCAAAAGGAGTGGCCGCAAAGCTGCAGATAGAACCCGGCACACCCATTTTTTATCTTAAACGAATCCGTAGTGTGGACGGGGAAAGGGTTATGTTAATTGAAAACAGAATCAATATTTCGCTGTGTCCGGGAATAACTGAGGTTGATTTCAATAAGCAAAACCTGTTTCAGACTGTCGAAGCCATGACGGGACGAAAAATTGAATATTCTGAAAGCCGCTACGCCGCAAAAATTGTGGGTAGTGAACGGGGGCACTATCTGGAAGTGAATGAAGAAGCACCGGTGCTTCATCTGGAACAACTAGTATTCCTCGATAATCATATGCCATTTGATTTCGGTAATGTCTGGTTGAAATCAGATAAATATTATTTGGGTACAGTACTTCAACGAAGAAAGAGGTAAATATCATGCCATTAGTAAACGGTAATATCCTGCTCGATCGTATCCGTGAAAAACGTGTCCTGGCGGGTGCATTCAACACCACCAACCTGGAAACCACTATTTCTATTCTGGACGCGATTGAGCGTTCAGGATTACCTAACTTTATTCAGATTGCACCGACAAATGCAAAATTGTCGGGTTATGATTATATCTATGAAATTGTGCGTAAACGCGCGGCGACCATGGATGTGCCGGTCAGTCTCCATCTTGACCATGGTAAAGAGCTGGATGATGTTAAGCGGGCCGTTCGAGCAGGCTTCACCTCCGTGATGATTGACGGGGCAGAGCTGCCGTATGAAGAAAATATTGCGTTTACTAAAGAAGCCGTCGATTTTTGTAAATCTTTTGGCGTGCCCGTTGAAGCGGAGCTCGGCGCGATTCTGGGTAAAGAAGATGACCACGTCAGCGAGGCCGACTGTAAGACGGATGTGAATCAGGTTCGCCGGTTTGTGGAAGAGACTGGATGCAGCATGCTGGCAGTTTCCGTCGGTAACGTTCACGGTCTGGAAGATATTCCGCGCATTGATATTCCGTTGCTGCAGGAGATTGCCAAAGTATGTCCTTGCCCGCTGGTTATCCATGGTGGTTCCGGCATTGATGAAGATATCATCCGCAGTTTTGTAAAATATAACGTCGTGAAGGTTAATATTGCCAGCGATCTACGTAAGGCATTTATTACCACAGTGGGTCAGGCGTGGACGCAAAATAACAATGAAGCAAATTTGGCTAAAGTGATGTCTGGTGCGAAAGCGGCAGTAGAAGCGGACGTTTATAGCAAAATTCTGATGATGAATAAGGCGTCCTGACATACCTTTTCTTTTAATTCTTCAATCAGAGTTGGATGTAAAAATGATTCGAGAAAATATTCGTGTTGTTAACAGCACGGGACTGCACGCACGTCCTGCGGCCACATTTATTAAAACGCTAAAAAAATATGAGTCTTCTGTTACGCTTATAAATAACGGTAAGGAGACCGTTATTAAAGGACTGATGAGTGTATTGGGAGCCGGCGTTAAAGGTAAGTCCAGTATTGAAATCATCTGCGAAGGTCCTGACGAACAGGTTCTGATGGATGAAATCAAAGGATTATTTGCCAGCGGCTTTGGCGAGAAAGAATAATCCGCTTTATTCCCGGGAAAGTTTAACTCACTGACTGGTCTTTATTTATCCCTGAAAGGGAGGTAATACTGTGGCTCAAAAATGGTTACAACGGATCTTGCTTGTCAATGATGACGGTATTGATGCTCCGGGAATTAAATTGCTTGAATGGGTGGCAAAACAGCTCACCGATGAAGTCTGGATCGTGGCACCTGCAACGGATAAAAGCGGGGTGGCCAACTCTGTCAGCCTGAGGGAACCTGTCCGTGTGGAGCCACGCGGAGAACGTCGGTTTGCAGTGCATGGTACACCGGCTGATTGTGTCACGGTGGCCGTCCGGCAGTTGATGAAAGAACAGCCCCCACAGCTGTTACTGTCAGGCATTAATAACGGCTCTAATATCGGTTTTGAAACCGTGCTTTCCGGCACGGTAGGTGCGGCCATCACTGGCCTCCTGCTCGGCATTCCGTCGGTCGCACTGAGTCAGGACAAACGACCTGAGGACGCTGTTAACTGGCGTACGGCAGAAGCCTTTTGCCTGCCCGTACTCGAAACGTTACTCCGCCGGGGATTGCCGCTGGACTGTTGCCTGAGTATTAATTTCCCCGACCTGCCCGCGGAAAAGATCAGGGGAATTAAAGCTACGCGCCAGGGTATCGGCAAAGTGCAAGGATTACAGGTCGTACCCACGACAGACCCGCACGGAGAAAATTATTTCTGGATCCGGGTGGAGCATGGGGTCACGACATTTCCTGAACACAGTGAGGCCGGGGCGGTTTCTGAAGGATATATCTCTGTTACGCCTTTAATGTTTGAAAGAACGGCCATGGAATGCTGGCACCAGCTTTCCGGACTCCTGAATTCGCCACACTAGTCCCTGACATAGCAGGTGCGTTTGTCGCCCTTGTGGGGGGGCGACATTTTTTTCACATTCGTGTGTTTAACTCTGATACCAGCGAGTGAGATTATGATGAAGGCACTGAATTTGTATGGTGTACAGGATGTCCGCTATGAAGACGTGCGGAAACCTGAAATTGAAAACGAAAATGATGTTCTGATTAAAGTGCATACGGCGGGTATATGTGGTTCTGATATATCGCGTTTTGGTAAAATTGGCTCATATAACCCCGGTCTGACCTGGGGACATGAGTTTTCCGGTACCGTAGAGAGCGCGGGGAGTGGGGTGACATCGGTCAGGAAAGGCGACCGCGTCACAGCCTGTAACTGCTTTCCTTGCTTCCACTGTGATTACTGTCAACAGGGCAATTATGCCCGGTGTACCGATCTGAAGGTGCTGGGGGGCCATGTCAGCGGGGCTTTTGCTGAATATATTCGGATGCCGGCGGAGAATGTCCTCAAATTACCCGACTCGATGGACTTCGCGACCGCAAGCTTTATCGAGCCATCCAGTGTGGTTGTCCATGGTATGCGGCAGGTCGATATCAAACCGGGTAGCAGTGTGGCTGTTGTCGGGTGCGGCACCATCGGCTTACTTGCTGTTCAATGGGCAAAAATCTGCGGTGCGGGAGACGTATTCGCATTTGACACCGATGAAATGAAACTCGAAATTGCGGCGAAAACCGGAGCAACGGCAACGTTCTGCGTAAAAGATGAAAATCATTTATCCCGGTTCCAGGAGGTTACCCATAACGCCGGTGTTGATGTTGTCTTTGAATCATCCGGGAATGCGGCCGGGGTCGGCTCATCTCTGCTTCTGGCGGCTAAAGGCGGCACGGTGGTACTGCTGGGTATCCCTTACGGAGACGTTGCCTTACCTCGACTGAATTTTGAAAAAATTGTACGGAATGAGCTTAAGGTCATTGGCTCATGGAACTCAATCTCTGCGCCGTTTCCGGGAAAAGAGTGGCAGACCTCCATTCATTACCTCAGTACCGGGCAGATTGATGTCTACCCATTAATTACTAAACGGGTATTACTGGAAGAGGTTCCGTCGATTTTGCCGGGGCTTTATAACCGGGAAGCGTTTTTCGTTAAGGTCCTGGTCAATATCGACGCGTAACCCTGAGGATCGTGTGGAAGATTGTATTTCTCATCATTACACAGGTTATGCATGGGGGTAATATGAATCCGTTGCATGAACTTATTATTCTGAATCATTTTTATTACTGTTTTCTTCTGGCGATTAAACTAAGAAAACGCAATCTTCCCTCTATGAATGGTATCAACCAGAAAATCTTTATGAGGCAGTGGCTTTCCACTGCACAGAAAAAAAGACTATTTGATAAACTGGTCTATGAAGAAATTCAGTGGTTGCTTGCAAGCCTCTCGGATGAGAGGACAACCTTTCAGGAGTTCGAATTTAATATTGAGCTGATTTACTATCGCTCTTTCGAGATGATTAAAGAAAAGGAAGTTTTCGTGCCCTCTGTCAGTTGTATTCACGCTTACCGGACAGACAGGTCAGTTATATTTTCATAAAATCGATAAATTTCTGTCCTTTCTTGCGTTGGACCTCGTTTTTCTTGCATGACAAAGTGCACGTAAAGGTTACATTTTGCCGGTACTTGAATAACTTACTTGATACGATGAGCGCCCACGGATCACTGGGCGCTTTCCTAAACTAACAATGTCATCTTCTATTACTGCTACTGCAGATCTTTTTCCTTCAGGAACTGACTCACCAAATCAGCAATCTGCACATTATTTAAATCAGAGAACGGGAAGTGGGTATTACCTTTGATACCTATCTCAGGCAGATGCGTTACCGTGACATCCCCGCCATGCTTGTTCACCGCGTCACGCCACTCGCGAGCCATCGCCAGACGAACGCGCCAGCTGTCCTGTGCCGGCATGGCGACGGGTTTCTCCGGGATGTTATCGCCGTAAATAATCAGAATCGGGATTTTAGTCAGCGCCATAAACTGTTTCAGCGGCACAGGCTCACCCTTCAGCGTGTCGAATGCGCTTGGCATCGGGGCAGGGAGTTCTTGCTCCGGGAAGACAAAGCTGCTGCCAGGCTCGAAGGCAACAATGGCTTTGACCTTGTCGTTTTTCATCGCCGTGTACCAGCCCGGTCCGCCACCCTGAGAGTGGGTGAAGAGGATCGCCGGGCCGGATTTATCCACGACAGCGGACATCGCATCGGAGATAACGTTGATATCAAACGGCCCGGTATTGGGGGGCATCTGACGGAAATACTGATTCAGGGCTTCTTTATCGTGTGAGAACTGGACGCCTTTAAAATACTCCGGCCACACGCCGACGCGGAACTGATTAAACCACATCTGCTCATCCGGTTTTGGCGTTACCGTACCTTCTACAGTCGTGCGCCCGGCGCTGCCCCGACGCGGTTGATCGACAAGCCAGGTTGAGAATCCGCGGCGCAGGAAGATGTTCTGGAACCCTTCACGACCATCCGGGGTGCTTTCCCAGGTACGGGAAAACTGACCTGCACCGTGCAGCATAACAATAGGGTATTTATGCGGATTCACCGGGATTTGGTAGAACACGGACGCATGATCGCCATGATAAGTTTGACCAGCAGAGTCCAGCGGTTTTTTCGCGTCGAAGGTTCCCGGGGCAGTGATGAGGGTGCCACCGGCAGAAAAGCTTCCTTGTTCCTGAATGACCAATGGCTCGGCATATACCGACTGAGCCACCAGGCCACCCGCCATGGCGCAGATGGCCAGCGTTTTTAAAATCGTCTTCAAGATTACATCCTCTGTTATGTTTACCGTTCAATCATATCTGAGTTGTCTGCGTTAATTATTTAGCAGCCTTGATTGCCCTTATTTGGCAGCCTCATGAATGCGGGCGATTAGCCGCGGATGGTTTCTAACCAGCGGTTGACCGTTTCTGTGGTTCTGCGCTCCTGGTCGCATTCAATGACCAGCGGTTTTTCCCGGCGCGCGGTGGGCGCCAGACTGGCAAGGATGTCGTCGCTGTCTCCTTTACCGTAGCCGCCGTGAGTAATGAAGGGGATGAGTAATTTCCCCGCAAGGTTATGGCTGCTAAGAAACGTTTGCACGACGGGGGGGACGCTGGTCCCCCAGATGGGAAAGCCTAAGTACACAGTCTCATAGCGTGAGATATCTGCGACGCTATTTTTTAAGGCGGGTTTGACTCCCCGCTCACGCTCATGTTTTGCTTGTTCAACGGTCTGAAAATAGTCTTCCGGATATGGCGTTGCCGGTTCGATTGCCAACAGATCGGTGTTCAGGCTGCGATGAATGACGCCGGCAATCACCCGTGTGTTACCGCTGCGGGAAAAGTACGCCACCAGAATTCGACTTTTACCCTGTACATTTGCATTTCCGGTGGCTGCTGATGACCGCGAGACGTTCGCCAGCGTCAGCCCGGCAAGCGCGGTAAGCAACATTCTGCGGGTGGGATCATGCTCCATAATCAACTCCTAATGGTTGGCGAGAGCCTGTTGCAGCGCCTTTTCAGCTCGCATAGCCGCATCATTTTCGCCATATTCACGCAGAACCTGCGCCAGCTGGCGCAGCTGCGCTGCCGTCAGGCCGACCCGCATGCTGGCTCGCGTATGCGATAACAGCTGGGCTTCGACGCCCGGAGTGGCCGCTAATGCGCCAACCGTTGCCAGCTCGCGGCTCTGCCAGTCGAGGTTATCGCGGGCGAAAATATCGCCGAACAGATGCGTTTGCAGAAATTGATTAATGACCGGTGCAAAATCAAACAGCGGCCCCTGGACGGGAGCGCCTGAGATTTTGGTCTGGTTTGCGGTACCGACCCGGCGAAGTTCATCCCCGACTGGGATGGTGGCGACCGGTTCTTTGCCCTCAACGTCTTCAATACCACGTTGTTTGCGTGCGTCGACGACCTTCATCAGTTCACTGAGCGCATTCAGGCTACGGGGGAAGCCCGTATAGGCATAAAGCTGGACGAGAATCTCTTTGGCTTCGTTTACCGTGAGCCCAGCGTCAAGTCCCTGATTCAGGGCCGTATTCAGCTTCTCCATCTGACTGCTGGCCATCGATGCCGCGATCAACGGGATGGCCTGCTGGCGAGCTGACAGCGTATCTGAAACGGTTTGTTGCTGGTTCATTTCTGAGGCTCCTGTATTGACGGGGGCAGCATTTGCGGTGAGAGCAAAACCAAAGGTCAGCAGTAGCGCTGCCGTTAATGCCTTAATGGGCGTGGTATTGTTCATCTGTCACTTTCTCCATCCAGTTAACGCTTTTGCCATCCACAATCCCGGTTATCGCCAGATGCGTCATTGCACTGCCGGGGGCAGCTCCGTGCCAGTGTTTGACGCCCGCCGGACAAGAGACAACATCGCCAGTGCGGATGACCTGCACCGGCTGGCCTTCTTGCTGGGTGAGCCCGACGCCAGAGGTCACGATCAGCCGCTGACCTGCCGGATGCGTATGCCAGGCGGAGCGGGCACCAGGTTCAAAGGTGACATAAGCCGCGGAAACCCGGATGTCGTTATCCGCCTTGAACAGGGGATCGACCCGAACGCGACCGGTAAAGTTCTCCGCTGGCCCATACACCGCGATCTGGCTCCCGGCGGGGGCGATATGGACAGCGGAATGTTGTGCCGCTGCCGAGGATGAAAAAGTGAAGAGGGGCAGTAACAGCCCGAGGTAACGTAAATGTCCGATCATGCAAAGCGTCCTTATCTACGATGAGGGGGATGGTCTGCAATGATTGTAATAAGGGTGGCATGTCGTCAGGCTGACGCCCCCCTGACAATGATGTCAGTTAAGCTCTATTAGGGTGACACCGCTTTATACTTCCTGAAAATAAAGCACCAAAGCAAAAACCGTGTCATTAATGCAAATAAAACAATAATGGCCAGGTAGCGCAAATAAAACAGAAGGGTAGATTCGTCGTAGTCGAAAAAGGAGAAATCCACCTTCATCAGCAAATAGTCGAGATAGTTCTGATTCAGAAGCCAGTACAACCCCAGTAACGCAATAATCGAAAAAATCCCCGGCATAATGACATTGGCAAAGCGTGAGTCGTCGGAGATGTTCAGGATCCGGCAGAAAAACGTTGCCAGCATTTTCCAGTGCAGCCCAATATGCAGTGCCAGAATGAGCATTCCCCAGTGGACCGACGTCATGTGTATTTTTCTGACCCAGCTTGCCGGGTTGTGGAACGGCAGGTCCAGAAGGATATGTCGGGACAGCATCATGCCAGAGACAATCGCGGTCAGAATAACAACGAATGTCACCACATTAATGGCTCTGTTAACTATCCGCATCGATAACGGAATTTTCATCGACAATAACCACAAGCGCCGCCTGTTAAGATATAAATGCAAAATGATGAGCAGCGTAAAAATAATACCCGCCCATTCATGAATGATTTCACCCTGAAGGTGAAACCCCATCAGCACCAGCAGAAGTAACGTCATGAGCGTATCCTGCATGACCTGGAAAATATAAATTTTCTTCATGTCGATGGCTTAACGCGGTGGCTGGACTTGTTTGACCCATTGCTCAACTTGCGTGGGTACGTCAGGATCTGCAATATCGTTGCGTGAGATCGAGAGCGCGCGAGTGACTAATTTGGCCTGGGGCTGCATGCGGGCAATTTCTCGCAGGGAGTCGGCTAACTGGCTGCCTCCATGGGTGGTAAAGGGAATGACCGTTTTACCGGCAAAATCATTTTGCTCAAAAAGGCTATATATCACCATGGGCATGGTGTACCACCAGATGGGGTAGCCGACGTAAATGGTGTCGTACTCGCTGAGTGCGGGGAGCGGCGCTTTTAGCGCGGGCCTGGCTTTAGTTTGCTGCTCCTTTTCGGCAACGCGTAACAGCGCGTCATGCTGGCGAGGGTAGGCGGTGGTTGTTTCAATGCGAAACAAATCGCCGTGAGTCTGTTTCTGCACCAGCTGCGCAATAAACTGCGTGCTGCCGGTCTCTGGGGCATTTTTTTGTAATACGCTGGCCCCGGAAAAACCATCCACGGCATCAGGTTTCATCTCCTCGGGTTGTGAAAAGTAGATAATCAGCGTGCGGGACTGAGCAGATGAATTCTCTGATGCGGACGCGGGCTGTCCCAGAAGCCCCGTGAAAATTATCGCCAGAAACCCGCTAAATACCTTGTTTATTCTCACTGTTTCATTCCTTCCATCAGCAGTGGTTAGTCTTAGCGGTGATTCTGGCGCAGGCAACCTGACATCAGACTGACGGCCCTCTGACAATTTCGTCAGAGGGCTTAGCGTGCGGACGTCCCGATGTTGTCTCTGAAATCAGTCTCTCTGTTCGGATAGCGTCGGGTTGTTTAGCAAACGTCAGTCCAAATGTATTGATGCCACCTTCACTACGGGCAAAGACATCTCCCCGGTGCATAATGGCGACGGCACGCACGATCGACAGCCCCAGCCCATGATGGGTATCACTCCTGGCTCGGGAGGTGTCGACACGATAAAACCGTTCAAAAAGCCGATGTAAGTGCTCCGGTGCTATCGGATCGCCTGGGTTTGAAACTTCAACACAGGCTTGATTATCCTTTTCGCTGAGTCGCACGGTGACCGCACTGTTCGATGGCGAATGCCGGGCGCTGTTTTCCAGTAAATTGGCCAGTGAGCGGTGGAACAGCCGCCGGTCGATGTGCGCGCTGACATCGCCCTCAACATCCAGAGAAAGCTGTTTTTCAGCAAAGGAGGGCTCAACATACTCCGCGGTTTTCAGGGTTTCTTCTCGCAGGGAGACCCGGGTAAGCTGGGAAGCATGTTCACCTGCGTGAGCGTGGGACAGGAACAGCATGTCGTTCACAATTGACGTCATGCGCTCCAGCTCCTCGAGATTTGAACCCAGCAACTCTTCCAGTTCATCAGGCGAGCGTCGGCGCGAGAGACCCAGCTGCGTCTGACCAATCAGGTTGGTCAGCGGTGTGCGGAGCTCATGGGCAACATCGGCGTTAAAGCTTTCAAGCTGTCGCCAGGCGACCTCCTGACGCGCTAATACGCCGTTAAACGATGAGGCTAACTGCTGTAGTTCTTCGGGCAATGCGCGGGTATCCAGGCGTTGGCCATGGTCCACCGGGGCGAGATGTTGTGCCTGTTTACTGAGCATTCCCACCGGACGCAGACCAATCCTTGAAACGACGTATCCCAGCAGGGCGACGATCGCTACGCCCAGCGCGGCAATAATCAGCAGCGTACGCGTGAAGGCATTCAGTGTGCCCATATACGGCGTGGAGTCGATGGCAACCACGTAGCGCAGCTCAGGCCTTTCACCGTTGGCGGGGATGGTTTTCACTAACAGGAACAGTGAACATGCCCCTTCCGCTGCGCCGGGCACTTGATTAAACCCCTCCCGTAAAGCAGACCACTGGACTCCCAGCGGCGGCGTTCCCCCTATACTAAAGCGCGGATCGTCGCTCACTATCCAGTAGCGAACGCGCTCACCTTCAGAATTGGTTAACAGGGTAAATTTACTGGTAAGCGTCGACCAGCCGTCAGCCGAGGTCCGCGCGGTGATCCATGGACTCATCAATGATTCCCGGAATAACAGCTCGTTGTGCATCTGCTTTTGCAGAGAGTCATGCAGAGAGCTTCTTAGCAGGATACCGATAACGGACACGATCAGCAGCGCGGATAGGGCGAACATCAGCGCCAGGTGGACTGAGATGGAGCGCTTAAGCATGCTTATCCCCTTCATTTATTCAGCGCGGACTTCAAGGACGTACCCCATACCACGAACGGTATGAAGTAGCTTGATGTCGAACGGGGCATCCACTTTGGCGCGCAGACGTTTAATGGCGACTTCAACCACGTTGGCATCGCTGTCAAAATTCATGTCCCATACCTGCTCAGCAATCATCATCTTGGACAGAATTTCTCCCTGATGGCGGGAGAGAAGGCTCAGCAGGGAAAACTCTTTTGCGGTCAGTTCCAGTCGCGTTCCGGCGCGAAATACCCGGCGAGCCAGTAAGTCGAGATGCAGATCGTGAATGTGCAGCTGGGTGATGTCTGCACCGTCCACAGAGCGGCGCCGCACCAGGGCCTGAATACGCGCCACCAGCTCAATAAGTGAAAAGGGCTTGGGGAGATAATCATCAGCGCCAAGGCGAAGTCCTTTGACCCGTTCGTCGACCGATCCCCGTGCAGAGAGCATCAGCACCGGCGTCTGTTTGACGGCTCGTACCCCCTCGAGTACCCGGTAGCCATCCATCCCCGGCAGCATCACATCCAGGATGATGGCGTCGTAGTCAAACTCCAGCGCGTAATGAAGGCCCTCAGCGCCATCGGCAGAGATATCGACCGTAAATCCGGACTCACCCAGCGCACGGCTGAGATAGGTTGACGTTTTTTCTTCATCTTCGACTAACAACAGGCGCATAACGGGACTTCCTCTAAGCTTTTCAACGGTGCTTCAATATCTGAATAGATCTGTCCGGCATCCGGCAGACGTTGCCCCTGGATAGTCAGGGTAGCCAGTGAGCGGGTAAGCGCGGTCATCTCTGCGGCGGTCAGCGATACGCCGGCCGCCGCTCTATTTTGTCGCATAGGGTCTTTATTTGTTGCCGATACATGGGGAATCAGCAAGGTGGCGGCAATGCTCGCCCTGGCGACTAATCGCTTACGTCGCTCTGGTCGTGTTGAGGCGTTTTGGCGTTTCATCGATCGCTCCTTTGCTCGGAAAATTGAACATGAATCTCATCTAACCGAGACCATTCTGCGCCTTGATAGCCAACATAAAGCTGACGCTTACCTGACAGCGCTGTCAGGAACAGGTTCTCATCCCGGTCCGCTTCCTGACAAAAATGTTATTCCTCGGTCACGCTGCTGACAGCCCTTTCTCCCTAACCTGAGGCTGCAAATTGAATTCCGCGAGCCTGGATAACCAGGCTGATACTCATCGGGAGAGACCATGAAATTGATGCTTATAAGCGCCATGCTGCTGACAGCTGTCGCCGGAGTGACCTCAGTCAAGGCGGCTGATTACAAGAAAAATCCGTTCACCCTCGTTTATGACGGTGCCATTACTGAAAATATCGAAGGTAAGGTCAACATTCATCCGGTGAAATACGATCTGCACGGCATCCAGATTGCTGCGAATGTCTATACGCCAGCTCACTACGATCCCGCCCAAAAATACCCTGCGGTGGTGGTCGCACACCCTAATGGCGGCGTAAAAGAGCAGGTCGCGGGTTTGTATGCCCAACGTCTTGCTGAGCAGGGGTACATCACGATTACCGCCGACGCGGCTTATCAGGGCGCTAGCGGCGGGATGCCTCGTAGCGTGGATAAACCGGCAAATCGTATTGAGGATATCCACGGTATGGCGGATTACATCAGCCAATATCCTGGGGTCGATACCGCCCGCCTCGGTCTGCTGGGTATTTGCGGAGGTGGCGGGTATTCACTGGCTGCCGCCGAGACGGATAAACGATTCAAATCGATTGCAACCATCAGCATGTTTAATTCAGGGCTTGTACGCCGCAATGGTTTTCAGAATTCACAGCTGGATACTATCCAGCAGCGGCTTCAGCAGGCTTCTGACGCCCGTGCTCAGGAAGCTGCCGGAGGCGAAGTGCTTTACTCCGGCGATGCAAATCTGACGGATGAACAGATCGCTAAATTACCTTTTGCCCTCTATCGACAGGGCTACGAGTACTACTGGAAAACCCATGCCCACCCGAACTCAACGTTTAAATACACCACCAGCAGCCTGTTGGATTTGATGAGCTTTGACGTGACGGACCATATCAATCTCATCAATAAACCGCTGCTGATGATTGCCGGTTCAAAAGCGGATACGCTCTATATGACTGAAGATGCGTTCGCGAAAGCGACCGGTACGCAGGATAAAGAACTGTTCCTGATCAATGGCGCTACTCATATCGAAACATATTGGGTTCCTAAATACGTTGACCAGGCCATGCAAAAGTTAGACGTCTTCTTCAATAAGCATATTTAGTTCGCCTCCGATGCCCCCGGCCGCACAGGCTGGGGTATATCCTCTGCTTGTGGCCAAATTCAGTGTGTTACTACAGGAGATCGAGTTTTGGCGCTGGCGTTTTGCCTTATGCGGGATACTTACAACAGTATTACTTTACGTTATCTTCACACTTTCATCATAGTGTTTAGGGTTTTTTATTGTTAACTACATTTATTACCTTATTTATAGATGGATTTTTTCGTAACAATATACAAAGTGAAGGACTCACAGAATAAAACGATTTTCTAAGCCATCGTTGGTATTTTTCATGGTTACTTTTATTGATACCCATAGAGGTGAAAACGGGCGTCGCTAGCACAAACAAGGGATCGGGGTCAGGGGACTCGCGGTAGTATCAATCGCTACACTCGTGACCCAGCCGAAATTCAACTTATAAGGTTCATGTTGTGTATGTGTAGATTAACGCGTGTTCACTATGCCTGGTATGTTGCTTTTGCCTGTTTGGCTATATCGTCTATCCGTGCCGGAATCGGTTTCCAGACCATGGGTTTCATTATAAATCCGGCCCGGGAAGAGCTTGGATGGTCCAATACTCAAATTACAGGGGTCATCGCATTCAGAGAGCTGATCGCAGGCGCTATCGCCCCTCTTGTCGGCTGGTTAGTTGATCGACGGGGGCCCGGAATTATTATAGTGGTTGGCGCTATTCTTGTTGGCTTCTCCCTCAGTGTGGTCTCTTTCACACAAACTTTCTGGCAGTTCGCGCTTATTTTTGGCGTAATCGGCGGTATCGGAGTTGCGGGCCTGTCTAACGCATTAGTGTTTCCTCTGATTGCCAAATGGTTTACGACGCAGCGCGGGCGTGCGACCGGTCTGGTATCATCTGGCGCCAACCTCGGCGGCATATTGCTGTCACCCGTTATCATTTGGCTGTTGTCTATTTCCGACTGGCGCTCTACCTGGTTCTTGCTTGGTTTTCTGCCCATTCTCTTTCTGGTGCCACTGGCTCTCTTTGTTCTACGTCGCGAGCCAGCGGATATGAACCTTCTGCCGCTCGGCGAAGAGCAGGGTAGCGCATTTGCTCAAGAAAAAAGCGGGGGGGAGCGTCCTGATCTTACATTGACAGAAGCCATTCGCTCGCCTGGTTTCTGGTGTCTTATCGTCGGCTGGAATCTCAGCGATTTTGTCTTGAAAGGCGTCTTGTTACATAAGGTTCCGGCGGCAGAATCGCTTGGCTTTACAACCGCCGAGGCAGGTAGTGTGATCTTGACCTATGGCGCTTTTGCGATCCTGGGTAAATTATTAACGGGTTTCATTGTAGAGCAAGTTTCAGCGAAATGGGTTGTTCTCAGCCTCTCTGTATTTCAGGCAATAGGTCTCATCCTCTTCATCACCGCGGGGAATATTTGGCAACTGCAGTTAGGCTATGGTGTCTTGAGCGGTTTATCTGCAGGAGGGCTGATCATGATGATGCCGTTTCTTCTCGCTTCGTTATTCGGGCGCAAGAATCAAGGCGTTATTATGGGGGTCGTTACGCCCTTAGTCATGATCTCAGGTATCGGTGGACCGTTATTGGCAGCGCTGCTGTTCGATATCACGGGTAGCTATATATTTGCCTTCGAGATTTACGCGGCGATTGCCGTTTTCGGTGGTCTGGCTCTTCTGGGTGCCTGTATTACCCCCACGAATAACACCAAATCCTTAAATCTATACAGGAGGTAATATCATGTCGACGATCGCTATTCTCTATCCGGGCCAAATGGGCAGGGCTTTTGCTGCATTGCTGCGGGCGACTGGCCATGAAACGATCAGTCCGATGGGTTGCCGTAGCGAGAAAACCCAAAAATCGGCACGGGAGATCGGGATAGGCATGCGCGACAGCATGGCCGATGCTGTTGTTGAAAGTGACCTGATTTTGTCGCTGGTCCCCCCATCGGCTGTCGTCGAGGTGGCACATCAAGCAATTCGTGCCTGCCGAGAAAAGAATGCTATGCCCGTATTTATCGATCTGAATGCAAAGACCCCTGCGGATGCAGAGTACTTGAGCAGGGTTTTCGACCAGGCTTCATTGCCTTTTTGCAATGCTTGTATTATCGGGCGCGCCTCACATTTGGGCGAAGAAGGACGAATTTATGTCAGTGGTCCAGACACAATGCCGATAGAAAAATTATTTAAAGGTATATTGCCGGTGATTCGACTTGGCGATGAAATCGTCCAGGCATCAATTTTCAAAATGGTTTTTGCAGGTTTCAACAAGGCTGTTACTGCTGCCTTGTTTGAAACGGCTAATACTGCCAATGCTTTTGATGTTACCGATCCTCTGTTCGAGCTGCTTGAGTATCATCTGGGAAGCACATTGTCTGATTTACGAAAGCTGGTTCCAACCTATCCGCACCACATCACGCGTAGGGCAGAAGAGATGGAGGCGTTGGCACAGATGTTGAGTGACAGCCGGTTACCGAACAAGATTGCATTGGCTGCCGGGGTAACATTCCGTAGTCTTGGCTCCAGCGATTGCTGGTCTGGGGCTGAAACCTCACCTCAATTCATGGAGTTGTTATTGAATACTAACTATCGGGTCACATCTGGCAAGATAGTGTAATTGCTAAGCCCACTTTTTGTGGTTTCGACTCGTTTGGGCGCGTGAGCCATATTTGTATCGTTTTATCCGTCACAGCATGACAGATCACACACCGTATTCTGATCACATCATTGGCGCTGTAAGCATCCCGGCTTTAGTTCCACGCATCTTTTGAGCTTGACCCCGGCGTCAGAAACGGAGGCGCGATAAGTTACGGAACAGCCCGTTTCACTCGATGAATAACATTTACCTTTAAAGTATGATTTTTCTGTTGCATCGACTTAATAGTTAATTCAGGATGGTTTTTGTCGTCGACGGCTACTGTGAATATAAAATGGTGGAAATATTGACGCTAAGGAATTGTATATGCAAGAAATTAATCTGCACGCAATAGGTATAATTACTTTAATGGATGATAAAGTAAATGTTATCCTGCATCCTCCTTACCGGGATGGATTAAAAGGAATAGAAGGGCATAGTCATGTCAGTCTATTATGGTGGTGTGATGGTTGCGATGATAAATCGTCTCGCCAGACTATTATTACATCAACGCCTTATACTGAAGATGAAATGGGCGTATTTGCCACTCGCTCGCCGCAAAGACCGAATCCCATAGCGATTACAACAACAGAGGTATTGCATGTTGATTTAAACGCCGGATTGCTCATTGTATCCTGGATTGATGCGGAAAATGGTAGTCCAGTTATCGATATTAAACCTTACATTCCCAGTTTAGATCGTGTGGAAAATCCAATAACCCCTGAGTATTTATCTAACTGGCCCAGTTCTTTAGAAAAGTCTGCTGATTTTGACTGGTCTTCAGTTTTTAATTATTGATAAAGCCACAAAATTAGATTTTACTTGCAAGTCTCTTCCATGAGCGATCCTGAAAGTTTTACCCGGAATATTTTGTATCAGTAAACAGCCTATATTGGGTAAGTCAGGGTTAGCTGACAAGATGGCTCATGTAGGTATAGTGAATGAACGAGGGCTTATCCCTGCCTCTATGGGGTGGGGATCTGCTGCTGCAAAATACTGGCATAGAGGGGGCGATCAATATTGGCTCCGCTCAGTATTACGGCCACTTTTTTGTTTTTCTGTAATCGGCGTTCCTTTATTAATCCCGCGAGGCCAGCGGCTCCTGCTCCTTCAGCCATATTATGCGTATCTTCATGATAGATGCGAATGGCATGGCAAACTTCATCATCGGTGACCCTGATAATGCGCTCTGCACCGCGCTGAATCATGGCAAATGATTCAGCCAGAGGCATACGACAGGCAAGGCCATCGGCCATGGTATCGGCGCTTAGCGTCGTGATAATTTTCCCTTGTTCAAAGCTTTGTGCGAATGCGTCAGCCTGGTCAGAGACAATACCTACTATTTTTGTCTTTAGACCAAGCAAATCCCGGGTTTGTATTAAACCACAGATGCCTGAACCCATTCCGACCGGTACATAAACGGTATCCAACTCAGCCACGGCATTAAAGAGTTCCAGCGCGTAGGTTGCAACGCCAAGGATAAGGTCTTTATGAAATGCGGGAACAAAGTAAAGCCCCCTTTGTTGCGCTATCTCAGCGGCTTTAGCGCGCGCTTCATCAAAATCAACACCGTATTCGATGATTTGTCCGCCCAGCGCCTGCATGGCGGCATTTTTTTCACGGGAATTACCCTTTGGTACAACCAGGTAGCAGGGCAATCCCGCTTTTGTTGCCGCCAGAGCCAGGCTTTGTCCGTGGTTCCCTCGTGTTGCGGTAATGATACCGTTAATATTAGGTTCCCGTTTTAATAAACAGTTAATAAAAATGATCCCGCCTCTTATTTTAAAAGCGCCGGTTGGTGTATGATTTTCATGTTTAACCCATACTTCGCAATTTAAACGTTTACTCAATAAAGGCCATGTATATTGTGGCGTAGCTGGCATAACATGGTATACCGCGCTGGCTGAGGCGCGTAGTTCATCTATATTAAACATAGTTGACACTCTCTGGTTGTAAGTCTTGCTCCAGAGCGTAGCAACCGATATTGTATGGGTAAATAATTATATTGTATGGCAGGCAATAATGTGGGTCCCAACATTAAAAGAGACAAATCAACCTAAATATATTCTCCTGGTGGAAGCTATTGCCGAGGCGATTGAAAAAGGTGAACTCAAAGTGGGGGAGCGTTTACCGCCGCAGAGACAGTTGGCCTGGAAGTTAAACCTGAATCCGAGTACGACCATGCAGGCCTATAGGGAAGCCGCCCGGCGACATCTGGTTAGCGGTGAAGTGGGACGCGGGACTTATGTGCTTCCAGGGAGCAAGGAGGCATCACTTTTTTTGATAAAGAACCCACCACCGTTAAAAGAGCGTATCGATCTTTCAACAAACCTTCCTGCTATCGATCAAGATAATCGCGACCTGGCTTCAACGCTCATGGAGCTCACGATGTCAGCTGAGTGGGGCGGTGTGCAAAGCTATTTAACGCCGGATGCCATTCAATCAGGAAAAATTCGGGCTACTGAATGGCTTAAATTACGTAAGGTAAGTTATTTACCTGAAAACATAAAACTATGTGCCGGAGCGCAGCAAGGTCTGATGACGGTTTTGCTTTCTCTTTGTCAGAGGGGAGAGTCGATTCTGGTAGAAGATCTCACTGCACCCGGGATCAAGGCTGCATCGCGGCAACTACATTTACCGTTGCACGGAATTATGTCAGATGAACAGGGCATAATTCCGGATGAGTTTGATCGAATGATTCGTACCACAGGTGCAAGAGTGGTTATTTTAACCCCTTCTCTGCAGAATCCTACGGGCACGGTTATGGGACATCGGCGGCGTGGTGAGGTTGCTGATATTATCAATAAATATCAACTCATAATGATTGAAGACGATGTCTATGGCGGATTGATTAAACAGCCACCGCTGAGTGTTTTATTACCGGAGCGAACCATTCTTATCAGCAGTTTTTCGAAAACGGTGGCTGCGGGCTTGCGACTGGGATATATCGCAGCGCCAGTCCCCCTGTTAAGCAAGATAGATCCGGATGCTCAGCTAACGCATTGGGCGGTATCTTCGCTAAATCTGATGATAGCGAATCGGTGGATTGAGGATGGCACGGCTGAAAAAAGATTAAACTGGCAACGCAGAGAAGTTGCACAACGCTGGCACCTGGCGCGTAAGCTTGTAGGACAATATATGCTGAATGCGACCTGCCCAAGCCCACATGTTTGGCTTACAGCCCCTTTCGAAACACCTGAACTGGTCCAACTCTGTTCTCAGGCGGGAATTAATGTTGTATCGGCAGATGTTTTTGCGGTACGACAGGCCCCGTTGAATGCAATTCGAATCAGTTTAACAGCCGCTAAAAATCAGGTTCAATTAAAAAGCGCTTTGGAGACTATTGCCACTTTATTGGCGGTTTAACCGAATCAAAAAATGTAAGCTGTAGAGGTGCTGCAATGAAAAAGTCCTGAATTCAAACGTGAATCCGCTCAGTTGCCTGTCGATCAAAATTACACCGTCTCTGACCCAGCTAAGGCTATGGATGTTGGTCTTTCCACGATATCGTTGGGTATTACAGCGCGCTCAGGCTGCATGAATATAACGGTGGGCTATCATCTAACGAATCAGAAAACGATACTGGAAGAACGCTAAAGTGGTGGCCAGTTTTAGTTGACCACTACACATATTTTGCGTGAAGCGCCATGCGCGCCGTCCAACGGTAATACTCAACCCAGGTCGCTGCATATCCTCTCGGAGCATACCCGGCGATATTTTCCCGCGTGCCGATATTTACGGCTCAAGAGTAATAGGCAGTAATCAGGCAGGATCGGGCTCACCGGGTTGCCCATCTGGCCGCTACAGTTCAGCAAGGTTAATGCACAACTGGAGCAGCTATGAAAACGATGGGTTATGCCGCACTTAATGCCACCACTCCGCTGGTTCCCTTCAGCTTTGAACGACGCGCTTTGCGTCGTAACGATGTGGCGATTGAGATCCTGTGGTCCGGGGTGTGCCACAGCGATCTGCATCAAACCCGGGATGACTGGAAAGAGTGGGGGGCGACCGTTTATCCCTGCGTTCCCGGGCACGAAATTATTGGCCGGGTAAGTGAGGTTGGCAGTGAAGTTAGCCGCTATCAGGTTGGGCAGATGGTGGCCGTCGGGACGATAGTCGACAGCTGCCAGGAGTGCGATCAGTGCCGCCGCCATGAAGAGCAGATGTGTCGCGAATTTCCGACGGTAACCTACAATGGCCGCGATCGCATTTCGGGCGAGATCACCTATGGCGGCTATGCGAAGCATATCGTGGTACGCGAAGAGTTTGTCTTAAATCTGCCGGAAGAGCTCGATCCTTCCCGCGCCGCGCCGCTCCTGTGTGCCGGTATTACCGTTTACTCCCCGCTGCGAACCTGGAATGTGGGACCGGGCTCACGCGTAGGGGTGATTGGCATCGGTGGCCTGGGGCATCTTGCCGTACGTCTGGCAGAGGCGCTGGGCGCTACGGTCACCGTGATTACCCGGAGCGCGGCAAAAGCTCAGGAGGCGCATGAGCTGGGGGCGAAACATGTTTTACTGTCGACCTCAGCAGAGGATATGCAGCGGGCAGGCTCCTCGTTCGACGTGATCATTGATACGATTCCCACCCGGCACGATCTCTCTGCGTACGTGCAGTTGCTGGATATTGAAGGGGCGCTGGTGATTGTCGGCAATCTGGGCGATATGGACGGTTTCAGCACCTTACCGCTCATCCTGGGCCGCCGCCGCATTACCGGCTCACCTTCCGGCGGCATTGCGCAAACCCAGGAAATGCTGAATTTCTGCGCGCAGAAAGGGGTTTACCCGGAGTGCGAGATCATCCCGATCCAGCAGATTAACCAGGCGTTTGAACGCATGGAACGGGGAGAGGTGAAGTACCGTTTCGTGATTGATATGGCCTCGCTATCGGCCTGATGAGGACGGCTGACATCGGTGAACCGCTGTCAGCCTTTGCTGAGCTTTAGTAGGGGCGCCCGGTCCCGGCCGCCAGCGACAGGGCTTTATCGCCGATCGGCGTGATACCAAACTGACGCTTGTACTCACGGTGGAACTGGCTGACGCTTTCATACCCCACGCTTATCGCCGCCGTCGAGGCATCCGCATCTTGCGACAATAACAACCGTCTGGCTTCAAGAAGCCGTAGCTGCTTTTGGTACTGCAGCGGACTCATGTTCGTCATGCGGCGAAAATGGTGGTGCAGCGTGGAGACGCCCATACCGGCAATTCGCGCCAGCGCTTCGACTTTTAACGGCTGCGCATAGTTATCGCGTAGCCAGTCCAGGGCCACGGATATCCGTTGCCCGCTGGAGCCGGTCAACACGGTTTCCCTCAGGGTCCTGCCCGCCGGGCTGGTGAGAATACGATACAGTATTTCGCGCTGAATGAGGTTACCCATGTAGCCTTTATCCTGCGGATGTTCGTTGGCGTTCAGATAGCGTAGCAGCGCATCAAGCAGCGGGCCGTCGGCCGGCCCCAGGGACATTCCCTCATCGCTGTATTCCGCCTCATTTCCGTACTGTTTCATGTCGATCATCACTTCCCGGGCGAGAGATAAGTCCAGCTGCAGCAGCAGCGAGATAAACGGTTGTTCAGCGCTGGCTTGCATCACTTCGGCGACGGTCGGCAAATTGACGGCGGTCAGAAGAAAGTGGGATTCATTATAAGCATAGGTTTTTTCGCCCAGACTGACGCGCTTCTCCCCCTGAATAATCAGCGACACGCTGGGCTGGTAGAGACAGGCACAGGGCGGCATCGGGCGGTGTAGTTCGACAACGCTCATGCCGGGAAAGGGGCAAAGAATATTTTCCCGCCGTCCGGTATAGGCTCTGATTTTCTCTCTGATCTCACCACGTCGCGACGCCATTTCCTGTTGCCAGCGTCTATGCTGTGAGTCCGGATGGTTATCAGGCATGGTCTGGCTCCTCAACTGAGTGATGTAGGCTTTACCTGGCCACAGGGCAGAAAAACGATCGGCCGCGTCGGCACCCACGATATTATGTACCGACAGGCTGCGCAAACGGACGGTGTTCCCCGCGCTGCGATTCACACTAAAGGTTAAACCGCGCTGACCCATCATCAGCGCCATGCCGGCGAAGATCCCGGTTAGCCCGACAGCAAGCAGACGGATGAGATGATATCTGGCGCTTGTTACTCTGATGGTTGGGGGGATGGTGGCTGAACCTGAACGCGGGGAAAACTCATGCATCAACCAGCGGAAATAAACCGAGAGTATCCAGGCGCTGAAACTCCCCTCCGGCCTTTGCCAGAGGGGGAGCTGAACAATTATTCCCAGCGTTTCAGCAGCAGGCTGGCGTTGACGCCGCCAAAGCCAAACCCGTTCGACAGCGCATACCGCATTTTCTGCGGGCGGGCCACCAGCGCCACCAGGTTCAGGCCTTCCGCGTCTTCATCGGGGTGATGCAGGTTCAGCGTCGGCGGCACTATCTGGTCACGCAGCGCCTGAATGGTGAAGATGGCCTCAATCCCGCCGGCTGCGCCTAACAGATGGCCGGTTGCTGATTTCGTCGACGTAATGGCGACGGGATGGGTAGCAAACAGGCTTTTAATCGCCGCCAGTTCGCCTTTGTCTCCTACCTGAGTCGAGGTGGCGTGGGCGTTGATATGGTCAATCTCTTCTGCTGTCACCCCCGCCTGACGAATGGCCATTTCCATGGCCCGGCGCGCGCCGTTCCCGTCTTCCGGACCTGCGGTCAGGTGATAAGCATCTGCGCTGGTGCCATAGCCCACCAGCTCCGCCAGCGGGGTGGCGCCGCGCGCCAGGGCGTGTTCCAGCGACTCAATCACGATAAGCCCGGCGCCTTCTCCCATCACAAAACCATCGCGGTCGCGGTCGAAAGGGCGGGAGGCCGCTTCCGGCTGCTCATTGGACGCGCTGGAGAGCGCCCTGGCTGCGGCAAATCCGGCAAGGCTGACGCGATGAATTGCCGCTTCTGCGCCGCCGCAAAGGGCGATATCCGCCTCGCCGCTGCGGATCATCCGTGCAGCATCGCCAATGGCCTGCGCGCCTGCCGCGCAGGCGGTGACCGGCGCGCCGATGGGGCCACGGAAACCGTGGGCGATAGACACATGCCCGGCGGCCAGGTTGGCAAGAAAAGAGGGGATGGTGAACGGAGACAGGCGACGCGGCCCGCGATCATCCGTTGTATGTACCGCATTGGCGATCTCGCCAAAGCCGCCGATCCCGGTGGCAATGACCGTTGCGGTACGATCTTGTTCTGCCGGTGATGCCGGCGACCACCCGGCCTGCGTCAGCGCCTCACGTGCGGCGACCAGCGCAAACTCGATAAAGCGATCCATCTTTTTACGTTCCCTGGCCGGGATGGTTGCCAGCGGATCGAAGCCGTGCAGCGGATCGCGTTCGATGGACGGAACCTGCCCGGCCACTTTGCAGGGAATGTCTTCGACCAGCTGCTCGCTAAGCTTTGTAATACCTGACCTGCCTGCCAGCAGCGACTGCCAGACGTGCTGTACGCCGCAGCCCAGAGGGCTGACAATCCCCATCCCGGTCACGACAATGCGTTTAGCTGAAACGCTCATAATCAACTCTCCTGTAATATCAGTGTGCCGGCGGCTTGTTCATCAATGGAACCAGCAGCGCAGCAATCAAAAAACCGATCATGATGAGGTAAAAAGCATCGGAAAATGCCTGTGTTCGCGCCTCCCGCAGCGTCAGAGCGGAAAGATTCTTTAGCGCAGCCGTATGAGCGGCATCCGGCGAGATCCCCTGAGCGACAAAGTTTGCCGCGCTGCGTTGAACAAAATCGCTCATTGCCAGGTTGGCGTTATTCAGATGATCCGCCAGGCGGCTGTAATGCAAATTGGTCCTGTCGTTAAGCACCGTACCGCACAGGGCGATGCCGATGGCGCCGCCGAGGTTGCGCATTAAATTAAACAGCCCGGAGGCCAGCTTAAGGCGTGCGGGAGGCAGGCTGCCCAGCGTCAGGGTCACGGTAGGCGCGACGGCAAACTGCTGCGCCAGCCCGCGAAAAGCCTGCGGTAGCAGCAGCTGGTCGGCGCCCCAGTCGTGGGTTATCGGCACAAAGCTGTACATCGAGACCGCAAAGCCGACCAGCCCGGCCATCAGCAGCCAGCGCAGGTCGACGCGGTTGGCGAGCCACGAATAAAACGGGATCGACATCACCTGGAACAGGCCGGTGGAAAATACCGCCAGGCCAATCTCCAGGGCGCTGAAACCGCGCACGCTACCGAGGTACAGCGGGGTTAAATAGATGGTGGCGAAGATGCCGACGCCGGCCATAAACGAGAAATAGCAGCCGAGGCTAAAGGTTCGGTCCTGCAGGGCCCGGAGATCCATGACCGGCTGCGGATGGCGCAGGGTGCGGATAATAAACGCCACGCCGCACAGCAGGGCGATCCAGGCGGTCGTCGTCAGGGTGGCGTCGTCAAACCAGCCCCAGCGCGGGCCTTCTTCCAGGGTATATTCCAGGCAACCGAGAGACAACGCCAGCAGCAGAATACTGAAGTAGTCCGCGCCGCGCAGCAGCGAGGGGTCAGCGGTATCCACTTTCACCAGCAGCGGTACGGCAACCGCGATGTAAATCCCCGGAACCACGTTAATAAAAAACAGCCAGTGCCAGCTGAAGTTTTCGGTGATCCAGCCGCCCACCGTCGGGCCAAGCGTGGGAGCCAGGGAGGCCAGGCCGCCGATCGTCGCGGCGGCAATGACCCGCTGTTTGCCCTGGAAAAAGGCGAAGGCGGTAGTGAAAACCAGCGGGATCATCGACCCGCCGGCCAGTCCCTGCAGGGCGCGAAAGGCGATCATGCTCTGGATGTTCCACGCCCAGCCGCACAGCAGACTCATCAGCGTGAAGCCCGCCGCGGAAGCGGCAAACAGCCAGCGCGTTGACATGACCCGTGCCAGCCAGCCGGAAAGCGGGATAATAATGATCTCGGCAATCAGGTAGCTGGTTTGTACCCACACGGTTTCATCGTCGCCCGCCGAGAGGCCACCGCCGATATCCCGCAGCGAGGCGGACACGATCTGGATATCGATGAGCGCGATAAACATCCCCACGCACATGCTGGCGAAAGCGAAGATCTTCTTCGTCATCGGCATCGACAGACTCTGCGGAGCGGGCAGCGCCTGAGCGGTGCTCATCGGCGGCTCTTTTCGTTCACGGTGACGATCACCGATAGCCCTGGGCGCAGGACGTCAAGTTTTGCTCCTTCTCCTTCCAGCGCAATGCGGACCGGCACGCGCTGAACGATTTTAGTGAAATTCCCCGTCGCGTTCTCCGCAGGAAGAATGCTGAAGCGTGAGCCGGTCGCCGGCGCCAGACTGGCAACATGGCCCTTAAAGGTATGGGCCGGCAGCACATCGGCCACGATGGTCACCGGCTGGCCGGCCCGCATATGCGCCAACTGGTTTTCTTTGAAGTTGGCGTCAATCCACAGGCCGTGCGCGGGAACCAGGGACAGCAGCTGCGTGCCGCTGCTGACAAATGAACCGGACCACGCGCGGCGGTTGCCAATTACCCCATCGAACGGTGCGCGAATTTCGGTATAGCTGAGGTTCAGCGTGGCTATCTCGAGGTTAGCCTGGGCCTGTGCCAGGGCGGCCAGCGTTTGTTGCTGGCGGGCATCCAGCACCGCCAGCTGGCGTTCGGCCGCGGTTTTATCCGCTTGTGCTTTATCCTGCTCGGCGTGCGCCCGGCGGTAATCGGCGGAGGCGTTATCGCGAATTTGTGCGGAAATCGCGCTCGACGCGGCCAGGGCGTGATAGCGCCGGTTGTCGTTAGCCAATTTTTCGGCCGCCGCCGTGGCGGCCTGTAACGAGGCCGCAGAGCCGGCAATGGTCGCCTGCTGTAGCTGCCGGGTGGCAATGACATCGGCCAGCGCGGCCTGTTGCGCCGCCACTTCTCCGACGGCTTTTGCCAGGGCGGCGCGGTAATCGCGGTCGTCAATGCGAATCAGCAGATCGCCTTTTTTCACCGCCATATTGTCCTGCACCGCCAGCTGCTGGATATAACCGGAGATTTTGCTGGAGATGGCGCTAATGTCGCCGCCAACATAGGCATCATCGGTTGTCTGCATAAAGCGCCCGCTATGCCACCAGTAAGCGCCGTAGCTCGCTGCCGCCAGCGCGGCGACGGCGAGTGTCGCCAGGACGAGGGCTCTTCTCTTACTGGCCGGATTCATGGCTGGCATCTCTGTAGGGTTCGGGTTGAAACTTTTGGCCGCTATCGCCCTCGCGTTTGCGCAGCAGATATTGGTGACGATATTTCATCATCGGCGAGGCTGCGGGTCCCGGCACCATGGTGTATTTACCCGGAATAATCTCTTCGCCGGTCGCTTTATCGACCAGCATCGGCTCCACCGGTCGCTGGGTTTCACTTTCCACCAATTGCATCTGACGGCCTTCGGGTGAGAAGTGGCGGTTACCCCATTCCGCCAGCGCCAGCAGTACCATGCGAAAATCGCGGCCGCTTTGCGTGAGGTGGTATTCGTAGCGCGGCGGTGTGCTGCTGTAGCAAACCTTCTCCAGCAGGCCGTCGTCTACCAGCGCCTTCAGGCGGCGTGAAAGAATATTGGGCGCGACGTTGCTGCTTTTCTGAAACTCGTCAAAGCGGGTAAAGCCCGTGAAGGCGTCGCGCAGGATCATTATGCTCCAGCTGTCACCGATGCGACCAAGGCTACGGGCGATGGGGCAGGGAGCGTGGCAAAGCGGTTCATTTTTCATGGGCTGACCTGGATAGAGAGGTGGCTTTCGGGAGCAAATTGACATAGTAACTATCAAAATGCAAGTTACTTAAAAAACGATCTCTCTCTCAGCAGATTCATGGCGCCGGCGTTAAGGTTGACGCGCGCGATACCACTACGGGGTGACACGGCTTAGCGCAAAGCGGTGGTGCAGCGGGCCGGAATGGGTAAGGGAGTGACGGAGCAGAATCTGACGGTCCGCTCCGCGGCAGGAGCGGACGTTATGCTAATCAATGATGAGGGGGTCAGACGGGATAGTACGTGTAGCCAGTTTCTTTTGAAGTATTATGACCAGGACGGGAAATACAGATGCGGCTAATGCACTAACAACCAACAGCGTGTTTAGATTTTGCGTGGTTATTTCCTGGTCAGGGAGTAATAAGGAAGACAGAAAGAACGCGAGAGTTGTTATCAGGTACATCATGGCTGTCTGTAGGGAAGTAAAACTGGCTCGTTGTTTATCCTCCGGAAACGGGACTACAACCGATGAAGCGCAAACCAGCCGGCTGTATGAAGCCCCAAGAAATAAGGTTATAAATAGAAATACATTATGATAACCCATCGAGGGAATCAGCAAGCTTGCTACAAAGAGTAGCGTTGAAATTATCGCCAACAGCAGAGCAGATAAACGCGATGTCAGCATGCCTGTTATTTTTGTCGTCAGATAACCAGCTATCCCGCCGCTTAAAAATAATAAAGGTAATAGGTTTTGTTGGGCGCCCATATACTGCGTCATTAATGGGGTCAGAATGGGAATGATCAGCATTGGACTAAATTGTACCAGAGCAGTACAAGAGGCGAAAAGTAAGGTTGGAGAATCAATAGATAGCTTCCTCTGCACGCCCGGCGAGAGCGTATCCTTGGGGATAATAAATACTATCAACGGTAAAGATAACAGACAAAGTGAACTGATTAACCATAGCGCAGTATGCCAACCATAGTGCGTGCACAAAAATAATATAGCTGGCATGCCGACGATACTGACCAGCGAAAATGATGCAATGACCGTTGCCAGCATTTTTCCACGTAAGTTTGCCGGGGCATAATTTATCAAAATACTCATACCCACGCCCATTGTCGTCCCCCCCACCAATCCTGCGCAAAATCGTAGTGCCAGAAGAGTGCCAAAATGAGTCGTGAGTGTGGACAAAAATGTTAGCGCTCCCAGCAGCACCATATTCTTGAACAAGAACTGTTTTTTATTAAACAGGTCAATCCAATAAAAGGCCATGATTCCAGAAAGTACCGCACCCAGCGTATACATACCGGAGACATAGCCAGAAAATGATACAGGAACCGAAAATCCGTCGGCCATAAAAGCAAAAACAGGCGTTAACGCCATATATTCCAACGCATTAGTGAACTGGACAAAAGCCATAACAATGGCTATCCGCATGAGGGTTTTATGATTAAACGTCTGTGTGACCAGTGGCATAATAAGCAACCTATGGATGAAAGATATCCGAGTTTAACCACTATCAATGATGTTCATTAGATGGTAAAAATGGCACTTATTATTATCAAATGTGGGATAGTTGATGCGTTCAGCTCTTGATTTTAATGCCCTGAAAGTATTCATCGCGGTAGTTGAAAGAGAAAGTTTCGTGGGGGCAGCGAAAGTTCTTGCAATGCCGACATCAAACGTGAGTCGTTGCATTTCTCAGTTAGAAGAAAAACTGAATCTTCAGCTCATTGAGCGCAGCACCCGACATATGAAACTCACCCAGGCGGGGCACCTACTCTATACCCGAGCGAAGCCATTACTGGAGGCGCTTGAGCAAACTGAGACAGAATTAACGTTGCGGCAAATGCAGCTCAAGGGGCCATTACGCATCTGTATTCCCAATGAGATCGGTCCTGCATTGCTGGGTTCTGTTATTGCCGATTTCGCCTGTCAGTATCCGGATCTGGAGATCAGCTGTGTGACTAATTTGTCAGGTCTCGAATCCCTGAGAGATGATCTGGATTTAGCTATCATTATTACCCGTGGTCAGATGGATGACAGTGACTATATAGCCCGGCATCTGGTGACTATTCCTTGCACCATTGTTGCCGCGCCCTCCGTCATTCAGCGCTACGGCACCCCTTCTCATATCCGGCAGTTTGAAGAATTACCCTGCATTACAACGGTAAGCGCCCTGAAAGGTGCCCCCTGGCAGTTTGTCACTATGAAGGGGGGATTTGAGACAATTAAGGTGAATGGGCATTATCGGGTAAACAGCGGAGAGATGGCAGGGCGCGCTGCGGTAGCCGGCGTTGGTTTTGCCATCCTGTCGAAACAAGCCTGCCAACCCTATATTAGCGATGGACGGTTAATCGAGATTGAGTTTGAACAATCGCCAGCCCCATTGCAGTTGTTCGCACTTTATTCCGATCGGCGTTACTTGCCGGCTAAAACAAGAGCGCTCATTGATTTTATGCATCAGAAGTTGAGCAATACATCTTTAGCAACGTAAGGCGGTATGGAATCGCGACAGAGAGTCCCGGTGGGATAATGAATCTCTACTTAACCCAGAGCGTCTGTTTTTTCGCTCACCGTGAATTTTATGGCCTGGTTTCCTCTGCGCGTCGAGCCAGGTCACGTAACGGTGAGTGAAAAAACGGGGAACAGGTCATCGATTTCTATTCATTTTCCAGCCAGTCAATGAAGAACCGGGTGAAAGCGGTAACCGGTAGCGGCTGCAGCCGTCGCTGCGGATAGACAAATTGCAGCCCGACATTTTTTTTATCAAAGCGGCTAAACCCAATAAAACTTTCAGCAAACAGCAGTTGTAGCCTGCCTTGTTCCACATCTCGCTTGACATCCCACCATGATTTGCTGGCGATACCCGCATCAGCCAGCACCCACTGGCGGAGTAACGCGCCATCGTCGCATACCATGGCTGGGGTAAAGCGTAATGTGCTCTGTTGACCGTCGTGCTCAAAACGCCATTCGTTCATGACCATTCCGCGCAGCTCCAGCGCCAGGCATCGGTGGTGGTGTAAATCCTCAATGGCGCCCGGAGTGCCTGCCGCCCGAAGATAGTTAGCCGAGGCGACCAGAACCCGATGATTCGGGCGGATATTTCTGACGACCAGGCTGCTGTCTGGCAGGTTTCCGAAACGAATGCTCATGTCCAGACGATTGGCGACCAGATCTTTGACACTTTCGCCCAGGTATACCGAGGTTTTCACTGCCGGATGCAGCCGGGAAAAATCGAGCAGCGCCGGGCTGAGATACTGTCGGCCAAAATCGGAGGGGGCCGAAATACGGATATTACCGCTGAGCACCCCTTCTTTTTGCGTAAGTAGCGACTCAGCATGGTTCATTTCATCCAGTACGCGCAGCGCAGCGTGGTAGAACTCCTCACCGGCACGCGTCATGGTAATGGCGCGAGTGGAGCGGTGGAACAGACGGGTCTGATAACGCTCTTCAATCGCCTTCAGCCTGGCGGTCATGGTGGCCGGCGAGAGTCCCATATGGCGACCGGCGGCTGAAAGCCCGCCGGCCTCCACCACGGCAACCAGCAGTGCCATATCTTCAAGCTTTCCCATTATTCAGTAATCCTGAAAAGACAATCATATTTTAATGCCATTATCAAAATATCGCTCACCCCGTAAAGTATTTTCAACAATTCATTACGGGGACAGAAAATGGAAAATCGTACGCTTTTTGATAGCTACTACCTGAAGGCGCTCAGCCTGAAAAACCGGATTGTGATGGCGCCAATGACCCGGGCACGGGCGTTACAGCCGGGAAACGTGCCCTCAGCACTTATGGCGGCGTACTACCAGCAGCGCGCCAGCGCGGGGTTGATCATTACAGAAGCCACGCAGATTTCACCTCAGGGGCAGGGATACTCCTGGACACCAGGTCTGCACTCCGCAGAACAGGTTGAAGGATGGCGGCTGAGCACAGAAGCCGTTCACCGTGCGGGGGGAATTATCTTTTCCCAGCTCTGGCATGTGGGGCGCATGTCATATGCGGGTTTCCAGGAAGATGGCAAACCTGTCGCGCCGTCTGCGCTCGCGCCCGATGCCCAGGTCTGGGTTGTTGATGAGCAGGGGGAAGGGCATATGGTCGATTGTCCGGAGCCGCGGGCACTTGAGCCTGCCGATATTCAGCAGATTATTGCTGATTACCGGCAGGCCGCACTAAATGCGATTAACGCCGGTTTTGATGGTATTGAGGTGCACGGTGGTAATGGTTATCTGATCGATCAGTTTCTTCGCCGGACATCGAACAAACGTACCGATGAGTATGGCGGTAGCCTGGCTAACCGGATCCGTTTTGCGCAGGAGGTGCTGGAGGCTATCAGCGACGCCATCGGCACTACGCGCACGGGCATACGCCTTTCCCCATTCATCACCCAGCGCGGAATGAACGACCCGCAGGTGATTGAAGCGATCCTCGCGCTGGCTGCATGGTGTGAAAAGAAAGGTATCGCTTATATCCATCTGGCAGAGGCTGACTGGGACGATGCCCCGCAGGTACCTGCTGAATTTCGTCAACGATTACGCGCCACCTTCAGCGGCACGCTTATTGTCGCCGGCAATTATACCCAGGACAAAGTGGACAAGCTCCTTAAGGCGGGGCTGGCCGACCTGTTTGCCTTTGGCCGCCCGTTCATTGCCAACCCTGACCTGCCGTACCGGCTCAGGAATAGCCTTCCATTAGCGACGGTAAGCAATCCCGCCACGCTTTTTGGCGGCAGCAGCGCAGGCTATACCGATTATCCGTTCTACAAAATCGACGAGGCGTAAAGTGATGGCGAAAAAAACATTAATCATCGGCGGGAGTTCCGGCATTGGCTTTGCCGTGGCTGGCGCTCTGGCTGAACAGGGAAAAAGCCTGATCCTTGCCGGACGGGACGGAGAAAAGCTGGCGCGGGCCAGACAGTTACTGAGTCAGGAAAGTGCATCTGTGGATACTGTCGTCCTTGATATCAGCAAAGAGGCGGAGGTGATCCAGCTTAGCCAGACGCTCGGAGAGGTCGATAACATTATTGTGACGGCGGGATCGCATGCGCCCGGCGGGGCGCTCACTTCACTGGATCTGAACGAGGCCCGGCTGGCTTTCGACAGCAAATTCTGGGGCAGTATCCATGTCGCCAGGCATCTGAGTAAAAATATTAGTGCCCGCGGCACTCTGACGCTGACCAGCGGCTTTGTTTCCCGCCGCACTGTCGCGGGCGCTATCGTCAAAACCACCATGAACGCGGCCCTGGAGTCCGCCGTTAAGGTTCTGGCGAAGGAGCTTTCTCCGCTGCGGGTAAACGCGGTGAGCCCGGGGCTGACAGATACCGAGGCTTACGCCGGTATGGATCCTGCTGCCCGCGAAAAATGGTTTGCGTCTGCCGCTGAAACTCTACCGGCAAAAGCTTTCGGGCGGGCAGAGGATATCGCAAAAGGCTATCTGTTCGTGATGGACAATCCCTTTGTCACCGGATCCCTGCTGGATATCGAAGGCGGCGCGCTGATTAACTAATCCTCACATTTTACCCGCAAGCGGCTGAAATACGCCCGGGTTACCTGTTTCTTTGAGGCAACACAAAGGACCTTTTATGCAAAAGTTGACGATTTATCCTACCCGGCTGGCGGCGCTTATGCTGCTACCCGTGGCCAGCGCTGCCTTTTCTGCACCGCCTGCGCTGGTGAAACCCCATCAATTGATTGCGGAAAATAGCCGGTTATCCGCCCGCGATGCCGCGCTTGAAACCGTCGCGAGACGTTACGCAACATTCTGGAATACAGGTGATGAAGCCCTGGCCCGTGAGGCGCTGGCCGATAATTTTGTCGATAAGACGCCGCCTGAGGGCCGCAAACAGGGACCGGAAGGCGCACTTCTGGCCTCCCGTGCCTTCCGTACCGCCGTCCCGGATCTGAGTTGCGAGATTGAGCAGATGATCGTTGCAGGCGATCGAGTCGTATCGCACCTTCATTTCCGCGGACATTTCACCGGAACCTTCGGCAAACTGAAAGGTAAGGGCCAGCAGGTTGATTTTATCGCGACGGATATCTATCAGGTCAGGAATAATAAAATCATCGCGAACTGGCATCTTGAAGATAACCTGACCCTGATGAAACAACTGGGTGGGTCATAAAATGACGGCTTAGGGAAGAGGGCGTATTGCCAGGCAGTATGCCGAGAGACGGGCATCAACATCAGCATTTATCCTCAAGCCTGTCTGGAGCGGCAGGCGAAAACGAAAAGGTGTGAGGTCGCGCGTAATCTACGAAGAGAAATGCCACCGGGATTAGAGACAATCCGCGTTCAGCGCTTGGACTGACCCCACGACCGTAGACAAATTCTGTCCTCACGACGAGGCCTGTTCAAAGGCCTCCGGACTGACGCCGCCAAGGTGACTGTGACGCCGGGCCCGGTTGTAGAACACTTCAATGTAATCGAAGATATCGGCCCGGGCCAGATCCCGGGTTTTATAGATGCGTTTTCTGATCCGTTCTTTTTTCAGTGAACTGAAGAACGATTCGGCCACCGCATTATCCCAGCAGTTGCCACGCCGGCTCATACTGGGTGCCAGGTTATTGGCCCGACAGAACCGTTGCCAGTCGTCGCTGCCGTACTGGCTGCCCTGGTCTGAGTGCACGATGACCTCGCTGTCCGGTTTACGTCGCCAGACCGCCATCATCAGCGCATCCAGTGCCAGTTCGCGTGAGAGGGTCGGCTTCATCGACCAACCCACCACGTTACGGGCAAAGAGGTCGATAACCACCGCCAGATACAACCATCCCTGCCAGGTCCGGATATAAGTGATGTCGGTGACCCAGACCTGATTGGCCCGGACAACGGTAAACTGCCGCTGTACGCGATTAGGGGCAACCACTGAAGGTCGGCCGGCGATACGCCGTGGTGCTTTATAGCCACGCACGGCTTTAATCCGGTTCAGTTGCATAATACGGCCCACCCGGTTTTTGCCGCAGGTTTCCCCGATTTCGTTCAGATCGCCATGAACCCGCCGGTAACCGTATATGCCTCCGCTCAGTGAATATGAATCACGGATAAGCGTCAGCAGACGCTGGTTATCTTTATCACGCGCCGGGACCGGGTTGTGCAGCCACGCGTAGAACCCGGCCCGGGCGACATGCAGTACCCGACACATCGTCATCACACCCCATACAGTGCGGTGCTCATTGATAAAGCGGTACTTCAGTCGGGCTCCCTTGCAAAGTACCGCGCGGCCTTTTTCAGGATATCCCGTTCTTCTTCGGTACGTTTTAGCTGCGCCCGAAGTTTCAGGATCTCGCTTTTGGCTTCCAGTAAATCCCGGGCATGCTGTTCGCTGTTATCAGGTTTGATAGCCCGTAGCCACTTGTAGAGGCTGTGTGCAGAAATACCCAGACGGTCAGATACTTCGGCAACGGAATAACCGCGTTCCGTTATCTGACGGACGGCTTCTTCCTTAAATTCAGGTGTAAATCGTGGTGTGCCCATACGCTCCTCCTTGTATCTCAAAAGTGGATTACTATGATCTGGCTTAGATTTGGCAAGGCCTGTGTAGTCCGATTCCTCCCGGGGTTATTAAAGCCCGCAGCATAGCGATTGACGCACAGGCTGAGCCGTTCATCTGAAGCCCGAACAGTTGTCCGAACTTCAAATCGTATTTGCAAGGAGGGGTATAGATGAGCGTGTCAAATCAACGTTGTGCAGGCATAGATGTTTCAAAAGGTACTCTGGATATTGCAATCAGCAATATTGCCAGCCAGTTCACTGTACCAAATGGAACTGACGGTTTTACTCAAGTTCTCAGAGAGTTAAAGCGAAATGAAACAAGGTTGATCCTCATGGAGGCGACAGGGGGTCTGGAGTCATGTGTGGCTTGTTATCTTCAATCAGAAGGGTTTGACGTTGTCGTCATTAATCCCCGCCAGGCTCGAGATTTTGCTCGTGCAATGGGCTATCTGGCGAAGACTGATCGTATAGATGCCAGAGTATTGCTTCAGATGTCAGAAGTTATTAACCAGCACCCAGAACGGGAAAGATACATTCGTCCCTTACCTGATGCCCACAGGCAGATTCTGGCTGCGATGGTGGTCAGACGCAGACAGCTCACGATCATGCTTACAGCCGAACGAAACCGATTACATCCCTCGCATCCTCTGAGCCATGCAAGCATCAGATCAATTATTTCGGCCCTGAAGGGCGAGTTGGCGCGTATTGAAGGTGAAATGGCGATTCACATCAAGGAGCATTTCAGTGAATTATCCGAGCTTCTGAACGCAGTTAAAGGAGTTGGCTCTGCGACAGTCGCTGTACTACTGGCAGAAGTCCCAGAACTTGGCTCACTGTCACGACGAGAAATTAGTGCCCTTATTGGGGTTGCTCCAGTAAACAGGGATTCCGGTACGATGCGCGGTCGCCGAACTGTATTCGGAGGGCGAGCTTCAGTCCGTACAGCTCTCTATATGTCAGCCCTGGTTGGGACGAGGCACAACCCTGTAATTAAAGAGTTCTATACACGCCTGGTTGCCGCAGGAAAACCTAAAAAAGTTGCACTGACGGCCTGCATCAGAAAATTGCTGACCATCCTGAACGCAATGCTGAAAAAGAATGAAGCATGGGATCCGATGTATCACCAGCATGCTTCGTAGCCGCGCTCGAAAGACAGTTGCTATGCTCAAACTATAGGGCAGGATCGTCTACCGGGGGGGGCAGTCCAGTCCAACAAAAAGCGTAGTTGAAAAAAGCATGAAGAATTATGTAAAACATTAATTATGCATTTCAACTTCACCCGACCCCCCTTTTCAAATAGAGAGGGGAAATTCTCTGATGAGATTTACAAATACAGCAAGGATGTCATATGTACAATGATCAAACAAAAGCTTTTGCGAAGAAGCAAGAGCAAAAGCTGATTGACGCGCTGGGACATAGCCGTGAGCATACTAGTGTCAGCACTGAAGTCCGAATGAGAGATGATTACCAGAGAGACTATGCACGAATTCTTTACTCATCCTCATTTCGACGGCTTCAGGGGAAAATGCAGCTTTTTGAAGTTGATCCTGAAAAATTTAACCGAAACCGCTTAACCCACAGCCTTGAGGTTGCCCAGATAGCACGTAGTATTGCATCAGATCTTGAACTGCAATATCCAGTGGTTGTTGAACTGGCAGCCCTAGCCCATGACATAGGGAACCCTCCATTCGGGCACTCAGGTGAAAAAATGCTTAACAGTTTATCCGCTAAAATTGGCGGATATGAAGGAAACGCTCAAGCGCTTCGTATCTTGAGAAAACTCGAGAAAAAATATGCCCGCTGTGCAGGTTTAGATCTCACTTACCGCAGTTTACTGTCTGTCATTAAGTATCCAAATACTAAATCCATTTCAAATAAATTCATTTATGATGATGACTTTGCGTTCTATCAGAAGTTGCTAGAAGATAAGCAACTACACATGAAGGCAGGTGAAAAAACTATTGATGCACAGATTATGGATCTCGCCGATGAAATTGCATATGCAGCGCATGACTTGGAAGATGCATTGAGCAGGAATATGGTGACTATCGAAGATATTGAGTATGAATTCCTCAAATCACCAGACTACAACGTTGCTCTTGAGTACTTCAATGAAATTGTCAATACGTCTAAGAAAACTGCATCTGAGGCAAAACTACTGAAGTCATCAGAAGAATTTGCCATAATTTTTCGTAAAGAGCTGACGTCCAATATTGTTAACCGTCTGGTCATGGATATTGGAGTTGTTGAAAGTGACAGTGGTTATGAAGAGCTTGGATACAATACGTTACAGGAACTTGCTGAAGGCCTCAAAAAACTGCTATTCAATGTCATTATGCGTAAAAGGAACATACTGAATTACGAGTTTAAAGGAAATAAGATCATCAGTGATTTATATGAGTTTTATAATGCCGATGATAACTATAAGTTTCTGTCACCTGAGCTTAAGTCTTCATTATCTGGCACAGATCCGTCTCAGTTCGAAAATAAAAAAGCTCGGGCTGTGGTTGATTACATTTCAGGCATGATGGATACATTCGCCGTCAAGGAATGGGAAACTCATTGTAAGAAATCACACACATTCTAGCCGCGTGTAGGCCTGCCTGCATTTCATGAGTCTCTTTCATCTCAAATGCAGCTACCTGTTATAACACCGTTTTAATGGCCTGCTGGTGCTGTAGCTTTGCTGCCTCAGCAGGGTTTTCAATATGTTTGGTAACAGTTTATGTATTAAAATAGCCTGATTTTCGATCTTACAGCCGCTAAGCCAGAAATCTATGCTCTTAGTGTATGGCGTAACACAATAGGTAGTGCATTAAGTCAAAAGAGCTGGTCTGACGGGGCAGCTTAAGAAGATCAGCAAGGATGAGAGTAATTACTGCTGTGTGCCAGAAGCAGACCCAAATGCCTAGCTTTGAATGGCTCAACAGAATAAAATATAAAATTAAATACCTTGTAGGGATGAAAATAATGATTGAACCGTTTAGTTGGGAAAACTGGAACCAAGTATACTTACATAAGAAAAACAAGAAGCGAGCTTCCCTTGAACGATATGGATTGAGAAATCTTCACTCCGTCGCCAGCTTGGACTTTATCATATCAAAAGTGCATGAGCTATATTTAAAAAACCAGCAAGAAGTTGCTGTTAATGCTGAATCTGTTTGGGTAGATGGAACTCCTCAGGTTAAATTCAAGAGTATTGATGGCTCTGCCTTGAACTGTGAGTTAGCGGATCTTCTATTTATTATTCACGAAATGGATAATAAAAATACAACAATAAATTTTAGAGCTATCTTATTACAAGGGAAATGTTCAGAAAAACATAATTTACTCCCAACTGGACCTTCGACAAATAAAGAAAGAAAACTGCTCGAATCTCTCGATCGCAATGAGTATTTGTACTTATACCCAGGCACGAGGGCATACGGAGAAAAAATAGGAAAATATAAATTAGGCGGTGAGGTCATCGGGTTAGCGGACTGTGCGAAATATTTAATTATGCCTAAATATGAAAGGTGGACATACAATACTCCTAATTACATAACCCCATACGTAATTGGCTGGCCAAACAAAACATCATCCAATTATTTAAGCAATACTGTAAATTACCTAGATACAATCCTTGAAAAAATGATTTTAACAAAGACTATGGGGAAAAAAATAATTTTAACGGCGAAAAACCATATAGACAAGCAATGTGAGTGGTCAAAAATGATTTATGATTTATTAAATAGCTACCTACCGATAACCATGAAGGGCTATGACTCCCAACGAAGAGTATTCAAGTCAAGTTTATTTGACGATAATATTTCTGCTACATTAGCTTTGATGGATAATAATCACTGTGATTTCATAAACAACTATGCTTTTAATGAATTACCTAAAGGTAAGGGCAGGTTTTTATATCAACGTACATTAAACTTAATTGGGGACTACTCTGGCCCCATTATTTCAACAATATTTATCCAAATCAAACATAAGGAAGGGGCAATTGATCGTAATTTTTTTGAGGCTGATTGAGTTAGGAGTAAATGGTTGTTAAATACTATCTTTCTGATCTTGACGAAAATAACAAGAAGCTCAGTTTAATTGGTATCATTTGAAATTCAATGCAGAATAATATCGTTGTGGTTAGGCTTCAGTCCACTCCGCGCTCATAGCAGACCTGATGATTTCCTACCGACTACTGTGTACCAGATAAGGAAAATTTCTCATCAAAAATTAATGGACCATTATTTTACCGAGAAAGATATTAGCTAAAAAATGAGCCGCAGGCAACGATATATTGAATTAACCTGTGGCTCCTTAACATTAGAGGTACATGCTCATCGGGATGCCTTGTCCTACCTCAAGAGCTGCTTTACCCATCCATGTATCATGAACAACAAATCCATATTTTTCAAAATGCTTTTTGAGTGGTATGTCAGCAGCGGTAAGATATATTTCCTGAATACCTTCTTGCTTACAATACTGTATGGCATTCTCCAGAAGCTCGGCGAAAAGCCCGAGGCCATGATACTCCTGGAAGTCATATTTTTGAGGGGTTACAGGTTCATATGGATTGACAAGCATTACATCGACGATCATTAAAATATTAGGGTAGGTGTGTGCTAATATGAGCTCTACCGTCTCTTTATCATCCAGTTCTGGATCCTGAACTTCTCCATGCATGTATAAAATGTCTTTAATAACATTTTCTTTTATATGCCTTGATACTTTTTTATACAATAACGGGTTACTAGTTTGACATTCCTTTCCAAATATAAACTTATCTTGGTTAGGATTTGCATTGCAGAAACGGTCCCACGCTGCAATACCTATCTGAAAAAGATCATTTGGCTTATTTCTCGCAAGGTATTCTAGTCGATCAATTCCATACTCTATGAATTTTACTGGATTAGTGAATTTTTTGGTTATTGATTCAGAAGGAAGTATTGTGTTTAATTTTTTCTGGCTTTCCATAATTTACACCTTTTAATTACCTCATAACAATAAGTTAATCCTGCACCAAGAAAGGTAACATCACCATAGTTTATTATCTGATCTATGACGCATATCAAGTATGATCGTATCGGAAGAAGGGTTAGCGAAAGATTATGCCAGTAGATTTGCTACAGATTTTAATAGCAGTTCTGGTGATGCTATGGTCTAGCATCAGGAAAATGATGAACCATGTGTTATGCGGACATGATACTTGATCATAACGACAGCTCTTCGCTCTCAGCAGACCTTTATCGGCAGGTACTTGTCTGCTGTGTGCCAGGAGCTGACATTGCTTAACCCACTTTGTTTAATCGAGTATAAATTAAGTTTTTTGTTTACAACGATTGACTTGTTAATTAATATCGGAAAAATCCTGGTGCAGGTTATTTGAAAATAAAAGGAAATATATGAAACTGACTGAATTAACTATCAACGGTATCGGGGGTATAAAGTCCCTACACGTAAAGTTCAGGCCTGATATGAATATAATATGCGGACCTAACGGAATTGGGAAATCCACTATCCTGCTTGCTGCCTCATTTCCTTTTTTTCATGGATACACTCAAAAAATAAAACGTAACATCACTTCTGAAACAGGAAGTGTTAGTTTAAAAATCCAAGATGACTCCACTAGTTTCAACCCAGTAGCAAGATATTAAAGTTCATTTACCTACAGAATCAACCCACAATTTTAATAATAATGGTTTCGATAAAAGAAAACTCATTAAATTCGAAACCATGCGTAACTTCGATTATAAGCATCTTGATGCATTGAATGCAGATAAATCCCTATCCGATGAAGCTATATCGCAACAACTTAATTCAGGTGTCAATTTAAATGATATCAAAGATTGGTTTGCTAAGCGTGATTTGTTTGAAAATGTAAAAAATGGTTATGGTCCTAATACAATAAAAAACATACACCTTGCAAGAGAATGTATATCGATATTGAATCCTCAATTTTCCTTCAACCGAGTTGATCCTAAAACTTACGATATTTTTGTGAATACACCAACCGGGGTAATTTGGTATGAATATCTTTCCTCGGGATTTAAATCATGTATGAGCCTCCTTCTTGGCATTATCAAAGAGATCGAATTGCGTTATCCGGAACAAGACATTTATGCACAAGAATTTGATGGTGTGATTCTTATCGATGAAATTGAGATCCATTTGCATCCTGAGTGGCAGGCAAGAATCACTGAAGCCCTAACGACAACATTTCCAGCAGCACAATTTATTGTCACAACTCACAGCCCACATGTAGTACAGAATGCAAAACCATACCAGATCATTGCGTTAGTACCAGATAGTAATGGCACAGTAAAAGTAAAAGAACTTCCAGAAAATGGCTTGGGCTATTCGGCTTGGACAGTCGAAGAAGTTTTGTTGGATGTAATGGGAATGGAAAGCACTCTCAGTAGAAAATTACAAGAACTGCTTGATAATTTCGAACATTTAATTGATGAAGAAAATTTCTACAAAGCTAAAGAAATTTATGATTATTTGGATATAGCGTTGCATCAAAACAGTGTTCTCCGTAAATCTCTTAGAATAAGCCTGATGTCAATTCGGGAGAGAGACGAGTAAAATGATCAAATTAGAAAGGAATTTTATCCCTGATTTCTTTACTCGCATGGATCTTCAATCCTTAACTCAGGAGTTTAAAGATAACGGAACATCTGTATGGCATCATCCGGAAGTAAAATCTGCATGCCTGAAATTAAGTGATGGTAAATGCGCATTTTGTGAGGTAAAGCTTGAAGAGGCTAGTACCTATAATGAAGTTGAGCATTTTAAGGACAAAAAAACTTTCCCTGACGATGTTATCAGATGGGAGAACCTCTTGCCTTCATGTCGTCATTGTAATGGTTCAAAACAACGTCATAATGTAGTGCTTAATCCTATTATAAATCCATGTAATGATTTACCTTCAGAACATCTTTACATGAGAGGTTATCGTATTAAAGGTAAAACAGATTTAGGTGCAACAACAATCGATGTTTTAAATTTTAATCACAGAGAGCACAAATTCATACCGCGATGTAAAGCCGGGGAAGTTATTGATAGCAGTATTGACGATGCAACTGAAAAACTTAATTGGTTTATTGAAAATCCAGGCACGAGACGTAAAAATATTCTTATGAATTTAGTCGAGGCAATTTTAGATGAATGTCAGAAAAAATCTCCTTTTTCTGCTGTATCGGCAACAATGCTTCATCGTTCAATCGAATATGCTCATCTGAGAGAATCCATGCAAATGCAAAATTTGTGGACGGATTATATGCAAGAACTTCATGATGAATCTTTGAAATTAACGTTGCCATCAATTCGCTAACTAATACACTTACCTGCATAAAAACCAAACGTTCAGATACTCTTATCTGCACGTTTGGTTTGAGAAAGTCGACAAGCAGGCAGGGATTTGGTAAATATCCCGAAAACACGAGCCATTTATAGACTAACTTCCGCTTTTCGCTCAAAGCAGACCTTCCGCTCAGTCAGTTCGTCCGCTTCATGCCAGGAGCGGATGTTGCGGCCCCTTAGGTGCTATTGTCAATCAGGGTAGACACATACCGCAAAACATCGATTGGCGACACTTTCGCAGAAATGCAGCCGCCCGGAGTTTTATTCCTGTTGCTGAACTATCGGAACCTGGCATTATTGATTTCGTTTCACCTCGTATTGCAGACACACTACGCCCGACGACAAAACGTTACTCTTCACCAGCATGAGTGAGGTTCTGTCTTTTATATTTTGGAACAAGGGAATGCCTTGCCCCAGCAGAATCGGATTGACGAATAGCCAATACTCATCAATAAGGTTTTCCGCCATTAGCGAGTGAGTGCGTGATCTGGGCATTGAAGTAGATGATGCGTTAGAGATCTCTGAGCCGATTGAAGACTAAGGTTGTCAGAGCTGCAACAGCAGCCCTGTGCCAGGATCGAACGTTGATTTCAGTGTTCTCAGACAGAGGCACACCTAAAATGGCTGCCTCTTGATAAATGGGCATTAATTTTGGATGTTATTTTTCATATCCGTATAAATTAATCCTACCCGATAAGTACTCACCTAAATATACTTCACTAATTTTATTAAAGCCTTTCTTTGTAACTTCATGTTCTAACCATTCATTGTCTTTATTAAGGATTTCTAGCAGATCATGGTTGGCTAAACCGTCCACTATAATAGGGTAGCGTATATTTTCATCGCCACTTTGTATGATGGTTAATTGCCCATTTTGTTCGAGAACTACGCGTTTTAGTTGTTCTATTTCATAAATGCCATTTGCTCTTAATTTGAACATTAAATCATTTGCAGAAACACCATTCCGTAAACACTCCTTGACATTAATGCTGCCATTGTGTACTAAAGTAATAGGTTTTCCATCAATAATTCTTTTAACTAACCGATTGTTTTCTTTAAAAAACTTAAGAGAAAAGACCAAAAAAGTCCATATGATTAGGACCAGGACAAACTGGAGTACTGTTATAGATTCGTTGTAAATTACGCCTCCTATAATCCCCCCCAGCACATAGTTTTGAACCTGGTCCATTGCGGATGAGGGGGCCAGATTACCTTTTCCCATAAGATTTATTTGAACAATTAAACACAGTATCCCCAGCCCCAACTTTATAATGATAGGTAAATAAATTATCATTTCTACACCTCAGTTTTTTATGATTTCTATTTCTGGGTTTACTAACGAAACCTCTACTAAATTGTATGTTTTTTGATCCGGACTTAAGTTGACGCGATAAAAAAGATCGTTAACTTTAACGATAATGCCATCAGAGAGTTGTACTGAACTGGAAAATATAGCATTCACATCCACATCTTTTTTTTGTGATAAGGACCTGACAAAATTAACCATTTGTGATGATTGGGAATGTATATTTTTACTATCAGTATAATCAGCATATTGCACACCGGAAATGAAGAGCAAAAATAAGAAGGCTATGATTGTTAAGTCACGATATTTAGTTTGCAAACGATGGCGCATGTACAGACTAAAAACAACGATCAGGATAAATAAAGTACTAAATATAACGATGTATTTTAAATAATCATTGATGCTAGACTGCGTTTGTAGATAATCTATGCTATAAAATCTCATATATGTATAATCCCTAACCCCTCAAGACCCCATTTTTATTATAGTAACACATAGCCATTATCCGTTCTGGTGTTACTTAACAGCTAATAATTATCAGTTATCAGCTGAGATTTGTCATTATCCTTTTAGTCAACTGCAGTGATCTGCTTACGATGACCCAAGGCACCTCGATGTAAGTAAACATTCAGAACTTCTGTTTTTCGCTCACAGCGGCCACTGACCGTTGGCGAAGAGTGCTTTGCACCACAAGAGGATATCTCGGACATTACGACACGTTAGGTTAGATATCTAAAAGTGCATGGTTCGCCTGGGTGGGATACTTACAATGAGGCTAAGTGAGGTTGAATTTTGCAAGACTAACTGAATGGCCAAAACTGAGCAAACGGAGTAAGCAGTGTTCGCTATGCTGATGAATATTGAGCCGTAACAAGACAATGATAAGATTGATTTCTGTCTGGTCCCATTAAGGAACCCATTATGAACAGGCTGATTCGCAAAAATTATCCTGAGTTAGGTGAGGTAAAGGCCCCCTACGTTCACTCCGTGAGACATGGCGATACGCTCTATATCTCGGGGCTTACCGCATTTGGCACACCCGCACAACAATCAGGCATCGTTGAACAGGCTGAGGAGATATTCAGTCAGATTTGTAAAATCGTCACCGCAGAGGGTGCTGATTTCTCGTCCCTCATTAAAGTCACTATTTTCATTACCTCTTTTGACGAGATCAACGCGCTGCGCGAGGTACTCTACCGCTATTACGGCGATCACTTGCCTGCCAGTTCGCTGGTGGAAGTCAGCCGTCTCTTTGCACCCGATCTCAAGATTGAAATTGAAACGCTATTTGCCCTCTGATTAAGCTTAATGCGATGAAATAAATACCGAGGCTTGCTGGGGTGGCGGAACGGCGAAATTACGCTGCATACGTTTTATCTCCTCCGCCGGTGGCAGGCCAAACAGGCGTTTGAACTCGCGATTAAACTGCGACGGGCTTTCATAGCCTACGGCGTAACTCGCGGCGCTGGCGGTGATCTGCTGGCGCACCATCAGCATGCGCGCCTGGTGCAGGCGGACCGATTTCACATACTGCATCGGCGGCATCCGGGTTATCGCTTTGAAATGGCTATGAAACGTCGGCACACTCATTCCTGCTTCCAGCGCCAGCTGCGTCAGCGTGAACGGCTCAGCGTAGAGAGCATGGATGCGCTGTAGCACTTTACCGATTTTGCCGAATTGCCCTTGCAAGGCCAGCGCGGCGCGCATTGCGTTGCCTTGCTCGCCTGTCAGAACACGGAAATAGAGCTCACGCACCCGCGCAGGGCCAAGGATCGCCGCCTCAAGCGGATTGTTCAGAACTTCTAGCAAACGCAGCACTGCTGTTTTTACCGCGTCATCCATCGGACTCGACATCATGCTTTGCGGCACGGCGGGGGGATGCGGGGCACCATGCTGTTCAATCTGTAACATCAGTTCAGCGGCAAGCTGAAAATTCAGATGCATATAAATCGCCAGCAACGGATGTTCTGCCGAGGCGTCGGTTTCCATCACAAACGGCACTGGCACCGAAACCGCCAGGTAGTGCTGCTCATCATATAAATAGGTCTGCTGGCCGAAATAGCCGCGTTTGCTGCCCTGGCAGACAATCACGATCCCCGGATCGTACAGCACAGGTGTTCTGGCAAGCGGCCGGTCGGCACGCAAGATTCGCACATCAGGCAGCGCGGTCAGGTTGTAACCCTCCTGCGCGGCCAGTGTTTTCATCATGCTAATCATCCCGGACATCACGGCACCTCATAAAATCAGGCAATAAAAAGAGAAGATTCGGCCTAAAAATAGGACAGTACAGAGAATACCATGCAACCTTCACTGTTCATGGGAGTTCTTTTTTATGACATCGGTAAAAACGATTTTAATCACTGGCGTCAGCAGCGGCTTTGGTCGTGCGCTGGCGCAGGAAGCACTCACCGCAGGTCATCGGGTTATCGGGACCGTGCGTAATCACCACGCAAAGCAGGCTTTCGAGGCCCTTGATGCACAGCGGGCTTTCGGCCGCTTGCTGGATGTTACGGACGCCGGGCGTATTGCTGAGGTGGTAGCGGAGGTTGAATCGACCGTCGGTCCGGTTGATGTGCTGGTGAACAATGCCGGTTACGGCCATGAAGGCATCATGGAAGAAGCCTCGCTCGAAGAGATGCGCCACCAGTTTGAGGTGAATGTGTTTGGCGCAGTGGCAATGATGAAAGCCGTGCTAGCGGGCATGCGCCAGCGCCGTCGTGGCCATATTATTAATATCACCTCAATGGGCAGTTTTATTACTCTGCCCGGCATCAGCTATTACTGTGGCAGCAAATTTGCGCTGGAAGGCATATCAGAAACGTTAAGCAAAGAGCTTATCCCGTTCAATATACACGTGACCGCCGTGGCGCCAGGGTCGTTTCGCACCGACTGGGCCGGGCGTTCAATGGTACGCAGCGCGCGTAGCATCCCGGACTATGATGCTCTTTTCGAACCCATTCGGCAGGCGCGTATGGAAAAAAGCGGCAAGCAACCCGGCGATCCCGTGATGGCTGCCCGCGCCATACTGACAATCATTGAGAGCCAGAACCCACCCACGCATTTATTGTTGGGCAGCGATGCATTGAGTTTAGTGCGGCAAAAACTCGCTGCATTAGATAAGGAAATCGAGCAATGGGAAACACTAACACGTTCAACGGATAGCGACTTACCGGCTTAGACGGGAGTGCATTGGATAACCCATAATGGCCGGTCGCCCATACGGCCATTTTGTATCGGGCATCGTGCTGATGCCCTGCACATGAGTGATGTTGACTTTGCGGACGTGCGGTGAAGTCAACGTCTCCTCTAACTTAACGCCACCCTGGCGCCTCTGGCCAGAGTGCTAAGTGCCAGGAGCGGACGTTGTTAATGGCATGATGTATGAACCCATGGAGAGTCGATCATCTGTACTCCTGTTAATCCATACGGGAAATATTGTTATCAATAGCCCTACAGCGGAAGCGTTAACTGTATATTTGCACGCTCTCATTGAGCCTGCCATTTGTTAAAGCAACTCTTACAGTTTAAAAGAACTTTCGCGGGATGTTACTCGGCTAAATAACCACCATCGATTGGATAAACGCCTCCGGTACAGAACGCTGATTTGTCTGAAAGCAAAAACAATATGAAGTCTGCTATTTCTTGCATTGTTGCCATCCTTTTCATAGGGTGGCTATTTGCGAAACTACGTACGATATTTTCAGGAAATTCAGTCATTCGTGGGGTTTGGACATAGCCCGGAGCGACTGCGTTGATTCGAATGTCCTGGCTTGCAAATTCTAACGCTGCGGTTTGGGTTAAACCGATTATACCGTGTTTAGCCACGGTGTAAGGTGCTAATCCAGGAATGCCAGCCAGGCCATTTACTGCAGATAAATTAACGATAGAACCACCAAATTTCATCATCTCAGGTATTTCATATTTCAGACAGTAAAAAACGCCGCTCAAGGAGGTGGCAATAACCTTATCCCAGTTTTCAACCGTTTGCTCTGTTATGTTTTTACCATGTTCACCGGTTAAGCCTGCATTATTTACAGCATAATCAAGTCTGCCGAACTGTTGGATAACCTGAGCGATCATTTTCTGTACTTGTTCCGGTTGTGAGACATCACAGCCGATCCCCAGCGCTTGTGGTCCCTGTGAAGTTAATCGTTTCGCTTTTTGTTTAGCCTGCGCTGAGGAACGGGATACAATAACGACCTTCGCACCATATTTGTGTAATTGCTCTGCAACTGCCTCACCGATACCTGCAGTACTTCCTGTTATGACAGCAACTTTATTCTGGAAATTCATAATTCCCCCTATGAAGTAGAATGGAGTCTTTCATCGGGGTGAGTATACAAATTAGCTGTGACAGTTTTTGTCAGTACTCTTTCTCCTCGCAGATCCCTTCTTTGAATCTCCATTTTTTCAATAAAACCGTTCTGCTTTCACTATATGTAGAATCCAGCTGTGCCAGCTCTTTAATTTTATCAGTTCTAAAATGACGAAAATCATTTCTCATCTCACACCAGGCCACCAAAAGCCAGCATGACTCCATATATACCAATCCGATGGGCCATATGACTCGAGAAGAGTAAGTGTCTTTCTTGTCACAATACTTTATTTCGATTTTCTTTCGCTTTTTAATAGCATTGCGGATATCTTCAAAAAACAGTTCATTGTTTTCTGAAGGACCGATCAGATAGGATTGACTCTCAATAAGATTTTTTAATTCACCAGGAATGACGGCATGTATTTTGGCAAGGGCATTCCTTGCGGTATTCTTGAAATCATAATCCGTATTATGAGATACCCAATTTAACCCAAGCGTAATAGCATTGATTTCTTCATGAGAAAGGTTTAAGGGTGGCAAATGAAAGTCAGACTTAACGATATAACCAATTCCAGCACCGCCTTCAATGCACACGCCTTGATGTTGTAGCGTTTTTATATCTCTGTAAAGGGAGCGTACACTTACTCCTAATCTTATCGAGAGAGTGGATGCGGTGATCGGGTATCTTTGCGCCCTTAATATCTGTAGTAATTCGAGAAGCCTTTCTGTTCTGGTCATGCTGATCAATCCATCCTGATCCTGAGACGATATCTTAACGCATCTGTTGGATAAGCATCTTAGTACAAAGTAAGCGTACACGCTTAAGTTGAACTGTGCCCTTTGATTAATACAGCGCTATATTCGTCATTATTTTATTTAATAATATTAAGCGCTGCAGGCAAGGGCATAACTACCTGAAAAGGTACCGCTGGTTTCAGAGCGCGCCGTCAGCCGGAGCCAACCGATAAGAATGTAGCCGAAAACCATACCTGGCTGCGGGCGAGGATATCCGCCTGGTATCAACGTCGCTGAACGGCGGACAATCTGCGCGATCGGCTGAATGGGCTGGCACGGTGAGTACCGCGACCAGCCACGTGCGGCGGGGCATGACCTGTGGAAACCGCAGGTCATGGGAGCCCCCTGATTATTGCAATGCCGCCAGCTCATCCGCGGTCAGCGCAACGCTTTGCACCGTACCTGATTCCGCCGACTGTACCGCCGCTTCTAATACCGCCATTACCGCCAGCGCCTGCAGCGGCTGGACCGGGTTCTCGATCTTGCCGGTTAACGCATCGCGCACGTTAATATAGTACTGGCGCTGGTCGCCCTGCGGAGTAGGGATCTCGCGCGACTGCGAGCTGGCATCAAACACCACGAGGCTGTCGTCGTCATGCCCCCAGCTTTCGCTGCCGGGAACCACCCCGGCCAGCAGCTGGCTTTCCTGGCGATCGGCTTTCTGTTTCACCACGCTGCCTTTATCTCCGTGGACGGTAAAGCGCGATACGCCACCGGCCACCAGCATGCTGCAGTGCAAAATCACCTTATGCTGCGCGTAGTTTAAGACCACATGCGCCCAGTCATTAATCTCCGCGCCCTGGCGCAGGGTGGCGATATTGCCCTGCACCGACTGCGGCAGGCCGAACAGCTGTAGCGCCTGATCGATCAGGTGCGGCCCCAAATCGAACCATAATCCGCTGCCGGGGACATTTTGTTCTCTCCAGCGCACGCGAACTTCCGGGCGGAAACGGTCAAAATGCGACTCAAAGTGCTTAACATTGCCGATAAGTCCTTGTTCGATAACCTGTTTAATGCCGAGGAAATCGCTGTCCCAGCGGCGGTTATGGAAGACCGAAAGCAGCAGCTGCTTCTCTTCCGCCAGCGCAATCAGCTCGCGGGCTTCCTGCATATCCAGCGTAAAGGGCTTATCCACTACCACATGTTTCCCGGCATTCAGCGCCAGTTTGGCTAACGGGGCGTGCGTGGCGTTGGGGGAGGCGATCACCACCAGGTCAATATCCGGGTGTTGAACGGCCTGTTCTGGCGAGCCGATGACGGTGACATCCGGCAGATCGCGCTTCACCTTCTCTTCATCGCCGGACGCAACGACCGCCAGCGTGAGGCCTTCCACCGACTGAATCAGCGGGGCGTGAAACGTTTTGCCGACGAACCCATAGCCGATCAGCGCAATATTAATGTTTTTACCTTCACGAGCGATGACTTTTTTCATTACCCTCTCCACGTTATTGAGCGTCAGCAATGTTGACCTGCAGCGCGCTAGTATCCCCGAGCTCTTCCCAGGGCTTGTCTAAAAATAACTGATGTATGTCTGTTAATTCGGCCACCAGATGCGGCTCGCAGTGGTTCAACTTCATATGATCGGCGACCAGCCAGTGCTCGGTGCTTGCCGCCAGCATGGCGCGTTTGATTTCAGCATCGGCCTCCTGGCTGGCGCTTAAACCGAGTTGCGCATGGATGGCGCAGGCGCCGAGGATGGCGATATCGGCACGATAGCGCGCCAGCAATGCCAGGGTGGCGCTGCCGGCAAACAGCCGCTGCTGCACATCCCATGTTCCCCCCAGCATGATCAGCTGGATATCCGGGCGGGTGCTGAAATGCGAGGCAATATCTAATGAGGTGGTGATAACCGTCATCGGGCCTTGAATCTGGGTCGCGACGGCCAGAACGGTACTGCCGGCATCTAAAAAGAGGGTCGAACCGGCGGGTATTTTGCTGGCGACCAGGCGGCCTAAACGCTGTTTAGTCTGCGGCAGCAGGGCATTTCGGCCCTGGCGATTCATTGCGGAAATGTCGAGCGCGATTGCGCCGCCGTGGTTCTTCTGCGCCAGCCCCTGCTTTTCAAGATCGGCCAGATCGCGGCGCAGGGTGTCTGCAGAAACCTGCAGCTTTTCAACCAGGTCGCTGATACTGACTTGCCCGTTTTCACTAATAAGGTCGACCAGGTACTTTTGTCTGGCGGTTTTATGCATGGTGATGAAATCCTGCAAAATGCTGCAATAACTCGCATAATACAGCATTTCGCAGGAAAAGAAATCGTCCTTGCATCACCTTCTGGAGAGGAGCAGCGATGGGGCGAGGAAAGGGCGGCCGCCCGCTCTACGGAGGAGGTATCGGGCGGTATGGCGCAACGTTCTGCAGGCCCCCCAACCGCTCATCGTTACCGGTCAATATATCCGCGACGGCGCTTCATCAGGGCGTCGGGGCGGGGCGAGACTTTTTTAAGGGGCGGGTTTGCAAAACGGCAACTCCGGTCTACTCTTACTCCTGCTCATAACAATGAAGGAGATAAAAACATGTGTACCAATTTGCACGATAACGCTCGTCAGTACGCAGAAGAGAAAAAATGAACGGCTCCTGCTAGCCTGCCGTCCCGCCGGTATTCATTCTGGCGGTGGTTCATTCAGCGGGCTGGACATATTCTTATGAAACGCACTCATAACCCGCCGTCGGCGGGTTCTTTTTTTATGTTTCTCCTCGTCCGCTTTTCATCAGCGAATTCAGCACCCTGCTGACTTTACCCCTTGATTAACCGATGTGTCAGGCTAGACTAGCAAAAATAAGAACTGACTGACGGAGGTCTGGTGGACGCCATTAAGGGATCGGAATTGAACGTGCCGGATGCGGTTTTTGCCTGGCAATTCGACGGGCAGGGCGGCGTGAAGCCGCTGACTGACAGTGACGCTATCGATAAGGAGCATCCCTGTTGGTTGCATCTGAACTATACCCACGCCGATAGCGCCGAATGGCTGGCATCCACTCCGCTGTTACCCAACAGCGTCCGCGATGCCTTAGCCGGGGAAAGTACCCGTCCCCGGGTCACCCGGGTGGGGGACGGAACGTTAATTACGCTGCGCTGCATTAACGGCAGTACCGATGAGCGGCCTGACCAGCTGGTGGCGATGCGCCTGTATATGGACGAGCGCTTAATCGTCTCTACCCGTCAGCGTCGGGTGCTGGCGCTGGATGATGTGCTCGGCGATCTGCGCGAGGGAACCGGGCCGGTGGACTGCGGCGGCTGGCTGGTGGATATTTGCGATGCGCTGACCGATCACGCCAGCGAATTTATCGAGCAGCTGCATGACCGGATTATCGACCTCGAAGATAACCTGCTGGATCAGCAGGTGCCGCCGCGTGGTTTTCTGGCGCTGCTGCGCAAACAGCTGATCGTGATGCGCCGCTATATGTCTCCGCAGCGCGATGTCTACTCCCGCCTTGCCAGCGAGCGTCTGCCGTGGATGAATGACGATCACCGCCGCAGAATGCAGGATATCGCCGACCGGCTGGGGCGGGGCCTCGATGAGATTGACAGCTGTATTTCCCGGACGGCGATTATGAGCGATGAGATTGCTCAGATTATGCAGGAGGCGCTGTCGCGTCGTACCTATACCATGTCGCTGATGGCGATGGTGTTTCTGCCCAGCACCTTTTTGACCGGTCTGTTTGGCGTCAACCTGGGCGGGATCCCCGGCAATGAGTGGCATTTAGGCTTTTCTATCTTCTGCATAATGTTAGTCGTTCTCATTGGCGGTGTTACATGGTGGTTACATCGTAGTAAATGGCTGTAAATAATCGCTTTTCATCGCCGTCCCTCGCGTGAAAATCCGGGAATGTTTGAGCGAAATCAATAAACCGTCTACCCATTCGGGGCAATATCTCTCTCGCAGGTGAATGCAACGTCAAGCGATGGGCGTTGCGCTCCATATTGTCTTACTTCCTTTTTTGAATTACTGCATAGCACAATTGATTCGTACGACGCCGACTTGATTAAGTCGGCTTTTTTTTGCTCTCTGGTTAGCAGCTTCTACGCTTAATGGGTATACCCGCTCATTCCCGGGAGAATCACCATGCGCTATCAGCCCCTGACATCGATCCCTGTCTCGCCAGAACCTAACGATCCCATACCGGTGCCCGATCCCCGGCCGCGCCCGCATCCGCTGCCCGACCCGCCGCCGGACGATGAGCCGATTAAATTGTCGCATCGCAGGCGCAGATCTGCGAGGATACGCGCCTGCCCTTTGTGTGCCTGTTAATTCGAGAAAAAATTGTGACCGCTTTTTCAACACTGAACGTTTTACCCGCTGCCCAGCTCGCCAATCTCAATGAGCTGGGTTATCTCACGATGACCCCTGTGCAGGCCGCCGCCTTGCCCGCGATTCTGGCGGGTAAAGATGTGCGCGTGCAGGCCAAAACCGGTAGCGGTAAAACAGCGGCATTTGGTCTGGGGCTGCTTCAACATGTTGATGCTACCCTGTTCCAGACACAATCTCTGGTACTGTGCCCGACCCGCGAACTGGCCGATCAGGTCGCGGGTGAGCTGCGTCGTCTGGCGCGCTTTTTACCGAATATTAAAATTTTGACCCTTTGCGGCGGGCAGCCTTTCGGCGCGCAGCGCGATTCGCTGCAGCATGCGCCGCATATCATCGTCGCCACACCGGGCCGTTTGTTAGATCACCTGCAAAAGGGCACCGTGTCGCTGGATGCGCTGCAGACTCTGGTGATGGATGAAGCCGATCGGATGCTGGATATGGGCTTCAGCGAGGCCATCGATGAGGTGATCCGCTTTGCCCCGGCCGAACGTCAGACGCTGCTGTTCTCCGCCACCTGGCCGGAAGCGATCGCGGCGATCAGCGGGCGGGTACAAAACCATCCGCTGACCATTGAGACCGATTCCGTCGACGCGCTGCCGGCAATCGAGCAGCAGTTTTTCGAAACCTCCCAGCGCGGAAAAATCCCGCTGCTGCAAACGCTGCTCAGCCAGCATCAGCCGGCCTCTTGCGTGGTGTTTTGCAACACCAAAAAAGATTGTCAGGCGGTTTGCGATTCGCTGAATGCCGCGGGGCAGAGCGCGCTGTCGCTGCACGGCGATCTTGAACAACGCGATCGCGATCAGACGCTGGTGCGATTTGCCAACGGGAGTTCTCGTGTGCTGGTCGCCACCGACGTTGCCGCGCGCGGCCTCGATATTAAATCGCTGGAGCTGGTGGTTAACTATGAGCTGGCCTGGGATCCGGAAGTTCACGTGCACCGTATCGGGCGTACCGCCCGCGCGGGTGAGAGCGGTCTGGCTATCAGCCTCTGCGCGCCGGAAGAGGCGCAGCGCGCCAATATCCTGGCAGAGATGCTGCAGCTGAAGCTGAACTGGGTGAGCGCGCCGACCAACGGCAATATCAAACCGCTTCACGCAGAGATGGCGACGCTGTGTATCGATGGCGGGAAGAAAGCGAAAATGCGCGCTGGCGATGTGCTCGGCGCGTTGACCGGCGATATGGGCTTTGACGGCGCCGACATCGGCAAGATTAACGTCCATCCTGCGCATGTCTATGTGGCCATTCGCCAGAGCGTGGCGCAGAAGGCCTATAAGCAGCTGCAGAACGGTAAGATTAAAGGCAAAAACTGCCGCGTTCGCCTGCTGAAATAAGCGATGACAAGGCGTCTCAGAGGTGACTCTGAGACGCCGGTGGGTTACTTCACTTCGACCACGTTCAGGCGCAGTTCATCCAGCTGCGCGGCATCGTCTTCCGGCTGCCAGCCGGCAGGCTGCAGCGGAATCTCTTCCCGGTCAAACGCCAGATCGCCGCCATCAACCACTTCTGAGTTGTGGTTAATCCCTTTAAAGTCAAACAGGTTGATGTCGCTCAGATGCGACGGCACCACGTTCTGCATGGCGCTGAACATGGTTTCTATACGGCCAGGATAGCGCTTATCCCAGTCGCGCAGCATATCGGCGATCACCTGGCGCTGCAGGTTAGGCTGCGAACCGCACAGGTTGCACGGAATGATCGGGAAACCTTTCGCCTGCGAAAAACGCTCAATGTCTTTTTCACGGCAGTATGCCAGCGGGCGAATCACGATGTGTTTACCGTCATCGCTCATCAGCTTCGGCGGCATGCCTTTCATTTTGCCGCCGTAGAACATGTTCAGGAACAGCGTCTGTAAAATATCGTCGCGGTGATGGCCGAGGGCAATCTTAGTCGCGCCCAGTTCACTGGCGGTACGGTACAGGATACCGCGACGCAGACGCGAACAGAGCGAGCAGGTGGTTTTGCCTTCAGGAATCTTCTCTTTGACGATCCCGTAGGTGTTTTCTTCGACAATTTTGTACTCGACGCCAAGCTGCTCGAGATATTCCGGCAGAATGTGGGCGGGAAAACCCGGCTGCTTCTGATCGAGGTTGACCGCGACCAGCGAGAATGAAATCGGCGCGCTTTTCTGCAGGCTGCGCAGGATTTCCAGCATGGTGTAGCTATCTTTACCGCCGGACAGGCAAACCATAATCCGGTCGCCGTCTTCGATCATGTTGAAATCGGCAATGGCTTCGCCGACGTTACGGCGCAGGCGCTTTTGCAATTTATCGAGGTTGTACTTTTCTTTTTTGCTAACTTCTTGATTTTGCAGCATTTAATAATAGCTCAATTCATGGTGTGGCACACGCACTCTGCCCACGGCACGGCGGGTGGTCGCAATTAATGACGTCAGTCTAAGTCTGTGGCGTGTATGGTACGGATTCGCGGTGGGGATGTCAGCACATTTCCGGTAGTTTAACCTGACAGATGTTGAGATAAAAAGCCCGCCGTGAGGGCGGGCTGAAGGGGTTAACGCACAACCAGTACGGAACAGTCGGCATGACGAACGACGGCCGCGGCGTTGGAGCCGAGCAGATAGGTCGTTATGTCCGGGCGGTGAGAGGCGATAATCACCAGATCGGCCGGCAGCGTTTTCGCCAGCTCCAGAATGTTATCCTTCGGCGAACCTTCCTTAACATGGAAATGCACCCGGTCTTCAGGAATGGCGAACTGAGCGACGAACTCTTTCAGACGCGTTTCCGATTCCGCTTTAAACTCATCCATCGGCGGTAGTTCGGTGGTATAGGCCATCCCCAGCGAGGCGTAGTAGGGAAGGGATGGAATCACGGTCAGAAAGTGTACTTCGGCATCGTCAATACGCGCTTCCGCCTCAACGTGACAGACAACGCGTTGAGTTAATTCTTTTTCAGATATATCAATAGGTACAAGAATTATTCTGGCCATAAAACCTCCTGTTTAAGTAACCGCTTAAAGTGTACGCCATTTGGCGGCATGATGTACCATGACGGGTCACATTTTAGCGTGAGCTACCCCGATGTTCGGTAAATTTCCCTTTGATGACGCCATCATAAAAACGTCCCTTGGAGACCACCTGCAAAAAAAGGCGATAGATGCGTTCGGGCACCTTCTCATAGCGGAGCGTGGTGGCGTCGTGAAACCGGATTTCGAGGATGCCAGAGGCTTCGTCATAGGCGATGGAGGCGATTCGGGATGATTTTACGGGTTGATGATCCATGGCTGGCGTCCTTTACGGCAGGCTTTACCGGCAATATATCATTTATCGGGTAACGGTTTTAATACACCAGGGATATTGTTTTGATTTGATTGATGTTCCCGGCACGACGCGATAAAACAGCGTTGCTGTGGGCGGGACTTTGCATCACAGCGGATACAGTGGCACCGGTGCGACGATGCAGGCGCCAGAGGAGCGTTATGCGATAAGGCGTTGTCATCTTTGCCCTATAGACTGGCTATAGAATAAACACCGGCAAAGTATCTCGCTTGAAGTCATACATCGTTGCAATACCCGCATATGGAACGAGACTTTTTATGGTCATTGCTCATGCCGGATATAATGTGTTTTAAATATCAGGCCAATATTATGTTGATTCCTTTATAAATCTGCAGGCGATGAATAACGTATTTGATAAGCGTTATACATAATGATGACTTCAATTGGATATTTCTGAAGTATTTTTATTTTAAATTTAGAGTGGTGCTGAGGGTGTTATAAATAACAAAGAAGTGTAAGGGTAAAAAAATGATCTGAGCGGTAATAGAGCCTGTAGACGAAAAGATACACCTGTTATGATAATGGTTTGGTGAATGTATAAACTGAATATATACAAAATAAAAATTATACAGAACGGGATTATTCGCTTATTATCCGTGCGTTATTGCCTTCTATTGTCGCCAGCTTCTTTATTATGTTCGTCACATATTCACGCACGATATTATTTTGACGATAAAAATGACAAGCCCGAATGAATATTCGGGCTTTTTTTATGCTAAGGCTTAAAAACAGAGCGGGTTAACTCTCGGTTGCCGGTTTCTCCGCTTTGCCGGCCATCTGGGCCAGGAAGTCATAGCGTTTTTGCAAATCCGCCGCCGCATCCTTCCACAGCTGCTCCGCCACTTCGGGTTGCTGGGAGTTGAGGCGACGGAAACGTTGCTCGTTAAGCAGCGTTTCGGCCAGCGCATCTGACGGTGGGCGAGAGTCCAGCGCCAGCGGCAGTTTGCCTTCATCCGCACGACGAGGGTCGAAGCGGTACAGCGGCCAGAAGCCGGTGGCGGTCAGCTGACGCATCTGATCGTGGCTGAGCGCCAGATCGTAACCGTGCTCTTCGCAGGGGCTGTAGGCGATAATCAGCGACGGGCCAGGGTAGGCCTCCGCTTCCTGAATCGCTTTCACCGTCTGATTCAGCTGCGCCCCCAGCGAAATTTGCGCGACGTAAACATGCCCGTACATCATCATGCTGACGCCGAGGTCCTTACGCGCCTTGCGCTTGCCATGCTCACCAAATTTGGTGACCGCGCCGAGCGGAGTCGCCTTCGATGCCTGGCCGCCGGTATTGGAATAACACTGGGTATCGAGAACCAGAATGTTGACGTTTTCGGTCAGGCTCAGGACGTGGTCGAGACCGCCGAAGCCAATGTCATAGGCCCAGCCATCGCCGCCGATAAGCCAGATGGATTTCTCAACCAGCGCATCGGCATCGGTTAAGAGCTCCTTCGCACCGGCTTCATTAGCCAGAACCTGGCGTAGCTCGGCCACCTGTTCGCGGCGCACCTCTGGGGTGGCGTCGGCCTGCAGCGCCTCATACAATGCTGGCGGCAGTTTATCGGCAAACGTTGACAGCAGGCGCATGACGCGCTGACGGTGCTGGTCGACGGTTAAGCGGAAGCCGAGGCCAAATTCGGCGTTGTCTTCGAACAGCGAGTTTGCCCACGCCGGGCCACGGCCGTTGGCGTCGGTGGTATACGGTGTGGATGGCAGATTACCGCCGTAAATCGACGAGCAGCCGGTGGCGTTAGCGATCAGCATCCGATCCCCGTACAGCTGGGTCAGCAGTTTGATATACGGCGTTTCGCCGCAGCCGGAACAGGCCCCGGAATATTCAAACAGCGGGCTGATCAGTTGCGAGGTGCGGATATCAATCCGCTCCAGAGTGCTGCGGTCGATTTCCGGCAGGTTGAGGAAGAAGTCGTAGTTCACTTTCTCTTCTTCCACATGCTCAAGGCGCGACATCATGTTGATGGCCTTGATTTCAGGATTCTGCCGGTCTTTTGCCGGACACACTTCCACGCACAGGTTACAGCCGGTGCAATCTTCCGGCGCCACCTGCAGGACATATTTCTGCCCGCGCATATCGCGCGATTTGACATCCAGGGAGTGCAGACTGGCCGGGGCCGCCTCCATGGCCTGCGGAGGGACCACTTTGGCGCGAATCGCTGAATGCGGGCAGGCGGCGACGCAGTGGTTACACTGAGTGCACAGCTCCTCCTTCCAGATGGGGATCTCTTCGGCGATATTGCGTTTTTCCCAGCGCGTGGTGCCCATTGGCCAGGTGCCATCCGGCGGCAGCGCGGAGACCGGTAGCGCATCGCCGAGCCCGGCCAGCATCGCGGCGGTGACGGTTTTCACAAAATCCGGCGCGGCATCGGAGACCACCGGCGGACGGTTCGGGCTGGAGGCATCGACCGGGCGCAACGGCACTTCGGCCAACGATTCGCGCGCCAGCGCCAGCGCCTGCCAGTTGCGCTCAACCAGATCCTGGCCTTTGCTGCTGTAGCTTTTCGCAATGGCGCCCTGCAGTTCGGCCAGCGCGCTGTCGCCCGGCAGAATTTGCGTTAAGTGGAAGAATGCCATCTGCATGACGGTATTGATACGCGCGCCAAGGCTGCATTCTCGGGCAATTTTCGCAGCGTTGACGATATAAAAGCGCGCTTTTTTCTGATTCAGCGTTGCCTGCACTTCCTGCGGCAGGCGCGACCAGACGTCATCCACACCATAAGGTGTATTGAGCAAGAAAATCCCGCCGGGTTTTAACCGCTCAACCATTTGATATTTGTCGATAAACTGTAGCTGATGGCAGCCAACGAAATCGGCCTGCGAGATCAAATAGGAGGAGCGAATCGGTTTCTCACTGACGCGTAAATGCGAAACGGTCAACCCGCCGGCTTTTTTCGAGTCATAGACAAAATAGCCCTGCGAGAACCACGGCGTGGAGTTACCGATAATTTTGATATTGTTTTTAGTGGCCGATACGCTGCCATCGCTGCCGAGGCCGTAGAACAGCGCCTCCAGTTTGGCTTCTGACGGCAGGGTGTTCTCCCCGAGCGGCAGGGAGAGATTGGTCACATCATCATAAATGCCGACGGTGAATCGCGGTTTGGGCCGGGCTTCGCGCAATTCATTGAAGATAGCCAGCACGCACTCCGGGCCGAACTCTTTCGATGAAAGGCCGTAGCGGCCGCCGATGGTGCGGGGCAGAGTTTCACGTTCGCCGCGGTTAAAGGCTTCCGCCAGCGCGGTCATGATATCCAGGTACAGCGGCTCGGCATGGGCGCCCGGTTCTTTGGTGCGATCCAGAACGGCGATAGCGCGGGTGCTTTCCGGCAGTGCCTCCAGCAGATGGGCGGCTGAGAAGGGGCGATAGAGGCGAACTTTCAGGACACCGACTTTTTCGCCACGGCTCAGCAGTTCGTCAACGACCTCTTCACAGGTGCCGATCGCCGAGCCCATAATCACAATCACCCGTTCTGCCTGCGGATGGCCATAAAACTCGAACGGTTTGTACTGACGCCCGGTCGCGGCGGCGAAATCGTTCATCGCCGTTTCAACGTGGTCATAGACCGCGTCGTACCAGGGGTTCGTGGCTTCGCGGGACTGGAAATAAGTATCCGGGTTCGCCGAAGTGCCGCGGATCACCGGATGTTCCGGATTCAGCGCGCGCAGACGGTGCGCGTCAATCTCGTCCTGAGGCAGCAGGTTGCGAATGGTGTCATCCGCAAGCGGGGCGATTTTATTGATTTCATGCGAAGTGCGGAAGCCGTCGAAGAAATGGATAAACGGCACCCGGCTCTTAAGCGTGGCGATATGGGAAATCAGCGCAAAGTCCTGGGCTTCCTGGACGCTGCTGGCGCACAGCATGGCGCAGCCGGTCTGGCGTACGGCCATGACGTCGGAATGGTCGCCGAAGATCGAGAGTGCGTGGGTGGCGACGGTACGAGCGGCAACGTGCAGGACAAACGGCATCAGCTGACCGGCCAGTTTGTACAGCGTGGGGATCATCAGCAGTAAACCCTGCGATGAGGTAAAGGAGGTCGAGAGCGCCCCGGTTTGCAGCGCGCCGTGTACGGCACCGATGGCCCCGGCTTCCGACTGCATTTCGACGACGCGAGGTACGTCTCCCCACACGTTTTTAAGCCCGTTACCCGCCCAGGCATCCGCCTGTTCCGCCATCGTTGAACTGGGCGTAATCGGGTAGATGGCGATAACCTCACTTGTGCGAAACGCGACTGAAGCGGCCGCGCCATTACCGTCGATAGTAATCATAAGAAGACACCCTAACATTGCGCAAAAGAAGAGACCTGACAAACGGCTACAGGTCTTGTAATTATAGTGGCTAGTATAAGGGCATTAGCTATACCCTTGAAGTTGTGAGGCTTTCGAGTGCACAAATTGATCCACGAATTCTTCCCCGGAAGGGCAAAAGATACCGACGGCTTCGTATCTATCTTTATGATTATTATGCATTTATGTTGACAGGCGGCGTAACGGGCAGGTTTCCCCGTGGTGAGAGCCGTGCTGTCGAAGATATCGCCGTTGACGTATCAATCTGCCTGTGGGTCTGAATCAGGGGGCATTATTTATCTGCGAATTCGCGATACCCGATTTTCTAATCCTGACGTTGTGGAATAGCCATTCACGATTAACATTGGCAATGATGGGACATATTGCAGGCGGATGTTAGCGGACTGCGAATGTGAGAACTCCGCTATTTGTGATTTTTGCATTCTGCCTTTACAAAGATAAACAAAGGTTGAAATAAACTCTCTTTTGCGGGTGTTAATATCAGCTCAACATTGCTGGATTAACTACGGAATGGTTAGCAAAAGTCAACCTGGAGAGTTTTTATGCAAAAATCTACCCGAAAAACCCTTTGTACAAAGCGATGGTCACGGACGCCTGAATCACAGGACCTGCAAAAAGATCGGTTTGATCCACTTTGGTCAGAGCATAAAGACAGCGGTTGCCGTAAAAAAGAGTGGAAAAAAGCGGGCTTAACGTTGTGCAGTAAAAATTCCCCCCTGAGATCTGATTGATATTTTTATTAGATTTTGCCTCCTGTATAAAAATCAGGAGGCGGTCTGCCTGGGGATTTTAATTTTAAGGACCATTGGCTGGTTGAGATTATATTTTAGGGTATATCTAAAAATGCCGAACTTTAATGAAAAAAGGTGACCTGGTCGTTGGCTTGCAATTTGATAATAGCATTAACGCTATGATGTCGCCGGCTGGTGGATAAATAGCTGAGCGGGATAACCTTCCTGGCACGATCCGAGCTCCGTAGAGAAGGGCGTCATGACAACCCTGCCATCTGGCGGGGTTTAATCGTTATGGGCGGCATCATCCTGGTCGCGAGAGCAAACGCTCTTTTCTCATCACAAGTACAGCCGTTTTGACGGCGATAGCCACAGCCCGTCTGGAGGACCGCGGCCAGCGGCGTGCATCGCGGGTATAGATGATCCACAGCATTCCTGTCATTTTCCCTGACAAGATCAACGATCGGCGGAAAATTTGCTAAGAAATGTTAATGGGGCGCATAAATACGTATTTCGCCTCTCGACGTCAGGCGCTGCGCTGCCTATTATTCTTGGGTTTGTTTATTTTGGGAAGTTTCTGAGGGGAGAGACGATGCGAGCAGCGTTTTTAGTAGGGTGTGCCGCGTTATTATTGTCGGCCTGTAGTAGCGAACCTGTTCAGCAGGCAACCGCGGCACACGTGTCGCCGGGAATGCGTGCCGCGATGAGCAGCTCAGGGCAGGCGAACTGCGCGATGATTGGCGGCTCATTGTCCGTGGCACGACAGCTTGATGGTTCGGCGATCGGCATGTGCGCGTTACCCAACGGCAAGCGCTGCAGCGAACAGGCGTTAGCGGGTGGAAGCTGCGGTAACTACTAGTTGACCAGGTCGGCGAGTTTATAGACCAGAGTCTGATCGGCAGTGGCCAGCGTCAGCTGATTTTCCGTCAGGTCAACCTGTGCGCCATCGCGCAGCATTTTGCTCAGCGTATTATCCAGCGTATTCAGCTGAGAATCGGTGCACAGCATACGGGTCATCGCCAGCGTTTTGACCTTCAGCTCGCCGCCGCTGATTTTGCCTTTACCGCTAAAGCGGTTGCACATGTTTCCTGAAACATACATATCTTCGCCAAAACTCAGCTCCAGCGGTTTGGCTCCCGCCGCCAGCGCCTGGCCATTCACGCTGGTCAGGACGAAACGATGGTGCTGAAGTTGCTCCGCGCCGGTGGAAACTTTGCTGTTGTAGACACAGCCAGATAACAGCATTCCTGCCGCCAGCAGTGCAGCAAACTTGTTCATTTTTCCTCCAAAACATTTATCACATCTATTAAATACGCACAGTTTAACTTTACTGCAGGCAATTTCTGTGGGGGTTATTTGAAAGTGCCCCCCGTGGAAGGAGGGCACAAAAGGGAAAGGACGATCAGACCAGCGCGTTCGGGCAGGTTTCGCCAGCATCGACCTGGCGCAGGTTATCGAGGGTCGTTTGTGAAATGCTGATCAGCGCCTCGGCGGTCAGGAAAGCCTGGTGCCCGGTGAACAACACGTTATGACAGGCAGAAAGGCGACGGAAGACGTCATCCTGAATCACGTCATTGGACTTATCTTCGAAGAACAGATCGCGTTCATTCTCATACACGTCCATGCCCAGCGCCCCGATTTTCTGGTGTTTCAGCGCATCGATCGCCGCCTGAGAATCAATCAGCGCCCCGCGGCTGGTATTGATCACCATCACGCCGTCTTTCATTTGCTCAAACGCCGCATGATTCAGCAGATGGTAGTTCTCTTCCGTCAGCGGACAGTGCAGGGAGATCACGTCGGACTGCGCATACAGCGTCGGCAAATCAACATACTCGACGCCAAGATCCAGCGCCGCGGCGCTTGGATAGGGATCGAACGCCAGCAGGCGCATGCCAAACCCTTTCAGAATACGCAGCGTGGCGACGCCGATTTTGCCCGTCCCGATCACCCCGGCGGTTTTACCGTGCATGGTAAAGCCGGTTAAACCTTCCAGCGAGAAGTTAGCATCGCGGGTACGCTGGTAGGCGCGGTGGATACGGCGGTTCAACGACATCATCATGCCGATGGCATGTTCAGCCACGGCCTCCGGCGAATAGGCGGGAACGCGGACAACGCGCAGACCCAGCTCTTTTGCCGCATCCAGATCGACGTTGTTAAACCCGGCGCAGCGCAGGGCGATGTACTTCACGCCGTGCGCTTTCAGCTCTTCCAGTACCGGACGGCTTCCGTCATCGTTGACAAAAATGCACACGGCTTCACAACCGTTGGCCGTTTTCGCGGTTTTTTCGGTTAACAGGAAGTCGAAAAATTCGAGTTCAAAGCCATATGTATCATTAACATGCTGAAGGTACTTTTTATCGTACTGCTTCGTACTATACACAGCGATTTTCATAAGACTTTTCTCCAGTGATTATACCGTCACGGTAGCATATTTAAAATAATCGTACAAATATTAAAAATTAGTTTGGCCTGGCGGGTATCTAATAATTCTAGAGCATATCACTGAGTTGAGGTATCTCTTTAAAACACAATGTATTTTACCAAAAACTGAAGCTGAAGGCACCGGGAGCCAGCAGAAGCAGCGGCCAGAGAAGTCCCGAGCTGACATTGGCCAGTTGAAAACGCCAGAACGGCGTGCCGCTGACGCCGCTGGCCAGGGGGAGGGTGGCGCGAAGCGGCGAGAGAAAACGCCCGAAAAACACCGCCCATTCGCCGTGGCGATGGAGAAAGGTCAGGCTACGGGCCAGCCGATCGCCGCGCAGCCAGCGAAGTCGTAGCAGACGATGCTGATAGTACCGTCCCAGCCACCAGGAGATCCAGAATCCACCGATTGCCCCCAGGCTGGCGCTGAGCCACATAAATAAGAAGTGATTCAGGCTGCCGGAGGCGAGCGGGCCGAGCAGCAGCAGCCCGGATGTGCCCGGCACCAGCAGGGAAATCAGCGCACAGGATTTGCTGAACGTCAGCAGGAAGACCAGCAGCAGCAGGAATGAATAGTGGCGCTGGGCATACTCAATAAGCGAAACAAAAAACTCCACGGGATCCGCCCACTTGTTAGATCGATTCCCGCGAGTGTGACAGGCGCTGGCTAAATGGCGGTTAAATAAGCGGATGGCAACAATTCACCATAACGATGATGTCGCAGCAACTATTCTTAGAATCTATCCCGGCTGGGCTATCGGCGCAGGCCGTTTGCACGCGGCCAGCGCGGAGAAAACGGAGCGTACAGGAAGTTGCTGGCGATTTGCATCGCTTCGCTTACCCTGCGGGCCGCGCTGAAGGGCGTGCAAGAATCGCGCGTTGTGAGCTCTGCCCGGGGCAAAATGACAAGCAAAATAGCCCGGATGAGATAGGCTCTTAAGCGGGATAGAAACTTTAACTCACTGGTCGAACGTGCCACAATACGCGCTACTTTCGGCTTTTACTTTTGTTTAATCAGGATATTAACTGCCCATGAAGGGTAAATATAAAGCCGCCATCGCGCTATTGTTAGCACTTATTCTGCTACCGCTGGCCTTGTTGTCGACGCTTACCCATTGGGTACCTACGCTGGCCGGGATCTGGCTGCCAGAGGGAACCCGCATTTCGCTGCACGACAGTCCGCGCCTGACGCGTTCTGCGCTGCGTATTCCCGATTTACGCTATCTGGTCGGCGATTGCGAACTGGCCCGCATAACCAATGCCCGACTCTCACATCCCAGCCGCTGGCGGCTGCAGGTTGACGAACTTGATATCAATAGCGCCTGCCTGAGCAAACTGCCGGAAAGTGAACCGGCATCCGGCGCCCCGCGTACCCTGGCGGAATGGCAGTCCATGCTTCCCTATAGCTGGTTGACGATTGAAAACCTGCGTCTCTCGCCGTGGGAAAAGTGGCAGGGTCGGCTGGTCATGTCATTGACGCCGCAGCAGCAGGATATCGGCTACAGCGGTAAAGAGATGACGCTGCAGGCGCGCCTGCGCGGGCAGGCGCTGACGGTGAGCGACTTTTCCGCGCAGCTGGTTGAAGGACAGGCGCCGGTGAAGCTGGTCGGCGAGTTTCATATGCCGCTGGTGCCGGACGGTTTGCCGGTAGACGGTCATCTGCTCGCCACGCTCGAATTCCCGCAGACGGCAGGACTGGTTGATGCGGAGCTGGAGTGGCAGAAAAACCGTGGGCAGCTGCTGGTTACGCCGCGCGGCGATGTGCAGCCGATGCTCGATTTACCCTGGGAAATCACCCCGGAACGTATTGCCATCAGCGATGGTCGCTGGAGCACCGAGTATGCCGGATATCCGCTGAGCGGCCGCGTGGCCTTGTCGGTTGGCAACTGGCAACAGGGCACCGAGCAGATGCGGGTCAGCGGTCGTCTCAACGTTCTCACCCACGGGGAAGCCGGGAAGGGGAACGCGGTACTGACGATTGGCCCTGGCAAACTGAGCATGGATAACAGCGACATGCCGTTGCGGTTAACCGGCGAGGCCAAGCTCGGCGACCTGATTGTCTATGCCGTGCTGCCGGCGAACCTGACTGGCCCGCTGACCGCGCCGTCGCTGGCGTTCCATCCCGGCGCGCTGCTGCGTTCCCGCGGGCGGGTCATTGATTCGCTCAACATTGACGAAGTTCGTCTGCCGCTGGCCGGGGTGAAGGTGACTCAGCAGGGCGTGGACGGCCGTCTGCAGGCTATTCTGCGCGCGCACGAACAGCAGATGGGCGACTTTTCGCTGCACCTTGACGGTCAGGCCGACAACTTTATGCCCGACAGCGGCCGCTGGCAGTGGCGTTACTGGGGCGAGGGCCGCTTCACGCCGATGCAGGCCAAGTGGGACGTCAAAGGGGCGGGGGCGTGGATAGACAATTCGATTGTGCTGAACAGCCTGTCGACGGGCTTCGATAAGCTGCAGTACGGCACGATGCTGGTCAGCACGCCGCGGTTAACCCTGGATGAACCGGTGCACTGGCTGCGCGGCGAACAGCACCCCAAACTGACCGGCGCGCTATCGCTGGACGCGGGTAAAACCAGCTTTAGCAGCGGCAGCGAACTTCCCCCCTCCACGTTAAAGTTCAAGATCGACGGGCGGGATCCCACCTGGTTTCAGTTTAGCGGGGCGCTCCACGCCAATAAGATAGGTCCCGTGCGGGTCACCGGGCGTTGGGATGGCGAACGTCTGCGGGGCCAGGCCTGGTGGCCAAAACAGTCGTTAACCGTGTTTCAGCCGCTGGTGCCGCCAGACTGGAAAATGAATCTGCGTGAAGGAATGCTGTATGCGCAGGTAGCCTTCTCCGCGGCGGCAGATCAGGGATTTGAAGCCGGCGGCCACGGCGTCTTAAAAGGCGGCAGCGCCTGGATGCCTGACAATCAGATTAATGGCGTAGATTTTGTTCTGCCTTTTCGCTTTAGTCAGGGGACCTGGCAACTGGGAACCCGCCGACCGGTGTCGCTGCGTATTGGCGAAGTCGTCAACCAGGTGACGGCGAAAAACCTCTCGGCGGATCTGCAGGGCTCCTGGCCGTGGAGCGAGCGCGAACCGCTGCAGTTGAGCAACGTCAGCGTGGATGTTCTCGGGGGTAAGGTGACCATGCAGCAGCTGCGTATGCCGCAGCACGACCCGGCGCTACTGCGTCTGCAGCAAATTTCCAGCAGCGAACTGGTGAGCGCGATAAATATCAAGCAATTTGCCATGTCCGGCGCATTTAACGGCGCGCTGCCGCTGTGGCTGAACAATGACAAATGGATCATTAAAGACGGCTGGCTGGGTAACCCGGGGCCGATGACCTTACGTCTTGATAAGGATATGGCGGATGCGATGGTCAATGACAATATTTCCGCCGGTGCGGCGATTAACTGGCTGCGCTATATGGAGATCTCCCGTTCATGGACGCGCATCGATCTCGATAATCTGGGCATGCTGACGCTGAAGGCGACCATCAGCGGAACCAGCCGCGTCGGGGAGCAGAGTAATACGGTGCATTTAAACTATTCTCATCAAGAGAATATTTTTGACCTGTGGCGCAGTTTACGTTTTGGCGACAATTTACAGGCATGGTTTGAGCAAAATGCGGTGCTCCCCGTGCGCAGCTGTACGGACAGTAAAAAGTGTAAGGAACAACAATGATGAAATTGCTAACGCCGGTGCTGATGACGATGCTGCTGGCGGGCTGTACGCCACGAATTGAAATCGCGGCGTCAAAAGAGCCGATCACCATCAATATGAATGTCAAAATTGAGCATGAGATTCATATCAAAGTGGATAAGGATGTTGAAGAGTTACTGAAGTCGCGTAGCGATCTATTCTGAGGTGGCGATGAGAAAACGACTGTTAACGGCGGCGTTGGCGCTTGGCCTTCTCAGCTCATCGGCGCTGGCGCTGACGCTGGGGGAGGCTCGGGAGCAAGGGCGGGTCGGCGAAACGCTGAATGGCTATCTGGCGCCGCTGCGTCAGGATAAGGAAACGCTGGCGCTGGTTAAACAGATCAACGCGGCCAGAAGTGAAAGCTATCAGCAGCTGGCGGATGATAATAACCTGCCGGTGGATGAGGTGGCGAAAATGGCCGGACAAAAACTGGTCTCGCGGGCACAGCCGGGGGAGTATGTTCAGGGACTGAATGGTCAATGGCTGCGGAAATAACGCGCCGGCGCTTTTGCCTGGCAGGAACGGCCGCTGATGAGACTCCCTTTCATCAGCGGCGGCGGGGCCTGACGGCGATTAAGCGTCAGGGTTAGCGGTGTTGTTGTAAAATCGTCAAAAAGTCCTGTTTACTGGAGATCAATGACAGCGCATTTGCAATGATTTCATCGCTGAAAATAGAAGCGATGTCCTTCAGAACATCAATATGCTCTTTCTCTTTGGCAATCACGCCAATGGCGATAAACATGACGTTGCTTCTGTCCCAGATGACGCCGTCCGGGAACTGAAATATTTCTATTCCGGTTTTCAGAATGATATTGGTCGCGGATTTCGGCAGGTGCGGAAGCGTAATGCCATTGCCTAAAAAAGTGGACACCTGACGTTCCCTTTCATCAAGAAAAGCGGTGCAGTTTTCGCTGACGTAGCCTTTCTTTTTAAATTCCTCACCGAGCAGGGTCAACACTTCGGCCTTATTTTTCGCCTTGTAGCCAAGGTGAAGGTTCTCTTGCGTAATATTAGCGATCATTGTGAGCGACCTCCGCGCCGTTATTCACCCGCGCATCATATTTATTAGACGATAACTCTTCTTCTAATTGTTCCAGCGATTTGTTCGAGGTTTCCGGAAGCGCCGTGACCACAAAGATAATCGCGATATAGTTGATGGCCGCGAAAATCAGGAATACCGGACCAAGGCCGAGTTTGGCCTGGAGCAGCGGAAACAGGTAGCTGACAACGGCATTCATGATCCACATGAAAAACACTGAAATCCCCATCGACAGGCCGCGGAATTTCAGCGGGAACAGTTCGGCCAACACCACCCAGGTAATAAAGCCCATTGTCCCCTGCATGACCCCGACAAACAACGCGCCGAGCAGCCAGATCGCCGTCGCTTTGATATCGCCAACCAGCGTGTAATCGACGCCGGCAATGATCAGGTGCAGCGTCGCCATAATGGCAAAGCCATAAATAATGATGGTTTTGCGTTTAAAGCGATCAACGAGGAAGAAGACCCCAACCAGCATTCCCCCCACCGAGAAGACCCCGTTGAGCACGTTGCATATTAAGGAGGTTCTTTCTGAGAAGCCGGCCGTACTCAGGATTTCGGTGCCATAGTACATAATGACATTGACCCCGGTGGTCTGCTGCAACGCAGCCCAAATGATGCCCACCAGCAGTAATTTAAAAATCCACGGCGTGCTGAGAATGGTCAAAAACGCGTTTTGCGTACTGAATTTGCGATCGGCTTCAACTTTGATGAGGGTCGAAATATCGGCAAATTCTTGCGCCGCGCGTTCCGGCGAGCGGATCTGCTTTAATACTTCCAGCGCTTCCTGATGACGGTTTTTGCTCACCAGCCAGCGCGGGCTTTCCGGAGAACGCAACATTCCGACAAATAAACAGATAGCCGGGATGGCCTGCACCATCAACATATATCGCCAGACGTCGGGAAGGTGGCCCCAGATAATACCAATTATGGCGTTGATGGCGAATGCGGCAAGCTGCCCGATAACAATGGCGACCTCATTCAGCCCCGTGAGTTTACCGCGCATTTCCGTGGGGGCAACTTCAGAAATGAACGTCGGTGCCGTGACGGAAGCGCCACCGACGGCATATCCCAGCAGAAAACGGGATAGCAGCAAGACGGTGATATCCGGGGCGAGGGCTGACATTAATGCCCCGACAAGGAAAATAAAGGACAGGCAGAGCAGATATTTGCGTCTGCCAAAATAATCGGCGAGGGTTCCACCAAAAACGCTGCCAATAGCGGCGCCCACCAGCAATACGCTCATGACCAGACCTTCCGTTGTCGGCGTCAGGCTCATATATTGCTTCAGTGAAGAAAATGCACCATTAATAACCCCGGTGTCATAGCCGAATAGCAGGCCGCCAAATGTTGCCACTAGCGTTATTTGGTGAAGCCGCTTTCTTTGCTGTACGTTCAGTTTCATGATAGCTGACATTTTCATACCTTTTATTTTCATTAACAGCACCGGTCATTCTGTTTCTCTTCGCTCGCGGCTACAGTTTTATCCTGTCGAACGATGACGGAGGGAAACGAGATGGGCGGTGCGATTATTCGTCTTCATCGCCATATGCTGAGGAGCAACGGGCGATGAGGCGTGTTTTTGATTGACGGTGTGTTATCAGTGTCTCTGGATTGTGTGTGGCATCTGCGATGCTTGCTGTCGACATTCACACGGTTACCCGACAGCGCTTGTGCACAGAACAGACTGTGCGAATCCGGTACCGCGTCTGGCCCTCGCTCTTGAAGCGATGAAAGCCAACCTGCGGTGCAAGGTGTCTTGCTGACGCCTCGTTGTGCTTTGTCACCGGCGTTCCTTTCAGTGGAAAAACCGTCGTGACCGATAGGTAATCGATGACATGACAACGCTCCCTGCCGTCCGACGTGTTCAATCTTCTTTCTGTGTCCTTCATGGTCTCCTCCGTGCTTGCGGGTTTGCGTACCGCCGAGAGTGGACAGATTGCGTTCTATCGAAGGGTAATATGACATCGGCTAATGAAATAAAATCACAAATAGATCACAATTTGAAAATTTCATTTCATTTCATTTTGTTTGAAGCGAAACAAATTTCTCTTTGTGAGAAAAGATAATGTTTTTATATAATTGATTTTAAAAGATAATATTTGATGGGGTTTATGGGGTTGTCAAAAATAAGCTATTGAATTAAAAGTTAAATTTTTGATACGAGTCACGCTTTTAAATCCATGCAGTTATTAATGAAATTAAAATTCCATTTTATATTTTTTATACGCTTTTGTTTTTTTTACGGCCAGACCCGGATCGGGCGGGAACAGGGGCGAAATGCGCGGGACGAGGCCTGCGGGGGAACAAAGCGGACGTCAGGCGCGGCACCCGGTAACGGACAGAGGAATCAGCAAGCGGCGGTGGCAACAGGAGGCGCTGCGACTGGAAGCGGCAGCCGGACAGCGGCGGGGGGAGGCCGGAAGTCTGCGGCCCATTGCCGTATAAAAATCAGCGGCAGCGCTTGCGGTATTCCCCGGGCGATACGCCAAAACGCTGTTTGAAAGCGGTCGAGAAGTGGCTGTGGTCGCTGAATCCCCAGCTATAGCCAATTCCCGCCAGCTTTTCGTCATCACGGGCATTGTGCAATGCCTGCGCGCAGAGATCGAGACGCCGGTTCTTAATATATTGTGCGACCACCAGCCCCTTGTCGGCAAACAACCGGTACAGACTCCGAACCGACATACCGGTCTCGCTGGCCAGCCACTCCGGACGCAGATGTTCCGCCTGAATGGACTCATCAATTAAATCCATAATCTTCTGAAACTGCTTCTCCCTACGCGACGGTCGGGGGTCGTGATGATGCAGCATCGGACGCAGCAGGCAGACGATGGCCTCCAGCGCCGCGGCACTCTCACTTTCCGACAGCTCCGGGCTACACATGCTCTCCTGCAGCAGCCGCTGACTGAGCTGGACCATCGGCAGCGATTTTTCCAGCCGCGTGGCAATGCTTATTTCACTGCCGCGCAGCTGTTGCTCCAGCAGCTGTCGGGGCAGTAGCAGGGAGGCCTGGCGCGAAGTCTGCTGCCAGAAAATAGAGCAGGGGCGAGATGCGTCAATCAGGGTGATGTCACCGGCGTCGAGGACCACCTGGCGATCGTCCTGCTCGATGGCCGCCTGGCCGGAGAGCTGGAAGACGGTATAAAACCAGTCGTCATTGCTGCGCTTAATTTCGTTGCGGGTGCGGAACAGATTGACGCCGCTGGCGGTGACGGTGCTGACTTTCAGCGTGCCGGCATAGCTGGCGTCAATCTCCCCGTGAAAGCGACCTTCCAACGGACGAGCGGCAAAATGGCCGCAGACCTGATTGATTTTCGCCAACCAGCGCTGGTAGTCCTGTCCGTGCTCCGCCGTCGCCATAGTCTGTCTCATGTAAACATAATGTTTTTGCATTGTTGCATTTACACAGTGGCATACAAGAGCGAGGCGCGGAGTATATGAAAGAACTATTACCTGAGGCACATTTCTGCGTCCGCAATATGTTGAATTGCGGCGGCTGTCACAGCGGCACAAACGAATGTCACAGAGAAAAAAGCGCGAACGTCAGCCGCGTCGTAGACTGAATTCACGATCCGTGAGCAATAAGGAAGCGATATGTCCACAGCACAGGTAGCGCTGCTTGCCAGCGTTCAACAGTTTTTAGACCGCCAGCATGGCTTATATATCGACGGTACCCAGCAGGCGTCGCAGAGCGAACAGCGTCTTACCGTCTGGAACCCGGCAACCGGGCAGGCCATCGCCAGTACCGCGGATGCTAACGCGGCCGATGTCGATCGCGCGGTAATGTCGGCGTGGCGCGCCTTCGTCGCCCGCAGCTGGGCTGGGCGCACGCCGGCCGACCGCGAACGTATCCTGCTGCGTTTTGCCGATCTGGTCGAACAGCACGGCGAAGAACTGGCGCAGCTGGAGACGCTGGAGCAGGGGAAATCCATCCAGATTTCTCGCGCATTTGAAGTGGGCTGTACGCTGAACTGGATGCGTTACACCGCCGGGCTGACCACCAAAATCAGCGGGCGCACGCTCGATGTGTCGATTCCGTTCCCGCAGGGCGCACGCTACCAGGCGTGGACGCGCAAAGAGCCGGTGGGCGTTGTCGCCGGTATCGTGCCGTGGAATTTTCCGCTGATGATCGGGATGTGGAAAGTGATGCCGGCGCTGGCGGCAGGATGCTCTATCGTCATCAAACCATCGGAGACCACGCCGCTGACGCTGCTGCGCGTTGCCGAGTTGGCCACCGAGGCTGGGATCCCGGACGGAGTATTTAACGTCGTGACCGGCAGCGGCGCCGGATGCGGCTCGGCGTTAACCTCTCATCCGCAGGTGGCGAAGGTCAGCTTTACCGGCTCCACCGCAACCGGTAAGCATATCGCCAGGGTGGCCGCCGACCGTCTGACCCGCGTGACGCTGGAGCTGGGGGGAAAAAACCCGGCGATCGTGCTGAAAGACGCCAATCCGGAGTGGGTAATCGAAGGGCTGATGACCGGCAGTTTCCTCAATCAGGGGCAGGTCTGCGCCGCCAGCTCACGCATCTATATTGAAGCCCCGCTGTTCGATAACCTGGTGAGCGGTTTTGAACAGGCGGTGAAATCGCTGCAGGTGGGACCGGGGATGCTGGAAACGACGCAGATTAACCCGGTGGTGTCAAAAGGGCACTGCGAGAAAGTGGCGGCTTATCTCGATGAGGCGCGTAAGCAAAATGCCGAGCTGATCTCCGGGCAGGTCGGGCCGGATTCGCAGGGCTATTACATTGCGCCAACGCTGGTGATCAACCCGGATGCCGGGCTGCGTCTGAGCCGGGAAGAGGTCTTTGGACCGGTGGTCAATCTGGTACGCGTCGCCGATGGTGAAGAGGCGCTGCGCCTTGCTAACGACAGTGATTTTGGTCTGACCGCCAGCGTCTGGACCGGCGATTTGACACAGGCCCTGAGCTACACCGAGCGTCTGCAGGCCGGGACGGTATGGGTCAACAGCCATACGCTTATCGATGCCAACCTGCCGTTTGGCGGGATGAAGCAGTCCGGAACCGGGCGCGACTTCGGCCCGGACTGGCTGGACGACTGGTGCGAAACGAAATCGGTCTGCGTGCGCTATTAACTCTCGCCTCAGCGCCTGACGCCCGGAGTTCGAACACCGGGCCGGGCGCTCTCCCATTTCTCTTTCTTCTTTGCTATATGTCTGAGTCAGCCGCGGTTTCTCGTAAAGAGTCCGAAAAAGGGTATCGGTATCATGCCTGGCGATGTCTCCTCGCGGGCAGCCCAGAAATCAAAATCATCTCCCTCTATGCCGACGACTACCTGCCAGTCTCTGCACCGGCGACGGCAGTCACGTTTGACGATTGCCCTCCTGAGGTGATTGCCGTCTGCTATTTTTACTTTGTCAATCCTGACCGCTTTTCACGCAGCCTGCGATGAGGTTCCTATGAACTTACTGGTGTTTTGCGACGGTACCTGGAATACGCCCCAACAGCTTGATGATGGAAAACCCGCGCCGACCAATGTGGTCAAACTCAGGAATGCCGTGGCGGAAAATACGCAGCAGCGAGTCTATTACCACTCCGGCGTCGGTACCGAAGGCGGAGTAGTCGATCGCTATATTGGCGGTGGCATCGGCGAAGGTCTTGATAAGAATATTATCAGCGCCTATTACTGGCTGGCGACCCGCTATCAGCCCGGCGATAAAATATGGTTGTTTGGCTTTAGCCGCGGAGCTTATACCGTCAGGAGTCTTGGCGGGATGATTTCGCGCTGCGGATTATTGAATGCCAGCCAGGCAGGAACCGGCGACGATAAAGTCTGGGAGGATATCAACGATCTCTTCAGCTATTACCGCCAGCCTGCAGGCAGCGCGCCGGCTATCGTGGCCAGCGTGGGTAGACCTTTTTATTCGGTGGCGACGGGACATCCGACCAGGGAGAGCATCCCTGTCTATTTTATTGGCGTCTGGGAAACGGTGGGGGCGCTGGGTATTCCCGATGATATGGCGTTAGCCAATCTGCTCGATGACCCTAAAAAGTATGCCTTCCACGATACGTCACTCAGCCCGATTGTTGAACATGCCCGCCATGCGCTGGCGCTGGACGAGCAGCGACAAAGCTTCATTCCCACGCTATGGGACAATGTGGCGGATAACCCGAAGGTGAAACAGCGTTGGTTTGCCGGCGTGCATGCTGATGTCGGCGGCGGCTACGCACAGTGCGGATTATCGGACATTACTCTGCAATGGATGATGGCAGAGGCAGCCGGACTGGGACTTACGCTGCTGCCGGGTATCGACGCCCAGCTGGCTCCCGATCCTCATGGACTGCTGCATGATTCGGTCACCGGCATTTTTAAACTGCTGCATACCTGCCCGCGCAGCGTACCGCGGATTGTCGCCGGAAGTCCCGATGTCGACGCCAGCGTGATACAGCGGCAAAGTCAGCCGATGCTTCTCCACGGTCGCTACCGACCGCTCACCGATGTGACGGCTGAACACCCGGCGACCTTTGACGTTTTCGCGCGTGAGCGCTGGAATGCCACGGGGATCTGGCTGGAGGCGGGAGTGGAGTATCGCTTTATGGCCACGGGAAAATGGGTGGATGGCTCGGTGCCCTGCGATGCGGGCGGGACCGATGACGGTAAGTTTTATCCCGGCGAGGCCGCGCAGATTATGGCCTCCGTTTCCGACAAACTGGAAGCGTTGTGGAAAGGGGGAACCAAAAACCAGGATGTGGACTTTTGGCTGAGCAGACGCGTCGGCACGGCGCCGTGGTTTGCGCTGATTGGCGTGGTTGCCAATCAGGCAGATCCTGCGACCGACGCCCCTGAGTCGCGGCATGAGATCGTTGTTATCGGCAGCGGATGTCGGTTCACACCGGCTAAAAGCGGCTATTTTTACGCCTACGCCAACGATGCGTGGCAAATGTATGATAACAATCGCGGCAGCGTCTCCCTGACGATTTCCCGCTAAGCGCCGCCGGGCGCCGTGCCCATCGTTAGCCGTGAACAGGACTTGCTGAATCACCATATTTATCGCTACTGTTAATGCCTTCCCGCCATCGTGGCGGAGCTTATCATCAGGAGGCGGATATGATGTCGGAGGAGCCTGCCGTTGCCCTTATTGGGCCAGGCGCGATTGGGACCACGATAGCCGCGGCGCTGCATGAAGTGGGGCGTACGCCGGTGGTATGCGGGCGTACGTCTCATGCACAGCTGTTGCTCAGATTCGATGGCGGAGAGATTACGCTTCCCGGACCGGTGCTGACCGACCCGGCGGCCATTGCGCGGCCATTTTCGCTGGTTTTCGTTGCGGTCAAGGCGACCCAGAACCCCGCTATTTCCGCGTGGTTGACCGCGTTGTGTGATGAAAAAACGGTGGTGTGCGTATTGCAGAACGGCGTCGAACAGCAGGCGCAGTTTGCCGACCGCGTTGCGGGGGCGACGGTGCTACCTGCGGTGGTGTGGTTTCCGGCGCAGCGCCAACCCGATGCCTCCGTCTGGCTGCGCGCGACGCCCCGGCTGACCTTGCCGGATCTACCGCAGGCCCGGCTGGTACAGCAAACGCTGCAAGGGACCCGCTGCGCCGTCGATCTTGCCGCTGATTTCACCACCGTAGCCTGGCGCAAGCTGCTGCAAAATGCGGTGGCTGGCCTGATGGTGCTGACGGGACGTCGGGCCGGTATGTTCGCCCGTGGCGATATCAGCGACATCGCGCTGGCCTATTTACGTGAAGGCCTGCTTGTCGCGCGCGCGGAAGGCGCAAGGCTGAGCGACAGCGTAGCGCAGGAAATTATCGACGGATTTCATCGCGCGCCACCCGATCTCAGTACCTCGATTCAGATTGACCGTGAAAACGGGCGGCCGCTGGAATGGGAGATTCGTAACGGCGTGATACAGCGCCGCGGACGTCGGCACGGCATTCCGACGCCGCTGAGCGATCTTATCGTTCCGCTGCTGGCGGCCGCCAGCGACGGACCGGGCTGACGGAATAAAACGGCGGCCCAACTCTGCTATTATCTCGCTTTTACTGTCCTGAACGCCGAATATGCTGAAACATGCGCTTTGCTATGACCACTATGGGCCGCCATCATCGGCGCTGGCCCTGCGCCGCGAGCCTTTACCGCCGCTGGCGGCGGGAGCCGTACGTGTCAAAATGCGCTACGCTCCGATCAACCCTTCCGATCTTATTCCTGTTACCGGCGCCTATCGCCACCGTACCCGGCTTCCGGCGACGGCGGGTTATGAAGGGGTTGGCGTGGTGGTTGACGCGCCATCCGGCGCCTGCGTGGTGCCCGGTCAGCGGGTGCTGCCTCTGCGCGGAGAAGGCACCTGGCAGAGCCATCTGGATATCGCCGAACGTTGGCTGGTACCGGTCCCTGATGAGATTGACGATCGCCTGGCCGCCCGGGCCTATATTAATCCGTTGACCGCGCTGCTGATGCTCAGGCGCTGGCCGGTGGCGGGCCAGAATATCGTCCTGACCGCGGCGGGCTCCTCCTGCGCCAGCCTGCTGGCGCAGTGGGCGCTGCAAAAAGGGGCGCGTTCAGTGAGCGGGGTGATCCGTTCGGAGCGGCATATTCACCGTCTGGCGCAGCAGGGCGTTTATCCTGTCCTGGAGACCGACCGGTTGATGCTGGAGCAGGTGAGTCAGAACGCCGATCGGGTATTTGATGCCGTCGGCGGCGGCCTGGCGAATGCGATGCTGTCGGTGCTGCCGGAGCATGCGGCGCTGGTGTCCTACGGGTTATTGTCCGGGCAGGCGTTGAGTCAGACCCGAACGACCCCCGGGTGTATAAATTCCATCTGCGCGAGGCGCTGGCGGATCTGTCAACTGCCACGTGGCAGGCGGCATTTCGCGAGATCTGGTCGCGACTGCCGGCAACGTCGTTGCCGGCGGTGGAGGTGATTCCCGTGAGCCGCTGGCAAGAGGCGATAAGCGCCAGCGCTCAGGGAGGCGGTCACGCTAAAATGCTGCTCGATTTTACCGCTGAAGATTAGCCGGAAGCGGCGTGCAGACGGCATCCGTGCCGTCATTGTGGGGAGAACCTACTTTTTCTTTTCGCCCAGCGTCGGGGTTTCGTCAAAGAAGTTCCACGGTTTCAACAGCGCATGCGCCCATTCGGTCGGCATAATCGGCCACTCCTCCGCGCGCGCCACGTGGGTGGTGCCGGTGGTTATCCAGACCACGTCATCGTGGTTGGTCAGTGACTCGTTATCCTTCGCATAGGCGCCAAGGCCGGTATCATGGATCGACCGGTTCGGGTATTTCCCTTCCGGATAACGCTCCTGCGGGTGATAGCGGGTAACCCACAGCTGTTTATCCATAAAGCTCAGACGGTGATAAATCCACTCATCCGGCGCGAATTTGGCACCGGTCGCCACCGGGTGGGTTCCGCCCGCGTACGGGATAATTTGATACGATACCGGATTACCCATCCGGTTCTCTTTGGTGGTATTGCTCAGCAGGCGAATAGTACCCGGATCGAACTTCTGCGCCGCTTTTTGTTCGCTGTCGATGGTGTACTGGTTAATCTGCATGGAGCTGGTGCGCGGGCCGCCGGCGGTATTGGGCTTCACTTCCGGGTCCATGGCCACCAGCGTGTTGTTCTCACCATCAACGTCAAGGTCAAGACGGAAGTTGTAGATATGCTGGTGCGTGGTGCCGACGATGTTATGGTCGATCAGCGTCCCGTAACGGGTATCCTCTTTAGCGCTCGGATCGTGCATGGTCTTCGCCATGACGCCTTTGACCGCTTCGATTCCGGTGGCGCCGGCATCAATGCCGATGGTGCCGTTCTCGTGGAACACCCAGTCAAAGATATAGTCGTAGTTGCCGACGGTGCTGATCCAGCGCACCACCAGCTCGCGGCGCTCGGTGCTGACGTTCGGTTGTCCCATCTCCTGATGTTTATATTCCGGGCCGGCATAGCGCTCGAAGATCGCAATCGCGTGCGGAATAGTGGTTGGCGCACCGGTATAATCAGCAATGGTTTCATCCAGCAGTACCGAGTTCGCCGGCGCATCTTTACCGCGGACGATTGGCGAGGTCAGGGTACCCATGCCGTAGTCGCCGGAGTCGAGATAGGCTTTGAAGTACCAGCCCACGTCCGGGTCACCATATGGCACGATCATTCCGCCCAGCGAGCCTTCATACATCACCTGACGTTTCTGTCCGTTGTCGTTGTAGGTCACGGTGGAGAGAATCGGCCCGACGCGAGAGTTCAGCCGCAGGTGGAAATCCCAGTTCTGCCAGTGAATCGTGTCGCCGGTAATGGTGTAGTTTTTGCCTTCCGGCTCGGTGATATCCAGCGGTTTAACGGCGGCAGCTACGCGGTCGCGGCCATCATAAGGGCGCGACTCCATCGGCACCGGGATCACCGGACCTTCTTCAATTTTGATGATTTTCTTCTGCTCAAGATCCACCACCGCGACCAGGTTTTCGATCGGGTGCGCCCAGTAGTTGCCGTCGCCGGTATCCAGATAGCTCACCACTTTCAGCAGGCGTGAATCCTGCTTCAGACCATCTTTGCCGTCAAAGTAACCGACGGTCAGCGGCGTGGTGATGACTTTTTTGGTGTCGGTGATGCCGTGTTTTTTGAGTACTGCGGCGAATTCGTCACTGGCGTTAATAATGTTCTGCACGCTGACGAAATCATCCAGCAGGACCATGCCGTGGGCGTCTTTAATTGGCTGCCAGGAGATGATTTTCTTATTCTGTAAATCCACCACGCTTTCGATGACGTGTTTGCCATCGAGCATCACCACGTCAGCGGTGCGCGGCGCATCAACCGCGGTTCCTTTAAGCGCGAAGGCCCACACCGCCGCTTTATCCGGCTCGTGCAGCGAGATTTCGGTAAAACGGGTGTTGGGGCGGAATTGCGGCGAGGCTTTGACAATCGTCACCGCTTCGCTGATTTCTGCCGCGGATAACGAGTTGAGCGGATGCGGGCGTTTCTCGACCTGGAAGGTCTGATCAAGACCGGACTGGAAGACATCGTTGATAAAGGTATCGGAGACCCACGCCTTACCGTCTTTCATCACCACCGGAACCTGTAAATCCAGCGACTTGCCGTTGACGATGGCCGTTTTGGCGCCGGGCTTCACTTTGACGTAGGCGCCATCCTTCATCAGGGTAAACATCTGGGCATAATCATCCCACTGCACGTCGGCGCCAAACGCCTGCAGCGTTTTATCCATCGGGACCATATGCGCTTCGTCGCCGTGCGCGAACACCGGTGATTGCCAGGCACAAAACAGCGCAACGGCCAGAGCTAAGGCTGTTTTACGCGGGGAACGAATTGAGTTATTTGCCATTGTGACCTCATCTTATATTTATATTCCCGTCATGCTTTGGGTTGCATCTACGGTGACCACGCGTCCCTGCTGACTGTCTGCAACGCCAATGATTCCGGCGAGTTGTGTTGTCGCTTGCCGCTGCGAAATGCCGGCTTTACTCGCTTTAACCTACCAGCGGTTGGCCGGTTGGCGTTTGTTTGCTCTTGCCAGGTTGTTTGTCAGATTTGCCAGTTATGCCCGGAACAGGCCGGGCGGGGCACAAAAAATGCCTCCGCAGAGGCATCGGAAACCGACCCTGCACGTCCGGCGTTAGCCGGCGCGGCAGGGGACGGACAGGCATTGGTTAATCCGCAAAGTCGCCGTGCTGACGGGCCACCAGCGTCAGGATGGAATAGAGCGCCACCGGCTGCTGGTGCTGGTTGAATATCTCTACCGCCCACTCCACCACCCCGGTGGCTTTCTCCTCGGCGCTACGCTGGCGCTTCACCGTTTTACGTTTGCAGGTCAGGCGAACCTGAATGGTATCGCCCGGCTTCACCGGTTCGATAAAGCGCAGGTTTTCCATGCCATAGTTAGCGATGACCGGCCCGACGCCGGCATCGACAAACAGCCCGGCTGCCGCGGAGATCAGGAAGTAACCGTGGACCACGCGCTCGCCGAAAATGGAGTCCGCGGCGGCAATCTTGTCCATGTGGGCATAGAAGTGATCGCCGCTGAGGCAGGCAAAATTGACGATATCCGCTTCGGTCAGCGTGCGGCGCGGCGTCAGCAGGCTATCGCCAGGCTGGATCTCTTCAAAATATTTACGGAACGGATGAATGCGGTCCTCGCTGACTTCGGCGCCGCGCACCCACTGCTGACCGATGGCGGCCAGCATCGTCGGGCTGCCCTGAATCGCGGTGCGCTGCATATAGTGTTTTACCGCGCGTAAACCGCCGAGTTCTTCGCCGCCGCCGGCCCGACCCGGCCCGCCATGCACCAGCTGCGGCAGCGGCGATCCGTGACCGGTGGACTCGACGGAAGAGGTCTGGTTGAGGATCTGAATACGGCCATGTGAACGAGCGGCGCCGAGGATAAATTCACGCGCCAGCTCGCCGCTGGCGGTTACCAGCGTGCCGACCAGACTCCCTTCACCGGCGCGCGCCAGCGACAGCGCGTGCTCGCGATGCTGATATGGCATCAGGGTGGCAACCGGACCAAAGGCTTCGATGGCATGCACCGCCGGTGTTTCATCCGGCTGCGGGCAGAACAGCAGCGTCGGCGGAAAGAAGGCGCCGGCGGCGTTAAGATCGGCCTGGCCGCCGAGCAGAACCTCGCATCCGGCCTGAATCAGCGCGTTGACGTTGTCCTGTACATCCTGGCGCTGATCCTCGCTGACCAGCGCGCCCATTTTTACCCCTTCTTGCGCCGGGTCGCCGACGGTCACTTTTTGCAGACGGGCAATCAGCGCTTCGCTGACTGCATGAACCTGGGCCTGCGGAACGATGATGCGGCGGATAGCGGTACATTTCTGCCCGGCTTTGGTCGTCATCTCGCGCACCACTTCGCGGATAAACAGGGCAAATTCCGGCTGTTCGGGAGTGATGTCCTCTCCGAGTACGCAGCAGTTCAGCGAATCGGCCTCCATGGTGAAGGGGATCGATTTCGCCACCAGGTTAGGGTGAACGCGTAGCTGCTGGCCGGTATGGGCGGAGCCGGTAAAGGTCACCACATCCTGGCTATCCAGATGATCGAGCAGATCGCCCGCGCCGCCGCAAATCAGGCTGATGGCCCCGTCCGGTACCAGCCCGCTCTCGACGATGGATTTGACCATCGCCTGAGTCAGCTGGGCGGTGGCGGTGGCCGGCTTGATAATGGCCGGCATGCCGGCAAGCCAGGTTGGCGCCAGCTTTTCCAGCATGCCCCAGCAGGGGAAGTTAAAGGCGTTGATATGCACCGCGACGCCGGATTTTGAAGTCAGAACGTGGCGGGCGGCAAAGCCTCCCTGTTTCGACAGCGGGATCAGTTCATCTTCCGGCCACAGCGTATCGTCCGGCAGCTCGCGACTGCCGAGGCTGGCGTAGGTGAACAGCGTGCCGATCCCACCTTCAATATCGACCCAGCTATCGGCGCGGGTCGCCCCGGTTTGCGCTGAAATTGCATAAAACGCATCTTTTTCTGCCAGCAGGTGTTTCGCTACCGCTTTCAGCATCGCGCTGCGTTCGATAAAGGTCATGGCCTGTAACGCCTTAGCGCCGCGGTCGATGGCAAAACGGCGCGCCTGTGCCATATCCAGCCCTTCGCTGGTGACTTCCCATAATGTCTCACCGCTGATGGCGTGGCGAATCGGGCGGGCGCGACCCCGTCCGCTCTGCCAGACGCCGGATAAATAGCTGGCTAACTGCTGCATGGCGAATCTCCAATATGTTACGTGAAATCTTTATAAATAGTTATTTTATGAATCATGAAATGCAAGCGACTATTTAATAATTTATTAACATTGTGATCGTGGACGCGTCGTGTCTCGCCGCGGATGGCCTGTGTTGTCGCGGTCGCCAGGCGATTTTTTGTAGTCATCATCACAAAAAACACAAACAAAATTTGTGGTTTTATTTAACCTGAGTGTAACTTTTATAAAACAAAGTGATTCACAAATACGCATTTGTTGAATTTATTGGAATCATAAAGGTGATGACGTGACAGAAGAACAACGCTTTGACCAGCGTATCGCGCAGGATACGGCCATCGAACCGCAGGACTGGATGCCGGATGCCTACCGCAAGACGCTGATCCGTCAGATTGGCCAGCACGCGCACTCGGAAATTGTCGGCATGCTGCCGGAAGGCAACTGGATTACCCGCGCGCCGACGCTGCGCCGGAAGGCAATTCTGCTGGCGAAGGTGCAGGATGAGGCCGGACACGGCCTGTATCTGTATAGCGCGGCGGAGACGCTCGGCTGCGCCCGGGAAGATCTGTATCAGAAGATGCTCGACGGGCAGATGAAATACTCCTCGATCTTTAACTATCCGACGCTGAGCTGGGCTGATATCGGCGTGATCGGCTGGCTGGTCGACGGCGCCGCTATCGTCAACCAGGTGGCGCTGTGCCGCACATCTTACGGCCCCTATGCCCGGGCGATGGTCAAAATCTGCAAAGAGGAGAGCTTTCACCAGCGTCAGGGGTTCGAAGCCTGCATGGCGCTGGCCGAAGGCAGCGAAGCCCAGCGTCAGATGTTGCAGGATGCGATTAACCGCTTCTGGTGGCCGGCCCTGATGATGTTTGGCCCGAGCGACGATAACTCGCCGAACAGCGCGCGCAGTATGGCGTGGAAAATCAAACTGCACTCCAACGACGAACTGCGTCAGCGCTTTGTCGATAACACCGTACCGCAGGTCGCGATCCTCGGCATGACCGTGCCGGACGCCGATTTGCAGCTGGATGAAACGACCGGGCACTACCGTTTTGGCGCAATCAACTGGCAGGAACTGAATGAAGTGATTAACGGGCGCGGCATTTGTAACCACGAACGCCTGGCCGCCAAGCGTAAAGCCTGGGAAGAGGGGGCATGGGTGCGGGAAGCCGCGCTGGCGCATGCGCAAAAACAACACGCCCGCGACGCGGCATAAGGAGAAGCATGATGAGCAACGTTTACTGGCCGTTATATGAAGTATTTGTTCGCAGCAAGCAGGGGTTATCCCATCGTCACGTCGGCAGTCTGCATGCCGCCGATGACCAGATGGCGTTAGAAAATGCCCGCGATGTCTACACCCGTCGCAGCGAAGGCTGCTCCCTGTGGGTGGTGAAAGCCAGCCAGATCGTCGCATCCCAGCCGGAAGAACGCGGCGAGTTTTTTGATCCGGCGGAGAGCAAAGTCTATCGCCATCCGACTTTCTACAGCGTGCCTGACGGCATGGAACATATGTGAGGCAACGATGAACAACCTGAATCCCGTTGCAACCTATGCGCTACGTCTCGGCGATAACGGCCTGGTGCTGGCCCAGCGCTTAGGCGCGTGGTGCGGCCATGCCCCGGAGCTGGAAATTGACCTCGCGCTGGCCAATATTGGCCTCGATCTGCTGGGTCAGGCGCGCAACTTCCTCAGCTATGCGGCTGAGCTGGCGGGGAGCGGCGATGAAGATACCCTGGCCTACGGTCGGGATGAACGTCAGTACGGCAATCTCCTGCTGGTGGAACAGCCGAACGGCAACTTTGCCGACACCATCGCCCGTCAGTTCTTTATCGATGCCTGGCACGTGGCGCTGTTTACCCGGCTGGTTAACAGTCGTGATGCGCAAATTGCCGCCATCGCCGCCAAGGGGCTTAAAGAAGTGCGCTACCACCTGCGCTTCAGCCGCGGCTGGCTGGAGCGTCTGGGCAACGGCACCGAGGTGTCGGCGCAGAAAATGCAGCAGGCGGTCGATGGTCTGTGGCGCTTTACCGGGGAGCTGTTCCTCGCCGACGCGCTGGAGCTTGCCCTTGTCGAGCAGGGTATCGCCGTTGACCCCCGCGACCTGCAGGCGGAGTGGCAGAGTACGGTTCACACCGCGCTGCTTGACGCCGGGCTGCAGATCCCGCAAGAGGCGGCGTTTCGCCACGGCGGTAAACAGGGACTGCACAGTGAACATCTCGGGCCGTTGCTGGCGGAAATGCAGTATCTGCAACGCGCTTATCCCGGTCAGCAGTGGTAACAGGAGGTGGCTATGCAACGTCTCGCCGATATCGCACCCGCAGAAGTCCATGCTATCTGGGCGCTGTTAAGTGAGATCCCCGATCCGGAAGTGCCGGTGCTGACCATTACCGATCTTGGCATGGTGCGCAGCGTGGCGCCGCATGGCGAAGGCTGGGTGATTGGCTTTACGCCGACCTACTCGGGCTGCCCGGCGACCGAGCATCTGCTGGGGGAGATTCGCGCGACGATGGCTCGCCACGGCTATACGCCGGTGCATGTTGTCCTGCAGCTTGACCCGCCGTGGACCACCGACTGGATGAACCAGGATGCCCGCGAGCGTCTGCGCCAGTACGGCATCAGCCCGCCGCAGGGGCACGCCTGCCATGCCGGTCTTCCACAGGAGGTGGTATGCCCGCGCTGCGGCAGCATTCACACCACGCCGATCAGTGAATTCGGTTCGACGGCCTGTAAAGCGCTTTATCGCTGCGACAGCTGCCGTGAACCCTTTGATTACTTTAAATGTATTTGAGGTTGCCATGACGACGTTTCATTCGCTTACCGTCGCGAAAGTGGAGCCGGAAACCCGCGATGCGGTAACCATTACCTTTGCGATTCCCGACGCGCTACAGGCGGAGTATGCCTTCCGCCCGGGCCAGCACCTGACCGTGAAAGCCCGCCTCGGCGGGGAAGAGCTTCGCCGCTGCTACTCCATCTGTCGCAGCCGCTCGCCGGCAGAAATCAGCGTGGCGGTCAAAGCCATCGACGGCGGGCGTTTCTCCCGCTATGCGCAGAGCGATATCTGCCAGGGGATGGTGCTGGACGTGATGGTGCCGCAGGGGCACTTCGGCTACCAGCCGCAGGCCGGGCGCGAGGCTGACTATCTGGCGATTGCCGCCGGATCCGGTATCACGCCGATGATGGCGATTATTGGCGCCACGCTGGCCACCGAAGCGAATAGTCGCTTCACCCTGATTTATGGCAACCGCAGCAGCAGCAGCATGATGTTCCGTCAGGCGCTGGCGGATTTAAAAGACCGCTACCCGCAGCGGCTGCAGGTGGTGCATCTGTTCAGCCAGGAGTCGATGGACAGCGATTTGCTGCAGGGGCGCATTGATGGCGAAAAACTGCACGCGCTCTCCGTCAGGCTGCTCGATTTCAGCCGCTTCGACGAGGCCTTTATTTGCGGTCCGGCGGTGATGATGGATGAAGCCGAAACGGCGCTGCGCGAGCTGGGGATGGCGGAAAACCGGATTCATCTCGAGCGCTTTAATACGCCCGGAAGCAGCGTTAAACGCGCCACCGGCGTGCAGGCTGAAGGCCGCACCGTCACGATTCGTCAGGACGGCCGCGATCGGCAGATTGCCCTCACCGCGGAAGATGACAGCATTCTGGATGCGGCGCTGCGCCAGGGGGCGGATTTGCCCTTCGCCTGTAAAGGCGGCGTCTGCGCCACCTGCAAATGTAAAGTGCTGCGCGGTGAAGTGGCGATGGCGGCCAACTACAGCCTGGAAGCGGACGAACTGGCTGCCGGATATGTCCTGAGCTGCCAGGCGCTGCCGACCAGCGGCGATGTGGTGGTGGACTTTGACGCAAGGGGAATGGCATGAGCGATCTGCTGATAACCCGTCACCAGCGGGTCCTGCTGCTGACCCTCAATCGCCCGCAGGCGCGAAATGCCTTGAATAACGCGCTGCTGACGCAGATTGCCGACGCCCTGGACGCGGCGGCGTCTGACCCGGATATCCGTGCCTGCGTGATCGGCGGCAACCGCCGTTTCTTTGCCGCCGGCGCCGACCTGAACGAAATGGCGGAAAAAGACCTGCCTGCCACGATGGATGATATTCGCCCACGTCTGTGGGCGCGGATTGATGCTTTTCCGAAGCCGCTGATCGCCGCTGTCAACGGCTACGCCCTTGGCGCGGGCTGCGAGCTGGCGCTGCTCTGCGACCTGGTGGTGGCGGGCGATAACGCGCGCTTCGGCCTGCCGGAAATCACTCTCGGTATTATGCCCGGCGCCGGAGGCACCCAGCGTCTGATCCGCTGCGTAGGGAAAGCGCTGGCCAGCCGGATGGTGCTGAGCGGTGAAAGTATTGATGCGCAGCGGGCGCAACAGGCCGGTCTGGTGAGCGAGATCGCCCCGGCGCTGTTGACCGACGAATATGCCCTGAAGCTGGCGGCGACCATCGCCGGCCATTCGCCGCTGGCGCTGCGTGCGGCGAAACAGTCGCTGCGCCAGGCGCAGGAAGTGAGCCTTCAGGCCGGTCTTCAACAGGAGCGCCAGCTGTTTACGCTGCTGAGCGCCACCGACGATCGCCGCGAAGGTATTGCCGCCTTCTTACAAAAACGAACCCCGGAATTTAAAGGACGCTAATCGTGGACGCTTTTATTCTCAGCGAAGTAGAACAGGGTGTGATGACGATTACCCTTAACCGCCCGGATCGTCTTAATAGCTTTAACGACCTTATGCATCAGCAGCTGGCGGCCTGTCTGACTCAGGCCGAGCGCGATGAGAACGTGCGCTGTCTGCTGATTACCGGTGCCGGCCGCGGTTTTTGCGCCGGCCAGGATTTAAATGATCGAAACGTCGACCCCAGCGGCCCGGCGCCGGATCTGGGCCTGTCCGTTGAGCGTTTCTATAACCCGCTGGTGCGCCGTCTGGCGGCGCTGCCGAAGCCGGTCATTGCCGCGGTGAACGGCGTGGCGGCTGGCGCGGGCGCCACCCTCGCGCTGGGCTGCGATATTGTCCTCGCCGCGCGGTCGGCGAATTTTGTGATGGCCTTCAGCAAGCTGGGGCTGGTCCCCGACTGCGGCGGTAGCTGGTTCCTGCCGCGGGTGGCCGGGCGCGCCCGGGCAATGGGGCTGGCGCTGCTGGGTGAGAAGCTCAGCGCCGAACAGGCCGCTCAGTGGGGGATGATCTGGCAACTGGTGGAGGACGCCGAACTGGCCGATACCAGTCGTCAGCTGGCCCGCCATCTGGCGACGCAGCCGACCTTCGGTCTGGGGCTTATCAAAAAAGCGCTCCAGGCCTCGGAGACCAACGGCCTCGATGCGCAGCTGGATCTTGAGCGCGATTATCAGCGTCTGGCCGGACGCAGCGATGACTATCGGGAAGGCGTCAGTGCCTTCCTGGCGAAGCGTCCTCCACAGTTCAGCGGGAAATAGACCATGAGCCAAACACTGCAAACCGTCGCCGTGATCGGCGCGGGCACCATGGGGGCCGGCATTGCGGAAGTGGCCGCTGCGGCCGGACATCCGGTTCTGCTCTACGATATCGCCGCCGAGGCGCTGACCCGCGCCGTGGAAGGTATTCGTCAGCGTCTGGCCGCCCGCGTGGCGCGCGGCAAGCTGACGGCGGATCAGGCGGATGCGCTTGTCGCCCGCCTTGTGCCGGTCACCGAGTTAGCCGCGCTGTCCGACGCCTGGCTGGTGATTGAAGCGGCGTCAGAGCGCCCGGATGTCAAAAAAGCGCTTTTCAACCAGCTGGCGGCGATCTGCTCCCCGTCAACGCTGCTGACCAGCAATACCTCATCGATCTCGATTACCGCCATTGCCGCCGATGTCAGGCACCCTGAGCGGGTGGCCGGGCTGCACTTCTTTAACCCCGCGCCGGTGATGAAACTGGTCGAGGTGGTGAGCGGCCTGGCGACATCGCCGGAAGTGGTTGAACAGCTGTGCCGGTGCGTGACGGCATGGGGAAAACAGCCGGTACGCTGCCGTTCGACGCCGGGGTTTATCGTTAACCGCGTGGCGCGGCCGTTCTATGCCGAAGCGTGGCGGGCGCTGGAGGAGCAGGTGGCTCCCCCGGCGGTGATTGATGCCGCGCTGCGCGACGGCGGCGGTTTCCCGATGGGGCCGCTGGCGTTGACCGACCTGATTGGTCAGGACGTCAACTTCGCCGTGACCTGTTCGGTCTTTAACGCGTTCTGGCAGGACCGCCGTTTTCTGCCGTCGCTGGTGCAGCAGGAGCTGGCGCTGGCCGGGCGTTTAGGCAAGAAGAGTGGACAGGGCGTCTATCGCTGGCCCATTGAGAGCGCATCGGTGCCGGCGCTGGCCGCCGTGGCTGAGACTCGCGGGGCCAAAACCGTCTGCACGACAGGTGACAGTGTCACCGGAAGGGTAGCGATCGCGCTGGACGATGTGCGACTGCTGGAAACGGAAGGTGAAACCGCCCAGGCGCTGAGCGTGCGGTATGGCTGTCCGGTAGTGGTGTATGACTATTGCGCGGGTGACACCGTGGTTCTGGCAACGGCGGCGACGAACCCGGCGTCGGCGACCGACAAAGCGGTGCGCTATTTCCAGCAGCAGGGCAAGAAAGTGCTGCTGATTGCCGATTATCCTGGTCTGCTGGTCTGGCGTACCCTCGCCATGTTGATTAATGAAGCCCTCGACGCGGTGCAAAAAGGGGTCGCCAGCCCGGAAGATATCGATACCGCGATGCGCCTGGGCGTCAACTACCCGCATGGCCCGCTGGCGTGGGGCGAATCTCTGGGCTGGCAGCGCGTGCTGCGCCTGCTGGAGAACCTGCAACAGCACTATGGCGAAGAGCGTTATCGCCCCGGTTCCTTACTGCGCCAGAAGGCGCTTGTGGAGAAGCGTAATGAGCAATGAGGCCTGGCGCAACGCGCGCGCGATGTACGAAAAAGATACCTGCGCCAGAACCCTGGGCATCGAGATTATTGAAATGGATGACGGCTATGCGCAGATGAGCATGACCGTCTCGTCAGCCATGCTTAACGGCCATCAGACCTGTCACGGCGGGCAACTGTTTTCGCTGGCCGACACCGCATTTGCCTATGCCTGTAACAGCCAGGGGCTGGCGGCGGTGGCTTCTGCCGCCAGTATCGACTTCCTGCGTCCGGCCTTTGCCGGCGACCGGCTGGTCGCCACGGCACGGGTGAAGCAGCAGGGGAAACTGACCGGCGTCTACGACATTGAAATCGTTAATCAACAACAAAAGATTGTGGCCCTGTTTCGCGGCAAATCGCACCGCATCGGCGGCACAATTACGGGAGAAGTCTGATGCGTGACGCCTTTATCTGTGATGGGATTCGTACGCCGATTGGTCGTTACGGCGGGGCGCTGGCCAGCGTCCGCGCCGATGATTTAGCCGCCATTCCGCTGCGAGAGTTGCTGAGCCGTAATCCGGGTCTCGATCCATCGGCTATCGATGATGTGATTTTCGGCTGCGCGAACCAGGCCGGGGAAGATAACCGCAACGTGGCGCATATGGCGACGCTGTTGGCGGGCTACCCGCAGAGCGTCTCCGGCACCACCATCAACCGGCTGTGTGGTTCCGGCCTGGATGCGGTCGGCTTTGCCGCACGCGCCATCAAAGCCGGGGATGCGGATCTGATGATTGCCGGCGGCGTGGAATCGATGTCGCGGGCGCCGTTTGTGATGGGCAAAGCCAGCGCGCCGTTCCAGCGTCAGGCCGAGCTGTTTGATACCACCATCGGCTGGCGTTTTGTGAACCCGCTCATGCAGCAGCAATTTGGCACTGACAGTATGCCGGAAACGGCAGAGAATGTAGCTGAGTTGTTAAATATCAGCCGGGCCGATCAGGATGCCTTCGCTTTTCGCAGCCAGCAGCTGACGGCGAAAGCGCAGCGGGCGGGGATTCTGGCGCAGGAAATCGTGCCGGTACAGATTATTGGCAAGAAAGGGGCGGTGAGCGCGGTTCGCGAGGATGAACACCCGCGTGCCGAGACCACCCTTGAACAGCTGGCGGGATTAAAAACGCCCTTTCGCAAAGGCGGCGTGGTCACCGCCGGAAACGCCTCCGGGGTGAACGATGGCGCCGCTGCGCTGATTATCGCCAGCGAACAGCAGGCGCGGGCGCAGGGGTTAACCCCACGCGCACGAATTGTGGCGATGGCGACCGCGGGCGTGGAGCCAAAGTTTATGGGGCTGGGGCCGGTGCCGGCGGTACGCAAAGTGCTGGAACGCGCCGGACTGAATATTAACGATATGGATGTTATCGAACTGAACGAAGCCTTTGCTGCACAGGCCCTGGGCGTCCTCAGGCAGCTGGGTCTGGCGGACGATGCTGAGCATGTTAACCCCAACGGCGGGGCTATCGCCTTAGGTCATCCATTGGGCATGAGCGGCGCGCGGCTGGCATTGAGCGCCAGCCTGGAGCTGCAGCGACGGAACGGGCGCTATGCGCTGTGTACGATGTGTATTGGCGTGGGTCAGGGCATTGCCATGATCCTTGAGCGAGTGTGAGCGACTTTACCTGCGAGTACCCTAAAATGATAACTAATACAAAATTAGATCCGATTGAAACTGCTTCTCGTGACGAATTACACGCTTTGCAAACCCAGCGCCTGAAATGGACGCTGAAACATGCCTATGACAATGTGCCGATGTACCGGCGTAAATTTGATGCGGCGGGCGTCCATCCTGACGATTTTCGCGAACTGAGCGACCTGAGCAAGTTCCCGTGTACCACCAAACAGGATCTGCGCGATAACTATCCGTTTGATACCTTTGCGGTACCGATGGAACAAATTGTGCGTATTCATGCCTCTTCCGGTACCACCGGCAAACCGACGGTGGTGGGCTATACGCAAAATGATATCGACACCTGGGCCAACATCGTTGCCCGTTCGCTGCGCGCCGCCGGCGGTACGGCAAAAGATAAAATTCATGTCGCCTACGGCTACGGGCTGTTCACCGGCGGTCTCGGCGCCCACTACGGCGCAGAGCGCCTGGGGGCCACGGTGATCCCGATGTCCGGCGGCCAGACGGAAAAACAGGCGCAGCTGATCCGCGATTTTCAGCCGGACATGATCATGGTGACACCGTCCTACTGCCTGAATCTGATTGAAGAGCTGGAACGCCAGATGGGCGGCGACGCCAGCGGCTGCTCGCTGCGGGTCGGCGTCTTCGGCGCCGAGCCGTGGACGCTGGCGATGCGGGGAGAGATTGAGCGTCGCCTGGGGATCTCCGCGCTGGATATTTACGGCTTGTCGGAAGTGATGGGGCCGGGGGTGGCGATGGAGTGTCTGGAAACCGCCGACGGCCCGACTATCTGGGAAGATCACTTCTTCCCGGAAGTGGTTAACCCCAACGACGGTACGCCGCTGGCGGATGGCGAACACGGCGAGCTGCTGTTTACCACGCTGACCAAAGAGGCGCTGCCGGTGATTCGTTACCGTACCCGCGATCTGACCCGTCTGCTGCCGGGCACCGCACGCACCATGCGCCGGATGGATCGCATCAGCGGGCGCAGCGACGATATGCTGATTATTCGCGGGGTAAACGTCTTCCCGTCGCAGCTGGAAGAGGAGATCCTTAAAGTCGAGCATCTGTCGCCGCACTATCAGCTGGAAGTCAATCGTCGCGGCCATCTTGATTCACTTTCTGTTCGCGTCGAGCTGAAAGAGAGCAGCTTGTCGTTGAGTCATGAACAGCGCTGCCAGATCTGCCATCAGCTGCGCCACCGTATTAAGTCGATGGTCGGGATTTCGACGGATATTAGCATCGTCAACTGCGGCAGTATCCCTCGTTCGGAAGGTAAGGCCTGCCGCGTCTCCGACCTGCGCAAAATCGTCGCCAACGGTTAAGCCGCGACGTCCCGGCGGCGGCTTGCGCCCGACCGGGGATCCAGACCCGATCCCCGGTTAGCCTGCGCTACCGGGGATTTTCCTGTGCTATGATTCAGAAAGGACAACAATAACAACAGAATGAATCAAATGAGTAAACTCGATACTTTTATTCAACAGGCGGTCGAAGCGATGCCTGTCAGCGGCACTTCGCTGATTGCCTCGCTGTACGGAGATTCATTGCTACAACGCGGTGGTGAAGTGTGGCTCGGCAGCGTGGCCGCGCTGCTGGAAGGGCTGGGTTTTGGCGAACGGTTCGTGCGCACGGCGCTGTTCCGGCTGAACAAAGAGGAGTGGCTGGATGTGGTGCGCATCGGCCGACGCAGTTTCTATCGTCTGAGCGACAAAGGGCTGCGCCTGACGCGCCGGGCGGAGCATAAAATCTACCGCGCCAGCGCGCCGGAATGGGACGGGACCTGGCTGCTGCTGCTGTCGGAAGGGCTGGAGAAAAATCAGCTGGCGGAAGTGAAAAAGCAGCTGCTGTGGCAAGGCTTTGGCGCTCTGGCACCGAGTCTGCTCGCCTCGCCGTCGCAAAAAATGGCGGATGTTCAGTCGCTGCTGCACGAAGCGGGCGTGGCGGAAAACGTGATCTGTTTTGAAGCCCATTCGCCATTGGCGCTCTCCCAGGCGGCGCTGCGCGCCCGGGTTGAAGAGTGCTGGCATTTGACCGAGCAGAACACGATGTACGACACCTTTATTGCTCTGTTTCGCCCGCTGCTACCGCTATTGCGCGATGCGGATGCCGACGAATTAACGCCGCAACGTTGCTTTCAGATCCAGCTGCTGCTGATCCATTTCTATCGTCGCGTGGTGCTCAAAGATCCGCTGTTACCGGAGGAGCTCCTGCCTGCGCACTGGGCCGGCCAAACCGCGCGCCAGCTGTGCATCAATATTTACCAGCGGGTGGCACCGGGCGCGCTGACCTTCGTCGGCGAAAAAGGGGAAAGCTCGGTGGGGGAACTGCCTGCACCGGGGCCGCTCTATTATCAGCGTTTTGGCGGTTTGCCAGGCGCCTAAGGAGGCTTGATGCCGATTTATCAGATTGACGGTATGACCCCCGTTGTACCGGATGAAAGCTATGTGCATCCCACGGCGGTGCTGATTGGCGACGTGATCCTCGGGAAAGGCGTCTACGTCGGCCCTAACGCCAGCCTGCGCGGTGATTTCGGGCGCATCGTGGTGAAAGATGGCGCCAACATTCAGGATAACTGCGTGATGCACGGCTTTCCCGGCCAGGATACGGTGGTCGAAGAGGACGGGCATATCGGTCACGGGGCGATCCTTCACGGCTGCGTTATCGGCCGCAACGCGCTGGTGGGGATGAGCGCGGTGATTATCGACGGCGCAACGATTGGCGAAAACAGCATCGTCGGCGCCTCGGCGTTCGTTAAGGCTAAAGCCGAGATGCCGGCCAACCATCTGATCGTCGGCAGCCCGGCGAAGGCCATTCGCACCCTGAGCGAACAGGAGATCGCGTGGAAAAAGCAGGGGACGCGGGAGTATCAGGCGCTGGTCGAGCGCTGCCAGCAAACGCTGCATCAGGTAGAGCCGCTGAAAGAGGTGGAGCCGCAGAGAAAGCGGCTGGAGTTTGATGAAAGCCTGCGGCCGAAATCATCATCCTGAACCAGAGCCCCTGGCTTCGAGGGCCTAATATTTAGCCAGCTCGCGAAAAAGTGCCGGGTTCGCCTGAATCGCCGCCAGCACTTTTGCCGCGAGTCCCGTTGGGTTACGTCGTCTGGACTCCCAGCTTTTAATGGTATCCACGCTGGTTCCCAGCGCTTGCGCCATTTCCGTCTGGGAAACGTTCAGCTGCGCGCGAATGGCTTTTACGTCAGCGATCTCATAGCGAGTCACGCGGGCCGGGGCTTTATCGCCATTTTTGATATCAACGGCTTCTTTGAGGGACGTTTGAAGCTCATCAAAAAAACGCATGTCACACCTCATTTTTCAGTAGGTTAGCTAGTTTTTTGAGCCGGGATTTTTCTGCATCGGTGAGATTATCTTTGGTGCTTTTCGGGTACGCCAAAACCAGATAGATAATCTCAGCGGTGGCGAGGAAATAAATCACCCTCGCGCTGCCGCTTTTCCCCTGAGCGCCGGTCGCCATCCTGATTTTCCGTAGTCCACCCGTATTCTGGATGATATCCCCGGCATCCGGATTGCCAATGAGTTCTTTCTGCAGCGCCCGAAGCTCATCGTCAGTCGCAAGCTGTTTTATCTGCCGGGTAAACAGCGGCGTTTCGATAAATTCAATCGCACAGCACATGAGTACGCTCCTTGCTAAAGTACCATGTACACCTGAGCGTGTACATGGTACCTATCGATGATTTTTCAACATGTTGTCAGGTCAGGCCCGGAGGTCGGAGACAGCTGGCCGCAGGCCGTGAGCGCTATCGTATACGTTGGAGGATTTACAGGCAGAATGGGCTGCTGATTTTACGAGGCGTCTCGTAAGGTGGGTGACGGGGAGAAGAAACTCCCACCGGGCGGTGGGAGTGACAATCTAAATTACGCTGCAACCACGCTATCGATGGCCGCTTTGGCATCGGACTGCGCTTTGGCCGCGACTTCCGGACCGTAAGCAATGCCTTCTGCGAAGACAAAGTTCACATCGGTGATACCGATGAAGCCGAGGAAGGTAGACAGGTACGGCGTCACCAGATCGGTCGGGGTATCTTTATGGATACCGCCACGGCTGGTCAGCACGACCGCACGTTTACCGGTAACCAGACCTTCTGGTCCTTTTTCGGTGTAGCGGAAGGTCACACCGGCGCGAGCCACCAGGTCGAAGTAGTTTTTCAGCTGAGTCGGGATGTTGAAGTTGTACATCGGCGCGGCGATAACAATCACGTCATTAGCCTGCAATTCAGCGATCAGCTCGTCGGACAGCGCCAGCGCTTCCTGCTGACGCGGCGTCAGCGGCGCATCGCTCGGACGCAGAGCACCAACCAGTTCACCATCCAGTACCGGAATCGGATTGGCTGCCAGGTCACGCACGGTGATAACATCTTCAGCGTGCTGTTCACGCCATTGTTCAACAAAATAGTCGGACAGCTGACCGGATTGTGAGTACCCTGCCAGAATACTGGATTTCAGTACTAATACTTTGCTCATGGGTGTTTCCTTATATGAGGTTGACGGGTCGATGCCCTGGTGCTTGTTGACACTGTATTCACAATCATGCCACAGAGAAAGCGCAATAAATCGAACCCTGTATTCAATTTTTTTGAACAAGGCATGCGATTCGCAGATGTGGTAATATACAGCAATACATCAAAAGAGATTTTTCCCGGCAGTGCGCTGCCCGATAACGCTATGACAGAACAACAAAAGTTCACCTTCTCTCAGCTATTCCAACGGCTTGATGGCCTGATGCTGCGTGATAAGTCACGCTTTTCCCGTCGCCTGCATGGCGTGAAGAAGGTTAAAAATCCTGAAGCCCAGCAGGCCATTCTTCAGGAGATGGCGCAAGAGATCGAACAAGCTGCAGGGAGAGTCCTGCTGCGTGAAGCGTCGCGTCCGACGATTACCTACCCGGAAAATCTACCGGTCAGCCAGAAAAAAGATGAGATTTTGCAGGCGGTTCGCGACCATCAGGTGGTCATTGTGGCGGGGGAGACCGGCTCCGGTAAAACCACCCAGCTGCCGAAAATCTGCATGGAGCTGGGGCGCGGGGTGAAAGGGCTGATTGGCCATACGCAGCCGCGTCGTCTGGCGGCGCGCACCGTGGCCAACCGTATTGCCGAAGAGCTGCAAAGCGAGCCGGGCGGCTGCATCGGCTATAAGGTCCGTTTTAGCGACCACGTTAGCGATAACACCATGGTCAAGCTGATGACCGACGGTATTCTGCTGGCGGAAATCCAGCAGGATCGACTGTTGATGCAGTATGACACCATCATCATCGATGAAGCGCACGAACGTAGCCTCAACATCGACTTCCTGCTCGGCTATTTACGGGAACTGCTGCCGCGTCGCCCGGACCTGAAAATTATCATTACTTCGGCAACCATCGACCCGGAACGATTTTCGCGCCACTTTAACAACGCGCCGATTATCGAAGTCTCCGGGCGAACTTACCCGGTGGAGGTGCGCTATCGGCCAATCGTTGAAGATGCCGACGACACCGAACGCGATCAGCTGCAGGCGATCTTCGATGCCGTTGATGAACTGGGACGTGAAAGTCCCGGCGATATCCTGATCTTTATGAGCGGCGAGCGCGAAATTCGCGATACCGCCGATGCGCTCAATAAGCTCAATCTGCGCCATACCGAAGTGCTACCGCTCTATGCGCGCTTATCGAACAGCGAGCAGAACCGCGTCTTCCAGTCGCACAGCGGGCGGCGGATTGTGCTGGCGACCAACGTCGCCGAAACCTCGCTGACGGTGCCGGGCATTAAGTATGTTATCGATCCGGGCACCGCGCGCATCAGCCGCTACAGCTACCGGACCAAGGTGCAGCGTCTGCCGATTGAGCCGGTCTCTCAGGCCTCTGCTAACCAGCGTAAAGGGCGCTGCGGCCGTGTTTCCGAAGGGATCTGTATTCGTCTCTATTCCGAAGACGATTTCCTCTCGCGCCCGGAATTTACCGACCCGGAAATTCTGCGTACTAACCTGGCGTCGGTGATTCTGCAAATGACCGCGCTGGGCCTCGGAGATATTGCCGCCTTCCCGTTCGTCGAAGCGCCGGATAAGCGCAATATCCAGGACGGCGTGCGTCTGCTTGAGGAGCTGGGGGCGATTACCACCGACGAGCAGCAGACCGCCTATAAGCTGACGCCGATGGGCCGTCAGCTCAGCCAGCTGCCGGTTGACCCGCGCCTGGCGCGGATGGTGCTGGAAGCGCAAAAACATGGCTGCGTGCGTGAAGCGATGATCATCACCTCGGCGCTGTCGATTCAGGACCCGCGCGAACGCCCGATGGACAAGCAGCAGGCCTCCGATGAGAAACATCGCCGCTTCCACGATAAAGAGTCCGACTTCCTGGCGTTTGTTAACCTGTGGAACTACCTTGGCGAGCAGCAAAAAGCGCTCTCCTCGAACCAGTTCCGTCGCCAGTGCCGTACCGATTTTCTCAACTATCTGCGGGTGCGCGAATGGCAGGATATCTACACCCAGCTGCGCCAGGTGGTGAAAGAGCTGGGGCTGCCGATTAACAGCGAGCCGGCGGAGTATCGCGAAATCCATACCGCGCTGCTGACCGGTCTGCTGTCGCACATCGGGATGAAAGATAACGATAAGCAGGAATTTACCGGCGCGCGTAATGCGCGTTTCTCTATCTTCCCGGGCTCCGGTCTGTTCAAGAAACCGCCGAAGTGGACGATGGTTGCCGAACTGGTGGAAACCAGCCGTCTGTGGGGACGGATTGCCGCGCGCATCGACCCGGAATGGATAGAGCCGGTGGCGCAGCACCTGCTGAAACGCTCATACAGCGAACCGCACTGGGAGCGGGCGCAGGGGGCGGTGATGGCGACGGAGAAAGTGACCGTTTACGGTCTGCCGATCGTCGCCTCCCGCAAAGTGAACTATAGCCAGATCGACCCGGCGTTGTGCCGCGAGCTGTTTATCCGCCACGCGCTGGTGGAGGGGGACTGGCAGACGCGTCACGCCTTCTTCCGCGACAACCTCAGGCTGCGTACGGAAATCGAAGAGCTGGAGCATAAATCGCGCCGCCGCGACATTCTGGTGGATGACGATACGCTGTTCGATTTCTACGACCAGCGTATCAGCCACGATGTGATCTCCGCGCGCCACTTCGATAAGTGGTGGAAAGCGGCCAGTCGCGAAACGCCGGATCTGCTCAACTTCGAAAAGAGTATGTTGATCAAAGAGGGGGCGGAACAGGTCAGTAAGCTTGACTATCCGAACTTCTGGCATCAGGGCAACCTCAAGCTGCGGTTGACCTATCAGTTTGAACCGGGCGCCGATGCCGACGGGGTGACGGTACATATTCCGCTGCCGTTGCTCAACCAGGTGGAAGAGGCCGGGTTCGAGTGGCAGATTCCCGGCCTGCGTCGCGAGCTGATTATCGCGCTGATTAAATCGCTGCCGAAACCGGTGCGCCGTAATTTCGTGCCGGCGCCGAACTACGCCGAGGCGTTTTTAGGCCGCGCGACGCCGCTGGAGCTGCCGCTGCTCGATTCGCTGGAGCGCGAGCTGCGGCGGATGAGCGGCGTGACCATCGACCGCGAGGCCTGGCAGTGGGAACAGGTGCCCGATCATCTGAAAATCACCTTCCGGGTAGTGGATGACAAGAACAAAAAGCTGGCGGAAGGGCGTTCGCTGCAGGATTTAAAAGAGGCCTTGAAGGGCAAAGTGCAGGAGACGCTTTCTGCCGTTGCCGACGATGGCATTGAGCAGAGTGGGCTGCATATCTGGAGTTTCGGTCAGCTGCCGGAGAGCTACGAGCAAAAACGCGGCAACTATAAGGTGAAAGCCTGGCCGGCGCTGGTGGATGAACGCGACAGCGTGGCGATTAAGCTGTTTGATAATCCGCTGGAGCAGCAGCAGGCGATGTGGCAGGGGCTGCGCCGTCTGCTGCTGCTGAATATCCCGTCGCCGATTAAGTATCTGCACGAGAAGCTGCCGAATAAAGCCAAGCTGGGGCTCTATTTTAACCCTTACGGCAAAGTGCTGGATCTGATTGATGACTGTATCTCCTGTGGCGTCGATAAACTTATCGATGAGGCGGGCGGCCCGGTGTGGCGCGAGGAGGATTTCGCCAGACTGCACGATAAGGTGCGCGCCGAACTGAATGAGACGGTGGTGGAGATAGCCAAACAGGTTGAACAGATTCTGACCGCAGTGTTTAACATCAATAAGCGGCTGAAAGGGCGCGTCGACATGAGCATGGCGCTGGGGCTGTCGGATATTAAGGCGCAGATGGGCGGGTTGGTCTATCGCGGCTTCGTGACCGGCAACGGTTTCCGCCGGCTGGGGGATACTCTGCGCTATCTGCAGGCGATTGAAAAACGGCTGGAGAAAATGGCCATCGATCCGCATCGCGACCGGGCGCAGATGCTTAAGGTGGAGAGTATCCAGCAGGCCTGGCAGCAGTGGCTGAATAAGCTGCCGCCGGGGCGTCGTGGGGATACGGATGTGCAGGAGATTCGCTGGATGATTGAGGAGCTACGCGTCAGCTTCTTCGCCCAGCAGCTCGGAACGCCGTATCCCATCTCCGACAAGCGGGTGCTGCAGGCGATGGAGCAGATCGTCGCCTGATCGACCGGCTGATAGTCGTTTTTAGGGTGGTTTGGGCGAAGGCGTGTTTTCTTAGTTTGTTCTGTGAAATGTTCGGTGGAATGTTGCGTTCACTATCGGTTCCGTATACTTCTGTTTCCTGCGGCACAGGTGAACGGCCCAGGGCCGGTTTCGCCCGGCTCTGGGGACCCGGCATCCCGGCAAGAAAAATCATCGCTGCGCGATACCTTCGTCTCCGCCGTCTGGCTTTTCGGGGACGGCAAGAGGTAACCTCCCTGTAAGGCTTGCCTCCTCCAGGTTATTCGTCCCATCCCTGGGACTCACCCCTTCGGGGCCGACGTCAACGTCGTTCAAAAACGCTCCGGGCGTTTTTGTCCATGCTGGCGGCCCCGTCCAGCCGCCTGCGCCTCAGCGATTTTTAGCCGGCCCAACCCCCTGCTGCATGTCCCGATGCCTCATGCCTGCATAGTCATTGCTGAAAATTCTTTCAGCACTAATATCGCAACCTAATCGAACCGCACAAAAGCTACCCGTTGACCCACGCCAGCGTAAACCCATCCCAGCCTTTGCTGCCTACCGTTTGCAGCGCCGTGACCGTCAGGCGCGGATCGCGGGCCATCATCTCGATAAAGCGTCGTACACCCTGCACGCGGTCGTCCTCGCTGCGCGGGTTCACCACCTCGCCGTCGCGCACCACGTTATCGCCGATAATCAATGTTCCCGGTCGGGAATAGCGCAAGGCCCAGCGCAAATAGTCGGGATTGCTGGGTTTATCGGCATCAATAAAAATCAGATCAAACGGCGGGCGATCGCCGAGGGATTCCAGGGTCTGCAGCGCCGGCCCCTCCCGTAGCGTGACCTGCTTATCGACCCCCGCCAGACGCAGATTTTCGCGCGCCACCGCGGCATGGCGCGGATCGGCCTCCAGGGTCAGCAGCTCGCCATCTTCCGGCAGCTCACGAGCCATCCAGATGGTGCTGTATCCGCCGAGCGTGCCGATTTCCAGCACCCGCTGCGCCCGCACCATGCGCACCAGCAGCGCCAGAAACTGTCCCTGATTAGCGGCGACGTCAAAAGCCGGCAGCCCGGCGCGCTGATTGTTCGCCAGCACCTGGCTGAGCAGCGGATCCTGGGGAATTAAAGCATCAATCAGATAACTGTCTACGGCAGACCATTGTTGTTGCATAAGCGATTTCCCGCGTTACGTCCCTGATGAGTCTGACCAGCCGCCTCCCAGCGACCGGTATAAATCCACCTGCGCCAGTAGCAGATTGTTTTTCACCTGCACAACGCTAATCTGCGTAGAGAACAGCGTGCGCTGGGCGTCCAGTACGTCAAGATAGGAGGAGTAGCCGTTGCGGTAGCGATTCTGCGCAATGCGCAAGGTTTCCTGCGCCACCTCTTGCTGGCTGAGGAGTTCGTTTAACTGCTCGCCATAGCGGGCGATGGCATCAAGACTGTCATTCACTTCCTGAAACGCGCCGCGCACCGTCTTCTCATAACCGTACAGCGCCTGGTTGCGTTGCGCCATCGACACATCCACCTGCGCATTGAGCGCCTGACGGTTGAGCAGCGGGGCGAGAATACTGCCACCAAGGCTCCACAACCGCAGCGGGTTATCGAGCAGGTCCGGCAACGTCCGATCCTGCAGGCTACCGGTGGCGGTCAAATTGATCGACGGCAGGAGCTGCGCCTGCGAGGAGGCGAGGGTGGCATCGGCGGCAAGCAATTGCCGCTGGGCCTGAACAATATCCGGGCGGCGGTTCAGCAGCGTGGAGGGCAGCTGGGACGGCAGCGCGAGCGGCGTCAGTCGGCTGAAATCCTGGCGCTGAATGCTGCCAGGGTTGCTGCCCGTCAGGACGCTCAGGGCGTTCTCCTGCTGAGCTATTTGATGCTGAAGCGGCGGGATCTGCGAACGGGTTGAACGCAGTTCAGAATCGGCCTGCATCAGCTCCAGGCGCGATGTATAGCCGGTCTCAAACTGACGTTTAGCCAGGTTGTACGCGTCCTGGCGCGATTTCAGCGTCTGCCGGGTGACCCGCAGCTGCTCATCCAGCGAAAGCAGCGTCAGATACCCCGCGGCCACCGAGGTGGCGACGGTGAGGTCGGCGGCCGCGGCGGCGGCTTTTTGCGCCTCCAGACTCGCCTGGGCGGCGCTGGCCGCGCTGCGGTTAGCGCCCCAGATATCCACATCATAGCTGGCGGTTAATCCGCCTTTATAGACCGTGCTGTGCACGGGCAGGCCGGTTGCTGCGGACTGCGCCCGCGCGCGGGTGCCGGTCAATGAGGCATCCAGCGATGGAAACAGGCTGCTATCGACGGCGTAGGCCCGGGCCTGATACTCATTGACGCGCTCGCGGGCGATCAGCACATCGCTGTTGTAGCGTAGCGCCTGGTCGACATAGCGATTGAGCTGGCTGTCGTGAAAGTGGCGCCACCACACCCCTTCCACCGGGCTGGCCGGGCCGACATCGGCACGCCAGGCGGCCGGGATCTGTAATGACGACCCGGCACGCTGAACGTCCGCCGATTGACAGCCGATCAGTACGAGGGCCAGCGCGAGAGTCAGCGGGCGGATCATGGCTGTGCTCCCTCGCGGGTATCAATGGTGACCTGCACCGACATTCCCGGGCGCAGTCGCGAACTGTTCTTCTGCCCGTCCTTCACCGCAATGCGCACCGGAATGCGCTGCGCGATTTTGACAAAGTTGCCGGTGGCGTTATCCGGGGAGATAGCGCTGAACTCAACGCCGGTCGCCGGCGAGATGCTTTGTACGGTACCGCTGAATGTTTCGCCGTTCAGCGCATCGACGGTAAAGGTGGCGGGCTGGCCGATACGAATTTGCGCCAGCTGGGTCTCTTTCATGTTGGCGATCACCCAGTGCTGCGGCGGCACCAGCGAGGTTAAGTGGGTACCGGCGCTGACGTAGGCGCCGAGGCGCACGGATATCTGTCCGAGCTGACCGGCGGTGGGGGCGACAATGCGCGTGTTGTTCAGATCGATTTCCGCCAGCTCCAGCGCCGCGCTGGCGCTGGCGACGTCGGCTGCCAGCGCATCGCGGTTTACGATGGTTGATTGCAGATCCTGGCGCGACATTTCCAGCGTTGCTTTTGCCTGTTCAATATCGGCGGAACCCTGCGCCGCGCTGGCCCGGGCGGAATCGCGTTCGCGTATGGACAGTGAACCGTCGGCGGTCAAATCCTGCACGCGTTTTAAATCGGCCTGGTTTTTCTGGTTCTGCGCGCGGGCGTTTTGCAGCGCCGCTTCGTTGCGTTGAATGACCGCCTCGGCACTTTTACGCTGCTGCAGGTTATTTTTCAGCGCCGCCTCTTTCATCGCCAGCGTCGCCTGCGCCTGATGAACGCGCTGTTTGTAGATCCGGTCATCAATCTGGAACAGCACCTGGCCTGGCTTGACGTAGGCGAAATCCTGGACATTAACGGCAGTCACATAGCCGCTGACCTGCGGACTGATAAAGGTGGTCTGCCCGCGAACATAGGCGTTATCGGTAAATTGGCTGTGGCGGGTAAACGGCGGCAGCTGCCAGGCATACAAAATCACCAGCACGCCGATAAGACCGATGGCGGCGGCGGTAAAAATAGATACCACGCGGATATTATTGCGGGTGTTGGCCTGTTGCCTGGCCGCATCCTGCTGACTCATAACGACTCCAGAGAAAAATTATCAGTGTTATTTGCTGCCCGTCGCGTGTTGCAACGCGATACGGGCGGTAATACGCAGTCTTATCAATCGCCAGAACACCCAGATCAGCGTCCCGGCGGAAATCGCCGCGGTCAGAAGATAGGTGTCATTGTAGGCAAGAATATTGGCCTGCAGCGTCGAGGCGTTTTGCAGCAGCGTGCTGGCCTGGACGTTCAGCAGGGTACTGTCGCCGATCTGGCTTTGGTACAGCTGGCTGTATTGCTGCAGGCGCTCGGTAATTAACGGGTTCAGAGTGGTCAGCTGGTCGGCCAGCTGGCTGGAGTGGAACTTCTCCCGCCAGGTCTGGAAGGTCCCGAGAATAGCCGAACCCAGCAGGCCGCCGATATTCTGGCTCATCCCAAACAGCACCGAAAAACTCACCAGGTTGCGCGGGTCGGCAATGACCCCGCCGATCCCGGCGAGCATGGCCGGAGCGAGGAAAAAGGCGCTGCCGAAACCGAGTAAAAACTGGCTGAACATCAGCTGCTCCGGGCGAGTCAGGATGGTGGACTGACTGTCGAGCAGCGAGGCTAGCATGATGCAGGTCAGCGCGGTGGCGATCGGCCAGTAGAGCCGCTGCGGATTGAGGGTCAGACAGCTGGCGATAATCCCGCTGAGGATACCGGCGAAAATTGACCAGGCCAGGGTGCCCATCTGTTCGTTTTGCAGCCCCGCGTACTGTAGCCAGCCGATAACCCCGGTGTTTTGCTCCGCCAGCACAATGCGAATAAGCAGCATAATCAGCCCCAGACGCAGGATACTGCCGCTGGAGAGCCACTGCGTATTGAGCAGCGGGTTGCTTCGGTTGTGCTCAAAAACAATGGCCGAGACAATTAACACCACCGCGCCCGCCAGCGACCAGCCAATCCACGGGGCTTCAAACCACCAGTCGAGACGGCCCAGCGACAGGACGGCGCAGACCAGCGCCATGCCGGGCGCCAGCAACATGAAGGTAATGAAATCCTTTTTCTCGAACACCTTTTTCCGATCGCTGGGCGGCAGCTTCAGCACGATAACGCAGGCCAGGGATATGAGTGCCAGCCCCAGTTCGAAGAAGTAGAGTCCGCGCCATTCGTCAAGCTGTAACAGTTCGGTGGAGAACAGGCGGGCAATGGGGATCGCCAGCGAGGAGCCGGTAATGCCAATCGTCAACGCTTTCAGGCGGTGGCGAGCGGGCCACGCCTGCACCTGATAATAGATACCCAAAGAACTGAGGGCGGCCGCCACCATGCCGTGGGCGGCGCGAACCATCATCGCCGAGCTGAGATCGTTGACGAAGAGGTGGAAAAAGGTCACCAGCACGTAGAGCACCAGGAAACCTTCGGTAAAGGCGCGCAGGCCGAACTGCTGGCGGAATTTCACCAGCAGCAGGTTAATCGACACGTTGGTCATCACGTACACCGCGGGCAGCCAGGCGATCTCCGTGGACCACGCGGCAAATGTCCCCTGCAGGTTTTGCAGGTTGGCGGTCACCACCGCATTACCCAGCGCGCCAGTCAGGCACACCAGCAGCCCGACGATGCCATAGGCGATGCGTTTCGGGGGGCTGTGAATCGGCGTTGACGGCGAGCCGAGCAGCGCGGGTTTCTCGTGCGGCGCCCAGTCATGAGGGCGATAGGGATTACTCTCGCGGCGCGGCATTATTTTTTCTCCAGCTCGCGCAGCAGGGTTTCCAGTACCCGCTGAGTGCGCTCGCGCTCCTCGGCGGTGATGGAACTGAGGATCTCTTCGCGCAGGGCGTCCGCCACGGTTTTGACCTGGTGATAGACCTCAAGACCCTTTTCCGTGGCGACCAGCAGCCGTTTGCGTTTATCGCGCTCGGTGATAACGCGCTCGACCAGCCCCAGCCCGACAAGGCGATTGACCAGCGGAACGATGGTGGCGCTTTCCACGCCCAGCTCCTGGGCCAGCTCAATTTGCGACAGCGGGTCGGCGTTGCGGGCAATGGCCGCAACCGCGACCCAGCTGGCCTGACTCATACCGAGGTCTTTCAGGCGGCGATTGACCGCCAGCCGCCAGTGGTGGGCCGTGAGATACAACAGATGGGAAAAGGTAAGCTGCCGGTTATCCATAGTCTTCTTCGCATCAGTACATGATAAAATCATTAGAGCTCTAACGATTCTATTCCTGATGGAAAGCCAAATTCAAGGGCAGATGCTAAAAAGTTGTTAACGCTACGTGCGCTTAGCAGGGGGGAAGAACGAACCGAGAAGGGCGCTACCGGTGGGATGGCCTGGCGTGGACAAAAAAAAGCCCGGGCGATAGCCCGGGCGGGGGGCGCTGCATCTTAGCCTGGGTAGATACCGCGATCTTTACGCGCCATCAGAATGCGTTCACAGGCGACGATATAGGCTGCGGTACGCAGAGAGCACTCTTTGTCTGCGGCCTTCTCGCAAACGTGAATGATCGCGTCAGTCATGATGCGGTCCATCTTGGCGTTGATCTCTTCTTCGCTCCAGAAGAAGCTCGCCATATCCTGGACCCATTCAAAGTAGCTGACGGTCACGCCGCCGGCGTTACAGATAACGTCAGGAACCACGACGACACCGCGTTCGGCAAGGACATCATCCGCTTCCGGATAGGTCGGGCCGTTCGCCCCTTCCAGCACCAGCTTACAGGTCAGTTTTTCTGCGCGCTCGCGCGTGATCTGGCCTTCCAGCGCGGCGGGGATCAGAATGTCCATCTGGGTGGTCCAGAAGGCATCTTTGTCGATTTCACGGGCGCCCGGGAAACCGGCAATCTGCTTCTTCTCAGCCTGCCATGCGGTCAGGGCGGCCATATCAATGCCCCCTTCGTTATACAGGGTGGCGGTGTGGTCCTGAATCACCACGATCCGCGCGCCTACTTCGGCGAACAGACGAGCGGCTTCGCTACCGACGTTACCAAAACCTTGCAGCGCCACTTTCGCGCCTTCAATTTCAATTCCGGAACGGCCGGCGACTTCACGGCCGGTAATAAAGACGCCGCGACCGGTCGCTTTTTCACGTCCCAGCGAACCGCCGAGGTGAATCGGCTTGCCGGTCACCACGCCGGTAATCGTGGTGCCATGGTTCATGGAATAGGTATCCATCATCCACGCCATTACTTTACCGTTGGTGCCGACGTCCGGGGCCGGAATATCTTTCTGCGGCCCGATAATCAGACCGATTTCGCTGGTATAGCGGCGGGTCAGACGCTCCAGCTCGCCTTCTGACAGGCTGAACGGGTCAACGCGCACGCCGCCTTTGGCGCCGCCGTAAGGAATATTGACCGCGGCGCACTTAATGGTCATCCAGGCAGAAAGCGCCATCACTTCGTTCAGGTCAACGTCTGGATGGTAGCGAACACCACCTTTACCCGGTCCACGCGATAGATTGTGCTGTACGCGGTAACCTTCAAAGTGACGGATAGTGCCATCATCCATCTGCACCGGAATGTCGACAATCAGCGCGCGTTTCGGGTGACGCAGAGTTTCCACCCAGTAGGCGAGATCGCCCAGGTAAGGCGCGACGCGGTCGATCTGGCGCAGGTAGGTTGTCCATGGAGATGTACTACTTTCAGATGCGTAAGATAACTTTTCCATAAGAGTCCTGTTCTTAGTGTTATTTATGTCGTGTGAAACCGTGGAATATTTCTACCCGTCATACTTCAAGCCGCATGAGCGTTGGCTTTCCTCGTTCACCCCAGTCATTCACTTCAGTAAGCCCTGGGGATCCCCTGCGTCGCCGCCTTCCTGCAACCCGAATGATTCAGGGTACACAGCAGTAAACTCTGTGCAATGAATGTTATCACCAATTTTATAAACCGGTATTTGACGGGTATTCCGAATTTTAAATTTTTGTTAGAAATTTGGTTTTTCGATTGCATAACTACGCAGCCAAAAACGGGATCATGCTGTGCATTTATATGCATATTTTATGCACTATTGTGAATAGTAAAATAATTTTTTCATATTTATCATTATCTTGATGATCTTCAAAAAGTGAATAAAATGATGGTGCTGGTATTGACTTTGTCACGCGACAGGGCCCAGCATGAGAGCACGCAATGCACAAGGTATTAACCGAGAGTTAACAAATACCCATAAATATAAAAAGGCTTTGTTTTATTGTGGTGAATATATCTTCATCGCAACGGGCTCGTTCGCCAGTAAAACAGGGAGCGGGGAATTGTTAATGTCGACTCACCATGATTGGCCCACTGAATAATGCCAATAATCGTTCCGGAGAATTGTTATGTCAGGCTCTATGACTCGTGAAGATTTTAATTCTTACATGGTTCCCTGTTTTGCCCCTGCGCCCTTTATTCCAGTGAAGGCGGCGGGCTCGAAAGTCTGGGATCAGCAGGGTAAAGAATATATCGATTTAGCGGGTGGCATTGCCGTTAACTCTCTCGGGCACACCCATCCGGCGCTGGTTGCGGCGCTGAAATCTCAGCTTGATAACCTCTGGCATATCGGCAACGGCTATACCAATGAGCCGGTGCTGCAGCTGGCGAAAACGCTGGTGGAATCGACCTTTGCCGATAAGGTGTTCTTCTGTAACTCCGGGGCGGAAGCCAATGAAGCGGCGCTGAAACTGGCGCGTAAATATGCCCACGATAAGTCTGGCGCGGACAAAAGCGAAATTATCGCCTTCCAGAATGCATTCCACGGCCGCACGCTGTTTACCGTGACGGTCGGCGGGCAGCCGAAATACTCATGCGATTATGCGCCGCTGCCGCAGGATATTACCCATCTGCCCTATAACGATATCGCGGCGGTCAAAGCGGCAATATCGGACCGCACCTGCGCGGTGATCGTCGAGCCGATTATCGGCGAAGGCGGCGTGATGCCTGCCGACCCGGCGTTCCTGCAGGCGCTGCGCGAACTGTGCGACCAGCACGATGCTGCGCTGATTTTTGATGAGGTCCAGACCGGTGCCGGACGTACCGGCACGCTGTATGCCTACCAGCACTACAACGTGGTTCCGGATATTCTCACCAGCGCGAAAGGACTCGGCGGCGGTTTCCCGATTGGGGCGATGCTGGCCAAAGAGGCCTGGGCTCAGGTTTTCCAGCCGGGCACCCACGGCACCACGTTCGGCGGCAATCCGCTGGCGGCGACGGTCGCCAACACCGTTCTGGCCCAGCTAGATGACCCACTGCTGGCCGGCGTCGCCCGGCGTCATGACCTCATCGTCGAGAAGCTGAACGCGCTGAACGCTCGCTACGATCTCTTCAGCGCGGTACGCGGTAAGGGGCTGTTGATCGGCGCAGAGCTGGCCAGCCATCTGCGCGGCCAGGCTAAAACCCTGACCAATCTGGCCGCGGAAGAGGGCGTCATTGCGCTGATTGCCGGTCCGGATGTCCTGCGCTTTGCACCGGCGCTCAATATTCCGCTGGCGGACATTGAGGACGCTTTCGTGCGCCTTGAACGCGCCGTCGCCCGCCTGACGCGCTAATCGGGGGACGGTTTATGATGCTATTTCGTCCCGTTCGGGAAGATGACCTCGACGATATTATCCGCCTCGCGTCGCGGGCGGGAGTCGGTATGACCTCGTTACCCAACGACCCCGCGCGGCTGGCCGCGCGGATCCAGCGCAGCGTCGAGACCTTTGCCGGTAAGCTGCCGCGCGGCCAGCAGGGCTTTCTCTTTGTGCTGGAAGATACCCGCCTGGCGCGGGTCGTGGGGGTCAGCGCCATTGAAGTCGCCGTGGGCCTCGACGAGCCCTTTTATAATTTTCGCCTGCAGCGTACCGTCCGCGCCTCGAAAGAGCTGGGGGTCTATAAAAATCAGGAATTGCTGAATCTCAGCTACGACCACACCGGACACAGCGAGCTGTGCACGCTGTTCCTGGACCCGGAATATCAGAAAAACCGTAATGGTCTGTTTCTGTCGAAGGCGCGCTTCCTGTTTATCGCCGCCTTCAGAGAGCTGTTTTCACCGCATCTGTTTGCAGAATTACGCGGGCGCAGCGATGAGCAGGGCAACTCCCCCTTCTGGGACGCGCTGGGCCATCACTTTTTCGACATTCCGTTTGCCGATGCCGACCGGCTGACCGGTACGGGAATGAAAACCTTTATTGCCGAACTGATGCCGGCGTACCCGATTTACGTGTCGCTGCTGCCGGATGACGCCCGCGAAGCGATCGGCCAGGTGCATGCCAATACCTCGCCGGCGCGGGCGATTCTGGAGAAAGAGGGATTCAGCTGGCGCGGTTCGGTCGATATTTTTGATGCCGGCCCGGTACTGGAAGCTGAAACCGACGCCATCAGGGCAATCAGCGAGAGCCAGTTTATTCCGGCCATGCAGCTGATGACGGAGCGGTCGTCGCCGCTTATCGTCGCCAACAACCAGTTCGAACAGTTCCGTGCGGTATTGATATCGCCGGACGATCAATCGCAACTTAATCAGGCCGCGCTGGACGCACTGGCGGTGAATGAAACCGACCGGGTTCATGCGGTGACTTTACATCCGGAGGCAAGAATATCATGGCGATAAATGCACAGTTAATCGCAGGGCAGTGGCAGCAGGGGAGCGGCGCAACGCTGACCAAACTGGCTCCGGAAGATCAATCCGTCCTGTGGCAGGCGCCCAGCGCCGGTGCGGCGGAGGTGCAGGCCGCCTGCGCGGCAGCGCGCGGCGCATTCTATGCCTGGTCCCACCGACCGCTGGCGGAGCGCATCGCCTGCGTTCAGCGGTTTGCCGCCCTGCTGGAAGCGCAAAAAGAGGCGCTGGCGACGCTTATCTCCCGGGAAACCAGCAAGCCGCTGTGGGAAACCCGCACCGAAGTGCAGGCGATGATGGGGAAAGCGGGCATCTCGATAGAAGCCTACAGCGAGCGTACCGGCCAGCGCGAAACCGCGATGCCGGACGGTAAAGCGCTGCTGCGCCATAAGCCGCACGGCGTGATGGCCGTTTTTGGCCCCTACAATTTTCCCGGTCACCTGCCGAACGGACACATTATTCCGGCGCTGATTGCCGGGAATACCGTGGTGTTTAAGCCGAGCGAACTGACGCCCGCCACCGCCGAACTGACGGTGAAGCTGTGGCTGCAGGCCGGGATCCCGGACGGCGTTATCAACCTGATTCAGGGGGGGAAAGAGACCGGCCAGGCGTTGCTGGAAAACCGGGATATCGACGGCGTGCTGTTTACCGGCAGCGCCTCTACCGGATTCCATTTCCATCGCTACCTCAGCGGTCAGCCGGAGAAAATGCTGGCGCTGGAGATGGGCGGCAATAACGCGCTGATCGTCGCCGATGTGACCGACAGCGATGCGGCGCTGAATGTGATTATTCAATCCGCCTTTATCTCCGCCGGACAGCGCTGCACCTGCGCGCGCCGGCTGCTGGTCAAACGCGGCGCCGAAGGCGATGCGCTGCTGCAGCGTCTGGTTGAGGCCAGCGCGAGGATCCGCAGCGGAAAATGGGACGCCGAACCACAGCCGTTTATGGGAGGGGTTATCTCTCTTCAGGCGGCGCAGGGGATGCTGGCGGCGCAGGACAAACTGGAAGAACTGGGCGGCAACGTCCTGCTACGCCTGCATCAGCCGGACCCGCGCTCCACGCTCTTAACGCCGGGTATTATTGATGTGACCGGCCTGGATGTTCCCGATGAAGAGTACTTTGGTCCGCTGTTGACCGTGATCCGCTATGACACCTTTGATGAGGCGATCCGCATTGCCAACCACACCCGTTATGGGCTGGCCGCGGGGCTCATTTCCGCCGACCCGGCGCTGTTTGAGCAGTTTGCCGACGAGGCACGCGCCGGAATCGTTAACTGGAACAAGCCGCTAACCGGCGCCTCCAGTAAAGCGCCTTTTGGCGGCGTGGGAGCGTCCGGCAACCATCGCGCTTCGGCGTGGTATGCCGCCGATTACTGCGCGTGGCCAATGGCCTCCCTGGTCAGCGAAACGCTGACGCTGCCGGCGACCCTCTCGCCCGGCCTGTCATTCTGATAACGGATTCTGTGAGGACACCATGTCTGGTTTTGAAGCTAATTTTGATGGCCTGGTTGGGCCGACGCACCATTACGCCGGTCTTTCGGTCGGCAACGAAGCCTCGCAAAACAACCGCGACGGCTTATCCAACCCGAAGAAAGCGGCGCTGCAGGGGCTGTTTAAAATGAAAACCCTGGCCGACAAAGGCTTCGTTCAGGGCATTTTACCGCCGCAGCCGCGGCCAAATATTTCCGCTCTGCGCGGACTGGGCTTTCAGGGGAGCGATGGGCAGGTGATTCAGCAGGCCGCCGTCGAGGCGCCGCATCTGCTGTCCGCATTTAGCTCCGCGTCGTCGATGTGGACCGCCAACGCCGCCACGGTATCGCCTTCTGCCGACAGCGCCGACGGAAAGCTGCATTTCACGGTCGCCAACCTGAACAACAAGCTGCATCGTTCTCAGGAGGCGCCGACGACCGCGTCGATTCTGCGCGCCACCTTTGCCGATGAGACCCGTTTTAGCCACCACGACGCGCTGGCGCAGCATGGCGATTTAGGCGACGAAGGGGCGGCGAACCATAACCGCTTTTGCACCGACTATGACCGCCAGGGGGTACAGTTTTTTGTCTACGGTAAGCGCGCCAGCGGCGGCGTGGCGCCGGCGAAATATCCGGCCCGTCAGACCCTCGAAGCCAGCCAGGCGATTGCGCGTCTGCATCGGCTGAACCCGGAATATACCGTATTCGCCCAGCAGGATCCGGCGGCCATCGACCACGGGGTGTTCCATAACGATGTGATTTCGGTCAGCAACCGCCACGTGCTGTTCCATCATCAGCATGCTTTTTTAAATCAGCAGGCGGTGCTGGACACGCTGCGGGAAAAAACCGCGCGGCTGGATATCCCGTTTACCAGCGTCGAAGTGCCCCAGGCGCAGGTCAGTCTCGATGATACCGTGGCCTCCTATCTGTTCAACAGTCAGCTGCTCAGTAAAGCGGATGGCACGATGCTGATCGTGGTGCCGGAAGAGTGTCGCCAGCGCAGTAATGTCTGGCAGTACCTGAGTGAACTGGTCAGCAGCGGCGCTTCGCCGATCAACGAGGTGGCGGTCTTTGATCTGCGTGAAAGCATGCGTAACGGCGGCGGCCCGGCGTGCCTGCGCCTGCGCGTCGTGCTGAATCATGACGAACTGGCGGCGGTGAATCCGCGTAGCCTGATGAATGACGAACGCTATCAGCAGTTGACCGGCTGGGTTGAAAAACATTACCGCGACCGTCTGCATGCCCGTGACCTCGGCGACCCGCAGCTGTTGAGCGAGGTTTACCAGGCCCTTGATGAACTGACGCAGATTTTAGGTCTGGGTTCGGTCTATGACTTCCAGCGCTAAGGGACCGGGAATGGAAAAAACAGTCAATGATTTACTCCAGTGCAAGCTGAGCCGCTGGCCTTTTCCGGCGGCGATGGAGGCAAGCTGGTTAGCCGATGGCGTGCTGCAACTGCTGCCGCAGACGCCATGGACCCAGGCTACGGTAGTGTCAGCGGGGATCCATGGCAACGAAACCGCGCCGATTGAGATCCTGCTGCAGATCATGCAGGCGTTGAGCGAGGGTAAACAGCCGCTCAGCCATGCGCTGCTGCTGGTGTTCGGCAATCTGCCGGCCATTCGCGCCGGTCGCCGCTATTTGCATAACGACCTCAACCGCCTGTTTGGCGGGCGGCATCTCGCCGTGGCACCGGGGAATGAGTCCCGGCGCGCGGCGGAGCTGGAGGGGGCGGTCGCGGCCTTCTTTGCGACCGCGGATCGCCAGGGCCACGCGCGTCGGCTACATCTGGATTTGCATACCGCGATACGCGGTTCGCGCTACCGCCAGTTTGCGCTGCTCCCGGCCCGCGAGGGAGAGTATGACGCCGGGTTTTACGCGCTGCTGCAGGCCAGCGCTATGGATGCCATCGTGCGTCATACCGAACCTGGCGGCACCTTTACGCACTACACCAGCGAAAAATTCGGCGCGCAAAGTGCCACCCTGGAGCTGGGCAAAGTGATGGCTTTTGGCGAAAACGACCTCCGTCTGTTTGCCGGGACCGACGCCGCGGTGCGCGCACTGATTGCCGACGCTGCGCTGCCTGCGCGGGACAAAGCGCCGGCGGACTATTTTCTGGTGCAGGAGAGCATCATCAAGAGCGACAGCGATTTTACGCTCAACCTTGACCCGAAAATTGACAACTTCACCGCGCTGCCTGCCGGGTATGAAATTGCCCGCCAGCCGGATAAAACGTGGGTTGTTCAGGCTCACGCGCCGTACATCTTATTTCCGAATGCGGGAGTGGCAACCGGGCAACGCGCCGGTTTGTTGCTGAAGCCAGCCGCGCCATGCCTTTCTTTGCCTGCTTGAAGGAATCGACATGACTCAACATCAACGCGAGGGGCAGGTGAATCCTGCCATCGACGGGGAGTGCCCGTCGCAGCTCAAACGCGGCCTTGGCGCCCGGCACATTCAGATGATTGCGCTGGGCGGCGCTATCGGCACCGGCCTGTTCATGGGGGCGGGAAGAAATATTGCGGTGGCGGGGACCTCGATCCTCGTGATTTATGTCCTGGTGGGTTTTTTTACCTATATGGTGATGCGGGCTATGGGCGAGGTGCTGCTCACCCGGCTTGATTACCGCTCTTTCGCCGATTTCGTCGGCGATTATCTCGGTCCGCAGGCCAGCTTCTATTTAGGCTGGACCTACTGGCTGAGCTGGGTGGTGACCTGTATCGCCGATGTGGTGGTGTGCGGTAGCTATATGCAGTACTGGTTTCCGGAGATGTCAGCCTGGGTGCCGGCGCTCAGCACCCTCGGCATTCTGTTCCTGTTCAATTTGCTGTCGGTCAAAATGTTCGGCGAGGCCGAATTCTGGTTTGCGCTGATCAAGGTCATTACCATTATTGCGCTGATTCTCACCGGCGCGTGGATGGTGGCGACCGGCTGGACTTCGCCTGATGGCGTGAAAACTTCGCTGCACCATATCACCGACCCGACGGTGTTTATGCCGCACGGCGTCACCGGCTTCTTTGCCGGTTTCCAGATAGCGATCTTCTCCTTTACCGGAATTGAGCTGCTCGGCACGATGACCGCCGAAACCCGCGATCCGCAGAAGATTTTGCCGAAGGCGATCAACGCGCTGCCGCTGCGGATTATCATTTTTTATCTGCTCTCGATGGTGGTGATTATTGCCGTGGCTTCCTGGCCTGGCGTCTCGCCGGATGCCAGCCCCTTCGTCACGCTGTTTGCTAATGCCGGGCTGCCTGCGGCGGCGGCGGTGATTAACTTTGTCGCGCTGACCTCGGCGATGTCATCGGCCAACAGCGGCGTCTACTCCAGTACCCGCATGCTGTACGGCCTGTCGGTAGAGAAACATGCCCACGGCCAGTTCCGCATTCTGTCGCGCACCACGCGTATTCCGGTGCGTAGCCTGCTGTTCTCCTGCTTCTGCATGCTCAGCGGCACGCTGCTGCTGTTCCTGGTGCCGAACGTGATGACGCTGTTCACCATTGTGTCGACGCTGGCGGCGATTATGGTGGTATTCAGCTGGGGGATGATTCTGGTGGCTTATCTGGTGTATCGCCACAAGCGTCCGGATCTGCATGAACAATCGACCTTTAAGATGCCGGCGGGGGTTGTCATGAGCTGGATCAGCCTGCTGTTTTTCGCCTTCTCGATTTTTATCATGATCTTCGATCCGGATACGCTGAAAGCGCTGATGGCGACGCCGCTGTGGTTTGTGGCGCTATGGCTGTTCTGGAAGATAAAACAGAAGCGGGAAGGGCAAACGCAGCTGGAGAAGCTGAACGCCTGACCGAATGCCGACAGCCGCGGGTCTGCTGTCGGCGTCATTTTAGCAAAGCATAACCTGGCGAGTTTCATCAGCCGCCGCAGAAGATGGCGGCGGCTGACAGGCCCGCCGTTCCTGCCCGATACGCCGCTACCCGGTCGTCCGCTGCCGTCCTCCGCGCCTTTTATCGATTTTCAGGTGGCCAACATGATGATGCGTGAGCCTCTGCGCGCGTTAATGGCATCATTGCGGTGATGATTCAGGCGCAAGCCATTCGTTTTTAGCTAGCATGGGTGCTTTTTAGTCACGCCTTTCCGTTTATTCGCCGGCGCTGTGGGTGAGGGGTTATGATAGGGCCGGACGTCCTTGATGGATGAGATGGCATGAAAGGAGCGAGTATGAGTGAGCAGTTCCCATCCCTGCCGGATGCAACGCTGGCGGCGGCCAACCGCCTGGGCCAGTGGCTGGCGCTGGATGATTTTACCGCACAGGCGCCGATGCCGGCGGTGGATATTGTGGTGCTGGCGGGCAATGCGGTGATCCCGACCATTGATGCCGCCTGTCGGCTGGCGGCTGACGCCGGGGTCCCGCTGCTGATTAGCGGCGGGATTGGCCACTCCACGGTCTTTCTCTACGACGCGGTACGCAACGATCCGCGCTATCGGTCGCTGCCGGTCGACGGGCGCCCGGAGGCGCATATCCTCGCCGATATCGCCCACCGTTTCTGGCATATCCCCCGCGACAGGATCGTGGTTGAGGATCGTTCCACCAACTGCGGTGAGAACGCGCGCTTTACCCGCGAGATGCTGGCGGCGACGGGAATCGCTCCCCGCGCTGGCGTGGTGCTCCAGGATCCGACGATGCAGCGGCGAACTATGGCGACCTTTGCCCGGGTCTGGCAGGGCGAGGCGGTCGTGCCGCAGTGGTACAGCACGCCGGGCTGCGCGCCGCTGCTGGACAATACGGCGAACGGGCTGGCGTTTCGCGGTGACGCTGCCGGGCTGTGGCCGGTCGGACGCTACCTGTCGCTGATTCTTGGCGAGCTGCCGCGGTTGCTGGATGCGCCCCAGGGATACGGCCCGCGCGGAAAAGATTTTATCGTCCATGTAGATATCCCCGCCCGGATCCTCGAAGCCGGACAACGCTTGAGTGAAGACAACCTGCTGGGTGAAGCGCTGAACGCCCGCGCGCCCGGCTGAGCGTTGCCCGTTTGCGGCGCGTTTTTCGCAAACGGGCAATTTTTGTTGCCAGTATGTAACTTCATCGGCGTGATGTTGGCGCGTTTTCATGAGCTGTTTCACAAAATTATGCTGACCGTCTGCTCTTAGCGCGGCGTGTGGGTAGATTTTTAACAAATAAGTTACTTGTTAAAAACACTAAATCTACAGGAGCAGGCCATGACAGCACCCGTTCAGCACCCGATGTATATTGATGGTCAGTTTGTGGTTGGGCGCGGCGACGCCTGGATCGATGTACTCAACCCGGCAACGGAAGCGCTGCTTTCCCGTATTCCCGATGGCACGGCTGAGGATGCCCGGCGGGCTATTGAGGCGGCAGAGCGCGCGCAGCCTGCCTGGGAGGCGCTGCCGGCGATTGAGCGCGCGGGCTGGCTGCGGAAAATTGCCGTCGGCATTCGCCAGCGCGCGCAGGAGATTGCCGCGCTGATCGTGGCGGAAGGGGGCAAAATCCAGCAGCTGGCGGCGGTGGAGGTCTCATTTACCGCCGATTATCTTGACTATATGGCCGAGTGGGCGCGTCGCTATGAAGGCGAAATCGTCCAGAGCGATCGGCCAGGAGAAAACATCCTCGTCTTCAAACGCGCGCTGGGCGTCACCACCGGAATCCTGCCGTGGAACTTCCCGTTCTTCCTGATCGCCCGCAAGCTGGCGCCAGCGTTAATTACCGGTAACACCATCGTCATTAAACCCAGCGAATTTACCCCCAACAATGCCGTCGCGTTTGCGCAGATTGTCGATGACATCGGTCTGCCGAAAGGGGTATTTAATCTGGTGCTGGGCCGCGGTGAAACCGTTGGTCACGAGCTGGCGGCCAATCCCAAAGTGGCGATGGTCAGCATGACCGGCAGCGTCGGCGCGGGCGAGAAGATTATGGCCGCCGCGGCGAAGAACATCACTAAAGTGTGCCTTGAGCTGGGCGGCAAGGCGCCAGCCATCGTGATGGATGATGCCGACCTTGAGCTGGCGGTAAAAGCGGTGGTGGATTCCCGGGTCATTAACAGCGGGCAGGTATGTAACTGCGTGGAGCGGGTCTACGTACAAAAAGGCATTTACGATCGATTTGTAAATCGCCTGGGCGAAGCTTTAAAGGTGGTACAGTTTGGCGACCCGGCTACCCGGGACGATATCGCCATGGGGCCGTTGATCAACGCCGCCGCGCGGGAACGCGTCGAGCAGAAAGTCGCCAAAGCGTTAGCGCAGGGGGCGCGTCTGGCGCTGGGCGGCAATGCGGTAGCGGGCCGCGGCTATTTCTATCCGCCGACGCTGCTGCTGGACGTACGCCAGGAGATGGACATCATTCATGAAGAGACGTTTGGCCCGGTGCTGCCGGTGGTGGCGTTTGACACCCTGGATGAGGCGCTGGCGATGGCCAATGACAGCGACTATGGCCTGACCTCCTCGATCTATACCCGGGATCTGAATGTGGCGATGAAGGCGATAAAGGGGCTGAAGTTCGGTGAAACCTACATTAACCGCGAGAACTTTGAAGCGATGCAGGGCTTCCATGCCGGATGGCGAAAATCAGGTATCGGCGGTGCCGACGGTCGTCATGGGCTGAATGAGTATCTGCAGACCCAGGTCGTCTATTTACAGTCGTCAGCGCGGTAGTCGCCAGCGCCGGTTCCGGCCGGGCGACAAGCGGATAGCCGGGCTATCCGCTTTTTTTCGTCGCCGCGATGGCTAGCGGGCAAATTTATCCAGTACGCGGATGAGCTGGGTGACAAAACCGTACTCGTTATCGTACCAGGCGACGGTTTTGACCAGCTGAACATCGCCGGCTTCGGCGACTTCAAGCTGGGTGGCATCGTAAACAGAGCCGAAATGGCTGCCGATAATGTCGGAAGAGACGATCTCTTCTTCGGTGTAGCCGAAGGATTCGTTGTTCTCCGCCGCTTTTTTCATCGCCTGGTTGACCTCATCGGCGGTGACTTTTTTCTCCAGGATGGAGACCAGTTCGGTGACTGAGCCGGTTTTGGTCGGCACGCGCTGGGCGTGACCCTTCAGCTTGCCGCTGAGCGCAGGAATAACCAGCCCGATGGCTTTCGCCGCCCCGGTGGTGTGCGGGATGATATTTTCTGCCGCCGCGCGCGAGGCGCGTAAATCTTTCCCCCGCGGGCCGTCAACCAGCGACTGCGTGCCGGTGTAGGCATGAATAGTGGTCATGGTGCCGAGCTTAATGCCGAAGGCGTCGTTGAGCACTTTGGCCATCGGTGCCAGGCAGTTGGTGGTACAGGAGGCGACGGAAATGATGGTGTCATCGGCGGTCAGGGTATCGTCGTTGACGTTATAGACGATGGTCTTCATGTCACCGGCAGGAGCGGAGATCAGGACTTTTTTCGCCCCGGCATCGAGGTGCGCCTGCGCCTTCTCGGTTGATGTGTAGAAGCCGGTACACTCGACAATCAGTTCTGCACCCACCGCTTTCCACGGAATATGCCGGGCCTCTTTCTCGGCATAGACGGTAATTTTTTTGCCGTTCACGATGAGCGCATCTTCGGTAAAATCAACGCTCCACGGGAACGGCCCGTAGTTAGAATCATGTTTTAACAAATAGGCCAGCACTTTCGGTGAGGTCAGATCGTTGATCGCCACCACTTCAAGCGGGCTGTTCACTTCCAGTAAACGGCGTAATACCAGACGTCCGATACGACCAAAGCCATTAATCCCTAGTTTGCTCATGTAAAGCCTCCGATAGGATGGTGAGTGAGGTTGAGGGTATAAGACACTCCAGGCATACTCTACTGATGGTGAATCGGCAACCCGGAAAGTCGCTCCATCTGCTAAGCGGTTGAAAAACACTACAGAAAAATTAATGCATTCTCTGCCGCGGATTATCCGCGTTTCCCGCATCTTGCTAAGCGCCGTGTTCCCTCGTATTTTGAACCTTTTCACCGCCCGTCGGGCATGAGTGACTTTGCGACGAGGAATCATGGAACGCTTATTTGTTTACGGCACGCTGCGTCCGGGCCAGGAAAATGCCCCCATTCTGGAAACTATCGGCGGCGAGTGGCTGCCGGGGTGGGTGCACGGCACGTTTTATGCGCGCGGCTGGGGAGCCGCTGCCGACTTCCCGGGTATCGTCCTTGATAAAAACGGTCCCCGGGTCGACGGCTATCTCTTTACATCGGATAAACTTGCCGCGCACTGGCCGATGCTGGATGAGTTCGAAGCGGGCTACGACCGCGTGGCGGTGGAGGTGACGACGGTAGAGGCGCAGCGCGTGACCGCGTGGATCTATCAGCTTCAGCCGCCACTCCGCCCATAATTCATCCCGGCGGTCTGCACCGGGCCATGTGCCCCGCCAGCCGGCGGCGGGCAGGGCGTGGAGAGGGCAAATTTATTTGTCGCGCCAGCCCATTGCCGGCGCCACATGCCGCAGGATGGACTCGATGACGTGCACGTTGTAATCGACGCCGAGCTGGTTCGGCACGGTCAGCATCAGCGTATCCGCCTCGGCAATCGCCTCATCCTGCTGCAGCTGGGCAATCAGCTTGTCCGGTTCGGCGGCGTAGCTGCGACCAAAAATTGCGCGGGTCTTCTCATCGAGGAAACCGACTTTATCGCTGTCGTCATGGCTGGAGCCAAAATAGCGCCGGTCCCGATCGTCCATCAGGGCAAAAATGCTGCGGCTAACCGAGACGCGCGGCGTCCGCGTATGCCCGGCCTGCGCCCAGGCGTCGCGATAGGCACGGATCTGTTTTGCCTGTTGAATATGGAACGGTTCGCCGGTTTCATCGTCTTTTAAGGTCGAGCTTTGCAGGTTCATCCCCAGTCTGGCGGCCCACTCCGCCGTCGCATTCGAACCGGCGCCCCACCAGATGCGGTCGCGCAGACCCGCGGAATGCGGTTCCGGGCGCAGCAGACCCGGCGGGTTCGGGAACATCGGCTGCGGATTGGGCTTCGCAAAGCCTTCGCCGCGCAGGACGTCCAGCAACACCTCAGTATGCCGGCGCGCCATATCGGATTCATTTTCCCCTTCGCCAGGGACGTAACCGAAATAGCGCCAGCCATCGATGACCTGCTCTGGGGAGCCCCGGCTGATACCCAGCTGCAGGCGCCCGCCGGAGATCAAATCCGCGGCGCCGGCATCTTCGGCCATGTACAGCGGGTTTTCATAGCGCATATCGATAACGCCGGTTCCTATCTCAATACGCCGGGTTCTGGCGCCGATCGCCGCCAGCAGGGGAAACGGCGAGCTGAGCTGACGGGCAAAGTGATGCACTCTGAACCAGGCGCCGTCAGCGCCCAGCTCTTCAGCGGCCACCGCCAGATCGATGGATTGCAACAACGCGTCAGCGGCAGAGCGGGTAGCGGACTGCGGCGATGGCGTCCAGTGACCGAATGACAAAAATCCAATCTTTTTCATGACGTCTTTATCCTGGTTTGCAGGGAAATGTTCAGTAGACGGGCGCCGGCCTCGATAATCCTGCCGGTTCTCGTTGGGCATAATCACTACTTTACGTATTCCCTGAGGAGAATAAATCACGTTTGTTTAACATAATGCATCAAATAAATTGATTGAAACGGGGCGCCGGCGCCCCCGTCCGGGAGCGACTGACTGGTGCGATGCGCCGCCGATCCCCGATAATATGTGGCGCATTTTAGGCCAATTCGCCGCGCAGTTCCCTGTTAAGCTTATTGTCTCGCCAACGTTGTCAGAGTGTGATGATGTCAGAAAAAACGCCGCCGGCGACATCCGGCGATTGGATCGACTTTCGCCGGGATACCGCGACGGGGATTGAAAGCGTCAACGCGCACTTTAAAGGCCATGCTTACGACAGCCATGACCACGAGGAGCTGCTGGTAGGGGTGACGTTACAGGGTTCCCAGCGCTTTAGCTGCCACCGCGCGGTGCATACCAGTACGCCGGGAAACGCGATCCTTATTGAGCCGGGCGCAGCGCATGATGGCCATGCCCCGCAGCCCAGTGGATTCACCTATGCCATGCTCTACATCCCGCAGCGCTGGATGTCCGACAGTCTGGATCAGCGCGGCATGGGCGATATTTCTCTGGTGGAGGCCGCTTTTCGCCATACGCTGACCGCCGATCGCGAATTGATCGTGGCCATCTCGCAGGCGTTTGCGGCCATTCATTATGGGGAAGGTCGGCTGGCGTGTGATGAGAGCCTCGATCGTCTGGTGGCGCATCTGACGCCGCACGTTGCCGTAAAGCCAGCAACGGCGATGACCGATTCCCTGGTCAGGATGAACAGGGTCCGTGAGTATCTGCACGACCATCTTGCCTGCAATACCGGCCTCGATGAGCTGGCCGAGATCAGCGGTATCGACCGGTTCCGCCTGAGCCGGCAATTCAAGGCGGCCTTCGGACAGACGCCCCATGCGTATCTGGTCAGGCTGCGCCTGCGCACCGCGCGACGACTGCTGGCTGGAGGCCTAGCTGTGTCGCAGGTTGCGGCAGAGACCGGTTTTGCCGATCAAAGCCATTTAGGTCGCTGGTTCCGACGCGCCTACCGGATGTCTCCGGTTGCCTTTCAGAGCCGCTGCTCAAACGTTCTATCCTGATGCCCCGTTCCTGCGTGAAGATAGCCTTTTCGCGGTACAGACAGGAGTATTTTGATGACGTTTGACACTAAGATTGCCTATATCGTGCGCGATGATTTAGCGACATGGCAGCGACTGAACGTGGTGGCATTTCTGGCGACGGGGATTGCCTCTGCGGCGCCCGAGATCCTCGGCCAGCCCTATATCGATGCACTGGGCCGGCAATATGGCAATATGTCTGGCCAGCCCATGCTGATCTTTGAGGGCGGGCTGGAAAAACTGCAGGTCGTGCATCGCAAAGCGCTTGAGCGGGAGGTGACCATCATTCCCTACATCCACGCCATGTTTGCTACCGGGTATGATGAGGCCAATCGTGAGGTATTTATGGCCGCCGATGCGGAGAATCTGGATCTGGTCGGGCTGGGGATCCGTGGCCCGAAAAAAAAGGTGGATAAAGTGATCAAAGGGCTCTCGCTCCACGGTTAGTTTACCTGCTGTTGATACGAAGGCGGGTTGCCCCAGGCCACAGCTTTCCGGGCGGCAGGAACAGCGTCCGCCTCCGTATTGATCCTGCTTTGGCGGAAAATCGCCTGTTGACCTGCCTTCAGCCGCTGTTGTCCTTGCGGCGATCTGTGCTTTAATTCAGAGATGGCGCAATTAGCCAACGGCCTGATTGCCCGAGATGTTTTCATCGACGGTTCCGGAAGGTGCGCTGCATACCTCTCTTCCCGCACCCGATACTCTCTTTTATTCTCTGAGTGAAATATGACCCTGAATCAGTTTTATCCAATCGGTACCCCGGGGCAACCCTGGACAGCAGACGAAATACAGCAGTGGCGGCAGAACCAGACGCGATCCAGGAGCTATCAGCGCGATGTGTCAGATGTCCTCGATGGCCTGAAGCACCGCTTCGATGTCATTCAGTATGGCGAATTGCGTTACGCCGATGATGTTTACCCGTTGAGAGCGGTAAAATCAAAAAACTGGGACGATACTCTGCCGGTGGCGCTCGTGACGGGCGGCGTCCACGGTTATGAAACCAGCGGCGTGATGGGCGCCCTGACGTTTTTGACGGAATATCAGGATGAGTATGCGGGAAAAATCAATCTACTGGTTGCTCCCTGCGTCAGTCCCTGGGCCTATGAGCGTATTTCCCGTTGGAACTACGATGCCGTCGATCCTAACCGGCAATTTTTCCCGGAGGGCGCAGCGGAGGAGTCCCAGGCATTGATGAGGCTCATTTCGCCGTTGAAAGGTCGGTTCGCCGTTCACGTTGATTTGCATGAAACGACCGATACGGACGAAAGCGAGTTCAGCCCCGCGCGGGCTGCCAGAGACGGCGTGGCGTATAAACCGGAGAATATTCCTGACGGTTTCTATCTGGTTAGCGACGAGCGTAATTCAAGGCTGGATTTCCAGAGTGCGTTGATTTCCGCAGTTGCGCAGGTGACGCACATTGCTCCGTCGCTGCCCGGCGAGACCGTGCTCGGTTATCCGGTCATCGGCCAGGGGATTGTTGAGTATGACAATAATGCCTGGCACCTGTGCTCGACCATGACCGGCGCGCCGTTTACCACCACAACCGAAGTCTATCCCGATAGCGCGAAAACGTCTCCGCAGGAGTGTACCCGGGCGCAGGTAGTCACCGTCCGTCGGGCCATCGAATTTGCATTGTCACACTGAGTGATCAGATCGGGCAGATATTGCCCGGTCTGCCTGCGGGTCTTCTGATTCGTATTTATCGAACGGTCGTTTCGCAAATTACAGGTTGTCATCACAAAAATAAATCTGTCATTATAATAATTATTGTTTGCTATTCTCTATGAATTTAAATGGTGGCTTTTGACTATGTCCGTAGGGTTGAGCTGCGGTTATTTAAGTCAACCATTAAAGATAATAAACAGATAATGAATTATGATTTCAGGTGTTCATATTTCTATATTTGTAATGGCTGTGGTTCAGTTTATATTTATTGTCCCAATTAATTTTTTTATTGCGTGGGACTGTTGGTGTCTGGGCGATTTGTTATACGCATTAATCGCGGGCGCGCTGTCTACAGTTGGCGCGGCCATTTCTATACAGACCCTGCGCTTGCTGATCGCCTCGCGACAAGAGGATTATCCTTATGCAAATGGCGAACGACAGCAATGTCCAGGCACCCCCATGCCGCGCCATGAAATCCCGGATGAGCAAAAGTCCTGAGCGGTAAGTTAACGGCGCTGACGGGATTTCTGTGCAGCGGATTCAGATACCCCAGGAGCCTGCGCCACACGCCTCGGAAAGGCGGTGCGAGGAGCAGACCTGAGCGAGCCTGCGTCTACACCCCGCGATGTCACGTTGCGACTGAACATGGATCAATATGAACCATGACATTCAGTACCCCGTGCTTGTGTAAAACCCGTTCCCGAGCCGCCACCGCAATGTCATGGCCATCCCGGACGGAGAGATGCTCCGGCACTTCCAGATGCACATCGACGAGGATAAGATCTCCCACTTTTCGCGTTTTCAGATCGTGAAGCCCGGCGACCCCCGGCGTTGACAGAAGAAGCGCTTTGATTGCATGTTCCTTGTCGGTATCCACCGCGCGGTCCATCAGATCGTGCATCGCGTCAGCGGCGAAAGAGTAGCCCATGCGCAGTATCAGCAATCCGACCACAAAAGCCGCCGCCGGATCAAACCAGGGGTAGCCGGCCAGCGTCCCGGTAATACCAATCGCGACAACAACCGATGAAGCGGCATCTGAACGGGCATGCCATGCATTGGCCATCAGCAGAGAGGACTGGAGACGGATGGCTACCCTGCGCATATAGCGGAACAGCGTTTCCTTAATAGCGAGCGCGGCAAGCGCGACCCACAGCGCGGTCACATGTACCTCAGAGAGTGATGCAGGGTGCAGCAATTTTCCCGCAGCCGACCACAGCATACCGACGCCCACGGCGACCAGCATCATTCCGAGAATCATTGACGCACCGTTCTCGTATCGCCAGTGGCCGTAATGGTGGTCGCTGTCCGAGGGTTTACGGCTCTTTTTATTTGCCAGCAGCACCACCACATCTGCCACTAAATCAGAAAGAGAATGAATACCATCAGCAATTAAACCCTGAGAGCCAGAAAATATACCGCTAAGAATTTGCATGAACGACAAAATAATATTTACCGCGGCGCTGATTAATGTGCTTTTTTGTGCGGTGGCTGAACGTTCATGATACCCATTATCATTTCGCATAAAACTGTCCGTTTAAATAATTCACCTCAGGCACTGGATTATACTGGCGTAATCTTAATGGAAGGTTAATGATAAAAGAATAAGTTATGAGTGAGGCGGTTTTTATATATCTGTCATGCCAGGATGACTCATTTCCCGATCGAAAGGAAAACCACTATGCATCTGGAACGACACAGTATCGGCAAAGTAGGGTGGCTGAGAGCGGCAGTGCTGGGGGCGAACGATGGCATCGTGTCGACCGCCAGTCTGGTGCTCGGGGTCGCCGCAGCGGGCACTTCGCCGTCGGGTATTTTACTCGCCGGCGTGGCTGGGCTGGTTGCGGGCGCCATGTCGATGGCAACCGGCGAATATGTTTCCGTCTCATCGCAGGCGGATAGCGAACACGCGGCGCTCAGTCAGGAGAAAAGAGAGCTGGCGGCAAATTATGAGGAAGAGGTGCAGGAACTGGCTTCGCTGTACAGGCAGCGCGGACTGGAGTCGGCTCTGGCATACCGGGTCGCGGAACAGCTTATGGCGAAGGATGCGCTGGACGCTCATGCCCGGGAAGAGCTGGGGCTGACGGAGACAAATTCGGCGCAGCCGCTGCAGGCCGCGATGTTTTCAGCGTTCAGCTTTTCCGCCGGCGCGCTGTTGCCGGTCATCATCGCATGGCTAGCGCCGGCAACGCTGGTTTTTCCGTTCGTTATTCTCTCCACGCTTTTTTCGCTGGTTATTCTTGGCTATATCTCATCGACTGCGGGCCATGCGTCACCGATGAAGGCAATAATCAGAATCACTTTCTGGAGCGCAATGGCCATGGCTTTATCCATGGGGGCCGGTTCTCTCGCCGGTCAGGCCATGGCCTGAATGACCATTAAGCGATAAAATTGAGAAAATATTCAGGTCGTCAGATAGCACTGCACTGGCTGGTATTACTGCTCATCGTAATCACTTACGCGGCGCTGGAGTTTAAGGGGATTTACCCTGAATACTGCGAATGATGCCGGGAAAACATCGGGACTAAGCCGGTAATCTGCCCCTTCACCGGCTGGTGCCGGGAGAGCGTCGCGCGCAACCTCCCCCGGTGACCGTTCTCCGGCACAGGCCGGCGCGCTGCGGTTTTTATTTCAGCGCCACGCGCTTTCAGGGGATAATACGTGCCTCTCTCAGCTGCGTGAACAGACTGAAAAACATTTCGTCGGTTGCCTGCATCCGAGGGAAGCCCGCCCGGCGCAGCTTACTGCCATCGCCAAACATGTCGTCATTCCAGCTAAAGACGAAATCGGCAAAATTGCCGTCGCTTAACCGTAAAAGTTCCGGCTCCACCAACCGCTGTCCGGCAAGGTCGCGCCATTGCGCGCCATAGTCCTTAAATAACTGCTGAAAGGAGAGCCTGACCGGCGGGGCGACCTCCAGTGCGAACCAGCGTGCGATCAGCGGCCATAGTTCGCTCCAGCGCCAGACGTCACCGTTATTGACGTTGAAAGCCTGATTCTGCGCCTCGGGGGAGGTGGCTGCCCACAGTGTCGCTTCTGCCAACAATCCGGCATCCGTGAAATCGACGATGCTGTGCCAGGTCTGTGGCGAGCCGGGAAAACGCAGCGGCAGATTCAGAGCCCGGCACAGCGAGGCGTACAGGGCGATACTCAGGGCAAGATTCATGGTATTGCCCGGCACCGCGCTACCCACCACGCCAGGCCTGATGGCATTCCAGTGCCACGTTTTACCTCGTTGAAAATGGCTGAGCCACGCGAGCTGGGCGGCGTTAAATTCAGCGCCAGGGACGCCAGGATCGCTTTCACGCGCCGGAGTTTTAAACGGTCCAAGATGCGCGCCATAGACCTTGTATCCTTGCATCAGACTGACCGCTTGCAGCGGAGCCCTGTGCTCGATTTGACTGACCAGATTACGCAGCATGGTGACGTTCGGGGCAACCATCTCCGTCCAGTTTGCAGCATTCACCCAGGCACTATAAAAAATATGGGTGATATCGCTAAGGGGCCGCAGCGCCCGCGCGCTGCCCGCGGCATCGAGTAAATCAACCTCGACCATCGGAATGCCGTCAGGGTGGGAGAGGGCATGGCGGCTCAGTCCGATGACCTCCCACCCATTGCGCAGAAGCGTTTTGACGAGCTGGTTGCCGATAATGCCGTTGGCGCCGGCGACCAGCGCGACTTTCTGTTGTTGTGTCTTATTCATCGTGTTTCTCCAGGGAAGGTGACGGAAACAGTGTGATATATTATTTTTTTCCCACATATCCCCTGAAACTGATGGCACTTATAAGCAGAATCATTAAATGAATAATAAGCTCAATGCGATAGCCACTTTTTTACGCGTAGCCGAAGCGGGTTCCTTTTCTGCGGCCGCCCGCCAGAGCGGGATGAAGCAATCTGCTGTCAGTCAGCAGATTGCGGCCCTTGAAGAGTCGCTTGGCGTGGTATTGCTGCATCGTACTACGCGGGTGATGGCGCTGACCGGGCAGGGGGAAATCTACCGCCGTGATATGCAGCTTTTGCTCGAGGCCATGCGGGAAGCGGAAAGGCGGTTGAACCCTGGCGATCATCAGTTTCAGGGCCGGGTACATGTGCAGTTGCCGAGCGGTCTGGGACAGATTTTTATGCCACACCTGCTGGCGCTGCAGAAAGAGAATCCAGGTTTGCATCTGATGCTGTCACTGGATGACCGCATCGCCGATCTGGTTACTGAAGGGGTAGACGTCGCGCTGCGGCTGAGCCATGAGCCGCCGCAAGCGCATGCGGCGCGCGTGCTGGCGCGTATTGAAACGGCGCTCTTTGCCGCACCTGATTTTACACCGCTGCATTCCGTCAACGAGCTGGCGATGCATCCGCACGTGCGCTTCAGCGCTATCCCGCTGGAAGCACCGCTCCGCCTGGTCTCGGGTCAGGATGCTGTCGATGTGAAAGTGAATACCGTTTTCCGGGCCAACACCAGTGAGGCTCTGCGACAGGCGATTGAGTCAGGCCTCGGGATCGGCGGCATGCAGCTCCCGCTGGCAGCCAGGGCGGTACAATCCGGCAGGCTGGTGCCGGTATTACCCGCCTGGCGCTTACCTGACCGCTTCCTTTACGCCGTCTATCCCGACGCCCGCTTTATCCCTCAAAGGGTCAGAAGCATCATCAGCGCCATCGAATCCTTACTGCCTGACATTATGGGCAAAATCTGAAGGCGAGGCACTCGCACTGGGGAAAACCGAACGGGAAGCGGTCGAAGAAGAGAACGGAGAGAACTGATAAACCGCCAGCGTCGCGAGAATACTCAATATCACGCTGATGATGAAGTAAGTTTTAAAGGGCTGTTTTTGCGTTTTATGGCGGAACACCTGTTGACCGACCATCGCGCCAGGCCATCCGCCCACAAAGCCGAATACCAGCAAGGTAGATTCTGGCACCCGACGCCAGGCTTTGCGTGCCGCCATTTTATCCATGCCGTAAATCACCAGCGTCAGTACGCTGACCAGCAGGAACCACGTGATATAAGGATGCGGAGTAAACAGACTCCCGGTCGCCGCGCAGACGAGGAGTAAATAACAGAAGCGATTGAGATTCATACCATTAGCCAGCAGCGATCGGTGAACATAGAGGGCGAATTATACGCATCACGCGGCCAGAAGAAACATTTGCGGATGGCCTTCACCGCAGGTTGTCTCTCTGGACATCAGTCAGCGCCACAAACAGGATTCCTCCTTTCAACCAACGTGTTAAGGTGATTCAGACAATTTATGCACTCAGTCAGGCCGAGGGACGGCCGCGGCGCCGGGTGAACCCGGTCGGCAAAAACGGAGGACTCAGTGTCGGTTTAATGGCACCTGTTTACAGCGCAGATGTTATTTCTGGTAACGGCTTCATTAATATCAAAAATATTCAATAAATTGCCTGGCGGATTCTTTTTCATCAAGATATTCAAAGCCGAGCAAACGAATTTTCACACGGTTGTAAAACCATTCGTTCTCCTGCCGTTGAATCATTTCTCCTGGAAGGAAACATAGCCCTGTCGCTGCCCGAATAATGGCATATTTACCATTGTTAAACCTTACCCTATGGATGCAGAAAGGCTGGTTCACTTCGCCAGGATGACGGCTGGCAAGAATATCGCCTTCAATAAAAACATCTTTTCTGGTTTTCATAAGCCTTTCCTTTATTACGCTGATAAAACAGGTATGTTGCTGTTTTTAAAGAGTTGCGCTTTAAAGTGCTGGTGTGCTGCTCAGCCGCCAATACACCAACACTCTGAGGGGCGGAATAATAATCCGCATTGCGGGCATTGCAGAATCGCATCTTTGCGTAATTTACCGGCCTTCTGGTCTGCGATGCAGGAACAGGCCGGGCAAGTGACATGCACCGGTCTTTCTTTGAAATGTCTGATTCCACTGGTGTAAGACATAAATTAATTCTCTGAGGGAGGTGTTATTTATTATACGCCTTTGTTGACTATTATTCTTTTTATTATATTTCTCTGCTGCAGAGGGTAAAAGCGAGCCGTTAACGCATATTGGTACAGCAACACGCGGTGGGGAGAAATTTATAAGGAAATCATATTGTCTCACCGCCGTTAACCGGGTTAACCAAATAACAGCCGGATAATTTCTCGATTCAGCGCGCGATGAATAAGGGCAAAAATAATTCGCGCATTAACGACAGTCGTTAATGCGCGGGTTAACTGGCGTCAGTTCTGAATGATATCAAGGGTGTGGGACTGTCCGTCATCCAACAGCGGAATGGAATCGTCCGCGAGGAGGAGGCCATCCAGCGTGGCCTGATATGGCCCGACGCCACGTGAGACGGTAATACGATACTGACTCTCGCGGTATTGATAGGTCAAGGTAAAAAAGGGCCAGCTGTCAGGCAGCAGCGCGTGAACGGTGAAGGACGTCGCGCCGCGTTTTATCCCCAGCAGCTCCTCTGTCAGCAGACGATATGCCCAGCCCGCTGAACCGGTATACCAGCTCCACCCGGCCCGGCCGGTATGCGGGGCGACACTGTAGACATCCGCACTCATGACATAGGGCTCCGCCTTATATTTTTCCACGCCATCGGCATCCAGCGCGTGGTTTATCGGATTGATCATCGACCACAGCTGCCACGCGCGTTCTGCGTTCCCCATTCGGGCAAACGCCATCACCGCCCAGATGGCGCCGTGAGTATACTGCCCTCCGTTTTCCCGCACGCCGGGCAGGTAGCCCTGAATGTAGCCCGGATTAGGGCCGTGGCCGTCGAACGGCGGGGTTAAGAGTTTGATTAATCCACCCTCGTTATCCACCAGGTACTTATCCAGCGCCTGCATCGCCAGGTCGCTGTGCGCCCGGCTGACCGCGCCAGAGAGTACCGACCAGCTCTGGGCAATGGCATCAATCCGGCAGTCCTGCGCAGCTTTTGACCCCAGGGGGGTCCCATCGTCAAAATATCCTCGTCGGTACCATTCACCGTCCCATGCGGAGGCGTCGAGACTGTTTTGCAAACGCAGCGCCTCGCGACGACACAGGGACGCGACAGCGTCATCCTGCCGCCGATCGGCAAGGGAAGCGAAGCGTTGTAAAATATCGTACAGGAAGAAGCCCAGCCAGACGCTTTCACCTTTACCCTCAATGCCAACCCGGTTCATCCCGTCATTCCAGTCCCCCGCGCCCATCAGCGGGAGACCGTGCTGTCCGGACTGTAATCCGTGCTCAATGGCTTTGACGCAGTGTAACCAGAGCGTCTCTTCGCTACTGCTCTGGACCGGGGTATCGTAGACCGACTCTTCGCCAGCGGGGAGCGGGCGCCCCTGTAGATAAGGGATATTCAGGTCCAGTATTTCCGGGTCGCCGATCGTTTCGACATAGTGACAGACGGCAAACGGGAGCCAGAGGTAGTCATCAGAACAACGTGTCCGTACGCCGTTACCGTGCGGGGGATGCCACCAGTGCTGCACATCTCCTTCAATAAACTGCCGGGAGGCGCAGAGTACAATTTGTTCACGCATTTTTTCCGGCGCGGCGTGGCTGAGAGCCAGCGTATCCTGCAGCTGATCGCGAAAACCAAATGCGCCGCCGGATTGATAGTAGCCGCTACGTGCCATAAGGCGACAGGCCATCGTCTGATACAGCAGCCAGCCGTTGACCAGTAAATTCACGGTGGTATCCGGCGTCGTCACCACGATTTTATCGAGCGCGTTATGCCAGTAGCGGTGAACATGGTTCAGTTCCTGACGGACGGTATCTTCATTCAGATAGCGGGCCAGGGTCTCCTGAGCCCGGCTATGGTTTTCTTCCGCGCCAAGGACGAAGATAAACGTCCGCTGATCGCCATCAATTAAGGTCGCTGCGGATTGTACTGCGGCGCAGGGATCCAGGCCGGCGCCTGTTTTACCCGAGAGCCTGCGCAGTGCCATCGCCTGCGGATTTTGCAATGAGCCATTGCGTCCAATAAACTCGCGGCGGTCGCCGGTCAGCGAGCAGTAAGAACCGCTGACGGCAAAGAATGCCGTGCGCTCGCCGCCGTTAGCGCCGTAAAAATTATTGGCCATCACCCCGCAACCAGCGGAATGGTTGACGGGATACGTCACGATATGGGAGGCGGTGCGGGTTCGTAAATCTCCGAGCGTCCATTCAGCATAGCCGGTGACCGACAGTTTACGTGTTCGCCCCGAGTTGTTGCTGAGCGTCAGGATCGCCAGTTTAACCGCAGCCTGTTCGGCGACCAGTACCGTCAGCTCACTGTCTATACCGCTCTCGCGATGGGAAAACACACTGTAGCCAAACCCGTGGCGGGTGAGGTAATCACCGTGCCCGCGAACCGGCAATACCGTCGGCGACCAGCATGCGCCGCTCTCTTCATCGCGCAGATAAAAGGCTTCGCCGCTGCGGTCGCTTACCGGATCGTTCTCCCACGGCGTTAACCGGTACTCATGAGCATTCTCATACCAGCTGTAGGCTTGCCCCGCCTCCGAGATAACGCTGCCAAAACCGGGATTAGCCAGTACATTTGACCACGGCGCTGGCGTCGGCTGGTTTTCGCTGAGGACAATCTGATACTCCCGACCATCTTCTGAAAAACCTCCGAACCCGTTGAAGTGGCGTAACTTATCGCTATCCGGTGTCCAGTCGACGTGGTGGTTTTTCTGTGCCACCGCGTGGGCAATGAATAAGCGGGTCGGCGGGGTTAACGAATGAATGCGCTGGTTAAGCTGTTCACTGAGTCCGCCTGCGCGATCATCAAGATACAAACAGGCCACGCTCATCAGAAGCTGCTTATCTTCGGCGGAGAGATGTTCGCCATTACGGACAAAAATGCCGCCCGACTTATCCAGCAGGCTGGCTCCTGAGCGGGCATAAATTAAATCCATTATCTGGTTCTGCAGGATCTGCTGATAGCCGCCGGGACTCTCATTGAGGATCACCAAATCAACCTCCAGCCCTTTCTGACGCCAGTATCGGTGCGCCTGTACCAGGGTGGTGACCGAGGCGATACTCTCTTCGCTGGTGATGCTGAGCAGCACTATCGGCAGATCGCCTGAAATGGCCCAGCCCCACAGGCCGGACTGGCCTCGCCGGTTACGGCTGATAATCTGGCCGTCGGCCCGCAGTTCCTGACAGGGATACAGCACCGCGCTGGCGAGACGGTTAAACAGCGTGGCATCATCTTCACTGGCATTCATCTGGCGTAATACCACCAGGCTATGGGACCACGCCAGCTCAAAGATACGGTCAGCAATGGGGTGATCTCGATATTTTTCCAGTAACGCCAGACTTTGCTGGCGGCTTTCGCCGATGCCATACACGATATCAACCGTGACCGGTTGTCCCGGCAGCAGGGTAATCGCGTGGCGTATCGCCAGAATCGGATCCAGTACCGCGCCTGAGGTATTGCTGAGTGCGCCACTTTTCCCGGCGGTCTGCGCATCTGAAGGGGTTTTGCCGCGACCCAGAAACAGGGCTCTGTCAGTTTCAAACGAGATACTCTTACTGCTGTTACCATGCACAACCACCATGTGCAGCATGCAGGGGGTTTGTTCATCCGGCGAGCGCGGGCGGCGATGACACAGGATCGCGTCACGATCGGGGTTAATCTCCGTCTGAATAAACAAGTTGCTGAATGCCGGATGCGCCCGATCGCTGGCATCAGGGGCCAGCACCACTTCGCAATAGGTTGTCAGTTCAAGCTCTCGGGGCAAGCGTCCTCTGTGTACCAGGGTGAGCCGCCGCAGTTCAATATCATCTTCCGGAGAGACCACAATCTGAGTTCTGACGCTCAGCGATCCGAAAGTACGGCGGAACTCAGCGCCGGCATCGGTAAAGATCGCTTCGTCGCCGCCATCGGCATCTGTGCCGACAGGATGCCAGGTATTGCTCCAGACTTCGTCCGTTTGCGCATCGCGGATATAGCAGAATGCTCCCCAGTTATCCCGGGTCGTATCGCTGCGCCAGCGCGTGAGGGCAAGATTGTTCCAGCGGCTGTAACCGCCGCCGCCAGGGGTCAGCATCAGATGGTAATGGCCGTTGGACAACAGCTGCACTTCAGGGACCGGGGTATCTGCTCCGCTGAAAATACGCGGTTCATAGCGAACCGGTTTGACCCTCCCTTCATGGGATTCGAAATGACGGCGCGGGCTGTAAAGATCGACCGCATCCGGGACGCGTTCCTGCAACAACAGGCTCGCCGAGCGGAAGGCGGTACTGGACATGAATCGCTCTGTCATCGGGGCGTTGAGCAGCACGTGAGCCAGCGCCTGAAATGCCATCCCCTGATGATGCGCCATCCAGGACTGAACGACGGCATACAGTTGCCCGGTTGCGAGGCGGGAGGGAGTATAGTCCAGCGCTTCATAAAAACCGTATTCGCCGCGCGCGCCGTTTTTTTCCAGACTGAGCAAATTGTCGCAGGCTTTGTGTGGGGAGACCATGAGAGCCAGCAGCGTTGCGTACGGGGCGATCACCATATCATCGGCCAGACCTCGCCGCAGACCGAGGCCCGGTACGCCAAATGCCTGGTACTGATAATTGTGCTGAACATCAAAAGCATGATAGCCGGACTCCGAGACCCCCCAGGGCACGCCACGCTCTTTGCCCCAGTGTATCTGACGTTTCACCGCTGACTGGCTCATCTCATCAAGAAGAGAGCCGGGCCAGGTGGGCATCACCAGATTCGGCATCAGGTATTCAAACATCGAACCGCTCCATGACATCAGCGCGGTTTCATGATCAATGGTGGTGAACAACCGTCCCAGGGCATACCAGCTTTTTAACGGTAGCTGATTCGTCGCGATGGCGAGAAAACTGGTCAGGCGGATTTCAGAGGGCAGCAGATCGTAATGGCTTTTATCCGCGGTATTGGTATCACAGTTATAGCCGACGCTGAGCAGACAGGTTGCTTCGCTGTACAGAAACGCAAAATCCATTCTCGCATGATCGTTCAGACGCTGTTCAAGTTCAGTGATAATCTTCAGCCGCATGCGGGCCAGCGCCGTAACCGATGCCGGAGGCGTTCCTTCGCCGCGATAGCTCGCGCCGGCGAGCCAGCTCAGCGTCGGTAGCTGCGGTTGGTTATACGCCTGGGGTAACCAGCCCAGTAGATGCGACCATTCATGGCACAGCTGCACCAGCTGATGTTCAAGGTGCGCTGTCCAGCGCACCACCAGCGGGTTTTCCTGAGCACACTGTGTCGTCAGATGGTTACACTGAGCGCGCATTTTCTTCAGTTCGCCGAACAGCTGCCCCGCGGGCAACGATACCGCGTTAAGGCAGTGTTTGCGCAGTAGTCGCAGACCGGTTGGCGCGTTTTGGCCCCAGTATTTTTCCAGAATAATCAGCGTGTCGTTCAGCCCCGCCAGCAGCTGCTCGCTGTTCAACACCGGCTGATAACGCATCGCGGACAGGCCTTCGCGTAATGTCAGTAAATGACCCGCCATATTGCCGCTGTCAACGCTTGAGACATAGCGTGGGTTGAGGGGCGCGAGCGTGCGGGTGTCATACCAGTTAAAGAGGTGGCCGCGGAAGTGTTCCATTTTATCCAGCGAGTCGAGCGTCAGCGTCACGCGTTGCAAAACCTCACCCCCGGGCAGGTAGCCAAAATCCCAGGCGGTCAGGTTGGCCATCAGGGAGAGCCCGATATTGGTGGGGGAGGTGCGATGTGCGACGGTGGGCTGCGGTATTTCCTGATAATTATCCGGGGGAAGCCAGTTTTCTTTTGCCGTGGCAAAGGTCTCAAAGAAGGCCCAGATTTCGCGGCTCGTCTGACGCAGCAGCTGCTTCTGGTCCGCATTCAGTGATACCGTCCTACGCGCAGGCTGGCGGCTTAACCAGCGCATCATCAGCGGCGCCAGACACCACAGAATCGTGACGGGCAGGGCGATAGCCAGCAGCGGTGGGGTAAAATGATACGTCATCATCGTCAGGGCGACCCCGGTGACCACATTGAGCCACATCGCCCGATAAAAACGCAGCACCGAAAGGTTGGACTGCGGGCTGTCCGGCGCGTGGCTGGCCCACTGGATGAGATTGCGCTGACTGATAGCAAGACGCCAGAGCGTCACGGCAATGGCATAGCATGAATATCCGGCCTCGTGCGGCAGTATCACAAAATTGAGTGCAATACGGGAGAGCCGCTTCAGCGCTCCGGCGGCGACAAGCGGAAGATGTAGCCGCAACGGGCGACGAGAGGTTTTATGAAGAAGGTCGTGAAGAATACTCAGGGCTGCGGGCAATAACCACACCAGCGTCAGCGCGCCAAGCCAGTAGAGCGGATTGGGAACCCAGAGCAGGGAACAAAAAAGAAGTACCAGTAAAGAGGGGGCGACCAGGCTACGGCGTAAATTATCAAATAACTTCCACCAGGAGAGCGGGGATAACGGATTTTTATCCCGCGTTCCATCCGCTTTTCTGACGTACGGGCAGAGCCAGTTAAGCAGCTGCCAGTCGCCACGGATCCAGCGCATACGACGCGCAACGTCTGACAGATAGTTGTTTGGGTATTGTTCGTAGAGTAAAACTTCACTGAGTAGCCCGGACCGGGCATAGCACCCTTCGAGTAAGTCATGGCTGAGAACCAGATTTTCCGGGCAGGCGTTGGCTGTGGCCTGGACAAAGATATCGACGTCATAAATCCCTTTGCCAACGAACGACCCTTCGCCGAAGAGATCCTGATAGATGTCCGAAGACATCATTGAATAGGGATTATTACCCGGTATGCTGCTGCGCAGGGCAGCATAGCGCCCCTGTCCGTTGCGCGGCATCTCCTCTGCCAGTCCGGGCTGCAAAATACCATACCCTTTGACGACTCTCTGTCGCAGCGGATCATACACGGGCTGGTTCAGCGGGTGCGCCATGGTGGCCACAAGTTTATGTGCGGTGTCGCGCGGCAAAACCGTATCGCTGTCCAGGGTTATGACATATTTAATCGGGCCCGGCAGCTGGTGCGCGGGCAGCCCGGCGACACTGGAAAACTGTGTTGCCGGGTGGCGCAACCAGTTGTTCAACAATGCCAGTTTTCCCCGCTTACGTTCATGCCCCATCCAGGTTTCCTGCGCCGGAACCCATTCAGGCTGTCGGTGCAGAAGATAAAAGCGTGGGCGGCTGGCTGGATAACGTCGGTTAAGCGCCTCTGTTTCCGAGATGGCCTGCCTGAGCAGCAGGGCGTTTTCTGGCGGATTTTCAACTGTTGAATCAGCAAAATCGGTGAGAAGAGCGAAGCGGAGGTGTTCATTCTGATTGCCCAGCCAGCATACTTCGAGACTAGTGAGGAGCTGACTGATGCCTGCGTGGCTGGTCAGCATACAGGGGATCACGACCATCGTCGCACAGTCAGCGGGAATCCCCGCTGAAAAATCCATTCGTGGCAAAGGGCGGGGAATGCGAAAACGGGTGGTCGCTTCGCTTAGTAGATCGCTGATTAACTGGCTGACCGCCACAATAAGCGGTAAAGCCAAAAGTATCAGTATCCAGCCCATTCCCTGTTGCGCTGTGGCGTGCAGGATTCCGGCCGTAACGGCTGTCGTCAACAGGCTGAGACTGCCGAGCCATGACAACAAGGGGATTTTGTTGAAACTGTGGCGCAGCCGGATAAGTCCAGGGGTGTCAGCGCAGAGTTGCACTTCCAGCTGCTCGCGGCCTTCACCTGCCAGATAATAACCCACATGATATCCCGGCGTGGCGGGCGCGTTTTCCAGAGAAAGCGCCAGCACCCGGCTGGCAACCTCTGGCTCGCTGAACCGACTGTCTCTGGCCAGAATCTCGATGACATGCCGGTAATGATCCCGGGTATCAAAGTGCATCCGGGAATAGGTAGCGGCCGGGTCAAGACGCAATGTCTGTTCCACAACGCTGATCGTCTCGGCAAAATCGGCCCAGTTTGTTTCGCTCAGCAAACGTAAACCTGCGATGCTGTTGCTGACAGAAAGCTGGCTGGCGGCAAGCTGTTGATTGAAGCGGTGAATGAGAACCTCGGTCGTCACGCCCTGTTCAGCAAGGCGCTGGTCCACCCAGGTCAACGGCAGCGCCAGCGCATTGCCATGACCCTGCAGGCGGCGGACCAGTTCTGCGACAAACGCACTGCTGAGCGGCGGGCGGGCGCGCGCCATGTCGGCCACCACCATGATTAAATCGGCGGGCGTATTCTCCGCACATTCGAAAATCCGCGTGAGCCATGTGTCCGCCAGGCTGCGCTCTTGCTGCGCTTTTACTACTTCGATACTGACACGACGCAGGTTTTCGATCAGCGACAGACGCAGCATGCCCGGTAAAGCCCAGACCTCGCCTAACGTCAGCGGCGTCACCTGCTGATAGGCGGCGATATAGCTGGTGAGGCTGGCTACGTCCCAGCGTCCGTCTCCGTGGGCAATCGCTTCAGAGGCGATATCGTAAATGCGCGGGCACTGGTGGGGTGAAATCAGGGCGGGGAGACCTTTGCCAAAGCTTTTCGGCAAGTGCTGGCGGACAATACGAATTTGCTCCTCAATCAGGTAATAATTATCAAGAAGCCACTCGCCTGCAGGCATGATACTCGATTTTTTCCCGGCATTGAGCGCATAACAGTTATGGGTGATCACGGCCTCGTTGTCCCCAAGCCGCTTGAGAAGATAGTAAGGCAGTTTGTCCGGCGACAGCTTATGAGTATGCGCCAGTTTCTGGCCGTAACGTTCCATCTGGAGGGCCGAAAACAGTTCTGGCCGCAGACTATTTTCACCGGTCGGGTCGTTGGCCGGGAAGGGTTCCCGTCCAGGGATTTTCGTAAAGGGATGAGCGCGGCTAAACCATGCTCGGGGATTCATTTTCATAGCGTTGCTCTGATGCGACATTAACGCGCAGGAGCAGTTGCGAAATCAGTTCAGAAACGTTCTCTCAGGATGGGCGTGAGGCATCAGGGATTTAACAGCTGCCGGTCTTTATTCAGTATAGAACACGGGGTTTAAGTGGGTCGGTGTATGAAGCTGGCTAGCGTGTCGGGACAAAAATAGCCTTGCATCCAGGGCACAGCATGGCCTGTTTTAAGCGAATCTTAGAGGTGGACTGGGTTGATGATAAGCCACAGACGGGGCAGGTGATTGTGGAGGTCGAGGCACCCCCGATGAACTTCATTGCGTAATCGAGAAAAGACATGATGATTAACCTTTCAATGAATGTGTTTCAGTGTACCACGTATGGCTAAAATTTAATCTGTTTAATGTGCGGCCCTGCCCGGTATGGATGATTTCTGAAGCCGGCCTGGCTACCGCATTGTTTTTAATCTCCTGATTGCCGCCGGGCCGACAGCTCTCTCAGTCTGCCGTCGTCACAAGCAAAAACCATGACATCAGCCGCCGGACGCTGGCGCGGTGTGTGACGTTGTCACGCAAGGCGAGACGGACCTGGCTGCAATATCAAGACCTGAAACGGCTAAATCTGGCGGCACATCAATACGTTGCGGAATCAATTAAAAAGAGATCGGGCTATTTATGGGTGAGATTAGGTGATAAAAGCGGGAGTGGGAGCAGGTTTTGGCGCGCTTAAATGGCGGCAAAGAGCCTGCAACAGGTCATGGGAAACAGGAGTAACCCATTGCTTTTACTGAGAATAGAGGCTTAACGGCAATTGTTTTTTATAAGTACGTAAAAGTTAATGAATTTTTCAGGAAAGGTCGTTATGTTGTCGGCATCACAGTTTTGTTAAGGGTTTAACATGCGCGATAAATACACTGGCCTGCAAATAGGTATCCACTGGCTGGTCTTTTTATTGGTGGTTGGCGCCTATGCCACCATGGAGCTTCGCGGTTTTTTCCCCCGCAGCGACCGTCCGCTCATTAATATGATTCACGTTTCCTGCGGGGTGGCCATTCTCGTGTTGATGGTTGCGCGCCTGCTGGTCCGACTGAAGTCCCCGGCGCCGCCGATTGTACCGAAACCGTCACCGATGATGACCGGTTTTGCCCATCTGGGGCATCTGATTATCTATCTGCTGTTTATCGCCCAGCCGATCGTTGGACTGGTGATGATGTATTACCGTGGCAATCCGTGGTTTGCCTTCGGCCTGACCATGCCGTTTGCGGCGCAAAGTCAGTTTGAGCTGGTGGATACGCTGAAGGGCGTACATAGCCTGCTGGCGAATACCGGTTACTTTATCATCGGCGCGCACGCGCTGGCCGCGCTGCTGCACCACTATCTGTGGAAAGATAATACGCTGCTGCGCATGATGCCACGTAAGCGCTAATCACTCCCGATCTCCTGACCCCGCCGCCGAGCGGGGTTTTTTTATTCCTTCCGCTGCCGGTTGTGGTAGATCTGATACGGACTGAGGAAAAGGAGTCCAATATGAAAGTCAGACTTGCCGTGCCGGATGAGGCACCTGCGCTATGGAACATCCGCAATCAGGCCATTCGCAACGGCTGTCGTGAGAGCTACGCAGCCGCGGTCCTCGAGGCCTGGACGCCGGATACGATGCCGGAAGGGTATCGCCATGCGGTGCGCGATAATCCCTTTTTTGTCGTTGAGGAAGAGAGCGGGCGCCCGGTGGCGACCGGCTTTCTTGATCTCCGCGCGGCCAGCGTGGAAGCCATCTTTACGTTGCCCGAATGGGGCGGAAAAGGTTGCGCCGGAATGATTTTGACGACCATTATCGCCGAAGCGCGGCGGCGGAATCTCCCGCGCCTGACGCTGGAAGCGACGCCGAATGCGGCCGGGTTTTATCTGCGCCATGGTTTTGTCGCCGTGCGCGAAAAGCTGCTGCCGTCAAAGCTGGCGAAGGCGGATTTACGCTGCGTGGAAATGGCGCTCCGGCTCAACTAACCGCCACGGCTCGCCGCCGTGCTACGGTATAAAGCGGCGTTTCAGTTTGCCACTTTGCTTAATAAAATATAGTATACCCCCCTATACAATATTGAGGGCATCATCGTGCCACATTCACCTGAAGACAAAAAACGCGCGCTCAGCCGCGTACGTCGCATTCGCGGGCAGGTTGAAGCCCTGGAAAGGGCGCTGGAGTCCGGCGAGTCCTGCATGTCGATTTTGCAGCAGATTGCCTCCATCCGCGGGGCGACCAACGGCCTGATGGGCGAAATGGTAGAAATCCACCTTCAGGACGAGCTGGTCAGCGGCGAAACAACCCCGGATCAGCGAGCGGCCAGAATGGCGGAAGTCGGTCATCTGCTACGATCTTATTTAAAATAAATCATCACGAAGGAAGAGACGGTTATGAAATCACGTGCAGCTGTCGCGTTTGGCCCCGGCCAGCCGCTGAAGATTGTTGAAATTGATGTTGCTCCGCCGAAAAAAGGCGAAGTGCTGGTCAAAATTACCCACACCGGCGTCTGCCATACCGACGCGTTTACGCTCTCCGGTGACGATCCGGAAGGGGTGTTCCCGGCCGTGCTGGGTCATGAAGGCGGCGGTATCGTGGTCGAAGTTGGCGAAGGCGTCACCAGCCTGCAGCCTGGCGATCACGTTATCCCGCTGTATACCGCAGAGTGCCGCGAGTGCAAATTCTGTAAATCCGGTAAAACTAACCTCTGCCAGGCAGTACGTGCCACCCAGGGGAAAGGTCTGATGCCGGATGGCACCACCCGTTTCTCCTATAACGGCGAGCCGGTTTACCACTATATGGGCACCAGCACCTTCAGCGAATACACCGTGGTAGCCGAAATTTCACTGGCGAAGGTGAACCCGCAGGCGCCGCTGGATAAAGTCTGTCTGCTGGGCTGCGGCGTGACCACCGGTATCGGTGCCGTTCACAATACCGCGAAGGTCAAAGAGGGCGATACCGTGGCGGTCTTCGGCCTCGGCGGGATTGGTCTGGCGGTTATCCAGGGGGCGGTGCAGGCGAAAGCCGGGCGCATTCTGGCGGTTGATACCAACCCGGAAAAATTCACCCTCGCCAAAGAGATGGGGGCGACCGATTTTATCAACCCGAATGATTATGATAAGCCGGTTCAGGATGTGATCGTTGAGCTCACCGATGGCGGCGTGGACTTCAGCTTCGAATGTATTGGCAACGTCAACGTGATGCGTGCGGCGCTCGAGTGCTGCCATAAAGGCTGGGGCGAAAGCGTGATTATCGGCGTGGCCGGTGCGGGCCAGGAGATCAAAACCCGTCCGTTCCAGCTGGTGACCGGGCGCGTATGGCGCGGTTCGGCATTCGGTGGAGTGAAAGGGCGTACCCAGCTGCCGGGTATGGTTGAAGACGCGATGGCCGGTAAAATCGACCTCGATCCGTTTATCACCCACCGCCTGCCGCTGGAGCAGATTAACGAAGCTTTTGATTTGATGCATGAGGGGAAATCGATTCGGACCGTCATTCATTTCGGCGAGAATTGATTTTCAGACCAAAAATAACCCGGGCTTGCCCGGGTTATTGCTAAAGAGTGGTGACTCTCACCGCAGATTTTCCTACCCGTGTCGCCACCGCTGCCGTTCGCGATGCCTCCATCCAGGGCCCTGAGGGTGGTGAGAAAATGGTTTAGCGAATGCGCGGGTTTCGTCGGGTGGCAGTTGGCGCCTGACCCGGCCGACAAAGCGCTGTTTCCGGCAGGTTTGTGCAGGCGTCGTTCCTGGTAGGCCCGTGCAAGCGTAGCGTCGCCGGGCAAATTGCCCAGGCTCGCACATTGCCAGTAAACAGGGCCCCGTTTGGGGCCCTGACGCTTACTTCTGTTCCGGTAACGCGTAGGCGATGATGTAATCGCCGCGATCCGGAGACTGACGAGCGCCGCCGGCGTTGATGATAATGTACTGTTTGCCGGTTTTCGGCGAAACGTAGGTCATCGGGCCGGACTGACTGCCGACCGGCAGACGAGATTTCCAGATCTCCTTACCGTTGGCGGTATCAAACGCGCGCAGGTAGAAGTCCTGAGTCCCGGCGAAGAACAGCAGACCGGACTGGGTCGACAGCGATGCGCCCAGCGTCGGCATCCCGATGGGGATAGGCATATGCATGCGAATACCCAGCGGGCCAGTATCTTCAACGGTCCCTACCGGCACCTGCCACACCAGTTTACCGCTCTTCAGATCCACCGCGGACATGGTACCGAACGGCGGTTTCTGGCACGGAATACCCAGCGGCGACAGGAAGCGTTCACGCATTGCGCCGAACGGCGTCCCTTCCATCGGCACAATCCCCATCTCGATGCCGCTGGCATCTTTGGCGACTTTTTCACGCGGAACCATATAGTTTGCCAGGCCAAGGCGCATATCGTTGACGAACATCAGGCTGTTGTTCGGATCCACCGAGACGCTGCCCCAGTTCATGCCGCCCAGCGAACCCGGATACTGCAGCGAGCGGTCTTCGCCCGGCGGGGTGAAGATACCCTGATGGCGCATGGCTTTGAAGGCGATTCGGCACATCAGCAGGTCCACCGGCGTCGCCCCCCACATATCCGACTCTTTCAGCGTGTCATTGCCAATCATTGGCATGCCCACGGAGTAGGGCTGCGTCGGAGAGTAACGTTCGCCTTTAATCGTCCCGGCCGGAACCGGACGCTCTTCCACTTTCGCTACCGGTTCCCCGGTCGCGCGGTTGAGCATAAAGATCATCCCCTGCTTGCTGGTCTGCACCAGCACCGGCGTGGTGCCGCCTTTCCCGTCGGGAAGGTCGTACAGCAGCGGTTGTGACGGCAGGTCGAAGTCCCACAGATCGTGGTGGGTGGTCTGGTAGTGCCAGCGTACCTGGCCGGTCGTGGCATCAACGGCGACGATCGAGGAGCTGTATTTGTCATCCAGCGCGGTTCGTTCACCGCCGAAGAAGTCCGGGGTGGCGTTGCCGGTTGGCAGATAGATCAGGTTCAGCTTCGCGTCATAGGACATCGCCGACCAGACGTTTGGCGTGCCGCGGGTGTAGGTCTGGCCTTCCGGCGGCAGGCCGGTCAGGCCCGGATTACCCGGATCCCACGCCCAGGCCAGTTTACCGGTGTGGACATCGTAGGCGCGGACCACGCCGGGAGGCTCGCCGGTGGAGAAGTTATCCGCCACGCGGCCGCCGACAACGACGACGTTACCGGCAACCAGCGGGGTGGAGGTTTGCTGATAGTAGCCCGGTTTGATTTCACCCATTCCGACGCTCAGATCGACGATACCGCGATCGCCGAAAGTCTCACAGGTTTTGCCGGTATCGGCGTCAATCGCGATCAGACGGGCATCGGTGGTCGGCAGGAACAGACGGCGGGCGCAGGCGGCAGGCTGAACGTCACCTGCAGCGGCGGCCTGGGCCTGGCTGTCTTCGTAATAGCCGAGGCCGCGGCAGCGCTGCCAGTTTGGCGCGGTGGCTTTTGAATCATAGCGCCACTTTTCCTTTCCGCTATCGACATCCAGCGCCAGCACTTTGCTGTACGGCGTACAGACATACAGCGTATCGCCGATTTGCAGCGGGGTGTTCTGGTCTTCCGCGCCGGAACCGTTGCTTTGCGGGATATCGCCGGTATGGGCGACCCAGGCAACCTGCAGCTGGTTGACGTTCTGTTTGTTAATCTGGTCGAGGGCGGCGAAGCGGTCGCCGTGGGTGGTGTTACCCCAGTGCTCCCAGTTCTTCTGCTGTTCACCCGGGGCAACCGGTTTTACCGGTACGGCTTCCGTAGCGCTGACCAGCGGCTGTGATTTGAACATCCAGCCAAAGCTGGCGGCCAGCACCACGGCCAGCACCGCGGCCAGGCCAAACGCCGGGCCTTTCTTCGCCGGCGGGGCCGAAAGATAGGGCCAGACCAGCGCCGAGAGCAGCGCCAGCGCGCCGAACGCGAACAGGCGCGAGAACAGCGGCCAGTAGGTCCAGCCGGCATCGCCGATCGCCCAGACCACAGAGGCGATGAACGCGATGGCATACAGCACAATACCGGCGCGACGATTGCGGAAGATAAGCACGGCGGCGATAACCATCACCAGACCCATGATTGCGAAATAGAGGGTACCGCCCAGCGTGGCGAGCTTGACCCCAAGAATACCGATAGCCAGGCCGATGATGAGCATCAGCCCGGCGAGAAGCCACTGCAGGATCCGGGGGAATCCTCGCGGCACGTTGCCAGTTGCCATTTTGTCTCCTTAAACCATCCGTTCTCAGATGCGAACCAAATGAATCAAAAAATACAGGGGTGCTTTTGAGTGAAGTGGAATACGCCTTCATGTTGGCGGTATTCACAAGTTACGTTGATTTCGAATGAACCATTTGGTGAAATCGCGACAATGATAAATCTGTTAATGAAGTTTGCGCAATTGTTAATAAACAATTTCGCATTAATTGATTAGCACGCTGATTTTTCCGCCGGGCTACGGCGGCCAAAAGCCTGGCGGCGGGCGGGTGAGAAGGGGCTGGGAAGGGCCGGACAGGGCGTCAGATGCCGTATCCGGCGTTCATTACGCCGGCATGGATTTGCGAATGGCGCTGAGTAAAGTTTGTGCGCCGGAGGAGAATGTGGCATCGACGCGCGTCAAAATGCCGATCGGTTCGCCCGCACCCTGGGTGGGTACCGGCAGAGCGGTCAGCAGCCCGCGGCGCAGGTCGTCTTTGACCGCGCCGGAAGGGACGAACCAGATGTAGTCATAATCCACGGTCAGCTGACGCGAGAGCGACGCGGAGAGGGTTTCGATACAGCCGGCGGGAATTTTACACCCCTGGCTTTGCAGCAGCGTTTCCGCATTCTGCCGCGGAATGGTGCCTTTAGGGGAGACGACGACCGGCCACTCCATCACCCGACTGAGGGTCACGGTTTCCTGCAATAGCGGATGACCGGGACGTACCACCAGCTTCAGAGATTCGAGGAACAGCAGCTCGTAGTTGAGGCCACTCATCAGCTCCGGGTCAGACATGCGGCCGATACCAATATCGATTTCTCCCGATTTTAAGCCCGCCAACAGCATGGTGTTGTTCATGGTCGCGACCTGCAGGGTGATATCTTTCTGCTGCTTGTGAAACTGGCCGATGACGGTGGGTAAAATGCCTAAGGCGGCGGTCGGGAGTGCGCCGATACGCACCACATCGTTATTCAGCCCCTCTTTACGGTTAAGCGCCTGGCCTGCCGTATTCAGCGCGTCGAGGACCTTAACCGCATGGGTGAGAAACTGTTCGCCGACCAGCGTCAGCTGAGCGCCCAGCCGCCCGCGTTCAAACAGTCGCGTACCGGTCAACTGCTCCAGCTCATTGAGCGTTTTTGATAAGGCAGGTTGGCTTAGATTAAGTGTTTCAGCCGCACGCCCCAGCGTTCCCTGTTGAGCGACGGCCACGAAAGTGTGTAGATGGCGCAAACGAATGCGCTGACTAAAAAGACCATTTTTTTCCATAGTTGATGTTAAAAACAGAGCGCAGTGGGTGACAAGCGAAGTTATTGAAATTTGATAACCTGATAGCAAAATATTATTAACATTTCACTCTCTTGTATTACAAATTTTTTATTTTGATGAAAAAACAGACGCCCCGAACCCGGTCGGGGCAAAATCAGACGGAAAGTTACTCAGATATCAAAGAAGACGGTTTCGTTCTCACCCTGCAGGTGAATATCAAAACGGTAGACAATTTCACTGCCGCGCACTTCGCGTTGGGCAATCAACGTCTGGCGACGCACCTCCCACTCAATCAGATTCAGCACCGGATCGGCCTGGTTCGCCTCCTGCTCGTCGGAAAAGTACATCCGCGTGTTGAGACCAATATTGATGCCTCGCGCCACCACCCATAAATTGACGTGCGGCGCCATCATCCGGCCATCGCGACCGACGACGGCTCCCGGTTTGATGGTCTCAAAGCGCCAGATGCCGGAGGTAAAGTCCGAACAACTGCGACCCCAGCCGCGAAAGCCCGGATCGAGCTTTTTATGTAGCTGACGATCGTCGGGGTGGTGATAGCGCCCGGCGGCATTGGCCTGCCAGAGTTCCAGCAGCACGTCACGCACCGGCGTTCCGGAACCATCGATCACCCGACCTTCGATAGTAATGCGTTCACCTTCGGTGTCCGGCGTAGTGAGCTGCGGGCCGAAGTTCTTTTCAAAGATATGAAAGCCGGCGGCGTCGGGTGCGAGGCCGATATGCACATAGGGGCCGGCGGTCTGCGAGGCGGTTTCGGCTAAATAGTCTTTCATCGGGCGGCCCCCTGGGTGCGATTTTCAAACAGCGTGGCGCGATGGCCGCGCAGCACAAGATCAAAGCGATAGGCGAGGCAATCCAGCGGTACGGCGGCATGGGTGTCGAGTTCGGCAATCAGCGTGCGAACCGCCTCGTCGTTATTAATGGTTTTGACGATCGGACACTGTTTAATTAGCGGGTCGCCCTCGAAATACATTTGCGTAATCAGGCGCTGCGCCCACGCATCCCCGGAGAGGGAAAAGTGAATATGCGCCGGGCGCCAGTCGCTGACCTGATTACGCCACGGATAGGGGCCTGGCTTAATGGTGCGGAAGCAGTAATAGCCGTTTTCATCCGTCAGTATCCGGCCGCAGCCGCCGAAATTGGGGTCGATGGGCGCCAGATACTGATCCTTTTTATGTCGATAGCGGCCGCCGGCGTTGGCCTGCCACACCTCGACCAGCGTGTTTTTCATCGGGCGGCCGAAGCCGTCGCGCACGTAGCCGTGGACAATAATACGCTCGCCAATAGGCAGACCTTCTTTGGCGTAATTAAGGATCAGGTCATTATCCAGCGGGCCGAGATCGTCGTGGCCGAATACCGGGCCGGTAATTTCGGACAGGGAATTCTGTAATGAGATCAGCGCATTGCGCGGTGAGCGCAGGACGCTGGTTTTGTAGCCCGGGGCATAGGCGGGCGGGTGACTGCTGTAGTCGCGATGCACAACCTCGCGCGGTGACCATTTATCATTCATAGGGTAGTGGCTCCGTTTTTATCGGTAGAGGGCTTTTTATTGTCATATCGCCAGAAACAGTGTGTGTAAATGCTTTGTTAATTTAAAGTGAAATTAACGGTCGTTTTGCATAACCCACGGTTATGCTCAGAATGGCATGGAGGACAGAGGCAGGTTATCCGCATCACAATTTGTAAATTCTTCCCGCCGTTGCCACGGGCCTTTTCTACACTCCAGGAAGTATTCACTGGAGGTAAGGCATCATGGCGAACACCATCACGGCTGATGAGATTCGGGAAAACTTTTCGCAGGCAATGTCGGCGATGTACCAGCAGGAAGTTCCACAGTACGGGACGTTACTGGAGCTGGTGGCTGACGTTAATCTGGCGGTGCTGGAGCATCATCCTAAACTGCATGAGCAACTGGCGAATGCCGATGAGCTGTCGCGACTTAATGTCGAGCGCCACGGCGCGATCCGCGTTGGCACGGCGGAGGAACTGGCGACGCTGCGGCGTATGTTTGCCATTATGGGGATGTTCCCCGTCAGCTATTACGACCTGTCGCAGGCCGGCGTGCCGGTGCACTCCACCGCGTTTCGTCCGATTGATGACGCGGCGCTGGCGCGCAATCCGTTTCGTATTTTTACCTCGCTGCTGCGTCTGGAACTGATTGCCAACGTTGAGCTGCGCCAGCGTGCGGCGGCGATCCTCGCCCGGCGCGATATTTTTACTCCCCGCTGTCGCGAGCTCATCGCTGTACACGAAGAACAGGGGCATTTTTCATCGACGCAGGCCCGGGAATTTGTTCGCGAAGCGCTGGAGACGTTTCGTTGGCACAGTCACGCAACGGTGGACGCCGACACCTATCATGCGCTGCATAATGAGCACCGGCTGATTGCCGATGTGGTCTGCTTCCCCGGCTGCCATATCAACCACCTGACGCCGCGCACGCTGGATATCGACCGGGTTCAGGCGCTGATGCCGGAGTGCGGGATTGTGCCGAAGGCTTTGATTGAAGGGCCGCCGCGCCGCGAGGTGCCGATTCTGCTGCGCCAGACCAGTTTTAAGGCCCTCGAAGAACCGGTGGTCTTTGCCGGGGAGCACCAGGGGACCCACAGCGCGCGTTTTGGCGAGATAGAGCAGCGCGGGATTGCGCTGACGCCGAAAGGCCGGGCGCTGTACGATCGCTTGTTGAACGAAGCGGGCGTGGGTAAAGACAACCTCAACCATCAGCGTCATCTCCAGGAGGTGTTCAGCCAGTTCCCGGACAGCGAATTCCTGCTGCGCCAGCAGGGGCTGGCATGGTTCCGCTATCGTCTGACCCCCGCCGGGGAAGCCCATCGTCATGCCTTTGGCCCCGGCGACGATCCGCAGCCGTTGATCGAACGCGGCTGGGTGGTGGCGCAACCGATTATTTATGAAGATTTTTTACCGGTGAGCGCGGCAGGGATTTTCCAGTCAAATCTCGGCAATGAAATTCAGGCCCGCAGCCATGGCAATGCCAGCCGTGACGCCTTTGAAACGGCGCTGGGTTGCCCGGTGCTGGACGAGTTTACTCTCTATCAACAGGCGGAGGAGCGCAGTAAACGTCGTTGCGGTCTGCTCTGAAACCGGTACTCTGCTGACATGAATCATTGACGACAGTCAGTAAAAGGAAGCAGGTCATGCAGAACCCGTCTACCCCACTGGTCAAAACCCGGCAGGGGACGTTATCCGGCATCACTGAACAGGGTATTCATCTCTGGCGCGGCATTCCCTTTGCCGCGCCGCCGGTCGGCGAGCTCCGCTGGCGCGCGCCGCAACCGCCCGCGCGCTGGCAGGGCGTCCGCCAGGCCGACACCTTCTCCGCCGCCAGCTGGCAAGATATTGAGTACTGCCGCGAACTGGGCGGCGGCGATCCCGGGCGCTTCTCAGAAGATTGTCTCTACCTTAACGTCTGGGCGCCCGCCGGACGTACTCAGCCGCTGCCGGTTATGGTCTGGCTGCACGGCGGCGGGTTTACCATTGGCGCCGGCAGCCTGCCGCCTTACGATGGCAAAGCGCTGGCGGCCCGCGACGTGGTGGTGGTGACCGTCAACTATCGGCTGGGGCATCTGGGGTTCTTCGCCCATCCGGCGCTGGAAGGGGAAGACGGCGAACGGGTCTATAATTTCGCCCTCCTTGACCAAATCGCCGCGCTGCAATGGGTGCAGGATAATATTCACGCCTTTGGCGGCGACGCCACCAACGTTACCCTGTTTGGCGAATCGGCCGGGGCGCGCAGCGTGCTCTCGCTGATGGTATCGCCAAAATCCCGCGGACTGTTCCATAAGGCCATCATCCAGAGCGGCTATACGCTGCCGGATCTGCCGCGAGAAAAAGCGCTGGAGAAAGGGCGTTTGCTGGCGGAACACTTCTCGCTGCCGGAGGCCAGCGCCGCACAGCTGCGGGCGATTCCAGCGGAGGCGTTCTGGTCGCTGACCGCGCCGCTGAATACCGGACCGGCGCCGATCGTCGGCGATGCGGTGCTACCGCAGCCGATGCTGGAGGCTTTTTTCGCCGGCCGTCAGCACCCGATGCCGGTCATGGTTGGCTCTAACAGCGACGAGGCCAGCGTGATGGCGGTCTTCGGCGTCGATATCGCCGGGCAGATCCAAAAACTGCGCCGCGAGCGGCGATTTGGCCTCGGACTGATCAAACTCCTCTATCCTGGCGTGAAAGGGGATGAGAATCTGGGACGCGAAGTGTGCCGCGATATGGCCTTCACCACGCTGGGCTATGTGGTGATGCAGGCCCAGCAGCGGGTAGGACAGCCGTGCTGGCGCTACTGGTTTGACTACGTTCCCCGGGCCGCCGATGAAACCTGCCCGCACGGGGCGTGGCACGGCGATGAAGTGCCTTATGTGTTTGACACGCTCACCCTGGCCGAGCCGGTGCGTACCTACGCCGGCGAGGAGGACCGTGCGTTTGCCGCCCAGGTCGCCGATTACTGGGTGAACTTCGCCCGCCTTGCCGGGCATCGCTGTAGCGAACTGCCGGGAGCAGTACGCTGGCCCGCCAGCCTGCGCGGGCGCGATCGCCTGCTGCGCATCGGGCTCCATAAACGGGTCGGGTTTAAGCTGGAAAACCGCTTTATGCGCGCCCGGCTGGCGCTGTTTCGCCGGGTCATGCGCCACCACGTTACGCTGGATTAACCAGCTCCTCCCGAAACCGCGCCAGACCGTCGGCTTTACTCTGCGAACTGCGGACCACCAGCCGATAGCTGGCGCCGGTTTTCACGCTGAGGGTGAAAGGGCGCACCAGGCGGCCGGCGCGGACATCTTCAGCCACCAGGGTGGCGTCAGCCATGGCGACGCCCAGCCCCTGCATGGCGGCGGTGATCGCCAGATCCATGGTGTCGAAGTGCTGATTTTTGCGCATCAGTAGCGGGGCATCGGGTGAGAATGCCGCCAGCCATAGCGACCAGTCGGTCTTATCCCGGGTCGGGTGCAAAAACGTGACGTCATTGAGCATGTTGTCCCGCGCAAGGGCACCGTTACAGACCGGCGTCAGCGCCTCTTCAAACAGCAGATCGCCGACGCTGTGGTGAGTTCCGAAGACGATGGCGGCGTCATAGGGTTCGGTCCTGAAATTGACGCCATGTTCCGTGGTGGTGGTCAGGGCGATTTGCAGTTCCGGGTGACGTTGCTCAATAGCCACCAGCCGGGGAACCAGCCAGCGAATGGCGCAGGTCGGCGCCTTCAGACGCACCACGGTCTGCTGCTGACGAGCCTGCTCGGCCACCGCGATCAGACGGCCAAATGCCGACTGGAGCTCCGGGTAGAGGGCGCTGCCCTGCGGTGAAAGATGCAGTCCGCGCGCGTGGCGGGCAAAAAGCGGGAAACCAAACCACGCCTCCAGCGCCGCAATCTGGCGGCTGACGGCGCCCTGAGTCAGGCAGAGTTCGCGCGCGGCATGGGTTAAGTTAAGGTGTCTGGCGGTGACCAGAAAGGTTTCCACGGCATGAAAAGGCAGGGCGCTTCGCGACATCTCATCTCCAGCTATGCATTTTGATCATGGACAGTATGCCCACTTTGTTCAGCGAATGGGACACTGCGTTCCACTTTTGCCGGCTAATCCTCAGGCCACGAGTAAACTATGATCTGCCTGTAGAGTAAACATCTGCCGGTGCGGGAAGGCTGGCGGGGATAACCTGATGTTTAAATGAGGAGTCAAGCATGGCAAAACCCTACGTACGTCTGGATAAGAGCGAGGCGGCGGTGCTGCTGGTGGATCATCAGGCAGGACTGTTATCTCTGGTTCGCGACATCGACCCGGATAAATTCAAGAACAACGTGCTGGCGCTGGGGGATATGGCGAAATATTTCGGCCTGCCGACCATCCTGACCACCAGCTTTGAGAACGGCCCCAACGGCCCGCTGGTGCCGGAACTAAAAGCGCAGTTCCCGGACGCGCCCTATATTGCGCGTCCGGGAAATATCAATGCCTGGGATAACGAAGATTTCGTCAATGCGGTGAAGGCCACGGGGAAAAAGCAGCTGATTATCGCCGGGGTGGTGACCGAGGTCTGCGTGGCGTTTCCGGCGCTGTCGGCGATTGAAGAGGGATATGAGGTCTTCGTGATCACCGATGCATCCGGCACCTTTAACCCGATTACCCGCGATGCTGCCTGGGATCGCATGTCACAGGCCGGCGTGCAGCTGATGTCGTGGTTTGGCGCCGCGTGTGAGCTACATCGCGACTGGCGCAATGATGTTGAGGGACTGGCAACGCTGTTTTCCAACCATATTCCCGATTACCGCAATCTGATGACCAGCTTTAACACCTTAACCCGCAAGTAGTTTTCCGCTCCGGCCAGCCTGGGCTGGCCGTCTCTTTTCTCAAGGCATGATCAGAATGCATGGCTACTATGATAACAATTCGGTTGTCGCCGGATAGCGCATTGGATTGAATGGTTATGCAAATAAAATGAGAAAGGATTAACTATGAGTCTCAGTTCCCCGGTGACGATGCGCTCCAAACTGCCGGATGTCGGCACGACAATTTTTACCGTGATCGGTCAACTTTCCGCTCAGCATAATGCCATCAACCTTTCTCAGGGCGCGCCGAATTTTGCCTGCGATGCCCGGCTGGTTGCCGGGGTCACGCGGGCGATGGCGGAGGGGCATAACCAGTATGCGCCGATGACCGGCCTGCCCGCGCTGAAGGAGCGAATTGCCGGGAAGGTTGCGGCCCTGTACGGTACGCGTTATGACGTAGACCACGAAGTCCTGATTACCGCCAGCGCCAGCCAGGGGATCTACTCGGCTATCGGTGGGCTGGTGCATCCGGGCGATGAGGTTATCTACTTCGAACCCTCTTTTGACAGCTATGCGCCGATTGTCCGTTTGCAGGGGGCGACGCCGGTAGCCATTAAGCTGACGGTGCCTGATTTTAACGTTAACTGGGATGAAGTTCGCGCCGCCATCACCCCGCGGACGCGGATGATTATTGTCAATACGCCGCATAACCCCAGCGGCCAGGTATTTTCCCGTGGAGATTTAGACCAGCTGGCGGCGTTGACGCGCCATACCGATATCGTGATTTTGTCGGACGAGGTGTATGAGCACGTGGTTTTTGACGGTGAACACCACCATGGGATGGCGACCCATCCCCAGCTGGCTGAGCGCAGCGTCATCATCTCATCGTTCGGCAAGACCTACCACGTGACCGGCTGGCGCGTGGGCTACTGCGTTGCGCCGGCGGCGCTGATGGACGAGATCTGCAAGGTTCACCAGTTCCTGATGTTCTCTGCCGACACGCCGATGCAATATGCCTTTGCTGAGCATATGACCGATCCCCAGTCCTGGCTTTCGCTGGCACCATTCTACCAGCAGAAGCGGGATTTACTCCGCCAGCTGCTGGCTGACTCACCGTTCCGCCTGTTGCCGAGCGCCGGCTCTTTCTTCATGCTGGCGGACTACAGCCATTTCAGCGACGAAAGCGACAGCGAAATGGTGAAGCGGCTGATAACCGACTACGGCGTAGCGACGATCCCGCTGTCGGCGTTTTATACGGATGGTACTGATAACAAACTGATTCGCCTCTCTTTTGCTAAAGATGAAGCCACATTGCGGGCCGGTGCGCAGGCACTGTGTCACGTTAAGCCGCGTTAAGGAGCCCCACGATGAAGATGAAAATAACAGCCCTTACCCTTGCTTTAGGGATGATGTGCACCTTCTCTGCGTTTGCCGCCGGCGAACTGCGCTACGGCGTAGAAGCGGAATACCCGCCGTTTGAAAGTCGCAATACGGCAGGGGAGCTGGAGGGTTTTGATATCGACCTCGGCAACGCCATCTGCAAGGCGGCCCAGCTGAAATGCAGCTGGGTGGAAACCTCGTTTGATGCGCTGATCCCGGGGCTGGTGGCGAAGAAGTTCGACGCCATTAACTCGGCGATGAATATCACCGAACAGCGGCGCAAAAGCATTGATTTCACCCAGCCGATTTATCGCATTCCCTCGCAGCTGGTCGGTAAAGCCGATAGCGGCATGGAGACCACCCCGGAAGGCCTGAAAGGCAAAACCATCGGCGTGCTGCAAGGTTCGATTCAGGAAACCTTTGCCAAAGAGCACTGGGAGAAGCATGGCGTGACGGTGGTCTCCTATAAAGATCAAAATATGGCGTGGGCAGATCTGCTGAATGGCCGTATCGATGCTTCGCTGGTGATGTCTGCCGCCGGGCAGGCCGGTTTCCTCAGCAAGCCGCAGGGCAAAGGCTTTGGCTTTATCGGCAAACCGGTGGCTGACGATACTATTCTCGGCAGCGGGATCGGCTACGGCCTGCGCAAAGGCGACGAGGCGAGCAAAAAACAGCTCGATGCGGCAATCGACAAGGTTCGCGCTGACGGCACCATCACCCGTCTGGCGGCCAAATACTTCCCGGGTATCGACGTCAGCGTCAAATAACCCGTCTGCCTCCGCAGGGCAAACCTGCGGAGGGATTCAGTCTGCTCCGATGGCGAGAATTTTTTCACGCTTTTTCTGTCGCCAACAATTGGATTATCAATCGTTTTTGTCTAGAGTGGGCGAAATTCACGACGCATCTGTTTGTCGCGTTGTCGACCAATTGGCATAACAGAAGGACGCTTTCTCAGGCATGAATCGCAGACGTTTTCTCAAATCTTCCATGGCTGTTGCCGCCGTATGCGGAACATCAGGAGTCGCTTCACTTTTTTCTAACGCCGCGCTTGCCGAGGAATCGGGCATTGCTGATGGGATGACGCGCCGTTTTGACTTTACCGTTTTGCAATCGATGGCCCACGATCTGTCGCGTCAGCCGTGGGGCGGCGCCCCGCGCGACCTGCCGCCCACGCTGGCCAATCTGACTCCGCAGGCCTACAACAGCATTCAGTACGATGCGGGACATTCGCTGTGGAATAACATCGACGACCGCAAGCTGGACATCCAGTTTTTCCACGTCGGCATGGGTTTTCGCCGCCGCGTGCGCATGTTCTCGCTGGATTCGCAAACTCAGCAGGCGCGGGAGATTCACTTCCGTCCGGAACTGTTTAACTACAATAACGCCGGCGTAGACACCAAACAGCTGGTAGGGCAAACCGACCTCGGTTTTGCCGGTTTCCGCGCGTTTAAAGCGCCGGAGCTGGCGCGTCGCGATATCGTGGCGTTCCTCGGCGCGAGCTACTTCCGCGCGGTGGACAGCACCTACCAGTACGGGCTCTCCGCCCGCGGTCTGGCGGTGGATACCTTTACCGACACCCCGGAAGAGTTCCCGGACTTTACCTCGTTCTGGTTTGAAACCGTCAAGCCGGGCGCCACCGTCTTTACCGTTTACGCGCTGCTCGACAGCCCGAGCGTCACCGGCGCCTATAAATTTGTGATCAACTGCCAGGAGACGCAGGTGATTATGGATGTGGAAAACCACATCTACGCCCGCAAAGATATCAAACAGCTGGGTATCGCGCCGATGACCAGTATGTTCAGCTGCGGCAACAACGAGCGCCGGATGTGCGACACCATCCACCCGCAAATTCACGACTCCGACCGCCTCGCCATGTGGCTCGGTAACGGCGAGTGGGTCTGTCGCCCGCTGAACAACCCGCAAAAACTGCAGTTCAACGCCTTCCAGGACAAGAACCCGCGCGGCTTTGGTCTGCTGCAGCTTGACCGCGATTTCAGCCATTACCAGGACATCATGGGCTGGTACAACAAGCGTCCGAGTCTGTGGGTCGAGCCGCGTAACCAGTGGGGCAAAGGGGCCGTCAGCCTGATGGAGATCCCCACCACCGGTGAGACGCTGGATAACATCGTCTGCTTCTGGCAGCCGGAAAAAGCGATCAAGGCCGGTGATGAGCTGGACTTTAGCTATCGCCTGTACTGGAGCGCACAGCCGCCGGTGCGTTCTCCGCTGGCTCGCGTGATGGCCACCCGCACCGGAATGGGCGGTTTCCCGGAAGGCTGGGCGCCGGGCGAACACTATCCGGACAAATGGGCGCGCCGCTTTGCCATTGATTTCGTCGGTGGCGACCTGAAGGCCGCTGCGCCAAAAGGCATCGAACCGGTGATTACCCTGTCTAACGGTGAAGCGAAGCAGATCGAGATTCTGTACGTTGAGCCGTTCGATGGCTATCGCATCCAGTTTGACTGGTACCCGACCAACGATTCCACCGACCCGGTGGAAATGCGCATGTTCCTGCGCTGCCAGGGCGAGGCCATCAGTGAGACCTGGCTGTATCAGTATTTCCCGCCGGCTCCGGATAAACGCAACTACGTTGATGACCGGGTCATGAAGTAACCGTCGCGGTTGCCTGTCTGCGTGCCGTGGACGGGTTTTCCCGCAGTGAGAGATAGTCATGTCCGCAGAAAAGATCCCCGTTCCTGAAATAATCCCGGTGTCCGGGCAACTGACGCTGCGCGCGGTGGATGAGCGCTACGTTACCGACTTACATCAGTTGGTGGAGAAGAATAAACACTGGCTACAGCATTCGCTCAGCTGGCCCGCCGCGGTTGACAGTGAAGATGAAACCCGTCGCCACGTACAGGGGAACGTCATGCTGCACCAGCGCGGTTACGCTAAAATGTTTTTACTGTTTTTGCGCGATGAGATGGTGGGTGTGCTGTCGTTCAACCAGATTGAACCGCTGAATAAAACGGGTTATATCGGCTACTGGATTGATGAACATCACCAGGGACAAGGGCTGCTTTCCCAGGCGCTGCAGGCGTTTATGCACTACTACGCTCGCCGCGGCGAAGTCCGGCGCTTCGTGATTAAATGTCGGGTGGCTAACCACAAGAGTAACCAGGTGGCGCTGCGCAATGGCTTTACCCTCGAAGGCTGTCTGAAACAGGCCGAGTACCTGAACGGCGCTTATGACGATCAGAATATCTACGGGCGGATTATCGATAGCCCCGCGTCCTGATAATGATAATAAGGTATCCCGGCGTGCGGCGTCATGCCTGGGCCGGAATACCGCGCTACAGCGATCCCAGCAGCGGCGTGCGGGTAATCTGCTGCGCGCCGTTGATCACTTTGCGGCCGCGCAGATGAATCGCATCGCCGTTCAGCGCCTCAATCCGCGCGTTGTCGGTAATTTCAACCCGATGTTCGATCACCACATCGCCACTGATGTGGGCGTGGCCTTGCACCAGCACGTCGTCATCCAGCAGGATCGGGCCGCCGCATAGCCGGGCGTGGCCGCCCACCATCACCCGATGTTTAAGCACGCAGTTGCCCTCAACCACGGCGTTTTCTGCCACCTGCGAACTGTAGCGTAGCGTCGGTATCGCATCCTCAGCGCGTCCGGCAATCAGCCGCGCATGGTCGTAGACTCTGGCGTTATCGCAGACCCAGACATCGTTTTCTTCGTTGCCTTCCAGCCGGGCATAGTCAAATATCTCCGCCCGATGCTCAACAAAGGCGTGCTCCACGAAGGCATCACCGTAAATCTGCGCCTGATGAACGATGCGTGAGGCGCTGACCGTCGCCCGCTGGTAGATTTGCAAAAATTTGTCGCGGTCGGCGGTCAATCCCTGGGCGGCGATAATCAGGCAGTGGGGGAGAATGCGCGCCCGGTCGGCGAGGCGGCAGAAGCCGCGAACGCGGGAATCCTGAAGCGTGACATTGTCACAAATGAGGGCGTGATGGCTGATGGTACCGCTGTCGATCCATGCATCATCGCGGATGATCGCGAAGTGGCTGACGATGCAGGTCCCCGTCAGCCGCGCATTGCCTTCGATCCGCGCACCGGCAAACACCGCGCTGTTGGGGTCGTAAATCCAGCAGGTGCCCGCCTGACTCAGCGCCGACTCATCGTCCAGCCAGCCGCCTTCGCTGCCGGCCGGCACATCGGCGAAATCACGCAGGGCCACAATTTGCCGCAGATTTACGCTATGTTTAATCCCGTCCTCTTCATAGTGAAACAGGCGAACCTTGTCGCTCAGACGATATTTGTTCATCAGGACTTCTCTTATCAAGGCTTTATTTTACTTTTGGTTAACATAAACATAGCAAAAATCTCCGTAGCGTGTTTTATAAGGTTCTTTTAAAATGCAACTTAAAGATAAATTGAAAAAATAAATAAAATGAATAAAAACCCGCTTGAACGGCAGGTTCTGAATTTACCTGCGGGCTATTTTGGTATGGTGCTGGGCACGATCGGCATGGGGTTCGCGTGGCGCTATGCCAGCACCCTCTGGCCGGTGAGTCGGGCTATCGGCGATGGTCTGGTGGCGCTGGCGGCGATGATTTGGGCGCTGCTGACGATAGCGTTTATCTCCCGGGCCATTCGCTTTCCGTGGAGCGTGCTGCAGGAGATGCGCCATCCGGTTGCCAGCAGTTTTGTCAGCCTGTTTCCCGCCACCACGATGCTGGTGGCTATCGGCTTCGTGCCGTGGTTTCGTCCGCTCTCGCTACTGCTGTTCGGCATTGGCGTGGTACTCCAGCTGAGCTATTCCGCCTGGCAGAGCGCCGGATTGTGGCGCGGAAAACATCCGAGCGACGCCACCACGCCGGGACTCTATTTACCGACCGTGGCGAACAATTTCATCAGCGCGATGGCCTGCGGGGCGCTCGGCTTTAACGACGCCGGGCTGGTGTTTCTCGGCGCCGGGATCTTCTCATGGCTGAGCCTGGAGCCGGTGATTCTGCAACGATTACGCAGCCACGGCGAACTGCCCGCGGCTATGCGGACCTCGCTGGGTATCCAGCTGGCGCCAGCGCTGGTAGCGTGCAGCGCCTGGCTCAGCGTCAACGGCGCAGAGGCGGATACCTTTGCCAAACTGCTGTTTGGCTACGGCCTTTTACAACTGCTGTTTATGTTACGTCTGATGCCGTGGTACCTGCGGCAGCCGTTCAATGCGTCCTTCTGGAGCTTTTCGTTTGGGATTTCCGCATTGGCCAGCACCGGATTGCATCTCGGACACAGCCAGCCGAACGGCTTCTTCCATTACTTATCGATCCCGTTGTTTATCTTTACCAATCTGATTATTGGACTGTTGTTGCTGCGCACGTTTCTGCTGTTGCTGCGGGGGAAATTGCTGATTCGCGTCGACCGGGCCACATTATTAAACAATAAGGACTTATCATGACTATCCGTGACGAAAACTACTTTACTGATAAATACGGGCTGACCCGTACCCACTCGGAAGTGGTCTATGCCGCGACCCAGATGCCGCCGGGAAAAGCGCTGGATCTGGGGTGTGGCAACGGACGCAATAGCCTCTATCTGGCGGCAAACGGCTTTGATGTGACGGCGTGGGACAAAAACCCGATGAGCATCAATAATCTGGAGAGTATTCGTGCGCAGGAAGAACTGACCAATCTCCAGGCGGCGGTCAAGGATCTGAATAGCTTAAGCTTCGACGGTGAATATGACTTTATTCTCTCCACCGTAGTACTGATGTTCCTTGAAGCGAAAACTATTCCGGGGCTTATCGCCAACATGCAGCGTTGCACCAGACCGGGCGGCTACAACCTGATCGTTGCGGCAATGGACACCGACGATTATCCCTGCACCGTTGGCTTCCCGTTTGCCTTTAAACCTGAGGAACTGCGACGCTACTACGCCGGCTGGTCGTTCCTCAGGTACAACGAAGAGGTGGGCGAGCTGCACCGCACCGATGCCAACGGCAATCGTATCAAACTGCGTTTTGCCACCATGCTGGCGCAAAAACCGGCTTAACGGGCCGCCAGCAGGCAGAGCTGGAACGCGGTGTGGTACGACGCTTCAAAGGCGCGCAGCGGCAAAAACTCAAATTTCGAGTGGAAGTTGTGCGCGCCGGTGAAGAAGTTGGGCGTTAACAGGCCTTTTGCCGAGAGCGCCGCACCATCGGTACCGCCGCGCATCGGCGTAGGCTTTGGCGTTACGCCAATGCTCTCCATGGCTTCGAACATCAGGTCAATAGCCCGGCGATCGTCGCCAATGGCATTGCTGATGTTGCTGTAGGTGTCGCCGATCGAAAATTCGACGCTGGCCGTCGGGTATTGTGCGGCAATTTTTTCAGCGACGTCGCCAATCTGCTGTTTACGGCGTAAAAAGCTCTCGCTGTCGAAATCGCGAATGCTGGCCTGCAGCAGGGTGCTGTTTTGATCGCCCTGAATGCCATTAAACCAGACATAACCTTCGCGTCCGGCGGTGTGTTCCGGGGTCTGCAGCCGGTCGAAATGGCTGATGTAATCGGCGGCCATCAACAGCGGGTTGACCAGCACGCCTTTGGCGGACATCGGATGGGCGGTCACGCCGGTGAAGCGAATCTCCGCCGCCGCGGCGTTAAAGTTCTCATACACGATCTCGCCCAGCTCGCAGCAGTCGATAGTCCAGGCAAAATCGACGGCAAAACGGCTGAGGTCCAGCGCTTTTGCCCCCCGCAGGCCCACCTCTTCATCGGGGACAAAGGCCACCACGATATCGCCGTGGCGATGTTCCGGCGTCAGGTTTTCCAGCACCGTCATCACCACCGTGACCGCCGATTTGTTGTCGGCGCCGAGCACGCTGGTGCCATCGCTGAAAATAATCTCTTCGTCCGGGTAGGCGAGAATCTCCGGGTGCTCGGCAACCCGCAGCCAGATCTGCTTTTCACTATTCAGGCACAGATCATCGCCGGTAAAACGCAAAATTTGTGGATGAATGTCCGGGGACAGGCCGACGTCCACGGTGTCGATATGGGTGATAAAGCCAATCCGCGGCGCGCCCGGGACATTCCCTCTTTTTACCGCGGTGACGGTGGCATGGTCATCAATCACGATATCGTCCAGCCCAAGGCGGCTTAACTCGTCGGCAAGTTCGCGGGCCATCTCATTTTGTCCCGGCGTGGTTGGCAGCGTGGTGGCCCGCGGATCGCTTTGGCTGCTGATGGCAAGGTAGCGGAAGAAACGCTGGGTCAATTGACTGGCGAGTGGAGATGACATAGTGATTCCTTCTTTATTTATTTTTTCAGGTGTTTGCAATCTGGCTTTAGTGTTATGTATGGGCAGGAAAACAACAAGCTATTCATTAGCTGACAAATTAAAAAAGGAAAACGTTATGCAACGCAAACTCACCACGCTTGCTCTGACAATAACGGCACTCACGTTCGGTTCCGCCGTGAGCGCAAAAACGCTGGTTTACTGCTCCGAAGGATCGCCGGAGAATTTCAATCCTCAGCTCTACACCTCAGGCACCAGCGTGGACGCCAGCGCGGTACCTGTTTATAACCGGCTGGTTGATTTTAAGGTGGGCACCACCGAATTGCAGCCGAGTCTCGCGGAAAGCTGGGAGGTGAGCGATGACGGAAAAGTGTATACCTTCCATTTACGCAAAGGGGTGAAGTTTCAAAGTAATAAATATTTCACCCCCACCCGCGACTTTAATGCCGATGATGTGATTTTCTCCTTCATGCGGCAAAAAGATCCGCAGCATCCTTATCACAACGTCTCCGGCGGCAGCTACTCTAACTTTGAAAGCCTGGAGTTTGGCCAGTTAATTACCGCTATTGATAAGCCTGATGAGTATACGGTGCGCTTTACTTTGGCCCGCGCCGAAGCGCCGTTTGTGGCAGACCTGGCGTGGTATTTCGCCTCTGTTTTATCGGCGGAATATGCGGATGCGATGCTGAAGGCCGGTACCCCGCAGCGCGTCGATTCCGATCCGCTTGGCACCGGTCCCTTTAAGCTGGCGCAGTATCAGAAAGATTCGCGTATTCTTTATACCGCCTTCCCGGACTACTGGCAGGGGAAAGCAAAAATCGACCGTCTGGTTTTTAGCATTACCCCGGATGCTTCGGTGCGCTATGCCAAACTGGAAAAGAATGAATGCCAGGTGATGCCATTCCCTAATCCGGCCGATTTACCGAGGATGAAGGAAAATAAAAACATTCAATTACTGAATAAGGCCGGATTGAACACCGGGTTCCTTGCTTTTAATACGCAAAAACCCCCGCTGGACAATGTCAAAGTACGTCAGGCCCTGGCGATGGCGATTAATAAACCGGCGATTATTGAAGCGGTGTTCCACGGTACCGGTACGCAGGCGAAAAACCTGCTGCCGCCGGGCGTCTGGAGCGCGGACGCGGAGCTGAAAGATTATGACTTTGACCCGCAAAAAGCCAAAGCGCTGCTGCAGGAGGCGGGCATTAGCGGTCCGCTAACGATCGATCTGTGGGCGATGCCGGTGCAGCGTCCTTATAACCCTAACGCCAAACGGATGGCCGAGATGATTCAGGCCGACTGGGCCAAAATCGGCGTGCAGACTAAAATCACCACCTATGAATGGGGTGAATATCTGAAGCGGGTAAAAGATGGCGAACATCAGGCGGCGCTGATGGGCTGGACCACGGCGACCGGCGATCCCGACAACTTCTTCGGGCCGCTATTTACCTGTCAGTCGGCCAACGGCGGTTCGAACTCGGCGAAATGGTGCTATCAGCCGTTTGATAAAATTATTGCCGAGGCAAAATCGATTACCGATCGTCCAAAACGCGAAGCGCTGTATAAACAGGCGCAGCAGATGATGCATGACCAAATGCCGGCGGTGATGATTGCCCACTCGACTATTTTTGAACCGGTGCGTAAAGACGTTTCTGACTATGAAATTGATCCTTTTGGCAAGCATATTTTCTATCAGGTCGATATAAAATAAACAGCAAATGTAAATCCGCCCGTCGTGGCGGATTTATTTTCTCAAAGGTTTGACGTTCCCTTTTTTTGTCACAAAACTTATCCTGGTATTTTGCTATAAATCACGCCGACAACTGCATTTACAGGGATTCACTCATGCGTACTCATTTCATTTTTAAAGTGGCAGCACTTGCTGGTCTGTTGGCTCTTACGGGCTGCGCCTCAAAAATTGCCGCGCCGGAAAAATATTCTGGTTTCTTAAAAGACTATTCAAACTTAAAAGAAACGACGTCAGCGTCTGGTAAAGCAGAACTGCGCTGGATCTCTGCGGATTACAATCCGCAAAACTACGACAGTATTGTCTATAACCCGATCACCTATTATCCGGTGCCTAAACCGTCTACTCAGGTCGGGGAAAAGGCGCTGCGCGATATTCTTAATTACACCAACCAGCAGATGAAACAGGCGATTGCCGAGCGTAAACCGCTGGTGGCGAAACCCGGACCGCGCAGCCTGATTTTCCGCGGCGCCATCACCGGCGTGGATTCCAGCAAAGAAGGCCTGCAGTTCTATGAAGTGGTTCCGGTCGCCATGGTGGTGGCAGGTACAGAGATGGCAACCGGGCATCGTACAATGGATACCAACCTCTACTTCGAAGGTGAACTGATTGACCCGGCGACCAACAAACCGGTGGTCAAAGTCGTGCGCAAAGGCGAGGGGAAATCACTGGCTAACGAAAGTACGCCGATGACCATTGATACTCTGAAGCAGGTGATTGATGACATGGCGATCGATGCCGTAAAATTTGACCCGACGCAGAAATAAGCCCGCAACAACGAAAGGCGCCCTTCGGGAGGGCACCTTTTTTATGCCGACAGGCAGAGATTAAGCCAGTCTGCGGCGCAGGAACCACTGCTCGGGACGGGCAAACATCACCAGGTTCCCCACCAGAATCAGCGCCAGCCCGATAACCGCGTTACTGTGCCAGACGTAGCCTTCGTAAAAGGTCGAAATCGTCAGGGCCACCAGCGGGAACAGCAGGGTACTGTAGGCGGCTTTGCCGGCGCCAATCCGGCCAACCAGCGTAAAGTAAGCGCCGAACGCAATCACCGATCCGAACAGCGCCAGGTACAGCAGCGCCCCCATATAGCTCAGCGTCCACTGGGGGGTGAAATCATCGCCGCGCACCAGAGCGATAGCCCCCATCACCAGAGTGCCGTAGAGCATCGCCCAGCTGTTGGTAGTCAGGGTTTCCAGCCCACGGCGCTGGTGGCGCATACTGAGCATGTTGCCGAGAGAAAAACCGTAGGTTCCCAGCGCGCTGAGACCAATTCCCCACAGCAAGGATGCGTTGAGCCCGTTACTGAGCAGATCGTCCCAGAACAGCGTGATAATCCCCACAAGGCCGAGCGCGGCGGCTAGCCAGAAACGCGCGGGCGGCTGCTGGCGGAAGAAAATAAACCCGTTGATGGCGTTAAACAGGACCGCCATGGAAAAAATAACCGATTCAAGACCGGTGTTGATGTGTGCGGCGGCGGTATAAAAGCACCAGAAGTTGAAACAGAAGACGCAGCAGCCCTGTAGTACACAGAACAGATGATCGCGCAGCGCCAGCGGGCGCAGACGACGGGTTGCCAGCAGAATCGCCAGCATCGTGACGCTGGCTACCGCAAACCGCCAGAAAATGGAGACCGGCGCGGAGACCGGCCCCTGTTGTAAAAAGATGGCAATCCATGTCGTTCCCCAGATAACGACCACCAGCCCGTACAGTATTGCGTTCAAAATATTTCTCCCATAAACACTCCAGGGAGGCAGTGTGGCGGTTTTTGCGCGCCGCCGCTGTCATCCTTGCGGGTTGGACTTGCAAATTCTTGCGCTTATTTTTATCGAATGGCTGGAGAGATCTGGTATCCGCTGCCGACTCTTCATAGACTAGAGGTTTATGAAATCAGATGTGTGAAGGCCATGGCTTACGGGACGTTCGAAACATTACGCCGACAAAAAGCCGTCCTGCGGGAGACGGTGGAGCTTAACTCCGGTATTCAACTGGCGGCGTGGTATAACAATCGCGATACGGTTACGGTGCGCAGCGACCATCATACGCTGAGCCTCTACGTTGCCGATGGTTACGAAAGTTATCAGAAAACGCCGCAGGGCTGGAAAAACGGCGGCGGCCCGGATCGTTTTTGCCTGATGCCAAAAGGAGCCGAGAGCACCTGGGATATTCGCGGCGACCTCTCGTTCGTGCATCTGTACTGTACCGATGACCATTTGCGTCGGGTTGGCGAGCAGATCTGGGACCGCAGCCCGGCGTCGTTCAGTCTGCAGGAACAGACCTTTTCCCGGGATGATAAAATTACCGCCGTCTATCGCCAGTTTCTTCTCGATTACGACTGGCAGCAGCAGGCTAACCAGTTGACCTTAAGCTCCGCCAGCACGCTGCTGCTGACCCATCTTATTCAGCACTATTCGAACGTTCAGTGGCGGTTGCCCACGGTCTGCGGCGGCCTGGCGCCGCACGTCCTGCGTAATCTGCTGGCGTGGGTTGAGGAGAATCTGGATCAGCCGCTGACGCTGGCCGATCTGGCGCAGGAGGCGGCGCTCAGCGAATATCACTTCGCGCGGATGTTCCGGCAGTCAATGAACATGGCGCCGCACCAGTATGTGATGCAGCGGCGGATGGTTAAGGCGCAGGAGCTCATCTGCCGCAGCGCCCGGCCGTTGACCGATATCGCGATGGCCTGCGGTTTCAGCTCCGCCAGCCATTTCAGTAACCGGGTGAAAAGCGCCACCGGTCTGACGCCGTCGCAGTTACGTGCGGCGCAGCGCTGACAGCAGGGCGAAACTCGCGCCGCCGAGCGCCAGCCCCCAGAAGGCCGAGCCGATCCCCGCCAAAGTCACGCCGCTGGCGGTGACCAGAAACGTCACCCCCGCCGCATCGCGTTCATTCTCCTGATTCAGCGCCTGAAACAGACTCCCGCCAAGCGTCCCGAGCAGCGCCAGCCCGGCCAGCATCTGAATCAACGCCGTCGGCAGGGCAGACATCAACGAGGTAATCGAACCGCCGAACAGGCCGGCCAGCAGATAAAAACCGCCCGCGGCGGCGGCGGCCAGCCAGCGTCGCTGCGGATCGGGATGGGCCTCCGGACTTTGGCAGATGGCGGCGGTAATGGCGGCAATACAGATGGAGTAGACGCCAAAAGGCGACAGGATCAGCGCCAGGCCGGCGGTGGCGACAATCAGCGGCGACACGGGTACCCGATAACCGGAAGCCTGCATCGTGGCGAAGCCGGGGGCGTTTTGCGAAGCCATGGTGACCAGGAAGAACGGCACCCCGACGCTGAGGAGCAGCGAAGGGGTAAACTGCGGCGCGGTATATTCCGGAGCGACAAAAGCGAGGCTGATATGGCTCCCGGTGACGTCGCCGGAGAACACGGCGATAACGCCGCCGACCAGCAGCGCCGCGACCACCGCAAAGCGCGGGTACAGCGCTTTACACAGCAGCCAGGCTGCCAGCATGCCGCCACACAGCAGAAGATGGTCTTCAAGGGTGGCGAAGGCCTGCAGACCGAAGCGCAGTAAAATCCCTGCCAGCATGGCGGCGGCGAGCGAGTGGGGGATAATTTTCATCAGCCGGGCAAAAAGGCCGGTCAGCCCGCATAGCACCATCAGGCCATTCGCAAAGATAAACACGCCGACCGCCTGGTTCAACGTCACCCCCTGTAATCCGCTGACCAGTAGCGCCGCGCCGGGGGTTGACCAGGCGGTGAGGATCGGCACTTTGCGCCATAGCGTGAGGGCCAGCGTACTGACCCCCATCCCGAGGCCGAGGGCCGTCATCCAGCCAGCGATCTGACTCGCGCTGGCCCCTGCGCTGGCGGCGGCCTGCCAGATAATGGCGGCCGAGCTGGCGTAGCCCACCAGGACGGCGATAAACCCGGCGAGTAGCGTCGGCAGCGGGAGTGAGAACGAGCGCATAGTGACCTCTTGTGCGTTATAACATCCGGCAAAATGTAGCATTGTGCGTTATAACGCACAATGATCTTTTCCCTCTTTTCATGCCGTCGTCATCGCCGTCGCGGACGCGCCAGGCGCGTTTCCCGACGAAACTTCCTGTAGAATCATACCAATGCGCGTATAATTTCTGCTGAGCATATCAGGAGGTGGAATGAATATTGCGCAACATCTGGCGACGACCCTGAAAACGCTGCGTCAACAGCGGGGCTGGAGTCTGTCGCGACTGGCGGAAGAGACCGGGGTGTCAAAAGCGATGCTCGGGCAGGTTGAGCGAAATGAATCCAGCCCGACGGTAGCGACCTTGTGGAAAATCGCCACCGGTCTGAACGTGCCGTTCTCGGCGTTTATCGTGGCCGATGAATCGACGGCGCCGACCGCCTTTGACCCGCAGCAGCAGGCGATGGTGGTGACACCCCTTTTCCCGTGGGACCCGGAGCTGCGTTTTGACCACTTCTCGATTACGCTCGCCCCCGGGGCGCTCAGCGAATCCACGCCGCACGAGAAAGGGGTAATTGAACATGTGGTGGTGATCGGCGGCGTGCTGGATTTGTGTCTGCAGGGGGAGTGGCAGACGCTAACGAGCGGAGAAGGGCGGCGGTTTGCCGGCGATCTGGCGCATGCTTATCGTAACAGCGGCGTGCAAACGGCCCATTTTCACTCGCTGATTCATTATCCCAAAGAAAAAGCCGCGGGTATTTAACCTGCGGCCAATCAAATGATTAATGTAACCACTCACAACGTGACGAGGAAAATCCGGAATACGTGATGACTGTAACCGTAGACGTTTTGCGAAGGAAATACCTTTTCCTTCAATGCTTTGCTGGAAACTGAAAATTCACCTTTTCCGCGTGATGGAAAATGATTTCGTCTCTGCCCACTTCTGACTACAATAGCCGCCATTTCGACCCCCTATAACGGATAACGACGAGCGTATGCGCCTGCACAACCATCATCTTGAACTTCTTAGCCCCGCCCGCGATGTCGGGATCGCCCGTGAAGCGATTTTACACGGCGCAGACGCGGTTTATATCGGCGGGCCGGGTTTCGGCGCACGCCACAACGCCAGCAACAGCCTCAGCGATATCGCCGGGCTGGTGCCTTTCGCCCATCGCTACGGCGCGAAAATCTTTGTGACGCTGAATACGATCCTGCACGATGATGAGCTGGAACCGGCGCAGCGACTGATTACCGACCTGTATGAAACCGGCGTTGATGCGCTGATCGTGCAGGATATGGGGGTGATGGAGCTGGATATTCCGCCTATTGAACTCCACGCCAGCACCCAGTGTGACATCCGCAGCGTCGAGAAGGCAAAATTCCTCTCCGACGTCGGTTTCAGCCAAATCGTGCTGGCGCGCGAGCTGAACCTGCAGCAGATTAAAGCGATTTACGACAACACCGACGCGACAATCGAGTTCTTTATTCACGGCGCTCTGTGCGTGGCCTATTCCGGGCAGTGCAATATCTCCCATGCTCAGACCGGGCGCAGCGCCAACCGCGGCGACTGCTCCCAGGCGTGCCGTTTACCGTATACCCTGAAAGATGATCAGGGTCGCGTGGTAGCCTATGAGAAACACCTCCTGTCGATGAAAGACAACGATCAGACCGCCAACCTGGCCCAGTTGATCGATGCCGGCGTGCGCTCCTTCAAAATTGAAGGGCGCTACAAAGATATGAGCTACGTGAAGAACATTACCGCGCACTATCGTCAGATGCTCGACGCGATTATTGAAGATCGCGGCGATCTGATGCGTTCGTCCGCCGGACGCACCGAACACTTTTTCGTTCCCTCCACCGACAAAACCTTCCATCGCGGCAGCACCGACTACTTTGTTAATGCGCGCAAAGGTGACATCGGCGCATTTGATTCGCCGAAATTTATCGGCCTGCCGGTGGGTGAAGTGCTGAAAGTGGCGAAAGACCACCTCGATGTTGAAGTGAGCGAAGCGCTGACCAACGGCGATGGCCTCAACGTGATGATTAAGCGCGAAATCGTCGGTTTCCGCGCCAACACGGTGGAAAAAACCGGCGAAAATCGCTATCGCGTCTGGCCGAACGAGATGCCGGCAGATCTGCATAAAGTCCGGCCGCGCCAGGTGCTGAACCGTAACCTCGACCATAACTGGCAGCAGGCTTTGCAAAAAACCTCCAGCGAGCGGCGAATTGCGGTGGATATCGACCTCAGCGGCTGGCAGGAGCAGCTGGTGCTGACGATGACCTGCGAAGATGGCGTCAGCGTCACCCACACCCTGGACGGCGAGTTTGCCGAAGCGACCCAGGCGGAGAAAGCGCTGGCGAACCTGCGGGACGGCGTGGCGAAGCTGGGACAGACGATCTATTTTGCCCGCGATGTGCAGATCAATCTCCCCGGCGCGCTGTTTGTGCCGAATAGCCTGCTGAACCAGCTGCGTCGGGAAACGGTAGAACGACTGGACGATGCGCGGGTGAAAGCCGCGCCGCGCGGCCAGCGCAAAGCGGTTTCCGTCCCGCCGCCGGTTTACCCGGACACCCATCTGTCGTTCCTTGCCAACGTCTATAACCATAAGGCGCGTGCGTTTTACCAGCGCTATGGCGTGAAGCTGATCGATGCGGCCTATGAAGCGCATCAAGAGAAGGGCGACGTGCCGGTGATGATCACGAAACACTGTCTGCGTTTTGCCTTCAATTTATGCCCGAAGCAGGCCAAGGGATCGATTAAGAGCTGGAAAGCGACGCCAATGCAGCTCATTCACGGGGATGAAGTGCTGACGCTGAAATTCGACTGCCGTCCGTGCGAAATGCACGTTATCGGCAAAATGAAAAATCATATTTTGAAAATGCCGCTTCCGGGGAGCGTGGTTGCTTCGGTCAGCCCGGATGAGCTGTTGAAAACTCTGCCGAAGCGTAAAGGCGTCTGATCGACGGCAGACGCTACTGGCGGAAGTGCATTTTCGGTTTGCGCGCATTCTGCCAGTGGTGACGTTCGCGCAGATCGGCGGCGGCCTCGTCCCGCTGGCTGCGCAGTTCATCACTGTCGGCCTCGTGCAGCAGCTGCTGTTCGAGGCTTTGTACCGGGAAGTATTCATGTCCTTGTTTGCGGGCCAGCAGATGGCCGGAAAATAACGCACACATCAGCACGAATGCCGAAACGCATCTCCTGAGCATATCGATTTCCAGTGACAGACGAGTGGGGCTACTATGCTCTGAATTTCTTGAGCTTTATTATTGGGTTATCAAAGAAGAGCAAAGTCTGCGTCAGCCTTTCCTGACGAAAGGCGAAAAAAAGCCCGGCGCGATACACGCGTCGGGCCGGAGAGTGATTATTTTTTCGGCGGCAACGGATTGCCGTTGTGCTGGCCGTCTTTCGACGGCTGTTTGTTGCCCTGTGCGGACGGCTTGCCTTTCGGCGGCTGTGTGCCGTTATGCGATGCGCCCTGTGCTGGCCGTTTACCGCTGTGCTGCTGCCGGTTCTTATCGTGGCCGTTATGCTTCTGGCCTGCGACCGCTTTCCCCGGAGGCGGCGGGGGATTATCGGCGGCAAACGCCAGGGAAGAGAGCGCAAACGACATCGCCGCGGATAACAAGACACTCTTTTTCATTACTACATCCTATATTCTTTATGTGCCTTGAGATTTCAGCAAATAAAAATGGAGAGACAATGGAGTTCTTGCTAATCAGCGTAATCCGCAGCGTCGGGGATTAAACTTTCAGCCCGGCCGCGGTCATTAAAAAACGAAAGAGCATACTGACTGCCCCCAGCGCCAGCACGCTGGTGCCCCACAGCGCGACCATCCATAATAGTTGCTTCAGTCGTGACTGATTCATCAATGATACCCCTCGCCATGTTGGACTTTGCCGCGAAACACGTAATAGCTCCAGAAGGTATAGCCGAGGATCACCGGAATAATCAGCAGGGCGCCTACCAGCATGAAACCCTGGCTCTGCGGCGGCGCGGCGGCCTGCCACAGCGTAATGCCCGGCGGGATAATATGCGGCCAGATACTGATCCCCAGACCGCTGAAGCCGAGAAACACCAGCCCCAGCGTCAGAATAAAGGGCAGCGCATGGCGATCAGGGTTGCGCAGATCCCGCCACAGCCAGGCGCCGAGCGCCACAACCAGCAGGGGAACCGGCAGCAGGAAAAAGAGGTTCGGCAGCGTGAACCAACGGGCGGCAATGGCCGGCTGCGCCAGCGGTGTCCACAGGCTAATGATGGCGATGGCGATCAGCAGCGCCAGTAGCAGCGTTCGCGAGGTATGGCGCATTTTGTCCTGCAGCGGATTTTCGCTTTTCATGACCAGCCAGGTGGCGCCCAGCAGCGCATAGGCAATGGTCAATCCCAGACCGCAGAACAGGGTGAACGGCGTCAGCCAGTCGAGCATCCCGCCGCTGAACGCGCGACCGCTTACCGAAAAGCCATTGATGACCGCCCCGACAACCACGCCCTGAGAAAAGGTGGCCAGCAGCGAGCCGCCGAGAAATGCGCGATCCCAGAACGGGCGGTGTGACGGCGTTGCCTGGAAGCGAAACTCAAACGCCACGCCGCGAAAAATCAGGCCGATTAGCATTAACGTCAGCGGGATCGCCAGCGCATCGATAATCACCGCGTAGGCGAGAGGAAACGCGCCGAACAGCCCGGCGCCGCCAAGCACCAGCCAGGTTTCGTTGCCGTCCCAGACCGGCGCTACGCTGTTCACCATGACGTCGCGGTCTTCAGCATCGCGGGTGGCCGAGAACAAAATGCCGATCCCTAAATCGAAGCCATCCATCACGATGTACATCAGGGTGGCGAAGACGATAATGACGAACCAGATAACTGAAAGATCGATCCCCATTAGCGGGACTCCTTATGCTGAAAACCTTCCGTTGCCGCGGAGAGCGGGCGGGCCGGGGTACCGGAGAGCGGTGGATTGAAGGTCTGCGGGCCTTTGCGGATCAGGCGCAGCATATAGCTGTAGCCGACGCCAAATACCGAGCTATAGACGACGAAAAAGGTCAGCAGACTGAGAGTCATATGCAGGTCGCCATGGGCGGAGACGGCATCAGCAGTGCGCTGTACGCCATACACCACCCAGGGCTGACGGCCGACTTCGGTGGTGACCCAGCCTGCGAGAATGGCAATCAGCCCGGAAGGGCCCATCCACAGGGCAAAGCGCAGGAAGGGCTTCGACTGATACAGACGCTGGCGGTAGCGCAGCCACAGCGCAAGCGCCCCAAGCAGGATCATCAGCATGCCGAGTCCGGCCATCAGGCGAAATGACCAGAAGACAATGGTCGAGTTGGGGCGGTCTTGCGGCGCGAACTCTTTCAGGGCAGGCACCTGTTTGTCCAGACTATGCGTCAGGATCAGGCTACCGAGTGCCGGGATCTCAAGTCCGTAGCGGGTGCGCTCCTGCGCCATATCCGGCCAGCCGAACAGCAGCAGGGGCGTCGGTTCCCCCGGCCGGTTTTCCCAGTGTCCCTCGATGGCGGCAATTTTTGCCGGCTGATGTTTCAGGGTGTTCAGGCCGTGCATATCGCCAATCATCGCCTGGATGGGGGCTACGATAAGCGTCATCCACAGCGCCATTGAAAACATGGCGCGAATCGCCGGCGTGTTGTGACCGCGCAGCAGATGCCACGCCGCCGAGGCCCCGACGAACAGCGCGCTGCTGAGAAAAGCCGCCACCGTCATATGAAGCAGACGATACGGGAACGACGGGTTGAAGATAACCGCGAACCAGTCGACGGGAACCACCTGGCCGTTAACGATTTCGAACCCCTGCGGCGTCTGCATCCAGCTGTTGGAGGCGAGGATCCAGAAGGTCGAGATGATGGTCCCCAGCGCGACCATACAGGTGGCGAAAAAGTGCATGCCGGGACCGACGCGGTTCCAGCCAAAGAGCATGACCCCGAGGAACCCCGCCTCAAGGAAGAAGGCGGTCAGGACTTCATAAGTCAGCAGCGGGCCGGTAATACTGCCGGCAAACTCGGAAAAACCGCTCCAGTTGGTGCCGAACTGGTAGGCCATCACCAGACCGGAGACGACGCCCATGCCGAAGTTAACGGCGAAAATCTTTGACCAGAAGTGGTAAAGCGAGCGCCAGACAGGATTTTTTGTCTTCAGCCACAACCCTTCCAGTACCGCCAGATAGCTGGCCAGGCCGATGGTAATGGCAGGAAAGATAATGTGAAATGAGACGGTAAAGGCGAATTGAATTCGCGCCAGGTGGAATGCATCAAGACCGAACATGCAGAACTCCGCAAGAAAATTGATTCAGCGCAATTCTAGGCGGCGAGAGTTTCGGGTTGCAGAGGCAGAAAGGCTATTTTTTGTGATAACAGTTGCCTGACTGTTATGGCTTTTATCGCGGGAGCCAGCCTGTCGACGCGCTGATGATGATCCCCGAGCGGCTTGTTTCTGCGGCCGGTCGGCCCGCAGGCAGGAGATAAAAGCGCGCCGCGTTCATGGGTAAATCCGCGGCGCGAAAAGCCTTAAAAGGCCTGTTGATAAAGCCGCAGCGCATCCTCCTCGTTGACCGTCACCGGGTTATTCACCAACAGCCGGGTTTGCTGCATGGCATCCCGGGCGAGCAGCGGCAGTTGAGCTTGATCTACCCCGACATCTCGCAAGCGCTGCGGTGCGCCGCTGGCAACGATAAGACGGGTCATTTCGGCGATGAATGCCGCGCTATCCCGTTGCACATCGCCGCAGGTCTGCAGCCCGATAGCCGCCGCAAGTTCTGCATACAGCGCCCCCGCTACGGGGGCATTGAAATGCAAAACGGGGATCAGCATCAGGGCGTTTGAGAGACCGTGGGGCACGTGATAGCGCCCGCCGAGTGGGTAAGCGAGCGCATGAACGGCCGCCACCGGCGCGTTGGCAAAGGCCTGACCGGCCAGCATCGCCCCGAGCAGCACTCCCTCGCGCGCCTCGCGATCTTGCCCGTGGCGACAGGCGTTGAGCAAATGACGAGTCATCAACCGCAGCGCTTCGCGGGCCAGCGCATCCGATAGCGGATTTTTTTGATGGGCGCTGGTGTAGGCTTCGATAGCATGGACCATGGCGTCAATTGCGGCAGCCGCGGTATGCACCGGAGGCAAACCGAGCGTCAGGTGGGCATCCAGCAGCACCACATCGCAATACAGCTGCGGGGCCACCACGCCCATTTTGCTGTTTTCACCGGTGGTGAGAATCGCGATGTTGGTTACTTCGGAGCCGGTTCCGGCGGTCGTCGGGATTTGCATCAGCGGCAGACGCGTCCCTTCGACCTTATCCATGCCGTACATCGCGTCGAGCGGCTGCTGCGACGGCGCGAGCACGGCGGCCATTTTCGCCACATCCAGCGAGGAGCCGCCGCCGATCCCAATGACCATATCGCAGCGTGCCTCACGGGCCTGTTCCGCCGCGCGCACGGCCAAATCGGCGGGCGGGTCGGCGACGACCCGGTCGAATCGGGTTATCGTATAGCCGCTGCGGCACAAGGCGTCTTCCACCGGTGCCAGCACGCCGGCGCTCACCAGCCCGGGATCGGTGACCAGTAAGATTCGCCGGGCCTGAAAGTAGCGCCGGACGATATCGCCCAGCCGTGCCGCGCCTTGCCATTCGACGAGTACGGTCCCGACGGTGGTGAAGGTGAAGGCCTTTCCTGATGGGGGCATACTGACTCCTTATCTGTCGTTGTCCGTCTGCGGAATTAAAAAGCTCTGCACCTCTTTTTTATCCAGCAACGGGGCAATCACTTCGAGGCCCAGGTGCTGAAAATGCGGGGTTGCCCGGTGCGCATCGAGCCCGCCTGCGTGACGATAGCGCTCGAGGATCACAAAGTGGCGACGATCTTCCAGGGACTGAAAGAAGGCATAGGAGAGATTGTCCGTCTCCTGACGGGTGGCTGCGGCGAGGGCGTGCAATGCGGTTGCCACGTTCTCAACCTCATCCGGACGCGTGTAGTAGTGGGCGATGACCTGTAGCTGCTGATTTCCCATAGAGAGCTCCGCGTTATTGCGATGAAAGGGGCAGATTCCACAGCGCACTGTCGCTGCTGGAGACTGCCGTCGCGCCGCTGGCAAGCGCCGCGCGGATTTGCGCTTCGTTACTGACAAATCCGGATGCGACAATTGGCGGCAGGCGCTGGCGATCGGCCTGCGGCAGCATGGCCAGCATCGGGGCCGGCATCAGCTGCACATAATCGGGCTCGCTCTGCTCCAGCGCATGCAGACTGCGCAGCCAGGTCGAACGGTCGGTGACAAAGATCTTTTGCATCGTCACCAGCCCGCTTTTTTTGGCCCGCTGCACGGTCTGCAGGCGCGTGGAGAGCAGCCCCATGGCGCCGGTTTCGGCAATATAGTCGATCCCGCCTTTATCCTGCGACAGGCCGTTGCAGCTGTCGATATTGACGATCACATACTTGTCTGCCTTTGCCAGCAGGGTAATCACCGGCTGAAGTTTAATCAGATCGATATTGGCAATAATGCAGACCAGCGCCCGGCTGGTGAGCGCCACTTTTAACTGGTCGATGCCGTAGATCGCCATAATCATTGGGTGGCACGCCAGCTGCGTGCCGAGGTTTTTGATCATTGTTGACCTGCCGGGCGCGAAACGTATTCATCGCTCAACCCCAGTTTCCCCGGATTGAGAATACGGTGTGGATCGAGTGCGGCTTTGATCTCCGCCATCACCTTCAGGGTTTCACCTAAGGCGGCCTGCATATAAGGCGAACGCAATAAACCTACTCCATGATGATGGCTGAGAGACGCGTTGTGGCGAATCAGCACCGCGTTTGCCGCATCCCAGGCAGCGCGATACCAGGCCGCTCGCTCCTTAACGGCGACATCTCCGCGCAGCGAAAAGTAGAGACAGGCGCCATCGACGTAGGCGTGAGACTGATGGGCGGAGCCGGCGAGGGTACCCGGGACGGCGTTAATGGCGGCGACGACCTCCTCATAGATAGCGGCCAGATCGCGCCAGCGGCCAACCATCTCCAGGGTATCGGCCACCAGGCCTGGGCTGCGTGCAAAGCCTTCGGCGCTCTTCCCGGTGAGATAGCGGGTATCCAGCCAACGCTCAAATATCGGATCGCTCTCCAGCGGCTGTCCCTGGCATTGCTCACAGACGCGCGCCGAGATGGCCATCACCGCGTCCACCAGCTCCTTTTCACCTTCATCGGCAATCAACAGAACGTTGGTCTCCGGTAAGGAGAACTGCACGCCGCTTTCGAGATTATCGTACAGCCGCAGGGCGGCGGGGGTTGCGCCATGCTGGAGGATCTGTCGGCAGGCTTCGAGGCCGTCGGCAAAGCTGGCGAAACCCCAGGCGATGGCGCGGCCATACTCCGGCAGGCGATGCAGTTTCAGGCGTACGCGCACAATGACGCCCAGCGTACCTTCAGAGCCGATAAACAGCTGCTGAATGTCCGGTCCGGTGGCGCTGCGCGGCGCACCGCCGACGGTAATTAAGCGCCCGTCAGCCAGCACCACATCCATGCCGTATACCATATCCTCAATTTTCCCGTAGCGGGTCGACAGCTGACCGGCGCCGCGACAGGCGACCCAGCCGCCCACCGTGCTGATGCCAAACGAAGAGGGCCAGTGGCCCATCGTCATGCCGTACTCCTGCTGAATGGTTTGCTCGAAGATATCGCCAAACATCCCGGCTTCTACCTCTACAATCTGGCTGTCCGGGTCAAAGCTCAGCAGCTGGTTGAGATCACAAACGTCGAGCACAATGCCGCCGCGTACCGGCAACGCGGCGCCGGTGACGTTGCTGCGTCCGGCGGAAACCGTTAGCGGCAGATGGTAGCGATGGGCGATGCTGACCACCTCCTGAACCTGTTCGACGCGGGAGACGCGGACGATAACCGCAATGGGGGTTGCCGGGTTGCCATCGGTCTCGGCGATCATCGAGCCGGCCCACCAGTCGCGGGTCCAGCTCACGACATCATGACGGGCGGTGAGCACCTCGTTGGCTACGCTGCGCAGCTGGTCTACCACGCTGTCACTCACAGTGACAGGGTCACGTTGCATGCCGTCCCCGCAGCCCTCGGCCTGGCTTTGTGCGGCCCAACCCGGTGGCGTGTGGACGCCGACAAGATAATTACCGCGGTTATAACCACGTTTAATCGCTTCTTTACTGATCATTCTGCGCTCCCCATAAGGATGGATTTTTCATGTTTAACGGCGGCCCGGTAGGCGGCAATTTGCTGCGCAACGACTGCCGGGGCCAGGTTGAGTTCCTGCTGTAAGAGTTCGCCGACGCGGTCGGCGGCGGTCGCCGAGGCATCCCGCGCCATCAGCCGGGCGCGTAAACGACGTGACAAAATGTCGTCGACGCTGCCGGCCAGCTCATGACGAATGGCGTAAATCACTTCGGCTTCGGTGTAGGGCAGACCGGCAATAATCGGCGTCTCTAACGCCGGGTTGGCGTGGATGAGGTCGCTGACAAAATGGGCTTCGGCGCCATAACGCTCGCCGAGGTGGGCGGAGAGCCCGCCGGAAGCGAGAATAGCCTGCGGATCGTAGCCGGCGGCGCCAAGTAAAAAGGCGCTTTTGGTGGAACAGGCGCGTTTGCGCCCCAGCAGTTTCGCGGCCACATCGACGGTCTGTTCCGCCATATGCCGGGATGTGGTCAGTTTGCCGCCGACAATCGTAATCAGGCCATCCGGCGCGACATCAATTTCGTGATTGCGTTTCAGCTCCACGGTTTTTCCGCCGGGGCTGCCTATCAGCGGGCGGCAGCCGGCAATACTGCCAACCACATCCTGCGCGGTGAGCTGGGTTTTGAGCGCGGAATTGGCTCCATCCAGCAGAAAATCCAGCTCTTCCCGGGTGCAGCACACATCGTCCAGATCACCGTGATAATCTTCATCGGTGGTGCCCAGATAGGAGACATTGCCCCAGCGGGTAATCGTCGCGCGGCGTTTGCGCCCGGCGACGGGGATGGTGACTGTGCAGTCATTGCGAATTTTGAGCCACGGAATCGCGACATGGACGCCTTTTGCCGGGCGGATTTGTAGCGCCGACGGGGCGCCTTTTTTCTGCCCATTCCAGTCGCGCAGCCACACGCCGGTGGCCATGATCACCACCCGGGCTTTGACCGCGATCTCGCGATCGTCGGCCCGGACCCGCGCGCCGTTCACTTTGCCATGACCATCGCGAGTCGTGTCGATCGCCTGGGCATGGTTCACCACCGCCGCCCCGTGAAATGCGGCGGTACGTACCAGGGCCAGCGTCAGCCGGGCGTCATCGACTCTGGCGTCAAAGTACATAAAGCCGCCGGAAAGCTGCTCTTCATTCAGCGTCGGACAGTGGGAGAGCACCTCCGCCGGCGTGAGTTTCTGGTGCAGAATGCCTTCTCGCCAGCCGCCGGCCAGATCGTAAGTCCACAGCAGGCTCTCAAAGGCGGAGGCCATGCGTTTGTCGAAAATGCCGTTTTTATCCAGCACCGGAAACATAAACGGCAGGCGCTGTACCAGATGGCGGGCATTGCGGCGCAGACGCTGACGCTCAAGCAGCGAGTGGCGCACCAGCCCTAAATTCCCCTGTTCGATATAGCGCAGGCCGCCGTGGACCATTTTTGATGATTTGGACGAGGTGCCGGAGGCAAAGTCGTTCTTTTCCACCAGCGCCACGCGGTAGCCGCGCAGGCTGGCGTCCAGCGCGGTGTAGGCACCGGTGACGCCGCCGCCGACAATCAAAATATCAAAGGTATCGCTGGCCAGCCGGTCCAGCTGTTCTTCGCGCTGCAGGCGCAGCGGGGCAGTGTCGAACATTTCGCTGCGCGCTTTGTTGGCTTTACGGGACGGAAAAAACTTCATCAACGCCTTTACTCCTGATTGTGGGATGAGGTGGCGGCCGTGGCCAGCTCCTGGGTGATGCGGCTCTCCCAGAGGGTTCGCTGCTGCCGACGGCATTCACTATCGATGGATGGCATAAATCGACGGGCGACCTGCACGGTCTGACAGGCCTCGTGTAATGAGTCCCACAGCAGACCGCCGGATCCGGCGAGAAACGCGGCTCCTCGCAGGCTGGCGCGCGCCGTTTCGGCCATTCTGAGAACCGGAATGCCGCTCAGGTCGGCCTGGATTTGCATCAGGATATCGCTGTTGGACATTCCGCCGCCCACCACCAGCTCACTGACGCTGAGGCCGGTGGCCTGTTCGTTGGCGCGAATGCAGGCGGCTACCGAATGGGCGATGCCTTCGAGAATCGCCCGGGCTATCTGCGCGCGGGTGGTGGAGATGGAAATCCCGTTTAGCGAGGCGCGGGCCTGCGGTTGCAGCACCGGAACGCGAAGCCCGGTTAGCGCCGGAATAAAGCTTACGCCGCCAGCGCTGGCGGTTTGCGCTGCCAGGTCGCTGATCTGCTCCGGCGTGTCGAACCAGCCCAGATTTTCACACACCCAGTTAAGGGCGGATCCGCTGGTGGGGACGAAGGTTTCGACGGAATAGTGGGCTTTACCGTGCTGGCGCCTGGCGGTCATCACCAGCGTGCTTTCACCGGCCTCGTGTAGTGTCGGGAGCCGGTCGCCAACCAGCAGATCGACAAAACTGCCGGTGCCGTGCATACACAAGGATTGACCGCGGGCGATGCAGCCCAGCCCGACGGCGCCGGCAAACTGATCGCCCATGCAGGCCAGTACCGGCACGGCGATGCCGAGCACCGATTTTCGCGAGGTGCCGAGCATCTCACCATCATCGACCAGGGTCGGTAACAGTCCGCTCGGGAAAGCCAGTTCCGCCAGCCACGGGGCGTAGTAACGGTGATCCCGCAGCTGATAGGCACCGGCCGAGGTGGCATTGGTCGGCGTGGACAGGCAGCGCCGCTCCTCGGTGAGATGCCAGAGCAGCCAGCTATCGATGGTCCCAAACATCAGGCGTCCGGCCCGGTGCGCCGCTGCGATCGCCGGGGTATCGGCAATATGGCGGGCGGCCCACAGGTAAGGGGAGCGAATCCCCACCGGACGACCGGTGTGATTCAGCAGCGGTCGGTCCCATTCGCCGGCTTTATCCGCCAGTGTCCGGGCGTAGCGAGCATCCTGCCAGACCATCGCCGGCACCAGCGCCTGGCCGCTCTGGCGATCCCAGAGTACGGCGGTGGATCGCTGGGTGGCGATAGCCAGTGCCTGAATGTGCATGTTGCGGCTTTGCGCTTCGGCGATGGTCTTGCGACATACCGCCAGCGTCATAGTCAGAATCTCGTTGGCATCTTGTTCCACCACGCCGTGACGGGGGCTGACGACCCGAAGCGGGTGATATTCCAGACAGTGAACCTGTCCGTCCTGGCCGACGACCGCCGCGCGGGTGCCGGAGGTACCTTCATCAATGGACAGAATAACGTTTTGTGGTGAATTCATTTTGTGCCTCGGCCGGTTTCCTGCGCGACAGGCTGCAGGGGGGAACGGGAGAGTGGGGTAAATTGCGGCGCGCCAGGTTCGTTATCCGGCTGGATCGCAGTGCGCGTCGGATCCCAGGAGATAACGAAGCAGACGATGCTGGCGAAAAGCGGGACGGCCGACATGATCAAAAAGGTCGACTGTAATCCGTACATTTCACGAAAGATGGGGAAGACAAACAAACCGATGGCGGCGCCAATCGCCCCCAACGCACCGACGATGCCGTTGGCGCCGGCGCGTAATTCGCTGCGAAAGGAGAGAGAAGAGAGACTCTTACCGTTGGCGCCTGGACCGCCGGAATGAAACAGGATAAACAGAGCCGGTACCATCAGCGACGCCCACAGCGGCATGCGGTCGCTGAACAAACCGAGAGTGAGCAGCACCAGAAAAGCGATGGCGAAGCCGATAGCGGAGGAGCGGCGCAGACCGAGACGACGACCGATCGACGGTGACAGAAAACCGCCGACAATGCCGAATATGTTAAAAAACAGTGAACCAAGCGTTGCGTAGACAAAGCTTTTACCGAACAGACTGGCGCTGATGACCGGGAGATACCAGCCCACGCCGAAATATTGAATCGACTGACAGATCTGCACTGTTGATGCCAGAATTGTCCGCGGTAAATAGACGCCGCGAAAAATAAGCACAACGTTTTTAATCCCTTTTTGCGCCTGGCCAATTATCGGTTTTTGTTCGCTGGCGGGGGCGAGAATAAAACGATCGCCATATATTTTTTGCATCGCTTTGACCGCGTCAGCCAGGCGCGATTTACGCGCTAACCACACCGGACTTTCAACCAGATAACGTATTTGCAGCAGTAAAATAACTATTCCACAGAGCGCCGTTGCGGCCACCGAATAGCGCCAGATAGTATCGCCGACCTGCCATGAATAAAATAACAACGCCAGCACCAGATTTAAGCAGACGGCGACATACCAGACCCCTTGCCAGGTGTTGAGCCGGCTTTTAAAGCGCGCCGGGGTAAACTCCGCGAGCAGCGCCATCGCCACCGCAAAATCCATGCCGTAGGCGATGCCCACAAAGAATCGGCCGGTAAGTATCAAATTGAAATCAGGAGAGAAAGTGACGAGAAGGGCGCCGAGAACGGCGCATATTTTTGCCGCAATCAGCGGCGTGACCCGCCCCCAGCGGTCGGCGATCCAGCCGCCGACTGGATTAAAAATAATGGCAATCCATGAAGAAAAAGAGGTCAGCATCGCCACGTCCGTAGCGCTTAGCTGTAAATCCCGGGTCATCGGATTGAGCCCGGCGCTTAATGCTGAATTAGAGAAGGCGTCTAAAAATAATCCACCGAGTGCCAGCCACCAGATAATGCCGGCTTTACCCGCAATATTCGGCTGCGCATCGATAAACTGAATAATATCGTCAATGCCGCGAATATTTTTTTTGCTTGTATTTTTATGAACAGACATAGCGGTCCCCTTTGCAATACTCGAAAGAAGGCCGCTACATACAGGAAAGGCAATGAGAGACCATCTTAATGAATGACAGATAGTCTCTAATCTAAAATCTGTAGGCTGAACTCTAGAGCGCTGAACGGCGGGTGTCAAAGTGCCGGGAAAGCTTTACGCGCAATTTGTGACATGTAACTCATTTGTTAATCATTAGATCTAAAAAAATCGTCCGCGCCGATAGCGTCGGCAGCGGAAGTCGGCGCGGGCTGAGCTATAACAGTTTTTATAAACGGCTATTTTTTCATGGCTGATATACTATAGGCGCAAACCTGAACCGCGAGACTCCTCATGAAAAAGTATCAGCAGCTTGCGCAGCAGTTGACCGAACAGATTGCGCTCGGCGTCTGGCAACCCGGCGATCGGTTGCCTTCGTTACGCGAACAGGTGGTCAGCAGCGGGATGAGTTTTATGACCGTCAGCCACGCCTACCAGCTGCTGGAAAGCCAGGGCCGGATTATTGCCCGCCCGCAGTCCGGCTACTACGTGGCGCCAAAACCGGTCAGACTACGCCAGCCGCCACCGCCTGCGCAGGTGACCCGTGATGAATCGGTCGATATCAACACCTACATTTTTGAGGTGCTGCAGGCCAGCCGCCGGGCTTCGATGCTGCCCTTTGCCTCGGCATTTCCCGACCCGCGGCTGTTTCCGCTCCAGCAGCTTAATCGCTCGTTGGCGCAGGTGAGCAAAACTGCGACCGCCATGAGCGTCATTGAGAATCTGCCGCCGGGCAATGATGAGCTGCGTCACGCGATTGCCCGGCGCTACGCGCTGCAGGGGATGAACATTTCGCCGGATGAAATCGTGATTACCGCCGGTGCCCTGGAGGCGCTGAATCTCAGCCTGCAGGCGGTGACGGAGCCTGGCGACTGGGTGGTGGTGGAAAACCCCTGTTTTTACGGCGCGCTGCAGGCGCTGGAAAGGCTGCGGCTGAAAGCGCTGTCGGTGGCGACGGATGTCAAAGAGGGGATTGATTTAGCCGCGCTGGAGCAGGCGTTGCAGAGTTACCCGGTCAAGGCCTGCTGGCTGATGACCAACGGGCAAAACCCGCTCGGCTTTACCCTGAGTGCGGCGAAAAAGGCGCAGCTGGTGGATCTGCTGGCCCGCTATAACGTGGTGCTGATTGAAGACGATGTCTACAGTGAACTCTATTTTGGCCGCGAAAAACCGCTCCCCGCCAAATTCTGGGACCGGCAGGAGATGACGCTGCACTGCAGTTCGTTCTCAAAATGCCTGGTGCCCGGTTTTCGGATCGGCTGGGTGGCGGCCGGTAAACATGCCCGACGTATTCAGCAGCTGCAATTAATGAGCACGCTCTCCACCAGTTCGCCGATGCAGATGGCGCTGGTCGATTACCTCTCTACCCGGCGCTATGACGCCCATCTCCGCCGCCTGCGCCGCCAGCTTGCCGAGCGCAAACAGCAGGCCTGGCAGGCGCTGCTGCGCCATCTGCCCGCCGAGGTGAAAATCCATCACAGCGACAGCGGCTACTTTTTGTGGCTTGAACTGCCGGAAGGGGCCGATGCCGGTGAGCTGAGCGCCAGGGCATTGCGCGATAATATCAGTATTGCCCCCGGGAAAATGTTCTCTACCACCGCCAGCTGGACCTCTTTTTTCCGCTTTAATACCGCGTGGGGCTGGGGAGAAAGAGAAGAGCAAGGAGTTAAACGACTCGGCGAACTTATTCGCGAGCAGCTGAGCTAAAGAACTGATTTTTTATATACCGCTAAACAGCCGCTGATGAAATAACTAAATATTATTATCAAACCCGGCCGGCTAATATTTTACCGGCCGTGGTCATAGGAAATACGCATAGCCGTATCCTGCCTCTAACTCCTTGTCTATAATCCATATTGTTGCCAGGTCTTCATCGATTTTTGTGGAATGCGCCCCTTGTCACAACCTGAATAAATTTCTCCAGGGGGCGTAAGTGCGCCGTCTATGGTTAAAAAGGGAGATATTTTTACGGCACGGCTGCCGCTAATTTTATTGTGACAGGAGTAACACCCGATGAGCAAAAAAATTGCCCGTGGCAGCCTCTATGCGCTGGGGATGGCGATCCTGACTGCGCAGGCCGCTGAGCCGCCCGCTTCGCTGGATAAAGGAGAAGGCCGACTCGATATTATCGCCTGGCCGGGCTATATCGAGCGTGGCCAGACGGATAAAAATTATGACTGGGTCACCCAGTTTGAAAAAGAGAGCGGATGTCAGGTGAATGTGAAAACGGCCGCCACGTCCGATGAGATGGTCAGCCTGATGGCGAAAGGAGGGTACGATCTGGTCACCGCTTCGGGTGACGCCTCTCTGCGCTTAATTATGGGCAAGCGGGTGCAGCCCATTAATACGGCCCTGATTACCAACTGGTCTAGCCTCGACCCGCGCGTTGAAAAAGGCGCCTGGTTTAACGTCGGCGGTAAAGTTTACGGCACCCCGTACCAGTGGGGGCCAAACCTGCTGATGTACAACACGAAAATATTCCCGACGCCGCCAGACAGCTGGAACGTGGTCTTTGTGGAGCAAAAACTCTCCGATGGTAAAAGTAATCAAGGGCGCGTTCAGGCCTACGACGGACCTATCTATATTGCCGATGCGGCGCTGTTCGTGAAAGCAACCCAGCCGCAGCTGGGCATTACCGATCCCTACCAGCTGACCGAAGCACAGTACCAGGCGGTGCTGAAGGTGTTGCGCGCTCAGCATGGGTTAATCCACCGCTACTGGCATGACACCACCGTTCAGATGAGCGACTTCAAAAATGAAGGCGTGGTGGCCTCGAGCGCCTGGCCATACCAGGCCAACGGCTTAAAAGCCGACGGCCAGCCGGTGGCCACCGTCTTCCCGAAAGAGGGGGTGACCGGCTGGGCGGATACCACGATGTTACATAGCGACGCCAGACACCCGGTGTGCGCCTATAAATGGATGAACTGGTCGCTGACGCCGAAGGTACAGGGCGACGTGGCGGCGTGGTTTGGCTCGTTGCCGGTGGTTCCGCAAGGCTGTAAGGCGAGTGCGCTACTGGGTGACAAAGGTTGCGAAACCAATGGCTACAACGAGTTCTCTAAAATTGCATTCTGGAAAACGCCGGTGGCCGAAGGGGGTAAATACGTGCCTTACAGCCGCTGGACGCAGGACTATATCGCGATTATGGGCGGCCGGTAATCGGCCGGAGGCGGAACATGACGTACGCGGTAGAGTTTCACAACGTTTCACGTTTCTATGGTGACGTTCGCGCGGTGGACGGCGTCAACATGGGGATCCGTGATGGCGAGTTTTTCTCCATGCTGGGGCCGTCCGGCTCCGGCAAAACCACCTGCCTGCGGCTGATCGCCGGATTTGAGCAGCTCTCCGGCGGGGCGATTTCCATTTACGGTCACAAGGCCAGTGAGCTGCCGCCGTGGCAGCGTGACGTGAATACCGTCTTTCAGGACTATGCGCTGTTTCCGCATATGTCGATCCTCGATAACGTTGCCTACGGGCTGATGGTCAAAGGTATCGGCAAAAAGGAGCGCCACTTTCGCGCGCAGGAGGCGCTGGAAAAGGTGGCCCTCGGGTTTGTGTACACGCGTAAACCGTCACAGCTCTCCGGCGGACAGCGGCAGCGGGTGGCGATTGCCCGTGCGCTGGTGAATGAACCGCGGGTGCTGCTGCTTGATGAGCCGCTCGGCGCGCTGGACTTAAAGCTGCGGGAGCAGATGCAGGTCGAACTGAAAAAACTCCAGCAGACGCTGGGGATCACCTTTATCTTCGTCACCCACGATCAGGGCGAAGCGCTGTCGATGTCCGATCGGGTGGCGGTCTTTAATAACGGGCGTATCGAGCAGGTTGATGCCCCGCACGACCTCTATCTGCGTCCTAAAACCGCGTTTGTCGCTGGTTTCGTCGGTACCGCGAACGTATTTGATAGCGATCTTGCCGCCCGCCTGTGCGGGATGCGCGGGGTCTGGTCACTGCGGCCGGAACATATTCGCCTGAACAGCGGCGGAGAAGTTCAGGTGCAGGGCGTGGTGCAGGCGGTTCAGTACCAGGGAGCGGCAACGCGTATCGAACTGAAGCTGGCGAATGGCGACAAGCTGCTGGTCAGCCTGGCGAACAGCGATGGCGGTATGGCATCCAGCGCGCCGCAGACCGGACAAACGGTGCTGGCTTCGTGGTCACGTTCGGCGATGGTGCCTTTGGAACAAGGGGGCTGAGATGACGATGGTCATTCCGCGCGCACCGTCCGGGCGTCTGTCCGCACTCTTCTGGCGCAGGCCATCGCTCGGCCTGTTCTTGCTCCTGCTGGGGCCGTTAATGTGGTTCGGCATTGTCTATCTGGGGTCACTGCTGACTTTACTGTGGCAAAGCGTCTACACCTTTGATGATTTCACCATGTCGGTCACCACGGATCTGACGCTCGCCAACCTCAAAGCGCTGTTTAATCCGGCGAACTACGACATCATTGTCCGCACGCTGGTGATGGCGCTGTCGGTGACGATAGCCAGCGCGGTGCTGGCTTTGCCGATGTCGTGGTATATGGCTCGCTATACCCGCGGCAAAATGAAAGCATTCTTCTATATTGCCGTCATGCTGCCGATGTGGGCGAGCTATATCGTGAAGGCCTACGCCTGGACGTTACTGCTGGCGAAAGATGGCGTGGCGCAATGGTTTCTCGGGCATCTTGGGCTGGAGGGGGTGTTAAACCTGGTGCTGACGATTCCGGCGGTCGGCGGAAATACGCTGTCGACCTCAGGCCTCGGCCGTTTTCTGGTGTTTGTCTATATCTGGCTGCCGTTTATGATCCTGCCGGTACAGGCGGCGCTGGAACGCTTGCCGCCTTCGCTGCTACAGGCTTCCGCCGATCTTGGCGCCCGCCCGCGGCAGACCTTCCGCCACGTGGTGCTGCCGCTGGCGATCCCCGGCATTGCCGCCGGGTCGATTTTTACTTTCTCCCTGACGCTGGGGGACTTTATCGTTCCGCAGCTGGTGGGGCCGCCCGGCTTCTTTATTGGCAATATGGTCTATTCCCAGCAGGGGGCGATCGGCAACATGCCGATGGCGGCCGCATTTACCCTGGTACCGATTGTGCTGATTGCCCTTTATCTGGCGTTCGTGAAGCGCCTGGGAGCGTTCGATGCACTCTGAACGGGCACCGCTGTTCCTCAAAGTCGCCACCTGGGGCGGGGTGGTTTTCCTCCATTTTCCGCTGCTGATTATCGCGCTGTATGCTTTCAATACCGAAGATGCTGCCTTTAGCTTTCCGCCTCAAGGGCTGACGCTGCGCTGGTTCAGCGAGGCGGCAGGGCGCAGCGATATTATCGAGGCCGTGACGTTGTCACTTAAAATCGCCGCAATGTCGACGGCGATTGCGCTGGTACTTGGCACGTTGGCTGCAGGCGCATTATGGCGCAGTACGTTTTTTGGCAAAAACGCGGTGTCGTTACTGCTGCTGTTGCCGATCGCGCTGCCGGGGATTATCACCGGACTTGCGCTGCTGACGGCCTTTAAGGAGGTCAATCTGGAACCTGGCCTGCTCACTATCGTCGTGGGGCATGCCACGTTTTGCGTGGTGGTGGTGTTCAACAATGTCATCGCCCGTTTTCGCCGGACATCGTGGAGTCTGGTGGAGGCATCAATGGATTTAGGCGCCACGGGCTGGCAGACCTTTCGCTATGTGGTGCTGCCGAATCTGGGATCGGCGCTGCTGGCGGGGGGAATGCTGGCGTTCGCCTTATCGTTTGATGAAATTATCGTCACCACGTTTACCGCCGGGCATGAGCGTACCTTACCGCTGTGGTTGTTGAATCAGCTGGGGCGCCCGCGCGATGTACCGGTAACTAACGTGGTCGCGCTGCTGGTGATGCTGGTGACGACGATACCCATTTTGGGGGCCTGGTGGCTTACCCGTGATAGCGACATGAGTGCTGAAAACAGTAAATAATTCATTTCTACAGGATAATGCTATGCAACATAACCTTTTGATTAACGGTGAGTTAGTGGCGGGTGAAGGCGAAATGGTGCCAGTATTCAATCCTGCTAATGGTGAGGTCATTCTGGAGATTGCAGAAGCCACGGAGGCCCAGGTCAACGCGGCGGTTGAGGCAGCGGATCGGGCCTTTGTCAGCTGGAGCCAGACGACGCCGAAAACTCGCGCGGACTCTCTGTTAAAGCTGGCGGAGGCGATTACCGATCACGCGGAGGCGCTGGCGAAGCTGGAATCCTTAAACTGCGGCAAACCGCTGCACTGCGTGATGAACGACGAGCTGCCCGCCGTCGCCGATGTGTTCCGCTTCTTTGCCGGCGCGGCGCGCTGTCTGCCGGGTATGGCGGCGGGGGAATATCTGGAGGGGCATACCTCGATGATTCGCCGGGATCCGGTTGGCGTGGTGGCCTCTATCGCACCGTGGAACTATCCGTTAATGATGGCGGCGTGGAAGCTGGCGCCGGCGCTGGCAGCCGGCAACTGCGTGGTCATCAAACCGTCAGAGATTACGCCGCTGACGGCGCTGAAGCTGGCTGAGCTGGCCAGAGAGATTCTCCCTGCCGGCGTGCTGAACGTGCTGTTTGGTCGTGGTAAAACCGTGGGCGATCCGCTGACCGGCCATTCGAAGGTGCGCATGGTGTCGCTCACCGGCTCGATTGCCACCGGCGCCCATATTATCGGCCATACGGCCTCGTCGATAAAACGCACGCACATGGAACTGGGCGGCAAAGCGCCGGTGATCGTGTTTGACGATGCGGATATCGATGCCGTCGTGGAGGGGGTGAGGACCTTCGGTTTTTATAATGCTGGCCAGGATTGTACCGCAGCCTGCCGTATTTATGCCCAGCAGGGTATCTACGATCGGCTGGTGGAGAAACTGGGCGCGGCCGTGGCTACGCTGAAAATTGGCCAGCCGGACGACCCTGCTACTGAACTGGGGCCGCTGAGCTCGCAGGCGCATCTGGAGCGGGTCAGCGCAGCCGTTGAAGCTGCCCGCGCATTACCGCATATCCAGGTGGTGACCGGAGGAAGCCCGGCGACTGGCAAGGGATATTTCTATCAACCGACGCTGCTGGCGGGCGCCAGGCAAGATGATGATATTGTTCAACGTGAGGTGTTTGGTCCGGTGGTCAGCGTGACCTCGTTCAGCGATGAAGATCAGGTGCTGGCATGGGCCAATGATTCCCAATACGGCCTGGCTTCGTCGGTATGGACCCGCGATGTGGGCAGGGCTCATCGTCTGAGCGCGCGTCTGCAGTACGGCTGTACCTGGGTTAATACCCACTTTATGCTGGTCAGCGAGATGCCGCACGGCGGACAGAAACTCTCCGGCTATGGGAAGGATATGTCGATGTATGGTCTGGAAGACTACACCGTCGTGCGTCATGTGATGATAAAACACTAAGTGCCGACAGAAGCCGGGTGCCTGTTGCCGGCATAGAGATAAAAAGCCGCCTGCGGGCGGTTTTTTTACTGCCGCCGCGCGATGGGGAGATAAACCGCTGAACCGTGAATTGCGAGGGTGCCATTCGGAGATTGTCGTCGCGCTATGGCTAACTGAACTGTCTATATAGCGCAGCAAGAGAAGAGATTAATGATCACATCTGGCTTTAACATCGCCGATAAAAGATGCGACGGCATCCTGTAAGACGTTATTTTTGTTGGTTCTGTTAAGCGTCATTAGCGCTTTTGTCTCATCGGTGGAAATTTGCCATGTCTGGATAGTCAGTCCCAGATCCGTGGCATAGGTTCCCGTCATGGCCGTTGGACTTACCACGGTGTAATTCATGATGCTGTCGGTGACGGAAGGGGATTTTTTATCAATGTTCACCACAAACACTTTTCCCGCGAAACCATCGTTTTTAATGGCATATTGATCGTACTCATGGGCGCCAGAACCCCGCAAGTTTTCAATAACCCAGCATCCCGCATCGGCGGATGAAGCGGCCAGAAGCAGGAGGCAACCGAGAAAATAGGTCCGCGCCATTATTCATTGTTCCTTGTCGTGACAATCTGAAGGGGCCGATGAAATACTGGCCGCCAATCTAACGCTAAATATTGCCTGTTTTCACATGCAAATACATTAGCAAAGTCGGGAAATGGCTATCAGTTTTCCTGTTCATCGCAAAACATTGTCGTTCTGTAGGGCGCTGGCAGAGTGTAATAGCATCCTAATGGTTATTTATTCTGTTTTTATGCTATATTTTCAGTTTATAATTTAATTTATACAGGTTATGTCAGATAAATATATTGCGTACCGCATTTTACTCGCGACCATAGTGATGGCTATGCCAATCCTTTCATCAGCCGCAGGCGCGGACAATGCTGAATACACGGAAAAAAGGCGACTCAACTGCATGTTGGTGGATCAAAACATCATCCTGGCTGATAGTCCGGCCATCGGCAGCTTTTCAGCGGGGTGGCTGCGGCGAATTGACACGACATGGCAGCAATTTGCATCGATCGAGATAGATGGCTGGTATGTAAGAGCTTATGGCGCCGACAATTTTAGCGATGCGGAAGGAACCATCTATGCCAAAGACCTGGACCAATCCGAAGTTCTCTTCAACCGCAAAAATGGCGTCGCCACCATCTCCTTTCCTCTGCAGGATGGGCGTACTATGCTTAAAAAATGGCGTTGTGATACAGGGCCTGATATCACTAAATAACCGATGGCAAAAAACAGCTTCAAGGAAGATAACCTATTGTTTATAATGGATTAGGGTTGGCTTTCGGCTAACGCGGGACAACCCTTACGCTATACGACATCGTGAAATTCAAGGAGAGTTGACCAATGAAAAGCGAAGAGCTGACTCGTAAAGCTGAAGAAGAGATCTCGGCGCTGATTAGCAAAAAGATTGCAGAACTGCGCAAGAAAACGGGGCAAGAAGTCTCTGAAATTGAGTTTGTTGCTCATGAAACCATGTCGGGTCTTGACGGATACGACGTCAGAATCAAGCTGATGTGAAAGATAAAGGTCGCCGGGGCGGCCTTTTTTATGCCCGCTGCTGCGGGCACAACCTTCAGAGGTCGGCCGTGAGTATGAGGCGGTGGCCGGGTGACGCTGATGGCGCGATCGCGAGCTTGTAACGGACGGGATAGTCACTCATCGAGTGCATTAGCTTGCTAATAGTCACAATGGCAGTAATTGCTAAAACAGAGACAGCGAAATATGAGAATATTCTTACGCCCCTTCAAGAGCTAAGCCAATGAGTGCCGGAGATAAGCGCCGGGTGGGGCGCGTAACCTGCCTGTCAGCGTGGAGAGACAGAGAGCGAATCCAGATGATATATCCGCTGCTGCGGCAATCCACAATAAAACCCCTGTACTGAATACAGGGGTTTTTTGTTGCTGTGTACCACGTCGGCACAATAGGTGAGAGAAGGGCGCAGAGAGGGCTGAACGATCTATTTCCCGCATAAACTATAGTGTTATTTATCGCGCATGAAGTTGCAGTGAGCAAAACGTTTGTGGCCTATTCGCACGATGTTGTCACGCGCGTGTCGTGCTATCGCTTTGATTTTTTGGTCGGTAAACCAGACTGACGACGGTCGCGAATGTAAGAGACCAGATTATACGCTGCAATTACCAGCAATAGCAGTGCCACAATAAGCACAATAATTCCAGACATGTACCACCCCAAAATAAATGAGTAAAAACAAAAAAGGTCAAAATATGCAGTTAAAATGTAATTTCTAAAGGGTGATAACGCAAATGATATTTACTGATAAGTGCATTGTCAGTCACTGTTGAAAAGACAGGGTTGATTTAATTATTTGTTATTAATCAATGTATTGGTGTGTTTTTTCTTGCTGGTTTTTTGGGCTGGCGTTTAAGTTGTTCCGCATTTTTAGTCAACTTCCTATAGGTTTTTTTATTATCCATCATTAATTTACCGTATAATTTATGATGTTTTTTAGGTTTGTTCTTATACACTATTTTTATTATTCATCGAACTCTTCGGAACCTCATGTAAGGTATCAGACAGTTATTTTCTTTTTAATTTCACCTGACCAGATTGTTTTCATAGAGGAAATGACGACAAATTGTTCATATTGTCCAGTAACCTGCAGAGATGAAAGGGGGAGAATGAAGGGATATCCGCGGAGGCATCTTTTTGTTCCGCGACATTTTGTTCCACTACATGGTGTAGAAAAATGCTAAGAAACGCTGTCTGGCCGCGGCGGCCTGGGGGTAAAAGGATGCTTGAGGTTTGACTTTACAGGCTGGCTCATGCGAACATTTGTCATAATTTGTTACTTCGACGTTGATCTTGTTTTGAAAAAAATAGCTTTTTTTCTGTCAGTGGCCTGCGCCACGGCAATTCTGTATGGCAATTTACCTGCCCGGCGTATTAGCCTGTGTGAACAGCAGGGGGTCAGCGAATCCGTCTGTACGGCGGCTGAGTGGGATAATGAAAAAGTTAATCTGCTGCCTGGCTATGACCCTGAATATATGAAGGCTAATGCCGAGCTTCAGGCTCAGACCCGCGCGGATAAAACCGTCGCGATTAAAGCGTAAAAAAGCAGCCCGCAGAGGCTGCTTTTTTAGGTTTCTTTGCTGAATAAAATCACTAAAACCAACCAAAACGAACAGATAACAGGCTGATAAGCGCGAAAGCTACGCCGACATTAATCAGAATTACGGTTTTGCTGGAAACATCCATAACGCCACCTTTATGAGTAAGCCTCTACAGGTATAGTACGAGGCGAAAGGAAGTGCTATCAGACAAGGATGAATTGGTTGTTTTCCGCTGATTAAGCGTGCGATTCATTGTGTGATTTTGCGGACTGTGTCGCACTTCTGCTGCCACGCATCTCCGTATCATAATGGGGCTTATCAGGGAAGGAAGAAGAATGACCTTATACCAGAAAATGCTGGTTTTTTATGCAGTTATGGGATGTATTTGTGCAATCATTAGCTGGTTTCTGACAAAAGAGAGCCGTTTGATTCGCCTGCTGGCCGCTCTGTTGATCGGCGCCACCTGGCCGTTTAGCTTTCCGATGGCGCTGCTGGTCTCTTTATTCTGACAGCATAAAGCGATGGCAACCGCCACAATATTGCTGTATAAAAACACAGTAACTGTTGGCGGGGCAACCTTATGAAGCGCTATTTTTCCTCATTCGCTGGCGCGAACGTGCGCTGGTTTGATTTCCCAGGGCACGGCGACCCGGTGGTCTTTATTCACGGGCTGGGTTGTGCATCCTCTTATGATTATCCCGGCGTGGCGACCGATCCGGCTTTTTCCGGCCGGCGGGCCCTGCTGATCGATCTGCCGGGCTTTGGCTATAGCGACAAGCCCGGCTCTTTTGGTTACGGTATCGCTGAACAGGCGCGGGTTGTTGTGGAGTGGCTTGACAGTCTGCAGCTGACCCGCTGCTCACTGTTCGGGCATAGCATGGGCGGCAGTATTGCCATTGAAGCGGCGGAGCTTCTGGGCCGTCGCGTCCAGGCTCTGCTGGTCTCCGAACCTAATCTTTATGCCGGCGGCGGCATGTACAGTCGGGCTATCGTCGCCCAGCCGGAAGCCGAGTTTGTCGCCCGCGGCTTTGCCGATCTGCTGGCAGCGGAAACGTCTCCCTGGAGCGGATGTCTGCAAAACAGCGCCCCCTGGGCAGTATGGCGAGGAGCCAGCAGCCTGGTCGACGGGGCGTCGCCGTCCTGGTTCGCCCGCTTTCAGCAATTATCCTGCCGCAAGGCGCTGATTTACGGTGAGCTGTCGCTCCCGGCTCAGGAAGCTGACGACGTTGTCGCCGTCGGTATTCCGCTGCTGGTGGTGCCGGATGCGGGCCACTCTATGGCCTGGGAGAATCCCGTTGCCCTGGCCGATTGCATGGCGCAATTCTTCGGGGGTACGCAGGCGGACGGCTAAATATCGCCGTGATCACTTGTTTGCCCGACCGCGCGGAGGACGGAACCGCCAGCCGTGGCTTGCGAAGACGCTGGCGTGTAGCGGGACTAACTTTCTCGGCCCGGTTGGCAGGAGATGCGCTGGTTAAAGATCAGCATCTTTCGTTGTGGCGCGCTGTCGTCACGGCGATGCGACCGTTCCGCGGTTAGCCCTCCCCGGAACGGCAGCGCAATGGGGCTGTTTTAAACTGGTGATGAGAATCGGCAACCGGCAGATCCGCTGATTAAAACGGCAGTTCGCGCGGACTGGTCTGCAGCGTTATCCAGCGCAGTTCGGTAAACTCAGCAACACCTGCGCGGCCACCAAAGCGTCCGTAGCCGGAAGCTTTGCAGCCGCCAAACGGCATCTGCGCTTCATCGTGCACGGTGGGGCCATTAATGTGGCAAATGCCGGTTTGCAATCTCTGGGCAACATTCCACGCCCGGGCGGTGTCGCGACTGTATACCGCCGAGGAGAGTCCGTATTCACTTTCGTTGGCTACCGTCAGCGCCTCCTGCTCATCCTGCACCCGGATAATGGCTTTTACCGGGCCAAAGGACTCCTCCTGCCATATCCGCATGCTGCGGGTCACCCCATCAAGCAACGTGGCGCGCATCTGGGTTGTGTCGGCTTTACCACCGGTTAAAAGCCGGGCCCCTTTTGCCAGCGCGTCGTCAATCAGCGCATTGCAGCGTGTAACGGTCTTCATATCGACAACCGGCCCCATCAGCCCTGCGGGCAACGTTGCCGCGCGGCGGCTGAGCAGGGCGATAAAGGCATCGGCTATCGATTCGTCGACGATAATGCGCTCGGTCGACATACAGATCTGCCCGGCGTTAGCGAATGAGCCAAAGAGGGCTCCGGCCGCCGCTTGTTCGAGATCGGCATCATCGAGGACCAGCAGCGGCGCTTTGCCGCCCAGTTCAAGCACTGCCGGTTTCAGGTACTGTCCGCAGGTGCGGGCGATAATGCGTCCGACCGGCGTAGAGCCGGTAAAGTTAACGCGGCGTACTGCCGGATGGGCGATAAGCGACTCCACCAGCGCGGGCGCATCTTCCGGCGCGCAGGTGAGATAGTTCACGACACCGTCCGGTAATCCCGCCGCAGCCAGGGCATCAATAATCAGCGCCTGACTGGCGGGCGACATCTCGGCTCCTTTGAGGATCACCGTATTCCCGCAGGCTAACGGAGTTGCAATCGCGCGCATGGCGAGGATCAGCGGCGCATTCCACGGCGCCATCCCCAGTACCACTCCAGCACCCTGACGGACGGCCATAGCCAGATTGCCCGGTACATTCGACGGAATAATCTGCCCTTCAATCTGGGTGGTGAGGGCGGCGGCTTCCCGCAAAATGTCGGCGGCGAGATGAACGTTAAAACCCGCCCAGTGCGCCGTCGCGCCCGTCTCAGCCGACATTGCGGCGATGAATTTTGCCTCACGTTGCTGCATTTGCTCCGCCGCCTCCAGCAGCAGGCGGCGACGTTCGGCGGGGGCCGTGTCGCGCCATTGCGGGAAGGCGGCAGCGGCGGCCTCGACGCTGCGCCGGGCGTCGGCCAGGCTCGCAGCCGATGCGGTGGAAGCCGGCTGTTCGCTGAGCGGATTGGTGCGGGTAAAAGTGGCCTGGCCTTCAGCATCATGCCACTGGCCATCGGTATATAAGTTGCAGGTAATTGTCATGGGAAAACCTCGTTGGGTTGTGTTCTGCGGTTTTCCGAGTGTATCGGGCGACGGGAGCGCATGGGACAGGCAGGGCGGTTATCGCACGTTTTTTTTCTGGTTTTATAGGCAGTTCACAACTTCAGCAGGTTGGCCCGGACTGGAGAATAAATCGGCGAAAACAGCGCTTTCAGCATAACCTGATACCGATTGATTATTTGCCGGTTGCATGCCGCTGTGCTGTTATTAGAGCACTTATAACAAATTGATAAGGTTTATAACCATGTCTACAGGGAAAACGTTAATTGCGCTGGCGTTAAGCGCCTGGTTGCCGGCTGGCGCCGCGTGGGCGGCCGGTAACGATACGCTGATCTATTGCTCCGAAGCATCGCCGGAATCATTTAACCCGCAGATTGCCAGCTCCGGCCCCTCGTTTGTGGCCAGCTCGCAGGTGCTGTATAACCGCCTGATCACCTTTGATCCGCTTAAAAACACACCGATCCCTTCGCTGGCCACCGCGTGGACGGTATCGCCAGATGGCAAGACCTGGACCTTTACCCTGCGTAAAGGAGTGAAGTTCAACAGCAATAAGTACTTTACCCCGAGCCGCGATTTTAACGCCGATGACGTTCTGTTCTCCGTCCTGCGTCAACAGGATGCGAAACATCCGTACCATAACGTTTCGCAGGGCAACTATGAATATTTTCATGATGTCGGGCTGGATAAGCTGATTAAAGAGGTGAAAAAGGTCGATGATTATCATGTCCAGTTCGTACTGAGCGAGCCGAATGCTGCCTTCCTTGCCGACTGGGGAATGGATTTTGCCTCAATACTCTCCGCGGAGTACGCCGATGCCATGATGAAGAAAGGCACGCCGGAGTATGTTGATACCTGGCCTGTCGGGACCGGCCCGTATGCGCTTCAGCAGTATAAAGTCGATTCGCTTATCCGCTACATTGCTAACCCGCATTATTGGGAAGGCGAGGTGCCGACAAAACATCTGATCTTCTCCATCACCCCGAATGTCGAGACTCGCCTGGCGAAGCTGCAAACCAACGAATGTCAGATTATCCCGGCGCCGTCGCCGGTGCAGTTCGCCGCGATCAAGGGCAATAAAGATCTGGCGCTGCAGGCTGTTGAAGCGTTGAACGTCGGCTATCTGGCGTTTAATACCGAGAAAAAACCGTTTGATAACGTGCTGGTACGTCAGGCGCTGAACTACGCCACCGACAAACAGGCAATCGTCAAAGCGGTATTTATGGATTCGGGCGTGGTAGCCAAATCTCCGCTGCCGGCGAATATGCTCGGTTATAAGAAAGATCTGCCGGATTACGACTACGATCCGCAAAAGGCGAAAGCGCTGCTGAAGCAGGCCGGGCTGGAAAAAGGGGCGGAGGTGACCTTGTGGTCGATGCCGGTACAGCGCCCCTACAACCCCAATTCGCGCCGCATTGCCGAAATGATTCAGAACGACTGGAGCAAAGTGGGCATCAAAGCCAAAATCGTCACGTATGAGTGGGGGGAATATCTCTCCGGCATGCGCAAAGGCGAACACGACAGCGCCCTGTTTGGCTGGATGTCGGACAATGGCGACCCGGACAACTTTGCCGGGACATTGCTGAGCTGTGATAATATCAAGACCGGTTCCAACGTTGCCCGCTGGTGCGATAAGTCGTATGACGCGCTGGTCAAAAAAGCGATCCTGGTCAGCGATCCGCAGCAACGCGCCGCGCTGTATGGTCAGGCGCAAGAGATCTTTTATCAGCAGGCGCCATGGATCACCCTGGCGACCGGGAAAACCTACTACGCCACGCGCAGCAACGTTAGCGGGTATAGCGTGAGCCTGATGGGGAGCGATTTTTCGAAGGTCAAATTGAACTAAGCCGAAAGGAGCACATATGGCACATCTGGATGACGTTATCGCCCGCGTCGATGCGGCGATCGCCGAAGGGGTGATTACTCACATGAATGAACTGCTGGTGGCGCTGAGCGATGATGCTGAGCTGAGCCGCGACGAACGCTATACCCAGCAGCAGCGTTTACGCACCACGATTGCCCACCACGGCCGTCAGCAGCATGAAGAGCAGGAAACGCGCCGCGAGCAGTTGAATAAAGGCGGCGCCATTCTCTGATATTGCGCGCTAAAACTGGCGTCTGGCTACCAGCCAGGCGCCTGCCACCAGCATAACCGCGCCGCACAGCGGCCCCAGCAACGCCCGCCACGGCACGCCGTGCGCGCGAATGATATCCATCACGAGTCCCCCCACCAGCTGGCTGGCAATCAGCACCGCAATCGTCGTGGCGGCACCAACGTTCTGATAGCCACTGATGCTGGCGAAGACAAAAAACGATCCCAGCAATCCTGGAATGAGCGTCCACCATTTTATGCTGAGCGCCAGCTCCTGAAAGCCCGCTGCACCGTGGCGCAGGAGCAGGATGGTAACGAAAATCACAATCCCCACCAGCGAGTTCAGCAGCATCGCAATGAGTATTGTGGAGGCGGACTGCGTAATACGCACCATCAGCGTATTTTGCACGACCAGTCCGACGCCGGCGGCAATCAGACAGGCGAGGGTCAGCGAAGCGTTCATGCGCTGGCATCCGGATCGTGACGATCGTCGAGCTGGAGCTGCATAAAGGTCAGATCCAGCCAGCGGCCAAATTTTGTGCCGACCTGCGGCATCTGTCCGGTGGTCACAAACCCGAGCGTTTCGTGCAGATGCAAAGAGGCCTGGTTTTGCGCTTCGATACCGGCCACCATGACATGTTTGTTCAGGCGACGGGCCTCCTTAATCAGCGCCACCAGCAGGCTGCGGCCTAATCCTTTACCCTGATGATCGGGGTGGACGTAGACCGAATGTTCGACGGTATGGCGAAAGCCGTCAAATGCGCGCCAGTCGCCAAACGAAGAATAGCCGGTCACGACGCCGTTTTCTTCGCTCACCAGGACCGGATAGCCTGCCAGCTGACGCGCTTCAAACCAGGCGATGCGATTATCGGTATCGACGGTTTTGTCATTCCAGATGGCGGCAGTGTGCAGCACCGCGTGGTTGTAAATTTCGGCAATCGCCGCGCAATCTTCTTTGCAGGCATAACGAATGGTCATAGCAAACCTCAACTCAATATCCGTACACTATAGTAGTACGATATTATTACAATAATGTACGCGACGCTGTCATCTGTTTTAGCAAGAAATTTATCATGGCCTGTCGTCTGCTCGCAGGTATATCGGGGGGGAGATGGCCAGACGAGACGACGCGGGTTTTGCCTGAGGTCGCCTTGTTTGAGATTAATTCATACACTATAGTACTACGCTATGAATACTATTGAAGACAATATGAATCAGCGCATTAGCGCACGTATCCGCATCGAGCGCGAATCTCGCGGCTGGTCGCTCAGCGAACTGGCCGAGCGCGCCGGCGCCTCACGCGCCATGATCCACAAGATCGAACGCGGCGAGAGTAGTCCGACGGCATCGATGCTGGGGCGGCTGTCCGGCGCTTTTGGCATTAGTATGTCGACGCTGATTGCCCGAGCGGAGATGCAGGAAGGTAAACTGCTGCGCTTTGCCCAGCAGCCGGTATGGCGCGATCCGCAAAGCCACTATTTACGGCGTCACGTTTCGCCGCGCAGCGATCTGCCTATCGATCTGGTGCAGGTGGAGCTGCCGGCGGGTAGCGATGTACCGATGCCCGCAGCCTCCTACGCGCTGGCGCGTCAGCTGATCTGGCTGCAACAGGGGGAGCTGGTTTTTGTCGAGGGCGCGACCCGGCATGAGATGCGAGCCGGCGATTGTCTCGAACTGGGGCCGCCTAACGACTGCCGTTTTATCAATGAATCCAGCACATCCTGCACCTATCTGGTCGTGCGATTAAATCAATCTGCCTCATAATGCCAATGTGTGCGGCGGCAATTGCGACTAGCCTCAGTACAGGTCCTAAACAAGAGGAGTTTGCTATGGCTTTTCATCCGCAACGTCACCGCCGCTGGGTGCTGGCTTCTCGCCCGCACGGCGAGCCGACAGGGGATAATTTCCGTCTGGAAGAGAGCGAGGCCCCGACGCCGGGTCCCGGGCAGGTGCTTCTGCGCACGGTTTATCTCTCGTTAGATCCCTACATGCGCGGGCGCATGAGCGATGCGCCGTCCTACTCGCCGCCGGTTGCCATCGGCGCCGTGATGGTCGGTGGAACGGTGAGTCGCGTTGAAGCGTCTGACCACGCTGACTTTACACCGGGAGAGTGGGTGCTGAGCTCCGGCGGCTGGCAGGATTTTGAACTCTCCGATGGCAACGGGCTGGTGAAGCTGGGTGAACATCCGCAACACCCCTCGTGGGCGCTCGGCATCCTTGGGATGCCTGGTTTTACGGCCTATATGGGGCTGCTGGATATCGGTCAGCCGAAGGCGGGAGAAACGCTGGTGGTGGCCGCGGCCACCGGGCCGGTTGGCGGTACGGTCGGCCAGATCGCGAAGCTAAAAGGCTGCCGTACGGTAGGGATTGCCGGGGGCAGTGAGAAATGCCGCTACGCGGTCGAGACGCTGGGCTTTGACGTCTGCCTCGATCACCGCGCGCCGGATTTTGCCGAACAGCTGGCGCAGGCCTGCCCGCAGGGCATTGACGTTTACTATGAAAACGTCGGCGGCAAGGTGTTTGATGCCGTGCTGCCGCTACTCAATACCTCGGCGCGAGTACCGGTGTGCGGCCTGGTCAGCGGGTATAATGCGACTGGACTGCCGGAGGGGCCGGATCGTCTGCCGCTATTGATGGCGACGCTGCTGAAAAAACGGATCCGGATGCAGGGCTTTATTATCGGTCAGGACTACGGGCATCGTATTGCCGAGTTCCAGGAGGAGATGGGGCGCTGGGTACGGGAAGGCAAAATCAAGTACCGCGAGCAGCTTGTTGATGGCCTGGAGCGTGCGCCCAATGCGCTGATTGGTCTGCTGAAGGGCGAAAACTTCGGCAAAGTCGTGGTCCGGGTTTCACCCGACGAATAGGTCTTATGCCCCGGCGGCAGAGCGCCGGGGCGAGGATCGGCCAGGCACCAGAAATGGCGCGCCCCATCCGGGTTTTTCCTTAACTCACCTCTTTGTTAAATATCCTGCCTTACCTTTCTTCCGCGACCGTGATAAGGGGGATAAGGAGGCAGCTACGCGTCCAGGCCCGGCGGGAAGCAGCGATTATCGTGGCAGCTGCCAGCGGCGGAGGTATGGCACTGACCGCAGGTGGCATGACTCTGATTGGTGCTGCACCCGAGCTGGTTCTGGCGGCAAGGCTGGTCATCGCTGGTTACAAAACCAACCCCGCGCTTTGTCTGAATCAGGCTGGTATTTATGCGGCAGATATTGTGGCACCAGAAGCCATCATTGGTACTGGCGCTGTAACGACCGGCAGCACATTAATCCTAGGTAAAACCGAGGACAGCGTGAAGAAGCTGAGCCGACAGCTGGTGAACGTTTTCGATGAGTTCTACAAAACAAAAACGTTCAATACCCAGCCTGTTGCTGGTTTTATCAAAGGAGAAACAGCAGCCGGGGCTAATCTGTCGACGAAAACGGCTGATTATGTCAAAAGCCTGCAAAAAGATAACACTGCCAAATTAGTAAGTATTTTTAACAAACAAAACCCTAACGCTGAATTAAATGTTTTTGGGAAACCTTTACAACAAGTTTTGGGACCTGGAGGGAGTGATACCAGAGGTAAAATTAAAGTTTTTGCTTCAGAAAAATTAACTGAGGATGAAATTATTAGCTTTGCTACATCTCTAACTGGTGGAATACCATTTAAAGAGCAGATTCTTCCAGACGGTAGGCTGATGTATGCAAAAATAAACGACAATCAAACAATCAATCTTCGAGATTTTTCAGCTTCTGCAGAGAAAACCGGAGCAAGGTGGACAATTGAAATCATTGGGAATTCAGATATTAAAACTGTCTCCAAAACATCATTAAATAGATTTGAAGTGAAATTTAGATAAAAGAGGAGGTAAGGTGACGTATTTAACCGAGAAACAATACCAGGAAAGGAAAGAGTTTCTTCAAGGGGCTTCTACCACCATGTTATGGAAAAATATCGACCCAGAAAGTGTTGATGGCACCTATAAGCTAACTTATAAAGAAGAAAAAGCGCTTTATATCTGGTTTATCGGGCGTTTGCTGGAGGATGGTGAAATCAAACTTGCTCGTCATGGAAAGTTCCTCCCAGGAAGCATCGACAAGCAGCTCGAAGCTTTTGAAATGGCATTTCCCAAAACTGAGGATGATATGAATTGTGATGCATTTGAAGGATTTTGGTTTTTAAGTGAAAACTGCCCAGCTGGCATTGTCTGGATCCACGAGAACGGCTATGAAGACTGGACCTGATACACCGCTAGTCATAACGGCTCTTCGGATCCGTTATCCTTGAATACCTTTCCAGGGTAAACGCTGTTTGTCGGTCACGATACTGGAATTAACGAAGCTGCCTGCCTCTGATAGAGCCAACCCGGACAGACCAAAGGCAGGTTTATTGACGAACGAGCGGACAGGCTCTGCGTCTGACAAACTCATCGCCTGATACTCTGCAAACTGCCGACGCTCGTCTTTATCCAGAAGGCAGTATCGCAGCCTTTAACGTCTCTCAGAATCCTTATTCAGCCATAAAACGCCAGCCGCTCGACTAACAGGTCCACAAACCGCTCCCGGTCGATATCCAGCAACACCGTGGTATTCGGCTGCTTGCCGGTGAGGAAGTAATAATCAACCACCGTCATCCCCTGGGTGTATTTCCCCTGAGTTTCCACGCCCACCCAGCGCTCAACGCTGGTAAACAACTCCGGCTTCAGCAGCCAGGCAATGGTGCAGGGATCGTGCAGCGGAGTACCGGTGAAACCCCATTTGGCATCCTTGTGATACTCCATAAAGAAGTCGAGCAGCTCGGCAACAATGGTCGCCACCGGGTTGCCCACCTGGCGGAAACGTTCGATATCCAGGCCATGAATCTGCGCCCGATGCGTGACGTCCAGCCCGGCCATCACCACCGGAATACCCGACTGGAAGACGATCTCCGCCGCTTCCGGGTCGACGTAGATATTAAACTCGGCGGCGGGCTGCCAGTTGCCCAACACCATCGCGCCGCCCATCAGGACAATGCGGGCGATCTTGTCATGCAGTTCCGGGTGGCTGTTGAGCAGCAGGGCGACGTTGGTTTGCGGGCCGGTGGCGACAATCGTCACCGGTTGCGGGCTTTCGCGTAGCGTTTTGGCCATCAGCTCGACGGCGGTGCAGGCCTGCGGCGTAAAATCTGGTTCCGGCAGCGCCGGGCCATCAAGCCCGCTTTCGCCGTGAACGTTTTCGGCGATGATCAGCTCCCGCATCAGCGGCTTACGCGCGCCGCCGGCGACAGGAATGTCCTGCCTTCCCAGCAGCGTCAGCATGCGCAGCACGTTGCGCAGGGTTTTGTCCGGCGTCTGGTTGCCAGCGGAGGCAGTGATCGCCTTGACGTCAAGTTCGGGTGAGGCGAGGGCGAGAACCATCGCGATGGCGTCATCATGACCGGGGTCGCAATCGAGAATGATCGGCAGTGCCATAGCAGCTCCTTGTTGGGCGTTATTTGTGACAAGGGTAACGCTCGAGGGCACAACAGACGAGAAAGGATAAAACAAAGCGTGATGTAAGCCGCAATAAGACGCGCGTGGGGACGATCCGCCGGTGGCGCCATGCTTTCCGGGGCTACGGGTTTGTGCGGTCTGTTTCCCCGGTGGCGCTGTGCTTCCCGGGGAGTCAGGTTTGTACGATCTAAGGCTGGGATTACTCAAAACGCCAGGCGAGATTCAGGCCGACGCCATAGTTACGTCCCGGCGCGGGTTCGTAGTAACGACCGTTGGACTCGTTGACAATCACCGAGCCGACGTAGCTGCGATCGAAGAGGTTATCGACGCGGCCAAACAGATCCATGTCCATCTTGCCATAGCTCCACTTATAACCGGTGGTGAGACCGACCACCGTCCAGGACGGGGCTTTGGCGGTGTTTTCGTCGTTAGCCATGATATCGCTCATATAGCGAATATCGCTGCCGGCGTACCAGCCGCGATCCGGCTGATAGCCGAACGAGGCGTAGCCCATATTGCGCGCGATGCCCGGAATACGGTTGCCGTTGCAGCTGGCGTCATCGCAGACATTGGTCCGGTAGGTCGCATCCAGCCAGGTCCATGCGGCTTTCAGACGCCAGCTTTCGCCAAACTGCTGATCCAGCCCCAGCTCCATCCCCTGACGACGGGTTTTGCCGGCGTTTTTGTAGCTGGTACGGCCGCCGCTGCTGGCATCCACCACGATCTCGTTATCGGTGTTGGTCTGGAACAACGCGGCGGTAAACAGGCCATTGCCGATCCGCGTCTTACTGCCGATCTCGACCGTGTCGTTAGTCGCAGGCTGCAGGCCGAAGTTCAGACCGCTCTGGTTATCGGAACGGTAGGAGAGTTCGTTAATGGTGGGCGTCTCAAAGCCGCGCCCGGCGGAGAGATAGACGTTCCACGCCTCGGTGACCGCATACTTTAACGAGCCGGCCGGCAGCCATTTATGGTAGCTGGCGTCGCCGCTGTCATCGCCGTTACCCGGGGTAACGTAATAATCGTTGGAGTCAAACCATACCGAACTGTAGCGCACGCCGGCATCGAGGGAGAGTTTGTCCGTCAGCTGCCACTGGGTCTGCAGATACGGGTCGATGTTCCACATCAGATTACGTTCATTACGGCGCAGGTTCCCCTCTTCGCCGTACTGCGGCGCGCCGTTGACCATCACGAAGTTTTCAAACCCTTTGCGCCGCTCGCTCATGTTTTCATAGTCGAGACCGGTGGTGAAGGTGACCGGCACCAGCAGTTCGCCGCGGTGAGTCCAGCGGGTATCGATCCCCTGATAGTGGCGCGTCAGGTCGATAACGCCGCCCGCGTGAGAGGGGTTTATCTGAGGCGCGCGTGGGATTGACTGATATTGCGTGGTTTCACGTTCACCGGCGTACATCATCACGCTCAGGTCATCCTGCTCGCTGAGCTGACGCTCGTAGCGCAATCCTGCCTGGGTCTGCTTCGTCGACTTACGGGTATTGTACTGATCGCCGCGTGGCGACTGACGCGGGTTATTCCGCCATTCATCGTAGGTCAGGCCGCCGGCGTCATTGGCTTTGATATCCACGCTGTTAAACAGCAGGGTCAGCTTACTGACGTCATTGATGCGCACGCCCAGTTTGGCGTTCGCCAGGTTTTTGCGGGCGCCGCTGTGATCGCGGTAGCCGTGAGTGGTAAAACGGTTGGTCGATACGGTGTAATCGACGTCCCCGGCATGCGTTCCGTCGCCGACGGCGCCGGTCGCCTTCAGGCCATAGTGCCAGGTGCCGAAGCTGCCGTAATAGCTGCTGGCTTCGATGGTTGGCGGCTGGCTGCCGGTTTGGGTCGTCACATTGATCACCCCGCCGGAGGAGTTGCCGTACAGCGCAGAGAACGGACCGCGCAGGACATCGAGGCTATCGACGCTGCCGATATCAATATTCGAGGTTTGGCCCTGGCCATCGGGCATGGTGGCCGGAATACCGTCAACGTAAATGCGCAGCCCGCGCACGCCGTAGGTGGAACGGGAACCAAAGCCGCGAATCGATAGCTGCAGATCCTGAGCATAGTTCTGTCGGTTCTGAACCTGCAGTCCCGGTACGGCGCCCAGCGATTCAGAGAGATTGACTCGCGGCGCCGCCTGACGCATCTCATCGCCGTTAACGACGCTGACCGCGGCGGGGGTATCGAGCTCGGAGACCGCGGTCGGCGCGGCGGTCACAACCATAGTTTGTTCATCGCTGGTGCCGGGCTGGGCCACAGCGATCAGCGGAAAGAGGAGGGCAGGTAGCGCAGCCGTGCGCACGGAAAGGATTTTCATAGAGCTACTCGTGAAACGAACCAAACGGAACATATGTCCACATGTTAACCCTTTTGTAATTTTTTGAAAATTATTAACGTTATTTTCGTTAAATAATGGCACCGAATGGTTATTTTCGCCGTCAGTTTTCATAAATAACGCTCCACTTCATGTCAAATAATGATTACTATTCGCATTTGAAAATGAACGCAAAGCCAGGACTTTGTGTCAGGGAAGCAATGTCGAGCAGGCACATAGGTGTTTTATTCAAGGGAGTCGTCATGTCATTACGTCATCTGTCCGCGCCGCGTCTGCGTCGTTCACTGTTATTAACCTCTTTACTGCTGGCGGGGAGCTTCAGCGCTCATGCGGCAGAAGAAATGTTGCGCAAGGCGGTCGGTAAGGGCGCATACGAAATGGCTTACAGCCAGCAGGAAAATGCGCTGTGGGTCGCAACTTCTCAAAGCCGTTCACTGGATAAAGGCGGGATTGTTTATCGTCTCGACCCGACCACGCTGGAAGTGACGCAGGTTATTCATAACGATCTGAAACCGTTCGGCGCGACGATCAACACTGCTACGCAAACGCTGTGGTTTGGTAACACCACTGACAGCACCGTTACCGCCATTGACGCGAAAACCGGCGCGGTGAAAGGCCGTCTGGTGCTCGACAATCGTCAACGCAGTGAAACCGTGCGTCCGCTGGCGCCGCGTGAGCTGGCGGTCAATGAAAAAACCAACACGGTCTATATCACCGGGTTGGGTAAAGAGAGTGTGATCTGGGTTGTGGATGGTGAAAAGCTGACGCTGAAAGACACTATCACCAATACTGGCGCCATGGCGACCGGGCTGGCGGTGGATGCTGATGCCAAGCGTATTTACACCACCAATGCCGATGGCGAGCTGCTGACCATCGACAGCGAGAGCAACAAAATTCTCAGCCGCAAGAAGCTGCAGGATGACGGTAAAGAGCACTTCTATCTGAACCTGAGCCTGGATACCGCCGGCCATCGCGCCTTCATCACCGACAGTAAACAGCCGGAAGTGCTGGTTGTTGATCTGCGCGACGGCAAAGTGCTGCAGAAAATCGCTGCGCCGGAATCCCTGGCGGTGCTGTTCAACCCGACGCGCAATGAAGCCTACGTGACCCATCGCAAAGCCGGCGAAGTCAGCGTAATTGATGCTAAAACCTATAAAGTGGTCAAAACCTTCAAAACGCCGACCTACCCGAACAGCCTGACGCTCTCCGCCGACGGTAAAACGCTGTATGTCAGCGTGAAGCAGGAGTCGACCCGTCAGAAAGAAGCGACCCAGCCGGATGACGTTATCCGTATCGCGCTGTAAGTCGTGATTGAGGAGGGGGAGACCCCTCCCGCCCGCCAGAATCACCCTCTGTTACAAACACTTATTGGCCCGATTGCGGTTATGGTTTTACAATCATCGTTTTGCCGCCTGCTGCCTGGCGGAATTAATCATTCTGGAGGATGTATGAATAAGCCATTTATGGTTCTGTGCGCTGGCGCGATGCTGGCACTGCTTGCGGGCTGTACTTCAAACTATGTAATGACGACGAAAAGCGGGCAGACCATTGTGACTCAGGGTAAGCCGCGTCTGGATAAAGACACCGGTATGACCAGCTATGTGGATGAATCCGGCAATCACCGCCAGATTAACAGCAGCGATGTGTCGCAGCTGGTGGAAGATAACTAAGCAGGAAGCGGCGGTTTGCCCGGTGACGGACAAACCGCGATAGGGTTATTTTTGCGCTGACTGTACGCCCGGCGCCGTACTATGGATAGCATGAACGCGCTTACGCACGCCAAACCAACCGGCCACCAGCAGTACCGCAATCAGTGGAATGGAACCGATGGTATAGGTACCGTTCGGGTAATCGAAGGCCATCAGCACCAGCACGCTGAGCAGGAACAACAGGGTCAGCCAGGAGGTGAACGGCGCACCCGGCATCTTGAAGCTGACATCCGCCGCTTTCCCTTCCTTGATAGCTTTACGCAGACGCATCTGGCACACCACGATAAAGCCCCACGACGCGATAATCCCCAACGAAGCCACGTTTAAGACGATTTCGAAGACCTGCGACGGCACCAGATAGTTCAGGAACACCCCGACGACATACACCGCCAGCGTGGCCAGAATCCCGGCATACGGCACCTGATGACGGCTCATCTTCGACATAAACTTCGGCGCGGAACCGCCCATCGACATCGAACGCAGAATACGCCCGGTGCAGTACAGGCCAGAGTTGAGGCTGGAGAGCGCGGCGGTGAGCACCACGATATTCATTACGCTACCGATGTACGGTACGCCCAGCTTCGAGAAGAAGGTCACAAACGGACTTTGCCCGGCCTGATAGGCATTCCACGGCAGCAGCAGCACCAGCAGCAGCACCGAGCCGACGTAGAACAGGCCGATACGCCAGATCACGCTGTTAATGGCGCGCGGCACCATCGTCTGCGGCTCTTTACACTCGCCGGCGGCGGTCCCGACCAGTTCGATGGAGGCAAAGGCAAACACCACCCCCTGAACCAGTACCAGCGCAGGCATCAGCCCGTGCGGGAACAGACCGCCGTTATCGGTAATCAGGTGGAAGCCGGTGGCATTCCCGTCCAGCGGTTTGCCGCTGCCGAGGAAAATGGTCCCGACCACCAGGAAGGCGACAATCGCCAGCACTTTGATCAGGGCGAACCAGAACTCCATTTCGGCGAACCACTTCACGCCGATCATGTTCATGGTACCGACGATCGCCAGCGCCCCGAGCGCAAAGACCCACTGCGGGACATCGCCGAAGGCGCCCCAGTAGTGCATATACAGCGCCACGGCGGTGATATCGACAATCCCGGTCATCGCCCAGTTAACGAAGTACATCCAGCCGGCGACGTAGGCCGCTTTTTCACCCAAAAACTCGCGGGCGTAGGAGACGAAACTGCCGCTGGAAGGACGATGCAGCACCAGTTCGCCGAGGGCGCGTAAGATAAAGAATGAGAACAGGCCGCAGACCAGATAAACCAGCGCCAGCGCGGGGCCAGCCATCTGTAAACGCGCGCCTGCGCCGAGGAACAGGCCGGTACCGATGGCGCCGCCGATGGCAATCATCTGTACCTGACGGTTGCCCATCGCTTTGTGATAGCCCGATTCCTGGGAGTTGAGCCAGTGACGTCTGGCGGCATGGTGTTCCGCCGTCGAGTGTTGCTTTGTATTCATTGATGTACCCATTTTCCTGTCAATGTCCATGAGTGGTTCATCGCACCGCTGAGTAGCAGTACGTTATGCTGGCTTTCCCATCATTCTGACGTAGGAGATAAGCAGAGCATGGCGCAGCATCCTACACGTATCGAGATAGTCACGCACGTAAAACATTTCTCGAGCGCACTTGCTTAAATATCAATGAGTTCAAAGACGGAGGGCGTCCACCAGCAGGCTGAAGGCCGTCGTATGCTGGCGGCGGCTGGGGTAGTAGAGGTGATAGCCGGGGAAGGCGGGAGTCCAGGCCTCGAGGACCCGGATGAGTCGTCCTTCCGCCAGCGCCTGCTGCACGCTATCTTCCGGGACATAGGCCAGACCCAGCCCCGATTCCGCGGCATCAATTCGCTGCGGCAGGCTGTTTAAGGTAATTTGTCCTTCAACCCGCACGCGGACTTCGTGATCGTCCTGCGCAAACTCCCAGGCATAGATACCGCCGAGGGTCGGCAGGCGCAGATTAATACAGCGATGTTGTGCGAGATCGTAGGGCGTTTGCGGGATACCGTAGCGCTGAAAATAGGCCGCTGAACCGATTACCGCCATGCGCATATCGGGCCCGATGCGCACGGCAATCATATCTCTGGCAACCTGTTCACCCAGACGAACGCCGGCGTCATAGCGGCCGTCGACAATATCGGTCAGGCCGTTGTCCACGGTGATTTCGATATTGATCTCCGGGTATTGCAACATGAAGTTTTTCAGCGCCGGCCAGAGCACGGCGCTGGTGGCATGCTCGCTGGCGGTCAGGCGGAGGTTACCCGCCGGACGGTCGCGGGTATCGCGCAGAGCGTGAAGCTCCTGTTCTATCTCTTGCAGGTGCGGACTCAGGCGCTGGAACAACTTTTCGCCCGCTTCGGTAGGCGCCACGCTGCGGGTGGTGCGGGTCAGCAGCCGCACGTCGAGCCGGGCCTCGAGGTTGCGCATCGCGTGGCTGAGGGCGGACTGGGAGACGCCAAGCTGAGCGGCCGCACGGGTGAAGCTACGCTCGCGGGCGACCACCATAAACGACAGCAGGTCGTTAACGTTATCTTTTAACATCACTTTTCCGGATTAATGAATTTCGTTCATGGTTCCTTTCTGATTTTGCAGTCTAATCCTCGTTGCCAGATTGCGCTACTTTGAACAGACACGTCATGTTGAGAGGAACAGAAATGAACATTATTCGTAGCGGCTCACAGCCTTCGAGAAAGGGGCCGGATAGCTGGTTTACCGGCGATGTTCGTATTGATGCGCCGTTCCAGGCCAGCGAGCCGGCAAAAGTGGGCGGTGCGACGGTCACTTTTGAACCCGGCGCGCGTACCGCCTGGCACACCCATCCGCTTGGTCAGACGCTGATCGTCACCCAGGGGCGCGGCTGGCTGCAGGAGTGGGGCAAAGAGCCGCAGGCGCTGAATCAGGGCGATATTGCCTGGATTCCTCCGGGCGTAAAACACTGGCACGGCGCCAGCAGCGAGACCGCCCTGGTGCATATTGCGATTGCCGAAGCCGAAAACGGCAGCCCGGTAAGCTGGCTGGAAAAAGTGACCGACGACCAGTATCCGGCAGGCTAATCCCGTTGGCCCCGCGTCCGGCCCGAGCTACCGGCCGTGTTCCGTGGGGCAGCCGGTAGCGCCGTTGGGCTTTTTCGGGCTATGATTCTCAGCGGCGCAACGGCTGGGAGACAGCGATGAATATCAACGTAGTGGGGACCAGTGGCGTCGGCAAATCGACGCTGGCGCGAAGGCTCGCGCAGATCTTGTCCGTTCCCTACATTGAGATGGACAGGCTTTACTGGCGCGCGGAGTGGCAGGGCGTGCCGGATGAGGTGTTCTTCGCCAGGGTGGTTGCAGCCACCGAGACTCCCGGCTGGGTGCTGGACGGCAACTACAACCGCAGCCGCCCGGTTAAGTGGCGCAATGTCGATCTGGTGGTGTGGGTGGATTATGGTTTCGCCCGAACTCTGCGCCAGGCCATCTGTCGGGCCATCTCCCGGGCAAGCAGCGGTCAGGAGCTGTGGCCGGGAACCGGCAACCGTGAAAGCTTCCGTCGCGCCTTCCTCAGCCGCGACTCGATTATCTGGTGGACCCTCAAAACCTGGAAGAACAATCGCCAGCGTTATCAGTCTGATATGACCGACCCGGCGTATCGGCACATCCGCTTTGTACGCCTGCGTCACCCGCGGCAGACCGAGGATTTCATCCGTCAGCTGCAGCGGCAGGTGGCGCCGCGTTAAGTGCGTATATCTATTTTCCGGCAGAGTACATGTAAATAAATTGTTTCTCAGTGGCCGCGGCAGATTCTAATAATGCAGGCATGTTAATTAATACGAGCCTGCGAAATGTCTTATCGAATCAGTATCCTGGATAAAAGTCCGCTGGCGGCGGGAGAAACGGCCGCTCAGGCGCTGACGCGTACATTAACGTTGGCGCAACAGGCGGAAGCCTGGGGCTATCACCGCTTCTGGATTGCCGAGCACCACAACACCGATCAATTAGCCAGCCCGTCGCCGGAAGTGGTGATTGCCTGGATCCTCGGCCAGACCCGGCAGATTCGCGTCGGATCCGGCGGCGTCATGCTGCAACACTACAGCCCGTACAAAGTGGCGGAAAACTTCAACCTGTTGGCCTCGATAGCGCCTGGCCGCGTCGATCTTGGCGTCGGAAAAGCGCCGGGCGGCCTGCCGCTGGCAACGCGGGCGCTGCAGCAGGGGATTGATCCGGCGGAGAAGGGGACTTTTGCCGATAGCCTCGCCCAGCTGGATAACTGGCTGTCGCTCACCGATGCCGCAGGGGAAGAGAACCTGCGCGCCACGCCAATCCCGCCGCGTCGCGCCGACGGCTTCCTGCTCGGCGCCAGCCTGGAGAGCGTTCAGCTCGCCGCCCGGCTGGACTGGAATTTCGTTTTCGCCGCCCACCTTAACGGCGACAAAACGCTGCTGCGCGAGGTGTTAACCCGCTGGCGGGCGCTGAGTCGCCGCGACGCCATCATCGCTATCCAGGTCATTGTCGCTGAAGAGAGCGCCACGGCGATTGAACTGGCGAAGCAGATTGAAATCTGGGGCGTCGAACTGGAAAACGGCCAGCGGGTGACGGTAGGTAGCGAAGCGCAGGCGGCCGCCTTTGCCCGTCAGGCCGGAAGTCCGCCGGTGCGCATCGCCCGCCGCGAGGCCTCGCTGCTGGCGGGAACCGCAGACGAAGTAAAAGCGCAGCTCGACGCCCTGCATGCCGCCTGGCATATTGACGAATTTATCATCGACACGCCGATCGCCGAGGGGCAGGCGCGCCTCGACTCACTCCGCCTGCTGGCTCAGGCCCATCTTGGCGCGGAGGTGTTGCCATGAGCTTTGAACAACAGCTGATTAGCTGGCGGCGCGAGCTGCATCAGTATCCGGAACTTTCGTTGCAGGAGGTGGCGACGACGGCGCGCATCCGCGACTGGCTTGAGAGCGGCGGCCTGCGGGTGCTGCCCTACGCGCTGAAAACCGGCCTGGTCGTCGAAGTGGGCCGCGGCGAGAAGATTATCGCCCTGCGTGCAGATATCGATGCGCTGCCGATCGCCGAGACCACCGGCCTGCCGTATCGCTCGCAAAACGAAGGGGTGATGCACGCCTGCGGCCATGATATTCACACCAGCGTGATGCTGGGGGCGGCGCTGCTGCTGAAAGAACGCGAAGCGACGCTCCCGGGACGAGTACGGATTCTGTTCCAGCCGGCGGAAGAGAATTTTGGCGGGGCGAAAACCCTGATTCGCGCCGGGGCGCTGGAGGGCGTCTCGGCGATCTTCGGTATGCATAATGAACCCGGCCTGCCGCTGGGCGAGTTCGCCACCCGCGGCGGGGCGTTCTACGCCAACGTCGATCGTTTCGTCTTTAAGGTCACCGGCAAAGGGGCGCATGCCGCCCGACCGCACGAAGGCAAAGATGCGATTTTGCTGGCCAGCCAGCTGGTCACCGTCCTGCAGAGCGTGGCCAGCCGCGAGGTGAATACCCTCGATTCGGTGGTCCTGAGCGTAACGCGGATCCAGGGGGGCAATACCTGGAACGTGCTGCCGGAAAGCGTGGAGCTGGAAGGTACCCTGCGTACCCACAGCAGCGAGGTGCAGCAGCGGGTCAAGGCGCGGGTCAGCGATATTGCCGCCGGTTTCGCCAGTGCTTTTGGCGCCCAGATAGATGTGTTCTGGTACGCCGGTCCCACGGCGTTGGTCAATGACCCGCGCTGGGCGGAATTTGCCAGCGACGTTGCCGCTCGCTCCGGCTACCGCACCCGCCATGCGGATCTGCATATGGGCGGCGAGGATTTCGCCGTCTATCTACAGCATATTCCCGGCGCGTTTGTCAGTATCGGCAGCGCCAGCGAATTTGGTCTTCACCACCCGGCCTACAATCCGGATGACAACTTAATTGCCCCGGCGGCCCGCTATTTTGCGGCGCTGGCGGAGCAGGCTTTAGGCCAGATCTGACGCCTGAGCGTTCGGGCTTCTGTTTTTATTTTCGGCAAGGAAAGGGGTTGCTATGTCTGAAAAACGACAATTGCGTCTGGGCACAATATTACACGGCGCATCGGGAAATATGTCCGCCTGGCGTCATCCGGCCGCGCAGGCGGATGCCAGTATTAATTTTGAGTTCGTTAAGCAGACGGCCTTAAAAGCCGAAGAGGGCAAGCTGGACTTTTTATTTGTTGCCGATGGTTTATATATTAATGAGAAATCTATCCCGCATTTTTTAAACCGTTTTGAACCGCTGACCGTGCTCTCGACGCTGGCGGCGGTCACCCGCAATCTCGGGCTGGTGGGCACCTTATCGACCTCCTACAGCGAGCCTTTTACCACCGCGAGGCAGTTTGCCAGCCTTGACCATCTGAGTCAGGGACGCGCGGGCTGGAACGTAGTGACCTCGCCGCTGGAAGGATCGGCAAAAAACTTTTCGCGCGCGCAGCATCCTGACCACGCGCTGCGCTACCGTATTGCCGATGAATATTTGCGGGTGGTGAAAGGATTATGGGATTCCTGGGAACAAGATGCCTTCGTCCGTAATAAAGCTACCGGACAGTTCTTCGATAAAAATAAGCTGCATACCCTCGACCATCGCGGTGATTTTTTCCAGGTTGCCGGCCCGCTCAATATTTCCCGTACGCCGCAGGGGCGGCCGATTATTTTTCAGGCCGGGGCCTCCGATGACGGTAAAAAGCTGGCGGCCCGCCATGCCGATGCCATTTTTACCCATCAGGCGTCACTGGCGGAAGCGCAGGCGTTTTATCGAGATGTGAAGCATCAGCTGGAGGCCTGCGGTCGTCAGGATAACCAACTACATATCTTCCAGGGCGTCAGCGTGATTGTTGGTGACGATGCCGACGACGTCGAACAGCAATACCAGACGACCGCCGCGCTGGTATCGATTGAGGATGCCCTCAACTACCTCGGACGCTATTTCGAACACCATGACTTTGCGCAGTATCCGCTGGATGAACCGTTCCCCGATATTGGCGACCTCGGGAAAAACAGCTTCCGCAGCACCACCGATGAAATTAAGCGCAATGCGCGCGAACGTGGACTGACTCTGCGCCAGGTCGCGCTGGAAGCCGCCAGCCCGCGCCCGCTTTTCGCCGGTACGCCGCAGGAGGTCGCCGACGGTTTGCAGCTCTGGTTTGAACAGCGAGGGGCCGACGGTTTTATCATTCAGGGCGGCACGCCGGATACCTTCCCGCGCTTTGTCGATCGGGTGGTGCCGATTTTGCAAGCGCGCGGGCTGTTCCGTCGGGAGTATCCGGGAACGACGTTGCGCGAAAGCCTGGGGCTGACGCAGCCGGTTAATCAATTCCAACAACAATAACAACAGAGAACGCTCGCTATGCAGAAAAAGTCACTTTTACTGGCCCTTGCGCTGGGTTTCAGCGCGCCATTATGGGCGCAGGACGTCAATATCAACGGTACCGGCGTAAGCGTGGAGGCCAATAAAGCGCCGGTGCACACGGCCAAAAATCCGCAGGCGATCGCCCGGCTGCCGGCGAATTATCACCTTGCGGTACCGGGTAAATTTACCGTGGCGGTCGCGGCGCTGAACTCGCCGCCACTGACCGTCTTCTCGGACGACAACAAGACCCTGCTCGGCAGCGAAGTCGATATCGCCCGCCTGGTCGCCGACAGCCTGGGGCTGGAGCTGAACGTCGTGCCGACCTCCTGGGAGGACTGGCCGCTGGGCGTCTCCTCCGGCAAATATGATGCCGCGATCAGCAATATTACCGTCACCAAAGAGCGCAAAGAGAAGTTCGACTTTGCCACCTATCGTAAGGACTCGCTGGGTTTCTACGTCAAGAGTACCAGCCCGCTGAGTAAAATTGACCAGGCGGAAGACATTGCCGGGCTGCGGATTATCGTCGGCTCCGGCACTAACCAGGAAGCCATTCTGCTGGCGTGGAATGCGGAAAACCTGAAAAAGGGGCTGAAGCCCTTTACGCCGGTCTACACCAAGGATGATGCCGCCCAGACGCTGGCCATTCAGTCCGGTCGCGCCGACGCCTTTTTTGGCCCGAACGTGATCGGCGCCTGGAAGGCCGCGCTGACCGGGAAGACCAAACTGGTGGGCAGCGTGGACGGCGGTTGGCCGAAAGCGGCGCACATTGCAGTTACGCTGAAAAAAGGCAGCGGGTTGGTTGAGGCCGTGCAGACGGCGTTAAACGGCGCCATTCAGAACGGTGACTATGGCAAAGTGCTTACCCGCTGGGGGGAAAGCGTGGAGAGCATCCCGCAATCCGAAATTAACCCGGCTGGGCTGGGCGATTAACAGGAGGCAATATGAGTGCAGCATTTCGCGATATCTCACCTGAAGCGCCGGAACTCCAGCCGATTATTCACGGCCTGTTCGCCGAATACGCGTCGCGCTATGGCGACTATTTTTCTCGCGATGCGGAGGTTGAGCTGACCGAGTGGTATCTGCCGCCGCAGGGGCTGTTTATCGTCCTTGAACGTGAAGGCGAAATTATCGCCACCGGCGCCTATAAGCCGAAGGACAGTCATACGGCGGAAATCAAACGCATCTGGACCCATTCGGCCCTGCGCCAGCAGGGGCTGGCGGCGAAAGTGGTACAGGAGCTGGAGCGGCGGGCGGTTTTGGCAGGTTACAGCCATATCTACCTGACGACCGGCTTTCGCCAGCCGGAAGCGGTCAGGCTCTATCTGAGTCAGGGGTACGACGCGCAGTTTGACCTGGCACGCAACCCGGAAGAGTACAGCCAGCCGCCATTTGACGGACGGTTACGGTTCACCAAAGCGCTGGCAGTAAGCGTTTTAAGCCGCAGCGCCTGAGGAGAGAACATGAACAGATCGGAAACGATTAAAGTGATCCCGGCGCGCTATCCGCTGCGCGCCGTTGGCGCGGTGGTGGCGCTGCTGGTGCTGGCGGTCGTCGTGCAGTCGGTAGCCTTTAACCCGCGCTGGGAGTGGGCGGTTTTCGCCCGCTGGTTCTTTGACCCGGTCATTCTTGAAGGGCTGGGACAAACGCTGCTGCTGACGCTGCTGGGTACCGTCCTGAGCGTGATTTTTGGCGGACTGCTGGCGCTGGCCAGGCTCTCTTCCTCGTGGCTGCTGAGCAGCCTGGCCTGGGGCTATATCTGGCTGTTTCGATCGCTGCCGCTGATTGTGGTGCTGATCATCCTCTACAACTTCTCTTATCTGTATGACACGCTATCGCTCGGTATTCCGTTTACCGGGATCAGCTGGGGGAGTTATCAGACCATCAATGTGCTGGGGCAGTTCTCCACCGCGGTCGTGGGGCTGACGCTGGTGCAGAGCGCCTATACCGCGGAGATCATTCGCGGCGGTTTCCTCGGCGTTGACCACGGTCAGTATGAGGCGGCTGCGGCGCTGGGGCTGCCGGCGTGGCGGCGTACGCTGCGTATTATTCTGCCTCAGGCGCTGCGCACGATTTTACCCTCTGGTTTCAATGAGATTATCAGCCTCGCCAAAGGGACCGCGATGGTTTATGTGCTGGCGATGCCCGAGCTGTTTTACACCATCCAGATGATTTACAACCGAACCCAGGAGGTGATCCCGCTGTTGATGGTGGGGGCCGTCTGGTATCTGGCTATCACCAGCGTCCTGTCGCTGATTCAATATCTGGTGGAACGCGCCCTGGCGCGCAGCGAACGCCGTTCGGCGGTCAACTCGCCGCGCCGGGCGCGCGCCGATGAATCCTCTCGCCAGCCGCAGAAACCGCAGGAGGCCATTCATGCCCAACTCTCATAACGGCCATATTTCGATTACCGGCGTCAGTAAGTATTTTGGCCGCCATAAAGCGCTGGATGATGTCTCGCTGGAAATTGCGCCCGGCACGGTGACGGTGATCCTCGGGCCATCCGGTTCGGGGAAATCAACCCTGCTGCGTGCCATAAACCATCTTGAGCGAGTGGATGAAGGGTTTATTCAGATTGATGGCGACTACATTGGCTATCGGCGCCAGGGCGATAAGCTCTATGAGCTGAAGGAGAGAGAGATTCTGCGCCAGCGCGTTAACGTCGGCTACGTCTTTCAGAACTTCAACCTGTTCCCGCATCTGACGGTGCTGGAAAACCTGATTGAAGCGCCGATTGCCCACCGGCAGGCGAGCCGCAAAGAGGCCATCGCGCGCGCTTATGAGCTGCTGGACGTGGTGGGGCTGCGCCACAAGGCCGAGGCCTGGTCGCGCCATCTCTCCGGCGGCCAGCAGCAGCGTATTGCCATCGCCAGGGCGCTGGCCCTCAAGCCGCGAGTGCTGCTGTTCGATGAACCGACATCGGCGCTGGATCCGGAGCTGGTGGGCGAAGTGCTCGATGTGATTAAAAAGCTGGCCCGCTCCGGTACCACGCTGGTGGTGGTGACGCATGAGATTGGTTTTGCCCGCGAAGTGGCCGATCAGGTGGTGTTTATGGTCGAGGGGAAAATTATTGAGCAGGGCAGCAGCGATGCGGTGCTCAATCATCCGCAGCATCAGCGTACGCGGCAATTTTTATCAAAGGTGCTGGCATGAAAAAAAGGATAGTCGCCCTGGCGCTGGGCGCGCTCTCTGCGGGAGCGCAGGCGGAAATCGATCTCCGGGCGAATGAACGGCCGCTGCCGGTAACGGTGGACAACGCCGCGATCGCCAGGATCCCGGCCAGCTATCGCTTTGTTGAACCCGGTACGCTGACGGTGGCGATTTCAGCGCTTAATTCCCCGCCGCTGGCGCTGCTGGCCAGCGACAACCGGACGCGGATCGGTAGCGACCCGGATATTGCCCGTCTGCTGGCCGGCAGTTTAGGCCTCAAGCTGAAACTGGTGCCGACGGCATGGGAAGACTGGCCGCTGGGGATCACCTCCGGGCGCTATGACGTGGCGCTGGTCAATATCGCCGTCACCGAACCGCGCAAAGAGAAGTTCGATTTCGCCACCTATCGCGTCGATTCGCTGGCATTTTCGGTTAAATCCACCAGCGCCATCGACAAAATCAGCGGTGCGGCGGATCTCTCCGGGCGGAAGGTGATCGTCGGATCCGGCACGAATCAGGAGCGCATTTTGCTGGGCTGGAACGGGGAAAATGAAGCGGCGGGACGTCAACCGGCTTTGCCGATCTATTTGACCGATGACGCCTCCGGCAACCTCTATATTCAGTCAGGGCGCGCCGACGTCTTTTTTGGCCCGCAGTCCACGGCAGCCTATAAAGCGGCGCTGACCGGAGCAACCAAAGTGGTTGGGCTGGGGCCGAAAAAGGCCTGGGTCGCCACCACCACCAAAAAGGGCAATGGCCTGGTGTATGCGTTGCAGGCGGCGCTCGATGGCGCCATTGCGCGCGGAGAGTACCAGCAGGTGCTGGCGCGCTGGGGCGAACAGGGAGAGGCGGTGACACAATCGCAGGTGAATCCGCCGGGCATTACCTACTAAAAAAACCGCTGTTTCGCCGGAGTACGGGGCGAAACAGCGGGGGATTATTATTGATAGCGACTTTCATCGCGGTGTTCAGCAATCGGCAAAGATGATGTCAATGTCACTTTATGCGTTGTGTGGCGGATTTAACTTTCGGCAACGTATTTAATATGATAGCTGCACCATCATTTTCAGCTCGCCGGTTTTTAATTCCAAAGATAAATATGATGATGACGATTTTGATTTTTATCAAAATCCGTATATTTTTCGTGTGGTTAATATTTTCACTCCGCGGTTCTGCTGGGACCATCTCTTTACATCAATAATCATCAAGGGATTGAAGTGAATATATTATCAGAAGTTATTATACCCTTATCGGGCGTGGTGTTTCCTGCTGTTGTCGCATTCATTCGCGCTGTTTATAATCGCTGGGGAGAAGGCAGGAAGCTTCATCGTGACAGTCAGTTTGATAAAGTGAATGTGGAAAAGCGCCTGGCAACGTTTCGCCGTATTAAACAATTGAAAAATAAAAACGATCTTACCCCGTTTGATTTACTGGCTATCAAGGCGTTATATGAAGGTATCGGCATAAGATATCCGGTGACCATCAGCCATAAAATTCTTGAGTATATTGCCAGCAACAATATCGATTTCAATGAGCCAACCCTGAATAGCTTTCTTCGGATGTCGAGGCTGCTGAATGTTACGGATTCAGGCGTGACGCAACCGTCCAGTAAAAGGAAAAAGGCGCGCCGGGAGATAGTTATTTTCGGCGGGCTGATGATTGCCGCTATCATATACGGATTCTTTATGTCGGTGCCCGACGTGGTAGCCGAAATGTCAGGCGCGGCCGCGGTAGCCTGTTTTGTCGTTTTATTTCTTGTTTACCTGGCGATGTTTATTCTGATTGTCAGTGCCGTGGTTAACAGCTTATATGACATTCAGTGTGCCAAAAAATTCTGGAAGACATTTTCACCCTTTCTCAATCGTCAGCCATGAATATTGCTTGCAACGCCGCGAGTATTCTGCGGATAAACGGTAAGGTATGAGGTATTGAAAAGCAGGGCGTCGCTACGCTAAACGTAGCGCTACCGGTCAAAGATCATCGCGGATAACGCCTGTTCTGTAGCATCTTGCGCCGTACTGCTGGCCGGATCTCCAGCATGTCAGCCCGATTTTGTGTCTAAACTTAAGCTTTATCGTGGAGGCAGATGATGATTACTGTCTATGGCGTTCCCGGCTGGGGATCGGCGATCGGTGAGCTGATGCTGACCCTCGCCAACATTCCTTACCATTTCGTTAACGTAGCAGGCTTCGACCAGCCGGGGCCGCAGCGCGATAGCCTGATGCAGATAAACCCGCTGTGTCAGGTTCCCACTTTGCGACTGGCGGATGGCAGCGTGATGACCGAAACCGCCGCGATGGCTCTGATGATCCTCGATAGCCGTCCGGATCTGGCGCCGGCGCCGGGCACAGCGCAGCGCCATCAGTTTCAGCGTCTGTTGATCTGGCTGGTGGCCAATGTTTATCCCACCTTTACCTACGCCGATTATCCGCAGCGCTGGGCCGCCGATGCGGCGGAGCAACTGCGGCAAAACTGCATCCGCTATCGTCAATCGCTGTACCTGTGGCTGGAGCAGCAGCTGGCGGCGGCGCCTTATGCGTTGGGGGCGGAGATAACCCTGCTGGATTGTTATATTGCGACGATGTGCCGCTGGGGTCCGCGGCGGGAGTGGTTTTCCGCCCATACGCCGAAGTTTGTCGCCGTGGCTGACAAAGTCTGTCAGCACCCGGATCTGCAGCAGGTACTGCGTGACAACGAGTTGATTTAAAGCACAAAAGGCCAACCGACTGACTACCGCTATGCTAGTTTATTGCTCTCACAATAAGGAGCCTGCTATGCCGCATGTTGATATTAAATGTTTTCCCCGCGAACTGACCGATGATCAAAAAAGCGCCCTGGCCGCCGACATTACCGAGGTGCTGATCCGCCATCTGAACAGTAAAGACGGGGCGGTGAGCGTCGCCCTCAATCTGGTTGAGCAAAGCGACTGGCAAAAAGTCTGGGACAGCGAAATCGCCCCGCAGATGGAGCAGCTGATTAAGAAGCCGGGTTACAGCATGTAATGGCGAACCTTTCCCGGACAGTGATTGCCGCACCTGTCCGGGCTACCTGTCAGCTGGCCGCTGCCAGGCCCGTCGCCGTGGCGGTCTGTTGTCACGGAGTACGGTTTTAAAAGGGTGCGGAAGTTGTCGCCCGGGCGATGCTGTGCAGGGTCCGGGCGACCTGTTTTCTGCAGATCATCATCCGCAGCAGCGGCCACGGTTTTGCCGATTAGAACCAAATCTCCGACTGGATGCCGAAGTTCCAGTTCCCCCCGGCGGTAAAGCCTTTGCTGCCAAAATCATCGTTGATAGCGTAGTGATCCAGCGCTTTGTCCCAGTTCATCCACGTTACGAAGAACCGAATTTCCGGGCGAGCCTTGATATCAAACACATCGCCGACCTTAAACGTCGGCGCAAAGGTCAGCTTATAGAAATCGCCGCTCACCGCCTGATACTGGTACAGATTGTCGTTATAGCGGTAGCTACGCCCGTCAGGATTCAGGTCCATATACTGCCATGACGCTTCGTACAGCAGAGCGAAGTTACGGGTCAGCGCCTGCGAGACGCGCAGGTTGAAGGTCGCCCAGTCGTAGCGGTCGCCGTCGCGGTAGCGGTTTTCACTATGCTGGGCAATCACCGATGGCGCCAGCTGCCAGTTTTTCCCCAGCGGTAAAATGCCGTACGAGGCAAAACGTAACGATTTGGCGTTCTCGGTGAGGTCGCCGTCGCTACCGGGCTGCCGCGCCTCGGCGCCCAGTCCGCTGCCGTACTGCAGAGCACTTTCCGATACTCCCGGAGCCAGACTGTAGAACCGCTCTTTGTCGTGATACGCGAGCATCGCGTAATAGCCATTTTTCGCCGTATTGTCGCTGCGCAGAGCGTAGCTGCCGGTGGTGGAGGTATTATCTTTCAGCGAATCATTGCCCTGAGCGGTCATCGCGGTGGTCATCAGCTGCCATTTTTGCCAGAAGTGGTTTGCCGTAAACATCAGGTTCTGAATGTCGTTATCTGCGTAGTTATCGCTTCCCAGGTCGCCAAAATTACGCGCATAGAGCGAATAATCGCCGCGCAGGCTGTCGCCCCAGTTGACGTCGTAGATCCCGCCGCCGGTGCCGCCAAGGAACATGATATCGCTGTCGGTAAAGTGGATATCAAAGTTATCGCGGTCAAAGCGTTTACCCGCCCAGATCGACGCGTGCTTAAACGGTCCGGAGAAGTCGGCGAAGTTTCCCATCTCGACGTACAGCTGGCGCACGTTCAGATGATGGCTGTCGTTATCCTGTACCCACGGGTCTGGGTTGGTCGCACCATCGGCCAGCATCGTTTTGAAGCGTGCCCACGACCCGTCGCTGAAGGTCATCTTCTTGCCAAAGCTTAGCTCGACGTAGTTATCCTTTTCATTGCCAAGACGGCCAACGTGGGCATCACCGTTGAGCGAACTGGCCGGAGAGATCCCCGGGCCGCCGCGTGCGCCTTTGCCGTGGCTGTCAACCAGCATCCCGGCGCGGGCATAGGCATTGAACTCAAACCCGTCGCTTAGGCTGCTCTTCGCCAGCTGCTTATCGGTCGCCTGCTGTTTTTGTTCGGCCACCGCGGTTCTTTGGCTCAGGGTCTGTATCTGTTTTTCCGCTGCCGCCGCACGTTGCTCGGCGGCGGTGGTCCGTTGTTCCGCCTGTTGCACCCGGCGGTTTGCTTCTCCCGCCTCACGTTCGGCATGGTTCAGGCGAGCCTCCAGCTGCGCCAGCCTTTGTTCGACAGAAAGCGGCGTGGCATCGGCGGCGAAGGCCGAAAAAAGGGCGCAGCAAACCGCTGCGCTTATCACAGAGATGCGCATATCAATCCTTATTTATTCCAGAGGTAGAACGGTGCAGGGGCGCCTTAGATGGCGTGTTTTTCTCCTAAAGCCACCGACGGGTCGGGCGGCGCGCGGCGCCCTGCATCGAGGTCGGCGCGAATCTGTTCGTAATGATCGTCAAGGCGATAGAAGCGCCCGATCCACAGCATTGAGGCAACGATCAGCAGCGCCGGGATGTAGAGATAACAGGCTTTAATCGCCAACATTGCGCTGTCGCTCTGTACCTGGTTAGCGATATAGCCGCCGGAAGAGAGCAGCACGCCGGTGATCGCACCCGCGCCGGCCATCGCCACTTTCCCCAAAAAACCGTTGATGGAGGTTAAAATCCCCGCCGTATTGATGCCGGTTTTCCACACGCCGTAATCCACGGGATCCGCCTGCATGGAGAAGTAAATGGCCGTTCGCTGACCGGCGCCGAGGGACAGTACCACCGCCCCGGCAATCAGCCCCCAGCTGTTAGCGCCGGCCGCCATCATCATGCCCATACCCATGAGGTTAATCGCGCTCGCCCACAGATAAACGTGGCGCTTTTTCATCCGGCTGGCGAGCAGCGGAACGGTGAGAGTGCCCAGCAGCGGGACAAACGTGGAGATCCCGGCAACGATCGCCGTCAGATCGTTATTGCCAACGTAGTAGTGGAAGAAATAGACCAGCGCCCCGGTCTGGAAGAAGAACGCCCCCCACATCAGGAAAATGTTCACCGCGAAGACCAACCAGGGACGATTGGCGCGCAGGCTGACCCACGCACGTTTTAAGGTCATCCGTTCTTCGGTGATGCGGATGTTTTCTTTGACGTTACGGAAGCTCACCAGCAGGAAGAAGGTGGCCATCACGCCGAAAACCACCGCGGTATAGAAGAAACCATCGGCCTGGCTACCGTTGCCCAGCGCCCCGACCAGCGGTAGGGTAGCGACCGCGACAATCGTTGCCCCAAGTGAGCCCAGCAGAATACGCACCGCCGATAGCGTGGTGCGCTCCCGCGAGTCGTTGGTCAGAAACGGGAGCATCGCGCAAAATGGAATATTGACCAGGGTGTAGAGAAACGACAGACACAGGTAGGTCACAAAGGCGTAGAGCAGCTTACCGGTGGTGCCAAAATCGGGCACGTAGAAGGCCAGAATACAGAGCACACCGAAGGGTACTGCGCCAATCAGCAGGTACGGACGGCAGCGCCCCCAGCGGGTGGCGGTATTATCGATCACCAGCCCCATCAGTACGTCAGCGACGCCATCAACCAGACGGGTGACGAGGAACATCAGGCCGACATAGTAGGCGGGAAGGCCCATCACATCGGTATAAAAGAACATCAGATATAAAGAGATCATCTGCCACACGAGGTTGCAGGAGAGGTCGGCGATGCCATAGCCAATGCGCTGCCGCCATCGGGTAAAGAATGTTTCTGCCATAAAATGCACTCGCTTATTGTTGTTGTTAAAGTCCGTACTGGCGAATAAACCAGGCCGGGGTACAGCTCCACGCATGGCAATAGCTGTTGATCAGTTTGCTGCCATAAGGGGAAAACTCAGGATCCGCCGGGTCAAAAATTTCCCAGAAGGTATCGGCGCCGTAGTTGATCATCGCGCCCCAGTAGGCCTTGATTTCGGCAATGGCTTCTTCACGGAGCCCGCACTGCAGCAGGGCGGCGATATAGTGATGGCGCAAATAGGGGGTATTCATGGCGATGGCCGGCGGATGGCGTCGCAGGTTATGCATGATCTCCCGACGCTGCCCGGCGCTACCGACTTCCGCCAACACCAGCCAGATCTGCGAGGCCCAGGAGACCTGGCGCTGTGCGCCGCTGACGTAAAATCCCTGCTTCTCATCCCACAGTCTCTCCTGTACCGCTGCGCAGAGCTGCTGCAAACGGGCGCGGTAGTCCGGCACCCGCTCAGGCTCAAAGCGCTCGGCCAGCCGGATGGCGCGGCGCAGGCAATAGATCAGCACGCCCTGAGCCGCGGCTTGTTTATTCAATGATGCCTGCCAGTCGATAAAGACCCACCAGTCATCGCTATCGCGCACCAGGCCAGACGCTTCGCAGCGGGCCAGGGCGAGGTCGATTTGTCGACGCGCCGTCGGCCAGAGTTCGCGAGCGGTTTTGTCATCTTCGGTACTGTGCAGATAGTTATAGAGAATGTCGGCAAAAAAAAGAGAGTAATCAAAGAGAAAGGTATCATCAGCCAGCACGTCCGGCTGGACGAAAACGTTGGCTGACACCATCCCGTCTTCCCGGGTATGACCGGCAAACAGGTACAGACAGCGGCGGACCAGATCGTGGTGCGCGAAGGTAACATCATTGACCAACGCCTGCAGGCGTAAATCCCCGAGCCACAGGCGGCGGTCACGTTTCGGACCATCTTCAAACACCTCCTGCATACAGTTCTTCAGAGTCAGGACGGCAACCCGGTCAATAGCCTGAAGCTGCGGATCGGTGGTCACCGCCGGCGGGCAGGTTTGCGTTGCTGACGTCACGGCATTGACCTGGATCTGGTTGAGACGCAGGCGGAATTTCTCCGACACCGCCTTAACCTCCACTTTCAGGTAGCGAAAGCAGTAGCGGCGTGGCAGGTCGACGGCGGCGGGCAACACGTCAAGCCACAGGTCCTGCTGCTGCAACCAGCTGCTGCTGAGCCAGCCCTGATAATCGCTGAAGGGTTCGCACACTTCGCACAGGGTTTCGCCGAAGGTCAATTGCAAATGGGCCGGGGCGTCGGGGGGGCTGCCGGCGCTCAGACAGGTGAAGTGCAGATAGCCGACGATGTGGCTGCCGAAATCGATGATCGCACTGTCACCGCTGGTCAGTTCACGCCGGGAAAAGTCCGCTAAGGTGCCTACTTCATCCCCGCGCCAGCCGAACAGGGCCTCGGGGTCGGCATGGGCTTGTATCACCGCCATCGGCTGGCGCGACTGGCTGCGCAGTACGGGTCTGAGCGCTTCGGCGGTACGTAAAAAATGCGGGTGGCGGGTCATCGCGACCTGCGCGTTGCGTTGAATGGCCTGTGACATACTGCGTCCTCTGAGTTGATTTTCACGCAGCATAAGATGTCGACGCCCGCCACAACCACTCTGGCAATGCCAATCCTGTTATGAAAATGGCACTGATAGTGGGGTAGGACGGTTGGCGATCACAATTCTATAAATCTTGTACGTGGCAGCCAGTAAAATGCATTATCGTGCCACTGCCCGAATGCCGTTTTGGATATTGTTAACGATGATATTAACCGTTGAGTATTATTTCGCCGATCCGCAGGATAAACTGGGGATGTACGCCAGCGATCCGGAAGATAACAGTCATGAACACAGCCACGAGTTTGCTGAACTGGTGATAGTGGACGAGGGGCACGGCTTACATATTATTAACGGCCGGCCATTATATATTCAGCAGGGCGACGTTTTTTATGTTCAGCCTGGGGATGTACATTATTATGATGAGCTTGGAACACTGAAATTAATTAATGTATTGATTAACCCCGAGGTTGAATTTCATTATTTACAGCATCTCGATTCGCTATTGCAGACCTTCTCTTCCCGGCAGGCCTCCTGCTACGGCTGGCTGGCGCCAGATGCCCGCCATATCTGCAAGGAACTGGTGGGGAAAATATTTTCGGCGGATGGCCAGCGGGGGGAAAACAGGGCGCTGCGGGAAGCCGCATTTTTCCAGCTGGTGACGACCATAATGTATGCGGAAACCGAAGCGGAATATAGCAATACCAAATATAAACTGCATAAGCTGCTGACCTGGTTACAGGAGCACTGTTTTGAAGACCATAACTGGCAACAGCTGGCCGAAAAATTTCATCTGACGTCACGTACTGCTTTTCGCCATATAAAAGAAGCCACCGGGATGACGCCGGATAATTATTTAAAACGCCTGCGTTTAGTCTCAGCGCGAGTAAAGCTCCGGGAAACGGATATGACGATTACCGATGTGGCTTATTTGTGTGGATTTGCCAACAGTAACCACTTCACGACCCTGTACAAAAAGGTTTTTGGGGTGACCCCCAGCGAAGACAGGCGTCGTTTGCTGCGCTGAGGGAGCCACTATTTCAAGGCGACATTTTGTGCCTTCGCCCACTTGCGCAGGCGGGCGCAGGCGTTGGCATAAGGCGACGAGGTGTTGAGTGAAATCATCCGCCCCAGAGTCCATTTCCCATACCACGGCCGACCGTAAAGCGAATCATTGTCCTGGGCTTCGATGCAGGCGATAAGCCGCCGTTTAGCCTGATGCAGAGAATCGAGCAGAGCCGGGTAGTCCTGCGCGGGGTAATCGAGGTAGAACTTTTGCGCCAGCAGCCCAAGCTGGTTCCATTGAAAACCTGTTTCCGGGAAGTCGATGGGCTGCTGCGCTTCATCGTGAGCCAGCCATTTGAGAACCAGTTCATTCCATCCCAGCAGATAACAGACCAGATCGCGAACGCTCATTTCGGTGTTCTGTGCATGACCGGGAAGGGTCTTTTGCTCCGTCATCTCCGGGGGAATATGCGTCAAATAGCCGGCTAGTTTAGCGTAGTTTTTATTGATGGCTTGCAGGAGTTGCGCCTGGGTTTGCGGTACGCTCATAGCGAGTTCCTTTCGGTGGGATGAGTTGGTTATACGGTATGTTTGCGCAGAACGACGCAGGGGGCGACCGTGCTCAACAATCGGCGCCGTTTGTCGCCCGGGCAGGGCGCCTGCGTCGCTCATCAGATTAAATTTCGCCTCGCGCGCTGGCAAATGCGCAAGGTGGCGGGAGACGGGTTGTCTGCCAGCCATTGCGCGCAGAGCGACTGTACCCACTCCGCTCTCTCTTTACCCGCGTCATTCAGCCAGTTGGCCACAGAATCCTGGACATATCTCGACGGATCGGCACGCAGTGGGGAAAGTATTGCCAGCGCCCGCTGGGGCTGTTGTTTCAGCTCAGCGATATGCGCGCACCAGACGCCGCGCGGGCGCAGGGACTCGCAGGCAAAACGGCGAATGTACTGCGATGCGCAACAGGTCCAGGGGGTGAGCAGGGCGATAGTAAGATCCAGATCGTGCGCCAGATGCGGACGCAGCGCCAGCCACGCCCATTCGCGAACACCAAAATGACTATCGTCGGCCAGGGGATAGATAGCGTGTAAGCGCGCATCGAGCGTTAAATCCGGCGCGGCGCCGAGCATAAAACAGGCCCAGCCGCGCACGGTATCCGACGAATGAGCCGCACAGCGGTCGAATCCACTCTCCCCGAGTTCGCTCAGCAACAGACGAGCAATACCCGCCATTCGTTTAACAATACCCTGCGCAGCCAATCCCTCTGCGGCCTGGTGGGAAACCGGCGACAGCTCTGGAAAGACCGAGCGCAGCAGAACGGCCTGATCGATGGCCAGGATTTCCGTCAGGTTGGCACCTGGCAACTCTCCCCGCGAAAGCCGGTGCAAAATGTCGTCAGGGATATCCGCGACGCGGGTTGCGCCTTTACGTTGTTGTTCAACCGGCATGGGCATCTCCTTTTCCTGCCTGGGTACCGGCGGCAACTTTCGCCAGCAGTTCAGACAGCTGGGTGCGTTCTTGCGCCGAGAGAGGGCTGAACAAACCGGCGATCCAGCGGCTGTGTCGGGCAAAAACGCGGGCGATAAGCTGCTTCCCCTCAGAGGTTAATGCGATACGCATGGCCCGGCCATCAAGGGGATCGGCGTGGCGTTCAATCAGCCGGTCGCGTTCGAGACCGTTCAGCAATCCGGTAATGGTTGCCCGGGTGACGCCGGCTTTTTCCGCCAGTACGTTGGGGGCCAGACCGTCAGGCGCGCCATCGAGTATAAACAACAGAACAAAGCGCCCCTCGGACAATCCCCATGGCGCCAGCAGCAGCGCACAATCGCGATCAATCGCAGCGGCCAGCGAGAGGGTCTGAAAACAGAGACGGATCGTATCGACATCGGCAAGCTGAAGACGCCGGGCCTCCTGCAATAACGAAAGATATTTCTGTTCAAGCTCCATCGCGGCCTCTGCAATATAGTATGGCGCCTAACTATATGGGTGAGTTTATCGATAATCAAATGTCAACGCGCGTTTTGTGAACATCGGCATAAAAGATGATAAATCGGGCCTGGACAGCGTGCCGGTATTTTGCCGGGTGGCGGCTGACGCCTTACCCGGCCTACAGGGGGACACGGGTGATAGCGGAATAGCCTGACCGGCGAGGGAGGGGATGTTATGCGCCGATCGTGTAGGCCGTGCCAGCGAAGCGCCGGCGGGCAATTCCCCGGAGCTCATATGCGGCCAGCAAGCCAGGCAGGCGAGCCAGTAAATACGGGGTTGCGGATGTGATAGCAGGCGAGGGAGTGGATGTCATGTGCCGATCGTGTAGGCCCGTGCCAGCGAAGCGCCGCCGGGCAATTTCCACGAAGCGTATATGCGGCAAGCAAGCCAGGCAGTAAATACGGGGTTGCGGATGTGATAGCAGAATAGCCTGACTGGCGAGGGCGTGGATGCCATGCGCCGATCGTGTAGGCCCGTGCCAGCGAAGCGCCGCCGGGCAATTCCCCGAAGTGCATATGCGGTCAGCAAGCCAGGCAGGCGAGCCAGTAAATACGGGGTTGCGGATGTGATAACAGAATAGCCTGACCGGCGAGGGAGGGGATGTCATGCGCCGATCGTGTAGGCCCGTGCCAGCGAAGCGCCGCCGGGCAATTTCCCCGAAGCGCATATGCGGCCAGCAAGCCAGGCAGGCCGGTAAACCCTGCCTGCGCCGGCGAATGGGGTTACTCTTCCGGAGTATTGGCGCGCACGTGGCGGCCGCTGGCGACAAAGTTTCCGGTGCCGAGATGATGCAGCGTATTGATCTTATCGTCGTCGAACTGCCAGCGTCCGGTGACGAAAGCGCGCTCATCGGCGGCGGCGGAAACCACCTCGCCAAACAGCGTGTCGTACTGCTCCTGAGCTGCCGTTGGCGGCAACAGTCGGCACTCCATCCACGCCAGGCACTTCTCTTCAATCAGCGGTAATCCCAGCTCCGGCCCCTGCACCACGGGGATGCCGTAAGCGTTAAATTTATCCTCATCACGTCCACTGATGCTGCCGACCGCGTAGGTCCAGCTGGCAGCTTCTACGCCGGGGACCACGATGCCGAAGGTACCGTTGCGCTCAATGATCTCCCTTGTCCAGGCACTTTTATCCACCACGATGGCGAGTCGCGGCGGGGCAAATTCCACCGGCATCGACCACGCGGCGGCCATGACGTTACGGCGTTGAGAAGCGGCATCGTAACTGGTTATCAGAATGGTCGGGCCATGATTGAGCAGGCGACTGGCGTACTGGAGTTCCACGTGGCGAAAACGGCTCATAAGCGTTCCTTGGTAAATGGGTCTGATGCCAGACAACACGTTAATCCGCAATGAAAATGTAATCAATATGTCATGCGGGCTCCCTATAGTCGGCACCACTAAATCCCAAAGAGGATAACAATATGTTAGCTCTCCTGTCTTTATCACAGGTGAGTGCGGCCCGCCGGCTGTTGACGGCGGGCGGAGCAACGCTTTCCCGGCAGGGAGGGCGATAATGCGCGCGCTTACCGGCATCAAACTCGACGGCGTTTCGTTCGCCTTCGGCACTCATACTGTCCTGAATCAAATAGACCTGCATATCGATGCGGGTAGCATCGTGGCGCTGCTGGGGCCGTCTGGCTGCGGCAAAAGTACCCTGTTGCGCCTGTTGGCGGGGCTCAGCGTTCCGGCAGCAGGCGAGATACGCTTTGGCGATCGTCTGGTGGCGAAACCCGGCTGGGGTATGGCGCCGGAGCAGCGTGACATCGGCATGGTTTTTCAGGACTACGCCCTGTGGCCGCATATGACGGCGGCGCAGAATGTCGCCTTTCCACTGCGGATGCGCGGCGTAGCGCGCGCAGCGCGACAACAGCGGGTTAATGATGCGCTGGCGATGGTTGGCCTCAACGGCTTTGCCGATCGTAAACCCTCCGGTCTTTCCGGCGGTCAGCAGCAGCGCGTCGCGCTGGCTCGCGCCATCGTTGCCGAACCTCGCGTGCTGTTGTTTGACGAACCGCTCTCCAACCTCGATAGCGAACTGCGCGAATCGCTGTGTGTCGAGATGAGCCGTCTGCTGCGTCAGCTGGGGATCACCGCGGTATATGTCACTCACGACCGCCGCGAAGCCGAACTGCTGGCCGACCGAATTGTTCATTTATCTGCCGGCACTATTGCCGCCGTTCGCACCATCACTTCATCCTCCGGGGAACTCGCATGAAAACCGTTATGACCGTTAAGAAAGGAGCTGTGCTCGCGATGTTGTTGTCTGCCACCATGATGTCCAGCGCCCACGCGCTGACCGTATATACCGCCGGGCCGGGTTCGCTGGCGAAAAGTCTCGCCAGCGGCTATGAAAAGAAAACCGGGGTGAAGGTCAATATTTTCCAGGCCACGACCGGTAAGGTGATGGCGCGTCTCGACGCGGAGCAGGCCAATCCGCAGGCGGATGTGCTGATCTCCGCCTCCTGGGATACCGCGGAAGATTTGCATCAACGCGGCTGGCTGCTGCCGTATCAAAGCGCCAATGCCGATAAGGTCCCGGCGAACCTGAAATCTGCGGATTACGTTGCGCAGGGGATATCGGCACTGGGGATCGTCTGGAACAGCAAAAGCGGCACCCCGGAGCCGAAAGAGTGGCGCGACCTGACCGAAGCGGCGTTTAAAGATAAGGTCACGACGCCAGATCCGGCGCTCTCCGGCGCATCGCTGGATTTGCTGATCGGGTTGCAGAATGGCATGGGCGACAAGGCCTGGGCATTGTTCGACGAACTGAAAAAGAACGGCATGGTGGTCAGCGGGCCGAACGCTCAGGCGGTGACGCCGGTCATGCAGGGGGCGAAAGCGGCGGTGTTCGGCGCGGTGGACTATGTCTCTTACGGTAATATCGACCAGGGGGAATCCCTGAAAGTGATTTTCCCCGCCAGCGGCACGGTGATTGCCCCGCGGCCGATGATGATCCTTAAAACCACGGCGCATGCTGACGATGCCAAAGCCTTCGTTGACTATGTCCTGTCGCCGGAAGGCCAGGCGCTGGTCGCCGGCGCGTGGCTGATGCCCGCACGTAGCGATATCCCGGCTAAACGTCCGCTGCTTAATGAACTGAAAATTCTGCCGACCACCAGCGATGGCAGCAGCGAACGCAGTACGGTACTTTCCCGCTTCAATACCCTTTTCGCGCAGTAATTTGCCTTTCTCCCGGGGGGCGGTTGACGCCTGACCCGGGAGACGGGGCCGTATTCCCAGGACTCTACCGTGAAACAGAAACTGATTTCCGGCGTCACTCTGACGGTGCTGCTGGTGCTGGTGGCGTTACCGCTTTTATTCATCGTCTTACAGGCGATTTTCCCCCATTTCAGCGCCGGTTCCCTGAGCGGAGCGCTGACGGGCGTACCGATGCTGTTCGCCGATCCTCAGCTCCTGCCGATGCTCGGCGGCACCCTGTGGGTGGCCTGCGGCGTCGCGCTGATGAGCGTGGTTATCGGCCTGCCGCTGGGGGTGCTGCGCGGCCTGTTTAATGTTCCGCTGCCGCGCCTGTGGGATCTGCTGTTCCTGATCCCGTTCCTCACGCCGCCATATATCGCGGCGCTGTCGTGGATGCTGGTGCTGCAAAGCAACGGCTATCTGCAACAGCTCACCGGCTGGGATCTGAACGATCTGCTGTTCAGCCGCGGCGGGATCGTGCTGGTGATGACCTTTAATATCTTCCCGGTGGTCTATTTTGCCGTTTCCCGCAGCCTGCTGGCGAGCGGTCAGCGGCTGGCGATCGTCGCGCGCGTTCACGGCGCCAGCGCCTGGCGAGCCTTCTGGCATATTACGCTGCCGATGCTTTCCCCGGCGCTGGCGGCGGGGATGCTGCTGGCGTTTACCCTGGCAATTGAGGAGTTTGGCGTCCCGGCGGCGTTAGGATCGCGGGCCGGTCTGGTGATGCTCACCGTCGGTATTGAGAAAAAACTGGCTGACTGGCCCATCGATCTGCCGGGCGCGTCGCTACTGTCGCTGCTGCTGATTGGCGTCGCGCTGCTGGCCTGGTGGCTGCAAAAGCGGTTGGTGGGGGATACCGAGGTCACCAGCGTGACCGGCAAGCCGGGGAAAACAGCGGGGCGGAACTGGGGTGGCTGGCGCTGCCCGCTGTTCTGCTGATGCTGGGTATCGCAGGCGTCGCCGTGGTGCTGCCGGGCGCGGCGATGGTCCTGACCGGCCTGATGGGGACCTTATCAGGCGGCATTCATGCCGATAATTTTACTTTCCGCCATTTTGCCGCGCTGTTTGCCAGGCAGGGGGATGCGTTGTCGGCGCTGGGAACCAGTCTGTCGCTGGCGCTGGCGTCGGCGCTGATCGTCGGCCTGGTGGGGCTGATTGTCGCATGGCTGGTGCTGGTGCAGAAAATCAAAGGCCGTGGCATCGTCGATGCGCTGTCGCTGATGCCGGCGGCGCTGCCGGGGGTGGTCGTGGGCGTCGGGCTGATTCTGCTGTGGAACCAGCCGTTCTGGCCGGTTTCGCCCTATAACAGCGGATGGATGCTGCTATTGTCATACTGTTGCCTGCTGCTGCCGTGGCCGGTGCGCTATGTTGGCAGCGCTCTGCGCCAGCTGGGGAATAATCTCGAACCGGCGGCGCGGGTCCACGGCGCATCGCCGCTGCAGGCGCTGCGGCTGATTGTGCTGCCGCTGGTCTTTCCGGCGCTGCTGGCGGCGATGCTGATGGTGTTTGCCGTCGCTTCGCGTGAACTGGTGACATCGCTGCTGTTGGCTCCGGCGGGGACGCAAACCGTGTCCGTGTTTATCTGGCGTCAGTTTGAGCAAGGGTCGATCGGCCAGGGCATGGCCATGGCTTCGCTGACGCTGTTGACCGGCCTGGCGTTGATGCTCGGCGCGCTGGCCTTGATGCAACGCGGCGCGCGCGGTTAAGGGTGACCGCACAAAATATGCAGTCGGCCGGGGAAAATAGGCTATAAATGTCGAACACCGATTGCTGGAGGCATTGATGAGTCGATTTTTAAGCGCTTATTTTTCTCGTCTGGGCTGGACGGGAACCCCTGATGTATCGCTTAACACCTTGCGCGAACTGCATATTCACCACAATGGCGCGATCCCGTTTGAAAATCTGGATGTTCTGCTGCCCAGAGAGATCCATCTTGACGATCGGACGCTGGAAGAGAAGCTGATTAACGGCCGTCGTGGCGGTTACTGCTTCGAGCAAAATGGGCTGCTGGAGCGGGTACTTCGCGAGCTGGGTTTTAACGTCCGTAGTCTGCTGGGGCGCGTGGTGCTGGCCAATCCGTCGCAGATGCCGCCGCGAACCCATCGCCTGCTGCTGGTTGAGGTCGACGGTGAGCGCTGGATCGCCGATGTCGGCTTCGGCGGCCAGACCCTGACCGCGCCTGTCCGGCTGCTGGCGGATGCGGAACAGTCAACCCCGCACGGTGTCTACCGACTGATTTGCGAAGGGGATGAGTGGACGTTACAGTACAGCCATCACGGCCACTGGCAGTCGATGTACGTTTTCGACCTCGGGCGCCAGTATGCCGCTGACTATGTCATGGGGAATTTCTGGTCGGCGCACTGGCCGCAATCGCATTTCCGCCACCATCTGCTGATGTGTCGTCATTTGCCGGACGGCGGGAAAATGACGTTAACTAACTTCCACTTTACCCATTGGGATAATGCCCATGTGGTGGAGAAGATCGATTTACCGGATGTTCCTGCGCTGTATGAGGCGCTGCAAACCCGCTTCGGTCTTGGCGTCGATGATGCCAAATATGGCTTTACTGAAGGTGAGCTCGCAGCGGTCATGGCGGCGTTTGATACCCATCCTGAGGCGGGGAAGTAGGGGCGACGCTGTCCAGACAGAAGGGGCGGTCGGCCGTGCAGGCGGACCGCATCTATCGCATCGCCAGACCCGCAAGGTGAAAGGTCGCATCTGAAATCCTCTCCGGTTTTTTTCAGGGCGTCGTCCCAGCGAAAACAGAGTATAGCGACCGCCTTTTCTCGGCCATAAACCGGGGAACTGCGGCATTTGTCCTGTCACTTTCGGCGATGTTAACCCACAAGAGACATGCTTCCAGCGTCACCCGTTGTTCACCAGCATCCCCCCGGGGCCGCGGTCTGCTAATGCCGGCCGCGAGCGGTATCGGGCACCTGCTCTTTACCCGAGAGTCATGCTTCGCGATGACCCAACGTGGTGGCGCTGCGTCTCCTGTAGCGTCAGCCGCCGGGAAGCATCCTCAGCAACCGGGTCGGCTTCCGGCTCCTGACTGGTCACAGCCTCTGTTATTGCAGCGTTGCTTAGCGCGGCGGAGGAATATCCGTCAGGCTGAACATTTTCCCGCTGCCGAATGACCAGTCTTCCGGCTCGGTATAGCCGATCACTACCATCACCTCATGCGGGCTGATGCCCAGCGACTGCTCAAGTCGCGTCACTAAATCCTGATAAAAACGCTGCTTTTGCAGATGGCTGCGTGGCTTACCGGCGGTTATCTGAAACAGCAGGAAATCATCGCTGCGTCCGTCTTCAGCCCTACAGAGATAGTGCGGGTTAACTATCCGCTGCCCTGGGCTGTAGCAGTCAAAAAGCTGAAAGCAGTCGCCGGCCGGGACCGAAAAATGATCTTCAAGCGCCTGCTGCAAATCGATAGAGATTCGAGCGTGCCATTGCGCGAAACGCTGCGCAGAAATGGCGATGCGGGTTATGGGCATGCGCGTCTCCTCATTCGGTATCAAGCTGGCTAAACACATTGAGTGCTGAAACCGCCGCTGGCCATCCGGCGTAAAACGACAGGTGGGTAAAAAGCTCGGTGATTTCGCTCTCCGTTACGCCGTTTTCCCGGGCGAATGTCAGGTGCCAGGCAAGCTGTTCAGGACGATACATTGCGACCAGCGCGCTGAGAGTGATGAGGCTTCTGTCACGCGGTGACAGCGCGGGGCGTTGCCAGATATCGCCAAACAGGATCTCTTCACTCAGTGATGCCAGCTTTGGCGCCAGCGCTGCCAGGGTTTCCCGGGTCAGATTAACTTTGTCCATTTGCAATCTCATAGGTGGGATGTCACGGAGACGATATCCGGTTATGATGGTTTCGATAATCATATAATTTGTGAGTAATAATCCTGAAAAACGGGATGATTAATGATGACCAGACGACCACTGACCTTTGATGCCGACGCGCTACGCGCTTTCGTGACCGGAATGGAACTCGGCAGTTTTGCCCTTGCCGCCGAACGCCTGGGGCGTTCAACGTCGGCGATCAGCGCTCAGCTTAAAAAGCTTGAGCAGCAGAGCGGCACGGCGCTGGTACAAAAGGCCGGGCGTCATCTGGCGTTGACGGCGGAAGGGGAAATTATGCTGAGCTACGCGCGGCGAATGCTTAGCCTGAATGACGAGGCCTTGGCCGCGCTGCAGGCCAGAGGGGTAAGCGGCGAGGTTCGTCTCGGACTGCAGGAGGACTTTGGCGAGGTGTTACTGCCGGCGGTCCTCGGGCAATTTTCCCGGGCTTGTCCCGAGGTGGAGATTGCGATTACCGTCACGCGGAATGCGCCGCTGCGCGAGGCGATGATGCGCCAGGAGCTCGATCTGGCCCTGAGCTGGGAAGGGCGCGACGCACCGGTTTTTGATCATCTGCTGGGGAGACTGCCGCTGCAGTGGATCGCGGCGGCGGCGTTCGATGTTGCCCGTTATCTCGACAGCAACCAGCCGCTGCCGCTGCTGGCCTTTGAAGCGCCGTGCGTCATGCGCACCGCCGCCACCGCGGCGTTAGATAAAGCCGGAATCCCCTGGCGTATTGCCTTTACCAGTCGCAGTCTGAACGGAATCTGGGCTGCCGCATCTGCAGGACTGGGGGTGGCGCTACGCACAACGATAGGCATGCCTGCTACGCTGCAGATCGTTGATTGCGCAAAATTGCCCGCGGCGGGTGACATTGGGGTGGGATTATATGGCGATGAAAATCGGCTTACCGGGCCGGCGAAACTGCTGCTGCACACTATTACCGCCTGTTTTGCGCTGCATATGCCGCCGACGGATAATTGCGCTTTGCGCTGAAATCCGCTTGTTAATCTGTTTGTTGCGCCTGGAGGCGTAAATTTGCTATCTGTTTGAAAATAGAAAAACGATGAAAGCAACAATCGCGCACAGGCACACAAATATGACGCTCGCGGTGTACTCCTTTACCTCCGTCAGATAATCGTCATTAAATCTGTTTAACGCTTTAACGGCATCGTTTTCGTTTTCAGCTTCTACCTCAACGTGATGTTTTCTGAATCCCTGTCGTTTCATCTCTTTAAGCAAAGAGGATGTCACTGCGTCTTTTGCTACGGCTCTCCCGCCGCGACTGCTGATAAAAATGACGTATTTACCCATGGTTCCCTCACCTACGTATCATCCGGTTGAGTCAGCGCGTTTCAAGAGAAGAGATTACGTGCGGGAACAGTATAAGTCATTGCGGGAAGCGACTACAGGTTTACCTTTTCCCCCTGTTTTAACAGCGTCAGCCTCCTGGCGCGGAGGCTGACGGGTTAGCTCATAAGGGTTGACAGAGAGGGAGTCAAACCTTCAGCGTCGGGATCTCACCAGCTGGTAGCGGCGGGTCAAATACTCTATTGGCGCGCTCCAGACGTGCACCAGGCGAGTGAACGGGAAGATCAGGAAGATGGTCATCCCCAGCACCAGGTGAACGCGGTAGATAAATGCCACGCCATCAAGATGCGCCGAGGCGCCGCCGTGGAAGGTCACCACCGCCTGCGCCCAGTCCACCAGCTTCAGCATTTCACTGCCGTCAGGATGTTGAGCGGAGAAGGGGATGGTCGTCAGACCCAGCGCACACTGAATCAGCAGAATGCTCAGAATCACAATATCCGCCGTCGATGAGGTGGCGCGAATGCGCGGGTTGGTCAGACGACGAATCAGCAGCCCGGCGCCGCCCACCAGCGTCAGTACGCCGCAGATCCCGCCGAGAATCATCGCCATCAGCTGCTTTTGCGACATTGGCAGGAACCAGGAGTAAACCCAGTGCGGGGTCAGCATCCCGAAGAGGTGGCCGAAGAAGATGCCCAGGATGCCGATATGGAACAGATTCGACCACAGCACCATGCCGCGTTTGTCGAGCATCTGGCTGGAAGAGGCGCGCCACGTATACTGCCCGTAGTCGTAGCGTAGCCAGCTGCCGATGAGAAACACCGTCCCGCACAGATAGGGGTAGATATCGTAAAAAAAGACGTTCAGGTACTGTATCATTTCGGGCCTCCGGCACCGACGTCGACGTACTGTGGCGCGACGTCCTGGCTAAAGCGTCGTTGATAATGTTGCATCGGGGAGCTGTCGCAGGCGGTGGCGTTATCTTCGATAAACTTCACCTGCTCCTCCTCCCACACCGCATCCAGCGCCTGGCGGGTATCATCGCGCTTTTCACCCGCCACCTGCCTGGTGACACTGTCACTGCTGAGCGCGCTGCCAGCCAGCGCCAGCAGGACGTCAAACAGCTGATAATATTGACACTGTCGCTGTTTGACGCGCCCGCCAAGCAGCGCCAGAATCGGGGCCACGTTTTGCAAGCCTTCTCTGGCGTCGTCTGGCGGCAGGCTACTGAGGTACTCCAGATAGAGCGGTAAATGGTCAGGCAGCTCCCGGCAGTCGATGTGCAGCCCGGCCTGCTCATACTGATTCATCAGCTCGACCATCGCCTGGCCGCGGTCGCGGGACTCCGCGTGCACGTGCTCAAACAGCAGCAGCGAGGTGGCCCGTCCGCGGTCAAACACTTCACACCATTCGGCCTGGCGGTCGAGCAGCGGGGCGGCCAGCAGCGATTCAACAAACGGCAGTAGCGCCGGCGCATCGGCACGGACCAATTCCAGCGCCTCTTCACGGTTGTCCCACAGCAGGCTATCCGGATACTCCAGCAGCAGACCGATAATTTTGAGGATCCGCATTACTCTTTCTCCCCGATGTTGATCGCATCGATGCGCTGGCTGTTGAACAGGTTGAATTTGGTATCCGACCCGTGACAGCCATCGCCGAAGGTAAATCCGCAGCCGTTGCGTTCCGGGAAGGCATCTTCCGCCATTTCCCGGTGGCTGGTGGGGATCACGAAGCGATCTTCGTAGTTAGCGATGGCCAGGTAGCGGTACATCTCCTCGACCTGTTCCACGCTTAAGCCCACCTCTTCGATAGCCCGGGTGTCGGTCACTCCTTCGACGGTCTGTGAGCGTTTGTAGTGGCGCATCGCCATCATGCGTTTCAGGGCGCGCAGCACCGGGCCGGTATCGCCGGCGCTCAGCAGATTGGCGAGGTACTGCACCGGAATGCGCAGGCTTTCGACGGCAGGCAGAATGCTGCCATTATTTGGCAGGCCGCCGGCGTCGGCGACCGACTGAATCGGTGACAGCGGCGGGACGTACCAGACCATCGGCAGGGTGCGATACTCCGGGTGCAGCGGTAGCGCCAGCTTCCAGTCCATCGCCAGTTTATACACCGGCGATTTCTGCGCCGCGTCGATGACGTTATGCGGGATCCCTTGTTTCAGCGCCTCTTCAATCACCGCCGGGTCGTGCGGGTCGAGGAATACCTCGCACTGGCGTTCATAGAGGTCGGTTTCATGTTCGGTGCTGGCCGCTTCCTCAATCCGGTCGGCGTCATACAGCAGCACGCCGAGGTAGCGAATGCGCCCGACGCAAGTTTCCGAACAGACCGTCGGCTGGCCGGATTCAATCCGCGGATAGCAGAAGATGCACTTCTCCGATTTGCCGCTCTTCCAGTTAAAGTAGATTTTTTTGTACGGGCAGCCGCTGATGCACATGCGCCAGCCGCGGCATTTATCCTGATCGATCAGTACGATGCCATCCTCTTCGCGCTTATAGATAGCCCCGCTCGGGCAGGTCGCGACGCAGCTCGGGTTAAGGCAGTGTTCGCACAGGCGCGGCAGATACATCATGAAGGTGTTTTCAAACTGGCCGTACATCTCTTTCTGCATGGCTTCGAAGTTACGGTCACGGGCGCGCTTTTCAAACTCGCCGCCAAGCAGCTCTTCCCAGTTGGGGCCCCAGCTGATTTTATCCATTCGCTTACCGCTAATCAGCGAACGGGGGCGGGCGGTAGGCAGATGCTGGCTCTCCGGCGCGGTATGCAGATGCTGGTAATCGTAGGTGAAGGGTTCGTAATAGTCGTCGATGCCCGGCAGCTGCGGGTTGGCGAAGATTTTTGCCAACACGCCAACGCGGTTGCCGAGGCGCGGCGTCAGCTTACCGGTGATCCCGCGGATCCAGCCGCCTTGCCACTCTTCCTGGTCTTCCCAGTTTTTCGGGTAGCCGATACCGGGTTTGGTTTCGACGTTGTTAAACCAGGCGTATTCCATCCCTTCGCGCCCGGTCCAGACGTTCTTGCAGGTGACCGAGCAGGTGTGGCAGCCGATGCATTTGTCGAGATTGAGCACCATTCCAACTTGTGAGCGGATTTTCATTTTTTCGCCTCCTGTACCTGATCGCGACCTTCGTCATCCAGCCAGTTAATGTTTTTCATTTTACGAATCATGATGAACTCATCGCGGTTGGAGCCGACGGTACCGTAATAGTTAAAGCCGTAGGCCAGCTGCGCATAGCCGCCAATCATGTGGGTGGGTTTCGGGCAAATGCGGGTCACCGAGTTATGAATGCCGCCGCGACGGCCGGTGACTTCAGATCCGGGAATGTTCATGATGCGCTCCTGCGCGTGGTACATCATGGTCATGCCGGGCGGTACGCGCTGGCTGACCACCGCCCGGGCGGTGAGCGCACCGTTGGCGTTGAAGGCCTCAATCCAGTCGTTGTCCTCAATGCCAAGCTCTCTGGCGTCGGTTTCACTGATCCAGACGATCGGCCCGCCGCGCGACAGGGTCAGCATCAGCAGGTTTTCGCTGTAGGTGGAGTGAATCCCCCATTTCTGGTGCGGGGTGAGGAAATTGAGCGCCTTTTCCGGGAAGCCGTTCGGCGGAATCTGATGCATATGGCTGACGCTCCGGGTATCAATCGGCGGCCGGTAGACCACCAGACTTTCACCGAAGGCGCGCATCCACGGATGATCCTGATACAGCTGCTGGCGGCCGGAGAGCGTGCGCCAGGGGATCAGTTCATGGACATTGGTGTAGCCGGCGTTGTAGGAGACGTGCTCGCTTTCCAGCCCGGACCAGGTCGGACTGGAGATGATTTTGCGCGGCTGGGCCTGAATATCGCGAAAGCGAATCTTCTCATCTTCTTTGTTGATAGCCAGATGGGTGTGATCGCGTCCGGTAAACTCTCCCAGCGCCTGCCAGGCTTTGACCGCCACCTGGCCGTTGGTTTCTGGCGCCAGGCTGAGGATCACTTCCGTGGCGTCGATGGCGCTGTCGATGCGCGGGCGGCCTTTTGCCGGGCCGTCGAGCTTGACGTAATTGAGTTTGCCGAGGAAATCGACCTCATCCTGCGTTTTCCAGCTGATGCCTTTACTGCCGTTGCCCAGCTTATCCAGCAGCGGGCCCAGGGAAGTGAAGCGCTCGTAGGTGGCAGGGTAATCGCGCTCGACTACCGCAATGGTCGGGGCCGTTTTCCCCGGAATCAGATCGCACTCGCCCTTATGCCAGTCAACCACATCGAAAGGCTGGGACAGTTCGCCCGCAGAGTCATGCTGCAGAGGCAGAAGCACCACATCGGTCTCCGCGTCGAGATGGCCGACGCAGACCGTCGAAAAGACGTTGGCGATCTCTTTATAGATTTCCCAGTCGCTTTTGGCTTCCCAGGCCGGGTCGACGGCGGCGGAAAGCGGGTGGATAAACGGATGCATATCCGAGGTGTTCATATCGTCTTTTTCATACCAGGTGGCGGTCGGCAGAACGATATCTGAGAACAGGCAGGTGCTCGACATGCGGAAATCGAGGGTCACCAGCAGATCGAGCTTGCCTTCAATCGCCGGGGTCTGCCACTCGACCTCTTCCGGTTTAACCTCGTCCGTCGCCCCCAGTTCATCGCCCTGGATGCCGCTGTCGGTGCCCAGCAGATATTTGAGCATGTACTCATGCCCCTTGCCGGAGGAACCCAGCAGGTTGGAGCGCCAGATAAACATATTCCGCGGATGGTTTTTACCGTTGTCCGGCTGCTCGCAGGCAAAGCGGATGGCGCCGGATTTTAACGCCTGCACGGTGTAGTCGGCGGGTGAGAGGCCGGCGGCATCGGCCTGCTGCTTAATGGTCAGCGGATTGACGCTGAGCTGCGGGGCGGAAGGCAGCCAGCCCATGCGCTCGGCGCGCACGTTAAAATCAATCAGGTGTCCGGTATATCGACTGGCGTCCGCCAGCGGTGAAAGCAGCTCCTGGGCGGTCAGCTTTTCATAGCGCCACTGGCTGGAGTGGTTGTAGAAATAAGAGGTGCTGTTCATCTGGCGCGGCGGGCGGTTCCAGTCGGTGGCAAACGCCAGCGGCAGCCAGCCGGTCTGCGGACGCAGTTTTTCCTGGCCGACATAGTGCGACCAGCCGCCGCCGCTCTGTCCGACGCAGCCGCAGAACACCAGCATATTGATCATCCCCCGGTAGTTCATATCCATGTGGTACCAGTGGTTGACGCCGGCACCGAGGATAATCATCGAGCGACCGTGGGTTTTATGCGCGGTATCGGCGAACTCCCAGGCGATTTGCTCTATGTGGTGGCGGGGAACGCCGGTAATCTGCTCCGCCCAGGCCGGAGTGTAGGCTTTCACCTCGCTGAAATCGCCGGCCGCGTTCTCATCGTCGAGCCCCCGGTCGAGGCCGTAGTTAGCCAGGACCAGGTCATAGACGCTCACCACCAGTTTGCTCTCGCCGCTGGCCAGGGTCAGACGTTTGGCCGGAAGCCGATGAATCAGCACCGGCTGCTGCTCAACGCTGCGAAAATGCGGGTTCTCGTTGCCACCAAAGTAGGGGAAGCCCACGGCGGCGACGGTATCTTTGATATTCAGCAGGGACAGCGCCAGTTCGGTCTCCTTCCCGGCAGCCCGCGGTTCGAGGTTCCATTTCCCTTTTTCGCCCCAGCGAAAACCGATAGAGCCATGGGGGGCGACCAGTTCACCGGCGGAACTGAAGGCCACGGTTTTCCACTCCGGATTGTTGCTCTCACCCAGCCCGTCCAGCAGGTCAGAAGCGCGCACCATTCGCCCGGGGACGGTGGTACCATCGTCGCGATCGTCGAGCAGCACCAGCATCGGCATGTCGGTGTAGTGGCGGCAGTAGTTAAGGAAGTAATCGCTCGGATTGTCGAGATGGAAGCGTTTTAAGATGACATGGCCCATCGCCATGGCCAGCGCGCTGTCGGTACCCTGTTTCGGCGCCAGCCACTGATCGCACAGTTTCGCCACTTCCGAATAGTCCGGCGTAATAGCAATAGTTTTGGTGCCTTTGTAGCGCACCTCGGTAAAAAAGTGGGCGTCAGGCGTTCGGGTCTGCGGCACGTTAGAGCCCCAGGCGATGATGTAGCTGGAGTTATACCAGTCGGCAGATTCCGGGACGTCGGTCTGTTCGCCCCAGGTCATCGGCGAGGCGGGGGGCAGGTCGCAATACCAGTCGTAGAAGCTCAGGCAGGTACCGCCAATTAGCGACAGGTAGCGGGTACCAGCGGCATAAGAGACCATCGACATCGCCGGGATCGGCGAGAAGCCGACAATGCGGTCCGGGCCATAGTGCTTGATGGTCCAGACGTTGGCGGCGGCAATCAGCTGGTTCAGCTCTTTCCAGGTCGAGCGAATAAACCCGCCTTTGCCGCGCATCTGCTTGTAGCTGAGACACTGCTGCGGATCTTCCATAATGCTGTTCCAGGCATCGACCGGGTCGGGATGGCGGGCCAGCGCCGTGCGCCACAGCTCAATCAGCCGTTTACGTGCCAGCGGGTATTTGAGTCGGTTGGCGCTGTAGAGATACCAGGAGTAGCTGGCGCCGCGCGGGCAGCCGCGCGGTTCGTGGTTGGGCAGATCCGGGCGGGTACGCGGATAGTCGGTCTGCTGGGTTTCCCAGGTGACCAGCCCGTTTTTGACGTAAATTTTCCAGCTGCATGAGCCCGTACAGTTTACTCCGTGCGTGGAACGGACGATCTTGTCGAACTGCCAGCGCTGACGGTAACTATTTTCCCAGTCACGGTTGGTATCCAGGACCTGACCGTGGCCGTTGGCAAAGGTCTCGCGTTTCTGCTTAAAGTAGCGAAAGCGATCCAGTAGTTTACTCATGACGTTTCTCCTGCTCCGATAATGTCCGGCATCAAGCCCTTGCCGGATGCGACGCGTTAGCGCCTTATCCGGCCAGCAAGACCGCACGATCCCGTAGGCCGGATAAAGGCGTCAGCCGCCATCCGGCAACGATGCCGTTATTTTTTTGCCGGTTTACGACGACCGTAGACCAGCCAGGTCACCAGTACGCAAACGATATAAAAGACAAAGAAAACCTTCATGGCGCCAACCGGGGAACCGGTCATGGCTAGCGAGGTGCCAAAGGCTTTCGGGATGAAGAAGCCCCCGACCGCGCCAATAGCGGAGATAAACCCGAGCGCGGCGGCGGTATCGGTGACCGCTTCGTGCTGGGCCTGCTCATCGCTGCCGCCGCGTTTCTTGACGCTATCGATGGTTATCTGGCGAAAGATCACGGCGATCATCTGGAACGTAGAGCCGCTGCCGAGACCCGCGGTGAGAAACAGCCCCATAAACACCACGTAAAACGCCAGAAAACTCCCGGAACCGGAGCCGGGTAGGGTGAGGAACAGCAGGCCGGTAAACAGCGCCATCAGAATGAAGTTCACCAGGGTGACGTTGACGCCGCCCAGACGGTCGGAAATGATGCCGCCGAAGGAGCGCGCCAGGGCGCCGATAAACGGGCCAAAGAAGGCCAGTTTCAGGATATTCACATCCGGAAACTGCGTTTTGGCCAGCATCGCGAAGCCGGCGGAAAACCCGATGAACGAGCCGAAGGTGGCGAGATAAAGCAGGCTCAGCAACCACATATGCGGGCGTTTCAACACCGGGAGCTGATCGCGAATGGAGGTTTTGGCACCGGCGATATCGTTCATCCCGAACCACGCCGCCACGGTAGCGGCGAGCAGCAGCGGCACCCAGATGAGCGGCGAGTTGCCGAGCCACAGGGTTGCGCCGTCCGGTTGATCGACGCCGCGAACGCCGACAAAAGTGAAGATCGGCACGAAGATCACTACCGGCGAGAGCAGCTGCATCACGCTGACGCCGAGGTTACCCAGGCCGCCGTTCACGCCGAGGGCGCTGCCTTGCTTCGCTTTCGGGTAGAAAAAACTGATGTTGCCCATGCTGGAGGCAAAGTTAGCTCCGGCAAAACCGCAGAGCAGAGCGATGAGAATAAATATCCAGAATGGGGTTGCCGGGTTTTGCACCGCGATCCCAAGCCACAGGCAGGGCACCACTAAAATAACGGTGCTGATCACCGTCCAGTAGCGTCCGCCAAATATAGGAACCATAAAAGAATAGGGCACGCGTAATATTGCCCCGGACAGCGAAGGAAGCGCGGTTAATAAAAAAAGCTGATCGGTAGTGAAATTAAAGCCGACTTTATTAAGATTCACCGCAACCGCGCTGAATAACATCCAGACGCAGAAGGCAAGAAGTAAACAACTTACTGAAATAAAAAGATTTCTTCGTGCAATGGCTTTGCCTTTATTTTCCCAGAATGCTGGATTTTCCGGGCGCCACCCCTTTAAAAGGTAATGATTATCTTTCTCACTTTCTCTTGACATATTGCCCTCGAATGCACAGTAACCAAAGAAAATTTAAAGATGACAACACCGCAAATTAAGCAGAAGAGGCGATTAAGGCTGGTCGAATGAATTATTGTAGTGTTTGAAGAATAGATAAAAAAAAACGCTTCAGGAAAGCGCGTGCGCAATAGGGGTTTATTATTTGTTACTAAATGTAAATGAAATGTGACTTAAACTGCGCTCCTGTCAGCAGCGGCGACAGGTCTACCGGGCCGACAGACCGTGCCTTCCCGGCGCATTCAGAAGCTCAGTTGGCTAAATGGTTGGCGGGCGCAGTAGTTCTAACGTTATATAGTAGTTTATATAGCGTGTAAATGCGCTGTCGTCGATCGCTTCCATTCCCAGCGCATAAATCCCATCCAGCCCGCAGACCAGGGCAATTAAACGCCAGGCGATATTCTCCGCGCTGTCATCGGGATGAAATTCACCGCTTTCGCTGCCGAGACGAATAATATTGACCGTCTCCTCGTGCCACATCGACATGGTGAGCAGGTAGGCCTCTTTGATGTCGCTATCGCTCCCGGAGAGCAGTTGGCCTTCGCGCCACAAACGGATATAGGGATCCAGGCGGCCATCTTCGCTGCCGAGCATTGAAAACAGGCGCTCGCGCGAGCTGGCGTCTTCCGCTACCAGCTGGATATCCAGCATCTCACGAATTAAACGAACGAAGGCCTGCGCCTTAAGCTCGCCGATGGAGGTGAAATGGTGATGCAACTGCCCGGTGGAGACTCCGGCTTCGGCGGCGATTTGCCGGACGGTCATGGCGCCTAAGCCCCCCTGCAGCGCGACACGCATCGCCGCCAGCATGATCACCTCCCGACGCGCTTCCCGATTTAAGTAGTGCATATTTCCCCGCTGAGCCGTGGTTTTCTTCGATAGTAACAAAAAGTTGGACAGTTGTTCAACAATCCGGCAGGATCGCAATCCTGGACGCGTGTCCAATTTGCAAAATTGAGGAAAAAGTATGTCTCGGCAATGGTTAACGCTGGTGGCGATTTTGTTGGTGTATTTACCGGTGGCGATTGATGCCACGGTACTGCATGTCGCCGCGCCAACGCTTAGTATGTCGTTGGGGACCAGCAGCAATGAGCTGCTGTGGATCATTGATATTTATTCATTAGTCATGGCCGGTATGGTGCTGCCGATGGGGGCGCTCGGCGATAAAATTGGTTTTAAACGGCTGTTGCTGCTCGGCAGCGCTATTTTCGGCGTTTCGTCGCTGGCGGCGGCGTTTTCACCCACTGCGCTGGCGCTGATCGCCTCCCGCGCGCTGCTGGCCATTGGTGCGGCGATGATCGTCCCGGCGACGCTCGCCGGTATCCGTAACACTTTTTCGCAGGCGCGCCACCGCAACATGGCGCTCGGCCTGTGGGCGGCGATTGGCTCTGGCGGCGCCGCCTTCGGCCCGCTGGTGGGCGGGATCCTGCTGGAGCATTTTTACTGGGGATCGGTATTCCTGATCAACGTGCCCATCGTGCTGGCGGTTATCGCCTTCAGTGCGCGGATGGTGCCGCGCCAGCCGGCACGGCGCGAACAGCCGCTTAATCTGACCCAGGCATTGATGCTGATTGTGGCGATCCTGATGCTGGTGTTCAGCGCAAAATCGGCGCTGAAAGGGCAGATGGCATTATGGCTGACCGGATCGATCGCGCTGGTGGGCCTGGCGCTGTTGGTGCGCTTTGTTCGCCAGCAGCTTTCCGCCGTGACGCCGATGGTCGATATGCGCCTGTTTACGCATCGCATTATCTTAAGCGGCGTGATGATGGCGATGACCGCCCTGATTACCCTGGTTGGCTTCGAGCTACTGATGGCGCAGGAGCTACAGTTCGTCCACGGCAAAACACCGTTTGAAGCCGGGCTGTTTATGCTGCCGCTGATGCTGGCGAGCGGGTTTAGCGGACCTGTTGCCGGGGTGATGGTTTCTCGCCTGGGCCTGCGGCTGGTGGCAACCGGCGGTATGCTGCTGAGCGCGCTCAGTTTCCTCGGTCTGTCGATGACCGATTTCAGCTCCCAGCAGTGGCTGGCATGGGGATTGATGATTCTCTTAGGCTTCAGCGTCGCCAGCGCATTGTTGGCTTCCGGCTCCGCCATTATGGCGGCGGCGCCGAAAGAGAAAGCGGCGGCGGCCGGCGCCATTGAAACGATGGCCTACGAGCTGGGGGCCGGTCTGGGGATCGCGCTGTTTGGCCTGATTCTGACCCGCAGCTACAGTTCATCGATTGTGCTGCCCGCCGGGGTGGACGGTCAGGCCGCAGCGCAGGCCTCGTCGTCCATCAGCGAAGCGATCGCCCTGGCGCAATCGCTGCCCGCAGTTCCGGCGCATTCGCTGATTGCAGCGGCGAAAACCGCGTTTATCAGCGCCCACAGCATCGTGCTGGCCACCGCCGGGGTGCTGCTGCTGCTGCTGGCAGCCGGGATCTGGCGCAGTCTGGCGCAGGCGCCGAAAATGAACTAGCCCTACAGCTGGAGAGAAAGCTCCATGGCCGCCCGCCGCAGCGGGGCCAGCGCTTTCTCTCTCAGCGCGGCGGCGCTCATGGCACTGGCGGGCACGCCGACGTTGAGCGCCGCCACCACCTGGCCGCTGCGTGACAGCAGCGGTACCGCCAGCGAACATAATCCCACCTCAATTTGCCGATCGGCGATCGCATATCCCTGCATACGTACTCTGGTTATTTCCTCCCGCAATCCCGCTAAATCACACAGCGTATGCGGGGTGTAGCGAATTAAATTCGCGCGTGACAATGTCACGTCCAGCTGCTCTTCCGCCAGGGCGCTAAGCAGTACGCGGCCCATTGAGGTCGCCCATGCGGGGAGACGGCTGCCGCGACCGATATCAACGCTCAGCAGATTGTTGACTGCGGCCCTGGCAATATAGAGCACGTTATCGCCATCGAGGGTGGCGGCGGAGCAAGATTCGCCGAGGCTCTTACCGAGGTTATCCAGCGCGGTCTGGGCCACTTTCGCCAGCGGCGTTCCGGCCAGATAGGCGTGGCCGACGGCCAACACCCGCGGCAACAGTTCATAGCTGCGTCCGTCAGGACTGTGCACCATGCCGAGTGCGGCCAGGGTATACAGGCAGCGGCGGACGGCGGCGCGGGAAATCTGCGTTTTCTGGCTGAGCTGCGAGATAGTCAGCCGCTGGCGCTGGGGAGTAAAGGCGCTGAGAACTTCCAACCCGCGCGCCAGCGACAGCATGAAATTCGGGTCGTGTTCGGCCTGCCTGGCGCTGAGGGGGGTTGGCGGTGTCGCGCTCATTGAATTCCTCTCCATTCGAAAACAAAAGCTCAGGGGCACCACTATACCGTGGGGAAAAAGGGCGGCGACGGAATGTGCCTGTTTTACCACCCGGATCACATTATTAACCTCATTTTAACAAGCGCGTCGATAATCGCACAACATTTCGATTATCGCCGTTGACCATTTCACCGGCTCCCCCCTATTGTCAAAGTCACCGTCACCCTTCGTTATGGTTGGCGTCACAAAAAGTTATGAATTTAACGATCAGGAAGAAAACATGACCGCGACCGTAGAACGCATTGAAAGCTGGCTGGTTGATGTCCCGACCATTCGCCCGCACAAACTCTCAATGACAACCATGGGCTGCCAGACGCTGGTGATTGTCCGCATTACGCGCTCTGACGGTATTTGCGGTATCGGCGAGGCGACCACCATCGGCGGGCTGAGCTATGGCGTCGAGAGTCCGGAAGCCATCTCCAGCGCCATTAACCATTATCTGACGCCGCTGCTCAAAGGGCAGCCCGCCGATAACCTGAATGCGCTGACGCAGCGTATCAACAGCGCCATCAAAGGTAACACCTTCGCCAAATCCGCCATTGAAACCGCGCTGTTGGATGCGCAGGGCAAGGCGCTGGGGCTGCCGGTTTCAGCGCTGCTTGGCGGCGCGCTGCAGACCTCGCTGCCGGTGCTGTGGACCCTGGCGAGCGGGGACACCAACAAGGATAGCGCCGAAGGGGAAACGCTGCTGGCCGAAGGTCGCCATCAGGCATTTAAGTTGAAAATTGGCGCCCGCGAACTGGCGACCGATTTACGTCATACCCGGGCGATTGTCGAAGCCCTCGGCGATCGGGCGAGCATTCGTGTCGATGTCAACCAGGCCTGGGACGCCACTGTGGCGGCAAAAGGCTGTCGTGAACTGGCGGCGATGGGCATCGACTTAATTGAACAACCGGTCAGCGCGCAGGACAACGCGGCGCTGGTTCGCCTCAGCCATCACATTGAAACCGCGATTCTGGCGGATGAAGCGGTGGCGACGCACTACGATGGCTATCGCCTGGCGCAGCAAGGCTTCAGCGGCGCCTTTGCCTTGAAAATTGCCAAAGCGGGCGGCCCGGCCAGCGTTTTAGCCCTGGCGCACGTCGCGCAGGCGGCGGGTATCGGATTGTATGGCGGCACCATGCTGGAAGGAACCGTGGGCACCGTCGCATCGTTGCACGCCTGGTCGACGCTGCCGCTGCAATGGGGCACTGAAATGTTTGGTCCGCTGTTGCTCAAAGATGACATCGTCAGCGTGCCGCTAACGTTCACCGACGGCAGCGTCGTCCTGCCTCAGACGCCGGGTTTAGGTGTCGAACTCGATGAAGATAAATTGCAGTTCTATGCCCGCAAAGCGTAGGACATGACAGGAGAAAAATATGCTGTTTAAAGTGGATATGACCGTCAAGATCCCGCTGGGATATCCCGCCGCCGAGCTTGAGGAGATTAAACAACGAGAAAAAGCCTATTCGCAGCAATTACAGCGTGAAGGCACCTGGCGACATATCTGGCGGGTCGCCGGACTGTACGCCAATGTCAGTATTTTTGATGTGCGTGATGCCGACCAGTTACACCAGATATTAATGGCTCTGCCGTTATACCCGTTTATGGAAATACGCGTCGAGGCATTGTGTCGTCATCCCTCCTCGATTCGTGAAGACGATAGCTAAAAATAATAAAAAACCTCGCGCCGGATATTCCGGTGTAAACCCTACAAGCCAACTGCAAGCAATAAGTGAGAATCACAATGAAAAATTCTTTCGTACAACAAGAAGCCGTGCAGAAATTATTACGTGAAAGTGCCGGGTTAAATGTTCCCGGCGGTAATGAACGCTTTAAAGCCATTGTGCATCGTTTACTGGAAGATATGTGCACCCTGATCGACGATTATAATATTACCCAGGAAGAGTTCTGGCATGCGGTGAACTATTTGCATGAACTGGGCGGGCGTCAGGAAGCGGCGCTGCTGGCGGCAGGTCTCGGGCTGGAACACTTCCTCGACCTGCGTCAGGATGCGATTGACGCCGCAGCGCATCGGGAAACCGGTACGCCGCGCACCATTGAGGGGCCGCTGTACGTGGCCAATGCGCCGCTCGCAGAAGGGCACGCGCGGATGGATGACGGCCGCGATGCGGGTGAAGTCATGTGGCTGCACGGTCAGGTGTGCGACACCCAGGGACGTCCGGTTGCCAACGCCATTGTGGATATCTGGCACGCCAACACCCTGGGGAACTATTCGTTCTTCGACCAGAGCCAGAGTGAATACAACCTGCGTCGCCGCATCCGCACCGGCGCAGATGGCCGCTACAGCGTGCGTAGCATCATGCCTTCTGGCTACGGCTGTCCGCCGGATGGCCCGACCCAAAAGCTGCTTAACCAGTTGGGTCGTCACGGCAACCGTCCGGCACATATTCACTTCTTTGTTTCCGCGCCGGGCCACAAGCATTTAACCAGCCAGATTAACCTTAACGGTGATAAGTATCTGTGGGATGACTTTGCCTTCGCCACCCGCGATGGCCTGATTGCCGACCCGGTTAAAATCACCGATCGTGAGCTGATTCAGCAGCGTGAGCTTGACGGCGAACACACCGAAATTCGCTTCGACTTTACTTTGTGCCCGGCCCTCAACGCCGACGAAGAACAGCGTATTTCCCGCCTGCGCGCACAAGAGTAATGACCGGCGCACCTCCCGGGCCGGTGCGCCTGGGCGGTGAGCCATGCTGTTGCCCGGCCTGCCACGCGCGGCCGGGGATATTCCCGAATTGATTATTCTCTCTGACTTTATTAATTCCTGAATTCTGCAGGAGGGCTAAGCTCATGCAAAAAACACTCTCGCTATTAAAAGATAAAATCAGCAATGCATTAATTGTTGACCGGAAAAAACATATTTATCGCTGCCATCGTTCGATTTTTACCGATCCGCAGCTATTTGAATTTGAGATCAAACATATATTTGAAGGGAACTGGGTGTTCCTCGCCCATGAAAGTCAAATCCCTGAGCCCGGTGATTATTTTACCCTGACTCTCGGACGACAGCCGGTTATTATCACCCGCGATAAACAGCATGCCTTGCACGCGTTAATTAATAGCTGCGCCCATCGCGGCGCCATGCTCTGCCGTCGTAAAACCGGCAATAAAAACTCGTTTACCTGTCCGTTCCACGGCTGGACCTTTGGCAACAACGGTAAATTGCTGAAAGCCAAAGATGAAAGCACCGGCGGTTATCCGGAGACCTTTAAACATGAAGGGTCGCATGACCTGAAAAAACTGCCGCGCTTTGCCTCATATCGCGGCTTCTTATTCGGCAGCCTCAGCGAGGACGTGCAGCCGCTGGAAACCTATCTTGGCGAAACCTGCAAAATTATCGATCTGATGGTCGATCAGGCGCCGGAAGGGCTGGAAGTGCTGAAAGGCTCCTCCAGCTATGTCTACGAGGGCAACTGGAAGCTGGGGGCGGAAAACGGCGCCGACGGCTACCACGTTAGCGTGGTGCACTGGAACTACGCCTCCACAATGTCGCGCCGCAACTACGAAGCCGAAGGGACGCATTCCGTCGATGCCAACGGCTGGTCGAAAAGTCTCGGCGGAGGTTACGGTTTCGAAAACGGCCATATGCTGCTGTGGACCCGGGCGCTCAACCCGGAAGTGCGCCCGGTTTTCGCCCATCAGGCCCGCTTACAGGCCGAGTTTGGCGAGCTGCGCGCCGACCAGATGGTCAATGAAACGCGCAATCTTTGTCTCTATCCCAACGTCTATTTGATGGACCAGTTTTCCACACAGATCCGCGTTATTCGCCCGCTCGCAGTAGACAAAACCGAAGTCACTATCTGGTGCTTCGCGCCGAAAGGCGAGCCGGACCAGGCCCGCGCGCTGCGCATCCGCCAGTACGAGGATTTCTTTAACGTCAGCGGCATGGGAACGCCGGACGATCTGGAAGAGTTCAGCGCCTGCCAGCGCGGCTATCTCGGCGAGAACCTGGCGTGGAGCGATCTCAGTCGCGGCGCGCTGCACTGGGTCGATGGCCCGGATGAACACGCCCGGCATGCCGGATTCACTCCGCTGCTTAGCGGGGTGAAATCGGAGGATGAGGCGCTGTACATCGCCCATCACCATCACTGGCAAAACGTGATGATGGCGGCGCTGGAAAAAGAGCAGCAGCGCTATGAACAGTCCATAACCCAACGCGTGGAGGTGGTGTGATGCTGACGCTTGAACAGGTTCGCCAGTTTCTCTATTACGAAGCCCGCCTGCTGGACGACCGTCAGTGGGATCAGTGGCTGACGTGCTACAGCCCGAAAGTGGTGTTCTGGATGCCGGCATGGGGCGATGACGACAAGCTGACCCGCGACCCGCAGCGCGAAATATCGCTGATCTATTACCCGAACCGCGAGGGACTTGAGGACCGCGTCTACCGCATCAAAACGGAACGTTCTGGCGCCAGTACGCCGGAGCCGCGTACCACCCACCTGATCAGCAACGTTGAGCTGCTCGGCGAAAATGAGCAGGGGGTGGAGGTGCGCTACAACTGGGTGACTTACAACCACCGGTACCAGCACACCGATGCGTGGTTTGGCTCGACCTGCGTCACCTTGACGACCTGCGACGGCAAACCGCAGATCCTGCGTAAGACGGTGCGGCTGAACAACGATTATATCCGTCAGGTGATTGACGTTTACCATATTTAAGAGGTGGATATGTTTACTATCGCACTCAATTTTGAGGATGGTATTACCCGCTTTATCCAGTGCAATGCGGGAGAAAAAGTGCTGGACGCCGCCTACCGCCAGAAGGTCAACCTGCCGATGGATTGCTCGGACGGCGTCTGCGGGACCTGCAAATGCCATTGCGCCAGCGGCGACTATGGCATGGGGGAAGAGTATCTCGAGGAGGCATTGAGCGAAGAAGAGGCCGATGCTCGTCAGGTGCTGACCTGTCAGATGATCCCGACCAGCGATTGCGTGATTGACGTTCCGGTGGCTGCGGCGCAGTGCAAAACCGCGCTCGCCAGCAGCGGTGCGGCGGTGATGCAGGTGAATCACCTGTCGGAGACCGCCATTGAGCTGGTGCTCCAGCTGGATGAACCGCTGGCTTTTCTGCCCGGACAATACATCAACATTCAGGTACCGGGCACACCGCAGGTGCGCGCTTACTCTTTCAGTTCGCTTCCGGGCGAGCGCGAAGGTCGGTTCCTGATCCGCAATGTGCCCGGCGGGGTAATGAGCCAGTGGCTGACGCGCCAGGCGGCAGCGGGCGATCGTCTCACCCTCAGCGGCCCGATGGGCAGCTTCTACCTGCGCAACGGGGAACGTCCGCTGCTGATGCTGGCGGGCGGGACCGGGCTGGCGCCGCTGCTGTCGATGCTGCACACCCTGGCCCTGCAGGGCAGTACCCGGCCGATTACGCTGCTCTATGGCGTCACCCGCGATAGCGATCTGGTGAAGACCGAGGCGCTGGATGCGTTTGTCGATCAGCTTTCCGGCTACCGCTGGCTGCCGGTCGTTGCCGATGAACAGAGCGCCTGCCCGCAGCGCGGGTTTGTCACCGGGCATCTTGATGACGCGATGCTTAACGATGGCGATGTCGACATCTATCTGTGCGGCCCGCCGCCGATGGTCAACGCGGTTTCCGGCGCGCTTCGCGAGCGGGGAATTAATCCGGCAGGTTTCTGGTACGAAAAATTTCTCGCCAGCCAGAGTGCGGCGGCATAAGGAGGAGCGATGCGTTTTCAACATCAAGTGGTGGCCATTACCGGCGCCGCCCAGGGCATTGGCCGTCAGACGGCAGAGCAGGCCGCCCGTGAAGGGGCCCGTTTGCTGCTGATCGACCGTTCGCGCTATGTCCACGAGCTGGCGGCGACGCTGGCCGAGGGGGGCAGCGACGTGCTGGCGCTGGAGGCAGACCTCGAACAGTGGGAGAGCACCGAGCAGGCTTTTGCCGCCGGGGTCGCCCATTTTGGCCGACTGGACGTGGTGATTAATAACATCGGGGGGACGATCTGGGCGCGGCCGTTTGCCGAATATCAGCCGGATCAGATTGAAAAAGAGATTCGTCGCTCGCTGTTTCCGACGCTGTGGGGCTGCCGCGCGGCGCTACCGTGGATGCTCAAACAGGGCAAGGGCAGCATTGTTAACGTCTCGTCCGTTGCCACCGCGGGCGTTAACCGGGTGCCTTACTCGGCGGCGAAAGGCGGGGTCAACGCGCTGACCCGTTCGATTGCTATGGAGTACAGCGGCAGCGGGATTCGCATCAACGCCGTGGCGCCGGGCGGAACCGAGGCGCCGGCGCGCTTAACCCCGCGGAATCATGAAACGCCCACGGCGCAGGAGCAGGAGTGGTATCAGCAGGTGGTCGATCAAACCGTGGAGAGCAGCCTGATGCATCGCTACGGCACGCTGACGGAACAGGCGAACGCGATCCTGTTTCTCGCCAGCGATGAGGCAAGCTATATCACCGGCGTTACGCTGCCGGTGGCCGGAGGCGACCTCGGCTAACGTCGGGTGGCATACCAGCAGAGCAGGGAGCCGGCGCATACCATGCCGGCTCCCTGCCAGAATGGCCAGGAGAGGACCGCGCTGAGCAGCACCGCCGCCAGCGCCGAAGAGAGCACCGGGGTAAAGTAAGAGGCGGCCGCCAGCAGGCTGACGTTGCCGTGGAGAATACCTACGTTCCAGGCCGCATAGCCAAACCCCAGCGCCACCGCGCACATCACCAGCTTAATGACCACCGGCCAGCTGAAAATCATCGGCGGTTGATCGCTGAACATAAACTTGAGCCACAGGGTCAGGGCGGTTAATAAAACAAACAGGGTGATGCCGTTTTTGCCGCGCGCATATTTTGCGGTGACCGTGCAATAGGTCGCCCAGATAAATGCGCCGACAAAGGCCAGAATATAGCTCAGGGGGCTGGAGACGACGTTCCGGGTAATTTCATCGATATTCAGGCCATGCTCACCGCCTAATACCCAGGTGACGCCAAGCAGCGCGAGAAATAAGCCGGGAACGACCAGCCAGCTGGTTTTCTGACCATTAAAGAGAATGGCAAAGAGAATCGTCAGGCTGGGCCACAGATAATTGACCATCCCGACTTCAATCGCCTGCTGGCGGCTGCCGGCAAAGCCCAGCGACAGCGCCAGACAAATTTCATAGCTGACGAACAGCAGACTGCCGGCCAGCAGATAGGCGCGCGGCATTTGCCGCAGCCGGGGAAACCCGACGGTGGCCAGCAATAATAAGCCGCTCAGCGTATAGATCATTGCCGCGCCGCCGACCGGACCTAACCCTTCACTGACGCCACGAATTAATCCGACCATCGTGCTCCACAGCACAATGGCAGCCAGACCGGTCAACGTTGCTTTTTTCTTTTCCATGTCAAACCTGACACCGATATTCATCAAGAGTCGATTTATAACACTTTTTCATTCCTTCTGGCCCCTGTTTTCCTTCGCGCTTAATACAAAGGGAGTAATGAAATCCGCTGACCTTGACTATTAAGGGGGCGATGGTTTTCGACATTGATTTGACGCAAAAAAATCAGGGGCATTGCTGTTAGTTTCCCCCGCGATGAACACGCATCCTGCATGGAGAAAAACAATGGACGTCAGCCGCAGAAAGTTTTTTAAAATCTGCGCAGGCGGTATGGCCGGAACAACAGCTGCTGCCCTGGGTTTCGCACCCAAAATGGCGCTGGCTCAGGCGCGTAATTACAAATTATTGCGCGCCAAAGAGATCCGCAACACCTGCACATACTGTTCCGTGGGCTGCGGGCTATTAATGTATAGCCTGGGCGACGGCGCGAAGAACGCGAAAGAAGCCATTTATCATATTGAAGGGGATCCCGATCACCCGGTCAGTCGGGGCGCTTTATGCCCGAAAGGGGCGGGGCTGCTGGATTATGTTCACAGCGATAACCGTCTGCGCTATCCGGAATACCGCGCGCCAGGCTCTGACAAATGGCAGCGCATCTCCTGGGACGATGCCTTTACCCGTATCGCCAGACTGATGAAAGCCGACCGTGATGCCAACTTTATTGAGAAAAACGAGCAGGGCACCGTGGTTAACCGCTGGCTTTCAACCGGGATGCTGTGCGCCTCGGCGGCGAGTAACGAAACCGGGATGCTGACGCAGAAGTTTGTGCGTTCGCTCGGCATGCTGGCAGTGGATAACCAGGCGCGCGTCTGACACGGACCAACGGTAGCAAGTCTTGCTCCAACATTTGGTCGCGGTGCGATGACCAACCACTGGGTTGATATCAAAAACGCTAACGTCGTGGTGGTGATGGGCGGCAACGCCGCTGAGGCGCATCCGGTGGGATTCCGCTGGGCGATGGAGGCGAAAAACAACAACGATGCGACGCTGATCGTCGTCGACCCGCGCTTTACGCGTACGGCTTCGGTCGCCGATATCTATGCGCCGATTCGATCCGGGACCGACATTACCTTCCTGTCGGGAGTGCTGCTGTACCTGATTGAAAACAACAAAATCAATGCGGAGTACGTTAAGCACTACACCAACGCCAACCTGCTGGTGCGCGATGATTTTGCCTTCGAAGATGGCCTGTTCAGCGGCTACGACGCTGAAAAACGGCAGTACGACAAAACGTCGTGGAACTATCAGTTCGACGAAAATGGCTACGCCCTGCGCGATGAGACCCTGCAACATCCGCGCTGCGTATGGAACCTGCTGAAGCAGCATGTCTCCCGCTATACGCCGGAAGTGGTGGAGAATATCTGCGGAACGCCGAAAGCCGATTTCCTGAAAGTGTGCGAAGTGCTGGCTTCCACCAGCGCCGCGGACCGGACCACCACTTTCCTGTACGCATTGGGCTGGACGCAGCATACCGTCGGCGCGCAGAACATCCGCACGATGGCGATGATCCAGCTGCTGCTCGGCAACATGGGGATGGCCGGCGGCGGCGTTAACGCATTGCGCGGCCACTCCAATATTCAGGGCTTAACCGACCTCGGCCTGCTGTCGACCAGCTTGCCTGGCTATCTGACGCTGCCGTCTGAAAAACAGACCGATCTGCACACCTGGCTGGCGGCGAACACGCCAAAAGCAACGCGACCGGATCAGGTGAACTACTGGAGCAACTATCCGAAGTTTGCGGTCAGTCTGATGAAAGCGTTTTACGGCGATGCGGCGCAGAAAGAGAACGACTGGGGCTTTAACTGGCTGCCGAAATGGGATCAGGCTTACGACGTCATCAAGTATTTCAACATGATGGATAAAGGTCAGGTCACGGGCTATATCTGCCAGGGCTTCAACCCGGTGGCCTCGTTCCCGGACAAAAACAAGGTGGTCCGCAGCCTGAGCAAGCTGAAGTACATGGTGGTTATCGACCCGCTGGTGACCGAAACCTCGACCTTCTGGCAAAACCACGGCGAGTCGAACGATGTTGACCCGGCGGCGATTCAGACCGAAGTGTTCCGTCTGCCCTCCACCTGCTTTGCTGAAGAGGACGGGTCGATTGCCAACTCCGGGCGCTGGCTGCAGTGGCACTGGAAAGGCCAGGATGCGCCGGGCGAAGCGCGTAACGACGGCGAAATTCTGGCCGGGATTTACCATCGCCTGCGCGAAATGTATCGCCGTGAAGGCGGCAAAGGCGCGGAACCGCTGCTGAAGATGAGCTGGAGCTACAAGCAGCCGGATCATCCGGAGTCGGAAGAGGTGGCGAAAGAGAATAACGGCTACGCGCTGGAGGATCTCTACGACAGCAACGGCGTTCTGCTGGCGAAAAAAGGCCAGCTGTTGAGCAGCTTCGCGCTGTTGCGCGATGACGGCACTACGGCATCGTCCTGCTGGATCTACGCCGGTAGCTGGACGGAGCAGGGTAACCAGATGGCTAACCGCGATAACGCCGATCCGTCAGGGCTGGGCAATACGCTGGGCTGGGCCTGGGCGTGGCCGCTGAACCGACGCGTGCTGTACAACCGGGCGTCGGCGGATATTAACGGCAAGCCGTGGGATCCGAAGCGGATGCTGATCCAGTGGAACGGCAGCAAGTGGACGGGGAACGATATTCCTGACTTCAATACCGCCGCGCCGGGCAGCAATACCGGGCCGTTTATCATGCAGCCGGAAGGGTTGGGGCGTCTGTTTGCGCTCGATAAGCTGGCCGAAGGGCCGTTCCCGGAACATTACGAGCCGATGGAAACGCCGCTGGGGACCAACCCGCTGCATCCGCAGGTGATCTCCAGTCCGGTGGTGCGTCTGTATGAAGAGGACGCCCTGCGCTTAGGGAAAAAAGATAAGTTCCCTTACGTCGGCACGACCTATCGCCTGACCGAGCATTTCCATACCTGGACCAAGCATGCGCGGCTCAACGCCATCGCCCAGCCGGAACAGTTTGTGGAAATCAGCGAAGGTCTGGCGCAGGCGAAAGGCATTGCCAACGGCGATCGGGTGACGGTGAGCAGCCAGCGCGGCTTTATTCGCGCGGTGGCGGTGGTGACTCGCCGTCTGCGGACCCTCAACGTTCACGGCCAGCAGGTGGAGACCGTCGGGATCCCGCTGCACTGGGGCTTTGAAGGGGTGGCGCAGAAAGGCTATATCGCCAATACCCTGACGCCAAACGTCGGCGATTCCAACTCGCAAACGCCGGAGTATAAAGCGTTTCTGGTCAACATCGAGAAAGCGTAAGGAGCGATTCAATGGCGATGGAAACACAAGACATTATTAAGCGCTCCGCAACCAACCCGATAACCCCCGCGCCGCGTGCGCGGGACTACAAGGCGGAAGTGGCTAAGCTAATTGATGTCTCCTCCTGCGTGGGCTGCAAAGCCTGCCAGGTGGCCTGTTCCGAGTGGAACGATATCCGCGACGAGGTGGGGCATTGCGTCGGGGTGTACGATAACCCGGCGGACCTGAGCGCAAAATCCTGGACGGTGATGCGCTTTAGCGAAACCGAGCAGAACGGCAAGCTGGAGTGGCTGATCCGTAAAGATGGCTGCATGCACTGCGAGGAGCCAGGCTGTCTGAAAGCCTGTCCTTCCGCCGGCGCGATTATTCAGTACGCCAACGGCATCGTCGATTTTCAGCAGGAGAACTGCATCGGCTGCGGCTACTGCATTGCCGGCTGTCCGTTTAATGTCCCGCGTCTCAATAAAGAGGATAACCGGGTCTATAAATGTACCCTCTGCGTGGATCGCGTTAGCGTCGGTCAGGAACCGGCGTGCGTGAAAACCTGCCCGACCGGCGCCATCCATTTTGGCAGCAAGAAGGAGATGCTGGAGGTCGCGCAGGAGCGGGTCAACAAGCTGAAAGCGCGCGGCTATTCACAGGCCGGGGTATACAACCCGCAGGGGGTGGGCGGTACCCACGTGATGTACGTTCTGCACCATGCTGACCAGCCTGAGCTGTACCACAATTTGCCGAAAGAGCCGCAGATTGATACCAGTATTAATCTGTGGAAAGGGGCGCTGAAACCGCTGTCAGCGGCCGGTTTTATCGCTACCTTTGCCGGGTTGATTTATCACTACATCGGCATCGGGCCGAACAAGGAAGTGGATGACGACGAGGAGGAGCATGATGAATAAATCGAAAATGATTGTGCGCACAAAGTTTATCGATCGCGCCTGTCACTGGACGGTGGTTATCTGCTTCTTTCTGGTAGCGCTCTCCGGGATCTCGTTCTTTTTCCCGACGCTGCAGTGGCTGACGGAAACCTTCGGTACGCCGCAGATGGGGCGCATTTTGCATCCGTTCTTCGGCGTGGCTATCTTCATTGCGCTGATGTTTATGTTTGTACGCTTTGTCCACCATAATATTCCGGACAAGCAGGACATCCCGTGGCTGAAGGGCATTGTTGAAGTGCTGAAGGGCAATGAGCATAAAGTGGCCCGCGTCGGCAAATATAATGCCGGGCAGAAGATGATGTTCTGGACCATCATGAGCATGATTTTCGTGCTGCTGGTGACCGGGGTGATCATCTGGCGTCCCTGGTTTGCCCCTTTCTTCCCGATCCAGGTCATTCGCTACAGCCTGCTGATTCACGCCACCTCGGCGATTATTTTGATTCACGCCATCCTGATCCATATGTATATGGCATTCTGGGTGAAAGGGTCAATTAAGGGGATGGTCGAAGGGAAAGTCAGCCGTCGCTGGGCGAAGAAACACCACCCGCGCTGGTATCGCGAGGTTGAGCGCCTGGAAGCGAAAAAAGAGAGTTCGGAAGGTATCTCGTCCCGCCGTTCCTGACCGTTTCATGGCGCGACCCGGTCGCGCCATGTGCTTTCAGCTCTCGCTACGCAGGACTTCCAGCCCAACGCGCTGGCCGTAAGAGAGTTCCAGCGTATTGCCATCCGGGTCGCGGAAAAAAACGTAATAGCCCACCGGTTCCCCAAGTTGCTCCGGCTCCTTTCTCAGCACGCCCTCCCGCCGCGCCATCGCGGTTTTCCCGTCGATCTCCGCTTTGGTCGCGCAGGCGACACCTAAATGACCAAACGGCCCCAGCGGGGTATCGGTCGGCTCGTCCGCCTGCACCAGCACCAGGGCGAATAAGCGGGTACGATCGCTTAACCACGCCACGTGGCGTGCGGAGGGAAGATTCGGCGAGCGCCGGTGAATCACCTGCATGGCGGTATAACGGGTATAAAAATCGATGCTCCTGTCGAGATCCCGCACCATAAAGGCGACGTGGGTAAAACCGCTGTCAATCTCATGCATATCATGTCCTTATTGTGGTCTGACGAGGATGCGTTAAGGGTAATACCTGAAGTTAACTTGAGGTAAACGGCGGATTTGTCGATTTGAGCTCCCCAGAAAAGGGGGCCTTGCCCGCCCCGGCACCAAAGGGCCGAGGCGGGCAAGGCGGAGTCCGGGCTCAGAAACGCTCGGCAATAAAACGGAAAGGGTAATCGGCCGTTTTCACTTTGCCAATTTTACGTTTGGGTAATTTGACCGGTTCGGTATGGACGCTCTTATAGGGGATCTGCGATAGCAGATGAGTAATGATATTCAGGCGCACGCGCTTCTTCTCTTCCGAACGGGCGACAAACCACGGCGCCCAGGAGGTGTCGGTGGCGGCAAACATCGCATCCCTGGCCTGCGTGTACTCATCCCAGCGGTTAAATGACTTGATATCCATCGGTGATAATTTCCAGATTTTTCGCCCGTCATCAATGCGGTCGCGCAGCCGACGTTCCTGCTCTTCCGGCGTCACCTCGAGCCAGTATTTGAGCAGGATGATGCCGGACTCCACCATCGACCGCTCTACCAGCGGCGCGCCTGCAAGGAATTTTTCCACTTCGTCGGCGCTGCAAAATCCCATCACCCGTTCAACGCCGGCCCGGTTATACCAGCTGCGGTCGAAAATGACGATTTCTCCGGCGGCCGGCAGATGCGGGATATAGCGTTGAAAATAGAGCTGGGTCTTCTCCTTGTCGGTCGGTGCCGGCAGGGCGATCACCCGGAACACACGCGGGCTGACCCGCTCGGTGATCGCTTTGATGGTGCCACCTTTACCGGCGCCATCGCGGCCTTCAAAGACAATGCAGACCTTCAGTCCCTGACTGACCACCCACTGCTGCAATTTAACCAGCTCAACGTGGAGCTTGCGCAGCGCTTTTTCATACTCTTTGTCGCCAAGCGGCTTCATTTTGGTCGAACCCGCTACACCCTTGGCCTTCTTGTTGTTTCCCATGGCTATCGCTCCGTTCTGAGAGGGGAAATGGGACCCGTGTACCGTAAAGTGTAATCACCCCGGGCCAGAGTGGCGGACATTATGACAATTCCGCGGGTTAATGGCTGAAAGCGGCAAGGCGTCACGCGGCAGAAGGCATGAAACTTGTCCAGATTTGGACAAGTTTTCTCTTTTCATTCCGCCAGCGAGCGCATACCGTTTGCCGACTCTTTGCCATCAGACCGTCAGGTCTGGCTCCTGAGGATTGCCCGTAGGGCTGGCGTTAACGCTTTCGGGAGCGAACTAAAAAGGAATTGACCGATGAAAACAGCGAATGGTATAGCCATTTTTTTGGGATGCGCACTGACCTTTTCCGTCAGCGCGATGGATAAAACGGCCGGTGGCGCCGTGGCGGGAGCCGCCGTGGGGGCGCTAAGCGGAAAAAGCGTACGCTCTACGGTACAAGGCGCGGTCGTCGGTGGCGGTATCGGCGCCATGACTGAACACGGCGACAAAGGCAAAGCCGCACGTACCGGCGGGGCCATCGGCGCCGCAGTCGGAGCGGGCGCCGCAGCCGTTTCCGGCAACAGCGTGCTGCAGGGCGCGGCGCTGGGCGCCGGGGCCGGCGGCATGATCGGGAAAGCGACCCACTAACGCTCTCCAGCCGTATTGCGCTGCGATACGGCTGACTGCCTCTGCGTCACGCCGACGCGCCGGCCATCCTCTCTGATTCATCTCTCCCGCCCCCAGACTCACATGCAGGGATCGCGCTATTTTATGGACAAACGGGTCAGCGGACGTTTTTGTCTGGTTTGCCGATCCTGAATGGTCAATAATGCCGGCCAAAAATCCAAACTACGTGATTAACTGAATGAAAAAGACGATTTTTTCGCTCGCGCTGGGTACGTTTGGCCTGGGCATGGCGGAATTTGGCATTATGGGTGTGTTGCCGGAAATTGCTCACGATGTCGGGGTCTCCATTCCTGTCGCCGGCAACATGATCGCCTGGTATGCCTTCGGGGTGGTGATTGGCGCGCCGGTGATGGCGCTGTTTTCCAGCCGCTTTTCATTAAAGTCGGTGATGCTGTTTCTCGCGGCGCTCTGTATTGTCGGGAATACCTTGTTTACCTTTTCTTCCAGCTATTTCATGCTGGCGACAGGGCGGCTGGTGTCCGGCTTCCCGCATGGCGCCTTTTTCGGCGTCGGGGCGATTATTCTGTCGAAGGTGGCGCCGCCGGGTAAAGTGACCGCTGCGGTGGCGGGAATGATTGCCGGGATGACGGTGGCTAACCTGGTCGGCGTCCCCGCCGGGACATGGCTTGGGCATCAGTTCAGCTGGCGCTATACCTTTCTGGGCATTGCCGTCTTCAACGTGGCGGTGCTGATGTCGATTCTCTGGTGGGTACCGACCGTCTTTGATCGATCCACATCGCGGCTGCGGGAGCAGTTTCACTTCTTATCGTCGCCTGCGCCGTGGCTTATTTTTGCCGCGACCCTGTTTGGCAACGCCGGGGTGTTTACGTGGTTCAGCTACATCAAACCCTTTATGATCCATGTCTCCGGATTTTCCGAAAGCGCGATGATCGCCATCATGATGCTGGTAGGGCTGGGGATGGTTATCGGTAATCTGCTGAGCGGGAAAATCTCCGCTCGCTACAGCCCGCTGCGCATTGCGGCCGCCACCGACGGCGCCATTGTGGTGGTGATGCTGCTGATCTTTCTCTTTGGCGACCATAAAACGGCATCGCTGCTGCTGGCATTTTTGTGCTGTGCCGGACTCTTTGCGCTGGCGGCGCCGCTGCAAATCTTATTGCTACAGAATGCGCGGGGCGGAGAGATGCTGGGGGCGGCCGGCGGGCAGATAGCCTTCAACCTCGGCAGCGCGATCGGCGCATTTTGCGGCGGGATGATGATTACCTCGGGCTTTGGCTGGAATGCGATTGCGCTCCCGGCGGCGTTACTCTCCTTCCTGGCCATGACATCCCTGTTGATTTACGCCCGCGGCCAGCGAAACCGCATCGCGGCGGGCGCGGTGAATTAATCGGTTTCCCACGGTTCGCCAAGGGTCAACATCAGGCGGTTAGCCCATGCGAAAAAGGCCGCCGATTGCAGTAAATCGAGCTGGGCCAGCGTGTCCAGCCCCTGTTCTTCAAGGCCATGAAGATGCGCTGTGGTCAGGGCTGGCGGCGTGACGGAAAGGGCGGCGGCAAAGTCTATTTCCGCCCGCCAGCGCGGCGACTGGCCGTCGCTCAATGTTTCCCCCGGCGTCACCGCCAGCAGCGTTTCTATCGCACTCTCATCTTTTGCCAGCTGCGCCGCCTTGCGGGCATGGACCGATGCGCAATAAATACAGCCGTTAACTTTACTGGCGACCGTGGCGGCCAGCTCCCGTTCCGCACGCGGCAGACCGCCTGGAGTGTAGAAGATGCCTTTGTCGGTCAGCGTACGCTGCTCCAGCACCGGCTGATTGCGCGCCAGCAGCCGGAAGTAGGGGGATTCCGTATGGCCAAATTTCGCCAGAATCGCCCGTTCGTCGTCGTTGAAGGCTTCCAGCGGTTTGGCCTCAAGCCAGGGCTCCCAGTTGAGCTCATCTCGGGTGAAATGTCCCGGGGCCGGCCTACCGCTGACCGTTTGCCGGGTGGTATGCCAGAAACCGGCCGCCACCGGCGTATCGGCGCTGGCAAAGGGTTTGCCGTTCAATAACCGCAGACCGTTGAGCAACCGGCTCTGGAAGCTGACGAAGGCGATCAGCTGGGCGAGGGTGACTATCCCCCGCGGGGTCCAGCCGGCGCGGGTAAGCGCCTGCAGCGCCGAAGGCGTGGCTTCCACCGGGCTGAAGGTTAACAGGCGGGCAAACGCCAGCGCCGGTGTCAGCCGCGCGGAGGTCGGGTCGGCGAGGCCAAAACCGGCATAGTGGGCGGCCAGCGCATCGGCCTGATGCAGTTTCGCCACTTTGGCGGCGACGGCAAAACGCTCATCGGGTGGAAAATCCTCATCCTGCTGGCTGAACAGCACCTCATAGCTGCCCTGCGCATGGCGGGTCGCTGCGTCGCGCACGGCCCGGGCCTCGGCTAACGGGGAACCCGGGGAAATCTCTGCCAGCTCTGCCAAAATATCCTGACTCAGTGTCATGGTGACTCCTACCTTAGTTGCGGGGCGATATGCTGAGCGATCAGCTCAAGGGAACGCAGCGTGTCACGGTGCGCGGGCTCAACGGAGTGGACCTGGAACGAAATATCGGTGACGCGGGCCAGCACGCTGTCCCGCGCCAGAGACGCCTGTACATGTTCGACATCCCCGACGTGGGCATCCAGTTGCGACAGATGGTCGGTGACAGTGTCACCGATTATTTCATGCCCGGCGGCGCGATGCGCCGCCGCCTGCTGGCGTAATCCGGGTGCTGCAACCTGCAGAGCGTACTCCTGGCTGTCGGCAATAAAGGCGGTGCGCGAGGCGAGGATCCTTGGCGCTTTGCCGGCGGGCAGCGCCGCGAGGTAGGCATCGATCAGCGGATTCTGGATGGCATCAAGCGCTAAATATGGCTGCCCGGGCGGGCGCGGCTGCGTGCGGGAGAGCATCAGGCCGTGACCGGCCTGACCGGCGCGAATGGCACCGTCAATTGAAAACGTCGCTATCCAGATCCGTTCAGCCAGCTGCGGCGCCGGCGGGTAGAGATGGTTTTCTGGATGGGCCAGTGAATCACCGCGCCAGGCGCTGTGGATCAGATGCAGATTATCGGCAAAGGCGGCGCCCCGCTGTTCGCTGGTTAAGCCAAACGGCAGAAATGAAGTGGGCGTACCGCCGGAGCCAAAGCCGACTTCAAGACGCCCGTTGGCCAGAAGATCCAGCACCGCCGCGTCTTCGGCGACCCGCAGTGCGTTCTCCATCGGCAGCGTAATAATGGCGGTACCGAGGCGAATATGTTCGGTCTGTGCCGCTACGTGGGCGAGAAAGACCAGCGGCGAAGGCAGGCCGCCTTCATGCTCGTGGAAGTGATGCTGGGCAATCCACGCGCTGTCAAAGCCGAGACGTTCGGCGTGGCGAATCTGTTCGGTTGCCAGCCGGTAGCGCTCTTGCGCAGGGGCAGAGTCCAGCAGGCGGGTGAAAAAACCCAGGCGTTTACGCGTCATGCGATCTCCTTGCTCAGAGTGGACAGGTGGGGAATAGCGGCGATGAGGTCACGGGTATAGTCGTGCTGCGGCTGGCTAAACAGGCGGTTGACCTCGCCGTATTCCACAACCTGACCGGCGCGCAGTACCGTGACGCTCTGCGCGATGCGACGCACCGTCGCCAGGTCGTGGGTGATAAACAGATAGGTCAGCCCCAGCTGTTGCTGGAGCTGCTGAAGCAGGGCCAGAATCTGCGCCTGCACCGTGACATCCAGCGCGGAAGTCGCTTCGTCGAGGACCAGAATCGTCGGCTCCAGCACCAGCGCCCGGGCAATGGCGACCCGCTGGCGCTGGCCGCCGGAAAGCTCGCGGGCGGTCCGCGTCAGCAGCTCCGGCGCCAGTGCGACCCGGGCGGCAACCGCCTCGACCCGGGCACGACGGATGGCCGGGCTCAGCGGTTCGAAATTTTTCAGCGGCTCTTCGATAATCGCAAACAGGGTCTGACGCGGGTCGAGCGAGGCGAACGGGTTCTGGTAGACGAACTGAATTTTACGCCGCAGCTGACGCTGCGCCTCGCGACTTAAATGACCGGCATCGATACCATCGATGGCGATGTGGCCGCGATCGGCCTGTTCAAATCCGAGCAGAATCCGCGCCAGCGTGGTTTTGCCCGAACCTGATTCACCCACTAACGCATGGGTTGTACCGCGTTTCACCTCAAAGCTGACGGCGTCAAGCGCCTGCAGCCCGGCGTCGCCCAGCGAAAAACGTTTACTGATATCCGCGACCCGGATAGCGGCCGTCGCCGGATGGCGGCGCTGCGCTGCCCCTATTGTCGGCTGGATTCCCTGCAGATCGCTCAACAGCTGGCGAGTGTAGGCGTGTTGCGGTGCGCGGATAACATCCGCCGTAATGCCCTGTTCCTGAATTTCTCCGTGGCGAAAAACCAGCAGCCGGTCGGCACGCTGCGCCGCCAGCGCCAGATCGTGGGTGACGAGCAGTACCGCCGTCCCGGACTCCCGGCGCAGGGTATCGAGGAGGTCGAGAATACGTTTTTGTACGGTGACATCGAGGGCGCTGGTTGGCTCGTCGGCAATGATCAAGTCCGGCTTCAGGGCAATGGCGATCGCAATTAACACCCGCTGCTTCATGCCGCCGGAGAGCTGATGCGGATACTGATGAAAGCGCTGTTCGGGGTGGCTGAGGCCAACTTTGCTCAGCAGGGCCAGCACCTGCTGCTTACGTACGGCGGCGGGCTCTTTCTGGTGCAGACGCAGAATTTCGCCAACCTGCGCGCCGATCGTTTGTACCGGGTTCAGGGAGTTGCCCGGGTCCTGCGGGACCAGACTGATGCGCGTGCCGCGCAGACTATCAAGTCGTTTCCCCGACCAGCCGCTGATATCCTCGCCATTGATCTCCACTCGTCCACTGTCGCGTCGGGCATTGTTCGCCAGCAGGCCGATAATGGCCTGGGCGGTGGTGGTTTTGCCGGAACCCGACTCCCCGACAAATGCCAGCATTTCACCGCGTTGCAGGCTGAAACTGACGTTATGCACCACTTCCTGCCAGCGGTGCTGCGAGCGGTAGCTGATGCGCAGGTTTTCCACGCGTAATACGTTCATGAGCGCTCTCCGCTAAATTGACGGCTGATGCGGTTGGCCGCCAGCACCACCGCGACGACCGCCACGCCGGGAAAGGTGGTCAGCCACCAGGCGGTTGAGAGATAGTTACGGCCTTCGGCAATCAGCAGCCCCCATTCCGGCACCGGCGGCGGGGTCCCGTAGCCGAGAAAGCTCAGGGTGGAGAGGGCGAGAATCGCCTGGCCAAACTGCAGCGTGGCGAAGGCCAGTACGGCGGTGAGGGAATTAGGTAAAATATGCCGCCAGAAGACGGCGAAGAAAGTGCCGCCGCTGCCAAAGGCCGCTTCGACGTAGTCGCTGTGCCGCACGCGGACTACTTCCGCTCGCGCCAGGCGGGCAAAACTGGCAATGGCGGCAACGCCCACGGCAACCGCGGCGTTCAGCGTGCCGAAGCCAAGCAGGATAATCACCGTTAATGACAGCAGCAGCGACGGGATGGCCAGCAGGACGTCAACCAGCCGCATCACCAGCGACTCGACGCGTCCGGCAACGGCACCGGCCAGCGTACCGAGCGCGGTGCCGACCAGCAGCCCGATAGCGACGGCCGCCAGCGCGGCGGAAAGAGAGTGGACCGCGCCATAGACGATCCGCGTCCACAGATCGCGTCCCAGCTGGTCGGTTCCCAGCCAGTGGCCGACCTGCGGCGCCAGACGCTGCGCGCCGGAGGTCCCTTCAAGCGGGTTATAGCCGCTGAACAGCTGCGGGGCGAGCGCCATCAACAGCGCGGCGATCATGATGCTCCAGGCGAGCCATAGCCCCGGCTGGAAACGCAGCGGTCGACGGCCGGGCGCCCGCCGGCGGGCGGCGGTAGCGTAATCAACGAGGCTCATACCACTCCTCCGGTCACTGTTTTCAGGCGGGGATCGAACAGCGGCATCAGCAGATCCACCAGCAGGTTAATCAACACAAACGCGAGGGCGGAGATCATCACCACCGCCTGTAAGACGGCAATATCCTGATTGTTGACCGCCTGCTGGGTCAGTTGACCCAGACCGCCGCGGCCGAAGACGGTTTCGGTAATCAATGCGCCGGCGATCAACTCCCCCAGCAGCAGCCCGGCGATATTCAGCGCCGGTAGCAGGGCGTTGCCGGTAACGTGTCGCCACAGGACGCCGGTTTCACTCATCCCCTTGGCGCGGGCGACGGCGACAAACGGCAGGGCGGCCACCTGGTCCATGCTGCGCATCAGGATCTGCGCCAGCGGGGCGGAAATGGGCACCGCGACGGCAATGATCGGCAGTATCAGGCCCTGTAGCGGGCCGGGGTTGATCACCGGGATCCAACGCAGCTGGAAGGAGAAGAGTTGAATCAGCGCAATGCCCAGCCAGAAGGTCGGCAGCGAGATAAACAGCACCGGCAAAGATTGTAAGGTATTGCTCAGCCAGCGCAGCCCCGGCAGGCGTGAGGCGAAGGCCAGGCTAAAGGCCAGCACGATAGCCAGTATAAACGCCGGGATCGCGAGGCTGAGCGTATCCGGCAGGTTGCTGGCCAGCAGCGTACTGACCGCAATACCCGCCTGTAACGAGTAGCCAAAATCCCCCTGCAGCATCGCCGCTAAGGTGTGGAAATACTGCGTCCAGATTGGGCTGTCGGCGCCGTAGGCGATGCGCATATCGGCGATTTGCGCCGGACTGAGACCCAGATCCGGATTCTGGAACTTGATCAGTACCGCGTCTCCCGGCAGCACCTGCAGCAGCACGAAGGAGAGGGTGAAGGCCGCCCACAGCACCAGTAAACTCTGGCCCAGACGTCGCAGAAGGTTATGGCTCATCCCATGCTCCTCAGTGCTTTTCCAGCCAGCTGCCGTAGAACGACGGACGACCAACGGCTTCAAAACTCACCCCCTTCACCCACGGCGCGCCGGCAAAGACCTGCGGCTCTTCAAATATCGGGATCACGTAGGCGTTATCCAGCAGATAGCGCTGGGCATCCCCGGTCAGCTGCAGGCGTTTTTGCGCATCGACTTCGGCGGAAATCGCGGTCAGCAGATCGTTAAGCTTATCGTCGCGGAAGTGCTGCACTTTGTCGCTGGAACCGCCTTGTTGCAGCAGGGCATCGCGGTTGGTCGGGAAGAACATGCTTTTCACCACGTCCGGGTCGGCGCGACCCACTTCTGAAACGGTCAGCGGGGTCTTCAGCGGATCGAGGTTATCAATTACCCGGCTACCGGCATCGCCCGCTTTTACGCTCAGCGCCGCCCCCACCTGGCGCCACTGCTGGGCGATCAGCTGGAGCACCTCTTTGTTTTGCGGCTGCGGCAGCGATTCATAGACCGTCAGCGCCAGGCGCTGGCCATCTTTCTCTCTGATCCCGTCGGCGGCCGGTTTCCATCCGGCTTCATCGAGCAACTGTCTGGCTTTGGCCTGATCGAAGGTCAGCTTGTCGCTCAGATTGACATAACCTGCCGCCGTGCTGGCGATAGCCGAGGTCGCCTGCGGGTAGTTGGCGGAGAACAGCGTATCAACCACCTGTTTTGCATTGGTGGCATGCAGCAGCGCCTGGCGGACGCGCAGGTCGGACACCAGCGGGCTATCCGGGCGGAAACTCAGGCTGTCATTGACGCCGCGGGTGGGGGCGGCATAAATCCTGAATCCCTGGTCGGTCGCCTGCTTTTCATCGTAGGCCTGGACCTGGCGGATAAAGTCGGCCTGACCCGCCAGTAACGCCCCGATACGCACGCTGTCTTCCGGGGTGACGATAAAGGTAATGCCGTCGAGGTTGGCCGGCCCCTGTTGAGCCAGGTTTTTCGGCCCCCACTGGTAATCCTTACGGGCGACCAGCGTCAGCTCGCGACCCGGCTTTTCATCTTTAACGATAAAGGGTCCGGAGCCGATAATATTGCGCGCGTCGCCGAGCTCGTCGAAATTACGCTGCAAGGTGCTGAGAGAGACCAGCCCGGAGCCAATGGTGGCGGTACCCTGCAGGAATCCTGGCGACGGTTTTTTGAAGTAAAACTTCACCGTTAGCGGATTGATGACTTCGCTATGGTCGTAGTTGTTGATCACTTCAGAGACCGGCAGCCGGTGGGCTTTATTGCCGAGACCGTAGGTATCAAAATTTTTGGCCACCGCGTTGGCATCCAGCGGGGTACCGTCGGAGAAGGTGATGCCCGGACGCAGCGTAAAGGTGTATTCGGTTTTGTCGGCGTTCGTGACCCAGCTCTCAGCAATCCACGGTTCAACCGCCAGCGTCTTCGGGTTTTGCCAGGTGAGCTTATCGGTTATCTGATTGAGAATGCCGCCGTTGGGGTAGAAGCCTCCGGCCGGTGGATAGAGATTGGTGTGCGGCTGCTGCTCCAGATAGATTAATGTCCCGCCTTTGACCGGCGTATCGGCGGCCCAGGCGGAAAAAGCGCCGGATAAAAAGAGGGCTGCCAACGCGGGCAGACGAAAACGGCTTTGCATGGTGAATTCCTTTGTTATCTATTGTGTTGCCATCATCGGGCGCGGATATAAACAAAGGAACCAACGAATTGCGCTAAGCATTTGCGGAAAAGGCATTTACCGCGTCGGGGAAATATTCTATGTGGGTAACAGCCGGAGGAATGCGTTCATGCCGGATGGCCAGCGTCATGAAACGGCCTCTCCCTGAGCGGGAGAGGCGCGAGGCTTAGCGGCGGAAATCGATAACCATACGGCCGCGAATTTGCCCCTGTTCCATCTCTTTAAAGATGGCGTTGATGTCGCCCAGCGGACGCAGCGTCACTTTAGGAACGACTTTCCCTTCGGCCGCGAACTGGAAGGCTTCGGTCAGATCCTGACGGGTGCCGACCAGCGAGCCCACCACTTCGATACCATCCAGTACCAGACGGGGAATATCGAGGCTCATGGCTTCCGGAGGCAGGCCAACGGCCACCACGCGGCCTCCGGCGCGAACGGCGTCAACGGCGGAGTTAAACGCCGCTTTGGCGACAGCGGTGACGACGGCCGCGTGAGCGCCGCCGGTTTTTTCCTGAATGACCTTCGCCGCATCTTCATTGCGGGAGTTTATGGTCAGATCTGCGCCCATCTCGGCCGCCAGCGCCAGCTGCGCATCGTTAACGTCGATGGCGATGACTTTGGCATTGAACACGTTTTTCGCATATTGCAGCGCCAGGTTGCCGAGGCCACCAAGACCGTAGATGGCAATCCATTGGCCCGGTTTAATATGGGAAACTTTCACCGCTTTATAGGTGGTAACACCCGCGCAGGTGATGCTGCTGGCGGCAGCAGAGTCGAGGCCGTCCGGCACTTTGACCGCATAGTTAGCGGTGACGATGCACTCTTCAGCCATGCCGCCGTCTACGCTGTAACCGGCATTTTTTACCGAACGGCAGAGCGTTTCGTTGCCGCTGTTACAGTAATCGCAGTGCCCACAGCCTTCGAAGAACCACGCCACGCTGGCGCGGTCGCCCGGTTTCAGGGAGGTGACGCCCGGACCAACCTGCTGTACAACGCCCACGCCTTCATGGCCCAGAATCACGCCGGTTTTATCGCCAAAATCGCCGTTTTTCACGTGCAGGTCGGTATGGCATACGCCACAGCACTCCATTTTCAACAACGCCTCTCCATGTTGCAGGGGACGCAGTGTTTTTTCCGTCACATCAACCTGATGATCGTGGGTAACAACGGCTGCCTTCATGTTTACTCCTTGAATTTTGAAGAAAAAATGGGTGTTTACTCTTAAATAATACTCATTAAGGATTAACCCTTATAGTCAGGAATGCAAGGGAGCTAGTGAAATATGTGGTCTAGAGCAGCACTAATAGCGCAAAATTCGAGCATATGTGTGAATTTTGGCTGTTAATAATTATGTAATGAGGTCGTCATATTCTGTTCATGGCTAAGCGGCAGGCTGTTACAGGCAAATTTCTTATAACAACAGAGTGATACTACAATGCATCTGGTAAAAACTATCCTCGCCGCATCGCTGTTCCTGTCTGCCGCCACTCAGGCCCACAACGTACTGGACTTTCCGCAGCCGGAGAACAACCCGGAAGAGTTTTACGCGGTCACGGAAATTCCGACGGGCGGTATCATCAAATATGAGACCGACGCGAAGACGGGATTTATTATAGCCGATCGTTTCCAGTCGATGCCGGTCGCCTATCCGGCTAACTACGGTTCACTGACCCAGTCGCTGGCGGGAGACGGCGATCCGCTGGACGTGGTGTTCTACACGCGTGCACCGATGGCGCCGGGGACGCTGATTAAGCTGCGGGCAATCGGCGTCCTGAAGATGATCGATGGTGGGGAAAAGGACGATAAGATTATTGCCGTGCCGGCGAGCAAAATCGATCCGACCTATGATGACATCAAGAATATCAGCGACCTGCCTGCCATTGAGCAGGAGCGGCTGCAGGCCTTTTTCCGCGTCTATAAGCAGCTGCCTGACGGGCGTAAAAAGGTGGAGCTGAACGGCTTTAACGATGCCGCTGCGGCAAAACAAGAGATTAAGCAGGCATGGGATGCGTGGAAAGCCAAAAATCCACAATAAGATAAAAACAGGCACCGCACGGTGCCTGTACTTTTTTAGCCGGGCAATGACCCGTTGCGACCGTGTTTAATCCTGACAAAGAGCCGATGAGCCGGAAGGAAATACCGTTCGTGTGCGCGGGCCGAATGGCGGCGTGGATTGACAGGGAGAACGCAATAATGGTTGTATTGTGCAACTATTAACTCACCTGCACCCATCGCCATGACGCATCCATCGCTTATTAACCAATCGCTCATCACTGAAATACGCCGCTCTTCCCGCCTGATGGTTCGTGAACTCGGCTTCATGAATTCTACGCTAGCAGCCACCGACTATTCACCCTCCGCCGTGCATACGCTGCTGGAAATTTCCGCACACGGGGCGATGACCGCCGCGCAGCTGGTTCAGATCCTCGGCCTGGAGAAATCAAGCGTCAGTCGGATGTTGTCCCGTCTGCTGGCCGCCGGCGAGCTGCAGGAAAAACCCGACGGCGAAGATGCCCGCTTCAAGCAACTCGAACTGACGGAACAGGGACGAGGGACGGTCGGACGGATTAACGATTACGGGGCGATGCGGGTCATTGATGCGCTTATGCATCTCGATGCCGGACAACAGCAAAACGTGGCGCTGGGGCTGACCGCGTACGCGCAGGCGCTGGCGAAATGCCGCGACGTACCAAGGCCCGCTGCGGCAAACAACGTGACGATTGTGCGCGGATACCGGCCGGGTATGATTGGCCGCATTGCGCAGATGCACGGCGAATATTATGCCCGGCACCACGGGTTCGGCCACTTTTTCGAAGGTAAGGTCGCCAGCGGGCTGGCAGAGTTTTCTGCCCGACTTGACGCAGAGTGCAATCAGATCTGGCTGGCCGTGCTGGAGGGCAAAATCGTCGGCTCCGTGGCCATCGATGGTGAAGATCTGGGCAATAACGAAGCGCATCTACGTTGGTTTATTCTCGACGACAGCTGTCGGGGCAGCGGCGTTGGCCGACGTCTGTTGGCCGAGGCGATGGCTTTTTGCGACCGTCGCGCGTTTTCTGCCGTTCAGCTGTGGACCTTCAGCGGGCTTGACGCCGCGCGCGCGCTGTATGAATCATTCGGCTTTACGTTACATAAAGAGTGGCAGGGCGATCAGTGGGGGATGATGATGACCGAACAGCAGTTCAGCCGATACCCGGCGGATGCAGCGTCGGCGTAACCACCGTCCTTGACCGCGTACACCCGGCTAAGCTGTCTCCACCTTAGCCGGGGATTCAGTCTCCTTTAACTCAGTCTGGCGGTAATGGCCGCGATCTCCTCGCGCCACTGCGCCTGCAGGTGGGGTTTCTGGTGCTTAGGTTTACGCGATACATCATCCGCCAGCCGTTGTTCCAGATCGATCAGCCGTTCCAGCAGGGCGTCATGGTCTTCGGAGACGGTGGTCGTCGCATCCGCGTCGGCGGGCCTCCCGGGCAGGGCGCCCCGCCGCGCAGGCGGGTGTAAACGTCGTCGGCGCTATGCCACTCGCTCAGCCCGTTATCATCAATCAGCCAGAAGCGGTTACAGCTCTGGCTTATCAACTGACGGTCATGACTGACCAGCAGCAGACCGCCGGAATACTCGCGCAGCGAGGCAGCCAGCGCCTCTTTGCCTTCCATATCCAGATGGTTGGTGGGCTCATCCAGCAGAAGCAGGCTATAGCTCGCCAGCGACAGTCCGACAAACAGCAAGCGGGAACGTTCGCCCCCGCTGAGGGTGCTGACCTTTTGCCCGTGGCGGCTCCAGCTGAAACCGGCGGAAATCAGCGCCCGCTTACGGCGTTCACCGGCGGGTTCGAAGCGCTCCAGCGCCTCCAGCAGCGTGGCATTATCCGCCAGCTGATGCAGCGACTGGTCGTAGTAGCCCGGATGTAATCGTGGATGCAGACGCAGGCCGACATCCGGCGCCGCCTGCTGCATCTGCCGCCACAGCAGGCGCAGCAACGACGATTTCCCGCCGCCGTTGCGCCCCATAATCGCCACCCGGTCGCCGCTGCGCAGACGCGCCAGCCCGGCGGTGAACAGGGCTGGTAATCCCGGAGCCGGGGGCACCGGCAGCTGTTCAATTTCGAGTAAACGATCGGCCCGCAGGGCGTCACCGTTCAGCGCCAGCCGCCACGGCGTGCCGGCGGTCAGCTCGGTTTGACTCTCCTTCAGGCGCGCGACCTGTTTCTCCATCTGTTTGGCTTTGCGCGAGAGATCTTCGTTGTCGTACACCTGTCCCCAGGTTGCCAGCCGTTTGGCGCTGGTGGTGACGCGGTCGATTTCTCGCTGCTCGGCTTTATGACGCAGGGCATCGCTTTCGTCCCGTTCCGCCAGCGCCTGACGCGCCGCGCTACAGGGAAGAGAGAAGGCGTGCAGGGTTCTGTCGCGCAGGATCCAACTGGCATTAGTTACAGCATCCAGTAAGAGGGGGTCATGGGACACCAGCACGAAGCTCCCCTGCCAGGTTTGCAAGAAGCTTTCCAGCCACAGCAGGGTCGGCAGATCGAGATGGTTGCCGGGTTCGTCAAGCAGCAGGAGATCCGGCTGCTGAATTAACGCTCTGGCCAACAGCAGTCGGGTATGTTGCCCGCCGCTTAGCGTTGCCGCTCGCTGGGTGAACGCCACCGTCGTAAAGCCCATTTCTGCCAGCAGACGTTCTGCCTGCCAGCGCTGTTGTTCACGCCCGCTGGCGGGAAGCCGCGCCAGAACCACCTCAATGAGCGATTGTTGCAGCAGGGCATCCGGCAGGTGCTGTTCAACCCGCGCCATCAGGCAATGGTGCGCCAGCGCCACGCTGCCGGCAGCGGGCGTCAGCGTGCCGTCCAGCACCTGCAGCAGGGTACTTTTGCCGCAGCCGTTATGGCCGATCAGACCGATGCGGTCGCCTTTTTTCAGGGTAAAGGAGAGGTCGGTGAAAAGCGGCCCGAATGCCGTTTCAACATGCAGAGATTGCGCGCTAAATAATGTACTCATAGTGAACTTACTCAAGAGTTACAGGCGTAAAAACGCCTCGTCAAACATCGCTGACGATAACCCGGTAAGCCCGAGGGAAGGGAATTAGTCTGGGGTGTCTTCGCTCAAGCTGAAGTTATCGCAGCACGATACCGATAACGCTTGAGCAGTGACGATTACCAAATGTCAGTGAAAACATAGATATTTCACATAACAGCATGGGGTCCTCCTTTTTCATTCAGTGAGTTGACAGGTGAAGGGAGTGTAGATGAAGAAAGACGTTTTGGCTAGTTAAATGAAATTTAAGGTACTGTTTTATTTAATTGCACATGACATGTAGATTTGACATTCATAAATAATGAGCGGTAATTGTAATAATATCAGGAAATATAAATAATTTAATATGTTACATTGTTAATTTTTATGAAAATTTTATTTAAACTCAAGTGTTCTATCATTGACGTGACATCTTCTTTACTCTGGGTAAGTTAATGGTAATTTATCATCCTGAACAGCCGAATGTATGCGCTTTCGTTCTGTCAACCGCTCAATACAATTCGAGTTGAAACTCTTCTGTAATATGATAGCGTTAACCTGGTATGTTCATTGAGTTTATTATTTTGCAATTAGAAATAAAACTCGAATGCGATTTGGTTTTTTTATTAAATTTTAAATCTCAATGTTTTATGTGGAGATTAGATTAAATTTTCATTTCGCCATTTTATTAATGTCGACTCGGCCACCTCAAAATGCATTGCATCTTCATTTGGAAAACTTACTCCCCAATACCATCCTCCGGCATTAAAATATTTTGAGAGGATTAGAAGGCCACGGAAACACTTATCATCACTTTGTTTATCAAGTACACCTGATAATTTGATATCTATTGCTAAACCCCAGGAATGATTAGAAGGATTGTCACCAAGGTGAAGAGTGCCATCTTTCCGCTTAATTTTAACTTTACGGGCACATAACATTCCAGCCGTACCTAGTATTGCATAAAGATCGGGTATTTCATTTTTTACCGAATCTAAAATATCGGTCAATGACTTTAGTGCCACATCCATGCCCGTACACTTAAATGGACCTACTGACTGCGTAATAATTCTATTTTTAAAGGGGCCAGTAACAGACTGGCAATCACCTGTGTAATTATCTCTCGGTTCTCCAAAAAGACTTATCAAAGTTGATAGTTTCGGTGAGCTAAGGCCAACATTTACACTATTAGCTCGGGGTTTATCTATCAGTTCAAGATACTTATTCATTATTCCTCCGATCGGTGCCTGCTAACGTTTCGAAGATGACACTGATAGAATAGATTAAAGATGTTATTTTTTACAATATCCCGACAAACAAAATCATTTATACTTTTATAAAACTAAAACATAACTATTGATATGAATAAATAACTATACTTTTATGAATATATAAAATACTAATTTACCCTGAGGCGAGCAGCATAGCATGATATGCTGCTCTGATACTAAGCCGGGCCTGAGATTCAGGCCCATTGAATACCGGTTAAATCGAGGTCCGGCGGTAGTTGCGATACTCCGGCAACCAGAAGTTATCGCTGATCGCCTGCAACAGCGCCTCGGCGGAGGTTTTCACCGCCACGCCCTGTTCCTGAGCGACTTTGCCGACCGCGAAAGCGATCGCGCGTGAGACGGTCTGGATATCTTTCAGTTCCGGCAGCACCGGGCCTTCGCCGTTGTTGACCAGCGGCGAGTGCTTCGCCAGCGTCTCACTGGCCGCCATCAGCATCTCATCGGTGACTCGCGATGCCCCTGAGGCGATGACGCCAAGACCGATACCGGGGAAGATATAGGAGTTGTTGCACTGGGCAATAACGTACTGCTTACCTTTCAGCGTGACCGGCGCGAACGGGCTGCCGGTGGCAACCAGCGCTTCGCCGTCGGTCCAGCTGAGGATGTTCTGCGGCGTGGCTTCCACCCGAGAGGTCGGGTTCGACAGCGGCATTACGATTGGACGCGGGCAGTGCTTATGCATCTCGCGAATAATCTCTTCGGTGAACAGACCCGGCTGGCCGGAGACACCGATCAGGATATTCGGTTTCACATTGCGCACAACGTCAAGCAGGGAGAGCACTTCGTTGGTGGTATCCCACTGCTGCAGATTTTCACGCTTCTGCACCAGTTTGTTCTGGAACGGCAGCAGGTTCGGCATGGCGTCAGTCAGCAGGCCGAAACGGTCAACCATGAACACGCGCTGACGCGCTTCTTCTTCGCTTAATCCTTCGCGTTGGATCTGGGCGATAATCTGTTCGGCAATCCCGCAACCGGCAGAGCCGGCGCCGAGGAAGACGATTTTCTGTTCGCTCAGCTGGCTGCCCGCACCGCGGCTGGCTGCAATCAGCGTGCCGACGGTCACCGAGGCGGTGCCCTGGATATCATCATTGAATGAGCAAATCTCATTGCGATAGCGGTTGAGCAGCGGCATAGCGTTTTTCTGCGCGAAGTCTTCAAACTGCAGCAGAACGTCCGGCCAGCGGTGCTTAATGGCCTGGATAACGTCATCGACAAACTGATAATACTCATCGTCGGTAATACGCGGATGGCGCCAGCCCATATACAGCGGATCGTCGAGCAGCTGCTGATTGTTCGTCCCCACGTCCAGCACAATCGGCAGCGTGTAGGCCGGGCTGATACCGCCGCAGGTGGTGTACAGCGAGAGTTTGCCGATCGGGATCCCCATACCACCGATGCCCTGGTCGCCGAGACCCAGAATGCGTTCCCCGTCGGTGACGACGATCACTTTGACGTTGTGGTTCGGGACGTTTTGCAGGATATCGTCGAGGTTGTGCCGGTTCTGATAGGAGATAAAAACACCGCGCGAACGACGGTAGATCTCAGAGAAGCGCTCGCAGGCGGCGCCGACGGTCGGCGTATAGATGACCGGCATCATCTCATCGAGATGGTTGCCAATCAGGCGATAAAAGAGGGTTTCGTTGGTGTCCTGAATGTTGCGCAGGTAAATATGCTTGTCGATCTCAGTTTTAAATCCCTGGTACTGGATCCATGCGCGTTCAGCTTGTTCCTCAATTGTTTCAACAACTTCTGGCAGCAGGCCGAGCAGGTTAAAGCTGCTGCGCTCTTCCATGCTGAAGGCGCTACCTTTGTTGAGAAGGGGAAATTCGAGCAGAACGGGGCCAGCGTAGGGGATATACAGGGAACGGTTTTTCTTATGGGTGAATTGCATCGCACTAACTCCTTGATGTTCACTTCAGACCGTGCGCGGCGATAAGCGTGCGGGCTGGCAGGGAATGCAGCGGGAGCAGTATAGAGCAGATGTTATCAAAGAGGGGAAATTGTATTAAAAAAACACCATCCTGACGAAAGGACGGTGTTTTTATCATCATTCAGCTGAGAAATTAACCCGCGCGGCGCTTACGGCCGGTGGCATGAGCGTGGTTAATTGTCGTTTCCACATCGCCGTCCAGCACCACTTTTTTCTGCTGGGACAGTTTATAGTTCAGACCGAGAAGATGACGTGCCTGGTGGTTCGATTTCATTCTTACTCCTTAATCCAGTTCTGTTTCAAGGACAAGCCCGGCGTGGCCGGACGAAATGTAACCCTAAGAACGGCGCGCTAGCGCGACCGTCTATCTATCGTGGTCTATTTTTCCGCCCCTGGCAACTTTATCACCCGGAATCAGGAATAGTCTGCGTTTACCACTTCATCTCGCCGGTGTTCACCTTCGCACTCAGCTCCAGCGAACTGACTTCCGCCAGCTCCGGCCAGCGCTGTTTCATCTCGGCGATCACCCCGGCGGAATCTTTGTGCGTTTTCAGCGCCTGCTCAAACTGCTGCAGATAGTCGCGGGTAAAGGCGATCGCGCGATCCCCGGCCGGCGGTGTGCCAAGATAGTGGCCCGGAATGACCTGCTGCGGATGGAGTGCGGCCATATCGTCGAGCGTTTTGCGCCACTGCAAGCGGCTTTCGGCGCTCTGGGTATCGGCCGTCCATACGTGCATACCCCAGGCGACACCGGTACCGCCGAGGATGGCTTTGTTCGCCGGGATCCAGACGAACGCCGCGTAGTGTTGCGGCTGACGAATTTCAACTTTTTCGCCGTCAATGGTAAAGGTGTTGGCTGCAATCACCTGCGGCGTATAAAGCTGCTTCGGTGCGCCATCTTTCATCTGCGGGCCCCAGAATGCCAGCTTCGCGGCCTGGGTTGCTTCGATGTGCTTGACCACCTCGGCCGTGGCGACAACTTTTGCGTCCGGGAAAGCCTTCACCAGCGGCTCGAGGCCGAAATAGAAATCCGGATCGCCGGAGGTAATGACAATGCGGCTCAGTTTCTTACCGCTTTTGCGGATCATATCGACCAGCTTTTCGCCATCTTTCACGCTAAATTGCGCATCAAACAGCACCGCTTCATGCGGGCCGGAAGCCAGCGTCGAGTTCACGGCGAAGATACCTTTATCCTGCGGGTTATAGGTCTGCAATGTTAAAGGTGCGGCAAACGCAGCGGAGCTGAACAGCGCGGTGGCAACGGCAAGGGCGGATAATTTCATGTTGGTTTTCTCTGTGTCTGTTGAATAACGCTATTTTACGGATTTCCTGATTTGCGAAAATTCCTGAAAAAAGAGATGCTGAGTTTCATAAAACGTGCAGATGGAAGTGAAAGATGGACAGAATTATTGCCGCGCAGGTCTACATGCGGATCTGCGAACTGGGGAGCCTGAGCGCCGCGGCCCGTGCGCTGGGGATGTCGCGTCCGATGGTCAGTCGCTATCTGGAGCAGATGGAACACTGGGCGGGTACCCGCCTGATCCACCGTTCGACGCGCAAATTAACCTTAACCGCGGCCGGGGAGAAGGTGCTGCAAAAAACCCGCAGCCTGACGCAACTGTCGGATGAAATTGCCGGGCAGACCGAGCGGGCGGTGCCCAGCGGCACGCTTCGCGTCGCCTGCGCTCACTTTACGGCTATGCAGCTGATTTCACCGCTGTTACCCGATTTTCTCGCCCGTTATCCCCAGCTGCGTCTCGAACTGGATATCAATAATCATCCGGTGAGTCTGATCGGCGAGCGCATCGACGTGGCGATTCGCATCACCGATAACCCGGAGCCAGGAGCGATTGCCCGTCGGCTGGGGGTCTGTCGTTCGGTCCTGTGCGCATCGCCGCGCTGGCTGCAGTTACATGGCCAGCCGCAGACGCCGGCGGAGCTTAGCGAACATAACTGTCTGCACTACAGCCATTTTGTCGCGCCGAGCTGGCAGCTTACCGACTCGCAGGGCGAGGAGGTCTCGGTGACGGTTTCCGGAAACCTCAGCGCCGGGATCTCCTCATTACTACTCGAAGCGGCGGTAGCCGGATGCGGTATCGCGATGCTGCCGGAACTGGAAGCGCAGCGCGCGCTCAACAGCGGGGCGCTGAAGCCGGTGTTGCCGGGCTGGACGCCGAAAGCACTCAGCGTCTACGGCATCTATTTATCGCGCGACTATCAACCCAGCGCGCTACCGCTGTTCCTCGATGAGATCCAACAGCAGCTGGCGCAGCTTAGCTAGCGCGCTTTCGTACCGCCGATCCTGCGTCGTGCCTTGCGGGCGCGTGTGCTCCTGCCATCACTCACCTCGCTACCTGCTACCTGGTGGCGTCCGCACGTCTGTCTCTTGTTCGCGCCGACAGCGTCCTCTTTCGTGAGCCATCTCCGACTTTCATCTAATTTTCGTGTTAAAAAAACGACAGAAGGCGCCACCTGATAATTTTTTGTTTTATAGGGGATTTTCCTAATCCACCCCCGAAAGACGCCTCACCATCTATACTTTGGGTTCGACATACCAACAGGAGCGATTACATGGCAATCCATAAGAAAGGTCAGGCGCACTGGGAAGGGGATTTAAAAAGTGGCAAGGGGACCGTTTCGACAGAAAGCGGGGCGTTGAGCCAGCAGCCGTACGGTTTCAATACCCGTTTTGAGGGAGTAAAAGGGACCAATCCGGAAGAGTTGATAGGCGCTGCGCATGCGGCCTGCTTCTCGATGGCGCTGTCGCTGATGCTCAGTGAAGCCGGCTATACGGCCACGGCGATTGATACGGTGGCGGTGGTGACGCTGGATAAATCCGGCGGCGGTTTTGCGATTACCCAGGTGGCGCTGCAGAGTCAGATTGTTCTGCCGGGCATTGAAGCCGATGTCTTTGACGGCATTATCCAGAAAGCGAAAGCCGGCTGCCCGGTATCGCAGGTGTTGAACGCTGAGATTAGTCTCGACTACCAGCTGAATCCTTGAGTCTTTAGTGCCCGTTGCTGGCGGGCACTCTGCATCCTCGCTGCGGATAAAGTCACGGCCTGCACATGAGTCCCGCGCCGAATAGTGGTATGTTTTGCTGTCACGGAGAGAATCAGGCAAAACAATGACCAGCATACGCGGAATGATAGAAGCTCAGGTTCTGGGCTTAACCGGCATGGCGCTGAAAGAGATTGATTTCGAGCACCCGCAAGGGGAGCCGGGGCTGTTCGGCCCCCGATCGGCTATCTGGCAGGTACACGGCGACTTTACGTCGATGCTATGCGGAGGCGTGAGCGCACTGTTGCTCCAGATGTTGCACCCGCTGGCGCTGTCCGGCGTCTGGGATCACTCCAATTTCCGCGACGATATCTTCGGCCGCCTGCGGCGCACCAGCCAGTTTATCTCCGCGACCACCTTTGGCACCACCATCGATGCGGAAAGGCTGATTGCCAAAGTGCAGGGCATTCACCTGCGGGTCAGCGGGCACGATAAAGACGGCACGCCGTATAAGGCCAGCGATCCGGCGCTGCTGACATGGGTACACGTGGCCGAATGCAGCAGCTTTATGGCATCGCATCTGCGCTATAAGCGTACGGTGGTCAGCGAGGAGCGACAGACGCAATATTTCCACGAGGCGGCTGAGATTGCCCGCCGTCTGGGCGCGCGCGATATCCCGGTGACGCCGCAGCAGGTGACGGAATATCTGCAGGATATGCGCCCGCGTCTGCGCTGCGATGAGCGTACGCGGGAGGTGGCGAACGTGCTGCTGACCACCCGTTTACCCGGCCGTCTGACTCAGCCGGCAGGCCAGTTGATGATGCGTGCCGGGATTGATCTGCTGCCGCCCTGGGCGCAGGAGATGCTCTCTCTGACGCTGACTCCCTGGCAGCGGCATACCGCCCGGCTCGCGGTACAGGGTATCGCCAGGGTGCTTCGCGCATCGGTACGCAACGGCGCCTATCATTGTGCGATGCGCAGAATGGCCGTGAATTAACGTTTTTGTCGCGGATAGCACCTGTCGGCTATTATTTCAGAATAAAAAAGTCGGCGCGATTTATATTTTTATGCGCGTTTTCGGCCCTCTGTGAATTAAATTATCGGCTCGCTGGAATCGATTGCGTGTGGGCCCCGCGACAGGTGCGTTAACTGTCCAGAGGAGGCTGACGCCGGCAGGTTGATAATGTAGCCACATTAATCTCAGGGTTGATTCATTGGCGCTCTACCTCGCATCCCCGCAGTGGTTTTCATATTGCCCGATAAATAAAAAAGGACCATAATTATTGCGCCATTATTCCATCGCATATTAATGGTTAATAACAAACGCATTGTCGTGTTTATGTTCAATAAAATAATCCAATCGGTTAATAGATATTATCTATAGCCAGACTGGGCATTCAGGAAGTCATACAATGATCATCCGACCAGAACAACACTGGTTCCTTCGTCTGTTTGACTGGCACGGCTCCGTGCTGTCAAAAATCATTTTTCGCCTGCTGCTTAACGTCCTGATGTCGATTATCGCCATCATCAGCTATCAATGGTACGAACAGCTGGGTATCCATCTGACCGTGGCGCCCTTTAGTTTGCTGGGGATAGCCATCGCGATATTCCTCGGTTTTCGCAACAGCGCCAGCTACAACCGTTTTGTCGAAGCGCGTAATCTCTGGGGGACGGTACTGATTGCCGAACGCACCCTGATGCGTCAGCTGAAAAATATTCTTCCGACGGAGCACCAAACGCATCAAAAAATCGCCAGCTACCTGATTGCCTTTAGCTGGAGTCTGAAACACCAGTTACGTAAAACCCATCCCGGGGCTGACCTTAACCGGCTGCTGCCCCCCGATACCGTCGCGGAGATCCTCGGCAGCTCGATGCCGACTAACCGCATCCTGTTGCTGGTCGGTCATGAGCTGGGCCAGCTGCGCGAAGCGGGGAAGGTGAGCGATATCACCTATGGTCTGATGGACAATAAGCTCGACGAGCTGGCCCACGTGTTGGGCGGATGCGAACGCCTGGCCAGCACGCCGGTCCCTTTCGCATATACCTTGATTCTGCAGCGTACGGTCTATCTGTTCTGCACCTTGCTGCCTTTCGCGCTGGTCGGCGATCTGCACTACATGACGCCGTTCGTGTCGGTCTTTATCTCTTACACCTTCTTGTCCTGGGATTCGCTGGCGGAAGAGCTGGAAGATCCGTTTGGCACCGCGGCGAACGATTTACCCCTCAACGCCATGTGCAACACCATCGAACGCAACCTGTTGGATATGACCGGTCAGCACCCGCTGCCGGAAACGCTGCAGCCCGACCGCTACTACAATCTGACCTGATGGTTCTCTCTGCGTAACTGTTAAATAAGTTAAATCTAACGCGTGATAGATAACATTGATTATACAGTTGCGATCCCGATTGTTATGCTTTCGTTAACAAAAACGTCCGCCGCGGTGTTCTCCGGCGGACGAACTTTTTCACGTTGCGGATCGCCCTGATTAAGGTGATTCGGCACGTCGTTCTCGCTTATCGACGGCGCATTCTGGAGTAGATATGAATATGAAAAGACGCTCAGTACCTGGCGTGCATCCTTATGATGGCCCGGCCGGCGGCTGGGGCGCATTGAAAGCAACGGCCATCGCCGTGCGGACACAAATGGATGCCCTGGAGGCGCCCGTCACCCTGCTGCGCACCAATCAGCCTGACGGCTTTGACTGCCCCGGCTGTGCCTGGCCGGATAAAGAACACAAATCTACTTTCCAGTTTTGCGAAAATGGCGCCAAAGCGGTGACCTGGGAAGCGACCAGCAAACGCGTTACGCCGAAATTTCTGGCGGCGAACACCGTCACTTCGCTGTTGGCCAAAAGCGACTTTGAGCTCGAAGGCTACGGTCGCTTAACCCATCCGCTGGTCTACGATCGCGCCAGCGACACGCTGCGCCCGACCAGCTGGGAAAGCGCCTTCGCGCGTATCGGCGAAGTGGTCAGCGGCATGCAGCCGGACGAGGTCGAGTTCTATACTTCCGGACGCGCCTCCAACGAAGCGGCCTGGCTGTTCCAGCTGTTTGCCCGTGAACTGGGCACCAACAATTTTCCCGACTGTTCGAATATGTGCCATGAATCGACCAGCGTCGGGCTGCCGCAGTCGATCGGCATCGGCAAGGGAACGGTGTCGCTGGATGATTTTGATAAAACCGAGCTGGTGATTTCCATCGGCCATAATCCGGGAACCAACCACCCGCGTATGATGGGGACACTGCATGAGCTGGCTCGTCGCGGCGTACCGATTATCGTGTTTAACCCTTTGAAAGAGCGAGCGCTGGAGCGTTTTGCCGACCCGCAGAATGTTATCGAGATGGCAACCCTGCGCTCGACAAATATTGCCTCTACCTATTTTCAGGTGAAGGCCGGTGGCGATGCGGCGGCGCTGAAAGGCATTGCCAAAGCGCTGCTGCAGATGGAAGAAGAGCAGGGTAGCGTCCTCGATCGCGCCTTTATTACTGAACATACGCAGAACTTCCCGGCGTTTGTCGATGATTTGCAGAAGACCTCCTGGCAAGATATCGAACGCGAATCCGGTCTCACCCGCGCTGACCTGCAGCGGGTTGCCGACGCTTACGCTAAATCGAACGCCACGATTGTGACCTATGGCATGGGGATCACTCAGCATAACAAAGGCACATCAAACGTGCGGCTGATCGCCGACCTGCTGCTGATGCGCGGGAATATCGGCAAACCCGGTGCCGGGATCTGTCCGTTGCGCGGTCACTCCAACGTCCAGGGCAACCGCACCGTCGGGATTACCGAGAAGCCGGGCGCCGCCTTCCTGGCGAAGCTGCAGGAGGTGTTTGGGTTCGTGCCGCCGCACAAGCATGGCCATGACGCGGTGAAAGCGCTGCAGGCGATGATCGAGGGCAAATCGAAGGCTCTGCTGTGTCTTGGCGGTAACTTTGCGGTGGCAATGCCCGACCATGAGCGCGCGTTCCCGGCAATGCGCGGGCTGGATCTCAGCGTGCACGTCGGGACAAAACTGAACCGTTCGCATCTGCTGGTAGCGAAAGAGACGTTTATTCTGCCGTGTCTGGGCCGCACCGAGCTGGATATGCAGGAGACCGGGCGGCAGTCGATCACCGTGGAAGATTCCATGTCGATGGTGCACGCCTCGTCAGGAAAACTGAAACCGGCCTCGCCGCTGCTGCGTTCAGAACCGGCGATTGTTGCCGGTATGGCGATGGCGACCCTGGCAAACACTAAAGTCGACTGGCGCTCGCTGGTGGCAGATTACGACCGTATCCGCGATCTGATCGAACGCACCATTCCCGGTTTTGATAACTACAACGAGCGTATTCGTCACCCGGGCGGTTTTCGCATGCCGCTGCCGCCGACGGAGCGCATCTGGCCAACGCCAACCGGGAAAGCCATGTTCTCGGTGTTCCACGGCGTACATGAGAACGTCCATGTTGCGGGCGAGGAGGTGCTGCGGCTGGTCACACTGCGCAGCCACGATCAGTACAACACCACCATCTACGCCATGGATGACCGCTACCGCGGTATTTTTGGCCGTCGCGACGTGCTGTTTATGAACGAGCAGGATATGGCCAGTCAGGGATTCGAGCACGGCGACCGGGTGGATATCACCACCGCGCTGCCGGACAGCGATTTGCGTCTGGAGGATATTACGCTGGTGGCCTACAACATCGCGCCAGGCACCGTTGGCGCCTACTATCCGGAAGCCAACGTCCTGGTTCCGCTGGACTACATTGATGAAGAGAGCGGCACGCCTTCTTATAAATCCGTGCCGATTCGTCTGACCCTGCGCTCGAAAGAGATTCGGCCGGTCTCCGGCCTGCGCTAATCTGCCCGCGACCGCTGCCGACCTCAACGTCGGCAGCAAACTCTCGCTATTCTGGCGCCAGTACCAGCTTGATGCCAAGGCCGACAAAACCGGCGGCAAAAGCGACCCGCAGCCCCAGTAACACCCTGGGACGGGTCAGGACATAGCCGCGCATCGCGGCCGCGCAGGCGCCGTATAACATAAAGACCAGTAGCGTCATCAGCATAAAAATCCCGCTCAGCGTCAGCATCGCTTCCCCCGGGGAGGCGGCATCGCTGCGGATAAATTGCGGCAGAAAGGCGAAAAAGAAGAGCGGCAGTTTCGGGTTGAGAAGGTTAATCATCACGGCATGCGTGATGATTTTCAGCGGTGAATCGGCCTTGTCGCGGCTCTCTGGCGTGAGCGCGCCCCGTTGAGCGAGCGTATTCCATGCCATGTACAGCAGCCAGGCGACACCGAGATATTTGATCGCACCGAAGAGTTCCGGAGTGCGGTGGAGCAGCGCCGCCAGACCGGTGACGGCGGCAAGCAGATGCGGAATGATACCCAGGGTGCAGCCGAAAGCGGCCGCGAAGCTCCTGCGTCTTCCGGCAGCGAGTCCGGTGGCGATGGTGTAGAGCGTCCCGGTGCCGGGGGCGAGTACAACCAGCAATGAGGTGAGTAGAAATTCAGGGCTGATGAACGACATGGCGGTGTTCCTGTGAGAGAAATCAGTCGCTCTGAGTATTTCGCCACACCGCGGGCGCGTCTTGAATAAAATTGCAGGCGAGGTTACCGGACGGAGTGATAGCTGCCCGGGGTGGTGCCGAACTGTTTTTGAAAGGCGCGAGTCAGATGGCTTTGATCGGCGAAGCCGGCCATCTGCGCCGCATCGGCGGGGGAATGTCCGGCGCTTAACAGCCGACGCGCCAGCCGTACCCGGGACTGCACCAGATAGGCATGCGGGGTAATGCCCGTTTCGCGGGCGAAGCCGCGGATCAGCTGGAAACGACTCATGCCGCACAGCGCGGCGAGCATGTCGAGGGAGGTTTTTTCCTCCGGAGCATCATCAAGATACTCTTTTGCCAGCGCGATGGTCGGGGAGTAACGGGCCGGTGCCGTCCGGACGAGACGATGGCAGCCGGTTGCCCGCAGCAGACAGAGCAGCAGCCCCTCTTCAAGCGCCGTCTCATCGCCCGTGCGGGCGGTGATTTCAGCGAACAGTCGCTGCATGAGCAGGCGCAGCGGCGGGTCGTCGACCACCGGGCGCAGCAGGATATCCTCACTTTTGACCGCGCCCTGAAATTCATCGACGACGAGCTGCGGATCGAGGTAGAGCATTTGCCAGCTGCGGGGACCGTTCAGCGGTACGCCATCGTGCATTTCTCCCGGGTTGACCATAATGATCTGCCCGGCCGAGGCGTCAACCTGGCCAAGATGACTCCACGAGCGCTGGGCACCGCGAATGAAAATACCGAGGCCAAACTGCTCGTGAGCATGGCGCGAAAAGTGCTGTTCGGTCAGCAGTGACATGGCCTCGAGACCGGGGAGAGGCAAGTGATGCTGCTGGACGTGATGGATGCGGGGCGCCATGTGCTCCTCCCGAAGCGGTTCTGTGCGAGTGTAGTCCGCCGATCGTCACTTCCGCAAGCGCCGGACCGGCTTGTATTTGTCCGATGCTGAACGTAACATTTAACTAACATACTTTTGACCGGGCGAGGGGAGTCTGCATCGCGCCGGCGTTCGCATATAGCGAACGGCAACACACTGGATTAACCATGGATATTAAACAGCTCAAATACCTGATCGCACTCGATCAAACGCGTCATTTTGGCCAGGCCGCGGCGCTGTGCCATATCACTCAGCCGACGCTTTCGATGCGCATCCGCAATCTGGAAGAGGAGCTCAATCTGGTTCTGATTCAACGCGGGCAGCGGTTTGAGGGGTTTACCGCGGAAGGCGAACGTATTCTGGCCTGGGCACGGGCGCTGCTGGCGGCTCATGACGGGCTGGAGGCGGAAGCGGCGATTTGTCGCGGCCAGATGGTGGGGCAACTGCGGGTAGGGATGGTGCCGCTGGCCAGCCTTAACCCGATGCAGCTGATTAAACCGCTGGCCGGGAAGTACCCGGAGCTGCAGTTCAGCCTGCTTTCTCTCACCTCGGAGCAGATTATCGATGGCGTCAGCCGTAATCAGCTCGATCTGGGCATTTGCTACCTTCACCACGTCGATAGCCAGCTTTTCAACATTAAGCGGCTGCCGGCAACGCGAATGGGGTTGCTGCATGATAAACGCCATTTTCAGTTTGCCGAAGGGACGCCAGACTGGGAAACGCTGGCCGCATTACCGCTTGGTTTTCTCACTAAAGGAATGCATTACCGTGAATCCATTGAGATGAGTTTTAAGAGTAAAGGGTTCACGCCGAAATATGTTTTTGAGAGCGATTCTACCTTCCAGATTATCCAGGCGGTGCAGGCGGGAATTTGCTGCGCCATTATGCCGCTCAACAATGGTCTGGAGGCGTTAAGCGATAATCTGGAGATTATTCCCATCGTCGAAACCGAAGTAGAGTCAATGCTGGCGCTGATCATGCGCAACCAGCAGCCGGTCTCGTCACTGGCGGAGAAATGTTTTGCCGATGCGCAGGTCATTTTTAATTAATATGGCCGGGGGATGGGAGGCCGTCCCTGGGGCTCAATGGCATATTCATTTGGCAGACTACGGCTTAGTGCGCTGACGATTGCCCGCCATGAGCCGACTGCGCCGCCGATAATCACCCGGCGGCGCAGCGGACAGTCAGATATTTTCCAGCTCGATACCGCGGGTTTTCGGGCCGTAAATACCCACCGAGAGCATCACCATCAGCATGCTGGCCACGATGAAGCTAATCACCCCCGGGGTGCCGGCGTATTGTAAAATCAGGCCGATCAGAAGGCTGGTGAGCGCCGTTGACAGGCGGCTGAACGAGTAGCAAAAGCCCACGGCTCTGGCGCGAATCCGCGTCGGGAAGATTTCCGCCTGGTAGGCATGATAGCTGATGGTCAGCCAGGCGTTGGACCAGGTAATCATAAACCCGCAGACAACCAGCATCACCGGGTTATTCTGCAGCGCAAACAGGGTACCGAACACCACCGTCATCAGCGCGGAAAGAACGATCTGCCACTTATTCTCAAACCGGTGGACAAAGCGGGTGCAGAACAAGCAGCCCAGCGGGTAGGCGAGAGTGATAAAAAAGGCGTACAGCAGGCTGTGGGTAATGCTCGCCCCCTGGCCGGAAAGCAGCGCCGGCAGCCAGTTGCCGAAGCCAAAAAAGCCGATCGCCTGAAAGAAATTCATCACCATCAGCATGAGGGTTCGTCTGCGGTATTCCGGCGCCCAGATCTCTTTAAAGGTTCCACTTTTGCGCTGCGCTTCCCGGGTGTCCGGGATATGCTGCGGCGAAGGCGTGACGCCACAGCGCCGCTCCATCTGACACATCACCGCGTGCGCATCCGCATGGCGACCTTTCACCTCCAGCCAGCGGGCCGACTCCGGCAATTTTTTGCGGATGACCCAAATGATCAGCGAACACAGTGCGCCAAAGATAATCACCCAGCGCCAGCCGCTCAGGCCGAACAGCGTCGTCGGGACCAGCATCCATGACATCAGCGCGACGGCGGGAACCGAGAGAAACTGGATAAAAAAGGCAAAGGCGAACGCTTTGTTGCGCAGATGGGTCGGGACCCATTCGCTCAGGTAGGTGTCGATGGTCACCAGTTCAATTCCCAGCCCAATACCAACCAGGAAGCGGCACAAGATGACCCCTTCGGCGCTGTTCTGGAAAGCCATCAGCAGTGAAAACGCGCCGTACCAGGCCAGCGCAAACATAAAGGTCAATCGGCGGCCCAGCTTGTCCGCCAGCGGCGCCAGCAGACTGGCGCCGATAAATAATCCGAAGAAGGTGGCCGAGGCAAATGAGGCCTGATCGGAGATGCCAAAAATGCCCTGTTGGTCGGTATGAAAAATATGTTCTGCCAGCAGTCCGGTACTGATATACCCGGTCTGAAAAAGATCGTAGAGCTCAAAGAAGCCGCCCAGCGCCAGCAGAGTAATAAACGACCACAGGCCGACAGAGGCAGGCAGGGCATCAATGCGGCGGGTTAAGCTGGAGTGGGGGTGTTCTGCGGGTGCAAAAGGCGCATCCCCCAGAACCTGGGTGGTAGACATATTATTATTTTCCTCAGATAAAATGTTTGCCTGCTAATGTTATTAGATTGTTAATGGTTTTAAATTTTTAATTCCTCTTTCCATGGGACTTCCACAGCAAAAAATCTCGCCGATATGCAAAATGTCTACTGGATACGCTGGTTTCTTCGTAGGGTGGCCGACGGATTTGAAGTAAATGACCATGACACCGGCGGCCAGCATGATGCGCTGAGCCGCTGCTTAGCGGCCCACTTTTACCTGTGGCGGCAGCGCCTGTAATATCCGCTCTGCTTCCGACCCGGTCAGCGAATAATCGAAAAAGCGCTGATAAAAATCGCGGGTGATGGCGATCATATCCAGATCGTTAAAACGCTGTGGTTGCAACCGTTTCGCCGCCCATTGGATCTGCAGCGCGCTTTCCGTGCCGTAGCGATCCCACGGGAACACGCCTGCCGGATTCTGCCAGACCTTGCCGTTTTTTACCGCCCGTAGCGGCGCGAACAGCTTGCCATAAGCCGAGTGCTGTAAATCGCCGCACCCGGCGCCGAGGATGATGATATCTGGCTGCCAGGCGAGCACTTTCTCCGGGGAAATTTCCTGCATATTGCCGGAGATTTCCGCCGCGGCGTTTCGCCCACCGGCCAGGTGAATCCAGGTATCGATTAGCGTATGGCTGCCGTCAACCTTAAGAGGCTTCAGCGACTGGATATGCAGCACCCGCGGCCGCTCGCCGTCCGTCAGACCCCGGTTGCGCTGAGCGGTGACGGCGATAACCTGTTGCAGATACCGGTTGTACGCCTGGGCCCTGGCCCGAACCTGGGGCGTATCGAAGACCGCTGCGGTGGTCTCTACGGCGTGGGCCAGCGACGGGTAGTCGGTAAAGTGCATTTCCATCACGGCTAATCCCGCCTGGCGATAGGCGTCCGCATCGCCATTGCCCTGCGCCACAAAGACCACCTGAGCATCGCGCGTCAGCAGCGCTTCGCTGGTGAAGTGGGGGCCGCGACTTATCAGCACCTGATTGAGCCGGGGAGCGATATGAAACATCCACGGGCGGCTATCCGGACGGTTAACCGTGGCGACGATACGGTCGCCGACGCCGAGCGTCATCAGCAGCGAGTGGTGCGCGAACCACCCCTCTGCCACCTGAGTCACCCGATCGGGCAATATCACCGGGTGCCCGGCATCGTCCGTCACCTGACGGTCGGCCAGCACCGGGAAAGCGAGTAGCAGCGAAAGCAGACCAGCGGCTATCTTTTTCATGTCGTTCCTCAGAAATCAAACTGTACTGACGCCGTCGCTTCGCGCGGTGCGCCGGGCTGAGCGCTGGCGTAACCTGCGCCGGTATAGCCTGTCAGCGCGCCGGGCACGATGTTGGTCCAGTAGTGGCGATTAGTAATGTTAGTAATTGCTAACCTGAAGGTGGTGTCGGTGCCAAACAGTCGGGTGCGGTAGTTGCTGCCGATATCCACGGTGGTATAGCTGGCGACCCAGCTGTCATTGGCATTATCCGTCGCCCGGCGCCCGACGTAGTGAATATTGCCGTTGACGTCGAGTCCAGGAACCGGGTCGATGCTGTAAATGGCCAGCAGGTTGGCGGTGAAGCGCGGCAGGCCGACAACCTGCTTATCATCGGCATCCGCGCTCGAGGTATTATGCAGACGCGGGTCGAGCCAGGTAGCGCCGCCGAACAGTCGCAGGTTAGAGGTGACGTGTCCGTCGGCCATCAGCTCCAGCCCGCGGTTTTTTTGCGTACCGTCTTCGGCAAAATCGCCGCTATCGTTGGTGTAGGCGAACGGACGTTCGGCCTGGAATAGCGCCGCGGTTAAGAGCAGGTCGCGGTGCGGGGCATATTTCGCGCCGACTTCCAGCTGATGGCTACGATAAGGGTCGAGAACCTCTCCGGCATTGCTGGCTCCGGCCGGCGCCGTGTCGCCCTGTTGCATGCTGTTTGCCCAGGTCGTGTAGAGCGTCACATTCTCCACCGGTTTATACATCAGACTGGCTGAGCCGCTGGTACCCCGGTCATCATGATTGCTGCTGCGATTTCCGCTTTTGTTGTAATTGTCGACGGTGAACAGGTTTTCGCTACCCGAGAGCAGCAGGCTCCACTGCGGGGTGAAAGTCAGCGTATCGCTCAGTAAAAAAACGTGCTGCGTGGTGGTGGCCGAATGATAGCGATCGGTAAAGTCCGGGTAAGCAGGGCGGGCGTAATCCGGATTTTCCGCCAGCGAGGCGTGTCCCAGCGTTTGCGTCCCGCCGTTGCGTGGATTGTCGTTTTTCCACACGAAACCGCGCATGCCGACCGCCAGATCATGCTGCAGCCAGCCCGTCTCGACGCTGCCGGTAAGATTGGCAAGATAGCTGTTGATGGTAAAACGGCTGGCGGCAGAGTTGGCGGTTGTGGTGGTGTAATGGCCTCGATTGTCGGTGAGCGTATTGGTCACGGCGGTGGATTCGCGGTCGGCAATCTGGCGCAGTACGCCAATGTCCAGCAGCCAGTTACCGTCAAAATCATGCTTAATATGCAGGCTTCCGGTTGTGGTGGTGTCGTCGTTGCCGGCGTAGTACTGGCCATATTGGCTTTTGGTCGGATCCAGCGGCGACGGGAAACGGGTGCCTTTTGCGAGGGCAAAAGTGCCGGGAAGACCTTTTTGATAGAAGTGGTAGTAGCTGAAATTGCTCTCCAGCACCGTCTGGTCGGTCAGCTGGAAGTCAAGCGCCAGACCCGCATACTGGTTGCGCTGACGGCTACCGTGGGTATAGCTGCTGCCGTCCTGATCCCGCAGATTGAGGCGATATTTTACTCTGTCGGCCGCGTCAACCGGCCCGCTCAGGTCCAACGCGGCATTCGCGCCGGAGGCGGTCCCTCCGCCAACGGTTACCCTGCGCAGCGGCACATCGGTAGGCCGTTTCGAGACCAGGTTAAACATGCCTGCCGGGTTCGCCGGGCCATATAACGCGCCGGCCATACCGTTCAGTACCTCAATGCGTTGAAACTGTTCAGCGGGGTACTCGGTGGTCGACACCACGTTCAGGCCGTCAATCATGCTGTTCTGGACCACGCTGCCCTGCATACCGCGGGTTTGCGGACGAACGCCGTCGCCCTGGACGGAGGGCAGATAACGGTAGATATCTTTGACGCTGCTGGCCTGCACCTGGCGGGTCAGAGAGTCGGAGAGCGTCTGCACGGACCACGGAACGTTAATCAACTTCTGCTTGCCGAGGTTGCCTACCGTAGCCTGCTGTTCAGCGGCAGGCGTAACATCATCAAGGGATTGCGTAAGCGGTTCTGCGGTGACAACCAGGGTTTCTGCCGCATATACGGGCATCGCCGGCATAATGAGAGAACAGGGAATCATCCCGGTAAATAAAACGAGTTTATATGAGCGCATTAATTTTGAGTTCAGACGAATGAAAGCGGAATGAGGCGGGTAAAATCTCGTCTCTGTCTGAAGGGTACGGTTTTTATTTGTATGACAAAAAGATAAAAAACATCGCTGTATATGTCAATATATAACGTTGGTTTTTGTAGGTCGGCACAGTCAACCTGCTACTGAATAAACAATGCTATTTATCTGTTTTTGCAGGTTTTAGTCTGCTGATGTGCCCCTGAAGAGAGCGATGGATTTTTTTCAGGTCCGCGAGAGGTATAAAACCGTTGTGCTGCAGATAAGCTTGTTATTGTCGTGCAGGGAAGGTGTAATTGATGAGGATTCCTCATCTTTTTCCGGTGCAGATGCGCCGGTAACACCACGAAGAGCGAAAATGACGCAAGGAATGACTGAATTCAGGTTTACTTCGTTTATGGCGCAGCGGGCTGAGGAGCTGGCGTTGGCCCTTGATGCAGATCAGCAGGCGCTGGTTAATCAACTGGACACGCTGGGGAGCGGACTGACCTCAGGCAAGGCCGCCGGCGCCAAAGGGCTGTACGTCTGGGGGCGTACCGGGCGCGGCAAAAGTTTTATTATCGATCATTTCTTTACCAGCCTGCCGCTGGCGGAAAAGCGCCGGGTGCATTTCCACTATTTCTTTCGCGAACTGCATCAGCGGCTGAACGCGCAGCCCGCGCTAACCCTGCCTGAGGTGCTGGCACAGATGACCGACGGCTGTCGACTCCTGTGTTTTGATGAGTTCCATCTGCACGATCCGGGCGACGCCATGTTGGTGAAAGCGCTGCTTACGCTGCTGTTCCAACGCGGCATCATTCTGCTGGCTACCTCCAACTATCCCCCGGATCAATTACTGGCTAACCCGCTGTATCACGAACGTTTTGTGCCGTCGATTGCGCTGATCAAACAGCACATGACGATAGCCGCGCTCAATGGTGAAGAGGATTACCGGGCGCGCCATGCGCCGGCGGAAAATCCATTCTGCCGCGGGAGGTTTCTGGTGCAGCCCTCTGCACAAACCCGCCAGCGACTTGAACTACCGGATCCCTGCGTCAGCGCGCAGCCGCTGCAGGTGGGCTATCGTACGCTGCACGCCGCCTCTGCGCCGGCGCATTTTCTGCATTTCACCTTCAACCAACTGTGCATGGCGGCGACATCGGTGATGGATTATCTGGCGCTCTGTGAACGGCATGAGCGCTGGCTACTGGATGCGGTTCCGCCTTTGCGTCAGGCAGGCCCGGCGGCGCAGCAGCGTTTTATTAATCTGGTGGATGTGCTCTATGAAAAGCAGTGTCAGCTGATCGTGGTGGCTGCCTGCGGACTGAGCGAACTGGTGGCGGATGTCGAACAGGAAGATATTCAGCGTACCTACAGCCGGTTATTGCAGCTGGGGAAAACATAAGAGGGGAAGGGGAAAAGCCCCGGCGGGCATAGCGCCAGCCGGGGAGGGAGATTACAGATCGTAACGGTCGAGGTTCATCACTTTGGTCCAGGCCGCAACAAAGTCCTTAACCAGTTTCTCCTGAGCATCCTGGCAGGCGTAAACTTCCGCCAGCGCCCGCAGGACTGAGTTCGAACCGAAGACCAGGTCGGCGCGGGTCGCGGTGTACTTGCTCTCACCGCTCTGACGATCGCGGCCTTCGAACAGTTCGCCCTGCTCGTCGGTAGCGTTCCAGACGGTGGCCATGCTGAGTAAGTTGACGAAGAAGTCATTGCTCAGGACGCCGACGCGATCGGTGAAGACCCCGTGCTGGCTGCCATCATAGTTGGCGCCCAGCACCCGCAGGCCGCCCACCAGCACCGTCATTTCCGGCGCGGTCAGCGTCAGCTGCTGGGCTTTATCCAGCAGCAGCGTTTCTGTCGAGACGCCACCTTCGATACGGCGATAGTTACGGAAACCATCCGCCAGCGGTTCCAGCAGATCGAAAGACTCGATATCCGTCTGATCCTGACGGGCATCCACCCGGCCCGGCGCGAACGGTACGCTGACCTGCACACCGGCAGCCGCAGCGGCCTGTTCGACACCCACGACGCCTGCCAGCACGATGATATCGGCCAGCGACGCTTTACCCGAGGCTTTCTGAATGGCCTGCAGCGTCGGCAGCACTTTTGCAGCAACGGCGTTCACCGGCCACGATTTCTGCGGATCCAGCGCCAGACGCGCACCGTTAGCCCCGCCGCGTTTGTCTCCGCCGCGGAAGGTGGAGGCAGAGGCCCAGGCCACCGACACCAGCTCGCTGACCGACAGTCCGGCATCGGCGATGGCGGTCTTCAGCGTCGCAATATCCGCCGGCGTTGGGTTGTGGATGGCGGCCGGTAACGGATCCTGCCAGATCAGGTCTTCTTTCGGCACTTCCGGTCCGAGGTAGCGCGATTTTGGCCCCATATCGCGGTGGATCAGTTTGAACCAGGCGCGGGCGAAGGCTTCATTAAAGGCCTGCGGATCGTTGAGGAAGCGACGGGAAATCTTGCCGAATTCCGGGTCAAAGCGCAGCGTCAGGTCGGTAACCAGCATGGTCGGCTTGCGTTTTTTCTCCGGATCGAACGGATCGGGGATCAGGTCCGGGGCGTCTTTAGCTTCGAACTGAATAGCGCCAGCCGGGCTGCGGGTCTGGACCCACTCGTATTTGAACAGGTTCTCGAAGAAGTAGTTGCTCCACTGGGTCGGGGTCTGTGTCCAGACCACTTCCAGACCCGAGGTGATCGCATCGGGACCGGCTCCGCTGCCATAGCTGTTTGCCCAGCCGAGGCCCTGCGCTTCAATCGGTGCGGCTTCAGGTTCTGGGCCTACGTGAGTGGTTACCGCTGCGCCGTGGGTTTTACCGAGAGTATGACCGCCGGCAATCAGCGCGACGATCTCTTCATCGTCCATTGCCATGTTGCCGAAGGTGGCACGAATGGCGGCGGCGGCGGAGAGCGGGTCGCCGCTGGCGTTCGGGCCTTCCGGGTTAACGTAGATCAGGCCCATTTCGGTGGCCCCCAGCGGCTGTTGCGCCAGGCTTTCCGGGTGACGATGTTCGAGCCAGGCCTTTTCATGGCCCCAGTCCACGTCCAGATCCGGTTCCCAGACATCTTCACGACCGGCGCCGAAACCGAAGGTGCGGAAACCGGCGTTTTCCAGCGCGACGTTACCGGCCAGCATATAGAGGTCGGCCCAGGAGATTTTCTGGCCGTATTTTTGTTTTACCGGCCACAGCAGGCGACGGGCTTTATCGAGGCTGACGTTATCCGGCCAGGAGTTCAGCGGCGCAAAGCGCTGCTGTCCACGGCCTGCGCCACCGCGACCGTCAACGGTACGATAGGTGCCTGCACCGTGCCAGGCCATACGAATAAACAGCCCGATGTAGCTGCCCCAGTCTGCCGGCCACCACTCCTGCGAATCGGTCAGCAGCGCTCTCAGGTCTGCCTTCAGCGCGGCATAGTCGAGTTTTTTGAACTCTTCACGGTAGTTAAAGTCTTCGCCGAGGGGATTTGAGCGGTTGGAATGCTGGTTCAGCAGGTCCACGCGGAGTTGATTAGGCCACCAGTCGCGGTTGGCGGTGCCGCCACCGGCACTTTGTGTGGGCTTCCCTGCGTGAAAAGGGCACTTCCCGGCGGATGCGTTGTTAGATGAATCGTTAGACGTGCTCATATCAGGCTCCGTTTGCTTTTGTGAATGCCATTACGATATACACTGCAACCAATAAGTGATACTTGAAAGAATCTACGGAATTAATAGTTATATCCTTTTAACAACAGGTGACAAAGAAATCCATAAAAAATTTGTGGATTAAAGCCAAAATACGTAAAGCAGCTTACGTATTTTCTTATTAGCTAATCAGTATAGGACACTGTAGCGAAGCCTCTGGTGATAAAAGCAGCGGTTGCAAAAAAAGCTAAGCAGGTGAATTCTGGTCATTTACTGGTTTCCGTCGCGACGACAAGAAATAAGATTACCGCGGTCGAGTTCCTCCGTTTATATAACCCGGTAGTGCTTGCAAAATGCGCCCAGGCCTGTTTTTGCTTGATTGCCTGCGGCGGGTCGTTGGTCGCACAGATGACCTGCACCAAAGTTACGCATTGCCCCAAAACCACTCCCCATTGTGGTGTGATGCCACGCTACTTTCAGTTATCTCACTGAATTAAAAAGAACAATTTTCTGGCATGCCCTTTGCAATCAATACATCAGAAGGCAGCGCAACAGACAATCAAGATGATCCAATAGCTGGCTAGGGTTCCGGTTCACGCAGGTGAATGTCTGGTCCGAGAGCTGGCGACCTCTGCGAGGTTACACGGCGGGACAAAAGCCCGGGAGACAGCAGCACCGTCAGGTGTCGCGCTGCTCCTGTTTTTGTGCCAACCAGAGGTTCATAATGAAGACATCCCGTGTAATCCGCTCGTTCATGCTGTCGCTGGCGCTGCTGGCCAGTTTCCCTTCCTTTGCCGCCGTAAAAAAAGAGTTCAACGTCTGCTGGACGATCTATGCCGGCTGGATGCCCTGGGGCGCCATCAGCAACGAAAAAATTATTGATAAATGGGCCGCGAAATACGGCATCAAAATCAATATCGTCCAACTCAACGACTATATCGAGTCGATTAATCAGTACACCGCCGGTCAGTTTGATGGCTGCACCATGACCAACATGGATGCGCTGACGATCCCCGCAGCGGGCGGCGTCGATACCACCGCGCTTATTACCGGCAGCTATTCCGACGGCAATGACGGCGTGGTGCTCAAAGGCAGCGCTAAAACGTTAGCCGATCTGAAAGGGATGCAGGTCTATCTCCCTGAGCTGTCGGTTTCGCACTATCTGCTGGTTCGCGGTCTGGAGAAGGCCGGTCTGCAGGAGAAAGATGTCAAAGTGGTGAATACCTCCGATGCCGATATTGTCTCCGCTTTTGGCACCAGCAGCGTCCGCGCCGCCGTGGCGTGGAACCCGCAGCTGTCGGCGATTAAAAAGACCCCGCAGACCAGCGAAGTCTTTAGCTCAGCGCAGGTTCCCGGCGAGCTTATCGACATGATGGTGGTCAACACGCAAACCCTGAAAGATAACCCCGCGCTGGGTAAAGCCCTGACCGGCGCATGGTTTGAGATGATGGCCAAAATGCATGCCGGAGATGCCCAGGCGCTAAACGCGATGGCGGCAGATTCCGGCACCGATCTTGCTGGCTACCAGGCGCAGCTGAAAACGACCCACTTGTTCTGGACCGCCGCCGAAACCCTGACATTCATCTCCAGCCCGGAGCTGGCAAAAACCATGCAGCGCGTGGCGCAGTTTTCATTTGATAAAGGGCTATTGGGTGAAGGGGCGCAAAGCGCCGACTTCATTGGCATGCGCTTCCCCGGCGACGTCACCGTCGGCGATAGCGCCAATACCCGACTGCGCTTCGACGATAGCTATCTGAAAATGGCCGCCGCCGGCCAGCTGTAATCATTGATGACGGGAGTGAACGCCATGCGCCAAATTAACCGCCATCCACAGCAGGGCATGCGGCTGATGCTATTGCTGCTGCCCTTTGTGTTGCTGATCGCCGCCTGGTTTATCGGCTCCGCTATTCGCCTTGAGGCTAACCCGCAGGACAAGCTGTTGCCCGGTTTGTCGCAGATGGCGGCGGCCGTCGAGCGGATGGCGTTTACGCCGGACAAACGCAGCGGCGAATACCTGCTGTGGGGCGATACGCTGATCAGCCTGACCCGCCTGCTCATTGGGCTGGCGGTGTCCGCGCTGATTGGCCTGAGCATCGGGATCGTTGCCGGCGTGTTTCCGCTCTATCGCGCGGCGCTGTCGCCGTTGATGACCGTGGTCTCGATGGTACCGCCGCTGGCGATCCTGCCGGTACTGTTTATCGTCTTCGGTCTCGATGAACTCTCTAAGGTGATGCTGATCGTGATTGGCATCACGCCGATGCTGGCGCGCGATCTTGAACAGCGGGCGCGGGAAATCCCGGCGGAACTGTTTATCAAAGCCCAAACCCTCGGCGCCAACAGCTGGACGGTGGTCCTGCGGGTGGTCCTGCCGCAGCTGCTGTCCCGTCTGATCACCTCGCTGCGTTTGCTGCTGGGATCGGCCTGGCTGTTTCTGATATCGGCGGAGGCGATTTCCGCTACCGCCGGGCTGGGCTACCGCATTTTCCTCGTGCGGCGTTACATGGCGATGGATGTGATCATCCCCTATGTCATCTGGATAACCCTGCTGGCCTGGCTGATGGATCTGGGGCTGCGCCAGCTGCATAAAGTCTGCTTCCCGTGGGCCGAAGGAGGCCGGACATGAGTTTTATCCGCATCAACAATATCTGGCAGGAGTACGGCGACCATGTGGTGCTGGAGCGCATCAATTTAGAGGTCAAAGAGGGGGAGTTTTGTTCAATGGTCGGCGCTTCCGGCTGCGGGAAATCCACCTTTTTGCGCCTGCTGCTGGGGCAGGAGCAACCGACCCGGGGGGCGATTACGCTCGAGGGTCAGCCGCTGGCTCCCGAGCCGGATCGCAGCCGCGGCGTGGTGTTTCAACGTTATTCGGTCTTCCCGCACCTGAGCGTGCTGGATAACGTGACCGTCGGTCTGGAGCTGCCATCTTCGCCGTGCTTTGGCCGTCTGTTCGGTGCCCGCAAGCGCGCTGCCCGCGAACAGGCGGCACAGATGCTGGACAAAGTGGGGCTCGCCCACGCCCTGGACCGCTATCCGGCACAGCTGTCCGGCGGGATGCAGCAGCGGCTGGCGATCGCCCAGGCCTTTGTGATGCAGCCGCGGGTTCTGCTGCTCGACGAACCTTTCGGCGCGCTCGACCCCGGTATCCGTAAAGATATGCACGCACTGCTGCTCCAGCTGTGGAGCGAAACGCGAATGACGGTCTTTATGGTCACCCACGATCTGGCCGAAGGATTCAACCTCGGCACTCGTCTGCTGGTCTTCGATAAGGTACGCCACGACCCGCAGGCTCCCAACGCCTATGGCGCGCGCATTACCTACGATATTCCGCTTAATGAGACCCGGATGTCGCAGATGCTCAGCACCGGTACCGATAACAATGTCTATGCCTTAAGGAGATAGCCCGATGACAGCGCTTTTTCATACCTCACCAAATCTGCGCGAAGAATTTTTGCCGGGCGGGGGCCATACCTCGTTCATTTTACGCCGTGGACAGATCCTGCGTTTGACCGACATCGAGGGCGGTGCGAACGTCAGCATGATGATGCTCAACCCGCACGAGAAAAGCGAGCGCCTGAACCTGCCGGACACCCTCAAGGGACAGCACACCGCGCGACTGACGGCCGGACACTGTTTCTACTCCGATATGGGGCGGGTACTGGCGGGCATTATCGCCGATAGCTGCGGCTGGCACGATCCGTTCGGCGGGGTGCTCAATGCGCAAGAGACGGAAGAAAAATATGGTGCCGGTCGCTACCAGGAACTGCGCAACACCTTCCATCGCAACGGCACCGATAATCTGCTGGTCGAAATGGGCAAATGGGATCTCGGCCTCGAGGATCTGCTGATGGTGGTCAACTTGTTCAGCAAAGTCACCGTCGACAGCGAAGGGCGCTTTCAGTTTTGTGCGGGCCATTCCACCCCGGGTAGCTACGTTGAACTGTTCGCGCCGATGGATGTACTGATGGTCCTCACCGCGCTGCCGCATCCGATGAACCCGTCTGACGAATATGCTCCTCGTCCGGTCCAGCTGGACTGGTATCAGGCCGACGATGAGCAGGCGGCGGTCGAATCGCTGTTTACCCGCGATGAAAACCAGCGCGCCTTCACCAACACCCACCTGTTCGCCCTTTGAGGAGCCTGCGATGAGCCTTGTGACCAGTACCCGTAACCCCGCCGATGCCGTCTATCGCCACGTGATTCCCGCAGGCGAACCCTGGCTGTTCGAAATCAAAAAGGGGCAGACCCTGCGCCTGCTCGATCTGGAAGGCAACCAGGCTGTCGATACCCTGTTTTATTGCGCCGACAGCCCACGCGAGCGTTACGATCCGCAGCGCACGCTGCGCCGCCAGGGCAACGCCTACCTGACGACCGGCAGCGTGCTGTACTCCAACCTCGGGAATCCGCTGTTGACCATCGTGGCCGATACCTGCGGGCGCCACGACACCCTCGGGGGGGCCTGCGCGCAGGAGAGCAACACCGTGCGCTATGCGCTGGATAAACGCTACATGCATAGCTGTCGGGATAATTTTCTCTGCGCCTGTCTGCATGACGGCCGGCTGCATAAGCGTGATATTGGCGCCAATATCAACTTTTTTATGAACGTTCCGGTGACGGAAGCCGGCGGCCTGACTTTTGAAGACGGGATCTCTGGCGCCGGGAAGTACGTCGAGCTGCGCGCGGAGCGCAACGTGATCGTCCTGATCTCCAACTGCCCGCAGCTGAATAACCCCTGCAACGGCTGGAATCCGACGCCGGCGGAGGTGCTGGTATGGAACTGACCCGTTGGCAGCGCTGGCGCCTGCTGGCCTGGCGTCTGTTTGCCGTTCGCGCCGACCGCCTGTTAAGCACACCTTCGCGCAAGCCCTGAATGCTTGTGCGCCCCGGGGACGGCCCCGGGGACGTCGAATTTTTTGGCGGGACGACCCGCCACGACGCGAGTCCCTTGTATGTTCAAAACCTTACTGATTGCTAACCGCGGCGCCATTGCCTGTCGAATTTTACGCACCCTGCGCGCGATGCAGGTGAAGGGCGTAGCGGTCTATTCCGACGCGGATCTCAGCAGCCTGCATATCCGTGAAGCCGATGAGGCGATCGGCCTTGGCGACGGCCCGGCGGCGCAAACCTACCTGATGACGGAAAAAATCATCGCCGCCGCTGTAAAAAGCGGGGCCGAAGCGATTCATCCCGGCTACGGTTTCCTGTCGGAAAACGCCGCCTTCGCCGAGGCATGTGAAGCTGCCGGGCTGGCGTTTGTTGGCCCGACGCCCGCTCAGCTCCGCACGTTTGGCCTGAAACACACCGCCCGGGCGCTGGCCAAAGCGCAGGGCGTGCCGCTGCTGGAGGGGACCGGTCTGCTGGCCGATAGCGTTGAAGCGTGCCGGGCGGCGGACGCCATCGGTTATCCGGTGATGTTAAAAAGCACCGCCGGGGGCGGCGGTATCGGGATGCGCGTCTGTCGCGACGCCCGCGAGCTGACGGACGCTTTTGAGACCGTACAGCGGCTGGGGCAGAACAACTTTAGCGATGCGGGCGTGTTTCTCGAAAAATACATTGAACGCGCGCGCCATCTGGAAGTGCAGATATTCGGCGACGGGCAGGGCGAGGTCATCGCCCTCGGGGTGCGCGACTGCTCGATACAGCGGCGCAATCAAAAAGTGATCGAAGAGACTCCGGCGCCCAATTTACCCACCGCAACGGCGGAGGCCCTCTGTGCGGCGGCGGTCACGCTGGGCAAAGCGGTCAGCTATCGTAGCGCCGGGACGGTCGAATTTGTCTATGACAGCGTGGCGCAACGCTTCTATTTTCTCGAGGTGAATACCCGGCTCCAGGTGGAACATGGCGTCACCGAGCAGGTGTGGGGCGTCGACCTGGTGCGCTGGATGGTGGCGCTGGCGGCCGGTGATTTACCGCCGCTCACTGCGCTGCTGGCCGATCTGACTCCTCGGGGGCACGCTATCCAGGCGCGTATTTATGCGGAGGATCCGGGCCGGCAGTTTCAGCCATCGCCGGGTCTGCTGACCGAGGTGCTCTTTCCACCGGCGGACGGCGAAACGCTTCGCATCGACCGTTGGGTAGAAGCCGGCTGCGACGTGCCGCCATTTTTTGATCCGATGCTGGCCAAAACGATCGCCTGGCGGCCAACCCGCGCAGAGGCTATCGCTGAACTGGCCCGGGCGCTGGCGAACACCCGCCTGTATGGCGTGGAAACTAACCGCATCTATCTCCAGCAGATTCTGGGCTTTGAACCCTTTACCCAGGGTGAACCCTGGACCCGTTGCCTGGAACAGCTGAACTATCGGGCCGCCACCGTCGAGGTACTCAGCGCCGGGACGCAGACCAGCGTCCAGGATTTTCCCGGACGGCTGGGCTACTGGGCGGTGGGCGTCCCGCCGTCGGGGCCGATGGACGATCGGGCGCTGCGCCTCGGCAACCGGCTGCTGGATAACCCGCCGGGAGCAGCGGCGCTGGAAATCACCCTGAACGGGCCAACGCTGAAGTTTCATTGCGCAGCCCTGGCGGTGGTGAGCGGCGCCGGCGTCCCGGTCACCCTTGACGGTATCGCGCAAGAGATGAACCGCGTATTGCCGATCCCGGCCGGGGCGACGCTGAAAATCGGCGCCGTCGAAGGGGCGGGGGTCAGAAGCTACCTCTGCCTGCGCGGCGGCATCCAGGTGCCGGATTATCTGGGCAGCAAAAGTACCTTTACTCTTGGACAGTTTGGCGGCCATGGCGGACGGGCGCTGCGCAGCGGGGATGTTCTGCATCTGGCGCCAGACGGCAAGGGAGAAACTGGCGCCGCGCTGCCTGTTGCGCTGGTGCCGCCGCTGGCAACGGTGCGTACCCTGCGGGTGATTTACGGTCCGCACGGTGCGCCGGAATTTTTTGCCGCAGATTACATCGACACCTTTTTTGCCACCGACTGGGAGGTGCATTTTAACTCCAGCCGTACCGGCGTGCGGCTGATTGGCCCTAAACCGCTGTGGGCCCGCGACAGCGGCGGCGACGCGGGGCTGCATCCGTCGAATATTCACGATAACCCTTATGCCGTCGGCGCGGTTGATTTTACCGGCGATATGCCGGTTATTCTTGGCCCCGACGGCCCGAGCCTCGGCGGTTTCGTCTGCCCGGTGACGGTGATTGAAGCCGATCTCTGGCAGCTGGGGCAGTTGAAAGCCGGCGACAAGGTGCGTTTTGTCGCCGTGGATCTGTCCACGGCCCGTCGACTGGCGGCTGGCTACCGGGAGGAGCTGGCGACGCTGGAGGCAATGCCCGTGGCGTGGCAACCCGCGCGGCTAACTTCCCCGTGGTGATGAGCTGCGGAGAGGCGGATAAGCGTCTGGTGGCCCGTCTTTCCGGCGATACCCATCTGCTGCTGGAAGCGGGAGAGGCGGAGCTCGATCTGGTGCTGCGCTTTCGCATTCATGCTCTGATGCAGGCGCTGGAAAGCGGCTCCCGCGCGGGGGTGATTGACCTGACGCCAGGTATTCGCTCTCTGCAAATTCATTTCCAGCCGGAAACCCTGACGCTTGACGCGCTGTTGAGCTGGGTGAGCGTGGCGTGGGCGGCGGTGTGCGTCAGCGACGATCTGCAGGTGCCGACCCGGGTGGTCCATCTGCCGCTGTCGTGGGACGACCCGGCCTGTCGCACCGCTATCGATAAATATATGACGACCGTACGGCGCGACGCGCCATGGTGCCCGAGCAACCTCGAATTTATCCGCCGGATTAACGACTTACCGGACGAACAGGCGGTATGGCAGACGGTGTTCGACGCCAGCTATCTGGTGATGGGGCTGGGCGATGTCTATCTTGGCGCGCCGGTGGCGACGCCGCTCGATCCGCGTCATCGTCTGGTGACCACCAAGTACAACCCGGCGCGTACCTGGACGGCGGAAAACTCGGTGGGGATCGGCGGGGCCTATCTGTGCGTCTACGGTATGGAAGGACCCGGGGGCTACCAGTTTGTTGGCCGAACGCTGCAGATGTGGAATCGCTATCACGAGGTCGCCGACTTCGCCGGTAAACCCTGGCTGCTGCGCGTCTTCGACCAGCTGCGTTTCTACCCGGTTTCTGCCGAGGAACTGCAACAGATCCGCCGCGATTTTCCGCTTGGCCGCTATCCGCTGCGCATTGAGCACAGCACTCTGCGGCTGGCGGAGTACCAGCAGTTTCTGCAGCAGGAAGCGGTAAGTATCGACGCTTTTCGTCAGCATCAACAGCGCGCCTTCAATGATGAACGCGAACGCTGGATAGCCAGCGGCCAGGCGCATTTCGATAGCCAGGAAGTCCCGGCTGACGCGGGTGTCGAGGCGCCGCTGCAGCGCGGACAGCAGGGCGTGGAGAGCCCGATCTCCGGCAATCTGTGGCAGGTGCAGGCCGCCGCGGGGAGTCATGTGCGCGCCGGCGACGTTCTGGTGGTGCTGGAGTCAATGAAAATGGAGATCCCGCTGTTGGCGCCGTGCGACGGCGTGGTGCAACAGATGAATGTTCAGCCTGGGGCGTCGGTACGCGCCGGGCAACGTGTGGCGGTGATCCTGGAGGAGAACGTATGAGTCAGCCAACCTTTGATTTACGTCTTGCGACCCTGGCAGAGGCGTATCGCCGCGGCGAATTGACGCCGCGCGCGCTGCTGGCCGATCTCCGCCAGAAGGCGCAGACGCTGAATCCGGAGTATCAGTTGTTCATTCATATACTGACGGCGGATGAGCAGGAGCCCTGGCTGGCGGCGCTGGATACGGTTGCGCCGGAGACGCTACCGCTGTACGGCGTGCCGTTTGCCATCAAAGATAATATCGATCTTGCGGGAATTGCCACCACCGCCGCCTGTCCGGCCTTCGCCCGCACCGCGACTGAGGATGCCACTATCGTGGCCCAGCTGATTGCCCTCGGCGCTATCCCGGTCGGCAAAACCAATCTCGATCAGTTTGCCACCGGCCTGAACGGAACGCGTTCGCCCTACGGCCGCTGCCGAAACGCGTATCATGCGGACTATCCCTCCGGTGGATCCAGCGCCGGTTCCGCGCTGGCTGTCGCGCTCGGAGTGGCCAGCTTCGCCCTCGGAACCGACACCGCCGGCAGCGGGCGGGTCCCGGCTTCGCTCAATAACCTGGTGGGACTGAAGGCCAGCAAGGGACTTATCTCTACCGCCGGGGTGGTGCCGGCCTGCCGGACCCTCGACTGTACGACATTCTTTACCGCCACCGCCGACGAGGCCAGCCGGCTGCTGGCCCTGACCGCACGGCTGGATCCACGAGATGCCTACAGTCGCCGCAACCCGCAGTGGAACAGCCGTCAGGCGTTTGGCGCCCCGACGCCGGGATTTCGCTTCGGCGTGCCGCAGACGCTGAATTTCCTTGGCTGTGCGCAGAGCGAGTCACAGTTTATGCAGGCGAAAGCACGGCTGATAGCCCTTGGTGGCGTGCCGGTCAACCTCGATATGACGCCGTTTCTTGCCGCCGCGCGCCTGCTGTACGACGGCCCGTGGGTCGCAGAACGTTATGCGGTGGTGGAACCATTGATTACGCAGCAGCCTGAGGCGGTGCTGCCGGTGATTCGCGAGGTGCTGGCGAAAGCGCCGGATACCGATGCCGTGGCCACATTCCGCGCAATGTACCAGCTGCAAGCGTACAAGGCGCAGTGTGACGCGTTGCTGGAGACGCTGGACTGCGTGCTGACGCCGACCTGTCCGCGCCCGGTGACGCTGGCCGAACTGGAGGCCGAGCCGGTGCAGCGAAATGCCGATCTTGGCTACTACACCAACTTTATGAACCTGCTGGATTATGCGGCGGTGAATGTGCCGGTCGGTTTTCTGGCAAACGGATTGCCCTCCGGCGTCACCCTGTTTGGCCGGGCTTTCACCGACCAGTACCTTCTCGGTGTGGCCGACGCGTTCCAGCGCGTACAGCCACTGCCGCTGGTCGGCGGGAATCTGCTGGCCGCATCGTTGCCTGCCGCCACCGGGAGCCACGATCGTATGCCGCTGGTGGTCTGTGGCGCCCATCTTGATGGCCTGGCGCTGAACGGGCAGCTGCGGGAGCGGGGCGGGCGTCTGCTGACGGCCATGCAGAGCGCTCCATGCTATCGGCTGTATGCCCTGGCCGACGGACGTCGTCCAGGGATGGTGCGTGATGAAAACGACGGCGCGGCCATCGCCGTGGAGGTCTGGGAGCTGCCCTCGTCGGAGCTGGGCTCGCTGCTGGCGGCCATTCCCACACCGCTGGGGCTGGGCAAGGTCGAACTGTCCGACGGACGCTGGCTGAGCGGTTTTATCTGCGAAGGGTACGGTCTGCAGGGGGCTACCGACATTACCGGCTACGGAGGCTGGCGGGCCTGGCTGACCCGCGGCTGACCCCGGGGCCTCTGCCTTAACCGGGCAGAGGCCTTTTTGTGACAATGTCACACTCATTTCATCCCCCGGGTTTGTGCTGGCGCCTGCCGGGTATCTAACATGCTGAAACATTTCTGCTAAATCATTAGCAACCTTTCTGTAGGGCTGACGCGTCGATAACGCTATTCTGCTGCGCTTTTTCTTTTTTTCGCCTTTTATGCAAACTCAAGTGAATTGCCGCTAATGACCCTATTGAGAGATGAAATTCGCGATCACTCAGCGGAAGAGATGCTGTTTATTCGTCGTGCCGCGATCGCGTTTCTACTGGTGGTGGTCTGCTTTGGCGTGCTGATTTTTAACCTCTACCGTTTACAGGTTAAGCAGCACGATTTCTATCAGACCCGATCGAATCAGAATGACATAAAAATGCTGCCTATCGCGCCAAGCCGTGGGCTTATTTTCGATCGCAACGGTATCCCGCTGGTACAGAACATCACCCTCTACCGCCTGCAGGTGATCCCGAGCAAAATTCCCGATATGACCGCATTGCTGAACGCATTGACACCGATCGTGGATTTGAGCCCCGATGATATCGCCAGTTTCCGCGACGATATGCACCACAACAGTCGCTACAAGCAGGTGACCCTGAAGTCGGCCCTGAGCGATGTTGAAGTGGCGCGATTTGCGGTCAACGAGTTCCGTTTTCCGGGCGTCACGGTGGAGAGCTACCAGCAGCGTGACTACCCCTACGGCGCCCAGCTGGCGCACGTGGTCGGCTATGTATCGAAAATCAACGACAGCGACCTGCAACGCCTGGACAAAAACGGCGAGGCGGAAAACTATGCTGCGGACCATAATATCGGCAAGCAGGGCATCGAAGGCTATTACGAAAAAGAGCTCCACGGCATGACCGGTTATCAGGAGGTGGAAGTCGATAACCATGGTCGCGTGGTGCGCCTGCTCAAAGAGGTGCCGCCGGTAGCCGGGAAGAATATCTACCTGACGCTGGATCTGCATTTACAGCAGTATATTGAAGGGGTACTGAAGGGGCAGCGCGCGGCGGTGGTGGTGGTTGATCCACGCGACGGCGGCGTGCTGGCGATGGTCTCCAGTCCCAGCTATGACCCAAATCCCTTCGTGAAGGGGATTGGCTATAAGGCGTACCGTTCTCTGCTCGATAACCCGGACCGCCCGCTGATTAACCGCGTGACCCAGGGGCTCTATCCGCCGGCATCGACGGTAAAACCCTATATGGCGCTGTCGGCACTTTCCGCTGGCGTGATTACGCCCACCACCACCTTTTTCGGCGCGCCGACCTGGACACTGCCCGGCACCCAGCGCCGCTACCGCGACTGGCTGAAAACCGGTCACGGGATGTTGAATGTCACCAAGGCGATTGAGGAGTCGGCGGATACCTTCTTCTATCAGGTGGCCTTCGAAATGGGCATTGACCGCATTCACAGCTGGCTGAGCAAGTTTGGCTACGGGCAGTTAACGGGGATTGATTTGAATGAAGAGTATGCCGGGGTGTTGCCGAGCCGCGAGTGGAAGCAGAAGGTGCATAAAAAACCGTGGTATCAGGGGGACACCATTTCGGTCGGCATCGGCCAGGGCTACTGGATCGCCACGCCAGTCCAGATGGTGAAGGCGCTGACGACGCTGCTCAACAACGGCAAGGTAAAAAATCCCCATCTGCTCTATTCCATGAAGCGCGGCAATAAGGTTGAACGCTATCAGCCGCCGGATAATACGCCGCAGGTGGGCGACCCGAAATCGCCGTACTGGGGCATCGTGCGCAACGGGATGTACGGCATGGCTAACTTGCCTAATGGCACCGGTTATAAACTGTTTCATACCGCGCCGTACCAGATTGCCGCGAAATCCGGTACCTCGCAGGTCTTCAGCCTGAAAGAGAATCAGACCTACAATGCGAAGATGATCCCGGTCAGACTCCGCGATCATATTTTCTATACCTTGTTTGCTCCGTATCAGCATCCAAAGGTGGCGATGGCGCTGATTCTGGAAAACGGCGGCGGCGAGGGTGTTGTCGCCGGGCCAACGGCGCGCGCTATCCTTGACCACATCTTTGATCCGGCCAACGCGCCTGATGTCGCACAGGGGGCTGAGGCCAGCGTTCCGCAGATAGACAGCGCCGACGCGCAGTAGAACAGGAGAGTATCGCCCGGTGTTGTGCTGGCCGGGCGAGGTTGGCTTTTTTCTCTGCAGCGCTTATTCCCGCATGGTGTCACTCATAGAGATTGGTTATTTGTCGAAACAGCCGCCTTTCTCCATAGTGAAAGGACTGTAGAAAGCATCGAAGGGTAACGGGCTATGGCGTTGAGAAACAAACTTCTTATTGTGCAGACCGGCGCGCCGCCGGCGGAAATTGAGGCCGAACATGGCGATCTTCCGCAGTGGTTTGGCCGGCTGCTTGCCCCCTGGCGTCAGCAGATCGCCACCGTGCGTGTCTATGCGGGGGAAACATTGCCCGATCCGGATAGCCAGACCGTGGCGGTAATGACGGGGTCATGGGCGATGGTCACCGATCGGCTGGCGTGGAGCGAGAAAACCGCCGCGTGGATCCGTTCGGCGATGGCGGTAGAGATGCCGTTATTTGGTATCTGCTACGGTCATCAGCTGATGGCCGACGCGCTCGGCGGCGAGGTGGCGTACCATCCGGCAGGACGTGAAACGGGATGCAAGGCGATTACGCTTTCCGCTGCCGGACGAACGGACCCGTTGCTCAGCGACCGGCCGGCCCATTTCCCCGCGCACCTCAGCCATCTGCAAACGGTCGTCAGGCTGCCGCCGGATGCGACGGTGCTGGCCGCTTCAGCGCACGATCCCCACCAGATAGTGCGCTATACCCGCCATGCGCTGTCCACACAGTTCCATCCGGAATTTACCCCTGAAATTGCGCGTTCATTGATCCACTATCGTGATGACGTGCTGCGAACGGAGGGGATCGATCCCCGGCAACTGCTGGATAAGGTGGAGGCGTGTCCGGTCGCGGCGGGAATATTAACCCGCTTTGTGGCCAACTATCTGGAGCCGGACGTTGCACATGCTTAACAGGCCGCTGAGGGCTTAACGTAAAGCGTTGGCCCGCACAGCGCGCCTTCCGTCTGTATCACAATGTATCTGCCGGGGGAGCAATACATCGCGATACAAAACCCCGCCATTCTGCGCATATGCCGTATACAAAACGCGGGTTAACTGTCTGGGTACGCTCTTCTCTTTCAGTTAACAGGTGGCTTTATGAACAGTTTATCTCGGGTCCGTAACGGTAGTGCGCTGATGCTGGCGCTGTCGGCTCTGTGGTCAGCCAGCGTTTGTGCGGCGGACGATGCCGGTGTATTCGATCATGTTCAACAGATTCAGGCCGGCGATCTGAATATCGGCTATGTCGATATCGGTCCGCGCGACAGTCAGCCGGTTATCCTGCTGCACGGCTGGCCGTATGATATTCATAGCTATGAGAAAGTGGCACCCGCGTTAGCGCAAAAAGGGTTCCGCGTTATCGTGCCGTATCTGCGTGGATATGGTACCACCCGTTTTCTCTCTGCGAAGACGCCGCGCAACGGACAGCCGTCGGCGATGGCGGCAGATATTATTCACCTGATGGACGCCTTGCAGATAAAACAGGCCGATGTGGCCGGTTTTGACTGGGGGGCGCGTACCGCCGATATCATGGCGGCGCTGTGGCCGGAGCGGGTTAAATCGCTGGTTTCGGTGAGCGGGTATCTGATTGGCAGCCAGCAAATCGGCGCCAGGCCGCTGCCGCCGCAGGCGGAACTCTCCTGGTGGTATCAGTTTTATTTCGCCACCGCGCGCGGCGAGGCGGGCTATCGGCAGAATACGCGCGATTTTGCGCAGCTGATCTGGCATCAGGCCTCGCCGGGCTGGGCCTTCAGCGAAGCCGAATTTGCGCAAAGCGCCAAAGCGCTGACAAACCCGGACCATGTTGCCGTGACCATCAGTAACTATCGCTGGCGGCTGGGCATCGATAAAGGCGAACAGAAATATGCCGCCTATGAACAGAAACTGGCGCTGCTGCCGACGATTGCCGTCCCGACCATTACGCTTGAGGGCGACAACAACGGTGCGCCGCACCCGACGCCGGAGAGCTATCGGGCGAAATTTAGCGGCAAATATGAGCACCGGACCTTAACCGGCAACATCGGTCACAATCTACCGCAGGAAGATCCCGCCGACTTTGTTAAAGCGGTGGTCGATGCCGACCGTCTGTAGCGCGTGCGCCGGAGGCGGCGAGTTGCGCTTCCGGCAACAGCGCATATTCTTGTTGAGTTGCATTCATTCACGACGGAGCCTGCGGTGGAACATATTGACCATATTCTGGTTGTCGATGACGACCGCGATATTCGTGAACTGGTGACCGATTATCTGAATAAGTCGGGATACCGCGCCACGGGTGCTGCAAATGGTAAAGCGATGTGGTCAGTGCTGCAGGGTCATCATGTGGATCTGATTGTCCTCGATATTATGCTTCCCGGCGAGGATGGCCTGATCCTCTGTCGCCAGCTGCGTAGCCACGGTCAGCAAAATATCCCGGTTCTGATGTTAACCGCCCGCACCGACGACAGCGACCGTATTCTGGGTCTGGAAATGGGCGCCGATGACTACCTGGTCAAACCCTTCGTCGCCCGGGAGCTGCTGGCGCGGATTAAAGCGATCCTGCGGCGCACGCGCGCGCTGCCACCCAATCTGCAAATTACCGAAGCCGGCAGGCTGATTGCGTTTGGCGACTGGCAACTGGATACCTCCGCACGTCATCTGCTGGATAATGACGGCACTATCGTCGCGCTGAGCGGGGCAGAATACCGACTGCTGCGGGTTTTTCTCGACCATCCCCAGCGGGTGCTCAACCGCGACCAGCTGCTGAACCTGACCCAGGGACGCGATGCCGAGCTGTTTGAGCGCTCCATCGATCTGCTGGTGAGCCGCTTACGCCAGCGGCTGCGGGAAGATGCCCGCGAACCGGCCTACATCAAAACCGTGCGTAGCGAAGGGTATGTCCTCGCGGTCCCGGTTGCCATTCGCGAGGTCCGCGAATGAGGCTGTGGCCCGCTTCTCTGCGGTCACGGCTGATGCTGATGATTTTCTTCACCTTACTGCTGGCTAATGCCCTGACCCTTTCGCTGCTGCTGTATGAGCGGATGAGCAGCGCCCGCAGCGTGATGCTGGGAAACCTGGAGTACGACGTGGCAACCAGCGTGGCGATCCTTGACCGACTTCCCGCCGCCGAGCGTCCGCAGTGGCTGGCGCGGCTGGCGCGTGGCAACTATCGCTACCGGTTGTCCGCCGGCGTCAGCGGACACTATCCTGACAGCTGGCGTTCCCGCGATGCGGTGCGTTCTCTGCAGGAAGCGCTGAGCGGCAGCTATCCGGTCAGCATTATTGCGGTGCCCGGTCCGCGTGAACATATTCAGGCACATATCACCCTGCATGACGGAGCGCCGCTGAGCATTGATTTATGGCCGCGGCTGCCGGCGATTGCCCGCTGGCTCCCGGCGGTGCTGATCGTCCAGTTCCTGCTGCTGCTGGCGTGCGCCTGGTATGCCGTGCGCCAGGTTGTGCGTCCGATGACGCGCTTTACCCGCGCGATTGACGCCCTGCAACCGGCGAACAGCGCGCCAGGCATGATGGCGGAACAGGGGCCGGTGGAAGTACAGCACGCCGCCCGGGCGTTCAACGCGATGCAGACGCGCATTCGCGACCATCTACAGGAACGCGCGCGGATCCTCGCGGCAATTTCCCACGATCTCCAGACGCCGATTACGCGCATGAAGCTGCGACTGGAAATGACCGACGCGCCGGAACTGCGCGATAAACTCCTGCAGGACCTCGACAATATGAGTCGTCTGGTCAGGGAAGGGATTGCTTTTGCCCGCTCGGCGCAGCCGCTGGAAGAGAAGCGCCAACGCCTCGATCTGAACGCGTTTCTGGACAGCATCGCCCTGGATTATGCCGATGTCGGCAGACCGGTTGCCTTTATCCCCGCCGAAGAGGGGCGCGTCGTGCTGACACAGCCTCAGGCGCTGCGCCGAATCATGACCAATCTGATCGATAATGGCTTAAAGTTCGCTGAGCGGGTCGATATTCGGTTGAGCTATGCAATGAATGGCGACCCCATCATTCAGGTGATGGATAACGGTCCGGGGATCCCGGAAGCGAGCCTGGAGGAGGTGCTGCAACCATTCTTTCGCCTGGAAAATTCGCGCAACCGCGAAACCGGCGGCACCGGGCTCGGCCTGGCGATCGCCGCGCAGCTGACCAGCCAGATGCCGGGAACGCTTCGCCTGGGGAACCGCCCGGAAGGGGGATTAGAGGCGATTATTCGTCTCGACTCCGCCGTTTTGTATCCGTCTGTATCTCGCGCTGAGACAGACAACTTAAGAGACAAAAACCCGTAAATTCAGACACTTTATAACGACATTCGCCTGATGTAATACGCCTGCGGCCATGACCGGCCGCATGTTGATAACGAGGTGAATATGATGTCTCTTCCGATCGCTTTTTTCGGCGGTATGTTGACGCTGCTGAGTCCGTGTACTTTACCGGTGATCCCACTCATCTTTGCTAACCTTCGCGGTAAACGCAGCCATCTGCTGCTCCTGCTTGGCGGGATGGTGCTGATGTTTACCGGGATGTCGCTACTGGTGACGCTGGCCAGCAGCGGCATCGTCAGTCTGACCCTGGCCGGGCGCTGGCTGGCGCTGATTTTTCTGGCGCTGGTGGGGCTGAGCCTGCTCTCGCAACGCGTCGCCCAACGGCTTGCTTCACCGCTGGTGGCGCTGGGCAACCGTATCAACGATCGCAGCTATCGCCATGCCGGCGGATTCTCGGCGCTGCTGGCGGGGCTGGCCATCGGGCTGCTGTGGGCGCCCTGCGCCGGGCCGGTACTGGGGGCAATCCTTAGCTTTGCGTTTCTTAACGGCCAGTCGGTGACCACGGGCCTGCTGCTGGCCGCCTACGGCAGCGGTTGCGCCCTGATGCTGGCGCTGCTGTGGTGGTTGGGCTCAAAGCTGGTGGCGCGTCTGCATCGCGGGCTGGCCTTTAGCCAGCGGCTGCGTCAGCTGGCGGGAGGGGCGATCCTCGCCTCGGTGACATTGATTGCCAGCGGAGCGGACCGCTACCTGCAAGGCGCAAATGGTCTGACGCAGTCGCTGGAGCAACGTCTGAGCGCCAGCTTGCCGCAGCGGGCGCAGACAACGGTACTACAACCGGTTGTCGCGCCACAACCAACCAGCGATATACCCGCGCTGCTCGGCGGTAGCGCATGGATCAACAGCCAGCCGCTGCGCCCGGCCGACCTGCAGGGGAAGGTGGTTCTGATCGATTTCTGGACCCGGGATTGTATTAACTGCCAGCACACCTTGCCGTATGTACGCGCGTGGGCGAACAAATATCGCGCCGCCGGGCTGCTGGTCGTGGGGGTGCATACGCCGGAATACCCGTGGGAACGCTCGTTGCCGGCGCTGCGTGACGCGGTGGCAAAATGGCAGCTGCCGTATCCGATCGTCGCGGACAACGGTTACGCTATCTGGAACGCCTTTGGCAACCAGTATTGGCCGGCACATTATCTGTTTGATGCCAGGGGGAAGCTGCGCTACACCGCTTTTGGCGAAGGGGACTACGCGCAGCAGGAGAAAATGATCCAGCAGCTGTTACAAGAGGCGAAAGCCTGAGTGGGGTAATAGTCCCGCTGGCGTTGCGCTGAAGCGGCCAGTGGCAGACGTTGACAGGTTATCAGTGGCCCGCTCATCACTCAAATCGTGACGGTGTCACTTATACCTGCTCCGCAGACAGAAATAAAAAAGCCGATAAGCTAAGTTATCGGCTTTTACCAACAAGTTTCATGGCGAGGATTGTTGAGCGGGGCGGTAGTCAACCACCGTCCCGCTCAAGGATATTACTTCGCCAGCAATTCCTGCGCGGTGCGTTCCACCAGATTCAGCAGCACCTTCACGTCTTCAAGTGTCACGATCGGGTTCAGCAGCGTCAGCTTCAGGCAGGTCATGCCGTTGTGCTCGGTCACGCCGACGTTTGCACGACCGGAGTCGAGCAGCGCATCCCCAACGCGTTGGTTGAGCAGGGCGATAGCGGCATCATCGCTGCCGGCCATCTGCGCCGGACGAGAGCGGAACAGCACGCTCGCCAGCTGCGGCTGCATGACCAGTTCCAGCGTCGGCTGAGATTTAACGTATTCCGCCACCTTTTTCGCCATGGTCACGCCGTGATCGATGATCGCCGCGTACTGTTTCTGGCCCAGCGCTTCCAGCCCCATCCACAGCTTCAGCGCATCGAAGCGACGGGTGGTCTGCAGCGATTTGGAGACCAGATTCGGCACGCCGTGTTCTTCATCGAACTCGGAGTTCAGATAGGCCGCCTGGTAGCGCATCAGCTCGTAGTGGCGTGCGTCTTTTAACAGGAACGCGCCGCAGCTGATGGTCTGGAAGAACTGCTTGTGGAAGTCCAGGGTAATGGAGTCCACGCACTCAATGCCGTCCAGATAGTCGCGGTACTGCTCGGAGAGCAGCAGTGCACCGCCCCATGCCGCATCCACGTGCAGCCAGATCTGATGTTCTGCCGCCACGCCGGCGATAGCACGCAGCGGGTCGATAGCGCCTGCGTCGGTTGTGCCGGCGGTGGCGACGATCGCCATGATCTGCTCGCCGTTAGCCTGCGCTTCGGCGATTTTCGCTTTCAGGTCAGCGACGTCCATCCGCGCGAATTCGTCGGTTTTCACCAGCGTCACGGCGCGGTAGCCGAGGCCCATCAGCGCCATGTTCTTCTGCACCGAGAAGTGGGCATTTTCAGAGCACAGCACTTTATACTGACGCACGTCACCCGGCAGACCGTCCTGCTGGATAGAGTGCCCCTGACGAGCGAAGAAGGCGTCGCGCGCCAGCATCAGCCCCATCAGGTTGCTTTGGGTGCCGCCGCTGGTGAAGACGCCGGCGTCGCCGGCCGGGTAACCGACCTGAGCACGCAGCCATTCGATCAGCTTCATCTCAATGATGGTCGCCGACGGGCTTTGGTCCCAGGAGTCCATGCTCTGGTTGGTCGCGTTAATCAGTACTTCCGCCGCCTGGCTAACGACCAGGCTCGGACAGTGCAGATGCGCCACGCACTGCGGGTGATGTACCGACAGGCTGTCTTTCAGGAAGTACTCGATCGCACGTTCAATCGCCGCCTGGTTACCCAGACCCTGCTCGGTGAACTCAAGGGTAATGCGCTCACGCAGTTCGGCGACGCTTTTACCTTGATACATCTCAGGCTGCTGCAACCATTGCGCGACGGCCTGGCTGGTCTGGGCGATCGCCTGCTGATAAGCCTCAATACTTTGCGGCGAACCAGCAAGAATCGGATTCAATTTGGACATTGCGGTCACTCGCTCCACTCAGACCGGTTTGACACCGGCGGCCAGCATGGCCTGTTCAAATTTGTCGAGGAAAATTTCCAGCTCGGCGTTGCTGATCAGCAGCGACGGCAGCAGACGCAGTACGCAGCCGCCACGGCCACCGCGCTCGAGGATCAGGCCCGCTTCGAAACATTTCTTCTGCAGCAGGGCGGACAGCGCGCCGTCAGCCGGGTAGCAGCCCATATGATCCTGCTCGCCATTCGGGTTCACGATCTCAATACCGATCATCAGACCCAGACCGCGAATGTGACCCATGACCGGGAAACGCTTCTGCATATCGGCCAGTTTGCCTTTCAGCCATTCGCCCTGCGCGGCCACTTTGCCGGCAATGTCGTTGTCTTTCAGGTGACGCAGGGTGGTCAGCCCGGTGGCCATCGCCAGCTGGTTGCCACGGAAGGTGCCGGTATGGTGGCCCGGTTCCCAGGCGTCAAACTGCTTCTTGATACCCAGAACGGCCAGCGGCAGACCGCCGCCGACGGCTTTCGACATCACGATGATGTCCGGCTCAATGCCGGCGTGTTCGAAGGCAAACAGCTTACCGGTACGGGCAAAGCCAGCCTGAACTTCGTCGATGATCAGCAGAATGCCGTGTTCCTGAGTCACTTTGCGGATGCGCTGCAGCCACTCAACCGGAGCCGGGTTCACGCCGCCTTCGCCCTGAACGGCTTCGAGAATGACCGCCGCCGGTTTACGCACGCCGCTTTCCACGTCGTTGATCAGGTTTTCGAAGTAGTAGGTCAGCGCTTTCACGCCCGCTTCGCCACCGATACCCAGCGGGCAGCGGTACTGATGCGGATACGGCATAAACTGCACTTCTGGCATCATGCCGTTGACGGCTTCTTTCGGTGACAGGTTGCCGGTTACCGACAGCGCGCCGTGGGTCATACCGTGGTAGCCGCCGGAGAAGCTAATCACCGAAGAACGACCGGTGTATTTTTTCGCCAGCTTCAGGGCCGCTTCTACGGCGTCAGCGCCGGACGGGCCGGTGAACTGCAGGCAGTATTCTTTACCTTCTCCCGGCAGTAATGAGAGCAGGTATTCGGAGAAGCGATCTTTTAACGGGGTAGTCAGATCGAGCGTATGTAACGGCAAGCCGCTGGTAATGACACTTTGGATGCTTTGCAGCACATCAGGGTGGTTGTGACCAAGAGCGAGGGTACCAGCACCGGCAAGGCAATCCAGGTACTGTTTGTTATCCGCATCGGTTAACCACACGCCTTCCGCTTTTGCGATAGCCAGCGGCAGCTTGCGCGGGTAACTCCTGACGTTCGATTCGAATTCAGCCTGACGGGCCAAAAAGGTTTCGTTGTTAGCGTCCAATAAATCTGCACTTAAAGTATCAATACGGACTTTATCCGTCATCATATCACTCCCACAACCAGCGTTACGGTTGAACACTGGTTGAATAATTGGTTTTAGAAAATGAATCGCCATTCATAAAGCGCGCACAATATATGGCTTTTTAAATCGTCATTCAATGTTTTATTTATTGAGGTATTTTTACGTTATTTTTACACAACGAAAACCAATGGTAATGCTTTGATTTATATGATTTATTTAAAGTGTTATAAAACCATTAAAAGTGTAATTCTTAGTGAGGGAAAGCGCCGGGTTTTATTACCGCTTCGCTAAAGTAGCTGACGGAAATTCTTCCGTCAGCCGTATGGTTACTCAATCCAGTTCGACCGCATAATGAGTTAAAGGTGTGATTTTTTTAACCAACTTGTTGTTATATAAAAACTGTTCATAAGCTTCGTAGCGGGCCTTATCCAGCGCCGCGGGATGGTCGGCAAACAGGGGGGCCGTCTGCTGCCAGGCCTGCTGGTTCAGCTCGGTATTTAGCTCCGGATGAGCGGCGGCAAAAGCCTGCCAGGTTTCCTGCGGATGCGCGCGCAGATAGGCCACTCCCTCCTGCAGCGCGACGAGGAACTTTTTGATTTTGGCCGCATGAATTTCATCGCGGTTGGCGACAATCACCAGCTCGTCGTAGGCCGGAACGCCGAAATCTTCGACATTCATCACCTGCGGATCTTTACCCTGCAGCTTGAGCTCCAGCGCTTCAATATTACGATAGCCGCCAATCACCGCATCAACCTGGCCGGCCAGCAGGGCGCTGGTCAACTGGAAATTGACGTTAATCAGCTTGATGCTTTGCGGATCGATATGGTCATGTTGCGCCATAGTCGCCAGCGTAGCCTGCTCGATACCGCTAACCGAATAGCCGACTTTTTTCCCTTTCAGATCCGCGGGGGTTTTGATGCGCTTATCCAGAGCGATGATCGTGTTCAACGGCGAGTTAATCAACGTACCGACCCGCACCAGCGGCAGCCCCTCATCGGCGAAAAAGTGCACCTGCGGCTGATAGGTGATAGCCAGATCCGCCTGGCCGGCGGCCACCAGACGCGGCGGCAGGGCCGGGTCAGACGGCGGGACAATCTTCACGTCCAGGCCCTGCGCTTTAAAGGCGCCAATCTGTTCCGCCACCATAATCGGCGCATGGTCCGGGTTAATATACCAGTCCAGCACCAGGGTCAGCTTCTCGTTGGCCATCGCCTGTCCGCTGATAAGCGCGGTTAATGTGATGGCGGTGAAAACGGGTTTATGCATGATTATTCCTTATTCCGGTGTCCAGTTGATCAGCCGGTGTAATAGAGCATCCACTGCCAGCCATAGCAGAATGGTCAGCAGCACTAAAATAAACAGCGCCGCAAAGCAGACATCGGTTTGCATGCGCGCATTAGCATTGAGCATCACATAGCCCAGTCCTTCGGCAGAACCGACCCATTCGCCGATGATCGCGCCGATTGGCGCTACGGCCGCGGCCATGCGCAGGCCGGAACCCAGCGCCGGCAGGGCGGCCATCAGGCGAACATGTCGCAGCTGCGCCCCTGACGAGGCGCCCATCGTACGCGCCAGATCGAGGTAGTCGTGATTGACCCGCCGCAGGCCGTCAAAAAATGCCGACGTCACGGGGAAGAAAATCACCAGAACCGCCATCATCACTTTGGCGCTCATCCCGAAGCCAAACCACAGCACCAGCAGCGGGGCGAGGGCGAAAACCGGAATCGCCTGACTGGTCAGCACCAGCGGCATCAGCCAGCGCTGTAGGCGCGGCGAGATCATCATGCACAGGGCCAACACCACGCCGAGCAGTACCCCGAGAGTCAGGCCGCTGAGGATCTCGCTCAAAGTAACCAGCGTGTGCCAGCTCAGCCAGCTGCGGTTGTTCCACAGGGCGGCGGCCACCGCCGATGGCGACGGCAGCAGGAACGCCGGAATGCCGCTGTTACTGAGCAGCCACCAAAACACCAGCAGGCCGCAGAACACCACGCCGCCGCGGAAAAGTTTCCCTCTCATCCGTTGGCCCTCATCAACTGTTGCAGTAGCGCGGCTTGTCCCCTCAGCAGCGCCGGATCGTCCGGCGCCCGCGGCGGTTTCCCCGTCAGATGATGGGAGTCATCAATGCCGCCGGGCGGCGGCGAGAGCACCAGCAGGCGATGGCTGAGCCGGCAGGCTTCCATCGGATCGTGGGTAATCAACACCACCGTACGCTGAGTCAGCAGTTCCGCTGCCAGCGTCTGGATACGCGTGCGGGTAAGGGTGTCCAGCGCCGAAAAAGGCTCATCCATTAACACGATCGGCCGATCTTCATACAGCGTGCGCGCCAGCGCCGCCCGCTGACGCATGCCGCCGGAGAGCGACGCCGGACGATCGTCGGCGCAGTGGCTGAGTCCCACCTGCTCTAATAACCTCGCAACCCGCTGCCGATCGACGCGCTCTCCGCGCAGGCGGGCGCCAAGCGCTACATTGTCGCGCACGCTTAGCCACGGATAGAGCAGGTCCTTTTGCCCCATCCAGGCCAGACGAGGGGCCAGCGGGCGACCGTCGCTGGCCTGAACCTGACCGTGAGTGGGGGCAGCCAGTCCGGCGATAATTCGCAGCAGGCTGGTTTTGCCGGCACCGCTGGCGCCCAGCAGCGAAATCCACTGTCCAGCGGGAATATCAAACGACAACTTGTCAAAAATGACCCGTGAGCCGAAGCGCAGACTTAATTCCCGCACCGCGATAGTCGGAGCCGTCACTGAGCGACCGCCGCGGCATTCAGTCCCATCTGCCAGAAGTTGGCTTCCAGACGGGTGGCGGTGGTGAAGATGGCACCCAGCTCTGCGATGCGCGATTCGGCGCCGCGCTGCTGCCAGACACGCTCCAGCAGGCCGATAGCCGCCGTGACACCGTCGAGATAGCCCGCATCGCCGTAGTTACGGATCCAGGAGGCATAGGGGTTGTCGGTGAGCCGGGTGGCCGGATTGTGGAGCAGTCCGAGGCCGATTTCCGCATAGCCAGCCACGCAGGGCATCAGCGCCACCAGCAGATCGAGCGCATCGCCGGAATGACCGATATCCAGCACGTAGCGGGTGTAGTTTACCGTCTCCGGCGCTTCGCTTTCGGCGGCCATTGTCGCTTCGTCCAGCCCCCAGCCCGCGCAATAGCCGACGTGCAGCGGCAGTTCGCCAAGAATCGCGTTCATTGAGGCGGCCGCGGCGCGCATCTCCGGGAGCGTGCGCAGTTTGCTGACCAGCAGGGCATAGCTACGGGCAAAGTGGATCAGGAACAGGTAGTCCTGAGTCAGATAGCGTCGGAAGGCGCGTTCGGGCAAGGTACCGTCGGCAAGCTGGCGGAGAAAAGGATGGGCAACGTACTGTTCCCAGTCGCCTCCCGCCTGCTGGCGCAGACGACCATAAATACCCTGGGTAAAGATCGGCAGAATCACAGGACCTCCTGATTACGGGGGAGATCCGGGTGTGCGGAAGTATGAACAGGCAATGGCGGTAAACTGGCAAAATTGCCGACCCGTCCCTTCGCTGGCATGACCCAGATCAGGTTCAAAGGGTTCGGCTTACGCCATCTCAGCCCTCACGGGACACCCCTCGGTTGCGCCATGTTATACGGCATTCACTTTTTGATTACAATCCCGGCCGCGGGCGAATTGGTATCTGAATATGTGACACCGTCACTTACCATGATGGCTAAAAACTCAGCGCCAGCATATTTTCGCCGTAGACCATTGGCTTTCTATGCGTTTTTAACTGGCTAATTTGTCCAGAATTAAAAAAAACCGCCGGCCGAAAATTGGTAGTTCATGGCACCATAGGATATATTTTCATTACCATGAAACCCATTATTCTTCAGCCACATGGGCATTCAGAACCCATCACGGCGCCGGAGAGTGCATGAAGTTTTCGCTACCGACCTTATTGCTGGCGCTCATCGTGCCGCTTTCCCTTCCCGCCGTTGGCGCCGATCTGTTCGATCCCGAAGATGGCATGCTGGATATGAGCCGCTATCTCCAGGATAACCAGTACGGGTTTCTTCCGGTGCCTATGGTGATAACCGAGCCGGCGGTGGGCTACGGCGGGGGGCTGTTTGGTCTCTTTTTGCACGGTAAAGGGACGCGGGATGGCGATCATTTTATTCCGCCGCCGATCACCGCTTTTGGCGGCGGTGGAACGCAGAACGGGACCTGGTTTATCGGCGGCGGCCACCGGCATACCTGGAATAATGACCGTATCCGCTATCTGCTGCTGCTGGGCTACGCCAATATTAAACTGGATATCTATTCCGACGGATTGACCAGTTTTAACAAAAATACCGCTATCCATTCGCAGACCCGCGGCTATGGAGGTCTGCAAAAACTGCTGTTTCGCGTAGGCGACACGCCGGTATTTGTCGGGGCCTCTCAGGTGTATGCGAAAACCGACGTTTCCGCCGATAACCCGGTCGTTAATCGGGTATGGCAGCAGGTGCTGGGTCAGGAGAGTGCATCATCGGCGCTGGGCGTGGTGGCGGAATATGACACTACGGATAATTTTTTCTATCCTGAGAAGGGGTTATCGGTACAAAGCGAATATCGATTTTTCCGTTCATTGTTAGGTGGCGACTATCATTACGATCAGTTCTCTGTCGATGGGAAATACTATATCCCGCTCAGTCGCACGCTGACGCTCGCCGTGGCTGGCAACTATCAGTCGTTGACCCACCATGATAAGCGCCTGACGCCAATGGCACGCCCTTATATCGAATTACGCGGGATTTCTCGTTACCGCTATCAGGGGGATTATGTCAGTACGGCGCAGACCCAGCTTGCCTGGGAATTTCAGCCGCGCTGGATCCTGCAAGGGTTCGTCGGTATCGGCAGCGCCGCTGACGAGGCCCATTCATTGTGGGAGCAAACCGAAGTGGCGTGGGGGACAGGGTTTCGCTACCTGATAGCGCGCCAGTATGGATTACATACGGGGATTGATATTGCCTTCAGCGAACATGAACAGGCGCTTTATTTTAATGTAGGTTCCGGACTTTAAGGTCAGATGAGAAAAAAATGAGATGGACTAAAACCGTACTTACGTTGTTGTTAACGTCGGGCACCGCCTGGGGGGCCAGCACGACCGACAGTTCCGGCAGCAGCAACGACAGCTATTTTCCGATTTGGGGTGATGAGGCAAGGGCGCGTGGATACTCCATTCCGCTGCCTTTCGGGGTCAATTTAAGCTATATGAACATTCGCCAGGATATCCTGGTCGACAGTATCTCTTTTTCCGGACTGAAGCTCGGGAACCACCCGATACCGAGCGATATGTTCGCTATCGATGCCGGACACACGCGACAAAAGAGCAAGACCGAGAACCTGCGTCTGGATATGTGGGTGTTTCCTTTCTTAAATATCTACGGCATCGCCGGACATACCAGCGGATCGTCGTTATCAAAAGTCTCCGTTGACGCCGATCCCTCAAAATATACCGGGATCGACCGGATTATTGCCGGATCCGTGCATCGGCTCCATGAAAACGGACAGCTGCAGGATATTGATTTTGCGCTCGATTTTAAAGGCACCACCTGGGGAACCGGGTTTACCCTCGCCGGCGGCTATGGCAACTGGTTCGGCCTGATCGATACCAACTATACCCGGACCGACTTCGATATTCTTGACGGTAAAATCTCGGCCACCACCGTGTCGCCGCGCATTGGCTATCGCTTTAATTTGCAAGGTATCGCCGGCCCGTCAAACTTAAGTATCTGGGTGGGCAGTATGTACCAGAACGTACAGCAGGAGTTCAAAGGCAATCTCTCCGATCTGCATATGCCGCCGGAACTCCAGCCGCTTATTGCTGCGGTTAATAAAGACGATCAGGGCAAGTTTGACGTGAAGCAGCGGCTCTCTTCTCCGTGGAACATGCTGGTGGGCGCGCAATATGAAATTACGCAGAACTTTAACGTCTTAACCGAGTTTGGTTTTAACGAACGTAATAGCTTCTTTGTTGCCGGAGAATACCGTTTTTAACCTCGCAAAATGCCGCCTGCGAGCGTCCGTTTTATGTCCTGGAGACGATGTTAATGCGTAATGGCTTGTTATTTTTGCTGGCGGCCGCGTTCTCGGTGTGCGCGAAGGATCCGGTATTACCGGTCGTTCCCACTCCCCGGGTCAAACCGGTGGTCAGCCAGCTGGCGCCGCCGGAATCGCTGCGTCCGTGCTGTGCTTTTGGCTATGATCTGCATGTCAGAGCGATTGGGGTGCCGATCCCGGTCTATCAAATTGGTAATGTCCTGACGCTCGATACGTTGGGTAAGCATCGTTACAACGACAGCGCGCTGGGGGCGGTAAAAAATCTTGTCGGGCTGAGTGAAGAGGAAAACGGGCTGATCTATACCCGTCGCGGCGGGTTTATCGATATCGCCCACGTGCGCGATACGGCGGATAACACTTTTTATCTCTTCTCCCGCATTTACCCGAATCTTGGACAGGCGGGGCGCATTTTCTACAGCGAGGAGCTGGGCGTCAGACGGATCCAGCTCAATGCTTTTATGCCGCCGGCTTCCCTGTCCCGACGCTATGAGATTGCCGCCTGGCTCGCAGGCCGTCTGGCCTATGAACTTGCGCAATGGCATGAAATTGCGCAGTGGAATGGTTTCCAGTCAGTTCCCGGTTTTTCGGAGGAAATCTCCGCCTTTTCCCCGGAAGATCTCTATTCGAATCTGCTGGGCGCGCGGCTGGCCATCAGCGTCATTTTGCACGGCCATGCCGGTTCGGTTGACGACTATAACCGGGCGATGGACGTCGCGCTGAAAAAGGTGTTGGTGAAGCTGATGGTGGCTCCGCGTAGTGAAACGGAAAGTATGTTTCGCAAGCTGGATGGCGACTGGTGGAACAGCCAGCGTCGGGTTCCGGATAAATTTCTGGTGCTCAAACGCAATTACGATATGAGCGACGATCGGCTTCCGACGCCGGTCCCGTTCGAGAGGACGACGCCCTGGCGGTTAACTCTGCCGCAGACGGTGGACGGCTTTTCGCTCGCAGAACTTGGTCAGTTGCAAATTCATCCGGGGCAGGACATGCAGATGCTGCCGGTGCCGGAGACCTTCTATACCCCCGGGCAGTTCCAGGGACTGGCCGATCGCGCCGAACGGGCGGATCAAACCCAGCTTGAGCGTATCGAGAAATAACTCAGGAACGGCGAGCGCCGGGGAGAATGCCCGGCTGCTGTCAGCGGCAGCGCCGTTTTGCTTTCCCGGTACACTTTCCATAATCAAAAAGGAACTATACTTCCGGCGTCTCCATCTCGTGTCTGAACTTTCGACGTCATTTCATTAGCTTATTAGCCTACGCCGTTGGGCCATATTGGCGATGAGCGCGTCGTTCAGAAGCGTGGTGCCTGTTCGCTGGAGGGCTGCATGTTATTAAAAGAGTTAATGATTTTTGATTTATTAAGCACCCCTGTTTGGGTGGTTCATCCTTTTAAAGAAGCAGTCGTCTATTGTAATCAGGCTTCCAGAACCCTCAGCGGAGCGATGTCGCTGGATGAAATGCGCAAAGGTACGCTCTCCAGCTGCCCGGAACGCAGCCTGCAGAATTATCTGTACTACTTCAAAAATATTGCTGAAGTATTCGAAGTGTGGACGATTCAAACCCCGGAAGGTCTGAGTCCGGTTTATTGTAAAACCACCCTGATTAAATCCGCAGAATATGACACATTAATTCTTTTTGAAGCGGCAAAGATCCTGCAGCAAAATGACTCGTTTAAGGCGCTCCCCGCGCACCCTTACAAACGGCGCAGCAATAGTTTCTTTTCGCGATTCTTTATGACCAGTTCTGCCCCGATGCTGTTGATTGACCCTGAACAGGACGGGCGAATTATTGATGCTAATATCGCCGCGCTGCGGTTTTATAACTATACGGCCGATGAGATGCGCACTCGCCATACCTGGCAAATCAATACTCTGGGAAGGGACGTGCTTCCCGTGATGCGCAGCGTGGCAAGCTTACCCGGCGGCCACAAGCCGCTTAATTTTACCCATATTCTGTCCGATGGTTCTCTCCGCTACGTTCAGACCTATGCCGGACCGGTGGTGCTGAACCATATACGGTTGATGCTGTGTATTGTTCATGACATTACTGAAGAAGTGCATCTGAAGGAAGAACTTGAATTTGCCGCCACTCACGATCCTTTAACCGGATTACTTAACCGACGCGAGTTTTATCGTATTGTTGATTCTTCATTATTTCATTCAGGCGGTTTTTGCCTGCTGCTGGTCGATGTCGATAATTTTAAAGCGATTAATGATAGCTACGGACACCAAAAAGGCGATGAGGTGCTGCTGGCGATTTCCCGAATTCTTGAATCCGCTGCCAAAATTCAGGACAAGATCTATCGCTGGGGAGGGGAAGAATTTTTATTATTTCTCCCCGGCGCGTCAATCGCACCGGCGCTGGCGATGGCAGAAGCGATTCGCCACGCGGTCAGCTGTTATCATCTCCCCGAGCATGCCGGTACGGTGACGGTCAGTATCGGCGTCGCGGAACATCAAGAGGGTGAAGAGATCGATCAGCTGTTTAATCGCGTCGATAAAGCGCTGTATGCCGCGAAGAAAGAAGGGCGAAACCAGGTAAAACTTCATCTGGTCGAAAAATATTAAACACCTGGAGTACGAACGTATGCAATCCCCGGAACCTTCTCCCCCGGATAATCCGTGCGCTGAGGAGATCATCGATCTGTATGAGCGCCATGCCCGACGCTGGGCGGAACTGCGTTCAACCCACTTGTTTGAACAACCCTGGCTGGATACGTTTCTTGCGCGGGTGAGACCCGACGGTCATATTCTCGATATTGGCTGCGGTAACGGCACGCCTGTCGCCGCCTACTTTATCCGCCGGGGATATCGGGTGACCGGCATCGACGCCTCCCCGACGATGATTGCCCGCTGCCGCCGGGACTTTGCGCAACAACGGTGGATGGTGGCAGATATGCGCACCCTGGCGCTGGGGCAGCAGTTTGACGCGCTGCTGGCGTGGGACAGCTTCTTCCATCTGACCCGTGACGCCCAGCGCGCGATGTTTGCCCGCTTTGCGGCCCATGCCCGTCCGCACGCGCCGCTGATGTTCACCAGCGGGACCCACGATGGGGAAGCTATCGGGCGGTTTGAGGGGGACGAGCTCTATCATGCCAGCCTGGCGCCGGAAGCGTATCGCCGGCTGCTGGAAACCCACGGTTTTGAATTACTGAAGCATGTTGTCAACGACCCATGCTGCGGCGGGCGCACGGTCTGGCTGGCGGTAAAAAACGCCTGAATCTGTGCCTTGCAACGATCGGCTGAGCGCGCGGACGACCAGGGGCCGGCAGAAAATACGTCAATCCGCGCGTTGGCTCGCCAGGAGGGATGCAAAACTATCGCTATACTGAATTATCATACCGATCCGCTATTTTTCGTCAGGTCAGTATTTCATTGTCAGCCCAGGCTTTCGGGTAACCCTTTGATCTCCGGGTGAGGTTTCAAATAAGAAATGATGGTTTCTTTGCCACGTGCCTGCACTCTGTCTGCTGCCCTGTTGCTGGTCAGTCCGGCCTGTCTGGCTCTTGACGGTAGCCATTTAAAACAGCGCGCCGATGCCGTGCTGATGCTGATGAGCTACACCGTCGTCCCCGACGTCACCGCCAGCGACCTCAATATCGGCTCCGGCACCAATGAGAAAAATCAGCTGTCGATTACCCAGTTCGGCGGCGGGGCGACCTTGAGTAAACGTTATCCGATCTATTTAGAGGGAACGCTGGGCTACAGCCGCTACGATCCGCAGTTTGTCCTGAGCAACGGCGATGACAGCCGCACTATTCCGGCGAAGTGGAACAGCCTGACCGGGACCGGCGGCATCGGCTGGGACTTTAATCTGTATACCGATAAGTGGGGCGGTACGCTGGTCCTGCGGCCCATTTTTAACTTTATGCTGGGGACCATGGCCAGCGACGTGCGGATCGGCAGCCGGTTGATTGAGCATAAGCGGGATGCGGACTTTAAATTTCTTGACGGTGGACGGCTTAATGCATACGGGCTCGGTGGTTCGCTGATGCTGGATTACGAACTGTTCTCCAAAGAGCAGGATATCGATGTTGAACTGCGCTATTCCGGCATGAGCCTGCAAACCTTTGGCAGCACGCCGGAAGCCGTCAGCGGACAGTCCAGCGCCGAAAACCTGGGGCTGTATCTGCGTCGCCGGGCGCCCATTTCCGACTGGACGCTGTTGAAAAGCCCAGTGCGCTACGTGCTGGAAGGCGCGCATACCGAGTATCTGGGCGATCAGCGCGGGCAGCTTGGGTTTAACGGTCTTAGTTCGCTGGGAGTTGGGCTGGAGCTCGACAGCAGCCAGTATCCCGTGTTCATCAGCCGCACGCGTCTCGTCGCCCGCTATATGTTCGGGGATAATACACGGGGCTACGGCGTCGGTTTAGCAATGAGTTTTTAGTCGCGTTTGTTCTGACTGCGCATCGAACTGTGCAACTTGCCGCTTTTTTTTTATTTTTTTAGCAATATTCCCGCCGCTCATTCGTCTACCTCAGCACAAGGTTACTTTTCACTACGTTAATGAGGTCACACTGATGAGAGATTTTGGAATGCACGGCTATGCGCGCGATCGCCGGTTCGGTCATCATCGAATGGCTAAACCGCTGATTATCGGCGTGGTGCTGATCGCGATTCTTGGGCTGCTGGTGATGTCGCTGTGGAATGCGCTGCTGCCGGCCATTCTTGGCGTCAAGAGTATCGGTTTCTGGCAGGCGTTAGGTATTCTGGCACTGTCGCGCATTCTGTTTGGCGGTCTGGGCTTTCGCCCCGGCATGTTCGGGATGCGTCGCCGGATGCACGAACGCTGGATGAAGATGAGCCCGGAACAGCGCGAAGAGTTTATTCAGCGCTTCCACCATCGCGCTTCTCGCGACCCGCGCGGGCATTGCGGCTGGCACGAACGCCGGGAGGAGAAAACCCCGCCGCAGAACGACGCGGTCAAAACGACGCCAGACGAGTGAGTCAGATGAAAACAGGGCCAGGCGGGGAGTCGCTGTTGCTATCGGCAATCAACGCCTGCCGCTCACGGCTGAGCGCGTTTATCCGCGGTCGGACGCCGGTGCGCGATGATGCCGATGATATCCTGCAGGAAGTCACCTGTCAGCTGATGACCGTGGAACAGCCGGTGGAGAACGTGGCGGCCTGGCTGTTTCGTGCGGCACGTAACGAGATGACCGACCGGGCGCGTAAAAAGCGTGAGCTGCCCTTGGCGGGCTATGTGAGCCCGGACGACACTCTGCCGGAGGATGAGCTCTCAGAGACGCTGTTTGGCGTACCGCAAACGCCGGACGAGGAGTATCTGAAAGCGCTGCTCTGGGAGGCGCTGAATCAGGCGCTGTCCGAACTGCCGACCGCCCAGCGCGAAGTCTTTGAGAAGACCGAACTGCAAGGCTACAGCTACAAGGAGCTGGCTGAAGAGTGCGGGGCCAGCGAGCAGGCGCTGCTCTCGCGCAAACATAAAGCCGTTCTCTATCTTCGTTCGCGTCTGCGGACCTTCTACGATGAGCTGGTCGACGGCTAAGCCCGCCGTCCGGTTCCGCGCTTTCCTCTCATGCAGCTCGTCTGACTAAGCCCAAAGCACCCCAAAATATCCCCATAAGGGGATATTTTTATGTTTATCCCTTAGTAGGGATAAATGGCGGAGAGCGGCGAGCAATCCGGTTGACATTATCCCTGACAGGGTATAAACAGTGTTTTATCCGCAGAAGAGGATAAGGAGACCCGATGAGCCCTTCACCAACGATATACAGCCCGGTTCAGCTGGCAAACTATCTCAAGCTGGTGCGCCAGAAAAACCAGTGGACGCAGAGCGAGCTGGCTCAGCGTATGGGGATTAAACAGGCCACCGTCTCTAACTTTGAAAATCATCCCGAGAAAACGACGTTAACCACGGTGTTTAAAATTTTACAGTCACTGGAACTGTCGATGGCGATTTGCGAAAAAAATGCGCCGGATACCGACGATAACCGTGATAACCCGCGGGATCTGGAGTGGTAATGGCGACTCTCGTGACATGGATGAACAATGAGCGGGTCGGCGAGCTAATCAAGCAGGCGAACGGCGCACATCTCTTTCGCTATGAAGAGGCGTGGATGCGCAATCCTCGCGCCAGACCGCTCTCACTGTCGCTTCCGCTGCAGTACGGTAACATCACCGACGAGGCGGTATTTAACTACTTTGACAATCTGCTGCCGGACAGTCCGCGGGTACGGGACCGCATTGTTAAGCGCTATCAGGCGCGTTCAAAGCAGCCGTTTGATCTGCTGGCCGAGATCGGACGGGACAGCGTCGGGGCGGTAACGTTACTCCCGCCAGGAGAAAATGCGCCCCGCGGTGCGTTGAGCTGGGAGCCGCTGGATAACCACGCTCTGGATGCGTTACTGACGGCCTACCAGTCGGATATACCGCTCGGAATGGTCAACGAACACGATGATTTCAGGATCTCGGTGGCCGGGGCCCAGGAGAAAACCGCGCTGCTGAAAATCGGTGAGCAGTGGTGTATCCCGACGGGTACCACACCGACCACCCACATCATTAAACTGCCTATCGGCGAGATCAAACAGCCGGATGCGGTGCTGGATCTCAGCGAAAGCGTCGATAACGAATATTTGTGTCTGGCGCTGGCCCGGGCGCTGGGTTTTGCCGTTCCGCCCGCCAGCATTATCCAGACAGCCAGTATCAGGGCGCTGGCGGTGGAGCGTTTCGACCGTCGCTGGGCGCAGGAGAAAACGGTGCTGCTGCGTTTGCCGCAGGAAGATCTGTGTCAGGCCTTCGGCATTCCGTCATCGATTAAGTATGAGTCCGACGGCGGGCCGGGCATTCGGGCAATTATGGCTTTTCTGGTTGGCTCCAGCGAGGCACTCGAGGATCGCTATAACTTTATGAAGTTTATGGTGTTCCAGTGGCTGATTGGCGCAACCGATGGCCACGCCAAAAACTTCTCGATATTCCTCCAGCCGGGCGGCAGCTACCGCTTAACCCCGTTCTACGACATTATCTCCGCGTTTCCGCTGCTTGGCGGAAAGGGACTGCACCTGAGCGATCTCAAGCTGTCGATGAGTCTGAAGGCCAGTAAAGGACGTAAAACGGAGATCCAGACGCTCTATCCGCGTCACTTTCTCGCCACGGCTAAAGAGGTAGGGTTTGCCCAACAGCAGATGCTGGAGATTCTGCGCTATTTTGTCGATAACGTTCCCCGCGCGGTTGAGGCGGTAAAGGGGACTTTACCGCCTGACTTTTCACAACCGGTATATGAGGCGATCACCGATCGCTTACTGTGGGTCCATTCACGCTTGCAGAACGCAATGGCGGCGTCTCCGTCGGGCTGAGCGAGGGCCCGACGCGACTTCCCCAGCGGCTTTTCAGGTAGTTCACCGCCTGCCGGGTCTGCGGCTGGTTGAGATAGTTCTCGCGAAACAGGATCGTCCCCTGGATTTGCGGCATCGATTCGTTCAAATCCAGCTGTTTCTTCAGCTCCGGAACGCCGCCGTTGACCATCCAGTCGGGCTCATTTTTCGACGGCTCGCCAATTTTATACAGCGCCACGCCGATATACAGCCGGGTACCGGTCGGTTTCACCACGTCGGCCCACCATTTAGCAAGCACATCATAGCGGGCCGCATCACGGGCAAAGGGCCAGTACAGCTGAGGGGCGATGTAGTCAAGGAGCCCCTGCTGAACCCAGCTGCGGGTATCGGCGTAAGACTCATCATAGGCGGCCGCGCCGCGGGTGTCGGATCCTGCCGGATCGTGTGACCGGTTACGCCAGACGCCCGCAGGACTGACGCCGAACTCAACATCGGGATTAAGCTGCTTGATGGTGCGTGACACCTGGGCAATCAGCTGCTGGGTATTGTGTCGCCGCCAGTCCGCCTTTGAGGCATATCCTTGCCCATATTTCCGGTAGGTCTGGGTGTCGTTCAGCGCGGAACCCGGCGATTCGGTGTAGAAGTAATCGTCAAACTGCACGCCGTCAACCGGGTAGTGTTCCACCACTTCGGCAACGATGCTGGTTATCCAGTCGCGGACTTCCGGAATCCCCGGGTCGAGGACAAAGCGGTCGCCGGCGGTACGGATCCAGTCGCGATGCAGCACGAAGACGCTGGAGGGGATCTGCGACAGGGTTCCGTTGAGTTCGCTGACGGTTTTTGGCCGGGTGTTCACAGAGACGCGATAGGGGTTAAACCAGGCATGGACCCGCATACCGCGTTTGTGGGCTTCATCGAGCATAAACTGGAGCGGATCGTAGCCCGGATCCTGGCCGATGTGGCCGGTCAGCATATCGGACCACGGCAAAATTTTTGACGGCCACAGCGCGGTGCCATCCGGCTTGACCTGGAAGAAGACGGTATTGATGCCGAGGCTTTGCAGTTTATCCAGTTTATCGGTCAACGCTTTCTGCTGCTGACGGATCCGAACCGCAGGGTCGCCAGTCGTCACCGAGTCGACAGGCGGCCAGTCAAGGCGAGATACCGTTGTCAGCCAGACGCCGCGTACCGGTTCATGGGTTTTGGGTAAATGGGGCTGTTTCAGCGCCGGAGGAAGCGGAGTCACCAGAGAGGCGGGCGGTTTACCGGAACAGCTCACCAACAACAGCGCGGCGGCCACGGCCGCGGCGGACAGGGTGACTTTAGCGAAAACAGGGACGCTACGAGAGCAGAAAATCATATTCGTCATCGTTATAGGCCGTTGCGTGAAGATGCATTCTCCTACGATTCGGATTCAAGTCAATCAGTGTGTGTATTCTCCCCGCGTCTGACCTGTTGTTATGTGGGCTGGGCGGGCGCGGCGGTGAACGACGCCGCAACAGCGTCGGGTCGTTATCGCCGCCTTTTGCCGTCAGATGAGGTCAGCCGGCACGATGGAAATCATAAGAGTGGGCTATGCGTCCATAGCGCGGAATCCCTGTTAACGCGCCGCTTCTCGCGCGTCTTGTTATATTGTTCACAATACCGCAACAAAATTATTCACTCTCATGATCATTTTCGCACTTTTGCACCAGGGCAGTGCGCAACGAGTGAAAAGAGCAACTATGTTTAGCTCGCTGGTCGATATGGACGCCGCAGTTCCCGACTCGCCACGTGATGGCAACAGACCTCCTGACTCGTACTGAAATGCACGTCAGCCGGAGGCGGTAACGTTGTTATCACGCGTTATTGCCATCCATCACTAAGCGATCTGACGCGCCATTTCTCCCTGGCGGGATTTTTGCTTCTTCCACCCCGGCCGTGACGGCACATTGTCAGCCTTCGGCAAACCAAACAGTAATTGATATTTTCCGCGCCGTAACAGGGCGCAAGGCTATAAATCGCTGAGGAATATCGAATGTCTCTGAAACTTAAAAAGTTGACTCTTCATTTTGCGATTGCGGGTTGTATGAGCGTGGCATTTTACGCACAGGCGGATGTGAAGATTGGTGTTGCCGGACCGTTTACCGGGCCGAATGCGACTTATGGCGCCCAGTACTGGAAAGGGGCCTCGCAGGCGGCGGCGGATATTAATGCGGCGGGAGGAATCAAAGGCGAAAAAATTGTGCTGGTTCAGGGGGACGATGCCTGCGAACCCAAACAGGCTGTCGCGGTGGCGAACCGTCTGGTCGATGAGTCCGGTGTCTCTGCCGTGGTGGGGCATTTCTGTTCGTCATCCACCATGCCGGCCTCCGAAGTCTATGATGAGGCCGGTATTCTGACGATCACCCCGGGCTCGACGAACCCGCAAATCACCGAACGCGGTATGAAAGATATGTTCCGCATGTGCGGTCGTGACGACCAGCAGGGGGCTATTGCGGCGAACTATATGCTGGATGTGCTGAAGGCGAAAAAAATCGCCGTGATCCACGATAAAGATACCTATGGCCAGGGGCTGGCGGATGCCACCCGCGCCGCGCTGGCGAAACGCGGGACGAAAGAGGTGCTGTACGAGGGGCTGTCCCGGGGCGAGAAGGACTTCAACGCGCTGGTGACCAAAATTGGTGCGCTGAAGCCTGATGTGGTCTATTTCGGCGGCTGCCATCCGGAAGCCGGCCCGCTGGTTCGTCAGATGAGAGAACAGGGGGTACAGGCGAAATTCTTCTCCGGCGATTGTATTGTGACGGAAGAGCTGGTGACCGCTGCCGGCGGCCCGCAGTTCACTGACGGCGTGCTGATGACCTTCGGTCAGGATCCGCGCACCATTGCGGAAGGGAAAGCCGTGATTGAAAAATTCCGCGCCAGCGGTTTCGAACCGGAAGGCTATACCCTGTATGCCTACGCGTCTATCCAGGCGATCGCCGCAGCCTATAATGCCGTTGGAGCCGATAACACCAAAGCCAGCGAATGGCTGAAAAACCACAGCGTCGATACCGTGATGGGCAAAAAAGCCTGGGATGGCAAGGGCGATCTGAAGGTATCCGATTACGTGGTTTATAAGTGGGATGATAAAGGCAAATATCACCAGCTTTAACCGCCAGAACTTTCCGCCCCTTCGCAAGGGGCTATTCGCGAAAAGGCAGCGGCGGTGCGCCAGGCTGTTCGCTGCCCGTTTACCGGCAGGATGGTGTCTATGGAAGCGTTCTTTCTACAACAATTGATCAATGGGCTGACGCTGGGCGCCGTATATGGATTAATCGCCATCGGCTATACCATGGTGTACGGCATCATCGGCATGATTAACTTCGCGCACGGCGAGGTGTACATGATTTCGGCCTATCTGTGCGCTATCGGGCTGGCGCTGCTCTCCGGTTTTGGGATTCACTCTTTTCCTTTGCTGATCTTCGGCACGCTGGTCTTCACCATTGTGGTGACCGGCGTCTACGGCTGGACTATCGAACGTATCGCCTACCGGCCGTTGCGCAACTCCACCCGCCTGGCGCCGCTGATTTCGGCTATCGGTATGTCGCTTATCCTGCAGAACTACGTACAAATCAGCCAGGGCCCCAATCAACAGGGGATCCCGACGCTGCTCTCCGGCGTCCTGCGTTTTGAGGTTGGCGACGGCATCGTGCAAATCACCTGGACCAAAATATTTATCCTTGTCGCCGCGCTGGTGGGCATGATCGTCCTGACCTGGATCATTCAGCATACCCGGCTCGGGCGCATCTGCCGGGCGACGCAGCAGGATCGGCGAATGGCCGCAATCCTTGGAATTAATACCGATCGGGTGATCTCGCTGGTTTTCGTCATTGGCGCGGCGATGGCCGGTCTGGCTGGCGTGCTGGTGACCATGAACTATGGCACCTTTGATTTCTATATCGGTTTTATCATCGGCATCAAGGCTTTTACTGCCGCCGTGCTGGGGGGGATCGGCTCGCTACCCGGCGCGATGCTCGGCGGTTTACTGCTGGGGGTGGCCGAAGCGCAGTTCGCCGGGCTGGTGAACTCGGATTACAAAGATGTTTTTTCCTTCGCGCTGCTGGTGGCGATCCTTATTTTCCGCCCGCAAGGGCTGTTGGGTCGCCCGATGGTTGCTAAGGTTTAAGGGGTCAAACATGGCTGAAGTGTCCCGTAAGCCAGGGCTGGATATCAGGCGCTGCCTGATCGACAGCATCCTGGCCGGATTGTGCGCGCTGATTGTATTTGGCCCGATCGTGGGCATTGTGCTTAAAGGTTACAGTTACAATCTGTCAACCCAGCGGGTGTTGATACTGGTTGGCATCGTGATGATTGGGCGACTGCTGCTCAGTCTGCTGCTGCAAAGTCGCAGCGGTCGCCAGTTTCTCGCCCGTTTTGAAGGAACGAATGATGGCGTATACGTGAGACCCGCCGGTTATCGTTCGCGGCTGCGCTGGGTGATTCCGCTGCTGGCGCTCCTCGCAATCCTGTTCCCGATCGTCGCCACGAAATATCTGCTGACGGTCGCCATTCTCGGGCTGATTTATGTCCTGCTGGGACTGGGGCTGAATATTGTGGTCGGTCTGGCGGGCCTGCTCGATCTGGGCTATGTGGCCTTTTATGCTATTGGTGCCTACGGGCTGGCGTTGGGTTATCAGTATCTGGGGCTGGGATTCTGGGCAATGCTGCCGGCCGGTGCCATTATGGCGGCGCTGGCCGGTGCGCTGCTGGGATTTCCGGTGCTGCGAATGCATGGCGATTATCTGGCGATTGTCACCCTCGGGTTTGGCGAAATTATCCGCCTGGTGCTGAATAACTGGGTCAGTTTTACCGGCGGACCGAATGGGGTTTCCGTCCCGGCGCCGACGCTGTTCGGCCTCGAGTTTGGCCGGCGGGCCAAAGACGGCGGGGTGCCCATCCACGAGTTTCTGCACATCAGCTATAACCCCAACCTCAAATTTATCTTTATCTACGCCGTGCTTTGTCTGGTGGTCCTGCTGGTGCTGTTTATTAAGCACCGGCTGACGCGAATGCCTATCGGGCGCGCGTGGGAGGCGCTGCGTGAAGATGAGATAGCCTGCAGGGCTATGGGGCTCAACCATGTGCTGGTGAAGCTCTCGGCGTTTATGCTGGGAGCCTCCACGGCAGGAATTGCCGGGGTCTTTTTTGCCACCTATCAAGGGTTTGTTAACCCGACCTCGTTTACCTTTTTTGAGTCGGCGTTGATTCTGGCCATCGTGGTGTTGGGCGGAATGGGCTCGACGCTGGGCGTGGTGCTGGCCGCGTTTGTCCTGACGGTGGCCCCGGAACTGCTCAGGGGGTTCGACGAATATCGGGTGCTGCTGTTTGGTGTATTAATGGTGCTGATGATGATCTGGCGGCCGCGTGGGCTGGTGCGTACCAGTCGTACGGGGGTAGCGGTACGGAAGGGAGTGGCGCCATGAATGACACTATTTTGCAGGTTGAGCATCTGATGATGCATTTTGGCGGCATTAAAGCGCTCAATGATGTCAATCTTGAGGTCAAAAGAGGGTCAATTACCGCGCTGATTGGCCCTAATGGCGCGGGGAAAACCACGGTATTTAACTGTCTGACCGGGTTTTATCGTGCAACCGGCGGGGCGATCAGGCTAGATGCCCGTTCGCGGATCACCGACGTGATTCAGGTTCTGGGGCAGAAGCTTCATCCGACGGATTTTCTTCATCCAGCCGCGCTGGGATCGCGGCTGTATTACAAAATGTTCGGTGGGACGCATCTGGTTAACCGGGCGGGGCTGGCACGAACCTTTCAGAATATCCGGCTGTTTCGTGAGATGTCGGTAATTGAAAATCTGCTGGTGGCCCAGCACATGCAGGTAAACCGTAATTTACTCGCCGGGATCTTAAATACCCGCGGGTATCGAAATGCCGAAAACCGGGCGCTGGATCGGGCCTTTTACTGGCTGGAGGTGGTCGGGATGGCGGATTGCGCTAACCTGCTGGCGGGAACGCTCTCCTACGGGCAGCAGCGGCGGCTGGAGATTGCTCGCGCGATGTGTACCGGGCCAGAGATGATCTGTCTGGATGAGCCGGCGGCGGGGCTGAATCCCGTGGAGACTCAGGCGCTGAGCAAGATTATCCGCTTCCTGCGCCAGTATCACGGCGTGACGGTACTCTTGATTGAACACGATATGGGAATGGTGATGGAGATTTCCGATCAGGTGATCGTGCTCGATCATGGCGACGTGATCGCCCGCGGCGAACCGAAGGAGATTCAGTCGAATACCAGCGTGATCGCGGCCTATCTCGGAACGGATGAAGAGGAGCTTGCCGAATGAGCCAACCGTTGCTTGAATTTCGTCAGGTTGATGTGTTCTATGGTCAAATCCAGGCGTTGAAACAGGTCTCCTTAACGGTTAATGAAGGGGAGACGGTGGCGCTAATCGGCGCCAACGGCGCCGGGAAGTCCACGCTGTTAATGTCCATTTTTGGCCAGCCACGCATCGCTGCAGGAGAAATTCGCTATCGCGGCGAGGATATCAGCCGACGATCTACCCATTTTATTGCCAGTAACGGTATTGCCCAGGCGCCGGAAGGGCGGCGAATTTTTGCCGATATGACGGTGGAGGAAAACCTGCTGATGGGGACAATTCCCGTCGGCAGCCGCTATCAGAATGAGGACAAAGCGCGAATGTATCAGCTTTTTCCGCGTCTTGAAGAGCGACGGGCGCAACGCGCCATGACGTTATCGGGGGGCGAACAGCAGATGCTGGCCATTGCCCGGGCATTGATGAGCCGGCCAAAACTGTTACTGCTGGATGAGCCCAGCCTTGGACTGGCGCCGCTGGTGGTCAAACAGATCTTCCAGATCCTGCGGGAGCTGACGCAGCAGGGCATGACGCTGTTTCTGGTGGAACAAAATGCGCATCATGCGCTGAAGTTGTCCGATCGCGCCTACGTCATGGTGAATGGTCAGATTCAATTAACCGGAACGGGCAGGGAATTGTTGAATAACCCGGAGGTGAGAAATGCCTATCTCGGCGTCACCTGATAAGTGACAGTGTCACCATTTAAACATAAAAAAGCAGCGATATCCTGTCCGCCGGCGATTTCCCGCCGGCGTTTGTTTTTCTCGCCAGGGCAAGCCACTGATTTCTGCAGGATAAAGACGATAAACGTGCTGGCCTTTGTTCCGCGGATACGGGCATACTGAATGAACTTTACCCGGTTAGCACGCTACCGACGTCACCTGAACGGACGGATCGCTGCCCGGGACGCTATGCAGGTGCGAAATTAACGCAGGAGAAATGGAATGAACTTACCGGTTGTTGCCGTTATTGGGCTCGGTGCCATGGGGCATGCTTTTGCCAGCAATTTGTTAAAAAAAGGCTTTACCGTTCATGGCTGGAACCGTTCCCCTGAGCGGGGTGAAGATTTGATGGCCAGCGGATTAATCCGTCACGCGACCCCGCAACAGGCCGCGGCGTCGGCGGAGGTGATTCTGTCGGTACTGACCGATGGTGAGGCGACTCTGAATGCGATCCGCGAAATGGCTCCGGTTTGCCAGCCAGATGCCGTTTTCTGCCAGATGGGGACGATTGGCGTGGAAGAAACACAGGAGGCCGTTGGCCTGCTGGCGTCGCTTCGTCCATCGATGGTCTATCTTGATGCTCCGGTGTCGGGAACCAAAAAACCGGCGGAAAATGCGCAAATTCTGGTGCTTGCCAGCGGGGATCGTCAGCGAGGCGCAAAGGCCGAGAGCGTCTTTGCCGCGATTGCGCGCGGCACACAATGGTTTGGTGATGCCGGCAACAGCCAGAAAATGAAGCTGGTACTGAACGCCTGGCTGATCACCATGATGGAAGGCGTCGCAGAAAGTACGCTACTGGCGGCGAAATTAGGTTTTACGCCAGAAGCGTTCTGGGGCGCGCTTGACGGTGGCCCGCTGGCGGCACCGTATGTGAAAGCCAAGCTGGAGATGATCGCGGCGAATGATTTTACTCCGCAGATGCAGCTCAGCCATGCGCTGAAAGATGCCCGGCTGGCGCTCGAAGCGGCGGAAGATACGCAGCTGCCGATTCTGGCCACCATCGCCGACTGTTGGGATGACGCCGCCGATGAGGGATATGCCGATCGAGACCTGGCATCGGTGTATGCCTGGCTGGCGGGACGGCCGACAACCGAGTAATAATGCCAAAAGAGCAGGGAGCCTACGTGAATTCTTGTGCATAATCGTACTGCGAAACATACAGAATTCACGTAGCGCACGCATTTTCCATTAAATCTTTATAAATCATAAGGTAATGCGCGGAATATTCCAGTTTTTGGGGATCGCTACGCCGACATCAGCGATATTCGCTGTAGTTGTGCCTGGGCGTGGAATATTACGTTTGTGTTCTGAGCGCCATTGCTGCGCTGTACCCGCAGGGTTTTGTGTTATTAAGCCAGACGAGGCTGACTGTTTGACAATGCTTAATACCTTACTTTTTAAAGCGATCGTGATTTTAATTCTCGTTATGTCGTGTTGGGACTTTTTAAGAAAAAGAGTGAATACAAAAGTCGCAGAACCTGAAGACAAAATTGCCGCAGCCAACGCCAGAGAGCGCCATCAATGGCGCTATGCCAGGTGGGGATGGAATTTAATACAGCTCGCGTGCTGCCTGTATTTCATTTTTTCCGCTATTCGTTTCATTTTGAGTTAGCGACAAGCTGCCGGACCAGTGGTTTGACTGGGTCACTAGCGTTCGGGACACCGGGAATTGCCTGCACTGACGGAGAAAACTGGAATGCGCCGGAGCCGGATTAACGCAGTGTCCGACAACGTGATGACTCAGCCAGGCCGTATTCAGCCAGACAGGACTGAGATAGTGCCCAATTCATCAGCTGGCAACTGAGGGTGAGCCGAATGGGTATTTATCCACATCCACAGACATTTGTGATTATGGTAGCAATCTGCGGTGGTGATGCTGAGTTGATGAAGCAGCAACAAGCAGCACGCGGTATGAAGATAATGTATCCCGAGCTGATGTATGAAAAAGGGCAGGAACTCAAGGCGGGCATCTATTGATATCTGGCATAGCATCAGGGCCGTATAACGTCAGGGTTCCTTAAATGCAATTTAACATAATATACATTATGCGAACCAATGATGTCAGCACAAAGCGTTATTGTCGTCTCAGCACAATTCACACGCGTCGTGTACGCTAAGCCTTCATTTTGCTCAGCACAGGACCGCGATCTTATGTTGGTGACTATGACAGACAAAGAACTTTACCGGCTTGGCATCATTCAGCGAGTATTTGACCGGGCTTTGCTTCAGCGCGACGCAGCAGACATACTTAAGCTCAGCGTTCGTCAGGTGCAGCGTCTTGTGCGCCTGTACCGGACAGATGGCGCAACCGCGTTTGCATCTTCCCGCCGTGGACGTCCTGCAAACAACCGGATCGATGAAGAAACACGCTGTAAAGCCCTGGATTTGATCCGGTGCCACTATTCAGATTTTGGCCCAACGCTCGCAACCGAAAAACTGGCTGAACGCCATCATATTCATCTCTCCGTTGAAACCGTCCGTAACTGGATGACAGCCGACGGTCTCTGGCGTCCTCATTCCCGCCGGCGAACCCGGGTTTACCAGCCACGCTATCGTCGCGACTGTCTCGGCGAACTGGTTCAGATCGATGGCTCTCACCATGACTGGTTCGAAAGCAGAGCCCCAAAATGCTGTCTTCTGGTCTTCATGGATGACGCCACCGGTCGCCTGATGCACCTGCGATTCTGTGATTCAGAAAACGCGTTTGACTACATGATGGCTACCCGGCAATACATTGATAAACATGGTAAACCTGTCGCATTTTACAGCGACAAGCATGCGGTGTTCAGGGTCAGCGGACCGGAAAGCCGACGTACCGGCACAACCCAGTTCGGACGGGCTCTCCGGGAACTGGCGATCGAATTGATTTGTGCCAACAGCAGCCAGGCAAAAGGTCGCGTGGAACGGGTAAATAAAACGCTCCAGGATCGCCTGATTAAAGAGATGCGCCTGCAGAACATCAGCTCGGTTGCTGAAGCCAATCAGTGGATTGAACATTTCATGTCCGATTTTAACCGTCGTTTCTCCCGGCCGGCAAAATACCCTAAAGATCTGCACCGTGTGGTCACACAGAGTCCACTGGAGCTGAATGATATCTTCGCCTGGCAGGAGCTGCGGACCTTATCGAAAGCACTGACTTTTCAGTATGATAAAGTGATGTATATCATTGAACCCACCGAACAAAATACGCGCATAGCAGGTGAAAAAATTACCGTTTATGATTACCCTGACGGAAGCATTGCTTTCCGGCATCAGCACCGGCCACTAGGTTATAAGATTTTCGATAAACTGACCTGCGTTGATCAGGGAGCTGTTGTCGATAACAAACGACTGGGTGCCGTTCTGAGGCTGGCACAGCAGAAACAGGACGAGCTGGAGGCTGAAGGAAAGCGAATGCGCAGTACAAAAATGCCCCGCAGGCGCGCTCAGGAGCGTGCACTGGAAGAGCTCAGGGCGATCAACCCGGTGCTGGCCAGTCCGCAGGATTTTATCCCCAGCCTGAAGCGATGAGCCCTTCCCTCACCTGCGGATCTGATATGGCCGACAGATGAGAGAAAAATGGACGACAACAAACCAGTGCTCCTGACACTGCACGAAGCGCTACGCCTGGATTTGATTGAAGCCTATATGGCGCGGGAAATTACGCTGGCAGAAGTGGCAGAGTCCATGGAGCTCACCCGTCGTCAGTGCTCCCGTCTGATTAAACGCTACCGCGAGCTGGGGCCAGCCGGTCTGGTCAGCCGGCGCCGTGGAAAGCCAGGCAATCATCAGTTAAACGCCACCATCAGAGACCAGACCCTGCAGCTTATTCGCTCACGCGGCCGGGGTATGAATCCGTCAGCCATCTGGCGAATACTGACCACAGAATACGGTGTCCGGATTTCAAAAGAGACCGTACGGAAACTAATGATAGCCGAGAAAGCCTGGCATCCGCGACCATCCTCCAAACCTGACTAAGATTAAAGAAGGCATTGCCCAGACTCTCCAAACGTCATCTCTGTCTGGTTTTCAGCACGACATTTCAACATTGGCTAGACAAATGATGTGGTAGCAAAGCTATAATGTCCTAAGCCGTAGATTCTTCACCATCGAGGGATTCCGATGCATTGTTCATGCAGCGGAGTTTTTCACTTTGGATGAAGTTAACCGACTCAAAATCATTCACGATGTTGTCGCCGGCGACTGACCACACAGATAGCCGCGCAGCGCCTTGGGTATCTTCGAGCGTCAGTGTCGCGACGTCTTCTTTCACGTTTCCGCGAACACAGCTAACCGTCGTCGGGGAAAAACCAGCAATAACCAGCTCCCGGCCGGTCTTGCCCGGTATGCACTCAACATAATCCGCGAACGCTATATCGACTTTGGGCCGACGCAGGCACGTGAAAAACTCGCGGAACTTGATGACCATCAGTCCACAGAAACTGTCCGGTCGCTTAGGGTTAAAGCCGGTCTCAGGGTTCCCCGCAAACAACGAGCTTGCCACTCATTATCAGACTCAACATTCTTTACCGTTTACCATTTTAACCAGTAGGAAGTTCCATTCGTTTCCCACAATCTCTGTTGCCGGCTGTATCAATAATGAAACATCATTTTCATACTTTTATCGGGAACAATAATGTCAGTGTATTGATAATCGAGGGCTCGAATCCAAACCTGGTGTAAAACTCCCTGACTTCATCATTCAAGGCATGGACGAGAAGCGCCCTTACACCGACCTGAACTGCGATATGTTCTGTACGGTAATATGAAAGGAGATGCTCAGGCAGCGTTCAGCGGCGACCCTGATTATGATGGCGGCTATCGTGGACTATTGCCATTGCTCAAAAAACTGGATCAGGCCAGGGTGAAAAAGATCAAAATTCATTTGGTGGGACACAGTGCCGGGTCAATCGTTTTGGGCAGGCTACTTACCACTTTCGGCCGTTTTGAGCTGAATACTCTCTGTATTGAGAGTATTCATTTGATGGCTCCAGCCTGCACCGTGGATTTTTTCAATGAACATTATCAGCCTCTGCTCACAGATAAAGGGAGTATAAAGCTAAACGATAAAATTTATCTGTATATGATGCAGGATGACCTGGAGTATAAGGATATTGTTGGCCTGCCATCTGTCCCATGGCCAAAATACCGCCACTCCCTGCTGTATCTGGTATCTCGTGCATTTGAGGAAAGAAAAAATATGCCATTAGCTGGAATGGAAATTTATAAATCTGGAATGCCGAAAGGAAATAATTTGATAATCTATCATTCGCAAAGCAACGAGACAAAATCAACCTCTCACGGGGGCTTTGATAACGATTTAAGCACCATGACTACTATACTGAAATGTATTAAAGGGGGGGCATTATCCCACCCTCCCAGGGAGGATGATATGACGGGATATTAATCCATCTATACGGATAAAACGTTAAGGTAGAGAGCGCCCGTTGTTATTCAAATCAGCGCATAACAACGGCCCTCTTAGACATTTTGATGGCAGGCTTCTCCTTCTCTAAAACGAACGCTTATGTCATTTTCGAAATATACGCTTTCTCACGACTATTTTATCTAAAGCTCCACTGTGCCGTAATGACAAATACTGACGGTATGATAATGCCAACATCCATCCCAAAATAAGATGTAAAATTATACTGGAACCCATGATAGATATAGGGAGAAAAACCGATTCCTGTCGCTTTCTTAAAATCATGGTATGAGCCATGATCGCCGCAATCACTGAAAGCATCAAAGAAAAACTCACCGACATAGCCATATATTCCCTTGAAAACCCAGCCATTATCCCACCCTACCCAATCCCTTCTTACGCCGGCAGCCAGGCATCTGTCATCAAAGCTGTTTTTCATTGTGCCGAGCACAAAACTATATTTTGAATCATCAGAGAATTTTCGCTCCACGGATATGAAGTTATTTTCAAAATTCTCAGTATACTGCCCGTGGTTATGGGTTAAATGATAAACATATGAGCCCGTATTGATTGAGTACAGGTTTATTTCATCCGCCGAACAATACCATGTAACCAAATACAAAATTCCGCACCACAACCATGTGGTATATCGTTTACGGCCATCCGGTTTATATCGCGCATTATCCATACACCCTCACCTTGACTAACGTACTGAAAATGATGACTGATTTTCTAATGAACCGCTGATTAAACAATTCTACTAAGCTTTGACAATATGCTAATTTAGCGCCAACGCTGACTCCGAAGCCGATAAGACCGCCGCCGGATGAACGCCATTTCTCTACCACCGCGCTAAATTGCTACCCGCCGACCAATTTCCACCACCTGATCGCCCGGCAAACGATAGTAATTGGTAATGTGGGTGCTGTTTCTCACCATAAACGCAAAACAGTTACGCTGCCACGCGACCATGCCATGCCCCTCGAGCGCGATGATCGTCTCGTGTCCCAGATACCAGGTGATCTCTTCTGGAACAAACGGAACCGCCAGTCCAGGGACGCCATGAAGAAGCTGCGGAATATGCGGTTGCTCCATAAAGCCATAATGCGCAACGCCCTGCAGATAACCCGGTGCCCGCTCGGTAAGCACCAGTCGCTTCCCCGCATCCACATAAGGGATGTTCTGTACTTCAATGGTCAATGAGATGACCTGCTGTTGCAGAGCGCGATTACGCGCGACGTGCCAGCGCATAACCGGCGGCACGCCATTCTGACTACGGGTTAAAAACACCGCAGTACCCGGTACGCGAGGAATCTTCAGCCGGTTGATTTTCTTGAAGAACTCGTCAACATCCATCACTTTCTCATTAATCGCGCGTGACGTGGCCTTCACGCCGCGGTTCCAGATAATCATAACGCCGCAAACCACGGCTGCCAGCATAAGCGGGATATAACCGCCCTCCATGACTTTGACCAGATTGGCAATCAGAAAACTGCTGTCGATCAGCAGAAAACTGATGGCAACCAGCGTACTGGCAAGCAGATTCCAGCCCCAGATTTGCCGCATAGCCATGAACAGCAGCCCGGAGGTCATCAGCATCGTCAACGACACTGCGATCCCATAGGCTGCGGCGAGGTTCTCTGATGATTTGAATGCAATCGCGAGACCGACGGTAACGATCATCAGCAGCCAGTTAATCGTGCCGATATAGATTTGCCCGTAGCTCTCCGCGGTGATTAGCGATCGTTTATAGCAGGGAACGGCTGAAATTTATATGTGCGCTCAATCTTCATGCGCCCGGTCAGGACAGGATGAACGCTTGTGGCGCCTATTCTGGATACAGAGTAATAAGACTCAGCTCTAAGCCGCGGAAAATCTACGTAGCATGGCGATTTAAATAAGCAGGTTCACCATATTTATCACGCATCCCCCTTCTCCTGCCGCCGATACCCTATCCGGATCTCCCTTCCCTGCGCTTTTCCATGCTAACGATATTGTTCCGATTCGATAGCCTCGCGGACCTGAAGCAGCGCCGCTCTTAAATGGGTGATATTCACCGAACCAAGCGCAATCCGGATAGCCTGAGGCACCGTTTGTGAGGTACAGAATGGTTCAGCCGCTGAAACGGCAATATTTTTATCCAGCAGATCTTTGACCACCCGGTCGGCCCTGGTCTCATCCGGCAGAGGAAGCCAGGCAAAATAGGAGCCCGGATGGGCGATATAAGCAATATCCCCGAGCGCTTCTCTCAACACGGATTGCCGCTGGCGCGCGTCCCGTCGCTTCAGCATTTCAAAACGGGCGACGCTCCCATCCTGTATCCAGTTGCATACCAGGGTCGTCATAATTGATGGCGTGTTCCAGCTCGTTGCGCGGACCGCTCTCTGCAGGGCTCCTCGGTAAGCGTCAGGACAGATAACCACGCCGACTCTCAGTCCGGTGGCCACATTTTTGGAAAATCCGTTGATGTAGAGAGTACGTTCCGGGGCAAAAACAGCGACCGGCGGAGGAGGACGATGAGCCAGATAGGCATACGCGGCATCTTCAATGATCACAAGGTCATGAGTGCGGGCAATGTCGGCCAATATTTTACGTTGTCGTTGGCTCAGCACCCAGCCCAGCGGGTTATGTAACGTGGGCATGGTATACACGGCGCGCACATCTCGTTTCTGGCAAAGTTGCTTCAAGGCGGCAAAGTCCGGACCATCGGACAGCGAAGGTATGGCGATAAGTTCGAGATGGTAGAGCGCGGCCAGGGCTTTAAAGCCGGGATAGGTCAGCGCGTCAACGGCCACCACATCGCCTGGTCTGAGTAGGCCCATCACCGCGACAGCCAGTCCATGCTGGGCGCCGTTGACGATAATCACATTCTCCGCTGATGGCTGAAAGCGGTGCCCGGCAAGATGTCCGGCGATGATCTCGCGTTCGCTAAGCCGGCCGGCATGAGGCTGATAGCGTAAATGTGATTCAATATCACCGGCGGCGGCCACCCGTCGCAGAGCATCACGTAGCGCATCGCCCTGCCCAGGTAATGTCGGATAGTTAAAGTTCAAATCAAGGACATCGCTGGCCACCGCGTGCTGATCGACGCCGTGACCAGGCGGCAGCGCAATCTCTCTGACGAACGTTCCCCGCCCGGTCTCACCGCTGACCAGCCCCATCGCTTCCAGCTCTGCATAGACCCGCGTCGCCGTTGCCAGAGAAATATGCTCCTTTGCCGAAAGATCCCGATGAGTCGGCAAACGCGTCCCCGACGCGATGTCACCGCGGCGAATCGACGCCGCAAACCGATCGACGATGGCTTTATAGCGGGCTTTCATCCAATGTATCCATGACAATAATTTGATTGTATCAGATGCCTGAGATTACCATCGGCTCACCAGATGCTCAAGATAATGAGTGTTCCCGCAACGTGAGGTCATAGTGGTAAATTCTACAGCATATAAAACGGCACCGGGTTCAGCTTCCGGCTGGCTAAATGGTTTGCTCGGCGTTGTGATATTCAGCGGGTCTTTACCTGCCACGCGGGTCGCCGTGGTCGATATAGACCCGTTTTTCCTGACCTTCCTGCGGGCAACGATTGCCGGGGCGTTGGCGATGATACTCATTTTTGGCTACCGGGAAAAACGCCCGCGTGCGGACCAACTTTTACCGCTGCTTGTGGTATCGCTCGGCGTGGTCGTCGGTTTTCCTTTACTGACCGCAATGGCGCTGCAGCACGTGACGTCGGCGCATTCCATCGTCTTTTTAGGGCTGCTGCCGCTGGCCACGGCGATTTTCGGTGTGATTCGAGGCGGCGAACGACCAACACCCATTTTCTGGCTCTTCTCTGGGATGGGGAGTCTGCTGGTCATGGGATTTGCGTTATCCCAGAACGCCGCCGTTTCGCTGACCGGGGATCTGCTGATGCTGGCCGCGGTGATGGTCTGCGGTCTGGGATACGCTGAAGGGGCAAAACTGACTCGCGTGTTGGGCGGCTGGCAGGTTATCAGCTGGGCGCTGATTATTTCCCTGCCCTTTATGCTGACAGCATCCATTCTGACCCTGCCGGCCTCTTTTAGCCAGATCTCTGCTTCCGCCTGGCTGGCGCTGGGTTATGTTTCACTCTTCAGCATGCTGATCGGCTTTATATTCTGGTACAAAGGGCTGGCGGCCGGTGGGATTGCCGCCGTCGGCCAGCTACAGCTGTTACAGCCATTCCTTGGGCTGACGCTATCGGCTACGCTCCTGCATGAAGTTGTCAGCCCGCTGATGATCCTGATCACCCTGGGCGTGATCTTATGCGTGATCGGCTCGCGAAAATTTGCCAGGTAACCTGCGGCCGGGATGATAAATAATCGCCGGTGGCCAGTCGGAAACCAATCGGCAAAGAGAAATCACCAGGCTTCTGGTTCCCGCAGCATATGGACAATATTGCAGGGGTTCATGATCCATCCCCCCTTAAACCCTTCCGGCAAGGGCTCAACCGCATCGCAGCGCACGACGCCGTGCTGTTCGATATGCTTTTCCGCGGCGTGAAAATCGGGGGTGAACAGCTCCAGCCAGACTTCCGCCTGACTGATGCCAGGCGCTTCATCGATCCACAGTCGGTTTGGGCCAAGGATGAAGCCGGTGGCAGGCGCTTTGTCCGTAATCTCCGGAAGCCTGAGCGTTTGTCGGTAGAAATCCAGCGTCTGTTGATACTGGTGCGGGGGAACCTTCATCGTAATATCAATTCCCCCTTTAATTTCAGTATTCATAAAGCTGACCTCATTTCGCGGGATGAACATCGCCCGGTTCTGCGCGCTTGTTGCCAGCGCCGGGAAAGTGGAATGAGTATAGCTTACCGACGGCGCCGGACTTTCCGCGCTACTCGCCTTTCACCACTCGCCGACGATGGCAATCCTGCGGCGCCAGCGTTTTGCCTTCAGCAGAACGCACCTCCAGCGGCATAACCACCTGGTTCGATGCCTTATCCAGCAGTACCGAATGCACCTCTCCGCGTTCAAACATATAGCGCTCCCCCCACTGCCGCATGGCCACCACGATAGGAAATGCGGCGCGACCGCGCTCGGTCAGCACGTACTCTTTATAAGCGCTCCCGTCTGAGGCCGGGCAGATCTCGAACACGCCCAGATTAACCAACTGTTTCAGGCGTGAGGCGAGAATGTTTTTTGCCAGGCCGAGATTCTTTTGGAATTCACTGAAGCGTCGGACATCGTCAAAGGCCTCACGAATGATCATCATGCACCAGCGTTCGCCGATTGCCTCCAGAGTCCTGGCGACAGGACATTCACCGTCGGTGAGTGATTGCTGCTTCGCCATACGGCCTCTCCTTCTTTCACTGGGCGAATTGTTCAGTCGCCAGAATAAACGCAAACAAAACTAGTTGCAAAAAAAAACTTCTACGTCTAATTATGAGTAATCTGGTTTTAAAAAGAAACCGCAATTGATACGGAAAAACACCATGAAGATAAAGCCAGGCCTGAAAGAAGAGACGGCGTTAACGTACTGCGTAGCAGAGTCGAATCGGGAAGAACAGCGGTTAACGCCCTGGCTCACCTGCCTGTTTTCACTGACGGCGGCGCTGGCCGTCGCCAATGTCTATTTTGCCCAGCCTTTGCTTGAATCAATGGCAACAAGCCTCAGCGTACAGTCCGCGACGGTCGGGTTGGTGGTGACTCTGACGCAGATCGGCTATGCGGTCGGTCTGCTGTTTATTGTGCCGCTCGGCGATCTTGTGAATCGCAAATATCTGGTTATTACCCAGCTGTTGCTACTGGCGACCGCGCTGACGGTCGCCGGGCTGTCACAACGCTGGTTTATGTTCCTCGACGCCATGGCGCTTGTCGGGATGATGGCGGTCGTTGTGCAGATCGTGGTGGCCTGTACCGCCGCGCTGGCCGCCCCTGCCGGGCGCGGTAAAGCGGTAGGGATGGTCACCAGCGGCGTGGTGCTGGGGATTCTCCTCGCCCGCTTAACTTCAGGGGTGATTGCCGATCTTGCCGGATGGCGCGCGGTATATCTCAGCGCAGCCAGCCTGATGCTGTTGCTGGCCGCGGTGCTTGCTCAGGCGATGCCGGCCGTCAGAAAAACGCCCATGGCTGGAAGCTATCTGGCGCTGATGACATCTGTTTTCCACCTGCTGATGACGGAACCGACGCTACGGGTCAGAGGCGTCTTTGCTCTGTTGATTTTCGCCGCCTTCAGCGTTTTGTGGACCGCCCTGGTCTTACCGCTCAGCGCTCAGGGACTTTCCCATACGCAGATCGGCTTATTTGGCCTGGCGGGCATCGCTGGCGCCCTGGCCGCGTCAAAGGCCGGACACTGGGCCGATCGCGGGGCAGCGCAGCGCGTCACCGGCGTCTCTTTGGCATTACTGCTCTTTGCCTGGGCCCCGATCGCCAGGGCCGAAACCTCCCTGCCGCTGCTGGTCATCGGGGTCATCATTCTCGATTTCGCCGTACAGGCGGTTCATGTCACTAACCAGAGTCTGATCTTTGCCGCACGGCCCGACGCACAAAGTCGCCTGGTCGGGGCATATATGTGCTTTTACTCTGTCGGCAGCGCGCTGGGGGCCGTGGTGGCGACACAATGTTATGCGCACTGGGGCTGGAATGCGGTCTGTCTGGCCGGTGCGGGCATCAGCGCGGCGGCGCTGTTTTTCTGGCTGGGGTTACAGAAAAGATCGCCTGTCCGCTAGGTGTGCGACTGGGTGGCCAGGGCGAGATAGGCGGCGACGGTGCGACCCGGTTCGGTTGCACGGCCGATAATCACCAGATTCGCCGCCACTTCCGGTGCGTTAAGGCTACGATAGACCAGGCCCGGGATGTTAACCTGCTGCAGCGGCGCCGGAATTAGCGCCAGCCCGAGGCCCGCCGCGGCAATCGCCAGCACGCTCAGAGTACTGCCAGAACGATGGGCAACATGGAACTGGCTGCCCAGCATTTGCCCCAGCACAAGGTAAAGCTGTTCATGATTATCGTGAGTATCATGCAGAACCAGAGGTTCTCCGGCGAGCATCTCCACCGTCAAACAGGCGTGAGCGGCCAGCGGATGATCGTCCGCCAGCGCGACCATCATCTTCCAGCGCCCCGCCTGATATACCGTGATGCCGGGTGAATGGGTGGTACTATTATCGGGTGTGTAGCCAACATCTATCTGCCCGGCAAGAATCGCCGCCACCTGCTGCTGCGGGCCGATCTCCTCAATCGTCACCTCCGCATCCGGGTAGCGTTTTCTGAACTGCCGCAGATCGCTCATCATTTTACCGCTGAAGATTGCATTGCCGGCAAATCCGACCCTTACACGCCCCGTTTCGCCGCGAAGAGAGCGCGCCACGGCCAGACGGGTATGCTCGACCTGGTCTAACGTCCGCTGGGCCTCTGCTTGCAGCAGTTTCCCGGCATCGGTGAGCTCAACGCGGCGGCTGGTGCGAATAAACAGCGCCCCGCCCAATTCCGCTTCCAGCGCTTTGATCTGCATGCTGAGTGCGGGTTGAACAATATTCAGCCGTTCGGCCGCGCGTCCGAAGTGCCCTTCCTCCGCCACGGCCAGAAAATAGCGCAAATGACGTAACTCCATACACCCCCCATTCATCATTTAAAATGATTATTCAGTCAGATCTATCTATTTGAGTTTAACCCTGCCGTTCCGCAAACTGAAGGCCGTCAACTAACAGGAGCTGAAGCTATGAACAATCGCCAACAAGACCGCCAACAACTCAACGATCTGGTGAATGGCTGGATGCATCGCGACCTCGGTGAATGGGCCGCGCTACGTCAGCTGTTTCATCCTGATGGCACGATCGAAATCACGTGGTTTGAAGGGCTGGCGAGCGATTTTGTCGACGGTTCCATGCGGATGGGCGCATCTGACCTACGCACCAAACACCTCATCGGCACACCTGTGATCACCTTCAATGCCAGCGGGAACAAGGCTATTCTTGAGACCAACGCCATGATCATCGCTGAAAACGTCAAACTCAATCTGGGCTGTGAATGCCATAACCGGTTCTACGATCTGGCAGAAAAAAGAGACGGCGTGTGGAAATTGTTTCACCGGCAGAGCATTTACGATATGGGTACCTTTACCTTCCCGCTCGGTCCGGTTGAAATTGACCCGTCGGTAGCGCTGGCTTACCCCCGCGAATACGCGGCTTTGGCCTATCTTCTGCAACAGAGTGGTTTTCCGCTGGGACGGATTTTTGCTACCCGCGGCAGCGAACTGGAAGCGAAGATGAAAGCCGGTGCGAAAAGCTGGCTGTTGGCCTAAGCACACAATCAACAATCCAGGTTCGATTTTTAGCACAAATCCGTGATATGTATAAAAAAGTATTTTTATAACCTCATTGATTTCTCGGCTTATCACCCTGGCTGCAGCCCGCCCTTCGCCTCAGGCTTAAGCGGAGGCGGGATGGCACGCAAACCAGATGACGTAAGCCCCCTACTTCAACAATGCAAAGGATCTCAAGATGATGACGCAAAGGGAACGCCTCGCCAGTGGCTACCTGTACACCGATATGGATGAGGGGATGCCGGAAGAGCGGCTTCGGGGTAAGATGCTGGCGTATGAATTTAATCATACGTCCCCCGCAGAACCCGAGAAACGCGTGGCGTTGATCCGCCAGATGATGGGCCGCGTCGGGAATAACGTCTGGATTGAACCGCCGCTGCACGTGGCCTACGGCAGTCAAATTAGTATCGGCGATAACTTCTACGCAAATTTTAATCTGGTGGTTGTCGATGATGGCAAAGTGATTATCGGCAATAATGTCATGATTGCCCCTAACGTCACCATCTCGACGACCGGACACCCGATTGACCCCGCGGTTCGCATTACCGGTCAGCAGTTTTCACAGACCGTCACCCTGGAAGACAATGTCTGGATCGGCAGCGGCGCTATCATTAACCCTGGCGTGACCATTGGCCGTAACAGCGTGATAGGCGCCGGAAGCGTGGTAACAAAAGATATTCCCGCCAACGTGGTGGCCGCCGGCGTTCCCTGCCGGGTGCTCAGACCGATCGGCGAACAGGATCGCCGGAACGCGCTGGCAGGTTTGCCGGTGATGGATGCGGAGTAAACCACTGGCAATCGTCGAGGCTTGATAACAGGAGCGAAAATGTCGCTTAATACGATGAGTGATGCCCGGGAAATTCTGCAATTCTGGTTTCATCAAACTCCGCCTGAACGCTGGTTTCGATCGGACGCGGGTTTTGATGAGCAGATTCGTCACCGCTTTTCTGATGTTCATCAGGCAGCCTTGCGCGGTGAGCTGGCCGAGTGGCGGGAGAGCAGCTCCGGTCGGCTGGCGGAAATCATCGTGCTCGATCAGTTTTCGCGCAATCTGTTTCGCAACAGCCCGCTTTCATTCGCTGCCGACGGTATGGCGCTGGCCCTGGCACAGGAATTGGTCAAACAACCTGACTTTGACCAACTTCCTGTTGAAAGACGCGATTTTGCCCTGCTGCCATTTATGCATTCGGAATCGCCGATAATTCATGCTGCTGCGCTCAGGCTCTATCAACGCTACGCGAGCACACGCTCACTCAGAGCAGAAACAGAGCACAAGCGGGTGATTGACCAGTTTGGCCGCTACCCGTATCGCAATCAGGCGCTCGGCAGAAGATCCACGCCGGAAGAGCGCCGCTGGCTTAATCAACAACGATAGCCCCGCCCGGACGACACACATTCATGGCGCTGGCGTTGTATGAACACTTACCCCACTGTATCCCCATCACGGCCATTCTGCGGTCTGAGTTTAACAAGCCAGATTATCGTTTTACAGGCAACCCATCTCGCTGGCTAAAGTCCCTTTCGTTGCTTTGATATGAGCCGAGACCTTCGCAGGCAGCGAGGACCAAATCGAGAGTTTTGGGTTTGTTTTACTCTCAATCAAGTCTACGGTGACCTGGTAATCGCAAAAATTAGCTGTTTTAGGCGTTGACTGATCCATCAGAAACGCTGCGTATTGTCCTTTATCAGGACTGACGCCAATAAAAATGATCTTCCAGTAGGCACTTGGAATTTCAACCGAAGGGTCCGCCGGTAAAGTGGCGATATGTCGTTCGAAAAGTGGTCCGGTGACTGAATAAACAGCCGTAACATCACTTCTGTTGGCCAGTTCTCGTTCTTTATCTTCTAACCTAACCCAGGCTCCCTGATTGAGGTCCGCCTTTTGTGGAGTAATATTCGACAGATAATTGAGTGATGGCCAGTCTGACGCGCCTCCTAACCCAGCCAACGGTGCCTGGTGTCCGCGGTCTACCTCAAGGAGCGTATTAGCATTTTGATAAGCATCCGGGGATAATGTATCAGCAGGTGGTAATGCGGGATCCCGCTTCCAGTCTCTCGGACGGCCGCTCGCCTGACTGGATTTTGTCATTTTATATGCCACCCAATTAGCAAACTTAGTATTGCTATTATTATTCAGGGTATAACTATCGCGAACTAATGTTTGATCACTGCCACCGCTCGGGCATCCAACTTCACAATTATCTGTTGTTACAGGAAATTGAGTCGAGGGTTGATAACTGGTAGTACAAGAAAATAATAAGAACACAAACCACAAGCATAAATATCTATAGTAAATACGCATCTTAACACCTCATAGCATTACGCTTGACCACGCCAATATTAAACGAAAGCGCTGCAATTTATTGCAGCGCTTTATTTAAAAAAACGTCATTCCAGACACAGGGCTTTTACTGTGCTGCCACTTTTAGCCGGCGTTTTCATATCATTCAACCACTGTTCCATGGTGGTTTTTTCTTGTTCCGCAAACAGATCTTTAACCCGTTCCCAGCTCGCACGGGAGAGACTATATAACGCCTGTTGCAATGAGTATTCAGACTTAAAGGAGATCACGCCTTTGCTTTGGGTCGACGAAATCTCAAATGTGCTGGCATATAGCGTGAAAATCACCTGGTCGTCGCCAGTTTGCAAAATGTTTTGCGTAAAGTTTGATGATTTCTGATCCTGGTTTGCATAGCTTAGCGCGGCTTTCGCTAACGAGGTTACGGAAGATTTAATCTTAGACTGGTCGCTTTGTGTAAGACCATCAAAAGCATCGACAAATGAGTTGATGAGCTCATCTGCGTTATGGCTTTGTTGTTTAATATTTTTTGTCTCTGCGCTTAGTAAACTCAGACACGGAACGTTGGCCACGTTCTGAGTAAACCTGGTGAAATAGACTTTATTCCCGGTACCATCAGGATCCAGCGCGTTATAACCTGATTGCACGCGACAGAGGTTTACAATGGTTTGCAGGCCATCAAACATAGTTTGCGGGGCTGACGATGTTGCATTAACAAGTTTACTTGCGTGAATATTACCATCAATATAATCCTGCGTTGCAGCGGCTATCGCAGGGTTCATAACAAGTATATCTTGTGAGTTAAACAAGAATATATGATCATGATTTACCGGGCTGGTAATGTAGTTAAACCAGGTCTGTGTTCTGTCTTTAATATCTTCCGAACTCATGGTTTATCTCCGAACAATATTAAACAGATGCAATCACTGTACCATTGCGAAGAGCAAAGCAAGTGATTGCCTTGTGGTTGATTACCTATTAAAAGACGATGATTTAACATCAAACTGGCAGTGTAAAAGAGAAACGAAAACGTGCATTGCTGGTTGCAATGATGATTGCGCCAGAATATCTGGCGGGCTGCAAATTTGATGTTTTACTAGCTTATATTCTGTCCGAATTTTATCCATCAAATATTCCATGCAATCTTCAAAATTATATGTCGAGGTTGCTTTAATGAGCGAAAAACAACGCGATGATTATTATGAAAATAATGTATGGAGTGGACAATAGACATTTGCACAGATGCGGATGGATATCTTAAAATATGTGTTTATTCGATCATTAAAACTGTGTAATTTTATTTTTAAGGATAATATTCTTTATTTAAACGAAACGACAGAAAACCAAATTTTCAGATGAAAAAAATGACACGTGCCGGCCACCGTCAGCTTGAGTGCGGGGAACAAAAAAATGCGCCCACAGGCGCACCGCTAACGCTTTGCAGATTGATTCTTCCCTGACCGTTGGTGTCACCCTGACACCGGCAAAGACCCTAATCATGGCGCTCGAGCAGCAGTAACCCGCTAGCGGTAAAGCGCCATTGAGCTCAAACACCGCCCCGCCGGCTTAGCGATAGTGGTGCTTGTCTAAGCCAAATTTCTTCATTCGCAGGTAGAGCTTTTTACGCGGGATCTGCAAATACTCTGAGACATCGTTGATCCGGCCCTGATGGATGTTCAGGGCCTCAATAATGATCTGCCGTTCATAATCCTCAACCCGCTGGTCTAGTTGCATCGGTTCAACCTGATGCAGCAGCGGATTGGGGATCTCGGCCAGCGGCATCACCCCGACGGCAAACAGCCTGGCGGCATTTGCCAGTTCGCGCACGTTGTTCGGCCAGTGGCGATTGACCAGCTTTTTAGCCAGCGCCGTCGGCAGTTCAGGTACCGGATGATTCAGCCGTAAGCAGGCCTGCTGTAGGTAGTGCAGAAACAGGGGCTCGATATCGTCGAGACGCTGTGCCAGCGGCGGGCAAAACTGCTGGGTCATGGCAAAACAGTAATAGAGATCGGGAACAACCAGGTTGTTGCCCACCAGGGTAATCAGCGGCTGAAGCCCCGTGGCAACCAGTCGACACGGCGGTTCATCCTGCGCTTGCTGATGGGCCAGTACCAGCTGCTGCGCCTGGCTCAGAAATTCGATATTACGCAGAACCAATGTGCCGCCCTGCGCCTGCTCACACCACGCCTGCAGCGGTGTCTCCTGGCCTTGCAGGATATCGCCGAAAATTATCGGCCGATCGCCGCGCGTGCTGAGGCGATGCAGGTAGCATGCCGCCAGCGTTCGCCCCGTTCCCCGTTCGCCATGAAAATAGACCGCGACATCCGTTTCGGCCAGCTGCTGAAGCGTTTGTCGCATCTGAATCACCCACTCGCTGCGGCCAATCAGGTTGTCTTCGAGCTGCTCTTTTTGCCACTGTCGCCGCATCACCTGCGACTGACGCTGGGCCAGCGCTTTATCGACCAGCTCTAACAGCTGTCCGGGATTAACCGGTTTTTGCAGAAAATCCCAGGCGCCTTGCTTTACCGCCTCAACCGCCATCGGGACATCGCCGTGGCCGGTAATTAATATCACCGGCAAATGCGGATCGTGTTTAAGCAGTATCTTCAGTAAATCGATACCGGAACAGTGCGGCATACACACATCGCTGAGCACAATGCCGGGCCACGCCTCGCTGACCAGATCCTGTACGCTTCGCGGATCGCCGCAGGCGTAAACCCGATGCCCGGCCTGGGTGAGCAGCTGGGTATAGGCATCGAGGACATCGCTATCATCGTCAATCAGCAATATGTTGTGGTGATCGGTCAGCATGACTTATTTCCGTAGCTAAAAATTGCAAAACAACACAGGCATGACGATCCAGCGTCGACGCCAGCCGTAGATGCCCTTCCATCTGTATCATTAACGATTCGCTGATCGACAGGCCGATACCCAGCCCCAGCTGCTTGCTGGTGACAAATGGCTTGAGGAGCGACCCCGCCAACGCCAGTGGCCAGCCGCCGCCATTATCCGCGATCATCACCGTCCAGCCTTCAGCCGTGCGCTCCCACGCCACGCTAATGCAGGGCGCCGTCTGGGCGGCATCCAGCGCATTGGTGAGCACATTTACCAGCACCTGCTGGATGCGCACCTCGTCACCGAGTACCCGTGGTTCATCAGGCGGCAGGTTCAGTACGCCGCACAGCGGTTTATGGCGCAACGCCAGCAGCTCCCAGGCGGCAACGAATGCCTGGCGCAGACTGACGGCGCGGGCGGGCGTATCCGCCTCCGCACGACGAGAGAACTGCCGCAGGTTGCGGATAATGGCGTCAATTCGGCCAATCAACCCTTCCGCCCTGACCAGGGTCTGGCTGGCGCTGGCCATCTGTTCATGCTTAATGGCGGTACGGGCGCTGTAGAGATACATCGACAGGGCGTTGAGCGGCTGATTGATTTCATGCGCCAGCGTTGTCATCGTCTGCCCGACAACCGCCAGCTTGGCCGCCTGAACCAGCTCATCCTGGGTCGTACGCAGATGGATATCGATCCTCTTGCGCTCAGCGATCTCCTGTTCCAGCAGCTGGCGTTGTTGATTAAGCTGTCCCAGGGTATGGCGCAGCAGTTTCCCGATGCGCCCCAGTTCATCTTCGCCATACACCGGAATAGCGGCGTTAACATCGCCCAGTCCGATACGCACCACCGCCTGATTCAGCTGGCTAAAGCGTTTAACCAGCCGCGAGCGGATAAAATAGTGGTTGAGCAAATATGCCAGCGCCAGCGCCAACAGCGTGGCAATCAGAATCAGACTGCCGCTGAACCACATGGTATGTTCCAGGCGCTGATTGAACGCGCGCATTTTACCGTGGCTGTCGCTGAGCTGGGACTCCAGCTGGGCGCGAAAACGCGCCAGCGTGCTCTCTTTGGCTTGCGTCACCTGCGCCAGCGCCTTTTGCGCTTCAATGTATTCCCGAATCGCGGCCGGCATTTTGTTTTCCGCGATGCCGGTGTCGAGCAGCTCATCGATGGTTTGCCGCAGGGTGATCGTGCTGGGATAGCCTTCCAGCAGATGCATATTGTCATCGGCGGTGTTTTTAAGGTAGGTCAGGTAGCGAATATGCCCTTCCACGTTACCGTCGCCCTCCGTGCTGGACTGCACCTCGCTGAGTCTGTCGCGCAGGTCGCTAATAATCTGGTTCTCAATGCGCGCCAGGGTGTAGACCTGCTGCTGTTCTCCCTGTACCGCCCGCAGATTGGCCTGCAGACGGTGAACGGCATGGCCCTGCTTCTCCTCCATCTGATCCAACAAGGCGCCCTGCTGCCAGCTGAAGTCCTGCACCAGGGAGTTCATCTCCGAGGTGAAGTCATCATGCAGCCAGTTAATACGCGCGGTGATTTCATTGACCTTTTCCCGTGCTATAAACATGTTGTAGAGCGAGCGATCGAGCCTGGCGAGCAGCTGCCGGCTGTCGCGAAGCGTCAGCTCAATTTGCTGGCGTTCCGGCCTATCAAGGCGCTGGCTTAACCTGTCGATGTCATCCAGATGTTGCAGGATCTGGTTACGTAATTGCAGGCGCGACGTGGTATTGGCCGCCAGTAAAAACTCATTAAGCTGATCGACCAGCGTATTCAGGCTATTTTCAATCAGGAACGAGGTCTGAATCCGCGGGAAATAGTCGTTGAGCGCATAGCGAATTTGTGAGCTCTGTTCGTGCCAGGAATAGAGGCTGACACCGCTGACGACGAGGGTCAGCAGCGCGCCGGTCAGGAACGCGCCGCGCAGACTGGCGCTGATAGTCAGATTTCTGATAAAGCCGGGCAACCTCATTTCAGGTTCTCCAGCTTGACGATCGCCTGCCGCTGTTGTTCCTGGAAAAAGAGCTGCCACTCCATCATGAGCTGTTCGGCCCGATCTTTATTATCCAGCTGTCGGAGATAATCCTCATCGCGACTCTGCTGCTCGCTGACCGGCATGGCGGTCAGCAACGCACGGACCTCCGGTAGCGGCGTCTTAAGCCGGGCTTCAGCATTGTGCAACGCCCGCCAGGCATCCTTCAGCTGCGACAGACGAAAGCTGATCGCGGTATCAAACAACTTTTGCACCAGACGCTGACGTTGCAGGATCAACTGATAATTGAGCGAGGGTTCGCTCAATAGCTGGCGCTGCCGCCGCGCGCGCGGCGTATTTCCCGGGTCGGGGATAATCGAGTATTTTCCGGTGTTGGTATCCGAGAGCGCCTGCTGGCCTTCCGGACTCAGCAAAAACTGAATAAAGCGCCGGGCATCCGCCGGGTACGGGTTATGACGAATCATCGCAACGTAGGTAGGTGATGCCGCCGAGTGCGGAAAATAGTGAAACGTCAGGTTGGGATCGTCGAGCAACAGATTGGCGTAGTTATCAATCACCGGGCCGACCGAACCTAAGCCGCTTTTGATTTTATCCGCCACGCCAAAACTGCGGCTGGAGATGGTGATCAGGTTTCCCGCCATGCTCAAAATAATTTCCCAACCGTGGTTCCAGCCCTCCTGTTGCAGCAGCGATTCCACCATCAGATGGTTAGTATCCGAACGCGAGGGGCTACTCATTAATAAGGTGCCCTGGTAGCGCGCCTGCATCAGATCGTCCCAGCTGCCGGGCAGCGGCAGATGGCGCTCGCTGAGATTACGCTGGTTAATGAGTAAACCAAAACCGGAGATGGCCACCGCAACCGCGGTACCGCGGATCGAAGCCGGAACCCGCTGCTGCGACTGGGCCGGCGCGTCCGGGTAGGCAGCCAGCCGCTGATGTTCCTGCAGGTGCTGCAGCAGCATGGGTGAGGAAGTCAGCACCAGATCGATATTCTCGCCTCCGGCGCCGTCCAGCAGTTGTTCCAGTGAGGCGCTGGTGCGATTCAGGGTACGGATGATCACCGATTGCGGCTGAGTCTGCCAGCGGCTGATGATATAGGCGGTCGCATCAGGTGAGAACGTGGTGGCTATCACCAGTTCATTCTTTTTGGCCTCAGCGCTAAAGACCATCAGCAAACTGAGAAAGAGCGCAATACCCCATCCGCGCTGTCGTTTATTTGACCACTTCGTCATGAAATACCCTTCCCGCTGAAATGGTTTTGTGATCGTTTTCATAAAACAAGAACCTGAATAAATAATATCTCGCTGAGGTTTGTGACAAAAAAGTTCATTGCCCGGCGCTTTGCTTAAAGCCGGGAAAATATCCACACTCAGCTTAATCTCGCAGAATAATAAACAGCCTAGCACCGCTATTAAAATCATACTGTTAACAAGGTCAAACTAACAAGAATGCAGGCCCTTTGCGCCGTTGCACCATATGCCCCCGGCCCGCATGAGTATTTCACAAAATGAGTGATGCCAGAAAAATATATTTGGGTCAAAAAAAGAACATCTGGATTTATATTTGAGTCACTTTTGACTCAAATAGTCTGAATTGTATTGTCGCTTTGTTTTCACCACAATCGATAGCGTACTGACAACCGCTTAATTGAATTATCCCGATATTCACCACCGCCAATAAAATACAGGTACGGTTATGCTTTCATTATTAAAACCCAAGGTCGCCTCGGCCACGATTCCTGCACAACAGATTGTCCCCACCTATAAACGCTATCGTATGCAGGCGCTACTGAGCGTCTTTCTCGGCTATCTCGCCTACTACATCGTGCGTAACAACTTCACGTTGTCGACCCCCTACCTCAAAGAGCAGCTTGACCTGAGCGCCACTCAAATTGGCATGCTCAGCAGCTGCATGTTGATCGCCTACGGTATCAGCAAAGGCGTGATGAGCAGCCTGGCGGATAAGGCCAGCCCGAAAGTCTTTATGGCCTGCGGACTGGTGATGTGCGCGGCGGTGAACGTCGGGCTGGGCTTCAGCAGCGCGTTCTGGATTTTCGTGGCGCTGGTAGTGATCAACGGGCTGTTTCAGGGCATGGGCGTTGGCCCCTCGTTTATCACCATCGCCAACTGGTTTCCACGCCGCGAACGCGGCCGGGTCGGCGCATTCTGGAACATTTCGCATAACGTTGGCGGCGGTATTGTCGCCCCCATCGTCGGAACCGCTTTTGCGCTACTCGGTACCGAACACTGGCAGACCGCCAGCTATATCGTTCCCGCCGCGGTTGCGGTGCTGTTTGCCGTTGTGGTGTTGATTCTGGGGAAAGGCTCCCCGCGCAGCGAAGGGCTACCGGCGCTCGACGAAATGCTCCCGGAAGAGAAAGTGTTGCTCAATACCGGCAAAGTGGAAAAAGCGCCGGAAAACATGAGCGCATGGCAGATCTTTTGTACCTACGTGCTGAAAAACAAGAACGCCTGGTACGTGTCGATGGTCGACGTGTTCGTCTATATGGTGCGCTTCGGGATGATCAGCTGGCTGCCTATCTATCTTCTGTCGGTGAAGCACTTCTCGAAAGAAGAGATGAGCGTCGCCTTTCTGTTTTTCGAATGGGCGGCTATTCCGTCGACGCTGCTGGCCGGCTGGCTGTCGGATAAGTTGTTTAAAGGTCGCCGCATGCCGCTGGCGATGATCTGCATGACGCTGATCTTCTTCTGCCTGATTGGCTACTGGAAAAGTGATTCGCTGTTTATGGTCACGGTGTTTGCCGCCATCGTCGGTTGCCTGATTTACGTCCCGCAATTTCTGGCCTCGGTACAGACCATGGAGATTGTGCCGAGCTTTGCGGTCGGTTCTGCCGTCGGTCTGCGCGGTTTTATGAGCTACATCTTCGGCGCGTCGCTGGGGACCAGTCTGTTCGGCGTGATGGTAGATAAGCTGGGCTGGCACGGCGGTTTCTATCTGCTGATGGGCGGCGTGGTGTGCTGCATCCTGTTTTGCTACCTGTCACACCGCGGCGCGCTGGAGCTGGAACGTAAGCGTCAGGAGGCGGCCAGCGCGCACGAGCTGTCTCTGGCACAGGCGTAAATTCGTCAGTATGAGATAAAGAATAGCCCCGGCGGCCACAGGCTGGCGCCGGGGTGGAGACCTGAGAACCTTTAGCGAAGCGCGGCAGCGTCACTGTGTTGACGGATAAACCGTGCGCGCCAGGGTTTCAGCAGCGCAATCGCCAGCGCGGCAGTAATAAAATCAAGCCCTATCGCACAGCTGAATACCACTCCCCACCCTTGAGTATGCTGGTACAGCAGCGCCGCCAGCGGGCCGCCAAAAATCGATCCGATCCCTTGCGATATATACAACCAGCCGTAGTTAGAGCTCGCATATTCGCTGCCGAACGTGTCGGTCAACGTGGAGGGGAACAGTGAAAAGATCTCTCCCCAGCCGAAAAACACCACCCCGGACAACAGCACAAACAGCATCGGATCGTCCCGGCAGGCCAGCCACAGGGTCATCGCCACCCCTTCCAGCGCAAAGGCGATAAACATGGTGTTTTCGCGGCCATAGCGATCGGAGATAAATCCGAACAGCGGTCGCGTCAGGCCATTGGTAAAACGGTCGATAGTCAGCGCCAGCGGCAGCGCGGCCATGCCGAAAACCACCGCCTTACTGATACCGAAATCCTCAGCAAAGACGGCCATTTGCGACGTCACCATCAGTCCGGAGGTCGACATCATCGCCATCATGGCAAACATCAGCCAGAAAAGCGGTTGGCGCAGCATTTCGCGCGAAGTGAATTGCCGGGTACTTTGCGCAACGCTCCGACTGGCGGGCAACGCTCCGCTATCGGGCGGCAGCTTCAGCCCCTGACTGGCCAGCAATCCCACGGCGGCAAAGAGGATGCCAAAGACCGTCATGGTCTGTTCCAGTCCGTACTGGCCCAACGAAACGGAGACAGGAAAGGTAGTCATAATCGCCCCCATGCCATACCCTGCCGCGACGGCGCCAGCGGCAAATCCACGATGGCGGGGAAACCATCGCACCATTAAACCGACGACGCCGATATAGACAATACCGGTCCCCAGCCCGCCGAGGCCGCCATAGACGAGGTACAGCGCGGCCAGGCCGCTGACCTGAGCCGAGAGAACCCAGCTCAGCCCGGCCATGACCGTGCCGATAGAGATAAGCAGCCGCGGGCCAAAGCGCTCAACCAGCCGTCCCTGAAACGGCGAGAAAAACGTCTGCAGGATAATCAGCAGCGAAAAGGTAACCTGTAGTTCCGCTAACCCGACGCCCAGCTTTTCGGTCAACGGTCTGGTCAGCAACGTCCAGACATATTGCGGACTGGATATTGCAGCCATACAGATCAGGCCAAGTGAGAGTTGCGTCCATTTGCCATATCCGGCGACAACCAAAGGTTCTCTGAGAACGGTCATAATCAGCTCCAGTAATCCGTTAGCCACAAATCAACAATGACGGCCATGACGGTTATGGGTCCTTGAAACCCCGCCCCGTCCCCTGCGCATCCCAATACTTACAGTGCTAAGCATTAACCATGCCACGTTATTTATTTGTTATTTATCAATGTCTTCTTGAAGTTATCGGCCGCCGTATGTTCAGCCAGGCGTTGCGCTGCACCGCTGAAGGGCGGTTTATGTTCGCCTGATGTGCAGCTAAAAAGGAAGATTCGCTATAATTGTGTCGCCGCCGGGGATGTTCCGGGTTCAGGCAGGGAAAAGAGAAAGGAGTGAGATTGACTATTTCAGTTCGTCAGGCAACCCGTCATGACTGGCCAGCATTACAGCGGCTGTTTCTTTTATCGCGGTGTCATACGTTTACGTGGCTGAACGTCACCGATTTTCGCTTAACCGATCTGGAAAAGCAGACTGAAGGGGAAACGATCTGGCTGGCGCATGATCCTCAGGGAGAGCTGGCCGGTTTCATTGCCGTCTGGATGCCAGACCACTTTATTCACCATTTGCATGTCGCTCCCGCCCGTCAGGGATGCGGAGTGGGCAAAATGCTGCTGCAGGCATTACCCGGCTGGCAAGAACACGGCTATCGGCTGAAGTGCCTGACGCGCAATCACAGGGCGCTGGCGTTTTATGCCGCCAGCGGCTTTGTCACGCTTGGCGAAGGGAAAAGCGACGAGGGAACGTATCACCTGCTGGAACGCAAAGCGGCCTGGCCGCAACAGCAGGCGAAAAAAATGCGCCCGCAGGCGCATCGTTGACGCGGCGCGGATCTACTCTTCGCTGGCCGGGGATTTCACCCGTACGCCGGCAAAAACAATAATCATGGCGGTCAGCAGGAGTAAACCGCTGCCGGTAAAGACGCCGCTGGCGCCATTGAGGTCAAACACCGCCCCGCCGCCGGCCGCGCCGGCGCCAATCGCCAGCTGAATAGAGGCAACCAGCAGCCCGCCCGCGCTTTCCGCTTCATCCGGTACCGTCGTCGCCAGCCAGGTTGACCAGCCTACCGGCACCAGACCGAAAGCAAAGCCCCACATGGCGACCAGCAGTCCGTCGAGAAGCGCGATGTGGCCGAAGGTCACCATCATCAGCGCCAGTACGCTCATGGCCAGAGGAACCAGCGCCAGCGTCAAACGCAGGCTACGGCTCAGCAGATGCCCGGCAATAGAGGTCCCGATAAAGTTCGCCACCCCAAATCCCAGCAGAATCAGAGAGACCCCTTCGACGCTGGCCTGGGCGACGGTCTCCAGGAACGGCCGCAGATAGGTGAAAAAGGCAAAATGTCCGCTGAAGATTAAAATGGTGGCCAGCATCCCGCCAACCATGCCGGGACGACGCAGAACCTTAAACAGCGTAGCAAAGCTGCCGACGCTTTCCGGGCGCATTGAGGGCAGTACCCACAGTTGCCACAGCAGCGCCAGAACGCTCGGGACGGTACAGAGAATAAAGACGCTGCGCCAGCCGATCAGGCCGCCCAGATAGCTGCCCAGCGGCGCCGCTACCACGGTCGCTATCGACACGGCGGAGAAGATCACCGCCAGCGCTTTCGGCACGAACGCGGCAGGCACCAGACGCATCGCCGTGGCGGTCGACATCGACCAGAATCCGCCGATCGCTATCCCCAGCAGCAGGCGTCCCAGCAGCAGAAACTCCAGCGAGGTGGCGAAAGCCACCATCAGGCTGGAGACGATCTGCAGGACAGAAAAGAACATCAGTACCCAGCGGCGGTCGATATTTTTAGTGGCGGGGGTGATCAGCAATCCGGTCGCCAGCGCCACCAGTGCCGTCGCGGTCACCGCCTGCCCCGCCATCCCTTCGCTGACCCCAAGGCTGGCTGCCATCGGTGTTAACAGGCTGGCGGGAAGAAACTCTGCAACAATCAGGCCGAAAACGCCCAATGCCAGTGCATACACGGCGCGCCATGCGGGCCTGGCGGTGGCCAGCCTCTCTTCAGTTGCAATGCAGGAACTCATAAACATCTCTCCAGAACAATTAACATTTCGTTAAGGTTAGGAGGTTCCGTCAGGACGATCTATGATAAATACTCTGTGATTATTGATAATTCGTCCGGGAATGATGTTATGACTCAGCAAGCCCTCGATCTCACCAGCGAACTACTGCGCGGCATGCGCCTTTCCGGCGTCAACTATCGGCGCATCGAAACCTCCCGTCCTTTCGGCGTCGAGTTCGGCTTTGTACCCGGTAAAGCGCAGTTTCACTTTATCAGCCGGGGACCGGTACTGCTGCGCATGGTCAGCGGTCAGCGCTTAATGTTGCAAAGCGGCGATGCGCTGTTTATTCCCAACGGCGATGGCCACGTGCTGCTCTCTGATGACCAGGCATCGGTAGTCAACGTCTCCAGACTTCCCAGCGAACCGGTTTGTGACTCGGTAAGCTGTGTCAAAAACGCGTGCGACGACGCGGAAAGCGGCAGCGCCATTATCTTCAGCGCTTGTATGGACTTTGAGCTGGGCGGCATGCAGCCTCTGGTTAAAGCGATGCCCGAAGTGATGCTGGTCAGCAGCCTTCTGACCAGCCGCCCGGAAATCCAGCCGATGCTGGCGGCCATGGAACGCGAAAGCCTCACTCGACAGGCGGGCTATGCCGGTATTCTGGCGCGACTTGCCGATGTGGTGGCGGCGCTGATTGTTCGCGGCTGGGTGGCGTGCGGTTGCGGTAACGCAAACGGCTGGGTACAGGTCCTGCGCGATCCCAAACTTGCCAGAGCTATCTACGCGATGCATCAGCAGCCTGGCGTCAACTGGAAAGTCGAAGAGCTTGCGCGCGAAGCCGGGACCTCACGTTCCGTTTTTGCGGAACGTTTCCTCGCCGCCACCGGTACCACACCCGCGCGTTACCTCACGGAACTGCGGATGCGTCTGGCCGTGCAGTATATTTCGGATGAAGGTCAGACGCTGGAAAAGGTCGCCTTCCGCCTGGGATACAGTTCGTCAGCCGCCTTCAGTCGGGCCTTTAAGCGCATCACCGGCAAAGCGCCAGGGGCGCTCCGTGGCGAGACGGTGCTGTAACGCTTCGCGCTTACGCCCTACTCTTTTTTATTCTGCCAGTTCGCCCACGGGCTTTCCGCCGACAGCGGCGTCGCGGTGGAGGTTGAATCGCCGAGAGAGTCGATATAAAGGTCTTCAACCTCTTTACGCGCCCACGGCGTTCGACGTAAAAATTTGAGGCTCGATTTGATGCTCGGGTCGCTCTTAAAACAGTTGATATTGATCCGTTTTGCCAGCTCGGCCCAGCCATACTTCGCCACCAGGGCGTTCAGTAAAGCCTCAAGGGTGATGCCATGAAGAGGATCTTTAGAAGGCTGCATTGCGATGTTGAATCCTGAATATCTGATAAATGTCGCACACCATACTGGCTACACCGCCCCTGCGCAAGGCAGAAAGCAGGTTCGCGACGCCTTTATCCATTATTCGCAAAAGCACAGAACCCCGCCCGGTCATAAATTAGAAAAGAAGGTTATTGGTTGATTATTTTCCGTTGAGGCAAGCTGTGTTCACCCCACAGAATGAGGAAATCACCATGCGCTGTTGTTGTCCCCGAACCCTGAATATGAATAAACGCAACTCCCTGAATGCCGTCTTCGGAGCACACAATGAACGCAACGACTTTGCCGATTCTCGATCTTGCTCGCTACGCCGATCCTGCTGAAAAAACGGCTTTTCTGGCCGACCTTCGCCATGCGGCCCGCGAGATCGGCTTCTTTTATCTGATCAATCATGGCGTCGACGATGCCCTGCAAAAAGCTGTCCAGCAGCAATCCCGCCGCTTTTTTGCCCTGCCTGATGAGCAAAAACAGCCGGTTGCGATGATTCATTCCCCACACTTTCGCGGCTATAACCGCGCCGCATCCGAGCTGACCCGCGGACAGCCAGACTGGCGAGAACAGTTTGATATTGGCGCCGAGCGTCCGGCGCTGCGTCTGGATGACGATGCGCCGCGCTGGCAGCGTCTGCAGGGGCCTAACCTGTGGCCGGAAGCGCTACCGACGTTGAAACCCACGCTGCTCAGCTGGCAGCGCGCCATGACCGAGGTCGGCACAACCCTGTTGCGCGCCTTTGCTGAAGCGCTGGCGCTACCTGATGACGCCTTTGAGACCTTGTATGGCAATAAACCCAACGAGCATATCAAACTGATCCGCTATCCCGGTCAGCATGAGACGCAAAGCCACCAGGGCGTCGGCGCGCATAAAGACTCCGGGTTCCTCAGCTTCCTGCTTCAGGATGAGCAAAAGGGTCTGCAGGTAGAAGTTGCCCCCGGGCAATGGATCGATGCGACTCCGCTGGCCGGCAGTTTTGTCGTCAATATTGGCGAACTGCTGGAGCTGGCCACCAATGGCTACCTGCGTGCCACCGTCCATCGGGTGGTGTCTCCGCCGGTACACCAGGAGCGTCTCTCTATCGCATTTTTCCTCGGTGCGCAGCTGGATGCCACCGTTCCGGTCTTCACCCTGCCGCCGGAACTGGCGCAGGAAGCGCTCGGACCGGACAGCGATCCGCAAAACCCGCTGCTGCGCGAAGTGGGCTGGAATTATCTGAAGGGCCGCCTGCGCTCACACCCGGATGTGGCTGAACGCTACTACCAGGATGTGTTTCGCGAACCGGCCGGGCAACCAATCGTTTAAAGATAACAATAAAGGAAAACACCATGAAAATTGCCGCTTTTAAACTGGCAGGGGTTGCTCTGTCTCTCTCTTTCGCCTGGACATCAGCGCAGGCCGCCGCCTTACGCGTAGCGGCTGACCCGGTTCCGCATGCGGAGATCCTTAACTACATCAAGAAAATCGATCCGAGCCTGGATTTGAAGGTGGTCGAACTGACCAGCGGCGTAAATGCCAATGAACTGCTGGCAAACGGCGACGTGGATGCAAACTATTTCCAGCACGTCCCCTATTTGAAGGATCAGGAAAAGGCGCTGGGCAAGACCTTCGCCGTCGCCGCCACGGTTCATATTGAGCCTTTGGGTATCTATTCGCGCAAGCACAAAGACTTTGCTTCACTGCCGGAAAATGCCACCGTCGCCGTGCCCAATAACACCACCAACCTGAGCCGTGCCCTGTTCCTGTTGCAAAGCCAGGGACTGATCAAACTGGCCTCCTCCTTCACCGACCCGGCCACGACGCTGGCGACGCCCAAAGATATTGTGGAAAACCCGAAGCATCTGAAGATTCTCGAAATTGAATCGCCGCAGATCCCGCGCTCTCTGGACGATGTCGATCTGGCCGTGATCAACGGTAACTATGCGCTGGAAGCCGGGCTGACGCCGGCAAAAGACGCGCTTGGCCTTGAGAGCGCCAGCCATAACCCTTACGCCAACATTCTGGTCACCAATCCCTCCCTGGCAAGCGATCCGCGCATCAAACAGCTGGCGAAAGACCTGACTTCGCCGCAGGTGGCTGAATTTATCCGTCAACGCTATAACGGCTCGGTTATCCCGGTTACCCCGAAATCATGATTGAAGCGATCGGGCTGAGTAAAACCTACGCCGGAACAGGCCGACCGGCGCTGAACAATGTGTCGCTGCAGGTCCCGAAGGGCGCGATTTACGGCATCCTCGGACGCAGCGGCGCGGGAAAAAGTACGCTGATCCGCTGTCTGAATCTGCTGGAGCGGCCCACATCGGGCCGCATTATTGTGAACGGACAGGATATTACGCAGATGGATAAAGCCGCGCTGCGCGCTTATCGCCTGCGTACCGGGATGATCTTTCAACATTTTAACCTGCTGCACGCACGTAACGTCGCCGACAATATCGCTGTGCCGTTGGAAATTGCCGGCATGACCAAAACGGCGCGTCAGACGCGAGTCGCGGAGCTGCTTGAGCTGGTCGGGCTTAGCGATAAAGCCCACGCGTTCCCTTCCCAGCTATCGGGCGGGCAAAAACAGCGCGTGGGTATTGCAAGAGCGCTGGCGTCAAGGCCGGACGTCCTGCTGTGCGACGAGGCGACCAGCGCCCTGGATCCCGAGACCACCGCCTCGGTGCTGGCATTGCTCGCAGATATTAATCAGCGTCTGAATCTGACGATTGTGCTGATCACCCATGAACTGGAGGTGGTCAAAACCCTGTGCGACCACGCCGCGCTGCTGGAAAATGGCGAAATCGTCGAAAGCGGCAGTATCGCCGAACTGCTGGTGGCGCCGTGGTCGAAGCTGCGTCAATCATTGCTGCACGATCCGCAGTCGGAACGCGATTTTCTTGCTCGTCATGGTTATCAGCGGAGGCCATTATGCACAGTCGCATGAGCTGGGATGACCTTTGGCCGCTGCTGTGGGACGGGACGCTGGAGACGGTGTATATGGTGGGGCTGGCGGCGGTATTTACCGTTCTGCTCGGCCTTCCTGTTGGCGTGGTGCTGTTTATTTCGCGTAAAAACGGGTTGCTGCCGATGCCGAAACTCAACGCGCTGCTGGGGGCAGTGATTAACTTCGGTCGCTCGCTGCCGTTTATCGTGCTGCTGATCGCCCTGATCCCGTTTACCCGGCTGATTATCGGTACGACGCTCGGGAGCACGGCGGCGGTGGTGCCGGTAACGATTGGCGCCTTCCCTTTTTTCGCCCGGCTGACGGAAAACGCGCTCGATGAAGTGGATTACGGACGTATTGAAGCCATTTTGTCGATGGGCGGCACGGTCTGGCATGTAATTTTTAAATCGCTACTGCCGGAAGCATTGCCAACCCTGCTGGCTGGCGTCACGCTGACTATCGTGATGTTGATTGGCTTCTCGTCAATGGCCGGCGTGATCGGCGGCGGCGGGCTGGGCGATTTGGCGATTCGCTATGGCTATCAGCGCTTTAATAATGAAGTGATGGTCGGCACGGTGCTGATTCTGGTGGCCCTGGTGCAGGGCGTGCAGATGGCGGGCGACAGCCTGGTCCGCCGACTGGCCCACCGTCGTTAAACATCAGCCGTCGCGGCAGGTCGCCATCACCGCCGCGACGGCTGGGTGGAAAATCCGCCCTCCCGGATCAGCGTTTGCATCAGCTCCGCTGCCGGCAACGCCCGGATCATCCCGACCCCCTGTCCTGCCCAATGTGCCCCAAATCCCCATTCGCCCTGCGCTTTCGCCGCTGCCGCCAGCGCTTTTCCCGCGTCGTAGGCTAGCGGGTAGTCCGGGGGCATAACGTCGGGATTGCGTCGGCCGGTTTCACAAAATGCATTGTCAATGCAGCGCGCCGGGCGACCGGAAATCGCCGCAGTCATCACGGTTTCTGGCGTTGGTTCACCGCTCAGCGCCTGGCGATATCCGGCGTCGGTAGCCGATTCCGGGCAGAGCAGGAACGCGGTCCCCAGCTGAACCCCTTCTGCGCCCAGATGCATCATGCTGCGGATCCCGGCACCGTCCATGATCCCCCCGGCGGCAATAACCGGTATCGACACCGTCCGCTTTAGCGCCTGGACCAGCGTCAAGGTACTCATTTGCCGATCGTCGCCGCGAGGATCGAAGATCCCGCGATGACCTCCGGCCTCATACCCCTGCGCAATCACCACATCGACGCCCTGGGCGACGACCCGCTGTGCCTCGTCTACGCTGGTGGCGCTGGCCATGGTCAGCACACCTTTTTCCTTCAGCCGGCGAATGAGTGTCTTATCCGCCACGCCAAAGTGGAAACTGACCACCTCTGGCGCCAGGTCAAGTAGCAGCTCGGCCATGGGCTGATTCACAAGGAAACTTTGATAGATTTCCGTCAGCGTCTCGGGCGGTTGCGCGCCGAAACGAGCGAATAGCGGACGCAACAGCGCGGTCCACCTTGCTTCCGTGTGCGGGTCCCGGCGCGCCGGCGCATGGCAAAACAGATTGACATTGACGGGCTGCGTGGTCAGATGACGAGTACGCGCAATCAGCGCTTCGGCCTGGGAAACGGTCGCGGCTCCCAGCCCCAGCGAGCCGAGCCCGCCGCTGTTACTCACCGCGGCAGCCAGCTCTGGGGTTGAGACCCCGGCCATCGGCGCCTGAATGATGGGATAGGCAATATCCAGTCTCTGCGTAAAGCGGTTACTCATGGTCACCCTGTTTGAATGTGTGATGCTGAATGCTTAACATCTCTTTTTGAGATGTTAAGATCAATATCATTTCCATATTTAGAAGAAAAATATGAACCACGCCACGTTACTGATCTTTAAAATTGTCGCGGAAGAGCAAAGCATTACCCGGGCAGCCAAAAAGCTGGGCCGTGTGCAATCAAACATCACCACGCGCATCCAGCAGCTGGAAGAAGAGCTTGATGTCGAGCTGTTCGTGCGGGGCAATAAAAAAATGGTGCTCTCCTCTGCCGGCAAGCAGTTCCTCGATTACGCGCTAAGAATACTCAGCCTTGGCGAAGAGGCGAAACAGGCGCTGCACCCGACAAACCCCGCCGGGCGCCTGCGCCTGGGGGCGATGGAAGCGACAGCCGCGAGCCGGCTTATTTACCTCCTTCCACGGTTCCGCGCCATCTGTCCGCAGGTCGAACTGACGTTGCACACCCAGCCTACGCAGCAGTTGACCGATCTGGTACAGCGTGCCGCCCTCGACTGCGCGCTGGTGAGTCTGCCGGTTACCGCCGAAGGTGAGCTTGTCCGCCCGACGGACATCGACGCGATCCCCGTTTTTGACGAGCAGCTGATGCTGGTGAGTCCAGAGGGGCCGGCTGATATCAGACTTGCCGCTTTTCCCAGGGGCTGCAGCTATCGGGCGATCGCGGAAGCGTTTTTCGCCTCCGATGCGCATATCGAGATTCAGGATGTGGGGTCATACCACGCCATGATCGCCTGCATTGCGTCCGGTGGTTATCGCGGTATCCTGCCGCAAAGCGTAATAGATATCCTGCCCCTGCCAGACAACTGCCAGATTCAGCCGCTTAAGCAGGTACAGACTCAGCTCATCTGGCGCCGGGAATCTATGTCCCCTGCGCTCAGTGAAATGCGGCAACTGCTGACGGCGGGCATCCAATTTTAAGGATGCGCGCGCGCTGACCTGACCGCAACCAGCCCTGCCGCCAGACACAGAGACGCTGCCGCCGCAAGCAATGAGGGATTAAACGATCCCGTCAGGTTATGCAGCGTCCCGGCGACAAATGGCCCGATAATCTGTCCGATACCATAAGTGGCCGTCATCGCCGCGATCATATTGAATTTTACCCGCTGATTCAGCCTTCTGGCTTCCGGGAGCGCGATGGTAACGGTGCCCATAAAGGTAAAACCGACCAGCAGCGCGCTGAGCAGGCAAGCGAGGAGCGTCTGGCTGAGAGCCGGCAGTACCACGCCCGCCGCCTGTATCAGCAGATTAGCGGTCAGCGCCCGGCGGAAGCCCAGTTTGATCACCAGTTTGTGCCAGATAAAGCATGAAGGGACCGCCGCGAGACCAAACAGCGCCCAGAGTTGCACGGGATCGATCTGCGCCAGCGAAGCGGATAAAAACAGCGGCAGGTAGGTCGCGGTAATGATGTAACCAAAGCCAGAAAAACCATATATCGCCAGCAATCGCCAGGCATCGGCGGTTTGTCCATCCGTCGCTGTTAAAGCCGGCGACTGCGGCGGCCAGGTCTGCACCTCATGGGCCGGCGTCAGCAGCACGCGCACGACCAGTAAAAAGAGGATCGTCGCGCTCGCGGCGCAGATAAGCCAGATTTGTGGGCTGGAGAGCGCCGCATGTTTCGCCAGCGAAATACCTTCGGCGGATAAAAAGATCCCCATTCCAACGCCGGAAAAGAGTACCGGCGCACCGTGATGGTGTTGCATATGCTGGAGCAGCCATAGCGAGGCGGCGATCATCGTCACCGCACTCAGCACCCCCGCCAGTCCGCGGATAAGTATGATCCCCGAGGGCGAACTCACCCACGCCAGTAGCGCCAGGCACACTAACGTGCATGCCACCGAAGCGAGAGTCAGGCGGGTGCTGTCAGCCGGTCGGGCTTTCGACAGCAGCAGCGCCCCGATCAGATAACCCGCGTAGTTGACCGACGCTGCCAGATTCCCCTGCCGCAGCGATAGAATCTGCTCATTCAGCATTACCGGGAGAATTCCGGTATAGGCAAAACGCCCGTATCCCATGCCGATAATCAGCACCACTGCACCGGCCAGCGCCAGCCACAAAGCCTGACGTTCCGGCCGCTGTTTCGTCCTGTTCACTCGCTACCTCGCCGCTGAAAATCTCAATAAGAGAATGACGTTTCTACTGTTCTCTTGGTGTCGTGGTAATAAACAGGCCGACCAGCAGAAAACGCGGAGCGCAGGCCGACCACTGCTGCCAGTGTAGAGGAACCCGATGAAGATGCTTCGCTGAACAACGAAGTGTGGTGGTCAATGCGACGGATAAATGCGGGGGGCTTGCAGCCCCCGTAACGGTTAGCGGTGACTGAGCGCCAGTCTGGCCGCAAAGAGCATAAATACCCCCATTTTCGGATTTAATACGTTCCCGAGCACTCCTTTTAAAAACCAGTTGCTGGTAGAAGGCGCGGTAGACTGGCGCGTATCGAAGGCCTGACGTGGACGAAGCAGAAGCTGAAAGCCTGGCCAGCATAAGTAGGCTGCCCCACACCATTTCAGGATGTTGGTCACGAGCCGCATCGTGCTTCAGCGCACCAGGCGGTTCCACTCCTCCCGGGTGATTTCCCACAATTCTGCATCCAGCATGCCCGCGGTAAACTGCTGTTTCTCTACGCGAATCAGCCGCATGCCGCTGTTCATCGATATTTTCCTCGATCCATCGTTGTCGCGGGCTTTAGGCGCGCGCAGCACCTCCCGATGGAGAGTGTTAAACCAGAAGTCGGTCACACAGCGGCAGGCTTCGGTCATTAACCCCTGACGCTGCCAGGCCGGATCCAGCCAGAAGCCGCGATTGTTATCCGCCTGGTCGGAGAGCGTAATCAGGCCGATAAGCTGCTCCGGGGCGGCCTGGCGGCGAATCGTCCAGAACCAGCCGCTCCCCTTTTCGGCAGCCGGTAAGGCAATCGTGTTCACATAACGAGACGCGCCGTCGTCCGGGAACGGCCACGGAAAACTGGCCGCCAGATGGCGCACGATTTCCCATTGCGGAAACACCGCCTGAATCTGCGGCGCGTCGTCTTTGACCAGCGGGACCAGCCGCAGCCTGTCGGTGGTTAAGAGTGGCGCTTTCACGGTGCCTCCTCGCGGAGCCATGGCGTAATCGTGACGCCCGTCAGCAGCCCTTCCGGGCTGAGCAGTCGGGTGACGGTCTGACCCCATGGTTCTTCCCGGTTGGCGATCAGCAGTTGGTATCCTTTGGCCATCAGCACGTCGGTGGCGGCCTGAATATCGCGCACTTCAAATTCAATCCACGCCTGGGGAACGGGCAGATCTGCCGGCCACTCTTCACTGCCAAAGCAGGAGAACGCCGCCTGGGCCAGCGGCCAGAGGGCAAAATGTTTCACTCCCGCCAGCGCATCCTGCTCGGTCAGCAGATAGTCATCGTTACCCGCCATCCGTTTCAACGGTAAACCTAACGTCTCGCCATAAAAGGCATGGCTCAGCGCGGTGTTTTGCGTGATGGGACCAAATCCCGCGACAAACAGCACGGCGATATCGGTGAAATCTTTTGTCATCTTCCCTCCTGACGGTGAACACAGAATAGAGCCAGTAGAAAATTTATACATTGAATACGCAGACTTGCACAGATTCGTCTTGTCCCAACGCTAATTTTGGTGGGTTTGGCTAAAACAGCGGAAAAACGCATCCTGTGCTCGTCCGAATGACCGGGTCTGCGCTATGCTGCTCACACCTTCGTTTGAAATACCATGATGTTATGACCTCTTCAGTCAGTAATACTCAGCTTAATCTGCGCATTATCTCGATCGTCGTTTTCACCTGTATCTGCTATCTCTCCATCGGCCTGCCGCTTGCCGTGTTGCCGGGATATATCCATTACCAGCTGGGATACAGTACGCTCATTGCCGGTGTTGTTATCAGCCTGCAGTACATTTCGACGCTGTTCAGTCGGCCGCACGCCGGACGCTATACGGATATCTGGGGGCCGAAAAAGGTCGTCAGTCTTGGGATCGTCTGCTGCCTGTTGAGCGGTCTGTTCACACTGGTTGCTGTGGCGCTGCAATCGGTGCCGGTGCTGGCGATTAGCGCTTTGTTGATTGGGCGTATTTTCCTCGGCGTCGGTGAAAGCTTTACCGCGACGGGAGCAACGCTGTGGGGAATTAAAACCGTGGGGGCGATCCATACTTCGCGAGTGATTTCGTGGAATGGCGTGGCCACCTATGTGGCGATGGCGGTAGGCGCGCCGCTCGGCGTGATGCTCAACAGCGTCTTTGGTATCAGCGGTTTTGCCGCGGTGGTCGTTCTGGTGGCGGTGATTGGCCTGCTCTTTGCCCGTACGCGCCAGGATGTCAGCGTCACCGCCGGTATCCGGGCGCCGTTCCACGTGGTGGTACGCAAGATCTGGCCTTATGGCCTGGGCCTGGCCCTGGGAACCGTCGGATTCGGGGTCATCGCGACCTTCATCACGCTCTACTTTTCCGCGCATCGCTGGCAAGGCGCGGCATTTACCCTCTCCCTGTTCAGCGCCGGGTTTATCTGTGTTCGCCTGGTCGCAGGCAATGTAATTACCCGCTATGGCGGCGTCCGCGTCTCTCTGGTCTGCTTCGTGGTCGAGTGTCTCGGGCTGATGATTATCTGGCTCGCGCCTTCCGCATGGATAGCCGGCCTCGGCGCACTGCTGACCGGCAGCGGTTTCTCTTTGGTTTTCCCGGCGCTGGGCGTGGAGGCGGTCAGACAGGTTGAAGAACAAAACCAGGGGACGGCGCTGGGGACCTATTCGGCCTTTCTCGATTTAGCGCTGGGTTTGACCGGCCCGCTGGCTGGCTGGGTCGCCGGCTATTATGCACTGGATACAATTTATCTGCTGGCCGCGGTGGTCGTCGTGCTGGCATTCCTGCTGGTTTTTCGTGTCCACCTGCAGCAACGCGCCGCTTTGCGCCACGTATGAGCGACGGTCTCCGGTAGCCGCAGGTTACCGGAGCCGGTAAAAAACTAATCAATAATTGACTGTGATTCCGCATCCGTGCCAACATCCTTGTCACGTCTGGTTACAGGCGCACTGACGTGGCGGGTGGCATAACAGAGATCGCGTAATTAAAGATCCGGCCCGTGACGTAACCCAATCCGAATCACTGACCACGACGGTGAGTTCTTGAGCCTGGCGGGAAATACGCAAATGCATCAAAGCTTTAATCAGCGCGTTCATTTCTATTACTGCATCTTAGTCGCGCTGAAAATTCATGGAAAATCAAAAAAATCGGGTGGAATCAGAGGAAAGAACAATTTCCTGCTGAAATGGCTGCGTAAAGCTCAGGACAACAATATCTTCCATCCGGATATCACCAGCGAAATCGAATGGCTGCGCGGTAAAATTATTCAGGCCGGGTATGACACCGATCTGGAGCCGATGCTGGACTTCGTCTATGCCACGGCGAAACGCGCCGAAGCGCTCAAGGAGAGCGATTAACCGCCCGCACATTGCACATTACACATGCCGGGCTCCCCGGCATAGCCCACGTGTAAACGCTGAGGCACGTGCGGCGTACCGCTCGTGCGTGACATTGTCACAAAAAGGGTGACAATTCCTTCATCGCGTGCAAAAGACGTTTTATCTGACGGCATTGCCCTCTATGCTGATGAACGCGTATATCTTACCCGGAGTCACCCATGGCCGACTGGAATCCTTCCCTGTATCTGAAATTTGGCGCTGAACGTACGCGCCCCGCCGCTGAATTAGTCGCCCGTATTGCACAGCATCCCGTCACATTCGCTGTCGATCTGGGCTGCGGTCCTGGTAACAGCACCGCTTTGCTGCATCATGCCTGGCCGGAAGCGACCCTTGTCGGCGTCGACAGCTCACCGGCGATGCTCGATGACGCCGCCCGGGCGCTGCCGACCTGCCGGTTCGTCGCCGCCGATATTCGCCAGTATCAACCCGAACGCCCCGCGGATCTTCTCTATGCGAACGCATCGCTCCAGTGGCTGACGGATCATGAAACCCTGTTTCCGCACCTCGTTAATCAGCTGGCGGATAACGGCTTGCTGGCGGTACAAATGCCGGACAACTGGCAGGAACCCTCCCACACGCTTATGCGTCAGGTGGCGCAGGAGATGGGATTCCCGGAGAGCGGACGTCATCCGCTGCCGGGTGCGCAGGCGTATTACGATATTCTCACCGCCTGCGGTTGCGAGGTGGATATCTGGCGAACAACATATTACCACCCGCTGGAGTCGCACCAGGCGATTATCGACTGGCTGCAATCCACGGGGCTTCGCCCCTACCTGCAACCGCTCGATGCCGGGCAGCAGGAGGGATTCCTCGAACGCTATCTGGCGCTGTTGCAGCAACACTATCCGCTACAGCGTAACGGAAAGGTCCTGCTGCTGTTCCCACGACTGTTTATCGTCGCGCAGCGCAAACCTCGCCTCTGATGACAGAGACGTCCGGCGAGATAGCCACGCAATGCGCTATCGCCGGGCGTCAGCGTCGTTTTTGTCGTTGTAATGACCGCTTTCTGGCATTACGCGTTTTTTTCTTTTCTCATTGATCGTCAACTCAAGCATAAGGTCTTCCATCCGCTGTTTATCGTCCTCGTGGCGAAAGATAAATTGACATGAAATACGATATTCAACGCGGCTGTCGCGGCCAAAACAGGGGGGGCTATAAATATTTTTTATCGCCAGATCAACGATTATTTCGCCATAGGCACCAAGATTTAATATGGCTTGCTTCAGATACAGGTTAGCGACTTTTAATTCACTGAATGCCTGATGCGCTATTAATCCGCAGCCGCCGCAGGATAGATTATCGATCGCAAAATGATAGTTTTTGCCATTACGAAAACGGCCATGGCAGAAGAAAGGATAGTCCGGCGCCGTCGTCAGGCGCGGATGCGCTCTTCTCTGGGTTATTGTAATGCTATCCGGGAGATTAAATAGTGTCCCGATACTGTTCGCTACACCCTTCTTTCTCCGTGAAAAAAAATTAGCCTTTCCATTCTCGCTAAAAATAGTAAAGGATAATTTTTTACCATCAGAAATATCAAGGTCGGTGGTAAAACCGGCGGCACTCACCTCTTTCAACTGAGTGGTCATCAGGTTATCTTGCGTGTGTATTTGCAGGAGACTTTTATTTTTTAACTCCTCTCTCAATAAACCCATTAAATCATATTTATTCGTACGATGTATTCTTGACATATACTTCACCTCAGCGCAAATCTTAAGTGAAGATAAAAATAAACTTAAGTCAATAAACACGATAATAAATATCAATTAATACGATTGTTATTTTGCAGTCAAATTATTTATGGTTTGCACAGATTGAACGGTTTATAGCATGCCGCTATTTACTCGCCAGAAAAGACTATAATTAGGCCAATACTGAATACGGAAAATGCTATGGATATGATTCTGGCCATGCGCGTATATGCCCGGGTTGTCGAACGAGGGAGCATCTCGCAGGCAGCCAAAGATCTGCATATGGGGCAATCTTCGGTAAGTGAAACCCTCACCCGACTGGAAAAATATCTGGCAGTACGTTTACTGATGCGCAATCCGCGCGCTATCACCTGCACGGATTATGGCATGACGTTCTACAACCACAGCAAAATTGTCCTTGCGGCGGCGGCAGAAGCCATTCGCGCCGTGACACCGACGGAAGATCGACTTGCCGGGACGTTACGTCTGTCTTCGCCCTGCTGCTTCGGCGAAACGGTGGTGCCAGAACTATTGGCACTGCTCTATGCCGCCTATCCTTTGCTAAAAATCGATCTCACCCTCAATGATGCAATTGTGGATCCGGTCACTGAGGGGGTCGACATCTCTCTGCGTCTGGGAAAATTAGCAAACGGGATTTTTATTGCCCACCCGCTTGGCCAGGTTGAAAGAAAACTTGTTGCCTCAGCTGAATACCTCCGCAACAGCGAGGCCATTACCGTTCCGGAACAGCTCCGCCATCATCCTTTTATTCGCGTAAAGGGGATTTTTGATGGTGGAGACCTGATACTGTATGACGAGGATGGCGTGGTGGTTCACACCCGTATCAATACGGTGGTGGCGACCACCCACTGGAGTTCTATTTATGGGCTGGTCAAACGCGGCATCGGCATTGGCGTTCTTCAGGCGCCGGCATGCATGAAAGAAATAAGCAATGGTGAAATGGTTGAGCTATTGCCGGGTTATCACATCCCCGCTTTTGATTTACATGCCTTGACCCCACCGCAAAAACCGATTTCACCCACAATCAATCAGGTGATATCTTTCCTGAAAACCACGGTGCCCTCTCTTCTGGCACAATATCATGCTTCAGCAATAAACATCCGGCGCGGTTGAGCGGCGCCAAAGCAGGCGCCGCAGCAGAGTTACCAGGAAAGATGGTGCACCAGCGAGAGATCCCACGCGGTGGCCAGCAGCGAAAGAAACATAATCAGGTTAATGGCGGTCTCGATGCGTTTTTCCATTTTTGATTCTCCTGAGTTGTTTTCAGCCGCCAGGCGACGCTGAACAACGGCTTTCTTTTGACCTGTTTTAACAGGTGATGCGATAACGCACGTAATCATCAGCGGGAGTAAATTCGTCATACAGTCGACGGGCCGGATTGTCGGTGCGCGTATGCCAGTAAAGGCGCGACCATCCTTGCTCTTTGGCTTCCGCCCGTAGCGCCTGCATCAATTGCCGGGCAATGCCGCGGCCGCGGAGCTGCGGATCGACGAACAGGTCTTCCAGATAGCAAATCGGGGTTTTCACCCAGGTCCCTTCATGGAGGACGCAGATTGCAAAACCCGCTACGCGATCGTCGACCACGGCCACACGCCCCAGAACCGGTGAGCCGTGGTCCAGTAACCGCTGCCAGGTGTATTCCGTGACATCGGCCGGCTGCGGGCTGCCATAAAAAGAGGTATAGCCTTGCCAAAGCTGCAGCCATTGCGACTTGTCTTGCGCACAGACCTCGCGAATATCAACAACCATCGATTATCTCTCCTGATGTCCGAACTGGACCGGTTACGCGGGCGATCGATTAACGTCTTGCAGTTACGATGCCCCATTATTTTCCTGGCCTGACATTTCTTCAAGCGGCGGGGGCACAATTTGCCCTTATTCGTCTTTATCTGTACGCGCATTTACCGCTGTCTGGCGATTGCCGTTTTCAGCGCTACAGATCTGCGCGGTTTGTTTCTGATTTGCAGCCATTGTATGTTGTAACTAAATAAAGCAAGTTAATAACCCGGCCGTGGCCGGGTCAACGTTGATCGACGATGTTTAAATCAGCACAACGGCTTCACCGCTTCTCGCATGCCGCGCAGCAGAATGGCATCAAGATCCTGCGTTACCTGTTCAACCAGGCCATTAATCTGCGTCAGATCCTGCTCCCAATGAGAGGTCACCGATAGCACCGCTTTCACCAGTTCACGGGTGCCGATCTGCGCGTCGCGATGCTGCGCCCACAGGGTCTGGAAACGCGTCATCCATTCGGCGTCATCCTGCACCGGATAAGTTGCGCCATCGCGCTCCGCGCGATAGAAGGCAATCAACGCCGCCAGCGCAAAAGTCAGACGCGCCGGTAGTTTACCTGATTTCGCCTGCCCTGCCAGCAGCTGCGGCAGAATGCGGGTGCGGAATTTGGTCATGCCGTTTAGCGCAATGGAGAGCAGCTGATGTTTGATATACGGATTGCGAAAACGCCCTGTCACCGCGCTGGCAAAAGAGTCCAGTTCAGCGCGCGGCAGATCGAGCACCGGAATAATCTCTGTATATATCGCCTTCTCGACGAATGCACAAATCTCCGGGTCATTCATCGCTTCGCCGACGGTATCCAGCCCTGCCTGGTAGGCCACCGGTACCAGGGCGGTATGTGCGCCGTTAAGAATCGCCACTTTCCGCTCTTTGTACGGCTTAATATCATCAACAATCAGGACATTAAGTGGCAATTTATCCAGACGCAGTTCAGCGGCCAGCGATTTTGGCCCCTGGATAACAAACAGATAGAAGTGTTCGGCGGTGGCGAGGAAACCGTCTTTGTACCCCAGCTGCGCTTCGATCGCCGCGGCTTCATCACGCGGGTAGCCCGTTACGATACGGTCCACCAGCGTCGAGCAGAAAGCGTTTGCCTCCTGCAGCCAGGTCGTAAATGCCGCCGGCAGCGCCCATTCATGAGCATAGCGCAGCACCAGCTCGCGCAGCGCTTCGCCATTATAATCGATCAGTTCGCAAGGGATAATGATCCAGCCTTTATCCGCCGCGCCGGCGAAGTGGCTGTAACGCTCGTACAGCAGTCGGGTCAGTTTTGCCGGGTAGCTCACCGCCGGCGCATCTTCAAACCGATCGCCGGCGTGATAGCTGATGCCGGCTTCGGTGGTATTGGAAAACACAAAGCGCATATCCGGGTTATGAGCCAGCTGAAGGAAGGCGTCATAATCCGCGTAAACGCTGATTTCCCGGTTTACCGAACGGATCAGACGCGCATCGCTCACCGCCTCACCCCGTTCGTTCAAACCGCGGATAATGGTGGTGTACAGCCCATCCTGCGTGCTCAACGACGGGGGGAACGCGCTCTCTATGGGGCGAACAATCACCACGCCGGCGTTCAGGTCGGTATGCTCATTCAGCAGATCAAGCTGCCAGTCGACAAATGCCCGAAGAAAGTTACCTTCACCGAACTGGATGATACGTTCAGGGTACTGCGCGCCGGGAAAATCACGACGGTTTAATGTTTTCACAATAGGTTCCCTCGTAGAGTGGTCATACAACCTGAGTAATTGGTGTAATAACTTAACAGCTTTTCTAAGAGTAAAACCGTGTTTTGATCAAACCTGTCTCGGTTATTGCAGGATCTTATAGAACAGTGAGGTCGCCGTCATCGCTCCATCCGGCATTAAGGCATAACGCGGAATTTCCCCGGCTTTTTCCCAGCCACACTGGACATAAAAGCGTTCTGCGCCGCTGCCGGTGGCCGTATCAAGGACCAGAACCGACTTGCCCTGCTCGCGGGCAAGTTGCTCCAGATAATTCATCAGCGCATTAGCCAGCCCCTGCCGCCGCGCATTTTGGTGAACCAAAAGTTTTGCCACGTCGGCGCGATGAGGCTGATTTTCCGGTTGATCGATGACCAGCTGTACCGTGCCGACAATCTGCCCGGCATGTTCGGCCACCAGCACGAGGCGCTCCCCGGCCGCCGCGCTTTCGGCGATGCGCAGCCAGAACGTTCGCGCCGTTTGCAATGAAAAAGGCAGCATAAAACTGACGGAAGCACCGCCGTTAACGCAATCGGCCAGAATATCGCTCAGCGGGGAAAGGTTTTCGAGAATATCAGCACGCGAAAGCGTACGAAGAGAAAAGGATGTGGTCATTGGTCGCTCCATGAAATTGACCACATCACTATCTTTTTAACTTATATTTAACACAAGCGGAATTGTCATTGCGTTTTCTTATGGCTGATGTTCCGCCAGCGTCGGCGTACAAATCCGATTGCGCCCGGCTTCCTTCGCATTAATAAGATAATCATCGGCAGCCATCAGCAGTTGATTAAACAGCTCGGTGATCCGCCCGCCGCCGACCGGACGACACTCCAGCCCCATGCTCAGGGTCAGTTTAATCTTGTGCGGCCCCCAGACGAAGGTTTGCGCCGCCACGCCCTGGCGAATTTTCTCCGCCAGCAGCTGACCCTCCTGCGGCGTCGCGCTCAACATGGCAACGGCAAACTCCTCCCCGCCAATACGCGCCACCAGCCCCTGCTCGCCCACCAGATCCCGCACCCGCTGGGCGAACTGAGTCAGCACGCAATCTCCGCACTCGTGACCCCAGCTATCGTTGACCCGCTTAAAGTCATCGATATCCAGCAACATCACGGTAAGCTGCTGCGTTTCTGATTGCGGTTGACGCTTCAGCGCCTCGCTCAGACCGGAACGCGAGTAAACCCGCGTCTGGAAATCAAAATCAGCCCGCAGCGCCAGCTGTTTCACCAGGTTATTAATCGCGTCAACACTTGAGGCCACAATCACCGGGCTGATTAACATCGCCGCAATGCCAAGGCGGGTCGAGAACAGCTGCCATGGCTGCAGATGCGCATCGGGAGAGAGATGAACTAATGCATTCGCCACCAGCAGGATCTCCCCGATTCCGGTGAGGAAAGTCAGCAGGCAGGTCAGCGGCAGCGGATAACGAATCGCACACCAGATCAGCGCAGGCAGCGGGAAAGTGATACTTTCGGCTCCCCCTACGGCGACGCCAAGGATAATGGACAGCACCAGCACCATGACCGGTAGCAGCTGACTCCAGCGGAAGCCGCTGAACGTCGAAGGGATCGTCACCGTCAGGATAAACGGCAGGATCAGCACCGCCGTCGAGAACTGTTCGCTAAACCAATCGGCCAGCAGAGAGATAAATGTCTCCCGCTCGACATCCATCGATCCAAGCGTCCCCACGGCGGCGCTCAGGAAAGCGGCCAGCAGACAGTAACAGAACAAATTCAGCACATTGATCGGGCCCGGCATGGAATCAGTCCGTCGCTTATCCCACAGCAACAGCTGCGCCAGGCTGACGATAAAGACAATATTCGAGAAATTAATCAGCAGCGAGGCAAAGCCCATTCCCCAGCGTGAGGTCAAGCCGTCGTACACCATCATCGCCACAAAACAGGTGGCATAAAAATAGCTACGATTGAGCCAGACATAGCGGGCGAAGATCCCGACCATCACGGCATTCAGCGGCCAGAAAAAGGACAGTTCCTGGACCAGACGCAGCATGGCACCGAAAAAATGGAGCAACAACGTTAAGGTGAATAACACCAGCGCGTCACGCACGGGGTGTTCCTCACGAAACAGCGTGAATAACCGAATCGACAGTGAAGACATTCAGTGATTATCCGTCTAATTGTTTCAGGCAATTATTATGTTAATAATTAGTTAGCGGATTATCATAACATGAGAATATTTATCCAGCATACCCATGGCGGATAAATGCGCATTATTGACCTCCAGATGAATTCATCTGGATAACCAGCCAGCGATGGATCACCTGCACCACATAGCGCTGCTCCCGGTCTGTCAGTTCACGGCCGGCGGGAATATCATGCCACTTCGCGAGACAGCCACGACAGCAGGTGGCGGTGGCATGTTGGGCGATAAATACCGGGTGCCCGCGCATCGGCGTCTGTTTACCGTCATTCGGAATATGCGCTGGCGCCAGACGGCGGGCAATAAAATCCGCCGCGTGCTGGTCAATGATCTCCGGCCCTTTATCGACACAGTACTGCCGCTCTTTGCGACCAAGATGGAAGCGGGAACGAAAGGTCGACCGCTGGAGACGGGCAAATAAGGAATCTATGTTGGCCATCAGAATACCGACCTTCCCAGGCGTTGGGTCAGTTTTTCCAGTACCGCGGTTCCCGCCAGCGAGTTACCGGCCGCATCCAGCTCCGGACTCCACACCGCGATAGCCATCTCCTGCGGGACAATGGCGACAATACCACCGCCTACCCCAGATTTTGCCGGCAGTCCGACGCGCCAGGCAAATTCGCCGGCGTTCTGATACATCCCGCTGGTCATCATTAAGGCATTCACCTGCCGCGACTGGATCGGGGCAATTACCGGGGTATCCAGATGCGGAGCCACCCCGCGATCGGCGAGAAACAGAAACGTCCGCGCCAGTTCGACACAGCTCATTTCCAGCGAGCAGTAGTGAAAATAGTTTTGCAGGACCGTCGCGACATCATTATGGAAGTTGCCGAACGATTTCATCAGCCATGCGATCGCGGCATTACGCGCCGAATGTTCGAACTCCGAACGCGCCACCACCGGATCATACCCGATATCCGTCACTCCGCTCAGACGACGCACGATTTCCAGCATCCTCTGTCGCGGCGCGCTCAGTCGGCTTTGCAACATATCGCAGACCACCAGCGCACCGGCATTAATAAACGGGTTGCGCGGTTTGCCCTGCTCGATTTCCAGCTGTAATAATGAATTGAACGGCTGTCCGGAAGGATCTTTCCCCACCCGCTGCCAGATCTCCTCCTCCTGATAGTGGTTCATCGCCACCACCAGGCTCAGCACTTTAGAGATGGACTGAATGGAAAAACGCTCGTGGGCATCGCCGGCAGAATAGTGTTGCCCCTCCACCGTACAAATCGCCACACCCAGCTTATTACCGCTTACGCTTGCCAGCGCCGGAATATAATCCGCCACTTTGCCACGCCCAATTAGCGGCCTGATTTCTGCCAGAATCGTCTCCAGCATTGCATTATTGATGACCGTCGCCACACCTGGCTCCTTGCCCGCCGTCAAAATTCGGGCTGCGAGTATAGCAGAGCACGACGACGATCGTCAGGTGCGACTTCCGTTAGCGACGGTCTTTCCATACGGTCTGGACGTTGCAGAACTCATGCAGGCCAAAGTGGGACAGCTCGCGACCAAAGCCGCTCTTCTTCACCCCGCCAAACGCCACGCGCGCATCGCTGGCGCTGTAACCGTTGATAAAGACGCCACCGCACTCCAGCTCGCGAGAAAAACGCCCGGCTTCATCGACGCTGGCGGTAAACACGGTCGCCGACAGGCCGAATTCGCTGTCATTTGCCAGCGTCAGCGCATGGGCGGCGTCTCGCGCCACGGTAATGGTCGCCACCGGACCAAACAGCTCCTGGCGGAATCCGGTCATCTCCGGGGTCACGTTGCCCAGTACCGTTGGCGCATAGTAGTTACCCTGCCCGGCGATTTTCTCCGCCCCAAGCAGCAGGGTCGCCCCTTCAGCCAGGGTGGCCGTTACCTGTTGATGCAGCTCATCACGCAGATCGAATCGCGCCATTGGCCCGAGGTAATTGGCCTCATCACGCGGATCGCCCATCTTCAGCGCTTCAACCGCGGCAACAAACTTTTTGCTGAAGGCTTCGGCAATCCCGGCCTCAACGATAAAGCGCTTCGCGGCGGCACAAACCTGCCCGGTATTTTGATAGCGGCCAATCACCGCGGCTTTTACCGCTTCATCGAGATCGGCATCATTCAGGACAATAAACGGATCGGAACCGCCCAGTTCAAGAACGCATTTCTTCAATGCCGCGCCGGCCTGGGCGCCAATCGCTTTCCCGGCGCGTACGCTGCCGGTTACCGTCACCGCGGCAATACGCGAATCGTTGATCATCCGGGAGACGCCGTCATTGGTCGCATTAACCCAGCCAAATACGCCGGCCGGCAGCCCTGCCTGATTAACGATCTCGCCAATCAGCGCCGCGCTCCCCATCACGTTCGGCGCATGTTTCAACAGATAGCTATTCCCCGCCAGCAGAATCGGTACCGCACCGCGCAGAACCTGCCACAGCGGGAAGTTCCACGGCATAATGGCGAGAATCGCGCCCAGCGGACGATACTCAATCACCGCATTGTTATTTTCCACCTGAGTGGCTTCGGTCGCCAGCATGGCCGGGCCGTGTTCCGCATACCAGTCGCAGAGATTGGCGGATTTAGTCACCTCACCACGAGCCTGGGCAATCGGTTTACCCATCTCCAGGCTGATCATTTGCGCCATCTCTTCGGCGCGTGCGCGCAGCGCGTTACCGACTTTACGCAGGGCGTCAGCGCGCTGTTCGAGACTGACGTGACGCCACTGACGATAACCTTGCTCAGCAAGCGCAATCGCCGAATCCACCTCTTGTTCGCTCGCCCAGGGCAGAGACGACACCCTTTCTCCCGTGGCCGGGTTGACGGAAACCGCGTGAGTTGCAGATAAATTCATCGTTATGCTCTCTCTGTTGATGACGAATGTTGATTGCGAATTGACCTCATTCTGGCTTACCCTGCTTTTCATTGAAAATGAATAATATTAAGCAACCTATTCACAAAAGAAGAACACTATGGACCTGACCCAGCTTGAGATGTTTAACGCCGTCGCCAGCACCGGCAGCATTACCCAGGCCGCGCAGAAGGTGCACCGCGTCCCGTCAAATCTGACGACCCGAATTCGCCAGCTGGAGGCCGACCTCGGCGTCGAGCTGTTTATTCGTGAGAATCAGCGCCTGCGCCTTTCGCCGGCGGGACACAGCTTTTTGCGCTACAGCCAGCAGATCCTCGCGCTGGTCGATGAAGCCCGAATGGTGGTCGCCGGAGATGAGCCGCAGGGGCTGTTTTCGCTGGGTTCCCTGGAGAGTACCGCCGCGGTTCGCATTCCCTCGACGCTGGCGCTTTATAACCAGCGCTACCCGAAAATCCATCTCGCGCTTTCTACCGGCCCTTCCGGAACGATGATTGATGGCGTACTGGAGGGCACCTTAAGCGCCGCATTTGTCGACGGGCCGCTGGTCCATCCCGGCCTTGAGGGGTTACCGGTCTTTCCGGAAGAGATGATGATTGTGGCGCCCTTCGGCCATCCGCCGATTACCCGCGCCAGCGAGGTGAACGGCAGCAGCGTCTACGCCTTTCGCGCTAACTGTTCCTATCGCCGCCATTTTGAGAGCTGGTTCCACGCCGACCGGGCAACGCCGGGGCGGATCCATGAAATGGAGTCCTATCACGGGATGCTGGCCTGCGTCATTGCCGGCGCCGGGCTGGCGCTGATCCCGCGTAGTATGCTGGAGAGTATGCCCGGCCATCATCAGGTGTCGGCCTGGCCGCTGGCCGAAGAGTGGCGCTGGCTGACAACCTGGCTGGTCTGGCGGCGCGGAGCGAAAACCCGTCAGCTGGAGGCGTTTATAGCGCAGCTGAACGAAGATCGGCAACGAGCAGTTTCTCCATAAACAGGCTCAACGGGTCCGGTTGATAGGGTGCGAAGGCGCTGCGGGTCTGATAACCCCAGCGGGTATACAACCTGACCGCCGCCTGCTGATGAACTCCCGTCTCCAGCCGCACGGTATGGCAGTCCCGGCGCAGCGCTTCCGTTTCCAGCGCCTCCAGCAGCCGTTCGCCAAGCTTTTGCCCACGATGATCCGGGTCGATAAACACCCGCTTCATCTCCCCAACCCCATCGCGGCCGAGCACAATCGCCCCGCAGCCGACCGCCTGTTGGTGGGCATCGCGGATCAGCAGCACAATCACCGACTCCACCGCCAGCTGGCTCAAATCCACGAGGTGGTTGCTCTCGGCCGGATAGAGGGATTTCTGATAGGCATCGAGGCGAGCAATCAGCGCCGTCAGATGCGGATCGGTTATGGCTGTCGGGGCGATGGTATACATAGGCGAGCTCCTTTTTTCGCCTACTGTAGCGCAGCGCATACCCCCTTTCTCATAGTTTTAACTTATACAACCCGCCGCCACTTGCGCTAAGCAATTGAACCGCAGTAATTTTATGCCATGACGCTTGATATCGGGAATGGACCATGAATACCAAAGCACGCAAGGTGATGATTATCGGTGCCGGCAATGTCGGCACCTCAGCGGCTTACGCATTGTTAAACCAGACTATCTGCGAGGAGCTGATCCTTGTGGACCTCGATAGGGCCAGAGCACAGGCACATGCTCAGGATCTTAGCGATGCAGCCGCCTATATGCCGGGGATGATGACCATTTCAACCCGGGAGGTCAGCGACTGTGCCGATGTCGATATCGCGGTGATTACCGTTTCCGGCGGATCGCTGAAACAAGGCCAGACCCGCCTTGACGAACTGAACGCCACCGCCAAAATCGTTAACAGCATCGTTCCACAGATGATGGACAACGGCTTCAACGGCCTCTTTCTGGTGGCCACCAACCCCTGCGATATTATTACCTGGCAGGTATGGAAGCTGTCCGGACTCCCGCGTAGCCAGGTGATAGGCACCGGCGTCTGGCTGGATACCACCCGCTTGCGGCGGGTGCTCGCCCAGGCACTCGATATTGGCGCCCAGAGCATCGATGCTTTTATTCTCGGCGAACATGGCGACACGCAGTTTCCGGTCTGGTCGCATTCGTCGGTTTACGGTTCCCCGATTGCCGATGTTTACCTGAAACATACCGGCCAGCGGCTGGATCGCCAGCAGATCGCGGAGAAGGTTCGCACCCTTGGCTTTGAAATTTACGCCGGGAAAGGCTGCACCGAGTACGGCGTCGCCGGCACCATCGCCGAGATCTGTCGCAATATTTTCACCGGCAGCCACCGTGCACTGGCTATTTCGTGCATTCTTGACGGCGAATACGGTATGTATGATGTCGCGGTTGGCGTACCGGCGGTACTGACGCAGAGCGGCGTCCAGCAGATTATTGAACTGCAACTGGCCGACGATGAAGCGGCGCAATTCCGCCGCTCTGTTGAGGTGATTAAAGCCAATATCGCCCGTCTCGGCTAGACTCGCTTCTCTGCCGTTGATGCCCGCTTTACGCGGGCATCCTGCTCTCACGGGTTTAGATTCAACGCAGCAAAATTCTCCCCTGCAGCCAGGTCACCGCCTGGCCGGCCATCAGCACGCGATCGCCCTTCAGCTCACAGCGAATATCGCCGCCGCGCGCCGATATCTGGCGGGCCAGCATTTTACTTTTCCCCAGTTTCGCGCTCCAGAACGGGATCAGCATGGTATGCGCCGAACCGGTGACCGGATCCTCCCATACCGCTTCTCCCGGGGAGAAAAAGCGGCTGACAAAGTCATACTCGCCATCGCCGGGGGCGGTAATCGTCACCTTATGTTCTCCGGGCGTCATTGCCGCGATATTCGGGCGCACGGCGGCAACCTCTTCGCGGCTGGCCAGCTCGATAAGCCATGCCCGGCCACGGTGGGCGCTTACGTACCGCTCAAGGCCTAATCCGGCGAGCAGGGCTGCAGGCGGGGTGCTCTCTTGCGTGGCACTCGCCGGGAAATCCAGGGTCAGCCAGCCCCCTTCCCGGCTCACGGTCAGACGACCGGAGGCGGTCGCAAAATGAATCGCCGCGTGCGGAAAGTCGAGGTGATGAAAAATAACGTGTGCGCTGGCGAGAGTGGCGTGCCCACACAGATTCACTTCATTGCGGGTCGTGAACCAACGCAGAGAAAACGCCTCTCCCTCGCGCACCACGAAGGCGGTTTCAGACTGATTATGCTCCTGCGCCATTTTGAGCAAAATATCATCCGCCAGCCACGCGTCCAGCAGGCACACCGCCGCCGGGTTACCGGCAAAAGGCCGTTCACTGAACGCTGAAACCAGATACATGGGGATCTCTTTCACGGTATCTCCTTAGCGTAGCGTAATGGTGCCGGTCATGTACGTTGTCGCCTGCCCGCCAATCAGCACCCGATCGCCCAGCCACTGACAGCGCAGATCGCCCCCGCGGGCGGAGACCTGCCGCGCCTGCAGCGTCGTTTTGGCCAGTTTTTCCCCCCAGTAGGGAATCAGCATACTGTGCGCCGAGCCGGTCACCGGGTCTTCAACAACGCCCTCGCCCGGGCAGAAAAAGCGGCTGACGAAATCATATTCATCATCGGCGGCGCTGACGCAGATCATTTTGCCCGTCCGCTCAAGCAATGACATATTCGGCCGCACGGCTTCCACCTGCTGGCGGTTTTCGAGGATCACCAGATAATCCCGCCCTTCGCGAATCTCTACGGCCTTATCCAGCCCAAGTCCGGCCAGCAGCTCCGGCGGCGGGGCGATAACCGGGGTGGTTTGCCACGCCGGGAAGTCTAACGTCAGCCAGTCGCCGTTACGCGTCACCCTCAGTTCCCCCACAAAACGGGTACTGAACACCACCGTGGTGGAAGGATGGTCGAGATATTCAAAGATAATGTGCGCCGAGGCCAGCGTGGCGTGACCGCAGAGGTTAATCTCATGCAGCGTGGTGAACCAGCGCAGCTCATAACCCTCATCGGTACGCACAAAAAAGGCGGTCTCGGACTGGTTGTGCTGCTGCGCCATACTCAGCAGCGTGTCGTCGGGTAACCATTCGGTGAGTGGGCACACCGCGGCGGCATTACCGCCAAAATTGCGATCGCTGAAGGCATCTACCAGGTAAAAATCAATTTCCTGCATCATACAACGCTTCCTGTTTTTACTTTTCTTCAACATGACATAAAAGCGGGTCATGTACACGATCTATATAAAAATGAATCCGTTAGCTTATAAATGCCGCCTGATGTCATAGTGAGATCCAGATCACAAAACGATTGTATTTTCACCAGCAATCGTTTTAAGATCGAGACCTCTTCTTCCTCTTTAGTAACCAGCTCAGAACCTATGATTACAAACACGGTTTCACGCAGGGTCGCGTGGCTTCGGGTAGTCACGCTTGCGATCGCCGCTTTCATTTTTAACACCACCGAGTTCGCTCCGGTCGGTCTGCTGTCCGACATTGCCGACAGCTTCGGCATGGAGACCGCTCAGGTGGGTATGATGCTGACCATCTATGCGTGGGTGGTCGCGTTAATGTCGCTGCCGTTTATGCTGCTGACCAGCCAGATGGAGCGCCGCCGCCTGCTGATCGGCCTGTTCATTCTGTTTATTGCCAGCCATGTGCTGTCGTTCTTTGCCTGGAGCTTCAACGTTCTGGTGATCAGCCGCATCGGGATCGCCTTTGCCCACGCGGTCTTCTGGTCGATAACCTCTGCATTAGCAATACGTCTGGCGCCGCCGGGCAAACGTGCGCAGGCGCTGAGTCTGATTGCAACCGGCACCGCGCTGGCGATGGTATTCGGCATTCCTATCGGCCGCATCATCGGGCAGTATTTTGGCTGGCGGACCACCTTCCTGGCGATCGGTCTGGGGGCGCTGGTGACGCTGGTGTGCCTGTTTAAGCTGCTGCCTAAACTGCCCAGCGAGCATTCCGGTTCGTTGAAAAGCCTGCCGGTGCTGTTCCGTCGCCCGGCGCTGCTGAGCATCTATCTGCTGACCGTCATCGTGGTGACCGCACATTACACCGCCTACAGCTATATTGAACCGTTTGTACAAACGGTAGCCGGTATGAGCGGTAATTTTGCCACCGTGCTGCTGCTGATCCTCGGCGGAGCAGGGATCATCGGCAGCGTGCTGTTTGGTAAACTGGGCAACCAGCATGCTTCCGGGCTGATTAGCATCGCCATTGGCCTGCTGCTGGTCAGCCTGCTGCTGCTGCTGCCGGCATCGCAAAACGCTCACCACCTGATGGTGTTAAGCATCTTCTGGGGCATCGCGATCATGATTATTGGTCTGGGGATGCAGGTGAAAGTTCTGGCGCTGGCGCCGGATGCCACCGATGTGGCGATGTCGCTGTTTTCAGGGATCTTTAATATTGGTATCGGCGCGGGCGCGCTGGTCGGCAGTCAGGTCAGTACGCATCTTTCGATGGACGCGATCGGCTACGTCGGGGCGATTCCGGCGCTGGTGGCGCTGGTGTGGTCAATCATGATATTCCGCCGCTGGCCGGTGTCGCTGGACGATCATCAGCCTCACCACTCCTGAACGGGATGACGAAAGAAAAAAGCCTGCCGGTTGTTCCATCGGCAGGCTTTTTTATTCGCGGGTCGTCAGTGAAGCGACGGCGACGTTATCAGGCGTGGTAGGTGGTAATAATTTCCAGCACGCCGTTGATAATAAACTGTACACCCATGCACACCAGCAGGAAGCCCATCAGGCGCGAAATCGCTTCGATTCCCCCTTTCCCCACCAGACGCATGATTGCCCCAGAGCTGCGCAGGCAGCCCCAGAGAATAATCCCGACCAGGGCAAAGATAATCGGCGGCGCCACCAGCACCACCCAGTTCGGAAAATCGACGCCATGCTTCACCGTCGATGCCGTACTGATCAGCATGGCGATGGTCCCCGGCCCGGCGGTGCTCGGCATAGCCAGCGGCACAAACGCGATATTGGCCGTCGGTTCATCCACCAGCTCTTCGGATTTGATCTTCGCTTCCATCGAGTCATGCGATTTCTGCTGCGGGAAGAGCATCCGAAAACCGATGAAGGCCACAATCAACCCGCCGGCAATGCGCAGGCCGGGAATAGAGATGCCGAAGGTGCTCATCACCACCTGACCGGCATACCAGGCAACCATCAGGATAATGAATACGTACACCGAGGCCATCAGCGATTGTTTGTTGCGCTCCTCGTTGTTCATATTGCCAGCCAGCCCGAGGAACAACGCAACGGTCGTCAGCGGGTTCGCCAGCGGTAAAATCACCACCAGCCCCAGACCTATCGCCTGAAAGAGTTCAATCATAATGAATTAAGGCCCCGTTAATTTTTCACTATTAAAAAGTTTTGCCGCGCCAGTATAACTTTGCTCGTCAATATCATTCCAGCGCTTATCACCCGGCCAGTGCAGCGCCCCACCGCCGCTTCAGCCAGGGCCAGAAGTCTGCTTTAGCAAATCGTGTCATCGTCTAATCCCTCAGGTTGACATATTATTGCCTGGGCAATAATATCAGCAGCAATTAACTACTTGCCTGGGCAACCATTGTGAAAAACACCAGCGATCTGTTTAACGAAATGATCCCCCTCGGTCGCTTGATCCAAATGGTTAACCAGAAAAAAGATCGCCTGCTCAACGAATATCTCTCGCCGATGGATATTACTTCCACCCAGTTTCGGGTGCTTTGTTCCATTCGTTGCGAAGTATGTATTACCCCCGTTGAGCTGAAAACCGTGCTGTCGGTCGACCCAGGCGCAATGACGCGCATGCTCGACCGTCTGGTCTGTAAAGGCTGGATTGAACGGTTACCCAACCCCAATGACAAACGCGGCGTACTGGTGCAGCTAACACCAGACGGTGCAGCCCTTTGTGAGCAGTGTCATCAGGTTGTGGGTCAGAAATTGCACCAGGAATTAACAAAAAATCTGTCGGCGGATGAAGTGGTCAATCTTGAGCATTTACTCAAAAAAGTCCTGCCGTAATAAGAAGAGGTAAGATGATGTCCAGACGCAATAATGACGCCATCACTATCCATAGTATTTTGTCGTGGATTGAAGATAACCTGGAATCGCCCCTGTCGCTGGAAAAAGTGTCCGAGCGTTCTGGTTACTCCAAATGGCACCTGCAAAGAATGTTTAAAAAAGAGACCGGTCACTCCTTAGGCCAGTACATCCGCAGTCGCAAGCTGACGGAAATCGCGCAAAAACTCAAGCAGAGCAATGAGCCGATTTTGTACCTGGCAGAACGTTACGGTTTCGAATCGCAACAAACGCTGACGAGAACCTTTAAAAACTACTTCGACGTTCCGCCGCACAAATATCGCATGACCAATATGCCGGGTGAATCCCGCTATCTGATGCCACTAAACAACTGCTGTTAATCGCCTGCAACAAGACGTATTGAGGAAATCATGAAACTATTCGCTACCGCGGCCATGGTCCTGGTCGGCCTGGTCTCCAGCCAGAGCTATGCGGAGCAAACGACTACGCCGGTTCGCCACAATCACCGCGACGCGATGATTATGCCTTCCGAACATAACGACTCTCCATTTGATTTCAATCATATGGCTGCCGGTAGCGACAAATCGGATGAGCTGGGCGTACCGTATTACAATTAACTGCACTACCCGAGCATTTCGCCCCGTTTACGGGGCTTTTTTTTTGCGCCTCTGACAACAACGGATCGCGCCCCCTGACTGTCCCCAGGTGGCCGTTTACTGCGCTCCCTCAACTCAATTTGTCCCCCAATATCATATAATTCCTTATCCCTGTTCATCGTAGTTACGCTCGCAAAACGATAAGACCGCCGATGTACATTTCAACCCGGTTTAAAATTGTTCTTCACCTGTGTGGGTTTCTGGTTTTGCTCTACAGCCTGACCATGATCCCGCCGATGCTGATTGCGCTGTTCGCCAAAGAGCGCAGCGTTTTTGCCTTTTTTTCGACCTTTGTTCTCGCCTTCTCTGGCGGTTTGCTCTGCTGGCGGGCGACGCATCAGTCGAAGGTTAATCTCGAAACCCGCGATGGTTTTCTGATTATCGTGCTGTTCTGGCTGCTGTTTTCCGCCATCAGCGCCTTGCCGCTGTGGTTAAATGACGAACTACGCCTGTCGATAGCCGACGCCCTGTTTGAGGGCGTCTCGGGGATTACCACCACCGGGGCGTCAGTATTTCATGACGTCTCTTCGCTACCCGTGTCGATCCTCTATTACCGCGCCCAGCTCAATTTTGTGGGTGGCTTAGGGGTTATCGTGCTCGCTGTGGCGGTGTTGCCGCTGCTGGGCATCGGGGGAATGAAGCTTTATCAGTCCGAGATGCCCGGTCCGTTTAAAGAGGAGCGTCTGACGCCGAGGCTGGCGGATACTGCCAGAAGTCTGTGGCTCACCTATATGCTGCTGGGAGGCGCCTGTACTCTTGCTTTTTTCCTTGCCGGGATGTCGTTTTTTGATGCCCTTTGTCACGGGCTATCGACGGTGTCGCTGGGAGGGTTCTCCACGCATACGGAAAGCATCGGTTACTACCAGAGCGATGCAATAGAACTGGTGGCCGGGGCCTTTTCTCTGCTCTCGGCCCTTAACTTCACCCTCTATTTTGTGGCTATCGCGCGTCGTAGTCTGAAACCGTTTCGCCGCAGCACCGAGATACATTTCTTTTTCCTGGTGGTGGCGCTGGTGGTGGCGGTGGTCACTTTCGAAGTGTGGCGTGCGGGGATGTACAGCCTGCCCAAATCGTTGGTCCACGCCTTTTTTCTCACCAGTTCTATGATCACCGATAACGGTCTGGCAACGGCGGATTATGCCTCCTGGCCGCCGGAAATTATCGTGCTGCTGCTGTCAGCGAGCTTTTTCGGCGGCTGTGTCGGGTCGACCTGCGGGGGAATTAAGGCGCTGCGTTTTCTGATCCTCTTCAAGCAGAGCCGCCACGAGGTACATCAATTAGCCCATCCCCGGGCAATCATGAGTATCCGCGTCGGAAACGCAATCATCACCGATCGCGTGCTGCGTTCGGTGTGGAGTTTCTTCTTTCTGTATATCCTCACGACCTGCCTATTTGTCTGGCTGCTGAATCTACAGGGCTACGATCTGCTGACATCGTTTGCATCGGTTGCCGCCTGCATTAATAACATGGGCCTCGGTTTTGGGGCGACCGCCGATGGCTTCGCTGGCCTGAATGATGTCTCGAAATACCTGATGTGTATGGCGATGCTGCTGGGGCGACTGGAGATCTATCCGCTACTGATTCTGCTTTCGCGTACATTCTGGCGTAGTTAGCGGAGACGGCTTCCGGCTATTCACCAGACAGTTGATCGCGCTCCGGCGCTGAGAAGAATACATAACGCCTGCAGTGCAGGCGTTAATGGTTAGTTCACCGTGGCCGGATGCGCCAGACGACCCTCGTCCTCACCCCGCTGCTCTTTCTCGTGCCTGCGCTCCGCCAGTAGTCGGCAGATCTCCGCATGCTTCTCCTCGGTAAAGGTAAAGCGCGACATAAACACCAGCCGGATCAGCGAGCCTATGGCCGGGAGCAGGCAGATACCAAAGAACAGCCCCGACAGCACGCCGTCACTCTGGGTGGGCGCCTGCGGCACATAGCCGATCATCGTCAGAAACACGCCGATTAACCCGCCGCCGACCGCAACCGACATCTTGCCAGTAAAGGTTTGTCCGGAGAAGGTGATCGCCGCGCAACGCTTGTGGGTGTGGTACTCCGCATATTCGATGGTGTCGGCAATCATCGACGAGGTGAGGATATTGGTCATCATCACGAACAGCGTACTCAGGCCAAGCAGGATAAACAGCATGGCCGCGTGCTGATATCCGACAAACCACATCACCACGCGTACCGCGACATCCAGCCCGCAGAGGATCATAAACAGCTTCCGCTTCTGCATCCTGCGCGTCAGCATCGGGGCGACAAGGCACACCACCGCCGCCATAATCCCCATCACGCCGATCGCCATCTGCAGGCTGCCGTCCCCCATATTGTTGATAAAGAAGTAGATATAGAGGCCACCGGCCACGTTGTGAAACACGCAGAAAAAGAACGACAGCAGAACGATAAACAGCGGCTTGTTCTGGCGCAGGTTATGGAAGGTGTCACGTATCGTCACCTTTTCCGGACTCGGCGGCACGCGCTCCTTAATCTGCATAAAGCCGTTGAGCATCAGCGGCAGGCCTACCAGCATCATGACCAGCGCCGCCATAAAGTAGCCTTTGTCGTTGCTGTAGTGCGCGAAAAACGCCGCCAGTTTCGGGAAGAAGATATTGGCGCAGGCGATCCCGGCGTTGACCCCCAGCATGGCCGCCGTCACCGCGCGGGTGCGCTGCCCGGAGTCATTGGTCATCACCGACGACATCGACCAGAACGGAATATCAGAGATGGCGTACAGCGTCCCCCACAGAATGTACGTCACCCCGGCGTAGAGAATTTTAGTGGTCATGTCCGCTTCGATTTTATAGAACGACAGCAGCGTGACGCCGGTAATCAGTACCGGGGCAATCAGCAAAAAGTGGCGAAACTTGCCGAACCGGGTGTTAATGGTATCCATTATGCTGGCAAATAGCGGATCGTGAACCGCGTCCCACGCGCGGGCAATCAGGAAGATGGTACTCGCCGCCAGTGCCGAGATCCCCAGCACGTCGGTGTAGAAATAGTTAATAAACGAACCCACTAAACCAAAGCTAAAACACTGACCTAAACCATAACCAAAATAAGACCACAACTCGCGAGACGGTATTTTCATTGTCATTGCCATAGTGCGTACCTGGTTGCCCGGCGGCAGGCCGCCGGGTGGATATTATTAGCCCTGAGCCTGCGGGGCAATCTGACGGAGCTTCTTCATTAAGGCCATTTCACTGCGCGAAAACGGGATACCGTTCTCCTCAAACACATCGTGGAACCAGAGACGGCAGTAGTCCGTGGACTCTTTCATCACTACCGGCCACGGCAGCCACGTCTGCGTTTTGCCGCGCACCAGTCCCCACTGATACGGAGCGATCTTCGCCGCGTACATCAGCGGGAGTTGCTCTTCGATGGTGCTGCCCACGTGGCGGGCCAGCCATTCGGTGCAGAAGATTGGTCGCCCAAGCGCCTGCAGCTGCTGGATAATCGCGGTCATACGCCCGGTGTTGGTGTAGGCGTGGAAACTCACCACGTCTGATAACGCCAGCGCGGTCTGATCCAGCGGATGCTGATAAAACGTCTCGCCCTCCTCCTCCGCCGGCAGACGCCAGGCGCAGACGGTAAGCGGCTGAGTCGGATCCTCTTCACGCGCCCAGCGGAACGCCAGTTTCATCAGCTCATGCGCGCAGGTCTCCAGCTTCGCGTCATACTGCACCTCTTGCGTACCGGTTGCGAAAATGCCGCGGTTGCCCGGCTCGTTATACAGATCCCACAGCAGCACGCGGCTGTCGTCGCGGAACTGGCGGACAACGTCGCGGATATAGCGCTCAATATGCGGCCAGCAGTCGGGATCGCAGACCTTGTCGCGTCCCGGGCTCGCGGCCGCCTGGCTGTTGTGCTTACCCGGCACCGGCGGTTTTTGCGGCCCCAGATAGGGCTCATCACCGGAGAAACCGCAGTCGTCCATCAGAGTCAGCATGGTGCTGAATCCGCGACTGTCGGCGAGGGTCAGAAACTTGTCGATACGCGCTATCAGGCCGTCGCGGTCGTCTTCCCAGACAATAAACGGCAGGTTGATACGCAGGGTGTTGTAGCCCGCCTCCGCCGCCCAGCCCAGTTCGCGATCGATGGTCTCGGCATCGAAAGTCTCTTGCTGCCAGATATCGGTCCAGTTCACTGCCGTTGACGGCAGGTAGTTGAACCCGCACAGCCACCCCTTCTGCTGATACCACGCCTGCGCCTGCGCTTTACTCCACTGCTCTTTCATTACGCGTCCTCTTACTGATAATATTTAGCTAATAAATATTAGTTGCGGGATAAATGCGCAAATCACCACGCGAAGAAAAGCGACAGCCTTCACAAAGTTCACGCTTCGGTGAATGAGAAACGTGATCGACAGCGCGTAAGCGAGCAGTTAGGGTATGATGCGGTGACGCGAGAGGGAGAGGACGAATGAAGCGAAAGACTAAAGTCACGATGAATGATATTGCGCGAACGGCGGGCGTGTCTCAGGCGACGGTATCGCTGGTGCTCAACCAGTCGCGCAACATCAAGCTCAGCGACGACACCCGCCAGCGGGTCATCAGCGTGGCGACCGAACTCGGCTACGACCGCCTGCCCGCCATTCATGCGCCGCGCAACCAGGAAGAAATCGCCCTGCTGGTGAGCTCCCTGCAAAGCTTTGATCCGTTTATCGACGCCATCAGCCAGGCGCGGGAAGCCGCGTGGCGCAACGAAGCGCTGCTGACCGTTTACGACTATGGCGATGACGTGGAGCTGGCGCTGAACATTATCCGCCAGCTGGAGAAGCGCAACTGCGTGGGGATTATTCTCGCCTCCCCCGTGACCACCCTTGTCGACATGACTGCTTTTCAGGACTGCAGCCGCATTCCGCTGGTGCTGCTCAACCAGCGCGACCCCGGCTCGCCGCTGCTGCCGTCGTTTATTCCGGACGACTACGCCAACGCCTTCCAGGTAACAAAACACCTTATCGCCTGCGGCGCAAAGCGTATCGCCCACATCACCGGGGAGAGCTGGATGGAAGCCTCCCGCCAGCGTCTGGCCGGCTACCAGGCCGCGCTGCAGCAAGCCGATTTAGCGTGTGACGACAGCCTGGTGCGCCAGACCAACTGGCAGTTCAGCGAGTCTTTTACCGCCACCACCTCTCTGCTGGCGCTGGATGAACGCCCGGACGCCATCTTCTGCGCCAGCGACTGGCTGGCGATCGGTTGCTATCAGGCGCTGGCGGTAAACGGCATTGGCATCCCCCAGGATATGCTGCTGGCGGGTTATGATGACCAGAAAATCTCCGAGCAGCTCACCCCGCCGCTGACCAGTATCCAGCTGCCATACAGCGAGCTGGGACGCCTGGCGGTGGAGTACCTGTGCAACCAGGAAGATGCCGCCACGCACGTGATGCTGGCGGGCAGGCTCAAGGTGCGGACATCGAGCCTCGTCTGAGGTGAAGACCCTTCTGGCGCAAGGCTCGCCGCCGGCGTGGCGCGTAACTTACGGCTATTGACTATCCGAGCGCGCAGAACCGCATCGATCGGCAACGATGTCCTGAAGATCTGTGCGCGAGGCGGCTACGCTTTTCACGCGACCATGATAGACCGCCGAATTAACGTGTCCGGTATCGCCAGCGCCATTAACGCCGGCGAGATGTCTCTTCCAGGCTGGAAGGCGAACGGTCGCTTGCATCGTCCCCAGGGGTTGGGGAAATGGTTGCGATGATCTGTCTGTTCGACCGAAAGCGTATTTCGTAACCTTATCTGCCCTGCATTGCTAAACACCCGCGGCACCACTCATCAGCAGGTTTTAAGCTTATTCATGGCTAATAATCAAGCGGTCCCACAAAAATCCGTTACGTGCGTAACGATAAGACCGATAATTGCACTTCCCTGTCTTTTTTTAAAAGATCAGATGCTCAGAAAATATCGGGTGTTTTTTAATTCCTCATGTAATTATATTCGCTGCAAGGAGATGCAATGCGCTATACCCATTTTTTAATGGTTCCTGAAATCGGCGCGAACCGCCTCAACCAGACGCTGAAAAAAGACGCACAGACCATGCCTTTTTATGTCGTTTTCGATAACAGAGAAAACCGACAGCATTATGGCTATATCTCTTGTCAACAGGCAAAAGTCAGGGGAATATTTAGTCAGTAAGTTTGATTAAAAACCATTCCTCCTCATGCTGTCTTGATTAAGAAGAGGAATATTAATTTATTAAAAAATCAGTACCCTGCAGCTTTATTGGCGGCTTTTATACGCTTATTCATGGCGTCTTTTTCTTGTTTGTCATGGGCCTGCATTATCCCGCCCGCAGCATCCACCCAATCATTTGCGGTACATCCTGATAATCCCACGCTCAGCATAAACGCAAAAACATACTTCATATTCGCCCATCCCCTGATTATTGTAGAAATAACGTCCATGTAATACACAAAGTATTCGACGCTGACGTCGTTACTTTAACAAGAAAAAGGCATTATGAACAAGACGAGAATTTCCAATCCGCTACGCTATAACGGCCAGAAATGAATTCTGACGTTATTCATTTAATATACAGAAGAGAAAATAGAACTTAACACACTTCATTTTAAAGGGTGAACTTGACTGTTTTTTAGCGTGGCGTCGCCTGGATGCGGGATGTTGCCAGAAGGCCGCGTCGGGGCATTGGACATCCCCCCGTTCCCCCTGCGATGGTTGACAGAAGAAAGCAAGAAGCCCTTTGCTTTCTCTCTCTTCTCAGACGGATTTAATCAGTTGGTCGGCAGCAGCTAAAAAATGAATGGCCCGAATGACAAGAGCACTTAGATTTCAAGTGCAGCACGGATTATGGTTTCCATTTTCTCCGGCGTGACGAACGGTGCAAAACGCCTGAGCGGTTTACCGTCGCGTCCAATCAGAAATTTAGTGAAGTTCCACTTGATCCGCCCGCCCAGTACGCCGGGCAGTTCATCTTTCAGGAAACGAAACACCGGGTGCGCTGCGGCCCCGTTCACCTCTACTTTCTCGAACATCGGGAAGCTCACACCGTAGTTGATGTGACAAGTCCGGGCGATTTCGTCGGCACCGCCGGGCTCCTGCTTACCGAACTGATTGCAGGGGAAACCAAGCACCACCAGCCCCTGGGCGGCGTACTTTTTGTACAGCGCTTCAAGGCCGGCGTATTGCGGCGTGAAGCCACAGTGGCTGGCAGTATTCACCACCAGAACCAGTTTGCCGGCGTAGTCGGCCATAGAGATGTGCTGGCCACGCAGACTGTTGGCCGTCAGTTCATAAAAGGCGGTCATGTCGGAATCCTCAGAGCAGAACCCGTTCGACACCGACATGGCTACGCAGCGTGTTGCTGCACGGGAATATCGCGTGGAGAGCGGCAAGTTGTTCCTGCTGATGATAACCCGGTAGGTCCTGAATCGCGACGTCAAGTTTTAGTAAGAGCAATGCCGGCGGTGGTGGCCTGAATCCGAACGCGGATCCCGGCATCGTTCCTTGGCTGCCTGTTCACACAATTAAATCGTGCGAACAGGACCAGAAGGACACCCAACAGGCGACCGGTGCCCCGTTCCCCATTGATGAACTCTGCATGATGTTAATCGTGTCCGTTTTTGCTACGAAACCCACCATAGAGCTACCATCGGACGACGATGAGCGAAAAGCTGACCTTGAGTCATCCTTTCCCAGGCCGGCGTTTTATGTTTTCCTTAGCCTAAGCAACGGAACAAGGAAAACACCGTGAAAATCTACTGGACCCTAAAAAGTATTACCGAACTAAAAGACTTATCTTTTCGGGAGCGCGGAAGACGGTGGCGGAATGCCTATAAATCGGCCTTCCGGCACTGGCAGACCTGGGGCGGCCTCGTCCTCTGCGGGGCCTTCAGCGGCGCGGGAGCGCACTTTGGCGGCCTGGCCGGCACCGTAATATTTGCTGGGCTGGGTGGCTTTATTTACGGCCAGATCGTGACACACGTTGTCCTGAAACATTATCGGCACCGACTGCAGGACGAAGCCAACAGATCTTTCAGGCCTGAAAAGCGTTCAGGCTCATCAGGCTGCAAGTGATTAGATCGTTTTTTCGCAGCTAACATTTCTAATGATTGAATCTTAAGGTGCTCCCTCCTGCTCACCCTGGCCAAAACCCCCACTACGTTTCCCCGCGATACAGTAAAGGCCCTGCATTTAAGATACCACCCAAAAACAGTAATGATAACTATTTGCATCAGTATGCTATGTTGTATGCGCTTAAAACAAGAGCGGGCTCTCATGGCGGAAGATAAGACTCATCGCGTGGGAAAATCCTGTGGCTGCGCTGAGATGCAGCATCAATACAATTTATGGAGAGAAGATGAGAAGAATTTCAGTCTGGTCAGTGCTGTTGGCTTCAGCTATTGCGATGTCAACCGCCATAGCGGCATACGCCGATAGCCAATGGACAGCCGCCACCACGACCTTTCCTGGTAGCATCCGTGCCGGGTCACGGGAAATTCCCGTCAAGCCCGGAGATAAAACGGTTATAGCCATTAAGAGCCTGCAGGCGGGCACGACCGTCACCATTCTCAATGGTGCTGAAGTCCTGACACCGAAACCACTGACCGCCGACGAGAAGGGAAACCTCACTATTCCGTTGACCGTTCCGGCCGATGCCGCAACAGGCCTTCATCCACTCACTGTTATTACGCAAAACCCGGCGAGCGTTTCGCAGGTCATGTTGAAATTGTCCCAGATTGTCCCGCCAAAAAACACGGAGGCTTTCAGGCTGCAAACAACGTCCGTCGGTGAGCGGGCTTACCAGGCGGCAGTGTCGGCTGACGGAAAGCTGTTCGTGACCTCTGCCCGCGGCCCGAAGGATGGTAGCCGCCTACTGAGACTGAATGCCAGAACCCTGGCTGTCGAAGCGGAGGCAACACTGCCTGAAGACAAAAAGGGTGAGCAGATTGGTGTCTTCGGTGTCGGTGTTGATAATGCCCATAATCAGGTCTGGACGACGAACACCCTTGCCGAGACGGTGACCGTCTATGACGCAAAAACGCTTGCCGTCGCCAAAGTCTTTCCGGAGGGTTCGGTCGCACATCCACGCGATGTGGTTATTGATGAAGCCAACAATCGGGCCTATGTCAGCGCGGCGCTGACCGGTTTTGTCGAAGTGTATGACACCAAAACGCTGGAGCACATCGGTCAGCTGGAGTTTGTGGTGGAGCGTGGCAAAAACCTGTTTAACAGTACCGATCTTACCCTCGATAGCGCTGGCGGCAAGCTCTACGGCGTCAGCCGCGATACGCCATGGGTAGGCTGGATTGATCTCAAAACCGGCAAGAGTACGACGGTGAAAGTACCTCAGGCGCAGGGCGCAACCGACATCGCTCGCGATCCGCAGACCGGCCGTCTGTATGTCGCGTCCCAGGAGACGAACAATGTCGTGGTTCTTGATGAGGACGGTAAGGTACTTGCGGATACCTATATTGGTGCCGGGGGAGTATCTGTCGTCTGGGATCCGGTGACCTCGCAGGTTTTCGCCGCCGCGCGTGCAGGCGGAACCGTAGCAGTGCTGAACAAGGACGGTAAACTGGTCGCTAATATCCCGGTGGATGATACGCCAAACAACCTGACCGCCGGGCCTGATGGCGCAGTTTATCTGGTGTCTATGTATGGCTCGACCGGAGATAAAGTTCAGACCGGCTCAGTGACGAAAATCACCGCCAAAAAATGACGCCATGAGTCCGCCGGGTTAGTCGCAGGCAGGTCAGCCTGGCATTATTATTAACCCCCAGTCACCTGTGGGCCGGGGGTATGTTTTAGCGTATCCGATCGATATTCACATCTTTTTACTCGAGGCTGATTGACGTCCATCGCGATCAAGCAACACAAATCTCGTTCTGGTGTTCACTGTCTCACCTGGACGAAGCGGTATGTCTGCCCAGAGGCCCACAAAAAACGGCTTCCGCGGTTGCGGCACCTTACCTTCCGGCTGCAAGCAGATCAGAATAAAACGCTATACGTCAGGAGCTCGAGGGAAAATTTCAAGGTAACTACTATTCGTATAAAAAGGAACAATCAGAAACAGCATACCGGCACCTCCTTGCTGATACTGTACGGCTAAATCTCCATTATGAGTGATGAAGAGTCGGTGCTCCCACCACTGGCATCCGGCGCTCATATCTGGGGTACAGTTTTTGACCTTTCTAATTAATTCACCATCCTTTGTCAGATATAGAGATTTCGCGTTTGAGTCTGATGGTTTTTCTTCTGAGCCATCGAGAAGGACAAATGTTCTTTCATCCAGAGTTCTGTTTTGCGAATCAATCGATTTGATATGCATTGTTTTGGAATCATAATCGAGTTTTAACTCTACAGTTGAAGTCTTGTCACCTTTAACGTAAAAAAACTCAGTCAAATCGCCTGCGCCCCAGTATTTCTCCTCACTTGATTTAACGGGTTTAGCCATGAACCGATAAAGGCTATGTGAATGAATATCCTGTCGGTTAGAATACTCCGCTTTATATTGTGCCATCTGCGGCGAATGGACAACACACCCGCTCAGTGCCAGCACAATGAATAAAACAGACGGTCCGCGTATTGACAATTCCCTATGTTAAATAACCCAAGCCAGCATTAATTTATACTATATCTCTAAGCGGCTGACTAACAGGGATTATCGACCGCTGTTCAGCGGTCAGCTATATAGCCTGATCCGGCCACGGAAACCCTCTCAACGAAGAAAAGTGAAAAAGCCAGACCTCACTCCAGCCTGTTTTTGCCAGTGACCTCTCTTTCTACCTGTTTTCGCGTTGCAGCGGGCGTTCCGCTGTTTCTGTCCATGCATGCAGAATGGCTGCCGATACACCTTCATGAGTTTACAGTAGTTAACCGGCAGCTTTGAGCGAGAAGCGGACCGTCATCTATCACGGTGAATACGCGAGACTCAATCATCCACCGTCAGATTAAGGCGCTAACGGACGAAACCCGATCATTGTGTTGTTGGTTGCGTTTTTTCCAGAATCAGCAACAGCAGGCAGATGGCTCCCGCCGCTGCGAGGTTGTAAAGCATTCCAGCCACAAAGGCAGAAGCATACTGTCCGGCTGGTGACAAAGAGGTCGTCTCTGCAAGAGCGCCATTAAACAGAATGCCCACGACAGCAACGCCCAGAGCAGCGCCGACTTGCTGTACTGTTGATACCACTCCGGAAGCCATGCCGGAGTCTACTTCGTCAACGAAACCCAGCACCAGGTTCAGCAGTGGCGTCATAATGTAACCCTGTCCGGCACCGATCATAACAAGCGCCGGGAGCAAGTACACCGGCTTCAGTTCAGCGCCTGACAGCCAAACCTGAGCAACTAATACCGTGATGAATAGCGCATAGATCAGGGCGCCCCAAAAAAGGGTCCGGGTTCCCCATCTGGAAAGCACTCGTGGCGCCGCCAGTGACGCAAGCACAAACCCTACGCTACAGGGCGCAAACAGGCTTCCCGCCATGAAGGGATCCAACCCCATCCCCGTCTGTACCAGTAAAGCAAAGCAGAGGAAAAATGAACTTGATGTCGAATAAACCAGTAATACCAGCAACGTGCCCAGCGCAAAATGGCGCTTCGCCATCAGGCGCATATCCACCAGCGGCCATTTACCACTCATTCGGCGGCGTACCTGTTGTCGACAAAAGAGCGCGAGTACAATCAGCGCGATACCCGGTGACCATAGACTCCACGCGGGCCAGCCTTGCACCGGCCCTTCTATCAATGGAACCAACAACAGCGTCAACCCGGAGCTGATCAGTACCACGCCGATCCAGTCCAGCTGTGGTCTTTGCGGGGCGGCGGATTCGGGAATCGATCGTGCGGCGAGAATAGCGAGAACGCCAACCGGCACATTGATAAGAAACAGAGTGCGCCAGCTCAGGCCGAACAGGTCTACATGTACCAGCCAACCGCCCAGCACCTGACCGGCAATCGCGGCCAACCCCAGAGTCATCCCCAACAGGCCAAAAGCTTTGCGCCTGTCATTACCCGCAAAGTTAACCCGGATGGAGGCATACACCTGCGGGAACAACAATGCCGCCGCCAGCCCCTGTAACACCCGGGCGCTGATAAGATAACCGGTATCAGGCGCCAGGCCACAAAATGCCGACGCCAGCGTAAAGCCAGCCATACCGATGATGAAGAGGCGACGGCGGCCAAACCGATCCCCCAGCCGCCCGCCGGTAATCAACAAAACGCCAAACGCGAGTTCATATCCGGCGACAATAAGACCAATCTCGGCGAAATTTGCCCCCAGCCCGGCCTGAATACTGGGAATGGCCACATTAACGACAAACAGATCAAAGATGGTGACGAATCCCGCGAGGAGCAACACGGTCAAACCAGCCCACGGAGGCGTTTCACGTTCGCGCGGCATCGAAAAACAGAGGGGTGAACTCATCATGTATATCCAGGGTAAGGAGAATATGCGACGATTCTCTCTTGCTCTTTAAACCATTACAATTTAACACTTTATACTATTACTTTAAGTAACGAGATAAGCGATGCGCACACTGAATCGAACGCGTTCCGATCTGGCAGCCTTCCTGCGGGCACAGCGGGAACGTCTGTCACCTGCCGACGTCGGGTTGCCCAGCGGAACCCGGCGCCGGACGCCAGGCCTCCGGCGTGAAGAAGTCGCGGCGCTTGCCGGAGTCGGCCTCACCTGGTACACGTGGCTTGAACAGGGCCGGGATATTGGGGTGTCGTCCACCTTTCTGGATAATCTGTCGCGGGTACTGAAACTGGATGCCGCTGAACGTCGACACCTCTTTATGCTCGCACATCAGCGTCCTCCTGCCGACCCCGGAAAAACCTGGTGCGTACTCCCTCCCCTTGTGCGGCGGCTGATGCACGATCTGCCGCATCCTGCTTTTGTGCTCAATCTGCGCTGGGATGTCCTGGGCTTTAATATGTTAGCCGATAAGCTGTTTAATTTTGCCCGTCATGTACCGGAGCGACGTAACCTGCTCTGGCTACTGTTCACCGATTCCGCGCTACGGGCGCGTGTGGTTGACTGGGATGAACAGGCTCCGCTGATGTTGTCTGACTTTCGCCGTGACTTCACTCGCGCCAGCCAGAGCAGCGATATTCCTGAACTGGTCAATGAGCTGGAACAGGTTTCACCCGAGTTCAAAACCTGGTGGCGACAACATCAGGTTCACGCGCCTTGTAATGGCATCCGCCGTTTGCTGATAGAGGAACAGCCCGTGCCTTTCGAATTCACGTCGCTGACCGTGGATGAAGACAGGCATCTGAGGCTGGTGGTGTATGCGCGCCAAAAAGAGGAACCAGCGCTTGCTGATTAGCATTCAGCGTGGGGCCAGTGGCTTTCGCCCGCTGGCTTAAACACGGCTGAATCTACCGCAGCTGCTCACGTAACTACGTTCCGATCCCATCTGGCGATCTTCAGATACCTTCGGGACCAGGGGCTTTCCGCGGGAGGCAACTTGTTTTTCTCACTACTTCGTTCTTTTATTCATCTTGATCCAATACAACTTGAGCGTGCCCGGGAACACCTTCGTCACCCTCTCCGGTGTGATGAGCGGTGGATGGACAAATCAAAGTAACGATACCTCTGTTTTTTCCGGATGCGTAAGCACGCAAGATAGCGTTGGAGAAAATGGGGGCGATAGAAAGCGGGAAGCAAACCCTGGCGCGCCTCGCAGGCTATGTAATCAAAACCTAATCAAAGAGAAAATCATGAGAAAAATAGTTTCGTTTGTCCATGTGTCGCTAGATGGTTTTGTCGCTTCTACCGCAGAGGGCCCGGCGGGTCTGGCCTGGATAAGCATAAGCCCCGACCTGTTTGAATACGTAGAGCAGCGAATTCAGCAAACCGACACCGCCTTATATGGGCGCACCACCTACCAGATGATGGAATCGTACTGGCCAACGGCTGCCGACAAGCCTGACGCCAGCCCACATGACCATGCGCATTCGCGTTGGTATAAATCTGCCCACAAAGTGGTGTTGTCGAAAACCCTTCTGGAGAAAAATCACCCTAATACGCAAATTATCAGTCGCAATTTAAGCGGCGAAATCAGCAAGCTCAAGCAGAGCGCGGGTAGCGAAATCTTAATGTTTGGTAGTCCCTCAGCTACTCACTCGCTAATGGCGGAAAACCTTATTGATGAGTATTGGCTATTCGTCAATCCGATTCTGCTGGGGCAAGGCATTCCCTTGTTCCAAAATATAAAACACAGAACTTCACTCATGCTGGTGAAGAGTCACGTTTTCCCGTCGGGCGTAGTGTGTCTGCAATACGAGGTGAAACGAAATTAATAATGCCAGGTTCCGATAGTTCAGCAACAGGAATAAAACTCCGGGCGGCTGCATTTCTGCAAAAGTGTAGCCAATCGATGTTTTGCGCTATGTGTCTACCCTGATTGACAATAGCGCCTAAGGGGTCGCAACATCCGCTCCTGGCACGCAGCGGACTTTACTTGCATAGATATTAGGGAGGCGCAATGTTGTCATTGCGCTGTGGCCTGATGAAAATCGTGCGCTCTCGATGATGGCCTGCCGATGTAAACAAGTCTTTCATTTTCATCATCTCCAACGATAATCCACTCTAACCCCAGGCCCACACTATGCGGGCAGGATTAGCTGCAAATCCGGATAGCGTTCCAGCCACCGTTTTGCCACGACACGCTGCCAGAAAACATCCCGCTTATCGCTCTCAAAGAATGGCGTTGCCCGAAGACGTCGTTCAAACAGATCGTCGAGCCCATAAGGCGCAATGATCTCAATAAGGGTGGAACGGCCTATTCTGACCGCGACGGCCGTCGCCGTCTCAGGCCAGTAGCGAAGAGCATTCGCTGTCGAGCAATAGGGTTCATTATCATTACGTTGATGCATCCTGGCTTGATTCTTCACCGACCAGTTAAAGACCGGTGATTGCCGGCTGAGCGTCTCTTCCAGAGCGCTATCAACAACTGAACTGCAGTTTTTCGGGTCGAACCAGACAACATCCACATCACCCGAGACTGGCCTTTGCCCGTATCCGTGCAGATGATCCCAGACCGCATCTCTGACCAAGCCGGCACCAATCCAGCCATCGCTGAGTTCCAGCGCCTGAACGGCATACAGCGCCTTCATTCTTATCGGGTCGTTTAACAACAGGTCCTGCAATACGCCCTGATATTTCATCATTTCCCTGAAAACAGTGATTAAGGTTGCTATCTGCCTGATAATAGCATCAATGTCCAGGGGGGCGCCGCTGCTGGCGCCCCCCTGCTATTACCTCGCGGCTAATCCTCGTACGAGGCGTGATGGAAATCAATTTCCCACTGCAGCACATCCCCGTACAGCGCCGACAGCGCCTGCTTTTCGTTATCACTCAGCGCCATGGCGCAGCGATCGAGTTCGTTCTTCAGCCAGAGAGCCTGCTGATAAAAGTCGTCTTCGGCGTGCATTACCACCCAGCGCCTGACGTCAGCATCGCTCTGACGATGCTCGCTCGCCCCCCGGCACCAGGAGTAGTACATCCATTCCGCCCCGAACATCATGGTAATGATCTGTTCATAGTTGCCCGACCGGGCTGTCCGCAGCATGCCGTCGCGAAAGCGCTGCACGGCTGGCAAATCGTGCGGATAATCCGCGGGATTAATCCGCCGGTCAGACAAGACCTGTTCAAACCACGCAATCTGCGTGTCTACCAGCGCGTTCAGTACGCCGATGAGCCAGCGCTGCTGCTGAATATCCGGCGCCTTGCTGACCCCGAGGGCGAAAATCGCGATTGCCGTGGCGACAAAGTTGCCCTCAAACACCAGATAGCGGTTGAATACGGTTGTCGGCAGACGATCCTGTTCAATATCAACCACAAAACGGTGCCTCTGCATCGTCTGCCAGACCTGCTGATGTTCGCGCAGCAGGCGATCGCTAAATGCTTCCATTATGCCTCCTCCAGCGCGGCCTGGGCGACGGACATAAAATGCTTAACCCGGGCCAGCTCTACGTCGTTCCACCAGACGCCATCAACCTTCATGGTGCTGGCCACAATGACTCCCTGAGTCCGTCCGAGGATCTGGCTGACATTGGCTGGTGTCACCCCCGAGCCCACTAATAACGGTAGCTCTGTCGCCGCGCGAATCTCATCAATTTCCGCCATCGTGGCGCTATCGCCGGTGCGCTGACCCGTGGCAATCACCGCGTCGGCCTCGAAAAAGTCCACATCGCGAGTCAGCTCCTGAATCGAACGATCGGCAACGATAGCATGGCTGCCGTGCTTAACGTGGCTATCGGCAAAAACGCGGATATGTTCAGCGCGCAGCATGCTGCGATAGCGCAACGCCCTGGCCGCCGCCCCTTCAATAAACCCTTCGTTGGCGATATAAGCATTGGCCCACTGATTGACGCGAATGAAATCGGCGCCCCCCGCCAGAGCGATAGCCATCGCCGGAATCGCAGCGTTTGCCAGGACATTAATTCCCAGCGGTACGCCAAAACGCTCGCGTACTTTCTCGGTAATGACCGCCATCAGCGCCGAGGTTTCATGACCGATATCTTCAGGTTTAGAAAAAGGGATATCGCCATGATTTTCAACAATCAAGCCATGAACGCCTCCAGAAATATAATTTTCAGCATCCCGAAGCGCACGCTCGACAATATCACCCACTGATTTCCCTCGATATTTAGGCGTGCCGGGAAAAGGATCGCAATGAATAACACCTATAACAACTTTACCACGTGAAAAAATAGCTTGTATTGCATTCGTTTTTTCTGCTGAGATAGCAACCATCTTATCCATCCTGTTAAGGGAACACTATGCGTGTTTACGTTATCGGCAATATTACCGTAGATGAAACCTGGTCTGTTTCGGATATACCAAAAAAAGGCACTTCAATTCATGGCGTTAAAGTTTCGCAGGATATCGGCGGTAAAGGCGCGAATCAGGCGATTATATTATCCCGCAGTGGAATAGAAACGCGCTTAATTGCTGCCACAGGAAATGACAGCAATGGAATCTGGATTCGCCAGCGGATACAAAATGAAGCATTAACGTTGCTACCCGACTGCCATTTTAACCAACATAGCGATACCTCGATTATTTTAAATAGCGCTGATGGCGATAATGCCATCATTACCACTACCGCCGCCGCCGATACATTCCATCTTGATGATATTATTCCACACATGGCCGATGCCGCCGCGGGCGATATTTTGCTACAACAGGGCAATTTCTCCCTGGAGAAAACGCGGGCGCTATTCCAGTATGCCAGAACCCGCGGTATGACAACGGTATTCAACCCCTCACCGGTCAATCCTGACTTTTGTCATCTGTGGCCGCTTATCGACATCGCAGTGGTCAACGAATCAGAGGCTGAATTGCTCCAGCCATACGGCGTAAAAACCTTAGTGATTACCCAGGGGGCAGCAGGCGCCTGGCTGATCCGTGATGGCCAGCGTCAGTTTTGCCCCGCCGCCCCCGCCGAGGCGCTTGATACCACCGGCGCGGGCGATACGTTCCTCGCTGTGATGCTGGCATCCGCGCTACTGCGCGACGTCGAACCAGATCGCCTGGCGCTTGCCCATGCCAGCCGTGCTGCCGCGATTACCGTTAGCCGCCGGGGCACGCTCAGCGCGTTTCCCGATGCTCAGGAACTCGCCGCCCTGTTAGCCACGGGCGGCGCGCACTGACCTACTTAAACAGCGAGCGGTAGCTATCAACGTTCGCTTTGGTCACCACCGTTGCCGGAACCAGAATGGTTTTCGGCACGGTTTTTCCCGACGTAATGCTGTTCAGCGCCTTGAGGGCTTCGGCCCCCATCTTTTCCGGATCCTGTTGCAGTACGGCGGTGACGTATCCGCCGTCAATACCCGAAATCGCCTTCGCCGTCAGATCCCAGCCAAAGACTTTAATATCTTTCTGACGCCCCTGGTTCTCCACCGCGGCAATGGCGCCCAGCAGCGCAGGTTCGCCGGTAGCATAGATAGCCGTCAGATCGGGGTTGCCGGTAATCAGGTTTTCCGCCGCGGTCATCGCTTTATCCTGCACGTTCTGCCCGTCGACGACGTTGGCGATGGTAATTTTCGGGTTGCTTTTCAGCGTCTCTTCGAAGCCCTTCTGCCGCTGGTTCTGAATCGCCGAGTTCAGGGCGCCGACGATCCCCAGCCGCGCCTGGCCGCCCATCTCTTTCTGCACGTAGTCAACGAAGTATTGGCCAATAATTCTGCCGCCTTCGATATTATCCACGCCCACCTGAGCCGCCTGAGGCCCGGCCGGTAATACGGCATCAATAGCAATCACAGGAATGTTAGCAGCGGCGGCTTCTTTTACCGCGGGCATAATTCCGTTAACGTCGATAGCGGCAACCAAAATGCCCTTAACACCTTGCTGAATATAGTTTTCAATCGCGTCATTTTGCGCGACGGGATTGTCGTTAGAGTTAAAAATAACTAAATCCTTACCGCTGGCTTTTGCTGCATCCTGCGCGCCTTTATTCATCAAATTAAAAAACAGAGCCTGCTGATTGATCTGTACCAGCGCATAAGTGGGAGCGGCGGCACTGGCGGTAGAAATAAAGCTCACTGATGCCAGCATCGTCGTTGCTATAGCAATAAAACGCAGTTTTCCGGTGTTAAATAACATCATCAGTATCCTCGTCGGGAATAGTTGATAGCCAGCAGAGTTCCGCGTCGCATGCGAACGCAGAAGGATTATTTTTTGGCGGGCAAATATCGTCTATATGGCCAGAACGATCGTCGAACGTTCGGCTGGACCTGCTTAATTTCATTCCGGCAACCGGTCCGTGTCGGTGCGCGACTGGAATGAGTTAAACGGGTTTGGGAATGACTTCCCGGATGATGCGGTAAACTGCCTATACAATTCTCCGCCATTTAAAATTTGTCAAGCATTTATTTAAGGATATTGTTAACAGAGATATTGCTGTATCCACCGCGCTTAACTATGTTACAGATAGCCGACTCTGGCAGAAATGGCGCAGGAAATGAGTATAAAACGCGTATTATTATCCGACGTGGCAAAGCTGGCGGGCCTGTCGAAGGCTACCCTGTCGCGCTATATGAACAACAGTATTGTGCTGCCGCAGGAAACCATCGACCGCATCGAAACGGCAATACGCGAACTGGACTATCGCGGTAATAGCCTCGCACGCCGTCTGAGTAAAGGCGGAAGCGAAACCCTTGGCCTGGTGCTGCCCGACATCACCAACCCCTTCTTTGCCGAACTGGCCGATGCCGCCGAAGAGGCCGCCTCTGCCAACGGCTACAGCCTGGTACTGTGCATCACTCGTAATAACCCGGAAAAAGAGTGTCAGTTTATACGCTGGCTGGATACCTGCCAGGTCGATGGTCTGCTGTTCACCACCAACCGCCCCGATAACGGCCTGCTGCGCAAAGAGGTTCAGCGCCACGAACGCATTGTGCTGCTGGATGAGGACATTCCCGGCAGTAAGGTTCCTAAAGTCTTTGCCGATAACGTCCAGGGCGGGCGGATTGCGACCGAAAAACTGATCGCCGCCGGGCATCGCCATATCGCTTTCGTCGGCGGTCCGGACAAGCTGATGAGCGTCCGCGAACGCTATCAGGGCTTTTGCACCGCCATGAAGCAGGCCGGTCTGAGCTGGCCCCCCGAATGGGTTATGTACGGCGACTACCAGCGCGAGTTCGGCCAACAGGCGCTGCAGTATTTGTTTAGTCAGCCGGTTCGCCCTACTGCCGTCTTCGCCGCCAGCGACTATCTGGTGCTTGGCCTGCTCGATGGGCTGCGCGCCGGCGGACTGCAGGCGCCGGAGGCGCTGTCGTTAGTCGGCTTCGATGACGCCAGCTATGCCGATTTCACCCAGCCGCGTATTTCAACTATCCGCCAGCCCGCCCGGGAGCTGGGCCGCACTGCGGTGAACGTCATGATGCGCTTGCTCAACGACGACAAAGATATCCCGGCAGAAACCCGCCTGCCGGTGGAATGGATTGGCCGCGACTCGATCAAGATTTGTTAAGCGCGTCCCAAAATGGCGCAAAAGCGCCCAGTTTTGGCGCAAAAAACGTTCAACCTGCCATCTCTTCACTATAATCAGTAAACCGGTTTACCGGAATGTAATCAAGAAACACTATCTATTACATAAGGTTAAGTCACAGGGCTGCGGTGTTGTTCCTGCCCTGGCACGGATGCTGCAATGTTCTTACTGGCGAACAAATATCTTACATAGCGTTTGACCAGACTGTGTTGGCGAGTGCTCCACTCCGCAGGTAAACCGGTTTACTAGAATGTAAACCGTGTCGGATGGGGTATCTCCCGCAGGCTGGCGAACATTTTCCCGGCAATAGCGATGGGAGTTATCAGATGCAGCAGCCACAAACTACCCCGCCAAGGGTGGAGATGATCAATATCACCAAGACCTACGGGTCGATACGTTCGTTGCGCGGAGTCAACCTGGAGCTGGCTCCGGGCGAGGTGCTGGGATTAGTGGGCGATAACGGCGCGGGGAAATCAACCCTGACCAAAGTACTATCTGGCGCGGTGATCCCCTCCAGCGGCACTATTCGTATCGACGGTGAACAGCACCAGTTTGCTAATCCGGCCGATTCGCGTCGCTGCCATATCGAGATGGTGTATCAGGATCTGTCGCTATGCGACACGGTCGACGTCGCGGGCAATCTGTTTATGGGTCGCGAGCCGATGAAATCGCTCCTCGGCATCCCCTTTCTCGACGAAGCCAGAATGCACGCTGATGCCCGGGAGATGCTAAAAGGGCTGGGAATTTCCATTCCTGATACTCGCCTGTTGGTGCGAAATCTTTCCGGCGGCCAGCGCCAGGCCATTGCCATCGCCCGCGCGGCGGCTTTTGATCCGAAGGTGCTGATCATGGACGAGCCAACCGCCGCGCTGGCCGTCGCGGAAGTTGAAGCGGTTCTGGAGCTAATTCGTCGCGTTTCCGCTCGCGGCGTGAGCGTTATTCTGATTACCCACCGCCTGCAGGACCTGTTCCTGGTCTGTGACCGGATCATGGTGATGTATGAAGGTACCAACGTCGCCGACCGGCGGGTGGCCGACACCAGCCTGAGCGATATCGTTAACCTGATTGTGGGCGAGAAATTCACCGCCCGCTCTGCGGCTGCACATTGAGGTAACAGGATGAGTATCATGAACTTAAGCAGCTCCCGCATGATCCAGCATTCGCTGCCGCGCCGCCTGCTGCATAACCACTCGGGCGTGGTGAGCATCGCGCTATTTTTTGTCTTCTGCTGCGTGGTGTTTTCGCTGATTACCGGCAATTTCCTCACCGGCACCAACTGGCTGAATATCATCCGTCAGAGCGCCCCGCTGCTGATCGTCGCAACCGCAATGACCCTGGTGATTACCACCGGCGGCATCGACCTGTCGGTGGGATCCACCCTCGCGCTGGTCGGCGCGCTTTCCGCTATCGCCCTGAACAACTGGGGACTGCCGTGGCCGGTGGTTTTGCTCGGCGGTCTGCTGCTCGGCGGATTAGTCGGCGCCATCAACGGCTTTTTTATTGCCTATGAAGGCATTCCGGCGTTTATCGTCACCCTCGCCACCCTGGCCGTTGTGCGCGGTATCGCGCTGCTGGTGACCCAGGGCTATTCGATTCCGCTTCCCGCTGACAGCCTGTTTACCTTTATAGGGCGCGCGTGGGTCGTGGGTATCCCCATGCCAGCGCTGATTGGCATTATGGTTCTGATTATCGGGCATATCGTTCTCAACCATATGCGTTTTGGCCGCTATGTGACGGCTATCGGCGCGAATGCCGAAGGCGCACGACGCAGCGGGATTAACACCAAAGCGGTAACCATGAAGGTCTATATCATCAGCGGAATGGCCGCCGCGCTGGCCGGAATGATTATTACCGCACGTCTCGGCAGCGGCTCCTCCAACCAGGGCGAAGGTTTTGAACTGCAGGTCATCGCCGCCGTTGTGCTCGGCAGTACCAGCCTGTTTGGCGGCTTCGGGACGATTATCGGCACGCTGCTCGGCGCGCTGTCGATTGCGGTGATTCAGAACGGGCTGATCCTGTCGCATATTTCACCGTTCTACACCCAGATAGCCACCGGCACTATCATCCTGCTGGCTATCTGGCTGAACACCCGCATTCTCAACCCCACGCGCTCGGCGGCAAAAGGATAGATAGCTGATGAAAGGATCAATTTTTCGCCATCCCTCCCCGCTGCCGGTCGGCGTCAGCAGCGGTTACGTCATGACGGTGCTGGGCCCGCTGCCGATTAGCGAGATGGGCGTCACGCTGATGCATGAGCATATTCTGCTGGACGCGTCCGGCAAATGGGTGCCGCCCTGCTGCTGTAGCGATCGCCATCTAGCCGAAATGCCGGTGAAGATGGAAAACCTCGGCGAACTGTCGCTGAACCCGCTGATGAGCCGCGATAACTGCCAGCTATTTGATGTCGACGTCGCGATTGAAGAACTGACCAAATATCGCGCGCTTGGCGGGGAAACGGTGGTCGACCCGACCAATATCGGCATTGGCCGCGACCCCAAAGCGCTGGCGCGCATCGCGCGTCTGACCGGTCTGAACATTGTTATGGGTACCGGCCTCTATCTGGAGCCGTCACACCCCGAGTGGGTAAAAACCAGCAGCGTCGAACAGCTGGCCGAACGGCTGATTTACGATCTTGGCGGCGCGGAGGAGAAACCGGAAGTGCTCGCCGGGCTTATCGGCGAAATCGGAATCTCAAGCCGCTTTACGCCGGATGAAGAGAAGTCTCTGCGCGCGGCCGGCCGCGCCAGCGCCGCGACCGGCGTGCCGATCGAGGTCCATCTGCCGGGCTGGGAGAGACTGGGTCACCGGGTGCTGGATATTCTCGAACAGGAAGGCGCCGATCTCCGTCATGCGGTGCTGTGTCATATGAATCCCAGCTTTGCCGATAAGCGCTACCAGCGCGAACTGGCGCAGCGCGGAGCGTTTCTCGAATACGACATGATCGGCATGAGCTACTACTATGCCGACGAGTCGGCGCAGTCGCCCTCCGACGAGGAGAACGCCCGTGCGATTCGCGAGCTGATTGACGATGGCTATCTCCAGCAGATTTTGCTGTCGCAGGATGTGTTCCTGAAAACCATGCTCACCCGCTACGGCGGCCACGGTTACGGCTACATACTCAAGCATTTTGTTCCTCGTCTGCGGCGCCACGGCGTCAGCGGCGAACAGCTTGAAACCTTGATGATTGGCAATCCCCAACGGGTCTTTGGCGGATAAAAGGAAACTCATAATGCAGAAAAAAATCTTACTGGTCGGGGAATCCTGGACCAGCACTTCAACGCACATTAAAGGCTTCGATCAGTTTGCCACCGCTACCTGGCACACCGGCGCAACGGATTTTCTCGCCGCGCTTGCGGACAGTCATTACGCGATTACCTACATGCCTGCCCACGCGGCGGCGACCGACTTCCCGCTGACTCAGGAAGCGCTGCGGCAGTGGGATGCAATTATCCTGTCGGATATTGGCGCCAATACGCTGCTGCTGCATCCGGATACCTGGCTGAAAAGCCGGCGCACCGCCAACCGGCTGACGCTGATCCATGACTACGTTGCCGCCGGCGGTGCGCTGATGATGATTGGGGGCTATTACAGCTTCCAGGGAATTAACGGCGGCGCACGCTATCGCCATACCGCGGTGGAGAAAGTTCTGCCGGTGCGCTGTCTGGCATGGGACGATCGTATTGAAACCCCGGAAGGTTGCTATGCCGAAGTGACAGAATCTCACGCCCTGTTTAACGATATTCCTGGCGAATGGCCGTGGCTGCTGGGCTATAACGAAGTGGAAATGCATCCGCAGGGCAAACTGCTGGCTACCGTCGCCGGAACCGGTCATCCGCTGCTGGCTATTCGCGAATATCAACAGGGTCGCTCGCTGGTGTGGACCAGCGATATGTCCGCACACTGGCTGCCGGAAGAGTTTGCCAAATGGCCCGGCTATCGCCAGCTGTGGATTAACTGCCTCGACTGGCTAACGGAACGCGACTGATGACCACCACCCTTCAACTGGCCCGGCAGCTGCTGGGTTTTAACACCATCAACCCGCCGGGTAGCGAAGCTGACTGCATGCGCTTCTTTGCCGACTGGCTTCAAGAGAGCGGCTTTGAGGTTTCGCTGTCGTCGTTCGGCGAGGGACGCAGCAATCTGATCGCCAGTCTGCCCGGGATGACAGCCGGTAAACCGCTGGCTTTTACCGGACATCTGGATACCGTGCCGCTTGGGAACGCGCAGTGGCGATACGATCCTTTCGGTTCACAGACGGAGGACGGTCGTCTTTATGGACGCGGCGCCAGCGATATGAAAGCAGCGGTGGCGGCATTTGCCGTCGCCTGCGTTCATCAGCGGGAAACTATTCTCGCCGGCAGCGGTGCGGTATTGCTGATTACCGGAGGGGAAGAAACCGGCTGTGACGGCGCCCGGGCGCTGATCGCCTCCGCTCCGTTGCCGGAGATCGGGGCGCTGATCGTCGGCGAACCCACCGCCAATTACCCGGTTATCGGGCATAAAGGCGCCCTCTGGCTACGTTGTGAAACGCGAGGGAAAACCGCGCACGGCGCGATGCCGGAATTGGGGATTAACGCTATCTATCTGGCGGCGGATGCGGTAGGTAAGATTCAACATTTCTCGCCAGGCGCGCCGCATCCGCTGATGAAACAGCCCACTCTTAACGTCGGACGAATCGAAGGCGGGCTCAATATCAACTCCGTGCCGGACCGCACGCGTTTTGATGTCGATATCCGTAGCGCGCCCAATTTACAGCACGCCACTATCCGGCAGCGATTGACCACGCTGCTTGGTGAGAGCGTCACGGTGTCGACATTGGTTGACTTGCCCGCGGTACTGAGCGAAGCGGACCACGTTTGGATAAAGCAGGTTTATCAACGCTGCCAGCCGCTGCACGATCGGCCGCTTGAGCCGCGCGTGGTTCCCTACTTTACCGATGCCTCCCTGCTGCTGCCTGCGCTGGGCAACCCGCCCTGTATTATTCTCGGCCCCGGCGAGCCGTCTCTGGCTCATCAAACCGATGAGTACTGCCTGCTCAGCCGACTGGAGGAAGCGGAACAGCTGTACGGAGAAATTATCCGCGACTGGATGCGGTAATCTGCCTGCCGGAGTCGCATAAAAGTGACAGCGTCACACGGAAAGAATGCCTGCGTTCGAACCTCCGCAGGCACACTCGTTGATAAACATTTGAATACCCTCGCTGAATAGCAGAGGATGACCGCATATCACGCCGAATTTATCCTACCAGGCAAGGAGGCATTACCATGACCGTGAGACGCAGTCCGCTACTCTTTTGTTTCCTCTCTTTACTCCTGACGGCCTGCTCAGGCACCGCTTCCCCACCTGAGCGCGCTGAAAAGGCTAAATTATCGGCAGAAGTGGATAAGCTGTTTGCAGATTATGAGATGAGGTCAGACAATTCGCCGCGGGCGACTAATTTGCGCTATCTGCATCAGGTCAGAACGGCTATCTTCGCTAAAATAGACCAGCCGCAGGCGTATCAGGGGCAAAAATGCTCCGTGCGCTTAACGTTCCAGCGTGACGGGAAGGTGCAGAATCCAACGCAAGCGCATGGCGATCCGGCTTTATGCGCGGAAATTATAGCCGCGCTACAAGAGGCGCAGATTCCGCCAGCCCCGGATGAACAAACCTATCAGACATTCAACAATGCCATTATGGATTTCAGACCGTGAGCGGGATTTCCGCAATATTGTCTCAGGGGCCCTTGGCCCCTGCATCATTCTCAGAACTCCACGCGGCCGCCGAAATTATAGCGCCGCCCTTCCAGCATCGCGGTCTGCCTGTAGGTGGTGGTGTAAACCGGATTCACATCAAACAGATTGTAGATCCCGCTCATCAACGTGACGTGTTTATTCAGATGGTAACGCGCGCCTAAATCAACCAGCGCATACGCATCCGTTGAGCTGGACTTGCCGATATCCGGCGAGTTGCTGCGCCAGCTCGCCTTGGTCCACAGCTCCAGATCGGACGTTGTATTCCATGACAGCGAAACGTTGGCCATACTGCTCGGAAAATCATTTAGCGCATAGCCCTTATACTCACCGCTTTTCTGTTCACTGTGGGTATAGGTATAGTTGGCGTTGGCCTTCAGCGCCGCGGTCACCTGCCAGTCGCCGTTCAGCTCCAGGCCGTAGATCTCCGCATCCCCGACGTTAATATATTGCGACACGCTATCAGCGGTATAGCCATTGTATTGACACTGTTGGGTGGCCGATGAGGTACAGATGGTGTGGTCGCTGATTTTATCTTTAAATTTGGTATGGAAAAGCGTCGCATCCAGCGCCAGCGCGTTTTGCTGCCAGTACACGCCCAGTTCGGTGTTGATGCTCTGTTCCGGCTTCAGATCGTCGTTGCCGATACCAATCTCAGAATAGGGATAAGCACCATAGACGCTGGTAAAACCGGCGTTGTTCTGCCGTAAATCCGGTTTTTTATAACCGGCGGAGACGCCCCCTTTCAGCGCCCAGGTCTCGTCGATAGTCCAGTTACCATACAGCTTAGGCGTGACGTGATAGCCAAAGTAGCTATCATGATCCAGGCGCGCAGAGGTGGTCAGCGTAAAGTCCGGCACCATCATCCATGCATCTTCCGCAAAAACCGCCCAGCCATGACGCGTGATTTTACTCACCGGAGTGACGCCAGGCGCCTGCTTATCCGCGATACCGAAGGTGTCATTCAGCTCATTGCGCGTGAAGTTTACGCCTAACGTCAGCTTGTGATCGGCCAGAGTAAAGGTGTTCGCGCTATTGGCCTCAAAATTATTCTGCTTAATAAATTGCGAATCCATCCCGGGCACGCGGTACTCCGTGCGGGCCTTCTCGTAGCTGATAAAGTTCTTCACCTCCACCAGATCATCGCCGTACCAGGCATGCTGTGACAGTGAGGCCGCGTCGCGGTCAAAGCCCCAGTACCACGCTTTATCGTTATGGGTTTTCTCCTGATTGCCTTTAGAGGCGTTCAGATCCCAGAGCTGAGTATCGGTTGGCGAAAGAGAAATGGTGGCGTCCAGATTCCCGGCCTGATGCTTCACGAAGCGCTCTTTGGTTGGGCTATCATCATCGCGACGATCGAGGTAGTCTGCGCCCACGCTGATCCCGAGTTTGCCCGGGATGACAGGCCCCATCAAGAAAGCGTTGGTCTGATTAGTGTTGCCGTATTCACTTTTTTCCTGCAGGAAGTAATTATCCTCCAGCACCCCGGTCCATTTTTCGAGGTTCCAGGACTTTTTGGTGATAACGTTGACCACGCCACCAATCGAGTCAGAGCCATACAGCGAGGACATGGGGCCGCGAATGACCTCCACCCGTTCAATGGCAGCCAGCGGCGGCATAAAAGCCACTTCGCTACCAATGTGATGCCCGTAGGGGCGGGATTCGCGGGTAGACTGCTTGATACCGTTGACCATAAACGAGGTATAGGTCGAATCCATACCGCGCATCTGTACATCGCCGGTGGCCAGACTGCCGTGACCGTTGCCCACCAGCACGCCCGGCATCTCGCGCAGCGCTTCCGCGACATTCTGATTGGAACGGGTATTCAGCGCCTTCTCATCAAGCACCGAGATCGTCGCCGGCGCCTCGCGCCTCTCCTGGCTGAAACCTGTGGCGGTGACTACCATCTGCTCTTCGTTTACGGCGGCGCTATCTGCAGCGTAGGCAGCCGCGGGCAGATTGACGAAGGCGAGCGCAATCGCCACCTCCATGTGTGTCTTAATCGTCACAAAAAAGTCCTTAGAATTTAGTTAGATCAATCTTGAGAACGTAATCAGCCTGGTCGCTTTTTTCGTCCTGTTTGACGCTGGCATAAAGCGTTCCGGCATCCGCAGAAAGCGCCAGACTGTTGGGCATGGCCGCCGTTTTGATGGCGTGTTTGAGATGATGGGTTTTTGCGTCGATGACGCTAATCGAACGATCGTTGCGATGGGTAACGTAGATTTCATCGCGCGCGGCGTTATAGAGCACGGCGACCGAATTGGGCGAGGCAATACGATCCACCAGCTTGCCGGAGTCCAGCCGCACCACCAGCACATCGCGGGTGTTGGTATCAGCGATATACCCGACTCCTGCGGCGCTGTTCAGGGCGATATTGAGGAAATAATGGTCCGGTTCAGCCGGGTCGACCTTCACGCGGGCAAGGAGCTTCGACGTTTTGCCATCGAGGGTCACCAACTCCCCGTTGCCGGTAACTACATAAACTTTGTTACCCGCGTCATCAACGGCAAACCCCACCGGTTCGAGATGATTCAGCGTTTCGCTAAGCTGCTGCTTTCGCGTATCGACAACCCACAGCAGCCCTTTGTCTTTGCGCCCGATCCCGGACACATACAGACGTTGATTTTGCTTATCCAGCACCACTTCGCGCACGTGAGCCTGTTTCTCAGGATCCGCATCATCGCTTAGCTGAATAGTTTTAATCACCTTATTGGTCAACGTATCCACGAGCGTTAGCGAACCATCCAGCGCATTGCCCAAATACAGGATATGGTTTTCTTCATCCAGAGAAAGTGCAAAGGTACGCCGTTCGGTGGCTATCTTCTGATTAATCTGCAGAGAATCGGCCGCCAGCCGAAATACAACGCCCGTCGTTTTATCTTTCTCAAACGAGGGCGCTGAGGCGGCATAGAGCGTCTTCTGACTGTTATCATAAGCCAGCTCATAAACGCCGTGGCCAAGAGGCTGTGAGCGGAAGGCCTGCTCGGTAAAATCCTTAGCCGAGACAGAGAAAACAGGCAGAGAAGATGAAATGGCCAGCGCGCAAAGCGTTACTTTCGTCAGGGATACGGTAGACATGTAATTTTTCTTTACAGTAGTTTACGGAATGCAAACATTAATGAAAATAAATATCATTTGCAATTGCATTTATCTTCATATTCCCTACCATTTTTTGTGCTAGCGTTGAAGCCGCCGCGCTATAAGCTGGTGAAATGACCGGACGAAAATGCTTTATCTTCAGGCGCTCATCATCAGGGCTGAGATATACAGCCCTCCCCCATACGCCAGATGCGTGAGCAGACTGAGCAGACGAGCCAGCCAGGGACGAGGGGTTCGTGAAGCAGCGAAACCAAAACCCAATGCCGGCTGCAGAATGATGAACGGAGCAAATAGCGTCGATAAACCGGCCAGAAGACCGACTTTAAGAGAGGGCTCGCTGAACCAGGCGGTTGCGTTCAGCATAAGCGGTACAAAAGCAAAAACGACCCCGATCAGGTAGTGGAACATCCAGCCGGTGAACATCTCCCCTTGTATTCGCGGCGTTGTCGCAATCGTATAATGCCAGTACTTTCCTCTGGGCAACCATAAAATCCAGCGCCCAACCAGCGCATAGTTTAGCGGCGGCGCTTTGAGCAGGTATTTCTGCAAAAGTGACCAGATATCCATGATCAGCGTGGCGCCGATGCCTGTTATGACCGTTTTACCGAGAATAATCATATCCAATGTCTGCTCCTTATTGATGGAATGCTAAGCTGACAGCCAGTGTGCAACTTAAAGTGAGGTTTAAGTCAACAATGAAAGAACGGGATATCAGAGAGATCGCTGACCTTGCCGGGGTTAAACCCTCCGCATTGCGATATTACGAAACGAAAGGATTAATTCGGCCTGTCGGGCGAAATGGTCTTCGCAGGCAGTACCATGAGAATGTGCTTTATAAACTGCAACTCATTGCGCTGGGACAGGCCGCAGGGTTTTCTCTGGATGAAATCGCCGTGATGATCGGTACGGAAGCTCATCCAGATATTAATCGCGAACTGCTCCACAAACGCTCACGGGAAATTGACGTGACCATTCGCAGACTGCAATTATTAAGCCGCGGCCTAAAACATGTTGCGCGCTGTACTCAGCCCGAGCATACCCATTGTGAGGAGTTCAAGAGAATCGTTTCACGAGGACTTCGACTGGTCAGGTAACATTTCCCAGCGAGCATATGCTGATTATGCCACCGCCTCTCAGAATGCGCGTCGGGTTAGCCCCGTCTGCTACGTGTACAGGGCCGCCGGTCGCCCTGCCAACTTAAAAAAAACAATAAATTCATATCATTACAACGACAAACAAACCTCAGCGCCCCGGTAATGAGCCGGGCTTTATGGCCACTGTGCGGTGAAAACATCAAATACACCTTTAGAGAAAAGCCACTTACTCTAATGCCTATTTATAGGTAGCCTGTCGGGATATCAGCAACGCTATTGGACAATACCCCCATGCTGATTAAACATTTAACATTCGCGGAGAAATAATGATTTTAATTGTTACGATGTTTATATTTTCCCTCACCATGTCATTTTCACCAGGCCCGGTAAATATGATCATTATATCGTCAGCGGCGGCGCATGGATTTAGAAAAACCTTCCCGTTTGTCTCTGGTGCGACAACAGGATTTACTGCCTTGCTTATATTCGTTTGTTTCGGATTCTACGCTGCGATTGAACAGCACCCGTTATTTTTCAAATATCTCAACGTTGCTGGCGCAGTATTTATCATGTACCTGGGTTATAAAATAGCGTCGTCTCACCCTGATTTGCCATTACAAAAAGCAGAGACCCCAGGTTTCATTCAGGGTTTTTTAATGCAATGGTTCAACCCGAAAGCCTGGACTGCCTGCGCATCAGGAGCGGCGTTGTTTTCCGACCCGGCAACCAGGACAACGGTATCCGTCTTTATCATGATTTATTTTTTAGTCTGTTATCTCTCACTGGCTTCATGGGCAATCCTTGGTGACAAAGTGTCAATGCTGCTCAGGAGCAGACAACGTATCCGTACGTTTAACTTATTGATGGGCAGTTCGCTGATCGTTACGGCTGGCTACATGCTCTGTCTGCCATTCCTGAATCATTCATAATTTATGCGACTCAAAGGAATTATAAATATTATTAATCAATTTGTAGGCAATACTGCTGGTCGATATATTCGCCGGCCATATGGCGTATACCTTTAGAGGTTCTAATGACCAGTCCGGGAGTATTTCCTGCATTTCTGCGCGCTTAACATCATTCTCACTCAGATAGCGAGGGGGAGCGGCCAGTCCAATGTGTTGCTTTGCAAGAGCATAGGCCGCTTCAACATTATCAACGACAACCGTTGGCGTATACTTGACTAACGCCACCTCGCCATTTTTATGCCTGAACGCCCGCTGGTTCTGCCTCATGGTCAGTCCAATCCAGGGCAGTGGTTCAAGATCATCAGGGTGGTTGATGGGCTTATATTGGCTTAACAACGCCTTTGATGCGACGAGCTGCCGGGGCAGCACAAAAAGATGCCGGGCTTTGAGTGAGCTGTCCGGGAGCTCCCCAATCCGAAAAGCAACATCAATACTCTCTCCGATAATATCTTTCCGCGTGTCGCTATAAGAAATATTGAGGAAAACATCCGGATATTCCTTTATAAAAACCGCAAGATGGCGAGTAAATGCGCTATTGATAAAAACGGCAGGAACAGAAATATGCAGCTTGTTAGCCGTTGATATAGACCGCTGCTTAAATTCAATAACCCCCTTCTCATACAGCTCCAGCATAGATTTGGCCGTCTCCAGCAAACTGAGGCCATCGTGAGTCAGAGAGAGTTTCCGGGTATTTCTATATAGCAGAGCACTACCCAGATTTTTTTCCAGTTTTGCCAGATGCGTGCTCGCCGTTGCGGTCGTCAGCCCTAAAGCTTCTGCGCCACCTGAGATGGATCCCGCCTCTACAATTTTTGCAAAAACGATCAGGTAGCGGATGTCATCAATCATTTATATTCCTTTGGTCACTCATTCGCTTTGCCCCTGAGCCTAACCACATCATGGTCAAAGACCAGCGACAAGCAACCCTGGCGCCGTCATGCAAAAAACATCCCTGTCCAGATATATGGCCTTTACTTATCTTGGGACCACGCCCGTCCGCCAGGTCCGCAGGCCGAAAACGTTGATATACAGCCCGGCCATAATCAAAACGGCCCCCAGCAGCTGCAAGCCGTTCAGCGTTTCACCGAGCAACAGCGCGGCGCTGGCCATCCCCACGACCGGCACCAGCAACGACAGCGGCGCCACGCGCCAGGTTTCATAGCGCCCAAGCAGCGAGCCCCAGATGCCGTAGCCCACAATCGTGGCAATAAACGCCAGATAAAGCAGCGAGAGCACGGTCAGCATATCAATATGAATCAGGCTCGCCACCATCGTCTGCGGGCCATCGATCGCCCATGACGCCAGCATAAACGGCAGCACTGGAATCAGCGCGCTCCACACCACCAGGGACATAATCTGCGGTTTCTCGGCGCGGGACATGATCTTCTTATTAAAGATATTACCGCACGCCCAGCTCAACGCCGCCGCCAGAGTCAGCATAAATCCGACGACCGGAACATGCTGGCCGCCGAGGCTGGCTTCCACCAGCACCAGGATGCCAAAAATAGCCAGCGCAATCCCGGCCAGCTGTTTTCCCTGCAGGCGTTCACCGAAGGCAAAAGCGCCAAGAATAATGGTGAAGAACGCCTGCGCCTGCAGCACCAAAGAGGCCAGGCCAGCGGGCATCCCAAGATTAATTGCGCAGAATAAAAAGGCGAACTGACCAAAGCTGATGGTCAGGCCGTAGCCGAGCAGCAGGCGCAGCGGAATTTTGGGACGGGCAACAAACAACAGCGCCGGAAAGGCCACCAGTAAGAAACGCAGTCCCGCCAGCATCAGCGGCGGCATATTGTGGAGTCCGACCTTAATCACCACAAAATTCAGCCCCCACACCACTACCACCAGCAGCGCCAGCAGCCCGTCTTTACGTGTCATACCCTGCCTCTGTTGTTATATGAATTTTTGTGAACAAAATCAAAGTACCCAAAAAAGCGCCCGCCGGATAGATCATTATTTTTAGCAGGGTACCAAAGCACATGATGACACCGGGTTGCGCTATACAAGGTCCTGAGAGCATGGTATTTCTGAGCGGTACCACATAAAAAAAACATTTCATCAGGCAAACAACATGATACCGACCATCAGGCGCTCCACCATCGCGCTGCTGGCGTCCTCGCTGCTGCTGACTATCGGCCGTGGTGCAACGCTGCCCTTTATGACCATTTTCCTCACCCGCCAGTACCAGCTTGAGGTGGATAAAATTGGCTATGCGCTCTCCATCGCCCTCACCGTCGGCGTCGTCTTTAGCATGGGGTTTGGCATTCTGGCCGATAAGTTTGATAAAAAGCGCTATATGCTTATCGCCGTGCTGGCCTTTATCTGCGGCTTTATCGCGATTCCGCTGGTCAATAGCGTAAGCCTGGTGGTGTTTTTCTTTGCTCTGATCAACTGCGCCTACTCCGTCTTCTCCACCGTGCTGAAGGCGTGGTTTGCCGATGTTCTGTCGCCGGAAAAGAAAGCGCGGATCTTCTCCCTCAACTATACCTTTCTCAACATTGGCTGGACCGTCGGCCCGCCCATCGGCACGCTGCTGGTGATGCACAGTATCAACCTGCCATTTTGGCTGGCGGCGGCCTGCGCCGCATTGCCGCTGGTTGGTATTCAGCTCTTCGTTCAGCGCTCCTCGGCGACCATTGCCCAGGATAATGCCACCCAATGGTCGCCTTCCGTGTTGCTGCGCGACCGCGCGCTGATGTGGTTTACGCTGTCCGGCCTGCTGGCCTCGTTCGTCGGCGGTTCATTCGCCTCCTGTATTTCGCAGTATGTGCTGGTGGTCGCCGATAGCGATTTTGCCGAAAAGGTGGTGGCGGTGGTACTCCCGGTCAACGCCGCCGTGGTGGTTGCGCTGCAGTACGCCGTCGGCCGTCGCCTGAGCGCCAGGAATATTCGTCCGCTCATGACCTTTGGTACGTTCTGTTTCGTCCTCGGTCTGGGGGGATTTATTGTTTCCGACAGCAGCCTGCTGCTATGGGGGCTCTCTGCCGCCGTGTTTACGCTTGGCGAGGTCATTTACGCGCCCGGTGAGTATATGCTGATTGATAACATCGCCCCCGCCGGCATGAAGGCAAGCTACTTTTCCGCCCAGTCGCTGGGCTGGCTGGGCGCCGCCTTCAACCCGATGATTACCGGATCTATCCTGACCCATATGCCGCACTGGTCGCTGTTTGTGGTGCTGATGCTCGCTATTATCGTTGCCTGGCTGATGATCTTCCGCGGAATGAAAATTCGCCCGTGGCAGAATGGCTGTTCGGCCGTCAGCGCGTAACCCCAGGCGTCATGCGGCTGTCGGGTTAATGTCGTGCAACTGTCGGCTGCGGATCGTGGTGCCCGACAGAGCCCGGCGCCACACTCCATCTCAGGTTTTCACCCGGAGATAGACATGATGAACAGCACTAATCAGGTTAAACAATTACGTCTACAGCGCGCCTGGTCCCAGGAGCAGCTGGCAGAACTTGCCGGCCTCAGCGTGCGGACAATTCAGCGCATTGAAAACGGCGACCGCCCAGGGCTGGAAACGCTGAGCGCCCTTGCCGCCGTCTTTGAAGTTAACGTTGCCGATATCACCGGTGACTCCCCGGCGGGGCACGAAGAGTCTCTCGATTTACGCATCGAAGAGGCAAAAGCGCGCGTGCATCAGGAAAGCCGCTTTTTCCGCTCACTGTCGACCGCCGTGGTGGTATGCGTGTTGCTGGTTTTACTTAACCGGTTTACCAACCCGGAGAACAACTGGTCTGCCTGGGTCGCCGGGATCTGGGGGGCGTTGCTGCTGGTGAGAGGCATGCGATTGTTTGTTTTCGGCGGATGGATCCGCAGCTGGCGTCAGACGCGGCTGCAGCGACTGCTGCGCAAATAGCTATTTTACCTTGCAACCATTCCCCGCTTGCCTGGACGCTGAGCGGGTCTACAGATTGCAGGCGGGCCCCGGCTAGTCACCTCGCAGAGATTTCACGCCTCTGGGTGATGACGCGCCAGCGATCTGGGATAGCTTCGCTCCGGGTGGCGTTTGCCGGTTTTCTTTTGCGACGGAGGCTTTTGCCGATGGGCGAGATTTACCATCCGGAATTACCGCAATGGGAGCAATATTGCCGACTGTCAGCGTCGGTTTTACTGCCATGATCCGATCTACGTAGCTGGTCTGCGCCTGACCTTCAGGGAGAAACCCACGGCGGAAGTTGCCGCTGTAGTAGCAGGAAAAAGCCGCCAGCTCCGCCTGTTGCGGTGAAAACTTGACCGAAGCGCGCCGCAAGCATTCATTAAAAATACCCGCAGCGGCGCGGGCGTTATGACAAGGATCGAAGACGGTCTCATAATCCAGTCCGTATTTGTCGAGGTTGTGCCGGTTCACCTGGCCCAGCCCCAGCGAAAAATTCCAGCCTGCCTGTTCCAGATATTGCGCGGTGGCGATAGCCTCTTCCTTGTGGCGTGGCTGACGCGCCAGCCGTCCGCCTACCACGCCAATGGCGTATGGATTAAACGACGACTCCACTTTCATTAAACGTTCCAGCACCTGGGGAGCGACCTCTGGCGCGCACTGATTAGCCAAAACAGCCAAATCCAACACTCTGACCTCCTGTCGCGCGGGTGGTTATTCCGGCTCATTTTTATTGATAAATTTCACCGAGGATTTTTTAGCAATCCCCGTCAGGACGTTAATAATGTCCTGGTAGTTGGTGGCAAGGAACACGTTGTCTCCTGCGCAGTAATTGCGCCAGAGGTCGAGAGCGTTGGTCGTTTCTGAACTATTGACCGTAAAAATAAAGAAAATATCCGCCAGTTGCGTAGGCGTTCCCTCAGGATAGCGCAGTAACCCCTCTCTGATGCGGCTACACAAACTATACTGATCAAATAATTTTTTGCTCAAAGCGCCGCCATCAATATCAATACCATCTGATATGATAATTATTGCTTTTCTTGGGTTATTTCCTTTGGCGATAACGGGAAGCGCGCGCAGTAATCCTGAAGTGACATAGGTTGTGCCATCAGTGACATTCATCTCTCTGAATTTATCGATTATTTGACGGTCATGAGTTAACTCAATAAGATAAGAGGCTGGTTTAGCCGTCTTACTCCTCAGCATATTGCTTGCAGTGGTAGCGTTAATAGCACCAAAGGTCGAATAGCAGTCATATAAAAATGGTCTATCATTAATATTATTAACCATGTATTTGAAAGTGGTAATGGAGGCATCGGTAAACATATAATCACCCGTAACTAAGCCGGGGAAATCCATCGTTACTGTATTAAATATCGTGCGCTGAGAGTAAGCGTAGTACATAAGTTCATGTGCTGCCACACGGCCTTCCTGAAACTCCGGGTAATTCTTAAACAGGCTAGCCCGAGGATCGGCATCGCAGCTATATTGTGCTTTACCAACCGCAGAACCAAATTGCGCATTTTTCACACACCAGCCTTTATTAATCATATCATTGATGCTGTATCCTGTTGCTGGACGTACAACATTATTATACCAGTTATATAATAACTGATCGTACTGATAGGACTGAGTTATTTCTGTCGGAGTTGCTAAAGAGGTATTAAAGCGTATTTTATTATACCAAAAGTCCAGATCTACCTTCGCATATTTTTTCTGGAACTTACCAACATATGAACAACCAAAATTATTTCCTCCAGCAACATTTTCTCCGGGAAGAATAACTGATACACCTGCAGTAAATGGAATAATTCCTACGGTATTAGTCACAGAATCATCATTTAAAACCTCGCCAATAAACTCCGTGACGACTTTACGTAACAACTCGATCCTGGTCAGGCCTGGCTCTGATGACGATTTTAGCATCGAACCTGAAAAATCCAGCACAAGAGCATAGTCCGTCGGGTATTTTATCTCTTCGATTGTACGTCTGACCACTCCCGCGCCGCTGTCGGCGCGAATATCTACTGCAGAGTCAAAACCGACCTCTTGCTGCGCGCCAATGAGCGGCCGCATGCTGGCCTTTCCGCTGGCGGTATAGTCCACGGAGTCAAGTTTACCTGTTTTCGTTGTGCTGTAGTTCACATCGACCGAAACGGCCAGATCGCTTTTCGCGATCCTCGCATCCGGCACATAGTAGGAAAGGTAGTGATGTAACAGCGTAATATTCTCCGCCTCATCCGCGGCAGTGGTATTGCGGTTATCGATCATCGCCACCGCCAGCACGCCCTGATTGAGGCCATCTGCCAGCCTGGCGCGACTGCTTTGTAGATTAGCGCCATCATATGCCACCGAATAGAACATCATTAACAGCGGAAACATAATGGCAAACATGACGGTTATCGCGCCATATTCCTGACGCAAAAGACGAACGATAAACCGCAAAAATCGGCTTCGCATAATTTTCACCTCGCCCATAAGGAACGGTATTAACGCGGGATCACCGCATTGCTGATGGCAATATCGCCGATCTCTATTCCGACGCTATTCAGGGTGCGTTTAAACAAGCTCTCGCCACCCGGCAAGCACATCGTCACCTGATAAACCGGTAGCCAGCGCCCTTTCGTATCCCACGGCGACAGATCCGCAATTTGCGAACTGGTTATGCCAGGTCGGCTATGGCAGTCCCCGGAACCCCGGGCGATGGACTGGGTATTAAGCAGGTGTCTTTGCGCTTTGCTGCCGCTGGACTGAAAAAAGGCGGCCTCCACCACCAGCTGATAGCGGCTGCCTGCCAGCCGACTCTCCTCCAGTAAAACACCGGCCAGTTCGTAGAGATCGCTGACGTCCTGCTGGCTTAGCTCCTCTTTTTCGCCATAGAAGACGGATCTTTCTCGCACCACGCTGGCCAACGAATAAGTTACTCGCGCGAGGTAGCTTTTATTCAGAAAAACGGCGCTGAAATCCACCAGCAGCGCGCACAGCACAAAAAAGACAACGAAGTACAGGCCGGCCTCAATCGTGACTGACCCTCGTTCATCGCATAGAGAGCGTTTTATCTCGCCCATCGGGTTATTCATCATTTTCTGCCTCACGCTGAAATTCCTGTACCAGTAAAATCCTGCGACTCAGTTCACGGATGACGCTTTGCGATGGAAAGAAAAAAAATAGTGGCTGATAATCAGTGGTCACTTTATAAAATGCCAACGGTTTATTACGCGCATCCATAGTGGTGCAAGTGTGGTTAATCACCGCGGAAATACTGTCACACCAGCTAACCGAAAGTTCGACATGTATTTCACGGGAGATGAGCGGCCAGTCGGCCATGCGTTTATTGATTTCGGCGTTGAAATATTGCTGATAATTGTCTGGCGCTCTGGTGATCGCCGCTATATGCCCCGACTCGGCGATAATCAGATCGAGCGCCGAGGAAATAAAGACCACCCGGCACATCTCGGCAATAAAAAGTATCGAAATAATAAAAGGAATAAACACCATGGAAAATTCCATAGCAGCAACGCCATGTTCAGCGCTTAAATAATGACGCAGACCGTTTTTTACCTTTTTAAACATACATTCACCAATGGTTATACCCACAGCTGTAGCCAGTACCCGCAGCTGATGGCCAGCGCATATGGCACCGTCGCGCGTTCCTCGCGGGCGAAGAAATAAAAATAGAGCAGGCTGACAATGGCGACGGGAATACCCGCGATGGCCGTCAGCAGCAAAAAATTGCCGGTCTCCGGTACTGACAACGCCACCGCCAGCGCACACACCAGCTTAATATCCCCGGCGCCCATCAACTTCGCCATCGCGGCGATAAATCCCAGCGCCAGCAGTATGCCGGGGAGAATGAACGCCGGATAAGGCATATGCGTAAATCCTGCGAGACAGGAGAGCAGCAGTATCAGCAGCGTGGCGCGGTTAGGTATCCGCCGCCAGAGTATATCCACATAGCAAATATAGATAAGAACTCCACTAATACCGGCAGTCAATAGCCATGCGATACTCACAATAATCCCTTATTCTCCATGCATCATAAAAATTCGATATTAAAAAGAACCATTTTTATTCAGGTGAGAGATTCTCTGGTTGCGTCAGTTCATTATTTTCAGGGGCTGGCATCGTATATGCCTGGAGCCAGGAATAATAGCTGGTCACACTCTCGATGATTCTGCTGTCGCGATCGTAAAGCACCGGCGCCAGCGCAATGGCATCGCTAAGCATATCGGCGGCCGTTAATTCAACGGCCTGCAGCAGCAGAAGCGAGAAAATATCTTCCGGGATCGGTATCTCTTTCTGCAAATGACTACACAGCGAATGTAGCCATTGGTGATACCACTTCAGACGCTGCTGAATTAACTCCGATCTGTTATCCAGGACCGGCGATACGGAAATAAAACCACAGCTCATGTCTGCCGAGCATAATCTGACGGCAAAGGACATCGTTAACGGATCATTCATAATGATATTCCTGTAGCGGCGGCAGATCCGGCTGCGCATGGCAGATCTCAGCAATGGCCGCCGCCAACTGGCGCAGCAGCCAGAACAGTTGCCCGAGGGGCTCCTGTGCGGAAGCCACGACGGTCAGACATAACGAAAAACGCTGCGTAGCGACCTGCCAGAGCAGGATATTGTCCCTCTCGCCCTCGACGGTGATGGCTTTCTGCTCTCCGGCCGCGATTTCATTTAGCATCGCAGCGCCAATCCCCAGCAGAGAGCTGGTCATCGCCGCGATTTTATGTAAACGCCCAGGGTCCTCTTCTTTGAGAACGGCCGCAACCTCATAACCATCGGCGGTCGCCACCAGCAGCTCCCCCATCACAGGATAATTCTGGGCAAACTCCAGCAGCAGTTGCTGAATCTGCTGGCTGAGTTCAGTAGACAGGGTACCGGCATCTTCAATCGCAAACGGAAGTATGCTTGTCATCAGGAATAAACCTCTTCATTTCTGGCACGCTCAAGCTGGCAAAACAGCACCTTCAGCAGAAATAAGACCCTTTCCGGGCTGCGTGCATCCAGCGTCGCGACGGGAAGAGTTAGCCCCTCCTCCCGCAGCAAGCGCTGGTATTGTTCAAGATCAGGTAAGGGGGACAAATCACACTTAACGATACCCAGCAGCACGATTGCATTTCCCGCCAACGGGCCGGTTTTCAGCGCCCGCAACCAGCTACGAGTCTCTGCCAGCGGGTCTGGACGGTGATTATCAGCCAGCAGTAGAATACCGACGCTGCCGCGTTCCAGGATATCGCGCATAAACGTGAAGCGCTCCTGCCCCGGAGTACCGTAAAGCCGCATCCGGTTTTGCCCGCCAGGAATAGTCAACTCGCCATAGTCAAAACCGACGGTGGTGGTTTCTTTCTCTGCGTCGACGCGGTCCGATGCCAGCACGTCCGTTGACACGACGTTGATTTCACTGACGCTACGGATAGCCGTGGTCTTACCCGAGCCGCTGCGTCCTACCAGGATCACCTTATAGTCTTTCATCATCCCGAACCTTATGTCCTCCGCCCGCGTTACGCGGGCGAGGTTACTTATAAAATGACGATGGCCTCTTCGACGTCCGTCACTTTGCGTCTGGCCAGCGCCAGATTTCCATTGCGGCGATCGAGAATGGTATACACGAATACCCCATCCACAGCCCTCACCGGTCGGAGTATGTGGTACTGTTTGCCCTGCGTAATCAGGATGTCTTCTACTTCATCCCCGGTCGCCATTAATTTCAGCATCTTGATATTGGCGCGCAGCACGTCAGTAATGGCCGCGGCGGCAATTTCGATATCCAGACCGGCGGAGCCCACACCGTGTAACAGCATGCCATTACGCGCATCGACCAACGCCGCCCCCAGGGCGCCATCAAGGTTTACCAGTCCATCCAGTAATTTTTCCATTTCAGCCATTATTTTCTCCTGTGATTTCATTTTGTTATAATTAATCAGTGACCTTTAAGTCATGAAGAACTTCTTTTACATTTGCCAGTAAGATATTGTCGATAGAAAGCCCTTCGACCTTCAGTTTTAATATCTGGCACCATGGCTTCATGCCCGGTGTATAGCAGCTGACAACTGCATGAACCTCTGAGGTCAAACAGAGTTCTTCATTAATAGTCGCATGTAGCGTGTATTTATCGCCGACGCGGAAACGTTCGGTTCCTGGCAACGCAAACTCGTGAATAACAATCGGCGAATATTCCCGCAGCGCGGCAATCTCAGCATGTGATTTTTCCCAGTTCAGCACAGCAGGAATAATACTTTCCGTCGTTTCCCAGGGGCGGGACAATGACATATCCGGCCTGCTGCGATAGCCGCGTAATACGCCATCCGCGCCGATCATCAGATGCGTAACTCCCGCCGGCACCTGCACCAGCAGATCGTTGTATTCATAAATTTTCATAATGTTTATTTCCGTATAAAAATAGACCCGGCGGTTCAGCCATAATAAATATCAAACACAAGTCTCTCTCCTGGCGCCTTATCCGAAGCAAGGCGAAACACTTTCGCTTTTGCCAGTGAACGGGTAAATTCAAACTCAATTAAAACAGCATCCGCCTGATGCTGATAAAACGTCAATTTATTGATATCAGGGTGTTCCCTGGTAATATCCTCAGCCGCTCGCAGCAATGCATGCCCTAGTCTGACATTCTGTAATTCAAAAATACGCTTATTTTTATCCGTACCAGGTAGTTCACGGAAATTAATCGCATGCCGCGATTCCAGTATCATGCGGAAATAACCGGGATGGCGCCCGGAGCGAACCGCAGAGATATCTTTCAGACTACTGGTTAATGACAGAGAAGCTTTTTCCGGTAGCCCTGCCGGCTTCGCCGTCTGCTGATTATCCAGGAACCGGGCGAGCTCATCCTGAGTGGCAACCGGGGTACGTCCAGCGGCCGCCGTTCTGACCAGCAGGGGCCCGCCGCCAGCCTGCTCCCCGATTTCACCGCGGGCGCTGCGCTTTCCGCTATCGATACCGGAGCCGCAGCCGATAATGTTGCAGACGGCGCGCGCGGGCGCGGATTCACTTTCGCCAGCGCTTCCATCAACCCGTCGCTACGGTCGGCCATCTTTTCCTGCTGCAGGATGCTTTCCGCAGCGTTAAAGTCCTGGAGCTTCACCAGCACGTAGACGAGGTTATGCAGCACTTTCTGGCTCGCATGCCCCCGGCCATAGAGAGAAAAAAGATAGTCTCTGGCGGTGGCGTAATCGTTTTGCATAATGGCCAGCATCGCCAGGTTATTAATTACGATATCGTCATCAACAAAGCGCTGCCTCGCGCTATTAAACGCGCGGGTCGCCCCGGGAAAATCGCCATCTTGCGCCAGCAGGATCCCCTGTATATTCCAGGCCTCACCACTTTTGGGGTTCTGTCTGAGCACACCGGAAATCGCCGCCTGCGCTTCTCTATAATCCCCGAACTCCATCAAGTTTTTACTTGCCAGTAATAATGCCCGTTCATCGGGATTGTTGGCGATGAGCGGCTGTAGATACTGGCGGGAAGAGTCAAAATCCTCCGCCAGATAATAGTATTCCGCCAGCTGGTAGCGGGTATCCTTATCCTCTTTACGGCTGAGTTTTTCACGGTAGAGCTTGATCAAGCCGTTATAGTTATTGACCTTACTGAGAATATATTCACGCTGACTATCATCGAGTTCACTGCCGCTGCCAGTTTGGCTCTGGCACCCACACAAAACGAAGAGCGCCAGAAGCGACGTAAGAGAGATTATTTTTCCCACACCGACACCATCCCTATAAAACCCGGCCCTGCAACGATAACCAACAGCGGAAACATAATGAAGGCGATCATCGGCAACGTCATTTTTGCTGAAAGACTGGCCACCTTCTCTTCGGTATTCAGCAGCTGCAGTTCGCGCATCTCTTTAGAAAGATCGATCAACACCTGATATATCGATGAGCCATATTTAATACTCTGCTGTAAGGTCGAACATAGCATCCTGACTTCCGTGCCTGGAACTTCTTCATAGAGTTGTTCCAGCGCAGCATTAATACCGTTGACCTCTGTTTTGAGCATCGCCCTGTCGAACAGCGTGGCGATATTGGGATTAATGGCATAGGTATTGTCGGCGATATAACGCAAAGCTTTTTCAATGGTCATCCCGGATTGCACGCAAACTGCCAGCATATCGATAACGAATGGCAGGTCGTCAGAAATCCTTTTCATATGTTTTTTAATGACCATTTCTTTTACCAGATTTGGTAGCAGAATCACCACCACCACGCAGGCTATTACGCAAAGAAATAACATTTCATGAGAAAATGTATAAATCCCGGCAGCATTCACTAATACCAGCAGTAGCGTCGCGATGAATACGACTAACGTTTTAGCGACAATATTTTTATCCAACATCGCGGTCCACGAGACCAGGCGACTGGTTTTCCTCATTATCCGCTCAAACGGCGTCGTATTATCCTGTGGGATAAAAGCGTACTGGTTGCTACTCTGCTCCAGCAGATGATAAATACGCTGCCGACGCTGCCTCAATAACCAGATCCGGGCTAGCCCCCCAGTGCCTAATACCAGCAGAGCTAGCGCAATAATATAAAACATAAGCCACCTATACTTTATTCATCATCATCCAGACAATCAGCAGCCCCAGCAGAATGCTGCAAATAGCGTAATAGAGCATCATCTGGCCCGTTGGATGGTGCAGTAAAATGTCGAAATTAGCCGGCGACTGAAACTTCAGAAAGAAGAAGAAAAAAATGGGGATAGCTGTCAAAATCTTAATCGACATGCGGACTTCCGAAGTCATGGCGTATTTTTTCTTCTCCAGCACCCGGGCGTTGGAGATCAGCGTCCCCAGACGCGACATCACCTCTTTGACCTGACCCCCACCTTTCATGTTGAGCTGTACGGTAATAATGAAAAAGTAGTATTCGCTAAACGGCAGACGTCGCCACGAGGCCATAAATACGCTTTCCGCATCTTCACCAATTTCCAGGCGCTGCGATATCTGTCTGAATTCCTCGCCCAGCACACCATCAATCTTTTGCCCGCACTGCTCAATCCCCTGAATAACAGAGTTACCGGCGCGGATGGAGCTATTAATGATATTCAACGCTTCCGCGAATTGAGCATCAAATTCCAGACGCATCTTTTTCTTGCTGCTGAGATAGAGGCCGTACAGAGTCAGCACAAATAATACGGGATGGATAATGATCGGGCTCAGGTTCAGGTAATTGCGGTTAACGTAGAGGCTTACGGCCTGTACCAGCAGCAGGATCAGCCCGTGGCGTAAGGCGGTACTGCGCTGCTTGCCCAGTAAATGTAGACGCATATCATCCATCAAGCGTGATAACCACCCGCCCAACGGATTACGCAGCAGTCGCCTCGTCAGTTCCACCCGGTTACGGGCGGCTTCCGCCTGCTGTAAACGCTGCATGCGCTTCTGCTGGCGATACCACAGCCCCAGCTGAATACAGCCTGCCAGCAGCAGAAAGCTAAAAATGATCATCATCATGGCATCCGGTTCCCAAACAGTTGTTTTAAAGGTTCAAGCAGGCCGTGAACCAGCGCCTGACGGTACACAGCCGAACGCTGAAGCAGCCCAAAACAGGTAAACGTCCCCTGAATTTTCCCGTACTCATTGCGATCCGCTTCTGCGCCGAAGCTGAAGATGTCCTGTAGGATAATGTTGTCTCCTTCCATACCCATCACCTCGGCAATGTTGATCACCTTGCGCGAGCCGTCCGGCAGGCGCGACACCTGAACAATAATGTTTACCGCCGAGGCGATATTTCGGCGTATGGCCGCCAACGGCAACGAAGCGCTGGACATCATGATCATGCTCTCCAGCCGCGCCAGCGCGTCGCGCGGTGAGTTGGCATGCAGAGTCGACATAGAACCATCATGGCCGGTGTTCATGGCCTGCAGCATCTCAAAAGCCTCCTCACCACGACACTCGCCGACGATGATCCTGTCTGGACGCATACGCAGCGCGTTGACCACCAGATGGCGCATATTCACCACCCCCTGGTTTTCCGATCCGGCCATTCGCGTTTCCAGGCGAACCACGTGCGGTTGCTGTAGCCGCAGTTCGGCAGCATCTTCCAGGGTAAGTACCCGCTCATCTTCATTGATGTATTGCGACATCGCATTAAGCAGCGTAGTTTTCCCGGACCCCGTCCCCCCGGAGACAATAATATTGATCCGACAGCGGCTGGCGATGACCAGAAAATTGGCCATCATTTCATTCATGCTGCCGTACTCCACCAGGTCGGCCAGCGATTTCTTGCCCTTACCAAACTTACGAATGGAGATCGACGCACCATCCAGAGCCACCGGTGAAATCACCACGTTCAGACGGCTGCCGTCCGGCATCCTCGCGTCTACCAGCGGCTGGGAATCATCGACCCGGCGCCCTACTCGCGAAACCAGCCGTCTGGCGATATCGGTGAGCTGAATGTCGTTGAGGAAGCGTTTATCGACCTGTTCAAGTTTGCCGAACCGCTCGACAAAAATGCGATCCGGTCCGTTCACCAAAATATCGCTGATAGTGTCGTCTTCCATTAATTCTCGTAACGGGCCGTAGCCAGTTATCTCATCGGTAACCAGCTCGCACAGATCGTGACCGGCGCGGGAGGATAAATATCTACCGCTACTATTCACCTGCCGCGTGATCACCTCACTGATTTCACGAAACAGCGCATCGCGGTCGTGACGCAATGCATCAACCCGTTCTAAATCAACGCTCTTAAGCACAAGCTCGCGAAAATAGAGCAGGGATTCAAAGCTCTCCGTATCCATTGCTTTCATCATCCTTAAAAGTTATGTTCCCACCGCGTGACGAAGTCCGCTTATCCGCTACGACTTACGGTCGGGACGTAATGAGAAAAACGATGGAAATAGTCTCCTCTTTGCTGCCTCTTGTTCAGATTTACCCAACAGGCTCTGTGCGGTAAAACGCCACAGCGGAGTCACCGACAACGGTTGGTTTTTCTTAACGTTCCACGGATTAATCACCGCCAGCGGGTAACCGAGATACTCCTCAATATCATCATTGCGCAGCTCATCGCCGTGCGCAGGGTGATTCTCATTGAGGCAGATGAAGACCCGCAGTTCTTTACCACCGCGCGACAGGTCAACGCGCTGCTTCTCATCCAGTAAATACTTAGCCACCCTCAGAGCGCTCAGATCGCGGTTAATCACAAGAATCAAGGTGCTGGATTGCGTAAAGACTGTCTCAAGATGCTCGTAGGGTTGGGCATAGACGCCGTGATCGAACATCACCAGATTGAACGCATTGAAGTGGCTATCGTCATAGGTCCAGGCCGCATCCAGGGGTTCTATGCGCGCGGACTGCTGAGGCCCCAGAGACGTAATCGCCCCGTCTCTGGGTAGACCACAGAAGGTCAATAAATCAAGATCCCGGCTACCGCTGGCGCCCTGCACCAGCAGCGAGGGGATAGAGGTCTGCATACCGATAGCCTGAAACAGCTGCCAGGCCACGGTCGTGGTACCCGCACCACCTTTGCAGCCCAGAAGGCTGATTTTCATCATACTGCGCGTCGCCTGGGCGCTGTCCGGTTGCTGGAGCTGCCCGGCCAGCTGTGCCAGCTGGGACTGAATATGCAGATAGCAAACGCCGGCGCTCATCAGTGCCTGGGCGAAAGCGATCGAGTCATTGCGGCCGAGAAAGACCTGACGCGCGCTGGCAGGAATCAGCAGTGTGGCCGTTTCACAGATCAACGTAACATCATTGCAGCTGCCGATATCAATAATCACCGTCGCAGCGCCGCGCAAGATGCTGTCATCCAGCAAGGCAAAAAAATCAAGAGGATGACCAATAACGTTATTAAAGTTATTAATTAATAACAAACTGCTAATATCAGAAAGCATCTCTTTATCAGGGGAGATAATGATTATCGACTGCGGCCCTCCCTTTTTCGCCTTGTGCGCGACTTCCGGCTCGCTTTTCTTTTTAGAATCCGAAAACAACTTCATCTTTCACTCCAGAAATATGTCAATGATGCGATGTCGTTAGCGGGCAAAGCCGCCCTGTTCAAGAAAGCGTCCGGCATCACTATTTAAACGCTCTTCGCGCATTTTCTGGTCAACGCCGACGTTGAAGAACAGCTTCTCAACCGAGCTGCGGCGAAAGGATGGAAGCGACATATTGCGGGCCGCCGCTTCTGACTGCGGTTTCACCAGATTCACCGTGGCAAACACCACCAGTTCGCTTTTGCTTCTTTCGGTCATCGAGCTACGGGCTAATGCTCCCAGCACCGGAATATCGCCAATAAACGGTACTTTGGTGAGCGACTCCTTGTCCGCTTCGCTTAATAAGCCGCCGATAACAAAGCTGTCGCCATCCGCCAGCTCGATGGTTGAGCTGGAACGGCGGGTACGCATGGTTGGGATCTGGTAGTCGTTATAGGCATACGAACCGGTGACGCTGCTTAATTCGTTGGAGACAAACAAACGTATCTTCTGGCGTTTTTCCACCTTAGCGGTGATATTCAGGCGAATGCCGTACTCTTTATACTGCACGGTGACCGAGTCCTGATCCTTCACCATAATCGGAATTTCTCCGCCCACCAGAAAGCTGGCTGACTCTCCGGAAAGTACGGTGAGATTAGGCTGAGCCAGCACCCGGGCAATAGAGTCATTTTTTACCGCGTTGATCAGGGTGCTGATATTTCCGACATCAAACCCGCGGCGAAACCCCAGCAGATTAAAGACCCCAGGACTGTTGGTGGTCATGCCGCCATTTCCGCCGCCGTTGATAATGCTATCCAGCGTCAGGCTGCTCCACTCGATACCCAGGTTATCGGTAAACTCTTTGCTTACCTCCACCACGGTCAGTTTAACGTTGACCTGGTTTGAGGACGGGAGTTGTAAGCGGTTAATGACATTGTTGTAGACTTTGGCAATCGCAAAACGGGTGTTTTCACTGCTGGCGTTGCTGCCGTTACTTTTTCCGCCGCCATCGCCGGAACCCACCAGGCTGCCAACCAGCTGATAAACCCCGTCGCGGGTCTCTTCATCAGGCACCGTGCCACTCAGGATCCACGTGGCTTTGTCGGCATTCTGGAAGCGTTTCACCTCCACCGTACTGCCGGGGTATTCACGCGCCACGCGCTGGCGAATGTCGCTCAGAAAAGGGTCGACATCCACGCTGAGATTCATCAGGATCTTCGCCTGCGGACCATAGACCACCAGCTCAGTACTGCCCAGCTTGCGGGCATACAGCACGATATTTTTATCGTTGACGATTTTGTAATCGGCAACGGCCGGGTCTGACACAAACACCGTATTAACGGCGCTAGCGAAGCGCAGCGTTTTCGATTGCCCGGGTTTGAGATTGACGACCTCCGCCCTGGCCCCCAGAGAAAACACGCAAAAAATCAGCAGCACAAACAGCCTTTTAATGCAGAACAAACGTTGAGTCATTTTTTAAAATATCCCTGTATCCGGGGTTCCATGGTGTTATAAGCCACCCGACGTCAGGCGGCGATTTAGCCTCGAAGCTCGTTAATTTCTGAGGTGAGCTTTGCTGGAACGGGAGGTAGATTAAAAATCACGTCGTCGCTGACCGGCCATGCCGCCTCTGGCGAGGGCAGCGCAATGGTCGATTTCCCCTCCGGAGTGGTGGTGGCCGGAAACAGAAGAATATTCGCCAGCTCGCCGCCCAGCCCCTTCAGCATCTTGACCTCGTGGTCCTGCAGCTCCACCACTAGCTGGCTGCCCTTTTCCACCACGTTGACACCGTTATTGACAACCGTTTTTGCCGGGCGAATCGCCAGCACCCGCTTATTGCCCATCAGCGGTTTCAGGCGGTTATAAAGCTGATTTTTCTCGCGGGACTGTTCGGCCCCGACTTCCAGCGTATCTTCATGTTTGGGATATATCCGACGATAGGAGAGATAAATATCCACGCCCTGCCCGGCTTTGATGTTATTTAATAAATAGTTGTCTGACTTGTTTAGCTCAAAGGTATAGAGAATATTTCCCGGTCGTAAAAACAGGGTCAGGTATTCATCGCTGCCCGGCGCCACCATTAAACCCGGCAAAATCCATGAATTCGCCGGCACCGCGCTTTTTAACGCCCAGTTATCCAGGTTTTTACCGACAAGATTAAACTGCGTATCGGTACTGCCGACATCAACCGTAACGGTTTTAATCTGAAAGTCCCCGGCCCGTAGTATCGTTCTGGCGTCTAAATCACGGGTGGCTACCACCACGCTTATCGTCTGCTGCGGTTTTTTTTCTGGCTGACTGGCCTGCAAAGGAGCAGCCGTGCGGGATTGATTAAAATAGAAAAACAGCCCCAGAATACCGACAACGATCATCACCACATAAACAAGCAGACCGCCTCTTTTCATATTCATTGTTTTCCACTTTGCGTTGACAGTATCCATGTATCTGAAATTCATCAATACGGGCATTGCGTCCTGCTATGCCCGTATTAAAACCACTAATGAACTTGCAAAGGCTTATGGCGTCATAGAGGCATCGACCTTATCTTTGACACTAGTAAAGATATCGGACAACATCGTCTGCACGGTTCCGCCCGAACCAAAGATAACGGCGACAACAGCGGCCAAGCCAGCGATGACAATCGCATACTCAACGGCGGTGACGCCTTTTTCATTGTTTTTAAAATCATAAATGCATCCAGCAACACAGGTATAGGCAGCCAGATATTTATCATAAACACGGTTTAGCATTACCAGTTTCCTTATTAACCATCATTCAATATTTAAATTTATATGTCACCCAAAATATATTCATAAAAAGAATCTATCTTTTCAGTATTGATATTTTCCGGGCAGTAGAAGAATAGCCTGATAATTCTGCAGCCAGCTAATATTTATAATCGATCGATTTCAATCCAATTAATAGTCAAAAGCTATCATTTAACATATAACGATCGTTTTTACCGATCATTTGTAGAAAAAACAGCCTCAGAAAAATGGACTAATTGCTTATAAATCAGGAATTATGCGACGGTATTTCTTACCGTAATGGGGCAGCAGGCAGAGTTTATTTTTAGCAGATGATTTCATAATAAAAAAACAACTCAACAACCATTACATTCGATAAAAATCAACATTTAGTATTAAGCTCTGGTTTCGTCATTAAATTCGCAAATTAAACAGTTCCTGAGCAAATTAAGAAGTGTTTTATCTCTTACAATATATGGCGAATATCGATATCGGAAACACATATAAATAACAAATAATTAAAACAAGAAAAGCGTCTGAATTTATACAAAACAATTAGCGTCCAGAACCAGGCAATTAACCACATACGCTGAGCAATAGCAGCGCCGTCATCAACGGAGCCATCATATAGATAGCGAATAGATAAACAGACTTAACGGCTGGGAATGAAATATGCTGGATTTTATTCTTATTGCAGAATAAAAGGCGAACAGACGTCTGTTCGTATGGGACGGGACCTGTTAACGGTAAACAGGCCTTGCCTCAAGGCGGCAAAGCCCTTAAAAAAGTCCGCGTGTTAAATCGTCACCATGCCGCGCACCCCTTCCGCTTCCATCGCCGCGCCGTTCCCCTGTTGAATAATCGTTCCCCGCGACATCACCAGATAGCGATCGGCCAGCGCCGCGGCAAAGTCATAAAACTGCTCGACCAGCAGAATGGCCATATCGCCACGGTTCGCCAGCTGGCGGATCACTTCGCCAATCTCTTTGATGACCGACGGCTGAATACCTTCCGTCGGCTCATCCAGAATCAGCAATTGCGGCCGGCTGGCCAGCGCGCGACCGATAGCCAGCTGCTGCTGCTGACCGCCGGAGAGATCGCCGCCGCGCCGCTGTTTCATGGTTTTCAGCACCGGAAACAGCTGATAAATCTCCTCCGGTACCTGCCCGGCCTCGCTGGCCGGAAACCGCGACAGCCCCATCAGCAGATTCTCTTCAACCGTCAGGCGAGGAAATATTTCACGACCCTGCGGCACATAGGCAATACCGGCCTGCACCCGCTGGTGCGGTTTACGCTGGGTGATGATTTTCTCCTGCCAGATGACTTCACCGCTGCGCGCCGGGATCAGCCCCATCAGGCACTTCAGTAAGGTGGTTTTACCCACGCCATTGCGCCCCAACAGACAGGTGACCTCGCCTTGCCGGGCCTCAAAATCGACCCCGCGCAGAATGTGGCTGCCGCCATAGTATTGATGTAACTGATTAACCTGTAACATTCGCTCTCCTTAACGACCGAGATACACCTCAATCACCTGCTCATTCGCCTGTACCTCGCGGAGCGAGCCCTCTGCCAGTACCTGGCCCTGATGCAGCACCGTGACCCGATCAGCGATGGTTTCGACGAACCCCATATCGTGCTCCACCACCATCAGGGAATGTTGCCCGGCCAGGGCGCGGAACAGCTCGGCGGTATACTCGGTTTCAGCATCGGTCATCCCGGCAGCGGGCTCATCCAGCAGCAACAGATGCGGCTCCTGAACCAGCAGCATGCCGATCTCGAGAAACTGTTTTTGCCCGTGAGAAAGCAGCCCCGCCGGGCGCGCGCGTTCGCCATCAAGACGCAGCAGGCGCAGAATGTCGCTGATGCGGTCCTCCTGCTCGCCGTTCAGCCGCGCCCGCAGGCTGGCCCAGACCGACTTATCGCCTTTCAACGCCAGCTCAAGATTTTCGGCGACGGTCAGCGCCTCAAACACCGTCGGTTTCTGAAACTTGCGGCCGATCCCCTGGCGGGCGATAGCGATAGGATCAAGCCCGAGCAGATCGATCGACTGGTCATACCGCGCCCTGCCGCTCTGCGGCCGGGTTTTGCCGGTAATGACATCCATCAGCGTCGTTTTCCCGGCGCCGTTCGGCCCGATAATACAGCGCAGCTCGCCCACGCCAATCTGCAATGAGAGATCCGTCAGCGCCTGGAAACCATCAAAAGTGACGTTGATGTTCTCCAGCTCGAGCACCGGGTCGGTCTGCTCGCGAAAGCGGTCCGTGGGCTGCTGGCGGGTAAACAGGCCTTCATCCGGTTGCATTAGCGGTCTCCTTTGCGCAGCAGGCCAATAACCCCGCGAGGTAGAAACAGGGTCACGATGATAAAAATCAGACCAAGGAACAGCTGCCAGTACTCCGGCATAGTGACGGTGAACAGGCTCTTCGCTCCGTTCACCAGCCCGGCGCCAAGCACCGGGCCAATTAAGGTGCCGCGACCGCCAAGCGCCACCCAAATAGCCGCTTCAATGGAGTTGGTTGGCGACATTTCGCTGGGGTTAATAATGCCCACCTGAGGCACGTACAGCGCCCCCGCGAGGCCACACAGCACCGCCGACAGCGTCCACACCAGCAGCTTAAAGCCGCACGGATCGTATCCGCAGAACATCAGCCGGTTTTCCGCATCACGCACCGCCGTCAGGACACGGCCGAATTTACTCTGCGCCAGCAGATAGCCGATCCCTAACGTCAGCAGCAGCAGTAAAACCGTGACCATAAATAGCGCGGCCCGCGTGGTGGTCGCGGTAACGGAATAGCCAAGCAGCGTGGTGAATCCGGTAAAACCGTTGTTGCCGCCAAAACCGGTTTCGTTACGGAAAAAGAGCAGCATGCCGGCGTAGGTCAACGCCTGGGTCATGATCGAGAAGTAGACCCCTTTGATTTTAGAGCGGAAAGCAAACCAGCCGAAGACCAGGGCCAGTACGCCCGGAACCAGCACCACCAGCAGCATCGCCCAGGCAAAATGCTGGGTTCCCCACCAGAACCACGGCAGCTCGCTCCATGACAGAAAAGACATGAATGCCGGCAGACCATCGCCCGCCGCCTGGCGCATCAGATACATCCCCATCGCATAGCCGCCGAGGGCGAAAAAGATGCCGTGGCCCAGCGACAGCATACCGGCGTAACCCCAGACCAGATCCAGCGCTACGGCGACAATCGCGTAACAGAGAATTTTACCGCTGAGGGTCAGCAGCCAGGTGGAGACCGCCAGCGGATGTGACTGCGGCAGCAGCGCCAGAAACGGCATGCTCAGCAACCCCAGCACCAGGAGTACACCAAGCCATTGCAGCGATCGCGGCGCCTTACGCGCTAATGTTAAGCTAATTGGTTGGCTCATCAGTCAATAACCCTCCCTTTTAAGGCAAACAGACCCTGCGGACGCTTCTGAATAAACAGGATGATCAGCACCAGGATCAGGATCTTGCCCAACACTGCCCCGAGCTGAGGTTCGAGGATTTTGTTGAAGATGCCGAGGCCAAAGGCAGCCACTACGCTCCCCGCCAGCTGGCCGACGCCGCCGAGCACCACCACCAGGAAGGAGTCGATGATATAGCCCTGGCCCAGTTCCGGGCCGACATTTCCCAGCTGCGACAGCGCCACACCACCCAGACCGGCGATACCCGAACCGAGACCAAATGCCAGCATATCCACTCGCCCGGTTGGCACGCCGCAACAGGCGGCCATCGCCCGGTTTTGGGTCACCGCCCGCACGTTCATGCCTAAGCGGGTTTTATTGAGAATTAACCAGGTGAAGAACAGTACCAGCAGCACAAAGCCGAGCACCGCCAGGCGGTTCCACGGCAGGATCAGGTTCGGCAGAACCTGCAAGCCGCCGGAGAGCCAGGCCGGGTTTGCCACTTCCAGGTTCTGGGCGCCGAACAGCATGCGCACCAGCTGGATCAGCATCAGGCTAATCCCCCAGGTGGCCAGCAGCGTCTCCAGCGGCCGGCCGTAGAGATGACGAATGATAGTGCGTTCCAGCGCCATACCGATGCCGCCGGTTATCAGGAAAGCGACCGGCAGCGCGACCAGCGGATAGAACGCCAGCCACTGCGGCGCCAGCTGTGCCAGCGCTTGCTGCACCAGCCAGCAGCTGTAGGCGCCGATCATCAGCATCTCGCCATGCGCCATATTGATGACGCCCAGCAACCCGTAGGTGATGGCCAGCCCCAGCGCTGCCAGCAGCAGCACCGACCCCAGCGATAGCCCCATGAATGCCTGGCCGAGAATATCGCCGAGCAGCAGACGCTGTTTAATCTGGCTCAGGCTGTTTGCCGCCGCATCGCGCACGCGGGCGTCAGGCTCATGTTGAAGATCGGTATAGGGAATCAGCAGCGCCTGAGTCTCCGGATCCACGGCGTGACCGAGCTGTTCAACGGCGGCCAGCCGTCTGGCGCTGTCCGGGCTGGCAAGCTGCAGGCGGGCCAGCGCAATGTCCAGCTGCGTTTTAACCCCCTCATCGGTTTCAACCGCCAGCCGTTGTTGCAGCAGCCCCGCCATTTCCGGCGTCGCCTCCCGCTGTAGCGTTTTGACGGCTGCCGCCCTCTCCGTGACACTGTCACTGACAAGCAAATGGGTGGCCAACGCCCCGGCGACCAGGTTACGCAGGCGGTTGGTGAGGCGAACCGGTTTTGTTGCCCCTTGCGGAGTGCGCGCGGCCCCCAGCGCCTGTTGCTGGCTGAAGGCGTGGCCACTGTCATCAGCCACCAGGGTTTCCGCTTTCAGCGCCCGCAGCAGCGGCAGCCGCCGGGCATCGGGCGCGGCGGCCCACTGTTCCAGCAGGCGCGCCTGCTGGGTACGGTTGGCCGTCACAAAATCATCCGCATCCGCTGCCTGCGCCCGCCACGGCACGATCATCACCAGTAGCGCGAGGTAATACCCCACTATGCGCCATGTGCTCATGAGTATCTCCTTGTGTCATTTCCCCGTTAACGCTAACGAGGGTCGCGCGGGATTCCGGGATAGCCCCGGCAGCGCTGGCGCTTGCCGGGGCTACTTATGTCGCCCGGGCAAGGCGTTCGCGCCCGGGAAAGAGGCGCTTAATTAGCGGCAGTTTTTATCGGATGATCGGGTTTCTTATCGTTACCGGCGATCCACGGGCTCCACGGCTGGGCGCGTACCGGCTTATCGGTCTGCCAGACGACGTTGAACTGCCCGTTGCTTTCGATTTCGCCAATCATCACCGGTTTGTGCAGATGGTGATTGGTCGCGTCCATAGTCAGAGTAAAGCCTGATGGCGCGTTGAAGGTCTGGCCGGCCATCGCTGCCCGCACCTTATCGACATCGGTGGTTCCCGCCTTGGTTACCGCCTGGGCCCACATGTGCAGCCCAACCCAGGTGGCTTCCATCGGGTCGTTAGTCACCACGGTATCGGCGTTTGGCAGCTTGTGGGCTTTGGCATAGGCACGGTAATCCGCCACAAACTGTTTGTTGGTCGGGTTATCGACGGACTCAAAGTAATTCCACGCCGCCAGGTTCCCCACCAGCGGTTTGGTATCAATACCGCGCAGCTCCTCTTCACCGACCGAGAAGGCCACCACCGGCACATCGGTCGCTTTCAGCCCCTGGTTTGCCAGCTCTTTATAAAACGGGACGTTGGAATCGCCGTTGATGGTAGAAACCACCGCCGTTTTGCCGCCGGCGGAGAATTTCTTAATGTTGGCAACGATGGTCTGGTAATCGCTGTAACCGAACGGGGTATAGACCTCTTCGATGTCCTTATCCTGGATCCCTTTCGCATGCAGGAATGCGCGCAGAATTTTGTTGGTGGTACGCGGATAGACGTAATCGGTGCCCAGCAGGAAGAAGCGTTTCGCCCCGCCGCCATCTTCACTCAGCAGGTATTCCACCGCCGGAATCGCCTGCTGATTCGGCGCCGCGCCGGTATAGAAGACGTTTGGCGACATCTCTTCGCCTTCGTACTGTACCGGATAGAACAGCAGGCCGTTCAGCTCTTCAAAAACCGGCAGCACCGATTTTCGCGAGACCGATGTCCAGCAGCCAAAGACCGCCGCCACTTTGTCCTGGGTTAGCAGCTGACGGGCTTTCTCCGCAAACAGCGGCCAGTTTGAGGCGGGATCGACAACCACCGGCTCGAGCTTTTTCCCCAGCACGCCGCCTTTGGCATTGATGTCGTCAATTGCCATCAGCGCCACGTCTTTCAACGGTGTTTCGGAAATCGCCATGGTCCCGGAGAGTGAATGCATAATCCCGACTTTAATGGTGTCGGCGGCATAAACCTGGAAAGAGTAGCCCATGAGAACGGTAGAGGCGGAGAGGGCAAAAGCTTTTAATAATGTTCGACGCTGCATGATTCACTCCTGAAAATCGCAAAAACGAAAAATGAATGAACGACTATCCGGAAGTGATAAGGCAAAAACGATGCCAGGTTGGCTGACGGCGAGAAAGCGCGCGACGGCGCGGCAGGAGAGAAACAGACAGGCAGCGTTGCCTCAAAACGGTGCAACGCTGCGCTATGAAGAGCGGTTACCAGACCTGAGCGGCGATCCCGGTGACCAGGCGGACTTTATCCCACTGTTGGGATTCCGTCAGCGCATTCCCCTCTTCGGTCGAGGCGAAGCCACACTGCGGGCTGAGGCAAATCTGCTGCAGCGCAACATACTGCGCGGCCTCCTGCAGACGGGCCTTCACTCCCTCCGGGTTTTCCAGCTCGCCGTTTTTGGTGGTGATTAATCCCAGCACGACCTGCTGCTTGCCCGGACGGATAAAGCGCAGCGGGGCGAAATCGCCGGAGCGGTCATTATCATACTCAAGGAAGAACGCATCGACGTTGACGCCGCCAAACAGCACCTCGGCAACCGGCTCATAACCGCCTTCCGAGATCCAGGTGGAACGGAAGTTCCCGCGACAAACGTGCAGGCCGATGGTCAAATCGTCCGGTTTGCCTTCCAGAGCCTTATTCAGCACCCGGGCATACGTTTTTGCCAGCTCGTCGGGATCGTCGCCGCGATCGCGCACCTGCTGGCGCTGCTCATCGGAACACAGATAGGCCCAGACGGTATCATCGAGCTGCAGATAGCGGCAGCCGGCATCATAGAAGGCGCGGATGGCATCGCGCCAGGTCGTCGCCAGATCGTCGAAATAGTCGGCGAGATCCGGATAAACCGTGGCATCGATATCTTTACGCCCGCCGCGGAAATGGAGCACGCTCGGGCTTGGAATGGTCATCTTCGGCTGTGCTTCGCCGCTGACGCTTTTCAGATAGCGAAAATCTTCCAGCATCGGATGATCGCCAAACGCCAGTTTGCCAATGACGCGAACGCCGTGTGCCCGGGTCTGCACGCCGTTAAACTGGATCCCTTTGTCGGAATCGTAGCGTTCAACGCCTTCTAAGCCATCGAAGAAATCGAAGTGCCACCACGCGCGGCGAAATTCCCCGTCGGTCACCACGTGCAGCCCGCAGTCACACTGCTGCCTGACCAGCTGGCGGATAGCATCATTTTCAATCTGGCGCAGCTGTTGTGCATCTATGGCGCCTTCGGCAAGCTGCTGACGCGCGACTTTTATTGCCTCTGGACGTAAAAAACTGCCGACGATATCCGCGCGGAACGGGGCCTGTTGACGTTGCATGGTGTCTCCTTAGCGGTAAGCACAATTAGTTGCCTGCCGTGATAGTTCATTATTTGAATTTTAGACTTCTGGATGGCTATATGTCCAGATACTGTCATGCACTGCCGTCAGCGGCAAACGAGAAAATTTCATCGGTCATGAAATAAATTCATTGTGCGGCCTGCTCCCCGCAGGAAACCGGCCGCGGTGAGTTAGTCGGCGAAAGGCAGCCCCTCGTCCTGCCAGCCGGTGAGGCCGCCGAGCATCATTTTGACCGGACGCCCCAGTTCAGCCAGCCTGAGAGCGGCAATATCCGCACCGTTGCAGTGTGGGCCGGCGCAATAGACGACGAACAGCGTCTCAGCTGGCCATTCGCTCATTCGGGCGGCATCGATCAGGCGATGCGGTAAATGCAGCGCCCCGGGCAGATGCCGTCGGGCAAAGGCCTCCGGACTGCCGACAACGTGCAGCAGCACAAAATCGCAGGCCCCGTCGCGCATCGCGCTGTAGACATCCGCGCAGTCGGTTTCAAAACTCAGTTTATGCCGGAACCAGGCGGCAGCCTCGCTGGAGGTGGCTGGGGTAAAAGCAGTTACAACACTCATGGCGTATTCTCCTTGTCTGTGGTACCACTAATTTAATGAATCCGCCCACTTATCCTCTGCCGGCAACCATGACAGAAAACGTTGAAATCCTGACAAACCATCCCGTGACGTTGTCACGCCATCGGGTCGTTGTGCTGGCCTATGATGGCCTGTGCACCTTTGAGTTTGGTATCGCGGTGGAGATCTTTGGTCTTCCCCGCCCGGAGATGGGCGAACGCTGGTACCAGTTCGCGGTCGCCGCCGTCGATGACGGTGAGCTACGTGCTACCGGCGGTATCCGGCTGATGACCGACGGCGGCATGAATTTGCTTCAGGATGCGCAGACTATCGTGGTGCCCGGCTGGCGCGGGATCGATGCGCCGATCCCGGCGGCGCTGGGTGATGCCTTAGCCGCCGCCCATGCGCGAGGCTGCCGGATTATCTCAATCTGCTCCGGCGTATTTGTTCTCGCGGCCGCCGGGTTACTCAATGGCCGCAAAGCGACAACGCACTGGCGATACACGGAAAATCTGCGCCAGCGCTACCCGCTGATTGATGTCGTCGCCGATGTGTTGTACGTGGGTTCTGACGGCATTATGACCTCCGCGGGCAGCGCCGCCGGCATCGACCTGTGCCTGCACCTTGTGCGTGAGGATTTTGGGATTGAAGCCGCCAATACCGTGGCCAGGCGACTGGTTGTCTCTCCGCATCGCGACGGCGCGCAGGCGCAGCAGGTCGTCCGGCCCGTGGCCCAGGCGCGGGAAAGTCAGCGCCTGGGGCTGGTGTTTGATTATCTGCATCAGCATCTTGCCGCCAGCCATACCGTGGCGTCGCTGGCGCAACAGGCGGGGATGAGTCCTCGCACGTTTTTGCGCCGTTTTCAGGCGGCGACCGGTAAGACCCCTGCCCGCTGGCTGCTGGATGAGCGGTTGCAGCGCGCGCAGCAGCATCTGACCCATAGCCGCATCAGCATCGATAAAATCGCCGAACTCAGCGGTTTCGCCGATGCCGGCACCCTGCGCCACCATTTTCGCCAGCAGTTCGCCATCAGCCCATCTGCCTACCGGAAGAAGTTTTCTGTCGCCGCGGTTGTAAAATCGTAACAGGCGGTCACAATGGCTTTCAGTTTGCTGTCATTACGCAAGGAGCCTGTCAGATGAAAAAAGAGTGTCGAGTCGTTCTGTACAAAGAGGGGATTCTGGGGAGCATGTTTTTTGGTGAAGCGAAAGCTGACCCGGAGAAAATGAGCCGTTTTCTCAATGAGTTCACCCTGCAGGGCTGGGAAGTCAAAACGATGTCCGTGGAGCGCCGCAGAACCGGACTGTTCTGGTCGCGCGAGGCCTATCTGTTCGTCCTTGAACGACCGCTCTAATCACTCACCGCACTATTTATTTCACGGCGAAAAAGTTTTCCTGGTTAATTATTTGTTTAGGTTGACCAGGTTATTCTTTATGCAACAACCGTACACCACGTTCAATAAGGACTACTTAGCGCACACTAATCAATGATGGAGGTTAATCATGCTGGGAAATATGCATGTTATTATGGCATGCAAAAAATTAGTTTAGCAAATTCAATGATCTGCAATATTTTCAACGAGATAGCGCTGTTGACTTTTGGTCAAATACGGACAAATGCGGACATTTGATTGCCCCAAATCGTGCCCCAAACGTTATTCTGCCCCAAAATTTGCCCCAATTTTACCCCCTAAGGGTCTGAGGCAATAACCATTCTCATAGCTTACAAATAACCCACTAAGGGGTTGCAAGTTGACTACTTTGCCAGTAGGTGCTTATGGGCGATTAATGAGATACGTTTCTTGCGCTACCACTGCTCACGGTGACTCCCGATAAGGATTTTGCAGCCCGGTTTAAAGCGGTATTGAAAGCAATGAGTGTTACTGGCCGGCATTCGTTCTTCACACGATTTGAATGGCTCTGGAACACAAAAATATCCTCTGGATGCCTTTCCCGTCGCCGCGCTATCATCGCCATCACCGTAGGTGGAATTTCAACGCGCAGTGCTTTCAGTCTCCCCCTCTCTCGTATCAGTATCGAATTGCCATCTATGTCATCGTAACGAAGAGACAGCAGCCTGCCCGCACCAAGGCTCGTATGGAAAATCAATACCCACAAATCAGCCCAAGTATCTGAGATGCCGGCGAGTTGACTATTTATTATCAAAAATTGCATGAACGTTAACGTTTTCTTACTGCTCATATTTAAACGCGCTTTGCTCTATTATTCGTGGGGTTATTATCTCAGATGTGAATTTCAGGCAACAGTAGTTAACGTGCGGTTAATCACACTCCCCTTCAAACAGGGGTAGTATCCAGCCTCAAGCTGTTGATCGTGTGCATAGCAACTCCGAGCACTTCAACAGCTCCAGGACCCCTTAAGTAAAAACATACCCATGCAACCGGAACTTTAACTTAACTGTTCAGACCAGAATTATCTGGAAACATCAGGAGTTTTCTCAGAAGATATACTCCGCGCGGAGACGCACGCAGCAATAATGTAATGAAGTTTTTTCCCCTGAGTGTGCCTGCTCCGGGGATTTTTTTTATCAAACAGGGCTATCACCCTACCTCACTCGCCTACCGGAAAATATTTGTAAACCGTCTTAACCCCTACGCCGATCACGTTGGCCACCTGCTGCCGTATGGCTCCGTTCTCCAGCATTCGTCGCGCCCGCTCGACAACATCAGTGGTCATCACCCGCCTGCGGCCGCCGGGACACATCAATGACTGCGTAGCCGTCGCTGGTTTCAACTACAAGCGTATTGGCACCAAGGTTGCACAGACTGGTAATACTTATCCTGCGCTCGATATAGTCAGTTGCTGGAGAAGGAAAGCCCATCACAGCCCTCCGTTCGGGTTGAATAACTGGAACGTCCGATCGTCTCCCTCTTGCGTGGAAACATCACGGAATGTCGTCACGTATCCCTCTATCCACTGATTGGCCTGCCGTGGTGACCAGTGCCAGTTTACCTTCTCCAGCTCCGCCAGGAATCGGCGCGTTGTGATGATGCGCCTGCCATTGGGCTCGATGACTATCGCCGCCCGGCAGGCTGTTTCGATTTCGTATAGACGCGGCATGTTCTGAGCCTCTCAATTACACTGTATTTACATACAGTGATTTTAGCGAGAAGGCAGATCAAGAGAGGTTGCGCCTATCAATTTTCATGGCAGGCGCAACATTTTGATTAAAATGAACCTTTAAATGACGCCCATTTACGCTGAGTTAAATTTTGCAATCATAGGACGGGCGTGCAACGCAGAACCGGCCGCATTGGGGTGCAGGTTGTCGTTTGTGTAAATCGACAGATTGTAGAGATTTATCCCTGAATTATTGAACAGGTCGCAGACGGGGACCGAGAACATTGAACAAACGTCCTTGATGGCCTGCACATATTGTTCCAGAAAAAAACCAGCGGCATTTGCCGCCGGATAAACGACACTCTGCCCATCGGTCTGACCCCGTTTCATTGGCGTGCTAAACACCACACGTACCGAGGGTTTCAGCGTATAGATTTTATCCAGCACGTAGAAAACGTTGTGATAAAACGACCTGCCGTTTGCCGTTTCATCGTAGGCACTGGTCGCGTCTGCGATGGTCCCCAGCCTGACATTGCCGCCGTAGTCGTTGGTCCCCCCGAGGATAGAAATAAAATCAGCATTCGCGATAGTCTCGGCGGTGAGCGAGTCGGCCATGGTGCGCACGGTTTGACCCGGAACACCATAGTTAGCTAACTCCGTCATGCCGGTCCCTGCCAGAACATACGGTTCATACAGACGGTTATTGGTGATACTGTCACCCAGCCAGATTATTTTTTTACCCTGCCAGGGTAACGTAGCGGTTTTACCTCCGAACGGGACATACCCGGATGGCACGGTCTGGCCGGGACTCACCATCAGGGATTCTAATCGAGCCAGGCCTAAAACCTGAAACCGCACGTAGTAGGCATTTTCAGGCACTGCATAGGGGGTGTTCGCAACCAGGTTCTGGAATCCACTGAGGAACGTGCCGTCAATTTTATAGAACGCGCCGCCACCCGATCCATACGTAGAAACGAACCAGTCTCCAGGTGTGACCATCATTTTAGGTGTGGCAAAATACCCGGCCGCTGCCGACGTGCCGCCGGTCTGGTATGAAACGGCCGTATCCAGCATGGCCAGCGATTTATCAAACAAATTGACCTGCTGGGGCTGTAATGACAGCGCCACTGACCGGGCTACGGTTAAAGCCTGGGTATCGACATACGTCGATGTTGGCGAACCAAACGACAGATAGCTCGCAGGGAGTACAGTGCCTTCAACCATCATCAGTGTGTTTTTAACGGTCAGACCCAGAACCTGAAACCGGACAAATGCCGCGCCAGCGGGCGTGGTAAATACGGTACCGTTAGCGATAGTTCCGTTTGAAACTTTAGCTTTATTGGCATCAAAGAATACGGCAACGCCTGAGGCAGCGTTCATGATGTATTGCTGCGATGGCTTGACAGGTATCCAGCCGGTAACAAAGTAGTTATTAGAGGCATAGGGTGTTCCGCTCGTTGCCAGTGCGTAATTATCCAGCGCAACATCCTTGTTGAACATATTGCGTATGGCAGCCAGAGTGCCGTCCGCTATTCCCCAGCTGATTGACTGAGTGATTGCGGTGGCTTCCGCAGTAGTCAACGCACCAAACCCTACATACGATGTCGGTAGCGATGTTCCGCGAATAACCATCAGTGAGTCTTTAGCAGTCAATGGCGTGCTCTGGAAGCGCAGGTAATAAGAACCAGCAGGCACGGTGAAAGAAGTTGCTGCAGCGACAGTGATGTTTGACGTTTTGCTCAGGTCCGGATCGTAAAAGCACAACACCTGCGTGCCGGATGAGAGTATGTAAGCTTCTCCTGGTAGCACCGGAATGTAGTCAGTAACGAAATATGCCGCGTTAGCTGTCAGGCTGCCATTAGTCGAGAGTGCATACCCGTCGTTAGCCCGGTTTTTATCAAAAAGATTCCTAACCAGAGCGTTTGCACGTGAACTGATATCAATCGCCTGAGTCAGTGCGGTACGTTTGGCCGAGAAAGGATCGACAAGTCCCGCGCCGACATAATCAGTTGGTACAACAGTGCCTTTTAGCAGCATCTGAGCATTCTTTCCTGTGCTCAGGGTCTGTGAGAAGCGGATATAACGCGTTCTGGCTGGCGTGGTAAATGCAGCACCAGCAGTGGCACCTGCAACATAGGAAATGAAGGTGCCCTGCAAGTCATAAAATGCCAGTTGCGAAACGTTAACGGCAAACACGTACTGCGTGTTACCCAGCGCGGGGATCATATCACTCGCGTAATAAGCTGCATTGGCCACAAGAGAACCGGTTGTGCCGAGTGCAAAACCATCCGTAGCCCGCGCTTTGTCGAAATAGTTAATTACCAGCGAACCGCGCCCTGTATCAGAATAAATCTGCCCGGTCACCGTGCTGACGGAATCCAGATATGACTGAGACGGCATTTTCCGCCCGGTTGGCTGCAACGTCCCGCCGTTGTTGATTACCTCAACAGCCAGCGCGCTATCATCCGGGCTACGGTAATACGTGGTTGAGCCCTCCGGGATATTGGCAATGTCTGCCTGGGCTGCCGCCAGCGTCTGGTACTGCTTACTGAGTGGGATCAGGTTCTGGCGGGTTGCATCTACCACGGCTGCGCCATCAGTTGCCATTTGTTCGCGCTGATCGTCGGCCTTCTTCTGAATCCCGGATAACGTGTCGTGCTCTATTCCGGTTCTTGTTATCACAGTTAATTCAGGTGAGTTAACAAACCCATCAATTGTTGCATTGTTATCCCATGCATCAGGCATAGCAGAAGACGGGACAGGGTTTCCCGTATTATATTCACCCATTTTTATCACCAGATTTTAAAATTCAGGAATGGCAGGCCAATCGACATCATTAGTGGATGTAACTGAAAGTCTGTTTAAAGCAACCCTGTAGTTCTTCCACTTGTCGAGGTTTGTTTTTTCATCGTCAGTTGCAATGCCAATATCTACAGCATCCTGTAGAGGGGCGATTGCACTGGATGCAGAAGCCATAAGGCTTTGCTTCTTCTGAAGTCTTGAGTTAATTAAATCAGAAACCATCTTAATCCTGCTCTCTTCTTTAATTATCCATGAGAGAGAGATTGCATCCCAGTCATGGTACTTGCCTGGTATTTTATCGCTTATCTCAAATTTTTTATTTTTTAGATAAACTCTGCAACCATTATTTATAGAAAGGTAAAAACGTCGATATTCTTCTTCACTAATTTCTACGGCATCTATGGGAAAATCGTCACCGTAATCAATACCGGGCAAATAGAACGATTGATTTAATTCAGAAAATAACATATCACCCCATCAATAACCAATTGAGATATAAGTGCCAGTCATTGATGCATTTGGAGCCCGGCACTGCACACCAAATACGCCAGCAGTTTTACTTTTAGCTAAACTCCACGCCATTTCCTGCATGCCAACACCCCCTACATCAGACGACCCACCGGTTATTACTGCAAGAACTGCATTTGGAAATGTTACAGGCCATGCTACGTTAATGTTGGAATTTTCGTAAACCCCATTGTTACCAACACTATCGGTCGTCCCAGTGAAGGTACCAAACTGGATGTAAAATGTTTTTTTTACACCACCAAGTAAAGCCGGGAGTGCTATATATCCATTAGTCTGATTGACAAAAACCGGCAAAAGATTATTCGTAATATCTTCACGCAAGGCATTAGTGAAATCCGTGACAAACGCGGACTCATTACCATTATCCAGGACATCCTTGTTTAGCGTGGATGAAATAAATTGAGCAATTGCCGAAGATACAAAAGACGATTGCCGCAAAACTTTATTCACCTGCGCGGATAAAGCTTTACCGGAAAGAAATCCGGAGGCCAAGGCCGACAGCGCCTCATAGTCGGCCTGCGATAATACGTTTGCCCCACTGCCTATAGCGAAGGGTTTAAAATCGTTAGTCGCCATTAAAATTTCTCTCCCCATGACCCGCGGTCAAAACCTGCGATATAGTCATTTTCGATGTCGAAGCCAAAAAACTGATATCCGTCGCTGACGGTTTCTATTTCACGAACACGAACCCCAGCGGCCTTTACCGTCATATAACCATTCTGAATCGCCCACCAGAGTTCACTGTTTACCTGGTCAATCGGATTGACGTCATAACGCGATGGCACATATCCTGCTGGCAATGTGATAAACGGCCCTTTGTTGACAGCGCTATCCAGGATTAACCGGTCAATCTCACTCATCGCGACCGCGGGGTCGCCGAGTATCCAGATAGAGATCGACATATCCTGGTTATCGACAATAGCCATGCGGATCCCTGAGCCCGCCAGGGCTGCATCAAGAATCGGAGGCAGAGAATCATTCCGGCCGTCCCAGTTGTTTATCGCCACCTTCACTTTGAGCATCAGCCGATATATCTCATCACTGAGATCGATAAATCCGTCGTCCGGGTCATAGGGCCCCTGCCAGACACCCTGATCCCATCCCACGCGCTCCGTATCCCACGAAAAATAAATCCCAGAGACAGGCGTTGCTACGCGACGAAAACGCCCCACCCACTCACCGACAGCGTCAAGCTGAACGCCCACTGCGGTGTCAATATCAAAATCAGCAATGAGACCGACGACAGCAGTCGAAACGTCGGTGAGAGGCCTGGTAGAGAGGTCAACGTGCGCGAAGAACTTCGGTTTTCCGGCGTGGTAGTTAGTAATCCGATCTGTGTATTTGCTCATGGCACCACCAGCTTGATATTGCTGACGGTGCAGGATGCTGACTGGTCAAAAGCGATAAACACATTCGCCGCGGCTACACTGTCGGCAGACGTCCCGATCAGTAGTTCGGTTATATCGTAGTAACGAGCATTCCCCCCACTGACTACGCCCAGGTTTGCCGGGGAATAAATGCGACTCAGCAGCACACTGGCACCAATCGCCAACGAGTTGATATATGCAGCGATGGCTGCTTTTATCTCGTCACCTACCTGTGAGGTATATCCAGTAAGAGGGGTGATGGTGATTTTGACGTAAATGGGTACATCAACTGGCCTCGAAAAACCAACCGGGTGAGGATTTCCGTACTTATCAGGCACAACAATTACCGTGCTACCGTAAGGCGTTACGCCCTGCCCTTTCACACCACGAATACTGTTCGCAATGACCGTCGCATCACCACCTTCGACAATGGCAGCGATTGAATGCGGAGGCAGGCCATTTGCATCAGTGTTATCTGTATCGTTCTCATACAGCTTGTGTCGTGTTACGCCGCTGATATTTGCTATCGCACCATCTACCGCGTCAAACGGCGTGAGAGAGGCCAGCGCGACGCTTTGCGCCTGCCTTACGCGTAGCTGCGCATCCATCTCAGCAGCGACACCTACCGTGGCCGCCAGAGGGTTAGTCACCGAAGACCATCCACGCGTCGGCGTGTTGATGCCATTTACCGACCCCGCCACCGCAGCTACGGCGCCAGCATTCGCACACGTGGCCGTCGCCACCACGGTACCATCAGAGCCAATCACTACCGTCGCCGGCAGATTCCACACCACACTGTTTGTGTCGCGTACCGAACCATTTGTGATGGTCGTGCCGATAGTGCCGGTCAGCAGTAGATCGACCGTCGAATTAGTCGCTGCACGCCGGGTAATGCCGTTAATTTTGACGTTGCTCGTCAGTGCATCTGACAGGGCCGTCGCCGGCGAGAACGAACGGTAAACCGAAATGGCTGTGTTGTTCGCGTCATGAATGGCCAGAGCCACCAGCGCCACCATCTGGCCGTCCTTGCTGTCAGGATCGAGATAGGCATCACTGCTATAAATCTGCTGGAAATAGCCGGTGATAGTATCCAGCACGGTCTGATAGTCTGGCGCACTTATCCCCTCAGCGGTTACCGTTGCCGATAAGCCGAGTGTATCGAGGTCCAAAGACATTACGCCTCCGAGGTTACTGTGGTTGTCCCGTAGAGGGTTTCTACCGTTGCTGTGAACGTTACACGGCGCGTGCGGCCGTCAACTTCGGTGTTAAATTCGGTGATAGAGCTCACGCCCTGCGTTTCCAGAATGCGCCGGCGGATAGCCAGGTTGTAGGTATCTGGTCGTTGTTTTCCGAGGACTGACTGAATCCAGGGTGTTCCCTCTGTGGTATCGAGGAACCACTGACCGTACCAGAGCAGAAATCGCGTTTTAATGGCCTGCGCTACGGCCTCAGGAGAGTTTACCAGCCAGGTATCATCACCCTGTCCAAAGGTGTAATCACCGTCATCGTCTTCACGTCGGTATCGCATTATTCAGGCCCCCCGGTGCTGTCGTTACCATGCTCAACCCCACCATGCGTGTGCGTCATCAGGCTCTTACCGCCTGCAGTCACGTCGTTGGTTACGGTTACCGGGCCGTGCATCGTCGCAGAGCCTCCGCTCTCACCCATTCCTTGCGACAGATTTCCGTTGATCGTCACGTTGCCGTTAAGGATGATTTCAGGAGAGGTTATTTCCGTGCCGCCGTCAGCGCTGGCCGTCAATTTACCCGGCGTTTTAACGGTGACGTCATGACCTGCTGCCACTTCAATAAATGCCGATCCGTCGTCGGTACGCAGCTGCGTGGCCGTAGTGCTAATGCCGCTGATTTTCTTTGCCTGCGACTGCGGGCCGACAATACAGAAGGCATCCGATAAATCGTGCATGCGTCCGTCTACCGGCTCCTGTATGCCCCCGCTCTGCCACCAGAAATCAATGCAGCGGTCGGCAAATATCACCAGGCATTCATCACCTTCTTTAACGGGAAATGTCAGCGTACAGCCGCCACCGCGGGGGAATATGACAGGAACGTCCACCAGCAGCGGGTAATCCTTCGTTTCTTTGTTACCGTCGTTGTCACGCTCGATGTAGCGGATCGCCGGCTGAACAACACAAGTGGGAGGTCTGTTATCATCACCAGGATCAAACGACTGAATAATGCCTGGCAGAGCTACGCGTATTTGCTCACTAATCGTCTTTCGCTCTGACGCCAGAACCTCCGCCAGCGCACCGCTACGGGTTTTATCGGATACTGCCATTTGCTTTACTCCGGGCATTAAAAAACCCGCTCGAAGGCGGGTTACTGATCAAATATCAGGATATAAACAATAACTTATTGGTGGTAAACCTTTTGGGTAGCACTTTGTACCTCAAAGTCTTTAAGCACAATTTGAGCTTCTTTATAAAAAACTAAAGCTAATAGAGTGCCGCTGAGCGACCAAATAGCTTTCCATCTATCTCTAATGGAGCCACCAAACGTTATGACCAAATCAGTTTTCAATTTGCGCCTCTCAAAAAGCTCGGGTCAGGAACTCACCCCATACATTGAACAGGTTATCCAAGAAAATGATAGAAGTAGAAGTGTTATAGCCCGCGTTGGTGACTCTGCGCCTATGGTAGGGTCTACCACTTCAGTAATAATTGGGTATGTTTTTGAGTTTATTCAAAATAAAGATGTTTGTTATAGCCTGGCTGCCGTCGTGGCCGCGTGGATTCGAGCAAAACACAGTAAAAAGATAACCATTCACAAGGGCAACTATAAGATTGAGGCAAGCAACCTTAATGAGCAAGAATTGTTTAAGCTCTTCAGTGAGGCTAAAGAGGAAATTAGGATCAAAGAAGAGTAGCCCTGTGCCGGTTAATCCGGCACCTTTTTGCAGGGGAAAGACCCGATGATCTTTGGTGCATCCATGCTGTTTTGTAGAAGTTGGACGTTGAGGAATGCCTTTCCGTTGCGCTTAACAAACTCAAAGCCATAGTTGTTACCATCACGCGCAGGCATAAGGCCCATGTCCATTTTCATGTTCGCGTAGTCGCCATTCTTACCCAAAAATTTTATCTTCTGAGATGTGACTGTTTCTCCGTTGATAACGGTCATTCCATCACCGGTCATCACATAATTGCCACACTGAATTGCAGCCATAGCTGGGGTTGAAATCACCACGAACAACGCCAAACAGAAACTTTTCATTAAAGCCCTCTTTCCCTCGCTGATGAGGAAACAAGATCCATCGCGCCACGCGCTTCACACATCATGTCCATGTACCACGCCTGGCCCCTTGTGTCGCCAGTGTACATAATGCCGCGGACAATATAAACGCCGTCGGTCGCAATACTCGCCGGCTGCGCAGTGGTACCCTCGACGGTGATATTGCCGTTGTTATTCTGGTCGGTGATGCGCCCCTGCGTCATGGCGATATCGTTATTACCCAGCACAGTGCGGTATACCGAAGCCTGATTCAGCTCTATCAGCCCATTAACGCGGATGTTAGGGTTAATCAGGCAACGGACGTTAACGCCGCTGCCGATGGTCTGCTGGGGCATGCCGATCAGCCCGGTAGCGCTGTTCAGCTTAATAGCATCGTGAACCACTTCGTTTTTCGCCACCATCTCGCGTTTACCATCAACAAACATCCAGTCAGCCTGGCATTGTTCGGCAACGTTATCCATCAGGTGACGCGTCATGCCAAACAGCACCCGCCCACGTGGGAAGACCGTAGCGGGCATAGCAGGAGTGCTTCCCTCAGTCGCGCCTTTTGCATTGAAATCGTTCATCAGTGCCGCATTGACATCTGCAACCGTATAGCCCGCCGCAAGTGTCTGCGTCGTGATCGAGGTTGCAAATGCCCGGTCTGAGTCGGCAGCCTGAATCAGCACAAAGCTATCGATGGGGTTATCTTTGCCGGTGATGGTGTAGCGTATCTCGCCATCAAAGATTAGCCCGTAGTTCCGCCCGTCCATCTGGCCCACATCATCGGGGTTTACCCTTCGCGCTGTACCGACCTGACTGGCGGAAACATCTGCTGCAACCCCATCGTAACCGGCAATTACCCGGATACGGGTAAATTCATCACCAACAATCCGGTTAACGGTATCAGCGGCCAGGTTATACACCTTGAAGGTCCCTACCCGCGTTTCACTGCTCAGATTGAACCAGTCGATGGTAAAAGTGACCTTGAAGCTACCGAAATCGGTAGCGTTGCCTTTCGAGTCGACAAGCTGCAGCTCAAAATGCCGCATCCAGTTCTGTGACATGGTTACTCCGTTACCGCGTAAAGATGGCTGTTTATTCCGAGATCGCTTTCAGTGGGGTTTTCGTTTGCCGGGTTATCACAGCCGACATAAAGCGAAAATCCCAGCCCGAGATAGTAGTATTGCGCCAGCAAATCAGCCCCGGTGATTAGCGGTATGCCCTTAATCAGGTCGGCAGCGTTGCTGTCCATGATGTCCAGGCACCAGAACGCAGCACGCCAGGTAACCGCCATTTGAAAGCTCTGCCCCGCCAGTGATATAGAAAACGCCTGATTTTCTGGTGATAGCGGGATTTCTGATACGGCCATTTATCCTCCAGTTGCGTAGCCAGCCAGCCGGCTTAACAGAGACTCATTTTTCGCCGTCGGCGTTTTAACTCCTGAGTTCTGTACTGCCGAAGTATTCGCCCCCAGTTTCATGTCCTCTTTGGCTGCTACCTGCGTGGTGGTCGTGCTGGTGATAATGACCTCGCGAAGCGTAAGCACCGCAGACAACACATTTTCTGACGTCCTGTCGGTCGTGACCTCCAGCGCGCGGATCAGCATGTTGGAGTAAATCCGCTTACCGGTCACCACATCGAAAGGCACCCTGCTGTTCTGCAGGTCCAATAGTTCCTGATACGTTTCTTTCGGGCTAAGACCAGCGCTCAACCCGAAAGAGGTGGTATCAAGAAAGTCGAGCAGAGATCCACCACCAGCAAAGCCGACCTGCATAACCACTTCTGACGGGCGGCGGTAGGCGTGGTCGGAAATTGCAGCGCCGACCTCTACCGGGTGTTCGGTGATTTCCAGCGTGTCATTGTGCTTTTCAGAAATGACGACGCTAGGAACGATCAGCCCGATTTTCCTGCTTTGCTGCTGAAACAGCGTAGAAAGAATATCCATCAGCCGGCCCCGCTTTGATTAACCCGCAACACCCTGGCGTTCGCTTCGAGCTGCCGGCGCCCGACTTCCTGGCCGACTTCCTGAGCGTTTGCGCCGTAGATGTTGTAGGTGTTCTGCTGCTGAACCTGTGCACCAGCCGCCTGATGAGCCAGTGGGCTGTTCCAGTTCGAATAGCCCTCTTTACGGGCCATTGACTGCATAAGGGCACCCATCGTATTTGGATCGGACAGGTTAAGCGCCGCCGTCGGCGACACCCCCATCCATCCTGCTACTTGTCGGGCGTACTGCTGCGGGTCGTTATTATCGCCCGCTGGAGCCCAGGTGCTGACGATATCCATGATGGTCTGCAGGCGGCGCCCGGTTGTTTTCCCTGTGAAGTAGCGCATCAGTTGGTTTTTCATGGCTGTCCAGCCGCGGAGGGCGTTCTCGAAGGTACGGAAGCCACCGCCGCCCACGGGGCGGATATTGCCGGGATTGTTGTTGCGATCAGCCAGAGTATTGCCCGTCCCGCCCGGAATATCCGGCTGGATATTGGCGCCATGAACAATGCTCGTCTGGGTCTCTCCTTCTCCCGCAATTGGCGTCTTGCCCTGCTGCCATATTGCGATACCCAGGCGCTTCACTTCGCTCCAGTTTCCTTCGTTGATGGCATTCAGTAGATCGCCGATCATGCTCAGCATCTTGCTGAACTCCCCCATCTGCATGATGAAGTTGTCGAAGTCCCATTTCAGCGACCAGGATTTAGGGTCTATGCCAAGCAGCTTTGAGATGGAGTTGGTAAGGTCAGAAATCGTATTACGCAGCGACTTAATGAACTTCTCTGCGTTATCGATCTCAGTCTTCCACTTACCCCAGTCAACCAGGCTTTTCCCGCCCTCCTTCCATGTCTGGTAATCCTCCCATAGCAGCGCTACAGCAGCAGCCAGCCCGAGCACCCACGTAATCGGAGAAGCCAGCATTGCGCGGTTCAGCAGCCACCACGCGGCGGTAAGCGCACCAAGCAGTTCTATCAACTCCTGAGACTGTTTATCGAGAGAATCCCACCAGTTGCTGATACCTTCCCCTAACTGGATAAGACGGTAAATAACCCTACCGACCATTTCACCAGCCCAGAGGATACCCTTAACCGTCGCGGTGATTGCCCCTTCGATTTTCGGGAAGTTATCCAGGATTTGGCGCCGCAGGCGGTCCAGCGAGCCCGCCAGACCATCGGCCAGACTGGACCCGATTTTGTCCCGCGCCATACCGGCCATCAGCCCGAAGGAACGCAGCGAGGTCATGAACTTGTTTGAGCTGACGGCAGCCGCATCAGCGTTATAGCCGATCGCCTTCGCCATTGCGGTATATTCGGCACTGAACTGGCCGATACCGCGACGCATTGCCATCAGGGTATTTTCATCAATACCCAGCATCTGCGCGTACTGGTTAGCGCGGTAGTAAGGCATGCTGTTAAGACGCTGGCCGACGCCGGTGAAGATGCTGGCCATATCCCGCATGTTGCCTTTAGCATCACGGGTCTGCACGCCAAGACGATTCAGGAAGCCTTCAGCGCCGGGGTTGTTACGCACGAACCGTGACAGGTTTTCGAGAGAGCCTCGGGCGGCGTCCACGCTGCCGCCCATCTGGCTGACGGCATACCCGATTTGTTTAATGCCCTGCACCGTCGCGCCGGTGCGCTGGGAAGCCCAGTAAAGGTTATCGAGGCTGCTGGCGATTTTGGCGGTAAAGGCCACGACCGACGCAGCGGCCAGTTCAACTTTGGTGCCAAGCTCAATCGCCTTCAGCGTCGTCCCGGCAACCACGGCATCAAATTTTCTGGCGCCAGCCTCGTCAACGTTAAACCCAAGCGAGATCAGAAAGTCCTTGAGCGTTTCAGCGTTCATTGTCCTCTCTCCATTTCGCTATGCGGTAGTCGTTATCGGCTTTGAGGTCCAGCCAGTCATTCATGCGGGCAATGTCAGCCAGGTCGACTGACCCGTCCTTCAGTGCGGTATAGGGGATATACCCGGCTTCCACCGGGCGCATCAGGAAGCTTTCTCCTTCCGGTAAGGATTCCAGCGTTAAGCCTGCGGCGACGGGTCCGCCGTTTCGCTGGCGGGGAGTTCTTTCAAAAAATTTCCCAGACTGTCGGCGACCACCCGCGCCACCAGTTGCAGCATCGTGAACAGGTCGATATCGTCGAACATAAGCACGCCCTGATCGAAGACTTTCGCCCAGCCCTTTTCGTGCTGGCGGGAAACGACACTCAGGCACGGATAAATCACCGCGTTAACGTCGTCGTCCGGCAGCGCTGCCAGCGTATCGGCAATTTTCGGCAGTACGCTTTCCAGCACAGCGCCGGAGTTACCGGCGGCGGCCTGAGCCTTCAGCGTAGAGAATTCACTGACCAGACCGGCCAGCACTGGCAGAAGCTTACGGCTGACCTTCAGCTGCTGGAAAACGTCGAGTTTGGCGGTACGGTAGTTAACGCCTTTGATTTCAAATTCCATCTGTTAAAACTCCCCCAGCAGTTGGTCAATCTTACCGGCGTCAAATACCCACGACACCGTATTGCCGACCTTGGCGTTAGCGTGATCCGGCTGTTTCTGGAATGCGCAGCTGCGCGCGGTGGTGATATCGCCTGACACCTTGTTGCGGATGACGATCACGTTATTACCCCAGGTCGCGGAGGACTGGCTCTGCGCGTTATACATCAGGGACAGCTTTTTGTTCACCGGGGAGGTTTTCAGAAGGGTTACCGTAATGGTGCCGCTCTTACCGGCGTGCAGGCTATGCATCACTTCACCATCGGCGCCGACGGTCATGGTGTTTTTTGCCTCGGTCATCGCAACCGTAATACCCTCTTCGGAGTTCGCCGAGCCATAGCCCAGATCGATACTGCCGGTTGGGCCGGTCAGGGATGACGAGACGTCAATAAAACTATAGATTCCGCTCATGGTCTCTCCTTATCGCACCACGTTGATCTGCACGTCGCCATAGTGAATAGCACCCGCCAGTTTGAGCGCCGCCTGAATCACCGGTGACTTACGGGCTTCACGGTCAGACTGAGCCTGATTCGCTACCGCGTCGGCGTAGACGTAATAACCCTTCGTCAGCGTGTCACCCGATTCAATCTGGCCGATCGGGCCACCATTCCATACCCCCGGCGCCACCAGACCGTTATTAACCGCCTGGTCGAGTGACGCTTCGACGTTGGTCATTAAACGGGTTACGCCGGCGTCGGTCTGTGGGATTTTGGTGGTTGAGGTGTACAACAGGTTGTAGAGATTGGTCTGTACGTAGTTCTGCAGCCAGTCCAGGCCATGGCGTTCATCAAAGAAATCGCCGTTCGCCATCACACCCTGCTGAATAATCGCCGTATCGTTGGCGTAGTAGACGTAGACGTTACCGTTAATGGCATCAATGGCGGACGCCTGTGCTGTCGTCAGTGTCTCGTAGGTGATGCCTGGCTCGTTTTTAAACTTCAGAGTGATCGTGGTGTTATTGCCGGTGAAGTTCACTGTAAACGCGCGACCAAATGCAGAGATGGCAGCATATTTGCTGCTGGAACTGTACTGCCAGAACGTACGGCTGTAGCCGGCGGCTTTCAGCTTATAGCCGATGTTATCGGTGTTACCGGCCACCAGCACGTTCACGTCATCTGTGGTTACGGCCAGAACGCGGCTAAGGCTGGATGCCTCAATAGCAGCAGCAACCGAAATAACATCAGCCTCAACAAGATCCACACTGTCGGCAATCGCCAGCCCGTACCAGTTGGTATACTGCAGCGCAGCATTAACCGCCTGCAGCAGCGTTTCCACCGTACCATCTTCGCCATCTGCCAGCGTCTTCGTCCAACGGCCGATATAAACCAGCGTCGGTTTTGGTGACTGTGAAAAGAAGATGGTAGCCGCTTCGTATTCCGGAGAATCAACGCCAAAATCATCGCCGATATCTTCAATGGCCGAATACTGGCGAATGCGCTCGGTCACCGGAATAACGGTTGAGGTTCCCAGAATGAGGAGCGCACCGAAGTTACGCCCCGTAGCCGCAACCGCTGACATGATGATGTCCACGTTCACGACATTGGAAACAGGTAAGCCCTGTGCCATGTTTTATTCTCCAAAATATTGCACTGGCGCGTCGACCAGCGATTGAATGCCGTACTGGCGGATGATTTTGCGGCGCAGGTCAACGCTGATGTCGTAGCGGCGCACCCACTTGTTATTGATGAGTTCAGGCAGATTGAGGATCCGCCCATGCTGCAGAAAGGTAAGCCCGACCCGGTTGAGCTCGTCATTGTTCTGCGAGACCAGCAGACCGTCACGAAAGCGTGTGGCCGTCGCCAGTCCCTGCGGACCGTAGAAGCACAGAATCAGACTCACGGTCTCATGTGACCATTGTTCGGTACTTTCTTCACCTTGCAGGTAGGCGGGATTGAAGTCCTCCTGAATACCGGTGATACCGAATGCGCACCAGGTGGTGCCGGTTTTGGGTATCTGCTTTTGCGGGTCGGTCCAGCGCGGGTAAACCAGCGTGGCAACCAGCCCTGTCACACCCCGTATCCAGCGACTGATTAACCTTTCCAGATCCTCATCGTAGGGCGGCGAATCACCGACGGGCGTCAGATAGCCCGCCGTTGTGCTGTCGTTACTCAACTGGCGTACCTCCGTCAAATTCCAGCAGTTCACAATGTGCCTGGACGAACCCGGCGCCGTAGGCCGTATACGGATCGACAAACGTCACGCGATAGTCGCGCCCCTGGTAGGTCACTGTGTCAGCATCCAGTCCGGGCTGACCCTGCGTAAGCCTGAACTGAGTAACGATGAGGATTGCGCCGTTGATGTTCTGTCCGGCGGCCATACGTTTAGCTTCCAGAGAGCGGTCAACGGTCACCACTCCGGAGAACGGGATATCCTGCGGCGTATTGATCGAGAAATTATCTTCGTCAACCGTCTGCACCTGCCGGTGACATACCAGCGTCAGATCGACAAAATCCGGGTCCAGAAGAACCTCTGTCACATCGAGTAAAGGCATTATTTTTTCCTTACGACGTATTGAATCGCACGCAACAGGAAGCCATGAGCGTACAGCGGCTTAATACCTCTCAAACCAGCAGCACGACGTCGCTTAAGCGTCTTTTCGGATAAAGGCTCTAGTCGATCACCGTCACCGATAACCGCCTTTGCCGCATCACGGGCAATCTGCCCAGCAGCTTCAAGATGCTGTTCTGCCACACCAGAATTCCCCTCAAGCGCAGCCTGTGCGGCAAGCTTCAGCCGTGCGGTGGTTTTATCCCGAGAATCCTCTATACCCATATCGAGAAAAGGCCGTGGCGGGAGCGTGACGCTCTCGCCGTCAATCTCCACGGTCGCCCCGGTGGACTGCAGGTAACCAATTTCGGCATTACTCAGTGGGGAATCTTCACGTGGAGGGCCAGCGGGAATACCCACCAGCACATCGGTGCCAGACAGCTTATTCAGTGCGTCGAGAATATCGGCGTAATTGTCAGAGCGTATCGTGAGTCCGCTTTTCATTACGGCGTCCCCAGTTGAACTGCTCCTGCACCGAAAATCATGAGGTATTCCCATAACTCAGACCCATGACGGGAGTTATTCCAGAAGCCCGCATTCGGGTCCAGCGTCGCGCTGGCATCGTAGCTTACCGAAACCTTATCCACTGACTTTGAGGTCTGCACTCCGCTATTTGCACCACCAGCAGTACCCACGGCAACGCCACGCGTATCAGCGGCGTACAGGTACAGGTAGTGCGCGACATACAGGCCGATAATGTAGGGGAAAATATCTTCACCAAACCGCGATTCGCTAAACAGAACATCAGCGAGATTAATGCGCATCTGAATCATTGGCGTGGGGTACTTTGTTTCGTCAGCGTACTGCGGAAATGCTGCTCTGAACTGCTCAGGCGTCGGTAGACTTTGATTTCTTGCCATTGGTGGTGGCCTCCGCCAACTGCGCTTCTAGCTCTGCGATACGCGCTTCGTACTCAGCAATACGCGAATCTTCCACCACCGCCGGCGCTTCGCCATCTGGTGAGCAATGCGCTTTTACAAACCAGTGATCTGCCACTGCGTCATCAACATCATGGAAACCTGCAGCGAATGGCGTTATTTTCGCACCGTCGTTGAAATTGAACGCGGTCAGTACATAGATTTTCTTCATCGGTATTCCTTAGAAAAAAGCCCCTGTGAAGGGGCTGTATCTGGATTAAATGCCATCCATGTAGTTCAGGGTTTCCGGGTAAACCGGCTCTACCGCACCCAACTTGCCGTAGTAGGTCACCAGCTGATACAGGCCGCGATACTGGATCGGGACGCTCTGCAGCGGAACCATCGGGAAGCGAACAAACTTCTTATCGTTGGTGTAGGCCACCATGCGATCAGTTCCGCCCACACCGCGACCTTTCATCCATTTAACCGGGCGAATGTTCAGCGGCTTGCCGTTCTGGTGGTAGGCGATAGTGTTCGTCTCCAGATAGGTCAGCAGAGACTGGTTACCGGCGCTGGAAACAATGGTGCTCGCAATGAATGAATACTGCTCAGGCGGGATCAGCAGGTCTTCCGGCACTTTGGAGTAAGCGGAGCGAGCCCATGCATTGCTCAGTACCTGGTTAATGCTGGCGCGGATTTCGTCGGCAGTTGAGTTGGCCCACGTTTTTGTCGCGTTCGTCGGCGTCACCTGAACCAGGTTAAGCAGACCCTTAGCGCCTTTTGCCGAATCACCGATATAAACCTGCTCATCGGTATCCATGTTCCATTTCAGTTGCATGCCATCGTACTTCTGGGTGTCGATAGGACGCCCGACCTGTGCCGCGGCATTCAGTTCGATAACGGTCCAGCCAAGCTCCATGCCCCACAATTCGAGCGGGAAGCCTTTTTTCTCGATATCAACGTTAATGCCAGCAATCGCAGTCGCCAGCGGGCTGATCCAGTTTTTACCGTTGGCGTTAGGTGTACCGGCAGCGGCAAAGGTGGTGTTGGTGAAAGAACTGATTTCGTCAGCGATAGAAACGTCTTCACGCAGCTGAATATCTCGGCTCCATGTCTGGGAGGTCAGCGGCAGATTCAGCGTCTGGTCGAGGCGCTCCAGCTCATGGACGAGAAAGGCACCAGAACTGTCAATGGTGGCCTGGTCAAATGTCATTGGCATTTGCGATTTCCTTAAATATTTAAGGCCAGCTCAATGTTGCCGCTGGTGTCGCCAGGGCCATTGAAGTAAGCGTTAGTGATTTGTACGGTATTGGCGCCATCTGCGGCAGCCAGGAAGGCACCCAGCGGGCTGGATGCGGTCGGAGTAGCCACACGCATATACACAGCACCGCCAAGTGCGACAGAGCTGGCATCAACACCGAGATTCACCGTCACATAGCCACGCTTCATGCAGTCACCCGCGAAGTTAAAGCCGGTGCCAATCTGACGGACTTTGTCGGGCTGGGACGCTGTCGGATATGGGCGAACATAGATACCCACCACAACAGCAGCCGTATCGGCCGCCTCGATCGGCACAAACTTGCCAGCCGAGAACTTCCCGGCCAGACCGTACGCAGCAAATGCCTTCGCGCTGTCCAGGGTCTGAGGTTCAACCGTCAGATCCTGCGGACGTGAGATTGCCCCGGCGATGCCCGCAGGCATCCGGTAAAGAAAAGTGTTATCCATTGAATGCCTCGTTAGCGTTTAGCCCAGAGTTCCTTCGCGGCAGCGTTAATCTCCGCGATGGTTTTAGTGGTGTTGGAGTTGATAGAGCGGAAACTATCGGTAGTTTTAGCCGCGGTATTGCGATTCTTCGCCAGTTCAGATACAGCGTTAAATGCCATATCTACCGTAGCTTTTTTCAGTTTGGTGATATCGGCATCACCAACGATAGAGCGCACCATCGCCTGATCGGCAGTTGCCAGCACTGAGCGCTTGAATGCGGTAGGCTTTGCTTTGGCGGGCAACTGAATGCCTGGCTGAATCAGATCGGCACGATAGGCGGCATCGCCGGTAACCGCACCCTCTTCCTCTTTCTTCTCCTCCTCATCCTCATCGCCGGTCGCAGCTGCCGGGGTGAGTTTGGCAACCGCTTCAATCAGCGCCTTACCCCAGTCGGGAATTTCTTCTGCATCACCGGTCCCCGGAAGAGCTGGACCCGGCAGCGGGCTTTGAGGTGAGAGATTAATCACCACCCCACCAGGCGTAAGCGTCGAACTCACGTCATCATCACCCGTAACGCTCTCTGGTGGATTATCAATAAGGTTCGCCATTTCGGCGGCGTCGTTGGTTTTACGAGCGCGCACAAGGCGCTCCCACCAGTTTTTGGCTTTATTTGGCATGCTATCTCCAAGTGCGCAGCGAGAACCGGCCCGCCCGTTAGGGACGAAAGCCAGATGATTACCGGTGATCGCGTACTGCTCCGCGATACCCGGCGAGATTTGGCGGTAGTCTGCGTCATACCCGCAGCTAACCTCGTCATCACCATCTGCCACCGCCTGGATAGCTTCCGGTGTTTTTGCGATAACGTCAGCCAGGAGCAGGTCTGCCTGATCTCCGCTACCGCGCCTGACGTTCTGAATATGGCCGTTTGCCAGTCGGCGCCAGTTTTCTGGCGTCACGAAAATGATGTTGCCGTTGAAATCTTTCGGATGACCGATAGTGACTGCCATCCCCTCAAAAGAGGCTATTGTGCGCTCACTAAATACCTCTTCTGGAGTCCGGCGAACGACGATCAACCCCTGAGTATCTGGCTCAATCCCCGGCAATTCTTCCGCGCCGTAGACCTGCTCTCCAGTGCGTCCGATCGGTACGTCTTTGAATAGCACCGAGCCATCAGCGAGCTGGAAGCGAGTATTCCCCAGGCGGGTTTTAAAGAAATATTTCATGGTGCCTCGCTAAATGAGCGCGGGGTCAGCGTTGCGAATAAACTCACGGAGCAGCGCCTTAACCTGGCGGACGTTACCGCGACCTGTGGCTTTTAACTCTTGGATCTCGCCAGCGGCGCGATAACGCGCGGTGATGCCGCCTATCGATATTTCGATAATCCTGCGGTCGCCGGCTCGCTTTGATTCGATATGGACCTTTTTCATTCTCACCTCTTCGGGCAACAAAAAAGGCCGCTCAGAGGCGACCTTCGGTAAAGGGTTAATTGTTCAAAATAGCGGGCTATTTAACATAATGGTTCTTACCCGCACCACCAAAAATGGACTGGATTGAAATGTCCTGTTAGAGCCTCATAACCAGCAGTTTTCCAGCCGGAAATTCAGCTTTTTTGAACGCAACATTTTCGTAACATTTTGCGGGTATTGGGCTTCAGCCAGAATGACAGGGATAGCCGCTGTTTTTTCATTTTCCCGGGTCAGGAATCTGCACTTCCGACCAACATTTGCAGTTAGGCAGACACCCGGCATGTCCGGTCATGCCGTCGAGAGTCGGCGGGTTATCCCAGCGCACGAACTTATCTTTCATTTTGCGGTGTGATGGCCGGGTGCCAGCACCCTCAATGCGCCACCAGTAGCCCTCCGATCCGACTGCCAGAGCCCGTGCCTGTGTCAGTGCGCCAGTAGCGCGGCCAATCTCAGTGCGAGCTATCATTCGCGCCCTGCTGGCCGCTACATCGCCGGACTGCATAATCATCTCGTAGAGCTGGTCAGGTCGCTCGCCGTTGATAACCGCCTGTATCGCACGCTCCTGGATTTCCCTGACCCTGCCAGCAGCCTCTAATGGCAGAGACTTCATGTAGCGAATCTGCCGGTACACGATGTCCTGTGCGACCATGCCGACAGGAGTGTTACCAATCACGTCACGCAGACCAGCGGAAATTTCTTCCGAGACAGACCGCCACTGGTTCCATTCTTCCTGCTCTACCTGGGCAAACATCTTTCGTCCGACCATTTCGGCCCAGTCGTCAATCACCCCGGAGTAGTCAACCAGAGATTTAGCAATGCTCTCAGCGCTTGCCTGTGAACCATCGTATGAACCCGTTACGATTTGGTTTATCTGGTCGACTATCGCCAGTAGGCTTTTCTGATACTGGCGTTCCGACCGGCGGCGGAGGTTGGGTTTCAGATTCAGTCTCCTCCCACTGTTTCGCCGCATTCTGGATATCCTCGTCAGTAATTGATGCCCCAATGCCTGTTACATCGGCCAGTTCGCGTAGGTCAGTCAGCGCAGCTGCTGGAGACATGCCCAAATCGCGCACAGCCGTTGCCAGGGCATTGGCGGTATTGGTCGCCACCGTGGATCGGTCGGTGTCACTCATCTGCCACAGCGGATTAAACTCGAAAGTAAAATCGTCCGGCAGCGGCTCACCAAACTCCGAGCGATGCAGTACATCGAATAGCAAGCGGATGTGAGGCCGTAAATCTCGCTCCTGCAGCGTCCCCACGTCATCGTAGTAGTTCGCCAAATCAGCATCGCCGGTTGAAAACCCCTTTGGTGACTGTCGGAACAAGCGAACAAGAGGGATACCAACAGCACCCGCGATATCCTCTTTAAACTCCCCCAGGAGATCAGAGAGGCCCGCGAAAGAATAAGAATGAGTTTCAAATTCATCCTCCAAATCAAAGAGGGACATCCCCTCATTCGTCTGGAACTGGCGGACCATTTCCATGTTTTTGATCAGCGCTTCGAATGGCTTGCCGCCCAAAGCGATAATTTCACGTAACTTTTTAATCTTAACTGTTCGAAGATGCGCCTTATACGCGAGCTGGGCTGCGCCAACACTGGTGCTGTCGTAGGATGTCAGACGGTCGAAAATACGCTCAACAATGGACATACCCCATTCGTTTTCGGTGATTTTCTGCTGGTACGGCAGTTTCACGCCATCCATGCGGATCAGGCGACTGTGATGAACTGTCCAGGCAGGCAGCCCCTGCGCCGTCGTCACAATATCGTAGAACTCTGGCTTGCCGAGGTTGGGCCCAAGCGCTTTTATGCGCCTGGTCAGTTGCGGATTAATCATCCAGCGGTCGAGGACGGCCAGCCCTTTGAAACTTCCCTTGCCGACCTTATCCAACATCAAAGGCGTTAACGGTGCCTGCCCTTCAATAAGGATCAGTGCAACAGCCCCGCCATATAGCCGGGACCATTTCAACGTCTCGTTGATGCAGTCCCACAGTTGTAGCTCATCAAAGCGTGACTCCAGCACTCCCCGACGTTTCGGGTCAATCTCGCTGGTAATGCGAACGCCCTTTTTGGTCATGTCGTCCGCTTTCGAATCGACAGCGGCGCCAATAATCCAAGAGGAGCGGTACGCATACTCAATCAGCAACCGGTTACGGCTGGTATAGTTCGCCCGATATGTCGATGCAGCGTGCTGGTTAGGCTGCTGCATGCCGACGCGGGCCATAAAGTTATCGTACGAATCCGCCGTGGCGACTCGTCCCGTTTTTTTCGCCATGGTGATGATGCTCCGGTTTTTCGATACCCGTGACGGATCAGATAATTTGTTAAAAAATGGCCCGATTTAACATAATGACTGTTACCCGCACCAGCCGGATCCCTCCCATGATGAAATGTCCGCCAAAGGCTTATTTCGTCAGGATAAGTAGCAGAAAGTGCGTGAATAAAACGTGCATAAACAGGGTCAAAAAGTGAATAGGGATTTTTCGGCGTGAGGTGGCTATTTCCTGATGTTTAACCTCTTCCCAGGGCTTCCCAGATATCCATTGCCGTATCAGTCGGGGCGAATGCCATAATGAATGCATCAGCCACGTTCGGTGACGGAACATCACGCTTAGCGAGGTCTTTCTTGCTCTCCACCATTACGCGACCATTCTTGTCAAAATCACGGTGCGGGGTGGTAAGTTCCAGCTTGAGCTTTTCCAGCAGCGGACAGGATGAGTCAATGCTAATCAGCTCATCTACCGGGTACTTCTCGCCGTTCTTTACCGCGTTGAAGGTGTTACGGAAGCGATCCGCTACCAGCCACCAGGCTTGCGCTTTGAGGTTGGCGAAAAAATCCTTGTTCGGGATGCCAATATATTCGTAGTCCGGCTCATTCACACCAGCGCCAGCATTGAAACGCTGATAGTTGATGCGGGATGCATTCATGTTTTCGCGCTTACGATCCTCATTAATTTCTGAGAATTTCGCGCCAGCAGATGCCCCAACGCCGATTGAGTCGTAGACGATATCAGCATCACGCTCCAGTGCCGCCTGATAGGTACGCTGGCAGCTCTTCAGCAATTCGTCTTCTTTCGCCTTCCACTCATCCGCCCAGTACACGACGGAGCCGTGACGATAGACGTTAGCGCACTTATCGGCGCCGCTATCAGCAACGTCGAAGCCAATACGCTTGCGCCCGCTCGGCTCGAAATTAAGGACTTTATGGGCATCAACGGCCGCCTCAATCCATGACAGCTTGATAATGGCCGCATCATCATCCGACTCTGGCACGCCTTCGTAGACATGCTTAAACCCATCCGGATCCCGGCGCTTAGCGGCTTCGATAACCTTCAGCATAGTGTCGGACAAAAAGGGGTTTTCATCGTAGTTGATTTTGCGTATCAGCGTATCTTCTGGCGGATCGACCACAAAGTTACGCCACACGAAATCAGTCACCAGTCCGGGGTTAAAGATAAACCAGCACTCTGAGCCCTCTTTACGGATGGTAGGCTCCAGTATCTTCCACTGGTATTCCGTCAGCGCGTGGGCCTCTTCAAGCCACAGAACGCTGATACCTTCCAGAGACTTAATCTCTTCAATGTTGCGCCAGAGCCCATAAAAGACGAATTCAGACCCGGTCACCCGGTTAATGATTTTGTTGTTCAGAATGCGGAAACGATGCCGCAGGCCAAAGCGGTCAATCTGAATTTTGAGCAGGGTATACACCGACTCTTCAATTTTGTTCTGGATCTGACGTGCACAACAAAAGCGCAGGCTGTATTTATTCGACAGAAATATGGCTATGCCAGCGGCATCCCACGATTTTGACGATGACCGGCCACCATAAAGCACTTTGTTACGCGCCTGCGTCGTCCAGAAGCTACGCAGGACCGGATTCAGCGTCGGTTTGGATGTCAGAGTAGAAGTCATTGAGGTCACGCTCTCCGTTGCCATCATCAATACCTGCATCACGGCGAAGACGATCGGCCTCCAGCGACACCTTATCAGTAGCAGCCTTGCGATAGTCCGTATCAGCAAATATTTTGCCTACCGTCGCAAGCGTGCCGACGATGGACTCAATACGAACGGTATTGCGCATCATCGCCTTCTCGGCGGCACTGATATTTTCCATCAACACCTTTCTTTCCTGGTCCCCTTCAGCATCATCCAGCTTGGTCAACCACCGGCCAATATTCTCTGCGGCGACAAGGTTGTTAGCCCGAAGGCGAAATAATTCGTCTTCGAGTGTCAACGCTTTCGCGTCTTCAATGACCTCATCTTTAAGCAGAAGGCGGCGGGCGTAACCTCCATGCTTTAACGCCTGCTGGTTGCCGGGTTGGAATGGGTTGGTCGGAGGATCGGTACGCACCCCGCGTATCGGTTTCGTATCTGGTGGAGGTTCGGCTTTTGGTTGCGTACTTTTTTGCGTACCGCCAGAGCGGGCGGGCTTTACGGTAGTACGCACCTTTCCTTTTTGCGTACCGGCTTGCGTACCGGCTTGCGTACCATTTTTGCGTACCTGCGTACCTGTCTTGCGTACCCAACCAAACTTTTTAGCTCTCTTCCTGATAGCCCCTTCAGTAACGCCGTTTTGCTCGCCTATATCACGGAGAACAAGGACTCCGGCCCGGTATGCCGACTCGATGGCCTCCCAGTCCGGTGTTGCCATGGTTCTGTTCCTGTGGTTAAAGCCATTAATAAAGCCACCCGGTTAATGAACCGCCCTCCATAAAGGTGGCCTTTGTGATATCAATTAATCTACTGAAAACACTTGTAAGCGTTATCCAATATCTGTATTTGTGAAGTAATGTCATTTTTATTCAAAGTAATGGCATGCAAGATACTTATTAATGATGCTCCTATCATCCAGCCATGAGGTATTGCAGTGATAAACATTTTTCTGAAAATCTTCGGTTTTTTTGCCTCCATATGGGCAGGCCTAAGCAACGAGCAGAAAGATAAAATCATCAACATCCTTGTTGATGCATTTGAAGGAATTTTTCGCAAGTATTATCGCGATAGCAAAAATGAGGTGAAGCATGGTGAAGCTTAAAGATGTGGTGCGCAATGTCATCTCCGGAGCTAATAAACAGCTTCCAGACCATTCGACAACACAATCTACTGCATCTACTGCTCTGGCAACTGAGATTTACACCAAAATCTCTTGTATAAGTCCCAGAGCGTTAGGCATTGGTGGAGATAAGCAATCTGATTTTGCCAATCAAGCTGCTGAACTGGTGACCGATGAAAAATTTCTTGACGAGCTTCAAGATAAAATTGGTAATCCTCAAGCCAATGAGAATGAAGACGAATTTACTCATAGAGCCAAAAAAGAGATGCGCAACCTGTTGAAATCGAAATTAAAGTAGCTAAAACAGCTAGTCTTTGCATTCTGCTTACAATGCAATAAAGGATGAGAACGGCTCTTATGGCCGCATTTACCATTTTTCTTATGGGAATGGTGAAGTGCTATCTCAATTGCATTGAGTGTTGATGTACTCCTGCAGCGTCTTCAGGGCCGTCTGATCTCGTTGGATGCCGGCCCTGATACCGAGAACGTTTCGTCCAGCAACTGCAGAGAGTTCGACGGTGGCATCATCGCCCATGCTGGCGGAGCCGGCGGTTTGGGTTGTGGCTGACACTGGACACTTGCCTTTGACGAGCACCCGGCCACCATTATCAAGCTTGCGCTGAAGAGCATCATTTTCAGCTTTTGCATCGGCTAATTCCTTCGTGTACTTCGCATCAAGCGCAGCAACGTCACGCTGGCGGGTTGTCATGTCGGTGATGGTGGAGTTCGCCAGGTCGAGCGCCTTCACTTTCTCGTCGCGCTGCCTTTTAAACTCAGTGGCGTTGGTGTGGTAATGATTAGCCAACCACCCAAGGCTGACTATCAGGCAGATAACCACTGCGCTGATAATTGCGGTTAAGCGGCTCATCGTTTTGCGCGCCTGTCTATATAAATGCCAACGTAGCCAGCGCCCCAGCGGGTATAAATCCACAGACGCAAACCATATGACGGGCTATAGACAGTGATTGGTACCAGACTGAAGGAAACCAAACGCCACCAAGGCCATTTCTGAGGCCCATGGCTGGGTTTCAGGTCTTTGGAAAAATGCGCAACAGAATGCTCAAACTTAGTCTTCATGGCTTCACCGAATTTATCACTGGTCTAACCCCCAGCACGTCAACGCGCTTTCCTGGTCACGTCGCTCAACCTGACCGTAACAGCCGTTTTTCTGGCCTTTTGTCAGCCGGCAGTCGCGGCCTCCGTCTTTAATCCACCAACGGATCGCTTCACACGCGCCTCTGCGGTCACCGGCATTGATTCGTTTGTAGAACGTAGAGGGGTAGCATTTACCAGGTCCGATGTTGTAGGGACAGAATGACGCGATACCGACTTTTTGCGGTGCCGTCAGAGGAACCTTGATATTCCGGTCTACCCACGCCAGCGCCTTGTCCCGCTCAATGGCGTTAACCTGATCGCACTTGGCCTGCGTTAACTTCATGCCCTGCGTTACAGGCTTGCCATCAACCCGGGTAGCTCCGCGGCAAATTGTCCAGACGCCAGAACCATCACGGTATGACGTCAGGCTGTTGCCCTCTTTCTCATTCAGGAATTGGTCCATCAGGACCGGCGCCGATGCACCAGCGGCAATTAGCGCCAGCATGGCCGCGCTGAGTTTATTCCTCAGCTTTGGTGACATAGCCATTCAGCCGATCCTCCCGTTCCTTTCGCCGGTAATACCAGTTCACGCCGCAGGTAATAACAGTGCATGCAATACCGACAACGATCGCCCAGTCACTCAGGCTCATACCCGCCACTTTGTCAGCCAAAATCCATACCTCTGTTTTCGATACGTTGGCATACGCCTTTGCTGAAACACCGCAGCCCGTTAATGCGGTCCCGGTGCCGTATGAGAGTCTGCTGTAAATGGTGCTCATCTTGGTCATAGCCTCACCCCCGTGGTTACGGATGGCGCTGTGTTAAGGAAATAGGCGGGATCTGCGCAAGCGCCCGACGATTGGGTTATGAGCCGTCGCCGGTGAGCCCTGTATAGGGAATGGCCACCAGATGGATTTGCGACAACACACAGAGTGAGTGACGTTCTGGCGGCACAAATAGAAAAGGCCGAACAAATGCGCGGCCTTTATATGTCTGAGCAAAAAAAAGCCCACTCGTCGAAGTGGGCAAAATGGTAGTTTGTTCAGTGGAGGTTACACCGCCAGCTCTGCCACAACGTCTTATGCACGTTATTTCAGGATTTAGCGAAACGATGCAACCACACAAAAAGTATAGTACGTAAAACAAGAAAAACATGGAGTGTGGTGCCGGGTGCCTCCCGGTAAGTCGCCGCCAGTCCACAGACGACTCGCAATGCGCAAAAAAACATATCAGACTGGCAATGCCCCTCCGCATAGGGGGATTCACCACACCATAAATTTAACATCTGATGAAACTCGTTTCAATGCTCTACGACGATGTGACAGGGGTACTGATGCAATGCATCTCGCGAATACCCCTGTCGTATCGCCGGAAAGCAAAAACCCCGCACTGGCGGGGTTCTCGTTATGTTCAAATTGTCGCTTTTTGTCGCTGCCGAGTGGCGCAGCTCTGCCAAGCATAAATGAATTATCTAACTTCCTGGGTGAAATTCAAGTTATTTTTCCAAAATAATCACGATTAGATAGTTCTTGCCGATAAAAATACCTTTGACCTGAATATCTGAAGGCACCATTTAACGCGCTCCCTTGCCTGTTCTGACGTGAGCCAGGGGGCTAACCGCTGCAGCTCTCTGGTGATATCGGATATCTTCTTTCGGGTGGTGTAGTAGCTAACGCCAACAACGTAGATTGGATCACTTGAATCAAATGCCTTGAGTACGCATTGCTCAACAAAATCAACGTCATCATCATGGATGGCGGTATCTATTACACTGCTGGATGCTTTCGGCCATAGAATTGCATGCGCCCGATTTAATGCCTGCTGCCCGCTAAACCCCTCCTCTCTTGCCTGCTCAATCGCAGCAGTAAAGCGCTCTAATGCTTTGTCTGACCAGCGCATGCCCTTCTGCATCTTCCAGCAGGAATGGCTGGTAGGCTTCCTGGGGGCTGTACCACCGCATACGCTTTCCCCCCAGATGGTAAGCAGAGATTTAATCCAGGCGGACTGAATGCCAGTCAACAATTCAGGTCGCCCCAGGTATCGTTTATGGACGGCGGCAGCCACCTCTGACAGGGCACCATTGTGTTTACGACGCTGTTGTGGGGTCATGCGTTTTCTCCTTTGCCAGTAGCAAACAGCGCCAGTGTCAGAAATGCGCGGCCCTTTGCTTCGATGTCTGTTCGATTGATGTAACTAAAACGCTCTCCTCGCCAGGTCTTATCAAATACAGCAATAGCACCTGCGAAAAATGCACTAGTCGCCTTTTGTTTTTCATCCGCAGGCTTAAACCAGACAGGCAGATCGAAACCAATTCGCCCACGGATAAAGCAGACATGATCCGCACCTTCCGGCCACCATGTTTCACTCGTTGCTGACTTAACCAGGAAGACATAGCGCCCGCCCTTCTCACGTTGTGCAACCGCGTAATTCATGATGTGAGTCATGCCAGTGATGGCTTGCTTTTCGTGATATTGAGAGCGGCTATATGGAGGGTTTCCGAAGGCCGCGCCGCCAAGTTCATCCAAGCGGCCAGACCAGTCTTGCACCAGCGCATTGTCTTCAGCGGTATACCAGGCTGGGCATTTTGCGTTGCTGTCGTCGGCGAACAGGTCCAAAACCAACGGGCCAAACATCGCATTAATGCCCCAGAACAGCGGATCCGGGGTACGCCATTGGTCGCCAACCTCTTTTAATTTATGAGATGCCGCTACGCGCTGAGCAGCAAGGGATTCGCAGTAAGAATTAGTCATGCCGCCTCCTGTGCTTTTTTAAGTGCGCGTAAGTCGGCGTATGCTTCAGTTCGGATGGCATCCAGTTCTTCAATAGTCCAGCGGTGAATCCGGTTGTCGTTATCAAGCCCCTGTACTGCGGCTTCACCGATTTTCGCCACCAGCCCTATGCGGTAGGTTTTAATGTTTCCTGACTTGCCTACGTTGCAGTCATCGCACTGGAGATTGATATTGATGCGGGTAAACCGCAGGTGGGAGGCTTTGGAAACGGTCCGGTAATGGCCAGCATGCCAGACAGCAGCCTGGTGAGTACCGCATGAAATGCACCCCTCGCCATTAGCAAGGGCAGTTTCACGGCACAGGGTGTTCACAACCCGCTCGGTAACTTCCAGCCAGTGACTGAGGGGTTTTTCTGCCGTTGGCAGTTCAGGGCGAATACGATGAACGGGTTTATTTTTTAACCGGTCTTGCGCCTTGGCCTTTTGCTTGTCGCGCTGCAGCGACAAGTACTGGCGTTTATGCTCTTCGCAGCACCAGTACACATTTGAATAGGTAAGGTTAAACCAGGCACCGCAGCCGGGGGCCTTGCATCTGCGACGGGGGTCTCTCATATCGCACCGCCTGGGCGCGAAAGACAAACAGAAACACCGCGCACAAAGGCACGGCGTAGAATGGTGTTGCTGCGTTTTTGCGTCATCACTTTACTCCGGTGATGGCGCCATAGATTCGGTGTTCAGCCGAGATGATTAGTATAAATCACTTTTTCTTCTTCCGGAAGAATATCTTGCATTCATATGTGGTTACAACCTTCCCCTTCTCATTCTGGGTCAAAATATAAATGCCATCACGAAGACTACCCAATACGTAACTACCCGGCATATGGATCGCCTATAATAATTACTCTTCGCTTATGGGACACCATCCTATGAAGATTTTTTCATCAGTAATAACTCTTTTCATTCTACAATTAATACTTCTCATATCCCCCGTTAACGACAGTCATACACACAAACCCGGCAGTGGCATTTGAGAGAATACATGACACCATTAAGTCCTTACTCAATAATTACTTGATAAATTTCTGATTAATCTATATCAACCCTCGCCAAAATATATCAACCAACTTAATTTTTGTGTTATTTATCGCCTTTGTTGTCCTGCTGTTTTTTCATATTTTCCATAATAGATCCTTTATAGCTACTGATCATTGCTGCCATCAAGCCGCCTACAACTGGCACTAATGGCAAGACTGAACCATTACCTAGCACGAGTGAATCAAGAACTTTTCCATTGAGCTCGTAGGATTTCGAAATATTATTTTTAGACGGTTGAAGTGCAATATCTTTAATTACACCTTGGATATCTTCAGCTTCTTTATCTGTTACTTCCAAATTAATCAATGAATCAATAGCAGATTGCGTTATTTTATTAATCTCCTCACCAATCCCTTTGATCTTTAAGAAAGAATTATAAGATAAAAACCGATTATGTGCCACCTCATTTCTTAGTTCATAAAGAACCTTCCATTTCTTTAATGTTTTCTCATACCCAACTCCGACCCAAGATGAAAAATACCGCTCCCAATTACTACGAGGAAGGTACCTATCCTTTATCTCATCGACCAGTATATCACCTTTTATTAACCTTCTATGCAACTCATCATCCAAAATGGTTTTATACCCACTAAAAAACATAGAAAATATCTGTATAAAATCTACATTAAAGAGTATATTCAGTCCCTCTTTATTTTCATCTCCACCTTTTATCGAGTCAATAACCTCCTGAGGTATATTATCTAAAAACCACTCATCGCCGACTTTAACAGTCATAAAAATCGTGATTAATTTCCTCATGTTGTTTTCAACTGAGTTTAATATGTAATATGCATTCATTGCTAAAAAACTACATGCTGTATTTAACACGGGGAGGATTTTTTTATTTTTTATTTCTTTGACATTTTTTATAACCTCATCACAAAGAATGATAAAAACACTAGCATTATCTATTGTCTGTTCAACATCCGACGATGAAAAAACCTTAACTAGACAGACTCTATTTTTATCATCTTCAGATGACATATCCAAGACACTAAGATTATACTTCCTCTCTTTATAAATAAATTCATCCCCAACGAAAGAAAAATTGACATTCCTTTTAATTCCGCCAACTACATCCGAACTCCCCTTCACAGTTGAAGAATCGCCATCAAATACAAACATTAACTCCATCTCAAACATCGCCCCTCCCATACATCAGCCTGAAATATTATTATTAAATACCACGTATTTTCACACTCACTCCATAAAACATTAACGCAGCCGAATCAAAACTAGTCTTTTATTGCCCCTTCCTATTTAAAAACGTAGGGCAAAAGCAACATTAGTTCAATCAAAGCATGTAATCAAAGAAGTATTTTTCACAATATCAATTATTTTCAATGTGGCGCGATAAAATGTTATAAAAATTAAAAAGTTAACCAAGAACCCATCTCAAAGCAGCGGCATACGCCCCAGTGGCTGACTCTAGAGCCTTAGAGATTTCTTTGCGGGTTTTAAGGCGTCGTTTTGTTTCACCGAGAACCTGGCGCTGGCGGCGGGCCTTTTCATGCCCGCTTGTGCCAGCGGTTGCCGTTTCGATCTGCTGGACCTTTTCCCGCTGCTCATCTGGTGTGAGAGATGTAAGCTGGCGAGCCTGGGTTACGGTTATGGCTCCCTGCTCCACTGCATCCCTAACAGCCTGGGTTGCATCCAACAAAGAGAGCGTTGCGCGTACGGTTTGGATGCTGACCCCGAACATCAGCGCCAGGTCCTCTTCATCGTGACCACGCTCCAGTGCGTCGGCCATCTTTTTAGCCCGGCCCAACGGAGTATCGGCCTGGCGGATTTCGTTAGCTGAAACCATCGCTTGAGCCATGCGAACAGCTGAACCGCGTTTAGTGACTGCCGGAACCAGCAACGGGTTTTTGCCCTCTTTCGCCAGGCGTTTGTTGGCTTCCAGTGTATGGCGCACACGCTGACGGCCGTCGACAACACAGGACAATCCCGTCTCGGGGTCTTTCCAGACAATGATCGGCTCCAGAACACCCTGGTCCATGATGTTCAGCACCATGGCTTCACTGAGAGGTAAGTGAATACGTTCATCGTAAAGCGGGTGTGCCTTGTCAGTGACAAGATGCAGCTTTTCAGGTTCAAACATCAGAACGTTTGTCTTGCCGCTGGCACCGTATGCGTCGATTGAATTCTTAGCCATGTTTAACCTCGTTTTTATTCACCGCTTCAATCCATTTCTCTTCCAGCGCTTGTCTGGCTTTGTTTTTGCCACCAGCCCAGTAACCATGCTCAACGCGATAATGGTAATTAGGACATTTCAGGGCACCAAAACAGGAGCCGAACGAGTTGTCCTTCCACCAGAATTCCGGGCGAAGGCCACAATCAGGGCACACAGGTAATTTCATTGAGCTACCCCGCGACATTCCCTCAGGAGGTTTTCAAACATCATGCGGATACGGTTCGCGCAGCCAAACGGCATGTCGTTAAAGCGCCACAAGGCTGCGCCGTTGCGTAGGCCGCTCTGGACAATCTGACCCGCTCCATGCAACTGGCGAAGCTGGCCATTCACTGAGGACATGCCGCGCCCCAGCGCAGTGGCGATTTCACGCGTAGTCAAATCAGAGTTAGCTTTGAGAAATTCGATCATCGTGATTTCACCGCTGTATTGTGTTTTCTTGGATTTAGTTGTTTTCATTGAAAAAACTCCCGGCTAAATTTTTAACTGTTTCGCTGCCAGCGCCATGGCTTTCAGTTGCTCCGCTGGCGTAGGTCCAGTGGGATGCCGTGGTGCTGCAATTTGTTTCCGCACTGGCGGGATCGCATTGCCCTCACTCACATGCTTCTCCCACTTCGAAAGCTGCCTGGCTGCAAGCCCTTCAAGCTCCTTTTCGGTCATTTGCAGATCGACACCCTTTTGCCGCATCTCCGTACAAATCTGGTACAAGACCGGATGACTCCAGGGAAACTGATCTGCACTGTCGAACCGGTATGCTTCATTGCGCCATCGGTGGTATTCCGCCATAACATCCGCCACGGATAACCCCAGGGCATTCCCGCAACAATCAGCAGCCAGCGTGACAAATTCTGCAAGGTCAGGAGGCCATGAGTTACCCGTACGACAGCGCTCCACCAGCGCTTTACAGACGTTCCTCGTCTGGTCGCTGGTCAAGCTCCCAATCTGAGCAATCCACAGGTCCGACGGAGCCGAGCCGTTTTTGGTCTCCCACCGGTTGGAGTAGATTTCCAGCATGAGAACCCAGAACTTCCATGCCCTCTCCTCGTGCTCTGAGCTGTGCGGCGCGGGCTGCATGTGCTCGCTGTACGGCTGCGTTTGCAGTGGAACCTGGCTCCAGTCCTGCATTGGTGGCACCTCTCGGTTTTGTTGGTTTGGCGTTCTGCAGGTGGTTAGCGAACTTCTGCTCCCACTGCGACTGGTGAAACACTTTGCCCTCTGGCTCCCAGTAGGCGATGAAGGCGTTTAACTCAGCCCTCAGGTTCAGCCCCTCGGGAATAACCTTCCCCCAGAAAGCGACGCGCTGGCGAAAATCTGGTGACGGCACCCAACTGGCTGTCATCGGGAATTTCCCGAACGACTCAGCAGCAGGGAAATTAACTCCTGGCTGCCCAGGGTATTCCGGCACTGACCTGGATTGTTCGCCGTCAGAATTCCCCTCGCGCGCGTTTTTATTGGGGTTTAATGACGGATCGGTAGTTAATGACGGATCGGGGGCAATTATTGGGGGGTTAAATCGCCTTTTTCATCAATTTTTGACCCCCTCAAAATTTGCCCCCTTAAATTTGAGGGGTCATTTTTTGACGGGTCAGAATTTACCCCCTTGTCGCCATCATTTAAGGGGGCATTATTTGACGGGTTAATATTTGCCCCCTTGCCCTCTGTCGCTACTGGTATGCAGCGTGAGGACTTTTTCTTCACTCTTGCGTCCTTTATTTTTTTGCGTCCAAGAGCGGCTTCAAATTCGAGTTTTTCGATGTTGATTTGATAAATGTTGGTCAGGTTTCGCCCGCCAACTTTTCGCTCTGTTTTTGTAATCCATCCGTCCTTCACTAATTCCTTCAGTCCAGCCTTAACGGTAGTCTCGCTTCTGGCCCCAATTTCAATCATCAGGGTCTCAATGGCTGGCCAGCATACGCCGTCTGAATTACTGTAATCAGCAAGGCGGGCCATCAGAGCAACGCGGGAAATATTAAGCCCCGCCTGTGCGCAACCCTCCCATACGAGGCCATGCAATTTGCTGCTCATTCCGAAACCTCATTGTGTAGCCGTAAAAACTCTCTCAATCCCACCCAGCCAACAGCCCCGCAGGCTTTGCGGTAGGAAACATCTTTCGCTGTCGCTGTGAGTACCGTCACCATGTGGCCTTTGTGTCTGTGCTGGAAGCGAGAGCCGACCTCAGGGATACCATTACTGGCTTTATCCACCTCGGAAGGCTCATACGCCGGATACGCTCGTTTCAGGCGAGCAATCAATTCAGCAGCAGACTGGTTACACATAGTCACCTCCGGAATCAGTGGTATTTCGTTACTTCAACAGCACCGGGTTGATACGCTTTGCTGTATACGGCTTCGATAGCATCGTCATGAGCGTCAATCGCCGTTCCGATAGCGTGTTGAGCAGCAAGCAGCGCACGACGTTCAATGGTGTCGTAGATGCTCAGTCGGTGGCGGATTTCACGCGGGAGAACACGCAAAATCGCCGGGAGAAGGACCCGAATTTTTTCACGCTGCTGCTCCGTCTCGCCTTTCAACCAGCGGTGAAAAATATTCTGCTGATTCGCCCATGTTTTCCCTGGCACCAGGCGCAGCTGGTTTCCTCCTCGGCGTACATACTCTTCCGCAATCGCATTCGCTGCATATGCCTGACCGACTTCAGCCGCCCAGGTCAGCAAGGCCATTTCTACGTGCTCGTGTTTGATTTCCATCAATCAGACTCCTTGTTGTTTCTGAGGCAGAATCACGCCTTCAGGTATGCCACTGATAGGGGTTGGGTGCAGATCCGGGCGTAATTCATGCGGGGTTACTTCCCATCCCATTAGTTGGCAGAGGGGAATTACCCGACCAGATGGAACTTGTTTTTTTAACCACTTGAAGACAGTTTGCTGGCTTACGTTTAAGTGCTGACCAATTTCGGCCTGGGTGAAGCGCCGTGCTACTAGCGCTTTAATTTCTTTTTTCATGGTGCATCTCCTGTTATTCACATTTTAAAAATACAACTTCAAGGCGTGATATGCAACAACTTTAGGTTCATATCGCAAGTAACAATCTTTGGTTGTATTATTTGGGTATGAAAATGAAGACCATCGACATCACCACCTACCGCATAAACAGGCTCCTAAAGGAAAGAAATTGGAGCCAAACAGATCTCGCCCAGAGGATGGGCGTTACGCAGCAAACCATTCAGAAATGGGCGAAAGGTAAAACCAGCCCTTCTATGGAGAACGTCGATAAGTTATCGGAGATTACAGGACATCCACCATATTGGTTCATGCTCCCGCCAGACGAAGGCGACCAGGTGGTGACTCCGGACACAATGAAGTTAGGCCCTATGCAGTTAGACCTGCTTAAAACCTTCAATGCGTTCCCGGAAGAAGATCAGCAACAAATGCTCTACGAGATGAAAGAGCGAAAAGAAACTATGGATAAGACCGTTGCTCGGTGGCTTGCCGCCCAAAAGGGCAATAAAGCGTAAGGCGCTACATGCGCCTTACAAACATCCAGAAAAAGAAAAGCCATGCTGCGTTAGTTAGAGAGATAGCTAACGCGACAGAGGATAGTAAATCAGAGAAAGTATACACATCTGACATAAGGATATTTCCTTGATTTATAGTGATTTAGTAGCAACCTCTGCCATGATTGTAGCCATAGTGGCTGTTCCAGCAAGTGGCTATCTAAGTTACCAATATGCGATTAAGGGGGAAAAGCGCAAGGAGTACAACACCATCGCCGACGCCCTCCGCAAAAAGCTAAGAGAACAACTTGAGGCGGTCGATCTCGGGTATTATCCAAATGAAAGAAATGGCATATCTAATGGTGAATTTGAGTATTTTTTAGATATGCTCCCAAGAAAAAAACGCGAGCCTGCCCGTAAGATTTGGAAAGAATATCAAATATCTTTAGTTGAATGCGCACATTACGACGATGGTTTTTTCATCTTTATCAACCAAAACGACCTTAAAACGGCTATACAAAAACTTCTACCCGTTACAGAACGCCGCTAACCCGCCATGGGTCATTTTTTTAATATTCCTCTACTCCTCCAGCAGCTTTACCGCCAGTTTCATCACCTGAATCTGATCCAAGTCCCACTTATCAATCCCCTTTGAAATCTCCGTTCTTATCACGTCAGCTATGGCTACCCGCTTGGTTTCATGCCCTTCGGCGACCATAGCAAACACGACGTCCCCAACGATACGGCACATCTCCTGATAGCGAAGTTGCGCGGCTTCTTCGTAGTCCATACCAGTAACCCTATTTGATGTTTTTGTGAGCATACCACTTTGCATTGCCTTTCAACACAAACATGCCACCATAAAAAATACAACCTGAAGTTATTGACAACATAACTTCAGGTTGTATTATTAATCCCATCAACACCTATCAACGGTGCCATAGATAAACGTTCCGCTACCCGGCGATAAGGGCTAACTAACGAGGTGAATATGGAAAGCAAAGATCTGGTAGTGATTAACGGTCAGCTATGCAGCAAAGACGTTGCCCTGCTGATTATTGAGAAGGTTTTACCTACCGTTCTTGTGGTGGTGGCTGAAAAGGTGAGGGACAGGCGAACCAAGGATGAAGTGAAAGAAGCAGCCACAACCGTAGTTGAAGCCGCTATATCGGCAATTAGTTTGAAGAGCCTAGTTGCTCCCAAGTCTTGATCGCTTTCGCACTTTCCTCTTCCTCACGCTTTGTAAGCAGGGAGAGAAAATCAACCTCAGAGCGGTCGACTTCAGAAAGGAACTCTTCAGGGGTGATTTCTTTGGGTTGAGTTGATGCGTAAACAACGGCCAAAAGCCAAGCCTTATCATCTTTATTCATGATTTACCTTTGCTGGTTGTGTGAGAACTCCAGCATACCACCGAGCCTGAAGTGGTGAAAAGACAGGCAAATAACAGACCTTGCAATGCAGTGAATGCGGCTATGCGCACGCGGTTCAGTTAAAGCGGTACAACAACGGTCATTCATGTTGTGGGGAAAAAGCAGGCCGATACCAGTTGTTAACTGGCTGGTATCACCGGGAGGCACCCGGCACTGCATTGCAAAGTCTGTTCGGTACTCAATATCACATGAGGGTAATGGGATGATTAGAGAAGAAGACAAGCCGGCATGGAACCTGTTCTGGGTTAAGGTCATCGCCTTATTGGCTGCGGTCGCCGTTCTCAGCTTTGCATGCTGGGGTGGCAAATGAGCCGAAACGGTATTCGTTCACTGGTTATCGTTCTGACTATCTGCCTTGTTGCCTGGTCAGCGACGATTATCAAGATTCTGCATGTTACGGGGGTGTTTGATGGTTAGTGCAAACTTGTTGTCTGCTCAAAATAAACTGGTTATCGCGCAGGCTGTCGGCGATAGCGTGATGTGGGCTCAGGCTATGGCATCAATGAAGCACGAATATGATTCTGTCAAACAAACTGAAGATAGAATGCTTTCAGGTCATATAAACCTTCTCTCAAGCCTCAAAGTTGATGATGTAATTTGCAACTACGAAATATATGGTGACTTAACCATTATTGACGGTGATTTACTTCTGGCTCAGTCAAAAATCAATACTGATATTTTTTATTAATCATGAACATTAACCGTTATTCATGTCTTAACTGGCAGGGATAAACTCAATCTAAATATGCCTGTTACATGAAAGGCAGGAGATAAAAATGGAAGATCCAAAACTTCGTTGCTACGGCTGCGGTGGCTCCTTCGTACGTGAAGAATTACAATACCGCCCTTCCGGTAGAGGTGCATATCGTAAAGAAAAATACTTCTGCCCGACATGCAATGAGAAAGAGATAAAGAAAAACACTCTGACCTCAGTAGTATCATCATTCCGAAAATCATTACCAGCCAGACCTGGCTACATGAGCCATAAGCGCTGGTAGGTGAATGATGATAATAACATCTAACCACATACCTCCGCACATTAATGAAAAGGCATCAAATGTTTTGAAAATGTATGCCAGTGGCAAAATAAACCCATGCCGAATTAAGTGTGGAAACTTAAGTTTAAAGGTTGGCCGGAAGTGGCGTTTATTGTCACAAGATGATGGTGAATGCTGGAAAGTAATGAGCCACGAAAAATACAACCAACTTAAAGTCAGGAAACAAAAATTATGAGAATCAAACTTAACGATCAGGGCGCGACTGTTACCGCAACTATAACCAGCACAGTATTCGAGTTCAGACGCCACAATCGCGCTGTGGATACTGCCATCTTCATGTCTCCTGGCGTACGTGCCAGCAGTAGCGGGTTCTTTATGCTGAAAACGGTGATATCTGGCAAAGCAATTCATGTGCTTCGAGCTTACAGAACTCTTCAGTCCGAGGCCATAAGATAAGCAAATCATTTACAGCAACCGTACCGAAACTGATTACTAATAATCAACATTAAGCCGGGATACTGATTATAGTTTCCCGGCCATGAGGTTATTTATGGCCGATATTGCTCAAGAAGATGAATGGGTAATGGAAAAAGGAATTGTAGCGAAGATGTATATGACTCCTCGGCAAATTAAATCCTACCGGGAAGGAAGGTGGGTAGAAGGCATTCATTACAAGAAGCACTCCCCTAACCCTCAAGCCACTGAAGGAAGGGCAATACTTCTCTACAACTATACAAAAATTAACAGGCTTGTTGGAGATGCGTGATGGATATGCCTGTTGGCGTGGAAGTTCATGGGAAAGGAATCAGAATTAGCTTTTTGTATCGCGGAGTGCGTTGCAGAGAGGTTTTGAGGGGATGGGCTCCATCAAATGGTAATATCCGAAAAGCAGGTAATCTTCGTGCACTAATTGTCAGTGAAATACAGTCAGGGAATTTTAATTATGCCAAGCACTTCCCTGACTCTAAAGCCATACAAAAATTCACAACTACGCAAATGATCCGCACGTATGGCGAGCTATGCGATACATACCTTAAAGCAAAGAAGCTTGAAGTATCCTTAGCGTCATATCGCGGTATAGCCTCCAGATTAGAAACCCTGAAGACCGTGGTCGGAAGCAATACCCATATTGCAGACATTCAGCATAGTGACCTGCTGAATTATCGAAATCAGCTGTTGACCGGAGAGTCAGTATCACCACACTCCCCCTGGCTTAATAAAACAGGACGGGCAGTATCCACCGTTAACGGGCTGATGAACACGCTAACGGAGATGCTTAAGCTGGCCCAACGCAGTAACTTCATCAGTCACACACCGCATGAAGGTTTAAAAATGCTGAAGCGGTCGCGTAAAGAGCCAGATCCGCTACTGCATGACGAATACTACGCCTTCATCCAAGCGCTGCCACCTCCTGCAGCATTGTTATGGACAGTAGCAATCCACACGGGACTTCGTCACGGCGAACTGTCAGCGCTTGCATGGGAAGATGTAGACCTCGAACGAGGAGAGATCCACGTTTGTAGAAACAAAACCAACGAAGGGCTATTCGTCCCACCTAAAACTGATGCTGGTAATCGGACTGTCACCCTATTACAGCCTGCAGTGGATGCTCTTCGGCTTCAGTTTCAGAAAACGGGGGCACTTCGCAAAACAGAAATCACGTTCAACCACCGGGAATATGGTTTAACTGAGCAGCAGAATTTACGGTTTGTCTTTATCCCGGACGCTCGTTCCCGGACAAAGGCCACTAGTTTCAGCAAGTCCTCCCTGGGCTACAGTTGGGACGCCGGTTTAAAGAAAGCCGGCATAAGAGCTCGCCGGCCTTATCAGTCGAGACATACATTCGCCTGCTGGTTATTAACTGCGGGTGCTAACCCGTCATTCATTGCCAGCCAGCTCGGGCACGAAAATGCCAAGATGGTTTATGAGATTTACTCAAAATGGATCGGAGGGATGGATCGCAACCAGGTAGAGCTGCTGAACAGCACGTTGCCAACCGCTGTGCCCCATGGGTGCCCCAAAGAAAAAATTAAGAAAATTAATTTCAATTAGTTCAATGGCATGCGGCTAAGCTGGATAATATGCATGTATTTATGGCAGTACTGGGAACAATTCTGTTCTTTGGTTTTCTTGCCGCGTATCTAAGCCACAAATGGGATGACTGATGAACGACGATAATCCCCACCCGTAACCGCCCCCTGTTGCTGACTGCACCAGGGGGCGTTCCGTTTTTAGCTTTCCGAACATAGTATTAGCTTCATTGTGAGAAATTCATTCCTTCCGCCGTACCCGGCCCCCTGATGGCAACGAGGATCGTCACTTTACCTTCATACTGAGGGTGTAGATTATTCAGCATTATTCGCGATATCGGATTCCTTGCCAGTGAAAACCCATATAGCTATTCCGTTGCTAGCTTTTTTGCTCACATTGCTAGCCGGCGTATTTTTAAACAGACCCTCCTCACGGATTATTCAAGATAAATGCATGTCGTTCGATGGCGTAATGGCATCGTGCATGACCACGCACTACCGCTCCCGCCACCGAATTTCGAAAGCTTTCCTGCATTGACAATGCTCTCTCTCTGCTGGCGGTAAGATCCCACATTTTTTCGTCATAACGACTCGGTTCGGACGCGGTGATTGGCGCTATGCCGTACTTCGGTACGATGTGGGGAGGATTATCGCCGCCCTTCGCGGAAGCTCTGCCGTCCTACCGACCTCAGGCACAGCGTGAGAGCTAGTCTTCCAGGTCTCATGCCCCGCGATAGTGCTAATTGTCGATTCTCAACAGAAAAATAGCGGTGTTGGACACCCCTTCGGTGAGTCAGCAGAAATATCACTCAGGTCAACACATCGCTTTGATGACATCGCGGCCAGGCTTCCTCATGGAATATTCCTAATTAAGGTGTGTCGCGAAGGGGAATTATTGATTCTCCATAAAATAATCACATTTTTGGTTTGGAATTGAGGCTCGCCAGTTCAGGAGTTTATTATGAAAAAAATTATCCTTGTCATTTTTGTGCTCTGCGGAGTCATGTCTCTTTCCGGATGCATCCTTCCGCCGGGAGGCCACGGAGGCGGACCCGGCGGTGGTCCTGGTGGTGGTCCTGGTGGTGGACACTTTCACGGGCCAGATCTTCGCTAAGGTGGGAAAGCCATTTTGTTACAGCTGTTAATCAAGCCACCCGCAGATTAATGCCGATCGTTTAAGGTCGGCTGCCCCCGGCATTGCGCTGCCCTCCCGTGGCCGTCACGCTGCGATATCCTTGCTGAAGGTTTTTCAGCGGCGGAATGGTCAGCATGGAATAACGGGACATGCCGCAGGGGGCTGGCGCGGCTGAAAATCGCTGAGCCGGGGCCGCCAGCATGGACAAAAACGCCCGGAGCGTTTTTGAACGACGTTGACGTCGGCCCCGAAGGGGTGAGTCCCAGGGATGGGACGAATAACCTGCAGAAGGTCCATGGGTTTATCCGGGAAATTACCCAGGGCGGTATCGATTATTAGTTCAACAGAATATTCGCGTTTATCGCTATCAACAGATAAAAAGCGACACGCTGATATTATGTTTATTTATAAAAAAGTAAGTGTTATGCGTTCTTTAACTATTAAAATACCGCTCACCCGGAGAAGAGTCGCCTCTTAACGGCTAAAAAGTGTGACATTGATCAAACTCAAAACATGACAGGCGCAAAGGCGTATTTATATTACGTCCGTTGCCAGGGCCCGGCCTTGTACGCAATACGGTTTTTTTTGATGCACAGAGAAAAAAGGAGAAATACCCATGGTCACTTACGATCGTAACCGCAATCCTATTACCAACGGAAGCCAGGTGATGATTAATGGGACAGGTAAAACGGGTAAAATTGTTGCTATCCACGCCAGTGGACTCACCCCCGCCCAATTACGTCGCAGCAAAACCGTTGAAGTTGAAGGGAATGAAGGTAAGTTCGAACCCGTTGAACTGATCCGTCTTGGCCTACACTAAAGACGGCAATGCCGCTGCGGCACCGGCGACTAAATATCTGGCAAGCTACTGCATAGCCGATATTCAGCAAACCGTACTGGAACGGCATTCTTATTCCCTGCCTTACGCGCCGAATATCCCCTTCTGTCTGGCACAGATTCAGCAACCCGGCCTCATCATGGCTCACATTTCCAGATGGTATTTTGTACCCCGCTGCCCTTCGGCAAATTCGGGTTCATATTTGCGCTATGGACATATACTGCTTTTGATTTGCCATACTGCTGACAGGCTTTAACGGCCGTAGAATGCAAACTATCGAGACCGTACCACGCATCAGCCTGAATGCTGACCTTTTCACCATCGTTATATTGGACTGCTGCGCACCCTGATAACGTTCCTGCGAGCACAATACTCAATACTGCTGTCATACTTTTCATTCAGTTCCCCCACAATAAATGCCGGGGATTATAGTTTAAGCAACCACCCGCGTCTGGCATATTTCAGGCAAACATCGTTTACCAGAGATATCTAAACAGATCGGAGAGACAGACCGAAAGAGCGTCACTCTACAGCCGCCCAGGCATCCCCCTGTAGCATGACGGCTTCAGGTATTCATACCAGAAGCCGTCCGGGCATGAGGAAACAGAATTACCGGTTCTTGTCTACGGGCTGGCGCCGACGGTAAACACGCAGAGCATCGATCACCCGCGAAAATGCGGGAGAAACTTGCTTCCGGCTGGGGTAATACAGATAGTAGCCAGGGAAAGGCTGGCACCAGGTTTCCAGCACCCGAATCAGCCGACCTTCTTCAATATGTGCGCCAAACTCTTGCTCAGGTAAAAAAGCGATGCCTAATCCGGCCAGTGCGGCGGTGACAATATGCTCTGAAGTGTTGAACGTCACCTGCCCGTTCACCCGAACGTTCAAATCACCACCTTCCTGATCAAAATCCCAGACGTACAGCCCTCCGGATTTGACCATTCTCTGGTTTATACAGCAGTGTTGCGTCAGTTCATGCGGAGTCTGCGGAATCGGGTAGCGTGAAAAATACTCCGGCGAAGCCACGGCCGCCATGCGTAATTCCGGGCCAATCGGTATCGCAATCATATCTTTATCAATGGTGTCGCCCAGACGCACTCCAGCATCAAAGCGGTCGGCAACAATATCGCGGAAACCGTGATTAGCATCGAACTCAATATGAATATCCGGGTATTCACGCAGAAGCGGCGTCAGTTTGGGTAATAAGGTGGTACGTAACACATCCGGCCCGCAGGTAATTCGTACCGTACCGGCAGGTTTGTCACGCAGTTCCGTGAGCATATCCAGTTCAGCTTCAATTTCATCAAAACGATTGCCGATGGCCTGCAGCAGCCGCTCTCCGGCTGCGGTGGGCGACACGCTGCGGGTGGTTCGGGTAAGGAGACGAATTTGCATGCGCTCTTCCAGGGCTGAAATCGCCTGACTGAGAGCGGGTTGCGTCACACCAAGATGCGCCGCCGCTCGGGTAAAACTCCCTTCACGGGCAACAGTGACAAAATAAAGAAGGTCATTCAGGTTGCGTTTCATTCGGCTGACACTCCCGATTAATAACTCAGGCTTATAAGCCTATTAAGTATTCATTAGCTAGTCAGGCTACACCAGTCATGTAAAACTTTCAGTAATTGATAAGCGTCAACAGCATGTTTATGCGTGCGTTTTTTGTCGTTATTCCCGTGAATAGCGTCCGGCCCCGGCTTGCCTGAATTCAGCCGGGTCGATATTCAGAGGTAGCCGTTTATGTCCACACTCAGTCATGAAAATTCATATCACCAGGAGCGCGCATACTGGAGCGGTGTGCTGGCGATGACGCTCTGCGTCTTTGTGCTTATCGCCTCAGAATTTATGCCTGTTAGCCTGCTGACGCCCATCGCGGCCGACCTCAGGGTGAGTGAAGGGCTGGCTGGACAGGGGATCGCCATTTCCGGGGCGCTGGCGGTGTTGACCAGCCTGTCTCTTTCGACTCTTGCCGGGAATCTGAATCGTAAATATCTGCTGCTGGGCATGACGGCATTAATGGCTTTATCGGCAACTATGGTCGCCCTGTCCCCCAGCTACCTGATTTATATGACGGGTCGCGCCCTGATTGGCATTGCGATCGGTGGCTTCTGGTCGATGTCTGCCGCCACTGCGCTGCGTCTGGTGCCACGGCGCCGGGTCCCTCACGCATTAGCTATTTTCAATGGCGGTAATGCCCTGGCAACCGTTATCGCGGCACCGCTCGGCAGTTATCTCGGCGCCGTAATGGGCTGGCGCGGAGCGTTCCTCTGCCTTGTTCCGGTAGCGATCGCCGCCTTCATCTGGCAGTGCTTCAGCCTCCCCGCGATGGCCCCCGACAACAACAGGCAGCCCGGGCGTTCTGCTTTTCATCTGCTCTCCCGTCCCGTTGTTGCCGTTGGTCTGCTGGCCTGCGGGCTGTTCTTTATGGGGCAGTTCTCGTTATTCACCTACGTACGGCCGTTTCTTGAAACCGTCACCCGGGTGGATATCAGCGCCTTATCGCTCATTTTGCTGACCATCGGGATAGCGGGTTTTATTGGCACGCTGGTGATCAGTCATTTTTTAAAGCGGGGCCTTTATTCAACGCTTGCAGCCATCTCTTCACTCATGGCTGTCGTCGCCGTGACGCTCATACTCACGGGCCAACACCTCTGGTTTGTCGTGCCGCTACTGGGGTTCTGGGGACTGATGGCGACAGCTGCACCAACCGGATGGTGGGCCTGGGTCGCGCGTACGCTGCCTGATGATGCCGAAGCCGGCGGCGGCCTGATGGTCGCGGCGATCCAGCTTTCTATCGCCCTGGGTTCCACGCTTGGCGGCCTGGCGTTTGATCACACCGGCTGGCAGAGCACTTTTGCGCTGAGTAGCGGGCTGCTGATTGTCGCTGCGGGGTTAACCATTCTGACATCACGTAAAACACACCACTCACAATAGAGGATAAAACTCCATGAAAAATATGACGCTGGCGCTGGGGCTGTTAATCAGCTCGTTTGCCGCCTCTGCGGCGGATATGTCAAAAGGCGCCGACAACTTTTATAAAAGCGATAAGGTTATCCAGCAAAAGGTGACGTTTAAAAACCAGTACCAGATGAGCGTTGTAGGCAATTTATTTATTCCGAAAACGCTGGATCAGAATGTCAAAAATCCGGCAATTATTGTCGGACATCCGATGGGGGCGGTAAAAGAGCAAAGCTCGAATCTGTATGCGCAAAAACTGGCGGATCGGGGCTTTGTGACGCTGGCAATCGATCTCTCCTTTTGGGGTGAAAGTGAAGGTAAACCGGGTCATCTGATTTCGCCGGAAATATATTCTGATGACTTCAGCGCGGCAGTTGATTACCTCAGTAGCCAGCCGTACGTTGATCCTGAGAATATCGGCGTGTTGGGGATTTGTGGCAGCGGCAGCTTTGTTATCAGCGCGGCCAAAATTGACCCCAGGATGAAAGCGATTGCCACTGTCAGCATGTATGACATGGGCTCGGCTTTCCGCAATGGCCTGAATCATTCCCAGACGCCAGAGCAACGTCAGTCCTTCATCCAGTCGGCCATCGAACAGCGACAGGCCGAATTTAACGGTGCAGAGAAGGCATATATTCCGGGGACCGTAAACAAGCTGGATGACGCCACACCGGCCATACAGCGTGAGTTTTTTGATTTCTATCGTACAGCGCGAGGCGGCTATACCCCGCAGGGCGAGAAAGAGGCGCTGACCACCAAACCGCTGTTAAGCAGTATTGGCAAATTTATGAATTTCTATCCATTCAACGATATTGAAACCATTGCCCCGCGCCCAATGCTGTTTATTACCGGCGCCAATGCGCATTCAAAAGAGTTTAGCGAGGATGCCTATGCGCGCGCAGCTCAACCGAAAGAGCTCTATATCGTTGCTGGTGCAGGCCATGTCGATCTGTACGACCGAACGGATCTGATCCCTTTTGCGAAGCTGACGTCATTCTTTAAAACCAATCTGAAATAGTGCTACCCGCCGCTCCCATAAAGGGAGCGGAAAATTTACAGGAGAGCCATGTTGAATAAACCGTTAGCGCTGTTATTTGTCCTGGTTAATCATTGTGTGTTTCCCGTTTATGCCGGGGGTGCTGTTCCGTCAGGTAAGGAGAAGCCGATGATTGTGAAATTGACCCTCCATCAACAGAGTTACGACGTTGAGCTTGCTGATAATCCGACAGCGAAGGCGTTTATCAAACAGCTGCCGTTAACGCTGACGATGCAGGAGCTTAACGGCAATGAGAAATTCGCTGACTTACCCCATCCTTTACCCCCCAATCCCATCCGCCCTGAAACCCTCTATCAGGGGGATCTCATGTTATACGGTGGTCATACTGTTGTTCTTTTTTACGAGACCTTTCGCACATCCTACAGCTATACGCCGATCGGCAAGGTCGTTGCGGCGAATACGCTGCAAGATGCCGTTGGGCGCGGTAACATTAAAGTCAGCTTCTCGATGATGAAATAGCTTAAACCTGAACGGTCTGCACAAGCGCGAAACGGTTTTCCAGCGCATGCGCAATTTCGTCTTCTGTCAGCCACTGCTTTTCTACCCTGTCTGCAGTAATGGTCTTAAGCATATTGCCCAGCAGAATATAGCGCCCCTCGGGTCGATGCTGGATGACAAGCAGCTTTTGTACAAAGACCGCATCGGGGTGCGTGGAGTTAAGGTAATTGGCCGGAACAAAATCAATCCATTCCTGAGGCGACAGGTCAAAACCGTATTGATCGCACCAGTCTCCGTCAACCCTGGCCTGAAGCAGATAGTCTCCACTCGCATCGCGACTCAGCCGGAACGTATCAAAATCCTGAATGATGTCCGTATCCAGTTCATCTAAGGCCAGCGGCGCGCGGATACCGTAGCTACCAAACCCAAGGTCGCACAGCCATTGACGGCCATCAACTTCAGCAATGACCGCCATATGGGTTTTAGGCCGGCGCGCGGGATAGAACATTGGCCGCGCCGCGACAAAACGGTAGGTTATACCCAGCGTCTCCAGCGCCATCGTAAACAGTCCGTTGAGTTCATAGCAGTAGCCGCCCCGGCTCTGCTGTAATAATTTGTTGGCAATATCATCAGGCTCCATCGAAACGATTTTACCTGCCTGTACGTCCAGATTCTCAAAGGGGAGCGCAAAGAGCTGGTGGCGCATGAGCGCCTGTAGCGTGGCGGTATCGGCAGCCGCAGGCCCGCTATAGCCTATGCGCCGGAAGTAGAGGGAAAGATCAAAATTGTCGCTGTGCATGGGACTTCCTTGGCTGGTTTGTGTTGCCCACACTATAGATGGCGCCTCGTATCGCCTGTATAGTCAGATTTATCAAAAATCAGACTATACAGATTACGATGTCCGACCCGTCCCCGCCGACTCCCCACTATCGCCGAATAGCCGAATTGCTGCGGCTGACGCTGACTTCAGGCGCTTTGCGCACAGGAGATCGGATTATTTCCGCGCGTAAACTGGCCGAGCGCGAGCAGGTCAGTCTTCCCACGGCGCTGGAGGCCCTACGTTATCTTGAGGCGGAGGGGCTGATTATCGCGCGACCACGCTCAGGTTACTTTGTCCACCAGATCATCTCCGCCGGGGAGAGGCCGGGCACCGCCTCTTTACCCGTCCCCGTGCCGGTAACCATGTCCGCAATAGCCCGCTCATTGTTCGGGAGCGCCGAGGCGCGCCTGGTCCCGCTTGGCGCCGCGCTACCGGATCCCGCCTGGCTTCCCGTAGATACTCTGCAAAGGGCATTGCAGACTGCAGGTCGTCGGCTTGATGCGCGCGGGCAGAGCTACAGCCTGCCCCCGGGGAGAGCAGACCTGCGCAGAAAGATTGCCGCGCGCGCGGCACAGTGGGGGGCACTTTTTGGCGCGGATGACCTTATCATTACCGCAGGGGCAACCCAGGCGCTACGCCTGGCTCTCCGCGCCGTGTGCCAACCGGGTGATGCCGTGGCAATTGAGCAGCCTGCCTACTTCGGCACGCTCCTGCTGTTGGAGGATCTGGGCCTGAAGGCATTACAGATCCCCACTGACCCTGTTGAAGGTTTACTGTTGGCGCCGCTTGAAGAAGCCCTTCAGCGCCACCGTCCTGCGGCCGTTCTTGCCTCACCCACGGTGCAGAATCCGTTAGGTGCCAGCATGCCCGTCGCGCGCAAGCGGGATCTGGTGGCCCTGCTTGCCGGCATGGGCATCCCTTTAATTGAGGACGATGTGTATGGCGATCTGGCCGGGGATGCGCAGCGTCCGCCTGCGTGTAAAGCCTTCGACAGGTGCGGAAATGTTATTTATTGCAGCTCACTGTCTAAGACCCTGGCGCCGGGCTGGAGAATCGGCTGGATTGCAGCCGGACGCTATCACTCAACGGTATTGCAGGCTCGAATGGCCGGGGAGTGGGCCGGCGCGCCCCTGATTGAAGCCGCGGCGAGCGAGATCCTGGCAAGTGGTGATTATGACAGGCATCTGCGGCAGCTGAAGCTCCGCATTGCGCAAGGGATGCAGGCTATCATCGCACAGGTTGAAACAAGCTTCCCACCGGGCACGCGGGTAGCCGCTCCAGAAGCCGGTTTTCTGATTTGGGTAAAGCTTCCGTCAAAGATAGATGCGCTGGAGGTACATCGTCGCGCACTCGCCCTTGGCATTGGCGTCAGTCCGGGACCGTTGTTTTCCCCGGGGGCGGCAGAACTGCAAAACTTCCTGCGCTTGAACGGTGCTAATGAACCCACCCGCCATCTTTTGAAGGCTGTGGAACAACTCGGTCGCTTGTGCCACGACCTGGCCTCGGGACATTGACAGCGGATATTTCTGGGGTCAGCCCATCCACCTTATGATCGGGTCTGCGGGTAAATAATGGCCCGGGTCACGATACCCGCCTTGTGCCAGAGGCAGACGTTACCGGGATATTCCCGTTAAGCCAATGAGGACAAAATCAGCCGCTCGTAAGACGCTTCGCCCTGGCTGCCCTTTGCTGTTTCACGGATAAAAAAGCCCCGCATTTGCGGGGCCTCAGAGCAAACGGTTTACCGTTAGTCAAAAACACCATTAATGATTGATGTAACGATGGCCGTACTTAATGCGACCAGCACCAAATCATGGCCCACCGCACGCCATTCATATCCTGGATAATAGGGTAAATCGTTAATCATGGATGCCGGGAGCGTTTTCTTCGCAATCCCCGGAGGCAATGGCTTGCCCCGGACTAAATTCCTGGCGATACCCGGAGGGAGCGCCTTATAACCCACCAGACCATAATTTACTGCCAGGGAGCGCGCCCGCGAGAAGCTGATATCGGAGTCAACATGGTCTGGTTTCCCATAGTTCTTGCGGTTGCCATGATCCTCAGCCGATTTCCCCTGGCCCTGGTTGCTATGGTCTCCGCTGTTGCCATGATTGCCGCTGTTCCCGTGGTTCCCCCCGCCATTGCCATGCCCACCGCCGTTTCCGTTTCCTGGGTTGGCATAAACCGGCGCAGCAAGAACAACAAGAGATATAACCGCCGCAAGTGCAGTTTTGAGAGTGCGACGCTTAAACATGATAACTGTTCCTTAAGATTACGTTGACACTTAAAACATATGACAAAGCTATACCCTTAACAATTTCATGTTTTCTTATTTTTGGATGATTCTGCAGCCATCATCAATTCCCATCGATATTTCAGCAGATAAACCGGGCATCATTAACCGGAGAGATGTTCAGCGTTTTCGAAAGGCATTGAGGCAATCCCTGGATGAATGTTAGTTTAGGCACAAACTTATCCCGGCGACTTATCCCATCATGATCGTAGCGACGACTTCACGACTTTTTATTCGTTCTTTTAAAGAAAAAGATGCCCTGCCGCTGCTGGAATACCTGTCTTCCCCTCGCGTGCCCTGTTTTCAGGATGAAAAGCTCAATTCCATTGCGCAAGCCAAGGAAGACGTCATCAAAAGGGCCAGTGACGCAAGCCAGTTTGCAGTTTGCCTCAAGGAAAGCGATCGGCTCATCGGGCACCTGTTTGCCGACAACGACGAAGAGCCGGACCACAATACCTGGTCCGTGGGCTGGCATTTTAATCAACGTTATGAGGGTCAGGGCTTTGCGACGGAAGCCGTTTCCGCGCTTTTTCACTATCTGTTTACGGCGAAAGAAGCCCGCCGTTTGTATGCCTATGTTGAAGACTACAATCAGGCCTCTCAGAAACTTTGTGAACGTCTTCAGATGCGCCAGGAAGGCTGTTTTAAAGAGTTTGTTTCGTTTGTGACCGCCAGCGGCGAACGACGATATGACAATACCTGTATTTATGCTCTTCTGAAGAAAGAATGGAATTTACAATATAAGCCGTAAATATTGATGCGCAATTCACGTCTCGCACATGGCCGCCAGGTAAAATCCTGACGGCGTTTTTTGTCGGGCACAATAATGAAGCCCCTTTCTCGCGGTAACATGATTATTCAGTCACGGGATTATTCCTTTGGCTGCGGACTTTCAGGAAAATATGCAGTAATCCCATTGCGCCGTGGGCCCAGAAATATGTCTCAATAAATACGGTCAGGAATTTATGCAAGCCCAGGACATCATGTGCCAACGCAGAGGATGGACCAAGCGCTGTATTCAGCACAAACCAGAGCCCGCCACACAGAGCCACGCCCAGCAGTGCCAGAACCCCCAGCCCCTGAATAAATGCCGCCACTCCCCCGGCATGCGCGTCAGGAAGACGTAATGAAATCAGCGTCTTGAAATCGACAACCATGCCGCGAAAATCGAGCTTCAGCCAGGCAAAATAGTAATGAAAACCACGCTGTGTCAGCATCCAGATAAGCATCACAATCCCCAGAGCAATCAATGTAAATCCGGAGATAACGTGAAACCAGGTCACGAACCCAGCCAGGCTAACCTCGCCGAGGGCCTCACTTTCAGTGAAGTCAGAGTTAATAATCTGCAATAAAACCAATATCGCGACGCTGATATGTAGCGCGCGAAAAAAAGGGGTATCGCGATGGGGAAGCGCCTGACATAACCGGTCTTTCATGATTTAACCACTTTGTTTACGGGAAAGTTAATTTCATCAGTATCGTTGCGGTTAATTAACGAAACCTTAAAGCCGCAGTGAAATTATCAATTTATTCCATTTCAGGATCCGCGCAAGCGCCTGCGGTTGTTCGCGGAGACCGATAACCGACGGGCGCCCGGAATCGACAGTAACGCGGTGGCAGGAAGCGGAATTTAACGTCATCGCGAACGTTGAAATAACGCCGTTCGGCGGCATGAGCGGAACCTGATGTCATCTGCGCAATCGCGGCGACCGCGCAGGGCAACGCGGGCATCGGTCATTTAACATTTACCCGGTAATAATTCATAGTATATTGGGACTTTTCTCTCTTATCAGGTCTCCTTCATGTCTTACTCCATCGGTGAATTTGCCCGGCTTTGCGGGATCAACCCCACTACGCTTCGCGCCTGGCAGCGCCGATATGGCCTGCTCAAACCGCGGCGTACAGAGGGTGGACACCGTCTGTACAGTGATGATGATGTTCAGCTGGCGCTCAAAATTCTCGACTGGATTCAAAAAGGGGTTCCCGTCAGCCAGGTGAAACCTCTGCTGGATAGCCCCGTCGCGAGGCGGACTGACAACTGGTCAAGCCTGCAGGAAACCATGCTGCAGCGGCTTAAAGAGGGGAAAATCGACGCCCTGCGCCAGCTAATCTACGATGCAGGCCGCGAGTCCCCGCGCCCGGAGCTGGTTACGAAAGTACTGCGTCCGCTGCGCGGTAAACTGTCTGCCCGCATCCCGACAATGATGACGCTGCGCGAAATTCTCGACGGGATCATTATCGCCTATACCTCGTTTTGCCTCGAAGGCGATAAAAAAGCGCCGGGAGATAACTGGCTGATAGCCGGCTGGCATCTCTCCGACCCCTGCGAAATCTGGCTGGAGGCCCTCGCCCGTACCGGCCAGGGCCAGCGTATCGATCTCCTTCCCGTCCCGCCGGCGGCTCTGGCGCCCGAGGTTTTCCCGCAGCGAAACTGGCTGCTGGTCACCTCCGGAACACTGACCGCTGCCCGCAAAAAACAGATCGCATGCTGGCGGCAGCAGGTCAGCGCCCTCGACGTTATCTCCCTTTCCTCCGGCGATATCTCGCCGGACGCGACCGCCGATACCAGTCAAAGAGATTGAGTCCTCCGGACTTTAGTACATCGCCTAACGGTAAAGGACCGATGAAAACCGTTAAATATAACCACTTGAATTAAATAGATAATAATAAATATCCTCGCTAATACTTGGACAAATATTAGTTATTGTGTAAGTTTTAAGTATGTGAAGACGTCGCGCGGGCCGGCAACCGGTGGTCCCCCTGTTCTTCCTACAACCAATGCACTAAGAGGATGGCACCATGAACACGCAACCCGCAGTCGGCATCAGCGCATGTTTAACCGGCTCAGCCGTACGCTTTGACGGCGGGCATAAACGTATGGGCTTTGTCATGGACGAACTGGCGGATTGGGTCGCCTTCAAACCCGTCTGTCCGGAGATGGCCATCGGCCTGCCCGCTCCTCGCCCGGCTCTTCGTCTGGTGCAAACCAACGAAGGAGCCATTGAGATGCGTTTTAGCCAAACGCCCCACGATGATGTGACGGAGAAAATGGCCGAATTTAGCGCCTCATTTCTCCCCCGCGTGGATGCACTCTCTGGCTTTGTTGTCTGTGCTAAATCGCCCAGCTGCGGTATGGAGCGCGTGCGGCTGTATGACGAAAATGGTCACCGTGGGCGTAAAGAGGGAGTGGGTCTTTTCACGCAGCAATTGCTGATGCACTACCCGTGGCTGCCCGTAGAAGAGGATGGCCGCCTGCACGATCCGGTGCTGCGGGAGAACTTTGTTGAGCGCGTTTTCGCTCTGCACCAGTTAACTACCCTGCGAGCGCAGGGACTTAGCCGCCGTGCGCTCCTGGATTTCCATAGCCAGTACAAACTGCAGCTGCTGGCGCACGACCAGGCGGGCTATCGCGAAATTGGGCCTTTCGTTGCCTCCCTTCACCAGTGGGAAGATCTGGATGCCTTCTTTGTCGCTTATCGCGCGAAGCTGATGGCGATTCTTAAACAACCCGCTTCGCGGAAAAACCATACCAACGTGCTGATGCATATCCAGGGCTACTTTCGCGATCGGCTCAATAGTCGTCAGCGCGGCGAACTTCGCGAGGTGATCCTCAACTATCGCGCCGGTTTGCTGCCAATACTCGCGCCGATGACATTGCTCAAACATTATCTGGGCGAATTTCCAGACCGCTATTTGCTGACGCAAAACTACTTTAATCCCTATCCCCAGGATTTAGGTCTGCGCCTGAGACTCCTCTGATGACGTAAAACGGGCCCGCCGTCGCGAGCCCGTCATTGCCATCGCTTTTCCGGCAATTATCTGAACGGTGAATTCAGCGGAACTTCAGCATCAGGTTCATGAGTGATACGGTTTCGCAGATCGCGGCGGATCATCTCTATCGCCCAGAACCAGAAAATATGCCCGACCAGTTCCGAAATATATTCATCGGCGGGGATATTAAGCAGAGAAGGCGTCAGACCTAATAAAGGGAAAGAGATCCAGTGAACGGCGATAGTAGCAACAATACCCGCCCATACCCCCTGCCATAATTTTACTTTGGGGAAAACTTCTGCCACCACGCAATAGCCAATGGCAAATACCAGCGAGAAAATAATATGCGTCACCATCACCGGATTGATGATGTGCTCTGAGAAGGTATAAACGGTGTGAGTAGGATCAATCCCCAGGTAATCACGTAAAAAAAGATAGGGTGGATTAAATTCATCCCTGCCGCCGGAGAAAGTACGGGGCGGTAACGGAACTTCAGCCCCCCACTTCACAAATGCCGACATAATACCCGCAATGATCCCAACGCCTGTTGCCACGCCATAACGCCGGCGCCCGGGTTCCGTTTGTGCAAAGAAGTCCTTGATAGCCATCGATTACCACCTGATTATTTTTAGAATGAATACATTAGCTATGTTTAATGTTACTCACGACCGGCCATATTGATCGCGATCACACTTTTGTCTATGAGAACAATTTTTATTCGTATCTCTTTGCTCGTCAGGTCAATGCGTTACCTTCTCTCGGCATACGTTTCTCGCCGGCAAAAATCGTCATTAACCCTGTTCTTAGCGCAAAATAGCGGCAAACTAACGCACGTTACCATGAAGAGGCGTCGGGGAGTCCAGCCGTTCAGGCACGGTCATGCCCCCTGCTTTGCCATCGCTGTCCCGGCACGCAGATGTTTTACTGAATGACGAAGGACGGCCAACAGCAAAGAGATACTGAACGATTGCCGGGTGAATCCGGAGCAGAGAGATCGGCTGCCGAATTAGCGTTATCCGGCATTGTTTAATTTAAAGCGGATGGTTTTGGTCATTCCCTTATAGGGCTTATTGCTCTCAAAGCGCCATTTTGCCGCGGCGGAAATGACGGCATCATCGAATAGATGCTGTGGTTCAGAGGTGAGTATCCACATTTTCTCCACTTTACCGTTCGCCCCGACATCAAAACGGATCGTCACTTCCCCGTCGAGATGGTTGGCCAGAGCGTAATAGGGATAATCGGGTAGCGTGGAGACAAGCTGTTGAGGCGCAACGCCTTTCATCTGGCTGGTACAGGCTGATATCAGGCAGCAGCCGGCAAACAGAAATGCCCGGGATAGTTTCATCATCAGCCTCCATATTGATAATAATTCTCAATACTATCACAGACGGCTGATGTTGCGCGGTTTTTTTCCTCTGTTTGTGAGCAGTGAAGGCGCAACCGACAGGCGGTAAAGAGAGAGGCCGCCTGCGTTTATCCGCCGGCGGCCTGTGCGTTAAACGGATTTATCGACGTTGGTATTTGCACCGGAGGTCAGGATACGAACTTTGTCGCCTTTATTGAAGGTCAGTTGACCATCATACGGCTGCAGCACCTGGATTAGCTGGCCAGATTGCGTTTTGATCGTCAGTTCGATCTGCCGGGCGGCCTGGCGCTGCGTTTGCCGGTGATGCGACGCGCTGGCTCCGGCAACCGCCCCCACCGCCGTCATCGCCGTTTGCCCGCTCCCGTTACCAAACTGGTGGCCGATGGCCCCGCCAACCGCGCCGGCGGCAAGCGTTCGCAGCGGTTGGTTACGGGCCTGGCTGGTGATGATTTGACTTTGTTGCACAACGCCGTAATCCACCACGGTTTTACTCCCCGCAAAGCCGGGCTGGCTGGTAAAGGCGAGAAAGCTGAGAGCGATGAACAGGAATCTCTTCATAATGGCTCATTTTTCGTTCTGTCGCGGGTGATGCGATCCTGCAAAAAGAGAATCCCGCCATTGCTGGCGGGTTTGCAATTAATTCAGCGCTTGCTGGAGATCTTTTTTAACCTGGGTACGCTGTTCCGGCGTCAGCACCTGGTTGACGCCAAAATAGTATTTCACGCGGTAGTAACGTACCTGCTGATCTAACTGTCCAAAAGCGGCCAGCTGTTGCTTCACTTTCGCTTCATCCCACTTGCCGGACTGGATCACATCGATCAGCGCGCCATCTTTGAAACCTTCGATTTTGATATTGTTGACGTTAGTTTCAAATTCCTGATGCAGGCCCTTAATTTTTGTCACCTGATCGTTACTCAGCTTAAGGTGCTGCACCACCGGGTCCTGAGAAACCGGCGGGACTTCGTCAGCGGTGGCTGCCTGTGCGGCCATGGAGAAACCCGCGGTCATCGCCACGGCAAGCAGGGTGTTACGGAAAAGTTTATTCACAATCAATTATCCTTAATGTGCAAAAGAAGAGATTTGATTATTGCTCTCAAAATGAAAGCCTTCTGTAACAAAGAGTTAAATTTAAATTTGGACAATAATCCGCTGGTGATTGCGCCATTTCTATCGGCACAGAGAGCTGGATGGCCGCCCCTCTTCAGCAGCATTTTATGCTGGGTAAGAAACTAAAACCCGCGAGAGCCGCCGCACCACCACCCTGAAAAACAGCGTATTTATTCTGTTGGCTGCGCGCTTAATGCGCAACTGGCGGAATAAAGCAAAATTCCGCTAGCTGATGCGGGAATAGCGGCAAAAAAAAACCGCCAGATAGCTGGCGGTGAATAAATGCTTGCATGGATAGATTGTGTTTTGCATTTTACGTAGAGGCATTTTCCCTCTCCTTCTACGCCTGGCCATACGCTAGCATAGTTATCTTCAATGAAAGTTAAACCGACATCTGCTTACAGTTTATCCACCAGCGCTTTGAGCTGCGCAATCAGCGGATCGCGCGGATACTCCCCCTCACGAGGCCAGGTTGACTGACGGACAATCAACCGGGTGGGAAGCAGTTCGCGGATCGGCACCTGCGGCGCCGCCATCTGCTGGATCAGCAGCTCCACCGCCCGTTTCCCCAGCAAATCGAAGTTTTGCGCCACGGTCGTCAGCGGCGGCTGAAAGTAAAGACTGTCCGCCGTATCGTCGTAGCCGGTGACCGAAACAGCGCTGTTACCGGTACGATTAAGCTGCGCCAGCGCGCTAAGTACCCCTAATGCCATCTGGTCATTGGCCACGACGATGGCGCTGAGCCGCGGCTGCAGGTGGAGCAGTTCAAAGGTTTTCTGCCAGCCGCTGGCGGCGCTCCAGTCGCCGAAAACCGTCACGGCCTGGCTTACGCCCAGGCGATGCAATGTCTCCCGCCAGCTACCGAGGCGCATCCGGGCAGAGACCGAACTTTCCGGACCGGCCAGCAGGCCAAATTCGCGATGGCCGAGTTCCCAGAGATGCCGAACGCAGGCGCCGCAGCCGTCACGATGATCAAAGCGCACGCAGGAGACTTCGGTCTCCGGCGACACATCAAGAAACAGACAGGCGATATCCGGATTTTCCTTCACCAGCCGTTCCGCGATGCTGCTCTCCAGCGGCAGGCTGATAATCGCGCCGCGAATATGCTGAGCACGAAACTCATCCAACCGGGTCTGCAGAGAAGCGTAATCGCTGCGTTCGGGCATGGCGATGGACACTTCCAGCTGATGAGCCCCGGCATGGCTTTTTACCGCCGAGGCGATTTGCGACGGCGCGTGTAGCGTCAGTGACGCCGTAATCAGCCCGATTGAAGGTGCGGCTTTCCCCGCCAGCAGCTGCGCCGATCGGTTGGGCACATAATGCAGCGCCTGCATCGCGCGGATCACCTTCTCGCGAGTCCGCGCGGAGACGACATCGGGACGATTCAGCACCCGGGAGACCGTTTGCTGTGAAACGCCGGCCTCGTGTGCCACATCGTCTAAGGTTGCTGAACGCCGCTGCATAATCCCCCCTGTCTGCGCAAAACTCGTCTGATTACGTTAAATGTCGTCCGCTAACATTTTATGTCTAACTGACGACAAAAATCAGCTCTGATTCTGCAGTTTCGTGATCGTGAGTCGGTTTCATTTTCGCCATTATTGCGGCCTGATAGAAAATATCTGATAACAACATCATCCTTGTCTAGCGAATGACATTTTTTCCACTTATCCGTCAGGTATGCCTATGCAACAACATGACTCAAACGCGGTTCGCTCGTTGACGTTTCAGGACGTGCTGGCCCGTGAAGACTGGCAAAATCAGACCATTACTCACCTTAATCGCTTAGCGGCTCACCCCACGTTTGCCAGTTGGCGATCGCTCGACGACGCCCGGGACAACCGCCCTTCCGACCGCCTCCGCCTGCTCGACGGGCAGTGGCAATTTTGCTGGGCACCCAGCCCGTTTGCCGTCGATGGCCGCTGGATCGAGCGCGATCTCGACACCAGCCGCAGCACGCCGGTGCCCTCTAACTGGCAGATGGAAGGCTACGATGCGCCGATCTATACCAACGTCCGTTATCCCATTGATACGACGCCGCCGCGGGTCCCGGAAGAGAACCCGACCGGCCTGTACTCGCTCAACGTCACCCTGGAGCAACACTGGCTGGCCGATGGCCTGACGCAGATTGTTTTCGACGGCGTTAACTCGGCGTTTCACCTGTGGTGTAACGGCGTGTGGGTCGGTTACTCCCAGGATAGCCGGCTGCCGGCTGCTTTCGACCTGACCCCCTATCTGCGGGCGGGAGAAAACCGCCTGTGTGTGATGGTCATGCGCTGGAGCGCGGGCAGCTGGCTGGAAGATCAGGATATGTGGCGCATGAGCGGGATTTTCCGCTCGGTGTGGCTGCTGAACAAACCAAAGCAGCACCTCAGCGACGTGCAGATTTCCCCGCAGCTGGATGCGCTGTATCGCGACGGCGAACTACAGGTCAATCTGGCCATCTCCGCCGCTGATGAGCAGCTGGCCGGGCTGGAGGCTGAAGTCAGTCTGTGGGACGGCGAGCAGCTGATTGCCCGCCGGCGCCAGCGGCCAGGTTCTGCGCCAGTTGATGAACGGGGCCATTATGCCGAACGGGCAACGCTGGTCCTGGCGGTGGAAAAACCGCGGCAATGGAGCGCGGAAACGCCCCACTGCTATCGCACCGTGGTTGCCCTGTGGCGCGGCGAAGATCTGGTTGAAGCTGAAGCCTGGGACATCGGCTTTCGCCGGGTGGAGATCGGCAACGGCCTGCTGCTGCTCAACGGCAAACCGCTGCTTATCCGCGGAGTGAACCGCCATGAGCACCACCACCAGCGCGGCCAGGTGGTGACCGAAGAGGATATGCTGCAGGACATTCTGCTGATGAAGCAGAATAACTTTAACGCCGTGCGCTGTTCGCACTATCCCAACGCCGCACGCTGGTATGAACTGTGTAACCGCTACGGCCTGTACGTGGTCGATGAGGCGAACATCGAAACCCATGGCATGGTGCCAATGAACCGCCTGTCCGACGATCCTGCCTGGCTGCCGGCCTACAGCGCTCGCGTCACCCGGATGCTGCAAAGCCACCGTAACCATCCGTCGATTATTATCTGGTCACTGGGGAACGAGTCCGGCTGCGGTGCGAACCATGACGCCATGTATCACTGGCTGAAACGCGAAGATCCTACGCGGCCGGTCCAGTACGAAGGCGGCGGCGCCGACAGCACGGCGACCGATATTATCTGCCCGATGTACGCTCGCGTGGAACGCGATCAGCTGATTCCCGCCGTGCCCAAATGGGGCATTAAAAAGTGGATCGGCCTGCCCGGCGAACAGCGACCGCTGATTCTCTGCGAATACGCGCACGCGATGGGCAACAGCCTCGGTAATTTTGCCGATTACTGGCAGGCCTTCCGGGAATATCCGCGCCTGCAGGGCGGCTTTATCTGGGACTGGGCGGATCAGGCAATTGAAAAGACCTTCGAGGACGGCAGCGTGGGCTGGGCCTACGGCGGGGATTTTGGCGACACGCCAAACGATCGGCAGTTCTGCATGAACGGGCTGGTGTTCCCGGATCGCCGCCCTCATCCTTCGCTGATTGAAGCGAAACATGCCCAGCAATATTTCCAGTTTTCCCTGCTGGCGCACTCCCCGCTGCGGGTCAGCGTTGTCAGCGAATACCTGTTCCGTGCCAGCGATAATGAAGTGCTGAACTGGCAGGTGCAGTCCGCCGGTGAAACCGTCGCCAGCGGCAGCCTGACGCTGAACCTCGCGCCGCAGGGCGAGGAAGATTTTACCTTGTGCGACCAGGTGACCCTGCCGGCAGGCGCCAGGGAGGTCTGGCTGACGCTGGAAGTTGTCCAGCCGCAGGCGACGGCGTGGTCTGACGCCGGGCACCGCGTGGCCTGGGCGCAGTTCGCCCTCGCCGCCCCGCTGGCCTTACCCGCGCCCGCCGCCGTCGGCCCGGCTCCGGAGCTGACCGTCGATGATGAGACCTTCAGCGTCCGCCAGGGATCTCAGCAATGGATTATCGATCGTCAGAGCGGTCTGTTAACTCACTGGCTGGCGGAAGGCATAGAGCAGCTGCTGTCTCCGCTGCGCGACCAGTTCGTTCGCGCTCCGCTGGACAACGATATCGGCGTGAGTGAAACGGATCGTATCGACCCCAACGCCTGGGTTGAACGCTGGAAAAGCGCCGGACTCTATGCGCTCGACGCGCGCTGCGTTGACTGTACCGCGCAGCGCCTGGCACATGAGATCATCATCGACAGCCGCTGGCACTATCTGCGCGGCGATGAAGTGGTCATCGTCAGTCAGTGGCGGATGACCTTTGATAGCGATGGCCATCTGCATCTGGCGGTGAGGGGAGAGCGGGCCGGCACGCTGCCGCCGCTGCCGCGCGTGGGCCTTCACTTCCAGGTCCCGGACCAGCGGTCGCCGGTCTCCTGGCTCGGCTACGGGCCGCATGAAAATTACCCTGACCGGAAGAGCAGCGCCTGTTTCGCCCGCTGGCAGCTTCCGTTGGAAGCGATGAGCACGCCCTATATTTTCCCGACGGAAAACGGCCTGCGCTGCGACAACAAAGCGCTGGATTGGGGGCGCTGGCACGTGACCGGTGACTTCCACTTCTCGGTTCAGCCCTACAGCACCGCGCAGCTCATGGAAACCGATCACTGGCACCGGATGACCCCGGAAAAAGGCGTCTGGATCACTCTCGACGGCGCGCATATGGGCGTCGGCGGCGACGATTCGTGGACACCAAGCGTGCTGCCGCAGTGGCTGCTGCTCGGGACCCGCTGGCAGTACCAGCTCTCGCTGTCTTTACGCTAAACCCTCAACGGGGGCTCTCGCCCCCCTTTAAAACGGCTATACCCGCATATTCGGGATGCAGCGTGGCGGAAATGGACAGAATCCGCGCCGAAGGCCAGGAATGGCGAGTATCACGAAGGGAACGGCGTGCCGCCAATAACAGGCAGCTGGAATGATGACGAGTATAATAACCCTGGAACATCTCTATGAAATTCTCTGAACTGGCGCCACGCGAACGGCATAATTTTGTTTATTTCCTGCTGTTCTTTTTCTTTTACTACTTCATTATGTCGGCCTATTTCCCGTTTTTTCCGGTGTGGCTGGCGGATGTAAACCATTTAACTAAAACGGAAACCGGGATTGTCTTCTCTGCTATTTCGCTGTTTGCCATTATTTGCCAACCGATATTTGGCCTGATATCCGATAAGCTGGGACTGCGTAAACACCTGCTGTGGACCATCACCATCTTATTAATTCTGTTTGCCCCGTTCTTTATCTTTGTCTTCTCGCCGCTGCTGCAGGTCAATATTATCGCCGGGGCGCTGGTGGGGGGACTCTATCTGGGAATTGTCTTCTCCAGCGGTTCCGGCGCGGTCGAAGCCTATATTGAGCGGGTCAGTCGCGCCAACCGTTTCGAATACGGCAAGGTTCGCGTCGCTGGCTGTGTCGGCTGGGCGCTCTGCGCGTCAATCACCGGCATCTTGTTTGGTATTGATCCCAATATCACCTTCTGGATCGCCTCCGGCTTTGCGCTGGTGCTTGGGGTGCTGCTGTGGTTCTCCCGTCCGGAAAGCAGCAACAGCGCCCAGGTGATGGACGCCTTAGGGGCAAACCGTCAGGCGTTTTCTCTGCGCGTCGCCGCTGAGCTGCTGAGAATGCCGCGATTCTGGGGATTTATTATCTATGTGGTCGGCGTCGCCAGCGTCTATGACGTATTCGACCAGCAGTTTGCTAACTTTTTTAAAGGCTTTTTTGCCGATCCGCAGCGCGGAACTGAAGTCTTTGGTTTCGTCACCACCGGCGGCGAATTGCTGAATGCGCTGATCATGTTCTGCGCCCCGGCTATTGTGAACCGTATCGGGGCGAAAAATGCGCTGCTGACCGCCGGAATAATTATGTCCGTGCGTATTCTCGGCTCCTCATTCGCCACGACGGCGGTCGAGGTCGTGATCTTAAAAATGCTGCATATGTTTGAAGTTCCGTTCCTGCTGGTCGGCACCTTTAAATATATTTCCTCGGCCTTTAACCCGAAACTGTCCGCCACCCTGTTTCTGATCGGTTTTAACTTATCGAAACAGCTCTCTGGCGTGGTGCTGTCGGCATGGGTGGGCCGCATGTACGACACCGTCGGCTTCCACCAGGCTTACTTGATTCTGGGTTCGATTACCCTGGGCTTTACCGTGATCTCACTGTTCACCTTGAAAGGCAGTAAAACGCTGCTGCCGACCGCCGGCTATAACAACGCCGCGTAAACCGCAAATTAGCAGCCCGTTACGCAGGACGGGCCGCTACCATTATCCGGCGGCTGCAGCTTTGATTCGCGTCTCGCCGTCGCTGTTTTCCAGCTCATATAGACGGCTCTCGGCCTGCGAGGAGATAAGTGCCGCCAGCTCGGCAGAGTGGCTGGTCAACCAGATTTGGCTATAGCGGGAGGCCTCGACAATCAGTCTGGCCAGCGCCGGGAACATCTGCCGATGCAGGCTGTTTTCCGGTTCGTTAATTGCCAGGAATGCCGGCGGACGCGGGCTCAACAGCGCTACCGCCAGACATAAAAAACGCAGCGTGCCGTCCGACATTTCCGCCGCCAGCAGCGGGCGAAACACCCCGTTGCGCCGCATCTTAATCGAGAAACGCGAGTTTTCGTTTTCGCAGAAGAACGTGCACTCCGGAAAAGCGGCGGCCAGAATCTCGTGCAGGAGCGCTTCGGCGCCAATTTCGACAATCGTCTGAAAAGCGGCGGCAAGATTATGCCCGTCGCTGTCGAGGACCGGTGAACGATAACCTACCGTCGGATGTCGGAGCGCCGAATGTCGGCCGATATTAAATTCATGGTAGAAACGCCACTGGCGCATCGTTTCCCGGACGCGAGAAACTTCCGGGAAGCGGTGCGGCTCGCCCAGTTGACCAAAGATCGACTCGTTTTCATAAATCGTGTCGGTGAAGGTATTTTTCTCGCCGTTGACATCGAGCAGGAACGCGGCCTGGTTTTTCCGCTGCAGCACCCTGGCAGAAGGTCGCCGGGAGAATCCCGCCAGCCAGATGGACTCCTCTTTGACAATCGGGTCGAGCATAAACTGAGTGGGATAAGGCAGCTTTTCCGGGAAACCCACCTGGAGCTCATAGTCAAACTCCGCGGTCAGACAGGAAATTTGCAGCCGACGCGGGTGGCGCGCCGTCGGTGCCGTTCGCCCTGACCACATCACATTTTCCAGGCCGCCCTCCTCGCTGATATAGCTTGAGAACTTGCCGTCCGCGGAGGCGGTTAACAGGTGAATCGCTTTGTAGATGTTGGACTTGCCGCAGCCATTCGGCCCAAACACGATATTGAGCGCGCCCAGTTCCAGTTCGATATCCCTGACCGACCTGAAATTTTGTATGCGGATATGGTGAATCATGGTGCTCCCGATGAAAAAACTCCGTGCTGCGGCAGTGGCAAACAAGGGGAATGATAACACGGTCAGGCCGGACGAAGGTCAATCGTCCGGCAAGGACGCACTCAGCGGAGAGACTTTTTCATGCCTCGGGTCAGGGCCACGCGTTTGAGCTTGTCAGCATCGTCATGGGTTTCGCTAAACACACCGAAAAAGTAGCGCTCATCATCGATCGTTTGCGAAACAATCCGATAGCTCAGCGGATTGCCAGATTTCGCGCCATACTGCGCGGCGGTGACGGACAGTTCCGTCGCGGTACCGGCGACGCTGACCAACAGGCCATCCGCCTTTCCCCCCACCAGCATGACCTTAATTAGCGGGTCCACCATGTTCCTCCCGGATGGATCAATGGTTAATATGTGATTGCCGACGGCGTAGAGCATTTATACAACCTTCAGTACATTCTTATAGTTCATACCAGCCTGAATGAAAAAAACTCTTTCATATAGTGAGCTAAGCATTGATTATTACTGGTAAAAGCTGGCAGATGATGAAGGAAAAAAGAGAAATTGTGAATCTTCATAACTCTTATTTGTCTTTATTTTTTGTTTATTTTCCGTGACGTCCGCAAAACCCGCCAGATCGACTTGTGGACAACAACCTGCAGGGAAACATTCCGCTATGCGTCAATATCGATTCGCCCTTCTGCCATTGTTAGCCGCCCTGGCGCTCCCCGGTTGGGCGCATGAAGCCACGGTGACGACGGTTAAACAAGCCGAAAGCCAGCTGCAGGGCCGGGTCGGCTACGCCGAACTGGATTTAGCTTCCGGCCAACTGCTGTCCGGCTATCGCGCTGGCGAACGCTTCCCGATGATGAGCACCTTTAAAGTGCTGCTCTGCGGCGCAGTCTTGTCGCGCGTCGATACCGGTGAAGAACAGCTCGATCGCCGTATCCATTACCGGCAGCAGGATCTGGTGGAATACTCGCCGGTGACGGAGAAGCATCTTGCCGATGGGCTCACCGTGGGCGAACTGTGCGCGGCCGCCATTACCCTGAGCGATAATACGGCGGCAAACCTGCTGTTGACCACTCTCGGCGGCCCGCAGGGGCTGACCACGTTCCTGCGCCACAGCGGCGACCAGACTTCGCGACTCGACCGGTGGGAAACGGAACTCAATGAAGCGCGGCCGGGCGATGTGCGTGATACGACGACTCCGGAAGCGATGGCCAGGACACTGCGAAATCTGTTGACCGGCCGCGTGCTTTCCCCCGCCTCGCAGCAGCAGTTGCAACGCTGGATGGTAGAGGACAAAGTTGCGGGGCCGCTGTTGCGCTCTGCGCTGCCGGCGGGCTGGTTTATTGCCGATAAGACCGGAGCCGGCAATCGCGGCTCGCGCGGAATCATCGCCGCTCTCGGTCCGGACGGTAAAGCCGCGCGCATCGTGGTGATTTATTTAACCGCAACCCCGGCCTCAATGGATGAGCGCAATAAACAGATTGCGGCCATCGGTGAAACGCTGGTCAGGCACTGGTCCAAAGACGATAAAAGACCCTAGCCGGTCAGCGATCGCTCGCCATCCGGAACATCCCCGGACAAAACCTCAGACGTAAAAAAGCCTCGCAAACGCGAGGCCTGACGCGGAGAGATCGCAGCGATGGCCGGGATTAGTTTTCCTCGTAACCTTCGAGCGCATCCTGAATGGCATCGGCTAAGGAAGCGACTTCCTGAGCCACATTGCGTAAATCCATCTGGCTACGAATCCCGGAATTCGCGGTTGATGAAGAGACGGCGGCTTTCGAAATTTCTAATGCCGCCTGAACAGCGAGCAGACGCTTATGTTTCTCGATAGCCGCGTCGCCACTATCGCCATCAAATTGAAAGTATTTTTCTAACATAGCGGATCCTTTTCAGCCATTTCATTATCGGGGAGGATATTCTCGTCTAAGCGGGGGCAAATAAACAGCAAAAAAAATATTAATTACAAAGAGTTAATATTTAGTTGTTTAACAACGTCGTTCAGAGCGCAGGGCGTCACTAAGGACAGCGCCGCAAGAGGTCTGCAGGATGAAGAAGAGATAACACCGGGCGATTCTGTTTGCCAACGTCTGGCTACGTTTAATCAGCGGCTCTTTTCGCGACGAACCGTGTGACGGTTTCGCCAGCGACACACAACAAACCATCGCTGCATCGCGCTATTAGCCTTCCCGTCGTCCACGCAACTTGATACTGTATGCAAATACAGTAAAAATAGCGCCAACAATTAACGCTGAGAGATGAAATATGTTTGTGGAACTGATTTATGACAAACGGAACTTTGAGGGCCTTCCCGGGGCGAAAGAGACGATTGCAGCTGAACTATCGAAGCGAATTCACCGTATCTTTCCCGATGCTGATGTGCGTGTAAAGCCGATGATGACGCTACCGGCAATTAACACCGATGCCAGCAAGCACGAAAAAGAACAAATCAGCCGTGCTGTGCAGGAAATGTTTGAAGAGGCTGATATGTGGATGGTCGAGGAGTGACGGAGAGAGAAAATGTCATTGTCCCCGGGGGTGAATCTATCGGCCTGCGGACAAGATTTTCCCCATACCGCCGACATGCATGAGCGATGTTGAGGTACAAAAGGTGGACAAAAAACCGGGCCTCAGGCCCGGTTCTGTTTCCGACACACGGTTAGCCTATGCACTCAGTCCGCGGTTTTCCAGCATCGGCTCAATCTTCGGATCGTGCCCGCGCCACTGGCGATAAAGTTCTGCTAAATCAGTACTGTTACCGCGGGACAAAATCGCCTCGCGGAAGCGCTGGCCGTTTTCGCGGGTTAACCCGCCCTGCTCCACGAACCACTGATAGCCGTCATCGGCCAGCATCTGCGTCCACAGGTAGGCGTAATAACCTGCGGCATAGCCGCCGCCGAAGATATGCGAGAAGTAGCTGCTACGGTAGCGCGGCGGTACCGCGGCGAGGTCCATCTGCTCCTGACGCAACGCCAGCGCTTCAAAGCTATCGACATCGCGCGGAATATCTGCCGACGAGAGGCTATGCCAGTGCATATCCAACAGCGCCGCCGCCAGCAGCTCGCTCATGTCATAGCCCTTATTAAACTTCGCCGCGCGCAGCATCCGCTCACGCAGCGTATCCGGCATCGCTTCCCCGGTCTGATAATGGCGCGCATAGTGGGCGAACACCTGAGACTGACTGGCCCAGTGCTCAAAGATCTGCGACGGAAACTCAACAAAATCGCGCGGCGTATTGGTCCCCGACAGACTGGCGTAACGCTGACTGGCAAACAGCCCGTGCAGCGCGTGACCAAATTCATGGAATAAGGTGATGACCTCATCCCAGGAGAGCAGCGCGCTGTGGCCGGCCTTCGGTTTCTGGTAGTTGCAGACGTTGTAAATCACCGGATGCCGGGCGAGCAGCGTGGATTGTTCAACGAAGACATCCATCCACGCCCCGCCGCTTTTCGAATCCCGCGAGAAGTAGTCGCCGTAAAACAGCGCCAGACCTTCCCCGTTGGCGTCAAAAATTTCCCATACCCGGACGTCCGGATGATAAACCGGAATATCAAACCGTTCGACAAAGCGCAGACCAAACAACTGCGACGCCGTCCAGAACACGCCATCCTCTAAAACGCGGTCGAGGGAGAAGTAGGGTTTTAACTGGGCTTCATCGATGGCGAATGTCGCCCGGCGCACCTGTTCGCCGTAATACAACCAGTCCCAGGCTTCAGCCTTAAAACCGCCGCCCTCACCATCAATCACCCGTTGGATATCCGCCAGCTCCCGTTCCGCTCTTGCCCGGGCGGCCGGGGCTATCCGACGCATGAACGCAAATGCCGCCTCGGGCGTTGCCGCCATTTGGTCGGCCATCGACCAGCTGGCGTAATCCGCCACGCCCAGCAGTTCCGCTTTCCGGGCGCGAATCTCCGCCAGGCGAAGCACCAGCTCGCGGGTATCATTCGCATCGCCCTTCTGATTGCGTTTCCAGCCGGCAGCAAACAGATTTTCACGCGTCTGGCGGCAGCGTAAGGCGAGTAACGCCGGTTGCTGGGTGGTGTTCAGCAAAGGCAGCAGCCAGCGATCGCTCAGCCCTTTTTCCCGCGCGGCATCTGCGGCTTCAGCAATCTCTTCATCGCTGAGTCCGGCTAACTGCTCCGGGTCGTCAACCACCAGACCGCCGGATTTAACCGCCGCCAGCAGCCGCTGCTGAAACTGACTCTGCAAAGCCGCAGCCTGGGTATTCAAAGCCCGCAGCTCTGTTTTTTGCGCATCGGCCAGGGTCGCACCGGCCAGCGTAAAACGCTGCCAGGTGATCACCAGCAGCCTGCGGGACTCGCTATCTGGCGGCAAGGTGTCACGCTGCTGCCATACCTGCTTCACGCGCTCGAATAGCGCCGCGTTAAGCCAGATATCATTTCCCAGATCCGCCAGCTCAGCAGAAAATTGCTCATCAAGCGCCTGGATCGTCGGGTTGGTATGCGCCCCGGCCATGGCAAAAAATACCCGGGTAACGCGCGCCAGCAGCTGCCCGCTCTGCTCGAGCGCGACCAGCGTGTTGGCAAAGTCCGCCGGCGCCGGATTATTTACTATCGCGGCAATCTCTTCCCGCTGACGGCGAACGCCTTCATCAAAGGCCGGTCGGTAATGGGTATCGTCAATCAGATCAAACTGGGGTGCCTGATAAGGCAACAGACTGACGCGCAAAAAGGGGTTATTGTCGGCCATCATCGTCTCCTGGACTCGGTAATCCAGTAAGATTAGGCAACTCATTGATTGACCGCAATGATTTCCGCCTGCTGGCGAGTGGCGCTACCCGAATGCGGTCATAACAAAAAAAAGAAAACGCCGGCCACCAGCAGCGCGCCCGTTACGCCAAGAATATCGATTGCCGTGCTGATTATGGTGGCGTGCGTCGGAATGCTCTCTTCTTCTTCCCATTCGTTCATCGGAACCCTCCTCAGGCAAAAAAGCGCCGCCGCAACGGGCCGGCGCGACAAGGATTTAGGTGTCAATCCTGTGCTCTTCTGTCGTGTGGCGGCAGAATAACAATCCCCATAATGTCGTCGATGATCAATTCATGCCATGAATGCTTTCTTGTTTATTTTTCCACAAGTTTCGCATAACTGACCAGCCGGCCACCTCTTTTCCGTTAGCCAACAGCGCCGGTTCGCCCACTCTTGCCACAGCGATGTTTATCCCGGCGGAAAGGCGCTCATCCGCGCTCGCCGTCGCAATTACCTGTTTTGGAAACGTATTGCTTGTTCCACGGATGTAGACTCTCTTTTCTTTTGTAGCTACAGTGCTGGTAACGAGCGGTTATCGTCATTGTTTAATCTTTTTCTCCGGATTGGGTCCTTTGGCGCGCAGCAATACGCCGGCGAACCGTTTTTACGCAAAATATTAAGCAAGACGGTATGGAAAGCCCCGACATAAGACGGCTGGGGCATGATGAGAACATTGACAGGAGCGATAATGATTATTCTGATTACCGGGGCAACAGCAGGTTTTGGTGAAAGCATGACTCGCCGTTTTATCGCTAATGGTCACAAGGTGATCGCCACCGGGCGTCGCGAAGAGCGCCTGAAAACGTTGCAGGATGAGCTGGGCGCGAATCTCTACACCGCGCAGCTGGATGTCCGCAACCGTGCCGCGATTGAAGAGATGATTGCCGGACTACCGGCCGAGTGGCAGGCCATCGATGTGCTGGTCAATAACGCCGGTCTGGCGCTGGGCCTTGAGCCGGCGCACAAAGCCAGCGTCGAAGACTGGGAAGACATGATCGACACCAACAACAAAGGGCTGGTCTATATGACCCGTGCCGTGCTGCCGGGTATGGTTGAGCGTAACCGCGGTCATATTATTAATATCGGTTCCACCGCCGGCAGCTGGCCTTATTCCGGCGGCAACGTCTACGGCGCGACCAAAGCCTTTGTGCGTCAGTTCAGCCTGAACCTGCGTACCGATCTGCACGGTACAGCCATTCGAGTGACCGATGTAGAGCCCGGCCTGGTCGGCGGTACTGAGTTCTCTAACGTCCGTTTTAAAGGCGACGATGCTAAAGCGAGTAAAGCCTACGAGAATACCCAGGCATTAACAGCGGAAGATGTGACCGAAGCGGTATGGTGGGTCGCCACCCTGCCCGCGCATGTCAATATCAACACGCTGGAAATGATGCCGGTCAGCCAAAGCTTTGCCGGCCTGAGCGTCCATCGCGCGGGCTAAAACCGGCAGCCCGGCCGCTTTGCGGCCGGGTATGGGCGAATGGACAAATAACGCGTAAAATAGCGCATATCCCCCAATAAAAGTAACCATCAATGGCCGCAGAATTGCAACTTAATCCGACACAGCCTGTAAACCAGCAAATTTATCGTATCCTTCGCCATGATATCGTTCATTGTTTGATCCCGCCGGGTACCCCGCTGTCTGAGAAAGAAGTGTCTGTGCGTTTTAGCGTTTCCCGCCAACCGGTGCGTGAGGCTTTTATCAAACTGGCTGAGAATGGTCTTATTCAAATTCGCCCGCAGCGCGGCAGCTATGTCAATAAGATCTCACTGTCTCAGGTGCGCAACGGATGTTTCGTTCGCCAGGCTATCGAATGCGCCGTGGTGCGCCGTGCCGCCGGAATGATCACCGCCGAACAAATCTATCAGCTTGAGCAAAATCTTAACCAGCAGCGTATTGCGGTTGAGCGTCAGCAGTTAAATGATTTTTTTCAGCTGGATGATGAATTTCACCAAAAACTGTCGCTGATTGCCGACTGTCAGCTGGCGTGGGATACCGTCGAGAATATTAAAGCGACAATTGACCGGGTCCGCTACATGAGCCTCGATCACATTACCTCGCCGGAGATGCTGTTGCGCCAACACCATCAAATTTTTCAGGCTCTGGAAAATCGTGATGCGGAAGCGGTCGGCACCGCGATGAATATTCACCTGCATGAAATCAGTGAATCGGTATTATTAATTCGTCAGGAAAATCGCGACTGGTTTAGTGAAGAGTAAATGATTTCGGCGGCAGCCAAATAAACAGCAACGCTGCCGCCCTGATGGCTAAATACGCTAACGGACAACCAGCACCGGTATTTTTGCGTAGCGCAGAATTGATTCGGCGTTCGAGCCGAGAAGATGCGTGGATAGGCCCGGTGTGCGTGAGCCAACAACAATCACGTCAAACTCGTCGGCATTGCCGATAGCCAGTATTTCATCGCGGACATTGCCAAATACTACCCGGGTATGAATCCGCTCAGCCGGAATCGAGAACAGACGGGACAGCGTCTGCATTTTCTTTTCTGACTCTGCTTTCATAAAGGTTTCGAATTTCTGAATATCCGCAGCGAAGCCGCGTAAAACGGAACGACTGCTGTTTGGCAATACGTTTAATAACGTAATTTCGCCCTCTTCAGCCGACGCCAGGAACTCAGCATGACGAACCGCTTTATCACTCAAATCCATTTCAAATACATCGACCGGCAAGAGAATTTTCTTGTACATATGCAGCTCCTTTTTCCGAAGTACTTAATTTCACTGCGCACATCATGACATATTTATTTTCAGTCCCACACAACTAATAACCCTGTAATCTGGCATATTCATTAAAATAAACATCAATTATATATAGTTAGCTCTGGATAGCTAAAGTTATGTATATTCAATGTTCTCGATCAATATTTGTATAAAAGCCACAATAAATATTTTTACCGCCGAAGAAAACGCCCTGCCAGGATGTTAACGAACGTGATTGCAAAAATTAAGACACCCGGATGGGTGTCTTAATATTGTTCCACAAGGTCGAGCGGGACGGGTGCCGCTAGTGAGTCTGGGCCCAGGCCGCAACGGTCGCCTTCGCGCCCCGCGCTTTCAACGACAGCCAGGCGCTCGTTACGGCATCGACAAAACGACCGTTCTGCGGCAAATCGCGGCCAAAGATGGCTTCGATACCCAGCAACGCTTTCACCCGTTCCGGCCCCTCAGCGCTGTTCTGGACCGCCTGCTGAATCACCGGCAGCAGCGGATCGCAGATCTCAATCGCCTGTCCCTGCTCATCAACGCCGCCGACATAGCACATCCAGCCCGCGATCCCCATCGCCAGCAGGCTGAAGTCGGTACGCTGCGCGAGATGCCAGCGCACGGAATCCAGCATCCGCTGCGGCAGTTTCTGGCTGCCGTCCATCGCAATCTGCCAGGTGCGGTGCTTCAGTGCCGGGTTGCTGTAACGGTCGATGAGAAGCCCGGCGTAACGTTCCAGATCAACGCCCTGGACTTTCAACGTCGGCGCCTGTTCGCTGAGCATTAAGCTGCGCGCCGCACGGCGGTAATTCTGATCCTGCATACAGTCATTGATATGCTGATAGCCGGCCAGATATCCCAGATAGGCGAGGAAAGAGTGGCTGCCGTTGAGCATACGCAGTTTCATCTCTTCAAAAGGTACGACGTCAGCGACCAGTTCGGCCCCCGCGAGTTCCCACGCCGGGCGACCCGCCACAAAGTTGTCTTCAATGACCCACTGACGGAACGGCTCACAGGCAACGCCCGCCGGATCGCGCACGCCGGTCAACTGCTCAATTTTATCCAGCGTGTCGGCCGTCACCGCCGGCACAATGCGATCAACCATCGTCGACGGGAAGGTCACCTGTTGCGCAATCCAGTCGGCGAGATCGCCGTCAATTGCGCGCGCCAGGGCACAAACCACATTGCGCGTGACATGACCGTTCTCCGGCATATTATCGCAGGACATCACGCTGAATGCCGGCAAGCCTGCAGCTTTGCGCCGCGCCAGGGCTTCAACGATAACGCCCGGCGCAGATTTCGGCTGGTGCGGATTCAGAATATCCGCCGCGATCAGCGGATGCTCCAGCTGTATCTCGCCGGTGGACGGCGAGTGGCAATAGCCTTTTTCGGTAATCGTCAGGGATACAATGGCCACCTGAGGCTCACACATCTTCGCCAGCACACTTTCAAGGCCATCGACCTCTGCATGCATGGCTTGTTTAACCACGCCGACCACGCGGGCCGTCCAGGCATCCGCCGACATTTCGGCAACGGTATACAGGAGATCCTGTTTCTGCAGATCGGCAATCTGCTGCTCGCCGCCAATCAGGTTAACTTCGGTGTAGCCCCAATCGCTGCCCTGTTCTGCCGCCAGAATATCGGCATAGACCGCCTGGTGCGCGCGATGGAATGCGCCAAAACCGAGATGGACAATGCGCGAAACCAGTTTGCTGCGATCGTAGGAAGGAAGCGTTGCCTTGGCTGTTAAAAGCGTGTTTTCCATGGTGACTCTCATTTTTATGATTACTAATCAACCATTCTCGAGGAGAATGCCTCTGTGAGGTAAACCATCTCATGCAATTGGTATGACATCTTTGATTTCCATCAACTACCATACAAGAAGATTTTGCCATTCACAGTCTGTTTCACTACGGGTGAATAGAGGAAATAAAAAGCCGGGTTCCGCACCCGGCCAGTTTGCACGTCGGTCTGTCAACGGTTCAGGTTAACTGACCGCTTCTCACCTCGCGATGTTGAGGAACGGCGTCTGCCGCATCGTCCAGCAAGCTGAGATCGCGGTCCCGCACTTCTGGCATAAGGAGAGCGGAGAGCAAGCCAATAGACGAGTAGCAGATAAGCATGGCAACGATCGGCCACCATGACTCCGTCATATTACAGAAAATACCGGCCAGTACCGGACCAAAGCCTACGGCAACTAAACCACCGGTTTCTTTTGAAATCGCCATTCGCGTAAAGCGGTTACGCGAACCGAAAATTTCCGCCATGGTGATATTTTCAAGCGCAAACAGACCCAGCACAGCAATATTATGGATGACAATCAACGACGCCATAATTGCGCCGACGCTGTGGCTCTTATCAACAATGATCGAGACCATCGGATAGGCCAGTATAATGGCGGTGATATTCACGATAATATAAGGGACACGGCGACCGATTTTATCGGATAACCACCCGAGGAGAGGGATGGTGATAAAACCGATGCCGGAACTAATCATTAAAGCATCGGTTGGAATAGCTTTATCAAATAATAAGGTCTGTACCAAATAGCCGGCCAGGAACGTCTGCAATAAACCTGAGTTACCCGCCTGACCGAAACGTAACCCGGTTGCCAGCCAGAAGGATTTACTTTTCAGCATCGCGCCAAAAGTAGTCTCCCGCTCCGCCGCGCCGGTTTGCAGCTCGCCTCCCTCGTTGACCTGTTCAAATACCGGACTTTCTTTAAGGTTCAGCCGCAGCCAGATAGCGAATATCATCACCACGGCGCTGGCAAGGAACGGGATTCGCCATCCCCATGCCACCAGCTCCTCCCGGTCAAGCAGGAAAAACATTATCGCCCAGATAGCCGTTGCGCTCAGCGTGCCGCAGTTGGTCCCCATTGCGACCAGCGACGAAATGATGCCGCGTTTCCCCTTCGGCGCATATTCGGCCAACATGGTACCTGCTCCGGAGATTTCAGCCCCGGCGCCCAGCCCCTGGACAATACGTAAAGTCACCAGTAACACTGGCGCAAAAATGCCAACCTGCGCATAGGTAGGCAACACCCCAATCAGGGTGGTACAAATGCCCATCATCGTAATAGTGATAAAGAGAACGCGTTTACGTCCGATTTTGTCACCCATCCGGCCAAAGATAAAAGCACCGACTATTCGCGCAATATATCCCGCGCCATAGGTCCCCATCGCCAGAATAAGCGCCATTGCGGCTGATTGCTCAGGAAAAAAGATTTCATGAAAAACCAGCGCAGCCCCTAAAGAATAGAGTTGAAAGTCCATAAACTCCAGAGCGGTCCCTAACCACCCAGACACAGCCGCACGGATGAGATCGGCCGTTGTTCTCTCATTATTTACTGTAGTCATCATTATTTTCTCTAATTGTTAGAAGTCGAGCCTGCATTTATTATTAGAGTCAAAAGGTCAGTAAAACCTTACAACAGCTCTTTCTGTCTTTTTCAAAAGTTTCGATAGCGTCGATAATATTCTGATAGTCAAAAACATGAGTAATGAGAGTTTCAGGATCAATTAACCCTTGCTCTAACCACGCCAATACAATGGGGAATTTATGCGCATTCAGCCGCGATGAAAATATAGACAGTTCTTTACCGGTAATACCCTGCTGGGCAACCTGCGAGGGTTCCGTTGAGAATCCCATGAGCACAATTCTGGCCGCCGGAGAGGCCAGCGTCACGGCCTCCTGAAAAATTGACGGATGACAGGCCGCATCAATAATCAGCGTCGGTTTAATGCCTTTATCCTGCAGGCATTCCGCTAATGACGTTTGACCGTTGTTGATCGTCCAGTCGGCACCATTGCGCTTCGCCATTTGCAGGCGTTCGTCGATCTGGTCAGTCACAATCACTTGCTTAACCCGATAGACCCGCTTCAGCACCTGAATCGTAGTTAAGCCCATCGGCCCGGCGCCGAATACCAGCGCGATGTCCTGTGCCGTCGGTTTAACCTGTCCGGTGACGTTGGCAGCAATGGTGAAAGGCTCAACCATCACCGCGTGCCGATCGGGTACCGTATCCGGCACTAACCAGCAATTTTGAGCAGGCACAACCACATATTCGCTAAAACCGCCATCCCGGTGGACCCCCAGAACCACCAGAGAAGTGCAGACGTTGGGTTTGCCCACTGAGCACGGATAGCAATGACCACAGCTAATCACCGGGTCAACGCTCACCCGCTGGCCGACCTTCCTGTCCAGCACCCCATCGCCAACGGCATCGATGATGCCGTAGAATTCATGGCCAATAACGCGAGGGTATTGAGCAAAAGGATTATGCCCGCGGTAGATATGGCTATCGGAACCGCAAATCCCCGCCAGCTTAACTTTTACCCGCACTTCTCCAGGCGCAGGTTCCGGCCTGTCTCTCTCTTCCACCTTCAGCTCATTGGGTTGTCGTATCACGATGCTTTTCATTTTTATCTCCTTACCAGTTCCATAAGGTGCCGTCGTCCAGTCTGGCTACCGGCAGACAGGCGGGCTCATACGGGTATTTTGCTGCCCGTTTTTCATCAAACTCGATACCCAACCCCGGCTTTTCTCCTGGATGCATATAGCCGTTGTCAAAGGTCCAGCTGTGTGGGAAAACCTCCAGCATCTGCCCGGAATAACCCATATATTCCTGGACGCCGAAGTTCGGCACCCACAGGTCAAAATGAAGCGCCGCAGCCATGCAGATCGGCGACAGGTCGGATGGCCCGTGCGAACCGGTACGGACCTGATAAAGCGAAGCAAAATCGGCAATGCGGCGCATGCCGGTAATCCCGCCAGCATGGGTGATAGTGGTGCGGATATAGTCGATCAGCTGTTCTTCAATCAGCTGCTTGCAATCCCAGATGCTGTTGAAGACTTCACCGACGGCAATGGGCGTCACGGTGTGCTGGCGAATCAGGCGGAAGCACGCCTGGTTCTCTGCCGGGGTAGGATCTTCCATCCAGAACAGGCGATACTCTTCGATGCTTTTACCAAAGCGAGCCGCTTCAATGGGCGTCAGCCGATGATGCATGTCGTGCAGCAGATGCTCGTTAAAGCCAAACTTTTCACGCACGGCGGCAAACAGCTGCGGCGTAAAATCCAGATATTTCTCCGTTGACCACAGCTGCTCTTCCGGCCACTGGCCCTTGGTCGCCGGCTCGTACGCCTGGCCTTTACCCTTCGCCATTCCATAGGTCGTTTTCATACCCGGAACGCCGCACTGCACGCGAATGGCCTTAAAGCCCATCTCCTGGTGGCGGGCATAGTCCTCCAGTACTTCATCGATGGAGTGCCCGGTGGTGTGGCAGTAAACCATCACGCCTTCTCGCGATGCACCGCCCAACAGCTGATACAAAGGCATCCCCGCCGCTTTCGCTTTTATATCCCACAGCGCCATATCGACGGCAGAAATAGCCGACATGGTGACCGGCCCACGGCGCCAGTACGCTCCTTTGTAGAAAAACTGCCAGATGTCTTCAATGCGGTGCGCATCGCGGCCAATAAGCTGCGGACAGAGATGATCCTGCAGATACGATGCCACGGAGAGCTCACGTCCGTTCAGCGTCGCATCCCCCAGCCCGACAACCCCGTCATCGGTGGTGATTTTAAGGGTGACAAAGTTACGTCCGGGGCAAGTGACGAAAACTTCAGCGGCAACGATCTTCATCTCTGTTTCCTTCCATTCTGACGATAAGTGATCAAAATTAAAGCATCAGACCTACTACCATACAAGTATGAAATTAGAAAAAGACGCGTTCGGTCACATTCTTCAGACGAGGTGAAGCGGCGCTGAGCGCCGCTTCTGTAGGCTAATGAATAGGGTCTTTTACAATGAAGAAGTAGCAAAGTGCGCCGGTAAAAGTCACACAGGCGGCAATGACCAGCGCAAGATTGAATGAGTGGGTGGTGTCGACGACCCAACCGGTAACGACCGGGGCAAAAGAGGCAAAAACGAAACTGCCGAAATTCTGAATCGCCGCCACCGAGGCAACTTTCTGCTCACTGACCAGCACCTGTACCAGCCCCCACGCCGAGGTTCCGGCAAAATGAACGCAGAACAGCGCCATCGAGATAAAAGCCACGGCCTGAGCCGGCGATGAGGACTGCACCACCAGCAGCGTGCCCAGCGCGGAAAGCAGCAGACCAACAACAATCGCGGTTTTGCGTGTCTTCGCCAGATCATATCCCCGGCGCGCCAGGGCATCGACGACAATACCATTAACCCACATGCCAACGGCAGCGGCCAGGAAAGGAATGGCCGCCACCCACCCCGTTTTTGCAAGACTGAGTCCCTGCTGCGCCTGAAGGTATCCCGGCAGCCAGGCAATATACAGCCAGCCGGTATAGTTCACGCCCGAAAAACCCAGAATCATGCCCCAGGTCGTCCGGCGTTTAAACAGCCCCAGCCACTCGCTAAAATTCAGCGTCGGACGCGCCTGCACCGGCGCCGCAAGGTAGAGCCGCTCATCCTGCTGCAGATCAAACTGCGCCCGGTTGCGATACCAGGCATACCAGCACAGACCCACCACAATACCCGCCAGACCAATAACCACGAACATCGTCCGCCAGCCCCAGGCAATCTGCATCAGCACCAGCGCTGGCGGCGCAATCGCCTGCCCTAATACCGTCGATGAGTTAAAGATCCCCACAGCCGTTCCGCGCTCTTTCTGAACATACCAGTCGTTGATCGATTTAACGCCCGCGGGCATAAACGGGGCTTCGCCAATGCCAAGACCAATACGCAGGAGAATAAAATGGCTGAATGAGTTCACCATCCCGGTCAGTGCCTGCATTAATGACCAAAAGATGAGTCCGGCCCCGAGCACAATGCGCGGGCCAAAGCGGTCCAACAGCATGCCTGAAGGTAGTTGAGCGAAACCATAGGATAGTGAAAACGCCGACAGCAGCACACCGAACTCGGTCGCACTCAGCCCCAAATCACCGCGAATAGCCTCTCCCGCGACGCTTAACGACGAACGATCGAGGAAGTTGACGATGCCAGCGATAAACAGAAGCACCAGCGTCACATTCTGTACCCGGCGAATGCGAGCCGGTTTGGCGCCAGTCTGGCTGGCGAGAGTCTGGATAGCCATAGTTGTTCCTTACTGTAATTGACGATATGCATTTAACAGTAAGACAACAAGCCGACTACCATACAAGAATAAAGGTTAAAATTAGCGTGAACGATCACAGAAGAACGCGCGTTAAGCGCGTCCCCAGCCAGCGACAATAATCAACATGCCGCACAGCGCAATCAGCGCCCCTGCCCAGTCATAATGGCTAAGCTTAACGCCATCGACAAAACGCAGCCACAGCAGCGCGGTGCAGACATACACGCCGCCATAAGCGGCATAAACCCGCCCGCTTGCTGCCGGATGCAGCGTCAGCAACCAGACAAACATCATCAGCGCCAGACCTGCCGGAATTAACAGCAGCGGCGTTGCGCCGCGTTTTAACCATAGCCAGGGTAAATAACATCCGAGAATTTCACAGAGCGCGGTGGCGAAGAAAAGCAGCGTTGTTTTGAACATTAAAGACACGTAAAGAGAGCAGGTTGTTGGCCCATTTTACGCAATAATCTGCCTCTTCCACACTCTTTTGTCGGGTATGCCGGCGAAAAGAGATGTAGTAAACTGCCTGCAGATTGCAGGGGCTTCCCCTTTTTATCACTCAAAGGAAATCGTGATGAAAATGACACAGAACACACGTTACTGCCTGACGGCTATGCTGGCGCTGAGCGCCGTACTCTTTACCGCATCGTCTTTCGCGCAAACCAGCAAGCTGGTGATTGAATCCGGCGATAGCGCACAAAGCCGCCAGCAGGCCGCCATGGAAAAAGAGCAGTGGAACGACACCCGCTCTTTGCGTCACAAGGTCAACACCCGCACCGAAAAAGAGTGGGACAAGGCTGACGTCGCTTTTGATGCGCAGGACAACTGCCAGAAAAGCACGAACGTCAACGCGTACTGGGAACCGAACACCCTGCGCTGCCTCGACCGCCGCACCGGTCGCGCTATTGCACCTTAATCCGTCACGCATCCATGGCGCCCGCGGGCGCGATATTTAGCTTTTATCGACAGGAACAGCCATGACCGACGCATACTCAATCAAACTTCGTCCGCTCGAGCGTGAAGACTTACGTTTTGTCCACCAGCTCGATAACAATGCCAGCGTGATGCGCTACTGGTTCGAAGAGCCCTACGAAGCTTTTGTTGAGCTCTCCGACCTTTACGATAAACACATTCACGATCAGAGCGAACGCCGGTTTGTTATCGAATGTAATAGTGAAAAAGCCGGGCTGGTGGAACTGGTTGAGATCAACCACGTCCATCGCCGCGCCGAATTTCAAATCATCATTTCACCGGATTATCAGGGAAAAGGTCTGGCGACACGCGCCGCGAAGCTGGCGATGGACTACGGTTTTACCGTTCTCAATCTGTATAAACTGTATCTCATCGTCGACAGCGAAAATGAAAAAGCCATCCACATCTACCGCAAGCTTGGGTTTATGGTAGAGGGGGAGCTGATTCATGAATTTTTCATCAACGGCGAATACCGCAACACCATTCGTATGTGCCTGTTCCAGCACCAGTATATTAGCGAACATCGCACTCAGGGACAGTCGCTGCTGAAGCCCACGGCTCAGTAATATTCGATACTGTTTTTGATGGTATAACGACGGGTCAGCGGCGGCTGGACGCTTTCATCGACCACCTGCAGCTGGCAATCAACCGGATTATCGTGGCTATCGTAGTCACAGGTTTGACGCACGTTCCCCAACTGACGATCGTTGAAGGTGCTGGTCGCCGTGTAGTCCAGCTTTTTACGTGGATCCTTCGCCGGCGTGGAGATCACCGTAAAACGCTCATTTTTCGCCACGGTGGTTTTACCGGTCGGATAACCCTCGCTGTCATACTGATAGGTGGCAGTCGTCTCTTTGCCACGCGCGGCCACCACAAAGCCGTTATCATCCGTCTCCCAGATAATGCCGGCCGACGGCAGTTCCGCGAGCTGGCATTTTCCCTGCAGGCGCAGGCGTTTCTCACGGGTGCGGGCGTCAAGATAGAAGTTGGCATCCAGCATCAGCGTCGCGCCGGTATTATTTTCCCGGTCCTCCAGGTCCAGCAGATCAAAACAGCCCTCCCTCGAGAGGCTCGCGCTCACCCGTTTTACCACCTCATCGTGTTCGTCGAGCAGCGTCTGGCTAAAATCTTTCACCGGACCACGCAGCGGATCGAACTCGAACTCATTGGAAAAACTCGCCATTTCCGGCGTAAATGCTTCTGGCTTCTTCTGCGCATCGCAGGCGCTGAGCACCATCACCGCCGATATCAGCAATAACCGTTTTTTCACGCCGAATCCCTTTTGTATACATTGCAATCATATTAGCAAATACAATTGTTTACACCAGTTCTGCTATGCTTAAATCTGGATAACATTAATAAGGAGTCTATGATGAAACGCTCTTTCTGGCTATGCGCCGCGCTGCTGCTGGGTTCAACCTCAGCGCTGGCCGCGCCCGATTCCTGCGAACGCGTGAAGAACGATATTCAACAAAAGATCGTCAATAACGGCGTGCCGGCCTCAGGCTTTACTTTAGCGATCGTGCCCAACGATCAACCCGATCAGCCCGGTGCCCAGGTTGTCGGCCACTGTGCTAACGACACCTTCAAAATTACCTATACCCGCAGCGCCGATTCAGACAGCGACGCCCGTTAACCTCTTATTTTCATTCGAAGGATATTATCCCTGAGTTGACCAGGGATAATATCCTTCTACCCCACTCTGGGTATGATTGCTCCCCCATACACCGGAAAATGATACCGGCGATCTTTCAGCGGCAACACAACGATGGGGTGAGCCATGTCCAGTCAGGAACATTCTGGCGGCGTCAGCCGACGCACGTTAATCAAATCGTCTGCGATAGGCTCACTGGCGCTTGCCGCCGGTGGACTCTCGCTTCCTTTTAGTCTGCGCTCCGCTGCGGCGGCCGTTCAGCAGGCGACACAGAGTGAAGAACGTATCGTCTGGGGCGCCTGTTCCGTAAACTGCGGCAGTCGCTGCGCGCTGCGTCTGCACGTGCGCGATAATGAAGTCACCTGGGTAGAAACGGATAATACCGGGATGGACAATTATGGCGACCATCAGGTACGCGCCTGTCTACGCGGCCGCTCCATTCGCCGGCGAATCAACCACCCGGATCGCCTGAATTACCCGATGAAACGCATCGGCAAACGCGGCGAAGGCAAGTTTGCGCGCATCAGCTGGGAAGAGGCGCTGGAGACTATTGCCGGCAATCTGCAAAGAGTCGTCAAAGACTACGGCAACGAGGCGGTTTACATTAACTATTCGTCGGGAATTGTCGGCGGCAATATGACCCGTTCCTCGCCTTCGGCCTCGCCGGTCGCCCGTCTGATGAACTGCTATGGCGGGTCGCTGAATCAGTACGGCACCTACAGTACCGCCCAGATTGCCTGCGCCATGCCCTACACCTACGGCAGCAACGAGGGTAACAGCACCTCGGATATCGAAAACAGCAAACTGGTGGTGATGTTCGGCAACAACCCGGCGGAAACCCGCATGAGCGGCGGCGGTATCACCTGGTATCTGGAGCAGGCCAGAGAACGCTCCAACGCGCGGATGATTGTCATTGACCCCCGCTATACCGATACTGCCGCCGGGCGGGAAGATGAATGGATCCCCATCCGTCCGGGCACCGATGCCGCGCTGGTGGCCGGTATCGCCTGGGTACTGATTAGTGAGAATCTGGTCGATCGGCCGTTCCTCGATAAATACTGCGTCGGCTATGACGAAAAAACCCTTCCCGCCGGCGCCCCGCCAGACAGCCACTACAAAGCCTACATTCTCGGCCACGGCGAGGACGGGACCGCCAAAACGCCGCAGTGGGCGTCGCGTATCACCGGGATCCCCGTCGACCGAATCATTAAGCTGGCCCGGGAAATTGGAACCACCCGACCCGCCTGTATTTGCCAGGGCTGGGGACCGCAGCGCCAGGCTAACGGGGAACTGGCTTCCCGGGCGATCGCCATGCTGCCGATTCTGACCGGCAATGTCGGCATTAACGGCGGCAACAGCGGCGCGCGCGAATCGACCTATACCCTGACCATTGAGCGCCTGCCGGTGCTGGTCAATCCGGTCAAAACCGCCATCTCCTGCTTTAGCTGGACCGACGCCATCGCGCGCGGCCCGGAGATGACCGCGCTGCGTGACGGCGTCAGAGGCAAAGATAAGCTGGATGTCCCGATTAAGTTTATCTGGAACTATGCCGGGAATACCCTCGTCAACCAGCATTCTGATATCAACAAAACCCACGAAATTCTCAAGGACGAGAAAAAATGCGAAATGATCGTGGTGATCGAGAACTTTATGACCTCTTCGGCGAAGTATGCCGACATTCTGCTGCCGGACCTGATGACCGTCGAACAGGAAGACATCATCCCTAACGACTACGCCGGGAACATGGGCTACCTGATTTTTATTCAGCCCGCAACCGCGCCGAAATTCGAACGCAAACCGATCTACTGGATCCTCAGCGAAGTGGCAAAACGCCTCGGCGACGATATTCATCAACGATTTACCGAAGGTCGCACCCAGGAGCAGTGGCTCCAGTATCTGTACGCCAAAATGTTGGCCAGAGATCCCGCGCTACCCACCTATGAAGCCCTGAAAGCAATGGGGATTTATAAGCGTAAAGATCCGGACGGCCATTTTGTCGCCTATCGCGATTTTCGCGCGGACCCGATCGCGCACCCCTTAAAAACGCCCTCCGGCAAAATTGAGATTTACTCCAGTCAACTGGCGGATATTGCTGCCCGTTGGCAGTTGCAGAAGGATGAAACAATCAGCCCGCTGCCGATCTACGCCTCCACTTTCGAAGGCTGGGATGACCCGATGCGCGACCAGTTCCCGCTGCAGCTTTTCGGTTTTCACTACAAAGCCCGAACCCACTCCAGCTACGGTAACGTCGATGTGCTACAGGCCGCCTGCCGCCAGGAGGTGTGGATCAATCCGCTTGATGCCGGGAAGCGTGGAATTAAAAACGGCGATTTGGTGCGCGTCTTCAACCCGCGCGGCGAACTGCGTATTGCGGCGAAAGTCACGCCGCGTATCATGCCCGGCGTTGCGGCCATGGGCCAGGGAGCATGGCATGACGCCGACATGGACGGTGATCGCATCGATCGCGGCGCCTGCATTAATACCCTGACCACCCAGCGGCCCTCTCCGCTGGCAAAAGGAAATCCACAGCATACGAACCTCGTTGACATCGCCAGGGTCGAGGACACGGCGTCATGATCTCCTGGCTGCCAGGAGGCGCAGACGAGCCAACAGCCAGCAAGGAGATCGCCCATGGGTAGTGGATGGCATGAATGGCCGCTGGTGCTGTTTACGGTACTCGGTCAATGCGTGGCGGGAGCGACTATCGTCAGCGGTCTGGGATGGATGTCGCTGACAGATAACTCCGAGGCCCGGCAGCGTCTGGTCAAACGCATGGTCTTTCTCTGGCTCATGATGGGGGTCGGTTTTCTGGCATCGGTTCTGCATCTGGGATCGCCGCTCCGGGCATTCAACTCTCTTCATCGCATTGGCGCCTCGGCGCTGAGTAATGAAATTGCCAGCGGCGCCCTGTTCTTCGCCGTAGGCGGCATCTGGTGGTGGCTGGCGAGGCTCGGCAAACTGCCTGCGGCCCTCGGTCGCCCCTGGCTGCTGCTGAGCATGCTGCTGGGCCTCATTTTTGTGCTGGCGATGACCCGGGTTTACCAGATTGAAACCGTCCCGACATGGTATAGTGGCGGCACGACAACATCCTTCTTTCTGACAATGGCGCTGACCGGGCCGCTGTTCGCCGCGCTGTTATTGCGGGCTGCGAATGTTGAGTTCAACGGGCGTTTTTTCGCCTCCTTGAGCGTGCTGGCGCTGTTTGCCAGCATTGCTCTGGTGATTATACAGGGCGTTGAACTCAGCGACATTCAGAGCTCAGTGCAGCGCGCCGGCGCGCTGGTGCCGAATTATGCCGCGTTACAGATCTGGCGCATCGCGCTGCTGGCGCTTGGCCTCGGCTGCTGGATCTGCCCGCTTTGCCGGAACAAAACCCCGCGCCCGACCAGTTTGTTCCTCGGACTGCTGCTGGTTCTGGCCGCAGAACTTATTGGCCGCGGTCTGTTTTATGCTCTGCATATGACCGTCGGCGTGGCGATTGCTGGTTAATATTCAGGCGTGGCACCGTCCCGCCGCAGTAAGGAAGAGTACATGATACAAGCTCACTACCGCGACGCCGTCGCGTTGAGCGCCCGCACCCTGGGCGCCCTGTTTTCATTTTCCCCGGAAAGCGCGCAGGCCGCGCCGCTGGTAGCGGCTCTGCAAGACGGCAGCTGGCAGGCTCAATGGCCTTATCCGCTAGCCGATTCGCTGGTGACCGGGTTCGCCGCCGCCAGCGATGAACCGCTCCCCCAGGCCTGGCAACGCCTGTTTATTGGTCCCTGGGCGCTGCCCGCCCCGCCGTGGGGTTCGGTCTGGCTGGATAAAGAGAATGTGCTGTTCGGCGACTCTACTCTGGCATTGCGGGAGTGGATGCGCGCGAACGGAATTGGTCACGCAACGCAAGGCCAGGAGCCGGAAGATCATTTTGGTACGCTCCTGCTGCTGGCCGCCTGGCTGTGCGAATCCGCGCAGGAGGAGGCGTTTTCGCAGCTTCTCGCCTGGCATCTGCTGCCCTGGTCCGGCCGGTTCCTCGAGGTGTTTATCGCCGGAGCCGAACACCCCTTTTATCATTCCCTCGGACAACTGGCGCAGGCGACGCTCGCCGAATGGCAACGCCAGCTCCCCATTGCCGTCGCCGACAAACCGCTTTATCGCTAAACGCACCGCCATGCCGGGAGAACTGGCATGGCGGCTTTTCAGTGACAACGTCACGCAGACAGATTTTTAAGCCCCTTCATCCGCCCGTTTTCAGCGCAAGCGGCATTTATAGCTTTTGCGTCTAAGCTTATTTCCTATCACAATAAGTCTATGTTTCCCGCTCACCGTAACCTCTGATGCACCGTCTGCACAATTATCCTGATGTTCAGGTCATGTTTCGTCGCCTGCTGATTGCGACGCTGGTCGGTATACTGGCGGCGCTGGCCGTTGCGTTATTTCATTCGGCGATGGCGATCCTGGAAGGGCTTTTTCTCAACGATCATAGCGGGAGTCTGGTCAATGCCGCCGAAGGACTACCCGGCTGGCGACGTCTGCTCACCCCGGCGGCTGGCGGACTGGCTGCCGGCGCACTGCTCTGGTTCTGGCAATGTCGGACCCGTCAGCGCCCGCATGCGCCCACCGACTATATGGAGGCGCTCGATAGCGGAGACGGTCAGTTTGATACCCCCGCCAGCCTGGTTAAATCCCTGGCTTCCTTGTTGGTGGTGACTACCGGCAGCGCGATTGGTCGCGAAGGCGCGATGATTCTGCTGGCCGCACTGGCCGCGTCGCTGTTCGCCCGCCGCTTCACGCCAAAAGCAGAATGGAAGCTGTGGGTCGCCTGTGGGGCCGCCGCCGGGATGGCCAGCGCCTATCACGCGCCGCTGGCCGGAAGTCTGTTTATTGCCGAAATTTTATTTGGCACGCTGATGCTTGCGTCACTGGGTCCGGTGGTGATTTCCGCGGTTATCGCCCTGCTGCTCACGCAGTTGATCAACGGCGGCGCATCGCCGCTGTATCAGGTGGAGTTTCATGAGACGCTGACCGCTCTCCACTATGCGCTGATGCTGGCTACCGGACTGTTAGCCGGGCTTTGCGGACCGCTGTTTATCGCGATGATGAGCTACAGCCACCGCTGTTTTTTACGCATCAGGCTCTCGCCGCCGTGGCAGCTGGCGCTCGGCGGAATGATTGTCGGCCTGCTGTCGCTGATCACGCCTGCGGTGTGGGGCAATGGTTACAGCACGGTACAGCATTATCTGCAGTCGCCGCCGCTGTTTAGCGCCATCGCGGTGGTCTTTGTGTGCAAACTGATAGCGGTGCTGGCCAGCAGCGGATCCGGCGCGCCGGGCGGCGTGTTTACCCCTACGCTGTTCGTCGGGCTGGCGATGGGCATGCTGTTTGCCAGCTTCAGCGGGCTGTGGCTGCACCACGATCAAGGACTGGCAATTATGATTGGTCTGACCGGAATGGCGGCCTTTCTGGCGGCCACAACGCATGCGCCGATTATGTCGACATTGATGATCTGTGAAATGACCGGGCAATACCTGCTACTGCCCGGTTTATTGATTGCCTGCGTACTGGCATCGGTGCTCTCCCGGACGTTACGCCAGGACTCTATCTACCGCCATCATGTCGCCGAGCATGGTTAAGTCAATATACTGGCTCAGCTCACGCTGTTCGGCGCGCGGCAGGTAAGGAAGTTCGCCGATCAGCGGCCCAGGCAGCTTTTTACTCAGCACCTCGATGATTTCAGCGTAATGCGCTAAGCCCGGGTTAATGCGGTTTGCCACCCAGCCAATCATCGGCAGACCGTCGTTAGCAATGGCCTGGGCGGTCAGCAGAGCGTGGTTGATGCAGCCTTCCTGGATGCCAACGACCATCACCACCGGAAGCTGCTCCTGGACCACCCATTCTGAAAGCGGACGCAGGTCGTTCATCAGACTCCGCCAGCCGCCGGTCCCCTCAACCACAACGTGATCGACCTGCCCGCTGAGGCGCTGAAGACCATCCGACAGCAGCCCGTAGTTAATCGGGCAGCTGTGCGCCACGCTGCTCTCATCTTCGCTTAATGCTATGGGATTGACAGCATCATACGGTAACGCCAGCGACGACACGCTTTGTAAAATCAGCGCATCTTTGTTACGCAATCCGTCCGGCGTCTCTTTGCTGCCCTTCGCCACAGGCTTGTATCCCGCGACGCTTTTGCCGCTGGCAGCAAGTGCCTGCAACAGCGCACGAGAAACCACTGTCTTCCCGACAGAGGTGTCAGTACCTGTTATAAAGAAACGCTTAAACATCATTAACCCCACAGTTATGTTGATGATTTATACAGAAGAGAAGGAATAAACTGTGGGAAAAGTCTACGCGAAGCCGCCGGATACCAGCTTGAGATAGCGCAATTTTTGGTGTGACTATGAAAAAATGTTAACCCTGTAACAGTCGAATCAGCAGAGATCCGTTATAGAGGGCATCCTTCACCAGCGCTGCGCCAGCCATCGTTCCACGGTTAGAAAACTGCGTGCTTTCAACGCTAATATGCCGGCTGTAGGCGGGCAGAGATTGTTGCCGAATACAATCTGAAATGGCGGGAAATAAGATATCGGCCGCCAGACTAAACGGGGAGCCGATGAGGATTTTTTGCGGGTTGAACAGATTGACCATGATCGCCAGAATCCGCCCGACGTGCTGGCCCACGCCGCTAATAATATCCCGCGCCAGCAAATCGCCCTGCAGCGCCGCCTGGCAAAGCCACTCCACGTTCAGCGGCTGCTGATGCAGCATCGAACTCATTGATTTAGTCATTCGTACCTGGGCCAGTTCCAGCACGCTTTCGACGCTGGCGATAGTCTCCAGACAACCGTGGTTACCGCAGTAGCATCGCTTGCCGTAGGGATCGACCTGAGTATGACCGATCTCGACCAGACTGCTGCTGCCCGCATGCAGCAGGCGACCATCGGTAATCACCCCGGCGCCGACGTTATGATCAATCACCACCTGAATGACGTCCCGCGCCCCGCGGGACGCGCCAAACAGCGATTCCGCCATCGTCCATGCGCTGATATCGTGCTGAATATAGACCGAGACGCCGGTGTGGTTCGCCAGAACCTCGCCAAGAGGCAGATCTTTGACCTCTTCATAAAATGGCATCCGATGAATCACGCCGTTTTCGGTATCAATGATGCCCGGCATGGTGACGGCGATGGCGGTCAGACGTTCCAGTTTCTTTTGATGGCGGATAAAGAACTGGTCGATATGCTCAACAACGCGCGTCAGGAACGGCTGTTCGTGCTGGAGCGCCAGCTCGAGCTGCTCCTCAACCACCAGTTTGCTGCTGAGATCGCGCAGCGCAAGGTGAATTTCACCGCGGCTGATTCGCACGGAGAGATAGTGCCAGGCCTCGGTCTCGACCATCAGCCCGACGGCGGGACGCCCGCGGCTCCCCGGCTCCTGGATTTCCGTCTCCTGAACCAGATGCGCTTCGAGCATTTCACGCACGATTTTAGTAATGCTGGCCGGCGCCAGTTGCGCAAAACGCGAGAGGTCGATGCGCGACACCGGGCCAAGCTGATCAATCAGGCGATATACTGCTCCTGCATTGGTCTGCTTTATTTGATCGATATGGCCTGGCTGACTGTCCGCTACCACCATTGACTCCCTTTATTTTCGCGCTTCGAAATAAACTTTTAGCTATGGTGAAGCACTTCGGTAGCACTCGTCAAATTTTTACTTAGCCTTGTGATTTACCGCACGTTTTTGACTGTTTTTAGTCTTAATTATTCACCGCAGCGGCGGCAAGAAGGTATTCACGAAAGCGTTGCGCCGCCTGACTCTGTTCATGATGCTTCGACCACACCAGCCACATTTCCGAAACCGCATCCTGTTCTTTAATGGGTAGCCAGCGCATCTCGTTGAGCTGCACCCGCTTAAACGACGCCGGTAATATCGATACCCCCAGCCCGGAAGCCACCAGGCCGATAATCGTCATCGCCTCGCCCACCTCCTGAGCGATCATCGGCGTCTGACCATAGCGTCGCATCAGCCCCAGAATGTCGTCGTACAGTCCGGTTCCGACGTGCGGGTCAAAAAAGACGAACGGTTCGCGGGCCAGTTCGATCAGGCTTACCGCCTCCTGACGCGCGAGGGGATGGTCGCTCGGCACCATCGCCAGCAGCGGTTCGCGCAGCACCCGTTCCCAGACCAGGGTCTCCGGCAGCTGCGTATTGCGCATCAGCCCCAGATCGAGGGCGCCTTCGTTCAGCGGCACAATCTGCTCGCGGGTATTGGTTTCCCGGGTCTGGATATGCACGTCCGGGTAGCGCCGGCGAAAGGTGGACAGCGTATCGGAAACCGCCTTGATGAACGGTGCGGAGGAGGTAAAGCCGATGTGTAGCTCCCCGGTTTCCCCGTGATGCAGACGGCTTGCGCGCGCCGCCGCATCGTCGACCAGACTGAGAATGTGCCGACTGTCGGCAAGAAACTGACGACCCGCCGCCGTCAGACTCACGCTGCGGTTGGTTCTGGCGAAGAGGCGTGCGCCAATCTGTTGTTCAAGTATCTGAATCTGCTGGCTTAACGGCGGCTGTGAAATGTTCAGCCGTGCCGCTGCCCGGCCAAAATGGAGCTCTTCGGCGACGGCAATGAAGTAGCGGAGATGACGCAGCTCGATATTCATATCTAAAACGTCTTATTTGAGATTATTAATATATTAGACAGAATATTTACATTTTCATACCCTTAAAATGTGATCTGTGATGTTTCCTAACTCTGTGTTCTCAGCAAGGATTTTTCCGTGAGTCGTACAACTACCGTTGATACCGTGCCGGCAAGCGAGGTCAGCGACAATGTTATATCCCAGCCAAATCAGTTTATTAAGCGCGGTACCCCCCAGTTTATTCGGGTCACTCTCGCCCTCTTCTCCGCCGGTCTGGCCACTTTCGCCCTGCTTTACTGCGTTCAACCGATTCTGCCGGTGCTCTCGACCGAATTTGGCGTGACTCCCGCCAGTAGCAGCGTTTCGCTGTCGATTTCCACCGCGATGCTCGCCGTTGGCCTGCTGTTTACCGGCCCGCTTTCGGATGCTATCGGCCGTAAACAGGTGATGGTCACCGCGCTGGTGCTGGCCTCATGCTGTTCTTTACTGTCTACGATGATGTCGAGCTGGCACGGCATTTTGATTATGCGGGCGCTGATTGGCCTGTCGCTAAGCGGCGTGGCGGCAGTCGGGATGACCTATCTGAGTGAGGAGATCCACCCCAGCGTCGTCGCCTTTTCCATGGGACTGTACATCAGCGGCAACTCGATTGGCGGAATGAGCGGCCGTCTGCTGACCGGGGTTTTCACCGACTTTTTCGGCTGGCGCGTGGCGCTGGCGGTGATCAGCTGCTTCGCGTTAGCCTCGGCCATTATGTTCTGGCGAATCCTGCCGGAATCGCGACACTTCCGCCCGAGTTCGCTGCGCCCCAAAACCCTGCTGATTAACCTGCACCTGCACTGGCGCGATCGCGGGCTGCCGCTGCTGTTCCTCGAAGGATTCCTGCTGATGGGGTCTTTTGTCACCCTCTTCAACTACATTGGCTATCGCCTGATGATGTCGCCCTGGTCGCTGAGTCAGGCGGTGGTTGGCCTGCTCTCCGTCGCATATCTGACCGGGACCTGGAGTTCCCCGAAGGCCGGGGCAATGACCGCACGCTACGGCCGCGGCCCGGTGATGCTTGCCTTTACCGCCGTTATGCTGGCCGGGCTGACGCTGACCCTGTTCTCCTCTCTGTGGCTGATATTTGCGGGCATGCTGCTGTTCTCCGCCGGCTTCTTTGCCGCCCACTCGGTCGCCAGCAGCTGGATTGGTCCTCGTGCGCGCCGCGCCCGCGGCCAGGCATCGTCGCTGTACCTGTTCAGCTACTATCTCGGCTCCAGTATTGCGGGGACATTAGGCGGGGTATTCTGGCATAACTATGGCTGGAACGGCGTGGGTGGCTTTATCGCGCTGATGCTAATGGCCGCACTGCTTACCGGCGTTTGCCTGCACAAACGTCTGCAATAATCTCTCTTCACGTGGCCTTTATCGGCCACGTCTTTCACCACATGCCCAGTACCGACGACGCCCCCAATAGCTCTCTGACGGCATCGATAGACAGCAGTGCAATAAATAGCATAGTGAACGGATTCATAATGACTCCCGAACGACGGCCTGTGCCCAAAATAAGTTTAGCCGCTGCTCAAAAAGAATCCGCTATTCTGACCACATCAATGTGACAATATTTCGATCCTGCTCCCGGCCAGGCGAAAAAACTGGCGCGATAGTCCGTCCCCACCGATCGCTCTGCCGGACGGCCCGGCGAGCCTTGCGTCTCGTGTGGAAGATTGGCGCGGATCAGGATAGTGTAGAGGTCAACGGGCAACGCCTTTCGTTCACTCGCAACAGGCCAAACTAAACATGACTGACAACAAAAACTATCAGCAGCTTACCCGCACTTTCCAGCGTCTTTCCCGCTTCTCGCATCTCGGCGCTATCGCCGGCTGGGATATGTTCGCCATGATGCCGCCGGGCGGCAGCGCCGCGCGAGGCGAGGCTCTGGCGGAACTGGGCGTGCTGCAGCATCAAATCCTGACGGATAAGAGCGTGGCTGAAGCGCTGCGCAACGCACGCCAGGAAAATCTGAACGACGTTGAACAAGCGAATCTGCGCGAAATGACTCGCCAGTACGAACAGGCGGCGCTGCTGCCGGAAAGTCTGGTTGAGGCCAAATCGCTGGCAGGCAGCCGCTGCGAACATGCCTGGCGCAGCCAGCGCCCGGCGAACGACTGGGAAGGTTTCGCCGAAAACCTGCGCGAGGTGGTGAAGCTGAGCCGTGAAGAAGCGGCGATTCGCGCCGGGGCGAAAGGGTGCTCTCGCTATGATGCCCTGCTGGATATTTTCGAACCGGATATGACCAGCGCGCGGCTTGACGTGTTGTTTGCCGATCTCAAATCCTGGCTGCCGGCTCTGCTCGCCAGCGTCGTCGAAAAGCAGTCCCTGACCCCGCCGGTTGCGCCGCAGGGGCCGTTCCCGCTCGCTGAACAGCGTGAGCTGGGACTGGAAGCCATGCGGATTCTGGGTTTTGATTTTGATGGCGGGCGTCTGGATATCAGCGCCCATCCGTTCTGCGGCGGCGTGCCGCAGGATGTGCGCATCACCACGCGCTATAACGAAGAGGATCTGCTCAGCGCCCTGTTCGGTGTGATTCATGAAACCGGTCATGCGCGCTATGAACAAAACCTGCCGCGTAAATGGCTCGATCAACCGGTGGCGCTGGCCCGCTCAACGGCGATCCACGAATCGCAAAGCCTGTTCTTCGAAATGCAGCTCGGACGCAGCGATGCCTTCCTGAAACGCCTGCTGCCGGCCGTGCGTCAGCGTTTTGGCGAACAGCCGGCCTTCAGCACTGAGAATTTCATTGCCTGGAACCAGCGCGTCAAGCCGGGTTATATCCGCGTGGATGCTGACGAGGTCAGCTATCCGGCCCATGTTATCCTGCGCTATGAGATCGAACGGGCGCTGATCGATGGTGACATCGAGGTAGACGATATTCCCGCGCTGTGGGATGAGAAAATGCAAAGCTGGCTGGGACTCTCTACCACCGGCAATTATCGTAATGGCTGTATGCAGGATATTCACTGGACCGATGGCGGGTTTGGTTACTTCCCTTCCTACACCCTCGGCGCCATGTACGCCGCGCAGCTGATGGCTGCCGCGAAGCGCGCGTTGCCGCAGCTGGAGGCCAACATTGCCAACGGTGATTTCACGACGCTGTTTGCCTGGCTACAGCAGAATATCTGGCAGCACGGCAGCCGGTTCAGCACCTCACAGCTGATCATTAACGCCACCGGGGAAGATCTGAACAGCGACTATTTCCGCCAGCATCTCAGCGCACGCTACCTGTAAATGCCTCCGTCGCGCCGGGGCACTCCCCGGCGCTCACCGAAATATCCTCGTCTCAGTTTCGGTTGTACATATCGTTACACGCCGATACCAAACACTCACGGAAAGCCAGAAAAGAGAGGCATATAGTTCTTTCAACGGCCCCGCAGTGGGGTTCACTGAAAAAACAATTTCGAGGATATCAGAATGAAAAAAGTATTAGCTCTGGTCGTTGCCGCTGCTATGGGTCTGTCTTCTGCTGCTTTCGCTGCTGACGCAGTAAGCACCACTCAGGCTCCGGCTGCTGCAACTCACAGCACCACTGCCAAAACCACTCATCATAAAAAACATCACAAAGCCGCTGCCAAACCGGCCGCTGAGCAGAAAGCTCAGGCCGCGAAAAAACATCACAAAGCCGCCGCCAAACCGGCCGCTGAGCAGAAAGCTCAGGCCGCGAAAAAACACCACAAAGCCGCCGCCAAACCGGCCGCCGAACAGAAAGCTCAGGCCGCGAAAAAACATCACAAAGCCGCCGCCAAACCGGCCGCTGAACAGAAAGCCCAGGCCGCGAAAAAACACCACAAAGCAGCAACCAAACCAGTAGCCCAGAAAGCCCAGGCCGCGAAAAAACACCACAAAGCGGCAACCAAACCAGTAGCCCAGAAAGCTCAGGCTGCTAAAAAACACCACAAAACTACTAAACATCAGGCCGCTAAACCTGCTGCACAACCGGCTGCTTAATTCTTCCGGCAAGTCAGGTTAATCATAAACCGGCGCTGTTTCAGCGCCGTTTTTTTCTGGAGGGCACTTATGCTGCGGCGCTATCGTTTTGAGCTCATCCTGATCCTGTTAATTCTCTGCGCGCTGATTGCGACCCGCTTTTTCCTCTACTGAATAAGACGGCGCTTCATCACTCTGCGCAGCGACTCTCCGGCCCGACATCTCACCATGCTGTCACCGTCTACGTTGCTCCTCCTTGTCGCCCCGTCGGATTGCGCGGTGAATACCGCATCAATGCGCTGATTTTCATCACAAGGTCACGCCAGCAGACCGCTACTCCTCCCGTAGCGAGAAAGCGCTAATGACCTGCCAGCAGCCAGAAATGATACCCCACGCCATACACCCCAAGAATCAGCAAAAAGCAGGCGGCAATTGTCGTTAAGCGATGGGCATGCGCCGGGGCCAGCCAGCGCCGAATGGCGAGGATATAGAACGACAGCACCCCAAGATCGATAGCCACCCAGATGATGCTCAACAGACCAAGGCTCAGGCCAACATCACTGGTAATCTGGATAAACTGCGGGAAAAACGCGGCAAAGAACAGAATGTCCTTGGGATTACTCAGGGCGGTCACGAACCCCGACCACACGCCGCCTCGCGCGGTCGCCGCGCCAGGTGTCACAGGCGACGGACGCAGCATACTCAGAGCAAGCCACGTAATATAGATGGACCCCAGCGCCGCCAACAGCAGCAGAATGTCGGGATGGATCGCCACGGCGCCGGTCAACATTGCCGCCGCAACGGCCATCAGCACCAGCGACGCGAGATTGCTGCCTATCATCGTACGCACTGCCGATGAAGCCCCGTCTCTGGCGGCGCAGCCGGTCACCAGTAGCACCACCGGCCCCGGCGTAGCAATCAGCGCCAGCACCGTCATGCTGTATCCCGCCATCAATGCATAGTTCATGATACTGACTCACTCTTTTTTTTCAGGTCAGCGCATTTTCTATTTAGATTTCAGGATTGAAAAACGACAAATGGTGAGTTTGAATGTGAGTTTAACTCAATATAGAAAGCTGACCGATATGTCGATGCCGCCGCTGTATGCCCTCCGCGCTTTTGAAACCGCCGCCCGCCTTGGCTCCTTTAGCAAAGCCGCTGCGGCGCTGCACGTTACCCCCGGGGCGGTCAGCCGCCATATCAGCACGCTTGAGGCCTGGTTTGACTGCCAGCTGTTTACCCGTCAGGGGCCAAAAGTGATGCTCACCGATGCGGGAAGGCAGCTCGCCAGCGCGCTGGCGGAAAACTTTGCCGCCATTGACAGCGCCTGCCAGACCTTGCGCCATCAGGCGGGCAAGCTGCGGCTGAAATCGCCGTCGACACTCACCATGCGCTGGCTGCTGGATGTGTTGCAGCGCTTTCGCCAGCAGCATCCGCGACCGGTCATAGAGATGAGCAGCGTGTGGATGGACAGAGACAGCGTAGACTTCAGCCGCGAGCCTTACGATTGCGCGATTCTGCTCGGCGATGGTCATTTCGGCGAAGAGACCTGCCACAGGCTGTTGTTTGCCGAATGGCTGGTTCCGATCTGCGCCCCGTCCATGGTCGAGGCCGCTCGCCAGAGATTATCCGCCTGCCCGCTGATTCATCCGACGACCGATCGCCGGGACTGGCGACGTTGGCTACAGCATGCCGGAGCGTTATCGCAGACCGGGATAAACCAGGGAATCGTCTTTGATAGTCTGGAACAAGGCACGATGGCGGCCATGAGCGGGCACGGGGTCTCGGTGGGCGATCTCTTTTTGAGTCTGCAAGCGATTCGCAGCGGCCTGCTGGCGCTTCCGTTCCCGCAGGCCGTTGCCACCGGCGAGGGCTATTACCTGGTGTGGCCCAAAAAGAGGCTTAATCCACAGCCTGTCGCCCTGCTGTATCACTTTTTACTCGCACATATCCCGGCGCCGTTCCCGGATGGATTAACCCGCCTGGGTCAGCCGCCAAAGTGACTGCGGTCCTGGCGGTTTACATAACATGTACCGCCTGCACAACCAGATATCCCGCCGCGCCCCAGATAAAAACCGACGCGAGAGAAACATAAACTAACGCACGAATACCTTTTTTAGACATACATCCTCCCGAAACCGGAGATAAGAATTAGCGGATATCATCGCCGGGGTAACATCTCTGTTTGTTCAACGGCAGAGAGGAATAACAATATTTGCGGTGAGAAAATGTTTCACATTGAAAGCAACTGAGAATGCTGTAAAGAAGTGCATTTTCCGCTGAAGAAATGTCTGTTTTTACTGCTCGCCGTCGCGTTCTGCGCATGACACTCCCGATCCCTCCGCGCGGCCCGCTTGCCTGTTTTTCGTCTGATTTGGTACTTTCCGTAACCCGATTTATGTTGCTTCCGCTAGCGCTTTCTGCGGAAATAACGCGATGGAAAGATGCGTGCTAACCGGTTGAGTTATCTTCATTCTTCCGCCAAAAAGAGCCGTTTTGAGGTAATTTTGTCCGCCGTGGGCTTTGATTAAAATTACTCTTAACTTTCATAAACTTAAATCTCCTGCTACTGTCAATATAGACAAAATCATCCCGGCGGCTTCATTCGCATGAAGTACGCAAAAGGATGCAATGTAGAAACATAATTTCTCCCCAGAGAGTGATATGCGTAGAGACGTACTGTTATTGCTGTGTTCATTTTGTTTGTTGTCCCCGTTTGCTCACGCTGATGATGACAGCATGAGTGCGAAAGATATCAAGACGCTTTTTTTCGGTCATGACGATCGCAAACCGGTCAACAATCCTGCCGAGGAACCCTGGGATGCCATTGGTCAATTAGAAACGGCCAGCGGCAATCTGTGTACCGCCACGCTCATTTCGCCGCATCTGGCGCTGACCGCCGGTCACTGTCTGCTGACGCCGCCAAAAGGCAAGCCGGATAAACCCGTTGCGCTACGCTTTATTTCCCGCAAAGGCGGCTGGGTGTATGAGATTCACGGCATTGAAGGTCGCGTCGACCCGTCGCTGGGTAAGCGGCTCAAAGCCGATGGCGACGGCTGGATTGTCCCGTCGGCGGCTGCGCCCTGGGACTTTGGCTTAATCGTTTTACGCTACGCGCCGGGCGGCATCACGCCGATCCCGCTGTTTAGCGGCGATAAAGCCGATCTCACCGCCGCGCTGAAGGTGTCTGAGAGAAAAGTCACCCAGTCCGGCTACCCGGAAGACCATCTGGATAATTTATACAGCCATCAGGACTGCATTGTGACCGGCTGGGCGCAGACCACGGTGCTGTCTCATCAGTGCGATACGCTACCCGGCGACAGCGGTTCGCCGCTGCTGTTGAAAACCGATACCGGCTGGCAGGTCATTGCCGTACAGAGTTCAGCGCCCGGTCCGAAAGATCGCTGGCGGGCGGATAACCGGGCGATTTCGGTGACCGGTTTTCGTGACAAGCTGGAAGCGCTGGCCGGTGAGTAAACGATCAGCCCTGCTGCTGGCGCAGCTGTAGCAATGATGTGATCGGCATCGGTTCGCTGAAGTAAAAACCCTGCAACCGATCGCATCCCGCCCGCCGCAGCAGAGCCAGCTGCTGCTGATTCTCAACCCCTTCGGCCACCACCGTCATTCCCAGCGCTCCGGCGATACGCACGGTCCCGCGAACCAGTTCCGCGGCCTGGGCATCTACATCCACCAGCCCGGCCAACGATTTATCAATTTTAAGCGTGTCGAAGCGAAAACTGCGCAGATAGCCGATGCTGGAATAGCCAATGCCAAAATCATCCAGCGCAACCGCGGCCCCCAGCGCTTTCAAATTTTCAATCGCCGCAAGGGCGCGGGCGGGATTTTCCATCACATAGCTCTCGGTCACCTCGATTTGCAAACGGCGGGCCGGAAAATGGCAGCGGGCGAGCACCTGGACGACGCGCGTTTCAAACTCCGGGTCGCGAAACTGTGCGGGCGAGATATTCACCGACAGCATCAATTCCCCGATGGACTGAAGATCGCAGCAGGCCCGGTAGAGCGCAAACTGCCCCAGCGCATAAATCAGACCGCTGCTTTCCGCGATGCCGATAAAGACATCCGGCGGCAGCGGCCCTTCCGGCCGACGCGGCCAGCGCAACAGCGCTTCGACCCCCTCCATCACCAGGGTATCGGCGTTAACAATCGGCTGGTACCAGACATCAAATTCATCGTTTTCCAGCCCCTGGCGAATGCCGTTTTCGATATTCAGCTGATATTGCCGGGTATCGTTGAGGGTCTCGTCATACCAGGAGGTACGCCCTTTCCCCGATTTTTTCGAGTGATACATCGCAATATCGGCCCGGCGAAACAGCTCGGTACTCGGACAGGATGCGGGCGTGCCGCTGGCAATACCGATGCTGGCGCTGATGTAAATTTTCCGCTCATTAAGCTTCACCGGCGACTTCAGCATCTCCAGCACCGCCCACGCAAAAGCCGATGCATGATCCACCGCCTGCTCCCCGCTGATGGTCATGGCAAACTCATCGCCGCCCATACGGGCCAGCAGACCGTCGCCCGGCACCCGCTCCTGCAGCTCCCGCGCAATATGGGCAATCAGCGCGTCGCCGACCTCATGCCCATAGTTGTCGTTGACATCCTTAAACCCGTCGAGATCAATAAACACCACGCACTGGGTCTCATGCTGCGACTTATCGCACTCCTGATTCAATCGCCCGATCAGCGCCCGGCGGTTGGGCAACTGGCTGAGCCAGTCGGTCAACGCGATTTTACGCGCCAGCTTCTCTCCACAGGAGAGTTTGTACAGCCCGAGGCAGCTGAAGAGAATAAACAGCAGGATCAGGCTGGCGGCCACCAGGGCGATAAGCCGGATACTGTTCGACGCCGCATGCGCCGCCTCCGCGCCGGGTAGACGCGGCTGCCAGCTGAGATAGCCAATGATCTCCCCGCCATGGGTACGCAGCGGAATGCTATATTCACCGCTGCCCTCCGACTCATGCAGGCCGTTAATCTGAAAAGTATTCCCCAGTTTTTGCAGCATCTCGGCATTGATATGCCGGGTGACCACCAGGTAGCGACGCGTATCATCATGCACCTGTAAGCGCCCCAGCGTCGGGCGAATCAGTCCGATACCAATAAAGGCGATGCCTTCACGGGTGCGGGTAATACCGGCGTAGGCGCCTTTGCCGCTGCGCAATGCTTCAGCATGCCGGGCGATGAGCGATTGCAAACCGCTGCCAAAAAAGCGTATGTCGGTTTCGTTAAAGGCCTGGCTGCGAAACGATCCCCACAGCACGCGATAGTGCTGATCGAGCACAAAGGTACCGTCGTAAAGATTGTTGATTTTGAAGCCCGAGCCCCAGGAGTCATACAGCCAGCCGGTATTCAATACCGGGGCGTAGGTTTGTTTAACCGCGTCGTCCCAAATCGAGTTATCCAGTACCAGCGAGAGAACGCGGTTCACCGATGTCTGCACCGCGCCATCCACCGAAAGAACGGAGCGATGTCTGTCGATTTCATTTGTTTTAATACTAATCAGATGCTGGGAAAGATAGATTAAAGAAATAACAGAAACAATGAGGCCGATACCGGCGAGGAAGATCATGACCGAAAGCGTTTTGGCCGAGGGAAGATTGCGCCAGCCAGGCAAATTAACCATTCTTTGTCCTCATCACGGCTAAAGGTAAACGCGCCGCCAGTACTCTTTTTTAAAGAATAATACAGAGAACAAATTTTGCCGCCCGCGGGAGCAGGCGGCATCACATTACGCCAGTTTAATCAGCACCATCCCGGTCACCAGCAATATCACGCCAATCCAGCCTTTATGATTTAAGCGTTGGCCGAACAGAATCCATCCTGCGGCAATCGTGGCGGCAATACCGAAACCGCCCCACAGCGCATAGGCCACCGACAGGTCAATGCCCTTCACCGCCTGCGAGAGCGCGCTGAAGGCACCCAGCACCGCCAGCAGCGACAGTATGCCGTATACTTTACGACGAAAACCGTCTGAAAATTTCAAAAAGACGTTAGCGACAATTTCCAGCACGATGGCCAGCGCCAGCCAGGCGCCGTGAATCCACTCAAACTGTTGCATGGGCCGCCTCCGTTGGCTGCTTCACCGCTTTTTGGGTACCGGATTTAATTAACACGATCCCGACCACCAGCGTCGCCAGCCCCGCCATTTTGATCGGCGAAAGCGCTTCATCAAACAGCAGGACGCTGAATAAAGTGATCAGCAAAATACCGATACCCTCCCACAGGGCATAGGCCACACCGAGGGCGATTTTTTTAACGGCAAAAGCCAGAAATATATAGGAAAGTGCAATCATCACCAGCATTAAAATAAAGCCGATGTGTCCACCGCTGACGCTGGCCCATTTCATAGAAAGTGTGCCGGTAATTTCAGCAACGATTGCTAACGCTAATAAGATCCAATAAAACATAATCCTTCTCCTGCTAGAGAATATAATCCACCGCGGCTTACAGCGAAGGTAAACCGGAAAAATTCTGAGATTGTTTAGCCGTGCGCAGGGCGCCAGCTCAGGCAGAGAGAAAGGACTAAAGCGCGGAGCGCCAGTGTTGCTCGCCGGCAAAGCGGCAGCCAGGGAAGGAAACGGCAGGGTGAGTCGAAATATACATCCTGAACTGATTGTCCATAAAATTACAATTATCCGCGGTATTGCTTCTCGTCATTGCGGATGAGTATTGTCCTCGGTAGTTACACACAGTAAATTTGTACCATAATGCTACATTATACTCAAAGTCTTTGCACTTCTTTACGTCTGACATTTGATTTTGATTAGCTTTTACTGATGGCAATCGCCATTATGATGGCGCTTCACTTTTTTATTTTCGCCACCGAATTGTTTTCACCACCGTAGACGTTTTAGCCGGCGCAGTCATTCTGCCTGAGCGAGGCAGTTTTTGCTGATTTTACCCCGGCATTCGGGTCTACACTGTGAGGAAAACCGGTCATTTTTTCAGGGACACACATGGCTAAACCCATCATTACGCTTAATGGATTAAAGATTGTCATCATGCTGGGCATGCTGGTCATCATCCTCACCGGTATTCGCTTCGCCGCGGATATCATCGTCCCGTTCATCCTTGCGCTGTTCCTCGCCGTGGTCATTAACCCGGTGGTCCGGCTGATGATGCGCTGTCGGGTACCGCGCGTGCTGGCCATTTCGTTATTAATCAGCGCGATTGTCATGCTGGCGGTGGTTTTGCTGGCCTCATTAGGTACCTCGCTGAATGAACTGGCGCGCACGCTGCCGCAATACCGCACCTCCCTCAGCGAGCCGGTGCAAACCGTGACGCCCTGGCTACAGCGATTTGGGTTTACCGTTTCCGTTGTCGAGTTGAATAAATACATCGACCCCAACGCGGTCATGACGATGGTAACCAGCCTGCTTACCCAGCTGTCGAACGCAATGTCCTCAATCTTCCTCTTGCTGCTGACGGTGGTCTTTATGCTGCTGGAAGTGCCCCAGCTGCCGGCCAAGCTGCAACAATTGATGTCCAGACCGGTGGAAGGTATGGGCGCCATACAGCGCGCGATCGACAGCGTCTCTCACTACCTGGTGCTAAAAACCGCCATCAGTCTGGTCACCGGGATGGTGGTCTGGGGCATGCTGGTACTGCTGGACGTTCGCTTCGCCTTTATGTGGGGGCTGCTGGCCTTTGCCCTCAACTATATTCCGAATATTGGCTCGGTGCTGGCCGCCATTCCGCCTATTTTGCAGGTGCTGGTGTTCGGCGGACTGTACGACGCGCTGGTGGTACTCACAGGCTACCTGGTGATTAACCTGGTGTTCGGGAATATTCTTGAGCCGCGGATCATGGGGCGCGGTCTGGGGCTATCGACGCTGGTGGTATTTCTGTCGTTGATTTTCTGGGGATGGTTGCTCGGACCGGTAGGCATGCTGCTTTCCGTCCCATTGACAATCATTGTCAAAATCGCGCTTGAGCAGAGCCCCGGCGGGCGGAGTATCGCCGTGCTGCTGAGTGATTTAAGTAAATAGATTTTGTTCGCGCTGGCGGTACAAGGCCGCCAGCGGCAGATTTCCCTTCGTCGATGCGTAAACACGCTGCTGTTGGCGAATTTCTCATGCCAGACGATCCCGACCTCAGGGTGCTTCTGACATCCGCCCCCCGCCTCTTCTTAGCGCTGTCTGGCAAAACGAGCGGAGCATCGTCGGCCGACGGGAAGCGTTGCCGACACCCGGCATTTGCGCATTGTCAAAGATGTTCACGCTCATGCAATCAGCTCGATTCCCCCCGGCAACGCATGATATCTCCTGCTGGCACGCCCTCGCATGTCGCATTTTGCCCTTTAATTCCTCTCCTTCGGGTCCTCCTCTAGCCGACACCTTGAACCTCTGCTTCGATCGCCGTCACATAATTTCCCTTAGAATTATTACTCTCAGGCTAACAATCCTTTAGCGGGCTTAATTGATGCGCTGCCCGGCGCGTCGCACACTAACTTCCACACCAGGACAATCAAAACGATCTGTCGAATCAGGAGGTTAATAATGAATGCCGAACAATCGCCGGGGCGCGTCTGGAACCGTCGCCGTACGGAAAAGCAGCGGCGACTGGCCGCCGCGAACGTCTCCGGTAAGGTTATCCCCACCGACCAGCTGGTCGAGGCGCTGGAACATCTGCTGGCACCGGGCGACCGCGTCGTACTGGAGGGCAATAACCAGAAACAGGCCGATTTTCTCTCCCGCATGCTTGCGGAAGTGAACCCGCAAACTATCCACGACCTGCATATGATCATGCCCAGCGTCGGACGCAGCGAGCATCTGGATCTCTTTGAAAAAGGGATTGCCCGTAAGCTCGATTTCTCGTTCTCCGGTACCCAAAGCCTGCGGATTTCGCAGCTGCTGGAAGATGGTCTGCTGGAAATCGGCGCGATTCACACCTACATCGAACTTTACTCTCGCCTGTATGTCGACCTGTCACCCAACGTCGCGTTAATCGCCGGGTATAAAGCCGACCGCAAAGGCAACCTTTACACCGGACCCAGCACCGAAGATACCCCGGCGCTGGTCGAAGCCGCCGCCTTCCACGACGGGATCGTTATCGCCCAGGTGAACGAACTGGTCGACGACGAGTGCGATCTTCCGCGCGTCGATATCCCCGGCTCGTGGATAGACTACGTGGTGGTGGCCGATAAGCCGTTCTTTATTGAACCTCTCTTTACCCGCGACCCGCGCCTGATTAAACAAGAACATATTCTGATGGCGATGATGGCGATTAAAGGCATCTACGCGGAACATCAGGTGCAGTCTCTCAACCACGGGATCGGCTTTAACACCGCCGCCATTGAGCTGCTGCTCCCGACCTATGGTGAACAGCTGGGGCTGAAAGGCAAAATCTGTAAGCACTGGACGCTTAACCCGCATCCGACCCTGATCCCGGCCATCGAAAGCGGCTGGGTGGAAAGCGTCCACTGCTTCGGCGGCGAACTGGGGATGGAAGAGTACATCCGCGCCCGCCCGGATGTGTTCTTTACCGGCGCCGATGGCTCTATGCGTTCTAACCGCGCCTTCTGCCAACTGGCGGGTCAGTACGCGGTCGATATGTTTATCGGCTCCACCCTACAGGTTGATGGCCTCGCAAACTCCTCAACCGTCACCCGCGGACGGCTTTCCGGATTCGGCGGTGCGCCGAACATGGGTCATGACCCGCACGGTCGCCGCCACGCGACCCCGGCCTGGCTGAACATGATCACCGAACCTGACCCGATGCAGCGCGGCAAAAAGCTGGTGGTGCAGATGGTCGAAACCTTCCAGGCCGGCGTGAAGCCGACCTTTGTGGAAAAACTTGATGCGGTAGAGGTGGCGAAAACCTCCGGCATGCCTTTAGCCCCGGTAATGATCTACGGCGATGACGTCACCCACGTGCTGACCGAAGAGGGTATCGCCTATCTCTATCGCGCGGAAAGCCTGGAAGAGCGGCGGGCAATGGTCGCCGCCGTGGCCGGCATCACCGACATCGGTCTGGGCGTCGATGCCAGACGCGTCGCCGAACTACGTCGCAGCGGCAAAGTGGTCTATCCGGAAGATATCGGTATTCGCCGCAGCGATGCGACCCGTTCCCTGCTCGCCGCCGGCAGCGTTGCCGATCTGGTCGAATGGTCCGACGGTCTTTACAACCCACCTGCCAAATTCCGGAGCTGGTAATGAAACTCCTGTCACAGACTCATGCCGGGCTGCAGGCCGAGACGCTGGCGTGGATCGCCCGCGACTGCCTGATCGACGAAGCGCGATTAAGCCCGAAGCCGGGTCTGGTGGACAGCCGGGGAAACGGCGCCCATCACGACCTGTCGTTAGATCTGATGGAGCGCTCGGCGCACAGCCTGACCCCGACGTTTCTGCAGCTGGCCCAGCAGAGCTGGCAGCGCCCGGCCGACATCGCCCTGCGCGAAACCATTGGCCGTTTAGGACGCGAAGGCGAACGGCAGATGATGGCGGCCACCGACGGCGTGAATACCCATCGCGGCGCAATTTGGGCTCTGGGATTACTGGTGAGCGCGAACGCGATGTTAAGCGCCAACGCCAGCGCGCAGCAGATTGCGGACACTGCCGCCCTGCTCGCCCGTCTGCCGGACAGCGCCGCGCCGAAGGTCTTCAGCAAAGGGCTGAAGGCGACGCACCGTTACCGGGTACCGGGCGCGCGTGAAGAGGCGCAGCAGGCCTTCCCGCACGTGATGAAACTGGCGCTGCCCCAGCTGTTGCGCAGCCGCGCACAGGGCGCGGATGAAAACGCCGCTCGTCTTGACGCGCTGATAGCAATCATGACCTCGCTCAGCGATACCTGCGTGCTTTCACGCGCCGGAATGGCCGGTCTCAACGCGATGCAGACCGGCGCGCGCGCCGTGTTGCGTGCCGGCGGCAGCGCCACGGTTCAGGGCAGCAAAGCGCTCGCCGAACTCGACGCGCAGATGCTCGCCCTCAACGCTTCGCCCGGCGGCGCCGCCGATTTGCTCGCCGCCACGCTGTTTCTCGACAGGGTCAGCCAGCCCGCGTCTTGCTCAATTTAAAGAGGATGTTATGGAACACATTACATTGTCATTCCCTGCCAGCCGTACCCTCAGCGGTAAAGCTCTGGCAGGCGTCGTAGGCTCCGGTGATATGGAAGTGCTGTTCACCGCGGCCATCGGCGACACGCTCAACATCGATATCACCACCTCCGTAGACAACAGCACTCACCGCTGGAACGCGCTGTTTGACCGTCTGAATCTGATCAACGGCCTGCCTACGGGCACGCTGATTATTCACGACTTCGGCGCGACGCCGGGCGTGGCGCGCATTCGCATCGAACAGGTTTTTGAGGAGGTTTCCCATGCGTAACGACCGCAGCTTTATTGAATTACGCGCCCGTGAACGTGCCCGGACGCTGCTTGATCAAGGCAGCTACCGCGAACTGATCGATCCGTTCGCCGGCATGATGTCGCCGTGGCTCGCGCCGCAGGGCGTGGTACCGCAGTCCGACGACGGCATGGTGGTCGCTCGCGGCACCATCAACGGCCAGTCCGCGGTGGTCATTGCCATCGAAGGCACCTTCCAGGGCGGCAGCATGGGTGAAGTCTCCGGCGCGAAAATGGCGGCGGCACTGGAACTGGCGGCCGAAGACAACCGCAACGGCATCCCGACGCTGGCGGTTCTGTGCCTCGAAACCGGCGGCGTGCGCCTGCAGGAGGCCAACCTCGGTCTCGCGGCGATTGCCGACATTCATGCGGCGATTGTGGACCTGAGGCGCTACACCCCGGTGGTCGGCATTATCGCGGGCACCGTCGGCTGTTTCGGCGGGATGTCTATCGCCGCCGCCCTGTGCAGCTATCTGATTGTCACCCGCGAGGCGCGTCTGGGTCTCAACGGCCCGCAGGTTATCGAGCAGGAAGCCGGAATCGAAGAGTACGATTCCCGCGATCGCCCGTTTATCTGGAGCATGACCGGCGGCGAAATCCGTTATGCAAGCGGGCTGGTCGATGCGCTGGTCGGTGACGGCATCGATGCGGTGAAATCGGCAATGAATGAGGCCATTGCCAAAGGCGTCCCGGCACAACACCGCAGCGATAAATATGCGGATTACCTGGCCCGCCTGACCCACTTCGATACCCGCCAGCAGGCGGATACCGCGCAGATCAAACAGCTTTTTGCCCGGGAGGTGAAATGATGACTCAGTCCAATAGCCGTGGGGCCGTATGGCTGGAAAAACTGGCGCCGAACGCGCCGCGCGTAAACGGCCTGTGCCCTTCAGTACAGGTCGCTGACGGTGAACTGAACGGCGCAAGCGTGCGCTTCATCGCCGTGGTGCCGGATGCCAACAACCACTACCCGCGCGCCGCCAAAGGCGAAGTGGGTCTGCTGGAAGGCTGGACGCTGGCGAAAGTGGTCAATGAAACCATCGATGCCGACGCCAACAGCGACGTAAAACGCCCGATAGTGGCGGTCATCGACGTCCCGAGCCAGGCCTATGGCCGCCGCGAAGAGGCGTTCGGTATCCACCAGGCGCTGGCCGGTGCCGCAGGCGCGTATGCAAAGGCGCGCCTGGCGGGTCATCCGGTGATCGGCCTGATCGTTGGTAAGGCAATGTCCGGCGCGTTTCTGGCGCACGGCTACCAGGCTAACCGCCTGATTGCCATCAACGACAAAGGCGTGCTGGTGCATGCGATGGGCAAAGCGTCCGCCGCGCGGATCACGCTACGCACCGTCGAGGCGCTGGAAAAACTGGCGGCGACCATTCCCCCCATGGCCTACGACGTCAGCAGCTACGCCACGCTCGGTCTGCTCTCCGACCTGCTCAATCTCAGCAATCCGGATGCCCCGTCTGATGCTGACCTGGCACTGGTGGAGATCAGCGTGCAAAAGGCCATTTCCGATGCGCGCAAAGACCCAACGCTGAAAAACCGTCTCGGCGCGGAAAATCGCCGTAGCTCAGCCCTGGTCCGCGAGCGGATGCGCGCCAGCTGGTAACGGGCAACATCAGAAGTACGTAAAAAAAGACCTGCCGAAAGCGGCTACCGTCGGGCGCAGCATAGCGCCCACGGCTCGCGGCTTTTAGAAAACTAAAAACATCGCAATTAGCCCAATACGCTGAATCATTCACGCTGGCCCAAGGCGGCAGCTGAGTCAATCCCCATGAGCTGAGTTGAGTCAGTGACCGGGAGCCGGGAAGGCAGCCAACGCACAGGCAGCGTGAAGGACGACGCGTATCTCTTTTTTTATCTACAGGTGAGTACTCTATGACTTATGTAATTGTTCATGCCCTGGCGCCGATTTTTCTCATCATGCTGCTGGGCTTCTGGGCCGGCAAAGCCAAAATGGTCGACAATAAAAACGTGTCGCTGCTGAATATCTTCGTGATGGACTTCGCCCTGCCGGCCGCGCTGTTCAGCGCCACCGTACAGACGCCGTGGGCGGGAATCGTCGCGCAATCCCCGCTGATTGTGGTGCTGACCGGCGCCATGTGGGTGACCTATGCGGCGATCTACTTCCTGGCCACCGGCGTGTTTAAAAAGTCGCCGCAGGACGCGGCGGTGCTGACCCTCACCGTGGCGCTGCCGAACTATGCCGCACTCGGCCTGCCAATACTCGGCAGCGTGCTGGGCGAAAGCTCCGCCACCTCGCTGTCCGTGGCGGTGTCCATTGCCTGCGGCTCGGTACTGATGACCCCGTTTTGCCTGCTGATCCTCGAACGTGAAAAAGCGCGCGCCGCCGGGGAAAACAGCGGTTCTACCCTGGCGATGCTACCGGTGCTGATGTGGCGCTCGCTGAAAAAACCTATCGTCATGGGCCCGCTGCTCGGCGTGATCCTTTCGGCGATAGGCATCACCATGCCAGACCTGCTGCTGGCGGCGATCAAACCGCTGGGCCTCTCAGCAACGGCTGCCGCGCTGTTCCTGACCGGGGTCATTCTGTCTGCCCGTAAGCTGAAGCTGAACGCGATGGTCGGCATCGCAACCATCGCCAAGCTGCTGATCCAGCCGTTTATCGCCTGGGGTATCGTTCTGGCATTCGGGCTGCACGGTTCGGTGGCGATCACCGCTATCCTGATGATTGCGCTGTCTGCCGGTTTCTTCGGCGTGGTGTTCGGCAACCGCTTTGGCGTCCAGTCACCGGATGCCGAAGCCGTGCTGCTGTTGAGCTCCGTTCTGTGTATCCTGTCGTTACCGCTGTTTATTACTCTGACTTCCGGACTCTGATATGACCTTTACCCCGCGCCCGCACGATTTACTGTGGCTGAACAACGCCAACGCCTTACTGACCGTTGAGGAGGCGTGGGTGGCCACCCAGTGGCACCCCGGTTTGCCGGTGGTGGTGCGGCGCGATGTAAATGAAAACCATGATATTCCGGTGGGCGTGCGCGGCATGAAGCGCGAACAGCGCGCCGCCGGATGGGTGAAGGCAGAGGCGGTTTCCCGGGTGGTGACGCCGGAAGCGCTCACCGACCGCGAACGCCTGCTGCACTCGCCGTTTGTTTCCCAGCCGCCGGTTCAGGCGGCTATTTTACTGACGACCTTCGCGTGGCCGTGGCTGTGGGGCATTACTGGCAGTACCGGCTATGCGCTTGCCAGCGAAATTCCCGTTCTGCACGCCGACAGCGATCTCGATTTGCTGATCCGCGCCCCTATGCCGCTGACCGGGGATGAGCTACGGCAGTGGCAGACGCAGGTTGCGAAACTGCCGTGTCGGGCCGACACCCAGATTGAAACGCCGTTCGGCGCCTTTGCGTTGAATGAATGGCTGCGCGATGGCCGCGTATTGCTGAAAACGTCCCGGGGCGCGCGCCTGACCACTACGCCCTGGCACAGGGAGGAAGCATGAAAATTCTCTTTACCTTTCCCGGTCAGGGAAACCAGCGCCCGGGTATGCTCGGCGTCATCCCCCACCGTGAGGCGATCCTCGCCGAGGCCCGCAGCGTACTCGGGGAAGAGATCGTCACCTTAGATAGCGTCGAGGCGCTCAGGCACACCCGGGCCGTGCAGCTGTGCCTGCTTATCACCGGCGTCGCCTGGGCGCGGGAACTACAGCGCCAGGGCGTCCAGCCGGATATCGTCAGCGGGTTGTCGATCGGCGCCTTTCCTGCCGCAGTCATCGCCGGGGCGCTGGATTTCGCCAGCGCACTGCGCCTGGTGGCGCGACGCGGCGATTTAATGGAACAGGCCTATCCGCACGGTTACGGCCTGACCGCGATTATGGGGCTGACGCGGGATCGGGTGGAGGCGCTGCTGATCGCGGGAGAGACCTACATCGCTAACCTCAATGCCGACACGCAGATTGTGATTGCCGGCACCGATGAGGCGATGGCGCGCGTAGCGCAGAAAGCGCTGGCCATCGGCGCCACTAAAGCACAGCGGCTGGCGGTCAGCGTTCCCTCGCACTGCGCGCTGCTGGACGCCCCGGCAGCCGCGCTGGCGCAAGCCTTCACACAGGTCTCGTTGCAGCGCCCGCGCTGCGCTTACCTGAGCGGTTCCACCGCGCGGGTACTGTGGGATCCGCAGCGGATCGCCGACGATCTGGCGATGAATATGGCGCGGACGGTACGCTGGCAGGATGCCGTCGTCGCCGCCCAGGAGCGCGACGCCCGGCTGGCAATAGAGATGCCGCCCGGCGGTGTACTCACCTGCCTCACCCGCCAGGCGGGCTGGCAGGGAGAGAGTCTGGCGCTTGAGAGTAGCGGCGTGGCGGTCGTGCGTCATCTGGCGCAGCGGCTTAACGGTTAAGACTGCGGGCGTACATTCGCCCTTCTGCCGCCAGCGCCAGCAGATCGGCGTCACGTTCACGATGGTGGGCATAGACGATAGAGATCAGCTGGCGCATCTGGTAGGGTTCCGCCAGCTTTAACAGCTGCACATCGTTTTCATACACTTTCTTCATGCGGCCTGGCAGCAGCGCAAAACCGACGCCGGCCTGCACCAGGCTAATCATTGAGAAGATATCGTTCACCCGGGTCACAATTTCGGGTTCGAATCCCGCCACCTGAAAGGCTTCCTGGAACCCGGCATAGGTGGCAAATCCTTCGGCCAGCGAGACAAATTTGCGGTCTGCATAGTCGCGCAGGTCGGCAGGCAGCACGCTGTCGAGTTTTTCCGCCGCCGGTGCGGCGAGGAAAATATCGTCTTCAAACAGCGGGACCACATCAAAGGCAGTATTACTGAACTCCCCTTCATTGGTCGCGATCAGAATGGCGTCGAGAGCATCGTCTTCCAGCATATCCAGCAGCATCTGGTTGGATCCCATGGTCAGATCGAGCTCCAGTTCGGGCCGTCGTAGCTTCATACCCATAATAATTCGCGGCACCGTCTCAAGAGTTAGCGAGTAGAGTGTGCCAATGCGCAGACGCCCCTGGCCGACGCCGGCCACCTTGCGCGTCGCTTCCAGCCCACGGGTCATTAAACTGGTGACATCCTGGCAGTACTCCAGCAGTGTCCAGGCCGCCGGCAGCGGCAGTAAATTTCGCCCCTTATGCACAAACAGCGAGCAGCCAACCCCCTCTTCAAGGGTATGCAGCGCCCGATGAACGCTCACCCCGCTGAGCTCCATGGCTTCGGCGGTTCTGGCAATATTCCCCTTAACCATAAACATCATAAATATCGACAGTTTGCGGAAGGTTATCTCCTGATTAATGTCGTCTTTCATTATTTTCGCCCCGTATTTCCGCTTTTTTCTTGTCAATTCAAGCCAGTATAACCACAATCGGCGGCGAAAGTTTTAACGGGGCGCAAGTTCAGGGCCTGTCGCATCTCCTCGCGGCGAGAACCGCTGCCGCCGTCGGTGATAAACCTGAACCGGCCTGAAATCAGGCGTTTAATTCATCAGGCAACGGTGCCGACGGCGTCCAGGCCAGCAGCAGGCTGGCAAGCGTAAAGGCCCCCATAATCCACGTCATCGTCCAGGGTGTACCATCATGTAATCCGGCCAGCAGCAGTGAAGAGACGATTCCGCTGCCATATTGCAGCGAGCCGATGAAGGCCGATGCCGAACCGGCAAACGCCCCCGCCTCATCCAGCGCTGCCGCCGTTGAGGTGGCGGCAATCACGCCGTTCATAGAGAAAAAGAGAAACACGCACAGGGCGATCCCAACGAGACCGCCGTGATGCAATTTGACGCTGAACGCCATCGCCGCCATCGCCAGAGAGGCCACAACCAGCGCCGCTTTGAGCAGATCCCCCAATGCATAACGCTGAACCAGACGGCGGTTAACCAGGCTCATGGTCATCACGCCGAGAATATTGACCGCAAATAACCAGCCATAGTGCTGCGGTTCAACGCCGAAATAGCGAATATAGACATCCGGCGAACCGGTAATAAAAGCGTAAGCGGCGACGTAATAACAGGTCAGACTCAGGGTATAGCGCATGAAAATGCGATTGCGCAGCAGCTGCCCGTAGTGATGAAACGCCTTCAGCGGCGATCCCTGCTGGCGTCGCTCCGGCGGCAGCGTCTCCGGCAGCCAGCGTAGCGCCAGCAGCATCACCAGACCAATGCCCGCCAGTAGCCAGAAAATGGCATGCCAGCTGGTGACTCTTATCATCTGCCCGCCCATCAGCGGCCCGATAATCGGTGCAATGGCCATCACAATGGTCAGCGTCGAGAGCATCTGCGCGGCGCGGGTCCGGGCAAAGAGATCGCGTACCATCGCCCGCGCCAGCATGGGCCCGGTACAGGCCCCCAGAGCCTGAAAAACGCGCCAGAAAATAATCCGATCGATGCTGTCTGAGAGCGCGCAACCCGCGGAGCCGATGATAAACAGCACCATACCGATAAACAGCGGCGTGCGACGACCAAGACGGTCGCTCACCGGCCCCCAGATGAGCTGCGCCAGAGCAAAACCGATTAAAAAACCGGTAATCGTCAGTTCGGCGTCACCCTGCAATTCCGCCGCCATAACCGGCATGGCGGGCAGATAAATATCGGTGGATAACGAAGCGAACGCCATCAGCCCGCTTAAAATCAAAATAAACAGCGGTCCGCTGGCGGCGTTTTTTTGCGGCACAGTCATGTGAGATATCCGTCAGGAGAGAGTGATACAGAGCGAGGTATGTTAACGAGAAAGGAGCGGCGGATAATCCCCTGCCACCGTATCGAGGTTATGAGCCGCATTCATGAATAGGCGCGCAGAGGGTACGCCGCGTGGATGGCAGGCGTATCCGCAAAAAAAAGCCAGCTGGCGACAGACCAACTGGCATGCTTTGTGACGGACGTTATGTCAGATTACAGCGCTATATCGTGCTGTGCTGACTCCGCAGGTTTTGCTTCGGCCGGCTTCGCGGTGGTCACCGCTGGCTGAGTCTTGCTCATGTCGATGACCGGCGGTTTCACCAGCTGCAGCGTCGCGGCGGTATCATCCCACACCTGCTGCGTCAGCGCCGGGTTATCGTTCAGCTTCTGCCCGTAGCTCGGTACGATAGCATGAATGCGGTTCTGCCACTGCGCAGAAGCAAACTGCTCCGGGAACATCTGCTTAAGGACGTTAAGGGTGATCGGTGCCGCGGTGGATGCCCCCGGCGATGCCCCCAGCAGCGCCGAGATGGTTTTCTGTTGATCGACCACCACTTCGGTACCCAGCTTCAGGACTCCGCCCTTGTCGGCATCTTTCTTGATAATCTGCACGCGCTGGCCGGCCTGGATCAGTTTCCAGTCTTCTTTACGCGCGTCCGGATAGTACTCTTTCAGCGCCGCAAAACGGTCATCATCGTTCAACATCACCTGGCTAATCAGGTATTTCACCAGATCGAAGTTGTCGAGCCCCACGTGGGTCATCGGCAGTACGTTATCGGTAGTGGTGGTGCTCAGCAGGTCCATAAAGGAACCATTTTTGAGGAATTTGGTCGAGAAGGTCGCAAACGGCCCGAACAGCACCACGCGCTTACCATCGATGAAACGGGCATCGAGGTGCGGAACCGACATCGGCGGTGCGCCAACGGAGGCCTGACCGTACACTTTTTCCAGATGTTGCTTCGTCACGTCCGGATTTTCCGTCATCAGGAAGGAGCCGCCGACCGGGAAGCCCGCGTAATTATCCGCTTCCGGAATGCCGGTTTTTTGCAGTAATTTCAGCGCGCCGCCGCCGGCACCGATAAAGACATATTTCGCATCGATCGCCTGTTCCTGACCGCTATTGACGTTTTTGATCGTCACGTGCCATGAATTATCGCCATTGCGTTTAAACCCGGTGACTTCAGAAGAGGTCTGCAGCGAGAAATTATTATTTTTCTTCAGGCTGCCGATCAGCTGACGGGTAATTTCGCCGTAGTTGACGTCGGTGCCAACCGGAGTCCAGGTCGCCGCCACTTTTTGTTGCGGATCGCGCCCTTCCATCACCAGCGGCGCCCACTGTTTAATTTGCGCGTGATCGGTGGAGAATTTCATCCCCTGGAATAACGTCGTCTGCTGCAATGCGGTATACCGCTTTTGCAGATACTCCACATTATCACCCCAGACGAAACTCATATGCGGCGTGGAATTAATAAAGGCGTGCGGATCGTGCAAAATGCCGCGTTTGACCTGCGCCGTCCAGAACTGGCGGGAGATCATAAACTGCTCGTTAATATCCAGCGCTTTGCTGACATCAATGGAACCGTCCGCACGCTCCGGCGTATAGTTCAGCTCCATATTCGCTGAGTGGCCGGTCCCGGCGTTGTTCCAGCCGTTAGAGGATTCCAGCGCAACGCCATCCAGCTTCTCGACCATCACCTGTTTCCAGTCCGGCTGTAATTCCTGCAGCCAGGTGCCAAGGGAGGCGCTCATAATTCCGCCGCCGATCAGCAGGAAATCGGTTTTTTGAGCGGTATCAGTATTCGCATACGACGCGGTGCTGACAAACATCGCCAGGGCGGTCACAGATAAGATAGATTTTTTTATTGCAGGCATAATAGAATTATCGCATAGCACAATGAAATAAGTGCAAACATGTTAACGCATTTCTATTATATTTTAAAATATCATTTACATTTTCCGCACAGTTAATCAATTTCCGACAAATACTTTTTTAACTTAAAAAAGTAAAATATCGCGCGAAAAAATAAAAATCAGAAAATAACGGCGGCAATTAAGGGGTTAAATAATTTCCGCCGGTTTATTTAGTTATTTATCATCCCGTCGCCCTCGCGGCATTACGGCGCGCGATTGCGCGCCGCATCATTCAATTTACGCTGCTCAGCGTCGAACGCTTTGTCTCCTGCAGCGCGAGGCGCAAACGATCGTTATTTTCCGCCAGCAGATCCCGCGCCTGCCAGGCGTCGAGCCCGGTCATCAGCATCAGGATTGCCGTGCGCACATGCTGATTACAGCTGGCCAGCGCGGCTTTGGCCTCGCTGCGCGAGCAGTCGGTGGCCGTCATGACGATGGCAATCTGGCGCTCAGTCCAGCGCGGGCTGATGGCCTGCAGATCGACCCGCAGGTTGCTGTAAACCCTGCCGCTGCGAATCGCCAGCCCGGTAGTCAGCATCGTGAGGATCTGCCGCTGCGCCAGCTGCGCTTTCGGGTTACCGAACCCCGCCACCGCTTCTGGCCCGGTTTGCGGCGCGATAATGATATCCGCCAGCTGGGCGGCTTCACTCTCCGCTTGCTGCGTCAGTACCGCAATTGGCGCACCGAGCGACCAGGCGTGACGCATCGCGCCCCACACCCACGGCGTTTGTCCGCTAACCGTCAGCGCCAGCAGCATATCGTTGCTGGTGAAACGGATAGCCTGCAGCTCAAGCGCCCCGAGATCGTAATCGTTAGCGGCCGTCTCCATCTCCTGCAGCGCGGCTGCGGGGCCGCCGGCAATGAGGCCAACCAGCGAATGTTTCTCTTCCGGCGTGTACTCGCTGACCGTCTGTAGCGCCGCGCGGCCGGATGCTCCGGCGCCGACAATCACCAGCCGCCCTCCCCGGCTCAGGGCTGCGGCGGCATTATCGACGAGACGGGCAACCTCCGGTAAACAGGCCCCGACGGCGTCGGCAATTTGCCGATTGTCTTTATGCAGCAGGGTCAGCATATCGAGGGTGGCGAGAGTGTCGATGTGGTGAGTTTCAGGGTGGCGTCGTTCCATCATTGATGCGGTTGGCTTACTGCTCATAAAAACCTCCTTTTAAATAACTCCATATTCACTATAAGGATATTTATTGCGAGGTCCTGCGAGTGAGGTCACGCTTCCCGGTTCTTTCAGCGTCTTTTTGCTTTTTTACATAGCTTTAAGAAATGGTTACCTTCAGCGATAATAGCCCTTCGCCGAACAGTTCAGGGGATGGTATGAAGGATATCGCGGAGTCAATTCCGCCCGCGCGCAAACGACTGATGAGTATGAAGCTGAGTACCGCCGTGACGCTCATGATTAGCAGCGTGATTGGTTCGGTACTGCTGCTGGTCTACGCGCTGTGGTTTATACAGATCAGCGATACCACCCGCGACGGCGTAAAAGATACGGCGCTGGCGGTTGCTCGCACGTTCTCCGATATGCCGGAAGTGAAGCAGGCCCTGACGCTGCCGCCGCAGAGCGGACTCATCCAGCCGCTGGCGCTGGCCATTACCCGGCGTAACGATCTGCTGTATGCGGTGGTGACCGATATGCATGGCGTGCGCTATTCGCATCCCAACGCCCGGCTTATTGGTAAACAGTTTATCGGCGAGGATATTCAACCCGCCTTTAACGGCAAAGAGAATGTCGCCGTCAATCACGGGGTGCTGGCTCCGGCGCTGCGCGTCTTTACGCCGGTATTCAACGACCAGCAGCAGCAAATTGGCGTGGTGGTGGTCGGGATTTCGCTGAGTAAAGTGGATGAGCAAATTGCCAAAGGACGCTGGGATGTGCTGTTAACCGTGCTGTTCAGCGCCCTGGTCTGCGGAATCGGTACCTGGAGCCTGGTGCGCGGACTCAAGCGCGTGCTGCTGGGACTGGAACCGCAGGAGATCTCTACGCAGTTTCAGCAGCGGCAGGCGATGCTCCATTCGTTAAAAGAAGGGGTTGTCGCGGTGGATGTCGAGGGTCGCGTCACGCTGATCAACCCGGCCGCTAGCGAGATCCTGCTCAGCGGCCCCGGCAAAGAGATTGCCCACACCCCGCTGCTGGCGGATCTGCAGGAGGTTTTGCAGACCGGCGAGCCGATTTACGACCGCGAACTCGGCTGCAACGGCTTCCTGCTGATCAGCAACACCGTGCCGGTACGCAGCCAGAACGCTATCGTCGGCGCCATCAGTACCTTCCGTGATAAAACGGAAGTCAGCCAGCTGTTGCAGCGGCTGGACGGTATGGTTAACTATGTCGATGCGCTGCGCACGACCTCGCATGAATTTATGAATAAGCTGCATGTGATCCTCGGCCTGTTAAACATGAAAAGTTATGACAAGCTGGAGGAGTATGTGCTGCAAACCGCCCATACTTATCAGGCGGACATTGGCGAAATTCAGCACCGTATCAAATCACCGGTGGTCGCGGGCTTCCTGATTGGTAAAATCCAGCGCGCCAAAGAGCGCGGCTTCACCCTTAACTTAGCCGAAGAGAGCCTTGTGCCCGATTGCCCAAATGAAAAGCAGGTTACCGTGCTGGTCACCGTGCTGGGTAATTTGATTGAGAATGCGCTGGATGCCATGAGCGGCCAAAGCGAGGGGGAAGTCGGCCTGCTGCTGCACTATCAGAACGGCTGGCTGAGCGGCGAAGTCAGCGATGACGGACCGGGCATCCCGCCGGCGAATATTGATGCCATCTTTAATAAAGGCTTCTCTACCAAGGGTGAGAATCGCGGCGTTGGCCTGTTTCTCGCCAGCCAGCAGCTCCGTGAACTGGGCGGCACGCTGGCCGTCGAGTCTGAGCCTGGCGTCTTTACCCAATTTTTTGTTCATCTTCCCTGGGATAGTAAAAGGAAACGTGCGTGATAAATGTATTAATTGTTGACGATGATGCCATGGTCGCCGAACTGAATCGCCTGTATGTGGCGAGAATTCCCGGCTTCCGCTGCTGTGGCACCGCGTCTACGCTGAGCAAGGCCCAGGAGATGGTTAACGATAGCGCACAGGAGATCGATCTGGTGCTGCTGGATGTCTACATGCAGCATGACAGCGGCCTGGATCTGCTGCCGACCATCCGCGCCTCTGGTCGCCCTATCGACGTGATTATGATTACCTCCGCCGCCGATGCCGCCACCGTGCAAACCTCGATGCACTACGGCGTCGTCGATTATCTGATCAAACCGTTCCAGTTTCCGCGCTTCGAAGAGGCGCTGACCGCCTGGCGCGAAAAACGCAAACTGATGACCGGACAGCCCTATTATGAACAGGCCGATGTTGACCGCCTGCTCCACGGCAACGCGCCGGAAGCCAGCGACGCGCGCAAGCTGCCGAAAGGCTTAACCGCCCAGACGCTGCGCACGCTGTGCCAGTGGATTGATGCCCATCCGGGCACCGAGTTTTCCACCGATGAACTGGCGGTGGCCGTCAATATTTCCCGCGTCTCCTGCCGGAAATACCTGATCTGGCTGGCACAGATTAATATTCTCTACACCAGCATTCACTACGGCGCGACCGGGCGGCCGGTCTATCGCTACCGGCTGGTCGCCGAGCAGTACAGCCTGCTTAAGCAGTACAGTCAGTAAGCCGGTAGCTGTCGTCGAGTAAGTGAAAACGAAAGCGGCGCTGTGATGAGAGGATAATGTCGCGATTTTTGGTGACGAAAATCGCCTCAATGTCTTCGCGATGGCGCAGCGCCGCACAGCCTTTTTCCACCCCAAGACCGAAGATCAACGTGGTCCAGATATCGCCGTCGAGCGAATCATCGGCAATAATGGTGACGCTCTCCAGCTCGTTATCAAGCGGATAGCCGGTGCGCGGGTCGAGGATATGGTGCCAGCGTCGACCATCCTGCTCAAAATAGCGCTCGTAAATGCCGGACGTCACCACCGACTGGCCGACGACATCAATACTTCCCACCAGCGCATTATCGGCCGCGAACGGTTTTTTCAGCCCAATCGACCACGCCCCCAGGGTATGCACGTTGCCGCCGAGGTTAATCAGCGCCGCGTCGACGCCCTGGCGCTGCAGGTCATCGCGCACCCGGTCGGCAATGTAGCCTTTGGCAATCGCCCCAAGATCGATCTCCATTCCCGGCTGGGCGAGAAAAACGCTGCCGGCGGCGTCATCGAGGATCACATCCTGCGGGCGGGTCAGCGCTAAGCGCGCGGCGATATCCGCCGCCGCCGGAACGCTGTGGCCGTTAAAACCGATGCGCCATAGCTTCACCAGCGGGCCAATCGCCAGATTAAAGGCGCTCTCCTGTACCATGCTGGCCGCTTTCGCGCATTTGATCAGCTGGTAAACCGGGCGGCTGACGCTGACCGGATGGCGGCCGGCGGCATGATTAATCCCCATCACCTCCGAGTGTGCGCGGTTGACGGTAAACAGGTCTTCGTAGCGTTTAATCAGTTGAAACGTGCGGGAAGCCAGGGCTTCATCGTGGGAGAACAGTTTGAGCAGGATGGGAGACCCCATCAAAACAGCGGAGTAGCTATAGAGGCGTTGATCGCCAGAGATACCAGACATCATTGAAGCTCCTCTGTGTCACCCGGGCAGGCAGACGCCGCCGGGAATCGGCCGGGCGAACCCGGCCTGTTATCACTGAGCGTTAGCCTCTGGCGCGTTTTGCCGCCTGGTGGCCCGCCAGGGTGCCAAAGATAATGATATCCGCCACGGCATTGCCGCCGATACGGTTGCCGCCGTGGATACCCCCGACCACTTCGCCCGCGGCATAAGCGCCGACAATCGGCTGATGATGAGTATCCAGGACCGCGGTGTCAGTATTAATGGTCACACCGCCCATAGTGTGGTGAACCCCCGGCGCGATGCGAATCGCATGGAACGGCCCCTGGTTAACCGGCGCGCGCAGCGCGGTGGTACGACCGAACTCTTCATCACGCTGATTTTCAACAAACCCGTTGTAGCGTTCCAGCGTGGCGAGGAAGGCATGGTAATCCATCCCCAGTTTCTCCGCCAGTTCGCGCGGCGAGCTGGCGCTGGTCACCAGACCTTTGGCGATATATTCGTCGGCCGCTTTGTTTTTTGCCCGGACATGTTCATCAAAGACGATGTAAGCATAATGCTCCGGTAGCGCGATGATCGCCGCAGACACTTTATCGCGGGTCTCCATTTCGTTGAAGAAGCGGTTACCCCGTTGATTGACCAGAATGGCGCCGCCGCCGCGAATCGATTCAGAAATCAGATACGACGTGTTCTGCTCAACGGTCGGGTGGATTTGAATTTCGCCCATATCAACGGTACCGGCGCCAATCCGTTCCAGCAGCGCAATGCCGCCGCCGGTCGCCCCTTTATGGTTGGTGGTGACAAAACCCGCCAGATCCGGGCGATATTTCACCACCATCGCGCTATTGGCGCTGAAGCCACCGGTCGCCATGACGATACTTTTGGTCTGCACCTCGATGCTTTCCTGCTCATCATTCAGCAGACGTACGCCGCTCACTTCGCCGTGAGCCATCAGGATCTCTTCCACCGACGTATCCAGCATCACATCGATGCCGCGGCGGGTGATATTGCGCACCAGACCGCTGATCAGATAGCCACCAACCGCAGATCCGTCACGCGGACGGTGAGTACGGTCGATACTCATCCCGCCGGTGGTGGTGATGTCATTCAGCATGATCCCACGACGCGCCAGCCATTCGATGGCCTCAGGGGCGTTTTCCACGAACCGACGCAGCAATTGCGGATTGTTTTTATTCTGCCCGCCTTTTAAGGTTTCCTGATAGAACAGCTCTTTGCTGTCCTCAATACCTTTTACCCGCTGGAAGCGCGTTTCCGCGGCGTTCATTCCGGCAGAGGCTTTAATGGTATTACCGCCGATGGTGGGCATTTTCTCTACGATCAGGACGCTTGCGCCTTCATCGTGCGCCTGAATGGCTGCCGCCAGGCCGGCGCCGCCGCTCCCGACCACCACCACGTCATAGCTTTTCGGCGTCAGGTCTGCGCCGCCCTCTTCCAGCGCCAGCGCTTTACTTGATTTCAGCATCGCTTTCGACACCGCTTTTTTCACCGCTTCACTTTGGCTGGTCGCGCCAGAAATCGCGTCCACGTGCGGCGTATTGGCGGTCAAAATGCGCTCGCGGATCTCTTCGAAACTGGTGGTGAACTCCACGTTCTGGACCGGGCCGGCAGCCAGTTCAATATCGGCGATGCGGTCATTTTCCAGACTGACGTTGATGACCAGTTCGTTGGCATCGTCCTGAACGGTTTCCACAAAAAGGCCGGGTTTAAACTTCGCATCGCCCATGCTCATGTCGCGGATCATGGCTTCTACCAGCGAGAAGCGCCACAGCGGCTCCGGGATATTCAGCGCTTCGCGCTGGGTGCTATCGATAAACAGCTCGAGATTTTCTCCCGCAGCAATCCGCGCCGCCCAGTCCGGATAGGCAATGCAGGCGCGGCCCACGGCAATCAGATCGTAACCATGATCCAGCCCCTGCTCCGCATCCGCGGCGTTCACCACGCCGCCAACGCCCATCACCGGGATTTGAGCCAGGGTGTCAGAGCGCAGCGCACAATATTTTTCAATCAACGGCGTCGGATCGCGGGTATCAACAATCGACGGACGCAGTGACGCGCCGACGGAGAAGTGCAGATAGTCGAGACCGCGCGCCGCCAGTTTTTCCAGCAGGTACATGGTGTCGTCAAAACGGATACCCGGCTCTTCCAGCTCTTCCGGGGAGAAGCGATAGCCGATAATAAAGGCATCGTCGGCGTACTGGCTCGCCATTTTGTGGGTAATGTCCAGCACCGCCAGCGGGAAACGCGCGCGGTTGTCGCGGCTGCCGCCCCACTGGTCATCGCGTTGGTTGGAGTTCGGGGAATAGAACTGCTGGATAAGATAGGTGTTAGCGCCGTGAATCTCCACGCCATCAAAACCGGCCAGAATGGCACGACGTACGCCGTCGCCAAATTTGGCGATCATGCCCTCAACTTCTTCACCGCTCAGCTCACGCGGCATCGCGGCACCTTCACGCGGTGCCGCCAGCGCGCTCGGCGCCACCGGTTGACGGCCGCCGATCAGCTGCGGATCGACCATACGCCCGCCGTGATAGATCTGCAGAATCGCTTTTGACCCTTCGGCTTTGATGGCGTCGGCGATTTTAGCCAGACCGGCAATTTTCTCGTCATTGTCGATGCCGATGGCGCCGGGGAAAGCCAGACCGTAATTATCAATAAAGCAGCACTCAACGATAATGGTGCCAATGCTGCCGGCACGAGCGCGATAGTATTCCACCAGTTCGCTGGTGACGCTGCCGTCAAAATAGCCGGTGCAGGTGGTCATCGGTGCCATTAACAAACGGTTTTTTAACTCAGTACCATTCGGTAAGGTAAAAGGACGCAATATACGTGGGTTACTGGTCATATTAACACTCCAGATTTTAAATATTGAAAATTCAGAATTGGGTGACGGAATTGTTTTTGGTTGTGTTTCTTAATTCCTGTTGTCATGCCCATAATATAGCGCTATTTTTAGTTACCAAACTAATTACGTTAGTTAAAAAACTATTTAATACCACCAATAACATCAGTACCTCCATTGTATTATTAATTAAAAATACAATTTTCACACAAAGCAAAACACCGATAACATACTCGCCACTTTTGTTAAATAACAAAACATACCAGACACAAAATAAAACTTATCAATATCATATAGATAGGATAGATTTTGTTTTAACGAACGTTTATAAATCAATTATCCATTAACATTTATCTATATTTTAAACAAATAAACACCTCATCCGTCAGGGTTATTTTGAAAATAAAAAAACACCTTCACACACCGTGTTTATTGATCTTGATCAATTGCAATAAAGCAACAAAGCGCAATATATAAATAACCAACAAATTAAATTTAACGCACGGAAAAAGGCGTTAAATAACCGTCACGAAAATCATCAAAACCAAAGATTAATAAGTAAAGAAAGTTTTGAAATTAAAAAAAATCACCGGTTATGACGTGACGCAACCGTATTTTCAACTACTCGCAGATACTCATTATGAAAGAGAAACAGACAACCATACCGCCTGCCGGTGCCGCCAGTCCCAAGGCTGCAAATAAAAACCGCCTGCTGATGATGGCGCTGCCCATTATTGTTGCAGTTCTTTTACTCTTCGTGCCGGTGCCTGACGGGTTACCGCCTTATGCCTGGCACTACTTTGCTATCTTCGTTGGCGTCATTGTCGGGCTGATTTTTGAACCCCTGCCGGGCGCCGTGATCGGTATCACCGGGGTGGTGGTCATCGCCCTGTGCAGCCAGTGGCTGCTCTTCAACCCGGCGCAACTGGCCGACCCTAAATTCAAACTGGCCGGCGCCTCGTTTAAATGGGCGGTCAGCGGTTTTGGTAACTCCACCGTCTGGCTGATTTTCGGCGCCTTCATGTTCGCCGCTGGCTACGATAAAACCCAGTTTGGTCGCCGTCTGGCGCTGATCCTGGTGAAGTATCTGGGCCGCCGCAGCCTGACGCTGGGTTATGCCATTACCTTTGCTGACCTGCTGCTGGCACCGTTTACCCCGTCCAATACCGCGCGCAGCGGCGGGACAATCTACCCGATTATCGCCAACCTGCCGCCGCTGTACGGTTCTAAACCAAACGATCCCAGCGCGCGTCGAATCGGCTCCTACCTGATGTGGGTGGCCATTACCGCCGCCTGTATCACCAGTTCGATGTTCCTCTCCGCGCTGGCGCCAAACCTGCTGGCCCTCGCGCTGGTCAAAAGCATCGTTGGCATCAATATCTCGTGGGGCACCTGGTTTATCGCCTTCCTGCCGCTGGGTATCCTGCTGATTCTGGCTATGCCGCTGCTGGCTTACTGGTTCTATCCGCCGGAAGTGAAAGTCAACAACGAAGTGCCGCTGTGGGCCGCTCGTGAGCTGGAAAAACTGGGCAAGCTGTCGCGCAATGAGATCCTGCTGCTGGTGTTCGTCTGCTTCGCCCTGACCATGTGGATTTTCGCCGCCGAGTGGATTGAACCGGCGCTGGCCGCCCTGCTGGTGATTGTGCTGATGCTGTGGACCGGCGTACTTTCGTGGAGCGATATCACCAACAATAAAGCGGCATGGAACACCTTTGTCTGGTTCGCAACGCTGGTGGCGCTGGCCGACGGCCTCTCCTCGACCGGTTTTATCGCCTGGCTGGGTAAAGAAGGTGGCGCGTTGATGAGCGGCATCTCCCCGGGGGTCGCCACTATCGTGCTGCTGCTGGCGTTCTACCTGCTGCACTACCTGTTCGCCAGCACCACCGCGCACACTACCGCGCTGCTGCCGGCGATGCTGACTATCGCCTCCACCATTCCGGGTATGAATATGCAGGTCTTCGTCCTGCTGATGGTCACCTCGCTCGGCGTGATGGGCATCATCACCCCGTACGGTACCGGTCCAAGCCCGATTTACTACGGCAGCGGCTACCTGCCAACCAAAGACTACTGGCGCCTCGGCACCATCTTCGGCGCCATCTTCCTGGCCGCCCTGCTGCTGATTGGCTATCCGTGGATGTCTATGATGTTCTGATTCATAACCGCCGGAGGTACTCCTCCGGCGGTTTTACTCTTAGGGAGCAAAGCTATGTCGACTAAACCGTTTGTATACCAGGAAGCCTTTCCGCTGGCAAAAGATGAGACCGAATACTATCTGCTGAGCAAAGAACATGTTTCCGTGGCCGAATTTGAAGGCCAGGAGATCCTGAAGGTTGAACCTGAAGCCCTGACCCTGCTGGCCCAGCAGGCCTTCCACGATGCGGCCTTTATGCTGCGCGTTTCCCATCAAAAGCAGGTTGCGTCAATCCTGCTCGACCCGGAAGCCAGCGAAAACGACAAATACGTCGCCCTGCAGTTCCTGCGCAATTCGGAAATTGCGGCGAAAGGCGTGCTGCCGACCTGCCAGGATACCGGTACCGCGATCATCATGGGTAAAAAAGGTCAGCGCGTCTGGACCGGCGGCGGCGATGAAGCGGCGCTGGCCCGCGGCGTTTACAACACCTATACCGAAGATAACCTGCGCTACTCGCAAAATGCTCCGCTGGATATGTACAAAGAGGTCAACACCGGGACTAACCTGCCGGCGCAGATCGATCTCTATAGCGTTGACGGCGACGAGTACAAATTTCTGTGCATGGCGAAAGGCGGCGGCTCAGCCAACAAAACCTATCTGTATCAGGAAACCAAAGCGCTGATTACCCCGGCGAAGCTGAAAAGCTACCTGGTTGAGAAGATGCGCACCCTCGGCACCGCGGCCTGTCCGCCGTACCATATCGCCTTCGTGATCGGCGGCACCTCGGCGGAATCGACGCTGAAAACCGTGAAGCTGGCCTCCACGCGCTACTACGATGGTTTACCCACCGAAGGTAACGAGCACGGCCAGGCGTTCCGCGATGTTCAGCTGGAGCAAGAGCTGCTGCTGGCAGCGCAGAATCTCGGCCTCGGCGCCCAGTTCGGCGGCAAATACTTTGCCCACGATATCCGCGTGATTCGCCTGCCGCGTCACGGGGCCTCCTGCCCGGTCGGCATGGGCGTCTCCTGCTCCGCTGACCGCAATATCAAAGCCAAAATCAACCGCCACGGTATCTGGATTGAAAAGCTGGAGAGCAACCCGGGCCAGTACATCCCGGAAGCGCTGCGTGAGCAAGGTGAAGGCCAGGTGGTCAGCATTAATCTGAATCAGCCGATGAGCGAGATCCTGGCGCAGCTGTCCGCCCATCCGGTCTCCACCCGTCTGACGCTGAACGGCACCATCATCGTGGCGCGCGATATCGCCCACGCGAAGCTGAAAGAGCTGCTGGATAATGGTGAAGCGCTGCCGCAGTACGTGAAAGATCACCCGATCTACTACGCCGGTCCGGCGAAAACTCCGGAAGGTTACGCCTCAGGTTCACTCGGCCCAACCACCGCAGGGCGCATGGACTCCTATGTTGATCTGCTGCAGTCCCACGGCGCCAGCATGGTGATGCTGGCAAAAGGCAACCGCAGCCAGCAGGTGACCGACGCCTGTCACAAACACGGCGGATTCTATCTCGGCAGCATTGGCGGCCCGGCGGCGGTACTTGCCCAGCAGAGTATTAAGAGCCTGGAGTGCGTGGCGTATCCGGAACTGGGGATGGAAGCTATCTGGAAAATCGAAGTGGAAGATTTCCCGGCCTTCATCCTGGTGGATGACAAAGGCAATGATTTCTTCCAGCAGATTCAGAACAAGCAGTGTAACGGCTGTGCCCAGCGGTAGTGTTGCCGGCTAAAGCCGGGCGCTGAGCTAAGAGGTATTCCGTTCACCCTACGTCAGGCAGAACATGCGGCCTCAGTGCGAGGTGACCGGGTTAAGGGGAAGATAACCGTCTTCCCCTTAACAATCCCCGCGGTCCCGCACGGAAATCGGTGCTGCGCACTGCGCTCACCTCCCGGCCTGCAGCCTGCGGTCGGCTCAACTCGACCTGCTCGCCCGTTCCGGGGCTCGCTCCTGTCTCGATTCGCCTCTTGCCGCCATCCCTGGCGGCCAGCCCTTGTCTTCCGGCCTTCGGTTCGCCGATTTCAGCGGGGTCCAGGGCCCCGCTGCACGCCTTTTCATCCCAAAATGTCCATCACTGCGGAGAGCAACAACGGTCGAGGAAAAAGCAGGCAACGATCGAATTAACAGACGCAGCTCGGGCTCGTTTTTTATCACCCCGCGGCTAGTGACCGGCCGAGGGGGCGCCCGGCGCTCCGGCACGACTGAACGGCGGCCGGGCAAACCAGATAACCACGATCAGCGCCATAAAGCCCCAGCCCAGCACCCAAAAATAGTCGATGGTCGACATCATGTAGGCCTGCTGCTCAATGCTCTTATCAATCAGCGCCATATGCTGCTGCGTGGCTCCGCCCATCTTGTCGATGTAGTCCACCGCAGCGGGATTGTAGGCGGAGACGCTTTCCGTCAGGTTGGCATGGTGGAAAACTTCCCGCCGCGACCAGATCCAGGTGGTGAGAGACGACGCGAACGAGCCGCCCAGCACGCGGAAGAAGGTCGCCAGACCGGAGCCTTCCGCCACTTCTGCGCCGTTCAGGTTTGACAGCACAATCGTCGTGATAGGCATGAAGAAAAACGCCACACCGATTCCCATGAACAGCTGCACTTCGGCGATAGTGCGGAAATCGACATCGGTATTGAACTGCGCGCGAATAAGGCAGGAGGCCCCCATCGTCAGGAACGAGAGCGAAGCCAGAATACGCAGGTCGAAATTATTGGCGTAGCGGCCAATAATCGGCGTCATTATCAGCGGCAGGATCCCCATCGGCGCGGCGGCCAGTCCGGCCCAGATCGCGGTGTAGCCCATCTGCGTTTGCAGCCACTGCGGCAGAATAATATTGATAGCAAAAAAAGCCGCGTAGCCCAGAGTCAGCGAGAGCGTACCAATCGCAAAATTGCGATCTTTGAACAAGCGCAGATTAACAATCGGATGACGCTCGCCCAGCTCCCAGATAACGAAAGACACCAGCGAGATGGCTGAAATCGTCGACATCACAACGATCTGCGAAGAGGCAAACCAGTCAAGATCGTTACCTTTATCAAGCACCACCTGCAGCAGCCCAACCCCAAGCACCAGCAGCGCAATCCCGATGTAATCAATGGGGGCGTGGGTGGTGGTCTCTTCCCGTTCACGCATCTGCGTCCAGACGACGATGGTGGCGAAGATGCCGATCGGTACGTTGATGTAGAAGATCCACGGCCAGGAGTAGTTGTCCGTTATCCAGCCGCCGGTAATCGGCCCGACAATCGGCGCCACCACGGTCACCATCGACAGGAGCGCCAGGGCCATACTGCGTTTACTGGCGGGGAAGATAACCAGCAGCAGCGTCTGACACATCGGGAACATAGGGCCGGCGAAAAAGCCCTGTAGCGCGCGGAAGATAATCAGCTCGGTCATACTGTGGGCAAATCCGCACAGGAATGAGGTCAGCGTAAACATCATCACCGAGCCAATAAACAGCTTTAACTGCCCGAAGCGGCGCGTAAACCAACCGGTCAGCGGCAGCGCGATAGCGTTACATACCGCAAATGAGGTGATCACCCATGTCCCCTGATCCGCGCTGACCCCGAGGTTGCCGGCAATCGTCGGCAACGCCACGTTGGCGATAGTGGAATCCAGCACCTGCATAAACGTGGCCAGAGACAGCGCGAGCACCGCCAGCCACATATTGGGCGGTGTAAAGGCAGCCTTATCGTGCATAACGTCTCTCTTAACGGGCGCCGGCGGCTACCGTTTTGCTGTTGTCATGAAGGATTTTAGCCACCAGTTTGTCCGCTTCTGCCAGCGGGTTTTGATACACATCGGTGGTGAAACGCGGGCTGCTAACGGTTTGCTGCGGCAGCAGGTGCCCGTCAGCGTCGCGAATATCGACGCTAACGTTCATCGACAGGCCGACGCGCAGCGGGTTTTTCTGCATATCATGGGGATCGAGCACGATACGGACCGGCAGACGCTGGACAATTTTGATCCAGTTACCGCTGGCGTTCTGTGCCGGCAGCAGCGAGAAAGCGCTACCGGTGCCAATGCCCAGGCTCTCGATGGTGCCGTGATACTCAACATCATCGCCGTACAGATCCGCGCTGAGCGTGACTTTTTGTCCGAGGCGCATCCCCTTCATCTGGCTCTCTTTGAAGTTGGCATCCACCCAGACTTCGTTCAGCGGCACGATAGCCATCAGCGTCGTGCCGGAATCAACGCGCATGCCAAGCTGCACCGCCCGCTTCGCCACATAGCCGCTGACCGGAGCCACGATGGTGCTGCGGGAGTTGTCGAGATAGCGCTGACGGAGGGTGGCGACGGCACTTTTAATTTCCGGGTGGCTATCGATTACGGTGTCATCCACCATGGCCATATTGGTGCGCAGCGCTTCCTGAGCGGCCAGAAGATCGCTTTGCGCGCTGGTGACCGCATCGCGGTAATGCGCCAGGTCTTCCGCGGCGATCGCCCCGCTCTGGAAGATTTTCTGCCGCCGCGCATAGTCGTTTTGCGCCGTTTGCAACGCCACTTTTTTTGCGGCGACCTGGGCGCGGTAGTTATCCGCGGTGCTGTACAGGCCGCGAACCTGGCGAACGGTATTCGCCAGACTGGCCTCCGCCTGCTGCAGCGCAATTTCGGTATCGCTGGGGTCGAGCAGCACCAGCGGCTGCCCCTTCTGCACGAAGTCGCCTTCATCCACCGTCACCTGAGTGACCGTACCGCCAATCTGCGGGGTGAGCGTCACCTGGTTACCATTGACATAGGCATCGTCGGTCGTTTCATAGTAGCGGGCGTACAGCAAATACCACGCCACCCCGCCTCCGGCGGCGAGAAGCAGAATAATCAATAAAATAATAAAGTTTCGTTTGCGCTTGCTGCCGCGCTCAGCCTGTTGTACCGCAGTGGTTTCCATCTTGTCAGGACCTTTTTGAATGCATTAGCGATGAGGGGCGACGATCTCGTCTGGTAACATTTTGGTCATCAGATCGACCAGCTGTCGGGATTCATCGGGAGTCAGTCGGGCGGTGAGTTCGCTGATGATCGACACCAGCGCTTCATTGACAAAGCGCTCGCAAATCAGCAGCCCTTTGTCGGTCAATGCCAGAATCACCTGGCGTTTATCCTGTGGATTTGGGGAGCGGCTGATCAGCTCACGCTTGACCATTCGATCCACCATTCGGCTCATGGCGCCAGCGTCCATGACCAGGTTTTTACTGATCTCGACCGGGCTGTTAAAGCCTTTATAAATACTGATCAGCACCTTGAACTGCGCGGCGGTAATGTCCATGCCGGAGAAGTGCTGGCTAATCAGCTGGTCCTTGAACTGGTTAGCCAGATGGATCAACAAACCTAAGTGAAATCTATTGTTAATAATACCCGGATGGTTACTCATGATATTTGCCTGGTCAGTAATTACAATTGAAACTACTGACCAGGCATCTATTTGTCAACGCAGTGTCAAGAAGATCGCACATTTTGTCAGCACAAAAGCCACCGCTCAGCACATTGTGACGCGGCCCCCGACGCCGTTTGCCGGCCTCGTCCTCGATATTCGCGGCCTGTCCGCCGCGCTTGTATTCGCTTATCGCTGGTCTATGCTCAAAGCAGGGCCTGGTCAGGGAGTGCCGTTGACCACCTGAAAAATAACGATAATTCTCTTTTTTTGGGTGCTGCATATGAACAAGATACAGGCGTTTTTTTTAGCCGCCCTCGCGCTATGCCTGGCGTTCCCCCTTTCGGCGGCAGAACCGCGCCAACAGCCCACAGAACGTGAACAGGCCCGTACGGTAAAAATTTTCCACCAGCCGATTGTGATGTTACAGGCGACCTTCGGCCAGACGACGCCCGAAGAGCGGGTGCTGCGGATTCGGAATACGCTACGTGCTTTTACCGAGGCGGATATCAGCCAGCCGCTGCAGGTTGTTCCGGTCACGCGCTACAGCCTGCCGGGTCGTTTGTTCCTTATGAACGGTAAACCCATTATGTTGCTGAGCCAGGCCGACCTCGACGAAGGTGACGACCTGACCCTCGACCAGGCCAGCCAACGGGTTCTCGCCCGTATGGAGGCACAGCGCAGTGCGCTTCGTGAACAGTACAACACCCCCTACCTGGCGCTGGCGGTGGTTAAAGTGGTGGCCGGGGCGCTGCTGTTGGCCGCCTTTTATTACGTCGCCTGGCGCTCGTGGCGTCGGGTTCGCCGCTATTTTCTGCTGCAGATTCTGCAAAAGCGCGGCTGGATCCCCCAGAGCTGGCGGCGGTTTCTCGGCAATATCGAAACCAGACTCTATGCCCTGCTGATGGTCTTGCTTGGTACGGTGGCGCTCTATGCCTGGCTAAGCTGGGCCTTCGGCCTGTTCCCCTGGACGCGCGTGTGGAGCGAATCGCTGGGAGAGTGGTCGGTGCGCGTCCTGCAGGAGATTGTGCTGTCGATAGTCTCGGCGCTACCCGGCCTGCTGATTGTTCTGATTATCCTGCTGATCACCTGGTTTATTATCCGTCTGGTAAAACTGCTGCTCAGTCAGGTGGAAGCCGGTCGTCTGCAAATTCCGGGTCTGCATCCGGAAACGGTAGGCGCGACGCGTAAACTTATCTCGGTGGTCATCTGGCTGTTCGCCCTCTCCGCCGCTTACCCCTTTTTGCCTGGCGCCAACTCGCTGGCTTTTAAAGGCATTAGCGTCTTTTTCGGTCTGATGTTAACCCTGGGATCGGCGGGAGTCATGAACCATGCCATGAGCGGTCTGGTGCTGATTTACTCGCGCGCGCTGCGCAAAGGCGATGTGATTCGGATTGCCGATAATGAGGGTAAGGTCAGTGAAATTGGGATGCTGGCCACCAAAATCGTCACCCGGGAAAACTATATCGTGACGGTGCCAAACGCCGTAGTAGTCAGCGGAAAAATCACCAACCTCAGCGCCCAAAACAGCGAAGCCGGCCTTAATCTGACCACCGGCGTCACCATCGGCTACGACACGCCGTGGCGACAGGTTCAGGCGATGCTGGAACTGGCGGCCCGCCGCGCGCCGGGTATCGACCACCGCCAGCCGCCGCTGGTGCGTCAGCTTGGCCTGATGGACTGGTACGTCTCCTATGAGCTGCAGGTCCTGCTACTGGCGGATACCTCGCTGGCCGACGGGCGTACCGCACTGCATAGCAATATTCAGGATGTATTTAATGAATTTGGCGTGCAGATCATGTCGCCGAACTTTGTCATGCAGCCGAAGGGAACCGTGATGGTGGCGAAAGAGGACTGGTACGCCGCGCCGGCGGCGCAAGACCCGCAGACAACAGAGGGATAAATCACGATGCTGGCCGGTAAAGACCGGCCAGCAGAGCCGCATCAGGCCGGTTTCCCGTCCAGCTCATCAAACACCTGCTGCGCAAGATGCATCGTGGCATTGGCAGCAGGCAGCCCGCAGTACAGCGCCGAGTGCATAATCAACTCTTTCAGCTCATCGCGGGTCACGCCATTATTAAACGCCGCGCGCAAATGCATTTTCAGCTCCGCTTCACGGTTCAGCGCAATCAGCATGGCGATAGTTATCATGCTGCGGGTATGGTGATCCAGCCCCGGTCGGGTCCAGGTTTCTCCCCACGCATAGCGGGTAATGAAATCCTGAAACTCGTCATTGAGCGGCGTCAGATTGTGCAGCGTGCGCTCGACATGGGCATCGCCCAGCACTTTGCGCCGAACGTTCATGCCCTGCTGGTAACGGGTTTTATCGTCCACGATCGCCCTCCTGCAAAAAAGCCAACAGCGCCGCGCTAAAGGCCCCCGGCGACTCGATGCTGGACAGATGTGAGGCGGAAACCACCACCACCTGCGACGCGGGGATCTGCTGATGTAAAAAATGCGCATCGGCAACGGTAGTGACAGGGTCACTTTCACCGGCAATAATCAGCGTCGGCACGCGAATTTGTCCGACTTCGCTGCGTAAATCGGCTGCCGCCAGCGCTTCGCAGCACTCGGCATACCCTTCGGCATTGCTATGGGTCAGCTGATGGCACAGCGCCTCAACCACCTCCGGCGCCTTCTGACGGAAGGCGTGCGTGAACCAGCGGTCCGCCGCACCGGCGGCCACCACGTCCATTCCCTCCTGGCGCACGGCACGCGAACGGGAAAGCCAGCTGGCCTGATCGCCAATCCGCGCCGCCGTGTTGGCCACCGCGATACCGTAGAAACGATCCGCGGCAAAACGCCCCAGCCATAGCCCGGTCAGGCCGCCCATCGAGATGCCGCAAAACCAGGCTTTGGCGATATTGAGATGATCGAGCAGCGCAATCACATCTTCCCCAAGCTGCGCCAGCGTGACCTTGCCCGACTTTTGGGTTTTACCATGGCCGTGGGTGTCATAGCGCAGCACGCGGAACCGTTGGGTTAAGGCCGCCATCTGCGGCTGCCACATTGCGCGGGTGGTCCCGAGCGAGTTAGAAAGCACAATGACCGGCGCGCCTTCCGGCCCGTCCAGCTGATAATCAAGGTTCATTACGTTGCTCCTTGTAACGCGCCACGACCTGGCGCACAAAACGTTCGGCGCTGCCGGTGGCCGTGGCCGGATCCAGCAGCTGCGTTAAACGGGGGGGCGAAAGATGCTGACTGACCAGCGGGTCGTTCTCCAGCAACGCCTGCAGCGGGCGGGATTCGTCGATCGCCTGGCGGCACAGCGCCTCAATACGGTGATGGGCATCGGCTTTGCCAATAAACGCCGCCAGCGCCAGCGTCACCGCCTCGGCCATAATCAGTCCGTGGGTTATCTCCAGGTCGGCCCGCATTTTCTGCGGGAAGACCTGCATATCGCGAACCAGCGCATCGCTTTGCGCCAGTGCCCCACCCACCAGCATAATCAGCTCCGGGAGGGTCTCCCATTCCGCCTGCCAGCCGCCAAGGGCGCGTTCATGCTGCTGAATCTGGCCGGCGTAAAGCGTCGCCACCAGTCCAGGCGTGCGCTGGGCCGCGGTTAAAATCGCGCTACAGGCGATTGGGTTGCGTTTGTGCGGCATGGTCGACGATCCGCCGCGCCCTTCCGCAACCGGTTCGCTGACTTCCGCCACTTCGGTTTGCATCAGCAGGGAAAAATCGTTCGCAAATTTGCCCAGCGTGCCGCACAGTCCCGCAAACCAGGCCCCCACTTCCAGCAACCGGTCACGCTGACTGTGCCACGGCGTATCCGGCAGAGTCAGCCCGAGCAGGCTGGCAAGCGCCGCCGCAACCGGCGATGCGTCGGCCTTTAGCGAATCCAGGGTACCCGCCGCGCCGCCAAACTGCAGCACCAGCACCCGCGGACGCATCTCCCGCAAACGCTGCTGCCAGCGCAGCAGCGCATCAAGCGTCCCCGCCAGCTTCAGGCCAAAGGTGACCGGCAGCGCGTGCTGCATCCAGGTACGACCGGGCATTACCGTGTTCTGATAGCGTTCAGCCTGGGTGGCGAAGCCGTCAATCAGCTGTTGCAACAGGCGTTCCGTTTCGTCCAGCGCGCCGCGCAGCTGCAAGACCAGCCCGCTGTCGATGGCATCCTGGCTGGTCGCCCCCCAGTGAACGTAGCGTGCCGCACCGGCATCCTGCGTCTTCACCCGCGCGGTGAGCTGCTTCACCAGCGGAATCGCCAGGTTGCCCGCGCTGGCGGCAGCCAGCCCCAGGGCCGGAAAATCGATGGACGAATGCTGGCAGGCGCTGACGATGGGGGCGACAGCATCCTGCGGCACGGTGCCGCAGGATGCCTGTGCGCGGACCAGCGCCGCTTCAAAATCCAGCATCCCCTGCACCCGCTGCGCATCGCTAAACCAGGCGGTCAGCGGACTGCTGCGCAGCATGGGGGTCAACAAACTCATGTTGGCTCCTTAAACACGTTCAATAATCAGCGCAATACCCTGACCGACACCAATACACATGGTACACAGCGCATAGCGCCCACCGGTACGACGTAGCTGATACGCGGCGGTCATCGCCAGACGACCACCCGACGCCCCCAGAGGGTGGCCCAGCGCAATGGCGCCGCCGTTGGGATTGACGTGGGGCGCATCGTCGGCCAGCCCTAAATCGCGGGTCACCGCCAGCGCCTGCGCGGCGAACGCTTCATTCAATTCAATGACATCCATTTGCTCCAGCGTCAGCCCCGTTTGCGCCAGCACTTTACGTACCGCCGGAGCCGGACCGAAGCCCATAATACGTGGCGCCACGCCCGCCGTCGCCACGCCGACGACCCGGGCCAGGGGGTGCAGATCGTTGGCCGACAGCGCCGATTCGCTGGCCAACAGCAAGGCACAGGCGCCATCGTTCACCCCGGAGGCGTTCCCCGCGGTCACCGAACCGTCCGGACGCACTACCCCTTTGAGTTTCGCCAGCGCTTCCGCAGTCGTGCTACGCGGGTGTTCATCGCGAGTAAACAGCAGCGGGTCGCCTTTACGCTGTGCGATAGAAACCGCGATCAGCTCATCAGCAAACCGTCCGGCCTCCTGCGCCGCGGCGGTGCGCATCTGGCTGCGCAGCGCAAAGGCGTCCTGATCGGCACGCGAAACGGCAAAATCAGCGGCGACGTTCTCGGCGGTCTCCGGCATCGAGTCGACGCCGTACAGTTCTTTCATCCGGGCGTTGATAAAGCGCCAGCCGATCGTCGTATCTTCAATCTTCATGTTGCGGCTAAAGGCATTCTCCGCCTTACCCATCACAAACGGCGCGCGCGACATGCTCTCCACGCCGCCGGCGATCATCAACTGAGTTTCGCCGCTTTTGATGGCCCGCGCTGCGACGCCGATCGCATCAAGACTGGAGCCGCACAGCCGGTTAATGGTGCTACCCGGCACCGTTTGCGGGAGTCCGGCCAGCAGCAGCGCCATACGGGCAACGTTGCGGTTATCTTCCCCGGCCTGGTTTGCGCAGCCGTAAATCACATCATCAATGCGCGCGGGATCGAGGCCCGGGTTGCGCTCCAGCAGCGCTTTCAGCGGCAGAGCGGCCAAATCATCGGCGCGCATTGTCGCCAGCGTACCAGCAAAACGTCCGAACGGTGTACGCACCGCATCACAGATAAATGCCTGATTCATCATAGGTTCCTTATGCGCTTTCCGCCAGATGTTCAAAGGTCAACGCCACCGGAGTGATGCGCTGCAGCTCCTCAAAAGAGAGGCCGTTGAAAATTTCTCGTACCACCGGACCGGCCGGGGTGATGTCAATGACCGCCAGGTCGGTGTAGATCCGGCTGACGCAGCCCACTCCGGTGAGCGGGTAGCTGCACTGTTCAACCAGCTTACACTCGCCGTCGCGGGTCAGGTGATCCATCATCACAAACACCTGACGTGCGCCGATGGCCAGATCCATCGCCCCTCCCACCGCCGGGATCGCGTCCGGTGCGCCGGTGCTCCAGTTGGCGAGATCGCCGCTGGCGGAGACCTGATACGCCCCGAGTACGCAAATGTCGAGGTGGCCGCCGCGCATCATGGCGAATGAGTCGCCGTGATGGAAAAAGCAGCCGCCTTTGAGCAGGGTCACGTACTCTTTCCCGGCATTAATCAGCTCCGGATCTTCTTCACCCGGCTGCGGCTTACCCCCCATCCCCAGCAGGCCATTTTCACTGTGCAGAAAGACCTCTTTATCGCTCGGCAGATAGTTGGCGATGCGGGTAGGTAAACCGATGCCCAGGTTGACATAGGCCCCTTCCGGGATATCGCGCGCCACTCGCTGGGCCATTTCATCGCGGGTTAGTTTTTGCATAGTTGGCTCCTCAGGCGCGTTGTGCGGTGGTCAGATGTTCCAGCGAGAACACACGCTGGACGAAAATCCCCGGGGTGATCACATTTTCCGGGTCAAGGTCTCCAAGACTCACCAAACGGGAGACTTCAACGATGGTGGTTTTTGCGGCGGTGGCCATAATGGGGCCGAAGTTGCGCGCCGCTTTGCGATACACCAGATTGCCCCAGCGGTCGGCCTGGTGCGCTTTGATCAGGGCAAAATCGGCCTTGATCGGGTATTCGAGGACGTAATGACGACCGTCGATTTCGCGGGTCTCTTTGCCTTCAGCCAGCGGCGTGCCGTAACCGGTCGGCGTAAATATCGCGCCCAGGCCGGCGCCGGCGGCCTGGATTCGCGCCGCGAGATTACCCTGCGGGACCAGTTCCAGCTCCACTTTGCCGCGGCGATAAAGATCGTCAAAAATCTGTGAGTCAACCTGGCGCGGGAAAGAACAGACCATCTTTCTCACGCGTCCGGCCTTCAGCAGTGCCGCCAGGCCAACTTCACCGTTGCCCGCATTGTTGTTGATAATGGTGAGGTCGCGGGCACCCTGTTCAATCAGGGCGTCAATCAGGTACGTTGGCTGACCGGCGGGACCAAAACCGCCGATCATGATGGTCGCCCCGTCGTGAATCCCGGCGATGGCATCACTTAGCGTCGACACGCTTTTATCAATCATCAGGTCGCTCCTTTACGTGCGGTAATCGCACTTTTATGCGTTGTTCGCACAAAATGTGACCCGCTTAACGATGTTGGTCAAGGGCGATAATCGAAATATGGTGCGATAATCGAACATCGTATATCTTTAGCGAAAGAATGTGATCGACGGCAAATATGGAGAAAAAAATGGAGAAGCATCCAGACGATTTACTGACGGGCGACAGCGATCCGTTTAAAGGCGATCCGAACTTTATGGCCTCGCTGGCCCGCGGGCTGGAAGTGATTCAGGCCTTCACCCCGCAGCGCCCGGTCCTGTCTATCTCGCAAATCAGCCAGAAGACCGGTATTCCGCGCGCGGCGGTGCGCCGCTGCCTGTACACGCTGGGGAAACTGGGATTCGTCTATGCGGAAGATGGCAAAAACTTCCAGCTGCGCCCGCGTATTCTGGCCCTCGGCCACGCGTGGCTAGCCTCCACGCCGCTGGCGCGTTCGGCGCAGCCTGTTCTTAAACACCTGAGTGAAATGCTGAACGAATCCTGCTCGATAGCCACCCTCGATGGCGACGATATTCTCTACATTGCCCGCGCCTCCAGTTCGCGGATTATGACCATCGATCTGGATATCGGCAGCCGCCTCCCGGCCTGGGCGACCTCGATGGGGCGCGTGCTGTTAAGCCATCTGCCGGAAGAGAAGCTGAACGATATGCTGGCGCGGGTGACGATGATTCGCTACACCCCGCAAACGGTGGATTCGGTGAACAAGCTGCGCGCGGAGCTGAAGCGCGTCCAGCAGCAGGGCTACGCGCTCAACGATCAGGAGCTGGAAATGGGACTGCGCTCGCTGGCGGTGCCTTTGTTCAACCCGCAGGGCCAGATACAGGCCGCGCTGAACGTCGGCGTGCATGCCGGGCAGGTCTCCACTCGCGACATGCTGGAACGGGTTCTACCCGAGCTGCAAAAAGCGGCTCGCGAGCTGACGCTGCTGCTGCGCTAGCGGCTGCGTTTGGCGTGGCGCTCCCAGTTCTCCTGTTTCGCCTCGGCGGATTTGCGCAACGCGACGTAACACGCTCCGCTGCCGCCATGCTGTGCCGAGGCCGCGCAGAACGCCTGTACCTCGGGCAGTTCGACCAGCCAGCGCGCCAGATAGCTACGCACGATATTAGCGTGCGCGTTATCTTCCCGCCCTTTTCCGTGGACGATCAGCAGATTGCGCAACCCCTCCTTTTGCGCCTGCACGACAAAGGCAAACAGCATTTGCCGGCACTGTTCGACCGGACGGCGCAACAGATTCAGGCTGGCCTGCTGGTCATATTTCCCCAGACGCAGCTTATCCAGCACACCGTTTTGCAGCCCTTCGCGTTTAAATTCCAGCGGCAGAATATCGAGATAGCCGGTGGTGAGAAAATTATCGAGCTGCAGGACATCAAGACGCTGCGTCGGGCGCGGGTTGCGTTCCGGATGCCAATGAACGTCATTGCCGCGCTTCAGAGGCTGAACGTCCTCCATGGCGCCAAGAAATAGCGATTTGTCGTCAAGATTCATGTGCACTCCTCCGGCTGCTACCGGAGGCTACTATAGCCGCCGCGCCCCGCCGCCTCAATGCGTTTATCGACAACCGGCGACAATTTGCCCTGCCGGCTCAGGCGGGAAACTGGTGGCGACTTTGTCGGCGAAACTGGGTAATCAGCGAGGCCGTTAACGGCGTCTGCCGCGAGTCGCGGCGCTGGATCAGATAATAGGTCGCTTTCGGTAACGTTTCGCTCACCTTGATCATCACCAGCTTGTCGGCAATCATCGGGTCGCTGCCCAGCTCAACCGGTAAGATACTCAGAAAATCACTCTGTACCACCAGACTGATGCAGGAAGAGAAGGTTTCGCACACGATGCCGACATGCGGGATCTGCGAACGGTGGCTAAACAGATCCTGCAGCTGCTTAAAGTAGCTGCCGCGCGGGGTTGGCATGGTCCAGCTGTAATGCAGCAGTTGTTCAATCGAGGTCGCCTGGGTTGCGGGATGCCCGGCGCGGGCGAAGACCGCAAACGGCTTTTCGAACAGTTTCTCAAAGCTGAATTCATGATCGTAAGGGCCGGGATAATAGGTATTGATGGTGAAATCGAGCTCCCCCTGCCGCAGTTCGTTGATCATCGACAGCAGCTGACCTTCCATGATACGCACCTTCACCAGCGGGTGCTGCTGATGAAAACGACAAATCACCGAGGGCATCAGCGAGCGCGCCACGCTGGCTCCAAGACCAATATTGATCTGCCCGGTCAACGCCCCCTGGCGCTGCAACAGATCTTCCTGCGCCGCCCGCAGCTCCTCAAGAATCAAACTGGCGTGCTGATAAAAACTTTCGCCATTCTCGGTTAACGATACCCCCTGGCTGCGGCGCACGAACAGCTGGGCGGACAGCCCCTCTTCCAGCTCTTTAATGGCCTTGGTCAAAGCCGGTTGCGATAACGCCAGCGTCCGGCTGGCACCGCGAATACTGCCCTGACGCGCCACTTCAACGAAGGCACGAATTTGGTGAAATTTAATCTGAAAAGACATCGCCGTAGTGATAACCATTGTTTATCAAACAGAAGAAAATGGCATCTACTGTAATGCAAAGCGTTGTGGCAACGTAAGAATGCGCTGCTGAAAAACCCATCAGCGATAAGTAAAAGCTATCACACCGTGAACCTCATCACATTTTTAAATATGACAGGACAGGTTATGCCGTTACTCAATGAATACATCCGTCAACTGCTGCCAGAGATGACGCAATGGCGTCGCGATTTACACCATTATGCCGAGTCCGGCTGGGTCGAGTTCCGCACCGCCAGTAAAGTTGCAGAGCAGTTGCATCAGCTGGGCTACGACCTGACCCTGGGCCGCGAAGCGGTCGATGCCGATAGTCGGATGGGATTACCGGATGAGATCACCCTGGCCAACGCCTTTCAGCGCGCCCGTGAGCAAGGTGCGCCAGAACCGTGGTTGAGCGCATTCGAAGGCGGCTTCACCGGTATCGTCGCCACGCTGGATACCGGGCGTCCCGGCCCCACTCTGGCCTTTCGGGTCGATATGGATGCCCTCGATCTGAATGAAGATACCGACGGCCGCCACCGCCCGTTCCGCGAGGATTTTGCCTCCTGTAACCCTGGGATGATGCACGCCTGCGGACATGATGGTCATACGGCCATCGGCCTTGGCCTGGCCCACGTTCTGAAACAGTATGCCGATCGGCTGCACGGCGTGATCAAGCTGATTTTCCAGCCTGCGGAGGAAGGTACCCGCGGCGCGCGGGCAATGGTCGCCGCTGGCGTGGTGGATGATGTCGATTACTTTACCGCTATTCATATCGGTACCGGTGTCCCGGCCGGTACCGTGGTGTGCGGCAGCGATAACTTTATGGCGACCACTAAATTCGACGCGCTATTCACCGGCGTTGCGGCCCACGCCGGAGGTAAACCGGAAGACGGGCGTAATGCGCTGCTCGCCGCGGCGCAGGCGGCGATTGCTCTGCACGCCATCGCGCCGCATAGCGCCGGCGCATCGCGGGTCAATGTCGGCGTGATGCAGGCGGGCACCGGGCGGAACGTTGTCCCATCCGGCGCGCTCCTGAAGGTGGAAACCCGCGGCGAAACGGAAGACATTAACCGGTATGTGTTTGAACGCGCGCGGGAGGTTATCCACGGCGCTGCCGCGATGTACGGAGCCAGCGTCGAGCTGCGCCTGATGGGCGCGGCGACCTCCAGCGCACCGTCCCCGGCGTGGGTACACTATCTGCGCGAGCAGGCGGCCCGGGTGCCCGGCGTGGAGCAGGCTATCGACCGTATTGCCGCCCCTGCCGGCTCAGAAGATGCCACCCTGATGATGGCCCGGGTTCAACAGCATAATGGTCTGGCCTCGTATATGGTTTTTGGCACGGAACTCAGCGCCGGTCACCACAACGAACAATTCGACTTTGATGAGAACGTGATGGCCATCGCCGTGGAAACTCTGGCCCTCACCGCGCTCAATTTCCCCTGGCAGCGAGGTGTGTAATGGAGGCCCTCTACCGCTACGTTGATGAGGTGATTACCGCCCGCGCCGGCGAGTTGACCGCTATCGCCGACGCCATCTGGGATCACCCGGAAACGCGCTTTGAGGAGTTCTGGTCAGCCGAAAGGCTGGCGCTCGCCCTTGAAGCAGAAGGTTTTGAGGTCTGCCGTGAGGCCGGCGGGATCCCCAACGCCTTTGTCGCCAGCTACGGCAGCGGAAAGCCGGTGATTGCCCTGCTGGGTGAATATGATGCGCTGGCCGGGCTTAGTCAGCAGGCGCAGTGCGCGTATCCTGCTGCCGCGACGCCTGGGGCGAACGGCCACGGCTGTGGTCACAACCTGCTGGGCACCGCCGCACTGGCCGCCGCCATTGCCTGCCGGAGCTGGCTGGTGCAGCACGGCGGTTGCGGGACGATTCGTTTCTACGGCTGTCCGGGGGAAGAAGGCGGTTCCGGCAAAACGTTTATGGTGCGCGAAGGCATGTTTGACGATGTGGACGCCGCGCTGACCTGGCACCCGGAAGCCTACGCCGGCATGTTCAGCACCAGCACGCTGGCCAACATTCAGGCCGCGTGGCGTTTCAGCGGCACCGCGGCTCACGCCGCCAACTCGCCGCATCTGGGGCGCAGCGCGCTGGACGCCGTCACGCTGATGACCACCGGCACCAACTTCCTCAATGAGCACATTATTGAGAAAGCACGCGTCCATTATGCCATAACCGACAGCGGCGGCATTTCCCCCAACGTGGTACAGGCTCAGGCGGAGGTGCTCTATTTAATCCGCGCGCCGGAGATGGCGGATGCGCAGCAAATCTATGCCCGCATCGAGAAAATCGCCCAGGGCGCGGCGCTGATGACTGAAACGTCGGTCACCTGTCGTTTCGAGAAGGCCTGCTCCAGTTATTTACCTAATCGCACGCTGGAGGCGGCGATGTATCAGGCCGTGTGCCACTACGGTACACCGTCATGGAGCGAGGCGGATCGCGCGTTTGCCGACGACATTCGTGCCACGTTAAGCGAGAACGACCTCAACAACAGCCTGAGAAATATCGCCGGCACAGGCGGCGAAGAGGGCAAACGCTTCGCCCGTCGCCACCGGGAAACGGTGCTGATCGATGAAGTCGCCCCCTGGGCTGCGACGGATACTATCCTGGCGGGATCCACCGATGTGGGCGACGTCAGCTGGAAAACCCCGGTCGCCCAATGTTTCAGCCCCTGTTTTGCCGTCGGAACACCGCTGCATACCTGGCAACTGGTGAGCCAGGGCCGCACGGCCATCGCCCATAAGGGGATGCTGGTGGCCGGAAAAGTGCTCGGCGCCACGGCGATCCGCCTGCTCACCGATGGTGCGCTGCTGCAAGCCAGTCAACAAGAACTGGCGCAACAGCTGGCTGAAAAGCCATATCACTGCCCGATCCCGCAAGGCGTGACACCGTCACCTTTAAAATAAAAACAATCATTCACGCACTAAACACCACAACTAACACAACAACGACTGAGGAATGCCCATGAGTATGTCATCCATACCGTCGCCTTCCCCCAACGGGAAGCTGTACAGCTGGGTTGAAAAGATCGGTAACAAGGTTCCACACCCTTTTTTGCTGTTTATTTATCTTATCGTGGTGCTGGCGGTAACCACCGCCGCGCTGTCGGCCTTTGGCGTGGCGGTGATCAACCCGACGGACGGCTCCACCGTGGTGGTCAAAAACCTGCTCAGCGTCGAAGGGTTACACTGGTTTTTGCCAAACGTCATCAAGAACTTCAGCGGGTTTGCACCGCTGGGGGCGATTCTGGCGCTGGTGCTCGGCGCTGGACTTGCTGAGCGGGTGGGACTGCTGCCGGCGCTGATGGCCAAAATGGCCTCGCACGTCAGCGCGCGCTACGCCAGCTATATGGTGCTGTTTATCGCCTTTTTTAGCCACATCTCATCCGACGCCGCTCTGGTGATTATGCCGCCGCTAGGCGCCCTGATGTTTCTCGCCGTTGGCCGCCACCCGGTCGCGGGCTTACTGGCGGCGATTGCCGGCGTCGGCTGTGGGTTCACCGCTAATTTGCTGATTGTCACGACCGATGTGCTGCTCTCGGGCATCAGTACCGAGGCGGCAAAAACACTGGATGGCTCGCTGCATGTCAGCGTTATCGACAACTGGTATTTCATGGCCAGTTCGGTCATCGTTCTGACCCTGGTTGGGGGGCTTATCACCGATAAGTTGATTGAACCGCGGCTGGGAAGCTGGGAAGGCCGCAGCGAGGACAGACTTGAGGCGCTGACGGCGGAGCAACGCTTCGGGCTGCGGGTTGCCGGTATCGCGTCATTGGTTTTTATCGCTCTGGTCGCCATCATGGTCGTGCCGCAGAACGGTATTCTGCGCGATCCGGTCAGCCATACGGTGATGCCCTCTCCCTTTATTAAAGGCATTGTGCCGCTGATTATTTTTTTCTTCTGCTTCGTCTCGCTGGCCTACGGTATTGCCACCGGGAAAATTCGTCGTCAGGCGGATTTGCCGCCGTTAATGATCGAACCGATGAAAGAGATGGCCGGGTTTATCGTCATGGTGTTCCCGCTGGCCCAGTTTGTTGCCATTTTTAACTGGAGCAATATGGGTAAATTTATGGCCGTGGGGCTGACTGATTTGCTGGAGCAGGCGGGAATGAGCGGAGTACCGGCTTTTGTTGGCCTGGCGCTACTGTCGGCATTTCTCTGTATGTTTATCGCCAGCGGCTCGGCAATCTGGTCCATTCTGGCGCCGATCTTTGTGCCGATGTTTATGCTGCTCGGGTTTCATCCGGCCTTTGCCCAGATACTGTTCCGCATCGCGGATTCGTCGGTCCTGCCGCTGGCGCCGGTATCGCCGTTTGTCCCGCTGTTTCTTGGCTTCCTGCAACGCTATCGCTCAGATGCGAAACTCGGTACTTATTATTCACTCGTCCTGCCCTATCCTCTGATATTCCTCGTCGTGTGGCTTCTGATGCTGGTGATATGGTACTGGCTGGGTTTACCCATCGGCCCGGGAATTTACCCGCGCCTGTCCTGATAAAACCGGGTGGCCAGAGCCTGGTCACCCTCCGCTGCGCGCGTGACGACACGCATCATCGCGTGATCGCGTGGAGAGAAGCGTTCATCTCCAGACTTTTTATAATATCAGCCTTGTCGTCTGCGCCGCATTTTTCGTCACCCGAGGTTGTCCTGCGACATTCTTAAAGATGCCGTTTTTTTAAATGCATCTCTTTCAGCATCTTATATACCGACTCAATCGCAAGAGAGACAGCGTTTAACAATAAACTACTGATAATCAAGATTAAAAGTCCTGTCAGCATATATTGCATATCGATACCTCTAATGGTTATAAAAAAAAGCCAACACCGGGGTGCTGGCAAAATAATTGACTCAAGGAATGCCTGTATATTTATTCGCGGCGCCGGGTGCCTCCCGATGAATTAGCCAGTTCTTACTAATCCGCGTGCGTATGACAAACTGCAGAGAAAAATGAACTGAACGCTCCTCCGCACAGGGGAATTCGCCGCCGAATAAAAGTAACAAAAACCCGTCACACCCGCGCGGCGTAATTAATACAAAAATAAACATCACCGCAGACGGTATCTCCGCGGTTTTATCCGTCTCAGCAGCCGTATGCAGATTGAAATCGCGCGTCATTTCTTCCCCCGGTTCCCGGCCTTTATCCGCACAGCGGTGGATTATCTTTCAGGAGTATAGTTGGCGGAACGGCGTGCGTGATATCTTGTCAATATCACGCAATAGTTATCTTGCTAATCAGGTAACAAGGAGAAATGATGCTGGTACTGCTTCAGGACAAAATCGACACCCCGCTGGGGCCGTTATGGATTCTTTGCGACGAGCAGTTTCGCCTGCGCGCCGTGGAGTGGGACGAGCATAGCGACCGTATGACGCAACTGCTTGATCTGCACTATCGTCATGAAGGTTATCAACGCATCGATGCCCGCGATCCCGGCGGACTGAGTCGCCAACTTGACGCCTACTTCGCCGGCGATCTCAGCGTCATTGAGACGCTGCCGACGGCAACGGCAGGCACCCCCTTTCAGCGTGAAGTCTGGCAAGCCCTGCGCACTATTCCCTGCGGTCAGGTGATGCATTACGGCCAGCTGGCGGAAACGCTGGGGCGTCCTGGCGCGGCGCGTGCGGTCGGCGCGGCCAACGGTTCAAACCCGGTCAGTATTGTCGTGCCCTGCCACCGCGTGATTGGGCGAAATGGCACCATGACCGGCTATGCCGGCGGCGTGCAGCGGAAAGAGTGGTTATTGCGCCATGAGGGGTATCTGCTGCTTTAACGCTACGTGCCTTTTATCGGAAGCATCAGGTAACTTTACAATATGCTTCCGACCAACATTGCATTGGTTATCAATGAGATAAAAGTGATAAAAGCTTTACCCTTTTAATATTACGTGTTTCACGGGTTCGAGGCTTACCTGCTCACCAAAAAGATGTTAAAATTGACCAATATCAATTAAGGCTTGAGCAGACTTATGATCCCGGAAAAGAGAATTATACGACGCATTCAGTCTGGCGGTTGCGCAATCCATTGTCAGGATTGCAGCATTAGTCAGCTTTGCATCCCTTTTACTCTGAACGAGCACGAGCTTGATCAGCTGGATAATATCATCGAGCGTAAAAAGCCAATCCAGAAAGGGCAAACCTTATTCAAAGCTGGCGATGAGCTGAAATCTCTGTATGCGATTCGTTCGGGCACCATCAAAAGCTATACCATTACCGAACAAGGTGACGAGCAGATTACCGGCTTCCACCTGGCGGGTGATTTGGTTGGCTTTGATGCCATCGGTACCGCGCTGCATCCGAGCTTTGCACAAGCGCTGGAAACCTCAATGGTCTGCGAAATCCCTTTCGAAACGCTGGACGATCTTTCCGGTAAAATGCCCAATCTACGCCAGCAAATGATGCGGCTGATGAGTGGCGAGATCAAAGGCGACCAGGACATGATCCTGCTGCTGTCTAAAAAGAATGCGGAAGAGCGTCTGGCGGCCTTTATTTATAATTTGTCCCGTCGTTTCGCGCAGCGCGGTTTCTCGCCTCGCGAATTCCGCCTGACGATGACCCGCGGTGATATCGGCAACTATCTTGGTCTGACCGTCGAAACCATCAGCCGTCTGCTGGGGCGTTTCCAGAAAAGCGGCATGCTGGCGGTAAAAGGCAAATACATCACCATCGAAAATAGCGACCTGCTTGCTCAGCTCGCTGGTCAGGCCCGCAACGTCGCCTGATCCTCTTTGTCCCTCCGCCAGATCGCTCATTTTTTTTCTGATTTGTTGATCTGGCCAGGGTCATCCCCTGTTTCATTTCATCCATATAGGTTATCTTTTTAAAGACAGACTGTGGTTACAGTTGTAAGGAGACCCTGTATGGCCAAGTATCAGAACATGCTGGTAGTAATCGACCCCAATCAGGACGACCAGCCTGCATTGCGGCGTGCGGTGTATCTACACCAACGGATTGGTGGACGCATCAAAGCCTTTTTGCCGATCTACGATTTTTCCTATGAGATGACAACCCTGCTGTCGCCCGACGAGCGGACGGCGATGCGCCAGGGCGTTATCAGCCAACGTAGCGCCTGGATCAAAGAACAGGCCCGGTTTTATATTGAATCCGGCGTTCCCATTGAGATTAAGGTGGTGTGGCACAATCGCCCCTTCGAAGCCATTATTCAGGAAATCCTCAGCGACAAACACGATTTGCTGCTGAAAATGGCGCACCAGCATGACAAGCTGGAGGCCGTTATTTTCACCCCAACCGACTGGCATCTGCTGCGTAAATGCCCATGTCCGGTCTGGATGGTAAAAGATCAGCCGTGGCCGGAAGGCGGCAAAGCGCTGGTGGCCGTCAATCTGGCCAGCGAAGAAAATTACCACGACGCGTTAAACGAAAAACTGGTTAAAGAAACCCTCGAACTGGCGGACCAGGTCAACCATACCGAAGTCCACCTGGTGGGCGCCTACCCGGTAACGCCGATTAATATCGCTATCGAACTACCTGATTTTGACCCCAGTATCTACAACGATGCCATTCGCGGTCAGCATTTGCTGGCCATGAAGTCCCTGCGGCAAAAATTCGGCATTGATGAAAACCGCACCCACGTTGAAAAAGGCCTGCCGGAAGAGGTCATTCCTGACCTCTCTGAACACCTGCAGGCGGGGATTGTGGTTCTGGGCACCGTCGGGCGCACCGGGCTGTCGGCGGCCTTTCTCGGCAATACCGCCGAGCAGGTTATCGACCATCTGCGCTGCGACCTGCTGGTTCTCAAGCCTGAGCAGTACAAAACGCCGGTTGAAATGGATGACGAGGACGACGATTAATCGATCGCGGATTGATGCTGCGTAAAATACGTTCCCCTGCTTCGGCGGGGGATTTTTTTAGGTATCCACTCCGGCAACGGAAAAAACAAAGGGCCTTTCGGCCCCGTCATCGACAACACATAGACAGCAACAATGCTTTTAATGGATACCTAAGCGCCAGGCATGATCGATCTCTTCTTTCAGCTCGCTGGAAGAGAGCGACATCAAATCCGCAAATTCCAGCTCAAGAAGTTTGAATTTTTTCAGGTACTGCGCGGGGGTTAATGCTGTTGGGTCGCGACGCAGAAACTCGATTGCCATTTGCGCCGGGGTTAATTCGGTATCCATAATATCCTCAGAGTGATGAAAAAACAGGCTTAGTATAGCACTCCGGGCTGACGACTTTATGAGCAATTCATGGCCTTGCTGTATATATAAAAAAGCCGTCTCAGCAGAGACGGCTTCAGAATCAAACATTATTTAGGACGGCAAACCATTACAACGCTTTGAGAATTGCGTCGACGCTGGCTTTCGCATCGCCAAACAGCATGTGGGTGTTCTCTTTGAAGAACAGCGGGTTCTGAACGCCGGCATAACCTGTGTTCATTGAACGCTTAAAGACCACCACATTTTGCGCTTTCCACACTTCCAGCACCGGCATGCCGGCGATCGGACTCTTCGGATCGTCCTGCGCCGCCGGGTTAACGGTGTCGTTGGCGCCGATAACCAGCACGGTATCGGTATCGGTGAAATCGTCGTTGATCTCATCCATTTCCAGCACCACGTCATACGGCACTTTCGCTTCCGCCAGCAGTACGTTCATGTGCCCAGGCAAACGTCCGGCAACCGGATGAATACCAAAGCGCACTTTGATGCCGCGAGCACGTAATCTTTCGGTGATTTCCGCCACCGGATACTGTGCCTGCGCGACCGCCATGCCGTAGCCCGGGGTGATGATCACCGAGTGCGAGTTTTTCAGCATTTCCGCGGTATCTTCGGCGCTGATTTCACGGTGTTCGCCTACTTCTTCATCGCTGCCGGTAGAGGAACCATCGGTACCAAAACCGCCGGCAATCACGCTGAAGAATGAGCGGTTCATCGCCTTACACATGATGTAAGACAGAATCGCACCCGACGAGCCCACCAGCGCCCCGGTCACAATCAGCAGGTCGTTGCTGAGCATAAAGCCCGCCGCTGCCGCTGCCCAGCCCGAGTAGGAGTTCAGCATTGAGACCACGACCGGCATATCTGCCCCGCCGATCGAAGCCACCAGATGCCAGCCAAAGGCCAGGGCAATGACCGTCATCACCAGCAGCGCCAGAACCTGAGTTCCTGTGCTGTCGGTGCGAACAAAGGCCACCAGCAGCAGGAAGGAAACCACCAGCGCCGCCAGATTCAGCTTATGGCGATGCGGCAGCATCAGCGGTTTAGACGAAATCTTGCCGCGCAGTTTGCCAAAGGCCACAATCGAGCCGGTGAAGGTCACCGCACCGATAAAGATGCCGAGGAACACTTCCGTCAGGTGAATATTCACCAGGATCTGTTCCATACCCGCTTCGTGATACAGGTAGCTGTTAAAGCCTACCAGCACCGCGGCCAGGCCCACAAAGCTGTGCAGCACGGCAACCAGCTCCGGCATTTCGGTCATTTCGACTTTCTTCGCCAGGCGAATACCAATCGCGCCGCCGATAACCATCGCCAGGATGATCCACGCCACGTTGCCGGTATCCGGCCCGAGAATGGTCGCCAGCAGCGCGATAGCCATCCCGGCCATCCCGAACAGGTTACCCTGCTTCGAGGTTTCGTGCTTTGACAGCCCCGCAAGGCTAAAAATAAACAGAATAGCGGCAACAATGTATGCAGCTGTAACTAATCCTCCAGACATGTGCTACCCCTTAGTTCTTGCGGAACATTTTCAGCATGCGCTGAGTAACGGTGAAACCACCAAAAATATTAATGCTGGCGATCAGCACCGCGATAAAACTCAGGAAGCTGACCCAGCCACCGTGGCCGATCTGCAATAACGCTCCGACAACGATAATCCCTGAAATAGCGTTGGTCACCGACATCAGCGGCGTGTGGAGCGCATGAGAAACGTTCCATACCACGTAATAGCCCACCACGCAGGAGAGCGCGAAGACGGTAAAGTGACCGAGGAACTCTTTCGGCGCCACGTTGGCAAGCCAGCCAAACAGAATAATCGCCAGCGCCATCAGCGCGTATTTACGCCACGGTGAGGTCGGTTTTTCTGCTTCTTTCGGCGCATCAACAGGCTTCGCCGCAGCCTGCGGCTGGGCAGAAACCTGAATCGGCGGCGCCGGCCAGGTCACTTCGCCCTCACGAACCACCGTCACGCCGCGAACCACGACGTCGTCAAAATCGATGGTGATATTGCCGTCTTTCTCTTTGCACAGCAGCTTCAGCAGGTTGACCAGGTTAGTCCCGTACAGCTGCGAGGACTGTGTCGGCAGACGGCCCGGCAGGTCGGTATAGCCGATGATCTTCACGCCGTTGGCGGTAGTCACCACTTCGCCAGGAACGGTGTATTCACAGTTGCCGCCGTTCTGCGATGCCAGGTCGACCACCACGCTGCCCGCGGTCATGGAGTCAACCATTTCACGGGTAATCAGCTTCGGCGCCGGTTTACCCGGGATCAGGGCCGTGGTGACGATGATGTCCACCTCTTTGGCCTGCGCGGCAAACAGCGCCATTTCGGCTTTAATAAAGGCTTCCGACATCACTTTGGCGTAGCCATCGCCGCTGCCCGCCTCTTCTTTAAAGTCCAGCTCCAGGAACTCGGCGCCCATACTCTGCACCTGTTCTTTCACCTCTGGACGCGTATCGAACGCACGGACAATGGCGCCGAGGCTGTTCGCCGCGCCGATGGCCGCCAGTCCGGCGACGCCGGCGCCAATGACCATGACCTTCGCCGGCGGAACTTTGCCGGCAGCGGTGATCTGACCGGTAAAGAAGCGACCAAATTCGTGGGCCGCTTCAACAATCGCCCGGTAGCCGGCAATGTTGGCCATCGAGCTGAGCGCATCCAGCGACTGGGCGCGAGAAATACGCGGCACTGAATCCATCGCCATCACGTTGATATCGCGAGCCGCTAATTTCTGCATCAGCTCAGGATTTTGCGCAGGCCAGATAAAGCTCACCAGCGTGGTGCCCGGATTGAGTAATGCAATTTCATGTTCTTCTGGTGCGTTCACCTTCAGAATAATGGATGACTGCCAGACTTCAGCGGTGTCTACAACTTCTGCACCCGCCTGAGCAAAGGCTTCGTCATCGAAACTTGCCAGATGACCCGCGCCGCTTTCAACGGCAACGGTAAACCCGAGTTTTAGCAGCTGTTCCACCGTTTTCGGCGTGGCAGCGACGCGGGTTTCATTGGCAAACCGTTCTTTTGGTACCCCGATACGCATAGTTTTCCCTTCCATCGGTTTTTGATGATGGTTTTTCTTTTCTTACAGACGACGGTTAAGCGGCAAAACATGCCGTTTCTTTTCCATTGACTGAAAAAATGAAACAGTAACAAACTTTTTATAACCTACTGAAAATAGCGATTGTGATCTACTGCGATAAAACAGAAATTTTGATTTTATTGGTAAAACGCATCGCGAACCGTGTCAGGCAGCAATATTTACCTTAAATTTATGGTCAGGCCTGATAAATCGCTTAACTGATGCAGTAATACGCCATTAATCGCCAGCAAGAACATAACATTAACATTACGTTAACTTATAAAAGTGGTATTGATTATCAATTTTGCTGGTCAAGCGGCTGTTTTTTCAACATATCAGAAATTGTTATATTATTGTGAAGCACGTTTCGGGCGGTAAGCAAAAAATGACGCAGACAGTGACTCCTTTTAAATGCAATAATCGAGCGTTATCAGTCAACAACAATACCAGTACATGGTTTGCGCAAGGCAAAGGATTATTTTTATGAAGCTTAAGAACTCACTCCTGGCGTCTGCTCTCCTGGCTACGACAGCGTTGTCAGCCCATGCAGCGACCGAGCTGACTCCGGAGCAGGCGGCGGCGCTAAAACCCTACGATCGCGTAGTGATCACGGGCCGTTTTAATGCCATCGGCGATGCGGTAAAAGCCATGTCCCGTAAAGCGGACAAAGATGGCGCGGCCTCATTTTATGTTGTCGACACTTCTGATTATGGCAACAGCGGCAACTGGCGCGTAACGGCAGACTTGTATAAAGACAATGCCCCGCAGGCGGATGCCCCGAAAAATCGCGTCATCAATGGCGTCATGGAGTTACCAAAGGATCAGGCCGTCGAACTTGAGCCTTTTGATACCGTGACCGTGCAGGGCTTTTATCGCAGTCAGCCGGAAGTGAATGATGCGATCACTAAAGCGGCGAAAGCCAAAGGTGCCGCCTCCTTCTTTATCGTCCGTCAGGTTGATGCCAACCAGGGCGGTAATCAGCGTATTACTGCCTATATCTATAAAGCCGATGCCAGAAAACGCGTTCTGCAGAGCCCGGATGCGATCCCGGCCGACTCTGAAGCCGGTCGCGCGGCGCTGGCTGAAGGCGGCACCGCTGCGAAAAATGTTGAAATCCCAGGCGTTGCCACCACGGCAGCCGTCGGTTCCGGTACCGGCGTAGGTCGTTTCTTCGAAACCCAGTCATCAAAAGGTGGACGTTACACCGTCACGCTGCCGGATGGCACCAAAGTCGAAGAAGTGAACAAGATTACCGCGGCCCAGATGGCGCCGTTTGACAGCATCAAGTTCACCGGCAATTACGGCAACATGACCGAGATTTCTTACCAGACCGCCAAGCGCGCGGCGAAGAAAGGGGCGAAGTACTACCACATTACCCGCCAGTGGCAGGAACGTGGCGGTAACATCACCATCAGCGCAGACCTGTATAAATAATCGTATTGGCACTGTGTAAAAAGGCGGCAATATGCCGCCTTTTTGTTTTTTTTCATCCGCCACCATTGCATGCGCACAAGACACTCCGTAAAATCCCGCGCCTTAGCGTAATCCTCCATTTTTATGCGATTTCGCCAAATAAATATCCTTGATTCACTGCCGTCACCTCGGGAATACAATGGAAAAGAAACTGGGCCTCAGCGCCTTGACCGCACTGGTACTGAGCTCAATGCTGGGCGCAGGGGTGTTCAGCTTGCCGCAAAACATGGCGGCCGTCGCCAGCCCGTCGGCGCTGCTGATTGGCTGGGCAATCACCGGCGTGGGGATTTTATTCCTCGCCTTCGCCATGCTGCTGTTGACCCGCATTCGCGCCGATCTTGACGGCGGTATCTTCACCTATGCCCGCGAAGGTTTCGGTGAACTCGTCGGTTTTTGCTCCGCCTGGGGCTACTGGCTGTGCGCGGTGATCGCCAACGTCTCGTATCTGGTGATTGTTTTTGCCGCGCTCAGCTTCTTTACCGATACTCCGGACGCCATTATTTTCGGCAACGGGAATACCTGGCAGGCGATCGTGGGCGCGTCGGTCCTGCTGTGGGTGGTGCACTTTCTGGTCCTGCGCGGCGTCCAGACCGCCGCAGGCATTAACCTGATCGCCACCCTGGCCAAGCTGATCCCACTCGGTGCATTTATCATCCTCGCCGTCATCGCCTTTCGTCTGGAGACGTTCCGCCTTGATTTTAGCGGTCTGGCGCTCGGCGTACCGGTCTGGGAGCAGGTGAAGAACACCATGCTGATCACCCTATGGGTGTTTATCGGCGTGGAAGGTGCGGTCGTGGTTTCCGCGCGGGCGCGCAATAAACAGGATGTCGGCCGCGCTACGCTGCTGGCGGTCCTTTCCGCACTGGTGGTTTATCTGCTGGTGACCCTGCTCTCTTTAGGCGTGGTCGCCCGTCCGGAACTGGCCGAAATGCGTAATCCGTCGATGGCCGGCCTGATGGTGAAAATGATGGGCTCATGGGGCGAAGTAGTGATCGCTGCCGGGCTGATTATTTCCGTGTGCGGCGCCTATCTGAGCTGGACCATTATGGCGGCAGAAGTTCCCTGGCTGGCCGCGACGCATAAAGCATTTCCGCGCCGCTTCGCCCGGCAGAATAAAAACAACGCCCCGTCGGCCTCGCTGTGGCTAACCAATATCAGTGTTCAGCTGTCGCTGGTGCTCATCTGGCTGACAAAGTCTGATTACAATACGTTATTGACCATCGCGTCCGAGATGATTCTGGTGCCCTATTTCCTCGTGGGCGCCTTCCTGCTGAAGATTGCTGTACGCCCGCTGCATAAGGCGGTGGGTGTCGGTGCATGTATTTATGGCTTATGGTTATTATATGCATCCGGCCCTGTGCATTTATTGTTGTCAGTGGTACTTTACGCTCCGGGTCTTCTGGTTTTCCTGTACGCTCGCCGTACGCACCAGCACGATCGCATGCTCAAACGCCGTGAATTAGCCTTAATTGGTTTTTTGCTGGTTGCCGCTGTACCGGCAACGTGGATGCTGGTGGGGTAAGCGGTCGCCCTGCTGCTGAACTCAAAGGAGATACCCATGACTGTCCGACAGCCTCGCCCGATTCTCATCACCGGTGGAGGCCGCCGCATCGGCCTTGCGCTGGCGCACCATTTTCTGGATCAGCAGCAGCCGGTTATCGTCAGCTATCGCACGCACTACCCGGCCATTGACGCACTGCGCGACGCCGGAGCTATCTGTCTTACCGCCGATTTTAGTACCGATGAGCAGATACTGGCCTTCGCCGAAGCGGTAAAACACCACGCCGCCGCCGGCCTGCGCGCCATCGTCCATAACGCCAGCGACTGGATGGCTGAAAAGCCGGGCATTCCACTCACCACGGTGCTGGCCAGCATGATGCAGATCCACGTTCATGCCCCCTATTTGCTCAACCATGCGCTGGAAACGCTCCTGCGCGGGCACGGGCACGCCGCCAGCGACATTATTCATATCACTGACTATGTCGTTGAACGCGGCAGCGATAAGCATATTGCCTACGCGGCCAGTAAAGCGGCACTGGATAATATGACCCGCTCGTTTGCCCGCAAGCTGGCGCCGGAGATTAAGGTCAACGCCGTTGCCCCTTCGCTGATCATGTTTAATGAGGGCGACGACGCCGAATATCGCCAGCAGGCGCTGGATAAATCGCTCATGAAAAGCGTGGCGGGCGAAAAAGAGATCATCGACCTGCTCGATTATCTGTTCGCCAGCCGGTTCGTTACGGGCCGCTCTTTTGCCGTGGATGGCGGCAGACACCTGCGTTAGTGGAAGCGGCTCCAGCCGAGGATCAGCAGCCAGGCACACAGCCCCCAGCACCCGACTGCGCCCGCCAACGCCAACGGCAGGCGCATCATCCCGGTGAAGTACCAGAGCGACAGCAGATAGACGAAATAGGGAATGATTGACCACATCCCAAAGACGATCGTGGTCCGCAGCGCCTCAAGCCCGCGTTCGCTGGCCACAATATAATGCGCAATCAGGGCAAAGGTCGGAAATAGCGGAATTAAACCAGCAATATAATAATTTTTGCTTTTCGACAGTACGCCAATCAATATCACCACCAGCGCACCGATCAGCCCTTTAATCAACAACCCCATTCCTTTAGCCTTAACATTTAAACAACAGTTGATGTAGCATAACGGAAGTATCTCTCTTCACAATATTATTCGAATCGCCCCACCGCGGCGCAAGAGCGAATGCCCCGAAGCATAGATAACCGGCTGACCGCTCCGCGCGAAGCAAACGTCGGGGTCGCTTGAAGGATGAGGTCTTTTTTATAAAAGAGTAATGGCAGGTAGTCTGGTGGCGGTGTATGTTAATTCTTTTTCCAGTACAAGTAAGATATGAATAAGATCGTTTTTGTTGAGGATGATCCGGAAGTGGGCGCTCTGATTGCCGCTTATCTCGGAAAGCACGATATGGACGTAGTGGTTGAACCACGAGGTGACCGGGCAGAAGAGGTTATCGCGCGGGAAAAACCCGATCTGGTGTTGTTGGATATCATGCTGCCAGGCAAAGACGGCATGACTCTGTGCCGCGATCTGCGCGGCCAGTGGCAAGGTCCGATTGTGTTGCTCACCTCGCTCGACAGCGATATGAACCATATTTTGTCCCTGGAAATGGGCGCCAGCGATTACATTCTGAAGACCACGCCGCCTGCCGTATTGCTGGCACGTCTGCGCCTGCATTTACGCCAGCACGTCGCCTCCCCCGTGACCAATGCTCCGGCATCGCTCACCCCGCATAAATCGATTGCATTCGGTTCACTGCTCATCGACCCGGTTAATCGTCAGGTATTGCTCGGTGGCGAAAGCGTGGCCCTCTCAACGGCGGATTTTGAGCTGTTATGGGAACTGGCCACCCACGCCGGACAGATTATGGATCGTGATGCGTTGCTGAAAAATCTGCGCGGCGTCAGTTACGATGGGATGGATCGCAGCGTGGATGTGGCAATTTCGCGCCTGCGGAAAAAACTGCTCGACAGCGCGACCGAGCCCTATCGCATCAAGACGGTGCGCAATAAAGGGTATCTGTTCGCTCCTCACGCCTGGGACAATTAATCTTCCCCCGCCGTAGAGCGCGACAAAAAACCGCCGACGGGTTAATGCGGGTCACTTAATGGTGACCCGCATTTTTGGCCTGGCGGCCAGTCCTGGATGCACACCAGCATTCTCGCCCGTTTTCCCGGTAGGCAATACGGTAACCCTGGCCCGCCTTGAGCACGTTGGCAAAACCCGAACGGTCTAAATGCATTCCTGCAACCAACAGTTTTTCACTTGCCGCCTGCGCGAGGATTTTTTTACGTGTCTCTTCAGCCTGAAGGGGGTCACAGTCAAACACAATGGAAACGTCCGGGCGTGCTGACTGGATATGCGGAAAATGGACGATGTCTCCCCAGATCAATAAGCATTGTTCCCCGGAAGTGATACGGAATCCGGTATGCCCTGGCGTATGTCCTGGCAGCCATACCGGGAGAATACCCTCAGTTATCGCCCCCTCGTCAAGCAGGCGCAGCTGCCGGGCGTACACGTCTAACGTCCTGCGGGCGAGGTTAAAATTTCGCTTCCCGCGCTCATTCGCTACTTTAAATCGTTCATTATCCTGCCAGTATTGCGCCTCAAGCGGGTGAAGATGAAGTTCGGCCTGTTTAAAAACAGGTAGCCCTTCGGCATCTAAAAGCCCCCCAATATGGTCAGGATGGCCGTGCGTCAGCAACACGGTATCGACATCATCGGGGCTGATACCTGCAGCGCCAAGATTATCTATGAGTTGCCCGCCTACGTTATTCAGCCCCCCGGCACCGGCATCGACCAGGAGGGTTCGCCCGCGCCCCTGGATAAGATAGCCGTTGATATGGATATTGCCGGGTTCAGCGATCCGGGCGCGGTGTTGAATCACCGTTGCTTCTGCTGTTTCAATGCCTGACAGCCAATCCAGACTGGCGGACATCGTGCCATCGCTCAGCGCGGTCACCACAAAATCCCCAATCCGACGGGTTGAAAAAGAGTGATGGTTCATCGTTACCTCTGGTTAATTGCGCGCAAACAGGTGTGATGCAGCGGAGCCAAAACAGCGAATACGCGCTGTAAGGCCCGAAGCTTCTCGAATGGCTCGTTCTAACTCGCGCATGAACTCCTCCATGACTTCTGACGTACGCACGTTTGTCAGACGATAAAAAAGCTCGGCATATACCGGATGTCCGCATCCGGGTTTTACATCGACATAGATGATATGCACATTTTCCGACTCCGCAGCGAGAATGCCTGTGCAGAGCGCACTGCAGATACGCGTTAAATCGCGGAGGTCACTAAACCTGGCAGCATGTTCCTGAGAAAGATAAAACGTCAGATTCGGCATGTTGATAAACTCGCCTCCCTTCAGGCTTGAGCAGGATTCGTCAACTGCGCTGTCAGCGGCGCATAGAAGTTTACGCCGGGCAGGTCAGCTAACTGCGCGGCAGTTTCCCGCGTCACCACCCAGGCAATGCGTCGGGCGGGCATTTTATCTAATCCTGACGCCTGCATTTGCAGTGCCGGGTACCCCAGCCCCTCAATAAAGCTCAATGGCTGGGTGCTGAGCAGCAGGATTTCATCACTGGCTACCGCAGGTGCCGTGCCGTCACACTCATACAAATTACGCTGCCAGTCGGTGATGTGATTTTGCCAGCGTGAAAAATGACCGCCCCCTTTCAGCTTGTACTCCTCGCTGGTAAGTACCTCTGCATACTTCACCGTATGAATGGCGAGATACCGGGAGCCGCCTGGTTTCAGGGCCTTAAAACGCTGGGAAGAGCTAAACCCGGCGACCGAAATCAGCGCGGGCAGCTTTTGCTGGCTGTAAAACGTATTCCACTCCTGCTCACTTTCAGGGTCGGTATAGTTACACTCCACGGTATAGAGCATCGATTCACCTCTGCATGAATAAAACGCAGGGCCCGAATGGCCTTGCTTAATGACTTTTGATCATGCTATATGCTGTTAACTCGGCGATGAATCGATATTAATTCAAGTTTTAGTGACATTATGTCACTAACAATTCACACTTCCGTCGAATAAGGCAATTCTAATGCGCAGAAAAATTCCCAGCAGCGCTTCACTTCAGGCGTTTGAGGCCGCTGCCCGGCACGGTAATTTTGCCCGTGCCGCCGCGGAGCTATCGCTGACCGAAGGCGCCATCAGTAGACAGATTGCCCGCCTGGAGGCTCTGCTCGAGTGCAGACTATTTGACCGTACGGGAACCCGAGTAAAGCTTAATCCAGTGGGTTCACACTATGCCCATCACGTACGGGAAATACTCGAACGGTTAGAACGGGATACTCAGTATGTGATGGGCATGCCCGAAGGCAGCAGAAGCCTGGAAATTGCTGTCCTGCCGACGTTTTGCAGCCGCTGGCTGATTCCCCGGCTCAGCGGCTTTCAGTCTTTATATCCGGACATCACGTTGAATATCGCGGCGAGAACCGACCCTTTCATTATCACCGGGAGCGGATTTGACGCGGCGATTCATTTCGAGCATCCCGCATGGGCGGGTATGCGCACGCAGGTTCTGTTTGAAGAGAAGCTGGTGCCGGTTTGTCGTCCCGACCTGTTAAGCGATAAGGATATCGTTGAACAGTTGAATACACTGCCCCGCATTCACCGGCGGCAGAACCCAGAAGCCTGGCTGCATTATGCCGGGCAAAGTGGGGTAGTCCTTGATAACCCGGCGCAGGGAGTCCGCTATGACCTTCATGAAATGGCGATAGCAGCCGTACTGGCGGGACAAGGTGTGGCCATGGTGCCACGCATCTACGTCGAAAAAGAGCTAAACCAGGGATTGCTGGTTGCGCCCTGGCCGGACTCAGAGCAACTGAGCAAGACATTTTGTTTGGTAAAACCGGTGGAAACAGGAATTAATGAACCCGCCCTGCAAGATTTTGAGCGCTGGTTACGGGCAGAACCGATGCTCGTGACATAGCGGTTGTCTGCTTTCTGTCAAAAGCGGAAAATAAAACATGATAAGAATCAGCTGCAGTTTAATATTTATAATCCATAAAAGAGCGATGCCAATGCTCCATCGTGCCCATGAAGGTAAAAGACAGGTAGTTAACTTTTTTGATTTTTAGGTGAGATTTAATGAAAAAGCTGTTTGTGCAGTTTTACCTTCTGCTGTTCGTCTGCTTCCTGGTGATGACCATGCTGGTGGGGCTGGTGTATAAATTCACCGCCGAACGTGCGGGCCGGCAGTCGCTGGACGATCTGATGAAAAGCTCGTTGTATCTGATGCGCAGCGAGCTGCGGGAAATCCCACCGCGCGACTGGAGCAAAACGCTAAAGGAGCTGGATCTTAATCTGTCGTTCGATCTGCATATTGAGCCGCTGAGCAAATTTAAGCTGTCGGAAAACTCCATGCAGCATCTGCGCGCCGGGGATATTGTCGCCCTCGATGATGAATACACCTTTATTCAACGCATTCCGCGAAGTCACTATGTTCTGTCGGTGGGCCCCGTCCCCTATCTCTACTTCCTCCACGAGATGCGTTTGCTGGATGTTGCCTTAATGGCTTTCATCGCCATTTCGCTGGCCTTTCCGGTGTTCATCTGGATGCGCCCCCACTGGCAGGATATGTTGCGTCTTGAGACCGCAGCACAACGCTTTGGCGAGGGGCATTTCACCGAACGCATTCATTTCGACAGTATGTCCAGCTTCGAGCGTCTGGGCGTGGCCTTTAACCAGATGGCCGACAATATCAACGCGCTAATCGCCAGCAAGAAGCTGCTGATCGACGGCATTGCCCACGAACTGCGTACTCCGCTGGTGCGTCTGCGCTATCGCCTTGAGATGAGTGAAAACCTGACCGAAGCGGAATCCCTGGCGCTGAACCGCGATATTGGGCAGCTGGAAGCCTTAATCGAGGAGCTGTTGACCTACGCCCGTCTGGACCGACCGCAGAACGAACTACACCTGACGACGCCTGATTTTCCCGCCTGGATAGCGGCGCACGTTGAAGAGATTCAGATGGTGAATCCCCAACGCGATGTGACGTTACATAAGGTGGTCGCCGGGGATTACGGCGCGCTTGATATGCGTCTGATGGAACGGGTGCTGGACAATCTCGTCAACAACGCTTTGCGCTACAGCAATCAGCGAATTCAGGTCAGCCTCACGCTACAGGGTTCGCGCGCAACTTTACAGGTTGAAGATGACGGTCCGGGCATCGACCCGGAGGAGCGCGAGCGGGTGTTTGAGCCCTTTGTCCGTCTCGATCCTAGCCGTGACAGGGCCACCGGCGGCTGCGGGCTTGGGCTGGCGATCGTCCACAGTATCGCCCAGGCCATGTCCGGCGAGGTGAGCTGCGGCGCCAGCTCTCTGGGCGGCGCTCGCTTTTGTTTTAGCTGGCCAATCTATCACCAGCTGCCCAATTTGAGCGCTCTTTGAGTACTGCCTGACCCTCTTGCGCAGGTGCTTCGGCCTGCGTATAGTTAAAAACCAAACAGTATGTTGTAACTAAGGTGGGCGCCATGGCCAGCTACGATCTCGTTGAACGTCTGAATGACACCTTTCGCCAGCTGGAACGCGAGCTACAGATGCTCCAGCAACGCCTGCGCGCCTGTCGACTACTGGCCGCCCGGGTGTTTGAACTGCCGGCCGTCAGTAAAGAGACGGAACACGATCCGCTGGAGACTATTCAGGTGGTTCAGCACACCGGTCAACCGGCGCTGGAGATGGCGCTGAAACACTACAGCCATCTGTTCATTCAACAGCAATCAGAAAGCCGTAGCAGTAAGGCTGCGGTCCGCCTCCCCGGCGCCATCTGCCTGCAAACCGATGGCGAGGAACAGGCGGCGTTACTGCAGAGCATTTCTCGCATTAACGCGCTGAAAGCCGCTTTCGAAAAGATTGTCACCGTTGATTCCGGCCTGCCCGCCGCGGCACGTTTTGAATGGGTGCACCGTCATCTGCCGGGGCTTATCACCCTCAGCGCCTACCGTACCTTGACGGTGCTATGCGACCCAAGCACCCTTCGCTTCGGTTGGGCTAATAAGCACGTGATTAAAAATCTCACCCGTGATGAGGTGCTGCAGCAGCTGGAAAAAAGTCTGCAATCGCCGCGCGCGGTGCCGCCCTGGACGCGTGAACAGTGGCAAAGCAAACTGGAGCGAGAATATCAGGATGTCGCCGCTCTGCCGCAGCGGGCAAAACTTAAGATCAAGCGGCCGGTGAAGGTCCAGCCTATTGCACGCGTCTGGTACGCCGGTGAACAGAAACAGGTGCAGTACGCCTGCCCGGGCCCGCTTATCACGCTGATATCCGGCACTCAGGGGGTGAGCGTGCCGGATATCGGCGAGTTACTGAACTACGATGCGGATAATGTGCAGTATCGCTATAAGCCGCAGGCGCAGTCGCTCAGGTTACTTATCCCGCGACTGCATCTGTGGCTGGCTAACGAGTAGCCATGCTGCCCACCATCTCTTCCGGGCGCACCCAGCTGTCAAATTCGGCCTCCGTCAGATAGCCCAGCGCTAACGCGGAGGCTTTGAGCGTCAGCCCCTCTTTATGCGCCTTTTTGGCAATCTCCGCCGCTTTGTCATAGCCAATATGGGTATTCAGCGCCGTGACCAGCATCAGTGACTCATTGAGCAACTGAGCGATCCGTTCACGGTTCGGTTCGATGCCGGTCGCACAGTGTTCATTAAAACTCTCCATCCCATCCGCCAGCAGACGCACCGATTGCAGGAAGTTATGAATCACCATCGGACGATATACGTTCAGTTCGAAGTTACCGGACGCCCCGCCGATATTGACCGCCACATCATTCCCCATAACCTGACAGCACAGCATCGTCAGCGCTTCGCACTGCGTCGGGTTAACCTTACCGGGCATGATGGATGAGCCGGGTTCATTTTCCGGAATCGCGATTTCGCCAATCCCGCAACGCGGGCCGGAAGCCAGCCAGCGTACATCGTTGGCAATCTTCATCAACGAAGCCGCCAGCCCCTTCAGCGCCCCGTGGGCATGAACCAGCGCATCGCAGGTCGCGAGGGCTTCAAATTTATTCGGCGCAGTGACGAACGGCTGGCCGCTGAGGGTCGCCAGTTCTTCCGCTACGCGAACGGCATATTGCGGATGGGTATTCAGACCGGTACCAACGGCGGTACCGCCCAACGCCAGCTCGCTCAGGTGCGGCAGGCTCAGCTCCAGATGGCGGAGATTGTGTTCCAGCATCGCCACCCAACCTGAGAACTCCTGCCCCAGCGTTAACGGCGTCGCATCCTGCAGGTGCGTGCGGCCAATCTTAACGATGTCGTTGAAGGCCGCAGCTTTATCACTCAGCGTCTGTTTCAGCACCGTGAGCCGGGGGATGAGCGCTTCGCGCAGCGCGATAATCGCCGCGACATGCATCGCGGTTGGAAAGACATCGTTGGAACTCTGGCTCTTGTTAACGTCATCGTTAGGATGAACTTTGCGCTCCATGCCACGCACGCCGCCCAGCAGCTCACTGGCGCGGTTGGCCAACACTTCGTTCATGTTCATGTTGCTTTGCGTGCCGGAACCGGTCTGCCAGATGGCCAGCGGAAATTCATCGGGATGATTGCCGGCCAGAACTTCATCTGCGGCTTGAATAATCGCTCCGGCCTTCTCTGCGGTCAGTAATCCCAAATCCTGGTTAACCTTCGCCGCCGCCCGTTTGGTCAGCGCCAGCGCATAAATCAGTTCGCCCGGCATTTTTTCCGTCGAGATGCGGAAATGTTCCAGCGAACGCTGGGTCTGCGCGCCCCATAGCTTATCGGCAGGCACCTCGATAGCGCCCATTGAGTCTCTTTCACTGCGATGCGTTGTCATTACTTTCTCCTTGAATACAAAGTACGTAATTACGACAAAGCTCACCTGCTATAAAGGGTTAAGTATTGGTCAAATTTTTAAGATTATGTTGCTCGTTCGTGCCGCTAAACGACATAAAAAAACCGCCCCGGAGGGCGGCTTAGATTATTTCACACAGCGTGTGCACTGCGAGGTCTGAATCTGCTGGAAGAAATCGTTGCCTTTGTCATCCACCAGGATGAAGGCCGGGAAATCTTCCACTTCGATTTTCCAGATAGCTTCCATCCCCAGTTCCGGATACGCCACGCACTCCAGGCTGCGGATACTCTGCTGCGCCAGCACCGCCGCCGGGCCGCCAATGCTGCCGAGATAGAATCCGCCGTGTTTGTGACAGGCGTCGGTCACCTGCTGGCTGCGGTTGCCTTTTGCCAGCATCACCATGCTGGCGCCGTGGGACTGCAGCAGATCAACATAGGAGTCCATGCGCCCCGCGGTGGTTGGGCCGAGTGAACCTGAGGCATAGCCATCGGGCGTTTTCGCCGGACCGGCGTAGTAGATCGGGTGATCTTTCACGTACTGCGGCAGCGCTTCGCCGTTATCCAGCAGCTCTTTCAGCTTCGCGTGGGCGATATCTCGCGCCACGATGATGGTACCGCTGAGCGACAGCCGGGTCGATACCGGGTACTGCGACAGCAGTGCCAGAATCTCGCTCATCGGCTGATTGAGATTAACCTTCACCGCTTCACCTTCACCGGCCTGACGCAGCGACTCCGGAATGTATTTACCCGGATTGCTTTCCAGCTTCTCCAGCCAGATCCCTTCCCGGTTGATTTTGGCCTTGATATTGCGGTCAGCGGAACAGGAGACGCCCATGCCGACCGGACAGGAGGCTCCGTGGCGCGGCAGACGCACTACGCGGATATCGTGGGCGAAGTATTTGCCGCCGAACTGGGCGCCGAGGCCGAGATTCTGCGCTTCCAGCAGCAGCTCTTGCTCCAGCTGAATATCGCGGAACGCCTGGCCGTGTTCGTTACCTTCAGTCGGCAGGCCATCATAATATTTGGTCGATGCCAGCTTCACGGTTTTCAGCGTCGATTCCGCCGAGGTGCCGCCGATCACAAAGGCGATATGGTACGGCGGACAGGCCGCGGTGCCGAGGGTGCGCATCTTCTCAACCAGGTAGCTTTTCAGCTTCGCCGGGGTAATCAGCGCTTTGGTTTCCTGATACAGATAGGTCTTGTTGGCCGAACCGCCGCCCTTGGCGATACAGAGGAATTTGTATTCGTCGCCGTCGGTGGCATACAGATCGATCTGCGCCGGCAGGTTAGTCCCGGTGTTGACCTCTTTATACATATCCAGGGCCGCGTTCTGCGAGTAGCGCAGGTTATCCTGGATATAGGTGTTATACACCCCCTGCGCCAGCGCCGCTTCATCGCCGCCGCCGGTCCAGACGCGCTGGCCCTTTTTACCGGTGATGATTGCGGTACCGGTATCCTGGCAGGTCGGCAAAATGCCTTTGGCCGCGATATCGGAGTTGCGCAGGAACTGCAGGGCGACGTATTTGTCGTTTTCGCTGGCTTCCGGGTCGTTAAGGATATCGGCGACCTGCTGCTGGTGCGCCGGGCGCAACATGAAGGAAGCATCGTGGAAAGCGTGTTGTGCCAGAAGGGTCAGCGCCTGAGGTTCAACCTTCAGGACTTCCTGGCCGGCGAATTCGGCGACAGAGACGTAGTCACGACTGAGGAGATAATACTCGGTGTCATCCTTTTTAAGGGGAAAAGGATCCTGATAAACAAACGGTTTATTCGACATTGTGCTCTCACTTACTGCTGGGCTGATTATATTTCAGGCAGACACTCCATTTGCCTGTAGAAAAGCGAGTCGATCAATTTTACACAAAATTTTAACAAAAACTGAGACAGGGACGACTTTTTCTTTCAGCAGTTGCTTCTCGGCGGTTTGCTGGTTTAATAGAGCGATTATTATCATGTGGAAACAGGGATTGAGAATGCAAAAGCTCATTAACTCAGTGCAGAACTATGCCTGGGGAAGTCACACCGCATTAACGGAACTTTATGGTATCGCCAACCCGGACAACCTGCCAATGGCAGAGCTGTGGATGGGCGCGCATCCGAAGAGCAGTTCGCAGGTTCTCGACGCTGACGGTCGCCCGCACGCGCTGCGCCAGATCATTGACGGCGACAAGTCCGCCCTGCTCGGCGACAAGGTTGCACAGCGTTTCGGCGAACTGCCGTTCCTGTTTAAAGTGCTCTGCGCCGCCCAGCCGCTCTCCATTCAGGTTCATCCGAACAAGCAGGCTTCAGAAATTGGCTTTGCCAAAGAGAACGCCGCCGGCATTCCGCTGGATGCCGCTGAACGTAATTATAAAGATCCTAACCACAAGCCGGAGCTGGTCTTTGCGCTGACGCCATTCCTGGCGATGAACGCGTTCCGCGAATTTAACGAGATTGCCGCCCTGCTGCAGCCGGTTGCCAGCGCGCACCCGGCCATCGGCGAATTCCTCAGTCACCCGGATGCTGAACATTTAAGCCAGCTGTTCGCCGGCCTGCTCAATATGCAAGGCGAAGAAAAAGCGCAGGCTCTGCGCGTGCTGCAAGCGGCGCTGGATAACCAACAGGGCGAACCGTGGCAGACCATCCGCCTGATCGCCGAATTCTATCCCGACGACAGCGGCCTGTTCTCTCCGCTGCTGCTTAACGTGGTGAAGCTGAATCCAGGCGAAGCGATGTTCCTGTTCGCCGAAACGCCGCACGCCTACCTGCAGGGCGTGGCGCTGGAGGTGATGGCCAACTCGGATAACGTGCTGCGTGCCGGCCTGACGCCGAAGTACATTGATATTCCTGAGCTGGTTGCCAACGTGAAGTTCGTTGCCAAGCCGGCAGGCGAGCTGCTGACTCAGCCGGTGCAACAGGCCGCGGAGCTGGATTTCCCGATTCCGGTCGATGATTTCGCCTTCTCCCTGCACGATCTCTCGGCACAGGAATCCACCCTCGACCAGCAGAGCGCGGCTATCATCTTCTGCGTAGAAGGCGAAGCGGTTCTGCGTAAAGGTGAACAGCGTCTGACCCTGAAAGCCGGTGAGTCGGCCTTTATTGGCTGTAACGAGTCGCCGGTCGCGGTCAGCGGCAGCGGTCGTCTGGCGCGCGTCTTTAATAAGCTCAAGTAAGTTACTGAACTTTTTAGTCGCGCTTGCTAGACTTTCCCTCATCATGACAACATGACCAGGCGGCTCGATCCGCCTGGTTTTATTTATGGACAAATGCTATGAAGAAATCGCTGGTCGCAGCAGGAATTATCGTGGCGCTGGGCGTCATCTGGACAGGCGGCGCCTGGTACACAGGGAAACAGCTGGAAAGCTACCTCGCCGAGGTAGTGCAACAGGCTAATGCGCAGCTACAGAGCAGCGCGCCGGAAGCGGGCGTCGAGCTGTCATGGCAAAACTATCAGCGCGGCGTATTCAGTAGCCACCTGCAGCTGGTAGTGAAGCCGGTTGCCGGTAAAGAGAACAGCTGGCTGGCGGCCGGGCAGTCGCTGGTGTTTGATGAAGTGGTCGATCACGGCCCCTTCCCGGCGGCAGCGCTGAAATCCGGCCAGCTTGCCCCGGCGATGGCGTCCGTCAGAACCACGCTGGTCAATAACGATGCCAGCAAAGGGCTGTTTGATATCGCCAAAGGCGAGTCACCGTTTACCATCAATACCCGGATTGCCTACAGCGGCGACAGCCGGTCGGCTATCGACCTGAGACCACTGGACTACGCGAAAGGCGATGAGAAAGTCACCTTCAGCGGCGGCCAGTTCCAGCTCGATGCGGATGCGGAAGGCAAATCGGTGAGTCTGAGCGGCGAAGCGAGCAGCGGTCAGATCAACGCGCTGAATGAATACAACCAGAAAGTTCAGTTGAACTTCAATAACCTGAAAACCGACGGCGCCACCGAGATGACCAGCTTCAATGAGCGCATCGGTAAGCAGAAAATCTCCCTGGAGAAGCTGTCGATTGGCGTTGAAGGGAAAGAGCTGGCCCTGCTGGAAGGCATGAACATCGATGGCCAGTCTTCGCTGACTGAAGACGGTAAAGGGATTAACAGCCAGCTGGATTACACCGTCAACAGCCTGAAGCTGCAAAACCAGGATATCGGCAGCGGTAAACTGACCGTCAAGCTGGCGAATCTTGACGGCCAGGCCTGGCATCAGTTCAGCCAGCAGTACAATGCCGAAGCGCAGGCGCTGATGGCGAACCCGCAGCTGGCGCAGAATCCTGAGCTGTACCAGCAGGCGCTGACGGAAACCTTCTTTAAAGCGCTACCGATTTTACTGAAGGGTAACCCGTCGCTGACTATCGCCCCGCTGAGCTGGCGCAACGCCAAAGGGGAAAGCACCTTTAATATGTCTGTTCTGCTGAAAGACCCGGCGCTGACCACCGCTGAACCGCAAACGCTGGCGGATGAAGTGGATCGCAGCGTCAAGTCGCTCGACAGCAAGCTGGTCATTCCGGTCGATATGGCCACCGCATTTATGACTCAGGTTGCCGGCCTCGAAGGCTACCAGCCGGAAGATGCGGCTAAACTGGCAGACCAGCAGGTGAAAGGTCTTGCCGCCATGGGCCAGATGTTCCGCATTACCGCGATGGAAGACAACGCGATCACCTCCAGTCTGCAATACGCCGAAGGTCAGGTCACCCTGAACGGGCAGAAAATGCCGCTGGATGAGTTCGCCGGAATGTTTGGCTTTACTCTGCCGGCAGCCCCTGGCGCCGAACCGCAGGAAACCCTGCCAGAAGAAGTGGCGCCGCCGGTCGCGCCGCAGCAGTAATCTCGCGATTAGCCCCTTTCGAGGGGCTCAGTTTAGCGGTCAGTGCCCGGCGACGCTTCGCTTGCGCGGGCCTACCGGAGACGTGGCAACCGCTACAATCACGCAGGCCCGGTAAGGCGTAACTCCACCGGGCAAGAATGCGGGAACCATAGTTTACATCTGAGCCCCTTTCGAGGGGCTATTTTCGGGTCACCAGCCGCGGGGGCATAATTTGATTTCTCGCGCTCATCTGCCCCTTCTCCAGACGCCGTAGAATACATTCCGCCAGGCTTTGGCCCATCTCGCGCGCAGGCGTGGTGACCCAGGTCAACGGCACATCATCCAGCGCGCTTTCCGGGACTTCGGCAAAAGCCGCCAGCGCCACGCGCTGTTCAAAATAGCTTTCCACGCTGTCTTCGCCGCTCTGGCGTCCCGCTCGCATCAGGCCAAACCAGGCGCCGGTGGCAATCACGTTGTTGTAACACAGCACGGCGGTTATGGTCGGATTCTGCCGCAGCAGCGAGGCCATTGCTTCGGCCGCCAGCTTTTGGCTGGATTCGCACTCCACGACCCATTCGCTATGAAACGGCAGACCGTACTTCAGCAGCGTCGCGCAGTATCCGCCCACCCGCTCCGCCCGCGTCAACGACGCGCTTTGTCCGCCGAGCCAGGCAATGCGCTGGTGTCCGCGGCGGATCAGATGCTCGGTGACAATCTGCGCGGCCTGCATATTATCCGGGCGGATAAGGTCGATATCATCGAGGTAGCTGGCGCGGGAGGCAAACACCAGCGGCATACCAACCTCCGCGGCGTGATCGCGCAGTTCGCTACCTTTGTCGATAGCACCGGCAATAATCACCCCGTCTACACCCTGCGAAATCAGGGTTTCAAAACGTTGACGCATTTTTTCCCCACCGTAGCCGCCCTGGGTAAGAAAGACCATTTTCCCCTCGGCCTCAAGCGCATCGGTCAGCCCGGCGGTAAGCTCCGCATAAAACGGCTTGGAGAGGTCGCTCACGATAAGACCAATCACGCCGCTCTGCCCGCCGCGCAGTGCAGCCGCCTGGCGGTTACGCACAAAACCCAGCTGTTCAATCGCCTGATTGACGCGCTCGCCGGTGGCCGACGATATCCGGCCTTTGCCGCTCAGCACCAGTGAGACCGTACTCACCGACACTCCGGCCACCTGCGCAACGTCGTTAATGGTGATCTTTTTTGCGATAGCCATAACTGCAACCGTCTCCCTGTGGCGGTCGATAAAACGTTTTATCAATGGGTTACCTTTATAAACGTTATCTTCGCCTGATTATGTGATTTTTATCGCACTAAAAAGTGATAAAACGTTTTATCTTGCCGTAGCGTTACACCCTACCCATAACTTAAAAAATCAGGATTCGTGTTAATGACGGCAAAAACGACACCAAAAATTACCTTGTGGGAGTTTTTCCAGCAGTTAGGAAAAACGTTTATGTTGCCCGTGGCATTGCTTTCTTTTTGCGGGATCATGCTGGGGATCGGCAGCTCTTTAAGCAGCCACGATGTGCTCACCCTGCTGCCATGGCTCGATATTCCGCTGCTGCAGGCTGTGTTTGTCTGGATGAGCAAAGTCGGCTCCTTCGCCTTTAGCTTCCTGCCGGTGATGTTCTGTATCGCGATTCCGCTGGGGCTGGCGCGTGAAAATAAAGGCGTGGCGGCCTTCGCCGGCTTCGTCGGCTATGCGGTCATGAACCTGGCGGTGAACTTCTGGCTCACCGCGAAAGGGATTCTCCCCACGACCGATGCCGCGGTGCTGAAAGCCAACAATATCCAGAACATCATCGGTATTCAGTCGATCGATACCGGGATCCTGGGGGCGGTGATCGCCGGGATCATTGTCTGGATGCTGCACGAGCGTTTTCACAATATCCGCCTGCCTGACGCATTAGCCTTCTTCGGCGGCACGCGTTTTGTACCGATTATCACCACCGTGGTGCTCGGGCTGGTTGGTCTGGTTATCCCCCTCGTCTGGCCGGTCTTTGCCATGGGAATTAATGCCCTCGGTCACGTGATTAACAGCGCGGGCGACTTCGGACCGATGATCTTCGGCACCGGCGAACGTTTGCTGCTGCCGTTCGGTCTGCACCACATTCTGGTGGCGCTGATTCGCTTTACCGAAGCGGGCGGGACCATGGATGTGTGCGGTCATACCGTCAGCGGCGCGCTGACTATCTTCCAGGCGCAGCTAAGCTGCCCGGAAACTCACGGCTTCTCAGAAAGCGCCACCCGCTTCCTGTCGCAGGGTAAAATGCCGGCATTCCTCGGCGGCCTGCCGGGAGCGGCACTGGCGATGTACCACTGCGCACGTCCGGAAAACCGTCATAAAATTAAAGGCCTGCTGATCTCCGGGGTGATTGCCTGTGTCGTCGGCGGCACCACTGAACCGCTGGAGTTCCTGTTCCTGTTCGTCGCCCCGGTACTGTATGTTATTCACGCCCTGCTGACCGGCCTTGGTTTCACCATTATGGCGGTGCTGGGCGTCACTATCGGCAACACCGACGGGAACGTCATTGACTTCGTGGTCTTCGGCATCCTGCACGGTCTGGCAACCAAGTGGTATCTGGTACCGGTGGTTGCCGCCATCTGGTTTGCGGTGTATTACGGCATCTTCCGTTTCGCCATTACCCGCTTTAACCTGAAAACACCGGGCCGCGATATCGAAACCCAGACAGCCTTTGACAAAGCCGTGAGCGGCGTCACCGGTAAATCTGGTTACAACGTGCCGGCAATTCTGGCCGCGCTGGGCGGAGCCGAGAATATCGTCTCCCTGGATAACTGCATTACCCGCCTGCGGCTGTCGGTGCACGACATGAGTAAAGTGGATAGCGCCGCGCTGAAAGCCAACCGCGCCATCGGCGTCGTACAGCTGAATCAGCATAACCTGCAGGTTGTTATCGGCCCTCAGGTGCAGTCGGTGAAAGATGAAATGACCGTCCTGATGAATACCGTCCAGGCATAAACGCCCGCCCCCTCCTGACCCGGAGGGGGCTTTGATAAAGGAAGTGTCAATGTTTGATTTTGCAACGCCTGTCGATCGCCACGGCACCTGGTGTACGCAATGGGACTACGTAGCCGACCGCTTCGGCGCCGCCGACCTGCTCCCCTTTACTATCTCCGATATGGATTTCGCCACCGCCCCCTGCATTCTTGATGCCCTCAGTCAGCGCCTGGCGCACGGCGTGTTCGGCTACAGCCGCTGGAAAAACGATGAGTTTCTGGGCGCGGTCGCCCACTGGTACGCCAGCCGTTTTCACTGCCCCGTTAACCGCGATGCGATCGTCTATGGCCCGTCGGTCATTTACATGGTAGCGGAGATGATTCGCCAGTGGTCTGACGAAGGCGACGGTGTGGTCGTCCATACCCCGGCCTATGACGCTTTTTATAAAACCATTGAAGGAAACCGGCGTCGCGTTGCATCGGTGCCGCTGACGCAGCGGGATAATCAGTGGCATTGCGATATGGCGCAGCTTGAACGCACGCTGGCGGAGCCGCGCAACACGCTGCTGCTGCTGTGCAGCCCGCATAACCCGACCGGGAAAGTGTGGCGCCGCGAGGAGCTTGAGACCATGGCCCTGCTGTGCGAAAAGCACGGCGTGAAGGTCATCAGCGATGAGATTCATATGGATATGTGTTGGGGTGAGCATCGTCATACGCCGTGGTGCGACGTCGCTCGCGGGCCGTGGGCGCTGTTCACCTCCGGCTCAAAAAGCTTCAATATTCCCGCGTTTACCGGGGCTTACGGCCTGATTGATGATGCCGCATCCCGCGAAGCTTATCTCACGGCTCTGAAGAGTCGCGATGGCCTCTCTTCGCCTTCCGTACCGGCGCTGGTCGCCCATATTGCCGCCTACCGTGAAGGCGCCCCGTGGCTCGATGCGCTGCGGGCCTATTTACAGGACAACATGCGCTATATTGCTCAGGCGCTCAATCACGCCTTCCCGCAGCTGAACTGGCAGCCGCCGCAGGCCACCTATCTCGCCTGGATCGATCTGCGCCCGCTCGGCGTAGACGATCGCGCGCTGCAAAAAGCGCTCATCGAGGTTCAGAAGGTCGCCATTATGCCCGGGTATACCTACGGCGAAGAAGGCGTTGGTTTTGTGCGCCTCAATGCCGGCTGTCCCCGGGAGAAACTGGAAAAAGGCGTCAACGGATTGATTGCCGCGCTGCGCGCTTTAGCATAGCGATACCGCGGCGTACCGCACGGCGTCGGCCGTGTTAAACGCCGCGGACAAGTCTACCCGGCTCACAAGTCGTCCCGCCGCCGAAAGGCCAGATATCCGGCCCCAAGGGTAAATCCACCGACGAGCAGCACCAGCAGGATAAACCCGTGATGATTGGTGGACAGCGGGATCCCCCCGACGTTCATGCCGAAGAACCCCGCCACAATATTGATCGGTAACGCCAGCACGGTAATGACCGTCAAGGTATATAGCGTGCGGTTGCTTCTTTCCATTTGCCGGGCGCTGATCTCCTCCTGCAGCAGGCTGATACGCTCGGTCAGCCCGGAGAGATCGTTGAGCACCACGGTAAACTCCTCGGTGAACTGGCGAAACTCCTGAACCACGGAGCGATCGATCCACGCCGGAGGCCGGTTGAGGAGTCGAAACATGGCTGCCGGTTCGGGAGCCAACAGCCGCTGAAAGCGCAGGAGCATCCGCCGCAGGCGCGCCAGGTCGGCGCGGTTACGCTGGACGTGGTTACTGAGCAGCCGCTCTTCGATGGCATCGACATGGCGGCTGGCCTGGCGCACCACCTGTTCCAGCACCTCCTCCTGCTCCTCCAGTAAAAAGGCCAGCAGCGCGGTGGAGGATGTCACGTGCAATGTCGCCAGCCGCGGCAACATCCATTCAATAAAGCGCAGCGGCTTATAGCGGGCCGTCACCACCAGCTTCTGGCTGCAGTACAGCCACAGCGTCGATGTTTCTGCGGTGGTCTCTTTGGGATGAAAAATGACGTCGTTAAGCACGGCAAACAAATTGTCGCCCTGGCGCTCAATGCGGGTGGTGTGAGAGCCGTCGCGGATCTCCTCAAAGAAAAAATCGGCAACGGGGAAATGATTCATCAACCACTTCTCGGCGGTTGCGTGGTTGAGATTGAGATGCAGCCAGACGAAATCATTTTCGCCGTCCAGCTCGTGAAAGCGGGCGCATACTTGCTGGGAGGTGATTTGCAGCGGCTGATGCCCTTCCCGAAAAAGAAAACCGTACACCAACCCGGAGACTTCCATATCAAAATCGGGCTTTAACATCTTTCCTGCGACATCTTGACTCATATATCCCTCAGGATTGTATTGCATGCTGTTCGGACCCGAATAAAGTCATCTTTCGCTATTTTTCAGAGCCTGGCAAGGTTAATGATTTGTTCATCAAACGGAAACCTGGCTGACATCTGCGTTTTATAAGTTCAGCGCTGTCACCCGTAACAATTTATCCTGTCTGACGTTTAAAGGAAGGTTCCTGATGAGCGATAACAGCAGCTCGCAACGCGTTGCGCCGGGCCTTAGCCCGCAAATCATCCAGTCAAAGATTTACCAAAAGAACAGTAAAAAAACTGTTCTTTTTTTTGTCTTTTTATTAGCTATCGGCATCGCATTTTCCGCCGTGAGCTTATTTAACGACGTGGCCCGTTCAGGAACGGTATATACCAGCTACCTGCCTTTTCTTTTATTAGGGCTGGCTTTATTGATTGCACTCGGCTTTGAGTTTGTTAACGGCTTTCATGATACCGCCAACGCCGTGGCCACCGTCATCTATACCCACTCCCTGCCGCCGACGGTCGCGGTCATGTGGTCCGGCTTTTTTAATTTCCTCGGCGTGTTGCTCTCCAGCGGCGTGGTGGCCTTTGGTATCATTTCATTACTCCCGGTCGAACTCATTCTGCAGGCCGGTACCGGCAACGGGTTTGCCATGGTGTATGCCCTGCTGTTTTCAGCCATTATCTGGAACCTGGGCACCTGGTGGTTCGGCCTGCCGTCCTCTTCGTCACACACGCTGATCGGCTCGATCATTGGCGTCGGCGTTTCAAACGCGCTGATCCACGGGCGCAACGGTACCAGCGGCGTCGACTGGGGCCAGGCGGTCAATGTCGGCTATTCTTTGCTGCTCTCGCCGGTGGTCGGTTTTGTCTGCGCCGCCGTCCTGCTGCTGCTGTTAAAGCGTTTCGTCAAAAACAAGCAGCTCTACGCCGCACCGGAAAATGACGCGCCGCCGCCGCTGTGGATCCGTAGTCTGCTGATCCTCACCTGTACCGGCGTCTCGTTTGCCCACGGTTCTAACGACGGGCAAAAGGGAATGGGGCTAATTATGCTGATTCTGGTGGGGACCATGCCCATTGCCTATGCGCTTAACCGCACTCTGCCGCCGGAACAGGCACCGCGGGTCGCGGCGCTGGCCGAAGTCACCGAAAACAGGCTGCTCAAACAATTCCCGGGCAACCTCCCCACCGATCCTCGTGAAGTGTTGACCCAGTATGTGCGCGACAGCCAGCTGACGCCGGACGTATTACCGGCGCTGGCGCGCCTTTCCGGCATTATTGGCGACCAGATTCGCCAGTACGGTTCGGTAGATAAAATCCCGGCCCAGGCGGTATCCAACACCCGTAACGATATGTATCTGGCTTCGGAAACTATCAAGCATTTGAAGAATAACCCCGATCTCCAACTGCCGCTGGAGACATCGCAGAATCTCGATGCGCTGAAAAAAGAGCTCGATAACGCCACGCGTTTCATTCCGTTCTGGGTCAAAGTGGCCGTTGCTCTGGCGCTCGGACTGGGTACCATGGTCGGCTGGCGGCGTATTGTCGTCACCATTGGCGAGAAGATCGGCAAAACGCACCTGACCTACGCGCAGGGTGCCAGCGCAGAACTGGTGGCGATGAGCACCATCGGCGCCGCCGATGCTTTTGGCCTTCCCGTTTCCACGACTCACGTCCTCTCTTCCGGTATCGCCGGAACCATGGCGGCAAATCGCTCAGGACTGCAGTTTTCTACCGTGCGTAATCTGCTGATGGCCTGGGTACTGACGCTGCCCGCCTCGGTGATCCTCTCCGCGGTGCTGTACTGGATGTTCGCAAAAGTGTCCTAGCCACCGGCGCAGATTTGCCCGCTTCCCGCCCGTCGCCCTGACGGGCGGACTCATGGGTAAAAACAGCCATGATTTTGATAAAGCTCAAAAAAATTCACTGGCAAAAGGTGTATTAAAAAGCCGCTAACCATCCCGTTCAGCTATTTTGATAAGAGGAGGAAACCATGAAAACTTACGATCGTAACCGTAACGCTATCTCAACAGGCAGCATGGTTATGGTGGCAGGAAATGGCGTGACGGGCGTCATTAAGGCCATCCACGGCGAAGGTAAAACGGCGGAACAATTACGCCGCGCTGACTGCGTGGAAATAGAAGGCTGCGAAGGGTTATATTGCCCAATGAGCCTTATTCGGCTGGGCTTTCATTAATTACCTCCCGGCGATGGCTCGTCGCCCTGCCGAAAGAGAATAAAGGCCGCCGCGGCGGCCTTTATTTTTGTTGCCGGATCGATTCATTTTGATCCCATCGAGCGTTTTCTCGCTATAAGCGGCGTATTATCCCGCCTTCTTTCACCCCGCCCGGGGTAATTTACCTTCTGAGTTCAGAGGCATCTTTCATGACATGGCAACAGTTCAAACAGGCCTACCTGATTAAATTCTGGGCACCGGCCCCCGCGGTTATCGCCGCCGGTATTCTCTCCACCTATTATTTCGGTATTACCGGCACGTTCTGGGCCGTGACCGGGGAATTTACCCGCTGGGGCGGGCAGCTATTGCAACTTGCCGGCGTTCATACCGAGCAGTGGGGTTATTTCAAACTGATTCATCTCGAAGGGACGCCGTTAACCCGCATTGACGGCATGATGATTATCGGCATGTTTGGTGGCTGTTTCGCCGCCGCGCTGTGGGCAAACAATATCAAATTACGCCTGCCGCGCAGCCGGATCCGTATTATTCAGGCCGTAGCGGGCGGGATCATTGCCGGTTTTGGCGCACGCCTGGCGATGGGCTGCAACCTGGCAGCCTTTTTTACCGGTATTCCTCAGTTTTCCCTCCACGCCTGGTTCTTTGCCATCGCGACAGCTATCGGGACCTGGTTTGGCGCACGCTTTACGCTACTGCCCCTGTTTCGAATTCCGGTCAGGATACAAAAAGTTTCTGCGGCCTCGCCGCTCACACAAAAGCCGGCGCAGGCGCGGCGTCGTTTTCGCGCAGGAATGCTGGTGTTCTTCGCCATGATCGCCTGGGGATTACTGACTGCACTCAATCAGCCTAAACTCGGCCTGGCGATGCTGTTTGGGGTCGGTTTTGGTCTGCTGATTGAACGTGCGCAGATCTGCTTTACTTCGGCATTCCGCGATATGTGGATCACCGGACGCACCTATATGGCCAAAGCGATTATCTTCGGGATGGCGGCGAGCGCGATTGGCATTTTCAGCTATGTGCAGCTGGGCATGGAGCCCAAAATCATGTGGGCAGGCCCGAATGCGGTGATCGGCGGCCTGCTGTTTGGTTTCGGTATTGTGCTGGCCGGCGGCTGTGAAACCGGCTGGATGTACCGCGCCGTTGAAGGTCAGGTTCACTACTGGTGGGTAGGACTGGGCAACGTCATTGGTTCGACGATTCTGGCCTATTTCTGGGATGATTTATCCCCAGCGCTGGCCACCAGCTGGGATAAAGTCAATCTGCTGGCCACCTTCGGGCCTTTTGGCGGCCTGCTGGTGACCTATCTGCTACTATTTATCGCGCTGATGCTGGTCATTGCCTGGGAGAAACGCTTTTTCCGCCAGAAATCCGCCGCCATGGCCAATGTTAAGGAAACCGCATGAAAGCTATCGTTCCCGATTATCGTCTCGACATGGTAGGCGAACCCTGCCCCTATCCGGCCGTTGCCACTCTGGAAGCGATGCCTTCGCTTAAAAAAGGGGAGATTCTGGAAGTGGTCAGCGATTGCCCGCAGTCGATTAATAACATTCCGCAGGATGCCCGCAACTACGGTTATACGGTGCTGGACATTCAACAAGACGGGCCAACCATCCGCTATTTAATCCAGAAGTAATCCCTCCCGTCCAGGCCGGTGACGCGCTCCCGCCGCCGGCCTGATGCCATACAGATTACCAGCCTTTTACCGCGTCGCCTTTGTACAGCTCCGCTGCCGCAGCGGCGACTTCATCACTTTGATACGCTTTCACCAGGTTTTTCACCTTTGCACTGTCTTTGTTATCAATCCGGCTGGCGAAAATATTGACGTAGGGTGAATTTTTATCTTCGATGAAAAGCCCGTTACGGGTTGGCGAGAGCCCAACCTGACTGGAAAATGTCGTATTAATCACGGCAAGCGCAATTTGCCGATCGTCAAGCGCGCGAGTTAGCTGCGGCGCCTCAATCTCGACGATTTTCAGTTTCTTCGGGTTGTGCACAATATCTAACGACGTTGGCAGCAGACCCACCCCATCTTTAAGGGTAATCAGGCCCTGCTTCTGCAGCAAAAGCAGCGAACGTCCGAGGTTGGTCGGATCGTTTGGCACGGCTACCTGAGCACCTTCAGGTAGCTCATCAATGGCGTGTATTTTCTTCGAGTAGGCGGCGATCGGATAGACGAATGTTGTGCCTACCTCAACCAGCTTGTAGCCGCGCTCCTGGATCTGTTTATCCAGGTACGGTTTGTGCTGGAAAGCGTTGATATCCAGATCGCCGTTATTCAGCGCTTCATTGGGCAAAACGAAATCGTTAAAGGTGACGACTTCGACATCAAGGTTATATTTCTCTTTCGCCACCTTCTGCGCCACCGCCCATACCTGCTGATCGATCCCCGCGCTGATACCCACTTTGATATGATTCGGGTCCTGCCCGGCGGGGCCACAGGCGGCAAGCAGCGTGGTGCTGGCGACAAGCAGCGAAACAGCAAACTTCTTCAGCGTAAAAATCATAATCCCAGAGTCCTTTTTAAAATAGCCTGCCGCTTATAGCAGGAAAAGTAGCGCCTGAGACTATAGGAAATATCATTGGCGATATTAAAGACTGATTCACTATGATTTATAGCGATTGGCTATGAGCCTGTCTCATGGCTGAGTTTTCCTCGCGGAGCTGTCACGGAGGCGACGAAATTATAGTTTAACTCACTGGAAAAATTGGCTAATGAAGATTAAAATTTCAATCAGCTAACGGATGAAAGGGATTTTTCATGGCTGATGAGGTCAGTGAACCATGGCTGAACGCAAGCGTATTCGATGAGTCCGCCTGTTCCAGCATATTACTTGATGATTTTATTGCCAGCCGGAGGGCACGCATGAAAAATAAACACCGCTGGCAGAAATATACCCATCCCTTTGTCGTTGCTGTTCTCATTTATTGATGAAAACGTTGACGTTCGGGGACGTTACATTACCAGTGCTCCAGCGCCATCGGACCTGGGTTATCACCGCTTCAGGCACACAGGTCATTGAGTATGGACACCAAAATCTTTTCCGTTAATTTCCGGTATATCAATACGCTGATCGTGATTCTGACCACCTCAATTTTCATCGGTCTCATCACGCGTGAATACCGCGATCTGGAAAGATATATGGGCTACGTGGCGGAAAATGGACGATCCGCGCTCTCCCATGCGGAATATATCAACCAGAATATGGCGTTCCAGCTTTCCCGGGCTTTTTCAGTTTTGCCTGCCTCGCCAGGTGTGCAAAAGAATAAGCGTGACAAGGTGTGCGAACATCTTGAATCGGCCAACGGTGTTCAGGGGTTAAACCTTAGCAACCAGACATATCGTGGTTTAAACGGGACATTGCAAACCCGGAATGCGGACTGCCAGGTCTGGGCCGAGGATGTTCCTGCGCTTTCTGTTATTCAAAATGATCATCGGATATCGGTGTCAAAATATACCTTCTCCAGCTATCGCGGCTACATTTTCAATAATATCCGCTATTATATCGATCTGATCAATAATTATATTTATATTAATAAAATCATTGACGTTAATAAATACCAGTTTGATAACTGGTTAGTCCGTGATGATAACGTGATCGATATCACTCGCAGCGCCCATACTATCAGCATCGATCGTCGCGCATTGAACGATTTACTCCATGGTGAGAGCATCACTTCCCATATTTACCGGGACGGCTACACCAAGAAAAATATAATTAGTATGCTCACGCCAGTTTTTCAGAACGGTTTAATCAAAGGCATCATTGTCACCGATGTTAATATTGATGATTTGACCACTGCGTTTTACACTGCGGACCGCCCGGTACTCTGGCGCTTCCTGTCACTGTATGTCACGGATGAGTCAACCGCTGGTGATATTTATTTCCATCGTTCGATACTCAAATCTATTAACATCATTAAATACCAGGCGAACTTAACACCGTTATATAAGCTGAATGTTAAACTTGACCTTATCTATTTTATTATCAATAACTTATGGCTGGCATTCATCTATGCCCTCAGCACCTGGCTGCTTTGTCGCTACACGAAAAAGCAAATGGCACGTCATGCTGAACTGTCCAAAGATAATATTACGGATACCATGACCGGCCTTTATAACCGAAAAGTGTTGAACGACGCGCTAAGTCATAAAATAGACGCGGCATTGGCAAAGCATATTCCTGTTACGCTGGTGTCTATCGACAGCGATGGTCTGAAGAAAATCAATGACACCCTCGGACACCATATGGGCGATAAAGTCATTCAGTCATTAGGCCGCGCCATCGAGCTGTCGATTCGTAAAAGTGACTATGGCATCCGTGCTGGCGGCGATGAATTTCTATTAATTCTCTTCGATACCGACTACGCGAAAAGCTTAGACGTCATCGCCCGCATCAAAGAAAACCTGCGCCATACCGATAAAGACAAGCGGGTCTCCTTTTCGCATGGCAACTATCCATTAGAAGCTGGCGATTCTCTTGAAAGCGCGATCAACAAATCCGATCAGCTGTTGTACGTTCACAAAAGAAATAAACATGCCGTACCCGGTAAATAACCTGTGCCGTCTCTCAGGGATGTCGGTAACCGATGTCCGGGTTCTGGAGGTGAACAAAATCACAGCGCGCCCAGTTGTAGTTCACTTTGACGAGCTTGAGTTCTCCTGAAACCGTACCAAAGCGCCGCGCCTGATTCTGCTGGAAGTATCGTCGCAATTGTGCGGGCAGAAAACGGGCTTGGTAGCGCAATAGCGTACTGTGCCAGAAAGGCGCCGGAAGCGGCGTAGCAGCGTGCCGGGCAAGCAGTTCTTGTTTCCAGGGTGATGCCAGAACTTTCTGACAAAATGCGTGGCGCATCGCAACCGCCGCCTCATCCGGAATCCCGGCAAGCAATAGCTGGCCAGGCAGGGCAACCAAACGCAATTCTCTGACCGTTATACGTCGGGCCTGATAGTCAGCCCACATTTCACCTAATTGCGAAATCTTTTCGGGAAGGACCTCGTTTTCAGCGTATAGCGGGAGAGTCAACGGTAAAAAGGTAAAATGAAAACACGCTTCCGGCAACCTGTCCGCCAGTACGTCGTCGCGCACCAGATCGTTTAGTTTATTGAAAAGCTGCTGTATTTGAGCAGGCATTGTGGGCCGTATGCCCGTTGCAAGCGCCAGCTTTGTTGGGTCATAGTCCGGCGTCTCGCGAATGCTACCGATACCCTCGTTTTCCAGCCAGGTCGCCTGGGTCTTCTCGTTCGTTGATTGATAATCACTATCCAGGTGAATCACTTTCATCTTAAATTGTCATCATGCATAGGATGAAGCATTGGCGTACGCCGTTGCCGTGAATGAAAAAATCTGCTTTAACCGGGTTAACCCGGTTTACTTTATTTTATCTGAGTTGAAACAACGCCCCTCTGGCTCACAGTTTATCGACCTTCGCAACGGCTATCTGCCACGTTTGCCCACGCGATGCGAGAGTCTGCTGCTGGAATCGAATAGCTTTCTTTGCATCTCTATCGTGAACGCCCCGGATTCCTTAAACGCCCTCTCCCTCACGCAACGTCCCGCATCCTATGCCGGCCTGCTGGCTAAGTTTAGTCGACAGGATAATCGCCCGCCGCCCGGCCCACCGCCCGCAAGTTTGCCGGGGATCCTGTTCGGGCCAGGAGACTCTCGTGACGGACGTTCAAAACCGATCGCGGCTCTTACAGATGATTGTATCCACTGGATTTTTTCAATGCTTTTAAAGAGTTAAAGAATTGCTGTATAATGACGTGCACTTTAACTAAAAAATGAGTGCGACCATGATTGATTTAACTTTGCCATTAACCGACATTCACCGCCACCTTGACGGCAATATTCGTGCCCAAACCATTCTCGATCTTGGCCGCCAGTTCAATATCACCCTTCCGGCAACCTCACTCGACACGCTGATCCCCCATGTACAGGTCACCAGTAATGAACCCGATCTGGTCAGCTTCCTCGCCAAACTGGACTGGGGGGTAAAAGTTCTGGCCTCGCTGGAAGCCTGTCGTCGCGTGGCTTATGAAAACGTCGAGGATGCGGCACGCAATGGTCTCCACTACGTTGAGCTGCGTTTTTCCCCGCGCTATATGGCCATGACCCACCAGCTGCCGGTCGACGGCGTGGTTGAAGCCGTGATTGCCGGCGTACGCGAAGGCAGCCGCGATTTTAATGTCGAAACCCGTCTGATTGGTATTCTGAGCCGGACATTCGGTGAAGCGGCCTGCCAGCAAGAGCTGGACGCGCTGCTTGCCCACCGCGACGCGATCACCGCCCTGGATCTGGCGGGGGATGAGCTCGGTTTCCCGGGCAATCTGTTTATGGAACACTTTACCCTCGCTCGCGATGCCGGCTGGCGTATTACCGTGCACGCCGGCGAAGCGGCCGGTCCGGAAAGCATCTGGCAGGCTATACGAGAACTAGGAGCAGAGCGTATCGGACATGGCGTAAAAGCGGTCCAGGATCCGGCTCTGATGGATTATCTTGCGCAGCAGCGTATCGGTATTGAGTCCTGCCTGACCTCCAATATCCAGACCAGCACCGTGGCATCACTGGCAGAGCATCCGCTCAAAACGTTCCTTGAACACGGCGTTCTGGCATCCATTAATACCGACGACCCGGCGGTACAAGGTATCGACATCATTCACGAATACACCGTGGCCGCGCCGGCAGCCGGCCTGAGTCGCGATCAGATTCGCCAGGCGCAAATTAATGGTCTGGAACTGGCGTTTCTCAGCAACCAGGAAAAAGCGGCGCTGATTCAGCGCGTTCAGCAGGCCTGACCCTCAGCCCGGCGGCCTCGCTGCCGGGCAAAGACTCTAGATCAGACTCAGGGTGGCGCGATGTTTCGCCGACTCCAGACCGAGCTCAATCAACTCCATAATCTGAATCGCCTGGCTGGCTGGCACCGGATTTTCGCCGCTGCCATTCAGGGTGTCGCGAATGGCGGCATAGTAAGCCGGGTAGTTGCCCGGCAGAGTGAGCCAGTTTTCCGTCGTGCGAGCGTCCCCTTCAACCCGCGTCAGCACCCCGTCACGCATATCGTATCCCCAGTCTTCCTGCGGCAACCGCTCGCCATTTTTCAGCCGCTCCTCCTGCGGATCCAGCCCATATTTGACATAGCTTGCCCGGGATCCGTGAACGATATATCGCGCGGTTTCTGCTGCCGCCAGCAGCGTACCGTGCAACACGACCCGGCGCTGGGGATAAGCCAACACGGCGTGGAAATAGTCGGTAGCCTGGGCGCCCGGACGCAGCTGCGCCAAATCAACGGTCATACTGACCGGCAGGCCAAATAAATTGACGACCTGATCAAGAAGGTGCGGCCCCAGATCGTACCAGATTCCGCTTCCCGGGCCGCCCTGTTCGCGCCAGCGGTTACGCACCTCTGGACGATAGCGATCGAAGTGCGATTCGACGTAACCTACCTCGCCGAGCAGCCCTTCATGAATCAGCGATTTCAGCGTCAGAAAATCGCTATCCCAGCGGCGGTTATGAAAAACGGACAGCAGTCTGCCGCAGCGTCTGGCCACGGCCTCCAGCTCTCTCGCCTGTGACAGTGTCACGGTAAAAGGTTTATCCACGACCACATGCTTACCCGCTTCCAGCGCCGCTTTCGCCAGCGGGAAATGGGTATCGTTTGGCGTAGCGATGACGATCAAATCAATATCGGGGTTGCTCAGTAAGCCTGCGGGTTCAGCCACCACGTTCACCAGAGGCCAGTCGGCCTGGACTTTCTTTTCATCGCTACTGGACACCGCGGCCAGCGTCATTCCCGGCGTACCGCTGATTAACGGCGCATGGAAAGTTTTACTCGCATATCCGTAGCCAATCATCCCCACCCGGATAGTGTCACTCATCTTGCTGCCCTCTCATTCAAGGATTTTTGCCCTCTGATAACTATAAGCTTCAATTGATTTATTAGCTTTGCTTATGCTTCTCAAGCGTTCACCTTTACAGCAATGGTGATAATACTCTTCCGCCAGCCCTTGCGTTACTCTCCCCATTTAGTAACATTTACTCCTGTTTTAACTTTTAATTTCAGGATTATGGCAAACGTTTTTAACCGAATTGTAGAACTTATTGGTTGGGTTGTATTTGGCGTCTCAGCCCTGCTTTTGGTTATCGCTCACCACATTGATAACTACCAATCCCCGCCTCCAGCTAATGTTGTGCAAACGACCTCGCTGCCCCATTAGCCTGTCAGCCTCTGCTGACGCTAAACAGTGACCCACTTCGCAAGTGTGCAACCGGTTTCAGAAACCGGTTGCACAGCGATAAACGCATTCACTACACTCTCTTTATCATTCGATAAGGAGTTTTTCATGGCCGCATTTCCGCAACATTTTCTTTGGGGCGCCGCCACCGCAGCCTATCAGGTTGAAGGCGGTCACGATGCCGACGGTAAAGGCCCGTCAATCTGGGACATATACGCCCATCAGCCCGGCGCGACATTCGAGAACACCAATGGTGACGTCGCCGTCGATCACTATCATCGTTTTCGCGAAGACGTTGCCCTGATGGCCGAAATGGGCCTGCAAAGCTACCGTTTCTCTATCTCCTGGCCTCGCCTGCTGCCTCTCGGCCGTGGCGAAGTTAACGAAGCGGGCGTCCGGTTTTATAGCGATTTGATCGATGAGCTGCTGGCTCACAATATCGAGCCGATGATTACGCTCTATCATTGGGATCTGCCGCAGGCGCTGCAGGATGAAGGGGGCTGGGAAGCACGAAGCACCGCCGAAGCGTTCGCCGAGTATGCCCGCCTGTGTTACGCGCGCTACGGTTCCCGGGTGAAGCTGTGGGCAACCTTCAACGAAACCATTGTGTTCATCGGTCACGGCTATATTAACGGCTGTCATCCGCCGGCGGTACGCGATCCGGCGCGCGCTATCCAGGCCTGTCATCACGTTTTTATTGCTCACGCGCTGGCGGTTAAACAGTTTCGCCAAAGCGGTATCAAGGGCGAGATTGGGTTCGTTAATGTCCTGCAGCCGCATACGCCGCTCACCGACAGCGCAGAAGATCGCCAGGCCAGCGACATGGCGGACGCAATACATACGCACTGGCTATACGATCCGGTGTTAAAAGGCCATTACCCCGAGTCGCTTTTGCAGCAGACCCAGACCCTGTGGGGTGTTCCGCAGTTTGCTCCCGGCGATGACGCGCTGCTGCGTGACAACCGCTGCGATTTTATTGGACTCAACTATTATCGCCGTGAAACCGTCTCAGCCCGACCTCAGGAGGGACCCTGCGGCGGTGAACCGGGCGTCGAAGGTCTGTTTTACTTCGTGCGTAACCCGCAGAGCACCTATACCGAATGGGGCTGGGAGATTTGGCCGCAGGGGTTAACCGACGGCATAATGATGATCAAAGCACGCTATGGCGATATTCCCATTTACATCACCGAAAATGGTTTAGGCGCGAAAGATCCGATTATTGATGGCGAAGTCGTTGACGATCCGCGCATCGACTATCTTAGCAGCCATATTAATGCGCTGGAAAAAGCCCTTGAGGCGGGGGCCGATGTCCGCGGTTATTATCCGTGGTCGTTTATTGATCTGCTGAGCTGGCTGAACGGTTACCAAAAACAATACGGTTTTGTGTATGTCGATCATCAGCAAGGGCTCGCCCGTAAACGGAAAAAGAGCTTTTTTTGGTATCAAAACGTTATTGCCAGCCGGGGCAAACAGCGTTAATCTTCTCTCCCAGGCGCCGCCCGGCTCCTGATTTAGCACTAGAATATTCTTAAATTTCTTTTGACTACCCCAGGAATGAAATCATTTCTTGTCTTTAGTATTTACAACCTAAATAATTTCATCCGGCCCGTTAAGAAGGCACCGTTTGTTGAAAGTTGGTTTACCGACAGTTGTTAATATTCGACTTGTTTATTCCGATTATAAAATGGAACCGCAAATGACCGTTCAGGACTACTTATTAAAATTCCGTAAAATCAGTTCCCTTGAAAGCCTTGAAAAACTTTTTGACCATCTTAACTATTCCCTGACCGACACCACGGAAATCGTCAACATGTATCGCGCAGCCGATCACCGCCGGGCAGAGCTGGTTTCTGGCGGTAAATTGTTCGATGTCGGGCAGGTTCCGAAATCCGTCTGGCGTTACGTGCAATAAAAACTGTTCTCAGCCATGCCAGTTGCTTATACTCCCGCTCTTTATTTTGATTGAATCCGGGAGAAATCATGTCTTCTCACTCTGCAGAACGTATCGGCGGGTGGCTGCTGGCACCGCTCGCATGGCTACTGGTTGCTCTGCTTAGCACTTCGCTGTCGCTGTTGATCTTTGCTAATGCGTTGATGAGCTCCCGGACCTACGCCCTGCTGGCGGAAATGAGCGCCGGGCACCTCCTGCTTTGGGTGGGGTCGCTGCTGTTCGCCCTCGCCATGTGGTACTATACCCTGTGGCTGACCATTGCGTTTTTCAAACGGCGAAGCATCGTACCAAAGCACTATATTATCTGGCTGCTCATCTCTCTGCTGCTGGCGATAAAGGCCTTTGCTTTTTCACCCATTTCAGACGCGATGGCCTTACGCCAGCTGCTGTTTCCGCTTCTTGCCGCGGCGCTGTTGGTCCCCTATTTCAAACGTTCCGCACGGGTTAAGCGAACCTTCGTGAATTCGTAATAACCCCACAGTTAACCTGTTGTCGCCGGTATCGATTTATTCGATAATAGGCGGCTTTTTCTGTTTTCAGGTCGAGTTGATGGCTGATTATTTACTGCTCTTTATTGGTACTGTCCTTGTGAACAACTTCGTGCTGGTGAAGTTTCTTGGACTGTGCCCGTTTATGGGGGTTTCCAAAAAACTGGAAACCGCAATGGGGATGGGGCTGGCCACCACCTTTGTGATGACGCTGGCCTCAATTTGCGCCTGGCTGATTGATACCTGGATTCTTATCCCGCTTAACCTGATCTACCTGCGGACCCTGGCTTTTATCCTGGTTATCGCGGTAGTGGTGCAGTTCACCGAGATGGTGGTGCGTAAAACCAGCCCTGCCCTGTATCGACTGCTGGGTATTTTCTTACCGCTGATCACCACCAACTGTGCGGTGCTCGGCGTCGCGCTGCTGAATATTAACCTCGGGCATAACTTCTTGCAGTCCGCGCTCTACGGTTTTGCCGCCGCGGTCGGTTTCTCGCTGGTGATGGTGCTGTTCGCCGCTATTCGCGAACGGCTGGTGGTTGCAGATGTGCCTGCGCCGTTTCGTGGTAATGCCATTGCCCTGGTTACTGCGGGTTTAATGTCGCTGGCATTTATGGGCTTTAGTGGTTTGGTGAAGTTGTAATATGAGTGCAGTCTGGATAGCCGTGATCGCCATTAGCCTGTTGGGGCTCATTTTTGGCGTGATTCTGGGATACGCCTCCCGTCGGTTCGAAGTAGAAGATGATCCCGTTGTTGAAAAAGTCGATGAGCTTCTTCCGCAGAGTCAGTGTGGACAATGCGGCTACCCCGGCTGTCGTCCTTATGCCGAGGCCGTCGGCACTCAGGGTGAGAAAATCAACCGCTGCGCCCCTGGCGGCGAAGCGGTGATGCTAAAAATTGCCGCTCTGCTGAACGTCGACCCGCAGCCCATCGATGGCGATGAACAACAACTCGAGCCTGCACGCATGCTCGCGGTCATTGACGAAAATAACTGTATCGGCTGCACAAAGTGTATCCAGGCCTGCCCGGTTGATGCGATTGTCGGCGCAACTCGCGCAATGCACACCGTGATGAGCGATCTTTGTACCGGCTGTAATCTTTGCGTCGCGCCCTGCCCGACGCAATGTATTGAAATGGTTCCTGTCGCGACGACCACTGAAAACTGGAAGTGGGACCTGCACACTATTCCAGTACGCAATATTCCTGTGGAACAACATGTTTAAGCTATTTTCCGCGTTCAGAAAAGATAAAGTCTGGGACTTCAACGGCGGTATTCACCCGCCTGAAATGAAAAGCCAGTCTAACGGCACGCCGCTGCGCCAGATTTCCCTGCCGCAGCAGTTTGTGATCCCGTTAAAACAGCATATCGGCGCTGAGGGTGAGCTCTGCGTGCGGCCTGGCGATCGCGTACTGCGTGGTCAGCCGCTGACCCGCGGCTGGGGACGAATGTTGCCGGTTCATGCCCCGACCTCCGGTACCGTCAGCGCCATCGCGCCGCACTCGACCGCTCACCCTTCCGCCCTCGCCGAGATGAGCGTCATTATCGATGCCGACGGTGAAGACCGGTGGATTGAGCGCGACGGCTGGAGTGATTACGCAAACAAAACCCGTGAAGAGCTCATCGAGCGTATTCACCAGTTCGGCGTGGCCGGGCTGGGCGGCGCGGGATTCCCGACCGGCAGCAAATTACGCGGCGGCGGCGACAAAATTGAAACCCTGATTATTAACGCCGCTGAATGCGAACCCTATATTACCGCCGACGATCGCCTGATGCAGGATTGCGCAGCGCAAATTATCGCCGGCATCCGCATCCTGGCCCATATTTTACAGCCGCGCCAGGTGCTGATCGGTATTGAGGATAATAAACCGCAGGCCATCTCGATGATGCGGGCAGTCCTTGCCGATGCTCACGGTATCGAACTGCGGGTGATTCCCACCAAATACCCGTCCGGCGGCGCGAAGCAGCTGACGCAGATCCTCACCGGCAAACAGGTTCCCCACGGCGGGCGCTCGTCGGACATCGGCGTGCTGATGCAAAACGTCGGTACCGCCTATGCGGTTAAACGTGCGGTGATCGACGGTGAGCCGCTGACCGAGCGCGTTGTCACCCTCACCGGCGAGGCGGTTACCCGTCCTGGCAACGTGTGGGCGCGACTGGGAACGCCGGTTCGCCATCTGCTGGAAGATGCCGGCTTCTGCCCGAGCGCCGAACAGATGGTCATTATGGGCGGCCCGCTGATGGGGTTCACCCTGCCGTGGCTTGACGTTCCGGTGGTCAAAATCACCAACTGCCTGCTGGCGCCATCGGCAAGCGAAATGGGCGACCCCGAGGAAGAGAAAGGGTGTATTCGCTGCAGCGCCTGTGCGGACGCCTGTCCGGCCGATCTGCTGCCGCAGCAGCTGTACTGGTTCAGCAAAGGCCAGCAGCACGATAAAGCCACCGCCCATAACCTGGCCGACTGCATCGAATGCGGCGCCTGCGCCTGGGTCTGTCCGAGTAATATTCCGCTGGTACAATATTTCCGTCAGGAAAAGGCCGAGATTACGGCTATCCGTCAGGAAGAAAAGCGTGCAGCGGAGGCCAAAGCCCGCTTTGAGGCCCGCCAGGCTCGCCTGGAACGGGACAAAGCCGCACGCCTGGAGCGCCACAAACAGTCTGCTGTTCAACCGGCCGCGAAAGATCATGCGGCGATTAACGCGGCGCTGGCCCGGGTTCGCGAAAAACAACGCGATGCCGCCCAGCCGATCGTAGTCCAGGCCGGCGCGAAACCGGATAACAGTGAAGCGATCGCCGCCCGCGAAGCTCGTAAAGCCGAAGCCCGTGCCCGCAAACTGGCGCTGCAGGATCAGGATACGGGGCAACTTGCGACCGAGGCTCACGTTCAGCCCGCCGCCGAAGCCGTTGACCCGCGTAAAGCGGCCGTTGAAGCGGCTATCGCCCGCGCGAAGGCCCGCAAGGCTGAGCAGCAGGCCGCCGCACCGGCTGACCTTCAGCCCGCCGCCGAAGTCGTCGACCCGCGTAAAGCGGCCGTTGAAGCGGCTATCGCCCGCGCGAAGGCCCGCAAGGCTGAGCAGCAGGCCGCCGCACCGGCTGACCTTCAGCCCGCCGCCGAAGTCGTCGACCCGCGTAAAGCGGCCGTTGAAGCGGCTATCGCCCGCGCGAAGGCCCGCAAGGCTGAGCAGCAGGCCGCCGCACCGGCTGACGTTCAGCCTGCAACCGAAGCCGTCGACCCGCGCAAAGCCGCCGTTGAAGCGGCTATCGCCCGCGCGAAGGCCCGCAAGGCTGAGCAGCAGGCCGCCGCACCGGCTGACGTTCAGCCGGCAACCGAAGCCATCGACCCGCGCAAAGCGGCCGTTGAAGCGGCTATCGCCCGCGCGAAGGCCCGCAAGGCTGAGCAGCAGGCCGCCGCACCGGCTGACGTTCAGCCCGCCGCCGAAGCCGTCGACCCGCGGAAAGCGGCCGTTGAAGCGGCTATCGCCCGCGCGAAGGCCCGCAAAGCCGGGCAGCAAGAGATGACCCAGTCAGCCGCCAACGACGATCCGCGCAAAGCCGCGGTCGCCGAAGCAATCGCCCGCGTTCAGGCCAGGAAAGCATCCCGGCAGGCAGTTAACGAGGAATAAATGGTTTTCAGAATCGCAAGCTCTCCTTATACCCACAACCAGCGTCAGACCTCACGGATTATGCTGCTGGTTCTGCTCGCAGCCGTACCCGGTATCGCGGTTCAGACCTGGTTTTTTGGCTGGGGAACCGTGGTGCAGCTCGTCCTCGCCTCCCTCACGGCCTGGGCGACAGAAGCCGCCATCCTCAGGTTGCGGAAACAGAATATTGCCGCCACGCTTGCCGATAACTCCGCGCTGCTGACCGGTCTGCTGCTGGCCATTAGTATTCCGCCGCTGGCTCCCTGGTGGCTGGTCGTTTTGGGTACCGCCTTTGCCGTTATTATTGCCAAGCAGCTGTACGGGGGGCTGGGCCACAACCCGTTTAACCCGGCGATGATTGGCTATGTTGTGCTGCTGATCTCATTCCCGGTGCAGATGACTTCCTGGCTGCCGCCGCATGAAATTGCGGCCACCGTTCCGGGCTTCACCGAAGCCCTGCAGGTTATTTTTAGCGGTCACACCGCCAGCGGCAACGATATGAACGCCCTGCGGCTGGGGATCGATGGCATCAGCCAGGCTACGCCGCTGGATACGTTTAAAACGTCACTGCATGCCGGTCATGCGGTGAAGGAGATCCTGCAGTACCCGATCTACGGCGGCACGCTGGCCGGTCTTGGCTGGCAGTGGGTCAATATCGCCTATCTGGTCGGCGGTCTGTTTTTACTCTGGCAGAAGACTATTCGCTGGCATATCCCGCTGAGCTTCCTGCTTAGCCTGACCCTCTGCGCCACCCTGGGCTGGCTGTTTTCACCGCAGAGCTTCGCGGCCCCGCAGATTCATCTGCTTTCCGGCGCGACCATGCTCGGCGCATTCTTTATTTTAACGGATCCGGTTACCGCCTCCACCACCAACCGCGGCCGCCTGATATTCGGCGCCCTCGCGGGTCTGCTGGTGTGGCTCATCCGCAGCTTTGGCGGTTATCCTGACGGAGTGGCTTTTGCCGTGCTGCTGGCGAACATTACCGTTCCGTTAATCGACTACTACACGCGCCCGCGCGTCTATGGCCACCGCTGAGGACCGATGATGTTAAAAAGCATGCGCAAACACGGCATTACGCTGGCGCTCTTTGCCGCCGGCTCTACCGGGTTAACCGCGGCCATCAATGAGCTGACAAAATCGACGATTGCTGAACAGGCGGCGACCCAACAAAAAGCGCTGTTCAATCAGGTTTTGCCTGCGGACCGCTATAATAACGATTTGCTGCAGAGCTGCTATCTGGTCACCGCGCCACCGCTCGGTAAAGGTCAGCATAAGATCTGGATTGCCAAAAATAACGATGCTCCGGTCGGAGTGGTGATGGAAGCGACCGCCCCCGATGGTTACTCCGGTGCGATTCAGCTGCTGGTTGCCGCCGACTTCAAAGGCACCGTTCTTGGCACCCGCGTAACGGAGCATCATGAGACGCCCGGCCTTGGCGACAAAATTGAACTCCGTCTGTCGGACTGGATAACCCACTTTGCGGGCAAAGTCATTCACGGTTCCGGCGACAGCCACTTTGCCGTGAAAAAAGACGGCGGTGATTTCGATCAGTTCACCGGCGCCACTATTACCCCACGCGCGGTAGTCAACGCCGTTAAGCGTGCCGGCCTGTACGCGCAAACGCTGCCCGCACAGATTCCCGAACTCACGTCCTGTGGAGAGTAAGCCATGAGCGAAGTCAAAGACGTTATTGTTCAGGGGTTGTGGAAAAACAACTCCGCGCTGGTCCAACTGTTAGGCATGTGCCCCCTGCTCGCCGTGACCTCTACCGCCACCAATGCGTTAGGGCTGGGACTGGCGACAACCCTGGTGCTGACGCTGACCAACCTGACAATCTCCAGCCTGCGCCGCTGGACACCGGCTGAAATTCGTATACCGATTTATGTCATGATCATCGCTTCGGTCGTGAGCGTCGTACAGATGCTGATTAACGCCTATGCATTTGGTCTGTATCAGTCTCTGGGAATTTTTATTCCGCTGATTGTAACCAACTGCATCGTGGTCGGTCGTGCCGAAGCGTTCGCTGCCAAAAAAGGGCCGGCACTGTCGGCGCTGGATGGTTTCTCCATTGGTATGGGGGCGACCTGCGCGATGTTTGTGCTCGGTTCGCTGCGAGAAATCCTCGGCAACGGGACGCTGTTTGATGGGGCCGATAGCCTGCTGGGTAGCTGGGCGAAAGTGCTGCGTATCGAAGTATTCCACACCGATACGCCGTTCCTGCTGGCGATGCTGCCGCCGGGCGCCTTTATCGGTTTAGGGATGATGCTGGCGGTGAAATACCTGATTGACGAACGAACTAAGCAACGTAAAGCGAAAGCAGCTGAAGCGAATCAAGCCACGCCAGTTGATGCGCACAGGGAAAGTCTGGGATGAATAAGAGCAAACGTCTGGAAATACTGACCCGACTGCGGGATAACGACCCGCACCCCACAACGGAACTGAATTTCAGCTCCCCGTTCGAATTACTGATAGCCGTACTACTCTCGGCGCAGGCGACCGACGTCAGCGTGAATAAAGCCACGGCAAAGCTCTATCCGGTGGCCAATACGCCGGCAGCCATGCTGGCGCTGGGTGTTGATGGCGTCAAAGCGTATATCAAAACTATCGGGTTATTTAACAGCAAAGCTGAAAATGTGATTAAAACCTGCCGGATTCTGCTTGAGCAGCACAATGGCGAGGTTCCCGAGGACAGGGCGGCGCTGGAAGCCCTTCCCGGCGTGGGACGTAAAACCGCCAACGTGGTACTGAATACCGCGTTCGGCTGGCCGACGATTGCCGTGGATACGCATATTTTTCGCGTTTGCAATCGGACACAATTTGCCCCAGGGAAGAACGTTGAACAGGTGGAGGAAAAGCTGCTAAAGGTCGTTCCCGCCGAATTTAAAGTCGACTGCCACCACTGGCTTATTCTCCACGGCCGCTATACCTGTATTGCGCGCAAACCTCGCTGCGGCTCCTGCCTGATTGAAGATCTGTGCGAGTTTAAAGAAAAAGTCTACGCATAACATTCTGGCAGAACCATTACCCTGCTTGTGGTAATGGTTCTGTTCTTCCCGCCATTCCCTTAGCTTTAACGCCACTATTTCTGCGCTCTACAGGACAATTAACCGTCTATATAACGTTCATCCAGGTTAATCATTTTTTGTGGTGAAAAAATTTCTATACATTTGTGATCCAGATCATCCACGCAACTTAATGTTAAATTATTGTTGTCGCAATGATAAAGAAAGCCAGTATTTCCAATACCAGAGCACCACTTACCAGGACAATACCCCATCATTTTTTAGGATTATGGGCTATATCACTATGTTCAAGGCTTATCAGCAGAATATATCGCCATTATCCGATTCTCTTCCGGTCTCGACAGATAAAAATATCACCAATGTGTAAAAGGTGAAATTTAACTCTGTATAACATTTGAATGACTGGCGTATTATAACGCTTAAGATATATGTAACAGAGTATTACAAAACGCTTGCCTGAACGGCCAGGATAGTGAACATTACTTCCCGTTTTCCCTCCAGAATAACTATAAAGGCGGCGGTCTTATCAGATTGCGCCCCGAACACCCCCCGTTAATATGGGATGTAAAAAAAGAGGTATATGTGTCAACTGCAAACAATAAACCAGCAGAAAGCGTGAGTCTGAACGCTTTCAAACAACCGAAATCGTTCTATCTGATCTTCTCGATCGAATTATGGGAGCGTTTTGGTTATTACGGCCTGCAAGGGATCATGGCCGTTTACCTGGTCAAACAGCTGGGTATGTCAGAAGCGGATTCTATTACTCTCTTCTCCTCCTTCAGCGCGCTGGTTTATGGCCTCGTGGCTATCGGCGGCTGGCTGGGCGATAAAGTGCTCGGTACTAAGCGCGTGATTATGCTGGGGACTATCGTCCTCGCTATCGGCTACGCCCTGGTGGCGTATTCCGGACATGACGCGGCTATCGTTTATATGGGTATGGCGACCATCGCCGTCGGTAACGGCCTGTTTAAGGCTAACCCGTCTTCCCTGCTCTCGACCTGCTATGAGAAAGATGACCCGCGTCTTGATGGCGCATTTACGATGTACTACATGTCCATCAACATCGGTTCCTTCTTCTCGATGCTGGCTACCCCGTGGCTGGCGGCGAAATTCGGCTGGAGCATCGCCTTCTCTCTGAGCTTCGTCGGGATGCTGATTACCCTGGTGAACTTCATGTTCTGCAAAAAATGGGTAAAAAACTACGGTTCGAAGCCTGACTTTGCCCCGGTACACTTCGGTAAACTGCTGGCGACCATCGTCGGCGTGGTCGTGCTGGTGGTGATTGCGACCTGGCTGCTGCACAACCAGGGCATTGCCCGCATGGTGCTGGGCGTGGTGGCTCTGGGCATCGTGATTATTTTTGCTAAAGAAGCGATTGCGATGAAAGGTGCTGCGCGTCGTAAGATGATTGTGGCCTTCATTCTGATGGTTCAGGCGATCGTCTTCTTCGTCCTCTACAGCCAGATGCCGACGTCACTGAACTTCTTTGCTATCCGCAACGTTGAGCACGCCATTCTGGGCATTAGCTTCCAGCCTGAACAGTTCCAGGCGCTGAACCCGTTCTGGATTATGATCGGCAGCCCGATTCTGGCCGCTATCTATAACAAGATGGGCGACCGTCTGCCGATGCCGCACAAATTTGCGATTGGCATGGTGCTCTGCTCGCTGGCCTTCCTCGTCCTGCCGCTGGGCGCCAAATTTGCAACCGACGCCGGTATCGTCTCCGTTAACTGGCTGATTCTGAGCTACGCGCTGCAGAGTATCGGTGAGCTGATGATTTCCGGTCTGGGTCTGGCGATGGTGGCACAGCTGGTACCACAGCGCCTGATGGGCTTTATCATGGGCAGCTGGTTCCTGACTACCGCAGGTGCCGCTATCATCGCCGGTAAAGTCGCCAACCTGATGGCGGTACCGGAGAACGTGACCGACCCGCTGCAGTCTCTTGCCGTCTATGGCCATGTCTTCCTGCAGATTGGTATTGCTACCGCAGTTATCGCCGTGCTGATGTTTGCTATCGCGCCGAAACTGAACCGCATGACCCAGGATGACGACTCAGTGAGCAAAGCTCGCGATACGGCAACCGCTTAAGCGCTTCGGGAAAACCAATAAATTTAGGCCGCTAACGTTTTGTTAGCGGCTTTTTTTTTACCCCTGGGCTAACATACAGAAAACTGCAGCCACGAGGAGTTACTGATGAAACTGTTCTACAAACCCGGCGCCTGTTCCCTTGCATCACATATCGCCCTGCGCGAAAGCGGACTGGACTTCACCTTACAAGGCGTCGACCTGCAGAAGAAGCGCCTGGAAAACGGGGAGGATTATCTGCGGATCAACCCGAAGGGACAGGTTCCGGCGCTGCTACTTGACGACGAGATCCTGCTTACAGAAGGCGTCGCCATCATGCAATACATTGCCGATCGGGTGCCGGATCGCCAGCTGCTGGCGCCGGTGGGCACCATTGCGCGCTACCAGACACTGGAGTGGCTAAACTACGTCGCGACGGAGCTGCATAAAGGCTTTACGCCGCTATTCCGCCCGGACACGCCGGAAGATTACAAACCGATCGCGCGCGCTCAGCTGGAGAAGAAGCTGCATTACATTGATGAGTCACTGAAGGAGAAGCAGTGGCTGAGCGGGCATCGTTTCACCATCGCTGATGGCTACCTGTTTACCGTACTGCGCTGGGCGTGGGCCGTGAAGCTGGATATGACCGGTTACAGCAATATCGCGGCCTGGATGAAACACGTGGCCGCTCGTCCATCGGTGGCCGCGGCGCTGGCGGCGGAAGGAGTTTAATCCCCTGACATCCTCTGCCCGGCTGCGAGGCCGGGCAGTTCTTCGGTTACAGCTGCGTGGCGCTGAAGTAGTGCTCCGGCTGGGCAATACGATCCTGGGCGGCCACCACCTGCAGCTCGTACTCCTGCATATTTTTCGTGGCCAGCATAATTTCATACACTGCGGCGGTCACATGTTCCAGCGCATCGCGAAGCCGGGCCCCCTGCAGCAGTTTAACCAGCAGCAGTCCGCTGGTAACATCGCCGACGCCAACCGGCTGACGCAGACCAAAGTCCACCAGCGGGCGACTGATATGCCAGGCTTCATCAGCCGTCACCAGCAGCATTTCGAACCGGTCCATACTCAGCCCGGCGCGGGCAAGATGCTTAACCAGCACAATCTGCGGGCCCTGCGCAATCAGCTCGCGCGCGGCTAAGACGGCTTGCGCAACGTTCGCCACCGGATGACCGCAGAGGATTTCCAGCTCAATCAGGTTGGGGGCAATGATGTCGCTCGCCGGCAGCGCATGGCGGACGTGAAACTCCGCCACGCCGGGTGCGACGATGCAGCCTTTTTCAGGGTGTCCCATCACCGGGTCGCAGAAATATTTCGCCGCCGGATTGGCCGCTTTGACCTGACGCACGATACCGAGAATATGCTCTCCCTGTTCGGCGGAGCCCAGATAGCCACTCAGTACCGCATCACAGCGCTGCAGCTGATTAATATCAGCAATCCCCTGAACGATCTCGGTCAGATGCGCAGGCGGCATCACGCAACCGGTCCATTTCCCGTACTGCGTATGGTTGGAGAACTGAACGGTGTTAAGGGGCCAGACGTTTGCGCCAAGGCGGCGCATCGGAAACTCTGCGGCACTGTTGCCGGCGTGACCAAATACAACGTGGGACTGGATGGCGAGGATGTTCTTCATCTTGGATACCTGACAGCAAAAAATAAGGGGCGTGGTTTCCCACGCCCCTGCCTTTACGCAATTACTTCCAGCAGACCAGACAGTAATTTTTCTTACCGCGACGCAGTAAGGTGTAGCGACCAAACAGACGATCGCCGTCATTAAATACATATTCCGGGTCAGACTGTTTTTCACCGTTGATGGTGACGGCGTTGGAGGCGATTGTCTTACGCGCCTGGCCACGCGATGGCTGCAGCTCAGAATCCACCAGCGCCTGCATCAGGTCGGCGTCTTTTTCCAGTTCAATCATCGGCACGCCATCCTGCGCCAGCTGTTCGAAGTCGGCTTCGCTCAGGTCGCTCAGATTGCCGTTAAACAGGCTTTCGGTAATGCGTTTTGCCGCCACCAGCCCTTCTTCACCATGTACCAGACGAGTGACCTGTTCGGCCAGCACGTACTGCGCGCGCGGGGCCTTACCGCTGTTTTTATCTTCCTCTTCCAGCGCATTGATCTCGGCAATGTCCATAAAGGTGAAGAACTTCAGGAAGCGATAAACGTCAGCATCCGCGGTGTTGATCCAGAACTGGTAGAATTTGTACGGGCTGGTCTTTTTCGGATCCAGCCATACCGCGCCGCCTTCGGTCTTACCAAATTTGGTGCCATCGGCTTTGGTGATCAGCGGAACGGTCAGACCAAACACCTGGTTCTGGTGCAGACGACGGGTCAGGTCGATGCCGGAGGTGATATTGCCCCACTGATCGGAACCGCCAATCTGCAGCGCCACGCCATGCAGCTTGTTCAGACACGCGAAGTCGTAACCCTGCAGCAGGTTATAGGAGAACTCGGTAAATGAGATGCCCTGATCGTCGCGGTTCAGACGCTGCTTAACCGCTTCTTTGTTGATCATCTGGTTTACGGAGAAGTGCTTGCCGATATCACGCAGGAAGGTCAGCACGTTCATGCTGCCAAACCAGTCGTAGTTATTCGCGGCAATGGCCGAGTTGTCACCGCAATCAAAGTCGAGGAACGGCGCGACCTGTTTGCGAATTTTATCGACCCACTCCTGCACGGTATCTTCGGTGTTCAGTTTACGCTCGGCGGCTTTAAAGCTCGGGTCACCAATCAGACCGGTTGCTCCCCCCACCAGCGCCACAGGCTTATGGCCTGCCTGCTGAAAGCGTTTCAGGCATAACAATGGAACAAGATGCCCCAAATGCAAGCTGTCAGCGGTTGGATCGAAGCCGCAATAGAGCGCGATCGGGCCTTGCGCCAGTCGCTCTGCTAACGCTTCCTCGTCCGTCACCTGGGCTACCAGCCCCCGCTCTTGCAATTGTTTAATCAAGTTACTGCTTGCCATCAAATTCTCCATGTATAAACGACTGCACCTTTGCCGGTACACGACTTTTCGCCAGACGCGAAAAAAAACATCTATGCAAAATCATTCAAGCTGCCTCAAGGCGGCAAGTACGGAGACTTACGCAAGCAAACGACCGGAATAAGCCGGCACAGCCAACAAAGACGCAGCTTGAAAAATGAAGTCTATAGAATAAAGCGCCAGCCCATCCAGCACCAGCGCTTAACACAACAAATTTCAGGGATTACGGGGCCAGACGATCGATTTTCCATGCGCTGTTGTCGCGCTGGTATAAAAAACGATCGTGCAGACGGTGTTCACCGCCCTGCCAGAACTCCATCTGCTCAATATTCACGCGGAATCCGCCCCAGAAGCTCGGCAGCGGTACTTCGCCTTGCTGGAATTTCTGTTTCAGCTCCAGGAACTTACTTTCCAGGATGCCGCGGGCTGAGATGCGGGTTGACTGTTGCGAGACCCACGCGCCGATCTGGCTGTCGCGCGGGCGGCTGTGGAAATACTTCACCACTTCCAGCGTTGACAGGCGCTCCGCCTTGCCAGTCACCATCACCTGACGCTCCAGCATGTGCCACGGAAAAAGCAGACTCACGCGAGGATTGTTTTCGATCTGGTGGGCTTTGCGGCTTCCGAGGTTGGTATAAAACACCAGCCCTTTTTCGTCATAGTGCTTGAGCAGAACAATTCGCTGGTAAGGCTGACCGTTTTCGTCAACGGTCGCGACGACCATTGCCGTCGGGTCGGCCAGCCGGGCGTCGCAGGCTTGTCTGAGCCAACGCTCAAATAAAGTCAGCGGTTCAGCGGGAAGATCGCGGCGGCGAAGGCCGCCACGGGTATACTCTCGGCGCAGATGCGCGATTTGCTGCAATTCGTCGTTATCAGACATGGCAATTGAGAAAATAGTCATCGGGTGGCGTCATTGTGCGCCCCGGGGCGGAAATCTCAACGTTTGGGCGTCTGCAGCTGACAGTTTTCCAGCACAACGCGATCGCGCTTGTAAACGGTGGCGCTGTCGCCTTTCGACCAGAAGACATACACGCCGTCGGTGTAGCGCGCCCCTGATGCCGAAAGCCCCTGCGCCAGATTCAACTGCTGGTTGTCATAGATAAAGCTGGCAATCTGACGGGTATTGTTGATGTGCACGGTCAGCGGTTTCTGATCGCACTGATACTCCAGGGTATCCGTCTGCATCCGCTCCACAAACTGGTTATAGTAGCTACAGCCTGCGAGCATAAAGGGTACTACCGCGATAAGGATTTTTTTCATTCGTTTGCCTTCGACTTTCCCGGTCCAGGAGGGCAAATCGCCCCCCGTTAACTTCATCCAGTTTACCGGTTAATAAAAAATAGGTGTTTCAGTTAACTCTGATTCTGCGGTCGGTTTGCGGGGAAGATGGCCCCGAGCACAGTGGCTTCACAAGCGCCGGTGACCGACGGGAGATTACCGGGGAGGCCGGACATCGTCCGCCATGCCAGCCAGGCAAACGCCAGCGCTTCCATATCATCGCCGCTGATGCCAGCCGCATCGGTTGTGGAGACCTCCGTTCCCGGCAGCAGCGCTGCCAGCCGCGCCATCAGCAGCGGATTACACGCGCCGCCGCCGCACACCAGCAGACGTTCACAGCCGCCGCTCAGCAGCACCTGTTCCGCGATGGTCACCGCCGTCAGTTCTGCCAGCGTCGCCTGCACATCCTGCGGACGCAGCCCCTGGAAACGAGCCAGATGGCGCTCCAGCCAGCCGTAGTTGAAATATTCACGTCCGGTGCTTTTCGGCGCCGGGAGCGCAAACCACGGGTCGCTGAGCATATTTTGTAGCAGAGGTAGCAGCACCTTGCCTTCGCTGGCCCACTGCGCGTCTTTATCGTAGGGTTTACCACACTGACGCCAGATCCACGCATCCATCAGCATATTACCCGGCCCGGTATCATAGCCGCGGACCGGCACGCCCGGTGCCAACAGCGACAGGTTGGCAATCCCGCCGATATTGAGCACCATCCGCCGTTCTACGGGATGCGCCAACAGCGCATGGTGGAAAGCAGGAACCAGCGGTGCACCCTGACCGCCTAGCGCCATATCACGACGCCGAAAATCCCCTACCACCGTCACGCCGGTATGGGCCGCTATCTGGTTGTTATCCCCGATTTGCAGCGTATTCGGCGCTTCGCCAGTGGGTTCATGCCATACCGTTTGCCCATGACAACCGATAGCGACAATATCCGTCGGCTGCACATTCTCCTGGCGCATAAGGGCCAGCACGGCATCGGCAAATAAGCGCCCCAGACGCGTATCCAGCTGACCGAGCTGGGATAACGTCAGCGTTTGTCCCTGGCAGATAGCCAGAATATCCTCTTTTATTGCCACCGGAATGGGGTACGACAGACTGGCCTGCTGCGCCACTACGCTTTCGTTGATTGCCGCCAGAACCACATCAATGCCATCAAGGCTGGTTCCGGACATTACGCCGATAAAGTGACCTGATTTCATACGTCTTCCTTCATTCCATGACTCTCGTATACCTCACACTCCATCATAAAGAAGAGGGCAATGCTACGGCGCACTAACGTTTATTAACACTAAAGCGCGAAAGATTGCGCATTACGTAAAGAACTTATGTTTATGTTAAGTTGAAGAGGAACGGATTATTATTTTTTGTATAGTCCATGCCGGAGGTATGCCAGCCGACGATGAAATGCCATATAATTGAACGCATGGACGTTCAACAGAACACTATTCGGTGAAGGAGATTCATAAATGATTTTACGTGTTTTGGCTGTCTCGATGATTGGTTTATCGCTTGCAGGTTGCGTGAGCAGCAGCGGCCTCTCCGGAGACGTTTACTCCGCATCGGAAGCCAAACAGGTGCAAAGCGTCACCTACGGGACCATTGTTCATACCCGTGCAGTTCAGATCCAGAGCGGTGATGACAGCAATGCTATCGGTGCTATCGGTGGTGCGGTACTGGGGGGGTTCCTCGGTAATACCATCGGCGGCGGTACTGGCCGCTCTCTGGCAACCGCAGCAGGCGCAGTCGCCGGCGGCGTAGCCGGCCAGGGCGTACAGGGCGCAATGAACAAAACTCAGGGCGTTGAGCTGGAAATCCGTAAGGATGACGGCAATACCATCCTGGTCGTGCAGAAACAGGGTACCACGCCGTTCTCTGTCGGTCAGCGCGTGGCGATTGCCGGCAGCGGCAGCCAGGTTACCGTTTCCCCACGTTAAGTTTGAACCTCTCAGTGCGGTCTTTATGGCCGCCCTGCTTTTCCCTGTTGTTAATATAGCTACTCTCACCTGATAGTATGGTGCCCGGCATCGTTTTTAGAATCATCCAGTCATTTTCTAATAACCATTCAACATTTGCTTTCGCTCAACATTTATTATTTACCATATTGTATTATCGGTATGTCGCCCTGCCACAGCACCGCAGAATGGAAAAATATTTTTTGCAAGGATGTAATGCATGCTTATTAATAGAAAACGCTTAGTACTGCGAGTTTTTATCTATCTGAGTATCTGCGCTCTTATGATGGGGGCCATACATTTATTCTCCGCCTCAGCAATTAATCGTATACCTGCGTTTAATCCCTTACTCTTCCCCGTATTAACTATTTTATTATTAATACTCCACATCACAATTGCATGTTTTATGGTAATGAAATACTGGTGTGACAGAAAACGCTTGTACCTGATCGCTATCGCCTGCGCCTTCGCCGGTTCCTCTTCGTTGATGTTTGGGACACTCAGTAGCTATCCGGGCTGGTTCCTGTGTGACTCGGGACTTTATGCCAATGCAAACGATGCGCTGATCTTCTATACTTTCCGCAATATGATGATGATGGTACTGTTTATCACCGCGACCATTTTGTACGCCTTTCGTCATAGCGAGAAGCTCACCCGAAAAGCACATGTGCTTATTCTGACATTTTGCATTGGTTTCACAATAATTGTTATTACTCTGTCATGGTTGTATTCAAGTCATCATTCATTACTGACGGCAGCTTTAATTGACAATGACACGCTTATTCATTCCGAACTATGGCGAAATATCGTCGGCTGCCTGTTAGCCATTGGATGGTTAATAACACTGGTATTACTAATTTTCATCACTCAGCTGCGCAATATATTTTGGTTCAGCGGTTCCTTTTTTTGCAGTGCATATATCTTTACATTGCTTTTTCTGCTGCTTGCAAACGGCAGTTCAGAAAATGCGTGGTATCACGCTCGTTTCTTTGAAGTACTCAGTACGTTATTTATGTTCTTTATATTGTTGTACGATGTGTTTAGCCTTTATCGGGAATCCGAGGATAAATACGTGAACTCTTATCAAAACTCGATCCGTGATTCGCTGACCCGGTTGTACAATCGCAGCCACTTTTACGATACCCTCACCGCCCTGCTGCCGACGGTATCAGTCAGACAGCCGCTTTCCGTGGTCGTCTGCGACCTCGACTTTTTTAAACGCATTAACGATAACTACGGGCATATACAGGGTGATAGAGTCATCCAGTTTGCGGCGAATGTTTTACAGCAAAATATTCGTACGCAGGATACGGCTGCCCGAATCGGCGGCGAAGAGTTCGCTCTGCTGTTGGTCAATACGGGGCAGCAAGAGGCCCTGACAATAGCAGAACGTATCCGTCTTGCGATAAATGAACAGCAAGATGATCTTCCGGAAAGAATGACCATCAGCGCCGGGGTATTCACCACCACCGACGGAACGCTCAGTGCCGAGGAGTATGTGAAGCGAGCCGATGCCGCCATGTATGATGCCAAGAACAGTGGGCGCAATCAGGTGGTTGTCTGGCAGGAGTGAATAAATGGACAATCAAAAGCAATAAAAAAGGGCCTTGAATGCTCAGGGCCCTGAATAAATTAATCTTTTGCCTGAAGATCGAGGATATTTTGTTCCAGTTTACGGATTAAATTGAGCAGCGTAGCGACCTCTTCTGCCGACACACCAGACAGAATCTCATCTCGCGTCTTGCCGATCACTTCTTCCATTTCGTTGATCAGCGGCTCGGCTTTTTCCGTTAACCTGATTCGTTTCGCGCGCCGGTCGTTTGCACAAGTCTGGCGAGAAATAAGCCCTTTCTCTTCCAGCTGATCCAGCGTACGCACCAGTGAGGGTTGCTCGATACCAATAGCTTTCGCCAGTTGAATCTGCGACTGCTCAGGAGGCAGCTGATGAATATTGTGCAACGTGACCCAATGGGTCTGCGTTAACTCCAGAGGTTTCAGGCGATGGTCGATCAGCGCGCGCCAGACGCGCACTAAACGTGCCAGATCAGAACCCAGTGGCGATTCCAATTTCATCTCCTTATAATTAGCTTGCTAAGTTATTATACTGATTTTAGAATAGTGTGCAGCATTTGAATAATCAAAACAAATGAATTACCTGATACACCAAATTCAAAACAATGATTTACAATGTGTAATAGTAGCATGCTCTGAACATTCTCCCTGCAATGGCAAAGGATTTTTGCTTGTGAAACTGAGTCTTAACACTTCCGGATTGGCGCTCCAGGACCTGGTATTCGGTGCGTCAATTTACTTTCCCCCCTTGTTTAAAGCCGTATTGCTGGGATTTTTTATCTGGCTGGTTATTCACCGCCAGCTGCGAGACTGGATGTATGCCGGCGATATCTGGCATCCCTTGCTGATGGATCTGTCCCTGTTTGCACTTTCTGTGTGTCTGGCTCTGGTTTTACTGACTGCCTGGTAATGTTCACGACATGAAAAAACTCAAATACCTCTCGACCTTGTTGGTCGCCGCACTCGCTATCATTGCCGCCTGGCTGGTCTGGAACTATTACACGCAATCGCCGTGGACCCGGGATGGCAAAGTCCGCGCCGAACAGGTCAGCATTACGCCGCAGGTCTCTGGCAGCATCCTCCTGCTGAACGTACGCGATAACCAGCTGGTCAAAGCCGGCGACGTTCTGTTCAGGATCGATGACACCCCCTATCGTATTGCCGCTCTCAACGCCGAAGCGCAGCTCGCGAAAGCGCAAGCGGAAATGGCTAAAGCCAAAGCGGAGCAAACGAAAGCGGCCAGTGATGCCCGTCGTCGTCGTCATCTTTCGCAAGAGGCCATCTCCGCCGAAGATCTGGAAAGCGCCAATACCGCGCTGGACACCGCCACCACCAACCTTGAGGCCGCCAAAGCGGTGGTCGGCGTGGCGCAGGCCAGTCTGGAGCACGCGCAATGGCAGCTTGGCCAGACGGCCGTGAAATCGCCGGTAGATGGCTGGGTGACAAACTTAACGACCCGCGTGGGCGACTACGCCTCGGCAGGCCACCCGGTTTTCGCCCTTGTCGATAGCAATTCGTTTTATGTCATTGGTTATTTTGAAGAAACTAAGCTGCGCCATATTCGCGCTGGCGATAATGCGCAGATAGTGTTGTACAGCAGCAAACAAACGTTACAGGGTCACGTATCCAGTATCGGTCGCGCCATCGTCGACCAAAGCGTCGAAGGCGGGAACAACCTGGTTGCCAATATTAAACCGAATATCCCGTGGGTTCGTCTGGCCCAGCGCGTACCGGTGCGCATCGAACTCAACAGTTTGCCTGCGGATACGACGCTGGTTTCCGGGACCACCTGCACCGTCTCAATTGGCGAACCCTGATGAAACTGCAGGTCCCGTCATGGCGTGCTCTTCCCTGGGTTAAAGCCAGCCGTCCGCAATGGCGCTATGCCCTGCGTAACGGCATTGCGATGTGTCTCGCGCTGAGTATTGCCTACTGGCTGGATCTTGATGAGCCTTACTGGGCGATGACCTCTGCCGCCGTCGTCAGCTTCCCGACGGTGGGTGGCGTGATCAGTAAGAGCTTCGGGCGTATTGCCGGAAGCCTGCTCGGCGCCTGCGCCGCGCTACTGCTCGCCGGGCATACGCTAAACGACCCCTGGCTATTTTTATTCAGCATTTCGGCGTGGATTGCACTCTGCACCTGGGCCTGCGCGATGTATACCAACAACGTAGCCTACGCCTTCCAGCTCGCCGGCTATACCTGCGCCATTATCGCCTTTCCGGTTATCAACATTACCGACGCCAACGAGCTGTGGACTATCGCGCAGTCGCGAGTGTGCGAGGTTATCGTCGGTATCCTGTGCGGCGGGCTGATGATGATGATCATGCCCAGTACCTCGGATGGCACTGCGCTGCTGACGGCATTGAAAAATATGCATGCTCGTCTGCTTGAGCACGCCAGTCTGCTGTGGGTGCCGGAAACCACCGATGCCATTCGTACCGCCCACGAAAGCGTGATCGGGCAAATCCTGACCATGAACCTGCTGCGAATTCAGGCCTTCTGGAGTCATTACCGTTTTCGCCGTCAGAATCCGCTGCTGAACTATTTACTCCACCAGCAGCTGCGGCTGACCAGCGTAATCTCCAGCCTGCGCCGGATGTTAGTGAACTGGCCGGCCGCGCCGGCGCAGACCCGCGAAGTGCTGGAAACGCTGCTTACCGCGCTGGCTAATCCACGGGCCGATTTTTACGCTGTCGCACGGATAATCGCCCCGCTGGCGCCTCCCGCCGATGCCGACTATCGCCATCTCGCGTTCTGGAAGCGCCTGCGCTATTTCTGCCGCCTGTATCTGGACAGCAGTCGCTGGCTCCGCCGCGTGGAAAACGCCTCGGTAATCGCCGAATTTAATGTTCCTTCCGCCCCGGCGTTAGCGCGTCATACCGATCAGGCCGAAGCGTTGTGGAACGGTATCAGAACCTTCTGTGCGCTGGTTGCGGTGGGTGCCTGGGGTATCAGCACCCAATGGCAGTCCTGCGCCGCCGCGCTCACCCTGGCGGCGATTTGCTGCGTGCTTTATTCAGTCTCGCCTTCGCCGTTCAAATCGCTGAGCCTGCTGATGCGTACGCTGATATTGCTGTCGCTATTCAGCTTCGGGGTGAAGTTCGGTCTGATGGTGCAGATAACCGACCTGTGGCAGTTCCTGCTGTTCCTTTTCCCGCTGCTCACCACCATGCAACTGCTCAAACTGCAGATGCCAAAGCTGGCGGGTCTCTGGGGACAATTGATTGTGTTCATGGGGTCGTTTATTTCGGTGACCAACCCGCCGGTCTACGACTTTGCCTCGTTTCTCAACGACAATCTTGGAAAAATCATTGGCGTTGGCTTTGCCTGGCTTGCTTTTGCGGTGATCAGTCCCGGTTCCGATGCGCGCAAGAGCCGCCGGCACATAAAAGCGTTACGCCGTCACTTTGTCGACCAGCTGAGCCGCCGCCCTCAGCATAGCGAGCACGAGTTTGAATCGCTGGTCTACCATCACATCAGTCAGTTAAGTAACAGCCAGGATGCTCTCGCGCGCCGCTGGCTGCTGCGCTGGGGCGTGGTGCTGCTTAACTGTTCGCACGTGGTCTGGCAGCTTCGCGAGTGGGAAACCCGCTCTGACCCGCTCTCGCAGGTGCGGGATTTATGCATCAGTCTGCTCCGGGATGTCATGAGCGAGCGCGGCGTCCAGCAGCGTCCTCTGGCCTCAACCTTGCAGGAGCTACAGCGAATTTGCGATACCCTGAACCACCATCACCAGCCGGCGGCAAAAGAGCTGGCCGCCGTGATCTGGCGGCTGTATTGCGCCCTGTCTCAACTTGAGCAGGCACCTGAGGTCGGGACGATAACCGAAAGAGCTACTTAATCACCCCGCAGGCAAAACGTTCGCCGCCTCCGCCAAGGGGCTGCGGACTGTCGGACATATTGTCGCCACCCATGTGGACCATCAGGGCTTTTCCCCGTACCTCATCCAGCGTTTTAAGCCGCGGCGCCACCACCGGCCGGGTGGCTTTCCCGTCGCTGTTGACTACCAGTACCGGCAGGTCGCCCAGATGCCCGCGCCCCTCGGGCCCCTCATGTTTCCCGGTCTGTTGCGGGTCGTAATGTCCGCCGGCGGCACCGGCAGCGACGGCCTTACCCTCTTTTATCGCCGGCTGGCAGCTACCGTTAGCATGAATGTGAAAACCATGTCGACCCGGCGGTAGCGCTTTGAGATCTGGGGTAAATTCCAGCCCCTTTGCGGTCTCGCTGATTTTAACGCTGCCAATGGCCTGGCCCACGCTTTGGCGGGTAACAAGATTGAGATCCACGTTTTCGCTGGCCGCCTGCGCGCCCGCTGAGATCGCTAAAGTCAATATGGCGAGGATACATCGTTGCATAACACCTCCAGAATGGCTCTGTCCCTGATAAGTGTAAACCAGAGACGGCCATTGCGGAGGCGGTGGGAGGATTATGGTACGTCGTAGCCCAACGCGGCTTTGCGGATGCGGAACCACTGCTGACGAGACATATTCAGTTTTTCGGCCACCACGGCAGAGCGCACACGCTCAATTTTACCGGAGCCGATAATCGGCAACGGCTGCGACGGCAGACGCAGGATCCACGCATAAACCACCTGCTCAATGCTCTCAGCATTCAGCTCCTGAGCCACTTGCGCCAGCTCATCACGCAGCGGCTGGAAGCTTTCATCATTAAACAAGCGCCCGCCGCCGAGACAAGACCAGGCCATTGGCCGGATACGCAGCTGCTGCAGCTGATCCAGCGTACCATCCAGCAGCAGCGGCTGGTGTACCGGGGAGATTTCAACCTGGTTGGTGGCCAGCGTAAACGGCAGACGCGATTGCAGCAGCGTAAACTGCGCCGGCGTAAAGTTGGAGACGCCAAAGTGGCGAACTTTGCCGCTGTGATGCAGTGCGAGGAAGGCCTCCGCCACCTCATCCGCATTCATTAACGGATCCGGGCGGTGAATCAGCAGCAAATCAAGATGGTCGGTCGCCAGATTGCGCAAGGACTGCTCGGCACTTAAGACGATATGATCGCGGTCGGTGATATAGTGGCCGATGGTGTTTTCGGCGCGGGCTTTAGTGGCAATCCCACACTTGCTGACGATTTCCATGCGGCTACGCAGATGCGGAGCCTGCTTCAGCGCCTCGCCAAAGGCCGCTTCGCACTGATAATCACCGTAAATATCTGCGTGATCAACCGTAGTCACGCCCAGATCCAGGTGCTGCTCAATAAAGCTGACCCGCTCGTTCACGGACATATTCCAGTCCATCAAACGCCAGTAGCCCATCACAAAACGCGAGAATTCCGGCCCCTGTGGGGCCATAGCAATACGCTGAACCATAACAACGTCCTCAACAAAAAAGTGTGTTGAGTATACGCAATTTTGCCATTAAAACAGTGAAGGCTGCTGTGGTTCTTCCTCGGCCTGCGGTTTATTCGCGCGTAATTTGCGCAACAGACGCTGCCGGCACAGGCGCAGCACGTCTTGCTTCTGGACATCACTCATTGTTTGCCAGTGAAAACGCTCTTCGCGACTACGAAAGCAACCGCGACAAAATCCACGTTCGTCCGACTGACAAATTCCCCGGCATGGACTCTGTACCGGGAAAAACTCCAGCTGCTCTGCCACTCCACGCCTCCGGCGACTTCTCTGTGTCTTTTATTGAAGACGTTTCAACTCTGCTTCGCAACTTTTGTTGTTCAGCCTCTGCCCCAGGCGACTTTTTTTTGCTTGCATTAGACCAATCGGTCTATTACAGTGAGCGCCATGAACAAACATTGTGAATACGATACCCGCGAACATATTCTGCTGACCGGTGAACAGCTGTGCATGCACCGCGGTTTTACCGGAATGGGCCTGAGCGAGCTGCTGAAAATAGCGGAAGTGCCGAAAGGCTCTTTCTACCACTATTTTCGCTCTAAAGAAGCTTACGGCGTCGCGCTGCTTGAATATCACTATGCTGGCTATATCCGCCGCCTGGTTGACCATTTTGCTCACGGCGAAGGAACCTATCGCGACCGCCTGCTGGCTTATTACCAGCACACCCTGACGCAGTTTTGCCAGCAGGGTATTATCAGCGGTTGCCTGACGGTCAAGCTCTCCGCTGAAGTGTGCGATTTGTCTGAATCCATGCGTGAAGAGATGAACAAAGGCGCCAGCCAGATTATTACTTTACTGGGCGAAGCGCTGGAAAAGGGTCGCCAGGAAGGGAGCCTGACATTTGACGGCGATGCCTTTACCCTCTCCCAGGTGCTTTACTCCCTGTGGCTGGGAGCCAATTTGCAGGCCAAGATTACCCGCAGCGCAATGCCGCTGGAAAGCGCCCTTGCCCATGCCAAACAGATTATTGCAGCGCCTGGCGTTTAACAGGCGTTTTTATTTAACGAATTACAAGACGACCGGTCTACTCAGGAGTCATTATGTCCGAATCAAAACTGTTTTCTCCACTGAAAGTCGGTGCAATAACTGTACCTAACCGCGTATTTATGGCTCCGCTGACGCGTCTGCGCAGTATCGAACCCGGCGATATCCCGACGCCGTTAATGGCAGAGTACTATCGTCAACGTGCCAGCTCCGGACTGATCATCTCCGAAGCCACGCAGATTTCCGCCCAGGCGAAAGGCTACGCCGGCGCGCCTGGTCTGCACAGCCCGGAACAGATCGCGGCATGGCAGAAAATTACCGCCGGGGTTCACGCTGAACATGGCCGTATCGCCGTGCAGCTGTGGCATACCGGTCGTATTTCCCACAACTCCCTGCAGCCCGGCGGCGAAGCGCCGGTTGCGCCTTCTGCTATCAGCGCGGGCACCCGAACCTCCCTGCGCGATGAGCATGGCCACGCTATTCGCGTCGACACCTCCATGCCGCGTGCGCTGGAGCTCGATGAAATCCCGGGGATCGTCGATGATTTCCGTCAGGCGGTCGGCAATGCCCGCGATGCCGGCTTTGACCTTGTAGAGCTGCACTCTGCGCATGGCTACCTGCTGCATCAGTTCCTGTCTCCTTCTTCCAACCACCGTACCGATCAATACGGCGGCAGCGTTGAAAACCGCGCGCGTCTGGTACTGGAAGTTGTCGATGCCGTCAGCAAAGAGTGGAGCGCCGATCGTATCGGGATCCGCGTGTCGCCAATCGGCAGTTTCCAGAATGTCGATAATGGCCCGAACGAAGAAGCCGATGCGCTGTATCTGATTGAGGAACTCGCCAAACGCGGCATTGCCTATCTGCACATGTCCGAGCCGGACTGGGCCGGCGGCCAGCCGTACAGCGACGCATTCCGCCAAAAAGTACGCGATCGCTTCCCGGGTGCGATTATCGGCGCCGGCGCCTATACGGTAGAAAAAGCCAACGATCTGATCGGCAAAGGCTTAATTGATGCGGTCGCCTTCGGTCGTGACTATATCGCCAACCCCGATCTGGTCGCACGTCTGCAGCACAAGGCCGCGCTGAACCCGCAGCGCCCTGAAAGCTTCTACGGCGGCGGTGCGGAAGGCTATACCGACTACCCGACGTTATAATCCGGCCGGGTATGGCGACGTTTAGCCGCTATACTCGTATTCTGTCGCATCTGACTGCACGTCCTGGACGCACTCACGCCGTCGCGGATGCGATAAGAAAGATCGGCGTAAGGGCCGCCTGAAATGGCGGCCTTTTTACGATATAGTGCTCAGGGGTATGAAACGCCTTGTCCGTTTTGTTACGCTATTCAGACAATTGCACATACGGTCTCTGCTAAGGGGCTGTAAACAAGGAGTATAAAAACTATGCGCTTACTTCACACCATGCTGCGCGTTGGCGACCTGCAACGTTCTATCGAGTTTTACACCAACGTGCTGGGCATGAAGCTGCTGCGCACCAGCGAAAATACCGAGTACAAATACTCGCTGGCCTTCGTCGGCTACGGCGAGGAGAGCGATACGGCGGTTATCGAGCTGACTTACAACTGGGGCGTTGACAAATACGACCTCGGCAGCGCTTACGGTCATATCGCGCTGAGCGTGGATAACGCCGCCGAAGCCTGCGAGCGTATTCGCCAGAACGGCGGCAACGTCACCCGCGAAGCCGGTCCGGTGAAAGGCGGCACCACGGTGATCGCTTTCGTTGAAGATCCGGACGGTTACAAAATCGAGCTGATTGAAGAGAAAGATGCCGGCAAAGGTCTTGGCAACTAACCTGCTCCGGGCGCTTATCGGCGCCCGCGTTTTTCCCCTTCCTGCTGCAAGGCGCGGCAAAATTTGCCATAATGCGCGCTACTTTTTTCCAGTTAAGAGAATCAGATGTCCGAGAACGTTCAACTTAATGGTCTGTGCGACCGTTTTCGTGGTTTCTACCCCGTGGTAATTGATGTAGAAACCGCCGGGTTTAATGCTAAAACCGACGCCCTGCTTGAGATCGCCGCCATTACGTTGAAAATGGATGAGCAAGGCTGGTTAATGCCGGACGAGACATTGCATTTTCATGTTGAACCTTTCGAAGGCGCCAATCTGCAGCCTGAAGCGCTGGCCTTTAACGGCATCAATCCGAACGACCCCGAGCGCGGCGCGGTGCGCGAATACGACGCCCTGCACGCCATTTTTAAAATGGTCCGCAAGGGCATTAAGGAGCACGATTGTAATCGTGCCATCATGGTGGCGCACAACGCGACCTTCGATCTCACCTTTACGATGGCCGCCGCCGAACGCGCCGGACTCAAACGTAATCCGTTTCACCCGTTCGTGACGTTTGATACCGCGGCGCTGAGTGGACTGGCCCTCGGTCAGACGGTGCTGTCCAAAGCCTGCCTGGCCGCCGGTATGGCGTTTGATGGCACCAAGGCGCACTCTGCGCTGTACGATACCGAGCAGACGGCGCAGCTGTTTTGCGAAATCGTCAACCGCTGGAAACGTCTTGGCGGCTGGCCGTTACCGCTTGCCGGACAAGAGTAAGAGACAAAAAAAAGCGACTTCACAGGAAGTCGCTTTTTTACTGGCAGCAGACTTATTCAGCTTTCGGCTCGTCGGTCTTGTACTTTGCCGCCGTTTCTTTGATCAGCTGCTGCAGTTCGCCGCGCTGATACATTTCAATCACGATGTCGCAACCGCCAACCAGCTCGCCATCAACCCACAGCTGCGGGAAGGTCGGCCAGTTCGCATATTTCGGCAGTTCCGCGCGGATATCCGGGTTCTGCAGGATGTCAACGTAGGCAAAACGCTCGCCGCATGCAGACAGCGCCTGCACAGCCTGAGCGGAAAAACCGCAGCTTGGCAGTTTCGGAGACCCTTTCATGTACAGCAGGATCGGGTTTTCAGCGATTTGACGTTGGATTTTTTCTACAGTCGTGCTCATTGTCATGCTTCCTTAACTTCTATACGGCAGTAATTTGTCATTGTAGCGTCCTGAACGCAGGACAGATAATAACATTTTTTTCACTCATTATATTTTATCTTCTGTGGTCAGAAGTTGCCTTAAAAATATTACTTCACCAGCCAGCGCACCGTCCTGCTGCGCACTTTCCGTACAAGGCGGTCGATAACTGGCCTATTTTTTGCAATTGTTAATCAAACGACACTTTAGATAGAAAGTTGATTAAAAAACACACTGCAATTCACAACGTTACATCACAAATCCAGTTACTATTTATCTTTATCAATCATTTAAGACCATTTTGTGACCTGCCCACAGGCCCCTCTCCATGCCGTACCTCCTGGTTACGCCTATAATCCACCATCATCAAACAGGAGTGTCGTCCCGATACAGAGCGTTAACGGAAAAATTCACCACGTGAACGTCTCGCTTCCATCCCTCCCGCTCCTCGTTCCGGTTCGTTAAGGTTATGCGCCGGGATGGTGCTCCCTTCCCAATATCGATGCCAGGTTAAATCAGAGATCCGGACCTTTTTGCAGACTCCGGATAAATTCCTCCGTTGTCTGGTTATTCAGGGATTCATGAGGCTGTTCGCTGTTGGATTCCGTCAGCCAGCGCTCTGTGATTTCCCATCCGCATCTTCAGTGGATAGCCGCGGTTTGCCACGCTCCTGTCCAGGACCTTTATTTAGATAAAAAATAAACCTTAAGCACATAACTCCTGCTAATCGTATGAAAAATAACCTTGTCCAAAAATTAATCTTGTTATAGCTTTTGGTAAATTTAACCATAATTTTAAAAGGGATACAGATATGGCCTGGACTGGTTTTGGTGGAAGTTGGTCGAATGGCGTCCACAGTGGTGGAGATGACTCGGGTAGTATTGGTGGCAGTAGCGGAGGTATGCGTGCACCTTCACCGGCAGACATTGCTTCTCAATTCAATAGCTACGGTGGAACACAAATTACAGCTTCGCAGGTTTCTAATATACAAAGTGATGGTTCCGGGGGTTATACCGCCAGTATTCAGGGTGAAAATAACACCGTATCATCTGGAACTGGTAGTCGAACATCGAACACTGTTGGCGGATTCTCAGGTGTTTTAACTTCATCAGCAAAAGGAAACAATAGCAGTAGTTCAACCAGTCCTAATGATTCCATTGCCCCCCAAGGATGGAGTATTAAGCCAGGAGAGTGGAGCAAATTGCCTGATGTATTCGATACAACAATTGATCAATTCAAATATAAAGTGAATCTTGATCAATTTGGTAAAACAGTTGCGGTCACACAAACAGCCCCCCGCCCCTACACTAAAGCTGAAAACTTAAAAGTCGCAGTTGCGAAATCACAGAATAAAAAACCAGGTGATTTATATCCAGAGCTTGATTTTTCAAAAGGAGAGCCAGAGCGGCAGGCCAGGGCAAAAAAGAAGCTGAAACATCCTGGAAAACCCTGCCGCCAAATATTAGGCTCTTCGATATTAATGTTGAGGGCTTTAGATATGCGGTAAAATTAAACGAGCCAGGAACGGTAACCTCAATCACTAAAACATCTGATCGTCCCTACACCAAAGCTGAAAATCTTAAGGTCGCGGTAGCAAAAGCAAATAATAAGACACCAGGCGAAATGTTCCCTGAGCTTAATTTTTCAAAAACAGATCCACAGAGAAAGCAAATAGCCTCACGAAGCGCACAAGATTTGTTCAGCTCTTTTCCAACGAATGCTATAAGCATAGCTTCTGATTTTTATAAAGCATTAACGGAAAAATTTGGTGATAAATTATTAAATGAGGCTAAGGTATTAGAATCAGCAGCAAAGGGTAAAAAATTACGTAATGCATCAGAAGCGATGGCTGCATTCGAAAAGTATAAAGATAACCTTAACAAGAAGTTTAACAAAGTTGACAGAATCGCTATAGCAAAAGCACTTGAGTCTATCGATAAAGCTGCTATGGCTGCACAGTTGCAGAAATTCAGTAAAATGTTTGGTGTTGTTGGCGAAGCAATAGCATGGGGGGCATTTATTAACGGAGTAGTGAAAGGTTTTCGTACGGGATCCTGGAACGACGCTATCATTGGTGGTGAAAAAATAGCCGCCACCAAATTGGCATCTCTCTTAGTTGTTACTGCATATGCTGCCATAGCCACAACACCAATCGGTATTATTGGCTTTTCTGCAATTCTGGCTATAACAGCTGCATTAATTACAGATAAAGCGCTTCAAGATTTAAATAAATTCATCCTTAGCATTTAATTCAACAAGCAAGAGGCTAACTATCTCTTGCTTGTTTTATAAATAAACAAAATAATCCCCAATGGCAGCGACAGAATTAAACACAGTGTGAGAACTCCATTATTCCAATATTTGAGAGGGATATCCCCTTTCTTAATTTCACGAAAGAAATTCGCAACAAATGGAAAAAACACGCTACTTATTATGCAATATAGAGCTAAGAGTATAGCTTCATTTGTATTGAGTTCTGAACGAGAGAAGACAATTGCACAAACAAGCGTGTAGAAGCATAGGCATAAAAACAAATCAGAGAAGTACTTGCTCATCATTATCCTCCGTTAATAACAGCATTACATGTTATACCCCGAAAATATTAACATATGTACTTTACTTGTAGCCAGACTTATCAAAAGTTGCTTGTTCAAGAAATTCTGCCTTGCCATCGGTTTCACAAAAAGCTGTAAAACTCCGACAAGGCAGAGTTTCTATTTTTCATTTCGTGTCGACGCAAAATTGCATAATGCAAAGCATCAGGACGATGTTATGCAAAGTCAGCAACACAGCCCCAAAAGGTATCTCTGATTATTCCGATCATATCGCTAAGTCGTTGCCTTCCCGAATACTGTAGACGCATGCTGTTCACCTTTGGACAGCGTATCCACCAACGGTCCAGGAGCGGGCATGTTATACCGTAGCAGACGATACAGTAGAGATGCCACTGCCAGAGCAACGTTCACATGTTTTGAAAACTGCGGCGCCGCGGTCTTTGGTTGCTTTACGCCCCGGCCTTCGCCTTTACTGCCGCAGCGGCATCTTGCACTTGTCATTCCCTTACTTTCGCAAGCTGCACAGACTGCCGGCGCAATCTCTGTTACTTCTGTCCACTTCTCGCGGTCAGACGGGCGAACAGTGCGGGTGGTACGGTAATGTCCGCCATCCATCGTGCCTCCGGGCTTTTGCTTTGGCAGCCATGCAGGCTTGCCAGAATCAGGCAACCGGACGTACCGGTTAAATCAGCCGATTGTATGGCGTTCGTCATGCAGGCGATGCAATGGGTATGAATCCTTATGCAGGGGCGCAGTGTACGTATCTGGTAAACGGTGTGCTGGGGAACGATGCGCCAGGACGCAGAGAATCACCGAGAAAAAAGCGGAAAAAATGGTAAATACACCAAAACTGAACGCGTCCACGGTAGGCATGAGTCAGGTATCATGACAGCAAAATATCGTGATGACAGGGGCGGGAGTGGAACAGGATTGAGGTCGGGTAATGAATTTGGTTTGAATGATTTTGAATTGACCTTTATAATGCATTGATTAAAAAAGGAAAATTTTCATATACACTTTAGATACAAAAGAGTATTAACTTTCCGGGTTTTTATGCTTTAGAATCGTTGGGTTTTGTCATTCACCGTCAGGTATGGGTACATATCTGTCATTAATCAGGGGATTGCTCAGTGGCGCGGCTAAACAAAATCGCGATTTCGCTCTGTGCATTACTGTTTACATCTATCTCATTTACACCACTGGCGCATGCTTCAGGGCATACGCACACCTCCGCCACGCCAAAAGCGCACGCGGCGAAAGGCACAACAGAACGTAAGAAAAAAGCCACCGCTCAGAAAACGAAGTCCACAACCAAAACCGCCAGCAAGAAAGCCTCAACGGCCACCCGCACCAGACACCCCACTCGCACCACCGCATCCAGCCAGACGGCGCTGAACCGTCAGGCCGCCGGCAGCAAAAAATGTGTTTTGCGTAAAGGGTATAAAAAGCAGTGTGCGAAAACGATCGCGCCGGCCGCCGAACCGGCTCCGGTCATGGCCAGCGTGCAGAGCAAATGCGTCGTCCGCAAAGGCTATAAAAAACGTTGTAAAACAATCGCGGAAGAACCGCCGCTGACGCTGGCGGATGCGCACAAAGCCCGCGTGCAGAGAGCGCAAAGCACCGCGATGTCGAAGTTAATGGATCAGATTGGCAAACCGTATCGCTGGGGCGGAACCTCGCCGCGTACCGGTTTTGACTGCAGTGGGCTGGTCTACTACGCCTATAAGGATCTGGTAAAAATCCGCATTCCGCGCACCGCCAATGAGATGTATCACCTGCGCGATGCCCGTCCGGTCGATCGCGGCGAGCTGCAGAGCGGCGATCTGGTCTTCTTCCGCACCCGTGGGCGCGGCACCGCCGATCACGTCGGCGTTTACGTTGGCAACGGCAAGTTTATTCAGTCGCCGCGTACCGGCCGCGATATTCAGATCACCTCATTAAGCGAAGATTACTGGATTCGCCACTATGTCGGCGCACGCCGGGTGATGACCCCCAAAACCATTCGCTGAACCTGACCTGCCGCACCTGCGGCAGGTCAATTCCCCGGCTATAACGCCATGCTCATCTCATGCCAGGACATCCCGCCATGATCCGAGGCCGAAGGCCGCTCGTAGCGAAAGCCAAACCGCTCATACAGGGCCACGTGTCGGTCTTTGCACATCAGGTGAATGGCGCTCTTCTGCGCCTGTGCCATCTGCCGGATAAATCGCTCCATCAGGGCGGTCGAATACCCTTTTCCCTGGTGTTCAGGCGCAATGACTACAGACATAATCACTACATTCGGCGCGCGGGGATCGTGCCCGACCAGCTCCTTGAAGGCTTCATCCGACATAACGACTTCCCACGCGCACCCTGAGTTAATAAAGCCAATAACCTCTCCTTGCCGTTCCATGCAAAGAAATCCTTCCGGGTACTGCTGGATTCGGGTGGCAATCTTTTCACGGGTAGCCGCCTCATCCCCTTCATACGCGCTCGTTTCAATTTCAAAACAGCGTTCGACGTCGGCCAGGGTCGCCTGGCGATAGACTATGTTAGACAAAACAGACCTCTGCAAAATGGATTTTTCAGTAATCACTTTATATTTCAACAGCAACAGCGATCAACCGGCTCTGCTGAAATGCGCTGCCTTGCGCTCCGGCGAAGGCTTAACCAGGTACATTTGTTAAATATACCCTTTATCATTGCAAGGCTTTTAACTCCCTTCTGCAAGTGTTAGCATTCCGATCACAATAAAAACCTGTTGCACTCGCCCCGGCGAGGGACAGTACATGCTGTTGTGGATGGTCAAACATCCTTTGAATGTGAGCTAGAAAACAAGAAGTTATAAGGAGAGTAACAATGTCGTTTGAATTACCTGCATTACCGTATGCAAAAGACGCCCTGGCGCCGCACATTTCCGCAGAAACCCTGGAATACCACTACGGCAAACATCACCAGGCCTATGTCACCAACCTCAACAACCTGATCAAAGGCACCGCGTTTGAAGGTCAATCTTTAGAAGCGATCGTCCGCTCTTCTGAAGGCGGCATCTTTAACAATGCGGCCCAGGTCTGGAACCATACTTTCTACTGGAACTGCCTCGCACCGAATGCGGGCGGCGAGCCGGAAGGTGAGCTGGCAGCCGCCATCAATCAATCCTTCGGCAGCTTCGCAGAGTTCAAAGCGAAGTTTACCGACGCGGCAGCGAAGAACTTTGGTGCAGGCTGGACATGGCTGGTTAAAAATAGCGATGGCAGCCTGAGCATTGTCTCCACCAGCAACGCTGGCACGCCGCTGACCGGCGACGCCAAACCGCTGCTGACCGTGGATGTCTGGGAACATGCCTATTACATCGACTACCGCAACGCCCGTCCTGACTATCTGGCGCACTTCTGGGCGCTGGTAAACTGGAAGTTTGTGGCGGCCAACCTGGCGGCCTAAAACGCTAACGCAGAAGGGGAAACCCTTCTGCGAATACACCGACTACTGTCCGACCAACGCCTCTTCCGGCTGCGAACGCCCGCCGAACAGCACCAGCAGCAGCGCCACACCGGCAATTATCGCCCCCATCACCGGCACAAAGGCATAGCCCAGTCCGCCGGAAATCACCACGCCACCGGCTGCCGCCCCCAGCGCATTGCCGAGGTTAAAGGCCCCGATATTGACCGACGAAGAGAGCCCCGGCGCTTCATGAGCCACCCGCATCACCCGCATTTGCAGCGGTGGAACCACGGCGAAGGTCGCCGCCCCCCAGACCACCATACTGATTGCAGCCCCCAGCTGCGTCTGCGCCAGCAGCGGAATCGCCAGCATGATGACCATCAGCAGCAGCAGAAACCCTTTCAGCGTCCCGGAGACGGAACGGTCGGCGAATTTACCGCCGAGGTAGTTACCCAGCGAAAAGCCGACGCCAATCAACACCAGCATGGCGGTGACGAACAGCGGCGAGGCGTGCGTAATGGTGTGCAGCACCGGTGAAATATAGGTATAGAGGGTAAACATCGCGCCGGCCCCCAGCACGGTGGTCAGCAATGCGGAGAGCACCTGCGGACGAACCAGCACGGAGAGCTCCTGCTTTACGTTCGGACGCTCGCCAGCGCTGCCTTTGGGCAACGAAAACCACAGGCTGACCATCGCCACCAGCCCCAGACCTGCCGTCGCGAGGAACGACATACGCCAGCCGATGGTCTCGCCAAGCCATGTCGCCGCCGGAACGCCGCCAATGTTAGCGATGGTTAACCCCATGAACATGGTCGCCACCGCACTGGCCTGTTTGTGTTTTGGCACCACGCTCGCCGCCACCACCGAACCGAGGCCGAAGAAAGCGCCGTGGTTAAGGCTGGTGATAATGCGCGAAATCAGCAGCGTGGTGTAATCCGGCGCCATTGAGGAGAGGACGTTACCCAGCGTAAAGATCGCCATCAGAAAAATCAGCGCATTTCTGCGCGCGCGATGAGAGAGCAGCAAAGTCATCAGCGGCGCCCCGACCATCACGCCGATCGCATAAGCGCTGATCAGCATTCCCGCCGCCGGAATTGACACGTCGACGCCTTTGGCAATTACCGGCAGCAGCCCCATCGGGGAAAACTCCGTGGTGCCAATACCAAACGCGCCTATCGCCAGCGCTAACAAGGGAAAGTTGATTTTCATTCAATGACTCCAGCAGACCGTCATCGGCGACGGTATCTCATCAGAAGTCAAAAGCATGACATCAATCACAAAAAAACAAAAGTAAACGAAATGGCAAAAGATTTTTGCGAAATTGATAATAATGGCGGGATGTCGGGGGAGAGAGGCCTCTCCCCCGGATAAATCAGTGCAGCACCGCTGTCAGGCCGGCGGCCACGATGAGACCCAGGACAATAATCGTTGTCGTCAGCGAAAACTTTAAATCTGTATCCATCAATTTTTCCCCCCAGTTATCCCCACATGAAAAGTGAGCTTGCTCATTTTTGCACAATATAGCGCAAAAATCTTCCATGTTTTAGGGTGATGCACATTTTTGCTCTTCCCCTTTGCCGCAAGATCGGACAAAATCCCACGCTAATTTGAAAGCGTATCGGCCATTGACCCCTTCCTGTCGTTCTGTGTCGTTTTCCCGACGTGATGCAATGTTGAAAATTGTATTCAGGGTGTGTATAGGCAAACGTTTACGTATCGATAATCAGACGATCAGGTCAAGGTCTGGAGTGAGAAGTAATGGCAACAATTAAAGATGTAGCGAAGCGCGCAAACGTTTCCACTACAACAGTGTCACATGTAATTAACAAAACCCGTTTCGTGGCGGAAGAAACCCGCAACGCCGTGTGGGCGGCGATCAAAGAGCTGCACTACTCCCCCAGTGCCGTTGCTCGCAGCCTGAAGGTTAATCACACCAAATCGATTGGCCTGCTGGCCACCAGCAGCGAAGCGGCCTATTTCGCTGAGATTATTGAAGCCGTAGAAAAGAGCTGTTTCCAGAAAGGCTATACCCTGATTCTGGGCAATGCGTGGAACGATCTCGAAAAACAGCAGGCCTACCTGTCGATGATGGCGCAAAAGCGCGTCGACGGCCTGCTGGTTATGTGTTCTGAATATCCGGAATCGGTGCTCAGCATGCTGGAAGAGTACCGCCATATTCCGATGGTGGTAATGGACTGGGGTGAATCCAAAGCCGACTTCACCGATTCGGTCATCGATAACGCCTTCGAAGGCGGCTATATGGCCGGTCGCTATCTGGTGGAACGCGGCCACCGTGAAATCGGCGTGATCCCGGGTCCGCTGGAGCGTAATACCGGCGCCGGCCGCCTGGCGGGCTTTATGAAAGCCATGGAAGAAGCGCAGATCGCCGTTCCGGAAAGCTGGATTGTTCAGGGCGACTTCGAGCCTGAATCCGGCTACCGCGCCATGCAGCAGATCCTCAGCCAGCAGCATCGCCCGACAGCGGTCTTCTGCGGCGGCGACATCATGGCGATGGGCGCAATCTGTGCTGCGGATGAGATGGGACTGCGCGTGCCGCAGGACATTTCGCTGATCGGGTATGATAACGTGCGTAACGCCCGCTATTTTAGCCCGGCGCTGACCACCATCCACCAGCCGAAAGATTCGCTGGGGGAAGCGGCCTTCAATATGCTGATGGATCGTATCGTCAACAAGCGTGAAGAGTCGCAATCTATTGAGGTTCACCCGCGGCTGGTAGAGCGTCGCTCCGTCGTAGACGGCCCGTTCGTCGATTATCGTCGCTGATCGCCCGTGCGGCGCCGGTTACTCCGGCGCCCGCAGCCACTCCCGGTTCAACGTTTCGCTGTCCCCCAGATAATCCAGCAGCCACGACAGCGCCGGTGACGTGTCGCTCTGCTGCCAGGTCAGGCAGCACGCGGCGTCCGGGAACGGGTTTTCCAGCGCCAGCGCGGTCCATTCACCGCGGTCAATCCAGGGGCGGGCAAAATGGCTCGGCACCATCCCTACGCACAATCCCGCCGAGAGGCAGGTAGCTGATGATTCCCAGTCCGGCACCACTACCCTTTTCTGGTTGTCCAGTAACCAGGTCGTGCGTTTCGGTAACGAACGGGAAGTGTCCTCCCGGACCAGCGACGGCCAGTTGCGCAACACATCATCGCTCAGTGGCCCGTTCATCTGCGCCAGCGGGTGATGGCTGGCCACTACGCAATGCCAGCTCAGCATCCCCATATCGCGAAAGGCGTAGCGCCCCCCGACCGGAATCGAACGCGTTGCCCCGATAGCCAGTTCCACGCGCCCGTCGGCCAGCGCGTCCCAGACGCCGTTGAAGACCTCCTGAAAAACAATCAGCTCGACATCGGGAAAGTGACGATAAAAATCGACAATCATCTGACGCATACGGGCCGGTTTAACAATGTCGTCTACGGCTATCGACAGCTGGCCGCGCCAGCCGTTGGCTATCTGCTGACACTGCTGGCGAGTGATCTGCATTTTTTTGATAACAGATCGTCCTTCCTGTAAAAACCAGAGCCCGGCGGGGGTCAATTCGACATCGCGATGGCGGCGTTCAAAAAGCGGTACTGCCAGCCACTCCTCCAGCTGACGTACGGTATAACTGACCGCCGAAGGTACGCGGTGCAGCTCCTGAGCCGCTGCGCTAAAGCTGCCGTTGCGGGCGACAGCATCAACAACTTCGAGTGAGTATTCGGACCACATATTCTGCCTGCAAAAATTTTGAATGCATGTAGCAAATATTAGCGTTTCACAAGCCAGAATGCACTCCCTACACTCTGCGGCATCATACCTGCACCTATAAGAGAATGTTATGCAACAACCCGGGAAAGGATTTTTAGTGTGGCTGGCGGGACTCAGCGTGCTGGGTTTCCTCGCCACCGACATGTATCTGCCGGCCTTTTCGGCCATCCAGCAAGATCTCAATACGTCTGCGGCGTCGGTCAGCGCCAGTCTGAGCCTGTTCCTCGCCGGCTTCGCCATCGGACAGCTGTTCTGGGGCCCGCTCTCGGACCGCTACGGACGTAAACCGATTCTGCTGACCGGGCTGGCGATCTTCGCTATCAGCTGTCTGGGAATGCTGTGGGTGCGGGATGCCACCCTGATGCTGGTGCTGCGCTTTATTCAGGCGATCGGCGTCTGCGCGGCGGCGGTGACCTGGCAGGCGATGGTCACGGATTATTATCCAGCCCAGCGCACTAACCGTATTTTCGCCACCATCATGCCGCTGGTGGGTCTATCGCCGGCTCTGGCGCCGTTGCTCGGCAGCTGGCTGCTTGCCCATCTGGAATGGCAGGCCATTTTTGCCACCCTGTTTGCCATCGCCCTGCTGCTGATGGTGCCCGCCCTACGCCTGAAGCCGGTCGTCAGGCCGCAGGGTGATGTCCGCGAGAAGTTGACCTTTATGACGCTGCTGCGTTCGCGCGAATACAGCGGCAACGTGCTGATTTACGCCGCCTGCTCCGCCAGCTTTTTTGCCTGGTTGACCGGGTCGCCGTTTATTCTCCATGAGATGGGCTACAGCCCGACCGCTATCGGTCTTAGCTATGTTCCGCAGACAATCGCCTTTTTAGTCGGTGGCTATGGATGCCGCGCGGCGCTGCAGAAATGGCAGGGCCAACAGCTGCTGCCCTGGCTGCTGGTGATTTTCGCCGTCAGCGTGGCTGCAACCTGGATGGTTGGTCGGGTTGAAGATGTCTCAATCATTGCGGTGATGATTCCCTTCTGCGTGATGGCCGTTGTCAATGGCGGGATTTACCCGATTGTTGTCGCCCAGGCGCTGAAGCCGTTCCCGCAGGCGACCGGCCGTGCCGCCGCGCTGCAGAATACGCTGCAGCTTGGTCTGTGCTTCCTGACCAGTCTGCTGGTCTCCGCGCTGATTGCCACACCGCTGCTCACCACCACCAGCGTGATGCTGGTCTCGATCGTGCTGGCCGGGCTGGGTTATTTTATGCAGCGTCACAGCGCCTGCCTGACTACCGAATCGTCGCATGCATAAACGCGTTTCGGCGATGTTAAGGCTCAGTAATTAGCCTGCTAATATATTTTTATTGAAAGCCGGATTTCAGCGGCCTATACTGAACCGGCTTCACATAAATAAAATATTTTTTACGATTAACGGCAGCAGGATGCGTCCCGTTTCACCATGGAAGGCCTTTCGGCAAGGGTTATCGCCCTTCCTCTGTTCTACGTCGGATAGCAGCTTCACGGATATTCCGTGAGATTTCTCACAAAGCCAAAAAAGCGTCTACGCTGTTTTAAGGTTCTGATCACTTGGGCGTGATGGAGAAGCTATGAGTTCATCGTGTATAGAAGAAGTAAGCGTACCAAACGACGACTGGTACCGAATTGCAACCGAATTGCTCGGTCGCGCGGGCATTGAGGTCAATGGCCCCGCCCCCTCCGATCTGCGGATTAACAATCCGCTCTTTTTTAAACGCGTTTTACAGGAAGGCTCGCTGGGGTTAGGCGAAAGCTATATGGACGGCTGGTGGGATTGTGAACGGCTGGATATATTCTTCCATAAAGTACTGCGCGCCGGGCTGGAAAATCAGCTCCCGCATCATCTCAAAGATACGTTGCGCATCGCAGGTGCTCGCCTGTTTAATCTACAAAGTAAAAAGCGCTCCTGGATTGTCGGAAAAGAACATTACGACCTCGGCAACGATCTTTTCAGCCGTATGCTCGACCCCTATATGCAATATTCCTGCGCCTACTGGAAAGAGGCGCAATCGCTGGAAGAGGCGCAGGTGGCAAAATTAGATCTTATTTGTCGCAAGCTGCAGCTGGAACCGGGGATGCGGGTGCTGGACATTGGCTGCGGCTGGGGTGGTCTGGCTTACTATATGGCCAAAAATTATCACGTTAGCGTAGTCGGCGTGACCATTTCTGCCGAGCAGCAAAAAATGGCCCAGCAAAGATGCGAAGGGTTAGACGTCACCATTTTGCTGCAGGACTATCGCGATCTGCATGACCACTTTGATCGCATTGTTTCCGTCGGGATGTTTGAACACGTGGGACCTAAAAATTACGCCACCTATTTTGAAGTGGTGGATCGTAATTTGAAACCTGACGGCCGTTTTTTATTGCACACCATTGGCTCCAAAAAAACGGACCACAGCGTCGATCCGTGGATCAATAAATATATTTTCCCCAACGGTTGTCTGCCTTCGGTTCGTCATATCGCGCAAGCCAGCGAATCCCATTTTGTGATGGAAGACTGGCATAATATCGGCGCCGATTACGATACTACGCTGATGGCCTGGTACGAACGTTTCCTGGCCAGCTGGCCCGATATCGCCGATAACTATTCGGAACGGTTTAAACGTATGTTTAGTTATTATCTGAACGCCTGCGCGGGGGCTTTTCGCGCGCGCGATATTCAGCTCTGGCAGGTGGTCTTTTCTCGCGGTGTTGAAAACGGCCTTCGCGTCGCCCGCTAAAAATATCCCCCGTTAAAACGGGGGATATTCTTTTCTTTTATGCTTCATCCGGCGGCGGCGCCCGATCATTCATCGCTCAGGTGTTGTGCCGCTTCTTTGGCCGCCAGCACACGTTCCACGGTATCCACTACCGCCTGCGTTTGCGGGTCGATCTCAATATTCACCCGATCGCCGAGTTTTTTAATGCCAAGCGTGGTGCGCTGCAGCGTTTCCGGGATCAAATGCACGCAAAAACGCGTCGGGGTCACTTCTCCGACCGTCAGGCTGATCCCGTCAACGCCGATGAATCCTTTATAGAGGATATATTTCATCAGCGTCGGGTCCTGAACCTTAAACCAGATCTGGCGGTTATTTTCCGAGGTCAGGATCTTGACGATTTCCGCCGTGGTCATAATATGACCGGACATCAGATGACCGCCGATCTCATCGCTGAATTTTGCCGCTCGTTCCACGTTCACCACGTCCCCCACCTCTACCGCGCCGAGGTTGGTAATACGCAGCGTCTCTTTCATCAGGTCAAAACTGATACGCGGACCGTCAATTTCGGTGACTGTAAGGCAGCAACCATTGTGCGCCACCGATGCCCCGGTCTCGATGCCGGCAAGCATATGCTCAGGCAGCTCCACCACATGGGTGCGAAAATTGGGTTTTTCATCGATGGACACCACTTTAGCGGTCCCCTGCACAATGCCAGTAAACATGCTTTACTCCTGTAGACTTTCGTGACGGTATCATTACCGTTATACCTGTCGGGAACAATACCAGTTGGCAAAACAGGTTGCCAGCGCGCATCGTGCCCTACCATTTTTTCACTGGCTTAATGGCGCATCATCGCTACAATAGACTGGAAAACCCCTCAGCTCTTTCTTCTTGCTGCCAATTACGGCGGCTTTTTTAGTCTCAAAATAACAACAATATAAAGGTGTTCACGTGCAGAAGTATTTTATTGAAGCGCGTCAGTTATTAGCCCTGGCCATTCCTGTGATCCTGGCACAGGTCGCCCAGACCTCTATGGGCTTTGTCGATACCGTGATGGCGGGTGGCTATAGCGCCACCGATATGGCTGCCGTCGCGATTGGGACCTCTATCTGGCTCCCCGCAATTCTCTTTGGCCACGGTCTGCTGCTGGCGCTGACGCCGGTTATCGCCCAGCTAAACGGCTCCGGCCGCCGCGACCGCATTGCCCATCAGGTTCGTCAGGGGTTCTGGCTGGCGGGATTCGTTTCGCTGCTGGTTATGGTCGTGCTGTGGAACGCCGGGTACATCATCAGCTCGATGCACAATATCGACCCGGCCCTCGCTGAAAAAGCGGTAGGCTACCTGCGCGCGCTGCTGTGGGGCGCCCCCGGCTACCTCTTCTTCCAGGTCGCTCGTAACCAGTGCGAAGGCCTGGCGAAAACCAAACCGGGGATGGTGATGGGATTTATCGGCCTGCTGGTCAATATTCCCGTTAACTATATCTTTATCTACGGCCACTTTGGCATGCCTGAGCTGGGCGGCATCGGCTGCGGCGTGGCGACGGCATCCGTTTACTGGGTGATGTTCTTCTGCATGATCTCCTGGGTACGTCGCGCCCGTTCTATGCGCGATATCCGTAGCGATGAAGGCTTCAGCGGACCGGACTTGAACGTGCTTAAACGCCTGGTGCAGCTGGGACTGCCGATTGCGCTGGCGCTGTTTTTCGAAGTCACTCTGTTTGCGGTCGTTGCGCTGCTGGTTTCTCCATTGGGCATTGTGGACGTCGCGGGCCATCAGATAGCCCTGAACTTCAGTTCGCTGATGTTCGTTTTACCCCTTTCGCTGGCGGCAGCGGTCACCATCCGCGTCGGCTTCCGTCTTGGGCAGGGTTCCACCCTCGATGCGCAGGTTTCTGCCAGAACCGGGGTTGGCGTTGGCGTCTGCATGGCCGTGATCACGGCGATTTTCACCATCCTGATGCGTAAGCAGATTGCGCTGCTGTATAACGACAATCCGGAGGTGGTCCTGCTGGCTTCCCAGCTGATGCTGCTGGCCGCGATATATCAGATCTCCGACTCCGTCCAGGTGATTGGTAGCGGGATTCTGCGCGGCTATAAAGATACGCGTTCGATCTTCTTTATTACGTTTACCGCGTACTGGGTGCTGGGACTGCCGAGCGGCTACCTGCTGGCCTTAACAGATACGCTGGTTCCGCGTATGGGTCCCGCGGGTTTCTGGTGCGGATTTATTATCGGGCTCACCTCGGCAGCGGTGATGATGATGCTGCGGATGCGTTTCCTGCAGCGTCAGCCGTCCAGCGTGATTTTGCAACGCGCGGCGCGCTAACGCCCAGCGGCATCCTGTTCCCGGGGTGCCGCTTCTCACCGTCGTACGGATTCAGCGCGGGCCCAGCGCAGCTCTTAATGCGTCAACAAAGCATTTAATTTTCGTCGTCCGCCGACGTCCGGCCGGTACCAGAATATGCATGGGCCGCGCCGGTCCTGAGAATCCGGCTAAAACCTGTACCAGGCTCCCCCGCTCCACTTCGGTTTTCAACACATCTTCCGGCCCGAGGGTAATACCGTGCCCGGCGATAGCCGCATTCATCAGCGCCTTCCAGTCATTCGCGCGAAACCGCCCGGAGGGTTTGACCTCGAACATCTCCCCCTGTTTCTCAAATCGCCACCGGCAGGCGCTGCCCGCCGACCAATGTCCATAAACCAGACACGCATGATGTTGAAGATCGGTCGGCGTCTGCGGTTCGCCGTGACGCAAAATATAGTCCGGTGACGCGCAGGCAATCAGCCGGTATGGCAGCAGAGGCCACGCCACCATCGAGCTGTCGGCCAGCTCACCGATGCGCACGATCACCTCAAACTCCTCTTCAATCGGGTCGACAATGCGGTCGCTCAACGTCAGTTCAACCTGAACGTCAGGATAGCGGGCAAGATAGTCGGTAATAAAGGCCGCGAGCGCATGCGATCCAAACGTGACCGGCGCATTCACCCGGATGATGCCTGAAGGTGTCGCTTTCATCTCCTGTGCCACCGCGTCCGCCTCAGCGATCTCCGCCAGTACCACGCGGCAGCGTTCATAATAGCTACGCCCGATATCGGTGAGCGTCTGTCGCCGCGTGGTGCGGGCGATTAATGAAGTGCCGAGGTGTGCTTCAAGCGCCGCCACGTGTCGGGCGACCATCTGCGGCGAAAGTCGCAGCTGTCCGGCAGCGGCGGCAAACGACCCCGTTTCAGCCGCCTTCACGAAAACCCTGATACTGGTGAGCTGGTCCATGATTCACTCATTTGAGTTGTTTATCATTCCACTATCTTACGATTTATCTTCTGCGGGGATGGAATTAAATTTATCAACACTCTCAGATCATTCGTAAGGAGTTGAAAATGAAGATTGGCATTATCGGCGCCGGATTCGTTGGCCGGTCTGTCGCGAAGCTGGCGCTTGCCGCCGGTCACGACGTTATGTTGAGTAACTCACGAGGGCCCCAGACGCTTTTCAGCCTGGGGCCGATGATTGGCTGTCAGGTCGGCAGCGCAGAGGAAGCTGCCGAATTTGGCGAGGTGGTGGTCATTGCCGTGCCGCTCAGCGCCATCCATTCGCTGCCGGTCAGCGGAATTCAGGATAAACATGTCATTGATGCAGTGAATTACTATCCCGAGCGTGACGGCCCGATCGAGGCGCTGGAGTCAGGAGAAACCACCACCAGCGAATTGCTCGCCCAAATCCTGCCTGCCGCTACCGTCACCAAAGCGTTTAACGCGATTCCCATGACCCAGCTGGAAAGCGATGGACTGCCCGCGGGCGCGGAAAATCGTCGGGCGCTGCCGTTGGCAGGCGATAGTGAAAAAGGAAAAGCGATCGCCGCCGCGCTGTACGAGGCATTTGGCTTTGACACCGTAGACGCCGGACCACTGTCCGAGGGATGGCGTTTTGAACGCGGCCAGCCTGCCTATTGCGTACGAATGACCCGCCCGACGCTGCTCACGACGCTGTCCGATACACTGCGTCGCTAACCCCCCCCTCCGCTGACGCTGAATCCGTTAGCGGAGCATCCTGCTTTTCGCCCGCTCTATGCGTTGTACATTCCGTTACTCGCCGATACCAAACACTCACTGAAGCCAGAAAAAGAAAAACTTATAGTGATTTCAACAGCCCCGCAGTGGGGTTCACTGAAGAAATAATTTCGAGGATATCAGAATGAAAAAAGTATTAGCTCTGGTCGTTGCCGCTGCTATGGGTCTGTCTTCTGCTGCTTTCGCTGCTGATGCAGTAAGCACCACTCAGGCTCCGGCTGCTGCAACTCACAGCACCACTGCCAAAACCACTCATCATAAAAAACATCACAAAGCCGCTGCCAAACCGGCCGCTGAGCAGAAAGCCCAGGCCGCGAAAAAACATCACAAAGCCGCCGCCAAACCGGCCGCTGAACAGAAAGCCCAGGCCGCGAAAAAACACCACAAAGCTGCCGCCAAACCGGCCGCTGAGCAGAAAGCCCAGGCCGCTAAAAAACACCACAAAGCGGCAACCAAACCAGTAGCCCAGAAAGCCCAGGCCGCTAAAAAACACCACAAAGCGGCGGCTAAACCGGTAGCCCAGAAAGCTCAGGCGGCAAAAAAACATCACAAAACCACTAAGCATCAGGCCGCTAAACCGGCTGCCCAACCGGCTGCTTAATTTTTCCGCTAAGTTGAGTTAATCATAAACCGGCGCTGTTTCAGCGCCGGTTTTATTTCAGGAGGCCACTATGCTGCAGCGCTATCGTTTTGAGCTTATTCTGATCCTGTTAGTCCTCTGCGCACTTTTTACCCTTCGCCTTATTTTCAGGTAACCTCTCTTTTCCGGCCCCCGCGTCTGCGACGCCTCTTGCACCATTCGCCTGACGAATCACTCATTCTCTCCCGACAGCGTCGCCAGGCCTTACTTCGCGCCGCGTCAGGCACGACGCCGCAGCGAGACCAGGGCAACTGGATAAGAAATATCCTTTAGCATCAGTAAAATATGAGCAATATGCGCAAAACTTCCGCAATCGCGTGAGATCTGAAAGAAAAGTGACGTTTGCCTCTTGCCACAACCCCATCCGATCGCTAATATGCGTCCCCGTTGTCACCACAACATTGCGTTCATAGCTCAGTTGGTTAGAGCACCACCTTGACATGGTGGGGGTCGTTGGTTCGAGTCCAATTGAACGCACCATAATGCGTTTATAGCTCAGTTGGTTAGAGCACCACCTTGACATGGTGGGGGTCGTTGGTTCGAGTCCAATTAAACGCACCATAATGCGTCCGTAGCTCAGTTGGTTAGAGCACCACCTTGACATGGTGGGGGTCGGTGGTTCGAGTCCACTCGGACGCACCATTCTTTATTCCGCAGACATCAGCAACCGTCTGTAGGTTATCGAACGGTGTGAATTTCGCACATTTCTCGCTGTAACACGCTCATCTCTCCCTTGCGGTTATTCAGGCCATTCCTGAAACAGGACTGGGGCCAGTTTATCCTCTCAGCAGCCCCCCTTGACGAATATTCCCGCACGCACGCCGTCTCTGCGGCGTTATTGCACAGAGAAGCAATGAAGAGCCGGCTTTTACCGGGTCTCTTGCGTTGACTTATGCGGCAACCCAGGGCGCAAGCGGGTCGGAGTAGTGACGCCATTCGCCCGGCCCCTCCGCCATTTCTTCGTCCGTAAGCAGAGCCGAACCCAGCCTGGCGCGTAGTGCTGATTCATCCATATTCATTCCGATAAACACCAGTTCCTGCCGGGCATCGCCCACACCATCCATCCAGTTTGCCCGGATAAATTTCAGCGACTCATCATCCTGAGGCCAGCGTTCTCTGGGGACACTTGCCCACCACATTCCCCCCAGTTCCTGACGCGCCACGCCACCGGCCTGGGACCAGGCGCCGGCAAATTCCGGACGACTGGCCAACCAAAAATATCCTTTCGATCTAACCACTCCAGCCAGCTCATGTGCCATCACCTGGCAGAAACGGGCCGGATGGAAAGGCCGGCGGGCGCGAAAAACAAAGCTGCTAATCCCATACTCTTCTGTTTCCGGGGTATGTTCGCCGCGTAGTTCCTTCAGCCAGCCTGGCGCCTGTGCGGCATTATCAAAATCAAACAGCCGGGTATTCAGGACCTTATCCAGTGCTACCTGACCAAACTGCGAAACAACTATTTTTGCCCGTGGATTCAGAGAGCGCAAAATAGCCGTTAACTTTTCTTGTTGCCCGTCATCGATCAGATCGACTTTGTTCAGGACCAGCACATCGCAGAATTCAATCTGCTCAATGAGCAGGTCGACCACGCTGCGCTCATCGCCTTCGCCCAGTGATTCTCCGCGTGAGCGGAGGCTATCTGCAGAGTCATAATCACGCAAAAAATTGAAGGCATCCACGACGGTCACCATGGTATCAAGACGCGCCACGGTTGAAAGACTTTGCCCGTCATCGCCGGCAAAGGTAAAAGTTTCAGCAACCGGAAGCGGTTCAGAAATACCGGTAGACTCGATAACCAGCTGATCAAAGCGCCCTTCTTTCGCCAGGCGATTCACTTCCAGCAGGAGATCTTCCCGCAGCGTGCAGCAGATACAGCCGTTACTCATTTCAACCAGTTTTTCATCGGTACGTGAAAGTTCGGCGCCCCCTTCCCTGACCAGAGCGGCATCAATATTGACCTCCGACATATCATTGACGATAACCGCAACGCGCCTGCCCTCTCTGTTGTTCAGAATATGGTTGAGCAGGGTCGTTTTCCCGGCGCCCAGAAAACCGGACAGAACGGTCACCGGCAGACGCATGTCGCCCTGTCTTTCTACGCTGATGTCAGACATTGCCTTTTATCTCCTCGTACTTCATTTGTCATTGGTCCGCTGATTTCGGGCCACTCAGCGTGACCACAGCATTTTAATTGTTATGTTATAACATAACAATTAAAATGCCAACATCGACCTTTATAGCCACGTAGAGGAGAAATGTGCAGCAGCGATACGCAATGTTGGCTTAGCTGCAGGTGGGGAGCGTCGCCATTTATCGGGAGTGTTCCGCAGCGTTATTGGACAAATTGTCATGGCCCAGTCCGCCAATAAATGGCAGACGGATACGTAGCGGCGTGAAATCCAGGCCGACGTTCAGCCCCAGCAGATTGAGTTCAAATCCCTCTTCAGCTCCCAGCGTTACGCCGGCGATACCCAGCACCGACACCTGCAGCCCGCGCCCGGATGGCGGTAGGCCAATGGGATTCAGCAGCGAGCGAAAATCTTTCCCCACCGCGTTGGCCGGCATATCCAGTTTGAGCGCGGGCACCTCGCGGCCAATATGGGCCAGAAAGGTGTTACTGTTAGGGCCCGGCCAGGCGTGGTAGGTATCCGGCCAGGGGTAGGAGGCAATTGCCGCGACAATCTGCGGGATCATGGCCTCGGCCTCTGCTCCCCGATGCTCCACCAGTAAACGAGGTTTCGCGCCGAACCAGTAGCCATCCGGCGGGTTGCTATTACGGCGCACCTTCTCCCCGCCTCCCCAGCTAATCACTTCATAGCGGTTATATTCCGTTTCCCCGGCGCGTTTATAGATAATCCAGGGATGCACCGCCACCACGCCTTTCTAGCCCCAGGTGGGCGCAGCGTAGACCTGCACAATGGCCAGGCGGGCGTTTTGCTGGGGATCAGGCGCCAGGCCAGCTGAGTCACGACGGGCGGACCACCAGCCCTCCTGCGGACGTAGCTCCCGCTGATACATCGTCTGGGCCAGGCTGGCGCCAAGGGAGAGCAGGATGATGCAAAGCAGACTCAGACAAACGATTTTTATGATCATGGCGGCCTGTATTCAGTGAGGAGACATCTCTATGGGCGATTATTGTCCTGACGGGACCGGGCAGCAATATAAAACGCGCAGATCATCGTCAATCTGCACACACCGATGAGAAATTACATTAATGCATTACAAGAACGCGATATGGCGTACGATTTCACGCCCTTACAGTTTCGGGATTGGCCAGACGCTTCAGTAGTTCCTTGCCCGGCTCCCTGCCGCAGGTCGGCAATCATTTATCGTCTACCAAAGTCACTCAGGCCGAGAGCTGCGCGCGCTCCAAAAGCAGAGCACAGGCGAAACACCGCGGTATCAGTACACACAACGCCACTTGCGGTTCGCATTCCCTTCGCCCCTGGACTATACCTTAGGCATCTTTATTCCCTGAGGAACAACCCTTATGAGCAAAAAAATTCTGATGCTGGTTGGTGATTATGCCGAAGATTACGAAACCATGGTGCCGTTTCAGGCATTGCAGATGATTGGCCATCAGGTTGACGCGGTTTGCCCGGATAAGAGCAAAGGCGACTATATCATGACGGCGATCCATGATTTTGACGGTGCCCAGACCTATAGCGAGAAACCCGGGCACCGCTTTGTCCTCAACGCCGACTTTGCTGCCGTAAAAGAACAGGATTATGACGCCCTGCTGATCCCCGGTGGACGAGCGCCGGAGTATCTGCGCTTGAATGACGAGGTGCTCAAACTGGTTCAGGCGTTTGACGCGGCGCACAAACCCATTGCCGCCGTTTGCCACGGCCCGCAGCTTCTGGCCGCCGCCGGAATACTGAAAGGCCGCACCTGTAGCGCCTACCCGGCCTGCGCGCCGGAAGTACGGCTCAGCGGCGGGCATTATGCTGAGATCGGTATCGATCAGGCGCATGTTGACGGCAACCTGGTCACCGCCCCTGCCTGGCCCGCCCATCCGCAATGGCTGGCGAAATTTGCTGAAGTGTTGCAGCAGTAAACGTTGAATCCGCGACGAATAAAACGACCCCGGAGGACCGTCCAGCTGACGGTCCTTACTGCGGACTGTTTTCGGGGCCGCCAGCCACAAAACCGCAATCAACTCATGACCTGCCCGGCGATTATATTTTCAACAACCCGACAAATGACTATAATAAAGCATGACAAATGTCCTTATTCAGGAGGGAAGATGAAAACCTGGGTTCCTGCAGAGCAACCTGCCGATAATGCGCTGTGGCGCTATGCCGGGCTACCGGCGAATCGGGGTATGCAGTTGATTGAGCTGCTGAGTATGGGATTACCGGTCAGCGTTCTGGATAATATTCATGAGTGGACGGAAATGTCGAAAACCGACATTCTGCGCATCACCGGGATTAATGAGCGCAACGTTGCCCGGCGCAAGAGCGCGGGCGGCACGTTGACGCCAGGCGAAAGCGAACGTGTGGCGCGTTTTGTCAGGGTCCTGGATACCGCCGTCGACTATTTTGGCAGCAAGCAGGATGCCTACGACTGGCTGCAGTCGCCGGTCAGAGGACTGGGCAATGTCGCCCCCATCGATCTGATTGCTACCGAGAGCGGCGCGCTAGAAGTAACAGACCTGATTGGTCGCCTGGAACACGGCGTCTTTGCATGATTTTCTATCGTCTGGTTACCGGCCGTTACGCCAGCGAAGCCTGGACGGGAAGCGGGGCCAACCAGTACGGCGGGCGCTGGAATCACCAGGGACACCCGGCGGTCTATGTGTCCACTTCCATTGCCCTGGCGTCACTGGAGATCCTGGTTCACGTCAAAAATGAGGCAATCCTCAACCAGTATCAGCTGTATAGTATCGAGATACCGAACAGCGAAGTGGAATCCCTCGATAAACAGTGGTTACCGGATAACTGGCAAGAAAATCCGATGCCCGTTTCCACAATGGATCTGGGCACCGGCTGGCTACAGTCGGGCAGCGGTCTGGCGCTGATGCTTCCCTCCTGCATTATTCCCTATGAAAACAACGCCATTTTAAACCCGCTTCATCCCGCGTTCAGCGAGGCCCTGGCCTCCGTGCGTCAGTATCCCTTTACCTTTGATCCCCGCCTCGCACGCTCCACGCCCCTCTGAAGCCCTGGCAGCAATACCTTGCCATCAAGACTGAGTGAGGAGAAAACCTTTCGCCGCGCCTTGCCAGTCCGTGGTGATGGTTAAACCGTCGGTACGGTTCCACCATCAATGAGGTATTCTGCCCCGGTTATCGATGCCGCCCGGTCGGAGGCTAAAAACGCAATCAGATTGGCCACCTCTTCGGGTTGCGCCGGACGACCGAGTGGAATTCCGCCTAATGAGTCCATGATGATTTGTTTCCCTCGCGCATACTCAACCCCCTGCTGCTGCGCGAGCCGCTGCGCAAATCTGACCGCCGCCTCGGTTTCAATCCAGCCGGGGGCCACGCTCAGAACACGAACGCCCCTGGGGGAAACCTCTTTCGACAGGCTTTTACTGTAGGTGGAGAGCGCGGCTTTTGCCGCGGCGTAGGCCGTGGTTGACTCCGGCAGCGGCATCCTTCTTTGGATTGAAGAGACGTGGATAATCACCCCCTTCCCGCTGTTGAGCATGAGGGGAAGCAGTAAACGATCCAGCCTGAGGGCAGGGAAAAGGTTGAGATCCAGCTCCTGCTGCCACAGCTCATCGCTCAGCGCGGCAAACCCGCCTGCCGGGGAGGAAGAACCGCCCAGCATATGAACGATAATATCAACGCCGCCCAGCTGCTCCTGTACCTCCGCGGCCAGCAGAGCGCACCCGCTCGCCGTGGCGAGATCCGCCGTCACAAAGAGCGCATCAACAGGAGCGTCCGGCGGATGGCGAGCGCAGGTTAACACTCGCGCCCCCAGCTGGCGAAACAGCGCCACGGTTGCCGCCCCGGCCCCTTTGGTACCCGAGGTAATCAGAACGCGCTTTCCTTCCAGCGCCAGAAAATCACTCATCACCGATCTCCAGCTCATCGATCTGCCCTGCCGTCAGGCGAAATACATAGCTAAGGATGACCGGGCTGCCGGGGAAATTTCCGCTGACGTTGGCGCGCACCTTTACCCTGGCGCCCTGCGTTATCGTCTCAATAGGTTCGGCGACATACCGGTATTTTTGTCTGGCGGCAACCCGCCACTCGCGGATGGCCTGCCGTCCGCGATAGGTATTCCCTTCATCTTTCACCACCGCATCCGGGGTGAAGGCGCTGACAACGCGCTCCAGATCTTCAGCGGCAAAAAAGGCCTGTACTGCTGATGGCGTATCCATAGTGAATCTCCCGTGATTAAACGCTACGGCTTAACTTTAAGAATCCTTTATAATTTAAACAATCAGGACAAACCGGGATGCCATGATGAAGGAAATGGGATAATGTCGCGAATCACGCTGACGGATTTAGATGCCGTTCTGGCCATCGCCCGACGAGGGACCTTTCGCGCGGCGGCGATCGAGCTGGGGGTATCAACCACCGCATTGAGCCATATCATCGCCAGATTTGAAGCCGAAATGGGCGTACGTCTATTTAACCGGACCACCCGCAGCGTGGGGCTCACCGACGCCGGTCGCCTGTTTATCGATAACATCGGTCCGTCGCTGCAGGGCGTTCATCAGGCCCTTGAGGTTGTCCGCTCCCGCAGCGAAACCCCTTCTGGCGTCCTGCGCATCAATACGCCTCCGTTTGCCGCCCGGACGCTTCTCTCCCGGGTCGTGCTGGAGTTTTTGCGCCGCTATCCGCAAATGCAGGTGGATATCGTCACCGATGGCCGGCTGATCGACATCGTTGCGGAAGGCTTCGATATGGGAGTACGGGTCGCCAGCCTGATACCGGAGGATATGATCGCACTTTCCCTCGGCAAACCTCAGCGCTATGCCGTGGTGGCTTCTGCGCAGTATCTTTCGCACCATAAGCGGCCTGAAACCCCCGCAGATCTGCTCAATCATCCCTGCATCCGGGTGCGTCTGCCCGATGGTTCCCTCTATCGCTGGCATCTTGAGAAGCAAGGAGAAACGGTACAGGTCGATGTCCGCGGGCAGCTGACGCTGGATGAGGCGTCGCTGGCGCGGATTGCGGTGCTGGAAGATGCGGGAATAGGTTTCTTTCTTGAACAGGATGTCATCGAGGATATTGAGGCCGGCCGGCTCATTCGTTTACTGGACGACTGGACGCCCCCTTTTCCCGGCCTGTGTCTGTATTATCCCGGCAGACGTCACCCCTCCGCCGGGCTGGCCGCCTTTCTGGCGCTGGTGCGGGAATTTGCCCGATCCGCCGGCCGTTGAGCCCCCTGGCAAGCGCCGGAACCATGCTATCGCGGCGCCGGCAAATCTTCCCGCTGGCGCCAGGCCGCAAGTTCTTCATTCAGCCAGGCGATGAACAACGAGACTTCCGTTTTCTTTTCACTTTGCTGCGGGGTGACCAGCCAGTACGGCCAGGGATAAGGCGCAGAACAGGCGGTGACCTGGACCAGCTCTCCTCGATCGATCGCGCCCTGCACCAGGGAGCGCCGCTCCAGCGCAATGCCATTGCCGAGTCGCACGGCTTCCAGAACCAGATTCGAGTCGTTGATACAGAGTCCGCCGGCGACGATCTCACGCTCCAGCCCGGCCTTGAGGCACCAGGTTTTCCAGGATTCCATCGAAAATAGAATCTTACTCGCCGCCACCTCTTGCGGCGTTGCCGGCATCGCGCCGCCGTTGTAATGCGGCGCGGCCACCACAATCAGCTCATCGGCAAACATATAGCGGCTTTCCAGCCCTTCCCAGTCGCCTTTCCCCATGCGAATGGCGATATCCACCGCCTCCTGCTGCATGTTGGTGACCGTCAGACTGGCCAGCAGCCGCAACGTGATATGGGGATAGCTGGTGCGAAAGCGATCCAGGCGCGGCAATAGCCAGTGGCAGGCAAAAGACGGTACCGTGGCCAGGGTTAACGTCGTCGTCCGCGGCTTAACGTGGACCAGACGAGTGGCATCCGCGATATGTTCCAGCGCCTCGCGGACATGCATCGCATACAGTCGCCCCTCTTCGTTAATCTGCACTCCGCGTCCGTGACGCGTAAACAATCTCACGCCGAGCATCTCTTCCAGCACTTTAATTTGCTGACTGATTGCCGAATGGGTGACATGCAGCTCTTTCGCCGCCTGCGTCACGCTCCCAAGTCGGGCAACGGCCTCAAAGCTCCGTAAACTGGCGATCGGTGGGTAATCCGACATGAAGCAGCTCCTTATATTCCGGCTCCTGGAGGTCAACGTTACCCTGGTCCAGGAGGGTAAACCTCGGGCGACAGTACCGGTCAGTCATTCTGACATCTCAGGTAAGAAATGCGTAATATTCGTTATCGCCAATCTGGCGTAATGTCTCTCTGCAGCCAGGGGCAATGCGCACGGTGATATCCTTCCTGGCGCACCTTGATTGACCCGGCATTCTCCTTTCAGAGACAGGAAAACAGGAATCATGATGAAACTCATTGGCATGTTGGACTCCCCTTACGTGAGGCGCATCGCGGTATCTCTGGCGCTGTACGGTGTCGAATTTGAACACCTGCCGCTGTCGGTGTTTAGTGCCGTTGAACCCTTCGCAAAATTCAATCCGGTGGTCAAGGCGCCTACGCTGATTCTGGATAACGCCGTTCGGCTGATGGACTCCACGCTGATCCTTCATTACTTCGAATCTCAGGCAGATTTGCAGCGTAAATTGCTCCCCGCCGCCGGCCCTGCGCTGGCCGAAGATCTTCAGACGCTGGGATGGATTCTGGCTGCCAGCGAAAAAGCCGTACAACAGGTTTACGAACACCGCTTACGGCCGCCAGAGAAACAGTATCAACCGTGGATTGAACGCATCACCTGGCAGTTACTGTCTGCCTGCCGGGAATGGAACGCCGCGCTGGAACGCCGGGCGCTCAACACGCCGCTCGATCAGGTCTCGGTAACCAGCGCCGTGGTATGGACCTTTATTCAGGCGATGATCCCCGAGGTGGTGAAGGCCGATGACTTCCACTCAATTCGTGCCCACAGCGAAATAGCAGAAGCCCATCCGGCCTTGAAACAGTTTCCTTTTCCCTGAGCGATATAACAGCGGAAAACTTTTGCGGGGCACAGAGGCCCCTTTTTTATTGCCCGCCAGCTGACAGCCGGGAGCGACGTACAGACCGCATGCATCCAGCTGGCTGGCGCCGGGGTTTTCGACCACACTTAAACCCGACTCCCGCTGCTGAACCTAAGGCGCCGATCGCTTTTCCCGGTTGACCGTCCGGCAGGCGGGAAACGGCAATGGAAGAACGTTTATCACGGGTGATGATGCATGAAGAAAATTGCGATTATCGGCGCAGGCCCCACCGGGATTTATACTCTTTTTTCCCTGTTAAAATATCCGGAGCCGCTGGCGGTGACGGTCTATGAGCAGGCGAGTCAGGCCGGCGTCGGCATGCCATACAGCGACGAAGAAAACTCGCGCATGATGCTGGCCAATATCGCCAGTATTGAAATCCCACCGATCCTCTGTCCCTATATCGACTGGCTGAAACAGCAAAGCGAGGAGCACCTTGCCCGCTATGGCGTCAGCTATGATTCGCTGCATGTTCGCCAGTTTCTTCCGCGTATCCTGCTTGGCGAATATTTTCGCGACCAGTTTATCGGCCTGACAGCCAGAGCCAGACAACAGGGTTTCTCGCTGACGGTGCATGAATCCTGTGAGGTCACCGACCTGCAGGCCACGGCAGAAGGCGTCAGATTATGGGCACAAGGTGAGTCGGCGGCGGAACGTTTCGATCTTGCGGTCATCGCCACGGGCCACGTCTGGCCCGCTGACGAGGAGTCCACCCGTACCTTTTTCCCCAGTCCGTGGTCCGGCCTGATGGATGCCGAGATCCCGGCATGCAGGGTCGGTATCATGGGTACCTCGTTGAGCGGTATTGATGCCGCGATGGCCGTGGTGGTTCAGCACGGCGAGTTTGTCGAATCCGCCGCGCGATCGCTGCAGTTCAGGCTCAATCCGGCCAGCAAAGCGCTGAATATTGTCCTGATGTCGCGCTCCGGCATATTGCCGGAAGCGGATTTTTACTGCCCGATTCCCTATGAACCGCTTTCGGTGGTGACGCCTGACGCGCTGGAAAAGGCGATTGCCGCCGGTTCAGAGGGTTTACTTGACCGCGTTTTCCGGTTGATGGCAGAGGAGATCGAGCGCGCCGATCCGCAATGGAGTGCCGGTATCGCCCTCCCGACGCTGAACGCCGATAGCTTCAGCGACGCGTGGTTTCGTGAACGACACCAACATGACCCGTTTCACTGGGCGCAGGCCAATCTTATGGAAGTCGAGCGCAACAAGCGCGAGAAATACACCGTTCCGTGGCGCTATGTCATCCTCCGGCTGCATGAGGCCGTGCAGGAAATGGTCCCGCATCTGGATGCGCGGGATAGTCAGCGCTTTAGCGACGGGCTCGCCCGGGTGTTCATCGATAATTACGCCGCTATTCCGTCAGAGTCGATCCGCCGCCTGCTGGCGCTTCGCGAAGCCGGAGCGCTCCGCATTCTCGCCCTCGGCGAGGATTACCAGATGGCGATCGAAGAGGACAAAACGGTGATTGCCACGCGGGAAAGCCGGGCCACCTATGATGTCTTTATTGATGCACGCGGGCAAAGAGCGCTAAAAACAAAAGATCTGCCCTTCCCGACGTTACGGGAGCAGCTGCAGGCCACCGGCGATGAGATCCCGGACGTAGGGGACGACTACACGTTACAGGAGCCTGCGGAGGTACGAGGCCGCGTGGCGTTCGCGGCGCTGCCGTGGTTAATGCATGATCGGCCTTTTGTGCAGGGTATTACCGCCTGTGCCGAGATGGCTGAAGCCATGGCAGGCGCCATTTCCCGTCCGGCGTCCCGTCGCCGCAGGCGTTTGCCGCAGACCGATCTGTGACGATCAATCTTAGCGCTGCCCGGGATCCGGGTGAAAAGGATCTTTCTTATGGTCCTCGCTATCATCGCGTTTACGCGGTATTTCCCCCTGTTCGCGCGGGTCGTCTTTTGCCGGGCGACTCCCGCGCTTTGCGCCGTCATTTGCCATCAATCGTCTCATGTATACCTCCGGTCGCGACGTGGATGATTGCGGTGGCTGATAAGCCGGCGCAGGAAAAAGTCCTGTGCAGGTTCCTCAACCGGCCTTATAAAGCCTGGTTGCCAGGACAAGTTTTCACCAGTGAAAAGATTTGCGCCTGCTCCTTCGCTTCAGGCCAGGTCTGGTGTTCGGATGGCGGCGACGGGGTGTGGTAGCGGCCCTTTTCGGCAATGGGCGGCGATGAGCGGCCTGTGCAAAAGGGCCTCTCATCGCGATTAACAGGCGTCATCCACGCAGGCAGGCGAGATATTTTTGTGCGGAACGCTGTACCCTTTCATGCGCGTTGTTCAGCATATTTTGCCCGGCGAAGGCTCCGTACAGTCTGGCAAACCGCACGCCGGCCAGGCGCTGCATGATGTTTTCAATGACCGACGCGGGCAGCGGCAGCATATTCGGGTAGCTCCACATAAAAGAGACCGCATCCGCACCGGGAGTCACCTGCAGGATGTCGCCCACCAGCAGCGTGCCATCGCCCTCGCGCCAGTGTAGAACGGTTCCCCCGGCGAAGTGGCCGCCCAGTCGCAACAGCTGCACCGAGGGCCATAGCTCAAACGCATCGCCTTGCCACAGACGAATCGCCGGGCTATCGCGCACGATCCACTCACTGTCGCTGGCATGCAGATAGACTGGCGCGTCAAAGGCGGCCGCCCAATCCTGCATGGTGGTGTAGTAATGAGGATGGGAAATCGCGATGGCATCAATACCGCCAAGCGCAGCTATCAACGCCATCGTGGCGGCATCGAGATTGGCAATGCAATCCCACAGAATATTGCCCTGCGGCGTTCTGAGCAGAAACGCGCGTTGGTTGATAGCGAACCGGGGAACGGTTTTAAGGCTAAACAAGGTGTTGTCATGCTGTTGCCAGGCGTTGGTATGATGGCTGATGAGATCCTCGAAGGCTACCCACGCCTGTCCGCTGACCGGGACATACTGGCGTTCATCGTCACAAATCTTGCAGCGTAAGATGGGTGTACTTCTTTCGTCATACGACGTGCCGCACGTTTTACACAGCTTAATCATTATTCCCCTCCTGCACGATGGTAAAGCAGTCATGAGTATGGCAGATGCGCGGCGACGGCCGGTGATTCCAAAGATGACAGGAAAGCCACAGAGGGGAGAACAGGAATAAGAACGGGAGGACGAGTCAAAAACGGTACACTGAGATACAGGGCTTCCCTGCCCTGAAGAGAGAAATTACTCGAAGTAGACAGCCGGGTTCTCCGACAGCGATACAAAGGTTTTGGTGTTCTTATCCAGCGCGCCAATCGCCCCGCTTTCGATATCGTAAACCCAGCCGTGCAGGCGCAGCGCCTTATCACGCAGACCGACGGCAACCGACGGGTGAGTTTTGATGTTGTTCAGCTGTGCGATAACGTTTTCCCGCACCATCGCATTCACTTTATCGATTTCACTGTTCCAGGTGCCTTTTTCGACCACCGCTTTTGCGGCATCGGCATAGCGCAGCCAATGCGCCACTGCCGGCATCGGATCCAGACACTGGCAGGTCGCAACCGCAGTCATCGCGCCGCAGTTGGAATGGCCACAGATGACAATATCGGTGACGCCCAGGGCAACAACGGCATATTCAATAGTCGCGGACACGCCGCCCGGCTCTGGTCCGAATGAGGGCACGATATTCCCCGCGTTACGAATGACAAAGAGCTGTCCAGGTTCCTGCTGGGTCACCAGTTCCGGTACCAGGCGGCTGTCAGAACAGGAGATAAACAGCGCTTTGGGATTCTGGCTGGAGGCCAGGCTACGGAAGAGCTCTTTACGCTGCGGGAAGATCTCTTTCTGGAAGTTGAGGAAACCCTCAATGATATGTTGCATAGCAGTGTCTCTTTTCTCGGTATGAATTACGGTATGACAAAGATCACAGTTTGTCAGTGTATCACCGCAGCAGAGAATAGGAATCGTTATTCAAATGGAATCTATATGTTGCAGCCCCGATCGTTTCTGCGGGGCTGTGACAAAATACAAGGGATCTCACGCCTCAGACAGCGCAACGGTTGCGTTCAGTCGGTACGTGCACTACCTCCTGCTAGATGAAGAATTTTATTGCCTGTTGCATCGTCGTGCCTATTCCCCACAGCAGCGGTAGCCCCACAGCAAACCAGCTTAACGTTAGCAGCACAACGGAGGGACGGGCCTCCCATGTCAATTGCGCGTTGGCATTAATGGTATACATGCCCTTAGCCTGCTGCTGCTGTTCGGCGGTCATGGCATATTTTTCCGCAATCGGGCGCACAAGCTGGTTGCAGATGAAACCCATAACCAGTAATACCGTCAAGACCAGCAGCGTAATATCATAGATCCGTGCCGGGGCGATGCCCTGCGCCAGCTGATATTCTCGCAGGTAATTCACCAGCACCGGGCCGCTAATGCCGGCAGCGGACCAGGCGGTCAACAGACGACCGTGAATCGCTCCGACCATCTGAGAACCAAATACATCGGCCAGATAAGCCGGAATGGTGGCAAAGCCGCCGCCATACATCGAAATAATGATGCACAGCGCGCAGACGAAAAGCGCCACATAGCCACCGTGATTGGTCAGCGGCAACGTCCCGTAGAACAACGCCCCTAGCAAAAAAATTAAGGCAAAGGTGGTCTTTCTGCCGCACAGATCCGACACCGAAGCCCAGAAGAAACGCCCCAGAATATTAAACAAACTGAGCAGGCCGGTGAATCCGGCGGCCATCGTCGCAATCCGCTTCAGCTGTTCGCCACTTAATTCATTCCAGCTCAGGTCCTGCGAGAGTAGCTTTCCGGCAAAAATCTCCTGCAGCATGGGCGATGCCATACCCAAAATGCCGATACCGGCGGTGACATTCAACCACAACACCAGCCACAGCAGCCAGAACTGGGGCGTTCGCCACGCCACGCTGACATGCACCTGTATGGTGGAATGATTACGCATCACCTTTTGCGCTTTCTCCCCCGAGGGATGCCAGCCCATCGGCGGCAAACGGTAGCCAAACGTACCGCACAACATAAACAGCGAGTAGATCCCCGCCAGCGCCAGGATACTCTGCCAGACGCCGTTTCCTTGCGGGCCGGCAAAAAAGTTCATCAGCCAGTTTGCTAACGGCGCGCCGACCAGTGCCCCGCCGCCGAAGCCCATGATCGCCATGCCAGCAGCCATCCCGCGCTTGTCCGGGAACCAGCGCAGTAACGTAGAAACCGGCGATATGTAGCCCAGTCCCAGGCCAATACCACCAATCACTCCGGCTCCCAGCCAGAGTAGCCACAGTTGATGACTGTAAATGGCGAGAGCGGAGAGCAGCAACCCGCCGCACCAGCACAGCGTCGCGACGAGACTCACCAGTCGCGGACCGACTTTTTCCAGCCAGCTTCCCCAGAGTGCCGCGGCGCAGCCAAGGAAAACAAAAAACAAGGTATAGGTCCAACCCAGCAGCGAAATTTTCCAGTCACATTCTCGGGTAAATAGCTGCTGCCAGAATGACATCTCAGCCGGACACTGCAGGGGGTGTGTACCGCCAATTAACTGCGACATTGGCAACCAGAAGACGGAAAAACCGTAAGCCATGCCGATGCATAAATGCACGGCTAACGCCGCCGGTGGCACCAGCCAACGGTTAAATCCGGGGCGAGCAATGATGCGAGACTTAGCAAAAAATGGTGTTATCGGTGATACGGCTAAGGGAGGTGTATTCTCATTTAGTTGCGCCATAATCCTGTCCTTATCATGTTTGCTAACCGGCTACCTCAGCAGCCGAAGACAGGGTTACAAAGCAATAATGACGCCACCTGGTTAAAAAATAGACAAAAATGCAGACTGAAGCGAGCAAGCACTGCCTGCTGTTGGTCTCATAGCCAGAAGCGATAGCTTTACCGGCAGCAGTGAATGCGTCAAACCTCAAGCCTGAGTCAGGAAGAGATGATTTTGATAATTACCGCTCTCAGAGTGATAACCCGCCGCCGCTCCGCCATACGTTTAGCATAAGGGCTATCCTTGTCCGTTCAAGAATCAGATGCCAATCAGCTCGTACTTTTTAATTTTGCGATACAGCGTGGCAATGCCAATTCCCAGCTCATCCGCCGCCTGTTTCTTATTGCTGTAGCGAGTCAAAGCGTCGCGAATCATCTGTTTTTCCATCGCTTCCAGCGCCGTGCTCCCTTCTTCCTCTTTAACCTCCGCCATCTCGCCAGGCAGGCTGGCATCCCGCCCGGTGGTTTTACCGCTGCAGATTAAGTTTGGCGGAAGCAATGACGCATCAATCACCTCACCCGATGGCACAACGTTGACCAGGTACTCCATCAAATTGCTCAGCTCGCGGATATTGCCAGGCCAATGATAGCGCTTAAGCAAACCGATGACCTCGGGAGAGACGCCGGGATAGACCAGCTCAAGACGGCGGGTATGCAGCTGCAGGAAATGGTGAATGAGCAGCTCGATGTCATCCTGCCGCTCGCGTAGCGGCGGTAACCTTAACGGAATCACGTTAAGCCGGTAATAGAGGTCCTCACGAAATTTACCCTCGGCGATAAACTGCGCCAGGTTTTGGTTGGTGGCGGAAATAATGCGGATATCGACCGGAACCGGGTGACTGGCCCCTACCGGCTGGATCTCACGCGACTCAATTGCTCTCAGCAGCTTTGCCTGCAGCGTAAGGGGCATATCGCCAATCTCATCGAGAAACAGCGTACCGTGATTCGCCGCCTGTATCAGCCCGGGTTTACCGTTGGCCGACGCGCCGGTAAATGCCCCTTTTACGTAACCGAACAGCTCGCTCTCCAGCAGCTGTTCGGGGATAGCCGCACAGTTGATGGCAATAAACGGCTTTGCCTGTCGGTCGCTCAGCTTATGAATGGCGCGGGCGACAACCTCTTTTCCGGTCCCGCTTTCGCCAGCAACCATCACGCTGGACGGACCACGCGCTATGCGGCTTATCAGTTTTTTCAACTGACGCATCGGGCGACATTCGCCAATCAGCTGCTCAATCTGCGGCTCGTCCTGCGCCGCACTGAAATCCGTCGTGGCGTGCGATTGATGAAAAGCCATTAAGAATAGCCACTGATCCTGAACAGCATGCAGCTGCCCGATAATAAGTTCTTTCTTGTCATCAAAGGAGATCACATGCTGCATATGGCCGCGCACAAAATTATGCTCAAAGGTTAACGGACGAAAATTAATCGTTTTGCCGACCATATTTCCCTGATTTACACCAAGAATCTTTAATGCCGTCTGGTTGGCAAATTTTATCTTTTGATCGAGGCTGACCACCAGCACCCCCTGATCCATATTCTCAATCATGGTCAAAAATATTTTTTGAATATTATCGCTACTGCCCTGCCCCTCCAGCAGCCGCGAAACGAATATTGATGAGACATGGCGAACGTAATCGGAGAATTCGTGAAGATTATCTTTAATTCGCTCCTGCTGCTCGCGGGTTAACGCAATAAGGCTAATAACGCCCACACACTGTCCCTGATAAATAACAGGAGTGCCAAGAAACGCTTTTTCTTTGCAACTTTCCTTACTGGCACATCCTTTACAAAGAGGATCAAAACGAGAATGGGTAACAACTTTGTCTTTTTTTGTTTCTATTATGTAACGCAAAAGTCGCGAATCTTCATTCAACTTTTTTCCCAGCAATCTCCCGTACGCGCCTGTTCCGGCGACGCGACAGAGTGTGTTATCGACAATCTCGACCTCAAGCTGAAGCACGCTGGAGAGCATACGAGCAAACCGTTGAATTGTAGGTTGAATTTGCATCAATACGGATAAGGTGTTAGAGGAAATCATAATGAACCCTTACTCTCACTAACCGAAAACTATTTTTATTCTTTCCCGATGATACTACTCCAGGGTTGAACGGAATTGATGCAGATAAAATCCCCTTTTCACTCTTTGACGGAAATATGGAGGCGATATCACATTTTCATATCAATATGAGAATTCGCAGCGGTTTTTTATCAATTTGACGATGAAGCTGTCTTTTCTTCCCCGTTCTGCGGCCGCTGAATAAAAGAAACCGAATTGCAGCCGGCATAACGAAAATGAATCTTATTTACCTCACCCCCTCGCGCACCGATGTTTACGTGATCGTCATCGCATAATCACAGCCATTTATCTCTACGTCAGACTCTTTATCAGGAACTGGCACAGTTATTGTTAGTGAATATACAGCGCTGGCCGTCGCCACTTCACGCTCGCCGCTCCCGACCGCACAGCAATCATTAAGCTCGTCATTCACTACCAGGACCTAAAAATGAAAACTGTTAACGAACTGATTAAGGATATCAACCACCTCAACTCCAACCTTCACGATAAAGACTTCCTGCTGACGTGGGAACAGTCTCCGGATGAGCTGAAACAGGTGCTGGATGTTGCCGAAGCCTTAAAGACGCTGCGTGCAGAGAATATTGCCACCCAGGCCTTTAATAGCGGGCTGGGAATTTCCGTTTTTCGCGATAACTCAACCCGCACTCGTTTCTCCTATGCCTCAGCGCTGAATTTGTTAGGTCTCGCGCAGCAGGACCTTGATGAAGGCAAATCACAAATTGCCCACGGCGAAACCGTTCGCGAAACCGCCAACATGATCTCATTTTGTGCCGACGTTATCGGTATTCGCGACGACATGTATCTTGGCGCCGGCAATGCCTACATGCGCGAAGTCGGCGACGCGCTGGACGACGGATTCCAACAGGGCGTACTGCCGCAGCGCCCGGCCCTCATTAACCTGCAGTGCGATATCGACCACCCGACGCAGGCAATGGCCGATCTTGCCTGGCTGCGCGAACATTTTGGATCGCTGGAAAACCTGAAAGGTAAAAAAATCGCCATGACCTGGGCCTACTCGCCAAGTTACGGCAAACCTCTCTCGGTGCCTCAGGGAATTATCGGTCTGATGACCCGCTTTGGTATGGACGTCACTCTGGCACACCCGGAAGGCTACGATCTGATTCCGGACGTCATCGACGTGGCGAAAAACAACGCCGAAGCTTCTGGCGGCCGCTTCCGTCAGGTCACCGATATGGCAGAAGCGTTTAAGGATGCGGACATTGTATATCCGAAGTCCTGGGCACCTTATAAGGTGATGGAAAAACGCACCGAACTGCTGCGCGCTAACGATCATGATGGGTTAAAAGCGCTGGAGCAGGCCTGCCTGGCGCAAAACGCCAACCATAAAGACTGGCACTGTACTGAAGAGATGATGGCGCAGACTAAAAACGGCGAGGCGCTATATATGCACTGTCTGCCTGCCGACATCACCGGCGTCTCCTGCGACGAGGGGGAAGTCACCGAAGCGGTCTTCGAAAAATACCGTATCGCCACCTACAAAGAAGCCAGCTGGAAGCCATACATCATCGCCGCCATGATTTTGTGCCGCAAATACGCCAGACCTGGCCAGCTGCTGGAGCAATTGCTCAACGAAGCACAAAAACGCGTCAAGTAACCTATCAGGCTGGCCTGCAGGCCAGCATCACACTCTCCGCATGATGGATAAGGACAGAGTATGTCTGCTTTCTCACTGAAAATGGATATTGCCGAAAACCGTTTTTTTACCGGCGAAACATCCCCGCTGTTTTCGCGCCAGCAGGCGCAACAGGCACGACATTTTCATCAAAAAATCGTCGGATATAAACCGACGCCGCTGTATGCCCTCAAATCGCTGGCTGCTCTGTTCGGCGTAAGTACGATTCTGGTCAAAGACGAGTCGCAGCGTTTCGGTCTGAACGCATTCAAAATGCTGGGCGGCGCCTACGCTATCGCACAGCTGCTGTGCGAAAAATATCACCTGGATATCAACGCATTTTCCTTCGCAACCTTCAAATCCAGCATCAAAGAAAAGATGACCTTTGCCACCACCACCGACGGTAACCACGGACGCGGCGTGGCGTGGGCGGCACAGCAGCTGGGACAGAATGCCGTCATCTATATGCCCAAAGGTTCTGCCCAGGAGCGCGTTGATGCCATCCTGCGGCTTGGCGCCAGGTGTATCGTCACCGAGATGAACTATGACGATACCGTACGCTTCACGATGCAAACCGCCCGGCAAAACGGCTGGGAAGTGGTACAAGACACCGCCTGGGAAGGTTATACCAAAATCCCGACCTGGATTATGCAAGGTTACGCCACCCTCGCCGATGAAGCGGTAGAGCAGATGGCGGCAATGGGCATTGCTCGTCCGACCCACGTTTTCCTGCAGGCTGGCGTCGGCGCGATGGCCGGCGGCGTGCTCGGTTATCTGGTGGACGTCTTCGGCGCACGCGATCTGCATTCGGTTATCGTTGAGCCAGAGCTGGCGGATTGTCTCTACCGTTCAGGCGTCAAAGGTCAAATCGTCAACGTTGGCGGCAGCATGGCCACGATTATGGCAGGCCTGGCCTGCGGCGAACCCAATCCGCTGGGCTGGGACATTCTGCGCAACTGCGCCACCCAGTTTATCTCCTGTCAGGATGCCGTAGCCGCGCTCGGGATGCGCGTACTGGGTAATCCTCTCGGTACCGATCCGCGGGTGATTTCCGGAGAGTCTGGCGCTGTCGGTCTGGGCATTCTCTCCGCCGTACATTTCCATCCACAGCGCGAAGCGCTGATGAATAAGCTCGGACTGGATAGCCGCTCCGTGGTGCTGGTTATCAGTACTGAAGGCGATACCGATGTGGAGCACTACCGGGAAGTCGTCTGGGAAGGTAAATATCCGGCAGCCCAATAATTCCTCAGAACACTGACAAATTCATCCCGCTGAGCGGGAAACAAAAACTGGAGAACTGATTCATGGCCAAGCACATTCCCTTCAAACTTATTCTTGAAAAAGCAAACCACTACCAGCAGGACATGACCCGTTTTCTACGGGACATGGTGGCAATACCTAGCGAAAGCTGTGATGAAAAACGCGTTGTCCATCGCATTAAAGAAGAGATGGAAAAGGTCGGCTTCGACAAAGTGGTCATCGACCCGATGGGCAACGTTCTTGGTTATATCGGCCATGGCCCGCGCCTCGTCGCGATGGACGCACATATCGATACCGTCGGCATCGGCAACATCAAGAACTGGAATTTCGATCCCTATGAAGGCATGGAGACCGATGAGTTAATCGGCGGTCGTGGAACGTCTGACCAGGAGGGGGGAATGGCCTCCATGGTCTACGCCGGTAAAATTATCAAAGACCTCGGACTGGAAGATGAGTACACCCTGCTGGTCACCGGCACCGTTCAGGAAGAAGATTGCGATGGGCTGTGCTGGCAGTACATCATCGAGCAGTCAGGTATTCGCCCGGAGTTTGTTGTCAGCACCGAACCAACGGATTGTCAGATCTACCGCGGTCAGCGCGGGCGTATGGAAATTCGCGTTGATGTCCAGGGCATCAGTTGCCACGGTTCCGCGCCGGAACGCGGCGATAACGCGATTTTCAAAATGGGACCAATCCTCAATGAACTGCAGGAGCTCTCGCACAAACTGGGCAATGATGAGTTCCTGGGCAAAGGCACCCTGACCGTTTCCGAAATTTTCTTCACCTCGCCAAGCCGCTGCGCCGTTGCCGACAGCTGCGCCGTCTCCATCGACCGGCGCCTGACCTGGGGGGAAACCTGGGAAGGCGCTCTGGCTGAAATTCGCGCCCTGTCCGCCGTACAAAATGCCGGCGCGGTGGTGTCGATGTATAACTATGACCGTCCGTCCTGGACCGGGCTGGTCTACCCGACCGAGTGCTATTTCCCGACCTGGAAAGTGGAAGAAAACCACTTCACCGTCCGTGCGCTAAGCAATGCCTATGAAGGGCTGTTTGGTAAAGCGCCGGTCGTTGATAAATGGACCTTCTCGACCAACGGCGTCTCCATCATGGGCCGTCACGGCATTCCGGTCATCGGTTTTGGGCCAGGTAAAGAACCGGAAGCCCATGCGCCTAATGAGAAGACCTGGAAATCCCATCTGGTGACCTGTGCCGCGATGTATGCCGCCATTCCGCTTAGCTGGCTGGCCACTGAATAATCATTGACTGCAACCCCTCCCGTCGCTTCGCGACGGGAGTCTGGAGTGTTTATGCGCGTACTGATTAAAAATGGCATCGTCGTCAATGCCGACGGCCGGGCTAAACAGGATCTGCTCATTGAAAACGGTCTGGTCAGCCGCCTGGCCCCCCAGATAACGCCTGACCAACCTTGCGACACTATTGATGCCGAAGGTTGCTACGTGATGCCCGGCGGCATCGATGTTCATACCCACTTTAATATTGATACCGGACTCGCCCGCAGCTGTGATGATTTTTTTACCGGTACCCGCGCCGCCGCGTGTGGCGGTACAACAACCATCATCGATCATATGGGCTTTGGCCCTGCCGGCTGTCGGTTACGCCACCAGCTGGAGGCCTACCACGGATATGCCGCTTATAAAGCGGTGATTGACTACAGTTTTCATGGCGTTATCCAGCATATAAATCACGCGATTCTTGATGAGATCCCGATGATGGTCGAGGCGGGGATCAGTAGCTTTAAGCTCTACCTGACCTACCAGTACAAACTCAATGATGACGAGGTGCTGCAGGCGATGCGTCATCTACAGCGTGCCGGGGCATTAACGACCGTACATCCGGAAAATGATGCCGCTATAGCGCAAAAGCGCGCTGAGTTTCTTGCCGCCGGTAAGACCGCCCCGCGCTATCACGCTTTAAGTCGCCCGTTTGAGTGCGAAGCCGAAGCCATCGCGCGGATGATCAATCTGGCACAGCTTGCCGGCAACGCACCGCTATACATTGTGCATCTCTCCAATAGTCTGGGTCTGGACTATCTACGTCTCGCCCAGGCCCGCCATCAGCCGGTATGGGTAGAAACCTGCCCACAGTATCTGCTGCTCGACGAACGCTGCTATGAGCGTGAAGATGCCCTGCAGTTTCTGCTCAGTCCACCTCTGCGTAATGCCCGGCATAACGATGCCCTGTGGTGCGGCATCAGCGATGGCGCGATTGATGTTGTCGCCACCGATCACTGTGCTTTCTCCATGGCCCAACGCCAGCAGCTTTCCGGTGGCGATTTCAGCCGCTGTCCAAACGGTCTGCCGGGAGTCGAAAATCGTTTGCTGCTCCTGTTCTCCCACGGGGTGATGACCGGACGCATTTCGGCGGAACGTTTCGTGGCTCTCACCAGCGCGACGCCGGCAAAACTGTTCGGTCTGTGGCCGAAAAAAGGGCTGCTGGCACCCGGCGCCGATGGCGATGTGGCGATCATCGATCCGCGTCGGACTACCACCATTCGTCATGAAATGCTGCATGACAACGCTGACTATTCCCCGTGGGAGGGGTTTATCTGTCAGGGCGCTATTCGCCAGACCTTGTCTCACGGCAGAGTGATCTTCGATAACGGTCACTTTACCGGCACCGCAGGCCAGGGGCGTTTCCTGCGCCGCCATCCCTTTTCAATCGCTAACGCTCCCGTAAGCGGAAATGCACCCTAAAGTGAGGAATGAATGAGTAAGAAAATTGTTCTCGCCCTTGGCGGAAATGCCTTAGGGGACGACCTGGCCGGGCAAATGCAGGCCGTTAAACAAACCGCGCAGGCCATCGTTGACCTGATTGCGCAGGGACACCAGGTGGTGGTGACTCACGGAAATGGTCCGCAGGTGGGGATGATTAACCTCGCTTTTGAAGCCGCCGCTAAAACGGAAGCGCACACGCCCATGCTGCCAATGTCGGTCTGCGTCGCCCTGAGCCAGGGCTACATTGGCTACGACTTACAAAACGCACTCCGTGAAGCACTCCTTTCCCGAGGAATGACCGTGCCCGTGGCAACGCTGATTACCCAGGTCGAAGTGGACGCCAACGACCCCGCATTTAAACATCCAACCAAACCTATCGGCTCCTTTTTTAGCGAAGAAGACGCCAGGCAGCTGACCCGCCAGGGGTACACCATGAAAGAGGATGCCGGCCGCGGCTACCGCCGCGTTGTCGCATCGCCACAACCGGTGGATATCATCGAAAAAGAGACGGTGAAAGCGATGATGGAAGCGGGTCATGTGGTGATTACCGTAGGCGGCGGCGGTATCCCCGTCATTCGTGAAGGCCACCACCTGCGGGGTGCCAGCGCGGTGATTGATAAAGACTGGGCCAGCGCGAAACTGGCAGCGATGATTGACGCCGATATGCTGATTATCCTGACGGCGGTGGAGAAAGTCGCCATCAACTTCGGCAAAGCGGATGAGCAGTGGCTGGACAGGCTCACGCTCAGCGATGCCGAACGCTATATTCGCGAAGGCCATTTCGCGAAAGGTTCGATGTTACCGAAAGTCGAGGCTGCTGCCTCGTTCGCGCGTTCCCGTCCCGGACGTCAAGCACTGATTACGGTTCTGAGCAAGGCTCAAGAAGGAATTGAAGGCAAAACCGGAACCGTGATAGCGGGTTAAACAAGGTCTGAGAAAACCAGTAACCCTCGATACGCCCGGTGATGTTCCGGGCGATTTTTACAGGACCAGCCCACGGGATATCAGGCTCAGGCGACCGTTAACACCGCTTCTTTCGCCTTAACGCCTCGATGCATTAGCGTCATTAGCGCTTCAAGCACGCCACCGCCAATCGCCCTGGCCTTATCCGATACGCTGGTATAATCGGCGTCTGCGCCGCGCGGATCGATATCACCGATTTTGAAACCGCTGTTAACCACCAGGCCATCGTTTAATAACCCACGCACCATCCCGCCCAGCGGGGCCAGAATCTCCCGGTCACCGATGGTGGCGATCGTCTCCCCTTCGTTGACAATATCTCCCAGCCGCACCCGCCCCTGTAGCACGCCGGCCACCGGAGCGCGGATTACCCTCAGCGACGTGTGGCCCTGAATATTGCCCGGGATCCCGGTATTTGCCTGAGCGCAGCCGTGGTAAATCACCTGACCTAACCAGTGGCCCCGATGGGTTTCAATTACCGCGTGGCAATCTTTTCCGGCACAGAAACCGGGGCCAAGCGCGATCACCGCCGGTGCCAGCCCGCAATGAGTACCGAAGTTTTCCTTCGCCAGAATCGCATCCACCACGCAGGCGGGCCTCAGGTCGTGTAGGGAGTGGCACACTGGATCGACCAGAAGCGGGATGGCCCCATTTTCGACGATACGAATAGCCTCATGTACCGACGCTGCGCGCCGGGCGACAACGCCCTCTACCGTCACCTCACCGTCGAATATCGCCTGGGCAAAGGCCACGCTGCGGCGGATCGCCGTCGGTTTTTCAACCTCGAGCATGATCACCTTAAATCCGGCATGCCAGAGCCGCAGCGCCACCCCGGTAGCAATATCTCCGGCACCGCGAATCACGACCCGCAGATGCTGTGAGGGATGATCCACCGCCATCATCAGGCCACCAGCGGCCTGATTTTTCACCTGCAGGATCTCCGCCAGGACGCTGATAGCAATCTCGTTTGGCGTCTCTGCGCCAATGTTATAGCCCACCGGCGCATGCAGACGCGCAATGTGTTCTTCCGCAACCCCGTTTTCACGCAGTTGACGTAAAAAAACCTGAACCTTACGGCGGCTGGCCAACAGACCAAGCCAGGCCACTGGCTGGGTAATCAGCCGATCCAGCGCTTCGCGATCTTTATTGTTGGTGGCGATGAGAACAAAGTTGTCCGGGCGAATGTCCAGCTTTTCTAACGCGGAACCAAAGGTTTCGGCATGCAGCAGCTGGGTCGACGGAGGGAAAAAATCAGGATTGAGGCTCTCCCGATAGATATCGGCAACGGCGATTTCGAACCCCACCAGCGCCGCAATTTGCGCAATTGCGCGGTTGACGTGTCCGCCGCCAATCAGCACCAGGCGCGGCCGCAGGCCATGCACGCTGATATAAACCGACATCGCGCCTCCGCAGTCAGAGCCAACGGCATCGGCCCCGTTGCGCGCCATCCTGCCGTGAAACATTCGCGACGCCTTCTCACCCAGCGCCACCAGTGCCTCATCAATCACTTTTCGCTCCACCATCCCGCCGCCTATAGTTCCCGCAATGGTCCCGTCAGCGCGGATCAACATCTGCGCCGAGTGCCTGGGCGTTGAGCCTCTGCTGTCAACAATCTGCGCCAGCGCAAACGGGCGATTCTGTTCTTCGAGTCTTGCAGCTTCTGAGAAAATATTCATAACAACCTCGATGGCTATCCCTTTTCACCCCAGAGTGGATCTCACTCTCTCACTCGTCTGCGCGTGATTGCCGGACGCGCCTGAACGGATCCCGCCCAGATGGCATCAACATCGCCATCGGTCAGCAGGTCGGCTGTCAGCAAATTATCATTTTGAGAAAGCTGATTAAGTAACCAGATGCGCCGGACACCCGTCGGCGTATCTTTAAAGGCCCCTTCAGGATGCTGAATGAAACGATGCAGCATCGGCCAGCTCAGCCTGTCACCCGGTACGGCGGCGGTTATTCGGGAAAAAAAGGGCCAGCGATGAACCGTCCCAGGACCAATACATTGCCCAATCAACCCGCCTCCCGTCACGGCAATGACGCAGCGACTTGAATCAGGGATGCAAGGTTCATGCTCGTTTGGCGCTTTGAGTGCAAAACCGTGAGCGCCGTCGGCTTCTACCAGCACCACGTCGACGTCAGCCTGCGCCACCAGTCCATCGAGTTGCTCGCCGGTAAAACCCTTTACTTTTCCAGCCTGCGGCAGCCATGCGGAAAAACAGGCCAGCAGCGGCTGTTGCCAGACGACTGGCGACAGCCGCCGCGGATCGCGACAGATAACAACCGGCATCTGCGCCGGTAGATACATATGCGTGGTGGTGGTCAACAGGACCCGTCGTCCGGCCCGGACAAATAATTCAGCCAGCCACAACAACGTACTGGTTTTGCCGCCAGCGCCGACGGTGGAAATAAGTAACGGGCTGGCAGACGCACCCAAATCACAAAACAAGGCGTCATCTTGCGGTATATTTTCCATTAATCAGGTTCATTTCCATTATTTAAAGAGAGCTATGAAGCCGATCGACTGCATTATTACCGCCGCCGGGTTGTCCTCCCGAATGGGGCAATGGAAAATGATGTTACCCTGGCAAGAGGGAACAATACTTGATGCAAGTATTAAAAATGCCCTGCAATTTTGCTCACGTATTATTCTGGTGACGGGTTTTCACGCGCAGGAACTGCAGACACGGTATAGCAACAATCCCAGGATAACGCTGGCCCATAATGCGGATTATCAACATGGGTTGTTCTCATCCGTGATTTGCGGGGCCCGTGCCGTGACAAGCGAATACTGCTTTATCACCCACGGCGATCTGCCTTGTATCACGGCTGATGTGTTCCGCACCATGTGGCCGTTGCGCTATAACGGTTCGCTCCTTCCGCATTATCAAGGAATACCGGGCCATCCCATCCTCGTTGCCAGCCGCTATTTGCAACAGCGGCTGAACCGATCTGACGGTTCATCTGTCCGCAAAGCTCTGCTCAGCGGTCGGCATCAACGACTGGAACTGGAATATCCGGAAATTATTTTTGATATTGATACCCCTGCCGATTTTATTCGCCTGCAGAATAGCCCGCGTTTCTCGTCGCGATGCCATCGCACCTCATGAGGCGCGCTTATCGCGATAACGTAAATTATCATTGTGATAGATAAGCGTTGATTTTGAGAAATAAACACAGTTCATTTTGGTGAGTGATTTTAATTCGCATTAGCATAACGTGATGTATTTCATAAAGCGTCGTTAACTTTAGATCTCTCTCACAGATTCGCACCCGCTTAGCTTAATGGCTAAATAACTGGTGTGATTGTTGCTCCACCTCTCCCAATTCGTCGGAAAGATCGCTTTCCCGATAATATTCGTTCACCGATTAATCTAAGGAGAGGGTTATGGGAGATATCATGCGTCCCGTCCCGTTTGAGGCATTATTGACGCGTATCTTTGATGAATACCAAAACCATCGCTCGATATTTGGTATTCCTGAACAGCAATTTTACTCGCCGGCAAACCCAAATCGACTCACCGTGTTCGGCGAGAGTTGTGCAACCCCGGTTGGACCTGCCGCCGGACCGCATACCCAGCTGGCGCAAAATATTATCACCTCCTGGTTAACCGGCGGTCGGTTTATCGAACTGAAAACCGTGCAGATCCTCGATCGGCTTGAGCTGGAAAAACCGTGTATCGACGCCGAAGATGAATGTTTTAATACTGAATGGTCGACCGAATTTACCTTGAAAAAGGCTGCTGATGAGTACCTGAAAGCCTGGTTTATTCTGCACCTGCTGGAAGAGATTTTCCCGCTCACGCCGATGAAGGGCGGCAAATCATTTATTTTCAATATGAGCGTGGGTTATAACCTGGACGGTATCAAGCAGCCGCCGATGCAGCAGTTCATCAGCTGCATGATGAACGCCAGCAAGCAACCCGAATTTTCCCGCTATCGCGATATTCTCGACCGCTGGCTGCATGACGACAAGTTCCTTCTCCGCTTTCGGTTCGATGATATCCGTCCACGGCTCGACACGCTGGCACACCGGATCCCCGCCACCCTGGTACACGGCGTGACGCTGTCGACGATGCATGGCTGTCCGCCGGACGAAATTGAAGCCATTTGTCGCTATATGCTGGAAGAGAAAAACCTCAATACCTTCGTCAAACTCAACCCGACGCTTCTCGGCTATTCGCGGGTACGCGAAATTCTTGATACCTGCGGCTTCGGCTATATCGCCCTCAATGAAGAGTCCTTTGACCACGATCTGAAAATCGATCGGGCATTAGAAATGCTGGAACGCCTGATGCAACTGGCAAAAGAGAGACATCTCGGCTTCGGTGTGAAGCTCACCAATACCCTCGGCACCGTCAACAACAAAGGTGCGCTGCCGGGAGATGAGATGTATATGTCCGGTCGCGCGCTGTTCCCGCTGTCCATCAATGTTGCCGCTCTTCTTTCCCGCGCTTTTGACGGCAAGCTGCCAATCTCCTATTCCGGAGGCGCCAGCCAGCTCAATATTCGCGAAATTTTTGCAACAGGAATACATCCAATCACCATGGCGACGGACCTACTGAAACCGGGAGGCTACCTGCGGCTTAGCGAATGTATGCGCGAACTTGAGCAGTCTGACGGCTGGAAGATGACCCGGGTGGACGTCGCAAGATTGAATGCGCTGGCAGAAAAAGCCGTCAGCATGGCGTACACCCAGAAACACTGGAAACCCGATGACCGTATTGATGTCGGCGAGAAACTGCCCCTCACCGACTGCTACGTCGCCCCCTGCGTTACCGCCTGCGCCATTAAGCAGGATATCCCGGAATATATTCGTCTGATGGGCGAACAGCGTTATGCCGACGCGCTGGAGCTGATTTACCAGCGCAATGCCCTACCGGCCATTACCGGTCATATCTGCGATCATCAGTGTCAGTACAACTGTACTCGCCTGGACTACGACAGCGCGCTTAACATTCGTGAATTGAAAAAAATCGCCCTTGAGAAAGGCTGGGATGAATACCAGCAGCGCTGGCATAAACCCGCAGGTTCCGGCACCAGACATCCGGTAGCCGTGATTGGCGCAGGTCCGGCAGGACTGGCCGCCGGGTATTTTCTCGCCCGCGCCGGGCATCCGGTGACGCTTTTTGAGCGCGAAGCCAACGCTGGTGGCGTGGTACGCAATATCATCCCACAATTCCGTATTCCCGCAGAGCTGATCGAACATGATATTGATTTCGTGACCCGGCATGGGGTGAATCTGGTTTACGGCTGCGATCCGCATCTGAGCGTTGAAAAGCTGCAGCAGGAAGGATTTCACTACGTTCTGGTGGGAACCGGTACCGATAAGAACAGCGGCGTCCCGCTACGCGGTGATAACCTTAACGTACTAAAATCACTACAGTTTTTGCGGGAGTATAACCGCGGCGACAACCTGAAGCTGGGGAAACATGTGGCTATTATTGGTGCAGGCAATACCGCAATGGACTGCGCCCGCGCGGCCCTGCGCGTCCCCGGCGTGGAGAAGGCCACCATCGTTTATCGCCGTTCACAACAGGAGATGCCGGCGTGGCGTGAGGAGTATGAAGAAGCCGTTGCTGATGGCGTTCAGTTCCGTTTTCTGAACAACCCGGAAGAGTTTAACGCCGATGGCACCTTGACGCTGCGCGTTATGACTCTCGGCGAAGCCGATGAAAAGGGCCGCCGCCGCCCGGTACAAACCGCCGAGACCTGCACGCTGCAGGTCGATACCCTGATAACCGCCATCGGCGAGCAGCAGGATCACGATGCCCTCGCGGCGATGGGTATTCCGCTCAATGAACATGACTGGCCGGTTGTCGATCTCAATGGGGAAACCGGTAAGGCCAACGTCTTCCTGATCGGCGATGTGCAGCGCGGCCCCTCTTCCATTGTTTCCGCAATCGGCAATGCCCGCCGGGCCACGGATACGATTCTGGCCCGCGAGAATATCCTCAGTCACCATGGTGATAAACGCTGGAATAACGTCAATCCGGCGGAAGTCTACCGCCGTAAAGGAACCATTGCCGTGGCAAGGGTAAACAAAGACGATCGCGATGCATTCGTGGCCCAGGAGGCCTCCCGTTGCCTTGAGTGCAACTACATCTGCAGCAAGTGCGTGGATGTCTGTCCAAACCGCGCCAACGTCTCAATCGCCGTACCCGGGTTCCAGAATCGCTACCAGACCTTGCACCTTGACGCCTTCTGCAACGAATGCGGTAACTGCGCCCAGTTCTGCCCGTGGCAGGGCAAACCATACAAAGACAAAATCACCATCTTTAGCCTGGCCGAGGATTTCGGCAACAGCACCAACCCGGGTTTTCTTGTCGAAGCGAACCAGGTTCACGTACGACAAAACGATCGGATCTGGCTGCTGAATATCGACGAACGCGGTCAGCTTAACGACGTACCGCCACCTCTTACCGACATGTGCCGCATTATCAGCCATGTTCATCTCCACCATCGCTATCTGCTGGGAGGCGTCGAAGTATGAGTATCCTGATTCTAAAAAATGCGACTGTCGTGCAACTTTACCCGGCAAAAGTCGTGGAAAATGTCGATATCGTTATCGAAAATGAGACGATTATCGATGTTGGTGCGGACCAGTGTCGGCGCTATCCGCAGGCCAGCATCAAAGAGATGCGGGGCCGCCTGGTCATGCCTGGCAACGTATGTTCCCACAACCATTTCTATTCCGGCTTATCACGCGGTATCCAGGCCAACATCGCCCCCTGTCCGGACTTTATCTCGACGCTGAAAAACCTGTGGTGGCGGCTCGACCGGGCGCTGGATGAAGAGTCGCTGTACTACAGCGGACTCATCTGCTCGCTGGAGGCCATTCGCTGCGGCTGTACCGCGGTTATCGACCACCACGCCTCTCCGGATTATATTGCCGGGTCGCTTAGTCAACTGCGTCAGGCCTTTCTGAAGGTGGGGCTACGCGGAATGACCTGCTTCGAAACCACGGATCGCAACGGTGGCGTCAGAGAGTTACGGGCTGGCGTTGAGGAAAACATTCGCTTTGCTCGCGAAATAGATAGCGCAAAGGAAAAAGGCGATACCCCGTATCTGGTGGAGGCCCATATCGGCGCTCACGCGCCGTTCACTGTCCCGGATGAGGGCCTGAGTATGCTCTCCGAGGCCCTGAAGACAACCGGCCGCGGGCTGCATATTCACGCCGCGGAAGACCGCTACGATGTCTCCCATAGCCACCATCATTATGCAAAAGACCTGCTGGTCAGGCTGGCTGATTTCGATCTGCTCGACAGCAAAACGCTGATCGCCCACGGGCTGTATCTTTCGGTCAGGGATATTGAGCTGCTGAATGCGCATGACGGGTTCCTGGTACATAATGCCCGTTCTAACATGAACAATCATGTGGGCTATAACCAGCGTCTGGCGGCGTTCCGTAACCTGGCGCTCGGAACCGACGGTATAGGTTCTGATATGTTTGAGGAGCTTAAGTTTGCCTTCTTCAAGCACCGTGATGCCGGCGGGCCGCTGTGGCCGGATAGCTTTGCCCGTGCATTGAGCAATGGTAACGAACTGCTCAGTCGTAACTTTAATGCACAGTTTGGTCGTGTTGAAGCCGGTTACAAGGCCGACCTGACCATCAGCGATTACGCCTCGCCCACACCGTTTATCGCTGAAAATATTGCCGGCCACATTGCCTTCGGGATGGGGAGCAGCAACGTGCATAGCGTCATGGTCAACGGGGTCATGGTTTACGAGGACCGTCAGTTTACCTTTGACTGCGAACCGGTGTTTGCCGAAGCCAGAAAGGTTGCAGCGAAGATGTGGAAGCGAATGGATGCCCTGGCCTGACGCCTCTGGCAGGAAAAAGAACCCGGTCTCTGCACCGGGTTCTTTTTTTGCAGCAAATCTACAGCGTCAGCAGACTGGCGGTGGCGACGTTACGCTGTTTTTGCAACGCCGCCAGCGCCTCAGCGCTCATCACCCTGAGCGCAGCCGTCGGGCAAACATCAACGCAGGCGGGCCCCTGTTCACGCGCCACGCACAGATCGCACTTCACCACCACCGGCGGATGTGCCGCCGTGGCCACAATCGTTATTGCCCCAAAAGGACAGGCTACCACGCACCCCTGGCAGCCGATACAACGTGCGGCATCGGCTTCAACCCGCTCGGTTCCCATCGTTAACGCGCCAACCGGACAGGCAGACACGCAGGGCGCGTTTTCACATTGATGACACATCACCGGTACGCTGAGATTAGCGAGACGCATCACCTTCAGGCGCGGATGAAACTCCGCCCCTTCAGCTACATGCGACAGGGCGCAGGCGACTTCACAGGTCCGGCAGCCAATGCAGGCCTGTGGACTGGCGACGATAAAGCTGGTCATATCCCCTCCTTGTTCCTGAACAGATCCAGCATCTCGTGAGCCGCCTGGCGCCCGGCCACCATCGCTGTAACCACCAAATCGGCGCCATGCACCGCATCCCCGCCGGCAAAAATTTTGTCATTGTCGGTTTGCGTCGTGCCGCGACCTTTACCACCGGTACGAATCTGCCCCCAGCGATCAAGTTGGATCCCGTGCCCGCGTAACCAGGGCATATCATGTGCCTGGAAGCCAAACGCCATGATCAGCACATCGGCCGGGAGCTCAAACTCTGAGCCGACAAGCGGCTGCGGACGACGACGCCCGTCCGCGCCGGGTTCACCCATTTCGGTGCGGATCATCCCAACCGCGCTGACCTGGCCTTTGCGGTTACGCAGAATATACTGCGGCTGAACGTTGAACTGAAACGCCACCCCTTCTTCACGAGCGTTCACCACCTCTTTTTTCGAACCCGGCATGCTCAGTTCATCCCGCCGGTAGGCGCAGGTTACGCTGGCTGCGCCGCGACGGACCGCCGTACGCAGGCAGTCCATCGCCGTATCGCCGCCCCCGAGCACCACTACACGTTTACCTTTAATCTCGGTCAGCGGATATTCCGGACTCTCCTCAAGCCCCATCACTTCACGCGTGCTGGCAATCAAAAACGGCAGCGCCTGAATCACGCCCGCTGCGTCTTCCCCTTCCAGTCCCGCCGCCATCAGGCCGTAGGTACCCACGCCAAGAAAAACGGCGTCATAACCGGCAACCAGGTCGTTGAACGCCACATCGCGCCCCACTTCATGATTAAGGTGAAAAGTAATCCCCATCTCACTGAAGATCTCCCTTCTGACCCGCAGGATGCTTTTATCGAGCTTGAAGGGCGGTATACCAAAGGTGAGTAGGCCGCCGATTTCAGGATGCCTGTCGAACACTTCCACCTGTACCCCCGCGCGTGCCAGAATATCAGCGCAGCCCAGGCCTGCCGGACCGGCGCCAATGACCGCCACCCGCTCCTTACGCGGCACGACATGCCCCACGCTCGGTCGCCAGCCCATCGCCAGCGCACTGTCGGTGATATAACGCTCAAGGTTGCCAATGGTGACCGAGCCGCCTTCATTTTTCAGTGTGCAGGCCCCCTCGCATAGACGATCCTGCGGACAAACCCGGCCGCAAATTTCCGGCAAAGAGCTGCTTTGATGACACAGCTCCGCCGCTTCGATGACATTGCCCTTATTGACAAGGCGAATAAAATCCGGAATGTGGTTATGCAGCGGACAGGTCCAGTTGCACCAGGCTTTCTGGGCGCAATAGAGGCAGCGTTCACTTTCGTATTCCGCATCGCAGGCCGCAAGCCCGTGGTAGATTTCGGCAAAATGGGTCTTTCGCGTTTCGGCAGCGATCTTCTTCGCCCCGACGCGCGGTAATTTATCGAGGAACGCTTCGCGTCGCGTCCTCTGACGAGGCTGCACCGCCAGCCCCTGGGCCGCACGAATCTGTCGTTCGCGGCGCAGCCGGTTGATACCGGCCTCATCCATCAGCGTCAACGCCTGGGTCGGGCAGGCTGCCACGCAGGCCTGCTGACCCGAGGCATGTTCGCTGCACAAATCGCACTTCTGCGCCAGCTGCGGCGCATCCGCTGCCGCCGAGGTCATTTCGATGGCGCCAAACGGGCAGGCTATCACACAGTTTTTACAGCCGATGCACTGCGCCTGTTGGAGCTGAATACTGTCATTAGCCAAATAGAGCGCCTGCGTCGGGCATGAGGTTACGCAGGGCGCATCGTTACAGTGATGACAGGTAGCGGCACGACTCTCATTACGGTGGAAGACAATGTGGATGCGTGGAAGAAAATGACGACGCTGCTGCGGCCAGACATCCTGATGATGCGCAGTCACGCAGGCTATCTCACAGGCATGGCAGCCAATGCAGCTGGCGGCATCGGCAACGATAAATCTATTCATTTGCGTCCCTTTTATTATTATGAAAATGACAAGGGTCACGATGCAATAATCAGGCGCTTTTTATGTTCTGCCGCGTAGCAGGTTCATTTTTGAGAAGCGCCTCAAAGAAACACCCTTCCCAGCGCCGACCGGGGACCTCCAGTGAAATGCCGCGCAGAATCATGTGGCGATTCATAATGATTTCATTCCTATCATTATGAGAACCTTCTCTTCCTCATCCGTTGTTTAATCCTGACCTGTCGCGGCGTAAAAGGCGCGTTCTGTGACAGTCGACTCATTTCGACAACTTTCTGCCTCAAATTCAAAAAACTGGCACTCCCTAAGCATATTCCCCTCAGGTGTATTCAATCGTTACTCATCCTTCTCCCCAGTCGCGCCTTTCAGGAAGCACTGGCGGAAAATGTCGGATAATAAGGAGAACAAAGTTATGAGCGCCATTGATTCTCAGCCACCATCGGTCTCTGGCAGCCCCCATACAACAGATGAGGTGGATCGCGTCTTGTCGCCGGGGAAGCTGGTCGTTTTGGGTTTGCAACACGTTCTGGTTATGTATGCAGGTGCCGTCGCCGTGCCTTTAATGATAGGGGACCGGCTAGGATTAAGTAAGGATACGGTGGCGCTACTGATCAGCTCCGATCTGTTTTGCTGCGGCGTCGTGACGCTACTGCAATGTATCGGTATCGGTCGTTTTATGGGGATTCGTCTCCCGGTCATTATGTCAGTGACCTTTGCCGCCGTCACGCCGATGCTGGCCATTGGTATACACCCTGACATCGGACTGCTGGGGATTTTCGGTGCGACGATCGGCGCCGGAATCATCACCACCCTGCTCGCCCCTCTCATCGGACGGCTGATGCCACTATTTCCACCGCTGGTCACCGGCGTGGTGATCACCTCTATCGGTTTGAGCATTATGCAGGTCGGGATCGACTGGGCGGCCGGCGGGAAAGGCAATCCTGACTATGGTAATCCGGTTTATCTGTGCATCTCCTTCGCCGTACTTCTGTTTATCCTGCTGGTCACACGCTTCGCCAAAGGTTTTATGTCTAATGTCGCCGTCCTGTTAGGCATCGTCTTTGGCTTTGGCCTTTCCATGATGATGAATGAAGTCAACCTCAACGGCCTGTACGACGCCAAATGGTTCGCAATTGTCACTCCGATGGCGTTAGGGACGCCGGTCTTCGATCCGGTGTCGATTATCACGATGACCGCCGTGGTCATCATCGTTTTTATTGAGTCGATGGGGATGTTCCTGGCGCTGGGTGAAATTGTGGGCCGCAAGCTGACGCCGCAGGATATCGTTCGTGGTTTGCGCGTTGACGGTATCGGCACGGTGTTTGGCGGCGTTTTCAACAGCTTCCCCCACACTTCTTTTTCGCAAAACGTCGGGCTGGTCAGCGTCACAGGCGTTCACAGCCGCTGGGTCTGCGTGGCTTCCGGCGCTATTCTGATCATATTCGGGATGGTGCCGAAAATGGCGGTGCTGGTCGCCTCAATCCCGCAGTTTGTGCTGGGCGGCGCAGGGCTGGTCATGTTCGGCATGGTACTGGCGACGGGAATTCGCATTCTGGCGCGTATTAACTACTCCTCTAATCGTTACAACCTTTATATCGTCGCCATCAGCCTTGGCGTGGGTCTGACGCCAACGCTGTCGCATGATTTTTTCTCAAAATTCCCGACAGTACTGCAGCCGCTACTGCATAGCGGGATCATGCTGGCCACGTTCAGCGCCGTCACCCTCAATCTGTTCTTTAACGGTTACAACAAACACACGGGGCTGATTCCCGAGAACCCGGCGGTTAAGCGCCAGCCACGTACGATGCGCATGTGGTTACTGATGCGCAAAGTTAAACAGCAGCAACACGATGAATAACGAGAAAGACTACGGCGTCAATGCATAACTCTGACGCCGTCATCCCGCTACCGGGAGCATTCATTCCGCGAACTCAGGAGCACTTATCATGTTATTACGCCTGGTTTTCGCCACCGCGGTTCTCTGTTTGCTGAGCCTGCCAGCGGTGCAATATGCCATTAATTTGAGTTTCCATAGCCGCTTCGACTTTTGGTTATTCTTTTAATCGCGCTGTCTCCGCTTCGTTCTGACGAGGAAAATTATCATAATGAAAAAGGTGATTACCGTATGCCCGTATTGCGCAGCTGGCTGTAAGATCAGGCTGGTCGTTGAGGAGGAAAAAATCCTTCGTGCCGAAGCGGCAATGGGAAAAAACAACCAGGGAACCCTGTGCCTGAAAGGCTATTATGGCTGGGATTTCATTAACGATACCCAGATCCTCACCCCGCGCCTGAAAACCCCTATGATCCGCCGTCAGCGTGGCGGAAAACTGGAATCCGTCTCCTGGGAGGAGGCGCTCGACTACGTCGCGACCCGTCTCAGCGCCATTAAGGCGAAGTACGGTCCGGACGCCATTCAGACCACCGGTTCGTCCCGCGGGACGGGGAACGAAACTAACTATGTGATGCAAAAGTTCGCGCGCGCCGTTATTGGTACCAATAACGTCGACTGCTGCGCTCGCGTCTGACACGGCCCTTCGGTTGCAGGTCTGCACCAGTCGGTCGGTAATGGCGCCATGAGTAATGCCATCACGGAGATTGATAACACCGATCTCATCTTTATCTTCGGCTACAATCCGGCCGACTCACACCCTATTGTGGCGAATCACGTCATCAACGCCAAACGCAACGGGGCGAAGATTATCGTCTGCGATCCGCGCAAGATTGAAACCGCGCGCATTGCCGATATGCATATTGCCTTGAAAAACGGCTCCAACATCGCGCTGCTCAACGCCATCGGCCACGTCATTATCGAAGAGGATCTCTACGATAAATCCTTCGTCGCCAGCCGTTCTGAGGGCTTCGAGGAGTATCGTAAAATCGTCGAAGGCTATACGCCGGAGTCGGTGGAAGCCATCACCGGCGTCAGCGCGCAGGCGATCCGCGCCTGTGCCCGGATGTATGCCGGCGCGAAATCCGCCGCCATCCTGTGGGGCATGGGCGTGACCCAGTTCTATCAGGGCGTGGAGACCGTGCGCTCGCTGACCAGCCTGGCGATCCTCACCGGCAACCTCGGCAAGCCGAGCGTCGGCGTCAACCCGGTGCGCGGCCAGAACAACGTGCAGGGCGCCTGCGATATGGGGGCGCTGCCGGACACCTATCCAGGCTATCAATACGTGAAATTCCCGGAGAACCGCGAGAAGTTCGCCAGAGCCTGGGGCGTCGGGAGCCTGCCGGCGCATACCGGCTATCGCATCAGCGAGCTGCCGCACCGCGCGGCGCACGGTGAAGTACGGGCAGCGTACATTATGGGCGAAGATCCGCTGCAGACCGACGCCGAGCTCTCTGCCGTGCGTAAAGCGTTTGAAGAGCTGGAGCTGGTGATTGTCCAGGATATTTTCATGACCAAAACCGCCGCGGCGGCCGACGTTATCCTGCCGTCCACCTCGTGGGGCGAGCACGAAGGCGTCTATACCGCAGCGGACCGCGGCTTCCAGCGCTTCTTTAAGGCGGTAGAGCCGAAGTGGGACCTGAAAACCGACTGGCAGATCATCAGCGAAATCGCCACCCGAATGGGCTATCCGATGCACTATAACAACACCCAGGAGATCTGGGACGAGTTGCGGCATCTGTGCCCGAACTTTTACGGCGCCACCTACGAGAAAATGGGCGAGCTGGGCTACGTGATATGGCCGTGCCGCGATGAGTCCGACGCCGACCAGGGGACCTCTTATCTGTTTAAAGAGAAGTTCGCTACCCCGAACGGGCTGGCGCAGTTCTTCACCTGCGACTGGGTTGCGCCGATCGATAAGCTCACCGACGAGTATCCGATGGTGCTCTCCACCGTGCGGGAAGTAGGCCACTATTCGTGCCGCTCCATGACCGGCAACTGCGCGGCGCTGGTCACGCTGGCGGATGAGCCGGGCTATGCGCAAATCAATACCGCCGATGCCGCGCGACTGGGTATTGAGGATGAGGCGCTGGTGTGGGTGAACTCACGTAAAGGCCGCATTATCACCCGCGCGCAGGTCAGCGACCGGCCGAATAAAGGGGCGGTCTATATGACCTATCAGTGGTGGATTGGCGCCTGTAATGAGCTGGTAGCGGAGAACTTAAGCCCGATAACCAAAACGCCGGAGTACAAGTACTGTGCCGTGAACGTTGAGCGCATCGCCGACCAGCGCGCCGCCGAGCAGTATGTGATTGATGAGTACACCAGGCTGAAAGCCCGCCTGCGCGAAAGCGCAATGGGTTAACACTGTTCCCCGCTTGCGCTACGTTTATCGGGGAAAAGATCCGGCCGCTCTCGGGAGTCGTCAGGAGCGATTAGATCAGCGGGTCAGGTTATCAGACAGAAAAGAGAGCAACCCGGGCCAGGTGTCTACACCTTAGCCCGGGTTGTACGATCTATGACTTTAAAGCATGGTGAATAGAATCAAGAATCGGTTGATAGCCGGTACAGCGACAGATATTCCCCTCCAGCACATCTTTCAACTGTTCATCCGTCGGCTGCGGCACTTTAGTCAGCAGCGCCGTGGTACTCACCAGTACGCCAGGAGTACAAAAACCGCACTGCACGCCGCCTTTCTCGACAAATGCCTGCTGCAGTTTTTGCGTCAGCGGGTTATCGTTCAATCCTTCAAGCGTGGTGATTTCCGCCTCATCGCACTGCCCGGCCAGAACCAGACATGAACAGACGGCATGACCATCCATTAATACCGTACAGGCGCCGCACTCCCCGATGGAACAGCCCTCTTTAGTGGCACTCAGGTGCAAAGTGTCGCGCACCAGATCCAACAACCGCATATGACCTTCCACTTTCGCTTCCACCAGCTTGCCATTGACCTTCACTTTGATTGTGCTCATTGCGCTATCCTGTGCGGGGCGATATCACGCCCCGTTAATTAATGGTTATTTATCAAATTCTTGCTTCGCCTGCGCCATCATGTCGCGGAACATACTGATAAACACAGGCTGCTTATAGGCCGCGGACCAGCGTTTGCCTATGGCGGCATCGATCAGCTTTTCCAGAACCGCACAAGCGCTGTCAATCGATGCATGCTCTAACCGCTGGCCAATCAGGCAACGCTCGACATCAGGCAGGCGCTGCGGTTTGCTAAACAGCGCGCCATCCACCAGCCGGCAGTAGTCGACGCAGCCGTTGGTATCCAGCGCCAGCAGCGCGCTCAGACTTTGCCGGGTAATATTCAGCGCATTACGTCGCCCCAGTTGATGATAGAAACCTCTGGCCTCCGGTCTGGCCGGCGGCGGCAGGATCACCTGAGTCAGCAGCTCATCCGGCTGACGCTGGGTTTTATAGCCAGATAGCAGAAACTCACCCAGCGACATCCGCCGCGTGCCGCGCAGAGAATGCAGCACAATACTCGCATCGTAGAGTATCGCCGGTGGAATGGAGTCGCCACAGGGTGCGGCGTTAACGATATTGCCGCCAATGGTGGCGCGGTTACGAATCTGATGTGAGCCTACGGTGTGACAGGCCTGAACCAGTAGCGGATAACGCTCGCGCAGCAGCGGATGCTCGCTGATACGGTTAAAGGTCATCGCCGCGCCAATGACCATCTCATGACTATGGGGATCTTCTGTAATCCCGGTCAGTTCCTGAAGACGGGAAATATCCACCAGCTTCATTGCCCGGGTTTGCATGCGCCCTTGCACAATGACATCCGTCCCTCCCGCTATTGCGCTCACGCCTTCCTGAGCCAGCAGCGTCAGCGCCTGTTCCAGATTCTGTGGACGGGTTATCGTCACGTCGGTCAGCCGCAGCACCTGCTTTTTATTTTCAGGCTCAATCATCAACTCGCTCTGCCGGGCGGGCTTTTTCAGATTGAAACCGAGGATCACCTGCTCAAGGGTCAGCGGCAACTTATTAAAGCGTTTCCCCAGCGCGAAGCTGACCGCATTATTGATAGCTGCCGCCGCCAGTTCAGTCGCCGGCTCGCCGATTCCTTTCGCACCGTACGGTCCGGCAAGATCGGGATTCTCTACGCCGATAACCGTCATTCGTGGAATATCTTTAATGGTCGGCAGGAGGTAGCTGTCAAAGTTTTCTGACTTCACCTGGCCGTGCTCAATATTGAAATCTTCCAGCAGCGCATAGCCAAACCCCTGGGCGACGCCGCCGCAGACCTGGCCTTCAAACCCCACCGGATTGAGTATTCGCCCAACATCGTGCGCGGCGGTCACATGCAGGAGTTCAGTTTTCCCTGTACTGGTGTTCACCCGAACTTCAGCCACCTGGCAGCCATACACCCAGGTAAAGTACGGACTGCCGCAGCCTTTTTCCTCATCCCAGTGAATCGGCGGTGGGACGAACCAGCCATACTCGGTGAGACTGACGCTAGCCCATTTGGTTTTATTGACGGCGCTTTTAAAATCAATACGCCGGCTTTCGTCATGGCGATTGATTATCAACCCACCTGACCAGAGGGTATCGGCAAGCTCGCAGGTGCCAAGCGTGTCGCCGACGACGCTGAGAATGCGTCGTTTAATCTTCTCTGCCGCATCGAGAATCGCCCCGCCGCCCACCATCGTTCCGCGCGTGGCCGCCGTGGATCCGCCATCGCCAATTACCGAGGTTGGCGGTTCGCTAAAATGAATGTCTTCAAGCCCAATACCAAACGCTTCGGCGGCAATGAGCGACATGGTGGTCTGTAACCCCTGACCATTTTCTGATACTGATGTCGAAAGGTTAACGCTGCCGTCTTCGTTGACCTGAATCAGCGCCGTTGAGGTATCAACCCCTTCCGCACCGATAGAACAGCCGCGATAGCTCAGCGCCAGGCCAATACCGTAGCGCCAGACGCCTCCCTGTTGATTCAACACACGATAATGCTGGCGTTTCGCCATGAATTCTGCCGACGTGCTGGCCTTATTCAACACTTCAATTGCCGAAACGGTGTGGTTATCAAACACCTGGCCGGTAATCGAAGTATCGCCTTGTCGTAGCGCGTTTTTTTCACGCAGCTTCAGCGGTGGAATATCCAGGTATTCCGCAATCTCATCCATCAATGATTCATGGGCGTAGACGACCTGCGGCGAGCCAAAGCCACGCATCGCCGAGGTATAGCTGTTGTTGGTGTAGACCGCTTTCACATCAATATGGACATTAGGAATACGATAAGGACCCGCGGCCTGTACCGAAGACCGCCAGGTCACGAAGGGCGAAGAAGCGGCATAGCCGCCGCTGTCCGCGAGAATATCGACCTTCATCGCGACAATATGCCCGACCTCATCGAGCCCCACTTTATACTTCATTTTATAGGGGTGACGTTTGCAGCTCTCGATAATCGACTGTTCGCGGGTATAGGCGAATTTCACCGGGCGACCGGTTAAGTGGGTCAGTAAGGCCGAACGGCAGGCCAGATGGTCGATCACATCATCTTTACCGCCAAACGATCCCCCCATCACCGCCCGCTTAATATTAATTAAGCTCTGCGGACAGCCCATAAATTTGGCCACGAATCCGCGAACACGATGCGGATTCTGAATCGAACCGGAAATGATCAGGCTGCCGTCGGTGGGATCCAGCCAGCTGAGCACCACTTCCGGCTCGATATACGCATGCTCCTGAAAGCCCACTTCATACTCGCGCTCCAGCACATGGCGAGCCTCGGCGAACCCCTTATTAACATCGCCTTTAATCGTATGATGATGCGCGGCAATGTTGTCGCTGCGTTGCGGATGGATCAGCCGGGCACCGGGTGCCAGCGCCTGCTCAACATCGGTGAGCGGCGCATAGGGCGTATAGCGGACGTGTATTTTGTCAGCGGCCTCGCAGGCGGCCTCATAGGTGGTCGCCGCGATCACGGCAATCACGTCGCCGTGAAAGACCACCTCATCTTTGACGATCGGCAGGTAATCTTTCACGATAACCCCCACCGCTGGCGTACCAGGAATATCCTGCCAGGTGGCAATTTTCACCACGCCGTCGACCGCCAGCGCATCGCTCAAATCAAGGTGTTCAATTTTGCCCGCCGGGATATCCGCATAGCGGCAGACACCAAATAGCATACCTGGCAGGGTGATATCATCACCATAAATGGCCGTTCCTTTGACTTTCGCCAGGCCATCCACTCGTCCCGGCGACGCTGAACGTAAAGCGCACATAATATTCCCCTTATTATTGTCCGTTGATGGCAAACCAGACTTAGCCATTGCATGCAGTATCCGTTCACCCACGGGAAAAACCCGTCCGGGACAACAAATCCAATATCTGTGCCATAAGTCCGCCGGGATGTGGTGCAGGTTATTATTTGTGACTGGAAACGCAAAAAGAGGCACCGACGGGGAAAAATCAGCGCAGCAGAGGATGCGGAGAGCGTATCACCGCCCGAACGACGGTGATTTTATCAAAGTGAGAAGACGTAATTTATCAAATTAATAATTGCCAGCCGTCGCCCGGATGGCGCGGCTCAGCAGGAGGTCTGTCGCCGATGCGGCGGCGTTTAGCGGGGGTCAGACGGTATAAATGCGGATATCGTGCTCGCGGAACGTGTCGCGATACTCGCGACTGATGTTCTCCTCCACCACCAGCACATCGATATCGCCGCTTTGGGCGACGACAAAACGGGCCACCGCCGGAATTTTATCCGAAGTCAGGCCGACGATAATTTCACTGCACTGTTTAATCACCGCTTTTTTAAATTCGCAATCGGCATAGTCGAATCCGGTCAGACCGGATTCCGGCGCCATCGCGCAGCCGCCGATAAACCCCTGATCAAACAGCACGCCCTGCAGCTGAGCCACCGCCGAAGCGCCAACGCAGCCGCCCGACGCTCGCTGAACCTGCCCGCCAAGCATCACCACGTCATACAGCGGCTTTTTGAGTAGTTCTGCGGCTATCTCCGGCGAATTGGTCACCACCGTTAACGCCAGTTCGGCTGGTAGCGCCTCCGCCATCGCCAGATTGGTGGTACCGGTATCGATAAAGATGCAGCCGCCGGGCTTCACCAGCCTTGCGCATTTCTGCGCGATTCTGAGTTTTGTTGCTGCATTTTTGTCTTTCCGCTCGCTGTAATCCCCGGCTTCCGGCAGGTTCATTACCGCGCCGCCGTAGACCTTTTTACAGAACCCGTCTTTGCTAAGTTCATGCAGATCGCGGCGAATTGTATGCTCGGAGACGTTTAAGCGGCTGGCCAGCTCGCTACAGACCACCCGACCGTTTTCCTGGAGGATCTGACAAATCAGCGCTTGTCGTTGCTGAGGGAAAGCTGCATAATCGAGCACATTAACTCCTGAAGTTATCTTAACCGAGCACTAAGGAGCATGATCATGCATCCGCCCGGTTCTGTCAACCTACCCTGTAAAGAGGTAAAAATGAAAATTGCCCATATCGCGCTCTGGACCCGCCAGCTTGAACAACAGGCCCGTTTCTGGACCAGCTTCTTTAACGGCCAGATTAACGAAAAATATTGCAGCCGGACCAATCCCGGCTTTGAGTCTTATTTTGTGAAAATTGGCGAAGATATTGCCATTGAGCTGATGTGCAAACCGGGGCTGCAGGCGGTCACGCCGGACAATAACCACACTGGATGGGTTCATCTGGCTATCTCCGTCGGCGGCGCGCAGCAGGTCGATGCGCTGGCGAAGCGGGCAGAAACACAGGGGATTTTAGTCTCCCCGCCGCGCACGACCGGCGACGGCTATTATGAAGCGGTGATCAAAGACCCGGATGGCAATCTGATTGAAATCGTTGCATAGTCATCTCTGCAACCCATTCTGAGCAGGAACGCGCCGTGTCTACCTACCATGTCATCGATAAAGAGAGCTGGCATCGTCGAGATCATTTCGAGTTTTATCGCACTTTTGCCAACCCCAGCTTTAACCTCTGCGTGCCGGTAGAAGCACAGCGCTTGTATGAGTGCGCGAAGGATCGCCAGGTCTCCTTTTTCCAGCTGGCGCTCTACGCGCTGCTGCGGGCAGCCAACGCGGTACCTCAGCTCAAGCAGCGGATGCGAGGCGACGATATTATTGAATATGATGATATTGCGGTGATGACGCCCGTCATGACCGCCCAGGAAGGGTTTCGTCAGGTGTGGTGCAACAATGCCGCCGACTTCGCCGCCTTTAGCCGCGCGGCGACGCCGAATATTGAGGCGGCAAAAACCACCGATCCGGCGCCGCTGATTGTCGAGGGCGAGCACTTTTTCTGCGCCAGCTGTCTACCGTGGCTCCATTTTAGCGCCATCACCCAGGCCGAGTATTATACGGGCGCGGCGGTTCCGGCGCTCACCTGGGGCAAACTGAAAAACGGCGTCATTCCGGTCGCGGGTAAATTCAACCACGCTTTTGTCGATGGGCTGCACGCCAGCCGTTTTTTCGCCCAGGTTGAAGCGGGGTTTACCGAGCCGGATACCTTATGGCTGCCGCTGGTCTGAAGCCGCCACGACCCATTCCCCGTCCTCCTTACGAAACGGCTGTTTCTGCGCCTGGGTAAGGATCTCCAGCACCACTTCCGACGGACGACAAAGGCGTGTGCCCAACGGGGTGACCACGATGGGCCGGTTAATCAGGATCGGCTGCTGCAACATGCTCTCGATCAGTCGTTCGTCGCTAAGGGTTTCATCATCGAGCCCCAGCTGCGCGTAGGGTTCGACGTTTTTACGCAGCAGCGCGCGCACCGTTATCCCCATCGCCGCAATCAGACCCACTAACTCTTCCCGCGACGGCGGTGTGTCGAGATAGTAGATAATCGTCGGCTCAATACCGCTGTTGCGGATCATGGCCAGCGTATTGCGCGACGTGCCGCAATCCGGGTTGTGATAAATGATGGTGTTGCTCATATCAGGTTCTCACGACAGAGAAAAAGAGAGACGCAAAGCGAGTGCGGCCAGCGTCACCAGCAGTACCGGTAGGGTCATGATGATCCCGGTACGGAAATAGTAGCCCCAGGAGATGGCTCTGTTCTTTTGCGCCAGAACATGCAGCCAGAGCAGCGTCGCAAGGCTGCCGATGGGGGTGATTTTTGGCCCCAGATCGCAGCCAATGACGTTGGCGTAGATCATCGCCTCTTTAATCACCCCTGTTGCCGTGCTGCCATCAATGGATAGCGCTCCGACCAGCACCGTCGGCATATTATTCATGAGCGACGAGAGCACCGCCGTCAGCACCCCGGTGCCGAGCGTGGCCACCCACAGCCCGTTTTCCGCCAGCACATTCAGCACGCCGGAGAGCGCGTCGGTTAACCCGGCATTGCGCAGACCGTAAACAACCAGATACATCCCCAGCGAAAAGATGACGATTTGCCACGGCGCGCCGCGCAGCACGTTGCCCGTATGAATGACTCGCCCCTTTTTCGCCACCGCCAGCAGCACCGCCGCGCCGGCAGCGGCAATAGCGCTGACCGGGATCCCCAGCGGTTCCAGGATGAAAAAGCCGGCCAGCAGCGCCACCAGCACCACCCAACCGGTCAGGAACGTCGGGCGATCTTTAATCGCGCTGGCCGGTTCAGGCAACAGGGCCAGATCGTAGACCGCTGGAATATCGCGACGAAAGACCAGATGCAGCATCGCCAGGGTCGCGAGGATCGCCGCGATATCGACCGGAACCATAACAGCCGCATAACTGCTGAAGCCAAGATGGAAAAAGTCGGCCGAAACAATATTGACCAGATTCGACACCACCAGCGGCAGGCTGGCGGTATCGGCAACAAAACCGGCAGCCATCACAAAGGCCAGCGTCGCGCGCTGGCTGAAACCCAGCGCCGACAGCATCGCGATAACAATGGGGGTCAGAATCAGCGCCGCGCCATCGTTAGCAAACAGCGCAGCCACGACGGCGCCCAGCAGAATTATCCAGCTAAACAGTCTCCGCCCGCGCCCGTTCCCCCAGCGGGCAACGTGCAGTGCCGCCCAGGAGAAAAAGCCCGACTCGTCCAGCAGCAGACTGATAACAATCACCGCAATAAACGCCGCCGTGGCATTCCAGACAATATTCCAGACCACCGGAATATCGCTCAGATGAATAACGCCGAACGCCAGCGCCAGCGCCGCCCCCAGGCTCGCGCTCCAGCCGATACTGAGTCCCTTCGGCTGCCAGATAACCAGCAGCAACGTCAATAAAAAAATGGTCCCTGCGAGCAGCATTCCTCACCCCATCAAATATGTAATAACAGATATATTAAGCCGCCATCAGCAGGAAGACGGCGAAGCGTCAGCGACCCGGGCACGCACCTCATCACGCAGGCATCGCCATGCGCTGTCGATGATCTCTGCCGCCCAGGCCGGCATATGCGGCGACAAACGGTAGTGCACCCATTTCCCTTCCCGACGGTCAAGAACCAGCCCTCCCTCGCGAAGAATCGCCATATGACGGGAGATTTTGGGTTGTGATTCCGCTGTCAGCGCGCAAATATCGCAGACGCACAGTTCACCTTGCTCCCTGAGCAACATCACGATCGTCAGGCGCGTGGCGTCAGACAATATTTTAAAAACCTCTAGCGGATGCGGCATTTTCGATTCCTTAGCGTGACATTTACATATATGCTAAATCATATATATTAATTTTGAAACAACCGCTCTCAAAAAAAGGTGTTCCCCCATGGCTGATTTTCCTGCCCTGCAACATGAATTTTTTGATTTTGAACTTGCCAACAAGCTCCCGGATCGGGCGCCACCGCGCATCCTCATTCTCTACGGCTCGCTTCGCGAGCGCTCTTTCAGCCGCTTCGCCGCGGAAGAGGCCGGGCGACTGCTGACGGCCATGGGCGCCAGCGTCCAGACCTTCAATCCTTCCGGACTGCCGCTGCCCGATGATGCGCCGGAATCGCACCCTAAAGTGGTTGAGCTGCGTGAACGGGTGCGCTGGTGCGACGGGATGATCTGGAGTTCACCGGAGCGACATGGCGCGATGAGCGCGGTGATGAAAGCCCAGATTGACTGGATCCCCCTGAGCGAAGGTGCTGTCCGCCCTTCTCAGGGCAAAACGCTGGCGGTGATGCAGGTGTGCGGCGGTTCCCAGTCGTTCAACGCCGTCAATCAGATGCGGATCCTCGGGCGCTGGATGCGGATGTTTACTATCCCGAATCAATCGTCTGTCCCCAAAGCCTGGCAGGAGTTTGATGAACAGGGTCGCATGAAACCCTCGCCGTGGTACGACAGAATCGTCGACGTCAGCGAAGAGCTGTTCAAGATAACCCAGCTGCTGAAAGGCCATACCCCGCTGCTCGCCGGGCGATACAGCGAACGTAAAGAGAGCCATCAGGCCCTCTCAACGCGAGTCAATCAGGCCAAAATCTGACGGGCAATGAGCGAGGATGCCTCCCGGCGCTGACAGGATTTCAAATCCCAATCGGTTGATAGCCTTGCCACTCGGGTTTTGCCGCCTCGCCCGCAGCGTTGGGCGTCAGGTGTAGATACCAGTCGCCCACCTTGTCCAGCAGCAGACAATCATCGACGGCCTGCAGGTTGTCCTTATGCTGCTGCCAGGCGCCGCGCAGCAGCGTCTGCAGCGCTTTCGCCTTCGCCTCCCGCGCATCACTCGCCGCAAACAGTCCGAATTCATGTAGCTCCGCGAGGGTGTCGGATCGATAGCCGCCGGCGTTAACAAAGAACAGCTTCACCCCGTCGTGAGCAGGCGTTCTGGCCAAAGTCACCTCATAACCATCGGCCCAGCGGATCCTGCTATAGCCGTCAATATGGATTTTATCCGCATCGCCAAACCAGGCCTCGCGCAGCGCAGGCCACGCCTCTTCCGGGGTTCGCGCCACCACAAACTGAATGTCATGGACTTCAATATTCGATTTACCCGCATTGCCACCGACGTAGAACATAAACAGATGCATTGCCGATCCTCTGATGATCATTTTTCGATATATATCAAACTACATAACGCTTGTTGCAGCAAGTTTCCCCGACGCAGGCTGTCGGAAATGCAACAGCCTGCTATCACCGCAGCTGCATTTGCAGCAGCCCCTCCGGCAAATAGAAACGTAATCAATTGATTTTACTCATCTAAAAATTCTCCGCGAACTGGCACAGCCTTTGCTATTCACATATAACACATTGGAATTATAGGTTATTTAGTTATCTATTTTTTGCATATAGCCATTTAGTTAACCACGAGAAATCCGTATGTCAGAAAGTAAATCGCCTGTCAGCTACACCCGTCATTCGCCGAATGCCCATGTCATCAGCAGCGATGAAGAAGCCATCGCCATCGCCCACGAGATTGCCCAGCGGCTACAACCCGGAGCCGCAGAACGCGACCGTCACGGGACGGTGGCGCCCGAGATTGTCGATACCTTCTCCAACAGCGGCCTGTGGGGCATCACGGTGCCGCGCCAATGGGGCGGTGCCGAGGTCTCCGCCGCCGATCCGTCGCTCGGACAAATTCCGCAAAACCACTACTGCCTGCTCGAGGACATTCGTTTGCAGGGCAGCGCAGAGCAGCAGGCCTTCTTTTTTGGTCTGGTGTTACAGGGGTATCGTTTTGCCAACGCGCTCTCCGAGACCGGCGGCAAAACGGTGCTCGATATCCGCACCCGCCTGGAAACCCGCGGTGAAACGCTGTACATCAACGGACGTAAGGGCTATTGCACCGGATCGCTCTACGCCCACTGGATAGGCATTCTGGCGCTGGACGCCGACGATCGCGCGCAGCTGGCCTTCGTACCGCGCGACAGCGCTGGCTTGACGGTGCTCGATGACTGGGACTGCCTTGGACAGCGGAATACCGCCAGCGGCACGGTGCTGGCGGAGAATCTGGCGGTCGCGCCGTTCCATCTTTTCCCGACGTGGAAATCTTATGCCACGCCGACGCTCGCCGGCCCCTTCGCGCAGCTCACCACCGCCGCGATTGATGCCGGGATCGCCCGCGCGGCCCTCAACGACACGGTCACCTTTGTTCGCCAGTTCGCCCGACCGTGGATTGATGCCGGCGTCGAACGGGCCAGCGACGATCCGCTCACCATCTACCATATCGGACAGATTGATAGCCGACTGGCCGCCGCTGAGGCGCTGCTGGAGCAGGCAGGCAAGGTTCTCGACCGGTTTAAACATGATCTCAGCGAAGAGCATGTGGCGCAGGCTTCCATCGCCGTTGCCCGCGCCAAAGTGTTCACCACCGAGGTCGCCCTTGACGCCGCCAGCCGCCTGTTTGAACTCAGCGGTACCCGGGCGACCGGCAACTTTCACAACTTCGATCGCCACTGGCGCAATGCGCGCGTTCACACCCTGCACGACCCGGTACGCTGGAAATATCAGCTGCTCGGCAACTGGGTATTAAACGGCATTCGCCCACAGCGTCACGACTGGAACTAAGGTGGCCCCCGTGCTGGAGTTTTTTGCCGATATCGACTGGAGCGATGTGACCCAGGCGGGCATCGACACGTTAATCATGCTGGGCTGGTCGCTGGGCTTTACCGTACTGTTCGGCCTGCCGTTGGGGATTGTCCTCTACCTCACCGGCCAGCCGCAGCTGCTGCACGCCCCGCGGCTGTATCGCCTGCTGTCGCTTTGCGTCAACGTCCTGCGTTCGCTGCCGTTCATTATTTTGCTGATCGTCATGATCCCGGTCACCACCTTAATTACCGGCACCTCCCTGGGCGTACAGGGCACCATTCCGCCGCTGGTGGCGGGCTGCGCGCCTTTCTTCGCCCGGCTGGTGGAAAGCGCTTTGCGCGAGGTGGATCACGGTCTGGTGGAGGCCAGCTGGTCAATGGGCGGCAATACCGCGCAGCTGATCTGGCACACCCTGCTGCCCGAATCACGCGGCGGACTGCTTGCCGCCGTCACCGTTACCGCGATTTTGCTGGTGGATTACACCTCTATGGCCGGGGTTATCGGCGGCGGCGGGCTCGGCGATCTGGCGATTCGTTTTGGCTACCAGCGCTTTCAGACCGACGTGATGGTGGTCACCGTCCTGCTGCTGATTGCCCTGGTGCAGATTTTACAGATGAGCGGCGACCGCCTCGTGCGGTACATGAGCCGTAAATAACACATTCACGCTACTTTTCCAGGAAAAAACCATGAACAACATCGTGAAAAAAACCCTTATCGCTGCCGGGCTGCTGACCCTCTTCTCCGCCTCTGTCGCCGCCAATGAGACGCTGACCGTCGGCGCCACGCCGGTACCGCACGCGGAAATCCTTGAGTTTGTAAAGCCGGAGCTGGCCAAACAGGGCGTTGATTTGAAAATCAAAGTCTTTAACGACTTTATTCAGCCCAACCAACAGCTGGCGGAGAAAAACCTCGACGCCAACTACTATCAGTACCGTCCGTTCCTCGAGAACTACAACCAGACGCGACATACCCATCTGGTGCCGGTGGTAGGCGTCCATATTGAACCGTTTGGCGCCTACTCCAGCAAATACCACGACATCAAAGCGCTCCCGGATGGCGCAACCATCGCGGTGCCGAATGATCCGGTCAACACCGGGCGGGCGCTGGTCATGTTAAGCGATGCCGGCCTGCTGACCCTGAAAAATCCGAAGGATCCGCAATCGGCGACCCGGGATATTGTCGCCAACCCGCACCATTTTAAAATTCGCGAGCTGGAAGGCGCCATGCTGGCACGGGCGGTGAATCAGGTCGATCTGGCGTTTATTTTCGCCAACTATGCGCTGGAAGCAGGGATCGACACCGATAAAGCCCTGCTGGTGGAAAAAGGCAGCGATCTGTACGTCGAGTATCTGGTGGCCCGTCCCGATAACCTCAACGATCCGGGGATCCAGAAGCTGGCGAAAGCGCTGCACTCCGACGCGGTGCGCAATTTTATCCTGACCCGTTACAAAGGCAAAATCGTCCCGGGCTTCTGATCGCCGGAGCGTATCCGGCAGCGCTGATGCTGCCGGTTTTTCAAGGTTGATGGAGCAAACTACCGTGACTCACAATCCTCATGCCGTACCGCATATCCAGTTAAGCGGAATAAGCAAAGCCTACCCTAACGGCGTTCAGGCGCTGCAGAATATTGACCTGACGCTCTATCAGGGCGAGATTTTTGGCATTATCGGCCGCAGCGGCGCCGGGAAATCGACGCTGCTGCGCCTGTTTAATCGCCTGGAAAACGCCGACAGCGGCGAAATCACCATTCACGGTGAACAGACATTGCGCTATTCACGCAGTCAGATGCGCGACCTGCGCCGCCGGGTGGCGATGATCTTTCAACACTTCAACCTGATGTCGACCAAAACGGTGGCGCAAAACGTCGAGCTGCCGCTCAAGATGGCCGGCGTCCCGCGGGCCGAAAGACAGCGTCGGGTCGATGAGATGCTGGAACTGGTCGGCCTCGGCGCCCTGCGCGATAGCTGGCCGGCAAAGCTCTCCGGCGGGCAAAAGCAGCGCACCGGGATCGCTCGTGCGCTGGTGACCCAGCCGGAAATTCTGCTTTGCGACGAGGCAACCTCGGCGCTCGATCCGGAAAACACCCTCTCTGTGCTTAAGCTGTTGAAAGAGATTAACCAGCGCCTGGGTCTGACGATTATCCTCATTACCCATGAAATGGAGGTTATCCGCACGCTCTGCGATCGGGTGGCGGTGCTGGAGCGCGGGCACATTATCGAACAGGGCGAGGTGTGGCGAGTGTTTGGCAACCCGCAACACGAGGTGACGCGCAGCATGACCAGTACGCTGCATCACGGTCGTCCCGGCGAGAACCTGTCGTCGGTGGACGGCTCGCAGCTGGTGACCCTGCACTTCGACGGCAGCAGCGGCGGTGAACCGGATTTACACCACATCGCCGCTTTGCTCGGCGACGGGGCACGCCTGCTGTACGGCAACTGCGAGCAGATTCAGGGGCGGGTCATCGGGCAACTGCGCATCCGGCTGCCCCGGCCGCTGGATGAGCGCGCGCTGGGTCAGCACGGCTGGGTCGCGGACCGTCTGACTCTCGCTACGGACCTGTCGGTGGAAAATTCTACGTCTTAATCAAAATCTGGCATTTTATTGCCAGATTATTGCTAATGCTGATTCGCTATAAATCATATTTTTTCGTTGTTAGACAGGCCGTGGTGCGCCTCTTATCTTTCGTCATGAATTGTAAATTTCAACGCAATCATTTGATGAGGGAGCACTTTTGTCCACATTACTGCACGGATTAAAAACTAAACGGACGCGATTTTCACACGCTCTTGGAATCGCGTTAATCGGCGGCACGCTGGCATTTTCTTCTGTGGCCAGCGCGGACGATATTTTGCAGGAAGGCATCACGCCGGCCACCGATGCCAGCCAGATCCCGGCGGCAGCCAAACTGCGTAAAGACACCGTCGTCGCCGGGATTTCCGAGCCGCAGGGGATCTTTAACCCCTACTTCTTCGTTAACGGCTGGGACGAAAACGTCACCAACGTCATCTTTTCACGCCTGATTGACTGGGACAGCCACGGCAACCTGGTCCCTGGCCTGGCCGAAAGCTGGCAAGTGAGCGCCGACAACAAAGTGTATACCATCAAGCTGCGGCCGAATCTGACCTTCAGCGACGGCTCGCCGCTCACCGCGGAAGATGTCGCCTTTACTCTGACCGTGCTGCTGGATCCAAAGTATGACGGCGATACCGATATTACCCTCGCCAACATTGCCGGCGGCGCCGAGTATAAAGCCGGGAAAGCCGACAGCGTCAGCGGCCTGAAGGTCATCGACCCGCTGACCCTGCAGGTCACGACGACGCAGCCCGGGGCCACCACCCTTTCGCGGATCGGAGGGCCGGTGCTGTCGAAAGCCTGGTACGGCAAAGAGTATCAGCGCGGCAACCTCGACTATCTCCGCACCCTGCACGGAAAACCGCTGGGCAACGGTCCTTACGTCTATGACAAATATATTCCGGGCCAGGAGATTCGTTTCCACGCTAACAGCCACTTCTACCGCGGCACACCGCCGACGCCGCGCTTTATCTACCGCGTCACCAATCCGTCGACCAACTTCCAGCTGTTCCAGACCGGCGAAACCGACTACGACGCCTTTACCTCGCGCCCGGACGATATCGAACAGCTGAGAATGCTCGGCTTCGCCAATATCAACCTCTACGGCTCCAGCGATTACAGCCAGGTGGAGTTTAACGTCCGTCGTCCGGCGCTGAAGGATGTCAAAGTTCGTCAGGCGCTGATTTACGGCCTCGACCGCCAGAAGCTGATCGATGTGGTGTACCAGGGCTATGGCAAGGTGGCCGTTGAACCGATCGCCCCTATCTCCTGGGCCTACAATCCGCAGGGGGTTAACCCGTATCACTACGATCCGGCGCAGGCGAAAAAACTGCTCGATGAAGCGGGCTGGAAACCGGGTCCGGACGGCATCCGCGTGAAAGACGGCCAGCGTCTGGAGCTGACGCTGCTGGTCAGTAAGAAGGTGCTCAACGATGCGCTGATCCCGATTGCCAAAGAGAACTGGCAGCAGATCGGCGTCGTGCTCAAGCCGCAGGTGGTCGACTTCAACGCCCTGATGGCCCAGCGTAAAGCGGGCAACTATGACCTGGCCTCCTTCAGCACCAGCACGCTCAACGATCCGCACGATGGCGTATGGGATTTCTACAGCACTGAAGCCAAAGAGTCAGGCTATAACAATCCACAGGTCGATAAGCTGATTAACGCAGGCAACGCCGTGCTCGACGTCGAAAAACGTAAGCCGATTTACCACCAGCTGTATCAGGTGCTGGCGGAAGACCCGCCGGTCATTCTTCTCGGCTACCGCCAGATTCTCTCGGCCAGCAGCGCCAGGGTATCCGGTTTTAAACCGGATATTTATAACGGCCTGACCGGCAGCCTGCCGGATGTGAAAATCGCCAGGTAACCATCACAGCCGCCGGAATAACCCGGCGGCTGATGTGAGAATGTTATGAGAAATTTTATCCTGAGACGGCTGCTGCAAACGCTGCCGATGCTGCTACTGGCCTCATTGATTATTTTTATGCTGTTTGCCAAAACGCCCGGTGACTTTATCGACGGTAATATTACCCTCACTGCCGCTCGCGCCGCCGAACTCAAAGCCATCTATGGCCTCGACCAACCGCTGTTGACCCGCTATATGCACTGGCTCGGCCAGCTGCTGCGAGGCGATCTCGGTTTCTCGCTGCAGTACCAGATTCCGGTCAGCCAGCTGCTAAACCAGTACATCTGGAACTCGTTCCTGCTGGCAAGCATTGCGCTGGTTTTTTACTGGGGCATCGGCCTGACGGTGGGTATCGTCTCCGCCATGAAGCCAAACTCGCTGTTTGACCACCTGGTGAGCGTGGCGGTCTTTGCCGCGATGTCCTTTCCAACCTTTTTCCTCTGTCTGCTGCTGATTAAGTGGTTCGCCGTGGATCTGCACTGGCTGCCGGTTGGCGGAATGACCAACACCGGCAGCGATGACCGCGGCTGGGGCTATATCCTGCAGGTGGCCGCGCACCTGGTGCTGCCGGTTCTGGCGCTGGTGATGCTGCAGGCCGGCAGCCTGACGCGCTACTTCCGCGCCAGTATGCTTGACGTGGTCAGAATGGATTTTATTCGTACCGCCCGCGCCAAAGGGCTGCATGAACGGACGGTGATCTTCAAACACGCGCTGCGCAATGCGCTGCTGCCCATTATCACGCTGCTCGGCTTCGAGTTACCGGGACTGTTTTCCGGCGCCATCATCACGGAAAAGGTCTTTAACTGGCCTGGGGCCGGGCATATTCATATCGACTCGCTGGCCGCCCGCGATTATCCGGTACTGATGGGATTTACCCTGTTTCTGGCGGTGCTCACCATTCTGGGCAACCTGATAGCCGATGTTCTCTACGCGTGGGCCGACCCGCGAATTCGGCTGAGGTCATAATCATGTTTAGCACTCTGTTTTCAACGCCACGTCGCCTGCGCAAGGCGGAGATTCCGGCGCTCGCTATGATCACCCCGTCACCGTGGCGCCAGGCCTGGCGGTCGCTTAAACGCAACCGGCTGGCCATGTTTTGCCTGCTGCTGCTGGCGGTGATGGCCGCCTGGTGCGTGCTGGGGCCGCTGTGGTCGCCGTGGAAAGATGATGCCACCGATGTCCTGATGATTAACAAGCCGCCCGGCGCTGAGCACTGGCTGGGCACCGACTTTCTCGGCCGCGATGTCTACACCCGCCTGCTGATGGCCGGACGTATTTCGTTGATTATTGGCCTGCTCACCATGCTGCTGTCGGTGGCGCTGGGCTACCTGCTCGGCGCCGTCTCCGGCTATGCCGGCGGCCTGACCGATAAGCTGATCATGCGTCTGGCGGACCTGGTCATGACGATTCCCGGCCTGCCGCTGCTGATCGTCGCTGGCGCGATGTTATCCGAACTCGATTTTTCCCCGGATGCCCGGATCTATATGGTCGTGGTGATGCTCAGCCTGCTGGAGTGGCCAAAGCTGGCGCGGCTGGTGCGGGGTCAATGCCTGTCGCTGCGCGAACGTGATTTCATGCTGGCAACCCGGGTGCTGGGCCTCTCCGCGCGCCGTCGCCTGTTTGGCCATCTGCTGCCCAATACCATTCCGATTCTGGTGGTTATGGCCACCATGGCGGTGGCAAATGCCATTCTGAGCGAATCGGCGCTCAGCTACCTTGGACTGGGGGTGGTTCCCCCCACGCCCTCCTGGGGCAATATGATGGACGCCGCCAACAGCCTGATCGATTTCCAGCGTCGTCCGTGGCTATGGATGCCGCCGGGTATCGCCATTTTTATCACCGTCATTGCCATTAACGTGCTGGGCGACGGCCTGCGCGATGCGATGGATCCGAAAATGAAACAGAGGCTGAAATGAGCGCCCCGTTAATCACTTTCCGACAACTCTCGGTCTCCTTCGCCGCTGAAAAACAGCGTGTGCGGGCGGTACAGGAGGTGTCGTTCGCTATTCATGCCGGCCAGACCGTTGGGATCGTCGGCGAATCCGGCTGTGGAAAAAGCGTCACCGCCATGGCCTTAATGGGCCTACTGCCGCCCCAGGCCGCGCGTATTGATAGCGGCGAAATCCTCTTTGACGGGCAGGACCTGCTGCGTCTGAAAGCCAACCCTATGGCCGACCTGCGCGGCAACCAGCTGGCGATGATCTTTCAGGAACCGATGACCGCGCTGAACCCGGTGCTGACCATCGGCGAGCAGCTGTGCGAGCCGCTCATTCGCCACCGTGGCGAAACGCCCAAAGCCGCCTGGCTCCACGCCACCCGTTTGATAAGCGAAGTGGGGCTGGCGCGCGCGGATAGCCTGATGAACAGCTACCCGCACCAGCTTTCCGGCGGGATGCTACAGCGCGTGATGATTGCCATGGCGCTGAGCTGCCAACCGAAGCTGCTGATCGCCGATGAACCCACCACCGCGCTGGATGTCACCGTTCAGGCGCAAATCCTGCGCCTGCTGCGCGATCGGGCGCAGTCCAGGCGGATGGCGATGCTGCTGATCACCCACGATTTGGGCGTGATTGCGCAAATGGCGGAACAGGTGGTGGTGATGTACGCCGGCCGGGTGGTCGAGTCTGGCCCGACGGCCGAGATCTTACGCCACCCGCAGCATCCCTATACTCAGGGGCTGATCGCCTCGCGTCCGGTGCCCGGCGAACGACGCCGTCGCCTGTACTCAATTCCCGGCCAGGTGCCGGATCTGGCCGCCCTGCCGGCCGGCTGCGCCTTTGCCGACCGCTGCCAGCGGGCCAGCGCACTCTGCCGCCAGAGTCTCCCTCCGTTATTGGGAACAACGCGGCAGGCCGCCTGCTTTCACACCCTATCCGCGGGGCCGGTTGCATGAACACTGAAAGCCATGAATATGTCATTGAAGTCGAAGGATTAAAAAAGCACTTTCCGCTGCGCGAGGGGCTGTTTGGCCAGCAAACCGGGCAGCTACGGGCGGTGGACGGCGTCAGCTTTCGCATCCGCCAGGGGACCATTTTCGGCCTGGTGGGCGAATCCGGCAGCGGGAAAACGACCGTGGGGCGCACGCTACTGGGGCTATACGAGAAGAGCGCCGGTAGCGTGAAATACCGGGGCCGGGAGCTCTCCGCCCTCTCCTCGCAGGAGATGCAGGCGCTACGCCCTAAAATCCAGCTGGTGTTTCAGGATCCCTACAGTTCACTGAACCCGCGGATTCGCGTTGGCGAGGCGATTGGCGAAGCCATGCTGCAGCATAAACTGTGCAGCCGGGCGGAACTCTATGACAAGGTGATTGCGGTCATGCAGATCTGCGGCCTCGCGCCCCACCACTACAATCGCTTTCCACATGAGTTCTCGGGCGGTCAGCGCCAGCGTATCGGGATTGCCCGGGCGCTGATTCTCAACCCGGACTTTATCATTGCCGACGAGCCGATCTCGGCGCTGGATGTCTCTATCCAGGCGCAGATCATCAACCTGTTTTCCGATCTGCGCGACGATTTCGGCGTTACCTTTCTGTTTATCTCCCATGACCTTGGCGTGGTTGAGCATCTCTGCGATGACGTGGCGGTGATGTATCTCGGACAATTGGTGGAGACCGCCAGTCGCGATGCGCTGTTTGCCCAACCGCGCCACCCTTACACCCAGGCGCTGCTGGCGGCGGTACCGACGCTCGAGCCGCACGCCGAACCCGTCGCGGTTGTACAAGGCGAGATCCCCGATCCCGCGAATCCGCCGCCCGGCTGTCGTTTTTCTTCACGCTGCCCGAGCGCTAACGACCGCTGTCGCCGCGAAATCCCCGCGCTGCGTGAGATAGCCGCCGGCCACTTTGTGGCCTGCCATGAGGTGGTCGCCTCCTGCTAAAGCGCGAGGCCCTGCGACTGTCGGTCAACGTGGCCGGCACCTGAGCTGAGGCAAAAAAAAACCAGTCAGCAATGACGCTGGCTGGTTTTAACCTGGCGGAGCGGCGAACTCAATACGCCGCCTTCAGGGCGCTACTCTTCCAGCGCATAGGCAATAATATCATCGCCCACATCCGGGGAGTGGCTGGCGCCGCCGGCGGAGATCACCACATACTCCTTGCCCGTTTTCGGCGATTTGTAGATCAGCGGCGCGGCCACTGCGCCTACCGGCAGACGCGCGCGCCACAGCTCTTTACCGGTTGCGGAATCCAGCGCCCGCAGGTAGTTATCCTGGGTCCCGGCAAAGAAGATCAGCCCGGAAGCGGTCGAGGTCGGGCCGCCCAGCGTCGGCATACCCAGCGGGATATGCATGTGGGTTTTCAGACCCAGCGGACCGGTATCCTCGACGGAGCCCATCGGAACCTGCCACATCAGCTGACGAGTATTGAGATCGATGGCGCTCATCGTGCCGAACGGCGGCGTATTACACGGAATCCCCAGCGCGGATTGCAGAATATCGATCCGCACGCCGCCATATGGCCCGGCGATCTGCGGACGGACGGTGCCCATAAAGCCCGGGACTTCGTCGGTGGAGACCTTGTATTTCGCCATATCTTCCTGACGCACCAGAGACATTCTCAGCGGCATACGCATGTCGTTAACAAACAGCGTCCCGGTGCGTTCATCGATGGTGATGCCGCCCCAGTTCATGCCGCCCAACAGGCTCGGCCATTCGATATACGGCTTCTCTGACGGCGGCGTATACATCCCAAGGTAGGTGGACTCCTTGAAGTCAATGCGGCACATCAGCTGGTCAAACGGCGTCACGCCCCACATGGATTTCTCGGTTAACGGCTCAACGCCGAGCTGCGGCATCCCGGTCGAGAACGGCTGCGTGGTAGAAAGACGTTCGCCTTCTGCGCCTGCGTGCGCTACCGGCCGTTCCTCAACGCGCGTCACCGGTTTGCCCGTGCGACGATCGAGAACATAGATCTGACCGGTTTTGGTGGTCTGAATCAGGACCGGAACCTCTTCGCCCTGGTCATTTTTCATATGGAACAGCACCGGCTGAGACGGCAAATCATAGTCCCAGACATCATGGTGAACGGTCTGGAAGACCCATTTTGTTTCACCGGTGCTGGCATCCACCGCCACCACCGAAGAGCCGTACTTCTCTTTGGCCTCATTACGATCGCCGCCCCAGTAATCCGGCGGACCGTTGCCGGTCGGCAGATAAACCAGGTTCAGCTCTTTATCAAAGCCCGGAACCGTCCACACGTTCGGCGTTTCGAGTGTGTACACCCGCCCTTTTTGCGGATCGGTCACATTTTCCGGTTGCCCCACATCCCAGGCCCAAACCACGTTGCCGCTGCGCACATCGAAGGCGCGGACCACGCCGGAAGGTTCGCCGTGAATAATATCGCGAACCCAGCCGCCCAGTATCGCAATATGCCCCATGATCACCGGCGTCGAAGTCGGATGGTAGCGCTTGCTGTTTTCGGTGTTGTCCATCCCCTGCTTGAGATCGACGCTACCGTGGCGGCCGAAGTTATCGCACAGCTCGCCGGTTTTGGCGTTCAGCGCCAGCAGGCGCGCATCGACGGTAGAGACCAGAATCCGCTGCGGACACTGCTGCAGGTCCGGGCTGGCTTTCTCCTGCGCCGTCAGCGTCGTATCGTTTTGCACATCATAGTAGCCGACGCCGCGGCAGGTAACGTGCTCTGCGGTCTGCGCGTGTGGGTCAAAGCGCCAGCGCGCTTTCCCGGTATCCGCATCCAGGGCGGTGACCACGTTCAGCGGCGTACAGGAGTAGAGCGTATCGCCAATTTGCAGCGGCGTATTCTCATCCACCCCGATCCCCGGGCCGCTTACCCGGCGGCCGGTGTGGTAGGTCCACGCCACCTTCAGGTTTTTCACGTTCTCCGGGGTAATGTCATCGTATGGGGCAAAACGGGTACCTGAGGCATCGCGGGCGAAAAACTCCCAGTTGTCGCTTTGGGAAGCGAGGGTTGGCTTACTATCGGCGGCGGCTTTCACCACGCCATGATGAATGCCACCGTGGGGAGAAAACGCCGAGACCAGCGTCGCCAGCAGCGCGATGAAAATCGCCGAGGCGCTCCAGTTCGCATAGCGGACCGCGGTGCGTTTGACCGGCAGCGTTGTGGCCAGCCACAGGCCTAGCATCAGCAGCAGAGCCGGAACCACCAGACGAGGAATCAGTCCCCAGTAGCTGAGCTGCACTTCATAAAGCGCCCAGACAAGGGTCAGTAAGAAGGTCACTATGGTGAAAGGGAGGACGTATTGACTGCGGATAAGGTATCCGATGGCGATAAGCAGATAGGCCACTCCAGCCAACAGGTACCAGGCGCTACCGCCCAGAGTCAGGAGCTTACCGCCCCAGAAAGTGAAAAAGAGTCCAGTACAAAAACTGAGTAATACAAATATAACCCGGTAGACGGTGAAGAAGATCCTCCTGCCGCTACCTCGTTGTTCGTCCATATCTCATCCCATACGACTTTAGTCGTTATAACCAATATATTTATTTTTAACAGCATCCGATCCAAACAAATCGGATACAGACCGCATAACATCCTGGTTGGACGCTCATGAGCCGAGCGAAGAACGTAATAAAGTATATGGATTTGTAAAAGTTATGTAAAACAAACCAGCATTAAATGTTTAAAATTTTTTAATATATAAACGGAAGTTGCATCAGAAACGGTGATAAAGCGCGTGATAAATCACCAGAGGAGGATAAACGGGCGGGAGATGGCTGGCCAACAGCCCCCTGTGGGCCAGCACACCGGTAGGTGCAAATTAGTTTACGGGCCGGGACCCACTGATTTGCCGCAGAGCAGCCTTCATTTCCAGCTGCGCCAGCTCCTTCAAACCTTCGCGTTTGATAAACTGACTGCGATGTTTGCTTTTGACCTCTTCTATACTTTTTTTGATCTCCTGCGGCGGTAATTTATACCAGCCGCGACGATGTTTTTCGCCCCCGACTTCCAGCCACAGCGCAGCATAACTGGTTTGTACTTTCTCGCTTTTGACGTGAAAATCGGAGTCGATGGCATAGATCTCTTTAATATCGCTATGCTGTAAAAAACCATATAGCAGAGAGATAATTAAATTTTTCGGTCGGGTGCCGTGCAGCTCTTTAGTCAGCACTTTAATTTCATCATTGGCAATATCCTTCCCTCCCTGAATGCCGCCGATATAAGCCCGGCCATCCTCGGTGCAGGAAAAACAGATGCTGTAAATGCGTTTTCCATCCTGAAGCATTAATAGCATCAGTTCGCCCTCTTCCTGAAAAGGCGAAGCCAGCAATTTCACCGCAATGTGGCTACCGTTTTTCAGCGGAATTTCCGCCACGGTCAGCCCATACTCCACCACGTTATACAGCTGTGGCAGCGCGGCTGCGCTAAAGGTTTTCTCGATAAAAATCAAGGAGCCATAGGCAATATCCAGCTTGGCTCTTCTTGACATTTTTTTATTTAAATAGGCTTTGAACGGCTTATCCTGAAAACTGACCAGCCCCTGCGTTGCACCGGTTAATCTGGCGCAAACATATTTATCACAAAGCGCTTGATATTCCTTATACTTTCCCCCTGCGAGAGGTATTTCTCTGCATTTTCGTAAGACCTTTTTATATTTGAGTTTAATTTGACAAATCAATTTATTATTTTTTCGCCATTCTTTGATGGCAACTGTTGCTGTTTGAGCCATTGATCAAGATCCATAGAATCAACCATAATCGCGGCCATAATATCATAAATAGTTCAAGTCAACGCTTGATTAGTGAGTCGTTGTCCTTTCATTTAATAAATAGGTAGATAATCATTCTCACGCCTATAATTAAAGGCCGGGGGATGTCAACTCTTATTATTGGCAGTCTCTTCTGGCGTCAGATGAAAATATCACGCGGCGCCACGCTATTACCGCTCTGTGCGGTAACGGGGCGCCGAGGGTTCATCCTGGCATGGTTTTGCTCTATAATCTGACCCCAGTCAAAAGTGAACTAAAGTGGGTAACTCATGGAAATTGATCTCAACAATCTGGTCTTCAGCGGTCTGGAAGAAGCGCAAGAGCGCAATGCCGAACGCCTTGAAGACGCTGACAAAAAAGCCGAAGCGATCGTTGCCGATGATGATTGTGGCGACGCCTGCAAAATCTGATTCCTGAACCGGCTAACCACGCCGGTTTTTTTTATCCTCGCCCGTCAGTCAAGCCGTAAATGCCCCCTTCAGCGTGCCCAGCAACGCCTGCGCCGCCTTCGACAGCTGCAGATGACCGGCATGGATCACCCCGACACACTTCTCAATCGGCGGGTTATCCAGCGGCAGACATACGGCGCCCAGCGCCTGCATCTGTGACTGGCAGAGCGCCGGGACGGCGCTGCCGCCGAGGCCGCTGGCCACCATTCTGCCGACCGTCACCAGCTGGTGACTCTCCAGCGCAACATCCAGTTGACGACCGCTGCGCGCCAGCTCCTCTTCAAGCATCAGGCGGACCGCCGAAGGCCGCTGCAGCGTAATAAAATCCAGCGTCAACAGCTCGCGCCAGGAGAGACGATGTTTACCGGCCAGGGGCGATGATTTCGGCACAATCGCGATAAAACGGTCAACGCCCAGCGGCGTAAACAGCAGATTATTGGTTGGCGCCGGCTCAAAGGCGATCCCCATCTCCACCCGCCCTTCACGAACCATTTCTATCACCTGCTCGTTAATCACATCGTGAACGGTCACGTTAATTCCGGCATAGCGATCGCGAAAGGCTTTCAACACCTCGGGCAGGACGTTTGCCGCAAACGAGGGCATGGCCGCGATCGAGATTTTGCCACGCTGCAGGGTAAAGCTCTGGCGCATCGCCTCTTCGGCGTTATCCCAGTCGGCCAGCAGCTGACGAGCCATCGGTAAAAAGATCTCCCCCTCCTGAGTCAGCGTCACCCGGCGGGTGCTGCGTTGCAGCAATGCGCCGCCGAGCCCCTCCTCCAGTCCTTTGATGGTCAGACTGAGGGCCGGCTGCGAAATATTCAGCCGTTCGCTGGCGTGGGCAAAATTCAGAGTGTGAGCTACCGCTAAAAACGCGCGTAACTGTTTGACACTCATTCTCATTTTTCATCCCGTTAACTAATTGAAAAAATTTAGTTAACAACAAATTAATAAGAAAACCCAATGAGTAGGTCACAAATTCAAAATTAACAAATCAGTCTGCGCCGCCAATGATAGCCCCATCGCAAGCCAGCAGAGGTGAAACATGGCAGGACTGGATAAGCGCGTCGCCAGCTACGAAGCGGCGCTGGAAGGGTTAACGGATGGTATGACCGTGCTGGCCGGCGGTTTTGGCCTGTGCGGCATTCCCGAAAATTTGATTGCCGAAGTCAAACGCCGGAACGTACAGGGGCTGACGGTGGTATCAAATAACTGCGGCGTCGACGGTTTCGGTCTTGGCATCCTGCTGGAGACGCGCCAGGTACGCAAAGTGGTGGCCTCATATGTCGGCGAAAACGCCCTCTTTGCGCAGCAGGCGCTCAGCGGCGAACTGCAGGTGGAGCTGACCCCACAAGGCACGCTGGCGGAAAAAGTTCGCGCCGGCGGCGCAGGCATCCCCGGTTTTTACACCGCCACCGGCTACGGTACGCCGGTGGCGGAAGGAAAAGAGGTGCGCCAGTTTGCCGGTAAGCACTACATCCTCGAAGAGGCCATCACCGGCGACTTCGCTCTCATCAAAGGCTGGAAGGCGGACTGGTACGGCAACGTTATCTATCGCCATACGGCGCAAAACTTTAATCCGCTGATGGCCGCCGCCGGGCGCATTACGGTGGTCGAGGTTGAAGAGATCGTCCCGCCGGGGGAACTTCCGCCCTCTTCAATCCACACCCCCGGCATCTACGTCGACCGGCTGATCGTCGGCCAGTTCGAGAAACGCATTGAACAGCGCACGCTGCGCGCAGGGAGCCTCTGATTATGCTGACTCGCGAACAAATGGCTATCCGCGTCGCCCGGGAGCTGCGCGATGGCGACTACGTCAATCTCGGGATCGGCATCCCGACGCTGGTGGCCAACTACATCCCGGCAGGCGTTGACGTCATGCTGCAATCCGAAAACGGCCTGCTCGGTATGGGCGGTTTTCCGCACGAGGCGGAGCTCGACGCCGACATGATCAACGCCGGGAAACAGACGGTCACCGCCCGGACCGGCGCGGCGATCTTCGACTCCGCGCAGTCCTTCGCCATGATCCGCGGCGGTCATGTCGATCTGACCGTTCTCGGCGCCTTTGAAGTTGACGTTGAGGGCAATATCGCCTCGTGGATGATCCCGGGAAAAATGGTGAAAGGCATGGGCGGCGCAATGGATCTGGTGGCCGGGGCACAAAACATCATCGTGGTGATGACCCACGCCTCGAAAAGCGGCGAATCCAAACTCCTGCCACGCTGTACCTTGCCGCTGACCGGCGTCGGCTGTATTCGGCGGGTACTGACCGACCTCGCCCTGCTGGAGATACGCGACGGGGCCTTCGTCCTGCGCGAACACGCGCCGGGCGTCACCCTCGACGACATCAGGCGCAAAACCGCCGGACGCCTGATTGTCCCGGACGACGTCTGTGAAATGCGTTTCAACTGAGGAGGCAACATGAAAGAAGTGGTGATTGTCAGTGCGGTCAGAACGCCCATCGGCAGCTTTCGTGGCGTATTCTCAGCGCTTTCCGCCGTTGACCTCGGCGCCGAAGTCGTGCGCAGCCTGCTGGCCCGCTGCTCGCTGTCGGTAACGGAAGTCGACGAGCTTATTTTCGGCCAGGTTTTAACCGCCGGCTGCGGGCAGAATCCGGCGCGCCAGACGGCCTTACGCGCCGGTCTGCCGATCGACTGTCCGGCAGTGACGGTGAATCTGGTTTGCGGTTCCGGGCTGAAAGCCGTGCAGCAAGCGGTGCAGGCGATCCGCAGCGGCGACGCCCAGGTGGTCATCGCCGGGGGGCAGGAGAGCATGAGCAATGCCCCCTATCTGATTGACGGCGCCCGTGCCGGGCTACGCATCGGCCATAGCAGCATGCGGGACAGCATGATTCAGGACGGCCTGTGGGATGCTTTCAACGACTATCACATGGGCGTAACGGCAGAAAATCTCGCCGACCGCTATGCCATCGATCGCCAACAGCAGGACGCCTTTGCCGCCGGTTCACAGCAGAAAGCGGCGGCGGCGATCGACGCGGGCCGCTTTGAACAAGAGATCGTGCCGGTCGTCGTCAGACAGGGGAAGCAACCGCCGCAGACCATTACCCGCGACGAGCAGCCCCGCCCGGCCACCACTCCAGAGCAGCTGGCGCAGCTGCGCCCTGCGTTCCGCGTGGAAAACGGCACCGTCACCGCCGGGAACGCCTCTTCGCTTAACGACGGCGCGGCGGCGGTACTCCTGATGAGCGCTGACAAAGCCCGGGAGCGGGGACTGCCGGTACTGGGACGCATTGTCAGCAGCGCCGTGGCAGGCGTCGATCCGGCGATCATGGGCATTGGTCCCGTCAGCGCCTGCGAGATGGCGCTGGCCCGGGCCGGATGGCAGCTGGATGAGGTGGATTTAATTGAGGCTAACGAGGCGTTTGCCGTTCAGGCGCTGGCGGTTGGCCAGTCCCTGGGCTGGGAGAGCAGCAAGGTCAACGTCAACGGCGGCGCCATTGCCCTCGGCCACCCTATCGGCGCCTCCGGCTGCCGGATCCTCGTCACCCTGCTGCATGAAATGCAGCGCCGGAGCGTCAGTAAAGGGCTTGCCACCCTCTGCGTGGGCGGCGGACAGGGTATCGCCATGACGATCGCACGTTAACAGGAGTCACTATGTATAAACCAACGCTGGCGGTGCTCGGCGCCGGACTGATGGGTATCGGTATCGCCTGCCACTTTGCTCGCCACGGCCACCGGGTACGGCTTTACGACACCGACCCGACGCGTCTGGCGGAAGTCCCTGCCGTTGCCGCCGCTATTTTGCATGAACTGCAGGAGAGCGGACAATTTGACGCCGCCCACCAGCAGGCGGTTCTGGCGCGCTTAACCGGGACCACCAGCCTCAGCGATCTGGCGGAATCGACGCTGCTGATTGAGGCGATTCCCGAACGTTTGCCGCTCAAACATGCGCTGTACGCTCAGCTGGAAACGCTGATTGCCCACGATGCGATCATTGCCAGCAACACCAGCGGCCTGCCGCCGGATAGCCTCGCGGCGGGTATGATCCACCCGCAGCGGCTGTTAATCGCCCACTTCTGGCACCCGCCGCACTTTATTCCGCTTGTGGAAGTGGTGCCCGGCAGCGCCACGCGCCCGGATCTCCCCGCGCTGGTGAGCGACTTTTTCGCCACCGCGGCGCTGGAAGCGGTGGTGCTTCAACGTGCGGCGCCGGGGTTCGTCGGCAATCGCCTGCAGTTCGCTTTGCTGCGCGAGGCGCTGCATATCGTCCACAGCGGTATCGCCTCGCCGGAAGTGGTAGATCGGGTCATGCGCGCCTCCCTCGGCCGCCGCTACGCGATGGTCGGTCCGCTGGAGGCGGCCGATATGACCGGGCTGGCGACGGTGCAGGATATTTGTCAGCACCTGCTGCCGGAGCTGGCCGGCGGCGCACAAATGATGGAACTGGTGGCGGAAAAGGTCGCCAGGGGCGAGACCGGTGCGCGCAGCGGGCAAGGATTTTATCGCTGGGATAATGCCCGAATGGCGCGTATCCAGTCGCGTCGGGAGCACCTCCTGCGCTATGCCCTGAAACCGTAGCGTCTCGAACTGTAGCACACAATAACAATGAGAGTGAGGTGTCGTGATGAGTGTTTTGATTGCCCTGGCCGCGCTGGCATTACTGATGCTGGCGGCCTATCGAGGATATAGCGTTATCCTCTTTGCCCCTATCGCCGCCCTCGGCGCAGTACTGCTCACCGACCCTGGCGCAGTAGGACCGACCTTTACCGGTCTGTTTATGGAAAAAATGGTCGGGTTTGTAAAACTCTACTTCCCGGTGTTTCTGCTGGGCGCGGTGTTCGGCAAGCTTATTGAGCTGTCGGGCTTCTCGCGCGCCATCGTCGCCGCCGCCATTCAGATCCTCGGCCGACGTCACGCCATCCCGGTCATCGTCCTGGTTTGCGCCCTGCTAACCTATGGCGGCGTCTCGCTGTTTGTGGTGGCCTTCGCGGTCTACCCGTTTGCCGCCGAGCTGTTCCGCCAGAGCGCTATCCCCAAACGGCTGATTCCGGCCACCGTTGCGCTGGGGGCGTTTTCATTCACCATGGATGCCCTGCCCGGGACGCCGCAGATCCAGAACATTATTCCCACCAGTTTCTTTGGCACCAACGCCTGGGCAGCCCCCTGGCTTGGAACGATCGGATCGCTGTTTATCATCACCTTCGGTCTGCTCTGGCTGGAACGTCAACGCCGTAAAGCCCAGCACGCGGGAGAAGGTTACGGCACGGATTTACAAAACGAGCCGGACACGCCGGACAACATCAACCTTCCCCATCCGCTGATAGCCATTGCCCCGCTGCTGCTGGTTGGGATCCTGAACCTGCTGTTTACCCGCTGGATCCCGCGGTGGTACGGTACCACTCACGAGCTGGTTTTGCCGGGACTGGCGAAGCCGATCGTCACCGAAGTGGGCAAAATCACCGCGATCTGGGCCGTTGAAGCAGCGCTGCTGGCTGGCATTGTCGTGGTGCTGGTGTTCGGCTTTCGCAATATCCGCGGGCGTCTGGCGGAAGGCAGCCGCACCGCCGTTAGCGGCGCTATTCTCGCGGCGATGAATACGGCTTCGGAATATGGCTTTGGCGCCGTCATTGCCGCGCTGCCCGGTTTCCTGGTTTTGTCAAAAGCGCTGACGGCCATTCCCAACCCGCTGCTGAATGAAGCCATCAGCGTGACGGTGCTGGCGGGGATTACCGGTTCCGCATCGGGCGGGATGAGTATCGCCCTGGCGGCGATGTCGGAGACCTTTATCGCTGCCGCCCACGCCGCCGATATTCCGCTGGAGGTGCTGCATCGCGTGGCCTCGATGGCCAGCGGCGGTATGGATACGCTGCCGCATAATGGCGCGGTAATCACCCTGCTGGCGATTACCGGCCTCAGCCATCGTCAGGCCTACGGCGGCATTTTTGCCATTACCCTGATTAAAAGTCTGGCGGTTCTGTTTGTCATTGCCGTCTTCTATTTAACCGGCATTGTCTGATGCGACAATATTTCACCGGCATCATGAAGGAAAATAGCATGAATCTGAACGGAAAGGTGGCGCTGGTCACCGGCTCAACAAGCGGTATCGGTTTAGGGATCGCGAAGGTACTGGCAAAATCCGGCGCGCAGCTGATCCTTAACGGCTTTGGCGATAGCGCATCCGCGCGCGCGGAAGTGGCGCAAATCGGCAAAACCCCGGGCTATCACGATGCCGACCTGCGCGATGTGCAGCAAATTGAGGCGATGATGGCCTACGCCGAGGCACAATTTGGCGGCGTGGATATTGTGATTAATAACGCCGGGATCCAGCACGTGGCGCCGGTGGAGCATTTTGCCGTAGAGAAGTGGAACGATATTATAGCTATCAACCTCTCCAGCGTTTTTCACACCAGTCGTCTGGCGCTCCCCGGGATGCGGGTGCGTAACTGGGGGCGCATTATCAATATTGCCTCGGTTCACGGCCTGGTGGCCTCGAAGGATAAGTCGGCCTACGTCGCGGCCAAACACGGCGTGATCGGTCTGAGCAAAACGCTGGCGCTGGAGACCGCCAGAACCGGCGTGACCTGCAATGCGATTTGTCCCGGCTGGGTGTTAACCCCGCTGGTACAGCAGCAGATCGATAAACGCATCGCTGAAGGTAGCGATCCTGAGCAGGCCCGCGAACAGCTGCTGGCGGAAAAGCAGCCCTCCGGCGAGTTTGTCACCCCGGAACAGCTGGGTGAACTGGCGCTGTTTCTCTGTAGCGACGGCGCCGCCCAGGTGCGCGGCGCGGCATGGAACATGGACGGCGGCTGGGTCGCGCAATAACCGACAACCTGCTCAGGAGGCGCCCGTTCCTGCTGAGCAGGCGCCTCATTTTTCCGGCGGGATATTTTCCTGTCGTCGGTTTATTTTCGGCAAAAGACAATGAGTTCGGGCTATTTATTTAATAATGATGTATGGTTTCAGGCCATTAAATCAGGAAGGAAATCATATGTCAGATCGAAAAGATGCCAAAAGCCGCCGTAATTATCTTGTAAAATGCACCTGCCCTAATTGCTCCCAGGATTCAGAACACAGCTTCAGCCGAGTACAAAAAGGCGCCCAGCTCATTTGCCCCTACTGCCACAAACTCTTCCAGACAACAGCAAAAAATGCTGCTTAATCTCTAGATGCCAGACGCTGATTGTTCCACGAAATCCAACACTGATTAGATTATTCTTATCACCTTGAATGAATGGCACAATCGGTTGTTATTTTTTTGGCAAATAGAAAACCCGCACTCTGGCGGGTTTTAAATAAATCTATTCTGTCTGTTCCACGGGTAAATCTGTCTACTCAGGCTGCTGCCGTCTTCGTTATCGCAGACCCGCCCATGTTCAGCATACTTAGCCTACGATGGAAACGTTTGTCGCCGCCGGGCCTTTCGCGCCGCTGCCGACCACAAACTCAACCTTCTGCCCTTCAAACAGGGTGCGGAAGTCTTCGCTTTGAATCGCAGAAAAGTGGACGAAGATGTCCTTGCTGCCGTCGGCCGGCGTAATGAAGCCGAAGCCTTTATCTGCGTTAAACCATTTGACTAAACCAGTCATTTTATTCGACATTCGATATTCCTTTTTATGAGCCCTTAATCGGCAAACTGGTTTGCGCTACAGAATCAACTTAACACTTAATGGAGGGACTCAAGGAAGGAGGTATCAGCGATAACGCCTGGAAATGAGGACTGCTTTAGTGAACTGCTTTCTGTCTTACAAACCGACCTGGCTATTAAGGCACAGGGTATATTTATTAGCAAGGTTTATTTTAGCCGTCCGGAAGCCTGCTCCGGTAAAAAATTAAATCGATAGCTTTATTGTTCGATTAATGTATAGTTCGCCGGTACTTATTTTTACAAGGATTTTATTTGTTCCAAAAAATGACAGGCATTGTCAAAGCGTTTGATAATAAAACCGGCAAAGGCCTTATAATTCCCTCCGATGGTCGTAAAGACGTTCAGGTCCATATTTCTGCATTATCCCCTGGTGAATCAGAAACCATAATTCCAGGTATTCGCGTTGAATTTCGCCGGGTCAACGGCCTGCGCGGTCCGACGGCGGCTAACGTCTACCTCTCATAGCCACAACCCGACCGCTGATACGGCTCCGATAGCCCACCAGGGCGGCTAAAACATCTCCAGAAAACGTTTTACCGTTCGCGATCGTTCGAATCGCCGCCACGCAATCGCAACATCGGTCGTCACCGGCGTCCCCGATAACGGGCGATAGATGACGTCGGGATGGTGGATACAGGTCATCGACTGTGGCACCAGCGCGAAACCAAATCCGGCAGCCACCATGCTTAAGGAGGAGGAGAGTTGCGAAGATTGACTCGCCTGCTGCATATCGATACCGGCGCGCAAACAGCTATTAAAGACCTGCTCATACAGTCCCGGGGCCACCTCACGCGGAAACAGAATCGGCGCGGTCTCCTGCAGTTGTACCAGCGATAGCGCGTCCTCACCGGCAAGCGGGTGGTCACGGTGCAGGGCGATAACCATCGGCTCCACATCGATAATGCGCAGGTTAAACGCTTTGCTGCTTTCGCACGGCAGGCGCACAAAGGCGATATCCAGCTCCCCTTCCCCCAGCGCGCTCATCAGCGCCGCCATATTGCCTTCGACCTGGCGCAGGGCGACCGCCGGATAGCGGCGCTGAAACTGGCGCAGCAGCGCGAAAATCTGCGGATGAAAAGCATTAGAACTGGTGATACCTAACGCCAGCCTGCCGTTCATCCCGCGGGCGATACCTTTGGTCTTTTCCAGCGCCGCGTCGCTCAGAGCAAGGATCTGGCAGGCATCTTCATAAAACGATTCTCCCGCTTCCGTCAGCTCAATTCCCCGCGTCAGACGGCGCAGCAATGGCGTACCAATCTCCCTCTCAAGCCGCTGAATTTGCTGACTTAATGGCGGTTGAGAGATGCCAAGCTCCCTGGCGGCGCGGGTGAAATTTCGCGCCTCGGCCACGGCGACAAAATAGCGTAGATAACGAAGTTCCATATCAAAAACGTCTCAAACCAGCATGCTTTGTATATTGGAACTGAGAGCTGAATCGGGTCAACAATTATTTAATCTTTCTTATATTTGTTGAACGAGGAAGTCTCTGATGACCCATTCTTCTGCATGCACCTGCCAGCAAAGCCTGTGCGAAACCGTACGCGGTTTTTCTGCCCAGCAGCCTGATAACGTGCTCTATCAGACCTCTTTGATGAGCGCGCTCCTGAGCGGCGTCTATGAGGGCAATACCACCATCGCCGACCTGCTCACCCACGGCGATTTCGGTCTCGGAACCTTTAACGAACTCGATGGCGAACTGATCGCCTTCAGCAGCGAGGTCTACCAGCTGCGCGCCGACGGCAGCGCGCGCAAAGCCCGCGGGGACCAAAAAACACCGTTCGCGGTGATGACCTGGTTTCGACCGCAGCACCGCGTCAGCTTCGACCACCCGGTAAACCGCCAGCAGTTGCATGAGATCATCGACCGACAGATCCCCTCCGACAATCTGTTCTGCGCCCTGCATATCGACGGCCATTTTCGCCACGCCCATACCCGGACCGTACCCCGCCAGACTCCCCCCTACCGGGCGATGACCGATGTTCTGGACGACCAGCCGGTGTTCCGCTTCAACCAGCGCAAAGGGATACTGGTCGGTTTTCGCACCCCGCAGCATATGCAGGGGATTAACGTCGCCGGGTATCACGAACACTTCATCACCGACGATCGTCAGGGCGGCGGCCATCTTCTGGATTACCAGCTCGATAGCGGCGTGCTGACTTTCGGCGAGATCCACAAACTGCTGATTGACCTCCCGGCCGACAGCGCTTTTCTCCAGGCCGATTTGCATCCTGACAATCTCGACGCCGCCATTCGCGCGGTAGAAAACTAAGGAGCTTCATATGGACAATCAACGTCACGAACGCCAGTGGGCGCACGGCGCGGATATGATAGTCAGTCAGCTTGAGGCCCAGGGCGTCCGCCAGGTCTTCGGCATCCCCGGCGCGAAAATAGATAAAGTCTTCGATTCGCTGCTGGACTCCACCATCCGGATTATTCCCGTGCGCCACGAAGCTAATGCCGCCTTTATGGCCGCGGCAGTCGGTCGCCTGACCGGTAAAGCGGGCGTCGCGCTGGTCACCTCCGGCCCAGGCTGTTCGAATCTGATTACCGGGATGGCTACCGCGAACAGCGAGGGCGATCCGGTGGTGGCGCTGGGTGGCGCGGTTAAGCGGGCGGATAAGGCAAAACTGGTCCATCAAAGCATGGATACCGTGGCGATGTTCAGTCCGGTGACCAAATATGCCGTTGAAGTGACCGCCGCCGACGCGCTGGCGGAAGTTGTCTCCAACGCTTTCCGCGCCGCTGAGCAGGGGCGCCCCGGCAGCGCCTTTATCAGCCTGCCGCAGGATGTTGTCGATCAACCCACCCACGGCGCGATTCTCCCGGTCGGCAACGCCCCGCAAATGGGCGCGGCCCCTGACGAGGCGATCGAGAAGGTCGCGCAGATGATCGCCGCCGCCAGGAACCCGGTTTTCCTGCTCGGGCTGATGGCCAGCCAGCCGGAAAACAGCCGCGCCCTGCACCAGCTGCTGGAACAGAGTCATATTCCGGTCACCAGCACCTACCAGGCCGCCGGGGCGGTCAATCAGCAGCACTTTGCGCGCTTCGCCGGCCGGGTCGGACTGTTTAACAACCAGGCCGGCGACCGCCTGCTCCACCTCGCCGACCTGATCATCTGCATCGGCTACAGCCCGGTCGAGTATGAACCGGCGATGTGGAACCGCGGTAACGCGACGCTGGTACATATCGACGTGCTGCCGGCTTATGAAGAGCGTAACTACACCCCCGATATGGAGCTGGTGGGTGATATCGCCGCGACGCTGAACAAACTGACCCGACGCATCAGCCATAAGCTGGTGTTAACCCCGCAGGCGGCGGAGATCCTCACCGATCGCCAGCATCAGCGCGAGCTGCTCGACCGCCGCGGCGCGCAGCTGAATCAATTTGCCCTTCATCCGCTGCGCATCGTGCGGGCGATGCAGGATATCGTCAACAGCGATGTCACCCTCACCGTCGACATGGGCAGCTTCCATATCTGGATCGCCCGCTATCTGTACAGCTTCCGCGCCCGCCAGGTGATGATTTCCAACGGTCAGCAGACGATGGGCGTCGCGCTGCCGTGGGCAATCGGCGCCTGGCTGGTCAATCCGCAGCGCAAAGTGGTCTCGGTCTCCGGCGACGGCGGGTTCCTGCAATCCAGCATGGAGCTGGAGACCGCCGTCCGGCTGCAGGCCAATATCCTGCATATCATCTGGGTCGACAACGGTTACAACATGGTGGCGATTCAGGAACAGAAAAAATACCAGCGCCTCTCCGGCGTAGAGTTCGGTCCGGTTGATTTCAAAGCCTACGCCGAATCTTTCGGGGCCAAAGGCTTTTCGGTGGAGAGCGCCGACGCGCTGGAGCCGACATTACGTGCCGCCATGGACGTCGATGGCCCGGCGGTGGTCGCTATTCCGGTCGACTACCGCGATAACCCTCTGCTGATGGGGCAACTCCATCTCAGCCAAATACTGTGAGTCACTACAAAAAGGAAAGAAATATGCAAAAAGTCGCCCTTGTCACCGGCGCCGCTCAGGGCATCGGTAAAGCTATCGCGCTGCGCCTGGTTAAAGACGGATTTGCCGTGGCCATTGCCGATTACAACGATACCGCGGCGAAAGCCGTGGCCGCCGAGATCAACCAGCACGGCGGCCGGGCGCTGGCGCTTAAGGTAGACGTCGCGCGCCGTGAACAGGTTTTCGCCGCCGTCGAACAGGCGCGTACAGCGCTGGGCGGTTTCGACGTTATCGTCAACAATGCCGGCATCGCCCCGTCGGCGCCGATCGAAGCGATCGTCGAGGAGACCGTCGATAAGGTCTATAACATCAACGTCAAAGGCGTCATCTGGGGCATTCAGGCGGCCGTCGACGCCTTTAAAAAAGAGGGCCACGGCGGGAAAATCATCAACGCCTGTTCCCAGGCCGGGCACGTCGGCAATCCGGAGCTGGCGGTCTACAGTTCGAGTAAATTCGCCGTGCGCGGCCTGACCCAGACCGCCGCCCGCGACCTGGCGCCGCTGGGGATCACCGTTAACGGCTACTGTCCGGGGATCGTCAAAACCCCAATGTGGGCAGAGATCGATCGTCAGGTTTCGGAAGCGGCGGGTAAACCGCTGGGCTACGGTACGGCCGAGTTCGCGAAACGCATCACCCTGGGACGTTTATCCGAACCGGAAGACGTCGCGGCCTGCGTGTCGTATCTGGCGAGCCCGGACTCCGACTATATGACCGGCCAGTCGCTACTGATCGACGGCGGTATGGTTTTTAACTAATTCCATGATGCTCTGACATGGTTTGCCCCTGCCGCGAAACAGGGGCTTTTTTTATGTGCTGGTCGCTCGGGCGATAAACGCCCCCCGCGGCCCGGCGGGCAATGATTATCCCGGCCGATTAACGCGCGCTCGCCTGCGCCTGCGCCAGCTGGCGTTCAATGGCCTGACGTCGCGCATCGTTCGCCGGCAATATATCCAGCAGTTGTTGCAATGCCGCAACCGCCTGCGGGTAATCTTCGCTACGCAGCGCGCTCAGCGCCAGCAGTTCCAGTACCGGCAGATTGTGCGGCTGCCGCTGATGCAGTTCGCGCAGCAGCAGTTCTGCCATCCGCAGCTGGCCGCTATCGCCGGCCCGCACCAGTACGCTGGCGTAATCGAATGCGGCCAGCGGATCGCCCGCCGCCAGCTGATGGGCGCGGGCAAAGGCGCCGATCGCCGTCTCGCCATCGTTGAGCAACAGGGCAATACGTCCCAGCAGCTGCCAGCCAGCAAGATCGTCAGGCCGATCCTGTAACTGGCTGCGCAGCCCGAGCCTGAGTTGAGCCAGCTGATCCATCCGCAGCGGCGCCGCCGTTGGGTCTTGCACCTGCCGGAGCAGCGCAGGAGTCTGACGTTCCGCCTGCTGCCAGAGCAACACCTGGCCAATATCGCTGGTTTTAAGGAAGATCCCGCTACTCAACAGTACCAGCGCCGCCGCGCCGGGCAGCAGCACCCAACGGCTGAGCGGGCGGACTTTAGCCGGCGTGACGTCGGGAATATCGGCCAGCAGCGTACGCTGCAGTTCAACCACCATCGCTTCCCGGTCGGCAACGTTGTCCTCCTGCGCCAGCTCGTCGAGCCGCGTCTGGTACAGCGTCCGGTTCAGACTATCGCGATCCGCCGCCGCCTTCCCCTGCCACGGAAAATAGAGCAGCGCCAGCGCCCCGGCCAACATCAGGAGCGCCGGCAATAAAAACAGGGTCATCAATCCTCTCCTTTGTTCAGTAACGCCGCCAGCCGCTGACGCTCTTGTTCACTCAGCGCAGCGCTTGCGCCACCGCGACGTCGGGTTCGCGCCACCAGCAGCGCGACACCGGCGATAACAAACAGCCCCGGAACCAGCCACAACAGTAAGGTCCCGGCGGTCAACGGCGGTTCATAGCTGACGAAATGGCCGTAGCGCGCCACCATATAGGCGATGATTTGATCTTTGCTTTGTCCCTGCTGCATCAGCTCATAAACCTTCAGCCGCATATCGGCGGCGATCATCGCATTCGAGTCCGCAATACTGTTGTTCTGGCACTTCGGGCAGCGCAGCTGCGAAGTGATCTCGCGAAACGCCTGCTCCTGCGCTTCGTTTTTGAACTGCCAGGTATCGATGGCGGCCAGCGCCTGGCCGGCGAGCAGCAGCGCCATCAGCGCCAGTATCCAGCGCCTCATGCTGCCGGCTCCTGGGTATATTTCAGCCATAGCGGCTGGAGCTGTTCGCGCCACACCCGGGCGTTCAGATCGCCGGCGTGACGCCAGCGAATAATGCCCTGCCCATCAATCAGAAAGGTTTCCGGCGCGCCATATACGCCCAGATCAAGCCCCAGCATGCCGCTGCCGTCGAACAGACTCAGCGCATAGGGGTTGCCGAGACTGTCGAGCCAGTTCACCGCCTTCTGCCGGTCATCTTTGTAGTTCAGCCCGACGACGCGAACCCCCTGCCCGGACAGCGCATTCAGGAACTGATGTTCGGCGCGACAGGTCGGGCACCAGGTGGCCCAGACATTCAGCAGCAGCGGTTTCCCGTCGATCAGCGCCGCACGGCTGTAGGTTTTTCCCGGCGCCGTCAACGCCTCAAGGCGAAACTCAGGCAGCGGTTTGCCGATCAGCGCAGATTCGAGCATCGTCGGATCGTCGCCCTCGGCGTTACGCATCAATTGCCAGAACAGCGCCATCGCCAGCAGCAGAAACAGCGCCAGCGGAATAAAAAGCAGCCTGCGCTTCATTGTGCCTCCTGCCGTTGTTTACGCATCCGGTAGCGCGGGTCGAGCATGCAGCACAGGCCGCCAAGGGCCATCAGGCCGCCGCCGAACCAAATCCAGCGCACGAACGGTTTGTAGTACAGACGCACCGCCCAGCTGCCATCGTCCAGCTCTTCCCCCAACGCGGCATACAGATCGCGCGTCAAACCGCCGCCGATCGCCGCTTCGGTCATCATCATACGGCTGGCGCTGTAGTAACGTTTTTCCGCGTACAGCGTTGCCTCCGGGCGACCGTTGCGCGTCACCGTAATCACTCCTTCACCGCCGGTCCAGTTCGGGCCGACGATGTTGCGCACCCCGTCGAACACGAAATGGTAGCGATGAATATCGATGCTATCGCCGGTTTTCATCCGTACGTCGCGCTCAATACTGTAGTTCTGGCTGAAGGTAATCCCGATAACGGTGACCGCCACGCCAACGTGACCCAGCACCATTCCCCACTGGCTGCGCGAAATCACCCGCAGGCCGCGCCAGAAACCGTGCCGGTGGGTCGCCCGTTCATGGATTTCAATCAGGGCAAAGAGCAGTACCCAAATCGCCATCATCAGACCCAGAACCGCCATGGCGACAATCCGGTCCTGCAACAGCCACGGCAGCAGCAGAGAAAGTGACAATGTCACCAGCAGCGCAATCGCCAGCCGCTTAAGCTGCTTGCCCGGCTGGTCGCGTCGCCAGCGGATCAACGGTCCCAGACCCAGCAGCAGCGCAAACGGCGCCATCAGCGCGGTGAACAGCAGATTAAAAAAGGGTTCGCCGATCGAGATACTGCCAAGCCCCAGCTCTTTGTGCACCAGCGGTAGCAGCGTGCCGAGCAGAACCACCAGCATGGCGGCGATCAGCAAAATATTGTTCCCCAGCAGAAACGACTCTCGCGACCACAGCGCATGTTCGACTCGCGCCCGTACCTGCCCCCCCTTCAGGGCATACAGCAGCAGCGAACCGCCGATAGCCACCACCAGCAGCGCCAGAATAAACAGCCCGCGCGTCGGATCCGAGGCGAACGAATGGACCGACACCAGCACCCCGGAGCGCACCAGGAAGGTTCCCAGCAGGCACAGTGAAAAGGCGGCAATCGCCAGCAGCACGGTCCAGGCCCGGAAGCTCCCGCGTTGCTCGGTGACCGCCAGGGAGTGCAGCAGCGCCGTCCCCACCAGCCATGGCATAAACGAGGCGTTCTCCACCGGATCCCAGAACCACCAGCCACCCCATCCCAGCTCGTAGTAGGCCCAGGCAGAGCCCAGCACGATACCCAGAGTCAGGAATACCCATGCCGCCTGGGTCCACGGACGCGACCAGCGCGCCCAGGCGGTATCCAGCCGTCCGGCGAGCAGCGACGCAATCGCAAAGGCGAACGCCACCGAGAAGCCCACGTAGCCCATATACAGGATCGGCGGATGGAAAATCATGCCGATATCCTGCAGCAGCGGATTAAGGTCGCGACCATCAACCGGATAGAGCGGCAGCGTGCGGGCAAACGGATTCGAGGTGAACAGAATAAACAGCAGAAAGCCGAAGGCGATGGTCCCCATCACTGCCAGCACCCGCGCCACGGCGTCCTGCGGCATCCGCCGACTGAACAGCGCCACCGCGAAAGTCCAGACGCTCAGCAGGAGCACCCACAGCAGCAATGAGCCTTCATGGGCGCCCCAGGTCGCCGCGACCCGGTACCACATCGGCAGCGCGCTGTTCGAGTTATCCGCGACATAGCGCACGGTGAAATCATTGACCACGAAGGCATGGACCAGCACGAGAAAAGCGCCCGCGACGCAGAAAAAGAGCGCGCAGGCCAGAGGCCGCGCCAGCGCCATTAGCCGCGGGTCCTGCCGCGCCGCGCCCCATTGCGGATAAATGCCCAGCAGTAGCGCGAGGCCTGTCGCCAGGCACAGCAGATAGTGCCCCAGTTCCGGCATCATGGTTGTTCTCCTTTCTTCTCCGGCTGCAGCGCCTCTTTCACTTCCGGCGGCGTATAGTTCTCATCGTGCTTTGCCAGCACCTGCCGGGCGGTAATGTGCCGATCGCCATCGAGCACCCCCTGGGCTACCACTCCCTGCCCCTCGCGGAACAGATCCGGCAGAATGCCCCGATAGCTGACCTCCACCACACCGCGAGCGTCGTACAGTCGGAAACTGACGTCCAGGGTCTGCGGATCACGCTTGACGCTGCCGGGCTGTACATAGCCGCCGATCCGCAGACGCTGGCCGTGATGTGGCCGCTGATGAGTTTCCGTTTTGCCATACAGGATCTCCCCCGGCGTGTAGAAGAGATCGATATTGGCGCTGAGGGCATACAGCGTCAGGCCAATGGTCAACCCGAGGCCAACCAGCACCGCCAGCGCGATCCCGAGCCGGGTTTTACGACGCGTTTGCATCGGCGCCCTCCGCTTCTGCACGGCGGCGAGCGGCGGCGATACGCCGCTCCCGGGCCTGCTGACGACTCAGCTCGCGGAACAGCGTCCGTCGCTGCCACCAGGTATGCAGCGTCAGAACCCCGAAGATCAGCAGCGTCGCCGCCACCGCCAGCCAGACATAAAATGCGTAGCCGCCCATCGCCAGAAAGGCGGCGACAGATGAAAAGGCGGGGGTCATTTCTCCGCTCCTTTTGGGGCCGTGACCAGCGCCTGGACCCAGGGCCGGCGCCGCTCCTGTAACAGAATCAAATTGCGCAGGCGCATCAGGGTCAGCGTGGCCACCAGGCTCAGGAAGGCCAGAATACAGATTCGCAACGGCAGACGCATACTGGGGTCAATCGACTGTTGCATGTTGGTCGACCCTTGATGCAGCGTGTTCCACCAGATGACCGAATAGTGAATGACAGGCAGATTCACCACCCCCACCAGCACCAGAATACCGACCGCCCTGCCCGCCAGACGGCGATCGTCGAAGGCGTGCCAGAGGGCGATAATCCCGGCATAGAGAAACAGCAAAACCAGCTCCGACGTCAGGCGCGCGTCCCAGATCCACCACGTTCCCCACATCGGTTTCCCCCATGCCGCCCCGCTGACCAACGCGATGGCCGTGCAGGCGGCGCCCACCGGCGCCAGCGCCGCCACCGTCAGATCGGCCATTTTCATCTGCCAGACCAGCCCCACAAAGGCGGCGACGGCCATCGCCAGATAGACGCCCATCGACCACATGGCCGCCGGGACATGCAGATACATAATCCGATAGCTTTGCCCCTGCTGATAATCCGCCGGCGCGTAGACAAATCCCCACACCAGCCCCACCGCCAGCAGCAGTGCGCTCAAGGCCGTCAGCCAGGGAATACAGCGGCCGCACAGGCCGTACAGCCGTTCGGGTATCGCCAGTTGATGTAATGCTTTCCACATAACGTTTGCTCACACTACTGTTTTTATGACTGCGGCAGCGTCACCGCAGCGAATTATTGCACCGTCAGCCGTAATGCGGCGGCGGTGGCGAACGGACACAACGTGGCGCTGGCGGCTAAAAACGCCGCCAGAATCGCCAGATAGCCATCCACCGGCAGCCCCGCGGCGCCAGCCTGAATGGCGCCGCAGGCAAAAATAAGCAGCGGAACCGACAGCGGCAGCACCAGCAGACTCAGCAGAACCCCGCCGCGCCGCAGCCCTACCGTCAGGCCGACGCCAACCGCACCGAGAAAACTCAGGGTCGGCGTCCCCAGCAGCAGGGTCAGCGCCAGTACGCCGGCATCGTGGGGGGCCATCCCCAGCAGCAGCGCCGCCAGCGGGGATACCACCAGCAGCGGCAGACCGGTCATCGCCCAATGGGCGAGCACCTTGACCACAACCACCGCCACCAGCGGTGTCGGCAGCAGCAGCAGTTGCTCAAGCGAACCGTCCTGCCAGTCGTCGCGAAACAGGCGGTCCATCACCAGCAGCGCCGCCAGCAGCGCGGCAACCCAGACAATGCCGGGCGAGATCTGTACCAGCAGCTGCGGGTCGGCGCCGACGCCAAACGGAAACAGGGTGATCACCACCAGGAAAAACCACAGCGGATTGAGAATCTCTGCCCCGTTGCGCCATGCCAGGCGCATTTCGCGGGCAAACAGCGTCCACATCATGCGTTTTCCTCCCCCCCGGCGCCGAGCCTTAACGTGCGCAGAGCGCAGGCCAGCGGACGCAGGGGCTGATGAGTCGTAAGGATCGCGCTGCCACCCGCCAGAACATGCTGCTCCAGCCGACGACTTAAGGTCGCAATAGCCGACGCGTCGAGCGCGGTAAACGGCTCGTCAAGGATCCACAGCGTCGCCGACGTCAACCACAGACGGGTCAACGCCACCCGCCGCTGCTGTCCGGCGGAGAGCTGACTCAGCGGGACATCTTCATAACCCGCCAGCCCCATTTCGGCCAGCGCCGCTTCTCGCGTCTGCTGCCGGGTTTGCGGGAAGAAGAAATGCAAATTTTCGTCCGCGGTCAGCGCCGTTTTGACGCCGGGCTTATGCCCGAGCCACAGCAGCTGACGATGAAACGCTTCACGCACGCTCGCCAGCGGTTCGCCCTGCCAGCTCACCGTACCGCTTTCCGGACGCGTCAGGCCGCACAGCATCCGCAGCAGCGAGGTTTTCCCGGCGCCGTTATCGCCGGCCACCTGCAGGAGTTCGCCTGGCCCGACCGTCAGAGTCAGCGCCTGGAACAGCACCCGGTCATCAAAGATGCCGCTCAGTCCTTCGGCATGCAGCATGAATGTACTCTCCTTGGTTCAGACCGCCGTTAGCGTCGACAATCCGTTCGGGATGCGCCATCCGGGCGGCGCATCCACGACGGTTACTGACCGGAAACCGGCAGTTTCGAGATGTCGACATTACCTGTCGCCTTCTCATCGCGAACGATCGACTTGTCCTTACGCACTTTTGCCACATCGCTGGCGCTCACCGGCGAGGCGTGGTTCCCCCAGCTGGTGCGGATAAAGTTGACCACATCCGCCACCTGCTGGTCATCCAGACGCCAGCCGAACGAGGGCATGGTCAGATTAGACACCGCATTTTTCACCGCCGGCGTGGTGCTGCCGGTGAGGATGATGTGGATGAGCGACGTCGCATCTTCGGTCTGCACTACCGGGTTGCCCTTCAGCGACGGGAAGGCGCGCTTGTAACCCACGCCATCGGTACGGTGGCAGGCCGCGCAGTTATCCACGTACAGCGCCGCGCCGGGCTTGCTGTCATCGCCCTTCCACAGATCCTTCGCTACGCTGTCTTCAACCGGCGCCGGGGTCTGTTTTCCACCGCGCGGCGGCAGCGATTTCAGATAGCGGGCAATCGCGGTGATATCGTCGTCAGAGAGATACTGCAGGCTGTGTTCCACTACATCGCTCATTCCCCCGAAGACCACGGACTTATCGTTACGCCCGGTTTTCAGGAACTCCGCCAGTTCGGCTTCGCTCCAGGTGCCCAGACCGTCGCGATTTTCGCCGCGCAGGCTGGAAGCCACCCAGCCGTCAATCGGCGCATTGCTGCCTGCCAGATAGTCGTCACCCTCGCTTTCGCTAAGCGCTTTTTCCTGCATCGTCAGGCTACGCGGAGTGTGGCAGGCCCCGCAGTGACCGAGTCCCTCCACCAGATAGCGCCCGCGCTCCAGCACCGGGTCGACCTGCGGATTCGCGACAAAATCGGCCGGCGTCGGAGCGAAGATCCCGCGCCAGAACGCCAGCGGCCAGCGCATTGACAGCGGCCACGGAATATCGGTATCGTGATTCGCCTCGGCAACCGGCGCCACGCCATGCATAAAGTAGGCGTACATCGCCCGCATATCCGCTTCGCTCACCCGGGCGAATGACGGGTACGGCATCGCCGGATAGAGGGTTGAGCCATCCTTGCGAACCCCTTTGCGCACCGCGTCGTCGAACTCCTCGAAGGTATAGCCGCCGATGCCGTGGGCGCTGTCCGGGGTAATGTTGGTGGAGTAAATCGTGCCAATAGGCGTCTCCATCGCCAGGCCGCCGGCAAAAGGTTTCCCCTCTTTACCGTTGGTGTGACAGGCCACGCAGTCCCCGGCCCGCGCCAGATACTCGCCCTGCTGAATCAAATTGCTGTCCGCGGGAGCCTCTTCGGCAAACGCCGCACAGCTTAACGCACCGAGCACCAGTGCCGATAACCATTGCATTTTCATCATTTGCCTTCCTTTATGCCTGCACCAGTGGACCCGGGTTTTTCAGGTACCGTTCACGGATCGCTTTTGCTGACCAGTAGGCCAGCGCGGCCACCGTCCCCGTCGGGTTATATCCCAGGCCCTGCGGGAAGGCCGAAGCGCCGATAACGAAGACGTTATGCACGTCCCAGCTTTGCAGATAGCGGTTCACCGCGCTGGTTTTCGGATCTTCGCCCATTACCGCGCCGCCGTTCATATGGGTGGTCTGGTAGCTGGTGGTGTCAAAGTGGCTGTTGGCATTTTTCGGGCTGCCGAGCAGATATTTCGGCTTCATCGCTTTGGCGATCGGCGCCATCTTATCGAACATGAACTGCGCCATCTTGATGTCGTTTTCCTGCCAGTCAAAGGTCATTCGCAGCAGCGGCTGGCCGAAGACGTTTTTGTAGTTCGGGTCGAGATCGAGATAGTTCTGGCGGTAGGACTGGTGCGCGCCGTGGGCGTCCATCGACAGATGATGGGTGTAGGTATCGGCAACCGCCGATTTCCACTTGCTGCCCCATGCCGGCGTCCCCGGAGGAACCGGAAGTCCGGAGATGGGTTTGGTCCCGGCCTGGTTGACCCAGAACGGCGAGCCGCCGACAAAGCCGGCCTCGGCATGGTCGAAGTTATCGGCGTTAAAGTCATCCACCCCGACACCGTTACCACCGGCGCCGATAAACGGATTGGTAAAGGTATTCTTATCAAAAATAGCCTTGATGGTGGTCATATTCTGATAGGCGAAGTTGCGACCCACCACCCCTTCCCCGGTTTGCGGATCGTAGGGTTTGCCGATGCCGGAAAGCAGCATCAGGTGAACGTTGTGGAACTGGAAGGCGCCGATAATCACCAGATCTGCCGGCTGCTCCATTTCGCGCCCCTGTCCGTCGACGTAAGTCACGCCGGTGGCGCGCTGCTTATCGGCGGTCAGATTGACCTTCAGAACATTAGCGTTGGTGCGCAGCTCAAAGCGTTTTTCCTGGCGCAGCGCGGGCAGGATGTTGACGTTCGGCGAGGCTTTGGAATACATGTAGCAGGCGTAGCCGCTGCAGTAGCCGCAGAAGTTGCACGGCCCCATCTGCGCGCCGTAAGGGTTGGTGTAGGAGTCCGAGGTGTTCGCCGACGGCAGATTGTAGGGGTGGTAACCCACTTCCCGCGCCGCTTTCTCAAACAGCTGCGCCGACCAGGTGTTTTTCTGCGCCGGCAGCGGGAAGTCGTCCGAACGGTCCGGCGCAAAGGCGTTGCCGCCGCGCCCTTTGCCGACTACCTGTCCCTTCACCGACCAGGCGGTACCGGAGGTGCCAAAGACTTTCTCAGCCTTATCGAAGAAGGGCTCCAGCTCGTCGTAGGTGACGCCAAAATCCTGAATAATCATATCCTGCGGGATAAAGCTTTTGCCGTAGCGCTCTTCATAGTGGCTGCGCATGCGCAGTTCTATCGGATCCACGCGGAAATGGACCCCGGACCAGTGAAGTCCGGCGCCACCGACGCCGGTCCCCGGCAAAAAGGCCGCCAGCTGGCGATACGGTACCGCCTGCTGGCTGGTGTTATGACGAATAGTGACGGTGCTTTTCGACAGATCCTGGAATAACTTACGGCGAATATTGTAAGTCAGCTCGTCAACCACCTGCGGATAAGCACCGTCAGGCCAGGTATCGCGCATCGGGCCGCGCTCCAGGGCGACAACATTTAATCCGGCTTCGGTCAGCTCTTTGGCCATAATGGCGCCAACCCAGCCAAAGCCCACAATCGCGACGTCGGTTTTTTTCAGTACGGTGGTCATCGTTATGCCCTCTCCCCATTAATTGATACCGGCGGGAGGGGATAGCGTTCACCCCGTTCAACCCAGTCCATAAAGTCGGCGCGTGCGCCGGGGAAATTAATCAGCGTCCAGCCAACCATGCCTTTGTTGCCGCCATGAATCGGATCGCTGAAGAAACCTTCGCGGGTGTTTTGCAACAGATAAGAGAAGAACAGCGAAGACGGCAGCTGTTTAAAGGCGGCGCTGCCGGCTTCAAACTGACTTAAAGCGGCATCCTGTTGTTCCGGGGTCAGCCCGGCGAACGGCTGGTGATACTGGCCCTGGCACCATTCATCGGCGTCGGCAATCCCGAGGTTGTAGATCTGTTTGGGGACCAACGGCAGCTGATAACCCATCTCTTTTGGCACATCGGGGTTAAACGGCCCCTGCATATACCAGATGGAACCGGTGGCATACGGAGTATTCATCTGCCGATCGATAAACTCCGGTACGCCGGCTTCGCGTGCGCCAGGCCCCAGCTCATCGGCCGGAATGAGGCGCGCTACCGCGGCGTTGATGAATGCCCACTCGCGTTCGTTAAAAAACTGCGGTTTCCAGTCGCCGGTGGTCGCGGAAGCGGATCCGCCGGCAGTGGCACGCTCCGCCGCCTGCGCGGTGCTGGCGGCGGCAACCGCGCCGACGCTGCCGCTACCGATCACGACCGTGGGTATCAAAGCCATTGATTTTACTAAAAAATCACGCCTCGAATTATTGGTTTTTTCGCTCGACATTCTCACATTCCTGTCAATTAAATTACTGATTTTGTTGTTACAAGCCCAGCAAACGCTGCTTTGGAACCGATTCCAGAAAGGTACCGCTTTAGCGGACCTGCTGGCACGACGCCATTAAGTCGTACAAAAAATAAATCGCCGCTGGCGATGATGTTTATAGAGTTATCGTTTGGATATTAGTCGATTCTCATACACCGTCATGAAAAAAAGGAAAATATCCCTTTTCATTTGATAATCAGAACGCGTATGCAATATCCAGAGGGCAGAAATGGGGGTGGAATCAGCGCCGAAGTAGGTCTGACCATTTTCCCAAAAAAGAGTGATACGTATCACAAATGTTGCTTTTTTGTTTATGGTACATGGCTGTCTGGCAGCGTGCAAACGTAAGATTCCGTAAAAAGTAAACAATTTGAGCGGTTAAATTGCTTAATAACGGATATTAACTGTATTTCGCGCAATGCTTATTCGCTGAGAGACAATGCACAATGCCGCCGGCGATGAATTATTCGCCGCGACGGTGAATAGAGACAGAATATAGAATTACCGCAGTGAAATTGTTTCTTAACGGTATATTTTCATGACGCCAGTATTACGCTATTTATTTCGCGGACGGCGCTCACGCTATCGCCGTCCGCCAGAGACGTTCAGGCCTACGTTCGCGGGAAAATCCACAGATCATTGGCCGGGAAGGTCAGGTGACAATGCCCGTCGTCGCGCAGCGCTGGACCATAGGCGCGAATAGCGAAATCATCTCCCCGGGTACGGAACAGATACTCCCAGCGGTCGCCGAGATACATACTGGTTAACAGCGGTAGCTCCAGCATATTATCCTGGGGCGTCGCCCCAAGGCACAGACGCTCAACGCGGATCACCGCCGTCGCCTCCTGCCCGACGCTGACCCGTCCGTCCGCCATTCCCCACAGCGCCCAGCTCGCCCCTTCAATCCGCGCCCGACCGTCCATCACATCGGTAATCTTACCGTGCAGGCGGTTATTGCTGCCCATGAACTCGGCGGCAAACAGAGTCGCCGGATTGCCATACATCTCCTGCGGCGTCCCCTGCTGTTCAATCACGCCATTGTTGAGCAGCAGGATACGATCGGAAATCGCCATCGCTTCGTTCTGATCGTGCGTGACCATCAGCGCCGACAGCCCCAGCTTGATAATCAGCTCGCGCAGAAAAACCCGCGCCTCTTCGCGTAATTTGGCGTCAAGGTTCGACAGCGGTTCATCAAGCAGGATAACCGGCGGGTTGTAGACCAGCGCCCGACCAATCGCCACGCGCTGCTGCTGCCCTCCCGATAGCTGATGCGGATGGCGGTTTCCGAGGTGCCCCAGCCCCAGCTGATCGAGCACCGCCTGCACCCGCTGTTTCATTTCGCCAGAGGCGACTTTCCGCAGCCTGAGCGGGTAGGCAACGTTCTCGAATACCGTTTTGTGCGGCCACAGAGCGTAGGACTGAAACACCAGCCCAAGATTGCGCGCCTCGGCCGGAATTTCGCTGCGCGGATTGCCGTCATAGACCGTCTGCTTGCCGATAGCGATCCGCCCGCCGGTGGGCTTCTCCAGCCCGGCAACCGCACGCAGTAAGGTGGTTTTTCCGCTGCCAGAGGGTCCCAGCAGCGACACCACTTCTCCCCGCTTCAAGGTCATCGACACCCCTTTCAGCACCGGGTTGTCACCGTAGGTCAGATGCAGATTTTCTACTGATAATTCAATCATGTAATTTCACTCCAAAGCGCAGGGCGATACCTAACCCGACCACCACCAGCAGGATATTGATAAACGAAAGCGCGGCGACAATATCGATGGCTCCCGCCGCCCACAGCGAGACCAGCATCGAACCAATGGTCTCCGTTCCCGGCGAGAGCAGATAGACGCCGGTGGAATACTCACGCTCAAAGATCAGAAACATCAGCAGCCAGGAACCAATCAGGCCGTAGCGCGACAGCGGCACCGTAACGTGGCACGTGACCTGGCCCCGCGAGGCGCCGTTGCTCCGGGCGGCTTCCTCCAGCTCCGGCGCCACCTGGAGCAGGGTTGAGGAGATCAACCGCAGCCCGTAGGCCATCCACACAACGGTGTAGGCCAGCCAGACGCTGAAAATGGTATTGCGCAGCGCCCGCAACTGCACAATCAGATGTTCGCGTAGCCAGTCGGCCACCGGCAGCGCCGAGAGCCAGCCGTTTTTCAGCGACTGATCCAGCCACATCGGCAGGAATAAAAACACCCACAGGAACGCCAGTCCGGCCAGCAGGCCCGGCACCGCACGCGGAACCAGCACGCTGTAGTCGAGAAAGCGCGTGACATTATCCGCTTTGCGATGCATCGCAATCCCGACAAACAGGTAGCAGATCACCGCCAGCGCGCCGCCGAAAATACCGATGGCCATGGAGTTGACGATGGCCCGCAGCAGGTTCGGCTGCTGCCAGATATTACGGAAGGTCGCCAGCGAGAGTTCATCCCAGAGAGAAACCCCCACCCCCCAGTTGGAGATAAACGCCCGCAAGGCTACGCCAATCAGCGGCACGCCGATAGTCACGGTCAGCCAGAAGACCACCACCCCGCCGGCAACCCAGCGCCACTTGCCGAGCGGTAGCGCTCGCGCCTGCGACGCTTTGCCCTTCATGGTCACAAACCGATTGGCCGTGCGCATCAGGCGACGCTGCAGCATGACCAGCGGAATGGTGATGCAGATAAGGACGACCGCCACCGCCGCCATCAGATGATAGGAGGGCGTACCGAGTTTATTGGTGAGCTTATACAGGTAGGTGGCCAGCACCATGTTGCCTTCCGGGTCTCCCAGTACCAGCATCAGACCAAACACTTCAAGGCCGAGGAAAAACAGCAGCACGCAGGCATAGAGAATCGACGGACGTACCATCGGCAGGCTGACCGAGGTCATCACCTGCAGCGGAGATGCCCCTACCGTCCGCGCCGCCTCTTCGACATCCGAACCGACGCTACGCAGCGCGGAGGAGATATAGAGATAGGCATGCGGGACGTGAGTCAGCCCGGCAATCACCACAATGCTGAACATGGAATAGATATTCCACGGCACAACCCCCAGCAGCTGCTCTGCCCATTGCGAGAAAAACCCGACCGGTCCGGCGGCGACCACATAACCAAAAGCCAGTACCATCGGAGAAACAAAAATCGGCACCAGAATCAGCGGTTCAATAAACCGTCGCCCGGGCAAATCAGTACGCACCATTAAGAATGCGAGGATCCCGCCCAGCGGTATCGCAATCAGCACCAGCCCCACCGCCAGAATAAAACCGGACTTCAGCGCGAGATAAAAGTCGGGGTCGGTAAAAATAAATTCAAAGGCCCCGAGGCTGAATTCTTTGCTGCGGGCGAAAAACGGGGCGGAAAGAAAGCTCTGCACCACGATAAATAACAGCGGGATATAAATCACTAATGCCGTTATCACTACCACGATGCCACGCGGTAGCCCCTGCCACTTTCTGCGTATTACATTCATAGCTTATCCCTTTGGTCAGGCGCGGAGTACAAACCAGACGGGTGTTGAAAACCGGGAATACCCGGCGCGAAAAGGCGGCGCATCCGATGATGCGCCTCCGGCAGGTATTATTTTGCGGCGGCGGTACGCCATTGTTTGATAAATTCCAGACGTTTTTTCGGTTCCAGATATTCCAGTAACGTTTCATCGACCGGAATCGGCTTCAGGGCATTGCCCAACATTTTGGTCATGCCGTCGATATCGTTTTTACCTTCAATATCATTACGAATAGAAGGAATATCCGCCTGGTTGGCCAGAATACTCTGCCCCTTTTCCGACAGAACATAATCGAACCACAGTCTGGCGGCATTCGGGTGTTCGGATTCCTGAGTAATAAACGAGACCCGCGACAATACCAGCACATAATCTTTTGGATAGGAAATGCCTAATGAGGGATCGGTTTTCGCCCGCGCCTCGGCGTAGGAGCCGAGAATGTTATAGCCCAGCAGGTTTTCACCCGAGGAGACCCTCTCCATCATGGTGCCGGTTGAAGACTGCACGGTCAGACCGCCTTTTGCCATCCCGGCCAGATCGGCGAAATAGTTGGCGTCGGCTTTGCTGTCCTGTACCGCCAGCATGAAGCCCAGCCCCGATTTCTCGATATCGTAGGTGGTCACTTTGCCTTTGAATTTATCCGCCTGCGCGGTGACCAGTTTGGCCAGCGCGGTGTGCGAATCCGGGACATCACCCTGCGGAATCAAACGTTTGTTATAGATAAAGACCACCGGTTCGTAGGTGGTTCCATAGGCTTTTTGCTGCCAGACCGCCCATTTCGGCAGCTTGCTCAGTTCCGGAGAGGCGTACTTTTCGGCATAATCCGTCGCCAGTTTTAGCGCCGTATCCATCGATGAACTCCAGACCACATCGCCGCTCCCGCCGCCCGCCGCCTGCTCGCTGATATAGCGATTATAGAGTTCGGTACTGTTCATATCGTTATATTCAACTTTTATCCCGGGGTATTGCGCCTCAAACCCTTTAATTAACGGGCCTGCGGCTTTGGTATCCGTCGTCGAATAGATCACGACCTTGCCCTCTTTCACCCCGGCATCAACCACTTTTTGATAATCAGCCGGGTAACCCTGAGGTAATTCTGCCAGAACAGAACAGGAGAAGACTGTCGTCAGTGAAACCACTAAACCACCAATTTTCCTATGCATAAAACCAACCCTTAATTATCATTTATTAAACACAAATTTAACATATAGCGAGACATCAGGACGTTGCAATGACGGGGGGTGTTTTTTTCCGGCTTTTGTGACGCTGGCTTAATTTAAATAAACTGGCGCCCGCGGCGGTCAAAAAATCGGGGAATAAGGCGAAGAATATTTACCCCGCCCGCCACCGAATATTAAGAAACCTTAAGAATCAGCGGCGCTGTTGATTAAACGGGCGCCGTGCCTTTCCTGCAATAGAATGGCTGCAGGCCACAACTGACCTGCAGGAGGGCAATTTACCGCCACTGAATTGCGTTGCGGAAAATAATATGGGCGATAGGGCTAACAGGGGAAAATGGTGGCCGGGCAAATTCAGGCCGCGAGGAGACGGCCCGGTGATAATTCAACATGACTCTCGCGGCCAGACCCGGGGAAACAGCGGCGAGACCAGCGCCTCGCCATCTTTCAGCGTCAGCTCCGGGAACGGCGGCGAGGTGACTCCGCCGCGATCGGCGAAGGTGGCGTCATCCCCGACCCAGCGAGCGGAGAAAACCCGCCGCGCGCGCGCGGTCGCATTGCCCCGCGCGCCGTGCAGCGTCCGGTAATGAAAGGCGACGGCATCTCCCGGCTCCAGCGCCCAGCTAACAATATCGTAATCGTCCTGATGCGCATCAATATCCGGCAGCTCTTTAAAACGGCTGTGTGCGTAAAGCTTTGAGCCGTTAAAACGGGTTGGGCTGAACTCGTCGCCCCAGCGGTGGGAACCGCGGATGCAGCGCAGCGAGATCGCTTCCGCCACCGGGTCCAGCGGGATCCAGAAGCTGACGTTTTGCTGCCCTTCGACGCAATAATAGGGCTGATCGTGATGCCAGGGCGTCACCGTGCTGCCGCCGGGCGGCTTCACCAGCGTATGTTCATGGAAAAACGTAGCCGTCTTCGATTGCATCAGCGCTGCGGCGATTTCCGCCGCCGGCGAATGCAGGACAAAGCGTTCAAAGTCAGGGATCCGCGACCAGTTGCAATAATCCTGAAAGAACGGGGCGGAGCCATCTTTCGGCACAACCGTGCGGGCGTGGCCATACTCGCTGGGGTTGGCCATCAGCTCCGAGACGCCGGCGGCCAGGCTTTCAATCCACGGCCTGAACACCCCCTTCAGCAACACGACGCCATCCTGCTGATAGCTGTTGATGGTCTGCGAATCAATATGTGGGTCACGCTGATTTTGCATAGCTAACCTTCCTGTGTGGAGAGATGAGGCGGCTGAAGGTGCCCCTGGCAGGCCAGCGGTTTAGCCACCGCGAATGGAACCCACACAGATTATTTAATCCGCCATCGCGGGTAAATTATTATAAAACGAGTCGCTGAATAGAAAATTACGAGCCTTAACGGCAGCGTGAAATAAATAAGCCTGCAGTGACCGCAGGCTTATTTATTCAAAAATGTGCGGGGGTTAATTCAATACTGCGGCAATAGTCCATAAACAGTTGCGTGGGTCGGGTTGGTTCATTATTGGCAAGATGCGCCATAATTAATGTCGAAGCGGGCATCTCATCTTCAATATCTAACTGCACCAGTTTCTCGCCGTCATAGGTCATATCGCACAACGGCCGGGTGACTAATACCGAAAACCCCAGTCCCTGTCCCACCATACAGCGAACCATTTCGATCGAGGGTGAACTGTACGCCACTTCAGGGTGATAGCCCTTCTCTTTAAATATGGTGATGAAATAATTCTTGCTGGGCACCGCATCGAGCAAAATCATCGGTTCATGGCTGAGTTCCTGCAAGGTGACGCTATTTTTCTGCGCCAATGGATGGCTGGCCGGCAGCAGCGCATAGGGTTTATGCGGCGCATTCAGCATCTCTTTATTGACCGAATGACCTAATTCCAGATCGTAGACCAGCGCCAGATCGAAACGCCCGCGATGCAGGCCGTGCATTAACTCATGCTGTTCACCGTCATACAGCTGGAGGGTAATGTCGGGGTACATTTTTTTAAACCCGGCGACCAGCTTTGGCATGTACAGCGGCGCGACGGACTCAAAGCAGCCGACGGAAATCGTCCCGGAAACCAGCTCTTTATCGGCGCGGGAGTTTTGTTCAAACTCATAGGAGAGCCGCAGCAGCTCTTTTGCTTTCTCATAAAAACGCCTTCCGCAGGAGGTCAGCGAGACGCCCTGGGCATGATGGCGAATAAACAGCTGCTGCTCAAAAGTGCTTTCAAGGTTTTTAATGGCAATCGAGATCGACGGCTGGGCAATATGGAGCTGCCGGGAGGCTTCAGCGATACTCTCGGTCTCTACAACGGTGACGAAGTATTTAAGTTGTTTGAGCGTGAATCGCGTCATAGCCTCACCCTTTACGGAATATTGTCACAAGCGGAAACGGTATAGTTTCCTGATATGCAATCTGCAAGCATCGTGCCATTTCACCGGGATTCGCTTATTTCCTCGCTGAGCAAATGATTTATTTAGCGTCCCGGCGAAGTCAACATTATACCGACACCGCCGCATCCGCTTAATTGCACCAACCTGAATCAGGCTGCACCAAATTAATTCCTCGCGCGCCCCAATATGGCACAACTCGCGATTTAAACGCCCGTTCCGTTATCCCTTCCGCGCAATTGTTTTTTTAATGTTTAGTTCTTGTTTCGTACTCATTGCTTTAAATTTATTGGAATTAATCTACCTGTATAGTTTTTTTAAACTTAAAGGCCAAAAATTTACTAATTGCCTCGCAGCGAAAACTGCCAGCATAGTGTTATTGCAAGATAAACCCTGGCGATGCCCCATTTTTGATCATCGGTATCGCATTCATGTCCATTCATTATGGCGAGTGAAATAGCCCATGACGTTTAACTGGAACTACATGTTAAGTCTGCTCAGCGATGCAGATTTTTGGCAGGCCACCTGGACCGTCATTAAATTAAGTCTGCTGACCTGGGGTTGCAGTATTGTGCTGGGATTTGTTCTCGCCCTGGCCAAGCAGTCGCCGCGCAAACTGTTTAATCTTCCGGCGCGGCTCTATATCTGGCTGTTCCGCAGCCTGCCGCTGCTGGTACTGCTGATATTCGTCTATAACCTGCCCCAGGCGGTGCCGTCGTCAGCGCCAGTGCTCAACGATCCGTTCTGGGCCGGCCTGCTGGCGATGGTGCTGAGTGAGGCCGCCTACGTCGCCGAAATCCACCGGGGCGGCCTGCTTTCAATACCTAAAGGCCAGAGCGAAGCCGCCCGGGCGCTGGGACTGCGCTATGCCGGCACCCAATGGCGGGTGATTATTCCTCAGGCGCTGCGCGTCGCCCTCCCGGCGTTGGCCAACGAATATATTGCCGTCGTGAAACTCAGTTCGCTGGTGTCGGTCATCTCCCTGACCGAGATTTTAATGGTCGGCCAGCGTCTGTATTCGCAAAATTTCCTGGTGATGGAAACCATGGCGGCAGTGGCGTTCTACTACGTGCTGATCGTGACCGTTTTCGACTTCCTGCTCAAACGGCTGGAGAGCTATCTCGATGTCACCCGGCGGAAAGTCACCCGCCCCATCGACAGCGAGATGCAGCGGCTGGCGACGCAAACACGCCCGGTAATCGTGCGCAGCGCGGTCGATAATCCGCAGCCGGCGCTGCAGGCGTCAAAACTGCACAAAGCCTATAACAATGTGGAAGTGCTCGGGGCCGTCAGCCTGCAAATTCAGCCAGGTGAGGTGGTTTCAGTGATTGGCCCTTCCGGCTCCGGGAAAACCACGCTGATCCGCCTGCTCAACGGACTTGAGCAGATCGACAACGGCGAAATTCGGATCAACGGCCAGCCGTTTATTCACCTCGATCGCCAGGGCGTGCAGAAACCGCGTTTTATGGAGAATGCGCAGTACCGCCTCAACATCGGCATGGTCTTCCAGAGTTTTAACCTGTTCCCCCATCTGACGGTTCTCGGCAACCTGCTGCTGGCGCCGCGCTACCATCGGCTGGCCCCGGACGCCGAGTTGAAGCAGCAGGCCTGCGAATTACTGCATAAGGTCGGCATGCTGGAGCACGCGTGGAAATATCCGCACCAGCTCTCTGGCGGCCAGCAACAGCGCGTCGCCATTGCCCGGGCCCTGATGATGCGACCGCAAATCATGCTGTTCGATGAACCCACCTCGGCGCTTGACCCGGAAAAGGTCAATGAAGTGCTCCAGGTTATCGAATCGCTGGCCCATGAAGGCATCACCATGGTCATCGTGACCCACGAAATGAATTTTGCCTTCAAAGTCTCTGACCGGATTGTCTTTATGGAAAAAGGGCGCGTGGTGTGCGACGACACGCCGCAGGCGATGCGCGACGGTAACCACCCGCGCGTTGACGCCTTCCTGAAAGATGTCTCCCTGGCTTAACTCTCCGTTTGTGAAAGGAAAAATTATGATCGCGCAGTGGCAAATCGAACAGTTTCATCAGCAGGGTTTTCTGGTGGTCGAAGGGGTGCTATCGCCTGACGAAATCGCCGCCTTGCAGCAGGATTTTGACGGTTGGGTCGAAGAGAGCCGCCGCCACACCGAGGTGTGGGGCGAGACGCTCGACGGTCGCCCGCGTTTCGACCTTGAAGGGGATCACCGCGCCGATCACCCCTCGCTGCGCCGGGTCAGTTCGCCGACGGAGATTTCCGTCGCCTTCGAACATGCCGCCCTGCAATCGCGTATGGCGACCATCGCCGCCCAGCTGATCGGCGGTAGCGGCACCCGTTTTCATCACAGTAAAATCAACTCCAAGCTGCCGTTTACCGCGACGCAGGTGAAATGGCATCAGGATTTTCTGTTCACGCCGCACAGCAATGACGACATCATCACGGCCCTGCTGATGATCAGCGACGTCACGCCGGAAAACGGCCCGCTGAACGTGGTGCCGGGGAGCCATAAGGGGCCGCTGTGGTCCCACTGGCAGGAGGAGCGTTTTACCGGTTCGGTTGACGACGAGGTGGTATCCGCGCAGTGCCAGCAGCCCGCCGCCTGCTTTGGCCCCTCAGGCTCGGTGTGCTTTATGCATACCCGTCTGCTCCACGCCTCGAGCCCTAATGAGACCGAACTGCCGCGGACGCTGTTTATCAGCGTTTACGCCGCCGAGGACGCCCTGCCCTTTGGCGAAAACCCCTTACCAAGCCTGCACGCGGGCCAGCTGGTAGCCGGCGTGGAGAGCGGCCTGGTACGCAGCGCCGCCAACCAATTACGTTTGCCGCAGAAGCCGCGCGGTGCCTCATTCTTCGTTCAGCAGGCCGGCCACGATCTTGCCAGCATGTAATGTCATCCCTGGAGGTTTTTTATGAAACGATTTAATGCTCTGCTTCTTTGCACCGCCGGCGCCCTGACCTCGTTCAGCACTTTTGCGGCGTTCCTGCAGCCGGGGAAAATTACCGCCGGTTCGGATATGACCTTTTATCCTTATGAATATATGCAAAACAACCAACCGGCCGGTTTTGATATTGAGTTTCTCGCCGGTGTGGCTAAAACCATTGGCCGCGAGGCGGTGAATACCGATACCCGTTTTCCTAATCTGATCCCCGGTCTGCAGGGCGGGCGGTTCGATATTACCAACTCCTCGATGTATATCACCGCCGAACGCCTGAAGGTGATTGACATGGTGCCATACCTGAAAAGCGGCGAATCGATCCTGGCGCTTAAAGGCGCCAGCTATCAGCCTAAAACTCCGGAAGCGTTCTGCGGCCATAAAATCGGCTCGATGGGAGCCACCTCCTGGCTGGCGCAGCTGCAAAAACTGTCGGCGGACTACTGCGTGAAGAAAGGCCTGCCGCCCATTGCGCTGAGCGAGTACAGCACCGATCCGCAAACCACCCAGGCGCTGCTGTCGCGGGCGGTGGAGGCGCAGATTACCGATGCGGCGGTGGCGCGTGGCGTCGTTGAGAAACTGGGCGACCGGATCGTTATCTCTTCCGATACCTTAATTTACCCGGTGCTGAACGGCTTTGGCGTCAAAAAAGGCAACAGCGAAGTGAAAAGCGCCCTTGAGGAGGGGCTGAAGAAATTCAGCGCCACGCCGGAATACGCGGCGCTGCTGAAAAAATATCACTTCCAGCCGCCGACGGAAGACGACCTGAAAACCCTGATGCCGAAAGCGGAGTAAGGCGATGGCTTACTCTTTCGAAGAACAAACGCGGATCGATCTGGCGGCGACCTTTCGCATCATCGCGCATCTCGGCATGCACGAGGCCGTCGCCAACCACTTTAGCGCGGCCCTGTCGCCGGACGGCAAAAAGTTTCTGCTGAATCCGAAGTGGAAACACTTTTCGCGGATCCGCGCCAGCGACCTGCTGCTGCTGGATGCCGATGATGAAGCGACCGCGCAGCGACCGGACGTGGACGCCACCGCGTGGGCAATCCACGGCCAGATCCATCAGCGGCTGCCGCAGGCGCGGGCGGTGCTGCATCTGCACCCGATCTACACCACCAGCGTCGCCTGCCTGGCGAATCCGCAGATCCTGCCGGTCGATCAGAATAGCGCGCGCTATTTTAATCGCGTGGCGGTGGATACGCTGTATGGCGGGATGGCGGATACCGTCGCCGAAGGGGCGAGGCTGGCCGGGCTGCTGGCGGATAAACGCCGCCTGCTGATGGGCAACCACGGGGTACTGGTTACCGCCGCGACCATCGGCGAGGCGTTTGACGATATCTGGACGCTGGAGCGGGCCTGCCAGATTCTGGTCACCGCGTGGTCAACCGGCCAGCCGCTGAAGGTGTTGTCGGCTGAGGTGGCGGAGAAAACTGCCCAGGACTGGGAGAATATCGCCGATTTTTCCCGCCAGCACTTCGCCGAAATGAAGCAGCTGATGATTGATGCCGATCCTTCGCTGCTGGACTGAGCGATAACCCCTCTGTCCCGGGCCAGCGCCCGGGATGCCGCTATTCAGATTGGGCCAGGCGGGTAAAAACCGCCTGGAGCTCTTCGGGTTTTCGCCACCCCTGATGCAGGTCGCGCACCCGCCCGCGTGCGTCAATCACTATCGATGTCGGCGTCCCGATCACCTGATAACGATCCTGAGTAATATGAAGCTGATCGCGCAGCACCGGGTAGCTGATGCCATGCTTCGCCAGCAGCGGAGCGATATCCACCTGCTCCGGGTCGGTATTCACCCCCACCACCACCAGTTTATCCGGCCAGCGTTGGCTGAGCGCCTGCAGCGTATCCATTTCCGCGAGACAACCTCCGCAGCTGGCCGACCAGAAGTTGAGATACACCGCCTTCCCTTCCCAACGTTCCAGGCTGGCAGGTTTCCCTTGCAAATCAAAAGCCGCCAGCGCAGGTGCCGTCTCACCACGTGCCAGCTTCTCTTCTTTACAGCCGGCCAGGAGCAGAACCAGCAGCATCGCTATCATCACTTCAGGCATGCGCATGGGGATTCATCTCCTCACCGAGATATTTGCCGTGCTGGAGCCGAACGATACGGTCGGCGAATTTTCCCAGCGCCGGGTTGTGGGTCACCATCACGATAGTGCGCCCCTGACGATGCAGGTCGGTCAGCAGGTCCAGCACCCGCTGTTCATTCTCTTCATCCAGGTTACCGGTGGGCTCATCGGCAAAAATCACCGGGGGTTCATTCACCAGCGCCCGGGCAATACAGACTCGCTGCTGCTCCCCGCCGGAGAGCTGGCTGGGTAAATGGGTCATGCGATGTTCAAGGCCAACCTGCGCCAGCACAGCCCTGGCCGCCGCCTCATCGACGACGCTGTGGTAATGCTGCGCCAGCATGATGTTTTCCAGCGCCGTCAGAAAGGGAATCAGATGAAACTGCTGAAACACCAGGCCTATCTTCTGCGCGCGAACGCGCCGTCGCCCTTCTTCATCCAGCGCCGCGGCATCGGTTCCGTCGAGGATAACCTGCCCCTCGCTGGCGGTGTCCAGACAGGTCAGAATATTCATCAGCGTCGTTTTCCCGGAGCCTGAAGCCCCCATAATGGCGACGAATTCACCGCGGGCGATGCACAAATTAATGTCATCCAGCGCGGTAACCTCTCCGAAGCGCTTAGATAAATGACGGGTTTCAATCGCCATCTGACGTAAAGGCGTGACGGTCATGGCGTTATTCTCCTTTCAACACTTTTGCCGGTTCAACGCTCACCGCGCGGCGAACCGGAACAATGGCCGCCAGCAAGGCGACCAGTAAAGACAGCGCCAGGGTAATCGGCAGCACCGGCAGGCGCAGCGAAATAGTGGCATTAAACACGGTCAGCCCCAGCAGTTGGGCGAGCAGATAGCCGAGCAGCCAGCCGCAGACCACCGCTGCCAGAGTGATAATGCTGGTTTCGAGCAGCATCTGGCGGATAATATCGCCATTGCTGGCGCCCAGCGCTTTTTGCAGCGCAAACTCACGGGCGCGCTCGCCTACAATTGCCATCAGGGTGGTATTCACGCACAGCGACGACAGCGCCAGAATCACCAGAGAAACCAGCCCCATCAGCCCTTTGATTTTATCCAGTACCTGACCTTCGGTTGCCGAGACCTTACGGATCGGGCGGATCTCAAGAGCGGGATAGCGCTGCTGCAGCTGCCCGGCATAGTTTTCCACCTGGCCGAGATCGTTACTGACGCTCAGCAGGCCGTGGCTGATAATACCGGGCTTTTGCAGCCACGCCTGCGCCACGTTCAGGCTGACAATCAGCATGTTATCGGTCGCGTCACCGGCCTCGACGATCCCCTTGACCAGCAGTTTTTTGCGCCGCTGATGATCCACCAGCGTGACGCTATCGCCCACGTTTAGCGCCAGCCGCTGAGCCAGCTTAACGCCCACCATCGCATGGCGATCGTCAAAGCTGACGCCGATCCAGTTGCCGCTGACCTGCCAGTACGGCACCAGCTTTTGCAGCGACTCAAACCACACGCCGACGATCGCCACTTTTTCCAGCTCGGTACGCGCCGTGCCGTATAGCCAGGGGCTGGCGCCATGAATCAGTCCCTTCGGCGCATCGTCAAGAATCGCCTGCAGGGTCGGCTCCGGCATACGGGTGCCGTGCCCTGGGCCGATATAAAAATTTGCGCCGAAGGTCCGCAGCTCCTCGCTCATTTTGCTGTTGATGTCAAACCACACGGCGGAAAGCGCCGTCACGATGGTCGCACCAACCGCCAGCGCGGTGAACACGACGCTGACGCGCTGCAGACGCAGACGCAGCGCCCGCCAGACCAATAGCCACAGCATGTCGCGCTTAGCGGCCATACAGCACCTCCACGGGATAAAGTCGGGCGATACGACGCGCCGGGAACCAGGTGCCGATAAGCGCAATCAGCACTGCGATCACCAGCACACAGGGCACCACCACCCAGGCAAAGTCGAGCGGCGTGGCAAAGAGCATCAGGCCAATCATCTTCGCCAGCCCCCAGCCAGCGATGCAGCCCAGCCCCCCACCTGCCAGCCCACCCAGCGCTGCTTCGAGATAAAACAGCAGCAGAATTTGCCACTGTCGGGCGCCAAGCGCTTTCATCAGGCCGATCTCCCGGGCTCGCTCCATAATGGTACTGGTCATCAGCGAGGCAATACCCATTGCCGCAGCGGCCAATGCCGCCAGGGTAACGACCGCCATCAGCAGCTGAATTTTATCGATAACTACGCCCTCCGAGGCCGCAACCTGCCAGACCGGGCGCACTTCCGCACCGGAAATGGCCTCCTCCAGCTGGTGAGCGATAGAAGAGACGTATGCCGTGCAATACCACAGGTCATACTCTTCGGCGTTGAGAGCCTCGAGATTCTCACGCGCCCGGCGCGACAGCTCATTTTCGGGTACCGTCAGCGCCGATACGCGAATTGCCTGTACTTTTCCCGTCAGACCCAGCAGCTGCTGTACGATGCTAAGCGGCATCACCAGTTGGTTGTCTTCATCCCCCCCGCTGGAGAGAACGCCGCTGACCACCACATCCACGGTCTCGTTCGCCACCTGGAGCCTGAGATGGTCACCGGGTTGCCAGCCGTAATTACGCGCCAGCGCATGGCCGACTAATGTTTGCGGCGTCTTGCCTACAGGTTCCTGCGGCCAGTTGCCGGTAACCTGCCAGAACGGACTGACCGTGCGCTGCCCGGTCTCATAGCCCTCTTCATCCGGTATCGCGACCGGCTGACTGAAGAAGGTCCCGAGTATGCGGATATCGTGCCCGTCAACGGTCGCCTCGCCGCTGAGCATGGGAGCAAACCCAACGATATTATTTCGCCAGAAAATATCCTTAATATTCGCCAGCTCGGATTCATCAAGGAAATCATCGCTGGCCAGCGGGTTGCTTTGTTCGCTGAATAACGCAGGTAGCGCTGCCTGCCCTGCCGGTTCAATTAAGATATTGGCGCCGTAGGATTTCAGTTCCCGGGACATTTTGTCACCGATGTCGATAGAAATAGCCAGCAGCGCCGAGATCAGACTCGTGGCCAGGAAAACGGTTAACACCGCCAGCGCTTTGCGGCGCAGATTACGCCCCCATGACTGATAGATCATTCGCCACAGCATGGTTACTCCTCCTGCACCGTGCCGGGAACAAACGCCTCTGGCGCGTTGCGGAAACGGTTGTAGTTTGCTTCAGAGGCAAAAAACCAGGTTCTGCCTGCGTAGCTGTATTTATACTCTGCGGTCGTGTTGGTCAGGACCGTCCCGTCCACCGGGTCGGTCACGTTGATAGTCAGCACGGTAGAGAAATAATTGCCTCCGACGGCCAGCGCCGTACCGGGTATCGTCAGCTCACGTTCGTCGTTATGCCAGCCATCGATCGGTACCGGATTACAGCCGCCGGGTTTACCAATCGAAGGAATGAATATGTGTACCCCGCAGGCGACACAAATCACCTGATTACCTTCCATGACATATCCCTGATCGCCGCACAGCAGGCAGGCATCAAATACCACGCCAAAGCGTAATTTGTCGGGATAGCGGTTGATGACAAAGAAGCGAACCGCCTTTCCGTCGTCTGCCACCCAAACGAAACGGTGCAGTTTTCCGTCGCGAACCTGGGTAAGCGGAATATGGACCAGACCATCAGCGGCAAGGCTGACCGGCTGAGCTTCCGAGAGCCTCGGCGGTTGCGAGGCCACCAGATCCCACCACAGCTGGCCACCTGAAATCACCAGCGCACAGCAGATCGTCGTTAACCAGAGGCGGACAGCGCTGCGCCGCTCGGCCAACGCCAGTCGACGGGCAACCGGCGCCGTCGCCGCCTTCACCGCCCGGGCATAGCTACGGATAGCCGGGGTCCAGCACAGGCACAGCAGCAGGAGCACGGCGGCGGCAAGCCAGCTATACCAGGCGGCATTGTTGGTCACCCTGGCCACAAAACTCAGCAGCGGCTTCAGTAAGGGGATGATTTGCAGCTTCATCAACAGCAGCAGCAGATTGCCGAACAGCGGCAGCCACAGCAGGATCATCAGGAGAATTGTCAGCGGCCAGTACGGCCAGCTCATCCGCCGCAGCAGCAGAGCGCACAGCACCGCGGCCAGACACAGCAGCGCAACGGCCAGCGCCAGCGCGGTCAGGTTCAGCAGCAGGTCGGTATTCAGCACGTGGGTGGAGGTTAATCCGCCAAGATTGGGATCCAGAGCCCAGTGACGGGCGGCGCCAAATACGAGGATCCATTGCCACACGTAGCGCAAACGCGGCGTGGCCCACCAGAAGCTCAGTAAAAACAGCAGGGAAAGGAGGATTTCTCCGCTCACCAGCATCAGCTGTAGCGTCTGGCTCCCGCGAATAAACAGTCCGGCCAGTAGCCCACTGGCCAGCGCCGTGAGCAGCGTCCACGTGAGGGGGCGCAGTGAAGGAGGCTCGCCGCGGCCCCAGAGAACCGAGGAGAGCAGCGTTATGCAGAAAAAAACCTGCAGCGTGGTGACGAAAAAATAACTCATAACTTCGACCCGGTTCGGCGGATAATGTGCAATCCGCATGCGGTAATACACCGCAGGACGGCATGCTGGCCATCCTGCGCGACGAACGTTAGTTCAGGCCGACGTATTTGAATTCATAGCTGACATCAAACGGTTTCCACCAGCGGCCAACCCCGGTTTCGCTGTCGGTATGACGGTGCATCCCAGCTTTTGATGGCGGTTCAATGTGATACGTCACTTTATAATTGCCGACGCCCATCATTTTAATATTGGCGCCATAGTGTGGACCGTCGCTCGCGACCATCGGCATAAAAGTCCCTTCCTGCTTTTCACCGGTATCGCTATTGACCAGGGTATAGGCAATCGTCAGATAGGGAATCCATTCCCCGGCGCCAAAACCATTCTTTCCCCCTTCAACCGCATGAATATCGGCCTCCAGATGGATATCTGATTTCGCGGCCGGCAGACCCATTCCGCGCGGTTCCATATCAATCGGCTGAAGATAGACGGCGGCGATCTCCATCTCATTCATGGTGACCGGTTCACCGGCCGGATACTCTTTAAAAGCCAGCGCCGCGGGCGCGGTAAAAATAGCGGCCACGGTGGCAGCGATAATCAGGCTCTTTTTGATGGTCATTTGACAAATCCTCTCGTCTTAATTTGTTGAAGTATTATTTTTTATCTGTGCTGTGGGTAGGTGATTGCGACGGAGCGTAATCCACAGGGCGACCAGGGCAGCAATCAGTAAAATCACCTGTGGCGTCAGGGTTTCCAGATAGGGATAAATGCCCAGCCAGCTGATTTCGGGCACGCCGCCAACCAGCGTAGGCTGAAACAGTTTGCCTTCTATCAGTTCAAGGACACCTTTACCGGCAAAAACAAATGCCATCAGGTACATAAAACCGCCGGTGAAGATGAAGAAGGGTTTGAGCGGCAGACGCACCACCGAGTAGCGCATGATGAGCCACGCGGCCAGCAGCAGCACGCAGCCAATAACAAACCCGGCGCCGATGGCAAGATGCCCGGAAACACTCTGCGCGTCGCCCACCAGGGCGTAATAAAACAGGACCGTTTCGGCACCTTCCCGATAGACGGCAAGAAAGCTGGTCAGCCATAGCCCCACCAGCGAGCCGCGAGAGAGCGAATGCGTCAGCTTACCCTCCAGCCAGGCTTTCCAGCGGCGGGATTCAACCTTCGACAGCAGCCAATAGCTCATAAAGAACAGCATCACCACGGCGATCAGCATGGTAATCCCTTCCAGCAGCTCCCGACTGGCGCCGGAGCGGGTAAACACCAGTTGGAAAACGACCGCCGTCGCCACGCTGGCAACCAGCGCTACGACCACCGACTGACGAATCAGCGGCAGCTTGTCGTGATGGTCATTTTTCACCAGCCAGGCCACGATGGCCGCCACAATCAGCAGCGCCTCCAGCCCTTCACGGACAATAATCATCAGGCTGTATAGCAGCAGGCTCCACTGCGTCTCTTCCCCCTCGCCCAGCATCGCCACCGCCTGATGCAGATCGGCTCGTAGCGCAGCGGCTTCAGCCACCAGTTTGTCCTGCGGCTGCCCGGCCTTCATCAGGCTGACCAGACGGGTGAAGTGGGCCTCAAGACGGGTTTTAAATGCGGCATCGCGGGAGCCGATTTTGTTCTCCATCCCGCTGGCTTCAAAGCGATCGAAGTAGGTGTCCTGAATATCCAGAATGGCATCGGACGCCTCGCCGTGCTGGTAGCGCGTCAGCGCCGCCTCGATACTCTGGTTGATCCCCGTTGCAACGTTGGCCCAGTCAGCGGCCGGCGCGCCAGCGGCGAGCGGAGTGCTCCCTTCGTCTGCTGTCGGGGCATTCACCGGCTGGTCATCGCGGGTCGTCGGCAGCCCGGGCAATATGTCTTCGAGTTCCTGCAACAGCGTCGTCACCTGATAAGCCACGTCGTTCAGACGATCCGGCTGGGACGTCAGCGCAATCAGGGCGGTAAACTGCTGGTTAATGGCCGCCGCCTCTTTTGCCGAGCGGTTTTGCCGCACCGACATTTCCATCTCTGAGTTTTTAAACCCCTGATAGTGCGCCTGCTGCACCTGCTGACTGGCGAGGGGGTAATTTCCCGTCTGATAGGCGCTCACCGCCTGCGCCAGCAGATCGTCGATGGTGCGGAAGCTGTTCTGCCAGTGCAATGCGATATCGCCCCGGGTCAAAGCGGTATGCTGCTCTTCCGCCACCAGCCGATGACCGCCATCCAGCACAGGCTCAACGTCGCGCAGCGCTTTCTTAAGTCCGTCCACCCGAGCCTGAACCTCTTGCAGCGGCTTGCCGTCTGCAATCATGCGACGGATGTCACCGAAAGTGCTCTCCATTTCGTAGCTTTTGCGCGCCGAAAAATTGATGCGGATAGGGCCTTCGAGGTTTTCAAACACTTCGAAATAGGCGGCCTGCACTTCCCGACGCGCCTCGTTGTTTTTTTGCTGCTGGTAGAGCTCGATCGTTTTATCCAGCCGGTGCTCAATATCCTCGATCAGCGGCGCGTAGCGGGTTTGCGCCGTCGCGCAGGCGCAGAACAGGACGCTGAGCAAAGTGAGCAGCAGAAAAGAGCGAGGAGCTGACATGACGGGTTCCATTAACGGCAATGATAATAGTTATCATTGTCATTTTTCCTTGCAGTCCACATGACCCAGATCATGAAAATGTCAAATGGTGACAATTTATGTAAAAAGCTGCAAAGAACAACACGTTTTGTGTCGGCTGCGCGCGTCCGTTTTTGATGTCATCCCCGCCCGCAAGATAAAAAACGACGCCGGAAGTGGCGTCGCGGCGGGGAGGCAAACGGCTGAAGGTTACTGGGTTAATATCGCGGGATTATCCTGCAGATGGCGGAGAAAATTGGCGTAACCTTGCTCCCCCATCCAGAAATTGATGCTTTTCTCCACGCCGGTTGAGGTCAGGGTCGCGCCGCTGATGCCGTCAACGGTATAGGCGTCATGCTGGCCGGTATTGTCCTGAACAACCTGCAACGCGGGCCGCCCATGTTCATCGCGGATTTTTTTCCCTGCCCACTGCCTGCGCCACTGCGGGTCTTCCACCCTCGCCCCCAGCAGCGGCGTCTCATTCTGCTGGTAATAGATCAGGTCATTTACCGTACGGCCATCCGTGCGGAGAGCAACCAGCGCATACATCATTGATTTGGCGCCCTTACCGTAGACCGGCAGAATAATTTGCTGAATACGCTGGTCGGTATCACGGACCAGGTAAATATCCACCAGCGCGCAGCGACGCCGGATCTGCGCCGGGTCGCGGTTCGGTGGCAGGTCTGCACAGCGCTGGTGTTCTTCGCCAGTCTGCCCGGCAGGTACCAGCTCGCCGCGATCGAGATTCAGCTGGCGAGTCACGATGCGTGCCTCGAACAGCGCTCTCAACGTTTGCTCGTCGCGATGCCCGTTGTTCGCTAATCCGGCGACGTTGAGGACCGCAGCTTCCGTCTCTTCATTGACCGGCTCCGCAGCGTCATCCTTGAGCAATAAAAAATAAACAGCAACAATTGCAAAACATAAAACACAAACAACCATCAAAGATAGAACAATTATTTTACTCTTGCGCATACGCGTATTTTCCCCGTTGCGAAATGAATGTCTCTTTTTAGATTGCGATGATTTCCATCCTGCTGTCCACTCTCTTTTTTTGCTGTCGCGCGAGCCCGAGGAAGATGAAAAATAACAAAGACGGGGTTGGTTTATTTTATTAAAATGTCAAAATAACAACTCAAAGCGCCCACTTAAAATACAAAAAAAGAAATTAAAATTAATTAATCATATATTTCAACGCTGCGAAAATGTTAACCGCAAATAGATTTCCGCTGGTTGATGCGGCCAGCCTGTCACCGCGATGTGCTACGGATTGATTGCTTTCCACGCAATACTGCACAATCTCCCCTCAGTCCAATGTAAAAAACCGGCCGCCCGCTGGCTTTCATGAAGATTAATATTATAATCAGAGGGATAAAACAGAGCTACCTGCCAACGTCAACCCGGGATAAGAGACAAGCATGTCCAGACCTTCGACGCTGTACGTTCCACATGTTTTAAGCGCGGCGGATATCGCGCCGGAAGAGCGCTATCAGCAAATAGCACAAAACCTCAGCTGCTATGGGATCAAAGTGGTGAACAACCGCCATCCGGCAGACATTATTGCTAATCACAAAACCATCTCCGGGGTTTCTGGCGACTATTGTAGTGCGATGGGCTCAAGGAATGAGACGTTCTTCGATCCTCATCAGGTTGCAGAGTCCTCTGTTTATATCTCATTATTAGTCCACGGCCACCAGTTAATTAACGGCAGAAAAAAATCTGCCGCCGCGCAGGTGAATCCGGGAATGTTGATTGTTCACCAGCGTAATGATTATTACCATTATCAATGTGACGATGTTAAACAGCTGTATATCATTCCGCATAATGAGAAAGTCAAACCATTATTCAGCGGGAAACTCACTAGTCCCATTACTTCACTGGAAAACCATCCTTTAGCGCTATTTTTAAAATCGCATATGCAGCTCCTCGATCAACGGTCAGACCGTTTATCACCGCAAGAAACCGCCGCTATCGTCGATAGTTTGCATCAAATTTCACTGCTGGTGCTGACCGATGTGGCCAAGGAAAAAGGACTGCGTTCATGCGGAAAATTAAGCCATATCGTCAATAGCGCAAGAGCGTTTATTACGCTCAACTATCATCAACACCAGCTCTCTCCCGACCAGCTTTGTCGGACGCTGCGCTGCTCGCGAGCCAGCCTTGACCGGGCCTTCAACGAACAGGGAACCTCGGTAATGGCGGTGATCAAAGAGATCCGCCTGGAGGCCGCCCGACAGCTGTTGGAAAGCAATCCCCATCTGCCCGTCGAGCGCGTCTCCTGGCTATGCGGCTTCATCAGCCACCCGTTATTCAGCAAACACTTTCGCGAAAAATATCATCTCTCGCCGAAAGCCTGGCGCGATAACTATCCATATTAAAACCGCGTATTGACGTTAACGATGGCGGAATGATTTAAAATGTGTCGCCCTACGCTCTTTAATATAGCTGAGTAAACAATAGACGGATATTCCCAGCAGGGCGATGGCGACGATAATTAACAAGAGCGTGCTGATATTCATTCTGGTTTTCTCTTTCACATTGATTATCATTTTTATCATAGTGATTATCGCCGCCGCGAACAGCACCTGCGGCCTCAATCCTGTTCTCTGCCCCTCAATTCTCTCCTCGGCGCAAAGTATTGATCTTCTTCGCCCAGGAGCGCAGCATGGAAGCGCAAACTTAACAAAACAACAACACAATCAAATAGGTCACAGGAGCGTATCAGTGCAAACCGGATATCGTTTTCAGGCGACGGATCTGCATCAGTTCGTCAACACTCTCTTCATTCAGCTTGGCAGTTCTCCCACCGAAGCCTCCCTTGTCGCCGACCATCTGGTGGCCGCTAATCTCGCCGGCCACGACTCACACGGCGTGGGGATGATCCCGAGCTACGTGCGTTCTCATGCGCAGGGGCATCTGCAGCTTAACCGCCATGCCAGCGTGATGAAGGACGCCGGCGCGGTGGTGACGCTCGACGGCAACGCAGGCTTTGGTCAGGTGGTAGCCCATGAAGCGATGCAAAAAGGGATTGAGAAAGCCCGGCAACACGGTATGGCGGCTATCGCCCTGCGCAACGCGCATCATATCGGACGCATCGGCTACTGGGCCGAGCAGTGCGCGGCGGCAGGTTTTATTTCGATCCACTTCGTCAGCGTCGTAGGCGACCCGATGGTTGCCCCGTTTCGCGGCAAAGACAGCCGCTTTGGCACCAATCCGCTGTGCGTTATCTTCCCGCGAGAAGGTCAGCCTCCGCTGCTGCTCGACTACGCCACCAGCGCGATTGCCTTTGGCAAAACGCGCGTCGCCTGGCATAAAGGCGAAGCCGTTCCGCCCGGTTCACTGATTGACGCCCGAGGCGAACCGACCACCGACCCGGCGGTCATGCAGACGTCGCCGCTGGGTGCCCTGCTCACCTTTGCCCAACATAAAGGCTACGCCCTCGCCACGCTGTGCGAAATCCTCGGCGGCGCCGTTTCCGGCGGCCAGACCACCCACCAGCAGAGCCTACAGACCTGCGTTGATGCCATCTTCAACTGCATGACCACCATTATTCTCGACCCGAAAGCCTTCGACGCACCGGATATGCAGCGCGAGACGGAAGCCTTCATCGACTGGTGTAAACAGTCGCCTCACGATGCGCAGACGCCGATTCTGGTGCCGGGCGAATGGGAAGAAGCCAATCGTCAGGCGCGCCTGGCGCAGGGCATTCCACTGGATGCCGGAAGCTGGCAGGCCATCTGCGAAGCGGCGCTGGAAGCCGGATTCCCGGCGCAGGAACTGGCGCAGTTTCAGCCCAAAATGCGCTAGCCCCTGACAGAACGCCCTCCCCGGGCGTTCTGTTACGTCATCGTCATTAGTGACGACATCACGACGACACCTCCGCAGCACGAATTAATCCCCTTATATATCAACGCATTAATTTTGGCACAACTTCTGCATACCGCTCCTGCCTTCCGCTTGCATCGCGGCGAAAGGATTCCATGACGATGGCGGGCCGGGCCCGGCCTGACCATCGATCTTCATTCACTGTTAACAGGTCTGTTACTGATGAAAAAAATCACAAGCGTTTGCCCTTATTGCGGGGCGGGTTGCAAACTCAAGCTGGTTGTCGATAACAATAAAATTATCCGTGCGGAAGCCGCCGATGGGGTGACCAATCAGAATCAGCTGTGCCTCAAAGGGTATTACGGATGGGATTTTCTTAATGATACTCAGCTGCTTACCCCACGCCTGAAGCAGCCGATGATTCGCTACCAGAAAGGGGGGAAACTCACCCCGGTCAGCTGGGACGAGGCGATTCGCTATACGGCTAAAAAACTCCGGGAGATTAAAGAACAGTATGGCCCGCGCGCGATTATGACGACCGGTTCGTCTCGCGGTACCGGGAATGAAACCAACTATGTGATGCAGAAATTTGCCCGGGCGGTGTTAAACACCAACAACGTCGACTGCTGCGCCCGCGTGTGTCACGGTCCGTCGGTAGCGGGTCTGCAGGTGGCGCTGGGTAACGGCGCGATGAGCAACTCCATCAGCGATATTGAACACTCAAAATGTCTGCTGGTCTTTGGCTACAACTGCGCCGATTCCCACCCTATCGTCGCCCGTCGGGTGATTAAAGCGCGCGAAAACGGCGCGAAAATCATCGTCTGCGATCCGCGACGAATTGAAACCGCCCGCATTGCCGATCGCCACCTGCAGCTCAACAACGGCAGCAATATGGCGCTGGTCAACGCCTTCGGCCACGTTCTGCTGGAAGAAGATCTCTATAACCATGATTACGTCGAACGCTTTACCGAAGGGCTGGACGCCTACCGTGAGGCGGTGAAAGCCTACTCGCCTGAAGCGGTGGAAGCGGTCACCGGCGTCCCGGCGCAAGAGGTACGTCAGGCGGTGAGAATGTTTGCCGCCGCGCCGTCGGCCACGATTATGTGGGGCATGGGCGTTACGCAGTTCGGCCAGGCGGTCGACGTGGTGAAAGGCCTCGCCAGCCTGGCTCTGCTGACCGGTAATCTCGGCCGGGAACATGTCGGCGTCGGCCCGGTGCGCGGGCAGAATAACGTCCAGGGGGCCTGCGACATGGGCGTGCTGCCGAATCTGTTCCCCGGCTATCAGGAGGTGACCGATCCCAACGTCCGCGCCAAATTTGCCGAGGCCTGGGGGATCGACCCGGCCATAATGGATGACAAAGTCGGCACCCGTATTACCGAAGTTCCGCATAAAGCGCTGAGCGGGGAGATCAAAGCCTACTACATCATGGGGGAAGACCCGCTGCAGACCGAAGCCGATCTGGGGCTGGTGCGTAAGGGCATCGAGGCGCTGGATTTTGTCGTGGTGCAGGATATTTTCATGACCAAAACCGCCGAAATAGCCGACGTGCTGCTGCCTGCCACCTCCTGGGGCGAACACGGCGGCGTCTTCACCTGCGCCGATCGCGGTTTTCAGCGCTTCGAAAAAGCCATCCCGGCCCCGGGCAACGTAAAACGCGACTGGGAGATCATCAGCCTGCTGGCCAGCGAAATGGGCTACCCGATGCATTACGACGACAACCAGCAAATCTGGGACGAAATGCGCGAACTGTGCCCGCTGTTCTACGGCGTCACCTATGAAAAAATGGGCGATATGAACCACGTGCAGTGGCCGTGTCCGACGCTCGAACATCCCGGCACGCCTTGGCTGTATAAAGGAAACCGCTTTGATACCCCGTCGGGGAAAGGTCAGCTGTTTGCCGCGCCGTGGCGTGCGCCGGCGGAGACCCCGGATGCCGACTATCCGCTGGTGCTCTGTACCGTGCGCGAAGTCGGCCACTATTCGTGCCGCTCGATGACCGGCAACTGCGCGGCGTTGCAATCCCTTGCCGATGAGCCCGGTCGCGTGCAGATAAGCCGCGCCGACGCCGACCGGCTGGGGATCGCCGATCGGCAGCTGGTGTGGGTGAGCTCGCGTCGCGGAAAAGTGATTACCCGCGCGGATATCAGCGATCGTATTAACCACGGCGCCGTCTATATGACCTACCAGTGGTGGGTCGGTGCCTGCAATGAGCTGACTCAGGACAACCTCGACCCGGTCTCGAAAACGCCGGAAACCAAATATTGCGCGGTGAAGATAGAAGCCATCAAGGACCAGCTCTGGGCAGAGCAGTTTGCCTGGCGCGCCTACAGTGACATGAAAGCGCGCCTGAAGGCGGCAGTAAACGCCTGATTGTCGGGGGAGAGGTATCGCCTCTCCCTTTCACGGCGATCGCAACAGGTTCCGCCGTGGCGTCAGCCCGCCGGCAGCAGTTTTTCCACCAGCGCCGTCCACAGCGTCACGCCGTGTTCAATCAGATCGTCGTTAAAATCATAGCTGGCATTATGCAGCGGTTTCGACGGCGTTTCGCCATCGGTACCGATCCAGAAATAGGCGCCAGGGCAGGCCTCCAGCATGCAGGCAAAATCCTCCGACGCCATCGACGGCGCGATCTGCCCGCTCACCGCCGCCTCGCCCAGTACCGCCACCGCCGCCTCGCGCACCTTTAGCGCCTCCGCGCGATGGTTTTTGGTCACCGGATAGCCGGGATACCAGGCAATGCTCCCCTGCACGTCGGAGACCTGCGGCTGCGTACTGACATAGTGCGCAATCAGCCCTTTCACTCGTTCACGCACCCGGTTGCTCAGGCAGCGGAAGGTGCCGCGCAGCACCACTTTGTCCGGTAAAACGTTAATCGCTTCACCGCCGTTAATCTGGGTAATGCTGACGACCGCCGACTCTTGCGGCGACAGGCGACGCGAGGGGATCGTCTGCAGGGCCATAATCAGCTGCGCGGCGGCGACAATCGGATCGGCGCCGCTTTCCGGCATCGCCGCATGGCAGCTTTTGCCGGTCAGGGTGATTTCAAACGCATCCAGCGAGGCCATCATCGGCCCTTCGTTAACCGCCACGTGCCCCAGCGGCAGCCCGGGCCAGTTATGCAGCGCGTAGATACCGTCCATCGGGAAACGTTCAAATAGCCCCTCTTCCACCATCTTGCGCGCACCGCCGAGGTTCTCCTCGGCCGGTTGAAAAACAAAATGCACCGTCCCGCGAAAGCGGCGAGTCTGCGTCAGATGGGCGGCGGCGGCCAGCAACATAGCAGTATGACCATCGTGGCCGCAGGCGTGCATCACGCCCGGATTACGGGACTTGTAGCTGACGTCACCCAGTTCAGTAATCGGCAGCGCGTCCATATCGGCGCGCAGGCCGATAACCGGCCCGGGGCCGTTCTCCAGGGTGGCCACCACCCCGGTCCCTGCCAGCCCGCTATGCACCTGCAGGCCAAAAGATGTCAATAATTCAGCGACGCGACGCGAGGTTTTCTGTTCCTGGTAGCCCAGCTCCGGGCAGGCATGAAAATCACGACGCCAGCGGATGGCCTCGGCGATCGATGAAGGCGATACTGCCATGTGTTACTCCTTTCCTGCACAGCATCAACGCTGAACGAGTATGAAATCGGGATACATTTTATGCATGCGCCCGTCGCTGGCGGAATGCCCTCTTCGTTATATCCTTTCGCCAGCGCGCTGACAACACTCCCCGGAGGCCCGAACGGCGCGTTTTGCCGGGTGCCCGCACCCGCGTATCAATATTAGTAGTCATTTCAACGGTGACAGCGCGCATACGATTAATTAATATTCAGGGTCGTCGGCACTTTGCCGGATTATCCACCTGTTGACTTCCGTTATCGGGAATAAAATGTTTAACCCAGACCAGAATCGCCTTGCCCCCACGCTGGCGATGATTATGGCCGCGTCATTAGTGGGATTTATCACCGGTTATACGGTGCCTTTAATCAGCCTTGAACTTGCGCAGCAGCAGATAGACACGGTCTATGTCGGCCTGCTGGCCGCACTGCCGCCGGCGGGGATGATGCTCTCGTCGTTCCTCTCGCCCGCGCTGTGCCGTCGTTTTGAGATGGGCACCCTGCTCACGGCCAACCTGATCCTGCTGGCGCTCGCCACCATCGCCTCCTGTCTGACCGTCGATCTGCTGCCGCTGCTGCTGCCGCGCTTTCTGACCGGTATCGCCTCCGGGGTGATCATCGTGCTTGGCGAAAGCTGGATAACCGGCGGCGCGGCGGGTAAAAACCGCGCGACGCTGACCGGTATTTACGCCTCGGCATTCACCGGCTGCCAGCTGGCCGGGCCGCTGCTGATCTCTGCCGGCGCCGATTATCAAATCTGGGTGCTATTGGCCGTCGTCGGTCTGACCGCAGCCTGTCTGTTGATGCTGCGCCATCTGCCGAGCGGAAGTCGCGAAAGCCTCTCTGAACGCGCCAGCTGGCGTAGCCTGGGCGCGTTTTTACCGGTTCTGGCGTCCGGCGTCTTCTGCTTCGCCTTCTTCGACGCCAGCATTCTGGCGCTGCTGCCGCTCTACGGGATGGATAAAGGGCTGAACGAAGCGATGGCGGTCCTGCTGGTGACCATTGTGCTAACCGGCGATGCCTTCTTCCAGGCGCCGCTGGGCTGGGTGGCCGACAAATTTGGTATCCGCCGCGTGCATCTGAGCTGCGCGGCGGTGTTTTGCCTCGCCCTGGTGGCGCTGCCATTCCTGCTGGCGTCGCCTGTACAGCTCATTGTCGGGTGTCTGATCCTTGGCGCGGCGGCGGGGGCGCTATATACGCTCTCGCTGGTGCGCGCCGGTAAAACCTTCAGCGGGCAGAAGCTTATTATGATCAACGCGCTGCTGGGCTTTTTCTGGTCGGCGGGCAGCGTTGCCGGGCCGGTTGTCAGTAGCCTGCTGATCAGCGTCTCCGGTTATGATGGCCTGCTGATCGCCCTTCTGGCCTGTGGAGTGTTGTTCCTGCTGATTCAGTGCCTGGGGAAAACGGAGAAAGCGCTGCTGGCGAATGAACGCCAGGACCGCGATGACGACGATGCTCAGACTGAAACCGCCTGAGATGCGACGGCAAGCGCCATCAGCGGATGTTCCCTGATGGCGCGCCGTCGTACGGTATTATAGTACCTTGCTTAAAAAGGCCGCGGTGCGCGGATTGACCGGAGCGGTAAAAATCTGCTCTGGTCTCCCCTCTTCCTGAATAATGCCCTGATCGATAAAGATAACCCGGTCAGCCACTTCACGGGCAAAGCCCATCTCGTGCGTGACGATAACCATCGTCATCCCTTCGCTGGCGAGATTTTTCATCACTTCCAGCACGTCGCCCACCAGCTCGGGGTCCAGTGCAGAGGTCGGCTCATCAAACAGCATAATCGAAGGCTTCATCGCCAGCGCGCGGGCAATGGCCACCCGCTGTTGCTGGCCGCCGGAGAGACTGGAGGGCCAGGCGTCACGCTTATCGCTTAATCCAACCTTCGCCAACAGCTCCTCCGCCAGCAGCACCGCCTGCGAACGGCTCACGCCGTGCAGGTTGACTGGCGCCATGATCAGATTTTCCAGCACCGTCATATGGGGGAACAGATTAAAGCGCTGAAATACCATGCCAACGCTTTCCCGCATCTTGTTCAGATCGGTGCTGCGGTCGTGGGCGGCAAAGCCGTTGACTTCGACGATGCCTTCGCTGACGCTTTCCAGCGCATTCATACAGCGCAGGAACGTGCTTTTTCCGGAACCCGACGGCCCGATAATACAGACCACTTCCTGCGGTTTAATATCGCAGCTGATGCCCCGCAGTACGTGGCTGTCGCCGAAACGTTTGTGCAGATTATTAATGTGAATCACTTTTGCCAAACCTCTTTTCCAGACGGTTAACCAGCTGCGCCAGCAGGAAGGTAATGACCCAGTAGACCAGAGAAATGGTCAGGTAGGGTTCCCAGTAGGTGGCATAGGCGCCGGACACGGTACGCGCGGCATAGGCCAGATCGGCAAGACCAATCGCCGAAGCCAGCGAAGAGTCTTTGACGATGGCAATGGCATTGTTCCCCAGCGGCGGCAGGATCCGCCGAAAGGCCTGCGGCAGAATCACCTGGCGCATGGTTTTCCACCACGGCATCCCCAGCGCGCGTGAGGCTTCCATCTGCCCCTTATCAATCGACTGAATCCCGGCGCGGAAGATTTCCGAGACATAGGCCCCGGCATTAAGGGTAATGGCCACGATACAGGAGAGAAACGCGCCGTAGTTAGAACGCAGTTCGCGGGCGAAATCGGCGCTCATCAGCCCATGGCTGACCAGCAGACCGTCACGCGGGTTGATAAACAGCGGCACCAGCGCGAAGTGCACCACCATAATCTGCACAAACAGCGGGGTGCCGCGAAACGCGCTGACGTAAACGCGCACCGGATACTGCACCAGATAGCGCAGCACATATTTCCACGCGCCGTGTTCCGCTTTCGCCATACGCCCAAGGCCCAGCGTCAGGCCCCACAGAGTACCGAGGATCACGCAGATAATGGTACATTTAATGGTCATCAAGGCGCCGTCCATAAACAGCGGACCGTACTCCTCGATGATCTCCCAACGGAATCCCGTCATAGTGCTTCCCTAAAAAATACGGCTATCGCACGCGTCGATAGCCGTCATGAAAACCAAAAGATGAATTATTGCGCAGGCAGCGTCGGGACGTTGTCGTCAAACCAGGTTTTATAGATTTTGGCGTAGGTGCCGTCGGCGACGATTTTCTTCAGACCGGCGTTGATTTTCGCCTGCAGCTCAGCGTTGCCTTTGGCCACCGCAATACCGAAATACTGACGTTCAAACCTGGCGTCCGGCACCAGCCTGAACTGCTTCTCCGGGTGCTGTTTGATGTAGTATTTCACCACGCCCACATCGCCCACCGCCGCGCTGACGCCGTCTTCAAACAGCTCCTGCAGCATCAGCGGGGTATTATCAAAACGCTTAATAGAGGTGCTGTTTTTACCCAGCACATCAGAGACCACGATATCGCCGGTGCTGGAGTTCACCACGCCGACCTTCTCACTCTTCAGCGCTGCCAGGGAGGTCACTTTGGAGTCTGCCGGCACCACGATGGACTGTTCAGCCGGGAAGTAAGGAGCGGAAAAATCAACCATCTGTTTACGCTTATCGGTGATGGTTATCCCGGAGATAATGATGTCGCGGTCGCCGGAGCCGAGAGTGGCGAAGATCCCTTCCCACGGGGTATTCACCAGCTTGATATTAAAGTTTTCCGCTTTGGCGATCGCTTTGATGATATCGATATCAAAACCTTCCAGCTGCTTCTGGCTGTTTTCATATTCAAACGGGCGGTAGGTCCCGCCGGAACCGACAACGTACGTCTCCTGTGCCGCCTGCGCGCTCCCTGCCAGAGCCACCAACAGACAGCACGCCTTCATCCATTTTCCCATCATGACAACCTCTTTTTATGCATTAATTTTGCATAAAAATACACATCATCACGATTACTTGCAACAGGAAACCTTTCAGCCTGTGAATTATCGCGTACTTAGCTGCGTTTACCGCCGGATTTACCAATCGCTTTATGCAGTTCGTTAATGCGCTTCATTGATTTCATGGTCCGCTGCGGCGTGGTGGTCGCCACCGACAGCACCAGCATTTCGAGACAGACCAGCACCGTACCGTGCAGCGGTACCCGGCCGTTATCGCCGCCGCGCGGAACGTCGATCACCACCTGCGCCTCCTGGCTGAAGCGTGAGTCCACCGCCTGGGTTAACAAAATCGTCGGGATCCCCAGCCGCCGGGCTTCACGCAGCGCGGTCATCCCTTCGCGATGCGGCGATTTTTGTCCCATCATAATCATCACATCGCCGCGCTGCAGACCGATCAGCTGCTCGGCAAGGCTGAAGCCGGTGCGGTTGAGCACGCTGGACGGTAATCCGATACGGCTGAACAGCCTGCCGGTGTACTCCGCCAGAATCCCCGATGCCCCGATGCCGAAAATCGCCACCTGCCGCGCTTCGCTGAGTAGCGCTACCGCCTGGGCGACGGCGGCGCGATTGGTGGGGCGAGAGAGCACTTCACAGGCGCGTTGATGGCCCTCCAGCACAAAATCAATGCTCGAATTCACATCGCAGGAGAGCGCATTCACCGTTGACAGCATCTTCTCCGATGAGGTGATGGAGGGGCCGAACCAGCGCTCCATGGTCTGCTTCAGTTCGCGCAGTCCGGCAAAGCCCAGCGCCTGAATGGCCCGCACCACCGTGGCATCCGAAGTCTGAGTCGCCGCGGCGATCTCCATCGCCGTGCGCTCCAGCACCACTTCCCGGTTTTCGTTGATATAGCTGACGACCGCCAGCAGCCGCGGCGAGAGCTGGTGCGCCCGGGCGCGAAAGCGTTCGCCGAACAGGTCGACCCGCCCTTTCTCTCTTTTTACCGGGGTTTTCATTTCAGCTCCGCCGGCAGCGGCCGACCGGCAATGTGCGACTGCACCTGTGCCACCATCAGGGTCAGAGCGGCAAAGGAGTTGGAGATAACCTCCTCACGCGGCAGCAGGATATAGCGACCGGTGCGGCAGGCACGCATAAAGTCGCACCAGCCGGGCATCACCCCTTCCATCGCCTGCAGCTCCTCCTGCGGTTTACCGCCGGTATCCGAGCGCCAGGTAGCAAAAACAAAATCTGCATCCAGCTCCGGCAGCTGTTCGGCGCTGACGTCAATACGTTGGCCGTCAGGGATCTTGTCGATCAACGGCGGAAAACGAAACCCGGCGTCGCGCAGTACCCGTCCCAGCGCGTGGTAAGAGTGGTGAACGGTGACTTTGCCATTGTTGGCCTGAATAACCGACACCGTGATGTTGCGGGTATCCACCATCGCTTTGAGCTGGGCTATCTGCGTCTGATAGCGGCGCTCAAGAATGGCCAGCCGCGCTTCGCTGCCGGTGAGCTGCGCCAGCTTGCTGTAAATTCGCGGCGCGCTGCCCTGCAGATGGTCAATGCTGACCGTCGGTGCAATCTTCGCCAGCTGTTCCACAGAGACGTGGCGACTCGGTTCGGTAATAATCAGATCCGGCTTCGCCGCTGCAACGGCTTCGAGGTCAATATCCGCGGTGCCGATAAACTGAATCGCGCTGTTATCAAAATCGACCCCGGTCAGCTGGGCGCTGGAGCGCAGATAGTGGCTACCGTCGGGGCGGGTGCGCCCGTGGCTGGCCACCGGCGGCACGCCAAGCTCAATCAGCGGAATCGTGATATCCAGGTCGTGCATCGAGACGATACGCTGCGGATGCAGCGGCACCGTCACCACCCGCCCTAAATCATCAGTAAACGTTTGTGTTTGACGCTCGGCGGCGCCGGTCACGCCCGCCGCTAACAACAGCAAAGAAATAAGCCAACGCATAGCAACCCTTCTACATTACAGGGCGTCACGACGACGCCACAGCAGCAAGATAAAAAACGGACACCCCACCAGCGCAATAACAATTCCGGCCGGAATTTGCAGCGGCGCGAAGGCCAGACGGCCGAGAGTATCGGTAAACAGCACCAGCAGCGCGCCAATCAACGCGCTGCCGCACAGGAGCGACACCTGACCACCGCGCAGCAGAAAGCGTGCCATGTGCGGCGCCATCAGCCCCACAAAACCAAGGCTACCGACGCAGGAGACGCTGGCGGAGGTGAGCAGCACCGGCGCAAAAAAGCGCAGCAGGGTCAGCTGCTGCAGGCGTACGCCGAGTCCCACGGCGGTACGGTCGCCAAGCAGCGCCACATCCGCCGCCCGGGCGGTCAGAAACAGAATCAATGTCCCCGGCAACGCCCACAAAAAGGCCACCAGCAGCAGCGTCCAGGTTGCCGCATGCAGACTGCCGGCAAGCCAGATCATCGCCGTTTGCACATCGCGCACATCGGCGGTGGTCATAAAAATGCCGACCGCCGCCGCCAGCGTCCAGGAGACGCCGATACCGATCAGAATGAAGCGCGGCCGCGAGCAATCCCGGGCCAGAACCAGCACCAGCAGCGCCACCAGCGCCCCGCCGAGAATGCCCGCCAGCGGCCGCCAGACCAGCCCGACGGCGGGAAAGAACAGAATCAACGCCAGCACGACCACGCTGGCCCCTTCTTTGACGCCAATCAGCCCCGGATCCGCCAGTCCGTTTCGGGTGATGCTCTGCATCGCCGCCCCCGCCAGCCCGAGCATGGCGCCGCACAGCAGCGCCATCAGCAGCCTGGGAAGGCGAATATCAAACAGGATAAAGCGTGACTGGTCGCCAACATTTTCCGGGGCAAAGAGCGCACGCGCCAGGGTACCGGCAGGCAGCGGGAAGCTGCCGCGCGTCAGGCCAAAGCTTGCCAGAAGCAGAATGGCAATAATCAGCACCGCGGCGATGTTCAGCGCCGCAGGGCGCAGGAGCAGATGGCAGCTCCCCGCGCGAAGGGGCCGGAAACCGGCACGGCGCACCGCGTTTTTCATTTAAAAAACCTCGCCGCGATAAAGATAAATACCGGAGCGCCAACCAGCGCAGTCATCGCCCCGGTCGCCAGCTCCTGCGGCGCCACCAGGGTGCGGGCGGCGATATCCGCAAACAGCAGCACCAGCGCCCCGACCGGCGCCGCCAGCGGCAGCGCCAGACGAATATCTTCGCTGATCAGGCGACGAATAACGTGTGGCACCACCAGACCGACAAAACCGATCGGCCCGGCGACCGCCACTGCCGCACCGCACAGTAGCGCAATAGCACCCAGCCCCAGCAGTCGGGTCTGAAGAATGTTCACCCCCAGCCCCAGCGCCACCTTGTCGCCCAGCGCCAGAACGTTCAGGCGAGGCGCGATAAGCAGCGCGAGCAGGCCACCGGTCAGCGCCGGAAGCGTCGCCGATCGTAAAACTGGCCAGTTGAGTCCGGCAAGATCGCCTGCCAGCCACGTGCGCATCGCCAGCAGCGTTTGTTCATCCAGAATCAGGATCGCGGCGGTGACCGCCGAGGCAAAGGCGGAGAGCGCCACGCCACAGAGCGTGATGCGTAGCGGCGTCGCCCCGCCGCGCCCGGAGGTCGCCAGCAGCATGACGCCGCCAAACAGCAGCGCAGCGCCGCCGGCGGCAATCAGCGGGCGACCTGACGTCATTCCGCTCAGACCCAGCGCCGATGTTGCGACTACCGCCAGTGAGGCGCCGGCATTAAGCCCCAGAATATGCGGTTCCCCCAACGGGTTACGAATCACCGTCTGCAGCAGCACTCCGGCGACGCCCAGCGCCGCGCCGGTCAACAGCGCCGCGGCGAGGCGAACCAGACGCAGCTCGACAATAATCCGCTGGTCAAAATTACGTGGATCGTAGTGAAACAGCGCCTGGAGCACCGTCTCCGGCGCAATCCAGCGAGCCCCCAGTCCCAGCTGCACCACCGAACCGACAATCAGCAGCAGCGTCAGGAGCGCGAGCGCGCGTTTTGGCCGCGCCTGTCGGCGGCGGTGCAACAGCAGCGCGGAGGCGCTCATTGGGCTTCCTCCTGCCGCGCGCGAAAGGGCATAAAAAAGGGTTTACCGGTCTGCGGGTTGAGCGACATCTGGACCTCAACGTCAAACACGGTTTTGATCAGCTCCGGGGTACAGCTGGCGTTTTCGTCCACGATCCCGGCAATACGCCCTTTCTTGAGGAACACCAGGATATCGGCATAGTTCACCGCAAAGTTAAGGTCGTGCAGCACGGTGACCACCGTGCGTCCATGGTCACGGGTCAGGGTTTGCAGCAGTTCGAGGATATCGACCTGATAGCGCAAATCGAGCCAGGTGGTCGGCTCGTCCAGCAGAATCGTCGGCGTTTCCTGCGCCAGCGCCATCGCAATCCAGCAGCGCTGGCGCTGGCCACCGGAGAGGCTGTCTACCGGCAGATGGGCAAATTCGGCGGTGCCGGTCAACGCCATCGCCTCTTCTACCGCCCGCTCGTCGGCATCAGACCACTGGCGCATCAATCCCTGCCAGGGGTAGCGACCGCGGGAAACCAGCTCAAAGACCGTTAATCCTTCGGGAGTGAGCGGCGACTGAGGCAGAATCCCCAGCTGACGTGAAACCGCCCGGGTCGGCATAGTGTGAATCGTCTGACCATCCAGACGCACGCTGCCGCCAAGCGGTTTCAGCATGCGGGCAATCGTCGACAGCAAGGTAGATTTACCGGAGCCGTTAGCCCCGGCCAGTACCGTCATTTTACCGTGAGGGATCGTCAACTGAATATCATCGACAATCAGGGTCTGGCCGTATCCGGCCGACAAGGAATCCAGCACGATTCCCTGCTCTGCAGGCATCACCCGCTGTGGCATAACTCGCTCCTGCGCCGCAACGGCGTGGCATCAGCCAGCACGTTCTGCACTCAAACAAAAATAAATCTCATTCTCTTTTGATCATGCTGCGGATGAATGTAGTAGTCAATACTCTGTTTTATCGGACATAAATTGCCTGCACTACCAGGATTCCTGCATAAAGAAGTTTAAATTTTTTACATAAAAAACAAAAAATTAGATCAAAAAAAACGGGTAAGAAAAAGCGCCGCAATCACCGATCCTGCAACGGTTAATTTTTTATCTTACATAACATTTACTACTACATTCTCTCGTGATTGAATGATTCTCAATTACATATCTGAACGCAAATCATCGCGAGCAACAGGCAGATAATATTTTTAAGGGCAATGATTTAATTGGCTTTTTCTGTCTGCAAAGGACAGATTCGTTCACGAGAAACAGACAAATGACGCGATCAACGATCCCTTTCACAACGCTGAAAGGGCGAGCTCTTTTTTCACTGATATTTTTGGGTTCTTTTACCTCACCGGGATTAATTGCAGCAGAAAACAGCGCCAGCAAAGAGAAAACGGCTGGCGACGAAACCATGACGGTGGTCGCCGCGGGTGCTCAGAGCGACACCAACGGCTATCAGCCGGTTGCCAGCTCAACGGCGACCCTGACGTCGATGCCGCTGTTGGATATTCCGCAGGTGGTAAATACCGTCAGCGACAAGGTGCTGGAAGATCAGCACGCCACTACCCTTGACGAGGCGCTGTATAACGTCGCCAACGTCGTCCAGACCAACACCCTCGGCGGGACCCAGGATGCCTTTACCCGCCGCGGTTTTGGCGCCAACCGCGACGGCTCAATCATGACCAACGGTCTGCGTACCGTTTTGCCGCGCAGCTTTAATGCCGCCACCGAACGCGTAGAAGTACTGAAAGGCCCGGCCTCCACGCTGTACGGCATTCTTGACCCCGGCGGATTGATTAACGTCGTCACGAAACGCCCGGAGAGAACCTTCGGCGGATCGATTTCCGCCACCTCCAGCAGCTTTGGCGGCGGTACCGGCCAGTTTGACGTCACCGGCCCCATCGAAGGCACGCGGCTGGCCTACCGGATCATCGGCGAGTACCAACATGAGGATTACTGGCGCAACTTTGGTAAAGAGAAAAGCAGCTTTATCGCCCCTTCCCTGACCTGGTTTGGCGACAGGGCGACGGTGAACGTGTCGTACTCCCATCGCGACTACAATACTCCGTTCGATCGCGGTACCATCTTCGATCTTAATACCGGTCATGCGGTCAACGTCGATCGGAAAACGCGCTTTGACGAGCCGTTTAACGTGACCGATGGTTATTCCGATCTGGCGCAGCTGAACGCCGAATATCGCCTGAACGATGCCTGGACCGCCCGCTTTGACTACAGTTACAGCCAGGATCACTACAACGATAACCAGGCCCGGGTGACGGCCTACGATTCGGCCACCGGCGATCTGACCCGCCGCGTTGACGCCACCCACGGCTCAACGCAGAAGATGCACACAACTCGCGCCGATTTACAGGGCAACGTGGTCGTCGGCGGGTTTTATAACGAAGTCCTCACCGGCATCGCCTATGAGAATTACGATCTGCTGCGCACCGATATGATCCGCTGTAAGAATGTGAAAGGGTTTAATATTTATAACCCGGTCTACGGCACTGTCGGCACCTGCAGCACCGTTTCGGACTCCGATAGCGATCAGCGTATTCAGCAGGAGAGCTACGCCGCCTACGTTCAGGATGCGCTCTATCTGACCGACAAGTGGATTGCCGTCGCCGGGATGCGCTATCAGTATTACACCCAGTACGCCGGCAAAGGGCGTCCGTTCAACGTCAACACCGACAGCAGCGACCAGAAATGGACGCCGAAATTTGGTCTGGTGTATAAGCTCACGCCAACCGTGTCGCTGTTCGGTAACGTGGCGCAGTCGTTTATGCCGCAGTCATCGATCGCCAGCTACATCGGCAATCTGCCGCCCGAAGAGTCTACATCCTATGAAGTGGGCGCCAAGTTCGATCTGTTAAGCGGTATCACCGCCAACATCGCGCTGTTTGATATCCATAAACGCAACGTGCTGTACACCGAAGCCGTCGGCGATGAGACTGTCGCCAAGACCGCCGGGAAAGTGCGTTCACGCGGCGTCGAGGTGGATCTGGCCGGTTCGATTACCGATAACCTGAGCGTGATCGCCAGCTACGGCTATACCGACGCGAAAGTGCTCGACGATCCTGACTATGCCGGTAAGCCGCTGCCCAACGTCCCGAAACACACCGGTTCGTTGTTCCTCAGCTACGACATCCATAACGTCTACGACAGCAATACGCTGACCGTCGGCGGCGGCGGTCGCGCGGTGAGCAAACGCTCCGGCACCAACGGCGCGGACTATTATCTGCAGGGCTACGCGGTCGCCGATGTCTTCGCCGCCTATAAGATGAAGCTGCAATATCCGGTGACGCTGCAGGTTAACGTGAAGAACCTGTTTGATAAGACCTACTACACCTCATCCATCGCCACAAACAACCTGGGCAATCAGATTGGCGATCCGCGGGAAGTGCAGTTTACGGTGAAAATGGACTTCTGATCGCATCACCACGCCCGGACAGCGCCATCGCGGCCTGTCCGGGTCCATCCGTTGCTCCTGCGCCAGACTACCAGTCCTCCGCCTGCCCCAACATGCGTAAAATATCCTGTCGGTGCTGCAACAGCTGCGGGTTATCCCGATGCCGGGGAAAGGCCAGCGGTAGCGTAAATTCGCCAATGATACGCCCCGGCCGCGGCGACATCACCAGCACGCGTTCGCATAGCAGCAGCGCCTCTTCAATGTCATGGGTCACCAGCAGGCTGGTGTAGCCCTGCTGCTGCCAGAGCGTAATCAGCTCGCGCTGCATGCCGATGCGGGTCAGCGAGTCCAGTTTGCCGAGGGGCTCATCGAGCAGCAGTAAACGCGGCTCGTTGAGCAGCGCGCGCGCCAGCGCGGCCCGCTGGGCCATCCCGCCGGAAAGCTGCCGGGGCCACGCCTGGCTGAATCCCTGCAGACCGATACGCGTTATCAGCGCATCGGCCTGCGCTTCACGCCCTTTTTTGCCCTGCGCCTGCGGCCCCAACAGCACATTTTGCCGCACCGTCAGCCACGGATAGAGCGTCGGATCCTGAAACACCAGAATGCGGTCGGGCCCCGGACCGCCCATCGGCGCGTCATCTATCCGGATCTGCCCGCCCTGCATGGGTTCCAGTCCCGCCAGCAGCCGCAGCAGCGTCGACTTACCGCAGCCCGAAGGTCCCAGTAGCGCCACGCTCTCTCCCGGACGCAGCCGCAGACTGATATTTTCCAGCACCGGCACCGTTTCCCTGCCGAGGGAAAAGGCATGGTGCAAATGGTGAATCTCGATGCCAGCGCCAACCCGGGCGCTGTTCTGGGATGCCGCTGTCGCTACCATGTCATCCCTCCTCGCTGCCACTTCAGCAGCCGATCGCGCACCATAAACAGCCCGCTTATCAGGCCGGAACAGAGAAAGGCCATGACCAGCAGCGCGGCATACATATTGGGGTAAGCCGCCCAGCCCTGCGCCCACTGCAAATAAAAACCGATGCCCGATTTCACGCCAACCATTTCAGCGACGATCAGCACTGAGAACGATGCGCCCAGCCCCATGAACAAGCCGACAAACACATTCGGCAGCGAGGCGGGAATCGCCACCCGTAAAATCAGAAAACGCTGGCTGGCCCCCAGCGTGCGGGCGACGTCATACCAGGCTTTATCGATACTCATGACCCCGGACCAGGTCAGCACGGTGACCGGAAACCAGGTACTCAGCGCAATCAGAAACACGCTTGCCCCAAAGCTGGAGGGAAAAATAAACAGGCATAGCGGCAAGAGCGCCGTTGAGGGCACCGGGCCAAGCAGGCGCAGGACCGGATGCAGCCAGTAGCCGATACGCTGCGACCAGCCAATCGCCAGCCCGCTGATAAAACCGCAGGAGGTGCCGAGCAGCACCCCAAGCCCGAGCAGCCCCAGAGAGTGCAGCAGACTATCCAGCAGCCGCGGCCAGTCGTCGACCAGGACTTCGACCAGCGCCTGCGGCGGCGCAAAAAACGGCACCGGCAGGATCGCCGTTTTTGCCGTCAGCCACTGCCATAACGTAAACAGCAGCGGCAGCAGCGCCAGCCACTTTCCGGCCGCGAGCAGACGACCGCCCCGCTGATGCCAGTAGCGGCAACTTAGCGCCAGCGCCAGCAGTCCACCGGCGATGGCGAGCTGACTCATCGCCCACCCCGCGCTGTAGGGCCAGCGTCGCCCGACATCCGGCCACGCCAAAGTAAACATCCCGCCCGCCAGCCACAGCGCGGCGGCCAGCAGCCCTTCAGACCACAACGGATAGCGCCCCCCGGCGCGCGACAGCGCCCGATCAGGCGAATACGTTGGCATAAATACTCTCCGCAAACTGGTGAGGATTGGTCCCCGGTTTGATCACCTGTACCCGCTGCAGATCGCTCACGTACTGGGTCAATTCATTCACAAAGGCTTCTCCTACGGCGTGGTGTCCATGCCCCTGGCCATGAAGGATCCCCGAGACTTCGGCCTCATCGGTGTTTAATGCATGGGCCATGAACGATTGCGCCACGCTTTCGGGGTGAGCCGATGCATAGCTGTGCGCCTCGAGAATCGCCTGGGTCAGCGCGGCGGCAACCGGTTTGTGATCCCGGGCCAGCGCCCCGCTTACCCCCAGCACGCAGCAGCTCAGGTTGGCGTAATCGCCGCTCATATTGCTGGCGATCAGCTGATATTTCCCGCTTTGCAGCAGGCGGAAGCTGAAGGGCTCGCTGCCGCTGATGGCGGCAATCTCCTGCTTATCCAGCGCGATACTGAGCAGATCCGCCGGGTAAACTTTCCACTGCACGTCGCTTATCGGATCGATGCCATGGCGTTTGAGCAAAATAGCGAAGAAGTTTTTGTCCGGTCCGGCCATATCGGTGACGCCAATCGTCTGCCCTTTCAGACTCTCCAGGCCGCCAAACGGCGAATTTTTTGCCGTCAGCAGATTCAGACAGCCGCCGTGCGTTCCGGCCGTCAACTTGACGTCAAAACCCTGCTCCAGCGCCTTCAACCAGCGCAGCGCCATCCCGACACCGGCATCGGCCTTGCCGGTCGCGATGGCCTCCAACAGCACATCGGTCGAGTTGCCGAAGTTAACGAACTCAACCTCAAGGTTGTATTTGCTGAAAAACTTCTGCTGCTCAGCGACCGCCACCGGCGCGAGGCAAACCGCGCTCTTGTTGATGGCCAGCTTCAGCTTGTAGGGTTCCGCCAGCCGCAGCGCCAGGTTTTCACCGTTTCCGCCCTCCGCCGGCATCGTGGTCATCGTATGCGCCCACAGCGGCCAGGCGGCCGCTGCCAGCATGGTCCCACCGCTGAGCTGTAAAAAGCTGCGGCGTGAGAAAGCGGACTGATTCATGGTCTGTTCTCCTGAGCGGCCGGGACATCAGGCAGCGTAAATCGGGTATCAAAGGTCGGCGTGACATCCAGCTTCGCGCGAATCAGACCATTGGCCTGATAAAAGTCGGCGGTCGCCTGCTGCTGTTCAATGGTGCGCGAGTCCAGACGCTGCCACTGCGACTGGCGGTTAGCAAACTGCGCCCGGGCAATGTCCGGCGGGAAACGGATGATGTCACCAAGGGTTTTGCCATAGCTCTCGAGATTGGCGTAAGCCCAGCGCTCCGCCCCAGCCAGGCGGGTGAGATAATCCTGTAGCGCCGCGCGCTTAGCCGGATCCTTTAAGCTTTCATCCGTTGCCGCCAGAAACGTATTCCCCGGCAGCAGCCCTGTACCGCTCACCAGAATCTGACCTTCGGCGGTTTTCACCAGCTGGGTGGTATAGGGTTCCCAGGTCGCCCAGGCATCGACCGAGCCGTTGAGTAAAGCCACTTTGGCATCGACCGGGCCGAGAAATACCCACTGCACCTCTGTCGGTGAGATCCCCGCCTGCTGCAGGGCTTTCAGCGCCACGTAATGACCGATCGAACCTTTCCCGGTGGCGATCCGCTTACCTTTTAAATCCGCGGCGCGCTTTAGCGAACTTCCCGGAGGAACCAGCACGGCCGTGCCCGCCGGGTTGCTTTTATCGACGGCAATGGCCTTTACCGGCGCGCCGTTGGCGAGGGCAAATAACAGCGGCGCATCGCCAATAATCCCGGCGTCTACCGCGCCGGCGTTCAGCGCTTCCGCCAGCGGTGCGGCGGCCGGAAACTCAGCCCACTTGATCTCATAGCCAAGGTTTTGCAGCGCGTTGGCCGCTTCGAGTTGCGAGCGCATGCCCCCTTTCTGATCGGCAATTCGCAGAGTGATGCGCTCCTGCGCCGACGCCAAAGCGCTCAGCGCCAGCAGCGAGAGCCCCGCGGCCAATCTTGTTATTGTTCGTTCGTGCATAAACATTATCCTTATGATTGAAAAGCGTGTTGACCCGCCGCCTGCCACGCGCTGTCGCTCTGCGGCGTATGCACGCGCCCGCACAGCACGTTGCGATAGTGGCGTTCAAGAGGATGTTGTCGGCTAAGGCCATGATTGCCGGTAAGCTCCAGCGCCAGAGTCACGACCTGCACCGCGTTGTCGGTAATGGTGACCTTGGCCAGATTGGCCTCGGCGGCGGTCAATTCCAGTCCGACGGCCTGTTGCAGCAGACAGCGGTTCGTCAGCAGCCAGCCTTCTATCTGACCTGTTTTTTCCTGCACACGCGGTAGACGGGAGAGCGGGTGCCCGAGGTTAGCCGGCGCCCGCGTACTTAGCCAGCCCAGCAACCAGTCCCGCGCCGCGCGGGCCACGCCGTCATAGATCGCGGCTAACAGCGCGGTCTGTCGATTGGCGAAGAGACGGAAACGTTCGGCATCCGCGGCGGGAGGCGCAGATGCCGGCCAGATATCCACCGCATTTTGCCGGGGGATCGGTACATTTTTCAGTATCACTTCATGGCTGCCGGTCGCGCGCATTCCGGCATGGTCCCAGCTTTTAATAATGGTGACACCGTCACTTTCTCGCGGTACCAGCCAGGTGCCGACCTGCGGATCGAGATCGTCGCTTCGTGCCCAGATAGCCAGCCAGCTTAGCCCTTCAACGCCGGTGGTATAGAGTTTGTGCCCGTTAAGACGCCAGCCGTCGGCGGTACGTGTTGCAACCGTCTGCGGCAGCCCCCCGCGCGCCGGCGAGCCGAGTTCAGGTTCAACTCTCAGGCTGTTGATCAATCCCCCTCGCTCGACGGCATCGCGATAGACCTGCCGACGCAGCGGTTCCGCCCAGCCGTCGCTCTCCGCCAGACGCAGATGATGCAGATACTGCATACAGACGATCAGCGCCGTCGCCGGTTCCCCCCACGCAATGGCGGTAATCGCCTGCTGCAGCCGGGCCAAATCCGCCCCCGCCCCGCCATACTGCGCCGGCGTGGCAAGGCTCAGAAAACCGCTCTGATGCAGGAGCGCGAGATTGTGGTGGGGAAAATCGCCGCTGCGGTCAAGCTCTGCCGCCTGTTCGGCCATCTGCTGACGAATGTGGGTTAGCTGCCGCAACCAGTCGGCCTGCGGCCGCAGGGGCTGTTGAACGGAATGCGTCACGATGCGCGCTCCTGAATCGCGCGCTGAGCCGCTTTTTCGCGAGCAATCGGCAGCAGAGCCTTCCCGTATTCCCGCGCATCGTTTAATGGATCGAAGCCGCGAATCAGGAAGTTGCGCACCCCGAGGTCGTAATAATCCAGCAGCGCATCGGCAACCTGTTCCGCCGTTCCGACCAGCGCGGTGGAGTTATGGCCGCCGCCAACCAGTTTCGCAATACCGGTCCACAGACGTTTATCCACCACATTTCCCTGTTCTGCCGTGGCCCGCAGGCGCCGTGCCCCTTCGCTGTCTGGCTTCGCTTTGAAACCCTGGCCCGCCTGCGCCGCCCGTTCGGAAGCGACATGTAAAATATGCTCGGCCTTCTCCCAGGCCTGCGCTTCGCTGTCGGCAATAATCGGCCGGAATGAGACGCTAAAATCAATGTGGCGCTGATGCTTCGCGGCTTCGGCCCGCACCCGACGGATGGTCTCCGCCGTTTGCCCTAACGATTCGCCCCACAGGGCAAAAACATCAGCATGTTTACCGGCTACCGCAATGGCGGCCTCGGACGAGCCGCCGAAGTAGATCGGAATGTGCGGTTGTTGCAGCGGGCGGATAGCCGACCACGCCTGCTCGGCCTGATAAAAGTCATTGTCGATATCAACGGGCTGTTCCGCAGTCCAGACTTTTCGCACCGTATCCAGGAAAGCATCGGTACGCGCGTAGCGCTCGTCATGGTTGAGGTAGTCACCATCCCGACGCTGTTCGGCATCGTTGCCGCCGCTGATGATATGCACCGCCAGACGCCCGCCGAGCAGATGCTCCAGGGTAGCAAACTTACGTGCCGCCAGCGTCGGCGAGACGAATCCCGGGCGATGGGCCAGCAGAAAATTGATTTTCTCCGTCGATAACCCGGCCAGCGCGGTAACCAGAAAGCCATCCGGCTGATCGGACCAATGCCCCACCAGCAGGCGATCGAAGCCGGCCGCTTCGTGAGTTTGCGCAAAGCGCACGATATAGTCGCGGTCAAAAACCGGTCCTGCCGGGGCGATGGTTTCGGATGAGAGGCGATGGCCGATCATCCCGAGAAACTGAATGCTCATAACATAACTCCTTGCGTCGGGTAACGGTGGCCGCAGCGGCGGCGCCTGTCGTTACCCTATACATCGGCAGTTAATGAGCAAAATGCATTTTTATCATATCTTAATATGCAAAATTAGCATTTTGGTAATTTAATATACTATTCAGTCAGATAGAGTTAACTGCTGGACGATTTTCCCGGCAAAAAAAGTGAACGGCTGCTGTAGATTCGCCAGATTCTGTGCGCTCACCTGCCACAAGCAGACCGCCGGCTGGAAATCGGCTAACGTCAGGGCTGTCACCTCATCGCGCCACGGGCTGGCGGCCAGCGCCGCACGCGGCACCAGACCCAACCCTTGACCCTGAGCGACGAGGCCAATTTGCAGGTGAGCGCCCGCTGTTTCGACGTTCAGCTGAAGCCGCAGCCCCTGAGCCTGTAGTTCACGAATTAACCCTGCCCGCAGTCCGCAGCCGTCAGGGTTAAGCACCCATCCCTGAGACGCGCAGTCCCGCAGTTCAGCGGCCTGCAGGCGCAGGCTTTTCGCCGCAATCACCACAATATCCAGCGAACACAGCAACCGGCCGACATAGCCGTCGGCAAAGACCTGCTGTGCCGGCCCCATCGCCAGCATGCCATCCAGCTCGACGCTCTCGAGCCGCTTTTGCAGCAACCCGCTCCAGCCGCAGGTGACCTGCGGCTGGAGCTGCGGAAACTGCTGGCGTAGCGCCAGCAGCGCCGGCTGAAGCGCAATTTCCGCCACGCTCTGCGGTACGCCGAGGCGCAAAATACCGTGCGGTTCGGCCTGCGGATCCAGCAGCCCGTACAGCTTTTTTGTCTCCCGCTTGATGCTCAGGCATTGCTCATAAACCCGGTGCCCGGCAGCAGTTAGCGTCAACGGCCGGGTCTGGCGCTCCAACAGAGTCACCCCGAGAGTTTGCTCCAGACGCTGCAGCCGTCGGGTAATGGCCGACTGGGTAATTCCCAGATATTCCGCCGCCTGATTGAGGGAAGAAAACTGTACCGTCGCCAGCAGGGCGTCAATGTCGTCGATGCGCATAGAATCCTTAATGTGAATTTTGCATATTAATATATGCGTAAATTGCATTTAAATAATATTAACGCCTTTGTTAGCGTAATGACCAGTCCCTCTGACAGGAACCGTACATGACCGCACCACGACTGGAAAAACTACGCCATTTTATTCAAGAAGTTGATGCCCTTCATCGGCAGTTCACTGACGAATCGCCTCTGCTGGAGGCGGTGGCGCAGCGCCTGGCGCGGCTGGTCCGGCAGGATGACTGGCTGCCGGACGAGTACGCGTTGCCGCATCCCCACCACTATCAGCAATACCTGCTGCACGCCGATTCCGGACAACGCTTTTCGATCGTCAGCTTTGTCTGGGGGCCCGGGCAGGCCACGCCGATTCACGATCACCGCGTGTGGGGCGTCATCGGCATGCTACGCGGCGCGGAAGAGAATCAGCGCTATCGCCTCGATGCGACAGGCCTTCCGGTGGCCGACGGTATTGCCGGACGACTCTCCCCGGGCGAGGTCGAAAAAGTCTCCTCCCGCGATGGTGATATTCACCGCGTCAGTAACGCGTTGGCGGAGAGCGTGTCGATCAGTATCCATGTCTACGGCGGCAATATTGGCGCCGTTAAACGTGCCGTCTATACGCCGGAAGGTCTCATCAAACCCTTTATTTCCGGCTACTCCAATCGCCACTTACCCAATATCTGGGATTTCCCGAAGGATAATTAATATGCCCATCCACACTTATCGCCAGCCGGCACAAGTGCGCCAGTCGCTGCTCGACCACGCCGAACTGGCGCTGATTGACGTGCGTGAAGAAGCGGATTTTGCCACCGCTCACCCGCTGTTTGCGGCCAATCTTCCGCTGAGCAAGCTCGAGCTGGAGATCCACCGTCGGGTGCCGCGGCTGACGACGCCGCTCACCGTTTACGATAACGGCGAGGGGCTGGCCGCCCAGGCCGTCGATCGCCTGCGCGGCTGGGGATATCAAGATGTCGCGCTGCTGGAAGGCGGCCTGAAGGGTTGGCAGCGCAGCGGCGGCGCGTTCTTCCAGGACGTTAACTCCCCCAGCAAAGCGTTCGGCGAGCTGGTGGAGAGCCAACGGCAGACCCCCTCTCTGGACGCGGGAGAGCTGAAGGCGCTGATTGACAGCCGTCAGCCGGTGCTGATTGTCGACGCCCGACGGTTCGATGAGTATCAGACCATGAGTATTCCGGGCGGTATCAGCGTTCCCGGCGGTGAGCTGGCGCTGCGTATTGACGGACTGGTCGATTCGCCGCAGACCCCAATCGTCGTCAACTGTGCGGGACGCACCCGCAGCATTATCGGCGCCCAGTCGTTGATCAATGCCGGCGTGAGCAACCCGGTCTATGCCTTACGTAACGGCACCATCGGTTGGACGCTGGCCGGACTGGCCCTCGATCGCGACCAGCAGCGCCGCTATGCCGAGGAATCGCGGGCTTCGACAGAGCGTCTTCAGCAGGTCAGCCAGCTGGCGGAAAAAGCCGGAGTGGCGGTTATCGACCAGGCCACGCTCCGGCGCTGGCAGCAGCAGACCGACCGCACCACCTATCTTTTTGACGTCCGCAGTCCGGAGGAGTACGCCGCAGGTCACCTGCCGGGAAGCCTCAGCGCACCGGGCGGCCAGCTGGTCCAGGAGACCGATCACCACGCCAGCGTTCGCGGCGCACGTCTGGTCTTAGTGGATGATGATGGTATTCGCGCGGCGATAACCGCCTCGTGGCTGGCGCAAATGGGCTGGGAAACGGCAATCCTGCGCAGTCTGAGCGCGGCGAACTTTAGCGAACGCGGCGTACCGGCCGCCAGCCTGCCCGCGGCGCCTGCGGCAGAGGAGATCGACGCATCCCGGCTGGCGGCGCTGTTGCGCGAACCGGGAACGGTGGTTCTGGATTTCACCACCAGCGCCAACTATGTGGCGCGGCATATTCCCGGGGCATACTGGCTGATACGCTCGCGGCTGAAACAGGCGCTGGCGCTGATTCCCTCTGCCAGCCGTTACGTACTGACCTGTGGCAGCAGCCTGCTGGCACGCTACGCCGTCGACGAAGTGGCGGCGCTGACCGGCAAACCGGTGCAGGTATTAAGCGGAGGCACCGCCGGGTGGATCGCTTCAGGTCTGCCGCTGGAGCATGGCGCAACCCGTCTGATCAGCGCGCGTAGCGATCGCTATCGTCGCCCCTATGAAGGAACCGATAATTCCCGCGAAGCGATGCAGGCCTATCTGGAGTGGGAGTATGGCCTCGTGGCCCAGCTGGCAAACGACGGGACGCACGGGTTTACGGTACTGTAGCGCGGCAGCGCGATGCCGGGTGATATCAGGCCTCGCGCATAATCCACGAGTACTGGAACGTTTTCTCTGCCGGGAAGTGCGTACGCCGCCGGAACGACCCCAGCGACTGCGGCGTACAGTAGGTACAGCTGCCCAGCCATTCAATATGACTTTCCGGCACCCCGGCGCGGCGTAACAGCAGCTGGCCAAAAGCCCGCAGATCGAACCACATTGTGTCGTCGCCCGTCGCCCGCGCTTTTTCCGCCGCAGGCTCAGGGCCACGGCGGTGCAGAAACAGCCGTTCGCGGTGCTGTTTGACCAGCCCGGCCACCGGCGTCGCCAGCAGCGCCTGATAAAATGCCGCCGACACTTCATAGCAGCAGACCTGAATATGCGGCCCGATCGCTACCACTACCTCGTCCGGCGGTATGCCATGTCGGGCAAAGAGATCGAGGCTATTAGCAATAATGCCGGTCGCCGCACCGCGCCAGCCCGCATGTACGCTGCAGACAAAGCGCCCGTCGCGGGAAGCCATCAGCATCGGCAGACAATCGGCAGTCACCACTCCCACCTTTTGCCCACTTGATGCGGTAAAAACCGCGTCGGCATGCGGGCGGTCGGTAAGCGGCGCCGGCTGCTGAAAATGATGAACCACATTGCCGTGCACCAGCTTCACCGGGGCCATTTCGCTGTAAGGAAAGGCGGCCGTTTCGTGGACATCGAGAAAGGCGTAGCGAATGCCGGGAATATCGCTAAGTAACCGGGATTGAAAAGACATGGCGGCAGAGATGATCAATGGGTGATGATTTACCGTATGCCAAAGTCTGCCGTTGCGCAAGGTGGCGCGGTGCCGGGTCCTGAAACATAACCCGGCACCGTCATCAGGCTATTGATTGCCGTCTCTGGCGATTCATCAGCCAGAATACCGCCACGCCAGCCAGCAGAATCCCCGGCGCGGCGGCGGCCATTACCCCAACGGTACCGGCGCCCAGCGCCAGCATTTTTCCCGCCAGCAGCGGACCGCTCATCGCCCCCAGCCGCCCGACGGCCACCGCCGTCCCCACCCCGGTGGCGCGAATTTCCGTGCGGTAGAACAGCGGCGCCAGCGCGTACAGTACGCTTTGCCCGCCGGTGGCAAACAGCCCGGCCACAAAACCCGAGAGCAGCATCGCCGGAAAGGAGGAGGCGCAACCCAGCGCCAGCAGCGACGCCAGCATACCGCAATAGATCAGCAGCGACATCAGCAGCGGACTCAGTTTATCCAGCAATGCCCCCAGCAGCAGCGTGCCGCAGGCGGCTCCCAGCTGCAAAACAAACATGACGCCAGCCGCCTGACCGGCGCGAAATCCCTGACCTATCAGCAGCATGGGCAGCTAGTTGATCAGCATGTAGACCACCAGCAGCGTAAAGAAATAGCACAGCCACAGCAGCAGCGTGGCGCTGGCGTTTTCCGGCGCCAGCAGCGTCCGTAGCGGCGCACTCTGCATACCGGCGCGAAAGACGGCGGACTCAGGCAGCCAGCGCAGCAGCATCGGCACCAGCAGCAGCGGCACAACGCCGCCGACCCAAAACACCGTCTGCCAGGCGGAGGTTTCCCCCCAGAATCCCAGCACCGCTGCCAGCGCGGCGCCCACCGGCACCCCGCAGTACATCAAGCTGACGGCGGTACCGCGAAATCGCGGACCGGCCGCTTCGGAGGTCAATGCAATAAGATTCGGCAGCGCCGCCCCCAGCCCCACACCGGTCATCAGGCGTGCCAACAGCAGCATCGGAAAGCTCCCTGCCAGCGCGGTAGCGATGGAAAACAGGCCGAACAGCGTGACCGCAGCGATCAGCAGCCGTTTGCGGCCGTGGCGGTCAGCCAGGATTCCCCCCACCAGCGCGCCGGGAAGTAGCCCGAGGATACCGGCGCTGAAGATCCAGCCCATTTGCATATTATCGAGCGCGAAGGCGTGAGCCATCCCGGCGGCGGCGATCCCGGCCGCCTGAAGATCCAGCCCTTCCATCAGGGCAACCATAAAACAGAGCCCGATGGTTAACATCAGGCGTGAAGCCGATCCAGAGGTTGTCGTGGTCATAGGGTACCTGTGCGATAGCGAAAACGGTGCAGGTGAAGGACGGCTGATTCGTTGCCAGCCGCCGGTTTTTATTTCGCGCGGTTGAGCAGGTCCAGCGCCACATCGACGATCATATCTTCCTGGCCGCCCACCATCCGTCGCTTGCCCAGCTCGACGAGAATATCGACCGCGCTCAGACCGTAGCGCGCGGCCGCCACTTCGCTGTGGCGCAGAAAGCTGGAGTAAACCCCGGCATAGCCCAGCGCCAGGGTTTCGCGATCGACGCGTACCGGACGATCCTGTAGCGGCCGCACCCGTTCATCGGCCGCGTTCATCAGCGCATACAGATCGGTGCCGTGGTTCCAGCCAAGCTTGTCCGCCGCAGCAATAAAGACCTCCAGCGGCGCATTCCCCGCCCCGGCCCCCATGCCGGCAAGGCTGGCATCGATGCGGTCGCAGCCCTCTTCCACCGCGGCGATGGAGTTGGCGACGCCGAGGCTCAGGTTATGGTGCGCATGCATCCCGGTGGCGGTTTCCGGCTTGAGCACCGCCCTAAGGGCGCGGAAACGATCGCGAATATCGTGCATATTCATCGCCCCGCCGGAATCGACCACGTAAATGCAGGTCGCGCCGTAGGATTCCATCTTAAGCGCCTGCTGGGCCAGCTGTTCCGGGCTGATCATATGGCTCATCATCAGGAAGCCAACGGTGTCCATCCCCAGCTCGCGGGCAAAGGCGATATGCTGGGCGGAAACATCCGCTTCCGTGCAATGGGTTGCCACACGCACCACCCGCGCCCCGGCCTGATAGGCATTTTTCAGGTCGTGCAGAGTTCCGATACCAGGGAGCAGTAAAGTGGCGATTTTCGCCCGGCTGACCGACTCCGCCGCCGCTTCAATCCACTGCAGATCGCTGTAGGCGCCGAAGCCGTAATTGAAGCTCGAACCTTGCAGGCCGTCGCCGTGGGCCACCTCAATAGAATCCACTCCTGCGCTATCCAGCGCCTGGGCAATCTGGCGCACATTGTCGAGCGAGTATTGATGGCGAATCGCGTGCATCCCGTCGCGCAGGGTCACGTCTGAGATATAGATTTTTTTGCCGTTCATGCTGCTTCTCCCGCCGCGTCGTTCATTGACTGGGCCATTTTTTCCGCCGTCGCCAGCGCAGCCGAGGTCATAATATCGAGGTTACCCGCGTAGGCAGGCAGATAGTGCGCCGCCCCTTCAACCTCGAGGTAAACCGCCGTTTTCAGACCGGAGAAGCGGCCAATGCCCGGCAGGTTGACCGGCTTATCTTCGGGAATCACCTCAAACTGCACCTGCTGTTTCAGGCGATATCCCGGGACATAGGCCTGCACCGCGGCCGCCATCTCCGCAATCGACGCGGCAATTTCCTGCTGCGACGCCGCTTCGCTCAGGAGATATACAGTATCGCGCATCATCAGCGGCGGCTCCGCCGGGTTCAGTACGATAATCGCTTTACCTTTTGCCGCGCCGCCGACTTTCTCTATAGCCTGCGAGGTGGTTTCAGTGAATTCGTCGATGTTAGCGCGTGTTCCCGGACCGGCAGATTTACTGGCAATCGAGGCGACGATTTCCGCATAGTGCACTTTGGCCACCCGCGATACCGCCGCCACCATCGGGATGGTCGCCTGGCCGCCGCAGGTCACCATATTGACATTACCCTCGGCAAGATTGGCCTCAAGATTGACCACCGGCACGCAGTACGGGCCGATGGCCGCCGGCGTCAGGTCGATCATGCGGATCTCCGGTTTGGCTTCCCGCAACGCGGCGTCGTTTTTCACGTGCGCCCCGGCGCTGGTGGCGTCAAATACAATATCGATATCGGCAAACTCCGCCATCTGCATCAGGCCGCCGACGCCCTCATGAGTGGTGGCGACGCCCATGCGCCGGGCGCGAGCCAGACCGTCGGATTCAGGGTCGATACCGACCATCACCGCCATCTCCAGGTGTTGGCCATGGCGCAGAATTTTGATCATTAAATCGGTGCCGATATTACCGGAGCCGATAATGGCGACTTTGCGTTTACTCATCACTGCTTCCCTCTTCGGCGGCAAACGTTGCCGCTACTGAACCTAAACCATCAATGTGGGCGGCAAAGCGATCGCCGGCGTTAATCGCCACCATCGGGCCTAACGCCCCGGTCAGCACAATATCGCCCGCCCGCAGCGGCTCGCCGAGGCTGGCCATTTTGCGCGCCAGCCACACCGCCGCATTGAGCGGATGGCCAAGACATTCGCTGCCGTGCCCGCTGGACACCTCTTCCTCGTTACGGGTCATACGCATAGCGCAATTTTTCAGATCCAGTCCGGCCGGACGCCGCGCCGGACTGCCCAGGACATAAACGCCGCAGGAGGCGTTATCGGCGACCGTATCGACAAAACCAATCGACCAGTCGCGGATACGGCTGCCGACCACTTCCAGCGCGGGCAACACCCAGTCGATAGCGGCGTACAGCTCATCAAAGGTGGTATCGGCATGCGGCAGGTCGTGTTTAAGCACCAGGGCGATTTCGGCTTCCACTTTCGGCTGCAGCACCCGGGAGAACGGCACAGCGGCGTTATCGCCGTAGCACATGTCGGCAAACAGGGTGCCGAAGTCCGGCTGGTCAACGCCCAGCTGCTGCTGCACTTTAGGATGGGTCAGCCCCACCTTGCGCCCCACCACCCGCCGTCCGTTCGCCACGTGGTGCTGGACGTTAATCCGCTGGATGGCGTAGGCTGCCTCCGCATTATCGGTGCCGAGGAGATCGCGCAGCGGTTCAATGGCCCGCCCCTGGACTTCGGCATCGCGCAGTCGTTGCGCCAGCTGTTCGAGAGATAGCGTTGTCATCACGGCTCCTTATTTGCGCGCCAGAAAATCCAGCACCAGCTGGTTGAAATTGTCGGCATGTTCCCACTGCGCCCAATGGCCGCAGTCACGATAGATATGCAGTTCAGAACCGTTAATTCCGGCCAGCAGGCGCAGGCCGGCGTCCAGCGGGACAAAGCGGTCGTTGCGCCCCCAGACGATCAGGGTTTGGGCGCGGATTTCGCCGAGACGCGGGCTAAAATCCGGGAACTGCTTCGGGTTGGCTTCCAGACTTTTGACGAAATTATCCAGATGTTCCCGGCGCGACAGCATATTGTTGAGACGCGCGTCGAACAGGGCGTCGGTCAGATCGCGAGTATCGAAAACAAAGATGTTCATCATCTTTTTCAGGTTTTCGATGGTCGGTTCGCGATACAGGCCGTTCAGTAGCTTGATGCCTTCCGTCGGCATTGGCGTAAACAGACTCATGCCGCCGGTTCCGCCGCCCATCAGCACCAGCTTGCCCACCCGTTCCGGCCAGCTCAGGGTGAAGGCCACCGCACTGTGACCGCCCATGGAGTTGCCCAGCAGATGCACCTGGCTGATATCCAGCCGATCAATGACGCTTTTCAATACTCGGGCGTTCAGGTCGGAACGCGAGCCGCGATTGACAATCGAGTCGCTCTTCCCCCAGCCGGGGCAGTCCAGCAGAATCACCCGATAGCCCGCCTCAACCAGCGGATCGATATTGCGGCTAAAGTTGGCCCAGCCGGTGGCGCCGGGGCCGGAGCCGTGCAACAGGACCACGGTTTCATCTCCCTGGCCGCAGTCGTTAAAATGAATGCGTAGTGTTTCTCCGCCTTCTTCCACGTTGAGGAAACGGCTGGTGGCGGCTTCGGTTTGCGGTTGGTAGCTCATCATATTCTCCCGTTAATTCAGTTCTGCGCGGTGGCGCTCAGCGAGCCAAATCCGGCTATCCACTCGGGGATGGGTCGGTAATAGCGGCCTTCGCAGCGCCAGCTGCCAAATGCGGATAGCGCGGCAAAGGCGGCCACCCAGGTTTTAATTTCGTGCGTCGATTTGCCGGCCATTGCCGACAGCTCTTCGTTACTGACGGCATCCAGCTCCATCAGCCGTCCCTGCTCCAGCAGGCTCATAAAACGGTTGTCCCAGACGGGGTTGAGCGGATAGAGCGAGTTCTGGTCTTCGATAAACTGTTTCGCCGCGCTGATGACCCGCTGCTGGCGCAGTTCCCGCTCGACCGGCGGCAACTGTTTGCCGCTGCCCAGCAGCCGATCGCGCATATGGGCATCGGCCTTCGCCAGCTCCGGCACCGGAGGCTGATGCGACAGCCCGCCGGAGCCGAGGATTAATACTCGTTTGTTGAGGGTGGTCAGGAAGCGGCCGACGGCTTCGCCCAGCATGCGGGTGCGCTGAAAGCCCGGCAGCGGCGATGCGACACCGTTGATAAACACCGGCAGAACCGGCAGCGTATCCAGCCCGCCGAGCAGGAACTCCAGCGGTTGCGCAAAGCCGTGATCCACCTGCATGCAGTAAGAGACCGCCAGATCGATCCCCTCCTTCATCACCGCGTGGGCGCAGGCTTCCGCCAACGCCGTCGGCACCGGCAGGACGCCGCTGGCGCTGCTGAAATCACCGATAGAAGTCGCGCCGATGCCTAAACAGAACGGCGGCATCACATCGTAGAAAAAACCGTTGTAATGATCGGGGGCAAACAGCACCACCAGCTCCGGGGCGAAGGCGGCAATCCGCGCCCGGGCGTCGGCAATGGTGCCGTTAACCTCGTCCAGCACCGCCTGTGCCGGGTCAACATAGCCCACCAGCGGCGTATGCGAGAGACAATGAAGATACGCGTTCATATCAAGCCACCTGTTCAATCGTTGTTGTGGTCTGCACGGAGGCCAGCTGCATCTTGCTCGCCAGCGCGTCAAGCTTTTGACCCAGGGTTTGCGGGATTGCCACAGCGGCGACGAAGCGGTCCGGACGCACTACGGCAATCGCGGTATCGTGCTGCGCAAACCAGCTTTTCAGACGGTTTTGCGTATCGCCGACGCGGATAACGCCCGCAAAATTGTCCTGCTGGCGATGAATCTGTACCTCCGGCACGACCTGGATAAATCGCACGCCGACGGCGCGCCACTGGGCTATCTGCCCGGCATTCAGCCCCCATTGTGGGTTGCAGCCCCAGGCGAGAATGGCGACATTCGCGCCAATGACCTCATCAAGCAGCGTGACCGTACCGCTCTCCAGGGTGACTTTGGGCTGAATAAACATTTTCCCCACCGGCGAGTTTTTGCTTTCCCCCTCCAGCAGCAGGGCGCCGGCACGGTATTGCGGCATCGGCTTGAAACGCATCTCGAGGAAGTAGCGTTTGACCGGCGGCAGATAGTTGAGCAGCCACGAAATTCCGTCGCGCACCGCGCCATGCCAGCGTTTCGCCGGCGCCAGCACATTGCCGGCGGTGACCGAGAGATCGATCATCGCTTTAGCATGATCGCGCCGTTCCTGCTGGTAGCTGTCCAGCAGCGCCTCACCGGCTTTGCCGTTCACCACCAGCGCCAGTTTCCAGGCAAGGTTAAATGCATCGCGCATGCCGCTGTTGTACCCCTGCCCCTGCCAGACCGGCATGATGTGGGCGGCATCGCCCGCCAGCAGCACGCGATCGACGCGAAAGCGTTCGGCGATACGCGCGTTATGGGTATAGACGCGCTGGCGAATCAGCTCGACGTTGTCCGGATCCGGCAGCACCTTGCTCAATAGCTGGCGCATCTTGTGCGGCTCGCTGAGCTGGGCTTCGGTTTCGCCGGGCATCACCATAAATTCAAAACGCCTTACGCCGTGCGGCAACGCGGCGGAGACGTACGGACGCACCGGGTCGCAGCACAGATAGACGTGCGGCGTCGCCAGCGGATCATTGGCGATATCGATAACAATCCATTGATTCGGCGCGGTTTTACCTTCGAAGGGAATATTCAGCGTACGGCGAATAAAGCTGGCTCCGCCGTCGCAGGCGACCAGCCAGTCGGCCTGTAACGTTTCGCGTTCGCCCGCCGGTCCCTTCAGATGCAAGGTCACCGCATCCGAAGACTGGCTAAAGGCTTCAACTTCGCGAGAAAACAGGCAGCGCACATGGGGAAAACGCTGCAATCCTTCATACATGACGGCATCCACCTGCGGCTGAATAAACGCGTTACGCCGCGGCCAGCCAAACTCATCGGTCATCGGCTGGATATCGGCGAAACAGCGCCCTTTCGGCGTCAGAAAACGCATCGCGTGCCACGGCGTGGTATGCGGGAGAACATGGTCCACCAGCCCGATGCCCTGCATCGCGCGCAGCGATTCATCGTCGATGCCGATAGCCCGCGGGTAATCAATCAGCGCCTCGAGTTTTTCGACAACCAGTACGCTGACGCCCATCTGACCAAGGTAGTTGGCCATCATCAGGCCGACCGGGCCCGCGCCGGCGATCGCGACCTGGGCGGTATGCTGTACAGCGGGTTGAATATCCGGATTCGATGTTGTCATTTCAGAACCTCACGACTCAGACACCGTGCCTGCGTCGCAAACTGACGCCCGGCACTTTGTTAAATAGATGTAAATACATTTTTACAGTGAGGTCAGTATAGGGTTGGCCGGATGCGCTACAATCAAAACATCACCGGATGTGCACCAGGTGCACATCATTGTTTATCTGGATATTAATCGAGGAAATATGCGCGAAAGCAGGCAGGCAGATTACAAAACGGTCCGCGGATTGAGTCGGGGATTATTGTTACTTAATTTGTTAAATAAATTCGATGGCGGGGCCACGGTCGGCACGCTGGCTGAGTTTAGCGGCCTGCATCGCACCACCGTCAGACGACTGCTGGAGACCTTGCAGGAGGAGGGTTACGTTCGCCGCAGTCAATCCGATGACAGCTTTCGTTTAACCCTCAAAATCCGTCAGCTGAGTGAAGGATTTCGTGACGAACATTGGATTTCTGCCCTCGCCACCCCGCTACTGGGGGAGCTGTTGCGCGAAGTGCTGTGGCCGACGGATATCTCCACCCTGGATGTTGACGCCATGGTGGTCCGTGAAACCACGCACCGCTTCAGCCGCCTGTCGTTTCATCGCGCGATGGTCGGCCGTCGGCTCCCGCTGCTGCTGACCGCCTCGGGGCTCACCTGGCTGGCCTTCGCCCCGGATCATGAGCGCCAGGCGATGATCGAGATCCTCGCGGCGCGCCCGGAAGAGGAGTATCAGCTGGCGCGAGAGCCGGAAAAGCTGGCGGCAATACTTGAGCGCACACGACGTCAGGGCTACGGCGAAAACTTTCGCGGCTGGCAGCAGGAGGAGAAAATCGCCTCCATCGCCGTACCGATCCGCAGCCAGCAGCGGGTTATCGGCTGCCTGAACCTGGTTTATATGGCGAAGGCGATGAGTCTTGAGCAAGCGGCGCAGAAATATCTGGCACCGTTGCAAAAAGTCGCCGCGCAGATCGAGTCGCGAATGACCGAAGAAGCGGTTTTTTACGAGTAAACTTGTCCTGAATGGGTAGACCGGCCGGTAAGCATTGCTTCCGCTAACGCTATATATTTTAATATACGACGATTCTTCTCACCTAACCGAGTCCACTCATGTCAAAACGACCCCGTTTGTTACCGGGGCTGACGCTGGTCAGCGCCTGCCTGTTTGCCGGTCATGCTTTTGCCGACCGTACCGTCACCGACCAGCTTGGCCGCGAGGTGACGCTTCCTGACCACATTACCCGCGCCGTCGTTCTCCAGCATCAAACCCTAAACCTGCTGGTGCAGCTTAATGCCAGTGACGAGATTGTTGGCGTGATGAGCAGCTGGAAAAAGCAGCTTGGCCCTGCTTTCGCCCGCTTTATGCCGGGGATTGAACAACTGCCAACGCCGGGAGATTTAACCCAGGTCAATATCGAGAGCCTGCTGGCGCTGCATCCGCAGGTGGTGTTTGTCGCCAACTATGCGCCGCAGGCGATGATTCAACAGATTCAGAACGCCGGGATCCCGGTGGTGGCTATTTCGTTACGCCAGGATGCCGCGGGTGAAAAAAACAAAATGAACCCGTCGATGGCCGATGAAGAGCAGGCCTATAACGAAGGGTTAAAGCAGGGTATTCGCCTGATTGGTGCGGTGGTCGATCGCAAAGATCAGGCGGAAACGCTCATTCGCACCGCCTTCGCCGCGCGCAAAGAGGCCAACGCGCCGGTCGCCGATATCCCCGACAATCAGCGGGTGCGCGTCTATATGGCCAATCCAGACCTCAATACCTACGGCTCCGGCAAATACACCGGCCTGATGATGAAACATGCCGGCGCGCTGAACGTCGCGGCGGCCACGGTCAAGGGCGCGCGTCAGGTTTCACTGGAGCAGGTTTTACAGTGGAATCCGCAGGTGATCTTTGTCCAGGACCGCTATCCGCAGGTGGTCAAACAGATCGAATCCGACCCGCAGTGGCAAGGGATTGACGCGGTAAAAAATCACCGCGTCTGGCTGATGCCAGAGTATGCCAAAGCCTGGGGTTACCCGATGCCGGAAGCGCTGGCCCTCGGCGAGCTGTGGATGGCCAAAAAGCTTTATCCTTCCCGCTATAACGGCGTGGATGTTGATAGCAAAGCGCAGGAGTACTACCAGCGGTTTTATCGCGTGAAGTGGACGCCGGATGCTCAGTAATCGTCACCCGGCGCTGTTGCAAGGCGGGCTGGCGCTGGCAACCTTGCTGATTGCTGTCGCCTCGCTGTGCGCCGGCCAGTATCACCTGAGCCTCAGCGACGTATTCAGCCAGCTGGGACATCTGTCGCCCGCAGACGGCGTGGCCGGGCAAATTGTCTGGTCGGTGCGCCTGCCGCGCGTCATCATGGCGCTGCTGGCCGGCGGCGCGCTCGGACTGTGCGGCGCCACGCTGCAGGGCGTGTTCCAGAACCCGCTGGTGGACCCCCATATCATTGGCGTCACCTCCGGTTCCGCGTTTGGCGGCACGCTGGCCATCCTGCTGGGGCTGGACACCGTACTGATGATGACCTCCACCTTCGGTTTCGGCCTGCTGGCCTTAATGCTGGTGTACCTGATTGCCGCGCTGCAAGGGCGGGAAAACACGCTGGTGCTGATTCTTTCCGGGATTATTCTCAGCGGCTTTTTCGCCGCTCTCGTCAGCCTGATGCAATATCTGGCCGATACCGAAGAGACGCTGCCGAATATCGTCTTCTGGCTGCTGGGCAGCTTCGCCACCGCCAGCTGGCACAAAGTGGCGATCATGGCGCTGCCGATTCTCGTCAGCACCACGCTCCTGATCGCGCTGCGCTGGCGAATCAACCTGCTGGCGCTGGAGGAGAGAGACGCGCGCGGTCTCGGCGTCTCGGTCACCGCGCTGCGCCGCGGCGTGCTGCTATGCTGCGCGGTGCTGGTGGCCGCACAGGTGGCGGTCAGCGGCAGCATCGCCTGGGTGGGACTGGTGATCCCGCATCTGGCACGGCTGCTGGTCGGCGCCGACCACCGCCGTCTGCTGCCCACCGCCTTCTGGCTCGGCGGCGGATTAATGATCGTGGTCGACGATCTGGCCCGCTCGCTGACCCAGGCAGAGATACCCGTCGGGATCATTACCGCGTTGCTCGGCGCCCCGCTGTTTACCTGGCTACTGATCCACTCACGTCGTCGGGGGATGGTCTGATGAACATGTCGCTTCGGCTGGCGGAACTGCGCTACGGCCACCGTCAGCCGCTCTTCCGGCCGCTCAGCCTGCAGTGCCTGCCCGGTGAAATCTGGGCGGTGCTCGGTGCCAACGGGCGCGGGAAAAGCACCCTGCTCGACACCCTCACCGGCGTGCTGCCGCCGCTTGGCGGGAGTTTCCACAGTGAAGGCGGGATAGCGATTGTGCCGCAATCGTTCCGCCCGGCGTTCAACTGGCAAGTGCGGGAGGTGGTGTTGATGGGCCGCGCCCGGCAAGTCAGTCTGTTTGCCCAACCGGCCGTTGACGATGAACGCCGGGTTGAGGAGGCGTTACGCCAGCTGAGCATCGCCGACCTCGCGGGCCGCGCGTTTCGTTCGCTCTCCGGCGGCCAGCAGCAGCTGGTGCTGATTGCCCGCGCGCTGGTGGGTGCCAGCCAGAATATCCTTCTGGATGAGCCCTGCTCGGCGCTGGACCTGTCCAACCAGCAGGTGGTGCTGCAGCTCATCAGCGACCTGGCCCATCGCCAGTCGCGCACCGTGATCTTCACCACCCACGACCCCACCCATGCCCTGCAGGTCGCCAGCCATACGCTGCTGCTACTGCCGGACGGCGAGTGGCTGGCGGGACGCTCCGGGGAAGTGCTTAGCGAGCCGCATCTGCAGCGCGCCTACGGCCTGGCGGTGCGTAAAATTGATTACCCCGGCTCAGACTCACCGCTGCTGGCGCCGCAGTTTACGATTCGGCGTTAGCCGGTAAAAAACCCGCGGCCTGCAGATACTGCTGCCCTTCTGCGCCGAGGATAAAGCGGCACAGACGCTGCGCCCCGGCGCTCTCGTCGAGCGTCGTCAGCTGATAATCAGCCTGGATATTCCACGGCGCCGGAATCGTTACCGTCCGCAGATCGTCGGCCATCGTCATCTGGCTGGCGTAATGGGCATAGCCAATAAACAGGTCGGTTAACCCTTCGCGGATAAGCCAGGCTCCCGCCGTCTCGCCCGGCGGGACGCTGAGCGACTGCCGTCCCCCGACCAGCTGCTGCGCGCGGGCCATCATGGCGCTGCCGCAGCCAGGGAAGCGGGCTTCAATGCGCTCAAACAGCTGCCAGGTATAGTCGCCGGACGGGTCGCAGCCCGGCGTCGATGTCGCCAGACGCAGCTGCGGGTTAGTGAGGAGCGCCAGCCAGTCGGCGCGGTCATCGCAGGCGGCGCGACGGGCGGTCAGCATCAGCTGGTTGCGGGCGAACGAATAACATTCTCCCGCCCGCCCGGCCTGGCGCAGCGCCTGGGGATGCTGACGGTTGGCAGAGGCGAATACCGAACACGCCGCCCCGCCTTCAATACGCTCGCGCAGTAAACCTGCAGGACCAAAATGGGCCTCGACCCGAATACCGCTTTGCTGATGGAAACCTGCCAGCAGCGGGATAAAAGCCCCTTTCAGGCTCCCCGCCGCCAGCAGAACGACTGCGTTGGTCATCATGATGGCTCGCTAAATGCCCGGAAACAGAGCGATATATTAACCGGGCCGCCAGCGATTCAGTAGCGAATTTCCGCCAGTTCGCGCAGCTGTTCCGGGGTCGCTACCGGCAGGTTGAAGAAACGCAGATAGGCCGGGATCATTTCAAACAACATGTCGGTACCGCGCTGAACCGGACAGTCGCGCGCCTGGGCGGCCTGCAGCAGCGGCGTAAAGGCCTGGGTCATCACCACTTCCCCTACCCAGGTACCGGGCGTCAACCGCTGAGGATCGAGCGGCAGCGGGTCCCCCGCCTTCATCCCCAGCGGCGTGGCGTTCACCACCAGATCGTGCCCCTGCGGGTCACGCTGCATCAGGCTGATATCCAGCAGCGGATAGTGTTGCAGCAGACGGAGCGCCAGCGCATGCGCAGCATCGGCGTGGCTATCGTAGAGCGTCAGGGCGCGTACCCCCGCCGCTGCCAGCGAAGCCGCGATCGCCGACCCCACGCCGCCGCAGCCGACCACCAGCGCCCGTGCCCCCTCAGGCTGAAAGCCTTTACGCCGGATACCGAGCACGAAACCATCGCCATCGAACATATCGCCGCTCAGAGTGCCGTCGGCCTCGCGGCGAATGGCGTTGCAGGCGCCGGCAATGGTCGCCGTGGGGCTGAGGCGATGCACCAGCCCGCAGGTGGCAATCTTGTGCGGCATCGTGACCAGCGCACCGATAATATTGGTCAGCGTAAACAGCGCCGGAACCACCGTCGCCAGCGCCTCCGGCTTCACGCCCGTGGGCACCACTTTGACATCCACCTGCTGTCGGTCGAACCACGGGTTGTAGATCATCGGCGCCTTAAAACCACCGGTCGGATAACCCAGATGCGCGATCAGCTGCGTATTACCACTAATTATCATCCCCTGCTCCTTTACTGCGATAGCTCGATGCGTTTGACATCGCCCAGAATAAACAGATACGCCACGACGCCGAGCAGCGCCGCGCCGCCGATATAGATCAGCGCATAGAAGAAGCCGCCGAAGGCCGCGACGATAAAGCCAATCACCAGCGGCGTGAGGATCCCCGCGAAATTAGCGCAGAAGTTAAACAGGCCGCCGGTCAGGCCACCCAGCCCTTTCGGCGCGATATCGGAGATCAACGTCCAGCCCAGACCGACCATTCCCTGACCAAAGAAGGCGAATGACATCACCAGAATCACCGCCAGATCGCTGCTCAGCCAGTTGGCGGAAATAATGCTGCTGGCCATCAGCAGACCGGCAACGATCGGCAGCTTACGCGCGAGGTTGGCCGAGCCGGTGGCCTTCAGCAGTTTGTCGGAGATCCAGCCGCCGAACATCACGCCGCCGGCGGCGGCAAGGAACGGCAGAATGGCAAAGATCCCCACCTTCAACCACGGCATATGGCGCGCGGTGGCCAGATAGGTCGGGAACCAGGTGAGGAAAAACACCAGTACCGTATTCCCGGCAAACTGACCGATGCTGGCGCCGAGAATCTGCCGTTTCCCCAGCAGCTGACGCACCAGCGGCCAGCTGAAAGCCGTCTGCTGGTCGCTCGCCGTCACCAGACCGCCGCCGTTGACAATATGATCTCGCTCCTGCTGGCTGAGGCGTTTGTCTTCATGCGGTTCGCGGTAGCAGCGCCACCACACCAGCGCAAACAGCACCCCGACCGCGCCGACGCTGATAAACAGCGCTCGCCAGCCGAAACTGCCCATGATCCAGAACAGCAGCGGTGAGAAGCAGGCCAGCCCGAGGTACTCCCCGACGGTATAGACCGCCGTTGCCTTGGCCCTCTCCTGCTGCGGGAACCAGGCGCTGACCACCCGACTGTTCACCGGGAAACAGGGCGCCTCGCTGACCCCCAGCCCAAAGCGGCACAGCAACAGGGTTTTCAGCCCTATCGCCATGCCGTGAAACAACGTAAACAGCGACCACAGCGTCAGCGACAGGAAGTAAGTCACTTTATTGCCGAAACGGTCGAGGAACAGGCCGCCGGGAATTTGCGCCAGCGCGTAGGTCCAGGCGAAGGCGGAAAACACGATCCCCATGACCGCCGCATCAATCCCCAGTTCGGAAGTTAAACTGGGGGCCGCGATGCCCAACACCGTCCGATCGAGGTAGTTAATCATCGTGCCGATAGCCAGCAGCGTGAGGATCCCCATTCGCCGCCGGGAGCGCGGCACGGCGGTCGCGGCTTGCGCCGCTGCCGTGTGATTCTGGCTGTACGCGTTCATAGTCGTTTTCCTGTCATAGGGTGCAGATGAATGTTGTTATTGTATTGACGATGTTGTGCTCAACGAACCATTTGATACATCACTAGCTGTATTGCATTGCCGACAGGCGAACGGCGGCATTTGCCGCACCGTACAGGGCATAGCCATCGCGTCTTTCGGTCAATTCGAAGAAAAAGCGCCCTGCCGAGAACGGGCGGGTATAAAGGTGGAGGAACTCCCCGCCGCGCGGATCGCGGTCATAGAGAATGTGCAGACGTTGCAGCGTCGCGACATCCACCGCCTCGCCATAGCGCGCCAGCAGGTCATCATAGTAATTAGCCGGAATCGGCAGCGCCTGACGGGAGACCTGCGGCAGGGCGTCGAGGGTTTCCGGCAGGTGACGGCAGGCAAACGCCGCGTGCTGCAAGCCCGCCCCCTGATAGCAGGCCACCGACCGGGCAATCTGGGTGGCGCGGCTCTGGGAGATATTCAAGGCCAGGCGAATATTGCCCTGCGGGCTGTGAACCGCCAGGCTGCGCACCAGACCATACGGATCCGGCAGCGTCTGTTCATGTTCGAGGGTGAAACCAAAGACGGTGCGGAAAAAGATAATCCAGTTATCGCGACTTTCCGCCTCCATTCCCAGCGCCAGATGATCGATGCCGCGGTAGTCATCGCGCAGCGCCGGCGCGTCATGCAGATGAAAATCGCGGGCGTAGATATCGTCACCGGCTTCGATTAAATAGATCAGGCTGCCGTCGGGGGCGCAAATCGCCGGAATCGGGCTTTCATTTGGCCCGGCATCCCCTTGCCAGGTGGCGTAACCATAGGCGCGGGCGCGCTCAACAATCGCCGCGCTGCGGCTGACGCGCAGCGCCATTGCACACAGCGAGACCCCGTGGCGCTGGTGAAAATGGTCGGCCCAGCTGTGCGGCTGGGAGTTGACAATCGCTCTTGCCCCGCCGTTACGCCACAGCGCCACCTGTTTCGAACGGTGGCTGCCTTCCTGACAGAACCCCAGCTGCGACAGGCGCTGGCCGAGAGCCTGCGCTTCCGCTGGGCTGGCGGCAAATTCGATAAATTCCAGGCCGAGATAGTCCGGCACTGTCGCAGCGTGAAACAGCGACGCATCGCTGTCCTCCAGCCGCCGGCGGGTCTGCTCTTCCAGCCATTGCAGCGAGCGGTAGCCATCTTTCGCCGTTGCGCCGTTCGGCGACGCGCGGAAGCCATCATTGAAAATTTCCAGCGACCACGGGCCGCGGTAGCCGCAGCGGGTCAGATCGCAGGCAAAGTCTACCAGCGGCAGCTCACCCTGCCCCGGGAAACAGCGGAAATGGCGACTCCATTCGAGGACATCCATCTTCATCAGCGGCGCATCCGCCAACTGCAGGAAGGTGATTTTGTCCACCGGAACTTCAGGCAACCGTTGCAGATTGTCGCCGCGGGCCAGAATATGAAAGCTGTCCAGAACGATCCCCAATGCCGGGCTGTTCACGCTTTTCACCCGTTCCCAGGCCTGATACCAGCGGTTGACGTGCGTTCCCCAGGCCAGTGCTTCGTAGCCGATGACGATCTTTTCCTGCTCCGCCAGCGCCGCCAGCGCGGCGAGATCCGCCACCTGCAGCGCAACATCTGCGGAACAGTCCGGCTGCACATTGCTGCACAGGAGCAGTGTGTCGCAGCCCAGCTCATGCATCAGGGCGAATTTGCGCTTCGCCCGCGCCATATTCGCCGCAAACTGGCTGCGGCTGGCACCTTCAAAATCGCGAAAGGGTTGAAAAAGCGTGATTTTTAGCCCTAAATCAGCCGCCAGATTGCGAATATCCGCCGGCGTGCCGGTATAATAAAGCAGATCGTTTTCAAAGATTTCGACGCCTTGATAACCCGCAGCCGCTATAGCATGGAGCTTTTCGGGCAAGGTGCCGGAAATCGAAACGGTAGCAATAGAGCGCAGCATAGGTCCTCGTGTCATCAACAGACGTGAGTCCTGAATATGTATCATTTGGTTCATTTGCGCCATACACGGTTGCTAATTTGTGATCATTATGTGTATTTTTTGTCTCTCAGAAAAAAGGAGTGGTTATGTCTGTCGTGGCTCATGATGAAGCACAGTCCCTGAAGGAGCGGATTTTCACCGCCGCGATCGTCGTCTTTGCCGAACACGGGCTGTCCGGGGCGCGCATGGAACAAATTGCCACCGAGGCGCAGACAACTAAACGCATGGTGGTTTACTACTTTAAGACGAAGGAGCAGCTGTACCAGGAGGTACTGCAGCATGTCTACGCGCGCATTCGCGAGACTGAACAGCAGCTCGGACTGGAACAGCTTCCGCCGGTCGAAGCGCTGGTTCAGCTGGTGCGCTGGAGCGTGCGTTATCACGCCACCCATGCGAACTTTATGCGGGTGATTTGTATGGAGAATATGCAGCGCGGGAAGTGGTTACAGTCGTCAGGGCAGCTTAAGCCGCTGAATCGAACCGCCCTGTCGATTCTGGAGGATATTCTGCAGCGCGGGCAGCAGCAGGGAATTTTTCAGGAGGGTCTGCAGGCGCGGGATGTCCATCGCCTGATCAGCAGCTTTAGCTTTTATCAGGTGTCGAACTTTTACACCTTCAACAGTCTCTTCCTCGACGACCCTTTGCCGGCTATCGACGATGAAGAGATGGTCGCCCACCACTGCGATATCGCGGTGAAAGCGGTCGTGCGTTTCGTGATTTCCTGAGCCTGCGCGATCCGCGCGCCGGGAAGGTTAATCGTGTCCGGATAAGGCGTGGATCACCTTCGCCATCGCTTCTTTGGTCAGTTCAGAACGGGCGATTTTCGGGTTAGCCAGCGAGGTCCGTACCACCCCGGCGATCACGATATGTTTTGGCTCCTGGCCGAGATCGCGCATTTCAAGCACCACTTTCCCTACCACCCGGCACATTTCCTGGTACAACTCGTCGTCTTTGGCTTTATTTCCCATTCTTGTCGACTCACAAATTATCATTATCAATCAAATTATTATTGATATGTTTTCGTGATAAATCAAACCAGCGCACTTTTTTTGCGCCAGTGCGCTGTTTCCAGCGGCTAACCGCGAGCAAATCCGCGAAATAACGGCGTTGATTTTTGTCGGCTGGTGAAAAAATGTGTTGCGGAGAAGATTTAGATTAGTTTGAGTTTTGTTACATTTTTATGGGAAAGAATGAAACGTCGTTTTCATTTTCTTTTTTTGTTCCAGCGTCGTATAATGCCCACCGATTCTTTCTTGAATGGTTTCAGCACATTGGACTGCACAACTAAACGCATAAAATACTGCCTCTTTTCATGGGCTGAACCGCCAGCACACTTTCTTCTGCACGCTCTTTTGTTGTCACCTATTCTTAGAGCGTGGCATAGCAACTTTCGCAATACAGGTTTGACTCCACGGCCGTGCGCCCACGGAGCGAGATTTCCATATCCTTCACAACTTAAAGACTAAAACTTTCATGAAAAAGACCAAAATTGTTTGCACCATCGGTCCGAAAACCGAATCCGAAGAGATGCTGTCCAAAATGCTGGACGCGGGCATGAACGTCATGCGTCTGAACTTCTCTCACGGTGACTATGCTGAACACGGTCAACGCATCAAGAACCTGCGTAACGTGCTGAGCAAAACCGGTAAGACCGCGGCTATCCTGCTGGACACCAAAGGCCCGGAAATTCGCACCATCAAGCTGGAAGGCGGCAATGACGTCTCCCTGAAAGCCGGTCAGACTTTCACCTTCACTACCGATAAATCCGTCGTCGGCAACAACGAAATCGTCGCCGTGACCTATGAAGGTTTCACTACCGACCTGTCCGTCGGCAACACCGTTCTGGTCGACGATGGTCTGATCGGCATGGAAGTGACTGCCATTGAAGGTAAGAACGTCATCTGTAAAGTGCTGAACAACGGCGACCTGGGCGAAAACAAAGGCGTTAACCTGCCGGGTGTTTCTATTGCCCTGCCGGCGCTGGCGGAGAAAGATAAGCAGGACCTGATCTTCGGTTGCGAGCAAGGCGTTGATTTTGTTGCTGCTTCCTTTATCCGTAAGCGTTCTGACGTCGTCGAAATCCGCGAGCATCTGAAAGCGCACGGCGGCGAAAACATCCAGATCATCTCCAAAATTGAAAACCAGGAAGGCTTGAACAACTTCGACGAGATCCTCGAAGCGTCTGACGGCATCATGGTTGCTCGTGGCGACATGGGCGTTGAAATCCCGGTTGAAGAAGTTATCTTCGCCCAGAAAATGATCATCGAAAAATGTATCCGCGCGCGTAAAGTGGTTATCACCGCCACCCAGATGCTGGATTCCATGATCAAAAACCCGCGTCCGACCCGCGCAGAAGCCGGTGACGTTGCGAACGCCATCCTCGACGGTACCGATGCGGTTATGCTGTCTGGCGAATCCGCCAAAGGGAAATACCCGCTGGAAGCGGTCACCATCATGGCTACCATCTGCGAACGTACCGACCGCGTGATGACCAGCCGTCTGGAATTCAACAACGACAACCGTAAACTGCGCATCACCGAAGCCGTGTGCCGTGGTGCGGTAGAAACGGCAGAAAAACTGGAAGCTCCGCTGATTGTTGTCGCGACCCAGGGCGGTAAATCTGCGCGCGCCGTGCGTAAATACTTCCCGGACGCCACCATTCTGGCGCTGACCACCAACGAAACCACTGCTCGTCAGCTGGTGCTGACCAAAGGCGTGGTGCCGCAGCTGGTTGACCAGCTCTCCTCTACCGATGATTTCTACATCCTGGGTAAAGAACTGGCGCTGCAGAGCGGCCTGGCGCGTAAAGGCGACGTGGTTGTTATGGTCTCTGGTGCGCTGGTCCCGAGCGGAACCACCAATACAGCCTCCGTACACGTGCTGTAATAATTTACAGGTTAATTCGTTTTTTAAAGGCGCCTCTTCGAGGCGCTTTTTTTTTATTCAATCACTAGCTACTCTTAATAAAAATGCAAATCGGAATTTACTATTTAATAAGAGATTATCTAAGATGAATCCGATGGAAGCGTGCTGTTTTCACAAAGATTTTTAAACTAATCTGCCAAATTCGATGTTTCTTTGAGCGAACGATCAAAAATAAGCGTATTACCGTAAAAAAATATTCTCATCCCAAAAAAGTTTGTGTAATACTTGTAACGCTACATGGAGATTAACTCAATCTAGAGGGTATTAATAATGAATCGTACTAAACTGGTACTGGGCGCGGTAATCCTGGGTTCTACTCTGCTGGCTGGTTGCTCCAGCAATGCTAAAATCGATCAGCTGTCTTCTGACGTTCAGACTCTGAACGCTAAAGTTGACCAGCTGAGCAACGACGTGAACGCAATGCGTTCTGACGTCCAGGCTGCTAAAGACGACGCAGCACGCGCTAACCAGCGTCTGGACAACCAGGCTACTAAATACCGTAAGTAATAGTACCTGTGTAATAAAAATGGCGCACATTGTGCGCCATTTTTTTTGTCCTCTCTCCCCTTCGGCCTCGCGCTACTGCACTCTTTTCGCTTCGTCCATCGCGCCATTCTGCACAGACATCGTCGATAGCGCTGCGCCGCTCGCCGCCTCATTGCCCGTGGAGACGACCACCGGATAGCCCGCACGTCGGGACAGCGCTTTCTTAAGCTGCGCATCGTCTACGGTCTTATCTCCGGCAAACTGATGGAAGGCCGCTGGCAGCGTGTGCGGGATCGTACGGGTGTCGCCCGCTTCATCCTGCGTCAGAGGCCGATGCACTTCGACATAGCGTTTACCGTCCGGCTCAATCGCAAATTTCACCGGCTGGTTGATAACGCGAACCGGCGTCCCCGTTTTTACCTGACTAAACAGCGCCTGGATGTCCGCGGCGTTCATGCGCATACAGCCCGAGCTGACCCGCAGGCCAACGCTATCCGGCGCGCTGGTACCGTGGATAAGGTACTCGCCGTTGCCGTACGCCAGACGCAGCGCATAGCGCCCTAACGGGTTGTTCGGCCCGGCCGGCACCACGGGCGGCAGCTTGATGCCCTTCTCCAGCGAACGCGCGCGGATGCCCGCTGTCGGCGTCCAGGTCGGATTGGGGATCTTCTGCCCGACGCGCGTGGTCATCTCCGGCGTCTCCAGCCCTTGCTGACCAATACCCAGCGGATAAACCTGAACCTGGTTCTCTCCCGGCGGGAAGTAGTACAGCCGCAGTTCCGCCAGGTTCACAACGATACCTTCCCGGGGCACATCCGGCAGCAGCATCTGTGAAGGAATTAATACCTGAGTCCCGGGTTTCGGCTCCACCGGTGCGAGGGTGTCGTTAGCTTCGAGAATCAGCATCGCCGCCGTGTCGAAATGGCGGGCAATCGCCTGCAGATTGCGATCCCCTTCCTGTACCGTCCACCATTGATTCTGGCCAATGAGCCGACTGTTCGCCGGGGGAAGTGGGTAATCTACCGCCCAGGCGCCGTGTGAGACGCTAAGGGCTGTCAGAAGCGCTACGGTGATAAGAGATGCGCGTTTCATACTGAGATTCCTTCTTTCGCTGATAAAACGCCAGGATCTGCCGTCGGGCCGGCATCATCTCCGGCCTGACGTAACAGAATGAAATCTACCTGTTTATTCTAGCTAAGATTTGCGGCTTTCGCGCGAATTGCGCGAATCATGGCTTCCAGGCCCTGAGATCGCGAAGGGGTAAGATGCTGGGTCAGCGCCATTTTTTCAAACCACGGCCGTACGTCAAAGTCGGTGATATCCTTGGCCGTCATCTGGTCGTAGAGGATAAAGACCACGGCAATCAGCCCTTTGACAATCGCCGCATCGCTATCGCCGCGCAGCGACAGCCCTCCGTTTTCGCCTTGTTCTACCACGATCCACACCTGGCTCTGGCAGCCCTGAATGATGTTTTGCGCGGTATGCTCTTCGGCGCTCAGCGGCGCCAGCCGCTGGCCGAGTTCGATAATATAGAGGTACTTCTCTTCCCAGTTCGCGCAACGACTAAAGTTGCGCAGCAGTTTGTCTTTATCCGGTAATGCCGCCATGATTGCTTCCTTTAGCCCAATAGCGTGTGGATGCGCTGCAGTCCTGCGACCAGGCGATCCACCTCTTCCGTGGTATTGTACATCGCCAACGAAGCCCGACACATGGCCGGTACGTTGTAAAACGCCATTAGCGGCATCGCGCAATGGTGGCCGGTGCGGATGGCAATACCGTAATTATCCAGGAAGCTGCCCACGTCGTAGGCATGATGTGCGCCAAGGTTAAAGGCAATCACCCCCAGGCGCTCGTCAGGGCCATAGAGGGTCAAATCCGGCACCGCCTTCAGCGCCTGCAAAGCGTAGCGCATGAGCGTCTGTTCATATTCGCCAATGTGCGCCAGCCCCAGCGCGCTGACATACTCCAGCGCGGCGCCGAAGCCGATAATCCCGCCGGTATTGGGCGTGCCCGCCTCGAAGCGCCACGGCGCTTTCGCCCAGGTCGTCCCTTCGGTCAGACTGACGGTGGCAATCATCGACCCGCCCCCTTCCCACGGCGGCATCTCCTGCAGCAGCGCCTCTTTGACATACAGAATGCCAATCCCGGTCGGGCCGTACAGCTTGTGGCCGGAGAAAACATAAAAATCGCAGTCCAGCGCCTGCACATCCACCGCGTGGTGCATCACCGCCTGCGCCCCGTCCACCAGCACTTTCGCTCCATGCTGGCGGGCGAGCGGAATCAAGGCCGCCAGCGGGTTCTCCGTCCCCAGCACGTTGGAGACCTGGGTAATGGCCAGCAGGCGGGTCCGCTCATCAAACAGCGCCGGAATGGCATCCAGCTGCAGGGTGCCGTCCGGAGTGAGCGGGATAACCCGCAGCTCGGCGCCCACCCGGGCACAGAGCATCTGCCAGGGGACGATGTTCGCGTGGTGCTCCATGGCGCTGATGATGATGTTATCGCCGGCGCCGACGTTGGCATTCCCCCAGCTATTGGCCACCAGATTGATCCCTTCGGTGGTCCCCCGGACGAAGACCAGCTCTTCCGCTGAGCGGGCATTCAGGAACCTCGCCGCCTGCTGACGTACCTGTTCCATCCGCGCCGTCGCCTCTGCGCTCAGCGTATGGATACCGCGATGGACGGCGGCATAGCCGTGGCGATAAAACTCCGCCTCGGCGCGAATCACCGCCTCTGGTTTTTGCGCGCTGGCGGCGCTGTCGAGATAGACCAGCGGCTGACCGTTGACCTCCCGGCTAAGCAACGGAAAATCCGCGCGTATCCGTTCAACAGAAAATGTCATGCTTTTTCTCCCGGTAGACGTTGGCCAATACGCGCCAGAATCTGCGCCCTGAGCGTCTCATCGCCAATCGCCTCCGTCAGCTCGGCGGCGAAAGCGTACAGGATCATATGCTGCGCCGCCCGGTAGGGAATGCCGCGAGAACGAAGATAGAACAGCTGTTCGTTGTCGATGCGCCCGATGGTGGCGCCGTGGCTACACTTGACGTCGTCGGCATAAATTTCCAGCTGCGGCCTGGTGTCCACTTCAGCCAGGCGCCCCAGCAGCAAATTATTGTTGGTCATCTGACCGTCGGTTTTAATCGCGTGCTTCGCGACATTAATCAGACCGTTAAACACCGCCCGCCCTTTATCGCTGACGATGGTCTTATGCAGCTGGCGGCTATTACAGTAGCCAACGCGATGATCGAGCCAGGTTCGGCTGTCGCAGACCTCATTGTTGACCGGCATCGCCAGGGAGTTGATCCGTAGGGTGCTGTTCTCCCCCAGCAGCTGGGTACTGGTGCGGTGATGCAATACCGCGCCGCCAAGCAGGAAGCTACTGCTGAAGGCCGAAGCGTCGCGGCCCAGCGCGAGATCGTTGTGGGCAAAGTGGTTGCTCTGCGCATTTTCGAACGCCAGTTTGATATGCTGCAGATGGGCATTATCCGCCACCGACATCGTCAGACGCGCGCCGGTAAAGTGGCGCTGTTCATCCAGGCTCAGATAGTGCTCGATAATCGTCGCCTCGGCGCCGCTCTCCAGCTCAAGATGATGGCGATAGTGCGCGGTGTTCAGGTCGTCGCCCGTTCCTCCACGCGTCACATGCATCAGCAGCAGCGGCTTAGCGGGCCGCTGATGGCGTTTTACGCGGATTCGCGTCACCGTCTGAGCAAGGCTCTCCGTGAGATGCAGGAACACTTCCGGCTGCACCGCGTCAGGCAATCCCTGACGATCGTCCGCCACGCTGACGTCGTAGCCGCTGCCGGCCAGGTTGTCGCTTAACGTCTCGCTGAACTGCCCGTCGATGAACACCAGCCGCCAGGCATCCACCGACAGCGCCCGTTGATCGCGCTCTGTTGCCGTTAAGGTACCCGGCGGAAGCGCGACAAATGTGCCTTTGTTCAGTGTATCCAGCGGCGTATATTTCCAGTCTTCATGTTTGCGCGTCGGCAAACCGAGGCGCAGGACCTGCTGGAGATGCCGGCGGGCTTCAGGCGTTCGCCGTTCCCCCAGCGCCTCAAACAGATGATGCCACTGCTGCAGCGCGTTACTGCTGTTCGGTAAGCCAGCCATAGCCCTGCTCCTCCAGTTGTTTGACCAGGGTAAAATCGCCGGATTTGACGATTCTCCCCTGATAGAGCACGTGGACGTAATCAGGCTTGATATAGTCGAGAATACGCTGATAGTGGGTGACGATAATAAATGCGCGCTTGCCGTCGCGCAGCGCGTTGACGCCGTCAGAGACGATCTTCAGGGCGTCAATATCCAGCCCGGAATCCGATTCATCAAGAATGCACAGGTCCGGCTCCAGCACGGCCATTTGCAGGATATCGTTGCGCTTCTTTTCACCGCCGGAGAAGCCCACGTTCACCGAACGGGTCAGCAAATCCTCCGGCATCTTCAGCAGCTTAATTTTCTCTTCCATCAGATCCTGGAAATCGAAACGGTCTAACTCTTCCTGGCCGCGATAGTCGCGCACCGAATTCAGCGCGGTCTGCAGGAAGAACTGGTTGCTGACGCCGGGAATCTCTACCGGGTACTGGAAGGCCATAAAAATGCCTTCACCGGCGCGGTCTTCCGGCGCCAGGCTGAGCAAATCTTTGCCTTTGAACTCCACGCTACCGCCGACGACCTCATAGTCCTCGCGCCCGGCAAGCGTTGCAGAAAGCGTGCTTTTGCCGGAGCCGTTCGGCCCCATAATGGCGTGCACTTCGCCAGGGCGGATTTCCAGATTCAATCCGCGCAGGATCTCTTTGTCTTCAACGGCGACCTGCAAGTTTTTGATACTTAACATCTCATTTCCCTTAATTCGTAAAGCCTGGCGCTTAGCCGACGCTGTGTTCCAGACTGATAGCCAGCAGTTTTTGCGCTTCGACGGCAAACTCCAGCGGCAGCTCCGAGAAGACATCTTTACAGAAGCCGTTGACGATCATCGAGATGGCATTGTCTTCGCTGATGCCGCGCTGCAGGCAGTAGAACAACTGGTCTTCGCCGATCCGCGAAGTGGTGGCTTCGTGCTCCAGCTGCGCGCTGTCGTTGCGACACTCCACGTACGGGAAAGTGTGCGCCCCGCAGTCCGGCCCAATCAGCATCGAGTCACATTGGGTGAAGTTACGCGCGTTAGTAGCCGTCGGCATAATTTTGACCAGCCCACGGTAGCTGTTCTGGCTTTTCCCGGCGGAGATCCCTTTCGAGATAATCGTCGAGCGGGTGTTTTTGCCGATGTGGATCATCTTGGTGCCGGTGTCTGCCTGCTGGTGCCCGCTGGTCAGCGCCACGGAGAAAAATTCGCCGATGGAGTTATCGCCGCGCAGAATGCAGCTCGGATACTTCCAGGTGATGGCGGACCCCGTTTCTGACTGCGTCCATGACATCTTGCTGTTTTCACCTTCGCACAGCGCGCGTTTGGTGACGAAATTCAAAATCCCGCCGGTGTTGTTATCTCCGGGGAACCAGTTCTGCACCGTGGAATATTTCACTTCGGCATCTTTGTGAATAATCACCTCGACCACCGCCGCATGCAGCTGATAGCTGTCGCGCACCGGGGCAGAACACCCTTCGATATAGCTGACATAGCTGCCTTCATCGGCCACCAGAATGGTACGTTCGAACTGGCCGGTTTTTTCCGCATTAATGCGGAAATAGGTCGACAGCTCCATCGGGCAGCGCACTCCTTTTGGCACGTAGATAAAGGTGCCGTCAGAAGCTACCGCCGCGTTGAGGGCGGCAAAAAAGTTGTCATTCCCCGGCACCACGGTGCCAAGATATTGCTTCACCAGCTCCGGGTGGTCGTGGATCGCTTCACCAAACGAACAGAAAATAATCCCCTGCTCCGCCAGTTTTTCCCGGTAGGTTGTCGCTACCGAGACGGAGTCGAAAATCGCATCAACCGCGACTTCACGCCCTTCGCGTACCGGCACGCCCAGCAGGTTAAAGGCCTCTTCGACTTCCTGAGTCAGATAGGCGCCGGGGCCGGTTTGCTGCACCGCACCAGGCTCAGAAGCGCAGGTGTCGTCGCAGTTACCGCAGGACGGCGCCGAGTAATAGCTGTAATCCTGGTAGTTGAGCTTTTCATAATGCGCTTTCAACCAGTGCGGCTCCTCCATCTCCAGCCAGGCGTGATATGCCTTTAGCCGGAATTCGAGCATCCACTCGGGCTCGTTGCGGCGGGCGGAAATGGCGCGCACCACCTCTTCGTTGATGCCTTTCGCCAGCTCATCGGTCTTTAAGCGGGTAAAAAAGCCTTCTTTATAATTGAGCGGCCCGTCGGACCAGGTTTTGACATCGTCAGTTGCTTCAGTATTACGAGACATAGTTACTCCGCCTGAACCCCAAAGCTTTCGCCGCAGCCACATTCGTGCTGTGCTTTCGGGTTATGAAACTTAAAGATTTCATTTAATCCTTCCCGAACATAATCCAGCTCCGTCCCATCGATAAACGGCATAGCCTGCAGCGGTGCCCAGAGTTTCGCCCCGTCGCGCTCAAACAGCAGGTCGTCTTCTGCCGGCTCGGCAATCAGCTCGAGTACGTAACCAAACCCGGCGCAGCCGCTGGTTTTGATCCCCAGACGCAACCCCTGCTTATCGGGCTGTTGACTCACCAGATCGCGAATATGGGCGGCTGCCGCTGGGGTCATCATCAGACCCCGCCAGCTAAATTCATCGGGATTGAAGGTTCCTGTATCTAATTCCATCGCTCTACCTCATTGGTTAGCGCCATAAGGGCATACGACCATGTTAATGATAACGATTATCACTTCAACCCAGCCGGAGAAGGGATATTCCCCTTGCGAACCCTTTTATCTCGCTTTTTATAAGCATAGACCCTCCCCCGCAGGTTATCAGGTGACTATTTTGTAATTTAATATATTGATAAATAATAAGTTATTTAGTGTTTTGCAGAGGTATGGCGGGCAATGGGAAAGGTGCATCGGAAATACCTATTTTTGAAATCGAAAAGAGTCCATTCAGCATCCGTAGCACTTACTGTCAAATCAATAGCTTGTTATTTGTACCGGACGACGACAAGGCGCTATCGGATCTACCCCTTTAGCATTATCTATAACCATCCTTCTGGATGGCTATTTGTTATCCGGTAAAGCGAAGCGGTTATCATGTTAAATTCGGACAAAAACCAGGAATAAAGGTTTTTTCTCTACTGGTAAATTGATGTACAATTCCCGCCTAAATTTCCTACAGTTTTCGGCCCTGTGTCGGAGGCACTGCTTACCTGGAGTTTGTCCGTACAGGATGATAGATATCAGTATTATGTCGATGTGCATGGTGGTACTGCTGGTGATGAGCGTACTGCTGAACTAAGCCAGCCACAAACCCTGCCTGCCACGCCGGAGCTTCACATTCGTTATGAAATGAGGAGTTTTGGAGGATTCGCCCGCCGTGGGATTGTTCGTCAATGACCTTGCCTCTAAGATTCCAGCCACATTCCAACGAGGTAACGAAGATGAAAGGAACAATCATTGCTCTGTTAGCCACCGCGTCAATTGTCGCGGCCAGCGCATTTGCGGCAGATAAAAATGACGGCCCTGCTCCCGCCGGTAATAATGCCGGACAGCCGGTGATGGACATGCCGCAAGGGCGTGGTCCTATGCCTATGCCTATGCCTCTGCCGCCATTCCCGCCGAGAAAACCGGTATTATTCTCTGCAACGGTTGCCACCGATAACCCGGTTGAGACCATTAATAAACTGACCGCGCTGATCCCGACAGGTAGCGCGAAACATTATGAAGTGCGCGTGGAAGTCGTTCCCGCTCCCGATATGCCCTGAGTTATCCTGGGGTCATATACCGGTAGCCTTGAGCGGCTGATGTCAGCCTCATAAAAAAAGCTGCCAGTGAACGTGGCAGCTTTTATTTTGCGTCTTCTTTAGTGCTCAATATCTATATCCTCACCACCGACGGCAATGAGGATGCGGGTATGATGACGGTATATTAACTCTTAATCTTTCTGTAGATAAACAGTACCACTAATGCACCAATTACCGCCACGACAAAGCTGCCAAAATTAAAGCCGTCGACCTTGCCGAAGCCAAAGAACGTACTGATCCAACCACCTACAACCGCACCAATGACACCCAGAACGATAGTGACGATAAACCCGCCGCCGTCTTTGCCTGGCATAATCCACTTAGCCAAAATACCGGCAATAAGACCAAAAATGATCCAGGAAATGATACCCATAGTTAACTCCGTCCTCTTGGTTACACATAAGTATTTCGTACTTAAAATAGTAGCATAAGTAGCGTGAACAATTCATGAATTATATTTTTAGCGCCGATAGCTTGCTGTATAAGCCGCGATGGTCTACATATCATGATGTCGATGCTAATGCGCAAAGGAGTTAACAATGGGCTATTACGTTATTAAAAAATCCGAGAAAAGCGTTTCCCAGCCATGGTATTTCCTGCTAAAAGCGGATAACCATGAAACCATCGCCACCAGTGAAATGTATTCCTCGAAGGAGGCGGCGAAAAAAGGAATTGCCTCGGTGCAGAAGAATGGTCCCAGCGAAACGATTAAGGATGAAACACAATAAAATCTGCTGAATATAAGGGGGGAAATATATTCCCCCTTATATTTAGACAAGTAGCTATCTCAGACTACCGCCGTGGTCAGGCGCGAAGAGCAGCACAGCCGCCCCTGTTCATCGAAGATTTCAATCTGCCACACCTGATGGCGCGATCCGACATGCAGCGCTTTACAGACGCCTCTGACCCGGCCACCGCGCACCGAGCGAATGTGGTTGGCATTGACCTCCAGCCCTACCACCTTTTGCTCGCCTTCACTGCACAAATAGCCGGCAACCGAGCCCAGCGTTTCCGCCAGTACCACCGATGCTCCACCATGTAGCAGACCAAACGGCTGGTGCGTGCGGCTATCCACCGGCATGGTCGCTTCGATGGTCTCATCGGTGAAGCTATCAAAATGAATATCCAGCAGCCCGACCATATTGCCTTCGCCCATGCAGTTAAGCTGTTCCAGCGTTGTCTGACGTTTCCAAATCATCCAATAATCTCCAGCAGCGCCTGCAGCGGATGACGAACACCGCTGCCTTCAATGCGCTTCACCTGACTGCGACAGGAATATCCGGTCACCAGGCACCGGTTGCGCGGTAAACGCTGGATCGCCTGTTGCCAGGAAAGCGCGTAGATATCCAGCGAGTTGGCGTGGTTTTTTACCTCATGACCGTAGGTTCCGGCCATCCCACAACAGCCCACGCTGACGTTTTCCAGTTTCGCGCCAAAGCGCGCAAAAATCTCGGCCCACTGCTTCGGCGCCGCGGGCAGCGCCGTGACTTCCGTACAGTGACCAAACAGATACCACGCTTCGCCGCCATTCTCCTGCTCGCGAGCTTCCGGCAACGCCTGTGGCAGCCACTCGTGCACCAGCATCACGCGGAAATCGCCGCGTTTGTCCCCCAGAACCTGGTTGTACTCATCGCGATAGCACAGCACCAGCGCCGGATCGACGCCAACCATCGGCATCCCCAGCTGCGCCACACGGTTGAGAAAATCTGCGGTTTTCTGCGCCGTACGCGCAAAGCGCGTGAGAAACCCTTTGATATGCTGCGCCTTGCCGTTTGGCGAGAACGGCAGCAGTACCGGCTGGTAGCCCACTTTTTCAACCAGGCGCACAAAATCGGCCACCACCTGCGCGTCGTAATAGCTGGTGAACGGATCCTGCACCACCAGCACCATTTTGGCTTTCTGCTCAGCGCTGAGCGTTTCCAGCTGCTCCAGCGTCATGTTTGCCGAGCGATGTCCCACCATCCTCTGCTTCAGCGACGGCGTCGAGAGCAGCGGCAGATCCACCATCCCGATGTGCTTCTCTGACAGCTTGCGCATCCACGGCTGGTTAATAAAGAAGTTAAACGTCTTCGGCGCCTGAGCCATCAGCGGCGCATAGGATTCCACCGTTGCCACCAGATGATCGCGAACCGGCCGTAAATAGCGGCTGTGGTAAAGCTGCAGGAAGCGCGAGCGGAATTCCGGCACATCGATTTTAATCGGGCATTGCGTAGAGCACGCTTTACAGGCCAGACAGCCGGACATCGCCTCTTTGACCTCATGGGAGAAGTCATATTCCCCCTTGCGCGCGTGCCAGCTGTTGCGGGTCCTCGCCACCAGCGTACGCAGGCTGGCGCGTTTTTCCGGCAGATCTTTTTCCAGCTGATTGGGATCGATGCCGCGATCCGCCAGCAGGCGCAGCCACTCGCGCACCAGCGTTGCGCGCCCTTTCGGCGAGTGGATACGATGATTGCTGACCTTCATCGACGGGCACATCGGGCTTTTAACATCAAAGTTAAAGCACAGGCCGTTACCGTTACACTCCATCGCGCCACGCCATGCGCTGCGCACCGCAATCGGAATCTGCCGATCCCAGGTGCCGCGCTTCACGGCATCCACTTTCATCATCGGCGCATCTACGCCTTCCGGCGGACAGATTTTCCCCGGATTAAGACGGTTGTGCGGATCGAACGCCGCTTTGACTTTTCGCAGCTCGCCATAAAGTTCTTCGCCAAAGAATGCCGGACTGTACTCGGCGCGGAAGCCTTTGCCGTGTTCCCCCCACAGCAGGCCGCCATATTTGGCGGTCAGCGCCACGACCTCGTCGGAAATTTGTTTCATCAGCACTTCTTGCTGCGGATCGCACATATCCAGCGCCGGACGCACGTGCAGAACGCCGGCGTCTACGTGGCCAAACATGCCGTAGCTCAGGCCGTGGCTGTCGAGCAGCGCACGAAACTCAACGATGTAATCGGCCAGATGTTCCGGCGGCACGCAGGTATCTTCCGCAAAGGGAATCGGCTTGGCGGCACCTTTGGCATTCCCCAGCAGCCCCACCGCTTTTTTACGCATCGCGTAGATGCGCTCAACGCCGTCCAGTTCGTTACAGACCTGCCAACCGATGACGCCCGCTTCGCTGGCGGCAATCAGCTCATCAAGGCGCTGACACAGCGTGGTCACCTGGTTGTCGATAAGCGCCGCGTCATCGCCGGCAAATTCGACGATATTCAGCCCCAGCATCTCTTTATCCGGGACATCGGTAATCAGCTCACTGACCGAATGCCAGACGATATCTTCGCGCGCCAGGTTAAGGACTTTTGAATCGACGGTTTCCACCGACAGCGCTTTCGCCTCGACCATAAACGGCGCGTTGCGCAGCGCGGAATCAAACGAATCGTATTTGATATTCACCAGACGGCGAACTTTCGGCAGACGGGTAATATCGAGACGCGCTTCGGTGATAAAGGCCAGCGTCCCTTCCGAACCGGTGAGAATACGGGTCAGATCGAACTCGCTCATGTCATCATTAAAGACGTGGCGCAGATCATATCCGGTCAGGAAGCGGTTAAGTTTTGGAAATTTATCGATAATGAGCTGACGTTGCGCTTTGCAACGCTGATATACCGTTCGGTAAATCCGCCCAATCGCCGACTGTTCCCGGCTCAGTGTCTCCGCCAGAGCGACGGGCATCGCCTGGGTATCGAGAATATCGCCGCCCATCAGCACCGAACGAACGCCGAGAACATGGTCTGAAGTTTTGCCATAAACCAATGACCCCTGGCCGGAGGCATCGGTATTGATCATCCCGCCCAGAGTGGCGCGGTTGCTGGTGGAAAGCTCCGGGGCAAAAAAGTAACCGTACGGCTTAAGATACTGGTTCAGCTGATCTTTAATTACGCCTGCTTCGACACGAACCCATCCCTCTTCCGGGTTGATTTCGAGTATGCGGTTCATATGGCGGGACATATCGACGATGATTCCCGCATTCAGCGACTGGCCGTTGGTGCCGGTGCCGCCCCCGCGCGGGGTAAAGACCAGCGATTTGAAGCGATCTTCGGCGGCAAGCCGCGCCAGCAGGACGACATCGGCCGTCGAGCGGGGAAATAAAATGGCATCCGGCAACAGTTGATAAACGCTGTTATCTGTCGCCATCGTTAGCCTGTCGGCATAGCTAGTGGCGGTATCGCCGGTAAATCCTTGTTGCTCCAGTACCTGCAAAAAAGTCAATACCAGTTGAACGACGCCTGGTGCTTGAGAAATTTGTGGGATCATAATGCTTGACCCTGCCTGACTATGTTGTGTTGTAGTGATGTCATCCTTCAGACTGCCTCTTGTTGGCGCATTTGCTGCCGAATCCTTGCGTGAAGCTGACCCTTGCGGGCAATGTAAACCACGTCCACCACGGCGGGCAAAAATAGCCTGAGAGCCGGGAGTCTGTCGCCGACTCGATGCGTCCGGATGATTTTGTCTATGGATAACTAAACGATTGCGTGGCGCAGTCAACTTTTTATCACATTTTTTTCATATGCGCCCACGAGATTTATGTGCAAAATCAGGCCCGTGAAATTATTGATATTATTATCAGTATATGGATTTACGCGGCGTCAGCATTTTGACGCGACTGGAAAGGTAAAATTTCTCTATGATTAACGATCGCCAACCCCGGGATATACCGCAAATACTGCTGTCGGTACTGTTCTTATCCCTGATAATTATCTCCTGCCTGTGGGTGGTGCAACCCTTTATTCTGTCCTTCGCCTGGGCTGGCACCGTCGTCATCGCCACCTGGCCCGTTCTGCTGCGCCTGCAGCGTTTGCTGTTCGGTAAACGCGCCCTCGCCGTGCTGGTCATGACCGTGCTGCTGTTTTTACTGTTCGTCATCCCGATTGCGCTGCTGGTGAATAGCCTGGTAGATAACAGCATTCCGCTGATAAAACTTATCTCCACCGGGAATGTCACGCTGCCGGATTTCGCCTGGCTCAATAGCGTTCCGCTGATTGGCGACAAGCTCTACGCGGCCTGGCACGGTCTGCTGGATATGGGCGGTGCGGCCATTATGGCCAAAATCCGTCCCTATATCGGCACCACCACGACCTGGTTCGTCGGTCAGGCGGCGCATATCGGCAAACTGCTGGTCTATTGCGGGCTGATGCTGTTGTTCAGCGCCCTGCTGTACTGGCAGGGTGAGAAAGTCGCCTATGGATTCCGTTACTTCGCAACGCGTCTGGCGGCAAAACGCGGCGATGCGGCGGTCCTGCTGGCCGGTCAGGCCATTCGCGCCGTGGCGCTGGGCGTGGTGGTGACTGCGCTGGTTCAGGCGGTGCTCGGAGGGATTGGTCTGGCGATTAGCGGCGTCCCTTACGCCGCGCTGCTGACCGTGGTCATGATCTTCACCTGTCTGGTACAGCTGGGGCCATTGCTTGTCTTGATCCCCTCGATTATCTGGCTCTACTGGAGCGGAGATACCACCTGGGGCACGGTGCTGCTGGTATGGAGCTGCGTGGTGGGGACCATGGATAACGTTATCCGCCCGGTGCTGATTCGTATGGGCGCCGACCTGCCGATGATCCTGATTCTCTCCGGCGTTATCGGCGGTTTGATCGCCTTCGGAATGATTGGCCTGTTTATCGGTCCGGTGCTGCTCGCCGTCTCCTGGCGCCTGTTTGATGCCTGGCTGCAGGAGGTGCCGCCGCCGCCGAAAGATCCCGATCAGGTACTGGCGGAACTTGAAGCGTTAAACGTCAGTAATATCAACAGCGAAAAGTAAAAAATTAAGGCGGGGAAACCCGCCTTAATCATAAGAAAAACTGATAAAAATAATACCGTTCTCCGCCACTATTCCCTCTCTCATGTTACGCAATCGACATATTCTTCACAGCTGTTTAACTATTGAGATGAATCCGATCGACGCCAAAAAAGGCTGTGTCTACTATTAGGGCACGGTTATAGATCAACACCTTGATTTATAAGCATGGAAATCCCCTGAGTGAAACAACGAATTGCTGTGTGTAGTCTTTGCCCATCTCCCACGATGGGCTTTTTTTTTACCTGGTTCCGCTAGCTGCCCGCTATTTTTTCTTGTTTGCCCATACGGCTGTCAATAGCGGTCGCCAGACGCTGAAAATAAAAAAATCCCCGCCATTGCTGACGGGGATTGGGGGAATGTAAAGCGAGGGCTTACTTATTCAGTTCAGCCAGACCAAGCCAGGTCTGCACCACGGTATCCGGGTTCAGAGACAGACTATCAATCCCTTCTTCCATCAGCCATGCGGCAAAATCTTCGTGGTCAGAAGGCCCCTGGCCGCAAATACCGACGTATTTGCCCTGCTTCTTCGCCGCGCGAATCGCCATCGACAGCAGCGCTTTCACCGCGTCATTACGTTCATCAAACAGCTCAGAAACCACGCCGGAGTCACGATCGAGGCCAAGCGTCAGCTGAGTCATATCGTTTGAACCGATAGAGAAGCCGTCAAAGTACTCGAGGAACTGTTCGGCCAGCAGCGCATTCGATGGAATTTCACACATCATAATGATTTTCAGACCGTTTTCGCCACGCTTGAGTCCCTGGCGCGCCAGCTCTTCTACCACCGCTTTCGCCTGGGCGACGGTGCGGACAAACGGCACCATGATTTCGACGTTGCTCAGCCCCATCTCGTTGCGCACGCGCTTCACCGCTTCGCACTCCAGCGCGAAGCAATCGCGGAAGCTGTCTGAGACGTAGCGACCGGCACCGCGGAAGCCGAGCATCGGGTTCTCCTCTTCCGGCTCATAACGCTCGCCGCCCACCAGGTTGGCGTATTCGTTAGATTTGAAGTCGGACAGACGCACGATTACCCGCTTCGGATAGAACGCCGCGCCGAGAGTCGCAATCCCTTCGGTCAGACGACCGACGTAAAACTCTCTCGGGGAATCGTAACCTTTCATCAACTCGCGGATTTCGTTCTGCAGCGCCGGCTCCTGGTCGTCAAACTCCAGCAGCGCGCGCGGGTGAACGCCAATCATACGGTTGATGATGAACTCCAGACGCGCCAGACCAACGCCTTCGTTCGGCAGACAAGCGAAATCAAATGCGCGATCCGGGTTACCGACGTTCATCATGATTTTCAGCGGCAGATCGGGCATTTCCCCCACGCTTGAGCTCTTAATGCTGAAATCCAGCAGCTCGGCGTAGACGTAGCCGGTATCGCCTTCGGCACAGGAGACGGTTACATTCTGGTTTTCCTGAATGCGATCGGTCGCGTCACCGCAGCCAACGACCGCCGGAATCCCCAGCTCGCGGGCAATAATCGCCGCGTGGCAGGTACGACCGCCGCGGTTGGTGACGATCGCCGAGGCTTTCTTCATGATCGGTTCCCAGTCCGGGTCGGTCATGTCGGTCACCAGGACATCGCCCGGCTCAATCCGGTTCATTTCACTGATATCGTGAATCACTTTTACCGGGCCAGCACCGATGCGATGACCGATAGCGCGGCCTTCAGCCACAATCTGTCCTTGCGCATGCAGGGTATAGCGTTCCATCACCTGGCCGCGCGAGCGGACGGTCTCTGGACGGGCCTGGACGATGAACAGCTCACCGGTGTGGCCATCTTTCGCCCATTCGATATCCATCGGACGGCCGTAGTGCTTCTCAATCTGTACCGCCTGCTTCGCCAGCTCCTGCACTTCCTCGTTGGTTAACGAGAAAATATCGCGCTGCGCCTGCGGAACGTCTTCGATACGCACCTGCTTGCCGTGTTCCTGGGTCGGGGCATAAATCATGCGGATCTTCTTCGACCCCATGGTGCGACGCACGATGGCCGGACGACCCGCCGCCAGCGTCGGTTTATGCACATAGAACTCATCCGGGTTAACCGCGCCCTGCACCACCATTTCCCCGAGGCCCCAGGCGGAGGTAATAAATACCACCTGGTCAAAGCCGGACTCGGTATCAATGGAGAACATGACGCCGGATGAGGCAAGGTCGGAACGCACCATCCTTTGTACCCCGGCGGATAGCGCCACGCCGCGGTGGTCATAACCCTGATGCACGCGATAGGAGATCGCGCGATCGTTAAACAGCGAAGCAAACACGTGCTTCACCGCGACGAGCACGGCATCGAAGCCCTGCACGTTGAGGAATGTCTCTTGCTGCCCGGCGAAGGAGGCATCCGGCATATCTTCCGCCGTGGCGGAGGAACGGACGGCAAAGGAGGCCTCGGCATTATCCGCGGACAGCTGTGTATAGGCATCACGAATGGCGTCTTCCAGTTCGCTCTGGAACGGCGTATCAATGATCCACTGACGGATCTGAGCGCCCGCTTTCGCTAATGCGGAAACGTCGTCAATGTCGGTTTCATCCAGCAGTTCATAAATGCGCTGGTTTACACCGCTTTGGTCCAGGAACTGATTGAAGGCATCAGCGGTGGTGGCAAAGCCGTTCGGTACGGAAACACCCATACCGGACAGATTCGTAATCATTTCACCAAGGGAGGCATTTTTGCCCCCAACTCTGTCTACATCATTCATGCCGAGTTGGTTATACCAAAGCACCAGCGGTGACGAGCCATTGTTGGACATCGAGACAATCCTTTTGTGATTTAATACCAGTGATAAAAAACTCACGATCAACTACGGGATTTATCCTGACATATTTATGCGGCTGAAAAAAACGGTGAATCGTTCAAGCAAATTATTTTTCATTTTTTAGGATACTTTTCCCGATATAGCTAACCCAATGATTCTGCTGAAATCTGCTGCAATAAGATACAAAACGCCGGCAAAATCGAAAACTGAACCGACCTTTTCATTAAAAATAAAAATACTGTTTCATTTTAAAAGTGAGACAAAGCCTAAAGGGATATGCTTAAATTTAATTTCTGCTTTCAGATAATTAAACTCATTATACCGGATGGTCAAAATGGAAAGTGCTGTAGATCGCCACGTATTTTATATTTCTGACGGTACCGCCATTACGGCCGAAGTACTGGGGCATGCGGTGATGTCGCAATTCCCGGTCGCGATCAGCAGTTTTACGCTGCCGTTCGTCGAAAATATCAGCCGCGCGCGGGCAGTAAAGGAACAAATTGACGCCATCTATCAGCAGACCGGCATCCGCCCGCTGGTGTTCTACTCCATCGTTATCCCTGAAATTCGCGATATTATTTTGCAAAGTGAGGGGTTTTGTCAGGATATCGTGCAGGCTCTGGTGGCTCCGCTTCAGCAGGAACTGCGGCTCGACCCGACGCCCATCGCGCACCGCACCCACGGCCTGACGCCGGGTAACCTCAACAAATACGATGCACGTATTGCGGCGATTGATTACACCCTCGCCCATGACGACGGGATCTCGCTGCGTAATCTCGATCAGGCACAGGTCATTTTGCTGGGCGTCTCGCGCTGCGGCAAAACCCCGACCAGTCTTTACCTGGCGATGCAGTACGGTATCCGCGCGGCAAACTACCCGTTTATCGCCGACGATATGGACAACCTGATCCTCCCGGCTTCGCTTAAACCCTTACAACATAAGCTGTTCGGTTTAACCATTAATCCGGAACGGCTGGCCGCGATCCGCGAAGAACGCCGTGAAAACAGCCGCTATGCATCGATGCGCCAGTGTCGCATGGAGGTGACCGAGGTGGAGGCCCTGTATCGCAAGAATAAAATTCCGTGCCTGAATAGCACCAATTATTCTGTTGAAGAAATTGCGACTAAAATCATGGACATCATGGGGCTGAATCGAAGAATGTACTAACGAACTAGTGCATTGGAGAAAATTTGTTTATGCTATCGCCCGTGGCCTATACAGGATCATGACCTGCCCTTGCAATAAGCAGAGATTGGTTTATCGTGATGCGCATCACTTCCCGGCATTTTCGCCGCGGAAGAAACAGATTTTTTGAGACTCCAATGAATAAAACAGACGAATTGCGTACCGCGCGCATTGAAAGCCTGGTGACGCCCGCGGAACTGGCGCAGCGGCATCCCGTGTCTGCCGACGTTGCGGCGCACGTTGCCGCTTCCCGCCGCCGGATTGAAAAGATCCTCAACGGTGAAGATCGCCGCCTGCTGGTGATTATCGGACCGTGCTCCATTCATGATACCGACGCGGCGATGGACTACGCGCGCCGCCTGCAGGGGATGCGTGAACGCTACCAGCCGCAGCTGGAAATCGTCATGCGTACCTACTTTGAAAAACCGCGTACCGTTGTTGGCTGGAAAGGGTTAATTTCGGATCCTGACCTTAACGGCAGCTATCGGGTGAATCACGGTCTTGAGCTGGCACGTCGGCTGCTGCTGCAGGTCAACGAGCTGGGGGTCCCCACCGCCACCGAATTTCTCGATATGGTGACCGGACAGTTTATTGCCGACCTGATAAGCTGGGGCGCTATCGGCGCGCGTACCACCGAAAGCCAGATCCACCGGGAAATGGCCTCCGCGCTCTCCTGCCCGGTCGGCTTCAAAAACGGTACCGATGGTAATACCCGTATTGCCGTCGATGCCATCCGTGCCTCCCGCGCCAGCCATATGTTCCTGTCGCCGGATAAACAGGGGCAGATGACCATCTATCAGACCAGCGGCAACCCGTACGGCCATATCATCATGCGCGGCGGTAAACAGCCGAATTATCATGCTGAAGATATCGCCGCCGCCTGCGATGCGCTGCGTGAATTTGATCTGCCGGAACAGCTGGTGGTTGATTTCAGCCACGGCAACTGCCAGAAGCAGCACCGTCGTCAGCTGGAGGTGTGTGCCGATATCTGCCAGCAGATTCGCGCCGGCTCCACTTCGATTGCCGGCATCATGGCCGAAAGCTTCCTGCAGGAAGGCACGCAGAAGGTGGTTGCCGGGCAGCCGCTGACGCGGGGCCAGTCCATTACCGATCCTTGCCTGAGCTGGGAAGACAGCGAACGTTTGCTGGCCGAACTGGCCGCGGCAACCGCAACCCGCCTGTAGTTCCTGCCCCCGCCACGCCGTGGTGGGGGAGATTCTTTCCGCGCAGTCTGGCGCAGCCTCCCCCCAAAAAACAGGGTTTTCGCAAATAACGCTTGCCGTGAAAATTAACATTATTGATAATGATTATCATTGTTTCTTTTATTTTTATTTGGTGCTATGACGCGTATGGATAACACTGCCACAGCAGAAAAAACAAAAGACAATGCCCCTTACCCCATTCCCACGGACCGTAAGATCAACAGCCGCACCTTACTCGGCGCTGAAGGCCGGGTGGTGATTGAGCATGGTGGCCAGCGCTATTTACTGCGCCAGACCCATGCGGGGAAACTGATTCTGACTAAATAGACCTTCTCCGCCCGCGAGCACAGAGAAGGTCCGGGGTAACATCAGCTGGAGCAACTCACTTCCAGACGCCTTCCCCAGTCGGGCGGACGATTGATATACTCATCGTCCCGGTCTGCAAACGGCTGGCTTAATACCTCATGCAGACGGGCCAGTTCGCTCATATCCCCTTGCTCCGCCTGCTCAATGGCCCGCTGTGCCAGCCAGTTTCGTAACACCAGCGCCGGGTTGACGCTCTGCATCTGTTGCTGGCGTTGCGCATCGTCGATCGGCTCATCGCGCAGGCGCGCGCGATAGCCTGCAAACCAGCTATCGAAGGCCGCGCGATCGATGAACTCATCGCGCAGCGGCGATGCCGCGCTGTGTTGTTCACTCACGCTCAGCATCCGGAAAGTCCGGGTGTAATCGCTGCCTTCCCGTGTCATCAGCGCGAACAGCCCATCCAGCAGGTCGTTATCACCTTTCTGCTGGGTGAACAGACCCAGCTTATCGCGCATCCGGCGGCCGTATACCGTCAGCAAAGCATGCTGGTAGTCATCCAGCGCGGCATTAAGCGCATCCACCGCAATAAACGGCGACAGCGACTGCGCGAGACGTTGTAAATTCCACAGGCCAACCGCCGGCTGGTTTTCAAAGCTGTAGCGGCCCTGATAATCGGAGTGGTTGCAGATAAAATCGGGTTTGAAGTCGTCCAGGAAGCCGTAGGGGCCGTAGTCCATCGTCAGCCCAAGAATCGACATGTTATCGGTGTTCATCACCCCATGGGCGAAGCCAACCGTCTGCCAGCTGGCGATCAGCGTCGCCGTCCGCGTGACAACGTCACGGAACCATAGAACATATTTATCAGCGTCATCAACCAGCTCCGGCCAATGATGACGAATCACGTAGTCGGCCAGCTGCTGTACCTTTTCCGGCTCACGGCGATAATAAAAATGTTCGAAATGGCCAAAGCGCACGTGGCTTTCGGCCAGACGCATCAACATCGCGCCGCTTTCCAGCGTTTCGCGTTGCACGGGGGTATCGCTGGTGACCATGGCGAGCGCGCGCGTCGTCGGGATCCCCAGCGCATGCATGGCCTCCGAGGCCAGACTTTCGCGGATCGTGGAACGTAGCACCGCCCGCCCGTCGCCCATTCGCGAATAGGGCGTCAGTCCGGCGCCTTTAAGATGCCAGTCGAGACGACGGCCGTCCGACAGCTGCTGTTCAGCAAGCAAAATCCCCCGGCCATCGCCAAGCTGGCCGGCCCAGGCGCCAAACTGATGGCCGCTGTAGACCTGCGCCAGCGGCGACATGCCCGGCAGCAGCGTTTCGCCTCCCCACACGCCGGCGCCCTGCGCCGGATGAAACAGCGCCTCGGGAATGCCCAGGGTTTGCGCCAGCGGCGCATTGTGCCAGATAAGTCGGGCATTTTTCAGCGGAGTGGGCGCTAAAGGGGTATAGAAATCCGGCAGTTCATCACGCCAGTGGGTAGTAAAAGACAGGGTCATGGTTCCTCCTCTCTCCAGTGTAGTGCCTTCAACAAGGTATTAACACGGGAGAAACGCAGGGTTATCGACATAAAAAAAGGGAAGCCAGTGCTTCCCCTTCGCCACGACGTCCGTCGCTATATCCTGCGGGCTTGCCAGAACTTCTTATTCCAGTAGACGTTATCCAGGGAGGAACGCGTCACGCCCTGGCTGGTCGATGCATGGATAAACTGATTGTCGGTATCGTAGATGCCCACATGCAGACCGCTGTCGCCGGACCCGGTTTTGAAAAAGACCAGATCCCCCGGCAACAACTCACTTTTGTCAATTTTAGTGCCAATCTCTGCCTGATCGCGAGTTTCACGCGGCAGCTGCAGGGCAAACTTATCGCGGAAGGTCATGAGGACAAATCCGGAACAATCGACCCCGCGCGGAGACATACCGCCATAGCGATACGGCGCGCCCCGCCAGTTGCGCAGCTGTTCGTTCAGGTTCGCGATAACGGTAATGGAATCTGCAAGCCGCGGATTCGGCGGCGGCGCCCGGTGGCTGCTGCAGCCAGCCAGAAATAGCGCCGTCAATAAAATGAACCACAAACGCATCTCAGACGATTCCTCTGTTCCTTATCAATTCGTCAGGATAATTTAGCTGGTTTATCAATGCACTGGCAAGGTTGCTTCGTGCTACTGTGACGCAACGAGCATAAAATGACCGGCAACCGCGATGCGCTGAAAAGGAATCGCATAGGCCGCGGTTAAGTTTTCTTCGGTTAACACTGCCGATGTCTCACCGCAGGCAATGGCCTGCCCCCGGCAGATAAGCCAGGATTGATGGGCGTGTCGCAGGGTATGGTTAAGATCGTGACTGCTCATCACTACCGCCACGCCCGCCTCGCACAGTTCACCCAGAACGCGATCTAGCGCCGCCTGCTGCGCCACGTCCAGACTGTTCATCGGTTCATCCAGCACCAGCAGCTGCCCCGCCGGATTCGCCAGCGGATGAACCTGCAGAATGACCGCCGCCAGGCGTACGCGCTGCCACTCGCCGCCAGAAATATGATTCACCTGGCGCCCGAGCTTATCGCTCAGGCCCAGCTTATCGGCAACGCTGGCGAGCAGTTCGCTTTGCCCGCCATTTTGCAGATGCAACGACAGATAGTGCCATACCGGCATGGCAAAAGGCGGCATCTGGTGCTGGCTCAGGTAGGCCCGGTGACGCGCCAGCTCCTGTGCCGACCACTGGCCCAGTTTACGTTCGTTAAGAATAACGTCTCCGGGCCCCGCAGTCAGACCGGCCATTCGCATCAGCAGCGTGCTTTTGCCTGCGCCGTTTGGCCCTACCAGATGGACCATTTCACCCGGACGCACCTGGGCGCTAAACGGCGCCAGACGCCCCGCTTCTTTGACATTCCGCAGCTGCATCAGAAACGGCATTATTTCGCTAACGCCCCTTTAATGGCGGCAACCAGCAGCGGATCGTCCGGGGTCATATCCGGCGAGAAGCGCTGGATAACCTGGCCATCTTTGCCCAGCAGGAATTTTTCGAAATTCCACAAAATGTCGCCGACGTTTGCCGGCGCACGGCCTTTGCTTGCCATACGCTCGTAGAAACCGCTGCCTTCTGGCGCCACGGCCTGCGGCGCGGCCTCAACCAGTTTCTGGTACAGCGGATGACGATGTTCACCGTTGACGTCTACCTTGCTGAACAGCGGGAAAGTGACGCCATAGGTCGTACTACAAAACGTCTTAATCTCCTCTTCGCTCCCTGGCTCCTGGCCCAGGAACTGGTTGCAAGGGAAGCCAAGCACGGTAAACCCATCGTGCCCGAGCTCTTTTTGCAATGTCTCCAGCTGCTCATACTGCGGCGTGAGACCACATTTTGAGGCCACGTTCACAATCAGCAGAACGCGACCCGCATAGTCCGCCAGCGTCGTTTTTTGACCATCAATCGTGGTGACTTCAGTATTCAGAATATCGTGTTGCATAGCCTTCCCTCCGTCCATAAAACGGGTTTCTGATTTAAGGTGATCCCTATCTACTGTAGCGGATTCACGGGCGCTCATTGTACGTCTAATCGGCGGCCAGGAATACCGCACCGTACGCGCCGCTAACATGAATTCCTCTCAATATGGTCAGCAGACAATTCAGTGTACAGTGTTAAATGGATGTAATAGCCTTTTGTTATGGACTAATTTGAGAGAGTTTTTATAGATGAAAAAGTTGTTAAGCTCAGTGTTAATCGCCACATCGGTAGTATTGTTATCGGCCTGCTCTCCTGACGATAACAACAAAGTTAAGGTGGCGATTAACACCGGACCGGATGAAGCCATCTGGAAAGTGGTTGAGCAGGTGGCGAAGGATAAATACAACCTCGACGTTGAGGTTATCTCTTTCAATGACTACGTACTGCCAAATGAAGCGTTAAATAATAAAGACGTCGATGCTAACGCCTTCCAGACGCTGCCCTATCTCGAGGCGCAGTCCAAAGAGCGCGGCTACAAATTTGCCATCGTTGGCAAAACGTTCGTCTTCCCGATTGCCGCTTATTCACGCAAAATTAAACATATCAACGAGCTGCCGGACGGCGCAACGGTATCTATCTCTAACGAAACCACGACCTTAGGCCGCAGCCTGCTCCTGCTGCAGGCGCAGGGCTTAATCAAACTGAAAGAGGGCGTGGGCTATCTGCCGACGTCGCTGGATATTATCGACAACCCGAAACATTTGAAAATTGTTGAAGTCGATACGCCGCAGCTGACCCGTACTCTCGACGATCCGAACGTCGCGCTGTCGATTATTAACACCAACTTCTCCGCGCAGGCAGGTCTTTCCGCGGCCCGCGATGGTTTATTTATGGAAGGACCGGACTCTCCGTATGTGAATGCCATCGTTTCACGTGAAGAGAATAAAGACAGTAAAAAGATTCAGCAGTTGAAAGAGGCCTTCCAGACCAAAGAAGTCGCCGATAAAGCCATGGAAGTATACAAAGGCGATGCGATCAAAGGCTGGTAAGCCCCAGCGTCCCGCCCCTGGCGCAGCGATCATGGCTGCGCCAGCCCACCGCTTATTGCGAATGCACGGATTTCAGCAGTAGCCAGATGAAGACCGGCGCGCCCAGCGTCGCGGTGACCACGCCGATCGGTAATTCCGCCGCCGACAGCGCCAGGCGGGCAATGATATCGGCGCCGAGCAGCGCACTGGCGCCGGCAAGCACGCAGGCCGGAAGCAGCACCCGATGATCGCTCAAGCCGCACAGGCGAAGAATATGCGGTATCACCAGCCCAATAAATCCAATTGCCCCAGCCAGCGCCACGCTCACGCCAACCAGCCAGCCTGTCGCCACCACCAGCAGCCTGCGCCATAGCCAGAGAGGCAGCCCCAGCTGACGAGCGGACACCTCTCCCAGCGCCAGGAGATTCAGCGGCTGTGATTGCAGACACGCCCAGATAAGTACCGGCAACAGCGCCAGCATCAGCCACAGCTGCTGCCAGTCCACGCCGCCAAACCCGCCCATCATCCAGTACATGAGTTGACGCAAGTCGAAAGAGGTGGAGAAATAGACCGCCCAGGTCATCAACGCGCTACAGATAATGCCGAGCGCGACGCCCGCCAGCAGCAGACGGCTGGTTGACAGATGCCGCCGGGCAAAACGCAGCAGAATAAAAGTAATCACCAGCGCACCGGCAATCGCGCACAGCCCCAGCGCCCATCCCGGCAGATAGCCTTTGCCCAGCAACACCGCAGCAATTAACCCCACGCCAGCGCCGTTAGAAACGCCCAGCAGCCCCGGTTCCGCCAGCGGGTTTTCGAATAATGCCTGCATGATCGCCCCGGAGAGTGCCAGCGCGGCGCCCACCAGCAGAACGGCCAACGTCCGCGGCAGACGAATCTGCCAGATAAACAGCTGCCCTTTGGCGCTGAACCACTCCTGCGGACCAATCCACTGGTCTCCGGCGCAGAGACTGACGGTCAACATGGCGAGGAGCAGCAGCAGGAGTGCAATAAGCCAGCGCCGGCTGCGGCGCTGTTGAGTTTGGACAAAGGTCAGCATAATTTCCGTCATGCCAGAAAGAGATGCCGTTGATTTTACGGTGGCGATAGAGGTGAGAAAAGCAAAACCTCCCGCAGGGGAAGAGATAACCTGATGATCCAATGGCCACAACGGCGGGACATCGGCCCCGCCGCGCTGAGCAGAAAGGTCTCTTACACCAGCACCTGAAACAGCAGAGCGAAGAGAATAATGTTAGCAATCACGATAGCCCAGCCGTTATAGAGCATGTACTTGAGATGGGTCGACTGCGCCAGCCCCATCTGCCCGAACATATCCGAAGAGGGGAACGGGCCAAACCAGTCCACCTGCGATGAAGCCAGCAGAACCGCAGTGGTTCCCTGCGGCGGGACGCCGGCAGCCATCAGCATCGGGCCAAAAATCTTGTGGGTAAAGGTCATCTGCGCCACCGCCGCGCCGGGAACATGGCCAATGATATTGAAGGCGAAAATACAAAAGCACAGCCAGGCCGGGGAGATCCCTTCCAGCAGCGGCTGGGTGTAGTCCAGCAGCCCCTGATAGGCATGGAGCCCATCCATCAGTTCAAGAATCGGGTTATAGAGCCAGTAGAGGATAAACATCCACACCAGACGGCCGCAGCCGTGATACAGCGCCTGCAAAATCTGCGTGGGCCGTAGGCCGCCGACCAGTCCGGTGATCAACGCCACCAGCAGCATCACAATAATCGCGAAGCTAAAGCCGGCTTTTATCACTACCCCAACCACCGCCATCACGATAATCGTTGCCGCAAACGCCAGCGCGCTGAGCTTTTTGCGCCTTGAAACGGCGGCACTGGCTTGCTCCTGCGTTTTTTCAGACAGGTCGACCTCATACCGCAGCTTCCCTTCGGTCATCTTCTGAATCCGCCCCGCCATCACCCAGCCGGCCAGCAAAGTCACCGCACTCATTGGCAACCCGACATACAGCAAATAGTCCGGATAGCTGAGGCCGCCAAGCTTGAGAATCGTCACGGTACTCGGCGTAAACGGCCCGGTAAAAAGCCCGATGGAGCCGGCGGTCATCATCAGCGCGGCCACCGTCGGCGGCGTCAGTCTGACCGCCGCGGCAACCGGAATAATTACCGCCACGATGATCGCATTTCCCCCGGCCATGGTCCCCAGGGCGCCGCAGATGAGAATCGACGAAATGACAATACCCAGTTTAACCCGGGTCTGACTCGACAGCCCGATACGATGAACCACAAATTTCACCAGCTCCACTGCGGCGCCGGTACGAGTCGCCACTTCTCCGACACCGGCACCGAGCATAATGATTAACCCGACGGTGGCAATAAAAGAGCCGGTCGATTTTGCCAGCATTGTTCCCATTTCAGGCAAGCTGGTCGAGGTCATAATCATCGCAATAATAATGGATGAGATCACCGCCAGCACAATATCTACCCCGACGAGCGAAAGGATGGCGAGGGCGACAAGCGGTGTAAAACTCAGCAAGCCGAGTTCGTCTGCGGGGTGTCCATGGCACCAAAATGCCGTCGCTAAAAACAGCCCTAATAACAGGCCAATAATAATATTTTTTCTGGTGATATTCTGTCTGGCTAGTGGGTTGCCAGAGAGCGTTGAGTCACTCATATAACTCCTTGATGCCAATAAAACCGGCCGCTATTGGGACGCGGTGTATTCGGGCCTGCTCAGAAAATATCCCCCTCGTTATAATGTGTTGGCTTGGTTGCCTGAGGGTGTATGTAGGGACAACAGGTATTGTTCTGAGAATCGGATTATCCGCCGGAAGGCGGCGCAGTCAGCGCGATAAGTAAACAGCTCGCTGATTGCGGATTAAATTTATGTTAACTTAATGTTATTGGAAAATGACTTTTTATCTGGCCTCTATAACCCTGAGTTAACTCCTCATGAAACTGCGTCACCTGGAAATCTTCCACGCCGTGATGACTTGCGGCACGCTTTCCCGAGCAGCGGAATCGCTCAATATCTCTCAACCCGCCGCCAGCAAAGCGCTAAAAAACGCCGAGCAGAAGCTCGGTTTTAAACTTTTTCAGCGGGTACGCGGTAAACTGCTGCCCAGTAGCGAAGCGCTGATGCTGTTTGAAAAAGCTCAGAATATTTATCAGGATCTGGATAACCTCCGCCTGCTCGCCGATAACCTGGCCCGCGACCCCCGGGCCAAAATGAGCCTCGGTTGTCTGCCGAGCCTTGGGTTGAGTCTGGTCCCGGAACTGGTCACCGATTTCTATCAACAAAATGCCAATCTGGTGATGACACTCACCACCGAACACACTGAGACATTGGTCAAAAAACTGGATCTGCGCGAGATCGATCTGGCCCTGACGCTGCAGCCCGTCCAGCAAGGGGAGATCACCAGCACCGCTATCGCTGAGGTCCCGCTGGTATACATTGACCGCGACTATCGCCAGGGAGAAGTGGCGATTGAGGAGATTGACCAGCAGCGGTGGATCTCGCCAGGACCACACTCCCTCTCCGCGGCCATTGCGACCCGCCGCGATTTTTCGACCACCCGCCTGAACGTGCAGACCTACTACATGGCCACCGAATTTGTGAAACGCGGCATGGGATGCAGCATTACCGATATTTTTTCCGCCCGGCATAACCTGGCGCCGGCGATGATTCATCCGATCGCGCCGCCGATGATGATCACCCTGTGTTTACTGCGTCGGGCAGACGTTTCACTCAGCCCGATCAGCCAGAAGTTTGTCGATTTTCTCTGTACCCGGCTCCGCCAGCAGCTGCAGGAGATTAACCTGGAGTTATACCCTGAAAATAAAAAGTCAATTGCGCCGCAGAGGCAAATGCTTTGACATAAAGCCCATGCATTTATCAGCGGTGGGTTTATCAGGTTATGAAAAAGCGCATTGTCATTATCGGCGGCGGTGTTATCGGGCTGGCAACAGCTTATGAGTTAATCAAGAGCGGTCATCAGGTCCAGTTGCTGGAACGTCAGGCGAAGCCAGGTCTGGCAACCAGCTTTGCCAACGGCGGGCAGCTTAGCTACCGGTATGTGGCCCCCCTGGCCGATCGTGGCGTTCCCCTGCAGGGGATGAAATGGATGGGTAAAGCCGACTCGCCTCTCAATATGCGTTTGAAAATGTCGGCGGATCAATGGCGCTGGCTGCTGCAGTTTCTCCGCGCCTGTAATAGCCAGACGAATAAGCTCAACGGCGATCATATATTGCGCTTGTCGCTGCTCAGCCGTCAGGTGATGCAGGAGTGGCTGACGGCGGATAATCTGCACGACTTTCACTGGCGGCGTTCCGGGAAATTGATCGTTCATCGCCGGACATATGATTTTAATAAAGCCGCCAAAGGTATCAGCCCGCAATATCAGCAAGCGTTGAATGCCGACGAGTGTATTCAACTTGAACCGGCGCTGAAATATATACACCCTTCGCTGCAGGGCGGTATTTATTCGCCCGGCGATGAGACCGCCGACTGTCAAAAATTCTGCCAGGCGCTGCTGGAGAAGCTGCATGCCAGCGCCAGCTTTACTCTGACCAGCGATTGTGAGGTGCTGCGCCTGAATAAAAAAGGCGCCCGCATTGATTCTGTCGATACCCGTCAGGGAACGATGGTCGGCGATGAGTACATCGTGGCGGCAGGAAACGGCAGCGGTCCCCTGCTGGCCGGTACCGGTATTCGCGTGCCGCTGTGCGCTCTGAAAGGCTACAGCCTGACGCTCCCCTACCCCACAAAGCCCGGGATTGCGCCTGATATCAGCGTAACGGATTATGGCCATAAAGTGGTCTACGCCCGGCTGGGCGATCGGCTGCGCATTGCCGCCATGGTCGATATTGGCTACGACGGCGATGAACTGCGCCCCGAGCGTATCCAGGCGCTAAAAAAGATCGTCACCCGCAGCTTCCCTGAGTTGCAGGGCGTTGAGGATGCAGAGGCCTGGTGCGGTATGCGCCCTTCAACCCCCGCGGGTCCCCCTCTGCTTGGTCGTGCCGGGTATCAGAACCTGTGGATGAACCTCGGTCAGGGTAGCCTCGGCTTTACTCTGGCCGCCGGCAGCGCGGTGGTGCTCGGCGCGCTACTCAACGGCGCAAGTCCCGCCATTTCTTTAGAAGGTCTGACATGGGAACACTCAGCATGAAAATAGAACGTCATCATTCGCAGCCCCGCCTTTCCGCCAGCGTCGGGTACGGCGATCTGATCTTTTTATCAGGGCAAACCCCGGCAAGCAGCGATGACGATATCCGCCAGCAAACCCGGGAGGTTTTAGCAAAAATTGACGCACTGCTGGCCGAAGCCGGCAGTGATAATCGTCATATTCTGTCTGCTCAGGTGTGGCTGAAGACGATGGCACGTGATTTTGCCGGGTTTAACGAGGTCTGGGTCGCCTGGATACCGGAAGGTCACAGTCCGGCACGCGCGGCCGTCCAGGCGGAAATGGCACGCCCTGATATCCTCGTCGAGGTGATGGTTACTGCCGTAAGAAGTTGATTTACGCCACAAAAGAAAAAGGCCGCATCAGCGGCCTTTTTAGTTAGTTCAGATTATTTGTCTCTGGGCGAAGCGTTTTCGACACGGCTTTTAAGTTTCTGACCGGGTCTGAAGGTCACCACACGCCGGGCTGTAATGGGAATATCTTCCCCCGTTTTCGGGTTACGACCCGGGCGTTGGTTTTTATCCCGCAAATCGAAGTTGCCGAACCCGGAGAGTTTTACCTGTTCTCCGTTTTCCAGAGCACGACGCACCTCTTCGAAAAACAACTCTACCAGCTCTTTGGCATCCCGCTTGCTAAGCCCAAGCTTATCAAACAGATATTCTGACATTTCAGCTTTTGTAAGCGCCATAGGTTCAATCCCTCAATGATGCCTGGAATCGCTCTTTTAATGCCTCTACACATCTGGCAACGGTAGCGGCAATCTCCTCTTCTTCGAGTGTACGGCTGGTATCCTGCAGGATGAGGCTAATCGCAAGGCTCTTACTGCCTTCCGCCACCCCTTTACCACGGTACACGTCAAATAAGTTTACGCCAACTACCTGATTTACGCCAACTTTCTTACACTCTGTCAAAACATCGGCTGCAGGTACGTTTTCCGCGACGACAACGGCGATATCACGACGGTTCGCCGGGAAACGAGAAATCTCGCGCGCCTGAGGCACCACGCGGTCTGCAAGCTTGTTCCACTCCAGCTCGAACGCTAAAGTCCGGCCGTTCAGATCCAGTTTACGTTCCAGTTCAGGATGAACAACCCCAATGAAACCAATACGTTCACCTTTCAGATAAATCGCGGCTGACTGCCCCGGATGCAGTGCGCTGTTCGCTTCTGCGCGGAATTCGATATCCGCTAATTTGCCGGTCAGGTCGAGAATGGACTCCAGATCGCCTTTCAGATCGTAGAAATCAACGGTCTCTTTTGCCAGATTCCAGTGCTCTTCGTAGCGGTTGCCGCAAATCACACCGGCCAGCATCACGTCCTGACGAATGCCCAGCGGAGCCTGGGTATCCGGAACAAAACGCAAACCGCTTTCAAAAATGCGGACGCGGCTTTGCTGACGGTTCTGGTTGTACACCACCGTACCCAGCAGACCGGTCAGCAGCGACAGACGCATCGCCGACATTTCGCTGGAGATAGGGCTCGGCAGAATCAGGGCTTCTTCACCCGGGTGAATCAGCTGCTGCACTTTCGGGTCAACAAAGCTGTAGGTGATGACTTCCTGGTAGCCCTTGTCGTTAAGCAGCGTTTTTACACGTTTCAGCGACAGATTAGCTTCGCGGTGGGTGCCCATAATCAGCCCCGCCTGCACCGGCCGATCCGGAATATTGTTATACCCGTAAACGCGGGCCACCTCTTCGACCAGGTCCTCTTCGATGGCAATATCGAAGCGCCAGCTCGGTGCAACGGCCTGCCACTCACCATCGCCGACGGTCACCTCACAGCCCAGGCGAGTCAGAATATCGCTCACCTGCGCATCATCAATATGATGGCCAATCAGACGATCCAGTTTGCTACGACGCAGGGTAATGGTCGCCGCCTTCGGCAACGCAGCTTCGTTGGTCGCATCGATAACCGGGCCCGCTTCGCCGCCGCAGATATCGATCAGCAGGCGGGTTGCACGTTCCATCGCTTTATACTGCAGCGCTGAATCCACGCCGCGCTCATAGCGATGAGACGCATCGGTGTGCAGACCGTGGCGACGCGCGCGGCCAGTGATCGACAGTGGGCTGAAGAATGCGCATTCCAGCAGCACGTTCTGCGTTTCGTCATTGACGCCAGAGTGTTCACCGCCAAAGATGCCGCCCATAGCCAGCGCTTTGTGATGGTCGGCAATAACCAGGGTATCGGTATCCAGTTTGGCTTCGGTCCCGTCCAGCAGAACCAGTTTCTCACCCTCTTTCGCCATTCGGACCACGATCCCACCGTCAATGCGGTCGCAATCGAACGCATGCATCGGTTGACCCAGCTCGAGCAGCACGTAGTTGGTGACGTCAACGACCGCATCGATGGAGCGAATCCCGCAGCGACGCAGCTTCTCTTTCATCCACAGCGGGGTTGGCGCTTTAACATTGATACCCTTCACCACGCGGCCCAGGTAGCGAGGACAGGCCTCCGGCGCTTCAACGGTGACAGGCAGAGTATCGGTAATGGTGGCGGCAACGGGGGTAATCTCCGGTGCGTTCAGCGGTTCTTTATTCAGAACGGCCACGTCGCGGGCGACGCCGATGATACCTAAGCAGTCCGCACGGTTCGGCGTGACGCTGATTTCGATCGTGTTATCGTCCAGCTGCAGATATTCACGGATATCGGTGCCAATCGGCGCATCCGCCGGCAGTTCGATAATTCCGCTATGATCGTCGGACACGCCCAGCTCAGAAAACGAGCACAGCATCCCTTCGGAAGGTTCACCGCGCAGCTTCGCGGCCTTAATTTTGAAGTCGCCCGGCAGCACGGCGCCGATGGTTGCTACGGCAACCTTTAGCCCCTGACGGCAGTTTGGCGCCCCGCAGACGATGTCCAGCAGACGTTCGCCGCCGACGTTAACTTTCGTGACGCGCAGTTTGTCGGCATTCGGGTGCTGACCGCACTCAACCACTTCACCGACAACAACGCCGTTGAAGCTACCGGCTACCGGCTCAACGCCGTCCACTTCGAGGCCCGCCATGGTGATCTGGTTAGCCAGCGCTTCGCTGTCGATCGCCGGGTTAACCCACTCGCGTAACCACAGTTCACTGAATTTCATTATTCTGTCCTGCCCTTATTTAAACTGTTTGAGGAAACGCAAATCGTTTTCGAAGAACGCGCGTAAATCGGTCACGCCGTAGCGCAGCATCGTCAGACGCTCCATCCCCATGCCGAAGGCGAAGCCGGAATAGATTTCCGGATCGATGCCAACGTTGCGCAGAACGTTCGGATGCACCATGCCGCAGCCGAGGACCTCCAGCCACTTGCCGTTTTTACCCATAACGTCAACTTCCGCGGAAGGTTCGGTAAACGGGAAGTAGGACGGACGGAAACGAATCTGCAGGTCTTCCTCGAAGAAGTTATTCAGGAAGTCATGCAGCGTCCCTTTCAGGTTGGTGAAGTTGATATTGGTATCAACAATCAGACCTTCCATCTGGTGGAACATCGGCGTATGGGTCTGGTCGTAGTCGTTACGGTAAACGCGGCCCGGCGCAATAATGCGGATCGGCGGCTGCTGGTTTTCCATAGTACGAATTTGCACGCCGGAGGTTTGGGTACGCAGCAGACGCGTCGCATCAAACCAGAAGGTATCGTGATCGGCACGGGCCGGGTGGTGGCCCGGAATGTTCAGCGCATCAAAGTTGTGGTAGTCATCTTCAATTTCCGGACCGGTCGCGACGGTGAAGCCAAGCTCACCGAAGAAGTGCTCAATACGGTCGATGGTGCGCGTCACCGGATGCAGCCCGCCGTTCTCGATCCGACGACCGGGCAGAGAGACATCGATAGTCTCTGCGGCCAGACGCGCATTCAGCGCTGCGCCTTCCAGATCCGCTTTACGCGCGTTAAGCGCCTGCTGAACCTGCTCTTTTGCTTCGTTGATGACCGCACCAGCCGCCGGACGCTCTTCTGGCGGCAGTTCACGCAGGGTTGTCATCTGAAGGGTCAGATGCCCTTTCTTCCCCAGGTATTCCACGCGGACGTTGTCCAGCGCGGCAACATCTGATGCCTCATTAATGGCTGCCTTCGCACTGGCAACCAGCTCTGCGAGATGTGACATGGTTTTCCTCATTATGTCGGTGCAGACACCGGTTATGATCATTATTTTATTCTGACTATTTCGAGTCACAGGCGGCGTCGGGCCGCATGGCACTTAGCACAGAAAAATCGCTGTCGCCGGATGCGCACTCAGCCCGCGCACCTGCAGCTTGAAATAGAATGAACACGTTCATATACGAAAAAAGCCTCCACAGTGGGAGGCTTTCTGGCGCTGTTTTCCGTTTCTTCTTTCACGCGCTAGCCTCCTGAGTTCAGGTGCTAAAGTAAAAAAAGAAGCGGAAAATAGCAGCATTCATGCTTGCATTACCTTGTCTGGTACGAAACGTAAGACCTGTATTGAAAAGCTTACGGCAATAAAAGTCAATGTATTGATGGTGTTGAAACGAAAAGAGGGAGACAAGCTCCCTCTTTCAACTGGCTTATGCCAGAGCTGCTTTCGCTTTTTCGACCAGCGCGGTGAACGCTAATTTGTCGAATACGGCGATGTCAGCCAGGATCTTACGGTCGATTTCAACAGAGGCTTTTTTCAGGCCGTTGATGAATTTGCTGTAAGAAATACCGTTCTGACGTGCTGCTGCGTTGATACGCGCAATCCACAGTTGACGGAACTGACGCTTTTTCTGACGACGGTCACGATAAGCGTACTGACCAGCTTTGATAACAGCCTGGAAGGCAACGCGGTATACGCGAGAACGCGCACCGTAGTAGCCTTTAGCTTGTTTCAAAATTTTCTTGTGACGTGCACGGGCAACTACACCACGTTTTACGCGAGCCATATGTGCTCTCCTGTATCTATTCTAATTAAAAAGTTTAAAAGGGTTAACGACTTATGCGTACGGCAGGCACGCGATTACCAGGCCCAGATCGCCTTTGGAAACCATGGCTTTCGGACGCAGGTGACGTTTACGCTTGGTAGCTTTTTTAGTCAGAATGTGACGCAGGTTAGCGTGCTTGTGCTTAAAACCACCTTTACCGGTTTTTTTGAAGCGCTTAGCAGCACCGCGTACGGTCTTAATTTTTGGCATTTTAATAACTTCCACTTCGCATTGTTAATAAACGAAACATAGGCGAACAACGCCTGCGAAGCCTGATGGCTCCACAGGAGTTGCTACTTGAAGGCCTTACTGTTTCTTCTTAGGAGCGAGCACCATGATCATCTGGCGGCCTTCGATCTTCGACGGGAAGGATTCGACCACTGCCAGTTCACTCAGATCGTCACGGACGCGGTTAAGCACTTCCATACCGATCTGCTGGTGAGCCATCTCACGACCGCGGAAACGCAGCGTGATCTTAGCTTTATCACCCTCTTCCAGAAAGCGAACCAGGCTGCGGAGTTTTACCTGGTAGTCGCCATCATCGGTGCCAGGACGGAATTTGATTTCCTTAACCTGGATAACTTTTTGCTTTTTCTTCTGTTCCTTAGAAGACTTGCTCTTTTCATAGAGGAATTTGCCGTAATCCATAATACGACAAACCGGCGGCTCGGCGTTAGGGCTGATTTCGACTAAGTCTACTCCGGCTTCTTCAGCTTTTTCCAGAGCTTCTCTCAGACTCACAATACCAAGCTGCTCGCCTTCCAGACCTGTTAAGCGAACTTCTTGCGCGCGAATTTCGCCATTAATACGATTCGGACGCGCCGTTTGAACTCGTTTTCCGCCTTTAATACCTTATTCCTCCAGTTGTTGAAGACTGCGGCTGCGAATCTCTTGTTGCAGCTTTTCGATCACTTCATTTACGTCCATGCTGCCGAGGTCTTTACCACGACGGGTACGCACGGCCACTTTGCCGGCTTCGACTTCTTTGTCGCCACAGACCAACATATACGGGACACGACGTAAAGTGTGCTCGCGGATTTTAAAGCCAATCTTCTCATTTCTCAAGTCCGCTTTTACCCGAATGCCCGCATTTTGTAGTTTACGAGTCAATTCGTTAACGTATTCAGACTGAGAATCGGTAATATTCATCACCACGACCTGCACCGGCGCAAGCCAGGTTGGGAAGAAGCCGGCAAACTCTTCGGTCAGGATGCCAATGAAGCGCTCCATAGACCCCAGAATTGCGCGGTGAATCATTACCGGTACCTGACGCTCGTTATTTTCGCCCACATAAGAAGCGCTTAAACGCTGCGGCAGAGAGAAGTCCAGCTGTACCGTTCCGCACTGCCATGCACGATCGAGGCAGTCATACAGAGTAAATTCAATTTTCGGACCGTAGAACGCGCCTTCACCCAGTTGATATTCAAACGGGATATTGTTTTCTTCCAGCGCGACCGCCAGATCCGCCTCAGCACGATCCCAGGTCTCGTCGCTTCCGATACGTTTTTCCGGACGAGTTGAGAGTTTGACGACGATTTTCTCGAAGCCAAAGGTGCTGTACATATCGTAGACCATACGAATACAGGCGTTCACTTCCTCACGGACCTGCTCTTCTGTACAGAAGATGTGCGCATCATCCTGAGTAAAGCCACGTACGCGCATCAGACCATGCAGCGCGCCCGAAGGCTCGTTACGATGGCAGCTACCGAACTCCGCCATACGCAGCGGCAGATCGCGGTACGATTTCAGACCCTGATTAAAGATCTGCACGTGACCCGGACAGTTCATCGGCTTGATGCAGTATTCACGGTTCTCAGAAGAGGTGGTGAACATCGCATCTTTGTAGTTGTCCCAGTGCCCGGTTTTTTCCCACAGCACGCGGTCCATCATGAACGGACCTTTTACTTCCTGGTACTGGTACTCTTTCAGCTTGGAGCGAACGAACACTTCCAGCTCGCGGAAGATTGTCCAGCCGTCGTTATGCCAGAAGACCATACCCGGCGCCTCTTCCTGCATATGATACAGGTCGAGCTGCTTGCCAATCTTGCGGTGATCACGCTTGGACGCTTCTTCCAGACGCAGCAGATGCGCGTTAAGCGCTTTTTTATCTGCCCATGCGGTACCGTAAATACGCTGCAACATCTTGTTGTTGCTGTCGCCGCGCCAGTACGCGCCTGCGGTTTTCATCAGTTTAAAGTGATGACAAAAACGCATATTCGGCACGTGCGGTCCACGGCACATGTCGACGTACTCTTCATGATGATACAAGCCAGGCTTGTCATCATGGGCGATATTTTCATCAAGAATGGAAACTTTATAAGTCTCGCCACGCTTCACAAAGGTTTCACGCGCTTCGTGCCAGCTGACTTTCTTCTTGATGACGTCATAATTCTTCTCGGCGAGCTCATGCATACGTTTTTCGAGCGCGTCGATATCTTCCTGGGTCAGCGTATGATCGAGGTCGACGTCATAATAGAAGCCGTTATCGATAACCGGGCCGATAGCCATCTTGGTGTTTGGCCACAGCTGCTTAATCGCATGACCGAGCAGATGCGCGCAGGAGTGACGAATGATTTCCAGGCCGTCTTCATCTTTTGCAGTAATGATGGAGAGGGTTGCATCGTTTTCGATGAGGTCGCTGGCATCGACCAGCTCACCATTCACTCGTCCCGCGATCGTGGCTTTCGCCAGGCCTGGACCGATATCCAGAGCAACATCCAGCGGGCTAACGGCGTGGTCAAAATGGCGTTGGCTGCCATCAGGAAGCGTAATTACAGGCATTTTATGTCCTTATTTGCAGTGGTGCCCCACACGAAAGAGCACATACAAAACAATATAATAATAATTATCAACAAGTTATAGCTCAGTTCCCGCTTCACTCTGCGAAATATGAGGACGATCGTTTACCGAGTCGTTCCCACCTGCAGCCGCCTGCTGATAACACCGACCCTTAGTTTACACATCATTAGTGCGTGTTAAAAGTCAGAACAAGATAAATGGTGGCGGTTATGGATAAAACAAGGGGGACAGAATCATATGCTGGATATTCAGCCACAGGAACAACGTGGCGGGACGGCGGACGAAAAAAGAAAAACAGCTCGTGCCACAATAGGTAATGGCAAGAAATAGCAAAGTGGAAGAATCAGTGTTGACCACCATTCAGGAAATAAACCGGTACATCTCTACCCGGCTTTATATTCCCTGAAACGTCATCATATTATCTACAGATGAAAATCAGGACCACTCGCCGGCAACAAGAGTATGGACATTAAATGCATCATCCATAGAGTGACCGGTTGATTGTGAACCGGGAGCAATATTCGATCCGGCTTCAACATCGGTCGCTTTCGCAATACCAACCTGCGTATGGTCGGTGTTGCCTGGCTGCGGGACCGGGTTCGCGGCGAATACGCCAAAAGACAGGGTGCACAGCATCACAGCCGCAGTTGCGATTTTGCTATTTTTCATGATGGTGATTCTCTTATTTACTGAAGGTTGTCCGGCAAAGATCTCATCTTCGTCGATAGTCAACAGTATAGATCCCGATCACACTTTTGTCCGACTAAATATTTAGCTATTTGTGTCAAATTATCTACAGAGTTGTCAGGAAAAAATGAATTATGAGGAAATTGTGGAGTTATTTTCTTTTTATAAAAAATAAAACGAATGACCAAAAATAATAATGCCGATGGTTGCTAATTTTAAAACAATCAGGCCGGTTTCCCGGCCTGAAATACATTACATCTTATAACCCAGAGACAGCGTCGTGCGGCGATCGGTATGATTCGGCGCCGATGACGGCGGCTCGGAGTTCCAGGTCAGGTTGTAGGCAACCCGCAGTGCAAAATGCGCATTGATGGCGACATTCAACGCACTTTCCGAGTTCAGCGTAGTGTCCTGGGCACCGAACACCGACACCCCCTGGGTGAACTTGGTGTTATCGGTCATCTGCCAGGCCCAGGTACCGGAAGCATAGCCCAGCGGCTGAGTATCATTATCGCCATCGGTATACTCGTCATAGCGCACGCCCGGACCAAATTCAAAGCGCAGGCTGTGAACCGGACCGTTCAGGATCTGACGACCATAACCCGCGGTTAAAACGTCGCGTTGTTGATAGCCATTATAGCGATCGGTCAACCAGCTGGCCTGGCCAAACACGTAGTTGCTGTCGGTCAGGTTGTAGCGACTACGGCCACCAACCGCGTATTTTTCGGAGGAGCGCTGATCGTTGGATGACGTGTTGCTGGCATTACCCCACAGCGACCATGCCGTCGTATCGCCGTACCAGGTCAACGTAGAATCCGCGGTCATTGAAGAACTTTTCGTATTTCCGGACTGCGCCAGATAACCGGCGTTAACCGCACCTTCGAAAGGTTTTTTGGCAGTGGAAGGGTCATCCATAACAGTAAAAACGGAATCATCGGCCAATGCGTGCGCAGACGCAAAGAGCCCCCCCGCCAGCAATGCCGCTGCGGGTACTGTCTTCAAAAGCTTCATTTAATTTAGAGTCCGTACAACAAAAAGAGAGACCCAGCTGGTCCCGGAAACTTTCGCAAGGATCGCTATACGCGTCATCCTTCAGGCTACTTCTTTGTTGGCGTCACTAAGACATCCCCCACACAGCATGAACTGTGCTTTCGTGGGATGGCTTCCCTCGCCGCCTCGACGCATCTTGAATGATTTTTGTATCTTGCAGGTCCAATGAAAGGCAAAGAATTATAAAAAAGCACGATTAACATAGCAATCAATTACTATTTCATTTTTTGAATAAGACAGCTCTTAGAACAATCTTTATTTCATAAAGATAAAAATAAAAAGCGCTTTACAAATCGCGACCGGCAATGGCTTCCCCTTCCCGCTAAGAAGTGCCATGCTTAAAAACAGAACAGCTTAACCCGTATCATGGAGGAAATTAGATGACCAAAATCTATACGCTAACGCTGGCTCCCTCACTCGATAGCGCAACGCTGACCCCGCAAATGTACCCCGAAGGAAAACTCCGCTGCAGCGCACCGATTTTCGAACCCGGCGGCGGCGGTATCAACGTCGCACGTGCCATCACCTTTCTCGGTGGTGAAGCAACGGCCATTTACCCGGCCGGTGGCGCCACTGGCGAACATCTTACGGCGCTGCTCACCGCAGAACAGGTCCCGGTTGAGCCTGTCGAGGCGCAAGACTGGACGCGACAAAATCTGCATGTCCACGTAGGCGCCAGCGGCGAACAATATCGCTTCGTGATGCCTGGTGCCGCCTTAACGGAAGAGGAGTTCCGTCGCCTCGAAGAAAAGGTTCTGGCGATCGAGACCGGCTCACTGCTGGTCGTAAGCGGCAGCCTGCCGCCTGGCATCGGCGTTGACAACCTGACTCAGTTAGTCAAAAGCGCACAGCGTCACGGACTTCGCTGCATCATTGATAGTTCGGGCGAGGCGCTGGCCGCCGCTCTTGATGTCGGGAATATTGAGCTCGTCAAGCCTAACCAAAAAGAGCTGAGTGCTCTGGTGGGGCGCGATCTGAGCCAGCCGGATGACGTTCGACGCGCGGCGGAGGAGCTGATTCGTTCGGGTAAGGTCCGCCGGGTTGTGGTCTCACTCGGCCCGCAGGGTGCGCTGGGCGTTGATGCCAGCGGCAGTGTACAGGTCGTGCCGCCGCCGATGAAAAGCCAAAGTACCGTTGGCGCCGGCGACAGCATGGTCGGCGCAATGACCCTGCGCCTGGCGGAAGATGCCAGTCTGGAGGATATGGTCCGCTTCGGCGTCGCCGCCGGTAGCGCCGCCACCATTAACCAGGGTACCCGTCTGTGCTCGTTGGAAAACACGCACAAAATCTACACTTACCTGTGTGGTCGCTAGTTCTCCTTCCCTCTGCTGGCGCAGAGGGAGTCGCCAAATCATCATCATGGTCTATGCTGAAAATTCCATGGATTACAACAGGGTGAAAAATGAGCACAGAAATTGTTACCCGCGTCGTCACGGTTAACTTTCAGGAAGAGACGCTGACCGAAATTAACGAGCTAAGTAATCATCTCACCCGCGCAGGATTTACTCTTGTGCTGAATGATGAAAACGGCAAGGTCCATGAACTGGGTACGAATACCTTTGGCCTGATTTCCGCGCAAAGCGCCGACGAGGTCAAAGCGCTTAGCGCCGGATTGGCGGAAACGGCGCTGGGTCGCCCCGTCGACGTTACCGTCACCACATTTGCTGAGTGGTTGAAAGCTCAATAAGTGCGATTCGTGCAACGGAGCGCGCCAGTTGTGCGTCAGTTCGAATTTTACACCGGGGTTATGGGCTAACCTTATGAAATGGTGGAAAACAAGGGGAGAGACAGCATGTGGCAAGCTATCAGCACGTTGTTAAGCGACTGGCATTCCGAAGCAGCTGAAATCGAACTCCGCAACGAACTGCCCGGCGGTGAAATTCATGCGGCTTGGCATTTACGTTTCGGCGGTCGGGACTACTTTGTTAAATGTGATGAGCGTGAACTTCTGCCTATCTTTACCGCTGAAGCAGACCAGCTTGAGCTGCTGTCACGGAGTAAAACCGTTAGCGTTCCGCAGGTTTATGCGGTTGGCAGCGATCGCGACTACAGTTTCCTGGTAATGGAATATCTGCCCCCTCGCCCGCTGGACGCGCACAACGCCTTCTTACTCGGTCAGCATATTGCACATCTGCATCAGTGGAGCGATCAGCCGCAGTTTGGTCTGGATTTTGATAACGACCTTTCCACCACGCCGCAGCCCAACGCCTGGCAGCGCCGCTGGTCGACTTTCTTTGCCGAACAGCGTATCGGCTGGCAGCTGGAGCTGGCTGCCGAAAAAGGGCTCAGCTTCGGCGATATCGACAGCATCGTCGATAATGTGCAGCAGCGCCTGAGCAATCACCAGCCTCAACCGTCATTGCTGCATGGTGATTTGTGGTCGGGGAACTGCGCGCTAGGCCCGAACGGCCCCTATATCTTCGATCCCGCCTGTTACTGGGGAGACCGAGAGTGCGATCTGGCGATGCTGCCGCTGCACCCTGAACAGCCGCCGCAGATCTACGATGGCTACCAGTCGATATCGCCGCTGCCCTCTGGTTTCCTTGATCGTCAGCCGGTTTATCAGCTCTACACGTTGTTAAACCGGGCGATCTTGTTCGGCGGGCAGCATCTGGTGACGGCGCAGAAAGCGCTGGATGCGGTCTTAATGGAAAAGGCCCCATAAGGGGCCTGATGACAACACGGTTAGCTAATCTCTACGCCTTTCAGACGGAATTTGATCGTCATGGTGACGCCAGTTCCCGGCTTGCCCGCTTCGTAGCGCCATTTGCGCAGCGCATTTTTCACATCGCGTTCAAACATATTGGCGGGCTGCGCGGAGAGAATCTCGACGTTATCCACTCGCCCATCCGGCGTGACATCAAACTTGACGCGTACAGAACCTTCGATACGCAGCGCCTGGGCACGTGTCGGATACGCCGGCTGGTTGCGGCTTATCGCCCGCGGGCCGCTCGGCGCGGTCAGGGTCGGTTTTGCCGTTGCCGGTGCGGAGTTCGGCTGCGTACGTGCTGGCGCCGTATTGGTCGTTTCGAACGGTGAAGCCACGCGCGTTTCCGCCGGTTTCACATCCCGCTTCGGTTGCTCAACCTTCTTCTCCGGCTTCGGTTTAGGCTTAGGCTTCGGTTTGGGTTCGGGCTTGTGAATCACCACCGGCGCTTCTTTTGGTGGCTCCGGCTCCGGCACCACTTCCGGTTCAGGCTCCGGTTCAACAACGGGTTCCACTACCGGCTGTGCCGCCTGAGGCGGTTCGAGATCTGCCGGCGCAACCATCGTAATTTCGATCGGTTGCGAGGGAGAGGGCCGTTCAATAACCTGATGTACCGAGGTATAAAGCAACCCCGCCACAACGGCACCGTGGATAGCCACGGACAGCAGCGTCGGCCACGGGAAGCGGCGAGGTAAATCAAGGGTCATTGCGCTCATAGTCGTTTCTGTTGAAAAATGATGCCCCGATTTTAAATGCAAATAGCAATCATATTCAATAAGCCTTGTTATCTTGCATCAAAATTTGCCCCGTTTTGTGGGAAAAAACGTCTGAAGCATGGCATTTTAAGTCGGTACGCATCTTTACATTGCAGTCAACGGCGGATTCACTTAACGTGATTCGCCTGTTTATTGATAAGGAGCCTTGCCGTGCTTTACGTTATCTACGCTGAAGACATTGCCGATTCTCTGGAAAAGCGCTTGTCGGTACGTCCCGCCCACCTGGCACGTTTGCAGCTATTACAAGATGAAGGTCGCCTGTTGACCGCCGGGCCAATGCCTGCCGTCGACAGTAATGAGCCTGGCGCCGCCGGGTTTACTGGCTCAACGGTCATTGCGGAGTTCGAATCGCTGGAAGTCGCCAAAGCATGGGCAAATGATGACCCTTACATCGCGGCTGGCGTGTACCAGAACGTCTCCGTGAAGCCTTATAAGAAAGTATTCTGAGACCGTCCGACGCTAAAATAACAGAGGCACCGTAAACGGTGCCTTTTATATCAGTACTCAGTGAAGACAAACAGCAGGGAACCACGTTGTCGTTTCACCAGTTCCTTCCTGATGGAGAGGATGCGCATGTTGCGGCGCGATTGGGCTTCCAGCCAGCGGGACTTGCGGCGACTCACCTGTCTTAGCATGCGCCAGCGCCCTACTTCCGTTCTACTACGCTTCATTGCTACTACTCTACAAGTGAAAAACAGACCACATTATAAACCCATGAATCTGGCTGACCAACGCTTTCGCTGCGTTTTTATTTGCCAGATGGATGTTGATGCGTAAACTCATGACATAGAGTTATTCAAAAGGATTTTTCATCTATGACAACCTTTTACACGGTGGTGAACTGGCTGGTCATCCTCGGTTACTGGTTACTCATCGCCGGTGTAACATTACGCATTCTGATGAAACGGCGCGCCGTACCTTCAGCAATGGCGTGGTTGCTGATTATCTATATTCTTCCGCTGGTGGGGATTATCGCCTATCTCTCATTTGGCGAGCTGCATCTGGGTAAACGTCGTGCGGAACGGGCTCGGGCGATGTGGCCCTCCACCGCCAAATGGCTTAACGATCTCAAAGCCTGCAAACATATTTTTGCCGAGGATAACAGCCCGGTTGCCGAGTCGCTGTTTAAGCTCTGCGAACGGCGTCAGGGGATCGCCGGCGTTAAGGGCAATCAGCTTCAGCTGCTGACCGAGTCTGATGACGTGATGCAGGCGCTGATGCGCGATATCCAGCTGGCGCGGCACAATATTGAGATGGTGTTTTACATCTGGCAACCGGGCGGCATGGCCGATAAGGTCGCGGAATCCTTAATGGCGGCGGCGCGACGCGGCGTTCACTGCCGCCTGATGCTCGATTCCGCCGGCAGCGTCGCCTTTTTCCGCAGCCCGTGGGCAGCCATGATGCGGAACGCCGGCATCGAGGTGGTCGAAGCGCTGAAGGTCAACCTGATGCGTGTTTTTCTGCGCCGTATGGATCTGCGCCAGCACCGCAAAATGGTGATGATTGATAACTATATTGCCTATACCGGCAGTATGAACATGGTCGACCCGCGCTTCTTTAAACAGGATTCCGGCGTCGGGCAGTGGATTGATCTGATGGCGCGTATGGAAGGCCCGGTCGCCACGGCGATGGGCATCGTCTACTCCTGCGACTGGGAGATTGAAACCGGCAAACGTATTTTACCGCCGCCGCCGGACCTCAATATTATGCCCTTTGAAGAAGCCAGCGGACACACGATTCATACCATTGCCTCTGGCCCCGGATTCCCGGAAGATCTGATTCATCAGGCGCTCCTCACCGCCGCCTATTCCGCCAAAGAACATCTGATCATGACCACCCCGTACTTCGTGCCCAGCGACGATCTGCTGCATGCGATCTGCACCGCGGCGCAACGCGGGGTCGACGTCAGCATTATCCTGCCGCGCAAGAATGATTCGCTGCTGGTTGGCTGGGCCAGTCGGGCCTTCTTTACCGAGCTGCTGGCGGCCGGGGTTAAAATTTATCAGTTTGAAGGCGGCCTGCTGCATACCAAAAGCGTACTGGTCGACGGCGAGCTCAGCCTGGTCGGTACCGTGAATCTCGATATGCGCAGCCTGTGGCTGAATTTCGAAATCACGCTGGTCATTGACGACGTCGGATTCGGCGGCGATCTAGCGGCCGTTCAGGACGATTATATTTCCCGTTCGCGCCTGCTGGACGCCCGGCTGTGGTTAAAACGACCGCTCTGGCAGCGGATCACCGAGCGACTGTTTTACTTCTTCAGTCCGTTGCTGTAAAACGTGCCAATCAGATGTTTAACGGGTAGCAATCATGGATATGGATTTAAACAATCGCCTGACCGAAGACGAAACGCTTGAACAAGCTTATGACATCTTCCTGGAGCTGGCTGTCGACAACCTCGATCCGGCGGATGTCATTCTGTTTAACCTGCAGTTTGAAGAACGCGGCGGCGCCGAGCTGTTTGACCCTGCGCCGGACTGGGAAGAGCATGTCGATTATGACCTCAACCCGGACTTTTTCGCCGAAGTCGTGATTGGTCTTGCCGATACCGATGGCGGCGAAATTAACGATATCTTTGCGCGCATTCTGCTGTGCCGCGAAAAAGACCATAAGCTGTGCCATATTCTGTGGCGTGAATAAGCGTCCCCCATACTGAACCACAAAAAAACGGCAGACGGTCACCACACCGCCTGCCGTTTTATTTTTGTTTCCTGACTATTCCGCTAATTCACTGCCGCAGGCGTTGCAAAAACGCGCATTTTTATCATGAGCGGCGTGCTGACAGTTTGGACACGCGCGCGCGCGGCGATGTTGTAATGCGCTGGTCATATGCGTGGTGATAAGTCCGGTCGGAATGGCGATAATGGAATAACCGATTAAGATCAGAACCGAGGCCAGAATTCTGCCGATCGGCGTATGCGGCGTAATATCGCCATACCCGACCGTCGTAATGGTCACAATCGCCCAGTAGACCGACGCATTTAAGGTGGTAAACCCATATTGCGGCCCTTCAATCAGGTACATCAGCGATCCAAAGATAACCATCACGATGGCAATAAAGGAATAAAAGAGGATCAGCTGATGGCGGGCGCTGACGATAGCCGCCCAGAAAATATTCAATGACGGCATAAAGCGCAGCAGTTTAAGAATACGCAGGCAGCGAATCGCCCGCATCGCCCGCCACGCAAAGACATAATTAAGCCCCATCTCCGGCCACATCCACATCACATAGAGCGGCAGGATGGTGGCTAAATCTATCACCCCCCAAAAGCTGAAAATATAGCTGAGGGGTTTCGGCCAGCTGATAATACGCAGGAAATATTCGAGGGTAAAAACAGCGGTGACAAACAGCTCCAGCCAGACAAAAACATGCCATTCATCAAACGTCAGGTGATATTGCGTGCCAAGACCGGACTCAATAAAAATCACCAGCACGCTCAAGAGCGCAAAAATACCGCACAGACCTTCAAATCGTCGTCCGGAACGACGGGTTTGATCGAAGAGTAGATGATACAGCCGCTGGCGAGCGGCGTGAAAATGAACAGCCACGTTTAACCTCGCAAAAAAAAAGGGCTGACCTACGTCAGCCCCAGAGATTATAACGGGTCTACCTTCAGGCAGGAAACCGCATGTCGGAAACTCCCCTCCAGCACCGGCCGCGTTTTCGCACATTCTGGCCCGGCGATGGGACAACGCGTACGGAAAACGCACCCCGACGGCGGGTTAATCGGCGACGGCAGCTCCCCTTCCAGCAGCTGTATGGTTTTGTTCTTTTCCAGATCCGGGTCTGGAATCGGCACCGCGGACATCAGCGCTTTGGTATAGGGGTGCAGCGGATTATGGTACACCTCATCATAAGTGCCCAGCTCCACCGCATGGCCCAGATACATCACCAGAACGCGATCGGAAATATGCTTCACCACCGCCAGATCGTGAGCGATAAAGATCAGCGACAGCCCCATTTCGCGCTGCAGCTGCTGCAGCAGGTTAACGACCTGCGCCTGAATCGATACGTCCAGCGCCGAGACCGGCTCATCGCAGATGATCAGCTTCGGCTCAAGGATCAGCGCACGGGCGATACCGATACGCTGGCACTGGCCGCCGGAAAACTCGTGCGGATAGCGGTTAATCAGGTTCGGCAGCAGACCCACTTTCATCATCATCGCTTTCACGCGGTCACGCACTTCCTGACGCGACATTTTTGGATGATAGGTGCGCAGTGGCTCGGCAATAATTTCGCCGATAGTCATACGCGGATTGAGCGAAGCCAGCGGATCCTGGAAAATCATCTGGATATCGCTGCGAACATCGCGCCACTCTTCCTGCTTCATGCCTAACAGATCTTTGCCAAGCCAGGCGACTTTGCCGTCGGTCGCCTTCACCAGACCAATAATCGCCCGGGCAAAAGTCGATTTGCCGCAGCCGGATTCCCCGACCACGCCCAGCGTTTCGCCCTCGTAGAGACGCAGCGTGACGCCATCCACCGCTTTCAGCGTTTTGGCCGGCTGCCAGAACCACTGCTTGCCATCTTTAATATCAAAGTGGACTTTCAGATCGGCAATTTCGAGCAGGACTTTTCTTTGTTCCGTAACGGCGTTCATAGCAGATCCCCTACCGGTTGAAAGCAGGCGCGCAGGCGGCCCGGTGCAAACTCCTCCAGAGGTGGAGCACTATGACAAATCTCCATCGCGTGCGGGCAACGCGGCTGGAACGGGCAGCCTTTCGGCAGACGCAGCAGGTTTGGCGGATTACCCGGGATGGTCAACAGCGACTCGCCCTCGGCGTCCAGACGCGGAACCGCGTTCAGCAAGCCTATCGAGTACGGATGCGAAGGATGATAAAAGACATCCCGCGCCATGCCGTATTCCATGGTTCGCCCGGCATACATCACCAGCACTTTGTCGCAGATCCCGGCGACGACCCCAAGATCGTGGGTAATCATAATGATCGCCGTATTGAACTCGCGCTTAAGCTCATTCAACAGGGTCATGATTTGCGCCTGAACCGTGACATCCAGTGCGGTTGTCGGCTCATCGGCAATCAGCAGTTTAGGCCGGCACAGCAGCGCCATCGCAATCATCACGCGCTGGCGCATCCCGCCGGAGAATTCGTGAGGATACATTTTCATGCGCTTACGCGCTTCCGGCATTTTAACCGCATCCAGCATCTTCACCGACTCTTCAAAGGCTTCGGCTTTTCCCAGACCTTTATGCAGCATCAGGACTTCCATCAGCTGTTCACCCACCCGCATATACGGGTTCAGGGAGGTCATCGGGTCCTGGAATATCATTGAAATTTGTTCGGCGCGAAGCTTATTCAGATCGCGCTCCGGCAGATTGAGAATCTGGCGGCCGTTAAACAGAGCCGACCCGCCAATCTGACCGTTGGAGGCCAACAGGCCCATCAAAGCAAACGCGGTTTGCGACTTACCGGAACCCGATTCGCCGACGATACCCAGCGTTTCCCCGGCACGCAGGTTAAAATTGAGGTCGTTCACCGCCGTGACATCGCCATCCGGCGTTTTGAACGTGACGCGGAGATCTTTGACATCCAGCAGCAGGCCGGATTGTTGCTGTGCCTGCGGCGCTTTTGCCGTTTCAATTGTGCTCATGACGGCGCTCCTTAGCGATCTTTCGGGTCGAGGGCATCACGCAGGCCATCGCCGATAAAGTTAAAACAGAACAGCGTAATCACCAGGAACCCCGCTGGAAACAGCAGCAGCCACGGCGACACTTCCATAGAGTTCGCGCCATCGCTGAGCAGTGCACCCCAGCTGCTCAGGGGTTCCTGAGTCCCCAGGCCAAGGAAGCTTAAGAAGGATTCAAACAGGATCATGCTCGGCACCAGCAGAGAGGCGTACACCACCACCACGCCCAGTACGTTAGGCACGATATGCCGAACCACAATACTGAATGTTGAGACGCCGCCGACCTGCGCCGCTTCGATAAACTCTTTGCGCTTCAGGCTCAGCGTCTGGCCGCGAACAATACGCGCCATATCCAGCCAGGAGACCATACCGATGGCAACGAAAATCAGCAGGATGTTCTGGCCAAAGAAGGTGACGAGCAGGATAACGAAGAACATGAACGGGAAGGAGTTGAGGATCTCCAGCAGACGCATCATCACGGAGTCGACTTTGCCGCCCAGGTAGCCGGAAAGTGAACCGTAGAGTGTCCCAAGAACCACCGCCACCAGCGCCGCAGCCACCCCGACCATCAGCGAGATACGCCCGCCGATAGCGACACGCACCAGCAGGTCGCGGCCGGAAGAGTCAGTACCAAAATAGTGGCCGGACGTCATGTCCGGCGCACTGGACATCATGCCCCAGTCGGTATCGAAGTAGGAGAACTGCGAAACCATCGGTGCAATAGTCACGAACAGCGCGATAATCACCAGCACAATCAGGCTGGCAACTGCGGCACGGTTATGCATAAAGCGACGGCGGGCGTCCTGCCATAAACTACGTCCTTCGACTTCCAGCTTTTCACTGAAATTTTCCAACGCCTCGTTGCTTTTCTTACTTAACATCATGGCGAACTCCAGCCTCAATAGCGAATCTTCGGATCGATAACGGCGTACAGCACGTCAACAATCGCGTTAAACAGAATAGTCAGCGCACCGACCAGAATGGTCAGGCTCAGCACCAGCGAATAGTCGCGGTTAAGCGCGCCATTCACAAACAGCTGACCGATACCCGGAAGACCGTAGATCGTTTCGATAACCATTGAGCCGGTGATGATCCCCACGAATGCTGGCCCCATATAAGAAAGAACCGGCAGCAGCGCGGGTTTCAGCGCATGACGTAAAATGATGCGCCGCATCGGCAGCCCTTTGGCTCGCGCGGTGCGGATAAAGTTAGAATGCAGGACCTCAATCATTGAACCGCGGGTAATACGCGCGATACTGGCGATATAGGCTAACGATAAGGCCACCATCGGCAGAATCATAAATTTCAGCGCCCCGCCGTTCCAGCCGCCGCCGGGCAGCCAGTGCAGCGTGATGGCGAATATCATCACCAGCAGCGGCGCAACCACGAAACTGGGTATCACCACGCCGGTCATTGCCACCCCCATGACCGCATAATCCCATTTCGTATTCTGCTTCAGGGCCGCAATAACCCCTGCCGTCACGCCGAGAACTACCGCCAACAGGAAGGCGGCCAGCCCTAATTTAGCGGAGACCGGGAAGCTCGACGCCACCAGATCGTTTACCGAATAGTCTTTATATTTAAAAGAGGGACCGAAATCACCGTGCGCCAGCTGCTTCAGATAATTGAAGTACTGGGTCATGATGGGGTCGTTTAAATGGTATTTGGCTTCAATATTCGCCATCACTTCTGGCGGCAGCGTGCGTTCACCGGTAAATGGACTTCCCGGCGCAAGACGCATCATGAAGAAAGAGATCGTAATAAGAATAAATAGCGTCGGAATCGCTTCCAGACAGCGACGAAAAATAAATTTTAACATTGCCCGTACCTTCTGGCCTGTGCCTATCGAGTGCGATGAATTCAGACACGGTGGGGCAAGCGTCGCCTGCCCCACGTATTGCCATTAATGTTTGATAATATAAAGGTTTTTAACGTAGATATTATCTAACGGGTCTTTACCGGTATAGCCACCCACCCACGGTTTAACCAGACGGGCGTTGACGTAATAGAAGACCGGCACGATCACAGAATCTTTATCGAGCTGCTGTTCTGCTTGCGCATACAGATCGGCACGCTTCGCGTCATCATTCGTTTGTAATGTTTCGGCGATGATTTTATCGAAAGCCGGGCTCTTATAATGAGAGGTGTTATTTGAGCTGTCGCTCAGCATGGTATTCAGGAATGAGGTCGGTTCGTTGTAATCCGCACACCAGCCGGCACGCGCCACGTCGAAGGTCCCCTGATGACGATTATCGAGGAAGGTTTTCCATTCCTGATTTTCCAGCTTGACGTTAGCACCCAGGTTTTTCTTCCAGATGGACGCCACGGCAATAGCCAGTTTTTTATGCAGATCGGAAGTGTTATACAGTAAATTAAAGGTCAGCGGTTTATCGGCGGTATATCCGGCTTCCGCCAGCAGTTTTTTCGCTTCTTCGTTACGCTTGTCCTGAGACCAGGTAAACCACTCTGGTTTGACAACCTTCATGCCATCGGTATACGGCGGTGTATAGCTATAGGCCGGCAGGTCGCCCTGATTCTTCACTTTATTAACGATAATATCGCGATCCAGCGCCATTTTCAGCGCGGTACGAACGCGGGCGTCGGTAAACGGTGCTTTCTGGTTATTAATTTCGTAGTAATAGGTGCAGAGATACGGGTCAACATGGACTTCTTGCGGGATCTCTTTTTTCAGCTTCTGGAACAGTTCAATCGGCATGTTGTTATAGGTCATGTCGATTTCGCCGCTGCGGTAGCGGTTAACGTCGGTCACTTCGGAAGAAATCGGCAGGTAGGTCACCTGATTAATGACGGTCTTCGCGTTATCCCAGTATTGCGGATTACGCTCAAGCACAATACGTTCGTTAACGACCCAGTCTTTCAGCTTATAAGCGCCGTTGGTCACGATATTGGCAGGCTGGGTCCATTTCTCGCCGTATTTTTCGATAGCGGCTTTTGGCACCGGAGAAACGGATGGGTGAACGAGGAGTTTATAGAAATAAGGAACCGGTTCGCTCAGCGTCACTTCGAAGGTTTTATCATCAATCGCTTTGACGCCCAGATCGGTGATCGGCTTTTTGCCCGCGATAATGTCATCAACGTTCAGCAGGTGGCCATATTGCAGGTAGCTTGCGTAAGGTGAAGCGGTTTTGGGATCCGCCAGACGCTGCCAGCTATAAACAAAATCTTGCGCGGTAACCGGCGTGCCATCGGACCATTTGGCATCTTTGCGCAGATGGAAGGTCCAGACTTTAAAATCTTTATTATCCCAGGATTCTGCGGCCCCAGGGATCGGATGGCCTTGAATATCGCCAATCACTAACCCTTCAAACAAATCGCGGTTAATGTTGGATTCCGGAACGCCTTCAATTTTATGCGGGTCCAGGGATTGCACTTCTGCGCCGTTATTACGTACCAGCGATTGTTTATCCGCCAGCTGCACCCCTGCAGGTACATCCGCTGCCATGGCAACATTCGCGGTAATTAGCGCAGACAAAATCCCCGCGGCTACCAGACTTTTTTTGGTGATGATGGTCATTGTGTTGTTACTCCATTCATTATAATTACTGGCTATTTAACCAGCCTGTTTTTTTCCCCTTACGGGATTCTGTACAGTGCAGGAGTTTATGCTGCTGTCAGACGTTACTGCTTGCTATCACCGACTTATTTATTACGGCCGCTCAAACGGCGACCTTGGCGTCGATTCTTTTATCCCCTGTTGCGGGGCGTTTTCAGCCGTAATGAGTTATTTAATAATAATTCTCATTTACGTGTATTATTCAGTTAGCGATCACGGCGGAAAGTACCAAAAGGCCATCTCATCCGCCAATGCAATTTGCAAATATGTTACCGGATTCTCTTTTATGGTTTTCTCTGCGCCGCTATCTTGCCCTGTCTTTCGGCGTGAAAATCATTAAAGAATTTAGTTTTCATACAGATACTGTCAACAGCCCGTTATGGGTGTCTTAGAACCACGCGAAGATGCATTTTTGTACGAAAATTTAACAATCGGTTATTATTTAGCACATTCATCTGCCCCGGTTATGAAATTACTAATATCATTTCAATTATGCGACGGCAAGCACCAGAGAATGATGTGAAGAAAATAACAGTGGCGGAGGGGGGATAAAAAGAGAGGAGACGTTCGATAATTTGCACAACAATTTGATAAATAAGAACATTTAAAGGTATTACAGAAAACTATCTTGTACCGCCTTTTCCGCTTTATGGATATGTTTTGCTAATAATGAAGCAAACGCGGAGCGCTGGGCTCCGCATCGCGCAAGCGCGTTTAACTCACCAGGCCGGGAAACAGCGCTTTTATTCCGGTGACGATAAACTCAATCCCCAGCGCCATCAGCAACAGCCCCATAATACGCGTGATGACGTTGATGCCGGTCTGCCCTAACAGGCGCACCAGCCATGGCGCCATGCGGAAAATCCCCCAGCAGCATAAGGCAAACAGGGCAATGGCAAGGGAGAACCCTAAAAGGTAGGTTACCGTGTGGTAGCGCGTTCCCCAGACGATAGTCGAGCTGATTGCGCCCGGCCCTGCCATCAGCGGCAGCGCCAACGGCACGACGCCAATACTTTCACGAATTGCGGTTTCCGATTTTTCCTGCTTGTTTTGTTTGTCCTCGCCGAGTTTGCCGCTGATCATCGACATCGCAATCGTCACGACCAGGATCCCGCCGGCAATACGGAATGAATCAATAGAGATGCCGAAAATTTGCAAAATCGAGTCACCGAGAAACAGCGACGTCAGCAGAATGATGGCGACCGAAAGATTCGCCGTCAGGTTGGTCTTATTGCGGATCACCGCCGTCTGATAACTGGTCATACCAATGAAGACCGGGATGATGCCTACCGGGTTAACCAGCGCAAATAACCCGATGAAAAACTTGAAGTAGGTTGAAAAATCAAACAACGGTAGAGTCACAGTGCGCTCCGCAGCATCATTAAAAATGGCTGTTGACAGTTAGCCACATAAAATATTCGCGCAGAAGATACGCTTTTTAGCAGCATAATTCATCTCAAATATACGTATAGCGGCGACAAAATGGCATGTTATATATTTGTTTCCCCCGGTTACTTATTCACTTAGTTTGCATACCAATTATTACACTTGATTTGACCGGTCAAAAAACAGACTGCTGAAAGGTGTCAGCTTCGCGCAAACTTGATCTAAATCACGTAAATTATACTCAGAAGTGAGTAACCTTGTTGACACCAAAAGAGTGCAGCATAGCGGTACCTGAGAATCAAAAAGATCAAGCTTCTTTAGTAAATCAATGAAGCCAGCGGCGCCAGAAACGGCACCTTAACATTTAGATGCAAGCTGTTAACAGCCTGTCTATACTGTCGAATCGAGCTACTGATTTACTAAAAAAGTTTAACATTATCAGGAGAGCATTATGGCTGTTACTAATGTCGCTGAACTTAACGCACTCGTAGAGCGCGTAAAAAAAGCCCAGCGTGAATATGCCAGTTTCACTCAAGAACAAGTTGATAAGATCTTCCGTGCCGCCGCTTTGGCCGCCGCAGATGCTCGAATCCCTCTCGCAAAAATGGCCGTAGCCGAATCTGGCATGGGCATTGTCGAAGACAAGGTTATCAAAAACCACTTCGCTTCCGAATATATCTATAACGCATATAAAGATGAAAAGACCTGCGGTGTTCTCTCTGAAGACGACACTTTCGGGACTATCACCATCGCCGAACCTATCGGTATTATCTGCGGTATCGTTCCGACGACTAACCCGACTTCCACAGCAATCTTCAAATCACTGATCAGCCTGAAGACGCGTAACGCGATCATCTTCTCTCCACATCCGCGTGCGAAAGATGCGACCAACAAAGCGGCAGATATCGTGCTGCAGGCCGCTATCGCTGCAGGCGCACCGAAAGATCTGATCGGTTGGATCGACCAGCCTTCCGTTGAGCTGTCTAACGCGCTGATGCATCACCCTGACATTAACCTGATCCTCGCGACCGGCGGTCCAGGCATGGTTAAAGCAGCCTATAGCTCCGGTAAACCGGCTATCGGCGTGGGTGCAGGTAACACTCCGGTTGTTATTGATGAAACTGCAGACGTTAAGCGCGCGGTCGCTTCCGTACTGATGTCTAAAACCTTTGATAATGGCGTTATCTGTGCGTCTGAGCAGTCAGTCGTTGTTGTTGACTCTGTCTATGACGCCGTTCGCGAGCGTTTCGCCAGCCACGGCGGCTATCTGCTGCAGGGCAAAGAGCTGAAAGCCGTTCAGGACATCATCCTGAAAAATGGCGCACTGAACGCGGCAATCGTAGGTCAGCCGGCATACAAAATTGCTGAACTGGCAGGCTTCACCGTTCCGGCTACCACCAAGATTCTGATTGGTGAAGTGACCGACGTTGATGAAAGCGAGCCGTTTGCTCACGAAAAACTGTCTCCGACGCTGGCGATGTACCGCGCGAAGAACTTCGAAGATGCTGTTGATAAAGCTGAAAAACTGGTTGCGATGGGCGGTATCGGTCATACCTCTTGCCTGTACACCGACCAGGACAACCAGCCGGCTCGCGTTGCCTACTTCGGCCAGATGATGAAAACCGCACGTATCCTGATTAACACCCCGGCTTCTCAGGGTGGTATCGGTGACCTGTACAACTTTAAACTCGCGCCTTCCCTGACTCTGGGTTGTGGTTCCTGGGGTGGTAACTCCATCTCTGAAAACGTTGGTCCGAAACACCTGATCAACAAGAAAACCGTTGCTAAGCGAGCTGAAAACATGTTGTGGCACAAACTTCCGAAATCTATCTACTTCCGTCGTGGCTCACTGCCAATCGCACTGGATGAAGTGATTACTGATGGTCACAAACGCGCGCTGATTGTGACTGACCGCTTCCTGTTCAACAACGGTTATGCAGACCAGATCACCTCCGTGCTGAAGGCATCCGGCGTTGAGACTGAAGTCTTCTTCGAAGTTGAAGCTGACCCGACCCTGAGCGTAGTACGTAAAGGTGCGGATCTGGCTAACTCCTTCAAGCCGGACGTTATCATCGCCCTGGGCGGTGGTTCCCCGATGGATGCCGCGAAAATCATGTGGGTAATGTACGAACATCCGGAAACCCACTTCGAAGACCTGGCGCTGCGCTTTATGGACATCCGTAAACGTATCTACAAGTTCCCGAAAATGGGCGTGAAAGCGAAGATGATCGCCGTCACCACCACTTCCGGTACCGGTTCTGAAGTTACGCCATTCGCCGTTGTTACCGACGATGCAACGGGTCAGAAATATCCGCTGGCTGACTACGCGCTGACTCCGGACGTCGCGATTGTTGATGCTAACCTCGTGATGGATATGCCGAAGTCCCTGTGTGCTTTCGGTGGTCTTGACGCCGTGACTCACGCCCTGGAAGCCTATGTTTCCGTACTGGCATCTGAGTTCTCCGACGGCCAGGCTCTGCAGGCGCTGAAACTGCTGAAAGAGTACCTGCCAGCGTCCTACCACGAAGGTTCTAAGAACCCGGTAGCACGTGAACGTGTGCACAGTGCAGCAACTATCGCCGGTATCGCGTTTGCTAACGCCTTCCTCGGCGTATGTCACTCCATGGCGCACAAACTGGGTTCTCAGTTCCACATTCCGCACGGCCTGGCTAACGCCCTGCTGATTTGTAACGTGATTCGTTACAACGCGAATGACAACCCGACCAAACAGACTGCATTCAGCCAGTACGACCGTCCGCAGGCACGCCGCCGCTACGCTGAAATCGCGGACCACCTGGGTCTGAGCGCACCGGGCGACCGTACCGCAGCGAAAATTGAAAAACTGCTGGCATGGCTGGAAAGCCTGAAGGCTGAACTGGGTATTCCTAAGTCTATCCGTGAAGCCGGCGTACAGGAAGCTGACTTCCTGGCCCACGTTGACAAGCTGTCTGAAGATGCATTCGATGACCAGTGCACCGGCGCTAACCCGCGCTATCCGCTGATTGCCGAGCTGAAACAGATTCTGCTGGATACCTTCTACGGTAACGAGTTCAGCGAAGGTGAAACTGCCGCGAAGAAAGAGACCGCAGCAGCGCCAAAAGCCGATAAAAAAGCGAAGAAATCTGCTTAATCGACTCTGATAACGCTGGTAAAAGCCCCATCTCCGGATGGGGCTTTTTTTTATCTCATTCCGGTAGAGCATGACCGGATAAGCGATCGCAAACGCTTTTTCCTGACGCGCATTGCGACCTGGATATCTACGCTAACGCTGTTGGCGGTTTGTTTTCGGCGGCACGGCAGCCTGGTCAGGCTCATTACGCCCTCATGCCGTTGATACCAGGTCAGGAGAAGCCCGTCGCGGAGAATCGTCAGCAGCAGGCGTGCCAGGCATAACCCGTTCCGGGGAAAGGTCAGGACATCGGTTCACAGTAAAGAGACGCAGCAGGCGCCATACAGGCGCCTGGGTGGGGAATGATGTGGACGATTAGCAGGGGCGATGTTTACTCTGCACCCGGGTCAGCGAGCCTTCACTTAACGCCTCTTTATAATGTTTACGGCAAACGGAAACATAGCGCTCATTCCCGCCAATCACGACCTGCTCGCCTTCATTATATGGCCGACCTTCCTGATCGAGACGCAGCACCATGCTCGCTTTACGTCCGCAGAAGCAGATCGTTTTTAATTCAACCAGCTTATCGGACCACGCTAATAAATACTGACTGCCAATAAACAACTCGCCACGGAAATCCGTACGCAGGCCGTAACACAACACCGGAATATCCAGCCGATCGACGACCTCAGACAATTCATGTACCTGCTCGCGGGTCAGAAACTGACTCTCATCCACCAGGACACAATGAACAGGCTGTTGCGCATGCTCGGCCGCAATATCGCTAAAGAGCGAGCTCTGAGGGTTAAACAGGCGGGCTGGCGAGGAGAGACCAATTCTTGAACTGACCTTACCTGAACCAAAGCGGTCATCAATCTCGGCGGTATAAACCAGGGCACGCATGCCTCGCTCTTGGTAATTGTATGACGACTGTAACAAAGCGGTCGACTTACCTGCATTCATTGCAGAATAGTAGAAATAAAGTTGAGCCATCGGCTGCATCACCCCAATCAGTGTGTTTTATCGCGGCAAAATTGTAGCATATTTTCCCGTGCTATCCCCCCTTTCAGCATGGGTATAGCGGCATACGCTATGTCCGTCCCCCCTGCTGATAGATTACGCTTTTTTAATTGAATGCAGGTGCCGGCAATTTGTACAGCCCCCCTGGCTGGCGCCCGGCGATTGTCCTTTTGTGCGAATCGTAGCATGAGCCAACCCGCTATAACGTTTTTTGCTCACCAGATTATATTAAAGATTGCCGTTACTAATACGCTAATACTCAAGAGGGATATTTATCCCTGCAAAGTATAATTTTACTCCCGGCCAGCAGAGAAAAGCATACTATCTCAGGGTTTTAGCGCAGGATTCGGGTCAGGCTATAAGCAAAAAAGATGTGAAGTCGCACGTAGAATTTAACTTAAATTAATTAATTGCTGCGACAAATAACAAGTAATTTTGAATTCCTTACATTCTCCCCTATTGCACATCCGATTATATCGCTCTATTATTAGTCCAACAAACCACCCCACAATATAAGTTTGAGATTACTACAATGAGCGAAGCACTTAAAATTTTGAACAACATCCGTACTCTTCGTGCGCAGGCAAGAGAATGCACCCTTGAAACGCTAGAAGAAATGCTGGAAAAATTAGAAGTTGTCGTTAACGAACGTCGCGAAGAAGAAAGCGCTGCAGCTGCAGAAATTGAAGAGCGTACTCGTAAACTGCAACAATACCGTGAAATGCTGATTGCAGATGGTATTGACCCGAACGAACTGCTGAGCACCATGGCGGCAGTCAAAGCGGGTACTAAAGCTAAACGCGCTGCGCGTCCGGCTAAATACAGCTACGTTGATGAAAACGGCGAAACCAAAACCTGGACAGGTCAAGGTCGCACCCCGGCAGTGATCAAAAAAGCCATGGACGAGCAGGGTAAAACCCTGGACGATTTCCTGCTGTAATCGAGCATCTGTATTTGAAAAATCCCGCTTCGGCGGGATTTTTTTTATCTGCCGCCCGGCGATATAAAAAAACCGGGAAACGAAATTCGCTCCCGGTTTATCATTAAGCAGAAAACGATTACTTAGCTACTGCTTTTTCCAGCCAGGCTTTAAAATCTGCGCCGAGGGATTTATGGCGCACGCCATATTCCACAAACGCTTGCATATAGCCCAGTTTATTACCGCAGTCGTGGCTCTTACCTTTCATATGATAGGCTTCAACGGTCTCTTTCTCGATCAGCATGTCGATCGCATCGGTCAGCTGGATTTCATCCCCGGCTCCCGGAGGTGTTTTTGCCAGCAGCGGCCAAATGTCTGCGCTCAGCACGTAGCGACCGACGACAGCAAGGTTAGACGGCGCCACATCGGCTTTCGGCTTCTCAACCACACCCACCATCGGGACGCTTTCGCCCGGCTGCAGGGATTCGCCTTTGCAGTCGACAACGCCATAGGCGGTAACATCAGCAACAGGCTCAACCATAATCTGGCTGGATCCTGTTTCATCAAAACGGGCGATCATTTCGGCCAGGTTATCACGGGAAAGATCCGACTCAAATTCATCCAGAATAACGTCTGGCAGAATAACCGCGACCGGCTCGTCACCCACCACCGGATGCGCGCACAGTACCGCATGACCCAGACCTTTAGCCAGCCCCTGACGGACCTGCATAATGGTGACATGCGGCGGACAAATAGACTGAACCTCTTCCAGAAGCTGACGTTTAACACGTTTTTCCAGCATCGCTTCCAGTTCAAAACTGGTATCGAAATGGTTTTCGATAGAGTTTTTAGACGAATGGGTCACCAGAACAATTTCAGTAATTCCGGCTGCGATGCATTCGTTAACAACGTACTGAATTAAAGGCTTATCTACCAGTGGCAGCATTTCTTTCGGAATAGCCTTGGTGGCGGGTAGCATCCTGGTACCTAATCCCGCAACCGGGATAACAGCTTTTCTTACTTTAGAATTAAGGGCAGCCATTGAAATCTCCTGGACTGTTCGTTTTTTAAACTTTTCGTTAATAATAACGTGTCGAGTATATCAGTCCACTCAGGCAAACCTGGTCTGAAAAGGTTTGTGTTCCCTCGAATTAGGACTTTACTTATAAAACGCAATGATAGTACCACCGCAAAAGATTACCCGGTAATCCTACCAGCTTAAAAAAACCGGTAATTGTTCATTCCGCAGACAACATCAGTCGCAAACGCCCTCCGGCCCCCCAAATTTGGCACTGCCATGATGCGCAGCGCTGGCTAATTTGGTTGAGATAAGCGTTACCCAATGTCCCTAACGGAACGCCATTGCTAATCTGAATTTGATGTTCTCCGGTATTGAGTGTGCCATTCAGACCTGCGGATACCAATATCAAATTTTTCAGACCGCTATGGTAATAACCCACCAGCAATGGAAACTGCCCAGGTAAATTGGCCTGACGGAGTAATTGGTTAACCTGTTTTAACAGGCTCCCCATTTCCGGCAGGCGCTGCCCCTGATGGGCCAGCTGCTCCTGAAGCAATCCATTAAACAAAGCCCGCAGCAACAGCGCCGCAAGCACCCCATTATCTCCTGCTCGTGTGACATCCAGACAATAGAATGCCAGATCATTTTCCGATAATGGCGCAATATCGAGCACCAGACCGGGTTTATCCGCCGACACCAGCTGACGATAATGGATACGGCACTTCGAAATTTCTTGCTGTACGGGAGGCTGAAGCTCCTGCAGTAGCCTTGACGCTGCGGTAGGGTCGCTAACCAGCGCATCCCAGTCCTCAAACAACCGCTCTTCTTCCTCAACCCGCGAGTTGAACATATTGGGATACAGACAGGCATACACCGTTTCCCGCAGGCGGTTGAAATCTTTTACCGGCTTTAGCAACACATCCTGGACGCCAAGGCGCAACGCTTTGGCAATGTCGGCCATATTTTCCGTTGCCGAAATCATCAGAATCGGCAGTTTTTCGCCCCGGTTGCGCAGCTGCTCCACCAGCTCAAGACCATTCATTCGCGGCATAGAGATGTCGCAAATCATCAGGTCGGGTTTGGACTCGGCCATTTTCTGGAGTGCTTCCACGCCATCCCCCGCCTGAACCGTTGTCGCGCCCAGTGAGGTTAGCCAGGAGTGCAAGAGTGAGCGGAAAACGGCTTCGTCTTCAACTATCAGAATCAGTTTTCCCGCCAATGGCTGCGTCATGATCTCTCCTCTGGCTGACGATAGTTAAATAGTGGCATGCAATTCACACTATCGCCTGTCAGAATTTACTTAAGTCCTGGTTAAATGGCGTCACACCGCGGTGCGCACCAAGGGTAGTAGCTCATCCATCTTCTTTTCAACCGCCTGATGTCCGGCGGCAATCGCCTCCCCGGCACGATGAAAATCAAGCGTGGATATTTGTGGGCAAAAAGGCTGTAGCAGAATATCGGGAGGATCGCCCGCCATACGATTGCGTTTCAGGCGATTTTCCAGCACCTGAATAGAGGTCGACATAATCTCCATCGCCGTTGGCGTCGCCGCGCGGCGGGAGGTCATTCCGCTCAGACGCGCGCGAATCCTCGCATGCCAGGAAAAATCTTTGTCTTCTTCAGGCTGAGGTTTTTCAATTGACCACAAATCCTGCTGCATCAGGTGCGCATCGTGCTGTAAGTCGACGGCAATCACGATATCCGCCCCCAGCGCGCGCGCCAGGGAAACCGGAACGGGGTTGACCACCGCGCCATCGACTAGCCAGTAGCCATTATGCATAACCGGTGACATCAGGCCCGGCATGCTGCAGGAGGCGCGCACGGCCTGGTGCAAATCGCCCTCGGTAAACCACAGTTCGCGCCCGGTGCTTAAATTAGTCGCCACCGCAGCAAAGCGACGGTCGCAGCGCTCAATATCGGAGACGGGCAATACCTGTCGAAAGCGGTTGAATACGCGCTCACCGCGCAGCAGTCCACCGCGACGCCAGGAAAGATCCATCAATCGCAGCACGTCCCAGTTGCTAAAAGAGGAGACCCATTTCTCAAGGACCGGAAGCCGGTTGCAGGCAAAGGCGGCCCCCACCAGCGCACCGATTGAACATCCTGCGACGATATCAATTTCAATGCCCGCGCGCTGTAGCGCTTTAATCGTCCCGATATGCGACCATCCGCGGGCAGCTCCCGCCCCTAACGCCAGACCAATTTTAAGCTTTCTCATTATGACCGGTATACTTCCTTCCACTCCGAGCATGGCATCATTGCCACAGCTCAGTTAACATAAAACACTTTGGCGCCGATGCGCCGTGATTCTTTTTCCATGGAGGCCGATTTGTCGCCATTATGCCCTTGTGGCAGCGCTCTGGAGTATAGCTCATGTTGTCAGCGATATCTGAGCGGCTCGCTGCCCGCACCGGATCCCTCACAGCTGATGCGATCCCGCTACAGCGCGTTTGTCATGAAGGATGCCGATTACCTGATCGCCACCTGGCACCCTTCCTGCCAGCCGCAGCACTTCCGGGACGATCTGGAAAAGGGGTTCGCTAAAACACAATGGCAAGGCTTAACCGTATTTGCTACCGATGAAGGCCGTCACCCCGACGAGGGTTTCGTCAGTTTCATCGCGCGATATCACGACGATAACCGCCCCGGCGCGATTATTGAACGTTCCAGATTCTTAAAAGAAAATGGACGGTGGTATTATATCGACGGCACACGACCGCTGATTGGTCGTAACGACCCCTGCCCTTGCGGTTCAGGTAAAAAATTTAAAAAATGCTGCGGCCAGTAAAGCTGGCGCCGGCAATAGCAAACACTACAGGATTTTCCTCGCGATGCATTCATTACAACGTAAAGTACTACGCACCATTTGCCCTGACCAGAAAGGACTCATCGCGCGTATCACGAATATTTGTTACAAGCACGAGCTGAATATCGTGCAGAACAACGAGTTTGTCGATCACCGTACCGGTCGCTTCTTTATGCGTACCGAACTGGAAGGTATTTTTAATGATGCCATTCTGCTCGCCGACCTTGATAGCGCGCTGCCGGAAGGCTCTATACGCGAACTGACGCCCGCCGGCCGCCGTCGCGTGGTGATCCTGGTCACCAAAGAAGCGCACTGTCTGGGCGATCTGCTGATGAAAGCCAACTATGGCGGCCTGGATGTTGAGATTGCGGCCGTCATCGGCAATCATGAAACCCTGCGCTCGCTGGTCGAACGTTTTGATATCCCGTTCCAGCTGGTCAGTCACGAAGGGCTGACGCGCGAAGAACACGACAAGCTAATGGGCGATGCCATTGAATCCTACGCGCCGGATTATGTGGTGCTGGCGAAGTATATGCGCGTTCTGACGCCGGAATTCGTTTCCCGCTTCCCGAACCAGATTATCAACATTCATCACTCCTTCCTGCCAGCCTTTATTGGCGCCCGTCCTTATCATCAGGCCTATGAGCGCGGCGTGAAGATCATCGGCGCTACCGCCCACTACGTTAATGACAACCTGGATGAAGGCCCGATCATTATGCAGGATGTTATTCATGTCAATCACACCTATACGGCGGAAGATATGATGCGAGCGGGCCGCGATGTGGAAAAGAATGTGCTGAGCCGCGCGCTGTATCAGGTTCTGGCCCAGCGCGTGTTTGTTTACGGCAACCGAACGATTATTCTTTAATCGATAATGAAATGAACTGGTTAGCATTGCGTCTTTACGCGTAAATTTCAGGCAACCAGTTTAATTTTATCAACGGAAAGCTTTACAGGGGCGCATCATTTGATATGATGCGCCCCGCTTCCCCAGAAGGAAGCAGGCCAGTATTAAGCATTGCCCCGTGGTGGGGTTCCCGAGCGGCCAAAGGGAGCAGACTGTAAATCTGCCGTCATCGACTTCGAAGGTTCGAATCCTTCCCCCACCACCATTATTCACCACAGCAACGTGGTAACCCCGGTAGGCCTTAGCGAGGTTTGCACTTATCGGGAAGGGTGAGAACCTTCGACCGAGGTTCGACTCGAGCAAAAGCGAGAGAACGTTGCCGCAGGCAACGGCCCGAAGAGTGAGGCGCGAAGCGACGAATAATCCTTCCCCCACCACCATTATTCACCACAGCAATGTGGTAACCCCGGTAGGCCTTTGCGAGGTTTGCACTTATCGGGAAGGGTGAGAACCTTCGACCGAGGTTCGACTCGAGCGAAAGCGAGAGAACGTTGCCGCAGGCAACGGCCCGAAGAGTGAGGCGCGAAGCGATGAATAATCCTTCAACCACCCTCAAAAGTATTACGCTCAAGTAGTTCATACCCCTGGCGGGGTTCCCGAGCGGCCAAAGGGAGCAGACTGTAAATCTGCCGTCATCGACTTCGAAGGTTCGAATCCTTCCCCCGCCACCATCGCTTTCCTGCGACTTATTCATTATATCCATCTCGTTTGCACCATATTCTGCCCGTGCAGGGAAGGATGAGAAGCTTCGACCAGGTTCGATTCGAGCGCAGCGAGAAAGCGTTGCCGCAGGCAACGACCCGAAGGGTGAGGCGCGAAGCGACGAATAATCCTTCCCCCGCCACCATCGCTTTCCTGCGACTTATTCATTATATCCATCTCGTTTGCACCATATTCTGCCCGTGCAGGGAAGGATGAGAAGCTTCGACCAGGTTCGATTCGAGCGCAGCGAGAAAGCGTTGCCGCAGGCAACGACCCGAAGGGTGAGGCGCGAAGCGACGAATAATCCTTCCCCCGCCACCATCGCTTTCCTGCGACTTATTCATTATATCCATCTCGTTTGCACCATATTCTGCCCGTGCAGGGAAGGATGAGAAGCTTCGACCAGGGTTCGATTCGAGCGCAGCGAGAAAGCGTTGCCGCAGGCAACGACCCGAAGGGTGAGGCGCGAAGCGACGAATAATCCTTCCCCCGCCACCATCACTTTCCTGCGACTTCTTCGTTATACCCATCTCGTTTGCACTATATTCTGCCCGTATGGGAATTAGCTCCGCATCAAGCGAAACGGTTAACTCATTGATGCTGCTATGCAGGTGACGTTACATCGGCGGCAGACGGCGGGTTACCGGCGAGCTTTTTACTATCGAAGTATTACACTGGGCATGCTCGGCCAGACCATCCAGCAGGGTATCAAGCTGCGCAATATCCCGCACCACCAGGCGCATCACAAAGCAATCCTCGCCCGTGACATTGTCACATTCAATGCATTCTGGCATTGCCTGGATATATTTATCGACCTTCTGCAGCAAGCCCGGTAGCGGTCTGACGCGAACCAGCGCCTGTAGGGTATAACCGAGCGCCGCAAGGTTAACCCGGGCGCCGTATCCCTGAATCACCCCGCGCTCCTCCAGTCGCTTCACCCGCTCTGCGGTACTGGGTGACGTCAATCCCACCCGCGCGCTCAACACCTTGAGCGATATACGCGCATCTTCTGCCAGACAGGCCAGAATGGCGCGATCGATATTATCAATTAAGTGTTCCATTCGTTTTACCTGATAAATAAAAGCAATACTCGTCTTTTACCTTAGATCATGCATGTCAACCTGTCAGCAGATTAACGACAATATCGGCATCATCACGGAGGTAGAAAAATGGCACATACAGTAACGGGCGTCTGGCAAATGAGTCTGGCGATGATCATTTCGGGTTCGATCGGCGCCTTCGTTTTACTCTCCGGCTTGCCGGTTATCGATGTGGTCTTCTGGCGTTGCCTGATTGGCGCCCTGACCTTACTGGGGTTTATCTCTTTCAGCCGACAGCCGTTCAGCCAACTCACGCGGCTAACGCTACTGCTGGCGATCCTCGGTGGCATCGCGCTGGTCATTAACTGGCTGCTGCTGTTTGCCGCTTACGCCCGAATTTCGATTGGCATGGCTACCGTGGTGTATAACACTCAGCCGTTTATGCTGGTACTGATGGGAATGCTGACAGGCGAGCGGGTGACGCTGATTAAATGGGGCTGGCTAACGTTGGCTTTTTTCGGCGTGGTCGTCCTGCTCTCCAGCGAGCTGATGCAGGCTCATGGTAGCCAGCTGGCTACGGGTATTGCGCTGGCCCTTGGCGCCGCCTTTTTCTACGCCTTGACTGCGATGATCGCCCGCAAGCTGCGTCCGCTTCCGCCTCAGCATATAGCCTTTATTCAGGTTATCGTCGGGACAATCATGCTGCTACCGCTGGTTCACGCCCCCGATTTCACCGCCGCGTTCCCCTGGCATTACCTGCTGATTCTGGGCATTGTGCATACCGGCATTATGTACCAGTTGCTCTATAGCGCGATTCAGAAACTGCCGACGCCCATAACCGGTACGCTCTCCTTTATCTATCCGCTTGTGGCGATGGTTGTCGATTATCTGCTCTTCCATCATGCGCTGACGCCGGTGCAGTTGGTCGGAGGCCTGCTGATTCTGTTTGCGGCGGCGGGAAATAATCTCGGCTGGGGCGACAGGCTGGCGTCTGGCCACAAAAAACCCCGCCAGAGCGGGGTATAATTCTGCCGGACCGGGCGATCAGCGGCGGGCGCGGACTATCTGATATCTGCGCGTCAGGTATTCTACCGGCACGCTCCAGATATGTACCAGACGGGAGAACGGGAACAGCAGGAACAGCGTCATCCCCAGCACCAGGTGCATACGGAAAATAAAGGCGACGCCGTCCAGGTATGCGGACGCCCCGCCGTGGAACGTCACCACGGACTGTGCCCAGTTCACCAGCTTCATCATTTCGCTGCCATCCATATGCCGGGCGGAGAACGGAATAGTCAGCAGGCCCAGCGCACACTGGAGAATCAGCACGGAGAGCACCAGAATATCGGCACCGGTCGTGGTTGCCCGTACGCGCGGGCTGAACAGACGACGTTTCAGCAACAGCACGCCCCCCACCAGACACATCACGCCGGAGGCGCCGCCGGCAAACATCGCCATTTTCTGCTTCACTTCCAGCGGCAGCCACGCTTCATACATCCAGTGCGGCGTCAGCATCCCAAGGAAGTGTCCGGCGAAAATCCCCAGAATCCCGATGTGGAACAGGTTAGACGCCAGATTCATCCCTTTGCGATCCAGCATCTGACTGGAGGCGGCGCGCCAGGTGTACTGTCCGTAATCGTAGCGCAGCCAGCTCCCAATCAGGAACACCGCTCCGGCAATGTAGGGATAGATGTCAAAGAAGAACATATTCAGGAAGTGCATTATTGCTGTCCTCCGTTAGAGATATTCAAATATTGCGGGGCCACGGCTCCGGCAAAACGACGCTGGTGAGCGGCGATATCGGACTCACCGCAGCCTTGATCGGCAAAGAATTTCACCTGTTCTTCTTCCCAGACGGCATCCAGCGCCTGCGGCGTATCGTCACGCGCTTCATCAGCGATTTTTTCCGCAACTTTCGCTTCATCTAGCGCACTGTTTGCCAGCTTCAGCAGCTGTTCAAACAGAACGGCATAGCGGCTTTCACGCTGCTGCAGACGCGCGCAAAGCAGCGCCAGAATCGGCGCGATATCCTGCAGACCGCCAATGGCTTCGCTCTCCGGCAGCTGCGCGAGATATTCCAGATACAGCGGCAGATGATCGGGCAGCTCGCGGCTGTCGAGCACCAGACCGTGCTGCTCATACTGGTTCAGCAGATCGACCATCGCCTGCCCGCGGTCACGAGATTCGCCGTGCACGTGCTCAAACAGCAGCAGCGAGGTTGCGCGCCCCCGGTCAAACAGTTCGCTGTAGGCGGCCTGGGCATCCAGCAGATCCTGCGCGGTTAAATCACGCAGGAAGACGCCCAGGGCCTGGGCATCCGCTTTTTCCAGTTTCTCTGACGTAGCCAGAACGTCGAAGAGTTCATTTTGATGCTGCCATAAGTCCGCATCCGGGTACTCAAGCAGACGTGAAACAACCACGAGTTCGATCATGCGTGCGGCTCCGTTTTGCTGGTCACATCCACGGCATCGATGCGGCGGCTGTTGAACAGGTTGAAGGACGAATCAGACCCGTGACAGCCGTCACCGAAGCTAAAGCCACAGCCGTTTTTCTCCGGGAAGGCTTCGCGCGCCAGCTCACGATGGCTGCTCGGCACCACGAAACGGTCTTCGTAGTTGGCAATCGCCAGATAGCGGTACATCTCCTGCGCCTGCGCTTCGGTCAGCCCGACCTCTTCCAGCGCCCGCGTATCGATAACCCCATCGACGGTTTCCGTACGTTTGAAGTGACGCATCGCCAGCATGCGTTTCAGCGCCAGCAGCACCGGCTGGGTATCGCCTGCGGTCAGCAGGTTGGCCAGATACTGGACCGGGATACGCAGGCTTTCGACATCCGGCAGGATGCCGTTGCTGCCCAGTTCCCCCGCATCGGCGGCGGACTGGATCGGCGACAGAGGCGGCACATACCAGACCATCGGCAGCGTGCGATATTCCGGGTGCAGCGGCAGAGCCAGCTTCCAGTCCATCGCCATTTTATAGACCGGCGATTTTTGCGCCGCATCAATGACGCTCAGCGGAATGCCGTCTTTCTGCGCCTGCTCAATCACTTTCGGATCGTGCGGATCGAGGAACACGTCCAGCTGACGCTGGTACAGGTCTTTCTCGTTCTCGGTGCTGGCCGCCTGCTCAATCGCATCCGCGTCGTACAGCAGCACGCCAAGGTAACGAATACGCCCGACGCACGTCTCAGAGCAGACCGTCGGCTGACCCGCTTCAATACGCGGGTAGCAGAAGATACATTTCTCGGATTTGCCGCTCTTCCAGTTGAAGTAGATCTTCTTGTACGGGCAGCCGGTAATACACATCCGCCAGCCGCGGCATTTGTCCTGATCGATCAGCACAATGCCGTCTTCTTCACGTTTGTAGATAGCGCCGCTCGGGCACGTTGCCACGCACGCCGGGTTGAGGCAGTGCTCGCACAGGCGCGGCAGATACATCATGAAGGTGTTTTCGAACTGGCCGTACATCGCTTTCTGCATGTTCTCGAAGTTTTTGTCTTTCGACAGCTTCTCGAACTCACCGCCCAGATCGTCTTCCCAGTTCGGGCCTTTCTCGATCTTGTCCATCCGCTGACCGGTAATCAGCGAGCGCGGACGCGCGATGGGCTGCGCTTTGCTGTCTGCCGGCGCGTTGTGCAGCGTCTGGTAGTCAAAATCAAACGGCTCGTAGTAATCGTCCAGACCCGGCAGATGCGGGTTAGCAAAGATTTTACCCAGCAGCAGCGCTTTGTTACCCATGCGCGGCACCAGCTTGCCGTTGATCTTACGGATCCAGCCGCCCTTCCATTTTTCCTGATCTTCCCAGTTGGTCGGGAAGCCGGTACCGGGCTTGGTTTCAACGTTGTTGAACCACGCGTACTCGGTTCCTTCACGGCTGGTCCAGACGTTTTTGCAGGTCACTGAGCAGGTATGACAGCCGATGCATTTATCGAGATTCAGCACCATGCCGACTTGTGAACGAATTTTCATTTTACGCTCTCCTGTACCTGGTCATTGCCTTCGCCATCCAGCCAGTTAATGTTCTTCATCTTACGGACTACTACGAACTCATCGCGGTTAGAACCGACGGTGCCATAGTAGTTAAAGCCATATGCCAGGTGCGCATAGCCACCGATCATATGGGTCGGTTTCGGCGTAATACGCGTCACCGAGTTATGAATACCGCCGCGCTGCCCGGTAATTTCTGACCCCGGCAGGTTTACGATACGTTCCTGCGCGTGGTACATCATGGTCATCCCGGCCGGCACACGCTGGCTCACTACCGCTCGTGCGGTCAGCGCGCCGTTGTTGTTGAAAACTTCAATCCAGTCGTTGTCTTCAACCCCAATCTCTTTGGCATCTTCTTCGCTCATCCAGACGACCGGCCCACCGCGACCTAAAGTCAGCATCAGCAGGTTGTCGCTGTAGGTGGAGTGAATGCCCCATTTCTGGTGCGGCGTGAGGAAGTTCAGCGCCTTCTCCGGGTTGCCGTTGGACTTCTCTCCCATCACCGATTTCACCGAGCGGGTGTCGATCGGCGGACGGTACACCAGCAGGCTTTCACCGAAGTCGCGCATCCACTGATGATCCTGATAGAGGGACTGGCGACCAGAAAGCGTACGCCACGGAATCAGCTCATGAACGTTGGTATAACCGGCGTTGTAGGAGACATGCTCGTCTTCCAGGCCAGACCAGGTCGGGCTGGAGATAATCTTGCGCGGCTGCGCCTGAATATCACGGAAGCGGATCTTCTCGTCTTCTTTGTTGAGCGCCAGGTGAGTATGGTCGCGACCGGTAAATTCGCTCAGCGCCGCCCAGGCTTTCACCGCCACCTGGCCATTGGTTTCCGGCGCCAGCGTGAGGATCATTTCTGCCGCGTCAATCGCCGTATCCAGCATCGGCTGGCCTTTTGCCGGGCCGTCCGCCTTGGTGTAGTTGAGCTTACGCAGCAGGTCCATTTCGCTCTGGGTGTTCCAGGCGATACCTTTGCCCCCGTTACCGATTTTCTCCATCAGCGGACCGATAGAGGTGAAGCGTTCATAGGTTGCCGGGTAGTCGCGCTCAACCGGAATGATATGCGGCGCGGTTTTACCGGGAATCAGGTCGCACTCGCCTTTTTTCCAGTCCTTGACGTCCAGCGGCTGCGCCAGTTCGGCGGCGGAGTCGTGCTGAATAGGCAGCGTAACCACGTCGGTTTCTTTACCCAGATGACCGACGCAGACTTCGGAGAATTTCCTCGCGATGCCTTTGTAGATTTCCCAATCGCTTTTCGATTCCCAGGCCGGGTCGACGGCGGCAGACAGCGGGTGAATAAACGGATGCATATCCGAGGTATTCATGTCGTCTTTTTCGTACCAGGTGGCGGTCGGCAGCACGATGTCAGAATAGAGACAGGTGCTCGACAGACGGAAGTCCAGCGTCACCACCAGATCCAGTTTGCCGTCGAGGCCGTTATCTCGCCACTCCACCTCTTCCGGCTTCACGCCGCCCTGCTTGCCCAGATCCAGCCCCTGAATACCGTGCTCGGTACCCAGCAGGTACTTCAGCATGTACTCGTGGCCTTTACCGGAGGAGCCCAGCAGGTTGGAACGCCAGATAAACAGGTTGCGCGGATGGTTTTTGCCGTTTTCCGGCTGCTCCGCCGCAAAGCGAATCGAGCCTTCTTTCAGGGATTTAACGGTGTAATCCACCGCGCTCATGCCAGCTTTTTTCGCCGCATCGGCAATGCGCAGCGGGTTGGTGCCCAGCTGAGGCGCCGACGGTAACCAGCCCATGCGTTCCGCGCGTACGTTGAAGTCCAGCATGTGGCCGCTGTAGCGCGACTTGTCCGCCAGCGGCGACAGCAGCTCCTGCGCGGTGACGGTTTCATAACGCCACTGGCTGGAGTGGTTATAGAAGTAAGAGGTGCTGTTCATGTGACGCGCCGGACGCTGCCAGTCGAGTGCAAACGCCAGCGGCTGCCAGCCGGTCTGCGGACGCAGTTTTTCCTGGCCCACGTAGTGCGCCCAACCGCCGCCGCTCTGGCCGACGCAGCCGCAGAAGACCAGCATGTTGATCAGACCACGATAATTCATATCGAGGTGGTACCAGTGGTTCAGACCGGCACCGACAATGATCATCGAACGACCGTGGGTCTTATCGGCGTTATCGGCAAATTCACGCGCGGTACGAATGATGTGCGCGCGGGAGACGCCGGTAATTTTTTCAGCCCACGCCGGGGTATACGCTTTAAGATCGTCGTAGCTGGTTGCGCAGTTTTCATCGTTGAGGCCGCGATCCAGACCGTAGTTGGCCATGGTCAGATCGTAGACGGTAGTCACCAGCGCGGTGGTGCCATCCGCCAGCTGCAGGCGTTTCACCGGCAGCTTGTGCAGCAGAATGTTTTCCAGTTCAACGCTGGCGAAGTGTTCGGTGCCGTCACCGCCGAAGTACGGGAAGCCAACCTGCGCCACATCGTCGTGGCTGCCGAGCAGGCTCAGGCGCAGTTCAACCTCTTCGCCGGTGGTACCATTACGCTGCTCAAGGTTCCATTTCCCTTTTTCACCCCAGCGATAGCCGATAGAGCCGTTCGGCGCCATCATTTCACCTTTTTCATCAAAGGCGACGGTTTTCCATTCCGGATGTTCTTCCTGGCCCAGACCATCCACCAGGTCGGCCGCGCGCAGCATGCGGCCCGCGGCGTAATAGCCGTCTCGCTCTTCCAGCATCACCAACATCGGCATATCGCTGTAACGGCGAACGTAGTCGGTGAAATACTGGCTCGGTTTATCGAGGTGGAATTCGCGGAGCATGACGTGGCCCATCGCCAGCGCCATCGCCGCATCGGTGCCCTGCTTCGGCGCCAGCCACAGGTCGCACAGCTTGGCGATCTCGGCGTAGTCCGGAGTAATCGCCACGGTCTTGGTGCCTTTATAGCGAACTTCGGTGAAGAAGTGCGCGTCCGGCGTACGGGTCTGCGGTACGTTGGAGCCCCAGGCGATAATGTAGCTGGAGTTATACCAGTCGGCTGATTCAGGGACGTCGGTCTGCTCGCCCCAGGTCTGCGGGGAGGCCGGCGGCAGATCGCAGTACCAGTCATAGAAGCTGAGACAGGTGCCGCCAATCAGCGACAGATAGCGCGCGCCGGAGGCATAGGAGACCATCGACATCGCCGGGATTGGCGAGAAGCCGGCCACGCGGTCCGGGCCGTAGGTTTTGACGGTGTAGACGTTAGAAGCCGCGATCAGCTCATTCACTTCCTGCCAGGAGGAACGAACGAAACCGCCGCGCCCACGCGCCTGTTTGAAGCTTTTGGCTTTATCGGCGTCTTCAATAATGGATGCCCAGGCATGCACCGGATCTGAATGCTGCGCTTTCGCTTCGCGCCACATTTTCATCAGCCGTTTGCGCATCAGCGGATACTTCAGACGGTTGGCGCTGTAGAGATACCAGGAGTAGCTGGCGCCACGCGGGCAGCCGCGAGGCTCGTGGTTTGGCATATCCGGGCGAGTACGCGGATAGTCGGTCTGCTGGGTTTCCCAGGTGACGAGACCGTTTTTAACGTAAATCTTCCAGCTGCATGAGCCGGTGCAGTTTACCCCGTGAGTGGAGCGCACAATTTTGTCATGCTGCCAGCGCTGGCGGTATCCATCCTCCCAGTCCCGGTTGGTTTTTAGAAGCTGGCCATGCCCATCGGCAAAGGTTTCACCCTTCTGTTTGAAGTAGCGAAACCGGTCCAGGAATTTACTCATCGGGTTTCTCCTGTTTGGAGCCTGACGGCTCTCTGATAAATCGACATTGCTGGATTTGCAGCGAAGGTAACGCTATGAAAGAGGGAGAGAATTGATAACGATCAATGCGATAGGGCTTATAAATAGCCCCTCAAGCGACAAATACCTCCGAAGTGGTAGCATTTTCTATTTTTTATCTTTATGTTTTTTAAGGAATTTAATGAAAAATGAGCGATTGTTGTACGCCTGTGGCGTGCGCCAGGGTATTAAGGGGTAGATACCCCTGTCGGCGGGTTGAATTCAGTCCTGACGACATAAAAAAGGGGCGCAATATACATTGCGCCCCGTGAGCAAACAGAGATGGCTTAAGACTTCTGCTTACGACCGTAAACCGCCCAGGTAATCAGAACGCAAGCAACATAGAAGACGAAAAAGATCTTCATGGCGCCAGCCGGAGAACCGGTTAGTTCCAGAGAAATACCAAACGCTTTCGGGATAAAGAACCCGCCGATAGCGCCGATGGCAGAGATAAAGCCCAGCGCTGCCGCCGTATCCGTTGCGGCTTCACGCATCGCCTGCTCTTCATTACCGCCCTGCGCTTTTACGCGTTCCATCGTCATTTTACGGAAGATAACCGAAATCATCTGGAAGGTAGACGCGCTGCCCAGACCGGCGGTCAGGAACAGCACCATAAATACGCCGAAGAAGGCAATGAAGCTGCCGCCGACGCCATTCGTTGGCAGCGTCAGGAACAGCAGGCCGCTGAAGATAGCCATCACCACAAAGTTCACCAGCGTGACGCGGGTACCGCCCAGACGGTCAGAGATAGCCCCGCCCATCGAACGCGCCAGCGCGCCGATAAACGGCCCGAAGAAGGCAAAGTGCAGAATCTGAACATCCGGGAACTGGGTTTTCGACAGCATCGCAAAGCCCGCCGAGAAGCCGATGAATGAGCCAAAAGTGGCCAGATAGAGCAGCGCCATAACCCACAGATGGGCGCGCTTCAGTACCGGCAGCTGCTCGCTCAACGATGCCTTCGACGCCGACAGATCGTTCATAAAGAACCACGCCGCCAGGGTGAAGATAATCAGGAACGGCACCCAGATCCACGCCGCGTTTTCCAGATACAGCATGGAACCGTCCGGCTGCTCGCTGCCCGTACCGCCAAAGACGGCGAAAATAGACAGTGAAACCACCAGCGGGGCAACCAGCTGCATCACGCTGACGCCCATATTGCCAAGGCCGCCGTTAAGACCGAGGGCGCCGCCCTGCTTCTGTTTCGGGAAGAAGAAGCTGATGTTGGCCATGCTGGAAGCAAAGTTCGCCCCGGCAAAACCGCAAAGCAGAGAGATGATCACAAAGACGCTGAACGGCGTAGAGGTATCCTGCACCGCGAAGCCCAGCCACACGCAGGGGACGATCATGATCCCGGTACTGAAGGCGGTCCAGCGACGGCCACCAAACAGCGGAACCATAAAGGCATAGGGAACACGCAATAACGCCCCGGAGAGCGCCGGCAGCGCGGTCAACATAAACAGCTGGTCGGTCGAGAACTGGAAGCCGACCTTATTCAGATTGACCGCCACCGCGCTGAACAACATCCAGACGCAAAACGCCAGCAGCAGACAGGGAACGGAGATCCACAAATTCCGGCTTGCAACGCGGTGGCCGCGCTGCTGCCAGAACTCGGGATCTTCAGGACGCCAGTCGGTGATGACTGAAGTACTGGCCTTCTCCGGTAGGGAAGATTGACTCATAAATACCTCTGATTATTCATATATCCTGCCGCTACCTTAGGGGTTACAGAGGGCGGTAAGTTGATATAAATCAAAGGAAAAGTGGTCATTAAATTGCTTAAAAAAAGCCCATCACCCGAAGTGAGTAGCCATTTTCGCTAAAAAAAGTGTGGTTTTTCACATGGCTGCCGGGTTTAAGCCATCGTCTCCCGCAAACCTACCCACCACCGACAATTAAGGGGTAATCCCTTATGGGTATGGGTATACTCCATGGGATATCCGAGAATAGACGCCACTCCCGGATGGTTTGCCGGTCAGGAGCCACGCACGCTATGTTAAAACGTCTTTTTACCCCGCTTACGTTAGTGAATCAACTGGCGTTAATCGTGCTGCTATCGACAGCGATTGGCGTCGCAGGAATCGGTATCTCTGCCCGTCTGGTACACGGCGTACAGGGCAGCGCACACGCGATCAATAAAGCCGGTTCGCTGAGAATGCAAAGCTATCGTCTGCTGGCGGCAATCCCGCTCACCGAGGGCGATAGCAAGCTGCTCGACGACATGAACGCCACCGTCTTCAGCGAAGAGCTGCAGAATGCCGCCCTCAGAGACGGCCAGGATAGCCAGCTTAAAGCGCTACAGCAGTACTGGCAGCTGGAACTGGCGCCGGGGATGAAACATGCGCAGAATCAGGCTACCGTCGCCACGGATGTCGCCAGCTTTGTCGACCGGATAGACCACCTGGTCACCTCTTTTGATCACACCACCGAGCAGCGCATCCGCTACGTCGTCTGGCTGCAGCGGGTGATGGCTATCGGCATGGCGCTGCTGTTTCTGTTCACTATCGTCTGGCTGCGGGCCCGTCTGCTGCGCCCGTGGAAACAGCTGCTGGCCATGGCCCGGGCGGTCAGCCATCGTGATTTTACCCAACGCGTCCATATCAGCGGCCGCAATGAGATGGCCAGCCTCGGTATGGCGCTTAACAACATGTCAAAAGAGCTGGCGGAAAGCTATTCGGTACTCGAACGACGAGTACAGGAAAAAACCGCCGGCCTGGAGCAGAAAAATGAAATCCTCGCCTTTCTGTGGCAGGCCAACCGTCGTCTGCACTCCAGCGCCCCGCTTTGTGAACGTATTTCACCGGTGCTCAACGGCCTGCAGGGGCTGACGCTGCTGCGTGATATTGAGGTGCGGGTGTACGACTTCGAAGATGAGGACAATCATCAGGAGTTCGCCTGTCACTCAGACTTAGAGTGCGATGACAAAGGCTGCTATTTATGTCCGCGCGATCTGCCGCCGCTGCCGGATGCCGGCACCACGCTGAAATGGCGGCTGTCCGATGCCCACAACCAGTACGGGATCCTGCTGGCGACGTTGCCCGTAGGCCGTCACCTGAGTCACGATCAGCAGCAGCTGGTCGATACGTTAGTCGAGCAGCTAACCTCCACGCTGGCGCTCGACAGGCACCAGGAGCATCAGCAGCAGCTGATCGTGATGGAGGAGCGCTCCACCATCGCCCGCGAGCTGCATGACTCCATCGCCCAATCGCTCTCCTGTATGAAAATGCAGGTCAGCTGTTTACAAATGCAGGGCGAAAACCTGCCGGAAGAGAGCCGCCAGCTGCTGGGCCAGATTCGCAATGAGCTGAATACGTCGTGGGCACAGCTGCGTGAACTGCTGACGACCTTCCGCCTGCAATTAACCGAACCAGGACTGCGCCCGGCGCTGGAGTCCAGCTGCCAGGAGTATAGCGCCCATTTTGGCTTTACCGTCCAGCTTGATTACCAGCTACCGCCGCGCTTTGTCCCGTCTCATCAGGCTATTCACGTCCTGCAAATCGCTCGTGAGGCGCTGAGCAATGCGCTGAAGCACGCGCAGGCGACCGAAGTGACCGTGACCGTTTCGCTACGGGACAACCAGGTACGGCTGGTGGTTGCAGACAACGGCCGCGGCGTGCCCGATCAGGCGGAACGAAGCAACCATTACGGCTTAATTATCATGCGGGATCGCGCCCAGAGTTTGCGCGGAGACTGTCAGGTTCGTCGCCGGGAAAACGGCGGTACCGAAGTGGTCGTCACTTTTATCCCGGAAAAATCGTTTTCAATCCAATAAGGAGAACCCTATGAGTCAACAGGAACGGGCCACCATCCTTCTCATTGACGATCATCCGATGCTGCGCACCGGCGTCAAACAGCTGGTCAGTATGGCCAGCGATATTCAGGTTATTGGCGAGGCCAGCAACGGTGAACAAGGTATCGCCCTCGCGGAGACGCTGGACCCCGATCTGATCCTGCTGGATCTCAACATGCCCGGCATGAACGGTCTGGAAACCCTCGATAAGCTGCGTGAAAAGTCGCTCTCCGGCCGAATCGTGGTATTCAGCGTCTCTAACCACGAAGAAGATGTGGTCACCGCCCTCAAACGCGGCGCTGACGGCTACCTGCTGAAAGACATGGAGCCAGAAGATCTCTTAAAAGCGTTGCAGCAGGCCGCGGCAGGCGAGATGGTCCTCAGCGAAGCGCTCACGCCGGTGCTGGCTGCCAGCCTGCGCGCCAACCGCGCCACCTCAGACCGCGATATCAGCCAGCTGACGCCGCGCGAGCGGGATATTCTCAAGCTCATCGCCCAGGGGCTGCCGAACAAAATGATCGCCCGTCGTCTGGAGATAACCGAGAGTACCGTGAAGGTGCACGTTAAGCATATGCTGAAGAAAATGAAGCTGAAATCACGTGTTGAAGCGGCGGTATGGGTACACCAGGAGCGGATTTTCTAAGGAGCATCCCGCCAGATGACGCCGTCGGCCGAGAATTTGACCAGCGGCTCGGTCAGCGCCAGCGCGATCTCATTGGATGAAACGCGCTGACCCGTTTTGTCTTCCACGACCACCGACAGATGCCACAGATTGGTCGCTCCCGGCTCGCTGTTCCAGGCCGGAAGAATCACGCTCCAGCCGTCCGGGCTGCGGGTATCCACGGGAGACGTTAAGCTCAGCGACTGCGTATCGCCTTGCCATTTCAGCGACTTTATCCCATGCAGGCTACGAATTTGCAGCTTCAGCTGAACCGTCTCCCCCGGCTGTAAATCCCACGGCGGCGTCGCCAGGTAGACCGACAGCGATTTACGCTGACGATACTCGACCACCGGTAAATGATCGCGCTCCGGGCTGTCGTAACGACTGCCGCGCAAGGAGCGGCTGACCGCCACCTCATCGGCCGCCAGCTGCTGTTTAAGCGGCACGCCAAAACGGTAGTTCAGATTCAGTCCGACGTTGTTTTGACTGAGCCCGCTTTCGCCCTGCTTATGTTTTGCGGTCATAGTCACTAACGGCACGGGGGTATAGTTCAGCCCCACCGACACCGCCACCGGGTTACGGTAGCCGGTACCGGAATGGAACAGGTCGACGCTATCGCCAAAGTACTGCTCGACGCTGACGCTGGTATTAATATGCTGATAGAACGGTAGCCGCGCCTGGGCGGTGACATCGTAGCCGCTTGCCATCCGCTGTTCCTGGGTCAGGCTTTCGCCCTGCTGCCAGCTCCCGACGGGATGGTAATAGTTGGCCGACAGGCGCAAATATTCGCCCCAGGCTTCGGCACCAAGGCTGCCTCGCGCCATGTTTTCACCCAGCACTTTGTCGTAGAACGAGTTATAGCCCAGCAGCCAGTCGCCCGTTCGCCAGCGCTGTCCCAGACCGATGTTCCCCACCAGATCGTTTTCCCGCCGGGTGACGGAATACTGATTCCAGGTCAGGTAATCGCCGTTATCCTGCAGCGGGATAAACCAGCTGCCCTGACTGCCGGTGAAGTTGCCTTCTTTATCCACCCGCAGATCGACATTGGCATTGCCCCACGGCGAGAGCCAGTTTTCCAGCTGATGACTCAGCTCATTGCCAAGCTTGCCGATGGCCATCATTCGCGCCTGTTCGCCGGTCGTCAGGCCATTATCGCTCATGCTGGCCTCACCAAACTTTTTCGCGACTTCGGCAAAATGGCGGGCGTCGTCATCCACCTGCGGCGCAATCCCCAGATCCGGCAGCGCCGCCTGTTTTTCACTGAACGCCGTATTTCCCTGCAGGGCACGAGCAGGAACGCCTGCCAGCAGCAGGAGTATTGAAAGGAGTGGGGTCACGCGGTACGACACAGGCATTAAATCGGTTACATTGGCTCACGTAGGATAATGACAGTCTTTAAGTTTACCGTTTTTTTCCCTCTCCCGTAGCCCCAAAGGCAATTCCAGGAATAACCCGAACCTCATGCCCGTATCTGCTCCTCTGCCAGCAGCGCTTTGAGCTCGGGAATACAAGAGCCGCAGTTGGTACCGCATTTCAGCACCTTGCCCAGTTCGCCGACCGTGCGGCAACCGCTGGCGATGGCCTCACCAATCGCGCGTTCACCAATACTCATGCAGCTGCAGACAATCCGCCCCGCAGGGGCTGTCTCGCCGCTTTTTCTCCCGCCGAGCAGCGCGTGCCGCTGCTCGGGCGTCTGCGGCGGAGAGTGAAACGCATCGGCGATCCACCCGGCATCGATTTGCGGCTCGCCAGGATTGCTCCACCAGCCCAACATCAGCCTTCCCTCATGCCAGGCCAGCAGGCTCCATACTGCCCCGGCCTGCGCGGTTTGTATCTGCCACTCCTGCTGACGACACCAGTCGGTTAGCCATCCCTGCGGAGGGTGTTCTCCGGCTAAAGAGAGATGGTTTACCGCCAGCGCGGCCCGCCGACGCCAGTGGACCGCGACCGGCAGCGGAACCGGCTGGCGACAAAATAGTTCACCGTGCCAGGCGGGACGCCAGGGTGCAATCGCCACCGCCACCTGTTTGCTTTCCGGCTGTCCGGACCAGGGATCCGTTACCGCCGACAGCAGGTCGTTGACCCGCCCCCGTCGGGCAAACTGATTATTCCAGTGCATCGGCACAAACAGCGAGCCGGGACGCTGCCCGCGGCTGACCACCGTTTTGGCCACCATCACTCCATTGCGCGACCAGATTCGCGCCAGTTCTCCCTCGCGCAGCTGCAGGCGTCGGGCATCCGCTGGCGCGATCTCCACGATCGGTTCGGCAATATGCTGCATCAGGCGCGGCACGCTGCCGGTACGGGTCATAGTGTGCCACTGATCGCGAATGCGGCCGCTATTGAGGATCAGCGGATAAAAGGCGTCGGTCGCGGCACGCGTGGCCTGGGGCGTCACCGGCACCATGCGCAATTTGCCATCGCCGTGCCAGCCCTGCTGTAAATCAAGACCGCTGCCGCTGCGGCTGACCGGCCAGCGAACCGGCGCCAGGTTGTCCCACGCCTCACGGCTGAGATCCGCCAGCCCACCGATATCGAACGCCCGTTGGCCGTTATTTTCAAACCCCGAAAGCGCGGCATGCTCGCTAAAGACTTCGTGCGGATGGCGCCAGGCAAAGGCGGCGCCAAAGCCGAGCTGTTCGGCCATGCGCGCGATTATCCACCAGTCGGCTTTGGCTTCCCCCGGCGGCGGCAGAAAGCTGCGCTGACGGGAAATACGGCGTTCCGAGTTGGTGACGGTGCCATTTTTTTCTCCCCACGCCAGCGCCGGGAAACGGATATGGGCAAACGCTGCCGTATCCGTCCGGGCGCTCACTTCGGAAACGATCACCAGCGGACAGCCGGCCAGCGCCTGGCTGACGGCAAGGCTGTCCGGCAGCGACACCACCGGATTGGTGCCCATAATCCACACCGCTTTCACCTCACCGCGGCCAATGGCGGCAAACAGGTCCACCGCCGTCAGTCCCGGCGTCTGCGCCAGCCGTTCGCTGCCCCAAAAGCGCGACAGCCGGTGCAGATCCTGCGGCTCAAAATTCATATGGGCAGCCAGCATCGTCGCCAGGCCGCCCACCTCGCGGCCGCCCATCGCATTTGGCTGTCCGGTCAGCGAAAACGGCCCGCAGCCCGAACGCCCGTACTTCCCGCTGGCGAGGTGGACGTTAATAATGGCATTACACTTGTCGCTACCGCTGGCCGACTGATTGATCCCCATGGTGTAGAGCGTTATCGCCCGCGGCGCAGCGATGAAATCACGATAGAACCCGGCGACCTGCTCCATGTCCAGCCCGCAGAATTCGGCCACCTGTGCCGAGTCCCAGGCTGCAGCGGCGGCCAGCGCCTGCGCCTGGTCGCGAAAATCGCCCGTCAGCGCACCGGCCTCGGCAATGGCGCTCAGTAAACCGACAAACAGTCCGCCATCGCTGCCGGGCGCAACCGCCAGGTGGCTATCGGCGATATCGCAGGTGGCGGTTCGACGCGGATCAATCACCACCACTTTCATCCGCGGATTATCACGTTTCGCCTGAACCAGCCGCTGATAGAGCACCGGATGCGCCCAGGCGGCGTTCGAACCCACCAGCACCACCAGATCGCTGTTTTCCACGTCCTCATAGCTGCACGGCACCACGTCGGCGCCAAAGGCGCGCTTATATCCGGTCACCGCCGAGGACATACAGAGCCGGGAATTGGTATCGATATTGGCGGCGCCGATAAATCCCTTCATCAGTTTATTCGCCGCGTAGTAGTCCTCGGTGAGCAGCTGTCCGGAGGCGTAAAACGCCACCGCCTGCGGCCCGTGTTGCTCAATGATTTGCCGCAGCCGGCTACCGGCAACCGTCAGCGCCCGTGACCAGCTGACAGGTTCCCCCTCCAGCTCAGGCCTCAGCAATCGCCCCTCCAGGCCAGTGGTTTCGCCGAGCGCCGCGCCCTTTACGCACAGGCGTCCCAGGTTTGCCGGATGGTGCTCATCGCCGCGCACGCTGACCTGGCCATTTTCCTCCCTTCGTGCCAGCACGCCGCAGCCCACGCCGCAATAGGGACAGGTGGTGCGGATTTCATCCATCAGGAGGCCTCCGCACGCGCCAGCAGAAGCTGGTTCCCGACCCACACCGTGCCGTTTTCGATCTTCACCGGCCAGGCGCGGACCATCGGTTCACCGCCATCGCAGGGACGCCCGTCGCGCAGCCGGATACGATGTTTATACAGCGGCGAAATGACCATCGGCTCCCCGCCGGCATCGCCCAGCATACCGCGCGACAGCACGTTGGCGTCGCTACCGGGCTCCAGGTTGTCGAGGGCATAAACCTGTTCGCCAAAACGAAACAGCGCAATCTGCCGTTCGCCCAGCCGCGCGCCGATCCCGGCCTGGGCGGGAATCGCCGCCAGTTCGCAAATGGCCTGCCATGGCCGGGTCGACACCTCACCTTCGCGGCGTACCGGCGCGATGACCGGCTGAGGCTGACCGCGCAACATTTGCCGCTGCACGGCCTCATCCGGCCGATCGCTGTTAACATAGGAACGGAACAGCGCCAGCCGCTGCGGATCGTTCAGAGTGGTCTGCCATTCACACTGGTAGCTCGCCACCACCCGCGCCATCTCCTGCTCCAGCTCTTCGCCAATCCCGAGGCTGTCTTCCAGGATCACCTCGCGCAGGTAGTCGATTCCGCCTTCGAGGTTATCCATCCAGGTGCTGGTTCGCTGCAGCCGGTCGGCAGTGCGAATATAGAACATCAGCAGCCGATCAACCGTGCGGATCAGCGTCGCGCCGTCGAGGTCGCTGGCAAACAGATCGCCATGTCGCGGCTTCATCCCGCCGTTGCCGCAGACGTAAAGATTCCAGCCTTTTTCCGTGGCAATCACCCCGATATCTTTCCCCTGCGCCTCGGCGCATTCGCGAGTACAACCGGAGACCGCCATTTTGATCTTGTGCGGCGCACGCAATCCTTTGTAACGATGTTCAAGGGTGACCGCCAGCGCCGTCGAGTCCTGAACGCCGTAGCGACACCAGGTCGAGCCGACGCAGGATTTCACCGTTCGCAGCGACTTGCCGTAGGCGTGACCGGTTTCAAAGCCGGCCTCCGCCAGCTCGCGCCAGATAGCCGGCAGCTCTTCGAGCCGGGCGCCAAACAGATCGATACGCTGGCCACCGGTAATTTTGCTGTACAGCTGGTAGCGTTTGGCAATTTGTCCGATGGCAATCAGTCCGTCCGGCGTCACTTCGCCTGCCGCCATACGCGGGACCACTGAATAGGTGCCATCTTTCTGAATATTGGCGAAGTAGCGGTCATTGGTATCCTGCAGCGGTAAATGCGCCGGTTTCAGCAGATACTCATTCCAGCAGGAGGCCAGAACTGAAGCCACCAGCGGCTTACAGATTTCGCAGCCGTGTCCCTGACCGTAACGACTAATCAGCTGATCAAAGGTGTGGATATGATTCACGCGCACGAGGTGATAGATCTCCTGACGCGACCACGGAAAGTGTTCGCAGATATCTTTTTTCACTTCCACGCCCTGCGCCGAGAGCTGATATTCCATCACCTGCTTGACCAGCGCGCTGCATCCACCGCAACCGGTCGCCGCCCGGGTACAGCTTTTTATCGCCGGGATATCGCTGGCGCCCGCGCTGACCGCCCGGCAGATATCACCTTTAGTGACGTTGTGGCACGAGCAGATCTGCGCGCTGTCCGGCAGCGCCGCTACCCCCAGCGCTTTTGGCGCGCTCCCCTCCTGCACCGGCAGAATCAGGCTTTCCGGGCGCGCGGGCAGCGCCATCGCGTTCAACATCATTTGCAGCAGCGTGGCGTAATCGCTGGCATCGCCCACCAGCACGCCGCCCAGCAGCGTTTTGTTCTGCTGGCAGACGACAATTTTCTTGTAGATTTGCCCCGGACCATCCGTCCACTGGTAGCTCTGGCTACCGGGCGTGCGTCCCTGGGCGTCGCCGAAAGAGGCTACATCGATGCCCAGCAGTTTCAGTTTGGTGCTCATATCGGCGCCGCTGAAGCTCGCCTCTTCTCCAGCCAACATTGCCGCCGCCGTTCTCGCCATCTGGTAGCCCGGCGCCACCAGGCCATAGATTTTGTCCTGCCACAGGGCACATTCGCCAATCGCCAGCACCTGCGGATCGGAGGTGCGGCACTGATTGTCGATGACGATCCCGCCGCGTTCTCCTACCATCAGTCCGCTGCCGCGCGCCAGCGTATCCTGAGGACGAATCCCGGCGGAAAAGACCACCATGTCGGTAGCCAGCGATCCGCCATCGGCAAAGTTCAGCACCAGGCCATTGTCACCGCGCGCAATACTCTGAGTCGTCTTGCTGGTATGGACACCGACGCCAATATCATTGATTTTCTCCCGCAGCATCGCGGCGCCCGGGCTATCCAGCTGGACCGCCATCAGATTCGGCGCAAACTCCACCACGTGGGTTTCCAGCCCCAGCTGTCTGAGCGCGTTGGCGGCCTCCAGCCCCAGCAGCCCGCCGCCAATCACCACCCCGCGTTTTGCGCTGCTGGCGCAGGCGGCAATACGGTCGAGGTCGTCGAGGGTGCGGTAGACGAAACAGCCCTCCAGATCGTGGCCCGGCACCGGCGGAACGAATGGATATGAGCCGGTCGCCAGCACCAGTTTATCCCAGTGGGTTTCATGGCCGCAGGTATCGCGTACCACCCGCGCTTCACGGTCAATGGCCGTAATCGTCTCGGACAGCCGCAGTTCAATTCCGTGCCGGGCGAAGAAATCGCCGTCCACCAGCGACAGCGATTCCGCGCTACGACCGGCAAAATATTCTGATAAATGCACCCGGTCGTAGGCGGCGTAACGCTCTTCGCCAAACACCACGATCCGAAACTGTTGATGCAGGTTACGGCTGACGCATTGCTCGAGAAAATGGTGGCCGACCATGCCGTGTCCGACCAGCACCAAAACAGGTTTTGTCATAGAAAATTCACCTGCAGCGCGCGGCTGCGTTGAAGAAGGATCAAAAAGCCAGTCTGGCTGCGCGGGGGTAGCCAGCAGCGCGGTGAGCGGCGCGGCATTTGCGCAGTCGCCCAGCAGCAAAACAGCCTGTAGTTTGCCGTCGCGGACCAGCAGACGGCGGTAGTGGCGGGCCAGCGGGTCCCAGCTGGTCCAGATCTCATCGTGGTCGCTGGCCTGCGGATCGCCGGCGCTGAACAGCGCGATGCCGGTGACTTTCAGGCGGGTACCGCTATCCTGCCAGTGAAAATCCGCCTCCGGCGTGCCGCATAGCCGCCCGGCCAGCACCTCAGCCTGGCGCAGACAGGGCGCCACCAGTCCCCAGGTCTGGCCGTCAATTTCGCAACATTCGCCAAGAGCGCTAACCCCCGGCAGCGCGGTCGCCAGCTGACGGTCCACGATAATGCCGCGCCGACAGGCCAGGCCGCTTCGCTGCGCCAGCTGAATGTTGGGGCGCACGCCGGTCGCCAGCACTACGCGACTGGCGGCAAACGCCCGGCCATCCTCCAGCACAACCTCATGCTCGCGAATCGCGGCAATCCCGCAGCCGGTGACGCACTGGATCCCTCGCTCCTCCAGCTGTTGCTGTAGCTGCTGACCGGCAAAGGCATCGGTTTGCTGTTCCATCAGCCGGTCGCCGCGATGCAGCAAAGTGACATTGTCACCATGACGTCGTAACGCAGCCGCAGCCTCGACGCCGAGCACCCCACCGCCGATCACGACCGCCGGGCCGCCGGTTGCCAGAATGGCGGCCACATCGGCAAAGGTGCGAAATGCGTAGACGTGCGGCAGCGCCACACCGGGCAGCGGCGGGATGAACGCCTGTGAACCGGTGGCGAAAATCAGCTCATCCCAGGAGAGCTCGCCGCGGGTGGTGCGCAGCGTTCGCGTCGTTATCTCCACCGCCAGCACCGATTCATCGTTGCGTACCGTCACGCCGTGCTGGTGATACCACTCCTCTGGCAGCAGCCGCGTTTGCGCCAGCGTTTTTTCCCCACCCAGTACCGGTGACAGCTGGATACGGTTATAGGCCTGCCAGGGTTCATCCCCGATAATCACTATCTGAAATTTGTCGCCCCCCCGCGCCACCAGCGTCTCCGCCAGCCGGGTGGCCGCCATACCATTGCCGATAATCACCAGTCGCCGCTTCATCGCCGCCCCTTACGCCGCCTTCGGCTGTTTTTCGTAGAGGAAATGGAGAATCTGCTGACGCAGGTGGTGATAACGGCTGTCATCCGCCAGCTGAACACGATTACGCGGCCGGGGCAGGTCGATAGCGAGAATCTCGCCCACCGTCGCCGCCGGGCCGTTGGTCATCATCATGACGCGGTCAGAGAGCAGCACCGCCTCATCAACATCATGGGTAATCATCACGATGGTGGTGTTCAGCGCCTGCTGAATCTGCATCACCGCATCCTGCAAATGGGCGCGGGTCAAGGCATCGAGCGCGCCAAACGGTTCATCCAGCAGCAGCACCTTCGGCTTCATCGCCAGCGCTCTGGCAATCCCTACCCGCTGCTTCATGCCGCCGGAGATCTCCCCCGGACGCTTGTGCAGCGCATGACCCATTTGCACCCGCTCAAGGTTGTGTTCGATCCACGCCTTGCGCTCGGCTTTGCTCATGGTGCGGCGAAAAACCTGGTCGACCGCCAGCGCCACGTTGTCAAAGCAGGTCAGCCACGGCAGCAGGGAGTGGTTCTGGAAGACTACCGCGCGCTCGGGACCCGGCCCGGCGATTTCGCGGTTATCACACAGCAGTCCGCCTTCCGTGGGTAAGGTAATGCCGGCAATCAGGTTCAGCAGCGTGGATTTACCGCATCCTGAGTGGCCAATCAGGCTCACGGTCTCCCCTTCATAAATGTCGAAAGAGACGTTTTGCAGGGCCAGAAATTCGCCGCTGGCGGTATGGAAGCGCTGGCTGACGGCCTGCACCTGAATTAATGGTTTCATAGCGATTCTCCTATTTTTCTTGCCAGCTGAAGCGACGAGCGATCAACATCAGCCCCTGCTCCAGCAGCAGGCCGACGACGCCGATAATGACGATGGCGATGATGATGTTTTCCACGTTGAGATTGTTCCATTCATTCCAGATCCAGAAGCCGATCCCCAGGCCGCCGGTCAGCATTTCAGCAGCGACGATCACCAGCCAGGCAATGCCAATAGAGAGACGCACGCCGGTCAGCACCGCGGGCAGCACGGCCGGGAAGAGAATGCGCCGCATCACCGTCCACTCCGACAGCTGTAAAACGCGAGCCACGTTGAGATAATCCTGCGGAATGCGGCGTACCCCTTCGGCAGTGTTAATCACCATTGGCCAGATAGAGCAGATAAAAATGGTCCAGCTCGATGCCGGCTCCGCCTTCTGGAACAGCAGCAGGCCAATAGGCAGCCACGCCAGCGGACTGACCGGGCGCAGCAGCGCAATCAGCGGATTAAACATGCGGGCAAAGAACAGCGAGCGGCCAATCAAAAAGCCCAGCGGGATCCCCACCAGCGCCGCCAGCCCAAAGCCCACCGCCACCCGCTGCAGTGACGCCAACACGTTCCAGCCGATGCCCATGTCGTTCGGCCCGTCCTGATAGAAAGGATCGGCAAACAGGGTCAGCGCGGAATCGAGCGTACTCAGCGGCGTCGGAAAGCCCTTGCCGTTGATCGCCGCCAGCTGCCAGCAGAGCAACAGCAGCCCCAGCCCGAGCAGGGGTGGCAGGAGCCGCTGTACGGTTTCACGTAGCCAGCGCCTGACGGGCGGCGTCGGACGTCGGACCTGTACCGGTGGCAGGACAATCACTTCGCCCGGCGTTTTTTCTGTGGCAATAACAGGTTGCGTACTGTGCGCGTGTTTCATTTCATGCCCCCTTACGTTGAATCGCGAAGCCGCGGGCGTAACCTTCCGGATCGGCCCCCGTCCAGACCGTACCGTCTATTAATGTGCTGCTGCGCATGAGCGCAGCCGGCGTAGAGATGCCGCCCACCGCCTGCGCCGCCTCTTTCCAGACGTCAATGCGGTTGATGCGCCCGGCCACCGCCTGATAATCCGGGGCCGTTTTTAGTAATCCCCAGCGGCGGAACTGGGTTAAAAACCACATTCCGTCCGACAGCCAGGGAAAACTCACCTCTCCCTGGTCGTAAAAGCGAATCGGGTGTGCGTCCTGCCAGCGCTGTCCCAGCCCGTTGTCGTACTCCCCGAGCATCCGTCCGGTGAGATACTGCTCTTTGGTATTCAGCCAGGCGCGTTTTGCCAGAATGCGCGCCGTCTCTCGTTTGTTCTCTTCCGAGGCGTCAATCCAGCGCGCCGCATCCAGCACCGCCGCGACCAGCGCGCGGGCGGTGTTCGGATTGCGTTCGACCCATTCGCTGCGGGTGCCGAGAATTTTTTCCGGGTGTTCCGGCCAGATGGCCTGCGAAGTGGCTGCGGTAAAACCGATACGGTCGTTGATCGCCCGCGCGTTCCACGGTTCGCCGACGCAAAAACCAACCATGTTGCCGATACGCATGTTCATCACCATTTGCGGCGGCGGCACCACCACGGTGCGTACGTCCGTAAACGGGTCGATGCCACCGCTGGCCAGCCAGTAATAGAGCCACATCGCGTGCGTCCCGGTGGGAAAGGTGTGGGCAAAGGTGTAGCTGCCCGGCGCGCGCTGGCCGATCAGCCGTTTCACCCCCCCGAGGTCGGTCACCCCTTTCTCCCGCAGGTCGCTGGAGAGCGTAATCGCCTGGCCATTGCGGTTGAGGGTCATCAGGTTTGCCATTGCGTGCGGCTTGCCGGCGATCCCCAGTTCGAGGCCATACAGCAGGCCGTAGAGAATGTGTGCCGCATCGAGTTCACCGGCGATCAGTTTGTCGCGCACCGCCGCCCAGCTGGCTTCTTTGGTCGGTACCAGGGTAATGCCATATTTTTTATCGAACCCTTTCAGCGACGCGATCGCGATCGGCGCGCAGTCCGTCAGCGGAATAAATCCGACTCGTACGGTAGATTGCTCCGGCTTATCGGATCCTGCCGCCCATGCGCTCTGCATCACGCCGGGCAACAACATCGCCCCGCCCAGCGCGGCGCCTGCCTGTAAAAAATGCCGTCGTGAAATCGAAAATTTATCGCCCATACCCGCTCCAGAACACGCAAAAAAAAAGCGCCCGACAGTGCTGATGCACTGCAGGACGCCTTTATCCATGGACACACAAACCGCCGTTGGCCTGTTGCCCAAAATTGTTTACTGAACGATTTAACGCATTAACCGTTGTCTGCAGGATATTGCAAAACAGATGCCAATGTTCACAGAGGCGGTGTCAGGCCGTTTTCCGCTGTGCGCCGGGCGGCTTCCCGCCGCTCATTGCACCGCTGACAGGCAGCCGCTGCCCAACCATCGTGCATCTACTCCTTTGGGGTTATGGACCACAACGCCTTTACCGTCAGCAGCGCGCGGGCGATTTCCACCATCCTCTGATTCTTATCCATAGCCATTTTCCGCAACGCCTGCCAGGCCTGCTCTTCCTGCATTCCCTGATGAACCATCAGCACGCTTTTCGCTTTTTCAATCAGCTTGCGCTCTTCGAGCGTATCTTTTAGCGAGGCCAGTTGCCCGGAGAGCTGCTGGAGCTCAAGGGCCTGCTGGCGAACCAGCGGCAGCAGCTGTTTATCGAGACGGCGCGCGATGCCGTCATCACCCTCTTCCTCCGGCCAGCTGGCGGGCGGCGCTTCGCCGCTGAGCAGGTTATCGGCAACGCTCAGCAGGTCGTCAATCAGCCGCTCTTCCAGACCTCGCATCTGCTCCAGACGCTGCGTCTGGGCGCAAAACCAACGCAGCGCCGTCTCCCCCTCATCTGCCGGGGGCTGTCGGGTACAGGCGATCCGCCGCAGCTGCTCAATTTCCAGACTGGCCTGGCACTGGGTCATAAACAGCGCAGTCTGCGGCGCCTCCGCCAGCGCCTGGAAGCTGTCAAAACAGGGCTGCTGACCATCGATTCTGTCCACCAGCAGCTGGCGGAGCTCATCGCTAAACTGGCCGCGGGCAAAGCCGGATGCCCCCAGCGCGCGCTCCTGCCCCACCAGCTCTTTCCCCTGCATAAAGCTGTAGAGCGCCACCATGCGCCCGGCAATTTGCGGGTCGTCAATGCTGTCGTTGAGCTGCGGGACAATATTTAATAAGTGGCGGATAATGCGACTAAACTGGTTTGTCGCCTCTTCGGCGATGATAGCGCGGCCGCGCACGGCGTGGCGCAGCGTCAGCAACTGCTCCAGGTACCAGAGCGCGCTGGCAATCCGCCAGCATAGCGCGCCGCTGGCGCACTCCCGCACCGCTTCCAGCGCCTCGCGAAAGGCGATAAGCTGCTCATCCACCAGTGCCGAGCCCGCCCGGCACTCCGCGGCATAGAGCCGTCCAGCGGAGCAGAGCCAAAGGTTGGACGCACCGCGTTCGCACTGTAGCATGTGTACCAGCGCGCTTATCCGGCTTGCCAGCGTACCCTGCTGCGCCAGCTGGCGTAGCTGCTCTTTTTGCAGCTGCCGCGCGCGGTGAAACCACCTGTTGGCCTCAGGCGAGATGCCAGCCGTATTATTCATACCCCCTCCCGGGTCAACGCTTTATACTTTAACCACAAGCAATAACCGTGCCTTATACCAAGGAGTCCTTATGCAAAGTATTGTGATTATCGCCAACGGTGCTGCCTACGGTAGCGAATCGCTGTTTAATAGCCTGCGTCTGGCGATTGCCCTGCGCGAACAGCAGTCTGAACTCGATCTGAAACTGTTTTTAATGTCTGACGCGGTGACGGCAGGCCTGCGCGGACAAAAGCCGGCGGAAGGCTATAACATTCAGCAAATGCTGGAGATCCTCACCGCCCAGAATGTCCCGGTGAAATTGTGCAAAACCTGCGCCGACGGCCGCGGGATCACCGCGCTGCCGCTGATTGACGGCGTGGAGATTGGCACTCTGGTGGAGCTGGCGCAGTGGACGCTGGCGGCCGATAAAATCCTGACCTTCTGAAAAGAGGGCCTCTGGCGGGATTTAATATCACCGAGGCAGCGTTTGTTAATCAAAAAACTAAGTCAGCTGAATGCTTTCAGGCACAACATCATTTTTGTTTAATCTTTATCCCTTTTTTTGATCAAAATCAGCATTCGTCTGCTCCCCATTTGGTGTTATGCCATGAGTAAAGTGTGAACAATATCACGCGCGGGATTGAGCAGGCAGGATGCTGTAGACAGACAACAACGGGGTAGATAAATGGCGATGGTTAAAGCAAGTTTGATGTTGTTTGGCGGTGATACGCTGGTGGTTCGTTGTTCTGAACGCTGCCATATTCACCTGATGAGCGCGAAGGCTGCCGGCGACAGCCATACGGATATTCTGAGCGTCCAGGATCGCGACAGCGCCTATCTGACCGTGCCGTATAACGGCACCTGGAACGTACTGATCGATAGCCACAGCCAGTCACTGGAGCACTCCATTAGCTACGTTCCCGCCTGATATCACCTGCCCGGGATAGCCCGGGCATTTTTCAGGCCAGCCCCGGCTGGCTGTTTTTTCCCAGCAGCGTCCGTACCGTCCCGACCAGATCGTCAAGACAATCATCGTGCATACCGAGTTTGCGTAGCTCCTGATCCAGAGAGAACAGGTACTGGGCATTGGTGCCGAGCGGCCCGCTGGCTTTAGCGATCAGCGGCGCAATGACCTGGGCGCGGGTATCCGGTTCGAACAGCGGATGACGAGGATCCATAATAAACACCAGCGCGTTCACCGTCCGCCCGTCATCGAGCTCCAGCTTACACCAGGTCGGCAGATAGCACCCGGTGATCATCTCCCGCTTCCACAGCAGCGTCAGCTCCTCTTCCAGCGTCTCATCAGGGAGTCGATAGGCCACGCCGGTGGTACGCCCGCCCTCTTTCAGCGCCAGCATGCGCCCCGGCTGGCAGGCGCTGCCGCGCCCGGCGGTCAGCCGCAGGCAGAAGGCGCGGTGCCAGCCCGGAAGCGTACCGGTACAGGTTTCGCGATACTCAAGAGCCGGGTTCCACATCAGCGAACCGTAGCCAAAAATCCATACTGAGCCAGCATCCGGACGACAGGCCAGCGTTGCCGCCAGGGAAGCGGCCCGTTGCTCTGCCGACCAGAGAAGCGATTCCTCAATAGCACCAAACGCCGTCTTACAATCCGCATTGATTAAGAAATCACGAGTTAACACTTTCTACTACCTCCGCCACTGCCCGCTTCCCGGCGATTATCTGATGGCATCCGTGAAATATTGCCGAATTATTATCCAGCTTTCATCGACAATAAGCAATGAACGACACGCTGGCAAGGCGCGGAGCAGCAGATGAGGCAGCAGGAACGATTATTTTTTCTTATGCCACTTATCATCGTCTCCTTTTTGATAGTCATTCTTGACCGCCGCCCAGGCGACCTTATGCGCCGTCTCTTCACGGCTGGCGTCGTCCCGCCGGTCCGCCTGGTGCTTATACTGCTCCCAGGCGCTATTAAACGCTTCTTTATAGATCTCCTGGGCATGCGCCGGCAACACGTGCCGGACGCTATCGGGTAGCGCTTGTTTACTGCGATAAGGCATATGCACCTCCGGATGGTGGTAAAAAGATAAGTCTGGGACGCTAATTCCGGGTTTTCAAGGCGGGATATAATCCAGAAGCATTTTTAGTAATTGTCTGAATAATAAATACAAAATCGCAATAATGATAAGTTATGACAATCTCAAGGCATTAGTTACCAATAGCCGTAAATTTAAGTAAAAAAACAATTCAGATAGCAAAATGTCTGTTATTTTATCTACTTACGGTATCTATAATTATAACACCTGCATAAATGGAGATGGTTCATGACGCATGTACATGAGGCGGTGAAAACCCGCCACAAGGAGACATCGCTTGTTTTCCCGATTCTGGCGCTGGCGGTGCTTATCTTCTTCGGAAGTAGTCAGTCACTGCCAGCGGTCATTGGCATTAACATTCTGGCCTTAGTGGGTATTCTGTGTAGCGCATTCAGCGTTGTACGCCACGCGGACGTTCTCGCCCACCGCCTCGGCGAGCCGTACGGTTCGTTAATTTTAAGTCTTTCCGTGGTGATTCTTGAAGTCAGCCTGATTTCTGCATTAATGGCCACCGGCGACGCAGCCCCGACGCTGATGCGCGATACGCTCTATTCAATCATTATGATTGTCACCGGCGGCCTGGTCGGCTTTGCCCTGCTGCTGGGCGGACGTAAATTCGCCACCCAGTACATGAATTTGTTTGGTATTAAGCAGTATCTCATCGCCCTGTTTCCGCTGGCGATTATTGTGCTGGTCTTTCCGATGGCGCTACCGGGCGCGAATTTCAGCACCGGGCAGGCGCTGCTGGTTGCGCTGATTTCCGCCGCCATGTACGGCGTATTTCTGTTGATTCAGACCAAAACGCACCAGAGCCTGTTTATTTATGAGCATGAAGACGACGGCGACGACGACGACCCGCATCACGGCAAACCGTCCGCCCACAGCAGCGCCTGGCACACCGCGTGGCTGTTAATTCACCTGGTCGCGGTTATCGCGGTCACTAAGATGAATGCGAACCCGCTGGAGACGCTGCTGACCAGCATGAACGCGCCGGTGGCCTTTACCGGTTTCCTGGTCGCGCTGCTGATTCTCTCGCCGGAAGGACTCGGTGCATTGAAAGCGGTACTCAACAATCAGGTGCAGCGCGCGATGAACCTGTTCTTCGGTTCGGTGCTGGCGACGATTTCGCTGACCGTGCCGGTGGTCACCTTAATCGCCTTCTTAACCGGCAATGAGCTGCAATTCGGGCTTGGCGCACCGGAAATGATTGTGATGGTCGCCTCGCTGCTGTTGTGCCAGATCTCCTTCTCTACCGGACGCACCAATGTGCTGAACGGCGCCGCGCACCTGGCGCTCTTCGCCGCTTATCTAATGACCATTTTTGCCTGACCGCTCTTCCCCGGCGTCGACCGGGGAGAGTTCTGCGCCGTTACTGGCGCAAAAAAAAGCCTGCCGGTTTTACAACGGGCAGGCTTTTCGCGTTCAGGAGCGATGAATTAGTTGCTGGTATCCAGCTCTTCAAAGTTCTTCACCAGATCGTCAATTGCTTTGATCTGCTTCAGGAATGGCTCCAGTTTAGCCAGCGGCAGCGCGGACGGGCCGTCGCATTTCGCATGTTCCGGGTCCGGATGCGCTTCGAGGAACAGGCCTGCCAGGCCCGTTGCCATACCGGCACGCGCCAGCTCGGTCACCTGAGCACGACGACCGCTGGACGCGGCGCCAAACGGGTCGCGGCACTGCAGCGCGTGGGTCACGTCGAAGATAACCGGCGAGTTGTTAGATACTTTCTTCATCACCCCAAAGCCCAGCATGTCGACAACCAGGTTGTCATAGCCGAAGTTCGCCCCGCGATCGCAGAGGATAACTTTGTCGTTGCCGCCTTCGATAAACTTGTCGACGATGTTACCCATCTGGCCCGGGCTGACAAACTGCGGTTTCTTCACGTTGATCACCGCGCCGGTTTTTGCCATCGCTTCGACCAGGTCGGTCTGGCGCGCCAGGAATGCCGGCAGCTGGATAACGTCAACCACGTCGGCAACCGGCTGCGCCTGGCTTGCTTCATGAACGTCGGTGATGATTTTCACGCCGAAGGTCTGCTTCAGCTCCTGGAAAATTTTCATCCCTTCTTCCAGACCCGGACCACGATAGGAGTGAATGGAAGAACGGTTGGCTTTATCAAAAGAGGCTTTGAACACGTAAGGAATGCCCAGCTTCTGCGTGACGGTCACATAGTGTTCGCAGATGCGCATCGCGAGATCGCGGGATTCCAGCACGTTCATCCCACCAAACAGGACGAAAGGCAGGTCGTTTGCTACGTTGATATCACCAATGCTAACCACTTTTTGTTTCATAAGATCGCCTTATCAGGGTGTAACCGGATTCATTCCAGATTAGTGAAGAGTAATTTGTTTATGCGAAATGGTGTTAATTTGCGCGCGGATCATTTCGCTGATCGGGTCCTCCGGACACTGTTCGACGAAATAGTTCAGGTCCAGCAGCGCAACATGATCGCACTCAAGCTGGGCGTAGATCAGCCCGCGATCGCGGATCTCATACGGATCCTCCGGATTAAACTGCAGCAGCGCTTCGCTGGCGCGCAGGGCCAGCTCCATCTGCCGCTCTTCCATCAGCGCCGATTTTAAGGTGTCGAGCAGCTTGTGGATCACTTCGGCGTTATCCGCCTCGTCGAGATCCTCGTTGAACAGCTCGGCAACCGGGCTAATATTGCCCTTCAGCCAGACTTCCAGCGTGTGTTCGTTGAGCGTTTCACCGTTGAACGGGTTAATCAGCCACATCTCTTCGCTGGTTTCCGGGTCGGCGCGCAGCAGCAGCTGCGTCGGGAAGATAACCGGGACCAGCGGCAGCGACAGGCGCTGAGCAATCCACAGGACGATAGCGCCTAATGACGCCGCGCTCCCCTGACGATTAATCAGGACTTTGTCGATCCACAAAGCATCAGACAGCCGGTAAACGCCGTGGGAATCGCGAAAGCCCCACTCATGGTAGAACAGCTCCAGCAGCCGCTCCAGCTGACGCTCCTGATCCCAGGAAGAGGCAATTTCCTCCTGCGCCAGACCCAGCAGCCGCTCCAGTTCATCCTGCACATAGTGCGTCGGAAAATCGTCGCGGATTAATTCAGAAATGAGGACCATGCCATCGCACAATGGCGCTTTATTAAATTCGAAATCAGCTAATGACCTCATGACTTACCCCAGTAACGGTGTTCTTGTAATGGCGAGTTGTATGATGATGAACAACACCACCAAAGCCAGCAGAAAGGCAATAAACCGGCTCTGCTGGCTGCGCGGGCGACGACGGCCCAGCGCGATAAAACCCAATGCGATGTAAATAATAACGCCAAACAGCTTTTCAGTCAGCCATGAGCCGTCTTCAGTGAAAGGCAGATAGTGCGTTATGGCCATTAATCCTGCGCCGCTCAGAAATAACAGCGTGTCGCTGCAGTGCGGCGCAATGCGCACCCAGCGCTGGTTCAGCCGGGCATTGCCGCTGTAGGTCCACCAGTAGCGTAAGGTAAATAAACTGACGGAAACCACCACACACGCTATATGCAGATACAGCACCGCGCTAAACAGATTCATATGCCCGCTTTCTCCATGCCGGAAAATCGCCCTGTCGTCAGGCGATCGTTATCGCCGTAGTCACGGCAGGTCGTCACATCGTGGTAACCCGCTTCCCGGAACAGCGCCCGTACCGCGTCCCCCTGCTTCCAGCCGTGTTCCAGCAGCATCACGCCATCGGAGGTCAGGAAACGGCGTCCTTCCCGGATGATATGCGCGAGGTCGGCAAGGCCGTTATCGGCAGCAACCAGCGCCGTTTTTGGCTCAAAACGAACATCGCCCTGCTCAAGATGCGGATCGGTTTCGTCGATATAGGGCGGGTTGCTGACAATCATGGTGAACCGCTGCCCGGCCAGCGCGCTGAACCAGTGGCTTTGCAGGACGCTAACGTTCGTGATGGCAAGGCGCTCGGCGTTACGCGCGGCTAATGCCGCCGCATCGGGCATGAAATCCACCGCCGTGACCTGGCAGTCCGGGCGTTCACTGGCCAACGCCAGGGCGATCGCGCCGGTGCCGGTACCTAAATCCAGAATCCGGCACGGCGTGGCCGGCAGCCGCGCCAGCGCCTGCTCGACGAGGCATTCGGTATCCGGGCGCGGAATGAGCGTTGCGGGGGAAACCAGCAGCGGCAGCGACCAGAACTCACGCTCGCCCACCAGATGGGCCACCGGCTCGCCGCGCTGGCGGCGGCTCAGCAGCGTCTCCAGCTGCGCCTGCTGTTCCAGCGTCAGCACCGTCTCACCGAAGGCGAGGAGCCAGGTCCGCGCCCTGCCGGTGACGTGCCCTAACAGGATCTCGGCGTCGCGTCGCGGGCTTTCACTCGCGCTCAGTCGGGCAATCGCCTGCGCCAGCCACTGTTGAAAGGTCATCATTCCTGCTCGGAAAGCGCTGCCAGCTGATCGGCCTGATATTCCTGAACAATCGGCTCAATCAGCATATCCAGTTTCCCTTCCATCGCTTCGTCCAGACGGTAGAGGGTCAGGTTGATGCGGTGGTCGGTCACGCGGCCCTGCGGGAAGTTATAGGTGCGGTTGCGATCGCTGCGATCGCCGCTGCCCAGCAGGTTACGACGGGTTGACGCTTCCGCCTGCTGACGCTTAGCGATTTCCGCCGCGCGAATACGCGCGCCGAGCACCGACAGCGCTTTGGCTTTGTTTTTGTGCTGCGAACGCTCGTCCTGGCACTCCACCACTATCCCGGTCGGTAAGTGGGTAATACGGATCGCCGAATCGGTGGTGTTAACGTGCTGACCGCCGGCCCCGGAGGAGCGGAAAGTATCAATACGCAAATCGCCCGGGTTGATATCCGGCATTTCGGCTTCCGGCAGCTCCGGCATCACCGCCACGGTACAGGCGGAGGTGTGAATACGCCCCTGGGATTCGGTGGCCGGCACGCGCTGTACGCGATGACCGCCGGACTCAAATTTCAGACGACCATACACGCCATCGCCGCTGATTTTGGCAATCACCTCTTTATAACCGCCATGTTCGCCTTCGTTGGCGCTCATGATCTCCACGCGCCAGCGGCGGGATTCGGCGTAACGGCTGTACATACGGAACAGATCGCCGGCAAACAGCGCCGCTTCATCACCGCCGGTACCGGCGCGGACTTCGACAAAGGCGTTGCGTTCATCATCCGGATCCTTCGGCAGCAGCAGCACCTGCAGCTGTTGCTCCATCTCCTCGCTTTTCGCTTTCGCGTCGCGCAGTTCTTCCTGCGCCATTTCGCGCATTTCCGCATCGTCGAGCATCATCTGTGCAGTTTCGATATCGTCCTGCACCTGGCGCCATTCGGTATAGCAGCGCGCCACGTCGCTCAGCTGCGCATATTCCCGCGACAGCGCGCGGAATCGATCCTGATCGGCGATGGTCGCAGCATCACCCAGCAGCGCCTGAACTTCCTCATGGCGTTCGTACAGAGCTTCCAGTTTGGCAACAATAGAAGGCTTCATAGGCGTGAATTCACCCTGTCCTGAAAAAAGAGAAATGTGCGCTATTCCAGCCCGAGGCTGTTGCGCAGAATATGCAGGCGTTCATCATCCCCGTCACGGGCTGCCTGCTGAAGAGATTTGGTTGGTGCGTGGATCAGGCGATTGGTCAGTTTACGCGCCAGATCCTGCATGATTTCCTGCGCATCGCCGCCCTGCTCCAGCGCAGCCAGCGCTTTCGCCGTCAGCTCCTCACGGACCTGCTCGGACTGGGAACGATATTCGCGGATAGTCTCGCTGGCGCTCTGGGCACGCAGCCAGGCCATAAATTCGCTGGTTTCCTGCTCGACGATCGTTTCCGCCTGTACCGCCGCGGCTTTACGCTGCGCCAGGTTATGCTGAATGATGTTTTGCAGGTCGTCCACGCTGTACAGATAGGCGTTCGCCAGCTTACCCACTTCGGGTTCGACATCGCGAGGCACCGCGATATCAACCAGCAGCATCGGCTGATTACGCCGCGCCTTCAGCGCACGCTCCACCATCCCCTTGCCGATAATCGGCAGCGGGCTGGCGGTCGAACTAATAATAATGTCGGCCTCTTTCAGCCGCTCGTCGATATCGCTCAGGGCGATAACCTCGGCACCGACCTCCTCGGCCAGAGCCTGCGCGCGCTCGCGGGTACGGTTAGCAATCACCATGTTGTGCACGTTGTGTTCACGCAGATGACGCGCCACCAGTTCGATGGTTTCCCCGGCGCCGACCAGCAGCACCGTCACGCTTGAAAGGGATTCGAAGATTTGTCGCGCCAGGGTACAGGCGGCGAAAGCCACTGAAACCGCGCTGGCGCCGATATCGGTTTCGGTCCGCACGCGTTTTGCCACCGAGAACGACTTCTGGAACATCCGCTCCAGTTCGCTGACGTTGAGGTGACCGCGGCTGGAATCGGCGAAGGCTTTTTTGACCTGCCCCAGAATCTGCGGTTCGCCGAGCACCAGCGAATCGAGGCCGCTGGCGACGCGCATCAGGTGGCTGACCGCATCATTATCCTGGTGCCAGTACAGGCTTTTACGCAGGTCTTCTTCATTAAGATGGTGGTAATCACACAGCCAGCGGATGAGCGCTTCCTGCAGATTATCCTGTTCTTCAACGCTGAGATACAGCTCCGTGCGGTTACAGGTCGACAGCACCACACCGCCCTGCACCATTGGCTGAGCCAGCAAGCTCTCCAGCGCCTTATCGAGCGTGTCCGGCGAAAACGTTACGCGTTCTCGCAGCGCGACCGGGGCTGTTTTGTGATTAATGCCAAGAGCTAAAAGGGTCATTGTGAGGGAGTAGTACCAGCGTTGCTAAGGTTAGTCTGAGCGCATCATACAGGATGCGCGGAATCAATAAAAGAGACGCTCCCCTTTTGGAGTAATAGGCATCGGGCTTAAAAGCCATTAACGGTAATTTTTTGATTTCAGACAATTTGAACGTAGACGCTATCGCCGGGCAACGCTAGCATTAAGGGTTATAATTGTAACCCGCTACACAAATCGTGTGCGTACCACCCCGTCGCCGGATTTCACTGTAGACATCAAGGATTTGTCATCATTATGAATCGACTGCTCCGCCTGTTACCGCTGGCAAGCCTGGTCCTGACCGCCTGTACACTCACCGCCCCGAAAGGCCCTGGCAAAAGCCCTGACTCTCCTCAGTGGCGTCAGCACCAGCAGGATGTCCGCAATCTGAGCCAGTACCAGACCCGCGGCGCCTTCGCTTACCTCTCCGATGAACAAAAAGTTTACGCCCGCTTCTTCTGGCAGCAAACCGGCCAGGATCGCTATCGCCTGCTGCTGACCAACCCGTTAGGCAGCACCGAACTGTCGCTGACCGCCCAGCCGGGCAGCGTGACGCTGATCGATAACAAGGGCCAGACCTATACGGCGACCGATGCCGAAGAGATGATTGGCCGCCTGACCGGGATGCCGATTCCGCTAAACAGCCTGCGCCAGTGGATCGTCGGCCTGCCGGGCGATGCCACCGACTACTCGCTTGACGATAAATACCGCCTGAGCGAACTGAACTATACCCAGAACGGCAAAACCTGGCACGTCACCTACGGCGGCTATACCAGCGATACCCAGCCATCGCTGCCGGCCAACATGGAGCTGAATAACGGCAGTCAGCGTATCAAGCTGAAAATGGATAACTGGATTGTGAAATGATGACCCGCTGGCCCTCTCCTGCAAAGCTGAACCTGTTTTTGTACATCACTGGACAGCGCGCCGATGGTTATCACACCCTGCAGACGCTGTTTCAGTTCCTTGACTATGGCGATACCTTAACGATCGAACCGCGTCATGACGGCGCGCTGCGCCTGCTGACGCCGGTTGCCGGCGTAGCCGATGAAGAGAATCTGATTATTCGCGCCGCAAGGCTGCTGATGCAGGCGGCGACGGCATCCGGACAGCTTCCTCCCGGTAGCGGCGCCGATATCAGCATCGACAAGCGTCTGCCGATGGGCGGCGGTCTGGGCGGCGGCTCGTCCAACGCCGCGACGGTACTGGTGGCGCTGAATCATCTGTGGGGCTGTGGTTTGTCGGAAGAGCAACTGGCGACGCTGGGGCTGAGTCTTGGCGCCGATGTGCCGGTATTCGTGCGCGGCCACGCCGCCTTTGCCGAGGGCATTGGTGAGATCCTGACGCCGGTCGAACCGCCAGAAAAGTGGTACCTGGTCGCTCATCCCGGAGTCAGTATTCCGACGCCGACCATTTTCCGCGACCCCGAGCTACCACGAAACACCCCGGTAAGGTCAATAAGTACGTTACTAAAATGTGAATTTCGCAATGATTGCGAGGTTATCGCAAGAAAACGTTTTCGCGAGGTTGATGCGGCGCTTTCCTGGCTGTTAGAATATGCGCCGTCGCGCCTGACAGGCACAGGAGCCTGTGTCTTTGCTGAATTTGACACCGAATCTGCCGCTCGTCAGGTGCTGGAGCAAGCCCCGGAATGGCTACAAGGCTTTGTAGCGCGAGGAGTTAATATCTCCCCGCTCAAGCTAGCCCTACCCAGGTAGTTCTGCTTTTTTGCACGAATTACCTTAGTACGCCGGGCAAATTGAGTAACGGTGACAACGTCACCCTGTTCCAGACGTTGCATCGTTCTCTTTAAATACACCGCCTGGATAGAAGAGTGCCGCCCGCACGGTTTCTGGCGCTTTTCATCCACCACTGGACGCATGCCTGAGGTTCTTCTCGTGCCTGATATGAAGCTTTTTGCTGGTAACGCCACCCCGGAACTAGCACAACGTATTGCCAACCGCCTGTACACTTCTCTTGGCGACGCCGCTGTAGGTCGTTTTAGCGACGGCGAAGTCAGCGTACAAATCAATGAAAACGTACGCGGTGGTGATATTTTCATCATCCAGTCCACTTGTGCTCCCACCAACGACAACCTGATGGAACTGGTTGTTATGGTTGATGCTCTGCGTCGCGCTTCGGCGGGTCGTATCACCGCTGTTATCCCTTATTTCGGCTATGCTCGTCAGGACCGTCGTGTGCGTTCTGCGCGTGTGCCGATTACCGCGAAAGTGGTTGCCGATTTCCTGTCCAGCGTTGGCGTTGACCGCGTACTGACCGTTGACCTGCATGCAGAACAGATCCAGGGCTTCTTCGACGTTCCGGTTGATAACGTATTCGGCAGCCCTATTCTGCTGGAAGATATGCTGCAGCTGAACCTGGATAACCCGATCGTGGTTTCTCCGGACATCGGCGGCGTGGTGCGTGCTCGCGCTATCGCCAAACTGCTGAACGATACCGATATGGCTATCATCGACAAACGCCGTCCGCGCGCTAACGTTTCTCAGGTGATGCACATCATCGGTGACGTTGCCGGCCGCGACTGCGTGATGGTTGACGATATGATCGATACCGGCGGCACGCTGTGTAAAGCAGCTGAAGCGCTGAAAGAGCGTGGTGCGAAACGCGTATTTGCCTACGCCACTCACCCGATCTTCTCCGGCAATGCTATCCAGAACATTAAAAACTCTGTGATTGATGAATTCGTCGTCTGCGATACTATTCCGCTGGCGCCGGAAATCAAAGCGCTGGAAAAAGTGCGTACGCTGACGCTGTCTGGCATGCTGGCAGAAGCGATTCGTCGTATCAGCAACGAAGAATCTATCTCTGCTATGTTCGAACATTAATCGAGCCCGGCCAAAAAACCCGCTGCGGCGGGTTTTTTTGTCTCTTAAACCAATTTGTATGACCATTGCCTCCTTCACCTGCCATTTAGTTGACAGATGATGCGCTCATGGATGAAACATTATTGTGAACAGATTATTTTCCTCACATGTGATGCCTTTCCGCGCCCTCATCGATGCTTGCTGGAAAGAAAAATACACGCTAGCCCGTTTCACCCGCGATCTGATCGCCGGGATCACGGTCGGGATTATTGCCATTCCTCTGGCAATGGCGTTGGCTATTGGCAGCGGTGTCGCGCCGCAGTATGGACTTTATACTGCCGCCGTCGCCGGGATTATTATCGCCCTCACCGGCGGCTCGCGCTTTAGCGTATCCGGGCCAACCGCCGCCTTTGTGGTGATCCTCTATCCGGTGTCACAGCAGTTTGGCCTGGCCGGACTGCTGGTGGCGACGTTGATGTCCGGGGTCTTTTTAATTCTTTTCGGCCTCGCCCGCTTTGGCCGGTTAATTGAATATATTCCGCTATCCGTTACCCTCGGGTTTACCTCCGGTATTGGTATCACTATCGGTACCATGCAGATAAAAGATTTTCTTGGTCTGCAGATGGCGCACGTTCCCGAGCACTATCTGCAGAAAGTCGCCGCCCTGGTGATGGCGCTGCCGACGGCTAATCCTGGCGATGCGGCGATTGGCGTTGTCACCCTTGGCACGCTGATCCTGTGGCCGCGTCTGGGGATCCGCCTGCCCGGCCACCTGCCTGCGCTGCTGGCGGGCTGTGCGGTGATGGCAATCGTCAATCTGATGGGGGGCCACGTCGCGACTATCGGCTCTCAGTTCCACTATATTCTGGCTGACGGTAGCCAGGGTAACGGGATCCCGCAGCTGCTGCCGCAGCTGGTGCTGCCGTGGGATATGCCTGGCTCCGATTTTACGCTCAGCTGGGCGTCACTACAGGCGCTGCTGCCGGCGGCCTTCTCGATGGCGATGCTCGGCGCGATTGAATCACTGCTGTGTGCGGTGGTCCTCGACGGGATGACCGGCACGAAGCACAAAGCCAACAGCGAACTGATAGGCCAGGGTCTCGGCAATATCATCGCCCCTTTCTTTGGCGGTATTACTGCCACCGCCGCCATTGCCCGTTCAGCGGCTAACGTCCGCGCCGGCGCAACATCGCCGGTATCCGCCGTGATTCATGCGCTGCTGGTCATTATGGCGCTGCTGGTGCTGGCGCCGCTGCTCTCCTGGCTTCCGCTGTCTGCGATGGCGGCGCTGCTGCTGATGGTAGCGTGGAATATGAGCGAAGCGCACAAGGTGGTGAATTTGCTGCGCTACGCGCCGAAGGACGACATCGTGGTGATGCTGATGTGCATGTCGCTGACCGTACTGTTTGATATGGTCATCGCTATCAGCGTCGGTATCGTGCTGGCCTCGCTGCTGTTTATGCGCCGCATTGCGCGCATGACCCATCTGGCGCCGGTCAATGTTGATGTGCCCGACGACGTGCTGGTCCTGCGGGTTATCGGCCCCCTCTTCTTTGCCGCTGCCGAAGGGCTGTTTAACGATCTGGAGACGCGGATTGCCGGTAAGCGGATCGTGGTCCTGAAGTGGGATGCGGTGCCGGTACTGGATGCCGGCGGACTGGATGCCTTCCAGCGTTTCGTCAACAAACTGCCGGAAGGCTGTGAACTGCGCGTCTCGAATCTCGAGTTTCAGCCGCTGCGCACCCTGGCACGGGCGGGCGTTCAGCCGATTCCAGGGCGCCTGAGCTTCTATCCCGACCGTGCTGCCGCTCTGGCAGACATTTAACTACCGTGACGCGGGCGAGCTCGCCTGCGTCATCATCACGCCAATCGCCTGCTGGAGCCAGCCGAGCACCTCAGGCGTCATCCAGGTCCCTTTCATCAGATGCGGTTCGCGCTCCATCGCCAGGCGGAATTTCTGCTGGGTGTGAGGATGGGTTCCGGCATAGGACTGAAACAACGCCAGCCACTGCCTGGCCAGCGCCTGCCCCGCTGGAGAAGCCGGGTCGCAATGCTCGCGACAGGCCTCGTGCAGCGCCGTCACCAGCGCAGGCCACTCCATCAGTCGATCAAAATAGTGCGCGCGAGTGAAAGCCAGCTCATCAGCATTCAGATAACGCGCCCAGATAGCCAGCTTACTCTCGGCAAAAGCGCGGGTAATGTAGTCCACAACATCCACGGTGATTCCGGTTTGCTCGCGCATTTGCGGTTCAGCGACGTGCATTTCATTCAGGCGGGTGAGAAACTCCGGCCGCCCGGCCGTATCCAGCTCCAGGCGCGCCATCCAGCGGGTCGCCAGCGCCATGGCCCGCGGATCGTCCGCCGGACACGCCTCGGCAAGCAACTGGCGAACTTCCGTCACCAGCGCCAGCCAGATCTGGTTGCGCTGCTGATCCTGCTCCGCAAACGGCAGCGCCTGTAATTCCTGGGGACTAAACCAACGATCGTACATTTTCATTAACTCCAGCGTCTGTAGCCAGGACTCCAGGTCAGGCTCGTTACCGCATGCCAGCTCATCGCGCAGCTGAACCAGCCGTTCGCGCAGCGTGGAGACCGCGCGCAGCTGTTTATCCAGCGTCGAGATCTGCTGTACCAGCAGGTCCGACAGGGAAAACGAGTCCTGGTCAAGGTAGTCCTTGATAGTAGCGAGCTCCAGCCCGGTCTGCGTCAGCGCCTTAATCATATGCAGACGCTGAACCGCCGCCAGGTTATAGAGCCGGTAACCCGCCGTGCTTCTGGCCGACGGCATCAGCAGCCCCGTTTGTTCATAGTGATGTAGCGTGCGGACGGTCATTCCGGCGCGTCTCGCCAGTTCACCCACCTGAATTAACATAACTGCTCCTGTTGTTCGACCATAGCGCCACTCTGCCGCCTGACGTTACGTCAGGGTCAAGTGTTAAAGAGAGGGTATTTTATCGTGAAGGCGTAACCCGGGCAGCAAATGCGTTGTTCTGAAGAAAAGAGGCGACGCGAAAATAAAACAGCCAGCTACCGGGCGGGCAGCTGGCTGCAGATGAACAGTTTATGTAAGCGCACCCGCCGCGAGACGGCCGGGGCGAGGAACCGGTTTAGCTATGGCGGTGCTGATCGCGACGGCAGCGTTTATCGTAATGGCGGACCCACCAGTATCTGTCGCTAACCTGTTCATGCCCGCCAACGCGCGCCCCTGCGAGCCAGAGAACGGCGCCGACAAAAATACTTAATATCGCGCCATGAGCGAAGAACTGCGGTAGGTCAAGCTGCGGAAGCTGGTTTAAAATAGAGTAACCAACGCCAACAACCATGACGACCAATCCTAAACCCATCAGTACATTACCGAGTAACGAAGCGTTTCTGCGTTTCATATGTCACCTCCGGAACCTTGGGCTACCTGGGAATATCCCCAAAACTTATAGGTCTAGTATAGACAATGGGGATAAGGTTGATTGCGTCGGTGATCACATTAGTTAATATCAAATCAACAAAAACTTACAAATAACTTACTGAACAACATCAAATTCTAATGGTTCATAAGGGTAATTATCTCTTTCCCCGCCGTTGTGGCGGCAGAATTTTGTCAACCGCCTCGGCAAACAGTACACTACGCGCCAGAGAACGACCCAAGCAGGATAGAAAAGTGACGATAAAACTGATTGTCGGCCTGGCAAACCCCGGCGCAGAATACGCGGCGACCCGGCACAATGCTGGCGCCTGGTACGTAGATTTACTGGCTGACCGCCATCGCGCCCCGCTGCGCGAAGAGAGCAAATTCTTCGGCTACACTTCGCGGATTAACCTTGCCGGCGAAGATGTCCGCCTGTTGGTCCCGACCACCTTTATGAACCTCAGCGGCAAAGCCGTGGCGGCCATTGCCACCTTCTACCGCATTAATCCGGATGAGATTCTGGTGGCGCACGATGAGCTGGATCTGCCGCCCGGGGTGGCAAAATTTAAGCTCGGCGGCGGCCACGGCGGCCACAACGGTCTGAAAGATATCATCAGCAAGCTGGGCAATAACCCCAACTTTCATCGCTTACGTGTCGGAATCGGCCATCCGGGCGATAAAAACAAAGTTGTCGGCTTTGTGCTGGGTAAACCGCCGGCGAGCGAACAGAAACTGATTGATGAAGCCGTGGACGAAGCGGCGCGTTGCACCGAGGTGTGGCTGAAAGAAGGTCTCACCAAAGCGACCAACCGTTTACACGCTTTTAAAGCGCAATAACCGGTCGACGTGCGGAATTTTTGCCGCGCACCGTGTATAATAGGCAAAGCTATTTACTTTTCTGCAATCTGTTCAGTGTAACGGGTTGATTATCCAAAGATTAAGGTGATTTAAATCATGGGATTCAAATGCGGTATCGTCGGTTTGCCCAACGTCGGCAAATCCACCCTGTTCAATGCGCTCACCAAAGCGGGTATTGAAGCGGCCAACTTCCCCTTCTGTACCATTGAGCCGAACACCGGTGTCGTGCCGATGCCCGATCCGCGTCTGGACAAGCTGGCTGAAATCGTCAAACCACAGCGCATTCTGCCGACCACCATGGAATTCGTCGACATCGCGGGCCTGGTGAAAGGCGCGTCCAAAGGCGAAGGTCTGGGTAACCAGTTCCTGACCAACATCCGTGAAACCGAAGCTATCGGTCACGTGGTGCGCTGCTTCGAGAACGACAACATCATCCACGTGAATAACAAAGTGGATCCGGCAGACGACATCGATGTGATCAACACCGAGCTGGCGCTTTCCGACCTCGATACCTGCGAACGCGCGATTCACCGCGTACAGAAGAAAGCTAAAGGCGGCGATAAAGACGCGAAAGCCGAGCTGGCGGCGCTGGAAAAATGCCTGCCGCAGCTGGAAAACGCCGGCATGCTGCGCGCGCTGAAAAACCTGACCGAAGAAGACAAGGCCGCTATCAAATACCTGAGCTTCCTGACGCTGAAGCCAACCATGTACATCGCTAACGTCAATGAAGACGGTTTTGAGAACAACCCGTACCTCGATAAAGTTCGTGAGATCGCCGCAGCTGAAGGCTCCGTAGTGGTCGCCGTGTGCGCTGCTGTCGAGTCTGATATCGCTGAACTGGACGATGCCGACCGCGATGAGTTCATGGCCGAGCTGGGTCTTGAAGAGCCGGGCCTGAACCGCGTGATCCGTGCCGGTTACGAGCTGCTGAACCTGCAGACCTACTTTACCGCGGGCGTCAAAGAAGTTCGCGCGTGGACTATCCCTGTGGGCGCGACCGCTCCGCAGGCGGCAGGTAAAATCCACACCGACTTCGAAAAAGGCTTTATCCGCGCCCAGACCATCGCCTATGAAGACTTTATCACTTACAAAGGTGAGCAAGGGGCAAAAGAAGCCGGCAAGATGCGCGCCGAAGGGAAAGACTACATCGTTAAAGATGGCGACGTCATGAACTTCCTGTTCAACGTCTAATCGTTTTTATTTTCTCGTGAGGTTTCACTGAATCTCATGGAAACCATAAAAACCCATAAAATCCACGCCATTGCGTGGATTTTTTTATTTTCATCGCACCGGCACATTACATGAAAGCGCGGCAGAAATATGAGCATACGCGCAAGCCAGTCGTGGTGGGAGCCAACCCGATTCAAGCCAGCGTTGACTGAGATAATCCGGCTCTGTCGTCTGGAAAGCGTCACCACGCCGCAGGTGCCCCCCCCCGATCCTGCCCTGCCGCTGGAGCGGAGGCCCGGAATACGGGAGCATATCGGTGACTATCAACACAGGCATCAGTTAAACAAAGGGGTAGCCCCGAACAGGGGCCACCCCGGCTATGGCCGGTCCGGAACTATCTCCGGATGAAATTAGTAAGTGTGAAAATATTGCTGAATGAGCTGCGGATTTTTAGTTTGGGTCAGTGCCGTCATCAGCAAAATTCGCGCTTTTGCCGGGTTAAGCGAATCGGACACCAGTCCAGGCTGGCCGTCATCAACCGGAACAACACCGCTCCCCGTACGTGAGGCGCGAACAACCACGATACCGGCTTTTTCCGCCTTTTTGATTCCCGCAGCACTGCGTACAGAGACCGACCCCGCGCCGGTGCCTGCATAAATAATACCGTCTACATGATGCGCAATCGCCGCGTCGTACATATATTCAGGGTCGTCCTGATAGCCGTAGATAATGACCACTTTTGGCAATGCGTTAAGGTTACGCACATCAAATACCGAGCGTACAGTGTGAATTTTATCAACACGGGTTTCAAACTGCGGTTTACCGCTCACCATCACCCCGAGATACCCCTCTTCCGGCGCTTTGAAGGTATCCAGTGTCGTGGCATTGGTTTTGGTGACAAAACGGGCGGCGCCGATGCGATCGTTAAGAACCACCATCACTCCACGTCCTTTCGCCTCCGGGTCAGCCGCTACAGTCACCGCTTCCAGCAGATTCATCGGGCCATCCGCGCTGATTGCCGTTGCCGGACGCATCGCGGCCGTAAACACCACCGGCTTGTTGCTTTTTACGGTCAGGTTAAGGAAGTAAGGCGTCTCATCAAGGGTGTCCGTTCCGTGGGTAATCACGACCCCATCCACATCATCGCGGGCCAACAGCTCGTTGACGCGTTTTGATAGCTTGAGGATTATCTCGCTGGTCATATTTTCACTGCCAATGTTTGCCAGCTGCTCTCCATCAACGCGAGCCACTTTACTCATCTCAGGCACGGCATTAATCAACGTCTGTACGCCAATTGCGCCGGCTTTATATCCTGTAGTCTGAGTATTACTCGCCGCCGAGCCGGCGATGGTACCGCCAGTAGCAAGGATTACAATATGCGGCAGATGCGTCTCACTTAACGCGAAAGTACTTATTGTCAGCAATGCCATTGCCAGTAATGCGCTAAATTTCATATTTACTCATCCCAAAAAGATAAAATTAAAATTCACCAGGTACTATTGCAAAAGGCTTGCCAGGAGGAATTTTCTTTTTATCTGCAGATATGATTAACTTTCAGGCAAAAAAAGGAATTTTAATCATTTTGCGCACGCTGCTGGTGCAGCGATGAACGAAAAGCGGGCATAAAAACTCACCATCCGGCCCAATTCACTTATCTCATCAAGCAGCGCTTACCTTTACCAGCAGGTTAGCTGCGGCAGCTAAGATTTCAGCGGCAGAACGGTTGTTTTCAGTAAAAACCAAACGAAATAAAAATGCTCGCTCCTGCTTCTTTGCAGATGGTGTGTATATTACCCACGGACAATCACGCATCTTTATCCACACTTAGCGCCAGCGCGCGGGTATCCTCCAGCACCTGTAACCGACTGTTCAGCGCCTCGTTGATAGATCGGTACGCCTTACTGCCCAGCGCCAGGCGAAACGGCGGCGCTTCCCCACTCGCGGCATCGATGATGACAGCGACGGTTTTTGACGCATCGCCGTTAATAGCGAGAGTTCCCTGCGCCAGACCGCGACGCACTTCGCCGGCGGGCGTGTTGTCATAACAAGCCATCGGCGAAGCCGTATCCAGTCCGCCCGCAAAATTCGTCGCCGTCGGGCCGGGCTCGGCAATCATAAAATCGATGCCAAAAGGCGCCACTTCCTGGGCGACGGATTCAATAAATCCTTCAATCCCCCATTTGGTAGCGTGATAAAGGCTGAAATTCGGCCAGGCAATCTGCCCGCCTTCTGACGATATCTGCACAATACGTCCGCCTCCCTGCCGACGCAGAGCGGGTAACGCGGCCCGAATAAGCTGAATCGGGCCGATGAGATTGGTGGCAATCTGCCGGTCAATCTGGGCATCGCTCACCTCCTCCGCCGCGCCGAAGAGCCCGTATCCCGCATTACTGACCAGCACATCGATACGCCCGGCGAAGTCGAATGCCTGCTGCACCGTCCGGAGTACAGCGTCAGTATCCGTAACGTCCAGCAGCAGGATATGAAGCCGCCCATTGTATTGCGCCTGCAGATCATCCAGCGCGCCGGATTTGCGTAGGGTAGCAATCACTTTGTCGCCCCGCGCCAGCAGGCGCTCCGTCATCAGGCGTCCGAGACCGGTTGAAGTACCGGTAATTAACCAGGTTTTGCTGCTCATCGTTATCCTCCAGAAAAGTCTTTAACTCGCCGATACAGGATATGGCATGATGATTAGCACGATAAGACTCAACAAATGGCATGAAGAGGTGAAATGAAATCACCAGTTAAAACCCCGACGCTTTCCGATCTGAAAGCCTTTATCGCCGTAGCGGAACAGCGTAGTTTTCGTCGTGCAGCCGATTTTTCCGGCGTGACTCGTTCCACGTTAAGCCATGCCATTCGCGGGCTGGAATCGCGTCTGGGCGTCCGTCTGTTACATCGCACCACCCGCAGCGTGGCGCTGACCGAGGCCGGAGAGGCGCTGCTGCGGCGCATTTCACCGCACCTCAACGGGCTGGAACAAGCGCTGGAAGAGATCGCCGATACCCAAGGACAGGCCGTGGGCACGCTGCGTATCAATGGCGGAGAGGAAGCTATTCACCTGCTGCTGCAGACAATTGTGCCGGACTATATGACACGGTATCCCGGCGTGTCGCTGGATCTGGTGGTAGATGGCCGGCTGGTAGATATTGTCGCCGAAGGTTTTGATGCGGGGATCCGTCTGGCGGAAGACGTCCCTGCGGATATGGTGGCCGTGCGTTTTGGCGAAGATGTGCGGTTTCTGGCGGTGGCGTCGCCGTCGTACCTGCGCCAGCATCCTGCTCCCGCGAGCCCGGACGATCTGGCCCATCATCAGTGCATTCGCCAGCGTTTACCCAGCGGTAAACGCTACCGCTGGGAGTTTTCCCGCCACGGTCAAAGCATCCTGCTGGATGTGCCCGGAACGCTGACGCTAAACAGTTCGCCGCTGATGGTAGACGCCGCGATCAACGGTCTGGGGATCGCGTATGTCCCGGATGTACACGCCCGCGCAGCGCTGGCGGATGGCCGACTGGTCACCGTACTTGAGCCATGGTGCCCGCCGATTCCGGGTTTGTGCCTCTGGTTTCCGGCCAACCGACATATGCCCGCCAGCCTGCGCGCACTGATCGATCTCATTAAAGAGCGGAACCGATTTTCATTGCCGCGAGGGCAAGCGGGCGGTGACCTTGATTTCAAAACGGAAGCCATATAGCCAGCTCACGCCGACGCCCGTCAGCGTCGGCCAGGGGGCATCTCCCCAGTATTCCGGCAACACCTTCCAGAGCGTGTCGAGAGTCGATTGCGCATCGACCAGATAGATGGTGACATCAACCACATCGGCAAACGTACAATCTGCGGCCGCCAGCACCGCATTAAGGTTATCGAACGCCCGGCGGATCTCCTGCTCCAGCCCGGGTTCCGCTGAACCATCTTCCCGACTTCCTACCTGACCGGAAACAAACAGAAAATCGCCGGATTTAACCGCCGGAGAGTAACGGTTTTGCTCATACAGCGCCTGCTGCCCGGCGGGGAATACGATATCTTCTGGCTTTCTCATCTTTTATCCTGCTCTGACCTGTAAGGGTTCAGGGATGATAAGCGCCAGCATCTGCTGGCGCTATGCCCGCAGACTGGCATGAGCCGGTGAATATTTTTCACCTGGAGAGGGTAACGGTGGCTCATTGCGGAATGGCAACAAAACCCATGTCGGGCAGACAGGAGAAGTTGAAACCGCTCATCTGACCGCAACAACGCCGGGCAGTGGCAGGACGTTAACCCGCAACGGCGGAGCGAACAGATCGGGAACACATGCCGCGACAGCATAGTAGGGGCACGCAATGCCTTCAGCGTAGAAACTATCACCTGGCCTCAGCACCGCCAGCGCCTCACGCATACCAGAATTCCGGTCCCGACCCGTATCAGGGCCAGAGACCATCGCTGGCGCGATGCCCCCCTGCACTTTTTTGTCCGCAATAAAAGAGTACCGCAACGAAATCCTGACTTAGCACAAGCATAGCCAGCTTCTTATTCATCCCCCCATGACACAATACGCTCTCTTTTTACATCCGGCATTTGCCTCCCCGCAATCCGCCCAACGGATAAGGTAATCGAAAGATAGCGAGCTATTTCTTTTCTCTTCCTGACGTCTATTTTGGTGAAAACGCAATTCAAACCTTGCGTCGGCTGAACCATAAAAAGGTGGCGATTGTGACCGACAGCTTTATGGTGAGCTCCGGTAAAACACGCGACCTGATTAATGAAATGCCGCAGGCCTGCGTCTCTATTTTTAGCGAGGTGAAACCCGACCCGAGCGTGGAGATCCTGCACGCCGGCGCCGCACAGTTTAAAAGTTTTAAACCGCAGGTCATTATCGCGCTGGGCGGCGGCTCCGCTCTTGATGCCGCTAAAGGGATCAAGGTTACGCTGGAAGAGTTCCTCCCCGGCCACGCCATAGAACTTATCGCCATTCCGACCACCAGCGGTTCCGGTTCCGAAGTCACCTCCTACGCCATCATCTCCGATCCGCAAAACGGCCGAAAATATCCGCTGATTGCCGATGAACTGATCCCGGACTGCGCCATCCTTGACCCAAACCTGGTTCTCTCGGTTCCTCGTCAGGTCGCGGTGGATACCGGCATGGACGTCCTGACCCACGCCATTGAGGCGCTGGTTTCGACGGGGGCCAATGATTTTAGCGACGCGCTCGCCGAGAAAGCCATTGCGCTGGTCTGGCAACACCTGCCCGACGTTTTTAGCGATGAGAATAATATTGCGGCGCGGGGCCATATGCACAACGCCTCCTGCATGGCCGGCATGGCGTTTAATTCGGCGGGGCTGGGATTAGTGCACGGTATGGCGCACGCTATCGGCGGGATGTTGCATATCCCACACGGCAAAATTAACGCCATGCTGCTGCCGTTGATTATTGAGCACAATGCCCGCCACGCCCCGCACGCGCGGATGAGATACCTGAAATGCGCCGCCATTATGGGCATCCAGGCCGCCACGCCGGAGCAAACTCTGCGCGCGCTAATCGGCAGCATTCGCGATATGAATCACCATTTTGGTATTCCCGCCACACTGCAGGCGCTGGGAAAAGACCGGACGGCTGTGGAATCCCTGCGTCAGGCGCTGATCGCGGCGACCTTAGGGGATGGCTGCACGCAAACCAATCCCTGCCAGCCCCGCGCCGCTGATGTAGACCGCTTGCTGACCGCCATCGCCGGCTAAATCTGGACAAGATTGTCCTGCGCCCGGCGGACCGTCAAAAAAGTCCTGCGCAACAGCAAAAAGGCCAACGCGGGACTGAATATGCTTGTATCGCTCCTTTCATCACTTTCAGGTTGTTGACGCTATGAATGACACCCAGCAGCAAGCCGAATTAATCACCCGGGAAATTCTTCAGGAACTCAAGGCCCGTGGCCCCGGGGCGGCGGCCGGTGCCCCACTCGCCGCACAGACGTTGCGTATCCCCGTTGGCATCTCTAACCGCCACGTTCATCTGAGCCGGGAAGATATGGACATTCTGTTTGGCTATGGCACCACCCTCACCCGCATGAAGGCGGTCAAACAGCCGGGCCAGTATGCCGCCGAAGAGACGGTGACTCTGCGCGGGCCAAAGGGGGAGCTGACCAGAGTACGCGTCCTTGGCCCGCTGCGCAGCGCCACCCAGGTTGAAATCTCCGTCTTCGACAGCTTTATCCTCGGCGTCAAAGCCCCCCTAAGAATGTCCGGCGATCTACAGGACTCGCCGGGGATCGAGATTATTGGCCCGCGCGGACGGGTCAGCAAAACGGATGGCGCTATTGTCGCCTGGCGCCATATTCATATTTCGCCCGCCGACGCCGAGCGCCACGCCCTGCGCGACGGGATGGAGATTGACGTGCGTATCGACGGCTATCGCGGCGGCATTCTCAGCCACGTGGTGGTCCGGGTGAGCGCGGATGCGGTGCTGGAAATGCATGTTGATGTTGAGGAGGCCAACGGCTTTGGCTTGCGTAACGGCGACTGCGTCCAGCGCGCGTTTGCGGAACGCCACCATGACTGACAGCACAGCAACCAGGCGGCTGAACGCATTGGCGGAGCTGGTCAGCCTGGGCGGATGCCGCGCCTGGGCAGGCGCGCTGAAAGTGGGTGTCGATCCGGGCACGGCCAATATCGCCGTGGTTGTGCTGGATGAAAACGATAACCCCGTCGCCGGCATCAGCCATCCTTCACGGGCGGTGAAAGACGGCGTGGTGGTGGATTTCCTGACCGCCAGCCGGGTGGTGAGCGGGCTGAAAACAGCGCTCGAAGAGCGCCTCGGATGCCCCCTCACCCGCGCGGCGACGGCCATCCCGCCGGGAATCACCGCCGGGAACACCAAAGTGATCGTCAATATGGTGGAGGCCGCCGGACTGGAGGTGACCGACGTGGTTGATGAACCGGTAGCCGCCGCGCTGGCCTTAAACATTCGCCACGGCGCGGTGGTTGATGTGGGCGGCGGGACAACCGGGATCAGCATTCTGCGCGACGGCAACGTGATTTTCAGCGCCGATGAGCCGACCGGAGGCAACCATATGACCCTGGTACTCGCGGGCGCCCTGGGCATGCCTTTTGCCGAAGCGGAAGCGTTGAAAAAGTGTCCGGAGGAGGAGGAACAGATCTTTACCGTGGTCCGTCCGGTGGCTGAAAAGATGGCTCATCTGGTCGCCGGCTGGCTGGCGGGCTATCCGGTCGACGACATTTACCTGGTCGGAGGCGCCAGCAGCTTCCGCCAGTTTGCCGACGTTTTTCGCCACGCCACCGGCAAACGGGTCATTCAGGCGCAGCAGCCGCTGCTGGTGACGCCGCTTGGCATCGCCATGCGCAGCCGCTGAGGAGAACCACAATGGATGCACAGCAACTCTCATACCGGCTCGACAGCCTCATTGCAGACCTGCTGGCTCAACGCCGGCGGCGCCTGCAAGACCACGGCAAGGTTATGCGCGTGGTATTAAGCGGCGAGGATCTCGCCACGCTCCCGACGACGCTGGATTGTCTGACGGCGCTGAACCGGCGCGGCTATCTCCTGGTGATGACCTTTTCCCATAGCGCCATCCAGGCGTCGTTGCACTCCACCTGCATGGAGGCTCTGGCGCATCGCGATGTTGAGGCGCTGTGCGACGACCGGGATCCCTGCCCGACAGAAGAGACGTTCAGCGGCCTGTATCTGCCCTCGCTGTCCACCAACAGCCTGAGCAAAATCGCTTTAGGTATTCGCGATAACCGGGTGTGTCGCTGGGTTTTTCACGCCCTGAGTCTGGCCAGGCCTATCATCGTCACGCTCAATACCGAATGCCGGGATGACGCCGCCAGCCAGCTCCCCCCGGCATTGCGGGCACGGCTGGCCGGTTACGTCGCCACTCTCGGGGAGTATGGCATCACGATTATCGGCCGCCCCACGGCGAACCCGGCACAGAGGCCGACGGCGCCCGGCGGTAAGCCGCTGATCACGCTCAGCGATGTGCGCCAGCATCCCGCGGGCGCGGTCCTGTCCGTTGGACACCGGACGCTCATCACTCCCGCCGCACGCGATGAAATTCGCGACCGCGGTATTGTCATGGTGCAGAGCCACCAGGAGGAAATATGTATCTGGCAAAAGTAACCGGGGCACTGGTGTCGACGACCAAACATGCTTCGCTCAATGGCGCAAAGCTGCTGATTGTCGCCCGCCTGGATGAACACTATCAGCCCACCGGCACGGCGCAGGTCGCCGTCGATTTTGTCGGCGCCGGAAACGGGGAAACGGTCATCGTCACCACCGGTAGCTCCGCGCGGATGACCACCAGCAAAGAGCACTCGGTGATTGATGCTGCCGTAGTCGGCATTGTTGACTCGCTCGATCTTAACGGCCAGTAAGCGCCACGGAGGAAAAACATGCACACCCCCCCGAACGCCGAACTGGATCGCCGTATCAACGCGGCCATTTCGCGTCAGTTAGCGCCGTCTCCGGCCTCGCTGACGCTGACGGACGCGGCATTACTGGCGCACTGTGCCATCGATGCCGCGAACAACGCGAATGTGCCCATTGTTTTTAGCCTGGTGGATACCCACGGCCTGCAGCGCTACTTCTTTAGTCAGGATAACGCCCTGCTCATCAGCCATACGCTGGCCACGCAAAAAGCATGGACCGCCGTGGCGCTCAGGATGCCGACCCACCGACTCGCGGCCGACGTATTGCCTGGCGCCAGCCTGTACGGCTTGTCGCATACGCAAGGTCTTTGCTGCTTTGGCGGTGGGCTGCCCTGCTGGTCGGCCGGCGTGCTGCTCGGCGGTATCGGCATCAGCGGCGGGAGCGTCGAGGAAGATATCGCGATTGCCACGCAGACTCTGGCGCGCTTCAGCCGCGAGCGATTTTTGCTCACACCATTCAATGAATCTCTCTAAAAAACGGATACAGACAGGGGTCATCATGTCGTCAGCATCACTGGTTCTGGTTATTAACTGTGGTTCATCTTCTCTCAAGTTCTCCGTCATCCCGCGCAATCAGGAGACCCCGGTGCTCTCCGGGCTGGCCGAAAAGCTGGGGCTACACCAGGCCTGCATTACCTTTAACGATGCGCAAGGGAAGACGACCAGCGGGTTGCCTGACGGTGCCAGCCATACCTGCGCGCTGGAGGCGCTGTTCGCCCGGCTCGCAGAGCAGGGGCTGCTGCCGCAGGTCTGCGCCATCGGTCATCGGGTGGCGCACGGCGGGAATGATTTCAAACATTCGGTGCGGCTCACGGCGTCGGTCATCGAGCGTATCCGTGAACTGTCGGCGCTGGCGCCGCTGCACAATCCCGCCAACCTGATTGGCATTGAAGCCGCCATGGCGCTGTTACCCGCGCTGCCGCAGGTGGCGGTGTTTGATACCGCCTTTCATCAGACGCTACCGCCGGAAGCCTATACCTATGCCATCCCGCTGGAGTATTTACACCAGCATCAGGTCAGACGCTATGGCTTCCACGGCACCTCCCATCGCTTTATCGCCGCCGAAGCCGTCGCGCGCCTGGGTCTCAACCCCGCTAACCACGGCCTGCTTATTGCCCATCTCGGCAATGGCTCGTCAGTCTGCGCGGTGAAAAACGGGCAGAGTGTCGACACTTCGATGGGCATGACGCCGCTTGAAGGGCTGGTGATGGGAACGCGCTGCGGCGATCTGGATTTTGGCGCCGCGGCCTATATTGCCCGCTGCACCGGACAGACTATCGAATCACTTTACAAGATGGTCAATAACGAGGCGGGATTGTTCGGTCTGTCGGGTCTTTCCAGCGATTGCCGCACGTTACAAGAGGCGCGCGACAACGGCGATCCCCGGGCCACCCTCGCGATTGATGTCATGGTTCACCGGCTTGCCCGCCACCTTGGCGCCCATCTCGCTTCGCTGCATCGCTTTGACGCGCTGATCTTTACCGGCGGCATCGGGGAAAACTCGGCGCTGATCCGCGAGCTGACCGCCGAACGGCTGGCGATATTTGGCGTGCAGCTTGACGCCGCGCGCAATGCGCAAATGTTTGCCGGCCGGCAGGGCATTATCTCGCGCCCCGGCTCACCGATTGTGGCGGTCATTCCCACCAATGAGGAGCGGATGATTGCCGAGGATGCGGCCGCGCTTGCCCCCTTGCTGGAAGGCGCGGCCTGAGCGCGTCCTGAAAGTAGTCATACGGGGAGGATTTTATTGTCCAGCTGAAAACGGGAAAACAAGAAAGTCTCTCTGCCGGGCAAAACATTTTGTCTCTGACGCAATAACATCGTAGTGCATGAATTTATTAAGTCTATGAACTCAACCTTTATCGGTTAATTCATAACTTGCTTTTACTCTCACCTGGAAATATTGAGGTCGTTATGCAACAAGAAGCATTAGGTATGGTTGAAACAAAAGGTCTGGTTTCCGCAATTGAAGCCGCAGATACCATGGTTAAATCCGCTAACGTCACCCTGGTCGGTTATGAAAAAATTGGTTCCGGGTTGGTTACCGTCATGGTGCGCGGCGACGTCGGCGCAGTCAAAGCGGCAACGGACGCAGGCTCAGCAGCGGCAGGTAAAGTCGGTGAACTGGTCTCCGTACATGTGATTCCGCGCCCACATATTGAAGTGGAAAAAATCCTGCCGAAAGCTGTCAGTTAATAAAGCCAGAGGATACCGACCATGAGAGATAATCTTGTTGAGCAGATTATATCTGAAGTAATGCACAAACAGACTGATGATCGCGCAAATAATAAAACGCCGGCCAGCTTTATCGGTTGCGGTTTAACTGAATTTGTCGGAACGGCCCTCGGGCATACCATTGGATTAGTTATTGCCAATGTTGATCATCAATTACATGAAGTCATGAATATCGACAAGAAATATCGCTCCATCGGTATTCTTGGCGCCCGGACCGGGGCCGGTCCGCATATATTTGCCGCGGATGAGGCCATTAAAGCCACCAACAGTGAAATTCTCTCTATTGAGCTGGCTCGCGATACCGAGGGCGGCGGTGGGCATGGTTGCCTGATCATTTTCGGCGCCTCCGATGTCTCCGATGTTCGTCGCGCGGTTGAAGTCGCGTTGGGCGAAATTCAACGCACCATGGGCGATGTTTATGGCTCGCCGGCCGGTCATCTGGAGTTCCAGTACACCGCCCGCGCCAGCAGCGCGCTCAATAAAGCCTTCGGTGCCCCGCTGGGTAAATCTTTCGGCATGACCTGCGCTTCACCGGCGGCGATTGGCGTGGTAGTCGCCGACGCCGCAGCCAAAGCCGCCGTCATCGAGCCGGTGGGTTACGCCAGCCCGGCGCACGGCACCAGCTTCAGTAACGAAGTGATCTTCACGTTTGCCGGTGATTCCGGCGCGGTACGCCAGGCGGTCATCGCCGCCAGAGACGTCGGGAAACAGCTGCTGGCTACGCTCGATCCGGCGCCGATCAAATCGACCACGACGCCGTACATTTGATGGTGGCACCCACGAGCGAAGCGAAGTAAGGAAGATACAGCATGAACGATCTTGATATTACTCAGGCCGTCTCCCGCGTGCTGAGTAAATATACCAAAACGACGGCACCAGCGCCCGAACAGCCTGCGCCGGCAGCCGCCACACCGCTCGATCGCGGCAGCATCGACGCGATTGTGGCCAGCGTACTGGCAAGCCAGGCCGGAGCCGCTCCCGCAGCGCCTGTCGACGGGAGCGCCGGTGACGGTGTTTTTGCCACCATGGATGCCGCGATTACCGCGGCACAGCAGGCGTACATCCAGTATCGCCACTGCTCAATGCAGGATCGCGCCCGCTTTGTTGACGGCATTCGCCAGTTTTTCCTGCAGGAAGAGATTTTGCACGCGCTCTCGACCATGGCGGTGGAAGAGACCGGAATGGGAAATTATGCCGACAAGATGGTGAAAAACCGCGTTGCCGCGCAAAAAACCCCAGGAGTTGAAGATCTCATCACCGCCGCAATCAGCGGAGATGGCGGCCTGACGCTGACCGAATACTCCGCCTATGGCGTCATTGGTTCGATCACCCCTACCACCAATCCGACCGAGACCATTATCAACAATACTCTCGGTATGCTGGCCGCCGGCAACGCCGTGGTCTTTAGCCCGCATCCGCGTTCGCGCCAGGTGTCGTTGTACTGCGTCACGCTAATCAATCAACAGCTGGCCCGACTTGGCGCCCCCGCCAGTCTGGTGGTCACGGTCGCCAGCCCGTCGATTGACAACACCAATGCCTTAATCGGCGACGCGCGTATCAATATGCTGGTCGCCACCGGCGGGCCGGCGATAGTGAAAACCGTGATGTCGTCCGGTAAGAAAGCGATTGGCGCCGGCGCGGGCAATCCTCCCGTTGTGGTTGATGAAACCGCCAATATCGAGAAAGCCGCCCGCGATATCATCAACGGCTGCAGCTTCGATAACAACCTCCCCTGCGTGGCGGAAAAAGAGGTCATTGTCGTCAATGAAGTGGCGGACTATCTCATCCACTGCATGAAAAAAAGCGGCGCCTGGCTGCTGTGCGACAAACAACATATTCAGCAGTTACAGGCGCTGGTGCTGAATGAAAAAGGAAACGGCCCGAGTACCGCATTGGTGGGGAAAGATGCGCGCTACATTCTGCAGCAAATCGGTATCAGCGTGCCGGAGGAGATCAAAGTTATCCTGATTGAAACCGAACGTGACCATCCATTCGTGCTGCACGAACTTATGATGCCGGTTTTGCCGGTGGTCAGAGTGGAGAACGTCGATGAAGCGATCGATCTGGCGGTGAAAGTTGAACATGGTCATCGTCACACGGCCATGATGCACTCTACCAACGTTGAAAAACTGACCAAAATGGCGCGGCTGATCCAGACCACTATTTTTGTCAAAAATGGCCCGTCATATGCCGGGTTGGGCGTTGGCGGCGAAGGACATGCGACATTTACCATTGCCGGTCCGACCGGTGAAGGCCTGACCTCAGCACGCTCCTACGCCAGGCACCGTCGCTGCGTGATGGTTGAAGCGCTCAATATTCGTTGACTGAAGCAGGATGGCTGACTCGATCATGAAAAAACGCATTATCAACGCGCCGACGCCGGAAACGCTCGCCATGCTGAAAAGGCGGATGCCTTCGGAATCTCGCAACCGGCTGGAAAGTATCCGCATCGACGCTATCGGGTTGATTATGTTGCCGGTACCGGATCTGTACTTTTACGCCGATCTGGCAAGTAAAAGCGCACATGTTGCGGTATCGGAGATCTTTGGCAGCTGTCCGCAGCATATCACGACGCTGGCGCTGTTCGGCGAGATCGCCGCAGTGAATGAAGCCATGCGTATTATTGAGGATGATGACAGTACGTTCTGAGAGTTCGCTTATGAAAAGAATTTTGCTTCTGGCAGGCGATTTCTCTGAAGACTATGAAGTCATGGTGCCATGGCAGGCATTAAGCATGTTAGGTTTCAGAGTGGATGTGGTGTGCCCCGGGAAACGCTGTGGGGAATATATAAAGACCGCGATTCATGATTTTGAGGGCGATCAAACCTATAGCGAAAAACCGGGCCATCTGTTCCGCTTAACCGCCTCTTTTGATGAAGTCAGGATACAGGAATATTGTGGAATATATCTTGCCGGCGGCCGCGCTCCGGAATATTTACGTCTCAACCGGATGGTATTAAATATCATCCACTGCGCCAATAATATTGCGCTACCGATTGCCGCTATATGTCATGGACCACAAATTCTGGTTGCTGCCGGCATATTAAAAGGCAAAACGCTGACGGGATATTTCACCTTAAAGCCTGAAGTTGAAATGGCTGGCGGCATCTGGGTGAGCGCCGCAGACCACGAGGCGGTACATGACGGCAATCTTGTCACCGCGACGACCTGGATGGCGCACCCGGAAATATTACGTCAATTTATTAGTTTAATCGGCAGCAACACTATTAGCTAGCGTACCCGGCCCTACCGTCAGGTAAAAAAACTCAGGTGTGGAAAAACCCCACGCTTATATCATTTCGGGAGTTATTGTATGTTAGAGAAAGGCTTTACTCATCCGACCGATCGTGTAGTAAGACTCAAAAATATGATTCTGCATGCTAAACCGTATGTAGAATCTGAACGTGCGGTGCTGGCAACCGAGGCATATAAAGAAAATGAGCAGCTTCCCGCTATTATGCGGCGGGCAAAAGTCGTTGAGAAAATATTTAACGAACTGCCGGTCACTATTCGCCCTGACGAGTTAATCGTCGGCGCCGTCACGATTAATCCACGTTCGACAGAAATTTGTCCTGAATTCTCTTATGACTGGGTCGAAAAAGAGTTCGACACCATGGCGCACCGCGTTGCCGACCCGTTCATCATTGAGAAAAAAACCGCCGATGAGCTCCACCAGGCCTTTAAATACTGGCCGGGTAAAACCACCAGTTCGCTCGCCGCCTCCTATATGTCCGAAGGGACAAAAGAGAGCATGGGCAACGGCGTTTTCACCGTCGGCAACTACTTCTTCGGCGGTGTCGGACACGTCAGCGTCGACTATGGCAAGGTACTGAAAATCGGCTTTCGCGGGATCATCGATGAAGTCACCCGCGCGCTGGAGAAACTCGATCGCAGCACCCCCGATTACATCAAAAAAGAGCAGTTCTACAACGCCGTTATTCTGAGCTATCAGGCGGCAATCAATTTCGCCCATCGCTACGCGCAGGAAGCCTCGCGCCTTGCCCGTGAAGAACGCGACCCAACCCGTCAGCACGAGCTGGAACAGATTGCCAGCAACTGTACCCGCGTGCCGGAATATGGCGCGACAACCTTCTGGGAAGCCTGCCAGACCTTCTGGTTTATTCAGAGCATGCTGCAGATTGAATCCAGCGGCCACTCAATTTCTCCCGGCCGTTTCGATCAGTACATGTATCCGTATCTGGCGGCAGATACCGCCATCAGCAGCGAATTTGCCCAGGAGCTGGTGGACTGCTGCTGGATCAAGCTAAACGATATCAACAAAACCCGCGATGAGGTTTCTGCCCAGGCCTTCGCCGGCTACGCCGTGTTCCAGAACCTGTGCGTCGGCGGTCAGACGGAAGACGGCCGTGATGCCACCAACCCGTTAACCTACATGTGCATGGAAGCCACGGCCCACGTGCGTTTGCCGCAGCCCTCTTTCTCGATTCGCGTCTGGCAAGGCACGCCGGATGAGTTTCTCTATCGCGCCTGCGAGCTGGTCCGTCTGGGACTTGGCGTACCGGCCATGTACAACGATGAAGTGATTATCCCGGCGCTGCAAAACCGCGGCGTCTCGCTGCATGATGCCCGCGACTATTGCATCATTGGCTGCGTGGAGCCGCAGGCGCCACATCGCACCGAAGGCTGGCACGACGCGGCGTTCTTCAACGTCGCGAAGGTCCTGGAGATTACCCTTAACAACGGCCGCTCAGGAAACAAACAGCTTGGCCCGATGACCGGTGAGATGACCCAGTACACCGGCATGGATGACTTCTATGCGGCCTTCAAAAAACAGATGGCGCACTTTGTGCACCAGCTGGTCGAAGCGTGCAACAGCGTCGACATCGCCCACGGCGAACGCTGCCCTCTGCCGTTCCTGTCCGCTCTGGTCGATGACTGCATTGGCCGTGGTAAATCCCTGCAGGAAGGCGGCGCGATTTACAACTTTACCGGCCCGCAGGCGTTCGGCATTGCCGATACCGGCGACTCCGTCTACGCCATCCAAAAACAGGTGTTTGAGGATCGCCGCCTGACGCTCCAGGAACTGAAGGGCGCGCTGGATGCCAACTTCGGCTACCCGGTCGGCGGCACCGCGCATAGCGCGGCGGCAAAATCCTCTCTCGGCGAGCAGGATATTTACGAAGTGGTCAAACGCATTATCGACCGGCACGGCTCGCTGAACCCGGCAGAGATAAAAAACGAAGTCTATCGTCAGCTCGCCAGCGCCAGTCCGGCCCCATCGGCAGGCAATCCGCGTTATGAAGAGATTCGCCATATTCTGGAAAATACGCCGTGTTTCGGTAACGACATCGACGACGTGGATCTTGTCGCCCGTCAATGCGCGCTGATCTACTGTCAGGAAGTGGAGAAGTACACCAACCCACGCGGCGGACGTTTCCAGGCCGGTATCTATCCGGTGTCGGCGAACGTGCTGTTTGGTAAAGATGTGAGCGCCCTGCCGGACGGTCGCCTGGCGAAAGAGCCGCTTGCCGACGGCGTATCGCCGCGCCAGGGGAAAGATACCCTCGGCCCGACCGCCGCAGCCAACTCGGTAGCCAAACTGGATCACTTTATCGCCTCGAACGGAACGCTCTACAACCAGAAATTCCTGCCCTCCTCGCTGGCGGGGGAAAAGGGTCTGCGAAACTTTGGCGGTCTGGTGCGTAACTACTTCGATAAGAAAGGGATGCACGTACAGTTTAACGTTATCGATCGCAACACGTTGCTGGAGGCGCAGAAAAATCCGCAGCAGCATCAGGACCTGGTGGTTCGCGTTGCGGGCTATAGCGCGCAGTTCGTGGTACTGGCGAAAGAAGTCCAGGATGACATCATCAGCCGCACCGAACAGCAATTCTGATTTTGCCTGACCTGCCAGGGCCATACGGCAACGTATGGCCCTTTATCAGACCCGATTTTAGCGGCTGACTTGCTGTTGCCTGGTGGTCGCTTTGTTGACGAGTGATGTTATGAACAGAGTCGAATACGATACCGAAGGCGTGTTATTCAATATTCAACGCTACTCCCTGCATGATGGCCCCGGCATCCGCACGATCCCCTTTTTTAAAGGCTGTCCGCTGGCCTGTAAGTGGTGCAGCAACCCGGAATCACAGCGCCCGCAGCCCGAGTTAATCTATAAAAAAAGCGACTGTATCCGCTGCGGAAAATGCGTGGAGGTCTGTCCGCAGCGGGCGCTCTCTCCGGGCAATCCGTTCTTTATCGACCGCGAACGCTGTATTCAGTGCGGCCAATGCACCGCGGTTTGCCCGACTCAGGCGCTGGAAATGAAAGGCAAACGCATGACCGTCAGCGAGGTGATCCGTGAGCTGCAGAAAGAGGAGAACTTATTTCGGCGCTCCGGCGGCGGAATTACCCTCTCAGGCGGTGAACCGCTGGCGCAGCCGGTGTTTGCTCGCGAGCTCCTGAAAGCCTGTAAGGCCAAAGGCTGGCACACGGCGATGGAAACGACGGGAATGACCAGCAAAGCGGTGATTGAGGACGTCTTTCCGTGGGTCGATCTGGCATTAACGGATATTAAGGCCGTGAACCCAACTATTCATCAACTTAATACGGGTGTTGATAACCGTACGATTCTGGAAAACCTGATTCGGATCTCCTTTATCACTCACGTTATTGTGCGCATCCCGGTGATTCCCGGCGTTAACGACAGCCCGGAGGAGATTCGCAGCATTGCTGAATTTGCCCGCCTGATGTCTGGAGTGGACACGATTCATCTACTGCCTTATCACACCTTTGGCGAAAATAAATATACCCTGCTGGGCCGTATTTATCCCATGGGCGATGCCGGTTCGCACTCCGAAGACAAAATGGCCAGCCTGAAAAAAATCGTTGAATCGATGGGATTTCATTGCCATATCGGCGGCTAATCCTGACAACACAAAAAAAAGATTTCGCGCTCTTATCCCTTGTACCCCAATCGTTAAGAGATGGCATAGCGCATCGCTTAATACAGGAAAAAAACTATGAGTGACTCTCGTGAATCAGTAACCGGACAGTGTATTGCAGAATTTCTTGGTACCGGATTGTTTATGTTTTTCGGCACCAGCGTGCTGTGTGCGGCAAAACTGGCCGGCGCCAGCTTCGGTCTTTGGGAAACCTGCATTGTGTGGGGGCTGGGTATTGCGCTGGCGGTCTACCTGACGGCAGGGATCTCCGGCGCTCATCTTAACCCGGCGGTCACCATCGCCTTATGGATGTTCGCCCGCTTTGAGGCGAAGAAAGTGGCGCCTTATATCCTGGCGCAAATGGCCGGCGCATTTTGCGGTGCCGCTCTGACCTATCTGCTGTACCACAATCTGTTCGCCGACTATGAACAGGCCCACCAGATGGTGCGCGGCAGCCAGGACAGCCTGTATCTGGCCAGCATCTTTTCGACCTATCCGGCGGCAAGCATCAGCGTCTGGCTCGCGGCGCTGGTGGAAATTGTCATTACTTCGATGCTGATTGGCTTGATTATGGCGCTGACCGACGATGGCAACGGGGTGCCAAAAGGGCCGCTTGCGCCGCTGCTGATCGGCCTGCTGGTGGCAGTCATCGGCGCGGCGACCGCCCCGCTAACCGGATTTGCCATGAACCCGGCTCGCGATTTTGGTCCAAAACTGTTTACGTTTCTGAACGGCTGGGGCTCCGTCGCCATGACCGGTGGCAGAGAGATTCCCTACTTCCTCGTACCTTTGATTGCGCCGGTCATCGGTGGAATCCTGGGCGCGGCGATCTACCGCTACGGTATCGGGCGCCATCTCCCCGCCGCCAAAGCCGCCGCGGAGACGGTGAGTCATCCGCTATCCTGATTGACCCGACGCGCCCGCACTCCGCCAGCGCAACACATTGTGGCGGAGTGCTCCACAAACGCCCCTTTTCTGCTCGTGTCACCTGCACCTCCTCCCCCAGGCACCTCATCCGATTCTTAGCCGCGCATCCGGGCAGAGCCCGGTTGCTCATCTCTCGCTCGCGTCATCTCCTGGCGCGCAGCAACAAAAAAGCCACCTGCAGGTTAATGCCGATCGTTTAAGGATCAGCTGACCGATCCGGCAGAGGGGTAAGTATCCGCCATTTCAAAGAGATGGCCGGTTTTTTATGCGGCGCTGTCAGGTTTTCAACACGTCTGCAGGCGAGGCAGCCCTCAAGGTCGCGGTTAAGCCAGAGGTTTCGTATTTTCGCGCCAGCCACCGTTTACCGGTATCGTCCTGGCCTGCGATAAAGCAAAAAAATGCGGGTCACCTTGACGTGACCCGCATTAACCCGCAGGTGGCTTAACTGAAATGACAGCGGCTAGCGCCGGGTGTTCTTCGCCCGGGTCCGTGCCGTTTTTTTCTCCTCCTGAGTAGCCTGAACCGCCGACTCATTCTGAGGTTCAGCCTCTGCGCCCACCGGCTGAACCAGCGCCGGGTCAGGTTCCGCCGCCAGCGACGCCGGCAACTCAACGCCCGGGCTCTCCTCAAAAGCCAGGCAGGAGGCGGACTGTGCGGGAGACGTAATATTGACCACCGCTATCGTCGCGTCAGGAACTTCCGCGGCGGCAGGGAGGCATTCGGCGGCAGGCGCTGTCGGTTCAGGAGGCGTGCCGCACGTTTGTGATGAGGCAATCAGGCTATCAATCCCGGTTGCGGTACGCGCAATGACTTTCCAGGCGTAGACCTGCCCGACCCGGCTAGCGGCGGCAACCCCGGCGGAGACGGCGGCGTTCATGGCGCCAACCTCACCGGTTAATTTGATGGTCACCAGCCCGCTGCCCTTGGTCAGCTCATAGCCAACCAGTTCGACATTCGCCGATTTTATTGCGGCATCAGCGGCCTCTACCGCCACCGTTAAGCCAACGGTTTCAATTAAGCCTAAGCTCTGCCCGGACATATCTCTCTCCTGTTATTTTTCATGCAAGGGGGTACACACCGACGCGCACAGCTGACCGGCGGCATCGTCACGCAACCGCGGCGCCTTATCAGTGCGTTCCCAGGGGAAGACTTCCCGACCAAAATGGCCGTAGCAGGCCGTCTGGCGATAGCGCGGCGCCAGCAAATCAAGCTGGCGGATAATGCCATAAACGCTGAGGTCAAAATGACGGTCGACCAGCTGCGTCAGCTGGTTCGCCGACAGACGGGAAGTCCCAAAAGTATTGATGGCGACCGAAACCGGTCGGGAAAGACCGATGGCCCAGGCCAGCTGGACTTCGCATCGCGTCGCCAGCCCGGCGGCAACGATATTTTTTGCCACATAGCGCGCGGCATAGGCCGCCGAACGATCGACCTTCGACGGATCTTTACCGGAAAACGCCCCGCCGCCGTGGCGCGCTGCGCCGCCATAGGTATCGACAATGATTTTGCGCCCGGTCAGGCCGCAATCCGCAGCGGGCCCACCGTTGATAAACGGCCCCGCTGGATTAATCAGCAGCCGGGTAGCGGGGGTCAGCCAGCGTGCCGGAATAACCGGTTTAATCATCTCTTCCATCACCGCTTCCCGCAGCGTCGCCAGCGGAAGGTCGGCACGATGCTGCGTGGAGACCACGATGGTGTCAGCATAATGGATCCGTCCGCCGCCATAACGCAGCGTCACCTGGCTCTTGGCATCCGGTAATAGCCCATCCAGCTGGCGCGTTTTACGCAGCTGCGCCTGGCGCGCCATCAGCCGATGGGCGTAGAGAACAGGAGCAGGCATGAGCTGCGGCGTTTCATCGCACGCATAGCCGAAGGTTATTCCCTGATCGCCGGCCCCCAGCGAGGCCGGATCGCGAGCGCGGATCCCGTTAGCAATATCGTCAGATTGCCGGCCCAGCATGCTGATAACCGCACAGGTTGCGCCATCAAAGCCTTTCGATGAATGGTCGTAGCCGACAGATTTCACCGTCGCCCGCACAATCTGCTCAAGATCGATACAGGCATCGGTCGATATCTCCCCGGCCACAATCACCGCCCCGGTTTTGACCAGGCACTCGCAGGCCACTTTGGCCCACGGATCTTTGAGTAAACAGGCATCGAGAATGGCGTCAGAAATCTGGTCCGCCATCTTATCCGGATGCCCTTCGGCAACGGATTCAGAAGTAAAGAGGTATTCATCCACGGCAGCGCCACTGTATAAAGAATCGTGTCCCATCTTAGCGGCGCGCGGCGCGGCGACGAGTAAACAATCTTGCCGGGATAGCGGACTTTCTTGCGCTTACGCTGGGGCAAGCGCAAAAAAGACCGGGTGACAATCAGCCCGCCTCGGGCGAGGCGATACGGCGATAATCGGATGGCGCAATGCCGGTCTCTTTCTTGAAGATCCGACAAAAATAGTTCGCATCCTGCCAGGAGAGTTCCAGCGCAATAGTATTCACTTTGAGATCGCTGTAGTGCAGAAGAGATTTGGCGATATTGATTTTTCGGCTGGTAATGTAACTGGAGAACCCGCTGCCGGTACTCTTTTTAAACGCCCGACTCAGATAGCACGGACTGACGAAGGACTCCGCGGCAATATCATCCAGCGTCATGTTGTTAAGCATGTTTTTTTCAATATGGAAACGGGCTCTGGCGACAAAATCCATGCTGCCGCTGGCGCTTTTAAACAGCTGCTCAAAGATCGCGTGGCTGAGATTGAATAACCCTACCATCACCGGCCAGTAGCGGCCGGTGCCCAGACCGTGCTGATGAATGCTATGGATCAGATCGCTATTTTTTTGCCGACACGGGATATATTTATCGCCGAGCCCGGCAAGATGCTGCTGGAGCAATTCCAGGACATCGGTCAGCCTTTTCGCCCCATCGTTATCAGACATGTGTTGCGCGCAGGCCGCATCAAGAATACCGAACAACCAGGTGTGCCAGCCGGGATAATCACAGTTGCCCATCAGATCGCTTATCGTCTGCCGCTGCTCCCGCGTCGCGACAGCCCCCTGTTCATCCACCAGCAAGGTTTTGCGGATCGTATCGCTGAGAATACTCTGCTTAACCGGTTTTAGCAGATAGTCATCCACTTTCAGGCTCAGCATATGGCGCACAATGTCAAAGTCGTCGTTTGCCGTCGTGACGATCACTTTGGTTTGCGTGTTTTTCTGCTTGAGATACTCAATAACCTGATTGCCATTGGGCAGCGGAATGTTGATATCCACCAGCATCATATCGATTTGATTCAGTTCATCGATAAGCTGAATAGCCTTTTTCCCCGTCGACGCCTCATGAATGACAGAATTCTCCACGCAGCGAGAGACGATCCGCTTGAGCGATTCCGACTCAATATACTCATCTTCGACAATAACAATGTTATACATTCTCACACTCCAGACTCAGCTGGCGCCATCGGGAACCGGAGTTTTACCGTGGTGCCGAGCATCGGCTTATGGGGACTGGCAATCTGCAAACCATAGCTTTCACCAAATAACAGCTGCAGGCGATTGTTGATATTATTAATGCCGATCCCGCCTTTCTGTCGATTCTGGTTGCCAGAGAGAATATGTTCAATATCCTCGGGTGAAATGCCATCTCCGTTATCGGCTATCTCGATAATGACATCTTTACCATCATCGGTAGCCCGGAGAATGATGTGGCTTTTGGTTTCACGCGGCTCGACAACATAATTAAAAAAGTTCTCCACCAGCGGCTGAAGAATTAAAAAAGGACAAACCGTTTCATTATATTTTTCAGGAATATCGCAAACATAGTCAAAACGTTCATTCATTCTGACTTTTTGAATGGCCATATAGCAATTGACATAATTCATTTCGCGGCCAAGGGTAATCAGACCATTATTATTTTTGCGCAGTAAATAGCGCATCATATCGGAAAAGTCATGCACCATCGTTTCCGTACGGCTGGCATCTTCGAGAAACGCCAGCCGACCGATCGTATTCAGCACATTAAACAAAAAGTGGGGGTTAATCTGGTAAGACAGCGCCTTGAACTCGGCCTCATGTAATGAACGTTCGATCTCCACGCGTTTACGCAGTTCGCTGGTTAGCTCCTGCTCTTTTTGCCGCAGCTCACGCTGGATGTTGTTGGCATGGGCCTGCTCGACCAGATAAGAGGCAACGTGCAGCAGCGTGTAGGCCGTCGATTCAAAGCGATCGTAGGGCATCCGCGGCGTATTTTCATGCAGATTGATAAGCCAGGGATTCTCTTGCCACAGATGATTATTGTCGAGGATATAGGGGATCGTTTGCTCTTTCTCCGCCTCGACCTTGACCTGCCCTGAAATAAACGCGCCGAGGTAATGACCATTAATCATAATGGGTACCGCAAATTCGACAAAACCGCAGTAGCAGCGATAGACCACCGGTTCGCCGGCGAGCATTGCCGCCCGCCCTCCGGCGCTGTCGCTGTCATAGCAGTGGCGGGCCAGGGTGGCATTCATTCTTGATCGGGCGCAAAAATCGGAGAAACCGCTCGCCTGGGTGACCGGAATACCGTCCTGGTCGACCACCACCAGCGCAATCATCATCGATTGACTAAAATTGTCCTGCAGCGTTTGCAAACGGTCAACATCAAGAAATTCGTGTAATTTGTATTTATTTTTCATGATATCCACCACCTCAAGTCAAATGCCGTTAAACCATACCCTATTTAGCATTTTAAAATGATGAAACCGCTCACAAACAAAAAATGAGTTGTATGAGAATTGTTAATGCGGTGATTACGTTGCTTCTGTTTTTATTATATTAATTAACATTCATCGGCATGCGATAATATAATCCGGGCACAACGATGGCCAAATAAAAGAGAGGCACTCACTAACTGGCTACTGTTCAGACGATTAAATTGAACAGCGCTATGAAATTGTTCTTTTGCGAATATCCGCTATTGATGACCGTAAAATCCCATGCCGCGGCGTGGGATTTTACGGGATGCCCGTTTCAGAAAAAGCCGCGCAACGCCAGCCGTCGGGAAAGTCTATCCTTTGGCAAAATTGGCCTGGATACGCTGCTGCAGATAGGCCTCTGCGGTAATCGGCGGGTATTTCGCCTGCGGCCCGAGGATCTCGACATCTTTATTGGCCTGACAGAAAAACGCCAGGCTATAGCGCGGTCCCTGATACTCATGGGCAAGCGGGCTTCTCACGCGGTGGAAGTTCGAGGGGAGCTGGTCGTCGCTCCAGCGCATCAGCATATCGCCGATATTACAGGTGATCACCTCCTCGCGAGGCTCAATGCTGGTCCACTGCTGGCTCTCGCGGTCCTTACCCGGACACACCTGCAGCCCGCCCTGCCCCGGACGCTGGAACAACAGCGTCAGGCAGTCAAAATCCGTATGGGCGCCGGCGCGCCACATCCCCTGCTGCGCCCGCTCGCTGGCGTAGTAGTGCAGCATACGCAATGTGCTCTGGTAGGTCTCACGATCCGGATCGTGAGCGGTGGTGAAAAACGACTCCGCAAATCCCAGCTTAAGGGCAAAGCATGACAGCAGCTTCATCCCCAGCTGCCAGCACCGGGATTCAAACTCCAGCATCGTCTTTCTGAACGCCGGGAGCTGCTGGTCGCTGGGCCACAGCCCCGCCATCAGCGGACGGGTAATCTGGTACGACTCTTTTTGATCCGGGGTCTTCGTCGATGGCCGGACCTGCGCCTTGCTTTCCCAACCGGCATTGCGGGCCAGCGGATACTGCCCTTTCACCTCATCGGGCAGGGCGAAAAACGCCTCGGTCATGCTGAATGCCTGGCGAATTTCCGCCAGAGGAATACCGTGATGACTGACCTGAAAGAAGCCAATCTCCACTGCCGCCTCCCATAGCCGATCGGCAATCTCACTTTTCCTCTCCTCAAAATTTGAGAGATCGATACAGCGCACTTCGCGGGTAAACGTCTCTTCCCCCGGCGCGCCCATCAGCGCCTCTTTCTCCAGTTCCTGTAATGCATAGCCCTGATTTTGAACAGATTGCGTCATTATGATTGTCCTGTATTGGGTTTAAACAGCCGCCCGCTGTTGTAGGGTTCGTACCGCCGCCAGCGCGTCGCGACGCATGGCGTCAAGATCCACGCCGGGGATCACATCCTCCTCAACGATCGGCCGGCCATTGAGCAGCAGCGATTTCAGGGAGGCCCGACCGCCGCAGGCCACCGGGCCAATCGCGATATCGTGCAGCCCGAAGTAGCGCGGATCGTCGAGGCGATAAATCGCTAAATCCGCCTGCATCCCGACGCTGATGGTGCCGCACTGCGGCAAGCCGAGGATGTGTGCGCCGCCCGCGCTTCCCCAGCGCACCACATCCTCCACCGTGGCGGCGTCAGCACCGCCCTCAAAGGTGCCGCCAGCGTAGCGCGGCTGCGCCAGCATGCCCTTACGCGCTCGTTGCAACAGCCATGCAGCATGGGCTTCGCTTTGCATATCCGCCGCTTCATTGGAGGCGGCGCCGTCCACGCCCAGCGATACCGGCACCCCGGCCTTTTCCAGCGCCAGCAAATCCGCGATCCCGCTTCCCAACCGCCCGTTGCTTTGCGGACAATGGGCGATGCCGGTGCCGGTTTGCCCAAGTAGCGCGATCTCTTCCGGCAGCAGCTTCACCAGATGAGCAAACCACACGTCATTTCCCAGCCAGTCGTGTTCGGCGCAGAACTGGACCGGCGTCATCGCGAACTTCTCCCGCGCGGCATCCAGATAATCCACGGTTTCCGACAAATGGCTGTGCAGCCGAATGCCCAGGTGACGAGCCAGTTTGGCCATCTCCCGCAGCTGAGCGCCCGGTGCAGAATGCAGCACGGTGGTGGGCGCCATCACTACCCTCCGCAGGGAACCGGCGTCAGGGCGGTGATAGCGTTTGACTAGCCGTTCAATATCCGCCATATAGCCATCGAAGGTTTCAGGACGCAGCGCGACCGGCAGATCCTGCTCAACGGCCCGCCCCTGGGTTGCGCCTCCGCGACACAGAACAATGCGCATGCCCAGCGCCTCGCCTTCGCTAAATACAATCTCCGAGGTATCGAAGGGCATATCGGGCCAGTATAAATAGTTGTGATCCGCGACGGTGGCGCATCCCGATCGCAGCAGCTCCACCAGCCCGACGCGTACCGCCAGACGGAAAGTGTGCTCATCGAACGCGGCGCGAAACCGGTACGGCGTGGCGCTCAGCCATGCCGTCAGGCTCTGATTCAGCCCCTGAGGCTCGCCCTTTAACAGCGACTGGAACAGATGGTGATGCGTATTCACCCATGCCGGATAGACCACGCAGTCCCGGGCATCGATCTGTCGCTCCTCCGGCAGCGCCGCCAGCGAACCGATGGCGGCGATAACGCCATCGTGGATACGGATATCCGGCCCGGCCAGCCGCGCGGCATCCCCCGGGAGACCGCTGAGAATGGCATGCGCGTTTTTAATCACTAATGACATAGCGTCACTCCTCAGGGTTTAATCTGCATAGTCTGCACAAACTCGGTGGTATAGGCCTGCTTCCAGTCGGTAGCGGTATCCAGCAGGTTGGCGCTGACCATAAAATCACGGGTCTTCCGCCAGCGCGTTTCCGTCATCGTCCCCCAGCCCTCGCTGGCGGCGTCGCCGCCATCAATCAGATGATGCTGGCGGATTTGCGTGACGGCCCAGGCCAGCAGATCGTCGGTCATTTTGGGGTTATCTTTTTTAATCAACGCATTTCCCGGGGCCGGGTTGTTCAGGTAGCTCACCCAGCCTTCCATCGACGCGCGGACAAACTTTGCCAGCGCCGCGTTACGGTCGGCGATGGTTTCCGGACGGGCAATCAGAATGCCGCCGTAGGGGGGATAGCCGTGTTCGGAAAACAGGAAGAAGTTTGATTTCACCCCCGCCTTTTGCACCTGGAAAACCTCGGAACTGACGTAGGCTTGCTGGGCGACGTTGTCATCCGCGACAAAGGGTTGAATATTGAAGGTATAGGGTCGGGCCTGGGCATCATTCAGTTGATACTGCCCCTTCAGCCACGGCCACCACGTTGCCTGACCGGAGCTGGAGACCAGAATGGTTTTCCCTTTCAGTCCCTCCAGTGAAGCGACATCGGTATGGGTCAGCAGTCCCTGGGGATCATACTGAAAGGGAGCAGCAATGGCTTTGGCCTGGAATCCCCGCTGAATGCCTTCCAGCAGCTGCAGATCGTAGCCGATAATAACGTCCGCCCGTTTTGATAGCAGCAGCTGCATGCCGTTAACCTGGGGGCCTCCGGAGCGAATGTCGACCTCCAGGCCATATTTTTTGTAGATCCCCGTCGCCTGCGCCTGATAATAGCCGCCCTGCTCCGCCTGGGCGTACCAGGAGGTCAGCAAAACAATTTTCTCCTCGGCCTCAACGGCCAGAGACATACCGCTCAGGGCCACCAGACCCAGCACACGGTAGCCCCAGGGAGTGCGTGAACGTATTTTCATTGCCCCTCTCCTCATAACGCCGGGAAAGAGGACGAGCGGACAACGGCTCAGCCTCCCACCCCGGTCAACGTTGAACCGCGAAATGGTTACTGAGCAATGTCCCGTACGGATAAATCGTACTGACCGCTTCTACTCATATTCCGTTATACAAAAACGATGCCAGGTACGATCGGCATCCGTCATCTCACGACGCCCCCGCAGGAATGCGCTGTTCCAGCGACCCGCTTATGCAACCTTTGATTCATCAACACACAAAGCGCACCATAATGGTGCATTAGTGGATTGTTTTAGTGCCGGGTATCAAATCTGACTGAAGAGAATTTCCAGCTGCTTGAGCATCATGGAGGCAGCCAGCGACAGCTGCCGGGCGGGGGATACGCACAGCGCCAGCGTGAAGGGTTTAAGCTGCGGATCGGTCAACGGAATAAACGCCAGCTGGCCGGACTGAATCTCATCCAGAATATCAAGACGACACAAAATGCCGATTCCCATCTGCTCTTTTATCAGGGTTCTTATCATATGAATGTTATTAGAAACAGCCACTTCCCTAACCTCATTGCCGCTGATATTCACCAGCGCTTCCACCGGCTCGCTGATCATCAGCGGCGCGGAAGGAATGATAAACGGGTACTCGATGCACTGATTAAATCGTACGGTGCTGCGGCTTTCCAACGGGTGGCCTTTGGGCACCACGATCCCGATATTCATTTCGGCAAAGGCCCGGACCTGCAGTTCGCGGGAACTTTGGGGGTTGAGCATGATACCAAAATCCGCCTCGCCCGAGATCAGCGCCTGCTGGATGTTGATATTGTTCATGGTGGTTAATGTAAACGAAATGTTGGGGTAATGGTTATGCACCTCCTTCAGCATCGCCGAAAAGAAATGCCGGTTAATGGCATCGATAGTGGCGATGCGCACATGCCCGCGCCGCAGCCCGCGCAGGTCATCCAGCTGCTCGCACACCCGGGTAAAGTCCTTTTTCCAGTTATTTGCCGCGTGCAGGAGCAGCTCCCCGGCGGCCGTCAGGCGCAGTCCCGTCGGATGGCGCTCGAATAGCGGCATCGCCAGCTCATTTTCGACGCGCAAAATCTGACGATCGATGGAAGACGCCGAGACATGCAGCGCCTCTGACGCTTTACGAAACGACCCCTGACGGGCCACTTCGGTGAAATACAGCAGAAAACGGGAGAATGCAAACATGGTCTGGGTGCTCTCTTTTTTGCAACGGGTTGTGCGAATCAAAGCTCTGGACGCAACAGTTTTATCACAATACCGTAGCATTCATAGCGGAGAAACAATCGTTTCACCAATTAACTCACCTGGCGGACAGCCTACGGCGCAGGGCATTTTCTCCCTTCGCTGACTCAGGCCGCCCTGCAGACAGCTTAATATGGGATGGTAAACGTTAATGAAAGACGGCGATCTGATTCCTGTATCGGTCAAGGAAATAAGCCTGAACGGGCAGAGTAATCTGTCATTAAAATTTATTCCCGAAGGCGGGAAAATATTACCCGGCTATTCTGCGGGAGCCCATATCGATATTATGATTCCGGGCGTCGGCCCGCGGCAATATTCCCTCTGCGGGATGCCTGACCACCGCCAGAGTTATGAAGTCTGCGTCAAGCTCGGAGATATCTCCTCCGGCGGCTCCCGCTATTTGCATCATGCGCTTAAGCCCGGCGACCGACTCACCATCTCCCGTCCACGCAACCATTTTCCACTGCCGGCAGCCGGACGTTACCTGCTGCTGGCCGGCGGCATCGGTATCACTCCTCTGCTGGCGATGGCTGAAGAGATAGCACGGCAACATATTGATTTTGAAATACATTATTATGTCTCCACCGCCCGTCACGTGGCCTTTGCCGCGCGGCTGGAGCGGCTCTCTGCGACGGGAAAGATCGTTATCCATTGCAGCGACGAGGGGGACTCTTTGCGCCGGGAGATCCCCGCCTGTTTAACCGCGCCTGACGTCGATACGGCGGTCATTGCCTGCGGCCCGGACGGCTTTATTCAGCGGCTACAGGATATGATGCCAATATATGGCTGGCAGGCCTCGCAATTCTCATTTGAACGTTTTACCTCCGGCGGGCTGAATCATGATGCGGAGAATAAAGGTTTTTATATTGAGCTGGCGTCAACCGGCCAGCGCCTGCAGGTTGCGCCGGAACAAACCATCGCCGAGGTATTATTGCACGCCAACGTCGAGGTCATGCTCTCCTGCGAGCAGGGGATCTGCGGCTCCTGTATTACCGACGTTATCGACGGCATTCCTGAGCACCGGGATAGCGTCCTGACGGCGGAAGAAAAAGCCGGGAACCGTCAGATTACCCTGTGCTGCTCGCGGGCGAAAACGCCGGTTCTGGTTCTCGACCTGTGAGGAGAGCGACGATGCACATTCCCTCCCCCCACACGCCGCTTGCCGGCGTCAGCAACGCCCGTCTCCCGGCATGGGCGCTACCTGCGGGTTGGCCAACGGAGCATAACGGCACGCCGCTGACCGCGGACCTGACCTTTGCCGACGGGCAGATCGCGACGATAGCGCCATCCGGCCAGGCGAATCACGGCTTATGGGATCTCGGTGGAGCGCTGACGCTGCCCGGCCTTGTTGAACCCCATGCCCATCTGGATAAGACCTATACCATTGAACGCTGCCGTCCGTCGGAACCCGGTCTGCTGGCCGCTATTCGCGCCATGCACGAGGATCGCCGGCACTGGACCGCACAGGATCTCCAGCGCCGTGCGTCCGCCGCACTGGCCCGGGCGGCGGCCAATGGCGTCACTCATCTGCGCACCCATATTGACTGGTTCACCGCCGCCGCGCCTGACGCCTGGCAGGAGATCGCCCGCCTGGACCATCCCGGCATCAGCGTCGAGCGGGTGGCTCTGGTGCCGCTGGGACTGTTTGCCGATCCGGCCGCCGCGGAGGCCATCGCGCAGACGGTGGCCGAAGGCGGCGAGGGCTGCTTGCTCGGCGGGTTTGTCCACTCCTCTAACTGGGATCCCGCGGCGATGGAAAACCTGCTGCGCAGCGCGACGCGCTGGCGGTTGGATCTGGATCTGCATATCGATGAGGAGCTCAGCGACAATCCGCGGGGGTTGGCCTGGCTGGCGGAGTACCTCTCCCGCCACGCTTTTCCGGGACGCCTCTGCTGCAGCCACGGCTGCGCCCTGGCCTGCGGCAGCGAAGAGCAGGCGGAGAAGATCCTGCGCCAGCTGGCGGCCCACTCCGTCACCCTTATCGCCCTGCCGATGACCAACCTGCTGCTACAGGATGCGGTTACTGGCCGCACGCCGCGCCAGCGGGGATCACGTTGCTTCAGGAGGCCCGCTGCGCCGGCGTTGCCACCCTCCTCGGCTGCGACAATGTGCAGGACGCTTTCTGCCCGGCGGGGAGCTATGACCCGCTGGATACCCTGGCCTGCGGCCTGTTCAGCGCCCAGCTCAGCGACGTTTTCGACCATCAGTCGCAGTTGATTTGCGATCGGGCGGCGTTAACCGGTGCGCCGGCAGACGCTGCGCCTTTCGCCGTCGGCAACGCGGCCAGCGTGGTGATTTTCCCGGGTAGCGACAGGTTTACCTGGCCTTTAAACAGTGCAGCTCGTCTGGTGATTAACCGCGGCAGGTTAACCCACCAGCGGGTGTGGCGACAGGAGATGACGTATGAGTCTTGAAGCAGGCGCGGGCGCTCCGCTGGCGCGGTATGCCGCCTGGCGCAGAGCCGGCGAGTTTATTTTTCTCTCCGGCATTATTCCGGTCAATCCGCTGAACGGCACCATCGTCAACGGCTTTCAGGATGTGCCGGAGGAGGTGCGGGAGCTGCTGGGGCAAACGGGCGAGTTTTCGACGGATGCCAAACAGGGCCCGATTCTGGCCCAGAGCTGGTACGTGCTGGAAAGCATCCGCCGGACCGTGGAGTCCGCGGGCGGGCAGATGAGCGACGTCATCAAGCTGGTGCAGTACTTTCGCAACCTCGACCATTTTCCCTATTACAGCCGGGTAAGAAAGCTGTTTTACCCCGACCAGCCGCCGGTGTCGACCGTGGTACAGGTCAGCGAAATGCTGCCCGACGCCACGGTGCTGATTGAAGTCGAAGCGACGGTCTGGTTACCCCAATAATTCTCGACCCAGAGGCACAGCGATGATCAACGGTTATATTCCTGCAGAGCGCTTTCTCCCTTTTCTGAGCTGGACGGCGATTGCCGCCCTGCCGGACAAAAGCAATACGGTTATCGTGCTCCCCACCGGAGCCATCGAGCAACACGGTCCGCATCTGCCCTGTTCCGTGGACAGCGTGATCTCTTCCGGCGTGGCGGGACATGCCCTCGCCCGGCTGCCGGCGGATATCCCGGCCTACGCCATCCCGCCGATTACCTACGGAAAGTCCGACGAGCATCTGCATTTTCCCGGTACCCTGACCCTGAGCGGCGACACGCTGCTGCATACCCTCCTTGAGATAGCCGAATCCCTGTATCGCGCCGGCTTTCGCAAGCTACTGATGATCAACGGTCACGGCGGACAGCCGCAGGTGCTGCAGATGGCCTCCCGGGAAATGCGCCTGCGTCATGGCGATATGATCATCATCGCGCACGACGTGTTCAACGTCCCCAATAGCGAAAAGCAGTTTCTCAGCCCTCAGGAACAAAAAATGGCGATGCACGCGGGCCATAGCGAGACGGCGCTAATGCTGGCCCTTGCGCCGGAGTGCGTTCATATGGAGCGCGCCGTCGCCAACTTTCCGCCGCCGTTCCCCTGCCCGACCCTGTCAAAAGGCCGCCCCGCGGCGGCCTGGGCTTCCTTCGATTTTGGCCCCAGCGGCGTTATCGGCGACCCGACCCCGGCGACTCTGGAGCAGGGCCAGGGGTTACTCGAATCCCTGGCCGTCAGCTGGGCGCAGGCGATTAGCGAAATCCACCGCATGGAGTGGGTCGTACGTCACGAAGCGAGCTGGGGAAAACACCACTGGAACGGCTTTGTGCAGTCCGCCCCCTCCTCTTCCGTTGCTGAGTAAAAGGAACTCTGATGAAAAATATGCGTACTCCGGCTTACACGATGCTGGCCCTTACGGCCATCGCCGCCTCTGCATCCTGCCTCGCGGCGGAAAAATTTACTTTCCTGACCAACTGGTATGCCCAGGCGGAACACGGTGGTTTCTATCAGGCCCAGGCCAAGGGGCTGTATAAAAACGCCGGCCTCGATGTCGAGATTAAAATGGGCGGCCCGCAGATCAACGTCATGCAACTGATGGCGGCGGGTCAGGCGGACTGCACCCTCGGCGATAACGGCCAGGCGCTGGAGACCTGGCAGGCCGGCGTGCACGCCGTCACCGTCGCCACCGTTTTCCAGCATTCGCCGACGGTATTTATCACCCATGATAAGGTGAATAACCCGGCAGAATTAAAAGATAAAACCTTCTTGCTCGCTACCGAAGCCTATACCTCTTTCTGGCCGTGGGCGAAGAGCGAACTGGGGCTGGGCAACACCAAAGTGCGCCCCTATACCTTCAACGTTCAGCCGTTCCTGGCGGATAAAAATCTGGTGCAGCAGGGCTACGTAACCTCCGAGCCGTTCTCCGTCGCCAAAGGGGGGCAGCCGTTCTACGTCTATCCGCTCAGCGACTGGGGCTACCCTCCCTACGGCAACTCGATTATCTGTATGGCCGACACCATCAAGAAGCGCCCGGCGGCCGTAGCGGCATTCGTCAAAGCCTCGATGGAAGGCTGGAAAAGCTATCTTCAGGATCCCATTGCCGGTAATCAACTGATTAGCAAAGCGAACCCGCAAATGGGCGCCGAGCAGATCGCCTTTGGCATAGCCCAGATGAAGAAATATCAGTTGGTCACCGGCGGCGATGCGATGACCGACGGCATCGGTATCATCACCCAACCGCGGCTGAAAAAAACCTGGGACATGCTGGTGAAAAACAAGCTGATCGACGCCAGCAAAGTACCTTTTGAGCAGACCTATACCCTGGATATGGTCAAAGATGCCGGAGTCATGCCATGAATACCGCCCCTAAACTCACCGTCATGAGCGACAGTCGCTTCGCCCAGGCGCCCGCGACGCCGGCCATCGAAGTACTCTCGGCGGAAAAAATTTACAGCAACGGCACCCGGGCGCTGCTGCCCGTCAATCTGACCATCAATCAGGGCGAGTTTGTGACCCTGCTCGGTCCCTCCGGCTGCGGGAAGAGCACCTTGTTGAAGATGGTCGCCGGTCTGGTGGAACCCAGCGACGGTAAGCTGATGCTGTGGCGTCGCGACAGCCGGGAAAAAGCCCAGCTTCCCCTCTCTTTCGTCTTCCAGGAAGCCACGTTGATGCCCTGGAGCAGCGTCCATAGCAATGTCCGGCTGCCCCTGGATCTTGCCGGCGTCCCACGAGCAGAAGCCAACACCCGGGTGAGCGAAGCCCTTGAGCTGGTGGGGCTGGGCAAGTTCGCCAACGTCCTGCCGCGCGAACTCTCCGGCGGCATGCAGATGCGCGTCTCCATCGCCCGTGGTCTGGTGACGCGGCCAAAACTGCTGCTGATGGATGAACCCTTCGGCGCGCTGGATGAAATTACGCGCAATAAGCTCGATAGCGATCTGCTGCGTCTCTGGCAAGAGCAAAACCTGACGGTGGTGTTCGTCACCCATTCGATCCATGAAGCGGTATTCCTCTCTCAGCGGGTGATTATGATGGCGGCCCGCCCCGGCCGGGTGGTCGAAGATATCGCCATCCGGGAGCCGTTCCCACGCAGCGAGGAGTTCCGCGTCAGCCCGACATTTTCCCACTATGCCCGGCAGTTGCAGGACAGCCTCTTACAGGCAAGCCAATCCGGTATGGAGCCATAATATGAAAGCCGCTAAATCAACACCGTGGATTAATCATCCCCGCTTTCTCAAAATTCTCTACCCGACCCTCGTCGCGGTCCTGGTGATTATGCTGTGGCAGGGGGCGGTCAGCTATTTCCGCATCCCGCAATTTCTGGTGCCTTCCCCGCTCGTGATGGTGGAAAGCCTGTGGACGCATCTGACGCCGCTGCTGCTGTCGCTGCTGTTCACGCTGAAGATCACCCTGATCTCGTTTCTCCTGTCGATCGTCATCGGCACCGCCATTGCGTTTATCCTGGTGCAGAACCGTTTTGTGGAAACCGCGCTGTTTCCGTACATCGTCTTCTTGCAGGTAACGCCGATTGTCGCTATCGCGCCGCTGATCATTATCTGGGTGAAGGACGCCACCCTCTCGCTGGTAGTGTGCTCCACCCTGATGGCGGTGTTTCCGATTATCTCCAATACCACCCAGGGATTGCGCAGCGTGTCGCCCGGCCTGCTGAGCTATTTCAGGCTCAACCATGCCAGCCGCTTGCAAACCCTGGTGCGACTGCGCATTCCCTCCGCGCTGCCCTATTTCTTCGGCGCCCTGCGTATTTCCAGCGGCCTGTCGCTGATCGGCGCCGTGGTGGCGGAGTTTGTCGCCGGGACCGGAGGCACCAATACCGGCCTTGCCTATCAGATCCTGCAGGCGGGTTACCAGCTGGACATCCCGCTGATGTTTGCCGCTCTGCTGTTAATTTCCCTCGCCGGTATCGCGCTGTTTGGCGTGATGTCGTGGGTATCGCGCCGGGCGCTCAGCGCATGGCATGAAAGCGAAGCGGTGCAATCTCATTAACGTATTGATGATTAACAGGTAGAAACATGATGACTCGTGAGCAACGTCAACAGGCGGTCGCGCTGATCCAGCAGGCATTACCGGAACTGGAGTGGACCTTACAGCCAGCGAAGATCAAACGTCTTTCCCGCGATTTCCACTGGTTCAGCCCGGTGCTCAACCAGCAGCTGGAAGGAAAGCAGGCGGACGCGGTGGTCCGTCCGCGCGACCTGGAAGAGCTGCGGCAGCTGGTTGCCGCCTGCGTAGCGCAGCAGCTGCCGCTGACCCTGCGCGGTAGCGCCACCGGTAATTATGGCCAGCTGGTGCCCCTTGAGGGCGGAGTGCTGGTCGATATGACCGCCCTGAACCGGATCTGCGAACTCAAGAACGGCACGGTGCGCGCCCAGGCTGGCATTCGCCTGGCGGAGATTGAAGCCGCCACTCACCCGACCGGATGGGAGCTGCGCTGCATGCCGTCAACCTTCCGTCTGGCCAGCTTAGGCGGCCTCTACTGCGGTGGCTTTGGCGGCATCGGCTCCATTAACTACGGCCCCCTGGCTGCCCCCGGCAACGTGCTCAGCGTCAAAGTGATGACCGTTGAAGCGTCCCCCCGGGTGTTGACTATTCCGGCTCCGCAGGCGCTGCTGCTACACCACGCCTACGGCAGCAACGGCATTATTCTTGAAGTCGAACTGGCGCTGGCCCCCGTCCATCGCTGGATCGAACGCCTGGATGTGTTTGACGACTTCGCCGACGCTCTGAATTATGCCAACGAGTGCCTCCGTTCTCCCGGTTTCGTCAAGCGCCAGCTGGCGCTGCTTGCCGCGCCAATCCCCGACTATTTTAGCCACCTTAACGGCCATTATCGGGCCGGGCAACACGCGGTCATCAGCGTTATCGCCGAGGAGAGCGAAGGACTCTGTACCGGTCTGATGCTGAAGCATCGGGGAGAAAATGCCATCCGCCAGAGTAGCGATGAGGCCCGGGAGAGCCATACCTCATTAATGGAATATTGCTGGAACCACACCACGCTACATGCGCTCAAAGTCGACAATACGCTGACTTACTTACAAACGGCGTTTAATTATCAGCACTTCCCGAAGCAAATTTTGCAGATGGAACAGCGCTTCGCCGGGGAAGTTATATCGCATATTGAATTCCTCCGCGATAATGATGGCAATATTACCGCCAGCGGCCTGCAACTGGTGCGTTATTCAACAGAAGAGCGACTCAATGAGATTATGCAGATATTTCGCGATAACGATATCAAGATTAATAACCCGCATGTTTTTCAGGTTGAAGATGGCAAGCAGGGAATTATTCGCCCGGATGTCGTGGCCGTTAAACAATATATCGACCCCGATGGTTTGCTAAACCCGGGCAAGCTGCGCGGCTGGGCACTGCGCGACCAGTTAGTCTTAGACAGCAACCCGTTGTCATTAACCGATAAATAAAATTCAGGCCATCTACCTGGCGCCCTACAAAATAAAAGCACAAGGTGATTATCCGCCATATTCGTGGCCGGTATTTTTCTTTCCGAAATTGCAGTGATATTTAACAGGGTGATGTCAATGAAACGCAAAACCATATACCGTGGAGCGACGCTGGGCGCCTTGCTCATTTCCCAGGGGGTATTTATCCATGCCAGCCATGCCGCTATTCCATTAACCCACGACTGTGAATCCGGTATCGCCGGTTCACTCACCGAATTCTTTACCTGCGGTAGCGTCAGCGGCAGCCTGCGCACATTATATTATTCAACCCATAACGCCTATTTTGTTTCAGGGCTATCGCAGGACACGGTCAGCTACGGCGGCAGCGTAAAATATGCCACGGCGGAATATTATGGCGTCAGCCTCGGCGTCAGCGGCATTCTCCAGCGCGGGATTTCCCATAACGATGACCATCTGGTTAACGAACTCGGCCCCAATCAAACCGGCGTCGGCGAAGCCTGGCTCAGCTGGCATTATGACCAGTTCAGGATCACCGCCGGCGACCAGCGGATTAATATTCCTTTCATCGGCGACTATGACTGGCGCATTACGCCAATACTTTTCCGGGCGATTGATGCCAGCTATGGCGATAGCGACAATTTCCTGCATGCCACGAAAATCACTCGCTATAAACCCTGGGGCGACGACCAGTTTCTGGATACCACCGCCTATACCGACATTGAGCAAAGTACCAACGGGATGTGGGGCGTCGGCGGCGGGCGATCCATACCGTTTGGCGATCGCAAAGTTAACGCCCAGATGTGGTACGAAAACTATGACGACTATACGCGGATCGTCTATGCCGACAGTTTTCTCTCGTGGAACGAATATGCCACGGCGCCCAAAATTGGCCTCCAGTTCATTCGCGGCCTGAGCGAAGGTAAAGCGCTGGCCGGCGAAGTGAACAGCACCAGCTATGGCGCGCAGTTCAGTATGAAGCTGCTCCCGTCTCTGGCGTGGACGCTGAATTATAACCACATCGCCGCCAACGGTAATGCTTATGGCAACGGCGCCCTGGTGACGCCGTACGCACACAATACCTCTTCCGGACCCTACTTCGCTCAGCCCTTCTTTACCAGTACCCAGGACCTGGGCAGCGGCAACGCCTACTCCACCGATCTGAACTGGGCCGCCACGGAGCAGGTTTCTCTCGGCAGCCGCTACTCGTTTATGGATTTAACCCCGACGGCAGGCGCTTCCAGCAGCCACCAGTCTGAATACCTGATCTACGGCACCTATCGTTTCGGAGGGCTGCTGAACGGGCTGAGTCTGACGGACTTTGCCGGCGTACAGACCAACTCCACCTCGGATAAAAATTTCTGGCAAAATCGTCTGGCCCTCCAGTATGACTTTTAACTGCCTGACGGCAGGCCCCCTCCCTGTGCGCCAGCGGGGTTAACGCCCGGGCATCAATGGACAATGGTCGCTTTGATGCCCTTTTTCTTCTTCCAGAGCCGCGCCTGAATGTGCCGGCAGCCTGCCCTCGTCCTTACGAAGTAACCCCCACCTTGCCTGTTGACTTATTTTGTTAAAGGTTTACTTTTTAGGACATGAAGAAAATACTGATTATCGTCCCCGATGGCGGCATGTTGTTTGAGTCCGCCGGTATTGCCGACATTCTGATGCAGGCAAACCGGCTGCATGCCGACGGCGCTCTGGCGCCGCGTTATCGTGTCGCCGTCGCCACCACCCAGCCCCACCAGGTGATCCACGGTCAGTCCGGGCTGAATCTGCTTGCCGACCACCGCCTTCACGAAGTGGATCCGCGCGAGCCGCTCGATACCATCATCATCACCGGCAGAGGGCAAAACGAGCAGGAAGGTACCGCCGTTGTCGACTGGCTGCGTCTTGCCGCGCCCCACGCCCGGCGCATCGCCTCCGTATGCGGCGGCGCGATGTTGCTGGCGCAAAGCGGTCTGCTGAACGGCCGGCGGGCCACCACCCACTGGAAGCTGCTGGACGCCATGCAGTCGGCCTTCCCGGCGGTGCGGGTGGAAGGCGGGCCGCTGTATATTCAGGACGGTCCGATCTGGACCTCCGGCGGCGTCAGCTCCGGTTTCGACCTGACGCTGGCCCTGGTGGAAGAAGATTACGGCTTTAGCCTCGCCCGCGATATCGCCCAGGATATGGTGATGTACCTGCGTCGCCCCGGCGGCCAGCTGCAGTTTAGCCGCTATAACCTGCGGCAAATCAACAGCCCTGGGCCGATTGGCGATCTGCTTAAGTGGATGCTCGACAACCTCACCGGCAACCTGTGCGTGGAGAACCTGGCGGAAAAGGTCGCCATGAGCCCGCGCAATTTCACCCGCGTGTTTACCCGCGAAACCGGGGTCTCTCCGGCGCGCTACGTCGCCGAAGCGCGCCTTGCCGCCGCCAGAGAGCGGCTCGAGCAGAGTTACGACACGCTGGAACGCGTTGCTGAGCAAACGGGATTTGGTAGCGCTATCAACCTGCGGCGGGTCTTTGAAAAGCAGCTGCATCTGACGCCGGGAGAATATCGTCAGCGCTTTCACTGCCGAAAAATGGCGTAAAGTGATCGTTATTCGTCATTTACGCCGAAATGCCGGAAACCTAAAGTACCACCAGAGACAACAAATAAGGAGTTGATCATGGTTAAGGTCGGTATTAATGGTTTCGGCAGAATCGGGCGTAACGTCCTGCGCGCGGCGCTGGGCAATCCGGATATTCAGATTGTGGCAATCAACGATCTGACTGACAGCAAAACGCTGGCCCACCTGTTGAAATATGACTCGCTGCTGGGCACCCTGCCGGTGGCCGTGGAGGCGGCCGACGGAGAGCTTAGCGTCGATGGCCAACCCGTCATCGTCTATAGCGAACGTGACCCGGCGCGTATTCCGTGGCGAGATGCGGGGGTGGACATCGTCATCGAAGCCACCGGGTTCTTTACCGAACGTGAAAAAGCGGCGGTTCACATTCACAGCGGCGGGGCGAAACGGGTGATTATCTCGGCGCCCGGCAAGAATGACGATTTAACCATCGTGATGGGGGTTAACCACGCGCTTTACGATCCGCAGCAGCATTCGGTCGTCAGCAACGGCAGCTGCACCACCAACGGCCTTGCCCCGGCCGCTCAGGTTCTGCATCAGCATTTCGGGATCAAGCATGGCCTGATGAATACCACCCACGCCTACACCAACAGCCAGGCGCTACATGACCAGCCGGAAAAAGATCTGCGCGGCGCCCGGGCGGCAGCGTTATCCATCGTTCCCTACTCCAGCGGCGCGGCCAAAGCGTTGGGTAAAGTGATTCCGGCACTCGATGGTCGTCTGACCGGCTACTCGCTGCGCGTTCCGGTGCCGGTGGTGTCGATTGTCGATCTTACCGTCACGCTGGAGCGCGACGTGACGGCAGAAGAGGTGAATGAGGCATTCCGCCAGGCCGCTGCCGCTGGCCCCTTGCAGGGTATTCTCGGCTACAGCGACGAGCCGCTGGTCTCCAGCGACTATCAGGGCGACCCGCGTTCTTCCATTATTGATGGCCTGTCGACGCTGGTGATTGGCGGGAATATGGTCAAGATCCTCGCGTGGTATGACAACGAATGGGGCTTCTCAAATCGTCTGGTCGATTTGGCGCAGTTTATGGCCCGACGCGAGCAGTAACAACGTTGGCTGCGGCGACCCGGCGAGTCCGGGCCGCTTCAGCCGGCAACCCCGAGTCGTGCCGCAGCAATCGCCAGCGGGCGGAAAATTCGCTATTATCCGCCCCCACCCTTTTCAGGCACCTGCTCATGTCCACCATCGTCGATACGTTTATTGCGCCCCCCTGCCACGAAGCCATCGACATCCTGTATCAGGACGAGCACCTGCTGCTGATCAATAAGCCCAGCGGGCTGCTCAGCCTGTCGGGGAAAAATCCGCAGAATCTCGACTCGGTGCACCATCGGCTGGAGCAGCAATTTCCCGGCTGTACCCTCGTTCACCGTCTCGATTTTGGTACGTCCGGGCTGATGGTGGTGGCAAAGAATAAAACCATTAATGCGGCGCTAAGCCATCAGTTCAGCCAACGTTCGGTGACTAAGGTATACAGCGCCCTGCTGTGCGGGCATCTGCGTGAGGATGAAGGCGCAATCGATGCCGCCATTGCCAAAGATCCGGCCCGCTTTCCGCGCATGGCCATTTGCGCCATCACCGGCAAGCCCGCCCGTTCCCGCTACCGGGTGACAGAACGCCTTACCCGTGAAGGCGCAGAGGGTAGCCTGCTGCCGCTGAGCCGGGTACAGCTATTCCCGGAAACCGGACGCACCCACCAGCTGCGTATCCATTGTCAACTGCTGGGGCACCCGATCCTGGGCTGCGATCTCTACGGTGGTCTGACGTGGCCGGGCAGCGCACACGCGCCGCGGCTCATGTTGCATGCCAGCGAACTGCATTTTGTTCACCCTGTCAGCGGCGACCCCGTCACCGCGCGCAATGACAGTCCGTTCTGAATCTCCCGATGCCGGACGGTCGCCGCGGCGCTTCAAAACCGGCTTCATTATTATGTAGCAAGCTAATAAAAATGAATCATATTCATGACGATAGCTTTTAAGCTGAACCCCCATCGGTTACGGGCGTGGAGCCACAGGCTAATTACATGAATATTCAAGTAATTAGCCGTATCAGCTCTCTTCGCAACTGCACATAACCTCTCTGTTTCCTCGTCCCTTTCACGCCCTGCCTCTCTGCACCTGGTCAGCAACCGCGCTTTTTTTGCCTCACCGTGAGTGCGAATCTACCGAGATCCGCCGACTGAACATGCCAGCCCTGGCGTATTATTCCCAGGCGATCTGGCTCTCATTATGATTCCAATATGTCGATTAAGTAACAATTCCGTATCATTTATTGAACATTAAATTGACGTTATCCCTGTCTGTTTCCTATACGTTTAGCCGACCTGTTGACCAATACTAATAATCACAATGTGGAGCTTTTGATGAACAATAGTCCTTCAATGGAACAGACCCGCTCCGAGGTACTGGTCCCGCCCTCCTCGGAGGCGAGACCTTTGGATGCCCGTCAGCAATCCGTCATCAATAAATTATTTCGTCGCTTAATCGTTTTTCTTTTTATTCTGTTCGTATTCTCCTACCTCGACCGCATCAACATTGGCTTTGCCGGCCTGACCATGGGCAAAGATCTGGGGCTCACCAGCACCATGTTCGGCCTGGCCACCACCCTGTTTTACGTGATGTACGTGATCTGCGGCATCCCCAGCAACATCATGCTCAGTATCGTCGGCGCCCGCCGCTGGATCGCTATTTTGATGGTGGTCTGGGGAATAGCCTCCACCGCCACCATGTTCGCCACCGGCCCGAACAGTCTTTACGCGCTGAGAATGCTGGTGGGGATTGCCGAAGCCGGCTTCCTGCCGGGGCTGTTGCTGTACTTAACCTTCTGGTTCCCGGCGCAATACCGCGCCCGCGCCAATGCCCTGTTTATGATTGCGATGCCCGTCACCATGGCGCTTGGCTCGCTGGCTTCCGGGTATATTCTGAATCTCGACGGCGTGCTGAATCTGAAAGGCTGGCAGTGGCTCTTTTTGCTGGAAGGGTTTCCGTCGGTGCTGCTCGGACTGGTCGTGTGGTTCTGGCTTGATGACAGCCCGGATAAAGCCAAATGGCTGACTGCCGATGATAAAGCCTGTTTAAAAGAGATGCTGGATGCCGACCGCGCGGCGGTACAGCAATCGCGACTCAGCGAAGCCAGCCTGCCGCTGTCTCAGCGCAGCATGCTGCGGGAGCTGTTTACCCCGGTTATCATGCTCTACACGCTGGCCTATTTCTGCCTGACCAATACCCTGAGCGCCCTCAGCGTCTGGACGCCGCTGATTTTGCGCAGCTTCAACGAGCAGAGCAGTAATATCACCATCGGGATCCTGAGTGCGATTCCGCAAATCTGTACCATCGTCGGGATGATCTGGTGGAGTAAGCGTTCCGACCGCCTGAAGGAGCGTAAGCTGCATACGCTGCTGCCCTATCTGTTCGCGGCGGCGGGCTGGATGCTCACCGCCTCCAGCAGCAACCCGCTGCTGCAGTTCACCGGGATCGTAATGGCTTCTGCCGGCGCCTTTGCCGCGATGGTCATTTTCTGGACTACCCCTGACCAGTCCATTTCTCTGCGTGCGCGGGCGCTGGGGATTGCGGTCATCAATGCGACCGGCATGACCGGCGCGGCGCTGGGGCCGCTGTTGATGGGTTGGCTGAAAGACGTCACGGGGAATTTCAACGCCGGTATCTTTATGGTCGCCGGGTTCCTCGTGCTGGGCGCGGCGGTGATTGCCTTGATTCCGATGAAAACGGCGGTGAAACAACGCGCTTTGTAAGCGCTGACCGTCTGATTTTCCCGCCAATAAGGTATCAGGGGGCGGTAATCTGCCGCCTCCTGATATTCTCCCCACCGGGCCTCGCCCTCCCCCGCGATTGCAGCACGGCCTACACGCAGAGCACTTTTATCGCCAGCCCGCCCCGGGAGGTTTCGCGGTATTTATCATTCATATCCTTGCCGGTTTCGTACATCGTTTCGATAACCTTATCCAACGAAACATGTGGCTCGGAGGTGCGGCGCAGCGCCATACGTGCCGCATTGACGGCCTTAACCGCATTAATCGCATTCCGCTCAATACAGGGAATTTGCACCTGGCCGGCAACCGGGTCACAGGTGAGGCCGAGGTTATGCTCCATGGCGATTTCCGCCGCAATGCAGACCTGCGCCGGGCTGCCGCCAAGCAGTTCGGTCAACCCCGCCGCCGCCATCGAGCAGGCGACGCCAATCTCCCCCTGACAGCCAACTTCAGCCCCCGAAATCGACGCATTCATTTTATACAGCGCGCCAATCGCCCCCGCCGCCAGCAGATAGCGCGCCAGCGAGCCGGCGTTAACCGGACGGCGAAATTTATCGTAATAGGCCAGCACGGCGGGAATAATTCCGCAGGCGCCGTTGGTGGGCGCGGTCACCACTCGCCCGCCCGCGGCATTCTCTTCGCTGACCGCCAGGGCGAACATATTGATCCAGTCAATGACGTTCATCGGGTCGCTGGAGAGGCTATCGCTGGAAACCAGCCGACGCCTTAACGCCGCCGCGCGACGCGGGACATTCAGCGGACCGGGCAACACCCCTTCGGTATTCATCCCGCGCTCGATACCATCGCGCATCACCGCGTGGATATGCATAAAACCCGCGTCAATCTCCGCCTTACTGCGCAGCGCCAGCTCGTTTTGCAGCATCAGTCCGGAGACCGACAGGCCGTTGCGTTCGCAAAGCCGCAGCAGTTCGCTGGCGGAGCGAAAATCATAGGGCACCGGGACGTCGGCATCCTGCGTTCCCCCGCAGGCCCCCTCTTCGACGATAAAACCGCCGCCGACCGAATAGTAGGTCTGGCTCGCCCACGCCTGCGCGCCACTCCAGGCGGTAATACGCATCCCGTTTTCGTGATACGGAAGGGTTTGCGCGTGGAACACGATGTCGTCCGCCATCTGAAAGTCTACGCTCTGCACGCCGTTAGCGACCGGCAGACGCCCGCTGTGCATCACCTGCTGAATAAATGCCGGCATGGCGTCAATATCAACATTTTGCGGGCTGTTTCCCGCCAGTCCCATAACAATCGCGACATCGGTCGCATGACCTTTACCGGTCAGCGACAGAGAACCATAGAGGTCGACCACGATACGCGTGATATGCGCGATATCGCCCATGTTCACCAGTTGGTCGATAAAACGTTTTCCGGCATTCATCGGCCCTACGGTGTGCGAACTGGAAGGACCAATACCGGGTTTAAAAATATCGAATGCGCTAATCATATCCCCATCCTCGGGTTGCCGTTGCGTGGAGAGCAGGAGCCACCGGTGTTGGGCGGCAGGGCAAAAACAGGCTTGCCCCGCCGCCGCTGCCTCAGAGGTCGCGTACCGCGATGGCCTCAATTTCCAGCTTTACATCCTTTGGCAGGCGGGCAACCTGCACGCAGCTGCGCGTCGGGTAGGTCGCCTGATGCTCATCAAAGAAGTGCTGATAGACCTGATTGATAGTGGCAAAGTCATTAAGGTCGGTAATAAAGACGGTGGTCTTCACGATACTGCCCACCTCCAGCCCCGCCGCCGTCACGATCGCCTTAACGTTTTCCAGGCTTTGACGCGCCTGATCGGCCACGTTGTCGGCAATCTTTCCCGTCTGTGGGCAGACCGGAATCTGTCCCGAGGTCATGACCTGATAGCCGAGGTCGACGCCCTGAATATAGGGGCCAATGGCCGCCGGCGCGTGTGGGGTTGCAATGATCTTTCTCATCGTTCCTCCGGCGCTACAGCGCCTGGGTAAAGGTGCGTGAAATGACATCCTGCTGCTGTTCGCGAGTCAGCGCATTGAAGCGCACGGCATAGCCGGAGACGCGAATCGTCAGGTTCGGGTAGTTTTCCGGGTGTTCGATGGCATCGAGCAACATATCCCGGTTCATCACGTTGACGTTCAGGTGCTGTCCGCCTTCAACGTGTGCTTCGTGGTGGAAGTAGCCGTCCAGCAGCCCCACCAGGTTGGTTTTGCGCGTGGTCTCCTCTTTGCCCAGCGCGGCGGGAACAATAGAGAAGGTGTAGGAGATACCGTCTTTGGCATAGGTGAACGGCAGCTTAGCGACAGAGGTTAATGACGCCACCGCCCCTTTGCGATCGCGACCGTGCATCGGGTTCGCCCCCGGCGCGAACGGCGTACCGGCCCGGCGACCGTCCGGGGTATTGCCCGTTTTCTGCCCATAGACCACGTTGGAGGTGATGGTCAGAATCGACTGGGTTGGTACAGCGTTGCGGTAGGTCGGCAGCACTTTAATCTTCTTCATAAAGCGTTCGACCAGATCGCAGGCGATACTGTCGACCCGCTGATCGTTGTTGCCATACTGCGGGTAGTCGCCTTCGATGACAAAATCAACCGCCAGCCCGGTATGGTCGCGGACCGGTTTCACCTTCGCGTACTTGATCGCCGACAACGAATCGGTCGCCACCGACAGCCCGGCGATGCCGCAGGCCATGGTGCGATACACGTCGCGGTCATGCAGCGCCATCAGCGAAGCTTCATAACTGTACTTGTCGTGCATATAGTGGATGATGTTGAGCGCGCTGATGTACTGCACCGCCAGCCAGTCCATAAAGTGATCGAGGCTGTCCATCACCGTGTCATAGTCGAGCACCTCATCCATCAGCGGCGCCGTTTTCGGCCCGACCTGAATTTTCAGCTTCTCATCCACGCCGCCGTTAATCGCGTACAGCAGGGTTTTCGCCAGATTGGCGCGCGCGCCGAAGAACTGCATCTGCTTGCCGATAATCATCGGACTGACGCAGCAGGCAATGGCGTAGTCGTCGCTGTTAAAATCGACCCGCATTAAGTCATCGTTTTCATACTGCAATGAGGAGGTGACGATGGAGACCTGGGCCGCATATTTCTTGAAGGCGATCGGCAACGCTTCGGACCAGAGAACGGTAAGGTTTGGTTCCGGGGCCGGCCCCATGGTATGCAGCGTATGCAGATAGCGATAGGCGTTTTTGGTCACCAGCGTCCGCCCGTCGAGCCCCATGCCACCGATCACTTCGGTCGCCCAGATAGGGTCGCCGGAAAAGAGCGTGTCGAACTCCGGCGTACGCAGGAAACGCACCATGCGGATCTTCATAATGAAGTGGTCGATCAGCTCCTGAGCCTGCTGCTCGGTTAAGCGCCCGGTGTTGAAATCGCGCTCAATGTAGATATCGAGGAAAGTGGCGGTGCGGCCCAGCGACATGGCGCCGCCGTTTTGCGATTTGACCGCCGCCAGATAGGCAAAATAGACCCACTGTACCGCTTCCTGAGCATTACGCGCCGGGCGGGAGATATCGCAACCGTACTTCGCCGCCATCTCCTGCATTTGCAGCAGCGCGCGGCGGTGTTCCGCCAGCTCTTCGCGCAGGCGAATCGTCGCTTCCAGATTCTGCCCGTACTCCAGGTTGGACTGCAGATCGGCAAACTGCAGCTCGCGTTCGCGCACCAGATAACGGATACCGTACAACGCCACGCGGCGATAGTCGCCGATAATGCGTCCGCGGCCGTAGCCATCCGGTAGCCCGGTCAGTACGCCAGATTTACGACAGCGCAGCATATCCGGTGAATAGGCATCGAACACTCCCTGATTGTGCGTTTTACGCAAGTCGGTAAACAGATATTCAAAGTGCGGATCCATTTCACGACCGTAGGCCTCGAAAGAACTTTTGATCATGTTGATACCGCCGAACGGATGCAGCGCGCGCTTCAGCGGTTGCTCCGTTTGCAGTCCAACGATCTTTTCCAGTTCCTGTTCAATATAGCCGGCATCATGCGCGGTAATCGAAGTGGCAATATTCGTATCGAAATCGACCGGGGCGTGAGTCGCATTTTCAATATGTATTCCCGCCATCACTTTTTGCCACAGTGCGGTGGTTGCCGGCGTGGCCTCGGCAAGAAAGGATTCGTCCCCTTCATAAGGCGTATAGTTGTGCTGAATAAAATCACGGACATTAATTTCTGCTTGCCAGTCCGTCCCTTTAAAACCTTGCCACGCTTCGGCATACAGCATATCGCTGGTATCGATATCTACCTTCATGAAAAATAGTCTCTCTACAGAACAAAAAATAAATTATGCAAATTCCACTTGTGCGCTAATTTTTCCTAAGTGAATCGCATCGAGGGCAATCATTTTCTCTTCATTAGTCGGAATAACCGCGCAAATAACCCGAGCGGAATCGGTGGAAATAATTCTTTCGCCGTGGGAATTGGGCAGACTATTCATATCAGGATCCAGGGTAACCCCCAGTACCGCCAGATGTTCAATCACCAGGTGACGAATTAACAACGAGTTCTCACCGATGCCGCCGGTAAAAATAATCCCGTCGAGACGATGCAGCGACGCGGCATGACCGGCAATATGGCGGGCAATCCGATGGACAAAGGTTTTAATCGCCAGCCGGGCGCGGTCATGACCGGCGTGCCAGGCCTTCTCCAGCACCCGCAGATCGGAAGAGAGGCCGGAAATGCCAAGCAGCCCGGACTCCTTGTTCACCACCCGCTCAAGATCGCTGAGGGTCTGGTTGGTTTCGCGGGCGACCCATGCCATGGCGCCGAAGTCGACATCGCCACAGCGGGTGCCCATCATGAGCCCTTCCAGCGGCGTCATCCCCATTGAGGTATCCACGCTCTGTCCGTTGCGCACGGCGCAGATAGAGGCCCCGTTGCCCAGATGGGCGATAACCAGTCCGCAATCCGCTTCCGGCAGCGCCAGCAAGCTCTGCGCCCGCTGAGAAACATAGCGATGCGAGGTGCCGTGAAAACCGTAGCGGCGCACGCCGAGCTCCTCAAAATACTTCCACGGCAGCCCATAGAGATAGGCCTCTGGCGCCAGCGTCTGGTGGAAGCTGGTATCAAACACCGCCACCTGCCTGACCCCCGGGAAGAGCTGTTGCGCGGAGGCAATGCCGCTGAGGTTAGCGTAATTATGCAACGGCGCTAACGGCGACACCCGACGGATATTGTCAATAACCTCCTCGGTAATTACCACGGACTCCGTAAATATATTTCCGCCGTGGGCAATACGGTGGCCAATTAAGGCCACGCTGTCGATTAACGACCGTTTTTCCAGTTCAAAGGCAATGGCCTTTAATGCCCCCTCGTAGCTACGGTGAGCCAGCTTAACTGGCTCTCCATCGTTAATGGATAAAAAAGCGTTTTCAGAATTAATCCCGTCGGCAATTCCCGCCATTAAAACATCACAGCTGCTTGCATCAAGGACTGAAAATTTAATTGAAGACGATCCACAGTTAATGACCAGTACTACCGGGAATTCATTCATTTCATCACTCCGCTCATCCTGAGCTTAATTAAAACAGTTTGTAGACGATATTCAGAATGGTCAGTAAACCCACCGCGGTGACGAACAGGTTATCCAACCGGCCACGATATTTCGCCAGCGACGGCGCTTTACGGATGGCATACATCGGTAACAGACACAGCAGTGAGGCAATAATTGGCGCGCCCATCGCTTCAATCAGGTCGAGGATATTGGGGTTGGCATAAGCCACCACCCAGGTGGAACCCATAATGAAGACCATGCTGATGGTGTTGAGCTTGCGGGTAGAGACTTTGGTTTTATCACCTTTATAGCCGAACTTGAGAACCAGTCCATTCAACCCTTCAAGGGTACCGAGATAGTGGCCGAAGAACGATTTGAAGATGGCGACCAGGGCGATAATCGATGCGCCGTACTCCAGTACCGTTGCAAAGGTCGATTTGCTGCCGGACATGGAGGCAAAGTGGTTTGCCAGGTAAGAGAGCACCGGAATGTTCTGCGCTTTCGCATCCGCCATGTTTTCCGGCGACAGCGTGAACAGGCAGCTGAAGGCGAAGAACATCACCACCGCGACCATCAACATACTGGCACGGGAGATAATCTGCGAACATTTGCGCTCGGTAAAATCGCGGCCGTAATCCTTTTCATACTCTTCCCGCTTCGAGACCACAAACGAGGAGACAATCGGCGAAAAGTTAAAGGAGAAAACCATGATAGAAATCCCCAGCCACACGGTCACGAGGATGCCATCGTGCCCGGTTAAGGCGATATCGCTGAGGTTCACCTGATCGATAACCGCAGAGTTCCAGTAGGGAATCAGCGACAGCGAAATCAGCACCAGGCTGGCGATGAACGGAAAGACCAGGAAGCTCATCACTTTGACCATCAGATCCTTCCCGAACCAGATGACAAACGCCATCAGCAGCAGCAGGAACAGCGCGACAAAACCGCGGTTCAGCGCCGGCATCTGCAGCTGGTTTTCCCAGAAGGTCATGAAGGTGTTGGTAATGGTGACGCCGTAAATCCACAGCAGCGGGCAAATGGCGAAGAAGTAGAGGAGCGTGATGACCACGCCACCCGTTTTCCCGAAATGCTCTTCCACCGTCTCAGTGATGTTACCGGAGGCATTCGAACCGGACAGACAGAGCCGGGCCAGCGCCCGGTGGCAATAAAAGGCGATGGGGTAAGCTAAAACCAGCATCAAAAGAATCGGGATTAAACCACCAAACCCGGCGCGAATGGGGAAAAAGAGCACCCCGGCGCCGATGGCAGTACCAAATAATCCCAGGGTCCACGTGGTGTCCGATTTACGCCAGGATGACTGTCTTGTCTCGCTGGATACAATGCTATCAGTAGTACTCATATCCTGTCCTCAACATAAGATTAAGCGTCAACTAAACCAGTAATTTGCGAAACGCGAGAAAGATCGATATTGCCACCAGAAATAATGCTGACGGTTTTCCGGTTCTGAATATAGCTATCTAACTTCCCGCTTAATAATGCGGCGCAGGCTAACGCCCCGGCGCCCTCGGTAATAACTTTATTGCGCTGAATTAATGCGATCATGCTATTGCGAATTTCATCCTCACTGACCAGAACAATATCATCGACGAGTTCGCGAACGATTTCGTAAGTGAGATTTCCCGGGCGTGAAACATCGCAGCCATCGGCCAGAGTAGCGGTCGTTCGGTGACTGGTAATAGCGCCAGCATAATAAGACGCGGCCATACCGTGGACATTTTCTGATTGCACGCCAATAATTCGAATGGTCGGGTTAATAGATTTAATCGCTACCGCGATGCCGGCAATCAGACCACCGCCGCCGATTGGCACAATGACATTATCGACATCATAAAGATCTTCCATGATTTCCAGGCCAATGGTCCCCTGCCCGGCAATAACTTTGGCATCGTCATATGGAGGAATAAATATGCGACCTTCCATTTCGACAATTTCGCTGACTTTAGCAATAGTGTCATTGAAGTTATCGCCGTGCAGAATCACTTCCGCCGAATAATCGCAGGTGGCGGCGACCTTGGATTTCGGCGCCCCTTTCGGCATCACCACTTTGCCGTCGATTCCCAGCATGGCGCAGGAGAGCGAGACCCCCTGTGCATGATTGCCGGCAGAACATGCCACCACGCCCTTACGCTTTTCAGCTTCGCTTAGTGAACTGAGTTTGTTAAAGGCGCCGCGGATTTTAAACGACCCGGTGCGTTGCATATTCTCAAACTTGAGGAATATTTCACCTTTACAGCGCTCGCTAAAATAATTAGAGCGCGGCATACCTGTTTTATAAATCTTACCTGCCAGTCTTTTCTTTGCTTCGAGGATATCGTCAATGGCAACCGGGAGATCGTATGTAATGTGCATTATAGCCTCTTAACTGGATATCAAATAATAGTCCCGTCATGTTTCAAAGCGTATCTTTCCCGGCAGGATTATTTCCCCACCGACGCTACGGTTTGAATTATTCAGGGTATAGTTAGCCGGTACCAACGGCTGATAATCAGCGCGATGATATGAATTTATAACCAAGAATAAATCTGTTTAACTACTCAACTTCGATTAATTGTCTTTTTCTGCAACCACCAGATGCTGAATATTCTTTTGCTAATTCCACCAATACCGAGGCGGCATTTTTAATGCGATAATTCTTTGACCAAATTGCCGCATAGCGGGCAACTGGTAATGCTTCGGTAATCGGGATGGTAATAAACTGGTTGGATCCAAAGGGCGTTGTCATATCGCAAGGAATAACGGTCAGGAAATCAGCATTGAGAACAAGATTATAAATTGTGACGACGGAGTCGGTTTTAACGATGTTTTCACTGTTGATGCCGCTGCGCTGTAGCGTGGTGAGGAGTTCACTGTAGTAACCCATGTTGGTTTGCGGCAACACCCACTGTTCGTTCTGCAACGACGCCAGCGTGGTGGTGCCGATGCATGTTCGTGACTTGCTGGCCACCAGCACAAACTCCGACTCAAACAGCGGTTCCACGTGCAGATCGTGGAGCTTCATTTCATCACTCAGCGTGCCAATGGCGAAGTCGAGACGCCCGTCGCGAATGGCCGGCAGGAACGAGGAGAGCTGCGCTTCGTACATCGATACCTGGGCTTTAGGAAACACCTTCTTGAACTTGTGAATCATGTCAGACATAAAGGTGAAGCCAATCAGCGAAGGAAAACCGAACGAGACATCGACGACCGTGTTACAGGTCATGCTGTGCATTTCATTGACCATATTCTTCATTTCACGGGTAATCGATTCCGACCAGGACAGCAGTACCTGACCGGTATTGGTCAAGGTGACGCCGGTATTTTTACGGACCACCAGTTCGGTGCCAAAATAGGCTTCAATGTCATTAATGATCTTACTCACTGCCGGTTGAGTTAATCCTAATTCTTTTGCTGCCGAGCCGATCGAACCGCTTCTGATAACTTCCTGGAAAACGACCAGGTGCTGTGTTTTTGGCAGAGGAATGGTATTCATAGCAACCTGCTTTAATTATCTTTTCGACGCGGTGAAGTGTACCAAATGGCGATCGCAGGGTTATGTGAGACCACTCACAAACACCTCTGACAGCTATTTTCCCCACCGTTTAATATGTAAATAAAACCAACAATATCAATGTAATACAAATTAAAAGTCGATTTTTTGCATGACTTTTGTCAAAAAAAGATGCGGGGATAACAATATTTTATGGGGATAACAAAGGCTATTTTTTGAGCTATTTTAAGGGGGGTTAAACATGATATTTCAACCTTCACCGTGCAATTATTCAGCGATATTGTTATTCAACTGTTAGTTGAAACAATAAAATATAATGAGAAATCAGGTTTTTCTTTTATTAAAAATCGTATGGGGTCACACTTTTCCGCCCCGGTTGTTTGTAAAAGTATGTTTTATTCATTATTGCGCAAAATACCAGATACAATACATTATCATTTCCCATACAATTTTAACTCTGCATTTTTCACAATTTTCAGCACGTAATTTCTTGATTAAAATCAAATGTAACTTTTCATACGACAAAAACTTTACCATCCAGACGTTTGTGCCATACATCACAAATTCTGAAATCAATATTCTGCGTCTCCCCCTTTCCGCGCGCAAAACGGCAGCAGAATCGTCGTTTTCGCCACGCCTGCAGAACAAAAACGCGCTCTGCGCGGCCGGATCAGATAAAAACTGCGTTTTGGGCGGGACAGAGTTGAACAGATTCCAACTATGCAATTGCGAATAACGTATTTGCCCTCCCCATGGCCGCTCTGTAATTTGTATTTTATTCGTGCCGCCGTAAAAGCCATAAATTCTCAATATATTCAGAGTGCTACAATTCCCGATGATCAGATTAGAAAACATCAATAAGACCTACCCCGGCAGCGCGCATGCGGCAATACGCGGCCTGAACCTGATAATTAATGACGGTGAATTCTGCACGTTTGTCGGTCCCAGCGGATGCGGCAAAACCACAATCCTGCGCATGATTAATCAGCTCGATAAACCGGACTCCGGCAGCGTCTATGTCCAGGGCGTTAACATCGCGCAGGTCGATATCATTCAGGTGCGGCGCAAAATTGGCTTTGTCATGCAAAGCGCCGCGCTGTTTCCCCATCGCACGGTGGCGCAAAATATCGCCACCGTCCCTCGTCTGCTGGGCTGGCGTAAAGCGCAGATTCGCACCCGTATCGATGAACTGGTGGACTTAATGTCACTGGACCGTCACCTGCTGACGCGCTACCCGCACCAGCTCTCCGGCGGGCAGCAGGGACGCGTCGCGATTGCCCGGGCGTTAGCCGCCGATCCGCCGATTCTGCTGATGGACGAACCCTTCGCCGCCATTGACCCGGTAGTCCGCGAGCGTCTGCAGGATGAGCTATTGCTTATTCAGCAGCGCCTGCATAAAACCATCGTGCTGGTAACACATGACATTAATGAGGCCATCCGGCTGGGAGATAAGATCGCCATCTTCCAGGAAGGGGGCGTGCTGGCGCAGTGTGATACGCCGGACCGGCTTCTCGCCCACCCGGCGAGCGAGTTTGTCCAACGCTTTATCGGTCCCGAACCTAACCTGAAACGGCTGGGGATGATTCAGGTCGGCCAGCTACCGCGACATGATGTCACGCTGGTTGACGAAGGTTTATCCCCGATAGCCACCGCGCATCCGACGGTCGCCAGCCCGCTGCGGCTGGTGCTGGATAAAGAACAACGTCCCGTTCACTGGTTCGACCCGGATAAACGCGTCACGCTGCCGATTGTTCAGCCGCTGCAGGCCCTGAATACGCTGCGTTTTGCCTACAGCGCGCTGTTGGATGCGCCGGGGGGCGTGCTGGTGCACGTGGACAGCAATGGCCAGTATCAGGGCACCATTTCTCATGCCCTGCTCCAGCATGTGCTGGATGGCCACGTGGAAATTCGCCGCTATGATTGACTGGCAGTGGATGGTTGACAATAAAATCCTGATTGGCGACCTGCTGTGGCAGCATACGCAGCTGGTCTGCATCTCGCTGTTTTTTGGTACGCTGTTAACGGGCGCGCTGCTGGTCGTAACGCTACGCTGGCCCGCCACCGCTCAGCCGTTGATTTATCTTTGCGGGGTCATCTTTACTATCCCGTCGCTGGCGTTATTTATTCTGTTACTGCCCTTTACCGGCCTGTCGCTGACGACCTCGGTCATCGGGTTAACCATCTATTCACTGTTGATCCTGCTGCGTAACGTTATCGCCGGAATCGAAAAGCTGCCTGCCGCCGTGCTGGAGTCGGCGCGCGCGCTCGGCTACACACGCCGATACCGGTTTATGGATATTGAGTTACCTCTGCTGGCGCCCTCTCTGTTTGCCGGTCTGCGGATTGCCTCCGTGACGCTGGTGGGGCTGGTGACCGTCACCGCGCTGATTGGCCAGGGCGGTCTGGGGCAATTGCTGCTGGCGGGCTTTAATCAGGATTTTCTCACTCCGATTGTTGTCAGCCTGGCATTAAGCCTCGTGCTGTCGTTTTTACTGGATTCGCTGATTGCCCACATCGGCTATTGGCTAACGCCCTGGGCACGCTAATGGATATATTACTGGCTACCGTCCACTGGTTTTCACAACCCGAACACTGGTTCGGCGATGCGGGTATTTTACTGCGCCTGCGCGAGCATATTTATTATGTGCTGATCAGCATCGCTATCGCATCGGCAATCGCTTTGCCGCTGGGCATTGCCCTCGGCTACTGGCGGAAAGGCGCCTTCCTTATTATTAATCTGTTTAATATTGGCCGCGCTATTCCCTCATTAGGGCTTATTTTGCTGTGCATTATTTTATTTGGTTTTAATGATCTGCCGGTGTTTGCCGCGCTGGTGGCCATGTCGATCCCCCCCGTGCTGACCAATACCTGGGTCGGGATTTATCATGCCGATCGCCCGCTTTGCGACGCCGCTACCGCGCTGGGAATGACGCCATGGCAAAGCCTGTGGCAACTGCGTATTCCGCTGGCGGCGCCGCTGATTATCGCCGGGCTGCGCACGGCGCTGGTCCAGCTGATCGCCACCGCCGTGGTCGCCGCCTACGCCGGCCTGGGTGGGCTGGGGCGTTTCCTGATTGACGGTCTTGGCCAGCGCGATATTCCACAGGTTATTGCCGGGTCGCTGGTGGTCTCGCTACTGGCTATCGGCAGTGAACTGCTGTTCAGCTGTTGTAGCCGCAGATGGCGTCATACCGCCATCGCACCAGAGTATTAAACAACGACCACAACCATAAATCACCTGCATATAAAGAGGCACTATGAAGCATATTTTGGGGTTCCCTGTTAACGCCCGACGGTTCCGTTTATCTCTCCTCGCCGCCGGATTATTCAGTTTGAGTTTTAGCGTACTGGCAGAAAGCGTGACTATCGGCGGAGCCAATTTTACCGAGAGCTCTATTCTCGCCAATATTTACGCCAGCGCACTGAAGAAAAAGAATATTGAGGTCAAAACCCGGCTTAATCTCGGCAACCGCGAGATTATTCTGCCGGCGCTAAAGAGCGGCGAGATCGATATTGTGCCGGAATATCTTGGCGCCCTGCTTAACTATTATGACGGGAAAACCCAGGCGACTCGCCAGAGCGACGTGAGCGCAGAACTGGCGAAAGTACTGCCCACCGATTTTACACTGCTTGACCCTTCGCCGGCCACGTCGATTACCGCCTGGGCGGTACGCGCGGAGACGGCGAAAAAATACCAGTTGACGAAACTCTCCGATCTTCAACCCATCGCCCATCAACTGACTATCGGCGGGCCGCCGGAGCTGGCGGTGCGCGCGCTGGGGTTACCGGGGCTCAAGCGCGTCTACGGCCTTGAGTTTAAAGCGGTGAAATCGCTGGATATGGGCGGGCCGCTGACCCGTCTGGCGCTAAATTCCGGCAAAATCGACGTCGCTACGGTGGTCTCTACCCAGGGCAATCTGGCGAAAGAGGATTGGGTGGTCTTAGCCGACGATAAGCATGAACAGCCCAGCCAGAACGTCGTGCCGCTGGTGCGCAAGGCCAGCCTGTCGCCGAACGTCAGCAGCGTGCTCAATGCGGTCTCCGCCAGACTCGACAATGCCTCGCTGATTGCGCTGAACCAGCAGGTGGATCTTCAGCATAAAGACCCGGCGGCCGTGGCCGAACAATGGGTTAATGCCAACCTGACGACCCCTTAATCATCCGGCCAGGGAGTGGCCATCAGTTGAATGAGTGCGACGATGTCTAAAAACCCGATGATTCTGAATCTGTTCTTCTTCAATCCCCAGGGAGATTATCGCTTCTCCTGGCGCCACCCGCAGGCGCCGGGAAAAGAAATTTTTACCCTCAGTTATTATGCCGAACTGGCCAGGAAAGCCGAGGCGGCCACGCTCGATGCTATTTTTATTGCCGATCATATCGCTATCTGGGATACGGTGCCCAGCGGTCTGACCCACTACGCCAACGCCCGGCTGGAACCCATTACCCTGCTCGCCGCGCTGGCGGCCGTCACCGAGCATATTGGCCTGATGGGGACGGCATCGACGTCGTATAACGAGCCCTACAACCTTGCACGCTACTTTGCCTCACTCGATTTTCTGAGCAACGGCCGGGCAAGCTGGAATATCGTCACCTCGTGGCTGGAGGAAGAGGCGGCAAACTTCGGCCTCCGACAGCTGCCCCAACACGGCAACCGCTATCAGCGCGCCGGTGAATTTATTGACGTAGTCACCCGGCTTTGGGACTCCTGGGAAGAGGATGCCGTCCTGTACGACAAGGCGAGCGGCCTGTTTGCCGACAAACAGAAAGTCCATCACCTCGACCATCACGGCGAATTCTTTAACGTTCGCGGACCGCTGAACGTGCCGCGTCCGCCGCAGGGCCATCCGCTGCTGGTACAGGCCGGATCGTCGGAGGCAGGGAAAGCGCTGGCGGCCACCTGGTCAGATATGCACTTCGTGTTTATTAAATCCATTGAAGAGGGGCTGCGCTATCGCCAGGAGATGAACCAGCGGCTGCTGGCGAACGGACGCGACCCGGCACACTTTAAAATCATCGCCGGCGTGCTGCCGGTGGTGGTGAACTCCAGTGATGAAAAAGAGCAGCGCCAGCAGCTAAACAACCGGTTGATGAGCGATCGGATGGCTATCGACCTGCTCTCTTCCTACCTGCGTATGGACCTCTCGACCTGTGCTGTCGACCAGCCGCTGCCGCCGCTGCCGGATGAAGAGACGTTTGACGGCATTCGCACCGCGCTGCGGCTGATCCGCGACTACGACCCGGCGCTGACCATACTGGAACTGGGCCGTTTACTGCTGCAAAGCTCCGATAGCTGGCTGCTGATTGGCAGCGCAGAAGAGGTCGCCAACGAGCTTACCGCGATCTGGCGCGCCGGCGCGGCCGATGGGTTTAACTTGATGTTCCCGCTCTTGCCGGGCGATTTCGATCGTTTTGTCGAGCAGGTGGTGCCGATCCTTCAACGCAGCGGCGCCATGAAAAAGCGCTATCTGCCGGGTACCCTGCGGGAAAAACTGGGCTTACCGCAGGTAGATAACCGCTTTACCCGATAGCAGGCGGCAACGCATGCGACGCCTTACCCGGAGGAGGTCAGCCCTTCTCCGGTCTTTCAGAGTTGCGTCACGCCCTGTTGTCGCGCCTCTTCGCGCCACGCCAGCAATCGAGAATAGGGTTCCCGGGTCAGCGGGCTGAAACCGCAGATAAACTGCGCCTCGCAGCGCTCCCGATATCGCGCATCGCTGACCAGCTGCCGCAGCGCCGATCGCAAACCGGCGAGGGTTTGCGCTGACGTTTGTGGCCCGGTAATCAGCGGTAGCCCTGGCGCCGACGGCGTTTGGCCGATAACGCACAAGCCCTCCAGTACGGCAGGCTCGTGACGCGCCAGCAGCGCCCAGCTAACGCAGTCGATGGCGGCCATATCGCCCGTCCCCTGCTGTAAGCCGAGCAGCGACTGCCGGTGGCTGCCGCTGAAATTAACCCCGGCAAAAAAACGCCCCTCGCGGGCGAGCGGAGCCACCATTTTCAGTAACACGTTGTAACCTGACTGCGAATCGGGCGAATTGCAGATAGCCCGCCGCCCACGGAAATCGGCGAGCGACCGCGCGTTATCCGCCGCACGGGCCACCAGCAGGCTGCGATAATCAATGCCTTCACAGCCGGGCGCCGAATAGTGAAAACAGCCCACCGTCTGAACCTCCGGCAACAGAGTCACCAGCGGGTAGCCGCAGGTCTGGCTCAGCAGCAGGTCCGGCTGACGCCAGTGCGAAAGTAGGTCCGCCGGCGGCGGCGTTGGCGAACTCACGGCAATGCCTCGGGCGAGCAGCAGTTCCCGCACCGCAGCTTCTAACGCCTGGTTCTCAGGCGGACGCACCGCATACATCGGCAAATTCACGTTATGACTCATCGCGCTCACCTGTCTGCTCTCCTGCCCGGGAGGCTTTTCCGATACCCGGATGGGCGTTAACCGCCACCGCGTGGAAGAAAAAGGCGCGCAGCCACTCGCCATAGCCGCGCACCACGAACCCGTGGTTACGCTGCTGGTAGCGATCTCGCTCCAGCAGATAGATTTTTCTCAGCCCGTACCACGGTACGCCGGGCAGGTCATGATGCACGGAGTGGTAGTTCAGATTCAGAAACAGCACCCGCCACAACAGCCCGGCCTCATTGATGACCGAGCGCGCCAGCGGATCGTCAGCGGCCCGATGTTCGAGGAAGGAGCGAATTTTGGTCAGCGCCAGCGCCGGATAGCTGATGACCACCACGAAATAGAGCGGTGAAAAATCACAGCGCGCCATCCACGTCAGGAGCGCGGCCAGCAATCCGCCGTGCACCAGCCACATTAGCATCGCTTTCCCCTGCCGATAGCGAAAGGCGTTCGCCGCGCTGACCAGCGTCTGCACAATATCCAGCAGCGGGGCCAGCAACAGTCGGCCGAAAAACGTATTGCGCAGATGTATCACTTTACGCTGCCAGGGCGAGAAACGGCGCCAGCTTTCGGCACTAAAATAGTAGGATTCGGGGTCATCCACCGGCAGCGTCAGCCGGTCGTTATTGTGGTGCGCCAGATGCGAGTCGCGATAAAGCCCGTAGGGATACCACACCGCCAGCGGTAGCGTACCCAGCAGCTGATTACACCACCGCCAGGGCGTCGGATGGCCGTGGATCAGCTCATGCTGCAACGACATATACCAGGCGGTAAACCAGATGAGCAGCACGGTCGCCGGGAAAAGCCCCAGCGTCTGCCAGTAGGCGAGGGTTATAAACCAGCCGCTGTAGACCACAATAATTAATATCCAGGTGGGTAATTCACTGCGCCACAGCCAGCGGCGGGAAAGCTGGCGAATCAGATCGCGCTGCTGCTGATGCAGATACTTCGACGAGTGCTGTGTCATCACTACCGGTACTCTCTCCGCGTTACTTTTTGCCTCCAGAAGATGTGAGAAAATGCGGAAAATAACAAAGAATTTAAATCACTTAGCTTTGCCAGAAAATGGTGATGCGCGCACTTTTCTGTCCGGCGGGACAGCGCGCCCTGCCCCCAGGCGACGGCCGCGCCGCCCGCCGATCCGGAACCCGGTATTGCGCGGCGCGCGGCGGATAAAAACGGCTATCGTCTCTTGACATAACAGTATAATGTTAACGCCCGGATCACGTCCGAACCGCGGCTGAATGCGCTAGCGCGTTGGGATAATGAGATCGGACCTGAGCTCCGTGTGAACGCGCGTGAACCGAGCAATTGACAGCATCGCCCGGTGGTCGCCTGAAACGGCTCGCGGAGTATAAGACCTGAAGATCAACATTCTTTGACTCGCCTGATGCGGTCATTTTACAGGAGTATGCCATGCCATCGTTAAACGTCGCCTTTATCAAAGCCAACTGGCACAGTGACATCGTCAGCCAGGCGCAGACCGGTTTTCAGCAGGAGCTGGAACGTCAGCAGGTTGATTATTCGCTCGACAGCTGGGATGTCCCTGGCGCATTTGAAATGCCGCTTCTGGCCCAGAAGCTGGCAAAAAGCGGACGCTATGATGCCATCGTGTGCGCCGCGCTGGTGGTCGATGGCGGTATCTATCGCCATGACTTTGTCGCCCAGGCCGTGGTCAGCGGTCTGATGCAGGCCCAGCTGGCTACCGAAGTCCCGATGTTCTCGGTATCTCTGACGCCGCACAACTTCCAGCCTGCCGACGAGTTCATCGATTTTTACAGTCAGCATTTCATCAAAAAAGGTCAGGAAGCCGCCAGAGCGGTACTGCAGATCCACAACTTGCCGCTGGCGAAAGCGTGAATCAACGCCTTTAACCGCGTGGTCCGCTCGCGATGAGTCCCCGCCGGCGGTCCTTTCGCGGGCTCATCCGCGACGCGCGGCCCGACCGTTGCTGTACTGACCCGCGGCGGGCCTACTTCATCAAGGCCTGAAACTGCGGATTAAACTCATCGAAGATCGGCAGTGCGGCAGCGCCGAGGGCGGCGGTGTCGGTGCCCGTCATCCCCATTTTCACCCGCATGGCCGGGAGATAGCGCCCGCGCACCGACTGATACAGCGGCGGCAGACGGGCCAGCACTTTCTCCAGTAGCGGCGCGGGCATCATGCCGCCGACCACCACCGTTTCCGCATCGAAAACGCACTCCAGCAAATTAATGGCCTGGCGCAGCGAGGGTAACGCCGTCTCCACCCACCGATCGAACAGCGACGCCTCCACCGCCAGCAGATCCTCGGGCAGCGCCCGGTAGGGGTCGAGGCCGCAAAACTCATAGGCCGCCTGCAGGGAAACGTAGCGCTCAAGGCAACCCTGGTTGCCGCAGTAGCAGGCGCGTCCTCCCGGTTGCACCACGATATGCCCGACCTCTCCGGCGTTATGGGCGTGGCCGGTATAAATATGACCGTCGGTGAAGATCCCGGCGCCAAGCCCGGTGCCGATATACAGATAAACAAACGAATTCAGCTGGCGCGCCACCCCGTGGAAGCGCTCGCCGATAGCCGCCACCGTCGCGTCATTTTCGAGGGTGACCGGCAGACCGCTTATCCGCCCCAGCTCCGACGCCACATCCACCCCTTCCCAGCCGTTGAGGGTGGTCGGCCCGGTCGATGAAATGCCCTCCACGCCAAACGGCCCCGGCATCACCACGCCAATGCCCAGCACCCGGCTCCAGTCGAGCCCGGGTAGCGCTTTGATCTCCTGCACCACCTCGGCAATGCGGGCAAAGGTGGCACCAGGTTGGGGCTTTTGCACCAGAATGAGCCGGCGGAAATGGATCTCGCCGGTGAGATCCACCAGCACGATGATCAAGGTTTGATGGTCGAGATGGATCCCGATGGACCACGCGCTGGCGGGGTTGAGACTCACCGGCACCGCCGGCTGGCCACGCCCTGCGGCGCGGCGCGGTTCATGGCTGGTGAGCAGCGCCATCTGCTGTAGCTCGGCGACAATATTGGAGACCGTTTGCGGCGTCAGCGCGGTCATTCGCGCCAGCTCCGCCCGGGTCAGGGTACCGTGCAGACGCACGGCCTCAATCACCACCCGCCGGTTGTGTACTCGCGCATGTTCAAGGTTCGTTCCCGAAGTTTTCATTCCGTCCCTTCCTGGTCGCATCATGCTGCAATTTTAGCCAGCGTCACAATTCGCGCAACGACATTCTCCGCCCGCCTTTCGGGTGGCATAAGCTTTGCTACGCTTATGCTAAGGGCCACGAATGACGTTTGGGCCGTATTGTCGCCCCGATTAAATCAATCAAATTGATTTAATAAATCATATCCCTCTTTTCAGTACCGCGGAGAGCAACATGAACGACTACAGTGCATTTCGGGTTAAAGCCGGTCTGCTGGCTATGCTGGTCATCAGCGGGAGTGCGGCGGCGGCAGCCACCCAGGTTAACGCCCTGTTTATGACCCAGGCGGCGTACAGCGAAAATGACATTCGTGCCATGACCGCCGACTTCGAAAAACAAAACCCGGATATCAAAATCAACCTTGAGTTCGTCCCCTACGAAGCGTTGCATGACAAAATCGTGGCCGCACGCGGGGCCGGCGGCAACGGCTACGACGTGGTGCTCTTCGATGCCATCTGGCCTGCCGAATTTAGCCACTTCGATCTCCTGCAGGATATCTCGGCACGTATTCCCGCCGCCGAACGGGAGAAGGTCTTCCCCGGCGCCATGAATACCGTGGTTTACAAAGGCAAAACGCTGGGCATGCCGTGGATCCTCGACACCAAGTATCTTTACTACAACAAAGCGATGCTGGACAAAGCCGGGATCAAGCAGCTGCCGACCACCTGGCAACAGGTAATGGATGACGCCAAAATCATCAAGGATAAAGGTATCGTTAAATACCCGCTGGTGTGGAGCTGGTCGCAGGCAGAAGCGCTGGTGTGCGACTACACCACCCTCGTCTCCGGGTTTGGCGGGCAGTTTTATCAGAACGGTAAACTGGATTTCTCCACTCCGGCGTCGTTGAAAGCGGTCACGCTGATGAAGAAATCGCTGGATGACGGGTTGAGCAATCCGGCCTCCCGCGAATATCTCGAAGAGGATGTGCGCAAGGCCTTCTCCAACGGCGACGCGGCATTCGCCCTGAACTGGACCTATATGTACAACATGGCCAACGACCCGAAACAAAGTAAGGTCGCGGGCGATGTCGGCATTATGCCGGCGCCCGGTGATACGCCGGACAAACCCGGCGCGGTGAACGGGTCAATGGGGCTGGGCATTGCCAAAGCCAGCCAGTATCCGGAACAGGCGTGGCAGTATATCCATTATCTGACCTCCCAACCGGTGCAGGATAAGTATGCGAAGCTGAGCCTGCCGGTATGGAAATCCTCCTACCAGGACCCGGCCGTGGCGAAAGGTCAGGAGAGCCTGATCGCCGCAGCGGATAAATCGCTGAACGTGATGCTGTCGCGTCCGGAAACCGCGGACTACTCGCGCCTCTCCAACGCGTTACAGCAGCAGCTTCAGGCCGTCCTGCAGGACAAGGCCGCCCCGGATGCCGCGATGCAAGCCGTCGACAAAAGCGCGGCGCGCCTGCGTTAAGGACATTTGATGCTGAGTTTGCAACAACGCGAGCGGCGTCAGGCATGGGTGCTTCTGGCACCCATGCTCATCGTGATGTTTCTGCTGACGGCCTGGCCGCTGGCGCGCACGCTATGGCTGAGCTTTACCGATACCGCGCTGGTGGGCAATGGCGATGCGACCAATTACCTCTGGCTGGATAACTATCTGTATGCGTTAACCGATCCGGATTTTCGCGCCGCCTTCGCCCGCACGCTCTATTTCACCGTGGTCTCCGTCGCTATTGAAGGGGTTATCGGCGTGCTGGTGGCGCTGTTGCTCAATCAGAAATTTGTCGGACGCAATATCCTGCGGGTGTTGGTCATTTTGCCCTGGGCGCTGCCGACTATCGTTAACGCGATGATGTGGCGGCTCAACTTCAACCCGGACTACGGCAGTATTAACGCCTTGCTCAGTCAATGGGGCATTATCGACGGTTACCGCAGCTGGCTGGGGTCGCCGGACTCGGCGCTCAACGCGGTGATGCTGGCGGATATCTGGAAAAACTATCCGCTGGTCACCCTGCTGGTGCTGGCCGCGCTGCAATCCATTCCGGAGGATTTATACGAAGCAGCCCGCCTTGACGGCGCCTCGTCATGGCGGCGTTTTCGCGCCATTACTTTCCCGGCGATCGTCGCCCCGCTCGGCGTGGCCCTGGTCCTGCGCACCATCGACGCGTTTAAAGTCTTCGATATCATCTACGTGATGACCCGCGGCGGGCCGCTGGACAGTACCCGCACGCTGAGTTTCTTCGTCTACCAGGAGTCCTTTAGCTATCTGCGGGCGGGCAGCGGCGCGGCGTACGCCATCCTGATGACCCTGATGTGCGCCCTGCTGATCGTCCTGTATCTGTTTATGCTGCTTCGTCAGCGTCGCCGGAGCACTGATTATGAAGCGTAAACTGCGTATTCTGCTGCGCTACCTGGCGGCCCTGCTGGTCGCGCTGTCGATACTTGCCCCGATGACGTGGCTCTTTTTGATGAGCGTCAGCGCCACGGCCGATCTGACCCGGGTACCGCTGGAGTGGCTGCCGCGCCAGTGGGACTTCAGCCGCTACGCCCGTCTGCTGTCACTGCAGCCCGGCGAGCCCGGCGCGCTGTTTCTCCCCGCTCTGCGCAACAGCCTGCTGGTTGCCGCGGGGGCGACGCTGGTGTCGCTGCTGCTGGCGGTGCCCGCTGCCTTCAGCTTCTCGCGCTACCCCGGACGCGACGGCTGGCTGTACGCCGGACTCGGCATCTATATGGTGCCGCCGGTGGCCTTCGTGCTGCCGCTCTATTTTATTCTCGAACATTTCGGGCTGCTGAATACCCGCAGCGGGCTAGTGCTGGTCTACTGTTCGCTGATTATGCCGTTTCTCACCTGGATGGTGAAAAATCAGTTCGACGCGCTGCCGCAGGATATTGAGCAGGCCGCCCGACTCGACGGTCTGCGGGTCTGGCAGGTACTGCTGCGCATCACCCTTCCCCTGGCAAAACCGATGCTGGGGGCGTCGGCGCTGTTCGGCTGGCTGCTGGCCTGGGACGAGTTTTTCTATGCGCTGCTGTTTACCAGCAACATTACCGCCCAGACGCTGCCGGTCACCATTGCCGGATTCACCGCCGGGCGCGCCACCGACGATGGACTGGTGGCGGCGGTCGGTATCCTCGCCTCGGTCCCGCCGCTGTTTATCGCCATCTGGTTACAAAAAACGTTGGTCAGCGGTCTCACTCACGGTGGAAGTAAAGGATAACTATGCAAACGCTCACCGCGCCTGTGCTCTATATCGCAGGTAATTACAATATTGACTTAATTATGGGGACCCTCGCGCACTGGCCGCTCCCCGGCACCGAGGTGATGCTGGAACACAGCGCGCTGCGCCCCGGCGGCTCCGCGGGCAACTGCGCACTGGCGGCGGCGGCCATGCAGATCCCCCACTGCACCGTCGGCTGCCAGGGAGACGACGCCTTTACCGCCTGGCTGGCGGCGCAGTTCCCCGGCAGCGCCGAACGCTGGCCGCAGTATCCCTGCGAGACCTCGCTGACGGTGGCGGTGACGCATCCCGACAAAGAACGCTCGTTTCTCAGCAACTATGGACATATCACCCGCCTGTCCGCCGACGACATTCTGACCCAGCTCCCGACCCGGGCGACGCCCGGCGATATTGTGCTGCTCTGCGGCACCTTCTTATGCACCGCGCTGTTGCCGGACTATCCGCGTCTGCTGACGACCCTGCGCGACCGCGGTTTTCAGGTGGCGGTCGATACCGGCTGGCCGCCGCACAGCTGGGACAGCGCGCTGCGTGAGGCGACCCACCGCTGGCTGGGCGATTGCGACTGGCTGCTGCTCAATGAGGTTGAAACGCTCGGCCTTGCAGATATGGACGTACTCCCGGCGGCGGCCCGCACGCTGGCGGCGCGTCTCAGCGGCCGGGGCGGCTGCATTGTCAAATGCGGCGCCGATGGCGCCTGGTGGTGGACGGCAGACCAGGGGCATCACGCGCCGGCGAAACCGGTCGAGGTCATCGACACTATCGGCGCCGGAGACAGTTTTAATGCCGGGTTTCTTGCCGGTTTGTTAAACGGCCAGTCGGCCTCACAGGCGTTACGTTGGGGCAACGCCGTGGCCGCATACGCGATCGGTTCATCCCCGCGTCGCTATCCCGACTGGCGAACCTTGCAACACCATATCGAGGAGGTCGACTATGGCCAGCGTTGAACTGGTAAACGTCGCCAAGCAGTACGGTAAACAGACGGTGCTGCATCCGCTGGATCTGACCATTCCGGACGGCAGCTTTACGGTGCTGGTCGGGCCATCCGGCTGCGGAAAGTCAACGCTGCTGCGCCTGCTGGCCGGGCTGGAAAGCCTGTCGGCGGGAACGATATTGATGAACAGCCGCCCAATCAACGATCTCGATCCCGCGGACCGCGATGTCGCCATGGTTTTTCAGAGCTACGCGCTCTACCCCCATCTGACGGTGGCGGAAAACCTCGCCTTTCATATGCAGGTCAAAAAAGTCGACAAGACGACACAGAAAAACAAGGTTCAGCACATCGCCAGCATGCTGGGTATCGATAAGCTGCTCGGCCGCTATCCGCGAGCGCTCTCCGGCGGCCAGCGTCAGCGCGTGGCCATGGGCCGGGCGATGGTACGCAACCCGCAGGTTTTTCTGTTCGATGAGCCGCTCTCCAACCTCGATGCCCAGCTGCGCATGGAGCTGCGGGCCGAGATCAAATCCCTGCACCAGCGCTTCAACACCACCATGATTTACGTCACCCACGATCAGGTTGAAGCCATGACGCTTGCCGACCAGATCGTGGTGATGCGCGATGGCGTGATCGTGCAGCAGGGAGCGCCGCTGGAGATTTACGATCGCCCCTGCAACACCTTCGTGGCGCGCTTTATCGGCTCCCCGCCGATGAATCTGCTGGAGGGGCAGATTCAGCAGCGCGATGGCCAGCCCGGCGTGCAGTGCGGCGAACTGTGGCTGGCTCTACCTGAACGCTGGTATCCGGCGGCGGCACGGCAGGGTCAGGCGCCGGTGATTGTCGGTCTGCGTCCGCAGGATATTCAGCCGGCTGACGAAGGGCTGCCGGGGGTCGTCAATATTGTCGAGATCACCGGCGAGTCCACGCTGCTGCATCTCGACTGGCAGGGCTTCCCAATCCATGTCCAGGTCGCCGGGCGTCTCGAAGCGACTATCCGTCAGCCCTTATCGCTGGCGGTACGGCGCGAGAAAATCCATCTTTTCGACGCCGCCTGCGGCGAACGGCTGGTATCCGCACGCTGAACCTCGCGGGCGGGTCAGGTCGCCCCCGCCCGCATGTCGCGCAAACAGCAGCCATAGCGTAGCCCGGCGATGCAGCTTACGCTGGCGCTCACGATCAGCGTTCCACCCAGCGATTGCCCCCATCCCACCGCCGCCAGCCCGAGGCCAATCAGCACATAATAGGCCAGGCCGAAGATAGCCCCGGCGGTTCCCCGACAGTGGCCATAAGCGCCCAGCGCCGTGCCGAGTAGTAGCGGGATCGCCATGGCGTAGGCGCAGGTGATCCCCATCATCGGCAGCAGGAACAGCAGCGTATCCGCCAGGCAGAACACCGCTACGCTGCTGATCAGCTGTATCAGACAGGCGAGCAGCAATATTCCCGCTTCCGCAACGGCTTTGCGGAGCAGCCAACGATTGAACAGCGCCCCGGCCAACGACCCGACGGCCAAGGCGATGCCGCTGTAGCCAAAAGACACGCTCCCCTGACGCAGCTGCGCGAAAATAAACGGCGCCAGGCTGTAATAGCTGAACAGACTGACGTTGAAGGCCGCCACCAGCAGGACCGCCAGCGCCAGCGACTTATCCGTCGCCATCCGGCGTAACAGCGGTAAAAACGCGGTGTTAACATGCTGCGGCGGACGAGTTTCCGGCAGCAGCCAGCAGCACAGCAGCAGCAAAACCGCGGCCAGCAGCGCGAGGGCCGTCAACACACCGTGCATTCCCCAGCCGGCAACGATGGCGCCGCCGAGGTAGACGCCTGCCGCCGGGCTGACCGCCAGCACGAGGCCCATCATCGAGAAGAGAGCGGCAAGCTGGCGGCCGTTAAAGCGGTCGCGAAGGATAGTCTGGCTCACCACAGACCCCGTTGCCGCACCGAACGCCGACAGTATCCGGGCGACCAGCAGTAAAGTGAAATCACGCGCCGCCAGCGCCAGCACGCAGCCCAGGGCATAGGTCGCGAGACCCGCCAGTAGCGCCGGACGCCGGCCATAGCGGTCGCTGAATCGGCCCCAGTACAGAACGCCGACGGCGAAGCCGATAAAGTAAACCGACAGAGTCTGCGCCGCCTCTGCCGCGCTGATGGAAAAATAGCGGCTGATATCGGTCAGCGCCGGACTGTAAATCGTCTCCACGATCTGCGGGAACATCAATAATGCGGTGACCAGCACCATGGCCGAACGCCCGAACATCATCACCTCCTGAACCATTAAGAGGCGCTATTGTAGGCGGACCATAAATCGCACATTATAAACATAATGACTTTTTATATCGGAAATCAGACATCATGGCGTGGCTCGAGGCGAATGCGCTATTTAATCCGGACGATCTGCATAACAGGGTGATTGGCGTCTGCTCGGCGCTGGGCCAGCATGATTCCGGCAGCCACCTGCACCGGATGGGACAGCTGCTGTTTACCCGTCAGGGCTGCGTACGCCTGACCCTCAACAACGGCGCGCTGCTGTGCCTGCTGCCGCCCACCCGGGCGGCCTGGATACCGGCCGGTATAGACCATCGTGCGGAGATGAAAAGCATTGTCGACTATCGCTCGATCTGGTTTCATCCGACCCACTATCCTGCTCTCCCACGTCATCCGGCGATCCTTAACGTCGGCCCGCTGCTGCGCGAACTGCTGGAGCGAATCGCCGCCAGCCCGTGGGATAGTGACTGGCAGAACGGCATCGGCTGGCACCTCGCCGCGCTTTGCGAGGCGGAAATGTGCAGCGCGGCGCAGGAGCCGATGATGCTCGCCCTGCCTCAGGATAAGCGTCTGGCGCTGCTCGCCGGCGACGCCCTGCCGCCGCCGCTGCAGCAGCTGGCGGTCCGCTGCGGAGCCAGCGAAAAGACCATCAGCCGGATTTTCCGTCGCGATACCGGGATGACTTATCAGCAGTGGCGCCAGCAGTGGCGCCTGATGAAAGCGGTGGAGCTGCTGGCCACCGGGGCGCGTATTACCGATACCGCGCAGGCGCTGGATTTCGCCAGCGACAGCGCCTTTATCTACTTTTTCCGCACCATGACCGGCATGACGCCGGGACGCTATTTCTTACCGCAGACCACGCGTTAACGATCGCCGCCCGGCGCATAGGGCGGCAAGGTCAGGAACGTGTTTTGCAGTCCTTCCGACCACGCCTTGCGAATGGTGTTGAAGTACGGGTCGCTTTCGGTGATGCGATGCTGGCCGGCGCTGCTCAAACTGCCGCTGCGGTACAGCAGCGTGTCCAGCGGCAGGCCCACGGAGAGATTACTGCGCAAGGTGGAGTCAATCGAGATCAGCGCACAGCACATCGCCTGCTCCAGCGGTGTCTCCCGGCTGAGCACCCGGTCGATAATCGGCTTGCCGTATTTGCTCTCGCCAATCTGGAAATAAGGGGTGTCGTACGAGGCTTCAATAAAATTGCCTTCCGGGTAGATATGGAAAAGGCGATGCGTTTCCCCGGCAATCTGCCCGCCCAGCAGCAGATTACAGTTGAAATTGGTGTTGCCACAGTGCTGCTGATTGCTGCTGTCGCGCTGAATCACCTCCTGCAGCGTTTTGCCGATCAGCATCGCCGCATCATACAGCGAACTCACCTGCATCAAATTAGGCTCCTGCTGAGTCGCAATCCGCGTACTCAGCAGGCTTATGACGCTCTGGGTGGTGGCCAGATTGCCGGCGGACTGTAGCACCATGACGCGTTCACCGTCCTCGGCGAAGACATGGAGCTTTTTAAAGGTCGCAATATGATCCACTCCCGCGTTGGTACGGGAATCTGAGGCGAAAACCAGTCCATCCGCTAAACACATGGCCACACAGTAGGTCATCGTTAATTGTTCCTGCTTTTATTGCTGCTGTGCCTGTTGCGAATGCTCGCGCACTTCAGCGTTGGTTAGCATTATTTCCCCGCCGCCGCCCAGCCGGGTACCGCGCACCGGGCAGGCGTCAAGATAGTCCAGCCCGGTCGCCAGCCGCAGATGCTGGTTGAGGTGACGGGTATTATTGGTGATATCAAAAGATTGCCAGCGTCCGTTGAGCCACACCTCTGCCCATGCGTGCATCGCGACATGCTGGGCATTATCGCTGTAAACGTAGCCGCTGACGTAGCGCGCCGGAATCTCCAGCGCGCGACAACAGGCGAGGAAGACGTGCGTGTGATCCTGGCAGACGCCTTTTGCCCTGGCAAAGGCATCCGCGGCAGAGTCCTGTACCTGCGTGGCTCCCGGTGAGTATGGCATTCTCAGCAGCAGGTCCGCCATCAGTTGATTCAGGCTCTCCTCCGGCTCGTCGTGGCGATACAGGCGCCGGGCAAACTCGCGGATCCGATCGTCGGCACGGGTCAACGGCGTACAGCGTAAATAGACCAGCGGAGAGAGCAGCTCCTCTTCCGCCACATCGCTCTGTTCGCTGTCCTCGGCAATATCCACGATCCCGCTGGCGCGGATGGCAATCTCTTTGTGAGGATTGTCGAGCGTTAACACATGCAGGACATTTCCCCACGCGTCGGTGGTCGTCACCGCCGCGCCTTCCGGCAAGGTCAGCGTCCAGGCGGTAATGGTTTGCCGCCCGGTGCTGCGCGGCGTCAGGCGCAGATACTGGGTCGAAAACTTCACTTCTTCATCGTAGCCGTAGCGGGTCAGGTGATCGATGACCAGTTTCATAGCGCCTCCAGATAAGTTTGTCTGATGCTGTCGGACAGAGCATTAATACGCGCCAGCAGTCCGTTGAGGTAACTTTGTAAATCGGCGCCCGCCAGATCGTCGCGGGTGCTGAAGCGCAGATCGACATTCAGCTGATGCGCCAGGCGCAGCGGCAGGTGCGAGCGGTCGTTGGCGATATGTTCCAGCTGACCAATCAGATCGGAGATACAGGCCCGCAGGGATCGCGGCACGTCGTTGCGCAAAATCAGTAGCTCCATCACCGTCTCCCGGGTGACCGGCTGGCGAAAGATACTGTTGTAGGCTTCCCGGGCGCTGACCGCGTTAAGCAGAGTATCCAGCCGGTAGTATTCACGCACCGGATCCGGATCGCTGCTCAGCTGCTGATCCTTGATCAGCAGCAGTTGCGTGGTGGCGTAGGCCCGTTCAATCAAGGTGCCGATACCGATAAAACTCAGCGCGTCATTGCGCAGCAGCGTACCCAGCACCGCGCCGCGAAACAGGTGCACCCGCTCCTTTACCCACTCGAAAAAACCATCGGTGCCCAGTTCGCTAATCCCTCGCTGGCGGAGCTGGCGCAGTTCAATGCGCGTCGCGTTGATGCACTCCCACACCTCGGCGGACAGGCTGCCGCGAACCGCGTGCGCGTTGTTCCAGGCCATCTCCACGCAGCTGTAAATGCTGCAGGGGTTGTTGCCGTCGAGGGCGAAGAAGTTGAGCAAATTGCTCATGGTGAAGCGCGCATGTCGCGCCTGAAACAGTTCATGGGTTAAGGACAAATTCAGCGGCAGGGCCAGGTCCCGCGACTGCTGGCTGTGACGCGGGATCATCGACAGCTTCCACGTCACATCGAGCACCCGGGCATAGCTTTCCGCGCGCTCCAGGTAGCGCGCCATCCAGAATAGTTCACTCGCAGTCCGACTCAGCATGATTCACCATCCTCCATCACCCAGGTATCTTTGGTGCCCCCGCCCTGCGATGAGTTCACCACCAGCGAGCCTTCGGTAAGCGCCACCCGCGTCAGACCGCCTGGCACCAGACGAATCTCCTGGCCGGAGAGGACAAAAGGACGCAAATCGATATGCCTCGGCGACAGCCCCCCTTCCACGAAGGTCGGACAGGTTGACAGCGCCAGGGTCTCCTGTCCGATATAGTTAGCCGGATTGGCCAACAGACGCTGGCGAAACATCTCCCGCTCTTCTTTGGTTGAACGCGGCCCCACCAGCATGCCGTATCCCCCGGCGCCATGAACTTCCTTGACCACCATCCTCTCGAGATTGCCCAGCACGTACTGCAGATCCTCCGGCTTACGACACTGCCAGGTGGGAATGTTGTTCAGAATCGGCTGCTCGCCAAGATAGAACCGGATCATCTCCGGCACAAAGGGGTAGATCGACTTATCGTCCGCCACACCGGTGCCAATCGCATTAGCCAGCACCACGCCGCCCGCGCGATATACCGACAGCAGGCCGGGCACGCCGAGCATTGAGTCGGCGCGAAACGCCAGCGGGTCGAGATAGGCATCATCAACACGCCGGTAAATCACGTCCACCCGCCGCGGCCCTTCGGTGGTGCGCATATAGACCGCGCCCGATTTAATAAACAGATCGGCGCTTTCTACCAGCTCAACCCCCATCTGCTGGGCGAGGAAACTGTGTTCGAAATAGGCGCTGTTAAAACGCCCGGGCGTCATCACGACCACACAGGGATCGTCCACCGGGGAGCTTTCACGCAGGGTTTGCAGCAGGTAGCCCGGATAGCGCTCGACCGGCGCAATATGGTGATTTTCAAACATCTCCGGGTAGAGACGCATCATCATTTTGCGGTTTTCCAGCATATACGAGACCCCAGAAGGGGTCCGCAGGTTATCCTCCAGCACGTAATACTGGCCGTCGCTGTTGCGCACCATATCGACGCCGGTAATGTGGGCATAGGTATTATTGGGCAGATTTATCCCCTGCATGCAGGGCTGATATTGCTCATTGGCCAGTACCTGCTCCGCCGGAATAAGGCCCGCGCGCAGGATATTTTGCTCGTGGTAGATATCGTACAAAAAGGCGTTCAGCGCTTTGACCCGCTGACGAATACCGCGATCGATCTTTTTCCACTCTCCGCCGGGAATGATGCGCGGGACGCTATCAAACGGAATCAAACGCTCGGTACCTTCATCTTCCCCATACACATTAAAAGTGATGCCGATGCGGTGAAAAAGCAGCTCCGCCTGCTCTTTCTTTTGCCGGATAGAGAATTGATCGGTGTTGTGAAACCATTGCCACCAGGCGTTATAGTGGTGACGCTGCTGTCCCTGCGCGGTAAGCATCTCATCATAATAATGCCCGTCAGGAAGCGTTATTTTTATCATGGCCGTCTCCTCCGGTTATACTCACGTTGGGGTAACCCCGCAAAGAGATAAGCATTTATTATGCCAGGTAGCAGACGGCATGAGACGAGTGCAATTCCCCGCAGCGCGCCGCTTTATTGTGCAAAAAACCATCACCCCGATAGCCGATGCCACGCCGGTTGTGCACCACCATGAGGCAAATATCGTGCGCCTGCGCCATCAGGGTTAGCCCCCGTTCAGCCAGCGCGCGTAATGCTCCGGCCATTCGACGGTCGGCGTACCGGGACGGCCCATGGCAAAACCATGTCCGCCGCGGGCATAGCGATAGAGGCTGACCGGTATCTGATGCTGCCGACAGGCGGCGGCCATGATCAGGGTGTTATGCGGATCGGACACCGAATCGTCCTCCGCCTGGGCCAGAAAGCAGGGCGGCGTCTGTGCATTGACGTAGGTCTGGACCGACCAGGCGCGGTCAACCGCCTCTGAGGCATGGGCTCCTGCCAGCATCCGGTGCGTCGCGGTATGGCTATAGGGCGGCATCAGCGAAATAATCGGATAAATCAGCGCGGCTTTATCGGCACGAGCCGGGCGATCATCGAGGGCATCCTGCGGCGAATAAGCGGCAAAATCGGCCCGGCAGGCCGCCATACCCAGCAAATGCCCGCCGGCGGAAAACCCCAGCAGGCTGACCTGTTCTTCCCGCGCGCGAATCAGCCGCAGCGCCCGCTGGGCGTCCTGCAACGGCGCCAGCGCGCCGGCGCCCCACCCTTCGCCGGGCAAGCGGTAGCTCAGGATATAGGCGGTATAACCGCGTGCGGTCAGCCAGCGCGCGGCAGGCCAGGCTTCTTTCGCCATTTCGATGCGCCGGTAGCCGCCTCCGGCGGCAATCAGTACACCATGACCGCGGGATAGCGCCGGTCGCCACACCGTCAGCTGCGGCCGGGCAATATGAGTGAGCGCGCCGCGCGCAGAGAGCCGCGGCGCCCCGGATGGCCCGCCGCCGCCCGGCGGTTCGCCAGGCCATAAGCAGAGCGCCTCATCCCGGCGATCGCTGGCCCCGGCGCGTGTCGCAGCCCACAGCGACACGGCGCTTAACAGTAGAAAATGACGTCGATTCACCCGCAGTTCTCCTCAGACTTTAATCGACCGATAACAGCACACCGCCGCTCTCCCCCGGTCTTTTATTCTCGTTTCTCTGCCCGGACGGGCAGGTAAATTGTCTGTTTTCACGCAAAATGTTACCTGCAACACCCCGGATGGCGGATATTCGTCTAAGGTTTTCTGATGGTCAAATGCAGTGGCAAGACCGTCTGAAATGATAAGGAGAATTCCCCATGACGAGATCGGTTTCACGTCGTCCCGCAACGTTGCCTTACGCTTTATCTCTGGCGCTCGGAGGCGCGATTTTCGCTTTATCGACGCTGGCCGCCCAGGCCGTGGAAACCAAACCCGTGCCGCCATCCCCGGATGTGATGCTCGGCCCGCTGTTTAATGATGTACAAAATGCCAGACTCTTCCCCGACCAGAAAACCTTTGCCGATGCCATCCCCAATAGCGATCCGCTGATGATCCTGGCCGACTATCGCATGCAAAAAAACCAGACCAGCTTCGACCTGCGCCATTTCGTCGAGCTGAACTTCACCCTGCCGAAAGACAATGACCGCTACGTTCCGCCGAAGGGTCAGACGCTGCGTCAGCATATCGACGGCCTGTGGCCAGTGCTCACCCGCAGCACCGTTGAAGTCGAAAAGTGGGACTCTTTGCTGCCGCTGCCTAAACCCTACGTGGTGCCCGGCGGCCGCTTCCGGGAAGTGTATTACTGGGATAGCTACTTCACCATGCTGGGCCTGGCCGAGAGCGGACACTGGGATAACGTTGAGGATATGGTGACCAACTTCGCGGCGGAGATCGATGCCTGGGGCCACATCCCCAACGGTAATCGTAGCTACTATTTAAGCCGCTCACAGCCGCCGTTTTTCTCATTTATGGTGGAGCTCCTCGCGACCCATGATGGCGATCGGGTGCTGAAAACCTGGCTGCCGCAGATGGAAAAAGAGTACCAGTACTGGATGCAAGGCGCCGATGCGCTGGAGCCGGGAAAAGCCAACCAGCGGGTGGTGCGTATGGAGGATGGCGCGCTGCTGAACCGCTACTGGGATGATAACGATACGCCGCGTCCGGAATCGTGGCTCGATGATGTCACCACCGCGAAGAACAACCCGAATCGTCCGGCGACCGAGATCTATCGCGACCTGCGTTCTGCCGCCGCCTCGGGCTGGGATTTCAGCTCACGCTGGATGGATGACCCGAAAAAACTGGGCACCATCCGCACCACCAGCATCGTGCCGGTCGATCTCAACGCGCTGATGTTCCACATGGAGAAAACCCTCGCGCGCGCCAGCAAGGCCGCGGGCGACAGCGCCAAAGCGGCGCAGTACGATGCCCTGGCCAACGACCGCCAGAAGGCGCTGGAGAAATATCTGTGGAATGATAAAGCGGGCTGGTACGCCGATTATGACCTCAAGACTCATAAAGTACGTAATCAGCTCACCGCCGCGGCCCTGTTCCCACTGTACGTCAACGCCGCTTCCCGCGAGCGCGCGGCGAAGGTTGCTGCGGCGGCAGAATCGCAGCTACTGAAACCCGGTGGCTTAACCACGACTAACGTGAACAGCGGTCAGCAGTGGGATGCACCGAACGGCTGGGCGCCGCTGCAGTGGGTTGCCGCCCAGGGGCTACAAAACTACGGTCAGCAGAAAATAGCGATGGAGGTGAGCTGGCGTTTCCTCAGCAATGTCCAGCATACCTACGACAGTCAACAAAAGCTGGTCGAAAAGTATGATGTCAGCTCGACGGGCACCGGCGGTGGCGGCGGTGAATATCCGCTGCAGGACGGTTTCGGCTGGACCAACGGCGTCACGCTGAAAATGCTGGATCTGATCTGTCCGCAAGAGAAACCGTGCGATTCACTGCCGGCCTCGCGCCCGGTCGAGAATGTGGAAAAACCCGTTGCCGCCGTCAGCACCCAGCCGGCCGCCAACGATGCTGTCGCCGAACCCGCTAAAAAATCGGCGCCGTAAACTTCGTACGCGGCGGGCTCACCGCCGCGTTTTTTATCCAGACTCTCCTGCGTTCCTCCACTCCGGCCCTTGTTCTCATTCCTACCCTTACGGGGTAGTTCGTACACAAATCCAGCTCTCCTTGATCTCAAGCAATTCCAGCATCGTTATATATGTAAATATATAGCGATTTTTTCATCTTATTGTTTCAGGAAAGAAACTTATGCCTCTATCCCGCCGCACCTTTATCCAGGCGCTAAGCCTGCTCCTGTGTCTCCCCACCCTGGAGGGGACGGCGGCTACGCCGCTGGCTTTGCACGTAGGTGAACGCCCCGCTCCCGCTCATATTCGTCGGATTATCAGCGCCGGGGCACCTGCCGACATGTTGCTGCTTGCGGCAGCGCCGGAAAAGCTGCTGGGATTTTCCTCTTTTGATTTTTCTCAGTTCCCGGATGCCCCCGTCCCGGCGGACATCGCCCGACTTCCCAGACTGGGGAGACTTGCCGGACACGCCAGCACGCTATCGCTGGAGACGCTGCTCGCGCTTGAACCCGATCTGGTGGTGGACTGCGGCAATGTAGACGACAGCTGGGTCTCTCAGGCACAACGGGTCAGCGAACGTAGCAAGATTCCGTGGGTACTGATCGGCGGAAACCTGGCCTCATCAGCCCAGCAGCTGCTTACGATTGGCGATATCGTTGGGACCGAAGCCCGTACGCGGCGGCAGGCGGCGCTGGCGCAGAGATTCATCGCCGACGCTCAGGCCTTTTCAAGCGGTTCCAGAGCACGGACGCGCTTTTATGCCGCCCGCGGGGCGAAGGGACTGGAGACAGGGTTAGCGGGATCGCTGCATACCGAGGCGGCAGAGCTGCTGGGGCTGGAAAACGTTGCCCGCGTCGCCGGACGCAGCGGGCTCACCCAGGTCTCTCTGGAAAATCTGCTGGCCTGGCAACCGGATATCATCCTGACCCAAAATGTGACGACGCGAAACTACATTCTGCAGGATCCTGCATGGAAGGGAGTCAGCGCCGTTGCGAAACGGCAGGTGCTACTGCTTGATGGTTTGCCGTTTGGCTGGCTGGATGCGCCACCGGGCATTAACCGTCTTGCCGGGATGCGCCGGCTTCATGCCTGGCTCGACCCACGGATCCAGACTTCGCTGCAGGATGATTTAACTCGCTATAGCTCGCTCTTCTGGCATGCAGCGTTAACGCCTGCCCGCTATGCTACATTGATGCATTCAGCATGAAACTATCTACGCTAAGTCTCATACTGCTGCTGGCTGCGCTACTGACTATCTCCGGCGCCTTGTTGACTGGCCCGTGGAATCTCACCGTCGGGCGTTTGTTCGAGCTCTTATTCACTCCCCATAGCGCGTCGCTTCCTCCCCAGGCAACTATCGTCTTCTGGCAAATCCGCCTGCCGCGAATTATCGCCGCCCTTGCCATCGGCGCGTCGCTCTCCGCTGCGGGAGCGGCCTATCAGGGCATGTTTCGTAACCCCCTGGTCTCGCCGGATATTCTGGGCGTGGCCGCCGGAGCCGGTCTGGGCGCCTGTCTCGCCATCTGGCTGGGCTTGTCGATATTCTATATCCAGCTGTTGGCCTTTTGCGGTGGTCTGCTGGTCGTTCTGAGTACCGGCATACTGGCCCGCGCCATCACGCGCCACGATCCGGCGCTGACGTTGGTATTGGTAGGCATTGCGCTCGGCACGCTATGCGGGGCGGGCATTTCACTGATTAAAACCCTGGCCGATCCTTATACTCAGCTTCCCTCTATTACGTTCTGGCTGTTGGGCGGCTTAGCGGATATTACCCTGCGCGATCTGGCCTTTGCCGCTCCGCTGATGATTATCGGCTGCCTGCCTCTATGGCTGCTACGCTGGCGCCTTAACCTGCTGACGCTGTCCGATGATGAAGCTCGTTCTCTGGGCATTGATGTCGCACGCTTACGGTTGATTGTGGTGGTCTGCGCGACTCTGGCCACCGCCAGCGCGGTAGCCATTGCCGGTATTATTGGCTGGATTGGACTGATTGTTCCGCATACCGGACGCCTGCTGACCGGCAGTAATCACCAGCGTTTGCTGCCGGTGGCAATGGGGATCGGCGCAATCTTGCTGCTCTTCACCGATACCCTGGCTCGCGGGCTGAGTGCAACCGAGATCCCGCTGGGAATTCTGACCTCATTTGTCGGCGCGCCGTTCTTTCTGGCGCTGCTGCTGCGAGGAAACCGCCCATGACACGGCTTACGATTCAGCATGCCAGCGTGGGTTACCCGGGACGCCCGGTTCTTCGCGAAGTGTCATTTTCTCTGACGTCTGGCTCGGTATGCTGTCTGCTGGGCGCCAATGGCAGCGGCAAAACCACGCTGATGCGCAGTATTCTCGGGCTCCTTCCCCTGCTCTCTGGTCAGATTCTGATAGACAGCATCGCCATCGCACAAATGACCCCTCGTGACCGTGCGCGCGCCGTCGCCTGGGTGCCACAGGCCCACGACGGAGCCTTCGCTTTTAGCGTGCTGGAGATGGTCCTGATGGGACGAAGCCCCTACATCGGCACCTTTTCCCAACCAATCAAGAGCGAACACCATATCGCCTTAGCCCAGCTGGAGACGCTCGGCATTGCCCATCTCGCAACCAGGAACTGGGCCACGCTGAGCGGTGGCGAACGCCAGTTGGCGCTTATCGCCCGCGCACTGGCGCAGCGGCCGCGGCTGTTGCTGTTGGATGAACCCGCCTCAAGCCTCGACTTTGGCCATCAGATTCGCCTGCTCGACACGCTACGTGAACTTCGCCAAAACGGCATGACCCTGCTGATGGCAACCCATCATCCGCTGCACGCTCTCGCCGTTGCCGACACGGTTATCCGGGTTGAAGCGGATGGGCTTGTCAGCCACGGACCACCGTCAACCCAGCTTCAGCCAGATAACCTCGCCGGGCTCTATGGCGTTACCCCCGCCCAGATTCGTCACCACCTTGGCAACCCTCACTTTCAGGAATGATTATGCTTATTGATGATATTGATTTTGCAGAACTATACCGACAACAGCTCAGATTTGCCGGTCGCACGGAAAAATCCCCTGCCCACTGGGACGCCCGGGCGGAGAAAATGTCCATCAGTTGCAGCGATCCAGCGGACAGCTACCTTGTACAGCTGCTGGCAAAAATCGATCTCACCGGCGCAGAGACCTTATTCGATATGGGCTGCGGGCCGGGAACCGTGTCGCTGGCGCTGGCTGATAAACTTCACGCCGTGCACGGCGTCGATTACAGCCCGAAGATGCTCGACGTTGCCGCAAGGCGTGCCTCGCAAATGGGCATCACCCATGCTCACTGGCACTGCCGCGCGTGGGAATCATCGTGGCACGATATTCCCCGCTGCGACATTGCCGTCGCCTCCCGCTCAACGCTAGTTGGCGATATGCAGGAAGCGATGACTAAACTCCACCAACAGGCTCGACTACGCGTCTATACCACACATCTCGTCAGCCCGACATTTATGTCGCCGGCCATCCAACGCGCGCTGGGTCGCGCGGTTATCGAACTGCCAAATTACATTTACGCGCTGAACATCCTCTATCAGATGGGGATTCAGGCGCGGGTCGATTTTATCCGTGGCCGCAACTGTCAGCGCGATAACAGCACCTACGAACGCTTCGAAGAAAATGTTAAGTGGACGCTCGGCGTACTCAGTGATGAAGAGCGAGCACGGCTTCACCATTGGTACCAACAGCAGGCCCCGCAGGCCATCGCGCCCGCTACCCGTGACTGGGCGCTGATCTCCTGGGATTGCGGAGAAAGAGCATGATCTACATACCTCAGGCGCTAACCGATGCATGGTTGATGGAAGATATTCAAGGCGGAGACCTGACGACCCGCGCGCTGGGAACGGGAAACCAGGCGGGAATAATGGAGTTTCGCCATCGTCAGGGCGGCTGCGTGAGCGGCATTGCGCCGGCGGAGCAGATGCTGCGAAGCCTCGGGTTAACGGTCACCGCACGGTTGGAAGATGGCGCCCAGGCAAGGCCAGGCGAGGTGCTGCTGCGCGCGACCGGTCGCGCATGTGCGCTGCAACAGGGCTGGAAAGCCGTGCAAAATGTGCTGGAGTGGAGCTGCGGCGTATCGGCCTACGTTACGCAGATGCTGGCCCTGCTGCATACCCGACTTCCCAACGCGCATATTGCCTGTACCCGCAAGGCCATCCCCGGCACGCGGCTGCTAGGCACCCAGGCGATCGTCGCCGCAGGCGGCTTAATCCATCGAGCTGGCAGCGCCGAAACGCTGCTGCTGTTCGCGAACCATCGTCGCTTCCTTACCGACGACGGCGACTGGGCCCACGCCATAGATCTGCTGCGTCGACACTCACCCGAAAAAAAAGTGGCCGTGGAAGCCGATACGCCGGAAGAAGCGCTGGCTGCGCTGCGAGTACAACCCGACATTTTGCAACTTGATAAATTTACGCCTCAGCAGGCCCGCGAGGTCTCAGATCAAGCCCGCCATATCGCCCCGCTTTGCACGCTGGCACTGACCGGCGGAATGACCCTCGCCAGCCTTTGTCAGTACCTCGATTGTGGAATTGAATTGTTTATTACTTCGGCGCCGTGGTATGCGCCACCGGCTGATATTCAGGTTCGACTGAGGCCAGACAATTCAAAATAAAAATAACCAAAACAGGAATAATAAAAATGAGAGTCAGGAAACGTTATCTTTGCACATTGATAAGTTTGAGCTTAAGTCAGGTCGCGTGGGGGGATCGGCCGGAAGAATCGATGACCGTATGGTCCAGTTCCGTATCCGCTGCGACAACGAATATCCTCGGGACAGACACCATCCAGAGTCTGGATAAGCAGGATGTGGCGCACGCGTTGTCCGTCATGCCCGGTGTTGTTTTACAAAAATCAGGTGGGCGGAATGAACTCCAGGTCAAAGTTCGCGGGTTTGACGGTCGCCAGGTCCCGGTATTTTTCGACGGCGTGCCAATCTATGTCCCCTACGACGGTAATCTCGACCTCGGGCGTTTTCTCACATCGGACATCGGGTCAGTGGAAGTGTCGAAGGGTTACTCCTCGCTGCTGCAGGGGCCAAACCAGATGGGCGGCGCCATCAATATTACCACGCCGCGCCCGAGCAAACCGCTGGAGGCCAGTATCGGTTATCGCCAGGGCTGGAGCCGTAGCGAGGATAGCGCCTATGATACGCATGCTTCTCTCGGGGCAAGCAACGAACTGGGCTATATCCAGCTCAGCGGTAGCCGCCTGAAACGGGATTTCCTTGCTCTGCCCCACGGGACAACGAATCCTCTCGCGGGTGAAGATGGCAAGATGACCAACTCGGCGAGCAATGATAAGCGCGGGATCTTCAAACTCGGTTTTACCCCTCGGGGAAACGATGAATATGCTTTTACCTGGATCAAGCAGGATGGCGAAAAGCAGAATCCACCTTATGCCGGGAACAGCTCGCAAAAATCACGCTACTGGCAGTGGCCAGAGTACGATAAAGAAAGCTATTACTATCAAGGGACAACTCACCTCGGCGACCGCTTCACGCTGAAAAGTCGCCTGTATCGCGATACCTTCAAAAACACCCTGATGATGTATAACTCGCTGGCCGATCTGCACAGCAAAAACGGCAACTATAGCCACTATAGCGATTACAGCACTGGCGCAGGTTTACAGCTTTCAGCAGACGTACGTCATCGCGACCAGCTCTCTTTCGGCGTGAACTGGAAAGATGATGTCCACAGAGAAAAAAGCAGCACCGACGGCCCTTACGATCGCTATCAAGATCGGACCTGGTCTCTCGCCAGTGAATATCAATGGGAAGCCGCAGATAATCTCGATATCGTCGCCGGTATGAGTTATGACTGGCGCAACAGTCTCGAAGGAATGAAACACGAGAAGAACGGCAGCGTGACCCGCTACGACGAAAACAGGCAGAACGCATTCAACTGGGAAACGATGGCCCGCTATCATTTCGCCAACGAAGATACGCTGGCCCTGTCCTGGTCCGACCGTACCCGTTTCCCGACGCTCAAAGAGCGCTACACGACCTCAAAACCCGCGAAAGACCAGATTGCCCTTGTGAATCCTTACCTGAAACCAGAGCGGGCCCGCAGCATCGACCTGACCTGGAATGGCCATATCACCGACGGTTGGGCCTATGAGATAAGCACGTACTATAACCGCGTCAGTGACGCCATTTTGTCGATTAATATCGATGCTGATACGGTCCAGAACCAGAACAGCGACCGGGTCGACTATACCGGTCTGGATCTTGGGATCAAAGGGTCGCCGTTTGAAATGCTCGATGTCGGTCTGAGCTATGGCCTGATTCATGCCGATAGCAAAAGGCAAGAGGCGGGCAAAGTCACCGACCTGCCAAACCAGACGCTCAGCGCCTGGTTGACACTAAAACCGATTGCGCCGCTGCAGCTCACCCTCTCTGAAGAAGCGCGCTCCTCTAGCTACAGCAACAGCAATGGTTCGCAAAAAGCGCCAGGGTTTGCCATCACCCACCTGCGCGCCGATTACGCAATAGGCCACGGCTTTAGCGTCAATGCATCGGTCAATAACCTCTTCGATACGCGCTATTACTACAGCGAAGGTTTTATCGAAGAAGGTCGTAATTTCTGGGCCGGCGTGGAATACAAATTCTGATTCATTTCTCCACTCGGTGGAAAAATGAAGGAGATCCTTATGATCGTAGATTTTAAAGTGATACTGCATACAATCCTCGGCAATCAACGTCGGACGGACGGGTCAGTGCACAAAGTGCCGTTAAGCGGCAGCGTGTATTTCAATACGCATGGACTGGAAGCCGAGAACGGCATCCGGGAACATTTTCAGGATCCCGATTGCGCGCTCATGCATTATGCCCGGGAACATTACGATTTCTGGCGTGAGCGATATCCCGCGCAGGCCGGGCAGCGCCTCTGCGCCGGCCTGTTTGGGGAAAATTTGTCCACTTATGGCATGACGGAAGCTAACGTATGTCCGGGCGATGTCTTTCGTCTTGGCGCTGCCGAAGTACAGGTCTCCTGGGGGCGCGTTGCCTGTCAAACGATGGCGACCCGTTTGCAGGATCCTGATGCTCCAGAACTGATGCATCAACAGTCGCGCAACGGCTGGTTTTATCGGGTGATAGCGCCTGGCGAAGCCCGCTGCGGCGATACATTCCGACTGCTCGACCGACCTGCCGTAGACTGGCCACTCAGCCGGGTGCAGGCGATCATCTTCAGTGATGGAGGGACGGAAGAGGAGCTGCAGGCTCTTTCTGCGATGCCGTTCCTTGCCACCCCCTGGAGAGCCATTGCCATGATGCGCTTAGACAGTCGCCGCTGATCCCCTCCACCCTCAACCACTGGCTACCAAATCAGGTAGCCAGTTCAGGTTTCCATCGCCGCTTAATCCGCTGTTTATCACCGTCCTGTCAAATAAACATTAAGTTTTTCATGGGTTTTCATTTTCATATTTACCAATCCCGCCTTGATAATCAAAAACAGAACGATAATAATTCGCATTACTTTTTTACGAGAGATGACACTTTCGTTTTTTATGCGTGGTGGCGTACAGGAGTACCAGGCTACGTCAACTCAGGATTATGTCATGACCGCTCGCGTCATTTTCAAACGCCCGGCGCTGCTGTACGCGCTGGCCACCGTCTTCCCGTTTGCCAGCCTGGCGGAAGAGACGGTTATCGTCACCGCACAACCCATCGACTCAGCCATCTCGCCAACGCAGGGCTATAGTGCCAAAACCTCCGCTGGCGCGACGAAAACCGATCAGCCGTTGATTACCACCGCGCAATCGGTCTCCGTCATCACCCGTCAACAGATGAATGATCAGGGAGCCAATACCATCAGCCAGGCGCTGGAATACACCCCGGGGGTTTACTCCAGCTTCGGCGGCGGCGCGACCCGCTTTGATACGGTATCGCTACGCGGCTACCACGGCGGTGATGTTGATAACCTGTTTCTCGACGGCATGCGCTTGATGAGCGACGGCGGCAGCCACAACGTCCTGCAAATCGATCCCTGGTTTGTTGAACGGGTTGACGTCATCCGGGGCCCCTCTTCGGCGCTGTACGGTCAGAGCGTGCCGGGCGGGGTGGTGAATCTGACCTCGAAACGCCCGCAGTTTACCTCGGAAGGCCATTTCCGCCTCAGCGGCGGGACGCAGAACACCAAAGGGGCCGCCTTCGATTATACCGATGCCCTCAACGATCAATGGGCTTACCGGATTATCGGCATGACGCGCACCAGCGATACCCAGTACGATAATACCCGCGAAGAGCGCTACGCCATTTCACCTTCCCTGCTCTGGCAGCCGGATACCGACACCTCGCTGCTGCTGCGCGCCTACCTGCAAAAAGATCCGTCGGGCGGCTATCACGGCTCGCTGCCGCTGGACGGCACCCGCTATGCTCACAACGGACGTAAGCTCTCCACCAGCACCAACGAAGGCGATCCGTCAGACGGGTATCAGCGCCGCGAGCAGATCTACAGCTACGAGTTCACTCATCAGTTCGATGACGTCTGGTCCGCCTACTCCGCCGGAAGCTATACCCACACCAACGTATCGCTGGATCAGGTGTATCAGGTCGGCTGGATTAATGACAGCGATAGTCTGGCGCGCGGTTACAGCGGCTCGCGCGGCTCGCTGGATGCCTGGTCAACCGACAACCGCCTGCGCGCCGATTTCACCACCGGCGAACTGGCCCATACGCTGATCCTCGGCGGGGAATATCACCGTTTCCGCAACGATCTGTGGACCGGCGCCGGCAGCGCGTCGCCTCTCGATCCGTTCAGCGGCTATACCGCGCAGACCGGACATACCGTGACCTACAGCGATAACAACAACCGCCGCTACTACCAGACCGGGCTCTATCTGCAGGACGAAATGGTCTGGGCGCGCTGGCATCTGGATGTCTCCGGCCGTTACGATCGCATTGTTTCGCAACAGGTCAGCGATACCTTCGGCACCTCCAGCCGCCGCTCCGATGACCATATCAGCGGCCGGGCATCGCTGCTGTATGCGCTGGAAAACGGCCTCTCGCCGTATCTGAGCTACAGCCAGGCGATTACCCCAGCGATGCTGCCGGGCGCCGATGGCACCCTGCTGAAACCGACCACGGCAGAACAGCTGGAGGCGGGCCTGAAGTTCCAGCCGCCGGGCTCCGCCGATATGTACAGCATCGCTATCTACGATTTAACGCAAAAAGATGTGGCGACGCGCGATCCAAACATCGCCACCGCGACCTTTATTCCCGCAGGAAAAGTTCACTCTCAGGGCGTGGAGCTGGAGATGCACAACCAGATTACGCCTGAGCTGAGCACCCTCGCCTCCTACACCTGGAACCGCCTGCGCTTCCAGGACACTAAAGATGGGACTAACGACAACACGCCGCAGCTGACGCCGGATCAGATGGCCTCTTTCTGGGCGCGCTATCAGTTCCCGGCAGGGATCAGCGCCGGGGCCGGCGTACGCTATATCGGGAAACAGTGGGCGGATGATGCGAATACCGAGCGCCTGCCGTCGGTCACCTTACTGGATGCGATGGTGCGCGCCGATCTCGGCGTCTGGTCGCCGTCGTTGAAAGGAGCTTTTGTGCAGGTTAATGCCAATAACCTCAGCGACCGGGAGTATCTCTCCGGCTGCTACGGAACCGGCAACTGCTACTGGGGAGCCGAACGCAGCGTGACCGCCACCGTCGGCTACGACTTCTAAGGATTGTCTGAAAAACGTTCCGCTCGCGCCGGGCTCTGCGAATGACACCCGATGTGTCACCGTGAAGCGCAGCGCGAGCGGAAGCGGCTACATGGCGTCCAGCGCCTGCTGCAGCTTCCAGATATAGCGCGGAGCCTGCGGAGCCGGATGTTTTTTCACCACGTGCTCAAAGAACTCATCGGCATCCATATCGTTAATCTCGTCAATCGCATCCTGACGATTCGAGGAGAAGGTGCGCAGGAGCGCCCCGGCGCCGTTGGCGTAGGAGACCACCACCGCATAGCGCATCACCTGCGGATCTTTAATCCCGGCAAGCGGGCCATTCTCAAGGATACTCAGATAGGCCGCGCCCATCGAAATATTACGTTCGGGGTTTTTCAGCTCGCTGACCGACGGCTCGCCGCGCCAGCCCATGCGCCGGTAGACATCGCGCCCGGATGTGGAAGGCTTCAGCTGCATCAGGCCTACTGCACCGGATTTGCTGATAACCGTCGGGTTGCCGCCGGATTCAATGGCGATAATCGCCGTCACCAGCTGCGGATCAACGCCCCACGCCGCGCCGGCTTTTTCACTGATCGGCATCCACTGCATCGCCCGCTTAACCGGAACTTCAGCGTTCCACGGCGGGTTACGATAATCCTGTTTTGAGCTACAACCGGCCAACAATACAACGATAAAAACAAACCATCTCAATTTCACACATCTATCCTTATTGGCTGAAGTTTGCCGCCTGGAGATGACAATAATCGCTCCAGGCGGCATGATAACCCTTTCATTCTTAGCAAGGAATTGTCATGTCTCAGTTTTATCTGGTCGCCCCTTCAGGTTACTGCCTCAACCAGGAGGCAGCGTACCGCGGCGTTCAACGTCTGCAGGAAGCCGGGCATCAGGTCCTGCACCAGGAGGTCATCCCTCGCCGCCAGCAGCGGTTTGCCGGAACTGAGCATCAGCGCCTGAACGACATCAACCAGCTGGCTACCCTCGAAGGCGCTAATCGTATCGTGCTGGCGGTACGCGGCGGCTACGGCGCCAGCCGCCTGCTGGCGCACATCGACTGGCAGGCCCTCGTTGCACGCCAGCGGCAGAACCCGCTAATCATTTGCGGACACAGCGATTTTACAGCGATTCAGATGGGCCTGCTGGCAAAGGGTAGCATAATCACCTTCAGCGGTCCGATGCTGGCCGGTAACTTTGGCGCCGAAGCGATGGATCCGTTTACTGAACGCCACTTCTGGCAAGCGCTGCGCAGCCCGGAATTTACCCTCGAGTGGCAGGGCGAAGGCCCGGATTGTCGGGCCCAGGGAACCCTGTGGGGCGGCAATCTGGCGATGATAACCTCGCTGATTGGCACGCCGTGGCTACCGCAAATCGCCAACGGTATTCTGGTGCTGGAAGATATTAATGAACATCCGTTCCGCGTCGAACGAATGCTGTTGCAGCTGCTCAATAGTGGTATCCTCGCGAATCAGCGCGCCATTGTCCTCGGCAGCTTTACCGGTGCCCGGCCTAACGATTACGACGCGGGCTATGATTTACCGCAGGTCTGTGACTATCTTCGCACCCAGCTCGATGTTCCGCTCATCAGCGGCCTGGACTTCGGCCACGAGCAGCAGACCGTGACTCTGCCCCTCGGCGCGGAGGCGCTGCTGGTGAACAACGCAGCCACCACCACCTTAACGCTCAGCGGACATCCGGTACTGACAGAATAAAAACTTCTGTTACACATTTTCGGATACTCTGCAGGTTGTTAAAATGATGTCACTTTCATAAAACCTTCACGCCAGTAAGGAGTACGTCAACTTTGGACGCCGGTGCGGTCATTAGTCTGTTTATTCTGGGTTCTGTATTAGTAACCTGTAGCATTTTATTGAGTTCCTTTTCCTCGCGCCTTGGCATCCCGATTCTGGTTATTTTCCTTGCCATCGGTATGCTGGCCGGCGTCGATGGTATCGGCGGCATCCCTTTTGACAACTACCCTTTCGCCTACATGGTGAGTAACCTGGCGCTGGCGGTGATCCTGCTGGACGGCGGCATGCGCACCCAGGCGAGCTCATTTCGCGTCGCGCTCTGGCCCGCCCTCTCGCTGGCGACCGTGGGCGTGCTGATCACCTCCTGTCTGACCGGGATGATGGCCGCGTGGCTGTTCCATCTCGATCTGATCGAGGGGATGTTGATCGGCGCGATTGTCGGCTCCACCGACGCCGCGGCGGTCTTCTCGTTGCTCGGCGGCAAAGGACTGAACGAACGCGTGGGCTCCACCCTGGAGATTGAATCCGGTAGCAATGATCCGATGGCGGTGTTCCTGACCATTACCCTTATCGAGATGATTCAGCAGCATGAAACCGGCCTGAGCTGGATGTTTGCCGTGCATATCGTGCAGCAGTTCGGCCTCGGTATTGCGATTGGTCTCGGCGGCGGTTATCTGCTGTTGCAGATGATTAACCGCATCGTGCTCCCAACGGGACTCTATCCGCTGCTGGCGCTGAGCGGCGGAATTATGATTTTTGCCGTCACCACGTCGCTGGACGGCAGCGGTATTCTGGCGGTGTATCTGTGCGGCTTCCTGCTCGGCAACCGGCCGATTCGCAACCGCCACGGGATCCTGCAGAACTTTGACGGACTGGCATGGCTGGCGCAAATCGCCATGTTCCTCGTGCTCGGTCTGCTGCTCACGCCGTCGGATCTGTGGCCTATCGCCATCCCGGCGCTGCTGCTGTCGATGTGGATGATTTTCGTCGCCCGCCCGCTGTCGGTCTTTGCCGGCCTGCTGCCGTTTCGCGGCTTTAACCTGCGCGAGCGGGTGTTTATCAGCTGGGTTGGCCTGCGCGGCGCGGTGCCAATTATTCTCGCCGTCTTCCCGATGATGGCCGGTCTTGATAACGCCCGCCTGTTCTTTAACGTCGCCTTCTTCGTGGTGCTGGTCTCGCTGCTGCTGCAGGGAACGTCCCTCTCCTGGGCGGCGAAAAAAGCCAAAGTGGTGGTTCCGCCGGTGGGCTGGCCTATTTCCCGCGTCGGGCTGGATATTCACCCGGAAAACCCCTGGGAGCAGTTTGTGTACCAGCTGAGCGCCGATAAATGGTGCGTCGGCGCGGCGCTGCGCGATCTGCATATGCCGCCGGAAACCCGCATTGCCGCCCTGTTCCGCGACAATGTTCTGCTGCACCCGACCGGCAGCACCCGCCTGCTCGAAGGCGATATTCTCTGCGTGATCGGCCGCGAGCACGATCTGCCGGCGCTGGGTAAAATGTTCAGCCAGTCGCCGCCGGTGGCGCTCGACCAGCGCTTCTTCGGCGACTTTATTCTCGACGCCAGCGCAAAATTCGCCGATGTGGCGCAAATTTACGGTCTTGACGGCGGGGAAGAGTTTCGCGAACGCCAGCAGTCGCTGGGGGACGTGATTCAGGACCTGCTCGGGGCCGCGCCGGTCGTCGGTGACCAGGTGGAGTTCGCCGGGATGCTGTGGACGGTGGCGGAGAAAGAGGAAGACCACGTGCTGAAGGTCGGGGTACGCGTGGCGGAAGACGAGGCGGAATGAACCGCCTCATCATCCTGGTTAAGATATTAATCTTGCATGCTTTTGCTCATTACAGAGCCGCATAAAGCCCCCCGATATCATCTCCGCAAACGCGCGACCGTGGCCTTCAAGGCCACGGTCGCTGCGGGAAAGCCCCCTCCCCGATGCCCGCCTACCTTTTACCTGAACGTTTTCACAGCAGGCATCCTCATGTCGACGTACATCAGGCGGTACGCCATTTCCGGGTTAACGGTTTTTCGATTTCCACAATCAGGAACATCACAAATCCGATGACAAAAGTGATTACCCAATAGCGGAACGGCAGCGCGGTGGTACCAAACAACATTTGCATAAACGGCGCGTAGATAATCAGCAGCTGCAACGCCAGCAGGACGGCGCTGACGATCCAGATGCCTCTGTTTGCCAGTAGCCCTTTACTCAGAGAAAATCCGTCGGCGACGCGGCAGTTGAGCATATAGAACCACTGAGCGGTCACCAGCGTTTGCAGCAGGACGGTACGAATAAACTCTGGCGAATAGCCGCGTGGCTGGAGCCAGGCTTCCAGCACAAAGGCGCTCACGGCGATCATCGAACCAACAAAAATCACCCGCCAGATAGCGAAACCGTCCATAACATGCAGCTTAGGATCGCGCGGCGGGCGCTTCATAATGTTCTGCTCGCCGGCCTCAAACGCCAGGCCAAACGACAGCGTGGCCGAGGTCGCCATGTTCATCCACAGGATCAGCACCGGGGTCAGCGGAATTAAGTTCCCCGCCAGCAGGGCAATAATAATGAGCAGCCCCTGCGCCAGGTTGGTCGGCATAATAAAGAGAATGGTTTTCTTCAGGTTATCGTACACCCGCCGCCCTTCCCTGACCGCGCTGGCGATGGTGGCGAAGTTGTCATCAGTCAGCACCATATCGGCCGCCTCTTTGGTCACTTCGGTTCCCTTGATGCCCATCGCGATGCCAACGTCGGCCTGCTTCAGCGCCGGGGCATCGTTCACCCCGTCGCCGGTCATCCCCACCACCTCTTTTTTACTCTGCAGCGCCTGCACCAGACGGAATTTATCTTCCGGGCTGGTACGGGCGAAAATATCAAATTTCTGCGCGGCTTCGCTGAGCTGCAGGTCGTCCATCACCTCCAGTTCACGCCCGGTGATGGCATTGCCGGCATTGCCAATGCCCAGCATTTTGCCGATACTCATCGCGGTTTGCGGGTGATCGCCGGTGATCATTTTCACGCGAATGCCCGCCTGCAGGCAGTCGCCAATCGCCGTAATCGCTTCCGGACGCGGCGGATCCATCATTCCGGCAATACCGAGGAGGATAACCCCCTGCTGCAGATCCTGATGGGTCAGCTCGCTTTGCCCGCTGGCCGCCGGTTTCCACGCCGCCGCGACCATGCGCAACCCTTCCCGCGCGTACTCTTCAATTTTTGCTTCCCAGTAAGGCTGATTCAGCGGCTGCAGGCCGTCCTCGGTCTGCTGCTGCTGGCAAAGCCGGAACAGTACATCCGGGGCACCGGTGATTAAGATCATCTCTTCATTACCGATCCGATAGAGCGTCGACATATATTTATATTGCGAATCAAAAGGGATCTTGCTGCGCAATTCGGTTGCCACCACCGGCAGCGCGACTTTCGCCGCCAGCACTTTCAGCGCCCCTTCCGTTGGACCGCCGGTAATTTTCCATAACCCGCTTTCATCCTTAATAAGCTGGCTGTCATTACATAAATCAATGGTCCTCAAATAGCGCTCAAGCAGCGTACCGGGCGCCACCACAACCGGCCCGGCCCCATCTACCGGGTGAATATTCCCGATCGGTTCATAGCTATCGCCTTCAACCCGATAGACGGTATCCGCCGTAATGACGGCTTTTACCGTCATCTCGTTCATGGTCAGCGTCCCGGTTTTATCCGAGCAGATCACCGTCATCGCCCCGAGGGTCTCAACCGTCGGCAGCTTGCGGATAATCGCCTTCTGCCGCGCCATGGTCTGCACGCCCAAAGAGAGAATGATCGAGATGATCGCCGGCAAACCTTCCGGCACCGAGGCCACCGCAAGACTTATCAGCGAGAGCATCAGCTCTGAAACCGGCATATCGCGGAACAGCAGGCTGAAGACGAACAGCGCGGCCATCATCACCAGAATGATAATAAAGATGGCTTTGCCGAGCTTATCCATCTGTACCAGCAGCGGCGTACGGTGCTTTTCAATATCCGCCATCATCTGGTTGATATGGCCCAGTTCGGTATCTCCGCCGGTCGCCACCACCAGGCCTTTACCGCCGCCGGAACTGACCGTGGTCCCCGAAAACAGCAGGTTCGTGCGATCGCCGAGAGGAAGATCGCCGCTCAGCGCCTCGGTGTTTTTTTCCACGACCGTCGACTCGCCGGTAAGAATCGCCTCTTCCACCCGCAGATTGTGGGCTTCAATAACCCGCAGGTCGGCAGGGATTCGGTCGCCCGCACGGATCACCACAATATCACCCGGCACCAGCGCGGTGGTCGCCACCGTTTCATGGTTCCCCTGGCGGATCACCACCGCTTCGCTGGAAAGCATATTGCGAATGCTCTGCAGCGATTTTTCCGCGTTACTTTCCTGGATATGGCCAATCAGGGCATTAATCACCGCGACGCCCAGAATCACCAGGGTATCGACCCAGTGCCCCATCACCGCAGTCAGCAGCGCGGCCGCCAGCAGGACGTAAATCAGGACATCGTTGAAATGGGCCAGGAAACGGAGCCATGCGGGCTTGCCCGGCTTTTGGGGGAGCGCATTCTCACCGTACTGCTGGAGCCGCGAGGCGGCTTCTGCGCTGCTAATACCTTCGGAGGAACTGTTGGTGCTGGTCAGGGTTTCATCGACGGAGAGCTTGTAGAACGGGCCAGCCGGTTTGTCTGTACTCATGGTTATCTCCTCACTCCTGTAACGGAAATCAGAACAGCATCAGGCCGCCCCTAACGCACAACGAAAACCGGAACGTGAGCATAACGAACGATGCTTGCCGCCTCGGAACCCAGCAAATGGGTCTGAATATTGGGGTTACGCGAGCCAATAATCACCACATCTGCCTGCAGTTCGTCGGCCAGTTTGATCACTTCATCACGAATATTGCCGCTGCGGACATGAATATGGATGTCGCTTTCCGGCAGACTGGACTTTTTGGCCAGCTCAGCAAGTTTTTCCTCTGAGTTTTTAACCAGATAGTCTTCCATTTTTCGCGCATCAGAAATAAATCCGCGCGTCAGCTGTGGGGAAAACAGCGGGTTTACGTGCACTAAATGAATTTGCCCGGAAGCGCTTTGCGCGAGAAACTGAGCATGGGATAACGCTTTGTCGGCGAGGCCGATTTCAAAGACATCAACCGGGACCAGGATATTTTTATACATACAGACAATCCTTTTATTACCAATAGAATAGTTGGCGATTAACGCCTGACGTGTCGTATTGAGGAAAGAATCTCAGAAACAAAAGCTGGCACAGAAGTCGCTATAATTAAACGTAGCACAGGACGGTTAACATTATTCAACCACCAATTATTATATTGAAAAATATCACAGAGCCCGCCCCCCTCAGACAAAACGGCTGGAAACCACGCTAAAACGTCGACATAAGGAAAATTTTTACTCTTTTTAACATTTCCGCCTTTCTACGACTATGCTCATAATCAGGAGCTATAGCACTTCCAAAAACCACTCCATAATTAGGCATATGAGAATTTACTTACTATATATCCAGTACTAAAGGAGGAGCGATGTTTGGCTATAGTCTGGTTCGTCTGAGCCTGTTTATCGCCCTGGCAATCATTGCCTGTACGGCGACAGGTTTATTCACTTATGTCGTTGTCTCCGCGTTGGCTGAATAATCATGGCGCTTGTAACAAACATGTAAAATAAATCTATTCACTCTGAGGGGAATACAGTGAAGCGTTATTTTTCTCTCATTCCTGTTGTTATTTTAATAACAACAGCTTGCGATCAGAAAGCACCTCAGGTCACGCCGCTGCCGCGGATGGTTAAAGCGGTGGAGGTGACCGCCGTCGGTGATTCACAGCAACGTATTTTTCCTGCACGCATCGAATCCGGGGATTCGACGGATCTGTCTTTTAAACGCGGTGGCCAGGTTGAATCGCTCGACGTTCGTCAGGGTGCGAACATTACGCAAGGACAGGTCCTCGCCCGCCTTAACGCCCGTGAAGCCCAACAGCGCGTCAATGAACGACAAACTGCCGCCACGCTCGCGCAGCGGCAGTTCGATCGCTTCCAGACCCTGGCCGGCCGCCAGGCTATTTCGAAAGCCGAAATGGACATCCAGCGCGCCAGCCGCGACTCGGCAAATGCGGCGCTGAAAATTGCCCGCGAAGAACTCGACCAGATGACGCTCAACGCGCCGTTCAGCGGGGTAGCGGCCAGCGTGCCGGTTCGCAATCACCAGGTGGTCGCCGCCGGCCAGACCATTGTGACCCTGACGCGTACCGATCTCCTCGATGTGGTCTTCAGTATTCCGGAAAACCTGTTTAGCGCCTTTGATATTCGCAACGCGCAGTACCGCCCGATAGTGAAAATCAACGCCCTGCCAGACCGCCAGTTCACCGCCCAGTACAAAGAGCATTCCGGCAGCAGCGACAATAGCACGCTCACCTGGCAGGTGATTTTGACGATGCCGCGCCCGGCTGATTTCCCTGCGGTGGGCGGCGTCAGCGGCACCGTGACGGTGAATCTGGCAAATCTGCCCGCTAACGCCGGTCGTGAAGCGCTGGTGGTGCCGGTTGAGGCGGTGTTCAATCCCGATAATCATCCGCGCAACGAGCCGCACGTGTGGGTGATTAAAGGCGATGGCGAGCAGCTGCATCTTGAGGATCGCAAAGTGAGCGTCGGGCAGGTGACAACCCAGGGGGTGGTTATTACCGACGGTCTCAGCGCCGGCGAGCGCGTTGTGGCGGCTGGCGTCAGCGAACTGCATGCCCAACAGCCGGTTCGAATCTGGACGCGTGAACGAGGCCTGTAATGGATATCTCTCGCCAGTTTATTAATAATCCCGTGCGCGTCTGGCTCACTATTCTGCTGCTGGGCATTGGCGGTATTTTCGCCCTGCTCAATATCGGCCGTCTGGAAGATCCGGCCTTTACCATTAAAACGGCGGTGGTCATTACCCACTACCCTGGCGCATCGGCGCAACAGGTCGAGGAAGAGGTCACCCTGCCGCTGGAAAACGCCCTGCAACAGCTGCCCTACCTGGATAACGTCAGCTCTATTTCGTCCAACGGGCTGTCGCAGATTACGGTGAATATCGCCTCGAATTACCACTCCAACGAGCTGCCGCAAATCTGGGACGAGCTGCGGCGCCGGGTGGGCGATGCGGCCCGCCTCTTTCCGCCGGGCGTGGTTTCCCCCTTCGTGAACGATGATTTCGGCGACGTGTTTGGCTTCTTCTTTGCCATTTCCGGCGACAGTTTTACCAATCCTGAGCTGGTCCGCTATGCCGAGCAGCTGCGCCGGGAGCTGGTGCTGGTGCCCGGCGTCGGCAAGGTAGCCATCGGCGGAGCGATCCCGCAGCAAATTAACATTGATATCTCGCTGCCTAAAATGGCGGCCCGCGGCATCACGCTTAACCAGCTTTCCGCTCTTCTCAGCCGCCTGAACGTCGTTTCCAGCGCCGGAGAGATAACATCCGGCAGCGAGTCCATTCGCCTGCATCCGACCGGGGAGTTTGAGAATATCGACGAACTGGGCGACCTGCCGATCAACCCGCACGGTACGGGAGCGGCGACCCGGCTGCGGGATATTGCCACCCTCTCGCGCGGGCTGAGCGAATCCCCGTCCAGCATCTACCACGCCAACGGCCGCCAGGCGGTGACGATGGGCGTCTCGTTCATTCCCGGCGTCAACGTCATCGATGTTGGCCATGCGCTGGAGGCAAAGCTGGAACAAATGTCGGCGGAAAAACCCGCCGGGATTCACCTCGATCTGTTCTACGATCAGGCGGCTGAAGTTGGCCACTCGGTTAACGGCTTTATCACTAATTTTTTAATGGCGCTGGCCATTGTTGTCGGCGTGCTGCTGATCTTTATGGGCGTGCGCAGCGGCATTATTATCGCGTTCTCGTTGGCCCTCAACGTGCTGGGCACGCTGCTGATTATGTATCTGTGGGGTATTGAGCTACAGCGGATCTCGCTGGGGGCGCTCATTATCGCCCTTAGCATGCTGGTCGATAATGCCATCGTGATTGTCGAAGGGGTGCTGATTGCCCGTCAGCAGGGGTCAACGCTGCTGACCGCCATCAACTACGTTATCCGCCGTTCCGCCCTGCCCCTGCTGGGGGCAACGGTGATTGCGATCCTCGCCTTCGCGCCCATCGGCCTGTCGCAGGACTCGACGGGGGAGTATTGTAAATCGCTGTTCCAGGTGCTGTTAATCTCCCTGATGCTCAGCTGGTTCTCGGCGCTCACCATTACCCCGGTGCTGATCAAATGGTGGCTGTTTAAAGGCGCCGCCTCCCCGCCGCCGGCCGCTGAGGCCGATCCTTACCGCGGACGCTTTTACCGCAGCTATCAGCGGATCCTCAACGCTCTGTTGCGGCAAAAAACCGTCACCCTCGTGGTGATGGCCGCGCTACTGGCCGGTGCAGTCTGGGGATTTGGCTCGGTGCGGCAGAACTTTTTTCCGTCATCCAATACGCCGATCTTCTTTGTTGATCTGTGGCTGCCCTACGGCACCGACATTGCCTCCACGGAAAAAATGGCCAGCGATATCGAAACCGCGATTAACGGCCAGCCCGGCGTCGTCACCACCGTGGCGACCGTCGGTCAGGGCAGCATGCGCTTTATCCTCACCTATAGCGGCCAGCGCCAGTACAGCAACTATGCGCAGATCATGGTGCGCATGGACGACCAGCGTAGTATTGACGCCCTCACTCGCCACGTGGATGCCTATATTGCGCGCCACTATCCGCAGGTGAATGCCAGCAGCAAGCGGGTGATGTTTGGTCCATCCGGCGACAGCGCCATCGAGGTGCGAATTAAAGGCCCCGATCCCGACAGATTACGGCTGATAGCCAGCCAGGTAAGCACTATCCTCACGGCGGATCCGGCCGTCGGTAGCGTGCGCAACGACTGGCAAAACCGTAGTAAAACGATCCGCCCGCAGTATTCCCCGACCCTGGGGCGCGAGCTGGGGGTGGATAAGCAAGATATCGACAGTGCGCTGCAGATGAATTTCAGCGGTAGCCGCGCCGGGTTGTACCGCGAAGGCGCCGATCTGCTGCCGGTGGTGGTGCGCCCGCCGGCCGCCGAACGTCAGGATGCCAACCATCTGAAAAACGTGCTGGTGTGGAGCCAAAGCCGTCAGCAGTACATTCCGCTGAGCAACGTGGTCAGCGGCTTTAACCTCGAATGGGAAGACCCGTTAATTCTGCGCCGCGACCGCAGTCGCGTGCTCACGGTGATGACCGACCCCGACCCGCTGAGCAATCAAACCCCGGGCGATATTCTGGCGCGGGTCCAGCCGCAGATTAACGCGCTCAGCCTGCCGCACGGCTACAGCATTGAGTGGGGAGGCGACGCGGAGAACTCCAGCGAAGCGCAGCAGGGGCTGTTCACCACCCTGCCATTGGGCTATCTGGTGATGTTCGTCATCACCGTCCTGATGTTTAGCTCGCTGAAAAATGCGGTCGCCATCTGGCTGACCGTGCCGCTGGCGCTGATTGGCGTGACGCCGGGCTTTTTAATTACCGGCATCCCCTTCGGCTTTATGGCGCTTATCGGTTTACTCAGCCTGAGCGGCATGCTTATCCGTAACGGCATCGTGCTGGTCGAAGAGATTGAACAACAAAAACAGGAAAAACCGCAGCACGAGGCGATTATCTATGCGGCAACCTCGCGCTTACGCCCTATACTGCTCACGGCCTTCACCACCGTGCTCGGGCTGGCGCCGCTGCTGCTGGACGTCTTCTTCCAGAGTATGGCGGTGGTTATCATGTTCGGGCTGGGTTTTGCGACCATTCTGACGCTACTGGTTCTTCCGGTTATTTACGCCTGTTTCCACCCTAAGGATATGCAGCAACCACAATGAACACCACCGGGTTAAATATTATTAAAACGCTGGGATGCATGACGGCGGTAACATTCTTTACCATCTATAACACCTGGGATCGGTATGATTACGATTACCACTGGATCCTCGGCTTTCTGACGTTTATCTCGACCATCGCCACGCCGCTGTTTTTTGTGGTGGCCGGCTATCTCGATGCCCAGTCCCGGCATAGTACGAGCTGGCAGATGGGGAAAATTAAAAGCGTGGTGATCGTCTTTCTTTTCTGGATGACGATTTACTATCTCTGGGAACCTTACCAGCGCGGCTATCTTATCCAGCCGTGGTTTGTCTTCGCCTTTATTGTGATCTATACCTTCCACCCGCTGATCGAGTGGCTAAGCCAGCGCAGAAGGATCTTCTTTGGCGTGGTGTTTGTATTGCTGCTTTTCTCCTATGGTTACGACCTGCTGGCAGCCCTCTATCCCAACGTGCATGCGCTGACGCTGGCGCCGCAGTATCGCCTGTGGACCTGGCTGTTGTTCTATCTAACCGGTCAGCTGTTTAGCGACCCGCTGGTGGTGCGCTGGCTTAATCGCGATAAGGTGGTCAAAGCCGCGATGTTTGCGATACCCTTTATTTATCTTTTCACCTGGTTTTACGAGCGCCATTTCTTTTTCGCTCTGTTCAAGGCCGACAGAAATGCATTCATTCTCACCGGTTCGCAAATTTATATTCTGGTGGTCGCGCTGGTTATTGCGGCCAACGGCGTCCGTTTCCGAAAAAACAGCGAGTTTAAAGAGAGTATTCTGGCGGCAATCAGCAAAACGATGACCGGGGTTTATATCCTCCATTACTCCATTTTTCATCTCCTGAGCACCCTTATCCCAATCGGTTCGCTTAGCACAAAATTAATGCTGATTGCCCTGACGTTTATCGTCTCGGTATTGATTTCAATGCTGGCGTTATCCAACTCCGTCGCTAAAAAAGTGATCACCCTTTAAATCACCGGCGCCCGGCCTGACGCCGGGTTTAAAAACCATAGCGCAGCCAGGCAAACAGGACGTTACCGTTATTGTAGGTGCCAGGAATATAGGTGAACTGTACGCTAAGTCGCCGATAGCTCGCGGAAAACAAGGGAAGAATAATCGGTAAGGGCACGTAATTGGCGAAATCATCGCGGGCGGTGATCCCGGCGGTCACGCCAAGGCCAAGGCGGAAATCCTGGCGGCTATCCAGATACCAGCCCTTCTCCCAGCCGTAGCCAACGATCGGCTGCCACTTGTTATGCGAATCCTTAAACATCATGGCGTACAGCGAGCTCCAGTCGCCGTCATCGTGATAGCGAGAGAGACCGAAGCCGCCGCCCCAGGGCATCTCGTTGTAGTTATCCGTTTTCTCTTTATCGTAGGTTAAACGGTTGTGCCAGCTAAGAAACGGCAGATACAGGTCATAATTTTGCGGCTGATTCCAGGTTTGCGAAACATCGTTTTTGAGCCAGTTCCACCAGCCGCTGATGCGCTGTTCGCCGTAAACATGGTCTTCAGCCTGTACCGCAGTGGCGAAAATCACCAGGGTTGCCCACACTATCAGCCGACAATGTTGCATAGATTTTTCCTTAAAAAATCACCGGTAACGATTTCGTCCGGGAAGAATAAACACCCTTTGCAAATATCACCGCCGCCATTTTTGCGGCTAACAGGCGTCCCTTAAGACAGGTATATCGTTGCCGGCCGGGAAATAACAGAATGTCCTCTGCATTATAATCCCGATTCAGGGGAAGGCGGGAAAGCGCCGCGAATATGTTGCTGAATACGGTCCATCATAAACGGGAAGAACGGGTTGGCGGTGACGCGCATCAGCGTATCCAGCCCTACGCTGAGGGTTGAAGTCTCTCCGCGTAGCGAAATGGTGCCGATACTAATACCGTAACGGTTCTTCTCCGTCGGCTCGCGACCGTACAGGGAGTCGTTCATCGGGAATGGCACCGCGACGTGCGAGAGCGAATACATATCCTGCGGCCATGCAATGTTCAGCCGCGTCACCTGCTCTTCTTGCGCGCCTGCTGGCGTGGTACGTGCGACGGTCTCGTAGGTGGTAGGCGAAGCATTAGTAATCACCGTTGTGCGATAGCGGCGCGGCGCTGGCGGCAATAGCGTACTGAGCGCAGAGTAGACCGCAGGCCGAAACAGCGCGCGTAAATTCGCCGCCTGGTTGATATCAAAAATCACCAGCTCACTGCCGTTTTCCGGCAAATAGCGATACAGCGAATCCACCACGGCCCGGGTACTGACCGTGGAGTCCATCACCGACTGAAAAGTCAGCACCGGAGCAAGCGCAGCAAGCCGCTGGCTGCGGGAATCCTGGACAATTTTCGCCTGCAGCGCCTGGGTTAACAACCACGACTGTCGGGCCGCCTTCACCGGAAATGAGTTGTATTTATAAGGATTAAACTCGGGCACCACGTTCAGCCATGCCGCCCGGGCAAAAGCAGGAAACACCGCCGGTAATCCCGTCAGTCCGGCAAAGCGGGCAAACGCGGTCACCCCAATCATCGGCGACAGCAGGACTATCTGCTGCGGCGGAGGCAAGGCCTTATCATCCAGCGCGTCGAGCGCATATTTCAGCGCCAGCGCGCCGCCGTTGGAATAGCCGATAACATGCAGCGGGACGTTCGCCCCGGCCAGTCGGGTCGCTTCGCGTACCGCCAGTCGCGTGGTCGCCATCCACTGCTGCCAGTCAACGGCGGTCAGCGAACCCGGCGCTGTACCGTGCCCCGGCAGCCTCGGTACCACGGCAACGAACCCCTCCTGCTGGTAGGCTTTTGCCAGATAGCGCACGCTGTACGGCGAGTCCGTCAAGCCATGAAGCAACACCGCGGCGCCGCGCGGCGTTCCCTCCGGCAGTAGCACAAAGGAGCGATTCCAGTCAGGCTGAAACTGTTGCGGGTAGACCTGACTTTGGGCATAAAAACGATTAAGCGGCGTTTTTTGATCGTCAGGAAGCGTATCGATCAGCTCAAGTTTCATCTCGCGAAAAATCGCCTCTTCTCGCCCCAGATAGCCAGCGAAGGTTGTGCGGTCTATCTCTGCTGCCGACATTTCATCGGCAGACCAGGTATGCCACGGATGCAGTGCAGGCCCTCGCTGCGTTTCGTAAATACGCCCGGCAATAAAAACGGTAATAACGATAAGCAGGCCAATCGCTATTTTTTTCCCCAGCGAGGCCATTTTTAAACCAGCGTTAATCAGGGGGCGGGTAAATCTCATCATTGGCATATCGCTGTCCGTGTTGTGTTCTGTACATAACGACCGTTGGCTCGCCGGGGCATTGTAGTCATGTGATGGACGTTGTTTCCAGAAGTAGTCGGTTGCTGATTTTTATTGTCTGCGCTTATGACGACCGTCGATGACCGCGCCACCATCGGGAGGGGCGGTATTGATATTGCCAAATCTGTCGGACACGCTGGAAGGCCCCGTCCCGTCGAACACCGTATCTCCGGGTTTGCAGTGCGTCATGTTATCCGACCGCCCGGGCTATCCGTGCTTATGGCGATGCCAGCCTGCGCTAAGCAGATCGTAGCAGGCAACAACATCGAATCAAGGCGCCAGGTGGCTATCAAGCGGCACGTTGTATTGCGGGCAGGCCTGCGGCGGTCGGGCCGGGGCGTGCAGGATGAGGATGAGCAGCGGGCCCGCGCCGCCAACGCACGGCTGACGCGGGTATTTCCCCGGCTTACGACGGCGTCGGTTTTCCTGACGAGCGTAAGCGGAAAACCAGAATCCCAGTAACTTACTGAAATTCTGGCTCATAAGAGCGGCGAATGGCGCCGTTCAGGCACGTTACCCGGTCACCACCGGAACGCGGGGCGCCAGCGCGCACATCAGCTCATAGCCGACGGTGCCGCAGACGCTGGCGACATCGTCAATTTTGATCTCTTTGCCCCACAGCTCCACCGGCGCACCGATCCCGGCCTGCGGGCAAGGCGTTAAATCGACCGCCAGCATATCCATCGAAACCCGGCCCACCGTGCGGGTCCGAACACCGTCAACCAGCACCGGCGTACCGTCCGGCGCCACGCGCGGATAGCCGTCGGCGTAACCGCAGGCCACAATCCCTATGCGCTGTTCGCCGGATGCCCGATACAGGCCGCCGTAGCCCACCGCCTCTCCCGCCCTCAGGTTCTGCACGGCGATGATTTCGCTGCTGAGCGTCATTACCGGCTTGAGGCCGCTATTGGCGATATCCTGCCATTGGCCGGAAGGCGATGCGCCATACAGCACAATACCCGGCCTCACCCAGTCAAAATGGGCTTCAGGATGCCACAGCGTCGCCGCTGAGTTAGCGAGCGAGCGCCGGCAGTCCAGTCCTTCCGCCGCCTGCTCGATACGGCGCATCGGCTCAATGATGCCCTGCGGATTTTCCGCATCGGCAAAATGCGACATTAGCGTCATTTCGCTGACGTTGTTCAGCGCCCGCAGCTGCTGCCAGACGGTATGAATGCGATCCGGCATAAAGCCGAGGCGATTCATCCCGCTGTTGACCTTGACGTAGATATCCAGCGGCGCGTGGAGTTTTGCCTGCTGAAGCGCCTTAATCTGCCAGTTACTGTGCACGCTGGTGGTCAGGCGATACTTATCGAAAAGCGCCAGCTCATCGGCGTGGAAGAAACCCTCCAGCATCAAAATTGGCCCTTTCCAGCCGTGCTCACGCAGCAGGATCGCCTCTTCAAGGTTGAGCATCGCGAAGCCATCAGCGCCGCTCAGCGCGCTCCAGACGCGCGACAGGCCATGACCATAGGCGTTGGCTTTCACCACCGCCCACAGGCGCGAGGCGGGGGCCGCACGCCGGACAATCTGCAAATTCTGCCGCAAGGCCGGCAAATCAATGCTGGCCAATACAGGACGGGACATGAAGACTCCTTAGTTATGAACGCCGTGCAGATGCTGAGCGCGTGCCGGAGTAAAGCCGGGGCTATAGCGCGCGACGGCCAGATCATCATACGGAATGGCCGGTGTACGGCCTGAGATCAAATCACTGAGCAACTGCCCGGAACCGCAGGCCATGGTCCAGCCCAGCGTGCCGTGCCCGGTGTTCAGCCACAAATTCTTATACGCTGTACGGCCCACCACCGGCGTACCGTCCGGGGTCATCGGGCGCAGCCCGGTCCAGAAGGTGGCCTGTTCGACGTGGCCGCCGCGCGGGAACAGATCGCGGACCACCATCTCCAGGGTTTCCCGGCGTGGCTTCAGCAGATCTTTATTAAAGCCGACGATTTCCGCCATCCCCCCCACGCGGATGCGCTGGTCAAAGCGGGTAATGGCGATTTTGTAGGTTTCATCAAGAATAGTCGAAACCGGCGCGCCGTCCTCTTCGGCAATCGGAATGGTCAGCGAATAGCCCTTCAGCGGATAGACCGGAATGTCCACCAGCCCTTTCAGCATCGCGGTAGAGTAAGAACCAAAGGCCATCACATAGGCATCGCCTTTGATGATTTCCGCGCCGCATTTCACGCCGGCAATCTGTTCGCCTTCATACAGCAGCGCGTCCACCGGCGTATTAAAGCGGAAGGTGACGCCCGCCTGCGCCGCCATCGCCGCCAGGCGCGTGGTAAACAGCTGGCAATCGCCGGTTTCATCGTTGGGCAGACGCAGACCGCCGGTCAGCTTATGGCTGACCTCGGCCAGCGCGGGCTCCACTTCCAGCAGACGCTTCGCTTCCAGAAGCTGGTACGGAACGCCGGCATCTTCCAGCACGGCGATGTCGCGGGTGGCGTTTTCATACTGTTTTTCAGTACGGAACAGCTGCAATGTGCCGCCCTGACGGCCCTCATACTGGATTCCGGTGCTTTCACGCAGCGCTTTCAGGCAGTCGCGGCTGTATTCCGCCAGACGCACCATCCGCCCTTTGTTCTCCATATAATGGCGAGTATCGCAGTTGCGCAGCATTTGCCACATCCACTTCAACTGGAACTGAGTCCCGTCAAGACCGATAGCCAGCGGCGCGTGGCGCTGGAACATCCATTTGATGGCCTTCAGCGGCACGCCTGGCGCCGCCCACGGCGCAGCATAGCCCGGGGAAATCTGCCCGGCGTTAGCGGCACTGGTCTCTTCCGCCGCCCCGGGTTGACGGTCGATAACCGTCACTTCGTGACCCGCCTGGCTTAAATACCATGCACTCGCAACCCCAACTACCCCACTTCCCAGTATGACGACTCGCATAGCGACTCCGTAATAGTTAAAGAACAATCATCTGATTACAAATTGATAACTCAGCTGAAAATATTATTCAACATACGCTTTATTTATGGTGACTTAACTCACAGCAAACCGCACCAGCACTGCCCCTATAGATTTACTATCTCCTGCTGCGCTTCATTTTTACTCAGAATAATATTCTGCATCATTGGGTAAATAAGGCCTTTAAGATTGCGAAATCGCGAAGAAAAGAAATTGTCGGGAGGCGCAGTTTGTCATCCCCTGTTCTATGCTTGATGAGAGGCTTTCCGTACAGAGAGAGCCACCTACAACGAGGGCGCGCTAATGGCTACGATTGATTCCATGAACAGGGACACCACTCGTTTAAGCGATGGACCCGACTGGACTTTTGAACTGCTGGAAACCTACCTTGCCGAGGTTGACCGGGTAGCGAAGCTGTACCGTCTCGACACCTATCCACACCAGATCGAAGTCATTACTTCCGAGCAGATGATGGATGCCTACTCCAGCGTCGGCATGCCCATCAACTACCCGCACTGGTCGTTCGGTAAAAAGTTTATCGAAACCGAGCAGGCGTATAAGCACGGTCAGCAGGGGCTGGCCTATGAGATTGTGATTAACTCCAATCCCTGCATCGCCTACCTGATGGAGGAGAACACGATCACCATGCAGGCGCTGGTCATGGCGCATGCCTGCTACGGTCACAACTCTTTTTTCAAAAACAACTATCTGTTCCGCAGCTGGACCGACGCCAGCTCGATCATTGATTATCTGATTTTCGCCCGGAAATACATTACCGACTGCGAAGAGCGCTACGGCGTTGATGAGGTTGAGAAGCTCCTCGATTCCTGTCATGCCCTGATGAACTACGGCGTCGATCGCTACAAACGCCCGCAAAAAATCTCGTTGCAGGAGGAGAAAGCGCGGCAGAAAAGCCGGGAAGAGTATCTGCAAAGCCAGGTGAATATGCTATGGCGCACCCTGCCGAAGCGGGAAGAAGAGAAGACCATTGAGTCGGCCCGCCGCTACCCTTCAGAGCCGCAGGAGAACCTGCTGTACTTTATGGAGAAGAACGCGCCGCTGCTGGAACCGTGGCAGCGCGAAATCCTGCGGATCGTGCGCAAGGTCAGCCAGTATTTTTATCCGCAGAAGCAGACCCAGGTGATGAACGAAGGGTGGGCCACCTTCTGGCATTACACGATCCTCAATCACCTTTATGACGAAGGGAAAGTGACGGAGCGCTTTATGCTGGAGTTTCTGCACAGCCACACCAACGTGGTATTCCAGCCGCCCTATAACAGCCAGTGGTATAACGGGATTAACCCGTACGCCCTGGGCTTCGCCATGTTCCAGGACATTAAGCGTATTTGCCAGTCGCCGACCGAAGAAGACCGCTACTGGTTCCCGGATATCGCCGGCTCTGACTGGCTGGAAACGCTGCATTTCGCGATGCGTGATTTCAAAGACGAGAGTTTTATCAGTCAGTTCCTGTCACCGAAGGTCATGCGCGATTTCCGCTTCTTTACGGTGCTGGATGACGATCATAACAACTACCTGGAGATTTCCGCTATCCATAACGAGGAGGGGTATCGGGAGATCCGCTCGAAGCTGTCCGCCCAATACAACCTCAGCAACCTTGAGCCGAATATTCAGGTGTGGAGCGTCGATCTACGCGGTGACCGCTCGTTGACGCTGCGCTATGTGCCGCACAACCGCGTCCCGCTGGATAAAGGGCGTCGCGAAGTGCTCAAGCACGTCCATCGTCTGTGGGGGTTTGATATCCTGCTGGAACAACAAAATGCCGATGGCAGTATCGAGCTGCTGGAGCGCAGCCCGCCGCGCCAGAACGCGCTGTAAAACGATAAAAAAATGCCCGACAGTCCACTTGCCGGGCATTTTTTATAACCTCAACATACCTTAACGCATGCCGATGACTAAATCACCCGACATGGTTTTCTGCATCCGGTGCCAGATCTCGCCGCTGTCGTGGCCGTAGCGACGGACAATCTCGTAAACCTTCTCGTGCAGCCCCTCTTCGCACACTTTCGCCAGCTGATGATAGAAGCCCAGCGCCAGGCTGCGCGCTTCCGGGTTGGCGAAATAGTGACGACCGATGCGGGTGTACAGCCCTTTCATTCCGTTGAGGATCAGGCCGTAAATCGGGTTCCCGGAGGCGAACGCCAGGCCGCGGAAAATGTTGTAATCCAGCTCGGCAAACGCGTCGGCGTGATCTTCGACTTCCCGCGCGCTGGCAAGTACTTCCAGCGCATTGTCGGGATGCTGGCGGAACGCGGTGCGGATGAAGATGGTCGAGATATTGGTACGTACCGACAGCAGGTTATCGATCAGCTGCGGAACGCTGTCATGATCAAGACGCGCCAGAGTTTCGAGAATATTCAGCCCGGAGGTTTCCCAGAAATTATTCACCTTCGTCGGCTTGCCGTGCTGAATCGTCAACCAACCATCGCGGGCCAGACGTTGCAACACTTCGCGTAAGGTGGTGCGGGTTACACCAATGAGTTCAGAAAGTTCACGTTCGGCGGGGAGGATGGTGCCTGGGGGAAAACGATTATTCCAGATACTCTCGATGATGTACTCTTCCGCGAAACCCGCAGGGCTTTGCGCCTTAATGACCATAATTAGATTTCCATTACACAGCGTTGCATATTCCACTCATCATACCAGAGCCGCTATAGAGCAGATAGCGTCAGGAAGTAATTAAAAGGGGATCGGCGTTTCATTTTCAACTTTTCGTTCTCTCCGTCATTGCGCGAACGCGGGGCGAAGTAAGTTGCTTCCCGTTTTGCTCAACTGGTAATCTTGTGAATAGTTACACGTAAAATTATGTCATTAATTTGACGGGAAGGAAGTCTGTCGTGGAAATGTCTTATGGCCGCGCTCTGTGGCGCAATTTTCTTGGCCAGTCCCCTGACTGGTATAAACTCACTCTCATCATTGTTTTAATCGTTAACCCTCTGGTTTTTCACCTCAATCCGTTTATTGCCGGCTGGATGCTGGTGGTGGAATTTATCTTTACCCTCGCCATGGCGCTCAAGTGTTATCCGCTCCTGCCGGGAGGCCTGCTGGCGATTGAGGCGGTGATGATCGGCATGACCAGCCCGGAACATGTCCGTGAAGAGATTGCCAGCAATCTGGAAGTGCTCCTGCTGCTGATGTTCATGGTGGCGGGGATCTATTTTATGAAGCAGCTGCTGCTGTTTATCTTTACCCGCCTGCTGCTGGGGATTCGCAGTAAGATGCTGCTGTCGCTCTCTTTTTGTCTCGCCGCGGCCTTCCTCTCCGCCTTCCTCGATGCGCTGACCGTTGTGGCCGTGGTGATCAGCGTCGCCGTTGGCTTCTACGGCATTTATCACCGCGTCGCCTCCGCGCGCCCGGATGATAACGATATCCTCGACGATAGCCACATCGACCAGCATTATCGTGAAGTGCTGGAACAGTTCCGCGGCTTTCTGCGCAGCCTGATGATGCATGCGGGCGTCGGGACGGCGCTGGGCGGCGTGATGACCATGGTGGGCGAGCCGCAAAACCTGATTATTGCCAAGGCGGCGGGCTGGCACTTCGGCGAGTTCTTTTTGCGGATGGCGCCGGTGACGCTACCGGTCATGATCTGCGGCCTGCTGACCTGCCTGCTGCTGGAGAAAACCAAACGGTTCGGCTACGGCGAGCCGTTGCCGCCAGCCGTACGTAAAGTGTTACAAGAGTTCGACGATCGCAGCCGCCAGCAGCGCAGCCGTCAGGATCGCCTGCGGCTGATTGCTCAGGGGATTATCGGCATCTGGCTGGTGACCGCGCTGGCGATGCACCTCGCTGAAGTCGGGCTGATTGGCCTGTCGGTGATTATTCTGGCCACCACCTTTTCCGGCGTCACCGATGAACACGCCATTGGTAAAGCCTTTACCGAAGCGCTGCCGTTCACGGCCCTGCTGACCGTATTTTTCGCCGTGGTTGCGGTGATCATCGACCAGCACCTGTTTACGCCGGTGATTCAGTTTGTCCTCCAGGCCTCACCGCACGCCCAGCTGTCGTTGTTCTATCTGTTTAACGGGTTGCTGTCGTCGATTTCCGACAACGTCTTCGTCGGCACGGTGTATATCAACGAAGCCCGCACGGCGCTGCACAACGGCGTTATCAGCCTGCCGCAGTTTGAACTGCTGGCGGTGGCGATCAATACCGGCACCAACCTGCCTTCCGTCGCCACGCCTAACGGCCAGGCAGCGTTTCTTTTCCTGCTGACCTCCGCGCTGGCGCCGCTGATTCGCCTTTCCTATGGCCGCATGGTGTGGATGGCGCTGCCCTACACCATCGTCATGACCCTGGTGGGGCTGCTGTGCGTTGAATTCACATTGATGCCTGTTACCCAGTGGATGCTCGATCATCAGTGGATCGTAACGCCGCTGCTCCCCTGAATACGAAAGCGACCTTCCGCCGCCGATCGGCGGAAGGTCAAAATTCTTTTACGTAATATTTTCGGGCTTGCTGCTGGCGTCGGTTCGGTTTTCGTTTACACTGCCATGATTTAGCATGTTCCAGGGAAATGACTATGTTGCGATATTTAAACCAGTGCTCGAGGGGACGCGGAGCCTGGCTCCTGATGGCGTTAACCGCTTTTATCCTTGAATTAGTCGCACTGTGGTTCCAGCACGTGATGTTGCTGCAACCCTGTGTGATGTGTATTTATGAACGTTGTGCATTATTAGGCATTATGGGCGCCGGTATTGTCGGAGCCATCGCGCCAAAAACGCCGTTACGCTATGTGGCGCTGGTCATCTGGCTATACAGCGCGCTGCGCGGTCTGCAGCTGGCGTGGGAACACACCATGATTCAGCTGCACCCTTCCCCGTTCCAGACCTGCGATTTCGCCGCCCGTTTTCCGACGTGGCTCCCGCTGGATAAATGGATCCCGCAGATGTTCGTCGCCAGCGGCGACTGCTCCGTTCGTCAGTGGGAGTTTCTGACACTGGAGATGCCGCAGTGGCTGGTGGGGATCTTCGCCGCCTATCTGATCGTGGCGCTGCTGGTGCTGATTGCCCAGCCTTTCAAACCGAAAAAACGCGATCTCTTCGGCCGCTAAGTTCGTGGTAGTAAAAACGCTCCTTCAGGGGCGTTTTTTTGCCTGTCGATTGACGATGCCACCTTAAAAGATGCATATTAAATGCATCTTTTAAGTATCCACTAAGGAGCCGACGATGTCACACCTGCGTATTCCTGCTCACTGGAAAGTTAAACGCTCCACGCCATTTTTCACCAAACAGAACGTCCCCGCCGCCCTGCTCAGCCACCACAATACCGCCGCCGGCGTTTTCGGCCAGCTGTGCGTGATGGAAGGAACCGTCACCTATTATGGCTTTGCTGACGAACAGGCAAGCGAACCGGAAGTCAAAGTGGTGATTAACGCCGGCCAGTTTGCCACCAGCCCGCCGCAGTACTGGCACCGCATCGAGATGAGCGATGATGCCCAGTTCAATATCAACTTCTGGGTTGAAGAAGAGAGCCATGGCGAAAACGGCCTGTTTCACGCTAAGAAAGCCTGACCCCGCCGCTCAGAGAGCCTGAAACACAAAACCCGCCTCGCGGCGGGTTTTAGCAAACGTTAGCAAGCGGTAACGCTTTACTGCGCCCAGTCGGGCTTATTGAGGATATGATCCTGCCAGTCGCGCACCGTCTCTTCTTTAACCGCAATATGGCGTACGGAGATGCGTTCGCCATGCATCGCCGCTTTCGAGCCGCTGAGCAGCGGGTGCCAGTGCGGCAGAGGCTTCCCTTCCGCCAGCAGGCGATAGGCGCAGGTCGGCGGCAGCCATTCGAACGTTGGCAGATTATCGCGGGTCAGCTTGATGCAGTCCGGCTCATACTCGAAACGTCGCTCATAGTTCCGGCACTGGCAGGTTTTAATATTTAACTGACGACAGGCGACGTTGGTGAAATAGATCTCATCCGTATCCTCATCCATCAGCTTATGCAGGCAGCACTGTCCGCAGCCGTCGCACAGTGATTCCCACTCCGCGTCGGTCATTTCATCAAGTGTTTTTTGCTGCCAGAAAAGTTGTTCGCTCATAGGGGATGTCCGTCATTGCCATTCAGGGTGCACCTTATAACCAGTCTGGCACGCTGATGCAAGTTTTGCCGCCCGCAAAGGCGGCAAAAGGACGTTACAGTACGCGGGTGGAGAGCGTCAGACCATTAAAGCCGACTTCCAGCTCATCGCCGCTACTCAGCGGCCCGACGCCTTCTGGCGTGCCGGTCAGGATGATATCGCCGGCTTTGAGCGTAAAGAAACGCGACATATAGGCAATCAGCGGAACGATTTTATGGATCATATCGGCCGTCGTTCCCTGCTGGCGAACATCGCCGTTCACTTTCAGGCTCAGCGGCGTATTTTGCGGGTCGCTATGAAATTCTGCCGCCGGAATAAAACCGGAAACCGGGCAAGAATTATCAAAGCCCTTGGCTTTTTCCCACGGCTGGCCGGCTTTTTTCATCTTACCCTGCAGATCGCGCAGGGTAAGATCCAGCGCCACGCCGTAGCCCGCAATCGCTTTTAGCACGTGCTCTTCCGTCGCCTGACGCAGCGTGCTGCCAATCAGCACCGCCAGTTCAACTTCGTGATGCACCGAACCCAATCCTTCGGGGAGCACCAACGGCTGGCGGATATCGCATAGCGCCGTCTCAGGTTTAATAAACAGCACCGGTTCTTCCGGCATTGCACTGCCCATTTCCTTAATGTGGTTTGCATAATTGCTGCCCACGCAAACGACTTTACTTACCGGATAATCCAGTAATGCTCCCTGCCAGTTATGATGTTGGTACATTATTTCCCCTCGGTGGGTTAATCAGATTTATTCCCCTGTTCCGCCAGGTGTTTCTTAAGTAGATTCTCAGTCGGAGGAGGAAGTTGGAGATAATAGCCCTGATCAATCAGCGACTGTTTGACTTTTTCCAGATCGGCACCGGCAAGCTTTTTCCGTCCGTCGAGCGGTAAAAGCATGGTCATCTGCGGCGTGCCGAAGCTTGCCATCAGTTCGACAGGAACGCGTGAGAAATCGTCCCTTTTTTCGACATATAAATAGGTTTGCTCACGTTTAGTACTTCGATAGATCACACAAAACATAGTTTTACTCGGAATTAGACCCGTGGTCACTTGCCTCAATATATGAGTGACTATAACATGCCTTTTAGTCTTCGGAATATCACCGCACTTCGGCGGGTGATAAACAGCAAATTGAGTAAGGCCAGGATGTCAAATACGCCAATCGAACTTAAGGGCAGTAGCTTCACCTTATCTGTCGTTCATTTGCACGACGCAAATCCCGAGGTTATTCGTCAGGCGTTAGAAGACAAGATCGCCCAGGCTCCCGCTTTTTTACGTCACGCTCCGGTCGTTGTGAATATCAGCAATGTCGAAAACGACGTTGACTGGCGCCCTATGCATGAAGCCATTGCGAGCACCGGTTTACGGATTATGGGCGTGAGTGGTTGCAAAATCCCGCGGCTGAAAACGGAAATCGACCGCACCGGGATTCCTTTACTGACGGAAGGGAAAGAGAAAATCCCCCGCCAGGCGACGCCAGAGCCGGTCGCGCCGCCGCCAGTTGTTAATCCGATCACAAAAACGCGTTTAATTGATCTGCCGGTACGTTCCGGTCAGCGCATTTATGCACCAAACTGTGATCTGATTGTTACAAATCATGTGAGTGCCGGTGCGGAACTTATTGCCGATGGTAACATCCATGTTTATGGCATGATGCGGGGACGCGCACTCGCGGGCGCAGGCGGCGACAGAGAAGCGCAAATATTTTGTTCACACCTCACGGCGGAACTGGTTTCCATCGCAGGGGAATACTGGCTGAGTGATAATATCCCGGCCGAATTTTATGGCAAAGCGGCCCGCCTGCGTCTGGGTGATACCGCTTTGACTATTCAACCGTTGAGTTAGTCCCTTTTTAACAAGGAATTTCTATGGCACGCATTATTGTTGTGACTTCGGGTAAAGGGGGCGTTGGCAAGACCACCTCCAGCGCGGCCATCGCTACCGGTTTGGCCCAGAAGGGAAAGAAAACTGTCGTTATCGACTTTGATATCGGTCTGCGTAACCTCGACCTGATTATGGGCTGCGAGCGTCGGGTCGTTTATGACTTCGTCAACGTGATTCAGGGCGATGCCACGCTGAATCAGGCGTTAATCAAAGATAAACGCACCGACAATCTCTATATCCTCCCCGCCTCCCAGACGCGTGATAAAGATGCGCTGACCCGCGAAGGTGTAGATAAAGTTCTCGAAGAACTGAAAAAGATGAATTTCGATTTTGTGGTCTGCGACTCCCCTGCAGGCATCGAAACCGGTGCGCTGATGGCGCTCTATTTTGCCGATGAAGCCATCATCACCACCAACCCGGAAGTCTCCTCCGTTCGTGACTCCGACCGTATCCTCGGTATCCTCGCCTCCAAATCCCGCCGCGCGGAAAATGGCGATGAGCCGATCAAAGAACACCTGCTGCTGACCCGCTACAACCCAGGTCGTGTCAACAAAGGCGACATGCTGAGCATGGAAGATGTTCTGGAAATCCTGCGTATCAATCTGGTAGGCGTAATCCCGGAAGATCAGTCCGTGCTGCGGGCATCAAACCAGGGTGAGCCGGTTATCCTGGATGACGCGTCAGACGCAGGCAAGGCCTATGCCGATACGGTTGAACGTCTGCTCGGAGAAGAACGTCCTTTCCGCTTCATTGAAGAAGAGAAGAAAGGTTTCCTCAAACGCCTGTTCGGAGGATAAATTATGGCATTACTCGACTTTTTTCTCTCGCGGAAAAAGAACACGGCCAACATTGCGAAAGAGCGCCTGCAAATCATCGTCGCGGAGCGTCGTCGCGGCGACGCTGAACCGCATTATCTGCCGCAGTTACGCAAAGATATTCTGGAAGTGATTTGTAAGTATGTACAGATCGACCCGGAAATGGTCAGCGTTCAGCTGGAACAACGGGATGGCGATATTTCGATTCTGGAGTTGAACGTGACTTTGCCAGAAACGGAAGAGTCGAAGTCCTGAGCCAAATAAACCCGACAGCCTTGCGCTATCGGGTTGGTCGACTTAGTGGCCCGGAGAGTCTGTCCGGGCTTTTTGCTGTGGCTTAGCGCGGGTATTCGCTTAACAACGCCTGTAGACGATCGGCCATCAGCTCGCTTCGCCAGCCGGAAATCAGCTCAGGTCGCCCGTTTCCGCTTTTCAACTGCCAGTGCCAGTTCAGCAGCTGATTAATCTGTCGTCTTGACGCCAGCAGCTCAGCGCTCAGCCCCTTCTCGGTACTCACTTCCTGCACCAGCGCTTTAATCTCTTTAAAGACTTTGCGGTAGCCCGGCATATCGATCAGGTTTTGCAGCGGCTCCGGCAGCGCCTCTTCAGGCAACTCCTGGGCTTTCGCCACCAGACTGATCAGCGTCTTACCGTGAAAACGAATTTCGCTGCCGGACAGGCCGAGGCTATCAAGTTCACCGAGACTCCCCGGCATATAGCGCGCCACGTTCCACAGATGCTCTTCACGAACGACAAAATTGACCGCCATATCGCGATCGCGCGCCTTACGTAAACGCCACTCCGCCAGCAGCTGCAGACAGCCCAGTTGACGGGTGCGCAGCTGCCAGGCGTTGCCGATATCACGCCACGCCTGCGCCGGGTCCTGCACTTCCTGACGGCGTTGCTGCATCAGACGGCACTCGTCCAGCGCGGCATCCAGCCAGCCAGCGGCCTCGGTTTCCGCCATCAGCTTGCTGGCGATCGGCAGAAGATACCAGACATCTGCCGCCGCATAGTCGCACTGACGCTGGGTCAGCGGACGAGCCAGCCAGTCGGTGCGCGACTCGCTCTTATCCAGCGCAATGCCGGTATACTCTTCCACCATTGACGCAAATCCCCAGGACATCGGGCGCCCGCAAAAAGCGGCCAGAATCTGAGTATCAATCAACGGCTGCGGCATCAGGTTAAAGGTGTTGAGGAACACTTCCAGATCTTCACTGCCAGCGTGCAGGTACTTGGTGACGTCTTTGTTCAGCAGCAGCTCACGCATCGGCGCCCAGTCGGTTATCTCCAGCGGGTCAATCAGCGAAACCTGTTCCCCGTCAAACAGCTGCAGCAGGCCCAGCTGCGGATAGTAGGTGCGGGTGCGGACAAATTCTGTATCCAGCGCAATCGCGGGTGCCGCGTTTGCCGCTTCACAGATGGCGCGAAGACCATCGTCGGTGGTGATCATCTGATAGTTCAAATCATGCTCTCTTAACTTGCGCCCATAAAAAACGCCGGCTTAGCCGGCGTCTGGCGACTCTCGTATACCTTAGGCTTTATTGTCTACTTTAGCGCGGGCTTCGTCACGCAGTTCTCGCCGTAAAATTTTTCCAACATTGGATTTCGGCAGTTCATCACGGAATTCAACCAGTTTCGGTACTTTGTATCCGGTCAGCTGGCGGCGGCAGAAGGTGATCAGCGCCTCTTCGGTCAGCGACGCGTCTTTCTTGACGACGAAAATCTTCACCGCTTCACCGCTGCTGCCAGACGGTACGCCAACGGCAGCTACCTCCTGAACGCCAGAATGCTGCATCACCACATCTTCGATTTCGTTCGGATAGACGTTAAACCCGGAGACCAGAATCATATCTTTTTTGCGATCGACGATGCGCAAAAAGCCTTCATCGTCCATCACCGCAATATCGCCGGTATGCAGCCAGCCGTTTTTGATGATTTCAGCGGTCGCATCGGGGCGCTGCCAGTAGCCCAGCATCACCTGCGGGCCTTTCACGCACAGCTCGCCCGGTTGGCCCGGCGCGACCTCATTATCGTCATCGTCCACCAGCTTCGCTTCGGTCGACGGAACCGGCAGCCCGATACTGCCACTGTGGTAGTCAATATCGTGTGGGTTCACGCTGACCAGCGGCGCGCACTCCGTCAGGCCATAGCCCTCCAGCAGATACTGACCGGTGAGCTTAACCCACCGCTCGGCCACCACCTGCTGCACCGGCATTCCGCCGCCGGCGGAAAGATGCAGAGAAGAGAAATCGAGCTGCTGAAACTCTTTGTTGTTAAGCAAGGCGTTGAACAGCGTATTGACCCCGGTCATTGCGGTGAACGGGTATTTTGCCAGCTCTTTGACCAGCCCCGGGATATCACGCGGGTTGGTAATCAGCAGGTTCTGGCCGCCGAGCTCAATGAACAGCAGGCAGTTCATGGTCAGCGCAAAAATGTGGTACAGCGGCAGCGCCGTCACGACAAACTCTTTCCCACGATGTAGCAGCGGCCCGTAGGTCGCATTCACCTGCTCGAGGTTAGCCAGCATATTGCGGTGGGTGAGCATTGCCCCTTTCGCCACGCCGGTAGTGCCACCGGTGTACTGCAGGAAAGCCAGATCGGCACAGACAATGTCGGGTTTAACGTACTGCATGCGATAACCGGCATGCAGCGCGCTGCGGAAAGAGATCGCATCGGGGAGGTGATACTTCGGCACCAGACGCTTGATGTACTTCACCACGAAATTCACCAGGGTGCCTTTCGCTGTCGAGAGCTGATCGCCCATCCGGGTCAGGATCACATGTTTAACCTGAGTTTTCTCGACCACTTTCTCCAGGGTATGGGCAAAGTTGGAGACGATCACAATCGCCGCCGCCCCGCTGTCATTCAGCTGATGTTCAAGCTCACGCGGCGTATACAGCGGATTGACGTTCACCACAATCATCCCCGCGCGCAGAATACCGAAGAGCGCAATGGGGTATTGCAACAGGTTAGGCATCATCAGCGCGACGCGATCGCCCTTTTGCAGCCCCAGTCCCTGCTGAAGATAAGCGGCGAACGCCCGGCTGCGCTCCTCCAGCTTACGGTAGGTCATCACCTCGCCCATGTTGATAAACGCCGGTTGGTCGGCGTAGCGCGTGGCGGCATGTTCAAATAATTCAACCAGGGATTGGTAGCGGTCAGGATTTATCTCCGCCGGAACATCGGCGGGATAGCGGTTTAGCCAAACCTTTTTCACTGCATCACCTCTGAAATAGTTATTCGTCGTCATCACAGCCCCTGATCAACAAACATTCTGTTAACATTATATTAACTCAGCGTACCAGTTTATTAATTAGGCGTTTTACAGGTTGCGAAGCGCGTCACTATTTATTTTTCTTATTAGTCCAAAAATAAAGAAACAGCGGACAAGCCGCTGTTTCTTTTAGCTTACAAAAACCACAAAATCATTCAGTTACAACATTTCTGACTTCCGCAGGGCCCGGATTGTACCAGCCCCAGCCGCCATAACCGTAAGCCCAGGGGCGCGGACCGATCATCCACGGATCGATGGGCTGCGGCGGCATCACCACCTGCTGCACCACGTTCCAGCGCTTATAGCCGGTCGCATTCATCAGCATAAATTTGTACGGTGTGCCGCCGACTTTTCCGTCAACGACGCCGGTAATCGGGCCAACGACGGTCACCAGCTGGCCGCGGAAATCAACCGGATCAAGGAAGCCGTTCACATCGGCGAAGATGCGCCCGCGTGATGCTTCGTTCAGCTCAGGCCGGGCACCGCTGTCCAGCGGAACCGTGGCAATTTCCAGACGGGTTTTACCCTGTTGATTCTGGACGTTGACGACTTTACCGCCAAAACGGGCTTCCTGACCAACGTAGAGCTGTGGCGCGGCCATGACCCGGACTAAATCTTGCTGTGGCGTCGGGCTGGAGCCTTTAATCACGTCCGGCACCGACACGCATCCACTTAACGCGACGGCAACGGCGCCCGCTAATAACCAACGTACTGCTTTGTTTTGACCCGCCATGATGCGACTCCTTCTCTCAGTCTTATACCTACTGAGATTCATCCTCGGCCAGGAAGTTTCTTCCACGCCACGTCGTTACGCAAATAAACCGGTTCGGCTTTGTCTACAGCAACGGTTTTCCCGGCAGCGAGCAGGTAGCAGGCCAGCGGCAGCATATCTTCCGCCGCCGGTAGCGTCATATCACCGTCGGTTAAGACCAGCGAAGTCTCCTTCGCCAGATCGGGCCAGGCCTGCCAGCCGGTCCCTACCGTCGCCCAGCTACCGTCAAGCTGTTGCAGACGTTCGCGAACGGCATCAGGTTTCAGCACCGCTTCGCTCTCTTCGCCGTGCCAGACGCCCTGCTCATCGCGCTGATATTCAGCCCAGTACACTTCACCCATTCGGGCATCGATGGCCGCCAGAACGCGGGTGGCCCCGGTTTTACGCCATGCGCCCTGCGCCATGGTCGCCAGGGTCGATACGCCAATCATCGGCAGTTCAGCCCCCAGCGCCAGCCCCTGAGCAATGCCTATACCAATGCGCACGCCGGTAAAGCTGCCTGGCCCGCGGCCAAAGGCCAGAGCGTCCAGCTCGGTCAGTGAGACATTGCTTTCATTCAGGACATCCTGCACCAGCGGCAGAATACGTTGGGTATGTTCACGGGGACAAATTTCGAAATGAGCACAAAGGGTGCCATCATTCCACAGCGCCGCGGAGCAGGCCTCCGTGGCGGTATCGATAGCCAAAATTCGCATGAGTTGTCGCGCTCTCGCTCTAGCAGATTGACAAAATGGCGCGCAGCTTACCACATTTTGCGACAGATTACCTCGCCGGCGGCACGGCGAGGAAACGCACCGCCCGGCGGATATCGCGGGTTCGCGGCGCTGGCGGCAGGCTGGCGAGGAAGACGGCGCCATAGGGGCGCATCACCAGTCGGTTGTCGCAAATGACCAGCACCCCGCGATCGTCGATATCGCGGATCAGACGCCCGACCCCTTGTTTCAGCGTAATGACCGCATCCGGCAGCTGGACTTCGTCAAACGGATCGCCGCCGCGCAGGCGACAGTCTTCCATTCGCGCTTTCAGCAGCGGATCGTCCGGTGAGGTAAACGGCAGCTTATCGATAATCACCAGCGATAGCGCATCGCCGCGCACATCCACCCCTTCCCAAAAGCTGCTGGTCGCCACCAGCAGAGCGTTGCCGGCGCTGACAAACTGCTGCAACAGCTGCCCTTTACTGGTTTCCCCCTGTAACAAAACCGGTAACGTCATGGTGGCGCGGAACTGCTCCGCCAGATCGCGCATCATCGCGTGCGAGGTGCACAGCATAAAGCAGCGGCCGTCGTTAGCTTCAATCAACGGCTTGAGCATCGCGGCGAGATGTCGCGCGGCACCGGGCTGATTTGGCAGAGGAAGGTTGCGCGGCACGCAGAGCAGCGTCTGATGCGCGTAATCAAACGGGCTGGGCAGCAGCAGCGATTCCGCCTCTTCGATGCCAAGCCGCGCGGTGAAATGACGAAGATCGTCATTAACCGACAGCGTCGCGGAGGTAAAAATCCAGCTCCCCGCTTTCTGCGCCATCACCTCTTTAAATTTTTCGGCCACGGTCAACGGCGTCAACGCCAGGGTAAAGTGGCGGGAAGTACATTCGTACCAGTAGCTGAAGCCCGGCTGGTTGATCTCTTTCAGTCGCTTGAGCCGCGCACGATAGATCGTCGCGCGTTCAAAGGCGGCATCCAGCAGCGCCGAACGACCCAGAGACAGTTTTGCCACGTCATAGCACAGCTCCAGTGCGTCATCGAGCAGCAGCAGCGCCCGCTGAATGTTGCTGTCCGCCAGCAGGTCGCGCAAATTGCCGCGATAGCCGGGCTCGCCGAGCTGCAGGCGGAAATCCTGCGCGCTCTGGGCCAGCCGGTCGGCGCACTTTTGCAGCTGCTGGGTATCTTTCAGCTCGGTGCGGTAGGCAATGGTGATATCTTTCGCCAGATCCAGCAGCTGACGACTGGAGAGCGACTGGCCAAAATACTGGCTGGCGATATCCGGAAGCTGATGAGCTTCATCGAAGATCATCACCTCCGCTTCGGGGATGAGCTCGGCGAAACCGCTCTCCTTCACCACCATATCGGCAAGGAAAAGGTGGTGGTTAACCACCACCACATCGGCATCCATCGCCTTTTTACGCGCTTTAACGACGAAGCAATCTTTGTACAGCGGGCAGTCGCTGCCGAGACAGTTGTCATTGGTACTGGTCACCAGCGGCCAGGCCTGAGAGTCTTCGGCGACGCTGACGCAGGTGCTGATATCGCCATCTATGGTTTGATTAGACCAGGATCGCAGCAAAATGACGTCGCTCAGGGTTTGCACCGGCAGATCGCCGCCGGCCAGAGTCTGCTGCTCAAGACGCTCAAGGCACAGGTAATTTGACCGCCCCTTCAGCAGCGCCAGCCTGCCGGTGAAGTTCAACGCTTTTGCCACCGTTGGCAGGTCGCGACTGTAGAGCTGATCCTGCAGCGCTTTCGAACCGGTGGAGATGATCACCTTTTTGTTGGCCCGCAGTGCCGGCGCCAGATAGGCATAGGTCTTCCCGGTCCCGGTCCCGGCTTCAACCACCAGCGGCCGCGCCTCTTTTATGGCGTGGGCCACCGCCACCGCCATCTGGCGCTGCGGTTCGCGCGGTTTAAATCCCGGAATGGCGCTGGCCAGCTGGCCGTCTGCTGCAAAATCGTCGATCACATTGCCCCCTGGTTATTTGGACAGTGATTATGTCAGGGAGGGCGTCGTTTCACCAGCCCGGGTAGTGACGTGGGCAGAACATTATGGCAGTCTTGCCGCTGTCTGATGGAATAAAACCGAAGGAAATGAAAATGACAATTACGCGTATCGATGCGGAAGCCCGCTGGTCTGATGTCGTCATCCACAACCAGACCCTTTACTACACCGGCGTACCGGCCAACCTTGACGCGGACGCCTGTGAGCAAACCGCGAACACCCTGGCGCAGATTGACGCGGTGCTGGAAAAACAGGGCAGCAACAAGTCACGTATTCTTGATGCCACCATTTTCCTGGCGGACAAAAGCGATTTTGCCGCCATGAATAAAGCCTGGGACGCCTGGGTGGTTGCCGGTCACGCCCCGGTACGCTGCACCGTTCAGGCCGCGTTAATGAAGCCTGAATACAAAGTCGAAATTAAAATTATCGCCGCGGTGTAATTACTCGTCTTCGTCTTCATCTTCAAAGCGCGCTACGATCCGGTCGCCGGTATGCGTGGCGCGCAGTTCGCTCGCCACCAGCGCAATGGCTTCACCGCTACTCATCCCGTTAGCCATCAGCTCCTGAATACGTTCTACCGCTTTTTGCTGCTGCTCGTGGCTCAGCGAAGGTAAACCTGCAAACATGACTCACTCCTGCTACATTGTGTGGCGTAATTATTTCATGCCGCCCGCCTGATTTTCCAGAGGACGGTGACGATTAGGATCGAGGAAGATGTTGTCCCCCGCTATTATTACCCTGCCATGGCACCCGGATGCTGCCGAGCGTTACTTTACTCCTTTAAGCACAACCCCGTGGGCGATGCTGCTGCATTCTGGTTTTGCTGACCATCCGCATAACCGTTTTGACATTATCGTCGCCGATCCGCTCACGACGCTGCTGACCCGCGGTGAAATAACCGCGGTGGATGACGGTCAGACGCAGAGCAGCTCAACGGCCGATCCCCTGACGCTGCTGCAGACGCAGCTGGATCGCTGCGGATTAAAGCCACAGGCGCATCCTCATCTGCCGTTCCTCGGCGGCGCGCTGGGGTTATTCGGCTATGATTTAGGACGCCGTTTTGAATCTCTGCCCGCGCACGCCGTCGCGGATATCGCGCTGCCGGATATGGCCGTCGGTATTTATGACTGGGCGCTGATTGTCGATCACCAGCGCCGCGAAGTGTCGCTGCTCAGCTATGGCGATCCGCACGCCCGCCTGCGTTGGCTGGAGGCGCAGTCCGCCGCGCCAACGACCCCGTTTGCGCTGACGTCCGCCTGGCGCTCCAATATGAGCCGCGAACAGTACGGAGAAAAATTTCGTCAGATTCAGACCTGGCTGCACAGCGGCGACTGCTATCAGGTCAACCTGGCTCAGCGCTTTCAGGCCAGCTATCGCGGCGATGAGTGGCAGGCATTTTGCCAGTTGAACCGCGTCAATCGCGCGCCGTTCAGCGCCTTTATTCGTCTGCAGGACGGCGCCGTACTCAGCCTTTCGCCGGAACGCTTTATCCAGCTTCGCCAGGGCGAAATTCAGACCCGCCCGATTAAGGGTACGCTGCCGCGTCTGGCCGATCCGCAGCAGGACGCCCGTCAGGCGGAGAAGCTGGCCAGCTCGCCTAAAGATCGGGCGGAGAATTTGATGATTGTCGATCTGATGCGTAATGACATCGGTCGGGTTGCCGAAGCCGGTAGCGTACGGGTTCCGGAGCTGTTTGTGGTTGAGCCGTTCCCGGCGGTGCACCACCTGGTGAGCACCATTACCGCCCGGTTGCCGACTCATCTGCATGCCAGCGACCTGCTGCGTGCGGCCTTCCCCGGCGGGTCGATTACCGGCGCGCCCAAAGTGCGGGCGATGCAGATCATCGATGAGCTCGAACCGCAGCGCCGCAATGCGTGGTGCGGCAGTATCGGCTATCTGAGCCTGTGTGGCAATATGGATACCAGTATTACTATTCGTACGCTGACGGCCTGGCAAGGTCAACTGTACTGTTCCGCCGGCGGCGGCATCGTGGCGGACAGCGAAGAAGCGGCCGAATATCAGGAAACGTTTGATAAAGTTAATCGTATTTTGCAACAACTGGAGAGCTAGAACATGGCGGATGGCGCCCTTGAGCTGGACGACTTTCTTTCGCGTTTTCAATTACTGCGCCCGCAGCCCTCGCGCAATGCGCTGAATCAGCGCCAGGCTGCGGTGCTGGTGCCTATCGTTCGTCGTCCGCAGCCGGGACTGCTGTTAACCCAACGCTCGCCGCGGCTACGTAAACACGCCGGTCAGGTTGCCTTCCCCGGCGGCGCCGTGGATGCCACCGATGCCACGCTGATTGCCGCCGCGCTGCGCGAAGCGCAGGAAGAGGTCGCCATTCCCCCCGGGTCGGTCGAGATTATCGGCGTGCTGCCGCCGGTAGACAGCGTGACCGGTTACCAGGTCACGCCGGTGGTCGGCATCATTCCGCCGAATCTCCACTATCACGCCAGTCAGGATGAGGTCGCTGCGGTGTTCGAGATGCCGCTCGCTGAAGCGCTGCGTCTGGGACGCTACCACCCGCTGGATATTCACCGCCGCGGTAACTCGCATCGCGTCTGGCTGTCGTGGTATCAGCACTATTTCGTCTGGGGAATGACCGCCGGTATTATTCGCGAACTGGCGCTGCAAATCGGGACTAAACCTTAGTTTTCTTCATCATGCCTGACGCGGCTGAAATTCCGGCCGCCTCCCTCGCTTCGGACCCGTCGCTATCCCCGTCGTCGGGGTATCTGTTTCGGGTATATACTCAAAATGAGAATGCGCTCTCACCATTAGTAAATTCACCGTTATCCATTAGTTTAATTCATGTGAATAGTTAAGCTGATGATGCGGTTCCCTCTTACACTATGCGCAGTTATCACATCGTTACCGCCGCTGCGGTAACCCTGTCAGGAGTATTATCGTGATTAGTATATTCGACATGTTCAAGGTGGGGATTGGTCCCTCATCTTCCCATACTGTAGGCCCGATGAAGGCCGGTAAACAGTTCGTCGATGACCTGGTCGAAAAGGGATTGCTTAATGAAGTGACCCGCGTGGCAGTCGATGTCTACGGCTCACTTTCATTAACCGGCAAAGGCCACCATACGGATATCGCCATCATTATGGGACTGGCGGGTAATCAGCCCGATACGGTCGATATTGACGCGATACCGGCATTTATCCGCGACGTTGAAACCCGCGGACGTCTGCTGCTGGCACAAGGGCAGCAAGAAGTTGACTTCCCGGCGGATGACGGCATGCGCTTTCGTAGCGACAACCTGCCGCTGCACGAGAACGGCATGACGATTCATGCCTGGGCGGGCGACAAAGAGATCTACAGCAAAACGTACTACTCTATTGGCGGCGGTTTTATCGTCGACGAAGAGCACTTCGGTAAAGAAAGTGCCAACGAACTGTGCGTGCCTTACCCGTACAAATCGGCGCAGGAGATGCTGGCCTATTGCAAGGAGACCGGGCTGTCGCTCTCCGGCATGGTGATGCAAAACGAGCTGGCTCTCCACAGCAAAAAAGAGATTGAAGACTATTTTGCTCACGTCTGGCAGACCATGCGCGCCTGTATCGATCGCGGGATGAATACCGAAGGCGTGCTGCCTGGCCCGCTGCGAGTTCCTCGTCGCGCCTCTGCGCTGCGTCGTCTGCTGGTAGCCAGCGATAAGCTGTCAAACGACCCGATGAACGTCGTTGACTGGGTGAATATGTTCGCCCTGGCCGTAAACGAAGAGAACGCTGCCGGCGGACGCGTGGTGACGGCCCCCACAAACGGCGCCTGCGGAATCGTACCGGCGGTACTCGCCTACTACGATCACTTTATCGAATCGGTCAGCCCGGATATTTATATTCGCTACTTTATGGCCTCCGGCGCCGTTGGCACCCTGTACAAGATGAACGCCTCTATTTCTGGCGCGGAAGTCGGCTGTCAGGGTGAAGTTGGCGTGGCCTGCTCCATGGCGGCAGCCGGTCTTGCCGAACTTCTTGGCGCCAGCCCGGAACAGGTTTGTGTCGCGGCAGAAATCGGGATGGAGCATAACCTGGGCCTCACCTGCGACCCGGTTGCCGGCCAGGTACAGGTTCCGTGCATCGAACGTAACGCGATTGCATCCGTGAAGGCGATCAACGCCGCGCGTATGGCCATGCGTCGCACCAGCGAACCGCGCGTCTCTCTCGATAAAGTTATTGAGACCATGTATGAGACCGGTAAAGACATGAACGCCAAGTATCGCGAAACCTCTCGCGGTGGTCTGGCAATCAAAGTTCAGTGTGACTAAACTCTCCCCATCAAATGCGCCCTTCCGGGCGCATTTTTCTCGGTTATTTATTTACACCCACTACACTTGCTGAATGGCGGTTGTTATTCTACTCCACACAAAGAGTCGACAGGGTGTCGCGCATGCAAAATGCACAAAAGGTCATTTCGACATACCGTCGTAAGCGGATTGTCATTTGTTTGATTGTTGCGCTCCTGACGTTGACGACCACGTTGGCGATCCGATTTATTTCGCAGCGTAGTTTAAATCAGCAGCGTGTCCAGATGACCACCAATAAAATGGTGGTGGCGATGGATAAAATTTTACGCCCGTTATCGGAACAACACCTTTCGCTGCTTCAGCTGGTGGGGAAACCCTGCGAGGATGTGCGTCTGCCGCTGCGCAAACTGGCGGCCTCGCTACAGACCGTGCGTTCGATCGTGCTGGTTAAGTCGAATATTCTCTACTGCTCTAGCATCTTTGGCGATCGCAACGTCTCTATTCATCAGCTGCAACCCGACCTGCCAGTCCAGCGGGAGCTGCTGGCTTTTTCAACCGATAACACGCTGCTGGTCGGTTCGCCCATCTTAATTCAATGGTATCCCTCGGCGTTCAATAGCGCCGACGGCGTGATGATGATCATCAATATTGAGCTGCTGGGAGAGTTAATTCTCAACGCAAAATCATCGTTGATTACCGGTATTGGACTGAGCGTCGGCCCCCGCAACTTTATCAGCGGGACCGGGGTGGTTGATCATCCGGTGCTTCCCGGCGAGTCTGTGATATACCGTCAACATTCGACCCAGTTCCCGTTTGCCATCAACGTCAGCGGTCCCGGCGCTTCCGCTATCGCCCTCCACGAACTGCCGGGCGAACTGCCGCTGGCGCTGATCCTGAGTCTACTGATGACCGGAATAGCCTGGCTGGCTACCGCGGGCAGGATGAGTTTTTCCCGGGAAATCAGCCTCGGCATCGCCGCCCGCGAATTCAAGCTGTGGTGCCAACCGTTGAAGGATCTGCATTCGGGAAAATGTACCGGCGTCGAGATTTTACTCCGCTGGAACAATCCGCGACGGGGAAACATATCGCCGGATGTGTTCATTCCTATCGCCGAAGGCTACAACCTGATCATTCCCCTCACCCGCTATGTCATTGCAGAAACCGCACGCCAGCTTTCGCTATTCCCCCACGATAAACATTTTCACATTTCGATTAATGTCGCCGCTCGCCATTTTGCCGAGGGTGAACTGCTGCGCGATCTGCATAAACTCTGGTTCAGCGCCTACCCGGTGCAGCAGCTGGTGGTTGAACTCACCGAGCGGGACGTGCTTCAGGACGGCGATCACCACATGGCGGAACATCTGCATTTCAGAGGCGTGCACCTGGCTATCGATGACTTTGGCACCGGCAACAGCTCGCTCTCCTGGCTGGAAAAACTGCGGCCTGACGTGCTGAAAATTGATAAATCCTTTACCAGCGCTATCGGTATCGACAGCGTGAATGCGACGGTAACGGATATCATTATTGCGCTGGCGCACCGGCTGAATATTGTGACGGTGGCAGAAGGTGTGGAGACCCGGCAGCAGGACGAATATTTGCGGCGCCACGGCGTTGATATCCTGCAGGGATTTTACTATGCCAGGCCGATGCCGGTTGAAGACTTTCCGCAGTGGCTGGCGGCCCGACGTCAGGTCGAGGCGATGGCAGATAATAAAACCGGCCGGCCTCCAGCGGAGACCGGCCGATCAGTTTGACGACACCGGAGGATTATTCTTCTTCCTGGCTGTCATGCACCGTTTTGACTACGCGCACCAGATCGACACGATAGTCGTTCGCTTCGAGGACGGTAAACTGCAGCGGCGCCCGCTCAACAATATCGCCGGTACGCGGTATATGGCCGTTCACGGCAATGACCAGTCCGGCTACCGTCGCAATATCCTCATCTTCATCGACGATGTCATCGAGCCCGACCGCCTGCTGTAAGGCATGCAGATCGGTTGATCCTTTAATCAGCCAACCGTCGCCATCCGCGACGATTTCCGGCGTCTCATCGGCATCAGGGAACTCCCCGGCGATGGCTTCAAGGACATCCAGCGGCGTCACCAGCCCCTGCACCACGCCAAACTCGTTGGTCACGATGACGAAGCTTCCGCGAGCGCGACGCAGCACCCCCAGCAGATTGATAGGATCCAGCGTTTCCGGGACCACAATCGCCGGCGAAGCCGAGGCTAATGCGGCGACGTTCTCACCGGCCTCCAGCGCCACCAGCATCTCTTTGGCCCGTACGATACCAATGATTTCATCCAGTTCGCCCCGGCATACCGGGAACAGACTGTGCGGCGAAGAGAGCAGCTGACGGCGAATTTCTTCTTCGCTTTGTTCCGCATTCACCCAGCTGATTTCACCGCGCGGCGTCATGATGCTGCGCAATGAACGCTGTGCCAGGGTCAGGACGCCGTTAATCATATAGCGCTCTTCTTCCGCAAACGCCCCTTCCGGCACCGGAACCGGCGCCGGGCTCTCGCCATCGTGGCTCACGGCGTGCTGTTTGCGCCCGCCCATCATGCGCAGGATAGCGTCAGCCGTGCGTGCGCGTAACGGCAGCGTCGACTGGTGACGAATAAAGTTGCGTCGTGCCACCTGGTTGAAGAACTCAATGGTGATCGAGAAGCCGATAGCGGCGTACAGGTACCCTTTCGGAATATGGAAACCGAAGCCTTCAGCCACCAGGCTCAGGCCGATCATCAGCAGGAAGCTCAGACAGAGCACCACGACCGTCGGATGCTGGTTCACGAAACGGGTCAGCGGCTTAGAGGCCAGCAGCATCACCATCATCGCAATGACCACCGCGGCCATCATCACCGGCAGATGGTTGACCATCCCGACGGCGGTAATGACTGCATCCAGCGAGAAGACCGCATCCAGCACGACGATTTGTAACACCACCACCCAGAAACTGGCATAACCTTTACCATGACCGGCATCGTGCTGGCGGTTCTCCAGCCGTTCATGCAGTTCCGTCGTCGCTTTAAACAGCAGGAATATCCCCCCGAGCAGCATGATGAGATCGCGCCCGGAAAAAGAGAAATCCGCAATGCTGAACAGCGGTTTGGTTAAGGTCACCATCCACGAGATGACTGACAGCAGCCCCAGACGCATAAACAGCGCCAGCGACAGACCGATCAGCCGCGCTTTGTCACGCTGTTTCGGCGGCAGTTTATCCGCGAGGATAGCGATAAAGACCAGGTTGTCGATACCGAGGACGATTTCAAGGACGACCAGCGTCAATAAACCGACCCAGATAGAGGGATCCATTAAGAATTCCATGAGTTGCTCCAGTTCACGACAGACGGAGTCATCGCGATGTCACGCACGGCAGAGACAATCGTTGCTGGTAAAAAAGCGTAGCAGGTAGCGGTGGCAGAAAAATGCCAGAAGGTGAAAAGACGTCGATGAGGGTCCATACAGCGGGCTATGCCCTATACTCCTGAGTAATTAAACGGAAGCTAAACATAGCAAAAAATGGAGGAAGATTGGAAAAAATTTTACCAGTCTTTGCAATAGGTAAGCCTATTTTTTGCGCTGCGAAATTATTAATCGCAGATGCGTGATTAACGGATCTTCATCACATTAATTATTTTTTCACTATCTAAAATAATTCGCGGTAGTAATTATTTTAGATCTTACACCCTCACTGAATCGATTTTGTTCGCAAGAGTGATTCAGGATGTATCACCACAGATGATGCATTCACGATAATAAAGGAGGTAGCAAGTGACGATTGCTATTGTAATAGGCACACATGGTTGGGCTGCAGAACAACTGCTGAAAACCGCAGAAATGCTGTTGGGCGAGCAGGAAAACGTTGGCTGGATCGATTTCGTTCCCGGTGAAAATGCCGAAACGTTAATTGAGAAATACAACGCACAGCTGGCAAAGCTGGACACAACTAAGGGCGTGTTATTTCTCGTCGATACGTGGGGAGGTAGTCCATTTAATGCCGCCAGCCGCATTGTCGTCGATAAAGAACATTACGAAGTGATTGCTGGCGTCAACATTCCGATGCTGGTCGAAACGCTGATGGCGCGCGACGACGATCCGTCGTTCGACGAGCTGGTGGCTCTGGCGGTAGAAACCGGTCGTGAAGGCGTGAAGGCGCTGAAAGCGAAAGCGGTGGAAAAAGTCGCTCCGGCGCCGGTTAAGGCAGCAGCCAAAGCGGCAGCCCCGGCAAAACCAATGGGTCCGAACGACTACATGGTCATCGGCCTGGCGCGTATTGATGACCGTCTCATTCATGGTCAGGTGGCCACCCGCTGGACCAAAGAAACCAACGTTACCCGTATTATTGTCGTGAGTGATGAAGTGGCGGCGGATACCGTGCGCAAAACGTTACTGACTCAGGTTGCTCCTCCGGGCGTGACGGCCCACGTTGTCGACGTTGCGAAGATGATTCGCGTCTACAACAACCCGAAATACGCAGGCGATCGCGTCATGCTGCTGTTTACCAACCCTACCGACGTCGAACGTGTCGTTGAAGGCGGCGTGAAAATCACCACCGTCAATATTGGTGGTATGGCTTTCCGTCAGGGTAAAACGCAGGTGAACAACGCCGTTTCGGTCGATGAAAAAGATATTGAAGCATTTAAAAAGCTAAATGCCCGCGGTATCGAGCTGGAAGTCCGCAAAGTTTCCACCGACCAGAAACTGAAAATGATGGACCTGATTGGCAAGGTAACGAAATAACCTTGCGGGTCGCGCCCCAGTTTTCAACTTAAGACTTAATCAACAGGAGAAGTACAATGGAGATTACCCTTCTTCAGATTGTGCTGGTGTTCATCGTCGCGTGTATTGCGGGTATGGAGTCGGTACTTGATGAATTTCAGTTCCACCGTCCTCTGGTCGCGTGTACGTTGATCGGTGCCGTTCTCGGCGATATGAAAACCGGTATCATCATCGGTGGTACCCTGGAAATGATCGCCCTGGGCTGGATGAACATCGGTGCGGCGGTTGCGCCGGATGCCGCGCTGGCATCCATCATTTCTACCGTTCTGGTTATTGCCGGTCATCAGGGTATCGGCGCCGGTATCGCACTGGCTATCCCGCTGGCGGCAGCAGGCCAGGTTCTGACCATCATCGTTCGTACCATTACCGTAGCCTTCCAGCACGCGGCGGATAAAGCGGCGGAAAATGGCAACCTGACGGCGATTTCGTGGCTCCACGTCTCTTCGTTGTTCCTGCAGGCTATGCGTATCGCTATCCCGGCGGTCATCGTGGCTATCTCCGTCGGAACCAGCGAAGTTCAGGGCATGCTGAATGCGATTCCTGAAGTGGTCACCAGCGGTCTGAACATCGCCGGCGGCATGATCGTGGTCGTTGGTTACGCGATGGTCATCAACATGATGCGCGCAGGCTACCTGATGCCGTTCTTCTACCTTGGCTTCGTCACCGCTGCGTTCACTAACTTCAACCTGGTTGCGCTGGGGGTGATTGGCGCGGTAATGGCTATCCTCTACATCCAGCTGAGCCCGAAATACAACCGCGTAGCGGGTGCGCCAGCGCAGGCTGCTGGTAATAACGATCTCGATAACGAACTGGACTAACAGGTGAGCGAAATGGTTGATATGACTAAAAATACCACCGAGAAAAAACTCACTCCGAGTGACATTCGTGGCGTGTTCATTCGTTCTAACCTGTTCCAGGGGTCATGGAACTTCGAACGTATGCAGGCGCTGGGCTTCTGCTTCTCTATGGTACCGGCTATTCGTCGCCTGTATCCGGAGAACAACGATGCGCGTAAGCAGGCAATTAAGCGTCACCTGGAGTTCTTTAACACTCACCCGTACGTCGCAGCGCCCGTTCTGGGCGTAACGCTGGCGATGGAAGAGCAGCGTGCAAACGGTGCCGAGATCGATGATGGTGCCATCAACGGTATCAAAGTCGGTCTGATGGGGCCGCTGGCTGGCGTCGGCGACCCGATCTTCTGGGGTACCGTGCGTCCGGTATTTGCGGCATTGGGCGCCGGTATCGCGATGAGCGGCAGCCTGTTAGGCCCGCTGTTGTTCTTTATTCTGTTCAACGCCGTCCGTCTGCTGACCCGTTACTACGGCGTGGCATACGGTTACAGCAAAGGTGTCGATATCGTTAAGGATATGGGCGGCGGCTTCCTGCAGAAACTGACCGAGGGGGCGTCAATTCTCGGCCTGTTTGTCATGGGGGCGTTGGTTAACAAGTGGACGCATGTGAACATTCCGCTGGTGGTGTCAAAAATCACCGGTTCAGATGGTCAGGTTCACGTAACGACCGTACAGACTATCCTTGACCAGCTGATGCCGGGCCTGGTGCCTCTGCTGCTGACTTTCGCCTGTATGTGGCTGCTGCGTAAGAAAGTTAACGCCCTGTGGATTATCGTCGGCTTCTTCGTCATCGGTATCGTCGGCTACGCTATCGGCCTGCTGGGCCTGTAATAATCCTGTTGTCCGCCGGGGGCTTGCCCCCGGCTTTTTTTTCACTGGAGGATAGATGACAATCACGGATCTGGTGCTGATTCTGTTTATTGTTGTTCTGCTGGCGTTTGCCATTTATGACCAGTTTATTATGCCCCGTCGCAACGGCCCGTTACTCCTGGCCATCCCCCTGCTCCGCCGCAGTCGCGTTGACGGGATCATCTTCGTCGGCCTGATCGCCATTCTGATTTATAACAATATCATCAGTCACGGTGCGCTAATCACCACATGGTTATTATCTGCGCTGGCGTTAATGGGGTTGTTTCTGTTCTGGATCCGGACGCCGAAAATCATCTTCAAACCAACTGGTTTTTTCTTCGCCAATATCTGGATTGAATATAAGCGAATTAAAGCGATGAATTTATCGGAAGATGGCGTACTGGTGATGCAATTAGAACAGCGGCGCCTGCTTATTCGTGTACGAAACATCGACGATCTGGAAAAGATATACAAACTTCTCGTTTCAACTCAGTAAGTTACTAATATAGCCAACGCTATATTTCAGCGATTTCTGGCAGATGGATATATAGCCATGGCTATATTCCGTCTGCGCACTTTACTTATATTTATTAACGAATTATTTACCCATAAATTCAAATGAAAATCGTTATCATTTGGTTATCGAAATAAATAAATCCTGTTATTGTTTTATATTCTAAAAATATGTTAAGGTTGCGCCCGTCGTTGGGGAGTAGCCGGTTTCCTGCCTGCCAGGAAATGTGCGTGTCAACATACTCGTTGCAAAACGTGGCACGTACGGGTTGAAGAAGGTGTTCAATCAGGCGAGACCATAGACACATCACCGCTGTACGCATACCTGAATCGCGGGCTGCGTATATCTACTGGGGGCTGTGATGTGTCATATGGATTTTCCCCGGTCAGGACGCAATCATGAACATCTCCGCTACGATTCTTCTTGCCTTTGGCATGTCCATGGACGCCTTCGCGGCCTCTATCGGTAAAGGCGCCACCTTACACAAACCTAAGTTCTCCGAAGCGCTGCGCACCGGGTTAATTTTCGGCGCCATCGAAACGCTCACCCCGCTTGTCGGCTGGGGGATGGGGATGCTCGCCAGCCAGTTCGTGCTGGAGTGGAATCACTGGATCGCGTTCGTGCTGCTGGTCTTTCTCGGCGGACGTATGGTCATCGAAGGTTTTCGTACAACCGAAGATGAGGCGTGTGAAGCGCCTCGTCGCCATGGTTTCTGGCTGCTGGTCACCACCGCCTTCGCCACCAGTCTCGATGCGATGGCCGTCGGCGTCGGCCTGGCATTCCTGCAGGTAAATATTATCGCCACCGCGCTGGCTATCGGCTGCGCAACGCTGGTGATGTCGACGCTGGGGATAATGGTCGGACGGTTTATCGGCCCGCTGCTGGGCAAACGAGCCGAAATTCTTGGTGGTATTGTCCTGATGGGTATCGGCGCCCAGATTCTCTGGAGCCATTTCGCCGGTTAGTTCTCAGGCCTCACGCTGCCAGCAGTGAATCATAAAATCGGTCTGGCAGCGGAAAGTCGCCTGCGCGCGCAGCGTTTCACGCACCGCTGGCTTCGCCCGCCACGCGAATGGCGTCATCTGCAGCAGCGCTTCAGCCTCGGCCCCGGTCAGCTGCATCGGATAGGCCAGCTGCTGCTGCTGGCTTAATGTAAAACCGGCCATCTGTTCATGATTTTGCTCATGCAGACGCACCTCATCGTAAATCAACCCTTTCAGCTCCAGCAAATGACGCGGCCCCGGCGTGGCGGTAATGACCCAGCCGCCGGGTCTGACCACCCGCGCCAGCTCCTGCGCATTACAAGGGGCATAAATTCGCACCACCGCATCCAGGCTGGCGTCGTCGAACGGCAGACGCTGGCTCGATGCGACGCAAAAGTTAACCTGCGGATAGCGTCTGGCCGCCGCGCGAATGGCCGACTTTGAGACGTCCAGCCCCCAACAATGAGCGGCGATGGCGGCAAACGCATGGGTGTAATACCCTTCCCCGCAGCCGATATCAAGCAGGCGCTCAGGGGCAGCGACGGACAGAAAGTCGCTAATGGCATCACGCAGAGGTTGATAGTGGCCCGCGTCGAGAAACGCCCGCCGCGCCTGCATCATCTCCGCGCTATCGCCCGGATCGCGAGACCGCTTAAACTGCACCGGCAGTAAATTGACATACCCCTCTTTCGCCAGATCGAACTGGTGCCGCTGCGGGCAGATATAGCTATTATCGCGGCGGGAAAGCGGCGCGTGGCAAAGTGGGCAACTGTATGACATGACAACTCCGGTGTCGCTGAAAGGGCGAAAGTGTAGCGCTATTCGCCCTTTCAGACCACTGTTACAACGCCGGCGGATCGGCATCCCCGCTATGCATCACAATCAGATTTTCCGAACCTTGTGGCATACCGTCCGGCATCACATTTTCCAGCCGCAGCACATCTCCCATGATCTGGCTAAAGACCGGTGCAGAAACCGCCCCACCATAATAGGCGCCATTGCTGGGGTCGTTAATCACCACCACCAGCGCAAACTGCGGACGACTGGCGGGCGCCACGCCTGCGGTATACGCCACATATTTATCGATATATTTACCGTCAGGACCGATTTTTTTCGCGGTCCCGGTTTTCACCGCAATGCGATAATCGCGCACCGCCGCTTTGGTTCCGCCGCCGCCCGGCAACGCCACGCTCTCCATCATATGCTCCACTTCATGCACTATCGGTTCTGGCATAACCCGCGTGCCGATAACCGGCGGGTCGATACGGGTAATCGAGAGCGGTCGTTCGATACCGAAGCCGCCGATCGTGGCATAAACGTGCGCCAGCTGCAGCGGAGTCACCATCAGACCATATCCGAAGGCAAAGGTCGCGCGGTCCAGCTGGCCCCAATAGCGCCGTTGCGGCATCAGTCCGGCGCTTTCACCGGTCAGCCCCAGCCCGGTCGGGTCGCCAAAACCGAACGCTTTATAGGTATCGATCAGGTGTTGAACCGGCATGGCCAGCGACAGATGCGAAACGCCGGTATCGCTGGATTTTTGCAAAATGCCGGTCAATGACAGTTCGGGATAATAGCCAACGTCACGAATGCGGTGACCATCAAGCACAAAGGGATGGGTATCCACTACGCTGTCCGGCTGCACAATCCCCTGCTGTAAAGCCGTCATCACTACCAGCGGTTTTACCGTCGAGCCCGGCTCAAAGGTGTCACTGATGGCGCGGTTGCGAAAATCATCGAGCCTGGCGTTGTCACGATTATTGGGATTGAAGTCCGGATAGCTGGCCATCGCCAGTATCTCGCCGGTATCAATCTTAATCAGTACCGCCGCCCCTGATTCCGCCTTATTCCAGTTCACGGCGTTATCCAGCGCATCTTCAGTCACCGTCTGCAGACGTTCGTCGATACTCAGCTGAATATTATGCGCAGGCACCGCCGGCATCTCGGTGATATTTTCAATCACGTGGCCATGACGATCTTTACGCACCAGCCGGCGCCCCGGCTTTCCGGTAAGCTGGACATTAAAGCTTTTCTCAATCCCCTCAATGCCCTGGTTATCGATATTAGTAAACCCCAACAGGTTAGCCGCCACGTGCCCCGCGGGATAGAAGCGGCGCGACTCATCGCGCAGGTTGATCCCTGGCAGGTGCAGTTTGTCGATCCATTCGGCCTGCTCCGGGTTAACCTGACGGGCCAGATAGATGAACCGCATATGCGGATGGCTCTCAACGCGTTTGGCCAGTTCGCTCAGATTGAGGTGCAGCGCCTCCGCCATCGCCTGCCAGCGCGGGCCATAGCCGACGCCGCCCTTTTGCATAATGGTTTGCGGGTCGGCCCAGATAGCGCTCACCGGCACGCTGACCGCCAGCGGGCGGTTCTCGCGGTCGCTGATGGTTCCACGCTGTACATCGATGGGTTCTTCGCGCAACGAACGCATATCTTCTTGTTTCACCAGGTTATCTGGAGAAACGATTTGCAGCCAGGCTACCCGCCCCAACAGTATTCCGAGACACCCGAGAATTGCCACGCACAACAGCCCAAAACGAAGAGGGGTGAAATGAGCAACTGACTTATTTTTGTACTTTAGCACCGTAGCTCCAGCATTATATTGCAACCCTCTGATTTAACAGAAAATCGGCACAACAGGATGCGAAACTATGCGAATAAGGATGTTGTTTTGCAACAAAGCGCGACGGAGGGGGAAAAATGGAAATGTTTTGCAATAAAGACTAAAAAGCCCCGCAGAGGCGAGGCTTTTCTTACAAGATGAGTGGTCTTGAATCAGATAGCAGTAACGTTAACTGCTGCCGGACCTTTCTGGCCGTCCTGAATTTCGAACTCAACGTTCTGGCCTTCAGCCAGAGTTTTGAAGCCATTACCCTGGATAGCGGAGAAGTGTACGAACACATCTTTGCTGCCATCAGCCGGAGTAATGAAACCAAAACCTTTAGACTCGTTGAACCACTTAACTTGACCTTTAATCTTTGCCATTTGCAAAATTCCTTAGACTGTTTTCTTCGCCCACAGGCGCTTACATAGATAAAACTGACACATTACTGCATGAGGCACTAATATAAGGTTCGGCAGAGAAGCGGTATTCAACGACAACGTGTTTACTCAGGACTTCTTTACTGAAAATGCCACACATAAACAGAACTGTACCTCGTTTAACCCGAAAGGTGTTATCACATACAACGTAAATAATGGCAAGCCATTTTTAAACGTGTCTCGATCCTTCGCACAAATTATAAGGTAATCATTTGATCGCCTGCACATTTATGCGTCTTTGCCGCCCAGGGTTGCCCTCGCTGCTACCGTAGGATTCGCAATATAGCCAACCCCATGATTGCAACTTTTTTACCATAGCTCAACAACTTCGGTTCGTCCAGGTACCTGGCTATTCAAACACCACATTTTCAGCAAGCACCGTCAGGAGCGGTGCATAATGATGCGTATAAAAGGTCATATCTATAGTTGAAATTTCGCTTAAATTCTGCGGAGGTAAAGATATAAAATCGTCACCCGCTCACGTTATAAATATTATTTATAATACAATTTAAACATGAAGCATTAATGACGATATTTTTTCATCAGACAATTAAAACAGATTGTTATTATTTAATTTGATTAACTAAAAAATCAATGGCGTCAATAGCCAGAATTGGGAGCGGGAACACACTCAGGGCGCGAGGAAGTGTAACAAAACGATCGGGAAGGATAAGAAAAAGTTATAGCCTCTCCGTGATCCAGGTGCACACCGACGCGGTGCACACCTGTCAGTCAGTTACCGTTCGGCGACGAGACGGATAAAGTCGTCATCGTCTTTCTCTCCCGCCGAAGTCTTAGTAACCTCTTCTTTCTCAGGCTCATTGGCTTCACAGAGACGGCGCAGCAGCGCATTTTGCCGCTTTTGCTGGTCCAGTAACGCCTGCAGCAGTTCAATCTGCTGATTGGTGCGCGAACTTGCGCGATTAACAAAAAACCATAACAACAAACCGACAAGCAGCAGCACAACGGACAGTGCCAGCGATGCCAGATTTAAGATCCCAGGATTCAGTAACTCACTCATTTCACCACCTCAAAGAGAAGGCGTCCATTCTACCACTCGCGCAGCAGAAGGAAATCGGTCGTCATAAAAATGTCTTACCAGGGGATAAACTTGTTGATTGTGCAGATGCCGCTGAAAAACTGTACATCTTGATCGCACATTACGTTAAGCATCTGAGTCCACAGCAACAAACAGCCCGCTATGATGACTATCAGCAAAACCCAGCGTACTTTTTTCACTCCATTCTCCGCATCAGTATCAGATGTTTCCAGGATAACATGAGCATCTTAAACCGTGGCTAACTGTAATACGAAAGACAAGTTTAGGAATCATAGACTTGTTTCAATACGTGTAGCTGTCAAAATAGGCGCAGGGATAATGTAAACCATGAGGCAACAATGCGATTAATCATTCGTTCCATTGTAGTACTGGCTATCGTATGGATTGGGATATTATTGAGCGGCTATGGCATTCTTATTGGCAGCAATGAGAATGCTGCGGGACTGGGGCTTCAGTGTAAATATCTGACCGCTCGCGGCACCAGTACCGCACAATACGTTCATTCTGATAGCGGTATTATCGGTGTTACCGACTGCCCGATTTTACGCAAAAGCGAAACCGTTATCGACAAAGGTTAATGCGTAAAAGCGACAGCGGGAAACGTATTCCCGCTGTCGCTTAACTGACCAGGCTGCCCTTCGGATCAGAATGGATAGTCGTTATAGCCCATCTGTTCAGAAATCTTACGCGCCGCCGTGTGCAGCATCTCCACGTATTCACTCAGACGCTCTTCCGAGAAACGCAGAGTCGGGAAAGAGATACTCAGACCTGCAATCACCACGCCAAAGCGGTCGAAAACCGGTACGCCGATGCAGCGCAGTCCCTCTTCCTGTTCTTCATTATCTTCACCGTAGCCCTGCTGACGAACCTGATCCAGGACGCCAAGCAGCGCTTCCGTACTGGTAATGGTCCGCTCGGTGCTGCGTTTGTATTCGACGCCTTCAAGAATTTGCTCAACTTCAGCGCGATCGCGCCACGCCAGCAGCACTTTGCCGATAGCGGTACTGTACAACGGGTTGCGGCGACCGATTCGTGAGTACATCCGCAGGTTGTACATCGAGTCGATTTTGTGGATATAGACGATGCTATCTTCATCCAGCGCCCCCAGGTGGATCGTCTCTTTCGTCAGCCGCGAAAGTTCACGCATCTGGATATCGGCACTGCGGACCAGATCGACATTCTGTAGCGCACGCGCGCCCAGTTCGAACAGCTTGAGCGTCAGGGAGTATTTCTCGGATTCACCTTCCTGCGCCACATAGCCCAGCGATTTCATGGTTTGCAAAAAGCGATAAACGGTGCTTTTTGACATCATGACGCGCTGGGACAGTTCGGTTATGCCAATTTCACGCTCTTCACCAAGCGCCTGCAGAATGCCAAAAACCTTCAATACCGAAGAGACAGAATCTGGCTGCTTATCCAAATCTGCAACTGCCATTTATCACCTCATCGTAACTGTTTTATAAAAATCAGAACCGGTTTTTATTATAAATTCGCATCGCGCCCCCCGCAATCGTTCTTCTGCTCATTCGTTACAAATCTGCGACATACAGCCGAATAATCAATGCTAAAATCATTACTCAGAGAATAATTACCCTAAAGACATACATTCAACATGGATAAAAACATTTCCGATGGCCTGCCTTTGCCGCAGCGCTACGGCGCAATTCTGACCATCGTTTTAGGGTTAGCCATGGCGGTGCTCGACGGCGCAATCGCTAACGTGGCCCTGCCGACTATTGCCACCGATTTAAACGCCTCGCCGGCGGCGTCAATCTGGATTGTCAACGCCTACCAGATAGCTATCGTGATTGCCCTTCTGCCGCTCTCTTTTCTCGGCGATATGTTTGGCTATCGGCGTATCTATAAAATCGGCCTTGCGCTGTTTACTCTGACCTCGCTCGCCTGCGCACTTTCCCATAGTCTGGAGATGCTGACCCTTGCCCGCGTCGCGCAGGGCCTTGGCGGCGCCGCCCTGATGAGCGTCAATACGGCGCTGATCCGGCTTATTTTCCCGCAGCGTTTTCTCGGACGCGGGATGGGGATTAACTCCTTCGTGGTGGCGGTTTCATCGGCCGCTGGCCCCACTATTGCGGCAGCGATTCTCTCGGTGGCCTCCTGGCAATGGCTGTTTTTTATTAATATTCCGCTCGGGATTGTTTCGCTTATCCTCGCCATGCGTTACCTGCCGGCGAACGTTGGCCGGAGCAAAATCACCCGTTTCGATCTTCCCAGCGCCATAATGAATGCGCTGACGTTTGGCCTGTTGATCACCGCTCTCGGCGGTTTTGCCCAGGGTCAGTCGGGACGACTCGTGCTTGCAGAAGTGGCCGCGATGCTGGTTATCGGTTTCTTCTTTGTGCGCCGCCAGCTGCAGATGCCGGTACCGCTGTTGCCGATTGACCTGCTGCGCATCCCGCTGTTTTCCCTGTCTATCTGTACCTCTGTTTGCTCGTTCTGCGCGCAAATGCTGGCGCTGGTTTCCCTGCCCTTCTTCCTGCAGTCGGTGATGGGCCGTAGCGAAGTCGAAACCGGCTTACTGCTGACGCCGTGGCCTCTGGCTACCATGGTGATGGCGCCGCTGGCGGGTTATATGATTGAGAAAGTGCACGCGGGATTACTGGGGGCAATCGGTCTGCTGGTGATGGCCTGCGGCCTGTTTGGCCTCGCGCTGTTGCCCTCCTCGCCTTCCGATCTGGATATTATCTGGCGCATGGCGCTGTGCGGCGCCGGTTTTGGCCTGTTCCAGTCGCCGAACAACCATACCATTGTCTCTTCCGCACCGGCCCAGCGCAGCGGCGGCGCCAGCGGAATGCTGGGGACCGCGCGACTGCTCGGTCAAAGTACCGGTGCGGCACTGGTTGCCCTGCTACTTAACCTGCAGGGCAACAGCGGCACCCACAGCGCACTGCTGCTGGCCGGTGGGCTGGCGGTGATTGCCGCAACCGTCAGCGGGCTTCGCGTAACCCAGCCCCGTCCGGGACAATAGCCGCTCTCCTCAGGCTTCAGCCCAAAAAAAATCCGCAGCCCGGGGGGCCGCGGATTTTTTTAGCTATTCTGCAACAACGTTACTTCAGGTATTCGCCACTGCGCAGCGCTTCAATACGCTTATCCAGCGGCGGGTGAGTCATGAACAGTTCGCTCATTGACTTCGCCTTACCGTTAATGCAGAACGCCATCATGCTGCTGGCTTCCTGCGGTTCATAGCTGGTTTTCAGGCGCTGCAGCGCGGCAATCATTTTCTCACGCCCAACCAGTCTGGCAGACCCGGCATCGGCGTGGAATTCACGATAGCGCGAGAACCACATGGTAATAATGCTGGCCAGAATACCGAACACCAGTTCCAGCACGGTCGCTACGGCAAAGTAAATCAGCGGGTTACCGTTGCTGCTTTCACTGTCATCCCGGTTTCCGCCCAGAAAGCCGGCGGCAATCTGCGCGATAACACGCGAGATAAAGATAACGAAGGTGTTCACCACCCCCTGAATCAGCGTCATAGTGACCATGTCACCGTTGGCGATGTGGCTGATTTCGTGGGCGATGACCGCTTCGGCTTCGTCACGACTCATGTTTTGCAGCAGCCCGGTGCTCACGGCGACCAGAGAAGCATCGCGGCGGGCGCCGGTGGCAAACGCGTTGATATCCGGCGCATGGTAGATGGCGACCTGCGGCATGCCAATACCCGCCTGCTGCGCCTGCTGTGCGACGGTGTTCATCAGCCAGCGTTCTGTTTCATTGCGCGGCTGCTCAATCACTTCCCCACCCACGGATTTCAGTGCCATCCATTTCGACATCATCAGCGAAACGATCGATCCACCAAAACCAAAAAGCAGCGCCATGATCAGTAACCCGGTCATGCTGCTTGACTGAATTCCCGTCAGGCTTAACACCAGCCCGAATACCACCATCACCGCCAGGTTGGTCAACAGGAACAGCGCGATTCGCATCATAATTTTCTTTTAACCTCGATTTAACAAAACGCACTATGCGATTACCCATATCGTATGGGTAGAACGCCAATTTTCAACGATCAGGCCCCGCTAAGTCACGAGAAAAACACAACTTTACATTTTGTCACAGCGAACTGACATCTGCGTAAGTTGTTGACATTTTGTATGTCTAAGAGAGGCCGGTCGGGGGGATGACGGAAAGAAAAACGGGCACAATCATTGTGCCCGTTGGGTGCTTATTTGCTGACCGGCGGTTCTACCGCGGGCATCTCTTTCTCAAGATGCGCAAGGTCTACCGCAATGTGGACCGTCTCATCAAGATACGGATCCGGCTCCTGGTAGTCCTTCGGCAGATCGTCCAGTTTCTTCAGCGGCGGTTTACCTTCGCGCTTCAGACGATCGTTAATCCGTGCCAGGCGAGTCGCATCGTCTTCTTCGTTCTCTTTTTCACGCTGAGCGTAGTTGAGAGAAACGATATAACGCTTATCTTTCATTGCGTTATAGCGAGCGATGTCCTTCATGATGTACTGGAACTCGGGATCTTTGGCGATGCGCTCATTATGCAGCTTCAGCAGCTGCGGATCGAACGGTTTCAAATCACCGGATTTCACGTAGGTCGCCGCATTGACGCTATCCCACGGCAGCGCGTTATCTTCATACTGCTCACCGGTTTCACGATCTTCGCTACCGGTCGGCATCATGATATCCGGCGTGACGCCTTTACGTTGGGTACTGCCGCCGTTAATGCGGTAGAACTTCTGAATGGTGTACTGTACAGAGCCCAGCGCCGGCCAGTCAGGGCGCAGCATCTGATCGTAAATCCGGTTCAGCGAGCGATACTGCTGAACGGTGCCTTTACCAAAGGTCGGCTCGCCAACAATTAAGCCGCGACCGTAATCCTGCATGGCGGCAGCGAAGATTTCAGAGGCCGAAGCACTGAAACGATCGACCAACACCACCAGCGGGCCTTTATAGTACACCACGCCATCGGTATCGCTGTCTTCACGCACTTTGCCGTTGTTGTCACGGACCTGAACCACTGGGCCAGACGGGATAAACAGACCGGAGAGTGAAACGGCTTCGGTCAGCGCCCCGCCGCCATTGCTGCGCAGGTCGATAACAATGCTGCTGACGTTCTGTTTCTCCAGCTTCTGGAGCTGCACCTTGACGTCGTCCGTCAGGCCAACGTAGAAGCCCGGGATATCCAGCACGCCGACTTTCTCTTTGCCGACGGTTTTCACCGACATCTTCACCGCGCGGTCTTCGAGACGAATACGCTCTCGGGTTAGCGTGACGATGCGGGTTTTCGCGCCCTTACCAGCAGGCAGAACTTCGAGGCGCACTTTGCTGCCCTTCGGCCCTTTAATCAGCGCAACAACGTCATCCAGACGCCAGCCGATAACGTCAACCATGCCTTTACCGGACTGGCCGACGCCGACGATACGATCGCCGACGGCGATCGATTTGCTCTTCGCCGCCGGACCACCGGCTACCAGCGAATTGATGACCGTATAGTCGTCATCCATCTGCAGTACCGCGCCGATGCCCTCTAACGACAGGCTCATTTCGGTATTGAACTGTTCGGTATTGCGCGGGGACAGATAGTTGGTGTGCGGGTCAATCTCGCGAGCAAAAGCAGTCATCACCATCGAGAACACATCTTCGCTGTTGGACTGCGCCAGGCGACGAATGGCGAACTTGTAGCGACGCGTTAAGGTATCGCGAATTTCTTTGTCATCTTTGCCAGTAAGCTTGAGGCTCAGCTGGTCAAACTTAACCTTGGCATCCCACAGCGCGTTGAGCTCGGCTTCGTCTTTCGGCCAGGGGGCTTTGCTGCGGTCAAGGTTGAAGTTGTCGTTGCCGGTAAAGTCCATCGGACGTTCCAGCACCTTCAATGCATACTGATAGCGCTCAAAACGACGCTTCTGCGCCAGGTTATACAGGTCGTAAAAAACGTCCAGCTTTCCGGTACGCAGCTCATCGCCGATTTGATTCTTCTTCGCCGAGAACTGAGCGATATCGCTGGCCAACAGCACATTGTGGCTGTAGTCCAGCAGATTCAGATAGCGGTCGAAAATTTTTGCCGAGAAGGCGTTGTCGAGATCAAATTGCCGGTAGTGAGAACGGGTAAAGCGCGAGGTAACGCGCTCACTCACCGTCGCGTGCTGCGGCTCTTCTTTCAGCACGGGAATTTGATCGACTCGAGTAATATCGTCCACGGCGAACGCATGGCCTGCTATTGCTAGCAGGCCCGCAAGCGCGGTGAGCTTAAAGAATGTGTTCATGCCTGGCCCGGCCTCCGTTTCAGAACACCAGGTGTTCTGCGCGTACAATCATTGACATACCAGAAGTCAGCTGTACACGAACGCCATCTTTGGTGATTTCCAGAACGGTGGCGTCCATTGCGTTGTTGCCTGCTTTCACCTTCAGAGCCTGGCCAACGCTTAACGCGGTCAGATCTGATACAGGGGTATGACGCTCTTCACGCGGTGCTTTTGCAACGGCTGGACGCGGCTTACGCTGTTCGGTGCCTTCTTTGCGACGAACCTGAGGACGTGGCTTACGCTCACGACGAGCACCGTCTTCCTGCTGACCCGCAGCGGCGGCGGCTTCGCGCTTTTTAGCCTGCTGGCTTGCGCGCTGCGCCTGAACGCGAGCTTTTGCTTCTTCGAGCTGCTGACGAGCGTGAGCAACATGCTGCTCTTCCAGTTCGCCGCACGGGTTGCCGTCAAGGTCAACGCGAACTGCGCCTGGCTTAACGCCGTACAGATAGCGCCAGCTCGAAGTATAAAGACGTAAAGCGGCACGAAGTTGGGTTTTGCTGAGATTCATCTCCCCCCCAACACGCTCCACGAGATCCTGAAAAATACCGACTTTCAGGGGGCGAGCTTCACCTTCAGCGCTGAAGCACTGAGGGAAACGTTCGGCCAGAAACGCGATAACTTCTTTACTGCTATTCAACTTAGGTTGATTTTCCATGAAATTTCCTGATTACAACGGACGTAGCCAACAAGCCGCAGGCATGAACAGGCGTCATTATAATGACGCCATCGCTAAATGCTACGTTATCCGTTGATTATCCTGCGACGTGGGCGAATATTTTTTGATAGTCAGTCGCAGAAATGAGTTTTTCCAGATGCGCGACCAGTTCAGCCAGCCCCTGCTCATCCTCAGCGGTGAAGCGGGAGAAGGCGGTGCTGTCGATATCCAGAACGCCAATAATCTGATTGTTCACCTGCAGCGGAAAGACGATTTCCGAATTGCTGGCGGCATCACACGCGATATGTCCATCGAAGGCATGAACATCTTCCACCCGCTGAACGCGATTTTGCGCAACGGCCGCACCGCATACGCCTCGCCCAACCGGAATCCGTACGCAGGCCAGTTTGCCCTGGAATGGTCCTAAAACCAGCGTGTCCCCTTCAAGCAGATAGAAACCTGCCCAGTTAACCTCGGTCAGGCGCTCAAACAGCAGCGCGCTGGTATTAGAGATCATCGCCAAAAAACTGGTTTCACCTGCCATTAAAGCCTGAAAATCACGGTTCAAATCCGCGTAAAATTCTGTTTTGTTCATTATCTGGTCACTTAGTTGTCTTACTGCGAAACACGCATTGCCTAATAAAATAAGCATTAAATGCGTTCAGGCTCAAGATGAATTCAATCCTGGGTTAAGATAGTGAGATACATTCATTCCTGTACGTAATAAATGCCACTAAAAACACAACCGATAACACCGGCAAAAAAGATGGTCGTGCATGCGGTCAGCCGTCCGCTCCCTCAGGCACATTATCACCGCTGCCCGCAGTGTGACGTTCTTTTTCGTTTGCCGGTGCTTAAGCGTTATCAAAGTGCCTGGTGCCCGCGCTGCAATGCGAAAGTGCGTGATGGCCGCGACTGGTCTCTTTCGCGACTGGGTAGTATGGCCATTACCATGATGCTCCTGATGCCCTTTGCGTGGACCGAACCCTTACTGCGTCTGCATCTGCTCGGCGTACGTATCGATGCGAACGTAATCCAGGGGATCTGGCAAATGACCGGTCAGGGCGATCCGCTTACTGCCGCGATGGTGCTGTTTTGTGCGATTGGCGCACCGGCGCTGCTGGTCATCTCGATCGCCTATCTCTGGCTGGGGAACGTTCTGGGGATGAATTTACGCCCGGTGCTGCTGATGCTGGAAAAACTCAAAGAGTGGGTGATGCTGGATATCTATCTGGTCGGTATCGGCGTGGCCTCCATCAAAGTACAGGATTATGCCTTCCTGCAGCCGGGCGTCGGGCTTGTGGCCTTTATCTCGCTCACCCTGCTCAGCATTCTGACGATCATTCATATGAACGTTGAAGAGCTATGGGAGCGATTTTATCCCCAGCGTCCAGCGTTTCGGGCCGACCCGGCGCTACAGGTTTGCACCGGCTGTCATTACACCGGCTTTCGCGATGCCCGCGGACGCTGCCGACGCTGCCATACGCCGCTCCACCATCGACGGCCGCAGAGTCTGCAGCGAAGCTGGGCCGGGCTGATTGCGTCGGTGGTGTTCCTGCTTCCCGCAAACCTGCTGCCGATCTCCATTATTTACGTCAACGGCGCACGACAGGATGATACGATTCTGTCGGGGATTATGTCGTTGGCCAATAGCAATGTGGCGATTGCCGGCGTGGTGTTTATCGCCAGTATTCTGGTGCCATTTACCAAAGTTATTGTCTTGTTTACGCTATTAGTGAGCATACAATTCAAGTGCGAACAGGGGCTGCGTACCCGCATCATCCTGCTGCGGCTGATTACCTGGATCGGCCGTTGGTCAATGTTGGATCTTTTTGTTATCTCATTAACCATGTCACTGATTAATCGCGACCAACTCCTCGCTTTCACGATGGGGCCTGCTGCGGTATATTTCGGCGCCGCGGTAATATTAACTATCCTTGCTGTTGAATGGCTGGACAGCCGCTTACTTTGGGACGCACATGAGTCAGGAAACGCCCGCTTCACCGACTGAAGCCAGAATTAAAACTAAACGTCGCATCTCGCCATTCTGGCTGCTGCCGGTAATAGCCCTGCTGATCGCCAGCTGGCTGATCTGGACCAGCTATAACGACCGCGGGACGACCATCACCATCGACTTCCAGTCGGCCAACGGGATTGTCCCGGGGCGCACGCCTATCCGCTATCAAGGGGTCGAGGTGGGCACCGTCGAGAATATCTCGCTGAGCAAAGACCTGAGCAAAATCGAAGTCTCTGCCAGTGTGAAGGGCGATATGAAAGACGCTCTGCGCAAAGATACCCAGTTCTGGCTGGTTACTCCGAAAGCCTCGCTGGCCGGCGTATCCGGTCTTGATGCGCTGGTTGGCGGTAACTACATCGGCATGATGCCGGGTAAAGGGGAGCCGCAGGACCATTTCGTCGCTCTCGATACCCAGCCGAAATACCATATCAACAACGGCGAGCTGATGATTCATCTGCAGGCGCCGGACCTCGGTTCGCTCACCAGCGGATCGCTGGTCTACTTCCGCAAAATTCCGGTGGGTCGGGTGTACGATTTTGCGCTCAATGATAACAATCAGGGCGTCACTATCGATGTGCTGATTGAACGCCGCTTTACAAACCTGGTGAAAAAAGGCAGCCGCTTCTGGAATGTGTCAGGCGTTAAGGCCGATGTCGGCCTCGGCGGCGCGAAAGTCCAGCTGGAAAGCCTCTCCGCGCTGGTCAATGGCGCTATTGCCTTTGACTCCCCTGCCGATTCTCAGGCCGCGCAACAAAACGATGAGTTTGGTCTGTACGAAGATTTGGCTCATAGCCAGCGCGGGGTTCTGGTCACGCTGGAGCTGCCTGACGGCGAAGGCCTGAAAGCCGGCTCCACCCCGCTGATGTACCAGGGGCTGGAAGTCGGGCAGCTGACCAAACTCAACCTCAATCCCGGCAGTAAAGTGACCGGTGAGATGACGGTTGACCCAAGCGTGGTCACCCTGCTCAGAGATAAGACGCTTATTCAGATGAAAAAGCCGAAAATCTCGCTGGATAACCCCAGCCTCAGCGCCCTGTTGACCGGGAATACGTTCGAACTGGTGCCCGGAGAGGGGGAGACGCGAAATCACTTTGTGGTGCTTCCGGCTGACAAATCCCTGCTCGATGAACCGGATGTGGCGACGGTGACGCTCACGGCAGCGGAGAGTTACGGCATTGATGCCGGGCAGCCGCTGGTGCTGCACGGCGTGAAAGTGGGTCAGGTTCTGGAGCGCAAGCTGACCGCTAAAGGCGTCACGTTCCAGGTGGCCATTACCCCTGAGTATCGCGACCTGGTGCGCGGCGACAGCAAATTTGTCGTTAACAGCCGTCTTGACGTGGAAGTGGGTTTTGATGGCATCAAAGTGCTGGGCGCCAGCGCCAGCGAGTGGGTCGAAGGCGGTATTCGTATTATCCCTGGCGAGAAAGGGGCAATACAGGCCAGCTATCCGCTGTATGCCAATATGGAGAAGGCGGAAGAAAACAGCCTCAGCGAAGTGCCCACCACCACTCTGAGCCTGACGGCAGAGACCCTGCCGGATGTTCAGGAAGGCTCGGTGGTGCTGTATCGTAAGTTTGCCGTCGGCGAGATCATTTCGGTTAAACCCCGCCGCAACGCATTTGATATCGATCTGCATATTAAGCCGGAATATCGCAATCTGTTGACCAACAATAGCGTCTTCTGGGCCGAGGGCGGCGCCAAAGTCCAGCTCGATGGCAATGGTCTGACCGTGCAGGCATCACCGCTGTCACGGGCATTGAAAGGCGCAATCAGCTTTGACGATCTCAGCGGCGGCAGCGCCGGCGCGCGAATTGGCAACAAACGCATTCTCTATGCTTCTGAAACCGCTGCCCGGGCAGTCGGTGGCCAGATTACGCTGCATGCCTTTGATGCCGGTAAAATTTCCGAAGGGATGCCGATTCGCTACCTGGGCATTAATATCGGCCAGATCCAGTCCCTGAATCTGATTACCGCGAAAAACGAAGTCCAGGCGAAAGCCGTGCTTTACCCGGAGTACGTCGAGACCTTCGCCCGCAGCGGGACCCGTTTCTCGGTGATCACCCCGCAGATTTCTGCGGCGGGCGTCGAACACCTGGATACCATTTTCCAGCCCTACATCAACGTTGAACCCGGCCGCGGCACGCCACGCCGTGATTTCGAAATTCAGGAAACGACAATTAGCGACTCCCGCTACATTGACGGTCTGAGCATCGTTGTCGAAGTGCCGGAAGCCGGTTCGCTGGATATCGGAACGCCGGTACTGTTCCGCGGCCTGGAAGTCGGTACGGTGACCGGCTTGACGCTGGGCTCGATGTCGGATCGCGTGATGGTCAAATTGCGTATCAGCAAACGCTATCAGTATCTGGTGCGTAACAATTCGGTCTTCTGGCTCTCTTCCGGCTATAACCTCGACTTTGGCCTGATTGGCGGCGTCGTGAAAACCGGGACCTTTAACCAGTTCATTCGCGGCGGTATCTCCTTTGCCACGCCGCCGGGCACGCCGCTGGCGCCGAAGGCACAGGATGGTAAACACTTCCTGCTGCTGGAAAGCGAACCGAAAGAGTGGCGGGAATGGGGCACGGCCCTGCCACAGTAAGCAAAACGCTCCGGTGTCCCCCGCCGGAGCGTTTATGATAAACTGCGCACCCTTTTTTCTTGTGGTGCGCACCAGTGGCTCAAAACGCAGTCTATTTTCCTGACCAATTCCTCGCTCAAATGCGTGACGCGATGCCCACGCATCTCTCTTTCGATGCCTTTATCGCGGCCTGCCAGCGCCCGTTACGCCGCAGCCTGCGCGTGAATACGCTGAAAATTTCCGTCGCAGACTTTCTGCAGCAGGTGGCGCCCTATGGCTGGCAGCTGACGCCGATCCCGTGGTGCGAAGAGGGCTTTTGGATCGAACGCGATGATGAGGACTCCCTGCCGCTGGGCAGCACCGCCGAACATCTCAGCGGCCTGTTTTACATCCAGGAAGCCAGTTCTATGCTGCCGGTTGCGGCGCTGTTTGCCGATGGCGACATGCCGCAGCGGGTCATGGATGTGGCCGCCGCCCCTGGTTCCAAAACCACACAGATTGCTGCGCGCATGGGAAATAAGGGCGGGATTCTCGCCAACGAGTTTTCCGCCAGTCGGGTTAAAGTCCTGCATGCCAATATCAGCCGCTGCGGCATCAGCAACGTCGCCTTGACCCACTTCGATGGTCGGGTGTTTGGCGCCGCGCTGCCGGAACGCTTTGACGCCATCCTGCTGGATGCCCCCTGCTCCGGCGAGGGGGTGGTGCGCAAAGATCCCGATGCGTTGAAAAACTGGTCGCCTGAGAGTAATCAGCAGATCGCCGAAACTCAGCGGGAGCTCATCGACAGCGCATTTCACGCGCTGCGCCCCGGCGGCACGCTGGTGTACTCGACCTGCACCCTGAACCGGGAAGAGAACGAAGAGGTCGTGCAGTGGCTGTTAGCCCGCTATCCGCAGGCGGTCGAGGTGCTACCGCTCGGCACGCTGTTCCCGCAGGCTACGGAAGCCTTAACCGCTGAGGGATTTCTCCACGTCTTTCCGCAGATTTTTGACTGCGAAGGTTTTTTTGTTGCCCGCCTCAAGAAAACCGCAGCGATCGAGGCGCTACCGGCGCCGGGTTACAAAGTCGGAAAATTTCCTTTTACGCCGCTTAAAAGCCGGGAATCCGCAGCGATTTCCGCCGCCGCTGCCGCCGTCGGACTACACTGGGATGACCATCATACGCTCTGGCAGCGTGATAAAGAGATTTGGCTGTTCCCGCAAGCGCTGGAATCATTTATCGGCCAGGTCCGTTTTTCGCGGATTGGCATTCGCCTGGCGGAAACCCATAACAAAGGCTTTCGCTGGCAGCACGAAGCGGTCATTGCGCTCGCCGTCCCGGATGCTCCTTTTGAACTGACGCAGGATGAAGCGGAAGAGTGGTATCGTGGCCGCGACGTCTACCCTGAAACGACGCCGCAGCAGGATGAAGTCATCGTCACGTTCCAGGGGGCAACGCTGGGCCTGGCGAAAAAAGTCGGCTCCCGTTTGAAAAACAGCTACCCGCGTGAGCTGGTTCGCGACGGTAAACTATTTGCCGGTAAGGCGTGATCGACTGCAAAAAAACCGCATTTTTTTACTGGCGGTTTGTCCCCCGTTGTCTACGCTGAAAAATGACGGCCTAACTGGTCGTACCACAACTCAGCAGACCAACGGGGTGAATTTATGAGTAAAACCAGCATTCGAATCGGCGCGTTTGAGATAGATGACGCCGAGCTGCACGGTGAACAGCAGGGAGAGCGAACGTTAAGCATTCCTTGCAAATCCGATCCGGACTTATGCATGCAGCTGGATGGCTGGGATGCGGAAACCAGCGTCCCTGCCATTCTTGATGGTCAACATTCCGTCCTCTACCGTAAGCACTACGATCAACAATCCGATGCCTGGATCATGCGCGTTGCCTGATTCAAAAAGAACCCGTCGCCTGAGACGGGTTATTTATTCCCCCCGTTTATGAGCTACCCTATACTGATTAACAAACCCAAACATGAGGCCAGGATGTTCGCCTTAGTTTTGTTTATTTGTTACCTGGACGGTGGTTGCGAAGATATTGTCGTCGACGTTTACGATAACGAACGACGGTGCCTTGTGGCGATGAACGATCAGCGGATACGCCAGGGCGGCTGTTTTCCGGTTGAAGATTTTATTGATGGTTTCTGGCAGCCTGCCAGCGAATACAGCGATTTTTAAGCGGCTTACTGCAGCTGCACCAGGGTGAGTGCACCGCCGAATACCGCCCCCGTATCAATATAATGTTGATTATCGCTATCATAACGTTGCTTCAACGGCGTGTGGCCAAACCAGAAGTGGTCCGCTCCGCCTATCGCGCCATGTCGACCGGCCAGATGGTCCATCAGGCGCTGTCTGCTCCAGAGCACCTGTTGTTCATCCACCGGCTGCTGCCAACGATAGGTCGCCGCCGGGTAGTCGGCATGGGCCACAATATGGCGCAGCGATCCGGCGCTGAGCTCCACAATCAGCGGCAGCTGGCGACAGCGATCCAGGCGTTCGTCAATCTGCAGCCGCTCGCCGCGCGTGCTCTCCTGATACCAGTGGCCTCCGTTCATGACCCATAGCGTCAACGCCCCGCTCTCTTGCGCATCCAGCGCCATCTGTTCATGGTTACCTCGCACCGCACAGAACCAGCGGCAGTCGAGAAGCGCGAGACATTTCGCGCTTTGCGGCCCGCGATCGATCAAATCGCCCACGGAGATGAGAAGATCCTGGTATGGGTCGAATTTTATCTGCCGGAGATGGCTCATCAATACGGCAAAGCAGCCGTGGAGATCGCCAACCAGCCAGATATTGCGCCAGGCCGAACCCTCAATACGCTGATACATATTTTGCCCCCCTGATACAATTATAGTTAATTCTCTCTTCACCACCCCAAAGATACCCACCTCAATCAAATATAAACGAAACAGAAATATAGTCCGCCAGGATATTAATCTCGCCTCACCAAGCCCTTAAAATAGAGGCTAAATAACAACGAGGTATTTTATCGTGACGGACAATAGCCTGCACTCAGCCTTCGCACAACAGCCCCGCACAAATCTTATTGCCGATCTGGTGATGGGCAGACTTATTCCCGCTCCGATTTGGCAAAAGCGTAATTACCGGCTGAAATTTTTATTGCGTACGGCCTTATTTTATACGCCCACTCGCGCAATGCTGGATAATCTTTCCGTGCGTCCTGACTTTAATCAGTTGCTTGCCGCACAGGTTACCCTGCCGGGTAAAGTTCACCGCCAGTATCTGACGCGTGGGTTAAACGCCAGCCAACGCGCCCAGGCGATTATCAGCCACTATCAGTTCATCGACTCACTGTCAGGCACGCAGCTGGCTGCTGCCATGACCGCCGCTAAAGAGACGATCCTGCTGGAATTGCAGGGTAAAGATGAAGCCCGCTTCACTCTCTCGGCCTCCTCCGCGGGTAAAGCCGAGCGCGAAGGCGAAACCACATTGTGGTTGCGCGATGGTAACCAGACGCTGCTGGCCAGCGCCACCTTCAGCGTCGTGCGCCAGCAGGAGCAATGGCAGCTGGTTATCGGCGGGCTGCAGGGGCCGCGACGTAACGTGCCGCATGAAGTGATTAAACTCGCTACCCGCGCCTGCCATGGTCTGTTTCCTAAACGCCTGCTGATCGAGTTTATCTGGGCGTTGGCCGCCAGAAGCCACATTCAGGCCATTTATGGCGTAAGCGATAATGGCCACGTTTTCCGCGCGCTGCGCTATCGTCTCAGCAAGGGGCGCCATTTCCACGCCAGCTATGATGAGTTCTGGCAGTCTATTGATGGCGTAGCCGATGGCGCCTGGCGCTGGCGCTTGCCGCGACAGATGGAAAGGAAATCGCTGGATGCCATCGCCAGTAAAAAGCGGGCGGAATACCGCCGCCGCTTCCAGCTGCTGGACGACCTGATCGCGCAGGTCGCGCAGCTGACTCCCCAGCCCTGACGGATTAACGCCTGTCCATATCAAACAAACGCCGTTTTTAAATCACGGCGTTTGCATCTTATCCTGTGGTTTCGTTACTATCATCTCTTCATCGTTTCCTTTCTGGTAGCCAGTGAAGTTATGAGTAAAAGTGAAATTGCCCTTCTGGTTATCGTGATAATAATTCTGCTCGGTGCGCTTTGGTTTATTTTCAGCGGTGAGATTTGGACCCTGGTCTGCTACCTTGAATCCCAGCTGTATCCGTCAATCGTCGCGCCTGAATAATACGTTGTTTTTATTACTCCATCTTCATCCCGGCAGCCCTTCATTTCCTGGCAACGCGCGGCCAAATAGATCGCACTAAAATAATATGCCCGCGTATCTTCAGGGCATGGATATCCCGCGGCGATGAGGACCTTGTCTGCGGGCGCGCGGCGCGCCATCGCCCTGACCTTGACCCGCAGTATCCGGCTCAGATTTTCTGTAAAGAGAATGTTAAGGCGTTTTTTGTTGTGGTATAAGGGAAAAAGACCGTAACGGGAAATGAGGGATGATTTCCGGTCTTTTTATGTAACGAGTTGATAAGCTTCAGATAAAAAGAGACCGAACACGATTCCTGTATTCGGTCCAGGGAAATGGCTCTTGGGAGAGAGCCGTGCGCTAAAAGTTGGCATTAATGCAGGCTAAGTCGCCTTGCCTTATAAGAATAGTTTACCGCGTCAGGTTTTCCAGTCCGCAACAAAAGTGGTCGAATAATTCCTGACAAAATGGCCGGTGCCAACAAAAAACCGCCGCTTCCTGAAAGGAATGCAGGCGGTTTTTTATATGTTAATACAGTAAGATAGGTTCGGGTATCAACAAAGCTTCTGCGCGCGCTCAATAAATGGCGCGAGGCTCATTTTTTGTCCCGGATGTTGCGGATCGTCGACCAGGATCACTGAGATCGGCTGAGCGCTGGTTTTCCCCGCTTTCACCTGCTGCTCAGCAACATCATTCAACGGATACTGCACCAGCGTGCTGGGGTTAATGGCAAACAGCGCATTCCCCGGGCGACAGGTCAACATCACCTCTTCGCGATTGAACGCCCAATTATCTTTCCCCACTTCGAAGCGGCTAACGGTGATAATCTGCGGTGCTGCCAGCGCGACGCCAGAGCTTGCCAGTAACAACATAGTTAAAAGAGTTTTTTTCATGATTTAGCCAGTTAATTCAGTAAGGTTCCCAGGTCGCAAACAGGCTGACGGCCAGCAGCGCCAATGCTCCGAGCGCCATTTCAACCTGCGTGGTGCGCAAAATGAGCTGCTCCGCTCGCGTTCCGTTCACCGACATACGTGGCACCAGAACATACCTGTTCACCAGCGCAATTGCTACCATCCCTGCGACCAGGGCACATTTGATCAATAGCATCTCTCCCCACAGCGAATCACGGAATAATCCGCCCTGGATCAGCAGCGCATTTATCACGCCGCTGGCGATCGCGCCCGCAACCGCCAGATGTCCGTAGCGAGAAAAGCGCATCATGGTGCCGATAGCGGCCTGACGCCAGCGCCCGCGCGCGAGGCGCAGGCAGTAGATGAACGGCAGCAGCCCGCCAAACCAGCCGGCGACACAGAACAGATGCACAGCATGGTTAGTCCGCTGCACCACGCCCCGTCCCCCCTCGCTCATTGCCGCATGGCCAACGCCCGCCATCAGCAAGATCTGCGCGCACAGCAGCACCAGCAGCAGACGCGCCGGACGACGAGGTTTGAGCCACGCGATCGCCAGCGCAATCCACGCCAGCAGAATCTGCCAGACCCAGACGCTGCCAAAGCGAGTACCGGCAACGGCTTGCCAGATAGCAGGCTGCCAGAGATCCGCCCAACCATTCCCCATCAGACCGCCCTGTACCATCAGCATCAGCAGCGCAGAAACCGCGCTGAGCAGCAGAAGGTGGCGCAGTAGCGGGAAGAAACGCTGCATCAGCAAACGCCGCAGCGTCAGCGGCGCCCACCACGCGCCGTACAGCACGCAGCCAAACGCCACCATCAGCGAGAGAAAGTGGACGAAGCGCAGACCGATATAGATTCCCGTGAGCATGCGTTATTTCACGGTAAAGTGATATTGCCCTTTGGTTTTGTGGCCATCAACGGAGACCACGTGCCAGTCAACGGTATACTCCCCCGCCGCCAGCGGCTGCGTCAGCGGAACAATCAGCTGGGCTTTATTGCTGTCGCTGCGGGTAAGCTTACCGGTCGCAACGGCTTTCTGCTGCGGGCCGGTCAGGGTCACGGCGCTAAAGGCCGTTTCGATACCTTCAGAAAAGCTCAAGGTCAGTGATTCGGGAGAGGCGGCGACAGTCGAATCTGCGGCTGGCGTTTGCTGTTGAAGATGCGCATGGGCAAAGGCCGCGGTGCTGACGAGGAAACCGGCGAAAAAAGCAGAGGCGCGCAGCGCGCGCCCGGCGATGGTACGCATAATCGTCATTCCTTTTCGTTATGTATGTAGCACAGAGAATAACCCTGTATAATGGCGTAGTCGAGCGATGCGTCCCGGTCCGACGTCGCGCCCGATCGGTTTTCAGCATCATGAAGGAGAAACCATATGGAAAAAAATCTGGCCAAAATTTCGCAGGACGAGATGGACAAAGTGAACGTCGACCTTGCCGCGGCCGGTGTCGCCTTTAAAGAACGCTACAATATGCCCGTTGTCGCCGATTTAGTGGAGCGGGAGCAACCGTCACACCTGCGTGACTGGTTCCGTGAACGCCTGATCGCCCATCGACTGGCGTCTGTTTCGCTGTCGCGCCTGCCCTATGAACCCAAAGCGAAATAATTCTCGTCCCTTACGGACGTCCCGGTTGGCAAGCGCTGCGCATTCATTTACGCTGGTTTCTTTGGGCCGGAGTGAGCCATGCTACGCGTAATCGATACGGAAACCTGCGGACTGCAGGGAGGCATTGTGGAAATCGCCTCTGTTGATATTGTCGATGGTCAGATAACCAATCCCATGAGTCATCTGGTTCGTCCCGACCGACCTATCAGCCCCCAGGCCATGGCAATTCACCGTATCACCGAAGAGATGGTCGCCGACAAGCCGTGGATTGAAGAGGTTCTGCCGCATTACATCGGCAGCCGATGGTATGTCGCCCACAACGCCAGCTTCGATCGCCGGGTGTTACCGGAAATGCACGGGGAGTGGATCTGCACCATGAAGATGGCCCGCCGTCTGTGGCCAGGCATTAAATACAGCAATATGGGGCTGTATAAATCGCGTAAGCTCAGTGTCGCAACGCCTGCCGGACTGCATCAACACCGCGCGCTGTACGACTGCTATATCACCGCCGCGCTGCTTCTCGATATTATCAACGTTTCCGGCTGGCAGCCTGAGGAGATGGCGACCATTACCGGTCGTCCGGCGCTGCTGACCACCTTTACCTTCGGTAAATATCGCGGCAAGGCGGTGGCCGAAATCGCAGAAAACGACCCGGGCTATTTACGCTGGCTGTTCAATAACCTGGATCGGATGAGCCCCGAGCTGCGCTTAACGCTCAAGCACTATCTCGGGGAGTAGCGACGCTAAACGTCCGCCTGGCCGGGTAACGTCCCCTGCGCCAGGCCAATCAGAAAGGCATACTCCAGCGCAACCCCTTCATAGCTTTTAAAACGCCCCGACTTACCGCCGTGCCCTGAATCCATATCGGTGCACAGCAGTAACAGGTTATCGTCCGTTTTCAGCTCGCGCAGCCTGGCCACCCATTTTGCCGGTTCCCAGTATTGCACCTGGGAATCGTGCAGGCCGGTGGTAACCAGCAGATGGGGATAGGCCTGCGCCGTGACGCCATCGTAAGGACTGTAGCTCTTCATATAGCGATAGTACTCTTCGTCCTGCGGATTTCCCCACTCTTCAAATTCCCCGGTCGTCAGCGGAATCGACTCGTCGAGCATGGTGGTCAGGACATCGACAAACGGAACCTGAGCCACTACGCCGTGAAACAGCTCCGGCCGCTCATTAATAGCGACGCCCATTAACATGCCGCCCGCGCTGCCGCCCATGCCGTAGCACAGGCGAGGATCGCCATATCCCTGCGCCAGCAGCGCATCGCAGACATCAAGATAATCATTAAAGGTATTCTTTTTACACAGGAACTTGCCGTCTTCGTACCACTGCTGCCCTAATTCACCGCCGCCGCGAACGTGGGCGATCGCAAACACGAAACCACGATCGAGCAGGCTCAACCGGCTGGCGCTGAAATCAGCATCTTCGCTGGCGCCGTACGACCCGTAGGCATAGACCAGCAGCGGGCTGACGCCCTTGCGGAAATGCTCACGCCGATAAACCAGCGAAACAGGAACCTCCACACCATCCCGAGCCTTAATCCACAGATGTTCACTGCGATAATGGCTGGCCTCAAACCCTTTCACTTCCTGCTGTTTCAGTACCCGCCGCTCACCGGTATCCATATCCAGCTCAAAGAGCGTATCCGGCGTGGTCATGGATGAGTATCCGTAGCGTAAGCGCGAAGTTTCCGGCTCCGGATTATAGGCAAGCCAGGTCACGTAGGCCGGGTCATCAAAGGCAATGCCAACCGCTTCCCGGGTCTTGCGGTTAATCTGGCGCAGGCTGGTTAACCCGCGCTGGCGCTCTTCAACCACCAACCAGTCGGTAAACAGGGTGAATCCCTCGAGCATCACATCCTGGCGTGGCGCAATCAGCGTCTCCCACTGCTGTTCGTCGCGTTCATGGGTACGATAGAGACCAAAGTTTTTCCCCTCGCGGTTGGAGCGAAGATAAAAAGCATGCTGGTAATGATCGAGACTGTACTCGTGATCTTTACGTCGCGGCAGGAAACACACCGGTTCCGCATCCGGCATTTCGGTATTCAGCAGCCGCACTTCACTGGTTGTCGCGCTGGCAAGATAGATCACGGCGAATTGCCGGGAGGTGGTCGTATGGAGGCTGACGTAGAAGGTTTCATCCTTCTCCTCGTAGACCAGCACATCGGAACGCGGCGAAGCGCCCACGGTATGCCGCCAGACCTGGTAAGGCAGCAGCGTAGTCGGGTGCTTGCGGACATACCACAGCGTTTGCGAATCATTGCTCCAGGCAAATTCCGGGGAGACGTTTTCCAGCACTTCAGGATACCATTCGCCATTTTGCAGATTGCACAAACGCAGGCCATACTGCCGACGGGAGAGATAATCCTCCGCCAGCGCCATGATCATGTTATCCGGCGAAATGCCCAGCCCACCGAGAGTATAGAATTCACTCTGCGCCGCGCGCTGGTTGCTATCGAGCAGCACCTCCCATTCATCCCACTCCTCTTTCAGCACCGACTGACGCTGATAAATAGCGTATTCACAGCCCGGCTCATATACCTGACGATAGCGGTAGCCATTTTTGCTGTAGGGCGCGGAGACTTCGCGCGGCGGGATACGATCAATAATCTCTTTTAGCACCCGCTCCTGCAGGCTACGTTGAGTCGCCATGACCTGCCGGCCGTACTCATTTTCCTCGCGAAGATAATCAAGCACTTCCGGCCGCGAACGCTCATCGTCGCGCAGCCAGAAGTAATTATCGATACGGGTATCGCCATGAAGGGTCATGGCGTGGGGGATTCGTTTTGCTTTTGGTGGCATCTTTTGGTCTTCTGCATCCTGTATTTCATACACAAAATCATTCAAGAAGCGGCTTGAAGGATGGCGTGTGTATAAGGGTGGCAAAAGTGGCCCACGTTGCAAGCAAAACCTGCTGATTTAGGTAGAAAGCGCCTGTTTTTGTGCCTGAATATCCTGTTCGATGTCGGCACGCACTTCTGGCGGGAGGCCTAAAGCTTCGCCCAGAGCGTTGAGATAGCTACGCTCCATAAAATGGTCGATATCGATCGCCGCACAGCTGATGTAATAGATCTCCAGCGCCTCTTGCTCGCTGTTGAGGCCCTGCGCCAGACGCTGCGGATCGAGAGGCTGGGACAGCGCGCGATCGATCAGAACGCGCCCCTGCACGGCAATACCGGCCGCGCGCAGCTGCTCTTCAATGTTTGCCCGCTCGCTGTCATCAATGTGCCCGTCGCTTTTAGCGGCAAACACCAGCGCCAGAATGAGCCGTTCGCTGCGGGCATCAAGCCCGGAGGCTGGCGAGGTTGACGCCCCGGTGGCTTGCCCCGGCGAAGCGACAGATTGCGCAGGGGAATTTTCCCGCATTTTCTGCTGATACTTGTTCCACAGTACGCTTCCCGCCACCGCCCCGCCGCCAACCAGCAGTGCGCTGGTGCCATATTTGGCCAGCAGCTTGCGCGATGATTTACTGGCCACCAGCAGCCCCGCCAGGCCGCCCAGCGCCCCGGGCAGAAGGAAGCTTTTACCATCCGGCCGCTCGCCTGATGAGGAAGACGGTCCCTGCTGGCCCAGCAGGGACTGGAGTTGATTAAGCCAGTTAGCCATGATTTCCCTCGTTGCTTTTTAAGCGATGTCATCAGCCTAAACGACGAGATGTCAGGAAATGTTATGAGCAGCTAAAGATGCGCAAATTCGGCCGGACTCAGGCGGCCTTTACCTTGCGCGATTTTGCCGGCGCGGTTGCCGCGGGTTGTTCGCTTGCCCCCTCGGCTACGGCCTCTGAGATTTCAGCCGCGGAGCTCTCATCCTGAGAAGCCTGTCCGGTTGCCCCGTCTTCTGCTTCCGGGCGTTTTCCTGACCTCAGAATGTGGTGCAATGTCTCTTTGCGTTCCGCCAGCCACATTGCCATTTCATCACGCTGGGTTTCATCCAGCGTCAGCGGGCACTCTACCAGCCAGTCGTTGAGGACCTCGGCAAGATCGAGCATTTTGTCGTAAGCATCGGCCTCTTTTTTGCTGGTAAACGACATCTTTTCCTCACCTTCGCGGATCACCACATATTTAATTTCAACCGCCATTCTGCAGCCTCTTTATACTGTATTTTTATACAGTATAGCAAATTTTCACCCAGGACTCAACCAACGGTCATAAAGACAGACGCAAACGTTTTCGTTTATAATGTGGCGCATGTTTTTTTACTGTGGAAAAGAGTCATGACGTTATTAGGCACAGCGCTGCGTCCGGCAGCGACACGGGTGATGTTGTTAGGTTCCGGCGAACTGGGTAAAGAAGTCGCCATTGAGTGCCAACGGCTGGGTATTGAGACCATCGCAGTCGACCGCTACCCCGACGCGCCGGCGATGCAAGTGGCGCACCGTTCGCACGTCATCAACATGCTGCATGGTGAAACGCTGCGCGCGCTGATTGCGGAAGAAAAACCTGACTTTATCGTGCCGGAAATTGAAGCTATCGCCACGGATACGCTGGTGGAGCTGGAGCAGGCCGGGCAAAAAGTCGTTCCCACCGCTCGCGCGGCGAAACTGACCATGAATCGCGAAGGTATTCGCCGCCTGGCTGCGGAGGAGCTGCAGCTTCCCACCTCGGCATACCGCTTTGCCGACAGCGAAGCGGCCTTTCGCGAAGCCGTCGCGGAGATTGGCCTTCCCTGCATTGTGAAGCCGGTCATGAGCTCTTCTGGCAAAGGTCAGAGCTTTATTCGTCACGCTGATCAGCTGGCTGAGGCCTGGCGCTATGCGCAACAAGGTGGCCGCGCGGGCGCCGGTCGGGTTATCGTCGAGGGGGTGGTGAATTTCGATTTTGAAATTACCCTGCTTACCGTCAGCGCGGTCGATGGCGTCCATTTCTGCGCCCCGGTCGGCCATCGCCAGGAGGATGGCGATTATCGCGAATCCTGGCAGCCGCAGCAGATGAGCGAGCTGGCGTTGGCCCGCGCCCAGGACATTGCCAGCAAAGTCGTGCTGGCGCTTGGCGGCTACGGTCTGTTTGGCGTAGAGCTGTTCGTCTGCGGCGATGAGGTGATTTTCAGTGAAGTCTCCCCTCGCCCACACGACACCGGGATGGTGACGCTGATTTCCCAGGACCTCTCGGAATTTGCTCTGCACGTTCGCGCCTTCCTCGGTCTGCCGGTTGGCGCGATTCGCCAGTATGGCCCGGCGGCCTCCGCGGTCATTCTGCCGCAGCTCACCAGCCAGAACGTCACCTTTAGCAATATCCAGGGCGCGGTAGGGGCGGGACTGCAGCTGCGCCTGTTCGGTAAGCCGGAGATTGACGGTTCTCGTCGACTGGGCGTCACGCTGGCCGTCGCCGATAGCGTCGAGGAGGCGGTGGCGCGCGCGAAAGCCGCCGCGTCGGCCGTGCTGGTTCAGGGATAAAAAAACCCGGTCGCCTCAGCGCTACCGGGTCTGGATTTCGCTCGTTATCAGGGCGTGAAAATTACTTCGCGCCTTCCACCGCTTCGCGAGCAATTTTGGTAATACGGTCGTAATCGCCCGCTTCCAGCGCATCCGCCGGAACCAGCCAGGAACCACCGATGCACAGCACGCTGTTCAGTGCCAGGTAGTCGCGGTAGTTCGCCGGAGAGATGCCGCCAGTCGGGCAGAAACGGATATGGGCGAACGGACCGCCAATCGCCTGCAGCGCTTTCACGCCGCCGTTAGCTTCTGCCGGGAAGAATTTGAACTCTTTCAGGCCATACTGCATGCCCAGCATCAGTTCGGACACGGTGCTGATCCCCGGGATCAGCGGGATGGTGCCTTCTTCAGTCGCCGCTTTCAGCAGGGACTCGGTCAGACCCGGGCTGATAGCGAACTGCGCGCCAGCTTCGGTGACGGCTTTCAGCTGCTCAACGTTTGTTACGGTACCTGCGCCGACAATCGCCTCCGGCACTTCTTTCGCAATCGCGCGAATCGCATCAAGCGCGCATGCGGTACGCAGCGTGACTTCCAGTACGCGTACGCCGCCGGCAACCAGCGCTTTGGCCATCGGCACAGCGTGTTCCAGCTTTTTCACCACGATCACCGGGACAACCGGGCCGTTGGTGAGGATTGCTTCTGCAGTTGTTTTCCAGTTTTTCATCAGAGTTTCTCTCTCGCCAGATCTACAAATTGTATCGTCTTAAAAAGTGATGCAGGTTGCGCCCTGTTCGGCTCCGGAGAGTTTTTCACGCAGCGCTGCGAACATTTCCCGGCCGCTCCCGACGCGCGAACTGCTGAGGTCAGGAACATGCGGCTGGCGTGCAGCCAGTTCAGCGTCATCCACCAGCAGCGTCAGTTCGCCCGTCTGCCCGTTGACGCGGATGATATCGCCATCACGTACTTTTGCCAGCAGCCCGCCATCATACGCTTCCGGCGTAACGTGGATTGCTGACGGAACCTTGCCGGATGCGCCAGAGAGTCGACCATCGGTAACCAGCGCAATTTTGAAACGGCGGTCCAATAATACACCAAGTGGCGGCATAAGTTTATGTAATTCTGGCATGCCGTTCGCTTTTGGCCCCTGGTGGCGAACAACCACCACGCAATCCTTGTCCAGCATTCCGGCCTCGAAAGCAGGCAAAACGTCGTGCTGGCTTTCAAACACCACCGCCGGCGCTTCAATGATCTGGTTCTCAACCGGTACGGCCGAGGTTTTCATCACCGCACGCCCGAGGTTGCCGCTCAGCACTTTCGTCCCGCCATGGCGAGAGAATGGCTTGTCGAAAGTTGCAATAACCTGATCGTCCAATGGCGCCGTCGCCCCTTCACGCCAGTCCAGTTCGCCGTTATTCAGCCAGGGTTCCATGGTGTAACGCGAGAGACCAAAACCGGCTACGGTGTTGACATCTTCGTGCAGCAGGCCGCCTTTCAGCAGCTCACGGACCAGCACCGGTACGCCGCCCGCGGCCTGGAAGTGGTTTATATCCGCCGGACCGTTCGGGTAAAGGCGCGCCAGCAGCGGCACAACGTCGGAGAGATCGGAGAAATCATCCCAGTTAATGATAATGCCCGCCGCGCGAGCCATCGCCACCAGGTGCATCGTATGGTTGGTCGAACCGCCGGTTGCCAGCAGCGCCACGATCCCGTTGACCACCACTTTCTCATCAAACATTTTGCCTAACGGCATCCATTCATTACCGTTACCGGTCATGCGCGTCACCTGGCGTGCGGCGGCGGCGGTCAGCGCCTGGCGCAGTTCGGCATCCGGATGCACAAACGACGAGCCCGGAAGCTGCATGCCCATAAACTCCACCACCATCTGGTTGGTGTTCGCCGTACCGTAAAATGTGCAGGTACCCGGGGCGTGGTAGGACGCCGCTTCAGACTCCAGCAGCGCCATACGATCGACTTTACCCTCAGCATACAGCTGGCGGATGCGCACTTTTTCTTTATTTGGCAGGCCGCTGGCCATCGGGCCCGACGGTACGAAGACTGACGGCAGGTGGCCAAAGGAGAGCGCGGCCATCGTCAGTCCGGGGACGATTTTGTCACATACGCCCAGATACAGCGCGCCGTCGAACATGTTATGCGACAGGCCGATAGCGGCCGACATTGCAATCACTTCGCGGCTCAGGAGGGAGAGTTCCATCCCATCCTGACCTTGAGTGACACCATCGCACATCGCCGGAACGCCCCCCGCGACCTGGCCTACCGCATTTACCGAATGCAGCGCTTTGCGAATGATATCCGGGTAATACTCATAGGGCTGGTGGGCGGACAGCATGTCGTTGTAAGAGGTAATAATGGCGATATTGTTACGCAACATGCTTTTCAGCGAGGCTTTATCGTCCGACTGACAGGCAGCAAAGCCGTGGGCGAGATTACCGCACGCCAGCTGCGCGCGATGGACGGTATCGGTCTTCGCCTGGTTAATCCGTGCGAGGTAGGCGGTGCGGGTATCGCGCGACCGTTCGATAATGCGATTTGTTACCCGTAACATTGTCGAATTCATAAAGGCTCCTGAATTTTTATCTGTCCGGCCACAGCATTTTAGCAACCTCTTAGAAGGTGAAAGGCACCAACACTGCAGCTCAGCGGCAAAATATCTATCCGCAGTGTAATAAAAAAAGCCCCGGGGGTGAATCCTCCCGGGGCTTAAAAGAGCAAAAATTATGCGACTTGCTGCGTCAGATCATGTTACCGGTAAAATAACTCCTCCGGATAACCCGCAAACTATTCAAATTCGTTCCAGGAACGACCGTCGCGGGTGATCATCGCCACAGAGGCGACCGGCCCCCAGGTACCTGCCTGATAGGGCTTCGGCGCATCGCGGTCGGCAGCCCAGGCTTCAGTAATGGAGTCAACCCACTTCCACGCCTCTTCGACTTCATCACGACGCACGAACAGCGCCTGGATACCGCGCATGGTTTCCAGCAGCAGACGTTCATAGGCATCCGCCAGGTGAGTCTGGTTGAAGGTCTCCGAATAGCTCAGATCCAGCTTGGTTATCTGCAGATTGTGTTTGTGGTCAAGGCCCGGCACTTTGTTGAGGACCTGAATATCCACGCCCTCATCCGGCTGCAGACGAATCGTCAGCTTGTTCTGCGGCAGCTCCTGCCAGTTCTCTTTAAACAGGTTCAGCTCCGGGGTTTTGAAATACACCACCACTTCAGAACATTTGGTCGGCAGGCGTTTACCGGTACGCAGGTAGAACGGCACGCCGGCCCAGCGCCAGTTATCGATATCGACGCGGATAGCCACAAAGGTCTCGGTATTGCTGGATTTGTTCGCCCCCTCTTCTTCGAGGTAGCCCGGGACTTTTTTACCCTGGGCGAAGCCGGCGGTGTACTGGCCGCGGACCGTTTTCTCACGCACGTTGGAGCGGTCGATACGGCGCAGCGACTTCAGCACTTTTACTTTTTCGTCACGAATACTGTCGGCACTGAGGTCTGACGGCGGCGACATCGCGATCATGCACAGGATCTGCAGCAGATGGTTCTGGATCATGTCGCGCATTTGCCCGGCCTGATCGAAGTAACCCCAGCGACCTTCGATACCCACTTCTTCCGCTACGGTGATTTCAACGTGGTCGATCGTGCGGCAGTCCCAGTTATTGACAAACAGGGAGTTCGCAAAGCGCAGCGCCAGCAGGTTGAGCACCGTTTCTTTGCCGAGGTAATGGTCGATACGGTAAACCTGGCACTCTTCGAAGAATTCGCCGACCTGATCGTTGATCTCGCGGGAGGTATCCAGAGAGGTACCCAGCGGTTTCTCCATCACCACGCGCGCAGGTTTGGCGTTCAGTTTCGCCTGGCCGAGGCCTTTGCAAATGGCGCCAAAAGTGCTCGGCGGCATGGCAAAGTAGTTGATGGTGACGCGGTTTTCCTGATCCAGCATTTTGCCCAAACGGGAAAACGCTTTGGTATCGTTCACATCGAGGTTACAAAAATCCAGACGTCCGCTCAGGGTTTCCCACAAACCTTCATCAATCTTTTCCTTCATGAAGGTTTCAAGCGCTTCACGGACGACTTTGGTGTAAGCATCTTTATCCCAGTCAGCACGTCCGACCCCGATGATCCGGGTCTCAGGGTTGATCTGGCCAGCTTTTTCGAGCTGATACAGGGAAGGCAACAATTTACGACGCGCCAGGTCACCCTTCGCGCCGAAAATGACCAGATCGCATGCCTGGGCCGTTTGCGTTACCGCCATGTCATTCTCCTCAGTTGATAGTCTGGTGCTTATGCCAGGCTATATTTGTAATTTTCTTACACTGCACTGTACTGTGTTTACGAACTTCCCGAAACCCTCAGGCCGCCATTCCCGACGCTAAACCGCACGCGGAGAAAAGTTCCGGCGACTATTTGGGCAAACGGCTAAACTTGTTCGTTCTTTCGACCGGTTTTAAGTTAATAAAATACGACTCTGATCATGTAATGAAAAAAAACAACATTTTTTAACGTCATTCCTCCCCGCTTAGCGTAACGGAGGGGTATATTCTTGCTAAAACGCCTGATGATTTCATCCATTAATGAAATCGCTTCCACTGATGAGCGCTCCGTTACCCATGAACATGCTGGAAAAAATCCAGTCCCGGCTGGAACACCTTAGCAAATCCGAACGCAAAGTGGCGGAAGTCATTCTTGCTACGCCTGCTCAGGCAATTCATTCAAGCATTGCGGCCCTGGCGCTGGAAGCTGGCGTCAGCGAACCGACCGTTAACCGTTTTTGCCGGAGTCTGGAAACCCGCGGCTTTCCTGATTTTAAACTTCACCTGGCACAAAGCCTGGCACACGGTACTCTCTATGTTAACCGCAATGTCGATGAAGACGACAGCGTAGAGTCCTATACGGGGAAGATTTTCGAGTCAGCCATGGCCAGTTTAGATCAGGTCCACCACTCTCTCGATATGTCAGCGGTTAATCGTGCCGTCGACCTTCTGACCCAGGCCAAGAAAATTGCCTTCTTTGGCCTCGGCTCCTCGGCAGCCGTCGCGCATGACGCCATGAACAAATTTTTCCGTTTTAACGTTCCGGTTATCTACTCCGACGACATTGTCCTGCAACGCATGAGCTGTATGAATTGCAATGATGATGACGTTGTCGTGATTATCTCACATACTGGCCGGACAAAAAGCCAGGTCGAACTGGCGCAGCTGGCGCGTGAAAACGATGCCATGGTCATCGCCATCACGTCGGCGGGTACCCCGCTGGCGCGAGAGGCAACCTTGTCGATTACGCTTGATGTCCCCGAAGATACGGATATCTATATGCCCATGGTTTCACGTCTTGCTCAGCTGACGGTAATAGATGTGCTGGCCACCGGTTTTACCCTCCGTCGAGGAGCGAAATTCAGAGATAACTTGAAGAGGGTCAAGGAAGCATTGAAGGAATCGCGTTTTGATAAAGAGCTGCCTGTACACAGCGACAACCCATAAAACTTGATAATTAGGTAGTGACCCATTACACCTTCGGTAACGTTCCGGCAGAGCGACATTGCTGACCGGCACCGCCGATTCCATGTTCACGCAACACCAAAGTTGTTTTAGTCAACGGAGTATTACATGTCCAGAAGGCTTCGCAGAACCAAAATCGTAACGACCTTAGGCCCGGCAACCGATCGTGATAACAACCTTGAAAAGGTGATCGCCGCAGGCGCTAACGTGGTACGTATGAACTTCTCTCACGGTACCCCGGAAGATCATCAGATTCGCGCGGATAAAGTCCGTCAGATCGCGGCAAAACTGGGCCGTCATGTGGCCATCCTCGGCGATCTGCAAGGCCCCAAAATTCGCGTATCCACCTTCAAAGAAGGCAAAATTTTCCTTAATATCGGCGACAAATTCCTGCTTGATGCAGAGCTGGGCAAAGGCGAAGGCGACAAAGAGAAAGTCGGTATTGATTATAAAGGCCTGCCGGCGGATGTCGTGCCAGGCGATATCCTGCTGCTGGACGATGGCCGCGTACAGCTGAAAGTCATCGAAGTTAAGGGTCTGAAAGTGTTCACCGAAGTCACCGTCGGCGGACCGCTGTCAAACAATAAAGGTATCAACAAACTGGGTGGCGGCCTGTCTGCCGAAGCGCTGACTGAGAAAGACAAGGCTGACATCGTCACCGCGGCGAAAATCGGCGTTGATTACCTGGCCGTCTCCTTCCCACGCTGTGGCGAAGACCTGAACTATGCCCGCCGCCTGGCGCGCGAAGCCGGCTGCGATGCGAAGATCGTCGCGAAAGTTGAGCGTGCGGAAGCGGTTTGCGATCAGGACGCAATGGACGACGTAATTCTGGCCTCTGACGTGGTGATGGTTGCCCGTGGCGACCTTGGCGTTGAAATCGGCGACCCGGAGCTGGTGGGTATCCAGAAAGCCCTGATTCGCCGCGCTCGTCAGCTGAACCGTTCGGTCATCACCGCGACTCAGATGATGGAGTCGATGATTACTAACCCGATGCCAACCCGCGCGGAAGTCATGGACGTCGCTAACGCCGTCCTCGACGGTACCGATGCCGTGATGCTCTCAGCGGAAACCGCCGCCGGTCAGTATCCGTCAGAAACCGTGGCCGCTATGGCGCGCGTCTGTCTGGGCGCCGAAAAAATCCCAAGCCTCAACGTCTCCAAACATCGTCTGGATATCCAGTTCGATAACGTTGAAGAGGCGATTGCCATGTCAGCGATGTATGCGGCGAACCACCTGAAAGGCGTCACCGCGATCATCACCATGACCGAGTCCGGTCGTACCGCGCTGATGACTTCACGCATTAGCTCTGGCCTGCCCATTTTCGCCCTCTCCCGCCATGAACGTACGCTGAACCTGACCGCCTTGTATCGCGGCGTGACGCCGGTTCACTTCGACAGCACCAACGACGGCGTCGCTGCGGCGCACGATGCGGTGAATCTGCTGCGTGATAAAGGCTATCTGGTCTCCGGTGACCTCGTTATCGTGACCCAGGGTGACGTGATGAGCACCATCGGCAGCACTAACACCACGCGTATTCTGACCGTCGAGTAATACCGACCTCGTGGTGAACGCCCAACCTGCCAGCATCATGCTGGCAGGTTTTTTTTATCCGTAATCAGACAATCCAGCTCAGCAGCAACGTCGCGGCAATCACCGTTGAGGCGCCGCCAATACGGGTGGCAATCTGTGCAAACGGCATCAGCGACATGCGATTCGATGCCGAGAGTATCGCCACATCCCCGGTGCCGCCCAGCCCACTGTGGCAGCTGGTCACAATCGCCGCTTCAACAGGATACATATTCAGCCGGGAAGCGATGAAAAATCCGCTTAATGCCATGGCAATCACGATGGAACCGCAAACCACGACGTAGCCAATCGAGAAGACGGAAACCACGCTCTCCAGAGGGACATACAGCATCCCAAGGCCGATCATCAGCGGCCAGACGAGGGCTGCGGACACAAATTTGTAGCAGCTATGCGCCCCCAGCTCCATCGCTGCGGGGATAATTTTGGTGTATTTGCACAGAACGGCGGCCAGAATCATCAATACCGGTCCCGGGATGTGCAGCACTTTCTCCAGCAGCCCGCCAACGATGAAAAATGCGCAGATCATTAGCAGCCCGGCCCCCATCAGCTGGAAATCGGTGGGCTGCCCTCCCTGAGACTGCGAGAAAACGTGGTTATCATCATGGCTGCGAATTAACATGCCATCGCCGGACAGCGCCGGGCGGCGGACGCCCAGGCGAGCCAGAAAGCCTGCGCAGATAATGGCGAAGATATTCCCCACCACCGCAGCTGGCGCCAGCTGTGCCACATACACGTCCGGCGTTTGCCCAAGGATCGCAGAATATGCCAGCGACAGCGGCAGGATGCCTTCCCCAATACCGCCGCCGATAATCGGCACAATAATAAAGAAAAAGGTATGGTACATGCTGTAGCCAAACAGGCTTCCCACCAGCAGCCCCGTCGCGATCGCCGCTCCGGTCCCCACAACCAGCGGAACGAACATACGCACCATTCCCTGGATAAGAATGGTTCTGTTCATTCCCAGAATACTGCCAACCACCAGACAGGCGATGACAAAATAGAGTAAATTGGCCTCTTTCATCAACAGATGCACGGTGCCCAGAGTGTGGGGATCAAATACCCCGAAATAGACCAGTACCGACGGCATCATCAGACACAAAATGGCCGGGCCGCCGATATCTTTAAGCACCGGCACCATTCGCCCGATTTTGGCCAGCGCGAATCCCAGGGTCATAATGACCGCCAGCCCGCCAATCATGTTCTTTGGCAACAGTCCCGCCATTGATGAGACGGCGACAATCATTGCAATACCGACAAACAGCGTTAAAGGTACGGCGCCGACATCAACGTTGGATAAGAACCGCGGAGTTTGCCCACTCGAGTGCGTTTGTTCTACCGGATGGTTGAGTGAATTATTTTTCATGTTTCACCTGAATTGTGATAGATGGCGTAGGATCGAGGCGCAATATTAAAATTGCGCAGTCAAATAAAAATAAAAAGAAACAAAAAATGAAGAAGCATTCGAATTAAAACCACGTAAACGGTAGCACAGGAATTTTCGCTAAAAAAGAAAACAACGTTCTCCGTTCACGACTTTGTGACTGAGTTAGAAACTCCCTTTTAAGTAATTTAAATTATTACGCCGTAGTTAAAGTTATTGGTTACGACATTGCGTTATCGACAGCCATGAAAAACAAGGAGTTAATCTCCGCACCGCTATTTGTAAGTAAAGTTCCCAAGGCGAAATTATTTAAATACCCGCCATTGTGATTTCAATCACCTTTCATTCCATAGGGGATCGTTAGATTAAAAACCACAAGCAACCCTACACCCTATTTTCAGGATAATTTATGCCTACGCTGCTATTGCAATCATTGTTCCCATTAGTTTTTATCATGTTACTCGGTTGGCTCAGCGGTAAGTTAGGCTATACCCGTCGTGAAGATGCTTCGGTGTTAGCCACCGTGGTCATTCGGTTTGCTCTGCCCTTTCATCTTTTTATTGGCGCGTTAAATACCAACCCGGATAAAATTAAAAACTTCGCCTTTATGGCCGTATTAGTGATTGGCCTGATGGGGTCTTATTTCCTTACTCTACTGATCTCGCGCTACGTATTCCGCCATGACATCAAAACCAGCGCGATCCAGTCCCTGGTGTGCGCATTTCCTGATATGGCCTATTTCGGTGCGCCGGTCCTTGCCGTCCTGATTGGACCCGAAGGCTTTCTGGGCGTGCTTATCGGCAACTTAATCACCAGCGTGTTCATGATTCCCCTGACGATAATCCTGATTCGGATGGGCGATAAACATGCCGCTGGCGATAGCGAGGAGATTCATGCTGGTAAGCTGATTGTGCAAAACCTGCTGAAAGCCATAAGAAATCCAATCGTCTGGATCCCTATCTCAGGGGTGCTGCTGAGCCTTGCTGGCGTACAGCTTCCCCATATGCTCAGCATGCCGATTGAAATGGTCGGGAAAATTGCCGGCGGCCTGTCGCTGTTTGCTCTTGGCCTGCTGTTTTATGGCGAACGCCCGACGGTTAATATTCAGACCTGCACCAATATCAGTATTAAAAATCTGATTCAGCCCGCCATGATGGCCGCGGCAGGCCTGGCTTTTGGTCTTAGCCACACGCTGATGCAGCAGGTCATTATCATTGGCGCAACCCCTTCAGCCATCGCCGCCGGTATGTTTGCACTGCGCAGCGATACGTATATTGAGCCGGCCTCATCCTCTATTTTACTCGGCACCGCCATTGGCGTGGTCACCGAAGGGATCATGATTTATTTAATTTCTTAATTACCGTCTCAGGGCAACATTTCTATCAAGTTAAAACCTGTTTTTATTTAAACAATGTTCAGGAGTCATCAAATGTTAGTCAAAGAAACATTATATACCCCTTATAATGGCGCAGTCCTGCTGGAAAATCCGCTGTTAAATAAAGGGCTCGCATTTACCGAGGGGGAAAGAACGGCGTTTAATCTCCAGGGATTGCTTCCGCATAATGTTGAAACTATCGAAGAACAAACGGAGCGCGCGTGGAAGCAGTTCAGTGAATTTAAGCGCGATATTTCCCGGCATATCTATCTGCGGAATATTCAGGATACTAACGAGACACTATTTTATCATTTACTGCGCCGTCATATGAAAGAGATGCTGCCGGTGATTTATACGCCAACCGTCGGAGAAGCCTGCGAACACTTCTCTGAAATTTATCGTCGCGGCCGCGGCCTGTTTATTTCCTGGCCTAACCGCCATCACATTGACGAGATGCTGCAGGGCTTCTCGCGCAACGATATTCAGGTGATCGTCGTCACCGACGGCGAGCGTATTCTTGGTCTGGGCGATCAGGGCATCGGCGGGATGGGTATTCCGATCGGTAAACTCTCGTTGTATACCGCCTGCGGCGGCATTCATCCCGCCGCGACGCTGCCAGTGATGCTGGACGTCGGGACCAACAATGCGAAGCTCCTTGAAGACCCGCTGTATATGGGCTGGCGTCATCCGCGCATTAACGACGATCAGTATATGGAGTTTATGGATATGTTTGTCGATGCGGTAAAACGTCGCTGGCCGCATGTCCTGCTGCAATTCGAAGATTTTGCCCAGAAGAATGCCAGCCGCCTGCTTAATCGCTATCGCAACCAGCTGTGCTGTTTCAACGATGATATCCAGGGAACCGCTGCCGTCACGACAGGTACGCTGATTGCCGCCGCCGCGGTGGCAGGTACCCGTATGCGCGACCAGCGCGTTGTCTTCCTCGGCGGCGGTTCCGCCGGCTGCGGTATTGCTGAAAAAATTATTGCGCTGATGGTTGATGATGGTTTGTCGGAGGAAGAGGCCCGCAGCAAAGTCTTCATGGTCGATCGTTTTGGTTTACTGACCGATGAGATGCCCAATCTGCTCGATTTTCAGCAACGCCTCGTGACGCCGCGGGACACTACTGCCCACTGGGATGTCACGTCTGCCAACCTGTCGTTGATGGATGTCGTGCGCAATGTGCACCCGACCGTGCTCATTGGCGTATCCGGCCAGCCGGGTCTGTTCAGCGAAGAGATTATCAAAGAGATGCACCGCCACTGCCCGCGGCCAATCGTGATGCCGCTCTCTAACCCAACTTCCCGCGCCGAAGCGCAGCCGAAAGAGTTGCTTGAATGGACTCAGGGTAACGCGCTGATCGCCACCGGCAGCCCGTTTGAACCGGTGTTCTGTCAAGGTGCGACTTACGATATCGCTCAGTGCAACAACGCCTATATTTTCCCGGGACTGGGGCTAGGCATCCTGGCGACCAAAGCAGAACGCGTCACCGAAGCCATGCTGATTACCTGCAGTAAAACGCTGGCGGCGCACTCGCCGTTAGCCACAACCGGAAAAGGCGGATTATTACCCCCGGTAGAAGAGATTGAGATGATTTCCCGGGCCATTGCCCTTGATGTCGCTCTGGTGGCCCAGGCCGAAGGCGTCGCCGCAAAACTCAGCGAGGAAGAGCTGATCGCGAATATTGATAAAACCTTCTGGCACGCGCGTTACACCTCCTATAAGCGTTCATCGCTATAGCGACACGTCTCTTCATTAATCCTGCGGGAAGCATCGAGGCGTCGACTCCCCTGCTTCCCGATAGTCAAAGGAACCACGCATGTTCAATGTGCTTATTGTGGATGATGATTCGATGGTTGCGGAGCTGAACCGGCTGTTTATCAGCAGGGTCGCCGACTTTCGCTGCTGCGGTATCGCCTCAACGCTGGCGGAAGCTGAGCAGATGCTGAACCATTTGCCACCGATCGATTTGGTTCTGCTGGATGTGTACATGCAGCGAGAGAACGGGCTGGATCTGCTGCCCACCCTGCGTACGAGCGCCCGCAGCATCGATGCGATCATGATTACTTCCGCCGCCGATGCGGCAACCGTCCAGGCGGCAATGCGCTATGGCGTGGTTGATTATTTAATTAAACCGTTTCAGTTCCCGCGCTTTGAAGAGGCGCTGCTGACATGGCGTAAACGACGCGAGCTGCAGCGCGCCAAATCCCGCTACGAGCAGTCCGATGTTGACGATTTACTGCGCAGCGGTATTCAGCGCCCGGATAACGCCCGCCGCTTACCTAAGGGATTAACGCCGCAAACGCTGCGCCTGGTATGCCAATGGATCGATACCCATCAGGAGAGTGCCTTCTCGACAAATGAGATCGCCACCGCGCTGCAAATCTCCAGAGTTTCGTGTCGTAAATATTTAATCTGGCTAGAAAAAACGGGGATTCTCTTCACCAATAACCACTATGGTCTCACCGGCAGACCGGAATACCGCTATCGGTTGATTAGCGAGCATATCGCTTTACTCAGACAATACAGCCAATGAACCCGACAGGTTCATTGGCTCTCTTTTGCTACGTCGGTGCAGGAACAGGCGGGCGCTATTTCTTTTTCGGGAAGAGCTCTTTGCGCTTATAAGGCTCGATTTCCCCCGGTTTACGCGTCTTCAGCAACTTGAGGATCCAGGTATATTGCTCGGTATGCGGCTTGACGAAAATCTCGACCTCTTCGTTCATCCGCCGCGCGATCGTGCGATCATCGGCGTCCAGCAGGTCATCCATCGGCGGACGCACCAGCACCGTCAGACGATGAGTTTTCCCATCATAGACCGGAAACAGCGGCACCACGCGCGCACGGCAGACTTTCATCAGCCGGCCAATCGCCGGCAGGGTGGCTTTATAGGTCGCGAAGAAATCGACGAATTCGCTGTGCTCGGCGCCGTGATCCTGGTCGGGCAAATAGTAGCCCCAGTAGCCCTGGCGGACCGACTGGATAAACGGTTTAATGCCATCGTTACGCGCGTGCATGCGCCCGCCAAAGCGACGTCTGACGGTATTCCACACGTAGTCGAAGACCGGATTCCCCTGGTTATGGAACATTGCCGCCATTTTCTGACCGCCCGAGGCCATCAACATGGCTGGAATATCCACCCCCCAGGCGTGCGGCACCAGGAAGATCACCTTTTCGTTATTGCGCTGCATCTCTTCGATGATCTCTTTGCCCTGCCAGTCGACGCGGGAAAGAATATGAGCAGGATCCCGCAGACCCAGCTCGGCCATCATGACCATCGCCTGCGGTGCCGACATATACATTTCATCGATAATTGCCTCGCGCTCCTGCTCGCTCTTTTCCGGGAAGCAGTACAGCAGGTTTATCTGCGCACGCCGGCGCGAGCTTTTCGCCAGCCGACCCACCGCCCGTCCCAGTTTACCGAGGATCGGATCGCGAAAAGAGGGAGGCGTCAGAGCGATACCGGCAAACGCAAAAACCCCCAGCCAGGCGCCCCAGTAGCGCGGGAGTAAAAAGGATTTTTCAAACTTTGGAATAAACTCAATATTATTTTTTTTCGTTTCCATGCCCAGTCCACAGCCGTACTGCATAAAAAAGATAATGGGGTAATCCCGTCAAACCGCAAGTTGCAGCCTCAGAAGCCGTAAGACGACTTATTGTGGGTATAGTTTAGCGATACGACGGGGAACCTACAAAAGAAAAAGCCGGCGCGCGACAGGCACCGGCTTGCATTGACATCCTGCTAGTCAAACCGCAGCTGCGGGATGACCTCTTTGACCTGCGCCAGATAATCGGTGCGATCGGAACCGCTCAACCCTTCGGTACGCGGCAGTTTCGCCGTTAATGGGTTCACGGCCTGTTGGTTAATCCACACTTCGTAGTGCAGATGCGGACCGGTAGAACGGCCGGTGTTACCCGACAGCGCAATACGATCGCCGCGCTTCACTTTCTGCCCCGGTTTCACCAGCAGTTTACGCAGGTGCATATAGCGAGTGGTATAGGTGCGACCATGGCGTACGGCCACATAGTATCCCGCCGCGCCGCTGCGCTTAGCGACCACGACTTCACCATCGCCGACCGCAAGAACCGGCGTCCCCTGCGGCATAGCAAAATCGACGCCGCGGTGCGGCGCCACGCGCCCGGTCACCGGATTCAGGCGACGCGGATTAAAGTTCGAAGAGACGCGGAACTGGCGCGCCGTCGGGAAGCGCATAAAGCCCTTCGCCAGACCGGTACCGTTACGATCGTAGAACTTACCGTCTTCCGCACGAATCGCGTAGTAATCCTTGCCTTCTGAACGCAAACGCACGCCCAGCAGCTGGCTCTGTTCCCGTTTACCGTCAAGCATTTCGCGCGACATCAGTACCGAGAACTCATCGCCTTTTTTCAGCTTGCGGAAGTCCATCTGCCACTGCATCGCTCGGATCACCGCGCTGACTTCCGTACTGGTTAACCCGGCTTCACGAGCGCTGGCAACAAAGCTGGCGCCCACGGTGCCTTTCAACACGTTGTTGACCCAATCCCCTTTCTGCAGCTCGCTGCTCATTTTAAAGCCGTTCGCAACCCGGGTATAGGTGCGGGTTTCACGGCGCGACATTTCCCATGTCAGACTTTGCAAATCCCCCTCTGCCGTTAAGGTCCACGAGAGCTGTTGACCAATTTTCAGGTTTCGCAACTCTTTGTCGGCTGAGGAGAGCTGGGCGATATCGCCCATATCGATGCCGTACTGGTTGAGGATGCTGCTCAGCGTATCGCCAGTGGAGACCACATATTCGTGGCCGCCTGACTCACTGTCGGCTTTATCATCCAGTTCATCCTGGGGAATGGCTTCTTCTTCCTGCGGCGCCTGGTCGATAGGTTCGGAGGCTTCCGGCAGCAGAGAGCGGATTTCGCTTTTTTCCAGCTCAATCGTCCTGACGATAGGGGCGGATTCTGGATGGTAGATATAGGGTCGCCAGACGGCGACCGCTAATGTCAGAACGCTCAACGACCCCAGCATGACGCGGTGAGGTCGTGGCAAATTGTTGAATGCCTGAGTGACAGCGCGGGCTATCTGTTGCACGTATTCACTTCCTCGTTAATCTCCTTTCAGGCAGCTCGAATACTGTTTCGCCAGTTGGTCGAGGAACTGCGGGTAACTTTCTTTACCCAGCTTAATCCCGGTACCGAGAGGGTCCAGAGTCCCCATGCGCACAGAGGTGCCCCTGGCAACAGCTTCTATAACGGCTGGCCTGAACTGTGGCTCAGCAAAAACGCACGTTGCTTTTTGCTCAACCAGCTGTGTTCTGATTTCGTGTAAACGCTGCGCACCGGGCTGTATTTCAGGGTTTACGGTAAAATGCCCCAGAGAGGTCAGACCGTAGTGTTTTTCAAAGTAGCCATAGGCATCATGAAAAACGAAATACCCTTTTCCTTTCAGCGGTGCGAGCTCGTTACTCACCTGCTTATCGGTTGAGGCTAATTTTGCCTCAAATTCTTTCAGGTTAGCGTCAAGTTTGGCTCGACTCTGCGGCATAAGTTCCAATAATTTATCGTGGATTGCAACCGCTGAAAGCCGCGCTATCTCTGGGGATAACCACAGATGCATATTGTAAACACCATGATGGTGATCACCGTCACTATTTTCACCTGCGGCGTGTTCGTGGCCATGATCGTCATCGTCGTCATCCGCCCCTTTCATGAGCAGCGGTTTCACGCCGGCAAGCTCAGCGATGGTCACCTTTTTATTCGACGCAATGCTTTGCGTTGACTTGTCCATGAACGCTTCCATCTCTGGACCAATCCAGACCACTAAGTCTGCGTTCTGTAAGCGTTTTGCATCGGAAGGACGCAGTGAATAATCATGCTCTGAGGCACCGTCAGGCAGGAGCACCTGGGTCTCCGTGACCCCATCCGCGATAGCGGAAGCGATAAAGCCTAAGGGTTTCATTGAGGTAACCACGGCAGCATTCGCCGTAGAGGTCTGAGCGAACAAAAAAACGGCGCTAAGTCCAGCGCAAAGAAGCGTATTTTTATGTAACATAATGCGTCTAGTCATCGTAATGAATGAGAAAGATGTGATATTATAACATTCACTCGCTTGTGCAACCCTTAATTTGACATGACAAATCTTGTAACTCTCGAAAACGTCTCGGTCGCCTTCGGCCAACGACGCGTACTGTCTGACATTTCGCTGACGCTAAAGCCCGGCAAAATTTTGACCTTACTCGGCCCTAATGGCGCAGGCAAATCCACGCTCGTGCGGGTGGTTCTTGGACTGGTAGCACCGAGTGACGGTGTTATCAAGCGCGAGAACAATCTGCGGATTGGCTACGTCCCGCAAAAACTGCATCTGGATGCCACGATGCCGCTGACCGTTAGCCGGTTCATGCGCTTACGTCCCGGCACCCGCAAGCAGGACATCCTGCCGGCGCTGAAACGTGTCCAGGCCGGGCACCTGATTGAAGCGCCGATGCAAAAACTCTCCGGTGGCGAAACCCAGCGCGTGCTGCTGGCCCGGGCCCTGCTGAACCAGCCGCAGCTGCTGGTGCTGGATGAACCCACGCAGGGCGTCGACGTTAACGGGCAGGTTGCCCTGTACGATCTGATAAACCAGCTGCGCCAGGAGCTTGATTGCTCGGTGCTGATGGTCTCCCACGACCTGCATCTGGTGATGGCAAAAACCGATGAGGTGCTGTGCCTGAATCAACATATTTGCTGTTCCGGCACCCCGGAAGTGGTCTCCACGCATCCGCAGTTTATCTCGATGTTTGGCCAGCGTGGGGCGGAACAGCTGGGAATCTATCGTCACCATCATAATCACCGCCATGACCTGCAGGGGCGGATCGTACTGCGTAGGGGAAATGAGCGCTGATGATTGAACTTCTGTTACCCGGCTGGCTGGCCGGGATGATGCTTGCCTGTGCGGCAGGCCCGCTCGGGTCGTTTGTGGTCTGGCGCCGGATGTCCTATTTCGGCGATACCTTAGCGCATGCCTCTTTGCTTGGCGTGGCCTTCGGGCTGTTGCTTAACGTCAATCCGTTTTATGCGGTGATCGCCGTGACCTTAATGCTGGCAGGCGGTCTGGTGTGGCTGGAAAAACGTCCGCATCTGGCGCTCGATACCTTATTGGGGATTATGGCGCACAGCGCGCTGTCGCTTGGTCTGGTGGTGGTTAGCCTGATGTCGAATATTCGCGTCGACCTGATGGCCTATCTGTTTGGCGATTTACTGGCGGTAACGCCGGAAGATTTGATCTCTATCGCCATTGGCGTGGTGATTGTGCTGGCTATCCTGCTCTGGCAGTGGCGCAACCTGCTGTCGATGACCATCAGCCCCGATCTGGCGTTTGTCGATGGCGTGAAGCTGCAGCGGGTGAAACTGCTGTTAATGCTGGTCACCGCGCTGACCATTGGCGTCGCCATGAAGTTCGTCGGCGCGTTGATTATTACCTCGCTGCTGATCATTCCTGCCGCCACGGCGCGCCGCTTTGCCCGTACGCCGGAACAGATGGCCGCCGCTGCCGTTGGGGTGGGGATTATCGCGGTGACCGGTGGACTGACCTTCTCGGCGTTTTACGACACCCCCGCCGGCCCGTCCGTGGTGCTGTGCGCCGCGCTGCTGTTTATCTTCAGCATGATGAAAAAATCGGCCGCCTGAGCCGCGCCCTCTTCCCCGGTCGCGGCGAGTTGACCGGGGTCCTCATCCCTGCCCTGCCGGAACAAGCTCACCGCTCATCTGCCGGCAGCCAGGTTACGGCATTGCCGGCGGCGTAATACCGAAGTGATTCCAGGCGCGTACCGTCGCCATACGCCCACGCGGCGTGCGCTGCAAAAAGCCTTGCTGGATCAGATACGGTTCCAGAACATCTTCGATAGTTTCCCGCTCTTCGCCAATCGCCGCCGCCAGGTTATCCAGGCCGACGGGGCCGCCGAAGAATTTATCGATGACCGCCAGCAGAAGTTTGCGGTCCATATAGTCGAACCCTTCCGCATCAACATTCAGCATGTCCAGCGCCTGAGCGGCAATCTCCAGCGAAATGGTGCCATCATGGCGCACTTCGGCAAAGTCACGTACCCGGCGCAGCAGGCGGTTGGCGATACGCGGCGTGCCGCGCGCGCGGCGGGCCACCTCCAGCGCACCTTCGTCGCTCATTTCCAGCCCCATAAAGCGCGCGCTGCGGCTGACGATATGCTGCAGGTCAGGAACCTGGTAAAACTCGAGGCGCTGTACAATCCCGAAACGGTCACGCAGCGGCGAAGTTAATGACCCCGCGCGCGTCGTGGCGCCAATCAGGGTAAACGGCGGCAGATCGATTTTGATCGACCGCGCCGCAGGCCCTTCGCCGATCATAATATCCAGCTGATAGTCTTCCATTGCCGGATACAGCACCTCTTCCACTACCGGCGAGAGGCGGTGTATTTCATCAATAAACAGCACATCGTGGGGTTCGAGGTTGGTGAGCATGGCGGCCAGGTCACCCGCCTTCTCAAGCACCGGACCGGAGGTGGTTCGCAGGTTGACGCCCATCTCATTGGCGACGATGTTTGCCAGCGTCGTCTTTCCCAGCCCCGGTGGACCAAAGATCAGCAGGTGATCGAGTGCGTCCCCGCGCAGCTTTGCCGCCTGGATAAAAATCTCCATTTGCGAACGCACCTGCGGTTGACCGACATACTCTGCCAGCAATTTCGGGCGGATTGCGCGGTCGGCCGTCTCTTCAAACCCGGCGCTGTCTGCCGATACCAGCCTGTCTGCTTCAATCATCCCTTACCTCACAACGCGGCGCGGAGCGCTTCGCGAATTAGCATTTCACTGTTGGCATCCGGGCGAGCGATTTTACTCACCATCCGGCTGGCCTCCTGAGGTTTATAGCCCAGCGCCACCAGCGCAGCAACCGCTTCCTGCTCCGCATCGTCATCAGACGGACCCGCCGGTGAAGTCAGCACCAGATCCGTCGCCGGCGTAAACAGATCGCCGTGCAGACCTTTGAACCGGTCTTTCATTTCAACAATCAGACGCTCAGCGGTTTTCTTACCGATACCCGGCAGTTTCACCAGGGCAGCCAGCTCCTCGCGCTCTACGGCGTTAACAAACTGCTGCGCCGACATACCGGAGAGGATCGCCAGCGCCAGCTTTGGCCCGACGCCGTTGGTTTTAATCAGCTCTTTGAACAGGGTGCGTTCCTGCTTGTTATTAAAACCATAGAGCAGCTGCGCATCTTCGCGAACGACAAAATGGGTAAAAACGATGGCCTCGTTGCCCACATCCGGCAGTTCATAAAAACAGGTCATTGGCATATGTACTTCATAGCCTACGCCTCCCGTTTCCAGTAATACAAGCGGGGGTTGTTTTTCGAGAACGATGCCTCTGAGTCTGCCTATCACATGGAGCTCCTGCGTTAAGGGCTAAAGTATCTGCGGTATCATAAAAAAAGGCTGGATGAATATCCAGCCTGATTTGACGTTATCGTAAGCGCCCACGCGCCAGATTGAGCCGCGTCTCGCTGATCTGAGCCGCGTTCTGACTGACGTGGCAGTGGGTAATGGCGATAGCCAGCGCATCCGCCGCGTCCGCCTGGGGGTTGGCGGGAAGCTTAAGCAGCGTGCGCACCATGTGCTGCACCTGGCTTTTTTCCGCGCTGCCGATGCCGACAACGGTTTGCTTAACCTGCCTCGCGGCATACTCGAACACCGGCAGGTCCTGATTCGTCGCCGCGACAATCGCCACGCCGCGCGCCTGCCCCAGCTTCAGCGCCGAGTCGGCGTTTTTCGCCATAAACACCTGCTCGATGGCGAAATAGTCCGGCTGAAACTGGGTGATAATTTCCGTCACGCCTGCGTAAATCAGCTTCAGGCGCGACGGTAAATCGTCGACTTTGGTCCGAATACAGCCGCTGCCAAGATAGCTCAGCTGCCGCCCGACCTGACGAATAACGCCATAACCGGTAATGCGTGACCCCGGGTCAATGCCGAGAATAATGGCCATCACGCACCTCCGGTTAGTGATTTAACGGTCAGCAACATTAGAGCGTTGCGGCGACCTCATCAGAGATCTCGCCGTTATGATACACTTCCTGCACGTCGTCGCAGTCTTCCAGCATATCGATCAGACGCAGCAGTTTGGGTGCCGTTTCCGCATCCATATCCGCCTTGGTCGAAGGAATCATGGAGACTTCAGCCGCATCAGCCTTCAGGCCAGCCGCTTCCAGCGCATCGCGCACCGCGCCCATCTCTTCCCACGCGGTATACACGTCAATCGCGCCGTCGTCATAGGTCACAACGTCTTCCGCGCCAGCTTCCAGCGCGGCTTCCATGATCACGTCTTCGTCGCCGGCTTCAAAAGAGATGACCCCTTTTTTGCTGAACAGATAGGCTACGGAGCCATCGGTGCCGAGGTTGCCGCCGGTTTTGCTGAAGGCATGGCGCACTTCGGCAACGGTACGGTTGCGGTTGTCGCTCAGGCATTCAACCATGACCGCGGTGCCGCCAGGGCCGTAACCTTCATAAATGATGGTTTCCATGTTCGCGTCATCATCGCCGCCAACGCCACGGGCGATAGCACGGTTCAGGGTGTCGCGGGTCATGTTGTTGGACAGTGCTTTATCTACTGCCGCACGCAAACGCGGGTTAGAAGCGACATCGCCGCCGCCCAGACGCGCAGCGGTAACCAGCTCACGAATGATTTTAGTAAAGATCTTACCGCGCTTGGCATCCTGTGCCGCTTTGCGGTGTTTGGTGTTGGCCCATTTACTATGACCTGCCATAAAAAACTCTCCAAAAATGCCTGCTTCCCGCAGCCTTTCGACCTGCAAATGGCTGGGAAGACTAGTCGGCGTTAATTACAAATTCTTCAATCGCCTGCCGGTTACTCCACGACTTGGTCAGGGCGGCGGCTTCTGCCGCATTGACCCAGCGGTAATCCAGATGTTCCGTAAAGACAATCTGGCGTTCATGAGGGAGCGCAAGACAGAACCAAAATTCCGTATTGCGCTCAACGCCCGGCGCGTAGCGATGACGTAAATGAGAAAAAATCTCGAAATCCACCGTGCGCTGACAGTCCATTAAGGTCAGCTGCTCATGAGCAACATCAATCGCGACCTCTTCCTTTACTTCACGCACGGCGGCTTGCGCTGCGGTCTCCCCCGCTTCCAGGCTGCCGGTTACCGACTGCCAGAAAGCGGGATCGTCGCGTCGCTGCAACATCAGCACCCGCTTCGTATCTTCGGCATAAATGACCACCAGAACGGAAACGGGAAGCTTGAATGACATCTTACTTATTCTCCAGAGACTCTTTTGTCTCTTTCGCCACAACCTGAATACCTAACTCACCCAGGGATGTCGGGTTAGCAAAGCTCGGCGCTTCGGTCATCAGACAGGCCGCGGCGGTCGTTTTCGGGAAGGCAATAACGTCACGGATATTATCGGTACCGGTCAGCAGCATGGTCAGACGGTCAAGACCGAAGGCCAGACCCGCGTGCGGCGGCGTACCGTACTTCAGCGCGTCCAGCAGGAAGCCGAATTTTTCACGCTGTTCCTGTTCGTTGATGCCCAGAATACCGAAGACGGTCTGCTGCATGTCGCCATTGTGGATACGGACGGAACCGCCGCCCACTTCATACCCGTTGATCACCATATCGTAGGCGTTAGCGATCGCCGTTTCCGGCGCGGTTTTCAGTTCATCCGCAGTCATGTCTTTCGGCGAAGTGAACGGGTGGTGCATCGCGGTCAGACCGCCTTCACCATCATCTTCGAACATCGGGAAGTCGATAACCCACAGCGGCGCCCATTTGGTTTCGTCGGTCAGGCTCAGGTCTTTACCCAGCTTCAGACGCAGCGCACCCAGCGCATCGGCAACCACTTTCTTATTGTCCGCGCCGAAGAAAATCATGTCGCCATCCTGGGCGCCGGTGCGCTCAAGAATGGCGTCGACGATCTCTGCGTTGAGGAATTTCGCTACCGGGCTGTTGATGCCTTCGAGACCTTTCGCACGCTCGTTGACTTTCATGTACGCCAGGCCTTTCGCGCCATAGATCTGGACGAACTTGCCATACTCATCAATTTGTTTACGGGTCAGCGCAGCGCCACCCGGTACGCGCAGCGCAGCGACGCGCCCTTTGGCATCATTGGCCGGGCCGGAGAAGACGGCAAACTCTACGGCCTTCACCAGGTCGGCAATATCGACCAGCTCCATCGGGTTACGCAGATCCGGCTTATCGGAACCGAAGCGGCGCTCGGCTTCCGCAAAGGTCATCACCGGGAATTTGCCCAGGTCGACGCCTTTCACGTCCAGCCACAGCTGGTGAACCAGCTCTTCCATAACTTCACGCACCTGCGGCGCGGTCATAAAGGAGGTTTCCACATCGATCTGGGTGAATTCCGGCTGGCGGTCTGCACGCAGGTCTTCGTCACGGAAGCATTTCACTATCTGATAGTAACGGTCAAAGCCGGACATCATCAGCAGCTGTTTAAACAGCTGAGGAGACTGCGGCAGCGCGTAGAATTTGCCTTTGTGAACGCGGCTCGGCACCAGATAGTCGCGCGCGCCTTCCGGGGTCGCTTTGGTCAGCATCGGGGTTTCGATATCGAGGAAACCGTGATCGTCCATAAAGCGGCGCACGAAGCTGGTGATTTTCGCACGGGTTTTCAGACGCTGAGCCATTTCCGGACGACGCAGGTCCAGGTAACGGTATTTCAGACGCGCTTCTTCGGTGTTGACGTGATTGGAGTCAAGCGGCAGCGCTTCTGCACGGTTGATGATCGTCAGCGAAGAGGCCAGCACTTCGATGTCGCCCGTAGCCATCTCGCTGTTGACGTTTTTTTCGTCGCGCGCACGCACGGTACCGGTGATTTGGATGCAAAACTCATTGCGCAGTTCGGAAGCCAGCTTTAACGCCTCCGCACGATCCGGATCGAAAAACACCTGCACGATGCCTTCGCGGTCACGCATATCAATGAAGATAAGGCTACCAAGATCACGACGACGGTTGACCCAACCACACAGAGTCACCTGCTGCCCCACGTGGGACAGACGTAGCTGTCCGCAATATTCTGTACGCATGAGATATCCCTTAACTTAGCCGCAGGCGGATTGTTGCCTGCCTCGCAGGCGACGGAGTCGCAGCTTTAGCTGAATGTCACAACTGAATGAAAAAAGGCGGTCATTATAATAGAATTTCCGCCGCACGATAAGCCCGATGCAGTTTGTACGTTGCTTTGCTGTACGCTTATTGCCTGTGCTCACAAAAATTAACAAAAATTGTTACCCATGAGCCGGATCGGCAACGGTATTGTAACGGTCAAACCACAGAAGAAGATACGGGGATACCATGTTAGAACTCAATGCGAAAAAAACTGCGCTCGTTGTCATCGATCTGCAAGAGGGTATTTTGCCCTTCGCCGGTGGGCCGCATCGTGCCGATGACGTGGTAACGCGCGCGGCCCGTCTGGCTGAAAAGTGCCGTCAGCAAGGCTCGCCGGTCATCATGGTCCGCGTTGGCTGGTCCGCTGATTTTGCCGAAGCGCTAAAGCAACCGGTTGACGCGCAGGCCGGCGGGCACGCGCTGCCGGATAACTGGTGGACCTACCCGCAGGCGCTGGGCAAACAGGACGGCGATATCGAAGTCACCAAACGCCAGTGGGGCGCCTTCTATGGTACCGACCTCGAGCTGCAGCTACGTCGTCGCGGTGTTGATACCCTTATTCTCTGCGGCATCTCCACCAACATCGGCGTTGAATCCACCGCGCGTAATGCCTGGGAGCTGGGCTTCAACCTGGTTATCGTCGAAGACGCCTGCAGCGCCGCCTCTGCCGAGCAGCACCAGGGCAGCATGACGCATATTTTCCCGCGCATCGCCCGCGTGCGCAGCACCGAGGACGTCCTCGCCGCCTTATGATTTATATCGGGCTCCCGCAATGGTCGCACCCGAAGTGGGTGCGTCTGGGCATCACCAGCCTTGCAGACTATGCTCGCCACTTTAACTGCGTGGAGGGTAATACGACCCTTTACGCCCTGCCGAAGGCGGAGATTGTCGCCCGCTGGTATGAGCAAACTCACGATAATTTTCGCTTCTGCTTTAAATTTCCGGCCACCATTTCGCATCAGGCCGCTCTGCGCCATTGCGACGACCTGAGCCACGAGTTTTTTACTCGTCTGGCGCCGCTGGAAACGCGTATTGGCCAGTACTGGCTGCAGCTGCCCGCCACCTTTGGCCCCGGAGACCTCCCTGCCCTGTGGCACTTTCTCGATACGCTGCCGACCCAATTCACCTATGGCGTCGAAGTACGGCATCCAGAGTTTTTCGCCAAAGGGGACGCCGAAAAGGCGCTCAATCGCGGGCTGCATCAACGTCACGTGAATCGCGCCATCCTCGACAGCCGCCCGGTGCATAGCGCCCTCGCGCGAAATCCGGCCATGATCGACGCCCAGCGTAAAAAACCCAAACTTCCGGTTCATGCCGTGGTCACGGCGGGGAATCCGCTGGTTCGCTTTATCGGCAGCGACGACATGGCCCACAATCACCGGCTGTTTGGCGTCTGGCTGCAGACCTTACCCCAATGGAGCCAGTCGACAACGCCCTATTTATTTCTCCACACCCCGGACATCGCGCAGGCCCCGGAGCTGGTCAGCACGCTTTGGGAAGATTTGCGCCGGGTGATGCCAGAGGTCGGGACCGCACCGTCAATTCCGCAGCAAACCGCGCTTTTCTGATATCCTGCTATGCTAATCGGAGCCATCTGAAAGAGTGAAAGGGAGTTTTTTGTATGGTCAGCGCGCTGTACGCGGTGTTGGGTGCGTTATTGCTAATTAAGTTTTCTTTTGATGTTGTACGTCTGCGCACGCAATACCACGTCGGGTATGGTGACGGAGGGTTTAGCGAGCTGCAGGTTGCTATCCGCGTGCACGGCAACGCCGTTGAGTATGTCCCCATTGGCATCATCCTGCTGCTGTTTATGGAGATGAATGGCGCGCAGAACTGGATGGTGCACGTCTGCGGTATTTTGCTGATTGCCGGACGACTGATGCACTCTTACGGTTTTCACCACCGGCTCTTCAGCTGGCGTCGCTCCGGAATGAGCGCCACCTGGTGCGCCCTGTTGCTGATGGTGCTCGCGAATCTGTGGTATATGCCCTGGGAGTTGGTTTTCTCCTTACATTAGCGCACAATACGCCGTTTTCGTTTTTTCGGGTTTAACGTTATGTCTCACCGCGATACGCTTTTTTCCGCGCCGATTGCCAGCCTCGGCGACTGGACCTTTGATGAACGGGTTGCTGAAGTCTTCCCGGATATGATCCAGCGCTCCGTGCCCGGCTATTCCAATATCATTTCTATGATCGGCATGCTGGCTGAACGCTTCGTTCAGCCCGATACCCAGGTTTATGACCTCGGCTGCTCGCTTGGAGCGGCAACGCTCTCTATCCGGCGTAACATTGCCCACCCTGGCTGCAAAATTGTGGCGGTGGATAACTCTTCGGCGATGGTCGAACGCTGCCGTCGCCACATCGATGCCTATAAAGCGCCGACGCCCGTCGAGGTTGTGGAAGGCGATATTCGTGATATCACCATCGACAACGCCTCCATGGTAGTGCTGAACTTTACCATTCAGTTTCTGGCCCCCGATGAACGCCAGGCTATTCTGGATAAGGTTTACCAGGGGCTGAATCCCGGGGGCGCGCTGGTGCTGTCCGAAAAATTCAGTTTCGAAGATGCGCATGTTGGCGAACTGCTGTTCAACATGCATCACGACTTTAAGCGTGCCAATGGCTACAGCGAGCTGGAAATCAGCCAGAAGCGCAGCATGCTGGAAAACGTCATGTTGACCGATTCGGTCGAAACGCACAAAGCCCGCCTGCATAAAGCCGGGTTTGAACATGCCGAATTGTGGTTCCAGTGCTTTAACTTTGGTTCACTGGTGGCGGTGAAATCAGAGGAAAAAGCATGATCGATTTCAATCATTTTTATCAACGCATCGCTCTCAGCCCGCTATCTCACTGGCTGGAGACGCTCCCTGCCCAGGTCGCGGCGTGGCAACGGGAAGCTCTGCACGGCAAATTCCGCGAGTGGGAACGGGCCGTAGAGTTTCTGCCGGAGCTGGCCCCGTATCGTCTGGACCTGCTGCATAGCGTCACCGCCGAAAGCGAAGCGCCGCTAAGCGAAGGCCATCGGCTGCGCGTAGAGAACCTGCTGAAAAACCTGATGCCCTGGCGCAAAGGGCCCTACTCGCTTTACGGCGTGAATATCGATACCGAATGGCGTTCTGACTGGAAATGGGAGCGCGTGCTGCCGCATCTGTCCGATCTGACCGGGCGCACGATTCTCGACGTTGGCTGCGGCAGCGGCTACCACATGTGGCGCATGATCGGCGCCGGCGCGCATCTGGCGGTCGGGATTGACCCGACGCAGCTGTTTTTATGCCAGTTTGAAGCGGTGCGTAAGCTGCTGGGTAACGATCAGCGCGCCCACCTGTTGCCGCTGGGCATTGAGCAGCTTCCGGCGCTCAACGCCTTCGATACCGTCTTTTCGATGGGCGTGCTGTACCATCGCCGCTCGCCGCTCGACCATTTATGGCAGCTCAAAGATCAGCTGGTCGACGGTGGCGAACTGGTGCTGGAGACGCTGGTGGTCGAAGGGGATGAAAATAGCGTTCTGGTACCAGGCGACCGCTATGCGCAGATGCGCAACGTCTACTTTATTCCGTCGGCCGCGGCGTTGAAAATGTGGCTGGAGAAGTGCGGATTTGTCAATGTGCGGATTGTCGATGTCTGCGCCACCACCACCGAAGAGCAGCGCCGTACCGAATGGATGATTACGGAGTCGCTGGCTGACTTCCTCGACCCCGAAGACAGCAGTAAAACGCTTGAAGGTTACCCGGCGCCGGTGCGCGCGGTGATTATTGCCAACAAACCTGAGACCCAGCAATCGCTGGCGAAAAAGTCAGCCGGGGGCAAATAAAGGTGAAAAAAAGACCCCTGTTGAAATTGCAGGGGCCTGGTACGGGCAATCATCATATTGGGCGACATGATGTGCAGCAAAAAACGGTTTAACTTCTCTGCGCAGAAATGATTTGCTTCATTTCTGCCACCGCTACGCCATTAACGGCATAGCGTGAATATTCATCTGCGTCGGCATCGGCGGACATCGATAATCCGGAATGACGGAAGCGCATTGGCGATGGCACCCAGTGTCCGGCCGAGCTGTGGACCTCTTTGACACCTGCCTGAAGAAACTTCGCCAGGTTGGCCGCTCGAACACCTGCACCAGCCATAATGGTTGGAGTATCCCCCAGGGCAATAAGTTCCGTAATTAATGAAAGACCTTTTTCAGCGCTGGCCTGCTGACCCGATGTCAGGATACGGGCAACGCCGGAATCGGCCAGCGTGCGATAAGCCTGATACGGATCCGCACACATATCAAAAGCCCGGTGGAACGTGACCGCCAGCGAACCGGCCGCCGCCTTAATTTTTTGCATGCGCGCGGTATCGACCCGACCATCCACATCTAACACCCCGATGACCACGCCGGGAAAACCCAGCTCCCTGACCGTCGCCACATCGTCGAGCATCGCCGCAAACTCGCTTTCGGTGTAGCAAAAATCACCACCGCGCGGGCGAATAATCGGATGCACCGGAATGGTCACCGTTTCGCGTACTGTTTTCAGCACGCCCAGCGACGGGGTTAATCCCCCTTCATGCGGCGCGGCGCAGAGCTCAATGCGATCGGCTCCACAGCGCTGCGCCTCTTGCGCACAGGCCATGCTATAACAGCAGACTTCCAGTAGCGTCATTTCCTTCTCCTTTACGCTGCGGGCAACACAGCATGTCATGATTTATCCGTTCAAAAACCGCGTCGCTTCACACTGTTACGCATCAGATTGTTCGCTGGCGACAATTTGCTCAATTGACCACGGGTGAAATTTAATCGTGACGCGGCCATCCGTCACCGCCAGGGTCGGGTTTGGCAGCCGTTCGCGCTCTCCTTTCGGCGAGCTGGTTTTGACAAAAATCCCCGGCTGACTCAATCCCTCATCAGACAGCAGCGCCAGCGCGCGAGCATTGAGCGCATCCGGCTCGCCCGGCAGCACAATCTCAACGTGCTCCCATCCTTCATGCGGATAGCGTTTCTCGCCCGGCCACGGCAGCTCAACCACGCTGAAACGCCAGTGGGCCACCGAAACCGGCTCATCCAGTTTGAACAGGCAGATAGGTCGACCGTTGATCGTGTTTTCCGACAGCAGCGTGCCGCATTGTTCAAAACCGCGACGCCAGCGCTCTGCCGTGGCGTTTTGGTGGCAGCGCAGGGAAATATGGTCGGCATCCAGCGGCGCGATATCCAACCCAAGTCGGTCGGCCAGCCCGCTTAGCGCGTCGGTGAAACGCGGCAGATCCGCGGAAATATCGTTAAGCTCATCAATTTGCTGCCAGTTTGCCATACTGCACCTCAATGCACGTCAAAGGGGGGTAATTTAGCGTGTTTCCCGGCGGCGACCAACCGGGAATCTTCTGTGGGGTTCGCCGAGTGGCTATTCATTAAGCGTGCTGCCCGGCAACGCGCGCACGGTGCTGACGCATGGGCGCAAATGCAGTATACTCCTGCCCTAATTTGTCCACATTCCGGCGCTGCCCCACAGGGGTTATAGCGCCTTAAACGTAAGGTATTCCGGTGAATATTCAGGCTCTTCTCTCAGAAAAAGTCAGCCAGGCCCTGATCGCGGCAGGTGCGCCTGCCGATTGCGAACCTCAGGTCCGCCAGTCAGCAAAAATCCAGTTCGGCGACTATCAGGCCAACGGCGTGATGGCAGTAGCGAAAAAACTGGGTATGGCGCCGCGACAACTCGCAGAGCAGGTACTGTCTCATCTCGACCTTAACGGGATTGCTAACAAGGTTGAAATCGCCGGGCCCGGCTTTATCAATATTTTCCTCGATCCGGCCTTTTTAGCGGAAAATGTGAACAGCGCGCTGGCGTCTGAGCGTCTGGGCGTCGCCCGGCCGCAGGCGCAAACTATCGTCGTTGACTACTCCGCCCCGAACGTCGCCAAAGAGATGCACGTCGGCCATCTGCGTTCCACCATCATCGGTGACGCTGCCGTCCGTACGCTTGAATTCCTCGGTCATAAGGTGATCCGTGCGAACCACGTCGGCGACTGGGGCACTCAGTTCGGCATGCTGATCGCCTGGCTGGAAAAACAGCAGCAGGAAAACGCCGGTGAAATGGCGCTGTCCGACCTCGAAGGCTTCTACCGCGATGCGAAAAAGCATTATGACGAAGATGAAGTTTTTGCCGAACGCGCCCGTAACTACGTAGTAAAACTCCAGGGTGGCGATGCTTACTTCCTGGAGATGTGGCGCAAGCTGGTTGACATCACCATGACCCAAAACCAGATTACCTACGATCGTCTGAACGTCACCCTGACCCGCGATGACGTCATGGGTGAAAGTCTCTACAACCCGATGCTGCCGGGCATTGTTGCCGATCTGAAAGCCAAAGGTCTGGCCGTCGAGAGCGAAGGCGCGACCGTGGTGTTCCTTGATGAGTACAAAAACAAGGAAGGCGAACCGATGGGCGTCATCATCCAGAAAAAGGATGGCGGCTACCTCTACACCACTACCGATATCGCCTGTGCGAAGTATCGTTATGAAACGCTGCACGCCGACCGGGTGCTCTACTACATCGATTCCCGTCAGCACCAGCACCTGATGCAGGCGTGGACGATCGTGCGTAAAGCGGGCTATGTACCGGAATCCGTGCCGCTGGAACATCACATGTTCGGCATGATGCTGGGCAAAGACGGGAAGCCGTTCAAAACTCGCGCCGGCGGTACCGTGAAGCTGGCGGATCTGCTGGATGAAGCGCTGGAACGCGCGCGCCGCCTGGTGGCCGAGAAAAATCCGGACATGCCTGCCGATGAGCTGGAACAGCTGGCCAATGCGGTCGGTATTGGCGCAGTGAAGTATGCCGATCTGTCCAAAAACCGGACCACCGATTACGTATTTGACTGGGATAACATGCTGGCCTTCGAAGGCAACACCGCGCCGTATATGCAGTATGCCTATACCCGCGTGCTCTCCGTCTTCCGTAAAGCGGAAGTTGACGAGCAGGCGCTGGCTGCGGCACCGGTGATCATTACCGAAGCGCGCGAAGCGCAGCTGGCCGCGCGCCTGCTGCAGTTCGAAGAGACGCTGACCGTTGTGGCCCGCGAAGGCACGCCGCACGTCATGTGCGCCTATCTCTACGATCTGGCGGGCCTGTTCTCCGGTTTCTACGAGCATTGCCCGATTATCACCGCCGAGAGCGAAGCCGCACGCAACAGCCGTCTGAAGCTGGCGCAGCTGACGGCCAGAACCCTGAAACAGGGTCTGGATACGCTGGGTATTGAAACCGTCGAGCGGATGTAAGTCGGCGGGGGATTTTGTCGCCCCGGCTAGCCGCGCGCTGCCGGGGAAATGCCTGATGGCGCGGTGCTTGTCAGCGTCTGTCAGGGCGAGCAAATCCTGCCTTAGAAGTATTTGCGCAAATACTCCGTCAGACACAATATCGCCATTGCCTGACCATACGGCATCGAAGTCAGCGGGATCTCGCGGTAAAAGTCGAGATTGCCGCCCATCCCGGTCCCAAACGAGGTCTGTAACAGCTCGCCTTCCGGGGAGATATTTTTCACCACCCCGCGAATCGCCTTCTCCGCCACCTCGGCGTACTCCGCCGCGACATAGCGCTTACGCACCGCTTTCAGAATGCCATAGGCAAATCCGGCGGTGGCCGATGCTTCCAGGTACGAGTGCGGATCGTCCAGCAGCGTATGCCACAGGCCGCTGTCATCCTGACATTTTGCCAGCGCGGCAATTTGCGCATTCAGCACCTGGATCAAATAGCGTCTGACGGCGCTGTGCTCAGGTAAATCAACCAGTTCAAGGAAATCGGGGATCACCATCGTCAGCCAGCTGTTACCCCGCGCCCAGCGAGCGCGGGCGAAGTTATGCTGACCGTCATAGCTCCAGCCGTGAAACCACAGCCCGGTTTCCCGATCCATCAGGTTCTGAACGTGAAGTAAAAACTGATACACCGCCTCTTCCACATACTGCGGACGATTGAGCAATTTGCCGATTTTAGCCAGCGGCAGTACGGTCATCATCAGCGTATCGTCCCACATCTGCTGATGGTTCTCTTCCGCCAGCGTGATGTGCTGCATTCCCCCATGCTCCGTGCGCGGCATCTCATGCATCGCCCACTCCGCCCAGCTATCGAGCCAGGGCAGATACTCCGGTCTCCCGGTCTCTTCGTAGCGCCAGGCCAGGGTCAGGAATGGGGCCATGGTATTAACGTTCTTCGTGGTCGCCCCTTCGGCGAAGCGATCGGCAAACCAGCTGTCGATAATATCGCGCATCGCCGTGTCCCCGGTCTGCTGGTAGTACTGATGAATACCGTACAAACCTACGCCATGCGTCCACTCCCAACCGGCCCACCCTTTGGTATCAATGACCCGCCCGTCGTCCAGCCGCAGCAGAAACGTCCCCGCTTCATCGCGAATATTGACCAGATTATGGGTCACTTTTTGGATCAGCGACTGCAGTTCATGGCGGCTAATAAAATGCGCCGGCTGACGCAGTAACGGGCTATGTTTGACAGGCCACACCTTCATCTCTTTACCCTCTGTTGTATGTCGATTTCATTTCAGCACCCTGCTTCAGCGATGGCGCGGCAGGTTTATTGCGGTTCAGATAACCAATATTGTTATTTCCCCACAGCGCGTCGAACGGCATGCCGGCCAGCATCTCAACCACCGCGCGATCTTCCGCTGTCGCCAGCTCTGGCTGTGCGCGGCCCGAGCGACGCATTTTGAGCGTCTCCGCCCGCAGCACGCTATGCGTGGCAAGATTGAGCCTGAAGCGCAGGGAGACGAGGAAACCGCAGGCCAGCACCGCCAGCGTGCCGACGCTCAGGATCAACAGGATGGTATGGCTCACTTCATAGGGCTGGGTCTTCTGCCCGGAAACAAACCCCGAGAGCTGCATAATGATACCCACCAGCATCACCGCGCCGGCCTGAGAGGCTTTGCGCGTCAGCGTCATAATGCCGGCAAAAATCCCTTCACGACGCTGCCCGGTGATGACCTCATCCACATCCGCGATATAGGTGTAGGTATTCCATGGCACATAGTTGATTCCGCCACGCCCAAGTCCCGCGACGGCAGAGATCAACAGCAGCAGCGAGTAGACATCGCTCAGTCCGGCGTAATAGAGAATCGCGTAGGACAGCGAGCTCAGGCCAAACAGCACGACCACCATACGATACGAAGGGGCGGGCCCGAAGCGAATACAGAGCGGAATCATGGCGATGACGGCAATAAACTGGAAGATAGCCATGGTGCCCAGCAGGTTGGACGCCATTGAGGCCTCCTGCATCAGCACAAACACCACGTAGTAGGTAAACACGGCATTAAAGACGTCCTGAGCGATATAGCCGCCAAGGTACATCCCCAGGTGCTGGCGGAAAATCTTAATCCGCAGCGTCGAACTCAGCTCAATAAACAGGCGATTGAGGCTCTGAGCCAAAGACAAATTGCGCTTCTCTTCTTCCGCCCGCAGCGCGGCTTCGGACCACTCTTCCCGCGGACGTTCCCAGGTAAAGAACCAGACGAAGGTCAGCATCAGCGCGCACAGCACGGAGAAGACGAGACTTGCGTAGAAAAAGGAAACCGCATTGTCCTTACCAAACTGGGTCAGCAGAATGCCCGGCAGGAATGACGCCAGAATGGCCGACATCTGCGCCATCGAAATACGCGCGCCGGAGAATTTGGTTTTTTGTTTAAAATCATCCGTCATTTCCGGTACCAGCGTTTCATACGGCACCAGAATCATGGTGTAGACAATATCGAACAGCAGATAGGTGAGCAGGTAATACCAGAATCCCATATCGCCAACCCACATGATGGAGTAGCTGAACACGCAGGGGATGCCGAGCAGAATAAAGAACTTACGTCGGCCAAAGCGTTTGCCGAGCCACGTGGTCCCAAAGTTATCGGTCAGAAAGCCCATCAGCGGGCTGATCACCGCATCCAGCACTCTCGCCGTGGCAAAAATCAATGTTGCTTCAATAGGGGAAAGGCCGCAGAAGGTGGTGTAGAAGTAGAGGAGCCAGGCCGCGGTCAGCGCGGTGGTCCCGGCGCCGAGGAAGTCGCCCGAGCCATAGGCCAGATAATTAACTAAACCGATTTTACGTGTTTTCATCGCCGTAAATCCTGTGTCTTTTTTTTAGTGAACTCCGACAAGCTTTCTGGCTTAGCCAAAAGGGAGTGGATACATGGCTACAGTAGAAGTATGAGAACAGGGTTACCTTTTCGTTTTTGCCAGCTCGCCCCCGTCCATGGCAAAAATACAAAGAGTCGACGAACACGCATCACCTATTTATAAAACAGCATTTCCTTTATAACAAAACGCATGTCCAAAACTAAAACTTGGTCGATGAAAACGTGATTTATCTCCACCAGAAATCAGTCGCTTAATGTGTGATGAACAGGGATTGCGGGAGATAAAAAATGAGAGTAAAGAAAGTATGAAGGGTTAATTCGCGTATCTGAAGGAGGCCTGATGTCCTATTCTCATCTGCTCGTTGCCGTCGCCCCAACGCCGGAAAGCCGCGTGCTTATCAATAAAGCGGTCTCTATCGCACGTCCGCTGGATGCCAAAGTCAGCCTGATCACGCTGGCCACCGATCCGGAGTTATATAACCAGTTTGCTGCGCCGATGCTGGAAAACCTGCGGGACTTGATGCATGAAGAAACGCGAGATTTTCTCTCCGGACTGGCGAAAGAAGCCAATTACCCTATCGACAACGTGACGATTGCCAGCGGCGAACTCAGCCACCACATCAAAGATTTTTGCCAGCAGCATCACGTGGACCTGGTGATATGTGGCAATCACAACCACAGCCTGTTTTCGCGCGCCACCTGCTCGGCGAAAAGCATCGTCGGCAGCAGCGGCGTGGACGTTTTACTGGTCTCTCTGGAAAAAGGCTGACGCCAAAGGCGTCAGCCTTTTTCCCGCTTACCGCGCTACGCCAGTTTGGGGAAAGTTGAGACTTTGCGTTGCAATCGGCTCTCCTCACTGCGCGGTTCGATCTGCTGCAAATCGCTGATGAACCGCTCCTGCCAATGATGGATATCGTTATCCTTGATGACCGCCAGCATCTCCGCATGACGCGCAATGCGTTCCGCCAGCGGCATCGTCAGACCACGATCCAGCGCCGCGGCCACCTCATCGCGATCGTAGGGATTGACGATCAGCGCACTGGTCAGCTCATTCGCCGCCCCGGCAAACTGCGACAGGACCAGCACGCCCGGGTTCTGCGGATCCTGGGCAGCAATAAACTCTTTCGCCACCAGATTCATCCCGTCGCGTAGAGGCGTCACTAACCCGACATCGGAATAGCGGAAGATCTTCATCAACAGTTTGCGTTCAAAATGTTGATTCAGGTAGTACAGCGGCGTCCAGCCCAGCTGTCCGTACTGGCCATTGATTCTGCCGCTGGCGGTCTCCAGCTGATGGCGAATATCCTGATAGGCCTGTACTTCGCCGCGGGAGGTTGGCGCAATCTGCGTATAGCGAATCTTGCCATGGTGCTGCGGGTATTTCTCCAGCAGGGCTTCATAGGCGAGAAAGCGCTCCGGCAGGCCTTTAGAGTAATCCAGTCGCTCAACGGAGAAGATATTTTTTACCCCCTTAAGCTCGCTTTTCAGCTGTGCCAGTTTGGGCGGCAGCGGCCCCTTCGCACTGCGCGCAATCTCGTCAGGATCGATGCCTATCGGGTAAACCTCGGTGCGGAAATGTTTGCCCCATGCCTCATGGCGTCGGCCATCTCGCGTTACTACCCGGGTCTGTAGCGAGACGCTATCAAGAAACGCCACTCTGTCGTTATCGGTCTGGAAGCCAAGCAGATCGTAGTCACAGAGCTGCTCAAGAAGCTCGGCATGCGGAGGCAGCGCGTTAAAAATCTCTGGCGTCGGGAACGGAATGTGCAAAAAGAAACCGATACGGTTATTGACCCCGAGCTTGCGCAGCTCGCTGGCAAAAGGCAGCAGATGATAATCATGAATCCACAAAATATCATCGGGCTCAATCAGCGGGAGAAGCTTCTTCGCCAGGTTGGCGTTAACCCGCAGATAGCCGTCCCATGACGGACGCTGGAAGTCCACCAGATCCAGGCGATAGTGAAATGCCGGCCACAGCACGGCGTTGGAAAACTGGTTGTAGTATTCGTCATGATCCCGTTCATTGAGCGTAAACGAGGCCCAGGTGATATTGCCTCGCGTCACCGTGTTTAGCGGTTTCTGGTCATCGCCAATCTCTCCGCTCCAGCCAAACCATAATCCACCGGCGGCCTTCAGCGCGCCCAAAATGCCCACGGCCAGGCCACCCGCGCTGGCCTTTTTATCATCCGGTGGCGCAATACGATTAGATATTACGACTAAGCGCCCCATAACCCTCCCTCCTGTCATTTTGCGCATCAGGTTGTTGCTTATTATTTGCGATGCTGATTAACCAATGCTGAACGGCCGCGACATCCGGCAGACGCCATTGCGCCTGGGTGTCGCCCTTGCCAACTTTTACCGACATGCCGCCGAGCTGATTCACGACGTTGAACCCGGCTTCGTCCGTCAAATCGTCGCCAACGAATACCGGTTTACGCCCCTGAAACGGCGCCTCCTGCATAAACGTCGCAATCGCTTCCCCTTTATTGACCCCACGCGGCTTAATCTCCACCACGCACTTACCCAACTGCAATGCGAGGATGGGGTAACGTTTGACAATCCCCTGCGCCAGCGATAGCGCCGCGCTCTGGTACGTCGGCGCCTGGCGATAATGCAGCGCAAACGCCATGCCTTTGTGTTCCAGCTCACATCCCGGCATCGTCTCCAGCGCCGCCCGCAGCTGCTCATCCAGTTCCCGGAGCAGCGCATCAGGAAGCGTGACGATGTGCGTTTTACCATTGATATCGCGGCGTTCTGCCCCGTGAACACCGGCCAGCGGCAGCCGGTATGGATGGGTAAGCGCATCAAGCTCAACCATTGAGCGCCCTGAAATCAATGCCACCGCCCCACCGTGCTGCTGCGCAAGCTGCCGCAGCGCCTGAAGCGCCTGTGTGGGGATAACAACCTGATCGGGATGAGGTTTGATATCGGCAAGCGTGCCGTCGAGGTCAAAGAAAAATGCATGATGTTCGGTTGGCACAGGCGGTACAGATATCTTGTCAGCCACCCTGTTCTCCTCCTTTCATGGCCAGCACAACGCTGGTTGTTAACGGATTGTTAGCCATGTAAGTATAGACAGTGTGACCGGGATCGCCATTTTTGATAGCTATCGCCAGCGTAGCGGGCGCTGGCGATAATCAGGGATTAGACTAAAAGGTTGGGGGATTATTAAGCAGCCCGTTTTGCTTTTTGTTTATAACGGTCGAAGATAACCGCCGCCAGCAGAATCACCCCGCGCACCACGTACTGAGAGAACGGCGAGATATTGAGCAGGTTCATGGCGTTCTCTACGGTGCCGAGGATCAGGATCCCGGCAACCACATAAGAGATCTTACCGATCCCGCCTTTCAGCGACACGCCACCCAGCACGCAAGCTGAGATAACGATCAGCTCATAGCCAATCGAGGTCATCGGCTGGCCGCTGGTCATGCGCGAGGCGAGGATAATCCCCGCGGCCGCAGAAACCACGCCTGAGATCACGAAGATAATAATTTTGGTCCGCACCACCGGCACCCCCGCCAGACGGGCCGCCTCTTCATTGCCACCGATAGCCAGCGTATTGCGGCCAAAGGTGGTTTTGTTGAGCAGTAAACCAAAAACAATCAGGCAGGCGACGGTCAGCCAGATCGGGGCCGGCAGGCCAAACCAGTTGGCATAGCCTAAGGTAAAGAAGCGCTCATCTTCAATGCCGACCGCCTTTCCGTCGGAGATAATATAAGCCAGGCCGCGCACAATCTGCATTGTGGCCAGCGTCGTGATCAGGGCGTTAATTTTCAGCCGGGCAATCACGAAGCCGTTAACCAGCCCGCTGATTGCCCCCAGCAGCAGACCGGCGGCAATCCCTATCCACATGCTTTCCGTCAGATTAATCACCACTGCCGTCGTTACGCCAGCGCAGGCGATGACCGATGCCACCGACAGATCAAAATCCCCGGACGCCAGGCAAAACAGCATGCCGCAGGCCACCATACCGGACATTGAAATCGCCAGCCCCAGCCCTTTCATATTGATAAACGAGGCAAAATTGGGTACAAAAATCACGCAGCCGATAAACAACACGGCAAAAACAACCAGCATGCCAAACTGATCCCAGATTCGGGCAAAGCTAAACGAACTCTGGCGGGCATTAGGGGTAGTAACAGAGGACATTATTGACTCCTTACTCAGGCGACCGCCTGGCTCACTTTTGGCATCGCAAGGCTTAACGCCTGCTGTTCATTGGCATCATCATGCAGCAGTTCGCCCGCCACCTCACCTTCGCGCATCACCACGATACGATCGGCCACGCCGAGCACTTCGGGCAAATCGCTGGAGGCGAAAACGACGGCGACACCGGAGGCCGCCAGGGCATAGATAACGTTATAAATTTCATGCTTAGCGCCCACATCAATGCCGCGGGTCGGCTCATCCAGCAGGATCACTTTCATCTCTTCCGACAGCCAGCGTCCCAGAATCGCCTTCTGCTGGTTGCCGCCGGAGAGATTCATAATCAGCTGTTCGGGGCCCGGGGTTTTGATATTAAGCGACTTAATATGCCGATCGGCGTTGTGCGCTTCCCAGCCGTTGTTAATGATGCAGCCCGCGTGAATATGCCGGCGACGCGCGCTGATATTGATATTGTCGCGTACGGAATGGACCGGAATAATGCCCTCCGCTTTGCGGTCTTCCGGGCACAGCATCATTCCGGCCTCGATAGCCTGTGCCGGTTTGCGAATATCGATCGCCTGCCCGTCGATATACACCTGACCGCCGGTGATACGGGTTCCGCCAAACAACCCTTTCATCAGCTCGCTACGCCCGGCCCCGACCAGCCCAAACAGGCCGACGATTTCCCCGCTGCGCACCGACAGATCTACCGGCCTGCGGACGCCGGGCGCTTTGACCTGCTCCAGGCGCAGACGCTCTTTGCCATACTCACGCGGTTTCCAGCCGTAAACATCGCCCAGCTCGCGCCCGACCATCGCCTGCACCAGCGCGTCATGACTCACGGTCTGCATATCATCGAAGGTGCGTACGTAGCGGCCATCTTTAAACACGGTGATCGCATCGCTGAGCGCAAAAATCTCCTCCATGCGGTGCGAAACATAAATAATCACGCGCCCTTCCTCACGCAATTCGCGGATGACGCGAAACAGATGGTCGATCTCGCGCGCCGAAAGAGAGCTGGTCGGTTCATCAAATGCGATAACCTTTGCGTTACGGGTGAGCGCCTTAGCAATCTCAACCATCTGCCACTGGCCGATGGAGAGGTATTTCAACGGCGTTTCCGGGTCGATATCCAGCCCCAGATGTTCCAGCTGCAGCCGCGCTTCGTAGTTGAGCAGCGAGCGGTTCACTAAGCCGTACTTATGCGGGATTTGGCCGAGGTAGATATTCTCCGCGACGGTCATTTCCGGAATCAGGTGCAGCTCCTGATAAATGATTGCCACTCCGGCGTTCAGCGCTTCGGTAGTGTTGCTGAATACGCGCGGTTGGCCGTCTATCTGCAGGTCGCCGGCGGTAGGTATATAGTTGCCGCTGAGAATTTTCAGCAGCGTCGATTTTCCGGCTCCATTTTCCCCCATCAGGGCGTGGATCTGTCCGCTATAGCAGTCAAAGCTAATATCGGAGAGCGCCTTAACGCCGGGAAAGGTCATGGTAATGCCGCGAAATGAGAGATAAGGGGTAGACTGTTGCATAACAACTCCGCTCTTCTATGCTCAGCCTCCCGCAGGCTGCGGGAGGCAGGGTCAACCAGGCCTTACAGCCCTTTTTTCGCCAGCTCTTCTTTGAAGTTGTCGCGCGTGATCAGCACCACATCGGTGACCGCAGTGAATTTCGGCGGTTCTGCGTCTTTTGTGACCCAGTTGTAGAGCATCTCGCTGGTTTTATATCCGTGGATATCCGGGCTAGGCAGCAGAGAACCGTAGAAACCGGTCGCCTGCGCTTTGGAGAGTTCGTTAACCGCATCCACACCATTAATGCCAATGCCAATCACATCCCCGGCTTTAAAGCCCTGACCTTCGGTGGCGCGCACGCCGCCCAGTACAGTGTTGTCATTCATCCCCACGATCAGCCAGTGCTTCACCTGAGGATGCTGTACCAGCATCGAGTTACCGGCGTCGAAGGCGCCCGGGATATCGTTGGATTTAGTCGGCACGCGGTAGATCTGTTGGTCAGGGAAACCGGCCGCTTTCAGCGCGTCGATGGAACCCGTGGTACGACGACGGGCGGTATCGAGTTCATCAGCGGTAATCGCCATCACGCCGGTATCCTTCACATCCCAGCCGCGTTTTTGCATCTCTTTGTACAGCTCCTGCCCCTGACGGGCGCCAATTTCACTGGCGGCCATCATCACCAACGGTACGCTCTCCATCGGTTTACCTTTCGCATTCACGAACTGGTCATCGACGGTGATGACTTTCATATCGTATCCGCGCGCTTTAGCGACAATCGCCGCCCCGAGTTTCGGGTCAGGTGTACAAATAACGAAGCCCTTTGCCCCGCTGGCCGCCAGGCTGTCGATGGCATTCAGGGTTTTCTCACCATCCGGGACCGCAATTTTAATTACCTCAAAGCCCAAATCTTTGCCGGCCTTATCGGCAAATTTCCACTCGGTTTGAAACCAGGGTTCTTCCGGTTGTTTGACCAGAAATCCGAGTTTAAGCGTTTCAGCCATAGCTGATTGTGACATAACCGCAGCGAGACCGATCGCCGCCAGCGCTTTAGTAAATTTGTGCATGGTAAACTCCAGCTTTATTTCGCTTTTCTGTAGGGAAGTATCGGACTTAATTTTTTTATCGGACGTAAAACAAGGCATTAGAAAAATCGCACACCGAACTGCCGTTGTTCATTAAGTAATAACTGGAAATCAATTCTCCATACGAGAGCATTATCACATCGCGGAATTACAGTAATTGCGTGCATAGATTTAGCGAAAAATGACATAAAAAAAGAGCCAATTGTCAGACAATTAGCCCTGCATATAGCAATATTATCCATATCATCAGCAGACTTATCCTTGTCGCTACCGCCGCCTGCTCTCAGGAGATGTCCCGAAAGTGCTGTGCCCCCTTTTTCAGCCGTTTCCCTTACCGATACGACTTCTCACAAGATGAAATATCGCACAGGAGAATTTTATTACCGTTAATAACAGAATACACCTCATCACCCCGCTTATCTGGTCCTGTAAAAATGACGTCACTCAATCATTTCTCGTGATTTCTTTTTTACCGAATGGTTGATGCGACATGACCGAATTATGACCTCAGGATTAAATTCATATTTAATTAATATGTCGTAGGCATCATCCATATCATAAAAAAAGCCATAAAAATAAATTCAATAAAATCATCAAGATATAGATATTAAAATCAAGTAAAAGACAAAAACAACACGCTTTATAAGGATGTTGTAACGAAACGTAAACAGATGCACTTGAGAGTTTTCTTAGTCTATTATTGAGGGTATTCTATATATATCGGCAGGCGCTAATTAATTACCGATACACATAGGGAAAGTGCAAATTCATTATTTTGCCGACAATGTTACGCGTAAAGAGTCTCGCATTTTATCGTTCACCGGCGAAGATTCCCGACGCGTGAATGATACCTCCAGCTTAATAAGGATATTTTTTATGGTCGTTTCAGGAATGGCTCAAAAACTCAATAATCAGATGAACCTTGAGTTTCATGCCTCAAATTTATATCTGCATCTCAGCGAATGGTGCGAACAGCACCGTCTGAACGGCACCGCCATCTTTTTGCGCTCCCGGGCACAATCCCACGTGACGCAGATGATGCGCGTATTCGATTTCATGAAGACCGGCGGAAACTGGCCGATCGTCAAAAATGAAGGCAGCTACAGCTATAACTGTCACTCCCTCGAAGATCTGTTTACCACCACCCTGGCCGATTATGAACAGCGTAGCAGCATGCTGTCCGGATTGACCGAAGAGGCTAAAGCGCAACGCGACGACACCACCTGGCGCTTCCTGACGCTGCTGGAGAAAGAGCAGCAGCAGGACGGCGTGCTGTTGCAAAGCGTGCTTGAAGAGGTTCGTAACGCGGATAAAGCCGGCCTGGGTATGCTTCAGACCGATCACCGCCTGCTCAGTCTGGTGACACGTCGCCAGGATTAAGGCCATCGCGCCGGCATCACATCAACCGTTCTCTCAGCGAGTATGGATCCCGAGAGAACGGCTTTCGCATCGCAGCATAGCGCTCGCCCTGGCCGGCGCAACCGCGCAGCGTTGGCACTAAAACCCGCCGGACGATGCCCTGCAGACCGCCGTATGGCCACCGTTCCGCTGCGCGAATAAACGACACCGGATCATCAATCCCTCCGCTTCACGCCTCCGTCCATCGCGGATAACGTTCCAGCGATCGCTGTTTCTGACACATCATTTCCGCCGTTCAGGCGCCGTTCTTATTCCTGAAAAGCATTAAAAACTTTTAAGCCGATCGCATTCCTGCTCTGGGAAATGGCGCAGCGGGTGATTAGTGACGGCGATCACTTTTCGCCATCGACTTTAAGAATATAAAAACAGCGTTTCAAAAATTTAAAACATGAGGTTTATATTAATGGCAAGATACGCGGCTTCAACCTCACAAGGGTTGCAGGGAAGACCGATTTTGTTACGCCATCAGCTAGCCTACGGCGGCGGTAATTTACTGGGGAGCGGCGCGCTGGCGATCAGCGGCGCCTGGCTACTTTATTTCTACACCACGTTCTGCGGACTGACGCTGATTGAGGCGTCGTTCATTTTCTCCGTCGCCAGCATCATCGATGCGATCAGCAATCCGTTAATGGGCTACCTGACCGATAACTTCGGTAAAACGCGGCTCGGCAAACGCTTCGGACGCCGACGTTTCTTTTTATTGATCGGCATCCCGCTGATGATGTTTTACCCGCTGCTGTGGGTTGAGGGGCTGGGTTTCTGGTACTACCTCTGCACCTACGTCGTCTTTGAGATTATTTATACCTCAGTCATGGTGCCTTATGAAACCTTAGCCACCGAAATGACCGACGACTTCTCATTACGCTCTAAACTGACCGGCTATAAAGCCATTTTCGGCAAGCTTGCCAACTTCCTGGCGGCGTTCATCCCAGGTCAGTTTATCCTGTTGTACGGCAAAGATTCCGCCACACCGTTCTTCCTGACCGGGCTGACCTACGGGGTTATTCTGATTATCGCCATCTCCTGCCTGTGGTTTTGCAGCTGGGAGCGCCCGCGTGAAGAAGACGTTCGCGTGAATGAGAAAAAAGGCCTGCTCACGACCCTGCTGATGCTGGCGAAGGATATGCGTTCAACCTTCTATCTACGCGTGTTCCGCAAACATCTTGGGATGTATCTCTGCGGTTTCGGCGCAGAATGGCTGTTTGCCTCGATCTTTACCTACTTCGTTATCTTTGTCCTGCAGCACGATCCGGCGATGGTCGCCGGGCTGAACAGCCTGAACTCGATTCTGCAGCTGCTCTCTACGGCGTTGTTTATCGGCCTGTGTGTGAAAAAGGGATTCAGCAAGCCCTATATTCTGGCGCTGAGCATCGTGATTTTCTCCGTGTTGCTGTACACCTCGCTGTGGTTTTTCCATCTGCCCGCTCATCTGGCAACCATCCTGATGTTTGGGATCACGGTGCTGTTTGGCCTGGGTACCGGCGGCGTGTACTACATTCCATGGACCGTTTACACCTTCCTCGCCGATGTTGATGAGATCTATACCGGCCGCCGCCGCGAAGGGATCTACGCGGGCGCCATGACCTTCTCCGGAAAAATCCTGCGTTCGATTATTGTCTTCACGATGGGAGCTATTCTCAGCTTTTACGGGTTCCAGTCTAAAGCGCATACGCAACCAGAAAGCGCCGTGACCGCCATTGCGGTGGTGTTCTGTAGCGGCGTGATCCTGCTGGCGCTGGCGGCCATTGTCTTCAGCAAGCAGATGAAACTGGATCGCAAAGCGCACCTGGTCGTATTGCAGGAAGTGGCGCGGATTAAAGCAGGGGGTAAGGTTAGCGATATCCCGTCCGATGTGCGTATTATCGTGGAGGATTTAGTCGGCCATCGTTATGAAGAGTGCTGGGGCAACAGTAAGCTATTTAAAGATGAACAGCCGGCGTCGGCAAGGGCCGCTATCTCTCATTAACGTCTGGTTTTCGCCCCGCCATCGACAGCGATAGCGGGGCGAAACAACTTAGTGTGCTTCACCCTGCGGCGTAAACTTAAGCTCAATCAGCGCAATCGCTTTTTGGACCGCGCGCAGCGTCACCGGATCGGCCGAAGCCGGATGGCTGGCAAAATCGATGGCTTTCAGCTGCGTGGTCATTTTTTCGCGGACTTCAACAGGGGCGATGACATCAATGACGTCGAGAATCTGTTTGATAACCAACTGGCAGGCGACAACGTCAGAAACCAGTTCGTCTTGTTCGGTGAGATGTTGAGACATTTATTACTCCTTTTTCGAGGAGCGTAATAGTAACCTAAATCCCGAGAGATAAAAAAACCTGCCGCAGCAGGTTTTTTTATCAGAACATACCGGCAGGCGGTACATCTTTGAATGTTTTGCAGTACTGCTCGAACATGCTCTTCAGAATTTTGCGCAGTTTCATGAAGCGACTCCGGTTTTGTTATGCAGGTGTTACCATTGATGGGGTCTATAATATGACTTGCATCACATAAATCAATAGAAACATGCGCTAAATCACAATTTATTTACAAGAATAATTTATAAATTAAACAAAAGTGAGGGAAATCGCAGAGTTAAGAGCCTGCACGTTTTTCCCGCGATAGGCACCTCACCAGGCGATGGCAAACACACAATGAGTACAGATATCTCTTCACGAGAAGGCCGCGCCTTCTCTGCTCCTGCGCTGCTGGTCGCCGGCGCATTTTTCATGGAGTTTCTTGACGGGACGGTAATCGCTACCGCGCTGCCGGACATGGCAAAAGATTTTGGCGTTGCGGCGGTTGACCTCAATATCGGTATCAGCGCCTACCTGATTACGCTGGCGGTATTGATCCCGGCCAGCGGCTGGATTGCCGATCGCTTCGGCGCGCGTAAGATCTTCACGCTGGCGTTGGCCATTTTTACGCTTGCCTCCGTTTTTTGCGGCTTTGCCGGCAACGTGGACACCTTTGTCGCCATGCGAATCCTTCAGGGTATTGGTGGCGCGCTGATGGTGCCCGTCGGCCGCCTGGCGGTACTGCGTACCACGCCAAAAGATCAGCTCATCAAAGCCATTGCCACACTGACATGGCCGGCGCTGGTTGCGCCGATCATCGGTCCACCGCTGGGTGGCTTTATTACCCGCTATGCCAGCTGGCACTGGATTTTCTTTATTAATGTTCCTCTGGGATTGATCGCCATCGCGCTGTCGCTGCGAATTATTCCCGATATCCGCGAAGCGCAGCGACGTCCCTTTGACCTTCCCGGCTTCTTTGCGACATCGGTTGCTATGGTGAGCCTGGTGAGCGCCATGGAGTTGCTTGGCGATACCCGACCACAAGGCTGGACAACCCTGGTCCTGCTGGGGATCGGTACGGGATGCATGCTGTTCGCTCTGCGCCATTTCCGCCGGGCAGAGTGGCCGATGGTGCGTCTCGATGCGCTACAGGTGCCCACCTTTCGGGTTACGATGTACGGAGGATCGCTTTTCCGTGCTTCCATCAGCGCCGTCCCCTTTCTGTTACCGCTGCTGTTTCAGGTTGGCTTTGGTATGGATCCGTTCCATTCCGGGCTGCTGGTGCTGGCGGTGTTTGTCGGCAACTTCACCATTAAACCCGCCACCACCCCGCTCATCCGTTGGCTCGGCTTCCGTCGGCTGCTGTTAATAAACGGGACGCTAAACGTCATCTCGCTGCTCGCCTGTGCTTTTTTAACGCCGCAGACCCCGGTCTGGCTTATTTGTATGATCCTGTATCTCGGCGGCGTATTCCGCTCGATTCAGTTTACCGGTGTGAGCACGCTTGCTTTTGCCGATGTTCCGCCTGCGCAGATGAGCTACGCCAATACGTTGTTCAGTACCGCGTCACAGCTGGCCGTGGGTCTGGGGATCACCCTCGGCGCGATCGGCATTCGCATGGGTGAAAAAGCCAGTGAGTGGTTAAGTCTGACGACCCTACCGGGGATCAGCTTCCGGCTCTCCTTTGTCTTTATTGCCTTAATTTGTCTGGTGGGAATGGTAGATAGTCTGCGATTGAGCAAAGATGCCGGTAGCAGCGTCTCGCAGAGCAAAAAATAGCAGCAAAAAGGCCAGCGGAGGCTGGCCTTATTCGAAAAAAACGAGAGCTTGCTTAGCCGACTATCTGGCGGACAAAAGCTTCGATCTCTTTATCCTGGCAGTTCTCGAAGAAGCACTGCTGGAAACGCGGGCCGGAGACAGCCGTTTTGACCAGTTCCGGATCGATAGCGCGCAGAGTATCCAGATAGTTATCTTTCACCACGGCAGCTTTCACCGTATTCAGGATCCCGGCGTTACGCACCTGCGGCTCTTTGCGCTCCGGTGGGTAACCTTCGCCATTGCGACCGGTGAAGGCTTTTTCAAAAATAAAGCGCACGTTCAGCTCGGCACCCCAGCCAAAACCTTTGGCAAACGGCAGGGACAGCGCATTACCGTTATTAATCTGCGCAAACAGGAAGGCATCAGCCGGATCAATACAGTAGCCGCACACTACGCCTGGGTGGATGTTCAGCGACATCAGCGCGCCCTGTCCGGTTCCGCAGCCGGTTACCACGAAATCAACCGCTTTCGAATTCAACAGAATGCTGGCCATGATGCCCAGATGAATATAGGTCAGATGATGGTCGTGCTCATCGCTCATCCCGACGTTGTATACCGGGAACCCTTTTTCATCGGCAACGGCGTTTAGCTCGTTGAGGATGACGGCGTTTTTGCTGGCCTGGCTGTTTTCCATCATCAGTGCAATTTTCATGCTTTACTCTCCTGAATGCTGTGCGGGCACTCCCGCGATAGTTCGTTAGCGTTATGATGGACTCTACTACTTAACAAACACACTTTCAAATTTTATGAAAAGTTGTTTTATAAATTACGTAGCGCTTCACATTTTTCGCCTTCGCCCCCGCCCTCCCGGTACCAGCCGCCACAGGCAGAGACGCAGTCAGCTCCCTGGCAGCCCATCTTCCTGCCAACGCCAGACACCTTATTTCTGTTTTTTATTTTGATAATACGAACTGACTAAAATATTAAACCGAAACCATTCTCATTACTTATTAAATTGCCAATGCGTTTTATTCCCATTTTCATTTTTAATAAATAAGTTTTTTAATTTACTTTTTGCAAATAAATTAATAACAAATTATAGTAACCGCACAATTACGTTGACCCTTTATTTTCGGAGCACACGCGATGCTGAAAACAGAAATGATCGATAAACTGAATGAGCAGATGAATCTTGAACTTTATTCTTCTCTGCTTTATCAGCAAATGAGCGCATGGTGCAGCTACCACAGCTTTGAAGGCGCCGCCGCATTCCTCCGCCGTCATGCGCAGGAAGAGATGACCCATATGCAGCGCCTGTTTGATTATTTGACCGATACCGGCAGTCTGCCCTGCATCAACGCTATCTCCTCGCCGTTTGCCGAGTACGCATCGCTGGATGAGCTGTTCCGCGTCACCTACGAACACGAACAGCTGATTACCCAGAAAATTAATGAGCTGGCCCACGCCGCCATGACTAATCAGGATTATCCGACGTTTAATTTCCTGCAGTGGTATGTGGCTGAACAGCACGAAGAAGAGAAATTATTTAAATCTGTTATTGATAAGCTGACCCTCGCCGGTAAAAGCGGCGAAGGCCTGTACTTTATTGATAAAGAGCTGGCGACGCTCGACACGCAGAATTAATTATCCCGGCGGCGAAGTTTCGGCTTCGCCGCTAAATTAATGCCGGCAGATCTTACTCTCACGCGTATTAAACCCCGCCTCTACGGCAACAAACTTCCCCTTTTTCTGTAGAAATGCCACCAGCTCCGCCGCGCTTAAATTTTCTGCCGAGCAGGTATGAAAACGTGCATCTGCGCCGAAGCGGGCGATGATTGCCGCCTCAAGACTGGCCGTTGAGTAAGGTTCGCCCGAGGCGATCATCATCTGCAGCACTTCATGACCATGAATCGATTGCATAGCTCCTCCTGTAAAACGCCCAGCATAGCCCGGCGAACGGCTGGAAGCTTTGCGCCAGCGCAGCCTTCAGGCGGCCTTCGCGGAGTGTAAATATTTAATTACAACCACTGTAACCCTCATTTGACGAGAATGATAATTTCACATACTCTGCGCGACATATTTTATTGTTAATTCCTTCATGGATAGAGAGAAACGTGAAGAACCGCACTCTGGGTAGTATTTTAATCGTGGCCGGGACCACAATCGGCGCAGGGATGTTGGCAATGCCGCTGGCTTCCGCGGGCGTGGGTTTCGGCGTCACCTTCTGCTTACTGATCGCGCTGTGGGCGCTGATGTGCTACACCGCGTTATTACTGCTGGAGGTCTATCAGCACGTGCCCGCCGATATGGGGCTCGGTTCGCTGGCGGCACGTTATCTCGGACGTTACGGGCAGTGGGTGACCGGCTTCTGCATGTTATTCCTGATGTATGCGCTAACCGCAGCCTACATTAGCGGCGCGGGCGAACTGCTGGCCTCCAGCCTCAACCAGTGGCTGGGCTGGTCGCTTCCTCCTGCGGGCGGCGTATTGCTGTTTACCGCCATTGGTGGCGCGGTAGTCTGCCTCGGCACATCGCTGGTTGATCTGTTTAACCGCTTCCTGTTTAGCGCCAAGATCATTTTTCTCGCCATTATGCTGGCGCTGCTGTTGCCGCATATCCATCGCATCAATCTGCTGACGCTCCCGCTCCAGCAGGGCCTGGCGCTATCGGCGATCCCGGTGATTTTTACCTCTTTCGGTTTTCACGGTAGCGTGCCGAGCATCGTCAGCTATCTTAACGGCGATATTCGTAAGCTGCGTCGGGTCTTTATCATCGGTAGCTTTATCCCGCTGGTCGCCTATATTTTCTGGCAGCTGGCGACGCTCGGCAGTATTGACTCCCCGGCGTTTACCGCGCTGCTGGCGCAAAATGCCGGCCTGAACGGACTGCTGGAAGCACTGCGCGAAGTCGTGGCGTCGCCGCACGTTGAACTGGCAGTGCATCTGTTCGCCGACCTCGCGCTGGCCACCTCGTTCCTTGGCGTGGCGCTTGGACTGTTTGATTATCTGGCCGATCTGTTCCAGCGTAAAAACAGCCCCGGCGGTCGTCTGCAAAGCGGTGCAATCACCTTCCTCCCGCCGCTGGCGTTTGCCCTGTTTTATCCGCGCGGCTTCGTGATGGCGCTGGGCTATGCCGGCGTCGCGCTGGCGGTGCTAGCGCTCATGCTGCCTTCGCTGCTGGTGATGAAGAGTCGGAAACAGCACCCTGACGCTCCCTGGCGGGTCGCCGGGGGAACACCGGCGCTGTGGCTGGTGCTGTTGTGTGGTATTGCGATTGTCGCTATTCAGTTTTGCATCGTCGCGGGTTTGCTCCCGGCGGTAGGATAAAAAAAACGGCCTCTGGCCTAATGCGGGTCACTTAAAGGCGACCCGCATTTTTTTGGTTTATCGCCGGCCAGAGCGATGCCGGGTTCCCAGGGCCGGGCGAAACCGGCCCTGGGAAGTTCACCTGTCGCGCAGGAAACAGAAATACGCGGACGGAATATTCCCCGGAACCCACGCGACAGACCCCTTTCGCGCAAACCAGCGTAAAACCGACATCCCTGGCTTAACAGCGATCTCCAGGACAGACTTGCCCGCAGACGTGTTGAAAACCTGACAGCGCCGGATAAAAATCGGCAATCTCTTTGAGATGACGGATACTTCCCCCTCTGCCGGAGCGGTCAGCCGATCCTTAAACGATCGGCATCAGACCAGCAGACCCGTTATTTATTTCGCTAAGCAACACTGCTTATATTTTTTGCCGCTGCCACAGGGACAGGGATCGTTACGCCCGACCTTGACTTCATTGCGGATCGGTTGCTGCACGACTTCCGGCTCAGCATGCTCAGTCCAGTATTGGTACAACGAGAGCGCTGCCGGGCGGATATGATCCACGCTGGCGATAAACTCATCGACAGAGAGCGCCTCAACCGCTGTAAACTGCGCTTCCGTGCCGTGCAAAGCAATGCTGTCCAGCGCCGACTGCGGCTCTTCCGGCAGGGCGGGCCAGTTTCCGAGAGCGACGCCGCGCATATAGCCGAAGCACCACTCCTCAACAATCGTCAGCTCCTGACCTTCCTCTTCGCGGGTCCCAAACAGCGGTTCAAACTGATCGGGATACTCGTCCAGACGCTCGGCAATGTCGCTCATGTGCTGCAGAGTCAGGTTAACAAAGTGGTCACGCTCGCGGTCATTCGCCCAGCGCGGCACATTGTCCGCTCCGCCCCAGATAGCCAGCAGCCACTGAGCCGGTTCAATCTCTTTCGGGCCGGAGAGAATGGCCGTCAGCAGGCCGTCAAGCTCTGAGACATCAAGGATGGCGCCCTCGGTGGCGTATTTCGACAGGATATCGTCCAGCCATTCAAGTTCGCTTTCGTTCAGGGGTCCGGTTTTCATAAACAGGCTCGTCGTGGTAGAAAAATGGCGCATACAGTAGCGGAAATGCCGGGAGAAAACCACCCGGCAGCGTACTCAGCAAGCGTTAAATGTCTTTAATGATGCTGGCGCGCATCGTTTCGTATTCGCTCTCGGTAATGGTTCCGTCATCGAACATTTTTTTCGCCTGCGCGAGGCGTTCCCGCACATCATCGGCGGATGAGAGCGGCGCGCTCTGCCGGGCTGCTGACGGGCTGTATTCACTCTCTTGTTGAATGTCGCCATAGCGGTTAACACCATCGGTGCCGCGGGCAAACAGCAGCCAGATAGACAACGCCAGCGCCGCCATGCCTCCCGCCGCCGTTATCCATACCCAGACGGCCGCCTCGCCGTTATCAACGGTGGCGATAATGCCGATAAAGCCAACCAGCAGAACAGCATAGGGTGACAGCAGCCACCAGCCTGATTTGTTCAAATCGTGCAGACGGCGCACCGCAACCGCGATGCCGGGGATAATGATGATCAGGCCAAACAGGCCTCCCACGATCGGAATCAACCCCAGTACGGCCGAAAGCACAAAGTTGGCGACGGTAAAAACCACATACTCCTTGCGCGCCGAACGCCCGCGAAAGGTGGCATATTTGCGGAAGCAATCACCGTAGCTTTCAAGCAATGTAGCCATAAGATCCCTCATTTAATTTGTTTTTATTGCCATAACGGCGTTCCGTTCCCAAAGGATAATAGTCCGGCGAACCGGAGCGCTATTTTACCGCAGTTTGGCCATACCGCGCCTGAGAAAAATGGGGGAAACGCTGAATACCGGTACTACCCGGCAGGATGGCGGGAGAGGATTGTGGGCTGGCGGACAAACGTCCCCGTTATCGCGCGCCGCGAACCGGGTTCCTGAATCCAGGCGTAAAGCGGGTTATCGGCTTTCGCCGCGTTGTAATCGACGCAGACAACACGCTCGCTCAAGGAGCAAGGTTCACCGGATAAAGTGTAGTGACCGATCACCACCGGGACATCTGTTGTGTCCAGATGGGTCTGCTCCAGAGGAATATCCGGGATCCGGCCGATCATTTCCGGCTGAACCTGGGCTATCTGGCGATAGGTTTTCGCATCATCCCGCCACCAGCGCAGACGAATATGGCGGCGCTCGACGCCCGTCTTATCCACGAAGCTAAAGCCTGCAGGTAGTTTCAGTTCTGGTCCTTTAAGCACGGTCTCGATCATCCGGAACAGAGGATGCTGTTGATCAAAAGCAGCGACCCAGTTTTCGGGTTTCAACCGATTCTGCTCATCCAGCCACGGTCGCAGTCGGGCAATCGTCTTGTCCTGCCAACAGGCATGTACCGCCCGAATATCGCCATAATCAACAAACAGCGGCAGCGTTTTAAACCAGTCGATCCAGAAATCATGCCGCGGAGTGTCTTCGACGACATCGGCCAGAAAGGCCTGATGCTGACGTCGATTATTCGGGGAGTGCGACAGCAGCGGCTGAGCGCTATGCGGATGGCGCAGTGCCCAGCCAACGGCGTTAAATTCATGATTGCCCATCAGACATATCGCCTGTCCCGATTCCACTTCCGCCCTCACCCGCTCCAGCACCGCCAGGTGGTCGATCTGCGCCCCTGGCTGATTATCAATCAGATCGCCGACGAAGATCAGTAAACGCTCATCCGGTTGGTACAGAGCATCAAGGTGTTCCAGCAAAGCGGCGAGCTTGTGGTACTGACCGTGGATATCGCCGATGAAAATTCTACGCCTCGCCGGCTGGCCAGAATGCAGCATATGAACACCTTTTCCGAAGAACAGAGACATTGATGATATCAGTTTAAGCGGCTGGCCTGGCGGGATTTCACCCGGCGTAAATTACCCCGTCATGAGATCTTCGGGAAACGGTCGGTATGGCAGAATAATTGCGGTCGCTCCGTCAGTCGACGGACCGTGCGACAAGAAAGATGTTACGCCGTGATATCAGGAATGGAGGGATTTCAGGAATGAAAAAACCACCCGTAGGTGGTTTCACGACACTGCTTATCATTGATTTTATTCTATAATCCCAATGGTACCCGGAACGAGACTTGAACTCGTACAGCCTATGGCCGAGGGATTTTAAATCCCTTGTGTCTACCGATTCCACCATCCGGGCTCGGGATGTAAATTGGAGGCGCGTTCCGGAGTCGAACCGGACTAGACGGATTTGCAATCCGCTACATAACCGCTTTGCTAACGCGCCTTAATACTTAAACACCCGCATCTGCCGATGTTTTTAATCTGGAGCGGGAAACGAGACTCGAACTCGCGACCCCGACCTTGGCAAGGTCGTGCTCTACCAACTGAGCTATTCCCGCATTATCAAGCAAATTTGCTAATCACTTGATTTTGTTATCGTCTGGCAAGCTGTGCTGCCGTTCGATGCGTTGCATTCTACTTACCTGGCGAAATGAGTCAACGATATTTTTTAAATCCTTGTGTCGTTTGCTGAAATTTGCGGCGAAACGATCACTGATCAAGCAAATCTCCGCGTGCGGCGTTCAAATACTGCAGCATAGACCACAGCGTCAGCACCGCTGCCACGAGGAACAGGGCGATTCCGGCCCACTCTACCCAGGCGTTTGGTCGCCACAGCATCCACACCAGTGCCGTCATCTGCGCGGTTGTTTTCACTTTCCCGATCCAGGAGACCGCCACGCTGCTGCGTTTGCCCAGTTCGGCCATCCACTCACGCAGCGCAGAAATAATAATTTCACGGGCAATCATGGTCGCGGCCGGCAGGGTTACCCACCAGGTGTGATAGTGCTCAACCACCAGCACCATTGCAATCGCCACCATCACCTTATCGGCAACCGGGTCTAGAAAAGCGCCGAAACGGGTGCTCTGATTCCAGCGGCGGGCCAGATAACCATCAAACCAGTCGGTAACGGCAGCGACAAAAAAGATCAGGGCGCAGGCAAAAGGGGCCCAGACGAAAGGCAGATAAAACGCCAGCACAAAGAACGGTATCAGGATGACGCGAAACAGAGTAAGCAATGTAGGGATATTAAATTGCATAGTGACAGGTAACTATCTGTTAGAAGTAAAAATTAGCCCTATGTTGCTACAGAGCCCCTAATGTTTCAACGAGTAGAAGATCTTTTCTGCCAGACCGTGAGATATACCCGGTACTTTGGCTATCTCCTCGACGCTGGCTTGCTGTAACCCTTGCAATCCGCCCATATACTTCAGCAGCATCTGGCGGCGTTTCGGCCCTACCCCTTCGATAGTCTCCAGTGAACTGGTGCTTTTCACTTTTGCCCGTTTTTTACGATGCCCGGCAATGGCATGATCGTGGGATTCATCGCGAATGTGCTGAATAACGTGCAGCGCAGGCGAATCAGGCGGCAGGTTAAACCCTTCGCCTTCTGGTTCGAAGAATAACGTTTCCAGCCCGGCTTTACGATCGCTGCCTTTTGCCACCCCCAATAAGAGAGGATGCTGTTTATCCCAGGGCACATCCAGCCCGGCAAAGACGCTTTTCGCCTGCCCAAGCTGCCCTTTACCGCCGTCTATCAGGATAACGTCAGGAATCTTGTTCTCTTCTATTGCCTTACCATAGCGGCGGCGCAGAACCTGGTTCATCGCCGCATAATCATCGCCCGGGGTAATGCCGGTAATATTGTAACGTCGATACTCGGCACGCAGTGGCCCGTTACTGTCGAACACCACGCAGGAAGCCACCGTCTGTTCACCCATAGTATGGCTGATATCAAAGCATTCCATACGTTTAACGGCCGGCAGTTTCAGTACGGTAGCCAGGGCCTGCAGACGTTGATGGATCGTCGACTGTTGGGAAAGTTTCGTGGTGAGCGCCGTGGCCGCATTGGTACGTGCCAGCTTCAGATAGCGGGCCCGGTCGCCGCGCGGTTTCGTCTGGACGTTCACCCGGCGCCCCGCCAGTTCAGAGAGGGAATCCGCCAGCAAGGTTTTATCGCCAAGATTAAAATCGAGCAGAATCTCTCCCGGCAGGGTACGCATCTGGCTGCCCTGCAGATAGAACTGGCCGACAAACGTCTCCACCACTTCACCAAGCTCCGTACCGCCGGGCACTTTCGGAAAATAGCTGCGGCTACCGAGAACCTTGCCCTGACGAATAAACAGAACGTGGACGCAGGCCATGCCCGCATCAAAGGCGACGCCAATAACGTCGAGGTCATCCCCGGTATTCGAGACGAACTGTTTCTCGGTCACCCGGCGTACGGCCTGAATTTGATCGCGAATGCGCGCCGCTTCTTCAAACTCCAGCGCCTGGCTGGCCTTCTCCATCCGGGCAATGAGCTGCGTCAGCACCTGATCATCCTTACCCGCGAGGAACAGCCGCACATATTCAACCTGCTGCGCGTACTCCTCTTCACTCACCAGGCCTGACACACAGGGTCCCAGGCAGCGGCCAATTTGATACTGCAGGCAAGGACGCGACCGGTTACGGTACACGCTGTTCTCGCACTGACGCACAGGGAAAATTTTTTGTAGCAGTGCAAGCGTCTCGCGAACCGCATAACCATTCGGGAAAGGACCGAAATACTCGCCCCTGGCGTGTTTCGCCCCGCGGTGCATTGCCAGGCGTGGGTGGGTATCACCGCTAAGGAAAATGAAGGGGTAGGATTTGTCATCACGCAGCAGCACGTTATAACGCGGCTGATACAGCTTGATGTAGTTGTGCTCCAGCAGCAGCGCTTCCGTTTCCGTATGGGTTACGGTCACGTCGATTTGCGCAATCAGCGCCACCAGCGCTTCGGTTTTACGCGAAGCCAGGTTGCTCCGAAAATAGCTGCTCAGCCTTTTTTTCAGATCTTTTGCTTTGCCAACATAGATGACGGTGCCGCCAGCATCATACATGCGATAGACGCCCGGCTGGCTGGTTACCGTTTTCAGGAAAGCTTTTGCGTCAAAAACATCACTCACTGACTTGCTAACGACTCCGCATTGCACAGACCATGTCGAATGGCCAGGTGGGTCAACTCGACGTCACCGTGGATGTTTAATTTACTGAACATCCGGTAGCGATAGCTGTTCACGGTTTTGGGACTCAGATTTAGCTGCTCTGAGATCTCATTCACCTTCTGACCCTTGGTGATCATCAGCATAATCTGCAATTCGCGTTCAGACAAACTGGCAAAAGGCGATTCTGTCTTTTCCGGTTCAATCTGGCTAAGCGCCATTTGCTGGGCGATATCGGAAGCAATATAACGCTGGCCGGACGCTACGCAGCGAATGGCATTCACCACTTCCTGAGGCGCAGCACCTTTACTCAGATAACCTGCGGCACCAGCCTGCATCACTTTTGCCGGCAGCGGATTTTCGGTATGCACGGTGAGCATAATCACTTTGGTATCGACAATGGAACGCGCAATCTTGCGCGTGGCTTCCAGACCACCCATTCCAGGCATGTTCATGTCCATCAGAACAACATCAACGGAATTGGCGCGGCACCATTTCACCGCATCCTCGCCGCAGCAGGACTCACCGACAACTTTAATCCCTTTTATATCTTCCAGAATGCGTCGTATCCCTGCGCGCACTAGCTCGTGGTCATCAACAAGAAGGACGTTGATCAAAGGAATAATCTCCAGAATTAGGGATAACGCTACGGATAGCTTATCTCATACATATTACCGGGTTTTCTCGTCACTTTAAAAGGCAAAAAAATGCCCTACGGAAAGTTTCTTCCCCGGATATGTCAATTTGTCTGCACAGCAAGTGGAAACTTATAGATAACAGTAAGTTGTATTACGCTTCATTTTTAACATTTGCCCTACAAAAACACCCGCAGGGCGCCGCGATACCGCAGGGCAAAATACGAAACAAAATATGTAACAATAATTAACGATGAAAACACACTACCGCAAAAATTAACCTGCGATGCGCGGAGAGAGTACGTATTATTCAGGCAATTAATGCGCCTACACCTCTGATGAGAGGACACAAATTACGCGCTCCTTTTTTTCCCGTCGCTTGTGGTATACTGCGCCGCCTTAACATTTAGTATTGCGCAAAAGCGCCGATAGCAAACGAGGATATCGATGAGCACTCCAGATTTTTCCACTGCAGAAAATAATCAAGAACTGGCGCAGGAAGTGACCTGCCTGAAAACGCTGCTGACGCTGATGCTCCAGGCAATGGGCCAGGCGGATGCGGGTCGGGTGATTATTAAAATGGAAAAACAGATCACGCAGATGGAAGATGAGGCTCAGGCTGCCGTATTCTCCAGCACCGTTAAGCAAATTAAACAAGCTTACCGCCAGTAACAGTCAACCGGCTGTGAGTTCAGCACAGCCGGTCCCCACGTCTGACACGCAGAACACCCTACCTGCTCAAATTAAACCGGTCGCCACCGCATAACAGGCGATTTGCGTTTTATTTGGCGCATTGAATTTTCGTTGCATATTTTTTTGATGGAAATTAACGGTATTTTCTGAGATAGAGAGAATAATCGCCACTTCAGCCGATGTTTTTCCCTCCGCAGTCCATTTCAATATTTCCAGTTCACGACGACTAAACTTCATTTCCGGCGGCATGACCATCGCATCTTCCAGCCGCAGTAACGTCAGCAGGCTCAGCTCGGTCAGCGTTCTTAAGCGCATCTCCTGCTCGTCTTCATGAAACGGCCCTGCGCTGCGGCTGCGGCCGGAAACGGACAAAAACCCCTGAGCATGATTAGGCAAGGTCAGACACTGGGTAACCCCCTTGTTCAACCCGTGATCCCGCGCGCCATCCCACAATTCCGGCGTATCGCGGAAGAGTCTGTCATCCCACGGCAGATGGCCACGGAGAAAGTTTTCGGGACGCAATACCGGATCGATAGCAAAATAATTCTCCGCCTGGTAGTGTGTCATCCACGCCTGCGGGTAGGTCGATTGCAGCGTAATCCTGGGCCGGGTAAAAGGCACGGGGTGGCGTACGCAAAGCGCAAAATAGTCATATTCCAGCCCTTCCGTTTGTTGTTGCAGGAGATTATAAACTTCCCCTCCCGTCGCGATTGACTGAAATTGTTGCAGCATTTCCCGCCGCCAGCTGAAAAAATCAATGTCCCTCATAACCGACCAAATAACTCCTGAGTAATAATCATTATTAGAAATACAGAAAACTAACACATAAATCTTATTTATATGTATAAAATATCGTATGCATCGCACTTATTAGGCCATGACTGGCGCTCCTCACCCGTTACCGGAGAAAAGTATGTCGGATCCATTATCGCTAAACACGATATATTCCCGGCTATGGCAGGCCTTTAGTTCCCACCCGGCCCCGGAAGTCGAATTTACCCAGACGGGAGCGTTGCGTTCCTGCTTTGCCGTCACCGATTTTGCCTCAGCTTCTATTGCCGTCGTGGGCGGTCAACTGGCACAACTCTCAGGCTCTCCCTCGCCCATCCGGATCGACCGGCGCCTCGCGTCTTACTGGTTTAATCATAGCCTGTATCCTGTAAACCGGCCGCCCCAGTCGCTTTGGGATCCCCTGGCCGGCGACTACCCGACTGAGGAAGGCTGGATCCGTTTGCATACCAACGCACATCACCACCGTCGTGCCATGGCGCGCGTTTTAGGTGAACATGACTCCCGGGCTTCTCTGGCGTCCGCGGTTAGCCAGTGGCAGGCTGAGGCGCTTGAACAAGCGGTCGTCGAAGCAGGCGGTTGTGCGGCGGCAATGCGCAGCGCCCGACAATGGCAGGCGCACCCGCAGGGCATGGCGGTCAGTCAGGAACCGCTGCTGATCGAAACACCGTTACCGTCTGGCTCCCCCGTCGACTGGCGTTTATCTCGCAGCAGGCCGCTGCTCGGCATTCGGGTTCTCGATCTGACGCGGATTATTGCCGGACCGGTGGCCACCCGTCTGCTCGCCGGCCTCGGTGCGCAGGTGCTGCGGATCGATCCGCCAGACTGGTATGAGCCGACGCTCGAAGAGGAAATCACGCCCGGCAAGCGCTGCGCACGACTGAATATTAAAACAGCAATCGATAAGCAACGTTTAATAGATTTGCTCTCTCAGGCTGATGTTATCGTACACGGCTACCGTGCCGATGCGCTGGACACCCTGGGATTCGATAGCGAAACGCGGGCTCGACTCAGACCAGGGCTGGTCGATGTGTCGCTGAATGCCTGGGGATGGAGCGGTCCGTGGCGTAACCGCCGCGGTTTTGACAGTCTGGTGCAGATGGCCTGCGGCATTGCCGCAGCCGGTCAACAGTGGCGCCTGGCGGATAAACCGGTGCCTCTGCCGGTTCAGGCCCTGGATCATGCCACCGGTTATTTAATGGCTGCCGCGGTACTCAAAGGTCTTTATCGTCGTGCGACCTGCGGTGAGGGTTACCGCGCGCGCCTGTCGCTGGCTCGGGTGGCGGCATGCTTAATGCAATATCCCACGCCAGAAAGCCCCCTCTCTTTTCGTGAACCGCAGCGGGGCGATTTCCAGCCGGCGCTGGAGTGGTCAGCTTTCGGCCTGGGTGAGCGTCTGCGCTTTCCGTTACAGCTGGCGGGAACACCGGTGGTCTGGTCGCGGCCGCCCTCGCCGCTGGGGACGGCCGCCGCGAGCTGGTAAAAATTACTGCATCAGAAATTTTTCAAGGAACTGGCGGGTGCGCGGCTGCTGCGGGTTAGCAAACAGCGCTTTCGCCTCACCCTGTTCGACGATACGCCCCTGGTCCATAAAAATAGCGCGGTCCGCGACATCGCGGGCAAAGCTCATTTCATGAGTCACAATCACCATCGTGCGCTTCTCCTGCGCCAGCTGGCGAATGGTGTTCAGCACCTCGCCAACCAGCTCAGGATCGAGAGCCGATGTCGGCTCATCAAACAGAATCACATCCGGGCGCATCGCCAGCGCACGCGCGATGGCCACACGCTGCTGCTGGCCGCCGGACAGACGGCGGGGATAGCTGTTTTCTTTACCGTTCAGCCCCACTTTTGCCAGCAGTTCCCGGGCGCGAACAATGGATTCGTTTTTATCCTCACCCTTGACGATAACCGGCCCCTCAATGATGTTTTCCAGTACCGTACGATGCGGGAACAGGTTAAAGCTCTGGAACACGAAACCCACATGCTGGCGCAGGCGGCGAATCAACCCTTTTTGCTGGCTGAAACTGCGCGCGGTATCAATGGTCACATCGCCCACCCGGATGGTCCCGCTTTCCGGCTGTTCCAGCAGGTTAATACTGCGCAGCAGCGTCGTTTTACCGGAGCCGCTGGGGCCGATGATCGCCACCACTTCCCCCTCCTGGACATTGAGGTCGATACCGTGCAGTACCGTCTGGCCGTGGAATTTTTTCACCAGGTTTTTGACTTCAATGGCACTCATTTTGGATCACGCTCCTGGCGATTCAGCTGGTTTTCAAAATAGTTCTGCAACGAGGACAGCACCGTCGCCATCACCCAGTAAATCAGCGATGCGGCCAGATACATAGTAAATACCTCCAGGGTGCGCGAGGTAATCAGCTGCGCCTGACGGAACAGTTCCGGAACCTGAATGGTGGCCGCCAGCGAGGTATCTTTTACCAGGCTGATAAAACTATTGGAGAGCGGCGGCAGCGCCACGCGCGCAGCCTGCGGCAAAATCGCCCGGCGCAGGGTTTGCCACGGCGTCATACCGATACTGGCCGCCGCTTCCCACTGCCCTTTGTCAATCGAGGCGATCGCCGCCCGCAGCGTTTCCGCCGCGTAGGCCGCGGTGTTAAGCGACAGGCCAATCATCGCCGCCGGGATCGGGTCGAGCTCAATACCAAACTGCGGCAGACCATAATAGATCATAAACAGCTGGGCAATCAGCGGGGTACCGCGGAAGATGGAGATATACATTCTCGCCAGCCATTTCACCGGCCACAGAGGCGACATCCGCATCAAAGCGAGGATAAAGCCCAGCACCAGGCCAAAGAACATACCGCCGATGCTCAGCTGTAAAGTAAACACCGCGCCTTTCAGCAGATAAGGCGCGGAATCGATAACCAGTTGGATACTCTCTTGCATTCTGTATGTTCTGCTTTAGATATGGGGATGATAGGCAAACAGCGCCGGCGCTCCACCCGTGTGGATAAATAAAATCGGCCCTTCATCCTTAAAGCGCTTCTGATTAATGCCGTCAATCAACCCGGCCATCGCTTTGCCGGTATAAACCGGATCCAACAGAATGCCTTCCAGCTGCGCCAGCAGCTTCACGGCTTCCATTCCTTCGTCGTTCGGCGTGCCATATCCCGGCGCAAAATAGTCATCCCACAGCTTAATCTCCGCATTGGCCTGGAGCTCCAGACTGTTCGCCACCGCCTGCTGAAGCGCAACGACTTTCGGCAACTGATCCGCCACCTTGCGTGATACGGTGACGCCAATCAGCTCAGCCCCTGGCATCAGCTGTTCCAGTCCTACGGCCAGTCCGGCATGAGTACCCGCGCTCCCGGAGGCGACCACCACGGAAGAGAGTTCCACGGCGCCTTCGCACTGCTGAGCGATTTCGAGGGCGCTTTCCACATAGCCCAGCGCGCCAAGCGCATTTGAGCCCCCCACCGGAATGACATAGGGCCGATAGCCCTGCGCTTCAATGCGGGTTGCCAGCTCCTCCAGCTGAACATCGGGTTGGGTCAGCGCATCGCACATCTCAACCTGAGTATTAAACAGATCCAGCAGCAGGCGGTTACCGTTGGTCAGGTAGTTCTCGGCGCGAGTGCCAATAGGGTTTTCCAACAGCGCCACACAGTGCAGACCCAGTTTCGCGGCCACCGCCGCCGTTTGACGAACGTGGTTCGACTGAATCGCGCCGGCGGTGATTAACGTATCCGCACCTTCACGCAGCGCATCTGCCGCCAGGAACTCCAGCTTACGCAGCTTATTGCCGCCCATCGCCAGCGGGGTCACGTCGTCACGTTTTATAAAAATCTCGCGGCCCAGATGATCGGACAAGCGCGGTAGATATTCCAGCGGCGTCGGCGCGCCAATCAATTCCAGGCGCGGGAAGCGCGTTAAATTTTGCAGTGACATGGTACCTCCTGACTGAGTTATCTTTATTATGCACACACTGGCGTACGAAATAAAAAAAGGCGCTATCAATAGCGCCTTTTTTCACCGCCCGCCGTTACATCGTCACGTCAGCGCCAAACCATTTTTCCGACAGCGCTTTCAGGCTGCCATCTTTCTGCATATCTGCAATCGCGCCATCAACCGCTTTCAGCAGGTCTTCGTTGCCTTTACGCAACGCCACGCCAGACTCCTGACGGGAGAACGCTTCGCCGGTCACCGCCAGGGTATTGCCGGTTTTCTTCACCAGATCCAGCGCCGCCAGGCGATCGACCAGAATCGCGTCAATACGGCCCACGCGCAGATCCTGATATTTAGTCGGGTCATCATCATAGGTACGAATATCTACGCCCTGGACGTTCTGGCGCAGCCACTCTTCGTAGTTGGTCCCCAGACCGACGCCGACTTTTTTACCTTTCAGGTCCGCTGCGGTTTTGATAATGCCTTCATTGCCTTTTTTCACCAGCGCCTGGATACCCGACACCGTATAGGGGGTAGAGAAGTCATACTTTTGCTTGCGCTGGTCGGAAATGGTGACCTGGTTAATCACCACGTCAATACGTTTAGAATCGAGGGAAGCCAGCATGCCGTCCCATTTGGTCGGTTTCAGATCGGCCTTCACGCCCAGATGTTTCGCCAGTTCATTAGCAAAATCAACCTCGAAACCAGTCAGCTTTCCGTCGTCGCCCTGATAGCTGAACGGCGGATAGGTCCCTTCCAGGCCTACGCGCAGCGTCCCGCGCTCTTTAATCTGCCCGAGCAGATTTTCCGCAGCAAACGATTTTGCGCTGACGCCGGCCATTAAAACTACAGCCATCGCGCCCATCAGCGCCTGACGACCCAGAAGTGCTAATTTCATAGATGCCCCTGATAAGTGATATTTTCCAGTAGTGTAAGGCGTTTAGTTTCGCTCACCAACACCTATACGCTACATCTTATTCCGAAATATTATATATGCAGCGATTTAAGACATAGCGAAAAGAGAGCCAAAATTGATCGGATTTGCTGGAGATATCTCATACTGCAAAGGTCAGCTTGATGACGTCTGGAGCATGGAAGATGAAAAACCCCACGTTACTGCAGTGCTTTCACTGGTATTACCCCGCCGGCGGCGAGTTGTGGCGCGAAGTCGAAGCCCTGGCCCCGAACCTGAATGAAATTGGCATTAACATGATTTGGCTACCGCCGGCTTACAAAGGGGCGTCCGGCGGTTACTCCGTCGGCTACGATAGCTACGATCTGTTTGACCTCGGCGAGTTCGACCAAAAAGGCTCCATTGCCACGAAATATGGTGATAAAGCCCAGCTCCTTGCCGCCATTGCGGCCCTTCACCAGCACGATATTGCGGTGCTGCTTGATGTGGTGGTCAACCACAAGATGGGCGCAGATGAGAAAGAGCATATTCGCGTGCAGCGCGTCGATGAGCAGGACCGGACGCAAATCGCGGAGGAGATTATCGAGTGCGAAGCCTGGACACGCTACACCTTCCCGGTCCGGGACGGGCAGTACTCTCAGTTTATCTGGGACTACAAATGTTTCAGCGGCGTCGATCACATCGAGAATCCCGACGAGGACGGCGTTTTTAAAATTGTTAACGATTATACCGGCGAAGGCTGGAGCGATCAGGTCGATGATGAGATGGGTAATTTCGATTACCTGATGGGCGAGAATATTGATTTCCGCAATCATGCGGTCGCCGAAGAGCTGAAGTACTGGGCCCGCTGGGTTATGGAGCAAACCGGCTGCGACGGTTTTCGTCTCGATGCGGTTAAACATATTCCCGCATGGTTTTATAAAGCGTGGATTGACCACGTCCAGGAAGTGGCGACAAAGCCGTTGTTTATCGTGGCGGAGTACTGGTCGCATGAAGTTGATAAGCTCCAGCAATATATTGAGCGCGTCGACGGTAAAACGATGCTGTTTGACGCCCCTTTGCAGATGAAGTTTCACGAGGCGTCACGTCAGGGGCGCGACTACGATATGAGCCAGATTTTTAGCGGCACGCTGGTTGAAAGCGACCCGTTTCATGCCGTTACGCTGGTGACCAACCATGACACTCAACCCTTGCAGGCACTGGAGGCCCCCGTCGAACCGTGGTTCAAACCGCTGGCCTATGCGCTCATTCTGCTGCGCGAAAACGGCGTCCCCTCGGTTTTTTATGCCGACCTCTTCGGCGCCAGCTATGAAGATACCGGTGGTGATGGCCAGACCTATGCCATTGAGATGCCGGTTATTGAGCAACTGCATGAACTGATTGATGCCCGCCAGCGTTTTGCCCACGGCGTCCAGACGCTGTGGTTCGATCATCCCAACTGCATTGCGTTCAGCCGCAGCGGCACCGATGAAGATCCGGGATGCGTCGTTGTATTGTCTAACGGCGATGAGGGAGAGAAGCAGCTGCCGCTGGGCGCCAACTATGGCAATAAGCGCTGGAAAGATTTTCTGGGCAATCGCCAGGAGGTGGTAGAAACCGACGACGAAGGCTGCGGCACTTTTACCTGCAACGGCGGAAGCGTCAGCGTTTGGGTCATTGAGGAGGTGCTGTAGTCGTTGGAAGCTCGCGGGCTGAACGTTGCCTCAGCCCGCACCTGCATTAGTTCACGCTTTTCCCTGCCGCGGCTTTTTTCCACGCCTGCTCGCACTCGGCGGTCAGGCGGTCAACGCGAGTCAGGGTCATGCGATCGTATTGCAGCGTATTACCAGAGCGCTCAACAGGATAAACATCGAGTCTGGAGGTGACGTTATAGACCTGCTCGTCACGCAGCATTAATTTACCCGGCGTGGCGATGACGCGCTGCCACTGACGACAATCCAGGGTGTCGCCATTTTTCGTCACAATCAGGCTGGCAATCGCGTCCGGGCTCATCATTTCGCTCTGCGGGCCTTTTGACTGCCAGTATCCCTCTAACCCGGCGGGCGCTGGCGCTTTAACGACGGTATCGTAATTATCAACCTGGACACACCCGGCCAGCATCAACAGCGCACCGACAATCACTAACTTTTTCATCATCCATCCCACAAACCGATAAAAAAGTATTGTGGCATTAAAGCGTTAAGCCCGCCACCCCTGCCGTTGACCGGCGTCAAACTTGCCAACATGACCGTACGCAAAACGCCACCGTCGCTCCAGGAAAAAATGCAGCCGACCGCCGCATTATTAATTAATAACGATCATGAAGGGCCGATGACAAAGCGCTGGCTATTTACGCAATCAACATAAGGAAAATCCTAAAAATATTTATTATTTGTGGCCCACGCTCTCTGGAAAAGAGGCAATTTTGCTTTTAATTCCCTCACATAACCCGGGCCACACATTACTTTGGGAGTATTCCTGGCAAATTATGGGCAATATTACGGAATAGTTTAGACTCTCTGATGGTTCCTGTGCTGAACCGGGTTTTTATTACCCACTTAAATGGATTTCATCGCGCTTGTCGGCGAGGGATAAATTATCGTTACGTGTTGATTGAGGATGGGTCATGTCAACGATTATCATGGATTTGTGTAGCTATACCCGGCTGGGATTGTCCGGGTATCTGACAAGCCGGGGAATAAAAAAGCGCGACATTAGTGAAGTACATTCTGTGGAATGCCTGAAAGAGGCCTGTGAATTCATGCATCCGGCAGTGGTATTTATCAATGAAGATTGCTTTATTCATCATCCGGACAGCAACCAGCTTATCCGGCATATCATTACCCAGCACCCTGGGACGTTATTTGTTATCTTTATGTCGTTAGCTAACATTCATTTCGATCGCTATCTGCTGGTGCGCAAGAATTTACTTATTAGCTCCAAATCACTGACGCCAAAAGACCTTGATGAAATTCTGGGTAATCGTCTTAAATACGATAACTACAGCAGCGCCCGTATCAATATACCGACACTGTCGCTCAGTCGTACCGAATCGAATATGTTGCAAATGTGGATGGCGGGCTATGGTACAGCGCAGATTTCAAGCCAGATGAACATCAAGGCAAAGACGGTTTCGTCGCATAAAGGAAATATTAAAAAGAAAATTCAGACCCACAATAAACAGGTGATTTACCATATCGTACGCCTGGCGGAAAACATTACCAGCGGAATACACGTTAACCTGCGCTGAACCAGGCGCAGGCAAAACTGGCGGTGCTCTCCGCCAGTTCAGATGCCTTACGAACTAATCTTCTCTCTCAACAAAGATCCCGTCCGGGTGCCCTGCTTCGTTAAAAAACCAGATCCCCAGCGGGTAGTCTTCCAGCGAAACCAGATACATTGTCCCTTCACTAAACGACTCTATTGCCAGAACTACACCCGATCGACGTGGGCCACCGTCGGTCTTCACCGTGACACGATCGTTCACCTGCATAACTTATCTCCTCTATTTTTGAGCCAGTGTAGAACAAAACTGCCCGCTGTGCAGCGCCCTGCCCGGTGAGTGCGTTTTTATCGACCATCCGCCATTACGACGGCCCCTATGCCGCGCCGACCATCCGGTGATTTTTTGCCTATACTTAAACAGGCACGATCTGAGCCAAGCGAGGTAGCCATGATGAAAACCGCCAAAGATAGTGGATATGCGGGAAGTCGCGGGGTGAATGTCGATGTTGATGCCCTGCTGGCGGCGATTAATGAAATCAGCGAGAGCGAGATACGGCGTTCGCGCGACGATCCGCATCACGTCAGCGTTGATGGCCGCGACTATCACACCTGGTGCGAACTAGCGGAAGCGTTTGAACTCGATATTCATGACTTTAGCGTCACGGAGATCAACCGCTAGGTACAGGTGAAAAAAATCCCGACTCGCAGGAGTCGGGATGAAACTTGCTAATGCAAGAAGCACTTGAAAATTCGTTACACCGGGATATCCGTTGCGGGAAAACATTATCCTCAATTATTTTGCATGACAAGAGCTATTCATGAAGAAAATAATTGAGAAATGGGATGAACTTTCTGTCACTCTCCCAGAATGCTGATGGCGCAAGGGTTTGTTGCGTTCTTTTTTCTCCAATCGCGCATTGGTCACGGGTGTTTTTTTAAGATAAATCTCATTTCCGCAAACCAGCGCACGACGGCAAATCGTTAAAGCAGACCTGGTTGCGTCCATTTTGTTTGGCGAGGTAGAGCCGGTGATCGGCCGTTGACTGCAGGTTTTCAAAATTAAATCCGGCACAATCATCGCTGCTGCTGACCCCCAGTGAAGCACTGATCCGCAAACTGGTGTCGTTGCAGAGCAGAATTTCACGGCTGTAAATGCGGATGCGGATACGTTCGGCGATGGCTGTTGCCACCTGTAAGGTGGTGTCAGGCATCACAACACAGAACTCTTCACCGCCGACGCGGCCAGCCAGATCGCCTTCACGGATATTGCTCGCGATGGTACTGGCAACCAGCGACAGGACCCGGTCGCCCGCCTGGTGCCCGTGCTGATCATTCACCTTCTTAAAGTAATCGAGATCGAGCTGGATCACCGAGATCGGCCGCCCCGTCCGCTCGCACATTCTGGTGGTAGCGATTGCCCTTTCAAATAAGGCCCCGCGATTCAACAGGCGGGTTAACGCGTCATGCCAGGCCTGCCACTCCAGCGACTTTTGCAAAACACTCATATTACGCACCATCCGCAGAATCACCAGCCAGGAGATGATCAGCATCAGCGTAAAGAGTAGCCACATCAGCGTCAGCGCAATAGTAATGGTCCCGAAAGCACCGCGCACGCCTTCCTGCAGCGTATGGATCCTCAGCAGCACGCCATCAAAGTTGTTTAATTTCTGCCAGCTGATATAGCGCGTTAATAAACGAATCCCCCCCTGGTTTTGATGCAAAAACGCGTAGCTAAGCATCGCCTGTTCACGGGCGGACAACAGGGTCAGTACATTCCCCGACGCCGAGGAAGCAATCAGGTTAAGCCGACTATCATACAGCTGATATTCCCCCTCCTGGCCCCCTTAATGGCGCTGACCAGAAACGCTTTCATCTCTCGCACCGAAAAATCCATCGACAGCACCCCGAGCCAGTCATGTCGGAAATCAAGGGGAATGGAGGCCGTCACTACCGGATCGTCGTTTTGCGCATGCTCATCGAGAACGGTCTGCCAGAACACGCCGCGACCGGGATTATTGCGCTGCGATTGCCGGGTAAACCACGGGGCGGCGATCGCATGGGTATATAACGTCTGGGCCTGTACCGCGTTTTTTGGCAACGTGGTGCTGGTAAAAAAACCGCTGCGCGAAATGTACAGCATGCGTTCGTTAAATCCGCGGTTATTCTCGACCAGACGCAGGAGATACCCCAGCTCCAGAACCGCCATCAGCTCATTACCGGTCAGGGCATCGTTGCGCGAGAGCGAGCTCTGACTGTCGACAAAGTCATCGGAAACGCCATACACCGGCAGAGTACGCCGGTTATGTAACGCGACGGACCAGATCGGTTCATGGCGTTTGCTCATGTATTCCTGTTCTGCATTACGCAAAATCTCAAAATCCAGCGGCGTTTCCAGCGCCGACTGCATCCCGTTGCGAAAAAACACCATTCTGTCGATGTTGAACAGCAGCAGACTGTCCAGTTCATCGGCGACGTTTTCAAGATTGTTGCGCTGGTTGGTGACGTAGGCCCCTTCCAACACCATCACTTCGCGCCAGATCAGGAGCGTAGAAAAAAAGAGTACTGCGACAAAACAATAATTAACCACATGTCCCGGGCGAGAAACGCGGCGAAGTTTTCTTACCCACAGTGGTTTATCCATTGTTCTCTCGCAGTACAATCAAAGCAACAAACGTCATCAACGCTCCCTGTTGGTTAACTAAGCAGCATAACGACAAAGCGCCCGGCTTTTGCCGGGCGCTATAGGGGTCAGGCACTCTTCTGTCGCTGCCCTTCCCCACGCACTAACTCATCTTCACGAAACGCCTCGCGTTTTACGACATAACCGTCGTACCAACGACACTCGACCATTCCGCTGGCGAAGCCCGTCACAACCATGCGCGGCCCTCCGCTTTTTCGCCTCACTTCATCACTGACCAACAATACCATTTTTTAGTCCGTCATCTGGGAGAAACCGTTTCACCATAGACGAAGCTGAGCAATTTTGCATAATCGCCGGGCGATTTTACTCTGCCGTAGCGCGAAAGCCGCTGATAACCTTCACGCCCGCCAGCACTACCGCACCGACGATAAAGCCCAGCACCAGGTGGACGCCGGTCGGCAGCAGTGAGGCGATGAGGGCGGACTGTTCACCAGCCCACTGTTCAACCGCATGATGAAGCGGCGCGATGCCGTGTACGATAATGCCGCCGCCGACCAGAAACATCGCCAGTGTCCCGACGATGGAGAGCAGCTTCATCAGGCGCGGCGCAACCGCCAGTAACCCGTTACCGACCCAGCGCGCCAGCGCGCTGCTCTTCTTCACCAGCCAGTAGCCCATATCATCCAGCTTCACGATAATGCCGACCAGGCCGTACACGCCAACGGTCACCAGGATGGCAATCCCGGATAGAATCAGAATCTGATTGAGCAGCGGCGCGTCGGCCACGATTCCCAGCGTAATGGCCACGATTTCAGCGGACAGAATAAAGTCTGTGCGTATCGCCCCTTTCACTTTATCGCGTTCAAAGGCCTGCGGATCTTGCTGCGCCAGCGCTTCCAGACGCTGCTGACGGGCCTGCGGATCTTCCTTGTGTTTGCGCGCCTGCAGACTGTGCAGCACTTTCTCAACGCCTTCGTAGCACAGGAATGCGCCGCCCAGCATCAGCAATGGCGTAATCGCCCAGGGAATAAACGCGCTGATCAGTAAGGCCAACGGCACTAAAATCACTTTATTGACCAACGATCCCTTTGCAACGCCCCAGACAACGGGGAGCTCACGATTGGCCCGTACGCCCGTCACCTGCTGAGCATTGAGAGAGAGATCGTCTCCCAGTACGCCGGCCGTTTTTTTCGCTGCCAGTTTCCCCATCACGGAGATATCGTCAAGCAAGGTGGCGATATCATCCAACAGCGTTAAAAGACTACTTCCTGCCAAAATTGTATTCCTTCATTTATTGAGGGTTAATCCCCTGGCGTCCAGCCGCAGCCTGAACGCTTAGCGGCCATGTCCGCATAAGTATGAGGTAAAAGTGCTTTTTCGCCCAGAGATGCGCGGAGTCAATATAAATTTAACAATTATCGATCAATTAAAGCGCTCGCCAGCGCAGTAGTTTTCACGTTTACTATATGTCTCCTTTCTATCTCTGTACCGTCGTGAGGACGTATGTCTACCCGCCAGCTTCTGCCCCTTATCGGCGCCCTGTTTGCGCTTTATATCATCTGGGGATCGACCTATTTTGCCATTGCCATTGGCGTTGCCAGCTGGCCGCCGTTGATGATGGCCGGTATCCGTTTTCTCTCCGCCGGCGGGCTACTGCTCGCTTATTTGCTGGCAACCGGCCACTCGCTTCCACCGCTCAGGCCTCTGCTCAATGCGGCGCTGATCGGCATCCTGCTGCTGGCCGTCGGCAATGGTTTTGTCACCCTGGCCGAGCACCAGCATGTGCCTTCTGGCATTGCGGCGGTCATGGTGGCGACCGTGCCGCTCTTCACGCTCTGCTTTAGCCGTTTTTTTGGTATCACCACCCGCAAGATTGAGTGGCTGGGGATTGCTATTGGTCTGGCGGGCATCATTCTGCTTAACAGCGGCGGGAATCTGAGCGGTAATCCGTGGGGGGCGCTGTTGATCCTTATCGGTTCAATGAGCTGGGCATTTGGTTCGGTTTACGGCTCCCGAATTGAGCTTCCAACGGGCATGATGGCTGGGGCGATTGAAATGCTCGCCGCGGGCGTGGTCCTGGCGGTCGCCTCCTGGGCGACCGGCGAAACCCTGAGTCAAATGCCGTCATGGTCCAGTATTTTTGCCGTTGCCTATCTGGCGATTTTTGGTTCTCTTATCGCCATTAACGCCTACATGTATTTAATTCGTAACGTTACCCCCGCCGTCGCCACCAGCTACGCTTACGTGAATCCCGTGGTGGCGGTCCTGCTGGGGACCGGATTTGCCGGAGAGAGCCTTTCGTCCATCGAGTGGCTGGCGCTGGGCGTCATTATTTTTGCCGTGGTGCTGGTCACGCTGGGGAAATACCTGTTCCCCGCCCGAGCTGAAGTTACGCCTTGTGAGGTGGAGAAGTAAGCTCTGGCTCGCCAATGCCCTGCGTGTCGATCTGCGCGCGGTGACCGCCGCCGCAGATCCACTCTTCCAGACGCTCAGTCAGCGCCTCATCGCTCAGCTTCAGTCGCCCGCGCAGCGCACATTCCCAGACGATCAGCACCCGCCACCCCTGCTCTTGCAAGCGCATGATATCGCGGCTATCGCGCTCGACGTTCTTGCCAATTTTCTCCAGCCAGAACGCCGTGCGCGTTGCGGGCACTTTAAACAGATAGCAACGATGGTGATGCCAGAAACAGCCGTGGGCAAAGATAGCGCAGCGGTACTCTGGCACGACAAAATCCGGCCGCCCCGGCAGGGTCGCATCCTGAACGGTAAACGTAAATCCGGCCTGAGCGAGCAGCGCGGCAAGGCGTTTTTCGATCGCCGTATCGCGCTGGCCAATCGCCCGCATGTTTTTACTGCGCGTGGCTTTATCGTGGACGTCCACCGGCTTCATCCTCGGATTCACGCTGCGCCACGGCCTGCGCGATTCGCGGCGCAAGTAATTTCGCGACGGCCGCAAACACCGGCACCACCACCGAATTGCCGAACTGACGATAGGCCTGGGTATCGGAAACCGGAATACGGAAGCGATAGCCCTGCGGGCTTTCAAACCCCATCAACCGCGCACATTCGCGCGGCGTCAGCCGGCGCGGACGACGAAGCTGATTTTGCGCATCGTCGAAGTGTTGTTCCCCCAACGGGCGGTCCCAGCCGCGATCGACCAGAATCTCGGCTCCGTCTTTGTAATAGCGTGCGGATAGCGTGCGCGCCACGCTCTGAGGATTGCGCGGATCAACCAGGCCGTAACCGAACCCGTTGCCCAGCGCCTGGTGCTTGCGCGCATAGTGATACAGATACTTCCACAGCACCGGCGTCAGAATAAATTTAGCATCCACCGTCGGTTCCAGCAGATCGCCAAAGGTCGGCCGCGCGGTCGGGTAATATTTTGAGATATCGCGCAAGGTAAAACCGTCGTGCAGCTGGAGATCGCGACGGAAGCCCACCAGTACAATACGTTCGCGGTGCTGGGGTAAGAAATGACGTCCATCGATCACTTTCGGATCGTCGGCGCCGCTGTGGTCGGCATCGGAGACTTCATAACCCAGTTCATCCAGCGTCTGCATGATAATGCGGAATGTCCGTCCTTTATCATGGCTTTTCAGGTTTTTAACGTTCTCCAGTACAAAGATGGCAGGCCTGCGGGCGGCGATAATTCTGACCACATCAAAGAACAGCGTGCCCTGGGTTTCACACGCGAAACCGTGGGCCCGGCCCAGCGCATTTTTCTTCGATACCCCGGCGAGCGAAAAAGGCTGGCAAGGAAAGCCCGCCAGCAGAACATCGTGGGGAGGAATGGTCTCGCGAATATGCTGCGCGGCTTGTTCATCGCTGACATCCGGGCGATGGCTGAGGGTAATATCACGAATGTCTTCGTTGAAGCGGTGCTGATTCGGGTCACAATACCAGTTGGCTTTGTAGGTGCGCACCGCGTGCTTATTCCATTCGCTGGTGAAAACACACTGCCCGCGGATCGCCTCAAAGCCGCTGCGGATCCCGCCGATTCCCGCAAAGAGATCGACGAACCGAAAAGCATAACGGGGATGGTGGGCCGGCGGTGGCGGCAGCAGCGTTGCCAGACGGGCATACTCATTGGCCGTAATACGGCTAGCCGCCCGCTGAACCGTCGCCACGCGTTTTAAGATCGCCGGGCTCCAGTGGCGATCGCCAACGGCCAGCAGAAATGCCACCAGCGTTTTCACATCGTATATTGCCATCAGCTGGCGTAACAGCGCCTGAGCCTCTTCCCCGGCAGGTTCCGGAGGCAACAACAGGCTCTTTTCCTTCGATAAATTTTGCGGCATACCCTCAACCAGCCCGGACAATTTTGCAGAGATTACCATAAATCATGCGGGCAGTTTCAGGCCAGTGGCTCAAAGCGCCTTAAAACCGCCTCATCGACCGACAGCGGGTCGCCGCGAAGTTCAGCGCTAAGCTTGGCCATAAATTGCACGAGGAAGCGCGCATTGTGTATCGCCATCTCTTTGCCTTTGTCCGTTTGCATCGTGTCGGGTAAACGCAACAGCTTGCACTGGAAATGGTCCAGCGCATATTTTTTGTCATCCAGTTTACGCTGGTCAGCAAAGGGATCGTCAGCATCAAACAGGATGTTGTTCAGCGCCCCGGAGACCGCGAAGACGCGGGCCAGACCAATTGCGCCAAGCGCCTCCAGCCGATCGGCGTCCTGGACAATTTTCGCCTCCGCGCTTTGTGGGGAAATACCGGCACTGAAACTGTGCGCTTCAATCGCATGATAAACGGCTGGATAGCGGTCGTGCGGAAAATCAGGGAATGACGACTGGAGAATAGCCAGCGTTTTTTCTGCCGCCATCACCGAGGAGCGGCTGCGCTCGGGATGGTTTTTCGGCAGGCTAACAATGTCATGAAAATAACAGGCGGTCAGAATGACCAGGCGATCGGCCTGACTCTCTTCAGCCAGCCGCTGTGCGGTTCCCCACACGCGACGAAAGTGCGAAATGTCGTGGGCGGAGTCGCCCTGGGTGAGATGTCCCGCAAGCCAGGCTTCAAAGCGTTGCTGCCAGTCTAGTTGTTGCATACGCGTTCCTCTGAGAGAAGTCAGCGTTGAGCATAGCAACTTTAATCGTGTTGTTCATGCATCCTGGGGTCAGGGCGGGTGTACCAGGCTATCGCCCCCAGAATAGCGCCAACCACGCTCAGCACAAGGAACCCGAGCAGAGCGCCAAGCCACTTACCTGACGTCGATCCCAGATCGCCGTCAATTGTCGCACCGGGGACACTTTCAATTTTGCCAACGACCCACCAGTAGCGCGCCATTGCCCACAGAAAGTAACCACAAAAGGCATAAAAGACCCACAGGGCAAGTTTCCCACCCGGGCTTCGTTTCGCTTTCTGCTCCATTAACTCCTCTCCTTTAACTGACAACGAAACCGCGGCACCCGGCAAAAAGGTGACGCACGTCACATTATACTGTGAAAAAGATAACGAAACAGCACCTTCCTCCGGTGAACAAGCGCTTTTAACCATCGCGAGATAGCGATACTTACGTGCCACTGCAGCACAGGATTTATTATCCATCGCCATAAATCTGTGGCGGATAATAATAACCAGCACGCTGGCTCACTACCGTTCGTATAGCGGAGAGATATTTCTCCATCCTCAAAGCCCGTATAAATCCGCACGCACATTGCAGCATCACGCATTATCCGAGAATTAAATAACCCACCCAAATCATTTAAATGACACTCATAATTTATGATAATTAAATTAATGACATGAATACATCACCACAAACACCTAACATATTGTTATTAAAAACAATAAACCACAAAAATACATCATTTCAAAATGATAAATTTTTAATATAAAAATTCAAAATGAAACATTTTGTAATATTGGATATAATTTATTTACATTTTTATTTTAAATAAAATTGAACCTTGCCGATACTATGAAATTGCTTTTTGCAACACGCACACCTATTCATATTAATGATGATTAAAAGGGAATATATAATGAAAAGAAAAACACTGGCACTTTTGATTCCGGCATTATTAGTGGCCGGAACCGTCAATGCAGCAGAAATCTACAATAAGAACGGAAACAAGCTGGATTTCTACGGCAAAATGGTGGGTGAACACATTTTCACCAACACCGATCGCAACAACAGTGACAATAACTCCAAAGATACCACTTATGCCCGTTTCGGCGTAAAAGGTGAAACGCAGATTAACAGCGATCTGACCGGCTATGGACAGTTTGAATACAACATCAAAGCCGATAAACCAGAAGGCGAACAGGGTAGCGCAACGCGTCTGGCGTTTGCTGGTTTAAGATTCGCCAACTACGGCTCATTTGATTATGGTCGTAACTATGGTCTGGTTTATGACGCGGCAGGTTACACCGATATGCTGGTCGAATGGGGTGGCGATGGCCTGGTAGCAACCGACAACTTTATGACGGCTCGCACCAACGGCGTCGCCACTTATCGTAACAGCGACTTTTTCGGCCTGGTTGATGGCCTGACAATCGCACTGCAATATCAGGGTAAAAATAATAACCGCGATCGTTTGAAAGCTAACGGTGACGGGTATAGCACGTCAGTCGATTACAACATCGATGGATTTGGTTTTGCCGCCGCATACAGCAATTCAGACCGTACCGACGAGCAGGCGGCAGATCGTAAAGGTGAAACCGCAGAAGTCTGGAGTTTAGCCGCCAAGTATGATGCCAATAGCCTTTACACGGCGGTGATGTATGCCGAATCGCATAATATGACGCCAATGGAAAATGGCGTTTTCGCCAACAAAACGCAGAATATCGAGGCCGTTGTTCAGTACCAGTTTGATTTTGGTCTGCGCCCTTCTCTCGGCTATGTTTATGCAAAAGGCAAAGATCTCGGCACTAATGGCGACAAGACTGCCGAAATGAAGAATTATATCGAGCTGGGTACCTGGTACTACTTCAACAAAAACTTCAATGTCTACAGTGCTTACAAATTTAACCTGATCGATCACAAAGACAGCATCGTAACTGGTGCCGCCGAAGACAATCAGTTTGCTGTCGGTATTACCTATCAGTTCTGATGCAATTTACGTTTTAAAGCCCGCCGCGTGCGGGCTTTGTTTTTCAGATTCGACTTCTGCCCTGCCCACCTGCTCTTGCCTTAACGTCAGCACCCCCCCCTTCTCTCATCTATAGCGACGAGGAGAGAAATCTTCTGCCAGCAGGAAGCATTCGGATATCCTCGAGGTAAGCGCTTCCCGTCGACGAGAAATCAGAGGATGATGATTGATGGACTTGCGACGCTCCGTTATACCAACACAATAGAAGTGTGTGACGCGGGTCGTTGAAAGGAATTGACGTAAGTGTTTGAATAGTGGCGGAGAGAGGGGGATTTGAACCCCCGGTAGAGTTGCCCCTACTCCGGTTTTCGAGACCGGTCCGTTCAGCCGCTCCGGCATCTCTCCGCTGAGGTTGCTATAATGCCAGGTTCTTTGGCACTTTAATAGTTCCTGTCTCTTTAATTATGTTCAAGTGACGACTTTGCGAGCAATATGATGTTTAAATGGCCCTGGAAAGTAGATGAAGAGTCCGGCAACGCAGAAATGCCCTGGGAACACGCGCTTGCCATTCCTGTTTTAGCCAATCTTTCTGCGCAAGAGCAGCAGGAACTGGTGCAGATGGCGGCACGCTTTCTGCAACAAAAACGCCTGGTTGCCCTGCAAGGGCTTGAACTCACTCCGCTGCAAAACGCCCGCATTGCCCTGCTGTTCTGTTTGCCGGTTCTTGAGCTTGGCATTGAGTGGCTGGATGGCTTCCACGAGGTGCTAATCTACCCTGCCCCATTCGTGGTTGATGATGAATGGGAAGACGATATTGGTCTGGTCCACAATCAACGGATTGTCCAGTCCGGCCAGAGCTGGCAACAAGGGCCAATCATCCTGAACTGGCTGGATATTCAGGACTCTTTCGATGCATCTGGTTTCAACCTTATCGTGCACGAAGTTGCACATAAGCTGGATATGCGCAATGGCGATCGCGCCAGCGGCGTGCCGCTGATTCCGTTACGTGAAGTCGCCGGCTGGGAGCACGACCTCCACGCAGCGATGAACAACATTCAGGATGAGATCGATCTGGTTGGCGAGAGCGCCGCCAGTATTGACGCCTATGCGGCGACCGACCCGGCCGAGTGTTTTGCCGTGTTATCCGAATATTTCTTTAGCGCACCAGAGCTGTTTGCCCCGCGCTTTCCGGCTCTTTGGCAGCGTTTTTGCCATTTCTATCGCCAGGATCCCTTACAAAGATTACGTGAGAATGGCCGGCTAGATACAGATGACGAACACCTTGTGCACTAAAACAACGGGTTGACTTAAATTTAGCCATTTGAATCAGTGAGTTAATTTTAGTGTTGACACAAAAATGCCAGGCCAGTAGTATGCGCCTCGTTCACACGATTCCTCTGTAGTTCAGTCGGTAGAACGGCGGACTGTTAATCCGTATGTCACTGGTTCGAGTCCAGTCAGAGGAGCCATATTTAAGAAGCCCGCTTAAGGAAACTTAAGCGGGCTTCTTGCTTTTCAGCCTTCTTCTGAAGACAAATCAGCTGTTAGTTTTGCCATACAAAAGGCTCTGGATGGCGGAAGACCTGTTTATGCCCGGGGTTGAGAGACATGGCGGGCGGCAGCTTCATTCGCACGAAATACCGCATCGCTAAGCGCCTCTCCATGCATCAGGCTGGTGCATAAAACCCCCATAAAACAATCACCAGCGCCATGAGTACTCACCAGCGTTATCCGCCTGGCGGCTAACGTCGAGCCTGCAATGCCCGCTTCACAAAACGCGACACCATGTTCGCCGGCAGTGACAACAACCTGAGAGAAACGTTTAGCCAATGATTCAGCGGCCTCCAGAGCTGAAGAAAGGTCGTTCACCGTCACGCCACTCATATCACGCGCCTCTATGGCATTAACCACCAGCAAAGTGATGCAGCTTTCCAGCTGCGGACTCAGTTCTCTGGCCGGCGCCGCATTGATACAGACCGGAATCCCCCGCTTGCTGGCTTCGATGGCCGCACATAGATTTATCGTTTCCGGAACTTCATTTTGTAGAACCAGCATTCCGGCATCTTGCCAGATGTCACCCCGTTGAAAGAGTTTTGCCGGAATATGCTGATTCGCATTTGAGACGACAACCGCACCATAATCACCATCGACATCAGAAATCGCCACGCTCATCCCGGAAGGTATCTCATCTATTTTGGCGACTGACTCGATATTGACTCCGGCATCACGAAGCGTCTGCAGAAGAAACGCCCCTTGCGCATCAGCCCCTACCGCACCAATAAAAATGACGTCCCCTCCCGCACGAGCAGCGGATATGGCTTGATTGCCCCCTTTACCGCCAAACTTGTAAGCACAGCCCGTGCCCATTACCGTTTCACCTTTTTCCGGGCGATGATGCGCATCCAGCATGATGTCGTAATGGAGGCTGCCCGCCACAACAATTTTACCCATAGTTAATATTCTCGCAGGTCCTGAACCGCATGCTGGGTTTTCATCAAATTCTTCTCCGCCTGCTTCAGATCCTTCTTCGCAATGGCCACAAACAATGCATCCAGAATGTTGAGCTGAGCAATGCGTGACGCGGCGTTTTCCCCTAGCAAATGCGATCCCTGAGACGTTGAATTGAGTACCACATGCGCATTACGCGCAATAGGCGATTCGGCATAATTCGTAATCGCAATCACTTTAGCGCCATTGCGTGCCGCCAGTTTTACCGGATCGTTAACGGCACGCGTTGCGCCAGAGTGACTGATTGCAAGTACAGCATCGTCGTCAGATAGCACCGCAGCGGACATCAACATAATATGGGCGTCGTCATAGACCGTCGACTTAATACCAATCTTTAAAAGCTTGTGGGATAAGTCACGTGCTACCGTGGCAGAACCACCGACAGCATATAAGTCAATATGTCGAGCCTTGAATATAATGTCCGCAGCGCGGTCAAACTCTGCAATATCCAGAATAGACATTGTCTCTTCAATAGCCTGAATCGATGTTCTGAATACTTTTGACAACAGTTGTTCCGATGAATCATCAGGCTCAATTTCCGCGTGTAAACTTGCCACTTCAGACTGGTTATAATAAATCAAGCCAGTTCTGAAGTTTCTAAAACCTGAAAAGTTAAGCTTCTTGGCTATTTTGACAATCATCGCTTCTGAAACATTATTCTCCTGGGCAATTTCTTTTAGAGAGGTTTGCTCAGTAATATCGGTTCGGGCGATGATCGCCTCAACCACACGTCGCTCTAAGGGTGTCAGCTGGGGCAGTCGCATACGGATTTGAGCACCAATGGCTCGTGGATCTTGCTTCATTACTTGCCTCTGGTCGCTCTGTCAATCAACATAGCTATGATAATAATAAGACCAGTAGCAAGCAATTGGTAAAAGGCCTGAATATTTAGTAACGTCAAACCATTGCGTAATGCGCCGAGAATGATCGCGCCAATAATTGTGCCTACAACGCTGCCTTTCCCTCCCATCAGTGAAGCCCCACCGATGGCCGCGGCGGCAATGGCATCCAGTTCCCACAGATTGCCAATCGTTGGTTCCGCAGCGCCTAACCGGCCAATCAAGATCAGAGAGGCCAGAGAGGCCAGGGTTCCTGAGATAACAAATACCGTGACCTTGGTTCTTTTCACCGGCACGCCGGCAACGCGAGCGGCTTCTTCATTGCCGCCAACAGCCAGAATATATTCTCCTAACGGCGTTTTATTCATGACGGTCCACAGCACTAAAGCAATAACGGCGACAATAACGATAGGCGTTGGAATGCCAAAGATTTCACTGTTAATCAGGCTACGGAATTCCGTCGGGATGCCAAATACCGGATTGCCGCCGGTATAAATCAGCGCGACAGCACGGAACAACGACAGCCCCCCGAGGGTAACAATGAAGGGTTGCAATCCGGCATAGGCAACCAGCGAACCGCTAAAGACGCCGCAGATAGCCCCAATTCCCAGCGTTGCCAGAATGGCCAGCGGCACGGGGACGCCGGCTACCATCATGGTTGCCCCTAAAACCGCCGATAATGCTGCGGTCGGACCAACCGAAAGATCGATCCCTCCGGAGATAATGACCAGAGTCATCCCGAGCGCAATTAATGCGTTAATGGATGATTGCTGTAAAATATTCAACAAATTAGGGATGGTGAAAAACACCGGTGATAGAAAAGAAAACGTAATAATGATAATAAGCAAACCAATTAATGTTCCGGCATCGCGAAGGTTAAATTTAAACGGCAGTGCACGAAGCTTTTCGGGCCGGGAATTACTTTGTGAAATCATGATTATGGCCTTTCAAATTAATACGGGTAAGAAGTTTAAATGGTCTCTTCGACATCTTTAATGGCAGAGCGTGCAATATTATCTTCAGTGATGGCATCACCTTTCAGTTCTTTAGTAATCTTCCCTTCACGCATAACCAGTACGCGGTCAGAAATACGAATAATCTCTGTCATCTCTGAAGAGACAACAACAATCGCTTTGCCTGCACGGGCCAGTTTTTCTATCAGATTATAAATTTCTGATTTTGCCCCAATATCAATTCCCCGGGTTGGCTCGTCAAACAGAAAAACCTGAGCATCTGCGGCGACCCAGCGTCCAATAATAACTTTCTGCTGATTACCTCCACTTAATGTGCCAATCGTTTTATCAATGTTCAGTGGTCGTAGCTTCAAATCGCTCATCACTTCATGCGCCACCCGATTAAGCTTAACTTTACTGATCATTCCCGAAATGGTGAAGTTACGCATTGAAGGCAGCGCCATGTTCATCTTCACCGCACGTTCTTTAATAATCCCTTCTTTCTTGCGGTCTTCAGGCACCAGGCCGATACCGGACCTGATGGCAGCAGTGACGTTGTGATTGCGTACTGCCTTACCGTTAACAAACACGTTGCCGCTGCTGCGCTTATCAATACCGGCAATCAGTTTCATCAGTTCCGTACGCCCGGCTCCGACCAGACCCGCAATACCGAGCACCTCACCCGCACGGACGGTAAAACTGGCATCGCTCACAGCGCCACCCCGAGAGAGATTCTCTACGCGAAGCACTTCGCGCTCGGTCACATATGAGTTGTGCTCAAGTTTCTCAATCTTGCGCCCGACCATCTTTGAGACGATGCTCTCTTCATCCTCATCACAAATATTCACCACCCCAACCTGCCTGCCATCCCGCATAATGGTGGCCCGGTCGCAGACTTTGAAAATTTCGTTCATCTTATGAGAAACATAGATAAGCGATACCCCCATAGCTTTCAGATCCGAAATCAGCTCGGCCAACCGGTCGAACTCTCTCGGAGTCAGACTGGATGTCGGCTCGTCCATCGCGATAATTTTTGCATCGTCGAGCATGGCGCGAGCTATTTCCACAATCTGCTGCTGTGAGACTTTCAGGTTCTTGATCGGCTCATTGGGATCGATTGTCGGATCCAGTTGCTTGAGGATCAGCTCAGCTCTTTCCAGCTGAGCCTGTTTATCCACCCATAGACCTTTTGCTTTGGTTAGCGGTCGGCCAAGAAACATATTCTGCGCGACGGAGAGTTCCGGAACATGCTGTAATTCTTGATGAATCATGGCAATGCCGGCATGGCGCGCACTCAACGGATTCTTCATCTGAACGGTTTGCCCGTTGACGCTAATCTCACCGCTATCGGCCTCTCGTACACCTGAAAGAATATTTAACAGCGTGGATTTTCCCGCGCCATTCTCACCAATCAGAGCATGTACCTCTCCAGGTTTGACCGCAAAGTCCACGTCCTGCAATGCCGCCGCATTACCGTATGTTTTACTAATTCCACGCATCATTAAGCGATACTGTTCCATACACCCTCCGCCTGGCTTACTGCTGAGCCAGCAGTTGACGCAGCTTGTCGTTATCTTTGGTTGAGAAGGCGTCCGCATTCTCTTTGGTGATTAAAGCCTGGGGCGTCGAGACCACGCGGGAGATTTTCTGACCATCAATCAGACGCAGCATAACTTCCATTGCAACTTCCCCCGTCAGCACCGGGAAGCTATCCACCGTTCCTGTCAGCTCACCGCGTTTAATCGAGGCATAAGCATCTGAAATACCATCGGTACCGAAGACGGCCACCTGCCCGGCTTTATTCAACGAACGAACCGCTTCCACGACCCCCAGCGCCATGGTGTCGTTATTCGCGTAAAAGCCAATCAGATCGGGATGCTGCTGTAAAATGGTTGAGGCGGCATTAAACGCCTGTTCGCGACTCCAGTTCGCCGGCACGCTGGCGACAATATTGAATTTGCCATTGGCCTGCAGCGTCTCTTTGAAGCCACTGGTACGCTGACCGGCAGCATAGACTCCTGGCTGGCCCTCGATCACCGCGACCTTGCCGCCCTGCGGATGATGTTCAATGAACCATTTCGCCACCCGTACACCGTTATCCTTCTGCACATTACCCACGTAATACGGAGCATTTGGCATCACGGCATCGTTAACGTTGACCACGGGAATTCTTTTACTGGTGGCACTTTCGAGAGCGGGCTCAAGGTTAATATCGGTCTGGGGTGATACCAGAAGACCATTAAACCCTTGGGAGATAAGCGTTTCCGCAATTGATAACTGGCCCAGCTGATCGTCCTCATTTGCAGCTGCCTGATAAGCCACGGTGAAACCATATTTTTTACCGACGTTTTGGTAACCTTCGCCAAGTGAACGCCAGTATTCATTGGTCAGCGTTTTTGATACGCCGCCTATTTTTAGTTTGCTGTCGACTTTCGGCATTGGACCATATTTGCTGCTGAGCTGGGTCCAGTCCGTGCGATCGGGCTCAGTATCCGATTTCAGCGGGGCTAAATCGGCGGCATAAGCCATCGAGCACAGTAAAGAAGAGGCGAGTACAGAGAGTATGAGTTTTTTCATTTTTCAGCCTTCTATTGTCACGTAGGGAACGCTTTCTTATTTTTGCTAATGCTTGCCACTATCTGGCTAGCATGATGTCATTGACGATTCGTTGAGAGGCCACCGCATCCTGACGGCTGATGGCTGAGGTCAGTTCATCATTATCATTAAGCCGGGCACACAGTTTGAGCAATCGAGTAACGGTAGCAATGTTGATTTCAGCTTCACGAACCGGATCAAGACCGCTGGCATCCGGGAAGGTGTCAAAGTAATAGGCGCCCTGATAACCATCTCTCTGCATCTGCCAGAGGAATTCCAGCGTGGCACGCGGATTTACCGACCCCACCATCAAGCCATCGTCACGTTTCCCCCAGCCATCATTGAGATCAAGCCCCAGCAGGCGTGAACGGCGAGCGACCATCGCGGCTGCGTAGGCCGGGATCTCATTAGCAAACAGCACATGAGCAAAATCGAGCGTGATACCCAGGTTCGGGCAACCCGCCTCTTCTACCGCCAGCAAACAGGTCGTGGCATTGGGGAAAATACTGTAAGCCCGCGGTTCATTCGGTTTGTATTCAATACTGATATCAACGTCCGGCGCATATTCGGCAATTTCGCGGACCGCACTCACCGCATCGTCCCAGATTTTTTTGTAATCGGCCTGGAAGCAATAGTCATAGCCATCCTGCCCCATCCAGAGCGTCATCAGGCGGGAACCAAATTCCCGTCCGGCATCAATCCCGCGTTTTGTCAGTTCAATGGCCTCGCGGCGGATCTGCGGATTAGGGTTTGTAAATGCCCCGATTTTAAATTGCGGTGCATCCCAGCGCATTTGCATTCCGTTGACCGCCAGCCCCGCATCTTCAATGGCCTGGCGCAGCGTTTGAATATCCGTCGTGATGTGTTGCGGGTAGTTCAGATCAAGGTGGGTTAACCCCTTAACCGTACCGGCACGAGCAATCATCTGCAGTACAGAGGGTTTTCCCTGAAGATCCGGCCAGTAGAGGTTAGCTCCTGAGGCAAAAGAGTTTAAACGCGTGGCAAATTTCAGTTCGGACATAAGGGTGGATCCTTCAAAACAGGTTTGTGATGTACTTTCCATCTTCACAATTATTTGTGAAGTTATATGCTAAAATACACTTCGCCACATAGTTAGCAAGAGTGACCATTTGAAAAATGGATAAAATGGGAGTCGGGTCACGAAATGAACAGGGGGGTATTCGTGGAAATGATCCCGCTAAGGCGCGAAAGAAAGTGGCTTCAAAGAGGCATGACAAATGAAGACATTCCCGGCTGACAGAGACGGGTTTCATGCTTTGGGGTGGGTATGATTGGTTGTAAAATGATCTGTATTACATTGATAAAATAGATAATTTATTGAAAATGACAGGCCAGAGCGATCTTCTGGCCCTGGCCTGTCATAAATAATACCGGAGACTAAATTTTGATCTGAAAAAACCGCAGGTCAGTGATGCCTTATGCAACAAAGGCCCCAAAAGAAGCGGGCTCGCTAGCTCCCGATATGACTTTGCGTGCCGGCCTCGCTGATATTGACCGGCATTCCGGAGCGTCGTTCGAGAGCCTGCTCCGCCCGAATCACATTGACGCCTTCCCCCTTCACAAACGCCTGGATGCCTGTGGTCGTGGGTAACGGCACTTTTCTGTCAGATTCGTATTCTGCGCGGTTACGCGATAGCGGCTCATGAACTTCCACCCAGCGGCTACCGTCCGGCTCTGCGGTAAACTTCACCGGCCGATCGATAATCTGCACGCGAGTGCCAACCGGGACGTTATCGAACAGATATTTGATATCGTCATTACGTAAGCGAATGCATCCCTGACTGACGCGCAGCCCGATACCAAAATTGGCATTGGTGCCATGAATCGCGTACAACCTGCCGATATAAATTGCGTACAGTCCCATTGGGTTATCCGGCCCCGCCGGAACGAACGCTGGCAGGCTCTCACCTCGGCGGGCATATTCACGCCGGGTATTAGCCGTTGGCGTCCAGGTCGGCGCTTCCTGCTTACGTTCTACGGTCGTCACCCAGTTGCGCGGCGTTTCGCGCCCCGCCTGGCCGATGCCAATCGGCAAAACTTCAACGGTGTTGCCTTCCGGCGGATAGTAATAGAGGCGCATTTCCGCAACGTTGATCACAATACCTTCGCGAACCGTGTCAGGTAAAATCAACTGCTGCGGGATCACCAGCGTCGTCCCCGACTTCGGGAGAAAGACATCAACGCCGGGGTTGGCCTCCAGCATGTTGCTCAGCCCCTGGCCATATTGCGCCGCAAAGGCCTCCAACGGTTGCGTATTGTTGTGCGGTACGGTAACCCGCTGCGGGCTTCCCACCAGGCGGCTTCCTTCCGGCGGCAGCGGATAACTGACGGCCAGCGCACACTGGCTTGAGAGAATAACTAAAAGAGAGCAAAACCATTTCACACGCCGCACCATTTATTTCCCTTCCTCAGTCGCGACAATCGTGAATGAATTATAGCGTTTTTCTCACCTCCTCGTGGCAGCGGACCGCTGTTCCTTTATCCGCCACCGCGATGGCATTTTAAATCTGATAATCAATGGCCGCTTCTTCCGGCTCCATTGCCTGGCGTTTAATTTCATCCAGCGACAGCCCGGCGTTGCACAGCTCGATAAACCGCCAGACGTAATTACGCTGCAGCTGCCCGCGTTTAAGCCCTAACCAGACGGTATTGGCATCGAAAAGGTGCCGGGTTTCCAGGCGGGTGAAGGTGTCTGACTCCCGGGCATCGCCCGATTGTTCCGCCACCAGCCCGACGCCGAGTCCGAGCTCAACATAGGTTTTAATGACATCGGAGTCCTGTGCGCTAAGGACAATATCCGGCATCAGCCCTTTACGGTTAAAGGCTTCATCAATACGCGAGCGCCCGGTGATGCCCTGGCGGTAGGTAATTAACGGCCAGCGGGAAATAGCTTCCAGGGTTAAAGGGGTGGTTTGCACCAGCGGGTGATCTTTCGGCACCAGCAGGCTGTGATGCCAGCGGAACCAGGGAAAAGCCACCAGCGTCGGATCGTTACTCAGACGTTCACTGGCGATACCGATATCTGCGCCACCGTTATGCAATAGCGCTTCAATCTCCTGAGGGGTACCCTGAATCAGCTCCAGCCGCACATCGGAAAAGAGCTCCCGGAAAGCTTTAATCACCGGCGGCAGGCTGTAGCGCGCCTGGGTATGAGTCGTCGCAATCGTGAGCACACCGGAGGCATCGTTGGTAAACAGGTCGGCAAGACGGCGGACATTGCTGGCTTCATTGAGAATGCGTTCGGCAATGGATAAGAGCGCTTTACCCGGCTCCGTCATCCCCAGCAGACGCTTACCGCGTCGGATGAAGATCTCGATCCCCAGCTCTTCTTCCAGTTCACGAATATGACGGCTCACGCCCGATTGCGATGTATACAGCATATTTGCGACTTCCGTCAGGTTGTAGTCCTGACGGGCAGCCTCACGAATAATTTTTAGTTGCTGGAAATTCACCCTTTCCTCCGGGCTATCAGACATAACATATGCTCTATTGTTAAAGTCTGTTGTCCTTACTAACAAATAATAAAAACCAGCAACTTATTCCTTTCGGGAATATAGATTAACTTACCAACAACAATTCACGATTCTCCAGCGAAGGACGACTCACCAGCGAAAGCAGAATCTCTTTCACCGCCTGTGCCTGCGGCGACAGGCTGCCCTTCGCCGACATGTTCAGCGATAACGACAGACTCATCGATGGGGTACTGATCCGCGCCATCCAGCCGTTTGCCGCCCCGCACAGCGATCGCGCCGCGGACTCAGGCAGCACGGTGACGCCCATTCCGCTGGCAATCGCCGCGGTTAGCGTCGTAATGGATTCGATTTCGCCGATAATTTTCGCCGACAGACGACGCAGGGTGAACGCTTCCGTCACTCGCGCACGTACTGCGCTGTAATCGCGCGGCAGGAACAGGTTCATCTCCGCCACTGCGGTCAGATCGACGCTCTGGCCCGGGCAATCGCGGGTTCCCACCAGATAAAGATCTTCTTTCAACAAAGGCTGGCTGATGATGCCAGCGACCGGCGAGCGCTCGTAGAGCACGGCCATATCCAGCTGGCCGCTGAGCAATTTGTCGTTCAGGATTGTCCCGCTACTTTCCTGCAGATAGACCATCACTTCAGGCAGCTCATTGCGGACCGTCTGCAGCAGCGGCATGGTAATGGCAGAAGCCGCGGTCCCCGGCGCAAGGCCAATCGAGACCTGGCCGCTGAGCGTATGACCCACGTTATTCACCGCCAGCTGCGCCTGCTCGCACTGACGCAGGATTGTACGCGCATGGGTGTAGAGAATCTTCCCGGCTTCGGTCGGCGTCACGCCGCGCTTTGTCCGAATCAGCAGCTGCTGGTCCAGTTCGCCTTCCAGGGTCGCCACCTGCTGGCTCAGCGCCGGTTGTGCGATGTGCAAGACTTCAGCAGCCTGAGTCAGACTGCCGATATCGACGATTTTCACAAAATACTTCAGTCGTCTTAAGTTCATTTTGCCTCCTGTAAGGAAAGCCAGTACCAACGCTGGCTATTGAGTTACAGAGGTTTTGCAATTTGCTTGCCAGTTTTTTCGCAACGGTGCAAAGGCCGCGCCAGGCGGCGTGATAAGCGATTCTGATAGCAACAGAGCATTTATTTGCCCGGTAAGCGGATTACGCTATGCTCCATTAGGGGTATATGTGCACCACAACGGTGCGCATTGATGGAAAACAGCGCAAACGCATCGCCATTGCTGAAATTGTCAGCAATCAAACAGATTCGGGTGATTCTGTCTTTGACAAGGTCATGCGCCGCCGTTAATATGCGCCCCGTTCACACGATTCCTCTGTAGTTCAGTCGGTAGAACGGCGGACTGTTAATCCGTATGTCACTGGTTCGAGTCCAGTCAGAGGAGCCATATTTAAGAAGCCCGCTTAAGGAAACTTAAGCGGGCTTTTTGCTTTGGCGTATCCTTATGAATCCTTATATCGCGTTGATTCAATAAGCTAGCGTGAAAATTTTCCCGGTGCGTTTTGATGTCATCCTCAGCATCGGAAAAATGCGTCGTCAAATCCGGACAGGTCAGTTCGACCGCCAATAAAACTCGTCATCTCATTGACCGACTGAAAGGAATTGAAGAAAAGTTCTGCGGGAAGTGGCTTCCTGCAGACGGCCGTACCACGGTAATAACAAGCGCCAGGCTATCCATCAGGGATTAATCGACAGCAACCCGGTGACCAGTCGCGATGACATCGCCCATCGGCGCCACTCTTCCGCCCTTGTCCCGGAGGGACGACCGGAACGGCTTAGCCATCACTCCGATACCATGAGATAGGGCGCAATGCTCGCTAATTTCTCCCGGGTTTCCGTCAGTTCACGTTCCGGCGTAGATTGGGCAATGATCCCTGCTCCCGCCTGTATCCAGCACCGTTGACTGTCCTGAAATACGGAACGCAGGACTAACGCCGCATCGAAGCGCGCATCTTCCAGTAGCAGGATTGCGCCGGAATAGAGCTCTCGCGGGGTCTTCTCAATTCGCATAATGGCGTTCAGAGCAGCATTTTTAGGGATACCCGAGGCGGTAATCGACGGGAACAGCACGGTAAATGCATCCCAGGCATCTTTGTTTTCCGCAAGCTGACCGCTCACGCCAGAGCCCAGATGCTGAACGCTGCCACGCTTGCGGACCGACATTAAATCTTCAACCACCACGCTGCCCGGCCGGCAAACCACCGCCAGTTCAGCAAGCGCTTCTTTGACAGAAAGGATATGCTCAAGCACCTCTTTACTGTCGTGCAGCAGCTCTGCCTCTTTCGCCTTATTTTGCTCCGGGCTTCCCATGCGATCGCGGGTGCCCGCAAGCGGTTCAGTGACCACTTTATTGCCCGTTACCGACATCACCAGCTCCGGGCTAAACCCTAGCGCTTCGCGTCCTTGCTGGCGGAACATAAACGACCGCGTGGGCGTGTTTGCCTGCCGCCCGTATAACAGGGTGGCGGGCATATCAATCCGCGATGGCAGCGGAATGGCGCGCGAGATAATCACTTTGACATATTCGCCCCGGCTGATCTCCGCAACGGCGCGCGCCACCTGTTGTTTATACACCTCACCATTGAGGGCGGTATCCACAGCCATGGAGTCCCCTCGCGTGGTTGTACTGGCCTCTTTTACCCACTCGCACAGACGTCGACATCCCTCAGCGGAGTCCGTATAAACGGTGACATTTCCCTTTTCAAACACAAGCTCTTCCCGGGGAACGGTTAATGTCAGCAGCGGCCACTCGCCGGCGTCGAAGGCAATCCCCCGCGCATGCGCCGCAAAGTTGAACCCAACCTGCCCATATACCCGACGCCCTTGCACCTGCGGATGCGCCATAAAACGACGCGCGCAGTCGACAATGGAATCCACCGCCCATTTTTGCTCCCCGGCATCATCAATGAATGTCGCCTGCGTTCCGTCGGCATTAATGTGCAACCGTGCCAGGCATCCTTTACCTAAATACCAACAGGGTTGACGCTCGTAGACATAGCACTCTTCATCTCCGAACTGGCGTAAGACGCCAGAAATCGTCGGCAGCCATTGTTCCTCTGGTAGCGCCAGGTGTAAAAATTCACTGATTTTCATCCCTTACCTCTCTGTGTTATTCCCGGTTCAATCAATTGAGCTGGTCATCAGTTTGTTTGCCGAATGCAGCCGGATATGGGCAACCCACGCCGCCAGTAACGTGAATATCCCGGCAAACAGGAAGCAGGCCGCATAGCCAAAATGTTGGGCCACAATGCCGCCGACAACGCCAGCCAGAATGGCGATTGCCGCGTCAGTACATTGAAAGAGGGTGAAGTCGACGCCGGCCTGTAAGGGTGATGAAAGCGACATCAGCGTGGCATAAAGACAGACCAGCGCGCAGGCCAGCGAAATGGACTGGATAATGACCAGACACTGGAGAACGGGCAGCAGCAGATGACCCGGCGCCATCATCAGCGTCACCACCACCGCCAGCAGTGCGATCCCCTGGACGCCATAAGCCGTCAACAGCGCTCTGCCGGGTGAGGTGTACTTCATCAGTAATCCGCCGGCCAGCGTTCCTGCTATGCCCGCCGCAATATTACCGCCGCTAAACAGCGCACCCAGCGCTGACATACTCAGCCCATGATCCAACAACAGCGGCGCCAGAAGAGGCAGCACAAACCGCATACCGGAATTCAGCATCAATACCAGCAGTAAGCCCAGACGCGCCTGTCTTCGCCTTAGCGCATAACCTAACGCCGGAACATGCGGGACCGTCACCGTTCGCGTCGGCTCCGTAATGCGCCACAGCGGGAGTGACAACACCATAATCAGCAGCGCCATGATCAGCATGGCGACAGGCCAGCCGGATGCCGCCGACAGCATCAGGAACACCCCGCCACCGCACATCATCCCCAGATAGCTACCGCCAACCTGCACGCTGTTTCCCCAGCCATAACCCGCGCGGGTCAGCTGATCGACGCAAAAACCGTCGCTGGCGATATCAATGGTGGAGGCGACCGTGCCTGCCACCATGAACAGAACAAATAACGCCACGATTTGCGTATCGGGAAATCCCCCTTCTCGCCCGAACCAGCCGATCGCTGCGGCCATCATCAGGAGCGCCGCTAACGCGACCTGACCACGCAGGATTAACATGCGGGAACGGCGCTCCGGGCTATCGGGCGGGAGCCGCCAGCGCTCGATCCACGGCGCCCAAATAAACTTCAGCGCCCAGGGCAACATAAACAGCGTTGTCGCCCCAGCAAGTGCCAGCGATCCGCCGGCAGCGCGCACCAGCGCGGGTAAGGACTGCATAGACAGCGCCGATACCAGACTCTGCGTCACATAAACGCCGGCAATAGCAAAAATCACCCGCCCGGTTGTTAACGTCAGCGGTTTCACATTCGACTGAAGGTCACTCATGAGCCCATTCTCCAGGCGCAGAAGCCCCTTCGTCGCGCCACGCGCGCGCGGCCATTTGCGCTTGCCACAGCGCCTGATAACGTCCTGGACGGGAGAGCAATTGCGCGTGAGTGCCCTGCTCAACCACGCGCCCCTCTTCCATCACCAGGATGTTTCCCGCTCCGGCGATGGTTGATAAACGGTGGGCGATAATAATCACCGTCCGATTGTGAACCAGGTTATCGATAGCTTTCTGTACCGCCAGTTCGCTTTCAATATCCAGTGCGGCGGTCGGTTCATCAAGAATGACGACCGGCGCATTTTTCAATAACGCTCGGGCAATGGAAATCCGCTGGCGCTCGCCGCCCGATAACTGCCCACCCATCTCACCCATTGGCGTCAACCAGCCTTGCGGAAGACGGGAAATAAACTCAAGGCACTGCGCCGCGCGGGCGGCTTCCTCCACCTCCTGCTGCGTCGCCTGTGGGCGCGCGATACGGATATTCGCCAGCAGCGTGTCATCAAACAGCCAGACATCCTGGAAAACAACAGAAATCAGGCTATTGAGCTGTTCTGGCCTCAGGCGGCGAATATCGACGCCGCCAATAGAAATCTGTCCTTGCTGCGGATCGGCGTAGCGCATTAACAGTTTTGTGACCGTGGTTTTGCCTGCCCCAGAGGCGCCCACCAGCGCGCTCATACTGGCTGCGGGGAACGTCAAAGAAACGTTATTGAGTGCCTGCCCGTCGCCTTCTTCGTAGCGATAGCTGACATGATCAAAACGGATATCGTAACGTTCCGGCAGCTCGCTTTGTTCTGTGACGGCAAGCGGCGCAATCGCCATAAACTGCTCAATCCGCTGGAGGGCGCTGGCGATCAGTTCCACGACCGAGGTGTAGCTGATAAACATCGCCATCGGTTCTGCGAAGCGCATAATCATCGCGACGGCGGCAATCAGGAAGGCGAGGTTCAGGGTCCCCGTCACCACCCAGACGATCCCGGATAACACCACCACCTGCAGACCCAGCTCTACGACGCTGGCGATCAACATCGTCGCGCCAGCGCTTTGACGGTGAGTGCGGGTCTGTAAGTTTTCCAGCGCATCGAAATGCGCCAGCAGCGCCCGGCTTTTATCGGCATCGCTACCGCAGGTACGCAATACCATCATCCCCTGAGCAAATTCAACGATATCACCGCTCAGCTGCTGATGCGCTTTCCCCAGCATCTGCATCTGTCGCCGCATCGCTGGACGGCGCCAGTAATAAAACGGCACCAGCAGAGGGAAGACCAGTAGCATCACCAGCCCCAGTCGCCAGTCTATCCACAAAGTCGCCAGCGACGCCGTCAATGGCGTAACAAGGGTGAGTAACAAAATATTGGCTATCGCAATAACATAATTAAGGTTTTCATCCACGCTGCCCAGCAGCAAAGCGTTCATTTCCCCTGCCCGTCCGCGCTGGAGTTTCTCCAGCGGCACGCGGCGTAATTGCTCGCCCAGGCGCAGACGTAACTCATGGGTAGCCTGCGCCAGATGGCCGCGGTATTCAAAGCCCAGGCCATACCAACGTAGCGCCAGCGTCACAATCGCGGCAACGCTGAAGGCCACTGCCCAGTTGAGAAGTGACGATGCATCCCCCCGTAACAGCGCATCAATGATCGGATAAAGACAGGCAAAGGCGATCCCCTGCATGAATGCCGCCAGCAATAGCGCCAGCATACTGCGCCGCAGCATCCCGGCCTGGCTGCCAACGCTGGAGATAAGCTGACGCCAGATGACGCGCCAGGCCAGGTTATCCGCAGGATTATTGTCTTCCATTTTCCACTCCCTCTTCCTGTACGCCACCCGGTACCCAACGCTGCGCCTGCTGATAGTGTTGCCAGAGCCGTTGATACAAGCCGCCCTGTTCCAGAAGTTGCGCATGGTTGCCCATTTCCCTGAGCCGACCGTCGGAAAACAGCAATATCACATCAGCCTGAGTCACCATTGAGAGGCGATGCGCGACCATGATGACCGTCCGGCCGCGCATCGCCGCCGCCAGCGCCTTGATAAGCGCGGCTTCGTTTTCCGGGTCAGCAAACGCCGTCGCCTCATCGAGCACCAGGATGGGGCGGTCCTGCAAAAGCGCCCGGGCGATGGTGATGCGCTGTCGCTGACCGCCGGAGAGAAATACCCCGCGTTCCCCGACTCGCGTGTTGTACCCCTCTGGCAGTGCGCTAATAAATTCATGGGCCTGCGCCACCCTGGCCGCCGCGACTACCGCCTCCAGCGGCGTATCCGGCGCGCCCAGACGAATGTTATTGGCGATTGTGTCGGCAAAAAGGAAGTTATCCTGAAACACAAAAGAGAGTTGCTTCATCAAGGTGTTCGTCTGCATATCGCGAAGATCCACGCCGCCAATACGGATGTGGCCTTTGTCGGGATCGGCGTAACGCAGCAGCAAGCGTGCCACGGTGCTTTTCCCGGCGCCGCTTGGCCCGACCAGCGCCACAATTTGCCCGGCAGGTACATGAAAGCTCACCTCCTGCAACGCGGCATCAGCCCGCGCTTGCGGATAATGGAAGCTCACCTGCTCAAAGGTAATACTCGCCTCTTTCGGCTGTTGGTCAGATAGCGGCAGCGATAACTCCGGCATTGCGAGAACCTGATAAATACGCTGAATGCTTAAACGCGTTTGCGCGACCAGGTTATTGAGCATCATCATTGGCATCACGGCTTCGGCCATTCCGCTGCCGAGCAGTAAAACGGCCACCCACGCGATAAAGTCGAAACCGCCATAGTGCAACAGGCCGTATCCCGACCAGATCAGGACAAATAAGGTCGGGAGAGGATTCAGAATCGAGAATGAAAAACGTGCTGAAAAACCGGCTTTGCGATACCAGGTTTTGAGCACGCCAACCCACTCTTCAAGGGCATGTTGGTAGCGCAAAAAACTGCTGCTGCCGCTGTCAAACGTTCTCACTACGGGCATGGCCTGCACGAACTCAATAACCGCCGCGCTGACTTGCTCGCGCGCCTGATGATAACGCTGGGCCAAATCTTCCGAACGCTGGCGGGCGAGCACGAGAACAACCGAGCCAAACGCCAGTACCCCCAGCGTCGCGATAGCCAGTCGCCAATCCAGCCAGAACAAGATAACGATAGTCGCCAGCGGCATGATGACCGCGCGGGCGTAGAGCGGCGTGCTGTCAGCCACAAAAATATGTAACGACTTCACATCATCCAGCATCACTTTCGCCACTGATCCGCTGCCCATTTGCTGTAACGCGCCAGGCGAAAGCTGCAATGCTTTACGGGCTAACCTGCTGCGCAGAATGTTCTCCAGATGAAAAGCCGCGTAATGAGAGATATTGAATGCCTGCAGGCGCAGGACAAAAGTCAATACCACGCAGCTAATCAGGCCACTCAGCGGCCAGGCAGGAATCGCGTCAGGCGTCGCGCGGATGTCGCGCAGACTCCACGCCAGAAAAAGGAGCGCTCCCAGGCTGGTTAATGCCGCCAGCCCCGCCAGCGCCATCGCTAAAATAACCTTCCGGCGAACCGGTGTAATCACCTGCCAGAGCGGAAATCGGGATAGCGATTCAGTATTTGATGATTGAGATGACATGGGAATGGCTGAATTTCCTGATGAATTTTTACGCACACCAAAAACGACAATTCAGAGTGGCGTTCTGATAATTAATGTGAATAATAACCATTATCAATTACTCATCTACCCCATTCGGTTCTATTTTTACCCTAAATAGTTCGAGTTGCAGGAAGGCGGCAAGCGAGGGAATCCCAGAAATTTATAGCAATCATTGACGGGGGGGCGGGACAAATCTGTCTGGAACAGAGTTGAATGCCGTGTCGCGGCGGCCCGCCAGGGTAAAGCTCATGAATGAGCCGAGTAACCCAATCAACGCACATGCAGCTTGAAGTATGACGGGTATATACCCGCATTGGACTAAGCCACAGGGAGATAACCAGGTCATGACGGAGTCACCACAAACGCAATCTGAAATCTCTATTCATCAGTTGGTAGCCGGGAAACCCGTAAAGGATGGCAATATTCCTGCCCAGTGTGAACTGCTACGCTGTTCGTTGCAGGAAGGGATGGATATTTTGCTCTGGAGGGGGAATTTTGCGCGGCCTGAGACGTTGCAGCTACATGACGATCTGGGCAGGATTAACTTCTCGTGCATTCTGGAAGGCACATCTCACTTTGCTATCCAGGGACTCAGACGCCATACCGACTGGGAGCTTGCGCGTAATCGCCATTACATTACCCATACGCCCGGCTGCCGCGGCAGCGCCTCCTATTGTGGCCGCTTCGAGAGCATTACGCTCTCCTTCAGCCCTGAAACCCTCGCGCTGTGGGTGCCGGATATTAGCGCGGTCATTAAGAAGAAGATCGACTCCCACTGCTGCTGTCAGCAGCAGCGTTGTAATGCTGAAACCCACTTAACGGCTCAAGCCTTGCGTCACGCGCTGATGCGGATGCACAGCGGCTTCAGTCATGAGCAAAAGCCATCGACGCTTTGGCTACAGGGACAAAGTCTGGTGATGCTCAGTCTGGTGCTGGATGAACATCGCGAAGACACCGGTTGCCTCTCCTGCCACTTCAACCCAATGGAACGCCAGAAACTGCTGCGGGCGAAGGATCTGCTGCTGGCAGACCTGACGCAAGCACCGGGCGTCGCAGAGCTGGCCAGAGAGTCCGGTCTGAGCGTGCTCAAAATTAAGCGGGGGTTCCGCGTTCTGTTCAACAACAGCGTCTATGGTCTGTTTCAGGCAGAACGCATGCAGGAAGCCAGAAGACGCCTGGCCAATGGCAATACCTCGGTCATGACGGTGGCAGCCGATCTGGGCTATGCCAACGCCAGCCATTTCTCTGCCGCCTTCCAGAAACAGTTTGGTGTTACCCCTTCGACCTTTAAACGCGTGATGTAATCGGGGTTGTCTCCTCATCAATTCCTCCCTGACAGAGGCCCGGATATCCCATCCGGGCCTCTGCGCTTTCTGCCTGCCGCCAACCCGAAACGGGCATAAATAAACCCGTTTCGGGTAGCACTCAATTGTTAATAATTATTATTCTCATGTAGACAATGCTTTTTGGTAAGACGTGCCATCAGGAGGAAGAATGATTTCTGGCGCACCCTCTCAGGATTCGCTGTTACCGGGCAACCGCCACACGGCTGATTACCAACAATTACGCGAGCGGCTCATGCAGGAGCTGAATTTAACGCCGCAGCAGTTACATGAAGAGAGCAATCTGATCCAGGCAGGCCTGGATTCAATCAGGTTGATGAGATGGTTACACTGGTTCCGTAAAAAAGGCTATCGCCTTACCCTTCGCGAACTGTATGCCGCCCCCACGCTGGCCGCATGGCGCCAGTTGATGCGCAGCCGTAGTGTTGAAAAACCGGACGACGAAACACCGCCGGACGAAACCGCCTGGCCGAAAATGGCTGAAAGTACCCCCTTCCCTCTGACGCCGGTACAGCACGCCTACCTGACGGGCCGTATGCCGGGACAGACGCTTGGCGGCGTGGGGTGCCACCTGTATCAGGAGTTTGCAGGCCATTGTCTGACGGCGTCGCAGCTGGAGCAGGCCATCACGACCTTGCTGCAACGCCACCCGATGCTGCATATCGCCTTTCGCCCCGACGGGCAGCAGGTCTGGTTGCCGCAACCTTACTGGAACGGCGTCACCCTTCATGATTTACGCCATAATGATGCTGAAAGCCGCGAGGCCTATCTGCAAGCGCTGCGCCAGCGCCTGAGCCACCGTCTTTTACGCGTGGAGATCGGCGAAACGTTTGATTTTCAGCTAACGCTCTTACCGGACAATCGCCACCGCCTCCATGTCAATATTGACCTGTTGATTATGGATGCCTCCAGCTTTACGCTTTTCTTCGATGAACTCAACGCACTGCTGGCCGGAGAATCGCTATCGGCTATCGACACCGGCTATGATTTCCGCTCGTATTTACTGCACCAGCAGAAGATTAATCAACCGCTGAGAGACGAAGCGCGCGCCTACTGGCTGGCGAAAGCACCGACGCTTCCTCCCGCGCCTGTCTTGCCGCTGGCCTGCGAACCCGCCACGCTACGTGAAGTCCGTAATACCCGGCGCCGCATGATTGTCCCGGCAACACGTTGGCACGTCTTTAGCCAACGGGCTGGCGAATATGGCGTCACGCCGACAATGGCACTGGCGACCTGTTTTTCCGCCGTTCTGGCTCGCTGGGGCGGCCTGACGCGTCTGCTGCTTAACATCACTTTATTCGACCGCCAGCCGCTGCACCCGGCGGTTGACGCAATGCTTGCCGACTTCACCAATATTCTTTTGCTGGATACCGCCTGCGACGGCGATACCGTCAGCAACCTGGCGCGGAAAAACCAGCTGACGTTTACTGAAGACTGGGAGCATCGCCACTGGTCCGGCGTCGAACTGCTCCGTGAACTCAAACGCCAGCAGCGCTACCCCCACGGCGCCCCGGTGGTATTTACCAGCAATCTGGGGCGTTCCCTCTACAGCAGTCGCGCAGAGTCACCGTTGGGCGAGCCTGAATGGGGCATCTCGCAAACGCCGCAGGTCTGGATAGATCATCTGGCGTTCGAGCATCAAGGCGAGGTCTGGCTGCAATGGGACAGCAACGACGCGCTGTTCCCTCCGGCCTTAGTCGAGACGTTGTTCGACGCCTACTGCCAGCTGATTAACCAACTCTGCGATGACGAAACCGCCTGGCAAAAGCCGTTCGCCGATATGATGCCCGCCAGCCAGCGCGCGATACGCGAACGGGCCAACGCCACCGACGGCCCCATTCCCAAAGGCTTGCTGCATGAAGGCATTTTCCGTATCGCTCTGCAACAGCCGCAGGCGCTGGCGGTGACGGACATGCGTTATCAGTGGAGTTATCGTGAGCTGACAGACTACGCCCACCGTTGCGCGGGCAGGTTAATTGAGTGCGGGGTTCAGCCCGGCGACAATGTGGCTATCACGATGTCGAAAGGCGCGGGACAACTTGTTGCCGTTCTGGCCGTCCTGCTGGCCGGCGCGGTTTACGTTCCGGTTTCGCTGGACCAGCCCGCCGCCCGGCGCGAGAAAATCTACGCTGACGCCAGCGTCCGGCTGGTGCTCATTTGCCAGCACGACGCCGGCGTCTGGTCAGACGCGATACCCGTCCTTGCCTGGCAGCAGGCCATTGAGGCGAAGCCGATCGCCAACCCGGTGGCACGCGCCTCCACGCAACCGGCCTACATTATCTACACCTCCGGTTCTACCGGCACGCCGAAAGGCGTAGTCATTTCGCACCGGGGAGCGCTCAACACCTGTTACGACATCAATAGCCGCTATCAGGTTGGCCCCGGAGACAGGATGCTGGCGCTGTCCGCCCTGCATTTTGACTTATCGGTTTACGACATTTTTGGCGTGCTGAGCGCCGGCGGCGCGCTGGTTATGGTGATGGAAAATCAACGGCGCGATCCTCACGCATGGTGTGAGCTGATCCAACGCCATCATGTCACGCTCTGGAACAGCGTCCCGGCGCTGTTCGATATGCTGCTGACCTGGTGTGAAGGTTTCGCCGACGCCACGCCGGAAAATCTGCGCGCGGTGATGCTTTCCGGCGACTGGATCGGTCTTGCGCTCCCCGCCCGTTATCGGGCCTTCCGGCCGCAAGGACAATTTATCGCCATGGGCGGCGCCACCGAGGCGTCGATCTGGTCTAACGTCTGCGAGGTTAAGCAGGTCCCTGACCACTGGCGTGCCATCCCTTACGGTTTTCCTCTAACCAACCAACGCTACCGGGTGGTGGATGAACAGAACCGGGACTGCCCTGACTGGGTGTCAGGCGAATTATGGATTGGCGGCATCGGGGTCGCGGAAGGCTATTTCAACGATCCCCTGCGCAGCGAGCAGCAATTTTTGACGCTCTCCGGCGAGCGCTGGTATCGCACCGGCGATCTCGGCTGCTACTGGCCAGACGGCACAGTAGAGTTCCTCGGTCGTCGTGACAAGCAGGTCAAAGTCGGAGGATATCGCATCGAGCTGGGCGAAATAGAAAACGCGCTCAGCCAGCTGACGGGCGTGAAACAATCAACCGTGGTGGCGGTTGGCGAAAAAGAAAAGACGCTGGTGGCATATGTTGTTCCTCAAGGCGAGGATTTTTGCGTTACCCATCATCGAGACCCGGCACTACCGCAGGCATGGCACGCGCTTGCGGGCGCATTGCCCTGCTGCACGCTCTCGCCAGAGATATCCGCCGAACAGGTCGCCGATTTCCTTCAGCATCGGCTGTTAAAACTGAAGCCGGGTCAAACCCCTGGCGCCGATCCGCTCTCCCTGATGAACACACTCGCTATCCAGCCACGCTGGCAGGCCGTGGTGGAGCGCTGGTTAGCATTTCTCGTCACGCAACAGCGCCTGAAGCCCGTAGCTGAAGGGTATCAAGTCTGCGCTCATGAAGAACGCGAGGATGAACACCCGCATTTCAGCGGGCATGATGTCACCTTAGCGCAAATTCTTCGCGGCGCCCGCGACGAACTGTCATTACTGAACGATGCCCGGTGGTCGCCGGAAAATCTGGCCTTCGACCATCCGGCCAGCGCCTGGTATATTCAGGAACTGGCGACAATTTGCCAACGGCTTGCGTCACGTTTACAGCGCCCGGTACGCCTGCTTGAGGTGGGAACCCGCACTGGCCGCGCCGCAGAATCGCTGTTAACACAGCTTAATGCTGAACAGATTGAGTATGTCGGGCTTGAGCATAGCCAGGAGATGCTGCTGAACGCCCGGCAGAGGCTTTCTCCCTGGTCCGACGCCCGGCTGCTCCCCTGGCATGCAGACACGCTGGCGGCGCACGCCCACTCGGCGGACATTATCTGGCTTAACAACGCTCTGCATCGTCTGTTGCCAGAAGACCCCGCTCTCCTGGCAACATTACAACAGCTTGCCGCCCCCGGCGCACTGCTCTACGTGATGGAGTTTCGTCAGTTAACGCCGTCTGCCCTGCTCAGCACGCTCCTGTTAACCGATGGGCAGCCGGAGGCTTTGCTCCATAACAGCGCAGACTGGGCGGCATTATTTACCGCCGCCGCCTTCAACTGCCAGCATGGCGATGAGGTCGCGGGGTTACAACGCTTCCTCGTACAATGTCCTGATAGCCAGGTGCGTCGCGATCCTCGTAAACTTCAGGCCGCCCTCGCCGAACGCTTGCCGGGGTGGATGGTGCCGCAACGAATGGTCTTCCTCGATGCCCTACCGCTGACGGCTAACGGGAAAATTGACTATCAGGCGCTGAAGCAGCGTCATACCCCGGAAGCGGAAAACCGGGCCGAGGCGGATTTACCTCGGGGCGACATTGAAAAACAGGTTGCCACCCTCTGGCAACAACTCTTATCGACGGGCCCCGTCACCAGAGAGACCGACTTCTTCCAACAAGGCGGCGATAGTTTGCTGGCTACCCGTCTGACCGGGCAACTCCGTCAGGCAGGTTACGAAGCGCAATTAAGCGACCTGTTTAATCAGCCCCGGCTGGCAGATTTTGCCGCCACGCTGCGTAAAATCGACGTTCCTGTCGAACAACAATTTGTCCACTCCCCTGAAGAACGCTACCAGCCCTTTGCGCTTACCGACGTGCAGCAGGCTTACCTGGTGGGGCGTCAGCCGGGCTTTGCCCTGGGCGGCGTCGGCTCTCACTTCTTTGTTGAATTTGAAATTGCCGAACTGGACATCACCCGGCTGGAGACGGTCTGGAACCGATTAATCGCCCGCCACGATATGCTGCGCGCCGTTGTGCGTGATGGTCAACAGCAGGTTCTCGCACAGACGCCCCCTTGGGTGATACCCACGCACACCTTCCATACGCCTGAAGAGGCGTTGCGGGTACGGGAAAAACTGGCGCATCAGGTACTCAATCCCGAAGTCTGGCCGGTATTCGATCTCCAGGCCGGATTTGTGGACGGGATGCCCGCCCGCCTGTGGCTGTGTCTGGATAATCTGCTGCTGGACGGGCTGAGCATGCAGATCCTGTTGGCGGAGCTGGAACACGGCTATCGCTATCCGCAACAGCTCCCTCCGCCGCTTCCCGTCACCTTCAGGGACTATCTACAGCAATCCTCGCTCCAGTCGCCCAATGCAGACTCTCTGGCCTGGTGGCAGGCGCGACTTGATGATATTCCGCCAGCGCCTGCGTTGCCGCTGCGCTGCTTGCCTCAGGAGGTTGAGGCGCCGCGCTTCGCTCGCCTGAACGGTGCAATGGACAGTGCGCGCTGGCGTCGTCTGAAAAAACGGGCGGCTGACGCACGCCTCACCCCATCGGCCGTGCTGTTGTCCGTATGGTCGACGGTTCTCTCTGCATGGAGTGCGCAGCCTGACTTCACGCTTAACCTTACGCTTTTCGACAGACGGCCACTGCACCCGCAAATCAACCAGATCCTCGGCGATTTCACCTCGCTGATGCTGCTGAGCTGGCATCCCGGCGAGAGCTGGTTGCACAGCGCGCAGTTACTGCAGCAGCGACTGAGCCAAAACCTCAGCCACCGCGATGTGTCGGCAATCCGCGTGATGCGTCAACTGGCGCAGCGGCAAAACGTGCCCGCCGTTTCGATGCCCGTCGTCTTTACCAGCGCGCTGGGCTTTGAACAGGATAACTTCCTTGCCCGGCGCAATCTGCTCAAGCCGGTCTGGGGCATTTCCCAGACGCCGCAGGTCTGGCTCGATCACCAGGTTTATGAGTCCGAAGGCGAACTGCGCTTCAACTGGGATTTTGTCGCTGCCCTGTTTCCTTCGGGCCAGGTGGAACGCCAGTTTGAACAGTATTGCGCATTGCTCAACCGAATGGCCGAGGATGAAAGCGCCTGGCAACGGCCGCTCGCCGCGCTGGTGCCCCCCGCTGAGCACGCGGGGCAACGCGCAGAGCGCCCACAGCGCGTATGCCCTGAGCACGCTCAGCCACACGGTGCGGCGGACGAACGCACGGTCAGCCTGATTTGCGACGCCTTCCGCGAAGTGGCTGGCGTGCCAGTCACCCCAGCTGAAAACTTCTTTGAGGCGGGCGCAACGTCGCTGAATCTGGTGCAACTGCACGTTTTATTACAGCGTCACGAATTTTCCACCCTGACGTTGCTGGATCTCTTCACCCACCCTTCTCCTGCCGCCCTGGCTGATTATCTGACCGGCATCGCCTCGGTGGAGAAAACCCAACGCCCTCGCCCTGTTCGCCGTCGTCAGCGACGGATATAGCGCGAAGCAAACTGATTTTCCCCGGAACGCTATTGTGCATGCATGGCGTTCCATTGACTTTGTGAATCTTAGGAAACGGGACCGATTATGGATAACTTGCGCTTCTCTTCTGCGCCGACAGCAGATTCCATTGATGCATCGATCGCTCAACACTTCCCGGACTGCGAACCTGTCGCGGTTATCGGCTATGCCTGCCATTTTCCTGAATCGCCGGATGGCGAAACGTTCTGGAAAAACCTGCTGGAAGGTCGTGAATGCAGCCGACGCTTTGCGCGCGAAGAGCTTCTGGCCGTCGGTCTGGAAGCCGCCACCGTTGACGATCCTCATTACGTCAATATCGGTACGGTTTTAGAAAATGCCGATTGCTTCGACGCCACTCTGTTTGGCTATTCACGACAGGAAGCGGAATCGATGGACCCGCAGCAGCGCCTGTTTTTACAGGCGGTCTGGCATGCGCTGGAGCATGCCGGTTATGCCCCCGGCGCCGTCCCGCATAAGACCGGCGTTTTCGCCTCTTCCCGGATGAGTACCTATCCCGGTCGTGAGGCGCTGAACGTGACTGAAGTCGCGCAGGTAAAGGGCCTGCAATCTCTGATGGGCAACGACAAGGACTATATTGCCACCCGCGCCGCCTACAAACTCAATTTGCACGGTCCGGCACTCTCAGTACAGACCGCCTGCTCCAGTTCGCTGGTTGCCGTGCATCTGGCTTGCGAAAGCCTGCGCGCAGGTGAATCCGATATGGCGGTTGCCGGCGGCGTGGCGCTCTCTTTCCCCCAGCAGGCGGGCTACCGCTACCAGCCCGGGATGATTTTTTCTCCCGATGGTCACTGTCGTCCTTTTGACGCCTCAGCGGAAGGTACCTGGGCCGGTAACGGTCTGGGTTGCGTGGTTTTGCGTCGCCTGAGAGATGCGCTGCTGTCAGGCGATCCGATTATCTCGGTGATCCTCTCCAGCGCGGTCAACAACGACGGCAACAGAAAGGTCGGTTATACCGCCCCTTCCGTCGCAGGACAGCAGGCGGTCATCGAAGAGGCGTTAATGCTGGCGGCCATCGACGACAGGCAGATCGGTTACATTGAAACGCACGGCACCGGCACACCGCTGGGCGACGCGATTGAAATTGAAGCGCTACGCAACGTCTACGCGCCACGTCCGCAGGAGCAACGCTGTGCGCTGGGTTCCGTGAAAAGTAACATGGGCCACCTGGATACCGCAGCGGGTATTGCCGGATTGCTGAAAACCGTTCTGGCGGTAAGCCGCGGCCAAATTCCGCCAATGCTGCATTTTCACTCGCCCAACCCGGCGCTTAAGATTGAAGAGAGCCCTTTTACCATACCGGTGTCGGCACAGGCGTGGCAGGACGAAATACGCTATGCGGGCGTCTCCTCCTTTGGTATTGGTGGCACCAACTGCCATATGATCGTCGCCTCGCTGCCCGATGCGCTCAAAACGCGCCTCCCCAATGCCGATGGCGACAGAGAGAGCACCGCGCTACTACTCAGCGCCGCCAGCGACAGCGCGCTGCGGCAACTGGCGACCAATTATGCCGGGGCGCTGGCGCAGAATGCAGATGCCAACAATCTGGCCTTTACGGCCATGCACGCGCGCCGTCTCGATCTTCCCTTCCGCCTGGCGGTGCCATTAAACCGTGAAACCGCCGCTGCGCTCAGTGCCTGGGCTACTGATAAATCGGGGCCGCCTGTTTACAGCGGCCACGGCGCCAGCGGCAAGCAGACATGGCTGTTTACCGGGCAGGGTTCGCACTGGCGCACGATGGGCCAGGCAATGTACCGACATTCGACGGCGTTTGCCGACACGCTGGATCGCTGTTTTTCCGCCTGTAGCGAAATGCTCACGCCATCACTGCGGGAAGCGATGTTTAACCCCGACTCGACGCAGCTGGACAATATGGCCTGGGCCCAGCCGGCGATTGTCGCGTTTGAAATCGCAATGGCGGCGCACTGGCGCGCTGAAGGGCTAAAACCAGACTTCGCTATGGGTCATTCCGTCGGTGAATTTGCCGCTGCCGTCGTCTGCGGACACTATACGATTGAACAGGTCATGCCACTGGTTTGTCGGCGCGGCGCGCTCATGCAGCAGTGCGCGAGCGGCGCCATGGTGGCGGTATTTGCAAACGAAGACACGCTAATGCCGCTGGCCCGCCGCTTTGAGCTGGATCTCGCCGCCAACAATGGCACGCAACATACGGTATTTTCCGGGCCGGAGGCCCGTCTCGCGGAATTTTGCGCCGCACTTTCTCAGCATGACATCAACTATCGTCGTCTGAGCGTAACCGGCGCCGCGCACTCCGCTTTACTGGAACCCATACTCGACCGCTTTCAGGAAGCCTGCGCGGGGCTGCACGCTGAGCCGGGACAAATACCGCTTATCTCCACGCTCATCGCCGACGTCATCGATGAGTCAACGCTCAATCAGGCGGACTACTGGCGCCGACACATGCGCCAGCCGGTACGTTTTATCCAGAGTATTCAGGTGGCGCATGAACTCGGCGCCCGCATTTTTCTTGAGACAGGGCCTGATGCTCAGCTGGTTGCTTGCGGGCAGCGCGAATATCGCGATAACGCATACTGGATAGCCAGCGCCCGACGTAGCAAAGAGGCGAGCGATGTCCTCAATCAGGCCCTGCTCCAGCTTTACGCGGCCGGCGTCGCCTTACCGTGGGCCGACCTGCTGGCGGGCGATGGACAACGTATCGCTGCCCCCTGCTATCCGTTTGATACCGAGCGTTACTGGAAAGATCGCGCCTCCCGCGCCAACGAGCCTGCCGACGCAGCGCTGTCCGCCGGGCTGGCGGTGGCGAGTCGCGCCGCGACAGCGCTCGATCTCCCCCGTCTGGAAGCGCTTAAACAGTGCGCCACGCGACTGCACGCCATCTATGTCGATCGGCTGGTTCAACGCTGTACCGGCGATGCCATTGAGCACGGCGTGGACGCCATAACCATCATGCGCCGTGGCCGTCTGCTGCCCCGCTACCAGCAGCTGCTCCAGCGCCTGCTCAACAACTGCGTGGTCGACGGCGATTACCGCTGCGCCGACGGACGTTACACCCGCGCCCGTCCCATAGATCATCAACAGCGGGAATCACTGCTGACGGAACTTGCCAGTTATTGTGAAGGTTTTCAGGCCATTCCCGACACCATCGCCCGTGCCGGCGATCGGTTATATGAAATGATGAGCGGCGCGGAAGAACCGGTGGCGATTATCTTCCCGCAAAGCGCCTCCGACGGCGTGGAGGTGTTGTACCAGGAGTTCAGTTTTGGCCGCTATTTCAACCAAATCGCCGCTGGGGTATTACGCGGTATCCTCCAGACGCGTCAGCCCCGCCAGCCATTGCGCATTCTTGAAGTCGGCGGCGGAACCGGCGGGACCACCGCGTGGCTACTGCCGGAACTCAGAGGCGTTCCAGCGCTGGAGTACCATTTCACCGATATCTCCGCGCTGTTCACCCGCCGCGCGCAGCAGAAATTCGCCGACTATGAGTTTGTGCATTACAACGAGCTGGATCTCGAAAAAGAGGCCCAATCTCAGGGTTTCCAGGCGCAGTCTTACGATCTTATCGTGGCGGCGAACGTGATTCATGCCACGCGCCATATTGGCCACACGCTCGACAATCTGCGCCCCCTGCTCAAACCGGGCGGACGCCTGCTGATGCGCGAAATCACCCAGCCAATGCGTCTGTTTGATTTCGTTTTCGGTCCGCTGGTCCTCCCGCTACAGGATATCGGCGCCCGCGAAGGTGAGTTATTCCTCACCACCGATCAGTGGCAACAACAGTGTCGCCGGGCCGGATTCAGCAAAGTGGAGTGGCTACCGCAGGATGGCAGCCCAACCGCCGGGATGAGCGAACATATCATTCTTGCCACGCTGCCCGGTCAGGCGGTTTGTGCAACCTCAGGCAGCGCGCCATCAGACCCGGTGTTGGGACAGGCGTTGACGGATAGCGCTGACTACCTCGCCGACTGGTCTGATTGTGCTGGTCAGCCTGAGCGGTTTAACGCCCGCTGGCAGGAGGCCTGGCGCCGGCTCTCACAGCGTCATGGCGATGATTTTCCCGGGGAGCCGCCCCTCGTCACCGCCCCGGAATGGCTGGGGGACGTTCGTTTAAGCTGGCAAAACAACGCGTTTTCCCGCGGTCAGATGCGCGTTGAAGCCCGTCGTCCTGATGGCGAGTGGCTGCCGCTTTCGCCCGCCGCGCCTCTTCCTGCCCCGCAAACGCATTATCAATGGCGCTGGACGCCCTGCAACGTCGCCAGCGTTGACCATCCTCTTACCTTCAGCTTCAGCGCCAATACGCTTGCGCGCGGCGACAAGCTGGCGCAATACGGCATCATCCACGATCCGCAGGCCTCTTTGCTCCTGATGGTTGTTGAGGAGAGCGAGGATACTCTGGCCTTAGCGGAGAAAGTGATGGAGGCACTTACCGCCAGCACAGCCGGTTTGATTGTGGTTACTCACCGCGCGTGGCGAATCGAGGAAAATGAGGCGCTTTCTGCCTCCCATCATGCTCTATGGGCCTTGCTTCGTGTCGCGGCCAACGAACAGCCAGAACGGTTGATTGCCGCCATCGATCTCGCCGAAAACACCCCGGGAGAAACGCTGCATCGAGGGTTGAGCGCCGTCTCCCTCTCTCAGCGCTGGCTCGCCGCGCGGGGTAACACCCTCTGGCTCCCTTCACTGGCGCCCAATACGGGATGCGCCGCCGAATTACCGGCAAACGTGTTTGCTGGCGATAACCGCTGGCATCTGGTAACGGGAGCGTTTGGCGGATTAGGCCGTCTTGCCGTGAACTGGCTCAGAGAAAAAGGGGCGCGACGCATCGCCCTGCTGGCGCCGCGCGTGGATGAATCATGGCTACGCGACATCGAGGGTGAGCAGACCCGCGTCTGCCGTTGTGATGTGGGCGATGCCGGACAACTGGCCACGGTTCTTGATGAACTGGCGGCCAACGGCGGCATTGCCGGGGCGATTCATGCCGCTGGCGTATTGGCTGATGCCCCCTTGCAGGAGCTTGATCACCCCCCGCTGGCCGCCGTTTTCGCGGTAAAAGCGCAGGCGGCAACCCAGCTATTGCAAACCCTGCGCAACCACGGCGGACGTTATCTTATTCTCTACTCCTCCGCTGCCGCCACCCTCGGCGCCTCGGGTCAAAGCGCCCATGCGCTGGCCTGCGGTTATCTCGACGGGCTGGCCCAACAGTTTTCCACCCTTGATGCGCCGAAAACGCTCTCTGTCGCCTGGGGCGCATGGGGGGAAAGCGGTCGGGCGGCCACGCCGGAAATGTTGGCGGCGCTCGCCAGCCGTGGCATGGGTGCGTTAAGCGATGCTGAAGGCTGCTGGCACCTGGAACAGGCGGTGATGCGCGGTACTCCGTGGCGGCTGGCGATGCGCGTTTTCATCGACAAAATGCCCCCGTTACAACAGGCTCTGTTTAACGTCGGTGCTGCCGGAAAAACCGCAACGCCCGTCATCCCTCCTGCTGATGACAACGCCTTTAACGGCAGCCTGAGCGATGAAACGGCGGTGATGGCATGGCTGAAAAAGCGGATTGCGGTTCAGCTACGACTAAACGATCCGGCGTCATTGCTCCCTAACCAGGATCTGTTGCAACTTGGCATGGACTCGCTGCTCTTCCTTGAACTCAGTAGCGATATTCAGCACTACCTGGGCGTACGCATCAATGCGGAACGGGCATGGCAGGATCTGTCGCCTCATGGCCTCGCGCAGCTTATCTGCGGTAAGCCCGAGGCGACGCCTGGCGCTTCGCAGCCGGAAGTATTGCGGCACGACGCCGGTGAGCGTTATATGCCCTTCCCGCTGACACCCATTCAGCACGCCTACTGGCTGGGGCGCACACATCTCATTGGCTATGGTGGCGTTGCCTGCCACGTCCTGTTTGAGTGGGATAAACGCCACGATGAGTTCGATCTCACCGTGCTGGAGAAAGCCTGGAACCAGCTCATTGCCCGTCACGATATGTTGCGCATGGTGGTGGATGCCGACGGGCAGCAGCGAATCCTGGCGACAACGCCGGAATATCGCATCGCCCGTGATGATCTGCGCACGCTTTCTCCGACAGAACAGCGCATAGCGCTGGAAAAACGGCGGCATGAACTTAGCTATCGCGTTTTGCCTGCCGACCAGTGGCCTCTCTTTGAGCTGGCGGTCAGCGAAATCGACGATTGCCGCTACCGCCTGCACATGAACCTCGACCTTTTGCAGTTCGATGTGCAGAGTTTTAAAGTCATGATGGACGACCTGGCGCAGGCCTGGCGCGGCGAAACGCTGGCGCCGCTCGATATTACCTTCCGTGATTATGTGATGGCTGAACAGGCGCGTCGACAGACCCCGGCATGGCACGATGCCTGGGACTACTGGCAGGAAAAACTGCCGCAATTGCCCTTAGCGCCCGAGCTCCCGGTGGTTGAAACAGCCCCGGAAACGCCACGCTTCACCACCTTCAAATCGACGATCGGCAAGAAAGAATGGCAGGCAGTAAAACAGCGCTGGCAGCAGCAAGGCGTCACGCCGTCTGCCGCGCTGCTCACGCTGTTTGCCACCGCCCTTGAACGCTGGAGTCGCACCCCGGCCTTTACGCTAAACCTGACCTTCTTCAATCGCCAGCCGATCCATCCGCAAATCAACCAGTTGATTGGTGATTTTACCTCCGTCACGCTGGTCGATTTTAACTTCTCAACACCGGTGACGCTGCAGGAGCAAATGCAACAGACCCAACGGCGCCTCTGGCAAAACATGGCACACAGTGAAATGAACGGTGTTGAGGTGATCCGTGAGCTGGGTCGCCTGCGCGGGTCACAACGTCAACCGCTCATGCCGATAGTCTTTACCAGCATGCTGGGGATGACGCTGGAAGGGATGACTATCGATCGGGCAATGAGCCATCTGTTTGGCGAACCCTGCTATGTGTTCACCCAAACGCCGCAGGTCTGGCTGGATCATCAGGTCATGGAGAGCGACGACGAGTTGATGTTTAGCTGGTACTGCATGGACAACGTACTGGAGCCAGGCGCTGCTGAAGCGATGTTCAATGACTACTGCGCCATTCTGCAGGCCGTCATGACCAGCCCTGAAAGCCTGAAGACTAGCACCAGTGGCATCGCCGGGCATATTCCCCGCCGACGCTGGCCGCTGAGCGCGCAGGCCGACTACGATCTGCGGGATATTGAGCAGGCGACGCTCGAACATCCGCACATCCAACAGGCCAGGGCGGAAATAAGCGATACAGGCGCGTTAACGCTGGATATTGTGATGGCCGACGTTCCGCCGCGCTTAACCGCCGCTTCTGACGGGCACGATCTTGCCCGGCTGGCGCTGCCGTTGCCTGAGCAGGCGCAACTTGATGAGCTGGAGGCGACCTGGCGCTGGCTGGAAGCGCGTGCGCTGCAGGGTATTGCGGCCACGCTAAATCGCCACGGCCTGTTCACCACGCCGGAGATCGCCCATCGCTTTACCGGGATAGCAGAGGCGCTGTCCGCGCAAGCGTCTCACCAGCGCCTGCTGCGCCAGTGGCTACAGTGTCTGACGGAAAGAGAATGGTTAATCCGCGAAGGTGAAAGCTGGCGCTGCCGTATTCCGCTCAGCGAGATTCCTGAACCTCAGCAGGCATGCCCGCAAAGCCAATGGAGCCAGGCGCTGGCGCAGTATCTGGACACCTGCATCGCCCGGCACGACGATCTCTTCTCCGGACGCTGTTCTCCGCTGGAATTGCTGTTCAACGAGTCGCTGCGCGTCACTGACGCACTGTATCGGGACAACCCTGCCAGCGCCTGTCTGAATCGCTACACCGCGCAGATTGCCGCCTTGTGCGGCGCAGAACGGATTCTGGAGGTTGGCGCCGGAACCGCGGCCACTGCCGCACCGGTGCTGGAAGCCACGCGGAACACGCGGCAGTCGTACCACTTTACCGACGTCTCTGCGCAATTCCTCAACGATGCCAGAGGCCGTTTCCACGATCAATCATGCGTCACTTACGCATTGTTCGATATCAACCAGCCGCTGGATTTCAGCGCCCACCCGGAGGCGGGTTACGACCTGATCATTGCCGTCAACGTGCTCCACGACGCCAGCCATGTCGTCCAGACGTTGCGCCGATTAAAACTGTTGCTGAACGCCGGCGGACGCTTGCTGATCGTTGAGGCGACGGAGCGAAACAGTGTATTCCAGCTGGCGAGCGTGGGCTTTATTGAGGGATTAAGCGGATACCGCGATTTCCGCCGTCGGGATGAGAAGCCGATGCTCACCCTTTCGGCGTGGCAGGAGGTTCTTGTTCAGGCCGGGTTTGCCAACGAGCTGGCGTGGCCCGCGCAGGAGTCGTCACCGCTGCGCCAGCATCTGCTGGTGGCCCGTTCACCCGGTGTAAATCGCCCGGACAAAGAAGCCGTGCGCCGCGATTTACAGCAGCGTTTCGGCAGCGGTCTGCCCGTTTTACAGATCCGGCAAAGAGAAACGCTGTTTGCGCCGCTGCATGCTCCATCTGATGCGCTGGTTGAACCTGCTGAACCCATGCCAGCTGCCGGGGGGAACCCGGCGCTGGAAAAACAGGTGGCTGAACTCTGGCAATCGCTGCTGTCTCGCCCTGTGGCAAGACATCACGACTTTTTCGAGTCGGGAGGCGACAGTCTGATGGCGACAAGGATGGTGGCGCAGTTGAACCAAAGAGGGATTGCGAGGGCCAACCTTCAGGATCTGTTCACCCATTCAACGCTGAGCGACTTCTGCGCCCACCTGCAGGCCTGTTCGGCGGGAGAGGACAACCCGATCCCCATTTGCCAGGGCGATGGCGACGAAACCCTGTTCGTCTTCCACGCCTCGGACGGCGATGTCAGCGCCTGGCTCCCACTCGCCAGTACGCTGAATATGCGCGTTTTCGGCCTGCAGGCAAAATCACCGCAGCGCTTTGCAACGCTTGACCAGATGATCGACGAATATGTCGAGTGCATCCGCCGCCAGCAGCCTCACGGCCCGTACGTGCTGGCGGGTTGGTCGTACGGCGCTTTTCTCGCGGCGGGCGCCGCACAGCGCCTGTACGCCAGGGGCGAGCCGGTTCGGATCGCGTTAATCGATCCCGTGTGTCGACAGGATTTCTGTTGCCAAAACCGGACAGCCCTGCTGCGCCTGTTAGCTGCAGGACAAACGCCTCTGGCGCTGGCGGAACATTTCGACCAACAGGCGCCCGACAGCCAGCTGGCCGACTTTATCAGCCTCGCTAAAACGGCCGGTATGGTGTCGCCAAACCTGACGCAGCAAGCGGCAGAAGCGTGGCTCGACAACATCGCGCATCTGCTGCGTTTGCTGGTTGAGCATACGCCAGGCGAAAGCGTTCCGATCCCCTGTCTCATGGTCTATGCCGCCGGGAGACCCGCGCGCTGGACGCCGGCAGAAACCGAATGGCAGGACTGGATAAACAACGCTGACGACTATGTGATTGAAGCCAGCCACTGGCAAATCATGCTGGAACTTCCCCACGTTCAGGCCTGCGCACGACACATTAAGCGCTGGCTTGGCGCCACCTCAACGCAACCGGAGAACACGTTATGATGCAGTCTGCCATCCCAAAACAACGCGTACTGATTGTGGGCGCCAAATTTGGCGAAATGTACCTTAATGCCTTTATGCGGCCCGGGAAAGGGCTGGAACTGGTTGGCCTGCTGGCCCAGGGAAGCGCGCGATCGAGGGAGCTGGCTCATGCCTTTGGTATTCCGCTGTATACCTCGTCGGAGCAGATAACCGAGATGCCGGATATTGCCTGTATTGTCGTGCGTTCGACCGTCGCCGGTGGCACCGGTACGCAGCTTGCCAGACACTTTCTGACGCGCGGTGTGCACGTCATTCAGGAGCATCCCCTCCATCCGGATGACATCAGTTCATTACAAACGCTGGCGCAGGAACAGGGCTGCTGCTATTGGGTCAACACGTTTTATCCGCATACGCCTGCAGGACGCACATGGCTTAGCGATGCGCAGCAGCTACGGCGCTGCCTGGCGAAGGCGCCGCCGGTAGTCCACGCCACCACCAGCCGACAGTTGCTCTACTCGACCCTGGATTTGTTGCTGCTGGCGCTGGGCGTGGATGCCGCCACCGTAGAGTGCGACGTGGTCGGCAGCTTTAATGATTTTCACTGCCTGAAACTCTGCTGGCCGGAAGGAGAAGCCTGCCTGCTGCTTCAGCGCTATCTCGACCCTGAGGATCCGGATATGCATAGTCTTATTATGCACCGCCTGCTGCTGGGCTGGCCGGAAGGCCACCTTTCGCTGGAGGCGAGCTACGGCCCCGTCATCTGGTCATCCAGCCTGTTTGTCGCAGACCATCAGGAGAACGCCCACAGCCTCTATCGCAGGCCGGAGATCCTGCGCGACCCACCCGGTCTGACGCGCAGCGTAGCCCCTCTGAACTGGCGTGACTGTTGCGAAAGCGCCGGGCCGGAGGGCGTCAGTTGGCTGCTGCAACAGCTGTGCGGCCATCTGGCGGGCGAACATCCGCCAGCGGCCTGCCACAGTGCTCATCAGATAGCGCTATCCCGTTTATGGCAGCAGATATTACGTAAGGCTGGCAGCGCGGAGATCAGACGCCTTACGCCGCCGCACCACGACCGCTTAGTCGGTTTCTACACCGATGATAAGGAGGCGCAGTGATGCAATCTACAATGTGTATCCCGCTGTGGCCCGCCCGGGGCGCCAATACTGCGCATCTGGTCATGTGCCCTTTCGCTGGTGGCAGCAGTAGCGCGTTTCGCCACTGGCGAGATGCTCAAATGGCGAACTGCGCGCTTTCCCTGGTGATCTGGCCGGGGCGCGATCGCCTTCGCCATCTGGCGCCGGTCAGAAGCATTACGCAACTGGCGGAGCTGCTGGCCAACGAACTGGAAGAGACGCTATCGCCTGATACACCGCTTTTACTCGCCGGGCACAGCATGGGCGCTCAGGTGGCGTTTGAAACCTGCCGACTTCTGGAACAGCAGGGGCATGCGCCGCAAGGACTGATTATTTCCGGGTGCCATGCCCCGCATCTGCGTTCTGAACGCCAGCTCAGCCACCGCGATGATGCCGACTTTATCGCTGAGCTGATAGACATTGGCGGATGTTCTCCTGAACTACGGCAAAACAAGGAGTTAATGTCGCTGTTTCTTCCTCTCCTGCGCGCTGACTTTTACGCCACCGAGAGCTATCACTACGACTCGCCCGATGTCTGTCCCCCCTTGCGCACTCCCGCGCTGCTATTGTGCGGCAGCCACGATCGCGAAGCCTCCTGGCAACAGGTCGATGCCTGGCATCAGTGGCTGCGCCACGTTACAGGCCCGGTCGTGATTGACGGCGACCATTTCTATCCCCTTCAACAATCCCGGTCTTTTTTTACGCAGATTGTCCGCCATTTTCCCCACGCATTTTCTGCGATGACCGCTTTGCAAAAACGGCCCAGCATTTTAGAAAGGTGATGTATGCATTCTTCTTTTGAATCTCTGATTAAACCGTATCCCTTCCCCATTGCCGAGCAGTTGCGCCACTGGGCGGTCCGCTATGCCTCGCGAATTGCCGTCGTTGATGCACAGGGTTCACTTACCTACAGCGCGCTTGATGCACGGGTCGACGAACTTGCCGCAGGTCTGTCCTCACTGGGTTTACACCCGGGGGAGCAGGTGATTGTGCAGCTTCCTAACGGCAACGCGTTTGTGATCCTGCTGTTCGCCTTGTTAAGACTGGGCGTTATCCCGGTTCTGGCGATGCCCTCCCAACGGGCGCTGGATATCGACGCGCTGATGGCGCTGGCGCAACCCGTCGCTTACGTTATTCACGGGGAAAACCACGCAGAGCTGGCCCGCCAGATGGCGCACAAACACGCCTGCTTACGTCATGTTCTGGTTGTAGAAGAGCGCGCAGGCGACGATTTTACGCCTCTCTTCTCGCTGCGCGGTGAACGGCAGGAGTGGCCGCAGCCTGATGTTTCCGCCACCGCGCTGCTGCTGCTCTCAGGCGGCACAACCGGGACGCCAAAGCTTATCCCGCGCCGGCATGCCGACTATAGCTATAACTTCAGCGCGTCTGCCGAACTGTGCGGCATCAGTCAACAGAGCGTGTATCTCGCCGTCCTCCCCGTGGCGCATAACTTTCCGCTAGCCTGCCCCGGCATTCTGGGAACGCTGGCCTGCGGCGGAAAAGTGGTGCTGACCGACAGCCCCAGTTGCGATGAGGTGATGCCCTTAATCGCTAATGAAGGAGTCACCCACGTTGCTCTGGTTCCGGCATTGGCGCAATTGTGGATCCAGGCCAGAGAGTGGGAAGAGAGCGATCTCTCCTCTCTGCGCGTCATTCAGGTGGGCGGCGCCCGGCTCGACCCGACGCTTGCTGAGCAGGTTATCGCCACCTTTGACTGCACCTTGCAACAGGTCTTCGGTATGGCGGAAGGGCTGCTCTGTTTTACCCGGCTGGACGATCCGCGAACCACCGTTCTCCACAGCCAGGGACGTCCGTTGTCTCCCGAGGATCAAATCCGAATCGTTGATGAAAACGAGAACGACGTCGCCCCGGGCGAAATCGGGCAGTTGTTAACACGCGGCCCTTACACCATTTCGGGCTATTACCGCGCTCCTGCTCACAACGCGCACGCTTTTAATGCGCAGGGGTTTTACCGCACTGGTGACAATGTCAGGCTGGATGAGGCGGGAAACCTGTGCGTTGAGGGGCGCCTAAAAGAGCAGATCAATCGTGCCGGAGAAAAAATCGCCGCGGCGGAAGTCGAATCGGCATTGATGCGTTTAGAAGAGGTGAAGGATTGCGCCGTGGTCGCCGCGCCGGACACGCTACTTGGCGAGCGGATTTGCGCATTTATCATCGCGCAACAAACACCATCTGACTATCAGCAGCTACGTCAACAGTTGACCAGTATGGGGCTCAGCGCGTGGAAAATCCCTGACCAAATCGAGTTCCTGAACCACTGGCCGCTCACCGCCGTCGGCAAGATAGACAAAAAGCGCCTGACGGCTCTCGCCATCGACCGCTATCACCCTTCTGCCCAATAAGCGTAACCCTACCCGAAACAGGTTGAAATAAACCCGTTTCGGGTAGCAGCGCAATTAGAAATGGTTATCATTTTCAACTCAATATTGTCGGTATTTTGGCGCTTCGCCGTTTTACAGGGACTCATAACAATGAAAATGACACGGTTTTATCCTCTGGTTCTGGGAGGTTTTTTGCTTCCTGCCATTGCCCATGCCCAAACTTCCCAGCCGGACGAAAGCACGATGGTGGTAACCGCCAGTAAACAATCTTCTCGTTCGGCCTCAGCCAACAATGTCTCTTCTACCGTTGTCAGCGCGCCGGAGTTAAGCGACGCCGGCGTGACCGCCAGCGACAAACTCCCCAGAGTCTTGCCCGGGCTCAATATTGAAAATAGCGGCAACATGCTTTTTTCAACGATCTCGCTACGCGGCATCTCTTCAGCCCAGGACTTTTATAACCCTGCCGTCACCCTGTATGTCGATGGCGTCCCTCAGCTTTCCACTAACACCATCCAGGCGCTAACCGATGTGCAAAGCGTAGAGTTGCTGCGTGGCCCGCAGGGAACGTTATACGGCAAAAGCGCTCAGGGCGGGATTATCAACATCGTCACCCAGCAGCCGGACAGCACGCTTCGCGGCTATATTGAAGGTGGCGTCAGCAGTCGCGACAGTTATCGTAGCAAATTCAACCTGAGCGGCCCCATTGAGGATGGCCTGCTGTACGGTAGCGTCACTCTGTTACGCCAGGTTGATGATGGTGAGATGATTAACCCCGCGACGGGAAGCGATGATCTAGGCGGCACCCGCGCCAGCATAGGGAATGTGAAACTGCGTCTGGCGCCGGACGATCGGCCCTGGGAGATGGGTTTTTCCGCCTCACGCGAATGTACTCGCGCCACCCAGGATGCCTATGTGGCATGGAATGATATTAAGAGCCGTAAGCTGTCGCTCGGCGAGGGTTCACCAGACCCGTACATGCGGCGCTGCACTGACAGCCAGACCCTGAGCGCGAAGTACACCACCGCTGACTGGGTTTACAATCTGATCGGCGCCTGGCAGCAGCAGGATTATTCGCGAACCTTCCCTTCTGGCTCGTTAATCGTCAATATGCCCCAGCGCTGGAATCAGGATGTGCAGGAGCTGCGCGCCGCCACCCTCGGCGATACGCGTACCGTTGATATGGTGTTCGGGTTGTATCGGCAGAACACCCGCGAGAAGATAAATTCGACCTACGACATGCCGACAATGCCTTATTTAAGCAGCACCGGCTATACCAGCGCTGAAACTCTGGCCGCCTACGGTGACCTGACCTGGCATTTAAGCGATCGTTTTGATATCGGTGGCGGCGTTCGCTTCTCACATGATAAGGCCAGCACGCAATATCACGGCAGCGTGCTCGGTAGCCCATTTGGCGACCAGGGTAAGAGCAATGACGATCGGGTGCTCGGGCAACTCTCCGCAGGCTATATGCTGGCCGACGACTGGAGAGTGTATACCCGCGTAGCCCAGGGATATAAACCTTCCGGATATAATATTGTGCCTACGGCGGGTCTTGATGCCAAACCGTTCATGGCAGAGAAATCTATTAACTATGAGCTTGGCACTCGCTACGAAACCGCCGATGTTACGCTACAAGCCGCAGCGTTTTATACCCATACCAAAGACATGCAGCTCTACTCAGGTCCGGTCGGGATGCAAACTTTAAGCAATGCGGGGAAAGCCGACGCCACCGGCGTTGAGCTTGAAGCAAAATGGCGGTTCGCACCAGGCTGGTCATGGGATATCAATGGCAACGCGATCCGTTCCGAATTCACCAATGACAGTGAGCTGTATCGCGGTAACCGGGTGCCGTTCGTGCCGCGTTATGGCGCAGGAAGCAGCGTAAACGGCCTGATCGATACCCGCTATGGGGCGCTGATGCCCCGACTGGCGGTCAATCTTGTCGGGCCGCATTATTTCGATGGCGACAACCAGCTGCGGCAAGGCGCTTACGCCACTCTGGACAGCAGCCTGGGCTGGCAGGCGACTGAACGGATGAATATTTCCGTTTATGTCGATAACCTGTTCGATCGTCGTTACCGTACCTATGGCTATATGAACGGCAGCAGCGCCGTAGCGCAGGTCAATATGGGTCGCACCGTCGGTATCAATACGCGCATTGATTTCTTCTAAGAGTGTATAAAGGGGTGCTGTCACCGCACCCCTCTCACAACTGAATTGGTATTGTGATCATCACAGACCAAAAACCTTATTTACCCATCCTCGGGAAGCCGCGGAAATTTAAACCTCTCGTAGAACAACCCGTACCTGGATGCCCAAATTACCCCTCACCGCAATATCTGCAATATTTCCCGAAGTAAAAAGTCACCTCTCCGGTTAACTTATTTAGCGTTCTGACCAGTTAAAAATTCAGTATTCTGTCCGGTGCATCCGGTTGCACCGTTCGATAAAGGTATTCGGTGCTGTCCGACCGGGTTTGATAAATACCAACATGACACCATCCCTTTCAACCTGTTGCGTCAGGGCCAGCACCGGGTCATATTTAACAAGGTCGCTTAAAGAAACTTAAGCGGCCTTTTTACTTTCTCTCGCTACGCCTGTTCCCTACTCTTTGGTTTCGGATCGTGAGTGCCACAGCCTTCCATCTGATTTGAAAAGACCTCGCCGCGTAATAGCCCTCGTGACCTCCCCGCCCTTTACATACTCACTATTTCCAGTTTATCACCGTAGCGCTTAACATCTTTGATAGCGCGCCGATCGTCAGTGATAACCCGGGTAATAAGATCCAGGCCGCATACATGTGAGAATGCTTTATGACCAATTTTAGAACTATCGGCTAGCACTATTGTCTGGTTTGCCGCTGCGATCATCGCCTGTTTTACAGAGACTTCTACCGTATTGATGTTGGTAATCCCGCTATCGAAATGAACGCCCTCAGCGCCAAGAAACGCCCAATCAGTATGCACGTTCGCAAATTTACTGAGGGTATCCGGTCCAACAAGGGTATACACATTATTGAGCATCACTCCGCCAGCGACATGCAAAGTGATAGACGGATGCTGAGAGAGTTGCATGGCGATCATCAAATCGTTAGTAATAACGGTAATATTTTTTCTTTCCCGCAGCGCAACGGCCAGCTGATATACGGTTGAGCCATTATCCAGAATCAGCGTCTGACCATCTTGAATACAGGCCAATGCCGCCTGGGCTATTGCACATTTGGCCTGAACGTTCATATCACGCCGCACGTTCCAGGGAGAATCGCCATCCAACGAGTCTTGCTGCGGCAGAACGCCGCCGTGGGTGCGCAACAGGCGGCCATTCTTTTCAAGAAACGCTAAATCACGGCGAATGGTTGAGCTATCAACAGAAAAAAAAGCGGATAGCTCGCCGCTATTGATGTATCCCCGCTCATTGATCAGCTCGATAATTTGATTTCTGCGCTCTGTCGCGGTCATTGACTACATCCCATGTGATATGCACGATTTCGTGTGAATAGTAATAGTAATCAGCTAAATAAGCAAAGTCGCATCAGGAAGAAGCCGGGTTGCTCCCATGGCTCCGGCAGTATCGCCAAGCAGCGAAATATGAATATCGCGATTAATCTCGAAACCCGCAGCGCGCTGAAGAACACTTTGCAGACCCTGTTCGAACAACGGATAGAGTGACGCCGCGCTGCCGCTCAATACCGTCGTGTCAGGACCGTACGCCATCAAGAGAGATCCCAACCCTTTCCCGACCTGCCGTCCATACTGATAAAACACGCTGGCTATCTCCGGAGACTGCCGGCAAATTTCCAGCCAGTCGACCAGGCGTTGCCGCCGATAATCAACCTCTGGCACTCGTTCCATGAGCGTAGTTTGCAACCAGCTACGTGCAGCCAGGCTTTCCCAACACCCGGTCAGACCGCAGTAGCAAACCCGCTCATCATCACTGACAGCAATATGCCCGGCTTCCGGATGGCTGCCGTTTGCCATCCGAAACGGCTTACCGCGATCGAGCAATGCGACCCCTACTCCGGTACCCAGTGTCACCATCAACATCCGCGAGCTGCCAATCCCCGCGCCAAAATGGTGCTCGCCCAATGCGGCTGTCGTAGCATCGTTATCCATTCTGACCGGTACCTGCAGACAGGTTTCCATCTGTGCCGCGAGAGGAAAACCTGAAAAAGCTGGCAAGGTATACGGATTATCAATCACCCCCGTCTCGACATTAACCGGCCCGCTGGCCCCGATACCCACGCCAATAAGTCGGGTACCGTAGGGAAGCAAGCCGAGAATACTCTGCGCTAATATCGAAACTCGCTGTCGTTGCGCGAGATCGGCAAACGATGCTGTCGATATCGTCGTGGAGGCCAAAACACGCTCTTCACGCATAATAACAATCCGGATGCCCGTCCCCCCCATATCAAGGCCAGCACAAACATTTGGCTGCATCATCTCAACCTACTCTCCCTACCGTGTATGCCGACAGCGCCGACGGAATATTAAATTTTTACCGTAATTTTCTGTCCATAGAAAAACTGGCCTGGCACCAGTCCTTTCGCTTTCGCAAACGCTACGGTCATGTGCTGGATGTACAGCATCCCGCCAATCAGGCGTAATAAAGCTTCACCGGACGAGGTCGGTAGATGTACTCCATTCCCATAACGTTCTGGTCCAATAGTCACCACGGTCGTACCATTGGCACCCAGCTCCTCAGCAAGGTGGGTCAGCGTTTCACTGCCTTTATCGCCAATCAACAGAGCCAGCATTCCTTCGCCGGAGGTTTCCATTGGACCATGTCGGAACTCACCACCAAGATAACCTTCTGCGGTCATTTTGCTGGCCTCTTTCAAAATGAGTGCCCCCGTCATAGCTGTTGTGCCATCAGCCCCAATACCAATTAACGCAATGCGCGGCTGTGAATGGCGAAATAGCGCCTCGGTTAAAGGATGTACGAAGGTATCTTCGGCAATTAGTCCGGCAACATGTGGTAAAAATGCCGTCAGTTCTGCCAGTAATGAAGCTTCACTCTGCCCGGTCAGCGCCAGGAAAATACGATACTGCGCGACCAGAGTATTGAGATAGCTTTTCGCGCTGACGGTGGACTCATGCCCAGATTTCAGCGTAACCACAATATCGCTTTGCTTTGCCAGCTCGCTGGTTTCGCCATTCGTGACGCCAATGATAGTCGCCGGTCGCCGTTCCCCTTTCAACATATCCAGTAGTGCCACCACTTCACCACTCATTCCTGACTGAGACGTTAGCCACAGCAGGGTATCCGACGTAACAAGCTCAGGCGTATCCATCAATTTCCCTGCATCCACGCGCCATACGGGTAATCCCATCGCCAGCAGTTCACGCTCCACCGGGATGGTTGCATAGTCTGATGAGCCCATACCTGATAACACAATTCGCCCGAAAGCGTGCAAATCCAATTCACCTAATGCCGGCGGTAAGGTATAAGCAAGCTGCGCCTTTAGCGCAGTGACCTGTTCATGAAGATCGGCTTCGTATGGACTGTCCTTAAGTGACATAAGTTTACCCTCTTTGTTGATGATGTTTTCATGCTACATGCACGAATTCGTGCAGTCAATATTAAAAAAACGCTATACAAGTCACAAAAAGGCGAATAAATCATCTCGACACACAATATCAGGCGTTGACTTGCACGATTTCATGCATACATACTCCCCAACGAAACATATCAACAACATTTGATGAATTTTCCTAACACTGAACCAGGAGTTTTCAATGAAAGCCGATCGTTCTTCCATTGGGCAAGAGACGGGTTTGCAGCGTAACTCGATTGGCCTGCCTACCGTTTTGATGCAAAGCATTGCGCAGATAGCCCCCGCCGTGGGGGTACTGACCACGATTGCATTTAATACTCAGCAGGCAGGCCTGAGCGCACCTTCCGCCTACATTGTGGCTTTCATCATCGGCCTCATCGTCGCGGTTTCGCTGGCACAGCTGGGGAAACACTTTCCATCTGCGGGAGGGTTCTATACCTACGTGAGCGCCACCGTCGGCCCGAGCGCAGGTTTTATCGTCGGCTGGATGTATTCATGGATAGTGGCACTGATTCCAGGCGGACTGGCTGCCTATACCGGTTTTGTTATGCAAAATGAAATTGCCAGGAACTACGGAATTCATATTCCCTGGCAGGCTATCACGTTGTTTATTTTGATTCTGGTCGGAACGGTGGCCTACAGAGGCATTAAAACCTCCGGAAAAATGCTGACTGTCTTATCGGTTTTCGAAATTCTTATTGTCGCTGCCCTGGCATTATGTGGTCTGCTTTCACCCGGTGAAGGGGGCGTCACACTTGCTGGCTTCCTGCCAACCAACGCGCCAACCTCTCACGGTTTTTTCCTGGCCGTGGTTTTATCCATCTTTGCGTTCACCGGCTGGGAAGGTGCGGCCGCCGTTGCAGAAGAGGCACGCAACCCGCGGAAAGTCATTCCTCAGGCTATCGTAGGCTCTGTCATTTTACTGGGTATTTTTTATGTCTTCTGCGCATGGGGAATTCAGTCCGGCTGGGGAATTGCCCATATGGACACGCTAGGAGCGGCAACGGAGAACCCGGCATTAACCGTCGCGCATCGTTTGTGGGGACCGGCGTGGGTACTGGTATTACTGGCGTTACTGAACTCTGGTATCGCGGTCTGTATTGCTTGCACGGTTGATGCCACGCGTAACTGGTTTGCCATGGCTCGTTCAGAGACCATGCCGGTATGGTTGAAAAAAGTGCATCCACAGCATCGTACGCCGCACATCGCAATTCTGACCCAAACCTTGTTAAGTCTGGTGATTGGCCTCATTGCGGGATCTCTTGTCGCCCCCGATCAGGTGTTCTTTATGCTGGCCACGCTCGCGACCATTATTTATGTTTTCGTCTACATAATGGGCAATATCGGCGTGATCCGCTTTTTCACCACAACCATGCGCAAATCGTTAAGCATTACGATGCACATCCTGTTCCCCATCTTTTCCAGCGCAGTCCTGCTGTGCGTCCTCTACTATTCTCTGTTTCCTTTACCGGAGCCGCCGGTCGGTTACGCGCCGGTTGCCTTTGCCGGGCTATTACTCATCGGCTTATGGCGCTTATATAAGCTGAAAAGCAGCGGTCAGCGCCGTTGGGAAGCGTTATCACTATATGTTGTCGCCAATGAACCCGAACATACCGATATTACGTCATCTGCCAGACAACAATCCGTATCCATTAAGTCATAAGAGTCAGGTTAAAAACATGGTTAAACATATTCAGGAGTTTGATTATCTGGTGATTGGCGCAGGTTCCGCAGGCTGTGTGATGGCAAACAGACTCACGGCCAATCCTGAAATACGCGTCTGCCTGATAGAGGCGGGCCCACGAGATAACAGCATCTTTATCAAGATGCCCGCAGCGCTGACCTTTCCGATTGAGAGCGATATCTATAACTGGAAATTTGAAAGCGAACCAGAAACAGAACTCGGCGGTCGCACCATCGGTCAGGCGCGCGGGCGCTGTCTGGGAGGAAGCTCATCGATCAATGGGATGGTTCATGTCCGAGGCCACCACAAAGATTATGACAACTGGAAAAATCTAGGCGTCAGCGGTTGGGATTTTGCCGACTGCCTCCCCTTTTTCAAAAAACTGGAAAACTTCGAGGATGGACGCGACCCCGAACGCGGGGGTCATGGTCCAATCTCCGTAACACGCAGTAAAGCAGACCATCCTTTGTATCAGCGTTTTCTCGACGCTGGCCAACAGTTTGGCCTGAAAAATGCCGGGGACTATAACAGCGGTTCTCAAGAAGGCGTCCACGTCACTCAGGCAACGATTCGCAACGGGGTACGGTGCAGTACCAGCCTGGCTTATCTCAAACCTGTGGCAAACCGACCGAATCTGACCGTGATGACCGACTGTCTGGTCGAGCGTATTCTTTTTTCTGGTACAGAGGCGACAGGCGTGACATTGCAACATGGCGGAACACGCCAGGATATTCACGCCTCTCGCGAGGTTATTGTGTGTGCAGGAAGTATTGGATCTCCTCATCTACTCCTGCTGTCAGGCGTGGGCGACCGGGCGCAGCTCAGCAAGCACGGCATAGATCTCGTCACCCATCTTCCTGGCGTCGGCGCCTGCTTGCAGGATCACGTTGTGGCCCCTCTGCGTTTTCGCTCCCCGGCAGGAGTCTCTATCTGCAAACAGCTTAATATGCTGGGACGTCTCAAGCTCGGAGCTGAATGGTCATTATTCAAATCCGGGTTAGGGGCGACGAATTTCTTCGAAGTTGGCGCTTTCTTTAAGAGCAGCGATGACGTTGACTACATCAATATGCAGCATGAATTTTTACCTTTCCTGGCCGATTTCCAGTCAGGAAAAGTGCATATCGCCGATGGGTTCCAGTATTTTGTCAGCCAGATGCGTCCTTACAGTCGGGGGTCCGTCTCACTTCGCTCGGCAGATCCTCGGCAAAAACCCGTGATTCGCTTCAACTATTTATCCGATAAACGGGACATTACGGAGATGATTCAGGGGATCAGGAAAACATTGGAAATGGTTCATCAGCCCGCATGGGAGGGCTATCTTAGCGGATTTGTCGACACGCCTTCGCTCTCCGCAAGTGATAGCGAGATAGAAGCCTGGCTACGCCGGGTAGCAAATACGGAACATCATCCGACCAGCACCTGTCGTATGGGCAGCGATGAGATGGCGGTTACGGACAATCAGGGCCGGGTTCATGGTCTGTCGAAATTACGTATCATCGACGGTTCCATCCTGCCGCGTGTCCCCACCGCCAATATCAATGCGCCTATTATTATGGTGGCTGAGAAAATTGCGTCCGAAATGATTCGCTAACTTCCTCCGGTGACGATATGTGTCGTCACCGGGTTATTTTCTGATGGCTTCGCTGATGACGTTAGTTGGCCATATAGTTGACCATATTTTTCCAGATAGCATCCCAGGTCGTTAACGCATCGAATGAAAAAATATCTCACCAACAGCCCTCCTCATTCAAAACCGAAACACGACATATAAACCGCAAGCCGTCATATTATGAAGTCATATCGTTAGCTTATTCTTTCATTTCATTGCTGGACGGCTGATAACGGGTAGCCGTATCATTTCCGTCTGACGAGGATTATGATGATGACCATTATCATTTCGCTATTCGATGATTGAGAGTTAAATGGATCTTATCGGCATTATTATGTCGGCGGGAAAATCTTCCGTTGATGTCGCGCTTTATACGCTATTGCCCATTATGGTCGTCATGCTGATGATCATGAAATATCTGGAAGTCCGCGGAGTACTGGACGTTATCGTCCGCTGGGTCGCGCCGCTGCTCAAACCTTTTGGCCTTGGCGGGATGAGCGCCTTCGCGTTGATTCAGATTAACTTCGTGAGTTTCGCCGCCCCGTTGGCGACGCTGGCCATTATGGATAAGCGTGGCGTCTCAGATCGCCAGATGGCCGCCACGCTCGCTATGGTCTTTGCCATGGGCCAGGGCAACGTCTTTTACCCTCTCACTCCTTTCGGACTGCACTGGATGGCCTCGATTTGCATTTCGATTATCGGCGGTCTGTGTGCGGGGGCGGTCACCTGGCACGTCATCGGGCGCCGTCTGTCAGTGATGGAGAATGCCCGGGCGGAGGCGCTACCCAACGCCGAACAAAACAGCCAGGGGGTGATTGCGGTCATTAACAATGCGGGATCAGATGCCATTCGTCTTGCGCTCGGCGCGGTGCCGATGCTGATCCTGTCATTAACCATCGTCGGGGTGATGCAAGCGGCCGGCATCATCGGCATGCTTCAGCATCTGCTGATGCCGCTGCTGCAGTGGCTGCATATTCCAGTCAACTTTGTCCTTCCTGCGCTGGTCAAATGTATCGCAGGCGGTACCGCCTATTTTGGCGTGGTCTCTGAACTGCTGCAGCAAGGCAAAGTCACCGTCAGCCAACTCAACGCCTCAGCCGGACTATTAATTCAGACCTTCGATCTGCCCGGCATTGGTATATTCCTTGGCGTGAGCTCGCGCTTTGTTCGACTGTTCCGCTTTGCCGCCCCTGGCGCGATCATTGGTATTCTTATTCGGACCATTATGCATGTGACGATATTCTGAATCTTTTCAGATTAAACGCATCCTAAACCATTAGGCTATTCTTATTGTAAGAAAAGAGGTAACGGGCAATTATCGCCAGGAATAGCGCAGATCAGGGAATGTCTTATGGAATGGCGGATAAAAAAAGTACAATCATCTAAGAACGCACAAGACTATTACGCAGTATTACAAAGCGCGCATTTATTGGTGATTGCCGAAATCACCACCCGGCAATGCGCTTTGCAGTGTGGGGATAAACTCACGCCGCTGGCAAATGCCCTGTATTGCCTCAATGACAATCCTGCTATGACATTAAAAGTGATAAAAGCCACGCACTTCAGCAGCGAACGTTGGGCGGAAATCACCCAGCCTGGGCAATAAATCAGCACCCGACCCTGCAGCAACAATATTTAATTCAATCACTTTCACCGTGGAACGGCTGAAATTCCCCTTCGCTCTTTTCCGTCTGTGACATACTATCAAGCATGTCAGCAGACCTGAAAAAAGGAGCGAAGATGAACCACAAGGCCGCCAGTCTGACCCCGGAACAAGCGCTGAATCAGCTTGAACTGCAGTATGAGCGTTCGGTCAATGCATTACGTAAAGCCATCGGCGAATATATCAACCACAGCGTTCTCCCGGATGACGACGATCGAGCTAACGGCTTGTTTGTCTATCCGCAGCTGTCCGTTTCGTGGGACGGCGCAGACCATAAAGCGCTAAAAACCCGGGCCTGGGGCCGCTTCACCCATGCCGGTTGCTACACCACCACCATTACCAATCCTAAGCTGTTTCGCGCCTATCTGCTGGAGCAGCTCACGTCGTTGTATCAGGATTACGGCGCGCATATCAGCGTCGGGCTATCGCAGCATGAAATCCCTTATCCGTATGTCATCGACGGCTCCGCCTTAACGCTCGATCGTTCGATGAGCGCGGGCCTGACCCGCCATTTCCCGACCACCGAGCTGTCGCAAATTGGCGATGAAACCGCAGACGGGCTGTTCCATCCCACCGAACATCACCCGCTTTCTCATTTTGACGCCCGTCGCGTCGATTTCTCTCTCGCGCGCCTGCGGCACTATACCGGGACACCGGTCGATCATTTTCAGCCGTACGTTCTGTTTACCAACTATACCCGTTATGTTGATGAGTTCGTGAGCTGGGGGTGCAGTCAGATTCTCGATCCTGACAGCCCTTATATCGCGCTTTCCTGCGCCGGCGGGATCTGGATAACCGCCGATACGGAAGCGCCGGAGCAGGCCATTTCCGACCTGGCGTGGAAAAAGCATCAGATGCCCGCCTGGCATCTGATCACCAAAGATGGCCAGGGTATTACGCTCATTAATATTGGCGTCGGCCCGGCGAACGCCAAGAACATCTGCGATCATCTGGCGGTGCTGCGCCCTGACGTCTGGCTGATGATTGGCCACTGCGGCGGTCTGCGTGAAAGCCAGACCATCGGCGACTACGTGCTGGCCCACGCCTACCTGCGTGATGACCACGTTCTGGATGCCGTGCTGCCGCCGGATATCCCGATTCCCAGCATTGCCGAAGTACAGCGCGCGCTGTACGACGCTACCAAGCAAATCAGCGGTATGCCTGGCGAAGAGGTTAAACAGCGGCTGCGTACCGGTACGGTGGTGACCACGGATGACCGCAACTGGGAGCTGCGCTATTCCGCCTCGGCGCTGCGTTTCAACCTCAGCCGTGCCGTGGCCATCGACATGGAGAGCGCCACCATCGCGGCCCAGGGCTACCGCTTCCGCGTCCCGTACGGCACATTGCTATGCGTCTCCGATAAACCGCTGCACGGCGAAATTAAGCTACCGGGCCAGGCCAACCGCTTTTATGAAGGGGCGATTTCCGAGCATCTGCAGATAGGTATTAAAGCTATTGATCTGCTGCGCGCCGAGGGTGACCACATGCATTCGCGCAAGCTGCGTACCTTCAACGAACCGCCGTTCCGCTAACCTTTCACCCTCTTTATCCGACGCCATTACGGGTAAAGAGAAAGCGACGAAGCGGTCTCGCGACCGACCACCATCGGCCCGCCCACCGGCGGGCTTTCTCCCAGCGCCGGACTTCAGCCACGGTATAACTCATCGCCTTCCGTTATAACGCCTGCGACCCAAAGCGCGATAACATCGTTTCTTTATATTGGGAGTGGATATGCGACCGCTTGCGCTGGCATCACAGGGACTCTTCTCTTCGGTGCAATATGTTCTGACCGATATGGATGAAACGCTCACCTTTCGCGGACGGCTTTCCGCCGCCACCTATGCGGCATTAGAGCGGCTGCAGTCTGCCGGTATCCGGGTGATACCCGTTACCGGCGCCCCGGCAGGATGGTGCGATCAGATGGTCAGAATGTGGCCTGTCGATGGCGTCATCGGCGAGAATGGCGGCTTTTTCTTTCAGCGTGCCGCCGATGGCCATGGGGTAAACCGCTATTTTTGGCATGCGGACAAGCAGGCCGACGTGCAGGAAAAACTCGCCGCGATTGCGCGGAAAATCACCGAACAATACCGGTGGGCAACCCTTGCGGCAGACCAGCCCTTCCGCCTGTCCGGCCTGGCCTTTGACCTGCCCGCTCATACCGCGCGCACTGACACGCTGCGTGAGTCGTTGCACGAGGCCGGGTTAAAGACTACGGTGAATAATCTATGGGTGCTGGCCTGGTCCGGGGAATACGATAAGTTAATCATGAGCCGTCACGTCCTCAGGACCTTTTACCACCTGGATGAACGGGCCGGACTGGAGAGCGTCTTTTATAGCGGAGACTCTGAAAATGACGCCCCGATGTTTGCCGGATTCAGACATACCCTCGGTATGAGTACCCTACGCCATCACCTGGCGACCATCCCGGCGCTGCCTGCGTGGATAAGCGTGGGCCCCGGAGGAGACGGTTTTATCGAAGGGGTGGATAAAATACTGGAGCACAAAACAGCGCCGGCATCGCGGCTTAAGGCCGGGCTTTAATCCGCCGGTAGCCGTCAGCAGGCATAGAGAGAGTTGACCTTCCCGCCAGGCGGAAATCGTTTTATCCCGGCGGTCGCTTTGGGGGCGGGTATCGGCACTCTCTTTTCACCGCCCGGCATCCGGAGCACATCTTGCGGGAACGGCGAAGTCAGTAGATGAAAGCGAATGCCTGACGGCGATAGCAGCGCCCCCCTCAGGGCCCAGCAGTCGCGTGGGTAGGACGACGCGGGATTGTGGTCGGCTATCGGGGATAGCGTTGAAAGCAAAAAGCCCGCTTAAGTTTTCTTAAGCGGGCTTCTTAAATATGGCTCCTCTGACTGGACTCGAACCAGTGACATACGGATTAACAGTCCGCCGTTCTACCGACTGAACTACAGAGGAATCGTGTGAACGGGGCGAATATTAACGGCGCCGCCGGGCCTTGTCAAAGGCTGTTTTCACAATTTAAATCGTTTGCCGATTTATTCTCCACTTTGGGCAAAAAGTACCGTTACGCCCGAAAAATGGTTATGTTTCGTCCACTTGAATCTTGCTACGCGGATATTTCCATAGCCAGCGCCCGCTGACCATTCGACTATAGAACAGCACGCCGCGCACCGCCCAGTCGAGCACCATTCCCAGCCAGACGCCAATCACCCCCATTCCCAGCACAATGCCCAGGGTATAACCCGCCACGACACGGCAGCCCCACATTCCCAGCATCGATACCCACATGGTGTAGCGCACATCGCGCGCGCCTTTAAAGGCGCAGGGCAGGATCCACGAAGTCGCCCAGATAGGCATAAAGAAGGCGTTGAGCCACAGAAGCTCTTTAACCACTACTTTGACATCTTCTTCGCTGGTGTAGAAAGAGGCAATAAGATTGGCAAACGGCGCCGTCCCCCAGGCAATCACCGTCAGAACGATGGTGGATAACCAAAAAACATGCCACGCCTGGCGCTCTGCCTGTCCGATTTGCCCTTTCCCCAGCCGTTTACCGGTAATAATCGTCGAAGCGGAACCCAGCGCGTTCCCCGGCAGGTTAATCAACGCAGCGAAGGAAAAAGCAATAAAGTTGCCGGCGATAACGTTGGTCCCCATCCCCGCAACAAACATCTGCGTCAGCAGCTTGCCACCATTGAACAGGACCGACTCAATACTCGCCGGGATGCCAATGCCCATCACTTCCCAGATAATCGCCAGATTGAACGGCTGGAAGTAGCTCTTCAGCGAGATGCGCAGCGCCGGGTTAAAACCAATTGCCAGCACCCAGACTATCGCCACGGCGCCAATATAGCGGGCGATGGTCAGCCCGAGACCGGCGCCGACAAACCCCAGACCCGGCCAGGAAAAAATGCCGTAGATCAGGATGCTGCTGATAATGATGTTGAGGATGTTCATCCCGCCATTGATCAGCAGGGGAATTTTGGTATTCCCCGCCCCGCGCAGCGCTCCGCTGCCAATAAGCGCAATGGCCGCCGCCGGGTAGCTCAAGACCGTCAGCTCCAGATAGGTCAGCGCCATGGCCTTCACCTGCGCCGAGGCATCGCCGGCGACAAAATTAATGATCTCGCGGCCAAATGCATGGATCGCGACCGCCAGCAGAACCGAGAACAGCGTCATAATCGCCAGCGATTGTCTTGCCGCCGCTCTCGCCCGCCGCCGGTCGCGTTTGCCGAGGCTAAAGGCGACCACCACCGTGGTGCCGAGATCGATGGCGGCGAAGAACGACATAATCACCATATTAAAACTGTCGGCCAGCCCCACCCCGGCCATGGCCTCTTTTCCCAGCCAGCTGACGAGGAACGTACTCAGGACGCCCATCAGCAAAACACAGGTGTTTTCGAGGAAAATCGGCACCGCAAGAGGGCTGATTTCACGCCAGTAAAGTACACGATAACTTTTACGCTTTTTGAACCAGGTGGTGCGTCCCAGGACCTGGCTTACTGCGGAGGTGACGTTCAAAGGAGACCTTAGTGAGAAAAGTTGAAACTACATTTCAAATAATGATAGAGAATGAGGGATCCTGCAAAACATTTTTCCTTATTAATTGTCGGTAATAGCAACAAATTGTTGATGGAAGCGGCAGTTGAACATTTGCGGGCAAATTGATGTTTGACAAAATTTTTTTCGCCGCTAAGATACGACTCCACAACGATTCCTCTGTAGTTCAGTCGGTAGAACGGCGGACTGTTAATCCGTATGTCACTGGTTCGAGTCCAGTCAGAGGAGCCATACATAGAAAAGCCTGCTTTCGAGCAGGCTTTTTGCTTTTCTGCGCTCAGCGAAACAGCCCCTGCCATCGGGAGGAAGATGCCCCCCGATGCGACAGACCGCGCCGGCGGCTCGCTTAAATTATCACCTCGCGCCCCCTCAGTGACAGCGCGTCAGGAGAGATGCCTCGCCGAGCACACCGTTCGGGCTAGCGGTGTTCGCACCGTTGCTCACCGCTCTCGCCAGCCGTAGCGATATGCAGCAAAGCACTCCGGAAGGAGGCATTAAACATCGGCCCGTGCGTCAGCCCCGGATAATGCCAGTAGGTGGCTGCCAGCCCCTCCTCCTTCAGGAGGGAAACCGTGTTACGCACTCTGCTCAGCACACCGGCCGCACCGGCGGCGGCGCTGCTTCCCGACGGGTCGTCGCCCTCCAGTAAATAGAGCTGCTTGTGGCAGGCCTCTTGCTTATTAAGCGATTCCATTCTCGTCAGCAGGGCGAAATTATCTCTGCCCAGAGAGGGGCTGGCCGCATAATAAAAGTGGAAGAAAGAGGAGCTTAACCAGCTGTCCAGTACGAACAGCCCGCCGAAGGAGTGTCCCCAGAGGCCTCGTTTATTGGGGTCGATGTTAATATTTTTTTCTACCGTCGGGGCGATACGCCCTTCCAGCAGCCGGCGGAACGTCGCGCTGCCGCCGCCCTCGCGCGTATAATGGCCGACGGCAACGGCCCCGGCCCCCTGCTGCACCGCAGGCGTATAGTCGTAGGCTCTGGCGCGGGTGTCGAAAGGCAGCGGCGTCTGGTAGCCAATCGCCACAATCACCGGCGGCGTTTTTTGGGTCAGCTGTTTCAGTAGCTCATCAGACAAGCGGTCCATCAGCGCATTACCGTCCAGCATATACAGGACCGGGTAGCCCGATGGCGGCGGCGATGTGTCAGGTACGCCGGTCCAGACCCGGTAGTGCCTTTTGCCATCCGCAGAGTCAAACTGATGAACGCTGAAGTGATATACCGCAGACCCGCGATCGGCAATATTCGGCCCCAGCGGTTTCATATCCGGTTTCGCCGCGCTTTTTCCGGCGTACAGCAGCGCCATACAGGAGAGCATGCAAGATACCGCGATGCGCTGGACCCTGTTTCGGGACGGATGATCCTTCCCCTGTTGATACTCTCTCTTCACCTGTTTTTCCCGTATCACTCTGGCGGATAAGCCTTATTCACGTAGCGCCATGATGATAATGGTTAGCAATATCATTTTCAATTACGCAAAAAAGTGACGGCACAGGAGCGCGCGGCAATCGACACGCCGTATTGTATCACCGGTCTTTTTTATTCATTATTCGCCCCATTATCTGCCCCGCCATTGAGCGTCGGGATCGGCAACAGAGAGAAACATCGATGATCGATGAAAGTCGTAAAATTCAGTCCGTAGAACGGGCGATGAATCTCCTTGAGATCATCGCTGAGCAGGGTGGCGATGCCCGATTAGTCGATCTGGCCCGCCGGTCGGCACTGCATAAAAGTACGATATACGGGTTGCTGAATACTTTAGCGTCAATGGGGTATATCACCCGTAACGGCACCCGCTACTCGCTGGGTCTGCGCTTAAGAACCATTGCCCAGACGCTGATTGATGCCGACCAGGAGGTGAAATCCTTTTTCGCCCCGTTGCTGCAATATGCGGCGGAAATCAGCGGCGAGGTGTGTTATCTGGCGGTGCCGTGCGGAACGCGCGAATACCTCTACCTGGATGCCATCGATGCTAACGGCCCGCTGCCGGTATTCAGCGCGCGTGGCCGCAGAGAAGGCATGACCACCTCAGCCATCGGCAAAGTGCTCCTCGCCGATAAAGCGGAAATTATTCGCAGCCTGCGCCGGGCGGACGGGATGTCCGCGGAGCTGGAAAAAGAGCTGCAGGCGATTATCCGTCAGGGCTATGCCGTTGATCTCGAAGAAGCTGAATGCGGATTGCACTGCCTGGCGCTCCCGCTACGTCAACACGGGAAAATTGTTGCCGCGCTGGGTATTTCCGGCCCCTCTCAGCGCCTGAGCGCAGAGCGAATCAACCACCTCGTCACACAATTGATGCGGTGGAAAGTTTGACATTATCAAACAATAAGCGGATATCTCCCTCCCCTGTTTCTTCATCCCGGCCGTTCTGGAATCATCAAAACACCTGTTAACACGAGGAGTTTTGAAAATGAAATTAGAGCAGCTTTCCCGGGATGTTATTTTACGTGCCTCAACCCTGGCCCGTGAGCGAGGTTTTTCGGTTTCAATTTGCGTCGTCGACGATTCAGGCCTGCTGCGTCAGTTCCTGCGTATGGACGGTGCGGTTGCCGGAACCATTGACGTATCGATCAAGAAAGCGCGCACCGCCGCCTTATTTGGCGTCGACAGCATTGACCTTGGCGAACACGCCCAGCCCGGCGGGGCCATCTATAGCCTGGAATACACCAACGGCGGATTAATCAGCTTTGGCGGCGGCGTGGTACTACATGATACGAATGGCGACATACTGGGCGCCGTCGGTGTCGCGGGCGCCACGGTTGAACAGGATCAGTCTATCGCCCAGGCCGCTGCAGGTGAACGATGAGTCAGAAAACGCCAATACATCCGGGGATTTGGGCCCTGGCGGTGACCTCTTTTGCCATTGGCGTAGCTGAGTTCATTGTTGTCGGGGTTCTTCCGGCCATCGCGCAAGATCTCCACGTCTCGTTGGCCGCGGCGGGTAAACTGGTCGGACTCTATGCGCTCGCACTGGCGATTGGCACGCCGCTGGCGGTACTGGGTCTGGCGCGGTTAGCGCGTAAAACGGTGTTGTTGAGCCTGATAACGCTATTCCTGGCCGGCAATATCCTCTCCTCGCTGGCGGACAGCTACCCGCTGCTGCTGGCAGGCCGGGCCATCACCGCGGTGGCGCACGGCAGTTTCTTTGCCATCGGCGCGACCGTGGCCAGCCGCCTCGCGCCACCTGGGCAAGGCGGACGAGCGATTGCCCTGATGTTTTCCGGCCTGACGTTAGCCATGGTGATCGGCGTCCCGCTGGGCAGCCTGATCGGTAATAGCGTCGGGTGGCGGCTACCGTTTTACGCCGTCGCCGGGCTGACGGTGATAGCGTGGGTCGCCACGGCAATCTGGGTGCCCCGGCTGGCCGTACCTGAGGCCGGTAAAACCGTCACGCAACTCGCGGCGTTACTGCGGCCGGAAATTCTGGCCATGATGGCGATAACCGTCACCGGCTTTGGCGCCAGCTTTGCCGCGTTCACGTTTATTACGCCGATCCTGACCGACATCAGCGGCTTTTCATCGCAGACCGCGAGTTTACTGCTGATTATTTTTGGCATCGCCACGCTAATCGGGAATCAACTCGGCGGCAAACTGACGGTGACCCAGGGCTGGACATCCGCATTACGCCGGATGCTGTTGCTGCTGGCAGTCACCCTCATTTTACTGGCCGTGGCATTACCCTGGCGCCTGCCTGTGATGGTCCTGTTATTCCTGTGGGGACTGCTGGCGTTCGGGATGTCACCGGCTTTTCAGGCCGGCATGCTGAGCACCGCTGAACGCTGGACGCCAAAAGCCGTCGATTTTGCTTCAGCCTTAAATATTGCGGCGTTTAATTTGGGGATAACCCTCGGTGAAACGCTGGGCAGTGCTGTCGTGGCGAAGGGGCTGATGGCGATGACCCCCTTAGCCGGTGTACTCCTGGTGACGATAGCTCAGCTTCCGCTGTTTTGGTTAAGCAGCCGATTTACCCGGGATGCACGCCGCGCCCATCGGGCGTAGACCGCTGCTTTTTTCACGTTCCCCTGCTGCCGGTAACGGCGTGACTGGTGGTTAATGAAATGTGATCCACGATCAAAAGTAACTAACAAGTTGGTTACTTTTAGATATCAGTGAACTATGGTACTGCGAACTCGTTACTCAGATAACAGGCGTATATCATGGCAAGAAAAATCACGTTAAAACACTATCTCAGCTACGGCTCAGGGGATTTTTTTGGTATGGGAACGACGGCACTCACCGGTGCCTGGCTGCTGTTCTTTTATACCAATTTCTGTCACCTGAGCGCGGTTGAAGCGGCATCCATTTTCGCCATTGCGCGAGTCTTCGATGCCATCGCCAGTCCGTTAATGGGCTATATTACCGATAACTTCGGCCATACTTTTCTGGGGAAAAAGTTTGGTCGCCGCAAATTCTTTATTCTGTCGGGTATCCCCGCCGTCTTTTCCTACTGTTTTATCTGGGTCAGCGATATGGGTTACCTCTATTATCTGTTGACCTACCTTGTCTTCGAACTGGTCTACAGCATGGTTCTGGTGCCGTATGAAACCCTGGTTCCGGAAATGACCGATGACTTCAAAAAGAAAACCCGCTTCTCAGGGGCCAGAATCTCTTTCGCCCAGCTGTCGTACATCATCACGGCCTACCTGCCGGCCCTGTTTTTTAGCTGGTATGGAAAAGATAACCCCCACGCCTTCTTTTATGCCGGGCTGGTGATTGCCATCATCTGCGCCATCGCCCTGACGTTGGTGTATTGCAATACGTGGGAACGAGAGCGCAGCGTTGACCAGCAGGCGCCGCCTGCGGCGTCCGGATCTTTACTCAAGCGTTTTTTCAGCGACGCACTCTCCACCCTGAAAGTGAAGGCCTTCCGCACCCATCTTGGGATGTATCTCGGCGGGTTTATCGCCCAGGATGTATTTAATGCCGTTTTCACCTACTACGTCATCTACGTCCTGTTCCAGACCGCCACCGTCTCCTCCGAATTGCTCGGCATCATGTCCATCATGCAGCTGATCGCCGTACTCTGCATGATCCCACTGTGTATTCATTGGGGCCCCGCCCCGGCCTATCGTCTGGCGGTGGCCTTTTTTGCGCTTGCCTGCCTGACCTACGGTTTTTTATGGCTCGGGGATTTTACCCATCTTGCCGTATTGATGCTGGTCTCGGCGGTAGCGGGCTTCGGTCGCGGCGGTATTAACTATATCCCGTGGAATACCTACACCTATATGGCCGACGTCGACGAAGCGATCACCGGTCTGCGGCGCGAAGGTATTTTCGCCGGCGTCATGACCATGACGCGTAAGGCATCGCAGGCGGTCGCGGTGATGCTCGTCGGCGTTCTGCTGCAGCTGGCGCATTTTAATCCCGGCCAGCCACAGCAACCGGCGTCGGTGCATTACATTATCCTGGCCGTACTCAGTCTCGGCACCACTCTGCTTCTGATTGGCGGTTACCTGGCGTCACGTCGCTTTACGCTGAATATCAAAACGCATGCGGTACTGCGCGAGGAGTGCGACAGAATGCGCCTCGCCGGCGGGCCACTCGCCCCCGCAAGTCCGCAAAACCAGCGTATTCTCGAGGAGATTACCGGTCTGCGTTATCAGGAACTGTGGGGGAACAACTCGGTTTCACGTCTTAGCCGCCAGCCAGACGCTGACACGGTCACAGCGTCAAAATAAACAATAACGGGGAAGGCGATACTCGCCTTCCCCGTCAGACACCGCCGCATAACGCGGCTTACACCATCACAACGCGATAATTGGCACTTTTTAATTCGGCTATCTGCTGCATGTGGATATGGGACAGCGTAAAATCGAGGATCGCGAAGTTCTCAGCCATTCTCTGCGGATCGGAGGACATGGTATTTGACTGCACGCCCGACTGTAAAATCCAGCGCAAAATAATTTGCGCCGGCGTGCGGGCATAATATTCCGCCAGACTCTGAATAAGCCGGTATTTAAGCACTTCCCCCCGGGCTATTGAACAGTATGAGGAGAGCGGGATTTGCGTAGCGACCGCGGCCTGCAATAAGTCGCTTTGATCCAGCAGCGGATGGAACTCCACCTGATTGACAACCAGCGGCGCGGCAATGGCTTCACGTGCCCTTACCATCTGCTGCGGAGAGAAATTACTTAAGCCGATATATTTCGTCAGCCCTTGCCGCTGCGCCTGTTCCAGCAAACGCAACGTGGCGCTGAAATCCTGCTTTGGCGGACTATGCAGCAACAACACATCCACCTGTTCAACATTCAATGCCACCAGGCTTTGCGCCACCGAAGCCATAAACCGCTCAGCGGAGTAATTCGCCGGCAGCACTTTGGTGGTAATACAAAGTTCGCTGCGAGCAACGGGATGATGACGCAGGACTTGCCCAATCTCCTGTTCATTTTCGTACATCTGCGCGGTATCAATCGCCCGATAGCCCACGTTCAGAGCCTGTTCCAGGGCCGTCATTAATCTCTCTGCGCGCAGTTTATAGGTGCCAAAACCGCGGATAAACTCGGGCCGATAAAGAATATTCATGCTTTTTCCCTCAACGGAGGGCGCTGGCGACAAACCGCCTGGCTCGCAGCCAGATGCCACAACGAGGCAATATTGAACGCCGTCGATTCCAGCAGAGCGGCGGCTTCGCGCAGCGCGCGTTCATAGGAGATAATGCCAGGAACCAGCGAAAATGCCGAACGGAGCCCGAGCGCGTACAGCGCTTCATAACCACTGCCGAGCGACCCGGCCAGCGCAATACTGGGGCAACCGTGGGCATGCGCACGGCTGATCACGCCGGCAGGCCCTTTGCCGCGACTGGTCTGGGCGTCAAGGCGCCCTTCACCGGTAATCACCAGATCGGCCCCGCGCACCTGCTCATCAAAGTTAAGCGTGTTGAGCACAAGATCGATGCCGCTGGAGATATCGGCTCCCAGTATCCCCTGCAGCGTAGCGCCCATTCCGCCGGCCGCACCGCCGCCCTTGAGGCTGGCGATATCCGTTCCGGAGCGGCCCCTGAGAACGCTGGCGACCCGGGCGAGGTTGTTTTCAATTCTCAGCGCCGTGTGCGCGGTCACCCCTTTTTGCGGACCAAAAACGGCCGTAGCGCCCTGCTCGCCGAGCAACGTATTGTTCACATCGCAGGCCAGCTGGAACGTTACCCCGGCTAATCGCGGATCGAGACCGGAGCAATCAATCTCAGCCAGTTGATCAAGTCCTCCAGCGCCCCACGAGACCTCGTCTCCGCCGGCGGTGGTACAGCGACAGCCCAACGCCTGCAGCATGCCAATCCCCCCCTCATTGGTGGCGCTGCCGCCCAGACCAATAATGATTTTGTCGACCTCGCGATCCAGCGCCGCGCGAATGAGCTCCCCGACCCCATAGCTGGTCGCTATCAGCGGGTCCCTCTCCTGCGGCGCCACCCACTGCAAACCGCAGGCGGCGGCCACTTCAATGACCGCCGTTTTCCCATCCCCCAGCAGGCCAAAAAAGCCGTTCACCGGCCTTCCCATCGGCCCGGTAACCGGGACGAAAATCAGCTGTCCGGCGGTGGCATTAAGCAGCGCGTCAACCGTGCCTTCGCCGCCATCGGCGATCGGCAGTTTCACGTATTCCGCATCTGGCAGCGCTCTGCGCAGACCGCGTTCGATAGCATCAGCCACCGCGCTGGCGGAGAGGCTCTCCTTGAAGGAGTCCGGGGCAATAATTATTTTCATCGCATTTACCTGCTTAAATCAGAAACGGGGAACCAGCATTCCGCCATCGGCGCTAATCACCTGACCGGTTAAATAGGGCATTCCCCCGCTGGCGAGGGTGGTCACGATCGTGCCTATCTGAGCGGGAGTCCCCAGCTCCGGCAACAGCGTTAAGCCTTCATCAACGCGCTGTTGATACATGGCCAACGAGGGCTGGGTCATTTCGGTGACAATCAGCCCCGGCTGGATATCAAAAACCTGCACTCCGGCCTGCGCCAGTCGCGCGGCAAACAGTTTCGCCACCATCGCCGCCCCGGCTTTCGACACGCAGTACTCTCCGCGATTGATGGAGGCCGCGGAGGCGTTCGAAGAAGAGACCACGATCAGGCTGTAGTGCAGTTCTGGCTGGCAGGTGCGCGCCAGCAGGCGTCTGGCAAAAGCCTGACAGAGGAAGAACGTGGCGCGGGCGTTAACCGCCTGACAGCGATCGTAGCTTTCCGGCGTCACGTCGAGGAGATCGCCGCGGCTGGTCACCGAGACGCCGGCGTTATTCACGAACGTCGTCAACGGTCCAAGCGCATTTTCCGCCCGCGCCAGCATCCTGTCGTGCAGGCTGATATCCGCCACATCCCCGGGGATCGCAACCGCATTCACCCCCCAACCTTCCAGCCGCGCTACGGATGCCTGTAGCGTGGCGGAATCCTGATAATCATTCAGCGCAATATCAAAACCGGCCTGCGCCAGCTTCGCAGCAATCTCAAAACCAATGCCGCGAGCCCCGCCGGTGATAAACGCAACCTGTCGTGTTTTAACCGTCATTTTTTCGTCCCATTGTTGGTTGAGCATACGCCGAAATCATAGCGACGGCCCTCGCCACTTGTAAATAAATAGTTACTTACAAATATCAAATATGCGATCCAGGTAGATAGCGGAGTTGAGGGCAAGATCGTCAGCAAAATCTTTGTGACTGATCTCCCAAACGCAAGCAAAACACCACCGGCAGAAAAATAACAACAAAAACAATATAAATCATAGCGATAAGAGTAATTCGCTGGCAAAGAACCGTCACACCGGCGCTGACGCATTTGCCAACGGTACATTCATAAATAATCAATAAAAACAAATAACTAGATAATTCATAATCAGATAAAAACGCCAGGCAAACTGTCTCTCTCCCCCTTCATTGCCAATTACTTTCCTGGATGATATATCCTCAACTTGTAAGTAATTAGTTATTTACATGTTACACGTTTTATCACCAGAAACGATCCTCCATGTGAACCGAAAAGACAGGAAATATCGCTATGTCATTTATTAAAAAATTCGTTGAAAAAAGCGTGATTAGCCGACGTGAATTCCTGCTGAAAAGCGCCCTTGGCATCGGCGGCATGGCTGCGCTCCCGCTTATCAGCCCACTCTCGAAAGCCATGGCTGCCGAAGGGGGGAATTTCACTCTGGCCTGGGGCTACCGCGATCCTGATAACTCCTACTGGAACGCGATTGCCGCCGGGGGGCAATCTTATGCGAAGACGCAAAACTCGCCGATGGTGAGTCTGATTAACGGCGGTAATAACGAGAAGGTGCTCTCTGATATCAAAGCCCTGCTCTCGAAAACCGAAGGGAAGCTGGCGATCGGCTGCGATCCGAACGATGCCCCTAACGCCCGGGCGGTGGTGACGGCCTGTCAGCAGCGCGGCGCATTTATTACCACTATCTGGAACAAAACCGACGATCTGCATCCGTGGGATTTTGGCGACAACTACGTCGCCCATATCAGCTGGTCTGATTTCGAACCGGCCCAGCAGTGCGCGCAGCTGCTGTTTGACGCGATGGGCAAAAAGGGCGGGATTGTCGGGCTGGGCGGTATCGCCTCTAACGTCCCGGCGATTGAGCGCAAAGCGGGGTTGATGCACAAGCTGAAGGAGAATCCGGATATCAAGCTGCTGGACTGGCAGGATGCGGACTGGAGTACGTCAAAAGCCAACGACATGATGTCAACGATGCTCACCCGCTTCGGGGATGATATCAAAGGTATTTTCTCCTCCAACGACAGCATGACTCTCGGCATTATTGAAGCGCTGCGCGCTGAAGGCCTCGCGGGGCAGATACCCATTGTCTCCTACGACGGTACCCCGGACGCCGTCAAGCTGTGCATCAGCGGTGAAATACTCTGCACCGTGAGCACTGACCCCTACTGGGCCGGCGGCATCGCGCTTTCCCTGGCTCACCATGCGGCTATCGGCAGCTTCAAACCATCCGCCGAACCGCATGAGCATCGCGAATTTTATGGCCCGACGATCATGATAACCAAAGATGACGCGCAGAAATGGTATCAGGAGAATATCGTGAATACGCCGGTGGTCGACTGGAACAATTTCTGGCAGGCGTCGAAAGGCCCCATTCAGTATCGCAAATTATAGTATTCCCCCTTCTGCGAATATTTATTCTCAATGAAGACGTTATACATTCAATGAGTGAAGGTCGAACATGTCATCACATTCAAGCTATAAAGAGTTTTTGCGCAAATGGGCGCCGCTGATGGTGCTGCTGCTCCTGTGCACCATCATCAGCGTGATTTATCCCGGATTTTTATCGGTGCGTAATTTCTCGCGTTTACTGACCGCCAGCGCCGCGCCGTTAATGATCGCGATTGGCGTGACGTTTATCATCATTATGGGTTCGATCGACCTGTCAATTGAAGGCATTATGGCTTTCTGCGGTTCGATGCTGGCCATTATTATGGTGAAGCTGGGCGGCTTTAGCGAACTCGGTTATTTAGCGATCCCCGCAGCGATTCTTATTTCGGCCGCCTGTGGGCTCATTAATGGTCTGATTCACGTCACGCTAAAAATCCCCTCGTTCCTGGTCAGCCTGGGAATTGGTTTCAGCTTAATTGGTGTCACCATGGTGATTACCGGCGGCGAACGCATTCCCCTGCCCGACCGGACATTCCGGCTCCTGCTGACCGAACGCATTTTTGATTTCCCGCTGATGGTCTATCTCGCCGGGGCGGCCCTGCTGTGCGCCTGGTTTATTCAACGCTATACCGCGCTGGGACGTAATTTTTATGCGGTCGGCGGCGGCGAGCACCTGGCCTACGCGTCCGGTCTGTCGGTAAAACGTATTCGCGTGCTCGGCTTTGCGCTGGCCGGGGTCTTTTACGGCCTGGGCGCCGTCTTTGCGGTGGCCCGCCTGGGGTCGGTCGCCAGCAACCTGGGCGACGGTTACACCTTTATCGCCATCACTTCCGTGGTCGTCGGCGGTACCTCCTTAATGGGCGGCAACGGCGGCGTATGGCAAAGCCTGATCGGCGTGCTGATTATCAACGTGATTAACAATGGCATGGTGCTGGTCGGTTTCCCGACCTATATCCAGCAGGGCGTTTTAGGCGCGTTAGTTATTATCTCGGTGGCATTAGTCACTAATCGTAAACGTCTGCAAATAGTGAAGTGACGATTATGCTTGAATTCAAAAATGTTGGTAAATCGTTTCCGGGCGTTCTGGCTTTGCAAAATATTAATCTGCAAATTAATCCCGGAGAAATTGTTGGATTAGTCGGTGAAAACGGCGCCGGAAAATCTACGCTGATGAAAATCATATATGGCGCCTATCAGCACGATAAAGGCGAAGTGCTGATTAATGGCCAGCCGGTGGTATTTCGCTCACCGCGCGATGCCATGATGCAAGGTATCGGGATGGTGTTTCAGGAGCAGTCGCTAATTTCCAATCTGAGCGTAATGGAAAATATTTTCCTCGGCTTTGAACAACCGTTTAAAAAACTTGGGGTGATTAACTGGAAAAAAATGGCGGCGGCCGCCAGAAAGCAGCTGGCGAAAGTCAAACTGGATATCGACCCGAAAACAATCACCTCAGAGCTTTCGTTTACCCAACGTCAGCTGGTAGAGCTGGCGAAGGTTTTAACTCTCGAGGAGAGGAGCAGCGGCCATTTAATCATCCTGCTCGATGAGCCGACCTCGGTGTTACCTGCCCAGGAGATAGAGCTGCTGTTTGCGCTGGTCAGAGAGCTAAAAAGCCGGGCCTCTTTCATTTTTGTTTCGCATCGTCTTGACGAAGTGATGACCCTTTCCGACCGCATCTACGTGATGAAGGACGGGCAGGTCATGGATATGCTCACCCGCGACCGTTTTGATGTGGTGAATATTCAGCGCCAGATGGTCGGTCGGGATATTGATGAACGCTATTATCGCGAGCATCGCAAGCATGGCATTCATAAAGCGACCACCCTCGTCGAGTTAAAAAATATCTCATTACCGGGCCATTATCAGAATGTCTCGCTGTCGCTGCACGCCGGCGAAGTGCTGGCGCTGGTTGGCACCGAAGGGGCAGGTACCGAAGAGATTATCCGCACCATCTTCGGTTTGCTGCAGCCCGAGCAGGGAGAAGTGATCCTCAACGGTAGAGCGGTACGTAAATTCAGCCCCACGCACAGCATCGCTGAAGGGGTGGGATATATCCCGCGCGAGCGCAAAATCGAGGGTATCGTCGAAGGAATGTCGGTGGTGGAAAACATCACTCTCGCCAACCTGCAGGACTATTCCCGCGCCGGACTGCTGCAGGTGCATCACGAGCGCCAGATGGCCAATGAGTGGGTTAAAAAGCTGTCGATTAAAACCGCCAGCATTGATACACAGTGCGGCAAGCTCTCCGGCGGCAATCAGCAAAAGGTGGTGCTGTCTAAATGGCGAACCGCCGAGGCGAAAATCATCCTGCTCGACCACCCTACCCGCGGCCTCGATATCGGCGCCAAAGAGGATGTCTACGACTTAGTCCGCGACTTCACCGATGAACAATGCGGCGTCATTTTGATCGCCGATTCTCTGGAGGAGGCCATCGGTCTCGCCCATACCATCGCTATTTTTAAGGACGGCCAGCTGAGATATCAGTTCACCGGCTGTGAAGAGAAGCGTCCGGAGCAATATGAATTATTGCAGCACTTCGTCTAGGTTATTAAGGCAAATCTCCATGAAAATCATCCGTTCTGATTTATTAGCAGTGCCGACAAAAAATAATACCGGCAGCCCGACCCGGCCGCCGTTAACCGGGCGTGAAAAAATCACCCGTTATTTACCCATTCTGACCCTGGTGGTATTAGTCGCCCTCGTCAGCCTCTATAACCCGGATTTTCTTAAACCCGACAATATATTCCAGCTCCTGCAGGATGCGTCGACGCTGTTTATTATGGCGATTGGCATGACTTTTGTGATTTATATCGGCGGCATAGATTTATCCGCCCAGTCGATTGCCAGTATGTCAACGGTGGTGCTGGTCATTCTGTTGTCGCAAACCGGCGTGCTGGCGATTCCGCTCACCCTGGCGGTCGGCGCGCTGTTCGGCGCGATCTCCGGCTGGGTGCATACCCGCTTCAAAATATCGTCATTCATAACCACGCTCGCCGTCGGCGGAATTGCCTATGCCAGCGGACAGGTCATTTCCGGACAACGCGCGTTTTATATTCCAGGGGATATTCGCAGCCAGACGGTTGGCTGGATGACCTCCACTGTCTTTACGCTGCCGATGGAAATCATTATCGCGGCGGTACTGCTGCTGCTGGCCCTGCTGATGGAAAGACGCACCGCGCTGGGACGCCACATGAAGGCGATTGGCGCCGGCGAGTCCGCGGCGCTCGCCAGCGGCGTGAAGGTTATCAAGGTGAAGATTATCACCTTCGCCATTGCCGGCGCGTTCTCCGCCGCCGCCGGGGTGCTGCTGGCGACGCGTCTTTCCGGCGCATCGCCGACCATGGCCGACCAGTTCCTGCTACCGGCCATCGTTGCGGTGCTGCTGGGCGGCACGCCGCTGACCGGGGGCGTGGGCGGCGTATTGAGCACGCTTATCGGCACCCTCATCGTGGCCGTTATTCGTACCAGTATGACTTACCTGAACGTCGAAGCGCAGGCGCAGCAGATCTTCTTCGGCGTGCTGATGATTGCGGCGATCGCGATGACCATCGATCGCGCCAAAATTTCCACCGTTAAATAACCGGAGCAGGCGATGATCCCCAAATTAATGAAGGCCGCGGTGCTGACGGCACCTAAAACGTTCGAAATACGCCAGGTTGCGGTCCCCGCCTACGGCGACGACGAGGTACTGATTCGCGTCACCCGCTGTTCAATCTGCGGAACCGATATTCATATCTATAATGGCCATTACTCCCAGGATAAGCTGCCGTTAATTCCCGGCCACGAGTTCAGCGGGGAAATTGTTGCCGTTGGTCGCCAGGTCTCGACTCTGACGCCGGGCCAGCGGGTGGTCGCCGATATCAATATCGGCTGCGGCCACTGTTATTATTGTCGGCGCAACGAACTGCTGAACTGCCCGGAGATCCGCCAGCTCGGCATTCACACCCACGGCGCGTTTGCGCAGTATGTGGCGATTCCAGCCCGTCTGGTGATCCCGATCGGCGATGAGATTGCGGATAGCGTTGCCTGCCTGACCGAACCCTTCTCTTGCGTGGTGCGCGCCAGTAAAAAAATCGGCCTCAGCGTGGCAGAGTCCGTGGTGGTGATTGGCGCGGGCCCGGTGGGCAACATGCATATTCAGATGGCGCGTTTGCTGGGCGCCGCGCCGATTATTGCCGTGGAGCTGAATCCGCAGCGGGCCGAGCTCGCCAGACAGTGCGGTGCGGATAGCGTCATCACCGACCCCGAACGCGCGCTGGAGCAGATCAAGGCGCTCACGGAGGGACGCGGCGCCGACGTGGTCATCGAAAGCGTCGGCCATCCGGAATTGTATCAACAGGCGCTGACGTTTATGCGCCCAGGCGGACGGCTGCTGGCCTTCGGTTTAACCGATGCGGAAACCGAGATAGCCATTAAACCGCTGGAGATAATTTTAAAGGAGCAAAGGATTCAGGGCAGCGTGGCCGGGATGGGGGAAGATATGCACCAGGCGCTGCATCTGCTGAGCCATCAACGTTTTATTACCGCCCCGTTCCGCGAGTCCGTTCACCCGCTGGAGGATATTCAGCAGGTTTTCTCCACCCTGCTCGCTCATCCGCAGCACCTGAAAATTCAGCTACGTATTGCCGAGGAGTAAGATTTTCGCCGCACGGATAAGACGGCAGAATCAATCACCACCTCCCCAGGAGGTGGTTAGGGATGACAATAAAAAAAGGTGCTCCTGATGAGCACCTTTTTTGCCTTCCCGGGTCACTCAGGCCTTGCGGTCGGCTGGCGTCGGCGCCCCTTCATCCAGCAGGCCCTGTTGTTGCAGCGTACGCCAGAAATCATCCGGGATCGGCGCGGCAATCCACTCCAGGCAGTTTTCCAGCTGCGCTACCGTGCGGGTGCCGGGAATAATCGTGGGCACCGCCGGGTGAGCCAGGACAAACTGCAGCGCGGCCGCTGGCAGACTGACGTGATAATCGCGGCAGACGTTTTCAATTTTGCTGACTTTTTGCAGAATCGCCGGGCTGGCCGGGCCATAGTTATATTTCGCGTTCTCAACCGCCCCGGTCGCCAGTATCCCGCTGTTGAATCCCCCGCCAATCACCACCGCCGCATTACGCTCTTCGCACAGCGGCAGGAACGCTTTTAACGCCTCCTGTTCCAGCAGCGTATAGCGCCCGGCCAGCAGGAAACAGTCAAAGTCGGCTTCCTGCAGCGCAGCATGGCACACCTGCCATTCATTGACGCCCATCCCTACCGCCTTAATCACGCCTTCATCGCGCAGCTGCGCCAGCGCGCGCCATGCGCCATCCATCGCCTGACGAAAGTAGTGCGGCTGTTTATCCCCGTGAGTATAAAAATCGCAGTCGTGAATAAACGCGATATCGATATGCTCCAGCGCCATGCGCTGCAGACTGTCTTCGATGGATCGCATCGTTGCCGAATAGGAGTAATCAAAGACCGCCTCAAACGGCAGCGGGTTGACCCACACCCCGGAATCAATTTCGCTACGTTTTTTCGGCTTCAGCAGACGACCGACCTTAGTGGACAACACATACTCATCGCGTGGATACCAGCGCAAACCGTGGCCAATCCTCGCTTCGCTCAGACCATGGCCATACAGCGGCGCGGTATCAAAATAGCGCAGACCGTTGTCCCACGCCTGGCGAATCATGTTCTGCGATTCTTGTTCACTGATGGGACGGAAAATATTGCCAATTGGCGCGGCACCGTAACCCATTGCCGTAACCTGAACAGCGGTACGGCCAAACGCATTCTTCTGTGATGGATCCATGTCTGTGCTCCTGCAGGTTTAGAGTTTAATTAACTAACAAGATAGTTATATCAAAACGAATGTTGTGAAAATGTTACCTGGATAACAAAGCGGCATTAATGACGTTGATCCGGCTTTTACTTTCTGCAATTGTAACTAACTAGTTAGTTTATTTTTGTGCTGAGTTCAACGAGGATAACGAGCATGCATGGCAAACTAAAAAGCGTCGAAGAAGCGGTTGCTTTGATTAAAGATAACTCCACCGTTGCCTTCACCGGCTCCGGCGGCGGCCTGCTGGAGTCTGACTACGTCATGGCGGCCATCGCGACGCGCTACCGCGAAACCGGACATCCGCGGAATCTCACCCTGATTCATGCTTTAGGGATTGGCAATGGCAAAGGATCCGGTCTTGGCCGCCTCGCTATACCGGGACTGGTGAAACGGATCATCGGCGGCCACTGGTCATGGTCTTCCGAGCTACAAAAAATGGCCCGCGACAATGAGATCGAGGCCTACTGTCTGCCCACCGGCATCATCATGACGCTGTATCGCGAAAGCGGCGCCGGGCGACCGGGCGTCATTTCCAGCGTCGGGCTGGGCACTTTTGTCGACCCGTTGATAAGCGGTGGCAAATGCAATGACATCACCTGCGAGGATATCGTTTCGCGTATTGAACTCGACGGTAAAACCTGGCTGCATTACAAACCGTTTAAAGTGGATGTTGCGGTGATTCACGGATCGCAGGCGGACGTCGTGGCGAACATATCCACCAGCGAAGAGCCCGCGGAGCTGGATACTTATGCCGTCGCCTTAGCAGCACACAACAACGGTGGGATGGTTATCGCCCAGGTGAAATCCACCGCCGATCAGCACTTTGTCCCGGCCCGTAAGGTCACCGTTCCCGGCGTGATGATCGACCATATCGTTGAATGCCCGGCGCAGTGGCAGAGCTATCTTGCCGAATACGATCCGGCCATCTCCGGACAGGTCGCCCCGCCGGATGAACACCCGCTCGACGCGCCGGCAGAGGGCATTCGCCGCCTGATCTCGGGTCTGGCGGTACGGGAACTGAAGCCAAATATGCGGGTCAATTATGGGTTCGGCATCCCCGGCGGGATCTCAGCCATGGCGGACAAATCGCTGGTCGACTCCTGCTGGCAAATGGTGGAACAAGGCATTCACAACGGCCAGCTTCTCGACGGCGCGCTGTTCGGCGCGGCAAAATATCCGCATGCCATTGTCAGCTCGCTCGATCAGTTCGATCTGTTTAGCGGCGGCGGGCTGGATATCACCTTCCTCGGCATGGGCGAGATGGACGCTGAAGGGAATGTCAACGTTTCGCAGCTGGGCGACACTATCGTCGGACCGGGCGGCTTTATCGATATTACCTGCGGTGCCAAAAAGGTCGTTTTCTGCGGCACCTTCGAAGCAAAAGGCCTACAGGTGTGCCAGCAGGGTGCGCGTTTACAGATCGAGTCCCATGGGCAAATTCCCAAACTGGTGCGGAAAGTTCGCCATATCACTTTCAGCGGGCCGGAAGCCATAAAACGCGGACAGGAAGTGTTGTACGTTACGGAGCGCGCCATTTTCCGGCTGACGGAAGAAGGCGTGGAGCTGGCGGCAATCGTCAGCGGGGTTAACCTCGAGCAGGATGTATTGCAGCGTATGCAATTCTGCCCGAAAGTCGACAGCCCCGCGGTCGTCTCTCTCTGAATGAGCAAAGCGATGCGGATATCAGGGCTGTAATATCCGCATTATCGTTTCGACGTTAAAATCAAGGCGCTGCTGAAGGGAATCAGCATCCATGAAATTGCGATCGAACAGAATGGCGCCGGTATATTTATTATTGAAGTAATAATAGTTGACCGCCGCAATGGTGATCACCAGCTGTTCAGCATCAACGCCCGCCCGGAAAACACCCTGCTCCACACCGCGCTGCAGAATCCCCTCCATCAGGGTAACCATTGATTTCTGTGCCGACTTGATCGCCACTGATTTTTTCAGATGTACGGCGCGATGCAGGTTTTCGCTGTTCACCAGCGTCAGAAACTCCGGGTTTTTCAGGTAGTAGTTCCAGGTAAACCTGACCAGCGCTTCAACCGCTTCTTTCGGCTCCAGACTGTCGAGATTTAATTTTTTTTCCGCGGCACGAATATCAAGGTAGGAATCTTCGACCACTTTCTGGAAAAGCTGCTCCTTGCTACCAAAATAGTGATAAATCATACGCTTATTTGATTTTGCTTTTTCAGCGACAACGTCAATGCGTGCGCCGCCGAGTCCCTTTTGCGCGAACTCTCGTTTCGCGGCTTTCAGGATCCGATTTTGTGTCGCAACAGGGTCACGGACCTGTACTGTTTTTTCCGTAGCTGATTTAGTCATTACATCGTTTTGGTTGCGGATCTGGCTGATGATTAACCCTTACTCATTGGCGGAAATCAAGAAAAATTTTTCGCTAATCTCCTTTCTGCTAGCCGCTTAACAATTTCATTACAAGGGCTGGCGTTTCCTTATTCAATCCAAAAACAGCATGCTAATATATGTAACCATATAGTTATATATAAATAACATTATACTTATAAAACATAAAGTTAAACACAAACACAATCAACCCATCTTGTCCCCATCTAAAAATGCGATGGACAGGATGACAACGATCACTCGCTGGCTCTTACCGAGCGGTAAGGAAGGCTATGAACGATGGGAAGAGGACGATGAGTAATACATTTCACCCTGTAGACGTTAACCACCCTTTGCTGCCTGAAAAAGCGCGTGAATTTCAGATGTTCATCAATGGCAAATGGACCACGGGCCACAGCAGCGAAAGTTTTGTCCGTAAAAGCCCGGCCCACGATATTGTCGTTAGCACCTATCCGGCGGGAACCGTTGAAGACGTTGATGAGGCGGTAAAGGCAGCCAGAGACGCTTTTGACTGCGGAAAATGGTCGCGCATTAGCGGCGCAGCGCGTGCGGCGGTATTGCTGAAAACCGCCCAGCTCATTCGCGAGAACCTTGCGGAACTGGCGCTGCTGGAAACGCTGGAAACCGGTAAACCTATCGCCCAGTCGCGCGGCGAGATCCAGGGCGCGGCCGATATCTGGGAATATGCCGCCGGCCTGGCGCGCAGCATCAATGGCGACAGCTTTAATAATCTCGGCGACAACATGCTGGGTCTGGTGACTCGCGAACCCATCGGCGTCGTCGGCGTCATCACGCCGTGGAACTTCCCTTTCTTTATTGGCGCAGAACGCTACCCCTATATTCTGGCCGCCGGCTGTACGCTGGTGGCGAAAGCCGCCGAGATCACATCCGGTACGACTCTGCTGTTGGCCGGTATTCTTAAAGAGGCGGGGCTGCCCGACGGCGTATTTAACGTCGTCACCGGCAGCGGTTCGGTCGTCGGCCAGCGGATCACCGAACATGTCGATATCGATATGGTCTCTTTCACCGGATCCACCGCCGTCGGACAGATGGCGCTGCACGCGTCGGCAAAAAACATCAAACGCCTTGGTCTGGAGCTGGGCGGTAAAAATCCGCAGGTGGTTTTTGCCGATGCCGATATTGACGCCGCGCTGGACGGTACGCTGTTTGGCTTCCTGTTCAATACCGGGCAGTGCTGCGTCAGCGGCAGTCGTTTACTGGTTGAACGTTCTATCCATAAAGATTTCTGCCAGAAGCTGGTTGAACGCGCGCAGAAAGTGCGCAGCGGCGATCCGCTGAATGAAAGCACCCAGATTGGCGCGATCGTTACGGAGAAACACTACCAGACCGTGCTCGGCTATATCGAGCAGGGGAAAAATGAGGGGGCGACCCTGCTCACCGGCGGCAAGGCGGTTCCCACCGGGAATGGGCTGTTTATCGAACCGACCATTTTCGATGATGTGACCCCGGAAATGACTATTTTCCGCGAAGAGATCTTCGGCCCGGTGCTCTGCGTTACCCCGTTCGACAGCTATGAAGAGGCGATCGGCATTGCCAATGACACCTGCTACGGGCTGGCGGCCAGCATCTGGACGTCGAATCTGGATAAGGCGGTGCAGGGCTTCCGCGATCTGAAGGCGGGCAGACTGTGGGTGAATACCACTATCGCCGGCGGCCCCGAGCTCCCTTCCGGCGGCTTTAAACAGTCCGGTATCGGGCGCGAAAGCGGCAGCTATGGTCTGGATGAATATACCGAGATTAAATCCGTACATATCCAGTTGGGCAAGCGCGCTAAATGGCTCGCTGAGTGATTTTGGGGCAGAGGATCAGACATGTACGACTACATTATTATTGGCGGCGGTTCGGCGGGCAGCGTCCTTGCGTCGCGCTTAAGCGAAAACGCCGACTGCAAAGTGCTGCTGGTTGAGGCCGGTCCAAAGGACAGCAACCCCTACATCCATTTACCGGTTGGCTTTAGCAAACTCACCGCCGGGCCGCTGACATGGGGTTATAAAACGGTACCGCAGCCCCAGCTCGGCAATCGTGAGCTGCTGTTTGCCCAGGGGCGGGTGCTGGGCGGCGGGAGTTCTATCAACGCCGAAGTATTCACCCGCGGTACGCCGGCGGACTATGACCGCTGGGCGGCGGAAAAGGGCTGTGACGGTTGGTCATTTGCCGATATTCAGCGCTATTTTATTAAATCCGAAGATAACGACACCTTTTCTGACGCCTGGCACGGCGTCGGCGGCCCGCTCGGCGTCTCCAGCCCGATCGGCGCTAATCTGATGAGCAAAACCTTCAGTCAAGCCTGCCAGCAGGCGGGACTGCCCTACAATCCCGACTTCAACGGCGCGACCCAGGCCGGCTGCGGTCTGTATCAGACCACCACCCGCAACGCCCGTCGCTGTTCTGCGGCGGTGGGCTATCTGAAAGACGCGCGCCAGCGGAGCAATCTCACGATTAAGACCGGCTGCCATATTTCCCGGCTGCTTATCGATAACCAGCGCGCCGTCGGCGTGGAGATCTATCAGGATGGCACACCGCAACGGCTGCATGCCAGCCGTGAAGTCATCGTCAGCGCCGGAGCCATTGGTTCTCCTAAACTGCTGCAGCTTTCGGGAATTGGCGCGGCCGATGAGCTGAGTAAAAAAGGCATTCCGGTGGTTGCCGATCTCCCGGGGGTCGGGGAAAACCTGCAGGACCATCTGGGCATCGACCTGATCTTTGAGCTCAGTAACGCGCTGAGCTATGACAAGTACAAAAAGACGCACTGGATGCTGTGGGCCGGGCTGGAATATCTGCTGTTCCGCAAAGGGCCGGTATGTTCGAACATCGTCGAAGGCGGCGCGTTCTGGTATGTCGATAAACAGTCCGTCACTCCCGATACGCAAATTCACTTCCTGGCGGGTGCCGGGGTGGAAGCCGGTATCGAACCGGTGCCTTCCGGCTCCGGGGTGACGATTAACAGCTACTTCCTGCGTCCGCGCAGCCGCGGTCGGGTCACATTACGCTCGGCTAACGCCAGCGATGCTCCGCTGATCGACCCGAACTATCTCAGCGATCCGTACGATCTCAAAATGAGTGTCGAAGGCTGCAAGCTGATGCGCGATATCATGCAACAAAGCGCCTTCTCGCCCTATATTCGCCGCGAACATATGCCGGGACAGGACGCGCAAAGCGATAAAGATCTGGAAAACTACATCCGCCAGTTTGCGCGCACCTGCTATCACCCGGTGGGCACCTGCAAAATGGGCGTCGACGAAATGTCGGTGGTCGATACCCAATTACGCGTTCGCGGCATTGAAGGGCTGCGCGTGGTGGACTCGTCGGTGATGCCCGATCTGGTCAGCTCCAACACCAATGCCCCCACCATTATGATCGCCGAGAAAGCCAGCGATCTGATTATCGCGTCGCACTGATCACAAATTGTCGCCCATGTTCGTTTTCATGGGCAAAAACCGGTTGAATAAATAACTAAATAGTTATTTACTTAAAACCAGAAAGACATGTCAACATCCCGAGAGGTAACGATGAAAGTTCTCGTCCCCGTAAAACGCGTTGTCGATCATAACGTTAAGATCCGCGTACAAAACGATGGCAGCCAGGTTGATCTGAGCAACGCGAAAATGGCGCTCAACCCGTTCTGCGAAATTGCGGTTGAAGAAGCCATTCGCCTGAAAGAGCTCGGCATCGCCAGCGAGATCGTGGTGGTCACCATCGGTGAAGAAGTGGCCCAGGAGCAGCTGCGCAGCGCGCTGGCGATGGGAGCCGACCGCGGGTTGCTCATCGCTACCCCTTCGTCCCTCGAACCGCTCAACCTGGCAAAGCTGCTGGCGAAAGTGGTCGAACGGGAGCAGCCGTCGTTAATCCTGATGGGGAAACAGTCCATCGATGGCGACAATAACCAGACCGGGCAAATGCTTGCCGCGCTGTGCGGTTATCCGCAGGGAACTTTTGCCGCCGAGCTGCGTATTGAGAATGGCCAGGCGCTGGTCACCCGTGAAATAGACGGCGGCCTGCAGACCGTGTCGTTGACGCTGCCGGCAGTGGTCACCACCGACCTGCGCCTTAACCAGCCGCGCTATACCTCCCTGCCCAACATGATGAAAGCGAAAAAGAAACCGCTCAGCATCCTGCCGGTGGAGGAGTTTGGTCTTGAGCTACGCCCGCACACGACCCTGTTAAAAGTCGAAACCCCGCCAGTGCGCGAAGCCGGCGTACGCGTCGATAGCGTGGATGAACTGTTGAACAAGCTGAAAAACGAAGCGAAGGTGATTTGATATGGCTACTTTACTCCTTGTCGAACATGACAATAACCAGCTCAACGCAGTGACCAAAAATGCGGTCAGCGCCGCCCGGGAGCTGGGTGGCGAGGTGACCCTGCTGGTGGCGGGCGAAAACTGCCGCGCGGTGGCGGAACAGGCTGCGCGCATTGCCGGGGTGGCGAAAGTGCTGCTCGCTGACGATAGCGCCTTTAGACATCAGCTGGCCGAAAACGTCGCCGCGCTGATGCTTTCGCTCCGCGGGGATTACAGCCATCTGCTCGCCGTCGCCAGCGCAAACGGGAAAAACATCCTGCCGCGCGTTGCGGCCCTCGCCGACGTCGCGCAAATCTCCGACGTGATTGCAGTGGTCGGCCCCAGGGTCTTCAAACGTCCGGTTTATGCGGGCAGCGCAATCGCCACCGTTGAGAGTCTCGACCCGCAGGTGGTCATGACCCTGCGCGCCTCCAGCTTCCCGGCAGCGCAAGAAAGCGAGTCTGCCGCGCCCATTGAGCAGGTCGCCGGCGTCGCTCACCAGCCGCTATCCCGTTTTATTCATGAAGAGCTGGCGCAATCCGATCGCCCGCAGCTTGCTACCGCCCGCGTGGTGGTTTCCGGCGGCCGCGCGCTGGGCAGCCGCGAAAACTTTGCCCTGATCGAACAGCTTGCCGACAAACTGCACGGCGCCGTCGGCGCATCCCGCGCAGCGGTCGATGCCGGGATGGTCGCCAACGATCTGCAGGTCGGGCAGACCGGAAAAATTGTCGCGCCGGAGCTGTATATCGCAGTGGGTATTTCCGGGGCCATTCAGCACCAGGCCGGGATGAGCAATGCCAAAGTCATCGTGGCGATCAACAGCGACGAAGAAGCGCCAATTTTCAAAATCGCCGACTACAGCCTGGTGGGCGATCTGTTTGAGATTGTGCCGCAGCTGGTCGCGAAACTGTGATGAGCATGGGGCAGGCAACAAAAGATGGAGGTTATGGTGGAACGTGAAACGATGGAATTTGACGTCCTCATTGTCGGTGGAGGACCCGCCGGGCTATCGGCAGCCTGCCGATTGATGCAAATGGCGCAGCAGGAACAACGTCAGCTGAGCGTTTGCGTCATTGAAAAAGGGGCTGAGGTTGGCGCGCATATTCTTTCCGGAGCACTGTTCGAACCCCGGGCGCTCAACGAACTCTTCCCCGACTGGTCGTCGCTCGGCGCACCGCTGAACACGCCGGTGACGCAAGATGAACTCTTGTTGCTGCGCGATGGTGAAAAAGCGTGGAAGATCCCGGCGGCTTTTATCCCTGCCCCAATGCATAACGCGGGTAATTACGTCATTAGCCTGGGGGATTTTTGCCGCTGGCTGGCCCGCCAGGCAGAAGCGATGGGAGTAGATATTTTCCCCGGTTTTGCCGCCGCCAGCATCCTGTATGACGATGCCGGCGCCGTCGCCGGCATCACCACCGGCGATATGGGGATTAATGCCCGGGGGGAAGAAAAACCCGGTTTTACCCCGGGTATGAACCTGCTGGCGAAATATACGCTGTTCGCCGAAGGCTGCCGCGGTCATCTGGGCAAACAGCTGATCGCGAATTATCAACTTGATGCCGGCCGGGATCCGCAGCACTACGCGCTGGGTATTAAAGAGCTGTGGGAGATCCCAGCGGAAAAAAGCCGCCCCGGAGAGGTTATCCACGCTTCCGGCTGGCCGCTGAGCGACGGCGCATCGGGGGGAGTTTTCTCTACCACGCCGGGAATAATCAGGTGGTCGTCGGGCTGATTGTCGATCTCAACTACCGTAACCCTTATTTAAGCCCGTTCGATGAGTTTCAGCGTATGAAGCATCACCCGGCCTTTAGCGAAACCCTCAGCGGCGGAAAACGTCTCTCCTACGGCGCGCGCGCCATCACCAAAGGGGGTATCAACGCGCTGCCCAAAATGCATTTTCCCGGCGGGCTGCTGATTGGCTGCGACGCGGGCACGCTCAATTTCGCCAAAATTAAAGGAAGCCACACGGCGATGAAAAGCGGGATGCTGGCCGCTGAATCGGTCTATCGGGCGCTGATACAAACCCCCGATGACAAACGGGACCTTGCTGATTTTGCGCAGGCGTTTCATCAATCATGGCTCGGGGAAGAGCTACGCCAGTCACGTAACTTTGGCCCGCTGCTGCACCGCTTTGGTACGCTGACAGGCGGGGCGCTTAACTATATCGATCAGAACTGGTTTAAAGGCAAGCTACCGTTCACGCTGCATGACCGTCAAGCGGATCACTTGCAGCTGCAGACAGCGGAACAAAGCACCCCCATTAACTATCCCAAACCGGATAACCAGCTGAGTTTTGATAAGCCCTCCTCCGTCTATCTGGCGAACACGTCGCACGATGAAGATCAGCCCTGCCATCTCAGGTTAAAAGATCCTGAGCTGTCGGTACGGGAAACGCTGCCGCGTTTTGCTGAACCGGCCCAGCGTTATTGCCCGGCGGGGGTTTATGAAATCATCACCCTTGCCGGAAAGCCTAAATTGCAGATTAATGCGCAAAACTGCGTGCACTGTAAAACCTGCGATATCAAAGATCCTCTGCAGAATATCGTCTGGACGGTGCCCGAAGGGGGCAGCGGCCCCAACTACCCGAATATGTGATCAGTTCTTTACCCCGGCAGCGCCGGGGTTTTCTTTATCGGGGTTTGCTTTGCCTGCGTTCTGCCCCCTTCCCGCCATATGCCGGTGACAGGCAAAAAAAAAGCACCCCGTCTGGAGTGCCTGTTCTTCCGGGTAACAGAGGATTACGCCAGTAAATTGCGACCGATAATCATGCGCTGAATCTGGTTAGTCCCTTCATAGATCTGAGTTATCTTGGCGTCGCGGTACAGGCGTTCCACCTCCACGCCGCGAATATAGCCGCCGCCGCCAAAAATTTGCACCGCATTGCCGCTGTGCTGCACCGCAACATCGCCGGCAAAGCATTTCGCCATCGAGCAGGCAATCGAAGTATCCGCGGCGTCAGTGTCAATTTTATAGGCCGCGCTGTGCACCAGCAGACGAGCGGCTTCGGTATCTTTGGCGATATCCGCCAGCATAAACTGCACGCCCTGGAAATCAGCAATCGGTTTGCCGAACTGTTCGCGCTGTTTCGCATACTCAATCGCCGCTTCCAGCCCGGCGCGGGCAATACCGACTGCCAGCGCGCCGATGCCCACCCGACCTTTATTCAGCACGCTCATCATAATGTGAAAGCCGCGGTTTTCCGGCCCCAGCAGCGCGTGTGCCGGCAGCCTGACCTGGTTGAAATGCAGTTCGCCCACCTGCGATGAGCGCTGACCCATTTTGTGCTCTTTCGGGCCACGGGAGACGCCATCGCGGGAGCAATCGACAATAAAGATGCTCATGCCGCGGTGACCAGCCTCTTTATCCGTGCGCGCCAGCACAAAAGCCACATCGGCCACCGGCGCATTATGGATCCACAGCTTACTCCCGTTCAGCACCCAGCCATCCGCAGTACGGGTCGCGGTGGTTTTAATTCCTGAGACATCGGAACCGGCCCCGGCTTCGGTGATGCAATAGGCCCCTTTCAGCGAGGCATTCAGCAGGCCCGGCAGCCACTGGGCGCGTTGCGCATCATCCCCGTATTTTGATAACAGCGTTCCCAGCAGTTCGACCAGGCCGCACTGATCGGCAATCGAGGCGTAACCGCGCGACAGTTCTTCCATCACCACGGCATAGGCCACCGCATCCAGTCCGACGCCGCCATACTCTTCCGGAACGGTGATACCGAACAGCCCCAGCTCCCCCATTTGTTGGTAGATCTCCGCGGCAAAGCGCTCTTCTCTGTCCAGCTCTTCCGCCTGAGGCCGAATCACTTCGTCGGCAAACTTACGGGTCATCTCGCGGATCTGTTGATGGGTTTCAGTCAAATACATGGTCATCCTCCTGCCAGCTATTAGTCATGCCGTCTGTTTCTCACGACATTCGAACACATTAATTAAATAACCAGATAGTTACTACATTGGATAAATATGGTTGTCAATCCAGTTAAATAATTGTTGTTAACCAATCGACAAATATTGCAATCACAGGCAGCGGTCAGCTCACCATTCGCTGCCCGGCTTATCACTTTAGTCGTGAGTATCTTGACTTTTCCGCGGGCAAAAAGTACACCTAAAAGTAACTAAATAGATACTTAACTGAGGAGTCAATATGCTTAGCATTCACCTGCCAACCCCACAAGGGATCATGACGAATTATCCGCTCGTGACCACAGAAGAACGTCCGACGGTTATCACCCCCGCGTTTAACCGTATCGCCTATGCCGCCGCCCACGTGGTGATCGACCCGCGGCATCAGGGAGCGGACTGGCTGAACAATCCGCGCATAGACTGGGACGCGACGCTGGCCTATCGCCACCATCTCTGGCGACTGGGGTTTAATATTGCCGAAGCAATGGACACCGCCCAGCGCGGCATGGGAGTCAGCTGGGAGATCGCCAAAGAGCTGATTATCCGTTCGCTGCAAGAGGCGCAAACCGTACCCGGCGCCGATCTTGCTGCCGGCGTGGGGACCGATCAGCTGGAGGCGGCCCACGCCACCACGCTGGAACAGGTTATCGCGGCCTATGAAGAGCAGATGGAACTGGTCGAACAACATAACGGCAAAATCATTTTGATGGCCAGCCGGGCCTTAGCCAAAGTGGCAAAAACGCCGCAGGATTATCTTGCCGTCTATAACCGTCTGCTGGAACAAAGCCAGGATAAAATTATCCTCCACTGGCTGGGAGAGATGTTTGACCCGGCGTTAGCCGGCTACTGGGGGTCGACGGATTTTGCTGCCGCCGCGGATACCGTGCTGGAGATCATCGCCAACAACGTTGATAAAGTGGAAGGCATTAAGATTTCGCTGCTGAGTAAAGAAAAAGAGGTCGCCTTCCGTAAGCGCCTGCCTTCACAGGTGAAAATGTACACCGGCGACGATTTCAACTATCCCGAACTGATTGCCGGAGAGGATGGCCATTACTCGCATGCGCTGTTAGGTATTTTCGACGCTATCGCCCCGGTAGCCGCCGCCGCACTCAACGAACTGGCGCTGGGCAATAGCGGGGAATACTATCGGCTGATGAACCCCACTGTCGCCCTGTCGCGGGAAATCTTTAAAGCGCCGACGCAGTATTACAAAGCGGGCATTGTATTTCTGGCCTGGCTCAACGGTCACCAGAGTCATTTCTCGATGGCCGGCGGCATGCAGGCGGCACGCGAGATTAGCCACTATGCCGAAATTTTCCGCCTGGCGGACCAGGCCGGTCTGTTGCAAGATCCGCAGCTGGCTACCCGGCGAATGAAAAATCTGCTGACGGTTTATGGCCTCTGAGTATTATGCGACGAGGCGTTTATTTCCCAGAGTCACCGCTCTGGGAACCCCCTCCCCTAGCCAAATTCGCGGTGCCGCTGCTTGCAGATAGCAAGCACCTCATCCGGGTCCCGCTGCCACCAGTTGTTACGGGAGAATATCTCCACTTCGTGCAGACCGCTGTAGCCCAGCGCCTCGATAGCCTGGCGATGGCTACGAATGTCGATAACTCCGTCCCCCATCATGCCGCGATCCAGCAGCATATCCGTAGTGGGCACTAACCAGTCGCAAATATGGAAAGCCAACAGCCGATCGACGCCTGCCCGTTCAATCTGCTGCTGAAACTGCGGATCCCACCAGGTGTGATAGAGATCCACGGCGATACCCAGCCCCTCGTCGCCTAGTTCGTCGCAAAGATCGTTGGCCTGGGCCAGCGTATTTACGCAGGCGCGCTCGGCGGCGTACATCGGATGCAGGGGCTCAATCGCCAGCGGCATGCCGAGCGGGCGCGCGTAGTCCAGCAGTTCACTCAGCCCATCACGCACCTGCTGCCTGGCGGCGAGTAAATCTTTCGATCCCGCAGGCAGCCCTCCGACCACCAGCACCAGGCAAGGTGCGCCAAGCTCCAGAGCTTCATCCACTGCCCACCGGTTATCCAGAGCCTTCTCCCGACGCTCCTCCGGGGTGCTGCCGGGAAACATACCGCCGCGACAATAGCCGCTCAGCAGCAGGTCATGGTGGCGGATAAGACGTGCGGACTCTTTCAGCCCCAGCGCCTGGACCTGATCGCGCCAGGGCGCAATGCCGCGAATCTCATGCCGGGCACAGCCTTCAATGATCTGATCAAGTGTCCATTTCTCCCGCACCGTGGCGGTATTGAGGGATAGTTTACGGCTGTCGGGTTGACTCATCTCTGTGACCTCAGTGTTTTGTGCCTGAAAAACGTTAAACCAGATAAGTTGAGCATCATTTTTCTCAACAAAGCATTATAGAAATTAATATGTTGTGTAAATACGACAGCAATCACATAACCAACTAGTTAGTTATATTTACAAATAAAAACGCGCATAAAGCGAGGGAACGGCAGACGACGGATCCGTGCCGGGACAATAAGCTTGTCGTACGAAAATCGATCCGAAGGAGCGTCAGATGCTGCTTTTCAGGTGACAGCGGAAAGAGCGGAAGTGACAATACCGCCAGCTAAGATGGGCTGGCCGGTGAAGAAAGCAGACACCCGGGGTGTCTGCCCGATATTTCGCTTGTAAACTACCAGCCGCAGACGTTGGTCTCTTCATCCGATTCATAACCGCGCACGATATTAATCAGATCTTTGACGGCATCGGCAGCCACCCCCGGCGCCTGCAGCTCATTCAGGGAGGCAAACTCTTTATCCACCGATACACCATTATTATTATTGGTCACCGACAGCGTGAACCCCTTCCCCTGGCTATTGTCAGACGACAGCGGGGCAACAAGTTCTGCCAGCGCCTGCTCGGCCATGGCGGGAATATATAGCGCCATCGGCTTCAAATAGACTTTCTCTTGTCTGTCATTATTGTTGCCATTAGCAACAGCCAGTGAATAACCTCTATTTTCGTTGTTCATACGTGCAGCCTTATCCCTCTATCAGAATTTGAGGATCGACATAAAAATCTACGTTGAAGACGGTGTCTTCAGTCAATGCTTCAATTCGGTGCCATTTCTCCGGCGGAAATACGCCAAACTGTCCGGCTTCAATGGTCAGCGTTTCCACCGGCTGCGGGCTGGTCTCATCGGCATAGCCGTAATAGCGGATAGCCCCCTGCATCACAGCCAGACGGGGATAGACTCCCTGCCGGGTTCCGGCATCAAGATGCCGCTGCCAGATAGAGGCGGGCGCCGTCTCTGTAGTCCACAGGGGCGTAGTTCGCGTATGAACATAGTGGGTGGGAATAATAATTCGCTGCATGATTCGGCCTCGCTTTCCGCACCCTTGCGTGCGGTGGGAACGGTGAAATATGTTGCATATGATATACCCCTTTTAATCACTAAGGGTATTATTTTTAAAGATGAGAATTTTCTACCCCCGTTAATACTCAATAAGGGTTAGTTTTTCTGAAATATAAGAATGGACGGACCTGGTGAATCAGATCCGCGATAAGACAGGAGAGAAGATGATTTATTTTACCGGCGTGTTCAGGGGCCCGGGTTTACCAATTAGATAACCCTGAACCAGATCGCAACCTAATTGTTGCAGCGAATGGAGTTGTTCTTCTGTTTCGACGCCTTCGGCGACAATACGCATATGTAAACTTTTTCCCATGCTGATGATCAGACGCACAATATCAAGATCGTCTTTTTGCAGCGGAATATTAATCACAAACGAGCGATCGATTTTTATCTTATCGAACGGGAAATAGCTCAACCGCGACAATGACGAGTAGCCGGTACCAAAATCATCAATCGAAATCTGGATCCCCAGCTCACGCAGCTGGCTGAGAATCTCTAAAGAGCGGGTGTTTTCATTGAACACATCCGACTCGGTAATTTCCAGATCCAGACGATGCGGATCGAGGCCCGTTTTTTTCAATACGCTGACAATCACATCGGTCAACGAGCTGTTAATCAACTGAATAGGCGACACGTTTACCGAGACCTTAAGCGGCGATGACCAACGCGCCGCCTCTTCGCAGGCGGTGCTGAGCACCCACTCGCCGAGGGCGTTTATCATGCCCGTTTTCTCGGCAATCGGAATAAAGGTGCTCGGCGGAACCACGCCGCGTACCGGATGGAACCAGCGCACCAGCGCTTCGTAACCGTAAATTTCACCGCTGACCGTGTCGGCTATCGGTTGGTAATACACCCGGAATTCACCATTACCGAGCGCCTGCAGCAGATCATCCTCGAACGATTTATTCTCCTGCAGACGTTGCAGCATGCCGGCGCGGAAGACCTTGACGGTACCTGCGCCCTCTTTTTTCGCCTCATACAGCGCCAGATCGGCACATTTATATAAATAATCGGTGCGCGTTTCGCGATCGGAAAGCACGATGCCGATGCAGGCATCGATGTTGATCATCGAGTCATAGATTTGATAGGGCTGGATGATTTTTTCCCGGATCACCATCGCCCGTTCCAGCGCCATCTCTTCGCTCAGGTCACAGGAGATCAGGGCGAATTCATCGCCTCCCAGACGATAGAGCGTTTCCGCAGTTTTACGGAAAAACGACAGGCGGCTGGCCAGTTCCTGCAGCAGTTTATCGCCGGAATCGTGGCCCAGCGTATCGTTTACATCTTTAAAATTATCGAGGTCGAAAAGCATCACCACGGCACAGCCATCGTAAGGCCTGACCTGATTGACAATTTCCTGCAACTTTTGCCAGAAGGAGAGCCGATTCGGCATACCGGTCAGCGAGTCATGGTAAGCATCGTACTGCAGACGGCGGTTTTGCACCTGCAGCTTCTCTTTTGACAGCTGCAGATCGTCGGCCAGCAGCTTCATTCGCACATGGGCACGCCGCAGATTGTTATTCTGCCGCAGCATCAACAGGCCCAACGTGATACAGGTTGTAATCAACAGGATGGAGATAATTGAATAGATGTAATACAGATTCTGAATTTTATCGTGAGTATGATTAACAACGTCAATCCCCTGCACCAGCGAGGTGGAGGCGAGCGAGGTCATCGGGCCGTCAATCTCTCTCATTTTGCCTAACACCGTCTTAATCTGAGCAGGTGTCATTTTATCCAGCCCGCTATCGAGCTGCTGCAAAATAGCGAACAACGTATCGACGGTAGCCTGGCGCCCGGCATCTTTATGAATAAAATTCCTCAGTTCGCCCTGCTGCAACAGTTCAATCTGGCTCAACATAATATCCAGGCGCAGACGTACCTGATCGCGGTCAGCGCTCTCCACGCCAAGTGCGAATGCGCCTAAACTCGACTCCAGCCGCATATACTCGGATACTATCTGGGCGACTGACCAGGAGTCCGTATAGCGGGTTAATTTCTGTAACTCACTTTGCCGCTCATGCACCAGATAGGTAATGTATCCGGTGATGATGAACAGCGACAAAATAATCCCGGTAAGTATTCGATTCAAGATCAAACCCTTACTCAATGATAATTTTTGAAACTTGCCACGCTGAACGGGAATAATAAACCTGGTTTTGCAGTTCAGGGCTGCTATCGTACGGATAAACAATAAATAAAGGGCCTTTATCACGGATGTGCATATATTCGCCATTTAATTTTAGCGCGAGGATAACAGGGAACTGGCGAAAATCATCGAGCGGGACCATCGTCGTATAGTCGTTCAAGGCAATAACCTTGGCCGTCTTGCCCCTGGCACCGACTAAATCCATGAGTTTGCTAAGGGAAACGCCCTCAAAGCGCACTTTTCCTGAGTACCAGGGCGTGGTGGTGACAATGGTCTCCATCCCCAGTTTTTCTAATGCCGCCAGGTCAAAAACCGCGGTATCGCCTGCATTTGTATTTCCAATCAAGCCGGAAATGGTTAAAACGGGCTTCCCCGTAGGGGCAGGCAGTTTTTCTGCAAAAGCATTAGGCAAAACCATAACACAAAATAAAACTGCGAAAAGTAGACGCATTTAGCTCACCATTCCGGAATTGGAGATAAGTTAATTGTAAACCATTAAGGTCAATTCTTAAAAGACGTCAGCAGCGGGTTGTGAGGTTCTCGATTAAAAATATTTTCTCTTTCCAGAACACTCTGAACCTGTGTTTACGCCTGACGATAAAAAGCACATTTTTTGCCATTAAGGCAGCACTTTCGGTAAAAATCTTTTCTCTCATCCTGGAGCGCGGTAGTCTTTGTACAGACGCCGCTAAGACTGCGTCTCATTCCAATAATGATAAACACGGCAACAGACAGGACAGGTATGGACTCAACGCTTATTTCCTCCCGCCCCGGCAAGGAGACATGTTCACTCAATCGCGCCAGAAGAGCGGCCTGGGGCAGCTTTGCCGGCGCGGTGGTTGACTGGTACGATTTTTTACTCTACGGCATTACCGCCGCGCTGGTTTTTAACCGCGAATTTTTCCCGCAGATTAGCCCGGCAATGGGTACGCTGGCCGCCTTTGCAACTTTCGGCGTCGGCTTCCTGTTTCGTCCCCTCGGCGGCATTATCTTCGGTCATTTCGGCGATCGCCTCGGCCGCAAACGGATGCTGATGATGACCGTCTGGATGATGGGGATTGCGACCGCCTGCATTGGTCTGCTCCCTTCTTTCAATCAAATCGGCTGGTGGGCCCCCGTGCTGCTTGTCACCCTACGCGCTATTCAGGGCTTCGCCGTCGGCGGAGAATGGGGCGGCGCGGCGCTGCTGGCAGTAGAAAGTGCGCCCAAAAATAAAAAAGCCTTCTACAGCAGCGGAGTTCAGGTGGGTTACGGCGTGGGTCTGCTGCTTTCCACCGGCCTGGTCTCGCTGATCAGCGCCAACACCACCAACGAGCAGTTTCTCAGCTGGGGCTGGCGCCTGCCGTTCTTGTTCAGCGTGGTGCTGGTGTTAGTTGCGCTGTGGATCCGCAACGGCATGGCCGAATCCGCCGAATTTGAAAATCAGCAGCAGGAAGCGCAGCTGAAGACGGCCAAAAAGCGCCTGCCGGTCGTCGAAGCCCTGTTTCGTCATCCCGGGGCGTTTTTACTGATTATCGCCCTGCGTTTGTGCGAACTGCTGACCATGTATATTGTCACCGCCTTCGCCCTGAATTACTCAACGCAGAACCTCGGCCTGCCGCGTGAACTGTTCCTTAATATCGGCCTGCTGGTCGGTGGGATTAGCTGTCTAACAATCCCCTGCTTCGCCTGGCTTGCGGATCGCTTTGGCCGCCGGCGGATCTACATTACCGGTGCGCTAATCGGCACGCTCAGCGCGTTCCCGTTCTTTATGGCGCTGGAGAGTCAGTCGTACTTCTGGATCCTCTTTTTCGCCCTGATGTTGGCCAATATCGCCCATGATATGGTGGTTTGCGTTCAGCAACCGATGTTCACCGAGATGTTTGGCGCCAGCTATCGTTACAGCGGGGCCGGCGTCGGCTATCAGGTCGCCAGCGTCATTGGCGGCGGCTTTACGCCATTTATTGCCGCAGCACTGGTCACCTTCTCCGGTGGCTCCTGGCACAGCGTGGCGATTTACCTGACCGGCGGCTGTCTGCTCTCTGCCGTCACCGCCATGTTGATGAAAAAGACCCCTCACCCCTGATTGCGCGGTACGCGGCGGGGAACCGCCGCGTACATGGAGACCTTATGATTCAGGACAACCGCCCGGCCTGCTGGCCCGCACAGTTTCATCCCCAGCCGCTACCGCTGCTCTACTGCCCTGACCCGACGCTGGCTGAGCAGCCGCTGTTTGAACAGGCCCGCCGCGGCGATGCGGTGGCGCAGATCTGGCAGGCGCCGCAAGGACTGGTGGTGCCTGGCAGCTATCGCAAATTCAGTGAGCTCAGCGCCGTCAGCGCGCTTTTTTCCCGCCGCGGCTGGCCGGTGTGGCTTCGCCGCTCCGGCGGTGGACTGGTCCCGCAGGGCCCCGGGATTATCAATCTCAGCCTCGCCTGGCCTATCGCGCAACCGCTGGGCGAAGCGGCAGAACCTATCTATCAGCAGCTCTGCGGGCTACTTCAGCGCACGCTGGCAACGTTTGGCGTCGGGAGTCACTATCAGGCGGTGACGGGATCATTTTGCGACGGGCGCTACAACCTGGCCTGCGGCGAGGGTGACCATGCCCGCAAAATTGTCGGTACTGCCCAGTACTGGCGACCGCTGGCCGATGATCGAGGACATGTTGTCCTGGCGCATGCGGTGATTTTAGTGGATACCGATCTGATCGGCGCGCATCAGGCCGCGAACGATTTTGAAGCCCGCCTCAACAGTGGCCGGGTCTATCGTGCTGATAAAACCGTGACGCTGGCGCAGCTGCTGCCCGGCGAAACAGAGTTACTTCCCCGCTTTCACCAGGCGTTGGCGGAACAGCTGGCGCTGTTCAGCTGAAGGTGTGCTTCAAATAGTGGCTGAATGTCTCTACCGCGCGTGATACGCGCGGCGCATAGGGGCGGATAACGTACAGATTTGGCGCGAAAACCTCGACCGGCCGCCAGCCAGGAAGCAACTCCTGCACCAGCCCACGGCCGATGGCCTCCCGGGCGCTGAAATCAGGCAGCAGCGCAATACCCAGCCCTGCCAGCACCGCATCACGAAGCGATTCGCTATTGTTGGTCGCGAAGGGGCCATGAACCTTGACACTCACCCGTTCGGCCGGTTGCTCGCTGGACTCGAACGTCCACTGCGGGCTTTGCGCCCCGCGCGGATAGGTCAGACACTGATGATGGCGCAACGTCTCCGGGGAATCCGGACGGCCAAAACGGCGGATATACTCTGCCGAGGCGACGATCAGCGTCGCCGTACTGCACAGCGGCCAGGCCACGTGGGTCTCCGGCAAGGCTTCGCGGCGGCAGTGACGTATCGCCAGGTCAAATCCCTCGCTGGCCAGGGATACCAGCCGGTCGGTCACCTCCAGCTGCAGTTGCAGCTGCGGGTGCTGGTGCAAAAATGGCGTAATCGCCGGTACCAGCTGTTGACGGGAAAAGGCGACCGGCGCCGTGACCCGTAGCGTTCCCCGCAGCGGCCCGCCTTCATCACAGGTACCGGCAAAAATATCGCGCAGCTGTCCGAAAGGTTCGTTCAGCTCCGCCACCAGCCGCAGGCCATCCTCGCTGAGCGTCACATTCCGCGTCGTGCGATGCACCAGCTTTTTGCCGGTGATCCGTTCCAGCTCGCTAATTTTCTGACTGATCGCCGACTTGCTGACCGCCAGTTTTTCCGCGGCGCGGGTATAGCTTTTTTGCTCTTCCAGCACCGTCAGCCAGTACAGATGGGTCCAGTAACTCTCCGGGCGAATCTCATTCATCTCGATTGTTCACCTGTATAAACAATGAATTCCACTATAGCGGTTTTTGCCCGGCAGAACATGGATTAGCATCGCGGAAGTCAGCTTACCAACCGCGGAAGTAAGGAGTACCTGCCATGCCGTTACTGATATTTGATGTGATTGAAGGCCGTAGCGAACGCGAACTTAATACTCTGCTGGATGCCGCACATCGCGCGGTTATTCATGCGTTTAAAGTGCCGGAGCGCGATCGCTACCAGATTGTTCACGAAAACAAGGCCCACCATATGGTGATTGAGGATACCGGACTGGGATTCACGCGCAGCAACAAGCTGCTGGTCGTGCGGGTGTACACCAGCCCGCGCAGCGAAGAACAAAAGCAGCTCTTCTATGCCACCCTGCTCGCTGAGCTGCAGGAACATTGCGGACTCAGCGCTGATGACCTGATGATTTCCATGATCGGTAACCAGAAAGGCGACTGGAGTTTTGGCCGCGGCGTCGCCCAATATATGACCGGAGAGCTTTAACCTTCCCGGGCCCCGTGCCGTTATGCTTTCGGCGCGGCGGCCATCCGCATACGTGCCTTTTGCTCGATGTTTTCCAGCAGTTCCTGCACGTCATCCTCATCAATATCAAGGAACTGACCGTCGAGTAATGCGGCATGAATATCTTCACGAGTCACCGGGATCCCCAGCGGCACAACCTTGGGTTTGACCTCTTCAGCCGCCAGAGGGTGGGGATAGCGGCGCCCGACCAGGTTGTTGAAGATGATTGCCAGTAGCGCCAGCATCGCCGAATTTAGCAGTACCGGCGTCAGCACAAAGTGGTATCCCGCGCTGTGTACGCCCGCTCCGCCGAGGATAGCCGTCAGCGCAACGGCACCGCCGGGCGGATGCAGACAGCGGAGGAAGTACATGGCGGCGATAGCCAGTCCGGCTGCCAGACCACAGGCCAGGGCAAGCTGAGGCACCCACATCCCGACGGTAACACCGATCAACGCCGAAACCACATTCCCCCCGACGATTGACCACGGCTGCGCCAGCGGACTGCTCGGCACGCCGAACAGCAGCACTGCAGAGGCCCCCATCGGCGCAATAAACCACAGATTCATCTCACCCAGCAGCCAGTGGCTGAACATACTGGTGACGGCCAGCCCCGTACCGGCACCTATCGAGCCGAGGAGAATATGTTTTCGGGCAACGGGCAGAGCATGCGGCTTTAATCGGCCAAGAAAAATGCGGACCCGCGAAAACAGTGCGGTCGGTAAAACGCTTAACATCGAACGGCTCACTCACGTCATATAAATTACTTATATTTTATTTTCATTTTTTAACCATATTTTAACAACCATATCTTTCGAAGGGCTACTTCCCTCCCCCCTGAATTTAGCGATGCGCCGCCGTTATGTGATCCCGGGACACTACGTTAGAATCATTTCCCCACCGGGATTTAACCCACTCTACGGATTGAAGGTCACAATACAGTGAATAATAAGACAAATTTAGTGAAAGACGTGGCATGGGCCAGCCAGAATATGCCGCGCACGCTGCGTCAGGTCGCCGCCCTTCCCGATCTGAGCCATGTCCGCCTGGCCTGCTGCATGCATCTGGATATGAAAATGATTCCGCTGGTGCAGGGGATACTGGAGAAAGGAGCGAAAGTCTTTCTGACCACCTGTAACCCCACCACCGTTCAGGACGACGTTGTCGCCTGGCTGGTTGAGCGCGGTGCACAAGCCTGCGCCTGGCGCGATATGAGCGATGCCGACTGGCAGCAGTCCTGGGAAAAAGCGATCGCCTGGGGCCCGACCCATCTGTGTGAAATGGGCGCCGATATCACCACCCTGCTGCACCAGCGCGGGGAATTTGGCAACATCGTCGCCGGTCTGGAAGCAACCGGCTCCGGCGTCAGCCGCCTGGGCGATATTCGTCCCGGCTACCCTATCTTTAACTGGGACGATCTCCCGGTTAAAGAGGGACTGCATAACCGCCATATGGTGGGTCTCACGGCCTGGCACACCTTCTTCCAGACGACTCACCTGACGCTGCATGAGAAGAAAGTGCTGGTCATTGGCTACGGTCTGGTGGGACAAGGCGTTGCCGCCGCAGCAAAAGCCTTTGGCGGACAGGTGATGGTGGCAGAGATCGATCCCGCCCGTCGCCTGCAGGCGGCCTACGATGGCTGGCATGTTGTTGATTTACAGGATGCCATCGCCTCGGCAGATGTGGTCGCTACGGCAACCGGTGCGAAAAAAGTGGTCAATAGTACGGCGCTGGATAACGCCAAAGATGGCGTCTTTATTCTCAATGTCGGCCACGTTGCGGAAGAGATCGACTGCGGCTACCTGCGTCAGTTCAGCCACGATGAGGTGATGCCGTATATTAATGCGTACCGGGTGGGCGATAAAACCGTCTACCTGATGGCCAACGGCTCAATGCTGAACCTGACTGCGGGATTTGGTGACAGCCTGAACGCCTTTGACGTGACCCTCGCCGTCATGGCCAGCGGGATTCATCACATCGTCACGGACGGCATGAACGCGGAAGCGAATGTCTATCTGCTGCCGCAGAGCGTATGGCAAAAAGCGCTGTAAATCCGCAAAAATTCAGGGCGACGGCCGTCGCCCTGAATCTGGCTTAGCGGCTTTCCGGCAGCACGATATTACTCTCCGCCAGGGTGCCCATTTCGTTAAATACGGTGCACGCCGCCTGCACAAGATGCATCGCCAGCGCGGCACCGCTCCCCTCTCCCAGCCGCATATCCATATCCAGATAGGGCTTCAGCTGCAGATGTTCCAGCGCAATACGCGCCCCTTTTTCCGCCGACAGATGTGAAGGGATCAGATACGAATGCACGCCTGGAGCCAGACGGCAGGCTGCCAGTGCGGAGGCATAGGAGAGGAAACCGTCCAGCACAACCGGCAGTCCGCAGGAGGCGGCACCCAGCATCACGCCGGTCATCCCCACCAAATCAAATCCGCCAACTTTCGCCAGCACGTCAAGACCATCGTCGGCCTGCGGCTGATTCACAGCAATCGCCCGACGGACGACATCGGCTTTGTGTCCCAGCTGCGAGACCGGCAGGTTAGCGCCGATGCCCACCACATCCTGCGCATCGTTCCCGGTAAGAACGCTGACGACCGCCGCCGCCGGCGTGGTGTTCGCCATCCCCAGTTCGCCAACGCCGAACACGCGTACGCCCTGCGACGCCAGTTCTCGCGTATAGCGAATGCTGGCCAGCAGCAGCGCCGTCGCCTGTTCCCGGCTCATTGCCGCCGTGCGGGCAATATTACCGCTGCCGCGCGCCACTCTCATATCCACCAGCCCAGGGATCGGATCCGCGTCGATACCGGCATCGACTACATGCACCTGCGCGCCCGCCTGGGCCGCCAGCACGCAGACGCCGGTATTCTTGCGGGTCATGTTTATCGCCTGAATCGCCGTAACGGCCTGCGGCGAGATCGCCACCCCTTCGTGCCAGACGCCGTGATCGGCGCACATCACCACAATGGCTTTTTCCGCCAGCTGCAGCTGTCCCTGCAGCCCTGGCATTCCGGCCAGCTGTACTGCCAGCGCCTCCAGTCGTCCCAGACTGCCCGGTGGTTTCAATAACCCATCCAGATGTTGTTGCGCCTGAGCCATCGCCGCGCGGTCCGGCAGCGGAATGTCGGCGATGAAGGCCGAAAGATTGTCCATCATGTTCCTCGTAGCACTTGCAGGTGATTTGCCATAGCCCGTCGTGAACGCCGTCGCGCATGAAAGCTGGCGTGACGCAGCGGTTCGCCACCGGGAGAAGGAGATAAATCAGAGAGGGGATAATTCCCGACGGCGAGAGCCGCCGCCGGGCAGGTACGATGCGATTACTCTTCGACCTTCGCTTCGCCCATGACTTTCAGCTTTTTGGAAATGTCACGACGTTCTTTCGACAGTTCGGCATTTTTGATGATGTAGTCATCAACACGATCTTCGTAATCGCTTTTCATGCTGGCGATGATGCCCTGAATAGCTTCAACGCTCATGCCCGGTTTGATGTAGTCACTGAGGTTGTCCAGCAGCAGTACGCGCTTCTGGTTATCACGGATCTTTTTCTCAACGTCCTGAATTTCACGCTGCAATTTGTTCTTACGACGATACAGACGAACAAACTCCAGTACGTCCTGGAAAGAAGGCTTAGTTGTTTCCATTTTTACACCCCTAATATTTGAGATTCGGATTCGCTAAAGCGACTGCTATATAGGGCTAACATAACTGTTAGCAGCCGCGGATGACAATGTTTTTTCCTTTACGTTTATCATAACCCTAAATGCTGCTGAATCGAAGCAACCTGTGGGCAAATTGCGCGCATCTGGTTTTTATTTACGCAAAGCCCGGCAGATTAAATTCGACAGCAGTTCAAGCTGGCGCGCCAGTTCTATCGTCAGCCAGACGTAGCCGTGGATCGGGGTTTCCGCCAGGCTATCTCCCTGATGCTCTTTCATTAGTTCGCGCAGTTCGGCGACGATATCATTGAGTTTTTCCGTGTTGGCGCGAATCGGCTGCGGATTACCTTCATACAGCGCATGCGCAATCGTCAGCAGCGTTTGCTGGGTCATCTGCTGGGTCTCGCGCAGCGTGTGGGCGTTCAGCATCACAAAATGGCCGGGACGCGAGCTCCAGTATGCATTGATCTGCAGTTCCAGCATGCAGACCAGGTTACGACTCACGGTTTGAATAGCTTCAAAGATGGCTTTCTGGATATGGGTTTCTTTACTCGCCGGGGTAATCAGCCCGCGCATCTTCACCACATCGTTAAGCACTTTTTGCAGATGTTTTTCCAGCCGCGGTCTTTCCACCAGATTGGGGGAGAACCCGGCCTGATAAAGACGGTTGAAGGCGGTGACGTAATTTGCCATCTGGATTCGCCAGTGCAGGAACGCCCGCTGCGGCCAGATGCCGGTGAACAGCATGGCCAGCAGGGAACCAAAGATAACATCGCCGCTTCGCCATAGCGCGGTGTGCATATCCCCTGGCGGCGCGCCCACCACCACCGCCAGCGTAATGCCGATGAGCAGCGCCTGATACGGTTTTTTCCCTAACGCCAGCCAGCCGCAGAGGAACATCGCCACCGCGCACCACAGCACCATGACGGGTAAGGAGATAAGCTCAAGCTTTAACGCCACCAGCCCGAGCGCCGAGCCCAGGATAGTGCCGCCGATACGCTCAAAGGCGCGCGGTACGACGTTGCCCCAGAACGAAATCGGCCCCATCACCACCACCAGAGTGATCAGAGGCCACGTCCCTTCCGGTACATTCAGCAAACGAACCAGCAAAAAGGTAAGGACAAAGGCCAGAGCAATTCGAATACCATGCACCACGCGATAGTGGCGATACAGACGGATTTCGAAAGGCTTAAGTGATTTATCAGCGCGCACAGACCTCTCCAGCAAGCAAACGGCGGCAGGAAGCAAAGGCCAATTGTAACTGCTTTTTCAATGTAAGCAGTACGCTAATGTAAAAAACCTTGTCCACTGCAGGGGTAAGCGCTTATTTCGCCACCCGTTCCACCGCGACATACATTTCGATGTCCCAGTAACCGTCCTGATTGCCGTCGTTGAGATAGACCTCAAAACAGGGTTTTTCCGCCAGCCGATACGCCTTGCTCTGCACCAGGCTATTGAAGAACGCCAGCCACGGCGTCGAGAAGTCGTGATTTTCCACCCGCGCGCTGGCGACTGCATACTCTCCCCCGGCAATCTCAGTGAGAATAACCCCTTCGCTGTTGGGCGGAATGACGAAATCGTCTGCTACGGTGACCACCGTATCGCAGCGCAGCTTCTCCGGTGGAACCTGATCGGGATTGTCATAGTAAACGGCCACCCACTCCTGTGCCGGAATCTGACGGCCGCTGACCCACGCCATAAGCTGCTCAAAACCCAGCTTAACGGTCTGCTCCCAGGGCCCCACCATATGAAAACCGGCAATGGTTCGTTTGCCGACGGACTTCACGCTGTAGTTCATATTGCCTCCACCAGTGATAACAACTGTATAAATGTACATATAATGTAGCCAGGTGATGCACATCAGTATGTGCGCTGATTCACAGAGTGGCCAATGAAGGGGGGCGAAAAATGAGCAAAAAAAACGCCCCGTGCGGGGCGTTGCGGTTACAGCGCGTGATGCAGATAATCGCTCATCCGCGAGAACACCCCGCCCTTGCCGACGCTTTCCAGCGTCACCAGCGGCCAGTGAGCGACCACTTTATCGCCGTCATAGAGTGAGATTTCCCCGACCCGTTGATTTGCGGCAATTGGCGCCTCAAGATCTTTTTTATCCAGCACATATTTGGCTTTAATACGCGGCACTTCCGACTTTGGCAGCGCCAGCCAGAAATCCTGATCGGTGCCCAGCTGGATTTGTTCTTTATCACCGTACCAGATACGTTCGCTGCCGACCTTTTTGCCCTTTTGCAGCACCTGAACGGTGTCGAAATTTTGCTGACCCCAGTGCAGCAGTTTTGCCGCCTGCTGTTCGCGCCCTTTCGGGCTATCGGCCCCCATCACTACGGCAATCAGGCGCCGCTGGCCGTCCACCGCGGAGGCAATCAGGTTAAAGCCGGCGCCGGAGGTATGCCCGGTCTTTAATCCATCAACATTCATGGTCTTATCCCACAGCAGCCCGTTCCGGTTCTGCTGGGTGATCCCGTTCCACGTCAGGCTTTTTTGGCTGTACATGTGATAAACGTCAGGCTCGCCGTGAATGATCGCCCGCGACAGCACCGCAAGATCGTACGCCGAGCTGTGTTGACCCGGCGCATCCAGGCCATGCACGGTTTCAAAGTGGGTATCCTGCAGATGCAGTTTTTTTACGTACTCATTCATCATGGCCACGAACTGCGGCTGGCCGCCTGCGACATAATCAGCCAGCGCCACGCAGGCATCATTGCCGGAGTCGACGATGAGGCCGCGGCTTAAATCCCGGACGCTGACCCGATCGCCGGCCTTAAGGAACATCAACGACGAGCCGTCAAAGACAGGGTTGCCTTTCGCCCAGGCGTCGCGGCCGACGGTCACAATATCGTCAAAGGAGATACGATGACTGTCGATGGCGCGATCGACGACGTATCCGGTCATGAGTTTGGTCAGGCTGGCAGGGTTGCGCTGCTGGTGTTCATTACCCGCAGTCAGGATCTGCCCGGTCGTGTAATCCATCAGTACCCAGGAGCCCGCCTGAATGGACGGTGGCGGCACGGTGACGGGGAAATCATTGGCAGCAAATGCGCAAGAAACGCTCGAAGCGAGCAAAGTTACAGCAATAAAAAAACGGCCTTTCAACGGCATATCCTCTAAATTGACAGATTCGCCGTCCTTTTTACGGAAATTCTCCTTTCAAATCAGGGTTTAATTGCAAGAAAATATGACACGGCAAAAGCGCCGCGCAGCCAACGCCCTTCTGATGCCCAGGTAAATCGTTTACCATAACGGGTGCCAGCCACCATGGAAAATGAACAGATTATGCAAGATAGCGCCAACCAGCCCGGATTTTTATTCCACGATTACGAAACCTTCGGTACCCACCCTGCGCTCGATCGGCCGGCCCAGTTCGCCGCCATTCGCACCGATGCCGAACTGAATATCATCGGTGAGCCGGAGGTTTTCTACTGCAAACTGGCCGACGACTATCTGCCGCAGCCGCAGGCGGTGATGATAACCGGGATCACCCCGCAGGAAGCGAACGCCAAAGGCGATAATGAAGCCGCCTTTGCCCGCCGGATTCACGATCTGTTCACGGTGCCGAAAACCTGCATCGTCGGCTATAACAACGTGCGCTTCGATGATGAGGTCAGCCGGAATATTTTCTATCGTAACTTTTACGATCCCTACGCCTGGAGCTGGCAGCACGACAACTCTCGCTGGGATCTGCTGGATGTAATGCGCGCCTGTTACGCCCTGCGCCCGGAAGGGATCAACTGGCCGGAGAACGACGACGGACTGCCAAGCTTTCGCCTTGAGCATCTGACTGTCGCTAATGATATTGAACACAGCAACGCCCACGACGCGATGGCCGACGTTTACGCCACCATCGCCATGGCAAAACTGGTCAAAGCCCGGCAACCGCGTCTGTTTGACTATCTCTATAGTCATCGCAACAAGCGCAAGCTGGCGACGCTGATCGACGTTCCGCAAATGAAGCCGCTGGTCCATGTTTCCGGCATGTTCGGCGCGGCGCGCGGCAACACCAGCCTGGTGGCTCCGCTGGCCTGGCATCCGGATAACCGCAATGCGGTGATCATGGTCGATCTGGCCGGCGATATGACTCCGCTACTGGAACTGGATGCCGATACCCTACGCGAGCGTCTGTACACGCCAAAAGCCGATCTGGGCGAACTGGCGGCGGTACCGATTAAGCTGGTTCATCTCAACAAATGCCCGGTGCTGGCTCAGGATAATACGCTACGCCCGCAGGATGCCGACCGCCTGGGGATTAACCGCCAGCGCTGTCTGGATAACCTGCAGCTGTTGCGCAGTCATCCGCAGGTGCGGGAAAAAGCGGTGGCTATTTTCGCTGAAGCGGAGCCGTTTGTTCCCTCCGACAACGTCGATACTCAGCTCTATAACGGCTTTTTCAGCGATGCCGACCGCGCGGCGATGAAAATTGTGCTGGAAACCGAGCCGCGCAACCTGCCGGCGCTGGATATTACTTTTGCCGACAAACGGATCGAGCGTCTGCTGTTTAACTACCGCGCCCGCAACTTCCCCGGCAGCCTTGACGAGGCCGAGCAGCAGCGCTGGTTAGAACATCGTCGCGAGGTGTTTACGCCGGCGTTTTTACAGGCCTATGCCGATGAGTTGCAGATGCTGTATCAACAGCATGAACAGGACAGTGAAAAGCTCGCGCAGCTGAAGGCGCTGTGGCAATACGCGCAGGAGATTGTTTAATTTGCGGGAGCGCCCGGAGGCGGCGCTTGCTGTGTCTTGTCCGGGCGATAAAATCTAATACAGCACGCTCCCGTCTCCCGGGTGAGGCAAGAGCCACGACCCGGGAACGGTGATTTAGCCTTTGGCGCGGCTGGCGATAATCGCGTCAGCCACGTTGCGCGGGGCTTCCGCGTAGTGATGGAACTCCATACTGTAGGTCGCTCGTCCCTGCGACATCGAGCGCAGCGTAGTGGAATAGCCAAACATTTCAGCCAGCGGAACATCCGCGCGGATAATCTGGCTGCCGAATCGCTCTTCCATCCCCTGCACCATGCCACGACGAGAAGAGAGATCGCCCATAATATTCCCGGCATACTCTTCCGGCGTTTCCACCTCCACATGCATCACCGGTTCGAGAATCACCGGATCGGCTCTGCGCGCCCCCTCCTTGAAGCCAAAAATCGCCGCCATGCGGAAGGCCATTTCCGATGAGTCGACATCATGATACGAACCAAATGTCAGGGTCGCTTTGACATCGACGACCGGATAACCCGCCAGCACGCCGGTGCCCATCGCTTCACGCAAGCCTTTCTCCACCGAAGGAATGTACTCGCGTGGCACCACGCCGCCTTTCGTTGCGTCTTCAAACACAAAGCCGCTCCCCGGCGCCAGCGGTTCGAGGGTCAGCACAACATGACCATACTGCCCTTTCCCGCCGGACTGACGGACAAATTTACCTTCCACCTCTTTCACCGTTTTACGCAGTGTTTCGCGGTAGGTGACCTGTGGACGGCCGATATTCGCCTCAACGCCAAACTCACGCTTCATCCGGTCGACGATAATTTCCAGGTGCAGTTCGCCCATCCCGGAAATAATTGTCTGTCCGGACTCTTCATCCGTATGCAGACGGAAAGAGGGATCCTCAGAGGCCAGCCGCTGTAGGGCAATCCCCATTTTCTCCTGATCCGCTTTGGTTTTCGGCTCAATCGCCAGCGAAATCACCGGCTCCGGGAACTCCATCCGTTCCAGGGTAATGATCGCATTCGGATCGCACAGGGTGTCGCCGGTGGTGACATCTTTCAACCCGACGCAGGCGGCAATATCCCCGGCATGCAGCTCATCTACTTCATGGCGATCGTTGGCATGCATCAGCACAATACGCCCGATGCGTTCTTTCTTGCCTTTGACCGGATTATAGACCGCATCGCCTTTTTTCAGGGTGCCGGAATAGACACGAATAAAGGTCAGCTGGCCGACGTACGGGTCGGTCATCAGTTTAAACGCCAGCGCCGAGAACGGTTCGTCGTCGCCAGGATGGCGTTCCGCCGGCAGCCCTTTCTCATCAACGCCGTCAATCGCCGGCACATCCTGCGGCGAAGGCATCAGTTCGATAACCGCATCCAGCATCCGCTGCACGCCTTTATTTTTAAAGGCGCTGCCGCACAGCACCGGCTGAATTTCGCCGCCGACGGTACGTTTACGCAGCCCGGCCACAATATCGGCCTCGCTCAACTCGCCGCTCTCGAGATATTTATCCATCAGCTCATCGTTAGCTTCCGCCGCTGCGGAGACCATTTTTTCTCGCCACTGCCGGGCGGTTGCCAGCAGCTCGTCCGGTACCGGCGCATAGCTGAAAGTCATCCCCTGGGTTGCGTCATCCCATAAAATGGCGCGCATTTTGATGAGATCCACCACGCCGGTGAAATGCTCCTCGGCACCAACGGGGATTACGATCGGCACGGGATTCGCTTTCAGGCGGTCAATCATCATCTGCACGACGCGGAAGAAGTCGGCGCCCGGACGGTCCATTTTATTGACGAAGGCCAGTCGCGGAACGTGATATTTATTCGCCTGTCGCCACACGGTTTCCGATTGCGGCTGCACGCCGCCGACGGAGTCATAGACCATCACCGCACCATCCAGCACGCGCATCGAGCGCTCTACTTCGATGGTGAAATCCACGTGGCCCGGGGTATCGATAATATTGATACGATGCGGCTCGAAGCTACGGTCCATGCCGGGCCAGAAGCAGCTCACCGCAGCGGAAGTAATCGTAATTCCGCGCTCTTGCTCCTGCGCCATCCAGTCAGTGGTTGCCGCGCCATCGTGTACTTCACCCAGTTTGTGGCTCATTCCGGTGTAAAACAGAATGCGCTCGGTGGTGGTGGTTTTACCGGCATCGATATGCGCGGAGATACCGATGTTGCGATAACGTTCGAGAGGGATGGGTCGGGGCATGATGCGTCCTTAGTCATTTTGACTGTCAGTAAGCGGCCAAATGGTGCCGCAGAGTGGTTAACTGCCGTCATCATAGTACAACTGTACGAGTATATTCGAACTATTTTTGCTATTACTGTCATTGGTGAAGCGACGGCTTGCACGCGTGGCGTTAGACCCTCAGTTTGGATATATTAGCTGCCAGCCGCCGATACGGGCCGCGACTCCCGGGAGCCGCGCAACCGCCGACACAGGATTATTATGATCGCCAATCACCCCGAACGTGAACACATTCGCCTGGAAAATGTTCTTTTTGCCCTTGGTAACCCGATGCGCCTGGAGATCGTTCGCATCCTGGCCGACGGCAGCGAGCAGAGCTGTAACGCATTGCGTCATGAAGACATCGCCAAGTCGACGATGACCCACCACTGGCGCGTCCTGCGCGATAGCGGCGTCATCTGGCAGCGCCCTCAGGGGCGGGAGAATATGATTTCCCTGCGCCGGGAGGATCTCGACGCGCGCTTTCCCGGGCTGCTGGATGCGCTTCTGAAGGTGATGTAGGAAGGCGTGATTCGGGTTATCAGCCGCAGTCAGGCCGGGAACGGCCGAGGACAAAAACAAAAAAGCCGGAGGTTTCCCTCCGGCTTTTTTAATCACAACGGGCGATGGTTACGCTACGTCTTCGTACTGCGGTACCGGGTTGCGGAAACTTTTGGTCACGCAGGCCAGGTACACCAGACCAATACCGCCCCAGATCAGGCCCAGAATCATTGAGCTCTCTTCCAGGTTAATCCACAGCGCACCCACGGTCAGGGCGCCGCACACCGGCAGGATCAGGTAGTTAAAGTGATCTTTCAGCGTCTTGTTACGCTTTTCACGGATCCAGAACTGGGAGATGACCGACAGGTTAACGAAGGTAAATGCCACCAGCGCACCAAAGTTAATCAGCGCCGTCGCCGTCACCAGGTCGAATTTAATCGCCAGCAGAGCAATCGCGCCAACCAGCAGCACGTTCCACGCCGGAGTACGCCATTTCGGGTGTACGTAGCCGAAGAAACGGGTCGGGAACACGCCATCGCGGCCCATGACGTACATCAGACGAGAAACGCCTGCATGTGCGGCCATGCCGGAAGCCAGCACGGTCACGCTGGAGAAGATCAGCACGCCCCACTGGAAGGTTTTACCCGCGACGTACAGCATAATTTCAGGCTGCGATGCGTCCGGATCTTTAAAGCGCGAGATATCCGGGAAATAGAGCTGCAGGAAGTAAGAGGCACCGATGAAAATCAGGCCGCCAATCAACGCAGTCAGGAAGATAGCCTTCGGAATCACGCGCTCAGCGTCTTTGGTCTCTTCAGACAGCGAAGAGATGCCATCGAAGCCCAGGAACGAGAAGCACAGAATGGTCGCACCGGTAATCATCGGCACCACGTGCGCCCCTTCAGACCAGAACGGACGGGTGCTGGTCAGTGTGCCTGCGCCTTCGCCGTGCATCACGCCGTAGATAATCAGGCCAACAATCACCGCCACGATCCCCATCTGCAGGATAACGATCAGGGTGTTGAAGTTTGCTACGGTCTTGATGCTGCGCAGGTTAGAGATGGTCATAAAGGCCACCAGCGCGACAACGAAGATCCACGAAGGAATAGAAGGCACCAGCGCTTCAAAGTAAATTTTGGCCAGCAGAATGTTGATCATCGGCATGAACAGATAGTCCAGCAGCGATGACCAGCCCACCATAAAGCCCACGGCCGGGCTGATGGATTTCTGAGCGTAGGTGTAAGCGGAACCCGCTGACGGGAAACGACGAACCAGTTTACCGTAGCTGAGTGCCGTAAAGAGAATGGCGATCAACGCGAAGGCGTAAGCCGTCGCGACGTGACCGTCGGTCAAACCAGAGACGATACCAAACGTATCGAACAGCGTCATCGGCTGCATATAGGCCAGGCCCATCATTACAACCGGAATCAACGTAAGCGTTTTACGTAATTCCACGCGAGAGGTTTTTGGAGTAGCGTTATGCGACATGGTGGTTATCCCCTTTTACGGCGAAGGCCAGCGCGTAAGCAAAAAATTGCCCCATTTTAGTGTATTCCTCAGCGACAACGACTGTCGGTTTTTAGTAAATATCTATCCGGTACGAAGCCCGGCCTCTTGGTATTGAATGATGTGTCTTTAAAGCAAAAAAATAACCGACACTTTAAAAAAGCGTCGGCTAGTTTCTATTTTTTCAGGCCGCGTATTTTGCAACACTTACTGGCCAAATGACAAGATGTTGAAGCGGCAAATCGTCGCCACAATTACTTAACAGATTAATATTTATACAATTTTAATATCATAGATCGTATGGATAGCATTATTTGCTAAAATCTCGCTGCGCCACCATGCGCAAGAGAGTCCGGCGGCGTCTTCATTCCAGCCAAGCCATGCCCGATGCGCGGGTAAATGAGAGGCCACCTCTTTCTCTATCAGCTCACCGCTTTCCAGCTGATCCTGCACCAGATACCTGGGCACATATCCCCATCCGAGCCCCGCGCTAATCAACATCAGCTGGCCGGCAAAATCGTACGTCACGAGGCTTTCCTGATCGTCAACCGGCGGCCATTCTCCCCCGCTGACGATAGCCCGATAGTGTTTCATCGCCCGCCAGCTTAACGGCGCATCCATTTTTGCCAGCGGGTGCTGCGGCGCGATAACAAAGATGTGCGCCAGCTCGCCCAGCGGGCTAAAACCATAGCCGACGAGCGCCGGCGGGTCGCTTAAGACCCCTACGACGATATCAGCCCGCCCTTCCACCAGCGCACTCCAGCCGCTGGCCGGCGTATCGCGGACAAAACGCAGTCGGGCAGCGGTATGCTGCTGATAGAAGCGGCTCACCAGAGGCGCCAGTAAAAAGAAGGGAAAGGTGTTATCCACCGCCAGCACCAGCGCATTTTCCCAGCCCTGATGCAGTTTAATCGCCTGTTTTTCCAGCTCGCGGACGGTATGCAGAACTTCGCGCCCCTTTTCCAGCAGCATCTGTCCGGTGGGGGTAAAGCGCGCCCGATGGCCGCTGCGGTCAAGCAGCTGAATATTGAGATCGCTTTCCAGCTTATGAATGGTATAGCTCAGCGCAGAAGGCGTTTTGTACAGCTTTGCCGACGCAGCGGCAAAGCTCCCCTCTTTTTCCAGCGCATCCAGAATGACGAGCACATCCAGCAGTGGTTTCATCGCCGCCCCCTTAGGTTCGCGATTCCCCGCTGGCGGATTACTCCATCGGCATCACCAGCGGATCGGGGTACTGATAGTCAAACCCCAGTTCATAGCAGATACGGTTACCATCGATAATTTTTCCGCTGCCGCCGTTTGGGCTATCGGCAAACACCGGGGCCGGTAAGCCAAGTTCACGGGCCATTTGCGGGTAGAACACGCCGCGCGCCGGATGTTTGGGCGCACATATATTATAGATGTGTCCGCCCTTCGGAGCCTGCAGCAGCAGCTCGATAGCCGAAATGACATCCTGCAGGTGTACCAGGTTCACGCCGTGCTGACCGTCCGGCGCGGACTTCCCGGCAAAGAAACGCCCGGGATGACGAGAGGGCCCTACCAGTCCGGCCAGACGCAAAATATCCACCGAGGTGCCCGGAAGGTTGTGCAGCCAGTCCTCCAGCTCCTTCAACACCCTGCCGCTGGCGGTTTGCGGATCGCGCGGCGAATTTTCTTTTAACGTCCCGCTGGCATTGCCGTATACGGAAGTGGAACTGGTGAAGACGATCCGCGGGATATGGTAGGCCAGCGCCGTATCGACAAGCTCCTGTACCGCCTGCAGATAAAAATCCTCCCCGGGCCCGCTGCGGCGAGCCGGCAGCGTAATCACCAGCGCATCCACGTTCATCAATGCATCCAGATCTTCGGCATCGCAGACCAGCTGCGGCTCCAGGCGTAACGGAAAGCTGTCGATACCGCACATCCTCGCCGCCTCCACGCCGTCCTGGGTGGTTTTGCTGCCGGTAACCTGCCATCCCCGCGCGCTCAATGACAAAGCGAGCGGCATGCCCAGCCATCCTAAACCGACAATTGCGACCTTTTTCATACCTGGCTCCTGACTCTTTCGCTGTGCTGACTTAAGGCTACGCCAGCCAGCGGCAACTGACAATTTCTTCAGTGAAGATGAAATGAATTAATGATGGTAAAAAGCCCTTGCTTTCTGCGCTTGAAGTGGTTTAGGTTAAAAGGCATCAAATGCATAGTCATTCAAAGAGAATTTTATGAACAGCGTTCAATTTAAACACCATCATCATCACCATCATCCTGACTAGTCTTTCAGGCGATGTGTGCTGGAAGACGTTTAGATCTTCCAGAGGTGCATGAGCGCGAATAGAGCCCCCGGAAGATTTACTTCCGGGGGCTTTTTTTTGAACCAAATTCGGACAGATTCAGACAGGAATTAAGAGGAAACAAGAATGTTAGACAACAGCCGTTTACGCATAGCTATTCAAAAATCAGGCCGCCTGAGTGAAGATTCACGCGAATTACTGAGCCGTTGTGGCATTAAAGTGAATTTGCACACCCAGCGTCTGATTGCGCTGGCGGAAAATATGCCGATCGACATTCTGCGTGTCCGCGATGACGATATCCCGGGCCTGATTATGGACGGCGTGGTGGATCTGGGCATCATTGGCGAGAACGTGCTGGAAGAAGAGCTGCTGAGCCGTCGCGCTCAGGGTGAAGACCCGCGCTATTTCACTCTGCGTCGTCTTGATTTTGGCGGCTGCCGCCTGTCGCTGGCCACTCCGGCGGATGAACGCTGGGACGGCCCGGCGTCGCTGGACGGCAAACGTATTGCCACCTCCTACCCGCACCTGCTGAAGCGCTACCTCGATCAGAAAGGCATCTCCTTTAAATCCTGTCTGCTGAACGGTTCCGTTGAAGTCGCCCCGCGCGCTGGCCTGGCCGACGCCATTTGCGACCTGGTCTCCACCGGCGCCACCCTGGAGGCCAACGGTCTGCGCGAAGTGGAAGTGATGTTCCGCTCTAAAGCCTGCCTGATTCAGCGCGATGGCGAAATGGCCGATGCCAAACAGCAGCTAATCGACCGCCTGCTGACCCGTATTCAGGGGGTGATTCAGGCGCGCGAATCCAAATACATCATGATGCACGCCCCGACCGAACGTCTGGAGGAAGTGGTGGCCCTGCTGCCTGGCGCTGAGCGCCCGACCATTCTGCCGCTGGCAGGTGACAAACAGCGCGTTGCCATGCACATGGTCAGCAGCGAAACCCTGTTCTGGGAAACCATGGAAAAACTGAAAGCGCTGGGTGCCAGCTCCATTCTGGTACTGCCCATCGAGAAAATGATGGAGTAATCCACGGGGAACAGGCCCGACGGGTCTGTCTCAGAGATTAGACAGGGGAAACGACCATGAGCTTCAATACCATCATCGACTGGAACAGCTGTAGCGCACAACAGCAGCAGCAGCTCTTAATGCGCCCGGCGATTTCTGCCTCCGACAGCATCACCCGCACGGTGGCGGACATTCTTGATAACGTCAAAAACAATGGCGACGCGGCGCTGCGTGAATACAGCGCAAAGTTTGATAAAACCGACGTCAAAACGCTGCAAGTCAGCGAAGAAGAGATTGCCGCCGCCGGCGCGCGCCTCAGCGATGAGCTGAAACAAGCCATGGCGGTCGCGGTCAGCAATATCGAGACCTTCCACAACGCGCAAAAACTGCCGGGCGTGGATGTGGAGACGCTGCCGGGCGTACGTTGCCAGCAGGTGACTCGCCCTATCGCCTCCGTCGGCCTCTATATTCCCGGCGGTTCTGCGCCGCTGTTCTCGACGGTACTGATGCTGGCGACGCCGGCGCGCATCGCGGGATGCCAGCAGGTGGTTCTGTGCTCGCCGCCGCCGATTGCCGATGAGATTCTTTACGCGGCCCAGCTTTGCGGCGTGCGCACAATCTTCAACGTCGGCGGCGCTCAGGCGATTGCCGCCCTCGCTTTCGGCACCGAGTCGGTGGCAAAAGTTGATAAGATTTTTGGCCCGGGCAACGCCTTCGTCACCGAAGCCAAGCGCCAGGTCAGCCAGCGACTGGACGGCGCGGCGATCGATATGCCGGCGGGACCGTCGGAAGTGCTGGTGATTGCCGACGGCGGCGCGACGCCGGACTTTGTCGCCTCTGATCTGCTGTCGCAGGCGGAGCACGGCCCGGATTCTCAGGTGATCCTGCTGACGCCGGATGTGGCGATGGGGCAACAGGTCGCCCGCGCCGTTGAGCGCCAGCTGGCGGAGCTGCCGCGTGCGGAGACCGCCCGGGAAGCGCTCTCGGCCAGCCGTATTATCGTGGCCCGCGATCTCGCCCAGTGCGTAGAAATCTCCAACCAGTACGGTCCGGAACACCTGATTATCCAGACCCGTAACGCCCGTGAACTGGTTGACAGCATTACCAGCGCCGGTTCGGTGTTCCTCGGCGACTGGTCGCCGGAGTCCGCCGGTGATTATGCCTCCGGCACCAACCACGTGCTGCCGACCTATGGCTATACCGCCACCTGTTCAAGTCTGGGACTGGCGGACTTCCAGAAACGAATGACCGTGCAGGAGCTGTCGCGCGAAGGTTTTGCCGCCCTCGCCTCGACCATTGAGATCCTCGCCGCCGCAGAGCGCCTGACCGCCCACAAAAATGCCGTTACGCTGCGCGTTGCAGCCCTTAAGGAGCAAGCATGAGCATCGAAGATTTAGCCCGCGCTAACGTGCGCGATCTGACGCCTTATCAGTCTGCTCGCCGTCTGGGCGGCAAAGGCGATGTCTGGTTGAACGCCAATGAATTCCCGACCGCCGTCGAATTTCAGCTGACCCAGCAGACGCTGAACCGCTATCCGGAATGCCAGCCCAGGGCGGTGATTGAGAATTATGCCCGCTATGCCGGCGTTAAGCCGGAGCAGGTTCTGGTCAGCCGCGGCGCCGATGAAGGTATCGAGCTGCTGATCCGCGCCTTCTGCGAACCGGGACAAGATGCGGTGCTCTATTGCCCGCCAACCTACGGCATGTACAGCGTCAGCGCCGAAACCATCGGCGTGGCCTGTCGTACCGTGCCGGCCCTGAGCGACTGGCAGCTCGATCTGCCCGGTATTGCCGCCAATCTCGACGGTGTGAAGGTGGTTTTTGTTTGCAGCCCCAATAACCCGACCGGACAGATTATCAATCCCGACGACATGCGTAAGCTGCTGGAGATGACCCGCGGGAAGGCGATCGTGGTGGCCGATGAAGCCTATATCGAATTCTGCCCGCAGGCGACGCTGGCCGGCTGGCTGAGCGACTATCCGCACCTGGTGGTGCTGCGCACGTTGTCAAAAGCCTTTGCCCTCGCCGGGCTGCGCTGTGGGTTTACCCTCGCGAACGCCGAGGTGATTAGCCTGTTAATGAAGGTCATCGCCCCCTACCCGCTGTCAACGCCGGTAGCCGACATTGCCGCCCAGGCGCTCAACGAGCAGGGTATCGCCGCGATGCGCGCGCGCGTGGCGCAGATTCTCGACGAGCGCGAGTATCTGATCGGCCAGCTGCGCGGTATCCCGTGCGTTGAACAGGTCTTTGACTCCGAGACTAACTATGTCCTCGTGCGCTTTAAAGCGTCCAGCGCAGTGTTTAAATCTTTGTGGGATCAGGGCATTATCTTACGAGACCAGAATAAACAACCCTCATTAAGCGGCTGTTTGCGTATCACTATCGGTACCCGTGCAGAGAGCCAGCGCGTGATTGACGCTTTGACTGCGGAGAATGTATGACCCAGAAGTTTCTCTTTATTGACCGTGACGGTACGCTGATTTCCGAGCCACCGGTTGATTTTCAGGTAGACCGCTTTGAAAAGCTGGCCTTTGAGCCGCAGGTGATCCCGGCCCTGCTGAAACTGCAGCAGGAAGGTTACAAACTGGTGATGATCACCAATCAGGACGGTCTGGGGACCGACAGTCTGCCGCAGGCGGAGTTTGACGGCCCGCACAATCTGATGATGCAGGTGTTCTCTTCCCAGGGCGTCAGTTTCGACGACGTGCTGATTTGTCCGCATCTGCCGGCTGACAACTGCGAATGCCGTAAGCCGAAAACCCAGCTGGTGCTGCCGTGGCTGGAAGAAGGCGTCATGGATAAAGCTCACAGCTATGTTATCGGCGATCGCGCCACCGACATCCAGCTGGCGGATAACATGGGCATTACTGGCCTGCGCTATGATCGCGAGACGCTGAACTGGCCGACTATCTGCGAACAGCTGACTCGCCGCGACCGCTATGCCCACGTTGAGCGCAACACCAAAGAGACCCAGGTGGATGTCAAAGTCTGGCTGGATCGCGAAGGCGGCAGCAAAATCCACACCGGCGTCGGCTTCTTCGATCATATGCTCGATCAAATCGCCACCCACGGCGGCTTCCGTCTTGAAATTAACGTTGGCGGCGACCTCTATATTGACGATCACCACACCGTGGAAGATACCGGTCTGGCGCTGGGCGAGGCGTTGAGGCTGGCGCTGGGCGATAAGCGCGGGATCAACCGTTTTGGGTTTGTGCTGCCGATGGACGAATGTCTGGCCCGCTGCGCGCTGGATATTTCCGGTCGCCCGCATCTGGAATATAAAGCCGACTTCGCCTATCAGCGCGTCGGCGATCTGAGCACCGAGATGGTTGAGCACTTCTTCCGCTCGCTCTCCTACACCATGGCGGTCACGCTGCACCTGAAAACGAAGGGCAAGAACGACCATCATCGCGTCGAAAGCCTGTTTAAGGCCTTTGGCCGTACGCTGCGTCAGGCCATTCGCGTGCAGGGCGATACGCTGCCCTCGTCGAAAGGAGTCCTGTGATGAACGTGGTGATCCTCGACACCGGCTGCGCCAACCTCAATTCGGTAAAGTCGGCAATCGGCCGCCACGGCTACGAGCCGGCGGTCAGCCGCGATCCGGATGTGGTGCTGCGCGCCGATAAACTGTTTTTACCCGGCGTCGGTACCGCGCAGGCGGCTATGGACCAGATTCGCGAACGCGAGCTGATTGAGCTGGTGAAAGCCTGCACCCAGCCGGTGCTCGGCATCTGCCTCGGCATGCAACTGCTGGGGCGGCGCAGCGAAGAGAGCAACGGCGTGGATTTGCTGGGCATTATCGAAGAAGACGTGCCTAAAATGACCGACCACGGGCTGCCGCTGCCGCATATGGGCTGGAACCGGGTCTATCCGAAAGCCGGGAATCGTCTGTTCCACGGTATCGATGACGGCGCTTATTTTTATTTCGTTCACAGCTATGCCATGCCGGTGAATCCTTACACCATCGCCCAGTGTCATTACGGCGAGCCGTTCACCGCGGCGGTACAGAAAGATAACTTTTTTGGCGTCCAGTTCCACCCGGAACGCTCGGGCAGCGCCGGCGCGCAGCTGCTGAAAAACTTCCTGGAGATGTGATGATCATTCCTGCTTTAGATTTAATTGACGGCACGGTTGTCCGTCTCCATCAGGGCGATTACGGCCAGCAGCGCGACTACGGCAACGATCCGCTGCCGCGCCTGCAGTCGTACGCGGCGCAAGGGGCCGAAGTGCTGCATCTGGTCGACCTGACCGGCGCGAAAGACCCGGCCAGGCGCCAGATCCCGCTGCTGAAAACGCTGGTGGCCGGCGTGAACGTACCGGTGCAGGTTGGCGGCGGCGTGCGGACGGAAGAAGATGTGGCGGCCCTGCTTGCCGCAGGCGTGGCGCGCGTGGTGGTGGGTTCGACGGCGGTGAAATCGCCGGAAGTGGTAAAAGGCTGGTTTAAGCGTTTTGGCCCGCAGCATCTGGTGCTGGCGCTGGACGTGCGTATCGACGCGGAAGGCAACAAGCAGGTGGCAGTCAGCGGCTGGCAGGAAAACTCCGGCGTGACGCTGGAAGAGCTGGTGGAGAGCTATCAATCCGTCGGGCTGCAGCACGTCCTGTGCACCGATATCTCTCGCGATGGCACTCTGGCGGGGTCCAACGTCGCGCTGTATGAAGAAGTGTGCGCCCGCTATCCGCAGGTGGCCTTTCAGTCTTCTGGCGGTATCGGCGATCTGCAGGATATTGCCGCGCTGCGCGGAACCGGTGTGCGCGGCGTGATTGTCGGTCGCGCGCTGCTGGAAGGTAAATTTAATGTAACGGAGGCCATTCAATGCTGGCAAAACGGATAATCCCCTGCCTCGACGTTCGTGACGGCCAGGTAGTGAAAGGCGTGCAGTTCCGTAATCACGAAATCATCGGCGATATCGTCCCGCTGGCGAAACGCTATGCCGACGAAGGCGCTGATGAGCTGGTGTTCTACGATATCACCGCCTCCAGCGACGGCCGCGTCGTCGATAAAAGCTGGGTGTCGCGGGTAGCGGAAGTGATCGATATTCCTTTCTGCGTCGCGGGCGGAATTAAATCCCTCGACGATGCGGCGCAGATTCTCTCCTTCGGCGCCGACAAGATTTCGATTAACTCCCCGGCGCTGGCCGATCCGACGCTGATTACCCGTCTGGCCGATCGTTTTGGCGTGCAGTGTATTGTGGTGGGTATCGACACCTGGTTTGATGCCGAGAGCGGTAAATATCACGTCAACCAGTACACCGGCGATGAGAGCCGCACGCGCGTGACTCAGTGGGAGACTCTCGACTGGGTGCAGGAAGTCCAGAAACGTGGCGCCGGCGAGATCGTGCTGAACATGATGAATCAGGACGGCGTGCGTAACGGCTACGATCTTGAGCAGTTGCGCAAAGTCCGCGCCGTCTGCCACGTACCGCTTATCGCCTCCGGCGGCGCCGGCACCATGGAGCACTTCCTTGAAGCCTTCCGCGACGCCAACGTCGACGGTGCGCTGGCGGCGTCGGTGTTCCACAAGCAGATTATTAATATTGGTGAACTAAAAACGTACCTGGCAGCACAGGGCGTGGAGATTAGGGTATGTTAACTGAACAGCTGGACTGGGAAAAAACCGACGGCATGATGCCGGCCATCGTACAGCACGCCATCTCCGGCGAAGTCCTGATGTTGGGCTATATGAATCAGGATGCGCTGGCGAAGACCGAAGAGAGCGGTAAAGTGACCTTTTATTCGCGGACCAAACAGCGTCTGTGGACCAAAGGGGAAACCTCCGGCAACTTTCTCAACGTGGTGAGCATTACGCCGGATTGCGACAACGATACCCTGCTGGTGCTGGTTAACCCAATCGGTCCGACCTGCCATAAAGGCACATCAAGCTGCTTCGGTGACGCCGGGCACCAGTGGCTGTTCCTGTATCAGCTGGAGCAACTGCTGGCCGAGCGTAAGCATGCGGATCCGCAAAGCTCATATACCGCGAAGCTGTACGCCAGCGGTACCAAGCGTATTGCGCAAAAGGTCGGGGAAGAAGGCGTGGAAACCGCGCTGGCCGCGACGGTGCATGACCAGTTCGAACTGAAGAACGAAGCGTCGGATCTGATGTATCACCTGCTGGTACTGCTGCAGGATCAGGGGCTGGATTTGACGGCAGTGGTCGAGAACCTGCGTAGCCGGCATAAATAAATCGATGAAGGGAGGGGATTCCCCCTCCCCTTTTAAGCGTCGCAACGCTACTCCGGCGACAGCGCACTAATCAGTCAACTACCGTTCAATAAAATCCAAACCATAATTAACTTATTTTGGCAATCTGACGCTTTAATGCCCGATAGAGAGGATAATCGATAAATCGGGCATAAATATAGGCAATGAATATTGAGGCAAATGCCGCTAATGATATCGATACCCAGGCATTCTCAGCGTCAAAAATGAATCCGGATACGATAACCAGCTCATGCAATAAATATAAAGGGAAACTAATATAACCGAGAAATAAGAATAAATTTGAAGTGAAAACTCTCTTTATTAGTTGATTATCCGGAAGATGATCGATAAATAGCATCGGGATAAATGCAACGAATAAAAAGTAATCCAGTCGGCTATGGTTCATAGCATATACGCCAACGATCGATACGACAGCCGCTGCGGTAATAAAAAATGCCATGAATTTTTCTTTCATCAGACACTTAAAATACTCTGTCTGTGATAAAGAAAAAAACAATGAACCAATCAGCATTGACAGCATTGCTGTCAGCATTGATGGGGGTATCCCTGATGGATGTTTATGCCACAGGAAAATAAAAAACAATCCTGCAACAACAGCGCGAGTCATATTTCCTAATCGCGTAAAGATCAGAGGAATTAAAAGCGATACCCAGAATTCAATACTGATACTCCACGATGGTTCATTGACCAACTTGAAGTCATGCCAATAAAGACCATGAAGAAATAATATATTTTTTAATATCACGCTAATAGAAAAAACATCCGGGCTGGAAACGTAGCCGCCATGGTGCGCATTATAGTAATAAATGGCTACCATCAGCATCGTCGACAGAAAATGAAGCGGCCATAATCGGGCAAATCGTGTAAGAACGTATTTGAAAAAGTTTCCTGATGCGTGGGCATAGGTTAGAACAAAGCCGCTCATGATGAAAAAATATACCACACACAGATAGGCACCGCTAAATGGTCTGACTTGCGGCCAACCCATAAAGCTGCCAAACATATGGCTGAGCATGACCATACCCGCCAATATCCCACGAGTGCCATCAATGGCATCAAATCTGTTAACAGACAATCTACACCCCATATTCCAATGAGTAAAACTACATTCTTTTAGAAGAAAGAATTTATTAGTAATAAAAAGAATAGCTATCAATATTCAAAGGTGATTACTGCCCAATAGGAAAAACTTTAAAGGCAGGAAGTCACAAAAAACACAAGTACACACATCGAAATTTTACTGCCCCCAGTAAAACTCGACAAAAAATCTATTACTCTCTAGCTAATAAATCATTAATCTAACAGGAATAGAGACTCGCAAATCATGTGACCACGAGCTCTTTTATTTAACGAAAAAAAATTTTTATTGAAAATAACAAGATCACTGACAAAGAAGTGAAACTTGCTTAACTTCTTTTTGAAATTATTTAAAAAAACGTCTTACCACGCGTAGCGGCTTAGTCAACTTCCAGGATAAAGAAGAGATTAAATTTTTGTGATGCTGATAAATTTCATTGAACTCTTGCTGTTTGATAGTCATCTCATGATGCATATCATTATTTTTGTCGGTTAACTGACGAATATTCTGTTCCTGTTCAGTTACCCGCTCTTCAATCTCATGCAATTGATTATGCAATATCGCATTTTCATCCTTTTGCCCGGCGAATGAGTGGGTAAGCGTCTCAACTTCTTGCTGTAATGCGGAGCTCCTGGCCTGGAAAAACTCAAGTTCCTTCAGAACCCGATCTTTAAGAGAGAATAGGTACTCTTCAGCTGACAGCGTGGTGATCCTATGATGGGCGGCGGCGATAAATTCATCATAAAAATCATCACTCTTTGCATCCAGGGCAACAACAAACTCTTTCACTTGCTGATAAAACGGGTGAAATGCCGGACCAGAAATCGTGTTTAAATGCCACTCAAGGAACACGACAACATAGTTTTTATAATCTCTGAGACGGTGTTCCATCATCCCCTGCTGACAGATAAACGCTTTAAGCGCCACCAATGCTTCAACAGCACAGCGGTGCGACTCTGCTCGCGTGGCGGATAGGGATTCACTACGGTTGATGGTATGAGAAATTAACGTTTCATTTAAGACCGAAATTCTGTTCGCCATGAGCATAAATGCGCAGACGAAGAAAAGATCGTTGGTCGTCCTGATTTCCTGAAAGCGAAGCTGATGACTAGTAATAAATTGACGCCTGAGAAGCTTGTCCCATGGCCACCAGACAAAGGTGCGGAAAAAGTCAGAGGGAATATCCTGGGATGAAAAAAACTTGAGATCAGGTAACAGCTCCTGGCGCACTGACCACGGCATCGGAGCATAAACCTGCAAGGCGGGATCAAAAGACTGGCTGCGACAGATAACGACATCCGCTTGTATATCGCTAGCACGTGCGTACATGCGCTCCAACATCATGTTATCGGCATAATCGTCGTCATCAAGAAAAATAACGTACTCACCGGTAGCAGCATCCAACCCGATGTTTCTTGAGCCTCCCCCACCAAGATTTGTCGTGTTGTTAATGACTCTAATTCGTGAATCAGTTTCAGCCAGCGCCGAGACAATCTCTAAGGTATTATCGTCAGAACAATCGTTGACAATAATGATTTCAATATCATTTAATGTTTGCGACAAAACAGTGCTCAATGTGTCGGAAATATATCCCGCCGCATTGTGCACAGGGATAATAACGGAAACAGCTATACTCTCTTTTTCAGACATGCAATCACCTTGACGCTTAGCTTATAAACGCAATTATATTTATTTATGGGTAGCGTTTAATTTGTAGGTTGCCAGTTTATTAAGGATGGGTAAGATGAAAGCGACTGAGCTTCATCAAAAATTACTCTTCAACAACATCACGATATGTTTTTAATGTTTTATTAATGATCATCACGCTCGAGAATTTATCTTGAATGCGTTTTCTGCCATTGATACCCATTGCGACGCGCGTTTCTGGGTTATCCAACAGGAAACCGAGTTTCTCCGCTAATTCCTCGACAGATTTACTTTTTACAATCAACCCATTATCGTTATTGATAATTAAGCTATCACAGCCACCAACATCATAAGCGATACAAGCGCGCCCGACAGAGGAAGCTTCCAGCAAGATACGCGGTACGCCTTCGGCGTAGACCGACGGCAAAGCAACGATATTTGATTCTTCAATTAAATCAAATACATTAGAGCAATGACCGAGCCAGTTAATCACGCCTTCGCTTTGCCACTTCTGTATCGTCGCCAGCGGAATCGCGTCTTTATCATTCTCAACTAAAATACCGGCAACATTCAGCGTAAAGTGAATATTTTTATTACTCAGTATTTTTTTGGCTTCAATCAGGTCACCCAGTCCTTTACTCCACAACATACGGCTGGCAAAAAGGACGACCGGAACATCACGCTGCTGCTCCAGAGAGTATTTGTAAATCTCTGGATTAATACCCGCGCCATCAATAACAATAGTCTGTTTGTAATCGATACCAACCAGATCGGCAAGTTTAGCTCTGTCTTTATCATGTTCGAACATAAACAAGCTGCATTTATTACTGGCGATATACTTATATGCCATGACAGTAAAACTTCGCAGCAGCTTAAGACAGGCAGACTCTGCGGAAAATACTCGGCCCAAACCGACAAAACTCAGAATAACAGGACGATGGGTACTTTTAGCCAGAAAACCGCCGATCAAACAGGGCTTGATGGTAATGCAGTGCAATAAATCTGGATTGATGTTTTGGATAATTTTTCGAGCCTTAGAAAAGGCCCGAAAGAAAATCAAAACGTTGAATGATTGGGCGACAAGTGGAATGTTATGGCAAACAAAACCTAATGTCCTGAATTTTTCCGCTATTTTATCATCGACAAAATGGCTAATAATGTGAATCTCATAACCGGCATCTCGGGCGGCAATTGCACGATCGGTCCAATGCAAATCAAAATACCAATCCGAATTTATGAAATAACACAGTTTTTTCATTGCTATGTCCACTTAGTGAAACTTACCGCTGATTCCTTTTACACCATGTACAATCCCACGGCATAAAAACTTTAGATATACCCATTTCCGGCGCTGCACAGGGAATATGGTGATATACTTACACAGGCGCAAAAGGATTGATGAACTACTAAAAATGTCCACTTCCGTGAATATTCTCTTAGCCAAAATCAAGTTCCGACAAAGATAGTAAACCTTCCACTCTGGCGATATAACCTTTCCCTGAATACTCACGTCATGAGTAAAAACAAGCTCCGGTTGATAAGTGATTTTCTCGCCACTTAAAGTTAATTGATAACCAAAATAGAGATCATCAAAATAAAGGAAAAGTTCATCATAAATATGATGAAGGTGCTCATTCAAGACTTCACGCTTAATGATCATGCCAACAAATGAAACGGTTTGCACCAGCATTTTCTTATTATCTGGTACATATCGTTGGGGATGTTTGATATATTGCAAGGTATCACTAAACGAGGTCGGGACTTTTGCAAATGGAACATTCATCGCACATGTCCGGCCCTGTAAATCTTTAACTAAAGCCGTAAAAACACGACAATCTTCTTTATTTATCGTCGCGAACTTATCAAGAATATCACTTTGCGGATAAGCATCATCGTCATAAAAGAAGACCCAATCGCTATCAACAGAACTGCATATATATTGACTACCGGCCTTAAACCCGCCGGCCCCCCCGTTATTACTGGCCAGATTTAAGACAATGACTCGGGGATCAGTGATTGTCTGCAGCCAGTCAGAGGTCCCATCCGTGGACCCATTATTGACAATAACGATAGAGGTAAAGTGCAGCTTAACAGTTTCAGCAACCGTCTTTTTTAGCTTCTCAAGACGGTTGAAAGTGACTATTAGTGCAGTATGTTTCATCGTACATCGGCCACAAATACAGGCATTGCTTCGTCATTGGACAATGAAGACAGGTATTTATCGGCCGTTTTTAAGGCTTCTGCAATCGTTACATCCATATCAAGATAGCGATATGTCCCTAAGCGTCCGACGAAAGTAATATTTTTCTCACCTTCCGCCAGTGATAGATATTTATCCAGCAGAGCCATCTCGCCCATCTGGCGGATTGGATAGTAAGGAATATCATTTTCACCGCAGGCGCGACTATATTCTTTATAACATACGGAGCCTTCGTGGTTTTCCCACGGGGAAAAATATTTATGTTCGGTAATGCGCGTATACGGGACATCAACTGAGCAATAGTTCATGACCGCGCAGCCCTGATAATCACCTTGCCAGGTAAATCGCTCAAAGTCCAGAGTACGGTAGCCAAGACGCCCATGCTGGTATGAATAGAAGGCGTCTAACGGCCCGCTATAAAATACATGATCATAACTTTCGCGATTTTCAGCCGCAAACTCACGCTGTAATTGCAGAGTGATATTTTCATGATCGGCGATCGCTTCAATCATATGGGTATAGCCTAACTTCGGCATGCCCTGGAATTTATGATTGAAATAATTATCGTCATAATTGAAACGCACAGGCAAACGTTTGAGTATAGATGCCGGAAGCTCGGAAGGCTGCATCCCCCACTGTTTTATGGTGTAGCCTTTGAAGAACGCTTCGTATAATTCTTTACCAATGAAGCGCAAGGCCTGCTCTTCAAAAGTCTTCGGTTCCAGAATGGAACTATCACCTTTTTCGCTAATGAGCGCGCGAGCTTCATCAGGAGAACAGGTTTTAGCAAAGAACTGATTAATAGTATGCAGATTAATCGGCAGTGAAAAAACCTGACCATTAACAGTAGCTTTTACTCTATTCACATAGGGCATCATTTCCGCATACTGATTGACATAGTTCCAGACGGTTTCATTATCCGTATGGAAAATATGCGGACCATAGACATGAACCATGACATCAGTCTGAGGATCGCGAGTGTCATAAGAGTTTCCTCCAATGTGGTCCCGCTGATCGATGATTTTAACCTTGTGACCTTGTTCAGCAAGCTGGCGGGCAATGACCACACCTGAAAAACCAGCGCCGACGATGAGAATATTGTTACGCTTCATAATGTATCTCCAGTTGTATTAGCCAAGAATCGAACGGCGAACTTTATAATAATATTTGGTGAGCTTATTTCTTCTTGGCGAACCGACAGGAGCATATTTGTTAACATATGGCATTAAAGCTCTTTTAATCTTTGTCTGCAGTAACACGGTTTGCTGCAGTTCAGTATGTTGGTTAGGTACTACCGTGGCCACAGGTAACTGGCGATAGTAGATTTCTTTTTCCCATGGCGTATTTAAAACATTCTCAAGAAAATCATCATAGAAATCGACTTTCTCAGTATTCCATGGTTTGTTTTCACCCGCATAGTGAATCATTTTTGGATTTCTTCTGGCTTGTAAAAAGCGCATATAGGTTGAAAACTTAAGATTCGGGAAGAAATCATCGGTATTACCATTACCATGGTACACGTTCCATTCTAATGGTAAGAATTTGACTCGGCCAAAGAAGACTTTGTTCATGATATCCTGATCTAAGAACCAATACTTTTTGGCTTTCAATGCTGACATCAATTGAGCAAAGGTATTCTCTGTAACCATTTGTTCGACATTAAAAACAATAATCCCGGCCTGAAAATATTCGTCAGGATTAGTCATTCCTAATGTCTTTTTCAGGTATTGCTCTGCAGGCATAATGCCATCATCTGATTCTGACATGGTACCAAACTTCACAAACCCTTCCATGACGATGTCTTTAACAGCGGCAACCAGGTTAGTGCCGATCTCGACATCCAGAAGTGTCGCCAAATCAGCCTTCACCACGGTGTCAGAATCGATAAACACAACTTTTTTATACTCGCGGAAAAGTTGCGGGATGAACAAGCGCGCATAGGTCGACGCACTAAAATGTGCACGGGTATGAACATCACTCATCTCAGTGAATGAATTCACATCAAAAAAGCGCAATGATATGTTGTTATGACCAGCAACTAGCTTGATAAGGCGTTGTTTATTTAAATGACTGACCTTATTTTCCAGAACAACGATATCATAGTTTCTGTTCGCATCAGAATGGCGAACAATTGAATTGATTAATGCCCCGCCACTTAATGCATAGTTATTATCAAAACTGATAACAACCGGTACGCTTTCGTCAAAAACGGGCTTTAATTTACCATTAAATGTTTCAGCAGTAACAAACGTGCGCTGTAGTTCTTTTATTTTTAGCTGTTTATCTTGTTGACATTTGATGATATAGATATTGAATAAACGCTCAGCAATGTGTCCTATAACTCGTTTTTCTTGAGCGTTGTAGTTATTCATCGAAATCCGATCTTCAAGATTAGACAAAATAGCAAAAAGCCATTCAGAATAATCCAGGAACATGTCTTTGCGCATAACAAACATGTTCGTATAATAACCATCAGTTGCATTATTGAATTGTTGAATCGCAGCTTTATATTGTGGATACAGCTCTTCAACGACATCCAGGGCAGACTGATAGTCTTTAATGTGTAAAAACTCACCTTTTGCATAATGATCAAGGTTATTCTTACTTCCTGCCGATGTTACCGACCATTTTTTGGGTAACAGCAGATCATATCCATCAACGCAGGTGCTTATGGATTCATCACTTAATCCAAACTGGCTTTCGTATTCGGCATTGATGAGCGGGTAGTTGACCACCCCCCAGTTATCCTCAGGATGATTTTGTTGTTCTGCAAAGTTCAAGTGTCTGCGGTAATGCATGAATCCCACATAGTCAGCCAGGGATTCATTCTTCCACACCCAGTAGTGGGCCGTCAGCTCACAATAGAATGGGTTTTTAAAGGAAATGTTGTCTCCGCTATCATCCCCTTCACAGCCAATATCATTATAAGTATTAGCCTTCCCGACATGCAGTGGTTTAATAATAGAGGCATTTAGAAAAGCACTGGGTTTGTGGTGACATGTATAAATTTTGATACTATTCATCTTATTACCAATTATTAAGCCATTGCTTGCTTGTAAAGTTCAATGATTCTCTCTGCTGAGCCAATTTCACGGAGTTTATGGTTTTCGATCCAAACAACTCTGTCACAGATTTTTTCAACATCACTCATATTGTGGCTAACGAATAATATCGTTACACCCTTATTTTTGAAGTCTCGTATTGTTTGTATACATTTGGCCTGGAACGAAATGTCACCGACAGCAAGTACCTCATCGATAATAAGTATATCGGGTTCTACCTGGCTGATGACAGAGAATCCAAGCTTCGCAAGCATACCACTTGAGTACACGCGAATAGGTTCGTCAATGAAATCACCCAGCTCGGAGAACTCAATTATCCGATCCATCCGTTGCTGAACCTCTTTGCGGCGTAGCCCAAGCAGGGTCGCATTGAGATAAATATTTTCTCGCCCGGTTAATTCAGGGTGAAAACCGCCGCCTAGCTCAAGCATTGAGGCAACGCGCCCCTGGGTTGTAACAGTGCCTTTTGTTGGCTTAATGACGCCGGCCACCAGCCCGAGGGAGGTACTTTTCCCTGCGCCGTTACGACCAATCAGCGCTACGGCCTCGCCTTTACCCACGGTGAAGGTAATGTCTTCGATCGCAAGATATTTACGCCCTTTTAACAGCTGAAAAGCTCTTTTAGGGTGAAATACGAGATCCTTAATTCCTGAGCCAATATGGTGGTAAAGAGGATACTCTTTCGTAACGTGACTAAAGTTTATTACTGGTTCCATTACAAAATCTCTGCAAATCGATATTTTAATTTATTAAAAATACTCAGGCCCACAATTGTCAGGACTAAACCTGTAATGTAAAGGATTGAAATATATTCATAATTTAAGACGCCATCCATGAACAGCTGCCGCCAGCTGAGGATCATGCTTGCCAGAGGATTATAGGTAATAATCCAGCTAAATTTTTCAGGAATCATATCTGACGCATATAATATCGGCGTGCAATAAAACATGAGCATGATACCAAGGCTGACAAATCGCTCTAAATCCCTGAAGAACAGATTTAGCGTAGAAAATATGATTGAAATACCAAATGTAAAAATCACCTGACCAAGCGCAATAATTGGTACGCCCCAGAGCCATGAGAGCGATGGACGCATACCATACACGAACAGGAATGCAATAATCACAGGAATTGTACACAAGAAATGTAACCCTTCCATCATGACATTACTCAATGGAATAACTGAGCGCGGAAAAACTGTTTTTTTGATTATTTGTGCATTGGCTATAAACGAAAACAAGGAATTTGTCGCCGAGCTGGCAAACCACTGCCACGGAAATAAACCGGTAATCAAGAAAAGGGTATAATTCGGGATCTGCACTCGCATAACGAGTTTAAAAATGAAATAATATATCATTGCAAAAAGCAGTGGATTCGCAATTGACCATAAGTAACCAAATACGCTGCTTTTATAACGTACCTTTAAATCTTTGTTTGTTATAACAACAAGAAGATCAAACAAATACCCTATATTATACTTCATTTTTATACTCATAAATTATTCTACAAAAAATTCCGTACGTAATATGTATCAAACAGAATTATCGATAAGATCTGCTGTGCTCGAGAGACGAACAGCTATTCCCATAAACAAAGACCAATTGTAACATTATTTTGCACAAGCAATATGTAAACAATCTTTCCTGCGCATTAGCACTCCGGAATCGGAGATGATCGCTAACCTCAGTCACCGCTGAATGAAAATGTGATTCTCGTGGAAGACACATAAACCATCCTTTAAGATTGTAAATAAAATGTTAAATCGAACAATGAGTTTATTCTAAAATTCAGACACGCTACCGCCATTGGCTATCGCAACCAAAATGCGGACTCCCCTCTCTAAAGTGTCTGTCTTACCCGGTCTTACCGTAACGAAGAGGATACGCTCGTCGTTAGCTCCACAAGCATTACCGGCGCAGCATTCATGAAGCCACAAACAGCCTAGTCAGCGTTCGGCAAAAAAGCTAAAAACCAACGGATATCTGTACTCAGCGCCCCTCTCCGGACTCACATCCATCGCTACACCGCAACAAATGCACCGCTACTCTCCTCAGTTTATGGCATCCTATCCATCAGGACTTTCTCATTTCACCCTTGAAACCAACAAAAAGCGTCACTCTCGGCAGTATGACTTCAACAGCCATGTAGCAGGGCGCTCCGCATCTCTACATAAGTCAGGCAGAGTATTAAGTTCGCGGGCAGGCAGCGGCAACACCACCAGGATAACGTACTTCCTCATCCTATCTTGCATAAAAGTGAATTTGACTTTTCTTCAAAAGTGGTCAAATCCGAGCGTCGTAGGGTACGTTTGCTGCGCATTATCAATAATGCATCCGTAGGATGTGAATTACGCGCGCATTATAGCTCTGGTCTGGAAGAATAAAAATGAAAAAGCATGACCAATCCATTCAGCCAAAAAATACACAGTTGCTGCACATTATTCGAACACTTCAGCGCACCCGCTTAACAATATGATTATAAAAGAAAAAATAGATTTCATTACTATCATTACAATAGTAATACTGACTGATTATTGAGGAATTGTTCGGAAAATATATAAAAAGAAACAATATTGACCAGACTCAGCCTTTCCGCTGCTTTGCTTGCGAGGCGAACAGAGTACGGTAACTATCAAAGAACAGCAGTAACAATTATTCAGCTAACTTATTTTCATGTAATAATGATTATCATTTGCGAACTTACCCTAAAATCTTCAGCACCCACCTGGACCCGGGAAGCGTGCAACCCTGCGCTTTCTACGGTACCCGCTTATATCCTGCAACGGTAAAGCAGATGATCCCGAAGGCAAGCCAGTGTAAAATCGACAAATATATATAGCGGGGAACACCGAACCCGGAGGATGAATATGAAGTTTTTAGTCACTGGAGCCGCAGGATTTATCGGCTTTCATGCAAGTCAGCGCCTTCTGGAGGCGGGTCATGAGGTTGTTGGCATCGACAACATGAACGATTACTACGATGTCAATCTCAAGCAGTCTCGCCTGGATCTTTTACAGTCCCCTCGGTTCAGTTTTTACAAAATCGATCTTGCCGATCGCGAAGGCATGGCGCAAATTTTTGCTACTGAGAAGTTTGATCGGGTGATCCATCTGGCAGCGCAGGCTGGCGTGCGTTATTCGCTGGAAAATCCGCATGCCTATGCCGATGCCAACCTGATTGGTTATCTGAACATTCTGGAAGGCTGCCGACACAACAAAGTACAACATTTGCTGTACGCCTCTTCCAGTTCAGTATATGGCCTGAACCGCAAGATGCCGTTCTCCACGAATGATTCGGTCGATCACCCGGTGTCACTGTATGCGGCAACCAAAAAAGCCAATGAACTGATGGCGCATACCTACTCTCATCTCTATGGCATCCCCACCACCGGCTTACGTTTCTTCACCGTGTATGGCCCGTGGGGGCGTCCAGATATGGCCCTGTTCAAATTCACTAAGGCGATGCTGGAAGGTAAGAGCATTGACGTCTACAACTACGGCAAGATGAAGCGTGATTTCACCTACATCGATGACATCGTAGAAGCGATTGTCCGCGTGCAGGATGTCATTCCGCAGGCAGATCCTGAATGGACCGTAGAAAACGGCTCACCGGCCACCAGTTCAGCCCCTTATCGAATCTATAATATCGGCAACAGCTCGCCGGTGGAGTTGATGGACTACATCACCGCTCTGGAAGAAGCGATGGGGATGGAAGCTGAGAAAAACATGATGCCGATCCAGCCGGGCGATGTCCTGGAAACCAGCGCCGATACCAAGCCACTGTATGATCTGGTTGGCTTTAAACCGCAGACATCCGTTAAGGATGGCGTGAAGAAATTCGTGGAGTGGTACAAGGCATATTACAACGCCTGAGTGGTTACCTGATTCTTTCTGAACCGCAATCGATGGTTGCGGTTTTTTTGTTCCCGCGTTTTACAGAAGCTTTGATGAGCCTCTGCTTTGGTCAGCTCCTGTTTATTTCGTGCCCAATCCCTGAATACAAAAACAAAAAAAGCCCGCATAGCAGGCTTCTTTTCCCTTCCGGCGCTTATCTCCGGCATCTACATCTCAGTGACGGTAGCTCTTCACAAGGTATGATTTAACATATCTGACCACCGTAAGCCGGGCAATGGTTTTAGCATAAAATTACAGACTGCATCACACTACCGAGGTCGTCGTTATAGAAAATTTGTAAAAGCGGAGGCAAGGGAGAGATCAGACCAGCGGCAGCACCGCTGGCACTCAGGATCGAAAGGGCTAATCGTTGCCAAAGAGATCGCGGGTATAAACCTTATCCGCAACATCAGCCAGCTCTTCCGCCATACGGTTAGAAATGATGACATCAGCTTCTTGCTTAAAGGCATCCAGATCGCGAACGACGCGAGAATTAAAGAATTCATCTTCTTGCATCACCGGTTCGTAAATAATAACCGGGATACCTTTGGCTTTAATACGCTTCATAATCCCTTGGATTGAAGAGGCGCGGAAGTTATCTGAGCCGCTCTTCATGATCAGACGATAAACCCCAACCACTTTCGGTTTACGCGCAAGGATAGAGTCAGCAATAAAGTCTTTACGGGTACGGTTAGCATCCACAATAGCGCCAATGATATTGTTTGGCACCGATTCGTAGTTCGCCAGCAGCTGTTTAGTATCTTTCGGCAGGCAGTATCCACCGTAACCGAATGACGGGTTGTTATAGTGATTGCCGATCCTCGGGTCCAGGCACACGCCTTCAATAATCTGCTTGCTGTTGAGACCCTGGCTTTCCGCATAGCTATCCAGCTCATTAAAATACGCTACCCGCAGAGCAAGATAGGTATTAGCAAACAGCTTGATCGCCTCCGCTTCGGTCGAATCGGTAAACAGTGTCGGGATATCCTGCTTGATAGCCCCCTCTTTCAGCAGACTGGCAAAACGCTCTGCCCGCTCCGAACGTTCACCGATGACGATACGAGAAGGATGAAGGTTGTCATACAGCGCACGGCCTTCACGCAGGAACTCCGGGGAGAAGATGACATTGTCGATCCCCAGACGCTCTTTAATATCACGGGTGAAACCGACCGGAATGGTCGATTTGATGATCATGACGGCGTTGGGGTTAATCTCAGTGACATCACGAATAACGGCTTCAACGGTTGAGGTATTGAAGTAGTTGGTTTTCGGATCGTAGTCAGTCGGTGTGGCGATAATGACATAGTCAGCATTGCGATATGCATCTTGTTTGTCAGTTGTCGCACGAAAATTCAGCGGTTTTTCGGCCAGATATTCCTGAATCTCTTTATCGACAATCGGCGACATCTTCTGGTTAAGCATATCGACTTTAGATTGTACGATATCCAGCGCAACCACTTCGTGGTTCTGCGCAATCAGGATGCCGTTCGATAAACCAACATAACCGGTACCGGAAATAGTAATTTTCATTCGATCACACTTTAATCAGTTAACTGGACGGCGGCATAGTAGCCACCCTGTAATCAACACTTCTGGCGGTTTTACTCTCAGAAAAATAGGAAGTCAAGGAAGAGCCATAAGGTGATGTATAATCCCACACATCAGCCCTATAGCTCTAAGTAAAATAAGTTCTATTTAAGTAGAGCTAATATTTCTTCTGTTTTAGCCTTCATTAATGCATCATCTGCTTTTGACTCCACGTTGAGACGCACTACCGGCTCAGTATTCGAGCTGCGCAGGTTAAAGCGCCACTCCGGGTATTCAATACTGATACCGTCGGTGGTATCCACGTTGACGGCATCTGGTTCATAGCGTTCGCGGATACGCGCAATAGCCGCCGCCGCATTACCCAGCTTGCGGTTAATCTCCCCTGACGCCGGGAACGCCGCCTGGCGATCCGCCACCAGCGACTTCAGCGAGCTGTTTTTCAGACACAGCAGCTCCGCCACCAGCAGCCACGGGATCATCCCGCTGTCGCAGTAGGCAAAGTCGCGGAAGTAATGGTGCGCACTCATCTCCCCGCCGTAGATGGCGTCTTCCTGGCGCATCCGCTCCTTGATGAACGCATGCCCGGTCTTCGACATCACCGGCTGACCACCGCTGCAGGTCACGATGTCCACCGTGTTCCACGTCAGGCGCGGGTCGTGAATGATTTTCGCCCCCGGTTGCTTCTGCAGGAACGCTTCCGCCAACAGCCCGACAATGTAGTACCCCTCGATAAACGACGCCTCGTCATCAAACAGGAAGCAGCGGTCGAAGTCGCCATCAAAAGCAATCCCCATGTCCGCCTGATGCTCGCGCACCGCGTCGGCAGTATCCTGGCGACACTCCGGCAGCAGCGGGTTCGGAATACCGTTCGGGAAATGCCCGTCCGGCTGGTGATGCACCTTGATAAAAGTCACCGGCGCCCCGGCCGCCGCGAAGCGTTTCTCCACCTCATCAATCACGTGCCCTGCCGCCCCGTTGCCGGAGTTCACCACCAGCTTCAGCGGACGGGTGAAGTTCGCCAGGTTTACATAGCCCATCAGGTGGTCGACGTACTCCTTCAGCACCGAAATCTGACGCAGGGTGCCGCGGCGCTCCGGGTCCACCGGTGGGAACTGGTTCTGCTCCGCCAGGCGCTGGATATCACGCAGGCCGGTGTCGCCGCTGATGGGCTTCGCGTTCTCTCGCACCAGCTTCATGCCGTTGTAGTTCATCGGGTTGTGGCTTGCCGTCACCTCGATCCCGCCGTCTACCCCGAGGTGGAAGGTGGCAAAGTAAATCTCTTCGGTACCGCTCAGGCCGATATCAAGCACATTGGTACCGGCGTCCATCAGCCCCCGAGCCAGAGCCAGCTTCAGCGACTCGCTGGTGAGGCGCACATCGCCCCCGACTACAATCTTCCCGGGTTTCAGAAATTCGCCATAGGCGCGCCCGATACGGTAGGCGATGTCCTCATTCAACTCTTCGCCCAGTTCACCACGGATGTCATAAGCCTTAAAGCATGTTAACTGTGTCATTCTGCGTCTTGTCCCGAAAAATATTAGCAACGACCATACTGGTCTTTAATACGGATAATGTCGTCTTCACCGAGGTATGACCCCGACTGGATCTCCAACACTTCCAGCGGAATACGGCCCGGGTTTTGCAGACAGTGCTCGGCCCCGATGGGAATAAAGGTGGACTGGTTCTCCGTCAGCAGGAATTGCTTCCCGTTCACCGTCACCTGGCCAGTGCCAGCGAGAATAACCCAGTGCTCTGCGCGGTGGTGGTGCATCTGCATAGAGAACGCCCCGCCCGGTTTCACCGTGATGCGGTTGACATTAAACCGCGGAGTCTGCACCACAACATCGCAGCGGCCCCAGGGACGGTAAATCTCGCGGTGGCGCTTGTACTCGCTGCGCTGGTTCTGTTTAAGGAACTCGACCGCCTTCTTCACGTCCTGGGCGCGCTCGCGGTTCATCACCAGCACTGCGTCCTTGGTACTGACAATCACCAGGTTTTCCACGCCAATCGCCGCCACCAGCTTCTCGTCGCTGTTGATGTAGCAGTTTTCGCTGTTATGCACCCACGCATCGCCGCTGAGCACGTTGCCCTGCGCATCTTTCGGGCTGACGTCCCACAACGCCGACCACGAGCCAACGTCACTCCAGTCGGCATCGAGGCCGACCACCACCGCATCGGCGGTTTTTTCCATCACCGCGTAGTCGATGGATTCGTCTGGACACTCGCAGAAAATGTCATGCGGAATACTGATGAAGTCGCTGCCGTTATCCGCGGCGCTGACTGCGGCCTGGCAGGCCTCAAGGATATCCGGGCGAAATTTGGCCAGCTCGGAGAGGAATTTTTTGGCACGGAACATAAACATGCCGCTGTTCCAGTAGTACTCTCCGGAAGCGAGGTAGGTCTCGGCGCGCTCCCGGTCTGGTTTCTCAACGAAGCGAGCCACATGGTAAGGGGTGTGGTCACTGTCGGTAAGCGCCACGCCGCGCTGGATGTAGCCGTAGCCGGTTTCTGGAGCGTTTGGCACAATCCCGAAGGTGACCAGATGCCCTGCATCGGCATACTGCTCGGCGACGCGGATGGCATCGTGGAAGACCGGTTTGTTATTGATGATATGGTCTGCGGCAAGAACCAGCATCAGCGGGTCGTCCCCATGGCGAGTGGCCTGGAGGGCAGCCAGGGCAATGGCCGGGGCGGTATTGCGCCCGACTGGCTCAAGAATGATGTTATTAGACAGTTTATTGAGTTGGCGCAGCTGTTCGGCCACCAGGAAGCGATGCTCTTCGTTACAGATGACCATCGGTTCATGAATTTCAAGGCCCGAGAGTCGGGTGATGGTTTCCTGCAGCATGGAGTTCTGCCCGTACAGCCGGAGGAACTGTTTCGGGTAAAGCTCGCGAGACATCGGCCAGAGACGACTGCCAGTACCGCCAGCCATTATCACAGGAAGTAACATATTAATTTCCTTTAATTAAAACCCTGTTATTTAACACCCAGTAAATTACTGAGGCCAGAAGCGAACTAATATAGGAGCACAAGATAATAAATATGGTGATTTCTTAAAAAGATTTAAAAATACACATTAAAGTATTTTCAGAAAGGAAAAGTATTTAGTCAGCTTATAGAACCAAATATAAAGGTTAAGATAAAAATAAAGGTAAAGGTAAAGGTAAAGGTAAAGGTAAAGGTAAAGGTAAAAAATAGTCAGGCCGAATGGCCTGACTGCGACAAATAAAGATTATGCCATCCACTCAGTATGAAATACGCCTTCTTTATCAGTGCGCTTATAGGTATGAGCACCGAAATAGTCACGCTGAGCCTGAATCAGGTTAGCAGGCAGGACTGCAGAACGATAGCTATCGTAGTAGGCAATGGCAGCAGAGAATGTCGGAACAGGGATGCCGTTCTGAACAGCATAAGCCACAACATCACGCAGCGCCTGCTGATATTCATCAGCAATCTGTTTGAAGTACGGCGCCAGCAGCAAGTTGGCAATACCCGCATTCTGCTCGTAAGCATCAGTGATCTTCTGCAGGAACTGAGCACGGATAATGCAACCGGCACGGAAGATTTTGGCAATCTCACCGTAGTTCAGATCCCAGTTGTATTCATCAGACGCAGCACGCAGCTGGGAGAAGCCCTGAGCATAAGAAACGATTTTGCCCAGATACAGAGCGCGACGAACTTTCTCGACAAACTCAGTCTTGTCACCAGCCGGTTGAGCTTTTGGCCCCGACAGGACTTTAGACGCTGCAACACGCTGCTCTTTCAGTGAAGAGATGTAACGCGCAAAGACAGATTCGGTGATCAGGGACAACGGTTCACCCAGGTCGAGTGAGCTCTGGCTGGTCCATTTACCGGTACCTTTGTTGGCCGCTTCATCAAGAATCACATCAACCAGGTATTTACCTTCTTCATCTTTTTTAGTGAAGATGTCTTTGGTGATATCAATCAGGTAGCTGCTGAGCTCGCCTTCGTTCCACTCGGTAAAGGTTGTTGCCAATTCTTCATTAGAAAGCGCCAGACCACCTTTCAGTAACGCATAGGCTTCGGCAATCAGCTGCATGTCGCCATATTCGATACCGTTGTGGACCATTTTGACATAGTGACCCGCACCGTCAGCACCGATATAGGCGACACAAGGTTCACCGTCTTCGGCACGTGCAGCGATCTGCTGAAGAATTGGCGCTACCAGCTCGTAAGCTTCTTTCTGCCCACCAGGCATGATAGACGGGCCTTTCAGTGCGCCCTCTTCCCCACCAGAAACACCGGTACCAATGAAGTTAAAACCTTCGGCAGACAATTCGCGGTTACGACGAATTGTGTCCTGGAAGAAGGTGTTACCCCCATCAATGATGATGTCGCCTTTGTCCAGATACGGCTTAAGAGAATCGATCGCGCTATCAGTACCAGCGCCTGCTTTCACCATCAACAGGATGCGGCGTGGAGTTTCGAGGGATTCAACAAACTCTTTAACGGTATAATGCGGGACCAGTTTCTTGCCCGGATTCTCGGCAATCACTTCTTCGGTCTTTTCACGGGAGCGGTTGAAAACAGAGACGGTATAACCACGGCTTTCGATGTTGAGCGCAAGGTTGCGCCCCATCACTGCCATACCGACAACCCCGATCTGTTGCTTGGACATTACATACTCCTGTCTGGTGTGGTCACTGCGACACGTTCGCAGCTTAAATGTGATGATTATGTTAGCTCAAAAGAAACATATACGATAGTTAATATTGCTAATAAACATTGGGCTCTAAGGTAAATTATTGAACAAAGTCAATATCGAAAACATGTAAGGAAATGAAATAAAAAATCAATGCACCTTGATTATCACGGATATCGATTTAGAATCAGAACTGTAAAAGTATATAGGAGATATTAGAAATGATTAGTAACATATCATTGTCGCGTCGTAATTTCTTTAAGTTTAAGATATCTTTTTTTGTATATGTCTACAGCATACCATCAATAGCTAGATCAATTGAGAGTACAAAGCAAGCCTTAATCACAGATTACTATAGGGGTGATTGGGAGGATGCATTCCATAGAGCATTTCAGAATTCAACTGTAGTTATAATACCCGAAAATGTTGAATGCAAGAATTTTAATTTTAATCTAAAAATCCCCTCAGATAAAAAAATAATAATCAAGGGAACCATTAGTGGTAATGGCAAAGGCACAATACAAATTAGTGGTAATAACCAAATTGAAGGTATCAATGGGAAAATAATAGATGTTATGATTATAATTTCCGGAGGAACTCCATCACTGACAGGACTAGAATTATCAGGATTTACCCGAACGGCCAGAGTTTTTATCGATGGAGCGGATGGAAACATTGAAAATTTATTGATACACAACGTCGTGTTCCGTGATGCAAACTATGGAATTCTCAGGCAAGGACATTCATCCACCTTAACAAAAGGAACAATTACTAACTGTAGATTTTATAACCTACAAGGCGATGCCATAGAGTGGAATGTTGCTATAAATGACGAACAATTATTAATAGCGAATCACATTATTGAAAATATTAATAATACAAATAAAAAACCCTATTGGGGAATAGGAATAGGACTTTCAGGGGCACATTATGATAATTTATATCCAAAAAATAAAACAGTGAAGAACTTTATCATTGAAAATATAAAGGGAACAAATTTAAGACAACTAATACATGTAGAAAATGGAAGCAACTTTACAATCCGAAATATTACAGCAGAAAATATTCTCAGTGAGTATAGCGATAATTCCGGATTAGAACCATCAACAATTGCAATTTATGGCTCTGAAAAATTCAACATACAAAACATTACAATGAAAAACAGTAACGGGATTATTATCGGATTTGGCGTCAATTACGGAAAATATATATCAGCCCCTCAAAATTTCACAATAAAAGATGTCAAAATTAACAATACAACTCAACTCAACGTTGGAATAAAGCTTGCACTAGGAAATAAAAAAAGCAGTGTATCAATTGAGAACATAAATATCATTGGTGCTAGTATGAATATCTTAAATAAACCAGAAAACTTGACTTTAAAAAACATATCAATCAAGTCAATGGATCTTAAAGAATCAGCTATAACACTAAACCTAGATAAAAGACAAGATTCAAGATATAAATTCAACGTCATCGATAATAATTTAATAGCAATTACAAATGTGCAAGGGATCAGTGCAAGTGGAGAAAAAAGAGTTTATACCCAAAAAGATCTAAAATGAATCTTTCAATCTAATTAATTATTGCACCTGCATAAACATCGAACATCAAATAATATAATGACTACGGATAACCATCTAATAAAATGAGGTTATCCAAAGTCAACCCCTTGCAATTAAAATAAGTTTATTCTATCTCAATTTAAAAATTGCCAATATCAATCTAAACATTATTTAATCAGTAATTAGAAAATTTCTAGCAGAATATATAAATTCCATCAAAAGAAAAATTTATAAAAAATGGCAATAAAAATTATTTAGTAAACTGTTTTCCCTACAAACCCTTTAAATATAGTTAAGAATACAATTTTTAAATCAAACCAGATACTCCATTCCCTAATATACTCCAAATCATATTCAACTCTTTTCTCCATTTTATCTAGGGTATCTGTTTCACCACGCCAGCCATTCACTTGTGCCCATCCAGTGATTCCTGGTTTGACTTTATGCCGTAGCATATAGCCCTGTATTAAATTACGATATTGCTCGTTATGAATTATTGCATGAGGTCTAGGCCCAACAATAGACATTTGACCGCAAAAGACATTAAAAAACTGAGGAAGTTCATCTAATGAAGTCCGCCTTAAAAAACGACCAATTTTCGTAACCCGAGGATCATTCTTTGTCGCTTGAACAACAATACTTTCATTTTCCATGACGTGCATTGTTCTAAATTTCCAAACTTGAATTGGTTTACCATCCATTCCGTATCTTTTTTGCCTAAAAATTACAGGTCCGGAACTAGTGGCTTTGATCAAAATAGAAATAAGCAGTAAAACGGGAGATATTAACAATATAATAACAACAGACAATATGATATCTTCCAGCCTCTTAAAAACCATATTTATGCCATTAAGAGGTGTATCAAACAATGGCACAACAGGAACTCCATTAACCTCTTCGGTTCTTGACTGTAGTATATTAAAGGTAAATATATCGGGTATGAGCATTACTGAGCACGTCGAATCAGTTAATTGCTGAACTAGATTTTTCATAAGTAATTCATCACGCATGCTCATAGCTATATAAATTTTATCAATCATTCCAGCCTTAGCATCTTTTACAAGCTTATCCAAATTGCCAACATATGGAACTTCAGTAGATGATTCTAATGGATTATTATCATAAACCCCAACAATAATAAAACCTAACCAAGGTTCATTTGCGAAACTCTTTAATAAATTGATACCTGCTGGTAATGTTCCCGCAACAGCAACACGCCTAGTATTATAGCCCAAGTTTCTAATTATTCGTGCACAATAACGTATCGCCATCCGAGAAATAATAAAACCCAAACATACTATGATATACCAGGTAATATAGAATTTAAAATCGGCATCAAAAAAAGAGAAGAAAGACATTAACCCAACTGCGAAAACTAGGCTCAAAGTCCAATTCTGCAAAATAAGATTAAGTTCAACAGAAATTTTAACTCCACGCCATGAACGATAAAAGTCAGTTATCCCTCCTATCATTTGAAATATTACTAAAACCAAAAAAGACATCATGAGATACTGTAGTGAAAAAACTAACCCATAATAAAAACAAACTGCACCAACACCAAGAAAAATAACTGATATATCTGAAAAGCGTTGCATTATAGATATTATCGAGGCGTTAGTTTTTGAGCGTGCTCTATGTTGTAAAATTGGCATGACAACCTCATGTACTTATTAATCTTGTTAGATCTCGCATACTCTAGAGAATATTTTAGCACATCAAAGTAAGGAACAGGCCTAACACATAATAATCCTTAATATTTTACAAATACTATAGTAGTGAGTCATTACTAATAAAATGATTGGTATATAACAATATGCTCAACGATAATATCTTGTCGAATAAGAATAAATAAAAATTATAAGACTATAAATTAATCCTGTCCAGCTTATGCTATCAGATATTAGAATTGAGACTGTCGATTAGCTTACCCAATATTGAGTTTTTATTTAAGTTTGTCTCAGCATATCGCGAAGCTACTTCATTCTCTCTATTAAGGGTCAAGCTCTCTGTAATCCCAGAAGCTAAGGCACTGGCAGATTCAGGCTCAACATTTATCGCAATTCCTGGATATAATGAGCAAAGCTTTCCAAGCTCAGTATCTGGATCAGCCGTTATCACAGAATTTCCGCCTACTGCTAAAATATTGGTTAGCTTAGATGGAAGCACAGAATCAGCAGCACCTCTTCGTTGAATAACCAAATGACAATCAGCTAACTTTAATAAAGCTGGCAAATATTCATAAGGCTGCAATGGTCTAAATAATATATTAGTAATCCCCAAACTATAGCATCGTTTTTCCAACTCATGTTTACCAAGACCATCGCCTACAATCAGAAATATAATATTTACATTTGATTGCATCATTTTCGCGACTTCAAGGATAATTTCTAAGCCTTGTTTCTCTCCAATATTACCTGAGTATAAAACTATCTTTTTAGTCCTTGAAACACCCAATATTGATGCAATTTTATCAATAGCACCTTCTGTAACATTTCTAAATCTTTCTACTTCAGACCAATTCGGAAAATACAGAATTCTATCCTTTGAAACGCCCTTAGACACAGCCTTATCGACCATTGAGTTTGATATAGTTGATACAATGTCAGCTTTCCTCAAACACCAGCGTTCAAAAGCACTTGCCATCAAACCTAATTGTTTATGCTTAGTCATTCCTAACCCTAGCATTGCATCCACTTCATAATCTTGTATATGCAACATAAGCTTTGATGAAGTTATTTTTTTTAAAAAATAAGAGCCTGGGAAACAAAACATGGTAGGAGCAATACATATAATGTAATCAGGTTTCCAAGAGGTTTGCTTTAACAATGAAAAGAATGACGTAAATGAGAAACTCAGCAAATGCAGAATTCGCTTAACTGTAGATTTTTCGCGTGGAACATAGAGTGGACATCTATATATGGGGTACCTTGTATTCTCAAGTTTGTAACGAATGCTCGAATACCCCTTAGAAATTTTCCACTCTGGATAATATGGGGGTGCCGTAATTACGTGGACATCAACGCCATGATCAGTCATCCACTCGACCATTTCGCCAGTATATTTTCCAATACCTGTTAGCTCAGGAGAGAAATTTATCCCATAGACAAGCACTTTCATATTATAGTGTCCTTCCTTTGCTAAAAATAGGCTTTAGTATTATGATGAACAAACTCACTTGTTAATATATCATCCTTTTTAATCCATAAATATTCATTATGTTGCTCGTGATTAGATGGAATGAATTGCTTTAATGTTATTAATTTAAAAGCTAACACAACGTAATGAGTTGAAAACATCTCTTCCGAAAAGTTATCGTCATAAAAATGCTCGTAAACCCCCATAAAATGGGCGGAATTCCTATCAAAAGATATTCCTAATTCAGATGAAGTAATTCTTAGAAACGCGTCATCTAACGATTCGTTTTTTAGTATACGCCCCCCCGGTACGAACCAAAAGCCCCTTGCGGGGCGATTGTTCCTTCTTCCTAACAAAAAGGAATTATTATCATCTTCAATAATTAAATCAATTGAAATAAGAGGAGCATTTCTTACAATACATTTAAATAATGCAGTGTCTAAATACATTTCTAGCCTCTAAATATATTTTGGTTCTCCAAAAACCATTTATATGTACTTTTCAAACCATCTTCTAAAGTTATTTTATACTCCCAACCCAAACTGGACAATCTAGACACGTCGAGTAGTTTTCTTGGTGTACCATCAGGTTTGGTGGCATCAAAAGATATAATCCCCTGATATCCAACAACCTTCGCAATTGTTTCTGCTAATTCTTTAATAGTACAATCAACACCAGTACCCACATTTATATGTGACAGCATGGGACTTGTTTTAGATTTCCAAATTTCTTTTTCTAATTCCATAACATAAATACTGGCACTCGCCATGTCATCAACATGTAAAAACTCTCTCATGGGATTACCACTTCCCCAGACAACCACTTCAGGTAACGAAGCGGCAGTAGCTTCATGAAAGCGTCGAATCAATGCAGGAATAACATGTGAATTCTGAGGATGGAAATTATCGTTTTCTCCATATAAATTAGTTGGCATTACAGATCTATAATCACGTCCAAATTGTCGATTATATGACTCACATAATTTTATCCCGGCAATTTTCGCTATTGCATAAGGCTCATTTGTTGGTTCTAATGTCCCCTGCAATAACTCAGACTCTGCAATGGGTTGATTAGCATATTTTGGATAAATACATGAGGACCCGAGGAACATCAATTTGTTAACATTATTCAGATGCGCAGAATGAATTACATTATTTTGTATAACGATATTTTGATAAATGAAATCAGCAGGATATGTATTATTCGCAATAATTCCACCTACTTTAGCTGCAGCTAAATAAACTTCATCAATGTGCTCTGATTCAAAAAAATGCTGAACAGCCGTTAAATTTAAAAGATCTAATTCATTTCTATTTTTAAAAACTACTTCGACATCATCTCGATATTGTAATTTCCGCAAAATTGCAGAACCTACCATACCATTATGGCCCGCAATAAAAATATTCTTTTTGCTCATTGAAAATTACTCCAACGCGATGGAAACATCGTAACCATGAGATTTAAGTAAGGAAAACTTCTTCGCTGCTTCGAGATCTTTCTGTACCATTTCGGTAACCATCTCTTGAAGGGTAGTTTCTGGCTTCCACCCCAGAACTTCATGAGCCTTCGTAGGATCACCTAACAATGTTTCAACCTCTGCTGGACGGAAATAACGAGGATCTACAGCAACAATTACATCACCGACATTAACACCAGGAGCATTTTCCCCTTCAACAGCTACAACTACTGCTTTTTCATGAATGCCTTCCCCCTCAAACCGAAGAGTAATACCCAATTCAGATGCAGAAAACTCAACAAATTGGCGTACAGAATACTGAACACCAGTAGCTATAACAAAATCTTCAGGTTTATCTTGTTGTAACATAAGCCATTGCATTTTTACATAATCGCGTGCATGCCCCCAGTCTCGCAATGAATCCATATTGCCAAGATATAAGCATTTCTCTAGCCCTTGTGCAATGTTTGCTAGTCCACGCGTAATTTTTCTTGTAACAAACGTTTCTCCACGACGAGGTGACTCATGATTAAAGAGAATACCATTGCATGCGTACATTCCATACGACTCACGATAATTAACAGTAATCCAATATGCATAAAGTTTAGCTACGGCGTACGGAGAGCGTGGATAAAATGGTGTAGACTCTTTTTGAGGTATTTCCTGCACTAATCCATATAATTCAGAAGTCGATGCTTGATAAAATTTAGTTTTTTTCTCTAAACCAAGAAAACGTATAGCTTCTAATAAACGTAGTGTACCAATTGCGTCAACATCAGCCGTGTATTCTGGTGATTCAAACGAGACAGCAACATGACTCATAGCACCCAAATTATACACTTCATCTGGTGAAATTTCGGATAGAAGACGCGTCAGATTTGAAGTATCAGTTAGATCACCATAATGTAAGTGAAATTTAGGATTTTTTTCATGAGGATCTTGATAAATATGATCAACCCTTTCAGTATTAAAAGATGATGAGCGTCTTTTGATACCATGAACCTCGTATCCTTTCTCAAGTAAAAGTTCAGCAAGATAAGAACCATCCTGCCCAGTAACACCAGTAATTAAAGCTACCTTAGTCATCATAACTCCTTAATATATTAGTTGAGGCGTGCATACAAGCATCATCAATAAAAATGATGATTTTAAATAACATACTATTATGATTTAAAATTATTAAAATCTTGCTTTTATTTTCTTGGCAGGATTCCCGACGTAAACATAATTTTTATCTAAATCGTTAAATACAGAACTGCGAGCACCGACCAGGCAGTCATCTTCGATAGAAACACCTGGAGATACAAAGACGTCGGTTGCTAGCCAACACCCATTTCCGATAATTATATCTTTAGAGAAAATATCGAAACGATTACTTAAATAATCATGACTTCCAGCGCATAAATAACTTTTTTGGGAAACAACTGTATTTTTTCCAATTTTGATATGTCCTAAAGAATAGATAACAACATCATCACCTATCCAAGAATAATCTCCAATTGAAACCTTCCATGGATAAGTGATCTTGACAGAAGGACGAATTAATACTCCCTTTCCAATTTGGGCTCCAAAAGCCCTCAATATTAATCTCCGCCACTTATAACAAAACTGTGGTGACCAAGCAAATAGCGTTGCTTGTACCAGCCACCATAACTGGACATATAATGCACTTTTCCCACGAAAACCGTTAGGCATTGAAAACTTATTTAATTGCTGTCCCATCTACTTTTTCCCAATTTTTTTTAACTCTATTTGTCATTAACCTTCTAAAAAAATAAGATAGACATATAAACGGCTTGGGCATTTTCAGTATTTCTTTTTGAACTTTCATTGCATCTAGACATAATTGTTCACTATTTACTGTGGATACGCCGCCTATGGAGAAAGAGGAAAGTATCTCAGAAAATCTAATAAACTTAAATCCTTTTTTATATAGTTTTGCTGTCAGTGCATAATCAGATGATACTTTATATGACAAATCATACCTTACTTCCTTTAAAACTGACAATGGATAAATAATTGCCTGATGGCTAGCAGGTAAACTATGATATATATATATAATTTTTTTAGCCTTTCTTATTTTAGTAAAGCTATTCCCAAAATTAAGAATGGCATCACAAAGAAAAACCGTATTATCTATTTTTGATATACAAATTTCATGTATTAAATCTGCTGCACCTGCAACTATCGAATCTCCCGAATTTAGAAACAAGGCATACTTACCAGTACTAATTGCAATCCCCTTATTCATTGCATCATATATCCCTTTATCACTTTCAGATATATATTTTAAGTTATATACACTCCCTAATTTCGAAAGATATTCAGAAGTTCCATCCGAAGAACCACCATCAATTACAACCCACTCAATATAGTCGTAATCCCTTCCATTAATATGGGACAGCGATTCATATGTTTCTTTAATGCCTTCTAAATTATTGTAAGCGACGGTAATAATTGAGAGCTTTATCATGTTAATTTCCGTAATCTTTATTTATTTTTCGGGCAATAACTGGTGCAATAATAGTAAATATATATTCAGGACTAAAAATTGCACCAGTAAACATTAACGAGAGCGGAACGAAAAGTAAAAGAATGACTATCCCTTTATCTTTTCCGTTTCTATTAATTTTAACTTCAGAACAAAATATTTTCATAAAACAAAACAAATATACCGCTATTGCTAAAATCGCTAACCATGAAAAATGCACAATAAGTACATAAATACCATTATCAAGTGTTTTGCCAACTTGTGAACCATTCAGAATACCAAATGAGCTAACCAATTCATACAATGAACCAAACTGAATGATTCCATCAATGTTAGTGAGTGCACTAGAAACGATTTTCAGGGGACCGATAATGCGATAATATGAAGATGTACCAGCGCTACCTAATTCACCGAGTCTAATCAATATATATGGTAATAAAAAGTATATAACTATAATTAAAACCAATAATGATAGTATTATATATGGTATCTTTTTCTTCAAACTTTTCCTTTCAGAATAAACTAGAATCATTTCAATTCCAAAAAGAATAATGAAAGTCATAAGTCCGGAAAAAGATCCTGATGATAACACCCCGACAAAAACAATAATATCAAATAACTTATTCCTATATTCTAATTGTCTCAAACACAACCACATAGAAATTAAAACTAAAGAATAAAATGCCGGTTCAAAGTATAGTGAATTAGAACGTAGTGCTCCATACTGTAAAAAATTTATGAGGTATTCATTAGAATAAATTAATACTTTAGAAAAAAAGCTGATTAACTGACTACTACCCAATATTAATAATTCTAGCACCTCTAGCACCGATATAGCTACAACTATGAGTATAACGCGTTTTACTGCGTAAATCAGTGTATTATTATTTTTTAATTTTATAAAAGTAGAGCTATAAATTAAGGAAGAAACTGTCCCAACATATATAAATAGCATTAAAGAAGTAAAATATTTACTTGGATCTAATGGGCGCCCAAATATTTTATTAAATAGCACAAGACATATTAGTAACCCAAATGAAAGCAATATTTTATTTTTACTAATTCCTCTAACACAAAATGCAATAAACAAAATGGTAAAAGTAGCAAGAGTAATAGGAAATGTTTCTCCCAGCGATCCAATCTTAACATTCAGAAGTAAATATGTTAAGGGTATGTATGAGTATTTAGATAGTTTCATATATTTTCATATACTCTTTCAGCATCATATTTCCACTAAATACATCCGAGGCTCGGGCTTTCAGTTCACTTAATGTTTGGTTATATAGATACTGACATAACTGTATCTTGTCCATAGATAGACACTTACTAAGCTCATCCTCTGAAATTACTCTTCCATTTACCTTAGATAATACTTCAATAGAGGCTTCACTTCTTGTAGCCACCACAGGAATTCCCAAAGATAGACATTCACAAAGAATCAATGGATAATTATCCACTTTTGATGTAAAAATCAAAGCATCCATATGTCTTAAATGCACAAGTAAATCATCTTTATTACTTATATATCCGTGATTGACAAACACATCATTGTTAAATGGAGAGTTCTTACCAAATGTATGAATTTCTATATCGTGCATTGGTACTGAGTTTATTAAATTAGCATCAGTTTTACCATCATATGCAAGATCATGCGCAACTACTGCAAATTTTCGCTTCTTATCATCGTTAATTTCTTTCCTTTTGTAATTATCGCTTTTTTCCAAAGATAGTGTTGAAATAAAATTCTCACTGTCAATATCGAATCCATTGTTAATCACGCGACATTCTGATATTCCAATATGACTGTATTGCATATTAAACGATTTTGCGACATGTAAGCTTGGAGAAATAAATTTGCACCCTAACAAACTCATTTTCTTTACAAAATCAATCTTATTACTAAGTTCATTACGTGCATTATCAATTCGGACTGGCGGATAATTATTTTTTTGAGGACATTCATAACAATTATTTTTCCAATTTTGGCAATTATTCAGAAAGGCACAGCGGCCAGTAATTGCCCAGTGATCGTGCAATGTCCATACATAGGATATATTATATCTAGAGCTAATCTGTGAAAATATATCTGTCAGAATATGATAATTAAGCCAATAGCTATGTAACACATGGAGATGTACAATAATCTTTTCTTTAGGGTCAGACTGCTCTATTTCTTTTCGTAGTTTATTAATATTCCCAAAAAGATCATAATTGATAAAAGGGAAACATAGTAAATTCAAATATGACTTAAATATACTAGTATTTTTAATTACGTTAGGAACTGATTCATGACTTTTGCTTTTGAGTCCACTTTTCCCATAGCCATATACAAAAAAAGATGGGACACCATGTTTAAGTGCTCGTCGATGTAAGTCAAGAGCAACGCCAGCTGCCCCCCCTTCAGCCAGACGAACATTTAATTGGAATATTTTCATTATTGTTACCATTCAATATCAAAATACAGAATCTAATTTAGATAATTGTTCTCTAAAAATTCTAATTTCATTATCTTTCAAGTTTATGCTTGTTTTTTCGCCAGATGAAATCCAAGCTCGCATTGCATCAGTATCACCACGTTCGCAGATTGGTAGATTTGTATCTGACGATATTTCTTTGGCTCTATTATCTATAGCAACAACAAGTGTTCTTCGTAAGTGTTGAAGCGCAAAAACACCAGCATGTAATCTTGTACCAATGTAATCAATACCTTCATCTCTTTTCAAGATCTTTTCATAAGAATATAAATTAGGTGGTACTATCTTCACTTTATTTTCATAACCTATTTTTTTCAAGAATTTTAAATCTCCATCTCCCTGCAACCATAAATATACCGAATCGTAATTATCAATTAGAAGATCAAGCATTTGTTTATCATTTTTAATATCTGTATTATAATCTGTGATAGTTGTAATTACATCGTTAGCTTTCTCTCCAGGGATTTTATCACAATGGCTTTGGTTTAAATCCCACATAGTTGGGCAACCTGTGTTGATTACATTCTTAATACCAATAGACTCTAGCATATTTGCTGTATATTGATCTCGCACACTATGATAATACTCTTTCGAAAGTACTTTTTTATATAAAAATGATGTATATAAGTTAGGTTTGCTTTGATACTGCCACCAGCCTGTTCCAAATAAAATACAGTTCTTGAGAATGAATGGATCGGTTAATCTTATCTTCCATTGCCGATAAAATGGCATATTAGATGAAAGTAAATTTGAACCACCAACAAATGAATATTTACTTTTGAGTACTTTTTTATAAGCAGGAATACTTAAATAATCATGTGATGGTATATTAACAATTTGATTATTCGAAACTATATTATTCAGCTCACGCATTACAGCCCTGGTTATTATTTGATCCCCTAAATTAGTACTGCACGAAGATACATCAAACAAAGTAAAAAGATTTTTATATTTCATGCCTTAACAACCTCATCAATTGCATTTAAAGTATTATTTACAAAAATATTCGATTCAAATCTCTTTAAAAATTTTTCCCTAGCACCATAACACATATTCTTATGTACTGCTGAATTAGAACTTAACCACATTATTTTTTCAGCTAACATAATTGGGTCATCTGCTAGTAAGCCATCTACTTCATTTTCAATTAATTCAGGAAAGGCCCCTTTATTATAGCAAAGTGTAGGTACTAAATATGCCATTGCTTCGGTGATGACTCTTCCAAAAGCTTCATCTTTTGATAGCATAATATGCAAGTCATTGTTTGTATATATCTCCGACAAATCACGAACATAACCTCGGATATTGATCTCAATGATCTCACCAAAATCATATTGAAGTTTTTCTACAAAATAAAGTAATGGTCCTTCTCCATATATATTAAACACTATTTTTCTTGATGTATTTGCTATTTTATTTTTTAGTACTTTTATTATATGCTCAAGATCAAGAAGGCCTTTTCTTTCAGTTAATTCACCTACAATACAAATCCTAAACTCTGTTCCTGACTCCTTCCCGTCTAAATAATTATCAAGAATGGTTTCCCCAAAAAATGGATCTTCAGATCCATTATATATTACTTTTCCAGATATTTTTTTAAGTTTTAAATTATTGCGTATGTTTTCCTTTACAAACTCGGAGATAAATATACATAGATTGGCATTACTCAATGCATTCTTATATATCTTGCGATGTATTTTGCTTTTCAAGCCAATTTCATTATACAGCGGAGAATGTACAGTAATTATATATGGAATATTTAGTAACTTAAGTAACAAGTAAAATCGGATACACACATTTGGTAAATGTAGATGGACATAGCGAATATTTTTCCTTTGTTTAATGATTTCTTTCGCAACCCTTCCCCATTCATTTGTATTTACATAATCAAACGGAACCTTATCAGCATCAGAATATTTATCTGAGATCGGAGATTTAGGAATAAATGTTTTTGTAACTAATTTTCTTTTTTTAAGCTCATCATTTAAAATATAGCAATAACGCCTAGCTCCCCCACTAAGGTTCATTCCGACAATTCTATATATCATTATTTCCCCTTGAATAAAACAGTTGTTCCGACTCCCATTTTTTGGTCATTACAAAAACATAGGCTATTAATATAAAATTACTTATTGCATTTACCCCACAAAAGACTGCAACTGATAAGGCTGCATTATGTGTTACATAGCCTACCCACCATATAGGTATTAATCTTACTGGGAGCATAAGCAACATATAATATAATAAAAATTTTTGTTTACCTATAATAGGTACTAACACTATAGCCGGCACATTTATGAATAGAGAAAAAACCCAAATAGATATCCACTTAGAATATTCACCAGCGACCTCCCATCCAGCGCCAAAGATTAATGCAAAGGCATCCCCACCCCATATAACAACAAAAAGAATGGGAATTATTCCTATCAATGATAATGCTAAGGTAGCTTTTAAAGCTGGAGTTAGTAATTTTTTATTATGATTATGTAGTTCACTTAACTTCTGATATAGGACCTTACGAACAGCCTCTGAAATTAACGAGCTTGGGAGTCTTAATACTCTATTAGCTAACCAAAAAAAACCAACAATTCTGGGCTCAAATATATAGCCTAATATCAAACTAGGCATATTTTGTGATAACGAGTTTATCAAATCCTGTGGTGCTCTATATATGACAAAGTCTTTATATTTAATAGCATTAGATTTTATATCACTTAGCGAAAGCCCATTCCTCTTATAATCGAACGGTGACTCTTTAATAGTTTTCATTAAAATAAAAATTATTTTCGCCACGTTATTAAATATACTACCTAATAATAAAGTAACGATACTTGCACCAATCCCCCATCCTAATAACATTACAATGGATGATGCCAAAGTGCCAATTATAGTGGAAATTGATAGTAACCGAAAATTTTTATTTCTACTTAACCATGAATCATAGAGCGATGAAATAGTAAAAAAAAGTACGCCGATCGGGATTAAAAAATATAAATGGGCGATATCTCCTAATCCGATCATTGACATTAATGGTTTATTAATGAACTGAAATAAGAGAAGTAAGATACAAATAAAGGTACAAATTAATAGTCCAAGAACAAATATTGCACGTGAATCTTTAATTTCCTTTGGTAATACTATCGCTAAATCGTATCGTAATGCAGCTACTGTACTAATTACAGTTACTGTTGCAACAAATATCCCCATTACACCAAAAGATTCAGCGCCATAGATCCTCGTTAAAAGTGGGCTGATTAATACTGATATTAATTGAGCTATTGCTGTGCCCGACATTACGATTGTAACATTTCTTACAAATTCACTTTTTTTTAATGACCCAATCATATTTTTACCAATAACTCAAAAAGTTATTTGGGCATATATACATATGCCCTCAGGTTATTTATTTTTTGTCAGTGTATGAATAGTCGTAGTAGCTATAGCCATAACCATAGTAGCTGCTTGCTTTCTTTACTACACCATTCAAAATACACCCTTTGACAACAACCCCACTTTGTTCAAATCTTTTTATGCTTACATCTATCTCTTTTGCTGTATTAACCTCGAATCTAGCGACTACTAATGTAGTTCCTACATATCGACCAATTATGGCAGCATCTGTCACTGCCAAAATTGGGGGTGTGTCTACAATTACCAAGTCATAACTCTTCGTTGCCCAACAAAAAAAATCGCTTAGTCTGTCATGCATTAATAGTTCTGCTGGATTCGGTGGTGACATACCTCTAACAACAAAGTCGAATCCTAATTCATCATTTCTATTTATTATAGCTTCTTTACTAGTCTTACCAGAAAGAAAATCTGACAGGCCTATATTTTCAGTTATACCGAACATTTTATGCACATATCCTTTACGCATATCTGCATCGATAAATAAGACTTTCCTTCCACTTTGAGCAATTACTTCCGCTAAATTAGTGCTAATAAATGTTTTACCTGCATCTGGACTAGCTCCAGAGATCATCAAAATGTTGTTTTTTGCTTCCATCATTGCAAAGTGTAAACTAGTTCTCAATCCTCTAATAGCTTCTATTGCTAAATCTGCTGGATTATCTATTGCTAAAAAACTTAAAGAGTTTTTACTCTTGGATATAACCCTTGCTGCTTTGTATCTACTTTCTTTATTAGTATTTTTGCTCAACAACCACTCTGACACTGGAATACTCGCATAAACGTTAATACCCAATTCTTCCAGTTGCTCCGGTGATTCTATTCCTCGCCTCAACATAATACGGCATAATACAATACATACTGATATGATCAAGCCTATAAATATACCCAGTAAGACTATTAAGAGTTTCTTTGGTTTTATCGGAGTAGGATCTGTAACAGAGTTATCAATAATTCTTACATTTCCTATTGCACTCGACTTCGCAATATTAAGCTCTTGCTGCCGGTTAAGCAATTGCATATATACTGCTTGACCTGATTCAACATCTCGACTAAGCCTTAAAATCTCTTGTTGAGTTTTAGGCATAACAGAAACTGCTTTGTTTAATTTTTCTCTTTCTTGCTGTAAAGTTTTTCTTTTTTCCATAAGAGCCTTATAACTTGGATGCTCTTTTGTGAACAACTGAGAAATCTCTGCTTCTCTAAAAGTCAGTTCATTTAGTTGATTATCAACATTAACTATCTGATCTAAAACAGATTTAGCTTCTAACGAGAGATCAACAGAATCATTTTGCCTTCTGAATGTATTTAATTTTTCTTCAGCACTATCTAAATCTGCTCTTACTTTCGGCAATTGTTGCTGTAGAAAATCCAAACTTTTTGCATCTTGAGCTGCTTGTCTAGCAATATTTTGTGCTAAATAACTTTGGCTTATACTATCCAGAATATTTGATATCAGGATTGGATCGCTGCCAACAAAATTTAATGTCAACATTCCAGTATCTTTACCAAGATCAGATACGGAAAATGCATCGACTAACTCACCAATTGCCTTTAACTTTGATTGCAGCGTCAAGACAAATTTGCTACCCGGTTGCGCGTCTATTTTGTCCACCATTATGGTAATATATTTACCACTGGTTAACACTCCTGCTTTGCCTTTTATTTTCTCATCATTATTCTCAACAATGTAATGTTCATTATCAATAACAGTTAATTTTATTGGGTCATCACCAGTATTGGAGTTTTTATCTATATATAGTCTTGAAACATTTAAAGACCCCTCACTTTTCCCTGTTAATCTAGCGAAACCTTTGCCAAAAATGGGAAAATAATCAGGTTCAACGACAATTTGTAGGTTAAGCTCATCAACTGTTTTCCCCATAATCATTCTTGACTGCAATAAGGCAATCTCTGGAGCAGATTGTGGTGCGGTATTAGGCAAGACTTGACTGAGACTATCAAGTATCGCATTACCTTGCTTTTGTTCTACCTGAACTAGTGCGTTAGCTTGATAAATCGGGGTACTGAACAACGCAAAAATAAATGCTATAGCGGTCGCCAACAATGTTAGCGAAATTATTAATTTCCGATGATCAATTAATTCACCAATTAAACGTCCGAGATCTATCTCATCTGTTTCGACATTCTGAGGCTTATTTGTAAGATGTGAAGGCATGAGTTTTTCCTTAATTTAGTCGCTCAGCTTTTCTACCCAATCTTGGCATGATTTATCAATCAGCGTATATACAGATTCAAACGCTTCATCACTTTTTCTATAAGGATCAGGTATATCACGCCCATTCATCCAATGACCTAAAAGCATTGTCTTACCTCTTGCTTCAGGAGAAATACGTCCAATTTTTTCAAGATGTTTACGTTCCATAACTAATATTAATTCATATTTTTGAGCTAAAGATGACGTGAATTGCTGACCCTTATGGTCTTCTAAAGATACACCATGCTTACTTGCCACAGCTACAGCGCTGGAATCAGCTGCATGCCCTACTAATGCATCCGTCCCCGCTGAATCGATCGTTCTTCCCTTGAGGATGCTTCGCAATAAACGTTCAGCAATAGGTGAACGACATATATTCCCAGTGCAAACTATTAGTATTGAATTAAACATTGTTATGGCCATGTTTTGATATAGCGTAAAGTTTCTGTCATATCATGTACGCCCGTAATTGTAGGCACTAACTGTGAAATTACTCGATTCCAGCGAACAAGTGGTGCACTTGTCACATATACAATATCATATGGTTGTAATTGAAACTCTGTTCCAAGTACCATTGCGGAAGCATCCTGTGCATTAAGCTGGTATATATTAGCAATTTTTCCTGTTTTATCACCCTTCAGTTGACGCACAACAAAAATTCCAGTCGCATCACTAAGTGATTGAGACAATCCTTCAGCATTTCCAATCGCCTCAGCTAATGTCATTCCACTTCTGTCCATCCGCAAGGTACTCTGTTTCCCGACTTCCCCCATAACGAAAACTTTCAAATCATCATTACGTGGGATAAATAATATATCGCCTGGATAGAGTAAATGATTCTGTTTTAAATCACCTTTTTGCATTAGCTCATATAACGACACTTTTGTATCTTTCCCATTATGGGTCAATACTACATTACGCCAATCTGCATCTGGAGCTAAACCGCCAGCAGCGTTTATTGCATCCATCACAGTTAACGGAATATTAGTTATTGGTTGTTGACCAGATTTTAGTACCTCCCCTGTAACATATACTTTTTGGGAGCGAAACGCAGCAATGCTTACATCAACCTGCGGGCTTTCAATATATGTTGTTAGTCGGCTAGCTATATCTTGTCTCACTTGAGCTAACGTTTTACCTGCTACTAGGACTTTACCAATATAAGGATAAAATATTGTACCATCAGAATTAACCCAGTTCCCCGTATCACTGGCACTTCTATACTGACCTGCAGGTGTTGTCAATTCTGGATGATCCCATACAGTAACCATAAGTACATCGCCAACACCAATACGATACTCATAGTTTTGAAGTAAATTATCCAACTGGGGATTAGAACGAGCTATAACAGGTTCTGGACGCAATTGATCAATGAGGCCTGGTGTCATAGGGTAAACATTAACCAGTTTGTCCAGATCATAATCGCTATCAGGTAGTTCAACTACATTCTTCCGTAAGCTATTTAATCCCTGACCTGGAATAATTGTACAACCCGATAAAATACCTATTGCCAATGCTAACGCCGAAAATCTAACAATTTTTTTCTTCATAATGTCACATCATCAGTAAACCAAAATTTGACAATTTCTGAGCAGCTGTTTGATTTTCCAACACATCCTTGTGTGGTCATGTACAGAGATCGATTCGTATCCTATGACAGTCATTTAATCTCTTTACCAATCTGCCGCATTCAGCCTATAAACTAAATGGGATCTCAATCCCTGCACCTGCACCCACATCATCGCTTTGACTATGATCGGTATCGGTATACCAGAGTGAGGTATTCAAACGCACCGACTTATAGACGTCACCACTCCATCCAAGTTGTACTCCCTTCAAGCTATCGGAGTGTGGAAACGCCTTATTAAATGATTGATTATCAGGGTTCACTTTGGCGTAGACTAGACGCGTACTCCAGCGCTGATTATCTTCAGTAATCAGTTCGACTTTACCAGCAAACAGTTGCCCATCCCCTCCCATGGCATCACCCAATGGATAACCCTGCTGATAGTATCCGCCTTTATAAATATGATGCCAGTAACTATATCCTGTCCTACTCATATTCGTACGAGTATCATGTGCTTCCAAGTACCAGTTAACTGCATTTTTTCCCCAACCATGATGACCTTCAATACCAGCAAGAAACATATTTGCCGATGGTAAATATCCTGCTTCATCCTCACCGACTAGTTGACCATATATACTAACAGGCCAACCCAATGTAGGTTCTAACTTAAATTTAAAATCAAAACCCGCCAGTTGGTTACCTGGCTCATTGTCCGTCCCGGTATTATCATGCCCGGTAAAACCATCCCAAAAGCTGCTAAAGGATTGAGGGCGTCCCTCCCCGCCCCACTGCATAATTCGTGAAGCCCCCAGTTCAAGAGACTGAAACGGAGTGAAGGTCAAACGGCCGCCGATAATCTTGGTATGCGGTACCGCCGTGTACTGGTTCATCTGGCTGGCGGAGATCTGGTACTGCCAGGGACCAATCCAGCGTAGCCACCAGGTTTCCGGCGCGGTCTGTTCTGCGCGCTGCATCAGAAATCCGGTCATTGGTCTGGCGGCATCGCCGCGGATCAGGCTCCCTTCATAGCCAGGCCCCCACCACTGCGGCATCTGGCCAAACGACAGCCACTGATTCCAGAATTTTACCGCGCCGTACGCGCCGTTGGCATTGAAACGGGAGCCATTGCTGATACGCTCACCGCCTTCAACATTGCCCTGCAGATGAACATCCCACCAGTCACCGCTGTTATTAAAGGCCAGCGATAGCGAATTATCTGCCGGTTGGCTTTGTGCAAAGCCCTGCGGAGTTCCCGGCTGATCGGTAGAAGTGTAGCCGCTGGCGCGGAAATCAGCCTTTAATGAGGAGAGACGCTGATTAATACGCGCCAGCACCACCTGTTCAGAAGAATAGGAGGGTTTGGCCTTTTTTAACGCCCGAGTAATCTCTTCCTGACTCAGGGGCCAGGTCGAAAGGCTAAGCTGGATAACTCCCCGGTCAGACAGCCAGGAGAGATCGTTGCGCAGTTCGTTATCATTGAGTACCAGACCAGAGGCATACACCTGCGCACTCACCGATGTCAACAGCCCCAAAGCAAGTGCAAGACGCGCGATTTTCATCATTATACAAGATCCATTTTTAGCCCCGTTTCCGCAAGCTGGCGAGTCATGGGGAATATGAGTTTAGAGAGCGCACGCTGACGCCAGTCGTAGTATGTTTGTTCAGCAGTGATGATGCAATAAGCAGTCTCTTCGAACGCAATCAGCCACGCACATTTGAAATGTCAGTACAGTAGTCTAAACGCCAGCGACGCCCCTCACACCGATCGCTGCCGACCGTGGACATGCTCAGGTCAACCAGAGGTATAAAACGCTGTTGAGTCAGAAAGAGTGTCGATTATATACCGCTGCTGCGGATAATCATCCGTCGCTACCGGTTTTAGGAATTTCGAACATATGATGATGACTGCGGAATTGAGACTGACGGTTTCGATACGCTACCGCCCTTGGCTTAACAGCTACCAATGCACTGTACTTCATTTATACATTTTTGCTGGCGCAGCGCCCGCCGGATTATTAGTCACTGACAATATTTTAGCGGCATCAAGTTTACGAGATTCTGCCGTAAAATGGGAGTAAAAATGACAACTATTCGCTTATAAAAACAACCAAATCTTACTCCCCCGACAAGCGGACGACATCACAATAAGATTGTTTAATAATATCTCGCTGTTCCAGCCAGCGAAACTTACCCACGCATCAATACAAAATTAACACCATGTTTTTTAAGGGTTTTACTGACAAAATAAACTATCTACTCGAATTGTCGTCACTTTCGTCAACTACAAAAATTAATACCTTTCATTCACTTTTTATACTTGACAAAGATAATTTAACTTCAGGCATCAGGCGCTGGCTGTCTATTTAGGATTGTTCTCAGCCACGTTATTTCCTGTGCCAGCAAAACATTGCTGCAGAATGTAGTATCAATTATTTATTTCATGAATATGAATGCGTGAGGCCGGGACTGATTCTATTATTTTCGCTGGTCTCATTCATTGTCAGCAGCACACTCAGTAAAAATGCTTATGCATATCCGCCCGGGTAAAGGGTTTTTCCAGCGGACCAATCTTGACGGCAATTTCGCCCAGCAGTGACTGGGTCGGCGCTTTAGTGCCAATATTTAGCAACACGACGGGGATGATAATCAGACTGAGCACCCCGCCCCAGGAGAGCTGCGCATCGACGACACGTGATGAGTTCCGCTGCAGCAGCAGAAACAGCGCGCTACCGCAGGCGCCAAGCAGCAACCCTGCAATCACTTCTGATGGGGAGTGGGCATGAATCGCCAGACGGGAATACCCCACGAGGCCAGCCAGCAGATACCCCATCACCATGGCAGTCCGGCGTAAAGCAACGCTACCGCGAGCGCAGAGCAGCCATAAGAAAATAGGCCAGAAGGCGGTAGATAAAGCGGTGTGCCCGCTAAAACCGGTGAAATCTAACTCGCGGATGCCGATGCCCCAGCCCATAAACGCCAGTTTTGATGCACTGACGATGGCGCCGGTAATACCAAATAGCAATCCCCATTGCCAGGCAATCTGTCTGGAAGGCCTGCGCAGAAATAAAACCATGAACACGGCTGCCGCGCTGGGTAACAACACGGTACTATCACCAAAAAAAGAGACCCACTGCCAGTTCATTTATTTTTCATCCTTTGACGATTTTCCAGTTCGCAGCGCCTTTGTCCATGACGTTGGTATGGGCATACACATCCGATAACTTCACATTTTTATGCATGCATCACTGTTGTTTAATGCGTAAGCATGATCTCAGTCAAGTTTTATTTTTTTATGACAGCCAGCGGCAGGCATACTTTTTTAAGAATATTCTTACTAACTCATTAATAGCAAACATAAAATTATGCTACTCCGACCATTCCATCACAGGAGGGCCAGCACAACAACCAGATGTCTCTGAAGACGCTTTTTGTTTACACATTAAGCGTGTTTCAGCAAATCAGCATAACCATCTGATTTATATTGATTAATATTTATCTAGAATAGCCTTATTTAATCCGCAGGGCTGTCTACAGAAGCATGCAACATCGCGGACTTAAGCCACATACTTCTGTAAACCCTACATTTTCACACTTCTGAAATCCGGCAGAGCCTATTTACGCGAGTAACTTCTTAATGCTCTCGCGGAATTTCGTGCCTTCTTTATGGTTACGCAGCCCGTAGTTTACGAAGGCCTGCATATAGCCCATTTTTTTCCCGCAGTCGTAGCTATCGCCGGTCATTAGCATCGCGTCAACGGGCTGCTTCTTCGCCAGTTCCGCGATCGCATCGGTCAGCTGAATACGGCCCCATGCGCCAGGTTGAGTCCGCTCCAGCTCGGCCCACACATCGGCGGAAAGCACATAGCGTCCTACGGCCATCAGATCGGAATCCAGGGTCTGCGGTTCGTCAGGTTTCTCGATAAACTCGACGATCCGGCCAATCTGCCCTTCCACGTTCAGCGGGTCTTTGGTCTGGATCACGGAATACTCCGACAGGTCGCCGTCCATTCTCTTGGCCAGCACCTGGCTGCGCCCGGTTTCATTAAAACGGGCCACCATCGCGGCCAGGTTATAGCGCAGCGGGTCAGCGCTGGCATCGTCCAGCACGATGTCCGGCAGCACCACAACGAACGGATTATCTCCGACGATCGGGCGCGCGCAGAGAATAGAGTGTCCCAGCCCCAGCGGCTGCGCCTGGCGTACGTTCATGATAGTCACGCCCGGCGGACAGATTGCCTGTACCTCAGCCAGCAGCTGACGTTTAACACGCTGCTCAAGCAGCGCTTCCAGTTCATAGGAGGTATCGAAATGGTTTTCCACGGCATTCTTAGACGAGTGGGTAACCAGTACAATTTCCTTGATGCCTGCCGCCACAATCTCGTCGACGATATACTGAACCATTGGCTTATCAACGATTGGCAGCATCTCCTTCGGAATCGCCTTGGTGGCCGGCAACATATGCATCCCCAATCCGGCTACCGGAATAACTGCTTTCAAACTTGCCATTCTCATATCCACCCATATAGTGATAAATCTTCGATACCCGCCTGATTACAGGTTCCCCTGGTATCAATCTATGATATTACCGTTTTGCTATCAGTCCGACTTCCAGCAAAATTCCGAAACTACATGTTTCATCAGAGAATACACTCAAAGTATTAGCTCCGACAGAGCGGTTTAAGAAAATTCTGATGACTCAGGTGTCATATGGCGCGCTGCCTCAGGATTTTCATCTGCACTTTCTTCACCCGCAGGACTTATCGCTGTATTCCCGGCAGAGAATACTGTAGAAGAAGCGTTTGGATAATGCGTAAAATGCAGAAAAAAAGAGGGTTTATTCCCATGAACACTAGGACATAATTCATAAAAATAATCTGCAGACACTATTTTCAATAGAAAATAGCGCAGAAAGCTCACCGCTGCGCTCATCATGCCCTCCTTCACCTGTTGCCCGCTATCCATGTCATCCATCGGCACTGGCTTTTACACCTGATTAAAAGCTGCTGATATCGTCTGATTAAACAAGATATTTTGCAAGCCACGACATTCAGTAGTATGAAAACCTGGATCGCTACGATTGAGTGATTGAATCGGGTGTTTACACCTCTGCTTCTGAATCCGTCTGATTTTCATACTTCTGTTTGGTCAGAAAGGGCAATAACCGCCATTATTGATCCAGTGCACTCTCTGCAAGTTTATATTCAGTCTTCCACAGTCATATCTTTTATTAATAAGCTTATTTGCATAAAAAATAAGCGCGCACGGCTATAATTCATGCAGTTTAATATTGCCAGCCGCGGCATTTCTCCCGTCCCCGCGCCAGCCTGACGTCATAAGACGAGAATATATTGCAATTTATCGGTCGCTTATCCATGATCGTCGGATGGCACTCTCAGGTAGTATAGGTTTTAGCGAATGATGGAATGGATTGCCGACCCCTCAATTTGGGCCGGTCTCATAACGCTGGTGGTTATAGAGCTGGTCCTCGGTATTGATAACCTCGTTTTTATCGCGATCCTCGCGGAAAAGCTCCCTGCGACTCAGCGTGACCGCGCGCGGGTGATTGGCCTGCTGCTGGCGATGATGATGCGTCTGCTGCTGCTCGCCTCGATCTCCTGGCTGGTCACCCTGACCAAACCGCTGTTCTCCTACCACGATCTCAGCTTTAGCGCGCGAGATTTGATTATGTTGTTTGGCGGGTTATTCCTGCTGTTTAAAGCGACTGTTGAGCTCAATGAGCGACTAGAGGGCAAAGACAGCGATAATCCGGTTCAGCGCAAGGGCGCGAAGTTCTGGGGAGTGGTCGCTCAGATTGTGGTGCTGGATGCCATCTTCTCCCTCGATTCGGTGATCACCGCCGTCGGCATGGTCGACCATCTGGCGGTGATGATGGCAGCGGTAGTTATTGCCATGAGTTTGATGCTGCTCGCCAGCAAAGCGCTGACGCGTTTTGTCAACAGCCACCCGACTATCGTTATTCTCTGTCTGAGCTTCCTGCTGATGATTGGTTTCAGCCTGATTGCCGAAGGATTTGGATTCCCCATCCCGAAAGGTTATCTGTATGCGGCCATTGGCTTCTCCGTCATCATTGAGTCGCTGAACCAGCTGGCGCTGTTCAACCGCCGTCGCTTCCTCTCCGCCAATCTCACGCTCCGCCAGCGCACAACCGAAGCGGTGATGAATCTACTTAGCGGGCATAAAGAACACGCCGAGCTCAGCAGCGATACGGCAGCGCTGATCGACAGCCAGGCCGATAACCCGCTGTTCAACCCCCAGGAACGCCGGATGATTGAGCGGGTGCTTAATCTCAACCAGCGCACCGTCAGCAGCATTATGACCTCGCGCCATGATATCGAGCATATAGACCTTAGCGCCCCGGAAGAGGAAATTCGCGCCTTGCTGGAGAAAAACCAGCATACCCGACTGGTCGTCACCGGCGGAAATGATGATGAAGATCTGCTCGGCGTGGTTCACGTCATCGACCTGCTACAGCAATCGCTGCGTCATGAACCGCTCGACCTGCGCGTCCTGCTTCGTCAGCCGCTGGTGTTCCCTGAGACGCTGCCTCTGTTGCCAGCGCTGGAGCAGTTCCGCCATGCCAGGACCCATTTCGCCTTCGTGGTGGATGAGTTTGGTTCCGTTGAGGGGGTGGTGACCCTGAGCGATGTGATGGAAACCATCGCCGGCAATTTACCCAACGAAGCTGAAGAGATTGATGCCCGCCACGATATCGCAAAAAATCCTGACGGCAGCTGGACCGCCAATGGGCATATGCCGCTGGAAGATTTAGTGCAGTACATTCCCCTGCCGCTCGATGATAAGCGCGAGTATCACACGATTGCCGGTCTGTTGATGGAAAATCTGCAGCATGTCCCCGAAGCGGGAGAAGAGGTGAAAATCGGCGACTACATCGTACGTACGCTGCAGGTCGAGAGCCACCGGGTACAGAAAGTGCAGATTATCCCGCCGCCGCCGCGGGAAGATGAACTGAGCTACGAAGTGTAATCCCCGCAGTCGGTAGATATGCCCCGCTGGCGCTGCGCTTATCGAGGCTACAGGGAGAGTGCGATCAGGTGGCCCGGATAAGGCATTAGCGCCGCTATCCGGGCCGGTAAAGTCGCTCCACCGGTCAACCCCGGTTAGTGTTTCTCAAGCAACTTCTTCACTTCTTTCCCGTCCTGGCTGTTTTTATTACGTTCAATCCAGTCATTAAGCCGCTGTTTAGCTTCATCCTGCAGCTGTTTACGCAGTACCTGGTCAACCTGCAGACTGTAGCTCAGCGCCTGCCATTTCCCGTAGATACGCAGCGGAATCGCGGTCTGTTTGAGCTTGTCGATAAGCTTGCTTTCGCCTTTCCAGCCGCCCAGCACGCGCACGTTAAAGCGCATATCGCACTCTTCTTTCAGCAAATTCAGGTCGCCCTGCCCGGTCAGCGCCATCATCTCTGATTGCCCCTGCAGGCTATGCAAGGTGACCTGTCCCTGCGCCAGCTGCAGCTCGCTGCTCATGGCATCGAGGCGGGTCGCGTTGTCGTAATTTTCCTGCGCCTGCACATTGGTGCTGCGCTCAACGGCCTGCTGCACGAGCTGCTGGAAGTTAAGCCCTTCAGTGCGGGTATTCGCCATCTGTATCTGCGCATCCCCTTGCCAGCGACGACGGAAATCGTCGGCATCAATTCTTTCGCCGGAGAAATCCCCGGTTAAAGAGAGCTTACCGGTCAGATTGAGCGAATAGTTAAAGGCTTTCAGGATGGTGGCAATCTCAACGTTATCCAGTTTGGGCTGGAAAGAGGCTTGCGAGGTCTCTCCCCGCGCGTCGAGGGTGCCGGGCAACGATATCAGGCCGCCATCCAGTTCGCCCTGAAGCTGGTTGATGGTCAGCAGTCCGAGCTGATTACTGATGTCGCTTTTCACCTGAGTAAAGGTCATCCCACGCCACTGAAGCTGGTCGGCCGTCAGCGCCATATGGGCGGTAAAGCCGCGCAGGCTGTCGTAATCTTCCTGAATATCGCTGTCGGCAATCACCGGGCGCAGCTGCCTCGGCTGGCTTTGTCCCTGCTGGCTGGCGCCAGAGTCCGTCGCCGGTGAGCCGTGCGTCAGCAGACTGTCAAGGTCAAGAGTCGTGGCGTGAAGATTGAGATTCCAGTCGGCCCGGTCGCCTAAAATCACGCTGGCGTTGCCGGCAATCGTGCTGCCGTTCGCCGTCAGATTGAGGTTATCGAAGCTCAGCTTTTTCTCGTCCTCCTGCCAGTTCGCCTGCATACTGCCCTGCCCGCTCACCCCGTTAGCCGGCAGCTCGGCGCCGCGCAGCTGCCAGTCGAGCCGGGAGATGTCAGCCTTCAGAGAGTGCGGATAGTCACCGCCCTGAACCTCAGCGGTGAAAGAGAGCGCCAGATCGCGCTGATCGCGGTTGATTCGCCCGGCAAAGTCGAGGGTCGCGTGATGATGTTCATCTTGATCCATCTGCAGACGAATATCGCGCACGGTCACCTGTTCGCCATCTTCATGCTGGAAAAAGAGGACGCTGTCCACCACCTGCAGCTGCCGCACGTCGTAGGACCAGCCGCTGTCTTCCGCCACCAGCGGCAGCGGATTATCATGAGGAACCACCGGCGCATCCTGGCCGCGAACGGCCTCGGTCTTCGGCGTCAGCTGAATGACCGCGCCCTTGAGCATCACCTGTTTGACCTGCAGCTGATGGGAAATCAGCGGCATAAGGGCGACATCGAGACGCATATTGTCCGCGCGCACCACCGGTTCAGCCGCCCCCGGCGCCGTCAGCGTCATGCGGCCGGAAAGAATACTCAGCTGCGGCCAGACGTGCCAGCGCAGCGGGCCATCGAGTTCGAGCTGATAACCGCTACGTTCCGCCACCTTATGCACCATATAGGCGCGAAAATCGTTGGGATTGACCAGCAATACCAACGCGGTCAGCCCGGCGACAACCACCGCCAGCAAGATCATCAGCGTCGTCAGAATTCGTCTCATGGCACCCTCAGTACACCGCTTACGTTATCAATCCTTGTCGATTCGGCTCGCCACCGCGCCCTGCTGGTCGCGATATTTGGCGTCTTCACGGCGGTTATAGGGCCGTGCCGCAGGGCCTGACAGCGGTTCAAAACTCAATGCGCCGATCGGCATCCCCGGACGCAGCGCCAGCGGCAGCTTGCCGGAGTTAAAGAACTCGAGCACGATGCAGCCAGACCAGCCGGGATCGATACGGTGAGCGGTGACGTGCACCATCAGCCCCAGACGCGCCAGAGAGGAGCGTCCGTCCAGCCAGCCAACCAGATCGGCCGGTAGCGTCACCGACTCATAGGTCACCGCCAGCGCCAGCTCTCCCGGATGCAGATAGAAGGCTTCGCCTTCCGGCAGCACGATCTCTTCGCTCATCACCCGATCCAGCGCCGCGGTCACTTCCGCTTTTGGCCCGCTCAGATCGATAAAGGGCGCAGTGTGGCCGCGAAACGTGCGGAATTTATTCCCCAGCCGAACGTCTACGGTCGCGCCGTTAATACGTTCAATGGGCGGGCGCGGGCTGATAGATAGCCGCCCCTCATCCAACCAGGCTTCTATATCTCGGTCGCACAGACGCATGAGCTCTCTCCTTTATGGCATCGCGCCCCTACACCTTCCGGGGCTAAGGGCAATTTGGGTTCTCTTTGCACGTTACACAATTCGTCTGTGTTATTCAAAGAACTGGCTGATTTTTGCCTTCAGAATATCAATCGCGATGCGGTTTTTACCGCCGCGAGGCACAATAATGTCGGCATACTGCTTGGAAGGGTCAATAAACTGCAGGAACATCGGACGAACCGTTTTCTGATATTGCGCCATCACCGAGTCCATCGAGCGCCCGCGTTCATTCACATCGCGCTTGATGCGGCGCATCAGGCAGATATCCAGCGGCGTATCAACGAAGATCGAGAAGCTCAGCTCATTGCGCAGGCGAACATCCGTCAGCAATAAAATCCCTTCGAGGATGATCACTTTCTTGGGTTCAATGTGGATCGTTTCCGGCATACGCGTATGTTCAACGTAGCTGTAAACCGGTAATTCAATCGGCTGGCCGCTTTTCAACATCTGCAAATGTTGAAACAGTAAACTGTGATCCATCGAGCTGGGATGGTCATAGTTCGTTTTAACACGCTCTTCCATCGACAAATGACTTTGATCTTTGTAGTAGCTGTCTTCCGGAATAACGCCAATATGTTCATCACCAACCTGTTCACGCAATTCGCGATACAGCGTGCTGGCGATAAGACTTTTTCCCGAAGCCGATGCGCCGGCGATACCTATAATGACGCACTGATGAGACGTATCAGTCATAACTTTTTTGCGACCTGATTAACCTGGATGTATATACACATAACCCTTCGAGCTGCCGCCGCGTGACTCGGCTTGCAGCCTCGCCCCTGTGGGGTTTGTTCAAAACGCTAACGAGTTTTGAGGCGCATCTCGAATAATTTCATGTATTGGAAGGGTGACGTTTGACCGTCAAACGCGGCAATTATAGGGATTTCAGCGCGTCGATACCAGTGATATGCACCCTGCATGGCTATTCCTCAGTCGGCGCCCATCCTTCGCTATACCAGATATGCAACAACGCATAGGAACGCCACGGCTGCCAGCGGCTGGCGTAACGGGCAATGCGCGCCGGGGTCATACCGCTAAACCGCTGCTTAATCAGGTAATCATCCGGCAGAAAAATGTCCTTCGCCTGCCAGCCGCGCAGGGCAAAATAGCTGGCGGTCCAGCGGCCGATACCGGGCAGCGTTTGCAGCTGTTTCATCCCGGCCTCAATGTCGTCCGGCGCCACCAGCGGCAGCTGACCGTCAATCACCGCCTGCGCCAGATGGATCAGGGCCTCGGCGCGCCGCAGCGACATCCCCAGCGCTTTAAGCGCTAACGGATCCGCTCGCGCCAGGCTTTGTGGTTCAGGAAAGAGCCTGTATTCCGGCGCCTCCGCCAGCGTTTCCCCGTAAGCCGCCGCCACTTTTGCCGTCAGCTTCGCCGCCATCGCCACGCTGACCAGCTGCCCCAGCACCGCGCGCACTCCTTGTTCAAAGGCATCAAGCGATCCCGGCAGGCGCAGCCCAGGACGCGCGCTGGCCAGCGCGCCCAGCGTCTGGGCCACCCGATGCGGGTCACAGGCTAAATCAAACAAGCGCGCAACCCGGTCGTGGCATGCATCGGCCACCGGCTGCAGGCCGTCAGATAGGGTTACGCGTAATCCCTGCGCCGCCATATCGGGCTCAACCACGATCAGGCCGCGATGGCCCGCGAGGGAAAAGCTGCGGGTGTAACGCCCCGCGCTGAACGTTTCAATACCCGCCACCGCACGGGCGCGTAAAAAACCGAATATCCATTCCGGGTCGTAGGGGGCGTGCCAGGGTAACAGCGTCATCATTTCTCCTTCTTTAATTGCCTCAATGATAGACGCTCCACGTCCGACATACCTTGCTTTTAAATTCCAGTTGTCGCCGTGGCGGCAATCCGCTAAAGTCGCCCCCCTTCTTCACTGGCATGGGGATTTTTCAGGTCATGTTTATTGGTTTTGACTACGGAACCGCCAACTGTTCGGTTGCCGTAATGCGCGATAACCTTCCGCAATTGTTAACGCTGGAAAACGGCAGCAAGCTGCTGCCATCAATGCTGTCGGCGCCGACCCGCGAAGCGGTCAGCGAATGGCTCTATCGCCATCATGACGTGCCGACCAACGGCGCTGAAAACCAGGCGCTGCTGCGTCGCGCCATCAACTATAACCGCGATGAAGACATCGACGTCCTCGGCAACAGCGTCCAGTTCGGTCTGGCCTCGCTGCATCAATATGTCGACGATCCGGAAGAAGTGTACTTCGTTAAATCCCCGAAATCGTTCCTCGGCGCCAGCGGCCTGAAGCCGCAGCAGGTTGCGCTGTTTGAAGACCTGGTATGCGCCATGATGCTGCATATTAAACAGCAGGCGCAGACCCAGCTTCCGGAGACGATTGACCAGGCGGTAATTGGCCGGCCGATCAACTTCCAGGGGCTGGGCGGCGATGACGCCAATGCCCAGGCGCAGGGGATCCTCGAGCGCGCGGCGAAACGCGCCGGTTTCCGTGACGTCGTTTTCCAGTTTGAACCGGTTGCCGCCGGGCTGGATTTCGAAGCGACGCTCAGCGAAGAAAAACGCGTACTGGTCGTCGATATCGGCGGCGGCACCACCGACTGTTCGCTGCTGCTGATGGGGCCGCAGTGGCGGCAGAAAGCCGATCGTCAGCAAAGTTTACTCGGCCACAGCGGCTGCCGCGTCGGCGGGAACGATCTCGACATCGCGCTGGCCTTTAAATGCCTGATGCCGCTGCTGGGGATGGGTGGCGAAACTGAAAAAGGGATCGCCTTACCGGTGCTGCCGTGGTGGAACGCCGTGGCGATCAACGATGTGCCGGCGCAAACCGATTTCTACAGCAGCGCCAACGGTCGTTTGCTCAATGACTTGCTGCGCGATGCCCGCGATGCCGATAAAGTGGCGCTGCTGCTGAAAGTCTGGCGCCAGCGTCTGAGCTATCGCCTGGTGCGCAGTGCGGAGGAGAGTAAAATCGCCCTCTCCGCGCAGGAGCAGGTGACCGCCGGGCTGCCGTTTATCGGCAATGAACTGGCCACGGCTATCAGCCAGCAGGGACTGGAAGCGGCGTTGAATCAGCCGCTGACGCGTATTATGGAGCAGGTTCAGCTGGCGCTGGACAACAGCCGCGAAACGCCGGATGTGATCTACCTGACCGGGGGGAGCGCCCGCTCACCGCTGATTAAGAAAGCGCTGGCGGCCCACCTGCCGGGTATTCCGATCGCCGGCGGAGATGATTTTGGCTCCGTTACCGCCGGTCTGGCCCGCTGGGCGCAGGTCGTTTTCGCTTAACGTTCACGGGGCAGCCCTGCCCCGTTTTCCTCTGTGGCTTCTCCTCCCGGAACGCCACCGCCGAAAATCGCGCCATGGCATAAATCAGCTTCCCGGAAATGGGCTCTCGCCAGGCAAACATGCGCTCCCCGCGGTTTTATCATCGCCCTGCTTTCCCGGCAGTAGCGTTTTATATCGCAGCATAGCCAGAGCGACATCATGTTACCCCGTTTGGGGCTCGTCATGCCAGATACCCTCACCGCGCATGCCTTGTCTGACGCGGCGTAGCGAACAGGTCTGGCCAGTATGACCTGCTGCAAATAACGCTGGTACAATCTCCCCGCCCCCTGCAGAATGCTGTGCCGTCTGAAACTGCGCTTTTATTTCCCGACATCCGGGGGGACCGCCTGTGCATGTCGCAGACATGATTGATTATTCCAGTCACCGTTATTCATCCATGCCGCAGGGGGGAGTTTGAATCGTATACGCGCCGTTCCTGGCTTCGCCGCGTCGTTCGCCTGGGGCTACAGAGTGCTCTTCTGGGTCGGCTTTAGCATTGCGGCCAGCCTGTCGTTTTCTTCCCCCGTCGCGGCGCAAAGTCGTCAGATTGGCATTGATATTCCCGTGCAGTGGGTGACCGATATTGACGGGTCGATGACGCTGGAGGCGTTTCTCGCCCTGCCGGAGAGTAAGCTCAATTCGGGGCAGCGCATCCCCTCATTTGGCTACTCATCGAAAACGTACTGGTTTAAGAGCGCCTGCCGGCGGCCGATTTTGACGGTGAATCTCGCTGGCTGCAGCTCGGCCCCTCCTTTATCGATCATCTCAGCGTTTTCTATCGTCCTGCCGGCAGCGATCTTCCGTGGACGCACAAAGAGTTTGGCGACCACGCCTCGACCCGCGATAGCGACCTGGACTATCGTGAAAGCGTTCTGATCTTACCGCCGCCCCCTGGCGACGCGGGATACGAGATGGTTTTTCGCCTGCGCAGCAGCAGTACCCTGATTCTGCTGGCGACACTCTCTTCTCCACAGGAGTTTGTCAGCAACGCAACCCGGGATACCGCATTCTGGAGCTTCTATTTTGGCCTGGCGGCGATTGCCAGCGGAATTGCCCTGTGGCTTGCCTTAGTGTTACGTCGCCGCCTGCTGTGGGGAATATGCCTGTTTTCCCTCAACTATCCGCTGGTGGCGGCGCTACACGGCTACCCGGAATGGTTTTTTGGCGATGCCGTTCTCCCCGTGCAGGATGCGATGATCAGCTACCTGTCATTGCTCAGCTACGCCACCGCGCTGTGGTTGCATAGCGAGGTTTTTGATCTTAAAAACAATATGCCGCGCCTGCACCGGCTGCTGCTCGTTGCTATTGGCGTCAATATTGTGCTTCTCGCCAGCGTGCCCCTCGGCTTTTACGGACAGGCCATGCAGATCGAGGCGGCGATGTTCTTTATTGCCGCGCCGATTCTGCTGATCACCTCATGGCTGCTCTGGCGACGCAAAGCCATCGATTTAAATACGCTGCTGTTGGGACTGCTTCCGCCCGTCTACGTGGCCTCCGCCGCGCTGGTGCTTCTCTCGATACACGGGGTGATCCCTTTTCATAACACCATCTATTCCGCCTGGCAGTACGCGCTGATTGTTCATATTGTCACCGTCCTTATCATTGCGGTCCTGCGAGTACGGGCCGAAAATCGCAGGCTGGTGCAAAAACAACAGCTGACGCGCGAACTGCAGATCGAACGCGAAGCAAGCTTTCATCAACGTCAGTTTATGGGGATGGTGGCGCACGAGTTCAGAACGCCGCTTTCGGTTATCCAGGCCGCGCTGGAGAACCTGCGCCTGTGCTCTCCGGAGCCGGCGCAACGGCCGCGCCTGGACCGCATGCAGCGCGCCACCACGCGTCTGGTTCAGTTAACCGATAACTGTCTGGCCGATGCCCGGCTCTCATCCAGCGCGCTGCATGTCGATAAGCAAAATGCCGATCTGCTAGCGGTCATTCGCATGGCGGCAACAGTGGTTGAACTCTCGTCAAACCATTTTCTGACGATCACCCTGGCCGGGCGCACCGTCGACGCGACGACCCGTTCGCCCCCCCTCTTTGCCGATAGCGCGCTGCTGTGCATTGCGCTGGCCAATCTCCTGGACAATGCGGTGAAGTATACGCCGTCCGGCGAGATTGCGATTGCCATTCGCCCAAACGCGAACTGCTGTGAAATTGCGATCCGTGACCAGGGACCGGGTATTGCCGTCGATCATATCGACCAGATCTTTGAGCGTTACCGTCGCGGCGCAGTCCGCACCGCGACGCCCGCCGGCACCGGTCTTGGACTGTATGTCGCCCGGCAAATCATACAAGCTCACGGCGGCGAGCTTTGGCTGGCCAATAACGGTCCGACGGGATGCGAATTTGCGCTCACGCTGCCCCAGGATGACCTACCACAGCAGAAGGGTAAATCATGACATTACGCGTGGCCATCATTGAAGATAGCGCCGATCTCCTCGATGAACTGCTGGCCTTCCTGCGCTTTCGCGGCTTCGACGCATGGGGGGTACACAGCGCGGAAGCCTTCTGGCGGCAGCTGCATCGTGACCCGGTGGATATTGTACTGGTTGATATTGGCTTGCCTGGCGAAGATGGCTTCAGCGTTCTGGACTATCTGCATGAGCTTGGCGAGTACGGGCTGATTGTGATGACGGCCAGGGGGCATGAGCAGGATAAACTGCAGGCGTTCAATCTTGGCGCAGATTTCTATCTCATCAAGCCGGTGAATTTTTCCGTTCTGGCAGAGACCATCCATGCGTTGGGCGCCCGGCTGATGCAGCAACACCCCGGCTCCCCGGTCGCGGCCCCCGTAGCCGAGAAATTAGCCTCTTCATCCTGGGTACTGCAGCCGGAAAACCTGGTGGCGCCGTCCGGCATAGCGCTGCCGCTGACCCAGCAGGAGCATCGGATGATGGCGCGCTTAATGCGCAATCCAGGCGAGGTCTGTCGCAAGGTCGATCTGCACGCGTTTCTTTTCCCCGATGAAGTTGAGGCGGAGCTGCACCGCATTGACGTGGTGATCAGCCGACTGCGCAACAAAGCGCGACTGCACGGCGTAACGTTGCCCATCCGGGCCATTTTTGGCAAAGGCCTGGCGTTTATTCCCTGAGGTTTCTCATCGCCGTCGTGCCAGCGGGCAGACGCACTCTTCGCCAGTTTTATTATCCATAAGTTATTCATTTTGCTGTTGTTGTTAATTTTTCTTATTTTTTGAGAGAAATGAGAGAAATGAGACTGACAGTGAATTAAGAATTTTCTTACATTGACCTCATGCCGCAAATGTCGTGACCGAAATCAGCCATGCTGCGGAAGGGGAACGCGCCCCCCTTTCGCACTAGCCAACCTGCGGACAGGCGGGGTTTAACCCTGCCAGGGTTTCGTTCAAGGCGGCGACGTTACGCGAATATTCTCTGCGGCAGACGCCGCGACGCTAGCAGCTTCACGCGGAATAACAGAATAATAATATTCGCATTCACGCCGAGGCGTATTTATCACAGCATAAAACTCAGTTAAGGATTATTCATTATGGCCTTACAAACGTGGCTGGCCTTATTGCTATGCCTGTTTTTCCTCGCTGTCTCCGTTTACAGCCTTATTTCTTATATAAAAGACAGGAGAAAAGAGCGTATTCCTTTCGCGAACAGAAAAATGCGCAGAAAATAATCGTGGCAGCCTCCTGCCACTGCCGTCGTGGTTATGAAAGGTTATTCTTCCGTTCATAAATACGATATTCCTGAGACACGGCAATTGCCGTAAACGCCCGAAAGGTTGCTCGCAGCATGGCTATATGCCAGTGCCGCAGGATAGTCACGTCATGAGAAAAATAAATATCGCGATTATCAGCCGCAACACCTTCCTCAGGGCGTCGCTAATGGCAATTATCCACGATCTCACCCGGGCCAGCGACGCCCTGACGATTGAGTTCAGCGGTCACTCCAGCGAGTTGTCCGCGCAGGACATCATCATCGCTGAGATTCTCCCGGGTGAGATTCACCTCTGTAATACCAGCATTAAAAACCGTAAGAAAAACAGTTCAGTGATCATTTTGCACCGCTATGATGAGCTGCCGGAAAAGACGCGGATCGTCAACTGCCTGAAAGATGTCACCTTCGTTCCCGTGAGAACGGTCAATATTGACAGCCTGCGTGAGATTATTGGCCGGGCGCTCGCCAGGAGTGAAGAGCCGGAGTCAAAACGGGCGCTCGACTCAACATCAATATGCGCCAACTGCCCGCACAAAAGCCTGTCGCCTTCGCAGGTCGTCGTTGCCCATGGTCTGATGAATGGCTTTGATATTGGTAAAATTTCCGCCCTTCATCAGCTCAGCCCGAAGACCGTGATTTATCATAAAAATCAGATCATGGAAAAATACGGACTGAATAATCATTATGACTTCTTTCAGTTCATTAGCGTGTTAAAAGAACGCGGATAAAATCAATCAGCGCATCTGCACGCACAATTGAAACAGGGAAAATTAGGAATTCAACGGGTTGCTCAGGTTATCCGTTCTGAAAACAAGCTTACCCGCGGGAAATAACTTCTCATCCACCGTAGCTAACCGATAAAATTATTCACCACCCGGGTATAAAGATACTGCCGCGTATTTTTGTACCATGAAAATAATAGGTTAATCGGGGTGGATTCGTTTCGTCACATTGCCCCTTGCGTGCCTGTTGGGGGCCTCTTTTTCCGCAACATTTTCCCGCGCTATACGAGAGAACGCCCTCCGCGAAGAGGGCGTTGAGCAATCAGGCCTGCACCTGCTGAGGTTGCGCTTCCGGCTCCTCTTCCTGCAACAGCCCTTCGTTTTTCGACAGCATCGCCGTGGCAATTCCGTTGCCCAGCACATTGATCGCCGAACGGCCCATATCAAGGAAATGGTCGATGCCCATCAACAGCAAAATCCCGGCGACGGGGATATTGAAGCTCGGGATCGTGGCGGCCAGTACCACCAGCGCAGAACGCGGGACCCCGGCAATCCCTTTTGATGCCAGCATCAAGGTCAGCATCATGACGGTAATTTCGCTAAAACTCAGCTGGATGTTATAAGCCTGGGCAATAAACATCGAAGCGAACGAGCAGTAGACCATCGACCCCACCAGGTTAAAGGAGTAGCCAATGGGCAGCACGAAGGAGACGATGTTGCGCGAGCAGCCAAAACTGACCAGCCGCTCCAGGGTCTTCGGATACGCCGCCTCAGAGCTGCTGGTGGTGAACGCCACCAGCACCGGATCTTTGAGCATGTTGAGCAGGCGGAAGACCTCTTTTTTCAGCACCATATAACCTACCGCCAGCAGCACCGCGCTGGTCAGCAGCACCGCGATGTAGTAGCCGCCGATAAAGGAGGCGTAGTTAAGCAAAATGCCCATCCCCTGCGAGGCGATAACCGATGAGATGGCGGCAAAAATAGCCAGCGGAGCCACGTACATCACATATCCGGTGACCTTCAGCATAATATGAGAGACGACGTTGAGCGCGGCGACCAGCGGCGCGTTGAATTTCTCCCCCAGCGAGGCCCCGGCGATACCGAAGAACATCGAGAACACCACGATTTGCAGAATTTCGTTGTTCGCCATTGCCTCGGTAATACTGGTCGGGATGGTGTGAGACAGGAACCCTTTTAAGCTCATTCCGCTGACCGCAAGGCCGGTATCCACCGACTCTTTAGGAATCGCCAGGTTTAAGCCTGCGCCGGGATGTTCAATGGTCACAATCACCAGCCCGACCAGAATAGAGAGGATCGACGAGGTGATGAACCACACCATCGCCTTACCGCCCACTCGCCCGATAGTCGCGGTTTCTCCCAGACGCATAATCCCCACCGTCAGCGTACTGAAGACTAATGGCGCAATGACCATCTTAATCAGCCGCAAGAACATGTCGGTAAAGAGCGTAATATTTTCTGCCCATGAGGTAATTGTGCCCGGAGAGGCATACGCATGAATCACCGCGCCGGAGAGGATCCCCAGCAGCATGAAAATAACGATAAACAGCGTGAGTTTGTTTGCACTTGCCACAACAATGAACCCCTGATTTATTTAATGTATTGATTTTAATGCACATATGTTTTTTTTATCCGTATGCATTAAACATTCACCACATAAATTGAATAAAAGACGCAAGGGTTACAACTCTTTTTTAGTTATTTATCTCTGCAGTTGATAAAACTGTTGATGCATATCAATCCTCATCCACTCCGCGGCCGCCGCCGCGGATTCTGACGCCCGATGGCTGAGGTCTCCCGGCCGCCCGTTTTACATCGCCAGCCCCCCGCCGCCGGCATAAGGCTGCCTGCCGACTATTTTCATCACCTCGGCGCCAAAGGTGACAAATGGCGCCCGCCGGCTGGCGTAAATCAACCCGCCGACCTGCGGACGGACCGATTGAATCATATCGGTGAGAGGGTCGATAATCTCGGCCACCACCTCATCGGCGCTGACCCACTCGCCGGGCTGTTTCAACGGTACGAGGATCCCGCTCGCCGGCGCGGTGACAATCTCTCCCCCTGAAAAGGGCAACATCAGCGTCTCCTGCTGTGGGACCGGCGGGCATGCGCCCGCCAGCACGCCGCGGTATTGCAAGTAACGGTACAGACGTTCGGCATCCTCACGAGCCAGCGCGTGATTCACATCCTGCTGACCGCGCAGCTCCACGGTCACCGCCATACAGCCAGGCTGGCCGTGCTGCCATTGCGGAAAGCGGGCGGCCAGGCGATGCCAGGGCAACCCGCAGGCTTCATCAAACGAGTAACCGCCGCTCTCTTGCGACAGCAGTACCGTTTCAATACCTAAAAAGGCGGCCACCACGCCGGCCTCCGCCTGCCAGGCCGGATCGGCATACAGGTGCAAAATGGCCCGATCGTCGCAGTGCAGATCCAGCACCACGTCGGCATCACAGGCCAGACTCAGCAGATGGTGGCGTAGCGCCTGAACTTCGCTGCGCAGCGGTTCGGCGGCCAGCGCCTCACGCATCGCCTCGCGCACCTGCTGCAGGTATGCTTCACGGGTCAGCGGTTCATCGGCGCAGAGATACCGCTGCGCAAGGGGGGCCAGATCGGGAAAATCTCGGTTAAAGTTGCGACCGCTCGCCAGGTCAAATCGCCCGATACCGCCGTTGAGCACCACCTGAGCCAGGCCCGGCGGGTTAGCGACCGGGACGAGGATAATTTCACCGCGCAGCTCGGCGCGCCGTTCCGCCTGGTTGAGTAATCTTTTAAGATAATGCAGAACCAGCATGCCCGGGATTTCATCGGCGTGCAGTCCCGCCTGGAGATAGATTTTTTCTCCACGGCCGGGTTCGCCAAAGTGAAAATGGGTTAATTGCCGCTGCCCACTCAACGCATGTTCGGGTAAGGTATAGTGTTTAATTTTCATTGGACATCCTATCTGTGGAAAAGAAAGCCCGGCTTGACCGTATCGATCACAAGATCCTTGAAATCCTGCGCCGGGATGGCCGCATTTCTTATCAAAAGCTCTCGGAGCAGGTAAACCTCACCGCCCGTCCCTGCCTGGAACGCGTACGTGGCCTTGAGCGTGACGGCATTATCCGTGGCTACAGCGCGGTGATTGAACTCCCCGAACCGGAGCATGCCTTCGTGGTGCAGGCGCAAATTGCGCTGGCCGACCACGGCCGTTCACAGCCGGTATTTGAACAAGAGATGCGCCAGACGCCGGAGGTGCTCGACTGCTGGCTGGTCAGCGGCAGCTTTGACTTTCTGGTGCGTATCGGCTGTCGCAGCATGGCGCACTACTGCCAGCTGGCCGACAGCTGGCTGACCAGCAAAAAATTTCGCGTCGATAAAATCGTCACCCTGACGGAACTGCAGTCCATCAAACGCTCCTGATCAGGGGCGCTTGATAAACGCCAGCCAGCGTCGTTCCGCCCGCGAAAAGAGGTAAATCAGCAAAAAAGTGCACACTAAATAGAGCGCGGCGGCCATCAGGAACGGGATAAACGGCGAGTAGGTAATGGCATAAAAGGCGCGCGCCACGCCGGTGATATCCAGCAATGTCACGGTACTGGCGAGCGAAGTGGCGTGCAGTAAAAACACCATCTCATTGTTCAGCGCCGGGATCCCGCGCCGCAGCGTAGCGGGCAGGACCAGCCGGCGAATAATCTGCCACTTAGTCATGCCATAGGCTTCCCCGGCCACCCACTCCTGACGCGGAAACGTCGCCATCATCCCCGCCAGCAATTCCGCGACATACGCCGCGGTATTCAGCACCAGCGCCAGGGTGGCGCAGAAGGTTGCGTCGCGGAACAGCAGCCAGAACGGCCGATCGTTTTGCCAGCCCAGCTGGACGATGTCGAACTGAGACAGCCCGTAATAGATCAGCATCAGCTGCAGATAAAGCGGCGTGCTGCGGAAAAACCAGGTGAAGCCGCGCACGGGCCAGGCCAGCAGGCGCGGACCGTAGGCCTGGCCAATCGCCAGCAGCACCGCCAGCACCATGCCGGGCGCCAGGGCGAGCAAAAACAGCTCCGCCGTCATCGCCAGCCCGCTCGTGGAACCGTTGCCGTCACTCCACAGATAGCCCGGTACCGCCTCGATAAAGGTCTGCAGATTCATTGCGTCGCCCTCGCCGTTGACGAACGCAGGGCGTAGCGCTTCGCCAGAAGGCTAAACAGCCAGCTGGACAAGGCGGTGATGACCATATAAATCAGCGAGACCAGGAAGTAGAACAAAAAGGGTTTCTGCGTGGCGCGCCCGGCCTGTTCCGCCAGCCACACCATATCTTCTAAACCGAGAATGGAGACCAGCGCCGACGCCTTCATCAAACCCAACCAGTTATTATTGATGCCTGGAATGGCAAAGCTCAGCATCTGCGGCAGCATAATCCGCCGGAAGACCAGCCACGGCCGCATGCCGTAGGCTTCAGCCGCTTCGGTTTGTCCCCGATCGACGGTGAGAAACGCGCCGCGAAACGTCTCGGTGTAATAGGCGCCAAACACGAAGCCAATCGCCAGCACGCCGGAAATAAAGGTATTAAAACGCACCGGCCCAAGTCCTGCCAGCGACAGCAGCGCGTTGACCAGCATCTCGCCGCCAAAAAACAGCAGCAGCATAATCACCAGCTCCGGAATGCCGCGCACCAGCGTGGTATAGCCGGTGGAAAACCAGCGCAGCCAACGCGGTCCGAACAGCTTAATCAGCGCATTCACCAGCCCCAGCAGCAGCGCCACCAGCAGTGAGACCAGCATCACGCACAACGATACCCCCGCGCCGCGTAACAGTAGCGGTAAATAATCTGCAACCATATTCTGTCTTCCACCCGTTGCGTAAAGGGGCGCCGCTCGCCGACCGCGCCCTCCCCTTTACGGCTTAATTGCCGTAGATATCGAAGCTAAAGTACTTTTTCTCAATCGCGGCGTAGGTGCCGTCGGCGCGGATCTGCTTGATGGCCTCGTTGAGGGCGTCGCGCAATGCCGGATTGTCTTTATTGACCGCAATGCCGACATCAGACGAGATGCTGCCGTCGCTGATAACCGGGCCAGCGAAGGCGAATTTTTGCCCGCGCGGCGTGTCAACAAAGCTGGTCGCCGCCTGGATATTATCCTGTAAGGAGGCATCGATACGCCCGGAGAGCAGATCCAGATAGACGTTGTCCTGGTTGGCGTAACCGACGATCTTCACGCCCTGACCGGCCCAGTGGGTTCTGGCGTAGGCTTCATGGGTTGAGCCGGTTTGTACGCCGACGGTTTTGCCCTTAAGACTGGCGGCCTCCGGCAGCAGCGGACTCCCCTTGCGCGCCACCAGCTGCGCCGCGCTGCGATAGTAGCGATCGGTGAAATCCACTTCCTTCTTACGTTCGTCGGTAATATTCAGCGAAGCAATAATTGCATCAAATTTATGCGCATTCAGCGCGGCGATCATGCTCTCAAACGGCTGCTTGACGAAGACGCACTTCGCTTTTAGCTGCGTACAGAGCGCATTGGCAATGTCGATATCAAAGCCGGTGATCTCGCCGCTGGGCGCCAGCACGTCAAAGGGCGGATAGCCACCGTCAACGCCGAAGCTGATGGTGTCAAACTGCTGGGCGGCGAGCGGCGCGCTCAGCGCCATACAGGCCAGTAAAGCGGTAATGCGTGTTTTCATATTCTGTTACCCCTGATGTCAACGACGTGGCTAAAAACGCAGTGAAAGGCAGGTCAGGCCGCCATCCATTTTCTTAAATTCGCTGGTATCGAGTTGCACAACCGGCATCCCCAGCTTGCTGATTTCGCCCAGGGTATAGGGGTACCCCTGAGGCGTAATTAATGTGTCGTTGATCCAGAGCGTATTCCCGGCGTACGACTCCTCTTCCGGGATCACAATGGTATTGAACCCGCTAAACGCCGGGTGATTGACGTACCCTTCCGTCAGCAGCAACGTATTGCGTCCGACATAGTTGACGATGGACTTCAGGTGCAGCCCGGCGCTCACGTCAATGGACGTCACCTGATAGCCATGCGGCTCAACGGCAGCGGCAAACTCGCGGATCCCCTGCTCATCGGTACGCGCCGTCTGGCCAACAAAGAACTGTTTACCGACCAACAGCACATCGCCGCCATCCATATGACCCCGCTCGCTCATGTGCACCAGTGGACGAAAACCGGCAAGCACCGGCGCTATCGATGCCACTTCCCCCTGGCGACTCGGCGCGCCGGGATGAGTGATGACCGCCAGTTCCGGCATGACGACCGCGGTATCTTCAACAAAGTGGGCATCCGGATAATCCGCAGCCGCAGGCAATACGGTCACTTTCAGGCCGAGCTGCAGCAAGGTTTCGACATAGGCGAGGAACTGACGCGTGGTGCCGGCAATATCCGGCGCGCCGAGCCGGGCGGTGGTTTGACCGGCGGCACAGGTTGCGGCCGGCAGGCGGGCGATAGCCTGGTTAAAATGCATAGAGAACCCTCAGGTGACTAGTGATCGTTGTTGTTCCCGACATGCCGGTAAAGCAACGGGTTTTCTTGATTATCAAACAGATGTTGTCACCAGTCCGGCTGAATAGCCGGCCACAAAGGTCAATTTACGCTGTATATTGCCGGGGAAACGACGCATTCCGCTGTCGGATGACGGGCTCTTGCCGAAGGCTAGCGCGGCGCGTTTGCCGCCGGATGAGAGGGAGAGACGGGAAGGAGCAGCGCGGTGAGTTTTTCGATTGGCATCGACCGGTAAAAATACCATCCCTGAATTAACGCATTTTCATCGAAGGATTTGACGAACTCAAAATCCGCTTTACTCTCCACGCCTTCAAAAACGATTTGCTTATTCAGCCTGCAAACGACATCAAGAAGCGAGGTCAAAATAGCTCGTTTATACTCATTCTTAAGTCCGTTGACGAAAAATTTATCCAGTTTTATCTCATCATAAAACACTTCGGTTAACCACTGCAGGTTTGAAGAGCCGGTGCCGAAATCATCGAGGGCGATGCGCAATCCGCGGTTCATCGCCTGTAAAGAAAAGGCGGCGATTTTTTTATAGTATTCGCCGCTTCTTTCGGTAATCTCAATTTTAATCTGCTGAGGGCGAATACCTTTATGTTGCAAAACCCGCAGGAGATTATCTAAATAAAGCGGGTCATTAATTTCATATTTGCCGATATTAATCGCGAGGGTAAAGCGGGCGTCGGCGAGCAGAATGGTTTTCAACTCGCTGGTGGCCTTCTCCATCACCAGCTGCGAAAGATCGTGGTAAACATTCAGCTGTTCGGCCATTGAAATAAACAGCTCCGGAGAGATGTGACCATAGCGCGGATCATGCCAGCGAACCAGCGCCTCGACGCCGACTATGCGTTCATTTTTAGCGCACACCAACGGCTGATATTCCATGTAAATGCGCTGATTAATAATCGCTTTTTTTAAGCGAAACTCCAGCGATCGCCGTTCGCTGAGATAGCTCAGAATGGAATAGACAATCGCGGCGCCGAGAATAAAAGCCGCGCCCACCATGAGGACGATAAGGAGCGGAGAGAGGGACAAAAATCCCTGTTTTCGCTCCGTCAGATGAGTGCAAATATCGAATTTACTGCTGCATAAGCTAACGCTTATCGACGACCTTGCCCCGATCGCGGATTTCATATTATTAAGAAAAACATGTTCACCGTTCAGGCTGGTTAAAGAAAAATTAAAACCGTGGTGCTGGCGGGAAAATGTGCTAAAGGCAAATGATGAGGTAAAGGAAATAATATTGCCTTGTTGGGTCATATCGAGAACCACCCCGTACGGGAGATAGTTTTTTACGCCCGGGTAAATACGGTATCCATTCGGTACGACATATTTTTCGGCGGGGAGCGGCAGCGGTTTATCCAGCCTGCCCCAGTTGGCGGTGCAGGCCAGCTTACCGTTCTCCACGATGCCAATGTCTTCCACGCTGGCATACTTCCAGATAACCTCTCGCAAGGCCGCGATCGCCTGTTTGTTACAGCCATCAAGATGTCGCTTCTGCGCGTGATCAATAGAAGAGATGATTTGCGTGGTCACATCTTCGGCGTGGGCGAGAAGCTCATGGCTCAACGTATCAAGCTGAGCGCGCTGGTTGTTTAACATCACAGCGTTGGTCAGCAAAACGGAAAGGAGCACGGCGATGCCGCCGCCCGTCAACAGCCATTTCGTCTTATGGATAAATTTCATCGTCTCTGCACAACTCCTGGTGGATGCCGGTATTCGCGTGACAAATCCGGACACCCGACGTACCCGTCCCTGCAGTACAGATCTATAATCTTGATAATAATGGCGTCAGGGCGGTTATACCAGACATGAAAAATCGCCTCGTCCAGCCAGAACCTGGAGCAAACGCGCAGGCTACGGCGAATGACGGGTCAGTTTTGCCCTCTTTTTTAGCCTAACCAGCTCATCGAAAAGCGTTTTATCCAGACATATCTCAACAGTCTTTTCATAATTCCTCCATTTTTGCGGGGCGTTTGGTCACTAAACTAGTATCATTTCGCGAAACGTTTCAGGATGAGATAGCAAATTAATGAAAGGCAGTCATACACTCCGTTGGGGCATCGCGCTGGCGGTCATCGTCATTGCCGGTGCCGGGTACTGGTTCTGGCAGAGTCGTGAAGCGACAAACGCTACGCCTGCGGCGGCAAATGGCTCACAGCCGCAGGCGCCAGGCGGCGGTCGCCATGGCCGCTTCGGCGCGGCCCTGGCACCGGTTCAGGCGGCAACAGCCACCAGCGAATCGGTGCCTCGCTATCTCAGCGGCCTCGGTACGGTGACGGCAGCCAACACGGTGACCGTACGCAGCCGGGTGGATGGCCAGCTGTTAGCTATCCACTTCCAGGAAGGCCAGCAGGTCAAAGCGGGCGATCTGCTCGCCGAAATCGACCCCAGTCAGTTTAAAGTCGCGCTGGCGCAGGCCCAGGGCCAGTTGGCGAAAGATAAAGCCACGCTCGCTAACGCCCGACGCGATCTCGCCCGCTATCAACAGCTGGTGAAGAGCAATCTTGTTTCCCGCCAGGAGCTGGATACCCAGCAGTCGCTGGTCAGCGAAACGGAAGGCACCATCAAAGCCGACGAAGCCGCCGTGGCCAGCGCCCAGCTGCAGCTGAACTGGAGCCGCATCACCGCGCCGATTGACGGCCGCGTTGGCTTAAAACAGGTGGATATCGGCAATCAGATTTCAAGCAGCGATACCACCGGCATCGTGGTGTTAACCCAAACCCACCCAATCGATTTGGTCTTCACGCTGCCGGAAAATGATATCGCGACCGTTGTCCAGGCGCAGAAAGCCGGGAAAACGCTGCAGGTTGAGGCCTGGGACCGGACCAACAAACAAAAAATCAGCGAAGGGTCGCTGCTGAGTCTGGATAACCAGATTGACGCCACCACCGGGACCATCAAACTGAAAGCGCGCTTTAACAACCAGGACGACACCCTGTTCCCGAACCAGTTCGTGAACGCCCGTATGCTGGTAGACACGGAACAGAACGCCATCGTCATCCCGACTGCCGCACTGCAGATGGGCAATGAAGGCCATTTCGTCTGGGTATTGAACGATGAGAATAAAGTCAGCAAGCACACCGTCACGCCGGGTATTCAGGACAGTCTGAAGGTGGTGATTACCGCCGGGCTGTCGGCGGGTGACCGGGTGGTTACTGACGGTATCGATCGTCTGACCGAAGGGGCAAAAGTGGAAGTGGTGGACCCGCACAGCGCGCCGGCGGCTGCGGCGGAGAAAGCCACCAGCCGTGAGTATGGCCATAAAGGAGCGCGCTCCTGATGCAGGTATTACCCCCGAGCAGTACGGGCGGCCCTTCCCGACTGTTTATTCTGCGCCCGGTCGCCACCACGCTGCTGATGGTGGCGATTATGCTGGCGGGGATCATCGGCTATCGATTCCTGCCGGTTTCCGCCTTGCCGGAAGTGGATTATCCGACCATTCAGGTAGTCACCCTCTATCCCGGCGCCAGTCCGGACGTCGTCACATCGGCGATTACCGCCCCGCTGGAACGCCAGTTTGGCCAGATGTCGGGCCTGAAGCAGATGTCGTCGCAAAGTTCCGGCGGCGCCTCGGTGGTCACGCTCCAGTTCCAGCTGACCCTGCCGCTGGACGTGGCCGAACAGGAGGTCCAGGCCGCGATCAACGCCGCCACCAACCTGCTGCCATCCGACCTGCCGAACCCGCCGGTGTACAGTAAAGTCAACCCGGCCGATCCGCCAATCATGACCCTCGCGGTCACCTCTTCCGCCATTCCGATGACCCAGGTGGAAGATATGGTGGAGACCCGCGTGGCGCAGAAAATTTCCCAGGTCTCCGGCGTCGGGCTGGTGACCCTCGCGGGCGGTCAACGCCCGGCGGTCCGCGTGAAGCTCAATGCGCAGGCGATTGCCGCGCTGGGGCTGACCAGCGAAACCATCCGCACCGCTATCACCAGCGCCAACGTCAACTCGGCCAAAGGCAGCCTTGACGGCCCTTCCCGCGCCGTGACCCTCTCCGCTAACGATCAGATGCAGTCGGCGGAAGATTATCGCCGCCTGATCGTCGCCTGGCAGAACGGCGCGCCGATTCGTCTCGGCGATGTCGCTACCATTGAGCAAGGGGCGGAAAACAGCTGGCTCGGCGCATGGGCGAACAACCAGCAGGCGATCGTCATGAACGTTCAACGCCAGCCGGGAGCGAACATCATCGCCACCGCCGATAGCGTGCGTCAGATGCTGCCGCAGCTGACCGAGAGCCTGCCGAAGTCGGTCAAGGTGCAGGTCCTTTCCGACCGCACCACCAACATTCGCGCGTCGGTGAGCGATACCCAGTTTGAGCTGATGCTGGCGATTGCGCTGGTGGTGATGATCATCTACCTGTTCCTGCGCAACGTACCGGCGACCATTATCCCCGGCGTCGCCGTGCCGCTGTCGCTGGTGGGCACCTTCGCGGTGATGGTGTTCCTCGACTTCTCGATCAACAACCTGACGCTGATGGCGCTCACTATCGCCACCGGCTTCGTTGTCGATGACGCCATCGTGGTGATCGAAAACATCTCGCGCTATATCGAAAAGGGCGAAAAGCCGCTCGCCGCCGCGCTGAAAGGTGCCGGAGAGATCGGCTTTACCATCATCTCGTTGACCTTCTCGCTGATTGCGGTGCTGATCCCGCTGCTGTTTATGGGCGATATCGTCGGCCGGCTGTTCCGCGAGTTTGCCATTACCCTCGCGGTGGCAATATTAATTTCCGCCGTCGTCTCGCTGACGCTGACGCCAATGATGTGCGCGCGCATGCTCAGTCACGAGTCGCTGCGTAAGCAAAACCGCTTCTCGCGGGCCAGCGAGCGCTTCTTCGATCGGGTCATCGCCGCGTATGGTCGGATGCTTAGCCGGGTGCTGAATCACCCGTGGCTGACCCTGAGCGTGGCCTTAGGCACGCTGGCGCTGTCAATCATGCTGTGGGTCTTCATTCCGAAAGGCTTCTTCCCGATTCAGGACAACGGCATTATTCAGGGGACGTTACAGGCTCCGCAGTCCGCTTCGTTTGCGAATATGGCGCAGCGCCAGGAGCAGGTTTCCGCGGCGATCCTCAAAGACCCGGCCGTCGAGAGCCTGACCTCCTACGTCGGAGTGGACGGCACCAACCCGGCGCTGAATAGCGCCCGCCTGCAGATTAACCTCAAACCGCTGGATGAACGCGACGACCGTGTGCAGGCCGTGATTAGCCGCCTGCAAAAATCGGTGGACGGGATCCCCGGCGTCGAGCTCTACCTACAGCCGACCCAGGATCTGACTATCGATACCACCGTCAGCCGGACCCAGTATCAGTTCACCTTGCAGGCGAACTCGCTGGATGCCCTCAGTAACTGGGTGCCGCAGCTGCTGACGCGTCTCCAGGCGCTTCCGCAGCTCTCCGACGTCAGCAGCGACTGGCAGGATAAGGGCCTCGCCGCCTATATCAAAGTCGATCGCGACAGCGCCAGCCGTCTCGGCATCAGCATGGCCGATGTCGATAATGCGCTGTATAACGCCTTCGGCCAGCGGCTGATCTCGACCATCTACACTCAGGCCAACCAGTATCGCGTGGTGCTGGAGCATGACACCCGGGAGACGCCGGGGCTGGCGGCGCTGGACAATATTCGCCTGACCAGCAGCGGGGGCGGCATCGTGCCGCTGAAGTCCATCGCCAGCGTCGAGCAGCGCTTCGCGCCGCTGTCGATTAACCATCTCGATCAGTTCCCGGTGACCACCATTTCGTTCAACGTCCCGGATAACTACTCGCTGGGCGATGCGGTCGACGCCATCCTCGCCGCCGAACAGGCGCTGGATTTGCCGACCGATATCCGCACCCAGTTCCAGGGCAGCACCCTCGCCTTCCAGTCGGCGCTCGGCAACACCGTCTGGCTGGTGGTGGCGGCGGTCGTGGCGATGTATATCGTGCTCGGCGTGCTGTATGAAAGCTTTATCCACCCGATAACCATTCTGTCGACCTTACCGACCGCCGGCGTCGGCGCGCTGCTGGCGCTGTGGCTGGCAGGCAGCGAGCTGGACGTTATCGCCATTATCGGGATTATCCTGCTGATTGGTATCGTCAAGAAGAACGCCATCATGATGATCGACTTTGCGCTGGCCGCCGAACGCGAACAGGGCATGCCGCCACGTGAGGCGATTTATCAGGCCTGCCTGCTGCGTTTTCGCCCGATTCTGATGACCACGCTTGCCGCTCTGCTCGGCGCGCTGCCGCTGATGCTGAGCACCGGCGTCGGCGCCGAGCTACGGCGTCCTCTGGGTATCGGTATGGTGGGCGGTCTGATGTTAAGCCAGGTGCTGACGCTGTTCACCACCCCGGTTATCTATCTGCTCTTCGACCGCCTGTCGCTGTATATCAAGAGCCGCTTCCCACGGCATGAGGAGGAGGCGTAAATGAAGTTTTTCGCCCTCTTCATTTACCGCCCGGTGGCGACGATTCTGATTTCGCTCGCCATCACCCTGTGCGGGGTACTCGGTTTCCGTCTGCTGCCGGTCGCCCCGCTGCCGCAGGTGGATTTCCCGGTGATCATGATCAGCGCCTCGCTGCCTGGCGCGTCGCCGGAAACCATGGCCTCGTCGGTGGCCACGCCGCTTGAACGCTCGCTCGGCCGGATCGCCGGCGTGTCGGAAATGACCTCCACCAGTTCGCTGGGCAGCACGCGCATTATTATGGAGTTCAATTTCGACCGCGATATTAACGGCGCCGCCCGCGATGTGCAGGCGGCGATCAACGCCGCGCAAAGCCTGCTGCCGAGCGGCATGCCAAGCCGCCCGACCTATCGCAAGGCCAACCCTTCCGATGCGCCGATTATGATCCTCACGCTCACCTCGGATACCTACTCCCAGGGCGAGCTGTACGATTTTGCCTCGACTCAACTGGCGCAAACCATCGCCCAGATTGACGGCGTTGGCGACGTCGACGTGGGCGGCAGCTCGCTGCCCGCGGTGCGCGTCGACCTCAACCCGCAGGCGCTGTTTAACCAGGGCGTGTCGCTGGACGCCGTGCGCACCGCTATCGATAACGCCAACGTCCGTAGACCGCAGGGGGCGCTGGAAGATCACAGCTCGCGCTGGCAGGTACAAACGAACGATGAGCTCAAAACCGCCGCGGAATACCAGCCGCTGATCGTACACTACAACAACGGCGCGGCGGTGCGTCTTGGCGACGTCGCGCAGATCAGCGATTCGGTGCAGGATGTGCGTAACGCCGGGATGACCAACGCGAAGCCGGCAATTTTGCTGATGATCCGCAAGCTGCCGGAAGCCAATATCATCCAGACGGTCGACAGCATTCGCGCCCGCCTGCCGGATCTGCAAAAAACCATTCCGGCGGCTATCGACCTGCAAATCGCCCAGGACCGCTCGCCGACCATCCGCGCCTCGCTGGAGGAAGTCGAGCAGACGCTGGTGATCTCGGTGGCGCTGGTGATCCTCGTGGTGTTCCTGTTTCTGCGCTCCGGCAGAGCCACGCTGATCCCGGCGGTGGCGGTGCCGGTCTCGCTGATTGGTACCTTTGCGGCCATGTACCTTTGCGACTTTAGCCTCAACAACCTGTCGCTGATGGCCCTGACCATCGCCACCGGCTTCGTCGTCGACGATGCTATCGTGGTGCTGGAAAATATCTCCCGCCATCTTGAGGCCGGGATGAAACCGCTGCAGGCGGCGCTGCAGGGGAGCCGTGAAGTCGGCTTCACCGTGCTATCGATGAGTCTCTCGCTGGTGGCGGTCTTTTTACCGCTGCTGCTGATGGGCGGCCTGCCGGGGCGGCTGCTACGCGAATTCGCCGTCACCTTATCGGTGGCGATCGGCATCTCGCTGGCGGTCTCCCTTACCCTGACGCCGATGATGTGCGGCTGGCTGCTGAAGAGCGGTAAACCTTCTCAACCCACGCGTAGCCGCGGTTTCGGCCGCCTGCTGGTCGCCGTGCAGGGCGGCTACGGTAAATCGCTGAAATGGGTCCTCAGACACAGCCGCATGACCGGTCTGGTGCTGTTGGGGACCATGGCGCTCAGCGTCTGGCTCTATATCTCTATTCCAAAAACCTTCTTCCCGGAGCAGGATACCGGCGTGCTGATGGGCGGTATTCAGGCCGATCAGAGTATCTCTTTCCAGGCGATGCGCGGCAAACTGCAGGACTTTATGCAGATCATCCGCGAAGATCCGGCGGTGGATAACGTGACCGGCTTTACCGGCGGCTCACGGGTGAACAGCGGGATGATGTTTATCACCCTTAAACCTCGCGACCAGCGACATGAAACGGCGCAGCAGATTATCGACCGGCTGCGTAAAAAACTGGCGAAAGAACCGGGCGCCAACCTGTTCTTAATGGCGGTGCAGGATATTCGCGTCGGCGGCCGTCAGGCCAACGCCAGCTATCAGTACACCCTGCTGTCAGACGATCTTTCGGCGCTGCGCGAATGGGAACCGAAGATTCGTAAAGCGCTGGCCGCGCTGCCGGAACTGGCGGACGTCAACTCTGACCAGCAGGATAACGGCGCCGAAATGGACCTCATCTACGATCGCGATACCATGTCGCGCCTCGGGATCAGCGTTCAGGATGCCAACAATCTGCTGAATAACGCCTTCGGCCAGCGGCAGATCTCGACGATTTACCAGCCGCTGAACCAGTATAAAGTGGTGATGGAGGTCGATCCGGTTTATACCCAGGACGTCAGCGCGCTGGATAAGATGTTTGTGATCAACAGCGAAGGTAAGCCGATCCCCCTCGCCTATTTCGCCCGCTGGCAGCCGGCTAACGCGCCGCTGTCGGTCAACCACCAGGGATTGTCGGCAGCGTCGACGATCTCCTTTAACCTGCCGACCGGTAAATCGCTGTCGGAAGCCAGCGATGCCATCAACCGCGCGATGACTCAGCTTGGAGTGCCTTCCAGCGTCCGGGGCTCCTATGCCGGCACCGCGCAGGTCTTCCAGCAGACCATGAACTCGCAGGTTATTTTGATTCTGGCCGCCATTGCGACGGTCTATATCGTGCTGGGGATCCTCTACGAAAGCTATGTGCATCCGTTAACGATTCTCTCCACCCTCCCCTCGGCGGGGGTAGGCGCGCTGCTGGCGCTGGAGCTCTTTGGCGCGCCGTTTAGCCTGATTGCGCTGATCGGCATCATGCTATTAATTGGGATAGTGAAGAAAAACGCCATCATGATGGTCGACTTTGCCCTCGAGGCGCAGCGCAACGGCAATCTGCCGCCGGAAGAGGCAATCTTCCAGGCCTGCCTGCTGCGTTTCCGCCCGATTATGATGACCACCTTAGCGGCGCTGTTTGGCGCCCTGCCGCTGGTGCTCTCGGGCGGCGACGGCTCGGAACTGCGTCAGCCGCTGGGGATCACCATCGTCGGTGGGCTGGTGATGAGTCAGCTGTTGACCCTCTACACTACGCCGGTGGTCTATCTGTTCTTTGACCGTCTGCGGTTGCGTTTTTCGCGAAAACTCAGCCAACCGGTAAGCGAATAACATGACAGAACTGCCCTCCAGCGTCCGCTGGCAATTATGGATAGTGGCTTTCGGCTTCTTTATGCAGTCGCTGGACACCACCATCGTGAATACCGCCCTCCCCTCGATGGCTAAAAGCCTTGGGGAGAGCCCCCTGCACATGCATATGGTTATCGTCTCCTATGTCCTGACGGTGGCGATTATGCTGCCGGCCAGCGGCTGGCTGGCGGACCGGGTGGGGGTACGCAATATCTTCTTTAGCGCCATCATTCTGTTTACGCTCGGGTCGCTATTTTGTGCTCAGGCCGCAACCCTCGATCAGCTGGTGCTGGCCCGCGTACTGCAGGGCGTCGGCGGCGCCATGATGGTACCCGTCGGTCGCCTGACGGTGATGAAAATCGTTCCGCGCGCCCAGTATATGGCGGCCATGACCTTTGTTACGCTCCCCGGCCAGGTCGGCCCGCTGCTTGGCCCGGCCCTCGGCGGCCTGCTGGTGGAATACGCCTCCTGGCACTGGATTTTCTTAATCAATATTCCGGTGGGCATTATCGGCGCCATCGCCACCTTGTGGCTGATGCCGAACTACACGCTGCAGACCCGGCGCTTCGATATGTTTGGCTTTATCCTGCTGGCGCTGGGGATGGCGACCTTAACCCTCGCGCTCGACGGTAAAAAAGGGCTGGGGATATCCCCGCTGCTGCTGAGCGCGCTGGTGGTCATTGGCGTGGCCTCGATTGTGCTCTATTTATGGTACGCCCGGGGCAACGACAACGCCCTGTTCAGCCTGAACCTGTTTCGCAACCGCACCTTCTCCCTCGGGCTCAGCGGCAGCTTTGCCGGGCGCATCGGCAGCGGTATGTTGCCCTTTATGACGCCGGTATTCCTGCAAATTGGCCTTGGCTTTACGCCGTTTCACGCCGGGATGATGATGATTCCGATGGTGCTTGGCAGCATGGGCATGAAACGTATCGTGGTGCAGGTAGTGAACCGCTTTGGCTACCGCCGCGTCTTAATGGTGGCGACCGTGGGTCTCGCGCTGGTTAGCCTGCTGTTTATGGCCGTCGCCCTGGCCGGTTGGTACTGGCTGCTGCCGGTGGTGCTGTTTGTGCAGGGGATGATCAACTCCAGCCGCTTTTCATCGATGAACACCCTGACGCTGAAAGATTTGCCGGATGATCTCGCCAGCAGCGGCAACAGCATGCTGTCGATGGTCATGCAGCTGTCGATGAGTATTGGCGTGACCCTCGCCGGGATGCTGCTCGGCCTGTTTGGTCAACAGCATATCAGCGCCGATGCCGCCACCACCCATCAGGTCTTTCTCTATACCTATCTGAGCATGGCGGTGATTATCGCGCTGCCGGCATGCCTTTTTTCCCGCGTTCCGGATGATACTGCAAGCAATACCGCTATCGCCCGACATAAAAGGAGTGAGCCGTGAAGCTATGGCGTCCCGGTATTACCGGCAAGCTGTTCCTGGCGATTTTGGCCACCTGCATCGTGCTGCTGATCAGCATGCACTGGGCGGTGCGCATCAGTTTTGAACGCGGATTTATCGATTATATCAAGCGCGGAAATGAACAGCGGCTGACGATGCTGGGCGATGCGCTGAGCGAGCAGTATGCCCTGCACGGCAACTGGAAATTTCTGCGCAATAACGATCGGTTTATTTTCCAGCTGTTAAAGTCGTTCGATCGCGATAACGACGATCGCTTCCCCGGCGGGCGCAAAACAAACGCCGGCGGCACGCCTGACGGCCGCCTGGACATCGGCCCCCCTGACACCGATGGTCCTCCGCCGGATGGTCCTCCGCCGGACGGTCCACGCGGCCCCGGCCCGGATATGCCCCCGCACGGCTGGCGCACGCTTTTCTGGGTTGTCGATCAGAAAGGACGAGTGCTGGTTGGCCCCCGCGAGCGGGTGCCTGAAGACGGCAGCCGTCGCAACATTGTGGTTAACGGCGTGTCGGTGGGCGCGGTTATCGCGTCACCGGTCGAGCGTCTGACGCGCAATACCGATATTAACTTTGACCGTCAGCAAAAGCGCACCAGCTGGCTGATTGTTGCTCTGTCGACGATCCTTGCTGCGCTGGCAACCTTCCCGCTGGCGCGCGGCCTGCTGGCACCGGTCAAACGTCTGGTCGAAGGGACCCACCGCCTGGCGGCGGGAGATTTCACCACCCGCGTGGCGGTCAGTAGTAGCGATGAACTCGGCCGCCTGGCGCAGGATTTTAACCAGCTCGCCAGCACCCTGGAACGCAACCAGCAAATGCGTCGCGACCTGATGGCGGATATTTCTCATGAGCTGCGGACCCCGCTGGCGGTGCTGCGCGGCGAACTGGAAGCGATTCAGGACGGCGTACGCAAATTCACCCCGGATTCCGTGACCTCGCTCCAGGCGGAGGTCGCCACCCTGACCAAACTGGTCGACGATCTACACCAGCTATCGATGTCCGACGAAGGCGCATTGGCCTATCAAAAAACCTCCGTGGATATCATTACGCTGCTGGAAGTCGCGGCGGGCGCTTTCCGTGAACGCTTTGCCAGCCGGGGGCTGACCATCGCCGTTTCGCTTCCGGAAAACGCGACGGTATTTGGCGACGGCGATCGCCTGATGCAGCTTTTTAATAACCTGCTGGAAAACAGCCTCCGCTATACCGATAGCGGCGGACGTCTGCTGATCAGCGCCAGCCAGACAGGCCGTCGCATCATCCTTGATTTTGCCGACAGCGGTCCGGGCGTCAGCGATCAACAGCTGGAACGGCTGTGCGAGCGCTTTTATCGTGCCGAAGGTTCACGCAACCGCGCCAGCGGCGGCTCCGGACTGGGGCTGGCTATTTGTGTCAACATCGTGGCTGCCCACGGCGGCACCTTACGGGCCGACCATTCGCCTTTTGGCGGGGTTAGCATTAAAGTAGAGTTACCTCTGGAACGTGATACACCGAGAGACGTATGAGTGAATTACCTGTTGATGAAAATACCCCACGCATTCTTGTCGTGGAAGATGAACCCAAACTGGGTCAGTTGCTGCTCGACTATCTGTTCGCAGCAGGTTATGCGCCAACGCTGATTAATCACGGCGACAAGGTTCTGCCTTACGTTCGCCAGACCCCGCCGCACTTGATCTTGTTAGATCTGATGCTGCCGGGAACCGATGGCCTGACGCTATGTCGGGAGATCCGTCGCTTTTCCGACGTTCCGGTGGTGATGGTGACGGCGAAAATTGAGGAAATCGATCGCCTGCTTGGGCTGGAGATCGGCGCCGACGATTATATCTGCAAACCCTACAGCCCGCGCGAAGTCGTCGCCAGGGTGAAAACGATCCTCCGCCGCTGCCGGCCGCGTCGGGATCTGCTGGCGCTGGATGCGGAAAGCCCGCTGATTGTCGATGAGGGCCGTTTTCAGGCCTCATGGCGCGATAAGCTGCTGGATCTGACTCCTGCCGAGTTTCGTCTGCTGAAAACCCTGTCGCAGGAGCCGGGCAAGGTTTTCTCCCGCGAGCAGCTGCTCAATCATCTGTATGATGACTATCGGGTGGTGACCGACAGAACGATCGACAGCCATATCAAAAACCTGCGGCGTAAGCTGGAGTCGCTGGACGCCGAGCAGTCCTTTATCCGCGCCGTCTACGGCGTCGGCTACCGCTGGGAGGCCGACGCCTGTCGCCTGGCGTAGGTCCCCTCCTCGTTTCACACGGGTAGATTGGGGTAAGGGGAAGGTTTACTCTCCTTACCCACAGCGCTACAATGCCCGCCCTTAATGTGTGGGCACTGTTCATAACGGTGCTTCCCCAAGTCGCCGCATCAGGTGTGGCGAATCTGACCTGTCATCAGAACGAGAACATCATGTTTAAACCGGAACTCCTTTCCCCGGCGGGAACGCTGAAAAATATGCGTTACGCCTTCGCTTATGGCGCAGACGCCGTTTATGCTGGCCAGCCGCGTTACTCTCTGCGCGTGCGCAACAACGAATTCAACCATGAAAACCTGCAGCTGGGCATCAATGAAGCCCATCAGCTGGGGAAAAAATTCTACGTGGTCGTCAACATTGCGCCGCACAACGCCAAGCTGAAAACCTTCATTCGCGATCTGAAGCCGGTGGTGGATATGGGGCCGGACGCGCTGATTATGTCCGATCCGGGTTTGATCATGCTGGTACGGGAAAACTTCCCCGATATGCAGATTCATCTGTCGGTCCAGGCCAACGCCGTTAACTGGGCGACCGTTAAATTCTGGCAGCAGATGGGGCTGAGCCGGGTCATTCTTTCCCGCGAACTGTCGCTGGATGAAATCGGCGAAATCCGCAGCCAGGTCCCGGAGATGGAACTCGAGATTTTCGTCCACGGCGCCCTGTGCATGGCCTATTCCGGCCGCTGCCTGCTCTCGGGCTATATCAACAAACGCGATCCGAACCAGGGCACCTGCACCAACGCCTGCCGCTGGGAATATAACGTCCAGGAAGGCAAAGAAGACGACGTCGGCAATATCGTCCACCAGCATGAGTCGATTCCGGTCAAGACCGTCGAACCGACGCTGGGGATCGGCGCGCCAACCGACCGGGTGTTTATGATTGAAGAGGCCAAACGACCTGGCGAATACATGACCGCCTTCGAAGATGAACACGGCACCTACATCATGAACTCCAAAGACCTGCGCGCCATTGCGCACGTCGAGCGCCTGACGCAGATGGGCGTGCACTCGCTGAAAATCGAAGGCCGCACTAAATCGTTCTATTACTGCGCGCGCACCGCTCAGGTTTACCGCAAGGCTATCGATGACGCCGCGGCGGGTAAACCGTTTGACGAAAGCCTGCTGGAAACGCTGGAAGGGTTGGCCCACCGCGGCTACACCGAAGGCTTCCTGCGTCGTCATACCCATGACGACTATCAGAACTACGAGTACGGTTATTCCCTCTCCGAGCGCCAGCAGTTTGTCGGTGAATTTACCGGCGAGCGCAACGGCCAGCTGGCCGCCGTGGCGGTGAAGAATAAATTTTCCGTCGGCGACAGCCTTGAGCTGATGACCCCGCAGGGCAACGTTAACTTCACCCTTGAACATATGGTGAATGCCAAAGGCGAGGCAATGCCGGTCGCCCCTGGCGATGGCTATACAGTATGGTTACCTGTGCCGGAAGAGATGGAGCTGCAGTATGCTCTGCTGATGCGCAACTTTACTGGTCAGACGACCAGAAATCCGCATAGCAACTAGTTTATCAGGGTTATTTTTTCAGGATGCACGGATATTAGAAACGGATCACACACCGCTTCGTTTGAAGCGGGTATCATCCATCCTGCTGAAAAACATAACCCATAAATGCTAGCTGTACCAGGAACCACCTCCTTAGCCTGCGTAATCTCCCTTACGCGGGCTTATTTTTTATCACGCCGCTGTGCGCTCCTTCTTTTCTCGCCGCCGTCCGGTTTTACAAAATGTCCATCCTCGCCTTCATGGGGTACACTTTCTGCATCTCGTACAAAAAGGAAGCCATAACTATGCCCGTGTTTCCAGCCAGCTTACTGATTCTCAATGGCAAAGGAGCTAACGAGCCGCAGTTGCGCGAAGCGATCGCGCTGTTGCGCGAGGAAGGTGTCGACATCCATGTCCGTGTGACCTGGGAAAAAGGCGATGCCGTCCGTTTTGTCGATGAAGCGCTGCAGCTTAAGGTGGGGACGGTGATTGCCGGCGGCGGCGATGGCACCATCAATGAGGTCGCCACGGCGCTGGTCCAACGTCAGAGCCAGGTGCCGCTCGGTATTCTGCCGCTGGGTACCGCCAATGATTTCGCCACCAGCGTCGGGATCCCGCAAGATCTCGCCAGCGCCCTGAAACTGGCGATCGTCGGCCGCGATATCGCCATAGACGTGGCGCGAGTGAATGACAAAACCGGCTTTATTAATATGGCAACCGGTGGCTTCGGCACCCGGATCACCACCGAAACGCCGGAAAAACTCAAAGCCGCGCTGGGCGGCGTCTCCTATCTGATTCATGGCCTGATGCGTATGGACACCCTGAAACCCGACCGCTGCGAAATCCGCGGCGAAAACTTTAGCTGGAGCGGAAACGCGCTGGTTATTGGTATCGGTAATGGTCGTCAGGCCGGTGGCGGTCAGCAGCTTTGCCCCCAGGCCCTGATTAACGATGGTCTGCTGCATTTGCGGGTTTTTACCGGCGAAGAGCTGCTCCCCGCGCTGTTTACTACCCTGGCGAACCCCGACAACTCCCCTAACCTGGTGGACGGCGTGTCGTCGTGGTTTGAAATCACCGCGCCGCACGAGATGACCTTTAACCTCGATGGCGAGCCGCTGAGCGGTAAGCATTTCCGCATGGAAATTCTCCCGGGCGCCCTGCGCTGCCGCCTGCCGCCGGACTGCGCGCTGCTGAAATAATACCAGGTGGAAAGTGAGCGCAGAACGAAGAGATTAAAAGACCGTTTACATCTCCAGGGCTTCTGCGCTCACCGATAAGGTCGTTACCCGAGGGCCAGAGCAGGCTCAGAGCGCGTCTGCAGCAGTTCCGGTAACGAGCGATGGCGGGCGACGGCGGCGGCAAAACGCGGATGCTGGCAGTCTGGCGCAATCACGACCGTGGCAATGCCCGCCGCCTGCGCTGCGCAAAAGCCATGAAAACTGTCCTCGATAACCAGACACTCCCCGGCGCTCAGCCCCAGCTTGCCCAGGGTCGAGAGGTAGACCGCCGGGTGCGGTTTGCCCCACGCCTCATCATCGGCGCTGGAAATCACATCAAAACAGGAGCGCAGAGAGAGCTTATCGAGTACCGCGGAAATCACCTGGTGAGATGAGGAGGTCGCCAGCGCAATCCGGTAGCCCAGGCCACGAAAATGCGCCAATGTCTCGTTGACGCCGCTCATCGCCGCTCCTTTGGCGGTAATTAATCCAACGATGCGTTGTAAAATGAGCGCTTCCAGCTGCTGTGGCGCAATCGCCAGCCGGCAGTGCCGACACCACACGCGGGCAATATCGTCCAGTCGTTTACCTTTCGTCAGCGTTTCACACTCCTCCTCGCTGACCGTCGCCCCCCAGCTGGCCAGCGCCTCCCGTTGCGCCTGCCGCCACAGGGCTTCTGAATCAATAATCACCCCATCCATGTCAAAAATAACCGCTTTGATGCTCATCTTCTACCTCAAACCGGGCTGACGGGGCTCGCCTGTCAGCCCGGGAACTGTGTCAGGAAAACTCAACGCTTTTGCGCGCAGGCACAGGCTTCAGGGTAAAGCCCGGCTGCTCGACGCGAATATAGGCGCAGAGGAAAAAGGCCAGCACGTACAGCGCGGTGTACGCCACCACCACCCCAATCGTACTGAAGTACGGCAGCAGCACCACCGCAATCGCCGGCGCCAGGAAGTTGGACAGCCCCGCCGACAGGTTGTAGACCGAAATGGCCGCCCCTTTATGCTGCGGCTCCAGCGCCGGGAAGACCGCCGCCATCGGCACAAACGCCGCCACGAAAATCCCCAGCGCAATCGCCGGCACCAGCGCCATGGCAAAGTTATGCCCGAAATGCTGCGGGATGTAGTAAAACGCCAGACTCGACAGCGCCATCCCGATGCAGCCAAACCAGCGCACTACTTTCATCCAGCCCAGTTTCTCGCCGAGGATCCCCCACAGTACGTTGGAGAAAATGGTGGTGAAGAAGAAAGCCGCCCACACCTGGAGCCACTCGGAGGTGGTAAAGCCCAGCTCATCGACAAACATCAATGGCATGATCACCGCAAAGCCAAACAGCGACAGGGTGTTGATGATGCGCACCATGCTGGAAAGCAAAATATTACGGTTGGTGTAGAGCAGGGTGGCAGCGCGCCCCAGCTCGGCAAACTTCTCGCGGGTGGTGAGGTTCTGCATATGGCGCGGCGTCTGAATATGGCGCAGCGAGACCAGGGCGATAATGCCGCCGGTGACGCAGAACACCAGCGCCAGCCACAGGGTGCCCAGCTCGCCAATATGCGGGATGGTAAAGCTCGGGATATAGCTGCCAAAGACGCCAATACCAATTGAGTAAACCGCCCAGAACCAGCCCAGCGCCGAGCTGGCGCCGTCGCTTTTCACGTTGTGCACGATGGCGACGATAAAGGAGTAGAGGAACAGCGGGTAGGCAAAGCCGCGAATACCGTAGAACAGCAGGATCAGCGGGTAGTTGGCGTGGCCGAGGCCAAAAATCAGGAACAGCACGTGGAACACGCACCACAGCACAAAGCCGATCAGCATGGTTTTCTGCGGAGTGATGATCTCGGCGACCACGCCGGAGATCCACGCCGACAGGGCGGCGGCGAGGCCGTAGAGGGTAAAGGCGAAGGAGGCCTGGGCCGGGGTGAAACCCAGCTCCTTGATGTAGTGCGAGAGAAAAGCCAGCTCAAAGCCGTCGCCGGTCATAAACACGGCGATGGCGATGTATCCCCAGATCAGATTCAGCGGCAGACCGAACCACTGTTTGCTATTCACGGACATAATGACCTCGTTTTCAGGGTGCAGGAAGACTCTCCGGTGCAACCACCGGAGGATTTTTTATTATTAAAATCAGTGATGTCGGTAATTCAGGTCGTTGAGATATAGCGCTTTAAATTGCGCATAGCGTTGCATCAGAATGTGATGGCGTTCAGGCGCGGCGCGCCAGGTCTGGTAGACCTCTGGTTTTTCGCAGACGGCAGCCAGCGGTTTCCCTGCCGCCAGACAGGCCAACCGCGCCGCCCCCAGCGCACCGCCGGTTTCGCCGCCTTTGTGGGTCACAACCGGCATAGCAAGAATATCCGCCAGCAGCTGCGCCCAGAACGGACTGCGGGCGCCGCCGCCGACCAGCGAACACTGTTCAATCCGCGTGCCGCTCTCTTTCAGTACCTGCAAGCCATCGTTGATACCGAAACTCACCCCCTCCAGCACCGCGTAACCCAGCTGGGCACGTAGGCTGGAATGGGTCATCCCCCAGAACATTCCGCGCGCGTCCGGATCGTTATGCGGCGTACGTTCCCCGGAAAGATAGGGCAGAAAGAACGGTGCGTTGGCTTTCTCTTCCTCGCTCAACTGGGCAATCTCTTCCAACAGCGCCACTTCGGTGGTACTGGTTAAACGGCAGAACCACTGCAGGCAGCTGGCGGCGCTGAGCATCACGCTCATCTGATGCCACAGGTTCGGTAAGACGTGGCAGAAGGCGTGCACCGCCGACTGCGGCGCCGGCCGATAGGCATCGGTCACCACGAACAACACTCCGGAAGTGCCCAGCGAGATAAATGCATCGCCCGGCGAGACCGCGCCGACGCCGATCGCGCTGACCGCGTTATCGCCACCGCCGCCGGCCACCACCACCGAGGGATTCAGGCCCCAGCGCGCGGCAACCTGCGGGTCCAGGGTGGCGGACACCTCGCAACCTTCAACCAGCGTCGGCATCTGACTGCGCGACAGGCCACACTTATCCAGCAGCGCATCGGACCAGTCGCGTTTCGCCACGTCCAGCCACAGCGTCCCGGCGGCATCCGACATATCGGAGATTTTTTTACCGGTCATTTTGTAGCGCAGATAATCCTTCGGCAGCATCACCGTTGCCGTGCGCTGAAAGTTTGCCGGCTCGTGACGGCGCACCCACAGCAGTTTTGGTGCGGTGAAGCCCGGCATCGCCAGGTTTCCGGCGACCTGATGCAGCTCAGGCGCCCTCTCCTCCAGCTCACGACACTCCTGGGCACAGCGCGTATCGTTCCACAAAATGGCCGGACGGATCACCTCCCCGCCGCTATCCAGCAGTACCGCCCCGTGCATCTGCCCGGAGAGGCCAACGGCCTTAATCGCGGACCAGTGATGGCCACATTTTTCCCGCAGTGTGGCGACCAGATATTCCGTGGCTTCCCACCACGCCTGCGGCGCCTGTTCTGACCAGTGCGGATGAAGCCGCTGAATAGTCAACGGCGCGCTATGGCTGGCGACAACCGCATTATTCTCATCAATAACCAGCGCTTTCACTTCCGAGGTGCCAAGATCGATGCCTAAGTACATAGCCCGCTCCTACTGAATCAGGGAATAGACGGCGGCAATCTTCTCGCGCATCAGCGCCAGGAAATCAGCCCGTTCAGCCAGGGAACCAAACAGCGCCCGATCTTTGGCATAAAGCGCAATCGGGTCGCTGGATTCAAACATTTCATGGACCGCCTGAGCATCGAGAATGCCATCCTGGTATTCGTAAGGCAGAGTGCCTTTGTGCCACTGTTCCATAAAGACAAAGAACAGCGCGGGCAGCATGGCCGTCGCCTCCGGGCGGGCACCGCGCTGATAGCACTCCTGTAGGGTCGGGGCGATCATCGCCGGGATTTTTGAGAACCCATCCGCCGCAACCCGCTGGTTGGTGTCCTGAATATAGGGGTTGGTGAAGCGCTTAAGGACCACGTCGCGGTAGGTCGCCAGATCGATTCCGTTGTCGCCGAGGCACGGAATCACATCTTCGGTGACGTAGCGGTCGGCAATAGCGTAAATAAAATCGGTCAACGTGCTTTCGTGGATATAGCGTTGACCCATTAACGTACCGGCCCACGCGATACAGCTGTGCGACGCATTCAGAATGCGGATTTTAGCCTCTTCGTAAGGGATAACCGAGTCAACCATCTCCACGCCGACGGCCTCCAGGTTCGGACGCTCAGCGCGGAAATTATCTTCGACCACCCACTGAATAAAGGTCTCGCCCATCACCGGCGCTTTATCGTCAATACCGGTTTGCGCCTTGATGCGCGCCGGCAGATCGGCCGCTGGCCGCGGCGTGATGCGGTCCACCATGGTGTTCGGGCAGGTCGCATTCGCCGCCAGCCATGCTATTACCGCCCGCTTGCCGGTTAACTGGAGAAACTCCACCAGCCCGTCGTGAAAGCGCTCGCCGTTGTGGCGAACGTTATCGCAGTTGAGCAGCGTCAGCGGTCCGGCGTTATCCGCCATGCGTTTTTCCAGAATGCGTGCGATGGTGCCGTAGATGGTTTTGCAGCCCCCCTGCAGATCGTTAATTAAATCCGCATTGCTGGTCTCCAGCTTATGGCTGGTATTCAGGTAGTACCCCCCTTCCGTCACGGTAAAGGCGATAACTTTGGTCTGCGGGTTTGCCCCTTCGTCAATCAGCGGCTGCAGTCCGTTCTGCCACGGCAGCAGTTTTTGAATCGAGGCGATCTCTTCATATTCGCGCTCCCCTTCCGGGCTGACGGTTTCCAGAACGTAGCGCCCGTTCTGGGCGATAAGCGCCTCAACCACCTGCTCGGCATCCTGACGAATATTGCCCGCCGCGATATGCCAGCGCGTATCGCCGGATGCGATCAACCGATGCAGATACCACGCCTGGTGCGCACGATGAAATGAACCCAGACCGATGTGAAGCCATGTGAATTGCTGATTCATATTCTGATCTCCTTGAGTGATGGGACTCACTGTAGATGATCATTTGTTCCAAATAAGAGCCATAGATCACAAAAGAGCAATTACCCAATAAAATTACAAATGACCAAATAAGAGCAAAAGCTTGCCTGATTTAAAAACCGCGGCGAGAATGCGGCTATCACCTGAATCATTCGCCATGCAGACTCCTGACGCCAGAGACCGCGGGAACCCTTTATCGGATCGAATGAGGCCGGGCCTGTTTATGACCATACGCTTAAGGCAGGGAATCATGGGTAAAGAAGAAGATATCAGGCTGGATCAGAAGGTCCGCGCCGCATGGATGTACTATATTGCCGGTCTGAATCAAAGCGAGATCGCCAGCCAGCTGGGGACTTCAAGGCCGGTGGTACAGCGAATGATCGCCGCCGCTAAAGAAGAGGGAATCGTCTCGATCGGCCTTCACCATCCGGTGGCCAACTGCCTCGACTACGCGCAGCTGTTGCAGGAGAAATACCGGCTGGTCGACTGCAATATCGTTCCCGCGTGGAGCGAAGAGAGCACGCTGGACAGCGTCTCTTTCGGCTGTTACCAGCTGATGGCCCGCTATCTGCAGGATGATAAAGCGAAAATTATCGGCATCGGCTCCGGGCTGACGCTGAAAAAGACCATGCAGCGGATCGACTTCGACAGCCTGAATACGCGCTGCGTGGCGCTGATCAGCGCCATGGACGCCGACGGCCAGTGCAACTATTACGACGATGTTCCTCTGCTGCTGGCGCGAAAAATCCAGGCCAAATATTATCAATGGCCCGCGCCGCGCTACGCGCAAACCGTAGATGAACATGAAATGTGGTGCACCAGCCGCCTGTTCCGCAACGTCTCAGGCGTGGCGCAGCAGGCGGACGTGATTTTCGTCGGCATCGGCCCGCTTGGCACCAACAGCCCCATCTTTAAAGACGGCTTTATCAACCAGGCGCAGCTGGATGAGCTGACGGCCCAGGGCGGGATTGGCGAAATTCTCGGCCGCTTCATTGATGCCGACGGCGGCGTGGTGGAGAGTAATATCAACCGGATGATCACCAGCTACGATATTCGCCAGAATCAGTGCCCGCGCATTGCGGTGGCCTGCGGAGAATATAAACGTCCGGCGATTCTGGCGGCGCTGAAGGGGGGCTGGATCAATGGCCTGGTCACGGATGAGCACACCGCCCGCTGGCTGCTGACGCGCTAGCGGCAGGCCATGCCGCCGCCGCGCTCAACGACTCAGAGGTGTTCGCGGCTACCGATCAGCAGCGGCGGGATCTCGACCAGCTGTTGGCGGGCCTCGCCGGCATCAATAATGCTGAACACCGCCTCCAGCATCGCCGGGACATTCTGCTGCACCATATCGATATCGTGACCGAGAAGATAGACAAACGGGTCCCAGTCGAAGCAGCCCATCGGCGGCTGCTCGGTGCCGGTTAATCCCAGCTGCGCCAGCCATCTGACCACCCCTTCCAGCGAAATCGTCGAGTTGACGAAGAGCCCCTGCAGATGTTCCTCCGGGGTACTGAACCGGGCCTGCATACAGGCCTCGACTTTGCCCTTTGAATAACCGGGAGCCAGCACGTTCTCATCGGGAACGCTCAGGCCCCGCGCCTGGTGCGCGTCGCGAAAGCCGCGCAGACGTTCGAGGGTATTGTGGTCGCTGCTGCGCCCGCCGACGAAGGTCAGCGGCGCCAGCCTGCCGTGACGCCTGGCGCTGTTGTCGAGGATCTTATCCGTCAACGCTCGGGCGCCGGCGTAGTTGTCCGAAATGACCGACGGCGCAAGCGTCCCCGGCAGATCGAGATTCACGGTAGGCACCCCCGCCTGCTGACAAAGCTCGGTAATTTTATCCGGGTTCGTCGCCCCGGTCGCTACCACCCAATCCACCTGCCAGGAGAGCATCGCCTTCACCGCTTCGATCTCCAGCTCAGGGCGACGACGGGTACAGGTGATAATCGGCAGCAGACCGCGCTCACGCGCCATCTCTTCAAAGCTTTCCGCAACGGAGCCGAAGTAACGGTTGTCGTATTTGGGAACAATCATGCCGATCACATGCGATTTTTTACTGCGCAGCATGCTGGCCTGGCGGTTTATCGCGTAGCCCTGCTCTTCAGCAATCCGCGTCACCTTTTCCGCAAGTTTGGCGCTGATACGCCGTTTTTTCCAGTTGCCATTGAGGATTGCACTGACCGCGCTGGCCGAAACGCCGGACAATTCCGCCAGATCGTAGATAGTGATTTTTTTCATTTTCCCAACTTGCGTCACAAATTCATTTCGCTGTTAATTTCCCCACTTGCTCAATCGATGAAGCTGGCGCAACATTAGCTTCATCGATTGAGCAACCATTATGCTCCATGGCGAATGACGTTATTCATCGCTCAGTTTTCAGCGCATATTTATAAATAACGCTTTGATTCAACACCTTAACAATTTTTCATGCATAACATCAACGCTGGCCCATGCTTATCGAGGACCAGATCGACTGACCAAACAGACTCAATGAAGGATTATAAAATGAACCACTCTGTATCCTCTATGAATACTTCTCTCAATGGTAAAGTCGCCGCCGTCACCGGTGCGGCATCCGGTATCGGCCTCGAATGCGCCAGAACCCTGCTCGCGGCGGGCGCCAAAGTGGTGCTGATCGACCGGGAAGGCGAAAAACTCACTAAGATTGTGGCTGAACTCGGCGAAAACGCCTTCGCGCTGCAGGTGGATTTAATGCAGGCCGATCAGGTCGATAATATTCTGGCCGGCATTCTCAATCTCACCGGGCGACTGGATATTTTCCATGCAAATGCCGGCGCCTACATCGGCGGACCGGTGGCCGAAGGCGACCCGGACGTCTGGGATCGCGTCCTGCATCTCAATACCAACGCCGCCTTCCGCTGCGTGCGCAGCGTACTCCCGCACATGATTGCGCAAAAGTCCGGTGACATCATCTTTACCAGCTCCATCGCCGGCGTCGTGCCGGTCATCTGGGAACCGATTTACACCGCCTCAAAATTCGCCGTGCAGGCCTTTGTACACACCACCCGCCGCCAGGTTTCGCAGCACGGCGTGCGCGTCGGTGCCGTCTTACCGGGCCCGGTAGTAACCGCCCTGCTTGACGACTGGCCGAAAGAAAAAATGGAAGAGGCGCTGGCCAACGGCAGCCTGATGCAGCCGATTGAAGTCGCGGAGTCGGTGCTGTTTATGGTAACGCGCTCGAAAAACGTGACCGTACGCGATCTCGTTATCCTGCCTAACAGCGTCGATCTGTGATTATTTAACCCGGGAGGCTTAAGGACGGCTTTATGAATAACGATACCCAAACCATTATTGGCGTTGATGTCGGCTCCGGCAGCGTGCGCGCCGGCATCTTCAACCTTCAGGGCAAGCTGCTTGCCCATGCCACGCGGGAAATCACCCTGTTTCGCAGCGCGGGAAACCAGGTGGAACAATCCAGCCGCCAGATTTGGCAGGCGGTCTGCGAGTGTATTAAAACCGCCGTGGCGCACTCCGGCATGCCGCCGGAGTCGGTCGCCGGGATTGGTTTTGACGCCACCTGTTCGTTAGTCGTGGTTGGTGAAAACGGAGAGCCGCTGGCGGTCGGGCCTTCCGACGATCCTGACCGCAACATCATCGTCTGGATGGATCACCGCGCCATCGGCCAGGCGGAGCAGATTAACACCACCGGACATGCCGTATTGCAGTACGTCGGCGGCAGGATTTCGCCGGAGATGGAAACGCCGAAAATCCTCTGGCTCAAGGAGAACCGCCCGCATATCTATGAGCAGGCGCGCCACTTTTTCGACCTGGCCGATTACCTGACCTGGCGCGCCACCGGCGACTTAGCTCGTTCGGTGTGTACCGTCACCTGCAAATGGACCTACCTGGCCCATGAGCAGCGCTGGGATGCCGGCTACTTCCGGCAGATTGGTCTGGGAGATCTGGCCGAAGATAACTTTGCGCGCATTGGCCAGCGTATTGTCGACCCGGGAACGCCGTGCGGTCAGGGCCTTTGCGCAGAAGTGGCGCACGAGATGGGCCTGCCGGTCGGTACCCCTGTAGCGGTGGGCATGATTGATGCCCACGCCGGCGGTATCGGCACCGTGGGGGTTCTCAACGGCGCGGTCAGCAACATGGCCTATGTTTTCGGCACCTCCTCCTGCACCATGACTACCACCCCAGACGCCGTCTTCGTGCCCGGCGTCTGGGGGCCTTACTACTCTGCCATGGTACCGGGCCTGTGGCTGAGCGAAGGCGGGCAAAGCGCGGCAGGCGCCGCCATCGACCAGCTGTTAAGTTTCCATCCTGCGGCGGCGCAGGCACGCGAGCTGGCACAGGAAGCGGGCGTACCGCTGCCGGTCTATCTCGCCGATCGGGTGCTGGCCCAGGTGGCGACCCCTTCCGAGGCCGCCGGACTCGCCGCCGGACTGCACGTGGTGCCGGAGTTCTTAGGTAACCGCGCGCCGCTGGCGGACCCGGATGCCAAAGCGGTCATTGCCGGATTGGGCATGGAGCGCGATCTGGATAATCTGCTGGCGCTCTACGTCGCGGGATTATGCGGTATCGGCTACGGCCTGCGGCAGATTGTTGACGCGCAAAAGGCCTGCGGGATTAACAGCGAGAATATCGTCATCAGCGGCGGCGCAGGGCAGCATCCGCTGGTGCGCCAGCTGCTGGCCGATGCCTGCGGTATGACGATTGTCAGCACCGAATGCAGCGAACCGGTGCTGTTAGGTTCGGCCATTCTGGGCGCCGTGGCCGGCCGGGTTTCCGCCTCGCTGCCGGAAGCGATGAAGCAATTCACCCGGGTAGATAAAACCTACCGCTGTACGACGCAATATCAAGCGCTTCATCAGCGTCGCTACGAAGCTTACCTGGCGTTGCAACAGGCCGCCCGGCTGATTCGGGAGTAGCGTCCCGAGACTCTGCCCCACTCTTTTAATAATAAAAAAACCTCCGGTGACGACACCGGAGTGTCTTCCTGCACCCTGAAAACGAGGTCATTATGTCCGTGAATAGCAAACAGTGGTTCGGTCTGCCGCTGAATCTGATCTGGGGATACATCGCCATCGCCGTGTTTATGACCGGCGACGGCTTTGAGCTGGCTTTTCTCTCGCACTACATCAAGGAGCTGGGTTTCACCCCGGCCCAGGCTTCTTTCGCCTTTACCCTCTACGGCCTCGCCGCCGCCCTGTCGGCGTGGATCTCCGGCGTGGTCGCCGAGATCATCACCCCGCAGAAAACCATGCTGATCGGCTTTGTGCTGTGGTGCGTGTTCCACGTGCTGTTCCTGATTTTTGGCCTCGGCCACGCCAACTACCCGCTGATCCTGCTGTTCTACGGTATTCGCGGCTTTGCCTACCCGCTGTTCCTCTACTCCTTTATCGTCGCCATCGTGCACAACGTGAAAAGCGACGGCGCCAGCTCGGCGCTGGGCTGGTTCTGGGCGGTTTACTCAATTGGTATTGGCGTGTTCGGCAGCTATATCCCGAGCTTTACCATCCCGCACATCGGCGAGCTGGGCACCCTGTGGCTGGCGCTGGTGTTCTGCGTCACCGGCGGCATTATCGCCCTCGTCTCGCTGCGCCATATTCAGACGCCGCGCCATATGCAGAACCTCACCACCCGCGAGAAGTTTGCCGAGCTGGGGCGCGCCGCCACCCTGCTCTACACCAACCGTAATATTTTGCTTTCCAGCATGGTGCGCATCATCAACACCCTGTCGCTGTTTGGCTTTGCGGTGATCATGCCATTGATGTTTGTCGATGAGCTGGGCTTTACCACCTCCGAGTGGCTCCAGGTGTGGGCGGCTTTCTTCTTCACCACCATTTTCTCTAACGTTTTCTGGGGGATCGTGGCGGAGAAGATGGGCTGGATGAAGGTGATTCGCTGGTTTGGCTGTATCGGGATGGCGCTGTCGAGCCTGGCGTTTTACTACATCCCGCAGCATTTCGGGCATAACTTTGCCATGGCGCTGGTGCCGGCGATTGCGCTGGGGATTTTTGTGGCGGCGTTTGTGCCGATGGCGGCGGTCTTCCCGGCGCTGGAGCCGCAGCATAAAGGGGCGGCCATTTCGGTCTACAACCTGTCGGCGGGGCTGTCCAACTTCCTGGCGCCGGCGATTGCGGTGGTGCTGCTGCCGTACTTCAGTACGATTGGGGTGGTGGTGGCGTACACCGCGCTGTACGTGCTGGCCTTTTTCCTCTGCGCCTATATTCGCGTCGAGCAGCCGGGCGTGACCCGCCCCTCCGTCGCCGTCGCGCTGAAAACGAGCGTCTCCTGAGCATAAAAACCCCTTCCCGACAGAGAGTAATGCCGATCGTTTACGGGTCGGCTGACCGATCCGGCAAAGGTGTAAGAATCCGTCACCTCACAGAGATTGGCGGTTTTTTATGCGGCGCTGTCAGGTTTTCAACACGTCTGCAGGCGAGGCTGTCCTCGCCGGTGATAAAGCAAAAAAAATGCTGGTCACCTTAAGTGGCCAGCATGACGCCCGACAGAGCAATTTTTTTACCGCATACAGGATCAGGCGATCGTCACTTTGCCATCGAGGTAAACATCCTGTACGGCGTTGATCAGCTTCACGCCGTCGCTCATCGATTTTTTAAACGCTTTACGACCGAGAATCAGCCCCATCCCGCCCGCACGCTTATTGATGACCGCCGTACGTACGGCATCAGACAGGTCAGTTTCACCGCCCGCCGCGCCGCCGGAGTTAATCAACCCGGCGCGTCCCATATAGCAGTTCGCCAGCTGATAACGGACCAGATCGATAGGATTCTCCGAGGTCAGCTTGCTATAGACGCGATCGTCAGTGTAACCAAAGTTCACCGCCTTATAGCCGCCGTTATTTTCCGCCATTTTCTGCTTCACGATATCGGCGCCAATGGTGGCCGCCAGATGGTTAGCCTGCCCGGTTAAATCGGCCGACACATGATAATCGACGCCATCTTTCTTAAACGCCGGGTTACGCAGATAGGCCCACAGCACGGTCACCAGCCCCAGTTCATGCGCGCGTTCAAACGCCGCGGAGATCTCTTCAATCTGCCGACGCGACTCTTCGGAACCGAAATAGATCGTCGCGCCCACCGCCACCGCCCCCATATTAAAGGCCTGCTCAACGCTGGCGTACAGCGTCTGGTCGAAGGTGTTCGGGTAACTCAGCGTCTCGTTATGATTTAGCTTCACCAGGAAGGGAATGCGGTGCGCATACCGACGCGATACCGAGGCCAGTACGCCATAGGTGGACGCTACGCAGTTACAACCGGCTTCGATAGCCAGTTCGACGATATTTTTCGGATCAAAGTAGAGCGGGTTGGCGGCAAAAGAGGCGCCCGCCGAGTGTTCCACGCCCTGGTCTACCGGCAGGATGGAAAGGTATCCGGTTCCGGCCAGGCGCCCCGTATTGTACAGGGTCTGCATATTACGCAGCACCGCCGGCGGACGATTGTTATCCACCATGACCCGGTCAACGTAATCCGCCCCCGGCAGATAAAGCTGGTCGGCTGGAATGGTCATACAACGGTGCTGTAAAAGGCTGTCGGCATCTTTGCCAAGCAACTGCGTAATATCAGTCATAGCTATGCTCCCGTAAGTGCCGGCCGCAGCCGGCATGTATTATCCTGACCCACTTATTTGGGCAGGTTAAGCCTGGTACCGTCTTAGCATATTTTCCAGCCGGAATCGCACTTTTCAGCCATTTCAGCTGGCACGATTCAGGGACAAAAAGTGTTAGCCTGCTCAAACAATCCGCTCAAAGGTATTTTAAAGGTATTATCAAGTGGTATCTTAAAGGCGTACCATACCTGTCATGAAGGATCTAAAGATGAAAACTACAGCAAAGCTGTCGTTCATGATGTTCGTTGAATGGTTTATCTGGGGAGCCTGGTTTGTCCCTCTCTGGCTGTGGCTGAGTAAAAGCGGCTTCAGCGCCGGTGAAATCGGCTGGTCCTATGCCTGTACCGCCATCGCCGCGATTCTTTCGCCGATCCTGGTGGGATCGCTGACCGACCGCTTCTTTTCCGCACAGAGAGTGCTGGCGGTGCTGATGTTCGCCGGGGCGATATTGATGTACTTCGCCGCGCAGCAGACGACCTTCGGCGGCTTCTTCCCGCTCCTGCTCGCCTACTCGTTAACCTACATGCCGACCATTGCGCTGACCAACAGCATCGCCTTTTCTAACGTGGCGGACGTTGAGCGCGATTTCCCGCGGATTCGGGTGATGGGGACGATCGGCTGGATCGGCTCCGGGCTGGTATGCGGATTTTTACCGCAGATGTTCGGTCTGAGCGACATTTCGCCCACCAATGTCCCGCTGCTGATTGCCGCCGGCAGCTCTGCGCTGCTCGGCGTCTTTGCCCTGTTCCTGCCGGACACGCCGCCGAAAAGCCGTGGAAAACTGGACCTGAAAGTGATGCTGGGGCTGGATGCGTTAATCCTGCTGCGCGACAAAAACTTCCTCGTCTTTTTCTTCTGCTCTTTTCTGTTTGCCATGCCGCTGGCCTTCTATTACATCTTCGCCAACGGCTACCTCACCGAAGCCGGCATGAAGCACGCCACCGGATGGATGACCCTCGGCCAGTTCTCTGAAATCTTCTTTATGCTGGCTCTGCCGTTCTTTACTAAACGGTTTGGTATTAAAAAGGTTCTGTTACTTGGTCTGATCACCGCCGCCATTCGCTATGGCTTTTTTGTCTTCGGCGGCGCGGAGAACTATTTCACCTATACGCTGATGTTCCTCGGCATTCTGCTGCACGGCGTCAGCTACGATTTTTACTACGTTACCGCCTATATCTACGTTGATAAGAAGGCGCCGGTATCGATGCGTAATGCGGCCCAGGGGTTAATTACGCTCTGCTGCCAGGGCTTTGGCAGCCTGCTCGGTTACCGCCTCGGCGGCGTGATGATGGAAAAAATGTTCGCCTACCCGCAACCCGTCAACGGGCTCACCTTCAACTGGGCGGGCATGTGGACGTTCGGCGCCATAATGATTGCGATTATCGCCGTGCTGTTCATGGTGTTTTTCCGGGAATCGGACAAAGAAATTACGACCATCGACGTCGATACAGAAAATGCTGAGCTTAAACAAGGGGAAGTGAAATGAAAGCAGAACGTATTCTCGGTGCTCTTTACGGGCAGGCGTTAGGGGATGCGATGGGCATGCCGTCAGAGCTATGGCCACGATCGCGGGTGAAAGCCCATTTTGGCTGGATCGACCGCTTCCTGCCGGGCCCGGCGGAGAATAACGCCGCCTGCTACTTTGCCGAGGCGGAATTTACCGATGACACCTCGATGGCCCTGTGCCTCGCTGACGCCATTATCGAATGCGACGGGCAGATCGTCCCGGATGTCATTGGCCGACATATTCTGCGTTGGGCAGAAGGCTTTGATGCATTTAATAAAAACGTCTTAGGACCGACATCGAAAATTGCTCTCAACGCGATTCGCAACGGCAAACCGGTAAGCGAACTGGACAATAACGGCGTGACCAACGGCGCGGCGATGCGCGCCTCGCCGCTGGGCTGCCTGCTGCCGGGCGACAATCTTGATGCATTTATCAGCGACGTGGCCGCGGCCTCCAGCCCGACGCATAAATCGGATTTAGCCATCGCCGGCGCGACGGTTATCGCCTGGGCAATCTCCCGCGCCGTTGACGGCGCCGGCTGGCCAGCGATTGTTGACGCCCTGCCGGCCGTGGCGCGCCACGCGCAGGAACAGAAGACCACAACCTTTAGCGCCTCGCTGGCGCTGCGTATTGAGCTGGCGTTACGCACCGTACGCCAGGCAGATGGCCTCGAGTCTGCCAGCGAGCAGCTTTATCAGCTGATTGGCGCCGGAACCAGCACCATTGAATCCGTCCCGTGCGCGATAGCGATGGTGGAACTGGCCGGTACCGACCCTAACCGCTGCGCCATTCTCTGCGCCAATCTGGGCGGCGATACCGATACCATCGGGGCCATGGCGACGGCGATTTGCGGCGCGTTACACGGGATTTCCGCCATCGATAGTGCTTTCAAGGCACGCCTGGACGAGGTCAATAAGCTGGACTTCACGCGCTACGCCGATGCCCTGATGCACTATCGTCAGCAGCGGGAGGCCGAATGAATGCCCAACAGTTAACGGATAAACTGGCCACGCTGAAGGCGCAACGTCCGGTCACCGTCCTCGGCGCCGCGGTGATTGACGTGATCGCCGACGCCTATGCTCTGCCCTGGCGCGGATGTGATATCGAACTGCAGCAACAGAGCGTTAATGTCGGCGGCTGCGCGTTAAACATCGCCGTGACCTTAAAAAGGCTGGGGATCGATGCACAAAATGCGCTGCCGATTGGCCAGGGCGTGTGGGCGGAAATTATCCGCCAGCGCCTCGCCAAAGAGGGGTTAACCAGCGTCATCAGCCAGGCAGACGGCGACAATGGCTGGTGCCTGGCGCTGGTAGAGCCGGACGGCGAGCGGACCTTTATGTCCTTCAGCGGTGTGGAAAATCAGTGGTGTGATGCGTGGCTCGAACGCGTGCATGCCCCCTCCGGCAGCCTGGTCTATCTTTCCGGCTATCAGCTGGCATCCGCCAGCGGCGAACGACTGGTCTCCTGGCTGGAACGGCAGCCGCAGGTAAGCGCCTTTATCGACTTTGGCCCGCGGATTGCCGATATTCCCGAAACGCTGATGACGCGTCTGATGGCCCTGAAGCCACTGGTTTCCGTCAACCGCCAGGAAGCCGTCATCGCGGCTGAAGCGCACGGATTTTCGCCCGAGGTCAGCGCATTTGGCGCCGCCTGGCTGAAGAAATATGCCGCACCGCTGATTGTGCGTCTGGATAAAGAAGGCGCCTGCTATTTCAGCCCGCAGGAGAGCGGTCTCGCCGCCCCTTTCCCGACCACGGTCGTCGATACGATCGGCGCCGGGGACAGTCACGCCGGCGGTACGCTTGCCGGGCTGGCCGCCGGCTGGAGTCTGGGGGAGGCGGTGACGCTGGGGAATGCCGTTGCGGCCTGGGTCGTGGGCCATCGGGGCGGCGATTGCGCCCCGCACCGCGAAGCGCTACTCCTCGCACACAAAAACGTATAGATCGCTGCGGCAGTAGCTGATGCTGTATTCAATGGGGTGCTGGTACTGATCGAGGGCAACCTGTTTGATCACCAGCACCGGGATGGCGCTGTCCATTTTAATATGCGACTGAAATTCGGCGTCCGGCATCCGGGCGCTGACGCGCGAGCGGGTCCGCTGCGGCAGAATCTGCTGGCTGCGAAAGTAGTCATACAGCGAGACGCTGATCGCATCGACGTCATGGATCAGATGCGCAGGCACCCAGGACTCTTCGAGCGAGACCGCGTCCTCGTCAACATACCGAATGCGTTTGAGCATAAATACATCGCTGCCCACCGCGATTGCCAGCTGGCGGGCAACCTCCTCCGGACATTTGACAACGCGTTTATTCACCCACAGCGTATCCGGCTTCTTGCCGCGTAAAACCACCTGCTGAGTAAAGCCGCGCGCTTCTTTCAGCGAATATTCAAAGATATTGTTGATCTGCGTCCCGTAACCCCGCGAGCGGGTCACCACGCCTTCGTCTTCCAGCAGCTGGAGCGCTTTGCGGACGGTGATGCGCGACACGCCGGTCAGCTGGCTGAGATCGCGTTCACCGGGAAGAATATTGCCATTTTCCAGCCAGCCGCTGCGCACGGCATCCTTAATCGTGTCGGCAAACTTCAGATAGAGCGGCGCGTTATCCGACGCCGCAATCCGTTCAACAAGCTGGCTAATTAACCGGGTATGCGCCTGTTCCATTTATCTTTTCCTGGCAGAATTCTCACGCCAGTATATCAGGCTTACCACCACGCGTGGAAATGGTGAACCGGCCCGATACCGTGGCCCACCTCCAGCGAATCCGCCTGCGCCAGCGCCGCAGAGAGCCAGCCTTTCGCCTCGGCAACCGTCTCTCCCCAGTCGCGATAGCGCGGGCGCAGCGCCGCCAGCGCCGCGGAGAGCGTACAGCCGGTTCCGTGCGTATTTTTAGTCTGGACCCGCGGCGCGGTGAAGCGCTGCTCGCCATCGCGGGTAAACAGCCAGTCCGGGCTTTCCGCGTTGTCGAGATGACCGCCTTTCATCAGCACTGCGCCGCAGCCCATCGCCAGCAGCGCCCGCCCCTGCTCCAGCATCTCTTTCTCGCTCTGCGCGTGCGGCGCATCCAGCAGCGCCGCCGCCTCCGGCAGATTCGGCGTGATCAGCGAAACCTGCGGCAGCAGGCGGGTGCGTAGCGTCGCCACCGCCGAAGCCGAGAGCAGCGGATCGCCGCTTTTCGCCAGCATGACCGTATCCAGGACAACGTTGTCAATCTGATAGCGCGCCAGACGCTCCGCCACGGCTTCCACGATATCCGTTTCCGCCAGCATGCCAATTTTCGTGGTATCGATACGGACGTCGCTGAATACCGAATCCAGCTGTGCGGCAACAAAATCCGGGTCGATGCGATAGACCGACTGCACGCCGCGGGTGTTTTGCGCCACCAGCGCGGTGATCACCGAACAACCATAGGCCCCGAGGGCAGAGAAAGTTTTCAGGTCGGCCTGGATCCCCGCGCCGCCGCTGGGATCAGTACCGGCAATAGTCAGCGCATTAATTCGTTTCATCCGTTGTTCTCCCCGTACAGCGCGTCAAGAAATGCCGGGGTAAAACTGCCCGGCCCTCTGCCGCGCGCCGCCGCGCCGCCCGCCTGTTTCATCAGCCCGCAGGCGGCAGCAACGTTTTCGAGGCGATCGCCAGGCATGGCGGTACTGGCCGCCACCACCGCCGAAAGCGCACAGCCGGTCCCCACGACCCGGGTCATCAACCGATCGCCGCCGCTGACCGCACGCGTACGCTGGCCGTCGGTGACGTAATCTACTTCGCCGGTCACCGCGACAATGGTATTGATCTGCCGCGCCAGGGCCTGTGCGGCGGGCAGCGCCGCCGCCGCGGTATCGGTAGTATCGACCCCGCGTCCGCCGGCGCTCATTCCGGCCAGCGCCATAATCTCAGACGCATTGCCGCGAATGGCGGCGGGTTGCAGGCTCAACAATTCATGGCAAAACGCGCTGCGCAGGGTTAACGCCCCGACCGCCACCGGATCCAGCGCCCACGGTTTGCCCGCGTTTTGCGCGCTGAGTGCCGCGGCGCGCATCGCCTGCGCACGGTCGACGGTTAAGGTTCCGACGTTAATCAGCAGCGCATCCGCGAGCGCCGCAAACTGGCTCGCTTCCTGCGGATCGATCACCATCGCGGGCGAGGCGCCGACCGCCAGCAGTACGTTGGCAGTAAAGGTCTGTACCACATCGTTAGTCATGCAGTGAACAAGGGGGGAATGACGGCGAAAAAGATGTTGCAGATGCGCAATATGCGCGGGATTGAGAGGCTCAGCTTGCATCGTTTGCTCCAGCCAGGCGATGAAGAAGCAACGACCCTTTGGTCTCTGACTTCCCTACGCTGGCATTATCCAGATCAGGTGGTACGGGTCTTTCTCAGCCTTCACCAGGAAGGGCACCCCGAGTCATTGAGAAGATATAAACGTTCTCTGCAGGCAGGTTACGGGAAGCCGACGCCTGACGCAAGCGCCCCGCCGCGATCCCCCCAACGCCGCCAATACCATTTATTAACTAAATAAACATTTTTGTAACCATAAACTTGATCAATGGAAACAAGCGGTTATTGTTTAAGTAAGTGTTACAAATCTTAACATGACGTCATATCGAAAATACCGAGTGAATCAACGAAAACATGAGGATTCCAATGAGCTTAACCCCCATAGTGAAAGGAATGGCATTAGCAGGAATGCTATCGGCCATTACCCTTCCCGCCTGGGCTGAGGTTGCACCGGGAGAGGCAACAGCAGCAACAAAGCAAGCGAATGACGCACTGTATAATCAGCTCCCTTTCTCCGATAACACCGATTTCACCAACGCCCACAAAGGCTTTATCGCCGCCCTGCCTACCGAGGTCATCAAAGGCGAGCAAGGCAACGTGGTCTGGGATCCGCAGCAGTACGCCTTCATTAAAGAGGGAGAAAAAGCGCCGGATACCGTTAACCCGAGCCTGTGGCGCCAGTCTCAGCTGATCAACATCAGCGGTCTGTTTGAAGTCACCGACGGCGTGTACCAGATTCGTAACCTCGACCTGTCCAACATGACCATCATCGAAGGGAAAGAAGGGATTACCGTGGTTGACCCGCTGGTTTCCGCCGAAACGGCGAAAGTGGGGATGGATCTGTACTATAAAAACCGCGGTAAAAAACCGGTCGTGGCGGTTATCTACACCCACAGCCACGTTGACCACTACGGCGGCGTGCGCGGCGTGATCGATGAAGCCGACGTGAAAGCGGGCAAAGTCAAAATCTATGCGCCGTCCGGCTTTATGGAAGCCGCGGTGGCGGAAAATATCATGGCCGGTAACGTCATGAGCCGTCGCGCCAGCTACATGTACGGCAACCTGCTCAAGCCTGATGCCAAAGGCCAGGTGGGCGCCGGGCTGGGGACCACCACCTCCGCCGGTACCGTGACCCTGATTGCCCCGACCAATATCATCGAGAAGGACGGGCAGAAAGAAGTTATCGACGGCCTGACCTACGACTTTATGCTGGCGCCGGGCTCCGAAGCGCCGTCCGAAATGCTGTGGTATATCGAAGAGAAGAAACTCATCGAATCGGCGGAAGATGTCACCCATACCCTGCACAACACCTACTCCCTGCGCGGCGCGAAAATTCGTGAACCGCTGCCGTGGTCGAAATATATCAACGAAGCGATTGTACGCTGGGGTGATAAAGCTGAGATCATCATGGCTCAGCACCACTGGCCGACCTGGGGCAACGAAAACGTCGTTAACCTGCTGAAAAGCCAGCGTGACCTGTATCGTTATATCAACGACCAGACCCTGCGCATGGCCAACGAAGGGCTGACCCGTGACGAAATCGCAGCCAAATTCAAGCTGCCGGACAGCCTGGCACAGACCTGGGCGAACCGCGGTTACTACGGCTCCGTCAGCCATGACGTGAAGGCCACCTACGTGCTGTATCTCGGCTGGTTTGACGGCAACCCGGCGACCCTCGACGAACTGCCGCCGGAAGAAGCGGCGAAGAAATTCGTGGAATACATGGGCGGCGCCGATGCCATCATGAAGAAAGCGAAAGAAGACTACTCGCAGGGTAACTACCGCTGGGTCGCCCAGGTGGTCAGCAAGATTGTCTTCGCCGATCCGCAAAACCAGGATGCGCGTAACCTCGAAGCGGATGCCCTGGAGCAGCTGGGCTATCAGGCCGAATCCGGTCCGTGGCGTAACTTCTACCTCACCGGTGCGCAGGAATTGCGTAACGGCGTGCAGAAACTGCCGACGCCGAACACCGCCAGCCCGGACACCGTGCGCGCCATGACGCCAGAAATGTTCTTCGACTACCTGGCCGTGCATATCAACGGTGAAAAAGCCGGTAAGGCCAAAGCGGTATTTAACATCGACCTCGGCAATGACGGCGGCAAATACAAGCTGGAGCTGGAAAACGGCGTGTTGAACCACACCGCCAATGCCGAAGCGAAAGATGCCGATGCAACCATCGTGCTTGACCGCGCGACGCTCAACAAAATCATCCTGAAAGAAGAGACCCTGAAACAGGCTGAAGATAAGGGCGAAGTGAAGGTCACCGGTAACGGTGAGAAGCTGAACGAGATGCTGGGCTATATGGACAAGTTTGAATTCTGGTTCAATATCGTCACGCCGTAACGCCTCGCTCCCGCAGCCCCGGCTGCGGGAGTATCCCCTAGTACTCCTCCGGCAGCGGCCGATCGATGGAGATCAGCTTGCCCCTCACCATCGTGATGTAGCCCCCGGCTTTCAGGTCAGCCAGCACCCGGAAAACGTGAGTCCGCGACAGGTTCGTTCGCTTAATGATAAACAGCGCCAGCCCTTCATTTTCGCCTTTATGGGTTTGCTGGCGGTAAAGATACCGAAAAAGCATCGGCCGAATCGTCTGATAGCTGGTCAGCTGCCGACGTTCGTTGTGCAGATCGAGCGTGAAGATAGTCATGTACGCCATGATCGTCACCAGCTCCTGAACGCGCTGCGGGTTATTGTGGATAAAAATACGGTCGAACGCGGCATAGGGTATTTTGATCAGTTCTACCGGCGTCACCGCACTATATTCAAACTTCGCCAGCGGACAATACCTTTCCAGCAGGCCAACCGGCATATGTTCAATGGTATTACCGACAATTAATCCATTCCCGGGCATGAACATCGCGATCGATCCAGCCATGCAAAAATAAATATAGCCGGGGTTTAATTCTATTTTTTTATTTATTCCTACGGATAACGCTTCGCCTTCCTCGATTATTTCTGCGAGATAGGTATCTATTTTCAGCGTTTGATAATAGCTGTGTACTTCCTGAAAATTCACGCGTTTCTCCTTCCAGCACCGGTGGCTGTCGGCTTTAGTATAGCAGCGAATATCACGCTTATTCACTACGGTATTACTCCGCTTGCTGACCAGTCCCATATGGGACTATCGCCCGCATGCATTTTCCTTACAATGGTCAACAATGAATCCAGATTTGCTTTCGTCGTTTCATCATTATTCTTTACCGCCGACGATAATTATCCAAGAGGCCCTTCAATGAAATTAAATAAAATCGCAAAACATCTGGCACTGGCCGGTGTTTTAACAACGCTGTCGGTTTCTGCTTTCGCGCAGATTATGCCGAAAGAGGCCACCGCAGCCACTCAGCAGGCAAATAACGCGCTGTATAACACGCTGCCGTTTGCTGATAAAACCGACTTTGACAATGCACATAAAGGCTTTGTTGCCGCCCTGCCACAGGACGTCATTAAAGGCGAACAGGGTAACGTTATTTGGGACCCGGCAAAATACGACTTCATCAAAGAAGGGGAAAAAGCGCCGGCCACCGTCAATCCGAGCCTGTGGCGTCAGTCGCAGCTGATCAACATCAGCGGTCTGTACAAAGTCACCGACGGTGTTTATCAGATCCGTAATCTTGACCTCTCCAATATGACCATTATTGAGGGCGCGAAAGGGATCACTATTATTGACCCGCTGCTGAGCGCAGAACCGGCAAAAGAAGGTCTGGAGCTGTACTTCAAAAACCGCGGTAAAAAACCGGTGGTGGCCATTCTGTTCACCCACAGCCATGTTGACCACTACGGCGGTATCCGCGGGGTGGTGGATGAAGCCGATGTGAAATCGGGCAAAGTTAAAATTTACGCCCCGGCCGGATTTATGGAAGAAGCCGTATCAGAGAACATTATGGCCGGCAACGCCATGAGCCGCCGCGCCAGCTATATGTACGGTAACCTGCTGAAGCCTGATGCTAAAGGCCAGGTCGGCGCCGGACTGGGCACCACCACCTCCGCCGGTACCGTGACCCTGCTGCAGCCAACTCACTATATTACGCACACCGGGCAGGAAGAAACGATCGACGGCCTGACCTACGACTTTATGATGGCCCCCGGCTCTGAGGCACCGTCAGAAATGCTGTGGTACGTCAAAGAGAAGAAAATGATCGAAGCCGCGGAAGACGTGACCCACACGCTGCACAATACCTATTCGCTGCGCGGCGCAAAAATTCGCGATCCGCTGGCCTGGTCGAAATATATCAATGCCGCCATCGAACGTTGGGGCAACGATGCCGAAGTCATTATTGCCCAGCACCACTGGCCGACCTGGGGTAACGACAACATCGTTAAGCTGATGAAAGGTCAGCGCGATATGTATCGTTATATCAATGACCAGACTCTGCGCATGGCCAACGAAGGGCTGACCCGTGATGAAATCGCCGCTAACTTTAAGCTGCCGCCATCGCTGGAAAAACAGTGGGCAAGCCGCGGCTACTATGGTTCGGTAAGTCATGATGTGAAAGCCACCTACGTGTTCTATCTCGGCTGGTTCGATGGCAACCCGGCAACCCTTGACGAACTGGCGCCAGAGCAGGCGGCGAAGAAGTTTGTCGAATACATGGGCGGCGCGGATAAGGTGCTGAAAAAGGCCCAGGACGATTACCGCCAGGGTAACTACCGCTGGGTCGCTCAGGTCACCAGCAAAGTGGTCTTTGCCGACCCGAAAAACCAGCAGGCGAAAAACCTGGAAGCGGATGCCCTGGAGCAACTGGGCTATCAGGCCGAATCCGGTCCGTGGCGTAACTTCTACCTCACCGGCGCCCAGGAGCTGCGTAACGGCGTACAGAAACTGCCGACGCCGAACACCGCCAGCCCGGATACCGTACGCGCCATGACGCCGGAAATGTTCTTCGATTATCTGGCCGTCCATATCGATGGCGTGAAAGCCGGCCATGCTAAAGCGGTGTTTAATATCGACCTCGGCAAAGACGGCGGGAAGTACAAACTGGAGCTGGAAAACGGCGTGCTTAACCACACCGCCAACGTCGAAGCGAAAGATGCCGACGCCACTATCACGCTGAGCCGCGACACGTTGAACAACATCATCCTGAAACAGGAGACGCTGAAGCAGGCTGAAGAGAAAGGCGACGTAAAAATTAGCGGTAATGGCGCGAAGCTGGACGAAATGCTGAGCTACATGGACAAGTTTGAGTTCTGGTTCAACATCGTCACCCCATAATTTCCCGGGCTACGCTGCTCCACGACCTTCGGCCGTGGGGCATTTTGTCTTTTCCCTCGGCTTTAACCTTCATCTCTCTTCAGCGAACCGGCGCCCGCTCTCCCGCGCCATTTGCATTCCCACTGCGGCGGGCACAAAATGAACATCAGGGAGCGACGTTCCCGGTCCCTCCACTCGTCGAGGTACGGCTATGCCCGTTTATCACCATGCCCTGGTGCTGATTAACAGCAGCCAGGACGGCGTTCCGCTGCTCCAGCATGCGGCCAGAATGGCGGAAGAGAACGCTATGCGCATCACGCTCGCCCATATCAGCACCGATTATCGGGCGCTGAATTACGTCTCCGACAGCCTGCTGAACGACGATGTGTCTCAGGAGGTGATCCAGGCGAAAGTGCTGCTCAATGAGCTGGCGACCAGCGTCTCGCTGCCGGTGCAAACCCTGTCGCTGGTCACCACCCGCCGTTTTGAAGATGTTGAAGCCTGCGTAAACCAGCGGGGGATTGACCTGATTATCGCCGGGCATCACAACCGCCTGCTGGGAGTCATGGCATCTCATTCGCTGGAGTATATTAATCATCTGACGATAGACGTGCTGATCAGGCATCTGCCCTGAGCCGCGCCGACGACTCGCGTAGCGAATTGAGCAGCAGCGTAAAGCACTGCTCAATCAGCGGCGGCAGCGGCTGCGGCCCACGCATTATCGCCACCGTCCGCGCCAGCGCCGGCTGCTGGAGCTGCGCGATTTTCAGCACCGGATCCTGCAGATGGGTGGTATACAGCTCGGGCAGAATAGCAATCGCCAGACGCGAGCGCACCAGGCCATACAGCGTTTCAATATAGTCGACCTGAAACCGCGTGTTCAGCGTCAGACGATGGCTTTCCGCCAGCGCGCCAACCAGTCGCTGAATGTTCCCTTTCGAGAACACCGCAATATCGCGTCCGGCGAGAAGTTTCCACGGCAGGTGCGGCTGGTCTGCCAGCGGATCGTCACCGTGCAGCACCGCCACAAACGGATCTTCACGCAGCGGGTAGACCTGTAGCGCGGCGGGTAGCGAGCTGTCGATGGCGCCGATACCGAAATCAATCTGCCCGCTTTGCAGCTCACGCACCAGCGCATCATTGGTCTGATCGTGAAACTCGACCCGCAGCCGGGGAAAGGTTTGCGCCAGCACCTGCGGCAGAAGCGGAAAGAGCAGCGAGCTCACCGAGGGCACCAGACCAATACGCACGGTACCATCGCCGCCGGCCGCGACAATCTGTTCCATGTCATGAAACGCCAGCTGGGCCACGCTCAGCACGCGCCGGGCGTGCGGCAGAATGGCGGCGCCCAGTTCGGTCAGCGTGACCGACGAGGCGGTGCGGTTCACCAGCTTGCCGCCCAGCACCGTTTCGATTTGCCGCAGGGCGCTGCTCAGCGCCGGTTGGCTGATAGCCAGACGGTTGGCGGTATCGGTAAAATGACGCAGCTCCGCCAGGGTAACAAAGTACTGTAGCTGTTTAAGAGAAAGCGCAGGCAGGCGCTGCCACGGTTCGGTCATCTTATTCTTCGCTAAGGGTAATCGGGCAGAATAACCCGAGCTTATCGGGTGATAAATTTATTCATCTGGGCAAACGTTTGCCGTGCCCCTAGAGTACCCCCATTATCCTTGTGCCGGAGTTGTTATGTCCAGCAATGCTGAAAACCGCCGCCGCGCCGTCATGGCCGCCCGGGGCGAAATACCTTTTGACCTGTTGTTGACCGGGGCGCAGATAGTCGACATGGTCACCGGTGAAGTCCGCGAAGCCGATGTCGGCATCACCGGCGAGATGATCGCCAGCGTGCACCCGCGCGGCAGCCGCGCCGATGCCCACCAACGCCATGCGCTGGACGGCGCCTACCTGTCACCGGGGCTGATGGATACCCATGTCCATCTCGAGAGTTCCCACCTCCCTCCCGAACGCTACGCGGAAATTGTCCTCGCCCAGGGAACCACCGCGGTCTTCTGGGACCCGCATGAGCTGGCCAACGTCCTCGGAGTCGAAGGCGTGCGCTATGCCGTCGCCGCCAGCCGCCATCTGCCGCTGCAGGTGATGGTCGCCGCCCCCTCCAGCGTACCCTCGACGCCGGGGCTGGAAATGTCCGGCGCCGATTTTGCCGGAGCGGAGATGGCGACCATGCTGGCATGGCCGGAAGTGCGCGGCGTGGCGGAAGTGATGGACATGCACGGCGTGCTCAACGGCAGCGCCCGGATGCAGGAGATTGTTCAGGCCGGTCTCGACAGCGGCAAGCTGATTGAAGGCCACGCCCGCGGCCTGAGCGGCGCCGATCTCCAGGCCTACCTCGCGGCGGGCGTCACCTCCGATCATGAGCTAACCTCCGCGGAAGACGCGCTGGAAAAGCTGCGCGCCGGTTTGACCCTCGAAATTCGCGGCTCGCACCCCTATCTGCTGCCGGATATCGTCAAGGCCCTGAAAACCCTGCCGCATCTCTCCTCGCAGATCACGGTGTGCACCGATGATGTCCCGCCGGATATGCTGCTGGAAAAAGGCGGCATTATCGCCCTGCTCAACCTGCTGATTGAACACGGTCTCGCCGCCACCGACGTCCTGCGCTTCGCCACCCTCAACGCCGCCATTCGCCTGCAGCGTCACGATTCAGGGCTGATTGCCGCCGGCCGCCGCGCCGACCTGGTGGTATTTGATTCACTGGAAAGGCTTGAGGCCCGGAAAGTGTACGTCGCCGGGAAACTGGTCGCCCGCGACGGCGCGCTGCTCCAGCCCATTCCAGCCGCAGAGGGCGTCACTCCGCCGCGTAATACGCTGCAGCTGGCGCCGCTGAATACCGAGGATTTTGTGCTGCGGGTCCCCGGTATTGTCCACGGCGTTGCCCGCCTGCGACATATCCGCGGCGCGCGCTTTACGCAGTGGGGAGAAGTCGAGGTGCAGGTACGCCATGGCGAAGTTCAGCTGCCCGCTGGATTTAGCCTGATTTGGGTGAAGCATCGCCACGGCCGCCATCAGGCGACGCCGCAAATCGCCCTGCTCGAGGGCTGGGGAGAGCTGCGCGGCGCTATCGCCACCAGCTACTCGCACGATTCACACAACCTGGTGGTGCTGGGACGTAACGCTGAGGATATGGCGCTGGCCGCCAACCAGCTGATTGCCTCCGGCGGCGGGATGGCGCTCTCCCGTCAGGGGGATATTCTTGCCCACGTGGCGATGCCGATTGCCGGCATGCTCTCCGATCTGCCGGCGGCAGAACTCGCGCGGCAGTTCCGCGAATTACGCGACCTGAGCGCAGAAATCGCCGACTGGGAGCCGCCCTACCGGGTATTTAAGGCCATCGAAGGCACCTGCCTCGCCTGCAATGCCGGACCACATTTGACCGATTTAGGTTTGACCGACGGCACCACCCGCCAGATTGTCGAACCGCTGATAGACTGCCGGGAAACCCCGGCCACCGACCCTCACAACAATAATCTCCGGGGAGCCTGAGCATGGCCGACAACACACTGCATACCTCAACACAAGGAAGCTGGCTGGAGCGCCGTTTTGCCCTGCGCTCCCGCGGCAGCACGCTGCGTACCGAGTGCCTCTCGGGGATCACCGGCTTTCTTGCGGCCGCCTATCTGCTGGTGGTCATCCCCGGCCTGCTGGCGGTGGGCGGCATGGACAAAGGCGCCGCCACCACGGGCACGATTCTGGTCTTCGTCGCCGGTACGCTGCTGATGGCGTTTTACGCTAACCTGCCGTTTATCGTCGGCCCAGGCATCGGCGGCTCGGTGCTGGTGGGCGTCACCCTGGCCGGTAGCGAAGGGATCGGCTGGCAAATTGGCCTCGGCATCGCCTGCTGGTCAGGTATTCTGTTCTTTCTGTTAACCAAATTCGGCCTGCGTGAAGTGGTCACCCGTTCGGTCCCCCAGTCCATCAAGCTGGGACTGACGGCTTCAATCGGTTTGTTCGTGGCGGTGCTCGGTTTTCGCAATGCCGGCCTGGTGCTGGCGAATGCCAAAACCAATGCCCTGATGCTGGGTGATTTCTTATCTCCCGGCGCGCTGGTGGCGCTGTGCGGCCTGTTTCTGGCGATTGCGCTGCAGGCGCGGCGCATCCCGGGCGCCATTTTATGGGCGATTCTGTTTGCCACCCTGGTGGGGATTCCGGCGGGGGTCACCCGTCTGCCGGACAGTTTTATCGCAATGCCGCACTCGCTGGCGCCGGTCTTCGGCCACGTCGATATGCTGGGCGCGCTGAATATCGCTTTCCTGCCGTTCCTGTTTGTCTTTTTCGCCTCTGAGTTTTTCTCCACCATGGGGACCACGCTGGCGGTGGGCGGCGAAGCGGGACTGCTGGATGAAGAGGGCAATATGCCGCATATTAACCGGCCGTTTATGGTCGACTCGATTGCGGCAGCCCTCGGCCCGTGGCTGGGGATCCCGGCGGCGACCGCGCTGATTGAGTCTTCCGCCGCCGCCGAAGCGGGCGGTAAAACCGGGCTCACCGCGCTGGCCGCGGCGGTTATGTTCCTGCTGATGCTGCTGTTTACGCCGATCGCCCTGATGATCCCCAAAGAGGCCACCGCTCCGGCGCTGATCCTGATTGGTCTCAACATGTTTAGCGGCCTGCGCAAAGTCGATCTCTCCAGCTTCACCGACGGGCTGCCGGTATTAATGATGGTGATGATCACCCTGATCGCCAACAGCTTCGGTACCGGTATCGCCGGCGGGCTGCTGTTCTACATCATGATTAAAACGGTCGCCGGAAAGTGGCGAGAAATCCCGCTGGGTTTATGGATCCTTGCCGTTCCGCTGGTCTACTATTTCGCCACCCTGGTGAGGCACTAAACGTCCACAGGCCCGCGTAGCGCGTCGGCCTGCACCGTTTCACAGTGCGCTTTGACCTCTTCATAGAGTAACCGCACCGCCGCAGAAAGCTGCTTGCGGTGCGGGCAAATCATATTGAGCGGGACTCTGTCGCCCTGATAGTGCGGCAGCAGAATCTGCAGGCGTCCTGCGCGAATATCATCGCTGACATCCAGCGCTGACTTATAGGCAAACCCCTCCCCTGCAATGGCCAGGCGGCGAATCACCTCGGCGTCGTCGCTGATGATGTCGCCGGAAACCTGCATATGTTCAACCACGCCGTTGAGACTTAAGGTCCAGCGATCGAACTGCCTGCCGCGCAGTACGTACAGGAGCGCAGGGTGTTGCGCCAGCGCCTCCGGCGTCTGCGGCTCGCCGTGCCGGGCAATCCACTGCGGAGAAGCCACCAGCACCCGCCGGTTTTCCGGCGCGACGGGGAGAGAAATAAACGAAGCATCGTCGTTGTCACCGTAGCGAAAGGCGACATCGACCGGATCTTTAAACACATCGGTCCGATGGTCGGAAAAGAGAATGCGCAGCTTCAGCGCCGGGTGCCGCTGGCGAAAGGCGCGGAAGACGTTCAGCAGCAGATTACGCCCCAGATCGGAGGGTACCGCAATTTGCAACGTCCCGCGGACCTCGTCGTCCGGCACCTGAATTTTTTGCAGCCCGGCATGCAGCGTATCCAGCATCTGGGTGGCATAGGGCAGCCAGGTTTCCCCTTCGGGCGTCAGACGTAAGCTGCGGGTAGAGCGCGCAAAAAGACGAATATTGAGCGTGGTCTCCAGGCGCTTAATCGCCGCACTCACCTGCGCCGGCTGCTGCCCGACCTCCCGCGCCGCATCGCTAAAACTCCCCAGCGCCGCCGCACGAACAAATAGCGTCAGATCTTCCAGTCTGAACATATTGACTCCCGAATCCTGCTACCAGGATTGTTCTCAAAACCGCCGCTCGACGCCAAATCCGGCAACCGGCCCATCGTTTTCTTACATTTTTAACGCAACCAACGCTTGCCTTCCCGGCCATGCTTCAGGAATGATACGAGGCTGCGATTTTGTGTCCAGGGTAATCCAGGATAATAATGAGGAAATTATGCGTAAAACAAAAATGATGCTTCTGGGCGTACTGTTGGCCAGCACCAGTACCGTCTGGGCAGCATCCACCAGCGGCGTACAAAAATATGAACTTGATGGTTTCACCGCAGACTTCACGCAGTTTCGCGTAGGCGACACCGTGCCGCCGCTTTATCTGACGCCAGAATACACCATTAAACAGTGGCAGCAGCGTAACCTGCCCGCGCCGGACGCCGGTACTCACTACACCTATATGGGCGGCAGCTACGTGCTGATCACCGATACCGAAGGTAAAATTGTCAAAATTTACGACGGCGAAATCTTCTATCAGCACTAATGGCTGACGGTCCGTCGGCTGACGGACCAACAAAAACGCCCTGTCCTTTTGCTGTCCGCTGCGGATCAGAAAAGTCCAGGGCGTTGTGCTATCCGCCGACGCTACACCGCGCGGAAGGCAATCTCACCGGGAATCACTTCCCCCTGCCAGTAGAGCCGGGCCGCCACGCGTCCCGCCAGCTGACGGTAAATTTCGGTGAACTCGCTCTCCGGACGGGCAACCACGGTCGGCTTACCGTTATCCAGATCTTCACGCAAATTGATGTGCAGCGGCAGCTGGGCCAGCAGCTGAGTGTGGTATTGCTCCGCCAGCTTTTCGGCGCCGCCGGTGCCGAAAATCGGCTCATGGTGACCACAGTTGCTGCAGATATGGATACTCATGTTTTCGACGATGCCGAGGACCGGAACTTCCACCTTCTCAAACATCACGATGCCTTTTTTCGCATCGATCAGCGCGATATCCTGCGGCGTCGTCACCACTACCGCGCCGGTGACCGGGATATTCTGCGCAAGAGTCAGCTGAATGTCGCCGGTGCCTGGCGGCATATCCAGCACCAGATAATCCAGATCCGGCCACAGCGTCTCCTGCAGCATCTGCAGCAGCGCCTTGCTGGCCATCGGACCGCGCCATACCATGGCGTTATCGTCGGTCACCAGGTAGCCGATGGAGTTGGTGGCGAGGCCAAATTTCATGATCGGCGCCATATGGGTGCCATCTGGCGAGGTGGGACGCTGATCTTCCGCACCGAGCATGGTGGGAATCGACGGACCATAAATATCGGCATCGAGGATCCCGACTTTCGCCCCTTCCGCGGCCAGCGCCAGCGCCAGGTTCACCGCCGTGGAGGATTTACCCACCCCACCTTTGCCGGAGCTGACGGCAATAATATTTTTGACCCCGTTGACGCCCGGCTGATTTTTTACCCGCTTCAGCGTGGCAATGTTATGCGACAGCTTCCAGTCAATCGCCTGCGCGCCGGTAATGCGCAGCAGGTCGGCGCTACATTGCTCTTTTAAATCTTCAAAAGCACTGTGCCAGACAAACGGCATCTGGATCTCGATATGCACGGTATCGTCGAGCCAGGCGACGTGGTGCAGTGCCTTCAGCGCGGTGAGATTATGCTTCAAAGTGGGGTGCTGGAAATTAGCCAACGTTCCGGCGACCATCGCACGTAGACGTTCGGGGGATTTGGCCTGGGATTGCGAATTCATCCCGACTCCTTTGTTGTTATGAGAGGCTTTCAGTAATCATTGAGTTTATCACAGCTGAGGATTATCCATATATGGTCAGCCATTTATGGCGCACCCAGTGCCCTTTTGGTAATATCAAAAGCCCTTTTTACAACAGAAGATGTAATGCTCACTATGACTCAAGTCGCGAAGAAAATTCTGGTAACGTGCGCGCTGCCGTACGCTAACGGCTCAATCCACCTCGGCCACATGCTGGAGCACATCCAGGCTGATGTCTGGGTCCGTTACCAGCGAATGCGCGGCAACGAGGTCAATTTCATCTGTGCTGACGACGCCCACGGCACGCCTATCATGCTGAAAGCCCAGCAGCTTGGCGTCTCTCCGGAGCAGATGATTGGCGAAATGAGTCAGGAGCATCAGACCGATTTTGCGGGCTTTGATATTAGCTACGACAACTACCACTCGACGCACAGCGACGAGAACCGCGAGCTGTCTGAGCTGATCTACGGCCGCCTGAAAGAGAACGGTTTTATCAAAAACCGCACCATCTCTCAGCTTTACGATCCGGAAAAAGGGATGTTCCTGCCGGACCGTTTCGTGAAAGGCACCTGTCCGAAGTGTAAATCACCGGATCAGTATGGCGATAACTGCGAAGTGTGCGGCGCGACCTACAGCCCGACCGAGCTGATCGACCCGAAATCGGTGGTTTCCGGGGCGACCCCGGTGATGCGTGAATCCGAGCACTTCTTCTTCGACCTGCCGTCCTTTAGCGAAATGCTGCAGGCGTGGACCCGCAGCGGCGCGCTGCAGGAGCAGGTGGCGAACAAAATGCAGGAGTGGTTCGAGTCCGGTCTGCAGCAGTGGGACATTTCCCGCGACGCGCCGTACTTTGGCTTCGAAATCCCCAACGCGCCGGGCAAATATTTCTACGTCTGGCTGGATGCGCCGATCGGCTACATGGGCTCCTTCAAGAACCTGTGTGACAAACGCGGCGATAGCGAAAGCTTTGACGCCTACTGGAAGAAAGACTCCGACGCCGAGCTGTATCACTTTATCGGCAAAGATATCGTCTACTTCCACAGCCTGTTCTGGCCGGCGATGCTGGAAGGCAGCGGTTTCCGCAAGCCGACCAACCTGTTCGTTCACGGTTACGTCACCGTCAACGGCGCCAAGATGTCCAAATCACGCGGCACCTTTATCAAGGCCAGCACCTGGCTGAACCATTTTGACGCCGACAGCCTGCGTTATTACTACACCGCCAAGCTCTCTTCGCGCATCGATGATATCGACCTGAACCTGGAAGATTTCGTGCAGCGCGTGAACGCCGACATCGTCAACAAAGTGGTAAACCTCGCCTCGCGCAACGCCGGTTTTATCAATAAGCGTTTCGACGGCATGCTGTCCGCTGAGCTGGCCGATCCGGCGCTGTACAAAACCTTCACCGATGCGGCAGCAAGCATTGGCGAAGCGTGGGACAGCCGCGAGTTCGGTAAAGCCATCCGTGAAATCATGGCGCTGGCCGACGTGGCTAACCGCTACGTTGACGAGCAGGCACCGTGGGTCGTCGCCAGACAGGAAGGCCGCGACGCCGATCTGCAGGCTATCTGCACCATGGGCCTGAATATGTTCCGCGTGCTGATGACCTGGCTCAAGCCGGTCCTGCCGCAGCTGACCGCCCGCGCCGAAGCCTTCCTCAACAGCGAACTGAACTGGGATGCTATCCAGCAGCCGCTGCTGTCGCATAAGGTCAACACCTTCAAGGCGCTGTACAACCGCATCGAGATGAAGCAGGTTGAAGCCCTGGTCGACGCGTCGAAAGAAGAGGTGAAAGCCACCGCCGCACCGGTTACCGGTCCGCTGGCGGACGATCCGATTCAGGACACCATCACCTTTGACGATTTCGCCAAAGTGGATATGCGCATCGCGCTGATTGAAAACGCCGAATTTGTTGATGGTTCTGACAAGCTGCTGCGCCTGAGCCTCGATCTGGGCGGCGAGAAACGTAACGTCTTCTCCGGCATTCGTAGCGCCTACCCGGATCCGCAGGTGTTGATTGGTCGCCTGACGGTGATGGTGGCCAACCTGGCGCCGCGTAAAATGCGTTTCGGCATCTCGGAAGGGATGGTGATGGCAGCGGGCCCTGGCGGGAAGGATATCTTCCTGTTAAGCCCTGACAGCGGCGCCCAGCCGGGTCAGCAGGTAAAATAATCCCGCATCAAGCGCTGCTCCGGCAGCGCTTTTTTTTGTCCCTTCCGCCTTCCCTTCCGCGCCGCCACCGCCGGACCATTCAGCCCCCTGCTGCCTTTTCTGTGCGTTGCGCGCTACGGCAATCCTGACAATAATCAACCAGTCTGCCGATTGAAAAACCGGTACGTGATTCACTATCAACCAAGGGACCGTGATGAACATTTACCGCAGGATGGTTACCGCTCTGGCGGCTTCGCTTGTGATTGTCGGCCTCGCAGGCTGCGATAACCCCGACGAAAAGAGCAAAACCTTTACCCGGATGGAAAACGGCGTCGGGCTGGTGTTTACCTACCATTATGTCGGTGACAAAGTCCTGCGTCAGGAAGCTAATAACACCATTCCCTATCAGACCATCGGCGCGGCGAATCAGGAGCAGGCGCGGGCGTTAATTGAACCGATGAGAAGCGTTTATCTCGACGTTAAAGGCGTGGAACAGAGCATCGATTACAAAGATAGCGAGGCGCTGGAACATCTCAGCGTGGATTTTACCCGGGCTGACATGAGCGAACTGTGTAAGCTGCCCGGCTCAATGGTGACCAACTGCGCGCTGCAGGAGGTGTCGATGTCGGTGTCCGAGAAGCTCCTCGCCGAACAGGGTTTTACAGAGGTGAAATAGGTCTCGCAGATCCGGGGCGGCACAGAGGACTTGCCCGGCCGGCACAGCGCCGACCGGGCAAAACAGGAGAGGAAGATTACGCTTTGCCGTGGATGCGCTCGGTCAGACCGCGCAGGAAATAGCGCAGGAACTGGTCACCGCATTCGCGGAAGTTTTTATGATCCGGCGCGCGCATCATGGCGGTGATTTCCGGCATCGAAACGCGAAACTTTTGCTGAGTCAGAATGGCGAGGATGTCATCGCTCTTCAGCGAAAAGGCGATGCGCAGCTTTTTCAGCACGATATTGTTATTCACCCGACGCTCAACCGCCAGCGGCGGGGCCGCCTCATCTTTCCCGCGTTTGTCATAGATCAGGCCGTTGAGGAAGATCGACAACATAATGTCCGGGCAGCGCTGGAAGCCCTCTTCGTCCTCCTTTTTCAGCCACGGTACCAGCTGCTCTGCGCTGACGACGGAATCGCCCAGCGCAAAAATGCGCACCAGGTCGTTATTATTGGTTTTCAGGGTGTAGCGCAGGCTACGTAAGATATCGTTACTGATCATAATGCCTTCATGATGAAAAATGCTGGCGCTAAGTCTACCATGATTCCGTCGTTTTACAGACCAATCGCCTCTTTCAGACTTTTTAAGTAGCGACGGCTCACCGGCACCGTTTGCCCGGCCCGCATCAGCAGCTCCGCCTGGCCGTTTTCCTCAAGGCGAATCTCTTTCAGATGGGCCATATTCACCAGATACTGTCGATGACAGCGCAGCAGCGGCGTCCGGCTCTCAAGGGTGCGTAAGGTCAGCTCCGTAAACCCCTCCTTCCCCTCACGATCGGTGACATAAATTCCGCTCATCCGGCTGCTGACAAAGGCGACATCCTCCATCTGCAGCAGCCAGATTCGGCTGTGGCCGGTACAGGGAATATATTTCAGCGCCTGCTGGGTATCGTCGAGCAGCGAGATATCCTGCAGGCTACGCTCCTGGCGCAGACGCGCCAGCGTCTTCTCCAGCCGCGGTGCTTCGATGGGTTTCAGCAGATAATCAAACGCATGCTCTTCGAACGCCTTCACCGCATACTCGTCAAAAGCGGTCAGAAACACGATGTAAGGCCGGTGTTCAGGGTCGAGCATCCCGACCATTTCCAGGCCGCTGATCCGCGGCATCTGAATATCGAGAAACAGCACGTCCGGGCGCAGCTTGTGCACCGCTCCAATCGCTTCAACCGCGTTCGCGCACTCCCCGACGATCTCAATATCGCTGGCGGACTCCAGTAAAACACGCAGATTTTCTCGTGCCAGCGGTTCATCATCAACTATCAACACTTTTAACACGCGTTCTCCTCCAGAGGCAGTCGCAGCGTGACGCGGGTGAAACGTTCCGCTTCACAGGTCACGGTAATGCCGCAGTCGGCGCCGAAGCGCGCCCGTAAACGGCGATCTACCAGGCTCATTCCCAGCCCGCTGGCGTTGGGATTGTCCTGGTACAGGCCGGCGTTATCCTCAATATCTAACTGCAGCCAGCGCTCGTGCTGGCTGGCGCGAATGGTAATCTCCCCTACCCCGAGATGCTGCGACGTGCCGTGTTTAATGGCGTTTTCAACAATCGGCTGCAGCGTAAACGCCGGCAGCTGATGGTGAGCCAGCGCGTCGGGCACCAGCATCTGAATCTGTAAATTGGCCTGGAAACGCGCTTTCTCAATTTGCAGATAGGCATTCACGTGTTCAATCTCATCCGCCAGCGTCACAAACTCCGACGGCCGCTTCAGATTCTTGCGGAAAAAGGTCGACAGGTACTGCACCAGCTGCCCGGCCTGATCGCTGTCGCGGCGAATCACCGCCTTCAGGGTATTCAACGCATTAAACAGAAAATGGGGATTCACCTGCGCGTGGAGCAGCTTGATCTCCGATTGCGTCAGCAGCGCCTTCTGCCGCTCATACTGCCCGGCGAGGATTTGTGCCGACAGCAGCTGGGCGATCCCCTCTCCGAGCGTGCGGTTGATGGAGCTGAACAGGCGGTTTTTCGCTTCATACAGCTTGATGGTGCCGATCACCCGTTGATTTTCACCGCGCAGCGGGATAACCAGCGTCGACCCCAGCTTGCAGTTGGGATGAATGGAACAGCGGTAGGGGACTTCATTGCCGTCGGCATACACCACTTCGCCGCTATCAATCGCTTTTTGCGTATAGGATGAAGAGATAGGTTTGCCCGGCAGGTGGTGGTCGTCGCCGATACCGGTAAACGCCAGCAGCTTGTCGCGATCGGTAATGGCCACCGCGCCGATATCGAGCTCCTGAATAAGCACCTGCGCCACCTTCATGCTGTTCTCTTCGTTGAATCCCTGGCGCAGGATCCCCTCGGTCGAGGCCGCCACCTTGAGGGCGGTGGCGGAAAAAGCCGAGGTGTACTTCTCAAACATCGCCCGCTTATCCAGCAGGATACGCATAAACAGCGCGGCGCCTACGGTGTTGGTCACCATCATCGGCGCGGCGATGCTTTGCACCAGATGCAGCGCGTCCTGAAATGGCCGGGCGATCAGCAAAATGATCATCATCTGCACCAGCTCGGCAAAGAAGGTGATCGCCCCGGCGGTGAGCGGGCTGAAGACCTTATCCGGCCGCCCGCGCTTGACCAGCACGCTGTGAACCAGGCCGCCCAGCAGCCCCTCGACTATAGTGGAAACCATGCAGCTTAACGCCGTCATACCACCGAGCGAGTAGCGGTGCAGCCCGCCGGTCAGCCCCACCAGGCCGCCGACCACCGGGCCACCGAGCAGGCCGCCCATCACAGCGCCGATGGCGCGGGTATTGGCGATCGAGTCTTCAATATGCAGACCGAAATAGGTCCCCATAATGCAGAAAATGGAGAAGGTCACGTAGCACAGCAGCTTATGCGGTAGACGAACGGTAACCTGCATCAGCGGGATGAACAGCCGTGTCTTGCTCATCAGCCACGCAATGACCAAAAACACGCACATCTGCTGAAGCAGCAGCAACACCAGATCAAACTCGTACATACCCACAGACCACGCTTCACTCGAAAGCGCGTAACATACACTGCCGGGTCATCACTTTCTTTGAAGCACTACAAGAAAATCACAAATCATGGTCAGGATCACACTTCTTGCCCGCCTCTTGTCACTTAAACGAACAAAAAATGAGCGAATATTTCCTCTTCCGTAAACAGCTTCTACAGTTATAGGGGAGACTTTGCGGGAGAGGATATATGGCGCTTTATACGATTGGTGAAGTGGCTCAGCTCTGTGACATTAACCCCGTAACGCTTCGCGCCTGGCAACGACGCTACGGATTGCTGAAACCGCAGCGCACCGACGGAGGGCACCGCCTGTTTAACGAGCAGGAAATTGACCGAATCCGCGAGATTAAGCGCTGGATTGATTCCGGCGTTCAGGTGAGTAAGGTCAAAACCTTGCTTAACGACAACACGAGTGGAGAGGAAGACGGCTGGCGGGAGCAGCAGGAGATTCTGCTGGGGTATCTCCACGACGGCAGCTACCACCGTTTACGGCTGTGGATCAAAGAGCGCAGCCATAGCTATACGGCGCTGACCCTGGTTAACCATCTGTTTATCCCCTTACGCCACCGCCTGCTCAGCCCGCAGCCGACGCTTACCGCGCTGCGCAGCATCCTCGACGGGATTCTCATCAACCATGTCGCGCACAGCCTCGCCAGCGCCTGGAAACGTCCGGGCAGCCATGCGCTGGTGCTCGGCTGGAATGTCAACGACACCACGCGGCTGTGGCTGGAGGGCTGGATCGCCTGCGAACAAGGCTGGCGGGTCGATGTCCTCCCCCACTCTCTGACCCAGATCCGTCCCGATCTGTTTCCTGACAGCACGCTCCTGGTATGGTGCGGCGAAACACCGACCCTGGCGCAGCAGGATCAGCTCCAGGCCTGGCAGCAGCAGGGGCACGTTATCTGGCTAAATAGCAATTAATGTTTCATTAACACCTGTGCTTCACCGTATAATCCCTCCGTTAACATCAGGAGCCTATTATGAAGCCAGCGAAAATTGCGGTTATCACCCTCTTCTTATTCATGGCCATCAGCGGCATCGGCGGCGTCATGCTGGCCGGTTACTCGTTTATTGTGCGCGGTGGTGTCGGCTGATTCGCCGGTTCAACCGTTCAAAGCCGCGGTCGACGATAATCGCCGCCAGCGCGACCAGCAGCGCCCCCTGAATGACATAAGCCGTATTGAATCCGCTCAGGCCGATAACGATCGGCGTGCCGAGCGTATTCGCCCCGACCGTTGACGCAATGGTCGCCGTTCCGATATTGACGATGGTCGATGTCCGGATACCGGCCAGCATCACCGGCGCAGCCAGCGGCATCTCCACGCGAATAAGTCTCTGCCAGCCCGTCATGCCCATCCCGTTGGCGATACTCACGACCCCCGACGGCACGGCGCTCAGCCCGGCCAGGGTCCCCTGCAGGACCGGTAATATGCCATACAGCGCCAGCGCAATCAGCGCAGGCTGCCAGCCAAACCCCAGTACCGGAACGGCAATCGCCAGCACCGCCACCGGCGGAAACGTTTGTCCCATCGCGGCGATGGTCTCCACCAATGGACGAAACTCGCGGCCTGCGGGACGCGTCACCGCCACCCCGGCCCCGACGCCCACCACCGTCGCCGCCAGGCTGGAAAGCACCACCAGCCAGCAGTGGGCGAAAGTCAGGGCGACAAAACTCTCCTGCTGATACACCGGGCGCGGCAGCTCGGGGAACAGCGCGCTGAATAGCGGCGTGCTATAAGGCAGCAGCAGCAAAATGGCGATAAACAGCGCCAGCAGCCACAGCAGCGGATCACGAAGTACGCGCATGCCGCACCTCCTCGCCGAGCAGATCGGCAAAATGCAGCGTTCCGCACGCCTCCCCCTGTTCATCCACTACCGGCAGGACGTCGCAGCGATGGGCAATAAACTGCGACAGCGCTTCGCGCAGCGTCATCGCGACGTTGAGCGTATCGCCGGCAAGCCGTTCATTACGCCGCAGATAGTCGCCCACCCCGCGCAGCGACAACAGCCGGACGCCCAGTTCGCTGCGGCCAAAAAAAGTCTCGACGAAGGTATTTTCAGGCTCGAGCAGCATCTGCAGCGGCGCCCCCTGCTGGATCACTTCGCCACCGTCCATCAGCACCAGGTGATCCGCCAGCCGCAGGGCTTCATCAATATCGTGGGTCACCAGCACAATCGTCCGCCCGAGCAGCCGATGGATGCGGATCATCTCCTGCTGGAGCGCTTCCCGGGTGACCGGATCCAGCGCGCCAAACGGTTCGTCCATCAGCAGGACTTCAGGATTGGCCGCCAGCGCCCGCGCCACGCCAACGCGCTGCTGCTGACCGCCGGAGAGCTGATGCGGATAGCGCTCCCGCAGCGTCGGCTCCAGCCCCAGCAGCGCCATTAATTCGTCAATGCGCGCCGCGATTTTGCGCTGCGGCCATTTTTGCAGCTGCGGGACGGTGGCGATGTTCTGCGCCACCGTCCAGTGCGGAAACAGGCCGATAGACTGAATGGCATAGCCCATGCGTCGACGTAGCGCCAGCACCGGCTGCTGGCGAATATCCTGCCCGGCAAAACGGATGGTGCCGCTGTCATGTTCGATCAGCCGGTTAATCATTTTCAGGGTGGTTGATTTCCCCGAGCCAGAGGTTCCGATCAGGACCGAGAATGCGCCTTCGCGCAGGTGCAGGTTCAGGTTTTTCACCGCCGGCAGCCCGGCGAAGGATTTGTTGACCCCGTTAAATTCAATCACCCGCTTCTCCTTTCAATAATGCCCCCCACAGCGCAAACAGCGCGTCGACCACCACCGCCAGCGCAATCGTCGGCATCACTCCCAGCAGTACCAGATCCAGGGCGCTGCTCAACAGCCCCTGGAAGACCAGCGCACCAAACCCACCGGCGCCGATCAGGGCGGCGACCACCGCCATTCCGACGGTTTGCACGCTCACCACCCGCAGACTGCGCAGCAAAACCGGCAGCGCCAGCGGCAGCTGCACGTGCCAGAAGCGCTGCGCGCCGCTCATCCCCATCGCCGCGGCGCTCTCAAGCACATCGCGCGGTACCTGCTGTAAACCGGTCACCACCCCGCGAACCAGCGGCAGCAAGGCATACAGCACCAGCGCAATCAGCGCTGGCGTCATCCCGGTGCCGGAAATGCCGCGCTCCGCCAGACCGGGGAAATGGCGGGCGAGACCGGCCAGCGGCGCGATCAGCAGACCAAACAGCGCCACGGAGGGAATCGTTTGAATAACATTGAGAAAGGTAAACACCGGGGCCTGCCACCGCGGCCGGCGCCAGAGGCCGATGCCTACCGGCAGCCCGATCAGCAGCCCCGGCAACAGCGTGCCAAACAGCAGGGTCAAATGTTGACGCAGCGCGTCATCAAACACCTCCTGACGGTTGGCATACTCTTTCAGTAGCGAGAGCTGATTCAGCGCTCCGCTGCCGAGCAGCACGCAGGGAATCAACCAGATTTGCACATTGAGCAGCCAGCGCCAGTGCGCCCGCGTGGTCAGACGCCGGATTGTCTCGCTGGCCAGCAGTAAGCACAGCGCCAGCGCCAGCCACAGGCCGCTTCCCGGCGAGGTGCGGGCCAGCGAGGAGCCGCTGTGCGCCAGCTGTACCGCCGTCTGCCCCGCCCCCCAGAACAGCAGCGCCAGCAGCGCATCCAGCATCAGCAAGCTCAGCAGCAGCGGCCTGCGTCCCGGTAGCCAGCAGAGCAGAATCAGCAGCAGCGCGCCGCAGACCTGCACCGCCGTCAGCCACGGCGCGAGTTGCCAAAGCCAGCGTCCCTCCCCGGAGAGCAGACGGTTAGGCGCATAGTTGACGAACGGCAGAGCCACCACCAGCAGCAGCAGACAGGCCAGCAGCAGCGATACGCGGTTATAACAGCGAATAGCCACCAATAATCTACTTCAGCAGCCCTTTTTGCTGCAGATAATCTGCGGCAACTTTTTTCGCGTCCAGCCCTTCCACGGCAATACTGGCATTGAGCTGTTGCAGCGTTTTCTCGTCAAGGCTGGCAAAGACCGGCTGGAGCCATTGCGCGATCTGCGGATAGGCTTTCAGCACCGCTTCGCGCACCACGGGCGTCGGGGCATAAATCGGCTGTACGCCCTGCGGATCGCTGAGCGTTTGCAGCCCCAGCGCCGCCACCGGCCCGTCGGTTCCGTAGGCCATTGCCGCATTCACCCCGGAAGTCTGCTGGGCCGCCGCTTTGATGGTCACCGCCGTATCGCCCCCCGCCAACGACAGCAGCTGACTTTGCTTGAGCTTGAAGCCATAGGCTTTTTCAAAGGCCGGGAGCGCATCCGGACGTTCGATAAATTCGGCGGAGGCGGCGAGCTTAAAGTCGCCCCCTTTTTGCAGCCAGGCGCTGAGATCGGCCAGCGAGGTCAGATGATTTTTTTCCGCCAGATCCTGACGCACGGCAATGGTCCAGGTGTTATTGGCCGGCGCAGGCGTCAGCCAGATAAGCTTATTCTTCTGCGCGTCGAGGGTTTTGACCTTCTCATAACCCTGCTGCGCGTTCTTCCACGCCGGGTCGTTTTCGTCTTTAAAGAAGAAGGCGCCGTTGCCGGTGTATTCCGGATAAATGTCTAATTCCCCCGCCGTAATCGCCCCGCGTACCACCGGGGTGGTTCCCAGCTGGATCTTATTCACGGTTTTCACGCCATGACTTTCCAGAACCTGCAAAATAATATTGCCCAGCAGCGCCCCTTCGGTGTCGATTTTTGAGCCAACTTTGACCGGCTCCGCCGCCTGAAGCGGCAGGCTGACCAGCGCGACCAGCGCCAGCGCGCCTGACCAGATACGTGCCTTTATCATCCCCGCGTCCCTCTTAATTTGCGCTCCATTAACAGGAGCTTAAGAGAAAAGCGTAGTTCATTTAGTGCATCCGGAAAAAGAAAAGGCCGAATATTCGGCCTTTGAGAAGGATGACAACGCTGTTTTAAACAGGGCGCCCGCGTTTCTGCCGGGAGGCGGCTGGCGCCTGGCCCGGCCGGCGAAACCCGCCGTTTCCTCGCTTACAGCAGCTCGAATTCACTCTGCTTCACGCGGGCGGAGTCGACGCCAATAAAGACGTTGAATTTTCCCGGCTCGGCATCGTATTTCATTTTCTGATTCCAGAACTTCAGGGCGTCAATTTCAATCGGGAAGGCGACGGTTTGCGTCTCTCCCGGCTTGAGGGTCACGCGCTTAAAGCCGCGCAGCATTTTCACCGGACGGCTCATCGAGGCGGTCACATCCTGCAGATAGAGCTGAATCACCGTTGCGCCTTCGCGCTTGCCGGTGTTGGTCACCTGTACGCTGGCGGTGACGCTACCGTCGCGCTGCAGGGTCGGCGCCGACATTTTGACGTCGGAAACGCTAAAGGTGGTGTAGCTCAGGCCGTAGCCGAACGGGTACAGCGGGCCATTCGCTTCATCAAAGTAGCGGGAGGTGTATTTGTTCGGTTTATCGGCATTGTACGGACGGCCGGTATTAAGATGGCTGTAGTACACCGGAATCTGCCCCACCGAGCGCGGGAACGACATCGGCAGTTTACCGGACGGGTTGGCATCGCCGAACAGCACATCGGCAATGGCATGGCCCCCCTCGGTCCCGGCGAACCAGGTTTCGAGGATAGCGTCAGCCTGCTGATCTTCTTTCACCAGCGCCAGCGGACGACCGTTCATCAGCACCAGTACCAGCGGCTTACCGGTGGCTTTCAGGGCGCTAATCAAATCGCGCTGGCTCTGTGGCAAGGTGATGTCGGTACGGCTGGAGGCTTCATGGGCCATACCCTGCGCCTCGCCCACCACGGCCACCACCACGTCGGACTGTTTCGCCGCCGCCACCGCTTCATCGATCATCGCCTGCGGCGAGCGCGGATCGACCTGCACCGCTTTCTCATACAGGTTGAGGAAATCGACAATACCTTTATCGTTGGTGACGTTAGCGCCGCGGGCATAGATAACCTTGCCTTTGTCGCCCAGCGCCTCTTTGATGCCGGTCAGCACCGTCACCGACTGATCCGCCACCCCTGCCGCCGACCAGCTGCCCATCATGTCACGTTTGCTGTCAGCCAGCGGCCCGATAACCGCAACGGTTCCCGATTTTTTCAGCGGCAGCGTCTCCAGACGGTTCTTCAGCAGCACCAGGCTTTGCCGGGCGACTTCGCGCGCCTCCTGGCGATGCAGGCGGCTTTCGGCGTTGGTATCCTGCGGATCGGATCCCTGCGGACCGAGATGGCTGTACGGATCGTTAAACAGCCCCATATCATATTTAACGTTGAGCACGTGGCGGGTGGCGTCATCCAGCTCCGCCATCGTCACCTTGCCGGATTTAACCAGCCCCGGCAGGTATTTGCTGTAGTACTCGTCGCTCATACTCATGTTGATGCCCGACTTCAGCGCTACCCGCACGGCATCTTCCGGATCGGCAGCAACGCCGTGCTTGATCAGCTCTTTGATCGCGCCGTGATCGGAGACGGTGATGCCTTTAAAGCCCCAGTCATCGCGCAGCACCTCTTTCAGCAGCCAGGCATCGGAGGTCGCCGGCGTGCCGTTCAGCGAGTTGAGCGCCACCATCACCGCGCCGCTCCCGGCATCCAGCCCCGCTTTATACGGCGGCATATAGTCGTTGAACAGGCGCTGCGGGCTCATATCGACGGTGTTGTACTCTTTGCCCCCCTCCACCGCGCCATAGGCGGCGAAGTGCTTCACGCTGGTCATCACCGAGTAGCGATCCGCCGGGCTTTTGCCCTGCATCGACTCAACCATCGCCCGTCCCATTTCGGTGGTCAGATAGGTATCTTCGCCGAAACCTTCCGAAGCGCGGCCCCAGCGCGGATCGCGGGAGACGTCGACCATCGGCGCCCAGGTCATGTTGAGACCGTCGTCGGCGGCTTCATACGCCGAAATACGCCCCACCGTCTTTACCGCGTCCAGGTTAAAGGAAGAGGCCAGACCAAGGCTTATCGGGAACACGGTGCGCTGACCGTGAATCACGTCATAGGCGAAAAACAGCGGGATTTTCAACCGGCTGAGCTGCATGACCTGGTCCTGCATCGCGCGGATATCCGGGCGGGTCACGGTATTGAAAATGGCCCCGACCTGGCCATCTTTGATCATCTCGCGGATCGCCTCTTTCGGGTTATCCGGCCCGACGCTGATCAGCCTTAGCTGGCCAATTTTTTCATCGACGGTCATCTTCTTGAGCAGTTCACTCACGAACGCATCGCGGGCCTGCGGCGTCAGAGGGTGATTGCCGAACAGTTCATCCGCCAGCGCGGGTTGCAGCGCCAGACTGACGGCGACGCCTATAGTGCAGAGCCATTTCATTTTTATCTCTCTTTCTCTCAGGCCGGGGTTACGGCAAAACATAATAAAAACCGCAGTTTGCCATATATATAAACAAGACGCCTGCACAATGCTAAGGTTCTTCTCTGATTTTTCGACACATTGGTGCACAAAATTGTCATACAAAGCGCTATGCTTAATTCCGATATTTTCGGTACCACCACAAGGAGTGGATCATGTCATCGGCAACAACATCGAATAATTCTGGTTTTCTGGCGGAACTGGCAAGACTGGTTGGCTCCTCCCATCTGTTAACCGATCCGGCAAAAACCCAGCGCTACCGTAAAGGTTTCCGCTCCGGCCAGGGCGACGCGCTGGCGGTGGTCTTCCCGGGAACCCTGCTGGAACTGTGGCGCGTGCTGAGCGCCTGTGTCGACGCCGATAAAATCATTTTGATGCAGGCGGCGAACACCGGGCTGACCGAAGGTTCAACCCCAAGCGGCAACGACTACGACCGCGAGATCGTCATCATCAGCACCCTGCGCCTCGATAAGCTGCACCTGCTGGATAAAGGCGAACAGGTGCTGGCGTTCCCGGGCACCACGCTCTACTCGCTGGAAAAAGTGCTGAAGCCGCTGGGTCGCGAGCCGCATTCGGTGATCGGTTCTTCCTGCATCGGCGCCTCGGTGATCGGTGGGATCTGCAACAACTCCGGCGGTTCGCTGGTACAACGCGGCCCGGCCTATACCGAGATGTCGTTATTTGCGCAGATTGACGAAAACGGCAAGCTGCGGCTGGTGAACCACCTCGGGATTGACCTCGGCGCCACGCCGGAACAGATCCTCAGCCGCCTCGACGACGACCGTATCAAAGAAGATGATATTCAGCACGATGGCCGCCACGCCCATGACCACGATTACGTCACCCGCGTGCGCGACGTCAATGCCGATACCCCGGCGCGCTACAATGCCGACCCGGATCGCCTGTTTGAATCCTCCGGCTGCGCCGGCAAGCTGGCGGTATTCGCCGCGCGCCTCGATACCTTTCCGGCGGAAAAACGCCAGCAGGTCTTTTACATCGGTAGCAATAACCCGGCGGTGCTGACGGAGATCCGTCGCCATATTCTCGCCGAGTTTCAGCACCTGCCGGTGGCGGGTGAGTACATGCATCGCGATATCTACGATATCGCCGAGCGCTACGGGAAAGACACCTTCCTGATGATCGATAAGCTCGGCACCGACAAAATGCCGTTCTTCTTCACGATGAAAGGCCGCACCGACGCCATGCTGGAGAAAGTGTCGCTGTTTAAGCCCCACTTTACCGACCGCTTCATGCAGAAGCTCGGACATGTCTTCCCGGCGCATCTCCCGGAGCGGATGAAAAGCTGGCGCGATAAATATGAACATCACCTGCTGCTGAAAATGGCGGGCGATGGCATCGACGAAGCCCAGACCTGGCTGACGGCATACTTCCGCGAGGCCGAGGGCGATTTCTTTGCCTGCACGCCGGAAGAAGGCAGCAAAGCGTTTCTTCACCGCTTCGCCGCCGCAGGAGCCGCCATCCGTTACCAGGCGGTACATGCCGACGAAGTGGAAGACATTCTGGCGCTGGATATCGCTCTGCGCCGTAACGATACCGAGTGGTTTGAGCATCTGCCGCCGGAGATCGACAGTCAGCTGGTACATAAGCTCTATTACGGTCACTTTATGTGCCACGTCTTCCACCAGGACTACATCGTCAAAAAAGGCGTCGATGCCCACGAACTGAAAGAGAAGATGCTGGAGCTGCTGAAGGCGCGCGGGGCGCAATACCCCGCCGAGCATAACGTCGGCCATCTCTATGAAGCGCCGGAGAGCTTAAAACAGTTCTACCGCCAGAATGACCCGACCAACAGCATGAACCCGGGGCTCGGAAAAACCAGTAAGCAGAAGTACTGGGGTGAGCGCCAGGCGGACGGGAGTCACGGCGCTGAAGAGCACTAATCAGGGGTGACGAGTTACGGGATTCTGTATTACGCTGCACGCCGGAGAAACGCCTCTCCGGCAAACCTGGTTAAGGAGTCCCATCATGTCCGAAGCGGATATGTTACACGGCGCTGAATTAGAGATCCGCGAAGCCCTGCCCGATGACGCGCACGCCATCGCGGCGCTGTACGTCTGGCACGTGCTGAACGGACGCGCCTCCTTTGAAGATATTCCCCCGACCGTCGATGAAATGCGCAAGCGCATCAAAACCGTGCGTGACAACGGGCTGCCCTGGCTGGTGGCGCTGTGGCGCGGCACCATCGTCGGCTACTGCTACGCGACGTTTTACCGTCCCCGCCCCGCCTATCGCTACACGCTTGAAGAGTCGATTTATGTCGAGTCCGGCATGGGCGGGCGCGGCATCGGCAGCGCCCTGCTCACGCAGCTGATTGCAAAGTGCGAACAAGGCCCGTGGCGGCAGATGCTGGCGATTATCGGCGACGGGCATAACAATGCCGGCTCGCTCGCCATTCACAAAAAATTTGGTTTTACCGTGGCGGGTCAACTGCGTAGCGTCGGGTACAAGATGGGCGACTGGCGGGATACGTTAATTATGCAGCGCCAGCTCGGCGAGGGCGACTTAACCATACCGGAATAAAAAATCCCCCGCCCGCGTGCGCGAGTCGGGGGAGAGGCATTAATCGTTTTGCGCGGTCTGCGCGCCGCCTTTCAGCATCGCATCCGCCATCTGCGCCTCACGCTGTTTTTTATAGCTCAGCGCGGAGGCCGGAACCGGCATCACCTTCCCGGTTTCAACCCAGGTACGCAGACGACTGGCGTCGGCAAAGTGGGTATATTTCCCGAACGCATCCATCACCACCAGCGCCACCGGGCGCTGATTAATCACCGTTCTCATGACCAGGCAGTGGCCCGCGGCATTAGTAAAGCCGGTTTTGGTCAGCTGGATATTCCAGTTATCCCGATAGACCAGGTGGTTGGTATTACGGAACGGCAGCGTATAGGCCGGATGGGCGAAGGTGGCGGTATCTTCTTTGGTGGTGCTCAGCTGGCCGATCAGCGGATACTGCTCGGTGGCCATCAGCAGCTTCGTCAGGTCGCGCGCGGTCGATACGTTGTGAATCGACAGGCCCGTCGGCTCAACGTAGCGAGTATGGGTCATGCCCAGCGCCTGGGCCTTGACGTTCATGGCGCGAATAAAGGCGTCATAGCCGCCAGGATAATGGTGGGCCAGACTCGCGGCAGCGCGGTTTTCGGAGGACATCAGCGCCAGCAGCAGCATATTGCGGCGGCTGATTTGGCTGTTCAGCCGCACGCGTGAATAGATGCCTTTCATCTCCGGCGTGTGGCTGATATCTACGGTGAGCATCTCGTCTAACGGCAGATGCGCATCCAGAACCACCATCGCCGTCATCACTTTGGTAATCGACGCGATGGGGCGAACCAGATCCGGCTGGCTCTGGTAAATAATCTTTTTGCTGGCAAGATCAACGATCATCGCACTGCCGGAAGCAATTTCCGGCTGCAGGGCCGTGGCGGCCACGGGGGTTTTTGCTATCGCCTGGGGCGCAAAAGGCACAGCCAGAAGCAAGGTCAGGCTGAGCAAAGAAACTCGAAATTTCGGCATCGTGAGCATTCTGAAAAGTATTCTTGCACGTTATTAACGTACGCTGCGTCGCCGGGCAACAGGCAACGCTGGCAGACCCTATCATACCCCGGCAGAACGCGACCTGACTAATAAGAATCGTGAGCAAATGCTGCATTGCTGGCATAAAAATCCATTTATGCCAGCAATAGATTCACTCATCAAACGGTTCAGCAACAGAATTAAAACAGTCGGTAGCCGTATCCCCAGAGAATAACGGTTATCGCCAGCAGGACTTCAAGCACCAGCACCCCGATGGCCAGGGTGGAACTGGCAAAGCTGAGTCCCTCTTCTTTATTAATACTCAGGAAGGTCGGGATGCCCAGATACAGCAGGTAGCCGGTGTAAAACAGCGCGATCGTCCCCACCAGTGCGCACAGCCAGACCAGCGGATAAAGCGCGACCAGCCCGCTGAGAAACAGCGGCGTAGCGACATACCCGGCAAACACCATGCAGCGCTTAAGCGATGGCCGCTGCGGATAGTTTCTGGCCATCCACCAGATAATCCTCCCCATCACCGCGACCCCGCCCAGCATCACGGCGTAGAACACCACCGCCAGCGCCAGACCGGTCATCAGCGAAAGTTTTACCACGGTGCCATCGCCAAAGTTCCAGCCAAGCTGCGTGGTGCCGATAAAGGCGCAGATAACCGGAACCGCTGCCATGACCAGCACATGGTGCGTATAGTGGTGCGAAATCGTCTCGTTTTCGCTCTTGATAACGCTCATCTCTTGATTCGGATGAGAGAATAGTCCCCAGACATGGTTCATAGCGTCCCCCTTGTCACGGCCTCGTACAGCACTGATCCAAGTATAATTCACCCTGCGCGATTCGTTTATGTACAGCACTAAAAATGCGCTCAGAGCCTGTCCTGGCAGGCGTTTTTGGCGCAGGCGGTTTGAACACCGACAGCGCGGAGAAAGCGCCGCGTAGGCGTAGCACGTGCAGGCGGGTTCCCCCTGGCAGGCCGCCATAAATCGTTGAGATCCCTGCCCTGCGGCAAAATGACCAGCAAAAGCGTCCTGATGAGATAGACGCTTAACCTCGTTTTAAGCCCCAGGGTGTATGATTAACCCATTGATGATTGATCCCGTTGATGCTTCGCGCTGCACAACCGGCCCCGCTGGTCGCCAGACATGCGCGGAAGCATAAGGGGTAAGGGAGTTTATTTTTGTATGGATATCAATAACCTGATTTCCCAGTATGGCTACGCTGCGCTGGTCATTGGCAGCATGGCGGAAGGTGAAACCATCACTCTGCTGGGCGGCGTGGTCGCGCATCAGGGGTTATTAAAATTTCCCCTGGTCGTTCTCTCCGTTGCCCTCGGGGGAATGATCGGCGATCAGCTGCTGTATCTGCTGGGCCGACGCTTTGGCGGCAAGCTGCTGAAGCGATTTTCCCGCCATCAGGCGCGGATACGCAAAGCGCAGCGCATGATTCAGCGCCGCCCCTATCTGTTTGTGATTGGGACCCGTTTTATGTACGGTTTCCGGGTCATCGGGCCGTTATTGATCGGCGCCAGCCGCCTGCCGCCAAAAGTGTTCCTGCCGCTGAATATTCTCGGCGCGCTGGTGTGGGCGCTGTTATTCACCACGCTGGGCTATCTGGGCGGGGAAGCCATTGGACCGTGGCTGCATCATCTTGATGCGCATCTGAAGCACTGGATCTGGCTGATTCTGGTGGTCGCGCTGGTGGTAGCCGCGCACTGGTGGTTCCGACGCCGCGAGGCGAAAAAGAAAGAGTAGCGCCGAGCCGGCACCGCCTGACGACCGGAAAGCCCGGCCGCGCAGAGGGTGCCTTGCCAGGCGTTAACCTGACTTCGTGGTCTGGTGGTAGCCGCCGCCCAGCGCCGAGGTCAGCTGAATGCTGGCATCCAGCCACTGGCCGCGCAGACGCAGCGCGGCAATGCGCTCCTGAAGCGCAGGCAGCCTGGCCATACTGACACGTGACCCCGGAAGAATCCCGGCGCTCATGCGAGCCTCCGCCAGATTCACCGTCCGCTGCGCATCTTTTTCAACCTGCTGCTGCTGCTGATTCTTCTCCATCAGGGTCTCAACCTGGCTGGCGGTCTTCGCCACCTGGTTCACCGCGTCCACAACCGCTTTGTTATATTTTGCCACCGACAGATTATTCTGCGCGCTGGCAATATCGAGGTTGGCATTCAGTCTGCCGCTATCAAAGACAGGCAGCGTCAACCCAGCGGACAGCCCCATCTGCTGGGCGGAATGGCGGAACAGATCGCTCAGGTGCAGCGCATCCTGCTGCAGGAAGGCCATCAGGTTGATGTCCGGATAGAACGCCGCTTTCGCCGCATCCACCTCGCTCAGCGAGGCCTCAATATACCAGTGGGCCACCTGCAGATCCGGGCGGCGCGCCAGCAGCTCATACCCCAACTCCGTCGGCATCTGCGCGCTCACCTGCGGAAGATTAGCCGGATGCAGATTCAGCGCCTGACTCTGGCTGTTGGTCAGCGCCATCAGGCGCGCTTCGATCTCTTTCATGCTGCCCGCAACGTCCGCCAGCTGCTGGTCGGTTTTGCTGACATTGATATCGTTTTCAGCCCCTTCGGCCGAGTTGGTGATCCCGCGCTGATACAGCGCCTGGTCAACGCTGACAATATTATTCTGTTCGCTTTTAACCTGCTGGAGCACGGTTTTCACCGCGGCTTCGGTCTGCCACTGCCAGTAGAGTCGCGCCACGCTGCTGGCCAGCAGTTCGCGGGTTTGCGCCTCTTCCGCCACTTGTGCTTTAAGTTCACCGATGCGGGCTTTCACCAGCGCCCGGTTTTTCCCCCACAGATCCAGATCCCAGCCCGCCGTCAGACCAAAGGTGCCATTGGTGTACCAGGGCCCGGTATTGCCGTCGGTATCCGTGGCAAACGGCCCCATCAGCCCCTCCGCCGACATTTTCTGCCGTTCAACATTGGCAGAGAAATCCATCTCCGGCCCAAGACTGGCTTGCGACATACGAGCCTGAGCTTCCGCCAGCTTGATACGCTGTTCGGCAATCTGCATATCCGGGGCATTCGCCAGAGCGCGCTGGATCAAATTATTCAGCTGCGGGTCGTGGTAATCCTGCCACCAGTTGCTTTGCGGCCAGCCATTTTTAACCGCCGCGGGCAGATCCATTGACACATGGGAGGCAGGTATCTGCTGCGGCGGCGGCTCGCCAATATCATGGGACGGCGCGCAGCCAGCCAGAGCGATGACCAGGGGGAACCCAGCCAATACGCTTTTTCTCAGAGTAAGATTCATTAGACAGGTCAGGTAACTAAACAAGGTTGGTTATACTAAGTTAAATAAAATTAAGCCGTTTAGTAAAGTGTGTGACTAAACACCTGGATAATTAAAAATAAACAAATAATTCATGGAGTGATAATGAGCCAGAACATCTACGATGATCCTGATTTTTTTGCAGGATATGCCACTCTCGACCGGTCGGTTAAAGGGCTCGACGGCGCGCCGGAATGGCCGGCTATTCAACGTATGCTGCCGGCTTTACGCGGCCTGCGCGTCGTCGATCTCGGCTGCGGCTACGGCTGGTTCTGCCGCTGGGCGCGTGAACAAGGCGCCGCCCAGGTGACCGGCGTGGATCTTTCCAGCCGGATGCTCGACCGCGCGCGTGAAATGGGCCAGGGAGACGATATTGACTACCGCTGTGAAGATTTGCAGACGCTGACCCTGCCGGCCGACTCATGCGAGCTGGTCTACAGTTCGCTGGCCCTGCACTATCTCCCCGATGTCGCCCCGCTGTTCGCCGTGATTTACCAGGCGCTGACCCCCGGCGGCACGCTGCTCTTTTCCGCAGAACACCCTGTCTACACCGCCCCCCTCCGCCAGGGCTGGCAGAACGATGACGCCGGACAGAAAATCTGGCCGGTGAGTCACTATCAGCAAGAGGGAGAGCGAATCAGCAACTGGTTTGCCGACGGGGTGAAAAAACAGCACCGCAAGCTGGCCAGCTGGATAAACCTGCTGGTTGCCGCCGGTTTTGTCATTGAGCATCTCGATGAATGGGGGCCAACGGCGGAGCAAATCGCCGCCCAGCCGGGGCTGGATGAGGAAAAAGAGCGGCCGATGATCTTTCTGCTGCGCGCCCGCAAACCGGCATGATAAGTAAAAGGCCCGGAGAATCTCCGGGCCTTGAACGGGGTGACGACGCGATTTTAGCGACGGTGATCGCCTCTCTGTCGGGGGCGGTTAATACCTTCCCTGACCACCAAAGCCATCAGGCGATTACTCTTTCAAGCTGCCGCCACGGCTGGCAATCACCTCTTTGTACCAGTAGAAGCTTTTCTTCTTGCTGCGCGCCAGGGTCCCGTTGCCGCTGTCATCGCGATCGACGTAGATAAAGCCGTAACGTTTGGACATCTCCGCTTTCGACGCGCTGACAAGGTCGATGGGGCCCCAGCTGGTAAAGCCCAGCAGCTCCACGCCGTCTTCAATGGCTTCTCGCGCCTGCACCAGATGGTCGTTCAGGTAGCTGATACGGTAGTCATCGTTAATGCTGCCGTCAGCTTCAACTTTATCTTTCGCCCCCAGCCCGTTCTCAACGATAAACAGCGGCTTCTGATAGCGATCCCACAGCACGTTAAGCAGCGTCCGCAGACCCAGCGGATCGATCTGCCAGCCCCACTCGGAACTCGCCAGATGCGGGTTCGGCACCATGCTGAGAATATTACCACGCGCCTTTTTGTTCAGCTCCTCGTCGGCGGTGACGCAGCCGGTCATGTAATAGCTGAAGGAGATAAAATCGACGGTCTCTTTCAGCGCCGCGCGGTCGGCATTGGTGATGGTAATCGTCATTCCCTGGTCGCGGAAGTAGCGCAGCATGTAGCCCGGATACTCGCCCCGACACTGCACGTCACCGAAGAACTGCCAGCTGCGATTCTGTTGCAGGGTTTCAAAGATATCTTCCGGTTTACAGCTTAGCGGGTACATTAAACCGCCCAGCAACATATTGCCGATTTTGCCCTCGGGCACGATCTCATGACAGGCTTTTACCGCCAGGGCGCTCGCCACCAGCTGATGGTGAATAGCCTGATAGACCGCCTCTTTACTGCTCCCTTCCGGCAGGCCGACGCCGGTCATCGGGGCATGCAAAGACATATTGATTTCGTTAAAGGTCAGCCACAGCTTGACCTTATCTTTATAGCGGGCAAACACCGTTCTGGCGTAGCGTTCGAAGAAGCCAATCACCTCGCGGCTGCCCCAGCCGCCGTAGTTTTTCACCAGCGCCCACGGCATTTCATAGTGCGATAGCGTCACCAGCGGCGTGATATTGTGCTGAGCCATTTCAGCAAACAGGCGGTCGTAAAAGGCCAGCCCGGCCTCATTTGGTTCGGCATTGTCGCCGTCCGGAAAAATCCGCGTCCAGGCAATCGACACCCGCAGGCAGTTGAAGCCCATCTCCGCAAACAGGCGGATATCTTGCGGGTAGCGATGGTAAAAATCGATCGCGATATCTTTGATGCCGCTGTCGCCCGGCACCCGTTCAACGACGTCGCCAAAGACGCCATGCGGCTGTACATCTGAGGTTGATAATCCTTTGCCATCTTCCAGATACGCGCCTTCCACCTGATTTGCCGCGGTTGCGCCGCCCCATAAAAAGGTCTGCGGGAATCTCTTCATCTTTCTCTCCTCTGATTAATGGCTGACGGACAACAGCGGCTGGCCGGCATCAACCACGCGGGTGGATTCGATGTCTACGGAACGATAATCGTCGCTGTTGCTGATAATAATCGGGGTCGCCAGGTCATAACCGGCGTCCAGAATGGCCTGGCGGTCAAATTCAAGCAGCACATCACCGGCTTTGAACTTATCGCCTTCTTTAACATGGGCGGTGAACGGCACGCCATCGAGTTTCACGGTGTCAATACCAACATGGATTAACAGTTCAATGCCGCTATCGCTGAGCAGACCAATCGCATGTTTGGTCTGAAAGAGTGACGCCACTTCTCCGGAGAACGGCGCAATCACTCTGCCGACGCTGGGAATGATCGCCACGCCTTTTCCCAACAGACCGCTGGCGAAGGTGCTATCGGGGACCTGATCCAGCGCCAGTACGGTACCAGTCATCGGGGCAAGAATATCGTTTTCCGATACCGGAGCAAGCGGAAGGTCCGATGCTTCCGCCCGACTTGCCGGCAGTCCGGCGATAAAGGTCAGCGCGCAAGAGATAACCAGTGCAGCCACGATGCCAATCACCCCGCCCCATACGGTGTTGTCGATTCCTTGCGGCGGAATCATCTGCGCCAGAGTGAAAATATTGGCAAAGCCAAAGGAGTAGACGTGGCTGTCGCTCAGCCCAACGATGGCCCCACCGATGGCGCCGGCCACACAGCCGAAGATAAACGGACGACGCAGCGGCAGAGTCAGACCATAAATCGCCGGCTCGGTGATACCAAAGATCCCGGCGGATACCGCAGATCCGGCCAGCACTTTTTGCCGCGCATCGCGGGTGCGCAGGAAGATCCCCAGCGCCGCCCCAACCTGGCCCATCACCGCCGGCAGTAGCATCGGCAGCATCGAGTCCTGTCCCAGCACCGTCAGGTTATTAATCATCAAGGGGATCAGCCCCCAGTGCAGGCCAAAAATAACGCATACCTGCCATAGCGCGCCCATCGCCGCGCCCGCCAGCCACGGCGCGACGGTGTAGATAATCTGGTAACCGTGGGCCAACAGCTGACTGAGCCAGGTGGCCACCGGGCCGATCGCGAGGAAGGTCAGCGGAACCACTACGGCGATGCAAAACAGCGGCGTAAAGAAGTTTTTCATTGCTGAAGGTAGCAGCGCGTTGCTTTTGCGCTCCAGCCAGCAGCTCACCCACGATGCGAGGATAATCGGGATCACCGAGGAGCTGTAGTTGATAAAGGTTACCGGGATGCCGAGAAAGTGCGCCGCCTCGCTACCGGGAAGCTGGGCCGCGTCAAAGGCCTGAATCATCATCGGATGGGTCAACGCCCCGCCGATCACCATGGTAATAAACGGATTACCGCCGAATTTTTTCCCGGCGGTATAGCCCAGAAACAGCGGGAAGAAAAAGAACAGCGCGTCGCTGGCGGCAAACCAGATTTTATAGGTCCCCTGCTGCGGAGTCAGCCAGCCGCAAACCACCGCCAGCGCCAGTAGCCCTTTCAGGATCCCCGAGGCCGCCAGCACGCCGATAAACGGCGTAAAGATACCAGAGACCACATCAATCACCTGGCCAAGCACCGAGGTTTTTTCCGCGGAACCGGTCACCGGTTCGCTGTCGTCCGTCAGACCCGCTTCAGTGCGTACCGCCTGCCAGACATCGTGGACGTGGTTACCAATCACCACCTGGAACTGACCACCGCTTTCCACCACCATGATGACGCCAGGGTTGGTCTTCAGTCCTTCCGCGTCCGCCTTCTTGTTCTCTTTGAGCTTAAAGCGCAGCCGTGTGGCGCAGTGAACCAGACTCACGATATTCTCTTTGCCACCAACCCGGCTAAGAATATCCTGCGCGAGTGCTTTATATTCCATGCTGTTTTCCTTACTTCCGCTGCCCGCAGGCAACCGTGACTGAGTGTAAAAATAAAAAAAACCCGAGAACCACGCCGGATGGCGTCGCGCTCAGGTTTTGCCTGCGTTATGCAGTAACAATCCAGTTTTCAGTAAAGGGAATTAACGCCCTTCTTTTCTCACCCGCTCGATATGAATGGCGAGAAACATAATTTCTTCCGTCGTCAGCGACCGCTGATAGCTTTTCTGTAGATGAATCGCGACGGTTTCGGCACATTTCCACGCTTTGGCGTAGTTATCTTTCACCGCGCTGTGCAAAGTGACGTCATCATCTGCCACCACCGTGCGCGTCAGCATCCGCTGGGCAAAAAACTTCAGATGAGTGACAAAGCGCTGGTAGCTCAGCGACTCTTCGTCATAGTTCAACTGCAGTTGATACTTCACCAGCTGCAGGATCTCCTGCATCACCCGGGTGACATGCATCACTTCCGGCATTTCGCTGTTGAGCTGCGCGGTGACCAGGTGCAGCGCAATAAATCCGGCCTCATCTTCGGCGAGCTCAACGCCGAGCCGCCTGGCGATAATCGCCCGCGCCTCCTGCCCGAGCTCAAACTCTTTCGGATAAAGCCGCTTAATTTCCCACAGCAGTACGTTGCGGATCGTCACCCCATTCTTTTGCCGTTCAATGGCAAAATGGCAGTGATCGGTCAGGGTGATATACAGGCTCTCCTGCAACTTACCCAACCGCCCGCGCGCCAGTTCAATAATCCGATCGCAGGTGGTCATCACTTCTAACGGTATCTGACTGAGTAATTCACCTAAACGGCCAACCAGTTCATCGCTCTGCAGCGCGAAGATCTTTTCAATTTTACTTTCGTCCAGTGAGTCACCGACGCGTTTCTGAAAGGCTAGCCCTCGCCCCATCACCACCTGTTCGCGTCGCTGCTCATCTAAAACAACCACCACATTATTATTAAGAACTTTGGCGATTTGCATATGAACCCCAGAAACAAAAAAACCTGACCCCCGACAAAGCCGGGAAATCAGGTTTTGCCTGCCGAAGCAGTAGCAATCCAACACCCGCACTGTAGCAATTTCTTCCGTCGGCTCAACCTGCGAAGCCGAAAAACGTGATACGGATCGCGACTAATCACTCGACGCGGTATAGACCGTCAGAAAGTCACCACGGTTTTCCACTCGATGACCCAGGCATCCTGAGTCTGAGCGACGCCGCCCGGACGATGCCAGTACTGCAGTCCTGGCTGCAGCTCAAGCCACGAAACCGGACGCAGGCGGTAGTACAGTTCAGCATTCACCGAATGCCCGGCCACCGGCTGATAGTTCGCCGCGTAGTAGTCCGTGGCCCCGCTGAGCTCATTCATATACTGCTGATTGCGCGCGTAATGGTTGCTCATATCCATCCAGGTCAGGCCAAAGCCCAGCCAGTCTTGCGGACGGGCGTCAAACAGGCCACGATAGCGCATTGATGCGGCTACGGCGGTATGGATGTAGTTGCTGCGCTGATCGCTATAGCTGCCGCTCAGCGAGACGCTCATCCCGCGATCGGGGTCGTCGGCATGGCGGGTTATCTGCTGGTTCATCCCGGCATACAGAAACCAGGTGCTATCGTGTTGCGCATATCCTTGTGGGTCAGTGGCTCCGGGGCCGCCGGATTTTCCGCTATACAGATCGCTCTGCGGCGCGTTGGTGTAGAGCACACCGAGGTTATACGCGCCGGAAAGGCCATTGATGACCGGCCGCGCTTCAATCTCTACCGGCAGCAGAATGCCTTTGCTGCCTTTTGTCGACCAGCTCCACGCGTGGCTACGGGAAGAGGCTTCCGGGTTTTGCTCCATGACACCGCCCTTCAGCGTCAGCGTCGGGGTCAGCTTATATTCGACGGTCGTTCCCCAGGTATGGACGTTCCAGTTGTTCCAGGTCATCGAGTTAGCGGACTTGCCGCCGCACTGTGAAAGCAGCTGGAAATCGCAGGGGATAATCTGATCGAAGGTCTGCACCTTATTCATCATCCCGATACGCCACGTCAGACGACGGTCATCGAAGCTACGGGCAAAGGTCAGCCAGCCAAGACGGGTAATAGACTGGCCTCCCCAGCTCTCCTGCGCCAGATCGTTAAAATTAACCCGCGGATCCTGCAGCCGCTGGGTGGTCAGGTTGTCATCGTGGTTACGGTTAACGATATTACCTTCGATACGTGCATCCGGGATCCCGGTCCAGCGCTCCAGGTCCTGCGTAAAGGTCAGAGCGACCTGATCGATATAAGCCAGCTGTTTATCATGGTTATATCCGCCGCCCGCGTTGTAACCCATTTCATTGAGGTAGCCGAGATTATAATGAAATCCGTTATTTTCAAGGATTGGACGAATCCCTGACATCTCCCCGAGCAACCCTTTTTGCGGGTTCTCAAAACCTAATACCGTACCGTTCCATTTTTCCGTTTCCGCGGCAAAAGCGCCGGGCGTTAACAGCGAAAATGTCACTATCAACAGGAGGGGATTTATTTTTTTGTTGTGCATAATGATATCCGTTGTGACTGAATAAGGGTAATAGCTGGCCCCAGGCAATAAACCCGCCCGTTTTTCGTCTTTATATTTATTTTTTCAATACCTGCCCGTCAGCCATTCAACGGCGTTGTTGATACACCTGGGCAGATCATAAGTCATTGCTTTAAATGAACATTTAATTCCTCAAAAATAAAAGGCAAAAAAAAACCTAAGCACTCCAGCCACAAATGGCGGAAGTGCTTAGGTTTTGCCTGTATCAGTAGCAACCCTGAATATATAAGTTACACAATATCACTCAGCGACAGAAATGCCCATCAGCAGATGGTTCCCGAGTAATAAAGTGTGAGCGATTTAACAATCTTCCCTAATAACGGGCAATGGCTAGCGCAATGTCCGCCGAGGTTTTCAGCGTGCGTATTTCATTAAACACGACCAGCGCCTCATCATATTCTTTGCGTAAATAACTGAGCCACTGTTTAATTCGCGCAACATGATACAGCCCGGTATCGCCCTGTTTTTCCAGACGCGTATATTTTTTCAGTAGCTCCACGACCTGCGGCCACGGCATGCGCGGTTCGTTATATTTGATGACCCGACTTAAATTTGGCACGTTTAGCGCGCCGCGACCAATCATTACCGAGTCGCAACCGGTGACCGCCAGACACGCCTGTGCGCTTTGCCAGTCCCAGATTTCGCCGTTAGCGACAACCGGAATTGACAGCCGCTGGCGGATTTCGCCAATCGCCGCCCAGTTGATCCGCTCCGCTTTATAAGCGTCTTCTTTCGTGCGGCCGTGAACCACGAGCTCCGTCGCGCCGGCCTGCTCTACCGCATCGGCAATTTCGAACTGCCGCGCTCCGCTGTCCCAGCCCAGGCGAATTTTGACCGTCACCGGCAGATGGTCCGGTACCGCTTCGCGCATTGCTTTTGCGCCGCGATAGATAAGCTCCGGGTCTTTAAGCAGCGTCGCCCCGCCGCCGCTGCCGTTCACCAGCTTTGACGGACAGCCGCAGTTCAAGTCAACGCCCCAGGAGCCCAGCTCCACCGCCCGCGCGGCATTTTCCGCCAGCCACTGCGGATATTGCCCCAGCAGCTGCACCCGAACGCGGGTACCGGAAGGGGTGCGGCTTTGATGATGGAGTTCCGGGCACAGTTTATAGAACGATTTTACCGGCAGCAGCTGATCCACCACCCGCAGAAACTCGGTGATGCACAGATCGTAATCGTTAACCTCGGTCAGCAGCTCGCGCACCAGCGAATCGAGCACGCCTTCCATCGGCGCCAGTAATACACGCATATTATTACCCGGAAAAAAAAGAGGCGCTATGGTAGCGCCTCTGTGCGTCGGTTGAAAGATCTCAATGTGGTTCGGCTGCGCCTGGCTGGTCGAGAGGTGCGATAAGGCAGGGATACCGCCCTTCGCGTCACGCGTAATTTGTCACGCCGCGAACAGCAGAGTTGCGCCGGGGCGGCGGGATAAAAGCGCAGCGCCCCGCTCTCCCCGCGGCGCTTTCACTATTATTTATCGCAGGATTCATCAACATGCATTCCGCATGCCCGAAGGTTCCATTACTCTATTAAATCTATGCCTGGAATTCATGATGTGATCGGTAGCACATTTCAAGGTTTAATTGTATGATGAATACGGTTCATCAAGGGTTATTACCATGAGTAAATCGCTGAATATTATCTGGCAGTACCTGCGGGCTTTTGTCCTGATCTATGCTTGTTTATACGCCGGGATTTTTATTGCTTCCCTGCTGCCCATTACCATTCCAGGCAGCATCATCGGCATGCTGATTTTGTTCGTTCTTCTGGCGCTACAGATTATGCCGCCGAAGTGGGTCAACCCCGGCTGTAACATATTGATTCGCTATATGGCGCTGCTGTTCGTGCCTATTGGCGTTGGCGTCATGCAATATTGGGATCTGCTGCGTGCGCAGCTCGGCCCGGTGGCAATCTCCTGCACGATCAGTACATTAGTGGTCTTCCTGGTGGTGAGCTGGAGCTCACATCTGGTTCACGGCGAACGTAAAGTGGTCGGTCAAACGGAGGACGTCAAAGATGATGCATGAAATCTGGTGGTCCTTGCCGCTGACGCTGATCGTCTTTTTCCTCGCCCGCAAGCTGGCCGCGCGGTTTAAATTTCCGCTGCTGAATCCTCTGCTGGTGGCGATGGTGGTGATCATCCCCTTTTTGTTGCTCAGCGGTATCTCCTACGATCGCTATTTTCAGGGCAGTAAAATTCTCAACGATTTACTTCAGCCTGCGGTTGTGGCGCTGGCCTTCCCGTTGTATGAGCAGCTGCATCAGATCCGCGCCCGCTGGAAATCGATCATTACGATCTGCTTTATCGGTAGCGTCGTGGCGATGGTAACCGGCACTACCGTCGCGCTGCTGCTCGGCGCGACACCGCAAATCGCCGCGTCGATTATGCCGAAGTCGGTCACCACGCCGATTGCGATGGCGGTCAGCGGGAGCATTGGCGGTATTCCGGCCATCAGCGCGGTGTGCGTCATTTTCGTGGGGATTCTCGGCGCGGTTTTCGGCCACAGCCTGCTTAACCTGATGCGCATTCGCACCAAAGCCTCGCGCGGCCTGTCGATGGGGACCGCATCGCATGCCCTCGGGACCGCCCGCTGCGCGGAGCTGGATTATCAGGAAGGGGCTTTCAGCTCCCTGGCGCTGGTGCTGTGCGGGATTATCACCTCGCTGGTGGCCCCCTTTTTGTTCCCGCTGATTCTGGCTATCGTCGGATAATTGTGACTTACGTCACATTTATCAGTGCAACATAAACATGTTGCATAAACAATGAGATATTAATCACATATACGGGCTACCCCCGCCCGTACACTAGATTCCCATTACATTGTTATGAGGCAACGCCATGCACCCACGTTTTCACGCTGCTCTTCCCCACCTGGCGGCAGACCTGCAAACGGCCATCGCACCGATGCTGATCGACCCACACTTCCCGGCTTTGCTGGATGCCGGTCAGGTCGCCACGCTGCGGAATGCAACAGGCCTCGATGAAGACGCGCTGGCCTTTGCGCTGCTGCCGCTCGCGGCGGCCTGTGCGCGCGCCGACCTGTCCCATTTTAACGTTGGCGCCATCGCCCGCGGTATTAGCGGTACCTGGTATTTTGGCGGCAACATGGAATTCCTCGGCGCCACGATGCAGCAAACCGTGCACGCCGAGCAAAGCGCCATTAGCCACGCGTGGCTGCGCGGCGAACGCTCGCTCAATGCTATTACCGTCAACTACACCCCCTGCGGCCACTGTCGTCAGTTTATGAATGAGCTGAACAGCAGCCAGGTTCTGCGTATTCATCTGCCGGGTCGCGAAGCGCATTCTCTACAGCACTATCTGCCGGATGCCTTCGGTCCGAAAGATCTCGAGATTAAAACGCTGCTGATGGATGAACAGGATCATGGTTTCCCGCTAACCGGCGACACTCTGGCGCAGGCGGCCATTCAGGCAGCCAACCGCTGCCATATGCCGTACAGCCAGTCGCCTTCCGGCGTGGCGCTGGAGTTGAAAGACGGCACCATTTTCGCCGGTAGCTATGCGGAAAACGCGGCATTTAACCCAACGCTGCCGCCGCTGCAGGGAGCGCTCAACCTGCTGAGCCTCAACGGATATGACTATCCGGATATTCAGCGCGCCATTCTGGCTGAGAAAGCCGATGCGGCGCTGATTCAGTGGGATGCAACCGTAGCAACGCTGAAAGCGTTGGGTTGCCACAATATTGATCGCGTCCTGCTCGGCTAAGTGACCCGTCATGCGGGCCCTGTTGGCCCGCATTGTTGAAAATCCCCGCAATTAAACGATGGTTTCTTGCTCTTGCCCGGCGGGTAAAGTAGCCTGATAGCTCCATTGTCCACATGAGTCAGGTGAATGTTAAAGCGTGTGTTATACAGCCTGTTAGTCCTGTTCGGCCTGCTGCTGTTGACCGTGCTGGGTCTTGACCGTTGGATGAGCTGGAAAACCGCTCCCTATATCTATGATGAACTCCAGGATCTGCCCTACCGCCAGGTTGGGGTGGTGCTCGGTACCGCCAAGTACTATCGCACCGGAGTGATTAATCAGTATTATCGCTATCGTATTCAGGGTGCGCTGAACGCTTACAATAGCGGCAAGGTGAACTACCTGCTGCTGAGCGGCGATAATGCGCTGCAAAGCTACAACGAACCGATGACCATGCGCCGCGATTTAATCAAAGGCGGCGTCGACCCTGCCGATATCGTGCTCGATTACGCCGGGTTCCGCACCCTCGACTCTATCGTGCGCACCCGCAAGGTTTTCGATACCAACGACTTTATTATCATTACCCAACGCTTCCACTGCGAACGGGCGCTGTTTATCGCCCTGCATATGGGGATTCAGGCGCAGTGTTACGCCGTACCTTCGCCGAAGGATATGTGGAACGTGCGTTTACGTGAGTTTGGCGCCCGGTTTGGCGCGCTGGCGGATTTGTACGTGTTCAAACGCGAACCCCGCTTTTTAGGGCCGCTGATACCGATACCAACTTTGCAGGAAGTGCCGGAGGGAGCGCAGTCCTATCCTGCCGTAACGCCAGAACAGCTGCTGGAACTGCAAAAGAGTAAATGACGGGCCGTTGATGGCGGTATGCTTTCCGCCGGCCCACTCCGCCTTGCGCGGTCAGCTATTTATCGTGGTCTGGTTCAGGTAAACGGGTGTTCGGGCGAAGCGTTGCGCTAAGTGCGCTCTACAGCGGCCCGCCAGTAACCAGGCAGAGACCGCGACACCCCCTCCCGCTTTCACCCTGGCCGTGGTAAACAGACGAAAAAAAGCCCGCGCAAATGCACGGGCGGGATAACAACGGACGGTTATTTTTTGCGCGCGTATTTCAACGAATCCAGCGCCACGGCGAAGATAATGATCGCCCCTTTGATGATGTACTGCCAGTAGGGGTTTACGCCGATATAGGTCAGGCCGTAGTTGATAACGGTGAAGATGATCACCCCGGTCACCACACCAAGCACCGTCCCCACACCGCCGCTGAACGACACGCCGCCGACGACGCAGGCCGCGATCGCATCCAGCTCATACATAAAGCCGAGGTTGTTGGTCGCCGAACCGATACGCCCGGCCTCCAGCAGACCGCCAAAAGCATAGAACACACCGGACAGGGCATAAATCATCAGCAGGTTCAGCGCCACGTTAACACCGGAAACTTTGGCCGCTTCCGGGTTACCGCCGATGGCAAAAATGTTTTTACCAAAACGGGTTTTATTCCACAGGATCCACACGAAGAAGACCGCAATCGCCGCGTAGAACGTAATGTACGACAGGCGGAACGACCCCAGCGCGATAAACCCTTGGGCAAAGTGTGAGAAGTGGCTGTCAAAGCCGGAAATAGGCGATGCGCCGACAAAATCGTAGTACAGGGAGTTGATGCCATAGACGATGATCATCGTACCGAGGGTGGTGATAAACGGCGTCACGTTCAGGTAAGCGATAATGATCCCGTTAATCAACCCGATAACCGCACCGATTGCGCAGACCAGCAGGATCACCAGCGGAATCGGCATAGTCGCCATCTCCGGGAACACCTTGTTGGCATTATCGACCGCCTGGAGCATGGTTGCGGCGATAACCGCCGCCAGCCCGACCTGACGACCGGCAGAGAGGTCGGTACCCTGGGTCACAATCAGCCCGGCAACGCCGAGCGCGATAATAATACGCACCGAAGACTGAGTCAGGATGTTACTCAAGTTCAGCAAACTTAAGAACGTGGGGTCCTGGAAAATAATAATCGCCAGCAAAACCAACAGCACAACGTAAATCCCACCGTCTTTCAGGTACGTGAGAAAACTTTTTTTATTTAACGCACTCATGAGAAGCCCCTGCTCTTAAAGATGCAACGACGCAAGACGTAAAATTTCGTTCTGCGTAGTAGTTTTTGTCTCAACAATTCCGGCAACAAGACCGTTGCTCATAACCAGAATACGGTCGGTAATACCCAGCAGCTCCGGCATCTCGGAGGAAATAATGATGATCCCTTTATTTTTCTTCGCCAGCTCAGCAATCAGCTGATAAATTTCGAACTTCGCGCCAACATCAATCCCGCGCGTGGGTTCATCAAGCATCAGAATTTCCGGCTGGGTTAAAAGCCAGCGACCAATAATAACCTTTTGCTGGTTACCACCGGACAACGAACCAATTTGCGTATGCTGTCCGGGGGTTTTCACGCGCATCGAGTCAATCACCCACTGGGTATCGCTTTTCATGCGGGAATTGTCCAGCAGACCCACCTTGTTTTTATATTTCTTAATATTGGAGATCAGCGAGTTAAAGCCGATATCCAGATAAGCATAAATACCGGTGGAACGGCGTTCTTCGGTGACTAACGCAAAACCGTGGTTAATGGCTTCATTCGCGCTATGGTTATTGATCTTCTTGCCGTGCAGCGTAATCGTGCCGCCTGATTTTTCGCGGATGCCGAAAAGGGTTTCGACAATATCGGTACGCTTCGCTCCCACCAGCCCGGCGATACCGAGGATCTCCCCTTTTCGCAGATCGAAGGAGACATCGCGAATCGACGGCTGACGCAGCGAGGTCAGGTTGCGCACTTCCAGAATGGTTTCACCGGGCGTGTTGTGCTTCTCCGGGAAGCGCTGGGTTAACGAGCGCCCGACCATCATGGCGATGATCTTATCCATATCCAGGCCTTCCAGCGGCTGGGTGGCAATCCACTGACCATCACGCAGAATCGTGATTTCATCGCATAGCTGGAAGATCTCTTCCATCTTGTGAGAAATATAGACAATACCGCAGCCGCGTTCTTTCAGCTTACGGATAATCTTAAACAGGTGATTAACTTCTTTCTCCGTCAATGATGACGTAGGCTCATCCATAATGACAATTTTGGCGTCATAAGAAAATGCCTTGGCGATTTCAATCATCTGCATCTGCGATACTGATAACGTGCCGACGCGAGCGCGCGGATCGATATCAATATCCAGTTCATCAAATATTCCCTTGGTATCGCGATACATTTTTTCCTGATCGACAAACACGCCTTTGGTGGGATAACGCCCCAGCCACATGTTGTCCATCACCGAACGTTGCAATACCAGGTTTAACTCCTGGTGAACCATTGAAATACCGTTTTCCAACGCTTCTTTCGCGGAATGGAAATCGATCTCTTTTCCCTGAAAAAGAATACTACCGGAATCTTTTTGATAGATTCCAAAAAGGCATTTTAATAATGTCGACTTACCCGCACCGTTCTCTCCCATTAATGCATGAATAGAATGAGGACGGACTTTCAGATTGACATTATCGAGTGCCTTGACGCCAGGAAACGATTTGTTGATATTGCTCATTTCCAACAAGAATTCGCCTGACCGTTCGCTATTATTGCTGACCATAGTTATACCTGGCTGCGTTCATGCACACCCCAACCGACGCAGACGCGTCGCTATCAGGGTCGGGTTCTGTATCAGGAATAATCGGGCGTGAATATCCGGGTATTTCCGCTTGCCGCAGCATTCGCTGTTCGGCAAGCGGAGCTGTTCCGGGAGCGCTCACGCCCGTAACTCAATAATTATTTACCGATAAACTGGCTCAGATTGTCTTTATCTACGCCAACATAAGGTACGCGGACGATCTTATTCTCAATCTTCCAGTTAGTACCCGCTGCCGCTTCTTTACCATCGGCCAGGTTTTTCGCCAGATCGAAGGTCGCTTTCGCCTGGTTGTTAGCATCGTTCAGCACGGTACCGGCCATCGCGCCAGATTTTACCAGCGCCAGTGCTTCAGGCAGGGCATCGACGCCGAATACCGGAATGCTGCTCTTATTGTGAGCCTTCAGCGCTTCAACCGCGCCCATTGCCATCGCATCGTTGTTGGCGATAACCACTTCGATTTTGTTCGCGTTCGGACCTGACAGCCAGGCATCCATCTTATCTTTCGCCTGAGCGGTATCCCACATCGCGGTGTCCATCTGCAGCTGCTGAGTCTTCAGACCTTTGTCATTCAGCTCTTTAACCACGTAAGTGGTACGCGCTTCAGCATCCGGGTGGCCCGGCTCGCCTTTCAGCAGGACATACTGAATCTGACCATCTTTGTTCAGATCCCAGTTCGGATTGGCTTTCCAGTGCTTGGCAATCAGGTCGCCCTGAATAATCCCGGACTCTTTGGAGTCAGTCCCGACGTAGAAGGCTTTGTCATAGCTATCCAGCGCTTTGCGAGACGGCTCTTTGTTAAAGAACACCACCGGTACGTTCTGGCCGCGCGCTTTTTCGATAACGGTGCCAGCCGCTGCCGGGTCCACCAGGTTAATCGCCAGCGCCTTCACCCCTTTTGCCAGCAGGACGTCAATCTGATCGTTCTGTTTGGACTGGTCATTCTGCGAGTCATTCATCAGCAGCTGAACGTCTGGCGCTGATTTGCCGTCTTTCTCAATCGCCTTGCGCACGACCGACATAAAGTTGTCGTCATATTTATAAATGGTTACGCCGATGCGGGTATCCGCTGCGTGTGCCGCGGCACCAAATAACATGCTAGCCATAACAGCAGACAGGGTTAACACCTTCTTATTCATGGAATCTCCGGTTTTATTATGCAGGGTCGTTGGTGTGAAAATAGCCGGCGGGGACTTGTTACATTAGTGTTACCGCACAACAACATTCACGACTGTAAATTCTGTCTTCCGTGTAGGGTAACGCTCCAGAAATAGGACTTAATTAAGCGTTTAGCGCCTTATTGCTACGGTAAAAGTGATTAATCACCGTGACATAGTGGTTCAGACTGGTAAACGAGGCCATCATAATCAGTTGAATGTTAATATACTGTGAATTTACTCACAGATTGAAAGCGGTTACATAAGGCACATCATCAGTTAGTGATCGGCCCCGCAATTTGTCGCGGCATCACCGAATGACGGCGTACCAGCGTTGGCATAAAGCAATGACGCGCTTCATGATCCAGTTTGCCTGCCGCCCCCAGCAGAGCCAGCTCCGTTGCCAGCTTTGCCATTGACATAACAGGATAGCGCACGGTCGTCAGCTGTGGGTCGGTGTAACGAGAAATAGGGATGTCGTCAAAGCCGATCAGCGACAAATGCTGCGGTACCGCAATGCCGTTATCTTTGAGCGTCGTCAGCGCCCCGGCCGCCATGCTGTCATTGTAGGCAAAGACCGCGGTGAGGCCTAAATTGCGCCCCAGCAGCTCAACCATAGCCGCTTCTCCACCCTGCATATCCGGCGTGCCCGAGCCGATCCAGCTGTCTGGTGCAATAATATTTTGTTCCTGTAACGCCTTACACCACCCTTCCCGGCGCATATCGTCATCTTCAATGCCGTGGTTTGAGGAGAGGTAGCCTATGCGCTGATGGCCGTGGTTCAGCAGCATCCGCGTGGCCATCAGCGCCCCGCTGACGTTATCCAGCCCCACGCAGCGGTGCGCGTAGCCGGGCACAATGCGGTTAATCAGCACCATCCCCGGAATATGCTCCATAAAGTCGCCAAGCTCTTCATCGCTGAGGGCTTTGGAATGGACGATCAGCGCGGAACAGCGCTGGCGAATCAGCACCTCGATGGCATGACGCTCTTTTTCCGCCTCATGGTAGCTATTGCCGATCAACACATATTTCTGGTGCTGCTGAGCGACCGTATCCACCGCTTTGACCAGCGCGCCGAAAAAGGCATCCGACACATCCATCACCACCACGCCAATGGTGTCGCTGACCTGCGTCGCCAGCGCCTGGGCGTTGGCGTTCGGCCGGTAGCCCAGCTGCGTTACCGCTTTCATTACATTTTCCCGCGTATCCGGGCTCACCAGCGCGCTGTTGTTCAGCACGCGCGAGACGGTCGCCACGGAAACGCCCGCCTGACGGGCGACATCACGAATGGTGATCATGCTTACCGCCCTTAAGAGAATTGCAATACGTCACACCCACCTCCTGTGTTCAGCAAGGTGGCTATTCTGGCAGCGACGTGCTGCACGCTACGTGAGAGAGGTCACAAGCCTGGAAACGGTTACATCCGTTTTGTTAATGATTGTGATCGAGATCGTTATCTGGATGTGTTTTTTAGTGATGTCCCCGACGCACGCAGGGTTAACTGACGCCACAGCCATTCCACCGGCCCCTGACGGAAATGACGTAGCCAAAAGAGAGAGAAGGTGATATTTACCGCCCAGACCGGCACCACGAAAGCCAGCAACTGCAGACGGTCAAACTTCATAAACAGGCCAAAACGGTAAAAAATAGTGGTGCAGACCAGCGTTTGCAGCAGATAGTTGGTAAGCGCCATCCGCCCGACGCAGGCGATAGCCCCCACCAGCCGCAGCCTGCACAGCTGCGGCCAGAAGCCCCATGCCAGCGCGGCATAGCCTATGGTCTGCAGCGGGGCGCCCAGTTCGCGAGGAGCCTGTAACAGGAACGCACACCAGCGAGGATTCCACCCCAGATGCCACTGGGCAAAAATAGCCGGCAGATTGACGGCCATGCCGGCGACAATCAGCAGGGCGCCGGTGCGGCGATAGTGGCTAAGGCTAAACTGCCCTTTTAACCAGCCGCTGCGCATCAGCGCCGCTCCCATTAGCATCATCCCCGCCAGCTGCCAGCCGTACTGCGCCCCCAGCGCCAGCAGGTTATCGGAGAGCATATCGGCACGGTTGCTGACCGCCTCCAGCCCGCCGTTCAGCTTCCAGTATTGCTCATACTGTAAGTTGGCCGCATCGGGCACCCATGAACGGTTCGGCGCGCCGCCGGAAATCACGCCGAGCAGCACGAGCACCGCAACACCGATGACGTAGAGCACGACGCCGGTGTTAAACAGCGATTTGATGTGATGCGCATCGCGCACCATGCGCCACGCCACCAGCCCCACCAGCGCATAGGCCAGCAGGATATCGCCATCCCAGAACAACAGACCGTGGATAAAACCCAGCAGCGCCAGGAGCGTCAGGCGCGACTGGATCCAGCGCTTGCCGCGAGGCAGCAGCATCTGTAGTCCGGCGCCAAACAGCAAGGCAAACAGCGTCAGAAATTTGACCTGCGCAAACAGATCGAGAATTGCCCAGGTCCAGGCATCGCTGAGGGAAATGCTCCCGGACCACGCCGGGTTGAGGTAGGCGGCCTTCGGCAAGCCGAAGGCGCTGATATTGAGAAGCAGGATCCCAAGGATGGCGACGCCGCGCACAAAGTCCAGCGTGACATTTCGCTCCATCTGCCCTGCTCCGTATTTTAGTTGTGGTGACGTACGGCGCGCAGGAACTCCTGGCGAGTATTCTGGCTGGATTTAAACAGGCCGCCCAGAGAGGTCGTCGTCGTGGCACTGGTGGCATCACGGATGCCGCGCGCTTTGACGCAGTAATGCACCGCATCAATGGATACCGCAACGTTGCTGGTGCCCAGCAGCGTCTGCAGCGCCGTTAAAATCTGCTGAGTCAGTCGCTCCTGCACCTGCGGGCGCTGAGAGAAGAACTGCACGATACGGTTAATTTTCGACAGGCCGATGACCGAATCTTTCGGGATATAGGCTACCGTCGCTTTACCATCAATAGTGACAAAGTGGTGTTCACAGGTGCTGGTCAAGGTAATGTCACGCACGGTGACCATTTCATCGACCTGCATTTTGTTTTCGATAACGGTGATTTTTGGGAACCTGGCATAATCCAGCCCGGAAAAAATCTCATCGACGTACATCTTGGCGATGCGTCGTGGCGTTTCCATCAGGCTGTCATCAGTTAGATCAAGATTCAGCAGTTGCATAATCTCGGTCATGTGTCCGGCAATCAAGCTCTTGCGAGTTTCATTATCAATTTCTTGTACTGGCGGACGCAGCGGCGTCTCCAGCCCACGAGCGACCAGCGCTTCATGAACGAGTATGGCTTCTTTACTCAGTGCTGACATTTAGGTTCTCCTGCAGGTGTGGCGCTCTTTGCTCTTCTGCGGGCAAAGTTTGCATTCATTGTGCGTGAGGTGGCGCACATAATCCAGTAGCCGAAACGATAATTATTGAAATTTGCGTGAGCTATTGATCCCTCGCGACGGGCCCTGCCTGCCGCTAATTAAACTTGCCCTACTCGCCTTTCACTCAGCCACTTAGCGCCACGCGGTATGGCACCGTTTCCGGCGGGCGGGCAGCTGCGGGCATGTTGGCTAAAAGTTGCATTAATGATGCAATATGTTCCTCAAAGGAGGAAGTGAAAGTTACTCACGGGTAGATGAAATATCTGTATTATGACCTGACACCCGCATTTACCTTCCTGAGGAGCCCTGCATGGAATTGCTTGAAGAGCATCGCTGTTATGAAGGTCGGCAGCAACGCTGGCGGCACGACTCCAGTACCCTGAACTGTGCAATGACGTTCAGTATTTTTTTACCTCCCCTGCGTGATGAGACGCCGCCGCCGGTGCTCTACTGGCTGTCGGGGCTGACCTGCAATGATGAAAACTTCACCACCAAAGCGGGCGCCCAGCGTATCGCTGCCGAACTTGGCCTTGTGCTGGTGATGCCGGATACCAGCCCTCGCGGCGATGATGTCGCCGACGATAGCGGTTGGGATCTGGGCAAAGGCGCAGGTTTTTACCTGAATGCCAGCCAGGCGCCGTGGTCTGCGCATTTCCAGATGTACGACTACCTGCGTGACGAACTGCCGCAGCTCATCCGTTCGCAGTTTCACGTCAGCGAGCGCTGCGCAATCAGCGGTCACTCGATGGGCGGGCACGGCGCACTGATCATGGCGCTGAAAAACCCGGGTCGCTTTACCAGCGTTTCCGCTTTCGCGCCCATCGTTAACCCTACGCAGGTTCCCTGGGGGCAAAAAGCCTTCACCGCCTATCTGGGGGCCGATGAATCGACCTGGCAGGCGTGGGACAGCTGCGCATTAATGCAGGCCAGCCAGCCCGGCGATGCCATTCCGACGCTGATAGACCAGGGCGATAACGACACATTCCTCGCGCTACAGCTGCAGCCGGCGGTGCTGGCAGAGTGCGCGCGGCAGAAGGCGTGGCCGTTAACCCTGAGAATTCAGCCCGGCTACGATCACAGCTACTATTTCATTGCTTCATTTATCGAAGATCATCTGCGTTTTCATGCCCGCTATCTGCTGGCCTGATTGCCTGCCGGTGTGCCGCAGCCTCGTCGCGGCGCACCGTTTCCCGCTGGCCCGACCGCCGCGCAATGGCATGCGTCATTCAACAATCACCGTTTCTTTATTCTTCGACAGCAGGATCTTTATCAGCTCAATATAAGAAACCGGTTTAAAAAAATAATAACCTTGTAACAGCGTGATATTTTTCCGGTTGAGATAATTCAGCTGCTCTACGGTTTCAACGCCCTCAGCCACAATACGCAATGAGAGCTTGCGCGCCATTTCAAGCACGCAGTCCAGCAGCTTCGTCGATTCATCGAGGCCGTTCACCCGACCGACAAAGCTTTTATCGATCTTTATGTAGTCAATGTTCAAATCATGAAGATAAGACAGCCCTGAATACCCGGTGCCAAAATCATCCAGCGCAATTGTAAAACCGCGGGCGTGCAGAGTGTTCAGATTCGCGATCAGCTGCTCATCGACGTGGAGCGGTTCACGTTCGGTGACTTCAAGCACCAGCGTTAAATTCTTGTTCTGGAAACCGTCGCGGTATTTCAGACAGTCATGCATAAACTGAGGCGAACTGATATGTGAAGCGCTGAAGTTGATACCAATATGAAAACCATCGGGCAGCTTGCTGGTGATTTTGTTCATCTGCACCACCACCTGCGCCATCAGGCTTTGGGTTAAGGGAATAATCAGTCCCGTTCGTTCCGCGAGGGGGATAAATGTCACCGGTGAAATAAGCCCCAGTCGCGGATGTTTCCATCTGGCCAACACCTCGACGCCATAGATAGCCCCGCTGCGGCCATTAACCACCGGCTGGTAAAAAGGAACGATCTCCCCGTTTTCAATGGCTTTACGCAAGTTATCCTCGGGGGTCGTGTATTTGTTCGCATACTTCAGCAGGATCCAGGCCAGGGCGCATGCCACGAACAGAATAAAGATCAACAAACCAGCCCCCTGATTAATCATTCGTTTAACACTAAAAAACGCCGGGAGATTGTATTCAATAGCAAACATAAATTCGGCCGATCGGAAATATGCGGTGGTACTGCGGCTTAAGTCGGTGTTTCTGACATCGCCTGCCGTTCCGATAGTGCGGTCACCCACCACTAAGGCAAATTGCGTATTCTGTATATTGCTGCTCAGCGCATCGCGAATATGTACATCGCTGATGCTGATGACGGCTTTTCCGGCCGGAAAACGCGTTTGCCAGGCGAGAATCGGCCGACTGTTCACGGTATTTCTCGCGGGAATCAGCATTAACCGGGTGTCCGGCATATCGTTGAAATTCAACAGCAGAACCCGATTTCCCGGCAGGGAAGAACACCAGATTTTATCGTCCTTAATAATCAAAATCGTTCTGAGGTGTGGTTTAAGCGCCGCCTCCGTCCCAAGTTGAAACTGGCCTTCCGGCGTACAGCCTCTGCTCGCCACCTCCAGCGCGGTTGTTGTCGCCTGGCGCGCCTCCTCAAGGATGGCATCAATTCTTTTCGCGGCATGATGTGCGGCATTGGCGCTATTTATTCTGGCGGAGTACCACAGCTGTATATTCAAAATAGACACGCCGATGAGGATAAAAAATACAGCAACGAAAACAGGGAGTATGACATTGCGCATTATTGTTCTCTGTCAATGGAGATGCGATTAATGAATAACGTCGACATGCTCACCATTGATCCTCATGACGTCAGTCATGTTCTCAATCTTAACCCTGCCCTCTGAATGTGTTCTGGACACCAGCGGAAATAACCGGCGGATATTACCACTCACCGTCGAATTTCAGTTCTGAACAAACCGGAGGAAGTCATCCATCCTGATAGAGAATGGGAGCGTCTCTCCCTATAGTGTATACGCCATTTCGCGCCGCGCCTGTTTGTGTGATAACGGCGCCAGCGCATTGAAAAACATCCGCAAAAACAACTCACCGTCGGCATTGTGGAAACACCGACGGCGATGTAAGGTCAGGCCATCATGATGCAAAGCCGGCCAGAGGTTTATCCAGGGGCAGACAGCAGTCGCCATCTGCCCTCTTTCCGCTTCGATCAGAAGCGGTAGTCCACGGCCATAAAGTAGCGACGACCTTCTTCGGTATAGCTATAGTCGTCGCGGCTCAGATCTTTATCCCCCACGTTCAGCACGCCTGAACGCAGCTTCACGCTCTTCGTCACCTGCCAGGCCGCACCGATATCAAACATGGTGTAGCCGCCCGGGGTTTTCGAGGTGGCGCTGACAGCGCGCTGCTCGCCGGTATAATTCGCGGTGACGTAGAAGGACCAGTCATCCAGCGGCTTCCAGTCCAGCGTCCCGTTGGCGGTGTGGAACGGCAGCGATTGCAGCGGTTTGTCGCCACCGTTGCTGAGATCGCGGCCATCGTTATAGGTGTAGTTCACCGTCAGCTTCCACTCGTCGCCGAACGGCACTTTGACTTCGGTTTCCACCCCTTTAATACGCGCTTTGTTGACGTTGAAGTAGCGGAAGACCGGTACGCGTTTGCCGTTGACCGTTTTCCAGCCGACAAAGTTCGGGTAGCCCGGCGCTTCGCTGGCGCTGGAGGTTCGCAGAATATCGATCATATCGTCGACGTTATTCTGGAAGGTGGTCACGCTGCCTTCTACGCCATCCAGCAGCCCCTCTTCGCCGCGGTAGTAGAGGCCAAGTTCGAAGCTTTCGCTGGTTTCCGGCTTCAGGTCCGGGTTACCAATGATGCTGCACGAGCCACGGCAGGAGTTGGTGGTCCAGTCCGGGTTCAGCTGCAGCAGCGACGGCGCTTTAAAGGCCGTGGCCCAGCCGCCTTTTACGGTGACCGTATCGGTTGCGTTGTAGACGAGGTAAGCACGTGGACTCCAGTGATCGCCGTAGGTTTGATGGTCGTCCATACGAATACCGGTGGTCAGCGCCAGCGGTTCGAAAATACGCCACTCATCCTCAACAAACAGCGCGTACTGGCTGGCAGAGGTGGATTTTCCGCCGCTGCTCAGGTTGACCGGATCTTTCAGTTTATCGTGGCGCCATTCGCCACCGAAGGTCAGCAGCTGGTTAATCATCCCCAGCGGCAGAACGTACTTGCCGTCAACGGCATTGCTTTCAGAGGTGATCGTCCCGTCCTGGCCTGGGTTTTTGTTATCGACTTTTTCGCCATAAAACTTCAGTTCGCTATTGCCCACGTCCCAACGGCCGTTATGGCTCAGGGAGTAGTTCTGGCGTTCCAGACGGTTGCGGTCGAGGGAGTCGGAATCGCGATCCTGGCGATCGAAGCCATAGCCGGCGGTGATGTCCTGGTTATCGGTCGGCGTCCAGGCAAACTCAACGTTGCCATCGCGGCTGGTAAAACCTTCAATACGCGGCGTTTCGCCGGCGGCATTGCTGGAGGGCTGCTGATCGTCTTTCGCGCGTTTTGCCAGGTTGCCGTAGGCTTTCATCCCCAGCACGCCGTCAATCAGCGGGCCGCTGGTAAAGAACTGACCGTTGTAGGTATCACCGCGATCGCGATGTTCCTGAATCGTGGTATCGGCACTCAGGGTTCCGGTCCACTTCTGGCCGACTTTTTTGGTGATGATGTTCACCACGCCGCCGAGGGCGTCGGAACCATAGAGGGAAGACATCGGCCCGCGGACCACTTCAATGCGTTCGATGGCATCGACCGGGATCCAGTTTAAATCGAAATCGTTATGGCGGAAGACCGCGTTGCGCGAGTTGACGCGTTTGCCGTCGACCAGAATCAGCGTATAGCTGCTGTCGAGGCCGCGAATGCTGACGCCCTTGCGGTTGTCGCCTTCGTTGGTGAGCTGCACACCTGGCACGTCGCGCAGGACATCCTTCAGGTTCTGGACCGGGCGGCGCTGCAGATCTTGCTGAGTAATAACGCTGATACTGGCTGGCGCATCTTTGACGCTCTGTTCAGTCGCCGCGGCGGTGACGACCAGCGTTTCTTCATTCACTTCGGCTGCGGCCGGAAACGCCAGCGATACGACGGATGCGCACAATCCCGCCCGGACAAAAGGGTTTAACCTGAACATTCCATATCTCCATGAGGTCTATAACGAATCAAACAAAAGGTGCAATTAACACGTACTGTCGGCGCACCGCTCATTGGCGGTACGCGCGGTCTTTTTTTACAGTTGACGTGGCTGGTCGCCCCTTGCTGGTTGTTCATGACCGGCAAGACAGGGAGATTGGCTTCATCCTGATTTTGATGAGGATGATAAAGATAATGATTTCGATTATCAATAAAATTATGAAGAACTGTATCAATTTGTAAGGCGTACAGCATAAAAAAAACCCTCTTTAAAAGAGGGTTTTGCGGGAACGATTACAACAAACTTCGGCCGTCAGCCTTTAAATCGCTGTGGGAACTTCATTTCGCTATAGCGGACGAAACGGGTACCTTTTGCCAGCTTATAACCAAACCAGATCACCAGGAACAGCGGGATACCGATATAGGTTGCGGCCACGCCACCCCAGTCGATGGTGTCTTTCAGGAACGCTTCATAGTTCTGGCCCAGCGTGATAATCAGGCACAGCACGAAGGCAAAGATCGGCCCCAGCGGGAAGAACCCTGAACGGTACGGCAGATTGTTAAGATCGTTGCCCTGCAGCACGTAGCCGCGACGGAAACGATAGTGGCTGATGGCGATCCCCAGCCAGGCGATGAAACCGGTCATCCCGGAGGTGTTCAGCAACCACAGGTAAACGGTCTGGTTACCAAACATCGAGCTCAGGAAGCACAGCGCGGCAATCACCGTCGTGGCATACAGCGCATTACGCGGCACGCCGCCACGGGACAGCTTCGAGAAGATGCGCGGAGCTTTGCCATCGCAGGCCAGGGTATAGAGCATACGCGTTGACGCATACATTCCCGAGTTACCCGCCGACAGCACCGCCGTCAGGATAACCGCGTTCATGATTGCCGCCGCAGACAGCAGGCCCGCATGCTGGAACACCAGGGTGAACGGGCTGACGGAAATGTCTTTCACGTCGTTACGCAGCAGACTTGGATCGGTATACGGAATGATCAGACTGATAATCAAAATCGCGAAGACATAGAACAGCAGGATACGCCAGAACACCTGGCGCACCGCACGCGGAATATTCTTTTCCGGATTTTCGGATTCGCCCGCGGCAATACCAATAAGCTCGGTGCCCTGGAACGAGAAGCCGACGATCATCGCCACGCCTATCATCGCGGAGAAACCACCGGCAAACGGCGCGTCATCGATGGCCCAGTTGCTCCAGCCCGCAGGCTGCGCGCCTTTAAAGATACCGACGATCATCATCACGCCGACAACAATAAAGATAATTACGGTGGCCACTTTGATCAGCGAGAACCAGTATTCCGCTTCGCCAAAGCCTTTAACCGAGATCCAGTTCAGCAGGAACATAATACCGAGGAACAGGGCGCTCCAGATCCAACCCGGCGTATCCGGGAACCAGTAGCTCATTACCAGCTGAGACGCCACGAGGTCAACGGCGATGGTCACCGCCCAGTTATACCAGTAGTTCCAGCCCAGCGCGAAGCCAAAGCCCTCTTCGACATAGTTCTGACCGTAAGTCGCAAAGGAACCAGATACCGGCATATACGCCGCCAGTTCACCCAGGCTGGTCATCAGGAAATAGACCATCAGACCGATCAGAATATAGGAAAGCAGTGCGCCGCCAGGGCCTGCCTGAGAAATAGTTGCACCAGATGCAACGAAAAGACCTGTACCGATGGAACCGCCAATAGCGATCATGGTCAAGTGGCGCGCCTTCAGTTCACGGCGTAGGCCGGGCGCTTCTGTGGTTTTAGTATCCGAAACCATGTGAAAATGCTATCCATCCAAAAAACGAGGCGCGATTGTAGCAGACGATCCGGGTTCTATCCGGTACAAATGCGAAGTTATAAGAGAGCTTCATGATCGACAATGGATTATTAGTAAAGCACTAATCCCCGGAAATGCCAGTCATAATCTGCTGATCTCTCACGATAATACCCTTGCTAGCCGCCGATGATTTATACCTGACAGTAGCGCAGAAAACGTTGTAATGCCTTGGAAATATGCTTTTGCCGATGGTGAATCCGCCACAGAGTGCGGGTCAGATTAGGCAGCGGGACCGGCAGTTCAACCAGCGATCCCACCTCCAGCTGTTCGGCGATAACCCGCCGGGAGAGGCAGCTGATGCCCAGGCCGTGACGCACGGCGTGTTTGATAGCTTCCGAATTGCCGAGCTCCATGCCCAGATGAAACGCCGGCAGATGCGACAGCAGCAGGTAGTCAACGATTTCGCGGGTGCCGGAGCCATGTTCACGCAGGATCCACGGCGCTTCCGCCAGCCGTTGCAGCGTCACCTCCCCTTCCAGCAGCGGCGAATCCGGTGCGGCGAACACCACGAGCTCATCTTCCAGCCATGGCTCGGCGATAATGTCTGCCGCATGACATGGCCCTTCGATAAGCCCGATATCCACCCGCAGATCGGCGACCGCATTAATCACGTCCTGGCTATTGCCCACGCTCAGCTCCAGCGGCAGGTCGGGAAAATCTCGGCGATAGTGGGCGATAATTTCCGGCAGGATATAGTTGCCGATCGTGCTGCTGGCATAAACCCGGATCGCGCCATTGTCGCCGCGAAACAGCTGCTCAATCTCTAGCGCGCGCTCCAGTAATGCCAGCGCCCGCGGGTAGAGAAGCCGGCCATGTTCGTTTACCACCAGCCGCTTGCCGACGCGGTCAAACAGCTGCACGCCCAGCTGCCCCTCCAGATCGGTCAGCGCCGCGCTGACCGCCGATTGAGAAAGCGCCAGCATCTGTGACGCCTGGGTCGTTGACCCGCTCTTTAGCACCTCAGCAAATACTTCCAGCTGCCGTAGCGTGATATGCATAACTCATCCTGCCTTCATTTATATACAGCGTGGCTCTCCGACAACCGGTCGATGGTGAGAATGCCACTCCAGACGCGAAAATATTCGCATATACCCTGAATAATTCGAGTTGCAGGACAAGACGGTTAACCGTCCTGAACAGCGTTTACGCTGGCCCCAAAGGGTTCAGGCCATAGGCCGAATCATGCGGCCAGAGAGCAAGTCCCCCAGGCACTTACTGAAACATGTGACTGGGGTAAGTAAGCGCAGCCAACGCACAGCACCTTGATGTATGGCGGGTATACCACTTATTCCGATTGATTATAAATATATAATCAATTTTATATTTAAACCAGTCCGTCGTAATCTTTACACAGACAAAGGAGAAGGTTATGACAGCACTCACTTTACCGACTAAACATCGCACCCTATGGCATTTTATCCCGGGACTTGCGCTGACCGCCGTTCTGACCGGCGCTGCGCTTTGGGCTGGTAGCTTTTCCGCTATCGCCGGCGCCGGCTTCAGCGCCCTGACGCTGGCCATCTTATTCGGTATGGTCATCGGTAACACGATTTACCCTAAGCTCTGGCAATCCTGTGATGGCGGCGTGATCTTTGCCAAACAACATCTGTTACGACTCGGCATTATTTTATACGGTTTTCGCCTGACGTTCGCCCAAATCGCCGATGTCGGCGTCAGCGGTATCACTATCGACGTACTGACGCTGACCAGCACCTTTTTTATCGCCTGTTACCTCGGGCAGAAGGTCTTCGGCCTCGACAAACATACCAGCTGGCTGATTGGCGCCGGTAGCAGCATCTGCGGCGCCGCCGCAATTCTGGCTACCGAGCCGGTCGTCAAGGCGGAAGCCAGTAAAGTGACCGTCGCGGTGGCTACGGTAGTCATTTTCGGTACCCTGGCTATCTTCCTCTATCCGGCGATGTATCCGATGCTGGCGCACTGGTTCACGCCGGAAGCCTATGGCATCTATATGGGCTCTACGATGCATGAGGTGGCGCAGGTCGTAGCCGCAGGACATGCAATCAGCCCGGATGCGGAAAATGCCGCGGTGATTGCGAAAATGCTGCGCGTGATGATGCTGGCTCCGTTCCTGCTGTTTATGGCCGCTCGCGTCAAACAGCTGGCGCCAGAGGGTCAGGGAGAAAAAAGCAAAATCACCATTCCGTGGTTTGCCATCCTGTTCATTCTGGTGGCGGTGTTTAACTCTTTCCACCTGTTGCCAAAACCGGTCGTCGACATGCTGGTGACGCTCGATACCGTCCTTCTGGCGATGGCGATGGCGGCACTGGGGCTGACCACTCACGTCAGCGCGCTGAAAAAAGCCGGTGCTAAACCGCTGCTGATGGCCTTGATACTGTTCGTCTGGCTGATCGTCGGCGGGGGTGCCATCAACCTGGTGATTCACAGCCTGATGGCATAACCCGGTCGCGTGAACGCACGCATTCGTTGATGTAACTCTGCAGTTAAGCCGCTATCATTACTCTCCACCCAGCGGCTTAACTGGAGCTTTTTTATGAAATACATTGGAGCGCACGTCAGCGCCTCCGGCGGACTGGCCAATGCCGCCATTCGCGCCGCCGAAATCGACGCCACCGCCTTCGCGCTGTTTACCAAAAACCAGCGGCAATGGCGAGCTGCCCCGCTCAGCGACGAAACAATTGCTGAATTCAAAGCCGCCTGCGAAAAATACCGCTTTGGTCCCGGACAAATCCTGCCGCACGACAGCTACCTGATTAACCTCGGCCACCCGGTTGAGGAGGCGCTGGAAAAATCTCGCGATGCCTTTATCGATGAACTGAGCCGCTGCCAGCAGCTCGGACTGACGCTGCTCAATTTCCATCCCGGCAGCCACCTGCAGCAGATACCGGAGGACGAGTGCCTGGCGCGTATTGCCGAGTCCATTAATATTGCATTGGCTAAAACCGAAGGCGTGACCGCCGTCATTGAAAATACCGCCGGCCAGGGCAGCAATCTCGGTTTCCAGTTTGAACACCTGGCCGCCATTATTGACGGCGTGGAGGACAAATCCCGCGTCGGCGTCTGCATTGATACCTGCCACGCCTTTGCCGCCGGTTATGACCTGCGTAGCGCAGAAGCGTGTGAGAAAACCTTCGCCGACTTCGAACGTATTGTCGGTTTCCGCTATCTGCGCGGCATGCACCTCAACGATGCTAAAAGCGCCTTCGGCAGCCGCGTTGACCGCCACCACAGCCTGGGCGAAGGCAATATCGGCCACGACGCTTTCCGCTGGATCATGCAGGACAGCCGCTTCGATGGTATCCCGTTGATTCTGGAAACCATTAACCCGGATATCTGGGCAGAAGAGATTGCCTGGCTGCGAGCGCAACAAACGGAAGAGGCCTCGGCCTGACGCCAGCCGCGTGCGGGCCGTGTGAAACGTATCGCTACGTAGAGAAGTAGAACAGAAAAAGGGCCGAATATTCGGCCCTTTTGTTTTATTACGACGCTCTATCGCGGAGGATAACTCAGGCCGCTTTTTCCGCGGTCTGTCCTTCCGGACGTTTCAGCACCGCATAGGAGAGACCGGCCACCAGGGTACCGGCAACAATCGCCAGCAGATAACCAACCACTGGGGTAATCGCGCCAGGAATCAGCAGGACGAACAGACCGCCGTGCGGCGCCATCAGTTTCGCTCCGATAGCCATAGAGATTGCACCAGTCACCGCGCCGCCTACGATACAGCATGGCAGGACACGCATCGGGTCACGGGCAGCAAACGGAATGGCCCCTTCAGAGATAAAGCACAGACCCAGAACCAGCGCCGCTTTCCCCCCTTCCCGTTGCCCTTTATCAAACTTATTGCGGGCAACCAGCGTGGCGATACCCATTGCCAGCGGTGGCACCATACCGGCCGCCATAATCGCCGCCATCGGTGCGTAGGTTTGGGTACTCAGCAGACCGACGCCGAAGGCATAGGCTGCTTTGTTCACCGGGCCCCCCATGTCGGTACACATCATCGCGCCGAGAATTGCGCCCAACAGTACGGCGTTCGCCGTTCCCATCGTTTGCAGCCAGTGGGTCAGCCCTGCCAGAATACCGGCAACAGGTTTGCCAATCAGGTAAATCATCGCCAGGCCGACGATCAGGCTGGAGACCAGCGGAATGATCAGAATCGGTTTCAGCGCTTCCATGCTCGGCGGCAGCTTCAATTTAGTGCTGATCAGTTTAGCAACGTAACCGGCAAGGAAACCGGCGATAATCCCGCCGATAAAGCCGGAACCGCCGCTGACGGCCAGCATCCCGCCGATAAGACCCGGCGTCAGGCCCGGACGGTCGGCAATGGAGAAGGCGATAAAGCCCGCCAGCACCGGAACCATCAACGCAAAGGCTGAACCTCCGCCAATCTGCATCAGCGCGGCGGCAAGGGTATCCTTCACTTCAAAGGCTTTGATACCAAAGGCAAAGGAGAGCGCAATACACAGACCGCCGGCAACGACCATCGGCAGCATATAAGAGACGCCGGTCAGCAGGTGACGATAGGCACCGCCGCCCTCTTTCTTCGCCGCATCAGCCTGCTTGCCGCTCTGACCGGATGGCTGGTACGGTTTCGCTTCAACAACGGCTTTATCCAGTTCCTGGGCCGTTTTCTTCAGCGCCAGACCGGTAGTGGTGCGATACATCGGTTTGCCGGCAAATTTTGCCAGGTCGACTTCAATATCGGCAGCCACAATCACCAGATCCGCCTGCGCCACCTCTTCCGGCGTGATGGCGTTACCTGCGCCGACCGAGCCGCGAGTTTCCACCTTCACCCACCAGCCGCGTTTTTTGGCTTCGGTTTCAATGGCTTCTGCCGCCATAAAGGTATGCGCAACGCCGGTAGGGCAAGCGGTGATCGCCACGATGCGTTTTGCACCACCGGTCGCGGCCGGCAGTGACGCAGCTGCCGGAGCAGCGTACGGCGTCGCATGGCTTTTCGCTTCGCTCAGGAACAGCTCCGGATGCGCAACGGCGCGATTAATATCGCCGAGGAACACCTGTTTACCGCTCAGCGCGCTATCCGCCGGCAGGGCAGTGCCGAGAACGATCGCCAGTTCAGCGTCGTTCGGGTTATCGGTCAGTTCAAGATGCGCTTTATGCGCTGCGGTACCCAGCAGGGTTTTCGCCATATAGGCGCGCGCCTGTCCAAGTCCGGCATCAATAATCAGCAGCGTTTTCATTATGCCTCTCCTGCTGTCAATTAAAGGGTTTTAAGTCGACACGCGCCATCATGGCGGCCAACTGGGTACGATCGGTAATACCGACATTGCTCTGGCTAACCGCCAGCGCCGCAACGGCAGTGGCCAGACGCAGCGTATGCTCGCTGGATTCACGCATCAGCAGGCCGTAGATCAGACCGCCAACCATGGAATCCCCGGCACCAACGGTGCTGACCACTTCGACGGAAGGCGGTTTCGCAATCCATTCGCCCGAGGCGTTAACCCACAGCGCACCCTCTTCGCCGAGGGAGATAACCACGTGGGCAATGCCCTGCTCGCGCAGCGCATGCGCCGCATCAATCACGTCTTTCATTTCCGGCAGCTTACGGCCCGCCCAAATTTCCAGCTCGCGACGGTTTGGCTTCACCAGCCACGGCGCGGCTTTCAGACCGGCAACCAGCGCTTCGCGGCTGCTGTCAAAGATAATGCACGGACACTGGCTGCGCAGGCGAACCATCCAGTCAGTGAAGGCTTCCGGGCTAACGCCTGACGGCAGACTGCCGCTGACGCACACCATGTCGAACTGACCCAGCCAGCTCAGGGAGTCATTCACAAAGCGTTCCCAGTCGGCCGGGGTCACTTCAAAACCGGAGAAGTTGAAATCGGTCACTTCACCATCTTTTTCCGTCAGCTTGACGTTGATGCGCGTCCGCCCCTGCACCACCTGGAAACGGTTGGCAATCCCCAGCTCGCTGAACAGCTGCTGAAAACCATCCTGGTTATCTTTACCAAGAAATCCGCCAACGGTGACGTCAATGCCGAGATCTTTCAGCACTTTCGCCACGTTGATACCTTTCCCGGCGGCATGCAGACCGGTGGTCCGCACAAGGTTGACCTCCCCGCGTTCAATTTCCGGTGTGAAACCCACCAGGTCATACGCCGGGTTTAATGTAATCGTTGCTACACGTCTGCTCATTTATGCGCCCTCCCCAAGGCCTGCGGCGATCGCTTCGCCAATCGCATCCAGCGCCTGTTGCGCATCTTCACCCTGCGCGGTGAAGCGCAGACGGTGGCCTTTCTTCACGCCCAGCGCCACGACTTTCATCAGGCTGCGGCCATTTGCCGGCTTGCCGGATCCGTCCAGATTGGTGACGGTAATGTCGCTGGAAAATTGTTTAATGGTGTTCACCAGCATCGTGCCCGGACGGGCGTGCAGCCCGTGCTCATTGCGCACCACATACTCGGCGCTCAGCACGTCGTCGGCGATAGCCTCGTCGCTGGTCAGCAGCGCCAGCAACGTCGCGCCATCAGACTTCAGCAGACGGTCAGCTTTTTTATCAATAAGCAGATTGCTCAGGCGATTCAGTACCGCGGTAGGCTGTTCATCTGCCATCGCGACGGTTATCAGCAGCGAGACCGGCTGCTCATCGGCGGTAAATGTGCTGGCGGCACGGCTGACCGCAATCGCGCTGCGCAGGTTGCCTTCCGCGCTGTCGTTCAGCCAGATGCCCTGCCCGAGGTTAAGCGGTTTATCATTGATGGTGCGGCTGACGAAAGAGGCGTCAACGGCGCCAGCTTCTTTCAGACGCGCGGCGTTCAGCGCCTGTAAGGTCATCAGGTCGCTGGCAGCGATATCCAGGCTCAGCGTGTCATTATCCAGTTTCAGCGCTTCGCTCTGCTTTTCACCCATCAACAGGGCCCGCAGCTCTTCCGCCGTGGTCGCTGATTTAAGTTGTTCAGCGACTGAATCATCGCTCAGGACGTGGGTCAGCTGACGCAGAAGCCCCAGATGTTCATCCGAGCTGGCGGCGATACCGATTGCCACGTACGCGGTCTGCCCCTCTCCCCAGGTTACGCCCTGCGGAAACTGATAGACCTGAACGCCGGTTTTCAGCACCTGGTCACGCGTGTCGGTAGTCCCGTGCGGGATGGCAATGCCATTGCCAAGGAATGTGGAGGTTTGCTGCTCGCGAGCCAGCATCCCGTTAACGTAGCCTTCCGCCACGTTGCCCGCGCTGACCAGCGCTGCGGCAACCTGACGAACCGCCTCTTCTTTATTACCGGCCTGCTGGCCGGGATGAATATCCTGCACAGATAACTGGAACATGGTTCTCCTCTCCTGCTGTATTGAATCGTTTCAGCTATTTTGCGAAAAAAGGCGTCATCTTCCTGATGGAGAAACTCCCGATGACGCTGAAACGTTTCAATGAGTCTGTACCTTTCTTATCCACTGCGCAAGATCTGTTATCAACCTGATAACGGAAATTAGAGGTGCAGCACACTTTTGCTGAAGCCCGACGTTCGCATTCAGCCAGGCTTCAGCTTTTTGCTGAAATGACTAATTTGAAACTGCTTTTTAATTTTACATACCATACTACTGTTCATTTTCTGAGTGACGGCGTAAACTCCGCTGCTCAGACAATTACAGATAACCACCCATGCAAAACAGTAGCGCCGCCCTCCCCCGACGCGGGTTCGATTTAACCTCTTCTGCTTTCCTGATCGTTGCCTTCCTGACGGGCATTGCCGGCGCGTTGCAAACGCCGACCCTGAGCCTGTTTTTAACCAACGAAGTGCATGTGCGCCCGGCGATGGTCGGCTTCTTTTTTACCGGTAGCGCGGTGATCGGTATTCTGGTCAGCCAGTTTCTCGCCGGACGCTCGGACCGCCAGGGCGATCGCAAGCAGCTGATTGTCTTTTGCTGCCTGCTTGGGGTCCTGGCCTGCCTGCTGTTCGCCTGGAACCGCAACTACTTTATTCTGCTCTTCGTCGGGGTCTTCCTCAGCAGCTTCGGCTCCACCGCCAACCCGCAGATGTTCGCCCTGGCGCGCGAGCATGCTGATAAAACCGGCCGCGAAGCGGTGATGTTCAGCTCCATTTTGCGTGCCCAGGTCTCGCTGGCGTGGGTGATCGGCCCGCCGCTGGCCTACGCGCTGGCCATGGGGTTCGGCTTTACCGTGATGTATCTCTGCGCCGCGATCGCCTTTGTGGTCTGCGGAGCGATGGTATGGTTCTTTCTGCCCAGCATGCGCAAAGAGAAACTGGCGGCAGTCGGTCATCTGGAAGCGCCGCGTACCCATCGTCGCGATGCGCTGCTGCTGTTCAGCGTTTGCACATTAATGTGGGGTATTAACAGCCTGTACATTATTAATATGCCGCTCTATATCATTAATGAGCTGCATTTATCCGAGAAGCTGGCCGGGCTGATGATGGGGACCGCCGCCGGGTTGGAAATCCCGACGATGCTGATTGCCGGCTATTATGCCCGGCGCTTTGGTAAGCGCTTTTTGATGCGCCTCGCCGCGGCCGCCGGAATACTGTTTTACGTAGGGATGCTGCTGGTGCATACGCCCGCTTTACTGCTGGCTCTGCAGGCGCTGAACGCGATATTCATCGGTATTCTGGCCGGTATTGGCATGCTCTACTTCCAGGATCTGATGCCCGGCCAGGCCGGCGCTGCCACCACGCTGTATACCAATACCACCCGCGTCGGCTGGATTATCGCCGGTTCGCTGGCGGGCGTGGTGGCAGAAATCTGGAGCTATCACGCTGTTTTCTGGATTGCCCTCGGCATGGGCGCGGTGTCATTGCTTTGCCTGTGGCGCATTAAAGACGTTTAAGGCGCGGTGCTCGCTTCCAGCTGGATAAGATAGGTCATGGCCGCTTCGCGATTTGTCGAACACATCTCAAAGACAGGCTGCAGGCTGGCGCAGACTTTCGGTCTGAGCGGCGACGTGAAGATGTTGCACAGATTCTGTTCCGAAAGCTGGACGCAGCGCGTGTTAGCAGGCTTGCCGTCAGGCATTCCGGGGATCGGGGATGAAATAGAGGGGGCGATACAGCAGGCACCGCAATCGATACGACATTCCATAAATGACTCTCTTGATGTTGCGGTTCACGGCCCAGCCTAAACGTTTTGTCCGGAGATAGCAAAACTCGCGAATTCCACTTGCCTGAAAGCCCCGGCACGAGTAGTTTTACGCGATATTTTTTGAACCGTTAAGTGACAGGATTACTGCAATGCCAAGAGCGAATGAAATTAAAAAAGGTATGGTGCTGAATTACAACGGCAAGCTGCTGATTGTAAAAAATATTGATATTCAGTCACCGAGCGCCCGTGGCGCAGCAACGCTGTACAAAATGCGTTTCTCTGATGTACGTACCGGTCTGAAAGTGGAAGAGCGCTTTAAAGGCGACGATATCGTTGACACCGTGACCCTGACCCGCCGTTTCGTTGACTTCTCCTATGTTGACGGCAACGAGTACGTGTTTATGGATAAAGAAGATTACACGCCGTACACCTTCACCAAAGAGCAGATTGAAGAAGAGCTGCTGTTCATTCCGGAAGGCGGCATGCCTGATATGCAGGTTCTGACCTGGGATGGCCAGCTGCTGGCGCTGGAGCTGCCGCAGACCGTGGATCTGGAAATCGTGGAAACCGCACCGGGCATTAAAGGCGCCTCGGCAAGCTCTCGCACCAAACCGGCGACCCTGAGCACCGGCCTGGTGATTCAGGTTCCGGAATACCTGACCACCGGCGAGAAAATTCGTATTCATATCGAAGAAAGCCGCTATATGGGTCGCGCGGACTAATATCGCGTCGTGGCGGATAAGGGCGGAAACGCCCTGTCCAGACCGCCCGCCGCATGAGCCGGGCAGTAAGACAAAAAAACGGCCAGAGGCTAATGCGGGTCACTTAAAGGTGGCCCGCATTTTTTTGCTTTATCTCAGGTCAGGGCGATGCCGGTAAACGGTGGTTGGTACGAAAGGGGTCTGTCGCGTGGGTGCCGTGGAGTATTCCGTTCACTTTTGTGGCATGTTCCGTTCACGATGCATCCGATACTGTTCTCACACCCGCTGCAGGTGAACGGCATTGCGCTGAAAACAGAAATACGCGGGACCGGTGGTGAACGGAATATCCCACAGAACACATGCTCGGAGTGCGAAGCCCCCTTTCACGCAAACCACCATAAAAACGCCATCCCCGGCTTAACAACAATCTCCAGGACAGGCTCGCCTGCAGAAATGTTGAAAACCTGACAGCGCCACATAAAAAACCGGCAATTTCTTTGAGATGACGGATTCTTACACCTCCGCCGGATCGGTCAGCCGACCCGTAAACGATCGGCATCAATCCAGAGGCTGTCCTTTCTACTTCTTACCTTCCCGCCGCCAGAATTACAGCAGTTCCGGATACTTCGTCATCTTCAGCGCCAGCTCAACGCCGCGTACTTCCGCCATCCCCTTCAGACGACCAATCGCCGAATAGCCCGGGTTGGTTTTCTTACGCAGATCGTCCAGCATCTGATGTCCATGGTCCGGACGGAACGGAATCGGACGCAGATCGCCCGCGTGCTTGCGACGCAGCTCTTCGCTCAGAATCGCATCCACCACCGCCACCATATTGACGTCACCGGTCAGATGCGCCGCTTCGTGGAACGTTTTGGGGTTCTCTTCACGGCAGGTCGAACGCAGATGAGTGAAGTGGATCCTGTCGCCGAAGGTTTCGACCATTTTCACCAGATCGTTATCGGCACGCACGCCGTAAGAACCGGTGCACATCGTAAAGCCGTTGTTGATGCTGTCCACGGTCTCTTTCAGCCATTGCATGTCTTCGATAGTCGAAACGATACGCGGCAGACCGAGGATCGGACGCGGCGGATCGTCCGGGTGTACGGCCAACCGTACGCCAACCTCTTCGCATACCGGTACGATAGCACGCAGGAAGACGGCCATGTTCTCACGCAGCTGCGCTTTATTGATATGGTCATATTCCGCCAGCCGCGCGCGGAACTGTTCGAGGGTATAGCCCTCTTCTGCGCCCGGTAAACCGGCAATAATATTGCGGGTCAGCTTTTCAATATCTGCTTCGCTCATCGCCGCAAAACGAGCCTGCGCCTGGCGCTGCTCCTCTTCACTGTAATCCGCCTCGGCGCCAGGGCGCTTAAGGATATGTAACTCAAAAGCGGCAAACGCGATTTGGTCAAAACGCAAGGCTTTCGAACCGTCCGGCAGCTGGTACTCAAGGTCAGTGCGCGTCCAGTCGAGAATTGGCATGAAGTTATAGCAGACGGTATCAATCCCGCAGGCTGCCAGGTTACGAATGCTCTGCTGGTAGTTGGCGATCCAGGTCGCACACTGCCCGCTTTGGGTTTTGATCTCTTCGTGTACCGGGATACTTTCCACGACCGACCACGTCAACCCTTTTTCCGCCAGCAGCGCCTGACGCTGTTTAATTTCGTCAACCGGCCAGACTTGACCATTAGGAATATGGTGCAGTGCGGTGACCACACCCGTCGCGCCAGCCTGCCGTACATCATCAAGCGACACCGGATCGTTCGGTCCATACCAACGCCAGGTTTGTTCCATCGCTATGCCCTCTCAAAGTTGTTATACCAATAACGCCAACATCAATGATGACTACCATACAGGCTTCTCGCCGGGGATCAATTTATCCCGCTAAATTGATTGATCCAGCTCACACTAAGCGTATAAATACGGCTCACCAATTTAATTTGTTGTCATATAACTTTACACTGGCATTGTTAATCATTGGTTAATCAGGTGTGTAAAGAATGACAACTATTGCTACCGCTACGCTGCCAGAAAGCGTGCAGCTTCCTCAGTACGATCGCAGCCAGCTGCGCTCGCGCATTGTGCACTTTGGCTTCGGGGCGTTTCATCGCGCTCATCAGGCCCTGCTTACCGATCGGGTGCTGAACGCCAGCGGCGGAGACTGGGGGATCTGCGAAATTAGCCTGTTCAGCGGCGACCGGCTGATGAGCCAGCTCCGTCAGCAGGACCACCTGTTCACCGTGCTGGAAAAAGGCGCGCATGGCAACCAGCCGATTGTCGTGGGCGCCGTTCACGAATGTCTGAATGCAAAGCTGGACTCTCTGCCCGCTATCATTGAAAAATTCTGCGAACCGCAGGTGGCCATCGTCTCACTCACCATTACAGAGAAAGGCTACTGTATCGATCCCGCCAGCGGCACGCTGGACCTGACGCAGCCGCGCATTATTCACGATCTGGACAATCCCACGCTGCCGCAGTCGGTGCCGGGGATTCTGGTCGAAGCCTTGTCCCGCCGCCGCGAACGAGGCCTGCCGCCGTTTACGGTACTCTCCTGCGATAATATTCCTGATAACGGCCACGTGGTTAAAAATGCGGTTCTGGGCATGGCGGAAAAGCGCGCCCCCGAACTGGCGCAGTGGATCGCTGAACACGTCAGTTTTCCCGGCACCATGGTTGACCGTATTGTGCCCGCCGCCACCGATGAGTCGCTGGCTGAAATCAGCGCCGCACTCGGCGTAGAAGACCCATGCGCCATCAGCTGTGAGCCATTTATTCAGTGGGTGATTGAGGATAACTTCGTGGCGGGCCGCCCGGCGTGGGAAATTGCCGGCGCCCAGATGACCGATAACGTGCTGCCGTGGGAACAGATGAAACTGCGGATGCTCAACGGCAGCCACTCCTTCCTTGCCTGGCTCGGCTACCTTGCCGGCCATGCGCATATCAGTGACTGCATGCAGGATGCGGTGCTGCGCAGCGCCGCTCGCCGACTGATGCTTGACGAACAGGCCCCGACGCTGGCTATCGAAGGCGTCAATCTGACGCACTATGCCGACAGTCTGATCGCGCGCTTCAGCAATCCAGCGCTTAAACATCGCACCTGGCAGATAGCGATGGACGGCAGTCAGAAGCTTCCACAGCGTATGCTTGACGGTATTCGCGTTCACCTGCAGCGCGGTAGCCGCTGGCCGTTGCTGGCGCTCGGCGTGGCGGGCTGGATGCGCTACGTCAGCGGTATAGATGATGCCGGTCAGGCTATCGATATTCGCGACCCGCTGAGCGAGAAGATTCAGGCTCTGGTTGCCGGCAGCCGCAACGAGGAACGCGTCAGCGCCCTGCTATCCCTGGAAGAAATCTTCGGTCGCGACCTGCCGGGCAATACGCAGTTTGTAGACAACATCACCGCCGCCTGGCATCAGCTTTGTACCGTCGGTGCCCGCCAGGCTATCGCCAACGTGCCCGGGATTTAACAATTGCTGCTCTTTTGCGGACAGAATTCTTTTCTGTCCGCCGTAGCCCTTCTCTTTTCCCCTTTTTTTCGTCAGGATAGTCTCAACTGTTACAACATTACATTTGTATCCTGGAGAAAATGTGACCAAAACCAACTTGATCACGGGGTTTCTCGGCAGCGGTAAAACGACCTCGATTCTTCATCTGCTGGCCCACAAGCCTGCAGATGAAAAATGGGCCGTGCTGGTTAATGAGTTTGGCGAAGTGGGTATCGATGGCGCTTTGCTGGCCGATAGCGGCGCCCTGCTCAAAGAAATTCCCGGCGGCTGTATGTGCTGCGTCAACGGCCTGCCGATGCAGGTGGGGTTGAATACCCTGCTGCGCCAGGGGAAACCGGATCGTCTGCTGATTGAGCCTACCGGGCTCGGCCATCCCAAACAAATTCTCGATATTCTGACCGCCGCCGTCTACGAGCCGTGGATCGATCTTCGCGCCACCCTGTGCGTGCTGGATCCCCGCCAGCTGCTGGACAGTAAAGTCATGGCGAACGACAACTTCCGCGATCAGCTGGCGGCGGCCGATGTCATTATCAGCAATAAAACGGACCGGATGACGGCGGAAAGCGAACAGGCCTTTGACGCCTGGTGGCAGGAACACGCGGGCGAGCGACTGCATATTGGCGCCACCCACGGCAATATCGACCCGAAGCTGCTGGATTTACCGCGCCGGAATCTGACACCGCTGCCGGAAAGTGCCGAACATGCGCACAGTCACGGGCAGAAAAAAGGTCTGGCCGCGCTCAGCCTGCCGGCCCACCAACGCTGGCGACGGAGCCTCAACAGCGGTCAGGGCTACCAGGCCTGCGGCTGGATCTTTGATGCCGATACGACCTTTGATACGATTGGCCTGCTTGAGTGGGCTCGTCTGGCGCCGGTTGCCCGCGTCAAAGGCGTGATGCGTATTGCCGAAGGCCTGGTACGTATTAACCGTCAGGGACTTGATCTGCATATTGAAACCCAAAACGTTGCGCCCCCGGACAGCCGTATTGAGCTGATTACCGAATCCGAGGCGGACTGGAATGCGTTACAAGCCTCTTTGTTGAAACTTCGTTTAGGTTAAGGCGGGTATGTTTCCCGCCGTCTTACACAACTCGCAACTGTTATGATTAAAAACCGAATTCCCCTGATCCTGCTGCTTAACGCTGCGGGCTTTGCCCTCTTTTTTTCGTGGTATTTGCCCGCGAATCATGGTTTCTGGTTGCCGCTGGATTCCGCCATTTTCCACTTCTTTAACCAGGGTGTGGGAAAGAGTCAGGCCTATGCCTGGCTGCTGGCTATCATCAATAACCGGGCTTTCGACGCCTGCTCTTTGCTGGCGATGGGCGCCCTGATGCTGAGCTTCTGGTTGAAGGAGCAAAGCGCCGGTCGCCGTCGGATCGTCATTATCGGCCTGGTCATGCTGCTGTTCGCGGTAGTCATTAATCAGCTGGCGCAGCATCTGATGCCGGTTAAACGCGCCAGCCCGTCGCTCGCGTTCAGCGATATTGTAAAAGTGAGTGATGTTGTCGCCTTCCCGACCAAAGATGCGTCGAAAGACAGTTTTCCCGGCGATCACGGCATGATGCTGCTGATCTTCGCCACCTTCATGTGGCGCTATTTTGGCCGTCGGGCGTTTGCTATTGCCCTGACTATTTTTGTTGTTTTCGCTTTTCCGCGGGTCATGATCGGCGCCCACTGGTTTACCGATATTGCCGTTGGCTCATTGACCGCCGTCCTCATTGGCATTCCCTGGGTTCTGATGACACCGTTAAGCGACATATTGATCGCCTGGTTTAACCGTTCGCTTCCCGGCGGAGTGGGTAAAAATTAATCTCTTCCTTACATATTATTAACTATATCCATAAGGGATCGTTCTCGGTCCCTTTTTTATTTGCCCGTGTTTTTATCGCCAACGTCATCTTCCTGTCACATTAATCGTCTTACAAATGAAGCAATTGCATATTTTTTACCCACAATTGCCGCTATTTTGCGCTTTCCCGACGATTCACTTTTAGATGCACAAATTCTTATAAGAAATCTCGCAAAACCGCTCGCCATCCCACGTTTGATAGGGTAATCTCAATCTCGTTTTGCCTTTCCAGTAACCTCAATCCGGCTCAAAAATAAATTTGTGCGGTATCCCACAAATTTAGGTTTAAGGAATTGTCTCATTGCTGGCAGGTATTTAGGCTCTAACACGTTTGGCATTTTTTATAACGACATTGTCGTTAAGGACAACAAGGGAAAACAAACCACATGGTCAAATCTCAGCCGATTTTGAGATATATCTTGCGGGTAGTGCCCGCGATAGCAGTGGCAGTTTTGCTCTCTGCCTGTAGTTCGACAAGTAGTACCGCAAAGAATATGCATTCTGAGACGCATGCTGTGGGTAGTGGCGATTTATCATCACTGCAAGCCTCTCAGGATGAATTTGAAAAGATGGTCAGCAATCTGGACGTTAAGTCCCGTTTGATGGACCAGTATGCCAGCTGGAAAGGCGTGCGTTACCGCCTCGGCGGCAGCACCCGGAAAGGCATTGATTGCTCTGCTTTCGTGCAGCGTACTTTCCGTGAACAATTTGGTCTGGAACTGCCGCGCTCCACTTCAGAGCAGCAGGATTCCGGCAAGTCCATTTCACGCTCTCAACTGCGTACTGGCGATTTAGTTCTGTTCCGGGCGGGTTCCACCGGTCGCCACGTCGGTATCTATATCGGCAACGATCAGTTCGTCCATGCTTCCACCAGCAGCGGTGTGACTATCTCCAGCATGAACGAGCCGTACTGGAAGAAGCGCTATAACGAAGCGCGACGAGTTCTGAGCCGCTCGTAATCCTTTCTGTCGTCAGTTATCCCTTGGCTGACGTTCAGAACAAAAAAACACTGCTGAGGCGGTGTTTTTTTTTGCCTGTTTACATATGAATGCCGCAATATAAGCTATCCCTTTTAGTGGCGATAGAGAAAACGTTTTCTATCAACCCATTGGCGCAACTCATTAACACGGACCGACTATACAGCCTATGCTTACCCGTTACCTGTCACCCCGGCGTAATATCTGGCTGACCAGCATACTCATCGGAGTGATCGTCGCCCTGCTGGCCGGTAGCATTCAGGTTATGGTGATTTACCATAGCCGGTCTGAACGTTTTGACAGTATCATCGACAACGTCAACGTCTACCTGACCGATTACTTTAGCCAGCTCGAGAAGACCATGGCCGACCTGCAGCCGCTGGTCGATCAAAAATGTGAAAATATTGCGTCAGGCCTGACCGCACGGGCAGCCTTTAGCCCAAACGTGCGCGCGTTTTTGCTGGTGAAAGATGGCGTCGCCTTTTGCTCCTCCGCCACCGGCCCCATGAACACCCCTCTGGTACAGCTCATTCCACATCTCGATACCCATAAAGCGGTCGATATGCTGCTCCTGCCGGGGACGCCGATGATGCCTGGTAATGCCGCCCTGGCGATGTGGGTACGCAACCCGCACGGCGGTAACGATGGCGTTTTCGTCTCAATCAATACCAACCTGACACCCTATATTCTTTACTCCGCCCGACAGAACGATTTCAGCAGCATCGCGCTGGTTGTCAACGATACCGCCCTTTCCACCCTGACCAACCGCCTTATTGACCCGCAAAGCCTGCACGCAGAGCCCATTCGCCAGATACAAATCAAAGGGGTGCCGCTGAAGGTCTATCTCTATGCCAACAGCTGGCTCTCGGAAAATACACAATTCTCGCTGCTGCTCGGCGTCATGTGCGGTCTGCTGGCAGGCCTGGTGAGTTACTACGTGCTGACGCTGAAATCCGATCCGCGTAAAGCCATTCTGCTGGGGATAAAAAACAATCAGTTCTATGTTGTTTATCAACCGGTAGTCAAAGCCGATACCCTGCGCATTAGCGGTATTGAAGTACTGATGCGCTGGCGCCATCCGGTAGCCGGGGAAATTCCGCCCGACGTGTTTATTAACCTGGCTGAAACGCAGCAAGTGATTGTGCCGCTCACGCATCATTTATTAGCGCTGATCGCTCGCGACGCGCCGGCCCTGCAAAAAGTTCTGCCCGCCGGCAGCAAGCTGGGGCTGAATATTTCACCGTCCCATCTGCACGCCGACGAGTTTCAGGATGATCTTCGGCAGTTCGCTGCATCCATGCCAGCCAACCACTTCAATGTGGTTCTCGAAATTACCGAACGTGCGATGATCGATAAAAACAAGTCGCTGGCCATTTTTGACTGGCTGCATGAGCAGGGATTTGAGATTGCGATTGACGATTTTGGTACCGGGCATAGTGCGCTTATCTACCTCGAGCGTTATAAATTTGACTATCTGAAAATCGATCGCGGCTTCGTGCAGGCTATCGGAACCGAGACCGTCACCTCCCCGGTGCTGGATGCGGTACTGACGCTGAGCCGCCGCCTGCAGCTCATGACCGTTGCGGAAGGGGTCGAAACGCCGGAGCAAGCGGAGTGGTTACGCAAACATGGCGTAAACTTCCTGCAGGGCTATTGGCTGAGCCGTCCGCTGCCGCTGGAAGAGCTGATCGCGGCACATGATGAACCGGCTAAATATTTTGCCGCCCGGTAACGGCCCTTTATGATGTCTGCCCACAGAGGATATTAATCTGGCTATGTTTGCGCGTGTCTGCCTGATATTACTGACCCTGTTCAGCCTGAATAGTCAGGCGCAAACCATAACCATAAAAGAGGGCAGCACTTTTGCCATCATTGGCGAACCGAAATACGCCGCCGGCTTTGACCATTTTGATTATGCTAATCCCCATGCCCCGAAAGGGGGAACCCTGGTCAACGCCACCATTGGCACCTTCGACAACTTCAACCGCTATGCGCTGCGCGGCAACCCGGGAGTACGTACCGACGCGCTGTACGACACGCTGTTCACTACGTCCGATGATGAACCGGGCAGCTATTATCCCCTCATTGCCGCGGACACGCGCTACGCCGATGATTTCTCGTGGATGGAGATAACCCTCAATCCGCGCGCCCGTTTTCATGATGGCAGCCCGATTACCGCCGGCGATGTCGCCTTCACGTTCCACAAATTTATGACCGAAGGGGTGCCGCAGTTCCGCTTGTTCTACAAGGGGACCCGCGTCGAGGCCATTGCGCTGCGCACCGTGCGTATTACCCTGGCGCAGCCCGGCAAGGAGAACATGCTGAGTCTGCTCTCCCTGCCGGTGATGCCGGAGGCATTCTGGCGTCACCATAAGCTCAGCGACCCGCTCTCTACCCCGCCGCTGGCCAGCGGCCCCTATCGGATTACCGACTGGCGGATGGGTCAGTACATCATCTACTCCCGGGTGAAGGACTACTGGGCGGCCGACCTGCCGGTGAACCGCGGGCGCTGGAACTTCGACACGCTACGCTACGACTACTACCTCGATGATAATGTCGCCTTTGAAGCCTTTAAGGCCGGCGCCGTCGACCGGCGAGCAGAGACGATGGCCAAAAACTGGTCGACCCGTTATGTCGGACGCAATTTTACCCACGGCTATATCGTCAAAGATGAGTACCCGAATACCTCGGCACAGGATACCCAATGGCTGGCATTCAATATCCAGCGCCCGGTGTTCAACGACCGCCAGGTCCGGGAAGCCATCACCCTCGCCTTCGATTTCGAGTGGATGAACAAGGCGCTGTTTTATGGCGCCTACAGCCGGGCCAGCAGCTACTTTCAGAATACGGAGTATGCGGCGCGTCAGGCGCCCGATGCCGAAGAGCTCGCTCTGCTGATGCCAATGAAAGCCGATCTGCCGCCGGAGGTCTTCACCTCCGTCTATCAGCCGCCGCGATCCCGCGGCGATGGGTTCGATCGCACCAATCTGCTGCAGGCCGATGCGTTGCTTAAGCAGGCGGGCTGGGTGCTGAAAAACCAGCGCCGGATCAACGCCGTCACCGGTAAGCCGCTGCGCTTTGAACTGCTGCTGCCTTCCGGGGGCAACGATCGCTGGGTGCTGCCGTTTCAGCATAATCTCCAGCGCCTCGGTATTACGATGGATATTCGCCAGGTCGATAATTCGCAGTACAGTAACCGCCGACGCAGTCGTGACTACGATATGATGCCCATCGTCTGGCGCGCGACGCCCTGGCCCGGAACCGACCTGCAAATCTCCTGGGATTCGTCATATATTCACTCCAGCTACAATGCGCCCGGGGTTCAGAGTCCGGTGGTAGACAAACTGATTGCGCAGATCATCCGCTGGCAGGGAAATAAGCAAAAGCTCCTGCCCCTGGGTCGCGCGCTGGACCGGGTGCTGACCTGGAACTATTACATGCTGCCGATGTGGTATATGGCGCAGGACAGGACGGCGTACTGGGATAAATTCTCCTTCCCGCAGACCCGTCCCGTTTATTCATCCGGGTTTGACACCTGGTGGTATGACGTGAACAAAGCGGCAAAACTGCCCGCGGACAAACGGTAAGGAATAACGATGGGCGCATACCTGATCCGCCGGCTGTTGCTGATAATCCCCACGCTGTGGGCGATCATTACGATCAACTTTTTCATTGTCCAGATAGCCCCGGGTGGCCCGGTCGATCAGGCCATCGCCGCCATTGAGTTTGGCAACCGCGGCGGCTTACCGGGCGCCGGAGAAAGCGGTATGGCCGCCAGCCATGCCCGGACCGGCGTCGGCAACATCAGCGAAGGTCATTATCGCGGCGGCCGCGGGCTCGATCCGGAAGTGATTGCCGAAATCACCCACCGCTACGGCTTTGATAAACCGCTCCACGAACGCTACCTGAAAATGCTCGGCGACTATCTGCGCTTCGATTTTGGCGACAGCCTTTTTCGCAGCGCGTCGGTCTTGCAGCTGATCAAAAACAGCATGCCGGTCTCCATCACCCTGGGGCTGTGGAGTACGCTGATTATCTATCTGGTCTCGATTCCGCTCGGCATCCGCAAAGCCGTCCATAACGGCAGCCAGTTTGATATCTGGAGCAGTACGCTGATCATTATTGGCTACGCCATCCCGGCCTTTCTGTTCGCCATTATCCTGATCGTGCTCTTCGCGGGGGGCAGCTATCTGGATCTGTTTCCGCTGCGCGGGCTGGTGTCCGCTAATTTCGATAGCCTGACGTGGTATCAGAAGGTTCTCGACTATCTCTGGCATATTACGCTGCCGGTGCTGGCGACGGTCATCGGCGGCTTTGCGGCGCTCACCATGCTGACCAAGAACAGCTTTCTTGATGAGATCCGCAAGCAGTATGTCGTGACCGCTCGCGCCAAAGGGGTGGGCGAAAAGCAAATTTTATGGGGCCATGTTTTTCGCAATGCCATGCTGCTGGTGATCGCCGGTTTCCCGGCGATGTTTATCAGCATGTTTTTCACCGGTTCCCTGCTGATTGAGGTGATGTTTTCCCTCAACGGCCTGGGACTGCTGGGCTATGAGGCGACCGTTTCCCGTGATTACCCGGTGATGTTCGGTACGTTGTATATTTTTACGCTGATCGGCCTGCTGCTGAATATTGTCAGCGATATCTGCTACACGCTGGTCGATCCGCGTATTGATTTTGAGGGCCGCTGATGTCTTTCCTGAGTCCCGTTAATCAGGCCCGCTGGGCGCGTTTTCGTCACAATCGCCGCGGCTATCTGTCGCTGTGGCTGTTTATGCTTCTTTTCCTGTGCAGCCTGGGCGCCGAGCTGATTGCCAACGACCGCCCGCTGCTGGTGCAGTATCGCGGCAGCCTGTACGTTCCGGCATTGAAAAATTATAGCGAGACGACCTTTGGCGGCCCGTTTGCTACCGCCGCCGACTACCAGGATCCGTGGCTGCAAAAGCAGCTGGATGATAACGGCTGGGTACTGTGGGCGCCGATCCGATTTGGTGCCACCACTATCGACTTCGCCACCCAGACGCCCTTCCCTTCCCCTCCCTCGACGAGAAACTGGCTGGGTACCGATGCCAACGGCGGCGATGTGCTGGCTCGTATTTTATACGGCACGCGAATATCGATTCTGTTCGGCCTGCTGCTGACCTTTTTCTCCAGCGTGCTGGGGGTACTGGCGGGTGCGATTCAGGGATACTACGGTGGCAAGATTGACCTGTGGGGCCAGCGATTTATCGAGGTGTGGTCAGGCATGCCAACCCTGTTCCTGATTATTTTGCTCTCAAGTGTCGTCCAGCCGGGCTTCTGGTGGCTGCTGGCCATTACGGTGCTGTTCGGCTGGATGGCGCTGGTCGGCGTCGTGCGGGCGGAATTCCTGCGCACCCGTAACTATGACTATATTCGCGCGGCGCAGGCGCTGGGGGTCAGCGATCGCCATATTATTTTCCGCCACATGCTGCCTAACGCCATGGTCGCGACCCTGACCTTCTTGCCGTTTATTCTGTGCAGTTCAATCACCACCCTGACTTCACTCGATTTTCTCGGCTTCGGCCTGCCGTTAGGTTCGCCCTCTCTGGGGGAGCTGCTGCTGCAGGGGAAAAACAATCTGCAGGCGCCATGGCTGGGCATCGCCGCCTTCCTGTCGGTCGCGGTGCTGTTATCGCTGTTAATTTTCATTGGTGAAGCCGTCCGCGACGCCTTCGACCCCGGTAAGGCGGTATAACATGACGCAGCCTTTGTTAGAGATAGACAACCTCTCCATCGCCTTCCGCCAGCAGGGGAAAATGCAGACCGTCGTCAGCGAGCTCTCCCTGGATATTGGCGCCGGGGAAACCCTGGCGCTGGTGGGAGAATCCGGCTCCGGTAAAAGCGTCTCCGCGCTCTCGGTGCTGCGCCTGCTCCCCTCTCCGCCGGTCTGCTACCCCGGCGGAGACATTCGCTTTCACGGTCAGTCGCTGCTCCATGCCGATGAGCGCACGCTAAGTAAGGTGCGCGGGAACCGTATCGCGATGATTTTTCAGGAACCAATGGTCTCGCTCAATCCCCTGCATACGCTGGAAAAACAGCTGTATGAAGTCCTGTCTTTGCATCGCGGTATGCGTAAAGAGGCCGCGCGTGGCGAGATCCTTAACTGCCTGGAACGAGTCGGTATCCGTCATGCCGTACGCCGACTGGCGGACTACCCGCATCAGTTTTCCGGCGGCGAACGCCAGCGGATCATGATTGCCATGGCGCTGCTCACCCGTCCAGAACTGCTGATTGCCGACGAACCCACGACCGCCCTCGACGTGACCGTACAAGCGCAAATCCTGCAGCTGTTACGCGAGCTGAAAAATGAACTGAATATGGGACTGCTGTTTATTACCCATAACTTAAGCATTGTTCGCCAGCTCGCTGACCGCGTGGCGGTGATGCAAAACGGCCGCTGCGTCGAACAAAAGGCCTGTCGGGCGCTTTTTGCCGCCCCCGAACATCCTTATACCCGTCGCCTGCTGGACAGCGAACCCTCCGGCAGTCCGGTACCGCTGGCCGCCGATGCGCCGCTGCTGCTGAAGGCCGTCGATCTGAGCGTCGCCTTCCCGGTGCGCAAAGGGCTCCTCCGCCGGGTGGTGGATCATAACCGGGTGGTCAACGCGCTGAACTTCCAGCTGCGCGCCGGGGAAACCCTGGGCCTGGTGGGCGAGTCGGGATCGGGGAAAAGCACTACCGGGCTGGCCCTGCTGCGCCTGATTGCCTCGGAAGGGACGATCGCCTTTGAAGGGCAAGCGCTGCAGGGACGTAGCCGTCGGCAAATGCTGCCGCTGCGCCGCCAGATGCAGATAGTTTTCCAGGATCCCAACTCGTCGCTGAATCCCCGGTTGAACGTGCTACAGATTATTGAAGAGGGTCTGCGCGTCCACCGCCCAGGGTTAACGCCGGCCGCGCGTGAACACGCGGTGATACAGGTGATGCAAGAGGTGGGGCTCGATCCGCAAACGCGGCATCGCTATCCGGCTGAGTTTTCCGGCGGCCAGCGTCAACGTATTGCGATTGCCCGGGCGCTGATTGTGAAGCCTCAGCTTATCGTGCTGGATGAGCCCACGTCGTCGCTGGACAAGACTGTCCAGGCGCAAATTCTGGCGTTGCTGAAAGCGTTACAGCAAAAACATCGGCTGGCCTATATTTTTATCAGCCATGATTTACGCGTAGTGCGGACGTTGTGTCATCAGGTGATGGTGTTACGGCAGGGAGAAGTCGTCGAGCAGGGAGAGTGCGAACGCGTTTTTACCGCTCCGCAGCAGGAATATACCCGCCAGCTTCTGGCGCTGAGCTGACGGTCAGAATGGGTTGTGGCCTGAGAACGGTTCGGCAATCGCCACGCCGAAATTTTTCAGTCGACAGGTTGCCGCAAACTCGTCCTGTAAATTGACAAACAGGCACGGCTCCCCTTCACACTCAACGATGGAGCAATCGACTTCGATGTCGCTGAGGGCCTGGCTGAGCTTATGCATCACCGGCCACGCTTTCTCCCCGTCCGGGCTGAGTAGCTTCAGCGCAACGAGGCTGTTTTCACTTTCGGCGCCGTTTTGCGGAATCGGTTCAACTCTTGAACCCGCAAAACCGGCCAGCCAGCGATAGCTCTGCGGCAGACGGTGTACGATAGAGAGTTGCTGTGTATTCACTTAGTTTCCCCGGAAGCAAAATGCTTCACAATAAATTTACATCAATATTAACACATCGTTGACAAATAGTCCTGCATCAGCATAGAAAACGTTTACACCCGCGTCACGCCAGGGTTAACGACTTATAATCCAGAACTTTATAGTTTCTCTGCGGAAACAGATCGGGGCTATATGTACCCGTTTCTGTGATCCAAAACAACTTTTTTATCGCAACAATGCGACTTTTTACACTAATTGATTTTACATAAAAGAAACAAATTACAGAACCGGGAAGCCCATCGCGGTTGATGTGCATCAAAAAAGGGGCGGAAATCGCCCCTTGTGGAAGGTATTTTAGTGCGCGTTTTTGCGCCGCCGGCTGGCGTAGAGATAAAAAAGGATGGAGCTGCTGGCACAAAAGGCGATCGAAATCAGCATCGGCCAGGCGGTAGTAAAGGTGGCCATGGAGAGCAGTGCGCCAATAATCGCCCCGATGCCAAAGCGGAAGGTCCCCGCCAGCGATGAGGCGGTGCCCGCCATATGCGGAAACTCGTCGAGAATGACCGCCATCGCATTGGAGGAGACCATTGAAACGCAGCCAACAAACGCCGCAACGCCGACCACCAGCGCCCAGAATCCGACATCCAGCAGCGCGCAGACCACCATCCATACCGCCATCACAAACTGAATCCACAGCCCGGCGCGGAACATATTCAGCGCCCCGACCCGTCGGACAAAGCGGCTGTTAATGATGGTCATGATGAACAAGAAGACAATATTCAGCGCAAAATAGTAACCAAAGTGCTGGGGCGAAACATGGTTGATATTGATGTAGACAAACGGCCCGGCGCTCAGGAAGGAGAACATCCCGGCAAAGCTGAAGCCGCTCGCCAGCATATAGCTCAACACCCGCTTATGACGGAACAACGTCGCAAAGTTGCCCAGCGTGGTACGCAGGCTAAATTTTTGCCGCCGTTCAACCGGCAGCGTTTCGCTGATGAAAAAAGCGATCATCGCGGAGGCCAGCAGCGCCGCCAGCGCAAGAATCCAGAAGATCGCGTGCCAGCTGAACCACACCAGCACGGCGCCCCCCACCATCGGCGCAACCAGCGGCGCGATAGTGGTGACCAGCATGACAAACGACATCATCCGCGAAAACTCTTCTTTCGGATAGATATCGCGCATCAGGGCGTTGATGACCACGCTCGCCGCCGCGGCCGCCAGACCGTGGAAGAAACGCATGGTAATCAGCATGTCGATAGTCTGCGACAGCGCGCAGGCCACCGCAGCCGCCGCAAAAATCAGCGTTCCTCCGAGGATCACCGGCTTACGGCCGATGCTGTCCGCCATCGGGCCATACAGCAGCTGACCGAAAGCAAAGCCCAGAATATAGGTACTGAGCGTCATCTGCGCACTGCCGTCCGGCACATTAAACTGCGCCGAAATCACCGGCAGCGCCGGGAGATACATATCAATCGACAGTGGCATCAACATGGCCAGCAGGCCAAGAATAAACACAATCCCCAGTGAAGAATTCTGCTTTGCCGTCACGTTTTACTCCGTGCATGCTGGAGGCCAACGCTGGCGATCTCGTCTTCCGTCAGCGGGCGATACTCGCCAGGCTCCAGAGACTCATCCAGCATAATGTCGCCAATACGTTCACGATGCAGGCCGACGACGTGGTTACCCACCGCCGCGAACATGCGTTTCACCTGATGGTAGCGCCCTTCGCTTATCGTTAAGCGAACTTCCGTTGGCGTCAGCACTTCCAGACGCGCAGGTTTCGTCAGATCCTTTTCATTGTGCAGCTGAACGCCTTTAGCAAACTGTTCCGCCGTTTGCTCATCCACCGGGTTTTCCAGAGTCACCAGATAAGTTTTCTCGCAGTGATGGCGCGGAGAAGTGATGCGGTGCGACCACTGCCCGTCATCGGTCATCAGCACCAGTCCGGTGGTGTCGATATCCAGTCGACCTGCGGCGTGCAGCTTATGCGCGACCGGGACATCCAGGAAATAGAGAATCGTTGGATGATCCGGATCGTCCGTGGAGCAGACGTACCCCTGCGGCTTGTTGAGCATAAAGTAGCGCGGGCCGTTCTGCTGGGTCAGCGTATTGCCGTCATACTCCACGTCGTGCTCCGGCTGGAGCTTAAACGACGCATCTTTGACGATTTCGCCGTCTACGAGAACGCGGCTGCTGCGGATTTCACGCCCGGCAATAGCCCGACTGACGCCAAGTTGCTGAGCGATAAACTTATCAAGTCGCATGAGATTTTTTTAGCCTGTAATAATGCTGGAGCGGGCAAACGCCCGAAAAAGAAGAAGTTCGCTGGCTAGTATAACGGGCTCTTAACGCCACTCAAGGGAAAAGATTCGTGGCATACTATTTGCGAGTTAATTAACGCCAGTATAGCCATGACTTTTACATTACGTCCCTACCAAAAAGAGGCCGTCGACGCCACGCTCGCCTGGTTTCGTCGCCATCATGAGCCTGCCGCAATCGTCCTGCCCACCGGCGCGGGTAAAAGCCTGGTCATCGCCGAGCTGGCACGCCTGGCGCGCGGCCGCGTTCTGGTGCTGGCGCACGTCAAGGAGCTGGTCGCGCAAAACCACGCCAAGTATTGTGCGCTTGGGCTGGAGGCGGATATTTTTGCCGCTGGGCTGAAGCGTAAAGAGAGCCACGGCAAGGTGGTCTTCGGCAGCGTGCAATCGGTAGCCCGTAACCTTGAACAGTTCCAGGCCGAGTTTTCACTGCTGATTGTCGATGAATGCCACCGCATCAGCGACGATGATGACAGCCAGTACCAGCAAATTATCAGCCATTTGCAGCAGGTCAACCCGCAGCTGCGCCTGCTCGGGTTAACCGCCACGCCGTTCCGCCTCGGCAAGGGCTGGATCTACCAGTTTCATTATCACGGCATGGTTCGCGGTGATGAGAAGGCGTTGTTCCGCGACTGTATTTACGAACTGCCGCTGCGCTATATGATCAAGCACGGGTATCTGACGCCTCCGGAACGGCTGGATATGCCGGTCGTGCAGTACGATTTCAGCCGCCTTCAGCCGCAGAGCAACGGTCTGTTTAGCGAAGCGGACCTGAACCTTGAGCTAAAAAAGCAGCGGCGCATTACGCCGCATATCGTCAGCCAGATCGTCGAATTCGCCCACACGCGTAAGGGCGTGATGATTTTCGCCTCCACGGTAGAACACGCGCGGGAAATTACCGGCCTGCTGCCCGCCGGCGAGGCGGAGCTGATTACCGGTGAAACGCCCGGCCCGCAGCGCGATCGCATCATCGAAGCATTTAAAGCGCAGCAGTATCGTTATCTGGTGAACGTGGCGGTGCTCACCACCGGATTTGATGCCCCGCATGTCGATCTGATCGCCATCCTGCGCCCCACGGAGTCGGTCAGCCTTTATCAGCAAATTGTCGGCCGCGGCCTGCGCCTGGCGCCGGGGAAAACCGACTGCCTGATTCTCGACTATGCCGGAAATCCTCACGATCTCTACGCGCCGGAGGTGGGTTCGCCGAAGGGCAAGAGCGATAACGTCCCCGTACAGGTATTCTGCCCGGCCTGCGGCTTTGCCAATACCTTCTGGGGAAAGACCACCGCCGACGGTACGCTGATTGAACACTTTGGCCGCCGCTGCCAGGGCTGGTTTGAAGATGACGACGGTCATCGTGAACAGTGCGATTTTCGTTTTCGCTTCAAAAACTGTCCGCAGTGCAATGCGGAAAATGATATTGCCGCCCGCCGCTGCCGCGAGTGTGACACAATTCTGGTCGACCCCGACGATATGCTGAAGGCCGCGCTGAAGCTCAAAGACGCGCTGGTGCTGCGCTGCAGCGGCATGGACCTGCAGCACGGTGGCGACGATAAAGGTCCGTGGCTGAAAATCACCTATTACGATGAGGACGGCGCCGATGTCAGCGAGCGCTTCCGCCTGCAGACGCCGGCCCAGCGTACCGCGTTTGAGCAGCTGTTTATCCGTCCCCATACCCGCACGCCGGGCGTGCCGCTGCGCTGGATAACCCCTGCCGACATTGTTGCCCAGCAGCCGCTGTTGCGGCATCCGGACTTTGTCGTCGCGCGCATGAAGGGCCAGTACTGGCAGGTCAGGGAAAAAGTCTTCGACTATCAAGGCCGCTTCCGCCGGGCAAATGAACTGCGTTAATCACCGCCGCGCCTGAGGTTTTCATTGCCGTCAACGCCATAGGTGGATATAATGCCGCCCGCTTTTGCATTCGCAAAGCAGATCATCTGCCTGCTGCTGGGTCGCCTGTAGCAGGATTTAAATATAGAGAGACATCAATGTTTACTATCAACGCAGAAGTACGTAAAGAGCAGGGTAAGGGTGCGAGCCGCCGCCTGCGTGCAGCTAACAAATTCCCGGCCATCATTTATGGCGGTGAAGCTACTCCGGTAGCAATCGAGCTGGACCAGGACAAACTGTGGAACATTCAGAGCAAAGCTGAGTTCTACGGTGAAGTTCTGACCATCGTTATCGATGGCAAAGAAGAAAAAGTAAAAGTTCAGGCTGTTCAGCGTCACGCGTTCAAGCCAAAACTGACTCACATCGACTTCGTTCGCGCTTAATCGCGATAGCAAGTTGAGTGGCAAACGCCCCGGCCCGCAAGGTCCGGGGCGTTTTGTTATGCGTCTTGTTTCCATAGCAAAGGCGCAAAATCAACCACCTCTCCCAGCGTCGGATGCTTGTTCATTCCCGGCTGCCACAGCATCACCATCGTGACATTCAGCCCCTGGGTACCGACTTCGGTATCGATCTCCTCCACGCCTTCCCAGCCGGCCGCCTGAAAATGGTCAGGTAAGAATCCCCACCCCTGCCCCTGCTGCAGCGCATGGCGCAATAACGCTTTTTCATTCATGTACAGCGTATGTCCCGAAATTTGCACCCGGCGGGCAATTTGCTCGTCTGCGCGGCGATGCATCACCAGCTGCGGGACCAACGACAGATTGAGCAGAGTCAACGGACGCGCGCAGTCCGCAAACAGTCGCTCGGCCGCATAAAAGCGCAGATCGACGGTTCCCAACGCGCGCCACTCCATTTCGCTGCCGAGAGTCCGGTTATTGGCCTGGCAAATAGCCAGATCGGCCTGCCCGTCGGCCAGCGCCTGCTCCGCCTCGCGGCGCGATGCGCTCCAGCAGCTCATTCGCAGCTGACATCGGGCAAGGCGATCTACCAGTGCGCAGAGAAAGGATCGCGGTACAAACGGATCGTACACCACCCGCAGCCCCTGCCCCGCGGTGCGCGGTAGCGTCTGCGCAAACGACTCAAAGGCCTGGGCCTGGCGCAGCAATAAATGCGCCTGGCGAAAAAGTTGTTCCCCTTCGGCGGTTAACGCCAGGCTTCGCCCTTCGCGCAGGAACAGCGCATATCCCAGCGCATCTTCCAGGTAATCCAGCAGATCGCGCAGCGTGGTGCGGTCTTTTCCGAGCCGAATCGCCGCCCGCGAAAGACTCCCGGTTTCCGCGATGGTGGCAAAAGCCTCAATCTGGGCAAATGAGTAATGCAGCGTTTTCATCCTGTGGTTTCCTTTGGGGGAAAATCCCCCATCGGCTGATTTTAGCCTGCCGAAGGCGATTTATATACTGCAGGCCTGGTTGTTATGGCTAATAAGGAATCTCTGATGACAAAGATAAAAAAAACCACACCGCTGGCCCTGGCGTTGCTGTTCGCGCTTTGCCCTACCGTCAGCATGGCGCAGGCCCCGTCACCGCAGGCCTGCGGCGGAGTCATGCTGGATGTCTGCCCGACACCTTTTGATCCCGTTCTGCCTGCAACAAAAGATATGCTCAACTGGGATCGGTCCGCCCGGGTTATCGGTTTTCGCAACGACTACCGTAACTATGCCGGCGATATCTTCCATCACGGTAACGCCACGCCGCTGTCGCCGTCAGATAAGCCGCTGACCGACGTCAGCTATACGGTAAACGGCCAGACATGGAACCTGCAGGATTACCTGAAGCGCCAGAACGTCACCGGTTTTCTGGTACTCAAAGAGGGTAAGATTGCCTACAAATATCTCGGCGCAGGCAATACCGACACCACGCTGTGGACCTCCCGCTCGGTAGGTAAAGCGGTGGTCTCCACCCTGGTCGGTATAGCGATTCAGCAAGGTAAAATCCATTCGCTTAATGATCGGATCACCGATTACGAGCCCGACCTGAAAGGCAGCGCCTGGGACGATGTCACCCTTAAACAGCTGATTCAGCACACCTCCGGCGTCGAGTGGAATGAAGATTACACCAACCCGCAATCCCATTTCGCCCGCCTGACTCAGTGTGAAGCCCATCCAGGTGCCTACGCGTGCGTGCGCAAGATCGTGGCCTCCCTGAAGCGCACGCATCCCGCCGGCGAGCAGTGGTCCTACTCGTCAGGGGGCGCCTGGCTATTGGGTGATGTTCTGGAGCGGGCCACCGGAATGCCGCTTGCCGCATGGCTGGAGCAGGCCCTGTGGCAACCCGCCGGAATGGCGCATGACGGCGTCTGGCACGCTTATCAGCAGGGCAAGCATGACGTCGGGGCGCACGGCTTTAACGCTACGCTGGAAGACTGGGGTCGTTTCGGCGAGTTTGTCGCCCGGGATGGACGTCTGGCCGATGGCCAACGGCTGGTGCCTGAAGGCTGGTTTGACCAATCCTCCGCCTGGACCCAGGCGCAGAAATCAGTCTCCCCGGCACACCCGGAAGGTATTTACGGCTATCAATGGTGGAATAACGCGATTCCGGCCAACGCACAGCATGTCGACCCCAGCGCCCGCCAGGGCCTGAAAGGTTCGCTGTGGGCGCTGGGTATCTACGGCCAGGTGATTATGGTCAACCGCGCGGAACATCTGGTGATCGTACAGTGGTCAACCTGGCCGCAGGCCGAACCTTCGTTTAACGCCCAACCGCTGGAAGCCGCGCTGATGTACAGCGCTATCGCCCGCAAACTGCACTAAGGGTTATCGCGCCTTGTTTCATCCGGGGCAAGGCGCGACGAAATCGTGAGAGCCAGGTGTTGCAGTAGCATAATGGTTTTGGCATCCACAATTTCCCCCTCGCGTATCGCTTGTAACGCCCGGGCCAGTGGCCACTCCAGCACTTCGATATCCTCCCCTTCCGCCGCCAGCCCGCCGCCTTCGCCGCGGCGATCGTCCGCCGAATATTCGGCAATGAAAAAATAGAGCTTTTCGGTGACCGACCCCGGACTCATGTAGGCGGTAAAAACCGGTTCAATGCCGGTGACGCGGAAGCCGGTCTCTTCTTCCGCCTCGGCGATAATGCGCTCTTCCGGCGACGCATTATCCAGCAGCCCGGCAGCCGCCTCGATCAAAAAACCATCATGACCATTAATCCACACCGGAAAACGAAACTGGCGTATAAGTACAACGGTTTGCTTTACCCGGTTATAGAGCAGAATCACCGCGCCGTTGCCGCGATCGTAGGCCTCACGGCTCTGTTCCTGCCAACGGCCATCCCGGCGCAGCAATTCAAAAGTGTATTTTTTTAACGTATACCAGTTGTCGGACAGCAGCGTTTCACGCACGTGGCGAACGCGGGAGGTATCCCTGGACATATTTTTCTCCTGATGAGATGACAGCGGCCACGATAACATGCAAAATAACGCACAAACAAGATCAAACATGAAGGAAGGAATATGTTTGCCAGCCAACGAAAACAGCAAATACTGCAGATTCTCGCCGTCGAAAAACAGGTGATGTCCGGCGAGCTTAGCCAGCGGTTTAACGTCTCTGAAGACTCTATCCGCCGGGATTTACGCGAGCTGGCGGGGGAAGGCAAGCTGCAGCGGGTCCACGGCGGCGCGCTGCCGGTTTCGGCGGCCATCGCGCCGATCGAAACAAGAAAAAACGTGCAAATCGCTTCAAAGCAGGCCATTGCCCGCCGGGCGGCGGCGCTGATCCAGCCGGGGCAGGTGGTGATTATCGATGGCGGGACCACGACAGAAGAAATGGTCCGCTGTCTGCCGGCTGATTTGGCCTGTACCGTCGTAACCCACAGCCCAGGTATTGCCGTCGCGCTGGTGGAACGACCGTTGATTGAGGTCATTCTGATCGGCGGGCGGCTGTTTAAACATTCGGTGGTCACCGTCGGCGCCAGCGCGCTGGAAGGTATTGCGCGGATCAATGCCGATCTGTTTTTTATGGGCGTTACCGGGGTGCATGACCGCGCGGGTTTCACTACCGGCGATTATGAAGAGGCGGCTATCAAGCGGGCACTCGCCGCGCGGGCAGCGGAAACCATTGTGATGGCGTCGCAGGAAAAACTGAACTCGGCATCGGCGTTTGCCATCGGCGAGCTAAGCCTTGCCAGTACCCTGATTATCGATGGTTTGCTGGATGAGGCCCTGCAGGCGAAGCTGACTCAGCACGGGATCGAGACGATCCGCGCCGACGCTGAGTAACAACGCCGCGGGCCGCCAGCCCCGGCCTTCACCGGGGCTGGCGGAGAATCAGCTACCGCCGGAAGTCCGACGCTGCAGCTGATCGCGCAGGTTAGGCGGCGTGCCTTTGATGGTCAGCGTATCCGTTGCCGGATCCCAGAACACCCGCTCGCCCAGCAGCATGGCATCAAAGTTGATCGTTAACCCGCCGCCGCTGCCGGCAAACTTGGTCAACTGACGCAGCGTGCTGCGATCCGCCGGGAAGCTCTCTTCCAGCTCATACCCCTGTTCAGCGGTAAATTGCTGGAAGCTCTTCTCGCTGACGCCGGCCAGCTCTTTGGATAAAGATTCCAGTTCAATCTCTTCTCCCGCCTGCAGCTGCTCGTTGCAATAAGCATATACCTGCTGACGAACGTTCTGCCGTTCGGACTTATCGAGCTGAGCATCGGAGGCGAAATCATCGACCGCCTGGAGCAGGCCGCGGTTCTGCGCTTTGGCATTCAGCCCTTCGCTGGCGCCGAGGAAGTCCATAAAGAAATCGGCCACTTTACGCCCGACCCGGCCTTTGAGGAAGGTCAGGTAGCGGGTCGACTCCGGATTGGTTTCCCATTCAGTTAAGTCAATGCGCGCCACAATATCGGCATGATTGATATCCAGATAGTGGGTTGAGCTGATATCCAGATCTTCATTAACGCGCATACTGCTCAGGTTGTTCAGCACCGCCACCAGCAGATACTCAACCGCCAGATAACGATACTGACAGAACAGAACGATACCGCCTTCTGCGAAAGGATATTTCGCCAGTTCATCACGCAGACGGCCGGTTGCCGCCCGGCTGAACGGGAGAAATTCTTCTTCGCCCTGGCGCTGCAGGCGAAGGGCCTGCGCCAGCTCGCTCTCTTCGTTAAACAGACCGTAGGCCTTGTTTTTAGCGCTGTAGACACGATGCAGCTCGGCCATCATTTCCACGACCGTCGCATTCGGCTCCAGTAAGGAATCGCGCAGCACCAGTTCGAGGTTTTGTTCATCACGTTTAATTAACTGATGCAGGGCAATCTGGTCGATATCCAGACTCATGTTAAACTCTCCTTTTAGACCGGCCGGTATTCAACCACCGCCGGGACGGCGACGCAACCGCCGCGTGACTCTTCGACGACCAGAGACTCGCGATCGTGCGCGCTTTTGCGCCGTGGCGAAAAAATGCGGAAAAAAAGCTGCTGCTACGGTAATATGTTGCCCTTTCACGAACAAACAGATTTTGAGTTTATGCCGCAATTATCCCGCTATAGTGATGAACACGTCGAACAGCTGCTTAGCGAGCTGACCAACGTGCTGGAAACACACAAAGCCCCCGTTGACCTTTCACTGATGGTGCTAGGCAATATGGTGACTAACCTGATCAATAGTAGCGTCGCGCCGGCGCAGCGTCAGGCTATCGCCCGTTCTTTTGCCCAGGCTCTGCAGTCTTCAATCAACGACGATCCGGCGCACTAAGGATAACCAACAACTGTATATGGTGACTCTTCGTCAGCCCTACCGAGAAAAAATCTCCCAGATGGTCAGCTGGGGGCACTGGTTCGCCCTGTTCAACATGTTGTTGGCCATGGTGCTCGGCAGCCGCTATCTTTTTGTCGCCGACTGGCCCACGACTCTGGGCGGACGTATTTTCTCGTATGTCAGCCTCGTGGGTCACTTCAGTTTTCTGGTATTTACCAGCTATGTCCTGATTCTCTTCCCGCTGACCTTTATCGTCGTATCGCAGCGATTGATGCGCTTCCTGTCGGTCATTCTGGCGACCGCGGGCATGACGCTCCTGCTGATCGATAGCGAAGTCTTTACCCGTTTCCACCTGCATCTTAACCCTATTGTCTGGGAACTGGTCATCAACCCTGACCAGAATGAGATGGCGCGCGACTGGCAGCTGATGTTTATCAGCGTGCCGATTATCTTCCTGCTGGAAATGCTGTTTGCGACCTGGAGCTGGCAGAAGCTGCGTAGCCTGACGCGTCGCCGCCACTACGCCCGGCCTGTCGCCTGGTTTTTCTTTCTCTCTTTTATCAGCAGCCACCTGATTTATATCTGGGCGGATGCGAATTTTTATCGCCCGATCACCATGCAACGGGCGAATCTGCCGCTCTCCTATCCGATGACGGCCCGCCGTTTCCTTGAGAAACATGGCCTGCTCGACGCCCAGGATTACCAGCGTCGTCTGGTAGAACAGGGGGCGCCGGAAGCCGTCTCCGTTGAGTATCCGCTGAGCACCCTGCGCTATCGCGATCTGGGGGCTGGCTACAACGTTCTGCTCATTACCGTCGATAACCTGAACTATTCGCGGTTTGAGAAAAATATGCCGGAACTGGCCCGTTTCGCGCAAGAGAACGTCAACTTTACCCAGCATATGAGCTCCGGCAATACCACCGATAGCGGGATGTTTGGCCTGTTCTACGGGATTTCGCCGGGCTATATGGATGGCGTCCTGTCAGCCCGCATCCCGGCCGCGTTGATTACGGCCTTTAACCAGCAGGGATATCAGCTGGGGCTGTTCTCCTCCGATGGTTTCAGCAGTCCGCTCTATCGCCAGGCGCTGCTGTCCGATTTCTCGCTGCCAAATGAGAAAATGCAAAGCGATGAGCAAACGGCGGACCAGTGGATTGGCTGGCTCAATCGCTATGCGCAGGATGAAAACCGCTGGTTCTCATGGATTTCGCTGAACGGCACCACGCTGGATAACAGTCAGCAGCAAAACTTCGCGCGTCGCTACAGCCGTGCGGCGGGAGATGTTGATAACCAAATCAGCCGGGTACTGAGCGCCCTGAGCGATGCCGGAAAACTGGATAATACGGTGGTGATTATTACCGCCGCGCACGGTATGCCGTTGAATCCGCAGCGCGGTAAGTTTGACTGGTCCCGGGAGCAGCTGCAGGTTCCGCTGGTTATTCACTGGCCAGGGATTCCGGCGCAGAACATCGCGACGCTGACCAGCAACAAAGATGTGATGACGACGCTGATGCAGCGCCTGCTGCACGTCTCCACGCCTGCCAACGAATACTCACAGGGTGAAGACCTGTTCAGCCCCGCGCGTCGTAGGGCCTGGGTGACGGCGGCCAACGGCGATACGCTGGCGGTCACGTCGCCAGAGGTGACCGTGGTGCTGAACCACAACGGCACCTACAGCACCTGGAACAGCGACGGCAAAAAGATTGATAACCGCAAACCTCAACTCAGCCTGCTGCTGCAGATCCTGACTGACGAAAAACGCTTTATCGCTAACTGATTGATTAATTATGAATCAATCAGCCGTTCCCCGGCTTGCATTCGGTCGGGGAACGGGTAATATTGTCCTCCATACGTCGGCACGTAGCGCAGCCTGGTAGCGCACCGTCATGGGGTGTCGGGGGTCGGAGGTTCAAATCCTCTCGTGCCGACCAAATCATTCACCGGTAAGTTATCTTAACAACCGGTAACCCCTTAAGAACCCGCATCCTCTCTGAGCCTGCGGGTTTTTTAATGCCCGAATCACCCCGCCGACACGGTCGCGGTCCGCGGTCGAATCTATCCCCGTTTCCGTACTGCTGATGAAGAAACTCCGACCTTACTGATTGTAAATCGAAGAATAGCTTCTATTATTCGTCGTACTTGCCTGACACCGGAACAATTAATATGAGAGTTAATGGACTTACGAAGGGATTTTTTATCCTGATTTTGCTGATGGTCAGCCTCGCCTTTTTTAATGTTCTTTCCCCCTATTATTCAGCCATACTGTGGGCCGCGATTCTGTCGGTCATCTTCAACCCGGTGAAGAACAAGTTGCGTACTCGCCTCGGTGAGCGCAATGGCCTGGCCTCGTTGTTGACCGTCGTGATTATCTGCCTGATTGTTTTCACGCCGCTGGCGATCATCATTTCATCGCTGGCGATTGAGCTCAACCTGGTTTACACCCAGCTTCAGCATAACGACACCCAGTTTCCTGTGGTGGTGGCCAATCTGTTTGCCCATCTGCCTGAGTGGGCCAGAAGCTTTCTCTCCGAACATAACCTTGACAGCGCAGAGCAGATTCAGAAACAGCTCTCTGACGCCGCTCTGAAAGGCGGGCAATATCTGGCCGGCAGCGCGTTCCTGATTGGTAAAGGGACTTTCGGCTTTACCGTTAGCTTCGGCATCATGCTGTATCTGCTGTTTTTCCTGCTCAAAGATGGCCCCTATCTGGTCATGCTCATCCTTGAGTCCCTGCCGCTGTCTAACTACGTTAAGCAGCATCTGTTTGCTAAATTTGCCGCCGTATCACGGGCAACCGTAAAAGGTACCGCCGCCGTCGCCCTCGCCCAGGGGATACTTGGCGGCATCGCGTTTTCTATCGCCGGCCTCGACGGCAGCATTTTGTGGGGCGCCATCATGGCGTTTCTGTCGCTGATTCCGGCGATCGGTTCCGCCATAGTCTGGGTACCGGCTGCCATCTTCCTGTTTGCCACCGATCAGCTATGGCAAGGGGCGTTTATCGTCGGCTTCTTCGTGATTGTGATAGGCCTGGTGGATAATATTCTGCGCCCGCTGCTGGTGGGCAAAGATACCAAAATGCCGGACTATCTGATTTTGATTGCCACCCTCGGCGGCATGGAGATTTATGGGATTAATGGCTTTGTCATCGGGCCGCTGATCGCCGCCCTGTTTATTGCCTGCTGGAATCTGCTATCGGGGCGCGAGCACGCGGGCAACACCGACGAAATCGATGAAGAGTTCATCGAGGAAGGAAAAGTCAGTCGCGATGAGTAGGCATCGGGGGGAGCATTTCGCTTCCCCCGTCTCCCCTTCTGTTACTGTTATAGCGCCCCTTATTCGCGGGTATTGGCCGGTCGGACTGGAATCATCGCACCTGAAAACGTCTTCGCTTGCTGATGATTATTAACGCCGGGTTGCCGGTTGCCGTTGGCGGCAATATCCCGTCAGGGATACCCAAAGAACCTTTCGCTCAGAGAGTGAATTTGGGTAGTGAATACTTGCAAACCAGCCAATAAAGCCAGTCAATCAGACCACAATATATGAAAATAATGGTAAATTATTCTTACCATTACGCAAAAGAGTGCTAGTCTTTTGCCGTTAAAGATCGATAACAAAGGATGATGAATCGTGAAGAAAATCTCTACGCTTGCTGTTTCTCTGCTGGCCGTTGCCTGTGTTTCCACCAGCGCGCTGGCCGCTGAACAGCCTCTGGAAAAGGTCGCCCCCTATCCGAAGGCGGAAAAAGGCATGAAGCGTCAGGTGATTCAGCTGCCGCAGCAGCAGGACGAATCCGCATTTAAAGTCGAGCTGATGATCGGCCAGACCCTTGAGGTTGACTGCAACCGCCATCGCCTCGGCGGTCAACTGGAAAGCAAAACGCTGGAAGGCTGGGGTTACGATTACTACGTTTTTGATAAAGTGACCGGACCGGTTTCAACCATGATGGCCTGCCCGGACGGCAAAAAAGAGCGTAAATTTGTGCTGGCAGGCTTGGGTGATGATGCCATGCTGCGCTACAACAGCAAGCTGCCCATCGTGGTCTACACCCCAGATAACGTCGAAGTAAAATACCGAATCTGGAAAGCAGACGAAACCATCGGCAATGCCGTTGTACGCTAACGCGAAGCGATAAACAGTCACTATCCGGCGGCATCAGCCGCCGGATGTCGTTCTACAGCGCAATATCCGCCATAGGTTTGTCACCGGAGAGCGGCTTCAGCTCCGCCAGCGGGACCTGATCAACCACCGCTACCGGCTCGTAATGCAGCTGCAGTACTTCACTGGTCCACGCCAGCGCCTGTTCAATCGCCGCCGGGTTACCATCCAGACGCAGACCGTAGGAGGGAACGATCTCTTTCAGTTTCGCCTGCCAGGCGGCCGACTGCACCTTCTCTTTAAAGACCTTCTCCATCAGCTGTAGCATGATAGGCGCCGCCGTCGATGCTCCCGGAGAAGCTCCCAGCAGCGCTGCAACGGTACCTTCGTCATCGCTGACCACTTCCGTGCCCAGACGCAGTACGCCCTTCTTACCGTTGCGTTTGATAATCTGTACACGCTGGCCGGCCTGCCACAAGCGCCAGTCCTCTTTACTCGCTTCCGGATAGTATTCGCGCAGCGCCTCGTGACGATCGTTATCTTTCTGCATCACCTGGCTAATCAGATATTTCACCAGATCGAAGTTATCCAGACCGACATTGAGCATCGGCAGAATATTCGAGGTGTTGGTTGATGCCAGCAGATCCCACAGCGAACCGTTTTTCAGGAAGCGGGTCGAGAAGGTCGCGAACGGTCCAAACAGTACCACCCGCTTGCCATCGATAATCCGCGTATCGATATGCGGAACCGACATCGGCGGCGCGCCCACTTCGGCCTGGCCATAGACTTTCGCCAGATGATGGTTCACCACCTCCGGGTTTTCGCACACCAGGAACTGTCCCCCCACCGGGAAGCCCGCGTACTCTTTCGCCTGAGGAATACCGGTTTCCTGAAGCAGCGTCAGCGCGGCGCCGCCGGCGCCAATAAAGATAAATTTGGCTTTAATAACGCGCTTCTGGCGACGATTATCGGCATCGGCCAGGGTCACTGTCCAGCTCTTGTCCGCGTTGCGCTTAAAGCGACGCACAACGGTACCAAGCTGCAAAGAGAAGTTATCATGGGTCTGCAGTCCGGCAATCAGCTGGCGGGTGATTTCCCCGTAGTTGACGTCGGTCCCGACTTCGGTGCGGGTCGCGGCCACTTTTTGCTGCGGATCTCGCCCTTCCATCACCAGCGGCGCCCACTCTTTGATCTGCTGATGATCTTCAGAATAGCGAATCCCGCGGAACAGCTCACTCTGCTGGAGCGCCGCGTAACGCGCGCGCAGGAAATTCACATTGTCTTCGCCCCACACAAAGCTCATGTGCGGCACGCTGTTAATAAACGATTTCGGCTTACTGAGTATGCCGCGTGTCACCTGGTGAGCCCAAAATTGCCGGGAGATGTGGAAGGATTCGTTGATATCGACCGCTTTGTCGATATTAATCCCACTGGCGGTTTGTGGCGTGTAGTTCAGCTCCATCAAAGCCGCATGACCGGTACCCGCATTGTTCCAGCCGTTCGAGCTCTCTTCAGCCACGCTGGACATCTGCTCGACCATGGTAATAGACCAGTCCGGCTCAAGTTCCTGAAGCCAGGTTCCCAACGTGGCGCTCATGATGCCGCCGCCAATCAACAATACATCCGTCTCTTGCTCATGGCGGGTGTTGGTCCGAGGTGTATTTGAACCAACAGCCGGTGAGCTGGGTACGGCCATCTTTTTCTTCATCGGATTTGAGCCTTACTTTACTCGCTTTTGGATTTAGCGCAGGTGAAACGATTATCGAGAATCAAGGTAACACCGAAGATCAAAAAATTAAATATTGTTTAAAATTTAAGTTGAGTTTTGAGATCTGTTATAAAAATGTTTAATAAATGTGTACGCTAAATCATATTTTGTACTGGTATATGTCACGTCCACGCGCTATCATCCCCTGTTTTGTGACAGACCGCACACAAGCTCCGGCTCGTGGTTCCGGCTTTTATCTACCAGCGAAACGCTTATGCATCAGGCCACCAACCCCGCACCACCCTCTTCGAACGGCGCGCTTCGCCATGTATTACGCTCGCCGTCGCTACTGACCCGCGAAGCGCTGGCTGGCGTACTCACCGCGCTGGCCCTGATTCCAGAGGTTATCTCCTTTTCTGTGATTGCCGGGGTTGACCCGAAAGTCAGCCTGATTGCGTCCGTCGTGCTCTGTCTGGCGATGTCGGTGCTTGGCGGCAGACCGGCCATGGTCACCGCAGCGGCGGGGTCGGTGGCGCTGGTCATTGGCCCTATGGTGCATCAACACGGCGTGGGCTATATCCTGCCCGCTGTCATTTTGGCTGGTATTATTCAAATTTTGTTTGGGTTGTGCGGTATGGCCCGACTGATGCGATTTATTCCGCAATCGGTGATGACCGGATTTGTGAATGCGCTGGGGATACTGATCTTTTTTGCCCAGCTGCCACATTTCTGGAGCACACGGCCGCTGATCCTCGGCCTGTTCGTGCTGACGCTGCTGATTGTGCTGTGGGCGCCACGCTATATCAAAGCCATCCCTTCGCCGCTGATCGCCATCATCCTGCTGACCTTGTTTACCGTCACCAGCGGCCAGCTGCTGCCCACCGTCGGTGATGAAGGCACTATGAGCGGTGGACTGCCCGGACTTACCGCTCTGCGGGTACCGCTCGATCTGCACACGCTGAGCATTATCTGGCCCTGCGCGTTGAGTATCGCCTTCGTTGGCCTGCTGGAGTCGCTGCTGACGGCTAAACTCGTGGATGATCTGACCCACACGCCATCCAGCAAAGCGCGCGAGAGCACCGGGCTGGGCATCGCCAATATTCTCGCCGGATTGTACGGCGGTATCGCCGGCTGCGCCATGATCGGGCAGACCATCGTTAACGTCGAAATGGGCAAGGGCCGAAGCCGCGTCTCAACCGTTGCGGCAGGCCTTGTACTGCTGCTGCTGGTCACCGCGCTGAGTGAAGTAATGGCTAAAATTCCGATGGTGGTGCTGGCCGGAGTGATGGTGATTGTGGCGGCAAAAACCTTCAGCTGGCACAGCATTCGGCCGGCGGAAGTGGCGCGCCATCCGTGGCCGGAAACGCTGGTTATGCTGGCGACCGTCGGCGCGACGGTCGGAACCAGCAATCTGGCCATTGGCGTTGTGGCCGGACTGGCAGTGATGGCGCTGATTCCTCGCCGGCTGCGCAGCAGGCCGGCGCTTACATCAGAAATATCGTCGCCAGACCGAGAAAAATAAAGAAGCCGCCGGTGTCGGTGATCGCGGTGATCATCACGCTGGAGCCGACCGCCGGATCGCGCCCCAGCTTGACCATCACCATCGGAATAATCACCCCCATCATCGCGGCCATCAGCAGATTCAGCATCATCGCCAGCGTCATCACGCCGCCCAGCTGCGGGTCCTGATACAACCACCAGGTGATCGCCCCCATGATCCCGCCCCATACCAGGCCGTTAATCAGCGCGACGCCCATCTCGCGCAGAATCAGAAACGAAAAGCTGCCGGGCTGAATGTGCTGTAATGCCATAGCGCGCACGATCATGGTGATCGTCTGATTGCCGGTGTTGCCGCCGATCCCGGCGACGATCGGCATCAGCGAGGCAAGCGCCACCAGCTGTGAAATGGTGTGTTCAAACCCGTCAATCACCCGCGAGGCGATAAAGGCGGTGCACAGATTAACCGCCAGCCAGGCCCAGCGGGTCTTCACCGCTTTGCTGACCGGCGCAAAGACATCCTCTTCGCTGCTCAGACCGCCCATACCGCGCAGATCGCTGTCCGTCTCTTCATAGACGACGTCAACAATCTCATCGATGGTCAGACGGCCCATCAGCTTCCCTTCTGCATCAATCACCGCGGCGCTGATCAAGTCGTCACGTTCAAAGGTACGCGCCACCTTTTCAGCCTCTTCGTGCGGCTGGAAGGTGACCGGGTCCCCTTCCATGACGTCGCCGACCCGTTTTTGCGCCGCATTGAGCAGAATCGTTTGCAGCTGAAGCTCACCCAGCAGAAGCTTATTGCGGGTGGTCACAAACAGCTTATCGGTGTTCGCCGGCATTTTGCCCAACCGCCGCAGATAGCGCTGTACCGCCGCCAGCGTCATTTCCGGACGCACGACAATCACTTCGAACTCCATGATTGCCCCAACGGTATTGTCGGCGTAACGCATAATCTGGCGGACGCGCGCGCGCTTATCCGGCGGCATCGTCGCCAGTAAGCGACCGGTCAGGTTACGCGGCAGGTGCTGAACCAGATAGACCTGTTCGTCGATATCCAGGGTTTGCAGCGCGTCGAGCAGCTCGTGGTCGCTCATCTTATCGATGAGATCGCCCCAGACGTTTTCCGATGCCTCGAGCAGCACCTCGCCGCGTTTGTCGTTGCTGACCAGCTGCCAGAGCGCATTACGCCCGTCGTACGGCAGCGCTTCGAGGGCATCGGCAAGGTCCGGTGGCGGCAGGTGAGAGACCAGCACCTCGACCTCCGCCAGATCGTCTGCCAGCGTGCCGTCGTCATAGCGTTCAGCAAGCGTCAGTTTTCCCAGCAGCGCCGAGGTGACGGCTTTATCGGTGGTCAGCAGCCAGATAAGGCGGGCACGCTCTTCATCACGTAATCTGGCACTTTTTTTATGCGAAACGGACATCGGTCAGGCAATCCTTTTGAGAACATGTGGCAGGCCAGGAGCCATAAGCATAGCGCGGGGAGGGAGAAAAAATAACCGTCGCCGCGTTCAGGCGGCGGAAAAATCAACAACCGCGCCGCCGGCGAGCCGGCGACGCGATCAATCAGGCGGTGCGGGCCACCGCATCCCGGGTAGCCAGCTCGCGCTCTTCTCCCGTCAGCTCTGTCAGCTGGCCGCTTCGCATCTCCAGCAGGCGGTCGGCATGTTGGAAGTAGTGATCGTCGTGGCTAATGGCGAAAACGGTTTTCCCCATTTGCTGCAGCAGCGGCAGCAGCAGCTGGTAAAACTCGCGCCGGAAATGCGGGTCCTGATCCGCCGCCCACTCATCAAGCAGAATGATATCCCGCTCCTCCGCCAGCGCCAGCAGCAGCGCAACGCGTTTTTTCTGCCCTTTCGACAGCTTCAAATCGACAATCCTGCCGTTATCCAGCTGCAGTTTATGCGTCATTTTCAGGTACGCCATCCACTGGTCAACCAGCGCGGAGTCCGCCGCTTTTCCGCCGGGGCCCAGCAGCCGATCGAACAGCCAGACATCGGTAAAGACCGCCGAAAAAAGCTTGCGGTAATCTTCGGGCTTGTCTGCCGCAAGGGGCTGGCCATCGAGCAGAATCTGCCCGGAAGCCGGTTGATACAGCCCGGTCAGCAGCATCGCCAGCGTCGATTTACCGCTGCCATTGCCGCCAATTAAAAACACCAGCTCGCCGCGCTGCAGGGTCAGGTTAATCGGCCCGACAGCAAAGCTGTTATCCGGATAGTGGAAGCAGACGTCGCGCAGCTCCAGAGTCTGCCAGTGCGGGTGCGGTTCCGGCTGCGGGAAGTCGGCGCGATACGGTGCCAGCGAGAAGGTATTCAGCTTGTTGAACGCCACCTGGGCGCTGAGCAATGTCGGCAGCGCTCCGACCGCCGAGAGCAGCGGCGTGCGCAGGAACAGCAGAGTCAGCGAGTAGGTCGCCGCCACCGCGGTATTCGCCCAGCCGAGGCTGTTTGCCATCCAGAACACCAGTCCGATGGCCCCCAGCATCATAATATTCGACCAGTTCACCGCGCTGAGATGGAACGTATCGGCGCGGATAATATGGTGACGATATTCGCGGGCATCCGGCAGATAAAGCTGATTAAACACGTATTCCGCGCGTTCCCGGTTAAGGGTTAACTCTTTGCGCCCCTCCAGCACCGTCTGGTAGTCGTGGTACAGCTTGTCTTCCGTTTCCCGCAGCGTCGCCATATGCCTGTAGACGCGAGCCACCAGCACAAACCCGCCCCAGATGGTCAGCGCCATCCACAGCGCGGTCACCATCATCATTTTGCCCGACAGCCACGCCAGATAGGCGGCGGAACCAAAGGTCAGGATAATCCCCTGCACCAGCTCCGGCAGGCGCACAAAAGCGATGGTGATATTGCGAATGTCGCTGGTTAAACCGGCAAGCAGCGAAGCGCTACCGATCTTCTCGACCTTTTCGATTTGGGTATCAAGGATGCGTTTGATAAATTCGCCGCGCAGGCGGAAGACAAAATGGTGGCCCAGGGTGGTCAGGGCCAGCTGGGAACCCAGCGTCACGACCATCAGCAGCAGCAACAAACCGAGAAATTCCGGCAGCACCGCCAGCGAGGTATCGACCACGGTCATCAGACGCAGATTAATAAAGGCAATAAGCCCGATTCCCAGCGCCGCACTGAGCAGACTCAGGGCAATGACGGAGATAAACGGCCAGCGATACTGGCGCCAGACAAGCAGCAGAAGTTCCATAACTCACAATCCGGGCAGCAAAACAGCCAGCAGTTTAAACTGCTCGCCCATGACATCAAGAATAATTCTTATTTTTGTTCTCTCGCACCGGCAAGACGGAAGGTGAGGTTATAGCGACAGGCGCCGGTCTGCGGATGGTCGCCCTCTTTCAGCGGCTGGATACCGTGGTAAAACAGGCGCGATTCTCCCCCCCAGACCACCACATCGCCATGCTCCAGCAGCACGCGCTGCAGCGGATCGCTGCGCCGCAGACCGCCAAACTGAAACACGGCGGGCAGCCCCAGTGACACCGACACAATAGGCGCCCGCAGATCGCGTTCATCTTTATCCTGATGCAGAGACAGCTTTGCCCCGGGCTGATAGCGATTAATCAGACAGGCATCGGGAGCAAAATCAGGATAGCCGCAGGCAAGCGCCGCCTCCGCAGCCAGTTGACGAAAGATCGTCGGCATCGACGGCCAGCGCTGACCGGTTAACGGATCGTCAGGAGCATAGAGGTAGCCGTGCATATCGGTGGTCCAGCCCACTCTGCCGCAGTTGGTCATCGCCACCGACATGGTATAGCCTCCCGGCGTCACCATTTGACGAAACGGCGACCGGCTGGCGACCTGCATTATCGCCTGCAGCAACGCCGCCGCGCGCCGGTGGGCGAAGCGCCGCAGAATGGTGGCCCCAGGCGCCAGCGGCTCCTGCCAGGGGGGCGTATCGGCGAATAAATCGAGCATCACTTCTCCTCGGTTTGCGCTTCCCGGGCCAGCAATTGCGCTTTACGGGCCGTTCCCCAGCGATAGCCTGAGAGCGCCCCGCCCTCGCGGACCCCCCGATGGCACGGGATAACAATGGCGAGTTTATTGGCCGCGCAGGCGCCTGCCACGGCTCTCACCGCACGAGGTTGGCCAATGCTCTGCGCGACCTGACGATAGCTGCGGGTCTCTCCTGCCGGGATCTGGCGCAACGCCTGCCAGACGCGCAGCTGAAACGCGGTACCGCGCAGATCCAGCGGTAGATTAACGGCCTTGCGAGGATCGTCCAGATGGGCGAAAACCTCGGCTACCCGCTGGCAAAAATGCGCATCCCCCGGCAGAAGCCGGGCGTGAGGGAAGAGACGGGATAACGCATCAACCAGCGCTGCGTCCTCTTCCCCTGGTAAAACGGCGCACACCCCCCGTTCACTTTCCGCAACCAGGCAGCGGCCGACCGCGCAGTCGCCGACAGTATAGATAATGTCGGTATCCTCGCCGCCGCGGCGAAACTGGCGGGCGGTCATCCCAAGCGCGGCATCCGCCTGACGATAATAACTGCTGCCTCCGGGAAAGCCTGCCGCTAGCACGGCGGGCGTCACTTTTTCCCCCTGCCCCAGCGCTTCGCGCAAACGTCGCGCACGCCATGCCTGTTGCCAGGCTTTCGGCGTCATTCCGGTGACGGATTTGAATAAACGATGAAAATGAAAGGGGCTGACCGCCAGTTCCTGCGCCAGTGCCTCAAGGGTCACGGGCGATTCCTGTTCCAGCAGGCGACAGGCCCGGGTGACTTTGTCCACCTTCTGCTGCTGCGGATCGCGTTTATCCGGCTGGCAGCGCTTACAAGGACGAAAGCCAGCGGCGATCGCCGCCTCAACCGCGGGGTAAAAGCGCACATTCTCCCGCAGCGCTCGCCGCGAACGGCAGGACGGGCGGCAACAGATACCGGTGGTCAGTACGGCAAAGACAAACTGACCATCGGCTCGCACATCGCGATCGCACACCGCCTGCCAGCGGCGATCGTCGGTATCAGCAATTATCGGTTTCATAACGGGCTCCTGCTTTAAGTGTATCGTCAGTCTGAATCCGCGCCCGATGAAAAAAACCCGAAATCTTGCTGTTTAATTCTTTTCGCCGACGAGGAAAGTGCGGAACTGCGGCGACATCCAGGTTGTAAACCCGTCGCCCTCTTTGACGATCATGTAAACCGCCAGCCCCTGCTGGCGCACCACTTCCTGCGCCCTTTCCGGCCCCAACACCATCAGGCCGGTATCCCAGCCGTCCGCTTCCAGCGCCGTCGGGGCGATGACCGTGACCGAGACCAGCTTATGATCAATCGGCCGGCCGGTTTGCGGATCGATAACGTGGGAAATACGTTTACCGTCCAGCTCATAGTAGTTGCGATAGCTGCCGGAGGTGCTGATCCCATGTCCGTTGATATCAACAATCGCCTGCACGGCATTTTCGCGATCGGTTGGTTTCTGGATGGCCACCCGCCACGGCTGCCCGTCGCCGTTCATTCCCCGGCTGACCAACGCCCCGCCGACCGAAACCAGGTAACGGGAAATGCCCTCCTGCTCCATCAGGCGAGCCAGATGATCGGCGGCATAGCCTTCGCCAACGGTGGAGAGATCGACAAACAGATCCGGGATGTCTTTTTGCAGATATTGCCGATCCGCGTGGTTAATGACCGTCAGATGCTGGAGCCCCGTGCGCGCTTTCGCGGCGGCGATCTGCTGAGGATCCGGCGTTTTAACCGGTTGCTTGTCGGGGCCAAACCCCCAGAGGTTCACCAGCGGCCCCACCGTAATATCCATGGCGCCCGCGGTTTTGGCGCCGATGCGCAGCGAGAGAGTGACAATATCAGCCATCGCTTCGCTGACCGGCCACGGCTCGGTCGTGGTGGCATGGTTAAAGCGCATCAGCGCAGAATCGTTCTTCCAGGTGGAGAGCAGACGATCGTCGGCATCGAGCTGCGCCTGGACCTTCTGTCGCAGCGCCTCGGCTTTGGCTTCATCAACGCCAATGACGCTGACCCGCCAGAATGTGCCCATCGTCTTACCATCCAGTACGGTCGCGGCACTTTTTGGCGCAGTGGGAGTTGTGGCTGAATCGCAGCCGGAAAGCAGTACGCAGACGCTGAACAGCGCGCTACGGAAAAAAGTGATATCCATACAATCAGGTTCCTCTTGCTAAGGCAGCAAGATTACACCAGCGAGGTTAAACCGGGCATAAAAAAAGGCGCCAGAGGCGCCTTTTTCGTCACTTCAGCGTGCTTAGAACTGGTAAACCAGGCCCAGAGCAACCACGTCGTCGGTAGAGATACCGGCACGACGGGTGAATTCATTGTCGTCCAGCAGGTTGATTTTGTAATCAACGTAGGTAGACATGTTTTTGTTGAAGTAGTAGGTCGCACCCAGGTCAACGTATTTCAGGATATCCTGATCGCCGAAACCTTCGATGTCCTTACCTTTAGACTGCAGGTAAGCAACGGACGGACGCAGACCGAAGTCGAACTGGTACTGAGCAACCACTTCGAAGTTCTGCGCTTTGTTTGCATAACCGCTAATAGCGTCTGCATTGCCATTACCGCTGAAACGGGTCGCGTTGTAGGTCTGGGTGTACTGAGTTGCCAGGTAAACGTTGTTCGCGTCGTATTTCAGACCACCGGTGTAGGTTTCAGCGTTATCACCACGACCTTTGGACAGAGAGTTCTGATCATCAGTACGTTTGGAGTGGCTGTAAGCGAAACCAGCGCTGATGCCGTCCCAGATGTCATAAGTTACGGAAGTACCGAAACCGTCGCCGTTCTGTTTCAGAGCGCCACGACCGTTGTTGGTTGCGCCTTCGCCGCTAACGCTGCCGTTTTTACCCTGATACTGCAGAGCAAAGTTCAGGCCGTCAACCAGACCGAAGAAGTCAGAGTTACGGTAGGTTGCAACGCCGTTAGCACGGGACTGCAGGAAGTTGTCAGAACCGTAGGTGTCTCCGCCGAATTCCGGCAGAACGTCGGTCCAGGAAGTTACGTCGTAAACAACGCCGTAGTTACGACCGTAGTCGAAAGAGCCCGCGTCGCCAAATTTCAGACCAGCAAACGCCAGACGAGTCCATGCCTGATCGCTTGAGCTTTCAGTGTTGTTCGCCTGAACGTTGTATTCCCACTGGCCGTAACCGGTCAGCTGGTCATTGATCTGAGTTTCGCCTTTAACGCCTACACGCATGTAGGTCTGGTCGCCGTCAACGCTCTTGTCGTCAGAGAAATAGTGCAGACCGTCGATTTTACCGTACAGGTCTAATTTGTTGCCGTCTTTGTTATAAATTTCAGCCGCATTCGCTGCGCCTGCTACCAGCAGAGCCGGTACCAGGAGGGACAGTACTTTAACTTTCATGTTATTAACCCTCTGTTTGTTATATGCCTTTTATTATTGCCACTGCTTACTGATTACCCTTCTAATCAGTCGGCTATATTCATTGTGCTGTAAAATGCAGAATAATCCAACAAGAATATGATACGAAAACTTCTAAGGTGTTTCAAAATGCGCACAAGATGTTTCAAATTGTAAACACAGGGGAACTTTTCTTCATCGCTAAAAAGCACTAAAATAAGCACCAATAATCAAGAAAATAAATTTTTTCAATGAAGTTCATGCAGTTACACGTTGTTTCATGTATAGCACTGAATGACAAAACAAAATCCACCCCGGCGACTAGAATAACTCTCGCTATCATCATTAACTTTATTTATTACCGTCATTCAGTTCTGAATGTCTGTTTACCCCTATTTCAACCGGATGCCTCGCATTCGGTTTTTTTTTACCCTTCTTTACATAACTTTAATTACCCGGCGATATCCACGGAAAAAAATAACGGTTATTAATCAATCACCTCGCAAGTGAGTAAAGTCTTATCCAGATAATTTCTTGTTATTTAGTGCTATTTATTGCCAGAAACGGGTAAATAATTGTACAAGGTTCGCCCTGGTGTACATCTTATTGCGCGCGATTTTTTAAGATAATTCTTACGATTAAAAAAAATTGCAGAACCGCAATCTGTAGTATGGATTTGATAAATTAGCCTTTATACTGCTTAGCGTATTCACTCTGCTAGCAGCTACCTGGGGCGATGCCCTGCTTACAAACCTTGATGAGTCGCTCCGTCACACGATGACCCAGAAAAAATTCTCCCTGATGCCAGGCAGCATCACCCGCTTCTTCATTTTAATGGTCATCGTCCTGCTGGCGACCATGGGTGTTATGATCCAAAGCGCGGTCAATACCTGGCTGAAAGATAAAAGTTATCAGGTCATTGATGTCAGCCACGCGCTGCATAAACGCATCGATACCTGGCGCTACGCAACCTGGCAGATTTACGACAATATCGCCGCCACCCCTTCCAGCACCGTCAGCGATGGCCTGCAAGAAACGCGGTTGAAGCAGGATGTTTACTACCTGGAAAAACCGCGGCGGAAAACCGAAGCGCTGATCTTTGGATCCCACGACAGCTCCACCCTGGAGATGACGCAGAAAATGTCCAGCTACCTCGACATCTTGTGGGGAGCGGAAACCATCCCCTGGTCGATGTACTATCTGAATGGTCTGGATAACAGTCTGATCCTTGTGTCGACGCTGCCGCTGAAAGATCTGTCATCCAGCTTTAAAGAGTCAACGATTACCAGCGTGGTTGAATCCCGTCGCGCAGAAATGCTGCTGCAGGCAAACACCCTGGACGAGAGGGAAACCTTTTCCTCTCTGCGCCGCCTCTCCTGGCAGAATGGCCACTATTTTACCCTGCGCACCACCTTTAACCAGCCGGGCCACCTGGCAACCGTTGTCGCCTTTGACCTGCCGATTAACGACCTGATTCCGCCCGGCATGCCGCTGGATAATTTCCGTATTGAACCCGACCCGGCGCAAAGCGCGGTCAGCAACCCGGAAAAAGAGGCCACCGATAGCGTTAATATCGACTTTAACGGGGCGCGAATTGAGATCATCACCAGCATTAGCACCACCGGTATGCGCCTGATCTGGGTGGTTCCCTTCGGGTCGCTGCTGCTGGAGTCACTGCAGAACGTTCTCCTGCCGCTGCTGCTGATTATCGGCCTGCTGGCGTTAACGCTGTTCGGTTTTACGACGTTTCGCCATTACAATGGCCGCGGCCGTCAGACCGGTACCGCCGTCTCTCCCGCCGCCAATAGCGAATTGCGCACCCTGCGCGCCATTAACGAAGAGATCGTCTCGCTGCTGCCGCTGGGGCTGCTGGTTCACGATCAGGAAGCCAACCGTACAATTATCAGTAACCCGATTGCCGATCATCTCCTGCCGCACCTCAATCTGCAAAACATCACCAACATGGCCGATCAGCATCAGGGGGTTATCCAGGCGACAATCAATAACGAGCTGTATGAAATACGTCAGTATCGCAGCCAGGTCGCGCCGCGGACGCAGATCTTCATTATTCGCGATCAGGACCGGGAGGTTCTGGTCAATAAAAAACTGAAACAGGCCCAGCGCCTGTACGAGAAAAACCAGCAGGGGCGCATTGCATTTATGCAGCATATCGGCAGCGCCTTAAAACAGCCGGCGCAGAGCCTGGCCGAAGAAGCGGCTGCCATTGGGATTGCCCAAAGCCTTCAGCTTGCGCAGCATGCTGACCAGCTGGTACAGCTGGTCGATGAAATTCAGCTGGCGAATCTTCTGGAGAGCGACAGCTGGAAAAGTAATCCTGGGCTGTTCTCCATTCAGGAGCTGATCGATGAAGTGGTGCCTGAGGTGCTGCCGATCATTAAACGCAAAGGTCTGCAGCTGCTGATCAACAATGCGCTGCCGGCCAATGAACAACGCTATGGCGATCGCGATGCGCTGCGCCGCACGCTGCTGTTACTCATTCAATACTCGGTGACCACGACGCAAATTGGCAAAATCACGCTTGAAGTGAGTAAAGATGAGTCCGCTGACGACCGGCTGACCTTCCGTATTCTGGATACCGGCAACGGCGTTTCCGGCAATGAAATCGACAATATGCACTTCCCGTTCCTGAACGAGACCCAGTCCGACCTGTATGGTAAAGCCAACGCCCTCACCTTCTGGCTCTGCGATCGCCTGACGCGCAGGCTTGGCGGTCAGATGAACATCAAGGCGCGCGAGTCGCTGGGAACCCGCTATTCTCTCCATCTCAAAATGCCGGCCAGCGAAGAAGAGAGCGATTCCGGCGAACATCTGCTGGATGATGTCGTGGTGATGCTCGATATTACCGCCAATGAGGTCCGCCGGATTGTGGTGCGCCAGCTCGAAAGCTGGGGAGCAACCTGCATCACGCCGGATGAAAGGCTGGCAAGTCAAGAATACGATCTCTTTTTAACGGATAATCCGTCTAATCTTACTGCTTCGGGCTTGCTTTTAAGCGATGATGAGGTCGGGATACGCAAAATTGGCCCAGGCCAGCTGCGTGTCAATTTTAATATCAGCACGGCTATGCAGGAAGCGATTCTGCAACTGATTGAACAGCAGCTGGCGCAGGAAGAGGGGCAATCTCCCTCTGCGGGAAGCGAAAGTAACGCCGAACTCCATGCCAGCGGCTATTACGCACTGTTTGCCGACACAGTTCCGGATGATGTTAAGAGGCTGTATACTGAACTGGCAACGAGCGATTTAGCTGCGCTGGCGCAGACAGCGCACCGCCTCAAAGGGGCGTTTGCTATGCTTAATCTGATACCCGGCAAACAGTTATGTGAAACGCTTGAGCATCTGATTCGCGAGAAAGATGCGCAAGGCATAGAAAAATATATCAGCGACATTGACGTTTACGTCAAGAGCTTGCTGTAGCAAGGTAGCCTAATACATGAACACTATGAACGTAATTATTGCCGATGACCACCCGATCGTACTGTTCGGTATTCGTAAATCCCTTGAGCAAATCGAATGGGTCAACGTAGTCGGCGAATTTGAAGATTCAACGGCACTTATCAATAATCTTCCTAAATTAGACGCACACGTTTTGATTACCGACCTGTCGATGCCTGGCGATAAATACGGCGACGGGATCACGTTGATCAAATACATCAAACGCCATTTTCCGGATCTGTCTATCATCGTTCTGACGATGAACAACAACCCGGCGATCCTTAGCGCAGTGCTGGATCTGGATATCGAAGGGATCGTGCTGAAACAAGGCGCCCCGACCGATCTGCCTAAAGCGCTGGCGGCGCTGCAGAAAGGCAAAAAATTCACCCCGGAAAGCGTTTCGCGCCTGCTGGAAAAAATCAGCGCCAGCGGTTACGGCGACAAGCGCCTGTCGCCGAAAGAGAGCGAAGTGCTACGCCTGTTCGCCGAAGGGTTTCTCGTGACCGAGATTGCCAAAAAGCTGAACCGCAGCATTAAAACCATCAGTAGCCAGAAGAAATCGGCGATGATGAAGCTGGGCGTGGAAAACGATATCGCGCTGCTGAACTACCTGTCTTCCGTTTCTCTGAGCGCCACCGACAAAGAGTAACGCTGCCTGCCCGGATAACGGCTCTGCGCCTTATCCGGGCAAGTCCACCACCGCTTCCCTGCCCTACTCCCTTTCCTGACGTTCTTTGCGCACCCGCGCGGCGTAGATCGCCAGCGTCTGCTTGATAATATCGAGCGTCACCGGTTTCGACAGACAGTTATCCATACCCGACTCCAGGCAGCGCTGTTTCTCCTCAGCCAGCGCGTTGGCGGTCACCCCGATGACCGGCAGGGTCATTCCCAGCTCGCGGATACGCTGCGTCAGGCGATAGCCATCCATATTCGGCATGTTGACATCGCTCAGCACGATATCGATATGCTGTTTGCTCAGCACGCCCAGCGCATCGACCCCATCGTTTGCCGTCACGCACTGATAGCCCAGCGAGCCAAGCTGGTCGGCCAGCAGCCGGCGGTTAATCGGATGATCGTCCACCACCAGGATCATCATATCGTCATTGCTGGCGACCTGCGTTTCCGGAGCGGCGAGCGCCGGGCCGTGTTCGGTGGTCGTCACCGCAATCCGCAAGATACGTCCCAGCAGCGGCAGCAGTTCGTGCGGTGTCGTCACGCTGTGTATCCACACGCCAGGCGTACGTTCCAGCGGAATACCGATATGACGACGACAGAAAATCACCGCCGCACTCCCCTGCCAGCGCGCGTCCGGCTCATCATCAGTCAGCAAAATATCATCTGCGCCGGGCCGTTGGCCGTCATAGATTTGGCAGTGAAGACCGTGACAGGTGAGCAGCGACTCGACAAACAGCGCCAGGGAGGCGTTGCGGATCGCCAGCCAGCAACACGTACCCGCCAGGCCATCAATCACCAGCGGCGAGCGGTTTTGCACGCCGTACAGCGGAATACGAATGGTAAAGCGACTGCCCATTCCCGGTTCGGTTTCGACGGCAATATCGCCGTCCATCATGCTGATGAGCTTTTCACATATCGCCAGCCCCAGACCGGTCCCCTGGAAGTTGCGCTGCACGCCGGTCCCCACCTGGAAGAACGGGTCAAACAGGCGCACCACCTCTTTTGCCGGGATCCCTTCGCCAGTATCGCGCACGCTAATTTGCAGGTAATCCCCGGCGCACTGCACGTGCAGGACGATGCAGCCGGTGTCGGTAAACTTAATGGCGTTGCTCAACAGGTTAGAGATGACCTGCTGCAAACGCATCGGGTCGCCGGACATCAGCTGCGGAACGTCAGGCTCGATAAAGCAGTAAAGCCCCAGCTGTTTACGCACCACCAGCGGTAAATAGTTGGCCGAGATATGGTTCATCACCTCACGCGGCGAAAACTCACCGGGTTCGATTTTCAGCTGCTCGGATTCGATTTTCGAGAAGTCGAGGATATCGCTGATGATTTTCAGCAGCAGGCTCGAGGAGTTATTCATCGCCGTGACCAGCCTGTCGACGCCCTTCGGCAGCTCTTTAGTTTGCAACAGGTCAAGGTTACCGATTATTCCGTACAGCGGCGTTCGCAGCTCGTGGCTGACGGTGGCGAGGAACATCGATTTCGACTGGCTGGCCTGCTCCGCAGCCTGCGCCATCTCCTGCAACGACTCCTCCATCTTGACGCGGGCGCTGACGTCCACCAGCACGCAAATCGCGACGTTTTCATTGCGATAGCGCGAATGGACGAAGCTAATCTGCAGGTTGGTGTTGTTGCTGGTCAACACATCCACAAAGTTGACCTGCTGGCCGCAAATAATCTGCGTTAACCGCTGCCGATCCTCATGGGTCAGCATATTGAGGTAGTTGTGCGCCAGTTCGTTGCTCAGAATATTGGTGCCATCGAGGGTGCGCAGAATACAAATCCCCACCGGCGCCGATGCGACGATTTTACGGTTGAACTGCTCATGCTCTTCCAGCCGCTGGGCATCATTCTCCGCCGGGATAAAGATCCGCCGCTCATACATCCGCGCCAGGGCAAACAGAATCACCCCGGTGAGGATATTCAGGACAATCGCGTTGATAATCAGCATCCGGATACGTTCGAGCACCTGATCGACCGACACGGAATAGACGATGCTTAACGACGACGGCGGCAGACTCTTCTTCAGCGCCAGCTCGCGGAAACCCGAGGTGTAGCCAAACCAGATCCGCTCCTGCATCCAGCGGGCTTCGCTCTTGATTTTGTTATCCTGCCCGGCAAGAGAAATAAGCGGCTGTCCGTTGTCGTCGAGAATCGTGACGCTCATTGGCAGACTGCCCGGCGTAAAGAAGCTCTCCATACGAATGGTCTGCTCAATACCCAGCAACGCCTGCAGGCGGTTTGCCATATAAACCGGCGTCAGGGCGTAAAAATAGCCCACGCCCGGACGCACGCCCTGGCTTATCCAGAACAGGTTGTTGCCGCGCTCGTTTTGCGGCGCATCGCGGTACTGCTCAATACGCTGGTGCAGCACTTTCAGCGCCTGATCGCGCTCCAGCGGCATCTCCCGCAGGCCAAAGTTGGCCATACACAAATTATCGCTGCCAATGAGAAAGATGCGGTTGAGGTCATAGGCCGCGGAAAAGTTATCGCGCCAGTAGCGCATAAACCACGCCAGCGACTGCAGGGAGTTGCGCCAGGTCGCGCCCATTGTCCCGCAATCAGAATCAGGGTACAGCGGTTCAAAATCAGGAACGGCGATATTGCCGCCCGGAGCGGGAGTCGCCCCGCCCTCGTCGCCGCTGGTCGGACGGTTGCCGGCCACGTATTTCAGCTCTTTAATCACATCCGCGGTTCGCTGAATATAGCGCTGCGCCTGATCGGCATTGAGGTTAAATTCCTGGCGGATCTCCGACTCTCTGTCATGCAGGGCGTTGACGATATAGAACACGGAAACGAAAGCGATCAGCATCCAGAGCAGTACCGCCAGCGCTCTGAACAGGTAGCGTGAAACCTTTAGCGTGGTATGAAAAGAGGCAAGATATTTCAATGGGGCGATACTCGGCCGTCAGGGACTCAACAGAATGGGGTTAAGGTAGCGGTAAACACGTTTCGTCGCAACGTTATACTCTCTGGATTTCGCCTCGGATAAAGGCGCAGCGTACAAATAAAAAGGGCCGGAGTCTCTCCCGGCCCTTTTCGCATCACTAGCGCAGATTATTCTTCATCTTCGACAGCGTCATCATCGGCGTCAGCGTCAGTTTCCGGCGCGATCTCGTCGTCGCCTTCCGCTACGCTGCCGTCGATGGCATCCAGCTCTTCGTCATCAACCGGCTCGGCTACGCGCTGCAGGCCTACGACGTTTTCATCTTCCGCGGTACGGATCAGAATAACGCCCTGCGTGTTACGACCGACGATGCTGACTTCCGACACGCGCGTACGCACCAGGGTGCCGGCATCGGTGATCATCATGATCTGATCGCAATCATCGACCTGCACAGCGCCGACCACGGAACCGTTACGCTCGGTGACCTTAATGGAGATCACGCCCTGCGTTGCACGGGACTTAGTCGGATACTCTGCCGCCGCCGTACGTTTACCGTAACCATTCTGCGTGACGGTCAGGATAGCGCCTTCGCCGCGTGGAATGATCAGCGAAACCACTTTATCGTCACCCGCCAGCTTGATGCCGCGAACGCCGGTAGCGGTACGGCCCATGGCACGGACCGCGCTCTCTTTAAAGCGCACCACTTTACCGGCGGCTGAGAACAGCATCGCTTCATCATTACCGTTGGTCAGGTCAACGCCAATCAGCTCGTCGCCTTCGTTCAGGTTCACCGCGATGATCCCGGCAGAACGTGGACGGCTGAACTCGGTCAGCGCGGTTTTCTTCACGGTACCGCTGGCGGTCGCCATAAAGACGTTCACGCCTTCTTCGTATTCGCGTACCGGCAGAATAGCGGTAATGCGTTCGTTAGCTTCCAGCGGCAACAGGTTGACGATTGGACGCCCGCGCGCACCACGGCTGGCTTCCGGCAGCTGATAGACCTTCATCCAGTACAGGCGGCCACGGCTGGAGAAGCAGAGGATCGTGTCATGGGTATTGGCCACCAGCAGGCGGTCGATAAAGTCTTCTTCTTTAATACGTGCGGCCGATTTACCTTTGCCACCGCGACGCTGCGCCTCATAGTCGGTTAGCGGCTGATACTTCACATAGCCCTGGTGAGACAGGGTGACCACCACATCTTCCTGGTTGATCAGATCTTCGATGTTGATATCCGCGGTGTTGGCGGTGATTTCGGTACGACGCGCGTCGCCGAACTGTTCGCGCATGGCTTCCAGCTCTTCACGAATCACTTCCATCAGACGGTCGGCGCTGCCGAGGATATGCAGCAGTTCAGCGATCTGTTCCAGCAGCTCTTTGTATTCATCGAGCAGTTTTTCATGCTCAAGCCCGGTCAGTTTCTGCAGACGCAGATCCAGGATCGCCTGGGCCTGCTGTTCGGTCAGATAGTATTGACCGTCGCGCACGCCGAACTCTGGCTCCAGCCACTCCGGACGCGCGGCATCATCACCGGCACGTTCCAGCATCGCCGCCACGTTGCCCAGATCCCATGGACGCGCGATCAGGCCAGCTTTCGCTTCCGCAGGCGTTGGCGCACGGCGGATAAGCTCGATGATCGGGTCGATGTTGGCCAGCGCAATCGCCAGCGCTTCAAGGATATGCGCGCGATCGCGGGCTTTACGCAGTTCGAAAATGGTACGACGCGTCACCACTTCGCGGCGGTGGCGCACGAACGCTGAAAGAATATCTTTCAGGTTCATGATCTTCGGCTGACCATGGTGCAGCGCAACCATGTTAATACCGAAGGAGACCTGCAGCTGCGTCTGGGAGTAGAGGTTGTTAAGCACCACTTCGCCCACCGCATCGCGTTTCACTTCAATCACGATGCGCATCCCGTCTTTATCAGACTCGTCACGCAGCGCGCTGATGCCTTCAACGCGTTTGTCTTTCACCAGCTCGGCAATTTTCTCGATCAGGCGCGCTTTGTTCACCTGATACGGAATTTCGTGCACGATGATGGTTTCACGACCGGTCTTCGCATCGGTTTCCACCTCAGCGCGGGCGCGAATATAAATTTTGCCACGACCGGTGCGGTAAGCTTCCTCAATCCCACGACGACCATTAATAATGGCGGCGGTCGGGAAGTCCGGACCCGGGATGTGCTCCATCAGCCCTTCGACGGAGATATTTTCATCGTCGATATAGGCCAGGCAGCCGTTGATCACTTCCGTCAGGTTGTGCGGCGGAATGTTGGTTGCCATCCCGACGGCGATACCGGACGAACCGTTCACCAGCAGGTTAGGGATTTTCGTCGGCATGACGTCAGGAATACGTTCCGTACCGTCATAGTTATCAACGAAATCAACCGTCTCTTTTTCCAGGTCGGCCATCAGCTCGTGGGCGATTTTCGACATACGGATTTCCGTATAACGCATCGCTGCGGCGGAGTCGCCATCGACAGAACCGAAGTTACCCTGGCCATCGACCAGCATATAACGCAAGGAGAATGGCTGTGCCATACGTACAATGGTGTCATAAACGGCGGTATCACCATGAGGGTGGTATTTACCGATTACGTCACCAACGACACGGGCGGATTTTTTATAGGCTTTGTTCCAGTCATTGCCCAATACGTTCATGGCGTAAAGTACGCGACGGTGTACCGGTTTCAGGCCATCTCGGACATCCGGCAGCGCACGGCCAACAATGACCGACATCGCATAATCCAGATACGAGCTCTTAAGCTCTTCCTCAATGTTGACCGGTGTAATTTCTCTCGCAAGGTCGCTCATCTAACCGCTATCCCTCTACTGTATCCCGGATTCAAAGGTCGCAAATTATAACACAGCCACGGTGATACGGGTAAACCTATACCCAATGAATTTCGCGCCGCATCGTGGCGGTAAACGCAGGCGCTCCGATTCGCGTCATCGGGTCGCGGCAAAAGGCGATGGGGATAGACGGTTTATTCATGTCGGTCACCTGATATACTCGCCGGTCTGAACAGAAAAGGAGTCGAAGCGCCCATGAATGCCGAAAAACAGCCGGTGGCCCACAACGTTGATCATCATGAAATTGCTAAATTTGAAGCCGTCGCCTCGCGCTGGTGGGACTTAGAGGGCGAGTTCAAGCCCTTACATCGTATCAACCCGCTGCGTCTTGGCTATATTGCGGAGCGTTCTGGCGGCCTGTTTGGTAAAAAGGTACTCGATGTTGGCTGCGGCGGCGGCATCCTTGCCGAGAGCATGGCGCGTGAAGGCGCAACGGTAACCGGGCTCGACATGGGCTTTGAACCGCTGCAGGTAGCGAAGCTGCACGCGCTGGAAAGCGGCGTTCAGGTCGACTATGTCCAGGAGACGGTAGAAGAGCACGCGGCGAAGCACGCCGGTCAGTACGATGTGGTGACCTGCATGGAGATGCTGGAGCATGTTCCGGACCCGCGCTCGGTGGTTCACGCCTGTGCACGGCTGGTGAAGCCCGGCGGTCAGGTCTTCTTCTCGACCATTAACCGCAATGGTAAAGCGTGGCTGATGGCGGTAGTCGGCGCTGAATACGTGATGAAAATGGTGCCCAAAGGGACTCATGACGTGAAAAAATTCATTAAGCCGGCGGAGCTGATTGGCTGGGTTGATCAGACTACTCTGAAAGAGCAGCATATTATCGGCCTGCATTACAATCCGCTGACCAATACCTTCAAGCTGGCACCGGGGGTAGATGTTAACTATATGTTGCATACAACCGCGAAAAGCGCATAACGTCAGCAGTTTTTCATATGATGATTATTTGATGATTGCGCGGCATCAAGCCGCGTAATTTTTACATCCGTCGAAGAAATCAGCATTCGATCAAATTTTCATATTTATTTTCCAGTTTATTGACATCTCCGCCAGGCCTTACGCGGCGTGGACTTAGCGATCATTACGCTTCCGCAACCTCAAATTAACGCCAAAATCAACCCTTGTACTCAAAAGAATCCTTACTAAAATACTCACCATATAGCGTTTCTTTTATCTACAACCCCCTACATATAGTATTTATCCACAGAGTTAGTCACAACGGCGTTCTGTGGATAAGCGGGGGATATTTTCTCTCACGGACAGGTATAATCCACATGAATCAGAGTCTGCTGGTGACAAAGCGTGACGGTAGCACCGAGCGCATTAATCTCGATAAAATCCATCGTGTACTGGATTGGGCGGCAGAAGGACTGAATAACGTTTCGATTTCTCAGGTAGAACTGCGCTCTCACATTCAGTTTTACGACGGCATCAAAACTGCCGATATCCACGAAACCATCATTAAGGCAGCGGCGGACCTGATCTCCCGCGAAGCGCCGGATTACCAGTATCTCGCCGCGCGCCTGGCGATCTTCCATCTGCGTAAAAAAGCCTACGGCCAGTTTGAGCCGCCAGCGCTGTATGACCACGTCACGAAGATGGTGAAAAAAGGCAAATACGATACTCATCTGCTGGAAGACTACACGGAAGAAGAGTTCAAGCAGATGGATTCGTTCATTGTTCACGATCGCGATATGAGCTTCTCCTACGCTGCCGTTAAGCAGCTGGAAGGTAAATATCTGGTCCAGAACCGTGTTACCGGCGAAATTTACGAGAGCGCCCAGTTCCTCTACATTCTGGTTGCCGCCTGCCTGTTCTCCAACTACCCGCGCGAGACGCGTCTGGACTACATCAAACGTTTCTATGATGCCGTCTCCACGTTTAAAATCTCGCTGCCGACGCCGATTATGTCCGGCGTGCGTACCCCAACGCGTCAGTTCAGCTCCTGCGTGCTGATCGAGTGCGGCGATAGCCTCGACTCCATCAACGCCACCTCCAGCGCCATCGTGAAATATGTTTCCCAGCGCGCAGGTATCGGTATTAACGCCGGTCGCATTCGTGCGCTGGGCAGCCCGATCCGCGGCGGCGAAGCGTTCCACACCGGCTGTATCCCGTTCTATAAGCACTTCCAGACCGCGGTGAAGTCCTGCTCGCAGGGCGGCGTACGCGGCGGTGCCGCCACGCTGTTCTACCCGATGTGGCATCTGGAAGTCGAAAGTCTGCTGGTGCTGAAAAACAACCGGGGTACCGATGCCAACCGCGTTCGCCACATGGACTACGGCGTACAGATCAACAAACTGATGTACACCCGCCTGCTGAAAGGTGAAGACATTACCCTGTTCAGCCCGTCCGACGTCCCGGGCCTGTACGACGCCTTCTTCGCCGATCAGGACGAATTCGAACGTCTGTACACCCTGTACGAAAAAGACGACAGCATTCGTAAGCAGCGCATCAAAGCGGTTGAGCTGTTCTCCCTGATGATGCAGGAACGCGCCTCCACCGGCCGTATCTACATCCAGAACGTTGACCACTGCAACACCCACAGCCCGTTTGACCCGGTGGTGGCGCCGGTTCGCCAGTCCAACCTGTGCCTGGAAATCGCGCTGCCGACCAAACCGCTGGATGACGTCAACGACGAAAACGGTGAAATCGCGCTCTGTACTCTGTCTGCCTTTAACCTCGGCGCCATTGAAAGCCTTGACGAGCTGGAAGAGCTGGCGGTACTGGCGGTGCGTGCGCTGGACGCGCTGCTGGATTATCAGGACTACCCGATTCTGGCGGCTAAACGCGGCGCGATGGGCCGTCGTACGCTGGGTATTGGCGTGATCAACTTCGCCTACTACCTGGCGAAGCACGGTAAACGCTACTCTGACGGCAGCGCCAACAACCTGACGCATAAAACCTTTGAAGCTATTCAGTACTACCTGCTGAAAGCGTCAAACGAGCTGGCCATTGAACAGGGCGCGTGCCCGTGGTTCAACGAGACCACCTATGCTCAGGGCGTGCTGCCGATCGATACCTATAAAAAAGATCTCGATGCCATCGTCAACGAGCCGCTGCACTACGACTGGGAAGCGCTGCGCGAATCCATTAAAGAGCACGGCCTGCGTAACTCTACGCTCTCTGCGCTGATGCCGTCAGAGACCTCTTCGCAGATCTCCAACGCCACCAACGGTATTGAGCCGCCGCGCGGACATGTCAGCATTAAAGCCTCGAAAGACGGCATTCTGCGTCAGGTGGTACCGGACTACGAAAAACTGCAGGGCAGCTACGAGCTGCTGTGGGAAATGCCGAACAATGACGGCTACCTGCAGCTGGTTGGTATCATGCAGAAGTTTATCGACCAGTCGATTTCGGCCAACACCAACTATGACCCGACGCGTTTCCAGTCGGGTAAAGTACCGATGCAGCAGTTGCTGAAAGACTTGCTCAATGCCTATAAATTCGGCGTAAAAACTCTGTACTATCACAACACCCGTGATGGCGCGGAGGATGCCCAGGACGATCTGGCGCCGTCCATCCAGGACGACGGCTGCGAAAGCGGCGCATGTAAGATTTGATAATATTGCCCGGCGGCGCCTTGCTTGCCGGGCTTACGGTCTATTGTAGGCCGGGTTTGCGAAGCGCCACCCGGCGTATAATTCCAGGACAGGATCCCCACTCATGGCATATACCACTTTTTCACAGACGAAAAACAACCAGCTGCTTGAGCCGATGTTTTTTGGCCAACCGGTTAACGTCGCCCGTTACGATCAGCAAAAATATGACATCTTCGAAAAGCTGATCGAAAAACAGCTCTCCTTCTTCTGGCGTCCGGAAGAAGTTGACGTCTCCCGCGACCGTATCGACTACCAGGCGCTGCCGGAACACGAAAAACATATCTTCATCAGCAACCTGAAGTATCAGACGCTGCTGGACTCTATCCAGGGCCGTAGCCCGAACGTCGCCCTGCTGCCGCTGATTTCGATTCCGGAACTGGAAACCTGGGTGGAAACCTGGGCATTCTCAGAGACGATTCACTCGCGCTCCTACACCCATATCATCCGTAATATCGTGAACGATCCGGCAATGGTCTTCGACGATATCGTCACCAACGAGCAAATCCAGAAACGCGCGGAAGGTATCTCCCACTACTACGACACGCTGATCGAGCTGACCAGCTACTGGCATCTGCTGGGTGAAGGCACGCACACCGTCAACGGGAAAACCATCACCGTTAACCTGCGCGAGCTGAAAAAGAAACTCTACCTGTGCCTGATGAGCGTCAACGCGCTGGAAGCGATTCGCTTCTACGTCAGCTTCGCCTGTTCGTTCGCATTCGCCGAGCGCAAGCTGATGGAAGGCAACGCCAAAATCATCCGCCTGATCGCCCGTGACGAAGCGCTGCATCTGACCGGCACCCAGCACATGCTGAATCTGCTGCGCTCCGGCGTCGACGACCCGGAAATGGCGGAAATTGCCGAAGAGTGCAAGCAGGAGTGCTACGATCTGTTCGTGCTGGCGGCGCAGCAGGAGAAAGAGTGGGCGGACTACCTGTTCCGTGACGGTTCAATGATCGGCCTGAACAAAGATATTCTCTGCCAGTACGTGGAATACATCACCAATATCCGCATGCAGGCGGTGGGTCTCGACCTGCCCTTCCAGACCCGCTCCAACCCGATTCCGTGGATCAACACCTGGCTGGTGTCCGATAACGTGCAGGTTGCGCCGCAGGAAGTGGAAGTCAGCTCCTACCTGGTTGGCCAGATCGATGCCGAAGTCGATGCCGACGATCTGAGCAACTTCCAGCTCTGATGAAACGCATTTTTCTGAAAATCTCTGACACTCGTCTTGAGTGTCAGGATGAACACCCTTCCCTGTTGGCCGCCCTGGAATCACATAATATCGACGTGGAGTATCAGTGCCGCGCCGGCTATTGCGGATCCTGCCGCACGCGGCTGGTTTCCGGTCAGGTTGACTGGCTGACCGAACCGCTGGCGTTCATCCAGCCGGGAGAGATTTTGCCCTGCTGCTGCCGGGCGAAAGGCGATATTGAAATCGAGATGTAGTTTTGTCGGGTGGCGCTGCGCTTACCCGACAAAACCGCAGTTCACAGGCCGGGCAAGGCGCAGCGCCACCCGGCTTTTTAGTGCTTCGCTTTCAGAAACTGCACCGCTTTATCCGGGAAATCGGTAAACAAGCCGTCGACGTCAGCCTGGTGGTACAGCAGGTCAAACAGCTGATTCACATCGGTGACATAATCCGGTAGCTGGTCAGCGCGGACGGTATACGGGTGCACCACCAGACGCTGGCGATGCGCCTCTTTCACCATCTCGTTGAGCGCAACCTGACCCGGCCTGGCATTCGCCGCCACCAGCATATGGTAGTCCGGACCAATTCCGTCGGCATATTGCGCAATCTGCGTCATCGCGCCGGGCTTAAACATCCAGTCATAGCTGTAGTTAACCCATTTGCCATCCGCCTGGCGTTGCCGGGTTTCATTCCAGTCGGTGTAAGCGATCAGCTGCACCAGCTTCAGGTCCATCCCCATCTTCGGCTCCAGCTCATGCTTAATCCGCTTGAGCTCGTTAGCATCAAAGCACTGCAGATAGATCTTATCCTGCTTGCGGGTGTACCCGTATTTCTTCAGCACCTGCAGGACGCTGACGGCGATATCCTTGCCTTCCTGATGGTGGAACCACGGCGCCTTAATTTCCGGGTAGATTCCGATATTTTTCCCCGTTGAATGGTTCAGCCCCTGAACAAACTCAATCTCCTCTTCAAAAGTATGAATGCGGAAGTCTGATTTCCCCATCGGGAAGCGGCCAGGGAAGGTCTGTATATTCTTGCCGTCCTTCGGCTCAAACCCTTCGCTGAACCGCAGTGATTTTATCTCCGCGAGGGTAAAGTCGATGGCGTAGAAGCGCCCATCCTGCCGTGCGCGCTGCGGGAAACGCTCCGCGACGTCGGTCACCCGATCGAGATAGTGGTCATGGAGCACCACCAGCCGATCGTCTTTGGTCATGACCAGGTCCTGCTCAAGATAATCGGCGCCCTGAGCGTAGGCCATCGCTTTTGCCGGCAGCGTATGCTCCGGCAGATAGCCGCTGGCGCCGCGGTGGGCGATGACCAGCTTATCCGCCGCAGAGGCGGAGAAGCTCAGAGTAGAACCGGCCAGTAAAATCGCCGTCATTAACGTTGTGGCTACCGTTTTCATGCGCATTCCTTAAGCCTGTTTCAGTTGTTGGTGATGGCGTTTTTCGCCAATCATCACCACCACCAGCAGCAGAACCGCCAGCACGCTGCCGCCGATCATCACCATGAAACCGCCGTCCCAACCGAAGAAGTCAACGGTATAGCCTACGATCGCGCTGGCGGCAACGGAACCGCCCAGGTAGCCAAACAAACCGGTAAAACCGGCGGCAGTGCCAGCCGCTTTTTTCGGCGCCAGTTCCAGGGCATGCAGGCCAATCAGCATCACCGGGCCATAGATCAGGAAGCCAATCACAATCATACAGGTCATATCGATACCCGGATTACCCGGCGGGTTGAGCCAGTAGACCACGGTCGCAATCGTCACCAGCGTCATAAAGAAGACGCCGGTGGCTCCGCGATTACCCCTAAACACCTTATCGGACATCCAGCCGCAAATCAGCGTGCCTGGAATCCCCGCATACTCATATAAGAAGTAGGCCCAGGAGGATTTATCCAGCGCAAAGTGCTTCACTTCTTTCAGGTAGGTTGGCGACCAGTCGAGAATGCCGTAGCGCAGCAGATAGACAAAGACGTTCGCCACGGCGATATACCACAGCAGCTTGTTCGGCAGGATATACTGCTTAAAGATCTGGCTGGCGGTCAGCTCCTGTTCATGCTCTTCGCTGTAATCATCAGGATAGTCATTTTTATACTCTTCAATTGGCGGCAGGCCGCAGGACTGTGGCGTATCGCGCATCATCGCGAAGGCAAACACCGCCAGCAGAATCGCGCCGAATGCCGGCATATACAGCGCCGCGTGCCAGTCGTTAAACCAGGCCATCCCCAGCAGGAACAGCAGCGGCGGGATCCCGCCTCCCACGTTATGCGCGCAGTTCCACACCGAGACAATGCCGCCGCGTTCTTTCTGCGACCACCAGTGCACCATCGTCCGCCCGCACGGCGGCCAGCCCATCCCCTGGAACCAGCCGCAGAGGAACAGCAGCACGAACATCACCATAATGCTGGAGGTCGCCCAGGGCACAAACCCCATCACCAGCATCACCAGCGCAGCCAGGATCAGCCCCGCGGGCAGAAAAATGCGCGGATTCGAGCGATCCGAAACCGACCCCATGATGAATTTCGAAAATCCATAGGCAATCGAAATACCGGAGAGGGCGAAACCCAGATCGCCGCGGGAAAAACCTTGCTCCACCAGATAGGGCATAGCCAGAGCAAAGTTCTTACGCACCAGATAGTAAGCAGCGTATCCAAAGAAAATACCGATGAAAATTTGCCAGCGCAGTCGACGGTACAGCGGATCGATTTCCGCCGCGGGCAAACGCGCTTTGTGTGGCGCAGGTTTAAAAATAGTTAACATAGCAGCCTCCGTGGCCATCTCTTCTCTACTGACAGCGATAAGAAAAATCTAATCTAATCACCCACTTCTGATGAGGCGGGATGGTAGGCAAAGCTGGCCCTGGATACTGTGAAACATCGCACGCTTTGTTACAAAAATATGACAAAACATTCCATTATGAGCATGAAATCACATAAACCGCTCGAATAACGCGCGAATATGCTCGAAATCAAACAATACGTACTATTTGTATGGCTAAATGGCGTAAAACGAAAGCAGAGGGACAGGAAGATGGCCGAAACCCGTGAATGCGATGTTATTATCATCGGCGGCGGCGCCACCGGCGCAGGGATTGCGCGGGACTGCGCGCTCCGCGGGCTGCAGGTAACGCTGCTGGAACGTCACGATATTGCCACCGGAGCAACCGGCCGTAATCACGGTCTGCTGCACAGCGGCGCCCGCTATGCCGTCACCGATAGTGAATCGGCCCGCGAGTGCATCACTGAGAACCGGATTCTGCGCCGCATCGCCCGTCACTGCGTTGAACCGACCGGTGGACTCTTCATTACTCTTCCCGAGGACGATCTGGCCTGGCAACGAACCTTTATCAACGCCTGTCAGCAGGCGGGGATCGAAACCCGGCCGCTGTCGCCAGCAGAGGCGCTGCGCCTTGAACCCACCGTCAATCCGGCCCTGCTTGGCGCCGTACAGGTCCCCGATGGCACCATCGATCCGTTTCGCCTGACGGCGGCCAATATGCTCGACGCCCGGGAGCATGGCGCGACCATTCTGACCGGTTGCGAAATGACCGGGCTCATCCGCCGTGGAGAACGCGTTTGCGGGGTCGAGTTTTATGATCATCAGCATCGTGAGAGACGTACGCTACACGCCGGGGTTGTGGTCAATGCTGCCGGGATCTGGGGACAGCGGATCGCGGAATATGCCGATCTGCGCATCGCCATGTTCCCGGCCAAGGGATCGCTGCTGATCCTCGACCATCGTATCAACCGACAGGTCATCAACCGCTGCCGTAAACCTGCCGATGCCGATATTCTGGTGCCCGGCGATACCATTTCGCTGATTGGCACGACGTCGGAACATATCCCTTACGAGGAAATTGATGACAACCGGGTCACAACGGCCGAAGTCGACACGCTGCTGCGGGAGGGAGAAAAGCTGGCTCCGGTACTTGGGCGTACTCGCGTGCTGCGCGCCTATTCCGGCGTGCGCCCACTGGTGGCCAGCGATGATGATCCCAGCGGACGCAGCGTCAGCCGCGGTATCGTTCTGCTCGACCACGCCAAACGCGATGGCATGGAGGGCTTTATCACCATTACCGGCGGCAAGCTAATGACCTACCGTTTGATGGCAGAGTGGGCCACGGATGCGGTGTGCCGTAAGCTGGGCAACAGCGTCCCCTGCTCTACTGCCGACACTCCGCTCCCGGGCTCAACGGAGTCCCCCGAAGCCACGGTAAAAAAAATCATCTCGCTACCCGCGCCGCTGCGCGGTTCCGCCCTCTATCGCCACGGCGACCGCACGCCTGCCTGGCTGGGCGATACCCGCCAGCATCGCAGCTTGATTTGTGAATGCGAGATGGTGACCGCCGGAGAAGTGCAGTACGCGGTGGAAAACTTAGCGGTTAACAGCCTGCTCGATCTACGCCGCCGCACGCGCATCGGCATGGGCACCTGCCAGGGAGAGCTGTGCGCCTGCCGGGCGGCCGGGCTTCTGCAACGGTTTAACATCACCACTCCCGCCCAGTCGCTGACCCAGCTTTCTGATTTTTTAAACGAACGCTGGAAAGGCGTGCAGCCCATTGCCTGGGGCGATGCGCTCAGGGAAAGTGAATTCACCCGCTGGGTCTACCTCGGACTGTGCGGGCTGCAAAAGGAGTCTCAGGATGAAATTTGATAGCGTGATTATCGGCGGTGGCCTCGCGGGCCTGCTCTGCGGGCTAACGCTTAATCAGTTCGGCCTGCGCTGCGTCATCGTCAGTCGGGGTCAAAGCGCGCTGCACTTTTCCTCCGCTTCGCTGGATCTGCTCTGCGCCCTTCCCGACGGGGAACGCGTCAGCGATGTGGCTCACGGGATAGACCGCCTGGCAGAACAGCTTCCCGAACATCCCTACGCGATGCTGGGCGCCGAACGGGTGATGGCGTACGCCGCGCAAACCGAGGCGCTGCTGGCTATCAACGGGATCGCGATGCGCGGCGCGGCCAGCCAGCCGCATGAACGCGTTACGCCGCTGGGCACCCTGCGCCCGACATGGCTTTCGCCGCTGGAAGTTCCCGTGGCGCCACTGTCCGCACGTAGCGTTGGCGTGGTGGGTATCGGCGGCTTCGCCGACTTCCAGCCGCATCTGGCCGCCGCCTCGCTCACCCGGCAGGGGGGGAAGGCGACGGCCAGCGAGATAGACTTACCGATACTGGATGTTCTGCGGGATAACCCGAGCGAATTTCGCGCGGTGAATATCGCCAGAATGCTCGACGAAGAGTGTCATTGGCCCGCGCTCCTCGCCGCGTTACGTCCGCTGGCGCTGGCGCACGACCTGCTGATCATGCCCGCCTGTTTCGGTCTGAATGACGCCGGGCTGTATCGCTGGCTACAGGAACAGCTACCCTGCCCGCTGCGCCTGCTGCCGACGCTGCCGCCTTCGGTTCCCGGCATACGCCTGCATAACCAGCTTCAGCGTCGTTTTATTCGAACCGGAGGTACCTGGCTGGCTGGCGATGAAGTCACGCGGATCGGCCATCAGGAGGGGAAAGTCAACGAAGTCTGGACCCGGCAGCACGGCGATGTTCCGCTGCGTCCCCGTTTTGCCGTTCTGGCCAGCGGCAGTTTCTTCAGTAATGGATTGATCGCCGATAAAGCGCGCGTTCGGGAACCCATTCTCGGCCTCGACCTCCAGCAGACCACTCCGCGTGAGAACTGGTATCAGCGCGATTTCTTTGCTTCGCAACCCTGGCAACGCTTCGGCCTGAAAACGGATACGATGCTGCGCCCGCTGCTCGACGGCCAGCCGCTGGGCAACCTGTTCGCCATCGGTTCGCTACTCGGCGGTTTTGATGCCATCCAGCTTGGATGCGGCGGCGGCGTTTGCGCGGTCACCGCGCTGCACGTCGCGAAACAGATTCATGACCTTGCCGGAGGCACGCGATGAACGATACCCGCTTTGAGAGCTGCATTAAATGTACCGTTTGTACGACCAGCTGCCCGGTCAGCCGGGTTAATCCCCGCTATCCGGGCCCGAAACAGGCGGGCCCCGACGGTGAGCGCCTGCGGCTGAAAGATGGGGCGCTGTACGACGAAGCCTTAAAATATTGTATTAACTGCAAGCGCTGTGAAGTCGCCTGTCCCTCTGATGTAAAAATTGGCGATATTATCCAAAGGGCACGGGCGCAGTACAGCCAGCAAAAACCCACGCTGCGCGATGCTATCCTCAGCCATACCGACCTGATGGGCACTCTCTCCACGCCGTTTGCCCCGCTGGTCAACGCCGCAACGGGGCTCAAACCGGTGCGCCGCCTGCTCGATGCGACGCTAAAGATTGACCACCGCCGGACGCTGCCGAAATATGGTTTCGGCACTTTTCGCCGCGCTTACCGCCAGCAGGCGGACCGCCAGGCGCAGTTCAGTGAACAGGTCGCTTTTTTTCACGGCTGTTACGTCAACTACAACCATCCGCAGCTTGGCCACGACCTTATCCGCGTGCTGAATGCGATGGGCACCGGCGTACAGCTGTTAAGTAAAGAAAAATGCTGCGGCGTGCCGCTTATCGCCAACGGCTTTTTTGCCAAAGCCCGCCGCCAGGCGCAGAGCAACGTCGCCGCCATGCGAGAGACTCCGCTGACGGTCATTGCCACCTCATCAACCTGCACGTTTACCCTGCGCGACGAATACCCGCATCTGCTGGATGTCGATAATCAGGACCTTCGCGACCGGATTGAACTAGCAACTCGCTGGATCTGGCGCCAGCTTGATGCCGGGCGTACCCTGCCGCTTCGGCCGCTGCCGCTGAAGGTGGTTTATCACACGCCGTGTCATATGGAGAAGATGGGCTGGTCGCTGTATACCCTCGAACTGCTGCGGCTGATCCCGGGTTTACAGCTGGAAGTGCTGGATTCACAGTGCTGCGGCATCGCCGGTACCTACGGGTTTAAATCGGAAAACTACCCCTCTTCGCAGGCCATCGGCGCACCGCTGTTCCGGCAAATTGAGGAGAGCGGCGCCGACCTGGCGATCACCGATTGCGAAACCTGCAAATGGCAAATCGAGATGTCCACCAGCAAACGCTGTGAACATCCCATCACTCTGCTGGCGCAGGCGCTGGCCTGACATCGGCGCCAGAAACCAGTAAAACCAATGCGGCTGATGACAAACCGGGTTTGAATACGGAGCCCGGGTTTGTGCCGGGTGGCGGCTAACGCCTGACCCGGCCTACTGGTGCTGGCGGATTCAGAACGGAAATTGCCCCGGCTGACTACCAGCCTGATACCCATGCAGACCCCGTAGGCCCGGTAAGGCGCAGCCGCCACCGGGCAATTTCTCAAGAGCGCGTTTTGTCAGTAGTCTTAACTAATAGCTCCCCTTTCCTTCCGCCGGTTCGGCGACCGGTCTGAACATCGCCAGCCGTGTATCCAGCGCCCGGGTATAGAGGTTGGTATCGACGCCAACGGCGACAAAATTTGCCCCCCACGCCAGCGCGTTGTGCGCCATTTCCGGGTCAACGGCGAGGAAACCTGCGGCTTTCCCCGCCGCGCGAATGCGGCGGATACTCTGTTCAATGATGCGCTGCACTTCCGGATGGCCGGCGTTGTCCGGGTAGCCCAGCGAAGCCGATAAATCAGCCGGGCCGATAAAGACGCCGTCAATACCCTCCACTTCGAGGATGGCATCCAGGTTGTCGAGAGCGGTTTTGCTCTCTACCTGAATCAGCAGGCACAGCTCATCGTTGGCCAGCGCCATATAGTTTTCCACCCGTCCCCAGCGTGCGGCGCGCGCCACCCCGGCCCCGACGCCGCGGGTGCCCAGCGGCGGATAGCGGGTCGCCGAGACTATCTCCCGCGCCTGTTCGGCGGTATCGACCATCGGGATCAGCAGCGTTCTGGCGCCAATATCCAGCACCTGCTTAATCAGGCTGCGATTGCCCTCCACCGGGCGAATCACCGGCTGGCTGGCATAGGGTGCGATGGCCTGCAGCTGATGATAAAGGTCCTGGATGGTATTGGGCGCATGTTCGCCGTCAATCAGCAGCCAGTCGTAACCCGAGGTGGCGGCAATCTCAGCCATATACGAAGAGGTCGAGCTCAGCCACAGGCCAATCTGCGCTTCTCCTTGCAATAATCCCGCTTTAAATGGGTTCGATAAAATTGCGTTCATAGTTCTCCCTTACATTAATGCTGTACGCTGCCAGCCTGTGGCACCGTGCGATTCACGCGCAGTGAAAAGATAATAACCACCCCGACAATCGCCACGCAGGCGAGCGTCAACAATCCGGCAGAATTATTGCCGAACATCGTTTCGGCCTGAACCCGAATGATGGGGGCCAGAAACCCACCGATGGCGCCAAACAGGTTGACGAAACCAATGCCCGCGGCCAGCGCCGTGCCGGACAATAGCTGCGTCGGCATGGTCCAGAAGACCGGCTGCACGGCAATGACGCCGACGGCGGCGACGCACAGCGCGATAATGGCCAGCACCGGCGACACCAGCCCGGAGACCGCGATGCCAATGGCCGCCGCCAGCAGGGTGAATGCCGCAATATTACGCCGCTCGCCGGTGCGATCGGAGTACCGTGGAATCAGCCAGGTCCCGAACAGCGCCGCCACCCACGGGATGGCGGTCACCACCGAGGCCACGAACCCGACTTTGGTGCCCAGCAGCGCGGCAACCTGGGTCGGCAGAAAGAAAATCAGACCGTAAACCGCCACCTGAATAGTCAGGTAGATAATGGCCAGTTGCCAGACGCGACCGTTGCGCAGCGCATCGGACAACCGCGAGGTGACCTTTTTCTGCTCTTCTCTGGCCAGCTCGCTAATTAACGCCTGCTTTTCGACAGAAGTCAGGAAACGCGCATTTTGCGGCGTATCATCGAGCCAGAAGAAGGTGAAGAATCCTGCGCCGACGGCCAGCAGCCCTTCAATGATAAACATCCAGAACCAGCCGGGATGTCCCATAAAACCGTGCATTTCCAGCAGGGCGCCGGATAGCGGTGAACCGAGGGTCAGCGCCAGCGGCGCGCCCATATAAAACAGCCCCATAATGCTGGCGCGGTTCTGCTGGGGAAACCACTGAGAGGTCAGGTAGATCATCCCCGGGAAGAAGCCCGCTTCGGCGGCGCCAAGCAGAGTGCGCACCAGCAGAAATTTCGCTTCCGTATCCGCCCATGCCATCGCCGCGGAAAGAATGCCCCACAGCAAGGTGGTGCAGCCAATCCATTTTCTGGCGCCGAATTTGCGCATCAGCAGGTTGGCCGGCACCCCGAGAAAGGCATACACCACAAAGAAAATCCCTGCCCCCAGCGCATAGGCTTCGTTGCTGAGACCGGTATCCAGCTGGTAGGTCTCCTTGGCAAAGCCGATATTCGAGCGGTCAAGAAACGCCAGCACATACAGCGCCAGCATAAAGGGGATCAAACGGGCGCGGTTTTTCTTCACCACGCTCTCAAGCAAGGTGTTGCTCATCGTAATATCCTCAACATGGGGCCGCACATCAGCGCGGTGCGGCACGACGGGATCAGTGGCTGTAAGGGCGTTTCAGGTTGCAGTCGCGGTTCAGCTCGACGCCGAAGCCCGGTTTATCCAGCACGGTTTTATGAATGCGACCTTTCACAGGTACCGGCTCGTCAACCAGAATCGGATCAAACTGCGGACGCATCGTTGAGCAGTCCGGGCTGGTCATCAGGAACTCGCTGAACGGCGTGTTGGTAAAGGTAATGACCGCATGGTGCGAATAGACCGATGAGCCGTGCGGAACCACCAGCTGGCCGCGCGATTTGGCGATCGCCGCAATCTCCACCAGGGTGGTCAGGCCGCCGCACCAGCCCACGTCAGGCTGCATAATATCGATGCCGGTTTCCGACAACGTGCGGAAGGATTGCAGCGTGCCGTGGTGCTCGCCGCTGGTGACCATCATTCCGGCTGGCGCATTGCGTTTAAGCTCGCGATAGCCTTCATACTGCTGCGGCGGCAGGCACTCTTCGATCCACTTGAGGTTATAGGGCGCGCAGGCGTGGGCCAGTTTAGTGGCGTAGTTAACGTCCTGGCTCATCCAGCAATCCAGCATCAGCCAGAAGTCCGGGCCGCATTTTTCACGCATATCGGCCACCATGGCGGCATCTTTGCGGATCCCCGCATCGCCATCGTGCGGCCCCCAGTGGGTCGGCATTTTGCCGCCAATAAAGCCCATCTCTTTCGCCAGATCCGGACGTGCCCCGGTGGCGTAGAACTGAATTTCATCGCGCACCGCGCCACCCAGCAGTTTGTAAACCGGCAGTCCAACCACTTTGCCAAACAGATCCCACAGCGCCAGGTCGATACAGGAGAGGGTATTCATCACCAGGCCGCCGGAGCCGGAGTAGTACAGGGTGGCGTTGAGCATCTGGTCATGGATCAGTTTGATATCGCTGACGCACTTGCCTTCGATAAAGCGGCTCAGGTGCTTTTCGACGATAAAGCAGCCCATCTCACCGGCGGTCGACACCGCAAAGCCGGTCTGTCCGTTTTCGGCTTCGACTTCCACAATCAGCGTGCCGAGAACGTTGATGCCAAACGACTGACGGGACTGTTCATACTGTGGATATTTGCTCATCGGCGTGGCGATATGATCGTCAATCCAGTGGTTTGCCCCCTGGTCATGATAATCGCCGCCGCCAGCGCCTTTCTCTGCGGTAGCTCCGCCGATAAACCAGGCGCGGACGTGTTTAATTTTCGGTAGGGTCATGATCTTCTCCTTATTATGAGGCCTGTTGTTCGAAGGGGCTCTTCCACCCCAGCAGACGGGAAATATCTTTAGCGCAGGCAATCGCCCTACCGGCGAGGTAATCGCGATTGTCTTCATTGATTTGCAGACGGGTACCCACCACGGAAATGGCGGCGGTCAGCTCGTTGTTGGCGTTAAAAACCGGCGCGGCCACGCAGCGAACGTCGGGATAATCTTCACCGTTATCGAAGCTCCAGCCGCGGGCGCGGATACGCCCCAGCTCATCGCGAAGCTGCTGGGCGCTGGTGATGGTGGTTGGCGTCGCCCGCTCCCACTGCAGCTCGCTGATAATCGACTCCTGAACCCGCTCGGGCTGCCAGGCCAGCAGGCATTTACCAATACCGGAACGATACAGCGACAGGCTCTTACCCTCGTGCGAACGCACGCTGATGGTCGCCGGGGATTCAATCTTCAGAATGTAGTAGGCGTTGCCGCTGTCGATAATGCCCAGGTGGCAGAGTAGACCGCACTGATCCATCAGTTGCGTCAGGCGCGGCCGCGCCAGTTCGCGCAGATCCATTTTGCTCAGCGCCTGCCCGGCCAGCTCAACCAGCTTGGTCCACAGGCAGTAGTTATCCTGATTATCCATGCTGAGGAAGCGCTGTTTTCTCAGCTCTCCCAGCAGCAGATAGGCGGTGCTTTTCGGAATACCCAGTTCGTCAATAATGGTCGCCGCGCTGCAGGGGCCGATACGGGCGATTAAATTGAGAATGTCGATGGCGCGGGTCAGCGCCGGGACTTTGCTTGATTCCAACATGCTGGACTCCAATCCTGAATACTGGAATCAGTGTTGCGGTTGTCCGGGCGGTAAATTGTGAGCGACTTCAAATGACGACGCTATTCCAGCCGGGTGGACATTCGGAGGGAGGAAAATGCGAGATGGCGCACAGAATATTTAAAAGCAAGTACAACAGGTTAGACTCATTGCGCGTCGGGAGAGGTTCCCGACGCAGAGGTTGGTTTAAACCGAGAGCGATTCGACGACGTTAATCCAGCCGTGTTCACCGGCGACCGGCTGACCGTGCAACCAACGGCGCAGCATATTCAGCGCCATCATGGCACAGACTTCCTGACGCACTGCCAGGCTGTAGCGCGTGGCGCTGAATTTAACCCGCAGCGCATGGGTGCCTTCCGGCGTAGAGAGGACGAAATTCAGGTGATCGGCTTCCTGGCCGCTCACCGCCAGCGCCAGACCGGCGAAATGATTGACCCGCCGTTCTGCGGCCCAGCGGGCGGACTGCGCCAGCGACTCCTCCTGGCAAGGGACAATTTCACTTGCCAGCAGCGGCGCATTTGCCCGCGAAAGCTGAAGCGCCAGCAAACCGCCGGTAAACTGTTCACTCAGCGTCAGACTCAGCTGGCGCTCCTGTAAACAACGCGCGATCTGCGCGGGCAGCCCTTCGGTGCCCTCGAAAATCATGCTCTCTCCCGCCACTTTTTTCACTTCCGGCCATATCGCCAGCATCGCTTCGCGCTGCTCCGCCGGCCCGGTGAGCTTCAGCTCAATAATCGGCATTGAAGAGCGGTAGCCCATGACGACGCCCGGCGGCAGCGCCAGCGGATCGAGGCTTTGCGCCAGATCGCTTTCCGAACGGCCAAACGTCGTCAGACGCAGACACAGCGGCGGGGCAGAGAGCGGGAAACGCTCACGCAAGCGGGGTAAAATTTCCTGCTCGACCATGATTTTGAATTCCGACGGAACGCCGGGGGTGAAAAACATCAGACAGCGGTTGAGCTGAACGGCAAAACCGCAGGCCGTCCCCACCGGATTGTTGATCATCTCCGCGCTGGCGGGGATCTCCGCCTGCTTACGGTTACTTGCGGCCATCGGGCGACCGCGCTCGGCAAAGAAACGGGTCATCGTTTCCAGCCACTCTTCGTGCAGAATCAGCCCTTCGCCCTTGGCGGTCGCCGCGGCCAGCGCGCTCAGATCGTCACTGGTTGGCCCCAGGCCACCGTTGACGATCAGCACATCCGCCTGTTCACTGCGCTCACGTAGCACCGTGACCAGGGAGTCAAGGTCATCGCCCACGGTGTTGCGGCGCGTTAGCGGTAATCCCTGATTGAAAAAGAAATCGGCCAGCCACGCGGCATTGGTATCGACGATTTGCCCGTGCAACACTTCATCGCCGGTGGACAGCATTTCCACATTTATCATTATTCACTTCACTCCTTGCCTGCCAGGTGGCAATACTATAGCGCAAGGCGCAGGCGGAGTAGACAGGAATACGGCGCGGGAAACGTTCGCGCCGTTGGGGGGATTAGAAGCTGGCGCTGACGCCGAGATACGGACCGTCTGCAATCGTGCTGTCTTTGTTGCCGTCCTTCCCTTCGAGGTTCAGATAGCGATAACCGGCTTCGATGCTCAGAGGACGCATAATCGTCCAGCTCGCACCGGCGTTAGCTTCCTGATAGCTCTGAATGCCGCTGGAGAGAGAATCCGGGGAATAATAGTATTCGCCGAACAGACGGAAGCTGTCGCCAATTTTCCACTGCAGGCCGCCGCCGACGGCCGCCGCATACCCTTCATCGCCGCTCTTCGGGTTGGTATAAACGCCCTTGCCGCCAACCGTCGCGAGGAACGGCCCCAGCGGAATATTCAGACCAAGGCCTAACCCCACCGCGTCGCCGTCATTGTCGCTGTGCATCCAGTTGCCGGTCACTGCCAGACCAGATGACTCAGTCCCGAAACCGACGCCAAGGTTGGTGTAGTGCTCGCCAGCCTGCCCGGTTACGCTGATTGCATGGGCCGCCGTAGAGACGAACATCATGCCGGCAAGACCTAATAAAATGCTCTTTTTCATTTTTACTCTATCCAGAAAACAAGAATCAAAAAAGTCCCAAAAACCGCAGAATTGTACTGCCGAACGCTGAGGAATCAATGCACTAAAACGACCTTTACTCTCGTGATTGTAACCAGTTGCTACGGATAATGTCGGCTAAATACGGACAATGCAGCTTGCGGTTTAGCGAGACGGCTCGCAAACTGGTGCTCCAACATCTTTTCCCTACCGTTTAGTCAAGGAGATCACCATGCGCCAAAGGACCATCGTCTGCCCGCTGATTCAGAATGAGGGACACTATTTGCTCTGCAAAATGGCTGACGATCGCGGCGTTTTTCCCGGACAGTGGGCGCTTTCCGGTGGCGGCGTTGAACCGGGCGAACGCATTGAAGAGGCGCTACGCCGGGAAGTTGCTGAGGAGCTTGGCGAGGCGCTGCAGCTGACGCAGATTACGCCGTGGACCTTCAGCGATGATATTCGGGTCAAAACCTATGCCGACGGCCGTCAGGAAGAGATTTATATGATTTACCTGATTTTTGATTGCCTTAGCGCCAACCGCGAAATCACCCTCAACGACGAGTTTCAGGCGTATGCCTGGGTGAAACCGGAAGATTTGCCCCGCTACGATCTGAATGTGGCGACCCGCAAAACATTAACCCTGAAAGGCCTGCTCTGAGCGCCCCGGCACCGTGCCGAGGCCAACCCCGGTTAACTGGTCTGGCTGCCTGGCAACGCATTAACCCAGTCACGTAATGCCCGGCGGGAGATTTTAATCCCGCCGGTTTTCAGCGACTCAGGTAACGTCACCCAGCGTACCGGCTGCTGAAAACGTGCCAGCTTATCCTGTGCCCAGGCCGCCAGCGCGGCGACATCGCACTGCGCATCGCACTCCACCACCGCCACCGGACGCTGGCCAAACTCCGCATCGTCTAACGGCACGATAAACGCCTGCTGAATCTGCGGATGAGCCAGGAGTACTCTTTCCACCTCTTCAGGCTGAATCCCTTCCCCTCCGCTGAAAAAGAGGTTATCCATCCGCCCAAGCAGAGTCAGTTTGCCCTCCCTGATCTCGCCGCGATCGCGCGTGGCAAACCAGCCCTGTTCGTTGACCAGCGGCTGCACCCCGCCATCGCGCCAGTAGCCAGCGGCCATGCTGTCGGCCCGCAGCCAGACTTCGCCGGCAACAATTTTCAGCGCGCGCCCCGGCAGCGGCTGGCCGACGTCCGGCGCGCCATCCGCCTCTTTACCACAAACCGTCGAGGCGAACTCCGTCAGGCCATAGCCACACCAGCAGCGAATGCCCCGGGCGCGCGCCTGTTCGGTCAGCGCGACGGGAATCGCCGCGCCGCCCAGCAGCACCGCCTTCAACGACACATCAGCCTCGCTATTGAGCAATCGCCAGAGCTGAGTGGGCACCAGCGAGGCATGCGTACAGCCTCGCAGCGCCTGTTCCAGCGGTTGTCTTTCTCCTACCGTCAGGCGAGCCCCCGCCAGCAGCCAGCGCCAGAGAATGCCCTGGCCGGAAACATGAAACAGCGGCAGCGACAGCAGCCAGTCGTCATCCGACGCCAGCGGAATCATCGCCAGCACGCCTTCAGCGCTGGCAAGATGCGCCCGACAGCTGTGCACGGCGGCCTTCGGCAGCCCCGTAGAACCGGAGGTGAGCGTCATCGACGCCAGACGTTCTTCGCGCCAGGGCAACGTCGAATCCCCCGCCGCCCGTTGCAGCGTCAGCGGCGTAAAGTCGAGGGCGAGCGGATCGCCGTTCAGCACCAGCGCATAACGCAGATCGAGGGAGGGTAACAATGCCGCCAGCAGCGAAGGCGGTAGCTGAGGATTCAGAGGAAGCACCCGGGCGCCGCACTGAAGCAGCGCCAGCCATGCCAGCAATGCCGACGGCTGGTTATAGGCCCGCAGCAGCACGCCCTCCCCTTCGTTGACCCCTTGAGCGCGGAATCCCGCGGCCAGCGCCTTAACCTCAGCGCACAGCTGCCGCCAGCTCAGGATAACGTCGTTCAGACGTACCGCCGGCGCATCGCCACGCAGCCGGCACCAGTGGCGCCATGGCCAGTCGCTAAAGGTCACAGCAGCGGCTCCAGCTCATCACGACTCAGGCAGGGTAACGGGCTGTCAGGCCAGGGGCGAATCAGCTGCGCGCGCATCAATGCCAGCGTATCCAGGCCGGGAAGGGTCTGCGGCGTCAGCCAGGCGGCAATCCGCGCCAGCTGCGTCAGTCCAAGGCTTGATTCGATCGATGAGCTGATCACCGCCGTCAGCCCCAGCGCATGAGCCGTGGCAACCTGCTCCCGCACTTTACGCAGGCTACCGGTGAGCGTCGGCTTGATCACCAGCGCACGCAAACCCGGCTCTGCCTGAAAACGAAAATCCGCCTCACGCAGGCTTTCATCCCAGGCAATCGCGATGCCGGTTTCCCGGGCAAAAGCCCGTGAGTCGTCGCGGGTTTTACACGGTTCTTCAAGGAAGGCAATACGGTCGCGGTACTGCGGGTGGACATATTTCGCAAACTGCTGCGCTTTGAGCGGCGTCCAGGCGCGGTTGGCGTCCAGACGTAGCTGCAGGTCGGGAATCGCTTCCAGCAGCAGGTTAACCACCATGCCGTCACGCACCGCTTCATACAGCCCGATTTTGACCTTCGCGACCTTTTCACCGGGCAGTGCCGCCAGCCTGGCAAACAGTTCGTCCGGGTCGCCGGTGCACAGCGGCACCGCGCGATACTCCGCCTCCAGCGGCAGTTCATCGTTCAGCTCCGCCAGCGCACAGCTGACGCCGAAGGCCACGGAAGGCAGAGACGGCTCGGGCGGGTTCTCGCCCTGCCGCCAGGCAAGCGACCACGCCACCAGCGCGGACTGCGCCTCCTCCAGCGTTTCCACGCTAAAGCCCGGCAGAGGCGCAATTTCACCCCATCCCTGACGTTCACCGTCCTGTAGGTGGATGAACAGCCCATCGCGAGTTTTTAACCGCCGTTCACGCAGTACCACGCCCGCGTCCATCGGTACCTGCCAGCGGTAAACCTGCGCCTGACGCATTATGGATTCCGTTTAAATTTGCTGAAGTCCGGCTGACGTTTCTGGTTGAACGCGTTACGCCCTTCCTGCCCCTCTTCGGTCATGTAGAACAGCATGGTGGCGTTCCCCGCCAGCTCCTGCAGCCCCGCCTGACCATCGCAATCGGCATTCAGCGCCGCCTTCAGGCAGCGCAGCGCCATCGGACTGTTTTGCAGCATTTCGCGACACCAGCGTACGGTCTCTTTTTCCAGATCCGCCAGCGGGACGACGGTGTTGACCAGCCCCATGTCCAGCGCCTGCTGCGCATCGTACTGACGGCACAGGAACCAGATTTCGCGCGCTTTTTTCTGGCCGACGATCCGCGCCATGTAGGATGCGCCCCAGCCGCCGTCAAATGAGCCGACTTTCGGACCGGTCTGACCGAAGATGGCATTTTCTGCGGCAATCGTCAGATCGCACATCATATGCAGAACGTGACCGCCGCCGATGGAATATCCCGCCACCATCGCCACAATCGGCTTCGGACAGGTGCGGATCTGGCGCTGAAAATCGAGCACGTTCAGGTGGTGAACGCCGGAATCATCCTGGTAGCCGCCGTAATCGCCGCGGACCTTCTGGTCGCCGCCGGCGCAGAATGCTTTGTCGCCTTCGCCGGTAAGGATAATGACGCCGATATTATCGTCATATCGGGCATCGGACAGCGCCTGAATCATCTCTTTCACGGTCAGCGGGCGGAACGCATTGCGCACCTGCGGACGGTTAATGGTGATTTTAGCAATCCCGTCCGTCGACTTCTGGTAACGAATGTCGGTATAGCCTTCGGAGCAATCGTGCCATTCCACAGGGGCGTAGAGCATTGCTTCATCAAGAGAGATCATAGAATGTCCTTTGGTTAACTCGCTAAAAACTGGGCCAGACATGACACCACCGCCGCGGGATTTTCCCGATGCGCGTTATGCCCGGCATGATGAATAATATGTGTCGTGGCGGCGACGTCGCGCGCAATGGCGCGAAACTTCGCATCGCGCTCGCCGCAAAGATAATGAAAAGGGTAGCGCCGGGCGCGGAGTTGCGCACGCAGGTCGGGCTGTACGGCAAGGGAAGTTGCCTCCAGCATCGCGGCAAGACTGGTGCCGCAGTTGTGGCTGCGCAGCGCCACAAGCGCTTCCCGCTGCGCCGTACTTAAGCCGGCGAAAACCGGCTGCTGGTACCAGTCGGCAAAAACCTGCGCCAGCGGCTCGCGACGAAAACGCTCCGCCCAGGCGGCATCGCTACAAGCACGCTGGCGGCGTTGGTGCGCATCCTGGAGACCGGGATGGCCGCCCTCTACGACCAGCCCGCACAGCCCGCGCCGCGGCTGGCTGGCAAAAAACATCGCAATACGCCCGCCCAGCGAATAGCCAATCAGCCAGTAGTCCCGAACATGATAGTGCGCCAGCGTTTTCTCCAGCCGCAGGCTAACCTCGGCGAAACCACCAACCCTGACCTCGCGCGAACCACCGTGACCCGGCAGATCGATATACAGCTGCGGATAAGCGCTGAACGCGGCGCCTACCGTTTGCCACTCCCGGCTGTCGCCGGAAAAACCGTGTAAAAAGACCAGCCAGGGATAGCCCGACTGCCCCTTTTCGCACCGGGCGTGCAGACTCATAACCGGCTGACCTGCGCCAGCAGCTGTTGCAGAGTATGGGTGCCTTCCGTCTCATTCACCACCAGCTCAATCAGCGTGGCGCCAGGAAGACGCCAGGCCCCGACCAGCGCCGCTTCCAGAGCCTCCCAGGTGCCCGGGCGGTGATAATGAAGACCAAACATCGCCGCCGCATGGCCGAAATTGACATCCTGCGGCATCAGATAAAACTGGCGCCGTTGATCCTGCGGCGTCGGCAGCAAAGAGAAGATCTGCCCGCCGTTGTTGTTGACCACGATCAGCACCAGCGGCGCAGAGGCCTGACGCAGCAACGCCAGCGAGTTCAGATCGTAGAGCGCGGAGAGATCGCCGACGATCGCCAGAGTCGGGCGGGCGCTGGCGCGCTGAACCCCTGCCGCCGTCGCCAGCAGACCATCAATACCGCTGGCGCCGCGGTTGCTATAAACCGGGTATCCCGCCGGAAGCTGCGCCAGGGCATCAATCAACCGAACCACCAGGCTGTTACCGACAAACAGCTGCCCCTGATCCGGAAGATAGCGGTGGATTCGGTGAGCCAGCTGGGCTTCGCCAAATGCCTCGCTGCGGTCGGCCGCCGCCTGCCAGGCCTGCCGCGACAGCACAGGGATCGTCGTCGCCCACGGCTGGCGGCTTTCCGCCGGATGCAGATCCAGCCACTGTCCCACCGGGCAGACCAGCCGACGACCGCGGTGATGAGCCGGGTCGAGGCGGCCGGGGAGATTATCCACGACCCAGTACTCTTCCGGTTCACAGGTGGCCTGCCACTGCAGTACGCGTTTACCGGTGAGGCTGCTGCCCAGCTGCACAACGATTTGCGCCTGCTGCAGTTCGCTCACCGCTTTGCCGTTCGCCAGCCACAGGTCGGCGCACGGCAGCGGCTGCCCGGTCTGGGAAAGGACGTCACCAATCAGCGGCCAGCCGAGCGTTTTTGCCCACTCGGCGACTTTTTTACCTTCGGCGGCGCTCATGCGGCCCGCGACGACCACGCCCCGCTTTTGCCGCCAGAAAAACCAGTCGCGCTGCTTTTCGCTTTCCAGGTGCAGGGACTGACGCAGCCAGGGTTTATCGCTTTGCCACCACGCGCCGAGCTGCTGCTGCCACTCCACGCCGGTGTCATCCATCTCGCCGTACAGCGGCTCGGCGAACGGACAGTTAATATGGATACCGCCGGAATGCAGGGCGCCCAGCGCCTGGTCAATCGTCGACACCAGCCAGCGCGCGGGCACATCCTGCGACGGACGCGGCAACGACAGCGTCTGCGAGGGATGAGAAGCAAACATGCCCGGCTGGCGGATCGCCTGGTTCGCACCGCAGTCAATCAGCTCCGGGGGACGATCGGCGGTAAGCAGTATCAGCTTTTCACCGGTCAGCCCCGCCTCAATTAAGGCCGGATAGAGGTTAGCCGTCGCCGTTCCGGACGTGACAATCACCGCCACCGGCTGCCGGCTGGCTTTTGCCAGCCCCAGCGCCAGATGGCCAAGACCGCGTTCATCGAAATGGGTATGGGGAATAAACGCGCGGTTTTCCGCCGCTGCCAGCGTAAGAGGTGTCGAGCGCGAACCCGGCGCAATACAAATATGCTGCACGCCGTGGCGAGTTAATGCTTCGAGGATCACCGCCGCCCAGCGTCGGTTAAATGCGCTTACTGACATGAAATTGTCCGGTATCAAATATTGAGGCTAAGTATAGGTAATACAAAGCAATGGAGTATTGATATGCATCGTTTATCTACGTTTTTGTCAATAACAAGGAACGCAGCCCCGCCGCCTTATTTTCTATCTCCTGCCACTCCTGCTCAGGATCGGAGCCGCTGACAATCCCGGCTCCGGCATACAGCCTGAGCGTGGCGTTTTCGACTTGCGCCGAACGCAGGGCCACGCAGAATTCGCTTTGCGCCAGCGACAGGTAGCCAGCGGAACCGGCGTACCATTCCCGGGTAAAAGGTTCATGGCGGGTAATAAATGCCAGCGCCGCCCGGCGCGGTAATCCGGCGACCGCGGCGGTCGGCTGCAGCTGATGCAGGCAGCGGGTATCGTCAGGCTGAGAGAGTTCAGCCCAGATGCAGCGGCGCAGATGCTGCACTTTACGCAGCCGCACCACCTGCGGCGGCAGGACATCCAGCGAACGGACCTCATCCTGCATACGCTGGCAGATATCCTCCACCACCAGCATATTCTCGCGCTGATTTTTATCATCTTTCATCAGCCAGTCGGCCAACAATTGCGCCTGGCGATCGTCAGGATGGCTGGCAACGGTCCCGGCCAGTGCTTCGGTGCGCAGCAGCGTCCCGCGCCGGCGCCAAAGCCGCTCCGGAGTTGAACCAAAGAATGTCCGCTGCGCGTTAAAGGCCATCATGAAATGAAAACAGCGGTGATTACTGCGCCGGCTGGCGGCCACGATGGCCAGCGGATCCGGCGGCGCCGCAAACTGAACATCCGTGGCCCGCGCCAGCACCACTTTATCCATCTCCCCTGCGGCAATCGCCTGAGTTGCCTGTTCAATCAGCGCATGCCATTGCGGATAGTCCGGGGAGTGTTGTTCGCTGAGCACCGGCGGCAGAGCGGCGGGCTGCGCCTGGTCAGGCGTTAGCGCCTGAAGAAACGCCCGGGCCGCAATGGCATCTTCGCGCAGTGACGTCTCGCTATTCAGCAGCAGACGCAGAGTGGCTTTTCCCCCGACCCGACGCCACTCCAGCCGCGGCAGAAAGAGCCTCCCTTCCTGCGGATTAAACGCATTCAGGCCACAAATACGTAAATCAGCCAACCCCTGACGCTGCAAGAAGTCGTGAGCCCCGGCCAAAGACGGGAAGGTTTTAACCGCGCCAAGCGCGGCAAGCTCTTCATCGCCATTGCGCTGCAGCCAGTAAAACTGTGGCCACTGCGCTTGATGACCGCACCACAGAAGAGGGTCAAAAGCGTCATGAAGAGGGAAAGGAATATCGAAAATTCGCGTACCGGACGACGGCGGAAAATCGTCAGACAGGCAGTCACGTAAGCGTTCCAGCGCAGTGGAAACAGACAGCACGCAAACCTCCAGAGAATAAAAACCACAGATTATACGGGGTACTGGCGTGAAATTGCAGTACCCATAATGAGGGAGCGGACTTTCCGCAGGTGGCTGCCGCCAGCCGGAGCAGGCTGAGGGGAAAAAGTATTGAGCCTTTACGCGGTTACGCTAACGGCGCTTAACCGGTGACCGCCTCGCGGGCCATACCGATATGCGCAATCCCGTCCTCATCGTAAATGTCGGTCACCGGCTGAAAACCGAAGCTGGCGTAAAAACGCTGCAGATGCGCCTGGGCGCCGAGATAAATGGCCTTGTGCGGCCAGTGACGACGACAGCTGGCCAGCGCTCGCTCCATCAGCTGATAACCCAGCTTTTCGCCGCGCACCGCCGGGCTGACAATGACCCGTCCAATCACCACCGGCTCAATATCATCGTCGCTTTTCAAAATGCGCGCGTAGGCCACCAGTTCATCCCCTCGCCAGCCGAGCAGATGGCGGTTTTCACCGATCAGGTCATCACCGTCAACATCCTGATAGGGGCAGGTTTGTTCGACGACAAATACCGCGCAACGCAGCTGTAGCAAAGCGTACAGCTGCGGGACGGTCAGCTCTGCGTGGTGAAGATCCTGCCATGTAATCATTGACTGCTCCTGTATACTTGAGTTTTTTCACCCACGCCCTGAGGACACTGGACGATGGAATTGACATTTTTGGGGACATCCGCAGGCGTGCCGACCCGTACACGTAATATGACGTCTATCGTGCTGAATTTGCAACAGCCGACGGCAGCGGAGATGTGGTTGTTCGACTGCGGAGAAGGTACCCAGCATCAGTTTTTACATACCCCGTACCACCCAGGAAAACTGAATAAGATTTTTATTACCCACCTCCACGGCGATCATCTATTCGGCCTTCCCGGCCTGCTGTGCAGCCGCTCCATGCAGGGCAACTCGCTGCCGCTGACGCTGTACGGCCCGACGGGACTCAGGGAGTTTGTTGAAACCGCGCTGCGCTTAAGCGGCTCATGGACCGATTATCCGCTCACCATAGTGGAAGTGGGGCCCGGCCTGGTCTTTGATGAAGGGGGCTATCGGGTCAGCGCTTATCCGCTGAATCATCCGGTTGAATGCTACGGCTATCGTATCGAAGAGCATGCCCGCCCCGGCACTCTCGATGCTGCGCGACTGGTTGCCGACGGCGTCCGCCCGGGTCCGCTGTTTCAACGTCTGAAACAGGGGGAGACGGTGGAGCTGGAAGACGGGCGGAAGATCGATGGTCGGCACTATCTCGGCCCGGCGACGCCCGGCAAAACGCTGGCGATTTTTGGCGATACCGCCCCCTGCGAGACGGCGCTTGAGCTGGCGCGCGGCGTTGACCTGATGGTTCATGAAACGACGCTGGAGCAGGCGATGGCGGAAAAAGCCAATAGCCGCGGTCATTCGTCGAGTCAGCAGGCAGCGGCGCTGGCCCGCGATGCCGGCGTCAGCATGTTTATCGCGACCCATTTTAGTTCGCGCTATGACGCTGAAGGCTGTCTGCGCCTGCTGGCGGAGTGTCGGGACGTTTTTCCCCGGACGCTGCTGGCCGAAGACTTTATGGTGTACAGCCTGAGCTAGTCGATCTGGAGGGGAGAAAACAGCGAAAGGCGGCAAAAAAAATGCCTGCCCGTATCACAACGGGCAGGCAGAGTGACAGGACCGGTAGTGTTAACCCCGGCCCTGGCGATTACATCAGCGGTGTTGCCAGCTGCACAATGCTAATCAGCGGCTGCGGCCACACGCCAAGCACGAGGACCAGCAGCGCGGAGATCAGCACCACGATACCGCCGGCGCTGTACTGCCAGTTCGACGGCGCATCGCGATTCAGTTTATCCGGCGCGCTCAGGTACAGACTCACCGCCACGCGCAGATAGTAGTACAGACCAATCGCCGAACCGATCACCACAGCGGCAACCAGCCACCACAGGTGCGCATGTACACCGACGGCCAGCACGTAGAATTTACCGATAAAGCCCAGCGTCATCGGGATACCCGCCAGCGACAGCATCATCACCGTCATGACCGCCGACAGAATCGGACGATGCCAGAACAGGCCACGATAGGAGTACAGCGAGTCGGCATCCGGACCACGGTATGGGCTGGACATCAGGCTCACTACGCCGAACGCGCCGAGGCTGCTGAACAGATAGCCGGCCAGATAGACACCCACGGCTTCCATCGACATTTCACCGCTCTGCAGGGCAATCAGCGCCACCAGCAGATAGCCAAGATGCGAGATGGAGGAGTAGCCGAGCAGACGTTTAATATTGGTCTGACTCAGCGCCATCAGGTTACCGAAGATGATAGAGGCAAAGGCAATCAGGCCCAGCACCACGCGTACCGCTTCGCTGTTGCCCACCGGCATGTACAGGAACAGACGCATCACCACGCCGAAGATAGCAATCTTGCTGGCGGTTGCCAGGAAGGTTGATACCGGCGCCGGCGCGCCCTGGTAAACGTCCGGCGTCCACAGGTGGAACGGAACCAGAGACAGCTTAAAGCCGAGGCCGACGATCATCAGGCCCAGACCCGCCAGCAGCAGCGGTTCGTGCAGGGTGTTATCAGCCAGGCTTTTACCCAGCGCCAGGAAGGACAGGTTGCCCGAGTTCGCATAGACCAGCGCCATACCGAACAGCAGGAATGAAGAGGCTGCGGCAGACAAAATGGTGTATTTAATACTCGCTTCCAGCGAACGCTTCTGGCGGAAGGCATAACCGATAAGGCCGAACAGCGGCAGCGAAATCAATTCGATACCGAGGAACAGCGCCGCCAGATGGTTGGCGCCCGCCAGCAGAATGCCACCCAGCGCGGCGATAAGCACCAGCAGGTAGAACTCTTCTTTGTTGTCCTTGTATCCCTCAAGCCACGGGTACGCGAAGGTACAGGTGGCCAGGCTTGCCAGCAGCACCAGCCCGGTATAGAGCATGGCGTAGCCGTCAACGCGAATCAGCGGCGTCACGTCCATCGCGCCGTTCTGACCCACGAACCAGAGTGAGATCAGCGCAGCGTTCAGACCAAGAACCGACAGCGTGGCATTAAGGAAATGATTGCGTCGCCACGCAATGGAGAGCATCACAACCACCACCGTCAAGCCGACGATCAGCAGCGGTAGCAGTGCGATCAGTTGTTGTGGAGTTATTGTCATGGCGAATTACGGCCTTGTAGTAGAAACGGAATTAACAAACCACTGCTGAATGTTGCTCATCGCAGCGTGTGAGGTGTCCAGAATCGGCTGAGGGAAGAAGCCCAGCAGCACCAGCAGAACCACCAACAGCAGAACAATCGACAGTTCACGCAGAGACATTCCCCGCATCTCCTGCGCCGCGATCTCGCTCTTCGCTTTACCGAAGTACGCGCGATGCAGCATTGAGAGCGAGTAGACGGAAGCGAAGACCAGTCCAAAGGTGGAGATCACGGTAATCACCGGCACCACTTTGTAGCTGCCGAACAAAATCATGAATTCGCCGACGAAGTTACCGGTACCCGGCATCCCCAGCGTTGCCACGGCGAAGAACATCGACAGCGCCGGCAGCCACTTAATTTTGCTCCACAGACCGCCCATCAGACGCATATCGCGGGTGTGCAGGCGTTCATACAGCTGGCCGCACAGAATAAACAGGCCCGCCGCGGACAGACCGTGGGCAATCATCTGAATCACCGCCCCCTGGTACGCCAGCTGGCTGCCGGTGTAGATAGCAATCAGCACGAAGCCCATGTGGGAAACGGAGGTGTAAGCAATCAGGCGTTTGATATCGTACTGGCAGAAAGCCATCCACGCGCCGTAGAAGATACCGATAACGCCCAGCCACATGGCGATGGGAGCAAACTCGGCGGAGGCATTCGGGAACAGCGGCAGCGCAAAACGCAGCAGACCGTAGGCCGCCGTTTTCAGCAAAATACCGGCGAGGTCAACGGAACCAGCGGTCGGTGCCTGAGAGTGGGCATCCGGCAGCCAGCCGTGCAGCGGAACCACCGGCATTTTCACCGCAAAGGCGATGAAGAAGCCGAGCATCAGCATGTATTCGACGCCATGGGACATCGGGGTTTTCAGCAGGTCTTCATAGTTGAAGGTCCACACGCCGGTCGCGTTAAAGTGAACGAAGGCCAGCGCCAGGATGGCAATCAGCATCACCAGGCCGCTCGCCTGGGTATAGATGAAGAACTTGGTTGCCGCCGTGATACGCGTTTTACCGTCGGAAGCCTTATGGCCCCACAGCGCGATCAGGAAGTACATCGGCACCAGCATCATTTCCCAGAAGAAGAAGAACAGGAACATGTCGATGGCAAGGAACACGCCGATAACGCCGCCCAGGATCCACATCAGGTTGAGGTGGAAGAAGCCCTGGTATTTTTCGATTTCGCGCCACGAACAGAGCACGGCCAGCACGCCGAGCAGACCGGTCAGCACCACCATCAGCAGCGACAGACCGTCGATAGCCAGATGAATGCTAATACCGAAGCGTGGGATCCACGGCATCACGAATTCTGACTGCCACTGCGGAATACCCGCGGATTGCGTCAGCGAATAACCGCCCTGTAGCCACAGCTGCAGGGAGAGCACCAGCGTCAGTCCCATGGTAATCAGCGCAATCCAGCGCGGCATCTTCACGCCAAAGCGTTCAGTCTGCCAGCACAGAAACCCGCCGATAAAGGGGATGAGTATTAACCAGGGTAATAACATAGCTGAGTATGTCCCTTATATTTACTCCTGCTCAGGCTATCTCGCTCGTCAGCCCGAATTCCGGCAGTGCTCGCACTCCTCACGTACTTTAGTACGCTGCGGTTGCTCTGCGCTGGCGGTCTCCGGTCTGACTTCGCCGATGACGCCTGTACCTCAGGAACAGATTTTCAACGAATTCTAAAATTCTTTTAGGGTTTGTCGGCCGGATAAGCAGGCAATCGCTCACCCAGCCAACAAACTCAACGCAATACCATCAGCAACGCCAGCACGACAACCGCGCCGATGCTCATTGACGCCACATACCAGCGTAGATAACCGTTCTCGCTTAGCAGCAGGCCTTTACCTGCAAAGCGGGAGAGGATGGCCGGAATGTTCATCATGGCGTTCAGCGGATCGCTCTTCAGCAGCCAGGCGATGCCGAGGAATGGTTTCACGAACACTTTGTCGTACAACCAGTCGAAGCCCCATGCGTTGTACCACCAGGTACCCAGCAGACGGCCCGGCGCGCTGTTGGCGACAGAGGTCACCAGCGTGCGTTTACCCAGCCACAGCCAGGCGGCGATCAGAATACCGGCAATGGCGATAATCCCGGAGGCAATCTCCAGCGTCATCACACGGCCGTGCTCAAGTTCGGTTGTCTGCGGCAGTACGCCCTGCAGCGGCGGAACAATCAGCGCGCCAACGAAGGTCGACAGAATCAGCAGCACAATCAGCGGCAGGTGGTGGGTAATCCCCTTCCCTGCGTGCGCATGGATTTGCTCTTTGCCGTGGAAGACGATGAAGATCATCCGGAAGGTGTAGAGCGAGGTCATAAATGCGCCGACCAGACCCGCAACCATCAGGTTGATATGACCATTCGCCATCGCGCCGGCGAGGATTTCGTCCTTACTGAAGAAGCCTGCGGTGATGAGCGGCAGTGCGGACAGCGCCGCGCCCCCCACCAGGAAGCAGACATACACCAGCGGAATCGACTTACGCAGGCCGCCCATTTTGAAGATGTTCTGCTCGTGGTGGCAGGCCAGAATGACCGAGCCGGACGAGAGGAACAGCAGCGCTTTAAAGAACGCGTGGGTCATCAGGTGGAAAATCGCCGCATCCCATGCCTGGACGCCCAGCGCCAGGAACATGTAGCCAATCTGGCTCATAGTGGAGTAAGCGAGTACGCGTTTGATGTCCGTCTGAACCAGCGCGGCAAAGCCTGCCAGCACCAGCGTCACCGCTCCGACGATACCGACCAGATGGAGAATTTCCGGGGTCATCAGGAACAGGCCATGGGTACGGGCAATCAGGTAAACGCCCGCGGTAACCATGGTGGCGGCGTGGATCAGGGCAGAAACCGGCGTCGGGCCGGCCATAGCGTCCGCAAGCCAGGTCTGCAACGGCAGCTGTGCCGATTTACCGACCGCACCGCCCAGCAGCATCAGGGTTGCCCACCACAACATATTATTGCCGGCTTCAAAGTGCGCAGGCGCCAGTTCGACCATTTCGCGGAAGTTCAGGGTGCCCAGCTCGTTGTAGAGAATGAACAGTGCGAACGCGAGGAAGACGTCACCGACACGGGTCACCACGAAGGCTTTCATTGCGGCGGCACCGTTCTTCGGATCGGTATAGTAGAAACCGATCAGCAGATAGGAGCACAGGCCCACGCCTTCCCAGCCGAGGTACATCAGCAGCAGGTTATCGGCCAGTACCAGCACCACCATGCTCGCGATAAACAGGTTGGTGTAGGCGAAAAAGCGGGAGTATCCCTCTTCCCCGCGCATATACCAGGAGGCGAACATGTGGATCAGGAAGCCAACGCCGGTCACCACGGAAAGCATGGTCAGCGAGAGACCGTCCAGCACCAGGTTAAAACCGATGTTGAAATCACCCACCGACATCCAGGTCCACAGCGGTACGCTGACCGCCTGTTTGCCGTTAGCGAAGAAGTCGACGCCGACAAACGCGGTCACCAGCGCCGCCAGGCCGACTGACCCCATTCCCACGGTGGCGGAGAGGTTTTCCGACCAGCGGCCACGGGAGAACGAGAGCAGAACAAAGCCAATCAATGGCAGAAGAATGGTTAAGGCAAGCATGTTCATCCACGCAACTCACTTACTGAATCGATGTTCAGGTTCTGGCGGCGACGATGGAGCTGCAGCAACAGCGCCAGGCCGATACTCGCTTCCGCAGCCGCAAGGCTGATGGCGAGGATATACATTATCTGACCGTCGGTCTGACCCCAGTAGCTGCCTGCCACCACGAAAGCCAGCGCCGCGGCGTTGATCATGATTTCCAGGCTAATCAGCATAAACAACAGATTGCGGCGGATAACCAGACCCGTCAGGCCGAGCACAAACAGGATCGCGGCGAGGATCAGCCCATGTGTTAAGGGAATCATGCGTGTTCCTCCGTTTTTCTTTTGTCGCTATCGCCCTGACGGTTGCTCAGCACTTCACCGGCGCGCTCTTCGCGGCCAATGTGGAAGGCAACAACCAGACCGGCCAGCAGCAGCATGGAGGCCAGCTCCACCGCCAGTACATACGGCCCAAACAGCGTAATACCGACCTCTTTCGCGCTTATCGCGTTGCCTTCAATGCCCTGATCGTTAAGACCGAGGATGGCATACACGATAACCACCAGCAGTACCGCGGACAGGATAGCCGGGCCAATCCAGATCCCCGGCTGCAGCCACTTGCGCTCCTGCTCGATTTCGCTGCCGCCCAGGTTGAGCATCATCACCACGAAGACGAACAGCACCATGATGGCCCCGGCGTAGACGATGATTTCCAGCGCCCCGGCGAAGTAGGCGCCCAGCGAGAAGAACACCCCAGCAATCGCCAACAGCGAAATAATCAGGTACAGCAGCGCATGCACCGGATTGGTGTGGGTGATCACCCGCAGGGTTGCGAGGATGGCGATGAGGCCACAGATATAAAAAGCGAATTCCATTGCCCTCTCCTTACGGTAACAGGCTCTTGACGTCGATAGGCTTAGCTTCGTTCTCTGCTTCGCCCTTATCTTTGCCGTCGATTGCCATACCCGCCATCCGGTAGAAGTTATATTCCGGGTATTTGCCCGGACCGGAAATCAGCAGATCCTCTTTTTCGTACACCAGATCCTGACGCTTGTATTCGCCCAGTTCGAAGTCCGGGGTCAACTGAATCGCCGTGGTCGGGCACGCTTCTTCACACAAACCGCAGAAAATGCAGCGTGAGAAGTTGATACGGAAAAACTCCGGGTACCAGCGGCCATCTTTGGTCTCTGCTTTTTGCAAAGAGATACAGCCTACCGGACACGCTACCGCACACAGGTTACAGGCAACGCAGCGCTCCTCACCGTCCGGGTCGCGCGTCAGCACGATACGGCCACGGTAGCGCGGCGGCAGATATACCGGTTCTTCCGGATACATCTGGGTCTCACGTTTGGCGAAGGCATGCATCCCGATCATCCAGATACTGCGGACCTGGGTGCCAAACCCCACCAATAATTCTTTTAAGGTCATGGTCAATTCACCCCTTATTGCGCCTGCCAGAGAATGACAGCCGCCGTTACCAACAAGTTGATCAGCGTTAACGGCAGGCATACCTTCCAGCCAAAGGACATTACCTGGTCATAGCGCGGACGCGGTAATGATGCGCGGATCAAAATGAACATCATCATGAAGAACGCGGTTTTCAGCGCGAACCAGATGAACGGAGGTAACCATGGGCCATTCCAGCCGCCGAAGAACAGCGTGACGATCAGCGCTGAAACGGTGACAATCCCGATGTATTCACCGACAAAGAACAGACCGAACTTCATGCCGGAATATTCGATGTGGTAACCATCGGCCAGTTCCTGCTCGGCTTCCGGCTGGTCAAACGGGTGACGGTGACAAACCGCAACGCCGGCGATCGCGAAAGTCACGAAGCCGAAGAACTGCGGAATCACGTTCCACAGATGCGCCTGGTTGTTGACGATATCGCTCATGTTGAACGACCCCGCCTGTGCCACCACGCCCATCAGCGACAGACCGAGGAACACTTCGTAGCTCAGGGTCTGCGCGGAGGCGCGCATTGCGCCCAGCAGCGAGTATTTGTTGTTACTCGACCAGCCGGCGAACAGCACGGCGTAAACCGCCAGACCGGCCATCATCAGGAAGAACAGGATGCCGATGTTCAGGTCGGCGACCACCCACGTCGGGCTGACCGGCACGATAGCAAAAGCCAGCAGCAGAGAGGTAAAGGCGATAACCGGCGCCAGAGTAAAGATCACGCGGTCCGTAAAGCGCGGAACCCAGTCCTCTTTAAAGAACATTTTGATCATGTCGGCGACGAGCTGCAGCGAGCCGCCCCAGCCCACACGGTTAGGTCCGTAGCGGTTCTGGAACAGCCCCAGCAGACGACGTTCGCCAAAGCTCATGAACGCGCCGCAGGTCACCACCACCAGCAGAATCACCACTGCCTTAAGGATGCTTAACAGAATGTCGATGAGATCCGGTGTTAACCAACTCATGCTTTCGCCTCCTGCAGAGTGTCAATACGTGCTCCGGTCAGTACCGGCGCAATACCCGGCATGCCCATCGGTAAACCCACCTGCCCTGCCGTCAGACCCGCAGAAATCACCAGCGGGAGGCTGAGCGTCTGACCATCAACGCGGAACGAAATCATCGCCCCCTCATTGACGCCCAGCTTCGCAGCATCGGCCGGGTTCAGCTTGATGTACGGCTGCGGCATGCGGCTCTGGAAGACCGGAGAACGCTGCGACAGTTCATCGCTGCCGAACAGATGGTAGTACGGCGCGATACGCCACTGACCTTCTTCAGCCTGGAAGCCTGCCGGCACCGCGGTAAAGTACTCAAGACCGCTGGCGGAAGCTTCGATCAGACGTACGCCCGGATCGCCATGGCGCAGTTTGCCACCCACTTCATCCTGGAACTTGTTCCACGCCTGCGGGGAGTTCCAGCCTGGAGCCCAGGCGAACGGGATTTGCGAACGCGGTGCAGACGGCTGGTTGTTCCCTTCCATCGAGAAGGCAAACATGGTGTCTTTATCCTGCGGCTGGCGGGGTTCATGCACGCTGATATTGGCGCGCATCGCCGTACGACCGCTATAACGATGCGGTTCACGAGCCAGTTTCTGCCCGCGAATGCGGAAGGTCGCGTCCGGCGCGGCATCTTTAATACCCGCCAGCTGCGGCAGCTTAGCAATGGCGGCATCAATCACATGATCCAGCTGCGTCCAGTCAACCTGACGGTTGTCGACGGTGCTGTGTAGCGAGTGCAGCCAGCGCCAGCTTTCCAGCATCACGGTATTCGCATCGTAGTAGGACGGGTCGTAGACCTGGAAGAAACGCTGCGCGCGCCCTTCGTTATTGACCACGGTTCCGTCGCTTTCGGCGAAGCTCGCCGCAGAAAGCACGAGGTGCGCTTTGTCCATAATGGCGGTGCGCTGATGGTCAACGACCATCACCAGCGGCGCTTTGGCCAGCGCGGCGTCAACGCGCGCGGCAGAAGCATGGCGATGCAGATCGTTTTCCAGCACCACAACCGCATCGGCAGCGCCGGTTTCCAGCTCGCTCAGCGCCTCTTCCAGAGAGCCGCCGCCAATCATGCCAAGGCCAACGCTGTTCACTGCCCGGGCGACCATGGTGACGCCGACGTCAATACCGCGGCCTTTCAGCGCTTTCGCGACGTTAGCCGCTGCCTGGATGATTTCAATGCTGCCGGCGTTAGTCCCGGAGACAATCAGCGGTTTCTTCGCCCCGGCCAGCGCCTGGACGATCACGTCAATTTTGCCTTTCAGATCGCTGCTCAGTCCGTCCACCGCCGGGGCGGTTTCATCCAGCGCATGGGCAATCGCAAAGCCCAGACGCGCCTGATCTTCGACCGGCGCGCGATAGGTCCACGCGGCGATATCGTCAAGACGGGTGTCATCGATATTGGTGACGAACAGCGGATGCTTCGCGCGCTGACCGATGTTGAGGATCGCGGCGATCTGCCAGTCGGCGACTTTCTGCGCCGCGGCCATTTCACGCGCTTTTCCTTTCACCGCCTGGCGTACGGCCAGGGCAACGCGGGCGCCGGTCTGGGTAATATCTTCCCCGAGTACCAGAACCGCATCGTAGGATTCAATGTCGCGCAGCGTCGGGGTATGAATACCGCCGTCACGCAGCACGGTCAGCATCATCTGCAGACGTTCCTGCTCAGCCTTCGCAATGCCGGTATAGAAGTTCTCCGCGCCCACCAGCTCACGCAACGCAAAGTTGCTTTCAATGCTGGCGCGCGGCGAGCCGATACCAATCACTTTTTTCGACTGACGCAGAATATCCGCCGCGCCCTGCATGGCCTGCTCGGCGTTAAGGGTGATCAGATCGTCGCCACGGCGCTGAACCGGCTGACGCGGGCGGTCTTTCAGGTTCACATAGCCATAGCCAAAACGGCCGCGGTCGCAGAGGAAGTAGCGGTTAACGGTACCGTTGTAACGGTTTTCGATACGGCGCAGTTCGCCATAGCGCTCGCCCGGGCTGATGTTACAGCCGATGGAACACTGCTGGCAGATGCTGGGTGCAAACTGCATATCCCATTTACGGTTATAGCGCTCGGAGTGCGTTTTATCGGTGAATACGCCGGTCGGGCAGACCTCAACCAGGTTGCCGGAAAATTCGCTTTCCAGCACGCCATCTTCCGGACGACCGAAGTAGACGTTGTCATGCGCACCGTAAACGCCCAGGTCGGTACCGTCAGCGTAATCTTTGTAGTAACGCACGCAGCGATAGCAGGCGATGCAGCGGTTCATTTCATGAGAGATGAACGGCCCCAGGTCCTGGTTACGGTGGGTACGCTTGGTGAAACGGTAGCGACGGAAGCTGTGACCGGTCATGACGGTCATATCCTGCAGGTGGCAGTTGCCCCCTTCTTCACAGACCGGGCAGTCGTGCGGGTGGTTGGTCATCAGCCACTCCACTACGCTCTCGCGGAACTGCTTCGCTTCGCCGTCGTCGATAGAGATAAAGGTGCCGTCGGATGCCGGTGTCATACAGGACATCACCAGGCGACCACGCGTGTCTTCCGCGTTTTGATATTGCTTCACCGCACACTGGCGGCAAGCACCGACGCTCCCAAGCGCCGGATGCCAGCAAAAGTATGGAATATCAAGACCAAGAGAGAGACAAGCCTCTAACAGGTTGTCCGCTCCGTTGACCTCGTATTCTTTGCCGTCTACATGAATCGTAGCCATTAGCATGCTTCCAAATTAAAAAATCGTTACCACTTTGTCGTTCAGGCCGCCGCGTTGGCGCAGGCTGAACGAGCTTGTGGAGACATTACCAGCGCGTCTTAAGCAGGTTCGGCTGAATCCCGTTGATAGCATGGGTATTACTGAACTGCTGCTTAATGCCTGCTTCGAATTCGTCGCGGAAATATTTAATGGCGCTCTGCAGCGGTTCTACCGCACCTGGCGCATGCGCACAGAAGGTTTTGCCCGGACCAAGGAACCGACACAGTTGCTCAAGTGTCTCGATATCTCCCGGCTGGCCTTCACCGCGCTCCAGAGCGCGCAGAATTTTCACGCTCCACGGCAGACCGTCGCGGCACGGCGTACACCAGCCGCAGGATTCGCGGGCAAAGAACTCTTCCAGATTGCGCACCAGCGACACCATACCAATCTCATGGTCAACGGCCATCGCCAGCGCGGTACCCAGACGGCTCCCCGCTTTACCAATACTTTCGAACTCCATCGGCAGGTCAAGATGCGCTTCGGTCAGGAAGTCGGTGCCCGCGCCGCCCGGCTGCCAGGCCTTAAACTTCAGGCCATCACGCATGCCGCCGGCATAATCTTCCAGAATTTCGCGCGCGGTGGTGCCGAACGGCAGTTCCCAGACGCCCGGATTTTTCACCCGGCCAGAGAAGCCCATCAGCTTGGTACCGGCATCTTTGCTGGTTGAAATGTTCTGATACCACTCAACGCCGTTGGCCAGAATCGCCGGGACGTTACACAGGGTTTCAACGTTGTTCACGCAGGTCGGTTTACCCCACACGCCGGAGCTCGCCGGGAACGGCGGCTTGGAACGCGGGTTGGCGCGACGACCTTCGAGGGAGTTAATCAACGCGGTTTCTTCGCCGCAGATATAACGCCCTGCTCCGGTGTGCACGAACAGTTCGAAATCGAAACCGGTGCCGAGAATGTTTTTGCCCAGCAGACCGGCTTCGGTCGCTTCGGCAATCGCGCGGCGTAAATGGACCGCCGCTTCAATATACTCGCCGCGCAGGAAGATGTAGCCGCGGTACGCTTTCAGCGCAAACGCGGAGATCAGCATGCCTTCCACCAGCAGGTGCGGCAGCTGCTCCATCAGCAGACGGTCTTTATAGGTGCCCGGCTCCATCTCATCGGCGTTACACAGCAGGTAACGGATGTTCATGGATTCGTCTTTCGGCATCAGGCTCCACTTCAGACCGGTGGAAAAGCCCGCGCCGCCGCGTCCTTTCAGACCGGCGTCTTTCACCTGATTGACGATCTCATCCGGCGCCAGGCCCAGCAGCGCTTTACGCGCGCCCTCGTAGCCGTTTTTGCTCTGATACTCATCCAGCCATACCGGCTGTTTATCATCGCGCAGACGCCAGGTTAAAGGATGCGTTTCGGGAGTGCGGATCACTGTCTTCATTTATACCGCTCCAACAGGTCAGGAATCGCCTCCGGCGTCAGATAACTATGAGTATCCTCATCAATCATCATCGTCGGTCCCTTGTCGCAGTTGCCCAGGCAGCAGGTCGGCAGCAGAGTAAAGCGGCCATCAAAGGTGGTTTGACCCGGTTTGATGTCGAGCTTTTTCTCGATAGCTGACTGAATGCCCTGGAAGCCAGTGATATGGCAAACCACGCTATCGCAATAGCGGATCACGTGACGGCCAACCGGCTGGCGGAAGATCTGGCTGTAGAAAGTGGCGACCCCTTCCACATCGCTTGCCGGGATACCCAGTACGTCAGCGATCGCGTAGATCGCGCCATCCGGCACCCAGCCGCGCTGTTTCTGAACGATCTTCAGCGCTTCGATGGACGCCGCACGCGGGTCTTCGTAGTGGTGCTTCTCGTGCTCAATGGCCTCACGCTCTGCCGCACTCAGCTCAAAAGCCTCGGTTTGTGGTTGTTGATTCTCGTGCATAATTAGCGGTCCACGTCTGACATAACAAAATCGATACTACCCAGATAAACGATCAGGTCGGATACCAGGCTGCCGCGAATCGCCGACGGGATCTGCTGCAGGTGCGCATAGCTCGGCGTGCGGATACGGGTACGATAGCTCATGGTGCTGCCGTCGCTGGTCAGGTAGTAACTGTTAATACCCTTCGTCGCTTCAATCATCTGGAAGGATTCGTTGGCCGGCATGACCGGGCCCCAGGAAACCTGCAGGAAGTGCGTAATCAGGGTTTCGATATGCTGCAGCGTGCGCTCTTTCGGCGGCGGCGTCGTCAGCGGGTGATCCGCTTTGAACGGGCCTTCCGGCATGTTATCGAGACACTGCTGAAGAATGCGCAGGCTCTGGCGCAGTTCTTCGACTTTCAGCATCACGCGGGTATAGCAGTCAGAGATACCGCCACCGGTTGGCACTTCAAAGTCAAAGTTTTCATAGCCAGAATATGGACGCCATTTCCGCACGTCGAAGCCAATCCCCGTTGCGCGCAGGCCCGCACCGGTCGTGCCCCACTCCAGCGCTTCTTTGGCGTTATAGGCGGCAACGCCTTTTGAACGGCCAATCAGAATGCTGTTGCGCAGCGCGGCTTTCTCGTAAGAATCCAGACGCTTTGGCATCCACTCAAGGAACTCGCGCAGCAGGCGATCCCAGCCGCGCGGCAGGTCGTGCGCGACGCCGCCGATGCGGAACCACGCCGGGTGCATACGGAAACCGGTAATGGCTTCCACCAGATCGTAGATCTTCTGACGGTCGGTAAAGGCAAAGAACACCGGCGTCATCGCACCGACATCCTGAATAAAGGTCGAAATGTACAGCAGGTGGCTGTTAATGCGGAACAGCTCGGAGAGCATCACGCGAATCACATTCACGCGATCCGGTACGGTGATCCCCGCCAGCTTTTCGACCGCCAGCACGTACGGCATCTCATTGACGCAGCCGCCGAGGTATTCGATACGGTCGGTATACGGAATGTAGCTGTGCCAGGACTGACGTTCGCCCATCTTCTCAGCGCCACGGTGGTGGTAGCCGATATCCGGTACGCAGTCGACGATCTCTTCGCCATCAAGCTGCAGAACGATACGGAAAGCACCGTGGGCAGACGGGTGGTTCGGGCCGAGGTTGAGGAACATAAAGTCCTCGTTTTCGGTTCCGCGCTTCATGCCCCACTCTTCCGGTTTGAAGGTCAGCGCTTCCATTTCCAGATCCTGCTTGGCTTTAGTCAGCTCAAACGGATCGAATTCGGTGGCGCGCGCCGGATAGTCTTTGCGCAGCGGATGGCCTTCCCAGGTCGGCGGCATCATGATGCGCGTCAGGTGCGGGTGGCCTTCGATATCAATCCCGAACATTTCCCACGTTTCGCGCTCATACCAGTTGGCGTTCGGGAACAGTTTGGTAAAAGTCGGCACGCGCAGATCGTTTTCGGACAATGCTACCTTGAGCATAATGTCACGATTGCGTTCAATGGAAATCAGGTGATAGAAAACGGAAAAATCCGCGGCGGGAAGTCCGTCACGGTGGGTGCGCAGACGTTCGTCCATCCCGTGCAGATCGAACAGCATAACGTAAGGTTTCGGCAATTTCTTCAGGAAATCACCCACCTCCAGTAGCTGTTCGCGCTTGACCCAGACCACCGGAACGCCGGTGCGGGTAGGTTGAACGGTAAAGGCATCCGGCCCAAAACGATTGCGCAGTTCGCCGATCACCGGGTCATCAAGGTGATCGCGGGTTTGCCAGGCTGGTGCGGCGTCATGCGCATGTAAATCGGTCATATTGTTCACCATTGCAAAAGGTCCGTGGTGACTGCCGGGCGAGGCTTCGCGCTGTTGTAGATTGATTTGCGAAGTGTTATTCCGCCGCCCGCAGGCGCAAGTTAAATCTCGTCCGGTGTCCGCAGATTGGTCACTGCAATGCGTTCACCACGTTTACGCTCGCGTTCCGACTGCATGTTGGCGCGGTACACGCCCTGATCGCCAACCACCCACGAGAGCGGGCGACGTTCTTTACCAATGGACTCCTGCAGCAGCATCAGCGCCTGCATATAAGCTTCCGGACGCGGCGGACAGCCCGGGATGTAAACATCAACCGGAATAAACTTGTCCACGCCCTGGACGACAGAATAAATATCGTACATCCCGCCGGAGTTGGCACAGGCGCCCATGGAGATAACCCACTTAGGCTCCAGCATCTGGTCATACAGACGCTGAATGACCGGCGCCATTTTGGTGAAGCAGGTGCCGGCGACAACCATCAGGTCCGCCTGACGAGGAGAAGCACGCAGTACCTCGGCGCCAAAACGCGCAACGTCATGCACCGCAGTGAATGACGTTACCATTTCAACGTAGCAGCATGACAGGCCGAAGTTGTAGGGCCAGATTGAGTTCTTGCGGCCCCAGTTCACCATGTCATGCAGCGCATGTTCGAGTTTCCCCATATACACGCTTTTATTGACTTCTTGCTCCAGGGGGTCGGTTACGATCTCCTGTTTCTGCAGGGGGTAACGGTCGTTCTCACCGTTAGGATCTATGCGGGTGAGCGTATAATCCATCTTATTGCCTCGCTTTTACTGCATATGACGGTTAGTGGGACTGTCTGTTTCTGAATTAACCAGCGTGCGACGGGAACGCGCAGGCGTCCAGTCCAGTGCGCCGATACGAACGAGGTAAACCAGACCTGCCAGTAGCACTAAAATGAAAATTGCGGCTTCCACAAAGCCGACCCAGCCGCTTTCGCGGATAGAAGTCGACCATGCGTAGAGATACAGAGCTTCCACGTCGAAGATAACGAAGAACATGGCAACCAGATAAAACTTCGCAGAAAGACGTAAGCGAGCCGAACCAACGGAGTCGATCCCCGATTCAAACGGCGTGTTCTTGCTACGCGCGCGCGCGACCGCCGAGGTACCAGCCCCCGACAAGCATCAGGCAGCACAGGCCGATGGCAATGATGAGAAATATAGCGAATGCCCAATGATGAGCGATGACTTCAGTGGATGTTGACATACGCATTGCTTAACCAAAAAAGTGTAGCGCTAAACCCTCTGCTCTTGCTGGCAGATGAACGCCACAGCGTTTCACGGGGAGGAATAAAAAAATAACCTTGCAAAAAAGCGTCCCTACTTATCGTAGAAGGCTGTATGCGGTGGCTTTTTACCCCTTTCTTTAACCTTTTGTCAACTTCAACAAAAGTTTTAACAACATTAATTTACATTAGATTTTTTTCATTAACATTAAATGCCCTTTTATGCGGAATAACCTTGCATACAAACCGGATTTAGTGTTGTTGAATCGTGTCCGTTTCTGGTGTAAATCAAAATTACCCGTCTATTTTGACAGGATTTAGCCTCGATTCCTCCCCCTAAGGAGGGGTATTTTTTTGATCTGTGACACGGTTTTGTTAATTAAACCTATAAAACAGCAACAATCCGGCCGGTTTTTTAACATTAGCATGAAGTATTGAAAGTGCAGGGAAAAGTCGGAGAACGAACGCTACATTGAATGTAAGCAATTGATAAATATATCAATAAAACGACAAAATATTAAAAATCCCTGTAAAATAAGAAAAAAAAGAACCGCAAGGTATAATTCAGACCTTAGCGGCTCATTTTTACACTTACAATTTGTTACCAGCTTTTTGTGATCTGTGTAACTAATTCCACTCAGGAAATGAGGGAATTATCTCCCCCTTCCGGGGTAAGCGCAGGCTCAGACGACCAGGGGTTATAATCCTGGGTCAGCGACTGGAAAATAGCCTGCGCCGACTCGCTTATCCTGTGCGCGTTACAGCTCAGCACATATTGCGTATCCGGCAGCGCAGGAAGCCCCTCATTCTTGCCGACAACCCGTAGCTCGGGACTCATCATTTCTACCGGACGAGCGGTAACACCAAGCCCTGCTTTTACCGCCGCTTTGACACCCGCAAGCGTCGAGGCGGAATGGGCCAGATGCCACGGCGCGCTGGCGGCATTCAACGCGGCAATGATGTCCTCACGGAACGGGCCTGGCGCTTCAAGCAGGATCAGCGGGATCGACTCTTCCCGCGGCAATACATAATCGGCAGCGCAGTACCATAGCGTTGGCGAGGTGCGCAGGATCAGCGTATCAAACTCCGTTGCCTGGTGAGTCGTCAGCGCGAGATCAATCTCCCCGCTCGCCAGCATATCCACCGCTTCAGTATGATTAAGAACCTTAATTTCCAGCGTCAGTTTCGGGTAAAAACTGCCGATCCGGTTCAACAAAAACGGTAAAATAGTCTCGGCTGTTTCATCAGATGCGCCAATCGTTAAGATCCCTTGCAGGCTACTGAACATCAGCGACATACAGGCTTCGTCATTAAAACGCAGGATTTTGCGTGCGTAGCCCAGCAGTTGAATACCCTGCTCGGTCAGCAATTTATTCCGCCCATGGCGGGCAAAGAGCTCTTTTCCGACCAGCTGTTCCAGACGTTGCATCTGTTGACTTACGGCTGACTGAGTCCGGCATACCGCTGCTGCGGCAGCGGCAAAAGTACTCAGATCGGCGACGGCAACGAATGTTCTCAGCAGATCGAGGTCGAGATTCAGTATCGGACGATTTGCATTTATCATATTTCTTCACTTACAGGTGGCGAATGCGGACCTGCCTTGTTGATGCTGTGCTCCAGGTTTCCGGCTAATCCTTGAGCCTTGTGCAATTCACAAACGGAATGTGCAGCTGGATGAACGTTATTGCATGTGAAAGTACTCGCCCGCGACAAGTGCGCGAAACGTCTGAGTCATATATTGTTCGTAGTTCTACGCTTTCTATTACACCGTTTTGATTTCTGTGACGACCTTCAAAAAAAGGCGCCTACGGCAAAGGATGATGTCATCAGCACCCCAGCACATCCATTGTAAAAAGCGAAAAAAACAAACAAAAAAAGCCTGCAATAACAATATATTAATAACTTAACCTGCAAAAAAACAGGTTCTTAATCGATATTAACGCCGGTATCCTAACCGAAAACTGAATTATTTATAAGGTCTAATCATTATTATTAAAGCCAATTTTAAACTTTTTTTCATGACTTTAATTTAATTAACAAAAAGAAAATTCCAGATTGCGAAAAAATAAAAGCTTTTTAATTAATTAAATATTCTTATTAAGCATATTTAACATTACCGTTACAGCCACCACCTTTTACCCGTTATACGCCTTTTCATACGCGCCTGCGTACCATGCGCAAAAAATAACCTCCGGCGCTACACCCTGGACGAAAAACCATATAAATGTTCACAAAAAAGCGAATTCAACACAATTATTAACCACTAAAACACCACTTAAAGGCATATTCTATAAAAGACAACGGCAATCACCAGACAAATCAATTAAACCAAAAAAATCACATAAGCAAAATCTTCTCCTGCTAACCCTTCAAAACCTCGGGGATGAAGAGTACATTGTTCCGTGCTGACTTCCACGGCAGGGAGTGGCGATAACAGCTAAAAGGTCAAAGATTCATGTCCCCTATCGAAAAATCCAGCAAGTTAGATAACGTCTGTTACGACATCCGTGGCCCGGTTCTGAAAGAGGCAAAACGCCTTGAAGAAGAAGGCAATAAAGTCCTGAAACTGAACATCGGCAACCCGGCGCCGTTCGGCTTTGACGCCCCCGACGAGATCCTTGTTGATGTTATTCGCAATCTGCCTACCGCCCAGGGTTATTGTGACTCGAAAGGCCTGTACTCGGCGCGTAAGGCTATCATGCAGCACTATCAGGCGCGCGGTATGCGCGATGTGACGGTCGAAGATATTTATATCGGTAACGGCGTCTCAGAACTGATTGTTCAGGCCATGCAGGCGCTGCTGAACAGCGGCGATGAAATGCTGGTTCCGGCACCAGATTATCCGCTGTGGACTGCCGCCGTCTCGCTCTCCAGCGGCAAGGCGGTGCACTATCTGTGCGATGAATCTGCCGACTGGTTCCCTGACCTCGACGATATTCGCGCCAAAATCACCCCGCGTACGCGCGGCATCGTGATTATTAACCCGAATAACCCGACCGGTGCGGTGTACTCGAAAGAGCTGCTGATGGAGATCGTGGAGATTGCCCGCCAGCACAACCTGATCATCTTCGCCGATGAGATCTACGACAAGATCCTCTACGACGAAGCCCAGCACCATTCGATCGCCGCGCTGGCTCCCGACCTGCTGACGGTGACTTTTAACGGCCTGTCCAAAACCTACCGCGTTGCCGGTTTTCGCCAGGGCTGGATGGTACTGAACGGACCGAAGAAACACGCGAAAGGCTATATCGAAGGCCTGGAGATGCTGGCCTCTATGCGTCTGTGCGCTAACGTACCGGCACAGCACGCGATTCAAACCGCATTAGGCGGCTATCAAAGCATCAGCGAGTTTATCGTTCCCGGCGGCAGACTGTACGAACAGCGCAACCGCGCCTGGGAGTTGATCAACGAGATCCCCGGCGTCTCCTGCGTGAAGCCGAAAGGCGCGCTCTACATGTTCCCGAAGATCGACGCAAAGCGTTTTAACATTCACGACGATCAGAAGATGGTGCTCGACTTCCTGCTGCAGGAGAAAGTCCTGCTGGTTCAGGGAAGCGCCTTTAACTGGCCGTGGCCGGATCATGTGCGTATTGTCACCCTCCCGCGTGAGGACGATCTGGAAATGGCGATTTCTCGCTTTGGCCGCTTCCTCTCCGGCTATCACCAGCTCGGATAACCCTTGCCCGGCCGCCGGTATTTGCATCCGGCGGCAATCCCTGCGCACAATAGGACCCGATGTTGTCACTGATTAAGGGTTGCTATGAGTCAGAGTCATTTCTTTGCCCACCTCTCTCGCCTGAAGTTAATTAACCGCTGGCCGCTGATGCGTAATGTACGGACAGAAAACGTCTCCGAGCACAGTCTGCAGGTGGCGATGGTTGCCCACGCGCTGGCCGCGATCAAAAACCGGATGTTTGGTGGCAAGGTTAACGCCGAGCGAATCGCCCTGCTGGCGATGTACCACGATGCATCGGAAGTGTTAACCGGCGATCTGCCGACTCCAGTCAAATATTTCAACTCGCAGATTGCGCAAGAATATAAAGCCATCGAGAAGATTGCCCAGCAGAAGCTTATCGACATGGTTCCTGACGAACTGCGCGATATCTTTGAACCGCTGATCGACGAGCATCGCTATAGCGAAGATGAGCAATCGATCGTCAAGCAGGCCGACGCGCTCTGCGCCTACCTGAAATGTCTGGAGGAGCTGTCCGCCGGCAACAACGAGTTTCTACTGGCCAAGGGCCGGCTTGAGAAAACGCTGGAATCCCGGCGCAGCGAGGAGATGGACTACTTTATGCAGGTCTTCGTCCCGAGCTTCCAGCTGTCGCTGGATGAAATCAGCCAGGATTCCCCGCTGTAACTATACCGTGCCCCGGTCTGCGCTATGCGCATCAGACCGGGGCTGTGCCGAAGCGGTTAAAACGGAAACAGCATCGGAACGAGCAGCACGCAAACCACCATCACCAGGACGGTGAACGGCACGCCAATCTTCACAAAATCGCTGAAGGTATATTTTCCCGGCCCCAGCACCAGCGTATTTACCGGTGAAGAGACCGGCGTCATAAAGGCAGCCGAAGCCGCCATCGCCACCACCATGGCAAAAGGATAAGGCGAGACGTCCATGGATTTCGCCGCCGCCAGGGCTATCGGCGCCATCAGCACCGCCGTGGCAGTGTTGGAAATAAACAGACCAATAGTGGCGCACATCACGAACAGACAGCCCAGCATCACGTAAGGGCCTTTGCTGCCGGCAACATCCATCAACCCTTCCACCACCAAATCGACGCCGCCGGTTTTTTGCAACGCCAGCGCAAAGGGCATCATCCCGACGATTAATATAATGCTTGGCCAGTGAATCGCTTTATAAGCGCTCTCAGCATTAATACAGCGGAATTTACCCATCAGCAGGCAGGAAATAATCGCCGCTATCGGGTTGGGGATCTCGTCGGTGAGCATCAGGGCGACCATCAGGACCAGGCAAAAGATAGCGTGCGGCGCCTGGCTGTGCGCGGGCGAGGCATCGTTCACCTCCATGGGCATATTCAATACGACGAAATCGCGACCGCGTTTCGCCAGCAGGGCTATCTGGCGCCAGTTTCCGACCACCAGCACAATATCGCCAAGCTGCAAAGACTCGTCGACGACCGACCCATCCATGGCTTTACCGTCGCGCTTCAGGCCGACAATATTGAGCCCAAAGCGGGTGCGAAAACCGATCTCGCGGACCGTTTTACCGATCAGTTCCGAATCCGGAATCAGCGCGACTTCGGCCATCCCCACATCCAGCGCCTGATCTGAAAAGTATTCGCCGCGCAGTACCATCGGTTCAAGCATTTGCTCGCCGCAGAACTGGCGTAAATCAACGTCTGACGCGGACATGTCGATCAGCAGCACGTCGCGGGCACGAAACTCGGATACACCGTTCACATTGACGATAACCCGACGAAAACGGCGCCAGCGCTCTACGCCGATCACGTTGGCGCAGTAGCGTTCACGCAGCTTGAGGTCATCAAGCCGCTGGCCGATCATGGGAGACCCCGGACGAATGGCCAGACGGCGGGCCCGGCCGGTCAGGTGGTACTCTTTGATTAAATCGCGAAAGGTGCTCCTTTTCCGCCCGTCCCGCGCGTGGTCGCTCTCCCCACCTCTGAGCATAAAGCGCACCGCCAGCATATAGACGACGCCCAGCAGCAGCACCACCAGGCCAATCGGCGTGACGCTAAAAAAGCTGAAGCCATGCAGCCCTTCACGTAACAGCTCGCTGTTCACAACCAGGTTAGGCGGCGTAGCCACCAGCGTCATCATCCCGCTGATTAGGCCAGCAAAGCTTAGCGGCATCATCAGACGCGATGGCGAGGTATTCATCCGCATGGAGACGCTGAGAACCACCGGAATAAAAATAGCGACCACGCCGGTCGAGCTCATAAACGCGCCAAGCCCGGCGACGGTCAGCATCAGAAAGACCAGCATTTTCGTTTCGCTGTTGCCGGCCACGCTCACCAGCCAGCTGCCGACTTTGGTCGCCACCCCGGTACGGACCAGACCATCGCCGATAATAAACAGCGCCGCAATAAGGATCACGTTCGGATCGCTAAAACCCGAGAACGCTTCGCTGAGCGTCAGCGTATCGCTGAGGACAAAGGCGACAATCACCAGCAGCGCAATCGCATCCATGCGCACTTTCCCACTGGCAAAGAGCACAACCGCGACGGCAAGAAGAGACAACACCCAAATCAGTTCACCGTTCACAACCTATCCTTGTCTGAAGAAGGAGCTGGAATTTTTGCATAAAAAAGCCCCGGCCATGCGGGGCTACGTCATGAGATTAGTCTTTAACCGTCACATTCACCTTCCCGTCCGACGTGCGGACGACAGCCAGGTTTTCGAGGGAGGTTAAGACCAGATCCGCCTCGTTCAGACGCGGCGCATCTGCCGGTACGTTCACCGCGATTGTCCGGCAGCCTGCCGTCAGGCCGGAAAGCAAACCGGCGGGCGCGTCCTCGACCACGACGCACTCTTGCGGCGCCAGCGCTAAGCGTTCCGCCCCGAGCAGATAGGCATCCGGGGCCGGTTTACCCTGTTTCACCTGCTCAGCCGTCACAAAAACGCGGGCATTTGGCAGGCCCGCCGCGCGATGGCGCGCATGGGCAACAGGTACCGAACCGGAAGTGACGATAGCCCATGGGATCGCGGCTTCATCGAGAGTAGTCAGCAGCGCCACCGCACCCGGCAGGGCAGTGATTCCATCGGTATCCGCCGCTTCAACCGCTTCAAGCCAGCGGAACTCCGCCTGCACTTCCTCTTCGCTGCGCCCCGGTAGAAAATGGCGTAAAGAGGTTATCGCCTGCTTGCCATGAATGAAGTTCAGCACCTCATCGTGCGGGATGTCGAAACGATCCGCCCATTTGCACCACGAGCGCTCCACTACGGGTAATGAATCGACTAACGTCCCGTCAAGATCAAACAGGAAACCTTTACACTGCACGGAAACCTCCATCAGGCATTAATAATTTGATTAATTTCGTTGCTGCTTAAATGGTACTGACGCGGGCAAGCGTGCCAGGCGTTGAGCATGCGCTGGTATTTATCCCACATCGGCGTCTGTGAGTTAAAGCCATGGGTGCCGGCGTCAAAGTGGCTGTAGCGCCCCTCAACGTTGACGATAAAGCGAACATAGCCGAGGAAGCGCGCTTCGGTTGCAACATCAAATCCGAGGAAGGTGACCCGGCGTTCGTCGATTTCACTTGCGTCCTTCAGGTTCGTCCAGGAGACATGCAGCGCATGATACATTTCCATAATATCGATGATGGTACGGCAGGTTTCTTCCGTCAGTTGGCCAAACTCGCGATCCAGTTCGCGCATTTGCAATCCGTATCCACGCTCGATGATGGTCTGTAGACGGCGGTAACGTTCAGCGTTGTCCGGGTCGAGCATCGTCATCATCTTGTACTGATTAGATAAAATCAGACGCTGCGCATTGGTCATTTCCATTTTTTGACTCCTGTAGCACTTTACGGCGTGAAAAAAGAAGGCGCATTAATCATGCGCCTTCTTTTATATGCGTTTTCCTTAGTGAATTACAAATCATCAAGGAAAGTTTTATCCAGTTGTTTGAAGGCGCGCTTAAGCGTGTCAGCTAATGCCTGATAATCCGGCTTACCCTCGACCGGCGCCAGCGCCTGTCCTGCGTCCTGCAATTTGCCACGCACTTCATAAAACCAGTTCAGTACCGACGGCGGCAGCGGCGTCACCGAACGCTTACCCAGCCACCATAATCCCTGCATCGGCAAACTCAGGGCAAACAGCGCCGTCGCCACCGCCGGACCCAGCTGCCCACCCAGCGCGATTTGCCAGCACAGCGTAAAGACCGCGATCGGCGGCATGATGCGGATAGCGTAACGGGTTGCGCGAATAATGCGGTTTTCAATAAATACCGGGGCGAGGCGTTTGTCCAAAGGCCAGGTCTTTGCGTAGTGCTGCCCGCGGCGGAACAAGCTAAAGAAGCTGACGGGACGATTATCGGGGGTCGACATGGCTTTACCTCAACTTTACATATAAAACTTAAAAAATTCGTGCAAAACACCAACTGTGCATGACAACGTTCAAAACATTTTGGCAATGGCTGCGGCAATCAGGTATCCTGTGCCCGCCTGAAAGGGCGATAGACCCTTTGACCAGGTTAGTCAAATTATCGCACATTCTGCCATTGGCTGAAAATTATCCAAAATGGCATAAAATCAAATGTACTTCTCCCATCGTGCCCGAAAACAGAACAAGGCATGATGTTAATCATAAATGTCGTTGTCATCCTGCGCTACGCTTTGTGACACACTGACGTTTTTTTAGCCACGTATCATAAAAGGTACTTCCATGTCGAGTAAGTTAGTACTGGTTCTGAACTGCGGTAGCTCCTCACTGAAATTTGCTATCCTTGATGCCGTAAACGGTGACGAATATCTGTCTGGTTTAGCCGAATGTTTCCATCTTCCTGAAGCACGTATTAAGTGGAAAATGGACGGCAGCAAACACGAAGCAGATTTAGGCGCTGGCGCCGCTCACAGTGAAGCGCTTAACTTTATCGTTAACACTATTCTGGCACAAAAACCAGAACTGTCTGCTCAGCTGACCGCAATCGGCCACCGTATTGTTCACGGTGGTGAAAAATACACCAGTTCCGTGGTCATTGATGATTCCGTTATCCAGGGCATCAAAGATTCCGCCTCTTTCGCTCCGCTGCACAACCCGGCTCACCTGATCGGTATTGCTGAAGCACTGAAATCATTCCCGCATCTGAAAGAGAAGAACGTTGCCGTGTTCGACACCGCGTTCCATCAGACTATGCCGGAAGAATCCTATCTGTATGCTCTGCCGTACAGCCTGTACAAAGAGCACGGCGTACGTCGCTACGGCGCGCACGGCACCAGCCACTTCTACGTGACTCAGGAAGCGGCTAAAGTCCTGAACAAGCCGGTTGAAGAGCTGAACATCATCACCTGCCATCTGGGCAACGGTGGTTCTGTATCCGCTATCCGCAACGGTAAATGCGTTGACACCTCTATGGGTCTGACCCCGCTGGAAGGTCTGGTCATGGGTACCCGCTCTGGCGACATCGACCCGGCTATCATCTTCCACCTGCACGACTCCCTGGGCATGAGCGTTGATGCTATCAACAAAATGCTGACCAAAGAGTCTGGCCTGCTGGGTCTGACCGAAGTCACCAGCGACTGCCGTTATGTTGAAGACAACTACACCGATAAAGCCGATGCTAAACGTGCAATGGACGTTTACTGCCATCGTCTGGCCAAGTACATCGGTTCCTACACCGCGCTGATGGACGGTCGTCTGGATGCCGTTATCTTCACCGGTGGTATCGGTGAAAACGCGGCAATGGTTCGTGAACTGTCTCTGGGCAAACTGGGCGTTCTGGGCTTCGAAGTTGATCACGAGCGTAACCTGGCTGCCCGTTTCGGCAAGTCTGGCTTCATCAACAAAGAAGGCACCCGCCCGGCTCTGGTCATCCCGACCAACGAAGAGCTGGTTATCGCGCAAGACGCCAATCGTCTGACTGCCTGATTCCACACCGCCAGCGAAACCCTAAATAATTCGAGTTGCTGGAAGGCGGCGACCCAGAGAATCTCCGGTCACGTACAGGTAGTACGTGACCGGGGTGAACCAGGAAAGCCAACGCACATGCAACTTGAAATATAACGGGAAGCTGGTGGTGCAGTTTTGTATCCCGCCTGATACTGGCGGTAACGAAAGAGGATATATCGTGTCCCGTATAATCATGCTGATCCCGACCGGAACCAGCGTTGGCCTGACCAGCGTCAGCCTCGGTGTTATCCGTGCAATGGAACGCAAAGGCGTTCGTCTGAGCGTCTTTAAACCTATCGCCCAACCGCGCGCTGGCGGCGATGCGCCAGACCAGACGACCACCATCGTTCGTGCTAATTCAAGCCTTCCGGCCGCCGAGCCGCTGAAGATGAGCCACGTCGAGTCGCTGCTGTCCGGCAACCAGAAAGATGTGCTGATGGAAGAGATCATCGCCAACTATCACGCCGCGACTCAGGATGCAGAAGTGGTGCTGGTTGAAGGTCTGGTCCCGACCCGTAAACATCAGTTTGCTCAGTCTCTGAACTTCGAAATCGCCAAAACGCTGAACGCGGAAATTGTCTTCGTGATGTCTCAGGGTACCGACACCCAGGAACAGCTGAACGAACGTATCGAGCTGACCCGCAACAGCTTCGGCGGCGCGAAAAACACCAACATTACCGGTGTTATCGTCAACAAGCTGAACGCACCGGTTGACGAACAGGGTCGTACCCGTCCCGATCTGTCGGAAATCTTCGATGACTCTTCCAAAGCGAAAGTCGTGAAGATCGATCCGGCTCAGCTGCAGTCTGGCAGCGCGCTGCCGGTTCTGGGCGCGGTACCGTGGAGCTTCGATCTGATCGCAACGCGTGCGATCGATATGGCTCGCCACCTGAATGCCACCATCGTCAACGAAGGTGACATCAACACCCGCCGCGTGAAGTCTGTCACCTTCTGCGCGCGCAGCATCCCGCACATGCTCGAACACTTCCGTGCCGGTTCTCTGCTGGTGACTTCCGCAGACCGTCCTGATGTTCTGGTCGCCGCCTGCCTCGCCGCCATGAACGGCGTTGAAATCGGCGCGCTGCTGCTGACCGGTGCTTACGAAATGGACGCGCGCGTCAGCAAGCTGTGCGAACGTGCATTCGCGACCGGCCTGCCGGTCTTTATGGTGAACACCAACACCTGGCAGACCTCCCTGAGCCTGCAGAGCTTCAACCTCGAAGTTCCGGTTGACGATCACGAGCGCATTGAGAAAGTTCAGGAATACGTTGCCAACTACATTAACGCTGACTGGATCGAGTCTCTGACCGCGACCTCCGAACGTAGCCGCCGCCTGTCTCCGCCGGCCTTCCGCTACCAGCTGACCGAGCTGGCGCGCAAAGCGGGTAAACGCGTCGTTCTGCCGGAAGGTAACGAGCCGCGTACCGTTAAAGCCGCAGCAATCTGCGCAGAACGCGGTATTGCGACCTGTGTCCTGCTGGGTAACCCGGATGAGATCAACCGCGTTGCTGCCGCTCAGGGCGTCGAGCTGGGCGCTGGTATCGAAATCGTCGATCCGGATGTGGTTCGCGAAAGCTACGTCGCTCGTCTGGTCGAACTGCGTAAGAGCAAGGGGATGACCGAAGCGGTTGCCCGCGAGCAGCTGGAAGACAACGTCGTTCTCGGCACGCTGATGCTGGAACAAGACGAAGTCGACGGCCTGGTTTCCGGCGCAGTTCACACTACCGCCAACACCATCCGTCCGCCGCTGCAGCTGATCAAAACGGCACCGGGCAGCTCTCTGGTCTCTTCCGTGTTCTTCATGCTGCTGCCGGAACAGGTTTACGTTTACGGTGACTGCGCCATCAACCCGGATCCGACCGCAGAACAGCTGGCTGAAATCGCTATTCAGTCCGCCGATTCCGCCATCGCTTTCGGCATTGAGCCGCGCGTAGCGATGCTCTCCTACTCCACCGGTAATTCTGGTGCCGGTAGCGACGTCGAAAAAGTTCGTGAAGCGACCCGTCTGGCACAGGAAAAACGTCCTGACCTGATGATCGACGGCCCGCTGCAGTATGACGCGGCGGTGATGGCTGACGTGGCGAAATCCAAAGCGCCAAACTCGCCGGTTGCCGGACGTGCGACCGTGTTCATCTTCCCGGATCTGAACACCGGTAACACCACTTACAAAGCCGTACAGCGTTCTGCTGACCTGATCTCCATCGGGCCAATGCTGCAGGGTATGCGTAAGCCGGTAAACGACCTGTCTCGTGGCGCGCTGGTAGACGATATCGTCTACACCATCGCCCTGACCGCGATTCAGTCTTCTCAGCAGCAGCAGTAATTTAGCGCTGAGATCAAAAAAGGCAGCCCGATGGCTGCCTTTTCTTTTGCTCGACTTCCGTGCCGAATCGACATCTGAGCGGTGACGACTTCCCGATGCCTGGCAAAAGCTACTCTTTACCCTCATCGTCAGAGTCCGCGTAGTCATTCCCGGCATTGCGCGTCATCCACAGCGCCAGCGCTTTTAATGAATCCGGGGTGAATTCATCGCAGCGAGCGGTAATCTCTTCCGGCGTCAGCCAGCACACTTCGCTCACCTCCTCTTCCTGCAAGGCAAAGGGGCCGTGCGACACACAGCTAAACAGGCTTCCCCAGACGCGACAATGCTTATCTTCGTAATAGAACTGGCCATGATCGGCGAACGGCACGCCGGCAATCCCCAGCTCTTCTTCCGCTTCCCGGCGAGCCGAATCCAGCAGCTGCTCATCGGCCTGCACCACGCCGCCGGCGGTAGCATCCAGCATGCCCGGCTGGAAATCTTTGGTCTCGGTACGACGTTGCACCAGGATTTTGCCCATCCCATCATGAACAACAATATAGGTTGCCCGATGACGCAGGCACTGCGCGCGCATTTGCTCGCGGCTGGACTGCGCTATCACCTCATTGTTTTCATTAACAATGTCTACCCATTCTGTGCTTGCCAAATCGTTCTGTTCCGCCATCAGGAAACCTTACTTTTGAAAGCGCTCTCGCGGCGCGTCTTTACGGTTGGGGGGTAAATTACGGGTTAATTGCAACCTCTGCAATAACCTGATGATCATCAAGTGCTAAAACCTGTAGTCGGTCCCCTTCCAGGAGGCCGTAGCTGGCGGAAAATCCCCCTTTGGGAATGCTGACCGAGCCGGGATTGAAGAGAAAAATATCGCCGCGCTTCTCGGCTACCGGAATATGAGTATGACCATAAACCAGGACATCGCCAGCGGCGAGAGGAGGCATTTTTTCGGGGCTGTACAGATGCCCGTGGGTCAGAAACAGGCGGGTGCGTTCGCTCAGCACCTGCTGCCAGGGCGCAGTGATGGGGAAGTCCAGCAGCATCTGATCGACTTCGCTGTCGCAGTTACCGCGAACGGCGATCACCCGTTGCGCGACGCCGTTGAGCTTCACAGCAACGTCCGCCGGCGCATAGCCTTCGGGTAACGCATTCCGCGGCCCATGGTTCAGCACATCGCCAAGAATAATCAGCCACTGCGCCCCACTTTGCGCGAACCGTTCCAGAACGCGTTCAGTAGCGGGCAGGGAACCATGAATATCCGATGCAAACATCAGCTTCATTTCTTCCGTCTCCACGCATTTCGATGCGCCTATGATAGCGGAACCGCTGCCTCGAATCAGCCCGCGCGTTTAGCTGACAGTGCGACAAAACGCTGAACCGACGCCCGCTGCCACTGGAATGTCGCATAGTCCGCCAGCGGCTCCGGGACCGCATCACCGTTAAGCACCAGCCGGTTGATCATCAGGGCAAGATCGGTATCGGCAATCGACCACTCCCCGAACAGATTATTGCCGCCGTGGGCCAGCAGTTCAGACGCGGTTTCGAATAATTTGTCCGCGCTTTTACGGCCCGCGGCGCTAAGCTCCGGTTTCTTTTGCCCCGCGAATACCACGTCGGTAGATCGCTCCTCGCGAATGGGCATCAGATCGCTGCGCAGCCAGGCTTGCACCTGCCGCGCCCGGGCCCGCTTTTGCAGATCGTGGGGATAGAGCCGCTCCCACTCCGGCGGTGCGAAACGTTCATCCAGATACTCGCTAATCGCGGACGATTCGCTAAGCGCGAACTCCTCCACTTCTAACAACGGCACGCGGCGGGTCACGGTATAACCTTTCCAGCCAGGCTGCTGGTTTTCGCCGCTATCGAGATCGATGGTTTTGAGAGCAAATGGCAGGCTTTTTTCCTGCAGGGCAACGTAGACGGACATCACGTACGGCGAGAAAAAACGCGAATCGGACCACAGGGTAATGACGGGCTGGCTCATGGCATCCTCAATAAATTATGGGGCGATAAGTCAACATATCCTGTCTTTTAAGGGATGTCACTTACCGCACCATGAGGATTTTGCATCCCCTGACGGCTAGCCGATGATCATCGTTTTCGGCTCCAGATAAGCCTGCATTCCCCATTTGCCCATTTCACGTCCCAGCCCGGATTGCTTGAAGCCACCGAACGGCGCCTGCGGTTCATGTTCAAGGGTATTGACCAGCACGCGCCCGGACTCTATCGCCAGCGCAACCTCCTGACCACGCTGCCGATCGCCGCTTAATACCAGGGCGCTCAGGCCATAGGTCGTATCGTTGGCTATCGCGATGGCTTGCGCCTGATCCTGATAGGGAATCAGTACCAGCACCGGGCCAAAGATCTCTTCTCGCGCAATGCGCATCTGGTTGTGGACATCGCTGAATACGGTCGGTTTCACGCACCAGCCTTTTTCCATTCCCTGCGGTCGCCCTTCACCGCCGATAAGCAATCTTGCCCCCTCCTGCTGCCCCAGGCGAATATAATCCTGCACCCGTTGCCACTGTTTCCGGCTGACCATCGGGCCAATTGTCGTCTGCGCGTCGCGCGGATCGCCGGAGATATAGTCCGCCATCGCCTGCACAATAGCCTGTTCAAACTCCGCCAGACGCCCGGCGGGCACCAGAATTCGCGTCCCGGCGATGCAGGCCTGCCCGCTATTCATAAATCCGGCCGCCAGCGCCAGCGAAACCGCCTGCTGCATATCGGCATCATCCAGAATGAGGGTCGGTGATTTACCGCCAAGTTCCAGCGTGACGCGTTTCAAGGTTTGCGCACCGCTGGCGATAATATGTTTCCCTACGGCGGTAGAACCGGTGAAAGAAATTTTAGCAATATCGGGATGATGGTTAATAATATCCCCCACCACTTCGCCCCGTCCGGTCACGATGTTAACGACTCCGGCGGGGATCTGCGCCGCGTGCAGCGCTTCGGTGACGATCTGCGTCTGCCAGGCGCTCATCTCGCTGGGTTTAATCACCGTCGTACAGCCTGCCGCCATCGCCGTCGCCAGCTTGCTACAGATAAAACCAGCACCGCTGTTCCACGGCGTAATCAACCCCGCCACGCCGACCGGCGTCATCACAACCTGCGCACGCCCCGCCGGTTCAACAAATTCGAAGCTCGCCAGCGTCTCCATCGCCTGTTTAATGGTTTGCGCCGGCCATGCCGCCATCCATTGCGAGCGCGAAGCCGGGGCGCCATATTCGGTCACAATCGCCTCACGTAAATCCGCCTCTCTCGCCCGGACGGCCTGGTACATCCGCTCAAGGACATCCAGACGCTGCTGTTTCGTCGTCCGTGACCAGCAAGGAAACGCTGCTTTTGCTGCGGCAATCGCGCGCCGGGCATCCTCTTCATCCGCCAGCCGTGCCTGGCCAATCACCTCTTCCGTCGCCGGGTTGAACAGCGCAAAGGTTTCGCTGCCGTGCGGGGTGACAAATTCACCGTTGATATAAATTTTATCGATGTGCAGCATATTCGTCTTCCTCATTGATTTGATGAAGGGAAGTATAGAGTCGACGTATTGCCCCGATAAGAGGGTATAATCAACACAGCCTGTCACGAAAATCGGGATAATTATGCACCGTAGCGGTCTGACTGAACTGGAAGTCCTCCTTGCCGTAGCCCACCGCCAGAGCTTCCGAGCGGCCGCCCGGGAGCTGGGCATGTCGGCCACCGCTATCAGCAACGCCGTCGCCGGACTGGAGGCGCGGCTCAACGTACGTCTGTTTAACCGTACCACCCGCAGCGTTGCGTTGACGGAGGCCGGGCGACGCTACGTCGAGCGCGTGGCGCCTGCGCTGGCAGAAATTCAGCGCGCATCGGAAGAGATTGCCACTCAACCGGAAATGCCGACCGGTACACTGCGCATCAATGCGCCACGCGAGAGCGTTGCCCTGCTGTTCGGGCTGTTCGATGCCTTCCTCAAGCGCTACCCGGACATGCGTCTCGACATCACCACCGAGTCCCGGCTGGTCGATATTGTCGCCGAGGGTTACGACGCCGGCATCCGCCTGGCAGAGTCGCTGCCGCAGGATATGATTGCCGTTACGCTGACGCCCGATGTGCGGATGCGTATCGTCGGTACGGCGGAATATTTTGCCCGCTGCGGCATTCCGCACAGCCCGGAAGATCTGCTGCATCATCAGAGCATCGGGATGCGTATGTCGCACGGCGGTCTCTATCACTGGGAGCTGGAGCGCCAGCAACAAAAGCTGACGGTTAACGTCCCGCCGCGTATTACCCTCAGTGAAATGGGCGCCATCCACCGTGCGGTACTTGCCGGCCTCGGCCTGGCCTTTATCTCGGACTGGTTTATCAAAGAAGATCTGGCCTGCGGCAGGCTCGTCAGCGTGATGGATGAGTGGTGTCCGTCGTTTGCCGGCCTACGCCTCTATTATCCCGGCCGCCGCCACGTTCCGCCCGGGCTGAAGGCTTTTATCAGCCTGGTGCACGAGTTACGCGACCGTCCCGATCCTGCCGGCAAAATTTAGCGCCCCTCCTCCCGGATAGCGGCAGGTCGCCTATACTCGAACACGTGCGACCTACGACGGCGGGAGTCACCATGATCGACCTTTACTACGCACCCACCCCTAACGGCCAGAAAATCATTCTCTTTCTCGAAGAGGCGCAGCTGGCCTATCGCCTGATTCGGGTCGATATCAATAAAGGGGAACAGTTTCGCCCGCAGTTTCTCGCTCTCTCGCCGAATAATAAAATTCCCGCTATCGTCGACCACCTCCCCGTCGACGGCGGAGCGCCGCTCGGCCTGTTTGAGTCCGGGGAAATCCTGCTCTATCTGGCGGAAAAATCAGGAAAACTGCTTAGCGGTGAGCTGCGCGAGCGCCATACCACGCTACAGTGGCTGTTCTGGCAGGTCAGCGGATTAGGCCCTATGCTGGGGCAGAATCACCATTTCAATCACAGCGCGCCGCAGGCGGTGCCCTATGCCATCGAGCGTTATCAGGTCGAGACCCAGCGGTTGTACAACGTACTGAACCGTCGTCTGGAGGTCAGCCCATGGCTCGGCGGCGAACATTACAGTATTGCCGATATTGCCTGCTGGCCGTGGATTCGCGCCCACCCTCGCCAGCGTATTGATCTCGCGCATTTTCCGGCGATTCATAACTGGTTTGAACGCATTCGTCAGCGTCCGGCCACCGGGCAGGCGCTGATAAAAATACAACACCAATAACCCCCCTGCTCGCATGGCTTGCTTTCATGTATGATTGCGGAAATGACAACACGGAGGAAGCCTGCAATGTCCCAGCCAGACGCCATTATTCGTATAAAGAACCTACGCTTACGTACTTTTATCGGAATCAAAGAAGAAGAAATCGCTAACCGCCAGGATGTGGTGGTCAATGTTGCGATTCACTACCCGGCGGAGCGGTCACGCAACAGTGAAGATATCAACGATGCGCTGAATTACCGCACGATTACCAAGCGTATCATCAGCCACATTGAGAATAACCGCTTCTCGCTGCTGGAAAAATTAACTCAGGATGTGCTCGATATCGCATGCGAACATCACTGGGTCACTTATGCTGAAGTTGAGATCGATAAACTTTATGCACTGCGCTACGCCGACTCCGTCTCAATGACCATGAGCTGGCGGCGCTAAGCTTCTTAGGGAGGCGCTATGAGGATTCTGCTTACTGGCGGTACTGGCCTGATTGGCCGGCATCTGATCCCCCGGCTGCTGGAGCTTGGGCATCACGTAACGGTATCAACGCGCAGCCCGGAAAAAGCGCAAACCCGGCTGGATGCCCGCGTCACCTTGTGGCGCGGCTTCGAAGGCCATCATCACCTCAATGAGATTGATGCTGTCATCAATCTGGCAGGCGAACCTATCGCCGACAAACGCTGGACGGCGGAGCAAAAGCAGCGTCTGTGTCACAGCCGCTGGGATATCACTCAAAAGCTGGTAAATCTGTTCAACGCCAGCGATACGCCACCCGCCGTGCTGATCAGTGGCTCTGCCGTAGGCTTTTACGGCGATCTCGGGGAAGTTGTGGTGACCGAAGATGAGCCGCCGCACAATGAATTTACCCACAAACTCTGCGCCCGCTGGGAGCAGCTGGCCTGCGAGGCGCAAAGCGATCGCACCCGCGTCTGCCTGCTGCGCACCGGCGCGGTGCTGGCGCCGACGGGCGGGATCCTGGCCAAACTGATGCCGCTCTTCAGGCTTGGACTCGGCGGCCCTATTGGTAACGGCAGGCAGTATCTGGCCTGGATTCATATCGATGATATGGTCAACGGCATTCTGTGGCTGCTGGATAACGATCTCAGCGGGCCTTTCAATATGGTTTCCCCTTATCCGGTCCGCAATGAACAGTTTGCCCATTCTCTCGGGCATGCGCTGAATCGTCCAGCAATTTTCCGCGTACCGGCAACGGCGATTCGCCTGCTGATGGGAGAGTCGTCGGTACTGGTGCTCGGCGGGCAGCGGGCGTTGCCCCGGCGCCTGGAGGATGCCGGTTTTGGCTTCCGCTGGTACGATCTGGAAGAAGCGCTGGCCGACATGCTGCGCTAGTTCATTTCGCTCAGGGAGATCGCATCGGTCTCCCTGAACGATTACCTTGTGGAACCCACCTCACAGCGCGTAAAACGTGCCCGTTTAGCCCCGCCTTAATTGTGAATTCGCTTCCGGTGAATCTCCTCTCACTCTGTCATAACCCCCGCTCTACAACTCAACACCCCCAACCGTTGACAATCGTCAACACCTCATTCAGGATGACCAGGACCCAGCGATGAAGGAACATCCGGATAAACATATCAGAGCAGCCATTGACTACACGCTGGTGCAGGTCTGGATTTTTCACCCTGGCGGCAAAAGCGCCCACTGTTTTGGCCGGTTAATATGCGGTATGGCCCATCATCCGGAGTATATGATGAGCATCTGGAGTACACCTGCGGTACCCATTAACCACGCCCGGCAACTCATCAGAATGGTCGACCGCTGCCAGCCGCCTACAGCGAATAAAATTCACCACCAGAAGGATTTAACCATGGCGCTGTATAATTTTACGCTCACCCTCTCCGGCGTCACTGTTCATACCGAGGGGCTTGAGGATGCGCTGCATACGGCAGGCTGCGCTGATGCGCTGGTCTGTTTTTACGGAACCGCGGTCTATCTGGAGTTCGCTCGCGAAAGCGACTCTCTCGAGCGGGCCATTCTGTCAGCCATTGCCGATATCGAATCCGCACCGGCTCTGAACGCGCGGGTCGAATCCGTCGATTCCGCGCTGGTAGGATTAAGCGATATTGCCGAACTCGCCGGCCTGACGCGACAGGCCATTGCCCTGCTGAAAGATGGCGCGAGAGGTTCGGGCCAGTTTCCGGGACCGGTACAGCGCGTTAAGGGCAATTCGCCGCTGTGGCGCTGGAAAACCGTCGTCAGATGGCTGGTTATGGAGGGACGTCTTGCCGAAGACTCACCGCTGGTCGCCCACGCGGCAGTACTGGATAACCTCAACCTGGCGTTACAATTGAGGGCTACACCAGAGAGCAAAACCGTGCTGCGCTACCTTCGCGGGCTCGAAAATCAGCGCCAGGCTTCGCCGACGGTCGGTTAGACGCGTAAACATTCCGGCGCTTTATGGTGTTAAGGTGGCGGAGTCATTCACCTTTATGGACTGCTTTATGACAATACTCACTACTCCGCGCCTGCGCCTCTCGCCGTTTAGCTTATCCGACTGGCCTTTTTTCCTCCGTCTGCGTCGCGATCGTCAGGTCATGCGCTTTATGGGTGAAATGCTCGATGAACCCGCGCTGCGTACCCTGTTTGCCGCGCGCTGCGCGGATCCCGGCGTGTTTGTGCTGCGCGATAAAAAAGGTGTGGCCATCGGTGATATCGGCCTGCGCATCAGCAGTAAAAATCCGCATGAAGCCGATGTCGGATATGCCCTCATCCCGGAGGCGCAGGGTCAGGGATATGCCAGTGAAGCGCTGCGGGCGATATGTGATTACGGCTTTAGCCAGCTCGGCGTCAATGCGATCAACGCCTGGGTACTGGGTGACAATATCGGGTCGGCGCGTCTGCTGGAAAAACACGGTTTTGTGCGGATTCAGGTGCTGGAAAAAGCCTACCACCTGAACGGCGTCGATTACGATGACTGGGTATATCGGCTGGAGCGGTAATCTGCTCCCGGCGAGCGGTTTCGCCGGGAGAGACAGCAAGGCTTACTTCAAGGAGCCTTTCAGGAACTGCTGCAGGCGTGGGCTTTTCGGATTGCCGAACAGCTCATCCGGATGGCCTTCTTCTTCAATCTTGCCCTGATGCAGGAAAATGACGTGCGAAGAGACATGGCGCGCAAAGCCCATTTCATGGGTCACTACCACCATGGTTTTGCCCTCTTCCGCCAGCTTCTGCATGATACGCAGCACCTCCCCGACCAGTTCAGGATCAAGCGCGGAAGTCGGTTCGTCAAACAGCAGCACATCGGGCTCCATCGCCAGCGCACGCGCAATGGAGACGCGCTGCTGCTGACCGCCGGAGAGATGCACCGGGTATTTGATCTGCTGGCGCTCATCGATACCCACTTTCGCCAGATATTTCACCGCCCGCTCGCGCGCTTCCTGCTTGCTCAGCCCGAGAACCTGAATCGGCGCTTCCATGACGTTTTCCAGCACCGTCATATGGCTCCACAGATTGAAATGCTGGAACACCATCGTCAGGCGCGTACGCAGCAGACGCAGCTGGTTTTTATCCGCGACCTTCAGCTGGCCGTCTTTGTCGCGAACCAGACCAATATTCTGCCCGTTAACCACTATGGTGCCTTCGCTGGGCTTTTCCAGGAAGTTAATGCAGCGCAAAAAGGTACTTTTACCGGAACCCGATGAACCGATAATGCTGATAACGTCTCCGGCTTGCGCCCGTAACGAGACGCCTTTCAGCACCTCATGCTCGCCGTAACGTTTATGGAGATCGATAACATTTAATTTATTGTCGGACATGGCGGTCTCAATGCGTCGAAGAAGGTTTTATATGCTGCAACCAGCGCTTTTCCGCCTTGCGGAACAAGCTAATCAGCACATACGAAATAATTAAATAGAGCACCGCGGCAATCCCGAAGGCGGTGAACGGCTGATAGGTCGCCGAGTTAATATCCCTGGCGATTTTCAGCAGATCCGGCACGGTGGCAGTAAAAGCCAGCGCGGTGGAGTGCAGCATCAGAATCACTTCGTTGCTGTACGCTGGCAGCGCGATACGCAGCGCAGACGGCAAAATAATGCAGCGATACATTTTGACCGATGAGAAACCATAGGCCCGCGCCGCTTCAATTTCCCCGGGAGGGACGGAACGGATCGCCCCGGCAAAAATCTCCGTGGTATAGGCGCAGGTATTGAGCGTTAAGGCCAGCACCGTACAGTTGAGGCCGCTGCGGAAAAAGGCGTTCAGCAGCTCGGTGCCTTTGACGATTTCCAGCGTATACATCCCGGAGTAAAACACCAGCAGCTGTACGTACAGCGGCGTACCGCGGAACACATAGGTAAACAGCCAGATCGGAAACTGAATGTATTTATTGCTAGAGACACGACCGATAGCGAGAAATACTGCCAGTATGCCGCCCATCACCACCGAGGAGATCAGCAGCCACAGCGTGATAGCCACCCCGGTAAAGCGATAGCCGTCGGTCCACAGCAGCGATTTCCAGTACTCCTGAATAATCTCAATCACAGGTCAGCCCTCTTCACGCCCACGGAGTAACGGCGTTCAAGCAGCAGCAGTACACCATTGGAAACTGTGGTAAACACGAGATAAACCAGACCGCAGACGATCGCAAAGTAGAACGGCTGCCAGGTACTTTTCCCCGCCAGCTGGGTGGCTTTGACCACATCTTCCAGCCCCAGCAGAGAGACCAGCGCCGTTGCCTTGAGGATAACCTGCCAGTTGTTGCCAATTCCCGGTAACGCATAGCGCATCATTGCCGGAAAGAGGATCCGCCGGAAGGTCTGCCCGTTGCTGAAGCCAAAGGCCGTCGCCGCTTCGATGTGTCCTTTCGGAACCGCCATGAAAGCGCCGCGGAAGGTTTCAGTAAAATAGGCACCGTAGATAAAGCCCAGCGTAATAATCCCCGCGACCATTGGGTCAATATCAAACTGTGATAGTCCCAGTGCGTCGGTGAGCGTATTCAGCGCAATCTGCAGACCGTAGAAAATCAGCAGCATCAGCACCAGATCGGGCACGCCACGAATTAGCGTGGTGTAGCCTTCAAATACCAGCGCCAGCGGTCGATTGCTCGATAGCTTAGCTCCGGCACCCGCCAGACCAATGAGGACCGCCAGCACAACCGAACTAAGAGCCAGCTCCAGTGTGACAAGAGCGCCCTGTAAAATAACCTGTGAAAACCCGTACAGCATGCTGTCTGCCCTGTCTGTCATCGACCATCACGCGCCAATATGCGCGCGATGGGGTACGTATGATGCTTAGTCACCGTACACGTTAAAATCGAAATATTTTTTTGCCAGCTTGTCGTAGGTGCCATCTTTGCGCATATCCGCGAAGGCCTTATTTAACGCCTCGCGCAGCTCGTTGTCCCCTTTACGCAGGCCCATGCCGGTACCGACGCCAAACAGTTTTTCATCCTTAATCGATGGACCGCCAAACTGGTAATCTTTACCAACAGGCTGTTTGAGGAAGCCTTCACTCGCGGCGACTTCATCCTGGAACGCCGCGTCGATGCGCCCGGCGGTCAGGTCGGAATAGATATTGTCCTGGCCCTGATAAGAGACAATTTCAATCCCTTTCGGTGCCCAGTGCTCATTACCATAGGTCTCCTGGGTGGTCCCCTGAAGCACACCGATACGCTTGCCTTTCAGTTTCGCGAGATCCGGCGTGATATCACTGCCTTTTTTCACAACCAGACGGGAATCTGCAGCGTAAAGTTTGTCGGTGAAAGCAATTTCCTGCTGACGTTTTTCGGTAATGGACAACGAAGACATAATCGCATCGATTTTCTTCGCTTTTAAAGAGGGGATCAGCGCATCCAGCGGGTTTTCAACGAAGGTACATTGCGTATTGATACGCTTACACAGCTCTTTTGCCAAATCGATGTCAAAACCAATCAACTGACCCTGCGCATTTTTCGATTCGAACGGGGCATAAGTTGGATCGGTACCGATACGTAGTTTTTGCGGAATGGCTGCGAATACCGTGCTAACGCTGGAAAGGGCCAGCGCTAAAGAAAGAGACAACGCCAGTTTTTTCATAACTATCCTCAACAGACTGTCATTCTAACGAGTTTATTAGAAGTACTTACGGCAGTTATCGTGCCATTATTCGCCCCGGTAAGGCAAAGCATTCTGCGCCCGGAAGCCAATTATTTCGCACCATAAACGCTTAACTATGCATTAAGCGCCCGACAAAACCGCCTTTTATGCACCAAATCGGAACACCGCAGGCAAACTTGCACCAATTTAGTGCAATCGTGGACATGCGAAGTCCTCAGGCCCGGTTTCCCGGGCCAGCGGCGTGCTTAGTCACCGTAGACGTTGAAGTTGAAGTATTTCTTCGCCATTTTGTCGTAGGTCCCGTCTTTACGCATTTCAGCCAACGCACTGTCGAAAGCGGCTTTCAGCTCGCCATCGGTTTTACGCAGGCCAATGCCGGTACCATCACCGAAGAATTTTTTATCTTTGACAGAGGGACCGGCAAAGGCGAAATCTTTACCGGCAGGTTGTTTGAGGAAGCCTTCGCTGGCGGCGACTTCATCCTGCAGCGCAGCGTCAAGACGGCCGGCAGCAAGGTCGGAGTAGATCAGATCCTGGTTCTGGTAGGCAACGACATCCACGCCCTGGCTACGCCAGCGTTCATTGCCGTACGCTTCCTGAGTTGAACCCTGCAGTACCCCGACGTGTTTGCCCTTCAGGGATTCCAGCGTCGGCTGGATTGATGAACCTTTTGGCGCAATCAGACGGGAGTCAGCGGCATACAGCTTGTCAGAGAAGGCAATCTCCTGCTGACGTTTTTCAGTAATCGACAAGGAAGAGATAATGGCGTCAATTTTCTTCGCCTTCAGCGAAGGAATCAATGAATCAAAGTCGCTCCCCACCCAGGTACATTTTACTTTGATACGCGAGCACAGCTCGTTGCCCAAATCGATATCAAAACCAACGAAATCCCCTTTCGCATCCTTCGAAGAGAAAGGCGCGTAGGTGGCATCGGTACCGATACGAATGCTTTGCGGAAGCGCGGCAAAAACGCTGGAAGCGCTGCTGATTCCCATGATTAAAGAGAGGGCCAGGATCGTCTTCTTCATACAATACCCTTAAGTGTCGTGATGTTGTTATATGGTGCGTTGCTTCGTTATGTGTAGCCGACTCATCCTGCAGGTTTTATGCCATCTTCTCAGTGCGTGCTGGAAACAGCGTTAAATTTGTTAATATAAAGTTGCAGGATTGTCTTAAGAGGGAAGATAACAGCATTGACGGACAAACCGCAGTGGCCGAACGCAAAAAAACAAATTAAATGTTGAGGATTTGATCGGGGCGACAAAATTGCACTGCGGAGGCGCAAAAGTTCACGGCACGCACTACTTTAGTGCGCCTGAAGGTCCCTGCCAACGGGTAAAAAGATCCTGCGGAAGGGTAATATCGAACTGATCGATAACCCGGTTGACCGTCTGGTTAATCACATCGTCGAGGGTTTGCGGGCGATGGTAGAAAGCCGGAACCGGCGGCATAATCACCGCGCCCATCTCTGCGGCCTGCACCAGCAGGCGCAGATGACCAAGATGGAACGGCGTTTCCCGCACGCACAGGACCAGCGGACGACGCTCTTTGAGGACCACGTCCGCCGCACGGGTCAGCAGACCATCGGTATAGCTGTGAACAATTCCGGAAAGCGTTTTCACCGAGCAAGGCAGTATCGCCATGCCGGCGGTCTTAAACGACCCCGACGAGATACTGGCGGCGATATCGCGCGCATCATGTACCACATCCGCCAGCGCCTGCACTTCCCGTAGAGAATAGTCGGTCTCCAGCGCCAGCGTCTGCCGCGCTGCCTGGCTCATGATCAGATGCGTTTCGACATCAGGCACATCGCGTAAAATCTGAAGCAGTCGCACACCGTAAATGGCGCCGCTGGCGCCGGAGATACCAATAATAAGTCGTTTCACGATGATTGCCTCTTCCACATAATGGGGCAGACTTTGCCGGATTATAGCACCGGACGCAAGCCTTACGGCCACGCGGCAAAAACACAAAAGCCCGCGGTCGGATGACGGCGGGCTTTTCACAACGCTCGGGTTAATTAGCCTTCGTTGTGCATCTCCAGGTTTTCCACTTCGTTCAGACGCTGCACCGCTTTCGCATCGTCATTACGTAAGGAGTCGAGATAATCGAGGTACTGCTGGTCCACATCCTTAGTGACGTACACGCCGTTAAATACCGAACATTCAAACTGCTGAATATCCGGATTTTCCACACGTACAGCCTCAATCAGATCGTTCAGATCCTGGAAGATAAGGCCATCCGCGCCAATGATCTGGCGGATTTCGTCCACTTCGCGACCGTGGGCAATAAGCTCGGTTGCCGTCGGCATATCAATGCCATAAACGTTCGGGAAACGAATCTCTGGCGCTGCGGAAGCCAGATAGACCTTTTTCGCGCCGGCTTCGCGCGCCATCTCAATAATCTGTTCCGAGGTGGTCCCACGCACGATGGAGTCATCCACCAGCAGCACGTTTTTATCCCGGAACTCCGCGCGGTTGGCATTAAGCTTACGACGCACCGACTTCCGGCGCAGCTGCTGGCCCGGCATGATGAAGGTCCGGCCGACGTAACGGTTTTTCACGAAGCCCTGGCGATAAGGCTTATCGAGGATACGGGCAATTTCCAGCGCGATATCGCAGGAAGTTTCCGGAATCGGAATGACCACGTCAATGTCCAGATCTTCCCATTCACGAGCGATCTTCTCACCCAGTTTGGTGCCCATATTGACGCGCGCGCTGTAGACGGAAATCTTGTCGATAAACGAGTCCGGGCGAGCAAAATAGACGTACTCAAAGAGGCACGGGTTGCTGACCGGATTCTCCGCGCACTGACGGGTAAACAGCTGGCCCTTCTCGGTAATATAGACCGCTTCACCCGGCGCCACATCGCGCAGGAATTCGAAGCCCAGGGTATCCAGCGCCACGCTCTCGGAGGCCACCATATACTCGGTACGACCATCGCCAACATCACGTTTCCCCAACACCAGAGGGCGGATGCCGTTTGGATCGCGGAAGGCAACCATACCGTGACCAATGATCATCGCCACGCAGGCGTAGGCACCGCGGATTTGACGGTTCGTCGCAGCGATCGCGGCAAAAATGTTATCTGCTTCCAGAGGATAATGACGGAAGTTATCCAGCTCGCTGGCGAAGATGTTGAGCAGGATTTCAGAATCGGAAGTGGTGTTGATATGGCGGCGTTTTTCTTCAAACAGCTTCTTACGCAGCTCGTGCGCGTTGGTCAGATTGCCGTTATGCGCCAACGTAATACCATACGGTGAGTTGACGTAGAAAGGCTGCGCCTCGGAGGCACTTGAACTGCCCGCCGTAGGATAGCGAACATGGCCAATCCCCATATTGCCCTGCATACGCTGCATGTGGCGAGCTTCAAAAACGTCGCTCACCAGCCCGTTCGCCTTACGCAAACGGAAACAGTTATTTGCATCAATAGTGATGATGCCTGCGGCATCCTGGCCACGATGCTGAAGCACCGTTAACGCGTCATAAATCGACTGGTTTACCGGCATAACACCGGCGATACCGACAATACCGCACATACGTCTTTTCCTCGTTCAGCCACATCCCAACGCTTATGCTTTGGGCAAGAAACTTGACGAGCTTTGCAGATAGTCAAAAAACCATCTGATAACGAAACTGAACTGCGGGATAAGCTCTGACTTTTGCCAGTCTTCGCTTTTCGCCATACCGGTAAAACTATCGAGAAAGAACAGAATCGCAGAGACAATCAGCACGCCACGCAGGGCGCCAAAACAGATCCCTAACACCCTGTCGGTACCCGACAGGCCCGTTTTCTCAACCAGTGCGCCAATCACATAGTTAACGATGGCGCCAACGATAAGCGTTGCGATAAACAGTATCGCGATAGCAATCCCATTGCGGACCATTTCGTCTTCAAAGCCCGTGAACCAGACAGCCAGGTAAGTGTAGTAATGACTGGCGACAAAGAAAGCACATCCCCAGGTTACCAGCGATAACGCTTCACGAACAAAGCCGCGGATCAGGCTTACCAGACAGGAAAAACCAATCACCGCTATAATGACGTAATCAATCCAGACCATAAACATCCCACGATTTACGCCCTGTCATCCGGTTCGGGGCGCATTCTAACAGAAAAAGAAAACGTTTGCGTAGGGATTTCCGTGCCCTACAGAAATAAAAATGGCGCTGAAAAAACATTCAACGCCATGCTGTCTTGCGCCTCCTGAAAGCACGTCAGACAGGAGCTTCGCCCCTCACCAGCGCGGCGAGGGACAAGATTAGTTGGGGCTATATCCCATGACCACACCGCTCAGGCCGGAGATCTGTTTCAGGTCGCCAAGCTGCCCTTTCAGTTTATCTTTTGAGGTATCGGGACCGACCAGAATACGGGTAATTTTACCTTGAACCGGCGTCGAAGGCGACGTGTAGACCTTAAACCCGGAGGAGCGCAGCTTACCGACGATTTCATTGACCTTATCCGCATTCTTCAACGCACCGAGCTGCACCACATAGGCTTTGCCGGTCGGAGCAGGTATCTCGGCCGGTTTCGCCGGCGGCGTCTGGGCAACGGTTTGTTGCTGCGGCTGCGGCTTCTCCACCGGCTTCGACGGCTGAGGCTGCGGTTTCGGTTGAGGCTGCGGTTTGGGCTGCGGCTTCGGTGCGACCACCGGCTCCTGCACATCATCGAAACTGTTGCTGTTAACCGGGATACGCGACGGATCCAATGACGGCGCCGCGGCGTCTCCCGCTCTGACCTCTTCCGCCGCCCCTTCCGGCGGTTGAGCCGGAAGAGCCTGAGTCGCCGCCGGCAGCATATCCGGCTCATCGCGATCGCCCGGTTTTGGCACCAGTGGAATTGCCGCGAATTCGTCCTGATAATGCTTTTTCTGACCATCAAGCAGCCCCGGGAGGATAATCACCCCCAGCGCGACCAGCACAATCGTCCCGACTAAACGGTTCTGAAACTTACTCGCCACCGATTCTCCCCGCCTCTATTTCTTCCATTACATGCGCCACCGTATGGAATGAACCACACACCAGCACCGTATCTTCCGGTCTGGCATCGGCCATCGCCGCATGCCAGGCCTGAGCCACGTTGGCGTAAGCTTTTCCTGCCTGCAAATGCTCCTGCAGCTGTTGCGCCGTTGCACCACGCGGCCCTTCCAGAGGCGCACAGTACCAGCTATCCACTTCCGCCGTCAGGTTTGCCAGCGTGCCGGCAATATCCTTATCATGCAGCATACCAACAACCGCCAGCACGCGCCCCGTTTTCGACAGGCTTTTGAGACGTCCGGCGAGCCAGGCTGCCGCATGGGGGTTATGCGCCACATCGAGAATCACGCGCGGCGTTTCGCTGATTATCTGAAAACGCCCCGGCAGCATCGCCTGTTTAATACCGTCGCGAATTGCCCGATCGCTCACCTGGAGTCGGCTGGCTCGCAGCGCCGCCAGCGCCGTGGCGGCATTCGGCAGCGGAATCTGAGGCAACGGTAAATCCGCCAGTGTCCCCTCTCCGTCACTGAATGACCACGTCTGCTCGCCGGCGACATAGCGCCAGTCGACGTCGCGACGCAGAAGCGTTGCCCCTTTCCCGGCGGCCACCTCGGCGATGGTATGGGGCATCTCCGGTTCACCAACGACGGCCGGTTTGCCGGCACGGAAAATACCGGCCTTCTCACGGCCAATGCTTTCCCGATCCGGTCCCAGCCAGTCAGTATGATCCAGGGCGATGCTGGTTACCACCGCCACATCCGCATCGACGATGTTGGTGGCATCAAGACGCCCGCCGAGACCAACCTCAAGGATCACCACGTCGAGCTGCGCCTGCTTAAACAACCACAGGGCAGAGAGCGTGCCAAACTCGAAATAGCTCAGGGAAATCTCACCGCGCGCCGCTTCAATTTCAGCAAAAGAGGCGGTATGCGCCGCTTCCGGCAGCTCCACGCCCTGTACGCGTACGCGCTCGGTATAGCGCACCAGATGCGGCGAACTGTAAACCCCAACCTTGTAGCCCGCCGCGATCAGCACAGACTCCAGCGTGCGGCAGGTGGTTCCTTTACCGTTGGTTCCCGCCACCGTGAAGACGAACGGCGCAGGCTTTAACACCGCCATCCGTTCGGCGACTTCGCTCACGCGGGTCAGCCCCAGATCGATGGTTTTACTGTGCAGATGTTCCAGATAGGAAAGCCACGTAGCCAGGGGCGACGTGGCCTGAGGAATAGGTTCTTTTTCCATGATGTCCGCGAGTGTTAACGGTAAATACGCTTCATCCTTCAAACTGCCTCTTGCCGGCAGCGCTCGTCACCCGCGCTGTCCATTGGACCGGGCCCTGACGGGGCTTTAGCCTTTCCGCCGCGCCGCAGTTTGAATGATGGCGCATAGAATTAAAAAAGGGCAGCGCCGTCAGGCCTGCCCTCCGAATTATCAGGCCTCTGGTTCCTGATCCGGTGCCGGTGGCACCACCTCACCTTCGTGAGAGACGTCCTGGCTGGGTGCCGGAAGATTCATCAGCTTCGCCAGAATGCTGGCCAGCTTCAGACGCATTTCCGGGCGACGAACGATCATATCGATCGCCCCTTTTTCAATCAGGAACTCACTGCGCTGGAAGCCCGGCGGCAGTTTCTCACGTACGGTCTGCTCGATAACGCGAGGCCCCGCAAAGCCGATCAGCGCTTTCGGTTCCGCGATATTGAGATCGCCCAGCATGGCGAAGCTCGCCGATACGCCGCCCATGGTCGGGTCGGTCAGTACGGAGATATACGGTAAACCGCGCTCCTGCATTTTCGCCAGCGCGGCTGAGGTTTTCGCCATCTGCATCAGCGACATCAGCGCTTCCTGCATACGCGCGCCGCCGGAAGCGGAGAAGCAAATCAGCGGGCAATTATCTTCCAGCGCCTGTTCTACCGCGCGCACGAAGCGAGCGCCAACCACCGAGCCCATCGAGCCGCCCATAAAGGAGAATTCGAATGCTGCTGCGACAACCGGCATCTCGTGCAGAGTGCCCTTCATGACCACCAGCGCATCTTTTTCACCGGTCTCTTTTTGAGCGGACGCCAGACGGTCTTTGTATTTTTTCGAATCGCGGAACTTCAGCACATCTTTCGGCTCGAGCTCGCTTCCCAGCTCCACCAGGGAACCTTCGTCCAACAGGCTATGCAGGCGATTACGCGCCGACATACGCATGTGGTGATCGCACTTAGGGCAAACCTCCAGGTTGCGCTCCAGCTCTGCGCGGTACAGAACCTGCCCGCAGCTGTCGCACTTAGTCCATACACCCTCAGGAATGCTTGCCTTGCGGGTGGGAGTGATATTGCTTTTAATTCGTTCAATCCAGCTCATTGATAACCTTTCTGCCTGAACCTGGTCGATGCCAGTTTTGTCGTAAGGGGCGCATAATGCCATTTTTGACCCTTACAGACCATGAATGTTGCACATTAAATCATAACATCCCGTAACATGGGATAAAAAAGTGGTCGTACCGCTCACACTTCCCTCTTCGGGCAGCAGGCTGCTGCCCAACGCAGATAAAAGCAGGAGGGTTATTTCGTCTGCTTCGCCGCCGCGCGCTTGTGGCGAATAATTTCAATGACCCCAGGCAGCACCGACAGAACAATAATGGCGACAATCAGCAGCTTCAGGTTTTCCTGAACGATCGGCAAATCGCCAAACAGATAGCCTGCATAGGTAAACAGCAGAACCCACAGCAGCGCGCCAACCACGTTATACGCGGCAAAATGACGATAGGACATATGGCCCATTCCCGCCACAAACGGTGCGAAGGTTCTGACGATCGGCACAAAACGCGCAAGAATAATCGTTTTGCCGCCGTGACGCTCATAGAACGAATGGGTTTTATCCAGGTAGCTACGTCGGAAAATCTTCGAATCAGGATTACTGAAGAGCTTTTCGCCAAACAGCCGTCCGATAGTATAGTTCAGCGCATCGCCGACAATGGCCGCAATGACCATCAATGCCACCATCAGATGCACGTTCAGATCGTTCGTCGGCAGCGCCGACAGCGCGCCGGCCACGAACAGCAGCGAATCGCCGGGCAGGAATGGCGTCACTACCAGACCCGTTTCACAGAACAGAATCAAAAACAGAATGGCGTATACCCAGACGCCATAACTGGCAACCAGCTCAGCCAGATGAACATCAATATGCAGGATGAAATCAATTAAAAAGCGAATCAGGTCCATATTGTATGAGTCCTTAATGACACGACACAAAATCGGCCAGGATGCCGTGCGACAACAAACCGCTCGTTTCCGGTCGTAGAAATAATTCCCCGACCGGAACGCTCAGATGCGGCCAACAAGCGGGCAGCCTGAAGGATAAAGCGTTAATGTTAGTCCGCCAGAAACAGCGGGCCCATCGGCATCACCGGCAGATCGTAGCGGGCCGGATAATCTACCGACACCAGATACAACCCTTCTGCTTTTGCCGTCGCGGCGGCCAGCTTCCTGTCTTTCGCCGCCAGAAGTTCTGCTATCCAGCTCTCTGGCTGGTTCCCGGCCCCTACTTCCATCAGGCTGCCGACAATGTTCCTTACCATATGATGTACAAAGGCATTCGCTTTGATATCCACCACCACATACGCGCCATACCGCGTGACGCTAATATGGTTAATATTTCGCCACGGCGTGCGCGACTGACACTGCACCGCGCGAAATGAGGTGAAATCATTTTCACCCAGCAAACACTGGGCGGCGCGCTGCATCCGCTCCGCATCCAGAGGCTGATGATAATGGGTGACGCCCTGGCTTAACACCGCCGGACGCAGACGGTGATTATAGATGACGTAACGGTAGCGACGCGCGGTGGCGCTGAAGCGGGCGTGAAAATCGTCCGGGACATGTTTCACCCAACGGACGGCGATATCGCCCGGCAAATTCGCATTGACCCCCAGCGTCCAGGCCGCGTCTTTGCGCAGCGCGTGGGTCTCAAAATGCACAACCTGGCCGGTGCCATGAACACCGGCGTCGGTGCGACCGGCGCAGAATACGTTAATCGGTTCATTTGCCACCTGCGAGAGCGCCTTTTCCAGCTTCTCCTGCACGCTGCGAACTTCGTTTTGCCGCTGCCAGCCGTAATATTTGCTGCCGTCGTACTCGATGCCCAGCGCGATTTTATAGACCGGCTGCTGCTCCATCTCAGACATCAGTACAAATACTCCTGCACCAGTTTCTCCGCGATTTTCACCGCCATCAGCGCGCCGCCGAAGCGGACGTTATCGGCAACGGACCAGAACTGAATCTGTTCCGGCATGCCGTAATCATTGCGTACACAGCCGACGGAGAGTTGCGCAGTACCTGAAGCATCGCCGACCTGAGTCGGGAATTCGCGCTCGGCGGAGAGCTCAATATCTTCGCCGCGAGTGAAGGCATCGCGAGCCTCTTCCGCCGCCAGCGGACGCATCGCTTCGAAGTTCACCATCTGCGCATGACCGTAGAACACCGGCGACTGCACGACGCTGGCTGAAACCATCAATCCTTCATCCTGGAGGATCTTACGAACTTCATCGACAATACGGCGCTCTTCGCGCACGCTACCTTCACGATCCGGCAGCAGCGGCAGCATGTTAAACGCCAGCTGACGGCCAAAGAAATCTTCATCATCGATTGGCATACCGTTGAGCAGCTTCGCGCTCTGCCCCGCCAGCGCATCAACGGCTTTTTTACCGTATGCGGAAGCGGAGATCAGGCTGGTCACGCTGATACGCGACAGGCCGCCTTCATCGATCAGCGGTTTCAGCGCCGTCAGCAGCTGGCTGGTCAGGCTGTTGGCGACGGCGATGACGTTGCGATTGCGATAATCGGCCAGCACAAACGGGTTCACTTCCGGCACAACCAGCGGTACGTCCGGCTCCAGCGCAAACAGACCGCTGAGATCGATAACCAGACAACCGGCATTGGTCGCCTCATCAACATAGGCCGCCGTCGCTTCAACGCCGGCGGCAAAAAAGGCCAGCTGTACCTGGGTCCAGTCAAATACGGCAGCATCCTGCACGATCACCGACTTACCGCTAAAACGCAGATGCTCTCCCGCGCTCTCATTGCGCGCCAGCGCATAGATATCACCCACCGGGAACTGACGTTCAGCAAGGGTGTCGAGCAGGGCTTCGCCGACGGCGCCCGTTGCGCCCAGTACGGCAATATTCCAGCCTTCAGACATGGTGGTTTACTCCAGAGAAAAGCGACCCTGCCGGAGTATCCAACAGGGTCATTAAGAAGACATTAACGAATGGGGTGATGTACGGCATTAAAACCGAGCTGACGCAGCAGCGTCGCCGCCTGCACATCGCTGCACTGCACGTACAGTGATGACCATTCGCGGCGTTCCTGATAATTTTTGCGCAGCTTGTCAAACTCACCCGGCACGCCGGCCACTTTTCGCAGCGGCGCATCATCGCGGCGCACATCATACACCAAATGCACCAATCGTTTCAGCGTTGGCTGATCGAGCGCGCCGTGCAGGGTAATGCGGCCAAACTCCGGGGCGGGCAGCAACGTGTCCAGCGCCACCTGTTGCGGATGGCCGATAAAGGCGCTGTAGGCTTCAAACACCTGCGTCGTCCCGCGCGCTTTGCCTTCGAGGGTGTAGCCCGCGATGTGCGCGGTGCCAATATCTACGCGATCCAGCAGCGCAAGGTTCAAATCCGGCTCAGGTTCCCAGACATCAAGCACGACGCTCAACGCCTGCCCGCTTTGCAGACAGGCCAGCAGCGCGCCGTTATCCACCACCGGTCCGCGGCAGGCATTGATCAGTACGCTTCCCGGTTTCAGACGGCGAATCAGCGCCTCATCCGCCAGATGCAGGGTTTTGTAACGACCTTCTTTATATAAAGGCGTGTGGAACGTCAGAACGTCCGCTTCCTCTACCAGCTCATCCAGGGTACGGAAGTCGCCTTCATCGCCCCGGTCGGCACGCGGCGGATCGCACAGCAGCGTTTTGATCCCCAGCGCTTCCAGACGCTTTTGCAGGCGCCCACCGACGTTGCCAACGCCGACGATGCCGACGGTACGATCGGTCAGCGCGAAACCGTCGCGCTCAGCCAGCATCAGCAGCGCCGAGAAAACATATTCTACGACCGCTATCGCATTGCAACCGGGCGCGGCAGAAAAGCCAATTCCGGCCTGCTGCAGCCACGTCTGATCGACATGATCGGTACCGGCTGTCGCGGTGCCCACGAATTTAATTGCCTTGCCGGCGAGCAGCGCTTCATTGACTTTCGTGACCGAGCGAACCATCAACGCATCGGCGCCGGTCAGCGCGTCGACGGGGACGGGACGGCCGGGGACCGCCTCGACTTCGCCCAGGCGACTAAAAAGCTCGCGGGCATAGGGCATATTTTCATCAACGAGGATTTTCACGGTTCAGTACCTGTCTGAGAACGAGAGTAAACCGGGGAAGTGTGCCATAATCTCGCCGCCAGGAACATCATCACCGGGCCTCTGTACAGCAATACGGAAAGGATTAATATGACACAACCCGTTTCAGGTATGTCCGATCGTCCCCCGGGAACCGGCGCTTCCGTCGCCGGAGAGCCCGCGCTAACCATGCAACAACGTACCGTTCTCGAGCGACTGATTACGCGCCTGGTCGCGTTAACCTCGCAGCAGAACGCGGAAGTGTGGGCGGGAATCAAGCACGATCTGGGGCTCAAAGGCGATGCGCCGCTGCTGGCGTGCCACTTTAGCGCTGCCGAAAACAACCTGAATCAACGCGTAACCGTGGCGCAGCAAAATCACCATCAGCGCCAGATTCTGGCGCAGTTGAGCGAGTTGCTGAGTCAGGGGAACAACCGTCAGGCAGTGAGCGATTATATTCGCCAGCATTATGGGCAAACGACGCTGCATGCGCTGACGCAGGAGCAGTTGCAAAATATGCTGCAGCTCCTGCAAAACGGCCAGCTGTCGATCCCTCAGCCGCAGCAGCGCCAGCCGACTCTGCGCCCGCTGTTGCCCGCGGAGCACAACACGCTTAATCAGCAGGTAAGCCGTCTTGCCGCCGCAACCGGCGAACCCGGGAAACTGATCTGGCAGTCAATGCTGGAGCTGTGCGGTGTAAAAACCGGTGAGCTGATTCCGGCTACCCACTTCACTCCCCTCTCCTACTGGCTACAGGCGCGGCAGACGCTCAGCGCGCAGTCAGCCCCGACCCTGACCTCTCTGCAGGCGGCGCTGAAGCAGCCGCTGGAAGCGCAGGAGTGGCAAAAGATCGTCGATTTCGCCCAGCACAACTGGCACGTCACGCCGCAAACGGCGTTGAGCGCAACGCAGATTCTGACGCTGCTGAATAAGGTCTTTGTGCTTCGTGTCGCCCGGGCGCAAGAAACGCTGGCCATTCCCGCGCTGCCGCCGGAACCCTCTTCGCTCGTCGGGCGGCTCAAAAAGCCGGGAGTGATTGTTCTGGTATTGATACTGCTTATCGCTCTGCTCTGGCTGGTGATGTAATTCCGCGTTGCTGGCCGGCAGACAGGGTATCGGTGGCGGTTATCTTTATACTCAAACGCCCGCACGATGCGGGCGTTGGTGTCTTGATGAGGCAATTACCACCACACCTCGGCCTGCACGCCCAGCATCAATTCATCTTTGCTGTCGTCGTTGAACCGGTACTGTGACAGGTCGTTATCCAGAATATTGATATAGGTCCCGTAGAAACGAATTTCCGGTCGCGAACCTAACAGACTCGGCCCGACTTTCAGCGCATGATAGAGCGTCGTTTTATACGCCGATTCTTTCAAATCCTTGCCTTGCTCCGTTTTGTTTTTCTGCGCAAACCAGCCTAACTCCACCCCGGTCTGATTCCAGGTATCCCAAATCCACGCCGGACGAATCACCGCGCGGAAGCTGTCAAAATCGCTATGCGCGCCGCTTTCGTAACTGTAGATATCGTTCCCGTGCGACCAGACCAGCGCATTGGCCATAATCACGCGATCGGCCAGGTACATTTCGCCCTGTGAAATCAAACGTAAAGCGACGCCATTAGTATGATCGCCATAGTAGTAGCGCCCGTGAGCCATGGAGTTACTGGCGCCGGAGAAGTTCGAGAAACTGCTGGCATAAGCGTTATTCGCCACCTGGAGCGTAAATTCATTAAAGCCCTTACGCGCCAGCTCCTGACGGATGATCCCGGTGGCCATCCAGCTATCCTTGAGCGTAAAGTAGCTATTGTTCTCCTCGTTTTTCTCCTGTTCATCATTCTTGTTTGCAAAAGCATATTTGCCCATCAACGACAGCGAGCCGTTTTTCCACAGCGGAATGTTGCGATAGCGCAGATCCACCGAATTGGTGTTCATTTGTGTGGTCTGCGTGAAATCACGCGAATAAACATCCACATCATTGCGGCTGAGAGACGCGTCAAGCTGCCCGACGCCCAGCGCCCAGTTCTGGATCCCGACACCGGCTGCAACATCGGTGGTCAACGATTTCCAGTCAAGCATCTGGATTTCATACTCCGGCAGCTTGTGTTTACCGACCCAAAAATCAGCCTCCGGCGCAAACGGCAGGAATCCTTTGGTGGTGAGATAGATATCGCTGAACTGAAGAATATTTTCGTTATTGGTGTCGCCAAACCAGGCATCGTTATACTGCTCACCAACATTACCATCGTAGGTCACGACGGCGTTGGCGGTTTTCCCATCCTGGTTATAAACCCGCTGATTTAAGGTCAAATCAAACCAGCCGCTCATTTCATTACCAAAACGGCCCAGCGAACCCGCCGCATAGGTCTGCGACGACCCGTGATTTGAGGTGCCCCAGCCGGAACGTAGATAACCCTGATAGCTGAAGCCAATATCCTCTTTGACGAATTTGCTGAGATCCTTCATGGTCACGCTCTCAACTTTCGCCTTCTTGCCGTCGGTATTAATGACCGCCACCTGCTGTGTCGCTTTGACTTCTGCCGGCGCCGCCCGTTGGCTGATTTCATTATTTTCATTGGCGATATTTTCTGCCACCGGAGAGGTCGCCGTCGGGTAACCCGCGGTGACATTTCTTTGTTCATTCTCTTTTATACTTTTTTGCAACACGGCCACTTTATCTTTATATGTCGATAATTGTGATTGCGTTTTTTGCAATTCTTTTTTATTGGCTGATAATTCTGATTCCAGCAATTCAAGACGCTGTTCAATCGTTAATTTCGCTGCTAAAACAGCGGGTGACGAAATAGCCAGAAGTACCGATAGAGACAATAAGCTAACCTTCAATTGACTTGAATACATAGAGTACCTTGCATATTTTTATAATACGCCTTCAGCCGGATGACTGAAGGCAGGGAAAGTCAGGCAGAGATTTCTTGTCGCAGCGCAATAATTTCTTTGGCTAAGTCCTGGCACAGCATCGCGGTCATTAAATGGTCCTGCGCGTGAACCAGAATGAGATTGACGGTCATTTTCCCGCAGCCTTCATCCAGACCAATCAGCGCCGTTTGTATCTTGTGCGCCTCCCGGCAGGCCATTTCTGAGCTGGCCATTAGCGTCTCAACGGTCTCCCATTCCCGGCGGCGCGAGGCGGCGATGGCCTCCATTGCATCCGAGCGGGCCTGTCCGGCATGGATAAGCAGTTCCATCACCGTGCTTTCATCAGCAAACATATTTATTTCCCCACGTTTTTATTACTCAGCGGCCGCTGCGGTATTCACCTTGTTCGCCGCAATCACAAACGGTAAATAGATCAGCGTTGAAACAGCGAGGCACAGAATGCCGACAAAGAGCGCTAACCAGTTACCGCCGGTCCCAAAGAAGGCAATCAGCGGACCTGGCGTGGTCCACGGAACCGCATAGGCAATCGGCGGAATAAACTCCATGCTAATAAAGAAGTAACCAATCAACGAGTTAATGAAAGGAACCAGGATAAACGGAATCACCAGAATCGGGTTCAGGACGATCGGTAAACCAAACATCACCGGTTCGTTGATATTGAACAAACCCGGTACGAAGGCCATTTTCGCCAGATCGCGATAATCCTTACGCCGCGAAGCGATGAAGATGGCCAGCAGCAGCCCCAGCGTCATCCCCGAGCCGCCGCAGTTGGCGAACGCATCGTTGATGCCGGTCCAGGTTATCGGATAAGGCGCCCCCCATGTGGTGCCGTGTGAGGCCGCATAGGAGAGGTTTTCCAGATTCGCTTCCGAGAAAATAGTTTCCCGAATCGCCGCAACGGTATTGGGCCCGTGGATCCCCAGCACCCACAGGAAGTTTGCCACCAGCCCCAGAATCAGAACGGTGATAATGTTGGTCCCCATATCCTTCAGCGGCGCCTGAATCAGCGTATAGATCAGATCGTTAAGGCCGTTCGGCGAGATGCGGGTCAGCAGGTAGTTTATGATGGAAAAGAAAATCATCACAAAGAAGATCGGCAGCAGCACCTTGAACGAGCGCGCCACCGCCGGCGGTACCGCTGCCGGCATCGTAATGGTCACTTTCGGGTTACGCGCCAGCCGGCAAAAGACCTCGCTGGAGATCAGCGCAACGATAATGGCTACAAACAGCCCCTGCGGCCCGAGATATTTTGTCGTCAGATAAGCCTGACCATCGATGATGGTATAAGGTGTATAGACCACAAAAAAGGCGCCAATCGCCGTTAGTCCGCACAGCAGATCGTCCTGCTGGAAGCTAATCGCGATATTGCGCGCGACGAGAAAGGTAATCAATATTGCCATAATATTGACTGAGCCATTCATCACCGGGGTAAAAATTTGCTGCGCGTCAGCAAGATTCGGGAATATTGTTCCCAAATGTAAAATGCTGGCAATAAAACCATCAGGAGACAATATTGCAAAGTTAATTAAGATAATCAGCGAACTGGCCATCACGATTGGGAAGGATAAAATAAATGCATCCCGAATCGCCGATACGTGAATCTGAGAATTTAGTTTTATAGCCACGGGGACAAGGATTTTCTCCATGCCGCGTTCAAAGGCATTCATAAAACTCATGATGAACCCTTATTTTTATCGATAATCTGCGATAGCGCCCCAGCACTGGAGCAGAGGTATCCGGCGGCACGACGCTGAAATTCAGGCGTTAACCGGGGTAATAGACAAAGAATTATTTATTGGCCAGTAAGGTAAGCGCACTGTCTAACACCGCCGGGCCATCCATTTGCCCGTAATATTTCATATCAATAACCGCAACCGGCATTTTACCGTGAGCCACCTCTTCTATTTCACTTTTCTGGAAACGAACCTGCGGCCCTAATAAAACCACATCCACTGCGTTTTTTTTGATTTTTTCTTTGGCTTCAGAAATGGCCAGCGCATTGATATTTACCGCAATCCCTGACGCCGCAGCATGCTCCTGCATGCGTTTCACTAACATACTGGTGGACATCCCGGCAGCACAAACTAACAATATATTTTTCATTTTCCTTCCCTTTCCTGTTCATCAGTCTCAATTGACGAGCACTGTAATAATTGTTAATTTTCTTATCCGCAGTTGCGATCACAGTTAGCAAGAGAAAAGTTGTTCAGAAACCAGGAAAAAAATGAACGTGTTGGCGTAAATTTAACGATGCATAACAACAACCCAATGTTTTAAAAGGGATTATTGAGGTTCAAAAGTGGTTTATAAAAATGTAGTTAATTTACTGAAAAACAAAATTAATAGTCCGCTCTATAGCATTGGCGATCTTCTGCCATCAGAAAAAGAATTAGCAGAACTTTATGATGTTTCGCGAAATACACTACGTAAGGCGCTAAAGGCTCTGGAGGAGGAGGGTTTAATCGAGCGGCGACACGGTTCGGGGACCTGGATTAGAAATAAACATTTCCAGGCATCGGTGACGCATTTAGACAGTTTTACCGAAATTGCCCGCAACGAAGGCAAAACGCCCTCTAGTCAAATTCTCAAATTTGAATTGCAAACCGCCTCGCAAGAAATCGCGAAAGGTTTGCAGTTACAGCACGGTGAACTTGTATATTATGCTAAAAGATTGCGTTTTATCGATAACATTGCGATGCAATTAGAAGAAACCTGGCTCTCGGCAACGCGCTTTCCTGACCTGACCATCGCCCATATGAAAAAGTCGAAGTTCTCGTATATAGAAAACGAATGCGGGATACGAATTGACGGTTGCTACGAATCCATTGTGCCGATACTCCCCTCCCCGGAACTGGCCACGCTGCTGCATATCAGTACCAAAGATCCGATCATCAAAATGCAAACTCAGGCGATTGATGAGCAGCATCAGCCGATCGACTATTCCATTCTCTATACCAACATGTTTGAGTTTCAGGTGAAGTATTACCTTCCACGGAAAGCCCCCGGTCTCCCTCGCTGAAGACCGGGAATCACGTTATTGACGTAGGGAGAACAGCGTCATGAAAATGCCCAGAACCGCGCATATTGCCCCCGCCAGAAAAACAGAAGAGTAGCCCAGCGACGTGGCGAGCAGCCCGGCAAGCGGGCCGGTGACACCGTATGAAATATCCTGAAAGGCCGCATAGCCGCCGAGCGCGGTACCGCGAACCTGAGCCGGTACGCGTTTGACGACTTCAACGCCAAGGGACGGGAAGATGAGCGAGCAGCCGCAACCGGTCAACGCCGCACCGGCCAGGGCAACCCAGGCATCTGGCGCCAGCCACAGCAGCGTCAGGCCAATGGCCTCGATCAGCAGCGACACCATCGCCACTTTTATGCCGCCAAAGCGATCCGGCATCCAGCCAAACAGGATACGCATCAGCACAAAGGCGCCGCCAAACGCGGTCAGCGTGAAGCCCGCCATCGCCCAGCCGCGGCTGGCGAAATAGAGTGAGACAAAGGTACCAATCACGGCAAACCCCACCCCTTGCAGCCCCAGACCGATGCCCGGACGCCAGATCATACCGACGACGCTCCATAGCGATGGCCGTTCGCCGCCGTGCGCCGGAACTTTACTGACCGTACCATTGATTGCCAGCGCCAGCAGCGGTAGTCCCATCGTGACGCAGGCGAGAACCACAACGCCAAAATGCGAGTAGATCATCAGTCCCAGCGGCGCGCCCACGGCCAATGAGCCGTACATCGCCATCCCGTTCCAGGACATGACCTTGCCTGAACGCGCGGGGCCAACCAGCCCCAGTCCCCAGCTCAGGTTTCCGGTCAACAGCTGGCTTTCACCAAATCCGAGGATCAAACGCCCCAGTACCAGCAGCGCAAATTTGACCAGCACGGAAACCGGCAGTAACGCGGCCAGCAGCCACGCCGCCCCGGCTAATGCGCAGGCAAGCATACCCTGCAGCACCGAACGCTTGGCGCCATGTTGATCGGCCAGACGACCGGCGTAGCCACGGGTCAGCACCGTCGCCAGAAACTGAATGCCCACCGCTACGCCGACCAGCGTATTGCCGAAGCCCAGCTCATGGTGGACAAAGAGCGGGATCACGGGTAGCGGCAGGCCGACGGTCATATAGGTCAGAAAAACGGCAAAGGTAATACGAAATAATGGAATATTCGCTGACGAGGTATTTGTTGTTTCAGTCGCTGCGGACATGCTTTACTCCAGTTCGCAGAGTAAGGCGAGGTAGTAGCCACGCCCCCTCCACCTGATTATCAGGGTTAAGGCGCGTTGGTTGACGTTAAACGCTTACGCATTACCGGGGGGATAATGTTTCGCAGCAGTTTGCCTGTAGAGGTCCGGCTCTGTCAAGCCGACAAAAAGGGAGCCCGCAGGCTAATGGCGATGGTTTCAGGATCGGTTGAACGATCCGGCGAAGGTATAAGTATCCGTCATCTCAAAGAGATTACCGTTTTTGATGCGGCGCTGTCAGATTTTCAACACTCTGCAGGAGTCTCTCTCCTTTAGGCCGCGGTTGAGCCAGGGATGTCGTTTTTACGCTGGTTTGCGCGAGAGGGGTTTCGTACTCTGGAGCATGTGTTCCGTGGGATATTCCGTTCACTTTTGCGGTATGTTCCGTGCACGATGCATCCGCCACTGTTCTCACACCCGCTGCGGGTGAACGGCATGGCGGGCGTTTCGCTCGCCCCCATGCCCCCCGGCATTGCGCTGAAAACGGCCGCTGCGCGGTATGCTCCACTCCGGCTTCATCTGGCGGACCGGGCCGGACTCCCCCTGTCTCGACCTGCCCTCTGGCCGCCTTACAGGGAGGTTACCTCTTGCCGTCCCCGAACAGCCAGACGGCGGAGACGAAGGTATCGCGTCGCGACGATTTTCCTGCCGCAATGCCGGCGAAACCGGCCCTGGGCCGTTCACCTGCAGCGCAGGAAACAGAAATACGCGGGACTCATGGTGAACGGAATATTCCGCCGTTCTGGCAACAACAAACGTTGGCGCCAACCACCGTTTACCGGCATCGCCCTGGCCTGCGATAAGCAAAAAAAATGCGGGTCACCTTTCAGTGACCCGCATTAGCCCGCAGGCTACCTTTTGACATACCGGTTGGATAACCAGCCGATTATGCCGTGTGTTTACGCATCACCAGCGTGGCGTTGGTGCCGCCGAAACCGAAGCTGTTGGACATCACGGTCGTCAGCGCTTGTTCAGTCGGTTTGGTGACGATGTTCAGACCCGCCGCCTGCTCATCCATCTCTTCGATGTTAATGCTTGGCGCAATAAAGCCATGTTCCAGCATCAGCAGAGAGTAGATCGCTTCCTGCACGCCCGCGGCGCCCAGAGAGTGGCCGGTCATCGCTTTGGTCGCAGAGATAGCCGGGCTGTGGTCGCCGAAGACTTCGCGAATGGCACCCAGTTCTTTCACGTCACCGACCGGAGTCGAGGTTCCGTGGGAGTTCAGGTAGTCAATCGGCGTGTCTACACCGGCCATTGCCTGTTTCATACAACGTACTGCGCCCTCACCAGACGGAGCAACCATGTCCGCACCGTCAGACGTTGCGCCGTAGCCGACCACTTCGGCATAGATGTGCGCGCCGCGCGCCAGAGCATGCTCCAGCTCCTCAACCACAACCATACCGCCGCCGCCGGCGATAACAAAACCGTCGCGGTGCGCATCATAAGTGCGGGACGCTTTATCCGGCGTTTCGTTGTATTTGGTGGACAGTGCGCCCATGGCGTCGAATTCACAGGCCATTTCCCAGCACAGCTCTTCGCCGCCGCCAGCAAAAACGATGTCCTGTTTGCCAAGCTGAATTTGTTCAACCGCGCTGCCGATACAGTGAGCTGAAGTCGCGCAAGCGGAGCTGATAGAATAGTTCACACCGTGGATTTTGAACGGAGTGGCGAGGCAAGCGGATACCGCAGAAGCCATCGCTTTGGTCACAACGTAAGGACCAACTGCTTTCAGGCCGCGTGGGCTACGCATCGCATCTGCGCCAAACACCTGAGATTTTGAAGAACCGCCGGAACCGGCAATCAGGCCTACGCGAGGGTTGTTCTGATAAACTTCTTCTTTCAGTCCAGCATCGGCTACAGCCTGCTGCATAGAGAGATAAGCATAGATAGAGGCATCGTTCATGAAACGGACCACTTTGCGGTCGATAAGACCTGTGGTGTCCAGTTTAACGTTACCCCACACGTGGCTGCGCATACCAGAATCTTTGAATTCTTGAGAGAAAGTGATCCCCGAGCGCCCTTCACGCAGAGATTCCAGGACTTCCTGCTGGTTGTTACCGATGCTGGAAACGATGCCCAGGCCAGTAATCACTGCACGTTTCATTCAATACCTCTGTAAGTCACACTATTTTAAGTTTCGAGTCGCACAATAGCGTACACTTGTACGCCGAACAAGTCCGATCAGCCATTTTGTGTATAAATTTGCGCCCCCCGGCACACATCGTTAAGATCGTTCTACGCCTTGAGATTCGAGTAACTTACGTGAAACAAAACGCCATACAACCTGCCAACCTGGAATTCAACGCTGAGGGTACACCTGTTTCCCGAGATTTCGATGACGTGTACTTTTCCAATGACAATGGTCTGGAAGAGACGCGCTACGTTTTCCTCGGCGGCAACCGCCTCGATGCACGCTTCCCGGCCCATCCACACCCGCTGTTTGTGGTCGCCGAGAGCGGGTTCGGCACCGGTCTCAACTTCCTGACACTTTGGCAGGCGTTTGATGTTTTTCGCCGCGATAATCCTGAAGCTACCCTGCAAAGGTTACATTTCATCAGTTTCGAAAAATTTCCGCTGACCTCCGCCGATCTACGACGGGCTCATCAGCACTGGCCGGAACTGGCGCCGTGGGCAGAACAATTACAGGCGCAGTGGCCGCTGGCGATCGCTGGCTGCCATCGTCTGCTGCTGGATGACGGACGCATCACGCTGGATTTGTGGTTCGGGGATATCAACACGCTGACCCACGAGCTCGATGATTCGCTGAATCAGCAGGTCGACGCCTGGTTTCTTGATGGTTTCGCACCGGCGAAAAATCCGGATATGTGGACACCGGAGCTGTTCGGGGCAATGGCCCGCCTGGCCAGACCGGGCGGCACGCTGGCCACCTTTACCTCCGCCGGTTTTGTCCGTCGCGGCCTGCAGGAAGCAGGCTTTACCATGCAGAAACGTAAAGGGTTCGGCCGCAAACGCGAAATGCTGATCGGTGAAATGACCCGGACGCTGAATATCCCCGCCCGCACGCCCTGGTTTGCACGAACCGGTAGCCAGCAACGCGATGCGGCGATTGTCGGTGGCGGTATCGCCAGCGCCCTGCTTGCGCTCGCGCTGCTCCGCCGCGGCTGGCAAGTCACCTTGTACTGCGCGGATAACGCCCCGGCTGAAGGCGCATCCGGTAACCGCCAGGGAGCGCTCTATCCTCTGCTTAGCCAGCACGATCCGGCGCTGGCCCGCTTCTTCCCGGCGGCATTTACCTTCGCCCGCCGCCTGTATGACGCCCTTCCGATCATGTTCGACCATCAGTGGTGCGGCGTCACCCAGCTTGCCTGGGACGAAAAGAGCGCACAGAAAATCGCGCAGATGCTGGCACTCGACCTGCCGGAAGAGATTGCTGCGGCCGTCAGCGCGCAAACCGTCGCGCAGATCGCCGGCGTCGAAACCGGCTGCGGTGGAATCACCTATCCCTCCGGGGGCTGGCTCTATCCGCAGCAGCTGACGGCAGAACTTTTTGCGCTGGCGGCAACCCGGGGCCTGCGCACCCGATATCAGGTTAAGGTCACAACGCTGGCTGCTGACCATGACGGCTGGCAGCTCAATGAGCAGCTGCGTCATGAGGTGGTGGTGCTGGCAAACGGCCATCATCTGACCGACTTCCCTCAGACTGCGCGGCTGCCGGCGTATCCGGTGGCAGGACAGGTGAGCCATATTCCGACCACGCCTGCGCTGTCCGCTTTGCGCCAGGTATTGTGCTACGACGGCTACCTGACGCCACAAAACCCACGTTATCAGCAGCACTGCATCGGGGCCAGCTACCACCGCGGACAGACGGAGGCGACCTTTAGCGCCGATGATCAACAGCAAAACCGCCAACGGCTGATCGACTGCTTCCCGCAGGCAGCATGGGTGCAGGAGGTAGATACCCGCGGAAATGACGCCCGCTGCGGCGTGCGCTGCGCCACCCGCGATCACCTACCGATGGTGGGCAATGTACCGGATTATGACGCCACGTTATCGCAGTACGCGACGCTGGCCGAACACCAGACGCAGGCGCCGACGGCACCGGTTTACCGCAATCTGTTCGTGCTGGGGGCGCTGGGTTCGCGCGGGCTATGCTCCGCCCCGCTGACGGCGGAAATACTGGCGGCGCAGATGAGCCACGAACCGCTGCCGCTGGACCGAGAGACGCTGGCGGCGCTGAATCCGAATCGATTATGGGTGCGGAAGCTGCTGAAGGGAAAAGCGGTGAAATAAGCCGAACGGCGGCGATCGCCGTCGGTTGGGACAAAAAGCCGCGCGACATCAGGGCGATACCCGGCGTCACGCGACCTGGCCTGTTTTTCAGGCCAGGCAGTCAGGGGATTATTGCTTTGCCCGCTGATACAAATTATTCCACATTCCCTGCACCAGAATCTGGTCCGGCGGCGACAGTTCGCCTGCGCCGATCGCTTTCTCCAGGCTGCGAATCACCCGATCGTTGATGGCTTTCGCAGAGTGATCGTCCCCTCCTTCCAGCTCGGCTACCGCCAGCGTCAGGTGGCCGCGCAGATAGCCGCTGGCAAACAGTTCATCATCACTGGCGTGGTCTACCATTTCATCAATCAACGCCAGAATGCGTGATTCAAACTCCGCGAGCATTGTCTTTCCTCTTCTAGTGTCAAACGTGGCTTTATTGCAGGTCTTCCGGCCACGGGAATTGTTCTGCCGTCAGTGGCGGCGTCTGATAATATTCTTGTAACGCGCGGATAAACCGCGCCGGACGTTCAGGGATCCCTTGCTCCAGCAAGGTCATAACCTGTGCATGAACCCGCCGCTGAAAGGCAATGCGGTCAGGCTCGAAGTCGCCCTCCAGATTGTCACAGCTCACGTTGAACGGAAAACCTGCCGCCACGCAAAACAGCCAGTCCAGCGCCTGCGGTTTCACCTCAACATCTTCAAACTGACACTGGGTCATGGCATCACGGCCATCCGGGCAGTACCAGTAGCCGAAATCAACCTGCTCGCGACGCGCTTTGCCCGCGATGCACCAGTGGGAAATCTCATGCAGGCCGCTGGCGTAAAAGCCATGGGCAAACACAATGCGGTTATACGGCACGTCGCTATCTGCCGGAAGATAGATCGGTTCGTCATCGCCTTTAATCAGACGGGTATTAAAATCATCGGCAAAGCAGCCGTCAAAAATAGCGATCAGCTGCTGATAATGGTGTTGCTGTTGCATTAATGAATTCCCAACCACTGAAGAATTTCAGCACCGTGGCTGTCATAAAGAAGTTTCGCGCTCATCACGGCGGAGACAACCACAATCATCGGACGAATCAACGATTGTCCTTTACTCAGAACCAGACGTGAGCCGGCGCGGGCGCCAATAAACTGCCCCGCCATCATCACGAAACCGGTCGCCCAAATCACTTTGCCGCCAATGATAAACAGCAATAGCCCACCGACGTTAGAGGTCGCGTTCAGCACTTTGGCGTGAGCGGTGGATTTGGCGAGGTTAAACCCGGCAAGAGTGACGAAAGCCAACGCATAGAAAGAGCCCGCGCCTGGACCGAAGAAACCATCATAAAAACCTACGCAGCCGCCGGCGATCAGGGCAAACGGCAGGCCGTACAGCCGACGCTGACGGTCTGCTTCGCCTAATTTTGGCATCAGCAGGAAGTACAGGCCAATGCCGATCACCAGCACCGGCAGGATCTGGCGCAGAATATCGGACTGGACGTGCTGCACCAGCAGCGCACCGGTGGTTGAGCCGATAAACGTCATCAGGATATTGAGCTTCTGATCCGCCAGGTTCACCACCTTGCGGCGGATAAAATAGAGCGACGCGGAAAGCGATCCCCCGCAGGCCTGCAGCTTGTTGGTCGCCAGCGCCTGCGCCGGAGGCAGCCCTGCCGCCATCAGCGCCGGAACCGTCAACAGCCCGCCGCCGCCCGCCAGGGAATCAATAAATCCCGCCAGAACAGCCACGAAAAAAAGCGCCACCAGTACCGTCGGCGACACCATAAACAGCTCAATAAAGCTTTCCATTACAGCACATGCTCATCCAGTAGCGCCTGGCAGGAAGGCGGCAGCGGAGGCGGCGTCTTCTTCACAGGAGAGGTTGTTCCGGGTTTTGGGGGTTCAAACCAGCTTTGTAGCTCGGCACCGCAGCCATCGCCCGGTGGCGGTGGCGCCTGTTCTTCGCACTCCAGGCTGCCCGCCGGACAGCGCAGACGAACGTGCATATGTGCACGATGCTGGAACCATGGCCGGACTTTGCGCAGCCACCCGCGATCGTTGCCAGCATCCAGACAGAGCTGCTGCTTGATTGCCGGATTAACAAAGATGCGCGTGACGTCGTTATCTTCTGCCGCTAGCTTAATCAGATGGCTGATTTGCGGGCTCCACAGCGACGGCACCACGCGCTTGCCGTCGCGAGCCACCAGATCCAGCGCCTGTGGTTTCAGGAGCTGCGCTGAACTCCAGCGCGTCTGCGGGAGCTGAAGGAAAATATCAACATCCAGCCCGCTCTGGTGACTGGCATGACCGCCGTTAAAGCGTCCGCCCGCTGGCATCCCCATATCGCCAATCAACAGCGTCCCCATTCCCTGACTCTGCACCTGATTGCCCAGACGCTGAATAAACTGGATCAGGTCCGGATGGCCGAAGTAGCGGCGCTGGTCGGTGCGCATGACCTGATAACTGGTCGCGCTCAGCGGCAGCGCCTGCGCGCCGACGATACAGCCGTTGGCAAATGCGCCAATTGACTGCGCGCTGCCGCTAATCGGCTGGGTGATTTTTTGCCACGGCGTCGCCGCAAGGCAGGCAGAGCTGGCGACCAGCGCCAGCAGAGCGATAACGGTTTTTTTCATCGATTACCAGCGTGGAATTGATGTCGTCACGTCGCCATTTTGCGCGCGTTGACGCATAAAGTGATCCATTAGCACGATCGCCAGCATTGCTTCCGCGATCGGCACCGCACGGATGCCCACGCAAGGATCGTGGCGCCCTTTGGTGATCATCTCGACTTCTTCACCGTGACGGTTAATCGTATGACCCGGTACGGTGATGCTGGAGGTCGGCTTCAGCGCGATATTCGCGACGATCTGCTGACCGCTGCTGATACCGCCAAGAATGCCGCCCGCATGGTTGCTCTGGAAACCATTTTTAGTGATTTCATCGCGATTTTGGCTACCGCGCAGTTTCACCACCTCAAAACCATCGCCAATTTCCACGCCCTTCACCGCATTGATGCTCATCAGCGCATGGGCAATGTCGGCATCCAGACGGTCGAATACCGGCTCACCGAGTCCCGGTGGCACGCCATCAGCGACCACGGTCACTTTTGCTCCGATGGAGTCGCCCTCTTTCTTCAGACCGCGCATCAGTTCATCAAGCGCTTCAATTTTATCCGGGTCCGGGCAGAAGAACGGGTTTTGTTCAACCTGTTCCCAGTCTTTGATCGCCAGAGGAATATCGCCCATCTGGGTCAAACAGCCGCGAATCACAATGCCGAATTTTTCCGCGAGGTATTTCTTGGCAATCGCCCCGGCCGCCACCCGCATCGCGGTTTCACGCGCTGAGGAACGTCCGCCGCCGCGATAATCGCGCAGGCCGTATTTCTGCTCGTAGGTATAGTCAGCATGCCCTGGACGGAAAACGTCTTTAATCGCGCCATAGTCCTGAGAACGCTGATCGGTATTCTCAATCAGCAGACCAATGCTGGTCCCGGTCGTCACGCCTTCGAATACGCCGGAGAGGATCTTCACCTGATCCGGTTCACGACGCTGCGTGGTGTAGCGTGAGGTCCCCGGACGACGACGATCCAGATCGTGCTGCAGATCGGCTTCAGTCAGCGGAATGCCCGGCGGCACTCCGTCAACAATGCAGCCCAGCGCCAGACCGTGCGATTCGCCGAAGGTTGTGACGCGAAAGAGTTGTCCAATTGTGTTTCCTGCCATCACGGCTCCGTCATGTTTGCGTGTTGTTTTTTAGTCTTTATAAATGCCGAAATGCGCGCGGGCGGCGATCAGCTGCGGTTTGGTCAGCATGAAGACGCCATCCCCGCCATTTTCAAACTCAAGCCAGGTAAACGGCACGTCCGGATACTGCTCAATCAGATGTACCATGCTGTTACCGACTTCACAAATCAGAATACCGTCGTCGCTGAGATAATCCGGCGCATTACCGAGGATGCGACGCGTCAGCTTCAGACCATCGCTGCCGGAAGCCAGACCCAGTACCGGCTCATGACGATATTCGCCCGGCAGATCGGACATATCCTCTTCATCAACGTACGGCGGGTTGGTGACGATCAGGTCGTACTGCACTTTCGGCAGGTCGCGGAACAGGTCGGAACGAATCGGCGTCACCTGATGGATCAGGCCGTGCGCTTCAACGTTCTGCTCGGCAACGGCCAGCGCATCAACGGAGATATCCACCGCATCCACTTCCGCTTCCGGGAAAGAGTAAGCGCAGGCGATCGCAATGCAGCCGCTGCCGGTGCACATATCCAGAATGTGCTGCGGTTGATGGTCAATCAGGCCGGCGAAGTGATTATTGATAAGCTCGCCGATCGGGGAACGCGGCACCAGCACACGTTCGTCCACGAAAAATTCATGGCCGCAGAACCAGGCTTTATTGGTCAAATAGGCAACCGGAATACGTTCGTTGATCCGGCGAATCACGCGCTCAACAATGCGGTGTTTTTCGCTGGAAGTCAGACGCGCGGAGTGCATATCCTCCGGAATATCCAGCGGCAGGTAGAGCGAGGGCAATACCAGCTGTAGCGCCTCATCCCACGGGTTGTCCGTGCCATGTCCGTACCAGATATTCGCCGCGCTGAAACGACTGACCGCCCAACGCAGCATGTCCTGAATGGTATGCAGCTCATTGACCGCTTCATCAACAAAAATTTTATCCACGCCATCCTCCAGGACACGCTCTACTGTAAATTCGGCGGCTAGTTTGCCACGAAGACGGCGATAAATCAGCATTCTTACGTCAGGCGGACGGGGAAAAATACGTTTTGCTTGCCTGAACAGAGGCCGAGTCGGGTAAACTAGCGAAAAGAAATGATGAGAGTGGGCAATGAAAAAGAAAACATCGCTAAGCGACGAGGATCAGGCGTTGTTCCGCCAGTTAATGACCGGCACGCGTCAGATTAAGCAGGACACCATCGTGCACCGCCCGCTGCGCAAGAAAATCACCGAAGTACCGCCAAAGCGCTTACTTCAGGAGCAGGCCGATAACAGCCACTATTTTTCCGATGAGTTTCAGCCGCTGCTGAATACCGAAGGAGCGGTCAAATATGTTCGCCCGGACGTGAGCCACTTTGAACTGAAAAAACTGCGCCGCGGGGATTATTCGCCGGAGCTGTTTCTCGATCTGCACGGGTTGACCCAGCAGCAGGCGAAGCAGGAGCTGGGGGCGCTGATCGCCGCCTGCCGTCGCGAACATGTCTTTTGCGCCTGCGTGATGCACGGGCACGGGAAACACATCCTCAAGCAGCAAACGCCGCTCTGGCTTGCGCAACATCCGCACATCATGGCTTTTCATCAGGCGCCAAAAGAGTACGGCGGAGACGCCGCACTGCTGGTGCTGATTGAAGTTGAAGAGTGGCAGCCGCCGGAGCTTCCGTAATACGGACGCTCCGGGGGGAGTCAGATAGCCTTCGCCATCTTCAGGTTGCAGGGGCTCATCTGCCAGTTGAACTCGCCCTTGCCATCTGCATCAAGGGTGACACAGGCAATAGCCGAAGTGGTGAACATCGGGGGAGTTTCTCCCGGGCACAGCTCTGAGACGAGGTACCCAACCAGCGGCAGGTGCGAAACAACCAGCACCGTTGAAACACCTTCATTGTTCAGCGTCTGAAGCCAGGCACTGACCATGCCAACATCGCCACACGGCGTGAGCTCCGGCATCACGTCGACATTTTCAGGCAGGTCCATGCACTCTCTTACCACATCCAGCGTCTGTTCAGCACGCAGGTAAGGACTGACAAGAACCCGTTCAATATCCACTTTTTGACCTTTCAGCCAGGTTGCCATCTGACGGGACTCATCACAACCACAAACGGTTAAGGGACGAACCGAGTCACTGGCTGCATCGAGGGCAGCGTCGCCGTGACGCATGATAAAAACTTGCATATTGCACCGCTTTTGTTAACCAGAAGCACCGCAGTCTTACCTGCGTGGATAGCACGCAGTCGACCCGGTGGCCGGGCATTGTGCCTGATTCATCCAACGAATGAAACGCTGTTTTTTACCTCAATGGCGTAAGTATAGTCAATGATTGTTTACAAAACAGCCAACAGACCACGTCATTCATCGCCGGATTTATCTTCTTTGACCAGAACTTAGGTCGTCCGTTCAGCAGTGGGCCAAAAGGTTGCCCCCTGCCCGGCCATACGCAATAAATTCTCGCATGGGGTAAACCGTGGGCCGTACTGAGCGGCCAGACGTTGCAAGATGGCAACAACTTCACCCGCCCCGAGTTGATCCATATAACGGAACGGGCCGCCAAGAAACGGCGGGAAGCCAATACCGAACACCGCGCCAATGTCGCCATCGCGGGCGCCGCGGATGACCTGCTCATCGAAGCAGCGTGCGGCTTCGTTAAGCATCATCATGACGCAACGCTCAGCTATCTGCTGGCCGGATAAGCGCGCCTGCGGGGCAGAAACGCCCAGCAGCGAATAGACCGCAGCATCGGGTCGTTTTTTGCTTGTACGCCCTTTTGTCTCATAAAGATAGAAACCGCGGCTATTTTTTCTACCTTTGCGATCGTCATTCAAGATCGCATCAATGATGTTTGCAGGCGGGCTAAAACGCTCTCCCCACGCGGCTTCCAGTACCGGCAGAATTTTGGTCCCGGTATCAATTCCGACTTCATCCAGCAGTTGAATCGGCCCAACAGGAAAACCGAATTTCACCAATGATTTATCGATATGATCAAGGGGCTCACCTTCCACGAGTAAGCGCATCGCTTCGTTGATGTAAGGCGCCAGAATACGGTTGACGTAGAAACCCGCTTTATCCGCCACGACGATCGGCGTTTTCCCCTGCATTTTGGCCAGCTTGACTACCGTCGCAATCGTCTGCGGATCGGTATGCTGATGGGGGATCACTTCAACCAGCGGCATTTTCTCGACCGGGCTGAAGAAGTGCAGGCCAATCACCTGCCCCGGTCGACTGGCCTGCGCCGCAATGTCGCCGATAGGGAGCGAAGAGGTATTGGAGGCAAAGATCGTCTGCGGGCTACAGTGTGCTTCGATCTCGGCCACCATCCGCTGTTTAAGAGCTAAATCCTCGAAGACGGCCTCGATCACCACATCGCGATGGGCAAATCCCTGATAATCCGTGGTGCCGGAAATCAACGCCAGCTGACGATCCCGTTCACTGGCGCGCAGATAGCGGCGGCGCACCTGCTTGTCCAGCAGATCCCAGCTGTATTTCAGCGCATGGTTAATCCCCCGAGCCTGAATATCTTTGATACGCACCGGAAGCCCGCCTTTGCAGGCGGTAACATACGCAATTCCGCCGCCCATCAGACCGCCACCAAGAATGCCGATGCGATTCAGTGGCCCGGCCTGCGCATCGGCACCACGATCTTTTTTCAAATCCGTGCTGGCAAAGAATATCGATCGCAACGCCTGAGATTGCGAGGTCATCGCCAGCTCACCAAAGGCACGTGCTTCCTCGGCATAGCCGCTGCTACAGCCGTGAGCTAATCCATTTTCAATCACCTGCAGAATGCGCTCGGCGGCAGGATAGTTGCCCTGGGTTTTCTGTCGGGTCTTTTTCCCCACCAGCCGAAACAGCAGATTACGGCCCAGCGGTCCGGCCAGCACCCGCTCACGGATCGGCATACTGCGGCTCGCCGGCCGCCCTTTCAGCGCCAGTTCCACCGCCGTCTGCAGCAGAATTGATTGCGGAACCACCTCATCCGCCAGGCCCGCTTTTAACGCCTGGCGCGCGCGAAGCTGCTTGCCGGTCAAAATCATCTCCAGGGCGCCGCTGACACCGATCAGTCGGGGTAATCTCTGAGTACCGCCGGATCCCGGCAGCAGCCCCAGCTGGACCTCAGGCAGACCCAGACGCGTTTTCTCGTCATCGCTGCATACCCGTCCATGGCAGGCCAACGCCAGCTCAAGGCCGCCGCCCAGGCAGGCGCCGTGGATAGCGGCAATGACCGGAATCGCCAGGCCATGGATCTCCGCCATAATTTGTTGCCCCTGGCGGGCGAGCGCTTCCGCTTCCTGAGCAGTGGCGCAGCGGGCAATCATATTGATATCCGCGCCGGCGATAAAATTGTCCGGTTTTGCGGAAATCAGCACCACGCCGCGGAGGGTTTTATTATCACGAATCTGGCGAACGATCGCCCGCACCTGCTGGCCAAATTCGGCCTTCAGGGTATTCATCTTTTCACCGGGCGAATCGATCGTGATGACGGCAACGTTGTCCGGACGAATATCGAGGGTAAATGCCGATGCCATGTCCATTATTCCGCCTCCAGAATCATCGCCGCGCCGAGACCACCCGCCGCACAGGCGGTCACCAGGCCAAATCCGCCCCCCCTGCGCCGCAGTTCATGCAGCGTCTGGGTAATCATCCTCGCGCCGGTGGCTGCAAAAGGATGCCCGTAGGCAATTGAACCACCGAGGACATTGAATTTACTTTCGTCGACTTCCCCGGTCGCCTGCGAGCGCCCGAGCACGTCGCGAGCAAAGCGGTCGCTGGCCAGGCACTGAAGATTCGCCAGCGTCTGCGCGGCAAAGGCCTCATGCATGTCGATAAGCGTTAAGTCAGCCAGGGTCAGCCCCGCCCTTTCGAGCGCCAGCGGCGTTGACCACGCCGGCCCTAACAGCATATCCTGGCGGACATCGATGGCGGTAAAGGCGTAGCTGCGCAGGTAGCCAAGCGGGGTTAAGCCCAGCGCTTTGGCCTGAGACTCGGTCATCATGATCACCGCCGCGGCACCGTCGGTTAGCGGCGTACTGTTTGCCGCAGTGACCGTGCCATGCTTGCGGTCAAAAGCCGGACGTAACTTTTGGTAATCAGCCAGGGTTGAATTTTTACGAATATTGTTGTCGTTTTCCAGCGGTTCACGAAACGGCGGCGCATACGCGGTCATCACTTCAGAAGCCAGCTTCCCCTCTTCCCAGGCTTTCGCCGCCAGCTGGTGCGAGCGGTGTGCCAGCGCGTCCTGCTGTTCACGGGTAATACCCCATGTTTTTGCCATTTGCTCAGCGGTATCCCCCATCCGCAGCCCGGTCGAATACTCGGCAACCGCAGGCGGGACCGGTAAAAGATCGCGAAGGCGTAAACGGGAGAAGAGCTTCAGGCGCTGTCCGAGAGTGCGCGCTTTATTGGCATCCACCAGCGTACGGGCCAGCTTTTTACTGACGCCGATCGGCAGAACGGATGAAGAGTCTGCCCCGCCGGCAATACCTGCGCGGATCGTTCCCGCCATCAGGCTCTCCGCGACGTTGGCGACGGCCTGAAAACTGGTGGCGCAGGCGCGACTTACGCTGTAGGCATCGGTGTGTACGCTCATGCCGGCGCCAAGCACAATTTCGCGCGCAATATTTGGCGCTTCTGGCATCTGCACCACCTGGCCAAATACCAGCTGCTCAATCATTTCCGGGGGAATATCGCTACGAGCCAGCATTTCGCTGATAACCATTTTTCCCAAATCAACGGCGGGAACACCGTGAAATACCGTGGCCTGACGGGCAAACGGCGTACGTAAACCGCTGACAATGGCAATGCGATCGCCTTGACGGGTGACAAGCGGTAATGCCTGACTCATGACTTTCCCCTGTTAACCGATAAAACCAAGTGGTCTGACCTGATAACAGTTTTAACTAATTTTTTACATTAAGCCAATCGGCGAAGAGAAAAAGTGGGAGCCAAAACACATAGAAGGGAGGAGATAACGCCCCTGACGAGAGGGGCGTTGAGGAGAAATTAACGCAGAGCGAGCTGGAAAATCAGCGTTTCGGCTTCACAGCAGAAGACAAAATCGATATCCAGCTGCACACCGCCTTCAACGTCGGTAAAGGTCGGGGTAATTTTGCACGGTTCAGATTCCACGCCACGTGCTCTCTCAGTCAACGCGGCGAGAGTTTGTTCCGCTTCGGCGCGATTGGCAAAAACCCGGCTGTAAGAGGCGGTGCAATCGGTGTTGTCCATAATGGTGCCAACATCCATACAGCAGCAAACCGGGGTTTCATCAGCACTACATTTACTCATCGTAGATTTCCTCTGTATATGCACTCAAGGTGCCAGACAATTAATGAGGTTATTTTACGCGCGGCGCCTCCCGGCCTCCAGTCGTTAATGGCGACAAAAGTCCTAAGTGACCGAAATCACACTTAAAAATGATCCAAAACAAAAAATGCCCTGTTTAGATAATACGAACGAGGCCAATTTTGCTAACTGGATCGCTTTTTTCGTATCACAACTGAAAAATCTCATAAACAAACTTGCAACATCTCATCTGGTCAGACCTATACTCAGCGCACTGGTCTGATTTCTCTGTCGTAAAGCAGACCCTACACTTCGCGCTTCTGTTACGGCATGTAACATAGTTTAAATAAAAATAACTCAATGAGGTTATGGGCATGAGCCAGAAAACCCGCTTTACCCAATCTGCCCTCGCAGTGGCTGTAGCACTTGTTTCAACACAGGCCTGGTCAGCAGGCTTCCAGTTAAACGAATTCTCTTCATCAGGTCTGGGCCGCGCCTATTCCGGTGAGGGCGCAATTGCTGACGATGCGGGCAATGCCAGCCGTAACCCGGCATTGATTATGATGTTCGATCGCCCAACGATGTCCGCCGGTGCGATATTTATTGATCCCGATGTGAATATTTCTGGCAAGTCGCCATCTGGCAAAAGTCTGAATGCTGACAATATTGCCCCAACCGCTTGGGTGCCGAATTTACATTACGTTGCCCCGATTAACGATCGGTTTGGTTGGGGGGCTTCAATTACTTCTAACTACGGTCTGGCTACCGAGTACGCCGACGATTATGCTGCCGGGACCATGGGCGGCCAAACAGATTTGACAACTGTCAACCTGAACCTGAGCGGTGCTTATCGCCTTAACGACCACTGGAGTTTTGGTCTTGGCTTTGATGCGGTCTACGCCAAGGCGAAAATTGAACGTTATGCTGGCGATGCCGGTATGCTCGCTGCGGGCCAGATTATGCAGCAGGTGCCTAATTTACCAGCTGCTGCGCGGCCAGCAGCGATTGCCAAAGCGCAGCAGCTAGCAGCGATTCCAGCGGATCAACAGATTGCTCGCTTGAAAGGTGATAAGTGGGGATTTGGCTGGAACGCGGGTATTCTGTATGAAGTGGACAAAAACAACCGCTACGGCCTAACCTACCGGTCTGAAGTTAAAATCGATTTCGACGGTGATTATCGTAGCAATATGAATACGGCTGTCCCGGGCTTCCCTTACCCAACCGGCGGTTCGACAATCCCGGGCTCTTTGACGCTGAACCTGCCAGAAATGTGGGAATTGTCAGGTTACAACCGCGTCGCGCCAAAATGGGCCGTGCACTATAGCCTTGCTTATACCAGCTGGAGCCAGTTCCAGGAGCTGAAAGCTACTGGTTCCGATGGCCAAACGCTGTTCTATAAAGATGAGAGCTTTAAAGATGCCTACCGCATCGCTCTCGGTACCACCTATTACTACGACGATAACTGGACCTTCCGTACCGGTATCGCCTTCGATGATAGCCCGGTACCGGCCTCCAACCGATCCATCTCCATTCCGGATCAGGACCGTCTGTGGCTGAGCGCGGGTACCACCTACGCCTTCAATAAAGATGCCTCTGTTGACGTGGGCGTATCCTACATGCATGGTCAGCACGTAGAAATTAAAGAAGGTCCTTACACCTTCCGTTCTGAAGGCAAAGCCTGGCTGTACGGCGCGAACTTCAACTACCGCTTCTGATCGGTCTGGCAGTATAAAAAAAGGGTGAACGCAAGTTCACCCTTTTTTATTGTCATATTTAATCGCGTTTACTGCGAGTCGATATCTTTCAGATCGCCCTGAATCGCCTGAGCGTTAGGGTTCTCGACCGGCGTCAGTTTACCGCCGTTGGCAATAAAGTCATGACGCTGGAAGTAGGCTTCGCGAACCATGATATACGGGTCGGAAGACTGGCGCAGCAGGCCATCGGAGTCCAGCAGCTGAGCGCGAGTCTCAACCCCTTCAACCGCCCACTTACCGATGGACATCGGCCAGGTCAGCCAGGAAAGCACCGGATACAGACCATCAGCCATGTCACCGCCTTCATCACGCAGCGTAAAGCTGCCATAGAACGGCAGTTGTACATAAGGACCGTAACCCACGCCATAATGACCCAGGGTACTACCAAAGCGGTGCGGTTCAACACGCTGCAGTTTCGGGTTGGCCATCCCAGCGACATCAATCAGACCGCCCATCCCGAGAAGGGTGTTAAGGAAGAAGCGGGTAAAGTGCACCATACCTTTATAGGGATCGCCCTGCAGGAAGTAGTTCGCCATCACCGCCGGTTCTTCAAGGTTGCTGGTGAAGTTACTCAGCCCGTTGCGCGCCGGCTGCGGGACATAATCACGCCAGGCGACGGCAACCGGACGCAGCACGTACGGATCCACCACGTTAAAGTTGAAGTCGAACATCGTACGGTTAAACCCTTCAAGCGGGTCTGAACGCCCCTGCGGCAGATCGCCAGAGCTGGAACTGGCACATCCCACCAGCAATGTGGCGCCAAGCGCAAGCGCCGACAGGCGAAAATTCATAGGTGTCTCCCTGTTAATTTTGGCTATTGCTGTGGGTTATCCGGGGACTGCTGCCTCCATTACGATATCGCCCGAAGCAAATTGCAATCTGGTGCCTGCTTTCAGCATAGCCTTCTTTGGCATAATTGTTGCGCCCTGATTCTATACATATTTTGCAATATCCGTATTGCTATTCTTGCCATTAGGAAAAATTTAGGAGGTTATCCCGGGCCGGTCGGGTGAAACATCTCTACGCTTATGAGAACGAAAAAATGCAGGAGGAAATGCCATGACGACAGATCCCAAACCTCACGAACGTCCTCATAGCGAAGAGGTGGAGGTTGAAAGCGATGAAAAACAGGATGGCGAACCGATTGAGGTCAACGAGAAGCGCCTGCCCTCACGTGCGATGGCCACCCATGAAGAGATCCGTCAGGAGGGAGAAAAAGAGCTGGAGCGCGATGCCCTTGCTCTTCTGTGGTCAGCGGTAGCCGCCGGCCTGTCGATGGGGGCCTCGATGGTGGCGAAAGGGATTTTCCATGTTCACCTGAGCGAACTTCCCGGTGGTTATTTACTGGAGAATCTGGGCTATACCTTCGGGTTTGTTATTGTCATCATGGCTCGCCAGCAGCTGTTTACCGAGAATACCGTCACCGCGGTATTACCTATCATGCATAAGCCGACGCCCGGGAATATTGGCCTCCTGCTACGTCTATGGGGCGTGGTGCTTATAGGTAACCTGGTCGGTACGGCAATTGCGGCCTGGGCCTTTAATATGATGCCGATTTTTGACGATGCCACCCGCGGCGCGTTCCAGGAGATCAGTTTAAAGGTCATGGAAAATACGCCGTCTGAAATGTTTGCCAATGCGATTATTTCCGGCTGGCTGGTGGCGACCATGGTATGGATGTTTCCCGCCGCCGGCGCGGCCAAAATCGTGGTGATCATTATGATGACCTGGCTGATTGCGCTCGCCGATACCACCCATATCGTTGTCGGCAGCGTTGAGATTTTCTACCTGGTCTTCAACGGCTCGCTGCCCTGGCAAGACTTCATCTGGCCTTTCGCACTGCCGACGCTGGCTGGCAACATTTGCGGCGGCACTTTTATTTTTGCGCTGCTCAGCCACGCGCAGATCCGTAACGACATGAGCAACGACAAAAAGGAGCGGCTCAAGGCGAAAAAACACCCTTAAGTGGCGAGAGTTTAAGCAGTCAACCCATAGATGCTTAACGAACAAGGAAAAAAACGCTATACTCCCGCCGCTTCGTCCCCTTAGTTAAATGGATATAACGAGCCCCTCCTAAGGGCTAGTTGCAGGTTCGATTCCTGCAGGGGACACCATTCTGGTGTTGCCAGACGTTCACTAAAACCCCTCTTTACTGCCCTGTTCACCATATACCTGAATCACTCCATTCAGGTGGCGCTGGATTTGCTGCTGCGTCGCCAGCGCGGCGTCTCCTTGCTGGCTTTGCATCAGGCGCAGCTGTTCCTCCAGAGGAACCGTCTGGCTGAAGCTCCTGGTCATTTCATACACCACCGATTTCAGTTCGCTGACGGTAATGTATTTCCCCTTTTGCCCGTCGAGGCCGTTAAGTTTGTCAGTCAGCGCCTGCAGCTGCTGCATACCGTTATGCCATCCGGTGAGGGAGTCTGGCGGAAGCTTGCTTTCGGCCTGCCGCTGCTGCCATTTCAGCTGCAGCTCAGCCACTTCTGGCTTCTGAGGCCACAGCGCCTTTGCTTGTGCCAGCAGCCCGTTACCATAGTGATACGCCCAGTCAGGCGGCAGCACAGCCAGCCTGTCGAGCTGCGAAGACGCACTTTTCAGCCAGGCTGCCAGGTCTGGCCTCAGTTTATCTTGCTGTATCGCCTGAATTTGCTTGCTGTTCAGCGCCTGAGGCAGCGAAGCAATGGAAGCAACGAGCGCCCCTGCGGACTCATCTACCCGATGCGCATAGTGCCAGCCTGCTAATGCAATCGCGCAGACCACCAGAGCGGAACCAGCCCCCGCCAGAAACACCGGCCAGCGCTTCGGCGGTGGCGGTGTTTCGCGCACCACCTGTACGCTCACCTCAGGTTCAGGGCGATTGACGTACACGAGGCGACTGACGGGCAGGGCTTCTGCTTCTGCAGGCACTGCGGCCAGCGCCTGTGGCGGAAGCGTAACCGCAGGCTGCGTGCTGTCCGGTGTTGAACTGTTTTCCAGACGGGTCAGTACGCTATTTATCTGCTGCATCAGTGGTCCCGTCTGACAGGCATGCTTCAGCTCCTGGCGAGTCAGAATGTCATTCATGCCCTGCAGCAGTCCTTCGGTCTGCATCAGCGCCGGTAGATCTCCGTGCCCGAGCGTAAAAGTGCGGAACAGCTTCTGTAGGCGCTGAAAAAGACCGTTAAGGATCTCCACACGCGCATGTACCGACTGCGGCCAAAGCTGTGCCCACTGGTGGATCAGTAGCGCATTCAGGATCGTCAGCCCTTCATTCAGGCCGTTTATACGCGCCAGATGGCTGCGGGCAAGCGTGTACCACGCGCCGGTCTGCAACTCGACGCCGTTCAGTTCAAACAGAGAGAGACACAGCGTCTCCACCTGCGGCCAGTTCACATCCGGGCGCGCCGGATGCGTCAGCCTGGCCATCTCTTCGCGCAGCGCAATAAAGTCGGGAAGCTGACGTGGGTCACTGCCGGTTTTCACCGGGCGGGGTTGTACATCGTGCATAGTGGTTTCATCCCTGAGGATAAGAAAAAGGCGGGGATTAATCGGGCAGCAGCGCGCCAATCATGTCGAAAAAGGCATCTTCGTTAAAGGTGACGCGAGGTGCCGCCATATTACCGCTGACGCTGCAGGTCCAGCTCACGTCGTCGCTTGAGCGCATAAACAGGCGGTACATTGAGGTTATCTGCCCCTGCGCGCAGAGCGTCACTTCCACACAGCCGACAACCCCCTGCCCGTACAAAAACACCGGCGTGAACTTCATCATCCGGTTTTCATACCGCGGGTGGATCCCCGGCACGTTGAACGCCCTGCCACCAATCAAAAACTCGACCAGCAACACGGAAACGGCCTCTGCGGAAATCCCCGTATCGGTAAGCCAGCGTTCCATTGTTTCCTGAAGTTGTCCCATTCGTTCACAAAACTCGGCAATATCGGCTTCGCTTTTGCTGTCAAACGCGCGACTGCGGGGATGCTGCTCCTGCAGTTTTTTTAGAAATCGTGCTTTGGCTGACATGCTGTCCCTGTTGTCTTCGTCAGATGAAAGAGCCCTGCATATGGGCTTTGGTGTCCAGATAGTTTTGCTGTTTGAGGTGGCGAATCAGCACCCGGCCTTCCGGCATGAAATCGGTACCGTAGCGCACAAGGCCGATACCTTTCAGTTCGGTATCAATGGCGTAACGGAGTTCACCGGGAATGTGCTGGTCGAGCAGAATGACGTTAATGCTTTTCAGGCGTGGCTCATATTTGAGCAGCACGTCGGAGAGGGTCTTCAACAGCTGATGCGCAGTCCCTGGCATCCCTTGCAGGATTTTGGTCATATCCGGCAGACCGTAGTCCGGCAGATGCGCCAGCGTCCCGGCACGGCAGTTGAGAATGCGCTGCATATTGTCGAGTACCGACAAAATCACCTGGTTTTGCTCGTTGACCTGATGGAGATCGAGGCCACCGGTGAAGTTACCTGTCAGCATTTCATACAGCGAAGGCGTATTGTGTCCCTGAGACATCACTTGTCCTTAACCGGCTGTAATACCAGATGGTTATTACCGGCTTCCAGAATGCGAGGCTTATCCGGATCCAGCTCTTCTCGCTCAATGACCAATTTCCAGGTGTTATTCTCCATATCCGGATAACGGAACAACCCCACCACCGCCACGAACTGAGCATCAGCTTCCATCGGCATATCAAGACTTGCGTCGCCCCCGGGTTTTACCACCACATCGCGGCTGGCGAGCAAATCGGCTTTAAGGACAGTGTCCCCGTCCTTCAGCAGTTGTTGATAGACGGTCTTGTCGAAGGTTTTACGGTCCTTCAACTGATAAATTCGAACAACGACCGATTCTGACAGCGAATTATTCTCGCGAGCGTCGGTATTCAGCGCTTCACGCGCGGTAAAATCCAGATGCAGTATTTTAATTTTCTTATAAAAGACGGAGGTGAATGCGGATTTAGTGCCGTCGGTGACGCTTTGCGTCAGGCCGCATCCTGTCAGGCCGATCGCCACCAGAGGTAGCAACCAGAGAGCGGGTTTAGTCAAACTTGTACGTAACACGTCGGTTTCCTTGTTTTGGTATTGCGGACTGCAGGCCGCTGTAATAGCCCAGCTCAGTCGTAAAGCTTTCAGGAATATCTTCAGGGAGTTCATCTCCCTCAGCGCCCAGCACGCCGTTCATCCCCAACCAGAATACCCCGTCGCCGAGCGGCGGAGGCGTCAGGAGGCGGGTACTGACCGTCAGGCGGATTTTTGCCTTAAAACGCCAGCCTAAATACACTCGCAGCATCACCAGAAAGTCCTGATACAACAGCCCATCCGGCTTCCAGCCCTGCACTTCCTGTTCATTATTTGTCGACAGCGCTATCAACAGCTGGCTGTTGGCATCCATGGCTTCATCCCCCAATGGCGTGTTGCCATCGAGCAGAAAGTCATCATCAGCGTAAAAACCTAATGGCTGACTAATTTCCACAGGTCGCAGACAATAAGGGCTGACCTTTACGCTGGTATTCGGGGCCAGAAGAGTCACCAGCGCCTGCATGCCTTCCTGGGTTTTGCCCGGTTGTCGCAGCACGCCAAGCAGCGCCAGAAAGCGCGACACCGGTGTGGCAATATGATTTGCCGTGCCTGGAATGCCCAGCCCCACAAGGCCAAGCAGTGACTGTGAAATAGTGTCGGTGCCGCCGGGTTCAAACGTGGCCGGGTAAGAGTATTTACGCCAGATGCGGTAAAACTGCGTCAGGATGCGGTGACTGAAGATATCGAGGAAGCCCTGCAGCGCCTCATGGCCCTCCCTTCGTTGAGTGATGTCATCGAGATAGGCCGTCGGCAGCGGGGAGTCAACACCGTACATTCCCATAAAGGTGGTGCGTACCCGCGGCGGCTTGCTGTCATCATCCTCGTCATATTCAACGGCCTTCAGTTCACTCGCCGGGAAGCCCATTCCGGGATGCGGCGCAAACCGCACCGGGTCGTCGCCAGGATGGCTGGTTGAGCCCATCAGCGGCCGCTCCGGATTCCGTTTTTCCAGCAGCTGGCAGAAACGGTAAAAGTTAATCCGGTTGAGGTCAGCCTCCAGCCGCGGAGTCAGCCGGGGATACGGCGGTTGTGCTTCTCTTCCCATTCCAGGCGCTCTCCGGTTGGTTGCAGAATGATAATCAGGCGGTTAAACAGATAGATATCGGTGTAGAGCGCCAGGAAGCGGCTCAGCATCTCGCCGAACAGGCAGATATCGCCGCGTCCGGCAAAGCCGTGACTGTCCAGCGTCACCTCAATCTGCACGCCGCGCACCAGGTAGCCCTGTTCGAAGCGCTCAGTTTCGCTGTGCGTCACGTCAATGATGGCTTCCAGCCGGCGGCGGTTCATCTCGCTGTCGGTCCATTCATACAGCGCCAGGGTGCCTCGCAGCACGTCGGCATTATCCATCATCGACAGGAATCCGCTGCCGAGGTGACTCAGCACGCGCCAGTGGAAACGGTCCTGCGCCGGTGGATAACAGGGTAACGTTGGCGCACACAGGTTACGCACGGCGATACTGGCCGAGGTGGTTTTCATCACCGTATCGAGCACCGTGCTTTGCAGTGCTCGTCGGGGCAACTGGCCGTTGGTGCCGGTGAGCGTCAGCGACAGGCTTTCGTCTTCCGGTACCGTGTGGTTATCAAAGGCTTCACCGCCGAGGATAAGCCAGGTGTTATGCAGCCCGGACGGGCCACGGCGCACGCGCGTGTGGTAGTAATACTCCGGTGCTTCATGGCGCATCATTCCGCCTTTGTGGCGGAAGCTCGAAAACGGCACGTAGGTATGCTGGCTTGATGACATCACCGAATCCACGGCGTAAATCTCGGTATGGCCATCCTGCACGCGCATTGGACGCAACATATATTCGGCCTGCAATGAATTAAGCGTCAGCGGGTCGGATTCCAGCGGGAACAGGTTAATCACCGGCACGCAGTTCAGGCGCAGGTGCTTTTCGGTAAAGCTGAAGTCATGCGCCCAGCGCTCAGCCAGTACCACGTCGATTTCAAACCATGGGAGCTCAGCCGGGAATTCCACAGTCTCCAGCCCGCGCAGGCCGGTGAACATGAACTTCTCGCGAAAGGTGAAATATTCCAGCAGCAGTTGATAACCACTAAAACTGCTGTTCCCTTTCGGCCACAGAACGTCGTCATCGCCAAAACCCAGCGCGCTGAAATACCCGTCGAGCGGTCTTCTGCCCATGTCGCCCGGCATCCGCAACCAGAGGCGCGCCGTGTTCATGGTAAAGGCTTCATGCATAGCGCAGGCCAGCGGTGCGTCTGCGTTGAAATAGAACGGGAGCTGGCTGAGATCGACACGGCTCCAGTCGGCGAGATGGCTGCAGTTAAAGCGCAGGCTGATGACCGAACGTCCGTCAGGGTCAGTCGACAGGCGGGCGTGCTCCAGCGACAGCGGCTGAAGGGTGATTTCTTGGGTAGTGGTGTACCGGCAGCGCGTGCCCTTCTCACCGATCGGCCGTGAGTTCACCTCAAAGCCTTTGACGATGCGCATCTGCTCTTTCATCTCACGCCAGTCAGGGGTGAACTCCACCACCGACATTGACGGAATGGTGCGCAGGTAATGCGGCCACAGCAGGCTGACCAGCCCTTCGGTCAGTTCAGGCAGGTCGTCATCAAGCTTTTCACGCAGCCGGCCCATCAGAAAGGCAAAGCCTTCGAACAGGCGTTCCACATATGGGTCGCGCGCGCCCGCTTTGTCGAGATTGAGCATTGCCGCCTGCTCGGGGTGAGCACGGGCAAATTCTTCACCAGCTTCCAGCAGGTAGCGCATTTCAGCGTCGTAATAACGTAGGGTTAAATCATCCATAAACACCTGTTTTTTTTCTTTATTTTAAGTGGGATAGCTACCCGCATAGCACTGCACTGCTGGCCGGATCGAGCGCAATCAGACCGGACAAAAGAAGTTCCATCTCCGTCTGAAGGCGTGATTTATCGGTTTCACTGCGGGCGGCTTTCATGCGCAGCAGTCTTAGGCGACGGGATTTCACTTCAAACAACAACGCAGGTGTCCACTGCGTGAGGGTAATGGACTGTGACGCACCATCGAGTTCACCCAGCAAATGTAACGCCAGTTCATTTTTGCCCTTCTGCTCTGCCACACGAGCCATCAGCAGACGCAGCAGCCATTTGTCTTTTATGGAGTCCATACCCGGACGTGTCTGCAACCAGCGAAGCGTTGTATCAAGCCCTTCGCTGTCCGCTTTCTCCAGCGCTTCCGGCTCAAGGGCCAAAATGTCGTTATCCGTCTCACTGGCAGCAATAATCGGTTCATCCCGCCAGCCGACCATATCGTCCAGCACGCTCTGGTTTATCCAGTTCAGCGTGACCTCATCAGCAAACGGTGTACCGTCGTTGAAGGCCAGGGTTTCAAGCCCGGTGAGGCGGCGCAGCAGGCCTTTCAGGTCGGCGGCGATGATGTCGGCCAGCACATCCCGGCCCAATTTCATCAGGGCCTGATGCGTGTACCACTGCAAATCCAGCCAGAGATGGTTAGCGCCACGCGAGAAGGTGCTGTCCGCCTGCTCCAGAATTTCAAGCCAGCTTTGCTGCAGGTACAGCCGTTTAAGCATGGCACGCTGATCTGCCCGGGGCGGTTCGATGCGAGTCTTACCCTCTGCATCCGGTGCCGGTATCGCGCTCAGGGTGTCATGACGCAGGCTTTTCATCAGCCGGTGAGCAGCAAGCCAGCCATCCGGCTGTTCACGCAGGTAGCCCGTCAGGGTACGGGCCTGGGCCAGCAAATCCTGGCCTGAGGTGATACGGTTCAGGACAGGCGCGTCATGTTCTGTCGTATATGATGAAGCTGGCGACTGGGCCTTGTTACCAACGTTCTGCGGGACCACAGCATCCACGCCCCCAGACTTCATCAGACGGGATTCCAGTGCACTGTACAGCGCATTCAGCTCCGGCCGTGATGCTTCCGGCTCAGTTTCCAGGCCGTCACTGACGAGTAACAGCGCCCCAGCGGTACGCTGTGCATCTTCACGCACGACTTCCGGGTAAAGTGAAAGACTGTCCAGGACACGGGTACCCGCCAGCCACTCCAGTGCTGCTTTACGGCTGCGGTCACGCTGCGGGTAAAGCTGCCTACCATAGCGCTGCAGTAATCCCCCCAACAGTTCAAGCCCTTCGGCAAAACCTGCTTCACCATCCTGATGCAGACGAGCCCAACAGTAGTAAGTGGCAACCCGGATATCTTTAGCCGCGCTGGTCAGCAACTTTTCCGCCAACTGACAAATCAGTCCGGTATCAATGCCGGAGAGTTTGTTAACCTCCTCACGAATACGCTGGAAATCATCGTCATACCCAGGATCTTCCCCGGTCGGATTCGCATCGCTGACAGGAGTAAGCCAGGATTGCCAGTTTTCAGTGTGTGATTGTGCCTGCTCTCGCAGCAGGGCTTCATCCGCCTGACAGGCGGCAACCAGATTCGGCAAAGTGCTCATTATTCCATTCCGTCCATGTCGCTGTTCCCCGTATTGGCCATCAGCGCCTGGGCCATAGCGGCGCTATCCACGCTGAAAATCTGATCTGGCAGCGTAAAGCCGCGTAGGGCAAGCAGCGCCAGCGGGCCTTTTCCAAGTTGCGAGCGCAGCACCCACTGCAGGGTTCGACCGTCCGGGGCGGTAAAACTGATCATCCACTGGCTGCGGTCAAGCTGTTGACGCTTACCCTGATCCAGCCAGCGAATAAAGCCCCAGGTGCCGCTGTAATCCCCAAACAGGCGCGCACCGGCGTTGACCGTGGTCCAGGTGAGCATAGTTCCCGGCTTGTACGAATCTCCCGGCCAGCGGAAGGACTGCCAGTCGGCCATCTGATTGAAGTAGTGCAGCTGCTGCCCATCAATCGTCAGCTGGGTTTCCACCACCTGCGCTGCCGGGCGGGCCTGCAGCTCGAAGCTTATCCCCTGACTACCGTCGGTAAACAGAATGTCGGAGAGCTGGCTCAGCTGATTAACCGCTTTCAGGAAGGCCGGGTTAAAGGTCAGCCCCTGGCTGTGCGCGCTATCCGGCACCCACTGGCTGCCCTCTTTGTGCAGTACGCCGTTAAGCTCCGAGGTCAGGAAGCGGTCGATGCGCCCGTTGTCCTTACGGATAAACTCCGCCAGCATCGGTAATGAAGCGTCACTTTTACTCACCGAGAACGGGAAACGACCGTCAAAAGCCGTTCGCCAGTTCGCCACCACGGAGCGGCTCCAGCGGTCATTGAGGCTGGCCGCAGAGGGTTGTAAAACCGTTTCCCAGGCCTGGGTCAGCGGCTGGACAAACATCGTGCGGCCAAAACCGCTCCACTCTTCGCCAAGGCTTGCCGCCACCAGGCTGCCGTATTGTTGGGTGTCGGTCAGATCGACGCTCTTACCCTGGAACACGGTGTGGGCCAGGGTCTGCATCATCTCCTGCGGGTCGGAGGCGCTTGCCACCTGCTGCAGGCGTAAACGCACGCGGGTAATGCGGGTCAGATAGGTTTGCAGGCTCAGGGAGTTGTCCGCCGACATGACGTTACTGGCTTTGTTTTTACCCAGAAGCTGAAGCAGTGGTCCAAAGGTGTCATCCAGCGGCCCCTGCGGCCCTGCCGCAGACTGATCAATCGCAGGTTTGTCTTTCCCGCCTACCAGATCTTTAGCCGATTTGATGATGGAATCCGAAAGGCCTTCGCTTTGCTGGCCGGTCTGTCCCTGCCAGGCGAGGGTATTCATCAGGGCAATCAGTGGCGACTGACGGACATCACTCATCAGCGTCAGTTGATCGGTAACGTCAGCAATGTTGTTTGCCGGATTCCAGTGCAGGCTGTTGAGAAAGCTCAGCCAGCTGCCGGCAAAGTCGGTGAAGTAACGTTGCGTCAGACGTGCTTTCAGGGCTTCCGGCGACAAGTCAGCGGAGACGGCCTTATGGGAATCACTTAATACCCAGTCAATTTCATCGCGTCGGGAATTCGCCGCTTTCTCGATAGCCTGCTGAATCCCACCTTGCCACGCCTGACGGGTGAACATGCCCGGTACCACTTCATCAGTGGTGAACAGGCGGCGGGCATCAGTGCCGCTGGTCATGTCTTCCAGCGATACATCGGCAAAGTTACGCCGCACGGATTTGAGCATATTTTCATACAGCGTGCTTTCTGCATTGCGGCGGCCAATCTGCTGCAACAACACCTGACGGCTTTGGCTTACCAACTGCGAATCTGGCGTGATTTTCCACTGCGGCTGTTTTGGTAATTCGGAGATATAGAAGGCCCATAAATCCGGCGACAGGCTCTGCCACAGTCCGGTGGAGATACCCATCCGAGTCGGCTGCACGGTTTTCAGGGTTTGCGCATAGAACGCACCATCGACTTTATCCGGACGAGACATCATCAGCCAGGCCTTCAGTTGGTCATAACCTGGTTTCGCCAATTGAGCGCGCAGGTCGCTGTTCGGTGCAGAATTTGCCAGCGCGTTCAACTTTTGCGTAAGAGCAGTATTAGCCGGATCGCGGATCAGCCGATTGCTCGCCACGCCGTACCACGGCAGCATCGCACTCAGCAGCTGCTGATTATGATCGAGACCAAAGCGCTGATACCAGGGTGCGCCTTCCTGAATACGGTGCTGCAGGCGGCCGGCGTGATTACGCAGCGTATGCAGGGCCGTCAGCTGGTAATCCGATACGGAAGGATGCTCCACCAGAGCATGCGCCTGCTGCGCCACGGAGACAATCTGCAGACGGTTGGCCGCAAACGACAGCAGCGTTCCCGCCCCCCAGACACCGATAATGGCCATCAGCGTCCAGGCCAGCGTCTGTTCCCAGGCCATACCGACACGGCGACCACGCACGCGGGTGCAGTCATCTACAATGCCCTGCCAGGTTACCGGCAGGATCAGCGCATGGCGTTGTGATTCCGGGATATATTTCTCAGCGTCGGCAGGTGCGGCACCGGCTGTCTCTCCTGCGATAGCGGCGGGTTTATTCTCCGGCAGGCTGAACATCAGGCCTCGCAGCGGAACGCGCTGCTGTGAGGCAGACAGCCATGGCACCAGTTGCTGAACCCAGCGGGCGATGCCGCCGTCTTTGAGGTGCTGGCCCAGGCGCAGCAGGAAGTCGTGTCTGTTGTTCTCAGTGACCTGACTCACCCCCTGCGTTCGCAGGGCCGGCAGCATCAGCTCAAGCTGGCGGGTAATATCGTCAGGCTCAGCACGCAGCGGGAAACTGGCCCCTACCGGCTGTTCAGTGCGTTTTGCCTGCGACCACTTGCTGTCACACAGTTGCCATAGCCAGACCGGGGCGGAATAACGGAGCAGTTCACTGATTTTTTCCAGTCCGCGTAAATCGTTGTCGCTGATTTGCGGGGTCAGATTAAGCGACTGCGGCATGACGCGAACAATGCCGTCCAGTGGGCGCCCGCGACGCAGTTTACGCAGCGCGGTGTATTTATCACTGTCGATGTCTGAGGCCAAGCTGCCGCCGTAAATCAGGACCGTGCGGTTGCCTTCGAGCCACTGGTTTTCCTGCAGGCCAGGTACCAGCTGTTCGATTGCCGCCTCATCGCCGGTGATTAACAACAGACGGGTTTTCTGGTGCCAGAAGAAGGTATATCGACGGCGAAGGTAGGCGCGAATTTGTTGACTGATCGTCACCGTAGCAGATACGGGCACCGCCTCTTTCTTTGGAGACACCTTAACATCATCACCCTGCGCGTGTTGCAGCTCTTTACTGAAACTGCGCTTACCTTCAGCGCGAGCACCAAAGAACAGAAAGATGCCCATTACGACCAAAGCAATGCTTGCTGCAACAGTACCGCTCAGCCAGGTATACCAGACAGAAGTATCCCTGGTGAGCTGTAGCCTTTCAGGTCGCCAGTAAACGATGCCCACCACAACAATACTACCGACTAGCACTATTAACACCATAAGCCAGAATACAATTTCCGGTTTCTTAAACAGCGAGAAAAATCGCCTCATGCCTCACCCTCCTTAGCAGAAGTCACAGGGGATACAACCATATTCCAGACCTTTCCATTTGTGTTCACGACATACCAGTAAATGGTGTGCCAGTTATTGTATTGATTGTGTGGCAACAGCCAAAGCAAGCTAGAGTGCAGCGTTGGTAACACCAGAGAATAATGAAAGCTGTGAAGCCCCATCAACGAGTCAATACTTTTCAGGCCCTTAGCATCGATGGTTTTCATCAGCGTGGCATACACTTCGATTTCAGCAGCCGCACCACTGAGCCAAAGGTTATTTGGCATTTCAGCATTAGCCGGTCCCCAGAAGAGCATGGCAGAGTGCAGTGCATCCACCTAACCTTCACCGATTTCAGGGCAGTGAAGGAAGACAAGCGGCGGAAGAACGTCCTGTGCCAGGCAGTTTCCCTGTAGCACTCCGCTTATCGCCTCCACTGACCCTAGCCGTATTGACTGGTGTGTATTACCACGACACGATCAGAAGTACGGCCTCGCTGCGAATACCGATGGCCCGACATTGACAGGATTATCCGGTTCGGCGAAGTTATGACCGCCTTTGCTCTATTGGGGAATAAATTCATATGTGTCGGTGTATATCGATGGAATAAATTCAGCCCGGCACGGGCAGGTACTTCTGCTATGCAGCGTACCGGCGATACGGCGACCATGAATAAAATCGTCAGGTAAGCCCCCCATAATTTTAAAAAGACCGGGGTGTTTACCACAGGTTACGCTGTGCTCCTCGCAGGCCTGCAATCTCCCAAAATGCATGTGAGCGGGCATTCCTTCTGTGATCACCCCACCGCAGCTTGTCTTGTCATCCTGAAACAAAAAATGTCCAACCGCCATCGCGTTATCCTTACTTTTTTACTTTCATGCGTGTCTGCACTTCTGTCTGCACATAACGCCGTTTCTGCTGCCTGCGGCCCCATTCAGCCAGTGCATACAGCTCCATTTCTTCCCGTATCCGGCTCCGCTTTAGGGTCCCCTTCCCCCGGAAATTAGCACCTAGCCGTGGCCTTCAGCCCAATTGTGCTCACGCAGCTAATCCACATCCCCCCCAACCAGCAGCAGACGGACTTTTGAACACCAGACGAAGCTGTAAGCTGAGAGGAGATGTTCGCGCATGTCACGGGCGATATTGTATGAAAGCGAGAGAGCCACTGTGGCGAATTGATCGATTTCGCTTCTTCGTCGGTGGACGCATGGGCAAGATGCTGCTTAAACTCACTTAGCCCGCCAAAGTGAGTTTGCAGAAACACCAGCACGGTGAATGAAATCCCCAGTCGGGTAGCCACAAACAGTCTCATCTGCCAGTGGCCGTGCCAGCCATCAGACCCAGCGCATCAGGGTGCTGCAAGACAAGCCAGCTCAGAAAGGGCACCCCAGCCATTAAAAACGTAATGAAAACCCAGAGGAACAACCTGCTGTGAAACAAGCGTGAAAATATGTTTCACAATTTATGCTCCCTGTTTACCCCTGAATCAGACGGGGTAATGGCCTGTACCCAGAGTGCCCCGGTGCCACGATCGGCGCTGATAGCCAGTTGCGTGGAGTCGGTCTGCTGCGCAGCAAGGGTCGCTACGGCTGCGGCCAACCACGGGGACACGCAACCAGCATGTCCTATGATAAGATCGGTGTTATGACGGCCTGCCGGTGACGGTACGCCGGAAAGAAGCGGTATCGCCATCGCCGGGATAACGGCGGAAGCCTCCTCTACCGTCAGACCACTGAGCCAAAGGTGTTTAACCTGCCCTGCCTCCAGGGGTACCCAGTCAGCTGACTGCGCTATGCCTTCGTCAAGTAATTGTGGATCGGTTCGTTCCGGGCGGTGTAACCACGCCAGTGGCGGTACCGTGTTCTGCGTAAGTCTATTGCCCAACAGCAACGCCACTATTGCCTCTGCACTTCCCTGCCGAATTTCAGGGGCGATCTGAGCAGCAATGATGAGCAGTAGTGATTTGTCATTGATGCGGTTATCAAGCCACTCATCAATAAACTGCGCACCGTGGCCGTCAACATATTCAATCAGCTGCGCAATGCCGGCCTCTTTCAGGCTGTCATGCCAGGCCGGGATGAAACGACGTGGCAAAATAGAGGTGTCGACCTCAAACAGCACCGCGAGCGTTTGCTTCGGGGAAAATGGTGCAAGTGCAATTGCAACATCAGCCAGTAGCTTCTGAAGCCGGGCCTGAAACACCATCAGATCCTGCTGTTCTGGCTCCAGTGAATCATCACTCTCTTGCCCCGTCGGAGGGGTTGGAAAAAATGTATGTAAACAATAGTCTTCCCGACCGCGACCAGTCTGGCTTTTGAGTATTGAGGGCCCTTCCATTAACAATGTCACCGGAGTCTGTCCCGGTTCCTCTGGTAACGGAATATCCACGCTTGCATGCAAGATCTGGAGCGCCCGGCGGCCCCGTCGGGTCTCCCACAATAATGTTTCTTCACGCCTACTGTCCCAGCCATCAGCATTATTGTGCTGAAACAGCCAGAATAGCACTCTCAGAACAAACACTAGTAACCAGACCAGCATGATGGCCACAGCAAATAATATCCAAAGTTTTGTACTCTCTCCCCGCTGATCAAGTGCCAGACCTGTTACTGCAGCCACAACAACCAGCGCCCCCAGAGCCGAAAACCAGTAGCCAAAACGGATGGGAGCCGGACGCCAAGCTGCGGGGGGAATGATTTTAAGATTTACCGGCATAATCAGGGTATAAAGACTAGTTCAGGTGAAACAGTATTAAGATTCAGTTGTGCGCGGAGGTTGGTAAATTTAGGCGGCACAATCCAGTCAAATATAACCCCGTCCTTATTCCATATAATCGATGAGAAATTTTCTTGATTCTGCCAGCTATCTAACTCCAGTGAACGCCAGCAACTGACAACCATTATACGTTGTACCCTGGTCGCTTTTTTTGCTTCAACCTGGTAAATATCGGCATACATTTCCTGCCCGGCCCCGCACTGTGCTGTGGGGTTCCCCGGGTGTGAAGGAAAACCATTAATTAAAAGGAAATATTGTTTATTACCGACGGTATGCAGCATCCCATCACTGTATAGCGATGCTAGTTCTTTTTGAGGTGTAATCATTACACCTTCAATCCTTAATGGTTGCTGGCGGTTAAATATTTCTTTGATTTCTGACGCGGAGACATTCAAGGCTGCACCAAGAAAAAACACAAGAATTTGAATATATTTCATGTAGTTATTCTCCATAAATTTTATCGGTATAACACAATCCGGAATAAGCCCATGCATGCTCCGCAGACTGCCCAGAAGATCCAGAAGCATAGATAGCTGAACGGTTTGCTCAGGGCCTCGTCGCCTTCAACCGCCAGTACATCGAGCTCTGCTTCACATCGGCAGAAAAATTATGTTCTAAAAACCAGACATGTATTAATGAATAAGAGATTGTATATACTTACACACTGAATTCACTAACATCCCCGCAATTAATTCCAACTAATATTGCTGTTCTGATTAAATATTATTACGGAAAAATTAAAATAGTACTGATATGGATTTACAAAACATCCTGTTGCGGTGCTCTGATCTGTTCCCATTCCTTTGACAGGTCCGATCCCTGAAGGTGTAGACACCCCAAAGTCATTTAAATCATTTCTTCCTGCTTCAGCACATGGAGCATTCATAAGAACATAAAGCGTAATGCATCTAACTATATCATTTGGTAATAACAATATATTTAACTCACCATTATCAAAAGACACACAATAAATATATAGTTACTCGTCAAACTCAGAAATTATCTCAGAAAAATCTTTTTTAGTTAACGTGCTTTTTTGGAGTAAATGCACAAGATCATTTTTTGTTATAACTTTATTATCTTTCACCTTGAAATCAGCAGGAGGTTTAGACAGGTACAATTCATTTATAATACTGCTATCAGCAGTATCCGGAGAATACTCTAACTCACCAGAAAGGGATTGATAATTAACGTAAATCATATACTCGCCTTCAGGTTTATTATCGCCAACGATGGGGTAAAGAGCAACACCCTCGGGTAAAATAGAATATTTATCACCACGATAATCATGGATAATAAGAGGGGTTTCTGTGATTAGATATTCATTATCTACTGCCATTGTATTTTCCTCAAAATAAGGTTTATTTTCAATAAAAACATAAGAAACAGCAAAAAGGCACACTAATAACAAAAAATTATTTCTTTGCGATTTCATCGTCCCATCGTCTCAGTACATCTATTAATTGAGAACGCGTTATCCCACTATTCCTTATTATTGCCAAAAGATCTGATTTTGATATGGGATGATAAAGTGCCAAGCTTCCTATATCAACATCTGAAGCAGAAGACAACCAAATAGGGTGAATTATTTCATCATTTTTTTTATTGTAAATAAAACCTTTCTCAACTTTAACTTTCAATATATAACGAGAAAATCCTTCATCAAATATCTGCTGGGGAGCTAATGTTACTTTTGGTGGTAATATAGAATATTCTTGATAATCCATATTAGTTCCAAACAAAAGTGGAATTGTTGTATACTCTAATTTAGAAGATTTCAATGGAGTGCCTCTTGCAATATGAGCCATTAGGAGATATATAAAAAATACCATTAACACCTTAATTTTATATCCCATCCACACCTCTTATGATTATCAAATAGTCATCATATAATATGTCATGAAAAATTACCAAAGGTTTTGATTTTGCAACGTTAACTTTAGTATAATCACTTGCCATACTGATTGATCTTCACTGGTTTAGGGCTATCTCTATTTTTCAACATCGCACCTGCATCCGCTGGCATGAAGACTCTACCAGGCCATCCAGAAGCCTTTGCCGCGAGTTTTTCTGTCATACTAAGCCCTTGTCCATTATTGTATTGAGCTTGAGACTTATCAATATCTGAAATGCCAACTTTCGCCCCATCAAAACTAACCGTTGTGCAGTTCCTTTTCAGCGCATCATAATCGTATTTTGTCTTATACGATATCATCACCTTGTTTTTTGCAACAACACTGGCACCATTAACAAAATCATTATAATGATCAATGATTTTTTTTGCATCTTCATCTTTTATGCTAAACACATAACCGACAGTTTTCCTTCCTGTAGAATTTTCACCTGCTATATATTTTGAAAAATCTGACCAAACACGAATTATTCCATCACCTTCATCATTAAAGACTCCACGGGTTGCTCCATATCGGCCGTAGTCATAGGTATAATCCTTCTTTAACGCAATAACTCTTATCGCAACATGCCCATAAGTTTTATCTTCCCCGTCTTTTACATAAGGACCACCAATTAATATCTCCATTGATGCATTTTGGACTACAGCTTTATGCCGCTCACCCGTTTTAGCTTTAACGCTTTGATTTTTAGAGGTTACATTGGTTTTATCTACCATCTGTTAACTATCCCTTTTGATATTAGGAAATACCACATCACAAACCCCGGATGAAATATTTTCAATTCGTGCAACCCCGTCCTCCCCCAACATCCCCTCCATAACTAAACCATCGGGTGTAGTTAACCGATAATGTTCATAAGGGATTGGTTGATCGTAATCATCTACTAAAATTATTTCAAACCAGTCTTTCTCATCTAATAAGCCATCAATATCTGCTTGAGATGTTTTTGCTGCTAACACTGGTATTGTTGGTTTATTCTGCGCTCGCGTCTGTCTGGTATAATGCCCGGCTCTTGTTCTGAAATCGCCCATTGTCGCTGATTCAATGGCATTAACATCCAGTGTGATATAACTCCCGCCACCATTTAGCGTGATCTTCTTCTTCGCGATGATTTTGATTTCATCCTCCGTGCTGAAAATGCTGATTTCTTTACGTGCCAGCAATTCCATCAGGTCGTTCTGCGCCTGTACCTGCACCGGCCCCTGGTTCGCGATGAGCTTGATCCCCAGCTTTCTCACAAACACGCTCAGGGCATTACCCACCCCGATGAACAGATTTTTCACCACGCTGACGTCGGCATTTTTACCGGCTGTGGCTATCAGGTTCTGACCAGCAGATACCTGCAGATGTTGGCCGCTGGTCAGCGCTATTCCATCCGGCGCGCTGAGTAGCAGCACTGATTTTTTGAGGTCTATCAGTTGCTGTTCCAGTAGGTTGATTTGCGCCTGCAGGTCTGCCGGGTTGGCGGTGGCAGTCTGTGCATCCGTTGAAATGGAGGTCATTTGTTCCCGGGCATCGCTGAGATTACTGACCGCCGGGTCCATCTCCAGCACCTGGCCCTGCGCCTTCGCCTGGCCATCAGCGCTGATGAATATCCCTTTCTGCGCCCGGATGGCGCCCCATGAATCCGTGCGCAGCTCGAAGCCTTCCCCGCGCGGCTGCTTTTCGCTGTCCACTAAATGGCCGAGGTTCAGCTGGCTCTTGCCACCGTATTCGGTGGAGACCTTGATGTGCTCTTTCCCGCGCTCATCGTCGAGGCGAATTTTGTTGTTCGCCGGGGTGCGCAGCACGTTGCGTTTATTGTTGCGGATGGTGACATGGTCGCCGTGCGCCGAATCATGCAGCACGCCGGAGATATATGGCCTGTCCGGGTTGCCGTCCTCAAAGCCAATCGCCACTTCGGTGCCCGCCAGCAGCGGCAGGTGCAGGCCGTAAGTATCTCCTGCGTAGGGGCGCGACTGACGCACCCACAGGCTCTCGAACCCCGTCTCCCAGTTATCACGGTCAAACAGCATGTTGACGCGATAGCGGCCGTCTTTGTCGATATGGCCGTAGGTGTCGTTTTCGGTGGTACTGGTGACACGGGCCGGCAGCGTGCCGGCCATCACCGGACGTGAGCCTGGGTCAGGACGGAAGCCAAAATCGGTGCTGTCCGGGATACCGTCAAACCTGACGCCAAAATCTTCATCCCGCCGCGCATGGCTGTGCATCGCCGTGATGACCACTCCCTGAGCAAACACGTCTGCCACTTCGTACCCGCCGGTGACTTTCAGTACCTGACCCGGAGAGAGGGTCGGGCAGCTGGTGATGGCATGAATCTGCGTCTGGCCATTCAGGTAGCGCTCATGACGAATGCGGGCATAAAACGCCCCGGACTCCGGGGCAGGATTGCGGTCATATGCGCTGCCCTGGGTCAGGTAGTTGTCGGCATAGTGGTATGCCTCGCCGTAAGTCGTATTGTCGCCACGGGTCGCGTCCACCAGGGTGTTCATGTCATCCGTGGCCTGGCGGTAGTTGTAATCGCGGGTGCTGACCTGCTTCTGCACCACGTGGTGGTGGCTCTCCATCCCCCACACCGAATCCACGCCATCTGAATGCTGGCCAGACGGCGGAACCGAGGGTAGCGTCAGGCCTTTCTCATATCCCTGCTGGCTGTCGTAAAACTCCACCACGTCAATGTTCAGCCGGGTGTCGGTGGTGAAGCGGAACCAGATACCCACCTCACCCAGCAGACGGGTGATAAAATGCAGGTCGTCCTCGCCGTACTGCATCACCTGCTCGCGGCGCGGATATTCTTTGCTGAGCGAGAAAAGGAAATCCTGACCACGCAGGCCATGGCGCTCGCGGAGGATTTTGTCCACAATCTGCGGGACCGACATATCCTGGTAAATCGCGTTCTGGTGCGAGCGCCCCAGCAGTGCCAGGCGTGGCTGTAACGTCAGCGCATAACAGGTCTCGTCTTTCGAGGTACTGAGTCGCTCAAACCCGCTCACCACGCCCTGAATCACCCGCACCGCCTGCTGCATTTTGATGCCAAAGCCCTGGTTCACCGGAGCCTGCAGCGTCAGCGAGCCCGGTTTCATCAGCATCATCTCTTTGCTGATGGCATGGTCACAGCTGGTGAATTCAATCCGGTAGCTGAACGGTGTGCTCAGAGCTTCATCACCTTCAAAGGCCAGCACATCCAGCTCTGCCTCACATCCCTTCACCGACAGCAAGTGATGGTTGTGGCTGAATCTGATCGGGGGATTACTGCTCATGCGTGCACTCCTTGTGTACGGTCAAACTCCAGCCCGATACCCTCTTCCTCACTCCAGCTAAGGCATAACGACTGTGGTTTCTGTCTGGCGGCCATGTGGGTCAGCAGCTGCTGACTCAGTACCGGCAGAATTTGCTGGTTGAGCAGGCTGTCGACGTTACGTGCACCGGTATCCGGCAGCAGACAGACGGCGGTCAGCGCGTCGTACAGGCTCTCTTCGATGTGCATGGTCAGACCGTAGTGTCGATGTAAGCGCTTGCTGACCTGCGACAGCTTCATTTCCACGATGGTGCGCATGGCGGGCTCATTAAGCGGGCGGTAAATCACGGTCTGGAAACGGGCCAGCAGCGCGGGCTGGAAATGATCGCGTAGGATCGGGCGCAGCAATTCATGCAGATCCGCTTCGGTCGCTTCCGGATGTTCGTCCAGCAGCTGCATCAGATGGTCGCTGCCAAGGTTGGAGGTCATCAGGATCACCGTATTACGGAAGTCGATTTCACGGCCTTCGCCGTCGCGCATGAAACCGCGGTCGAACACCTGATAGAACAGGTTCATCACGTCGCGGTGCGCTTTTTCCACTTCATCCAGCAACACCACGCTGTACGGGCGTTTGCGCACGGCTTCGGTCAGGATGCCGCCCTGGCCATAACCGACGTAGCCCGGCGGTGAGCCTTTCAACTGAGAAACGGTGTGCGGCTCCTGGTATTCGGAAAGATTGATGGTGATTAAGGATTTTTCGCCGCCGTACAGCACGTCGGCCAGCGCCAGCGCGGTTTCGGTTTTACCGACACCACTCGGACCGACCAGCAGGAACACACCCTGTGGGCCGTTTTCAGACGTGAGGCCGGTTTTCGCTGCTCGCAGGCGTTGCGCGATGGCAGTCAGCGCCACGTCCTGTCCGACCACACGTTTGCCGATTTCATTTTCCAGGGTCAGCAGCCCGGTCTGCTCGTCTTTCATTAGCGAGGACAGCGGTACGCCGGTCCAGTCGGCGATCACGTTAGCCACGGTGCGCACATCCACATCGGCAGAAAGCAGCGGGTTGCTGTGCTGCATGGCGTTCAGCTGCTGTTGCAGCGCCTGAATCTCGCTCTGGCGCGAGATATCCTGGCGACTTTCCAGCAGCTGTTCGGTAAGTTTCAGCTCTCCGCCGTACCGGGTCTCCAGTTCGTCGAGCGCGACGATAAGGTCATTTTCTTCCTGCTCAATGGCGGCCAGGCGTTCGCCGTGCGTCTGGCTACCCAGCGCAATGTCTTCCAGCAGCGACTGCCTCTCCATTTCAAGCGAGGTAATCTGCGAGCGAATGTGGGTCAGCGGTTCCGGTACGGTATCGAGACTCATGCGCACCCGGGCGCTGGCGGTGTCGAGCAGATCAACGGCCTTGTCCGGCAGCTGGCGGCCCGTCAGGTAGCGCCGTGAAAGGCTGACGGCGGCGCGCACCGCATTATCGGTAATGTGCACGTTGTGGTGTTCGGCATAGCGGGACTTCAGGCCGCGCAGCATAAGGCAGGCGGTGTCATCGTCGGGCTCGTCAACTTTCACCATCTGGAAGCGACGTTCCAGGGCGGCGTCACGCTCGAAATACTGTTTGTATTCAGACCAGGTGGTGGCGGCGATGGTACGCAGTTCGCCGCGCGCCAGCGCCGGTTTCAGCAGGTTGGCGGCATCTGCGCCCCCCGCCTGGTTGCCCGCGCCGATGATAGTGTGCGCTTCGTCGATGAACAGCAAAATCGGCACCGGTGATTGCTGCACGGCATCGATGACGTTTTTCAGCCGCTGTTCAAATTCGCCCTTCACGCCCGCCCCCGCCTGCAGCAGGCCAAGGTCAAGCGCGCGCAACACAACAGGTTTGAGCGCTTCCGGTACATTGCCTTCGGCGATTCTGAGTGCGAGACCTTCCACCAGGGCGGTTTTGCCGACGCCGGGTTCACCGACCAGGATCGGATTGTTCTTGCGACGACGGGAGAGAATGTCGACCATCTGGCGGATTTCCGTGTCGCGGCCAAACACCGGGTCGATTTTGCCGTCCTTCGCTTTGGCGGTGACATCGAGAGTGAATTTATCCAGCGCGTTCTGCAGCGCCGGGGACAACTCGCCCTCTTTCACTTCTGCCCCAACCGGGCGCCCGACAAACGCCACTCCCCCGCCATGGCTCTGCGCCAGTTCAGCTTCCTGCTGCACGTCCGGACGTTCGTCGGACTGTGCATCGAGTAACGGACGCAGGCGATCCAGCTGACTCTGGCCCAGAGTCAGCAATGGCCACAGGCCATCACAGTGGGCCAGTTTTGGCTTATCGACCAGCGCCATCAGCAGATGCACGCTACGGATTTGCTCTTCTCCATTAAGGGAGGCCGTCAGCCAGGCTTCCTGCATCAGCGTCTGGATGTTTTCCGAGAGCTGCGGTCGGTGACGCACTGAGCGCGGTTGTTTGTCCAGCCAGACGAGCAAATCCTGCCACAGCGCCTCCATATCCCATTCGTAACGCCGGGCCAGCACGGTGAGGTCACCCTCGCCCTGCTCCAGCAGTTTCAGCAGCCAGTGCTCCGGCAAAATTTCCGCATGTGCGCGGGTCTGACAGAGCGAGGCTGCCCCTTCCATCGCACGGGCACAGTAAGGGTTCAGACGTCGCAGCAGGATGGCTGGATTTTCCATGAGTCTCTCTCTTTGTCGGTTCCTGGACACGCTACCGCCCCTCGCTGTTTCCCGAGAAGGGGACCAAAGCGCATACGGTCGGCTGGCAGATTGTGGGGTCTTTGCTCAACGCCCGTCGGCGGCAGACGTTCAGCAAAGACAAAAAAGCGGACAGAGAAGCTCTGCCCGCTCGTGACTTACGCAGTGGCGCGTTCGTTCCAGGAATCGGAATGAATGATGTTGCCGTCTTTGTAGGTCCAGGTGATTTTTTCGTAACGTAGTTCGATCTGTTCGAGGTGGTTATGCTTCTCGTAAGCAGGATCCTTGATGTCGTGCATCACCGGGTTCACTTTCACCACTTTCACGTTTTCGAGTCTGGTGTTGAAGTACTCCACTTCCTGGCCCGCGTCGTTGATTTTGTACCACTTAAATTCCGCGGATTTCAGGGTCTGACCGGTGGTCACCGCTTTGTACAGATACGGGCTGGACGAATCGATTTCCTTGGTGAACAGGAACGGGGTGTGGATACGGGTACCGGTCAGCTTGCCGGTGTTGTTGTCGGTCGGGATGTACAGGTTATGCTGCTGTGCCACCACTTCGATGCTGCCTTCGCGGTCCTGCACGTCCACAGACCCTTTGATGTCCGCGCCGCCGTCGTCTTTCAGCCAAAGATAAACAGGAATTGCCATCGGATTTACTCCATTAATGTTGAGAAACGTCATCATCCTGCGATGACGCTGTGGGTTCGCCCGGTAGCTGACAGGCGTTCGCCTGCGGTACCAGACTGATTTCGACACGACGGTTGAGCGCGCGCCCGTCCGCGGTGTCGTTAGTTGCGACAGGACGACTTTCGCCATAGCCCTGCACTGCAAAACAGCTTTCCGGCAGGTCGCCGGTGTCACGCATCCAGTCGCGCACAGCTGCGGCACGTTTCAGAGAAAGCGGCTGATTCAGTTGTGGAGTGCCGGTGTTATCGGTATGACCGGCGACCACGATCAGCCAGCCCGGCTTTGCCTTAACGCCGACCAGGGAATTGACCAGCATTTTGGTGGAGCCAGCCTTTAACACGGATTTGCCGGAATCGAACAACGACATGCTGTCGAGGCGGACAATTTTCGGTACCGGTTTGGGTTTTGGCTGCGGTTCAGGCGGCGGTGGTGGTGGCACCCAGGAACGGATCGCATCCAGCACAGGCATTCGCAGACGCTCTCCCTGATACAGACCGAGGCCCATCCGCGCCGGTATGCCATTGCGCGCCCAGTCATCCAGCTCTGCCGCATCGTCACGCAGGACGGCAACAGCATCGGCTTTTGGTCCGAAATCATGCATCGGGATACGGTCATAGCGGGCAATATCGAAGCTCACACGCTGCAGCAGCTGGCGATTGTTCCAGCCACTACTGAGCAGCGCAGCAATGGCTGCCAGCGTGAAAATCCAGAGTGCACAACGGAAGGCTCGCCCACGCGGCGTCAGGCCTCGCCCCTCTGGCAGCAGCGGCAGAATAAAATCCGGGAACGGGGAGATAACCGTACTGTCCGTACCCACCGGCTGCCAGCCGGCCACCTGCTGCATCGCAGTGTGACGGGAAAGCCACGCCGTCCAGGCAGATGTCGCCAGACTTCCGGCAAGGATCGGTCCCATTCCCCACAGCACCGCGGTAGGAGCAATGGCAGGAACGTCAGGGTTTTCATCCATAAAGACAGCTTTGACGTGCTGATGGAACCAGTTCATCAAGCTGTTCATCAGCACCTGTTGCTGCATCGCAGGCGACCCACCGGTGGTGACCCATGCAACGATTGAACTCGGCGCTGAAGACTCACGCCAGATCCTCACCCCTTCCCCCGGGATAGCCGCCTGCCAGAGCAGATCATTCGTCATCGCGCTGCCAACCTGACCATTCAGAACCAGCGGCACAGAATGACCCGTTTCTTTACGCAGCCGGCTGATTTGCCAGCGCAGGACCAACAGACGACTGGTCAGGGCTTCGCTGTCTGCGTGTTTCTGCGGGTAAACACTGACCATCACCGACAGCTGACGCCCCCAGTCAGGACGCAGCCACAGCAGTTGGCGTGCTACCTGCTCAACATCCTGATGTTCTTCAACGCGGATCCAGCAGCCATGCGTCACGGTCAGCACCTGCGACGCCTCTTGCCATGTCCAGGGAACATCACCACAAACCAGCACAACAGGCTGGCGGTATGTCACCTCCGGCAGATTATCGAGACATGCAGTATGATTTTGTTCTGAACGACGAGAGGACACATACAGCAGCGCCGCTATCCCCCCCCAGACGACCAGCAGGATAAGGATCGAAACCAGTCTCGAAAGAGGCAGAAAGCTCAGGCAGATCGTCCCTGTTAAAAGCGCTGCCCAGAGAGCAAGCCACCGCTGTTGCGCTGGACTCATTTCACCGCCCCAGGCAACAGGGTTGCCAGCATCTGATCCAGCCAGTTGTTCAGCCCCCACCACAGCGCAGCGACCACGATGACGCTCACGGCAATGCGAACCGGCCATGAGGAAAACCAGCTACCGACTCCCCGCCCGCTGCGGCTTTCAGCCAGTACCGGATGCGTTTGCGGATAAGTGAAAGGCGCCACGTGTTCGCTGAGCGCTTTCACCAGCTTCTGCCGCTCCGGATCGTTCAACGAACGGTAGCTACCGAGAAAGCCCAGCATCATGACCCGTTGGAAGCAGGTTAAAACGGCACTCTCTGATGCGGGTGCATACAATACGTCACGCATGCGGTCACACAGCGTATCGCCCGCTTCCATCGTGCCCAGAAAATGCCCCTGCAGTGGAATGTCATACCACTGAACGCAGGCATCATCCTGCAGGCCACGACTTTTAACAGCCTCATCGATCAGCGCACATTGGGCAGTAAGGATATGCTGGCAGCTTGCGTCATCCAGCCCCTTCTCTTTCAGCACCAGCTGAACGCGCTCGACATCTGCAACGCAGCGCTCCCACAGCACCCAACCTTCTCCCTCCTGGAACGTTGGCCCATGGCGCAGGCTGACTACCTGTAGCCACGTGTCCTGCAACAGGGCATCAATATCAATGGGCGCGATCACTCCACGCTTGGTTTTACTCATGTTCTCAGTACCGCAAAGAGTTCAAGTTCAGGTTCACCGAGCGTGCCCGGGGTGTAGAACATGCAACTGCCGCTCTCCAGCATTTCTTGTGCCGCCGGATGGGATAAATCGAGCGAGAAATACTGGTTTTCCAGACGCAAAGGAATGGCTGCCGGGACGTGATGCAATGGTTTGAGCGGGATGCCCTGTCGGGAGGCATTCACCAGGTTTGTGACATAATCAGGGCTGCCCACTTTGCACTGGCGAGGGAACTGCTCCTGCAGCTGTGCCACCGGAACAGGCGAGCGTACGGACAGGTAATAATCCGCCCCTTCAAGCAGGCGAGGATCCTGCAGACGAGCCAGCCATTGACGCAGGCGTTTGTCATGCGTCAGCTCAATGGACACCACGCGGGATGGAAGGCTGGCTTCCAGTAAATCGCTTAACAGGTCGAACAGCGGCGGGAAAACCGCATTCAGATGTTCGTGCTGGTAAGCCGGGATTGCGCTAACCTGGTGCTCAAGGGAGAAGGTCAGCAGGCCACCCGCCAGACGAGCCAGCTCCGGGAACAGGCGCTCGACGGCGCTTTGTGGAAAACGCTGGAACTGTGCCAGCACCGGTTCTGCGCTGTTGAGCGCATTGAGGAGCCAGAAAAGGGAGACGTCCGCCACAGCAAAGTCGGCCATTCGTTCGTTACTTTCACGACGCATGGCCATCAGACGTATCAGACGCGCCCGAAGCTGAGTCATCAGTTGATCAAGCTGCTTCATCAGCCAACGGCTACTTCGTACACTCAGTAACGGAGGTAAAAAGCTGTCATCCAGCGTCCAGACTCCCTGTGAGTCCTGCTGCAGACGCGCCACCGGGCAGGTCAGATAGTCGCTGTTATTCTGATGGGCAAAGCGCAAACTGAGTTCAGGCTGCAGAACCGCAATCTGGCGATTATCGTCACCAAACTGGTTGCGGACATCATGCCAGCGCTGACGATAGCGAACCGGACGTTCAGCTGCCTCGTCTGGCTTCAGGCAGTTACCGCCGTTGGCGCGCCATAGCGGTAACGCCAGTACCACGATGGTTTCGTGCGATTCCCCTTCAAGCGATAGCACCGAAGGCAGGCCGTCAGCATTATCACTATCAACCAGGGTGCCATCCTGAAAACGAATATGCAGCCTGCTGGCCTGTAAACGGCCCAGCTTCAGCATGTTTTGTTCAAATGCAGCCTCAATCACCCCCCAGGGGTGGCTGAGACTCATCTGCGCGATACCTTCGGCAGACCAGGCAGCATATGCGGCCTGTTGCTGGAAGTGCTGGGGCGAGACCATAATCCCTCTTCCCCATAACGGTTGCTCCGTTTTCATCGGCTTCCTGCCTTAATTACGATTTGGCTTTCGGCATCTGGGAAACCAGCGACAGGTTGACGTCCATCCCTTCCACCTGGAAGTGCGGGATGGCGAACAGTCGGACGCGGAAGAAGCCCGGGTTATCTTCGATGTCTTCCACCACCACTTTCGCATCGCGCAGCGGGTGAGACGCCTGCAGCTCATCGCCCGGATCCGTCATCTCCGTCACCAGGCCGCGAATCCAGGTGTTCAGCTCCAGCTCCAGCAGACGGCGATCTTTGGTGGTACCGATGTTTTCACGCTGAATAAGCTTCAGGTAATGCGCGATGCGCGACAGCAGGAAGATGTATGGCAAACGCGAGTTAATGCGGCTGTTGGCCGAGGCATCGGCAGTGTCATACAGAGCGGGTTTTTGGGCGGAGTTGGCAGAGAAGAAGCATGCGTAGTCGCGGTTTTTGTAGTATGACAACGGAATGAAGCCGAGGCTGGAGAACTCAAACTCGCGGGTTTCCGGGATCATCACTTCGGACGGGATTTTCACCTGGTTGCCGGTGCCGAGATCATACAGGTGGATCGGCAGCTCTTTCACTGCGCCACCGGCCTGCGGACCGCGAATTTGCACGCACCAGCCATTATTGATGAAGCTTTTCACCATATTGGCCGCAAAGGCAAAAGACGCATTCGTCCACAGGTATTTGTTGTGATCCGGGCCTTTCACTTCTTCGACATAGTTGAAACTGCGTACCGGTACGGTATCCGGACCATATGGCAGGCGACCAAGCACGCGCGGCATCACCAGGCCGATATACCGCGAATCGTCGGTGTCGCGGAAGGATTGCCACTTGATGTACTCGGCGCGGTCGAAGTAGTTGCTGATATCTTTGATAGCCGCCACCTCTTCCATCGACTCTTTGAGGAAGAATTTCGGCCCCGCAGAGCCAATAAATGGCATGTGCGCGGCGGCGGAGACTTTTGAAATATTACGCATCAGCGCCACGTCCTGCGCGGTGGCATCAAATTCATAAGCTGAAATCGCTGCCGCAATCGGCTCACCGCCAGGGGTGTCGTATTCCGCGATGTAGGTCTGCTTGTACAGGCCGCTCTGGACTATTTCCGCGGAATCTTCGAAATCCTGACGCAATTCTTCTTTGGACAGATCGAGGATTTCCAGCTTCACGTTCTGGCGGAAGTCGGTTTTATCCACCAGTGACTTCAGGCCACGCCACACGGACTCCACTTTCTGAAACGCGTCATTGTGCATGACTTCATCCAGCTGACGGCTGATCTGGAAATCCAGTTCAGCGATATGGTGATCGAGTAATGTCTTATCGAGCTTCTCGACCTTCTGGCCGGACTTATGCAGGCACTGCATGAAAACCTGAACAGCGGCAGTAACACGTTCATCGGCCGAGGTTTCCGCCATGACGGCATTATCTTCAAATCCATTCAGGCCACCCATTTCAGCAACCGGCGTTAAATTAATTTTGTCGAACAGTGAGGCATATACACCGTTCTGCGGCAGCATTTTTTCAACTGTGGCTGCCCTTCCCTCATTCTGGATTTCATTATTTACTGACATCAGCATTTTTCTCGTTAATATTCCGTTAAGGTTCCCAGAAATTAATCCTGGACCGGGGCAAGCGCATTCAATTCACTGCGTAGCTCATCGGACAGAGCAGGGTCTTTTAAAATGATTTCCAGTTCTTTCCTGAAAGTAACGTTGTCCAGCAGATTGGATTTCAAATCACGTAATAAATTACGCATAGCAAGCATCACACGTAGCTGTGGAATTTGCCGCGCTACCGCCTCAGGTTCAAAATCCTTCATATCCTGAAAGGCCAGTTTCACACGCTCTTCGGAGCCATCGTTGGCGAGGGTATTTTTAACGGTGAGATAAACTTCGGGATTGAGATCTGCGAGGACGCTATTGAAATTGCTCAAAGTGATATTGATTTTTTCGCGCTCTGAAAGCGTCCCTTGAGTCTTGCCATTGCTGAAGTCACCCACACTCAGGAGCTTCAACGGCAGCTCAACTTTCTTCTGAGCGCCACCCGTCACCAGATCCAGTTTTATATTTACACGCGCACGAGGTATCTCATTCTGAAATGATTCAGACATATATATTTATCTCCTGAATAAATTAGTCCCTTTGCCGGACAGACTGTCGCCATATAAAAAATATAGTTTTTATTCTAACCAGTAATTTGCGCCAAGGTAAAGCAGGCAAAAAAATGGTGATAATCCCAGCCCTCCACAAAATATTTAACCACGGTGTAAACACCGCGTCATCACTGGATTTCCAGATTAAATCACTCAATTACTCTAAAAATTTAAAACAACAACGACATTAAAATAAGAATAATCCTCAGGCAATGAGAAAAAATCTCACTTTAAAAAGACGAGTTATATAAAACCAGCCATATCTTAGTAAGATAGTTAATTCATAAAATGAATGCATTTTATTTTTGCACCGCTGACATAAGATAATAATCATCAGAATTTATGGAAGGTGTCATATATATAAAAAGGAGCAAGCTACGGTCCACCATGATCCAGGAAGTCGCCAAAAGGTCAATGGCGTGGCGGGTTGAATTTGCCACGTGAGACGACGCTTGATGAACCGAAAAACAGTGCGCGCCACTCAGGGGAAATGGATACAATGCGGCGACTGGCTTTCTGCAAAACAGTGCAAAGCTCATTCACGGTAGCGAAACCATTCGCAATCTCGGACCTCACGTCAGGCGGCTAAATGAAATACATCACTTTCAGCGACATGCAACAGCAGAGCGATGCGGCAGCGCGCTCACCTCGTTTGCGTGCACATCGTAATTTTCACCCGGAATTAACCGATCCCGTACAACGTCTGGCGATCGCGATGGAACCGGGCACCTACATTCGCCCTCACCGTCATCCGCACACCTTTGAACTGCTGTTAGCTCTCAGCGGGCGCTTTGTGGTACTGACTTTTGATGATCTCGGTTACGTCACTCGCCGCATCGTATTAGGTGAAGAGTGTACGGCGCTAGAGATGGATGCCGGGACCTGGCATGCGGTTCTGTCGCTGGACGCCGGCGGCGTTATTTTTGAGGTCAAACACGGCGGCTATCAGCCGGTTGCTGCCGGGGATTATGTCACCTGGGCACCTGCGGAAGGTGAAGAAGGAACGTTTGAACTGATGGAATGGTATCGTCAGGCTCAGGTTGGCGACGGCGGGCACATTCGCTCACTCTGACCAGGCCGGTTAAAAAACAGTCCGCTGCCGGGACGCGGCGGATTAAGACCTTTATAGCCCATAAAAAATGGTCATTATAAATTTAGAAAAAATAAAAAACTCGCCTACTGACTGACCCGCGCTGGTATATATTCACATTGGCAATATTTTATCTGCAAAGCATCTGCGCGTATTAGCGCCATAATCCCTCACCATATTTGGAATCCGGATGAAACCATTTCGCTACCCTGCTGCCACTCTCTGCTCCATGATGCTGTGTTGTTCGCCCGCCAGCGCCGAGGTTGACCTGGGTTCCATCGATATCTTCTCCGCATCGAATCCGAACAGTCCGGTCCCAAAAGGACTAGTGTTGGGAGCCGCAACGATTAGCGGAACGGCGCGCTACGAAAAGCAGAATAATGAAACTTACTTTATTCCCGGCGGGCTCTACTTCGGCGATCGGTTGATCTATCTCGGCGATCGCGCCCGCTACTATTTTCATATCGACGACAAAGTGGCTTTTTACGGCTATGGCCGCTGGCGATTTGGCAACTTAGATCCCAGCGATAATAGCGCGTTCAAGGGTATGGAGCAGCGAAAAGGCGAGTTTGAAGCCGGTATCGGCACCACGCTGATTACGCCCTATGCGCTGCTGAGCGCCCGTATCAGCTCCGACGTGACGGGGCGCAGCAATGGCCAGGAGCTGCTTTTGTGGGCAGATTTTCCCGTCATCAAAGATAATCTGCTGATCATGCCGGGGATGGGACTGATGATCCGCAGTAGCAATATGGCCAACTACTATTTTGGCGGCGTCTCGGCCAGCGAAGCCACCAGCCAGCGCCCGCAGTGGGATACCGGTACCACCGTCTCACCAATGGCGGCGATTATTACCAGCTACCGTTTCAGCCCCCACTGGGTTGGCATGTTCGCCGCCAACTACGAGCTGTATGATAAAGATATCGCCGACAGCCCCCTCGTTCAGCACAACGGCGAACTGTATGGCATTCTGGCCGTCGGCTATACCTGGTAAGCGGACACTATCACAAGGTTTTCCCACCGCTAAGCTCCCCGGCGATCTGTAATGCCATCGCGCTAAACGCGCGCGCCGCGGCACTCTGCCAGGCCTCTTTGTGCTGCAGCAGGCAAGCCGTTCGCTCCAGCAGCACCGGCATGAGCGTCACCGCCACCAGATCGTCGCGGTCCCGTACGATGGCGGCCGGTAACAGCGTCGCAAGCTGGGTATGTTGAATCACCGTCAGCACCGCGCTGATAGAGTTGGCCTCCATGTGCACCGTTGGCTGAATACCGTGCTGCCGGCAATAGCTGTCGATTTGCCCACGCGTCGCAAACTCCTCGCTCAATAAAATCAACGATTGCTGATTGAGCGCCTCCAGCTTCATACGGCGCTGACCCGCCAGCGGATGATGTCGCCCCACCACCAGCGCCAGCGTTTCGCTGAATAAAGGCGTGGCCACAATATCCCTTGAGCCGCTATCGGCAAAAGCAATCCCGGCATCCAGCTCGTCGTTAAGCAATAACGCTTCCATCCGCTGCTGGGCCATTTCACGCATCGTCAGCGTGATGTTCGGATAACGCTGATAAAAAGCCGCTACCAGCGGCCCCATAAAGTAGGTCGTAAACGTCGGCGTCATCGCCACCCGCAGCGTTCCCCGCTGCAGGTCTTCTACATCCAGCAGCGCTCGTTTACCCTCTTCCAGTTCCTGTAGCACCCGGCGGGCATAAGTGAGCCAGACCTCGCCGGAATCGGTCAAACGAATCTGCCGCCCGCTGCGGTCAAATAACAGGACGCCCAGCAGCTCTTCAAGCTGGCGGATCTGTTGAGAAAGCGCCGGCTGCGAAACATGCAGCGCCGTCGCGGCTCGGGTAAAACTGCGATGTTCCGCAACCGCCAGAAAACAGGTGAGATGGCGTAGCAGCATGGGCACCCCTATAAGTAAAACCAATAGAGTCAATCATAAATAAGTCTTTTAACTTATAAAACAAAATGCGTACTCTGCCCTGTGTACAGCCGTAAAGTTCCTCTTCCCGCAACATATCTGCCTTTCCTCTCCGGAGCCGCTATGTCAGTTCACGATAGTTATCTTCAGCACGCCATCGCCCTCGCCACAGCCAATGTTGAAAACGGCGGGCGTCCGTTTGGCGCGCTCATCGTCCACAGGGGTGATATTGTCGCCCGGGCCGTCAACACCCTGCATCAAAACGGCGATCCGACCGCACATGCCGAACTCAACGCCATTCGCGACGTCTCACAGCATCTGGGCAGCCAGGTGCTCAGCGAGTGCATCATTTATGCCAGCGGTCAGCCCTGCCCGATGTGCCTGAGCGCTATCTATTTGACCGGCATCCGCGAGGTTTATTTCGCCAACAGTAACCGGGATGGCGAGCCCTTCCGGCTCTCCACCGCCGCTATCTACCATCAGCTAAGTCAACCGCTGGAAACGCAATCACTCCCGATTCACCATAGCCCTCAGCCCGAAGGCCTCGCGCTTTATCAGCTGTGGGCGGATAAGCAAAAATGAGCCCGATGTCGCGCAACGGCCTGATGCTTCTGGTGCTGGTACTGATCGGCATCAATATGCGCCCGCTTTTGACCTCCATCGGCCCGCTTCTTCCCCAGCTACAACAGGCCAGCGGAATGGGATTTACCCTCGTTTCGCTACTCACCGCGATCCCGGTTATCGCGATGGGACTCCTGGCGCTGGCAAGTCCTTGGACTCAGCGCCATATCAGCGAAAGTCGCGGGATGGTACTGAGCCTGATAATGATCGCCTCAGGCGCCGTGCTTCGTGAATTCACGCCGCACAGCGGGCTGCTGCTGAGTAGCGCCCTGCTCGGCGGGATCGGAATCGGTATTATTCAGGCGACGATTCCGGCAGTGATAAAGCGTCAGTTTCCCCAGCGAACGCCGCAGGTCATGGGGCTGTGGTCAGCGGCGCTCATGGGCGGCGGAGGTCTGGGAGCCGCGTTGACGCCGTGGCTGGCGCGGCACAGCGCCCTTTGGCATCACGCGCTCGCCTGGTGGGCTCTGCCCGCCATCGCAGCGCTGCTCGGCTGGTGGTCAGTCAGCCGCATGCGACCTGCCGGGCAACATCAGGCCGCACCTCAGGTCAGCGGGTCCGTTTTCCGCCGCCGCCGCGCGTGGACGCTCGGGCTGTACTTCGGCCTGATTAACGGCGGCTACGCCAGTCTGATCGCCTGGCTGCCCCCTTATTACATGCAGTTGGGCTATAGCGCTCAGTTTAGCGGAACCCTGCTGGCCATGATGACCGTAGGCCAGACCGCCGGCGCGTTGCTGATACCGATGCTGGCACGTCACGACGATCGCCGCAGACTATTACTATTGACGCTGGTGCTGCAGCTTATTGGTTTCTGCGGGTTTATCTGGCTGCCGCTACAGCTCCCGCTGCTATGGGCCGTGTGCGGCGGCATAGGATTAGGCGGCGCATTCCCGTTGTGCCTGGTCCTGGCGCTCGATCACGCCCGCCATCCGGCGATTGCAGGCCGACTGGTGGCCTTTATGCAGGGCATCGGTTTTATGCTGGCCGGCGCCTCCCCGTGGTTGTCGGGTCTGCTGCGAAGCCTGAGCGGCAATTATGTGCTGGACTGGGCGTTTCATGCCGTCTGCGTCGCTGCTCTGATGGGCGTCACCCTGCGTTTTGTACCGGCACGCTATCCGCAGGCCTGGCACCGGCCTGAACACGCCGCCGATTAAGCCCGAATGTTGCGCCGCGGGAGAGCGTTTCCCGCAGCGCATCGTTGGCATCGCCAGGAGAATAAATCCCAAAATCAAACAGCTATCGCATCACGGCGGCAACGGCGAAAAGCCGTCGCCAGAATGGAATTTATTACCGAATGAAATTAATGTGTCGCCGAATCACGACACTCGTAAGTAACTAAAAATTAATAAAAAAATGCCCCTTGTTTCCCTCATTTTTTAGGCGTACATTAGCGCCATCTGGAGCAGTTACAGCACAGAATTTCGACCTGCCGCGGCCGCCGGAATCCTCTGGTTTTGCTGCGACGGATCAGAATCAACAATGAAGATTAAATTCATTTAGGCGTTTCGCCGAGAACGCGGAGTGATGAGTCGTGAAATACTTTATTATGGGCGTATCTTTTATGGTCATCGTTTGGGCCGGTACTTTTGCCCTGATGATTTAAGCACAGCCAGAGTCAAAAAAAACGGGAGCCAGCGGCTCCCGTTTTTTGTTGCTGCGTTTCTTTATTTCGCGCCGTTATTCGAGGCTTTCGCCGGCTGACTTGCCCGATGCTGGCAACAGCCCGTCGGCACGAAACATCGATTTGATCCCGCGAATGGCCTGGCGGATACGATCGCGATTTTCGATAAGCGCAAAACGCACATGGGTATCCCCGTAATCACCGAAGCCGATACCCGGCGAAACGCATACTTTCGCGTCCTGCAGCAGCTTTTTCGCAAACTCCAGCGAGCCCAGCGCCGCATACTGCTCGGGGATCTTCGCCCAAACGTACATGGATGCCTTCGGACACTCGACCATCCAGCCTGCTTCGTGCAGCCCTTTAACCAGCACATCGCGACGGCGCTTGTACTGCTCGGCGATATCGCGAACGCACTGCTGGTCGCCTTCCAGGGCCGCAATTGCCGCGACCTGCAATGGAGTGAAGGTGCCATAATCGTGATAGCTTTTAATACGCGCCAAGGCATTGACCAGCGTTTTATTACCGACCATGAAGCCGATACGCCAGCCGGCCATGTTGTAGCTTTTGGAGAGGGTAAAGAACTCCACGGCCACATCGCGCGCGCCGGGGACTTCCATAATCGAAGGGGCCTTCCAGCCATCATAAACGATATCGGCATAGGCCAGATCGTGTACCACCAGCACATCGTAACGCTTGGCCAGCGCGACCACTTTTTCAAAGAATTCCAGTTCGACGCACTGCGCGGTCGGATTGGACGGGAAACCGAGGATCATCATTTTCGGTTTCGGGTAGCTTTCACGAATCGCCCGCTCCAGCTCATTGAAGAAATCAACGCCTTCCACCAGCGGCACTGAACGCACCTGCGCCCCGGCAATAACCGCGCCATAGATATGGATCGGGTAGCTTGGATTGGGCACCAGCACCGTGTCGCCATGATCCAGCGTCGCCAGCATCAGATGCGCCAGCCCCTCTTTTGAGCCAATTGTAACAATCGCTTCCGATTCCGGATCGATCTCAACGTTATAGCGATCCTGATACCAGCGCGAAATGGCGCGGCGCAGGCGAGGAATACCGCGGGAGGTGGAGTAGCCGTGCGTATCGGGCCGCTGGGCAACGGTGCAAAGTTTTTCCACGATATGCGGCGGCGTCGCGCCGTCCGGGTTGCCCATGCTGAAATCGATAATATCTTCACCGCGCCGACGCGCAGCCATTTTCAGTTCAGCAGTAATATTAAAAACGTAAGGGGGCAGACGATCGATACGCGTAAAACGGCGTTCAGGACTGGATGCAGTCATAGATTCCTCAGAGTAACGTTAGCGCCCGGACCGTCCGAGCGACGCTGTCGCGTTTGCGACGAGCTTAGAAAATAACCCGAAAAAAATGATGCTGTCGAGGGGGTGAGAAAAAAATAATCGTCGGCGAAAAAAGCGGGCATCTGCATCATGGCATGCAGCGGCAGAGGTCCTCGATTTAGCCGGTACGAAAATTAGATGCAACATATTAATATCTATTAATTTACCTGTTTTTATCATTCACCCTCCGCTCATCAGGTTGACACCGGCCCGGCGATCAATCCCCTTTTTTTAGTATGACTTTTCCCTATTCGACGCTTCGGCTGGCCTTCTGCCGCGAGGTTTTTTATCATGTTGCTTTCCCGCGATAGACACGGCGCACCCATGCACGAAATATTCACAATGCTGCTGGCGGTTTTTGACCGCGCGGCACTCATGTTGATTTGCCTTTTTTTCCTTATCCGTCTGCGCCTGTTTCGCGAGCTACTGCATAAATCTGCACATACGCCGAAAGAGCTGCTGGCGGTTATCGCCATTTTTTCCCTGTTTGCGCTGTTCAGTACCTGGTCTGGCGTGCCGGTAGAGGGTTCTCTGGTCAACGTGCGGATTATCGCGGTGATGTCCGGGGGAATTCTGTTTGGCCCCTGGGTCGGAGCTATCGTTGGGGTGATTGCCGGCGTTCATCGCTATCTTATTGATATCGATGGTGTAACCGCTATCCCCTGCTTTATCACCAGTATTGTCGCCGGCTTGTTGTCAGGGCTGATTAATCGCAAAGTGCCGAAAGCTCAGCGCTGGAAGATCGGGATTCTCGCCGGGATGCTCTGCGAAACCTTAACCATGATCCTCGTGGTCTTTTGGGCGCCGTCGTTTTCGCTGGGCATTGATATCGTCTCCAAAATCGGCATCCCGATGATCCTCGGCAGCGTCTGTATCGGCTTTATCGTGCTACTGGTCCAGAGCGTCGAGGGTGAAAAGGAGGCCAGCGCCGCGCGCCAGGCAAAACTGGCGCTGGATATCGCCAACAAAACGCTGCCGCTCTTCCGTCATGTGAACAGCGAATCCCTGCGCCAGGTGTGCGACATTATTCGCCGCGATATCAATGCCGACGCGGTGGCCATCACCACTACCGATCGGGTTCTGGCCTACGTCGGGTTTGGCGAAAGCAACTATCACGATAGTGATAATGACATCAGCCCCACCACGCGCCAGGCTATCGAGAGTGGGAAAATCATTATTAAAAACAATGATGAGGCCTACAGAACGCCGGAGATTCACTCCATGCTGGTCATTCCGCTACGGGAGAAAGGCGTGGTGACCGGTACGCTGAAAATTTATTACTGCCATGCCCACCGCATCACCTCGTCCCTGCAAGAGATGGCCGTCGGCCTGTCGCAAATTATCTCTACTCAGCTGGAGGTCTCGCGGGCAGAACAGCTGCGTGAAATGGCCAACAAGGCCGAGCTGCGCGCCCTACAGAGCAAAATCAACCCGCACTTTCTCTTTAACGCCCTCAATGCGATTTCATCCTCGATCCGCATGAATCCGGATACCGCCCGTCAGCTCATTTTTAATTTGTCGCGCTATTTACGCTATAACATTGAATTAAAAGACGACGAACAGATTGATATCAAAAGAGAGCTGTACCAAATCAAGGATTATATTGCCATCGAACAGGCGCGCTTCGGCGACAAGCTGACCGTCATCTACGACATCGACGATGAGGTCAGCTGCGTGATACCGAGCCTGCTGATTCAGCCGCTGGTGGAAAATGCCATTGTCCACGGGATCCAGCCGTGCAAAGGCAAAGGCGTCGTCACCCTCGGCATCAACGAGTGTGGTAATCGGGTGCGGATTAGCGTTCGCGATACCGGGAATGGTATCGATCCTGCCGTGGTCGCGCGGGTAGAGGCGGATGAAATGCCGGGTAATAAGATCGGCCTGCTCAACGTCCACCATCGGGTAAAATTGCTGTATGGCGAAGGACTCCATATCCGCCGCATGAATCCGGGAACGGAAATTGCGTTCTACGTGCCTAACAAGCTTGCTTCCCAGACCACTCCGGTGTCTCTGTTGCCATGAACGGAGAAAAAATGAAAGTCATCATAGTTGAAGATGAGTTCCCGGCGCAGCAGGAGCTCACGTGGTTAATTAACACCCACAGCCAGATGGAGATTGTCGGGACATTCGACGACGGGCTGGACGTGCTGAAGTTCCTGCAGCACAACAAGGTTGATGCCATTTTTCTCGACATCAACATCCCTTCTCTGGACGGCGTTCTGCTGGCGCAGAATATCAGCCAGTTCGCGCATAAACCGTTTATTGTGTTTATCACCGCGTGGAAAGAGCATGCGGTAGAGGCATTTGAACTGGAAGCATTTGACTACATTCTGAAGCCGTATCAGGAATCACGCATCATTAACATGCTGCAAAAACTGGCCAGCGCCTGGCAACTACAGCAGCAGACAGGCAGCCAGACCGGGACGGCTGCCAATCCGCAGCGGGAAAATGACACGATCAATCTCATTAAAGATGAGCGAATTATCGTGACCAGTATTCACGATATTTACTATGCGGAAGCCCACGAAAAAATGACCTTTGTCTACACCCGACGGGAATCATTCGTGATGCCAATGAACATTACGGAGTTTTGCGGCAAGCTGCCGCCCGCACACTTCTTCCGCTGCCACCGCTCATACTGCGTTAACCTGAATAAAATTCGCGAGATTGAACCCTGGTTCAACAACACCTATATTCTGCGCTTACGCGATCTGGAGTTTCAGGTGCCGGTCAGCCGCAGCAAGGTCAAAGAATTTCGCCAGCTCATGCATCTGTAGCAGGGGTATGCCGAAGAGAGTAGCCCGCCCGCGCACGATTGCGCCGGAACGGGCTGGCTATGACAAGATTAGAGAATCTGTCCGAGCGTCTGGCGCAGATGCGCCCCGGAACCCAGCAGGCCCGGATTATCGTGCACGATCAGGTAGACCGGAATATCCTGGACGAAGGCTTTAAAGCGCCCCTTGTCTTCAAACCCGCCGCGGAAACCGGAAGCTTTAAAGAACTCCAGGAAGCGCGGGACGATGCCGCCAGCAATATACACGCCGCCGAAGGTGGCCAGCGTCAGCGCCAGGTTGCCGCCAAAGCGTCCCATAATCACGCAGAACAGCGACAGCGCACGACGGCAATCGATACAGGTGTCAGCCAGCGCGCGTTCGGTCACATCTTTCGGCTGGAGGTTTTCCGGCAGGCGGCCGTCTGATTTCACTATCGCCCGATACAGATTAACCAGCCCCGGGCCGGATAACACACGCTCGGCCGACACATGCCCCAGCTCAGCGCGCAGCTCTTCGAGGATAATCCCCTCTTCTTCGCTGTTCGGCGCAAAATCAACGTGCCCCCCTTCCCCCGGCAGACTCACCCAGCGTTTGTCGACATGCACCAGATGCGCAACGCCCAGGCCGGTTCCTGCGCCGTAGACGGCGATAGGTTTTCCCTCTACCGGCGTCGTGCCGCCAAACTGAATCAGATGCTCAGCTTTCAGCATCGGGATCGCCATCGATACCGCAGTAAAATCGTTGATGATCTCCAGATGTGAGAACCCGAGGTTCTTTTTCATCTCTGCGATGGAAAAGGCCCACGTATGGTTGGTCATTGCCACCCAGTCACCGGTGATCGGACAGGCGATGGCGATGCAACCGTCTTCAGCCTCAACGCCCTGCTCGTCAAGATAGACGCGGACAACGGCTTCAAGACTGGGGTAATCGAGCCCGGAATAGGTTTTTGCCCGGGAAATATCCCCGCTTGCAATATCGCATAATGCCAGTCGGGCATTGGTTCCGCCGACGTCTCCTACTAAAGCAAATTTTGTCATTCCGTTACGGCTCCACTAAAGTCAAAATGATTCTTTTGGCACACTGTAAATTCATGATGCCTTAACAACAACGACCAACGTATAAGTGCCCACAGTTTAGCGACCTATGTCACATTTAGGTTGTAATCTGTGCAAAATGATTGTCAACGCACTGCGGGATCGTCAGGCATAGCCATCAGTTTATCGTTTCAGCACCATTTGCATCGACGCCCCTCAGAGGCACGGGCAAAATCGTGCTTCACGACCTTTAAAAGGAAATGTTTCATGCTGCATCCGCGCGCCAGAACGATGCTGTTGTTATCGATACCCGCCGTGATTATAGGTATCGCTTCCAGCCTGGTATTGATTGTGACGATGAAGATTGCGGCCATATTGCAGCATGTTATCTGGTCCAGCGTGCCGTTGAGTTTAGGCATCGAGGCCAGCGGGCAGGTGTGGACTATCGCCGTACTCACGCTAACCGGCATCGCCGTGGGACTGGTGGTCCGTTTCAGCCCAGGACATGCCGGGCCGGACCCGGCCACCGAATCATTAATTGGCGCGCCCATCAGTACCGGCGCGCTGCCGGGTCTGGTCGCAGCACTCGTATTAGGTCTCGCGGGCGGCGTCAGCCTTGGGCCGGAACATCCCATAATGGTAATGAATATCGCCCTTGCGGTGGCAATCGGCTCTCGTCTGTTTCCCCGCGTCAGTTCGCTGGACTGGACCATTCTTGCCGCCTCCGGCACGATCGGCGCGCTGTTTGGCACCCCGGTGGCCGCCGCGTTAATTTTTTCGCAAACCCTCAACAGCAGTAACGATGTGCCGCTGTGGGATCGCTTGTTCGCCCCCCTGCTGGCGGCAGCGGCGGGCGCCCTGACGACGGATCTGTTCTTCCATCCTCATTTCTCGTTGCCCATCCCCGTTTATCCGCAAATGCATTTCGTTGATATCATAAGCGGCGCTATCGTCACGCTTATCGCCATTGCCGTAGGCATGGTGGCCGTCTGGTGCTTACCGCGGCTACATGCGTTGATGAACCGCCTGAAAAATCCGGTGCTGACGCTGGGTCTCGGCGGTCTGCTGCTGGGGATTCTCGGCGCTGCTGGCGGACATATAACGCTGTTTAAAGGCCTGGAGGAGATGCAGCAAATCGCCTTAAGCCAGACCCTGACGGCCGGCGACTTTTTACTGATTGCGCTGGTGAAGCTGGCGGCGCTGGTGATCGCCGCCGCCAGTGGTTTTCGCGGCGGGCGAATATTCCCCGCGGTCTTCGTCGGCGTGGCGCTCGGCTTTATGCTGCACGCCCATGTCGATGCCGTTCCGGCCGCTATCACGGTCTCCTGCGCTATCCTGGGCATGACTCTGGTGGTAACCCGCGATGGCTGGCTCAGCCTGTTTATGGCGGCGGTCGTCGTACCGGATACGACGCTGCTACCGCTGCTGTGTATCGTGATGCTCCCGGCCTGGCTGCTGTTGGCCGGGAAGCCGATGATGATAGCCAGGCGACGAAACGACTAGACGCGGCTGTTTCTCTCTTCCAGAGCCTGGGTTACCGCGCGCAGGAAGTCAGGAATATCCATTTTGGGCAGCATAACCTCCACCAGCGTCAGCTTATCGGAGCCAATACTGTCGGCCATCGCCTCTTCAAGCTCTTCCGTCCGCGTCACGCGCCAGCATCGGGAAGGAACATTGGGGGCGAAGGCTCCCGGCAAACGGTTCCAGTCCCACAGCGCAATATCGTTGTAACGCTGCTCCGGACCGTGAATCGCTCGTTCAACCGTATACCCCTCGTTATTAAGCAGCAGGATCAGCGGGTTCTGTTTATCGCGTAGCATCGACCCCAGTTCCTGAATCGTCAGCTGAGCTGCCCCATCGCCCACTATCAGCACAACCCGCCTGCCCGGCGCTGCGGTTTGGGCACCGTAGGCGGCCGGTAAGGTAAATCCTATCGATCCCCACAGCGGCTGGACCAGCAGGGTGGCATCTGAGGGAAGCTTGAGCGCGGCAACGCCGAAAGCCGCGGTTCCCTGATCGGCAAGAATAATATCCCCGGGACGCAGCTGCTCCTGTACGGTACTCCAGAAACTTCCCTGCGTAAGGCTACCGCCCGTCACGCTTTCCACCTCCGGCGCAGAGCAGTCTGGCAACCGCCACTCTGCTGACAGACCGGCGGACAGAATCATTAACTCATTAAGGGCTTGATCCATCGGAATACGGCTGAACCAGTGGTCGCCCACTCTGACGGCAAAAGGCTGAATTTCAATCGTGCGTTCAAGGGGTAAATGCTGGGTAAATCCGGCAGTGATGGTGTCGGTGAAGCGGGTACCCACGCAGATGATCGTATCGGCGTTTTCAATTGCCTCACGCGTTTGCGGCGCGCTGGCGATACCGCTATAGGTGCCGACAAAACCAGGCTGCTGTTCATCAAACAACCCTTTTCCCATCAGCATCGTGGCACAGGCAATCGGTGTTTTCGCCACCCACATCCGTAGCGTATCCTGCAGGCCATAGCGCTGGGCAAGGAAATCCGCCAGCAATGATACCTGCCGACTGCTGCGCAGCATCTGCCCGGCATGTTCACGAAACCCGGCCAGCTGATTCTCATCCGCAGGCGGCCCTTCGATCGCCAGACGACGAGCCGGCGGCGTCGCTTTTGCTTTCGCCACATCGGCAGGTAACATCAGATAACCGGGGCGATGGTGGGTAAGCATCTCGCTCAGCACGCGATCGATTTCGTGGCAGGCATTCCCCGCCGTCAACGTCGCCTGCGTGCAGGTGATCTGCTCGCTCATCCGCGCGAAGTGCGTGAAGTCGCCATCTCCCAGCGTATGGTGCAGCAGTTCTCCGCGCTGCTGGGCGCCGGTGCCCGGCGCGCCGACGATATGTAGCACCGGAATATGTTCCGCATAGCTGCCGGCCACGCCGTTAAGGGCGCTCAGCTCGCCGACGCCATAGGTCGTCAGCAGCGCCCCGGCGCCTTTAATGCGCGCATATCCGTCGGCAGCATAGGCCGCATTCAGCTCATTCGCACAGCCAACCCATCCCAACGCTTCGTGCGCGATGACGCGGTCGAGGAATTGTAAATTGTAATCTCCAGGTACGCCAAACAAGCGGTCTATGCCGCAATCTACGAGACGATCCAGCAGATAATCGCCAATGGTGTAAGTCGGTTGCATCTCCATACTCCTCTTCCCGTTGCAGGTGATCTGAGTATTGAATAAGCGATCCAACTGTCCAGATAGCGGTCAATAATCGGGGTGGAAAGCAAAATTTACGCCTTTGAAGTGTGTACTCCGCGCTGAACATTCTTTAGTGTAAACGTATACACAACCTGTTCTATCTGCGGAGGAAGTATGGTTTACCAGGCAAATGCGGCACGATATCAAACGATGGAATACCGCCGTTGTGGCCGGAGCGGATTAAAGCTACCGGCCATTTCACTCGGCCTCTGGCACAATTTTGGCGACGAAACGCGGGTGGAAACCAGCCGTCAGCTGCTGCGACATGCCTTTGATCTTGGCATAACCCATTTTGATTTAGCCAACAATTACGGGCCGCCTCCGGGCTCGGCGGAAAGCAATTTCGGCCGCATCCTGCGGGAGGACTTTTTACCCTGGCGCGATGAACTGATTATCTCCAGTAAAGCCGGTTACACCATGTGGGACGGCCCCTATGGCGACTGGGGATCGCGTAAATACCTGGTCGCCAGTCTCGATCAAAGCCTGAAGCGGATGGGGCTGGAGTACGTTGATATCTTCTATCATCACCGCCCGGATCCCGAAACACCGTTACAGGAAACGATGCGTGCGCTGGACCATCTCGTGCGCCAGGGCAAGGCCCTGTATGTCGGGCTTTCCAACTATCCGCTTGAGCAGGCTGCCGAAGCGGTACGCATCCTCAATGACCTCGGGACACCGTGTCTGATTCATCAGCCTAAATATTCCATGCTCGAACGCTGGGTTGAGGACGGACTGCTTGATTTTCTGCAGGCTGAAGGGGTGGGAAGCATCGCGTTTTCACCGCTGGCTGGTGGTCAACTCACCGACCGCTATTTACAGGGTATTCCGGCAGACTCTCGCGCCGCCAGCGGCAGCCGCTTCCTGCAAGCGGAGCAGTTAACCGAGGCGAAGCTCGAGAAGGTTCGTCAACTGAACGCGCTGGCCGCGGCCCGCGGGCAAAAGCTCTCACAGATGGCTCTGGCCTGGGTTTTACGGGAAGAGAAAGTGACTTCAGTACTGATTGGCGCCAGCAAAACCACACAGCTTGATGATGCCGTGGGGATGCTGGCGAATCGCCATTTCGGCACCGAAGAGTGTGCGGCAATTGACGCTATCCTTGCGGCGTAAACTCAATTTTACTTTAGCAAAAAGTGCTCTTATCCGCGATTTAGGAGTTCATCCAATGCTGCGGGGCTTTACCGCCCCGTACTATCACGTTAACAGGCCCAATGAGCGCCAATATCATCCGGCGCTCAGGCCCCGATCGTGAAGGAGAAGAGTATGTTCAGGTCACTGATTCTGGCTGCGGTGCTTTTGGCCACAGCGCCACTGGTTGCAAATGCCGGAGAGATCACCCTGCTGCCATCTGTAAAATTACAAATAGGCGATCGTGATAATTACGGTAACTACTGGGACGGTGGCGGCTGGCGCGACCGTGATTACTGGCGTCGTCACTATGAATGGCGCGATAACCGCTGGCGTCATCACGATAACGGCTGGCATCGCGGCTGGGATAAACGTAAAGCCTACGAACGTGGCTATCGCGAAGGCTGGAATGACCGCGATGACCGACGCGGCGGCTGGGGACGTGGGCCAGGCGGCGGTCGCGGCCACGGTCATGGCCATCATTAATCAAAAAGGGGAGCCAGATGGCTCCCCTTTTTCATGGCTATCGACATGATTACAGCCCGAAAATCGTACCGACCAGTAGCCAACCATTAAGCAACACCACAACGCCGACAATCACCCACCCCGTCCGTTTCACCCACAGGGTATTGACCAAATCGCCCATCAGCTGCGAATTACTGGTGAAAATCAGCAGCGGGACCAGCGCCAGGGCGATGCCAAAGCTCAGCAGCACCTGACTCATCACCAGAATTCTCGTCGGGTCCAGTCCCATCATAATGACAATAAACGAAGGCAGCATCGTTACCGCACGACGAAACCACAGCGGAATATGGAAACGAATAAAGCCCTGCATGACGACCTGTCCTGCCAGTGTTCCCACCACCGTCGATGACAACCCGGCGGCCACCAGACTGAGGCCAAAAATGGTGGCGGCCGCGTGGCTCAACAGCGGTTCCAGCGTCAAATAGGCCTGATCCAGGTCGGCAATCCCCGTGTGGCCGTTAAAGTGAAATGCGGCGGCGGCGGTGGCCATCATCGCCAGGTTGACAAACCCGGCAATGGTCATCGCAATCGCAACGTCCCAGCGGGTGGCGTGATAACGCTCTTTTCGCGTACCGTCGTGCAGATTCTGCGTTAACGACGAGTGTAAATAGATGACGTGTGGCATGATCGTCGCGCCGAGCACACCGGCGGCAAGGAACACGGCTTCACCGTTCGGCAAACTCGGGACGATCATCCCTTTCGCCAGCGGCGCCAGCGCCGGTTGCGAGAAAATCAGTTCCACAATGTAGGCCGCAGCAACAAACAGCAGTAAACCACCGATCGCTTTTTCCAGCGGCTTTTGTCCGCGACGCTGCAGCATCAGGATTAAGAAGGTGGCAATCCCGGTTAATATTGCGCCCTGCAGTAACGACACGCCAAGAATCAGCTTAAAGCCAATGGCTGCCCCAATAAATTCGGCGAGGTCGGTCGCCATGGCGATAATTTCCGCCTGCACCCAGTAAAACCACACCACCGGACGCGGATAGTGATCGCGAATCTGTTCCGCCAGGTTCTTACCCGTAGCAATCCCGAGTTTTGCCGATAGCACCTGAATCAGCATCGCCATCAGATTTGCCCATACCACTACCCACAGCAGCTGATAGCCGAAGCTGGCGCCCGCCTGAATATTGGTGGCGAAGTTGCCGGGATCGATATATCCAATGGCAGCAATGAACGCAGGCCCCATCAAAGCGAGCTTCATCTTGCGCGCTGCGCGACCGCTGCTATTCTCAACGCGACTGCTAGTCATTTTCTGCCTCTGAAATATAGCCTTTGCTATGTTTTATGTTATCAAAATGCGAATGATTATCAAGTTCATTTAGGAAGATGATCATTATTGCTTTGATAGGGGGGAACGATAGCGGCTAACAACGAAAAAAGTGGCATTGATGAATTTGCATCTCGCCAGATCACAGATTAGTACAATCTAAGCAACTTTTAAAACCTTTACGCTACATAACAAAAATGTATGTTTGATCACTAATTTGGTGATTAGTCACAGTTCATTGCAATAGTGTGGATTTGATCTCGTTTTCTTTGGTCTTGTTACATAGAATGTGCACAGAAATTTAACCTGCCTCATATTTGGAGCAAATATGGACCGCGTCTTGCATTTTATCCTCGCGATCGTAGTGGTGGCTATACTGGCCCTTCTGGTCAGCCATAACCGTAAACAAATTCGTATTCGTTATGTTATTCAATTACTTGTCATTGAAGTTTTGCTGGCATGGTTCTTCCTGAACTCTGATATCGGTCTGGGTTTTGTGAAAGGCTTCTCCGAGATGTTCGAAAAACTTCTCGGCTTTGCAAACGAAGGGACAAACTTTGTTTTCGGCAATATGAATGACAAAGGCCTGGCTTTCTTCTTCCTGAAAGTTCTCTGCCCTATCGTCTTTATCTCTGCGCTGATCGGGATTTTGCAGCATATTCGTATCCTGCCTATCGTCATTCGCGCCATTGGTACCGTGCTGTCCAAGATTAACGGCATGGGCAAACTGGAATCATTCAACGCCGTCAGTTCCCTGATTCTGGGCCAGTCAGAAAACTTTATCGCCTATAAAGATATTCTGGGCAAAATGTCGCGCAACCGGATGTACACCATGGCTGCGACCGCGATGTCGACCGTCTCCATGTCTATCGTCGGCGCCTACATGACGATGCTGCAGCCTAAATATGTCGTGGCTGCGCTGGTGCTCAACATGTTCAGTACCTTTATTGTCCTGTCGCTGATTAACCCGTATCGCGTCGAAGAAAGCGAAGAAAACCTGCAGATGTCCAACCTGCATGAAGGTCAGAGCTTCTTTGAAATGCTGGGTGAATACATTCTGGCAGGCTTTAAAGTTGCCATTATCGTTGCAGCCATGCTGATCGGTTTCATCGCCTTGATCTCCGCGCTGAACGCCCTGTTCGCTACCGTTACCGGCTGGTTTGGCTACAGCATCTCCTTCCAGGGGATCCTTGGCTACATCTTCTATCCGGTTGCCTGGGTGATGGGCGTACCGGCAGGGGAAGCGCTGCAGGTGGGCAGTATTATGGCCACCAAACTGGTTTCGAACGAGTTTGTGGCGATGATGGATCTGCAGAAAATTGCCAGCACGCTCTCTCCGCGCGCTGAAGGCATTATCTCTATCTTCCTGGTCTCCTTCGCCAACTTCTCCTCTATCGGGATTATTGCCGGGGCGATTAAAGGTCTGAACGAAGAACAGGGTAACGTGGTTTCCCGCTTTGGTCTGAAGCTGGTTTACGGCTCGACTCTGGTGAGCGTGCTCTCGGCGTCTATTGCCGCGCTGGTTCTGTAAGCTGACAAGATAATAAAAAAGCCGGGGCTTGCCCCGGCTTTTTTACGTCTGCAGCTCACTGAGCGGCCGCGGCCTGCCGATTAAATATCCCTGCAAATAGTCGACGCCTAATGCCAGCAGCTTCTCTTTTTGCTCTTCCGTCTCGACGTACTCCGCCACCACCGTCATATTTTTAACTTTCGCCACTTCAATAATGGATTTAATCATAATCGCATCCAGCGGCTCGCTCTCGAGATCGCGAACAAAGCAGCCGTCAATCTTTACGATATCCGCCTGCAGGCGCTTCAGGCGTTCATAGTTGGCATAGCCCGTACCAAAATCATCAATGGCGATAGCGCAGCCAAAATCGCGCAGCAGCTGAATGTTATGCATACTCCCTCCCGCATCGCTGAACGCCTGCTCTTCGGTAATCTCGATGGTAATGGCCTCCGGCGACAGCTGATAACGTTTAAACAAGGCGATAATCTGCGCGGCGCTATCATTTTGCATCAACGTGTAAGGCAGCAAATTAACGGAAAAATGTTGTCCCGGATATTGATACAGCGTGCTGAAAAGCATCTCCAGCACCAGCATGTCAAAACGCTGGCTCAGGTTGAACTGAACAATCAGCGGAATAAACTGGTCCGGCGTCATCATCAATTGGCCACATCGCATCCGCGTCAGGATTTCATGATACCCCTCGCCCGCCGAATTCTGGATGGGCTGAGCATACAGCTCAATATCGCGTTCATTCAGCGCCCGCTTCACCTGGGTTAACATCCGAACCTGCTCGCTGGTTTGGTCAGAAACCTGCTCTTGCGCGGCGTCCAGCGCCAGCACCTGCCGTCCGTTCCCCGCCTGTTCTGACAGCCAGCTCAGTTGGCCCAGCATGGGATGCAGGTCTTCTTCGATACCGCGATGTCTTGCCCACGCCGCGCCGAATTCCAGCTCCAGCGTTTGATTATGCCAGCTGAACTTCTTGTGATTCAGCATCGCCACCATATGGCCCAGCCGCGCGGAAGGCTCTGGCCCGCCTAAAACCAGTAATAACTCGCTCCCCGGCAGCTGGAAGAGTTCATCCCTTTCCCCCAGCAGCGGCCGTAGCTTGCTGGCAATTTGCTGTTTGCAATGCACCCGCATCATCATGCCGTAATGACGACTGAGAAAATCCAGGTTAGCGATCCGTAAGCTGCTGATGACGAAATCAGCATCCTGGCGTAGATAGCATTCCAGCGCGCGCAGATTCGGGAGCCCGGTTAATGGATCTTCCTGGGCCTGATCCCGCCATCTGAGTTTAATCCGTTCGTTCTGACCGTAAATATCTACCATATAAAACAAACAGATGGTAAATGAGATCAGCACGGAAAGCACAAATGACAGAGAGTATTCAGTCTGGACACCCTGCAGAAAATTTCGATTATAGGCAACGAGTAAAAACGCCGAAACGGACCAGGAAATACGAATTAATACATGGCCCAGGCGGCTAATGCCGATAAAATAGAGAATGAAAATAAGTGGGACTAAATAGCCTGCAATATAGTCAGCTTCATAGGGGGCGCAAAGCACCAGTAATATAGTCGCCAGCGCCATAAACCAGTACAGAGTAAATGCCCGACGCTCACGGGTAAACCACGGATGACAATGACGCCGCCAGAATAATTTAGCGTAACGTGGACTGATAATCATCCGCATTGGGTAATAAAAGAAGGTAGTAAATATTAATGCAGCGCTGATCAGGCTTTGTATATCAATAATGGTATATACAGCCGGCATCCCTTTGAAATAACTAGAGATAGCCAGCGGAAATGAAAAAAACACACCAACCAGATACATCGTCAGTTTCATTAACATCGGTGCAAAAAAACCGCCCCAGAAAATCCGCGTCCCCATATGTTTTGCCGTCAGCCCACTGCGCCAGGTTCTGCCAATCAGCATTCTGACAATCGCGCAGGACACCAGCACTGAGAATAGCTGGCAAAATAGCAGCAGCACCGACTGTAAGACCGTCAGGGGAAGGATGATATGATTAGTAATAGCAAAAGAAATAATTAATGGGGCGATTGCGTAGCGGCCAAAAATAAAGATAACAGCGTACATCATACTTAATGGCAGCCAGGCGAGAAAAACCTGATTCCCGTCGACAATAGTCAGAGGTGAAATAAATCTGGCTATTGGGATCGAAATTAAACAAACTACCAACGCAAGTAACGTTTTTCTAATATTAATGTTAAAGTTATCAATCATTATTGTTAATAAAAACTCCGGCGCTGGGCAATGCTGTTTTATATTAAATAAAATACTAAAGGGGATAATAAATTCAGGCAAGAAAATAACCTGAGGAAGAATCTTAAATTACATAGAATTCTAATGGCTGTAAGTTTACTGACTTAACCAGAAAGTGCTTTACATTCGCGATGGCAAAAAAAAACCCCCGCCGTAGCGAGGGTTCTGAATTTGGTGGAGCTAAGCGGGATCGAACCGCTGACCTCTTGCATGCCATGCAAGCGCTCTCCCAGCTGAGCTATAGCCCCACAAAGTGTTTTACGAACCAAACCTGATGGGAACAGAGTTTGGTGGAGCTAAGCGGGATCGAACCGCTGACCTCTTGCATGCCATGCAAGCGCTCTCCCAGCTGAGCTATAGCCCCGAACCGTAAAACGTGTCGTGTTGACGGGCGGCATAATATGAATTCCTTCGTCAGGTGTCAACGGCAAAATGAAGCCTCGCAATTTGATCGCTGAAAAAGCAGGCAACTCGCTGACATTGCGAGCCTTATCGCAGGTAGACGTTAAACATGTCACTCTTTCGCGTAAAAGGATGCTATAACATGAGCAACTAATTCCCACATTTTTACTCAGGAAATAGTATGCTCAAGGAACGAATGACACCTGAAGAAATTGCGCATCTTACCGGGTTCAGCCGGCAGACGATCAATAAATGGGTACGTAAGGAGGGATGGCAAACATCACCTCGTCCCGGCGTGCAGGGCGGTAAAGCGCGTCTCGTACACGTTAATGAGCAGGTCAAAGAATTTATTCGCAGCGCACAGCGCGTGGCGGAACCCTCCCCTTCTTATTCTCCGGCAGAAAACGACCTTGAACCCTTGCTGCTGACGCTCAGTAAAGAGATGACTCCCGGGGAACAAAAACAGCTGATGTCGCTACTGTTGCGCGAAGGTATTCGCGGGTTGCTCCAGCGACTGGATATTCGTGACCAGTAATATAATGATGAAACTAAAAGATAAAATGACGCCGGCAGAGCTGGCAGATTGCCTTGGTCTGGCCAGACAAACGATTAACCGCTGGGTCAGAGAACAAAAATGGCGCACCGAGACTATTCCCGGCGTAAAGGGTGGCCGCGCTCGCCTGATCATTATTGATAAGCCGGTCCTCGATTTTCTGGCCAATATTCCGGCACTCCGTCATCTGCTGACCGAGCATCAGCTGGCAGAACCGTCCAGCCACTATTTTGTTAACGATGCTGGCGCTATCTGGCGACAGATTGCCGAAACGCTGCATCTGATGACGACTGAAGAGCAGCAGCGCCTGCGGGACCTTCTCGCCCGTGAAGGAATCAGTGGGTTCTTGTCACGTCTCGGTATTGCCAGTCAGAAATAGGTAAAAAAAACGGCAGGATATACCCTGCCGCTTCGTTACGCTTCGAGGAGCAATTCTGAATCAGGATTGCTGGCTTTCGCGTTCTGCAATAAAGGTCAGCGCTTTATTGATACGCTCTACGCTGCGGGATTTACCGATCGCATGTACAGTCACATCAAGAGCCGGTGACTGGCCTGCCCCGGTCACTGCAACGCGCAGCGGCATCCCGACTTTACCCATCCCGACTTCCAGCTCATCCGCCGTCGCCTGAATAGCATGGTGAACATTTTCTGCTGTCCAGTCAGTGATCGCGGCCAGTTTGTCACGCACGACTTCCAGCGGCTGACGAGCAACCGGACGCAGGTGTTTCTTCGCCGCGTCCGCATCAAACTCGTCAAACTCCTCGTAGAAATAACGGCAGCTTGCCGCCATCTCTTTCAGCGTTTTGCAACGTTCACCCAGCAGAGTAACCAGTTCAGCCAGCTGCGGACCGTTACGGGTATCGATATTTTCCTGCTCAATATGCCACTGCAGATAAGTCGCTACGTATTCCGGCGCCATCGAATTAATATAGTGATGGTTCAGCCACAGCAGTTTATCCGTGTTGAATGCGCTGGCCGATTTGCTTACCGCTCCCAGGGAGAACAGCTTGATCATCTCTTCACGGCTGAAGATCTCCTGATCGCCGCTGGACCAGCCCAGACGCACCAGGTAGTTCAGTAGCGCTTCCGGCAGGTAACCATCATCGCGATACTGCATGACGCTCACGGCACCGTGACGTTTGGAGAGTTTCTTACCGTCATCACCATTAATCATGGAAACGTGGGCATATACCGGGACCGGCGCGTTCAGCGCTTTCAGGATATTGATCTGACGCGGGGTGTTGTTGATATGATCTTCACCGCGGATCACGTGGGTGATCTCCATATCCCAGTCATCCACAACCACGCAGAAGTTGTAGGTCGGAGAACCATCGGTACGACGGATGATCAGATCGTCAAGTTCCTGGTTGCTGAATTCGATTGGCCCACGGATCTGGTCGTCAAAAATAACGGATCCGTCCTGCGGGTTAGCAAAACGTACGACGCAAGGTTCGTTATCGGCATGATGTTCATGGCCGTGGCGGCAGCGTCCGTCATAACGCGGCTTTTCACCGTTTGCCATCTGCTCTTCACGCAGCGCGTCCAGACGTTCTTTGGAGCAATAGCATTTATAAGCGGTACCCGCTTCCAGCATTTCATCAATGACGGCGTTATAGCGGTCAAAACGTTTGGTCTGGAAGTACGGACCTTCATCCCATTCCAGATTCAGCCAGTTCATCCCATCCATGATGGCTTCAATTGCTTCCGGCGTTGAGCGTTCAAGATCGGTGTCTTCAATACGCAGTACAAACTCACCGTCGTTATGACGAGCAAAAAGCCAGGAATAGAGAGCAGTACGCGCGCCGCCAACGTGCAGATAGCCTGTCGGGCTGGGCGCGAAGCGAGTTTTGATTTTCATGAAATGGCCTTACGTTTAATAAAGATGCCGACAACCGGCAGAGTCCGTGGGTATTTATGGGTGAATATTCTAACACCGTGGGCTGATTCCTCAATGTTGTTCAGGTCTGAACGTCACGCTTTGCTATTTTTGTTTATAAATCATGCTCCGCGGATGCTTTTGCGATCGTTTTGGCTAATTTTACGACGAACAAACAAATTATTTAGAAAAGGCGTTGACTCATTTTCAACTCTCCCTATAATGCGACTCCACACAGCGGGGGTGATTAGCTCAGCTGGGAGAGCACCTCCCTTACAAGGAGGGGGTCGGCGGTTCGAACCCGTCATCACCCACCACTACTTATGTAGTCTCCGCCGTGTAGCAAGAAATTGAGAAGTGGGTGATTAGCTCAGCTGGGAGAGCACCTCCCTTACAAGGAGGGGGTCGGCGGTTCGATCCCGTCATCACCCACCACTTTCTCGCCAGCTGGATTTCTTGTTAAAATGTGAAGTACCGAAGTGGGTGATTAGCTCAGCTGGGAGAGCACCTCCCTTACAAGGAGGGGGTCGGCGGTTCGATCCCGTCATCACCCACCACTTCGGGTCGTTAGCTCAGTTGGTAGAGCAGTTGACTTTTAATCAATTGGTCGCAGGTTCGAATCCTGCACGACCCACCATATTTAGAAAAAAGCGCCTTCAGGCGCTTTTTTCGTTTCTGAACATCATGCCCGACCGTGCAGGATGAGAACCTGCCGCAGGTTCGACAAAATCGTCGGGAACGATTTTGCATCGCCGCCTGCGGCGACCCGTAGGGCGAGTCTCAGGATGGGACGAGTGATATCCTGCACGACCCACCATATTTAGAAAAAAGCGCCTTCAGGCGCTTTTTTCGTTTCTGAGCACCATGCTCAACCGTGCAGGTTCGAGTCGAGCAAAGCGAGACAACGGAGTCGCTCGCGGCGACGGCCCGAAGGGCGAGCAAAGCGCGTTATCCTGCCCGGGCCACCAGCCCTATCCCTCACTTTAGTTTCTGTATACCACGCTCGCCGCCACTGAAGCACGCTTCACCGCTGATACAGCGGATCGTCAGTTCTGCGCGCGGTCAGCGTATTTCCCTCTTCACGCACGACTTCCCATAACGCCTGCGCGGCGGTAGAGAGTGAACGATTTTTACGCTGCGCCAGCATCAGCTGACGCTCAACAACCGGAGTGAGTCGCTTGACCCGCAAATGGTTGCCTTGAGGCAGCGGTAGCGCCAGCGCCGGTAGAATGCTGATACCAATACCTGACTCCACCATCGGAAACAGCGTAGCCGGATGCCCAATCTCCTGCACAATATTGGCATCAATGCCAAAGCGCGCCAGCGCGGCATCAATCAGCGGCCGACTGCCGGAGGCGTAATCCTGCAATACCAGCCGCTGGCCGTGAAGCTCCTGCCAGTTCACCGATACTCTTTCGGCAAAAGGATGATCCTCCCGACATAAAAGCAAAAAAGGTTCCGCCAGCACCGTCTCACATTGCAGATCGGTCGCCGCACCGGGATCGATAACAATACCGAAATCCACCTCCCCCTGGCGGATACTTTCCAGCACCCACTGCTGCGGACGATCGTGCAGCACAAAGTCGATCTCCGGATAACGTTGGTTACTATGCGCAATGCATTGTGGGATCAGATGCGCTGAAATCGTCTGGCTGGCGGCCACCCGTACGGTTCCGGTTAACTGCTGTCCGACCCGTCCGGCATCACGCAGCGTGCTGTTCAGTTCATCCAGCAGCCGCTCAAGTCGACCGGCCAGCTGCTGTCCCGCCTCCGTCAGCACCACCTCCCGGGTCGTACGATCGAGTAAACGAACGCCGGTCTGGTGTTCCAGCTCTTTTACGCTATGGCTGACCGCAGACTGACTAAGACCAATGATCTCCCCTGCCCGGCTGAAGCTTTTTGCTCTGGCGACGGTGACGAAGACCTTCAACTGACGGAGCGAATAATTCATATTTTTTATTCATGAATGGATGCAATAAATTAATTTTATTTCTCAAAATAGAAAAAGCACAATAGCGATATCGATTTTCAGGAGCGTTTATGAAACTTTTCCGCATTCTTGATCCCTTTACTCTGACTCTTATCACCGTTGTGCTGCTGGCCTCTTTTTTTCCGGCCCGCGGCGGTTTTGTTCCCTTCTTTGAAAATTTAACCACCGCCGCCATTGCGCTGCTGTTTTTTATGCACGGGGCGAAACTCTCCCGCGAGGCCATCGTCGCCGGCGGCAGCCACTGGCGTTTACACCTGTGGGTTATGTGCAGCACGTTTGTGGTATTCCCTGTTTTAGGCGTGCTGTTTGCCTGGTGGGCGCCGATTAATGTCGACCCTGCGCTGTATACCGGATTTATCTATCTCTGCATTCTGCCTGCGACCGTTCAGTCAGCCATTGCCTTTACCTCGCTGGCAGGGGGTAACGTCGCCGCGGCCGTCTGCTCGGCATCGGCTTCAAGTCTGCTGGGGATATTTATTTCGCCGCTATTGGTCGGTCTGCTGATGAACCTGCACGGCGCCGGCGGCAATCTGGAACAGGTCGGTAAGATTATGCTGCAACTTCTGCTGCCGTTCGTTCTTGGCCATCTCTCTCGCCCATGGATTGGCGACTGGGTTGCCCGGCATAAAAAGTGGATCTCAAAAACCGACCAGACTTCGATTCTGCTGGTGGTCTATTCCGCATTTAGCGAGGCAGTAGTGAACGGCATCTGGCATAAAGTCGGCGTCGGCTCGTTACTCTTCATCGTGGTCGTCAGCCTGGTTCTGCTGGCTATCGTGATTGCCATTAATATCTTCGTCGCACGCAAATGCGGCTTTAATAAGGCCGATGAAATCACGATTGTTTTCTGTGGTTCGAAAAAGAGCCTGGCAAACGGGATACCGATGGCCAACATCCTCTTCCCGACGTCGATTCTGGGGATCATGGTGCTGCCGCTAATGATCTTCCATCAGATTCAGCTGATGGTGTGCGCCGTTCTGGCACGACGCTATAAACGACAGGCTGAAGCACGGCTGGCGCAGGAGAAAACCCGCGCCTCTGAGGCTTAACGAGGCTTCTTCAAGGGCTGAACCAGCTGGGTCAGCCCTTCTGTTTTAATCAACAAAGTTAATGCCATCAGCTCGCCAAGATGGCCGGCAGGAAACTGGTCTTTACGGGCAAACCACAGCAAATACTCTTCCGGCACATCAATCAGGCGACGGCCTTTGTATTTACCAAACGGCATGTCCGTATTAGCAATCTCAATGAGCTGATCCTTATCCACCTTATTCTCCCAGCAGCCGCAGCATTTCTGCTTCATCAATGACGGCGATGCCCAGCTCCTGCGCTTTAGCAAGTTTAGAGCCCGCCGCTTCGCCGGCAATCACCAGATCCGTTTTCTTCGAGACGCTGCCGGCGACTTTTGCCCCCAGCGCCATCAGCCGCGCCTTCGCATCATCGCGAGAAAGCTGGCTGAGACTGCCGGTCAGGACAACCGTTTTACCGGCAAACGGGCTATCAATCTCCTCGGCATTGACCACCACCGGCGCAGGCCAGTTGACCCCTTCCGCGCGGAGCTGCGCGATCACATCGCGGTTGTTCTCTTCAGCAAAGAAGTGAAAGACGTGCGTGGCCACGACAATTCCCACATCCGGCACTTTTTGCAGCTCCTCAATAGTAGCCTGCTCCAGCGCTTCAATCGTGGCGAAATAGGCCGCCAGCCCCGCTGCCGTTGCTTCACCGACCTCGCGAATACCTAATGCGTAGAGGAAACGAGCAAAGGTGGTTGCTTTTGATTTTTCCAGGGCATTAACCACGTTTTGTGCTGATTTAGGCCCCATTCGATCCAGACCGGTGAGTTTCCCGGCGGTTAAGCGGAAGAGATCTGCCGGAGTGTGGACGTACTCTTTCTCAACCAGCTGGTCGATAATTTTATCCCCCATGCCCTCCACATCTAACGCGCGGCGGGAGACAAAATGTTTTAGCGCTTCCTTACGCTGCGCACCGCAAATTAACCCGCCGGTACAGCGCGTTACCGCCTCGCCTTCGACCCGTTCAACATCAGAATTACACACCGGACAATGGGTCGGGAAGACGATCTCTCGCGTCTCCTCCGGGCGATCGGAGAGTACGACGTTGACGACCTGAGGAATCACGTCCCCCGCGCGGCGAATCACCACTTTATCGCCAATTCGCAGCCCCAGGCGCTCTATTTCATCGGCGTTGTGCAAAGTAGCATTGCTCACCAGAACACCGGCCACATGCACCGGCTCCAGGCGAGCCACTGGCGTGATGGCTCCGGTACGCCCTACCTGAAACTCGACGTCGCGCACAAAAGTCATTTGCTCCTGCGCCGGGAACTTAAACGCCACCGCCCAGCGCGGCGCACGGGCCACAAATCCAAGCTGTTCCTGAAGCGCCAGGGAATCGACTTTGATGACCACACCATCAATATCAAAACCTAAATTCGGACGGTCTTCTTCAACTTTACGGTAGTAAGTAAGCACTTCCTCTGGGGTATGGCAGAGCGTCACCCGGTCGCTAACCGGCAGCCCCCATGCCTTAAACTGCTGCAGACGGCCGGAATGGCTCTCCGGCAGCTCACCGCCAGTCAGCGCGCCCACGCCGTAACAAAAGAAAGTAAGCGGTCGCTTCGCCGTAATTCGCGGATCGAGCTGACGCAGAGAGCCTGCCGCCGCGTTTCGTGGGTTAGCAAACACTTTCCCTCCGGTACGGCGGGCCTCTTCATTAATTTTTTCGAAGCCGGCCTGCGGTAAGAAGACCTCGCCGCGAACTTCCAGCCGTTGTGGAATATTGTCGCCACGCAGTCTCAACGGGATGGCGCGAATTGTCCTGACGTTGGCGGTGATATCTTCGCCGGTGGTGCCATCGCCACGGGTTGCCGCCTGAACCAGGACGCCGTTTTCATACAAAATGCTGACCGCCAGCCCGTCCAGCTTTAGCTCACAGCAATAGATCAGGTCATCACTGCTCTTGAGTCGATCCTGAACGCGCTTATTGAAGGCAAGGAAGCTCTCTTCATCAAAGACGTTATCCAGCGACAGCATCGGAACCTCATGGCGGACCTGGCTGAATGACGCCAGCGGCGCCGCGCCCACGCGTTGGGTTGGAGAATCAGGGGTAATCAGATCCGGATGCTGAGCTTCGAGCTCGCGCAGTTCGCGCATTAACCGGTCATATTCCGCATCGGGAATCTCCGGGGTATCCATAACATGGTACAGATATTCATGATGGCGAAGCGTGGTTCGCAGTTCAGTTAGTTTTTGTTCGATCGGTTCCATATCACACCATCAATGATAAAAAACCCCCGGCAGGCGGGGGTTCTGGATTGGTAGACGAAACGCCGGGGAATAAATCAGGCGTTAGCCTCTTTAACTTCACGAATACGGTCCTGATATTCGCGCAGTTTTTGCGGGGTCATCATCCGACGCTGATCGTCCAGCACCACACCACCGACTTCATCGGCAATATACTGTGCAGATTGCAGCATCAGTTTAAAGTTTTGTAGCTCATCACCAAACGACGGCACCTGCATAAAGATCGTTACGCCAGGCGTAGTCATGTCGGCCATACCATCAGGATTGAAGGTACCCGGTTTAACCATATTTGCCAGGCTGAACAGAACCTGACCGCTGCCGTCCGGACTGAGATGGCGATGAAAAATATTCATATCACCAAATTTAAAGCCCGCCTGCTGGATGCTGTTAATCAGCACTTCGCCGTTAATCTGCGTGCCCTGGTGCGCAGAAACGTTCATGACGATAACCGTTTCTTTGCGTTCTTTTGGCTGCGGCGCTGGCGCTGGCTGCTGAGGCTCGGAGACCTGCGGTTCAGCTGCCGGCTGAGGCTGTGCGGCGACAGGCTGCGGCGCTGGCTGCTGTACCTGAGCAGGCTGTTGCGGCGCACTCTGAACTACCGGCTGCTGAGGCGACTGCTGAGGCTGATATTGCGGCGGCACAGGCTGCTGTGGCGCGACAGGTTGCGGTGGCTGTTGCACCTGAGGCGACGGTACATGAGGCTGCGGTGCCTGATGCTGAACGGGCTGCTGCCGTACCGGCTCTTCCGGACGCACAGGCTGCTGCACCTGACGCTCGTAAGGAGGCTGGTATTGGTGTTGCGGCGGCGCCTGACGAGGTGCTTCTTGCTCCCCATGCACGCCATTTGGGGCGTGGTTAACCCGGTGAACGCGAACTTCACCTACGCCTTCAACATCGTCATCAAAGTCATCGTTCTCAGACTCTTCGTCATCGCGAGACTTCATACGTTTCAGTGGGCGATCGCGAAACATCGAGGAACGTTCTTTACGGCTGGTCCAGAAACCGTGTACCAGTAAAGCGAGTATGGCGATCGCGCCAACAATGATTAATATCAGACGCAAATCCTGCATCATTATATTCTCTGTTGTTCTAACACCTTGCCACCACGGCAAACATTTACTCACTAAGAGTATTTGCCGATTACGTCGAGTGCAAGTGTGTCTACCGCTTTCACTACATAAAGATGAACTAAATCGTGCTTTTTGCTGTTTTTTCGAACATTTCCTAACTGGTTATTGTCTGACAACCCGATAAAATAAGCGGGCATTCAGTTAGGATGTCAAAAGAGGAGCATCGCCTGACCATGGTTTCAACATCCGCATCTACCCCGCGTAGCGGCGTCTACTATTTTTCGCAGGGCTGGAAACTGATCGGGCTGCCGGGGATTCGTCGTTACGTCTTTCTGCCTCTGTTAGTTAACATCATTTTGATGGGCGGCGCCTTCTGGTGGCTGTTCACCCGCCTGGATAGCTGGATCCCATCCTTAATGAACCATGTTCCGCAGTGGCTACAATGGCTGAACTATCTGCTGTGGCCCATCGTGGTCATCTCTATCCTGCTCGTGTTCGGGTACTTCTTCTCGACCATCGCCAACTGGATTGCCGCGCCGTTTAGCGGCCTGCTCGCAGAGCAGCTCGAAGCTCGTCTGACCGGCGCCACGCCGCCGGACGTGGGCATTTTTGGCATCATGAAAGACGTGCCGCGCATTATGAAGCGTGAGTGGCAAAAGTTCGCCTGGTACCTGCCGCGTGCAATCGTACTGCTGATACTCTATTTTATTCCCGGAATTGGCCAGACGCTGGCGCCGGTACTGTGGTTCCTGTTTAGCGCGTGGATGCTGGCGATTCAGTACTGCGACTACCCCTTCGACAACCACAAAGTGCCGTTTAAAACCATGCGCGAAGCGCTGCGGACCCGTAAAGTCACCAATATGCAGTTTGGCGCGCTGACCAGCCTGTTCACCATGATCCCGGTCCTCAACCTCGTTATCCTGCCGGTGGCCATTTGCGGCGCAACGGCCATGTGGGTCGATTGCTATCGCGATAAACACGCCATGTGGAAATAGCGCCCTCTCCTTGTGCCCAGTGCTTCAGGCCAGCAAACGCGTGGTCTGAAGCACAGCGGCTATATACCGCGCCTTATTCCTTCTGGCTTACCATTATTTCCCTTCCGAATATAGATATGCTAAATCCTTACTTCCGCATATTCTTTAAGCGGGTATGCTGAAGCCGTAATCCCAAATTTCATACAGTTAAGGACGGGCCATGAGTAAGATTTTTGAAGACAACTCCCTGACTATCGGCCACACGCCGTTAGTACGACTGAACCGAATCGGTAACGGGCGCATCCTGGCAAAGGTTGAATCACGCAACCCGAGCTTTAGCGTAAAATGCCGAATTGGTGCCAATATGATTTGGGATGCCGAAAAACGCGGTGTACTGAAAGCAGGCGTTGAGCTGGTTGAACCGACCAGCGGTAACACCGGTATCGCTCTCGCCTACGTTGCGGCAGCGCGCGGTTATAAGCTGACGCTGACTATGCCGGAAACCATGAGTATTGAACGTCGTAAGCTGCTGAAAGCACTCGGCGCGAATCTGGTACTGACCGAAGGCGCGAAGGGCATGAAAGGCGCGATTCAGAAAGCAGAAGAGATTGTCGCCAGCAACCCGGAAAAATATCTGCTGCTGCAGCAATTCAGCAACCCGGCAAACCCGGAAATTCATGAAAAGACCACCGGCCCGGAAATCTGGGAAGATACGGATGGCCAGGTGGATGTCTTTATCTCCGGCGTCGGCACCGGCGGTACGCTGACCGGCGTGAGTCGCTATATTAAAGGCACGAAAGGCAAAAAAGATCTGATCACCGTGGCGGTTGAACCGACCGACTCCCCGGTTATCGCTCAGGCGCTGGCGGGCGTTGAGCTGAAGCCAGGTCCGCATAAAATTCAGGGCATCGGTGCCGGCTTTATTCCAGGCAACCTGGATCTGAAGCTGGTTGATAAAGTGGTGGCTATCACCAACGAAGAAGCTATCTCCACCGCACGTCGTCTGATGGATGAAGAAGGTATTCTGGCCGGTATCTCATCCGGCGCGGCCGTCGCTGCGGCACTTAAGCTCCAGGAAGATGAGGCCTTTACCAATAAGAATATTGTGGTTATCCTACCCTCTTCAGGTGAGCGTTATTTAAGCACCGCGCTGTTTGCCGATCTCTTCACCGAGAAAGAACTGCAACAGTGATGCCAGCTCGTTAGCATCGTGTAAAAAAGCACCTTTTCAGGTGCTTTTTTGTGGCATACGTCAAAGTTTTACCCCTCCTGGCATTGATTCACCGCGTAGGGTCTGGTATTTAACCAACACATTTATTTTGATGCGCGAAATTATTCATAATCGGATTTCCGTAAGCTGAATCGATTTTATGATTTGGTTCAAGTCTTCCTTTCGCTGCATAATGTTTAATGACGTGCCAGACGTCCACGGCCAGATGGTCTTCACAGCGAACACGCTGCTGACACCTTAGCCAGACACGTAATGCCGGCGCTAACAATACAGGCTAAAGCCTGGCCGTTAGGCTAGACTTTAGGTCCACAACACTAAACCTATAAGTTGGGGAAATATAATGTTCCAGCAAGAAGTTACCATTACCGCTCCGAACGGTCTGCACACCCGCCCTGCTGCTCAGTTTGTTAAAGAAGCAAAAGGCTTCACTTCTGAGATCACTGTAACCTCCAACGGCAAAAGCGCCAGCGCCAAAAGCCTGTTCAAACTGCAGACTCTGGGCCTGACTCAGGGTACCGTCGTGACTATCTCCGCTGAAGGCGAAGATGAGCAGAAAGCAGTTGAGCATCTGGTAAAACTGATGGCTGAACTCGAATAAGTTCACGGGTTCTTTTTAATATCAGTCACAAGTAAGGTAGGGTTATGATTTCAGGCATTTTAGCATCCCCGGGTATCGCTTTCGGTAAGGCTCTCCTGCTGAAAGAAGACGAAATTGTCATCGACCGGAAGAAAATTTCTGCCGATAAGGTTGATCAGGAAGTCGAACGTTTCCTGAGCGGCCGCGCCAAGGCCTCCGCCCAGCTGGAGGTCATCAAAACCAAAGCTGGTGAAACTTTCGGTGAAGAAAAAGAAGCCATCTTCGAAGGGCACATCATGCTGCTGGAAGATGAGGAGCTTGAGCAGGAAATCATAGCCCTGATTAAAGATAAGCAGATGACTGCCGATGCGGCAGCAAATGAGATTATCGAAGGTCAGGCCACTGCCCTGGAAGAGCTGGATGATGAATACCTGAAAGAACGTGCGGCTGACGTACGTGACATTGGTAAGCGCCTGCTGCGCAACATCCTCGGCCTGGCAATCATCGATCTGAGCGCGATTCAGGAAGAAGTGATTCTGGTTGCCGCCGATCTGACTCCGTCGGAAACCGCACAGCTGAACCTGAACAAGGTGCTGGGTTTCATCACCGACGCGGGCGGCCGTACCTCCCACACCTCTATCATGGCGCGTTCCCTTGAACTGCCTGCCATCGTGGGCACCGGTAGCGTCACCACCCAGGTGAAAAACGGCGATTATCTGGTCCTTGATGCGGTGAATAACCAGGTTCTGGTTAACCCGACCAACGAACAAATCGAAGAGCTGCGTAAACTGCAGATTCAGGTCGCTGAAGAGAAAGCAGAACTGGCTAAGCTGAAAGATCTGCCGGCGATTACGCTGGACGGACATCAGGTTGAAGTCTGCGCCAACATCGGTACCGTACGTGACGTCGATGGCGCTGAGCGCAACGGCGCAGAAGGCGTCGGCCTGTACCGTACAGAATTCCTGTTCATGGACCGCGATGCGCTGCCGACTGAAGAAGAGCAGTTTGCCGCCTATAAAGCGGTTGCCGAAGCGTGCGGTTCTCAGGCCGTTATCGTTCGTACCATGGACATTGGCGGCGATAAAGAACTGCCGTACATGAACTTCCCGAAAGAAGAAAACCCGTTCCTGGGCTGGCGTGCCGTACGTATCGCGATGGATCGTAAAGAGATCCTGCGTGACCAGGTACGTGCCATCCTGCGCGCCTCCGCGTTCGGTAAGCTTCGCATCATGTTCCCGATGATCATCTCTGTTGAAGAAGTGCGTGCGCTGAAGAAAGAGATTGAGATCTACAAGCAGGAACTGCGTGACGAAGGTAAAGCATTCGACGAAAAAATCGAAGTCGGCGTGATGGTTGAAACACCAGCCGCGGCAACGATTGCCCGTCATTTAGCGAAAGAAGTCGATTTCTTTAGTATCGGAACCAATGATTTAACGCAATATACTCTGGCAGTTGACCGTGGTAATGATATGATTTCACATCTTTACCAGCCAATGTCGCCATCTGTACTGACGCTGATTAAGCAAGTCATTGATGCTTCTCATGCCGAAGGCAAATGGACTGGCATGTGTGGTGAGCTTGCGGGCGATGAACGTGCTACACTTCTGTTGCTGGGTATGGGGCTGGACGAATTCTCTATGAGCGCCATTTCCATCCCGCGTATCAAGAAGATTATTCGTAACACGAACTTCGAAGATGCGAAAGTATTAGCAGAGCAGGCTCTTGCTCAACCGACAACGGACGAGTTAATGACGCTGGTTAACAAGTTCATTGAAGAAAAAACAATCTGCTAATCCACGAGATGCGCGGCCCAAATTACTGCTTAGGAGAAGATCATGGGTTTGTTCGATAAATTGAAATCTCTGGTTTCTGATGACAAAAAAGACTCCGGAACTATTGAGATTGTTGCTCCGCTCTCTGGCGAGATCGTCAACATCGAAGACGTGCCGGATGTGGTTTTTGCGGAAAAAATTGTGGGTGATGGCATTGCCATCAAACCTACCGGCAACAAAATGGTTGCGCCGGTAGACGGTACCATCGGTAAAATCTTTGAAACCAACCATGCATTCTCTATTGAATCGGATAGCGGCATTGAGCTGTTTGTTCACTTCGGTATTGATACCGTTGAACTGAAAGGCGAAGGCTTCAAACGTATTGCCGAAGAAGGTCAGCGTGTGAAAGTGGGTGACCCGGTCATCGAATTCGATCTGCCGCTGCTGGAAGAGAAAGCCAAGTCGACCCTGACTCCGGTTGTTATCTCCAACATGGACGAGATCAAAGAGCTGATCAAACTCTCCGGTAGCGTTACCGTGGGTGAAACCCCGGTCATTCGCATCAAGAAGTAATTCTTGCCGCAGAAAAAATGGCGCCCTATGGCGCCATTTTTTTTACAGGATGGATTTTACCGGCCGAAAGCATTTCTCCCGGGAGAGTACCTTCATCCCCTCTGGCCCACTTTCCAGAATCCGCCGTTCGCTATCTGAAACCAACAGATCGCACTGGTATCCACCGGTGACGCCAAACAGCGACCGGGCCACGCAGACATCTTCCAGGGCCTCATTACCGGCGGTCTCAAAAAAACCAACAATACGCCCCTGCTGACGTACAACTAAACGATAGCTCTTCATGCTGTGACCTCCGGCGGCGGCAGGATCAGCTCATCACAGCCTTGCCGATCGGTCCAGGTCATCACTGCCAGCACCCGCTGCGCCGCAGCCTGCGTCGCCGCTCCCAGCGTCAGCCCCGACACCAGGCCGCTAATCAGCTCGGCGCAAAACAGGTCGCCGGTACCTTTCAGATCCGTTTCAACGCGCGGATGGACCACTACCTCAACCGAATCAGCCGTTACCACCAGAACGTTAATCGTCGCGCTGTCCATTCCCGGGGCGCTGGTAATCACGACCCACCTCAGCGAGTCGGATAACAGACTACGCGCGGCAGCGATGGCCTCCTGCTGATGGCGGCAGGGCATTCCGCTCAGCGTTTCCAGTTCGAACAAGTTTGGCGTTATCCCCTGCGCCAGCGGCAGCAGATGAGTACGATAGGCATCCGGAATCTCCGCCTTCACGTAGATCCCGCTGTCGACATCGCCAATGACCGGATCAACAAGAATACAGAGCTGCGGGTGAGATTCGCGGATCCGGCGTAACCACTGCGCCAGGCGTTCTATCTGTACCGCGCTGCCCATATATCCCGTGGTCACCGCCCGCAGTTCACGCAGCGCGTCACGCTCCTCCAGCGCCTGCAGGTAACCCACAAACCACGCTTCCGGAATCACTCCGCCATAGAACGTATCGTAGTGTGGCGTGTTACTGAATAGCACGGTCGGCACGGCCATCACCCGCAGTCCATGCTGTTTAATGGCCGGCACCGCGATACTGTTACCGACGCTGCCGTACACGACCTGCGATTGCACGGCGACGATGTCGACCTGCAGCGCCCGGCTCTTATCGTTGAAGAGCACCGATTGTATTTCGTCTTGTTGGCCCATCCCTTCTCCCCCCGCTGGACAGCGGGTCATACTCTGATTATCATTCGTCCTATGCTAAAATTCATTTTGTCATAGGTCAATAATGATCGTTGGAAAAACCGCCAGTGAAATTTTTGATAACATCCGTCATCTGATACAAAGCGGAGTATTAAAACCCGGAGAAACGCTGCCTCCGGTTCGTGAGCTGGCTGCTGAACTGACGGTTAACCGCAACACCGTCGCCGCGGTCTATAAACGGCTGGTCACCTCCGGGCTGGCCGTCAGTCAAGGGCGCAACGGTACCGCCATTAAATCCGCGAATGCTCCCCTGCCGCAGGAAGGCGGAGACCCCTCGTCGCCACTCAGAGATATCTCCGGTGGTAACCCGGATCCCCGCCGCCTGCCGGATCTCGCTCGCTATCTGAGTCAGCTCTCGCTGACTCCACACCTGTACGGCGATGCCGCCGTGGAACCTAAGCTGGCGGCCTGGGCGCAGCGCTGGATGCACCAGGACCTGGGAATCCATGCTGAGATTAACCTGACCAGTGGCGCCATCGATGCGCTGGAGCGGCTGCTTTGCGCCCTGCTTCTGCCCGGCGACGGCGTGGTTGTTGAAGACCCCTGCTTCCTCAGCAGTATCAATATGCTGCGCTACGCCGGATTCCATGCCTGTCCGGTGGCAGTTGACGGAGAAGGGATGTTGCCTGACGAGCTGGAACTGGCCTTACGCAGCGGCGCGCGAGCCGTCATTCTGACCCCGCGCGCGCACAACCCGACCGGCCGTAGCTTCAGTGAAGCCAGGGCAGCGGCTATTCGCGAGATACTGGCTCATTACCCGCAGGTGCTGGTGATTATTGATGACCACTTCGCATTGTTATCGGCAACGCCCTGGCACTCCCCTCTGCCCGCCACCACTCAGCGCTGGGCGCTGGTGCGTTCCCTGTCAAAAACGCTCGGCCCGGACCTGCGTCTGGCGTTTGTTGCCAGCGATAGCACCACCTCGGCAGCGCTACGTCTGCGGCTCAACGCCGGCAGCCAGTGGGTCAGCCATCTGCTGCAGGGCTTTGCCTTTGCCTGCCTGAATGATAGCGTCTTTACTGCCTCGCTGGCGGAGAGTCGTCGCCATTATCGTCGGCAGAATGAAAAACTGGCCGCGGCCCTGACCCAACGCGGTTTTCCCCCTTTCCCTCCGGGAGATGGCCTCAATTTCTGGCTGCCGCTAACGGAGCCGAGCCAGCCAATCGCCCTGCGCTTAGCCCGCGCCGGCTGGTTAGTCCGCGAAGGTGAAGCGTTCGGTATTCACACGCCATCGCACGGTCTTCGGCTATCGCCGGGAACGTTAAGCGATGATGAGATTGAGCGCCTGGCTGACGATTTACACCTCGTTCTCCAACCCTGACCGGAGTGACGTCTATGCACATTCATTTTATCGTCCACGAACATTTTGAATCACCGGGAGCCTGCCTCCACTGGGCACAGGATCGGGGCTACACCATCGGCTGGTCACGGGTATACGCCGGCGATCCGCTGCCGGCAAACGCCGATGGCTTCGATATGTTGGTGGTGCTCGGCGGCCCGCAGTCACCACGTACTACGCTGGCGGAGTGTGCTTATTTTGATACACATGCTGAACAAAATCTTATTGCCCAGGCCATCGCCGCCGGGCGAATTGTCATCGGCATCTGTCTTGGCTCACAGCTGATTGGTGAAGCGCTGGGCGCCCCCGTCATGCAAAGCCCGGAAAAAGAGATCGGCCACTACCCTGTCACCCTCAGCGTAGAGGGTTTACGTGACCCGAATATCGCTCATTTTGGCCCTGCTCTGGTCGTGGGGCACTGGCATAACGATATGCCCGGCATGACGCCGACGGCAACGGTGCTGGCCGCAAGCGAAGGTTGCCCGCGACAAATTGTGAAATATGGCGACCGGGTATATGGTTTCCAGTGCCACATGGAATTTGACGCAGAGGTCATTGAACGGCTCATCACCCATTCGCAGGAGGAGCTTGAGGCGGCAAAAGGCCGGCGTTTTATCCGTTCCGTACAGGAGATGCGCAGCTGGGATTATCGCGAGATGAACCAGAAGCTGTGGACATTTCTCGATAATCTGGTGACCCATTATCGGCACTAACCCCGGAGGGTATTCATGGTAAACCCGCAGCTAAAAGCCGTCATTGAAGCGTGCGACCGCGCAATATCGCAGGAAGACTACGATACGTTAATGGACTACTACGCGGAGGATGCCCTGCTGGTGGTGCAGCCAGAACGGCTGGTGAAAGGTAAGGAGAACATCCGCAAAGCCTTTCTCGCCATTGCCGACTATTTTCAGCACCGTCTGGTGGTGACACAAGGCAGAATGGAGATACTGGAAGGCGGCGACACTGCGCTGGTGATTATGGAAACCCGGCTGGATATCCCGACTCCGGAGGGAGGCACCACCCAGGTCACGCGCCGCGCCACCTATGTTTTTCGCCGGCAGGAGCAGCGCTGGCTGTGTACCGTAGATAACTCCTACGGTACCGACCTGCTGGACTCGCCAGCCCGTTAAATCCCCGCCCCCTGGCTGAAGTGCTCTTCGCCAAAAACCCCGGTAGACAGGTAGCGATCGCCGCGATCGCAGACGATCGCCACCACTACCGCGCCGGGATTTTCACGCGCGATACGTAATGCGCCGGCCACCGCGCCGCCGGAGCTAACGCCGCAAAAAATACCTTCCCGTACCGCCAGCATACGCATGGTGTTTTCCGCATCCTGCTGGTGAATATCCAGCACCGCATCAACCAGCGAAGCATTAAAAATCCCCGGCATATACTCTGCCGGCCAGCGCCGAATACCCGGAATGCTGCTGCCCTCTTCCGGCTGCAGTCCCACAATACTCACCGGCTTATCCTGTTCACGCAAAAAGCGGGATACGCCGGTGATGGTGCCGGTAGTTCCCATACTGGAGACAAAATGGCTGATTCGCCCGGCGGTCTGCTGCCAGATTTCCGGTCCGGTGGTGGTGTAATGCGCATAGGGGTTATCCGGATTATTGAACTGATCCAGCAGTTTCCCTTCGCCACGCTGCGCCATTTCCGCCGCCAGATCGCGCGCGCCTTCCATCCCCTGCTCTTTGGTGACCAGAATCAGCTCGGCACCGTAGGCCAGCATCGCGGCCCGGCGCTCCTGGCTCATGTTGTCCGGCATCAGGAGCTTCATCTGATAGCCTTTCAGCGCGGCAATCATCGCCAGCGCGATACCGGTATTCCCGCTGGTGGCTTCAATCAGGACGTCGCCAGGCTTTATTTCACCGCGTTTTTCGGCTTCAACGATCATTGAAAGCGCGGCGCGGTCCTTTACTGAACCCGCCGGGTTATTGCCTTCCAGTTTGACCCAGATTTCACTGCCATTGTCCGGTCCCATGCGCTGAAGCTTGACCAGAGGGGTATTACCGATGGTGTGTTCAAGTGTATTCACGATTTTTACTCAATAAAAAAGCCGGGTGGCGCTTCGCTTACCCGGCCTACAAGACGCAGTGATAACTGTAGGCCCGGTAAGCGCAGCGTCACCGGGCGATAAACATATTCAATAAACTATCAGGCTGACTCCGCCAGAGCAATATCCTCACGCGGCTCTATCCGCTGATTGCCGTTATAGAGTCGCGCATTTTGTAAGCCGACAAACAGCCGTTCACCGCGATACGGCGCGTCATCGCCCGACAGCACGACGGTCAGCGGTTCGTCATACCACCCTAATGGCTGAACAACTAATTGGGTGTAGTGCCCTTTCGGGCTGGCTTCCAGTACCTGAACCGGCAGAGGTGAATCGAGGCTGGTACGGCGACTGATATCCACTTCCCAGGGGCGGAGGAACAGATCCACCGGCCCTTGATACGCCGGGGTATACCCCAACGGCCAACGATGCGCACCGACATGGAACTGGCCACCGCGAACAATCCCTTTCAGGCGGTTAACTTCGCCCATAAACTCCAGCACGAAGCGGGTGGACGGTTCACGCCAGACCTGTTCCGGTGCATCGGCCTGTTCGATATTGCCCTGGCTCATGACCACCACGCGGTCGGCTACTTCCATCGCCTCTTCCTGATCGTGGGTCACAAACACGCTGGTAAACTTCAGCTCTTCATGCAGCTGACGCAGCCAGCGGCGCAGCTCTTTGCGCACCTGAGCGTCCAGCGCACCGAAGGGTTCATCGAGCAACAGAATCTGCGGTTCAACGGCCAGCGCACGCGCAAGAGCCACGCGCTGCTTTTGCCCGCCGGAAAGCTGCGCCGGGTAGCGATCGGCAAGATGCGCCAGCTGCACCATTTCCAGCAGCCGGGTGACTTTCGCTTTGATCCCGGCGGCGTTCGGACGTTCACGACGCGGCAACACCGTCAGGCCGAAGGCGATATTCTCAAATACCGTCATATGGCGGAACAGCGCATAGTGCTGGAAGACGAAGCCCACTTTACGGTCACGGGCGTGAACGCGGCTCACGTCGGTGCCATGGAAACGAATATGACCGCTTGATTGATTCTCCAGACCAGCAATAATACGCAGCAGCGTGGTTTTTCCGGAGCCGGACGGCCCCAACAGCGCGACCATCTGTCCGGAAGGGATATCCAGAGAGATATCATTCAGCACCTGAGTGCGTCCAAAAGATTTCTTAATATTGACAATCTCAATGCTCATGATTCCCCTCCAGTTGCGCGCGTTTTTCCTGATTAGCCAGGCGCCATTGCAACATACTCTTTAAAAACAAAGTCAAAATAGCCATTAACGTCAGCAGAGCTGCGGCGGTAAAGGAACCGACGGTATTGTAATCCTGCTCCAGCAATTCAATCTGCAGCGGCAGCGACAGCGTTTCACCGCGAATCGAGCCCGAAACCACCGAAACGGCGCCGAACTCCCCGATAGCGCGAGCGTTGGTCAGCACCACGCCGTATAACAGCGCCCAACGGATATTCGGCAGAGTCACCCGGCGGAACATCTGCCAGCCGGACGCGCCGAGCAGGATCGCCGCTTCATCTTCATTACTGCCCTGACTGATCATCACCGGAACCAGCTCGCGCACCACAAATGGACAGGTGACAAAAATGGTGGCCAGCACCATTCCCGGCCAGGCAAACATGATTTGCAGGTTATGCGCGTCCAGCCAGCCGCCGAGCGGGCCGTTGGAACCGTAGAACAACAGATAGACCAGCCCCGCCACCACCGGCGAGACGGCAAAAGGAATATCCAGCAGCGTCAGCAGCAGCTGGCGGCCAGGGAAGTTAAAACGCGTTACCAGCCACGCCAGCAGAGTACCGAAAACCAAGTTAACCGGTACGGTAATCAGCGCAATCATCACCGTCAGCCAGATTGCGTGCAGCATGTCCGGGTTGGCCAGGTTTTGCAGTACCGGCATCAGCCCTTTGCTGAAGGCCTGGACGAAGATATAGACCATCGGCACGATCAGAATGAAAGCGGAAACCAATATTCCGGTGCCAATCAGAAACCATTTCCCCCAGTTGATGCGGGGAGCATCGTAACGCTTCAATTGAGTAACTTCCGCCATTAGTGACCTACCACACGTCGACCAAAGCGACTTTGCAGGGTGTTGATGGAAAACAGCAGCAGCAGCGAAGCCGCCAGGATCACCGACGCAATCGCGCTCGCCGCCGGGTAATCAAACTCCTGCAGGCGCACGAAAATCATCAGGGAAGTGACCTCGGTTTTCCATGCGATGTTGCCGGCGATGAAAATCACCGCGCCAAACTCGCCAAGGCTACGCGTAAATGACAGCGCGATCCCGGCCAGCAGCGCCGGAGAGAGCTCAGGCAGCACCACTTTACGGAAGCTCTGCAGGCGCGTGGCGCCCAGCGTTTCCGCCGCTTCTTCATATTCCGGCCCCAGCTCTTCAAGTACCGGCTGAACCGTCCGGACCACGAAAGGAATACTGGTAAACGCCATGGCGACCGCGATACCGAGCCAGGTATAGGTCACCTTGATATCAAACTTCGCCAGCCACTCGCCGTAAAAGCCGTTGACTGAAAACAGTGACGCGAGGGTCAGGCCGGCGACTGCCGTCGGCAGAGCAAACGGCAGGTCCATCAGCGCATCGAGCAGCGTCCGGCCCGGAAAGCGATAGCGCGTCAGAATCCAGGCCATCAGCAGGCCAAATACGCCATTAAAAATTGAGGCGACAAACGCCGACAGCAGCGTGACTTTGTAGGCCGCCACCACCTGCGGGTTAGTCACTACTTCCCAGTACTGACCCCAGGTCATCTGCGCCAGCTGCATCACCAGCGCACTCAGGGGGAGCAGTAAAATCAAGCAGACAAACAGCAGGCTGGTGCCGAGGCTCAGGGTAAAGCCCGGCAGCACGCGCTTAGATGCAGCAGCAAACATTACTTACGCCCCGCCGCCAGCAGTTTGTCCAGCTCACCGCCGCTGACAAAGTGGGTTTTCATTACCTGCGGCCAGGAGCCAAACTGATCTTCGACGCGGAACAGTTCGGTCTGCGGGAATTTATCCTTCAGCGTCTCCATCACCTTCGGGTTGTTCACACGATAGTAATAGTCGGTAATGATCGTCTGCGCCTGAGGGCTATAGAGCCAGTTCAGGTAAGCCTTCGCCGCCTTCTCGGTTCCGTTGGCCTTGACGTTTTTGTCCACCCAGGCGACCGGGAACTCCGCCAGAATATTGACCTTCGGCACTACCACTTCGAAGCCCTGGTCTTCATACTGCTTGCGAATATTGTTCACTTCCGATTCAAAGGTAATCAGGACGTCGCCGAGTCCACGTTCAACGAAGGTCGTAGTCGCGCCGCGGCCGCCGGTATCAAATACTTCGACGTTTTTCAGGAACTGGGTCATAAACTGCTCGGTTTTTACTTTATCGCCGCCGTCGGCTTTATCTGCGGCTCCCCATGCAGCCAGATAGGTATAGCGCGCGTTACCGGACGTTTTCGGATTCGGGAAAATCAGCTTCACGTCCGGGCGCACCAGATCGCTCCACTCATGAATATTCTTCGGGTTCCCCTTACGCACCAGAAACGCCATGGTGGAGTAGAACGGCGAGCTGTTGTTCGGCAGCCGGCTTTGCCAGTCGGCGGGAATCAAGTTGCCTTTGTCATGCAGGATCTGTACATCCGTCACCTGGTTATAGGTCACCACATCGGCTTTTAAGCCCTGCAATATGGCCAGCGCCTGTTTCGACGAACCGGCATGAGATTGTTTGATCGTCAGCTTATCGCCGGCATTATCTTTCGCCCACTGCTGTTCAAACGGCGGATTAAGGGCGGCAAACAGCTCGCGGGAGACATCATAAGAGCTGTTCAGCAGCTCAGTCGCCTGCGCCTGCGCAACCAGCAGCATCGAAGCAGCCAGTGCCAGATATCCTTTGTTCAGTGATTTAACCGCCATTGCGCACCCTTATCAGTTTGATGACTTTCTTATAGCCATAATATTTATAACGAGGATGAAAGGAGTAACGGTTTTATATACCGTTTGGCGATTTGGAAGTCGAAAAGAGAATAAGCCGTTTACAAACCATTGTGGAGACGGGTTTTCGGCGTGATTTTCCCTCTATGGGGCGGAGCAGGAGGTCAGGGAGAACAAGGGGTTAAGCCGAACGTGGTCGTCAGACTGGGGGAAAGTTATCTGCCCTCTCCCGAGTGGAAGAGGAGCAGTGTCAACCCGGAGATTACAGCGCCTGGAGACGATCCAGTGACGGAGCAAAGTAGTAGCCGCCGGTCACGGGTTTGGTAAAGCGCAGCATGGCATCACGTTTGCCGTCGGTATCGCCAAACATGCTCAGCAGCTGCTGTTCAATGTTATGGATACGTGCGCAGTACGCACAGAAATAGAGGCCATGAGTGCCGCTGGCGGTGCCGTAAGGCAGGCTTTGACGAACAATCTTCAGCCCTTTGCCATCCTCTTTTAAGTCGACGCGACTCAGGTGTGAGGTTGCCGGACGATCGTCGCCATCAATCTCTTCATTGGCTTCTTTGGTCCGGCCAATCATCATCTCCTGGTCCGGAACGCTCATGCGATTCAACTGCTTGAGGTTATGCTCCCAGCGCTGAACGAAGACATAGCTGCCGCCGGCATCCACGCCATCTTTGATGATCGCCACTTCACGGCGGGTCTCAAGACCGGCCGGATTTTCCGTGCCGTCAACGAAACCGCTCAGGTCACGCTCTTCAATCCAGCGGAAACCGTGAACCTCTTCTTTCACCTCAATCACATCGCCAAAGGCCGCCATGGCTGCCTGAGCAACGGAGAAGTTCACCTCATGACGCGCGGAGAGGATATGAATCAGGACATCATACTGGGTAGACGGCGCCAGGCCCTTGCCGTATACCGGGAAATCTTTAAGCTCTTCGGCGCCCACACCGCCGCTCAGCTCACGCCAGACGTTATTGCCAAAAGCCACCACGGCGCCCAGCTGTGCGTCCGGAAATTGCGTTTGAAAGGTCGCTAATTTATCAATAAAGACTTTGCTGGCTTCGCGCAGGGCGTTGACGTCCCCTTTGACATTGGCTTCAATCCAAATCGCCGCACGGCAATGTTCCGGCAAAATGCCGCTCTGAACCTGAGACATCGCTCCTCCTGAAATGATACAACCACAACACTGTGGCACTTTTATCGCGCTATTGTACCCGTTTTTTCCCTGTGCCGTGTCCGTTCAGATCAAATTAGCCGCGCCAGATAATTTTGCTGACCTTCCAGTTTTTCAGCGTGTCGTCGGAAGGCATCAGCTCTTCCGGACCATTCCAGTGGCCGGTAAAGGCGTAGCTGATATGCTGACTGCCGTCCGCCTGGCACTCCACCACGGCACCATTATCATTTGCGCCTTTCTGACAATGACCAAAGGCTTTGCTGTACAGCTCGCTAAACGGAGTGCCGACCTGAACGCCGCGGTCCGTTTTAATCTCGCTATCCCGCACTTCGATACGGTTGATGGTGCCGCCGTCGCCGTTAATGGTCATCGCGACCTTGTCATCTTTCAGCGCCTCAAAGTAGCGCACGATATTACCGTTGGCCGCTTTCATGCCGCTGCGCAGACGATAGCTCCCGCCCAGCGCATCGCTGATGGCCTGTTCATTCAGCGGCGTTGTGGCCGTTAGTTTACCCACGCCCTGCTCGGTCACTTCCATTGAGGAACCAAACCAGTTCCATGGGTAGGCCGCTGACCAGTTAACCGCACTCATAGTGGAGCAGCCGGTTAATGCCAGCGGTAACGCGCAGAGAAGCAAACGTAGCGATTTCATGACTCGATCCTTTCTTGTTTATTTGACGCCTGTTGGAGTGCAGGATCGGCAAAAAGTGCCGTTAAACCCGATCTTCCTGAAAACAAGCTTTGAGTCGACGGCTGGCTAACAGCCACCAGAAGGCATAGAGATCGGCGATCAGCAGGCCGATAGTCAGCATCGAAGGTGACTCGCCGCTCAGCCATAACAGCGGCTGCCAGAGCAGCAGCAGCGTCTGCGACAGCACCAGCAGCCAGCGCATTAGCGGCCAGAGACGGGGAAAACGCTGCCGCTGCCCGCTGACGATAAACGCCAGTACCGCCGGGATACCCGGCAATAATCCTAGCCAGAAATTATCGTGATCGGGATAGAACAGGTTCAGTAACACATCGCCCTGCTGGCGGGAGGCCCCCGCCATAATGAACAGCACCCAGGTTCGCGCCTGCAGCAGCAGTACGCACCAGAACAGAAACGGTAGCCTGAGCCGGCCGTGGGCATCGAAATCAGAAGGGATAAACTCAGTATTCTTCATCTTCAATCAAACGTTTACCCAGACTCAGGATATCGGCATATTCGTAACCAAGCCGTTCATACATCCCCTGCACCACCTCATTATCATCGCGAACCATGATGTTAATTTTCGGGCAGCCGCGAGCAATCAGCTTTTTTTCCAGCCGGTTCAGCAGCGCATTGGCGATACCACGCCCGCGATATTCCGGATGCACGCCCAGGTAGTAGGCGGAACCGCGATGACCGTCATAGCCGCCCATCACCGTGCCAACCACCTCGCCATTCACTTCCGCGACGAGAAACAGGCTGACATCGTGGTTAACTTTACGCTCAATGTCCATTTCCGGGTCATTCCACGGGCGCAGAAGCTCGCAGCGCTCCCACAGCGTAATCACTTCTTCAAAATCTTGCTGGCGAAAAACGCGTATCTCCATGGTATTCCCCATTTTTCAAGCTTAAAAACAGCGATTATGGCGCGATTTCAGCGGATAGCCAATATCAGGCGAAATGAAGTGGAAAAAATGACATAATACGCACTGTCATGTATTGAAATGAAAAGTAAAACAATTCTTGTTTTGAATGGTCGTAACGGAAAACGCGATACGATATAACACCAGGTACCACTTGTTTGCAATTCAGGCCGAATGAGCACTTTTAAACCATTAAAAATACTTGCTTCGCGCCGCCAGGTGCTGAAAGCAGGACTGGCTGCCATGACCCTTTCCGGGGTTTCATCGCAGGTCATCGCAAAAGAACAGCCGCTGACGACGTCCAACGGCCACAGTAAACCCGCGGCGAAAAAGGCGGGCGCGAAGCGCATCGTTATGCTCGACCCGGGCCATGGCGGTATTGATACCGGCGCTATCGGTCACAACGGTTCAAAAGAGAAGCATGTCGTACTGGCGATTGCCAAAAACGTACGCAGCATTCTGCGCAATAACGGTATTGACGCGCGCCTGACGCGTTCTGGCGATACCTTTATCCCGCTGTACGACCGCGTGGAAATTGCCCACCAGCACGGCGCCGATCTTTTTATGTCGATTCACGCCGATGGCTTTACCAACCCCAGCGCGGCCGGCGCGTCGGTATTTGCCCTCTCCAACCGCGGTGCGAGTAGCGCGATGGCGAAATACCTCTCCGATCGCGAAAACCGCGCCGATGAGGTCGCCGGTAAAAAAGCCACGGCCAAGGACCATCTTTTACAGCAGGTGCTGTTTGACCTGGTGCAGACCGATACCATTAAAAACAGCCTGACGCTGGGTTCGCATATCCTGAAAAATATTAAGCCGGTGCATAAGCTGCATAGCCGTAACACTGAACAGGCCGCCTTCGTGGTATTGAAGTCGCCGTCAATCCCGTCCGTACTGGTTGAAACCTCATTTATCACCAACCCGGGCGAAGAAAAACTGTTAGGTACCACCGCGTTCCGGCAAAAAATCGCCAGCGCGATCGCGTCCGGCATCATCAGCTATTTCCACTGGTTCGATAACCAGAAGGCCCACTCGAAGAGACGTAAATGAAGCCCGACGCGCAACAGGTAAAACGCTATCTCCTCCAGCTCCAGGAGACCATTTGCCAGAAACTGAGCGCCATTGACGGCGGTGAATTTGTCGAAGACAGCTGGCAGCGCGAAGGCGGCGGCGGCGGTCGCAGCCGGGTTCTGCGCGATGGCGGCGTGTTTGAGCAGGCGGGCGTAAACTTCTCCCACGTTCACGGCGACGCCATGCCGGCTTCGGCAACGGCGCATCGCCCGGAACTGGCCGGTCGCAGCTTTGAGGCGATGGGGGTTTCTCTGGTGGTACATCCGTGGAATCCCTATGTGCCGACCAGCCATGCCAACGTGCGTTTTTTCATTGCTGAGAAGCCCGGCGCAGAGCCGGTGTGGTGGTTCGGCGGCGGGTTTGACCTGACGCCCTTCTACGGCTTTGAGGAGGATGCGGTTCACTGGCATCGCACGGCTCACGATCTGTGCCAGCCCTTCGGCGCAGAGGTTTATCCGCGCTATAAAAAATGGTGCGATGACTACTTCTATCTGAAGCATCGTCACGAGCAGCGCGGAATTGGCGGCCTGTTCTTTGACGATTTGAATACCCCGGACTTTGACCACTGCTTCAGCTTTATGCAGGCCGTTGGCAATGGCTACACCGATGCGTATCTGCCGATCGTTGAGCGGCGCAAAGCCACGCCATATGGCGAGCGGGAGCGTCAGTTTCAGCTCTATCGTCGCGGCCGCTACGTGGAGTTCAATCTGGTGTGGGATCGCGGGACGCTGTTTGGCCTGCAGACCGGCGGGCGCACGGAGTCGATTCTGATGTCGATGCCGCCGCTGGTGCGCTGGGAGTATGACTACCGGCCGGAAGAAGGCAGCCCTGAGGCTGCCCTGAGTGGGTTTATTCAGGTTCGCGAATGGATTTAATGCCGGACGACGCCTTCGCTTGCCCGGCCTACGCTATCCCGTAGGTCGGGTTAGCGCAGCGCCACCCGACAGATCCCTTACAGCGGCTGAGTCTGAGCCTCGACCACCGCCAGCGCGACCATAGTGCCGATGCATCTCCAGCATCAGAAAGTGAGTCTATTCAGGTTCGCGAATGGATTTAATGCCGGGCGACGCCTCCGCTTGCCCGGCCTACACTATCCCGTAGCTCGGGTTAGCGCAGCGCCACCCGACAAATCCCTTACAGCGGCTGAGTCTGAGCCTCGACCACCGCCAGCGCGACCATAGTGCCGATGCATCTCCAGCGTCAGAAAGTGAGTCTATTCAGTTCCACGAATGGATTTAATGCCGGGCGGCGCCTTCGCTTGCCCGGCCTACGCTATCCCGTAGCTCGGGTTAGCGCAGCGCCACCCGACAAATCCCTTACAGCGGCTGAGTCTGAGCCTCGACCACCGCCAGCGCGACCATAGTGCCAATGCATCTCCAGCGTCAGAAAGTGAGTCTATTCAGTTCCACGCATGGATTTAATGCCGGACGACGCCTTCGCTTGCCCGGCCTACGCTATCCCGTAGGTCGGGTTAGCGCAGCGCCACCCGACAGATCCCTTACAGCGGCTGAGTCTGAGCCTCGACCACCGCCAGCGCGACCATATTGACGATGCGACGCACGGAAGCGATAGGCGTCAGAATATGCACCGGCTTCGCCACTCCCATCAGCACCGGTCCGACGGTCACCCCTTCCGAACTGGAGACGCGCAGCAGGTTATAGCTAATGCGCGCGGCTTCCATATTCGGCATCACCAGAATGTTAGCCGAACCTTTCAGCGGGCTGTCCGGCATCCGCTCATGGCGAATACTTTCCACCAGCGCAGCATCGCCGTGCATTTCACCATCGATCATCAGATCCGGCGCCAGCGCTTTCACCCGCTCCAGCGCTTCGCGCATTTTGCTTGCAGACGGGCAGTCAGAGGAACCGAAGTTGGAGTGCGACAGCAGCGCCACGCGCGGCTCAATACCAAAACGACGGACGCTTTCCGCCGCCATCAGCGTAATTTCCGCCAGCTGCTCCGGCGTAGGATCGTTATTGACGTAGGTGTCGGCGATAAAGGTGTTTCCGCTTGGCAGCAGCAGCGCATTCATGGCCCCCGCGGTGCTGACGCCGTCACGGTAGCCAAACAGCGGCTGAACGACCCCATAATGCTCATGGTAGTCGCCGATGGTGCCGCAGATCATGGCATCCGCCTCGCCACGGTGCACCATGATTGCGCCAATGACCGTCGTATTGGCAATCACCGCCCGCTGCGCCTGCTCCTGAGTCACGCCGCGGCGTTTCATGATCTGGTAATACTCGCCCCAGTACTCTTTAAAGCGCGGATCGGATTCGTTATTGACGATCTCAAAATCCACGCCGGCTTTGATCTGCAGCCCCAGCTTCTGGATGCGCATTTCAATCACGCTCGGACGACCGATCAAAATCGGTTTTGCCAGCCCCAGCGATACCAGCTCCTGTGTGGCGTGCAGGACGCGCGTCTCTTCGCCTTCCGCCAGCACAACGCGCTTAGGCTCTTTGCGCGCCTGGGAGAAAATTGGCTTCATGAACAGGTTGGTTTTGTAGACAAACTCGCTGAGCTTCTCAATATAGGCGTCGAAGTCGGCAATCGGACGCGTGGCGACGCCGGAGTCCATCGCCGCTTTGGCGACCGCCGGCGCGATCTTGACGATCAGGCGCGGATCGAACGGTTTTGGAATGATATATTCCGGACCAAAGCTCAGATCCTGATCGCCGTAGGCAGAGGCGACCACTTCGCTCTGCTCGGCATGCGCCAGTTCAGCTATCGCGTGGACCGCAGCCAGCTTCATCTCTTCGTTAATCGCCGTAGCGCCAACGTCCAGCGCCCCGCGGAAAATGAACGGGAAGCACAGCACGTTGTTGACCTGGTTCGGGTAGTCAGAGCGCCCGGTGCAGATGATGGCATCTTCGCGGACCTGCTTCGCCAGCGGCGGCAGAATCTCCGGTTCCGGGTTAGCCAGGGCGAGGATCAGCGGCGCGCGGGCCATTTTTTTCACCATCTCCGGCGTCAGCACTTTCGGGCCTGAACAGCCGAGGAAAATATCCGCCCCGTCAATCACATCGTCCAGAGTGCGTTTGCCGTCATCTTCTACCGCGTAGGCCGCCTTGGTCTCTGCCATATGGGGCTCACGGTCTTTATAGATAACGCCTTTGGAGTCGCAGACCACGATATTGTGTTTCTGCATCCCCAGCGCCACCAGCAAATTCATGCAGGCAATCGCCGCCGCGCCCGCGCCGGATACCACCATCCGAACGTCGGAAAGATTCTTCTCAACCACCCGCAGGCCGTTAATAATCGCCGCGGTGCTGATAATGGCCGTGCCGTGCTGATCGTCATGGAACACAGGAATGTTCATGCGCTCGCGCAGCTTTTGCTCGATGTAGAAACACTCTGGCGCTTTGATGTCTTCGAGATTGATGCCGCCGAAGGTGGGCTCCAGCGCCGCCACGACATCGATAAATTTATCCGGATTCAGCTCATCGACTTCGATATCGAACACATCAATCCCGGCGAATTTTTTAAACAAAACGCCCTTGCCTTCCATCACCGGCTTACCGGCTAGCGCACCAATATTCCCCAGTCCCAGCACCGCGGTGCCGTTGGAGACAACGGCCACCAGGTTGCCACGGGCGGTGTATTTGTAGGCGGCCAGCGGATCTTTCTCGATTTCCAGACAAGGTGCCGCCACGCCTGGCGAGTAGGCCAGCGCCAGATCGCGCTGGGTGGCCAGAGGCTTGGTAGGGACAACCTGAATTTTCCCGGGAACGGGAAACTCATGGAAATCGAGGGCGCTTTGTTTCAACTGCTCATCCATTTTATTGTTCCTTTCACGTATCGGTCGTAGGGGGTGTGCGTAATGACTATCCTGGTGCCCACCCTAAGGTGGCGCATAGTATCTCGCCTGACGGCTTTTCAAACTTTGAACGCCGCCAAACTCTCGCCATCGCAATGGTATATTTGTTATCGATTTATAACATTTATGTAACCTGATTTCGAAAGCAATGATAGTCCCGTCTGCTATGCTTTTTAGTTATCCACCCGATAAACACCTCGACAAACAATCAACAAAAACTCATGCAACATCTTGTTTCAGGAGTCCATTATGTCCCGAAGAGAACTTGCCAACGCCATTCGCGCCCTGAGCATGGACGCCGTACAGAAAGCCAACTCCGGCCACCCCGGCGCCCCGATGGGGATGGCGGATATCGCCGAAGTCCTGTGGAATGATTTCCTTAAACACAATCCGGAGAATCCGCACTGGTATGATCGTGACCGCTTTGTGCTCTCTAACGGTCATGCGTCGATGCTGTTGTATAGCCTGCTGCATCTGACCGGCTACGATCTGCCGCTGTCCGAATTGAAAAACTTTCGCCAGCTCCATTCGAAAACGCCCGGCCACCCGGAACACGGCTATACCCCCGGCGTCGAGACGACCACCGGCCCGCTTGGCCAGGGGCTGGCCAACGCCGTCGGCATGGCGATTGCCGAGCGCACGCTGGCGGCGCAGTTTAACCGTCCCGGCCACGACATTGTCGATCACTATACCTGGGTGTTTATGGGCGATGGCTGTCTGATGGAGGGGATCTCCCACGAAGCCAGTTCGCTGGCGGGGACGCTGGGTCTCGGTAAGCTCATCGGCTTCTATGACCATAACGGCATCTCAATCGATGGTAAAACCGACGGCTGGTTCACCGACGATACCGCCGCGCGCTTTCGGGCCTATCACTGGCACGTGATTGGCGATATTGACGGCCACGACCCGCAGGCAGTGAAACAGGCGATTCTCGAGGCGCAAAGCGTCACGGATAAACCTTCGCTGATCATCTGCCGAACCGTGATCGGCTATGGCTCACCGAATAAAGCCGGTTCGGAAGAGTCCCACGGCGCAGCGCTGGGGGAAAAAGAGGTGGCGTTAACCCGCGAGAAGCTGGGCTGGAAATATCCACCGTTTGAGATCCCCAAAGAGATTTATCAGCAATGGGACGCCCGGCCGCGCGGCGAGCAGGCAGAACAGACGTGGAATCAGCGGTTCGCCGCTTATCAGCAGCAGTATCCTGAACTGGCGGCGGAGCTAAAACGCAGAATGGACGGCGCGCTGCCGGCGAACTGGAGCGATGCGGCGCACGATTATATCGCGCAACTGCAGGCCGAGCCGGCGAAAATTGCCAGCCGTAAAGCGTCGCAAAATGCCCTGAACGCCTATGGCCCGCTCCTGCCGGAACTGCTGGGCGGATCGGCCGATCTGGCGCCGAGCAACCTCACCATCTGGTCCGGATCAACATCCATCAAAGAGGATATGGCGGGTAACTATATTCATTATGGCGTACGCGAGTTCGGCATGACGGCGATCGGCAACGGCATTGCTCTCCACGGCGGCTTTATCCCCTATACCTCCACCTTCCTGATGTTTGTCGAATATGCGCGTAACGCAGCGCGAATGGCGGCGTTGATGAAAGCCAGACAGATAATGGTCTATACCCATGACTCGATTGGGTTAGGGGAAGATGGCCCCACTCATCAGGCGGTCGAACAGCTGGCCAGTCTGCGACTGACGCCGAACTTCAGCACCTGGCGCCCCTGCGATCAGGTCGAAACGGCGGTCGCGTGGCAGGCGGCGATTGAACGACAAACCGGCCCCACCGCGCTGATACTGTCGCGGCAAAATCTGGCGCAAATGGCGCGGACGCCGCAACAGGTACAGGATATTGCCCGCGGCGGCTATGTGCTGAAAGATGCGGGGGGCAAACCAGATTTAATCCTGATAGCCACCGGCTCCGAAGTGGAGATAACCGTGCTGGCGGCGGAAAAGCTGCTCGCCAAAGGTGTTAACGTGCGGGTAGTCTCCCTGCCTTCAACCGATGTTTTCGATGCGCAAGATGCGGCATACCGGGAATCGGTTCTTCCGGCTAACGTCAGCGCCAGAATTGCCGTTGAGGCCGGTATCGCCGACTACTGGTATAAATATGTCGGGCTGAAAGGCGCCATCGTGGGAATGAGAAGCTACGGTGAATCGGCGCCGGCGGATAAGCTCTTCCCGTTCTTTGGCTTCACCGTCGAGCATATCGTCAGTCTCGCGGATGAAATATGTAACGGGTAACCCATAGCGTGGGCCAGGCATCTGGCCCCTGCCAGTTATCACACTGCGGCTGCTGCGCATAGCGAACCAGGCTAAACCGCTGGCCATCATAGCGCCAGCGGGTCTGAACCCCGCAATCGCCGGGGCCGCGCCCTTTATCCAGAGTCACCAGCTCGTGACGTCGCTCATCAATACTGGCATTAATCAGCTCAATATCACGCGCCGCATTGCCCGGCGGCTGGAAGGGCAGCGTCAGACGAACCTGGCGGGCCGCATACGGCTGCTGGCGCGACACCAGCCAGGCCAGCCAGATGGTGTTGTACGCCCCGGCTTCGCAGCTGACCATCAGTAACACCTTCTCATCCGTCAACGCGGTAACCCGAATCTCGCGGCGGAAAGGGTCCAGCGAACAGGCGCTATTGTTCATCCGCTCGTTGCCGTAATCCATCAGGTCATTGAGCTCCTCCCGACTGAGCGGTGATTGCGAGAGATCGACTTTGCCAACCGCCCGCAGCGCAGGTGCCGGCGGTACGCTAAGCGGCGGCTCTTCGCCCTTCCCTACCCACGCGGTTTCACTGCCGACACGCTTTTGATGGCTATCGATAAACAGCAACGCGGCTTTCAGTCCTTGCAGAGAAATGCTTTGCAGCCCGTTAACCAGGGTGATCGCCTGCCCCTCCTGCACCTTCTGGAGAAAAGCATCGATCGTCACGCTATCCCCGGTTTTGAGCAGCTTATCCGCAACCTGCCAGTGTTTATCGGTCAACGCCAGCGGTTTACCATCAAGCAAAAGACGAGGAGCGATTGGCGCCAGGGCGGCAACCGGGTTACCGATACCGCCCAGCTCAATGCGCAGGCTGGCATCCGTGACGGCGCCGGCGCTACGGCTGAGAGTCATAACCAGTCCGTGATGCAGACCAACGTTGCGAGCGACGCAGAAATTCTGATTATTGCAGGTGACCAGCCAGTCGTCGAAGAGCTGTTGTACCGGCGCCGCCCACGCCCATGACGTCGGTAGCAAACCGAAAAACAGAAAAAAAAGAACCCGATAAAGCATGCGCGGCACAACCCCAGAGAAGAACGCTCAAAACAGCAGCCATCTTCACCAGCGGCGACATGTTACTCAATCAGATTTATCAGATAACCCCGCCATCAGTCCCGATGTTTGCAAATATTGCAGCAGGATCACCGCCTTCCCATCGCGTATCTCGCCGCTGGCAACCATCTGCAATGCCTGGCTGAAAGGCAGCTCCAGCACATCGATATCTTCATCTTCAACGCCGCCGCCGCGCGTTTTGCGCTGCGCGTCGCTGTACTCGGCGATAAAGAAGTGGACAATTTCGGTCACCCCGCCGGGAGACATATACAGCTCGAACAGCTTATGCGCATCGCCCACTTCGTACCCGGTCTCTTCGATGGCCTCTTTGCGGATGCAGGCTTCGGGCTCGTCGTTATCCAACAGCCCGGCGCAGGTTTCGATCAGCATCCCGTCCTCGTTACCGTTAACCCAGGTGGCAACACGAAACTGGCGGACCAATACGACGGTTTGCTTACGGCGGTTATACAACAGCACCGTGGCGCCGTTGCCGCGATCGTAAACCTCGCGCTTATGACGGACCACGCTGCCGTCGCTACGCGTCAGCTCGTAGGTCATATTGCGCAAAATAAAGTAGTTTTCAGAGAGGAGTTTATCTTTGATAACGTTGATGTTGAGTGACATACGGCCCCGCAGCGTGGAATGACGCTGTCATACTACGCTGCGAGGCCGGGTTTGTCGTTAGTGAAGCAGGGCCGATTTTACACCGAGATAATCCATGATCCCCTGCGCCGCATGGCGACCTTCGGCCATCGCCGTCACCACCAGATCGGCGCCGCGGACGGCATCTCCGCCGGCAAAAATTTTGTCGTGCGTGGTCTGATAGCGGTAGCGGCTCTCGATACTGGCCTTAATCCGCCCCCGGTTATCAAGCTCTACGCCGACGGACTCCAGCCACGGCATCCCGTGGGGATGGAAACCAAAGGCCATAATCACCGCATCGGCCGGCATCACGAACTCGCTGCCCGGCAGCGGCGACGGGCTGCGGCGCCCCTGCTCGTCCGGTTCACCCAGCTGTGTGCGCAGAAAACGTACGCCGTTAACCCGACCGTCGCTATCCAGCTCCAGCGTCACCGGCTGAACGTTGAATTCGAACTCCGCCCCTTCTTCACGCGCGTGTTTCACCTCTTTTTTCGACCCCGGCATATTGGCCTCATCGCGACGATAGGCGCAGGTGACCTTTTTCGCCCCGTGACGCAGCGCGGTGCGCACGCAGTCCATCGCCGTGTCGCCGCCCCCCAGCACCACGACATTCAGCCCGTGGGTATTGACGTAAGGCTCTTCGGGTTTCTCGCTCAGCCCCATGACTTGTTTCGTATTGGCAATCAGGAACGGCAGCGCATCATAGACCCCCGGGGCCTCTTCATTTGGCAGTCCCGCTTTCATGGAACGGTAGGTTCCGGCGCCAATAAATACCGCATCGTATTCTGCCAGCAAGGTGGTTAACGCCACGTCCTTGCCCACTTCACACTCCAGTTCAAAGCGGATACCCATCTCAGTAAAAATCTCCCGTCGCCGGGCCAGCAGTGACTTTTCCAGCTTGAAGGCCGGAATGCCAAAAGTCAGCAAACCGCCGATTTCCGGATGACGGTCGAAGACCACCGGCTGCACGCCGTTTCGGATCAGCAGGTCAGCGCAGGCCAGTCCCGCCGGCCCGGCACCGATAATGGCCACCTTTTTCCCGCTATCGATAACCCGGGAGAGGTCCGGTCGCCAGCCCTGTGCCAGCGCCTGGTCGGAGATATAGCGCTCGATGTTGCCAATCGTCACCGCGCCCTGTTCATCGCGCAGCGTACAGGCCCCTTCACACAGGCGATCCTGCGGGCAAACCCGGCCGGTTATCTCCGGCAGGCAGTTGGTTTGATGGGACAGCGCCACGGCGGCGTCGATATCCCCCGCTTGTACCCGCTCAATCCACTGGGGAATATGGTTATGCAGCGGGCAGGTCCATTCACAGATACTGTGTTCGCCGCACTGCAGGCAGCGCTCCGAGGCCTGCTGCGCCTGCCCGGCGTTAAAGGGCAGAACGATCTCGGCAAAATCCCTCTTGCGGATCGCCGCGGCCCGTTTATCGGCCTCGCTGCGCGGCGGCGTTGCCGCCATCTGGCGGGCTTTTGCGTCAGCTGCCGGTAATGCCATGTCGCCGGGATGCGCATGCCACGGCCGCGCATCCATCCGCGCCGTACGCAGGCGTCGCTGTCTGGCCATCGCGGACAGGGTCGCTTCCGTCGCCAGCTGCAGCGCCTGCGCCGGGCAGTTTTGCACGCAGGAGGGCCCGCCTTCACGGCCGCTGCACAGATCGCATTTATGCGCGGTGGCTTTCACTTTCCCCGCCGCCGCCGGTAACAGCACGATCTCCATGACGCCAAACGGACAGGCCACCATGCAGGATTTACAGCCGATGCACTTTTCCTCGTCAACCTGCACGCTATCATTTACCTGGCGAATGGCATCATTCGGGCAGCTGCGGGCACAGGGGGCGCTTTCACAATGCCGACATGTTATTGCGTTACGTTTTTGCTCGTGCTTCATCACGGTAATGCGCGGTAAGAAGCGCTGCGGGGTCAGGACGTGCTGTTCGTCGTTGTGTGCCATCACGCAGGCCACTTCGCAGGCTTTGCAGCCGATGCATTTGCGACTATCGCTGATAATAAAGTGGTTCATGGTATCCTTCGGTCTTCGCTAAATAACCCCTCGATTCGCATGACTATTTATTACCCGACAAAACGGGGCAGGAACAATGTTCATTTGCCCGGAAGCGTATTTTTCTGGAGATAACCCGTTTTGGATCAAATTCTTTGACTTAAATGAAATTGCGTTTTATTTAACGTAGCAAGCAGAAGGCAGTTTAACGATGACAAACGGACGCCGGGGTAAGCGGCGGTTTGCGCAGAGAGTCGGAGAGTTCTTTACGGTGTCCGCTAAAGCCACACGATAAATTACACTATCTCCTTAATTTCTCCACGTTTGCCCGTGGAGTTGCCTATAAAGTGTCACGGACTGTGCGGTAACAAAAATGTACACAATGAGGTCTCAATTCTGATGGCGAATTTTTTTATCGATCGCCCCATTTTCGCGTGGGTTCTGGCGATCCTGCTATGCCTGACCGGAACGCTCGCAATCTTGTCACTTCCCGTCGAGCAGTATCCCGATCTTGCGCCGCCTAACGTGCGCATTACCGCCAATTATCCAGGTGCCTCCGCACAAACGCTGGAAAATACCGTCACCCAGGTTATCGAGCAGAATATGACCGGCCTCGATAACCTGATGTATATGTCTTCCCAGAGCAGCTCTTCGGGTCAGGCGACGATTACGCTGACCTTTACCGCCGGAACCAATCCCAACGAAGCCATGCAGCAGGTACAAAACCAGCTGCAATCGGCAATGAAAAAACTGCCTCAGGATGTGCAAAATCAGGGGGTGACGGTACGTAAAACCGGCGATACCAACATTCTGACTATCGCGTTCGTCTCGACTGACGGCAGTATGGATAAGCAGGATATTGCCGACTACGTGGCCAGTAACATTCAGGAACCGCTCAGCCGCGTGAACGGAGTTGGCGACATTACGGCCTACGGCTCGCAATACTCAATGCGCATCTGGCTTGATCCGGCCAAACTCACCAGCGTGCAGATGACGGCGAAAGATGTCACCGACGCCATCGAATCACAGAATGCGCAGATCGCGGTCGGCCAGCTTGGCGGTACGCCGTCGGTCGATAATCAGTCGCTCAATGCCACCATTAACGCCCAGTCGCTGCTGCAAACGCCGCAGCAGTTCCGCGATATTACGCTGCGCGTGAATCCGGACGGCTCGCTGGTGACGCTCGGCGATGTGGCGAAAGTTGAACTGGGCGCGGAAAGCTACGATTACCTCAGCCGCTACAACCGCAACCCGGCCTCCGGCCTTGGCGTGCAGCTGGCCTCCGGGGCAAACGAAATGCAGACCGCGGAGCTGGTGCTCAATCGTCTGGATGAGCTGTCGCAGTATTTCCCTCACGGCCTTGAATATAAAATTGCCTACGAAACCACCTCCTTCGTGAAGGCCTCTATCCATGACGTGGTGAAAACGTTGCTGGAAGCCATCGTGCTGGTGTTCCTGGTGATGTACCTGTTCCTGCAAAACATCCGCGCAACGCTCATCCCAACCATTGCCGTACCGGTGGTTCTGATGGGGACTTTCGCCATCCTGTTTGCCTGCGGCTACAGTATCAACACCCTGACGATGTTCGCGATGGTGCTGGCGATAGGTCTGCTGGTGGACGATGCTATCGTGGTCGTCGAAAACGTTGAGCGCATCATGAGCGAAGAGGGCCTTTCGCCGCGTGAAGCGACGCGAAAATCCATGGGCCAGATTCAGGGGGCGCTGGTCGGGATCGCGATGGTACTGTCGGCGGTCTTTATCCCGATGGCCTTCTTCGGCGGCACAACCGGCGCCATTTACCGCCAGTTTTCTATTACCATCGTCTCGGCGATGGTGCTGTCGGTACTCGTGGCCATGATCCTCACGCCGGCCCTGTGCGCCACCTTGCTGAAACCCATGAAGAAAGGCGAAGAACACGGTAAAAAAGGCTTCTTCGGCTGGTTTAACCGTATGTTCAACCGTAACGCCAGCCGCTACGAAACCGCCGTGGGCAAAATTCTTCACCGCTCGCTGCGCTGGATCGCGATCTACGCGCTGCTGTTGGGGGGGATGGTCTTTATGTTCTTACGCCTCCCGACGTCGTTCCTGCCCCAGGAAGACCGCGGCATGTTCCTGACCTCGGTGCAGCTGCCGAGCGGCGCAACGCAGCAGCAGACCTTAAAAGTCGTGCAAAAAGTTGAGGACTATTTCTTTAATCATGAACAGGCCAACGTTGCTTCGATTTTCGCTACCGTGGGCTCTGGCCCGGGAGGCAACGGTCAGAACGTCGCGCGTATGTTTATCCGCCTGAAGGACTGGGATGAACGCGATGCGAAAACCGGTACCTCGTTTGCGATCATTGAACGTGCGACAAAAGCCTTTAACAGCATTAACGAGGCGCGGGTGTTCGCCACTAACCCGCCGGCAATCAGCGGACTGGGCAGCTCCGCCGGTTTTGATATGGAGCTTGAAGACCACGCCGGCAACGGGCACGCGGCGCTCATGGCAGCCCGCGACACGCTGCTCGATCTGGCGGCGAAAGATGAGCGGTTGACCCGGGTTCGCCATAACGGCCTTGACGATAGCCCACAGCTGCAGATTGATATCGATCAGCGGAAAGCCCAGGCGCTGGGCGTGGCTATTGACGATATCAACAACACGTTGCAAACCGCCTGGGGCTCAAGCTACGTGAACGATTTTATGGATCGTGGCCGCGTGAAGAAAGTCTACGTCCAGTCCGCCGCCCCTTACCGCATGCTGCCTGACGATATTAATCTGTGGTACGTGCGCAACAGCAGCGGCACCATGGTGCCCTTCTCGGCATTTGCCACCTCGCGCTGGCAAACCGGCTCCCCGCGCCTGGAGCGCTATAACGGCTACTCGGCGGTGGAAATCATCGGCGAAGCGGCTCCGGGCATCAGTACCGGTACCGCGATGGCTATCATGGAAGATCTGACCAGACAGCTGCCAAACGGCTTTGGGCTCGACTGGACGGCCATGTCCTATCAGGAACGGCTGTCCGGCGCGCAGGCACCGGCGCTGTACGCCATTTCGCTGCTGGTCGTGTTCTTGTGCCTGGCTGCGCTGTACGAGAGCTGGTCTATCCCCTTCTCGGTCATGCTGGTGGTGCCGCTGGGGGTTATCGGGGCGCTGCTGGCCACCTGGATGCGCGGTCTTGAAAACGACGTGTACTTCCAGGTTGGCCTGCTGACGGTCATCGGCCTGTCGGCGAAAAACGCCATTCTGATCGTCGAGTTTGCTAATGAGCTAAACGAGAAAGGGGAAGATTTACTCGCCGCCACGCTGTCGGCCTGTCGCCAGCGTCTGCGGCCGATCCTGATGACCTCGCTGGCCTTTATTTTTGGGGTCCTGCCGATGGCGACCAGCACCGGCGCCGGTTCCGGTAGCCAGCATGCCGTGGGTACCGGGGTCATGGGCGGGATGATTTCCGCCACCGTCCTGGCTATCTTCTTCGTTCCGCTATTCTTCGTACTGGTACGTCGACGCTTTCCGCAAAAAGAGCGCCCGCAATAACCCGGCAGGATCCTGAGGGTCCCGTTTCTTACCCGGGAAATAACAAAAAGGCGACTGTTATAGTCGCCTTTTTTATCTGCTTACAGCCGCCGGGCTATTATTTTAGCCGTACGATTACCCTGCTCACATTGAGGATTTTATTTACGAAGCATACCTTCAATAAAATCTTTCCAGTTCCCTAGTTCATGTTCAATCATAATAGCCTCTCTTATTATTATGGGTGATTCTATGCAAATCGGTTTGGGAAAGGAAGTGCACTAAGGTTATCGCTGCGATTGCTGGTAACCCCTTCTACGCCATCATCTCTCTGATTTGCTGGTACTATGAGCCTGGGAGTGGAAATTTAATGTGATGCATAGCAACATTTCGCAACATTAAGCCTGTTTTCAGATAATTTCCCCTGCCGATATCCTGCTCTTTTATCCCCCGCCGGCGAACGATTTCCAGGTTATCGTTAGCGGACTGGTTAATATTCGCCCAGTGCATACATAGAGGGTAAAAAAGGATATTTATTCACGCGGTTCACGTATTATTTTATACCGGCTTGTGTATTCGGATATTTCTGAGTTAATCGCGTAAATCAACGTAAAAGAAAAGGTTTCATTATGCTGACTATGTACGGAATCAAAAACTGCGACACCATTAAAAAGGCCCGCCGCTGGCTGGAAGCTAATCACATTGCCTATCAGTTCCATGATTATCGTGCCGATGGCCTGGATCGCGAGTTATTAAACACCTTTATCGCTGAGCTGGGCTGGGAAGCACTGCTCAACACGCGCGGGACAACCTGGCGGAAACTGGATGAAACCGTGCGTGCCGGTATCAATAACGCCGATGCCGCCGCCGCGCTGATGCTGGAAATGCCGGCAATTATCAAACGCCCATTGCTCTGCGCGCCCGGGCAGCCTATGCTGCTGGGTTTCAGTGAACTCACTTATAAGAAGCTTGTTAACGAGGTATAGTCTATGTCTTGCCCGGTCATTGAGCTGGCTCAGCAGCTTATTCGCCGCCCTTCCCTCAGCCCCGATGATGCGGGATGCCAGGCGTTAATGATTGAACGCCTGCGTGCGATTGGCTTTACCGTGGAACCGATGGATTTCGGCGATACGCAAAATTTCTGGGCCTGGCGCGGGCGCGGTGAAACGCTGGCCTTTGCCGGCCATACCGACGTTGTTCCGGCCGGTGATGCTGACCGTTGGATTAACCCGCCTTTCGAACCCACCATCCGCGACGGCATGCTGTTCGGCCGCGGCGCGGCAGATATGAAAGGCTCGCTGGCCGCGATGGTGGTTGCCGCCGAGCGCTTTGTCGCCCAGTACCCGAATCATAAAGGTCGTCTGGCCTTTTTGATCACCTCTGATGAAGAGGCCAGCGCGCACAACGGAACGGTGAAAGTGGTCGAAGCGCTGATGGCCCGCAACGAGCGCCTGGACTACTGCCTGGTCGGCGAACCGTCAAGCACCGAAGTCGTCGGTGACGTGGTCAAAAACGGTCGTCGTGGCTCACTCACCTGCAACCTGACCATTCACGGCGTGCAGGGCCATGTTGCTTACCCGCATCTCGCCGATAACCCGGTGCACCGCGCGGCCCCTATGCTGACGGAGCTGGTAGCAATCGAGTGGGATAAAGGCAATGAATTCTTCCCCCCCACCAGCATGCAGATAGCCAACGTGCAGGCGGGTACCGGGAGCAATAATGTGATCCCCGGCGACATGTATGTTCAGTTCAACTTCCGTTTTAGCACTGAACTGACCGACGAAATGATTAAAGCCCGCGTCGTCGAGCTGCTGGATAAATATCAGCTGCGCTATACCCTTGACTGGTGGCTGTCTGGCCAACCGTTCCTCACCAGCCGTGGCAAGCTGGTCGAAGCGGTGGTGAACGCCATTGAGCACTATAATGAGATCAAACCCCAGCTGCTAACCAACGGCGGCACCTCTGACGGTCGCTTTATCGCTCGCATGGGTGCGCAGGTGGTTGAGCTGGGACCGGTGAATGCGACAATTCACAAAATCAATGAATGTGTTAACGCCGCCGACCTGCAGCTGCTGGCGCGGATGTATCAACGCATCATGGAACAACTGGTCGCCTGACGACCTCGACCTGAAAAGAGGAAGCGCACATGGAATGGCTAATCAACCACTGGTGGATTCTGGTGCTGGTATTTTTGGTGGGCGTCATGATTAACGTCATTAAGGATCTTAATCGCGTTGACCACAAAAAGTTTCTCGCCAATAAGCCGGAACTGCCGCCCCATCGTGATTGTAACGATAAGTGGGACGATGACGACGACTGGCCGAAGCACGACCAGCCGAAGAAGTAAGATTTCGCTCCCGCTCCCCGGTTAGCGCAACGCTACCGGGGATTTGTCGAGCTTACGGCGATGCGCCTTAGTCGGGTCACCAACTTCGCGAAATCATATACCCGCAGGGTGCGCTCAGAAATCTCACCTTTCGTCGTTAGACTGCCTTGCGCAACGTTCATTCCCGACGATTGCCCGGCACGCCAGAATCATTCCCAACCCCATCGTCAATGAAAAAACCGCGACGCTCATTCGTTATCAGGCAATATTTTATTTCCCCCTGCGTACCCGCTGAAATTACCTATGGAAAACCATAATTTAATATAAATAAGAATAAATATATTCACACGACATATATATAAACGCCCTCAGCACACCGCATTCGCCGTGGAATATTAAAACAATGATCTCACCCGCATCGGCCAATAAAAAATAATGCCATATTAGCCAGGTCCCCACGGGATATATCGTCAATCTCTTGCCCCAATTCTATACCGCAAATACTCGGGATATTTAAACATCATGAAGGATTATCAACAACTCGATGCCAGCGTCGCGCATAGTGCGGAGATGCTGGAACAGGCGCTCCCTGCTGTGCTGCAACCTTTTCAGGACATGGCGAAATCAGCCAAAGGTGAAGGCGCGATTCCTCATCAATCCAGGCTGCTTATTGCGCTGGGTATTGCCATTTCCACCCACTGCGATCCCTGTATCGCTCGACACGCTCGTAAGCTGGCAGAATGCGGCGCCAGCCGGCAAGAAATCGCCGAAGTCGCCGGTATTTGTATCAGCATGAGCGGAGGACTCTCACTCACCTATGCCAACTCAGCGCTGGAGGCATTTGACTACTTCAGTCTCCGTATCACTACAGGACAGGGGGCTGGAAATGAGTAAATGCCTGCTGCTGCTTATCGGACTGTGTGTTTTTTCTCCGCGGATACTCTCTGCCCAACACTTTCCCACGGCACCGGTGAAAATTGAAGTGGGTGCCGCTGCGGGTGGCGGTATGGATATCGTCGCCAGAGCCCTCGCCGAGCGGCTCTCCCCGCTTCTGGGCCAGCCCGTGTTGGTCAGCAATCGCGCCGGCGCGGGAGGCGCTATAGCCATGATGGCGCTAAAAAATGCACAGCCGGATGGGTATACCCTCGCCCTGGTGCCTTCCTGGACGTTAAGTTATCAGCCGCTGATAAGCACGCATTATCGGGCCGAAGACTTTACTCTCCTGGCCGTACTCTATCGCTCTCCGGACGCGCTCATTGCCAGAGCCGATACGCCATGGAACTCGCTGTCGCAGATGCTCGACTCGGCTCGTAACGAACAGAAAACGCTACTGTTCGCCTCTCAAAGCCCGGTAGATCAGCTCATTATTAACTGGCTGGCCCGTCAGACTGGCAACAAAATTGCCGCGCTGCCAACCCGAGGCGGCGGCGAAATGATCCCAAAACTGCTGGGCGGCCACGTTGATTTCGCTTACAGCGCGACAATGCATACGCAATATGTCAGTTCAGGGAAAATGAAAGTCCTGGCCTCGCTCACCGACCAACGTCAATCTATTGCCCCTGATGTGCCGACGTTAAAAGAACAAGGGTGGGATATCGCCATTAATACCTTTTTTATCGTCGTACTTCCCGCTGGCGTACCGCAGGCTATTACAGAACATCTCTCCTCAGCATTTGCCGACATCATGCGCGACGAACATATTCGATCTCTGATTGAAGATAAGCTTTTTATGAATATTGATGTTCATCTGATGAAAGATGCCTCCAGCCTCATCGTCGGGCAACAATCTAAAATGCGGACCTTATTCGACACATTGCAGTAAACGCTATGCGCACAGAAGGGGGACGGGATAACAAATTATTTCCCATACGTATAAACAGAGAGCGAGGAAAACATGAAAGATCGCATTCAAACTGTTGCATATCTCCTGTGCCTTGTCGTATCCCTGCTCATTCTGTCAATGCTTATTTTCCAGGAGGATTCGGGCGCTAACACGTATGGCATGCCCTCCTCGCGACTCCCCTGTATCTATAGCGGCGTAATGGCGTTCGCTTCGCTGGCGTTATTTATTCAAGCCAGACATCGGCAAACCAAAATATTTCAGTTCCCTCACGCGTGGCGAAATATATTACCGATCCAGATCGCAATACTCCTCTATGCATGGGCGCTCTACTTCTTTGGTTTTATCGTCGCAGGTATGGGAATATTGTTTATTTTACAATGGGTAATGGGGCAACGACGCTGGAGCATTCTGTTATTACTTTCGCTGTTACCTCCGCCACTTTTATGGTTGGCCTGCACGCGCCTGCTGGGTATGGCGCTGCCATAGTGGTCCATGGAAAACACAGGAAATCAAAAATGGAACTCATTGTTTCCGCACTCCTCACCAGTATATCTATCGATAATCTGCTTTATATTGTCGCCGGTGTCGCGCTGGGAAATATCATTGGTGCGATCCCAGGCCTGAATGCCGTAATGGCTATCGCGATTGCCGTACCGCTGACCTACTATATGCCCGCGGTGGGCGCAATGGGTTTTCTTGTTGGTATCAACAAAGGGGCGGCTTTTGGCGGCTCGGTTTCCGCTATTATCTTAAACGTCCCCGGCTCGCCTGATGCGGCGGCTACCTGCTTTGATGGTTATCCCATGCATTGTCAGGGCAAGGGAATAAAAGCGCTCAAGCTGTCTTTATTTGCCTCGGCATTTGGCGATTTTTTTTCCACCTTGATACTTATTCTTATCGCGCTCCCCCTTGCCAGCCTGGCGATTCAACTGGGGCCGGCGGAGCTCTGCGCACTGATTATCTTCACATTGATCCTGATAGCCGATCTTGATTCCGACAATATCTGGAAAGGCATACTGGCGACAGCTTTCGGCCTGCTGCTTAGCACCATCGGACTGGATCCTGTCTCTTCTCTTCCTCGCCTGACGTTCGGTTACTACCCGTTGGAAAACGGAATACCGCTGGCCCCTGCCGTTATCGGGATTCTGGCGCTGACGGAGATATCCCGACAAATGGCGGAGTACGATCGGCATAAAGCGCAGGTTCAGCCCCACAATTTACCGCCTGGCGATATGCAGGCAGATCGGTTGGGATTCGTTGAGTTTTTCCGCTTACTGCCCGCGCTGATTCGCGGTTCGCTGGTTGGCGTGATTGTCGGTATTGTTCCGGGCATCGGAGGGACCGTTTCCGCCTTTCTAAGCTACGGCGTGGAAAAAAAACGCGCCAAAGATCCGGATACTTTTGGCAAAGGACGTAGCGAAGGCGTGGTAGCCCCGGAAGCCGCAAATAACGCCGTGATCTGCGCCAGCCTGATACCGCTGTTTACCCTGGGTATTCCCGGCAGCCTCATTTCAGCCCTGTTGATTGGTGCGTTCATTCTGCACGGCATCACACCCGGCCCGCTGATGTTCGAACAGCATACTGAAACCGTTTACGCCATTTACAGCACCATGATGCTAGGCAATCTCTTTAATTTGATTGTGGGTTACATCGGGTTATTTTTCTTTATTCGCCTGCTCTCTTCCCCGCGCAAACTCCTCTTCCCGATGATCATTTTCCTGTGCTTTAGCGGGATTTGCGTCATGGACAGCAGTTTTACCGCGATCGTCATCGCCATTTTGTTTATGTTCCTTGGCTACGGGATGAAGGTACTGAACCTTTCTGTCGTTTCGTTAATTATTGGCCTGGTACTGGGGCCACAGCTTGAGCTGTATATGCAGCAAACCGTGATGATGGGCGAAGGTACGCTTGCGCCGCTGTTGACCCGACCTCTGGCCTGCATACTGATTCTTCTGAGCCTTCTGATAATGGCTAAAAAGCTGGTCTCGTATTCGGCAAAAAGTCTTCGCAATGGCAGAAGAAGCGCCGGGGAATAGGGAAGGCTCTGCCTGAGCCCCGATGCCACGACAGCACCGGGGCGCACTGTCAGAGTAGTTCTATAATATCATCGTCTTTCGGCGTACTGCCGCTCAACGCTTCGTCAAAATAGTGCTTCGGCACGGTATAGCGCAGGCGCTCAAGGGCAAACTGCATGCTGCGATCGTCAATCGCGTGCCCCAGATCCTCGACAATATCCAGCGTCACGTCGCCGCCCGCCTGCTGAAGCGCCTCCTGGGCCGAAACCGCCCACGCCAGGTCGATAACGCGATCCTCGCCGCCGTGAATCAGATGGATGGTTGTCGCGGTAGTCGCCGACTGCGGAAGCGTCGCATACCGTCCGTTAAAGGCGATCACCCGCGATGCCAGCCCCGGCTCAGCTTTGATACTCTCCAGAGACATAATCGCCCCCTGCGAGAAACCAATCAGCGCCGTCGCCCGCGGACCGACGCCGCTCTGTTTCTGCCAGTAGCGAACGGTCTCAATAAAGGTCGGCATAATGGCATCAATACGCGACTGGCGATTTTCCTCCGTCACCCCCTGAACCGAAAACCACTGACGGCCCGGCGGCGGACCGCAAGGTTCCGCGCCACCGATGCTGACGATCAGCGCATCCGGGAACTGCGGCGCAAACAGACTGCCGATTTGCCCCATTGCAACCGGGTTATCGCCGACGCCATGAAACAGCAACAGCAGCTGTTGGGCAGGTGTCGCAGGGCTTTGTACAATAAAATGGTCGTGTTTCATGGCTGTCTCCTTAGTTTACGTGGGCAGTTTACGCCGCGCGCGGAATATGACCATGACATTTAACTGAATGAGTTAGTTAAAAAAATTGCAGTTCCCCGACCTGCTGACGCAGCCTCTCCGCCCGCGATGCGTCGAGGTTCAGCAGCGCCAGTCCCGCTTCTTCGCGCAGCCTGGCCAGCAGCGCTTTGCGTCCGGACAGACGCAGCCCGGTGCAAATCTCCGCTTCGTCCTGGCGTTGCAGGCGGGCGCGAAGCGCCGGAAGCGGCAGCCCGGTGTGTAGCAGCAGGCGGTTCAGGCTGCCAACCACCGCCAGCAGCGGACGATGGGCAAACGCAAAGCCCGCCACATCCAGCCAGTCGTCATCCGTAAGCATAGCTGCTGGCGCTACCGGCCGCGGGAATAACGCTTCCCGCCACTCCCACAGCCAGAACTCATCGCGCGCCAGACGCTGCGACTCCCGTAAAACCAGTTCGTGCCCCGCCGAAGTTAACGGATGAAGTGCCATCGCCGTGTAGCACCCGCTACTTGCCTCACGATGGGTACCTAAACGCACCAGCGTAAAACCGCAGCGCTGCCAGAAGCGCCCTAGTTCTGGCGTATAGCCAAAGCTGACCGATAGATAATCGAGGCCGTGGCTTTGCGCTACCGCCCGGGCAACCAGAGCCTGACCAAGCCCCTCGCGCTGGCGGGTCGGGTGCACGGCGATACGAGTGATTCGCTGCCCCAATAGCGTGGCCGCCAGCGGACTTCCGCCGTGAGCCGCCAGCGACTGCGCCACCAGATTACCGCGCGGGCGGCGAAAACCGGCCCATACCGCCCGACTGAGCGCGGGATCAAGCCCTCCCTCCGCCACCCGCCATAGCGCACCGGCCACGCCGTTGCTGGTGCGGGCGCAGGTAAAATGCTGGCCCGGCGCATCCATCATCCGCCGTAAATCCAGCGGCGATGTGCGGTAATGCGCGCCGGAAAGGAGCTGATACATCGCCTCGGCCAGCCCGTCCTGCTGCCGCCAGCTGTCCTGACTCACCGCCTCAAACGTCACCTCCCCCGCTGGAGATTGCGTAAAGCTTTCATCACCAAACAAGAGTAATTCACTGACCACTGCTTCCAGCGGACAGCCTGCGGCCCAGCGGATAGGATCAAGCAGACTAAACTGGCGCAAATGGGGGAAGCTGGCGCAAAACTTGAGCAGAAAACCGCGGCCGGTCCCTTCATAGCCCTGCACGGTCGTGGTCAGTAAGGTGCGAGGAAAACGGGTGACCAGCTGGCGAAGCAGCGGCCCGGGAATGGCGGCCGCTTCATCAACGATCAGCCATGACGCTCGCATATCGCCAGCCAGCAACGCATCCGGCGCTATAAAGCGAAAACCTTCACCGGCGAACGCCGCCATCACCTCGGTCGCGCCGCGCGCCGGGGCGGTAACGATGGCATCGCCCGCCAGCTGACGTATCAACATTCCCGCCAGCGCGGATTTTCCGCGTCCGCGCTCGGCGGTAACCACGGCAATGCCCGCAGGGAGTGTGCTCAGACTGGCCAGAATAGCGGCCTGTCCGGCCTGAGGATGGCCATCAGCCGGATGCCAGCGCGGTCGTGGCACCTCCTCCGGTAGCGTCAGCGGTTCATTCTGACGCCAGACGATCGCCTCAGGATTCGCGCAGACCCGCTGACAAAAACGGTGGACAAAATGGGGAGTGGGAATAGGCTCCGGCGCGTCGCTCCAGCGCAGAGAGTCCGCATCTGGCCGCGTTGGCCAACGGGTGAAAGAGGGGGTCAGCAGGATCAGCCAGCTTCCCGCTTTCAATGTCCCGCTCAAGGCGGCAAAAGCCGCCGCGTCGAAGCCGCTGCGGGCATCAAAGAAGGCGTGGCGGTACTCGCGCCCGAGGAGAGATTTGAGGGCCTCCGGCGAGATACAGGGCGCTTCCATAGGCTGCGGCCCCACCCACAGACCATCGCCGGCCAGCCGTTTACGCAGCAGCAGCGCCTGCTCCAGACTCCACGCATCGTCGCCGCTGAGTACCAGCAGACGACGAATGCCCTGCTGCGCCATCCGCGCCGTCAGGTTAAGTAATTGATCCATTTACAGCGGCAGTCAGAGCGCATTACCAAATGTATTGCACTGCGCCGGGTCTCCGCTGTCAAACCCGCGCTTAAACCAGGTATAGCGCTGCTGCGAAGTACCGTGGGTAAAGCTGTCCGGGACCACGCGTCCCTGGCTTTGCTGTTGCAGGCGATCGTCGCCGATGGCCTCTGCGGCATTCAGCGCTTCCTGCAGATCGCCGGTTTCCATAACATCCTGATTCTGCATGCTGTGACCCCACACGCCGGCAAAGCAGTCGGCCTGCAGCTCCATTTTCACCGACAGGCGATTCGCTTCAGCCTGCGACGCGTGCTGCTGCAGCTGACGCACTTTGGATTCAATACCCAGCAGCTTCTGCACGTGATGCCCGACTTCATGAGCAATCACGTAGGCCTGTGCAAAATCGCCGTCCGCGCCGAGCTTGTTTTTCATCTCATCGTAGAACGAGAGATCGATGTAGACCGTGCTATCGGCCGGGCAGTAGAACGGCCCCATAACGGACTGGCCGGTACCGCAGCCGGTCCGGGTGGCGCCGCGATAGAGCACCAGCTTCGGCTGCGGGTACTGACGGCCCATTTTTTGGAAGATGGCGCCCCAGGTGTCTTCGGTATCCGCAAGGATCACCTTAGTGAACTTCGCGGCCTGCTCTTCCTGCGGGCTGATGGAGCGTTGGGTGGTGGTTTGCTGCTGTGAAACGGGCTCCCCGGTCAGCATGCCGGTCAAATCCACGCCGTAATAGCCCGCAACCAGCACGATAATCAGCAGGACGATACCGCCCTTCCCGCTGGGAAGACGGAAACCGCCGCCACCGCCCAGGGGGGAGCCGGAATCATTACGTCGATCTTCTACATTGTCGCTTTCGCGACGTCCTTGCCAGCGCATAGGCACCTCAATCCATCAAATTCTCGAATATGAGAGATCGTAGGCGGTTCGGCGCAGGATTACCACTGGAAACAACAAGGAGAGCGCCAGAAGGTAGAGCGACCTTCTGGCGAGAGGAGGATTAGTCGAGCTTAACACCAAGGCGATGGGCCACTTCTTCGTAGGCCTCAATCAGGCCACCGAGGCTCTGGCGGAAGCGGTCTTTGTCCATTTTATCGAGGGTATTTTTATCCCACAGACGGCTGCCATCTGGCGAGAACTCATCGCCCAGCACCACTTCGCCCTTGAACAGACCAAACTCAAGCTTGAAATCGACCAGGATCAGGCCGGCATCATCAAACAGCTTTTTCAATACGTCGTTGGCTTTGAAAGTCAGTTCCTGCATGCGCGCGAGGTTCTTTTTGCTTACCCAGCCAAAAGTCTCGCAGTAAGACTCGTTGACCATCGGATCGTGCATCGCATCATTTTTCAGGAACAGGTCAAACAGCGGCGGATTGAGTTCAATCCCTTCTTCAATACCCAGACGCTTAACCAGAGAACCGGCGGCGCGGTTACGGACTACGCACTCCACCGGAACCATCTCCAGTTTTTTTACCAGACATTCGGTATCGGAGAGCAACGCTTCCATCTGAGTCGGGATACCGGCTTCTTCCAGTTTGCTCATAATGAAATGGTTAAATTTGTTGTTCACCATGCCTTTACGATCGAACTGCTCAATGCGCGCGCCATCCCCTGCTGAAGTATCGTTACGGAATTCGAGTACCAGCAGATCCGGATTCTCCGTGCTGTAAACGGTTTTCGCTTTACCACGATACAACTCAGCTTGCTTTTGCATCTTTGTCACTCCAGTGAAGATATAGACGATAAATATTGCGCTTTTCTGCCGACGCACACGTTTGCGTCACTATACATGAAAAAGGGCTGGATTGCTCCAGCCCTGTTTATTACTTACTGAATGCGGCCTGGAATACGGCTACCAGGGCGTCATTCTGCGACTGCGTCAACGTATGGCCTTTCGGATCGATGAACTGCAGACTGCTGCGGTTATCGAGATCGCCGACCTGCAGTTTGTAGTCACCGGAAACCAGCTGCGGATCGCTGGCGCCCAGCGCCTGCCAGCTGCTGTCAGACAGCGGCTTGTAGGTCAGCGCCATGCTGCCTTGTGAGCGGGTGCTATCCGTCACCTTCATGCCCACTTTTTCCAGTGCGCCCGGCAGACGTTGCCACACCATGTTGAACGGTGCGCGAACAACCAGCATTGGCAGACCCGTATCGTCGGCAGCACTCTGCACATCGAAGGTCGCGCCAGCATTTTTCTGCGCCGCATTCTGTGCGCTGGTGGCGTTCATATCCAGACCTTCGGAAATGACGTTCAGCATCGACGTGCTATAGCGTTGCAGAGAAGCCGGATCGGATACCGGTTTCCCGGCCTGCTCAAGATTCACCAGCTTCACGATAACCGCCTGCTGATAACCCTGAGGTTTCACTGAGATTTGATAGCGACCACGATACTGCTGGTCTTCATCGAGGCGATTCCATTCAACCCAGTCGGTATTCAGCGTCTGGCTGGCATCGTCACGTTTGGTGATGACATAGTTCTTAGACTGTATGATGCTGGCTACCTGCGCCCACAGCGAACCGCTACGACCGTTCTCGACCATCAGCGTGGCGGTATCGCCATTGAACTGAGTACGAGCGCCGCTCACCAGTGCCAGAGGCTGAGCCGGTGGGCGGATGTCCAGAGCTTTGCCCACTGCGCCTTTGCTGGTCGCAACCGGAATATTATAATCACCAACCTGAACCGGCAGAATCATGCCAGCAGGTGCGTGAAGTTCACTGAGCGGCGTAGCTTGCAGATAGACCTCATCGCCTCCCACCTGACGTTTGTAGCGTGAGTCGGAACTACAGGCCGCGAGAAGCAGGACCAATGAAACACCCGCAACCTTCGTCAGGCGCGACTTCTGTACTGAGTAAGCCATCAAATCTCCCTAAACTTTACAGCAAACCGGCATGCTTCAGCGCTGCGGTAACGGCCTGAGTACCCTGTTCGGTAATCGGCGTCATCGGCAGGCGCAGCGTATCGGTTGCCACAAGACCCAACGCCTTACATGCCCATTTCACGGGGATCGGGTTGGGTTCGACAAATAATTTTGTATGCAATGGCATCAGACGTTGGTTAATTGCACGAGCTTGCGCAAATTGGCCTTCTACAGCCAGTCGGCACATATCCGCCATTTCGCGAGCCGCAACGTTCGCCGTTACGGAAATCACGCCCTGACCGCCGAGCTGCATAAAGTCCATTCCGGTGGCATCATCGCCGCTCAACAGAATAAAGTCATCTGAAACCAGCTCTTTGATCTGATGAACACGACTTAAGTTCCCCGTCGCTTCCTTAATACCAATAATATTTTTTACTTCCGCCAGGCGACCGACGGTTTCCGGCAGCATGTCGCAACCGGTACGGGACGGCACATTATACAGAATTTGCGGCAGGTCGGTGTGTTCTGCGATGGCTTTAAAGTGTTGGAACAGCCCTTCCTGGGTCGGACGATTGTAATAAGGAGTGACCGTCAGGCAACCGACAACACCGCTATTGTTAAAACGTTTGGTCAGGCTAATCGCCTCTGCGGTTGCATTTGCACCGGTACCTGCGATGACCGGGATACGCCCGTCAGCAAGTTCAAGCGTCATCATCACGACATCGCCATGTTCTTCATGGCTCAGGGTCGCGGATTCTCCGGTAGTCCCTACCGAAACGATCGCCGAGGTTCCGCTGGCGACATGGTAATCAATCAGTTTTTTCAGGCTTGACCGGCAGACATTACCGTTTTCATCCATCGGCGTGACAAGCGCTACAATACTTCCCGTGAACATGGGCCATCCTCAGAGCTGAAGTGCGACAAGATTCTCAATGTTACGTTTGGTGCCGTAATAAAAGCAAGAGACCCGATGCCATCAGGGATGTTGTATGCCGGTTTTTTTTATGCTTTCCTAATGTTACCTCACCTTTTTAAAGGAAGAACAGGTTTGACCGCCTCATTACAACACTATCTGGTTATTACCGCTTTGGGCGCTGACCGTCCCGGCATCGTGAACACCATCACCCGCCACGTCAGCAGCTGCGGCTGTAATATCGAAGACAGCCGGCTGGCCATGCTTGGTGACGAGTTTACGTTTATCATGCTGCTTTCAGGTTCATGGAACGCGATTACGCTGATCGAATCGACCCTGCCGCTGAAAGGTGCTGAGCTGGATTTGCTGATCGTGATGAAGCGGACGACCGCGCGGCCTCCTCAGGCCATGCCAAACACCGTCTGGGTCCAGGTTGAGGTACCGGACTCGCCGCACATTATCGAGCGTTTCACTGCCCTGTTTGACGCGTGGAATATGAACATCGCCGAACTGGTTTCTCGGACCCAGGTCAGCGGTGATGACGATTCAGCGCAGTTGTTCATTAAGATAACCGCACACAGCCCTGCAACACAAAATGCATCAAATATCGAACAAGCGTTCAAAGCCCTATGTACAGAACTGAACGCACAAGGCAGTATTAACATCGTTAATTATTCACAACATGATGAACAGGATGGAGTTTGAGTAATGAATCCACTGAAAGCCGGTGATCTTGCACCGAAATTTAGCTTACCGGACCAGGACGGCGAGGAAGTAAATTTGACCGACTTCCAGGGACAGCGTGTTCTGGTTTATTTTTACCCGAAAGCCATGACCCCGGGTTGTACCGTTCAGGCCTGCGGCCTGCGCGATAATATGGATGAGTTAAAAAAAGCGGGCGTTGAAGTCCTGGGTATCAGTACTGATAAACCGGAAAAACTCTCCCGTTTCGCCGAAAAAGAGTTGCTGAACTTCACGCTGCTGTCTGATGAAAATCACCAGGTATGCGAGCAGTTTGGCGTCTGGGGCGAAAAATCGTTTATGGGGAAAACCTACGACGGTATTCACCGCATTAGCTTCCTGATCGATAGCAACGGCAAAGTCGAACACGTGTTTGATAACTTTAAAACCAGCAATCACCACGATGTGGTGCTGAACTGGTTGAAAGAAAACGGCTAACGTTCTACCCGACGCAGGACGCCGGGTCACCATTCACTGACCCGGCGTCCGTTTTCTTCCCCGCGTTTTCCGGCCACAGACTATTTCTCTTCTTCCACCGCCAGGCCATCCGGCCACGCATGCACTACCGCTTTGATAAGGGTTGCCAGCGGAATCGCAAAGAAGACTCCCCAGAATCCCCACAGCCCACCGAAGATAACCACCGACAGGATAATCACCAGCGGATGCAGGTTGACCGCTTCGGAAAACAGCACCGGTACCAGCAGGTTACCATCCAGCCCCTGAATAATCAGGTATACCGCAAACAGGCTCCAGAACTCCGGACCTGCGCCAAACTGGAACAGCGCCACGCCGACGACCGGAATGGTCACCACGAAGGCGCCGATGTACGGAATCAGCACCGAGAACCCGACCAGCACCGCCAGCAGCAGCGAATAGTTGAGATCGAACAGGATAAAGCCAATCCACGTTGCCACGCCGACGACAATCATCTCCAGCACCTTACCGCGGATATAGTTGGTAATCTGCTGGTTCATCTCTTTCCATACCTGCCCCGCCAGCCCGCGGTTGCGCGGCAGCACGCGGCGCACGGCGTTCAGCATCTGCTCTTTATCTTTTAGCAGGAAGAACACCATCAGCGGCACCAGCACCAGATAGACCGCCAGAGTCAGTAAGCCGACCAGCGAAGCCAGAGAGTATTTGACGACCGAGTCGCCGACGGTGAGCACGCGGTTACGCATATTGTCCGCCATGGCGTCGATAATCCCGGCGTCCATCAGCGCCGGGTAACGGCGCGGAACCGTGGCGGCAAAATCGGACAGCTTATTGAGCATGCCCGGCATATCGCGAATCAGATAGATGCCCTGCTGCCAGGCAACGGGCATCACCACAAACGCCATCAGCAGCAAGACGCCCACGAACAGAATCAACACGAACGAGGTTGCCCAGGTTCGCGAAAGCCCTACGCGCTCCAGCCTGACGGTTGGCCATTCCAGCAGATAAGCCAGCACGATAGCAACCAGCAATGGCGCCAGCAGGCCGCTGAAAAAGAACATGATTCCGAACCCGGCCAGCAAAATAACCAGCAGCGCTATCGCTTCCGGATCGCTAAACCGACGACGATACCACTGCATTAACATCTCAAGCATAAAACCCTTCCCTGAAGCGCGTAGCGGCAAAAAAACCGAGGGAATTGTATCTAAATGTCACCTGAAAGACTTCGCTTTTATTAGCAAAGCCACAAACATTGACGCTGGCGTGAATATCATATTTTCAATAGCCTCAACGCCAGCTAAACTCGCATGACGCGCGGAAATGGAACATTACGCCGCCCAATCGGTCAAACTGGCACACCCACATTACAGGACAGAGGTTATGTTCAGGCAGTTAAAGAAAACGCTGGTGGCAACCGTCATAGCGTCGCTGACGCTGGGTTCGATTTTGCCTGCTTTTGCTGACTCCGCAGATACCCTGCCCGATATGGGAACCTCTGCGGGAAGCACGCTCTCTATTGGCCAGGAAATGCAGATGGGGGATTACTATGTGCGCCAGCTACGCGGTAGCGCGCCGCTCATCAACGACCCTCTGCTGGTGCAATATATTAACGGATTAGGGATGCGTCTGGTCTCGCACGCTAACTCTGTTCGCACCCCTTTCCACTTTTACCTGATTAATAACGACCAGATAAACGCCTTTGCTTTCTTCGGTGGCAATGTCGTGCTGCACTCCGCTCTGTTCCGCTATTCAGATACCGAAAGCGAGCTGGCATCGGTAATGGCGCATGAAATCTCACACGTCACCCAGCGCCACCTCGCGCGAGCAATGGAAGACCAAAAGCGCAACGCCCCGCTGACCTGGGTCGGTGCGCTGGGCTCAATTCTGCTGGCGATGGCGAGCCCGCAGGCCGGTATGGCGGCCCTCACCGGTACGCTGGCGGGAACCCAGCAGGGGATGATCAGTTTTACCCGGCAAAACGAAGAAGAGGCTGACCGCATCGGGATTCAGGTGCTGCAGCGCTCCGGTTTTGATCCGCAGGCGATGCCGGCCTTTATGGGCAAATTGCTCGACCAGTCGCGCTACTCTACCCGTCCGCCGGAAATGCTGCTGACTCACCCCTTGCCGGAAAGCCGTCTGTCTGACGCCCGCAACCGCGCCAACCAGATGCGTCCTGTGGTTGTTCAGTCTTCCGCCGATTTTTACCTCGCCAAGGCCAGAACCCTGGGAATGTATAACTCAGGGGAAAATAAGCTTGGCGACGATCTGCTGAACGCGTGGGCGAAAGGCAATATCCGCGAACAGCACGCCTCCCAGTACGGGCGAGCGCTGCTGGCCATGGGAAGCAATAATTACGATCTGGCGCGCAAAACGCTGCAGCCTCTGCTGAGCGCCGATCCGCAGAACGCCTGGTATCTCGACCTGGCAACCGATATCGATCTCGGACAGAAGAAAACGGCCGATGCGATTAACCGCCTGAAAAATGCCCGCGAAATTCGTACCAACCCGGTTCTGCAGCTGAACCTTGCCAACGCATACTTACAGGGCGGACAAGCGGCGGAAGCGGCGAAAATCCTCAACCGGTACACCTTTAGCTACAAAGATGACGGCAACGGCTGGGATCTGCTGGCGCAGGCTGAAGCGAGCCTCGGCAATCGTGACCAGGAGCTGGCGGCACGCGCAGAAGGTATGGCGCTGGTCGGCCAGCTCGATCAGGCGATTACTCTGCTGAGCAGCGCCAGCTCGCAGGTGAAACTGGGCAGTTTGCAGCAGGCGCGCTACGATGCGCGTATCGACCAGCTGCGCCAGCTGCAGGAACGATTCCGCCCCTATCAAAAAATGTAAGGAGACGACATGTCTGACGCGGTAAAAATCTATCACAATCCCCGCTGCTCCAAGAGCCGCGACACCTTAAGCCTGTTGAAGGCTAACGGTATCGATCCTGAAGTCGTGCTCTACCTGGAGACGCCGCCGGATGCAGACACGCTCCGCCAGCTGTTAAAAATGCTCGGAATGGTCAGCGCCCGCGAACTGATGCGCCAGAAAGAGGATCTGTATAAATCCCTGGAGCTCGCCGACCCGCAGCTTAGCGAGGAGGCGCTGATTCAGGCCATCGTCGATAATCCGAAGTTGATGGAGCGCCCGATTGTCGTCAGCCATGGCCAGGCGCGGATCGGCCGACCGCCGGAGCAGGTTCTGGAAATCGTCAACTGATGCCGATGCGCCATTGCGGTTTGCCGTGATGGCGCAGCGGGTGAAAGACGAAGGGCGCGGATTGGGCAGATCGCAGAGATCCGGCCCGGCTAGAGCTTGAGGATCTCTTTCACGAAAGGAATGGTCAATTTACGTTGCGCGGTAATCGAAGCGTGATCGAGCTGATCGAGCGTCATAAACAGCGAGCGCATTTCACGATCTAACCGTTTGAGCAAGAAACGACAGACGTCTTCCGGCATCTCAAAACCCCGCAGACGCGCGCGCAGCTGTAGCGCCTGCAGCTTATCTTCGTCCGACAGCGGCTGTAGCTTGTAGATTTGCCCCCAGTCGAGGCGCGACGCCAGGTCCGGCAACCCGAGATTCAGCTGGCGCGGCGGACAATCGCCGGTAATCAGCAAACGCGTTTTACCCGATTCGAGGATCCGGTTATAGAGGTTGAAAATGGCCATTTCCCACGGCTCGTCGCCGGCCACGCACTCGATATTGTCAATACAGACCAGCGAAAGCTGCTCCATCCCATCGAGCACTTCCGGTACAAACCACGTACGCTTATCCAGTGGAACATAGCCCACCGCATCGCCGCGCTGGGAAAGCTCCGCACAGGCGGCATGTAACAAGTGACTGCGCCCCGCCCCTTCGCGTGACCAGATATAGATGTACCCGCTATGTTCCTGCCGCAACACATTCTGTAAGGCAGCAAGAAGAGAAGGATTATCACCCGGCCAAAAACTCGCGAAAGTTTCATCATCGGGAAGATACAGTGGCAGAGAGAGCTGTGCCGGTGCGTTCAGATGGACCTCATCATAGGCTTACAGAAAAACGCGATGAGTTTATCACGAAGTATGCCTTGAGAGAACCGGGCGGGATCGCCGCCCGGTTGCAGGATCAATGTTTTACTTCTTCACTGTCGGCGGCATCCAGCACAACCTCTTCCGGACGCAGGACGCTGATCAGTTTGAAAATCAGACTCAGACCCACGCCGACAATTGTCGCCAGCGCCATGCCTTTCAGCTCCGCCGCACCAATGTGCACTTTCGCGCCGCTGACGCCAATGATCAGAATCACGGAGGTCAGAATCAAATTCTGCGCCTTGTTGTAGTCCACTTTCGATTCGATCAGGACGCGAATACCGGAGGCGCCAATCACCCCGTACAGCAGCAGCGAAACGCCGCCCATCACCGGCAGCGGGATAATCTGAATCGCAGCCGCCAGTTTCCCTACGCAGGAGAGCAGAATCGCGAAGATTGCCGCGCCGCCGATAACCCAGGTACTGTAGACACGGGTGATCGCCATAACGCCGATGTTCTCGCCATAAGTGGTGTTGGGCGTCGAACCAAAGAAGCCGGAGATCATCGTCGACAGGCCGTTAGCAAACATCGAACGATGCAGCCCGGGATCGCGGATCAGATCTTTTTTAACGATATTCGCCGTCACCACCAGGTGGCCGACGTGCTCGGCAATCACCACCAGCGCAGCGGGCAGAATGGTGAAGATAGCAAACCATTCAAAGCGCGGGGTGTAGAACGTCGGCAGGGCAAACCAGTGCGCCTCGGCGATCGGCGTAGTGTCGACAACGCCCATCACGAAAGAGAGCGCGTAGCCGACCAGCACGCCGATCAAAATCGGGATAATGGCCATGAAACCGCGAAACAGCACCGAACCGAAGACCGTCACCGCCAGCGTCACCATCGAAATAATGATGGTTTTGCTGTCCGGCGATTGCCCGTCAGCCGGCAGCAGGCCAGCCATATTGGCAGCGACGCCCGCCAGTTCGAGGCCGATAACCGCGACAATGGCCCCCATAGCCGCCGGCGGGAACATCACGTCCAGCCAGCCGGTGCCGGCTTTTTTGACAATAAAGGAGACGATGCAGAACAGAGCGCCGCACATAATGAAGCCACCCAGCGCCACCTCATACCCCAGCGGCAGCAGCAGCAGCACCGGGGATATAAATGCGAAGCTCGATCCGAGATAGGCCGGGATTTTTCCCTTACAGATGAAAAGATACAGCAATGTCCCAATGCCGTTAAACAGCAGGACGGTAGCCGGGTTGATGTGAAACAGAACGGGCACCAGAACCGTTGCGCCAAACATAGCGAACAGATGCTGCAAACTCAGTGGGATAGTCTGTAAAAGCGGCGGTCTTTCACTCACCCCGATTGCGCGGCGCGTCATAGCGTTTTCCTCTAAGAGTCGTTTATTAGTTGCTGTGAGTTTGTTTTATTCAAAAAAAAGCCGACTCTTAAAGTCGGCTTCTTATTATCTATGTAATCACTTGGTACCAAAAATCTTATCGCCGGCATCGCCGAGCCCCGGAATAATGTATCCGTGCTCGTTGAGGCCCTGGTCAATGGATGCGGTATACATCTCAACATCCGGATGCGCTTTCTCCAGCGCGGCAATCCCTTCCGGCGCCGCCACCAGAACCAGCACCTTAATGCTGGAGCAGCCCGCTTTTTTCAGCAGGTCGATAGTGGCGATCATCGAACCACCGGTTGCCAGCATCGGGTCAACCACCAGCGCCATGCGTTCGTCGATATTCGACACCAGCTTCTGGAAATAAGGAACCGGCTCCAGCGTCTCTTCGTCACGATAGATCCCTACCACGCTGATACGCGCGCTCGGTACGTGCTCCAGAACCCCTTCCATCATCCCCAGACCGGCGCGCAGAATCGGCACAACGGTGATTTTCTTCCCTTTGATCTGCTCGATTTCTACCGGACCATTCCAGCCCTCGATGGTGACTTTCTCTGTCTCCAGATCGGCAGTGGCTTCATAAGTCAGCAAGCTACCTACCTCTGAGGCAAGTTCACGGAAGCGTTTGGTGCTGATGTCGTGCTCACGCATCAGGCCCAGCTTGTGTTTGACGAGCGGGTGTTTCACTTCCACAATCTTCATTCTCTTTCTCCTCTGAGGGGCAGCCACAAAAAAAATCGCGGGATTATACCGCTTTTTTCCATTTGCGCCATAGCCGATATGTTTGACCGGGATCAACCAAAATGCTTTGCGCTGCCTGAGCCAGTATAAAACAAAATAAAAAAACCCCGCACAGGCGGGGTCACACAAGACTTGAGGGGTGTTTTACAATGTTTCGCCGTTGCTGCTGATAACCTGTTGATACCAGGAGAAAGATTGCTTCCGGCTGCGGTCCAGCGTTCCGTTGCCTTCGTTATCTTTATCGACGTAGATAAATCCGTAGCGTTTCTTCATTTCACCGGTACCGGCGGAAACGAGGTCGATACATCCCCACGGGGTATAGCCCATCAGGTCAACGCCGTCCTCAACCACCGCTTTTTTCATCTCGGCAATATGCGCGGAGAGATAATCGATACGGTAACGATCGTTCACCGTGCCGTCAGCTTCGCGCACGTCGATGGCCCCGAAGCCGTTCTCAACAATAAACAGCGGCAGCTGGTAATGATCCCAGAACCAGTTCAGGGAGTAGCGCAGACCCACCGGGTCAATCTGCCAGCCCCAGTCTGACTTCTGCACGTACGGATTAGAGACAAGGCTTTGGGTCTCGTCATAATCCAGCTGCGGGTTATCATCGGTCGCTTTCGTGGCAAACGACATATAGTAGCTAAAGCCAATATAGTCGACGCAGCCTTCGGCCAGCGCCTGACGATCTTCTGCGGTGATATCGAGCGTAAAACCGCGGCGCGCGAAGTAGTTCAGCAGATGCTGCGGGTACTTACCGCGAACATGAACGTCGGTAAACCAGTAACGGCGATGCATGGCGTTCATTGCCATCATCATATCATTCGGGGAACAGGAGAACGGATAAATCGGGCACATGGCAATCATGCAACCCACCTGCAGCGAGGGATTTATCTCGCGGGCAGCTTTTACCGCCAGGGCGCTGGCCACCAGCTCATAGTGCGCCGCCTGATACATCACCGGTTCGCGATCTTCATCCGGCAGATACTTCAGACCTGAGTTGGTAAACGGGGCAAAATCTTCGTGGAAGTTAGCCTGGTTGTTGATCTCATTAAAGGTCATCCAGTACTTCACTTTGTGCTGATAGCGATCGAACACCACTTTCGCAAAGCGGACGAAGAAATCGATCAGCTTACGGTTACGCCAGCCGCCATACTCGGTCACCAGATGGTAAGGCATCTCGAAATGAGAGAGCGTGATCACCGGTTCAATGCCGTACTTCAGGCATTCATCAAACAGGTCGTCATAGAACTGGAGCCCTGCTTCGTTAGGCTCCCGCTCATCGCCCAGCGGGAAGATACGAGTCCAGGCAATCGAAGTGCGGAAGCATTTGAATCCCATTTCAGCAAACAGCTGAATGTCTTCTTTATAACGATGGTAAAAATCAATCGCCTCATGGTTGGGATAATTTTTCCCCGGCAGTACGCCATCGGTGATTTCACGCGGCACGCCGTGTGCGCCGGCGGTCATCACATCAGCCACGCTGACGCCTTTACCTCCTTCCTGCCAGCCACCTTCCAGCTGATGCGCCGCCACCGCGCCGCCCCACAGAAAACCTTCTTTAAATCCAGACATGTTCTCTTCCTTATGCGCGATCGCCGTTAAGCGATCGGTTTTGCTGATTAAAATGGTAAACCGCCCCCATCAAACCGGCGTCGTTGCCGTGGCTGACGGTGTCGAGATAGTCCGCGATACCGAACCAGGCCAGATGTTCACGCAGCAGCGCCAAAAAGCCCGGCCGTTCCACAATGCCGCCGCCGATGAAAATGGCCTGCGGATCAAAAATGTTCACCAGGTTATACAGACCGCTACCGAGACCGTTGAAAAAGTCAGCCACCAGCCGCTGGCAGGTCACGTCGCCCGTATCGTAGCGATCGAATATCTCTTCCCCGGTCACCTCTTCCAGCGTTTTGCCGAAATGGTCGGCATAGCGCTGGCGCAATACGCGCATCGTGCAGTTTTCATTCATCGAATAGCGGCGCACATCGCGGGTGCCCGGACGATCGGTCTGCATATAGCCGAATTCGCCGGCGCGAAAACTGGCGCCGTGCACCAGTCGGTTATTACAGAAGATCGCCCCGCCGATGCCGGTGCCAATCGTCAGGACCAGAAAATCACTCATCTCGGCGGCTTTGCCCCGCCAGCGCTCGGCGAGCAGGACGCAGTTAGCATCGTTTTCGATGGCGACGGGAAGCCCGGTCTGTTGCTCCAGCCAGCGCTTAATGGCGAAATTATCGAACTTACGGATTGCGCCGCCCATTTCGATAAAGCCGGTGTGCGGGTTGACATAGCCAGGCGCGCTGATCGCCACGCCTTCACACGCCGGGTGAGCGGCAATCCACGCCAGCATCGCTTGCAGTATCTGGTCGCCATCGCTATCGATAATCGACTGCTTGCCTTTTTCACGCAGTTCGCCTGCAGCGGTGCTGACGCCCATTTTCAACGCCGTTCCACCGATATCAAATGCGGCAATGCTCATCCCGTCTCTTCCTCCTGAATCCCCGCAGAATCTACCTTCGGCTCTCTTGAACAAAAACAGAAACCGGTTTCAGTGGCATGATGGCTATTCCCGATGTCAGAGGCAAGCACAAGAATGTACCCGGTTTCATTTTCGTGAACCGCTTCAAATTTGTTCATATCGCTGCCGATTAACGCCGACTGCAAAGCAGGCTCGCAAACGTTTGCTTTCCCTGTTAGAATTGCGCCGATTTTTCTTGCTACCGCAAATGTGTGGAGATTTCGCAGTGACCGATAAAACCTCTCTCAGCTATAAAGATGCCGGCGTAGATATTGATGCAGGCAACGCGCTCGTCGACCGTATCAAGGGTGTGGTGAAGAAAACCCGACGCCCGGAAGTGATGGGTGGACTGGGCGGATTCGGCGCACTGTGCGCATTGCCGCAAAAATACCGCGAGCCGGTTCTGGTTTCCGGCACTGACGGCGTCGGCACCAAGCTGCGGCTGGCAATGGACCTGAAGCGCCACGATACTATCGGTATTGACCTGGTGGCGATGTGCGTCAATGACCTGGTGGTCCAGGGTGCAGAACCCCTGTTTTTCCTCGACTACTATGCAACCGGTAAACTGGATGTCGATACGGCAGCCAGCGTCATCAGCGGCATCGCGGAAGGCTGCCTGCAGTCAGGCTGTGCGCTGGTTGGCGGCGAAACGGCAGAAATGCCGGGCATGTACCACGGCGATGACTATGACGTCGCGGGCTTTTGCGTCGGCGTAGTAGAAAAATCAGAAATTATCGATGGTAGCAAAGTTGCCGATGGTGACGTGCTGGTCGCGCTGGCCTCCAGCGGTCCGCATTCCAACGGCTACTCGCTGGTGCGTAAAATTATCGAAGTCAGCGGCGTCGATCCGCAGACGACCGATTTGAATGGTTCGCCGCTGGCCGACCATCTGCTGGCGCCGACCCGCATCTACGTTAAGTCGGTTCTGGAGCTGATTGCTAACGTTGAAGTCCACGCCATTGCCCACCTGACCGGCGGCGGCTTCTGGGAAAACATTCCGCGCGTTCTGCCGGATAACACCCAGGCGGTCATCGACGAGTCCTCCTGGCAATGGCCAGAGGTCTTCAACTGGTTGCAGCAGGCCGGTAACGTCAGCAGCCATGAAATGTACCGTACCTTTAACTGCGGCGTCGGCATGGTTATCGCCCTGCCGGCTGAAGTCGCCGACAGCGCCATCGCGCTGCTGAACGAGAAAGGTGAAAACGCGTGGAAAATCGGCTATATCAAAGCTTCTGATTCCGAACAGCGTGTGGTCATTGAATGAAAAACATTGTGGTGCTGATTTCCGGTAACGGAAGCAATTTGCAGGCGATAATTGATGCCTGCGCCCGAAAGCAGATTAACGGCACCCTGAGAGCGGTATTCAGCAATAAGGCCGACGCGTTCGGCCTTGAACGCGCGCGTGAGGCCGGTATTCCGGCCCATGCGTTATCGGCCAGCCAGTTTGCCAATCGCGAAGCCTTCGATCGCGAGCTGATGCATGAGATCGATGCTTATGCGCCGGATCTGGTGGTGCTGGCAGGCTATATGCGGATCCTTAGCCCGGCGTTTGTCGCCCATTATCAGGGGCGCCTGCTGAATATCCACCCATCGCTGTTGCCAAAATACCCGGGGCTGCATACGCATCGCCAGGTACTGGAAAACGGCGATGAGGAACACGGTACATCGGTGCATTTCGTCACCGATGAGCTCGACGGTGGTCCGGTGATTCTGCAGGCCAAAGTGCCGGTTTTTGCCGGGGATAGCGAAGACGAGATTACCGCCCGCGTGCAGACACAGGAACATGCCATCTACCCGCTGGTGGTGAGCTGGTTTATGGACGGTCGTCTGCGCATGGAGGGAAATCAGGCCTGGCTTGACAACGCTCCTCTGCCGCCGCAGGGCCATGCGGCCGAAGAATAATCATCAGCGCCTCCGGCACTCGCCAGAGGCGCATTTTATCGGTTCAGCCTCAGCCGCTTTCCCTCTGTTTTGTTTAAATCAGCGATGATTTTTGCCCGGTTTCTCTCCAGGCACAGCCTCGTTTTGCACACAATATCGGCACTTGCTCGCCACCGTTTTTGTTCACAGCAGATTGAAAGAAAACTGTCATACTTCTTTGACATAGTTGGACATTCAATGGCAAAGCTCGCCATAATGAAAAAGCAACATCAATCAACCGGAGTGTGAGTTGTAATGGGCCAGGAAAAGCTATATATCGAGAAAGAACTCAGCTGGTTGTCCTTTAACGAACGCGTACTTCAGGAAGCGGCGGATAAAAGCAATCCACTGATTGAGCGCATGCGCTTTTTGGGCATCTACTCCAACAACCTCGATGAATTTTATAAAGTGCGCTTCGCTGAACTTAAGCGCCGTATCATAATTAGCGAAGAACAAGGGAGTACCGCCCATTCTCGCCATTTGTTAGGCAAAATTCAGGCCCGCGTTCTGAAGGCCGACCAGGAATTTGACAGCCTGTATAATGAGCTGCTGCTGGAGATGGCGCGTAACCAGATCTTTTTGATCAATGAACGCCAGCTTTCGGTGAATCAGCAGTCCTGGCTACGCAACTATTTTAAACAGTACCTGCGTCAGCACATCACCCCGATCCTGATTAACCCAGAAACGGATCTGATCCAGTTCCTGAAAGATGATTACACCTATCTGGCGGTCGAAATCATCCGCGGGGAAACCATCAATTACGCCCTGCTGGAGATTCCGTCAGATAAAGTCCCGCGGTTTGTCAATCTGCCGCCGGAAGCACCGCGTCGCCGCAAACCAATGATCCTGCTTGATAACATCCTGCGTTACTGCCTGGATGATATCTTTAAAGGCTTCTTTGACTACGATGCGCTGAACGCCTACTCGATGAAAATGACCCGCGACGCCGAGTACGATCTGGTGCACGAGATGGAGTCGAGCCTGATGGAGCTGATGTCTTCGAGTCTGAAGCAGCGTCTGACGGCGGAACCGGTGCGTTTTGTTTATCAGCGCGATATGCCGGACACCATGGTGGAAATGCTGCGCGAGATGTTCTCCATTTCACGCTACGATTCAATGCTGCCAGGCGGGCGCTATCATAATTTTAAAGACTTTATCGGCTTCCCGAACGTCGGTAAGGCCAATCTGGTCAACAAGCCGCTGCCGCGCCTGCGCCACACCTGGTTTGATAAGTTCCGCAACGGGTTTGACGCCATTCGCGAACGCGACGTGCTGCTGTACTACCCGTATCATACCTTTGAGCACGTGCTGGAGCTGCTGCGCCAGGCCTCATTCGATCCGAGCGTGCTGGCAATCAAAATCAACATTTATCGCGTTGCCAAAGACTCACGGATCATCGATTCGATGATCCACGCAGCCCATAACGGCAAAAAAGTCACCGTGGTGGTGGAGCTTCAGGCGCGTTTCGACGAAGAAGCCAATATCCATTGGGCGAAGCGTCTGACCGAAGCCGGCGTCCACGTTATCTTCTCTGCGCCAGGGCTGAAAATTCACGCCAAGCTATTCCTGATCTCGCGTAAAGAGGGAGAGGAAGTCGTCCGCTACGCGCATATCGGGACCGGCAACTTCAACGAAAAAACCGCCCGTCTGTACACCGACTATTCGTTGCTGACGGCAGATGCACGTATCACCAATGAAGTGCGCCGCGTCTTTAACTTTATCGAAAATCCATATCGCCCGGTGAGCTTCGATTACCTGCTGGTTTCGCCGCAGAACTCGCGCCGCCTGCTGTATGAAATGATCGACAGAGAAATCGCCAACGCCCAGAACGGTCAGCCTTCTGGCATCACGCTGAAGCTGAATAACCTGGTTGATAAAGGACTGGTGGATCGACTTTATGCCGCGTCAAGCTCCGGGGTTCCCGTTAACCTGTTGATTCGCGGCATGTGCTCTTTGATTCCTGGGCTGGAAGGGATCAGCGAAAATATTCGCGTCACCAGTATCGTCGATCGTTTCCTTGAGCACGACCGCGTCTATGTTTTCGAAAACGGCGGCGACAAACAGGTTTGGCTCTCCTCTGCTGACTGGATGACGCGCAATATTGATTACCGTATTGAGGTCGCCGCGCCGCTGCTGGATCCGCGGTTGAAGCAGCGCGTACTGGATATTTTTGATCTCTTATTCAACGATACGGTCAAAGCACGCTATCTTGATAAAGAACTGAGTAATCGCTATGTGCCGCGCGGCAATCGCCGTAAAGTGCGCGCACAGCTGGCGATTTACGATTATCTCAAATCACTCGAACAACCCGACTAACCTATGCCAATAAACGAAAAAACCCCTCGTCCGCAGGAGTTCGCTGCGGTCGACCTTGGTTCAAACAGTTTTCATATGGTGATCGCCCGCGTCGTCGACGGAGCCATGCAGATCATCGGTCGCCTGAAACAGCGGGTTCACCTGGCCGATGGACTGGATGAAAACTCCGTGCTCAGCGAAGAGGCGATCGCCCGTGGGCTTAATTGCCTGTCGCTGTTTGCCGAACGCCTGCAGGGTTTTTCTCCCTCCAGCGTCTGCATCGTCGGGACACACACCTTACGTCAGGCCGCCAACGCCGCGGAATTTCTCAAGCGCGCGGAAAAGGTGATTCCCTATCCGATAGAGATAATCTCCGGTAACGAAGAAGCGCGCCTGATCTTTATGGGCGTCGAACATACGCAGCCGGAACGTGGCCGTAAGCTGGTCATTGATATCGGCGGTGGTTCGACGGAGCTGGTGATTGGCGAGGATTTCGAACCGCGTCTGGTTGAGAGCCGTCGTATGGGCTGCGTCAGCTTCTCGCAGATCTATTTCCCCGGCGGCACCATCAACAAAGAGAATTTCCAGCGCGCGCGTCTGTCGGCGGTGCAGAAGCTGGAAACGCTGGCGTGGCAGTTCCGCATCCAGGGCTGGAATGTGGCGCTGGGCGCATCCGGCACCATTAAAGCTGCGCAGGAAGTGCTGGTCGCCATGGGTGAGAAAGATGGTTTTATCACCCCGGAACGCCTTGAAATGCTGGTGGATGAAGTGTTGAAGTATAAAAACTTTGACGCGCTCAGCCTGCCGGGTCTGTCGGAAGAACGCAAAGCGGTGTTTGCTCCTGGGCTGGCTATCCTCTGCGGCGTTTTCGATGCGCTGGCGATCAAAGAGCTGCGCTTGTCCGATGGCGCGCTGCGTGAAGGCGTGCTGTATGAGATGGAGGGACGTTTTCGCCATCAGGATATCCGCAGCCGCACCGCGCAAAGTCTGGCAAACCAGTACAACATTGACCGTGAGCAGGCGCGTCGGGTACTGGAAACGACCACCCATATATTCGAACAGTGGCAGGAACAGAACCCCAAACTGGACAACCCGAATCTGTCGGCGTTGCTGAAATGGGCGGTAATGCTGCACGAAGTGGGGCTGAATATTAACCACAGCGGAATGCACCGCCACTCGGCTTATATTCTGCAAAACAGCGATTTGCCGGGCTTCAATCAGGAGCAGCAGATGCTGATGGCGACGCTGGTTCGCTATCACCGTAAAGCGATCAAACTGGATGATTTGCCCCGCTTTACGCTGTTTAAGAAAAAGCAGTTCCTGCCGCTCATTCAGCTTTTACGCCTGGGTATTTTGCTGAATAACCAGCGTCAGGCGACCACCACACCGCCCACGCTCAGGCTGAAGACCGAAGCCAATCACTGGACGCTGATCTTCCCGCATGACTGGTTCAGCCAGAATGGGCTGGTGCTGCTCGATCTGGAAAAAGAGCAGCAGTACTGGGAAGGCGTGCCTGACTGGCTGTTGAAAATCGCCGAAGAAGAGCCGGAAAGCAAAAACTAGTCCCGAGGCCGGGTTGCTCTCACCCGGCCCGCTTCTTCCCCATCAGCTCGCTTCAGCCGTTACCGCCGTCACCAGAGACGCCAGTGGAACCGGCTGGCCAATCTCGTACCCCTGCAGATAATCAATCCCCAATGACAGCGCCGCCTGTCGAATCTCCGGCGTTTCCACACACTCCGCCACCACCTGCATATTCTTCATCCGCGCCAGATGGCAAATCGATGCCACGACCTGGTAATCAAGACTGCTGGAGTGCAAATTACGAATAAAGCTACCGTCAATCTTCAGCAGATCAACGTTCAGCGTTTTCAGGCGCGCGTAGCTGGCGTAGCCGGTACCAAAGTCATCGATCGCCACCCGACATCCCAGCGCCTGCAAATGCGCCAGCGTTTGCCGTGCCTGCTCAGGGTTGCTGAGCGAGTGGTTTTCCGTTAACTCAAATAATAACTGCCACGGTTCAACATGATACTGCGCCAGCAGCCGCTCCACTTCGCCGGGAAACTGGCTCCGGCTGACGGAGACCGGCGAAAGATTCACCGCCAGCCGCAAACCGGGTAAAATTGTCCGCTGCTGGTTCATAAAGGCGAGCGTATTCTCCAGTACCCACAGGTCAATACGGGATGACAGGCCAAACTCATGCGCCACCGGGAGGAAATCATCCGGGTAAATGAGTTCCCCGTCATCTCCCGCCATACGCAGCAGAACTTCATAATAGTTGTCACCGCGAATACCGACGATCGGCTGCGCCATCAGACAAAAATGGTTCTGCTCCAGCGCCTGCTGGATCTGGTTCATCATCACCACTTTATCCCGTAAGCCGTGCTGAATATGTATAGCCCCGCGACGCTGCATATTTTCTGGCTGGCCGCTGGTCAGAGACATATCAGCAATGTTATTCAGCTCGCCTAAAAGCAAATAGAGGTGCTTCACCGGTGAGCGCACGCTGCAGTAACTAATCCCTACCGCGGGCTGCAGAGGTATACCGTCCCAGATAAAGCGAAACCGTTGGATACGTTCATCCAGCGCGGCAATGCGCGCCTTATGATCGCCGCTGTTCAGACGGAGCACCAGATCGTGTCCGGCCAGATGGTGAACGGCCTCGTTCGGCTGGAGTAAGTCGCCCAGATGTTCAGCCAGTTTTTGTTTATATTGAATGCGCAGCATAACGCCATAATGGCGCCCCAGCAGCTCCAGCTCAGGAATGCGTAAAAAGCACAGCACCGACCACATTGCGCTGTCCAACGACCGACTCAGCGCCCGTAAATTGGGCATATGGACAACCGGATCGAGAAAAGCCATCCGCCGTACCCTGGCATGAATCAGACGCTGCCGGGTCGCCAGCATGGCCATATAAGTAATAATAAAAGAGAACACCAGATAGCTCGAAGAGGTTATGGCCAGCTGATGGGCATATCCCGGAGAGAAAGGCAAATAGCGATAATGAAAGTGAATAATGATGATTAAAACCGGCGTCCAAATCATTGCGATACAGCGATAGCCAAAGCGCATCGCGCCCCACAACATTACCGGCATGAGTAATGACAATGTATAGTTTGTGCTAAATATCGTACTCTGACCATTCAGCGGTATTAATAACAAACCCAATAACATTAACAATGTTATCGACCATAAAACAAATTCACCACATTTTATTTTTGGATCAACCTGTAACTTCGCCTGTGAAATAAAACTACGCAGATAAAAAGGATTGCGAAGAATACGAATCAATAAATAGCACAGCGGAACGCCGGTTAAACCTCCTACCATCAAGGCTTGAAAAGTAATCAGGGAGCGTAAACTTAGCGGATCGATCCCGACCAGCCCCGTCGTCCGCGGATGCATGCCGAGATACTCGGCAATCTGAGAAAGTATGAGAAAAATGAGCGATGGCAGCAGCATCTGCCAGAACAGGCGATACGGCATCAGGCTCACGTTACCGTGGTAAATATGCTGGCGGCGCGGCACAAAAATCCGATAGCCGCCCCAGCACAAAACCGCCGGGATAAGAAAATGGAAAACGACCACAATCGCCTCCCACGGATTCATTCCCCGGGCCACGGTGCACAGCAGACCGATGATAATACCGGGCAGCGCTGCCACATCAAAAAACAGCATAAGACTCTGCACCAGCGCCAGCGGTAAATAGTAAAGCGAAACTTCACTACCATCCAGCACGGCATAGGAATTTGCCCCTCGCGCCAGAGGCAGTAAAAGCAGGGGTAAAATCAGCGGAAGCGCCCACCATTTATCCCGATACAGTCTGTATTGTTTAATTATTTTCATTGATGCTCTACAGATAACCCAAATTCCCGCTGGGTATATTCAGGTAGGCATCCAACCTAACCATCCTAGCCGCATAAGGAATACCTACGCGGAACAGGCAAGAGATTTTAGTTATCAGCACACGCGGACTGTTGATATAAATCAATAAATCTTTTAGCTATGATTAATAAAGCTTATTTTTATGCATCTGTTCGAATGAAAGAAAAAGGATGTGAATGTGATAATTATCTTACATAACATTAAGTAATGTTTGAGCGGCGGATTTTTACATCCCCATCAATTGACCCTGCTGCATTCCTGTGCCTTAATACCCTTATCGCCCCAGTTGTGGGTATACCTCAAGGAACCTTTTGTGAGTCAGGCACCCAGTATGCGTAAACGACATCGATTTAACCGTCGCATGACCCGTATCGTACTGCTTATCAGCTTTATCTTCTTCTTTGGACGCTTTGTCTACTCTTCTATTGGCGCCTGGTATCATCATCAGGACAAGATCGAGTCCCAGCAATCGACGATCCCGGTTGATACCACGCCGCGGGAATAAGCCAGCACATTACGGTGCCAGCCAGTACGGCATAACATTGCTTTAAACGGTAAACTGCACCTCTCGCAGCAGGCGCAGCATCTCGCCGATCCCTTTGCTGAGAATTTTATCCTGACGCATCACGACCCCCAACTGACGGTGGAGTAGTGGCGTCAGCGATTGAACGCGTAACCCCTGCCGATCGTCATGATGCGCCACCGCCATGCGTGGAACAATGCTGTATCCCAGTCCGGCACGCACCATTCGCTTGATGGCTTCAATGCTGCCCAGCTGCATCACCGGCGAAATATCCCGCCCGCTGGCACGAAACCAGCCATCAATCAGCTCCCGGGTTCCGCTCCCGGCCTCAAAGGCAATCAGCGGCAGCGCCTGCAGCACTTCCGCCGTCAGCTCCAGCGGCAGCGCATCCTGTCCACAGGCAAAAATAAACACAAACTCCTCATCCACCAGCGGATCTATTGCCAGGTTGCGCCCGTGGGCCGGAAGCGTGACCAGTCCGAGATCGAGTCGGTTCTCCTCCACGGCGCGCACGATATCCAGCGTATTTCCGGTCGTCACGCCTACCGTCAGCAGCGGATGCGCCTGCCGCAGCTGCTGTAAGACCGGCGGTAAAAGATGTATGCAGGCCGTGGCCCCCGTTCCGAGCGTTATCGCGCCGCTGATTTCGCGATTAAACTCGCTCACCGACAGTACCGCCGCGCTGACCGCCCGTTCAATATTGTCACCGTGAGCCAGCAGAGCCATACCGGCCGCCGTCGCTTTAATCCCCCGTCCGGTCCGCTCAATCAGCCGGGTCTGCAGAAACTGTTCCAGCTGACGTACCTGCAGGCTGACCGCGGGCTGCGATAGCCCCAGGACATCCGCAGCAGCCGAGAAGCTCCCCCGCTGTACCACCAGCCGGAAAGTAGCCAGATGTCCCAGATTAAGCGTCGTCATCTCAAAGTTTCTCTTATAAGGGTCATAAACCAACGAGTCTGCCTGCACAATAGCGCGCAGGTTATGCTGCCGGCAACTGCATAACAGACTGAGATACGATGAAAAATATGGAAAACAGACGCGCCGCGTCCGGCATGCTGACGCTTGCCGCTGGATGCAATCAGCTGATTAACTGGGGGATCTCATTTTATATGCCGGGCACTTTTTCCCGGGCTATCGAGCAGGACACCGGCTGGCCAACGACGCAAATCTACCTCGGCCTGACGATCGCCATGTTGATAATGGCGTCGATCTCCCCGTTTGTCGCCCGCCTGCTGGCCCGGTTTGGCGGCCAGCACATTGTGGTCAGCGGCACGCTGGCGATCGCCGCAGGATGCTTCATCATGGCGGCCGTACCGACTCTCTCCGGTTGGCTGGGCGCCTGGCTACTTACCGGTATCGGAATGCGTCTGGCGCTGTATGATACGCTGTTTGCCGCGCTGGTGAATCTTTACGGTCAGCAGGCAAGACGCACCATTTCCCGCGTGACGCTGGCTGGCGGCCTGGCTTCCGCTCTGTTCTGGCCACTGGGCGCATTTTTGCTGACGATGATGAGCTGGCGGGAGGCGTTGCTGGTTTATGCCCTGCTGGGCCTGTTCAGCGCGCTGCTGCTCTGGCGAATGCCGAACGCCAGGCGACCCGCGGCGATACGGCCAGAAGCGCACCGGCCCGCTTCCCGCCAGCAGAGACAGGTTGCTCTGCTGTATGCGGCGCTGATCGCGCTGGTGACATTTGTTTCTAATGGAACCTCCACCCACCTGCCGGAATTTATCGCCCACTACGGTCTGCCGGTGGCGGCGGGGATGCTTTGGGGCATTGGCCAGACCGGCGCCCGCTTTCTGGAGGTCGCCTCGGGTTCGGTGCTCACGCCACTTCGACTTACGCTGCTGACCACGTTGCTGATGCCGGTCTGTTTCGCCCTTGGCCTCAGCGGGCCTTATCTCCTCGGCACCGCCGGCGGATTTGTGCTGGGCTATGGCGCCATCAATGGGTTAACGACGGTATTTAAAGCCACGCTACCGCTAGAGCTTTTTGCCGCCGAGGATTACGCCAGACGCACCGGTATCCTGTTGATCCCCGCCCAGCTACTGGCTGCCGCCTCCCCGTTTGCCTACGCCTGGTTAACTCAGCAGTTCGGGGTTCAGGGAAGCTTAGGTTTTTCCGCTGCGCTGACGCTGGTGGTCGCCGGGCTGGCGCTCGCCATTGCCCGGAGCCAGTCCCGTCGGCCACCCGAGACGATGCCGGCAGCCATTGATTCCTGAGCTTCGTGGCGATACCTGCACGCCCCTTAGCGAGGAGGTATCTCCCCGTTTTTCCGACAGACCATTGCGATAAAACGATCGCGGACGGCGTCCGCCGCCTGAGGATTCCAGGCCAGGCCAACCTGCCATTGCGCGCCCTCCCCCGTCACGGTAACGAGCTTTATGCCTGCCGGCAGAAGATGACATGCGCCGGCAGGAAGCAGCGCAACACCATTTCCGGCGGCAACCAGCGCCAGCAGGGTGTGAATATCGTCAGCATCCGCCACGATGTCAGCGGACAGGCGGTTGATTTGCAGGAAATGCGCCGTTTGCTCTGCTAACCCCCGGCCGCGCCGTGGGTTAATTTGCAGCAGCGGGAACTGTCGGAGCACCGAGGCGATATCCGGGAGCGCCTCCGTTGCGCCAGCGGGCACGGCAAGCACCAGGCTCTCTTCCATCAGCGCCCGGGCCTCCAGCGCCTCCGGAACAGGCATCCGCACGAACCCGGCATGCAGCTGCCCCTCCAGTAACATTCGATACTGCTCGTGGGAAGAGATATCGTTGAGGGAGACCTCAATATCGGGAAACTGCTGGCGAAAGGCTTTAACTTGCGCCGGGGCCAGCTGGAAGGTTGAGATGCCGAACCCCAGCGCCAGCGTGCCGACGTTTCCGCGCCGGACCTGCTCCGTCCAGGCACAAAACTGGTCATGCTGCGCTACAAAATGGCAGGCCTGAGAATAGATAGCCTCCCCCGCCGCGGTCAGCTGTGCTCCCTGCCGCCCCCGCTGAAAAAGAGTCATGCCCGTCAGATGTTCCAGGGTCTGGATTTGTTTCGTCAGCGCCGGCTGGGTCAAACAAAGCCTCTCCGCCGCCGCATGGTAGCGTCGCAGCTGGGCCAGAGTGACGAACGCCCGTATTAATCTGATGTCCATTCCAGTCCCTTATCAAACGCGGAGAAAGCGTGATTATACATCCTGTGTCTCTGCTGGCGTAATGAGCTCAGTTTTTCGCAACGAGAAGAGACCTATGAACAACGAACTCCAGGTGGCTACGGTACAGTTCTGCCACCGCGCTAATGATAAGTCCTATAACCTGGGCATTATGGAACGCTTTATTCATCAGGCAGCCGGCGAAGGGACCCGCATTCTGGCCTTTCCCGAAATGTGCATTACCGGCTACTGGCACGTTATCGATCTCAGCGCCGAGGAGGTAAGCTCGCTGGCCGAGACCATTGACGACAGTCCTTCCCTGGCGAGAATTGCCCGCCTGGCGCAAAGTTATGAGATGGCGATTGGCGTAGGGCTGATTGAAAGAGCGAGTGACGATCGTCTGTATAACACCTACGTCGTTTGTATGCCGGATGGCCAGAGGCATATCCACCGCAAGCTGCACGCCTTTGAACATCCGGCGATAGACCGGGGGAATAGCTTCACCGTCTTCGATACGCCGTGGGGAGTGAAAGTTGGCGTTCTGATCTGCTGGGACAATAACCTGACGGAAAATGCCCGGGCTACCGCGCTGCTGGGCGCGGATATTCTGCTGGCCCCCCATCAAACCGGCGGCACGAACTCCCGCAGCCCGTTCGGGATGAAGCCCGTTCCCGTTGCCCTTTGGCAGAACCGGTATCAGGATCCTGACGCGCTGAAAGCCGCATTTCAGGGCCGTAACGGTCGGGAATGGTTGCTCCGCTGGCTGCCCTCAAGAGCGCATGATAATGGGATGTTTATCTTATTCAGCAATGGCGTCGGGCTGGACAACGGGGAGGTGCGTACCGGAAATGCGATGATTATCGATCCCTATGGCCGCATTATTGCCGAGACCGATGCGTTTGAAGACACCCTGGTCTGCACCACGCTGGATTTAAACCTGCTGGCCATGTCCACAGGCCGACGCTGGATTCACGGCAGACGCCCCGAGCTCTATGCGATTCTGAGCCAGAATCAGGGTTATGAACGCGATGCCCGCAGCGCGCGTTTCTCAACGGAAGTGCCGCAGTTCAGCGATAACACTCAGCATTAATCCGGCGGTCAAAAAGAAAAGCCCCCTGATAAAACAGAGGGCTTCGTTTAACCACGCCGGGGAGTTATTCCCACTCGATGGTTGCCGGCGGCTTGCCGCTGATGTCATAGACGACGCGGGAAATGCCGTTCACTTCGTTGATAATGCGGTTGGAAACGCGGCCAAGGAAGTCATATGGCAGGTGCGCCCAGTGGGCGGTCATAAAGTCGATGGTTTCGACCGCACGCAGGGAAACGACCCAGTCGTACTTACGGCCATCGCCCATTACGCCGACAGAGCGGACCGGCAGGAACACGGTGAACGCCTGGCTCACTTTGTTGTACAGGTCAGCTTTATGCAGCTCTTCGATGAAGATAGCATCCGCACGACGCAGCAGATCGCAGTACTCTTTCTTCACTTCGCCCAGTACGCGAACGCCGAGACCCGGCCCCGGGAACGGATGACGGTACAGCATGTCGTACGGCAGGCCCAGCTCCAGACCAATCTTACGCACTTCGTCTTTGAACAGCTCACGCAGCGGTTCAACCAGCCCCATTTTCATCTCTTTCGGCAGGCCGCCCACGTTGTGGTGAGATTTGATGACGTGTGCTTTACCGGTTGCAGACGCTGCGGATTCGATGACATCCGGGTAGATGGTTCCCTGCGCCAGCCATTTAACATCTTCCAGCTTCAGCGCTTCTTCGTCGAACACTTCGACGAACACGCGGCCGATGATTTTACGTTTGGCTTCCGGATCGTTCTCGCCTTTCAGCGCGTCCAGGAAGCGCTTCTCGCCTTCCACGTGAACGATGTTCAGACCGAAGTGGTCACCGAACATGTCCATAACCTGCTGGGCTTCGTTCAGACGCAGCAGACCATTGTCCACGAAGACGCAGGTCAGGTTTTTACCGATAGCGCGGTGCAGCAGCATGGCGGTCACGGAGGAGTCCACGCCGCCGGAGAGGCCGAGGATCACTTTGTCATCGCCAACCTGCTGGCGGATACGCTCAACGGCATCGTCGATGATTTTTGCCGGCGTCCACAGAGCTTCACACTGGCAGATGTCACGCACAAAGCGCTCCAGCATACGCATACCCTGACGGGTGTGGGTCACTTCCGGATGGAACTGCACGCCATAGAAGCGTTTTTCTTCGTTCGCCATAATGGCAAACGGGCAGCTTTCAGTGCTGGCAACGGTTACGAAGTCAGACGGGATCGCGGTGACTTTGTCGCCGTGGCTCATCCAGACGTCGAGCAGCGGTTTACCTTCAGCGGTCAGGGAGTCTTCGATACCGCGCACCAGCGCGCTATCGGTAACAACTTCAACCTGCGCATAGCCGAACTCGCGCTCATTAGAGCCTTCTACGTGGCCGCCCAGCTGCATTGCCATGGTCTGCATACCGTAGCAAACGCCAAACACCGGTACACCGGCGTCGAAAACATACTGCGGCGCGCGCGGGCTGTTATGTTCAGTGGTGCTTTCCGGGCCGCCGGAAAGAATGATGCCGCTAGGATTGAACTCACGAATCTGAGCTTCCGTTACGTCCCAGGCCCACAGCTCGCAATACACCCCTAATTCACGTACGCGACGCGCAACCAACTGGGTGTACTGAGAACCGAAGTCCAGGATTAGAATGCGATGTTTATGAATGTTATCCGTCATTGACGTTTATTCCAGAGCAGTAGCGATTAAATAAAATCGCCCGGCGCATGACCGGGCGATGAAAATCAGGAGCCCATGCGGTAGTTCGGGGATTCCTTGGTGATCGTCACGTCGTGAACGTGACTTTCCTGGATGCCAGCACCGCTGATACGCACGAATTCCGCTTTAGTACGCAGGGTGTCGATGGTACCACAACCGGTCAGCCCCATACAGGAGCGCAGGCCACCCATCTGCTGGTGAATGATCTCTTTCAGGCGACCTTTATAAGCAACGCGGCCTTCGATACCTTCCGGCACCAGTTTGTCCGCGGCGTTGTCGCTCTGGAAGTAACGGTCAGAGGAGCCTTTGGACATCGCACCCAGAGAACCCATCCCGCGATAAGATTTGTAAGAACGCCCCTGGTAGAGCTCGATTTCACCCGGGGACTCTTCGGTGCCCGCCAGCATGGAGCCGACCATCACGGCAGCAGCGCCAGCAGCGATTGCTTTGGCGATATCGCCGGAGAAACGGATACCGCCATCGGCGATAACCGGAATGCCGGTACCTTCCAGCGCTTCTACCGCGTCTGAGACGGCGGTAATCTGCGGGACACCAACGCCGGTGACGATACGGGTAGTACAGATAGAACCAGGGCCGATACCTACTTTCACCGCGCTCACGCCCGCTTCAGCCAGGGCACGCGCGCCGGCGCCGGTAGCCACGTTACCGCCGATGATTTGCAGGTCAGGATATTTAGCACGGGTTTCACGAATGCGCTGCAGAACGCCTTCAGAATGGCCGTGGGAGGAGTCGATCAGCAGAACATCAACGCCTGCAGCAACCAACGCATCTACGCGCTCTTCGTTGCCCGCGCCTGCGCCAACCGCTGCACCGACGCGCAGACGACCATGCTCATCTTTACACGCATTCGGCTTACGTTCCGCTTTCTGGAAATCTTTAACGGTAATCATGCCGCGCAGATGGAAGCCAGCATCAACAACCAGCGCTTTTTCAACGCGTTTTTCGTGCATTTTGGCAAACACGACTTCGCGGCTTTCGCCTTCACGCACGGTAACCAGACGCTCTTTCGGCGTCATGTAAACGCTGACGGGCTGGTTCAGGTCGGTCACGAAGCGAACGTCGCGACCGGTGATGATACCGACCAGTTCGTTGTCTTCGGTCACTACCGGATAACCGGCAAAGCCGTTACGCTCGGTCAGCACTTTTACTTCACGCAGGGTGGTTGTAGGCAGTACGGTCTGCGGATCGGAAACCACGCCGGACTCATGTTTCTTCACGCGGCGAACTTCTTCCGCCTGACGCTCGATGGACATGTTTTTGTGAATAAAGCCGATGCCGCCTTCCTGTGCCAGGGCAATTGCCAGGCGCGCTTCTGTTACGGTATCCATGGCTGCGGAGAGCATAGGAATATTCAGACGAATGGTTTTCGTCAGCTGGGTGCTGAGATCGGCAGTATTCGGCAGAACGGTAGAATGAGCGGGAACGAGGAGGACGTCGTCAAACGTCAGAGCTTCTTTAGCGATACGTAGCATGGGCAATATCTCGACCAGGGTGGATAAATATTGCCGTGGCATTATACAGAGCGTAACCGATTGCATCTACCCTTTTTTGAAAATAATACTTGCGATCGTCCATCAGCAGGTTACTATCGACTGAATAACCTGCTGATTTAAAATTTGATCTTGCTCACATGTTACCATCTCAATCCCCTGCAATTTTCACGGTCAGCCGCCTAAACCAGACGGTTCGCCTGCTGCTGGAACAGGAAATGGGTCAGGTCTGGATCAGCGGCGAGATCTCCAACTTCAGCCAGCCCTCTTCCGGCCACTGGTACTTCACCTTAAAAGACGATAACGCCCAGGTGCGCTGCGCGATGTTCCGCAACAGCAACCGTCGGGTCACTTTTCGCCCGCAGCACGGCCAGCAGGTACTGGTGCGTGCCAATATCACCCTGTATGAGCCGCGCGGCGACTATCAGATTATCGTTGAGAGTATGCAGCCTGCCGGCGAAGGGCTGTTACAGCAAAAGTATGAACAGCTAAAAGCGCTGCTGGCGGCGGAAGGTCTTTTCGATCGGCAGTATAAGCAAGCACTCCCCTCCCCTGCGCGCTGCGTGGGCGTCATCACCTCGAAAAGCGGCGCGGCGCTACACGATATTCTGCACGTGCTGAAAAGACGCGATCCGTCGCTGCCGGTCGTTATCTACCCCACGTCGGTTCAGGGCGACGATGCGCCAGGGCAAATCGTTCGCGCCATAGAATTAGCCAACCTTCGCGAAGAGTGCGATGTGCTGATCGTTGGCCGCGGCGGCGGTTCTCTGGAAGATTTATGGAGCTTCAACGATGAGCGGGTAGCGCGGGCGATTTTTGCCAGCCGCATCCCGGTCGTCAGCGCCGTCGGCCATGAAACCGACGTCACCATCGCCGATTTTGTCTCCGACCTGCGGGCGCCAACCCCTTCAGCGGCCGCAGAGATTGTCAGCCGCAATCAGCAGGAGCTGCTGCGCCAGCTGCAATCCGGACAGCAGCGTCTGGAAATGGCGATGGACTATTTTATCGCCAACCGTCACCGTCGTTTTACCCAGCTGTTCCATCGTCTTCAGCAACAGCATCCGCAGCTACGATTAGTGCGCCAGCAAACGGCGCTGGAAAGGCTACGGGAGCGAATGCGCCTTGCGCTTGAGACGCAGATGAAACGCGCCGATCAGCGTCAACAACGCGTCATTCAGCGTCTGAACATGCAAAACCCGCAGCCGCGCATCCACCGTCATCAGTCGCGCATTCAGCAACTCGAATACCGCCTCGCCGAGAGCATCCGTTCGCGTTTAAGCGAGCGCCGCGAGCGCTTCGGCAACGCGGTGACCCATCTGGAGGCGGTGAGTCCGCTGGCAACGCTGGCCCGCGGCTATAGCGTCACCTCAGCCAGCGACGGCAAAGTGCTGAAGCAAACCAAACAGGTGAAGGCAGGCGATATGCTGACCACTCGTTTAAATGACGGCTGGGTCGCAAGCGAAGTCAAAACGATTACGCCCGTGAAGAAAACCCGGGCGAAGAAAAAGTAACAACGGTTATTCTACCGCCGCCCACTCCACGCGTTTTTTCGAAATCAGCCCGTGTCCGTTCTGGCAAAAATAATCCACTGCGCCACACGCTTTTAAAACCTCCAGCGGTTTGTGGCAATCCGGGCAGCGGGCTTGCAGGGCAAACTCTTTCGCACAGTGCTGACAGCGTGCATTCTGATCCTCTACTGCCAACGGCGCGCGACAGATGGGGCATGCAAGTTCCATGATGATTCCTTACCGAATGTTCGTCCGCCCAGTTTACCACGGCGGTGGTTCAGTGTGGCCCACGCAATTGCTGCTGTAGCTCAAGCAAGAGCGCCACTTCGTTGATCCGTCGCTGCGTTAACCGGGATACTTCCTCAGGAGCGCGAACAAACAGGCTCTCTGTTCCCAGAATATGCTCGCCCAGGCAATGCTCATAGATAGCGCCCGGACGCCGCCAGCGCTCAATACGATCGCCAGCAATCAGCTCCACCACTTCGCAATTATCGCGCCGGTCCTGATTGATAATGCGCCCATCGCGTAGCCAGATGCGCAGCCCTTTTTGTCCTCCCGCCGGTCCGGCATATTTGTTCAGCCAGATATTGAGCGGGATGCCGCTGAGTTGCCCCTGCAGATGGGTCTTGCCTTCCGCGGTTTGCGTATCTCCCCGGGCAATGGCATGGCCCAGGCGATCGCTGACCTGCCGGACTTCAAGGTGCATCTCATCCGTCCCACCACAGTAGCGGATTGTTTCGCGCAGCATCGCCAGCACATGCGTACCAATATCAAGAATCACGCCGTCAGGATGACGCAGCTGGCGCGTATCCGGCTCACCGGTAGCAAAATTGAGCGCCACGGGCTCGCCCTGGTCGTTAAATCCGCTGGGCTCCTGCAAAAATCCGTCAATACGGGCGATATCCTGGATTGATGACAGCAGAGGCCGACGGGGCTGCGCCGCATCTTCCCCCTGCCAGCGCTCGTCCAGCTCACCCAATGCCAGCTTCAGCGCACCGTCCCGCGCCATCCAGTGATCGAGCGCCAGTACCCGCCGCGCATGCTGCGGCTGGTTGAGCAGCTCACGCAGACGGGTCATTTGTTCAAGAGTCGCAACAACCGGTTTTTCCACCACAATGCGCGGACAGGCTGATGCCAGCGCCGCCTCCAGCACCGGAAGATGCTGCAACGACGCGGTGGTGATAAATAGCAGATCTAACGGCTTTCCGAGCACTGCCGCTAGTGACGCACAGCGGGTTATTCCCGGTAATCTTCTGCCAGGATTCGCATCGAAACCCCAGCATTCGTTCATGGGGATCCCCAAATGCCTCAGCGCGGGAAGATAAGCGGTTTCGACTACCGCGCCCAGCCCAACAAATCCAGTCTGCATAGTGACCTGCCAGTAAGTCGGTGGAAATAATATGGGTATTATACACATCGAACGGGCGGCGAACGTGGATTCACCAATGTCGCGAGTTGTTACGAGATAAAAAAAACCCGCCAGCGGCGGGTTTCTCTATTACTGGATTACTTGCTTTTCTTGATGTGTTTAATCAAGCGTTTACGCTTACGCATCTGGTTCGGCGTCAGGGTATTGCGTTTGTTGGCAAACGGGTTTTCCCCTTCTTTGAACTGGATACGAATTGGCGTACCCATTACGTCCAGCGACTTGCGGAAGTAGTTCATCAGGTAACGCTTATAGGAGTCCGGCAGATCTTTTACCTGATTACCGTGGATGACCACAATCGGCGGGTTATAACCGCCGGCATGGGCATATTTCAGTTTCACGCGACGACCACGCACCAGCGGCGGCTGATGATCTTCTGCCGCCATGGTCATGATACGGGTCAGCATCGCCGTCCCGACGCGACGGGTCGCGCTGTCATACGCTTCGCGTACGGATTCGAACAGGTTACCTACGCCGCTGCCGTGCAGTGCGGAGATAAAGTGGATACGTGCAAAGTCAATGAAGCCCAGACGGAAGTCCAGCGTCTCTTTAACCTGCTCTCTCACTTCCTGGCTCAGGCCATCCCACTTGTTGACCACAATCACCAGCGAACGGCCGCTGTTGAGGATAAAACCGAGCAGAGAAAGATCCTGGTCGGAAATCCCTTCACGCGCATCGATAACCAGCATCACCACGTTGGCATCTTCAATGGCCTGCAGCGTTTTGATGACCGAGAATTTTTCGACCACGTCGGTAATTTTACCGCGCTTACGCACGCCCGCGGTGTCGATGAGCACGTATTCACGTTCATCGCGCTGCATCGGAATGTAGATACTGTCGCGCGTGGTTCCCGGCATGTCGTAGACCACCACGCGGTCTTCGCCCAGGATACGGTTGGTCAGCGTGGATTTACCCACGTTCGGACGACCCACAATCGCCAGCTTAATCGGCAGATCTTGCGGGTTGAAGTCGTCTTCCGGCTCTTCCGCTTCTTCACCGTTCTGTTCCGCTTCAAACTGCGCCCAGTACGCCGCATCTTCATCGACCTCTTCCGACGGGTCGATCTCTTCGGCCCACGGCAACAGGACGTGCTCCAGCAGGCTGGTCACGCCGCGACCGTGAGACGCAGCGATCGGATGGATATCCCCGAGACCCAGCGACCAGAAGTCGGCAATGGCCTGATCGGCATCAATGCCGTCGGTTTTGTTCGCCACCAGGAAAGTCGGCTTTTCACGCGAGCGAAGATGTTTGGCGATCGCGGTATCAGCAGGCATCAGGCCCGCACGCGCATCGACCATAAACAGCACGACGTCCGCCTCTTCAATCGCCAACAGCGACTGTTCAGCCATACGGGTTTCAACGCCATCTTCTGTGCCATCGATACCGCCGGTATCGATACAGATAAATTCACGACCTTCAACTTCAGCACGACCGTACTTACGGTCACGAGTCAGCCCCGGGAAATCCGCGACCAACGCATCACGAGTGCGCGTCAAACGGTTGAAAAGCGTGGATTTTCCAACATTAGGGCGCCCGACAAGCGCGACCACAGGTATCATGTTAAATGCCTCTTACAAATTGCTATGCAACATCGATTTAACGACGTTTTTAAAAAAGTCAAAACGGCCCCTGTCTGCCAGGAGCCGTTTCTCAATTCGCACTATACCCGTTGTCTCTCAGTGAACGTCGCCGCCGGCTGCGTTGCCGGCCGCCGCGAAGAAACTCAAGAGCCGCGGGGTAAGCCGCCACGACTAACGCGTAATAGAATACAGCGTGCCGTCGGTTGCCTGGATCAGCAGTCGACCATCGGCTACCACCGCGTCGGTACGGAAGCCGGAGCTATCCACTTTCTGCTGAGCCACAAAGTGACCATCTTCCGGGTTCACCCAGTGCATATAGCCTTCGCTATCACCGACCACCAGGTTGCCATTATACAACACCGGCGCGGTCAGCAGGCGATGCAATAGATCGCTTTGCGTCCACAGCGTCACGCCACCTTCGGTGGAGAGCGCCAGGATGCGGTCATTCTGATCGACCAGGTAGATACGGTTGCCGTCAACGATAAAGTCGTTCACGGAACCCAGCTCACGCTTCCACATGATCTGGCCGCTGCGCAGATCCAGCGCGGTCAGGTTGCCATTATACGCCAGCGTGTATACCACACCGTTGACGATAACCGGGGTCGTATCGACGTCATTCAGACGATCGATTTCCGTCGGTCCGGTCGCCTGGGAGATACGCTGCTGCCAGATAATCTGCCCTTGCTGCATCAGCACGGCGCTAACGCGACCGTTATCGCCGCCAACGATGGCTGCGCCATAGGCGGTCGCCGGAGCAGATTCACCGCGCAGAGAGAGCGCCGGCATATCCAGGTTAACGGTCCACTTCACCGCCCCATCCGCTTCATTCAGCGCCTGCAGCTGACCGTTACTGGTGTGAACCAGAACCATGCCGTCGCTGACGACCGGGCGAGAAATCGCTTCACCCGCAACGCGAGCCTGCCACGCCACCGTACCATCGCTGGTATTCAGGGCGAACAGCTGCGCTTTTTCGCTGCCGATATAGACATGACCACCGGAAACGGTGATACCGCCAGAGAGCAGCGCAGGCGTGCGAGAGAACCAGCCGTCTTTTTCAGCCAGGTTCACCGACCACACCTCTTTCCCGTCGTCAGCGTTCAGCGCTTTGACGGTGCCCTTACGATCGGCCGCATAGACTACGCCGTCGGCAAAAGCCGGGTGCAGGTTAGAATAGAAATCGCCGATACCATCGCCAACAGAGGTGCTCCAGGACGTGGACGGCGTAAACTGATTTTCCACCGTCGGCAGCGGTGACATTTTCACCACATCTTCTTCGCTGTTAAACAACGAACAACCGCTTAATAAGGTAACGGAAAGCAGCCCTGGCAAAAGTAATTTACGCAATTGCATCGAGTCCCTCTCAGATGGACAGATTATTTATTTTCATACGCATCATTTCGCTGAGCGCAGGTGAAGCATCGCTTTTCACGCCAGCTTCCCAGGCCGCGCGAGCGCCTTGCTTATCGCCTTTGTTAAGCAGAATCTCACCACGGAGATCGGCAACAATAGCGACCCAGCCTTCACCTTTAATACCATCAAGGGTTTTCAGCGCTTCATCAGGTTTCTTCAGCTGCAGCTGCACACGCGCAAGACGCATATTGATAACCGACTTCAGGTTATCATCCGGCGCGGCGGCCAGGCCCTGCTGAAGCTGCTTTTCGGCATTTTGCAGATCGTTCTTATCGACAAAACGCTGGGCCAGCTCCAGAGAAGCAAACGCGCCATAGCTGTTTTTGCTATCGGCAGCAAACTTTTCCGCCGAACCGATCGCTTCCGGCTTGTCTGATTTGAGCGCGGAAATGGCGTTTTCATAGGCTAAAGAGGATTCTCTCGCCGTATCCTGCTGATGAGAACTCCAGTAGCGCCAGCCAACCAACGCGCCAATCCCTAAAATCACACCAACGGCCAGCGCCTTGCCATTTTCGGCAAAGAAACGCTTGAGCGCATCGACCTGATCGTTTTCGTTGTTATACGTTTCCACGCAGTCCTTCTCCTGACTAATGATTCCCGGGAGATTAACCCAGAAGTGCGCGCAAATGCGCAGCAACGCTATCCTGCGTTACGGTAGTTTGCTCACCTGAGCGTAAATCCTTCACTACCACGTTTCCGTCAGCAATTTCTGATTCACCGACCACCAGAGCAACGCGAGCGCCCCATTTATCCGCGCGGGCAAACTGTTTCTTAAAGTTGCCGCCGCCGTGGTTGGTCATCAGCTTAGCGCCGGGCAGCTCATCGCGAACCCGCTCAGCCAGACGCATCGCTGCAGACTGGGTATCGGTTCCGGAAGCCACCAGGTATATATCGACAACAGGATCGGCTTTAAATTCCGGATTTACTGCCTGAACCAGTAAAACAAGACGTTCCAGCCCCATAGCGAAGCCTACGGCCGGCGTTGCGCGCCCGCCCAGCTGCTCTACCAGACCATCATAACGACCGCCGGCACAGACCGTTCCCTGGGAACCGAGGCTGGTGGTGACCCACTCAAACACGGTACGGTTATAATAATCCAGGCCGCGCACCAGGCGCTGATTGACGGTATAGCGAATCCCAGCATCGTCCAGCAGGGCACACAGGCCCGCGAAATGCGCTCTGGAGTCTTCGTCCAGGTAGTCGCCCAGCGCAGGCGCATCGTTGAGCAGCGCCTGTACTTCCGGATTTTTGGAATCGAGGACGCGCAGCGGGTTGGTATACATGCGGCGTTTGCAGTCTTCGTCGAGCTTATCTTTAAACTGCTCAAGATAGGCGACCAGCGCATCGCGATAGGTTGCACGCGCTTCCAGCGAACCGATGGAGTTCAGCTCCAGCGCAACGTGGTCAGCGATGCCCAGCTCACGCCACCAGCGAGCGGTCAGCATGATCAGCTCAGCATCGATATCCGGACCCTGCAGGCCAAAGACTTCAACGCCCATCTGGTGGAACTGGCGATAGCGCCCTTTCTGCGGACGTTCGTGGCGGAACATCGGCCCGACGTACCACAGACGCTGTTCTTGATTGTACAGGAGACCATGTTCGATGCCGGCACGTACGCAGCCCGCCGTCCCTTCCGGACGCAGCGTCAGGCTATCGCCATTGCGGTCCTCAAAGGTGTACATCTCTTTTTCAACCACGTCGGTCACTTCGCCGATCGCGCGTTTGAATAACGGGGTCTGCTCTACAATCGGCAAACGGATTTCGCTGTAACCGTAGCTGCCGAGCACCTGTTTCAGTGAGCCTTCAATGCGCTGCCAGAGAGCGGTCTCGCCCGGCAGATAATCGTTCATGCCACGGATGGCTTGAATGTTCTTTGCCACGTTTATTCTCTTTATTTATATACAAAAATGAACCCCGACGCCGCGCGTCTGCGGGTTCAATCATACACGGGAAGTGATACACCGCCCCGGATTATTTCTCTTCAACCTGCTGAACATTGATGCGACGCGCTTCATCAAGCATCGAGGCTTTAGCACGAATCCGTGCTTCCAGCTGATCGATCATATCGTCGTTGTCCAGCCTGTCTTTACGCACGCCATCTTCATAGAGGCCGCTTTTTTTATTGCCGCCGGTCACGCCAAGCGTTGAAACCAGCGCTTCGCCCGGACCGTTCACCACGCAACCGATAATCGAAATATCCATCGGCGTAATAATGTCTTCCAGACGTTGCTCCAGCGCGTTAACGGTGCCGATAACGTCGAACTCCTGACGCGAACAGGTCGGGCAAGCGATGAAGTTGATCCCGCGGGCGCGGATGCGCAGGGATTTCAGAATGTCGAAACCGACCTTGATCTCTTCAACCGGATCCGCCGCCAGGGAAACGCGCAGGGTATCGCCGATCCCTTCAGACAGCAGCAGCCCCAGGCCGATCGCCGACTTCACCGCGCCGCTGCGGGCGCCGCCGGCTTCAGTGATCCCAAGGTGCAGCGGCTGATCGATCTGCTTCGCCAGCAGACGATAAGATTCCACCGCCAGGAAGACATCGGAAGCCTTCACGCTGACCTTAAAGCGATCGAAGTTGAGACGATCGAGATGATCGACATGACGCATGGCTGATTCCAGCAGCGCCTGCGGCGTTGGTTCGCCGTACTTTTCCTGCAGATCTTTTTCCAGAGAACCGGCGTTGACGCCGATACGGATAGGAATATTTTTATCGCGGGCGCAATCAACCACCATGCGGATACGTTCTTCGTTTCCGATGTTGCCCGGGTTGATACGCAGGCAGTCCACACCGTACTCCGCCACTTTCAGGGCAATACGGTAGTCAAAGTGGATATCGGCGACCAGCGGGACGTTGACCTGCTGCTTGATGAGCCTGAACGCTTCCGCTGCATCCATCGTCGGTACGGAGACGCGGACGATATCCGCGCCAACGCGCTCTAAGGCTTTGATTTGGTTTACCGTCGCAGCCACATCGGTGGTGCGAGTATTGGTCATCGACTGTACGGCGATGGGAGCACCATCGCCAATCGGCACATTCCCAACGTAAATACGTTTTGATTTTCTACGTTGAATCGGAGCCTGGTTATGCATGAAAAATCTCCCGCGTTACCCGTCTGTTACTGCGCCGGTGATGTTTCGGCATTAAGGGTCAGACGCGCAACCTGGTTAGTTCTGATAAAACGACTCAAATCGACGGGTTTACCCAGATACTGAATCTGTACCGCTGCCGGCGCGCCAATTTTCAGCTTATAAGGCGCCTGACCGCTCAGGTTCAGATTACCGCCCTTACGTTGCAAACCGCTGAACAGTTTTTTACCGGTTGCATCGCTCACTTCCAGCCAGCAGTCGGCAGAGAAGTTCAGGACCAAATCCTGGGCCGCAGCGGCGGTAGCGGCGGCATTAGCCGGGGCGGTTGGCAGTGGAGAGGTCGGCGCCGCGGCAGCCGGTGCGCTATCCACATTGGCCTGAGACGGCGCCACAACGGCGTTATTATCAACCGGCGCCTGGGTAGAGGCCGTCGGCGCAGGGGTGGTATCAACCGGCGCGCTGTTGGCAGTGCTGTCCGCTGCCGTGCTGCCGGCACCGGTATCCAGCGGAATACTCTGGCTGCTGTCGCCCGCATTCAGTTCAGCGGTTGACTGGTCGGCCATTGAGGTAATTTCTTCCTGCTGGGCCTTATGGTCTTGCCACCACCAGGCGCCGCTGAGGCCAATGACCACAAACAGCACCAGCCAGGTGAAGCTCATCAGCCAGCCGTCACGCTTTTTACGGCGTTTTCCCAGGGAGAAGCTCTGCATCGGCGCAACTTTCGCGGCACGAATCGGGGCCTGTTTTGCCATCATTGGCAGCAGTTCATCTTCCGGAATGTGCACAAGGCGCGCATAGGAGCGGATGTAGCCGCGCAGGAACGTAGAGGCCAGGTCGGCCGGCGCCTTGTCGTCTTCAATATCACGAACCGTGGAAACTTTCAGGCATAAGCGCTCCGCCACCGCTTGCTGGCTGAGTCCGAGTTGTTCACGGGCATGACGTAGACGCGTGCCCGTCGTATTTGCTTCTTGATGGTCTTGAGTGGCTTCAGTGTTCATTCGACAACTACTGGTACGTGAATTTAAAGTTCAGCGCCGGTTAACCCCGCGCCGCGAAACATCTGCTAAACGTCACACGAAGAGTATAAGTCCGTATGACCCACTATCACAGATACTTATCAATATTGAATGCTAAGCGGTTGTAGTGCCGCTACATACTGCCTCAAAGTCGACAAAAACGCACCGTAATTATTGCCCGAATCAGCGTATTTCGCCTGGCGATTAGGCATAAATCCGCAGCGCATGCTTCATGCCGTGCGCTGCGTCATTTATCAGACCGTCTTCACATCGATGGCTTCGCCCTGCATGCGTTTACGCAGCGTACGCTTGGTCCGGTCGATAACATCGCCGGCCAGCTGTCCACAGGCGGCGTCAATGTCATCGCCGCGCGTTTTACGCACGATAGTGGTAAAGCCATATTCCATCAGCACCTTGGAGAAACGGTCGATACGGCTGTTTGAACTACGGCCGTACGGCGCCCCCGGGAACGGGTTCCAGGGAATCAGGTTGATCTTGCACGGCGTATCTTTCAACAGCGCCGCCAGTTCATGGGCATGCTCGGTACCATCGTTGACGTGATCCAGCATGACGTACTCAATGGTGACGCGACCCTGGTTAGCGTTGGATTTCGAAATATAGCCGCGAACCGAGTTCAGGAAGGTCTCAATATTATATTTCTTGTTGATCGGCACGATCTCATCACGAATCGTATCGTTGGGGGCGTGCAGGGAGATCGCCAGCGCCACGTCGATCATATCGCCGAGCTTATCCAGCGCCGGGACCACGCCAGAAGTAGAAAGCGTCACGCGACGTTTCGACAGGCCAAAACCGAAATCGTCCAGCATGATTTCCATCGCCGGAACGACGTTAGTCAGGTTCAGCAGCGGCTCGCCCATCCCCATCATCACCACGTTGGTGATCGGGCGTTGGCCGGTAATTTTGGCCGCACCGACGATTTTCGCCGCGCGCCATACCTGGCCGATAATTTCTGAAACTCGCAGATTGCGGTTAAAACCCTGCTGCGCGGTCGAGCAGAATTTACACTCTAAAGCGCACCCAACCTGCGACGAAACGCACAGCGTCGCACGATCGTCTTCCGGAATATAGACCGTTTCCACGCGCTGATCGCCGACGGCAATCGCCCATTTAATGGTACCGTCGCTGGAGCGCTGCTCCTCAACGACTTCCGGCGCGCGAATCTCCGCGACTTCCTTCAGCTTGTTGCGCAGCACCTTGTTGATATCGGTCATATCATCAAAGTTGTCGCTGCAGTAGTGATACATCCATTTCATCACCTGATCGGCGCGGAAGGGTTTTTCACCCATGTTTTTGAAAAACTCGCGCATCTGCTGACGGTTCAGGTCCAGCAGGTTGATTTTGGCATCTTTGTTCGGCACCGTCAGAGCGGCGGTATCAGGTGTGACAATATGTTCAGACATAATCTATTCCGGCCTCGTTGTTACACGTTATGGCCCCAGGAGGGTTGAAAAAAGAAACGCCCCTATGAACGAGTGCTCGTCCAGGGGCGCTGCATTGTACAAATTCTGCTGCATCAATACCACGTTTGCACGCGGCAATGATGAAAAAATCTGTTGCTGCGTACTTCATCCTCTATGGCTTTTCGATTGGCGAAAAGACGAGGACCAGGATCGCCAAAGTATTTCAGCTCACGGCGAGACGGCACGTTCGCAAATCCCCGGGAACAGAGATAACTATGTGACCCGGGTGCGCGAATGAAGCCAACAAAGCAGTGGCCTGAAAGACGCAGGAGATTAGCGAGTGCGCGGGCAAACCTCGCCTTCGGCGAAGAAGAACGCAATTTCGCGAGCGGCAGATTCAACGGAGTCGGAACCGTGGGTGCCGTTCTCGGTGAAGCTGTCGGCGTAGTCTGCGCGCAGGGTGCCTGCCAGGGCGTTGTCCGGGTTGGTTGCGCCCAGCAGGTCACGGTGACGCTGAACGGCGTTTTCGCCTTCCAGAACGGAGACCACGATCGGGCCGGAAGTCATGAACTCAACCAGACCGTCAAAGAACGGGCGACCTTCGTGCTCAGCGTAGAAACCGCGAGCCTGTTCAACGGTCAGGTGCAGCATTTTGGTGCCGACGATTTTGAACCCTGCAGCTTCAAAGCGAGAAAAGATGCTGCCAATAACGTTTTTTGCCACCGCGTTTGGTTTGATGATGGAAAAAGTACGTTCAATAGCCATGATTACCTCTAATAAAATGTTCTGTTGTTGCGCATACGATCGTATGGCCTGGCGCGCATTATAATGAGCAACACCGGCGCTGCCTATGGATGAAGGTAACATTTTGTTAAAATAAGACGAGTTTTAGCAACACATAAAACAGGGGAATTGGGCATCTGCCGCTATTGCAGGGTAAAATTCGCCGTCGCCACCTGGCCACTCTCGTCCATGACGACCAGTTGATAACGGTCGGGTCGCTCCAGCGGCAGCGTGACGCTGGCGCCAGCGGCAGTCTGGGATTCGCCATTAAGAAACCACCAGCGCCGCCCTTCGCCACCGGTTGTCTGCAACGCCAGCATGACCCGCGCCGTTCCCGGTAAACGTTTAATCACCGCCCCCTCGCGCACGCCTGACAGCACCAGCGGCGCCACATCCGTCGCCTGCGGCGGCGGGCAGTCCGGTGAAACCGCGCCCAGGCGGGCTGCCCGCCGCTCCGCAGGGGGCAGCCAGGACTCCAGCGGCAGCGGCCAGACATCGACGACTTTCCGCACCGCGCCGGGGCAATCCGCCGCCACCCGCCGTCCCTGCTCATCTAACCAGATGGGGAAGCGAATACCGCGCCCCTCTTCCTGGCCCGGCAACAGCAGCGTCGGCGGCTGGCTGTCTTCCAGCAGCCATGTCGCCAGTCGACGTCGACAGTTGCTATCGCCTGATGCCAGGCTCTGCCCGCCGGGCCAGCAGATCGTTGCCGCGCTGACCGTCTGCGGACGCGGATCGGTGGGCAGACCGCCGCGTCCCATGGCCGGTCGCGCCAGCAGCATATTATTGACCTGGTTCAGCAGAGGCACCGCGCTGGCAAAACCAAACTGCCCCACCACCGGGGTGCCGTCCGGCCGTCCGGTCCAGATACCGATCAGGTAGCGGGCATTGACGCCAATGGCCCAGGCATCGCGGTAGCCGTAGCTGGTCCCGGTTTTCCACGCCAGCGGAACCACCTGCACCAACGAAGCGTCCGGCACCGGCTGGGCCTCGCCAGCCAAAATTCGCCGGACTATCCAGGCCGCCCCCGGCGACAACAGCGGTCTTTCCACCAGCGGGTCATCCGGCGTCATCCGCAATCGCGCGACCTTGCCATGGCGGGCGAAGGCGCTATATCCGGCCACAATATCTTCCAGTTTTGCTCCCGTCCCGCCGAGGATCAGCGACAGGTTGGGTTCCGCGCCGGCCGGTAATATCAGCGGCAAACCGGCATTGCGTAAGTTGGCGGCGAAGCGCTTCGGCCCATAGGCTTCAAGCACCTGAACCGCCGGAAGATTCAGCGAGCGCACCAGCGCTTCGCTGGCGCTGACCGGCCCATGGAAACCGCTATCAAAATTTCCGGGCCGGTAATCACTAAAGCGGCGCGGCACATCCTGTAATAAAGATGCCGGATGAATAAGCCCGTCATCCAACGCCATACCGTAGACAAACGGTTTTAAGACTGAACCCGGCGAACGAATCGCCGAGACCATATCGATATGCCCGAAGCGACTATCGTCGGAAATATCTGCCGACCCGACCCAGCCCCGCACTTTCATACTGGTATGGTCGACCACCACCATCGCCAGCGAGCTACGCGGCGGCAGGCGCGATTTCCAGTTGAGCGCCAGATCTTCCAGCTGACGCTGGAGCCCGGCATCCAGCGTCGTCACCACTTTCTCCCGGCGGCCGCTCGCCAGTGCCCGCCGGGAAAAAAGCGGCGCCAGCTGCGGCATCTGTCGTGGAAACAGCCATACCGGTTCTTCAATCGCCTCCTGTACCGCCTTATCGGGCCAGACCCCCTGACTGCGCATCCGCGTCAGTACTTTATCCCGCGCGGCCTGAGCCCGCTGCGGCCAGCGGTCCGGACGTAGGCGGCTCGGCGCCTGCGGCAGCACGGCCAGCAGGGCCGCTTCACCATAGCTGAGCTGCGCGGGGGGTTTACCGAGATAGGCCCAGCTGGCAGCGCCAATTCCCTGCAGCGTCCCGCCAAAGGGGGCGCGGTTAAGATACAGCGTCAGGATCTCGCTTTTTGATAAATGCCACTCCAGCTGCAGCGCGCGCCAGAGCTGGCGCAGCTTGCCGCCGAAGGTTCGGGGATGGGGATCGAGCAGCCTCGCGACCTGCATAGTCAACGTGCTGCCACCGGAGACGACTCGCCCGGCGGTCAGGTCTTGCCAGGCCGCGCGAATAACCGCAAACGGGTTCACCCCCGGATGCCGCCAGAACCAGCGATCTTCATACTGGATCAGCGCCTGCAGATAGCGCGGCGACACATCATCGAGAGCGACCGGATAGCGCCAGACTCCCTGCTTATCCGCAAAGCGCCACAGCGGCGTGCCATCTTCCGCTACCACCACCCGAGCCGGCGCCACCTCATGCAGCGGCAACGGCCACAGACGATCGGCCGCCAGCACCGCCAGCCATAGCATAATGATCAACGCCGCCAGCCAGCGCCAGCGGCGTTTTATCTGTCGCAGCCGCCGCATTTACGGGGTAACAGTCAGCGGGCCGCTGGCCGCGCCGGTCGCCCGCCACTGCGGAATATACATCGACTCTACCTGCGGCTGCGGAACCTGATATGTTCCCGGCGTGACCGCGCGCGCCAGATACACCAGCGTCACCGGCTGCCCTTCGTTAATTGCCACGGCGGCGACAAAGCGATCGTCACGAAACTCGATGTGCTGAATATCCGCCTGCTGCATCTGGTTAAGCAGGTTCTGCACCGCGTCGCCGTTCTCCTGCAGGCTGGCGCTGCTGTTCGCCAGGTTCTGGTTTTCCAGCTCCAGTCCCGCCGGCAGCAGGTCCACCACCAGCGCATCCGGAACATTGCGTTTGGCGGTTACCTCCAGCTTCACCAGCACCAGCTCGCCGCTACGCAGCGAGGTCAGCGACTTCTGCTGACCGCGGGTATCAAAGATTTGACGCTCAATGCCCAGTACGTTCCCCGTGGCCTGCGGCGCAGCGAGCGGGTATCCGCTGCTATCAAGGCGCAACCAGAGCGGACGATCGCCGGTGTTGCTGACCTGCAGGGTCGCCAGCTGTTCAGCGCTCAGGTTGCGGGTCTGCGCTTTATCCGCCGCCAGCGGCTGCGCCTGCAATGAGGTTTGCGCCTGCCAGCTGCCGGGTAAGCCCTGTAATGTCCGGCCGGCCAGGAACAGCGCATTGGTCTCCTGGGTTGAAAGCCAGCGCTGACCGTAGGCCTCTTCCGCAAGGGTGCTCAGTAAGGTGTTCTGCGCATCCGGCAGCAGTTGATTCTCCTCCAGCAGGGCCAGCTTCAGCGCATCATCGCGCAGGGCGCTGCCATAATCGCCCAGCCAGCGGTCCGTATCCTGACGCGGCGTACTCATCGCCAGCGTCAACGCCTGCTCAGCGCGCGGCGCATCGCCCATCGCTTTAAGGGCGATCCCCAGCTGCAGCAGAGGCAGGCCAGAACGCGCCTGCTCATGACGACTCCAGATTTCGCGGAGGGCACCAAGGGGGGCTTTTTGCTGACGGGCCAGCACCAGGGCGGCATAGGCCTGAGCGGCGAAACGGCTGGCCGCCGCGTCATCGCTGTAGCGAACGGTTATCAGTCCCGGCTCCTGCAGATAGCGCAGCAGACGCTGGTTACCGTTATTCATCGCCTGAGTCGGTACGCTATAGCCCTGCTCGCCTGCTCTCACAAGGAAATCCATGGCATAGGCGGTCAGCCAGTACTCTTCCGGCCCCTCTTTGTCCCACAGCGCAAATCCGCCATCGTCACGCTGCATATGCAGCAGTCGGGAAATACCGATCTCTACCGCCGCACGGCGCTTTTCATCACTGTCGCCGGCGATGCCCAATGCTTTGAGCTGCGCGGCGTTGGTGTAAAGCGACGGGAACAGACCGCTGGCGGTCTGTTCCAGGCAGCCATAGGGATAGGCTTTCAGGTCGCGAATATAGCGGGCGAGATTCAACGGCGGCTTACCGCTGAACACCAGCTGTCCCTGCAGCGTCGCCGGTGAGAACCCCTGGGTTTGCCCGACTGGCGCCTGCCAGCGTTCCCCCGGTTGCAGCACCACGCCACTATTCACGGTTTGCGCCGGGAAGGCCGGACGTACGCCAATTTTCCACTGTTTCTGCATCGGAGGGAAGGTCTCACCCGGCAGAGCCACGCCGGTAATCGTGGCATTCACCTGACCATCGCCAAAACCATCGCGGGCGCTCACCGGGACAAACAGCGTACTGCGCGCGCCGGGCGCCAGCTGTAGCGGAGGAATGGCCGCGCCATCGAGCTGCAGCAAACCGCTGGCGCTCAGCGCGACGTTCAGCGTTTGCGGCCTGTCGGTGAGGTTACGCAGATCCAGCGCCAGCCGGGTTGCGTCGCCATTGGCGAGGAAGCGCGGCGTATTCAGCTCGGCAATCAGCGGCGCGGCCACCACCACTTTCTCGTCGCTGCTGCCAAAATCATCGGCGGTCCACGCCTGCGCCATCACCCGCAGCTCGCCGTTGAAATCGCCAATCGGCAGCGTCACCGCGCCTTCGCCACGCTCGTCCAGGATCACCGGCTGCGCCTGCTGGGCAATAATCGTGACGTGGTTAACCGGCGGTTTACCGCCGCGTTTGAGTTCATCGCCGTCACCGCCGAAGCGCAGGCTGGCGAGACGCCCCTGCCCTTCAATCACCTGACCGTAGATATCATAAATATCCGCGCCGTAACGCTTCTGACCAAAGAAAGCCTTCCACGGATCCGGAGTGGCGTAATCGGTGATATTCAGCACGCCGCTGTCCACGGCGGAGAGCAGCACATTGACCTGTTTTGGCACCTCCCCCTGCGCCACGCTGGCTTTGATTTTCACCGTCAGCGGCTGATTCGGGCGTATTTTTTCTGGTGCATCCAGCGCAAGCGTCAGGCGGCGGTTTTCATCGCCCAGCGGCAGGTGCAGCAGACCCACCGCCCGTTTTGGCGTCGCCGAGCGGGATTTATCCCCGGGGCGAATCACCAGGGTGCTGAGGTAGAGATCGTGACGGTTCCAGGTTTTATCGACCGGAATCGACAGCGCCATACCCTCCGCCGGGACGTCAATTTCCTGCCACCACAGCGGCCCTTCGCTGGATTCAACCATCGCATAACCTTTTCCCGCCGCAGGCGCGGCGATATGCAGTTTGATAGTGTCCCCCGGTTTATAGGCCGCTTTGTCCAGCTTCATGGTGACCCGATCCGGACGCGCGGCTCCTGTGCCATCGCTGTTATCCTGCCAGCTGTAGCCCGCCCAGAAGCGCACGCTGCTGATCACGTCATCAGGCCCCTTCACTTCCAGGCGGTAGGATCCCCACTCCACCGGGAAACTCACTTTCGCCGTTTGCCCGGCCTGCAGATCCAGAGACTGTTCGCCTTCCTGCAGATCTTTTTGATCGAACTGCGACTGCCAGCCTTCGCCGTCAGACCAGTTCCAGTAGTAGTCGCGGCGCTCGCGAATCAGCCGTACCTGTAGCCCGGAGACCGCTTTTTTCTCGCCTTTGGCATCGGCGTAGACAATCTCAAACGCCGCGGTGCTGTTTTCTTCTACCACCGGCTGTTTCACCGTACTGTCGGTGCGATAGTCGTAGACCTCTTTGAGGGCAAATTCAGGGCGGATCCCCGGCAGCGTACCGGCCGGCCAGATCGGCTGCTGTACGGTACGGGTAACCGGTCGGCCGCCCGACTCCAGCAGGCTGGCCTGTAAAACCACCTGCAGCGGCGAATGGCTATCCTGCCACTGGCTGGCGGTAGTCACGTCGGCATGGCCTTTTTCATCCAGCGTCGTCTGGACTTCATCCAGGCTGCGGGAGAGGTTTTCTTCGGCAATATCACCAAACTGGAAGCCCGGCAGCGCCGCAACCGCATCGCGCAGCGGACGCAGGAACAGTTTTCCCTGGAGCTGATTGCCGCTGGCCGGGGCGCCATACAGATAGGCGCCGGCAACGTTAAAGCGCACATCGGCATCCATGGCCAGCGGGGTATTTTGCGGCGTCAGATTCAGCGCCATACGCTCAGGCATAAAATCTTCGACGTGGAAATCCCACTCGCGCGGCTGATTGTCGCCGGTGCTGGCGCGGATATGCCACATACCGGTCGCCGCCCCGCTATCAAGCGGCCAGGTAAACTGATACAGACCATTGACCGGTTTGCTGACCAGCGAGCGGATCACCTGACCGTCCGGCTGAACCACGTCGAACTTCACCGGCTGCTCGGCCAGCGGTTTGCCGTCGCCGTCACGGAGCAGCGCGTTGAGGATGACCGTCTCTCCCGGGCGATAAAGATCGCGCGGACCAAACATAAAGAACTGCTTGCTGAATCCCGGGGCGCCGGCAATCGAGAACTCGGCCAGATCCAGTGCGGGAAGTTTGAGATCCAGCAGGGTGGTCTGCCCGTCTTTTCGCGCCAGCAACAGCGCCGCTTCTTTATCATCGGTTTGCAGGGTCACGTGCCCCTGGGCGTCGCTTTTCGCCTGGGCGAGAGTTTGCCCTTTCGCATTCAGCAGCTGCACATCGATACCCGATTGCGCCGCACCGTCTTCGAGACTCTGGGTAAAGACATCCAGCCGGTTACGATAACGGTGCGCCGATACGCCGATATCGCTCAACGTAAACAGCGTCGCAGCGTTGCTATAGCTGTAGCGTCCCGCCGGATTCATCACCGCTACGTAAACGCCCGGCTGCTGCAACGGCTTAATATCCGCCAGCGGCAGCAGCAGTTTCTCCCGCGTGTTGCGCGCCGGATTGAGATCGAAACGCCCGGTATAGACCAGATCGGCCATTTTCAACAGCTCGTCAGACTCCCAGTTACTCAATGAGTTACGATATTCCCACTGGCTGACAAAAGCGGACAGCGACTCCGGCTTGATACGGAAAAAGTTGACGTCGACGTTATCGACGTTCAGCGCCATAACCGGCAGCCCGGCAACCACTTTGCCCGGCAGCAGCGAGCCGCGGCTGGCAAAACCGACGCTCGGAGCAATATCGCGGGTGGTAATGGTTTTTTCAAAATGGTTATCAAAGGTCGCCGCGTTCAGCGCACTCAGCGTCGGGTCAACGGAGACAATCAGTTCGCGTTTCGGCTCAAGATGACGTAGCCGCAGCGCTTTCAGGTCAGGAGAGAGTTCCCAGGCACCATCCACCTTGCCGCTTTTTTTATCGACAAGATGTACGCTGCGTGAGAAATCCTGATCGGGATTAAGCGGCACAGAGAAGGTGAGCACCATCGCCGCCGCGCCGTCCAGCTGGATTTCCGAGGCGTCGAGCAGCGTCAGCGCTTTACCTTTGCTTTTTTCCGCCAGCGCCGCCAGCTGCGCGCTATCCGGTTTTGCAGTGCCCGTTTGCCCAGCGGAAGAGCCGGCTGGCGCGACGGCCTGCGGTTTACCGCTGTCATCGCATCCGCTGAGAGAGAGTGCCGTCAACAGTGCCAGCGACAGCGCCGCTAAACGAAATGGTTTCATCCTTTAACCCCTTGGCCTGAACAGCCAGATGCCTGTAGTGAACACATTATTATGCGCTAACGGCGGAATTACCAATTGCTTATGCTATCGGCATCGCACAGGCGGTCTGATGTTCCGATAATACGCTTTCGGCAATATGCTTTATCTGGTACCCGATGAGAATAATAACGACAGTGTATTTGAGTCCGCGGAGGGCGAAAAATTGCCGCCCCGCACGACAAATATAAAATATGTGACCACGCGCATTTAAAAAAGCAGAAACGGACAATGTGGCAATTTAATTACCGCCTGAGAGTATAATTTCCCTCCTTGATTAATTCCGAAATTAAATGCACTACCGCTTTATAAATTGACAATACGCCAGTTTTCTCTTATCTGAACGCTATACCGCCATATTTCATGCCCTCTGATACTGCTGGCAGTCGTCAATTTTCATCTCCAGACGGAGAAATGACCTCATTGCCGAAGCCCGTTCAACCGCATGATTACCGGTATCTTTCAATATGCCCACGTTGGCTAAAAAAACGGATAGTCGTTCTGACCGCCCGCTCTGCTGATTCAATAACGGCACAACCGTCATTCGTTCCGTATTGATATATTAAATAAGTAATATGGGAATTATTTATGTCACAAATGAACGCGCTGTTAATTATTATTTTCATTCTTTATACAGGCGATGTTATCTCTACCCGCACCAAAGCCTGGATCCCTTCCGTCTTTGTCTGTGCGGTCCTGTTTCTGGGCGGATACTGGACGTTTTTTCCGCCTGATATTATTAGCCGGGCGGGGATCACGGCGCCCGTTGCCATCATGCTGATGTATCTGCTGATTACCAATATGGGTACCCTGCTGTCACTGCAGGAGCTCATGCGCCAGTGGAAAACGGTAATCATCGCGCTTGCCGGTATTGCCGGGATAACGGTAGCCGTCTTCGCGGTGAGCCTGTTGCTATTTGACCGCAACACCGCGCTGGTGACCATCCCGCCGCTGGTCGGTGGGATCGTGTCATCATTAATTATGTCGCAAGGTGCAAGCAACGCCGGGCTGGTCGATCTGTCCGTACTGGCGATTCTGATTTACGTGATGCAGGGATTCGCCGGCTATCCCCTCACCGCCATCATGCTGCAACGCGAAGGAAAATCGTGGCTCAGGCGCTACCGCAGTAACAAACAGCATCATGAAAACGCTGAAGAACAGCCCCTCCTCCCCTGCGGCGAAGAAATAATGCCGCGTTTGTTTAGCCGCCTCCCCGCAAGCTACAACAGTAGCTATTTTAAATTTCTGCGCCTGGCGATGGTCGGCTGTCTGGCCTGGTTTATCTCCGACCTGGCAAAACCCATCGTTAGCATCAGTCCGTTCGTGCTGTGTCTGTTTTTTGGCGTGGTCTTTACTTCCGTAGGGTTTCTCGAAAAACACACGCTACAAAAAGCGAACGGGTTCGGCTTTGCCGTCATGGCATTGATGCTGTTTATCTTTGATACCCTGAACAAAGCGACGCCGGAGATGCTGCTACGCCTGCTTTATCCGATGGCGGTGCTCATCGCCACGGCGGTTATCGGCATGTTTATGGTTTCCTGGCTCGTGGGGAAAGCGCTCGGCGTCAGCGGCGCCATGTCATTCGCCATCTCCCTGACCGCGCTGTACGGCTTCCCGGCGGATTACATCATCACCAACGAAGCCATTAACGCCCTTACCCAGGATGAAAAAGAACGCCAGATGCTGACTCAGCACATGCTGGGGCCAATGCTGGTTGGCGGGTTTATCTCCGTGACGATTGTTTCCGTCATTCTGGCCGGAATACTGGTGGGTTATCTGGCGCCGGTGATCGACTGAACCGTTTCATTTTCTACGAACCTATGGAGTCCGTTTTATGATTAACCCCGTTATTACCGCCATCATCGCCAGAGAAGAGCAGGCAACAATCGACTTTCGCCGCGATCTACACGCCCACCCGGAGCTGCCGTGGGAGGAGCGACGAACGACGGATCGCGTCGTGGCGGAACTGGAGAATATCGGCATCGCCTGTCGCCGTACCGTTCCGACCGGCGTCATTGCAGACATTACTGGCAGTAAACCGGGCAAAACGGTGGCACTGCGCGCCGATATGGATGCGCTGCCGGTGCATGAGCTCAACGATCGGCTCAGCTATAAATCGCTCACCGCCGGGAAAATGCACGCCTGCGGGCATGATTCCCATACCGCAATGCTGCTTACCGCCGCCCGCGCGCTGTATGAGGTTCGCGAGCAGATGGCCGGTAACGTACGGTTAATTTTTCAGCCCGCCGAGGAGATTGCCGAAGGCGCCAAAGCGATGATCGCCCAGGGGGCCCTGGATAATGTCGACAACATTTTTGGCATGCACATCTGGTCCGGCTCGCCTTCCGGCAAAATATCCTGCAACGTGGGGTCGTCATTTGCCTCCGCAGATTTACTCAAAGTCACCTTTCGCGGCCGCGGCGGTCACGGTTCCATGCCAGAGGCCTGCATCGATGCGGCGGTTGTCGCCTCCGCCTTCGTGATGAATTTACAGGCTATCGTGGCGCGTGAAACTTCGCCGCTGGACTCCGCAGTGGTCTCTATCGGTCGCATGGATGTCGGCACCCGGTTCAACGTGATTGCCGAAAATGCGCTCCTGGACGGTACAGTACGTTGCTTCAGCATCGAAACCCGTCGGCGCCTGGAGGCCGCAATCACGCGCTATGCGCAGCATACTGCGGCGATGTATGGCGCCAGCGTTGACGTCGACTACTGCTACGGCACGTTACCGGTGATTAACGAAGAACGCAGCGCATTGCTGGCGCAGTCCACGATCCGCGAAGCCTTCGGTGACGACGTGCTATTCAGCGAAAAACCCACGACCGGCGGGGAGGATTTCAGCTTCTATCTGCAAGATATTCCCGGTTGTTTTGCCCTGCTCGGCTCCGGTAATAAAGCGAAAGGGAGCGACTACGCCCACCATCACGGATGCTTCAATATCGATGAGCAAGTGATGAAAACCGGCGCCGGGCTGTACGCTCAGTACGCCTGGCGCTATCTGCATCAAGACCGCTTCTGATCGCTTCTCCCCGGTGTACGCCGGGGACATATCACATTACGATATGTATTACGTGAAAATGCCTTGTCGGTAAGGGCAAAAACATCAACAATCTACCTATTGTTGATGACACGGAGACAGCCATGTCCACTTCGTTTTTTGTCGCCGCTGACTGGTTAGCGGAACATATTGATGACCCGGAAATTCAGATTATCGATGCGCGAATGGCGCCGCCTGGGCAGGAAGATCGCGATTTGCACGCCGAATATCGCGCGGGTCATATTCCCAACGCCGTATTTTTCGATATTGAAGCGCTTTCCGATCGCACCAGCCCGCTGCCGCATATGATGCCGCGAGCGGAAGCCTTCGCCGTTGCGATGCGCGAGCTGGGGGTCAGCAGCGATAAACATCTGGTGGTTTACGATGAAGGCAATCTCTTCTCAGCCCCGCGCGCCTGGTGGATGCTGCGCACATTTGGCGTCGAAAACGTCTCGATTCTCGCCGGCGGCCTGGCCGGCTGGCAGCGCGATGAGTTGCCTCTTGAGCAGGGAGTTCCCGATATTCCGGAAGGCGAATTTGACGGACGCTTCGATCCGGAAGTGATCAAACGGCTGACCGATGTACTGCTGGTTAGCCATGAGGGATCGGCGCAGATCGTCGATGCGCGTCCGGCCGGGCGTTTTAATGGCCTGGTGGATGAGCCTCGTCCAGGACTGCGTCGCGGTCATATTCCCGGCGCGCTCAACGTACCGTGGAGCGATCTGGTGATTAACGGCGAACTGAAAACTGTGGATGAGCTGAATGAGATTTTCATTCGCCAGGGCGTGGATTTCGAGCGGCCGATTATTGCCAGCTGCGGCTCCGGCGTCACGGCGGCGGTTGTGGTGCTGGCGCTGACGACGCTGGGCGTCAACGGCGTCTGTCTCTATGACGGCTCGTGGAGCGAATGGGGCGCACGTAGCGACCTGCCGATCGAACCGGCGCAATAAGAGAACAACAGCGGGGGCCGAAGCCCCCGCTGCTTTAGATAATGCGGTTCTGTTTGAAATCGCGCAGGAAACTGCCCCAGCGCTTTTCATAAAATGGCGTGATATGGGCAATCATAAAATGGCTGATCCCCTTTTCACCTTCAACCACCTGACAGATATCAACCGGCTCATCGCCAGGTAACGTATCGGTCGCCACGCTGCCTGCCGCCTGGATCACCTCTTCGATATCGCCTTCGGCTTCAATCCCGATCAGCAGGTTTGCCGGCGCATCAGCGCTATCTTTAATTGAGCAAAGAAATGCCCGTCTGACGGTCTTCATCGTTTTAAACAGCGTCGTCAGCGAATCAATCATCTGCGCCGGTGGCTCGGCGACTTCAGACAACAGCAAAGACTCGCCGCCTTCAAGCACGGTTTGGGTGCTGAGCGGGCTGCCCTCTTCCCCCAGCAGATGGCGGATCTCATTGGGCATAAACTCTTTACCGGTTGCCAACTTCGCATTGAGGAACAGCGTTTCGCCGAGCGTCATCGCAAACAGCGTCCGTGCCGGCATCACCACAAACGATTGTTCATCTTCCACCGCCTGCTGCAGCGCTTCCAGAGAAGAGAAAAACGGAATCACCGAAGCGCCATCATCTTTCTCCCAGTGCTGCAGATCGACGGCACTCTCTTCGACAATCGGCTCACCTTCCGCTGCCGCCCCCGGAACCCACACGGTGGATTCCAGCAGCGTACGGAAAAATGCCGGGCGGTGACCTGGCTCGGTCGCCGCCTTTTCCAGCAGAGTTTCTAATTCATTTTTAGTTTCGGACATATTTTCATTACTTTAAATTGCCCGGCGGCGCTGCGCTTGCACGGGCCTACGAATTTCCCCGGCCGGATAAGCGCAGCGCCACCGGCAAGAGCATTACTCTGCGGTTAACAGATGAGCAATCGCGCGCACGCCGAGGCCGGTGGCGCCGGCAGACCACTGCTCAACCGCCGCTTTGCGATAGGTCGCCGAGCAGTCGATGTGCAGCCAGCCCTGGTGATAATTTTCAACGAAATGCGACAGGAAACCGGCTGCAGTGCTGGCGCCAGCCGGATAGGCCGCGCTGCCGGTGTTGTTCAGCTCGGCGAAGTTAGACGGCAGCTGGCCGCGGTGGAACTCGGCCAGCGGCAGGCGCCAGAAGGCTTCGTTTTCCGCCTGCGCACTCGCCAACAGACGGTTAGCCAGCGAGTCATCAAAGCTGAACAGCGCGTGATAGTCATTACCGAGCGCGGTTTTCGCCGCCCCGGTCAGGGTCGCGGCATCGATGATCAGCTCAGGTTTCTGCGTCGAGGCATCAATCAGACCATCCGCCAGCACCAGACGACCTTCAGCGTCGGTGTTCATGATTTCCACAGTCTTGCCATTGCGATAGCGAATGATGTCGCCGAGTTTAAAGGCATTACCGCTGATCAGGTTGTCCGCACAGCACAGATACAGCTTCACGCGTTTGTTCAGGCCGCGGGTAATCGCGAACGCCAGCGCGCCGGTAACCGTTGCCGCGCCGCCCATATCGGACTTCATCGAATCCATAAACGCGCTTTGTTTGATGCTGTAGCCGCCGGAATCGAAGGTGATACCTTTCCCGACCAGGCAAGCGTACACCGGGGCCTCTTTATTGCCGGTTGGGTTGTAATCCAGCGCCAGCAGTACCGGCGGACGCTCGGAGCCGCGGCCAACGGTATGCAGGCCAAGATAGCCTTGCTCACGCAGGTCTTCACCTTTCGTGATGCGGTATGTCACGTTGTCGCAGGCGACGCTGCACAGCAGATCGACCGCGCGCTGAGCCAGCTGTTCCGGGCCAAGCTCTTCCGCCGGCGCGTTAATGGTATCCCGCACCCAGTCAATAATCGTCAGCCGATTGTCCAGCTCGCTTTTCTGCGCGTCGTCCAGCGCCGGCCATTCCACCTTGCGGCTGCCTTTCGGCCCTTTGTAACCGGCCCAGAATGCCCACGCGCGGTCGGTATCCCAGCCTTCGCCGCTCAGCGCGACATGTTTGATCCCCATCCCGTCGACTTTACGCGCCGCGCGCTGAATCAAACCGAGGTCGTCTTTACCGTTCAGATGCAGGGTGATGCCGTCATTATTAATGCTGTAAGCCGCTTTTTCTCCCCAGCGCGCGTCGGCGGGTTGGGTCGTCAGCGTAATCTTCATGGCTTCGGTCATTTTATCTTTATCCTTATTTGGCAAAGGAGCCGCATTTGGCAAAAGGGCCGCCAAAAGGCAGCCCATATTATTTTTCCGATGTTTCACGCTGCAGGAGAAGGCGGTCAGCCGCTCATTCACCGGGCCCACAGATTACTGTGCGGCGGGAGTGAGCAAACACGACCCACGCATCTGCAGCGTGAAACATGTTGCGGAAATTATTCTGCTTCATCTAACCAGACTAGCAGAATCGCCTCCAGAATTTTTTCATTGGATGCGGTCGGATTGTCATCAAAATCTTCCAGCTCGCAAATCCACTGATGCATATCGGTGAAGCGAACGGTTTTCGGGTCGAGATCCGGGAAGGCGTCATACAGCGCTTCGCCAATTTCACGACTATCGGTCCATTTCAGTCCCATATTAATGCTCGCGTGCGTGGTTGATAGTATAACGCGGGATCTCGACGACCAGATCATCGTGGGTCACGCGCGCCTGGCAGCTCAGACGGCTGTCGGGCTCCAGCCCCCAGGCCTTATCCAGCATATCATCTTCATCTTCGGTACTTTCGGCCAGCGAGTCAAAACCTTCACGCACGATGCAGTGGCAGGTGGTGCAGGCACAGGATTTTTCGCAAGCGTGTTCAATCTCAATGCCGCTACGCAGAGCAGCATCCAGAATGGTCTCACCGATCTCAGCTTCCACAACTACGCCATCCGGGCACAGGTCCTGATGGGGCAGAAAAACAATCTTTGGCATATTAAACCTCGTCCACGGATTGGCCTTTCAGCGCAGTACGGACCGACTGGTCCATGCGGCGTGCGGCGAATTCCTGGGTTTGTGTGTCTGTATTTTTAATCGCATCTTTAATAGCGTCGGCGTCATCGCCTGCGGCAACCGCACGCAGCTGCGCCGTTGCTTCATCGATAGCCTGACGTTCTGCGGCGCTTAGCAGCGCGGCATCGGCGGCCAGCGCACTTTCCAGGCTCTCAAGAACGCGTGCGGCTTCCACTTTTTGCTCGGCCAGCATACGCGCCTTGATATCCTGTTCGGCGTGACTCATCGAATCTTTAATCATGGTGGCGATTTCGCTGTCGGTCAGACCGTAGGAGGGCTTGACCTGAATGGAGGCTTCGACGCCGGTCGATTTCTCCATCGCGGTCACGCTCAGCAGGCCATCGGCGTCCACCTGGAAGGTGACGCGAATGTGCGCCCCGCCCGCCGGTAACGCCGGAATACCACGCAGCGCAAAACGCGCCAGCGAACGGCAGTCCTGCACCAGTTCGCGCTCGCCCTGCATAACGTGGATAGACATTGCCGTCTGACCATCTTTAAAGGTGGTGAACTCCTGCGCACGCGCCACCGGAATCGTGGTGTTGCGCGGAATCACTTTCTCCACCAGGCCACCCATCGTCTCCAGCCCTAAAGAGAGCGGAATAACGTCGAGCAACAGGAGTTCGCTGTCCGGTTTGTTGCCCACCAGGATATCGGCCTGAATCGCGGCGCCAATGGCCACCACTTTGTCCGGATCGATAGTGGTCAGCGGCGTGCGGCCAAAGAATTCACCGACGCGCTCACGCACCAGCGGCACGCGGGTTGAACCGCCAACCATGACCACTTCCAGCACCTCTTCCGCCGCCACGCCCGCATCTTTCAGCGCGCGACGGCAGGCTAACAGCGTACGTTTCACCAGCGGCGCAATCAGCTCGTTAAACTGCTCACGGGTAATATCGCCTTGCCAGCCGCCGACGTTGACGCTGACCGAATCGGCATCGCTGAGGGCGATTTTCGCCGCGATGGCCGCATCCAGAAGTTCGCGCTGCAGGCGATTGTCGCTACGATCGCTCAGCCCGGCCAGTTCACGGAGATAATCCGCCAGCAGATGGTCAAAGTCATCGCCGCCCAGCGCGGAATCCCCGCCGGTGGCCAGCACTTCAAATACGCCGCGGCTTAAGCGCAGCACCGAAATATCAAAGGTGCCGCCGCCGAGATCGTAAACCGCAATCACGCCTTCCTGACCGGAGTCCAGGCCGTAGGCAATGGCCGCGGCGGTCGGTTCGTTCAACAGGCGCAATACGTGCAGACCGGCCAGACGCGCGGCGTCTTTGGTGCCCTGACGCTGAGCATCGTCAAAATAGGCCGGGACGGTAATCACCACGCCGTCGAGTTCGCCGGACAGGGCTTCCGTTGCCCGGGCGGCCAGCGCCTTCAGGATGTCGGCGGAGACGCGAACCGGGTTGAGCAGACCGCCGGCGGTCTGAATCATCGGCAGACCATTTTCGCTGGCCTGCAGTTGGTAAGGCAGATGGGGGTAACGCGTCTGGATATCGGCCAGCGAGCGTCCCATCATCCGTTTCACGGAGCTGATGGTGTTAACCGGGTCGAGGGCCGCATTGTGTCGGGCGTCGTAGCCGACGCTCAGGCCAGATTCATGGTAATTAACCACGGAAGGCAGCAGGTAGCGTCCCTGATGGTCGGGCAGAGTTTCGGCCTGACCGCTACGCACGGTAGCGACCAGAGAATTGGTGGTGCCCAGGTCAATACCCGCCGCCAGACGACGCTGGTGCGGCGCGGCACTCAGACCAGGCTCACTAATTTGTAATAAGGCCATAATTGCTTCCGAAAATTAAAAATCGAGCAGCTTTTCTTCGAGTTGTTCTGCAACGCTCTGAAGTTTATCGAGAAAACGCAGTTTACGCACGGTATCCGCCGCCGCGTCCCACGTCTCGCTATTTAATTGTTCGACAACCTGCTGATGACGAACGTCGTACATCCCCTTCACGCGTTTGATAAATGCCGCCAGTCGTTCTTCATCCTGCGATTTTTCAATCTCATCCAGCTCTTCACGCAGCTCCAGCTGTTCCATCAGAAAAGCGGTATCGCGCACGGTGTGCTGCTCGCAGGCCAGGTCATAGCCGTGGAGTGAAAGGAGATATTCGGCGCGGGTCAGCGGATGACGGAGCGTTTGCCACGCCTGATTGATCGTGGCGGATTGCTGCACGGAGGCGAGCTGTTCGGCCGCGCTCGCGCTGGCGAACTTATCGGGATGATACTGGCGCTGCAAATCCTGGTACCGGACAGCCAGCTGTTCTTGCGAAAGGGTATAACTGACCGGTAACCCGAAGAGGGTGAAATAGTCCATAGTAACCTCAGGGTTAACGAGATAAAGCAAACCCCACTCACGATTCACCGCGGTGGGGTCCTCTACCCGTGCACATCGGGCCGCCTCTGCGTGGGCTGTAGTCGCTTACCCGCAGGACCGACTGCTGTCAGCCCCCGGGATTCACGCATTTACCGCCCTGATGCGGCCTGAAATACGTCGGATAGTGTCGGGATTATACGTTAAAGCTTTCGCCGCAACCGCACTCATCTTTAACATTCGGGTTTGTGAATTTAAACCCTTCGTTCAGGCCTTCTTTGACGAAGTCCAGCTGAGTGCCGTCGAGGAACTGCAGGCTTTTGCCGTCGATCACTACCTTGACGCCTTTATCTTCAAACACGGTGTCTTCTGCCGCCGGCTCGTCAACAAATTCCAGCACGTAGGCCATACCTGAGCAGCCCGAAGTGCGGACACCTAAGCGCAGACCGAAGCCTTTGCCACGGTTGGCCAGGAAGGAATTAACTCGCGACGCTGCGCTGTCGCTAAGAGTAATCGACATACAATAACCTCTTAATTATTTCGCTTCACGTTTGCTTTTATAATCCGCAATCGCGGCTTTAATCGCGTCTTCCGCCAGGATGGAGCAGTGAATTTTCACCGGCGGCAGTTCCAGCTCATCGGCGATATCGGTGTTCTTGATAGCCTGAGCTTCGTCCAGAGATTTCCCTTTCACCCATTCGGTAACCAGGGAGCTGGAGGCGATAGCAGAACCGCAACCATAGGTCTTGAAGCGCGCGTCTTCAATGATACCTTCATTGTTGACTTTAATCTGCAACTTCATCACGTCGCCGCACGCCGGTGCGCCAACCATGCCGCTGCCGACGCTGTCGTCGCTGTTGTCAAAAGAGCCGACGTTGCGCGGATTCTCGTAATGATCGATAACTTTTTCGCTGTATGCCATGATGAATTCTCCTTATACCCTACCGATTAATGATGTGACCATTCGATGCTGTTCAGATCCACGCCCTGTTTGAACATATCCCACAGCGGAGAAAGATCGCGCAGACGGCCGATGGATTTACGAACCAGATCAATGGTGTAGTCAATCTCTTCTTCGGTAGTGAATCGACCTAAAGAGAAACGGATAGAACTGTGTGCCAGTTCGTCAGTCATGCCCAGTGCACGAAGCACATAGGACGGCTCAAGGCTTGCGGAGGTGCAAGCAGAACCGGAGGAAACGGCCAGGTCCTTCAGCGCCATAATCAGCGACTCGCCTTCAACATAGTTGAAGCTGACGTTGAGAATGTTCGGCGCGCCCTGCTCGAGGTCGCCGTTAAGGTAAACCTCTTCCATATCTTTTACGCCGTCCCACAGACGGTTACGCAGACCGCGCAGACGCGCCATCTCGGTGTCCATCTCTTCTTTCGCGATACGGTAAGCTTCACCCATACCGACGATCTGGTGGACTGGCAGAGTACCGGAACGCATGCCGCGCTCGTGACCGCCACCGTGCATCTGCGCTTCAATGCGGATACGCGGTTTGCGGCGAACGTACAGTGCGCCAATACCTTTAGGACCATAAATTTTGTGACCGGAGAAGGACATCAGGTCAACTTTCAGCTGGCTCAGATCGATAGGCAGTTTGCCCACGCTCTGGGTGGCGTCAACGTGGTAAATGATGCCACGCGCGCGGCACAGTTCGCCGATGGTGGCGATATCCTGCACCACGCCGATTTCGTTGTTCACGTGCATGATGGAGACCAGGATGGTGTCGTCACGCATCGCGGCTTCCAGCTCTTTCAGATCGATAATCCCGTTGCTCTGCGGCGCCAGGTAGGTAACGTCGAAACCTTCACGCTCCAGCTGGCGACAGGTATCCAGAACCGCTTTATGCTCGGTTTTGCTGGTGATAATGTGCTTGCCTTTTTTCTGATAAAAGTTGGCTGCACCTTTAATCGCCAGGTTGTCGGATTCCGTTGCACCGGAGGTAAAGACGATTTCACGCGGATCGGCACCGACCAGTTCAGCAATCTGATTACGGGCGATATCAACCGCCTCTTCAGCCTGCCAACCGAAACGGTGTGAACGAGAGGCCGGGTTACCAAAGGTCCCGTCCAGGGTCAGGAACTGCATCATTTTCTCGGCAACACGCGGGTCCACCGGCGTTGTTGCGGAGTAATCGAGGTAAATCGGTAATTTCATTGCTCTTTAACTCCGTACATCACTCAATGCAAGGAACCAGGCAACCGGCTTGATGTACGACCGGGGACACGGGATGTCGCAACATCCCGGCCTGATTCTGAAATCTCTTTTTTATCGTTTTTACTCTGACTATTTCAGCCTGCCGCAGCGGTGCCGCAAGCTGAAACAAGACGAGTATTATGCACGCAGCTTGACGTCAATGGCGTCCTGAGTGCGGGTATTGCGCTGGGATTCATGGCTATGCTGACGACCTGAAACATCGAGGATTTCCTGGTTATTCACCAGTTCACCCAGGGTGATGTTGTTCAGGAAGCCGGTCAGACGTTCGCTCAGGTCGCGCCACAGCGCGTGGGTCAGGCATTTATCGCCGCCCTGGCAGCCGCCTTTACCCTGACAGCGGGTCGCGTCAACCGATTCGTCTACTGCGCTGATCACTTCGCCTACGGCGATGCTGCCAGCTTCTTTACCTAACAAATAACCGCCGCCTGGACCACGTACGCTGGATACCAGACCATTTTTACGCAGGCGGGAAAACAGCTGTTCCAGATAGGACAGCGAGATTCCCTGACGTTCAGAAATATCAGCCAACGGAACCGGGCCCGATTCAGAGTTGAGCGCAACGTCCAGCATCGCGGTCACAGCATAACGCCCTTTAGATGTCAGTCTCATGTCTTACTTAACCTCAAACTCGCCCCTGCCCGGGCTTTTTATTAATATGGGTATTGCATAGCAGGGCCAAGTCTGACATTCCCGAGTAATTTGGTCAACTATTTACTTGACTGTTTTAGTCAGGTATTTAACCATCCGTGCGGTCTGTATTTGCCCGGCGGCGCTACGCTTGTGCAGGCCTGTGACGATGCAGGCCGCGTAAGGCGGAGCCGCTCCCGTCAAGGGATGCAGGCGCTTACTTCTCTTTCTTTAACTGATCGATAGAGGCCAGCATACCGCGCAGGATATTCAGCTCCTGGCTTTCCGGGCGGGCGCGGGTGAACAGACGACGCAGTTTGTTCATCACCTGCCCTGGATGGCTGGCGCGAATAAAACCGGTGGCGAGCAGGGTTTGCTCGAGGTGGCCATAGAAACGTTCTAAATCGTCAACCAGCGGATACGGCGTCTCTTCGTGCGCCGCTGCCGGTTCGTCCTGTTCCTGGGTGGCCAGCCAGGCCATGCGGACTTCGTAGGCGATAACCTGCACCGCCATTGCCAGGTTCAACGAACTGTATTCCGGGTTTGCGGCAATCGCGACATGATAATGACATTTCTGCAGTTCATCGTTGGTCAGCCCAACGCGTTCGCGGCCAAAGACCAGCGCGACCGGTGCATGCTGCCCTTCCGCCACGCTCTTCAAACCGCACTCGCGCGGGTCAAGCATCGGCCACGGCAGAGTGCGTGAACGGGCACTGGTTCCCACCACCAGGCTGCAGCCGGCCAGGGCTTCATCCAGGGTATCAACGATCTGCGCATTGCCAATCACGTCACTGGCGCCAGCGGCCAGCGCGATAGCCTGAGAATCAGGTTTAACCAGCGGATTAACCAGCCACAGGTTGGTTAACCCCATGGTTTTCATTGCCCGGGCGACGGAACCCATGTTTCCAGTATGTGATGTTTCTACCAGTACAATTCGAATATTTTGTAGCATTATGGTTCTTCGGCTAAAGATTATTCACGCATGCTATCATAAAACGGAGACATAGGCAGATTTCACTGTTACTATGTGCGCCGTTTTTTCCCGTTCTTTAACATCCAGTGAGAGAGACCGATGCATCCGATGCTGAACATCGCCGTGCGCGCAGCGCGCAAGGCGGGTAATTTAATTGCCAAGCACTACGAAACCCCAGACTCCGTAGAAACGAGCCAGAAAGGCAGCAATGATTTTGTGACCAACGTCGATAAAGCAGCCGAAGCGCTGATTATTGAAACCATTCGCAAATCTTACCCGCAGCACACCATTATCACCGAAGAAAGCGGTGAACACGCAGGTGAAGATCAGGATGTTCAATGGGTTATCGATCCACTGGATGGCACCACCAACTTCGTCAAACGTCTGCCACACTTCTCCGTTTCCATCGCCGTACGCATCAAAGGCCGTACAGAAGTCGCGGTGGTTTACGATCCAATGCGTAACGAACTGTTCACGGCTACCCGTGGTCAGGGCGCACAGCTGAACGGCTACCGTCTGCGCGGCAGCAACGCTCGCGACCTGGATGGCACGATTCTGGCGACCGGCTTCCCGTTCAAAGCAAAACAGCACGCGACGGCGTACATGAATATTCTCGGTAAGCTGTTTACCGAGTGTGCTGATTTCCGCCGCACCGGTTCTGCTGCTCTGGATCTGGCTTACGTGGCCGCAGGCCGCGTTGACGGTTATTTTGAAATCGCGCTGAAACCCTGGGATTTTGCGGCAGGTGAGCTGATCGCTCGTGAAGCAGGCGCGCTGGTTTGCGATTTCACCGGCGGCCACAACTACATGCACACCGGCAACATCGTTGCCGGTAACCCGCGTGTCGTTAAAGCTATGCTGGCGAATATGCGTGACGAACTGAGTGAAGCGCTGAAGCGCTAATCATTCTCCCCTCACCCCGTTCGCGGGGTGAGGGGATTCTTCAAAACGGTCGTAACCCCCCGCCAACAGGCGCCGCACTGCTCCACATCACCAGCGCCGCAACCAGTAAAATCACCCCGCCCGCCAATGCCAGCGTCGCCCAACCAACGTGTTGCCACAGCGGTGGCGTCTTATTGCCGCTGAGCTTAACGGCCAGCTGGCGGAAACCATGAACCAGCAGCGCCAGCCCGCTGATGGTCAACGAAGTGCCTGCCGCCATCGCCAGCGCCGCCGCCATTCCCCAGTTAAACACGCCAATCACTTTACTAAACAGCAGGACCATAATCGCCCCGGAACAGGGCCGCATCCCCATCGAAAGGATAATGACCAGCCGCGCGCGCCAGTCGTCGCCGCTTTGGAGCTGTTCCGGCGCGGGCATATGCTGATGTCCGCATCCGCACTGAGCATGATGAACGTGGTGCGGCGTAAAGGCGATAAACGTCGGTCGTCGCAATACCGCGCGCAGCTTTTTCACCGCCCGCCAGCACAACAGCAGGCCCAGCGCCCCCACCAGCAGATAGCTGCCTTTCTCCAGCCAGAAGCTGCTGAGATGCAGCTGTCTGGCCGGCAGTTGCAGGAGAGTTAATACCACCACGACCAGCGCAATCGCCACAACGCCCTGCAGGAGCGAGGCTGCCAGGGTCAGCATAATACTGGATTTAAGTTTTGCCGGATGCGTGGCCAGCCAGGTGGTAATCACGATCTTGCCATGACCAGGCCCCAGGGCGTGCAGCACACCGTAGATAAAACTGAACGCCAGCAGCGATAATCCCGCCGCTGAGGGATTATCCGCAACCGCTTTCAGCAGACGGCTGAGCTCAAGATTTAACGCCCGCTGCCAGACGGCGCTTTGCAGCAAGACCTGCGGCCAGGCCTGCCACAGCCAGATCCCCGCCGCTGTCGCCAGCAGCAAAAAAAGCGCCAGCGGCCACATCTGGCGCAGACGCGAAGTGCGTGCGGTGTGAGAGAAAATTACGGACATGTCAGCGTCACCTTCTGGGCAAAGTAGGTTCCCAGCGCCATATCTTCCGGCGGCGCGTCGGCTTTATCGAGAGACTGGGCAAAAGCCGCCATTTTTTCATTCGGTTCCGGCGTGACCACCTTGACCTTGCATGTCGTGCGTAACGCGGCGGGCAAGGTGACATCGCTCGCTTTGTCATAGTGCATATCAACATAATAGGTCGGATCGAATGTCGACAATGTTAGCGTCTGTCCGGCCAGCGGCTGAGGTTTTGCCAGCGGCAGCGTAAACGTCAGCACCGCCTGGTGACCATCGCGTTCGAGGCCATAGCCATCAGGTCGATTATCAAACTTCACCCGCTGGCCGTTGTGCCATAGCTCGCTGAAGTAATGCTGGCCGAGCACATTGGCCATCACCTCTGCCGCCAGTTTTTTCCACACCTCATCCCCTGGCTTTGCGTTCCCCGCATCGTAGAGCAAGTCTGCCGAAGTGATTTCATCCATCGTCCAGCGCATGTTAAAACCGGTGAGCAGCCCGTTGTCCGCCACGACTTCCGTTTTCAGGCTAATGAAGCTATGCGGGTGCGCTAGCACACTAAATGATAAAACCATGAAAAATGCCGCACTGGTGCATTGTTTCACTCTCTTCATCCGATCCTCACGTGAAAAATTCTGTGAACTTAGCCAGCAATCCTGACGTAAAGGCGCCGAACTGCCCTGATCTCCATTCATCCATTAGCTATTCTTAGCAAAAACCCTAACTGGAACTCACCAGATGATGACCGTCATTGAACCACCATCTGCGCTTTCCAGTCCACAGCGCCGTAGTCAGGTACTGCTGATGTTTTATCTGCCCGGGCAGCCAGTGACGCCAGAACAGCTTAGCCACATCAACCAGGTTGATGAGTCAACGGCCCGGCAGGATATCGCAGAGACCGCACGCGAAATTCAGCGTTACCACCGACTGACGCTTTCGTCACAGGTGGACGGCAGCTACCGGATTGAAGGTGCTGTCATCGATCAACGACTGTGTCTGCTGCACGGCCTGCGGAGGGCATTACGTTTATGTCCGCATTTTATTGCCCACCATTTTACGCCGGCATTAAAAACGCAGCTTAAACTACAGGGCATTGCGCGGACGCTGTATGACGACACCAACCTGCAGGCGCTGGTCAACCGCTGCTCGCGGATGCTCAACCGGCAGTTTGACTGTCGCGATGTTCATTTCCTGCGTCTGTATCTGCAATATTGCCTGCTGCAGCATCATCTTGGACTGACCCCGGATTTTACCCATGAGCAGCAGCGCTGGACGCAACAAGCGGCGGAGTTCGCTCTCGCCCAGGAGATCGTTCGCCACTGGCAACGCCGGGTCGCCAGCACGCCGCACGCGGGCGAACAGCTGTTCCTGACGCTGCTCTTTATGTTGTTGAAAACGCCCGATCCCATCCGCGACGGCCATCACCAGGACCGGCGGTTACACCTGGCAATCGATCGCTTAATTCATCGCTTCCAGGATCTGGCGGGTCGGCCGTTCAGCGATGACCAGGGACTGAGCGATCAGCTTTATATTCATCTGTCGCAGGCGCTCAACCGCAGCGTGTTCGCCATCGGTATTGATAACGCCCTGCCGGAAGAGATTAGTCGTCTCTACCCGCGGCTGATGCGCACGACCCAGGCCGCGCTACGCGAGTTTGAAGCGACCTACGAGATTACGTTTAATCAGGAAGAGGTGGGGCTGATTGCGGTGATTTTCGGCGCATGGCTGATGCAAAAAAGCGACCTGCATGAAAAGCAGGTCGTGCTGCTTACCCACGATAATCCCGTTCTTGAACAGGCGCTTGAACTCCAGCTGCGCGAACTGACGCTGCTGCCGCTGAATATCAAATATCAAAGCGTGCAGGCTTTTGAGAAGGAAGGCGCCCCCAAAGGCGTGGCGCTGGTCGTCACACCGTACGCCACCGCATTACCGCTGTTCTCACCGCCGCTGTTTCACACTGAAGAGATGTTCAGCGATCACCAGCGGCAGCATATTTGCAAAATGCTGGAGGATTAGGCAACCGCCTTCGGCCGCAGCACCAGCGCCGGGAGGGCCACCAGCGCCATCACCCAGAATACGCCCTGATGCAGGTGCTGATAGAGGAAGCCGGCGAAAACCGTCATCACCGCAATACTACCGCCCATCGCCACGGCAGAATAGACCGCCTGCAAGCGTATCACTTCGCTGCCCTGGCGCGCGGAGATATAGCGCATCGCCGCCAGGTGGCACACCGTAAAGGTGCCGCAGTGCAAAATCTGGGTGACGATCAGCCACGGAAGAGCCGTGGTTGCGCCCATCAGCGTCCAGCGAATCAGACCGCACACGGCCGAAAGCAACAGCAGCTCCCGGGCGCTGAAGCGACTAAATACTTTTTTACTCAGTGCAAAGATAACCACTTCCGCCACCACGCCCAATGACCATAAATAGCCCACGGCAGAGGCAGAGTAACCGGCTTCCTGCCAGTAAATCGCGCTGAAGCCGTAGTAGGCGGCGTGCGCGCCCTGGAGCAGACAGACGCAGGCGAGAAAGCGCCAGCTTTGCCGTATCAGCGACAGCCAGGCCGCCACTCCCGCCCCTTCCTGATGACGAGACTCCCCTTGCGGCATCACCGAGGGTTTCAGCAGCATCCCCAGCAGCATAGAGGCAACGCCGAGGCTGAGCAGCAGCAGAATCGCCCGATAGTCAAACAGGCTGACCAGTTTACCGGTAAGCGCCGAGCCGATAACAAACGCCACTGACCCCCACAGACGCACGCGCCCGTAGTCCATGGTTATCTGTTTTTGCCAGGTGTTGGCCAGCGCATCGGTCAACGGCACCAGCGGAGAGAAAAAGAGGTTGAACCCCACGATCACCACCGCCAGCCAGGCAACGTGGTTTCCGGCCCAAAAGGCCAGGGCAAACAACAGCACCAGTAGCGCGAGGATACGCAGAGCGGAAATCAGCCGCGCGGGATCGCTGACCCGCGGCGCGATGAGCAGGCTCCCCAGGAAACGAGCCACCAGCCCCGCGCCCAACAGCATACCGATGGTTTCCGGCGTTAAACCGGTTCCCGCCAGCCAGACGCTCCAGAATGGCAGAAAAATGCCGTAGCTGAAAAAATAGGTGAAGTAACTAAGCGCCAACCAGCGCGTGGAGTGCAAGACCATGATTCCCTCCCGAATGGAGTCGATAGTCTGGCGATAAAGCATGAATGCCGCAAGGTGAAGTTGACCTGCCCGCTTCCGGGCAGGTCGGGCTTAAAGCGGACGAACATTCAGCACCATTTTTTGCCGCAGGCTTTCACCGCGTGCCAGCACGGTTAGCTGGCCAAATCCCGGACGATGATGATCGTCAGGCGCGTGGCTCATCGGCTCAAAACAGAAGAAATCAAATTTATAGCCTTGATCAAACGCCGGATCGGACACAAAAACAAAATAGCATGGCGCCGGCGGTTCGGTGGTCATAGAGAGCTGGTACCCCAGTTCCGGTTGCCGGATCGTCGCGATGCCATCCCAGCCGGAGAACCCATTATTCACCCAGAGCCCGGGGAGTGGCGCAGACTGATTGAAATCCAGTTCCTGCGGCAAACTCTCCTGATACTCCCCGGTAAGCCACTGTTCTTTCTCCAGCCAGTAGCCCGTGGCCCGCGCCTGCACCCGCGTTTCCTGTGACAGCGGTAGATAGGGATGCCAGCCCAGGCCAAACGGCAGCGCGTCGCCATCATTCGTCACACGCAGTTCCATCTCCACGCCGCTTTCGCTTAGGGTAAAGCGCTGCTGCGCGGTGTAATGATAGAGCCCCTGGCGATGAACATACTCTAGCGTGAGGTGCGTGGGAGATTGATCCATACAGCGCCAGCTATTCAACCAGCCATCGCCGTGAAGATAGTGGCTATCCCACTCGACGTTTGGCGCCAGCCGATGCTCCCCAGCCGGCGAAGAAAACTGATTGCCACTCACCCGGTTGCCAAACGGCACCAGTGGAAAGCAAGAGGACTCCACCGCCACCCCGCTATTCAGCCCAGGGCGCAGCAGCGGGAATGTTTTCCCCTGATGCTGCCACCATAACCCCTCGATCGCGCCGCCGCGCTCCGCAACCTGCAGCCTTACCCGATCGTTATCCAGTGTAAAAAGCGTCATCATGGCTCCTTAATCGGGGAAATTAATCACCACTTTGCCGCATTTACCGCTGGCCATCAGCGCGTAGGCTTCTCCCGCCTGGGCAAGCGAAAAACGATGGGTAATCGCGCTATGCGGCCACAGTTTCCAGTCGGTCAGATCGCGGGCGCACTTCTCCATATGGAACAAACTGGTCACCCAGGAGCCAATAATACGCCGCTGGTGGTGCATCAGATCGGCGCTCACCTCGAACTCAACCTTCCCGGTTTCACCGATGTACACCACTCTTCCCCAATCCGCCGTAGACTGCAATGCCAGCAAACGCCCTGCGGCATTACCAGAACAATCCAGCGCCACATCCGCGCCGCCGTGCGTCAATTCGGCAATCCGCGCCGGGAGGTTCTCCGTTGTCGCCAGGAAGCCGTTATCCATCACCCCCAGCTGTTTCGCCGTCGCCAGACGCTCCGGCAACATATCGACGCCAATCACGCGTTTTGCACCGCGTCCTTTCGCCAGCATCATCGCCATCATGCCAACGGGCCCTAACCCGACAACCAGAACGTTGTCACTGCCGGAAACCTCGCCGCGCAAAATGCCTTCATAGGCGGTTCCTACCCCGCAGCTAATAAACGCGCCATCTTCATAGCTCAGTGCGTCCGGCAGATGAATAAGGTCTTTTTCCTCCGCCAGTAAATATTCTGCATGGCCGCCATCGCGCTGCCAGCCATAGGCCGCTTTGCCCTCTCCGGTGCAGGAGATAGGAAAACCACGGCGGCAGTTGGAGCAAAAACCACAGCCGGAAATATGGTAAACCAGCACTCGGTCCCCTGCTTTAAAGTGTCGGCATCCGGCCCCGGTCTCTATAATTTGCCCACAAGGTTCATGGCCATTAATAAAGCCTTGATACAACGGCTTATCCGGCGCGGCGGCGGTACCACGATGCTGATGATAAATATAATGGACATCGCTGCCGCATATTCCTGAGGACTTCATTTTAATCAACACCTGGTTAATCCCCGGCGTTGGTACGGGAACTTCGCGTAGCTCTACGCTTGAGTTGCCCGGTAAAAAAGCAGCCAACATTGTTTTCATAATTCCCTCTAACAAATTGATGAATATTAATGTTTATGTTTACTGTTGCGCTGGGTCAGTAATATATTTGCCAGAACAGCAACCACGATAATTAATCCGCGAACGACCTGCTGGAAGAATGAGTTAATACCCAGAAGCACCAGTCCATTGCCAATAAGGGTAATCACCAGCACGCCTAATAAGGTGCCAAATAGCGAACCGCGGCCGCCGGACAGTGCGGTACCACCGACCACCACCGCGGCGATAACATCAAACTCGAGGCCGTTGGCAGCCCCCGCATTGCCCGAACCAAGACGCGCCGCCAGCAGAATACCGGTAATCGCCGCCAGCAATCCTGAAAGCGTAAAAATCAAAATACGCACCCGCTTAACGTTAATCCCGCAGAGCTGCGCCGCCGTTGCGTTGCCCCCGGTGGCAAACACGGAACGGCCAAAGGCGGTTTTACGGCTGATAAACACAAAGATGACGAACAGAATCAGCATAATTAATGCCGAAACGGGTATGCCAAAGAGCTGCCCGCCGAGCCAGTCCAGCACCTCATTTTCATCGATGGGAACCGGCAGGGCGTTGGTCATGAAGAGCCCCATGCCACGCAATGCACTCCATAAACCTAAAGTTGCGACAAAGCTCGGCACGTTGAATACGCCTCGCAACACGCCAGCGAGAGTCCCCAACGCAGCACCGAGGATTAACACCAGCAGGCAGGCAAGACTAAGCGGAACCTGAAACTGCAGCAGAAAGGCGAGGCAGACGGAGATAAACGCCACCATCGGACCGACGCTGACATCAATCTCGCCAGAGATAATAATCAGCGTCATCGCCCATGCGGCAATACCAATCGTTGCCGCATCGCGCAGCACGTTCATTTGATTGTTTAAAGAAATAAATCCCGGCGCGTTAAATGAAAACACCAGATATAAAATAGCGATCACCACCAGCAGGCCAATTTCATTAATATGACGGCTGATAAACTGCTTGGGTGTGGCACTTTTGCCTTGCGGCAGCGTTAATGATGAGGCAGACATCTGTTAATTCCTCAATAAACGTAATGGCTAATGCATGGATAAAATTGCCGACATTAATTCATCGACATTTACGGGGGCTAAAAGCTCACGGGTAAATTCACCGTTTTGCAGCAGCAAAATACGATCGCAGACCAAGGGCAGTTCCTCTATTTCACTGGAAATGAATACAACGCTTTTTCCTTCAGCGGCGAGTTCCCTCACAATTCGATAAATCTGCTGCTTGGCTTCGATATCAACCCCGCGCGTAGGCTCATCAAGAAGTAAAATGTCACTTTCGGCATAAACCCAGCGGCCAATCACCACTTTTTGCTGGTTCCCCCCCGATAGCGTCCCGATAGCAGTCTCTGTATTTGCCGCCTTGACCGTCATTCGGTTCATGACCGCGGCAGTTAACTGCTGAATCCGCTGCCAGTTCAGGACGCCACGGCGGCTAACTTTGTGCCGGTTGGTCATCACCGTATTTTCATCCACGCCCAGCAGCGGAATGATGCCCGCTTCCTTACGGTTTTCCGGGGTATAGCCCACGCCACTCTTGAGCATCGAGGTATACCGTGGACGCGAAATGCGCACACCATTGAGCGTGATCTCCCCCTCAGCAAACGTTTCTAAGCCGATGATGGCCTTAAGTAGTTCACTACGACCCGATCCCAGCAGCCCGGCAATACCCAGCACTTCGCCACGGTGCAGGGTAAAATTAATCTGCTGAAGCTTAGGGGGATGGCGTAGCCGGGCCACCTGGAGTACCGGGGTTGTCAGGGCGATTTCAGATTTCACCCGCGGTAGATCGATGTGCTCCCTTCCTAACATCAGCGACACGATTTCCTGGGTTGTCGTCCTCTCCAGAGTGACATCACCTGCCACCTGGCCATCGCGCATAATGGTGGCGCAAGAGGCGATACGGCGTATCTCCTCCATTCGATGACTGACATAAATCACGGCAACGCCCAGAGCTGACATTTTCTTTACCGCGTTGATCACCAGTTCGACCTCCGCATTCGCCAGGGAACTGGTCGGCTCATCAAGAATCACCACCTGAGGTTGACCTTTCATCACACGGGCGATTTCTACCAGCTGCTTTTGTGCCGGACTAAGCGTGTCGACCAGCGCATCTGGCGGGACATCAACCCCAAGAGAGGCAAGAGCCTCTGTGGCCTGGCGGGCCATGGCGTTTTTGTCGATCGTGCCATTGCGACGCGGCCACTGACCAAGACAGAGGTTCTCCGCCACCGTTAGCCCCTCGACCAGGCTTAACTCCTGGTATACGGCTCTGACGCCCAGCTCCGCAGCCCGGCGGGTTAGCGTTGCATCGTTCCCTTCAAGACGGGTCCCGGCCAGCCAAACCTCGCCGCTATCGGGACTTTCGCTTCCGGTCAGCATGCGAATTAAGGTGGACTTACCCGCGCCATTTTTCCCCAGTAGCGCCCGAACTTCGCCTTTTGACAGGGTAAAATCAACGTTATCCAGGGCGACGACGCCGGGATAGCGCTTATTTCCCCTCAGGATCTGCGCCACCGGCACCGCCGTTTTTTCTGTTGCCGTCATCGAGTCTTTACCTCAGTTATTCGACAGGGGAATTAAGGCAAGCCATCGACATGCGTAGCCAGCCACTGCTTACCGTCTTCAGATTTGGTATAGGTATCGATAGCAACAGGGATAATTTTATTGGCTGGCGGAGTTTTATTAATCACATTCAGGGTTTGCGCGAAAACGGCGTTACCCATTTTCTTGCCGGAAATATCCACCACCGCTTTTAGTACCTGATAGCTGTTTAACTCCTGGGCTATTTCCGTGGTCATATCGGAGCCAAATACGGCGATTTTCCCGACCTTATTTTGGTTGCGGACCGCTTTTACCGCCCCCAGCGTTGCCCCTCCAGACTCTCCCATAATGGCGTCCAGATCAGGCGAGGAGATAATCAGTTTCTCACCAACTGAAATAGCCTTATCCAGAACGGTTCCCTCCTGATTCGCAACAATCTGCATATCCGGAACTCGCGCCTTCAGCGCGGCTTCAAAACCTTTGCGCCGCTGTACGCATACTTCAAATGCTTCACAGTTGATGACCGCAATTTTCGGTGCGCTAATATTGTTGGCAATAAAATAATCTGCCGCCGCCTCGCCAAGCTTTTTACCGAACTCAAGTGGGTCGCCAACCAGGTAGGCAGAGACATATTTGTCGACACCTTTCTCATTAATACAGGTGTTGTAGCAAATCACCGGAATACCGGCTTCATTAGCCCGACGCACCGCGCGGCTACTGCCATTTTCTGAAACGGCGGAAAGAATGATGGCATCCACGTTACGCGCGACCAGCGTATCGATAAATGAACTCTCTTTAGAAATATCGCCTTGCGCGTTGGTTTCAATCAGCTGAATTTTCGCATCGGTGCTTTTGGCTGCATCCTGAACCCCTTGCCGTACCCCGGCGTAATAGCCCTGGGTATCAAGGTAGATAGCACCAACGGTGATATCCTTTGTCGCGCTATAGACGGGGAGTGAAATACTCAACGACGTTAACAGTAAACATAAAAAACATGAGACTGCCTTACTTTTAGACATACGTGCCTCCTGTAGGGTCAGGCATTTATTGTTGTTTGGATTCTGCGGCATTCGGGCCTGCCGCAGAACGATTTCACATATTCTAAACATCTCGAGAAGCGCGGCGGGTCAGACCGCTCAAAAATTACAGTAAACGCTCTTTAGTTAATGAGGTGCAGTACAAACGGCAGCGTTTTACGGAATAATGCCGCCTTCGCCCAGGCCGGGTTTAGCGCTTCCAGCGCCGACAGCGCCTGTTCATGCCTCGAACCGCCGCCTAATCCCGCGGTCGCCAGAACTCGCACCAGCAAACACTTCTCCTGATGCTGTTTTTGGATATCGGCATATAGCGCCAGCAGGTCAGGCTGCGACACCGCGAAGAAGTCGGCCTCTATCTGTGCCGTTTCCATATGCTCAGCCCACTGCAACATTTCAGTGAAAAGACGCTCGCTGCTCAGACGATCGCCGAGCATCCGCAAAGCCACGCCTTGCCAGAAGAGATAGTCCACCGGCTGATCGTTGTAGTAGCTATGAATATTGATCGTCCGATCGCCTGACGCCGCCTTGCGGAAACACTCAAGCGCGCGTTCCTCCATGCCCTGCTGCCTGGCGCAAATCCCCAGCCAGAACCAGATATCGTTATCCGTCTGTCCCGGGAGACGCCCTTCGCTGAGGTTTTCCGGATAGCGCAGCGCCGATAGCAGCAGCGTTTCCGCCTGCTGCGGCTGCGGCTGGAGATACGGCCAGGCACGTAATAACTGGTTGATAACAAACTGGCTGGTCACCTTGCCTTCGCCGCCTTCCCAGGGGTGGAATTTACGCGAAGCAAGCACATTTGCCGCCTGCTCAACGTTGCCCGCCAGGTGCCACAGATGGAGCAGCTCCGCCGTTAAATCATCGCGTTTCAAGGCGGTTGCGAGATTGGCCTCCAGGCGGGCAAGGCGTTTTTCCGGCTCAACGGCGGTCAGCTTATCCAGCAGGTCGCGTTCAAAAAGCAGACGCGCATCCTGCGGCTGCCGGGCGCAGGCTTTCTCCAGATACGCTGCCGCCAGGTGGGCATCACTCTGTTTATTCCATGCATGAATCGCCAGCCCTCGCCAGGCATCGGCAAAATCAGGAGCCATTTCAACGCAGCGATGCCATAGCTGCGTCGCTTTCTCATAATGACGCCGGCTATAGTGGAAACAGGCGAGCAGATGCTGAGCAAAATAGCACTCGGGTATCTTCTCCAGCGCAGCCACTTCCACCAGCAGATTGGGGAAACGCACGAAGTCAGCGAACACTTCGCGAGCGCGGTTGATCAGCGCGATACGCTCGTTACCTTCAGCCAGACTGGCCTGTAAATAGAGCGGCAGCGTTTTTTGACAGTTCAGCGCCGTCAGTACGGCTTTCGCCCGCGCCGCCATTCCCCAGCTCAACAACAGCCCGGCCGTCAGCAGTGCGTTAATATCCCGCGACTGGCATACGGCGAACCAGCGCGCCGTATCCGCTTCAGCCTCTGATATTGTTGCGTTGAGCCACCACAGGGTGGGATTCAGCGGATAGTCGCCCAGCAGCTTTTCAATCTGCTGTAAGGCCTGACTGCAACGGCCGGTGAGATGCAGCAACAGGGTTTCCAGCGACAGGACATCCTGGTTGGTGGGACACGCCAGCAGGCTCTGCCGGCAAAATGCCAGCGCATCATCGTAGCGCTCGCTGCGCGTCGCCAGTCGGGCAAGTCCGTAATATCCCCCGGCCTTGCTATTGCCGCTCCACACCGCGCGCCAAAAATCCTCCTGCGCATCATGCCACTGCTGTAGACGCTCTCTCGCACTGGCACGAATCAAACTTGCCTGCCCACACTGCGGATTTTTGTTTAACCGATGCGCGCGCGACAATGCCCGGCTCGCATACTCGATGGTTTGCGAGTAATCCGCGCGGTTGTATTCCAGCATCGCCAGCGCCAGATTGCAGCGGTAGTCCTGCGGGTCCAGCTCAATTCCCCGCAGGTAATAATCAAACGGTGAGCGACTGGCGTGGTGATACTGCTCCAGATGCTGGCCGATAAACCACGCCTCATCCACGCTGCTTATGGCTCCGGCGTGTAAGGGCGTAACCGCCACTTCCGGCAGCGGCAACTCCTGCGGCTGATGCTCCTGATAGCGCAAAACGCACCTGCCGTGACTGTCCAGCAGCTCCATCGTCAGACGAGATGGGTCAATACCGGCTAACGTTCCCTGAACGGCAGCGCATGGCGTCAGCTCAATCACTTCATCAAGCAGCGGCTGCGGGTTGCCCTCTTCGCGAACCGTAAGCCGGTGGGCGACCAGAGGCGAAATAGCATATACGCCCCATATAATGTTGTCCTCTTCGCGTTGCAGTTTGATCACCGCATCGCGCGAAGCGTTCTGTACCATGCCCAGCGAATGGTAAGGCAGGAAGTATTGTTCGAAGCGCTTTTCTTCAAACGGATCGAGCCAGGTAAAATCCGGTTGGTTATCGGCAAAAATGCCGGTCATCAGCTCGATGTAAGGACCATTATCATCCGTCAGATTTTTGTCCCACGCCTGACCAAACTCGCTGTAACCCCAGCTCCACTGTTTTTTCCCTGGCGCAATGTGATGATCCGCGACGTGCAGCAGCCCACCATCTTCATCGTGGCACCAGGCGCCGACGAAATCGTACTCTGACTTTTCCGCCATATAGGAGGTCGGTACAGGGACATTTTTATAGCGCGAGATGTCGACGCCGGCCGAATAGTCCACCTTGTAATAGGTGCCGGTAGCAATCGGAAACGCGGAAACCGCGCGCTTGCCGTGATCAAATACCGCCGTCACATCCGGCGGGAATACGCTTTGATGTCCATCGCCCCCCTTAACCGCAGGGTTCGCCCACCACAAGAAATGGCGCGGCGTGGCGTTGCTGTTGTAGACCCGGCTACCAATCTCTAATGCTGCGCGCTGCGGACGCAGAGTAAACCCGGTCATCACCTGCAACCCATGCATCGGCTCCGTCTCGCCAACCCAAACGGTTTTTGAGCCATCGTCATTTTCGCTAATCGTAAAATCAACCGGCATATAGGTGGTGGGACGGTGGTGCTGCGGCCAGTTAAACTCAATTCCTCCGGAAATCCACGGGCCAAGCAGGCCAACCAGCGCGGGCTTGATGACATCATTGTGATAAACGAAATCACGCTGTCTGACCTTATCCCACGCTCGGTGCACCCGGCCTCCCAGCTCGGGCAGGATCATAATTTTGATGTAATCATTTTCCAGCCACACCGCCTGCCAGGCCTTTAGCGTTTTTTCCTCACTCAGCGTATCCGTCACACCATAGGGATACACCGCCCCGGAAGACCCCTGATAAACCCGATTTTCCAGGAACATGGGGTGAATATCCTGCGCCCCCGTTTCATAGGTTGGAATATGTACCGTTTCCTGCCAAACATTTACTGAACTCATAATGCCCTCAAAGTTAACAAGACATACTGAAGTGAAATAATGAGAGCAGTTTAATAGACAGAATCAGCGCATTTACGCACAATAATCACGCAATTTAGTTAACAAGGTTTAGTTTATGAAAGCCTGCATTAACAATCAGCAAATCCGCCATTACAACAAGGGTGTGCTGCTGGAGTATCTGTACCGCAAAAAACGAGCCAGTAAATCGTCGCTCGCGCGGCTGGCGCAAATCTCAATTCCCGCGGTCAGCAATATCCTCCAGGAGCTGGAAGAGGAAGGACGCGTGGTCAATGTACAGGATGAGCATCTGGCCCGCGGTCATAGCAGCGGCGCCTGGCTTATTGCGCCCGACGGCGACTGGACCCTGTGTATGAACATCACGCCCACCAGTATCGAGTGTCAGCTTGGAAATGCCTGTCTGAGTGCGAAAGGCGACGTCGAATACCACGCCATTGACGCCCCAACGCCTCAGGCATTGCTGGCAGCGATTGAGAAATGCTGGCATCAGTACCGTAAGAACTGGCCCAGGCAGAAAATCAATCTGGCGCTGGCGGTTCATGGGCAGGTTGATGCGGGAACGGGAGTATCACAGACCATGCCGCAGGCTCCCTGGAAGCAACCCGTGGAGATGAAATATCTGCTGGAAGAAAAACTCAATGTCCGCGTAATGGTCGACAACGACTGCGTCATGCTGGCGCTGGCGGAAAAATGGCAAAATGAGGGACAGTATCGCGACTTCTGCGTCATCAACGTCGATTACGGCATTGGTTCGTCATTTGTCATCAACGACCAGGTCTGGCGCGGTAGCCTTTATGGCAGCGGCCAGATTGGACACACCATTATCAATCCTGATGGCGTTGCCTGCGACTGCGGACGCTATGGCTGCCTGGAAACGGTGGCATCACTGAGCGCATTGAAAAAACAGGCGCGGATATGGCTTAAAACACAGCCCGATCTCGCCAATAATCCAGAGGCGCTGACCATCGATGCCCTGATCGAAAAATGGCAGCAGGGTGATTCTCGCCTTCATACATGGGTGGAAGACTCCGCAAATGCCATCGGGCTCAGCCTCTACAACTTTCTTAACATCTTAAATATAAACAATATCTTATTGTACGGCCGCAGCTGCGGATTTGGCGAAGAGTGGTTGAATACCATCATCAGGCAGACAGGCTTTAACCCTTTCGATCATCGTGACGCGCCGCGCACCAGAGCAACGCAAATCGGCTTCGGACAGCTGAGTCGTCAACAGCAGCTGCTCGGCATTGGCTATCTGTACGTGGAAGAGCAACTGCAGACATTACGTTGATCGCACAAGGTATGTGGCAGATCACAAAATTGTGTATTACGTTTAAATCACGCACCTTCACAACGGATTGATTATGAACACACTACGCTATTTCGACTTTGGCTCTTCCCGTTCCGTTCTGCTGCTGATCGCCCGTATTGCCGTCGTACTGCTGTTTATTATATTTGGCTATCCCAAACTGATGGGCTTTAGCGGTACGGTACAATATATGGCCTCCTCCGGCGCTCCGCTTCCGACGTTAGCGGCGATTATCGCGATTGTGATGGAGGTGCCGGCGACAATCCTGATTATCCTGGGTTTCTTCACCCGTCCGCTGGCGGTGATCTTTATTTTTTACACCCTCGGTACCGCCGTCATTGGCCATCATTACTGGGATATGAGCGGTGATGCCGTACTTCCCAATATGATTAACTTCTACAAAAACATCAGTATAGCTGGAGCCTTCCTGCTTCTGGCCATCACTGGCCCGGGCGCTATCTCCCTCGACCGTCGTTAACCTCTGAACGCCGGACGTAAAAAAGGCCGCACTGGCGGCCTTTTTCTTTACGCTTGCGTCGTTAAACGTTACGCATAAACCGGGAAGCGTGCACAGATATCCAGCACTTTACCCTTCACGCGCTCAATGACCGCTTCGTCATTGATGTTGTCCAGCACGTCGCACATCCAGCCGGCCAGCTCTTTCACTTCCGCTTCTTTAAAGCCGCGACGGGTTACCGCCGGAGAACCGATACGGATACCGGAGGTCACAAACGGGCTCTTCGGATCGTTTGGTACGCTGTTTTTATTGACGGTGATGTTAGCACGGCCCAGCGCAGCGTCAGCTTCTTTACCGGTCAGGTTTTTATCGACCAGATCCAGCAGGAACAGATGGTTTTCAGTACCGCCGGAAACCACTTTGTAGCCGCGATTCAGGAACACTTCAACCATCGCTTTGGCGTTTTTCGCAACCTGCTGCTGATAGACTTTGAACTCTGGCTCCATCGCTTCTTTCAGCGCAACTGCTTTACCCGCGATAACGTGCATCAGCGGGCCGCCCTGTGCGCTAGGGAATACGGCAGAGTTCAGTTTTTTATACAGCTCTTCGCTACCGCCCTTCGCCAGGATCAGGCCGCCGCGCGGACCCGCCAGGGTTTTATGGGTAGTGGTCGTCACAACGTGAGCATGCGGAACCGGGTTTGGGTAAACGCCCGCGGCAATCAGGCCAGCAACGTGGGCCATATCGACGAACAGGTATGCGCCGATGCTGTCAGCGATTTCACGCATTTTTGCCCAGTCAACGATACCGGAGTAAGCAGAGAAACCACCGATGATCATTTTCGGTTTATGTTCCTGAGCCTGCTTCGCCATGTCTGCATAGTCGATTTTACCGGACTCATCGATGCCGTAAGGAATGATGTTGTACAGTTTGCCTGAGAAGTTAACCGGAGAGCCGTGAGTCAGGTGACCGCCTTGCGCCAGGTTCATACCCAGAACGGTATCGCCCGGTTGCAGCAGAGCGGTATAGACCGCGAAGTTAGCCTGGGAGCCGGAGTGCGGCTGTACGTTAGCGTAATCAGCGCCGAACAGCTCTTTTGCACGGTCAATCGCCAGTTGTTCAACGATATCAACATATTCGCAACCGCCGTAGTAGCGCTTGCCCGGATAACCTTCGGCATATTTATTGGTCAGCTGAGAACCCTGTGCCTGCATAACACGCGGACTGGTGTAGTTCTCGGAGGCGATCAGTTCGATGTGCTCTTCCTGACGTACTTTTTCCTGCTCCATAGCCTGCCACAGTTCGGCATCATAATCGGCAATGTTCATTTCACGCTTTAACATCCGCATCTCCTGCTCAGCTAACAATAGATTACAGCTCTAAAAGGGGGGCCTTTTTGGGCGACGGCCCACAGTATAACCGAATCGTTCTGTGATAACAGGTCTTGACAAAGGATTTTACGCAAACGATTGGCTCCCCATTACACAAGGCTTTGAGCAATAACGACTCAACGATTATCAACGGATTTCTTTTCAGGTTTGTGATGCAAATTCTTCATGTTGTTACCGCTACGGGGAAAAGTGTTAAGGAACCATTTACAGTGCAGGGTTATTTTTATAAGATGCATATAAAATACATCATTTAAATAACACCGAAGGAAGCTGCTATGCTCGACGCCCAAACCATCGCAACGGTTAAAGCCACTATTCCCCTGCTCGTCGAAACAGGTCCTAAGCTGACCGCCCATTTTTACGATCGCATGTTTGCCCATAACCCGGAGCTCAAAGAGATCTTCAACATGAGCAACCAGCGTAACGGCGACCAGCGTGAAGCGTTGTTTAATGCCATTGCCGCTTACGCCAGCAATATCGACAACCTGCCTGCCCTGCTGCCTGCCGTCGAGAAAATCGCCCAGAAACACACCAGCTTCCAGATCAAACCGGAACAGTACAATATTGTCGGCGGCCATCTGCTGGCGACGCTCGACGAAATGTTCAGCCCGGGCCAGGAAGTGCTTGACGCATGGGGCAAAGCCTACGGCGTGTTGGCCAATGTCTTTATTCATCGTGAATCTGAAATCTACCGGGATAACGCCAGCAAAAACGGGGGCTGGGAAGGCACGCGCGCGTTTCGTATCGTGAAGAAAACCCCGCGTAGCGCCCTGATTACCAGCTTCGATCTCGAGCCGGTAGACGGCCAGCCGGTGGCGGATTATCAGCCGGGCCAGTATCTGGCGATTTGGCTGAAGCCGCAGGAGTTTGAATATCAGGAAATTCGTCAGTATTCGCTGACCCGCAAGCCAGACGGCAAAGGCTACCGAATTGCGGTTAAACGCGAAAACGGCGGTCAGGTATCAAACTGGCTGCACAACGCCTCACAGGAAGGAGATATTGTGCATCTGGCTGCCCCGGCAGGTGACTTCTTCCTCGCCGTTGAGCCGGAAACGCCGGTTACGCTGATTTCCGGCGGCGTCGGACAAACACCGATGCTGGCCATGCTCGACACGCTGGCAAAAACGCAGCATGCGGCCCAGGTGAACTGGTTCCACGCGGCAGAAAATGGCGATGTCCATGCGTTTGCCGACGAGGTGGCAACGCTCGGCGCCAGCCTGCCGAAATTCACATCCCATATCTGGTATCGCACGCCGACGGAAGCCGACCGCCAGGCGGCACGCTTTAACAGCGAAGGTCTGATGATGTTATCGGATCTGGCGGACACGCTGCGTGACCCGCAAATGCAGTTCTATCTGTGCGGCCCGGTGGCCTTTATGCAACATGCAGCGAAACAGCTGGTGGCGCTGGGCGTCAATAACGACAACATTCACTACGAATGTTTTGGCCCGCATAAGGTGCTGTAATGAAATAACCCGGAGGCGGCGGAGATGCCGCCATTCGGGAATATTCCCCGGTCGCGCAAAGCTGACCGGGGAATGCGTCAGAATACGGCCCGGCTTAAATTGCCGCGTCGTCCTCTTCCCCGGTACGAATACGAATCACGCGGGCGACGTCAAAGACGAAGATTTTACCGTCACCGATTTTACCGGTCTGCGCCGTGCGGATAATGGTATCCACGCAGGTATCAACGATATCGTCAGTGACCACAATTTCGATTTTCACTTTCGGCAGAAAATCCACCATGTACTCCGCCCCGCGGTACAGTTCGGTGTGGCCTTTCTGACGGCCAAAGCCCTTCACTTCCGTCACCGTCATCCCGGTGATGCCGACTTCGGCCAGCGCTTCGCGCACGTCATCCAGTTTGAAAGGTTTAATAATCGCATCAATCTTTTTCATGGTTTTCCTGTCTTGGAGCCTATCCCATTAAGGCTATTTTACTTGCCATTTTGAACCTGGGCAGCGCTCAAAATCCTCACGTACTACGTGTACGCTCCGCTTTTTCCGCGCTGTCCGTGTTCAAACTGCCTGCGACAATAACGCCTACTGGGATAGGCTCTTAGTCGCGTAAACGGTTGCTTACCGTATCATAACTTGCGCCATGCTGCGGAGCTACTCTTTAAAGTCGTTGGCGTCGAGCTCGTGGCGCGACAGCAGCTTGTAGAATTCAGTACGGTTGCGCCCCGCCATTCTTGCTGCATGGGTGACGTTGCCTTTGGTGATTTGCAGCAGCTTGCGCAGATAGTTGAGCTCAAACTGATTGCGCGCTTCGACGAAGGTCGGCAGCGCGGTATTTTCCCCTTCCAGCGCCTGTTCCACCAGCGCATCACCGATCACCGGCGAGGTGGTCAACGCCACACACTGCTCAATCACGTTCACCAGCTGGCGGACATTGCCGGGCCATTTGGCTGCCATCAGCCGTTTCATCGCATCGGTTGAAAACGCCCGTACAAACGGCTTATGCCGATCGGCAGACTGGCGCAGCAGATGGTTTGCCAGCAGCGGGATATCCTCCGCGCGCTCGGCCAGCGGCGGGATCTTCAGGTTCACCACGTTCAGGCGATAATACAGATCTTCACGAAACTCGCCGCGCGCCATTGCCTTCGGCAGATCGCGGTGAGTGGCCGAGATGATACGTACATCGATATCGATGTCGCGGTTGCTACCCAGCGGGCGCACTTTACGCTCCTGCAGTACCCGCAGCAGCTTCACCTGCAGCGCCACCGGCATATCGCCAATCTCATCAAGAAACAGCGTCCCGCCCTCAGCGGCCTGGAACAGCCCTTCCCGGTTGCTCACCGCGCCGGTAAATGCGCCGCGCGCATGGCCAAATAGCTCGGATTCCAGCAGTTGTTCCGGCAGCGCGCCGCAGTTAATGGCGATAAAAGGTTTGGCGTGGCGCGGGCTGGCATTATGAATCGCCTGCGCGACAATCTCTTTCCCGGTCCCGCTCTGACCGTTAATCAGTACGCTAACGTCCGACTGCGCCACCATCCCGGCCTGTTCCAGCAGACGCAGCATCAGCGGACTGCGGGTTACGATAGCCTGACGCCAGCGCTCATCCGTCGCCGGCGCACTGTGTTCCAGCGCATCATCGATGGCTTTATACAGCGCATCTTTGTCCACCGGTTTGGTCAGAAAACCAAACACGCCTTGCTGGGTGGCCGCCACCGCATCGGGAATAGAGCCGTGAGCGGTAAGGATAATCACCGGCATCCCCGGATGAACTTTCTGGATTTCGCTGAACAACTGCAGGCCGTCCATCTCATCCATGCGTAAATCGCTGACCACCAGTTCGACTTTATCGCGCGCCAGAATACGCAGCGCCTCCGCACCGCTTTCGGCGGTCACGACGCTGTAGCCCTCGCTGGTCAAACGCATTCCCAGCAGTTTTAACAGACCCGGATCGTCATCCACCAGCAGCAAATGCGCAGGTTTACGGATCGTCATGTATGACCTCCGGAACCTTATCGCCGCTGTGACTGCCGTCGGAATTAAAATTGCCTCCGGGCTTGCGGCTGGAAAGCTGGCGTTCAATATCGGTGAGATTTTCCAGCTTGCGGGTAGTTAGCTCCAGCTGGCTGCGCAGCTGCTGTTCCTGCAGGCGCAGCGCCTCCAGCTCGCTATCGCTGGATTGCTGTAACTTCGCGTAACGGGCGCGCTCATCCACCAGCTGAAGCTGCCTGTTCTGACCATCACGCCAGAGCTGATACAGCGGACGCACCTGCACGGCAATTTGCGGACTGAAGGTATTCAGGCGGGATACCAGTTCACGGCGTTCATCCGGCGTAATCTTCGCATCCGCCAGTAAAATGCCGCGCTTAAAGGCATCCTGCCAGCTGTCATCATCATGCCGCCTGGCTTCCGCCCGCGCCTGAACCGGCGCCAGACGATCGGCACAATCAATCCCGCGCAGCCAGTACAGCGGGTTTTTATCGCTGGCTTCGCTCTTCAGCGACCAGATATCGGCGCAGTCGACTGAGAGAAAATCCGCAACCTGATGCTGCGGCAGATCGGGTTGTGCTTTGTCATTTGCCGTGTGCGGCGAAAAAGCGGCGGAACACCCCGCCAGCGCCAGGCAAGAAAGGCCGGGCAACAGCCATCCTTTGAAAGCACGAACCACTACGAAAAAGTGGGACATATTCACCCATTGTTGATTCATGTGTTGGTTTTTCCCGGCTCAGCGGCGGGTAGCGTTATGCGAAAACAGATAAGCCCGGGCTCACTCTCTTCCAGGCTCAGCTCACCCTGCATTTGTCGGACGCAGTCCCGGGCAATACTCAGCCCCAGACCGCTGCCTTTTACCGCCCCTTTACGCTGATGGCTTCCCTGATAAAAAGGCTCAAAAATCATATTTTTTTCCGCCTGCGGGATCGGTTCGCCGCTGTTTATCACGTCTATACGAACCTGCTCGCCGTGCCGGTAGCTATGAATACGAATGTTACCGGATTCAGCCCCATAGTGCACCGCATTGGAATAGAGATTATCCATCACGCTGATCAATAATGCCGGTTCTGCCAGGCAGGTACGCTCCGCCAGTTGAATCGCGGTATGCATCATTTTTGCGCGTGCGGGCAAACTGTGAGCGGCCACAACGTTATCAACCAGCTCTGCAATATCAACGATTTCACGCGGGACCGGGCCATCGGCCTGTTTACGATTGTAGTCCAGCAGTTGCTCAATCAGTTTTTGCAGATTGCGGCTGCTGTTATCGAGAATTTCGACGATCTCCTGCTGTTCCGTGGTCAACGGCCCGGCCACGCGGTCGGCCAGCAGCTCCGTGCCTTCCCGCATGCTGGCGAGGGGCGTTTTCAGCTCGTGTGAAAGGTGGCGTAAAAACTGATGGCGCTGCGACTCCAGCCAGGCCAGACGTTCGCTCAGCCAGATGATACGCTCGCCGACGGAACGCAGTTCGCGCGGACCGGTAAACAGCGCCGCGTTATCCAGCGATTTCCCCTCTCCCAGGCGGTTAATCATTTTCTCGATCCCTTTTACCGGGCCGATAATCATCCGGGTAAACAGCAGAACCAGCGCCAGGCTCAGCAGAAAAAGAACCAGCGCCTGCCAGCCAAAAAACTGCCCGCGTTCGGCAATCTCCTGCTGAAGCTGTTGTCCGCGCGAGTAAACCACCGTTCGGGTGGCCTGAACCATCTCGCTGTTGGCGGCGGCAAAGGCTTCAAGGCTGGCTCCCGATGGCGCATCCGGACTGCTGTTTTTACACCTGAGCTGCGCCAGGTCGTTCAACTGCTGGCTCAGCGCCTGCCAGATTTTTTCGTCCGGTAGCACCCCGGCATGAGCGTCAAGCATCTCGCTATAGCGTTTACGCTGATTTTGATAGACCTTCGCCAGCGTCGGATCGTCCAGTACGCAGTACTGCCGGTAGCTACGTTCCATTTCCAGCGACGCGTTCATCATTGCCTCACTGCGCCGGGCATCGACAAGCGTCGTGCGGTTAATATGCGCGGCCTGCGCGCTCAGCGCATTCAGGCTCTGCCACGCCTGCCAGGCCAGAACCAGCAGCGGCAGCAAAATCAACACAAACGAGAGCGTGACCAGCTGACGCAACGAACGGGGGAAAAGAGAGATTCGCTTCAAGGATAGGGTCTCAATCATTTGCTCACTATGATGCTACCTGAATATACCCAATATACTCTATGGATTTTGAGTTACAGGAAGGCGGCAAAGCTGAGAATCCCCGGGAGCTTACTCAAGTAAGTGACCAGGGTGAACAGATGCGGCCAACGCACCTGTAGCACAAAAGACGACGAGTATAACAAAGCCAGGCACAGGCCTGGCTTTGTTATGGAATAAGGCGGTGCCTAACTCGACGTTTCGCCCGATGGTTGATAAAGCAAAGCTGTTATCAGAAGTTGGACGGCAGGCACCTTGTTGTGCGTCATTCGAAGTTTATGTAGCGCGTCCCGAAGGGGCTGACATAAGAAGGTGAATGAGCCACTGCGTATTATTATGCATTAACTATGCCACATAGCAAAACAAATTGTTAACACAATGAAATATAATGAATTTATAACATTTAACCCGCACTTCGGTTGCGGTGACTTTTTAACCAGAGTGTCGCCGTTTAGCAACACATCGTGAGGCGTTTTTACACCTCTATATAAATCAATAAGTTAAATGTCTCTAATTGGCGACACCCCTCACCGGCGTTTGTCGGCAATTCCCGACACCGGCAGGCGACCGCCGTCACAAACGAAAAGCCCCCGCTCAACGTCGGGGGCCTGATACATTACGCTTCAACCGGGAAGGCTTTGCGAACACGGCGGATCCTGTACAGCTCGCCGGATATTAGCCCAGCTGTTTACGTGCGTTGCGGAAGATGCGCATCCACGGACTATCCTCGCCCCAGTTTTCCGGGTGCCAGGAGTTAGCCACCGTGCGGAATACGCGCTCAGGATGCGGCATCATGATCGTCGCACGACCGCTTTCGCTGGTCACGGCGGTGATCCCGTTCGGTGAGCCGTTCGGGTTAGCCGGATAGCTCTCCGTCACCTTACCGAAGTTATCGACAAAGCGCAGCGCCACCAGACCTTTGCTCTCCAGCTGGGCCAGATGCGCGCTGTCACGCACTTCCACCTGCCCTTCACCGTGAGAAACGGCAATCGGCATCATCGAACCGGCCATGCCCTGCAGCAGCAGAGACGGGCTTTGCGTGACTTCGACCAGGCTGAAGCGCGCTTCAAAACGGTCGGAATAGTTACGCACAAAGCGCGGCCACAGGTCGCTTCCCGGGATCAGCTCACGCAGGTTGGACATCATCTGACAACCGTTACACACGCCCAGCGCCAGGGTCTGCGGACGGTGGAAGAAGGTGGCAAACTCATCGCGCACCCGCTCGTTAAACAGAATGGATTTCGCCCAGCCTTCGCCCGCCCCCAGCACGTCGCCATAGGAGAAGCCGCCGCAGGCAACCAGCGCCTGGAAATCAGCCAGCCCGGTACGGCCCGCCAGCAGGTCGCTCATGTGCACGTCGATCGCATCAAAGCCCGCGCGGTGGAAGGCTGCCGCCATCTCCACGTGGGAGTTAACGCCTTGCTCACGCAGTACCGCTACCTTCGGACGTGCGCCGGTGGCGATGTACGGTGCGGCAATGTCTTCGTTGATATCGAAGGTGAGCTTCACGTTAAGGCCCGGATCGTCCTCGCGACGTTTCGCTTCGTGCTCGCTATCGGCGCACTCCGGGTTGTCGCGCAGGCGCTGCATCTGCCAGGTGGTTTCTGCCCACCAGATACGCAGCGTGGTGCGGCTTTCGCTGAACACCGGATGCCCTTCAGCGGTGATGACAAAGCGGTCACCTTCCGTCGCCTGGCCCAGGTAGTGGACGCAGTCTGCCAGGCCATGAGAAGCCAGCAGCGCTTCAACCGCTTCGCGATCCGCGGCACGGACCTGGATAACCGCCCCCAGCTCTTCGTTAAACAGCGCCGCCAGACGATCGTCACCTAGCGCGGCAATATCTGCCGTCAGGCCGCAGTGGCCGGTAAAGGCCATCTCAGCCAGGGTTACCAGCAGGCCGCCGTCAGAGCGGTCGTGGTAAGCCAGCAGCTTACGATCGGCCACCAGCGCCTGCATCGCATCCCAGAAGCCTTTCAGCTGCGCGACATCGCGTACGTCGGCCGGAACATCGCCCAGCTGACGGTAAACCTGCGCCAGCGCGGTGGCGCCGAGCGCGTTACGGCCTTTGCCTAAATCAATCAGCAGCAGGGCGTTATCTTCCGTGGAGAGCTGCGGCGTCACGGTATGGCGCACATCTTCCACGCGGGCAAAGGCGGAAATCACCAGCGATAGCGGCGAAGTCATCTCGCGCTGCTCGCTGCCTTCCTGCCAGCGGGTTTTCATCGACATCGAATCTTTACCCACCGGAATGGTCAGTCCCAGAGCCGGACACAGCTCTTCGCCAACCGCTTTTACCGCTTCATACAGACCGGCATCTTCACCCGGATGACCCGCTGCGGCCATCCAGTTTGCGGAAAGTTTCACGCGATTTAACGCGCCAATTTGCGTTGCCGCGACGTTGGTCAGCGCCTCACCGACGGCCAGGCGAGCAGAGGCGGCAAAGTCCAGCAGCGCAACCGGCGCACGTTCGCCAATCGCCATCGCTTCGCCGTAGTAGCTATCGAGGCTGGCGGTGGTTACCGCGCAGTTTGCTACCGGAATCTGCCAGGGGCCGACCATCTGATCGCGCGCCACCATCCCGGTTACGGTGCGGTCGCCGATGGTGACAAGGAACGTTTTCTCTGCAACCGCCGGCAGGTGCAGCACGCGATTCACCGCATCGGCGAGAGTGATATCCCGACGATCCAGCGCGTCGCCTTTCACTTTCAGGGTCTGCACATCGCGGGTCATTTTCGGCGTTTTGCCCAGCAGCACATCCAGCGGCAGGTCGATCGGCTGGTCGTTGAAGTGAGCATCGCTCATATTGAGATGCAGTTCTTCGGTGGCTTCACCGATCACCGCATACGGTGCGCGCTCACGGCGGCACAGCTCGTCAAACAGCGGCAGCTGTTCCGGCGCGACCGCCAGCACATAGCGTTCCTGGGATTCGTTACACCAGATTTCCAGCGGGCTCATCCCCGGCTCATCGCTCAGGATATCGCGCAGCTGGAATTTACCGCCGCGACCGCCGTCGCTGACCAGTTCCGGCATGGCATTAGACAAACCGCCCGCGCCGACGTCGTGGATAAACAGAATCGGGTTTGCATCGCCCAGCTGCCAGCAGCGGTCGATCACTTCCTGGCAGCGGCGTTCCATTTCCGGGTTATCGCGCTGCACCGAGGCAAAATCAAGATCCGCGTCGGACTGACCGGATGCCATCGAAGAGGCTGCCCCGCCGCCCAGGCCGATATTCATCGCCGGGCCGCCAAGGACAATCAGTTTCGCCCCAACGGTAATTTCGCCTTTCTGCACGTGCTCGCCGCGAATGTTACCAATACCGCCCGCCAGCATGATCGGTTTGTGGTACCCGCGCAGCTCTTCGCCGTTGTGGCTGGTCACTTTTTCTTCATAGGTACGGAAATAGCCGTTCAGCGCCGGGCGACCGAATTCGTTGTTAAACGCGGCGCCGCCCAGCGGGCCGTCGGTCATGATATCCAGCGCGGTCACAATACGATCCGGCTTGCCGAAATCTTCTTCCCACGGCTGTTCAAAGCCGGGAATCCGCAGGTTAGAGACTGAGAAACCGACCAGACCGGCTTTCGGTTTCGCTCCGCGACCGGTTGCCCCTTCATCGCGGATTTCACCGCCGGATCCGGTCGCCGCCCCCGGCCACGGAGAGATGGCCGTCGGGTGGTTGTGCGTTTCCACTTTCATCAGGATATGGGCGTCTTCCTGATGGTAGTCATAGCGGCCTTTTTCGCGATCGGCGAAGAAGCGCCCTACCTGAGAACCTTCCATGACCGCGGCGTTGTCTTTATAGGCGGAGAGAACGTAGTCCGGGGTCTTCTCAAAGGTATTTTTGATCATCTTAAACAGCGACTTCGGCTGCTGTTCGCCGTCGATGACCCAGTCGGCGTTAAAAATCTTGTGGCGGCAGTGCTCGGAGTTCGCCTGGGCAAACATATACAGTTCGATGTCGTTCGGGTTGCGGCCAAGCCTGGTAAACGCATCCTGCAGATAATCGATTTCGTCTTCCGCCAGCGCCAGCCCCAGACGGAGGTTGGCGTCAATCAGCGCCTGACGTCCCTGACCCAACAGATCGACGCTGGTCACCGGCGTCGGTTGATGCTGAGCGAACAGCTTTTCGCCCTCTTCCAGCGCGTCAAAGACGCTTTCCATCATCCGGTCGTGGAGTTCACTCGCGACAGCGGCCCATTGTTCTTCGCTCAGCGTAGTGGCTTCCACATAGTACGCCACGCCGCGTTCAAGACGCACAACCTGCGACAGGCCGCAGTTATGGGCAATATCGGTAGCTTTAGAAGACCAGGGGGAGATGGTGCCAGGGCGGGGGGTGACGAGCAGTAATTTACCGGTTGGGGTATGGCTGTTTAAGTTTGGGCCATACTTGAGCAGTCGTGCCAGCCTCTCACGCTCATCACCGCTTAACGGCGCGTTCAGTTCGGCAAAATGAACATACTCTGCATATATTGTGCTAACCGGCAGGTTGGCCGCCTGGAAACGTGCCAGCAGTTTATTAACACGAAATGCCGACAGTGCAGGTGAACCACGCAAAATTTCCATCATAAGTCTCTCGTCTTCGCAGCTTTCAATATGAGCCAGGGGGGAAACGGGCGCCATTATAGTGAATCCTGAGCCTCGACGAAACCGTTTGCGTGGAAATAAAATCATTCCCCTGGTTTATCAATTAATGTGACCTTCCTCGCGAATAAGTTGCCAACTGACGCATTCTTAAGCAAAATGCCGCTCATTCGAGGACTCTCTTTTAACTTTATCCGCTAATAGCCTGCTGAGGAACACAGAGCTGCAGAAGATTAACTCTCTGAAAAAATTAAAGATTAATTATCTGCTCATCGGCATTGTGACCTTATTGCTGGCGGCCGCCCTGTGGCCGTCGATCCCGTGGTCAGGAAAGCCGGAGAACCGTGTCGCCGGAATTATGGCGCGCGGCGAGCTGCGCATCAGCACCATCAATTCGCCGCTCACCTTCGCGACCATCAATAACAAAACCTACGGACTGGATTACGAGCTGGCGGAACAGTTTGCCGATTACCTCGGCGTCAAGCTGAAAGTGACCGTCCGCCAGAATATCAGTCAGCTGTTTGATGACCTTGATAACGGTAATGCCGATATGTTAGCTGCCGGACTGGTCTACAACTCAGAACGGGTCAAAAACTATCAGGCCGGGCCGGGCTACTATTCGGTGTCGCAACAGCTGGTCTACCGGGTGGGCAACACGCGCCCACGCAGCCTCGCCAACCTCACGGCGGAACAGCTGGTGATTGCCCCGGGCCACGTCGCCATTAACGACCTGCAGACACTAAAAGGAAATAAATACCCGGATCTCGGCTGGCGCGTGGATGAAAAGCGCGGGACGACAGCGCTGATGCAGGCGGTTATCGATGGCGAAGTGGCTTACACCATTGCGGATTCGGTGGCCATTAGTCTGTTCCAGCGCGTGCATCCGGAACTGGCGGTCGCTCTGGATATCAGCGATGAACAGCCGGTGACCTGGTTTAGCGCCAGGAGCGAGGACAACTCGCTTTCGGCGGCGATGCTGGATTTCTTCAACAATATGAATGAAGACGGCACCCTGGCGCGACTGGAAGAAAAATACCTTGGACACGGCAACGATTTCGATTATGTCGACACCCGGACGTTCCTGCGCGCCGTCGATAATATTCTGCCGGACCTACAGCCGATGTTTGAGAAATACGCGCGCCAGATCGACTGGCGCCTGCTGGCGGCCATTTCATGGCAGGAGTCGCACTGGGATCCGCAGGCTACTTCGCCCACCGGGGTGCGCGGCATGATGATGCTGACCCGCAATACCGCGCAGAGCCTGGGATTAACCGATCGTACCGATGCGGAGCAGAGCCTCAGCGGCGGTATGCGCTACTTGCAAGATATGATGAATAAAATCCCGGACTCGGTCCCCAAAGATGAACGAATCTGGTTTGCGCTGGCGGCTTACAATATGGGATACGCCCATATTCTGGACGCTATCTCACTGACCAAAAAACAGAAAGGCAATCCCGACAGCTGGGCGGACGTCAAGCAGCGCCTGCCGCTGCTCAGTCAGAAACCTTATTACAGCCGGCTGAAATATGGCTACGCGCGCGGTCACGAGGCATACGCCTACGTCGAGAACATCCGCAAATACCACATCAGCCTGGTGGGCTACCTGTCGGAGAAAGAGAGAAAGGATGAACAGCGGCTGGCGCTGGCCGGGGACTATCCGGCGGTGATGCCGGATGAACTGGATAAAGAACAGCGGGCGCTCCCCTTTTTCCAGTTTCGCGCGGAATCGTTAGTCGACAACGCCAGGCTGAAGATTCCCGGATTGGGACACTAAGCGTCTTCGACCCGACGCGCCTTTTTTAAGGCTTTTTTCTCTTCCCGCCGCCAGCGGAAAAAGTCGCTGAGCATACCTGAGCACGACTCCGCCAGAATCCCCTCGCTGATCTCCACCCGATGATTCATACCCGGATGGTGCAGAACATCAATTAGCGAGCCGGCCGCGCCGGTTTTTGCATCCCGGGCACCAAATACCAGCCGTGAAATCCGGCTATGCACCATCGCACCCGCGCACATCACACAGGGTTCAAGCGTGACATACAGCGTCGCGTCAATCAGGCGATAGTTTTGCAGGACCAGTCCACCCTGACGCAGCGCCATAATTTCGGCATGCGCCGTAGGATCGTGACGCCCGATAGGCCGGTTCCACCCTTCGCCGATAACCTGATTGTTGTACACCAGCACGGCGCCGACCGGCACTTCGCCCTCTTCCCAGGCGCGTTTAGCCAGCGTCAGGGCGTGACGCATCCAGTATTCATCGTTCAGTTCATGGTCAGACAAAACGGGCACTCCTGCGGAAAAAGCGGGCCGCATTATACATGGCCGACAGACATTGCACACTATTCTAACTGGTGGAGATCGCCCTGCGGGGTGACCCGCCAGCGATGCTGGCAAAAATGAAGCAGCGGATTATCCTGTTCGCTATCGCTATAGCCGCTGTACAGCTGCAGCGGCGCACCGATCTTCTGCTCCAGTTGCACCACCTTTTCATGGCCCAGACAGCGTAGCGACAGCCCCCAGCCTCCGCAGCGACGTTCCATCCGACTGGCGATGATGTTCACCCTGGGCAGCCAGGCAGTATCCCCGTAGACCTGTTCCACCAGCGATTGCGGCGATCCGGTAATCAGCCAGACGTCAGCATCGTGCCGGGTCAGGTAGTCCGACAGCCGGGCCTGCACCACCGGAAAAGCCGTCACGCGCTGGCGAAACCAGCGGACAAAGTCGGCCTCAAGCCGCTTTAGCGCGCGCTCACTGCGTCCGAACGTCGATGCCCACAGCAGCAGGCTCATCGGCCAGCGCGCCGCCCGGCCATTTACCGCCAGTCCTGCCAGGATCACCGGCAACAGCGGTACAACCAGCAGCAGGTTCAGGGGCTGGTGACGCAAGACGTACCGTAAGAAGCTGCCGAACATATCCTGTTGATGCAACGTTCCATCGAGATCAAAAAAAACCACTCGCTGCGTGCTGCTCTTCAAACCTGACCTCTTTTTATCGAATTTTGTCTCTGATACCGCTAGCTTAACAGTCTTGTGCCATAAACAGAGAAAACATCCGCTGACGTTAAGCCTGCGTTGAGGCAGTTCCTCCGCCGTGAATAAATCTCAGCGGTAGAATTTTTAATTCGCCGCAATCCTCTTATAATCGAATACAAAATTCTTTCAGCAGAGGGCGAAAGTTGTCCTGAGGAAAACCGATGAACTGTTTAATCCGCATCCGCCAGCGCTACCCGTCGCTGGCAGCAAGCGATAAGAAGCTGGCAGACTTTATTCTGGCTCAGCCGGACCAGACCCGCCACCTCAGTTCGCAACAGCTGGCAGGTGAGGCAGGCGTCAGCCAGTCCAGCGTCGTGAAATTCGCGCAGAAGATGGGGTTTAAGGGTTTCCCGGCGCTAAAGCTGGCGCTCAGCGAAGCGCTGGCCAGTGCACCCGATCCTCAGTCGGTGCCGGTCCATAACCAGATCCGCGGCGACGATCCGCTGCGTCTGGTCGGCGAGAAACTGATTAAGGATAACGTGGCCGCCATGCACGCCTCGCTGGATGTGAACAGCGAAGAGAAGCTGCTGGAAGCCGTGGCGCTGCTGCGGAATGCGCGCCGGGTGATTATTACCGGTATTGGCGCATCCGGCCTGGTGGCGCGCAATTTTAGCTGGAAGCTAATGAAGATCGGCATTAACGCGGTTTCCGAACAGGATATGCATGCCCTGCTCGCCACCGTACAGGCCATGTCGTCAGACGACCTGCTGTTAGCTATCTCCTACTCTGGCGAACGTCGTGAAATCAATATGGCCGCCGGAGAAGCGCTGCGCGTGGGCTGTCGGATCCTGGCGATCACTGGCTTCACCCCCAACGCCCTGCAACAGCAGGCCACGCAGTGCCTGTATACTATCGCCGAAGAGCAGGCGACCCGCAGCGCGGCGATCTCCTCCACCAGCGCGCAGATGATGCTCACCGATCTGCTGTTTATGGCGCTGGTTCAACAGGATCTTGAACATGCGCCGGACCGTATCCGGCACAGCGAAGCGCTGGTGAAAAAACTGGTGTGAACAGAAAATGGGCGTATAATGCCCGCCCTGTTTGTGTTGTTTCTGAGAATTTCCCGATGGCGCTGTTAATCACCAAAAAATGCATCAACTGCGATATGTGCGAACCGGAATGCCCTAACGAGGCCATTTCGATGGGTGACAGCATTTATGAAATTAACAGCGACCGCTGCACGGAATGCGTGGGCCACTATGAAACGCCCACCTGCCAGAAAGTGTGCCCGATCCCGAATACGATTCTGAAAGACCCGGCACACGTTGAAAATGAAGAGCAGCTGTGGGACAAGTTCGTGCTAATGCATCACGCGGACAAAATCTGATACCGCGGACAGCGGGCGCTAACTCTCCACGATAACCGTTGCACAAGCGTAATGGCGCTCATCGGCCAGCGTCACGTGAATGCTTCTGACGCCCAGACGCTCCGCCAGATTCTTCGCTTCGCCCCACAGCCGTAGCTTAGGCTTGCCCAGTTCGTCGTTGTAAACCTCAAACTGATTAAAAGCCAGACCGTTACGGATACCGGTCCCCAGGGCTTTCGCCGCCGCCTCTTTCACCGCAAAACGCTTTGCCAGAAAACGAACCGGCTGCTGGTGCTGTGCCCATATCGCCCACTCGTTGTCGCTGAGCACGCGCCGGGCGAGACGATCGCCGCTGCGGGCGATCACCGCTTCAATACGGGCAATTTCAACAATATCGGTACCCAGCCCCAGAATAGCCATTACGCGCGAGCTTCCTGCATCAGGCGTTTCATCTCGGCAACCGCTTCTTTCAGGCCGCTCATCACCGCACGACCGATGATCGCATGACCAATGTTCAGCTCATGCATCTCCGGAATACGGGCGATCGCCTGCACGTTATGGTAGGTCAGGCCGTGACCGGCATTAACCTTGAGGCCCAGGCTCGCGGCATAGGCGGCCGCCGTGGCGATACGCTCAAGCTCTGCGGCCTGCCGGGCGTCGGTTTCGGCATCCGCATAGCAACCGGTATGGATTTCGATATACGGCGCGCCGACGTCCGCCGCAGCCTTAATTTGCTCAACATCGGCATCGATGAACAGCGAGACCAGAATACCGGCATCGGCAAGGCGCGTGCAGGCATCGCGCATTTTGTCGCGCTGACCCGCCACATCCAGACCGCCTTCCGTCGTCACTTCCTGACGTTTTTCCGGAACCAGACAGCAGAAGTGCGGTTTGGTCTCACAGGCGATGGTCAGCATCTCTTCGGTGACCGCCATCTCCAGGTTCATTCGGGTATCCAGCGTCTGGCGCAGGATACGCACATCGCGGTCGGTAATGTGACGGCGGTCTTCGCGCAGGTGCACGGTAATCCCGTCGGCGCCAGCCTGCTCGGCGATAAAGGCCGCCTGCACCGGATCCGGATAGGCCGTGCCGCGAGCGTTACGCAGTGTCGCAATATGGTCAATATTGACCCCTAACAGTAATTCAGCCATGACAATCCTCATTGATCGTTATTCGTTTTATCTGCTGCTCGCGCCGCGCGGGCGGGCATAAACTGGCGAAACAGCTCCCGGCTCTTTAGCGGTTTACCGCCAAGATACGGTTTCAGGGCGATACGGGTAAAGCGCTTTGCGGCACGTAGCGCGTCGCTATCCGGGAACTCACGGTTAGCCAGCGCCTTCAAATGGTGCCCGGTAAAGGTGTTGTTATCAATAACCACGCTGGCAATAAAACCTTTTTCTTCACGGTAGCGATAGGTCATGGTGTCATCCACCGCTTCGCCGCTGCCGGCACAGTGGAGGAAGTCAACGCCATAGCCCAGGTGTCCCAGCAGCGCCAGTTCAAAGCGGCGCAACGCCGGCTCTGGTGTACCGCTTGCGCCAGCCAACGCCTGCAGACAGTGCAGATAATCGAAAAAGAGTTCGGAGAAGCGCGTTTCATGTTCGAGCACGCGGGAAAGCAGCTCATTGACATACAGACCGCTGTAAAGCGTGATGCCGCTGAGCGGAAGCGCCAATGAAACGGCTTCGGCGCTGCGAAGCGTTTTCACTTCGCCACGCCCGCCAAAGCGCAGGAGTAAGGGGGTAAAAGGCTGGAGGGCGCCTTTGAGGTTGGAGCGTCTGGAACGTGCGCCTTTTGCTACCAGGCGCACGCGACCCGACTCTTCCGTGAAGACGTCCAGCATCAGGCTGGTTTCGCTCCAGGGACGACTATGCAGAACGAAAGCGCGCTGCCAGCCTTCCATCATACTCGTCGTCTTTCAGGTTGCAGGTGCGTTGGCCGCACCCTTTCAGCCGAATCACTGACTAAAGTAAGCTCCCGGGGACTCACGGTCTTGCCGCCTGCCTGCACCACGAAAGCCATGGTGTATCAAACTCAGAGATCGTCAACGTAGCCGAGGCTGCGCAGCGCGCGCTCGTCGTCGGCCCAGCCGGATTTGACTTTCACCCACAGTTCGAGGTGAACCGGCGCTTCGAACATATCCTGCATGTCTTTACGCGCTTCAATACCGATGGTTTTGATTTTGGCGCCTTTGTTGCCAATGACCATCTTCTTCTGACCTTCACGCTCAACCAGAATCAGGCCGTTAATATCATAACCGCCGCGTTCGTTGGTCTGGAAACGTTCGATCTCAACCGTCACCGAATACGGCAGCTCGGCACCAAGAAAACGCATCAGCTTTTCGCGGATGATTTCAGAGGCCATAAAGCGCTGTGAGCGGTCGGTAATATAATCTTCCGGGAAGTGATGAATCGCTTCCGGCAGATGTTTGCGTACGATCCCGGCGATGGTATCGACATTCATCCCTGTTTCCGCAGAAATTGGCACGATATCGAGGAAGTTCATCTGGCTCGCCAGGAACTGCAGGTGCGGCAGCAGATCGGCCTTCTCCTGCACGTTATCTACTTTATTGACCGCCAGAATCACCGGCGCTCTGGCATCACGTAATTTGCCCAGCACCATTTCGTCATCGGCCGTCCAGCGCGTGCCTTCGACAACGAAAATCACCAGTTCAACGTCGCCAATGGAACTGCTCGCCGCTTTGTTCATCAGGCGGTTGATCGCCCGTTTCTCTTCCATATGCAGGCCCGGGGTATCAACATAAATTGCCTGATACGGTCCTTCGGTATGGATGCCGACAATGCGGTGACGGGTGGTCTGCGCTTTACGGGAAGTGATCGAAATCTTCTGCCCAAGCAGTTTGTTCAACAGCGTGGATTTACCCACGTTCGGGCGGCCAACGATGGCGACAAACCCACAATAACTTTTATCGATGCTCATTCCAGCTCCAGCTTTTTCAGCGCCTGTTCGGCGGCAGCCTGCTCCGCCTTGCGACGGCTGGAACCTGTGCCTACCACCGGTTCACTCAGGCCACTGACCTGGCAGTGGATAGTAAATTCCTGATCGTGTGCTTCACCGCGCACCTGCACTACCAGATAGGAAGGCAGCGGCAGGTGGCGACCTTGCAGGTACTCCTGCAAACGGGTCTTTGGATCTTTTTGCTTATCGCCAGGACTGATTTCGTCCAGACGAGTTTGGTACCAGGTGAGAATCAGGCGCTCAACGTTCTGGATATCGCTGTCGAGGAATACCCCGCCAATCAACGCTTCAACGGTATCTGCCAGAATAGACTCGCGACGGAAGCCGCCGCTTTTCAACTCACCCGGGCCAAGGCGCAGACACTCACCCAGTTCAAACTCGCGGGCGATCTCCGCCAGCGTGTTGCCTCGTACCAGCGTTGCGCGCATGCGGCTCATATCGCCTTCGTCCACCCGAGGGAAACGGTGATAGAGCGCATTCGCGATCACAAAACTCAAAATTGAGTCACCTAAAAATTCCAGGCGCTCATTGTGTTTGCTGCTGGCACTGCGGTGAGTTAATGCCTGTTGCAACAGCTCCTGATGATGAAAAGTGTAGCCCAGCTTCCGTTGAAGCCGATTAATTACGATGGGGTTCATGCGTTACCAATAAATGAATGCGTCAAAAATGCAGCACACGAAACCGACCTGGGCAGCCCTGTCCCCATTCAGATTGCCTGTGCGCTTGCCTGCCGCCTTTCTGCAACCCAAATTATTCAGAGTAAAATCAACCAACGCGGTTTCGTGTGCAGTGTCACTCTTACGAGAGACAACCAAAACTTCGGGGGGATATTCTATACGCAACGACAAGGGATGTCGTTAGTTTGAATAGATTTAAATATTAAATAATTCACGCTGCCAATATTGCAGCGGCAGCGTGAATAAGGCAGGGAAATTAATGAATGCTACCGATACGCGATAAACGCACGCCGGTCGGCCATTCACCTTCCTGTTTTTCGAAGCTCATCCAGATCGCCGTGGCTTTACCCACCAGATTGGCCTCTGGCACAAAGCCCCAGTAACGGCTGTCAGCGCTGTTATCACGGTTGTCACCCATCATGAAGTAATGACCCGGCGGCACAATCCAGGTGGCCAACGGCAGGCCGGACTGGCGGTAGTACATTCCAACCTGATCCTGAGCAATCGGCACGGTCAGAATGCGGTGAGTCACCTCACCCAGCGTCTCTTTGCGCTCGGTCAGACGAATACCGTCAGCCTTGCTTTCGCCTTTCGGCAACTGCCAGAAACCGCTGGTCGCTTCCCCACCGTTCTGACGCGAGAACGTCTGGACGAAATCGCTGGGCTCAACGTTGGAGTAAGTCACCGGCAGTGCATTACCACATGCCTGACCGGAGCTGCAGCCCGGCTGGATAGTGACCTGTTTTGCCACCGGATCGTAGGTAATCTTATCGCCCGGTAAGCCAACAGCGCGCTTAATGTAGTCCAGACGCGGATCTTCCGGGTATTTGAACACCACGATATCGCCACGTTTCGGATGACCGGTTTCGATCAGCGTTTTCTGGTAGATCGGATCTTTGATGCCGTAGGCAAACTTCTCGACCAGAATAAAATCGCCGATCAGCAGCGTTGGCATCATCGAACCTGACGGGATTTGAAACGGCTCATAAATAAATGAGCGCACCACCAGGACGATCGCCAGCACCGGAAATACCGAGGCTCCCGTTTCCAGCCAGCCCGGTTTCGGGCCGACTTTCTTCAACGTTTGCTTGTCGAGGCTATCACCGGTCGCTGCCTGAGCAGCGGCCTGACGTTCACGACGTTTTGGTGCAAAGATGAATTTATCCAGGCACCACAAAAGCCCCGTGATCACGGTTGCAATCACCAGGATCAGGGCAAACATGTTCGCCATGCCAACTCCTTAATGGTTATTTTCCGTCTTTACCGACGTGCAGAATGGCGAGGAACGCTTCCTGCGGCAGCTCAACGTTACCCACTTGCTTCATACGTTTCTTACCGTCTTTCTGCTTTTGCAGCAGCTTTTTCTTACGGCTGACGTCGCCGCCGTAGCATTTCGCCAGTACGTTTTTACGCAGCTGTTTGACGGTCGAACGGGCAATAATGTGGTTGCCGATAGCCGCCTGAATCGCGATATCGAACTGCTGGCGTGGGATCAGCTCTTTCATCTTCTCCACCAGCTCACGACCGCGGTACGGCGCGTTATCGTTGTGGGTGATCAGCGCCAGCGCATCAACACGCTCGCCGTTGATCAGCACGTCCACGCGCACCATGTTGGATGCCTGGAAGCGTTTGAAGTTGTAATCCAGCGACGCGTAGCCACGGGAGGTGGACTTCAGACGGTCAAAGAAATCGAGAACCACTTCCGCCATCGGAATTTCATAGGTCAGCGCAACTTGTTTACCGTGATAAACCATGTTGGTCTGCACGCCACGCTTCTCAATACACAGCGTGATGACGTTGCCGAGGAACTCTTGCGGCAGCAGCATATGACATTCCGCGATCGGCTCACGCAGCTCCTGAATGTTATTCAGCGGCGGCAGCTTGGACGGGCTATCGACATAGATGACCTCTTTCGACGTGGTTTCCACTTCGTAGACAACCGTCGGCGCGGTGGTAATCAGATCCAGGTCGTATTCGCGTTCCAGACGCTCCTGGATGATCTCCATGTGCAGCAGGCCGAGGAAGCCACAGCGGAAGCCGAAGCCCAGCGCCGTTGAACTTTCCGGCTCATAGAACAGAGAGGCATCGTTCAGGCTCAGTTTGCCAAGCGCATCACGGAAGGCTTCATAATCATCGGAGCTCACCGGGAACAGACCGGCGTACACCTGCGGTTTCACTTTCTTAAAGCCTGGCAGAGCCTTGTCCGCCGGGTTACGTGACGTCGTCAGGGTATCGCCAACCGGCGCGCCGAGGATATCTTTAATGGCACACACCAACCAGCCTACCTCGCCGCATTTCAGCTCGGTACGGTCAACCTGTTTTGGCGTGAAGATACCCAGGCGATCGGCGTTATAGACCTGACCGGTGCTCATGACTTTGATTTTGTCGCCTTTGCGCATCGTGCCGTTCTTGATACGCACCAGCGACACAACGCCAAGATAGTTATCAAACCAGGAGTCGATGATCAGCGCCTGCAGCGGGGCATCCGCATCGCCTTCCGGCGGTGGGATATCACGCACCAGACGTTCCAGAACATCGGGAACGCCGACGCCGGTTTTCGCCGAGCAGCGCACCGCATCGGCCGCATCGATACCGACGATGTCTTCGATTTCATCGGCTACGCGCTCCGGATCGGCAGCAGGCAGGTCGATTTTGTTGAGAACCGGCACCACTTCCAGATCCATTTCCATGGCGGTATAGCAGTTGGCCAGCGTCTGAGCTTCCACTCCCTGACCCGCATCGACCACCAGCAGCGCACCTTCACATGCGGCGAGCGAACGTGACACCTCATAAGAGAAGTCGACGTGCCCCGGGGTATCGATGAAGTTCAGCTGGTAGGTTTCGCCGTTGGTCGCCTTGTAATCCAGGGTGACGCTTTGCGCCTTAATGGTGATGCCACGCTCACGTTCAAGATCCATGGAGTCCAGTACCTGGGCTTCCATTTCACGATCGGAAAGGCCACCGCAAATCTGGATGATACGGTCAGACAACGTCGATTTACCGTGGTCGATATGAGCGATGATTGAAAAGTTACGTATATTCTTCATATTTTAGAGTTAATTATGCCTTACGCGTATCATGAGGCCGCTGTTCTGTGCCTGACGTTTTTTAATCCGAAAACGCCGCATTCTACACTACATCCGCGAAACCAGGAAATGCTCTTACCAGCAGCATAACCGTAGCAAATGATGTGTTCTGGCGGGGGTAATAAATCAAAAATAAAGGCCAGTGGATTCACTGGCCTGGTTCTGAAGAGGGAGTCTCTACACGCACCAAATCTGGCGGCAGGCCAACGCTAATAATAACGGGCTGCCACGACTGGCGAGCGGCTAATCCGGGCGAAAGCCCGCGCGCCACCAGAAATCCACCGACGCCGCCGAGTAGCGCACCACACAGCGAAGCGAAATCATTTGCAAACAAGACCTGAAAAACAGACGCCATTGCAAACAGCCCAACCAGCGGCGCCATATAGACTAAAACCGCCGAGCCCAGCAGGCTGCTTTCGGCAATCCCCAGCTCGACTTTTTGCCCGGCGGACAGCGGCTGTTCGCTGGGAACGCTGATCGTGTGGCTGGTTTGCGGCCCCAGCTTGTTCAGCACCCGGCTACCGCAGCCGGCGCGCGAGGCGCAGCTGCTGCACGAGGCTTTAACATCACAGTGTACTTGCGCCATTCCATTACGCCAGGAGACGACCGTGGCCCACTCTTTAATCATTGCACAGCCCTGAATTTGATGCTGTCGGAGATGCGTTTAGCCGTCTGCGGCGGCAGCTCGCCAACCACGGTTATCTCGGCGTTATCACGTACCGTCGTGCTCACGGTACGACGCCCGGTACGCAACAGCTGATCGCTGCTGTTTGCCGATGCGCGATTCACGTTAATCGAGAAGCTAAACAGCCCATCAGAGTAAAGGCGGGACTCAACCGGACCATCAAAGGTCGGCAGACGGCGCTGGCTGCTGGAGACTTCGGAAACGCCCTGCGGTAGCCAGGTCGGCGCCCAGTTAAAGTTGGCTTTATCGCCCCCTTCCGGCACCGACAGCTGAGGCGGCAGGCTTGCTTTCGCTAAGGTTTCCATGCTGCTGCTGACCTTGTCGCCAACGTTAAAGGATACGACCCGGAACTGCTCCAGCGTTTCCCCGTCGCGGTCAAGCAAATCGACGCGCATGGGCAGTTTGGTTTCCGCATCCAGCCAGACGATATAGCTATAGCGCGTACCGTCCCGCGCGACGACGCGAATCACTTCGCAAAGCCTGTCGGCAATACGGGTTCGCCCAACGGAGATAAAGTCGTAGTAGGCAGCCAGTCGCTTAAAATCGGTGTAGGCCAGCGAGGGTAACGAATCGACGATATAGTCGCCGTTCAGCGTGAACGGATCGAGCCCCGGCTCAAAATAGCTGATTTCATTGCCGCGCAGTACAACTTCCCGGCGTGGGCCATCGAGTTGTAAAAGCTGGGCAAGAGGTTGATTGTTCAGCCGCGCGTGACGATAACGCAGCGACTCAACGCCCTGTTTGTTGATGCTGACGAAAGACAGCTCATAGTTAAGGGACTGGCTGGCCAGGTTCATTTGCTGCAACAACGCCCCGGACGATGTATCAGCCGAGGCGTTGACAGAGAAGAACAGGCTGCCTGCCATGAGCGACATGGCACACCAAAGTTGCTTCATTACTGCGATTGCGTTCCTAAAGTTTGATAGCCTGGCACCTGAACAGCGGCTTGCTGAGTCTGGGCCTGACCAAACTGAAGCTGTTCTGCGTGCAGGCGACGCTGCAATTCATAGTCCTGCAGCATAGCATTAATACGGCGGCGCTGTTCTTGCACCTGAGCCTGCTGGCCGCTCCCTGCGGAAGCATCAGCCGGAACGCCGAGGCTTACCGGGCTGGCTTTACCCATCATCGGCATGGTGTTGAAAACAGGCGCTTCGGGCTGCTGAGCAGATTCGCTATGCCCATTATACTGCTGGACGCCGACGATAACAGCAAGCGAAACGCATGCCGCAACCCCCATCTGAGTCAGAGAACTGGCCCACGGGCGGACTTTCTGCCAGAAAGGCATCTGACGCCACTGATGTGGTGCTGGCTGAGATTCAGGAATAAGCGGCACCGCCTGACGAACGGGCTCGTTCTCAATGGCGGCCATGACGCGGGCTGAGATATCAAAATGGAGCATCTCAGCGGTATCGCCTCGCAGCGAATCGCGGATGAGATGGTAGCTCTCCCAGGTCTTTTGCATTTCAGAAGAACGGCTCAGCTCATTGAGCAGCTCGTTATCCAGCGTTTCACCATCCATTAAGGCCGAAAGTTTTTCTTTCTGCATGCCTGATACCCTTTTCAGTATTCCGCTATCGTCAACGCCTGATAAGCGGTTGAACTTTATTATCAATAGCTTCTCGTGCCCGGAAAATGCGCGAACGTACCGTTCCTACCGGGCAATCCATGATAGCGGCTATCTCTTCATAGCTCAGGCCATCCAGCTCCCGCAACGTAATTGCCATGCGTAAATCTTCCGGGAGTGATTCAATGGTACGAAAAACTATTTGTCTCAGTTCTTCTGACAACATTAAGTTCTCAGGGTTCGAAATTTCTTTCAGCGCCCCACCACTTTCGAAGTTTTCTGCCTCATTGGCGTCAACATCGCTGGACGGTGGGCGGCGTCCCTGAGCTACCAGATAATTCTTCGCCGTATTTACGGCGATGCGATATAACCAGGTATAAAAAGCACTATCCCCCCGGAAGGACTCCAGCGCGCGCCATGCTTTTACGAACGACTCCTGAACAACGTCAGGGATATCGCCCGGTGGCACATAGCGGGAGACCAGGCTCGCGACCTTATGCTGATAGCGCACCACCAGCAAGTTAAACGCTTTCTGATCTCCTTTCTGGACCCGTTCGACGAGGACCTGATCCGTTAACTGCTCGCTCATCCGAGGTAATGTCTCCCCAAACCCAATTCCCATGCGTCTTCAAAGCACTACCCAATCACTGCAATATGAGCAAGCAGACGATTGGAGTGTCTGAAAACAATAAAGTTCCGTTACGCCTTTGATTTTTGTCTGGCAACGGCGGACGATTTGTTATCTCTCATTATATGTCCCGCAACTCAACGCCAGGTAAGATGATGAAGAAAAAGCGTAAGGTCCGCCAGAAGGGTAACGTAACATCGCTTTTATTTCACTATAAAATCTGAAGCTAACGATCTGCTTCGCAAATATTTTCTTTCGTTTACACAGCCCCGCCCCGCCCGCTTATGTTTAGTTTCCACAACGTTCAGTAAAAAAAATGTACGATTCATCACGACCTGGTGCTATTGTGGCAAAAATGTGTTTAGTAAATTAAACAAAGACAATGAATACGACTCCTGACTTCTCCTGTGATGTGCTGATTATCGGCAGCGGCGCTGCCGGTTTATCCCTTGCGCTACGTCTGGCGGAGCACAGCTCCGTCGCCGTACTGAGCAAAGGCCCTGTCAGCGAAGGTTCAACGCTCTACGCGCAAGGCGGCATTGCCGCCGTTTTTGATGAAACCGACAGCGTGGAATCTCACGTTGAAGATACGCTCATCGCCGGAGCCGGCCTGTGCGATCGCCATGCAGTCTCTTTCGTCGCCAGCAACGCCAGGCCTTGCGTGCAATGGCTTATCGACCAGGGCGTGCTGTTTGATACTCAGACCCAGGCCAACGGCGAACAGAGCTATCACCTGACCCGTGAAGGTGGCCATAGCCATCGCCGTATCCTCCACGCTGCCGATGCCACCGGTAAAGCGGTGGAAACGACGCTGGTAGGCAAGGCGCTCGCGCATCCGAATATTCGTATTCTGGAGCGAAGTAACGCCGTCGATTTGATCATTTCCGATAAAATCGGCCTGCCGGGGACACGTCGGGTGGTTGGCGCCTGGATCTGGAACCGGAATAAAGAAAAGGTCGAGACCTGCAGCGCGAAATCCGTGGTGCTGGCCACCGGCGGGGCGGCGAAAGTCTATCAGTACACCACCAACCCGGATGTCTCCTCCGGCGATGGTATTGCTATGGCCTGGCGCGCCGGCTGTCGCGTGGCCAACCTCGAATTCAACCAGTTTCACCCCACCGCGTTGTACCATCCGCAGGCGCGCAATTTCCTGTTAACCGAAGCATTGCGCGGCGAAGGCGCATACCTGAAACGTCCGGACGGTACCCGGTTCATGCCCGATTTTGACGAACGCGGCGAGCTGGCGCCACGCGATATCGTCGCCCGCGCGATTGACCATGAGATGAAACGCCTCGGCGTCGATTGTATGTATCTCGACATCAGCCATAAGCCTGAAGCTTTTATTCGTCAGCATTTCCCGATGATCTACGAAAAGCTGCTCGGCCTGGGTATCGATCTGACAAAAGAGCCCGTACCGATTGTCCCCGCCGCCCACTATACCTGCGGCGGCGTGATGGTTGATGACAACGGACGTACCGATGTTGACGGGCTGTATGCGATTGGCGAAGTGAGCTACACCGGACTGCACGGGGCTAACCGCATGGCGTCAAATTCGCTGCTCGAATGCCTGGTTTACGGCTGGTCCGCGGCCGAGGATATTCTCCAGCGCATGCCGCTGGCTCAAGCGGTTAACGCCCTCCCTTCCTGGGATGAAAGTCAGGTTGAGATCCCCGATGAACTGGTGGTGATTCAACATAACTGGCACGAGCTGAGACTGTTGATGTGGGACTACGTGGGGATTGTCCGCACCACCCGTCGGCTGGAGCGTGCGCTACGACGAATCACCATGTTACAGCAGGAACTCGACGAATATTATGCCCGCTTCCGCGTGTCGAATAATTTGCTGGAGTTACGCAATCTGGTGCAGGTGGCCGAACTGATCGTTCGCTGCGCAATGCAACGTAAAGAGAGTCGCGGGCTGCACTATACCCTGGATTACCCGGAACAACTTGCGGATAGCGACCCGTCAATTCTGTCGCCTCTGGCTCACATAAAGAGGTAAAAGTCCTGGGTCAGGGCAGTAAACCCTTCGGAGTATTGCTGTTCAGGCCCACGGACAATCAGCCGATCGCTGAAACACTCCCCCGCGGTCGGCGAGAAAGCCAGCAGTACGCGGTGCGGCGGGCGCATTTCCGTCTCCGCGACATCGGTGCGCAAACGCAGATGCCAGCCCATGGTTTGGGCGCGTTGAACAAACGCATTGCCAATATCCACCGGTAACACCACGCAGAAAAAGCCCTCTTCGGTAATCGACTCTGCGGCGCAGGTTAAGAGCGTGACGTGATCGAGCGTCGTCGTATATCGCGCCTGTTCGCGCTGCGATGTTGCACAGGGCACACCTTCGGCAAAAAAAGGCGGGTTGCTGACAATCAGTTCATAGCGTCGGGTTTGCGCGGGCTGCCACTGTTGAATATCCCCCTGATGCACCTGGATACGCGCCCCCCACGGGGAGGTCGCCACGTTTTCGCGCGCCTGCGCCGTCGCCTCTTCATCGAGTTCTACCGCATCCAGCATGACCCGATCGTCGGTTCGCTGAGCCAGCATTAAAGCCAGTAAACCGCTACCGGTCCCGATATCCAGCACGTGTTTTACCTGGGCGATCGGCGCCCACGCGCCTAGCAGAATGCCGTCGGTGCCCACTTTCATCGCACAACGGTCGTGAGCAACAAAGAACTGTTTAAACGTAAAACCATTGCGCGGCAGCGCAAACTTCGACTGAGACATCCTGAATAACCTTGCGAACAAAAACTCCTGAGACTGAAGCTATGCACAATACCGGAGAACAGATAGCCTTACAAACAGATGAACATTACGCCCGTAACGTCTATAATCGTCGGTCCACTCAGAGGTAGATCATGACTGTAACGACTTTTTCCGAACTTGAACTCGACGAAAACCTTCTGGAAGCCCTCCAGGAAAAAGGTTTCACACGCCCGACAGCCATTCAGGCCGCCGCTATTCCGCCTGCGCTTGATGGCCGTGATATTCTCGGTTCAGCCCCGACAGGTACCGGTAAAACAGCGGCGTATCTGCTGCCAGCGTTGCAGCACCTGCTTGATTTCCCGCGTAAGAAGTCGGGACCACCGCGTATTCTTATCCTGACGCCGACCCGTGAGCTGGCAATGCAGGTTGCCGACCATGCCCGTGAGCTGGCCGCACACACGCACCTGGACATTGCCACCATCACCGGCGGTGTCGCATACATGAACCACGCGGAAGTATTCAGCGAGAACCAGGATATTGTGGTCGCGACCACCGGCCGACTGCTGCAATACATTAAAGAAGAAAACTTCGACTGCCGGGCGGTCGAAACGCTGATCCTCGATGAGGCGGACCGTATGCTGGATATGGGCTTCGCGCAGGATATCGAGCACATTGCCGGTGAAACCCGCTGGCGTAAGCAGACCATGCTGTTTTCCGCGACTCTCGAAGGCGATGCGATTAAAGACTTTGCCGAGCGCCTGCTGGAAGAGCCCGTTGAAGTTTCCGCCAGTCCTTCCACGCGCGAACGTAAGAAAATTCATCAGTGGTACTATCGCGCCGATGACATTAAGCATAAAACCGCATTACTGGTTAACCTGCTGAAACAGCCGGATGCGACCCGCTCTATCGTCTTTGTGCGTAAGCGCGAGCGCGTTCATGAACTGGCCTCCTGGCTGCGCGAAGCGGGGATCAATACCTGCTGGCTGGAAGGCGAAATGGTGCAGGCCAAGCGTAACGAAGCAATCAAACGTATGACCGACGGTCGTATGAATGTGCTGATTGCCACCGATGTTGCTGCCCGCGGGATAGATATTCCGGACGTTAGCCACGTTTTCAACTTCGACATGCCGCGCACGGCGGATACCTATCTGCATCGAATCGGACGCACCGGCCGCGCGGGGAAAAAAGGCGTCGCCATTTCTCTGGTTGAAGCTCATGACCATCTGCTGTTGGGTAAAATTGGTCGCTATATCGACGAGCCGCTCAAAGCGCGCGTTATTGATGAACTGCGCCCGACGACCCGCGCACCGAGTGAGAAGCTGACCGGTAAGCCGTCCAAAAAGGTACTGGCTAAACGCGCCGAGCAGAAAAAAGAGAAAGATAAAGAGAAACCGCGAGTGAAAAAACGTCACCGCGATGCCAAAAATATTGGCAAGCGCCGTAAACCAAGCGGCAGCGCTGGTGAAAATCAGCAGTAACAAAAAAACGCCGGGATATCCCGGCGTTTTTAGGTTTAAGCGTCGACTTACAGGCTTTCAGTAAAGGTACGAGCTATAACGTCGCGCTGCTGTTCTGGTGTCAGGGAGTTAAAGCGTACCGCGTAGCCAGAGACACGAATCGTCAGCTGCGGGTATTTTTCCGGATGTTCAACCGCATCCAGCAGCGTTTCACGACGCAGCACGTTAACGTTCAGGTGCTGGCCACCTTCTACACGGACTTCCGGTTTCACATCGAGCGGAATTTCGCGGTATTCGATTTCACCCAGTTTATTAACCGCAACCACGTCATCTTCAGCAAAACCCCCTTTAGCGCACAGGCAGCGGGCTTCGCCTTTTTCGCTGTCCAGCAGCCAGAAAGAGTTCAGCAGGTCGTCGTTTGCAGCTTTAGTAATTTGGATACCAGTAATCATTTGATGCCTCCCTTAGGCAATATTTATTCGTTTTCCTGGCCCGTTCCCGGCCAATTGGTAAAACCATTGTTGTCTGAGTGTATGTATATCAGCCAAACAACCGGCATTCATTGACTTAAATCAACAAAAACCACTCAATAAAAATGGGTATAGGAGGATATTATTGTTTTACATCAAGTTACGCCAGAGCCAATGCAAAATATTTTTGTAAATTTTCAATTTTTTTGCATACAAACCGTCAGTCAGACACCGGGGATTTTGTTATGCAGAAAGAAGCAGTTAAGCTATAGCAATGACACTTTGCAGGAGAGCAAGATGACCACCCCGTTGACCTGGCACGACGTGCTGGCGGAAGAGAAGCAGCAGCCCTATTTTGTGAATACCCTCAAAACTGTCGCCGAAGAGCGCCAGTCGGGTATGACGATTTATCCGCCGCAAAAAGATGTCTTCAATGCCTTTCGTTATACCGAACTTGGCGATGTCAAAGTGGTTATTCTTGGGCAAGATCCGTATCACGGGCCCGGACAGGCTCACGGCCTGGCCTTTTCCGTGCTTCCGGGGATTCAGACGCCGCCGTCGCTGCTCAATATGTATAAAGAACTGGAAGGGACGATTCCGGGATTCAGCCGTCCGACGCATGGTTATCTGGAGAGCTGGGCACGACAAGGGGTACTGCTGCTTAATACGGTCCTGACGGTGCGGGCAGGTCAGGCCCATTCGCATGCCAGTCTTGGCTGGGAAACCTTTACCGATAAGGTCATTTCATTGATCAACGAACATCGGGAAGGGGTTGTATTTTTACTGTGGGGCGCCCATGCGCAGAAAAAAGGGGCGATTATCGACAGGCAACGCCATTGCGTGCTGAAAGCGCCGCATCCTTCGCCGCTTTCCGCCCATCGCGGCTTCTTTGGCAGTAATCACTTCGTCCAGACTAACCAGTGGCTGGCCGAGCGCGGCGAGTCTCCCATTGACTGGATGCCGGTATTACCGGCCGGAGATGCCTGACCTCCGCCTTTTGCAGAAACAAAAATGCCAGCGTAACGCTGGCATTTTTTCAACTGAACTCGGCCATCAGACCTTATTCTGACGCCACCACTCGGCCAGCAATACGCCGGTCGCTACGGAAACGTTCAGGCTTTCAACATTGCCGGTACCTTCAATGGCAACGTTAAGATCGGCACTGGAGATCGCCGCATCAGACAGGCCATCGCGCTCCTGGCCTAATGCCAGCACCATTTTCTTCGGCAGCTCAGCCTTATGTAACGGCGTACCGTTATGGCTGGAGGTCGAAACAATAGCGTAGCCCGCTTTGCGGAACTGCTCCAGAGTGTCGATAAAGCTGTCGCCGGTGATCGGTTCGACGTGTTCTGCACCACCTTCTGCGGTACGGATTGCCGCGCCAGATTCCAGCATGCCGGCATCCTGCACCACCACACCCTTGACACCAAAATGCGCACAGCTACGCATGATCGCACCGAGGTTGTGCGGATTACCGACATCTTCCAGCGCCAGAACGCAATCTTCGGCATCAGCTTTGGCGACCCACTGAGCCACGGAGGTACCGTTACGTTTCTTAATCAGGAAGCAAACGCCGCCGTGATGCTCGGTACCGGACGCTTTTGCCAGTTCAGCTTCATCAACCACGTGATAAGCTTTGCGGTTCGCCGCCATCCAGCGCAGCGCCTCTTTGAAACGCGGGGTAACGCTCTGCACAAACCAGGCGCGAACAATCGCTTCCGGACGGCTCTGGAACAGCGCCTGACAAGCATTCTCACCGTAAACGCGGGTCTCTTCCGCGCGCTGGCGACGTAATACTTCCGGATCGATAAAGCTTTTACCGCTGATCCCGCCGTGATCCGGCTTCACCGCCGCATCATCGTTTGGTGCTCGCGAGACGGTACGCCACGGAGAAGAGCTGTCACGATCGAAATCATCGCGTTTACGATCGTCACGTTTGCGGTCATCGCCGCGGCTGTTACGTTCATCGCGGGCAGGGCGGCTACGGCCGTCAACACGAGATTTTCCTGGGCGTCCTCCCCCTTTCCCGGTACGCGGGTTATGGGTGCGTCTGTCAGAATCATCATCACTGCGGACATACATCACTTTGACCTTGCCGCTTTTATTTTTCAGTTCGTCGCTCATCAATTTTCTCCACCTGCGCTGCGCGAAGCGCGAAGATTACCCGATGTGTCACCGCTGCGCCATGATTTCGTTTAAAAGATAGGGTCTATCGTATTCATCGAACAAAACGCATTGTTGTTTAATCGCTGCTAATCGATAATATGTAACATTAAAGAAACAAATCGGCCACGTGCCACGTTGCAACCCATAACCAGAGGTTAGTTATGAATACCGTTTGTGCCAGTTGTCAGGCTCTGAACCGCATCCCCGACGATCGTAGTGCCGATGGCGCTAAATGCGGACGCTGCGGCCACGATCTTTTTGACGGCGACGTCATCAACGCGACCGGGGCAACGCTGGATAAACTACTGAAGGACGATCTGCCCGTTGTAGTCGATTTCTGGGCGCCATGGTGCGGTCCTTGCCGTAATTTTGCGCCGATCTTTGAAGACGTCGCGGAAGAACGCAGCGGCCAGATGCGCTTCGTAAAAGTGAACACCGAAGCTGAACGCGAGCTGAGCGCGCGTTTCCGCATCCGCAGTATTCCGACCATTATGATCTTTAAAAAGGGCGAAGTCATCGACATGCTTAACGGCGCGGTACCAAAAGCGCCGTTCGACAGCTGGCTTAATGAAGCCAACGCGCAGTAAACCTACCGGGGCACAGCTTGTGCCCCTTTTTCACCTCTGCGACAATGTCGTTTTTTCTTAGCGACACTTTATGATTGATAACGCCGTCCTTCGCCTTCGCGCCGAACGTCTCGCTCGCGCGACCCGGCCTTTTCTCGCGCGCGGTAACCGGGTCCATCGCTGCCAACGCTGTCTGTTACCGCTGAAGCAGTGCCTGTGCGCAACCCTGGCGCCAACAACGGCCGCCAGTCGTTTCTGCCTGGTGATGTTCGATACCGAGCCGATGAAGCCAAGCAATACCGGGCGTCTTATTGCCGACATTCTGCCGGATACGGAAGCCTTTCAATGGTCACGAACCGAGCCGCCGCAGGCGTTACTCGATCTGGTCGCCAACCCGGATTACCAGCCAATGGTGGTCTTCCCGGCCTCTTACGCCGGGGCGGAACGCCAGGTGCTGAGCGCCCCGCCGGCGGGGAAACCGCCGCTGTTTATCATGCTTGACGGAACCTGGACGGAAGCGCGCAAAATGTTTCGTAAAAGCCCGTATCTTGACGCGCTGCCGGTCATCTCTGTCGATCTGTCACGTATTTCGGCCTATCACCTGAGAGAAGCGCATGCCGAGGGGCAGTATTGCACCGCGGAAGTGGCCATTGCGCTGCTGGATCTTGCCGACGATCGGAAAGCCGCCCGCGCACTTGGCGATCATTTTAGTCTGTTCCGTACCCGCTATCTGGCGGGAAAAACGCAGCATAAGGGCAGCATCACAGCACAAATGGCAGAAAGCGTTTAAAATCATTCGGTCACTGGGGATCAAAGGAGACCGGTATGAGCCAACGAGGCCTGGAAGCACTGCTGCGGCCGAAGTCGATCGCCGTTATTGGCGCATCAATGAAACCACAGCGCGCCGGTTATCTGATGATGCGTAACCTGCTGGCCGGGGGATTCAACGGCCCGGTCCTGCCCGTCACCCCGGCCTGGAAGGCCGTTCTGGGCGTACTGGCCTGGCCAACCATCGACAGCCTGCCATTCACCCCGGACCTGGCCGTGCTTTGTACCAACGCCCGGCGAAACCCCGAGCTGCTGGACGCGCTGGGGCAAAAGGGGTGCAAGACCTGCATTATTCTCTCCTCCCCGCCGGAACAATATCCCGTGCTGCTCGAATGCGCCGCACGCTATCAAATGCGTCTGCTTGGCCCCAACAGTCTGGGCCTGCTTGCGCCCTGGCAGGGGCTGAATGCCAGCTTTTCGCCGGTACCGATTCATCGCGGCAAGCTGGCGTTTATCTCCCAGTCCGCAGCGGTTTCCAATACCATTCTTGACTGGGCGCAGCAGCGCGAAATGGGCTTCTCTTACTTTATTGCGCTTGGGGATAGCCTGGATATTGATGTCGACGACCTCCTCGACTTCCTTGCCCGCGACAGTAAAACCAGCGCCATTCTGCTCTACCTTGAACACCTGAGTGACGCCCGACGCTTCGTGTCCGCGGCGCGCAGTGCATCGCGTAATAAACCGATCCTGGTGATCAAAAGCGGCCGCAGTCCAGCCGCGCAAAAGCTGCTCCACGTCAATTCGGGTATGGATCCGGCCTGGGACGCCGCGATTCAGCGAGCGGGCTTACTGCGCGTGCAGGATACTCATGAGCTCTTCTCGGCGGTTGAAACCCTCAGCCATATGCGCCCGCTGCGCGGTGAGAAACTGATGATCATCAGCAACGGTGCCGCTCCTGCGGCGCTGGCGCTGGATGAACTGTGGCTACGAAACGGCAAGCTTGCTACTCTCGGCGAAGAGACCTGTGAAAAACTACGCCAGGCGCTGCCGGGCGGTATCGGCATCGCTAACCCGCTGGATCTCCGTGACGATGCCAGCAGCGAACACTATCTCAAGGCGCTGAACGTTCTGCTGGATAGCCAGGATTACGACGCCCTGTTGGTGATTCATTCCCCCAGCGCCGCCGCCCCGGGAACCGAAAGCGCCCTCGCCCTGATCGACGCGCTGAAACAACATCCGCGCGGTAAATATGTCACGGTACTAACGAACTGGTGTGGTGAATACTCTTCTCAGGAAGCCCGCCGCCTGTTCAGCGATGCTGGCTTGCCAACCTACCGCACGCCGGAAGGAACCATTACCGCTTTTATGCATATGGTGGAGTACCGACGTAACCAAAAACAGCTCCGGGAGACGCCGGTTCTGTCGGATACGGTGACCGCCAATAGCGCAGAAGCCCATATGTTGTTGCAGCAAGCGATTCGCGAAGGCGCCCGTTCGTTAGACACCCATGAAGTGAGCCCGGTATTGCACGCTTACGGGATCCACACCTTACCGACATGGATTGCCGCCGACAGCGCCGAAGCGGTGCACATCGCCGAACAAATTGGCTACCCGGTGGCGCTGAAACTGCGCTCGCCGGATATTCCGCACAAATCGGAAGTTCAGGGCGTGATGCTCTATTTGCGTACCGCCACGGAAGTGCAGCAGGCGGCGGATGCTATTTTCGACCGCGTGAAAATGGCCTGGCCCCAGGCACGTATTCACGGTCTGCTGGTACAAAGTATGGCCAACCGCGCCGGCGCGCAGGAGCTGCGGGTCGTCGTTGAGCACGATCCGGTGTTCGGCCCGCTGATTATGCTGGGCGAAGGTGGCGTCGAATGGCGTGCGGAAGATCAGGCCGCCGTCGCCCTCCCGCCGTTAAATATGAATCTGGCCCGATACCTGGTGATCCAGGCGATCAAAAGTAAGAAGATCCGTGGCCGCAGCGCGCTGCGCCCGCTGGATGTGTCTGGCCTGAGCCAACTTCTGGTCCAGGTATCGAATCTCATCGTCGATTGTCCGGAGATCCAGCGGCTGGATATTCACCCGCTGCTCGCTTCGGGTAACGAGTTCACCGCGCTTGACGTCACGCTGGCCCTTGCGCCGTTTAGCGGCGACAGCGAAAGCCGGCTGGCCATCCGCCCTTATCCGCAGCAGCAGGAAGAGTGGGTGGTGATGAAAAATGGCGAGCGCTGTCTGTTTCGCCCGATCCTGCCGGAAGATGAGCCGCTGCTTCTGGCCTTTATCGGTCAGGTAACGAAAGAAGATCTGTACTATCGTTATTTCAGCGAAATCAATGAATTTACTCACGATGACTTAGCCAATATGACGCAGATCGACTACGATCGAGAAATGGCGTTTGTTGCCGTACGCACCAGCGCCGAAGGCAATGAGATCCTGGGCGTAACGCGAGCCATCTCCGATCCTGATAACATTGATGCGGAATTTGCCGTACTGGTTCGTTCCGATCTGAAGGGGTTAGGTTTAGGCCGGCGGCTGCTGGAAAAGCTGATTGCCTACACCCAAAGCCACGGTCTGCAGCGGCTAAATGGCATCACCATGCCCAATAACAGAGGCATGATCGGCCTTGCCAGGAAGCTGGGGTTCGCGGTTGATATTCAGCTGGAGGACGGGATTGTGAGTTTGTCCCTGCAACTGGCACCACAACAATCATAAACTGGCGACCGCAATTGTTGACCACATTCGCGAACAGTAATGTTATTATTGCCCGCTTACGTCGTCTGCATGGTACAGAAGACCCTTCAATAAACAGAGAAGAAACGCACTGTGATGTTGTCAAAATTTAAGCGTAATAAACATCAACAACACCTTGCCCAACTCCCTAAGCTTTCTCAGTCAGTTGATGATATCGAGTTCTTTTACGCTCCTGCGGATTTTCGGCAAGCGTTACTGGCAAAGATAGCCCACGCCACCCAGCGTATTTGTATTGTTGCGCTCTATCTGGAGCAGGATGATGGCGGCAAAGGAATTCTGCAGGCACTTTACGATGCCAAGCGTCAGCGTCCGGAGCTAGATGTTCGCGTTCTGGTTGACTGGCATCGCGCCCAGCGTGGACGTATTGGCGCAGCGGCAGCGAACACGAATGCCGACTGGTACTGCCGCATGGCGCAGGAAAACCCCGGCGTCGATGTCCCGGTTTATGGCGTGCCGGTCAATACCCGGGAAGCCCTCGGCGTGCTGCACTTCAAAGGTTTTATTATCGATGATTGCGTCCTGTACAGCGGCGCAAGCCTGAACGATGTCTATCTGCATCAGCATGATAAGTATCGTTACGACCGCTATCAGTGTATTCGCAATGGCAAAATGGCCGATGTGATGTTCGATTGGGTCGAACACAATCTGGTTGAAGGCCGCGGCGTAAACCGTCTCGACAGCGCCGATCGCCCGAAAAGCCCGGAAATCAAAAACGATATCCGCCAGTACCGCCAGGAACTGCGTGACAGCGGCTATCATTTCTCTGGCAATGCGGATGACGATCGGCTGTCGGTCACGCCGCTGGTCGGCCTGGGCAAATCGAGCCTGCTGAATAAAACCATCTTCCACCTGATGCCCTGCGCTGAGCGTAAGCTGACGATTTGTACGCCCTATTTCAACCTTCCGGCTCTTCTGGTGCGTAACATCATTCAGCTACTGCGTAGCGGGAAGCAGGTAGAGATTATCGTTGGCGATAAAACAGCGAATGACTTCTATATTCCTGAAGATCAGCCGTTTAAGATTATCGGCGCACTCCCCTATCTGTATGAAATCAACCTCCGCCGCTTCCTCAGCCGACTGCAGTATTATGTTAATACTGACCAGTTGATTGTTCGTCTGTGGAAAGATGACGACAACAGCTATCACCTTAAGGGAATGTGGGTTGATGATGAGTGGATGCTGCTCACCGGTAATAACCTCAATCCGCGCGCCTGGCGCCTGGATCTGGAAAATGCGATTCTGATTCACGATCCGCAGCATCAGCTCGGCGCGATGCGTGAAAAAGAGCTGCATCTGATTCGTCAGCACACGACGGTCGTTAAACACTATCGCGATCTGCAAAGCATTGCGGATTACCCGGTCAAGGTACGCAAACTGATTCGCCGCCTGAGACGCATCCGTATCGACCGCTTGATCAGCCGTATTCTCTGAATATCTGCCCCGTATCGCCGGGGCTTTTTTCTGGAATGTGTATGCGCACTTTTATCATTATGACCCCGTTGCTGCTCACCGGCTGTAGCCATATGGCACATGATTCATGGAGCGGTCAGGATAAGGCCCAGCATTTTCTGGCCTCGGCAATGCTCTCGGCGGCCGGTAACGAATATGCCCAGCATCAGGGCTACAGTCGCGATCGAAGCGCGGCCATTGGCCTGATGTTTTCCGTCAGTCTGGGGGCTTCGAAAGAACTCTGGGACAGCCGTCCGGCAGGAAGCGGCTGGAGCTGGAAGGATTTCGCGTGGGATGTGGCCGGCGCCACGACGGGTTATGCCGTGTGGCAGCTGGCGCACCAGTAGACCTAAAGTCGTAATCCCTTGCCCTTACGATGCAGCATCAGAGAGACCAGAAACGCAATCGCGCTCATCACGGTAACGTACCAGTAAAAGACATGCTCAACGCCGACCGATTTTAGCGACAGGGCGACATATTCAGCCGAGCCGCCAAACAGAGCATTTGCCACCGCATACGACAGGCCAACGCCCAGGGCGCGTACCTGAGCCGGGAACATCTCCGCCTTCAGAATACCGCTGATCGAGGTATAGAAACTCACGATCATCAACGCGCAGATAACCAATCCAAATGCGGCGTAGGGTGAGGTTACGCCCTGCAGCGCACTCAGGATCGGCACGGTAAAGAGCGTCGCTAATGAGCCAAAACAGAGCATTGATGTCCGGCGACCTATTTTGTCCGATAGCGCGCCAAATAACGGTTGGGCCAGCATATAGACAAACAGTGCCGCAGTCATAATCACACTGGCTGTACCGGCGCTCATGCCCGCCGTATTGACCAGGTATTTCTGCATATAGGTCGTGAAGGTATAAAAGCTTAACGACCCGGCGGCGGTGAAACCCAGGACCATCAGAAATGCTTTCCGATTGCGCCATAACCCCTTGAACGAGCCGGCTTCTTTTAATGCCCGCGTCTCCTGCTTAGATGTTTCATCCAGCTGGCGACGTAGCCACAGGGCCACTACAGCAAGTACCGCCCCAAGCGCAAACGGTATCCGCCATCCCCAGGCGTGCAGCTGCTCATCGCTAAGAATTTGCTGTAGGGCCACCACCACAAGCACCGCCAGAAGCTGACCACCGATGAGCGTCACGTACTGGAATGATGCGTAGAAGCCTTTCTTGCCTTCTACGGCAACCTCACTCATATAGGTTGCACTGGTACCGTACTCCCCCCCGACGGATATCCCCTGAAACAGGCGCGCCAGAAGTAATAATGCCGGCGCCCATGTGCCAATCGTTGCATAGCCGGGCAGACAGGCAATCACCAGCGAGCCCATGCACATCATGCATACGGAAATGAGCATAGAGGCTTTACGTCCGCGGCGATCGGCAATACGACCAAACAGCCAGCCGCCAATCGGGCGCATCAGGAACCCGGCGGCAAAAACCCCGGCAGTTTGTAGTAACTGAGTGGTGGTGTTTCCGGAAGGGAAAAAGATATGTGCAAAATAGAGAGAGCAGAATGAATAGACATAAAAATCAAACCATTCAACCAGATTCCCCGAAGATGCGCCTACAATCGCCCATATGCGGCGGCGGGTATCGCTTTGCTCCAGCGTTCCCCGTTCATTAATACTGCTTTCTGCCATTGTCATCCTGCTCCAGCAAAGACTGCAATCTGTCTTATCGGGCGTGCCACGTCACTGAGACAAATCAATTAGTAAACCAAATGTTATATAATTGTTATTTATTTATATGTGATTAAACTCACATTTTTTTTCGTCGCGTGGTTTTCGGGATTAACGCTAAAGCCTGAACGGGGATAAAGTGAAATATGGTGATGAGGGGGCTACGGCAGGCTTTTATGTTGTCTGAACAAACAGATAGATTGCTGCTTAGCAGTCCGAACGCTTTGTATCGGGACAAAAACGCAAAAAGCCCGTCCGTGAGGACGGGCTTCTGACTGATTTGATGCCTGGCCGTTGTATGCCCGGCAGCACGCCGTGCTGTGCAACATTGTTCCCGACTGAGTATCGTATCATCCGGATACTCACCCCTGCGGAGCCGCCGTTAGCGGCGTTCAACATTGTTCCCGACAATTTTGTCCTGCCCCGGTGAGCGTTTCCCGGCAAACAGCAGGCAAACAAAAAAACCCCATGCTTTCGCATGAGGTTTCTTCGCGTGTTTGATGCCTGGCCGTTTATGGCGGGCTTTCCTGCCCGCCACCCTTCGGGCCGTTGCTTCGCAACGTTCAAATCCGCTTCCGGCGAATTTGTCCTGCTCAAAGAGTCACTCTCCGACAAACAACAGATAAAACAAAAGGCCCAGTCTTTCGACTGAGCCTTTTGTTCTATTTGATGCCTGGCAGTTCCCTACTCTCACATGGGGAGACCCCACACTACCATCGGCGCTACGGCGTTTCACTTCTGAGTTCGGCATGGGGTCAGGTGGGACCACCGCGCTATCGCCGCCAGGCAAATTCTGTTTCACCCCGCATTTCTGCGTGATGATTTAATCTGTAATCAAGCTGAACATTTCGTCTCTTCGCCAAAACAGCTTCGGCGTTGTAAGGTTAAGCCTCACGGTTCATTAGTATCGGTTAGCTCAACGTATCGCTACGCTTACACACCCGACCTATCAACGTCGTCGTCTTCAACGTTCCTTCAGGACCCTTAAAGGGTCAGGGAGAACTCATCTCGGGGCAAGTTTCGTGCTTAGATGCTTTCAGCACTTATCTTTTCCGCATTTAGCTACCGGGCAATGCCATTGGCATGACAACCCGAACACCAGTGATGCGTCCACTCCGGTCCTCTCGTACTAGGAGCAGCCCCCTCAATTCTCCAGCGCCCACGGCAGATAGGGACCGAACTGTCTCACGACGTTCTAAACCCAGCTCGCGTACCACTTTAAATGGCGAACAGCCATACCCTTGGGACCTACTTCAGCCCCAGGATGTGATGAGCCGACATCGAGGTGCCAAACACCGCCGTCGATATGAACTCTTGGGCGGTATCAGCCTGTTATCCCCGGAGTACCTTTTATCCGTTGAGCGATGGCCCTTCCATTCAGAACCACCGGATCACTATGACCTGCTTTCGCACCTGCTCGCGCCGTCACGCTCGCAGTCAAGCTAGCTTATGCCATTGCACTAACCTCCTGATGTCCGACCAGGATTAGCTAACCTTCGTGCTCCTCCGTTACTCTTTGGGAGGAGACCGCCCCAGTCAAACTACCCACCAGACACTGTCCGCAACCCGGTTCACGGGTCTACGTTAGAACATCAAACATTAAAGGGTGGTATTTCAAGGTTGGCTCCACGCAGACTGGCGTCCACGCTTCAAAGCCTCCCACCTATCCTACACATCAAGGCTCAATGTTCAGTGTCAAGCTATAGTAAAGGTTCACGGGGTCTTTCCGTCTTGCCGCGGGTACACTGCATCTTCACAGCGAGTTCAATTTCACTGAGTCTCGGGTGGAGACAGCCTGGCCATCATTACGCCATTCGTGCAGGTCGGAACTTACCCGACAAGGAATTTCGCTACCTTAGGACCGTTATAGTTACGGCCGCCGTTTACCGGGGCTTCGATCAAGAGCTTCTCCTTACGGATAACCCCATCAATTAACCTTCCGGCACCGGGCAGGCGTCACACCGTATACGTCCACTTTCGTGTTTGCACAGTGCTGTGTTTTTAATAAACAGTTGCAGCCAGCTGGTATCTTCGACTGATTTCAGCTCCACGAGCAAGTCGCTTCACCTACCATCAGCGTGCCTTCTCCCGAAGTTACGGCACCATTTTGCCTAGTTCCTTCACCCGAGTTCTCTCAAGCGCCTTGGTATTCTCTACCTGACCACCTGTGTCGGTTTGGGGTACGATTCGTTGTTACCTGATGCTTAGAGGCTTTTCCTGGAAGCAGGGCATTTGTTACTTCAGCACCGTAGTGCCTCGTCATCACACCTCAGCGTTAAAAGAAGTCCGGATTTACCTAAACTTCCCGCCTACATGCTTAAACCGGGACAACCGTCGCCCGGCTAACATAGCCTTCTCCGTCCCCCTTCGCAGTAACACCGAGTACAGGAATATTAACCTGTTTCCCATCGACTACGCCTTTCGGCCTCGCCTTAGGGGTCGACTCACCCTGCCCCGATTAACGTTGGACAGGAACCCTTGGTCTTCCGGCGAGCGGGCTTTTCACCCGCTTTATCGTTACTTATGTCAGCATTCGCACTTCTGATACCTCCAGCAACCCTCACAGGCCACCTTCAACGGCTTACAGAACGCTCCCCTACCCAACAACACATAGTGTCGCTGCCGCAGCTTCGGTGCATGGTTTAGCCCCGTTACATCTTCCGCGCAGGCCGACTCGACCAGTGAGCTATTACGCTTTCTTTAAATGATGGCTGCTTCTAAGCCAACATCCTGGCTGTCTGTGCCTTCCCACATCGTTTCCCACTTAACCATGACTTTGGGACCTTAGCTGGCGGTCTGGGTTGTTTCCCTCTTCACGACGGACGTTAGCACCCGCCGTGTGTCTCCCGTGATAACATTCTTCGGTATTCGTAGTTTGCATCGGGTTGGTAAGTCGGGATGACCCCCTAGCCGAAACAGTGCTCTACCCCCGAAGATGAGTTCACGAGGCGCTACCTAAATAGCTTTCGGGGAGAACCAGCTATCTCCCGGTTTGATTGGCCTTTCACCCCCAGCCACAAGTCATCCGCTAATTTTTCAACATTAGTCGGTTCGGTCCTCCAGTTAGTGTTACCCAACCTTCAACCTGCCCATGGCTAGATCACCGGGTTTCGGGTCTATACCCTGCAACTTAACGCCCAGTTAAGACTCGGTTTCCCTGCGGCTCCCCTATACGGTTAACCTTGCTACAGAATATAAGTCGCTGACCCATTATACAAAAGGTACGCAGTCACCTAACAAGTAGGCTCCCACTGCTTGTACGTACACGGTTTCAGGTTCTTTTTCACTCCCCTCGCCGGGGTTCTTTTCGCCTTTCCCTCACGGTACTGGTTCACTATCGGTCAGTCAGGAGTATTTAGCCTTGGAGGATGGTCCCCCCATATTCAGACAGGATACCACGTGTCCCGCCCTACTCTTCGAGTTCACAACGTGTGCATTTTAGTGTACGGGGCTATCACCCTGTACCGCCGGACTTTCCAGACCGTTCCACTAACACACGCGCTGATTCAGACTCTGGGCTCCTCCCCGTTCGCTCGCCGCTACTGGGGGAATCTCGGTTGATTTCTTTTCCTCGGGGTACTTAGATGTTTCAGTTCCCCGGTTCGCTTCGTTAAGCTATGTATTCACTTAACGATAGTGTGACGAATCACACTGGGTTTCCCCATTCGGAAATCGCCGGTTATAACGGTTCATATCACCTTACCGACGCTTATCGCAGATTAGCACGTCCTTCATCGCCTCTGACTGCCAGGGCATCCACCGTGTACGCTTAGTCGCTTAACCTCACAACCCGAAACTGTTTCGTAAAACAGTCCACGTTGCGAAAATTTGAGAGACTCGAACACACCGCTTTTCCTCTCTTATTACGGAGAAAGGAAACAGTGTGTCGTTTCAATTTTCAGCTTGATCCAGATTTTTAAAGAGCAAATATCTCAAACGTGATTCCTGAGAATCAGTTTTGAGATATGGAGGTCGGCGACTTTCACTCACGAACCAGCAAGTGGCGTCCCCTAGGGGATTCGAACCCCTGTTACCGCCGTGAAAGGGCGGTGTCCTGGGCCTCTAGACGAAGGGGACACTGAAGTCTCAATCGCAAGACGCCTTGCTATTTACTTTTCATCAGACAATCTGTGTGAGCACTACAAAGGCAGGTTCTTTCAGGTAAGGAGGTGATCCAACCGCAGGTTCCCCTACGGTTACCTTGTTACGACTTCACCCCAGTCATGAATCACAAAGTGGTAAGCGCCCTCCCGAAGGTTAAGCTACCTACTTCTTTTGCAACCCACTCCCATGGTGTGACGGGCGGTGTGTACAAGGCCCGGGAACGTATTCACCGTAGCATTCTGATCTACGATTACTAGCGATTCCGACTTCATGGAGTCGAGTTGCAGACTCCAATCCGGACTACGACATACTTTATGAGGTCCGCTTGCTCTCGCGAGGTCGCTTCTCTTTGTATATGCCATTGTAGCACGTGTGTAGCCCTACTCGTAAGGGCCATGATGACTTGACGTCATCCCCACCTTCCTCCAGTTTATCACTGGCAGTCTCCTTTGAGTTCCCGACCGAATCGCTGGCAACAAAGGATAAGGGTTGCGCTCGTTGCGGGACTTAACCCAACATTTCACAACACGAGCTGACGACAGCCATGCAGCACCTGTCTCAGAGTTCCCGAAGGCACCAAAGCATCTCTGCTAAGTTCTCTGGATGTCAAGAGTAGGTAAGGTTCTTCGCGTTGCATCGAATTAAACCACATGCTCCACCGCTTGTGCGGGCCCCCGTCAATTCATTTGAGTTTTAACCTTGCGGCCGTACTCCCCAGGCGGTCGACTTAACGCGTTAGCTCCGGAAGCCACTCCTCAAGGGAACAACCTCCAAGTCGACATCGTTTACAGCGTGGACTACCAGGGTATCTAATCCTGTTTGCTCCCCACGCTTTCGCACCTGAGCGTCAGTCTTTGTCCAGGGGGCCGCCTTCGCCACCGGTATTCCTCCAGATCTCTACGCATTTCACCGCTACACCTGGAATTCTACCCCCTCTACAAGACTCAAGCCTGCCAGTTTCAAATGCAGTTCCCAGGTTGAGCCCGGGGATTTCACATCTGACTTAACAGACCGCCTGCGTGCGCTTTACGCCCAGTAATTCCGATTAACGCTTGCACCCTCCGTATTACCGCGGCTGCTGGCACGGAGTTAGCCGGTGCTTCTTCTGCGAGTAACGTCAATCGCCAAGGTTATTAACCTTAACGCCTTCCTCCTCGCTGAAAGTACTTTACAACCCGAAGGCCTTCTTCATACACGCGGCATGGCTGCATCAGGCTTGCGCCCATTGTGCAATATTCCCCACTGCTGCCTCCCGTAGGAGTCTGGACCGTGTCTCAGTTCCAGTGTGGCTGGTCATCCTCTCAGACCAGCTAGGGATCGTCGCCTAGGTGAGCCATTACCCCACCTACTAGCTAATCCCATCTGGGCACATCTGATGGCATGAGGCCCGAAGGTCCCCCACTTTGGTCTTGCGACGTTATGCGGTATTAGCTACCGTTTCCAGTAGTTATCCCCCTCCATCAGGCAGTTTCCCAGACATTACTCACCCGTCCGCCGCTCGTCACCCGAGAGCAAGCTCTCTGTGCTACCGCTCGACTTGCATGTGTTAGGCCTGCCGCCAGCGTTCAATCTGAGCCATGATCAAACTCTTCAATTTAAGTTTGATGCTCGTGAATTAAACTTCGTAATGAATTACGTGTTCACTCAGAGACTTGGTATTCATTTTTCGTCCGAGGACGTTAAGAATCCATGTCACTTTGAGTGCCCACACAGATTGTCTGATAAATTGTTAAAGAGCAGTGCGACGGCGCTGAGCGCTCTGTCGCGAGGTCCCGTATAATACGTTTTCCTCATTCAGAGTCAAGCATTTATTTTTGCTTTTCTCTGCCGGCGTTCATCGCTGAACCCCGCTAACCCGGCGGCCTGTAAGCCGTTGTTCCGTGTCAGTGGAGGCGCATTATAGGGGGTAATTCTGATGTGGCAAGTCTAAATTCAAATAAATGTTCCGTTCGCTCACTTATTAAACAATACCGCATCCGGACTTTAATTCTTGCCTGGTTTTTAAACAAAAACGAGCCCAGAGGGCCCGTTTTTGTCGTTTTGTGATTTACTGCACTGCCACTATATGGTCATCTTTCACCACCAGCTGAACTTCTTTACCGGGGATCAGCTCGCCGGAAAGAATTTGCTGTGCCAGCGGGTTTTCGATCTGCTGCTGGATAGCGCGTTTTAACGGACGAGCGCCATACACCGGATCATAACCATTCGCACTCAGCAACTTCAGCGCCTCATCGGACATGTGAACTTCGTAGCCACGTTCTTCCAGACGTTTGTACAGACGCTGCAGCTGAATCTGAGCAATAGAAGCAATGTGTTTTTCACCAAGCGGGTGGAAGACCACGACTTCATCGATACGGTTGATGAATTCCGGGCGGAAGTTTTGACTGACCACACCCAGAATCAGATCTTTCATATGACTGTAATCCAGCTCGCCGAAACGCTCCTGAATCAGATCTGAACCAAGGTTAGAGGTCATAATCACAACCGTATTACGGAAATCGACCGTTCTCCCCTGCCCATCGGTCAGACGACCGTCATCCAGCACCTGCAACAGGATGTTAAACACATCCGGATGAGCCTTTTCTACTTCATCCAGCAGGATGACAGAGTAAGGACGACGACGTACCGCTTCCGTCAGGTACCCGCCCTCTTCATAACCGACATATCCCGGAGGCGCACCGACCAGACGCGATACGGAGTGTTTCTCCATAAACTCAGACATATCGATACGCACCATGGCATCATCGCTATCAAACATAAAGTTCGCCAGCGTTTTGCACAGCTCCGTTTTACCGACACCGGTTGGTCCAAGGAACAGGAACGACCCGATTGGACGGTTAGGATCGGACAGCCCGGCCCGGCTACGACGGATCGCATTGGATACGGCTTCAACCGCTTCGTTCTGACCAATCACCCGGCTATGCAGTTCCTGCTCCATACGCAGCAGTTTTTCACGCTCGCCTTCCATCATTCGCGCGACCGGAATACCGGTCCAGCGCGCCAGCACTTCCGCAATTTCCGCATCCGTCACTTTATTACGCAACAGACGCATCGTTTTACCTTCAGACTGCGTAGCCGCTGCCAGCTGTTTTTCCAGCTCCGGGATTTTGCCGTACTGTAACTCGGACATCCGCGCGAGATCGCCGACGCGACGCGCCTGCTCAATCGCAATTTTAGCCTGCTCCAGTTCGGCTTTAATTGTCTGCGTACCGGAAAGAGAGGCTTTCTCCGCCTTCCACTCTTCTTCTAATACGGAATACTGACGTTCTTTATCTGCCAGCTCTTCATTCAACATATCCAGACGTTTCAGACTGGCCTCATCGGCTTCTTTCTTCAGCGCCTGCTGTTCCAGCTTGAGCTGAATAATACGTCTGTCGAGTCGGTCGAGCTCCTCCGGCTTCGAGTCAATCTGCATACGAATGCTGGATGCCGCTTCATCGATCAGGTCGATAGCTTTATCCGGCAGCTGCCGGTCAGCAATATAACGATGCGACAAGGTTGCCGCTGCGACGATCGCCGGGTCAGTGATCTGTACATGGTGGTGCAGCTCATAACGCTCTTTCAGACCACGCAGGATCGCGATGGTATCTTCAACGCTTGGCTCAGCCACAAACACTTTCTGGAAACGACGCTCCAGCGCAGCATCTTTTTCAATATACTGACGATACTCATCGAGCGTCGTTGCGCCGACGCAGTGCAACTCTCCGCGCGCCAAAGCAGGTTTGAGCATATTACCGGCATCCATCGCGCCGTCCGCTTTCCCCGCCCCGACCATGGTGTGCAGCTCGTCAATAAACAGAATGACGTTGCCTTCCTGTTTCGCCAGATCGTTCAGCACCCCTTTCAGGCGCTCTTCGAACTCGCCGCGATATTTCGCCCCGGCCACCAGCGCCCCCATATCCAGCGCCAGTACCCGGCGACCTTTCAGCCCTTCCGGTACTTCACCGTTGACGATACGCTGTGCCAGTCCTTCAACAATGGCGGTTTTACCGACGCCAGGCTCACCAATCAGCACCGGGTTATTTTTAGTCCGCCGCTGCAGAACCTGGATCGTACGACGAATCTCTTCGTCACGACCAATGACCGGATCCAGTTTGCCTTGTTCTGCCCGTTCGGTCAGATCGACCGTAAATTTCTTCAATGCCTGACGTTGGTCTTCGGCACCCTGATCGTTCACGCTTTCACCTCCGCGCATTTGTTCAATCGCCTGAGTCACGTTGGCGGTTGTTGCTCCGGCGGATTTTAAAAGGTCGGTCAGCGTACCGCGTGATTCAAGCGCCGCCAGAACGAAGAGTTCCGACGAAATAAAATTGTCCTTCCTCTTTTGCGCCAGCTTGTCGCAAAGGTTCAGAATACGCACCAAATCCTGGGACGGCTGTACGTCACCACCGGTGCCTTCCACCTGTGGTAAACGGCTCAGCGCCTGAGTAATACTGGTGCTTAACTCTCCGGCGTTAATGCCCGCAGAAGTTAATAAAGGACGTACCGATCCCCCTTCCTGATTCAGCAAGGCGCTCATTAAATGAAGAGGTTCGATGAATTGGTTGTCGTGCCCGAGTGCAAGCGACTGGGCATCGGCAAGAGCAAGCTGGAATTTATTGGTAAGACGATCCAGACGCATAACTCCTCCCATAACAGGTCAAATTTGCTACTGGAGATTAAATGAGGTCATCCCTCAATTATTCAAGGTTAAAGACCTGAACTATGCGAAAAATAAGTTTGCCTTCTGGACCGTCTTGATTCGCCAGGTTATCTCAACCAGATAAAACTCGCCATACGACCCGTCATCTTATCGCGACGATAAGAGAAAAAATCATCCTTTTCGCTTAGCGTACAGCGATCGCCACCGAAGATCTGCGTCACGCCGATATTGGCTAAGCGCTGACGAGCCAGCCGATAGATATCAGCAAAATATTTTTCGCCGACGGGGCGGAAAGCGTCTTCCGCTTTCCCGTCCTTGATTATAAACGCATCCCGCACTTCCGGACCGACTTCAAAAGCCTCGGGACCGATCGCCGGGCCAAGCCAGGCCAGAATGTTTTCCGGCTTATCGGCGAAACATGCGACCGTAGCTTCCAGCACACCGTCGCATAATCCGCGCCAGCCGGCATGAGCGGCGGCAACTTCCGTCCCTGCGCGATTACAAAAAAGAACCGGCAGGCAGTCCGCCGTCATCACCGCACACACCGTGCCCGGTGTATTGCAGTATGACGCATCCGCCCGTTTTGACTCATATGGCCCGCCGTCCAGCGTGAGCACCGCGGTACCATGAACCTGCTCCAGCCAGACCGGAAAGGACGGTAGCCCGCCTGCGGCAAACATCCGCCGACGGTTTTCTTCCACGTGCTGCAGATTGTCTCCGCAATGGGCGCCCAGATTGAGCGAATCGTACGGAGGCAGACTGACGCCGCCAATACGCGTGGAGCTACAGGCCGCCACGCCTTCCGGCACAGGCCATTGCGGTACAATCAGTTTAGTCATAGCCAGTCAATATCGTCCTTGTGATCTTCATAATCTGCACGCATTGCCTCAATCAGCTCAACCATATCCTGAGGAATCGGCGCATGCCATTCCATCTCGATGCCGCTGATCGGGTGGTACAGACGTAACATCGTCGCGTGCAGTGCCTGACGATCAAACTTGCGCAGGGCGGTGATAAACGCTTCCGATGCACCTTTCGGCGGACGCGGACGGCCGCCGTAGACCTGATCGCCCACCAGCGGATGGGTGATGTGAGCCATATGCACACGAATCTGGTGAGTACGGCCGGTTTCCAGACGCAGACGCAGACGCGTGTGAATACGGAAGTGCTCCATAATACGGTAATGCGTTACCGCCGGTTTCCCCATCGGGTGCACCGCCATATGCGTGCGTTTCGTCGGGTGACGGCTGATAGGTTCTTCTACCGTCCCGCCCGATGTCATGTGACCAATTGCCACCGCCTCATACTCACGGGTGATTTCACGCAGCTGCAGCGACTCCACCAGACGCGTTTGCGCCGGGATGGTTTTCGCTACGACCATCAGACCGGTCGTATCTTTATCCAGACGGTGAACAATACCCGCGCGCGGTACGTCGGCAATCGGCGGATAATAGTGCAGCAGCGCATTCAGCACAGTACCGTCGGGATTGCCCGCGCCCGGGTGAACAACCAGATCGCGCGGTTTATTGATCACGAGGATGTCATCATCTTCGTAGACGATATTGAGCGGAATATCCTGCGGCTCGAAGCGCACGTCTTCTTCGATTTCAACATCGATGGAGACGCTCTCTCCCCCTAAAACTTTTTCTTTCGGCTTGTCGCTGACAGCGCCGTTTACCAGCACTCGCTGGTCGAGGATCCATTCTTTTATGCGCGAACGCGAATAATCCGGGAACATTTCGGCCAAAGCCTGATCTAAGCGTTGACCGAGTTGATTTTCGGACACCGTTGCGGTGAGTTGTACTCGTTGTGCCATATACAGCTTCTTCGTTTAACGTTGGGTTTTACGGCTTTGCCGTTTAATATAGTGTGCTATTGTAGCTGGTCTTAATCGGGAGCAGGAACAGAGATTCTCCCGCATAAACATTTTGAGGAAGTCAAAACGTCATGACGCGCATGAAATACCTGGTGGCAGCGGCCACACTGAGCCTGGCTTTGGTGGGTTGCTCCGGCTCAAAGGAAGAGGTGCCTGATAATCCGCCGAATGAAATCTACGCGACCGCCCAGCAAAAGCTGCAGGACGGTAACTGGAAACAGGCAATAACGCAACTGGAAGCGTTGGATAACCGCTACCCGTTCGGTCCTTATTCCCAACAGGTACAGCTGGACCTGATTTATGCGTATTACAAAAATGCCGATCTGCCGCTGGCTCAGGCAGCCATCGACCGCTTCGTTCGTCTGAACCCTACGCATCCTAACATTGATTACGTCATTTATATGCGTGGTCTGACAAATATGGCGTTGGATGACAGTGCGCTGCAAGGATTCTTCGGGGTCGATCGCTCCGACCGCGACCCACAGCACGCTCGCGATGCCTTCAACGACTTCTCCAAACTGGTACGCGGCTACCCGAACAGCCAGTATGCGACCGACGCCTACAAACGTATGGTGTTCCTGAAGGATCGCCTGGCGAAGTACGAACTGTCAGTGGTTGATTACTACACCGACCGCGGCGCATGGGTTGCCGTCGTGAACCGTGTCGATGGTATGCTGCGCAGCTACCCGGATACCCAGGCGACTCGCGATGCGCTACCGAAAATGGAAAACGCCTACCGCCAGATGCAAATGAACGCTCAGGCAGACAAGGTGGCGAAAATTATCGCCGCTAACGGTAAAAACACCTGATCGTTTTCAGATAAGCAAAACGGCAGCTATGAGCTGCCGTTTTTTATTGCTCAGGCGCCAGAGCTGAAGCGTTTTAGCGCCGAGTCATCCTATCAAATATGACTCCCTTTCCCCTTTCCGACAAGAAAAATCTCACCTGTTCCTGCCCTGCCTCACAAAATGAATTCGTTGACAAAAAGTGACATTAAAATGTGATACAGATCACACATCTTGACATTGGGAGAGGTATGCTGGGTTCACCAAGACGGGAAAGACAAGAGGTAAAATTTATGACAATGAACATTACCAGTAAACAAATGGAAATTACTCCGGCAATTCGCCAGCATGTCGCAGACCGTCTCGCCAAATTGGATAAATGGCAAACCCACTTAATCAACCCGCACATCATTCTCTCTAAGGAGCCGCAGGGTTTTGTCGCTGATGCAACCATTAATACGCCAAACGGGCATCTGGTCGCCAGCGGAAGAAGCGAAGATATGTACGTCGCAATCAACGAATTGATCAACAAGCTGGAACGGCAGCTGAATAAAGTGCAACACAAAGGGGAAGCCCGCCGCGCCGCAACATCGGTGAAAGAGGCAGGCTTTGTGGAAGAAGAAGAGTAATCCTTAACTTAATATTGTGTAACGCCACGCGCCTTCGGGCGCGTTTTTTATTGACAGGATGAAAACAGTACGGGTACTGTAATCTCAACTGAGCCAAGGAATTCATCGTGAAACGACTAGCGTTCTTCTTCGCATTCTTTTTTACCTTCCCCTGAACGGGAGGCGATTCGTCGTGTGATAAAGAATGCGAAGACGAACAACAAGGCCTCCCAAACGGGAGGCCTTTTTTATTGATAAATCAATAACAAGAAAGGCAACACATATGACCGAGGAAAACCCGTTACTGGCTCTGCGCGATAAGATCAGCGCACTGGATGAAAAACTGCTCGCGCTGCTGGCAGAACGCCGCGGACTGGCTGTAGAGGTCGGTAAAGCGAAGCTGACATCACACCGTCCGGTTCGTGATATCGACCGCGAGCGCGATCTGCTGGAGCGTCTGATAACGCTGGGGAAAAGCCACCATCTGGATGCCCACTACATCACCCGCCTGTTTCAGCTGATTATCGAGGATTCCGTTCTCACCCAGCAAACCCTGCTGCAGCAGCATCTGAATAAAATCAATCCGCATTCAGCGCGCGTGGCTTTCCTGGGACCAAAAGGGTCATATTCGCATCTGGCCGCCCGCCAGTACGCGGCGCGCCATTTCGAACAGTTCATCGAGAGCGGCTGCGCAAAATTTGCCGATATCTTTAACCAGGTGGAAACCGGCCAGGCCGACTACGCGGTCGTTCCTATCGAAAATACCAGCTCCGGTGGCATCAATGATGTCTACGATCTGCTGCAGCATACCAGCCTGTCGATCGTCGGTGAGCTCACGATCCCAATCGATCACTGCGTTCTGGTCTCGGCGTCAACCGATCCGCAGCACATTCAGACCGTATATAGCCACCCGCAGCCGTTCCAGCAGTGCAGCCAGTATCTGAGCCGTTATCCGCACTGGAAAATTGAATACACGGAAAGCACCTCTGCAGCGATGGAAAAAGTGGCTCAGGCAAACTCACCGGGCGTCGCCGCGCTGGGTAGCGAAGCCGGTGGCGCGCTGTACGGCCTGCAGGTTCTTGAACATTGCCAGGCCAATCAGACACAAAACATCACCCGTTTCCTGGTGCTGGCACGTAAAGCGGTGAATGTTTCCGAACAGGTACCGGCAAAAACCACGCTGCTCATGGCAACCGGACAACAGGCCGGTGCGCTGGTTGAAGCGCTGCTGGTGTTGCGCAATCACAACCTGATCATGACCAAGCTGGAATCTCGTCCGATTCACGGCAACCCGTGGGAAGAGATGTTTTATCTGGATATCCAGGCCAACCTGGAATCAATGCCTATGCGTAAGGCACTAAAAGAGCTGGCCGAGATTACCCGTTCCATGAAAGTTCTGGGTTGCTACCCAGGCGAAAACGTCGTGCCGGTCGATCCTATCTAACGCTCTGTAAATACGGGTTTCTTCATCCCTGCCACCGTCACCGGCAGGGTGAAGATAGCGCCGGAAAGCGGATATTGCTGGACTTCGTCGGCAGACATATTTTCGCGCGTGGTCGTGATGTATAACGTGCGCATATCCGCTCCGCCAAAACAGACCATTGTCGGGCAGCGCACCGGTAATCGATGCTCTTCCAGCTGTTCACCGGTCGGTGAAAAACGGGCAACACGCCAGCCATCAAACATTGCGCTCCAGTAGCAACCCTCTTCATCCACGGCCGCCCCGTCTGGAATCCCCTCTCCAGGCTGAAAACGCCGAAAGACTTCGCGTTTACCGGGTTCGCCCTGTTCATCCAGCGGAGTGCGGTAAATAACCGCGTTTGGCGTATCCGAGGTGTACATCCAACGCTTGTCTGCGCTAAAGGCCAGACCGTTGGCGCCATGGATATCGCACTGAATCACCCGCGGAGTGAGATCGTGGTTGATGCGCATCAGCAGCGCGCCGTTATAATCTCCTGGCCCCCAGAATGTACCGGCATAAAAACGCCCGTCGCGATCGGTGCCGCCATCGTTAAAGCGTGCCAGCTGCGGGTTGCTCGGATTATCACAAATTTTGCGTCGCAACAGACCATGGGCATCGGTAAGCCAGATAGCGCTGCGTAGCGCCACAATAAAGCCCCCTTTCTCGCGCAGGGCAAAGCAGCCCACTTCTTCGGGAAACTGCAGAACCTGATGTTCGCCGCTGCGGATGTCGTAACGGTGAATTTCGCACTCCAGAATATCGGCCCAGTAGAGCGCCTGCTCGGCGTCACTCCAGGTCGGACATTCCGGCAGATGTCCTGCGTAATCAAACAGCGGTTGTGGTTCAGCCATCGTTTTCATCCCTATAAAAAAAGCCAGCGGGTTTCCCCTCTGGCTTTGATTATATACGGTTTTCCGTTACTGCCGGTTATCATTCGCCTGACGCAGCAGCGTCCGACTTTCGCTCTGGAAGCGCTGGGCATAATCGCCAAACCAGTGCTCCACTTTGCGGAAGCTGTCGATAAACGCCTGTTTATCCCCCTGCTCCAGCAGGCCAATCGCTTCACCAAAACGCTGGTAGTAGCGTTTAATCAGCGCCAGATTGTTTTCCGATGACATAATAATATCCGCATACAGCTGCGGATCCTGCGCAAACAGGCGGCCAACCATCGCCAGCTCAAGGCGGTAGATCGGGGATGACAACGCCAGCAGCTGTTCGAGGCGAACGTTTTCTTCCGCCAGATGCAGGCCATAGGCAAAGGTCGCAAAGTGACGTAGCGCCTGAATAAAAGCCATATTCTGATCGTGTTCAACGGCGCTGATACGGTGCAGGCGGGCGCCCCAGACCTGAATTTGCTCAAGGAACCACTGATATGCCTCCGGCTGACGACCATCGCAGTAAACCACCACCTGCTTCGCCAGGCTGCCGCTGTCCGGCCCGAACATCGGGTGCAGACCCAGTACCGGACCACGGTGCGCGGCCAGCATCGCCTGCAAAGGTTCCGCTTTCACCGACGCCAGGTCGACCAGGATACAGTCCGCCGGTAACGGCGGCAGCTGACCAATTGTATCGACCGTCGCATGGATAGGCACGCTAACGATGACCATTCCGGCATCAGCAACAATGTCCGCTGCCCGCGCCCAGTCGTCTTTCTCCAGGATACGTACCTGGTAGCCTGAAAGCGTCAGCATTTTCTCAAACAGACGCCCCATCTGCCCACCGCCGCCGACAATCACCACCGGGCGCAGATTCGGACACAGCGTTTTGAAGCCTTTATCATTCTCGCTGGAATATGACTCGCGCATGACGCGACGCAGCACGTCCTCGATAAGATCGGGCGGAACGCCCAGCGCCGACGCCTCTTCCCGTCGGGAAGCCAGCATCGCCGCTTCCCGTTCCGGGACGTAAATCGGCAGCCCATACTGGCTTTTGACCTCTCCGACTTCGGCAACCAGCTCCAGGCGGCGCGCCAGTAGCCCCAGCAGCGCCTTATCGACTTCATCAATTTGATCGCGTAACGCGGTCAGTTCAGCAACCATACTATCCTCTTACCCCAGACGAGCCGCCAGATGACCGCGCAGATCCTGATCCAGTTCGCGCAGCAGGGCATCAGTCGTTTCCCAGCTGATGCAGGCATCGGTGACGGACACGCCGTATTTCATATCACAACGCGGCTGTTCAGAAGACTGATTACCTTCGTGGATATTACTTTCGATCATCAGGCCAATGATGGAACGATTACCATCTTTAATCTGTGCGACGACGGATTCCGCAACCGCAGGCTGGCGGCGGTAGTCTTTATTAGAATTCCCATGGCTGCAATCTACCATCAGTGACGGTTTCAGTCCCGCCTGAGCCATCTCTTTTTCACACTTCTCGACATCTTCCGGGCCGTAGTTAGGGGCTTTACCGCCGCGCAGAATAACGTGGCCGTTCGGATTGCCCTGGGTTTGCAGCAGACAAACCTGGCCGGCCTGGTTAATCCCGACAAAACGGTGCGGCATCGCCGCGGCGCGCATCGCGTTAATTGCCGTCGACAGGCTACCGTCGGTACCGTTTTTAAAGCCAACCGGCATTGACAGACCTGACGCCATTTCACGGTGAGTCTGGGATTCGGTCGTGCGTGCGCCGATAGCAGACCAGCTAAACAGATCGCCGAGGTACTGCGGGCTGTTTGGATCCAGCGCTTCCGTTGCCAGCGGTAACCCCATGTTAACCAGCTCTACCAGCAAGCGACGCGCAATCTTCAGACCGCCTTCAACATCAAACGAGCCATCCATATGCGGATCGTTAATCAACCCTTTCCAGCCCACGGTAGTACGAGGCTTTTCAAAATAGACGCGCATGACCAGGTAGAGGCTATCGCTGACCTCTTCGGCAAGTGCTTTAAAACGATGAGCGTATTCAATTGCCGCCTCTGGATCGTGGATCGAGCAAGGTCCACACACCACCAGCAGACGCGGATCGCGGCCGGCAATAATGTCAGATATGGTCTGACGGGACTGCGCGATTTGCGCTTCTTGTTCGAGGCTCAGCGGGAATTCAGCTTTCAGCTGATCCGGCGTGATCAGAACCTGTTCGTCGGTAATATGTACGTTATTCAGCGCGTCTTTTTGCATGATTGCGATCCTGTGTAGCTCGTTTGCGATAGTTGGTTCCTCGGTGAGGAGTGACGTAACGATACCACACAAAGTAAAGATTTCAATCCATAATCCGTAAATTTTACTTTACACCAGCAAATTAAATGGCCCTTTATTTCGCCATAAGTGTAAACTTATTGGTACGACACCATGTTTACCCCTGCTGACGCTCACCTTTCCCCCACCTTCGTTTACGAATAATCCTGGTCAGAATTATCTCAAAGCAAAGTGGGCGGTTAATGACGCTCCCCACCAACAATGGTATCCTGCGCCCGGGCATCAGCGATCTGCAATTCATGCACCCGACGAACCTGACGGATCCGTTAATGAAAGAGTTCTACCGTCTTTTTTTTATTTTTTTGTTATTTATCGTGGGCTACCCCGCTTTTGCCGCTGACGCACCTAAAAATGTTCGGGCTATTGTTTCGGGTATTGTCACCTATACCCGCTGGCCAGCGTTATCTGGCCCACCGAGGCTGTGTATTTTTTCTACCTCGCGTTATACCTACAGCCTGGCTCAGGAACATCCTGAGGCTTTACCGTACAAACCGGTCATTGTGCGTAATACAGAAGAAGCGTTGAATACGGTTTGTGATGGATTTTATTTTGGCAGCGAGTCGCCCTCTCAACAGGCGAAGCTCACGGCAGAATATCCATCACGCCCCTTATTACTCATTGCGGAACAAAATAGCGAGTGTGCAATCGGCAGTGCTTTTTGCCTGATCATAAATGACAAAAGGGTCAGATTCTCCGTGAATCTGGATGTCCTGACACACAGCGGTGTGCGGGTTAATCCAGACGTACTGATGCTTGCCCGGAATAACGCACATGAATAAGGATTTCTCTCAGGCTCCGCGCCCCACCTTTAAACGCGCACTACGCCGCATCAGCGTAATAAGCGTAGTGATCTCTATGACCCTGGTCTGGCTATTGCTGAGTACCGCGTCAGTCTTTACCTTGAAACAGTATGCGCAGAAGAATCTGGCGCTGACGGCCGCCACGATGAGCCGTAGTCTTGAAGCCGCGCTGGTTTTCGATGACAGCGCTGCGGCAGAAGAGACGCTGGCGACGCTCGGCAGGCAGGGGCAGTTTTCCGAAGCGCTGGTGCTGGATAGCCAGCAAAATCACTTCGCCGTCTGGCGTAATACGGACCTGGTTCGGAAAGAGAAATTCAGCGGCCTCATCAGCAAATGGCTGTTTCCTGAACCCACAACCCAGCCAATCTTGCATCTGGGGAAGGTCGTCGGCGAACTTCGGCTGACGGCGCTGGACAGCCTGATAAGCCACTTCCTCGGCATATCTATTATTGTTTTGACCGGCAGTATTCTGCTGGCCTCATTTATCGCCTTATTGCTGACGCATTCTCTGCACCACGGTATCGTCACCGCCTTACAAAGCATTACCGAGGTGGTACATGACATCCGGGAAAACCGCCACTTCTCCCGTCGGGTCCCTGAAGAGCGTATCGAGGAGTTCCATCTGTTCGCCCAGGACTTTAATAGCCTGTTGGGTGAAATGGAGGACTGGCAGCAACAGCTGCAGGCTAAAAATGCCCAGCTGTTACGCACCTCGTTACATGATCCCCTCACCGGACTGGCCAATCGCGCTGCGTTTCGCAACGTTATCAGTACATTAATGAAAGATGAGGCTGCCCGACGCAGTTCGGCATTGCTCTTTCTTGATGGCGATAATTTTAAGCTGATTAATGATAACTGGGGTCATGCGACGGGAGACAAGGTCCTCATCGAAGTCGCCAGCCGGCTGATGAATTTTGTCAGCAAGCGCCATCAGGCCTGGCGTTTAGGCGGTGACGAATTCGCGATCTTGTTGCGTGACGTACACTCAGAGGCGGAAGTCAAGACGCTCTGCACATCGTTATCCAGCCAGTTTCTTGAACCGTTTAATCTGCATAACGGCCATACTGCGACCCTGTCGCTCAGCATTGGCTATGCGCTGGCCTGGGAACATGCGTCAGCGGAGAACCTGCAGGAGTTCGCCGATCAACATATGTATCGGATGAAACACCGGCGTATTCCTCAAGTACAAAAATAAAAGGAACAACCATGCTCAGGAAATATTTTGCTCCCGCACTGATGGCCGCAGTTTTACTCACCGGCTGTCAGGCCCCGCAAGGGAAATTCTCTCAGGAACAGGTTGCTGCCATGAAGTCCTACGGCTTTACAGAAAGTGATGGCGACTGGTCGCTGGGTTTGTCCGACAGCATCCTGTTTGATAAAAATGACTACCATCTGCGCAGCGATAGCCAGGCGCAAATCCAGAAAATGGCCTCTCGTCTGGCTTCTACCGGGATTACGCACGCCCGGTTAGACGGACACACCGATAACTACGGTGAAGACGGCTATAACGAAATGCTGTCGCTTAAACGCGCCAACATCGTCGCGGATGACTGGGCGAAGGGGGCCAATATCCCGCGTAGCAATTTAACGACCCGCGGGTTAGGGAAAAAATATCCTATCGCCAGCAACGATACGGCGAAAGGGCGTGCTGAAAACCGTCGCGTTACGGTGGTCATCAGCACGCCGTAGGCACCTAGTCGACCGACTTCGCGAGCATGACGGCCGTTGCCGCCCGCCAGCGCAGATAGTCAATCACCAGTCCTGCCGCGAGGCTGGCGCCCATTAACGGTAACGCCAGCCCCAGCATCACTGCCATCGCCAGCGTGAGCGCGCGGGCGGGCCATCCCAGGTTGAACCACGCCTGAATCAGGGTATTCGCCGGGTTAAACGCCGCATGAGCCGGCCGCCGGATCCACCACAGGCGATACCCCACCACAATCATCACGCACAGCGCGATCCCAAACGCGATCAGCAGCAGTTGATTGGCAAGACCAAACAGAATCCCCATATGGAAATCCACGCCCCAGCGGGTGAGCTTCGCCATTAACGGGAAATCGACAAAGCGGGTGCGATCGACAACCTGCATGGTCTCCCCATCAATCGCCACAGCATCCACCTGCGTGGGCCAGCTTCGGTCAATTTCATTGACCGTCCACGCCCGCCCCGCCGCAGCCGGAGGGCGGATTTCCAGCTTGCTGGCAGCGAGACCCGCCGCACGCGCGATCGTCAGCACCCGATCAAACTGTTCGCCTTTCGCCGCCGGCGCCGCATCTGCCCGATGCCCCATATGGTGTTCGGCATGCGGATCATGCGGCATCGGCATGGCACTATGCAGCTGCGTATTCACCTGCGGGGTCAGCCAGCCGAATGCCGCGCGCATTTTATCCACATTGCCGCCGGCCCACTGCGACCAGGTCAGCCCGGTGGCGGAGAAAAGCAGCATACCTGCCAGTAGCCCCCAGCCCAGAGAAACATGCAGACGACGGCTATTCTGCATACGATTATTTATCCGCCTGCGGGGACGAGTCATCGCCCAGAGGACAATGCCACCGAGAGCCGCAACCCACATCCATGATGCAGCCAGCTCGCTATAAAGCCGGCCGCTATCCCCGAGCAGCAATGATTTATGGGCGTAATCGATCCACTGGCGCAGCGGTAAAATTCCGCTGGTACCATAGACCGTCATATCGCCCTTCACTTTCAGCGTTACCGGGTCGATAAAGATCGCCCGGGACTCAGACTCTCCCAACTGCGGATCGGCAAACATCACCCGCGTGGTCTCCCCGGCCTTAATCGCCGGGCGCAACGCCTGTAAACGAAGATTCCCCTGAGTCGTCTCTTCCGCGACCGCCAGCTGGGCGCTAAGCGGCTGACGATCGCCGCTCAACGAGCCACGAAGGGCATCCTGATAGAGCCAGTTCTCCAGCTGTGGAGTGGCCACGTACAGCGTCCCGGTAAGGGCCGCCACGAAGATAAACGGCCCGACAAACAGACCAATATAGAAATGGAGGCGTCGCAGCAGGTTCAGCCATGCCGCGCGCGAGGTGCAGGTAGTCATACTTTTCCTTTCTGAAAGCAAAAAGAGAACGTGGCGCTGTGCGCCTTGTTATTTTAGAAAGCAGAAAAAGCAGACCGATGCGGCGGCGCGCGGGTTTCGGGGTACAGCCAGGGGAAGAAATGCCGGCGCTTCAGCACCAGACAGGGGAAAAGCACGCGCACGCGGCGCAGGATAACGGAGATAAGCAGCGCCAGCGCAAACAGCAGCCCCGGAACGTGAGCCAGCAGCACGCAGTAGCCACAGGCCTCCGCATGGTCGAGCGGCATCGTGTGCGTCGACTGGGGCGCAGGAGAATCCACCGGGTGGGACATCATCTGCTCATGCGGCATATCCGCCATCATCATGGCATGATGCATGCCGGGCATAGCGCTCATCGGATCTTTTTGCAATGAGACCGAGATCAGCGGCGCAATCACAATCAGCAGGATCGAAAACAGCGCCAGCCATGCGGCCCGCCGTATAAACGCTGAGTGTAGAGAAAGTTTGCTGACCACCGCCCCTCCGAAATGAGAGCGATATTGTAAATGATTTACATCAGAATGGTTAAATTGAAGATAAAAAAAGGGCCGGCCCAACGGGCCAGCCCTTTTCATCAGGATGTCGCGAAAGCGAATCTTAGTTAAGACGCTCTTTGATACGAGCAGACTTACCGGTACGCTCACGCAGGTAGTACAGTTTAGCTTTACGTACAGCACCACGACGTTTAACAGCAATGCTGTCAACTACCGGAGAGTGAGTCTGGAAGACACGCTCAACGCCTTCGCCGTTGGAAATTTTACGAACAGTGAATGCAGAGTGCAGACCGCGGTTACGAATAGCGATAACCACGCCCTCGAATGCCTGCAGACGTTTTTTGGAACCTTCAACAACCCATACTTTCACTTCCACGGTATCACCCGGACGGAAGGAAGGTACGTCCTGCTTCATCTGTTCTTGTTCAAGTTGCTTAATAATGTTGCTCATAATTTAATCTCTTATCCTGGGTAAACTGATATTAGGGGCTTACGCCATCCCATCATGTTTATGCTGCTGTTTTGCGTGTTCAGTTTTGAACTCCGCCAGCAACTTTGCTTGCTCTTCAGTCAGAGCCAGGTTTTCCAAAAGTTCAGGTCTTCTAAGCCAGGTACGGCCCAGCGACTGTTTCAAACGCCAGCGACGAATCTCAGCATGGTTTCCCGACAGCAAAACTGGCGGTACTTCCATCTCTTCTAACACTTCAGGACGGGTATAGTGTGGGCAGTCCAGCAATCCATCGGCAAAGGAATCTTCCGTTGCCGATGCCTCATGACCCAGAACCCCCGGAATAAACCGGGAAACGGAGTCAATCAGCGTCATGGCTGGTAACTCACCACCGCTGAGGACGTAATCACCGATTGACCATTCTTCGTCAATTTCGGTCTGGATTACGCGCTCATCTATGCCTTCATAGCGACCGCACACCAGAATCAGTTTCTGATTCGTTGCCAGTTCGCTGACGCCCGCTTGATCAAGCTTGCGTCCCTGAGGTGACAGATAAATCACCTTTGCGCCTTCACCTGCCGCGGCTTTTGCTGTGTGAATGGCGTCCCGTAAGGGTTGCACCATCATTAGCATCCCCGGTCCGCCGCCGTAAGGACGATCGTCCACGGTACGGTGCCGGTCATGAGCAAAGTCACGAGGACTCCAGCTCTGGATACTCAGCAGGCCATTTTTTACTGCCCGGCCAGTTACCCCGTAATCGGTAATTGCGCGGAACATTTCAGGAAACAGGCTAATTATGCCAATCCACATAGCGCCGTCTTTTACCGTTTATCCGGAGAATTTAAAAACCAGGATCCCAGTCTACTTCGATTGTGCGAGTAGCGAGATCGACTTTCTTGATAACCTGCCCATCGAGGAACGGAACCAGCCGCTCCTTGATACCAAATGCATCTTTCAGGTTTGCCTTAATGACGAGAACGTCATTTGACCCGGTTTCCATCATGTCGATGACTTTACCAAGGCCATAGCCTTCTGTGGTTACTACCTGGCAGCCCATCAGGTCTTTCCAGTAATAGTCACCCTCTTCGAGCTTCGGCAGCTGCGAGGAATCCACGACAATTTCGCAATTAGTCAGCAGATTCGCAGCATCACGATCGTCAATGCCTTTCAGCTTAATAACGATGTCCTGATTATGGTGGCGCCAGCTTTCCAGCTCAACGACCTGCCACTGACCCGCCTTCTGGATTAACCAGGGCTGATAGTCAAAAATGCTTTCGGCGTCTTCGGTGGAGGAAAACACTCTGAGCCAACCACGGATACCGTAGGAAGAACCCATCTTGCCCAATACGATCGGATCAACAGGTGCTTGTGCGGTGTGTTGCTTGCTCATCATGACCACCGTGACAGATTAAGCTGCTTTGTTTGCTGCTTTGATCAGCGCTGCAACGCGATCGGAAACGGTAGCGCCCTGGCCAACCCAGTGAGCGATACGATCCAGATCCAGACGCGTTTCTTCTTCGTTCGCAGAAGCGATCGGGTTGAAGAAACCAACGCGCTCAATGAAGCGACCGTTGCGTGCATTACGGCTGTCGGTGACAACAACCTGGTAGAACGGACGCTTTTTAGCGCCGTGACGAGCTAAACGAATAGTTACCATAACATCCTCTTGTGTGAATAGAACACCCGGGCCCCATCGAGGAACGGAGCCCGGGTGTCATATTAAAAGCCCGAAAATTTTACTCATTTTTGGGGAAATTGCAATCAACAGTTGATAAGTCTGCTATAAAAGGCCGTCGGCGGTGCGGTCAGTTCGGTGCCGACGTGCGCGCAGCCACCGGAGCGTACACGTAGTACGTGAGGATGGCGAGCACACCCCGGTGCCGAAATGGCAAACAAGCCAGGCCGATTAGCGACCAGGGAATCCTGGCGGCATCATCCCTTTCATCCCACGCATCATCTTCATCATGCCGCCTTTCGACTTCATCTTCTTCATCATGCGCTGCATATCATCAAACTGTTTGAGCAGACGGTTCACATCCTGCACCTGCATCCCGCAGCCGGCGGCGATACGGCGCTTACGTGAACCTTTAATGATTTCCGGCTTAGCGCGCTCTTTCAGCGTCATCGAGTTGATGATCGCTTCCATCCGCACCAGCACTTTGTCATCCATCTGGGATTTCACGTTGTCCGGGATCTGCCCCATGCCTGGCAGTTTGCCCATCAGGCTGGCCATGCCGCCCATGTTTTTCATCTGACGCAGCTGCTCAAGGAAATCGGTCAGATCGAAACCATCGCCTTTCTTCAGTTTGGAGGCCAGTTTCTCGGCCTGCGCGCGGTCAACCTTGCTCTCGATATCTTCGATCAGCGACAGCACGTCGCCCATGCCGAGAATACGGGAAGCAATACGATCCGGGTGGAATGGCTCCAGCGCTTCGGTCTTTTCACCGACGCCAAGGAACTTAATCGGTTTACCGGTGATGTGTCGAATCGACAGCGCGGCACCGCCGCGGGCGTCGCCATCGACTTTAGTCAGCACCACGCCGGTTAGCGGCAGCGCTTCGTTAAAGGCTTTGGCGGTATTCGCGGCATCCTGACCGGTCATCGCATCAACGACGAACAGCGTTTCTACCGGGTTAAGAGAAGCGTGGACCTGTTTGATTTCGTCCATCATCGCTTCATCGACGTGCAGACGACCGGCGGTATCCACCAGCAGCACGTCGTAGAACTTCAGCTTCGCTTCTTTCAGCGCGGCGTTAACGATATCGATCGGCTTCTGGCCCACATCGGACGGGAAGAAATCAACGTTAACCTGCTCAGCCAACGTTTCCAGCTGTTTAATCGCCGCCGGGCGATAAACGTCCGCAGAGACCACCAGCACTTTCTTCTTGTGCTTCTCACGCAGGAATTTACCCAGCTTCGCGACGCTGGTGGTTTTACCCGCACCCTGCAGACCCGCCATCAGCACGACGGCCGGCGGCTGAGCGGCTAAATCCAGCGCCTGGTTCTCTTCGCCCATCGCCGCAACCAGCTCGTTACGTACGATTTTGACAAACTCCTGACCCGGGGTCAGGCTTTTGTTTACTTCATGACCCACCGCGCTCTCTTTGACGCGGCTGATGAAGTCACGGACGACAGGCAGCGCGACGTCCGCCTCCAGCAGCGCCATGCGGACTTCACGCAGGGTATCTTTAATATTGTCTTCGGTAAGGCGTCCGCGGCCGCTAATGTTGCGCAGCGAACGCGACAAACGATCGGTTAAATTATCAAACATTGTCTCTCGCCTGAGGTGGAAACTGTCGGTCGCAGCAGCGACACGAAAACACGGATTTGGCGCAGTATAACACGACATGAAGCGCGATGTGATGCAACGGTTGGAGCAGACGTCGCGTGACGCTATACTGCTTCTCTTTCTTATTTAGTCAACAGTCGACACCCATATGCCTGTTTTTGCTCTGCTCGCGCTTGTCGCCTACTCCATCAGCCTTGCGCTGATCATCCCCGGCCTGTTGCAAAAAAACAGCAGCTGGCGGCGGATGGCGATTCTTTCCGCAACTATTGCGTTGATTTGTCATGCTTTTGCGCTGGAGTCACGTATTTTCCCCGGCGGCGAGAGCGGACAGAATCTCAGTTTATTAAACGTCGGTTCGCTGGTCAGTCTGATGATCTGTACGGTGATGACTATCGTCGCGTCGCGTAACCGCGGCTGGCTGCTGCTGCCTATCGTCTACGCATTTGCGTTGATTAACCTGGCTTTCGCCACTTTCGTGCCGAACGAATACATCACCCATCTGGAAACCACGCCGGGAATGCTGGTGCACATCGGCCTGTCGCTCTTCTCTTATGCGACGCTGATTATTGCCGCGCTGTATGCGCTCCAGCTGGCATGGATCGATTATCAGTTGAAGAACAAAAAGCTGGCCTTCAGCCATGAAATGCCGCCGCTGATGAGTATCGAGCGTAAAATGTTTCATATTACGCAGGTCGGCGTGGTCCTGCTGACGCTGACGTTGTGCACCGGTTTGTTTTATATGCATAACCTGTTTAGCACGGAAAATATCGATAAAGCCGTGCTGTCGATCGTCGCGTGGTTTGTCTATATCGTTCTGTTGTGGGGCCACTATCATGAAGGATGGCGCGGTCGTCGGGTCGTCTGGTTTAACGTCACCGGCGCAGGCCTGCTGACGCTGGCTTACTTTGGCAGCCGCGTGCTTCAACAGTTTATTAGTTAACCCCGAACACCCGCCTGTCCCGGCAGGTGTCATCATTGCAGAAAGCCTGAAGACTGGCGCGCTCAGCGCCAGCAGGCTCATAAAATAGCCTACCGGGCCAGGCGTTAAGGAGTCCCCCCTGGAACACATATCTACCACCACGCTGATCGTGACGCTGATTATCATGGTGATTATCTCCGCCTATTTCTCCGGTTCTGAAACCGGGATGATGACCCTGAACCGCTATCGACTGCGGCATATGGCGAAACAAGGCAACCGCCAGGCAAAGCGCGTAGAAAAGCTGCTGCGCAAACCCGACCGTTTAATCAGCCTGGTGCTGATCGGCAATAACCTCGTCAACATCCTCGCCTCCGCGCTGGGGACGATTGTCGGTATGCGTCTGTATGGCGATGCCGGGGTGGCCATTGCCACCGGCGTACTGACCTTCGTGGTCCTGGTTTTTGCCGAGGTCCTGCCTAAAACCATCGCGGCGCTGTATCCGGAAAAGGTCGCCTACCCGAGCAGCTTCTTACTGGCGCCGCTGCAGGTGCTGATGATGCCGCTGGTCTGGCTGCTGAACACCATCACCCGCCTCCTGATGCGCATGATGGGCATCAAAACCGATATCATCGTCAGCGGCGCACTGAGCAAAGATGAGCTGCGCACCATCGTGAACGAGTCGCGGACCCAAATCTCCCGCCGTAACCAGGACATGCTGCTGTCGGTGTTGGATCTCGAAAAGGTCAGCGTCAATGACATCATGGTCCCGCGCAATGAAATTATCGGTATTGATATTAACGACGACTGGAAATCAATCGTTCGCCAGCTGACCCACTCTCCTCACGGACGCATCGTGCTGTATCGCGGCTCGCTGGACGACGCCATCAGCATGCTGCGCGTACGTGAAGCCTATCGCCTGATGACCGAGAAAAAAGAGTTCACCAAAGAGGTGATGCTGCGCGCCGCCGATGAAATTTACTTCGTGCCGGAAGGAACGCCGCTCAGCACGCAGCTGGTGAAGTTCCAGCGCAATAAGAAGAAAGTAGGCCTGGTAGTCGATGAGTACGGTGACATCCAGGGGCTGGTGACGGTAGAAGATATTCTCGAAGAGATTGTCGGTGACTTCACTACCTCAATGTCGCCGACGCTGGCTGAAGAAGTCACGCCGTTAACCGACGGAACCGTCATCATTGATGGCAGCGCCAACGTGCGTGAAATCAATAAAGCGTTTAACTGGCATCTGCCGGAAGATGAGGCCCGAACGGTTAACGGGATTATTCTGGAGGCGCTGGAAGAGATCCCGGTTCCCGGCACGCGCGTGCGCATCGAGCAATATGATATCGATATTCTCGACGTCCAGGACAATATGATTAAGCAGGTGAAGGTCAAGCCGGTGAAGCCCCTTCGCGAGAGCGCCGCCGAGTAATCGACAGGCCTGACGCAGAGACGGTGGACCCTGGGTTCGCCGTTTTTTTTGCCCGCTGCTTTCCGGGCAACAAAACCGCAACGCGATAAAAACAATAAAAAACGGCCGCCCTTGGGCGGCCGTTGGAGGCGAATTATTTCGCTTTCGCTACGGTTACCATCGCTGCGCGAATGGTACGACCGTTCAGGGTATAGCCCTTTTGCATCACGCCCAGCACGTTGCCAGCCGCCACATCGTCAGACTCAACCATGGCGATGGCCTGGTGCACGTTAGGATCCAGCGGCACGTTGGTATCGGCAATCACTTCCACACCGAATTTGCGTACGACATCCAGCATCGACTTCAGCGTCAGCTCAATACCTTCAACCATGGAAGCCATGTCCGGATTGGCTTTATCGGCCACTTCCAGCGCGCGGTCCAGGCTGTCGATAACCGGCAGCAGTTCGTTAACGAACTTCTCCAGAGCAAATTTGTGCGCTTTTTCCACGTCCAGCTCGGTACGACGACGCAGGTTTTCCATTTCCGCTTTTATGCGCAGGACACCATCGCGTTCACGAGTCTGAGCTTCAGCCAGCTGCGCTTCCAGATTCGCAATTTTTTCATCGCGCGGATCCACCTGCTCAGCAGAAACTTCAGGCTCAACCGCCTCAACGTTTTCGTGCTGTTCCGTGATAATTTCTTCCGGGGCTTGCCCGTCAGGCGTTTTCTGTTCTTTACTACTCATGAATTTCTCCGCGTTTTTTTCGCATTCATCTCGCTAACTTCGCTTATTATGGGGATCCGTTTCCGGGTTTCAAGGGAAGCTGTCAGATTGTCATCATTCATTTAACGCAAGGACATCCAGAACATGAAGAACCATTTCAAGTGTATAGGCATTGTGGGACACCCTCGTCACCCAACCGCGCTGACCACACATGAAATGCTCTGGCGCTGGCTCTCCGGCAAAGGCTACGAGGTTCTGGTCGAACAACAGATTGCCCATGAGCTCCAGCTTAGCAACGTCAAAACGGGCACGCTGGCGGAAATTGGTCAGCAGGCGGATCTGGCGGTAGTGGTGGGCGGCGACGGCAATATGCTCGGCGCAGCGCGAACGCTGGCACGTTACGATATCAACGTCATCGGCATTAACCGCGGCAACCTCGGTTTTCTGACCGATCTCGACCCGGATAACGCTCTGCAGCAGCTCGCCGACGTCCTGGAAGGCCACTACATTTCGGAAAAACGTTTTTTGCTGGAAGCCCAGGTCTGCCAGCAAGATTGCCAGAAGCGCATCAGCACAGCGATTAATGAAGTGGTCCTGCACCCGGGCAAAGTCGCGCATATGATTGAGTTCGAAGTGTATATCGATGAGGTGTTTGCCTTCTCCCAACGTTCAGACGGCCTGATTATCTCCACGCCGACGGGCTCCACCGCCTATTCATTATCCGCCGGAGGCCCCATCCTGACACCCTCCCTGGATGCCATTACCCTGGTCCCTATGTTCCCGCATACCCTCTCGGCGCGTCCGCTGGTGATTAACGGCGACAGCACCATTCGCCTGCGTTTTTCCCAGCGCTGCAGCGATCTGGAGATCAGCTGCGACAGCCAGATAGCGCTGCCGATTCAGGATGGCGAAGATGTCCTTATCCACCGCTGCGATTATCATCTGAATCTCATTCACCCAAAAGATTACAGCTATTTCAATACATTGAGCACTAAACTCGGCTGGTCGAAAAAATTGTTCTGATTTTAGCAGTCGCCTCTTTACTGGATAAAAAACCAGTCTATACTGTACGAAAACACAGTAATGGTTTTTCATACAGGAAGGCAGCTATGCTGGCGCAACTCACCATCAGTAACTTTGCTATCGTTCGTGAACTGGAAATCGATTTTCACAGCGGAATGACCGCGATCACCGGGGAAACCGGTGCAGGGAAATCTATTGCCATTGATGCGCTGGGGCTGTGCCTCGGCGGAAGAGCCGAAGCAGACATGGTGCGAAGAGGCGCCAGCCGCGCAGACCTGTGCGCCCGCTTCGCCTTAAAAGATACTCCGGCGGCGCAGCGCTGGCTGGAAGAGAACCAGCTGGAAAGCGGACGTGAGTGTTTACTTCGCCGCGTCATCAGCACCGACGGTCGTTCGCGCGGCTTCATTAACGGTACCGCCGTTCCCCTCTCCCAGCTTCGCGAGCTTGGTCAGCTGCTTATTCAGATCCACGGCCAGCACGCGCACCAGCTATTAACGAAGCCAGAACACCAAAAAACGCTGCTCGATGGTTATACCGGTGAGTATGCGCTTACTCAGCGTATGGCTGAACACTACCGCCAGTGGCATCAAAGCTGCCGCGAGCTGGCCCAGCATCAGCAGCAGAGCCAGGAACGCGCAGCCCGCGCCGACCTGCTGCAATATCAGCTGAAAGAGTTGAATGAGTTCAATCCGCAGCCGGGTGAGTTCGAACAAATCGATGAAGAGTACAAACGTCTGGCCAACAGCGGCCAGCTGCTGACCACCTGTCAGCACGCGCTGACGGTGCTCGCAGATGGCGAAGAAGCCAACCTGCAGAGCCAGCTCTACACTGCCAGGCAGCTGGTGACCGAGCTCGTCGGTATGGACAGCAAGCTCTCGGGCGTGCTGGATATGCTTGAAGAGGCGGCTATTCAGCTCAGCGAAGCCAGCGACGAACTGCGTCACTATAACGACCGTCTGGATCTCGACCCGAATCGTCTGTTCGAGCTCGAGCAACGCATCTCTCGCCAGATAGCCCTGGCGCGTAAGCATCAGATCACCCCGGAAGAGCTCCCCGCATTTTATCAGGGTCTGCTGGAAGAGCAGCGGCTGCTGGACGACAGCGCGGGCTCGCTGGAATCACTTAGCCAGACCGTGATAGAACACCATCAGCTGGCGCTAGAGACTGCTCAGCAGCTGCACGCTCTGCGTCAAACCAGTGCGCAAGAGCTGGCGCAGTTAATCACGGAGAGTATGCGCTCACTTTCCATGCCTCACGGGGTGTTTGCCATCGAGGTTGCCTTTGATGAGCGTCATCTCACCGCCGAAGGGGCCGACCGTATCGAGTTTCGCGTCACCACCAACCCGGGACAGCCGCTTCAGCCCATTGCTAAAGTCGCTTCCGGTGGCGAACTGTCGCGTATTGCGTTGGCCATTCAGGTCATTACCGCGCGGAAGATGGAAACGCCGGCCCTGATTTTCGATGAGGTAGATGTCGGTATCAGCGGCCCGACGGCGGCAGTCGTCGGCAAACTGCTGCGTCAGCTGGGCGAATCGACCCAGGTCATGTGCGTCACTCACCTGCCGCAGGTTGCCGGCTGTGGCCATCATCATTTCTTCGTCTGCAAAGAGACCGACGGCGAGATGACGGAAACCCATATGCACCCGCTCGACAAACGGGCGCGACTGCAGGAACTGGCCCGTCTGCTGGGCGGTAGCGAAGTCACTCGTAATACGCTGGCAAACGCGAAAGAGTTGCTCGCGGCGTAAACTTTTTGATTTTCGCAGAGTCATAGTGAACAGCAAATTGCCGCAAGACCTGCAGTCGAAGGTTTCCAACTGGGCAAAGGTCTATTATTATCGGCATATTACAGATGAGCCACGTACTGCTCGGGCCCGAAAAGGAATAAAATCACTATGCGCTGTAAAACGCTGACTGCTGCCGCAGCGGTTCTTCTCATGTTGACCGCAGGCTGTTCCACTCTGGAACGAGTGGTTTACCGTCCTGATATCAACCAGGGTAACTATCTGGCACCCAACGATGTAGCAAAAATTCGTGTCGGCATGACGCAACAGCAGGTTGCTTATGCGCTGGGTACCCCAATGATGTCGGATCCGTTTGGTACCAACACCTGGTTCTATGTTTTCCGTCAGCAGCCTGGGCATGAAAAAATCACCCAGCAGACGCTAACGCTGACCTTCAACAGCAGCGGCGTGTTAACCAACATTGATAACAAACCGGCTCTGACCAACGAGTAATGCAGTAAATACCTTGCTGCAAAAAGACAAAAAGCGCTCACTGAGCGCTTTTTTTATCCCTTTCGCCGCTATTTCCCGGCGTTTTTCTCCGCGCGCTGACGACGCAGCTCTTTCGGATCGGCAATCAGCGGGCGGTAGATTTCCACCCGATCGCCATCATGCACCACATCATTCAGCTTAACCGGACGACTGTATATTCCGACCTTGTTCTTCGCCAGATCGATATCGCCGCGCAGCGCCAGCAGGCCGCTGGCAATAATCGCCTGTTCAACCGTTGCGCCCTCTTCAAGCTTTACGCTTTGCAGGTACTGCTTCTCCGGCAAGGCATAGGCAACTTCCACCACGATGTTAGCCGACACGATAGACCTCTTTGGCCCTGGCCGTGAAAGCCTGAACCATATTTAATGCCAGCTCTTTGAAGATGCGACCAAACGCCATCTCAATCAGCATATTGGTGAATTCAAAATCGAGATGAAACTCAATTTTGCAGGCATCCGAGCTCAGCGGGATAAACTTCCAGCCGCCAATCAGCTTTTTAAACGGGCCATCGACCAGGCTCATTAAAATGCTCTGGTTACTGGTAAGGGTATTACGCGTCGTAAAGGTCTTACTGATGCCTGCTTTGGACACATCAACCGCCGCCATCATCTGCGTCGGCCCAGACTCCAGCACACGGCTCCCGGTGCAGCCAGGCAAAAAATCAGGATAGGACTTCACGTCATTTACGAGTTGATACATCTGTTCCACACTGAAGGGCACCAGCGCAGTACGGCTAATCTGAGGCATAGCAAGTTCCACATTTATACACATCGCAAATAATATCATTTATCTGCCGCTAAAAAAAACGCTGTGCCGCAACTCGTGCTAAGATAGCGCATTACACCTCGCAGGATGGATTGAGGTACTGTGTTCCCGTTTAGCAATGACTTCAGGACATTATGACCAAGAAAAAAGCCCACAAACCTGGATCAGCCACCATTGCGCTGAATAAACGCGCCCGCCATGAATACTTTATCGAAGATGAATACGAGGCTGGTCTTGCCCTGCAAGGGTGGGAAGTCAAATCTCTGCGCGCCGGCAAAGCCAACATCAGCGACAGCTATGTCATCCTGAAAGATGGCGAAGCCTATCTCTTTGGTGCCAACTTTACGCCGATGGCCGTGGCATCGACCCACTACGTCTGCGACCCGACGCGTACCCGTAAGCTGCTGCTTAATCAGCGCGAGCTGGATGCCCTGTACGGCCGAATCAACCGTGAAGGCTACACTGTCGTAGCCCTGTCGCTGTACTGGAAGAACGCCTGGTGCAAAGTGAAAATCGGCGTCGCCAAAGGTAAGAAGCAGCACGACAAGCGTACCGATCTCAAAGATCGCGAGTGGGCGCTGGATAAAGCCCGTATTATGAAACACGCCGGTCGCTAATCCCCTCTTTTTAAGGGCCGGCTCAGCTGGCCCTTATGCGCTATATCGTTGTTGATGCTGCTTTTTCACCCACCCAGCCCCCATAATCGTGCGAACGAGTGCTGGTAACTCCATTCACAAATCTGTTATACTCGCCTTAACACATTGGGGCTGATTCTGGATTCGACGGGATTCGCGAAACCCAAGGTGCATGCCGAGGGGCGGTTGGCCTCGTAAAAAGCCGCAAAAAAATAGTCGCAAACGACGAAAACTACGCTTTAGCAGCTTAATAACCTGCTAAGAGCCCTCTCTCCCTAGCTTCCGCTCTTAAGACGGGGAATAAAGAGAGGTCAAACCCAAAAGAGATCGCGTGGAAGCCCTGCCTGGGGTTGAAGCGTTAAAACTAATCAGGCTAGTTTGTCAGTGGCGTGTCCGTCCGCAGCTGGCCAGCGAATGTAAAGACTGGACTAAGCATGTAGTGCCGAGGATGTAGGAATTTCGGACGCGGGTTCAACTCCCGCCAGCTCCACCACTTGCTCTTCCGGATACGTCCGGGGGAATCCTGAAAGCCCGCACGGCACAAGCCCTGCGGGCTTTTTTGTGTCTGTCGTTGTCCGAGAGCATCCGGCTAAATCCGGTGATTATTGGTATACGTTTAGGTATACGGTAGGATGTATACCTAAAAGCGTATACCAATTCATGAAGGAGCGGCCACAGTGGCACGGACAACACGCCCCCTGACCAACACCGAAGTTCTGCGCGCTAAAGCGTTAGAGAAGGATCTGACGCTGCATGATGGCGATGGACTTTTCCTGATAGTAAAAACCAGTGGCAAGAAACTCTGGCGCTTTCGCTACCAACGTCCAGCAACAAAACAACGGACAATGATGGGACTTGGTGCTTTCCCTGCCCTTTCACTTGCTGATGCCCGAGGGTTAAGAGCGGATTACCTTGCATTATTAGCTAATGGAATTGACCCGCAAATTCAAGCTGAAGTTGCAGAGGAAGAGCAGCAAATCGCTCTGGACAGTATTTTTTCGACAGTCGCCGCTAACTGGTTCAAGCTCAAAAGCAAAAGCGTTACCCCAGATTACGCAAAAGACATTTGGCGCTCACTGGAGAAAGATGTATTCACTGTGATTGGTGGGATCCCCGTTCAGCAAATCAAAGCCCGAACATTGGTTGAAGCACTTGAGCCAATCAAAGCTCGTGGAGCGCTTGAGACTGTGCGTCGACTGGTACAACGCATTAACGAGATAATGATTTATGCCGTAAACACTGGTCTGATTGATGCCAATCCAGCATCAGGTGTTGGTATGGCCTTTGAGAAGCCCAAAAAACAAAACATGCCGACGCTGCGCCCAGAGGAATTGCCAAAGCTAATGCGTTCTCTAGTCATGTCAAATCTATCTGTTCCGACTCGCTGTCTTATTGAGTGGCAGCTCCTGACCCTTGTGCGCCCTTCTGAGGCCTCCGGCGCTCGGTGGTCAGAGATCGATCTCGATGCCAAGCTCTGGACAATTCCAGCCGAACGGATGAAGGCCAAGCGAGAGCACATTGTTCCTTTATCCACTCAGGCATTAGACATTCTAGAGGTAATGAAGCCTATTAGTGCGCATCGTGAGCATGTTTTCCCAAGCAGAAATGACCCTAAACAACCAATGAATAGCCAGACTGCCAATGCAGCATTAAAACGGATTGGGTATGGAGGAAAGTTGGTAGCTCACGGATTACGCTCCATTGCCAGTACATCTATGAATGAAGCTGGATTTAATTCAGATGTCATTGAGGCCGCATTGGCACATATTGATAAAAATGAAGTTCGGCGAGCATACAACCGTTCAACATATCTTCAAAAAAGAATTGAATTAATGAGTTGGTGGGGTGAGTTAATTAGAATATCATGCAGGTAAAAATAAGGTGGTGATAAATCACCACCTTCCACATACTTAATTAAATTCTTTGAATTTATCACGCAACATACTGAAATGCTGCTCACCAATTTTATAATACTCGTCTAAAATACCATTAATAACCGCACTATTTATAATAAAAACATACTTACCTTTACTTTTTGCCAACGCCTTTATCTTGTCTTTTTGCAGTTCGTTTGTTGCTTCACAGCAGGACAACAAACAAACTGATGTTTTAATAACATCCATTTCTTGAACTAGGTTTTCCAGATAACCCTCACTAATATGAGAGCTTGACATCACAATATTAACTAAAATTTTATCAGCCGGAATTTCAAAAACCGAAAAATCAAAAAAGAATCCCGCACGAGATTCATTTAACATTGTAAAGCTATAACCATGCATATTTCTCTTTATCAAGCACGGATAAAAAAGAGAAGGATAAAATATAGTCAGAAATATTTTTTTAAGGCTTTCAATATACAATTGCTCATCATTTTCTTTTATTGCAAGCTTGAGATTCTCAACATCTGATGATAGTGGACCAGTTACAGCCCCTGTTGAATCATCAAAGCTTTTATGGGGAAGAGGCGGTGGCGGTGAAAGCAATAGTTCTTCTTTGTATTGCTTTATTGCATCAGGATATTTTACTATCTGTTCCTCAATAAACTCCTTAGACTGCCCAAATTCTTCGATAATCTTTGTAGCTGTTACTGTTTGCTTCCCTCTTAAAAGAGTTACAAGCGCAGACCCTGCTTTAAGATGTTCTGCTCTAATCTCTGGAATTATATATTTCCGATAAAATTTGGAGTGTGAATAAGCTATCTTTTCTCTAGCCAGTACCTTTGGGATAAGTATAATTTCTTCACCATTGTAAACAGGGAGCTTGAATGTTCTCTTCCCCCATCGCCCACTATTCGGATCCCACAAACGAATACCAGAAACATCTGACATATCCACATTATAAAATTCACAAATCTTTTGTGTATATTCTATAAACGGAAGCTTAAGTATATTACATACAGAATCAGAAATCCTGTCAGATGCAATCCCATCAATAGTTAATGCTGTATCCTCAAGATCATGCAGTAATCCTGTTTGAGCTGCTTTACTATTTTTCAATGACTCTAAAATTAGCTCTGCCGTTTTAACTCCTAAGGCTTTGCCAGAGGATTTTTTAGAAGAATACCCAAGATGAAATGAATTGGATTCTTTCAATGAAGATAATAATACTCCTGCTCTTTTAAGGTCTCCGTTTTTTATACTAGCCATAACATCTGCGAAATAATCCTGAATTAATTTCTCAAGACTATCTCCCCAATCTGTTTTTAACGCTCGAATAGAGGTGGGATCTATAAAAAATTGTAAATCAGTATCCAAAGGGATATCAATAAAATCTAAATTTGATTGCTGAAATTCCATATTAAAAGCTTCAGAAAACTTCATACAGCACTCCTTACTTTGAGCATCTAGCAATGGGAACACTCTCATTTGTATTACATTAAGAAAAAGATCACAAGTTAGACAGAGTAAAGTTGTTTTAAAAATCACAAAGAGAATAAGTTACTCTTTAATTTCAATTACATATATTGAAACAAAGGCTTTTTGAACACTGTAACGACTATTTTCATAATCAATAATACGTTCACTACTCACTGTTCCTGAGCTCTTCAGATACGCACTACATTGTACTTATCCCTCCAAACCAATATCGCACTCAATCGAGACCATTGGGGGATGCACTAAGTCAGCGAATTTAAATGCAGCGCGCAGTGCTTTCCCCTCCTCGCCTGCCCGCTTCGTGGGTCGGTTTTCATGCAGATGCATCGGGGGGCTCAGACCGCGCCGGGACAGGGGCCGGACAGGAATAACAGGGCGAGGAAACGCATGCAAAACCATGCACCCTGTGGATGCATGGCTTAATTCGGGAAAAATAGCGGTATTTTCGGGGATTTTTTGCGGAGCTACTTACTGGCCAGTTCCGCGCGCCGGCGGGAATAAATCAGGCTCTGTCCGGGGGTGTATTTTTCCTGATTATCCACCCGCGAAGCCGCGTCAGGCCTGAATCCGATGGCCGTTAAAATATCGCTGTCTTCTGCGGCATAATTAATTTCTTCACCGGTACTCAGCCACACGGACAGGGCTTCCCTCAGGTAATGCGCCGAACGGTCGAGCGCATGGCCGGTCAGGAGCGCAGGCTGCTGACTGAGTCCCATCAGCTCCGGGGCGAGCGTGGCCGCCAGCTCTGTCCCGTGCGCCTGCATGAAGTCATTCAGCCGGTTGCGGATACTGATGCGCTGTACCGCTTCATGGGAGCGGATATAGCGCCCGGCGGCCTGATTTATCTCCCATTTTTTGACATCGATAATGTCGCGCAGTGTCTGCATTCTGCCCGGTATACGGTCATCCCCGGCCAGCACCTGCTCGCGGTATTCCTGCTCTGCGGCCGCCAGTTCGGCTTTACGGTTCAGCCAGGCGGTTTCGTTATTCTGACAGGCCTCAAAGGCCTGCTGTAGCGTAAGGGTGGTCATGGTCAGTTCTCCCCTGATTAATGGCGGTATGTCGAGCTATAGCAGCCCTGCACTTTACGGGGTGCCGGGGGTGTGACCGGCTCCGCGACAGGCGGCGCTTTCTCCGCCGGGGGCCGGATAACCTCGTCGATGGCTTCAGTGGTGCGGAACGTCGCCGAGCACTCAATATTGGTGCACTGGTGATAGCGCTGTTTGACGTTCTCCGACAGATAGCGGGAGGTGCGGGCATGCGCCGACTTTTTGCAGAACGGACAGTGCATCATGGCAGCAGCCCCCGCGCTTTCAGGTCAGCCTTGCGCTGACGGATTTTCTCCTGCCAGACCCTACGCTCGCCGGGTGTGCTGGCGGCGTCGTGGTCCATGTGCGGAAGCGCAACGGCCGGGAAGCCGGTCAGGGAGAGCACCGGCTCATCGGCTGGCGTGACGGAGAAGGCGCTCACTTTCCTGGTCAGGAAGGTCACCACCTGATGCATGACCTCTTTCTCCGGCTCGGTGTAGCCCTGATGGCCGGTGGTGTTGGCGAGCGGGTTTTCCATCACGTCCGCTTTCAGCACCATCGCCCGGACCAGTGGCCCGAGGGTGTCGTTCAGCGCGCGGTCGAGCTCTTCCTTCGCATATTCAGACAGTACGGCATGATGCGCCTGGCGGAATGCCTTTGCGGTGCTGTTGCAGGCGACTTTCAGCAGGTCACGTTCAAAGGCCAGCACTTCGGTCAGATTGTCACATTCCTGCGCCAGCTCCCGGCGGGCCACGCGTTCGATATGGCCGCTTTTCAGCTCATCGGTCAGCATGGCGCCCCCGGCACGGAAAGCGGCGCGCCATGTGCGGGTATCGCTGCCGTTGTCCTGCTCCAGCGCCGCTTTCTGCTCCTCTGCGCGGGTGATGGCCGTCAGGGTGTCCTCCATCCGGCGGGCCTGTTCAAGATGGGCCTCTCTGGCTGCGGCCAGTCGCTCCAGCGCCGGTTTCAGGTAATCAGGGATAAAGGTGGTGTCGGTCATGGCAGGTTTCCTCGTGGTTTCAACATGAGGTGATTCTGCCGGGGCACACACAACAACACGACCTGTTACGGTTGTGGCAGTTCTGGCACAAACAGGACTTTAAAACCCGGCTTGCCAGAGAAAGGTCTCAGGAAAAGCATACTCACCGTTTGTTTTTTTACATATAACTGTTCACTACTGTTCACTTTAAATAAAAGAATAAGTAATACAGTAAGTTAAGTGGTGAACAGTTGAGGTCAGAAGTGTTCACCGACTGTTCACTACTGTTCACTTTTCTGTTTTAACGGAGCTCTGCTCCTTTAGTCTTTTTTGCGATTAAAAATGAAGAATATATAAATAAAAGCAATCATAGGTTTTCCATCAATTGCCAACGATTGCCAACAGTTGCCAGTGTTTTCCACTTTCAAAAAATCAATATGTTGTGTGGTGGGCCACTACAAAATGACTTGTTGCCCTCAGAGAAAATATTCACAAAATAGAGAGCTACCCGAGGCCGGACGGACACGACCGGCACTGTATGGACTTTATGAGGTAGCCCGATGCACACCGCTTTTTCTTCCCCGTCTTCTGCTCCTGCTGCGCCGCTGATGCCGGTCTCTGATGCCGTTCACGAGCGATTTATTCGCCTGCCCGAAGTGATGCATCTGTGCGGGCTGTCCCGCTCCACGATTTACGACCTCATCAGCCGGGAGGCTTTCCCGAAACAAATCTCCCTCGGCGGAAAAAACGTGGCGTGGGCGCAGTCGGAAATCACCGGGTGGATGGCCGACCGTATTGCCGAACGCAACCGGGGTTATGACGCATGATGATGCCCGTTCTGCAAAAAGCCCCTTTTTCTGGCTTGCTTCCCTTCGCCGTTTCCAGGTATAGTTTTATCGCTGTCGCAAAATCGGCAGCCGGGCGTAGGAACCCGAGTTACTCAATGGCGACACCAGACGCGCCATGCGTCTTTTTTTACGTCGTTGCTCAGGCACACCCATTTTTCGGGCTGTGGTGTTTATGCACACACCGCAGCTCCGGCAAGATAATGGTGGCCCGGGCGGGGCAGCCTTCGGGCTGGCCGGTACCCATTGAGGCCGGTATTCCTACCCCCGTCCGGGTCACCACCCATGAGCGTAGGAACTCCGGTGGTGGCAATAACCGCTACTCAATGGAGGCTGCCATCATGGCTACTATCCTCGCCCCGTCACACCCGCAGTTTGTCTTTGTATTTGCCGCCGTTCGTCGCGCAGACCGTCAGCCTCGTATCTGTATGCTCCGCGCCATCGCCGGGGATGAACACGCCGCACGCCTTTCCCTCGTTCGCGATTACGTCCTCTCGTTTGCCGGTCGTCTGCCGGTGGCGGAGGTGCGCGAATGAAACAGCCCGCCATCACCGTCAAAGACCTCGAATGCCTTGAGCACCTGCGCAACGTCGGCCACTTTGTCAGCGCGATGATGCAGGAGCAGGACTGCACTACCATTCGCCGCGACCCGGCGCAACAGTCGCAGCTTACCTCCGTGATTTACCTGATGACTGCCCAGCTCGACGGCGTGGTCGAGCGCTGCAACCAGCGCTGGCTGACCGGGGAGGGTAACGTATGAAAACGCCTCTGCCGCCCGTATTGCGTGCCGCCCTGTATCGCCGCGCTGTCGCCTGTGCCTGGCTGACCCTGTGCGAACGTCAGCACCGCTATCCCCACCTCACCCTCGATGTGCTGGAAAACGCCATTGCCGACGAGCTGGAGGGCTTCTACCTGCGCCAGCACGGCGAGGAAAAAGGCCGCCTGATTGCCTGTGCGCTGCTGGAAGATTTGATGCAGGCCGGGCCGCTGAAGGCCGCCCCGTCGCTGTCCTTCCTCGGGCTCGCCGTGATGGATGAGCTCTGCGCCCGCCATCTGACATCGCCTGTACTGCACTGAGGGAGAAAACCATGAAAATGAACGTAACGGACACGGTAAAACAGGCGTGCGGCCACTGGCCGCTCATTCTCCCGGCGCTGGGAATGAAAGTGATAAAAAACCGCCATCAGGCCTGCCCGGTGTGTGGCGGCGCTGACCGTTTCCGCTTTGACGATAAAGAGGGGCGCGGCACATGGTTCTGTAACCAGTGCGGCGCCGGTGACGGCCTGAAACTGGTTGAGATGGTGTTCGGCATATCGGCATCCGAGGCCGCCGGGAAGGTGAACGCCGTCACCGGCCATCTGCCACCAGTGGCCCCGGAGGTGGTGGCGGCCGCAGACGCCGGAACGGAGGCCGACCGCAAAGCGGCGGCCGCGCTGGCCGTCGGGCTGCTGGAGAAAACCCGCCCGGCCACCGACAACGCCTACCTGACCCGCAAGGGCTTCGCAGGTCGTGAGTGTCTGACGCTGACCGAGTCGCACAAAACCGGCGGCGTGGCCTACCGCGCCGGTGATGTGGTGGTGCCGCTGTATGACGGGACCGGCGCGCTGGTTAACCTCCAGCTTATTAATGCTGAGGGGCTCAAGCGCACCCTGAAAGGAGGCGCGGTAAAAGGAGCGAGCCACACTATCGAAGGGAAAAAACAGGCGGGAAAACGCCTGTGGATAGCGGAGGGCTATGCGACGGCGCTTACCGTGCATCACCTGACTGGCGAAACCGTTATGGTGGCGCTGTCGTCCGTGAACCTCCTTTCTCTGGCGAGCCTGGCCCGTCAGAAACACCCGGCCTGTCAGATTGTGCTTGCCGCTGACCGTGACCTGAACGGCACCGGCCAGAACAAAGCCGCTGCGGCCGCTCAGGCCTGTGAGGGCGTTGTCGCCCTGCCGCCGGTATTTGGTGACTGGAATGATGCAGTGATGCTCAGAGGCGAAGACGCCACGCGGAAAGCCATTTATGCCGCCATCCGGCCAGCGGCACAAAGCCCCTTCGACACCATGAGCGAGGCGGAATTTACCGCCATGAGCGCCAGCGATAAGGCGATGCGGGTGCATGAGCATTACGGCGAAGCGCTGGCCGTGGACGCCAACGGCCAGCTCCTGTCCCGGTATGAAAACGGCATCTGGAAGGTGATAACGCCGTCTGATTTTGCCCGCGATGTGGCCGGGCTGTTCCAGCGCCTGCGCGCCCCGTTCTCATCGGGGAGAATTGCGTCGGTGGTGGAGACCCTGAAACTGATTATTCCGCAGCAGGATGCACCGGCACGCCGTCTGATTGGTTTTCGCAACGGGGTGCTCGATACAAGCTCAGGTATATTCAGCCCGCACAGCAAATCGCACTGGCTGCGCACCCTGTGCGACGTGGATTTCACCCCGCCGGTGGAAGGGGAAACGCTGGAGACCCATGCGCCGAACTTCTGGCGCTGGCTCGACCGGGCGGCCAGTGGCAACCCGACAAAACGTAACGTGATTCTGGCCGCGCTGTTTATGGTGCTGGCGAACCGCTACGACTGGCAGCTCTTTCTCGAAGTCACCGGGCCGGGCGGCAGCGGGAAAAGTATTCTCGCTGAAATCGCCACGATGCTGGCCGGAGAGGATAACGCCACGTCAGCCGATATCGACACGCTGGAAGACCCCCGTAAGCGCGCCTCCCTGATTGGCTTCTCGCTCATTCGTCTGCCAGACCAGGAGAAATGGAGCGGGGACGGTGCCGGACTCAAGGCCATCACCGGCGGCGATGCGGTGTCGGTCGACCCGAAATACCAGAATCCCTACTCGACGCATATTCCGGCGGTCATTCTGGCCGTGAACAATAACCCGATGCGCTTCACCGACCGCAGCGGCGGTGTGTCACGTCGCCGGGTGATTATCCACTTCCCGGAGCAGATTGCGCCGGAAGAACGCGACCCGCAGCTCAGGGATAAAATCGCCCGTGAGCTGGCCGTCATCGTGCGCCAGTTAATGCAGCAGTTCAGCGACCCGATGAGTGCCCGCGCCCTGCTCCAGTCGCAGCAGAACTCCGATGAGGCGCTCAGTATTAAACGCGACGCTGACCCGACGTTTGATTTTTGCGGCTATCTGGAGGCGCTACCGGAGCCGGACGGAATGTATATGGGGAACGCCAACATTATCCCGCGCCAGCCGCGCCTGTATCTGTATCACGCTTATCTGGTGTACATGGAAGCCCACGGTTACAGGAACGCGCTCAGTCTGACCATGTTCGGCAAGGGGCTCTCAGCCATGCTGAAAGAGTACGGTCTGAATTACGATAAACGCCGCACAAATCAGGGTATGCAGACCAATCTCGCTCTCAGGGAGGAAAGCAACGCCGACTGGCTGCCGAAGTGCGACGAACCCACCGCAACATAACCTACCCGGACCGGCATTGCCGGTCTTTTTTTACCTGCATACCGGCCAGAGTGAACAGTAAAGTGTTCACTGCTCACCGAGTATTAACCAACTAACATTATGAAAATAAACAATAAAAAAAACCGAGTGAACAGTGTGAACAGTTTTTCCAGAAAAAACTTTTTACCACCAAAGTGATCAGACCGCTCAGTGCCATAAGCGGAAGTATTAGGCCTTCGACGGCTGCGGAAAACGCGTTGTGAACGGTGAGTCTGGGCCGATAAGATTACCTGTTCTTCGGCTGGGATCATGGAGGCGATCGTGGCGCGTCATCCTGCCCGGGGAATAATCTCCGGGTCATGCTGCCAATACGGCTCTCGTTAGACGCTTATTGAGAGGCTCAAACTATCTTCACTAAAAATACAGTATCCAGTGAAGTTATCATTTCTAATTCTCCTGATAAGGATCTGCATGGTCCTCCTTTCGGTAAAACTCTCTGCGTTATTTCTTATTTTCAAACCTACCAATATATCGAGAAGGCACGCGAAGTATTTTAAAAAAAAATTTTAACTTTCTGAAACATAAAATTTTTTCTTGGTATAATCGAGATTGAGATGAACGTGGTCTCGCGAACCCTGCTGGGCAAGCACGGCAGGGATTTTTTTCAATCAATATGGAGAGGAGCCTATGGCTTAATCTGTTTATAGAAGGAGAATTAAAAATGACCAAATGGACATTTGAAAAAACTGTTGTTGCACAAGGGATTGCTGCACAAAACAATTCTGGACGTATTCCGGCGATTGACATTCAACAAGGCCCTGGTCTTTTGAAGCGTCATCAAAGGAAGTTGTATAAAAGCGCAATCAACTTCAGCGCGCCAATTGAGAAAGACGACTGTGGGCGATACAACCCTCTCGGGGGAAGTGTGGCGGTATGGTATGCTTCTGACTCGGCGTTAACGGCGGCGGCGGAAGCATACGGGCGTTTGTTCCATCTCAAAGGAACGATTTCTTATCCTGAATCGGTACTTTCACAACATTATATGTGCTCTGTGGATGTCGCGAGAACGGTGAAAGTGATTGATGTTGTGGCACTCTGTGAGTTGTTACATATCCCTTTGGATAGCTTAGAGAACGAAGATTACACCTTTCCTCAGTGGCTAATGGAACATCTTTATACGCATTTCGGGCGTGACTATGACGGGATTGCCTATACCTCAAGACATAAGCGCTATAAGCGTTGTTATGCCTTTTGGGAACGACCGGGTAGTACACCAGCCTTTACCGATACCCCTCAGGGGATGTGGCCTTATGCTAGTTACGTCGAAACTGACGAAGGCATGTTCCCTAAGGGGTGGCACAAAGGAACGATGTCAGGTGAAGAGATGTTCGAAGAATTGCTTGGATTCGAAATTACGCCAGAACCAATGTAAATCAAAGAGGGGCGGGCTGGCCCCTCTTTTTAAATCCGTTAACTGGCTACTTGATTTCCGAACTGTTTAGCTGCACGTATGGCCAGACTAAGTTCACACTTTTTAGCACCGTCCAGCATGATTTGAATCGGCGTCTTTTGTAGGCCTTCACTATTAACCTCTATCGGTGATTTCAGCACACCCAACCGCAACATTGGATGTGTATCCTCTTCGAATGCCGCCATCACGTCTTCAAAGCCGGGAATTAGCCCATTATCAGCGAACTGAAATTTCGGGAAAATAAAATCCCCGTTTTGTTTGAATGCTAAAAGCTTGTTCTTCTTAACGCGAATGTTGATCGCCTGGCGTGTGATACCAAGGATATCGACCACATCGTTCACCTTAAGCGTACCGCCCAATTCCTGAAGCTCACGATAAAATCTTTCCAGATTTTCGCGACGACGGCGCACTTTACGCATTTCGTAGTCGTTGACGCGTGTCTTCTGCTCGAGTTGAACGGTATAGAGCAATTGCATCAGAGAACCGTCATCCAGCGTGATAGCATCCATAGCCTGATTTTTGTCTTCAAATTCAGGCATCAGGGAAATAGCGAGGTTGTTAATCCTTTTCAGAAGGTTCAACTGGTACTCATTCAGCTTAGCTGAAGTGTTGATTTCTCTTTCTGCTGTGGTGTGTTTAATCATTATGCACCTCCATTTGACGATTATCATAATTCATTTTTGAGGAATGGTCAAATGAAGGGTGTTTTTCGAACAATCTATGATCACGCAAGGTGTAAGACTTTGACCTGCTCCCGGTCGATTCATACACCGTGATTGCAGCATGCATACAATTATGGATGTCCGCTTTTCGCTCACAGCAGACTATAACGCCTGTACCTGTAGCCTGCTGAGGTGAACAGTAAAGTGTTCACTGTTCACTGGGTATTCACGCCCTAATACATTGAAAATAAATAATAAAAATCAGAAGTGAACAGTGTGAACAGTTTTCACCAAAAAAACTTTTTACCCCCGCCATCATCATCATCGTATTGTGGTAATTGTCGCCGAAAACAGGCCAGAGATGCGCTAAGGTGAAGAGTTGACTGTTCACTCTTCACCAACTAATCACCATCTATCATTTTGATATTAAAAAGAAAAACAAGGAGGTGAACAGTGTGAACAGTTTTTCTAAAAAAAAGTTTCTTCCTTGATGTGGACTGTTCAGAAACAGGTCTGTTTAACTAAAAGAAGGAATGCAACAAACCACCATTGGTATACGCTTAGGTATACCAATAAAAGTTGAATTAATAAAAACCCAATAAAAACATACCATTAATTATTTTATTCAGACTCCGCCAGCCCACCAAAATTCTCCATCGGTGATTACCAGAGTCATCCGATGAAGTCCTGAGAGCCCGCACGGCGCAAGCCCTGCGGGCTTTTTTGTGCCTTGAATTTGTCCCGCGAAGTCTGATGCCAACTAATTAAATCCGAACCTTTTAGGCACCTCATAAAGCTTTCTTGTTTTTGAGGTATGAACCGCCACAGACAACGAACTGGTCGAGCCATTTAATGGTAGCCTTCGCGATGAATGTCTGAATGTGCACTGGTTCCTGTCCCCGAAGATGCTCAAGAGAGGAGCGACTGCTGGCGACATGAATATAACCAACAACGCCCCTGTTCATCATAAAATAACCAGACACCAGAGGAATTTATCCGGAGTCTGCAAAAAGGTCCGGATCTCTGATGTAGCACTGAACTGATTTTGGGCCAGGGTCATAAAGCGGGTGATAACATTTTGCTTTGTCTTGGTTCAGTTAACAGGGATGAAACGGCATTTGATGAAGCTTCGCGTTCCATACCGGGGCGCAAAAACGCTCAGCGGTATCTGGACCCTGACGCGGGAATACATCAATGCATCGGCCAAATACTGGTGCGGTTTCAGGCTGAAACCTGGCCATGACGTGGAGCCGCAGAGTCATTACTTCTCTGCACGGGGATGCTAAATGGTCTAAAAGAAGCCTGACTATGCGAAAGCTAGATGCGTTACCCATGCAAATTAATGAAATAACTGGCTGATAAACCTCATTTTATTAAGTGAGCTTTGATCATTTTCGGCTTTAGCAGCCATGACGGTTCACAGGATAATTTCAGAAACCGTGCGCAGATATTCCGCTACTCTTACCATAGGTAATTGATTAAAAAAAGTTCGTTCGGTGACTTACCTCGCGACTCTCATATCAGCCCGACAATCGCCTCCTCCTCATTATGTGATCCCTTTCATAAAATATACAAAGCAAACTATATGATCAAAAATAACGCTTTATAAGCCGCTTAAAAAAGATGTAATGTGTTTTTAACGAGCTAAATAAGCATTTTTTCGATTAATTAGTTTAGTTTACAAACTAAAGGAATGGCACTTTGAAGCTGAATGTTCCCAACACCTTAAGGCAGATGAATGCCTCCGTAGTCCTCAACGTCATCCGTGAGAACTCCCCCCTTTCTCGCGCCCAGATAGCCAAGGTTACTGGCATCACTAAAGCAACGATTTCTGAAATCGTGAGCGATCTGCTGGAAGAGAAAATTATCTATGAGAGCGGCGTCAGCGAAGACGCCGGCCTGGGGCGCAAAGGTATTCTGGTTAACTTTGATCCCAACCATGGGCTCGGTATCGGCATTGATTTAGGTGGAACTAAAATCACCTTCTCACTCTTTAATCTCAATGCGGAGCTGCTGGCGCAGCATCAGGAGTCGACCTATGACGTCACAACCCGTCGGGAATTTCTCGATCTGTTCAGCGCCAGTATTGAGTCATTTATTGAACAGAATCATATACCTCGTGACAAGCTGAAAGTGATCGGCATCGCCACACCGGGCATCGTTGATTATCGCAGCGGAACGGTTCTGGAAGGCTCCCCTAACCTGCCTGAGTGGGACAACATTCCGCTTGCCGATGAATTAAACGCGCGCCTGAATATCAGAGTGGTGCTGGAAAACGATATTCGCGCAGCGCTGATCGGCGAAATGTGGAAAGGAAAATGTCGCCACGTTCATAGCGCCGCGCTTATTGGTATTGGCACCGGGCTGGGATCGGCGCTGCTGATGGATGGAAAAATTATCCGGGGCATCAATAATGCTGCCGGTGAAATTGGCTATATGCTCTTCGAACGCAACCATCTGACTCAGAACTGGAAAAATAAGGGCTGCTTCGAAAATTACTGCTCCGGATCCGGACTCAAAGAGAGAATGTCCGCGCTAAGCGGCCAAAGCATGAACGCCCATGAAATACTTATCGCCGCCGCCCAGGGTGAAACACTACCCGCTATGTTGCTGGAGGAGATGGCGGACTACTTAACCATCGGCATTCTCAACATGGTGACAATAGCCAACCTTGAGAAAGTCATTCTTACGGGTGGCGTCTCGCAATCCGCTGAACTCTTCATGCCAAGAGTACAGGCCAATCTCGACAGGCATCTGTTTGCCAATACCCGTGTATCCGTCGAACTTTCTGAATTAAAAGAAAAAGCACCGCTATACGGAATGGCTATGCTGGCGCTCCATGCGGTCTACCCATCGATTCAATTTATGCCGGACACACAGCTTATCTAAATACCACCAGCAGCCAGAACAATGAGGAGCCGCAAATGGCCGGGATCCATCTACACCCACACGATATTCTTGATGAAGGCGTCGACTCAATACTTGAACGTATTACTAAAATGAACGGCGTCGATCGCCTCTTTGTTGAGGTCAACACGATTTTTGAACGCAACCCTTACCCCACGGGCCGCCTGCCGCACAATCCGAAACATGAATTTGTGCAAGGCACCGCCACGCTGCATGTCAAACTCGATTTGCCCCCACAGCGGCTGAATCAGCGCGTTGATCCCACTATTGTTACGGGGTCCGATCCTCTGCGGGATCTGAAGCAGGCAACCGATAGCGGTCCTTATAAAGTGATCCCCTGGGTTAATATTCTCAACGGCGATTTTGCCGGACAGATCGAAAACAATCAGGTGATCGATTTTCGCGGCACCCCGGTTGAACACTGGCTATGTCCTAATGGCCCGGACGTTATTGAACTCTGGATAGCGACTTTCAGCGCTATCAAGGCACAGTATGGTTATTCGACTTTCCTGATTGACCGCATCCGCTATCCCGACTGGGCGGGTAAGAGCGTCAGCCCCAGAGGATTATTCACCTGTTTCTGTCCGCACTGTCAGAGCGAAATGACCCGGACAGGCATCAATGTCGAGGCGGTACGCCAACGTCTGGAAACCCTGGCGGCTCACATGCGCTCCGGCGAGTACGAGGCGACGGTCGATGCCTTATTAAATGACGAGCTCCTGCAGCGCTGGATGGCGTTTCGCCAGCATAGCGTCTCTCGCTTTGTACAGAACCTGCTGGCCGGAATCAGCGACAGGGAAGCCGGGGAAAGCGAACTTTGGCTCGATCTCTGGCCACCAGCCTATTCCTGGATCTTAGGTCAGGACTATCAGTCACTGACTCGTTCCTCTAAGGTCCTGAAGCACTTCCCCTACCATAAGCTCGGCGGCGGCGCGGACGTTCAGGGACTCATTGAATATTTCGCCAACGATGACGCCCAGCGTGAAAGCGCCTTTCGCGCCTTTATGCGCCTGTTCAACCTGCCCTACGACATCACATATCAACAGTTCAAAGCAGAAGGTTTCCCGATTGAATTTGTAAAACAGCAAAACAATCTGGTGCGTGAAAAATCGCAGCCCGGCACCTTCATTTACAGCGGAATTCAGATGTGGAACCTGCCTCCGGCAGCGCTCCTGGAAGCGATTAATGCAGCAGAACAGAGCGACTGCGACGATCTGCTCTATTACTGCTACGGCTGGGCGGAGCAGCCGCTTTTCGACGCCGCAGGCAACCATTACCAAAAGCCCATTTGCTAATACAGGGGAAATTCACAATGGCTAACCAACAAAAATGGAAAGTATTTTTCCTGCTGTTCGTCACCATGTTCCTTCTTGGCGGCATACAGAACACCAAAGGTCTGATACTTGAGCAGGTCCAGCACGATATCAATCTCAACATGGGTCAGATAGGCACACTGATCATGTTCTTCCAGATAGGCTTTCTGGTCGCCAGTCTGCTCACCGGCTACTTTACCGATAAAAAAGGGCTGAAGATCATGATGCTGATTGGCTCGCTGATGATGGCCGTTGGTCTGGTCGGCACCAGCCTGGCATTCAGCGTGCTGCTGTTTTTCGGCTTCTATTTGATTGTCGGCCTGGGCATCGGCTCGATGCTGGTCTCCATCATTACCGTTATCCCGACCTTCTACAAAGAAAAAGCCGGCATGATGTTCAACGTTTCCAACGCCATGTTCGGCGTGGGGATGATCGCCACTCCGCTGATTTTACAGCAGCTTTTCTCTCATCATGTCTCATGGCGCCTGTTCTATGTCGGGATTGCCATTATTGTTGCGATTATCATTCTGGTCCTCAGCAGCCTGAAGCTGGAAAAAGCGCAGGGGATGGACATGCAGCTCTCTGATTTTGTCCATATCCTTGGCCAGAGACGCCTGATGCTGGTGATTGGCTTTATCCTGTTCTACGTCGCCGCCGAAGCCGCTTTCCTGAACTTTTTCCCGATATTCTACAGCTCGCTGGATATTGCTGGCGCGTCTGCGGAAGACAAGATGGTGACGGCCGCCTATGTCATATCCAGTTTTGCCATGCTATTCACCGTCGGCCGCTTTATCGGCGGGTTTATCAACCTGAAGCTGGGCGACCGCAAAACCTTAATCCTGTTTTCTCTGTTCTCGCTGATTGCCATTATTGCCAGCCGCTACTTTGCCAGCCAATTTGTCTACCTGTTTATGGTGTTTGGTTTCGCTATGTCGGTGCTGTTCCCTACGGCCTCCGCCGTGGCGACGAAGCTCACCGATAAAAGCGGCTCGACCATGGGATTGATTTACGTCGCCTCAGGAATGGGGGGAGCCTTTGCTGGCTGGCTGATAGGCCAGGTATCCCAGATGTATGGCGTCTCGCTGGGCTTCAACTTGATTATCGCTTTTGTGGCGATCTTCTTTGTGCTGACTTTGTTTGTTAAAGAGAACCCGCAAAACTAAGCGGGCTCCTCCGGCATAGCCTTCTGCTATGCCGGGTATTTGACACAACGGCTGAATCTGAGCCCCCCAGCCAATACTCTCGCGTATAGGTGGTATGGTTTTTTGCCGCAATCGTCAGCTCCGTCCGCACCTCTGACGCAAATTCATCGCCCGGGTTTTCCTCTAACCAGCGGCGCATGGTGAGCCATTTAGCCACCTATCCTTGCTGATATTACCTGCTAATTAATAACAAAAAGTTTAATTTTATTTCCCGCCACGCTGACTATAGTTGAGACAAATTCACTTGCTAATTAAGGTCACCGAACGTGAAGTCACTTATCGCATCCATTATTTCATTGCTGAGTTTCAGCGCGCTTGCCGCACCAGAAGGGACATTAAGCGTACATATTCTCAACCAGCAGACCGGGCTGCCTTCTCAGGGGGTACAGGTTGAACTCGATAAGCAGCAAGGCAGTAGTTGGCAGCATATCGCTAGCGGTAAAACGGACGCTGATGGCCGTATCAAGACACTCTATCCGCGGGCAGATAATATGGAGCCGGGAATCTATAAAGTGACATTTAAAACGGGAGAGTATTTTAAAATTAATAATATGAGCACCTTCTTCCCCGTCATTCCAGTTATTTTTAATGTAACGAAACAGAACCAAAAGCTGCATATCCCGCTGTTGTTAAGCCAGTATGGCTACTCCACCTATCGCGGCAGCTAATTGTATTGGGTCACGCTAGAATTGCCGTGTTGAAACAGAAGATAGCGGGAGTGTGTGTATAGCGTCGTGAATTTCTGGGCTCACCTGCCTTGTGCGACGCTGCCAGCATTAGTATCACCCTGAATAAAACCAGCTAAAATGATCACTCACTCTTGGGGAATGAGAGCAAACGATGAAAACGACCAAACCCCGACTGAATACGCCGATCGATAATCTGGCCTCCTGATTGGCGAGAATAGCCTGCTGACGCCTACAGCACGTGAGGGGCTGGTTCTTACGCTCACGGCCATGAGCGTCTAAAAGTCCGGGTCAGCATAAAAAGCGCGTCTCCGGCAACCAGTCAGCCGCCGGCAGAGAAAAAGAAGCGCACACTCGCCTGCCGTTAAGCCGGCACTTCCTGATGAAATCCCGCCCACTATCAGCCTGGACGCTGGCACGATGGAGCCATTCCCATGCTGCGGCGCCAGACCCCCGGCGCCTGGCCATACTGGCGCTTGAAGCTGCGATTGAAGGATTGCTGGGAGTCAAAACCCAACGCGATGGCCACGTTGAGGATCGGTTCGTCGCTACGGGTTAAGCGCTCAAGCGATTTTTGCAGCTTCCGGGCGCGGATGTATTCGCCAATGGGATGACCGGTATGCTCTTTGAATATCCGCTGAAGATGCCATTTTGAATAGCCTGCCCGCCTGGAGACCGTGTCGATATCGAGGCGGCTTTCAAGGTTATTATCAATCCAGTCAAGTAAATCATGTATAAAAGCGCCAGTGTTCATGTCGGGTTCCCCTGGGCTGTTAATAAAAGTATCTTTATCTAATACATTTAAAAGTGACCTGCTTTTGCATAAATTGCAAGTTTTATTGTTACATTAAAACCCCTGCCTGAAATGTGTCTTTTCCGCTCAACGGAAACAGCACATAAAGTGCAACAATTATTCTTGCACTTAGTTAAGCGCCTTCCTACAATCGCCGCGATAGTGTATTCGCAACTGTTACAGTTTTGTGGCGATGAACGACACAAATGGCCTTAAGCCAGACCGGACATAGGAAGTCGCGCAGCGCCCTTCGCTGCGTCTTGCCCGGCGGCAACAATTACCGGAATAAAAATAATGAGCCTGCAAAAAACCTGGGTTAACTTTTATCTGCGCGGACTGGGGAGCGCGGTCATCGCCATGCTGCTTGCCAGCTGCGATAACAGCGCGGCGCAAAACGCCGCCCCGCAAGCCCCTGCCGTCAGCGCCGCTGACGTGGTGGTGAAATCCATTAGCCAGTGGGACAGCTTTAACGGCCGAATTGAAGCGGTAGAAAGCGTTCAGCTCCGTCCACGCGTCTCCGGCTACATTGAAAAAGTGAACTACACCGACGGCCAGGAAGTGAAAAAGGGCGAGGTGCTATTCACTATTGATGACAGAACCTATCGCGCCGCCCTCGAGCAGGCGCAGGCAACGCTGGCACGAGCCAAAACACAGGCCAGCCTGGCGCGCAGCGAGGCCAGTCGTACCGACAAATTAATCCACACCAACGTGGTATCCCGCGAAGAGTGGGAGCAGCGTCGTTCGGCCGCAACCCAGGCGCAAGCCGACATCCAGGCCGCGCAGGCAGCCGTTGATGCCGCTCAGCTTAACCTTGATTTCACCAAAGTGACCGCCCCTATCGATGGCCGCGCCAGCCGCGCGCTGATCACCAGCGGTAATCTCGTGACCGCAGGTGACAGCGCCAGCGTGCTGACAACGGTGGTCTCGCAGAAGACGGTCTACGTCTATTTTGATGTCGACGAATCGACCTACCTTCACTATCAAAACCTCGCCCGTAGCGGCCAGGGGGCGGCCAGCAATCATCTTGCGCTGCCGGTTGAAATTGGTCTTGTCGGTGAGGACGGCTACCCCCATCAGGGGAAAGTGGATTTCCTTGATAATCAGCTAACGCCGAGCACCGGTACTATCCGTATGCGCGCGCTGCTGGATAACACCCAGCGTCAGTTCATACCGGGCCTGTTTGCCCGCGTGCGCCTGCCGGGCAGCGCCGAATTCCAGGCCACGCTGATAGACGACAAAGCGGTCCTGACCGATCAGGATCGGAAATACGTCTATATCGTTGATAAAGATGGTAAAGCGCAGCGCCGTGATATCAAGCCAGGTCGCCTGGCCGCCGGTTTACGCATCGTCCAGCAGGGGCTGAATCCTGGCGATAAAGTCATCGTCGAGGGTTTACAAAAAGTGTTTATGCCCGGGATGCCGGTTAACGCGAAAACCGTGGCGATGACCACCCGCACTGCCCTCAACTGATCCCTTACCAGAGAATCCGACGCATGGACTTTTCCCGCTTTTTTATCGACAGGCCAATTTTCGCCGCGGTGCTGTCGATTTTGATTTTTATTACCGGGCTCATCGCCATTCCGCTGCTGCCGGTCAGCGAATACCCTGACGTCGTACCGCCGAGTGTGCAGGTACGCGCGGAGTATCCGGGCGCCAACCCGAAAGTGATCGCCGAGACCGTGGCGACGCCGCTGGAAGAAGCGATCAACGGCGTCGAAAACATGATGTACATGAAGTCCGTCGCCGGCTCCGACGGCGTACTGGTTACCACCGTCACCTTCCGTCCTGGCACCGACCCCGATCAGGCGCAGGTTCAGGTACAAAACCGGGTATCACAGGCCGAAGCGCGTCTGCCGGAAGATGTACGCCGTCTGGGGATCACCACCCAGAAACAGTCGCCGACGCTCACCCTGGTGGTGCATCTGTTTTCGCCCAACGGAAAATACGATTCGCTGTATATGCGTAACTACGCCACCTTAAAAGTGAAGGACGAACTGGCGCGCCTGCCCGGCGTCGGCCAAATCCAGATTTTCGGTGCCGGCGAATACGCCATGCGAATCTGGCTGGATCCGAATAAGGTGGCCGCACGTGGGTTGACCGCCTCCGATGTGGTGACGGCGATGCAGGAGCAAAACGTGCAGGTGTCCGCCGGGCAGCTTGGCGCCGAGCCACTGCCGAAAGAGAGCGACTTCCTGATCTCGATTAACGCCCAGGGGCGTCTGCACACGGAAGAAGAGTTCGGCAATATCATTCTCAAAACGGCCCAGGATGGTTCGCTGGTACGTCTGCGCGACGTTGCACGCATCGAAATGGGGTCGGGCAGCTACGCGCTACGTTCCCAGCTTAACAATAAAGATGCGGTCGGGATCGGCATCTTCCAGTCGCCGGGGGCCAACGCCATTGATTTGTCGAATGCGGTACGCGCCAAAATGGACGAACTGTCCACGCGTTTCCCGGAAGACATGAAGTGGGCCGCCCCTTACGACCCCACCGTTTTTGTGCGCGACTCTATTCGCGCGGTGGTGCAAACCCTGCTCGAAGCGGTAGTGCTGGTGGTACTGGTGGTGATCCTGTTCCTGCAAACCTGGCGCGCATCGATTATTCCATTGATTGCCGTACCGGTCTCGGTGGTGGGGACGTTCGGTATTCTCTATCTGCTTGGCTTCTCGCTTAACACCCTGAGCCTGTTCGGTCTGGTTCTCGCCATTGGGATCGTGGTGGACGACGCGATTGTGGTGGTGGAAAACGTCGAGCGCAATATCGAGGAGGGGCTCGCCCCTCTGCAGGCGGCGCACCAGGCGATGCGTGAAGTTTCCGGGCCGATTATCGCCATCGCCCTGGTGCTGTGCGCGGTGTTCGTACCGATGGCCTTCCTCTCCGGCGTAACCGGGCAGTTCTATAAACAGTTTGCGGTGACGATCGCGATTTCGACGGTGATCTCGGCCATCAACTCGCTGACCCTCTCCCCGGCGCTGGCGGCCCTGCTGCTGAAGCCGCACGGCGCGCCAAGAGATCTCCCGACCCGGCTTATCGATCGTCTGTTCGGCTGGCTGTTCCGCCCGTTTAACCGCTTTTTCCATCGCAGCTCGCACGGTTACCAGGGGCTGGTTGGCAAAACGCTCGGACGACGTGGCGCCGTGTTTATTGTTTACCTGCTGCTGCTCGGCGCCGCCGGGGTGATGTTTAAAGCCGTGCCGGGCGGTTTTATTCCCACCCAGGACAAGCTTTACCTGATTGGCGGCGTGAAAATGCCGGAAGGTTCTTCGCTGGCCCGCACCGACGCGGTCATCCGTAAAATGAGCGAAATCGGGATGAACACTGAAGGCGTGGATTATGCGGTGGCGTTTCCAGGACTTAACGCGCTGCAATTCACCAATACGCCGAACACCGGTACGGTATTTTTTGGCCTGAAGCCGTTCGATCAGCGTAAACATTCTGCGGCGGAAATTAACGCCGAGATCAATGCCAAAATCGCGCAAATCCAGGAAGGCTTTGGCTTCTCAATCCTGCCGCCGCCGATTCTCGGCCTCGGCCAGGGGTCCGGTTACTCGCTGTATATTCAGGATCGAGGGGGCTTAGGCTACGGTGCGCTACAAACGGCGGTGAATACCCTGTCCGGGGCAATCATGCAAACGCCGGGAATGCACTTCCCTATTTCAACCTACCAGGCAAACGTACCGCAGCTGGATGTGCAGGTCGATCGCGACAAGGCGAAAGCGCAGGGGGTATCGCTGACCGATCTGTTCGGTACGCTGCAAACCTACCTGGGATCATCTTATGTGAACGACTTTAACCAGTTCGGCCGAACCTGGCGCGTCATGGCGCAGGCCGACGGGCCGTTCCGCGACAGCGTGGAGGATATTGCCAATCTGCGCACCCGGAATAACCAGGGTGAAATGGTGCCGATCGGCAGTATGGTCAATATCAGCACGACCTACGGGCCGGATCCGGTGATCCGCTACAACGGCTATCCGGCGGCGGATCTGATCGGCGACGCCGATCCTCGGGTACTCTCTTCCGCTCAGGCGATGACCAAACTGGCCGCGATGTCCGGCCAGCTGCTGCCGAATGGTATGAACATCGAATGGACGGATCTGAGCTTCCAGCAGGCCACTCAGGGCAACACGGCGCTGATTGTCTTCCCGGTGGCGGTACTTCTGGCGTTCCTGGTGCTGGCGGCGCTGTATGAAAGCTGGACGCTGCCGCTGGCGGTGATCCTCATTGTTCCGATGACTCTGCTCTCCGCCCTGTTCGGCGTCTGGCTCACAGGCGGCGATAATAACGTCTTCGTGCAGGTTGGACTGGTGGTGTTGATGGGGCTGGCTTGTAAAAACGCCATCCTGATCGTTGAGTTTGCTCGCGAGCTGGAAATTCAGGGGAAAGGGATCATGGAAGCCGCGCTGGAAGCCTGCCGCCTGCGTCTGCGTCCAATCGTGATGACCTCCATCGCCTTTATTGCCGGAACAATTCCGCTGATCCTCGGCCACGGAGCGGGCGCAGAAGTGCGCGGCGTCACCGGGATTACGGTGTTCTCCGGGATGCTCGGCGTGACGCTGTTTGGTCTGTTCCTGACGCCGGTGTTCTACGTCACGCTGCGTAAGCTGGTCACACGCGGTAAACCGGCGCTGGAAGCGCAGCCTGAATAGGTCACAACAAAAAAACCGCCTTCTGGATGAAGGCGGAGACGGGTGACAAATCTGTTTTGAACACTGCGCGCGCGTTTTGCCGGGTGGCGGCTGACGCCTGACCCGGCCTACGAAACCCGCACTATCAAACGATGAGACAATCTCTGTTGGCCAACAAAACCCGCACTATCAAACGATGAGATAATCTCTGTAGGCCCGCGCAAGCGAAGCGCCGCCGGGCAATATAAGAAGCTCGCTTGTTATCAATAACCTACCCCACCCGGTAAAGGCGGAGACGGGTTACAAATCTGTTTTGAACACTGTGCGCGCGTTTTGCCGGGTGGCGGCTGACGCCTGACCCGGCCTACAAAATCCGTAATATCAGACGATGAGATAATCTCTGTTGGCCAACAAAACCCGTAATATCAGACGATGAGACAATCTCTGTTGGCCAACAAAACCCGCACTATCAAACGATGAGACAATCTCTGTAGGCCCGCGCAAGCGAAGCGCCGCCGGGCAATGTAGGAAGCTCGTTTATTATCAACAACCTATGCCTTCTGAGTGAAGGCATTTTTTGTGCTGACGGCAGGATTAATGCGTTTTTTTATACAGGCTATCCAGTTCTGGCAGCAGCTCGCAGCCGCTGGTATCGCCTTTTTTGACCTTTTCCAGCGCGCTTGCCACGGTATGGCGAGCTAACACATCCAGCGAAGCCTGCTCTGCTTCGTCGGCGATAGACTTGAAGTACCAGCAGGCGTTGGCGCTGACCACGCAGCGGGCCGGCACATCGGGCCGCGACGCCCACAGCTTTTTATCTTCAATCACCGACACGTAGATATCGCGCAGGGTGATGCTCTCCGCCGGGCGACCAAGGTGGATGGAACCGTTGCGTCCCAGCGTGGAGACAATAATACCGTCACGGGTGAGCGGCACCATTAATTTGCGGATAAAGCTCGGGTTGGCTTCCAGGCCGTAGGCCAGAATCGCACTCGTCGAACGTTGACCCAACTGCTCCGCCATCGCTACGCTGAGAACCATCTGCAAAGCTGTCGGGAAGCGATAATCTAACATTTTATCTTCCTGGGTTGCGGTGAATCTTGTTCTTTTTGGCACCGCAGAGGTGAATAAGCAATGAACAACAATATAACAAATACGGTCATTTTTTTGAAGCAATCTGCGCGCGACCCGTTGCGTAAAAGACACTTTCCGCACCACACACATCGCCATCCAGGGTATTTAACCGCCCACGTTTATCGCTAAAGACGATCCCAGTCCGGCAGCTTGTTGGCACGCTTACGCCAGGCATGAAATAGTGCCATCAAAAAGCCGAATAAGCCTCCGGCGGTCACGCTGGCAAACAGCGCGTCAAGGGCGCTATAGCCTTCACTTTGCCAGGTGCTAAACCACATAAAAACGCCCCATAAACAGCCAAACCAGGCGGCGAAGAACAGCATATTGCGCCAGAACGGGGCAAACGGCGGCGGCGGCATTTTACCGCCGAGTTTCCAGAAAAGACGCAGCAGCGGAGGCGCATAGTTGCTCCGCCACATCTTTTTCTCTTCCATCAGCGCAATCGCTTTTTTCTTCTTCTCTTCAAATGCCATCGTTCAGCTCCTTCCTCTGGAGATAAATAATGCCTGTTAAGGGTGTTCAATATTCAGCCACAGGCCCGGAAAAACAGCAATACTCAACATTTGCCTTGTTGCGCTCCGGAGGGCCAGACTGTCACCGCCCTCAATAATTCCACTTCGGCCTGGCCACCGTATTCTTCTTCAGTAAATTGCGGAACTCTTTCAGATAGGGCTCGTTGCTGCGCCCGCGTTTGCAGATCGCCGAAAACGGCGACTGGAAGCCAAATTCGTTAGGCAGCAGCACCCGCAGCCGGTTCTCCTTGATCCACGGCCAGGCATAATGCTCAGGGAGATAGCCGATATATTTTCCTGAAAGAATCAGCAGCAGCTGCGCATCGACGGTTTCCACGGTGGCGCTGCCTTTACTGAAACCGCGCCGCCGCAGATCGCTGGTATTCCAGTAGCTACGGGTCACCAGCGGACACTGGCTGATGTGGTCTTTATCGAGCTGGCGGCTGAAAAACATCGGATGAAGATCGCTGCAGTAGAGCCAGTGCTGCTCGCGATAGAGCGGCTCGCTGATAATGTTATGCACCTGGGAGTTGTAGCTGCCGATCGCCAGATCGATATGGTTGTTCAGCACGCCGTTCAGCTGCTCCGCCGGGGTGCGGATAATCAGCTTGATATGCACATGGGGAAACTTATCGCTGAAGCTACGCAGCACCACCGGCAGCGACAGCGCGGTTTCAGTTTCAATCGAGTCCAGCGTTGAAATACAAATCGTGCCGCTGTGCTCGCCTTTTAGCAGCGCCGACTGGCGCTCCAGCTCGTTCAGCTCGCTCAGCACCCGAATCGCCTGCTGTAAAAACTGCTGCCCTTTCTCGGTCAGGGCGAAGCCTCCGCGCCCGCGCTGGCACAGGCTGAACCCCAGCTGCCCTTCCAGCTGAGACATCGCGTTGCTGATCGCCGACACGGAAATCCCCAGCTCCTGCTGGGCTCTGCTATAGCTTTCCAGGCGCGCCACCGCCTCAAAAACCTGCAGCTGCCGAATGTTGAGACTGCCGTCGTTGAGCATACTTAGTTCACCAATAAATGAACTAAGTATTTACGGCAGACGATGTAAAGTCCAGCCCATCTTTCGCACTATCTCCCTGTCGAGTATTTGTGTGTCAGATTCAGGAGCTGAAATGGATAACGTCTTTCATCAACCGCAGGGTGGCAACGAGATGCCACGTTTTGGCGGCCGCGCAACGATGATGCGCCTGCCGTTTATTGAAGATTTACAGGGACTTGATGCGGCATTCGTCGGCATCCCGTTAGACATCGGTACCTCTCAGCGATCCGGCACCCGCTACGGGCCGCGCTATATCCGCACCGAATCGGTGATGATTCGCCCCTATAACATGGCAACCGGCGCGGCGCCTTTCGAATCGCTGTCGGTGGCCGACATTGGCGACGTACCGATAAATACCTACAGCCTGCTCAAATCGGTGCAGATCATCGAGGATTACTACACCGGTTTAAATAGTTTCCCGCTGATCCCGCTGACCCTTGGCGGTGACCACACCATCACCCTGCCAATCCTGCGCGCCCTGACTAAAAAACATGGCCCGGTTGGCCTGATTCATGTCGATGCGCATACCGATACCAACGATGAAATGTTTGGGGAAAAAATCGCCCACGGCACCACCTTCCGCCGCGCCGTTGAAGAGGGGCTGCTGGACCTCAAACGGGTGGTGCAGATTGGTCAGCGTGCCCAGGGTTACGCCGCCGGCGACTTCCAGTGGGGCGTCGACCAGGGCTTTCGCCTGGTACAGGCGGAGCAGTGCTGGCACAAATCCCTCGCCCCGCTGATGGCCGAAGTCCGCCAGCAGATGGGCGACGGTCCGGTCTATCTCAGTTTCGATATCGACAGTCTCGATCCCATCTGGGCGCCCGGTACCGGCACGCCGGAAGTCGGCGGCCTGACATCGATTCAGGCGCTGGAAATCGTTCGCGGCTGCCGCGGCCTGAACCTGATTGGCGGCGATCTGGTCGAGGTCTCTCCGCCCTACGACGTGAGCGGCAACACCTCCCAGCTGGCGGCAAACCTGCTGTACGAAATGCTCTGCGTCCTGCCCGGCGTGAAATACCCATAGAGGATTCGGCTCATGCAACTCACGGTTTTTCGTACGCTTTGGGGGGTCACCACCCCGTGGCAGCAAACGGTCAGCGAGCTGAAAAGCGTCGGCTGCGGCGGCATCGAAGCACGCGTACCGCTGATCCCGGAAGAGCAGCAGACGCTGGCCCGACGCCTGCAGGAATCGGCGCTGGAATATATCGCTATCGTATTCAGCGGCGGCGGCGTGATCCCCGCTCAGGCCGACACGCCCCGGCAGCATCTTGAACGCCTGAAAGGTCGTTTTGATGATGCCAAAGCGCTGAACCCTCGCTTCGTTAATCTGCTGGCCGGCAACGACCGCTGGCCGCTGGCGCAGCAGGTGGATTTTCTTGGCCAGGCCCACGAGCTGGCGGCGGCGTATGAGCTGACCTGCAGCTTTGAAACCCATCGCGCCACCTCGCTGTATAGCCCGTGGCTGACTCTCGAGATTATCCAGCAGCTGCCTGAGCTGCGGTTTACCGCCGATATCAGCCACTGGATTGTGGTGAGTGAACGTCTGCTGGATGACCCCTGCGATGATTTCAGCGCGTTTATCGACCGCGTGCACCACATTCAGGCCCGCGCTGGTTATGACCAGGGGCCGCAGGTGCCCCATCCGGCCGCGCCGGAATATCGGGCCGCGCTGCAGTTTCAACAGCGCTTCTGGCAGCAAATCTGGCACTCGCAGCGCCGGCGTGGGTATCAGCACACCACGCTGACACCCGAGTTTGGCCCCGACGGCTATCTGCATCACCTGCCGTTCACCAACGTCCCGGTGGCCGACCTGTGGTCGCTGAATGCGTGGATGGCGAAACATCAACAGCAGCATTTCGCCGAGTTTTTATCGCTAACCGAAAAGGATCTGTCGTAATGAGCGTCGCAAAAAGTTCTTTCACTGAGTTACCGACCATCGATATCAGCGATCTGGCCAGCGACAGTCTGGCAAAGCGCCAGGCCGTCGCCGACACCATCGGCAAAGCGGCGCGGGAGGTCGGTTTTTTCTATATCACCGGCCACGGCATTGCCCCTGAACTGATCGCCGGCATCCGCGCGGCGGCAAAAGCGCTCTTCGCCCTGCCGATGGAGCAAAAGATGCAGTACTACATCGGCCATTCCCGCAGCCATAAAGGCTACGTCCCCGAAGGCGAAGAGATTTACGGCTCCGGCAAACCGGACCATAAAGAGGCGTTCGATATTGGCTTCCAGGCGGCGGACGACCATCCGTTTGTGCTGGCCGGCACGCCGCTGATTGGTGCCAACGAGTGGCCGGAACTGGCGGAATTTCAATCCCGGGTGCTGGCCTACTATGACGCGGTTTTCGCCCTTGGCCATCGCCTGTTTGACGCCTTCGCCCTCGCCCTTGGCCTGCCGGAAGGATATTTCAAGGCGATGGTGACCTGCCCGCCGTCGAAGCTGCGCCTGATCCACTATCCCTTTGACGCCAGCGCCGAGGATGTTCCCGGTATTGGTGCACACACCGATTACGAGTGCTTCACCCTGCTGCTCGCCGACCAGCCGGGCCTGGAAGTCCTGAACGAAGAAAGCGTCTGGATCGATGCGCCGCCGGCGAAGAGCGCCGCCGGAGAAGAGGCTTTCGTGATCAATATCGGTGACATGCTGGAAGTATTAAGCGCTGGCACATTTGTTGCTACAGCTCACCGTGTTCGCAAGGTGCCGCAGGAACGCTACTCCTTCCCGCTGTTTTTCGCCTGCGACTACCACACGCTGATTCGGCCGCTGCCCAATTTTTTAGCCGCCGGGGAAGCCAGCGACTACCAGGAATTAAGCATTGGCGAGCATATGTGGAGCCAGGCGCTGCAAACCTATCGCTACCTGCGTGAGAAAGTCACCCGCGGCGAGCTGCAGCTTCCGGAGCGCGCGCGCGGCACCAACACCTTTGGTCACCTGAAGAAACAAGCACAGCAAAAAACCGTTAATAACCCGTGAGGATACATGATGAAAAAAACGCTTAAGTCGCTCTCGCACCGTGTGGCTTTGGGCATCGCCGTCGCCGCTTGCTTTTCTCCGCTGACCCAGGCCGCAGAACTGCTGACCGATGGTGTCTTTAAAGTCGGCATGGAGGTCACCTATCCGCCGTTTGAATCCTATGACAGCAACAACAACATCGTTGGCCTCGATCCGGAGTTTGCCGCGCTGATTGCCGAACAGCTCAACGCGAAGCCACAGCTGATCGATACCAAATTCACCAGCCTGATTTTAGGCATCGGCAAGAAATACGACGCGGTGATATCCGGGATGTACGTCACGCCTGAGCGCCTGAAACAGGCCGATGCGATCCCTTACGCCCTCTCCGGCGCGTCGATTATCGCCCTGAAGAGCAGCGCGATTCAGCCCAAAACGGAAGACGAACTCTGCGGCGTCAAGGTGGGCCTGCAGCAGGGCACCACCTGGGTCACCAGCCTGAAGAATCACTCGGACGAGTATTGCCTGAAGAACGGTAAACCGGCCATCAGCATCCAGGAGTTCCCGACCGCGCCGGAAGCCTCGCAGGCCCTGCTGTCGAAAAACATTAACGCGCAGTTAGAAATCGCCCCGGCGGCGCAAATCATTGTCGATAAAAGTCGTGGACGGCTGGCTATCAGCTCCACGCGGCTGGTCTACCCGTTGCCTCTGGGGATTTACGTTGCGAAGGGAAATAGCGAACTGGTGACTGCCATTAAATCAACATTAACCACCTTAAAAGCCAACGGCAAATATGACGCCATTATCAAGAAATACAATTTAGAGCGCATCGATTAAATACAATAAAGCACACGAGCAACAGGAGTCGGTATGGAGTTCGATTGGGGATACTTTTTCTCATTATTTAGCGTTGGGGCATTCTGGCAGGCGTGTATCACCGTCATCGTCGTCAGTTCATTGTCCTGGTTTATTGGCCTGGTATTAGGATTTTTATTAGCCTGCGCGAAGCTCTCAGGTCCGCGCTGGCTAAAGGTTCCCGTCGAACTCTATATTTGGTTTTTTCGCAGCGTGCCGTTAATGGTGCTGCTGGTCTTTGTCTATAACCTGCCGCAGCTCTTTCCGGTTACGCAGCCGCTGCTCGGTATTCCGTTTATTGCCGGATTAGTGTCGATGACCGTTACCGAAGCAGCGTATATGGCGGAAATCCATCGCGGCGGATTAATGTCAGTGGCGAAAGGACAAAGTGAAGCCGGTCACGCATTAAGTTTCAGCTTTATTGGCATTCAGCGCTTAATTATTATTCCGCAGGCGTTTCGTATTTCGTTACCCACCCTGATTAATGAATACATCACGATTATTAAGCTCAGCTCAATATTATCGGTTATTTCGCTTCCGGAGCTGCTGCTCACCGGACAGCGCCTGTATGCGCAAAACTTCCTCGTCATGGAGACGCTGCTGGCGGTCGCGGTCTACTACGTCATGGTGGTAACGGTCTTCACCTGGCTGTTCCGGGCGCTGGAAAATGTGCTGGATATTCAGCAAAAGCGCCCGCAGACCTTCAATGACGCCGAGTGTGACGCCCTGCGTCAGTCGCTGAAGGCGCCGCAGCATACGGCGAAAGCCGAACCCACCAGCGGCAACCCGCCGGCGCTCGATCTGCGCGCGATCGAGAAATCCTGGGGCCAGCATCAGGTCCTGAAGGGTATCGATCTGAAAGTCGAAAACGGTCAGGTCATCAGCATCATCGGGCCGTCGGGGTCCGGCAAAACCACCCTTATCCGCACCATTAACGCGCTGGAAAGCATCGATGCCGGGGAGATCGTGCTCTATGGCGAAGATTACCTTAAGGGGGCGGCAATCGTGGATAAGCCGCAGATGCGCGCCGGCGTGCGGCGTATCGGCATGGTTTTCCAGAGTTTCAACCTGTTCCCTCACCGCACGGTGCTCGATAACGTCATGCTCGCCCCGCTGTATCACAAGCTGGTTGAGCAGCGGGTGGCCAGAGAGCAGGCCCTCTATCTGCTGGATCGCGTCGGCCTGCTGGCCCATGCCGAAAAATACCCCTGGCAGCTCTCCGGCGGCCAGCAGCAGCGCGTCGCCATCGCCAGAGCGCTGGCTTTAAAACCGGACATCATGCTGTTTGACGAACCCACCTCCGCGCTGGATCCCGAACTGGTGGGGGAAGTGCTGAAGGTGATTCAGTCTCTTGCCCGTGAAGGGATGACGATGCTGATCGTCACCCATGAGATGGACTTCGCTTTATCCATCTCTGACCGGGTGGTGATGATGGAAAACGGCGTCGTGGCGAGCGATGTGCCTCCACAGCGCATCCGCAACGGCGCGGAAGATCCGGCGCTGAGCCGCATACGTGAATTTATGGGAGTGCAATAAATGACGACTGAACGTGAACTACGCCAGGATCTGGCTGCCGCCTACCGGCTTGCGGCGCTGTTTGGCTGGGAAGATACGCTTTACACCCACTTTTCCGTGCGCCTGCCGGGCGACGGCGAACCGCGGTTTCTGATTAACCCGTTCGGCATGATGTTCGATGAGGTGACGGCCAGTAATCTCATCGTCGTCGATATGCAGGGAAAGGTCGTAGAGGGCCATGCTCCGGCCAACTCGGCCGGCTTTACCATCCACAGCGCGGTGCATATGGCGCGGGAAGATGCGCATTGCGTCATCCATACCCATACGCTGCCGGGCATGGCGGTCGCCGCCTGCCAGCAGGGATTGTTACAGCTTAACCAGATCAGCACCGAGTTTTATCAGCGCGTCGGCTATCACCCGTATGAGGGCGTGGCGTTTGACCTCGACGAACGCGAACGTATTCAGCGCTCGCTGGGGGATCATATCGCCATGATTCTGCAAAGCCACGGCCTGCTGTCGGTCGGGCGTACCGTCGCCGACGCGTTTTACATCATGTACTACCTCAACCGCGCCTGCGAAATTCAAATGGCCAGCGCCCAGCTCGCTCCGCTCAGCGCCATCCACACCATTCCTGCCCACCTGAGCCAGCATGCCTGCGAACAGCTGATGGGCGTGGAACATGAGCGCCAGCTGGTCTGGCAGGCGTGGTTGCGCCGCCTGAACCGTCTCGACACTTCTTACAAAGACTAACGCCTATGCCAAACCTGACTATCGTTGTCGATTGCAATGACCAGAACTATGCCCGCGAGATTTGCGAGGCGCTGCGGCTGTTCCCGGACGTAACCGCGGTCTTGCCCGAACATCCGGCGGCACGCACCGCGGAATATGCCAGCTGCTGGTTTCCCGATGCCAGCCTGCTGACGCGTTCGCCGGCATTAAAATTAATCCAGGCCGCATCGGCCGGGGTAGACCATCTCCCCGATAACCTGTTCGCCAGCTCTGTTCCGCTCTGCCGGGTGGTGGATGAGGATTTCCGTCACGGGATGTTCGAGTACGCGCTATGGGGCGTGCTGTGGTTTCAGCGCAGCTTCGACCGCGCGTTGGCGCATCAACGCCAGCGGGTCTGGAAGATCTATCCGCAGCGGGCCGCCAGCGATTTTCGCATTGGCGTGATGGGACTTGGCGAAATCGGCGGTTATATCGCCACCCGCCTCGCCGGGCTGGGGTATCACGTTTCCGGCTGGGCGCGCAGCGAGAAACAACTCCCCGGCGTCCGGTGCTATCACGGCGATGCGCAGGCCGGTGAATTTTTTGCTGAGCTGGATGCGCTGATCAACGTTCTGCCGCTCACCGAACAGACTCGCGGTATTCTCGCCCGGCCGCTGCTCGATCGGCTTCACGCAGGCGCGGTACTCATCAACTGCGGGCGCGGCGAACATATGGTGAATCACGATATTCTGCAGGCGCTGGATAGCGGCCGGCTGGCGGGCGCGGTACTGGATGTCTTCCCCGTTGAACCCCTGCCGCAGGATGACCCGCTCTGGCTGCATCCGCAGGTGGTCATCACCCCACATATGGCCTCGATCGCGCCGGCGGAGGTGATTGCCCGCCAGCTGCTGGAGAACATTCACCGCCAGCAGCGTGCGCTGCCGCTGAACAATCTGGTGGATAAACAGCGGGGATATTGAGCCTTTACTCAGGCGATCCCCGGCCTGCGCCCTCATCAGCTGCTACGCTTAATGGTCTGTCTGACAACACATAAGGCCAGAGTTATGAAGATTGATCTTTCGGGGAAAGTTGCGCTGGTGACCGCATCCACGGCCGGAATTGGCTTTGCTATCGCCAAAGGGCTGGCGGCCAGCGGCGCGGAGGTGGTGGTCAACGGGCGCAGCGAGCGTAGCGTCAACGAGGCCATCGCTCGCCTGCAAAACGAGGTACCCGGCGCCAGGCCGCGCGCTGCCGTTGCCGACCTCAGCGGTGGCGAAGGGGTCGCGCAGCTCCTGCAGGCGGTAAACGGCGTCGATATTCTGGTCAATAACGCCGGGATTTATGGCCCGCTGGACTTCTACGACACCGACGATGCCATCTGGGAAAACTACTGGCAGACCAACGTTATGTCCGGCGTAAGGCTGTCGCGTGCGCTGCTGCCGGCGATGGTGCAAAAAGGCTGGGGCCGGGTGGTGTTTATCTCCTCGGAGTCGGCGCGCAACATTCCGGCGGACATGATCCACTATGGCGTGACCAAAACCGCTCAGCTGTCGCTGGCGCGCGGGCTGGCGAAATTTGTAGCCGGTAGCGGCGTGACGGTGAACAGCGTGTTGCCCGGCCCGACGATTTCCGATGGCTTTGCCGAAATGATGAAAGACGAGGTAGCGAAAACCGGTAAACCGCTGGACCAGCTCGCCAAAGAGTTTGTGATGACCCATCGCCCCAGCTCGGTGATCCAGCGGGCGGCATCGGTTGATGAAGTGGCTAATATGGTGGTGTACGTCTGCTCAACTCAGGCCTCCGCCACCTCCGGCGCGGCGCTGCGCGTCGATGGCGGCGTGGTAGATGATATTGTCTGACCGCTTAGCGCCCGCCCGCTGACTAGCGGCCGGGCTTTTTGGCCGGATCGTTAACCGACGTCATTTCGAACTGACCTTCAGGGTCCATGGCGTTGACCGCCTTTTGCAGTTCCGCAAGGGCAAACTTGAGGGAAGCCACCTCCTCCCGTAGCGCCTGCATCTCCTGCTCTTGCGTGGTGCTGCGGCTGGTTTTTGGAAAGGCTTCAAACACATCCTCTTCAAGGAACATACGAACCTGGCGGTTATCAACATTCACCAGCTGATACTTCAGCCGGCCGCTGTTGATCGCGTTATAGATAGTCTTGCGACTGACCATCGCTAACTCTATGACGTCGCTGATTCGTAACATCTTTCCCCTCTCCGCTTCCGGCCTCACCGTCTGGCGCCCATCATTTTATCTTACTGCGTGACGACGGCATCGGTGAACACTTTTGCAATCTCCTCTGGCGTCATTTTAACGATATCGTTAACGCGATCGCGATCGGCTAATAATGCGAATAAGGATTGAATAATTGCCACTTTTTCGCAAGTTTTATCAATGGCCATCATGACCACGATCTCCGGCACCACCCTCTCTTCCGGCTCATCGGTACGGTGAAACGCCACGCCGGCCCGATTGATACCGATGGCAAACCCGGTGTGGTTAACATGCTCAAACTCGGTATGCGGAATGGCGACGCTGTGGGTCTCCATAAAGATCCCCGTCGGGTAGCGCTCCTCACGAGCGAGCACGCCGTCGGTGAAACTCGGTTTTACCAGACCATCCGCCAGCAGACTTTGGGCAAGGCGGGTTAGTAAGGCCGTCCGACTCACGGCCTCGTTAAATGTCACCACTCGCTGAGCGCTAAACATCATTTTCCTGCCTCCGTCGCCGCTTCTGCCGGCTGTTCATTTTCCTGGGCCAGTTTGCGACGATTCCACAACACCAGCGCGAGGGTGCACAGGGTCAGAATCCCGACGCCAATCTCTTTGAGGTGGAAGCTCTGGATAATCGCCCACGGCAACATGGCCCCGGCATAATCCACGCTACTGATACTGGTGGTGCCCTGCGGCAGCGAGAAGCCGGTGCTGACCGCGGTGCTGGTGACAATCGGCGCCAGGTTGGTACCAATCAGCAGCGCCAGGCTCAGGGTTAACAGCCCGGTCAGCAGCGTGCGGAACATATCGCCGCGGCATACCGCCGTTACCAGAACAAAGGCAAAGGGTAAACCGGTTAATGACGCAAAAGGCAGGAACTGGTTGCCGGGAATGATGGCCGCGAGAACCAGCATCACCGGAATCATCAGCATCGAAACGGACAGCGTGACCGGATGCCCGACGCTGACGGCAGAGTCCAGACCAATGGCAATTTTACCGAACGATCCGGCTCGTGACTGGGCAATTTCCTGAATACGCTCACTGATCGGATAGACCCCTTCCATCAGCATCTTCGCCATCCGCGGAATAATGGTCATCACCGCCGCCATGGTAATCGCAGTTTGCAAAATAGCCTTGACTTCAATGCCGGCAATAATGCCGAGCAGCGCGCCGATAATAGCCCCGAGGGAAGCCGGGTCGCCGAGAATAGATAATCTCCGCTGAATCACTTCCGTATCAATTTTAATATCACGCACCACCGGAATACGGTCGACAATAGCATTCACCAGCCATGCCGCCGGAACAAATGAAGCGGAGAAACCGTGTGGCACCGAAATAGAGGGCAGATTTAAATATTTTTCAACATCGCCGCTGGTACGGTCGGCAATCACCATCGTAATAATGCAGTTAATCCCGGCGGCAAATATCCCCAGCCACAGGCTATCGGTAATAATCGTCACCAGTGAGCCGGTAAACGCGTGATGCCACAGGTTCCAGATATCGACGTTCAACACCCGGGTGGTTTTGGTGTACAGCATCAGCACGTTAATCGCCACGCACACCGGAATCACCAGCGCTCCGACGCGCGTCCCCATCGCCACCGCCGCTGCCGCGGGCCAGCCCACATCCAGCACGTTCAGATTCAGACCGAAACGCTCTACCAGCGCGTGGCTGACGGGCGTCAGAGAATCGATCATCAGGTTCACCGTAATGCTTAAGCCGATAAACCCGATCCCCACCATTAAGCCCGCTTTCAGGGCTTTACTGAGGGACAGACGTAATAATAGACCGAGGAGCATAAATATCAGCGGCATCATCACCGATGCGCCTAAACCCACGATGTAATCAACAATAAACATGGCTTAACCCTCGGCGAGAATTAATTCTTTCACGCTGCTGAACACTTTATCGGTACCCATGCCGGTTAATAGCGGCAGAGCGTTAATGACCGGAACGGACAGCGCAACGGGCGACGTCGAGACGATAAAATCGACATCGTCACGGGTTTTGGCTTCCGCCACGGTACCTTGTGAAATACGAACCTTATCGAGGATATTTTCTTTTTTCAGGAAGTCCTGCAGTTTATTTAAGGCGACGGTGCTGGTCGCTACGCCAGCGCCGCAGCAAATCATCATGTGTTTCATATGAATTCCTCTCTGTTTTGGTGAGGGGAATTAAAACATGCGGAGGGGAGAGGAATTGTGATCAGTGTGTAATTTTACACACTGAATACACAAAGGATGGTAAAAAGACAGTAATCAATTGATAACTATGAGAATTAATTTTTACCTGAGCGATAATCAGGCAAAAACCGTGATATAGATCTCATTAAATGGCTCGTTCATCACAACATTTCCGCTTTTCATCTCAGGGCTGCGGCGCGTTATCCGTAATACCATAGGCGGCATATTTCTGCAGCAAAGCATGATATTCCCCGTTGTCACGCAGCGTTTTCAATGCCGAAGTCAGCTGCTGCGCCAGCGCCGTGTTGCCTTTGCGAACGTAAATCCCCAGCGTTTGCGGGTAAATCGTCTGCGGGGAACTCACCTTCAGGCGGCCTTTACTACGCTGGGTAAACAGGCTGACCACGCCAGCGATATCCACCTGGGCCTGAATATTTCCGGAGAGCAGCGCCTGCAGCGTCTCCGGCGAGGTCGGGAACTCTTTAATCTCAATAGCCCCTTTGCCCTCCTGCTGGCAATCGCCTGCCGAAAGCGCCTGCAGCTTTTTCACCCATGAAGTCCCCTGCTGTAGTCCGACGGTTAGCCCACAGAGATCGTGTTCCGTTTGCGGCGCCACGGGACTGTCGCTGCGCACCATAATATAGGCCCCGGTGTTGGCGTACGGGATAGCATCCGCCTGACGGGTACGTTCCTCGGTGATATAGAGCGCCGAGATCACCGCATCCTGGCGCCCGCCGCTCAGACCAAGGATCAGGCTGCTGAATTTCGTATCCACCAGCTGGAGCGTTAAGCCTGTTTGCTGGCTGAGCAGCGCCGCCAGTTCGGCATCGAACCCCACGATGGCGTCATCCTGCCAGGATTCAAATGGCGGGTAGGCCACTTCCATAGCTATTTTTATTTTTCCCGGTGAGAGAGTGGCATCGGCCGCATTGGCCGCCGATGCCAGCCCCAACGCCAGTCCCAGCGTGGTCGCAAGATAACCTAGTGAGAGACATTTTTTCATCAGTTGGCTCCGGTTAAGCAGAAATGCGCCGATGATGAGCATCGGCAAGCTGGCAAAGCAGTTCGAACATCAGGGTCGCGCCGGTCAGGCTGGTGAGATTGCCCTGGTCAAACGGCGGCGACACCTCCACCAGGTCGGCACCAATCAGGTTCAACCCGGCAAGCTGGCGGAGACAATGCTGCGCCTGCAAGGTGGTCATACCGCCAATTTCCGGCGTTCCGGTGCCGGGGGCATAGACCGGATCCAGCACGTCGATATCAAAGCTGATGTAGGTGGGCTGGTCGCCGACAATCTCCCGCGCCCGCTGCATCACCCGCTCGACGCCCAGTTCATTGACCTGCTCCATACGGATAATCGTGATGCCGTTTTCCTCCGCCCAGCGGTGTTCATCCGCGGAGAACAGCGCGCCGCGAATACCGATTTGCACCGTGCGTCTCGGGTCGAGAACCCCCTCTTCCACGGCGCGGCGAAACGGGGTGCCGTGGGTAAAGCGCTCACCGCCAAAATAGCTGTCGTTGGTGTCCGAATGGGCATCAAAATGGATCATGCCCAGCGGCTTATTCCGTCCCAGCGCCCGCAAAATCGGCAAGGTGGTGAGATGGTCGCCCCCCGCGGTTAACGGCATTACCTGCTGCTGATTAAGGGCGTGATACCAGGCCTCAATGCGCGCCAGGCTATCCTGCATATCCACGGGATTAATCCGCACATCGCCCAGATCGCCTACCCGCGCATAATCGTAGGGAGAGCGGCGGGTCACCGGATGGATCCGCCGCACCAGGCTGGAGGCATTGCGCAGTTCGCGCGGCCCGTGGCGTGTGCCGGCACGGTTAGTGGTTCCGCCATCCCACGGCACCCCCACCACGCTGATATCCAGTTCGCTGGTCTGCGGGGCAAACGGAAGACGGAAAAAGGTCGGTAATCCGCTGAAGCGCGGAATTTCACCATCCTGCGGCTGCGGGTACTCATGTTCAGTTGCGGATGTCATTGCAGTTTCTCCATGGCTTATCGGGGCGATAAAGAGATACTGCGGAACGTAGTACAGAGAAAAAATAGTCAAAGCCAAAAAATTAGTTTAGAAAAATAAAAACAAAACCCGGGACTTACAGTGGAGTATTCCCCTATGTCAGTGGGCAAATTTCCCAATCTGCGCCTGTTACACGTTTTTATCACCGTCGCAAAATATCAGGGCTACGCCAATGCCCAGCAGGAGCTTAACCTGACGGTTTCGGCCATCAGCAACTATATGAGTGAGCTTGAAGAGAAGCTGGGAATCATTCTGTGTCGCCGTGGCAGAGGCGGATTTTCGCTGACGGAAAAAGGGGAAACCGTCCTTCAGCAAAGCATCGATTTGCTGAATTCGCTGGAGGATTTCGAACGCAATACGGCCACTCTGCGGGGCGAGCAAACCGGGATCTTTAATCTTGGCGTCATCGATTCTACGATTACCGATCCGATGCTGCCCATGAGCGATATTATTGCGACATTCAGCGAACGCTTCCCGCGGGTACAGATAAACCTGCAGGTCAGAAGTCCGAACGCGCTTTTACAGGGCGTGTTGAATAACGAACTGGATCTCGCCGTCGGGACCTTCTCACTTCAGGCCAACAGCGTGATTTCTCATCCGCTCTATCGCGAACAAAACTGGCTCTACTGCGGCGATAAGCACCCGCTCTTTACCGTTAAACATCTGACGGAAGCGCTGATTTCGCCGATGCGGATGGTCACCCGCAGCTACTGGAGCAACAGTGATTTGGGGCGTAAAGGCTTTAAGCAGAGCGAAGCCAGCGCCGAAAGTATGGAAGCACAGCTGATGCTCATCTTGTCCGGCAAATATATCGGCTATCTGCCGGAGCACTATGCGCTGCCGTGGGTACAAGCGCAAAAGCTGCGCGCCCTGCTGCCGACAGAATATGGCTACCAGGCTCCCTTTTCGCTGATCTTTCGCCGCGGGCGCAGCAAAGAGACGTTAATTCGCGCGATGCGGGATACCGTCCGCGCTCGCGTGAAAGGGCGAAAAGGCTAAAGGCCGCAGGGCGGAAAAATCTGACGCTTACTCCCGGCCGCCGGTGGCCAGAATGTAGCGCTGCGGCGACACGCCAAGCTTTTTACGGAACATCGCGATAAACGCGCTGGCGCTAGCGTACCCCAGTTCATGAGCCAGTTTGCTCACCGTCACGCCGCGCGCGAGATTGCATACCGCCTCCAGCAGACGAATCTGCTGACGCCATTCTGAGAAACTGAGATGGGTCTCTTCGCGGAACAACCGCGCCAGCGTGCGCTCGCTGGCCCCCACTTTTTGCCCCCACCACGCCAGCGTGGCCGCATGGTCCAGCTCGCGGCAAAGGGTATCGCACACCTGGCGCACGCGCCGGTCGCTGGGGAGAATGACATGGCACAGCATGCTGGCAGGCAAGCGGGCCAGCTCGTCGCTCAACAACGCCAGAATCAGCGCCTGACGTTCCGTCGACACGGTCTCTTCCAGACCGGCTGCAATCAGGGTATGCAGTAGCGGGGTAGCGGCCAGTCCACGGCACTGAAGGCCAAACTGACGCGAGGCCTGAGGGGTTAAATAGAGATTTTGCGTCACGACGTGATCAATCGCCTGCAGACCGTGCGACAAACCGCCGGGCAGCCAGATGGCACGACCGGGCGACAGCAGCCAGATATGCTGCGGAGTCACAATTTTTGCCACACCGCGCAGCGGGTAGATCAGTTGCCCTTGTTCATGCTGATGAACCGGCTCTTCGCTGCCGGGGGTATATTTCAGCTGGCGTAGCCCTTCAATAGCGTGCGGGATTGTCATCTTCACCTGCCCTTTGTCCGATTCTCACCATTTATCCGTACTGCTGCGTTTAGAGACAACTTTTGTCCGAATGGCGACATCCATGTGACCAGTCGCGCCATTCTGCCATGGACAGGCTTCTCTTTTGAAGTTGAATAATTATCATTTCCATCCAATTCTAATAACAGTCGGAAATGCTATGAGACAGATTGGCAAGTTTCTCAGGGATAAACCGTTGAAAGTACTGGCATGTACGATCATCGCAGGATACAGCGGGCAAGCGTTCACTGCGGATAACGGGCAGGATAGCACAAAAGAACAGACGATAGTGGTTACCGCCGATGCCGGTGCGCAGGGGCAGGATGACGAGAGCAACATCGTTGCGCACAGCGCGACGGCGGGCAGTAAATCCAGCCAGTTGATTAGCCGGACGTCGCAAAGTATTGCCGTCATCACCCAGGCGCAAATTGAGGCGCAGGCGGCAAAGACGATTCCGGAAGCACTACGCTACGTCTCCGGCGTCGCCTCGGAAAACGCCGGGCCGGATACCCGTTTCGACACCATTATCGTGCGTGGATTCGAAGCCGACGAATATCTCGACGGCCTGCGTCTGCCGCGTGAAGCCTGGTGGAGCCGCCCGGCGTGGGATCCGTTCCTGCTCTCGCGCATAGAGGTGGTCAAAGGGCCGGCATCGGTGCTCTACGGGCAGGCCAATCCGGGCGGGATCGTCAATATGGTGAGCAAAACCCCGCAGGCTGACGCCGGCGGTCAGGTGTATGTCACCGCGGGCAATAACAACCTGTTTGGCACCGGTTTCGACGTTACCGGCCCGCTGAACGCCGACAAAACGCTACTGGGCCGCGTCGCAGGGACCTTTTTCGATACGCAAACCCAGGTCGATCACACCCGCTACCAGCACTATGATATTGCCCCTTCGCTGACCTGGCAGCCGAACGAGCGAACCAGCCTGACCCTCCTTGCACAGCTGCGCAAAGACCCGGACAGCGGCTTCTACAACCAGATGCCGATCTCAGGCACCCTGACCCATAACCCTAACGGGCAGATCTCCACCAGCTTCTACGGCGGACAGCCCGGTTTTGATAAGTACGAGCGTGAACAGGGCAGTATTGGCTATCAGTTCCGCCATGACTTTAACGATACGGTCACCTTCCGTCAGAACCTGCGCTATATCAGCAGTACAGGTAACTATCTGATGGTTTATCCGTGGGGCGAGCACGCCGACGCGCCGTTGATAGACCGCTATTCGATGAACCTGAAAGAGACCATGTCCAACTTTGCGGTGGACAACCAGGCGGAGTTTCACCTGCAAAGTGGCCCGATCGCTCACGTTCTGCTGGCGGGGATCGACCGGATGCACACTTCGGTACGCAGCCAGGCCGGCTACGGCGATGCCAGCCCGATCAACTATCTCGATCCGGACTACAGCACCCCGGTTGAAAAACCGGCCTTCACCAGCAATACCCACTCAACTCTGGATCAAACCGGGTTCTATTTACAGGATCAGCTGGAGTGGAATAACTGGATCGTCAATCTCGCCGGGCGGTACGATGCGGCGAAAACGAAAAGCACCGATCTGCTTACCGATAGCCGCAGCGAACGTAACGATTACGCCACCACCGGCCGCGCCGGGCTGCTCTACCACTTCGACAACGGACTGGCGCCGTACATCAGCTATTCGACGTCGTTCGTGCCGAGCAGCAATATCGATTTCTACGGCCACGCCTTTAAGCCCACCGAAGGTAAACAGTCGGAGATTGGTCTGAAGTACGATCCGGTTGGCCTCGATGCGCTGTTTACCCTTGCGCTGTTTAACCTGCGTGAAACCAACGTCGCCACTCCGGACCCGGATCATGCCAACTTCAGCGTGCAAACCGGTGAGATCCGTTCTCGCGGCGTCGAACTGGACGGCAAAATCAACCTCACCCCGGCCTGGTCGGTACTGGCATCCTGGGCCTTCACCGACCCGAAAGTCACCAGCGCTAACGACGGCACGGAAGGCAAACATCCGGTGGGGATTTCCCGTCACAGCGCCAAACTGTGGACCCAGTATGCGCTGAGCGGCCCGCTCGACGGTTTCTCGCTGGGCGGCGGCGTGCGTTATATCGGCAGCAGCTATGCCACCAGCGATAACAGCCTGAAAGTCCCGGCGGCGACGGTGTACGACGCGCGAATTGGCTACCAGTGGCGTGAATGGGGCGTGGCGCTTAACGCCGCCAACCTGACGGATAAAACCTATCTCGCCTCGTGTCAGGATAACGGCTGCGAATATGCGATGAAACGCCAGCTGATTGCCACCGTGAACTACAAGTGGTAGCCATGCTGTCACGACGCAGGTTGCTCACTGCTGCCCTACTGGCCCCCGCTCTGTCGTGGGCCAGCAGTTCGCCTGTGCCACAGCGACTGGCGGTACTGGACTGGGGGCTGACCGAAATGATCCTCGCTCTCGGCATTACGCCAGCGGGGGTTTCGGCGCCGGACTGGTATCGCAAACTGATCTCCGTTCCGACTCTGCCGGCAACGGTGCAGGATTTAGGCCTGTTGTTTCAACCTAATCTGGAAACGCTCTATGCGTTGAAACCGGACACAATTGTGATCACTCCCCAACACGCCCTGTTAAAACCGGCTCTGGCGCAGGTGGCCCCCCTCGTGACGCTGCCCGCCCACGGCCTCAGCGCCTTTATTAGCGCCACGCAACAGCTGGGTATCGTACTTAAACGTGAACCCCAGGCGGCCGCGCTGATCGCCGCTCTGTCCCAGCGCATTATCCGTGCCCGCGGCTATGCGCAGAAACTGCTTCAGCCGGTCTTGTTCGCTTCCCCGGTGGATGCGTTACACCTGCGGTTGTATACCGCCGGTAGTCTGCCGGGCGATGTACTGGCGGCCTGCGGGATGCGCAACGCCTGGCGTGCAAGCGGCGGCGCCGAAGGCAACGTCCTGGTGGAGCTCACCCGTATCGCCACCCTCGATGCCCGACCGATCCTGCTGGTCGCGGCGGATCAGCGTGAGGCGGTAGCGCACTGGCAGCAAAGCCGGCTGTGGCGAAGCCTGCCGCTGACCTCACGCTATCCACTCGCGCTGATTGAGCAGCCCATCAGCGACGCCGGCGCACTGATCACCGCCGGGCGTTTTGCCGATATTTTCAGCCAGCTGATGGCGGGGTGGCGCGATGCATGAGCCCTTTTCCCGTCATCTCTCCTGGGGCGTTATCGGCATGCTGTGGCTGGCTTCTCTGCTGCTGGCGGTCGGCGATGTGCGGCATCAGGGCGGGTTTGCCGCGCTGTTCGATGCCCACAACGTTCAGCCGACGACGATTATCCTGCACAGCATGTGGCTTCCACGACAGGGGATGGCCATCGTAGGCGGCGCGACGCTCGGGCTGTGCGGCTGGCTGATGCAACGCGCGCTGCGCAACCCGCTGGCGGAGCCGATCACCCTCGGGATGACTTCCGGCGCAACCCTGGCGATGGGCCTGGCGTCGCTGTGGCTACCGGCGCTGACCGGCGGAATGCGGATGGGGATGATTATCGGCGGCGAGCTGGTCGCACTGCTGCTGGTTCTGCTTCTGAGCTGGCGCCAGCGCCTCTCTCCGCTGGTGATGATTCAGGCGGGAATGATGATTAACCTGTGGTGCGGTGCGCTGACCATGCTGATCGCCATTATCAACGACCGTTTCCTGCTGACCGTGCTGATGTGGGGCGGCGGTTCGCTGGCGCAGGAGGACAGCCATCTGCTGCTGGCGCTGCTGCCGTGGCTGGCGCTGTGCGTCGGGCTACTGATGCTGCTATTTCGCCCGCTGGAACTGCTGCAGCTCCCGGAAACCATGGTGAATAGTCTTGGCGCTTCACCGCTGCGGATTCGTGCCGCCGCGGTGCTGCTGGCGCTGGTGATGAGCGCGCTTATCATCAATGCCGTCGGCGTCATCGGCTTCATTGGTCTTGCCGCACCGCATCTCGCCCGTTTTGGCGGCGCGCGCACCTCGCGCCAGCTGGTGTTGCATAGCGCCCTGACCGGCTCAGGCCTGCTGTGGTTTACCGACCTTTGCGTTTCACGTGTTTCCCTGTTTAACGGCCAGCTGCTGCCGGTGGGGATGTTAACCGCTCTGACCGGCGGACCGCTGCTGATCCTGCTGGCGCGCTTCGCCCGTCAGCAGAGTCTGGATACCGCCCCGCCGCCGCAGATGTCGTCCCACACCAGCCGTTGGATTCCCTGGGCGGCAGTGCTCGCCCTCGCGGTATCCGTGGCTATCTCGCTGTTTTTCGGCCATGGTCTGGCCCACTGGCACTGGGCGCATTCGACTGAGCTGGCTCAGCTGCTGCCTTTACGGCTGCCGCGTCTGCTGGCGGCCATTAGCGCCGGCGCGTTGCTGGCTGGCGCGGGGGTACTGATGCAGCGGGTTAGCGGCAATCCGCTCGCCAGTCCTGAAGTGCTGGGTATCGGCGGCGGCGCGGCGATGGGGGTGACCGTGTATATTTTGCTATTTCCCACCCACGGCAGCACTTTTTTGCTGTTCAGCAGCCTCTGCGGCGCGCTTATCAGCCTGCTGCTGACGATGTGGAACAGCCGCCGCAGCGCCTTTAATCCGCAGCGGGTGTTACTCAACGGCGTCGCCCTCAATGCCCTGTGCCAGGCGGCGGTGAGCATGGTCATGCTCAATAACCTTGCTGCCAGCTCGGTGCTGCTGCCGCTGATGACCGGCAGTACCTATTACATCAGCGCCCCTCTGGCGCAGTGGCTGTTTATTGCCACCCTGATTTTGCTGACCCTGACGCCGCTGTTCCGCCGCTGGCTGGTGCTGCTGCCGCTCGGCGGGGTTGCCGGTTCGCTGGGGCTTTCCCTGCCCCGCGCCCGTTTCGGGGTACTGACGCTGGCGGCGCTGATGACCGGGCTCGCCACGCTGCTGGTTGGCCCGGTGTCGTTTATTGGCCTGCTCGGGCCGCATCTGGCGCGTAAAACCGGTGTCAAAGGCGCGCTGGCGCAGCTCTACACCGCCGCGCTGCTCTCCGCCTGCATTATGACCCTCGCCGACTGGCTGGGACGCAACGCGCTCTATCCGCGCCAGCTTCCGGTCGGACTGGTGGCCTCGCTTATTGGCGTCCCGCTGCTGGTCTGGCCGTTGATTCGCGCAAAGGGCCAGCGTGGGGCTGAATAACAGATAAAAAGCCATGAAAAAAAGGAATGCCGCATGTCGGTTTTGTTGATTTTATTTCGTATGGTCGGCGGCTGGCTGCTGCTGGCGGTTGTCGCCGGGTTAATCAGCGGGTTTAGCAATGCGTCGCTGCTGGCTATGATTAACCACAGTCTGACGCTGCCGCAGGAGAAAAGCGCTCTCGCTCCGGGAATACAGTTTGCGCTGCTGGCGTTGCTGATGCTGGCGACCCGGATTGTCTCGCAGACCACGTTTATGTTTCTCGGGCAGAAAGTAAAGGCGCACCTGCGCGGCGAGCTCACCCGCCACGTCAGCGAGACCCGCTGGCTGTCGCTGGAGCGTGCCGGGATGGCGAAAACGGTGTCAGTGCTGACTCAGGATCTTGACACCCTGGTGGTATTTTTTGTCAGCCTGCCAAACCTGTTTATCTACGGCGCGGTCATTATCGGCTGCCTGATTTACCTCGCCACCCTCTCCGCCAGCGTTCTCGCACTGGCGCTGGTGGCGATAGCCCTCGGCACTCTGGGCTATCGCGCCGCCCACGGCCGGGCGATCGGCCTGCTGCGCCGGTCGCGACAGCGGGAAGACACCTTGATTCAACAGTGCAAAAAACTGTTCGACGGCGGACGCGAATACCGGCTTAATGCCGCTCGCCGCCAGCGATTTGTGTATGGCGAGCTGGCGGACAACATTGAAGCCGTCCGCCGGGAACGGACCCGCGGGTATGTCCTCTACGGGCTGGCCACCAGCTGGGGAAGTATTCTGTTTTTTGCCTTTATCGGCCTGGTGCTGTTCGGCCTGCGGGACTCCCTGACGCTGGATCCGGCGGCCATCACCGGCTACGTCATGATCTTTCTCTACATGATTGTGCCGGTCGAAGGCGTGCTGTCATCGCTGCCAACGATTGCCAGCGCCCGGGTGGCGCTCCAGCGGGTGCAGCACCTGCGTGACCATCTGCCCCCGGAACAGCCGCAGCGCCCGCTGCCTGCGGTGCCCTTTCGCTCCCTGACGCTGCAAGAGGTTCGCTATCAGTACCAGGGAGAAGATGGCGAACGCTTTACCCTCGGGCCGCTGAATCTGCAGTTTACGCCCGGGGAACTGGTGTTTGTGGTCGGCGGCAACGGCAGCGGCAAAACCACGCTCGCCAATCTGCTGGTCGGCCTTTATCCTCCGGATAGCGGGGCCATTTTACTGAACGGCAGCAAGATTGCCGCCGACCAGCAGGCAGGCTATCGCCAGCTGTTCTCTGTGGTTTTCAGCGATTTTTTTCTTTTTGACGACGTGGCGTTTATCCATGAGCGGACGCCCGCGCAGGTGGCGCATTTGCTGCATCTGCTAAAGCTCAGTCATAAAGTACGTTTCCAGAACGGCCGTTTTTCGACGACCGCCCTCTCGCAGGGACAGCGCAAGCGGCTGGCGCTGCTGCAGGCCTGGCTGGAGGCGCGCCCGCTGTATCTGTTTGATGAGTGGGCCGCCGATCAGGACCCGGAGTTTAAGGCCGTGTTTTACCTGGAGCTGTTGCCAATGCTCAAATCCGAAGGCCGGACCATCGTCGCGATCACCCACGACGACCGCTACTTTTACCTGGCGGATCGGATTATCAAGCTGGAGTCTGGGCAGGTTGTGTAGTCCGCGCGTGCTCCGCGCAGAGGCGCGATTTCGCGGAGATATCTTTACCCGTCGGTAAGGTTATCTCCGCCGGCACCTATTCGTGAATCTTCCATTTTTGTTTGAGGATATTTTTATCCTGACTGTCCAGCCAGCGGTTCACCTTCTCCAGCAGCGGCTGATTATCTTTGTTCATCATATAGACTTTAAAACTGGCGGTGCCCGGGAAGGGTTTATCCGTCGCGACGCAGAAGACACCGGGCTCTTTGTTCTCGTAATAGACGCCTTCAATCAGGTCGGTGACCATCATATCGGCGGTTTTCTGGCGTAACGCCTCGAGATTATCGACGTTGTTTTTGACCCTGATAATCTGCGCATGTTTGAGATGAGCATCGACGTAGCTCTGATTGGTGCCGCCCGGGTTAACAATCACTTTCACATTGGGGCGGTCAATCTTTTCCAGGCTGCCGAGTGCCGGGGCCGCCATACAGTTCGCCAGGGCGATTTTTCCGTTTGCCACCACCGGATGGCTGAGGGCGAAATCTTTAGCCCGTTCCGGGGTTTCAGTGACACCGCCCATCGCAATATCAAACTTATCGGCCTTCAGATCGCTGGAAAGCGTCGGCCAGCTGGTCAGCACAAAGGTGACCTTAAGCCCCAGCTTCTGCCCCAGATCCTTTGCCATATCCACGTCGTAACCACGCAGTTCGCCCGCTTCGTTGTGGAACGCCAGCGGAGCATAGTCGCCCGGAACGCCCACTTTCAACTCACCGCTTTGTTGAATCGCCTGCAGATCCCGCGCCTGGCTACCGCAGGCAATACTCGCGAGTACGAAGGTCAGACAGACCTTTAAGTTCATACCATCATCCTTATCAATACGTGGGTTTTGTGAAGGTTTTGCACGATTCCAGCGCGCTTTATTTTCTGCTCATTTGTTGCACAGATTACAACATTGTTAATCGTATGTTTTATTTTTGTGATGCACAACCAGGAAACGTTGCACTTTCTTTGTGCATATTCTGGCGAAAATATACGCTCTTTGTTCGCCTGCCTCGCGCATTTTCCCAGTGATACCGCAAAAAACGGTTTTCCGGAACAGATGGCATGCATCGTGCTTTGTTAGTTGAGTAACACAATGCGGGTTCATGAGAGAGAAATCTCATTGAGAGGCGGGTATGAACGATAACTCCAGGCTGTTTCGCACCATCGAGTCGATATTTAGTCAGCTGACGCCAAGTGAAAAACGCATCGGCAGCTGGCTACTGAGCCATCGGGAACATATTCCCTATGAAACGGCCGATAGCATTGCGCTGGCGACCGGTACCAGCGGGATCACCGTCGGCCGCTGCCTGCGCAAACTCGGCTATCGCAACCTCGACGACGTCAAAAACGGTCTGAAAGATCATACCCCGGCGCCCTATAAACACTGGGGCGTCATCGACCGCCTCGACTCCTGGGCGCAGCAGCAAACCCAGCCCGATCGCGCCAGCCTGTCGCTGCAGATGGAGCTGGATGCGATCCGCTATGTTTATCAGCTGGCGCAGGAAGAGACCTTCGCCCGGGTCAGCACGCGGATCGCCCAGGCCGATACGGTGATTGTGCTCGGGATCCAGTCCACGCGAGGCATCGCCAACAGCTTTTTTAGCCATCTCGAATACCTGCGCCCGCGCGTGACCTATGCCGACGGCAGTTCCGGTAGCTGGCTGGAGTCGCTGAACTCCGAATACGCACACCCTTACATCATCCTGACGGATACCCGCGCCTACTCCAGCACCGCCCGCCAGTTCTGTCGGGTTGCCGCCGAGCGGCGCATTGCCACCGCGCTGGTCACCGATATCTGGTGTCCGTGGGCCCGCGACTATCCGGTCGATCTGCTGCAGGTCAAAACCGATACCGGTCATTTTTGGGATTCCCTCGCCCCAATCAGCTGTCTTTTCAACCTGCTGCTCTCCGCGGTCGTCGAGCAGCTCGGCCCGACGCTGTCGCGCCGGCTGGCCGAAAACCGGGCGCTGCAGCAGGAATTTGGTCAATTTGAACGTGAATAAGCGCCTGCTCGTCAGGCTCCAGGACAGGAAACAACAGATGAATCAGCAAGTCACTCTGGTCGATATCCGCGCGCGCTTTCCGGCGCTGGCTATCGATCTCAAGTACGCCAGCGCCGATAACATTACCGGCCAGCCCATCTATGCCGAAGCCCGCTGCCTGCTGCACCCGGATGCGGCGGCGGCGCTGGAGAGATCCCTGCGCATCGCGCAGCTGGCGGGCCTGAATCTGCAGGTTCTCGATGCCTATCGTCCGCAGCAGGCGCAGCAGTTGCTGTGGAACGCCTGTCCGAACCAGGACTACGTGGTGCCGATTGCGCTGGGTTCGAACCACAGCCGCGGTACCGCTATTGATGTGACGTTAATCGACGAAAACGGCCAGCCGCTGGATATGGGCACCGCCTTCGATGAGATGGACGATCTCTCTCACCCTTATCACCCGGCGGTTCCCCAGGCCGCCCAACGTAACCGCCTGCTATTGAACGCCATTATGTTTGGCGGCGGCTTTAAGGGTATTTCCACGGAATGGTGGCACTTCGAATTACCGGATGCGGCCGGTTATCCGCTCCTTGACGATGTTTTCGCCTGCCTGTCCCCCGCTCACACTGACGGAGTCATTCCATGAATATGAGTCGCACCTCTTTTACCGGTTTTCGCCCGCTGCTGTTGGCCGTTGCGCTGGCAGCGGCTATCGCCCCGGCTTATGCTGCCGTGCCCAAAGATATGCTGGTCATCGGTAAAGCCGCCGATCCGCAGACGCTCGACCCGGCCGTCACTATTGATAATAACGACTGGACGGTCACCTACCCGGCCTATCAGCGGCTGGTCAAATACAAAACCCAGGACGGGAAAGGCTCAACGGACGTCGAGGGCGACCTGGCCGAAAGCTGGCAGGTCTCTGATGACGGTAAAACCTGGACCTTTTCACTGCACAAAAACATGCAGTTTGACGACGGCACGCCGGTCACCGCCGAAGCGGTAAAACTCTCTTTCGAACGCCTGATGCGCATTAAGCAAGGTCCTTCGGAAGCCTTCCCGAGCGGGCTGAAAATTGAGGCCGTGGATCCCGCCACGGTGCGCTTCATCCTGCCGGACTCGTTCGCTCCGTTCCTCCACACCCTGGCCAATGATGGCGCGTCGATCGTCAACCCGGCGGTCCTGAAGGCCAACGCCGCCGATGACGCCCGCGCCTGGCTGGCGGAACACACCGCCGGCTCGGGAGCCTATATGCTGCAGCGCTGGCAGAAAGGCCAGCAGCTGGTGCTGGTGCCCAACCCGCACTTCAGCGGCACGAAGCCGACCTTTAAACGCGTGACGGTGAAGATTATTGGTGAAAGCGCCGCCCGCCGTCTGCAGCTGACCAAGGGCGATCTGGATATTGCCGATGCGCTGCCGGTCGACCAGTTTGCGGCCCTGAAGAAGCAGGATAGCGTGGCGGTGTATGACTATCCGGCGCTACGCGTGACCTACCTGTATCTCAACAACAGCAAAGCGCCGATGAATCAGGTCGATTTACGCCGCGCCGTCTCCTGGGCCACCGATTATCAAGGGATGGTCAGCGGCATTCTCGGCGGCAACGGCAAACAGATGCGCGGCCCAATCCCCGACGGTATGTGGGGCTTTGACCCGAGCGCGATGCAGTATTCCCTTGATATGGATAAAGCCAAAGCCGCGCTGGCCAACGTCGCCGATAAGCCAAAAACCCTGTCGTTCCTCTACTCCGATAACGACCCGAACTGGGAGCCGATTGCGCTCTCCACCCAGGCAAATCTGCAAACCCTCGGCATCCAGGTGAAGCTGGAAAAACTGGCTAACGCCACCATGCGCGAGCGCATTGGTAAAGGGGATTACGATATCGCTATCGGCAACTGGAGCCCGGATTTCGCCGACCCCTATATGTTCATGAACTACTGGTTCGAGTCAGATAAAAAAGGGCTGCCGGGCAACCGTTCGTTCTATGCCAACCCGCAGGTTGACGCGCTGCTCAAACAGGCCGTCGCCACTACCGACCAGACAGAACGCACCCGGGATTATCAGGCGGCGCAGAAAACCGTTATCGATGAGGCCGCCTACGTCTATCTGTTCCAGAAGAACTACCAGGTGGCGATGAATAAAGAGGTCAAGGGCTTCGTCTTCAACCCGATGCTTGAGCAGATTTTCAATATTGCCGATATGCACAAATAGCGCATCTTAACCTTGTGATGCCGGGCCGTCGCGGGCCCGGCAGAGGGCGTCATCATGAGTTTCTGGGGTTTAATTCGACAACGCAGTTGGGGGCTGGTCCTCGTCGTCGCCGGCGTCTGCGTGATCACCTTTATTATTTCGCACCTCATTCCCGGCGATCCGGCGCGGCTGCTGGCAGGCGATCGCGCGAGCGACGAAATCGTCCGCCATATCCGCCAGCAGCTGGGGCTGGATTTGCCGTTATGGCAGCAGTTTTTCCATTATGTCAACGCCCTGCTGCACGGCGATCTGGGGACCTCCATCCGTACCGGGCGTCCGGTGCTGGAAGATTTAAAGACCTTTTTCCCGGCCACGCTCGAACTGGCGATCTGCGCCCTGTTTATCGCGCTGGTGGTCGGCATTCCGCTGGGGGTACTTTCGGCGGTATATCGCAACCGCTGGACCGATCACCTGGTTCGCCTGATGGCGCTGACCGGAATCTCGACCCCGGCGTTCTGGCTGGGGCTGGGAGTGATTGTCCTGTTTTACGGCAAACTGGACTGGCTGCCCGGCAGCGGGCGCCTTGACGACTGGTTTGACCCGCCCACCCGCGTGACCGGCTTTTATCTGATCGATTCGCTGCTGGAAGGCAACATCGACGTGTTCTTTAACGCGCTGCAGCATCTGATTCTGCCGGCAACCACGCTGGCCTTCGTCCACCTGGGGATTGTCGCCCGGCAAATTCGCTCCGCCATGCTGGAGCAGCTGAGTGAAGATTATATCCGCACGGCGCTGGCCAGCGGCCTGCCAAAATGGACCATCGTGATGCGCTATGCGCTGCCTAACGCGCTGATTCCCTCAGTCACGGTGCTGGGGCTGGCGCTGGGCGATCTGCTGTACGGCGCGGTGCTGACCGAAACCGTCTTTGCCTGGCCCGGAATGGGCGCCTACGTCGTCTCCTCTATTCAGGCGCTCGATTTCCCGGCGGTGATGGGCTTTGCCGTGGTGGTGTCCTTTGCTTACGTGCTGGTCAATCTGCTCGTTGACCTGCTCTATTTATGGATAGACCCGCGCATGGGTCGGGGAGAAAACTAAGTGATGATGACCCAGGAACGCCCCGGCGCTATCGAAAAAACCCGCCGCAACACCGTGTGGAAGCGCCGTCTGTGGCTGATACGCAAAAGCCCGCTGACGCTGATCGGCGGCGCCATTATGTTGATCATGCTGTTTTTGATGATCTTCTCGCCGTGGCTGGTACCGCACGATCCCAACGCAATCGATCTCACCGCCCGTCTGCAGGCGCCGTCGCTGTCCCACTGGTTCGGTACCGACGAGGTCGGTCGCGATCTGTTCAGTCGGGTGCTGATCGGTAGCCAGCAATCGATCGCCGCCGGCCTGGCGGTGGTGCTGATCGCCGGGATCAGCGGTTCGCTGCTGGGCTGCCTTTCCGGCGTGCTCGGCGGACGCAGCGATGCGCTGATCATGCGGCTGATGGATATCATGCTGTCGATCCCTTCGCTGGTGCTGACGATGGCGCTGGCCGCCGCGTTAGGCCCAAGCTTATTCAACGCCATGCTGGCGATCGCTATTGTGCGTATTCCGTTTTATGTCCGTCTGGCGCGGGGACAGACGCTGGTGGTGCGCCAGCACAGCTTCGTCGAAGCTTCGGTAACCTTCGGCGCCTCCCGCTGGCACCTGATCAGCTGGCATATTTTACGCAACGCCCTGCCGCCGCTGGTGGTGCAGGCATCGCTGGATATCGGCAGCGCCATTCTGATGGCGGCAACGCTGGGCTTTATCGGCCTCGGCGCGCAACAGCCTACCGCTGAGTGGGGCGCGATGGTGGCAAACGGTCGCAACTACGTCCTCGATCAGTGGTGGTACTGCGCCTTCCCGGGAGCGGCGATCCTGATCACCGCCGTCGGTTTTAATCTGTTTGGGGACGGGATCCAGGATTTACTGGATCCGAAGTCCGGAGGACGCAACGCATGAGTAATCGGGTTCTGACAATCGACAACGTCCGTTTGAGCTTCCCCGTCTACCAGGGGGAAGTACATGTACTGAACGCGGTCTCGATGCATATTGACCGCGGCGAAATCGTCGGCGTGGTGGGGGAATCGGGCTCCGGCAAATCCGTCACCGCTATGCTGGCGATGCGTCTGCTGCCGCCGGCAAGCTATCAGATTCACAGCGGTCAGGTGACGCTGATGGGAAACGATATTCTCAAGGCTTCAGAGCAAGAGATGCGCGATATCCGCGGCCGTCGGGTGGCGATGATTTTTCAGGAGCCGATGACCGCCCTGAATCCAACGCGGCGAATCGGCAAGCAGATGGTCGACGTTATTCGTCAGCATCGTCCCCTTTCTGCCCGCGAGGCGCGCGCCAGGGCGGTGGCGCTGCTGGCGGATATGCAGATCGCCGATCCGCAGCGGGTGATGGAGCGTTACCCCTTCGAACTCTCCGGCGGGATGCGCCAGCGGGTGATGATCGCCATCGCCTTTTCCTGCGAGCCCGACCTGCTGATTGCCGATGAACCGACCACCGCGCTGGACGTGACCGTTCAGCGCCAGGTGCTGCGCCTGCTAAAACAGAAAGCGCTGGCCACGGGCACCGCGGTGCTGTTTATCAGCCACGATATGGCGGTGGTTTCACAGATCTGCGATCGGCTGTACGTCATGTATGCCGGCGCGGTGATTGAAAGCGGATTAACACAGCAGGTGCTGCATCAGCCTCTGCATCCCTACTCCGTCGGCCTGCTCGACAGCGCCCCGGATAACGGCGAGCCGCGTTCGCTGCTGCGCTCAATTCCCGGCACGGTGCCGAATCTGGCGCGATTACCGGGCGGCTGCGCCTTTCGCGAACGCTGCTTTGCCGCCGGCGAGGGCTGCGGCATCACGCCGGTGCTCCGCCCGATAGAACAGACCGGGCAGCAGGCGGCCTGCTGGTACCCTCAACGGGAGAAAACGCATGTCTGAGATGCTGCTGAAACTGAACGATGTTCATCTTAACTTCCCGGCGCGTAAGAACTGGCGCGGCAAAGTCGTCGAACGGGTATATGCGCTAAACGGGCTGGATATCACGGCGTATCGCGGTGAAACCTTAGGTATCGTCGGCGAGTCCGGCTGCGGGAAAAGTACCCTTGCAAAGCTGCTGATGGGCATGCTTAAGCCCTCTCACGGCCAGTTTGAGCGCGCGACGACGTCCGGCAGCGGGCGTATGCAGATGGTGTTTCAGGATCCGCTCTCCTCACTGGATCCACGGCTCCCGGTCTGGCGCACTATCACCGAGCCGGTATGGATCCAGTCGCGCCCCAGTGAACAGGCCCGACGCCTTCTGGCTGAGCAGCTGGCGTTGCAGGTAGGTATCCGCCCGGAGTATCTCGACCGCCTGCCGCACGAGTTTTCCGGCGGCCAGCGCCAGCGCATTGCCATTGCCCGCGCGCTGTCGGCAAAGCCGGATATTATCGTGCTGGATGAGCCGACCTCGGCGCTGGATATTTCGGTACAGGCGCAGATCCTCAACCTGCTGGTCGAGCTGCAAAAACAGCAGAACCTGACCTATGTCCTGATTTCGCATAACGTGTCCGTAGTGCGCCATATGAGCGATCGCGTCGCCGTGATGTATCTCGGACAAATCGTTGAGATGGGCGAGGCGCGTCAGGTCCTCGATAACCCGGCCCATCCCTATACCCGGCTATTGATGGATTCGGTACCGCGTATCGGCTCAGCGCTGGGCGAAGCGCCGCGCAACACGGAATTACCCGGCAATCGCCATCTGCCCGAGGGCTGCTACTTCCGCGATCGCTGTCCGTTCGCCGGCGCGGGCTGCGAGAAACCGCAGCCGCTACGCCCGTCGGGTAACGGGACCGCGGCCCGTTGCTGGCAGGCGGAAGCGCTAATCGGCCAGCCGCTCAACGCCGGGAAGGCCCTCTAGTTGTATTCGAGCGCGAAGGTCGCCAGACCGTTAGCCCGTCCGGGCGTCACGACATCTCCCGTTTGCACGTATCGGGCGGTGAAGTTGATGCTTTCGGCCGCGGCGGCGTTCCCGCCCGCGATATGCTTAAGAACCGGCAGGTTGCTGGATTCGTTGATTTTCACCGGCGTTCCCGCAGAGGGCGCCGGCGCGGGATTGTTGCCATAGCTTAGCTCGATTCCTACACCGCTCGCGGCCCCGTCGACTTTTTCCAGCGCCAGGGTATCGCTGACGCCGGGATCGGCGGTCACGCCAAAAAAACCAATACGGATATCGGTGGGCGTGGTGCAAGAGACCGGGATGCTGAAGGTCTGCGCCACCCCGGCGGCGGTGCTTTTGCCTTTGAATTCCGCTTTATTGACCGTACCCAGATTAACGTTAATCGTCGGGCGAGCCACCTGACAGCTACCGCTGGCGCCGATATCCACGTTGAGCGCAGCGAGGTCGATACTCACCGGCGCGCTGGCCGTTCGGGAGGTGCGGCTGCTGTCCTGCTCCTCGATGTATAAATTTCCTACCTGCGGCAGCCCCGGGACACTGGCGTGGTTGCCGCTGACCAACGCGACATCGCCGGTTTTATAAAAGGTGATATACGCCTTCACCACCACCTCCCGCAGGGCAAGCAGCGTTGACAGCTGTGAACTCTCGCAAACCGTCACGGATTCACTTCCAGCGGGTGCATTGCTGCCGTCAATATAGTGAACAGGACCGCCGCCGCACTGAAAGCCCAACGAATAGCCCATCCCGCTGAGCGCGGAGGCATAAACATGCTGGCCGTTAATGATTCGCGGCGAGCCGGCCGTGTTGCTCTGCCGGTACACAATACGTTTCCAGCTGGCGCCGGGCAGCTGCAGATCGCAAACGAAGTGAATACCGCCGCCGCTATCGGCCATTGCGTTGGTCATCTGCGTATCGGCGCGTAGCGTCGGCAAATAGCGAATGTTCGGCACGTTAATCGTCATCTGCCCTACGCGACCGCCGCAGCTCTCGGCCCATCCGGGTTGACTATAGATTGCCGACAATAACAGGCACAGCAACGCGACTAAACGAAAGCCGTAATACATGGCTTTTCTCCTCGGTTTACAAACAAAGACCCGCCGCAGTTTTCACCGCATTCTGCTGCTGACGGTCGGAAAGATGAAAATGTAGCGAGCATTTCCGCGAAATGTTGTTATCGACCCAGTCCGCGTCGAGCGTACCCTCTTCCGGTATCCCACTGAGGTACACCTGGCCGCTATCGGCCACCATGCCTCCCGCTGCCGCCCCGGTGTCGTCCCCTTCGGGGTGCAAATGTACGCTGGCGCCAAACGGAATCGCCCCGTTCCTGTCGTGGAGGGTAAACAGCACGCGATTACCGATATGGGTCCGGTAGTTCGCCAGGACTATCGCGCCGCCGCCGGGAATCACGGTTTGCCCTTGTAGATCGACATCGGTGTCGTTGGTCATCGATTCAGTATCCAGGGTCAGGGTATTTTTTCGGTACACCGTTAAGGTCGGCACCACGGCATAGCCCCGCCCATCGGTGTGGATATTGCTCCCGTTCTGAATGGCCACATTCGCCGCGCCGGGCGCCCGAACGATAGCAAAGCTGTCGCCAACCGGTTGGCCTAATGTCACGCCGTAGGGATGCGCCACGAGCGAGCCGGCGGCTCCCCAGGTCAGCTGGTGACTTACGCGGTCATGGCGATAACCCAGCTGGGCGCTGCCGTATCCACCGTGGTAATCCAGAGCGGCGCTACTGTTGCTCCCCTGCCCGGCATTAGCGTACCCCTGCTGAACGGAATAATAGAGATGAGGACGATGTGGCACCGAGCCATACATCGAAACCTGCTGCGAAGTGTGCCCATTGTTATCGGAGGTCGTGCTGTAACTCAGGGAGCTGTCCGCCAGCGGGCCACCCAGCGGAATATTGAGGTTAAATGACCAGGCGCTGTCCGCTTGATCATGATCGGCAGATTGCGTGTAGTAATAGCCCACTCCCCACGCGATCCCTTTCCAGGCGCTATAGAACCCCAGGTGCACCGTTTCATCGTGGCCGCTGCTGTGCCAGTAGTGCTGCGAGTAAGCAGAAATGGCCAGACTACTGAGAGAACCAACCGCCTGGGCAACGGAGAGCTCTTCCCGGCTACGTTTGTGATCAAGCTGTCCGTCCGGGCTTTCGAGCGCATTGGCCTCGCTAAAGTCGTCATAGCCGCTCGACGAGTAACGATAGCTGGCGAGGCTAAAAGAGGTGCCGGTCCGGACAAAATCTTTCTGATACTGCACGCGAAACGACTGCCCCACGGAGCGCGTGCTGGAAGGAGCGGTAGTGCTGGCCCAGGTGACGTCGCCGCCCAGCGATCCCAGCTCACCAAATCCTCGCCCGGCCCCCAACGCCCAGGCCTGATAATTCTGCGCCAGCTGAGTACCGCCGTATAAAGTCAACGCCGCAGGTAATCCATAAAAGAACGTTCCCTGCACAAATTCCGGCGCTCGAACCTGATGCTGACCGGCGTGATAGCGCCCGCCGCTAAGGCTGAATTTGCTTCGCCCCTCCCGGAGCATAAACGGCACGGCGGAATAAGGCTGGGTAAACGTCCGAACCGACCCGTCGCTCTCTTTCACCTGCACATCCAGATCGCCACTTTGTGCCGTCGGGTAGAGGTCTTTGATGGCAAAGGCCCCCGGCGAGACGAAGGTTTCATAGATAACGTAGCCGTGCTGCGAGACCGTTACTTTGGCATTGCTGTGCGCCATACCGCGAATCACCGGCGCAAAACCCCGCTGGCTGTCGGGCAGCATTTCATCGTCAGACATCAGCTGTACGCCGCGAAATGGCACGCTATCGAATACATCGCCGGTTGTGAAGGTATCGCCAATCCGCAGCAGGCTGTTGAGTGATTTCACATCTCGCTGCAGCCAGGTGGTTTGGGAATGCCAGCGATACTGCCGATCGTACTGCATCGCCGAAATATTGCGTAAGCGCCAGGGCCCCAGGTTCGCCCCGCTGCGTAAATTCAGATAGCTTGACTGGGTGCGGGTATCAGACTGGCGAGTTTGCGCTCCGGTCAAATTGTAATTAACAAACGCCGCCGGGATCCCGTCATCCCAGCGCACCGGATCGACATAGCCGCGGCTTTGCGTGTTCATCGCTGCCTGAGGAATACGCATATTCAGACGCTGGCTGGCGAAATCAAAGCGGCTGCTGGCATCGGGAATATAGTGTTCAATCCGGGTGAAAGTTTCACCGTCATGCAGCGTGTTAAATGCGGTAAAGGCGCTGACGTTCACACCCAATTCGGCCAGTTGCGCGACGGTTAAAACCGGCTGCAGCGCCCCATTTTCCTCCACAAAGGTGATGGCCCCCTGACCGGCGTCCTGGTTGTTCACCCAGATGTTGACCGAATAAACCCCGGGCTGTTGGCCACCGGATTTAGCAAAATAGTGCAAGTCCGCCATTTTTTGCTGCGGGCTGGCAAACTCTAAGGCGGCCGGATCGAAGTAATCATCCGCCGATACCCGGGCGCTCTGACACAATAAACAGAGCAGCGGCGGCAGGCTTGCGATCAATCGGGAATCCCCGAACGGGGTCGCCATCACGGAATAGCCGTGAAGAATTACAGGGGACTTTTTTTTCACAATCGCTGACCTGGCAATGCAAAGCGCAAGGATTACTGCTGCGCGCTATCCGTAATACCGCCAAAATCATTAATGGCGCGCCACCTAATCGTCCCTGCACCGTTAACCGGCCACTTTTTGCGGGTTAACGGTCCAATCATGCCGGGTTCATCTATCTCTTTACCGCCCACCGAGAGGGAGAAAAAGGAGACAAAATAAGGCGTTGGGTTGTGCGCCACCAGTCGATTACCCTCCACTTTAAAGGTTAATTGCTGCCAGGCTTTCATCGGATCCCCGGCAAGGCTATTCGGTCGATAAAAAATCTTGAATTTAGATTTAATATTGACCTGGAGTTTATTCACATCCCCTTTTTGCGTCGGGGCTATGCTTTTTACATTCAGCCAATAAACGGATTCGCGATCGCGAGGAAGATCGGCGCCAATGAAATTAATTCGCAATACGTTTTCTTGATCCGGGTCGAGACGAAACAGCGGCGGCGTGACAATAAAAGGGACTGGTCCCTGCTCTTTTTCCACATAGTTTTCTACCCACGACTGCACCAGATAGGGGGAATGCGGATCCGCATTGCTCACTGAAATAGAGGCTTCACGTTTTCCTTCCTGATATATAACCCGGGTGCCGCCCATAATAATACCGGCCTGGGCCGCAGCGGCTAACAATAAAAAGGCAGCCGCGATACCGGCCAGCATGTTTTTCATAATCACAACCATCAGATAAGCGTCTGGAAAACAACGAATAAAAAAGAAACTATCCAGTAAATGCATAATAATGAGCAGGTAAACCTGCTCATTGATGTGTTAGTTGTAAACCATATTGAAGTTTGCCGTGCCGTTTGCCGCCCCGGCGGAAACCGCGCTGGTGGAGATATAATCGGCAAAAAACTCCAGATCCGCGGTCCCGGTGCTGGCTCCGCCGGCACCCGCAAGTACCGTCTGGTCACGTGATACCGTTCCGAGGTTAATCGGCGTGGCGCGGTCATCCTCATACAGCTTAATGGCTACGCCCTGGGCGCCACCGTTAACCGCCAGCAGATTGCTGTTGTTACTATCTCGGGTGCCGTCAAACAGCACCGCCACTTTGGTGACGGAGGCTGGACAATCTTTCACTTTAATGTGGAAGGCGGTTTTCGTGGTCTCAGAACCTGCGCCAGTAAAGAAGTTGCTTGCCCATTTGCCCAAATCGATTACCTGGCTGGCGCTGTTGCTATCAATATCGCAGGAGGTATCGGTAATTGAACCGGAGAATTCGATCTGGCCGCCCGTGCTTTGCGTCCCTGTGCTGGCGCCAGGGTTAACGGACAATGCGGAACGCGCGGGTTGTGACGGTGATGCTAATACTACGCCGGACACCAGAGCACCGACAATCATTGCCATAATACGAAATTGTGTCTTCATTATTTATCTCATTTCTAACATATATTTATAACAGATCGCGCCCAGGGCGGTGATGACCTGAGTGGCTCTGCTTGCAGATTGTCCATGTTAAAAATAATCGCGTTCCCTCTGCAGGATATTAAATGCACAGCAGGACCTTCCATTTAATTTATTTCAACACGTTCGTGAAATAATTTTTAAACGGAGGGACATAGCAAAACATTTAACACTGGAAGAAATGTTATTCCTGATAAAAATAAAAAACAATAATTTGTTATGTTAATGAAATAACGTTTTATTTTACATTTAAAATGTAATTCATCATTTTTGCCTGAATTGTTAATTATCAAACCCAAAAAACCAAACATCATAACAATAACGCACAACAACGCCACTTATTAATTAACAAATTTAATAAAAACCGCGCTATTCTGGTGAGATTTTTTCTGTGCAGGCGCAAGGCATAAACCCAGAATTAGGAATATTCTTAGTCGGGGTCATGTTATTTATTTTGTCACCCCCGAAATCATAATAACACTAATAAATACCTGTCCTTGTTTTCTCACGGTGGCATATTTCAAATGAAAGAATAAGTTGAATAAATTTCATATTTATCGATTTAATAAACATCATGCAAAGGCGCGGATCGCCGTTTTTAAAAGACGTGACAAGGATTGCCGACCAGTGGGACAGCCGACGGCATAAAAAACCCGTCACCTCAGATACCGGTGACGGGTTTGAGCCCCCCGCAGCAGGTCAGATATTCAGACCGGCAATTAAAACAGTCCTAACGGCGCGGTACCGTAGCTCACCAGCAGGTTTTTCGTCTGTTGATAGGCATCAAGGGCCATTTTATGAGTTTCACGACCGACGCCTGACTGTTTATAGCCGCCAAACGCGGCATGGGCCGGGTAGACGTGATAACAGTTGGTCCAGACACGACCGGCTTTAATCCCACGCCCCATTCGGTACGCCAGATTGCTGTCGCGGGTCCAGACGCCGGCGCCGAGCCCAAACTGAGTCTGGTTGGCTATTTCCAGCGCTTCTGCCTCATCTTTGAAGGTCGTGACGCCGATGACCGGGCCAAAAATCTCTTCCTGGAAGCTGCGCATATCATTGCGCCCCTTAATCAGGGTTGGCTGAATGTAGTAACCATTATCCAGTTCAGCCGTAATACTGGCGCGTTCTCCGCCGGTCAGGATCTGCCCCCCCTCTTCGCGGGCAATCTTAATGTACGACAGGATCTTATCGAACTGCTGGCGTGATGCCTGTGCCCCGATCATGGTGTCGGTATCAAAGGGATCGCCGCGGCGAATCTGGGCCACCTTCGCCATCACTCGCTCCATAAACGGCTCGTAGATGGATTCATGGATCAGGGCGCGCGATGGGCAGGTACATACTTCGCCCTGGTTGAAGAAGCCCAGCACCAGCCCCTCCACCGCCTTCTCGATAAACTCTTCTTCTCCGTCCATCACATCGGCAAAATAGATATTTGGCGACTTGCCGCCCAGCTCAACGGTGGCGGGAATAATGTTCTCCGCCGCGCAGGCCAGAATATGCCGTCCGACGGGCGTTGAGCCGGTAAAGGCAATTTTGGCAATACGCTTGCTGGTTGCCAGCGCTTCACCGGCCTCTTTACCGAAGCCCTGCACCACGTTCAGGACGCCCGGCGGGAAGAGGTCGCCAATAATTTCCAGCAGCAGCGTGATGCTCAGCGGCGTCTGCTCTGCCGGCTTGAGCACCACACAGTTCCCGGCCGCCAGCGCCGGCGCCAGCTTCCAGGCCGCCATCAGCAGCGGAAAGTTCCACGGAATAATTTGCCCGACTACGCCCAGCGGTTCATGGAAGTGATAGGCCACGGTAGTTTCATCAATTTCCGCAGTACTCCCCTCCTGTGCCCGCAGACAGCCGGCAAAATAGCGGAAGTGATCGACCGCCAACGGCAGATCGGCATTCAGCGTTTCGCGCACCGGTTTACCATTGTCCCAGCTTTCAGCAATCGCCAGATATTCCAGGTTCTCCTGAATCCGATCGGCGACCTGAAGCAGCAGGTTGGAACGATGCTGTACCGATGTTTTCCCCCAGGCTTCCGCGGCGCGGTGTGCGGCATCAAGAGCAAAGTCGATATCTTTGGCATCGGAGCGGGGAAATTGTGCAATGTCACTCCCGTCCACGGGGGAGGTATTCATAAAGTATTCGCCGCCGAGCGGTTCGACAAATTGACCGTCAATATAGTTACCGTATGCGGACTTGAATGAAACTAAGGCGCCCGGGGTGCCAGGATGTGCATAACGCATTGCAATCTCCTTCTGTAGGGTTGAGGCGCAGCGGCGTATTGGTTTTTTGCTGTTGCCTGCTGCACAGAAGCTTATGCAGAGGTTATGCCAGATTTATTGAAGGAATAAATAGCTAAACAATTCAATGCCATAAGATGTAATCCTGTATCGCATGGAGACGTAATTTTGCTTATGTGTCGCAAATCGCAACACATGAGAAACCATAAAGCTACAATATTGCAACATCATCCATCCGACCCCGAGGTGCTCCGTGCAAGGTAATTCGTTTACTCTCGATCCCGAGGTAAAAACCAGCCCGTTGCTCAGCGATTCCTGGTTTCGTAGCCAGCAGTACGGCCTGGATCCCGCGACGGATGATTTCCCGCGCCTGGGTTCCGGCGAACTGGCGGATGCGCTGGCCAGCCATGCCCGCTTACAGCAGCTGACCCAGCCGGTGGTGAACACCCTGTCGCGAAAAGTGAGCGATCTCCAGTCGGTGGTGATCCTCTCTGACGCCAGCGGTCTGGTGCTGCAAACCTTCGGTAACATGCACGCCATGCAGAAAGCACAAAGCTTCGCGCTGGCTCCGGGAAATCTGTGGAGCGAGAGCGGGCGCGGTACCAACGCCATCGGTACCGCGCTGGCCATTGACGACAGCTGTGAAATCGACGGTCGCCAGCACTTCCTTACCCGCAATCAGGATCTCTATTGCGCCGCGATGCCGGTTCAGAGTCCGGACGGAAAAATTGCCGGGGTGCTGGATATTTCCGGCCCGGCCCACTTCCCGCACCCCCACACGCTGGCGTGGGTAAAAGAGGCCGCGAAGCAGATTGAATATCTGTGGGTAAAACAGAGTCTCCATCCGCAGCAGTGGCTGATGAGCCTGCACCTTCACCCCCACAAACTCGACAGCGTTGAAGAGCTGCTTCTGGTCTTTTCCGATAACGTGCTGACCGCCGGCAACCGCCTGGCGATGCGCGATCTGGGTCTGGATAGCGGACAACTCGGCCATATCACCTTTCAGCAGCTGTTTCCTCAGCTGGCGCAAACGGCGGTGAATGTTCCGCTGCCGCTGACCCACCAGCGACAAACCTATTACTACCGCCTGCGCGCGCCAACCCGAACCCACGTTGCGGTACCGGCTCCGGCCCCCGCGCCGACGCTGCCGGCCATCGAGCTGCCTTTCGCCAGTCAGCGTGAGGGGGAGAAGATGGTGCGTCTGCTGAATGCCGGCATTGCCCTGTGTATTGAAGGCGAAACCGGATGCGGCAAAGAGTTTGTCAGCCGCACGCTTCACCAGCACAGCCGCTGGCGCCACGGTAAATTCGTGGCTATCAACTGCGCGGCGATCCCCGAATCGCTGATTGAATCGGAGCTGTTTGGCTACCAGCCTGGCGCCTTTACCGGCGCCAGTAAGAATGGCTATATCGGTAAAATTCGCGAGGCGGATGGCGGCGTGCTGTTTCTCGATGAGATTGGCGATATGCCGATGCTGCTTCAGACCCGGCTGCTGCGGGTGCTACAGGAAAAAGAGATTACGCCGCTCGGCGCCAGTCAGAGCGCTCCGGTCAGCTTTGCGCTTATTTGCGCCACCCACCGTAACCTGATGCAGCATGTTGCCGACGGTACGTTTCGCGAGGACCTGCTCTATCGCCTGCGCGAATTCGCCCTCACTATTCCGCCGCTGCGGGAGTGGCCACAGCTGCCGGCGTTTCTTCAGCAGCTATGGCAAACCCTCGGTGCCGAAGCACGACACGTACAGCTCTCGCCTGCGCTCCTGACCCATCTCGCCACCCTTCCCTGGCCGGGCAACGTGCGCCAGCTACAAAGCCTGCTGAAGGTGCTGCTGGCGCTGGCTGATGAAGGAGAGCAACTGGAGGTGGAGGATTTACCGGCGGAGTACCGGTCGGCCCCGGCTCCGGCTCCGTCGCGCGGATTGCAGCAGCACGATGCCCAGCTGATTGCCGACACGCTGTCGACGTATAACGGTAATGTCAGTAAAGCGGCGCAGGCTCTGGGAGTCGCGCGCAGCACGCTCTACCGGCGCGCCGCGCGGACAAGAAACTAAACCTTAGCTACGGCGTAAAACGGGCCGGCAGCCAGGAAAACATGCGCTGGCTGATGGCTTCACAAATCCGCACCATTGCCGGCCCAAAGGCCTGCCAGACCCCTTTGCTCACCCAGACGGCAACCGCCGCCACCGCCGCTGCGCCGGCCATATCCAGCGGAAAATGGACCCCGAGGAAAATGCGTGACCAGGCCACCGGCAGCGATGCGAGCAGGACAAACAGCCCGAGGCTGCGTAGACGCAGCGAAAGCAGCGCAAATGCCGCGCTGAACATCACCAGGCCGTGATCGCTCGGGAAGCCATTATCCGCCGGATGGCTGATCCAGGTATGGCCCAGCGGCATCATAAACGGCCGGGGGTGGAACCACAGCGAGCCGCAGAGATAGCCCAACGCAAGCGCCATCAGAATATTCAGCGTGCAAAACAGCGCCTGCCGGTGCCCCTGGCGGCCGCCTAAAAACCACAGACCGATCAGAATAGCCGGAACGATAAAGATCATTCCGCTTGCGCAGAAGCGGGCTAGCGCCAGAAGGCTCTCCGACGTTCCCGGCTGAGCATTCAGCGCCAGAAAAGCGCTTTGGTTAACCGTTTCGAGTACATTCATTGCGAGGGTCCATGCCAGTCATATTACTGTCATTATCGCAATTCTCTCTTAAGTTACGCTTAACCCCACGCCGAAGAGATGACGCGTTTTATGGGTGGCCTCCGGTCTGGCGGATCGCCTGGGGCAATCCGGCGAGCAGCGCATCGATGGTGACCCGGATCTTCTGCGGCACCCACGGCGCCTCGGGCCAGACGGCGGAGATCGCGAAGGTGACGTTGGCGCTTTGCGGCAGAATACAGCGCAGCCGCCCCTGTTCAACCTCCTGGGCAGCCAGCCAGTCCGGAATCCAGGCAATGCCCAGCCCGCTCACCGCCGCCGCCGCTATCGCCGTAAAATCATCCATCACCAGTTGCGCCTGCGGCTGCCAGGCCACGGGACCGCTTTGCGGATCGTACAGCCGCCATTTCTGAAGCTGCCCGCCGCGCAGGTAACCGATGGTCTGGTGTCCGGCCAGTTCAGGGAGAGTCGATGGTTGCGGATGCGCCTGTAAATAGGCGGGCGAGGCGCAAAGTACCATGCCATGGTGGCCGAGGTGACGAGCTTTCAGGAAGGTGGAATCTGCCAGCGTGCCAATACGAATCGCCAGATCGAATCCCTCTTCAAAAAGATTAACCTGGCGGTCGCTGAAAGAGAGCGCGAGTTTTAGCTGCGGATAGCGCTGGCTGAGAGAAAAGAGAATCGGGGATACGCAGCGTTGGCCAAACAGCACCGGCAGGCTGATCCGCAGCCGCCCTTGCACCCGCATTTTGCCGCGATGGATTTCATCCTCCGCCTCGCGAATACTGTCCAGCGCCTGACGACATTGCAGGTAGAACAGCTCCCCCTCTTCCGTCAGGGTCTGACTGCGGGTCGTTCGCTGGAAAAGCGCCGCCCCCAACCGCGCCTCGAGACGAGCGACCGTTTTACCGACCGCCGAGCGGGTCACGTGCAGCCTCTCCGCCGCCTTAGCAAAGTTACCGCACTCCACGACGGCGACAAAAACCGGAATACCGCTCAGGTCGGTGTTCATAAGATTGGTTCCTGAAAGGATACAATTGAGAAAAATAATGTCACTACTGGCGCCAAAAAGACAGTGTTAGCCTTTGCGTAACCACGATAACCAGAGGCCACGTCCCATGAGTCAGGTTTTACTTTTGAAATCCAGCATCAACGGTCAGGCATCGCTGACCAACCGGTTAATAGATGACTATATGCAGATGCGCAAAGCGTCTGGCCAGCAGGATAGCGTGACAGAACGCGATCTGACGACCATGGCGCTGCCGGCCCTCGATCGGCCGCTGTTTGCCGCCCTGCGCGGCGCCCAGGATCCGACTCCGGCGATCCAGCGGGGCGTCGCGCTATCGGATAGGCTGATTGATGAGCTGAAAACCAGCGATCTGCTGGTGATCGGCGCCCCCATGTATAATCTCAACGTCCCTACCGATCTGAAAAAATGGTTTGATCTGGTCGCCAGGGCCCGCGAAACCTTCCGCTACACCGACAGCTGGCCTCAGGGGTTGGTCGAGGGTGTACGCGCGGTGGTGATCAGCTCCCGCGGAGGCGTACATTGCGGGCAGGATACCGATGCCGTAACCCCTTATCTCCGTTCGGTACTGGGTCTGATGGGCATCAGCGAAGTGACATTTATCTATGCCGAAGGTCTGGATATCCAGCCTCACGGCCGCGATGCTGGCATCGCCCAGGCCACAGAACAGCTTATCCGACTGACGCAAGCGTCCTGACCGCGACGGCATTTTCTGCGCTGGTACCGCGCCGTTTTTTATTTTAGACTTATCTAAATTTAGAAAAGACTAAAATACATGAATACACCAGAACAGCTGCAGTCCAGCGCCGGGGAAGCCGCCGCCCTGTTGAAAGCCATGAGCAATCCGAACCGGCTGATGATTCTGTGCATGCTGTGCGAGACGCCGCGCGCCAGCGCAGGCGAACTGGCGCAGATCACCGGCCTGAGCCCTTCGGCCACCTCTCAGCATCTGGCGCGCATGCGCGATGAAGGCCTGATCGGCAGTGAGCGCGAGGCGCAACGTATCCACTACTTCATCACCCACCCTGCGGTTCAGCAAATCATTACCACGCTGAAGACCATTTATTGCCCATAAGGAGCCGTCATGACTATTGTCACCCTTTCTCCTGAAGAGGCCCGGGCGCAAATTGCGCAAGGGGCCAGATTAATCGATATTCGCGATGCCGATGAATACGCCCGCGAACACATCCCCGATGCCGAGCTGGTGCCGCTGGCTGCTCTGAATAACGGCGCAATGCTGCGCACTGCCGCGGATGAAACGGTCATTTTTCATTGTCAGGCGGGATCGCGTACACAAAATAATGCCATTCGTCTGCTGGCTGCGGCAGCTCCGGCACAGGTGAAACTGCTGGCCGGCGGTATTCAGGCCTGGAAAGCAGCAGGATTGCCCGTCAAAGAGGATAAAACCCAGCCGCTGCCGTTAATGCGCCAGGTGCAAATCGCCGCGGGAGTGCTCATTCTGCTGGGCGTGGCGCTGGGCTATGGCGTCAGTAGCGGCTTTTTCCTGCTGAGCGCTTTTGTCGGCGCCGGCTTAACCTTCGCCGGCATCAGCGGTTTTTGCGGGATGGCGCGCCTGTTGGCCATCATGCCCTGGAACCGACGCTGACGCCAGCGGCATCAGGCCTGTTGTATGCTGATATTCAGCTACGCTAAAGTGAAGGCGAACAGCGGCATTAATCCATGCCAGAGGAGAAAAACGATGTATTCAGTAGGTGATCTGGTTCAGCCTCGTATGGGCGGACCAAAACTCAAGATTGTGGCCGTCGGTGAAGATCATATTGTCGCCGTACAGGCCAGTAATGAACAGGGTGAGAAATATACTCTGAAGCCTGCAGACGTCACACCTTATAAAGAAGAAGGTGATTTTGGCGTTTGCTAATACACACGGTGGGATTCCCCACCGTTATTTTTTCGCTATCCGACAGCAGCCTTAACTCCTGCCGAATATCATTTTCGCTAACGCTTAAATCAGAAAACTTTCCAGCGTCGCGCCGGCTTCAATCGCCCGAGCGATCGGCTTCGGCATACGTCCCTGGCCGGTCCAGGTTTTTTGCGCACCGGAAAAATCGGTAAACCGGTATTTTGCCGGACGCGGCTGGCGTTTTTTCGCCTCCTTCGACGGGCCTGCATTCTGCGTGACAAGCTCATCAGGTGTAATACCGTCGGCAATCATCAATTCCAGCCAGGTATTAATTTTTTCCTGGTATTCCGCCTGCTGTTGCAGGGCAGACTGCTGCTCTGACCGTTTTTCTTCAGTGACGACCCTGAGTTTTTCCAGCATTTCTTCAAGTACGTCAATGGAGAATTCACGCGACATCGCCCGCAGTGAACGGATATTATTCAACTTCTGTAACATTAAAGACATAAATTATTAAACGTTCCCAAATTACATATAAGACAATACTACCGGGGTACTTTAATATATGAAGCCATATATTACCACCTTTAATGGCGAGTGATAAATATATTCAGACCACGACGTCCATATTTTATTTAAAATAACCACAGCGGTTATCCAGTTAATCCCCGAAATTAATTCAGCGACAATCTGAATAGAGTAAAAAAAACGCAAAAATATCATTACTCAGTATATTACCTGCATGGTCAGCAGGTTAGCGGGATATGTCCGACGGAAGGATGAGGTCACAACGCTCTGCCAGTGAATGAACATGCATGAAAATCGAATACACACCAACGAACAAAAACAGAATCTAATGCTATTTAAATCGCATTTATGGCATAAATTATTCTAAAAGTGACAGAAATCACATTGGAACGTGACTTCAGGCGGTAGTCGGCACAATCGTGGCTTCGCGTGAGCCTCCCTTCCTGCTCACCAAAAACATAACCAATTGATAAATAAATAAAAAATTAAGAGTCAGGACAAAAGTAGCGCAGCGAAGACAAAACCACCTTTCGCAGAGTATTTTATCGACAAAAAGCCATTAAATAAAAATTTACAGCTAGTTGTCTCTTTCAGCACAGAGAGATAATCTACGCACATCAAAACAGGCAACCCAAAACGCTGTAAAAGAGCGCATTTTGTGGCGTATCAGACTTCATTTTCGAGGAGCACACCGATGTTCTCTGCGCAGTCCCGCTTGCGTCATGCGGTAGCAGACACCTTTGCGATGGTGGTTTACTGCACCGTTGTGAACATGTTGATCGAAATTTTCCTCTCCGGAATGACCTTTGAGCAGTCGTTATCCTCGCGCCTGGTGGCGATTCCGGTGAACATTATTATTGCCGTGCCTTACGGATTTTACCGCGACCGCGCCATGCGCCTGGCACGTCACATTAGCCCTTCCGCCTGGATGAAGAGTATTGCCGATGTTGTGGCTTATGTGACATTCCAGTCGCCGGTGTATGTTGCTATCTTATTTTCCGTCGGTGCCGACTGGCATCAAATTGCCGCGGCGGTGAGCTCAAATATTGCGGTATCGATGATGATGGGAGCGGTTTACGGCTATTTCCTTGACTACTGCCGCCGTCTGTTCCGCGTCAGCGCTTACCAGCAGGCTAAAGCCTGAGTCCCGATGCAACCTGCGACTGACCACCGTCAGTCGCCTGCTCGTCTGCTTTCCCCTACTTCACATCCAGGCACGGGTCTTCATACGATTAGTTATGAGACAGGCTCGGCTGCGCTTCGCCATATAATCCCCGCAAAAAACGCTCAAGCGCCATGCGTGAACTGAAGCCATGTGGAATACCATAATGCTGCTGTACATCTCCGGCTAAATACAGCGGAAACTGTTCATAATGATCGCAGGTTTTGATATCCGAGGCGGGTTCCGCCAGCGAATTACTGCGCTCTTTTAACGCCGGATGAATAATTAAAGCGGTCCGCCCCATGCGCGCTTCGCGGTTCACATAAACATAATTATCGCCACGGCGATAGCCGTACGCTTTTTGCGTCACAACATCCATGGTGAAGCCGGCTTTTTCAAGAACACGCGCCACCTCATCGGGTCTTAAATACATACTCATTCCTCTTTATCTTTTACCGCACCTTTACCTTACCTTATTCATCATTGATAGTGCTTTCGGAAAATTCCAGAAACGGCACTGCAAAAGCATAATTCAAAATCTTGTTCTACACTTAATGACTCAATGGAATTAAGGGAGAAATCGATGGCTAACCGTCTGAACCGCAACAATGTCGATGAAAGCGCTGAAGATATTCATAACGATGTCAGCCAATTAGCGGATACGCTAGAAGAGGTGCTGAAATCATGGGGCAGCGATGCGAAAGATGAAGCTGATGCCGCACGGAAAAAAGCCCAGGCGCTGCTGAAAGAGACGCGAGCCCGTCTGAACGGGAACAACCGTGTGCAGCAGGCCGCTCGCGATGCCGCAGGCTGTGCCGATAGCTACGTGCGGGATAAACCGTGGCAGAGCGTCGGAGCCGCTGCCGCAGTTGGACTATTTATTGGCGTATTATTGAATTTACGTCGATAATATAAACGATACATGAAGATAACAAATACGCGTCTGCCCCTGTGAGCCTCTGGCCCGGGGGCTTTTTGTTGCCTCAACGCACGATCGCTACTTCAGGAAGCTCAATCCCCCGAATCCTCAATCAGCGACTTTACTTATCAGCAGAAAACAGCGCGACTTTGAGTTGACGCACCGCCTCCGTTGCCATCGCCATCGATGTCAGATTAGTAAAGCTCACCAGCAGCCCCCCTTCGCCGCGGCTTTGTATCCGCCAGTCGCTCAGCGCCTGTACCGACAGGCCGGCCTGCCGGGCTTTCAGAGCCAGCGCCCGATCGTCACCGTTCACCGTAATAACCAGCTGAATCCCCCCTAACTGAGGGACGACGCTGAACCCCTGCGCCAACAGCGCGGACTCCAGCCACTGTCGGCGCTGCGCATAGCAGGTACGCATTTTCTTCAGATGACGCCAGAAATGACCTTCGTGGATAAAGTCAGCCAGCGTCTGCTGCCACAGCGTCGGTACGCTACAGCTCATCCATTCGGCCTGCTGGCGAAAGGCGGCCACTTGCGGGAGGGGCACCACCAGCCAGGCGGCGCGTAATGCCGGAAAAAGCGATTTACTGAAGGTGCCGGCGTAAATTACCCGCTGCGGGGCATCAAGACTTTTCAGCGGCGGCAGCGGCTTGCCCCGGTAGCGAAATTCGCTATCGTAATCATCTTCAATAATCCAGGCGTCGCGCCGGGCCGCCCATGCCAGCAGCTGCCTGCGTCGGGCCAGCGACAGCGCAACCCCCAGCGGACTCTGGTGCGCGGGAGTGAGAAGCGCAAAATGCGCATCGGGGTAATGGCGTTGCGCCCACGCCACATCCATCCCCTCTTCATCGACAGGAACCGGATCGATGACCACCCCTTCCCCGGTTATCACCGGCCGAATCAGCGGAAACCCCGGATCCTCCATCCACATATGCTGACCTGGCTGCGCCAGAGTGCGGAGGAGCAGCCTCATGGAAGCGGCATAGTTGCCGGTCACCAGTACCTGTTCGGGCAGGCATTCAATACTGCGGGAAAGCCGCAGATAATCGACAATGGCCCGCTGCAGGATCATCTCACCGCACGGATCGCCGGGCGCCAGGTCAAAACGCGTTTGCGTTCGCAGTCGCCGCCCCATCACCCGCGCCCACAGGCCGCGGGGGAAAAGATCCAGCGCCGGCAGACCCAGTTGAAACGGCTGCAGCGTCGTCGGTTCAATGCCCGACGGCAGACGCGCCGGTTCCTCCCGCAGCGGACTCAGACGCTCGCTGACAAAGGTGCCCGCCTGCCCTCGTCGCTCCAGCCAGCCCTGAGCCACCAGCTCACCCCAGGCATTCTCCACGGTTGCGCGGGAGACGCCCAGCTCCTGCGCATAAACCCGACTGGCGGGCAGGCGGCTGCCCGGCGCGAGTTCGCCGTGTTCAATCGCAGATTTGAGCTGTCTGGCAATGCGCTGATAGTGCGGGACTTTTTTGATTTCCATTATGGTCTGCTTTTTCCATTAAAATATGGCTATCTTTTGCAGTCCATTATAGTGCTATTTTGCTGCGGTCTTAGAACCCATTCCCCGCGGTTCAACATTGAGGAAAACATCATGAGCACACTCCGTCAGCCCTATAACGAACTGAGCCCGGAAGTCTATAACGCGCTGGTACAGGCCAAGATTGCGCTGGAAAAAAGCGAACTGGACGGCGCCCTGCTGGAACTGGTTTACCTGCGGGTATCACAGATTAATGGCTGCGCCTTCTGTCTGGAAATGCACAGTAAAGCGCTGCGTAAATCCGGCGTGGCGCAGACTAAACTGGATGCGCTGGCCGGCTGGCGGGTAAGCGGGCATTTCAGCGCCGCAGAACAGGCGGCGCTGGCGTGGGCGGAATCGGTGACGCATATTGCCAGCACCCACGCAGAAGATGATGTTTACCTGCCGCTGCTGGAGCATTTCAGCGCACGCCAGATCAGCGACCTGACCTTCGCCATCAGCCTGATGAACGCGTTTAACCGCCTTGCGGTCAGCATGCGCCTGTAATTTCAGGCGTACCCGTCCGGCCCTCATGGCGTGCTTCCGTGAGGGTTCCCCTTATCTAAAAACGCTATATATTGCGTGGTTGAACTTTTAGATAACTACATCTAGTATTTCCTGAACAGTTAACCGATAGCGGACGTCGCACTTTTTTGCGCCGTTCTGTTATCTTAAATGGAAATACGAATCATGCGCATTACTATTTACACTAAAAATGACTGCGTCCAGTGCCATGCCACTAAGCGGGCCATGGAAAGCCGCGGATTTGCCTTCGAGATGGTGAATGTTGAGCATCATCCGGATGCCGCTGACATGCTGCGCGAACAGGGCTTTCGTCAGCTGCCGGTCGTGATAGCCGGTGAAACCCGCTGGTCCGGTTTTCGCCCGGATATGATTAACCGCCTGCGCCCCGAACCGGTGGCCAACGCATGAGCCTGATCGTCTACTTCTCCAGCAGTTCCGAAAATACGCATCGGTTCGTCCAGCGTCTGGGGCTGCCCGCGGTGCGCATTCCGCTTAACGAGCGGGAACGCATCCAGGTAGACGCCCCCTACATTCTCATTGTCCCCAGCTACGGCGGCGGCGGCACGGCTGGCGCGGTGCCCCGGCAGGCGATCCGCTTTTTAAACGACCCGCATAACCGCCAGCGGATACGCGGCGTGATTGCTGCCGGTAACCGTAACTTCGGCGACGCCTATGGCCGGGCCGGCGACGTCATCGCGCAAAAGTGCGGCGTACCGTATCTGTATCGCTTTGAGCTGATGGGCACCCCAACCGATGTCGATAACGTGCGTAAAGGAGTAAACGAATTTTGGCAACGACAACCGCAGAACGTCTAACCACCGGGGCGGCAGATTTCCACGCCCTCAATGCGATGCTGAATTTGTATGACAGTAATGGCCGTATTCCGTTTGAAAAAGACCACCAGGCGGTAGACGCCTTTATGGCGACGCACGTGCTGACCCATACCGTCTCTTTCACGACGCAGAATGAAAAACTGGAATGGCTGATCGCCGAAGGCTATTACGATGCCAGCGTGCTGGCACGCTACGATCGCCGTTTTGTGCTGACGCTGTTTGACCACGCGCACGGCTACCCGTTCCGCTTTCGGACCTTTCTCGGCGCCTGGAAATTCTATACCAGCTATACCCTGAAGACCTTTGACGGCAAACGCTACCTTGAGCATTTTGCCGATCGCACCTGCATGGTCGCCCTCACCCTCGCGCAGGGAGATGAGACTCTGGCCCGGCAGTTGACCGATGAGATCCTCAGCGGGCGCTTTCAGCCGGCGACGCCCACCTTCCTCAACGCCGGTAAACAGCAGCGGGGCGAGCTGGTTTCCTGTTTCCTGTTGCGCATTGAAGACAATATGGAGTCGATTGGCCGGGCGGTGAACTCGGCGCTGCAGCTGTCTAAGCGCGGCGGCGGCGTGGCGTTTTTATTGTCCAATTTGCGCGAGTTCGGGGCACCGATTAAGCGCATTGAAAATCAATCTTCCGGCGTAGTGCCGGTGATGAAAATGCTCGAGGATGCCTTCTCCTACGCCAACCAGCTCGGCGCCCGCCAGGGAGCCGGGGCGGTCTACCTGCACGCCCATCATCCGGACATTCTGCGTTTTCTGGACACCAAGCGGGAAAACGCCGATGAGAAAATCCGCATCAAAACCCTGTCGCTTGGGGTCGTGATCCCGGACATTACCTTCCAGCTGGCAAAAGACGACGCGCAGATGGCGCTGTTCTCACCCTATGACGTCGAGCGCCTGTACGGCAAGCCGTTTGGCGATATCGCCATCAGCGAGATGTATACGCAGCTGGTCGCCGACGAGCGGGTCCGCAAACGTTGGATCCGCGCCCGGGAACTGTTCCAGCGGCTGGCAGAGATTCAGTTCGAGTCCGGCTATCCCTACATCATGTTTGAAGATACCGTCAACCGCGCCAATCCGATTGCCGGGCGAATTAACATGAGTAACCTGTGCTCGGAAATTTTGCAGGTCAACACCCCGTCGACCTTTGATGAAAATCTGGATTATGCCAGCGTAGGCCAGGATATCTCCTGCAACCTTGGGTCGCTGAATATTGCGCATACCATGGATTCGCCGGATTTTGCCCGCACGATCGCCGTGGCGGTGCGCGGCCTGACGGCGGTTTCCGACATGAGTGATATACGCTCGGTGCCATCGGTGGCGGCGGGCAATGCCGCCTCCCATGCCATCGGTCTTGGCCAGATGAACCTGCACGGCTATCTGGCCCGGGAAGGTATCGCCTACGGCAGCCCGGAAGGGCTGGACTTTACCAACTTCTATTTTTATACCGTCACCTGGCATGCGCTGCATACGTCGATGCAGATAGCCCGCGAGCGCGGTGAGTATTTTGCCGGATTTGAACAATCGCGCTATGCCAGCGGCGAATACTTCGAACGCTATCTGCAGGGCGACTGGCAGCCGAAAACGGCAACAGTGCGCGCGCTATTCGCCCGCGCCGGAATCCGCCTTCCCGACCGCGATATGTGGCTGAAGCTACGCGATGACGTCATGCGCCACGGTATCTATAACCGTAATTTGCAGGCCATCCCGCCTACCGGATCGATCTCCTATATCAACCATGCGACCTCGAGTATCCACCCGATTGTCTCAAAGATAGAGATCCGCAAAGAGGGGAAAACCGGGCGGGTTTACTACCCCGCGCCATTTATGACCAATGACAACCTGGCGCTCTATCAAGATGCCTGGGAAATCGGCCCGCAAAAAATTATCGACACCTATGCCGAAGCCACGCGGCACGTCGATCAGGGGCTGTCGCTGACGCTCTTTTTCCCCGATACCGCCACCACCCGCGATATCAACAAGGCGCAAATCTACGCGTGGAAGAAGGGAATCAAAACGCTGTATTACATCCGTCTGCGCCAGCTGGCGCTGGAAGGTACCGAAATCGAAGGCTGCGTGTCCTGCGCGCTGTAAGGAGAACAGGATGACCCATTTAACGCGTATTCGCGCTATTAACTGGAACAACATTGAGGACGATAAGGATCTGGAGGTCTGGAACCGTCTGACCAGCAACTTCTGGCTGCCGGAGAAAGTGCCGCTGTCTAACGACATTCCCGCCTGGCAGACGCTGACGCCAGTGGAACAGCAGCTTACTATTCGCGTGTTCACCGGACTGACGCTGCTCGATACGATTCAGAACACCATCGGCGCGCCGGCGCTGATGGCGGATGCGCTGACCGCGCACGAAGAGGCGGTGCTCTCCAACATCAGCTTTATGGAGGCGGTGCATGCCCGCTCCTACAGTTCGATTTTCTCCACCTTGTGCCAGACCAAAGATGTCGATGCCGCCTACGCCTGGAGCGAAGAGAATCCGCCGCTCCAGCACAAAGCCCGGCTGATGCTGGAGTATTATCAGGCGGATAATCCGCTGAAGAAGAAAATCGCCAGCGTGTTTCTCGAATCCTTCCTCTTCTATTCCGGATTCTGGCTGCCGATGTATTTTTCAAGCCGCGGCAAAATGACCAATACCGCCGACCTGATTCGCTTGATTATCCGCGATGAAGCGGTGCACGGCTATTACATCGGCTATAAGTACCAAAAGGGGCTGGAAAACATCGCGGCCGACGAGCGGGAGCAGCTGAAGAATTTTGCCCTCGATCTGCTGATGGATTTATACGATAACGAACTGGCCTACACCCGGGATCTGTACGCCGACAGCGGCTGGATTGAGGAGGTGAACGCCTTCCTGTGTTACAACGCCAACAAAGCGCTGATGAACCTGGGCTACGAGGCGCTGTTTCCGGCAGAGATGGCGGCGGTCAACCCGGCGATTCTGGCGGCGCTTTCGCCAAATGCCGATGAAAATCATGACTTTTTCTCCGGCTCCGGTTCCTCGTATGTGATGGGCAAAACGGAAGAAACCGCCGACGACGATTGGGATTTTTAACCTTACTTTCACCAGGAATATATTGTCCGGTTTCCTGGTGATCTATTTCACATAATTAACTTTTATCACACAAAAAAACCACGCGATATTTTCCTGACATATTGCCGTAATATTCAGCAAGAATCGCGTGGTTCACCAGTTATTCCCCTGTCATCTGTAAAAAATATCACCTGCCAATAATCAACGCTCAGCCCTTCTATCATGGGGAATACGCCGAAGTGCGGCCCTCTCATTTCGCCGCCGATGGGACATTGAGGGTTGTCACAGAATCTGAGTATGTTAGGGTGTAAAAAGGTAATTATCTCCACCAGGTACTATATTGACATAATACAAATAACAGGAAACTCTCTATTGCATGGCAATTAAATTAGAAATTAAGAATCTCTATAAGATATTTGGCGAGCATCCACAGCGAGCGTTCAAATATATTGAAAAAGGATTTACTAAAGAACAACTACTGGAAAAAACGGGACTTTCGCTTGGCGTAAAAGACGCCAGTCTGACCATTGAAGAAGGCGAGATATTCGTCATCATGGGGCTTTCCGGCTCAGGAAAATCCACCATGGTTCGCCTTCTCAATCGCCTGATTGAACCCACCCGCGGGCAGGTGCTGATAGATGGCGTCGATATCGCCAAAATCTCAGAAGCCGAGCTGCGTGAGGTGCGCAGAAAAAAGATCGCTATGGTATTTCAGTCATTTGCGCTGATGCCGCATATGACCGTGCTCGACAATGCCGCCTTTGGTATGGAGCTGGCGGGCATGTCGACCCAGGAGCGCCAGCAGAAAGCGCTGGAGGCGCTGCGTCAGGTCGGCCTGGAGAATTACGCGCATGCTTACCCGGATGAGCTCTCCGGCGGAATGCGCCAGCGCGTCGGCCTCGCCCGTGCGCTGGCCATCAACCCTGATATCTTATTAATGGACGAAGCCTTCTCGGCCCTTGACCCATTAATTCGTACAGAAATGCAGGATGAGCTGACAAAATTACAGGCGAAACATCAGCGTACCGTGGTATTTATTTCCCACGATCTTGATGAAGCCATGCGCATTGGCGATCGCATCGCCATCATGCAAAATGGCGAAGTCATTCAGGTCGGTACCCCGGATGAAATACTGAATAATCCCGCCAATGATTATGTCAAAACCTTCTTCCGCGGTGTCGATATTAGCCAGGTGTTCAGCGCTAAAGATATTGCCCGACGAAGCCCGGTAGGCTTAATTCGTAAAACGCCAGGTTTCGGTCCGCGTTCAGCATTGAAATTATTGCAGGACGAAGACCGTGAATATGGTTATGTGATTGAACGTGGTAATAAGTTTGTCGGTATTGTCTCTATTGATTCACTGAAATCCGCCTTGAGCGAAGGTCAGGGAATTGATGCGGCGTTACTCGCATCCCCGCAGGCGGTAGATGCGCAAACGTCGCTCAGCGACCTGCTCTCCCACGTCGGCCAGGCACCGTGCGCGGTTCCGGTTGTGGATGAAGGGCACCAGTACATCGGCATTATTTCTAAAGGAATGCTGCTGAAGGCTTTAGATCGCGAGGGGGCAAACAATGGCTGATCAATCTAACCCGTGGGATACCGCACCGGCGGCGGATAGCGCCGCACAATCTGCCGATGCCTGGGGCACCCCGGCATCCGCACCGACCGATGGCGGCGGTGCCGACTGGCTAAACAGCGCGCCGGCGCCGCAGCCGGAACATTTCAACATCATGGATCCGTTCCATAAAACGCTGATCCCGCTCGACAGCTGGGTGACGCACGGTATCGACTGGATCGTGGTGCACTTCCGCCCGCTGTTCCAGGGCATCCGTGTGCCGGTGGACTACATCCTCAGCGCTTTCCAGCAGCTGTTATTAGGCATGCCGGCACCGGTCGCCATTGTGCTGTTCGCGCTTATCGCCTGGCAAATCTCCAGCGTGGGGATGGGCGTAGCGACGCTGATCTCTCTGGTTGCGATCGGTGCCATCGGCGCCTGGTCGCAGGCGATGGTGACTCTGGCGCTGGTTCTGACCGCACTGCTGTTCTGTATGCTGATCGGCCTGCCGCTGGGGATCTGGCTGGCGCGTAGCCCACGAGCGGCGAAAATTATTCGCCCGCTGCTGGATGCCATGCAGACAACGCCGGCGTTCGTCTACCTGGTACCGATTGTCATGCTGTTCGGGATTGGTAACGTTCCAGGCGTGGTGGTGACTATTATCTTCGCCCTGCCGCCTATCGTCCGTTTGACCATCCTCGGGATTAACCAGGTGCCCGCGGACCTGATTGAGGCTTCGCGCTCGTTCGGCGCCAGCCCGCGTCAGCTGCTCTTTAAAGTGCAGCTTCCGCTGGCAATGCCGACCATCATGGCCGGGGTTAACCAGACGCTGATGCTGGCGCTGTCAATGGTGGTGATCGCCTCGATGATCGCCGTGGGCGGTCTTGGCCAGATGGTGCTGCGCGGGATCGGCCGCCTCGATATGGGGCTGGCGAGCGTCGGCGGCGTCGGGATCGTCATTCTGGCGATTATTCTCGACCGCCTGACCCAGGCCGTCGGCCGCGATTCCCGCAGCCGCGGCAACCGTCGCTGGTACGCAACCGGTCCTCTGGGGCTGATTACCCGCCCGTTCTGTAAATAGTCTTCTCATCGCCCGGCGGCACTGCACCTGCCGGGCCCGCAGCTCTCCCTTCTCATTCATAAGGAATAACGATGCGACATAACACGATTATTGCCACAACGTTTGCCACTCTGCTCGCCACCAGCGCTACCTGGGCAGCCGACCTACCGGGAAAAGGCATTACCGTCAAACCGATTCAAAGCACCATTACGGAAGAGACCTTCCAGACCCTGCTGGTGAGCCGCGCGCTGGAAAAACTGGGCTACACCGTCGATAAGCCCAGCGAAGTGGACTACAACGTTGGCTATACCTCGCTTGCCTCCGGCGACGCGACCTTCACCGCCGTCAACTGGCAGCCGCTGCATGACGATATGTACGCTGCCGCCGGTGGCGATAAAAGCTTCTATCGCGAAGGCGTTTTTGTTAACGGCGCGGCACAGGGCTACCTGATTGACAAAAAAACCGCCGAACAGTATCACATCAAATCCATCGATCAGCTGAAAGACCCGAAAATTGCCAAACTGTTCGACACCAACGGCGACGGTAAAGCCGATCTGACCGGTTGTACGCCGGGCTGGGGCTGCGAAGCGGTCATTAATCATCAGATTGATGCCTATGGCCTGAGCAAAACGGTGGTGCACAACCAGGGGAATTATGCGGCGATGATGGCCGATACCATTGCCCGCTTTAAAGAAGGTAAGCCGGTTATCTACTACACATGGACGCCGTACTGGGTCAGCGACGTGCTGAAGCCGGGCAAAGATGTCGTCTGGCTGCAGGTTCCGTTCTCCTCCCTGCCGGGAGTGCAGAAAAATATCGATACCAAACTGGCTAACGGCGCGAACTATGGCTTCCCGGTAAGCACGATGCACATCGTGGCCAACAAAGCCTGGGCAGAGAAAAACCCGGCGGCGGCAAAACTGTTTAGCATCATGAAACTACCGATTGCCGACATTAACGCCGAAAACGCCATGATGCATGAAGGTCATGCCTCAGAAGCGGATATTCAGGGTCACGTTGATGGCTGGATCAAAGCCCACCAGCAGCAGTTTGACGGCTGGGTGAAAGAAGCGCTGGCCGCGCAGAAGTAACCTGCCCTCAGGCCCGGAGGCAGCGCGCAGTCCGGGTACCTGAGCGCGCCACTCCGCTACCCCGGCGCGGCCGGGGTAACGTTCAGACGGTCCCACTCACCCGCCAGCGCCGTTTAACAAGGTGTCAAAGCGCCCCGCTCTCTGCTAAGGTAATCTCACCTGTTCAATCATGTGATATTCACGTGAGTTATCAATAAATAACGCGCTATGGAAAAACCTGCCCCTGCCAGTGAGGCCACGCTGCCTGAAGGGATTAAAGACAGCCTGCCGATTGTGATTAGCTACATTCCCGTGGCCTTCGCCTTTGGCCTGAACGCCACCCGACTCGGCTTCACGCCGCTGGAAAGCCTGTTCTTTTCCTGCATCATCTACGCCGGCGCCAGCCAGTTCGTCATTACCGCGATGCTCGCCGCAGGCAGCTCGCTGTGGGTGGCGGCCCTCACCGTGATGGCGATGGATGTGCGTCACGTTCTGTACGGCCCTTCGCTACGTAGCCGCATTCATCGCGCGCTGGATAAACGAAAAACCGCGCTCTGGGCTTTTGGCCTGACCGACGAAGTTTTCGCGGCGGCCACCGCAAAGCTGGTTCGCGACAACCGCCGCTGGAGCGAAAGCTGGATGCTCGGTATCGCCTTCACCTCCTGGATATCATGGGTGTTCGGCACGCTGATCGGCGCCTACTCCGGTAGCGGCCTGCTGGTCGGTTTTCCGGCGGTGGAAGCCGCGCTGAGCTTTATGCTACCCGCGCTGTTTATGAGCTTCTTACTGGCCTCGTTCCAGCGGAAACAGTCTCTCAGCGTGACGGCCGCCCTGGCCGGTGCCCTGGGCGGCATTATTCTGTTTTCTATTCCAGCGGCCATTCTCGCCGGGATTGTCTGCGGCTGTCTGGCCGCGCTGATTCAGGCCAGCATTCAGGGGATGCCCGATGAACAATAACGTGCTGATTATCGGGATAGTGGTCGGCTGCGTGAACTATCTGTTTCGCTATCTGCCGCTGCGCCTGCGCGCAGGAAACGCGCGCCCGACGCGACGCGGTCCGCTCAGCGTGCTGCTCGATACCATCGGCATCGCCTCCATCTGCGCCCTGCTGATCGTCTCCAGCGTGCCGGAAATCCTCAGCGATTCCAGACGGCTGCTGCCTACGTTGGTTGGATTCACGGTGTTGGGACTGGCGTTCTGGAAGACGCGCAGCATTATTATGCCCACGCTGCTGAGCGCGTTGGCCTATGGAATAGCATGGAAAATCACAACTTTTTTATACTTTTAAAGTATCAATTTTAGTCAATAATTGATTTGATTTATTTGTCACAATAGTTATTATATCGGCTGTAATTAATGAGGTCATACCCAAATGGATAGTTCGTTTACTCCCATTGAGCAAATGCTCAAGTTCCGCGCCAGCCGTCACGAAGATTTCCCTTTCCAGGAGATTCTGCTCACCCGCCTCTGTATGCACATGCAAGGTAAGCTACTGGAAAACCGCAATAAGATGCTGAAAGCGCAGGGGATTAACGAGACATTATTTATGGCGCTGATCACGCTGGAGTCTCAGGAAAACCACAGTATTCAGCCTTCTGAGCTGAGCTGCGCGCTGGGATCGTCACGGACCAACGCAACCCGTATTGCCGATGAACTGGAAAAACGCGGCTGGATTGAGCGTCGCGAAAGCGACAACGATCGCCGCTGCCTGCATCTGCAACTCACCGACAAAGGTCATCAGTTTTTGCGCGAAGTTTTACCGCCGCAGCACAACTGCCTGCATCAGCTCTGGTCTTCTCTGAGCACCAGCGAGAAAGACCAGCTCGAGCACATCACCCGCAAACTGCTTAGCCGCCTTGACCAGATGGAAGAGGATGGCGTACTGGCGGAGTCGCTGCGTTAAGCGCGGGAACTGCTCAAAACTTTTTCTGGATTGACAAGGAAAAACAGACAGGCCAGCAGATCATCTGCTGGCCTTTCTGATAAACAGGTCGGCTCAGCCGATGTGAAATAATAAGATCGTGGAGAATAACATGAGCGCAAATGCGGAGAGCCAAACCCCGCAGCAACCGGACAGCAAGAAGGGCAAACGCAAAGGCGCCCTTCTGCTACTGACATTGCTCTTTATTATTATTGCCGTGGCATACGGAGTTTATTGGTTTTTGGTACTGCGTCATTATGAAGAGACCGATGACGCTTACGTGGCAGGGAACCAGGTGCAAATCATGGCGCAGGTGTCCGGCAGCGTGACGAAAGTCTGGGCCGACAACACCGATTTCGTGCAGCAAGGCGACCCGCTGGTCACCCTGGACCAGACCGATGCCCAGCAGGCATTTGAAAAAGCGAAAACCCAGCTGGCCGCCAGCGTTCGCCAGACGCGTCAGCAGATGATCAACAGCAAACAGCTGCAGGCGAATATCGACGTCAAGAAAACGGCGCTCTCTCAGGCACAGACCGATCTCAATCGTCGTATCCCGCTGGGCGCCGCCAACCTGATTGGCCGCGAAGAGCTGCAGCACGCTCGCGATACCGTCGCCAGCGCCCAGGCCGAACTGGATGTCGCCATTCAGCAATTCAACGCTAACCAGGCTATCGTGCTGAATACCCGCCTGGAACAACAGCCGGCGGTTCTGCAGGCGGCGACGGATGTCCGCAACGCCTGGCTTGCGCTGCAGCGTACGCAAATCGTCAGCCCGATTAGCGGCTACGTTTCCCGTCGTGCCGTGCAGCCCGGCGCCCAGATTAGCCCCACCACGCCGCTGATGGCGGTCGTACCGGCCACCAATCTGTGGATCGACGCCAACTTTAAAGAGACTCAGCTGGCGCATATGCGCATCGGCCAGGAAGCGACCGTCATCAGCGATATTTACGGCGATGATGTGAAGTACACCGGCAAGGTCGTCGGGCTGGACATGGGGACCGGCAGCGCGTTCTCACTGCTGCCGGCACAAAACGCCACCGGTAACTGGATCAAAGTGGTCCAGCGTCTGCCGGTACGTATTGAGCTCGATGCCAAACAGCTGGCTGAACATCCGCTGCGTATTGGTCTTTCAACGCTGGTTGAAGTGAACACCACCAACCGCGACGGCGAAATGCTGGCTAACCAGACGCGCAAATCCCCGGTTTATGAAAGCAATGCCCGCGAAATCGCCCTTGAGCCGGTGAACAAACTGATCGACGGTATCATCCAGGCTAACGCGGGATAATTCGGAGTGAGCGTAATGCAACCGCAAAAACCGCTGGAAGGCGCGCAGCTGGTCATCATGACCATTGCGCTGTCGCTTGCGACCTTCATGCAGGTGCTGGACTCCACTATCGCCAACGTGGCCATTCCGACCATTGCCGGTAACCTTGGCTCATCGTTGAGCCAGGGGACCTGGGTTATCACCTCCTTCGGGGTGGCGAATGCTATCTCTATACCGATCACCGGCTGGCTGGCAAAACGCGTCGGGGAAGTGAAGCTGTTCCTGTGGTCGACGGTGGCGTTTGCCATCGCCTCCTGGGCCTGCGGGATGTCCAACAGCCTGACGATGCTGATTTTCTTCCGCGTGATTCAGGGGATCGTCGCCGGTCCGTTGATTCCGCTGTCGCAAAGTCTGCTGCTCAGCAACTATCCGCCCGCCAAACGTTCTATCGCGCTGGCGCTGTGGTCGATGACGGTGATCGTCGCGCCGATTTGCGGCCCTATTCTCGGCGGCTATATCAGCGACAACTACCACTGGGGCTGGATCTTCTTCATCAACGTACCGATTGGCATCGCGGTGGTGGTGATGACGCTGCAAACCCTGCGCAGTCGCGAAACCCGTACCGAACAGCGGCGGATTGACGGCGTCGGCCTGGCGCTGCTGGTGATCGGTATCGGCAGCCTGCAGGTGATGCTTGACCGCGGTAAAGAGCTGGACTGGTTCGCCTCCAACGAGATTATCGTGCTGACAATCGTCGCGGTGATCGCCATCAGTTTCCTGATCGTCTGGGAGCTGACCGACGACAACCCGATCGTCGACCTCTCGCTCTTTAAATCGCGAAACTTCACCATTGGCTGTCTGTGCATCAGTCTCGCCTACATGCTCTACTTCGGTGCTATCGTGCTGCTGCCGCAGCTGCTGCAGGAGGTGTATGGTTATACCGCCACCTGGGCCGGTCTGGCTTCCGCACCGGTGGGGGTAATCCCGGTTATCCTGTCGCCAATTATCGGCCGCTTTGCCCATAAGCTCGATATGCGCCGGCTGGTGACCTTCAGCTTTATCATGTACGCGGTGTGCTTCTACTGGCGCGCCTGGACTTTCGAGCCCGGCATGGACTTCGGCGCCTCGGCGTGGCCGCAGTTTATCCAGGGCTTCGCGGTGGCCTGCTTCTTTATGCCGCTGACCACCATCACCCTGTCCGGCCTGCCGCCGGAACGGCTGGCGGCGGCATCAAGCCTGTCGAACTTCACCCGTACGCTGGCAGGGTCAATAGGCACCTCGATTACCACCACCATGTGGACTAACCGCGAGGCGCTGCACCATGCGCAGCTCACCGAGTCGGTGACGCCCTATAATCCCAACGCCCAGCAGATGTATGACCAGCTGCAGGGATTAGGGATGACTCAACAGCAGGCGTCCGGCTGGATAGCGCAGCAGATAACTAACCAGGGGCTGATTATCTCCGCCAACGAAATCTTCTGGTTCTCGGCGGCGATCTTTATCCTGCTGCTGGGGCTGGTGTGGTTTGCCAGACCGCCGTTTAGCGCCGGGGGCGGCGGCGGCGGTGCGCACTAAGGTTTGACCTGAAGGGATCTGCGGATCCCTTTTTTATTGCCGGCGCTACGCCAACCTTGTCCAGTTCTCGCTAGTTTCTGTCCAGTTTGCTAAAGCAGCCCGCTCTGCGCTTCGGCAGGATAAAGATCCGACACAAGGAGAGAACTATGCTGACAAATCCCGGTGAAAAATATCGCCCCTGGCCGCCCATTTCCCTGCCCGACCGCCGCTGGCCGGACAACCCGATAACTCACGCGCCGCGCTGGCTCTCAACCGACCTGCGCGATGGCAACCAGGCGCTGGCCGAACCGATGGACGGCGCACGTAAGCTGCAGTTCTGGGATCTGCTGCTGGAGTGCGGATTTAAAGAGATTGAAGTCGCCTTCCCCTCGGCATCTCAGACCGACTTCAACTTCGTCCGCCAGCTGATTGAGGAACGGCGCATTCCAGAAGATGTCACCATCCAGGTGCTGACCCAGGCGCGAGAAGATCTTATCCTGCGAACCTTTGAATCGCTGCGCGGCGCCCATCGCGCCACCGTCCATCTGTACAACGCCACCGCCCCGCTGTTCCGCAAGCTGGTTTTCGGGATGGATAAAGCGCAGGTCATTGAGCTGGCAACCCGCGCCACTCGCCTGATTCGCCAGCAGTGTGAAGAGCAGCCGCAGACCCGCTGGCAGTATGAATACTCCCCGGAAACCTTCTGCTTTACCGAACCGGAATTTGCCCTGGATATCTGCGAAGCGGTAGCGGATATCTGGCAGCCCTGCGCACAACGACCGATGATTATCAACCTGCCAGCCACCGTCGAGGTCAGTACCCCGAACGTTTACGCTGACCAGATTGAGTTTTTCTGCCGCCATTTCTCCCGCCGGGCCGATGTCTGCATTAGCGTTCATCCGCATAATGACCGGGGGACCGGCGTTGCCAGCGCGGAGCTGGCGGTGATGGCCGGCGCCGACCGCGTAGAAGGCTGTCTGTTCGGCAACGGTGAGCGTACCGGTAACGTCTGTCTGGTCACCCTGGCCATGAACCTCTACAGCCAGGGGATTACGCCGCGGCTCAGCTTCCCGGAGATGAAACGGGTCGTGGAAGTGGTGGAGAATTGCAATCAGCTGCCGGTTCATCCTCGCCATCCGTGGGCCGGCAGCCTCGCCTACACCGCCTTTTCCGGTTCTCATCAGGATGCCATTAAGAAGGGATTCGATGCCCGTCAGCCCGGCGATCGTTGGGAGATGCCCTACCTGCCCGTCGACCCGCAGGACATCGGCTGTAGCTATGAAGCGGTTATCCGCGTCAACAGCCAGTCCGGTAAGAGCGGCAGCGCCTGGTTAATCGAACAGAATCACGGACTGAAGCTGCCCCGTGCGCTGCAGCAAGATTTCAGCCTGCACGTTCAGCAAGAGACCGATACGCATGGCAAAGAGATGACGCAGAATGCCCTCTGGCAGCTGTTCCGTTCCCGTTACGGGCTGGTTACTCAGCCACCGCTGGCGCTGCTGGAGTATAAAACTGACAGCCGACAGGACGGCCAGCTTGCGTTGCAGGGTACGCTGCGGGTCAACGGTGAGACGCGTCGCCTTCAGGGCCACGGTAATGGCCTGCTCTCCGCGGCCGCCAGCGGCCTCAGCGCGCTGCTGAAGCAAGCGTTCGTCATTAAGGACTACCACGAACATACTCTCGGTGAACGTAGCGACAGCCGTTCAGTGGCCTATATTCGCTGTATTTTCCCCAATGGCGACAGCCGCTGGGGCGTTGGAATCGATAATGACGTGGCGCGCGCCTCATTGCAGGCGCTGTGTCATGCGGTCGGCGCAGACGCGCAAGCCGGCGGACGGAAGTAATCGCTGGGGGCGACGCCCATCACCCGACGAAACATCGCGCTGAAGGCGCTATGGCTGCCATAGCCCAGATCGAGCGCCACCCGCAGCACCGATTGTCCCTGCGCCAGGCGAACCAGCGCTTCCATCAGTTTCGCCCGGCGCACCCATTCACTCCAGGTGAGCGTGGTCTGCTGCTGAAAATGGCGGTTGAGCGTGCGTTCGCTCATATTGCTCTCTTTCGCCGCCTGCTGGCTGCTCCAGGCTTGTCCCGGCATTTCCCGCACCTTGTGACATAAACGGCGCAGCGCCTCGCTCCGGGGCTCCAGCAGGCCAAATGGCAGCACCGCCATACCGCGAATCTCATCGAGAATGAGTTCATAAATGCGCTCATCGCGACTGCCGGGTTGATAGCGCTCCGCCAGGGCCAGCGAGGTGACGATCAGCTCACGCAGCAGCGGAGTGATCTGCACGATCTGGCACGAAGACGGCAGATCGGCCCGGGCGAGCGGATCGATAAACAGCGTGCGGGCCGCGACCTGTCCGGTGACACGCAGCGCGTGGGGCGTACCTGCCGGCAGCCAGACGCCGCGTCCGGGCGGGACAACCCAGTAGCCCACCGGCGTGTCAACCCGCACCACGCCGCTGAGAATATGCAGCAGCTGGGCGCAGTCATGCTGATGCCACGGTTCGCTATCACCGTGAGCGTAATCATGGGCAAATGGCACAAGGGCGCGGTGTTGAAACGAGAAGGTGAGGGTCGTCGACATAGCGGCGCAGGAATAGCGGCCCGGCGGAAATCGCCGGACCGACAATAAGCACTAGATGTGCAGTTCTTGCAGGGTTTCTTTCGGCAGGGCCAGCTCATCGTTACTGTTGATGCGCACATCGCGCTCGATGATATGGCGTGCGATCTCCTGAGCTTCTTCCAGCGAGTGCATAGTATAGGTACCGCACTGGTAGACGTTCAGTTCCGGGATCTGCTTCTGATCTTTCACTTTCAGCACATCGGCCATCGCCGCTTTCCAGGCGTCGGCTACACGCTGCTCATCCGGCGTACCAATCAGGCTCATATAGAAGCCCGTACGGCAGCCCATCGGAGAGATGTCGATAATTTCCACACCATTGCCGTTCAGGTGGTCGCGCATAAAGCCCGCGAACAGGTGCTCAAGAGTATGAATCCCTCTTTCCGGCATCACTTCCTGGTTTGGTACGCAAAAACGCAGATCGAAAACGGTAATTTCATCGCCGTGCGGCGTGTTCATTTTCTTCGCAACGCGCACCGCCGGTGCTTCCATGCGGGTATGGTCGACTGTGAAACTATCTAACAACGGCATTCTTCACCTCCGATAGTGATTTTTTTTAAAATAAAATGAACTCTTCTTACACCCGCGAGTCTGAGTATATGAAAGACGCGCATTTATTATCATCATCATCCCTGAATCAGAGATGAAAGTTTGGCCACATTGATGTGGCCTTTTTCTTTTGTACCGCTTTTTGCTACGCGTGTCTTGCTAACAGGGCTTCAAACGGCTCGCTATCTTCCGCTTCCACCTTCTGCTGGCGCATCACTGAAGCTTCACGTTCAGCGATAAAATCATCTTCACGCAAAATTTCCAGCGGCTCTTCCCGCAGCATCGTACGATATCGATCGGCCAGCTCCCTACCGGTGCCGCCAATCCCCTCTTCAAGCATAGAACGCAGAATGCGGGCTGAGAAAGTTAATTCCGGATCGTCGAAGCTGGCAACCAGCTCATCACAAACCTGCTGGTAGGCTTCGCCACCGTGGATGCTATCTAACGTCTGCGCCACGCGGCGCAAATCACGGAACAGATCTTTACCCACTTGAGCCAGCGGGAACTGCGCGCTTTCGCAGCCGATACCCAGCGTCAGCCCCGGCTTACGGCCTTCCAGAATCACGCGATTCCAGTTGGTGCGCGTACACAGCAGCTCATCGCTGCTCATTTCCGGCGCATCGGCCAGCACGCACCAGACCATAAACAGGTCGAGGAAACGCACCTGCTGCTCGTCAACGCCAATCGGCGAGAACGGGTTGATATCCAGCGAGCGGACTTCGATATATTCAATACCGCCGCGCAGCAGCGCGTCGGAAGGCGTCTCACCGCTGCGGGTCACACGCTTCGGCCGAATTGGCGCGTAGAGTTCGTTCTCAATCTGCAGAATATTGCTGTTGATTTGCAGATGCTTGCCATCTTTCTCGAGGCCAATCCGGGCATACTCTTCCGACGGCGTTTTAATCGCCCGCTTCAATCCTGCCACATACTCGTGGAGATCGTTAAACGTAATCCCGAGATTGCTTTGCGACTTATTGGTATAACCCAGATCGCTCAGGCGCAGCGAGGTCGCATAAGGCAGGTAGTACATACCATTTTCCGCTTTCTCAAACGGCAGCGTCGTCGGTTTGCCCTGCAGGAACGAAGAGCAGATAGCCGGAGAGGCGCCGAACAGGTATGGGATCACCCAACCGAAGCGGTAATAGTTACGAATTGAACGGAAATAGCCGGCGGAAATCGCCTCTTTGCCGCTTTCCGCATCGTCAACGCCGCACTTCGCCTGCCAGAAAGCCATCGGCAGCGAGAAGTTATAGTGCACGCCGGAGATAGTTTGCATCAGCGCGCCATAGCGGTTCTTCAACCCCTCGCGGTACAGCGTTTTCAGACGGCCAATATTCGAGGTGCCATACTGCGCCAGTTCGATATCCTGACCAGGAGCAATATAGCAAGGCATGCTCAGTGGCCACATCCGCTCATCGCCCAGTTGACGAGCGGTATAGCGATGAACATCGCGCATAAAGGTGAGCATATGCTGAATGTCGCCATCAACCGGCGTAATAAACTCCAGCAGCGCTTCAGCAAAGTCGGTAGTAATCCATTTATGGGTCAGCGCCGAGCCAAGGGCCTGAGGGTGACCGGTCGTCGCCAGTGAGCCATCGGCATTGACGCGCAGCGTTTCACGCTCAAGACCACGTTGGATACCCTGAAGAGCCTGTGGATTTTTTTCCAGCCAGGCCAGCGCCTGTGATACATCCGGGATCAATTTGACCTCCCGCCTGTCGAAATCGTTTGAATAAGCATAATTGTAATGGTGACCATACAGGTTATCCCAGAAGACGTTACTGTTGCCGGTTCCGCGCGCGAAAACCGGATCGCACTGGCAGTACGTGCGGATTTCGGGCACAGCCGAGGTGTAAAATAACCGGTAACACGGCCTGTCGGGATAGTCTTAGTTCCACAATTAGTGCCACCACGTCATGCCCTGAAGCGTTACCACCGCAATGACGATATAGCGTAACGCTTTACCAAGGCATAAGAAAAAAAGTACCGGCCCCCAGGAGATGCGCATCCATCCCGCCAGCAGACACAGTAAATCGCCGATGACCGGCGCCCAGCTTAATAATAATGTGACCGCGCCGTAGCGCTTTAACCAGCCGGTTGCTTTTTCCTGCCAGCGCGATGTTTTGCGCAGCGGAAACAGGCGCCCCAGAATAACGTTAGTTACCCCTCCAAGGCTATTGCCGATTGTTGCTATTAATACCAGGGCCCACGGTTGGCTTGCCCCCGTAAGTAGCATAGCAACCAGCACAACTTCCGAATTGCCGGGAAGTAATGTGGCGCTCAAAAAACTACTGGCAAACAGCGATATCAGCGACAGTGCGTCGCTCACAGCAGCCGAACGTCCACGGCATCCATCCCCGCACGCTTCGCCGCCTGCAGACCAAAATCAGCATCTTCAAAGACGACGCATGTTTCCGGCGCGACGCCCATGCGCTCCGCGCACAGCAGGAAGGTATCGGGCGCGGGTTTATGATTCTGGACATGATCGGCGGCAATCACCGCCGCAAAGTAGTGACGCAGGCCGAGGTGCGCCAGCAGCGCCTCAGCGACGGCGCTTTCGCTGCCGGTCCCGACCGACATCGGACGACGCCCGTGCCATGCCTTCACAACGTCTATCAACGGTAAGGGACGCACGCTGTCCAGCAGCATGGCCTTCACGGCCACGGTTTTTTCCTCCGCCAGACGGTGAGGATCTAAATCAGCGTGATTCAGTTCGATAATCGCCTGGGCTATACGCCAGGTCGGAGAACCATTGAGCGCGACCATCGCCTGCTCGTCGAAACGCATTCCGTAACGGCCCAGAACCTCGTGCCACGCTTTACGATGCGTCGGTTCGGTATCAAGGATGGTGCCATCCATATCAAAGATCAGTCCTGCGTAACGTTCGTACATCGTGTTCTCACAAACCGGGTAAGAAAACGTTACTTTATCGCAAAAGGCGCATGTTGTCGCGGCCAGCGCCTCAGGCAATAAAGGCGCCTTCGGGCGCCTTTATGTGACTCATATCATGATTTATTTGATTTTTAAATCGTTCTCAACCAAACGAACGCCCTGCACTCTGCGGGTGACTTCCACCGCGCGGCTGGCGTCCTTCGCTGATGAGACAAAACCACTCAACTGAACACGTCCTTTAAAGGTCTGTACGCTAATTTCAGAAGACTTAATATCTTTTTCGTTAAACAGCGCCGTTTTAACCTTCGTGGTGACGACGGTATCGTCAATATAGCCACCGGTACTTTCCTTTGTGGGCGATCCCGCACAGCCAGCTAACGATACGGCTACCAGAAGCGTCGCACAAAACGCAGGTATTGCTTTGAACCATTTCATGGATTTCTCTCCTTGCACTCATCTCACCCAAATCAGGCCGATACATACGGGTAAATTATAGTGGAAAGAGTCACTTGCCAATAAAAAAAGATCGCTCAGCATCGTTGAAAGAGATCCGCCGCCTGAATGGTCCAGGCCGCTTTTGCCAGAAAAGGCAGGCACAGAACGGATAAACGGTTTGGGGTTTTAAGAAAAAGGAGAAACTGAAGAAGATGGTGCATCCAGGAGGATGACTCGTTTTACTCACCCTGCGGGCCGTTGCTCACGCAACGTTATCCTCCCTGGTACTGGCGATAATTTCGCAGACCATGAAGCGATAAATTTAATGTGAATCTGGAGAAGATGGTGCATCCGGCAGGATGACTCGTTTTACTCACCCTACGGGCCGTTGCTCACGCAACGTTATCCTCCCTGGTGCTGGCGATGATTTCGCAGACCATGAAGCGATAAATTTGATGTAAATCTGGAGAAGATGGTGCATCCGGGAGGATTCGAACCTCCGACCGCTCGGTTCGTAGCCGAGTACTCTATCCAGCTGAGCTACGGATGCATCAGGGAGAACTGCTTTACTACATTGTCTTCCCTGGTGCTGACGATTATCTCGCAGACCATGAAATAACAGTTCCGCTGTCATTTCGGAGAAGATGGTGCATCCCCGGGAGGATGACTCACTTCGCTCGCCCTGTGGGCCGTTGCTTACGCAACGTTATCCTCCCTGGTACTGGCGATTATTTCGCAGACCATGAAATAACAGTTCCGCTGTCATTTCGGAGAAGATGGTGCATCCGGGAGGATTCGAACCTCCGACCGCTCGGTTCGTAGCCGAGTACTCTATCCAGCTGAGCTACGGATGCATCAGGGAGAACTGCTTTACTACATTGTCTTCCCTGGTGCTGACGATTATCTCGCAGACCATGAAATAACACTTTCGTTGTTATCTCGGAGAAGATGGTGCATCCGGGAGGATGACTTACTTCGCTCGCCCTATGGGCCGTTGCTTACGCAACGTTATCCTCCCTGGTACTGGCGATTATCTCGCAGACCGTGAAATAACAGTTCCGCTGTCATTTCGGAGAAGATGGTGCATCCGGGAGGATTCGAACCTCCGACCGCTCGGTTCGTAGCCGAGTACTCTATCCAGCTGAGCTACGGATGCATCAGGGAGAACTACTTTACTACGCGTCAGTGTCACATCTAACACTTGCCACACTGAGTAAGATGGTGCATCCAGGAGGATGATTCGGCTTTCGCCTCGCCCTACGGGCCGTTGCTAATGCAACGTTATCCTTCCTGGTGCTTGCGGTTATTACCGCTACCCCAACCACCTCTTCATTGCTGAAGAAATGGGAAAATATGGTGCATCCGGGAGGATTCGAACCTCCGACCGCTCGGTTCGTAGCCGAGTACTCTATCCAGCTGAGCTACGGATGCAAAATGGCGGTGAGGCGGGGATTCGAACCCCGGATGCAGCTTTTGACCGCATACTCCCTTAGCAGGGGAGCGCCTTCAGCCTCTCGGCCACCTCACCACACGCCTCTTACGAGTGCTTCGAAGAACTTGTTTCTGCTCTTCGTCGCTGCGATGGCGCACATATTACTTTCTGGTACTTATAAGTCAAACAATTTTTCGAGACCTTTTTCCGTTTGCACACTTACCGCGCAATTAGCCTGCAAAAACGGCAAAAAGAGTGTTTTATCAACAGGAATTCAGGGCTTTCGGCCAGCGGCAGGCAAAAGATAAATGTCGCGATCGATAGGCAATAAACAAAAATGGGAGAGAGCAGAAGAAGAAAAGTCAGAAAGAAGGACGGGAGCGGGGATGCGCCTCACGGAATCGCGAGGCGCGAAAACCTTAGTAACTGGACTGCTGGGATTTTTCAGCCTGGATACGCTGGTAGATCTCTTCACGATGCACGGAGACTTCTTTAGGGGCATTAACGCCAATACGTACCTGGTTACCCTTAACCCCTAAAACTGTCACAGTGACCTCATCTCCAATCATGAGGGTCTCACCAACTCGACGAGTCAGAATCAGCATTCTTTGCTCCTTGAAAGATTAAAAGAGTCGGGTCTCTCGTATCCCGGCATTATCCATCATATAACGCCAAAAAGTAAGCGATGACAAACACCTTACGGTGTAAGCAGTCACGGCATCACATTCTGTTAAACCTAAGTTTAGCCGATATACACAACTTCAACCCGACTTTATCGTTATCAGTGCTTCTCTCGCAAGCTACCGTTATCCAGGGATAACGGTAGCTATGCATTTATAGTTATTACAGTTTTGCGCTGACCCAGCCTTTCACACTGGCTAACGCTGCAGGGAGAGCAGACGCGTCGGTACCGCCGGCCTGAGCCATATCCGGACGACCGCCCCCTTTGCCACCCACCTGCTGGGCGACCATTCCAACCAGCTCCCCTGCTTTCACGCGATCTGTCACATCCTTAGACACACCGGCAATCAGAGAAACCTTACCATCCGCCACCGTGGCTAACACAACGACCGTAGAACCGAGTTGGTTTTTCAGGTCATCAACCATGGTACGCAGCATTTTCGGCTCAACGCCGGCCAGCTCGCTGACCAGCAATTTGACGCCGTTAATCTCTTCTGCTTTGCTGGAGAGGTTTGCGCTCTCCTGCGCCGCCGCCTGCTCTTTCAGCTGCTGCAGCTCTTTTTCCAGTACGCGAGTACGTTCCAGCGCGGCACGCACTTTATCGCCAAGGTTATGGCTGTCGCCCTTCAGCAACTGTGCGATATCGCCCAGCAGATCGCTCTGCGCATGCAGATACGCAATTGCGCCTTCGCCGGTCACTGCCTCGATACGGCGAACGCCCGCAGCGGTACCGGATTCAGAGGTAATACGGAACAGGCCAATATCACCGGTACGTGAAGCGTGAGTACCGCCGCACAGCTCGGTGGAGAAATCGCCCATGCTCAGTACGCGAACGCGATCGTCATATTTCTCACCGAACAGCGCCATCGCACCAGACTCTCGCGCCGCATCGATATCCATGATGTTGGTTTCAACCGGCAGGTTGCGACGGATCTGAGCATTGACCAGATCTTCCACCGCGCGAATCTCTTCCGGCTTCATGGCTTCGAAGTGAGAGAAGTCAAAGCGCAGCGCTTTGTCATTCACCAGCGAGCCTTTCTGCGCCACATGCGTACCCAGAACCTGACGTAATGCCGCATGCATCAGGTGAGTTGCCGAGTGGTTCAGACGAATACGCTGACGGCGAGCCCGATCGACATCAGCCTCCAGCGCATCGCCCACTTTCAGCGTGCCGTGGCTCAGTTTACCAATATGACCAATGGCCTGGCCGTATTTCTGCGTATCGTTGACCGCGAAGGAGAAACCGGCGCCTTTCAGTTCGCCTTTATCGCCCACCTGGCCACCGGATTCTGCGTAGAACGGCGTTTGATCCAGAATGACAACCGCTTCCTGGCCCGCAGTCACGGCATCAACGGCTTTGCCATCGATGAACAGTGCGGTCACTTTCGCATTCAGCTCCAGGTGGTCGTAGCCTTTAAATTCAGAAGCGCCGTCAACGCGAATCATCGCATTGTAGTCTGCGCCAAAGCCACTGGACTCACGCGCACGACGACGCTGCTCTTCCATTGCGGCCTCAAAGCCTGCTTCGTCGACTTTAATATTGCGCTCGCGGCAAACGTCGGCGGTCAGGTCAACCGGGAAACCATAGGTGTCATACAGACGGAAAGCGGTTTCGCCATCCAGCGTATCGCCCTTCAGCTTGCTCAGCTCTTCATCCAGCAGCGCCAGACCTCGCTCCAGCGTACGAGCGAACTGCTCTTCTTCGGTTTTCAGCACATGCTCAACCTGAGCCTGCTGCTGCTTCAGCTCTTCACCGGCGGCGCCCATGACATCAATCAGCGGAGCAACCAGTTTCCAGAAGAAGGTCTCCTTCGCACCCAGCATGTTGCCATGACGCACGGCACGACGAATGATACGACGCAGCACGTAGCCACGGTTTTCATTCGACGGGATTACGCCGTCGGCAATCAGGAATGCGCAGGAACGAATATGGTCAGCGATAACGCGCAGCGATTTGTTCGTCAGGTCGGTTGCGCCGGTGACTCTCGCGACGTTCTCAATCAGAGTGCGGAACAGGTCGATATCATAGTTGGAGTTGACGTGCTGCAGAACGGCAGCAATACGCTCCAGGCCCATACCGGTGTCGACAGACGGCTTCGGCAGCGGCTCCATGGTGCCGTCGGCCTGACGGTTAAACTGCATGAAGACGATGTTCCAGATCTCAATGTAGCGATCGCCGTCTTCTTCCGGGCTTCCCGGAGGGCCGCCCCAGATGTGGTCACCGTGGTCGAAGAAGATTTCGGTACACGGACCGCACGGCCCGGTATCGCCCATCTGCCAGAAGTTGTCAGAAGCGAACGCCGCGCCTTTATTATCGCCAATGCGGATAATACGCTCACGTGGAACGCCGACCTCATTCGCCCAGATATCGAAAGCTTCGTCATCGGTTTCGTAAACGGTCACCCACAGTTTATCTTTCGGCAGCGCGAACCAGTTTTCCCCGGTCAGCAGTTCCCATGCGTATTTGATGGCATCCTGCTTGAAGTAGTCGCCGAAGCTGAAGTTACCCAGCATTTCAAAGAAAGTGTGGTGACGCGCGGTGTAACCGACGTTTTCCAGATCGTTGTGTTTACCACCCGCACGAACGCAACGCTGCGCGGTCGTCGCGCGAGAATAATGGCGTTTGTCGAGACCCAGGAAAACATCCTTGAACTGGTTCATCCCGGCGTTGGTAAACAGCAGGGTCGGGTCGTTATGCGGCACCAGGGAGCTGCTCGCAACGACCTGGTGTCCCTTGCTATGGAAAAAATCGAGAAACGCCTGACGGATCTCAGCAGTGCTCTTGCTCATAATTATCCTGAAATCAAGCTATACACTTCACCTTTCACGCCGCCTCTACGCGGGCTGCGCTCGTTCACCCCGACCACGTACCTCTGTACGCTCCAGGTGACTCACTCTCCTGCCGCCTTGACGCAGCGCGAATGATTTTGTGTATAAGGAATAATCGTCGTGGGCGCTGATTGCCTGTTAACAGCCAGCGACCGGACGGAATAAAGTGGGAATAAGATAAGTTTTCTTTACTGGGAAGTAAAATACCCGATGGGTCAATCTGCAAAATTTCGCCAGATTTCCTGAATATCTTCCATCAGGTAGCCACGGTACAGCAAAAACCGCTGGATTTTGACTTTATCGGCAAATGTCGTCGGGAGCGGTTCGCCATACTTACGCTGCGCCTGCTCTTTCGCCAGCGCGGCCCAGTCAATATCGCACTCGCGCATCGCGCTTTCGCTAACGTCGCGGGGAATACCTTTCTGATTGAGCTCCTGGCGGATACGCGCCGGGCCATATCCTTTGCGGCTACGGCTGCCAATAAACTGGCGAACAAAGCGACCGTCGTCAAGGTAGCGGTTCTCAATGCACCAGGCGACAACGGTGTCTACCTCTTCCGGCGTGACGTCCAGCGTCTCCGGGCCATTTTTTCCCAGTACCGGAGCAGCGAGTTTACGCCGCAGCTCCTGTTCGCTATGGTCGCGCATCGCCAGGATACGGATTGCGCGGTCCAGCAGGCGGGCATAGCCGGAACGGCGGGATGAAGGTTCAGTCACGGGCACCTCGACAATCAAAAAGCAAAAGGGCCGCATTCGCAGCCCTTCGTTATCTTTCGATGAGATTATCAGAAATCTTCGTGGGTTTCTTCTGCACCCGCACCGTTACCGTCAACCACGAAGTCCGGTGTGGAATCCTGGTTATTCAGCAGCAGCTCACGCACTTTTTTCTCAATCTCTTTTGCCGCAGCCGGGTTATCTTTCAGCCAGGAGATAGCATTTGCTTTACCCTGGCCAATCTTATCGCCGTTGTAGCTGTACCATGCGCCCGCTTTCTCGATCAGCTTCTCTTTCACGCCCAGGTCAACCAGTTCGCCGTAGAAGTTAATACCTTCGCCGTAAAGAATCTGGAACTCAGCCTGTTTGAACGGCGCGGCGATTTTGTTTTTCACGACTTTGACGCGGGTTTCGCTGCCGATGACGTTATCGCCATCTTTTACCGCACCGATACGACGGATATCGAGACGCACAGAGGCGTAGAATTTCAGCGCGTTACCGCCGGTGGTGGTTTCCGGGTTACCGAACATCACGCCAATTTTCATACGAATCTGGTTAATGAAGATCAGCAGCGTATTGGACTGCTTCAGGTTACCGGCCAGCTTACGCATCGCCTGGCTCATCATACGCGCCGCGAGGCCCATGTGAGAGTCGCCGATTTCGCCTTCGATTTCCGCTTTCGGCGTCAGCGCCGCCACGGAGTCGACAACGATAACGTCTACGGCACCCGAGCGCGCCAGCGCGTCACAGATTTCCAGCGCCTGCTCGCCGGTGTCCGGCTGAGAGCACAGCAGGTTGTCGATGTCGACGCCCAGCTTACGCGCATAAACAGGATCCAGCGCGTGCTCTGCATCGATAAATGCACAGGTTTTACCTTCACGCTGCGCGGCGGCGATAACCTGCAGGGTCAGTGTCGTTTTACCGGACGATTCAGGCCCGTAGATTTCGACGATACGGCCCATCGGCAAACCGCCGGCGCCCAGGGCGATATCCAGGGAAAGCGAACCGGTGGAGATAGTTTCCACGTCCATGGAACGGTCTTCACCCAGGCGCATGATGGAGCCTTTGCCGAACTGTTTTTCAATCTGGCCTAGTGCTGCCGCCAACGCTTTCTGTTTGTTTTCGTCGATAGCCATTTTTACTCCTGTCATGCCGGGTGAAACCGGGTGGTGAATTCTGTTCTGTTGAGGCAATTATACTGTATAGTCATACAGTATCAAGTATTTTGTAGAAATTGTTGCCAGAGGAGATTTAGCGCATAAGCCGTTGCCTGACGACGCACCGCCTCCCGGTCTCCGGCAAAACATTCACGCCGGGTCACGCCCTGCCCGTTCGCACAGGCCACGCCAAACCACACCGTTCCGACAGGTTTTTCCTCGCTGCCGCCATCCGGTCCGGCGATGCCGCTCACCGAAATAGCATAGGTGGCGCGCGCAGCGCGCAGCGCGCCAACGGCCATCTCAACCACCACCGGCTCGCTCACCGCGCCATGGCCGAGGAGCGTAACCTCGCTGACGCCGATCATCTGCGATTTGGCTTCATTGCTGTAGGTCACGAACCCGCGTTCAAACCATGCTGAACTGCCGGCGATGTCGGTGAGCACTTTCGCGACCCAACCGCCGGTACAGGACTCTGCCGTGGTCACCGTCGCACCGCGAGCTTTTAATGCCAGCCCGACCTGCTCACTCAGTTGCTTTAATTCAGAATCTGTCATTAGCGCCCCGTTTAAGCCAGATAAAGAGGCCATCAAAGATAGCACTTTCAGCACAGATATGGGGATGAGGTCATCAATTTACGAGGGGGCTTCCGAAAATGAGCGGCCCCGACGGCGTCGGGACCGTTAACGCGCGCGTTACTTCATGCTGGCGGCGATCAGCTCGACGTTATGGCGTAACATTTTCACGTAGCTATCCGCCACGCCGCCCGGTTTCGAGAGCGCTTCCGGATAGAGCTCCCCGCCCGGCTGTGCGCCAGTCGCGGCCGCAATTTGTTTCACCAGACGCGGATCGAGCTGGTTTTCCATAAACCAGGTGTGGACGCCGTCGGCCTTAATTTGTTGAATCAGTGCCGCCACCTGCGCCGCGCTGGCTTCGCTTTCTGACGACAGCCCCTGTGGTGCCAGGAAGGTCACGCCATAGGCGCGGCCAAAGTAGCCAAACGCATCATGGCTGGTGAGCACTTTGCGTTTTGCCAGCGGAATTGCCGTAAACTGTTTTTTTGCCCAACCGTCGATCTCCGTCAGTTGGCCGATGTAGCGCTGCCCGGATGCCTCCAGCGCAGCCTTATCCTGCGGATCGGCTTTGATCAGGCCGTTGAGAATATTTTGCGCATAAATCGCGCCGTTAGCGGCGCTGTTCCACGCATGAGGGTCAGTAACCGTTTTCCCCTCCTCATTGAGCGTGTGCGTTTTTACCCCGGTAGAGGCCACCACCAGCTCACCTTTAAAACCCGAAGCTTTGATTAATCTGTCGACCCAGCCTTCCAGTCCCAGACCATTAACCACCACCACATCGGCTTTGCTCAGCAAAGCGCTATCCTGCGGCGAAGGTTCAAAGGTATGCGGATCGCCGTCCGGTCCCACCAGCGTATCAACATGCACATGTTCGCCCCCCACCTGCTGCACCATATCGCCCAGCACTGAAAAACTACTCACCACGTTGAGCGTTTTTGCCATCGCCCCCTGCGTTGCGAGGCCTAACGCCAGCGCCAGAATGACTGCGGTACGTTTCATCATATTTCCTTACCCCATTAATTTACGCCAGCTGACGACCAGTCGGCTGCGCGTGCCAAAAAACACCGAAATAAAAAAGATCCCGCTGGCGGTCAGTACGATGGACGGCCCGGCCGGTAAATTCGCGGTCCACGACAGGCTTAACCCCATCCAGGCACAAAAGCCGCCTATCAGCGCCGCCAGCAGCAAGGTTCCGGGCAAGGTTCGCGCCCAGCAGCACGCCGCTACCGCCGGCAGCATCATCACGCCAACCGCCATCAGCGTCCCCAGCACCTGGAACCCGGCGACCAGATTGAGCACCAGCAGCGCCAGGAACAGACCGTGCAGCAGCGCCGGGAGCCGCGGGTGGTTAACCTGCAGCCAGGCGCTATCAAAGGCTTCGCTGACCAGTCCACGATAAAGCAGCGCGATGCAGAGCAGCGTCAGGCTGGCCACCCCGCTGACAAACAGCGCAGCGTCGTTATCCACCGCCAGAATCGAGCCAAACAGTAGATGCAGCAGATCAACGCTGGAGCCGCGAAGCGACACCAGCGTCACTCCCAGTGCCAGTGACCCGAGGTAAAACCCGGCAAAACTGGCATCCTCTTTCAACGGCGTGCGTCGGCTGACCCAGCCCGCCACCAGCGCCACGGCAATTCCGGCGATAAACCCGCCGATAGTCATTGCCAGCAGCGACATGCCGCTCACCAGGTAGCCCACCGCCACGCCGGGTAAAATTGCGTGCGACAGCGCGTCGCCCATCAGACTCATTCGTCGCAGCAGTAAGAAGACGCCAAGCATGGTCGTGCTCAGAGAGAGCGCGAGGCACACCAGCAGCGCGCGGCGCATAAAGCCGAATTCAATGAAGGGCTGAAAAAAGGTATGCCAGATCATGCCAGCCTCGCAGAGCCGAAGGCGGGCAGCACATCGTCGGTGTTACCCCAGCGAGCGCGCTGCGGTTCCAGCAGCAGCGTTTCCGGGAAATATTCAGCGACGCGCTGGTTATCATGCAGCACCGCCAGTACCGTCTGCCCCTGTTGATGCATCTCAAGGATCAGCCCCATCAGCTCGCGGCTGGTTGCTTCATCAATCCCGGTAAAGGGTTCATCCAGCATAACCAGCGGCGCCTGCTGCACGATAACTCTGGCGAACAGCATGCGCTGGAACTGCCCGCCGGAGAGCGCCTCAATCGGCGTTTTCGCCATTGATGTCAGCCCCACGCGCTCCAGCGCGGCGCCGATACGCCGCCGGAACTCGCTGCGGATCCCCCCCAGTAAAGAGACATGCGGCCAGGCCCCCTGACTCACCACGTCCTGTACCGTCAGCGGAAACTGCGATTCGAGGGCATGGCGCTGCGCCAGCCAGCCAATTACCGGACGCGAAACCGTCCAGCGCAGCCTGCCGCTGACCGGAGGAATAAAGCCGGCCAGCGTTTTCAACAGCGTTGATTTACCGCAGCCGTTCAGGCCGACAATGGCCGTCATGCTGCCTGCCGCAATAACGCCGCTCAGGGCCGGCGTAATAGCCAGTTCTTCGTAACCGGCTACCAGATGATCCAGTTCAATCATGGCAGGGTTACCGCCCACCAGGTCGCCAGCCACAGGAGCGCCAGCAGCACACAGGCTATTCCTACGCGTACCGCTGCGGATGTCATAAAAAGAGAAGTCACAGCCTTATCCAATTAATATGTTATAACGTAACAATATTGGATTGACGGAAAAATGTAAATCAGCGTCAACGGCGGGAAATGCTGCAAAATGTAACAGAACTCCCCTCACGACGAGGGGAGTATCAGGGAAGGGTTACTGTCCGCGGGCCTGAGAAACGGCCAGACCCAGCTGCCAGACGGCCATCGCGTAGTGGGTACTGTGGTTATAGCGGGTAATGGTGTAGAAGTTCGGCAGACCATACCAGTACTGGTAACCGGTTCCGATGTCCAGACGCAGCAGGCTGGCCTGCTGATGGTTGCCTAGTGGTTGCGTCGGCGTCAAACCTGCCGCCGTAAGCTGCGAAATGCTGTAGTTGGTTTTGAAGCCATTCTCCAGACCCGGCGCCTGACCCAGCGCCTGTACCGCAACCTGATCGCCACTCACCCAGCCGTGCTGTTTGAAATAGTTCGCCACACTGCCAATCGCGTCCACCGGATCCCACAGATTAATGTGCCCGTCGCCGTTAAAGTCCACCGCATACTGTTTATAAGAAGACGGCATAAACTGACCGTAACCCATTGCTCCGGCGAAAGATCCTTTCAGGTTTAACGGGTCATCTTGCTCGCTGCGCGCCATCAGCAGGAAGGTTTCCAGCTCACCGGAGAAATAGTCGGCGCGACGCGGGTAGCTAAACGACAGCGTCGCCAGGGCGTCGAGAATGCGGGTTTTGCCCATCACGCGACCCCAGCGGGTTTCTACGCCAATAATGCCGACAATAATTTCCGGCGGCACGCCGTACACCTGCCAGGCGCGGTTCAGCGCATCCTGATACTGGTTCCAGAATACGACGCCGTTCTGCACGTTATCCGGAGTAATAAACTGTTTTTTGTAACGCAGCCAGGCGCCGTTAGGTCCTGACGGCGGCAGTCCGCTCGGCGCCTGGCGGTCCATCAGGCGCAGGACGTAATCCAGGCGTTTCGCCTGGGAAAGGATCTCATGCAGCTGCTGTCTGTCGAAGCCATGCTTGCTCACCATTTTATCGATGAACTGCTCCGCCGCCGGGTTGTTAGCGAAATCGCCTCCCATCTCCATCACATTGTGCTGCGGCTCCAGCAAAAAACCGCCGCCTCCCGCCGTCTGGGGTTCTGCGGTGGTTTTAGGTTTGCTGCTACAGGCAGCGAGGAGAACACACAGGGGAAGTAAAGCCAGATAGCGACGCTTCAACATGGGACATCCGTTTAACAAATTTGGCAAAGGATAATTATGGTAAAGCATGCGGCCGTCAACAAGGAAGCGGCAATGTATTTGCGGACAAAATAGTCCCGCCAGCACCGCCCTTTCCGGTTCATTATCTACCCGTTCATCTCCCCTTTGCCTCGGTTAGCATTCCCCTTCATCACGCACAAACTTTCAAAATAAAATATTTACCTTTCATTTTGCGATCAATTTAACACTTTTAAACCTTTCAAAATGATTAAAATGAGCTGCCAGTTAGCAAGAAAAATAACACTCTGAAGGAGAGAACAATGATTGAAGTCATTACCCACGGCGCCGAATGGTTTATCGGCCTGTTTCAGAAGGGGGGCGAGGTATTTACCGGTATGGTTACCGGGATCCTGCCGCTTCTGATCAGTCTGCTGGTGATCATGAACGCGCTGATCAACTTTATCGGTCAGCAGCGGATCGAAAAGCTGGCGCAACGCTGCGCCGGCAATCCGATCTCACGCTATCTGCTGCTGCCCTGCATCGGCACCTTTGTGTTCTGTAACCCTATGACCCTGAGCCTCGGGCGCTTTATGCCTGAGAAGTACAAGCCCAGCTACTACGCGGCAGCCTCTTACAGCTGCCACTCTATGAATGGCCTGTTTCCCCATATCAACCCCGGCGAGCTGTTTGTCTATCTCGGGATTGCCAGCGGCCTGACCACGCTTGGCCTGCCGTTAGGTCCGCTGGCGGTGAGCTATCTGCTGGTAGGACTGGTCACCAACTTCTTCCGCGGTTGGGTCACCGATCTGACCACCTCGATTTTTGAGAAAAAAATGGGCATCCAGCTTGAGCAAAAAGTCCATCTTTCCGGAGCAACCTCATGACCCGTATTCGTATTGAAAAAGGCGCCAGCGGCTGGGGCGGCCCCCTTGAGCTGGACGCCGTTGCCGGTAAAAAGATCGTCTACATTACCGCCGGTACCCGCCCGGCAATCGTCGACAAGATCGCCAGTCTGACCGGCTGGCAGGCCGTCGACGGGTTCAAAGAAGGCGAGCCGCCGGAAGAGGAGATCGGCGTTGCCATTATCGACTGCGGCGGCACCTTGCGCTGCGGCCTCTACCCAAAACGTCGTATCCCGACCGTCAATATCCACGCCACCGGCAAATCCGGCCCGCTGGCGCAATATATCGTCGAAGATATTTACGTCTCCGGGGTGAAAGAGGAGAACGTTCGCCTGTTGACCCACGATGGCGCAGCGGCGCCCGAAACCAAGCCGGGCCAGTCGGCCCCGCGGGATTACGATACCAGCAAAAAAATAACCGAGCAGAGCGATGGCCTGCTGGCGAAGGTCGGTATGGGAATGGGCTCCGTGGTGGCGGTGCTGTTCCAGTCCGGACGCGACACCATCGACACGGTGCTGAAAACGATCCTGCCGTTTATGGCTTTCGTCTCGGCACTGATCGGCATCATCATGGCCTCCGGCATCGGCGACTGGATTGCCCACGGTCTGGCCCCGCTCGCCAGCCATCCTCTTGGCCTGGTCACGCTGGCCCTGATCTGCTCCTTCCCGCTGCTGTCGCCGTTCCTCGGCCCTGGCGCGGTTATCGCTCAGGTCATTGGCGTGCTGATCGGCGTGCAGATTGGCCTCGGCAATATTCCCCCGCACCTTGCGCTCCCGGCGCTGTTCGCCATTAACGCCCAGGCCGCCTGCGATTTTATTCCGGTTGGGCTGTCGCTTGCCGAAGCCCGTCAGGACACGGTGCGCGTCGGCGTTCCTTCGGTGCTGGTAGGACGTTTTCTGACCGGTGCGCCGACGGTGCTGATCGCCTGGTTTGTGTCCGGATTTATTTACCAATAAGAGGTTCCTGAAGATGACCGTGATTTACCAGACCACGATTACGCGCATCGGCGCCAGCGCGACGATGGCGCTCGAAGAACAGATGTTGATTACCTTTCGCGAAGGCGCGCCGGCGGACATTGAAGAGTATTGCTTTATTCATAACCACGGCGAATTTTCCGGCGCGCTGGCGCCGGGCGCGGAGCTCCAGCTTGGCGAACAACGCTTTCCGGTGACCGCCGTCGGCGATGTTGCCGAGCAAAATCTGCGCGAGCTGGGCCATATCACGCTGCGCTTTGATGGCCATAGCGAAGCGGAGTTTCCGGGGACGGTCCACGTGTCTGGCCCCGTGCCGGACGCGATCGCCCCCGGCTGTATATTGAAATTTGTTGCATGAGTTGTCAGGAGAAGACTATGAATCAGGTTGCTGTTGTCATCGGCGGTGGACAAACCTTAGGCGAGTTTCTGAGCCGGGGCCTTGCCGCACAGGGGTATCGGGTTGCCGTTGTGGATATCCAAAGCGATAAAGCCACGCGCGTCGCGCAGGCTATCAACGACGAATATGGAGAAGGAACGGCGTACGGTTTTGGCGCCGATGCCACCAGCGAGGCCAGCGTGATGGCCCTCGCCCGCGGCGTGGACGAAATATTCGCGCGGGTGGATCTGTTGGTGTATAGCGCCGGGATCGCCAAAGCGGCCTTTATCAGCGATTTCGCGCTCGGTGATTTTGACCGCTCGCTGCAGGTGAATCTGGTGGGCTACTTCCTCTGCGCTCGCGAATTTTCACGGCTGATGATTCGCGATGGGATCAAGGGGCGTATTATTCAGATCAATTCCAAATCCGGCAAAGTCGGCAGCAAGCACAATTCCGGCTATAGCGCAGCGAAGTTTGGCGGCGTCGGGCTGACCCAGTCGCTGGCGTTGGATCTGGCGGAATACGGCATTACCGTTCACGCATTGATGCTGGGCAACCTGTTGAAATCGCCGATGTTCCAGTCACTGCTGCCGCAATATGCCAGCAAGCTGGGCATTGCCGAGGACGAAGTCGAGCAGTATTACATCGACAAGGTGCCGCTGAAACGCGGCTGCGACTATCAGGATGTCCTGAACGTACTGATGTTTTACGCCAGCCCGCAGGCCTCTTACTGCACCGGGCAATCCATCAACGTCACCGGCGGGCAGGTGATGTTTTAACCGCCGGTTCCCGGGTCGCGTCGCGATCCGGGTTCTTCCCGACGCCACGCCTTAAGGAGATTTTATGGTTAGCGCATTAATCACCGTCGCCGCCATCGCCTGGATCGCCCAGCTCGCCTTCGGCGGCTGGCAGATCCGCCGCTTTAACCGCGAGTTCGATAAACTCTGTCAGCAGGGCCGCGTCGGCGTCGGGCGTTCATCGGGCCGCTTCAAACCGCGCGCGATCGTCGCCATCGCCTTTGACGACCACGATCGCGTCAGCGATACGCTGCTGATGCGAGGAGTGACCGTCTTCGCCCTCCCGCAAAAAATCCCCGCGATAAAAGGGCAATATCGTGAGGAATTGCGGCCAGATATGATCTTTCCCCAGGATCCGCTCTGTCAGAATGCTCTATCATTAGCGCTTAAACCGAAACATGTATAATTTCGTTGTAAAAGTAAATATCTTGCGAAATTATCACTTCGAAACTTAACGCAGGATAGGATATTACCGCTATGAAACCACGTCAGCGCCAGGCAGCCATTGTTGAGCACCTGCAAGCGCAGGGTAAATGCTCGGTTGAAGAGCTGGCGCAACACTTCGACACCACCGGCACCACCATCCGCAAGGATCTGGTGATCCTCGAAAATGCCGGCACCGTTATTCGCACCTACGGTGGCGTGGTCCTCAACAAAGATGAGCCCGACCCGCCTATCGATCATAAGACGCTCATTAACACCCATAAAAAAGCGCTGATCGCCGAAACCGCGGTGCACTACATCCACGATGGCGATTCGATCATCCTCGATGCCGGCAGCACGGTGCTGCAAATGGTGCCGCTGCTCAGCCGCTTCAATAACATCACGGTCATGACCAACAGCCTGCATATCGTCAACGCCCTCTCCGAGCTGGATAATGAACAAACGATCCTGATGCCCGGCGGCACCTTCCGTAAGAAATCGGCCTCCTTCCACGGACAGCTGGCGGAAAACGCCTTCGAGCAGTTCAGCTTCGACAAACTGTTTATGGGGACCGACGGCATCGACCTGAACGCCGGCGTTACGACCTTCAACGAGGTTTATACCGTCAGTAAAGCGATGTGCAATGCCGCCAGAGAAGTGATCCTGATGGCCGACTCATCAAAATTTGGCCGTAAGAGCCCGAACATCGTCTGCGGCCTCGAGCGCGTGGATAAGCTGATTACCGATGCCGGTATTGACCCGACATTCCAGCGGGCGCTGGAAGAGAAAGGCATCGAAGTGATTATTACTGGAGAAGAACATGAGTAACTTTCTGTTAGAAGCCGGACGCCAGACCCTGATGCTGGAGCTACAGGAGGCCAGCCGCCTGCCTGAACGCCTGGGCGACGACTTCATCCGCGCGGCGGAAACCATCATCCACTGCGAAGGGAAACTGGTAGTCTCCGGTATCGGTAAATCAGGCCATATCGGCAAAAAGCTGGCGGCCACTTTCGCCAGTACCGGCACCCCGGCCTTTTTCGTCCATCCGGCGGAGGCGCTGCACGGCGATCTCGGGATGCTTGATGGTCGTGACGTGATGTTATTTATCTCCTACTCCGGCAGCGCCAAAGAGCTGGATCTTATCGTCCCGCGCCTGGAAGAGAAAGGGATCCCGCTGCTGGCGATGACCGGAAAATCGCAATCCCCGCTAGCGCTGGCGGCAAAAGCGGTACTGGATATCGCCGTCGAACGCGAAGCCTGCCCGATGCATCTGGCCCCCACCTCCAGCACCGTCAACACCCTGATGCTCGGCGACGCGCTGGCAATGGCGGTGATGCAGGCCCGCGGTTTCAATGAAGAAGATTTCGCCCGCTCACACCCCGCCGGCGCCCTCGGCGCGCGGCTGCTGAACAAGGTTCACCATCTGATGCGCCGCGATGACGATGTCCCACGCGTCGACCTTGGTACCCGCGTGATGGACGCGATGCTGGAGTTAAGTCGTACCGGGCTGGGTCTGGTCGCGGTCTGCGATGCGCAAAACCGCGTGCAGGGCGTCTTCACCGATGGCGACCTGCGCCGCTGGCTGGTCGGCGGCGGGACGCTCAACGATGCCGTTGCCCAGGCGATGACCCGCAACGGCGTCACCCTGCAGGCGGAAAGCCGCGCGGTCGAAGCCAAAGAACGGCTGATGAAGCACAAAATCAGCGCCGCCCCGGTGGTCGACGAAAACGGCCTTCTGGTTGGGGCAATTAACCTGCAGAACTTCTATCAGGCCGGGATTCTTTAAGCCCCAGACGCTTCGCCAGCCGGTGCAGGTTGGCGACATCAAGCTCCAGCGCGCGGGCGGCAGCGGCCCAGTTGCGATGGTTATCCGCTAACGCGCGGGAAATCGCCTCGCGCTGGAATGCCTCGGTCGCCGCGCGCAGATTGATCGCCGGCATCGGCAGCGCCGGTGTCGTGGCCGGCAGCCCGGGCGCGTCGACGGCAAACTGAAAATGCGCCGGATCGAGCCGCACCTCGTCGCCAGCCTGCGTCGCCCGCGCCAGCACCACCCCGCGATGAATCGCATGTTCCAGCTCGCGCACGTTGCCAGGCCACGGCCAGCTGCGCAGACTTGCCCGCGTGGCATCGCTCAGCACCACCTGCGCCAGCCCCATCCGCAGGCGGCACTGTTCGCAGAAATATCCCGCCAGCAGCACCACGTCATCGTCGCGATCGCGCAGCGCCGGCACCGAGAGCGGAAACACGCTCAGGCGGTGATAGAGATCGGCGCGAAAACGGCCGGCAATCACCTCCTGGCGCAGATCGCGGTTGGTGGCCGCCAGTACCCGTACATCAACCCGCAGGCTGCGATCGTCGCCCACGCGTTGGATATCGCCATACTGCAATACGCGCAGCAGTTTGGCCTGTAGCGCCAGCGACAGCTCCCCAATCTCATCAAGAAACAGGGTCCCGTTATCGGCCATTTCAAACTTGCCGCTGCGGTTGCTGATAGCCCCGGTAAACGCCCCTTTCACATGCCCGAACAGCTCGCTTTCCGCCACGCTCTCCGGCAGCGCCGCACAGTTCAGATAGATCAGCGGATTGGCCGCCCGCGGCGACCCTTGATGAACCGCTTTCGCCACCAGTTCTTTGCCGGTGCCGGTTTCGCCGCTAATCAACACGTTCAAATCCGACGCGGCGACGATATCAATCTCTTTTTTCAGCTGCTGTATCGGCGCCGACAGGCCGATAATCTCCTGACGGTCGGGGGGCGTATAGCTCGCGCTCGCCTCCGGCAGCACGTTCTGATTTTCGAGACGGGCAATGAGCAGCGCGTTATTCAGCGCTCCTGCCACCAGGGCGGCAATCAGCCGTAGCTCCTCATCGCTAAAGCTATTGAAACGGTCGGCGTCCATACCGTCCAGGGTCAATGCGCCTATCAGGGTTTGTCCGGCAAACAGCGGCAGCCCAACGCAGGCGTGAACCTTGAGACTCTCCTGGCCGGGAATCAGCCCGTCATAAGGGTCGGGCAGATCGCTGTCCGCCGGGAAGCGCACGACGTCCCCCGCGCGAGCAATCGCCTCCAGCCGCGGGTGCCCGGCCAGCGCAAAGCGTCGCCCCAGCACATCCTGCGCCAGTCCGTCGATCGCTAGCGGCACAAACTGATGGGCGTCGTAGCGCAGCAGCGCCGAGGCATCGCATCCCAGCACCTGCCGTAGGGTGGCGATCAGACGCGAGAATCGGTCGGCGTGACCAATATCGCTTTGTAAATCAATGGCGATTTTCGCCAGTACCTGCAGGGAAAAGCTCATTGCAGCCTCATTGTCATTTTGACACCATTAATTGTCATAACGACTATTTTAACCATTGTCATTTTGACATCAATTAGTTTAGCGAAAAACATTAAAAACATTAAAAATCAATCAATTAAAAAGTTGGCACGTAACTTGATATAAGCAACTCATCTTATTTGAACACGCTGAATTAATTGAGGTTGCTATGTCTATTCTGGTTAAAAATAACATTCATTGGGTTGGCCAACGTGACTGGGAAGTGCGTGATTTTCACGGCACCGAATACAAAACGCTGCGCGGCAGCAGCTATAACAGCTATCTCATCCGGGAAGAGAAAAATGTCCTGATTGATACCGTCGATCATAAATTCAGCCGCGAGTTCGTGCAGAACCTGCGTAGCGAGATCGATCTTGCCGATATTGACTACATCGTGATTAACCACGCGGAAGAAGACCATGCCGGCGCGCTGACCGAATTGATGAACAGTATCCCGGATACGCCGATTTACTGCACCGCCAATGCCATTGACTCCATAACCGGCCATCACCATCACCCGGAGTGGAATTTTAAGGTGGTGAAAACCGGAGACAGCCTCGACATCGGCAACGGCAAGCAGCTGATCTTCGTCGAAACGCCCATGCTGCACTGGCCGGACAGCATGATGACCTATATGACCGGCGATGCGGTCCTGTTCAGCAACGACGCCTTCGGCCAGCACTATTGCGACGAGCACCTGTTTAATGACGAAGTCGACCAGACCGAGCTGTTCGAGCAGTGCCAGCGCTACTATGCCAACATCCTGACCCCGTTCAGCCGCCTGGTGACGCCAAAAATCACCGAAATTCTCGGCTTCAACCTGCCGGTCGACATGATAGCCACCTCCCACGGCGTGGTCTGGCGCGACAACCCGACCCAAATCGTCGAGCTGTACCTGAAATGGGCCGCCGATTACCAGGAAGACCGCATCACGCTCTTCTATGACACCATGTCGAACAATACCCGCATGATGGCCGATGCTATCGCCCAGGGAATTACCGACGTGGACCCGCGCGTGGCGGTGAAAATCTTCAACGTCGCCCGTAGCGATAAAAACGAAATACTGACCAACGTCTTCCGCTCAAAAGGGGTGCTGGTCGGCACCTCGACCATGAATAATGTGATGATGCCGAAAATCGCCGGACTGGTTGAAGAGATGACCGGCCTGCGTTTTCGCAATAAGCGCGCCAGCGCCTTCGGCTCTCACGGCTGGAGCGGCGGTGCGGTCGATCGCCTGTCCACCCGCTTACAGGATGCCGGTTTTGAAATGTCCCTGAGCCTGAAGGCCAAATGGCGCCCGGACCTCGACGCGCTGGAGCTGTGCCGCGAACACGGCCGTGAAATTGCCCGCCAGTGGGCGCTCTCCCCGCTGCCGGTCGCCGCAGTACAAACCGCGCCGGAACAAGAAAACTGCGCCTGTGCCGCGGCAGCAGCAGCCGATCTCGGCCCGTCGATGCAGTGCAGCGTCTGCCAGTGGGTTTACGATCCGGCGAAAGGCGAACCGAACCAGGATGTCCAGCCGGGGACGCCGTGGAGCGAGGTCCCGGATAACTTCCTGTGCCCTGAGTGCTCTCTCGGCAAAGATGTCTTTGACGTTCTGGCAACGGAGGCAAAATGAGTGATGGCATCGTCATCATCGGCTCGGGCTTTGCGGCCCGTCAGCTGGTGAAAAATATCCGCAAGCAGGATACCCACATTCCGCTGACGCTGATCGCCGCCGACAGCATGGATGAGTACAACAAACCGGACCTCAGCCATGTGGTCAGCCGCGGCCAACGTGCCGACGATCTGACCCTGCAAACGGCGGGCGAATTCGCCGAGCAGTACCATCTGCGTCTGTTCCCGTACACCTGGGTCAGTGACCTCGACGCCGCAGCGAAAGTGGTGAAAAGTCAGGATCGCGAATGGCGCTACGACAAGCTGGTACTGGCCACCGGCGCCGCACCGTTTATCCCGCCGGTACCCGGGCATGAACTGATGCTGACCCTCAACAGCCAGCGCGAGTACGGCGCCGCGCAGAGTCAGCTCCACGATGCGCAACGCGTGCTGATCGTCGGCGGCGGCCTGATTGGCTGCGAGCTGGCGATGGACTTCTGCCGCGCCGGGAAGGCGGTGACGGTAGTCGATAACTCCGCCAGCGTGCTCTCAGCATTGATGCCGCCGGAGGTCAGCAGCCGTCTGCAGCATCGGCTCACCGATATGGGCGTACACCTGATGCTGAAAACGCAGCTTGAAGGGCTGGAGCAAACCGCCGACGGCATTCGCGTCAGCCTCGACCGTCAGCGCAGCGTCACCGTCGATGCGGTGGTCGCCGCCGCCGGTCTGCGCCCGGAAACGGCGCTGGCGCGCCATGCCGGGTTGATGATTCGTCGTGGCGTGGTGGTGAACAGCCGGTTGCAAACCAGCGATCCGGCAATTTACGCCCTCGGCGACTGCGCGGAAATCAATGGCAGCGTCCTGCCGTTTCTGCAGCCGATTTTACTGAGCGCGATGTGCCTCGCTAAAAACCTGCTGTCGCAGGCGAACGAACTGACGCTGCCGCCGATGCTGGTGAAGGTTAAAACGCCGGATCTGCCGCTGCATCTGGCCGGTGAGACACAGCGGGACGATCTGACGTGGAATCTGGTTGCCGCCAAAGAGGGGGTGGTGGCGAAAGGGGTGGATGCCGCCAACCAGCTGCGCGCCTTTGTGGTCAGCGAGGACCGAATGAAAGAGGCCTTTGCGTTGCTCAAACAATTGGTGCGTTAAGCGGCCCGAACGGGCGTTATTCCCGGGTCGCGGCGTAAACGCCCTACCCGGGCGACCGATTCTGCGCCGTTATTTTGCCGGGTGGCGCGATGCTTACCCGGCCTACATTTCGACCCTCACCCCGTAGGCCCGCGCAAGCGTAGCGCCGCCGGGCAGCACACCCGCTGTGCGCTTTTGTGGTCATACAGCTCGCCCCTCACTCCGTAGGCCCGCGCAAGCGCAGCGCCGCCGGGCAGCAGACCGGCCTGGCTCAGGTAGCCCGGCTAAACGCCGCGAGAGCCGGGGGAATCTGCAACCTGGCGCGCCAGATTATCGTATCCGCGCCAGCGGTAGTTCAGCACCGACAGCACCCAGCAGGCGACAAACAGCCCGATGACCACAAAACCGGCGTCGCCGAGATTATCGTTCAGCGCGGCGACCCAGCGCCATAGCCCGCCGCTGAACGAAAACTTGTCCATCAGCAGCCCCAGCGCTTCCAGACCACCGATAAATAACGCCACCACTACCGACGTGCCGGTAATGGTCATATTGTAATAGAGCTTGCGCTGCGGCTTGCTAAACGCCCAGCCGTAGGCGCCGACCATCAGCACATTATCGAGGGTATCCACCAGCGCCATCCCGCTGGCAAACAGCGCCGGGAAGACCATGATCGACCAGATAGACATTCCGCTTGACGCGCTGGCGGCAGAAATCCCCAGCACGCCGATTTCGGTGGCGGTATCAAATCCGAGGCCAAACAGAAAGCCCACCAGATACATCTGCCAGCTACGGCTAATCAGACGAAAAGTTTTACCGAACAACCAGCTCATCATGCCGCCGCCGGTCGCCACCTCATCGCTCACCTTACCGCCTCTCTTCCACGTGCGAAAGCTGCGCCAGACGCTGCGTAAAATCACCAGGTTGATAAACGCCATCAGCAATAAAAACAGCGCCGACACCGCGGTGCCAATCACGCTGCCGGTATCATGCAGCCAGCTCATCTGCTGGCCGAAAGCGGTGGCGGTGGCGGCAATCGCCGCCGAAGCCAGCACCACAATCGACGAGTGGCCAAACGAGAACCAGGCTCCGACGGCAAAAGGCCGACGCCCCTGCTGCATCATTTTGCGGGTGACGCTGTCGATCGCCGCAATATGGTCGGCATCGACCGCATGGCGCAATCCGTATCCCCAGGCCAGCAGACTCGCCGCCATCAGCGCGCCGCTATCGCCAAACGCCTGCCAGGCCCAGCCCCAGGCGAGCAGATTTGCCACAACCAGTCCCAACACCAGCGCAGCGGCACGCGGCTGCTGGCGTAAAATTGTCACTATCATGATGATACCCTGTGAGCCTGCCAGCGGGCTGCGGCCACGACCGCCTGACCAAACGCGATGGCCCCATCTCCGGCAGGGAGCTGCTGCGGAAACAGCAGAGTAAAATCCGCCAGATAAAAGGTCAATCGTGAGACCAGCAGCCGGTTATGCAACACGCCGCCGCTGAATGTCAACGTAGTCATCCCGCGCGACGTTGCACAATCGCGCGCCATCGCGGCCACTCCGCAGGCCAGCGCATCATGAAAGGCCCAGGCTTTTTGTTCGCGGCTCGCCCGCCATCCCAGCCACTGCGGCCAGAAGGTGGCCAGATCCAGCTCGCCCGCCTGCCACGGCAGGCGAACAGGATGCGCAACGCCATCGCAAGCGGTGGCCTGCGCCTCCAGCCGGCAGGCCGCCTCCCCCTCATAGCTCAGGCAGTCCGGCGCGCAGCCCAGCGCGCAGGCCACGGCATCGAACAGGCGTCCGCAGGATGACGCCTTCGGCGCATTCATTCCCCGGTCAATAGCCCGCGCCAGCAGCGGCCAGTTGTGCTGGCGCAGCGCCGCGGTTTGCGCATCGTTTTGCCAGTCGTCAACGTAGGCCAGGCAGTGGGCCAGCAGATTACGCCACGGCTGACGAGCCGCCAGGTCGCCGCCGGGAAGCGCCACCGCCGGCAATCCGCCCAGGCGTTCACACTCCCGGTAATTCACCCGCAGACACTCGCCGCCCCACAGCGCACCGTTTTCCCCCATGCCGATACCGTCGAGGACCACGGCAATCACATCGCCGCCATCCAGCGGCCAGCCGTGTTCCGCCAGGCAGGCGGCGGCATGGGCATGATGATGCAGGACGCGCTCAACCGGCAGCGCCAACGAGGTCGCCCACTGCGTCGAACGGTAGCCCGGATGCGTATCGCTGACCACCAGGCTGGGGTTAAAGCCATAAACCGCCTGCATCAGACGCCGCGCCTGATGCCACTGCTGTTCTACGCCCTCATCGCCGAGGTCGCCGAAGTGCTGACTCAGTACCGCCTGCTCTCCGCGCGCCAGACAAAAGGTATTTTTCATATCGGCGCCGAGGCACAGCAGCGGCGGCACGTCGCGAAACCCCGGCGGTAACGGCATCGCATCAGGCACATAGCCTCGCGAACGACGTAGCATTTCACCACTTTGCCGCATCACCGAGTCGTCCATCCGCTGCACGATGTCGCGGTTGTGCAGCAGAAAACCATCGGCAATCCCGGCCAAATCACGCAGCGCATCGACGTTGGCGATCGCCGGCGGCCGCCCGCTCAGGTTGCCGGAGGTCATCACCAGAGGGCGCGCCAGCGCCTGCAAAACCAGATGCTGCAACGGATTAGATGGCAGCATCACCCCCACTTCATTCAGCGCTGGCGCAATGTCGTCACACAGGCCATCGACCTGCGATTTCTCTATCAATACGATGGGTGCAGCGGGTGACGTCAGTAACGCCTGCGCCGCTGCCGGCAGGCTATCCGCCGCCGGCAGCATCACCGCCAGCGGCTTTGCCGGACGATGTTTGCGTGTGCGTAACGCCGCCACCGCGCGCGGATTACCGGCATCGCACACCAGATGAAAACCGCCCACGCCCTTGATGGCGACAATCTGCCCGGCCTGTAGCTGATGAATCGCCGCCTGCAATGCCGCTTCTCCGACCAGCGACTCGCCTTCCGCGCGCCACTCCAGACGCGGGCCGCAGTCGGCGCAGGCCACCGGCTGAGCATGAAAACGTCGGTCGCCAGGGTGGCGGTACTCGGCCTCGCAGCGCGGACAGAGTGGAAAAGGCGCCATCGAGGTAAAGGGGCGGTCATAGGGCATCGCGCGAATAATGGTGAAACGCGGCCCACAGTGAGTACAGTTAATAAACGGGTAGCGATAGCGGCGATCCCGCGGATTGTTCATCTCCGCCAGGCACGCCGGGCAGGTGGCCGCATCGGGCACAATCTGGGTACGCATACTTCCGCCGCCGCTTTCACGAATGGCGAAATCCTGCGGCAGCGTACGCCAGTGAAACGGCCGGGTTTCCACGCTGTCGATACGCGCCAGCGGCGGACAGCGGCGGGTCAGCGCGGCGAGAAACGCCGCCTCATCGCCCAACAGGCGCACCAGTACGCCGTCACCGTCGTTACATACGTCGCCGCAGCGTGCTGACTCTTGCGCCAGCTGCCAGACAAAGGGGCGGAAGCCCACCCCCTGCACTTTACCGCGAATGCGAATCTGCACCCCGTTCATCGTGCCGCCGCCTTACCAGGCCAGCGCCGTACGACGACGTTTTTCGCTATTCATCTGCTCAAGCTTATTGCGGTCCACGCAAATCAGCGCATGCGTCGGGCAGGCCTCTATACAGGCGGGGCCCTCTTCCCGGTGATGGCAAAGATCGCATTTATTGGCTTCCGCTTTTTCCGCCATCACGTTCAGCCCGGCACCGCTATGACGAATCACCGGACGCACGACCACCTCCATCGCGCCATAGGGACAGGCCACCACACAGGTTTTGCAGCCGATGCAGCGCTCCTGCATCACGTGAATAAAGCCTTTATCCCGGGCGATCGCGCCGTTCGGACAGACGTTGGCGCACGGCGCGTCTTCACATTGGCGGCAGGCGGTGGCCGTCGACACGTTAACGCCTTTGATCACATGGATACGCGGTAAGAAGGATTTTGGCGTCAGCGCGGCGCAGTCCTGATTTTCCTGATGAGAGACCACGCAGGCCACTTCGCAGGTGCGGCAGCCGATGCATTTGCTCGCGTCGGCAATAATGAAACGGTTCATCCATTTCTCCAGCTGTAAGAAGGTTACGCGGCGGAGTATGCATAATACGTTCCAACTTTTATCACGCTGATAATAAAGGAAATGAATAACCTAAAGACGGGGAACAGATTCTGTCATCGTCACATCTGACGATGACAGATGACGACGTCAGGCGAACGGTCCCGGGGCAATCGAGTCACGTTCAAGCAGCTCACCGGGGAAGGTTTGCTGATATTTTAAATCGCCGCCGTCGAGCATAAAGATCAGTCGGTTAATACTCTCCTTGATCATCTCCGTCACCGGTATTTTGACGCTGGAGAGCGCCGGAACCATATACGGCGCCAGCACGATATCATCGAAGCCGATGACCGAGACCTGCTCCGGAATCCGCACGCCCTGCTGATGTAGCTGCTTCATCGCGCCAATCGCCATGTCGTCATTGCTCGCCACCAGCGCACTGTAACGGGCATCGCGCTGACGCAGCGTCGCTACGCCAGCCGCGCCGCTTTCCGGCGTCCACTTGCCCTCAACGATCAGCTCATTATTCAGCGAAATCCCGTGTTTCGTCAGCGCATCTTTATAGCCGGAAAGGCGTTCAATCCCGGTAGGCGAATCCAGCGAGCCGGTGATAAACGCGATATCACGATGGCCGCGGGCAATCAGTTTTTCGACCGCCGTAAATGCCGAGGCTTTTTGATCGGACCAGACGCAGTGGCTGGCGTTGCGCCGCAGGCGGCGGTTGAGCACCATAATCGGCTGCGGCTGGTTTTCCACGATTTCGTCCATTTCATCAACGCTGAGAAAACGCGGATAGATGATAATCGCGTCGCAGCGCAGGTCGAGCAGGTACTGGATCGCCTCGCGCTCTTCTTCCGCGCTGTGCTTGCCGTCGGCCAGAATCAGCTGCCGTCCCTTGTCTTCCGTCATCCGCGCAACGTGAAACAACAACTCGCTAAAATAGACCCCGTGATAAAGGGTGTTGGTCACCACCAGCCCCAGCGTCTGGCTCTTTTTGGTCGCCAGATTACGCGCCAGCAGATTGGGCCGGTAGCCGCTTTCCGCCACGGCCTGAAATACGCGATCTTTCGTTTCCTGGCTGACATAGCCGTTACCCGACAGTACCCGGGAAACGGTCGCTTTCGAGACTCCCGCGCGTTTCGCCACCTCCAGCATCGTTGCCATGTTGTTCTTCCTGTTGCAAAAGATGCCCGCAGTGTACTGCACACCTCGCCGTTTTACAGCTTTGACTCGCGCTCAGCGCAGATTCTTAGCTGGCTTACATAGCGATCAAAATCACAAAACGAAAAAATGATTTTTTTATATCTTGTTAGAACTAATGAAACTCATCATGATTTTGTGGAACCGGTTTCCTATATATCCCTGATAGCGCACGATCCTCAGGTGCGATAACCAGCCAGTACCCTATTGATTAAACAGGATAAAATCCGATGTCTAAAAATTACGCAGCCCTGGCAAAGCAAATTCTGACGGCAACAGGCGGGGCGGATAACATCACGGCAGTCACCCACTGTATGACCCGCCTGCGTTTTGTGGTCAAAGATGATGCGCGGGTGGACAGCGCCGCGCTGAAAAGCCTGAAAGGCGTGCTTGGCGTGGTGCGCAGCGACAATCAGTGCCAGGTCATCATCGGCAATACGGTATCGCAGGCGTTTCGCGAAGTGGTCAACCTGCTGCCGGACAACATGCGCCCCGCGGAACCTCAGGGAAAACCGCCGCTGACGTTAAAGCGTATCGGCGCCGGGATCCTCGATGCGCTGATCGGCACCATGTCACCGCTGATCCCCGCCATCATCGGCGGATCGATGGTCAAACTGCTGGCGATGATCCTTGAGATGAGCGGCGTCCTGCCTAAAGGTGCGCCCACGTTGACTATTTTGACCGTCATCGGCGACGGCGCCTTTTTCTTCCTGCCGCTGATGGTCGCCGCCTCTGCGGCGGTAAAATTCAAAACCAATATGTCGCTGGCGATTGCCATTGCCGGGGTGCTGGTCCATCCGAGCTTTATTGAGCTGATGGCCAAAGCGGCCCAGGGTGAGCACGTCGAGTTCGCCTTTATTCCGGTGACGGCGGTGAAATACACCTATACCGTTATTCCGGCGCTGGTGATGACCTGGTGCCTGTCATATATCGAACGCTGGGTCGATCGCATTACTCCGGCGGTGACGAAAAACTTCCTCAAGCCGATGCTGATCGTGCTGATCGCCGCTCCGCTGGCGATCCTGCTGATAGGCCCGCTCGGGATCTGGATCGGCAGCGCCATCTCCGCGCTGGTGTACACCATTCATAGTTATCTGGGCTGGCTGTCGGTGGCCATTATGGGCGCCCTGTGGCCGCTGCTGGTGATGACCGGGATGCATCGCGTTTTCACCCCAACCATTATTCAGACCATTGCGGAAACCGGTAAAGAAGGGATGGTGATGCCGTCAGAAATCGGCGCCAACCTGTCGCTGGGCGGCTCATCGCTGGCGGTAGCCTGGAAAACCAAAAATCCGGAGCTGCGCCAGACTGCGCTGGCGGCCGCGGCCTCCGCCATTCTGGCCGGTATCTCCGAACCGGCGCTGTACGGTGTCGCGGTGCGCCTCAAACGTCCGCTCATCGCCAGCCTGATCAGCGGCTTTATCTGCGGCGCGGTGGCCGGTATCGCCGGGCTTGCCAGCCACTCGATGGCGGCACCGGGCCTGTTCACCAGCGTCCAGTTCTTTGACCCGGCTAACCCGATGTCTATCGTCTGGGTCTTCGGCGTGATGGCGCTGGCGGTGGTGCTCTCATTCGTACTGACGCTGCTGCTCGGCTTTGAAGATATCCCGGTGGAAGAGGCCGCAGCCGATGCCAGAGCGCTCCAGACCACGACCCGACCATCACACGTCTGAACACTATTTTTTGTAAGCGAGGTAACGCATGTCGACTTTTCCACACGGCTTTTTATGGGGCGGCGCGCTGGCCGCAAACCAGTCTGAAGGGGGGTATCTCGAGGGCGGCAAAGGGCTGACCACCGTGGATACGCTGCCCCATGGCGCGAACCGCATGCCGGTAAAGCTCGGGCTGGAGAAGCGTTTTCAGCTGCGTGACGATGAATTTTACCCGAGCCATGAGGCCATCGATTTTTATCATCGCTATAAAGAGGATATCGCCCTGATGGCGGAGATGGGCTTTAGCGTCTTCCGCACCTCAATTGCCTGGAGCCGCCTGTACCCTAACGGCGATGAGCTGGAGCCGAATCAAGAAGGGATCGCCTTTTATCGCTCGCTGTTTGAAGAGTGCAAAAAGTACGGGATTGAGCCGCTGGTAACCCTTTGCCACTTCGATGTGCCGATGCATCTGGTCATTGAATACGGTTCATGGCGCAATCGTAAAATGGTGGAGTTCTTTACCCGCTACGCCCGCACCTGCTTTGAAGCCTTCGACGGGCTGGTGAAATACTGGCTAACCTTCAATGAAATCAACATCATGCTCCATAGCCCCTACTCCGGCGCCGGGCTGGTGTTTGAAGAGGGAGAGAACCAGGAGCAGGTGAAGTACCAGGCGGCGCACCACGAGCTTATCGCCAGCGCGCTGGCGACCCAAATCGCCCACGAGGTCAACCCGCATAACCAGGTCGGCTGCATGCTGGCGGGCGGCAATTTTTATCCCTGGTCCTGCAAGCCTGAAGATGTGTGGATGGCGCTGGAGAAAGATCGCGAAAACCTCTTCTTTATTGACGTACAGGCGCGCGGTGCTTATCCGTCTTATTCGGCGCGCGTGTTCCGCGAAAAAGGCGTGACCATTGAAAAGCAGCCGGCCGATGACGAGATCCTGAAGAACACCGTCGATTTTGTCTCATTCAGCTATTACGCCTCTCGCTGCGCGTCGGCAGACATGAACGCCAACAACACCAATGCGGCAAACATTGTTAAATCGCTGAAAAACCCGCACATCAAAGCCAGTGAATGGGGCTGGGGCATTGATCCGCTCGGCCTGCGCATCACCATGAATATGATGTATGACCGCTATCAGAAGCCGCTGTTCCTGGTCGAAAACGGCCTCGGCGCCCGGGACGAGATCGATGCCAACGGCGAGATTCACGATGACTATCGCATCAGCTATTTGCGCGAGCATATCAAAGCGATGCGCGATGCTATTGAGGACGGGATCCCGGTGATGGGCTACACCAGCTGGGGCTGTATCGATCTGGTTTCTGCTTCAACCGGCGAAATGAGCAAGCGCTATGGCTTTGTCTATGTCGATCGCGATGATGCCGGCAACGGTACGCTGGAGCGTAAGCGTAAAAAATCGTTCTGGTGGTACAAGAAGGTGATTGCCAGCAACGGCGAAGACCTCGAGTAGAGCGTATATTGCCGGGCGGCACTGTGGCTGCACCGGCCTACGGTTTTGTCGGCCGGATTCGAGTAGTGCGCGTATTGCCGGGCGGCACTGTGGCTGCACCGGCCCACGGTTTTGTCGGCCGGATTCGAGTAGTGCGCGTATTGCAAGGCGGCGCTGTGGCTGCACCGGCCTACGGTTTTGTCGGCCGGATTCGAGTAGAGCGCGTATTGCCGGGCAGCGCTGTGGCTGCACCGGCCTATGGTTTTGTCGGCCGGATTCGAGTAGAGCGCGTATTGCCGGGCAGCGCTGTGGCTGCACCGGCCTATGGTTTTGTCGTTTTGTAGGCCGGATAAGGCGTTAGCCGCCATCCGGCGCGGGCATGGCCCGCAGATGCCGCGGCGCGCGTTTGCGGCCATACTCCGCGTCGCTCATCGGCAGACAGCCAACAAATCCACGCACCAGCGCTTGAGCGGCATAGCCAACCCGCTATTAACCCATCCACGTTAGCCTTGTCACCCCCAGCTCCTTGAGATGGCGTAGGCGAAAAAGCGTATTGCCTGACCCGGCTAAACATTCGCGTAAGCCCGGATGCCAGACGCTATGCGTCTGCCGCCTCCAGCTGTGCAAAACCGCCGTTCCCCTGCCAGCCGCTAAGCTGGTGATATACCACCTCGACCGCATCCTTAATTGGCTGGGTCATCGGGTAATAAAAGCCGACGATATCCGGCTGAATCCCGAGAAAAATGACCTCACCAACATCCTCTTGCAGCTGATCGATCAGATAGTTGAGCGGCATATTGTGGGTGGTCATCATAAACATTTCGGCAATATCGTCCGGGTCAACGAGGCGGATTTCTCCGGGGTTGAGCCCCATATCGGTAGCATCGACGATCAGCAGGCGATCGGGACGTAGCTCGCGAATGGCGACGATGTCGTTTTCCGGGGCGCTGCCGCCATCGATCACCACCCATTCACCGACCGGCCTGGCGGCGCACATCTCCGCCAATAGCGGGCCTGCGCCATCATCGCCCATCATGCTGTTGCCAACACAAAGTAAAACATCAGTCACGGAGTCTCCTCACCATCAGATAGATGGCGCTTTCCTGGTGAATATCGTGCAGCATGCTGAGCATCGTTTTGCTCCACGCCTGCTGTTCGGCGGTCTGCCGGGCCTGCGCTTTATCGAAGGCGTTGGCGAGCATCGTGACATGATTGCTGTCGATCACTATCTCGCCGTACTTCGGCACGCCCTCCATTTTACGCCGTGCGGTGCTGCCCTCTTCGAGAGTGGCAATCCACGCCAGATAGTCCTGCCACGGGCAGCTTAGCGCTGCCTCCAGGCAGTCGATGACGCCGAGGTGGTGGCCAATCGCCAGGCTGTAATAGACCACCTGTTGCGCCTGATCGGGCGTCGCGTCGTTCTCATCAATAAATTTACGGCTCAGCTGACTGAACACCACCGTCTCGCTCATCGGATACGCGCCCCCTCGACCACCTGGTTCAGATGGGTGACGATCTCAGTCAGACGCGGATCTTTCTCCGCCTCCAGCCAGCGCACCACCTGACTATCGCCCTGCGCCAGCAGACGCATGTAGTCATCGGCAATCTGGCGGCCATAGCGATAGCCCGCCAGGCGACGCGCTTCACGATCGATGCGCACCCGCAGCGGCTGCACCATGCCGGGGTGGAGAATTTCCGCCGCTTTGTCATCCTGCTCGCCCGGCAGACGGGCGTGAATTTTCTGTTCCAGCAGACCCAGCGCCATCGCAAAGCCATATAGCGTGGCGGCAGGCGTCGGCGGACAGCCCGGAATATAGACGTCCACCGGGACAATTTTGTCGGTTCCGCCCCAGACGCAGTAAAGGTCGTGGAAGATACCGCCGCTGTTGCCGCAGGCGCCGTAGGAGATGCAGATTTTCGGATCCGGCGCCGACTGCCAGGCACGCAGCGCCGGTGAACGCATGGCGCGGGTCACCGCGCCGGTAAACAGCAGAATATCGGCATGGCGCGGTGACGGCACCACTTTTATCCCAAAGCGTTCGGCATCAAACAGCGGTGACAGGGTGGCGAAAATCTCGATTTCGCAGCCGTTGCAGCCGCCGCAGTCCACGCGATAGACATAGGCGGAACGCTTAATTTTCTTCAGCAGCGATGCCTTCATGCTGGCGATGGACTCCTCCACCGTCATCGGCAGCGGAATGCCGTTTTCATCGCGCGGGCCTGGTAAATTGCTCATCAGCTGGCCTCTCTCATATGACGAGTCAGTTCAATACGATCGGACGGCACCAGGCACTTCTGGCGTTTACACTCCGGGCAGGTCTCGAAGCTTTCGCGATGCAGCTCGGCGCGAGTATCTCCGTTGTGCCCGAGCAGCGCGATGGCGTAGTCGATCTCTTTTTGTACGGCGAACGGGCGTTCACACACCCGGCAATGGCAAATGGCAAAGCGCGACTGCTGGAGGAAATCCTCTTTCTTCCACACCGCCAGTTCATACTCCTGCGACAGCTTGATGGCCGCCGTCGGGCACACCTCTTCGCAGCGACCGCAGAAGATGCAGCGCCCGAGGTTGAACTGCCAGGCAAGCTCGCGCGTCACCAGGTCCGTTTCCACCGTCAACGCGTTCGACGGGCAGGCGTTCACGCAGGCCGCGCAGCCGATACACTGCTGCGGCGTATGTTCCGGTTTGCCGCGAAAGTTTTTATCTACCGGCATCGGCTCCAGCGGATAGGCGTGCGTCGCGTTGCCGGTTTTGATCACTTTTTTGATAAAGGTAAACATGGCGATTCCTTATTTCAGCGGCGAGTTTTTACGCTCGATGCTGTAGCGCTCCAGCTCTTTGTACGGCACCACTTTGCTTTTTTTCTTCCGCACATCGACCACGGTCATGCGGTCGGTACAGGAGTAGCAAGGATCGAGGCTGCCGATAATCAACGGGGCGTCGGAGACGGTGTTGCCGCGCAGCATATAGCGCAGGGTCGGCCAGTTGGCGTAGGTGGCCGCACGACAGCGCCAGCGGTACAGCTTCTGGTTGTCGCCGGTCATGCTCCAGTGGATATCATCCCCGCGCGGCGCTTCCGAGAAGCCCAGCGCAAAACGGTGCGGGATATAGGTAAAGCCTTCCACCGCCAGCGGACCGCCCGGCAGGTTATCGAGGCCGAAGTCGATCATATTCAGCGCGGTATAGACCTCGTTGATACGCACCTTCAGGCGCGAAATGACGTCGCAGCCCTGTTCGCTGTGAACCGTCATCGGCAGCAGACCGTAGCCGACAAACGGATGGTCGGCGCGGGTGTCGCGAGCGTGGCCGCTGGCGCGGACCATCGGACCGACGTTGCTGAAATCACGGGCGATTTGCGGGTCGAGGCGGCCTATCCCCACGGTACGCTGCGCCATATTCGGCGTGCTGAGCAGCATATCGACCAGCTCCTGCACGTCACGACGCATCTGCTGCGCCAGCGCTCTTGTCTGAATCATGTCATCTTTCAGCAGGTCGCGACGGATGCCGCCAATCAGGTTCATACCGTAGGTTTTACGCGCCCCGGTGAGGATCTCCGCCATCTTCATTGAGGTCTCACGCACGCGGAAGAACTGCATAAACCCGGAGTCAAAGCCGGTGAAGTGGCAGGCGAGGCCGAGGTTCAGCAGGTGCGAATGCAGGCGTTCCACTTCCAGCAGGATGGCGCGGATCATCTGCGCGCGTTCCGGTACCACGATCCCCATCGCATTCTCGACGGAGGTGGTATAGGCCGTACTGTGGGCAAAGCCGCAGATACCGCACACGCGGTCGGACAGGAAGGTCACTTCGTTATAACCCATGCGGGTTTCCGCCAGTTTTTCCATGCCCCGGTGGACATAGAACAGGCGGTAATCGGCGTCGATAATATTCTCGCCATCAACGAACAGGCGAAAATGACCGGGTTCATCGGAAGTGACGTGCAGCGGGCCAATCGGCACCACGTTGTTTTTCTTACTGCCCAGCTCGTTGATGAACTCGTAGGTTTCCGCATCGGTGGTCGGCGCCGGGCGCTGACGATAATCCATGCTGTCTTTACGCAGCGGATAGAGTTCATCCGGCCAGTCGTCCGGCAGTACCAGACGGCGCTCATCCGGCAGCCCCACCGGTATCAGACCGTACATATCGCGCACTTCACGCTCGCCCCAGACGGCGGCAGGCACGCGCGGCGTCACCGACGGATATTCCGGTTTGTCGGCATCCACTTCGACGCGCACGGTTACCCAGCACCGGGTCCCCTGCTCCATCGACAGCACGTAATACACGGCATAGTGGCCGTTAAGCTTACGTTCGTCGTTACCGAACAGCACCGACAGCCAGCCGCCCTGCTGGTAGTAGAGAAACTCCACAACTTCCGGGAGATAGTTGACCTTCACCGTCACGGTGAGCTGATCTTTGGTCTGCCAGGCTTCGTCGAGCACCACGCCCGGGAAGGCCTGATGCAGCGCGGCGAGATAGTGTTGACCGATTTTTTCTTCAGACATGCTCAAACTCTCTTAATCACGCCGCCAGCAAGGAGACGAAAGCTAAAAACGCAAAGCCAAAACCGGCCCAGGTAACGCGGGAAGTGGCACAAAAACGCAGACGCGCCATGCTGTTTTCAAACAGCGCGATAACCAGCACGCCCGCCACCAGCTTGGCGATGGCGGCGACCAGCGCCAGCAGCAGGCCACCGAGGCTAAAACTGGTCATCGCTCCCCACGGAATAAAGACGCCGACAAACATCTGCAGCACAACCAGCTGTTTGAGGCTGATGCCCCATTTCAACACCGCAAATCCGCTGCCGCTGTATTCGGTCAGCGGCCCTTCCTGCAGCTCCTGCTCCGCTTCCGCCAGGTCGAACGGCAGCTTGCCCATTTCGATAAAGGTGGCGAACGCGCAGGCGCACAGCGCCAGGACCAGCGGTACCGAGCGGGCAACGGGCCAGTGATAAATGGTGGCGACGATCTGGCTGAGGTGCGTGGAGCCGGCAACCTGCGCCGCAACCCACAGGCCCAGCAGCAGAATCGGCTCCGCCAGCACGCCGAGCATCGCTTCGCGGCTGGCGCCGATCGCCGTAAACGGGCTACCGGTGTCCAGACCGGCAATCGCAAAGAAGAAACGGGCAATCGCGAACAGGTAGATCAGGGTGATCAGATCGCCCAGTCCCGCCAGCGGCGACGAGACGGTTACCACCGGCAGCGCGCTGGCAATGGTCAACATCACGCCGACCATCACGAAGGGCGTCAGGCGGAAAACCCAGCCGGAAACATCCGGCCCGACGCTCTGGCGACCCAGCAGCTTGAAGATATCCCGGTACTCCTGCAGCACTCCCGGACCGCGGCGATTATGCAAGCGGGCGCGGGCTACGCGGGTGATGCCGGACAGCAGAGGCGCGGCGGCAAACAGCAGCAGCGCCTGCAATAATGCAATTAAAACGCTCATTCTCAGGCTCCTCGCGAAATGACAATAACCACCAGCGCCGCCAGCTCAAGCAACGCCACGCCGCGGAACAGCGCAGGCGCCGAGGCGGACTGCCAGCCGGGAACCAGACGCACCGGATTCAGCCAATGACGCAATTTCAGCAGCGGCGCAAAGGCCTCTTTAACCGGCATGGCAAAACCATGAGCGGTAATGACCATCGATTTTTCATGGTCGTAGCCGCAGACCCATGCCGCACCGCGGGAGCGTGCGGGCAGACGATCGCCTTTAAAGAAGATCATCAGCAGGAACGGCAGCAGCGGACAGGCCAGCAGCAGAATGGCGATCAGCGGCTGCGACACCACGCTTGAGATCTGCGCCTGAACCGGTAGTACCCCGCCGACCAGCGTCAACAGCCACGGCGCGGCGACCCCGCCCGCCACGCAGCAGAGCGCGGCGAGTAGCACGCTGACCGTCATCAGCAGCGGGGCGCCGGTGGCGTTCTCCGCTTCCGGAGTCCGCGGGGCGCCGAGGAAGGTCACGCCGTAGACTTTCGCCATACACATCACCGCCAGCGCGCCGGTCATTGCCAGGCCAACGGCCAGCAGCGGCCCAAGCAGACGGCCGATAAAGGCGTCGCCGGTGCTCAGTTTGAAGAAGGACTGGTAGATAACCCACTCGCCGGCAAAGCCGTTGAGCGGCGGCAGCGCCGCCATCGCCATCAGGCCGATCAGCATAGCGAGCGAAATCAGCGGCATTCTTTTGCCCAGCCCGCCCAGCTTTTCGATATCGCGGTGGCCGGTACGGAACCACACGGCGCCGGCGCCAAGGAACAGCGTCGTTTTGAACAGACTGTGGTTGATCAGGTGGTACATGCCGCCGATGAAGCCCAGCACCATCAGGCTACTGCTGTTGAGCGCCAGACCGGTGACGAAGGCGCCAAGTCCCAGCAAAATAATGCCGATATTTTCGAGGGTGTGATAAGCCAGCAGGCGCTGAATATTGTGCTCCATCAGGGCGTACAGTCCGCCGATAAACGCGGTTATCATCCCCACGACCAGCAGCAAGACGCCCCACCACAGCGGCGGCGTGCTCCCGGCAAGCGAGACCGTCAGCATGCCAAACAGCCCGACTTTCATCACCACCGTGGAGAACAGCGCGGCGGCCGGCGCGCTGGCCCCGGCGTGCGCCTGCGGCGCCCAGCCGTGGAGCGGGATAACGCCCGCCAGCAGCGCGAAACCGACGAGCGCCGGCAACCACAGCAGCATATTTTGCGGAGCGTGGGCGGCGAGCAGACTAATCTGCCCCAGGTCAAGAGTGCCGTAGAAAGACCACACCAGCCAGCAGCTCCACGCCATCAGCAGCGTGCCCAGACGTCCCAACGCAAACCACAGCTTTGCGGATTGCGCGCAGCCGGTCAGAAATGCTCCGCACAGGGCCATCATCTCCGCCATGACCACCAGCGTGCCGAAGTTTGTTGCCACCACGGCGCAGGTTGCTGAAGCCAGCAGCAGATTGACCAGCAGGCCGTTGGCTTTCACCTGCGAATGACGGTGCCAGGCGATATTAAACAGGGCGACAGGCAGGGCGCTGAGGCCAATGGCGAGCAGCCATAGCGCATTGATGCCGTTCACCCGAGCCGGTAAAGAGAGCATCTGCAGCATGCCGTCGCTCACCTGCTCCGGGGTTATCAGCGTCGCGATAGCGGCGACGATCAGCATGGCGCTGGCCACCGCGCCGCCGATCCCGGCAATCGCACCGCTTAACGGTTTTCTCAGGGTAAAGATAAATGCCAGCACGCCGCTGGCGGCATACCACAGCACCGCCTGGTTGACTAAAGAGATCGCGCTCATTTCACGCCCTCCTGTTGCGACTGAAACAGCGACAAATCGCCGAGGTCGGTATTAAAGGTCAGCTCACGCTTGCGCTTGCTGGCCTGGGCGATATCGCGGATATCCACCAGCAGCAGCGCTTTCGTCGGACATGTACGCACGCAGGCGGGTCCCTGCTCATCGAAATGGCACAGGTCGCATTTCACGGCGATAGCGCGCACGCCGGGTACCCAGTCGAGCAGCGAACTGACGCGAGCGGGCGCCGGCGGCGCAGCGGGTGCCATAGGGGTATTGGCATTAGCCGGAATATCCAGCGGACGACTGCCGGAAAATTCAATCGCCCCGAACGGGCAGGCAATGGCGCACAGCTTGCAGCTCACGCACAGGCTTTCATTCAGCTGAACCGCGCCATCGACGCGATTGATCGCATTAACCGGACACACGGCGGCGCAAGGGGCGTCTTCGCAGTGGTGGCACATTTGCGGCGCCGATTCTTTTTCATTACGCATGACCTGTAGTCGCGGCATGGCCTGCAGGCCGTACTGGCGATGCGTCTCTGAGCAGGCGGCTTCGCAGGTGCGGCAGCCGATACAGACGGTGGAGTCAGCAATTACAAAACGGTTCACCGGGCAATCCTCGGGTGAAAGTCATTTTTGACGAAATCAGGGAGTTCAGATGTCATTTTCGACACGTGTCGACACCTTACGATTAATGGGCCAGCGCCAGATGGCTTAAATCCACCGGCTGGTCGTGTTCCATGGCGTCATACAGACGGTCATAGACGCTGGCAATAATGGCCAGGTAATGTTCCAGCACCTGTTCGCGCGAACGGTTGCTGATCCGGCCGTCAACGGTACCGTCGGATGCCAGCGTTGCCTGAGCAATCAAGCGTTTATCATCACTATTACGCGTTTCGACGTAGTACTCGATGGTGTGGTTGTTGAACCCTTCTGCCAGCGCGACATACACCTGAAAATGTTCAAACAGGACGAAGCACAGCTCTTTGTCCGGCGCGCAGCTCATCGCATGATGCAAACGCGCTTTTGACAGGGTGATGCCCTGAACCAGCGAATTGCAGTACTGGCGCCACTGATCCTGATAGCGGCGGTGACGGTCGGCGATGTAGTCCGCCTTTTCACTTATTTCCCAAATAGTCATCTCGGTCTCCCCGGTTGCATGAGATGCACCGTACAAGCATTTTCCATGCCAAATTTTAATTTATTGATATTTAATGATTTTAATAAAAAAGCCGCCCCGTACTGACATGTCGATGACATCCGTCAGCTGTCGTCATCGACAGTTCATCCGACAGTAGATATGACCTGGCATCGTTATTGCATATATGGCCCATCGCGATACGGAGGCGACCATGCACGAAATCACTCTTAGCCAGCGGGCGCTGGAAATTATTGAACAGCAGGCGCAGCAGGCCGGCGCGCGTCGGGTTACCGGCGTGTGGCTGAAGGTCGGCGCATTTTCCTGCGTGGAAGCCAGCGCATTGACCTTCTGTTTTGAGCTGGTGTGCCGCGGCACGCTGGCGGAAGGCTGCGAACTGCATATTGCCGAACAACAGGCCGAATGCTGGTGCGAATCCTGCCAGCAGTACGTGCAACTCATCTCGCAGCACGTGCGGCGCTGTCCGCAGTGCCACAGCGACACGCTGCAGATTGTGGCGGACGACGGCCTACAGATTCAGCGAATAGAAGTGATCCACCGTTAATTCGGGTTATCTCACGGCGGCCCGCGAGTCAGCCGGCAAAGAGACAACGCGAGGATGACGGGACAGACCAGGAGTAAAACTATGTGTACGACTTGCGGCTGTGGGGAAGGCAACCTTTATATCGAAGGTGATGAGCATAACCCCCACTCGGCGTTTCGCAGCGCCCCCTTCGCGCCAGCCCCGCGCCAGACCATGACGATTACCGGCGTCAAAACCGATAGCTTCTCCCCCACCCGCTCAGCGCACGGCGACCTGCACTACGGCCACGGCGAAGCGGGTACCCATGCGCCGGGTCAAAGCCAGCGCCGGATGCTGGAAGTCGAAATCGACGTGCTGGATAAGAACAATCGTCTGGCGGCCCGCAACCGCGCGCGCTTTGCCGCACGCGGCCAGCTGGTGCTGAACCTGGTCTCCAGCCCGGGATCCGGCAAAACCACGTTACTGAGTGAAACCTTGCTGCGTCTGAAAGGAAAAACCGCGTGCGCGGTCATCGAAGGCGACCAGCAGACGGTCAATGATGCGGCACGCATTCGCGCCACCGGCACGCCGGCCATTCAGGTCAACACCGGGAAGGGCTGCCACCTGGATGCGCAGATGATTGCCGATGCCGCCCCGCGTCTGCCGCTGGTGGATAACGGCATTCTGTTTATTGAAAACGTCGGCAACCTGGTATGTCCGGCGAGCTTCGACCTCGGCGAACGTCACAAGGTGGCGGTGCTGTCGGTCACCGAAGGCGAAGATAAGCCGCTGAAGTATCCACATATGTTCGCCGCCGCCAGCCTGATGGTGCTGAATAAAATCGACCTGCTGCCGTACCTCAACTTTGATGTAGAGAAATGTCTCGCCTGCGCGCGGGAGGTTAATCCCGATATTGAGATCATTATGCTGTCCGCCACCAGCGGCGAAGGCATGGATAAGTGGCTCAGCTGGCTGGAGGCGCAGACATGTGCATAGGCATTCCAGGGCAGATCTGCGCCATTGACGGCAATCTGGCGAAGGTCGAAGTGTGCGGTATCCAGCGCGAAGTCGATCTGACGCTGGTAGGAAGCGTTGATGAACAGGGGCAGCCGCGGCTCGGCCAGTGGGTTCTGGTCCACGTGGGCTTCGCCATGAGCATCATTAATGAAGCGGAGGCCCGCGATACCCTTGAGGCGCTGCAAAATATGTTTGAAGTCGAGCCTGACGTGGGCGCGCTGCTGTACGGTGAGGAGCGATAATGCGTTTTGTTGATGAATATCGCGCGCCGGAGCAGGTGATGCAGCTGGTTGAACATCTTCAGGCGCGCGCGCATCTGCTGCCTCATACCGCCGGGCATCCGCTGCGCATTATGGAAGTGTGCGGCGGCCATACGCACGCCATCTTTAAATTCGGTCTCGACCAGCTGCTGCCGGAGAATATCGAATTTATTCACGGCCCCGGCTGCCCGGTCTGCGTTCTGCCGATGGGGCGAATCGACACCTGTATCGATATCGCCAGTCGCCCGGGGGTGATTTTCTGCACCTTCGGCGACGCCATGCGCGTGCCCGGCAAAAACGGCTCCCTGCTGCAGGCGAAATCCCGCGGCGCCGATGTGCGGATCGTCTATTCACCGATGGATGCGCTGAAGCTGGCGCAGCAGAACCCGCAGCGGGAGGTGGTCTTCTTTGGCCTCGGTTTTGAAACCACCATGCCCGCGACCGCGCTGACGCTGCGTCAGGCCCGCGAGCGCAACGTGGATAACTTCTTCTTTTTTTGCCAGCACATCACCCTGCTCCCGACCCTGCGCAGCCTGCTCGACCAGCCTGATAACAGCATCGATGCCTTTCTTGCCCCGGGCCATGTCAGTATGGTCATCGGCACCGAGGCCTACGGGTTTATCGCCAGCGACTACCGGCGTCCTTTAGTGGTGGCTGGTTTCGAACCTCTTGATCTACTGCAAGGCGCGGTGATGCTGGTTGAGCAGACAATAGCGCAGCGCAGCCAGGTCGAAAACCAGTACCGCCGCGTGGTACCTGATGAAGGCAACCCGCTGGCGCAAGCGGCGATTGCCGACGTTTTCTGCCTGTCGGGCGATAGCGAATGGCGCGGGCTGGGGGTCATCAACAACTCCGGCGTACGCCTGACGCCCGCCTATCAGCGCTTTGACGCTGAAGCCCATTTTCAGCCGGCGCCGCAGCGCGTCTGCGACGATCCGCGCGCCCGCTGTGGCGATGTGCTGACCGGCCGCTGTAAGCCGCATCAGTGTCCGCTGTTCGGGCAAGTCTGTAACCCGCAAAGCGCGTTTGGCGCGCTGATGGTCTCATCAGAGGGCGCATGCGCCGCCTGGTATCAATATCGCAGTCAGGAAAATGAAGCATGAAAAGCGTCCAGTTAGCTCACGGTAGCGGGGGACAGGCGATGCAACAGCTGATCGCCTCCCTGTTTATGCAGGCTTTCGCCAACCCGTGGCTGGCGGAGCAGGAAGATCAGGCGCGTCTCGATCTGGCGCAGCTTACCGCTCAGGGCGATCGTCTCGCCTTCTCCACCGACAGCTACGTTATCGATCCGCTGTTTTTCCCCGGTGGCGACATCGGCAAGCTGGCAGTATGCGGCACCGCCAACGATGTGGCGGTCAGCGGCGCCCTGCCGCGCTATCTCTCCTGCGGGTTTATTCTCGAAGAGGGGCTGGAGATGGCCACCCTGGAACGCGTGGTTAATAGCATGGCCCGTACCGCGCAGGCCGCTGAGATTGCCATCGTCACCGGCGATACCAAAGTCGTCCCGCGCGGCGCGGCGGATAAACTGTTTATCAATACCGCCGGGATCGGCGCCATTCCGGCGGATATTCGCTGGGGGGCGCAACAGATCGCTCCCGGCGACGTGCTGCTGGTCAGCGGCACGCTGGGCGACCACGGCGCGACCATTCTCAACCTCCGCGAACAGCTGGGGCTGGACGGCGCGCTGGCCAGCGACTGTGCGGTGCTGACGCCGCTTATTCAGACGCTGCGCGCCCTTCCCGGCATCAAAGCGCTGCGCGATGCGACCCGCGGCGGAGTAAACGCGGTAGCTCATGAGTTCGCCGCCGCCAGCGGCTGCGGCATTGAGCTACATGAACAGAAGCTGCCGGTGAACGAGACCGTGCGCGGGGTGTGCGAACTGTTAGGCCTGGATGCGCTTAACTTCGCCAATGAAGGCAAACTGGTGATTGCCGTCGCCCGGGAAGCGGCTGAGGCCGCGCTGGCGCAGCTTCAAAGCCACCCGCTTGGCCGCCACGCCGCGATTATCGGCGACGTGGTTGAGCGTACCGGCGTGCGCACGATCGGCCTGTATGGCGTGAAGCGGACGCTGGACCTTCCCCATGCCGAGCCGCTGCCGCGAATTTGTTAACGGAAGTCGGGTCCCCGGGTTGCGGCTAACGTCTTATCCGGGCTACCGACTACGCACGGACCTGTAGCCCGGCCAGGCACAACGCGAGCCGGGAAAAGTCAGCACCATTATCCGGCCCAAATCCGCGGACAACCACGGAAGAGCTGGCGGCGGCAACAACCGCTTTATTAACATACTATTATTTGTGTCACCACTTTCTTACGTGCCGCTTTGCGGGTGCGTTTTGGACTTCAGTAATGTCGTATACCCCATTGGGCGATTTCGGGCAGCAAGGGCTGTTCGATATCACCCGTATTTTATTACAGCAGCCTGACCTGGCGGCGCTGAGTGAAACGCTAACCCGTCTGGTTCAGCAATCTGCGCTGGCGGATCGTGCGGCGATTATTCTGTGGAACGCCGGGAACCATCGTGCGGCAAGGTATGGCTGTGACGAAGCGGGCCTGCCGGTCAGCTATGAAGATGAGACCGTACTGGCACACGGGCCGGTGCGTCGCCTGCTGTCGCGTCCCGATGCGCTGCACTGCGACAAGGCGACCTTCGTCGAGGCCTGGCCTCAGCTGGCCAGCAGCGGACTCTATCCAGCGTTTGGCTATTACGGCCTGCTGCCGCTGGCTGCGGAAGGCCGCATCTTTGGCGGCTGCGAGTTTATCCGCCACGACGCCAGACCGTGGACCGAGAAAGAGTTCCAGCGGCTGCATACCTTTACCCAGCTGGTTGCGGTGGTGACCGAACAGATCCAGAGTCGGGTCAGCAACAACGTCGATTACGATCTGTTGTGCCACGAGCGCGACAACTTTCGCATTCTGGTTGCTATCACTAACGCCGTGCTCTCCCGGCTGGATATCGATGAGCTGGTCAGCGAAGTCGCCAAAGAGATTCACCACTATTTTCGTATCGACGCTATCAGCGTGGTGCTACGCAGCAACCGCAAAGGCAAACTGAATATCTACTCGACCCATTATCTCGACGCCAGCCATCCGGTTCACGATCAGAGCGAGGTGAATGAAGCCGGTACGCTGACCGAACGGGTGTTTAAAAGCAAAGAGATGCTGCTGCTCAATTTACACGAGCACGACTCGCTGGCCCCGTACGAGAAAATGCTTTTTGAGATGTGGGGCAACCAGATCCAAACGCTGTGCCTGCTGCCGCTGATGTCCGGCGATACGCTGCTGGGCGTGCTGAAACTGGCGCAGTGCGATGAGAAGGTGTTCACCACCACCAACCTCAAGCTGCTGCGGCAAATTGCCGAACGGGTGTCGATCGCCATTGATAATGCTCTCGCCTACCGCGAAATTCAGCGGCTAAAAGAGCGGCTGGTGGATGAAAATCTGGCGCTCACCGAACAGCTGAATAATGTCGAGAGCGAGTTTGGTGAAATTATTGGCCGCAGCGAAGCCATGCACAGCGTACTCAAACAGGTCGAGATGGTCGCCCAGAGCGACAGTACCGTCCTGATCCTCGGCGAAACCGGTACCGGCAAAGAGCTGATTGCCCGCGCCATTCATAATCTCAGCGGTCGTAACGCGCGACGAATGGTGAAGATGAACTGTGCCGCGATGCCCGCCGGGCTGCTGGAAAGCGATCTCTTCGGCCATGAGCGCGGCGCGTTTACCGGAGCCAGCGCCCAGCGCATCGGCCGTTTCGAACTGGCGGATAAAAGCTCATTATTCCTTGATGAAGTGGGCGACATGCCGCTGGAGCTTCAGCCGAAGCTGCTGCGGGTTCTGCAGGAGCAGGAGTTTGAACGTCTCGGCAGCAACAAGCTGATCCGCACCGACGTCCGGCTGATCGCCGCCACCAACCGCGATCTCCGGCAGATGGTCGCCGATCGTGAATTCCGCAGCGATCTCTACTATCGCCTGAACGTCTTTCCGATCCATCTGCCGCCGCTGCGCGAGCGTCCGGAAGATATCCCGCTGCTGGTCAAGGCGTTTACCTTTAAAATCGCCCGCCGCCTCGGGCGTAATATCGACAGCATTCCGGCAGAAACCCTGCGTACGCTGAGCCACATGGAGTGGCCGGGTAACGTTCGTGAGCTGGAAAACGTGATTGAACGCGCGGTGCTGTTAACCCGCGGTAGCGTGCTGCAGCTGTCGCTGCCGGAGATGAATATCGATGCGGAGACGATGACGGCCGAGGTGCTTCCGCAAGAGGGCGAGGATGAATATCAGCTGATCGTCCGCGTGCTGAAAGAGAGCAACGGGGTGGTTGCCGGGCCGAAAGGGGCGGCGCAGCGGCTGGGATTAAAGCGTACGACGCTGCTATCCCGCATGAAACGCCTGGGTATTAACAAAGATGAGCTAATATAAGTCCTGTACTCATTTAATCAGCCACACAAGGAGATTTTATGGCGGTATCAGCACGTAACCAGCTGACCGGCACGGTCAGCGCAGTTGCCGCCGGCGCGGTCAACGATGAAGTAGAATTGACCCTCGCCGGTGGCGCAAAACTGGTGGCGATCGTCACCCATAGCAGCAAGGAGGCGCTGGGTCTGGCTGCCGGTAAAGAAGCCATCGCGCTGATTAAAGCGCCGTGGGTCACCCTGGCCACCGAGGATTGCGGCCTGAAGTTCTCCGCGCGCAATCAGTTTGCCGGGAGCGTCACCCGCATCACTGAAGGGGCGGTCAACGCGACGGTACACATCAAAACCGACGCGGGCTTCGAGATCATCGCCGTCGTCACCAATGAAAGTCAGGAAGAGATGAAACTGGTCGACGGCAGCCGGGTGATTGCGCTGATCAAAGCCTCTGCCATTCTCCTCGCCACCCGCGCGTAACCCGGACTCAAACGCCGTTTCACACGAAACGGCGTTCTTCGAAGTACCTGGCCATTTTCCCCGCGACAGACCGTTTTGCACGGCTTACCTCCCATCATTTAAATAATAATCATTTTCATTTATAAATAGCCTGTGCTATATAACATAGCAATGGCTATAACAGATGATTAATTAACCACATTGATGTGAGGGATCCTATGCTGCACCTGCCGCCTCTGAAGCACCTGATCTTTACCGCTCTGCTCGGCCTGCTGGCGATCGCCCCGGCTCAGGCCAGCGAAAAATTCAAAGTGATCACCACCTTTACGGTGATTGCCGATATGGCGCAAAACGTCGCCGGGGAGGCGGCCCAGGTCAGCTCGATTACCAAACCCGGCGCCGAGATCCACGAATACCAGCCGACGCCTGGCGATATTAAACGCGCCCAGGGGGCACAGCTGATCCTCACTAACGGCCTGAATCTCGAACTGTGGTTTGCCCGCTTTTATCAGCACCTGAAAGGGGTCCCGGAAGTGGTCGTCAGCGAGGGCATTCAGCCAATGGGGATCAGCGAAGGTCCCTATAACGGTAAGCCCAATCCCCATGCGTGGATGTCGGCGGATAATGCGCTGATCTACGTCGATAACATCCGTGATGCGCTGATCAAATACGACCCTGCGAATGCGCAGACCTATCGTCAGAATGCCGCCCTCTATAAAGAGAAAATCCGCCAGACTATGGCGCCGCTGAAGGCGGAGCTGGCGAAACTGCCGGCAGAGAAGCGTTGGCTGGTCACCAGCGAAGGCGCGTTCTCCTATCTGGCCCGCGACAACGGGCTGAAAGAGCGCTACCTGTGGCCAATCAATGCCGACCAGCAGGGCACGCCGCAGCAGGTGCGTAAAACCATTGATATCATGAAAAAAGAGCATATCCCGACCATCTTTAGCGAAAGCACCATTTCAGATAAACCGGCGCGCCAGGTAGCGCGGGAAGCCGGCGCCCACTATGGCGGCGTACTTTATGTTGACTCCCTGAGCACCGCCGATGGCCCGGTTCCCACCTACCTGGATCTGCTGCGCGTCACGACGCAAACCATCGTCCAGGGCATCAACGATGGGATGAGGAAGCAGCCATGAACGCCGATATGCCTGGTCTCGCGGTCAACCGGGTCAGCGTAACCTATCGCAACGGCCACACCGCGCTGCGCGATGCCACCTTCAGCGTACCGCGCGGCTCAATTGCCGCGCTGGTGGGCATCAACGGTTCGGGAAAATCGACGCTGTTTAAAGCGCTGATGGGCTTTGTTCGTCTGTCCCATGGCGAGATTGCCATACTTGGCCAGCCGGTTCATCGCGCGCTGCGCCAGAACCTGGTGGCCTATGTCCCGCAATCAGAGGACGTTGACTGGACCTTCCCGGTGCTGGTGGAGGATGTCGTCATGATGGGCCGCTACGGGCATATGGGCTGGCTGCGACGGGCCAAAGCCCATGACCGGGAAGTGGTTGATGCGGCGCTGGCCCGCGTCGGGATGAGCGACTATCGCCACCGGCAAATCGGCGAGCTGTCCGGCGGGCAGAAAAAACGGGTGTTCCTTGCCCGCGCTATCGCCCAGCAGGGCAAGGTCATTCTGCTGGATGAGCCGTTTACCGGCGTTGACGTCCAGACCGAAACCCAGATCATCACCCTGCTGCGCGAACTGCGCGACGACGGCTGTACTCTGCTGGTTTCGACCCATAATCTCGGTTCGGTCAGCGAGTTTTGCGATTACACGGTGATGGTCAAAGGTACCGTGCTGGCCAGCGGACCGACGGAAACGACCTTTACCGCCGCCAATCTCGAACTCGCTTTCAGCGGCGCGCTGCGCCACGTGGTGCTCAGCGGCGGAGAAGAGCAGATTATCACCGACGATGAACGGCCGTTTATCAGCCGCCGGACGGCGGGAGGTGAAGGATGAGCTGGCTAATCGAGCCGTTCGGCTATCAGTATATGCTGAATGCGATGTGGGTATCGGCGCTGGTGGGCGGCGTGTGCGCCTTTCTCTCCTGCTACCTGATGCTGAAAGGCTGGTCGCTGATTGGCGATGCCCTCTCCCACTCCATCGTACCGGGCGTGGCGGGAGCGTATATGCTCGGCCTGCCCTTCGCCGTCGGCGCTTTTCTCTCCGGAGGACTGGCGGCGGGCAGCATGCTGTTTCTCAACCAGCGTTCGAAGCTCAAAGAGGATGCCATTATCGGTCTGATTTTTTCGTCGTTCTTCGGTATCGGGCTGTTTATGGTGTCACTCAACCCAACTTCGGTGAATATCCAGACCATTATTCTCGGCAATATCCTGGCGATCGCTCCGGAAGATATTATTCAGCTGGCGGCCATCGGCTCGATTTCAATGGCAATTCTGCTGCTGAAATGGAAAGACCTGATGGTCACCTTTTTCGATGAGAGCCACGCCCGTTCCATTGGCCTGAACACCACCGGGCTCAAGCTGCTGTTCTTCACCCTGCTGGCCGCCTGTACCGTGGCGGCATTGCAAACCGTGGGCGCCTTTCTGGTCATTTGCCTGGTGGTCACTCCGGGAGCGACCGCCTGGCTGCTGACCGACCGCTTTCCACGGCTGCTGGCGATTGCCGTCGCTATTGGCAGCCTGACCAGTTTTTTCGGCGCCTGGCTGAGCTACTATCTGGATGGCGCAACCGGCGGCATTATCGTCGTGGCTCAGACTTTGCTCTTCCTGCTGACCTTTGTCTTTGCCCCTAAACACGGCCTGCTGGCCAACCGCCGTCGCGCCAGGGAGGGCTCATGCTGCTGACCACGCTCCTCGAACCGTTCCAGTTTTCGTTTATGGTCAACGCCATGCTGGTGGCCACCATCGTCGCCATTCCCTGTGCGCTGCTGTCGGTTTTTCTGGTGCTGAAAGGCTGGGCGTTGATGGGGGATGCCATGAGTCATGCGGTCTTTCCCGGCGTGGTGGTGGCCTATATCGCCGGGATCCCGTTTGCCATTGGCGCCTTTGTTGCCGGGCTATTCTGCGCCATCGCGACCGGCTATCTCGACGATAACAGTCGCATCAAGCGCGATACCATTATGGGCATTGTCTTTTCCGGGATGTTTGGCGCCGGGCTGGTGCTGTATGTCGCCATTCAGTCCGAAGTCCATCTCGACCATATTCTGTTTGGCGACATGCTGGGGATTTCCGCCAGCGATATTGGGCAAACATCGGCGATTGCACTAGTAATTGCGCTGATTATCGGACTAAAGTGGCGCGACTTTCTGCTTCACGCCTTCGATCCGCATCAGGCTAAAGCCAGCGGATTACGCTGCGGCCTGCTGCACTACGGATTGCTGTGCATGATTGCCCTGACTATCGTGGCGACGCTCAAAGCGGTGGGGATTATTTTGTCAATCTCGCTGCTGATTGCCCCCGGAGCCATTGCTCTGCTGCTGACCCGGCGTTTTATCAGCGCGCTGCTGCTGGCGGTGGGGATTGCGCTGAGCTGTTCGTTGGGCGGCGTGTGGCTCTCGTTTTACCTTGATAGCGCACCGGCGCCGACCATCGTGGTGTTGTTTACCGCGCTGTTTATTATCACCTTTGTCTGGACGTCGGTTCGCGACAATCAAACTCAGGCGATGTCCGCAGAGGCTCCGGAGCGCCGCTGACGCCTTACCCGGGCGACGACAGACCGCACGCGTTGTAGCCCGCCTGAGCGCAGCGCTAGCCGGGGAAATCACCGCGACTTTTTAGGCCGGTATTTTTCCGGAAGCGCTGGCACGGGACGCCGGTCATCAATCAGGTGACGAATCGTCAGAATCGGGTGGCGCCAGAGCATTCGCGGCCCCGCCCAGCGCATGATTTGCTTCATTTCTTCGCGTTTTGCCGGCTGGTAGCAGTGAACCGGGCACTGCTTACAGGCCGGCTTCTCTTCGCCAAACACGCATTTATCCAGCCGCTTATCGGCATAGGCGTTTAGCGCCTGGTAATGTTCCACGTCGGCCTGCGCGTCCGGGCAGCGGCGCTGATAGAGCGAAATCATGCTGCGGATAGTCTTTTTTTCCCGGTCGATGCGTTGACCCGCCATTGCGTTTCTCCATCAATAAAGATGCAAAAATAATACACCTTTATAGCCTCTGGCGCAGCCGTTTTCCCCTATCGCTTACGCCGGATCGGCGGACTTATCGAGGTGACCCAGCGACTTCTCCGGGAAGCAGACATCCCGTACCCGACGCTTGAGTTCAGCCGCATCCGGGAAACCCTCATCCTGCTTGCGGTCCCAGATTTGTACGTCGTCAACGGTAATGGTGAAGATACCGCCGGTGCCCGGAACCAGCGTGACCGAGCCGATATCGGTACTGAACGTATGCAGCAGCTCCTGAGCCATCCAGCTGGCGCGCAGCATCCAGTTGCATTGAGAGCAGTAGTTGATCGTAATCGCGGCTTTGTGACTCATGATTTTCTCGCTGTATCTAAAAGGACTGATTGTAAACAAATTGCAGATTAAATGAGGAAGACATGATTATTTTGTTGCAAACGATAATACCTATCATTACCATTCGCAATCAATAATCATGGAGAAACAGAGTCCGCTAACGGAAGCAACGGGACTCACCTGCAAATCTGGAAGTAACGCGTGAGCCGATACTAATAATTATCAAGGCGTGGCTACTATGTATAAATCCACTCAATCACCGGCCTGGTTTAAGAAAAGCCTGCTGGTGACTTCGTTGCTTGCAGCAATCTATCAGACGACCGCCGGGGCAGCTGATACCACCGCACACACCACCACCAGCGACACATCATCGGATAGCTCCGAGCAGATGACCGTTACCGCCCCCGCTCCGCTGCTCAAAGCCGGTAGCGAACATTCGGTCAGCGCGCAGGAGCTCCAGGACAAAGGGGCCAAAGATTTTGGTTCCGTCATGCGTTACGAACCGTTAATCAGCGCGACCGGCGCCAGCGGCGGCTCGGGTAATGGCAAAAGCGGCTTCGACCGCGGCGGCTATACCGGTTATAACATTCGCGGGCTGGAAAGCAACCGCGTCGGGATTGATGTCGACGGCATCGCGCAGCCGGATGCGACCGGACGCGGCTACGTCGGCCGTGCCGGCCTGAATACGTTTGGCATCGGTCGCGATTACATCGACCCGTATATGTATGGCAGCATCGATATTCAGTCCGGCGCCACCTCGACTGAAACCGCCAACACCTCTATCGGCGGCAACGTCTCCTTCCAGCCGAAATCTGCCGATGACTATCTGCGCCCGGGAAAAACCAGCGCCTTCGGCTACCGGAGCGGCTACGACTCTGCCGACCGCAGCTGGCATAACGGCGTGACGGTGGCCGGCGGAGATGAAACCCTACGCGGCATTTTCGTCTACAGTCGCCGCGACGGCCAGGAAACGGCAAATAACAGCGATAAGATTGACGCCTATCCGGCCAACTGGCACTCCGATGCGTTTATGGCCTCCGGCATCTGGCAGCCCAATGATGAACACAAGCTGACCAGCACGCTCGACTACTACCATAAAACCAACCACACCCACTTTGACAGCTGGGATAGCAGCGGCAACAGCATTATTGGCGATGCCAATCAGACCAGCCAGACTCGTCGCTGGGGCATCAGCCTGAAAGACGACTGGACGCCAATGAATGACTATCTCGACAGTATGTCGACCAAAGTCTACTACCAGCACACCGAGGCCCATGACTGGACGTGGATGCCGGACAGCACCACCAGATCGATGGAAACGGTCAACTCCAACTACGATACCGACACCTGGGGTATTCAGACCGCGCTGGCGAAATCCATTGGCCGCCACGACCTGAGCGCCGGGCTCAACGCCAGCACCACCAAAACCCAGCGCCCGTTCAGCCAGTCGCCGGTCCCGAGCATCTACAGCGAAATCATGCAGCCGGAAGCCGACAGCCAGGGCTACACTCTTGGCGGCTTCGTTCAGGATAAGATCAACTTCGATCTCGACAGCCACAACTTTGCGGTGATCCCGGGCGTGCGCGTGGTGCATCAATCCACCAAACCGGAGAATCTCGGCGATCTGACCACCAACAGCAGCGTGCTGACGGAGTCCTCCGTCGCCAGCCTGTACGGTAAAAATTCCGATACTCAGGTGCTGCCGTCCCTGACGTTCCAGTACGATATCACTCCGCGTACCATGACCTACCTGCAGTATAAACGCGGCGCCGAGTTCCCTAACGCCAGCCAGCTTTACGGCTCCTGGAACCTCGGATCCAGCTACGCCGGACGAGCGCAGTATGCGCTGATTGGTAACACCGATCTGAACACGGAAACCAGCGACAACTTCGAATGGGGCTTAAAAGGCGAAGTGGTCGAAGGGATCACGATGCGCACCGCCCTGTTCTATAACAACTACAAGAACTTCATCGCCTATAGCCGCTACACCCGTTCCGGTAACCCCGACCACTTCACCAACGTCCCGTCGAATATCTATACGATTTATCAGGCGGAAAACCGCGATAAAGCCTATATCTACGGCGGCGAAATCAGCGCCAAATTCAACTTTGGCACCTGGTTTGAAGAGGTTAACGGCCTGAGCGCGACGCTGGCCTACGGCTATAGTGAAGGGAAATCGAAATCCAGCTATCTCGGCGACAAGTACATCGACCTCGACAGCGTGGCGCCGATGAAAGCGATCGTAGGCGTTGCCTGGGACGATCCGGCGAAACGCTACGGGACCGCGTTGACCGCCACTTTCGTGAAAGGTAAGCAGGCCAGCGCCACCAACCGCGAAAGCTATACCAACACGGGCTCTGCCATTACCGACTCCTCCAGCGAATACATGCGCGTGCCTGGCTACGGCATGCTGGACCTGACGGCCTGGTGGCAGGTCGCGAAAAACGTGCGTCTTAACGGCGGCGTTTACAACATTACCGATCGGCAATACTGGGATTACCTGAGCAGCCGCAATATTGAGACGTCCACGAATCAGGATGCCTACGATAAAGCGCTGGCGACGATGCCGGGCCGGACCTGGCAACTGGGCGTCAACGTCGATTTCTGATAGCCCGGAGAATAATAAACCCCATGGATTTCAACATATCGACGGGCAGCAGCAGCGTGGGTCGCGATACGCAGACTCAGACCGGCTCTGCACCATCCCGTTCGCATCATGCTGAAAGACAGCGGGGATAAACCTGCTCCCCGGCCTCGGCCGGGGATATTCATCGTAGAGAAGGAGATGAATCATGCAACACAACGCAAACGCACTGTGGCAGCGCTATCAGGCCGCCAAAACGCAGGCTTCCGCTAAATATGCCCGCGATATCGCCGCTGAAATGGGCATTAGTGAGGCGGAATTAACCGCCGCTCGCGTTGGCCACGACGCCGTTCGCCTGCAGGACGATATACGGGCAATCATCGCCGGACTGGAAGGCGTCGGCGAGACCAAATGCATCTGCCGGAATGAATATGCGGTGCATGAGCAGGTGGGTCAGTTTACCCACCAGCACCTGAGCGGCCACGCCGGGCTGGTGCTGAACCCGCGCGCACTCGATCTGCGCCTGTTCCTCAGCCAGTGGGCCAGCGCCTTCCACCTGAGTGATAACGGCCGCCAGAGCATTCAGTTCTTCGACCATCACGGTGACGCGCTGTTGAAAGTCTATGCGACAGCGCAAACCGATATGACGGCGTGGGAAGCGCTGATTGTCGGGCAGACCCAGGCCGACCCGGCGCCGCTGGCAATCCGCCCCGTCGATACCCCCCGCTACGCCGCCTCCGCCGACGGTGCGGCGCTGGAAAATGAATGGCGCGCCATGACCGATGTCCATCAGTTCTTCGGGCTATTGCGAAAATATAACCTCTCCCGCCAGCAGGCTTTCCGCCTGGTCAGCGATGATCTGGCCTGCCGCATTGACCACGATGCCCTGCCGCACCTGCTGGAAACCATTCGCGAAGAGGGCAATGAGATCATGATTTTCGTTGGCAACCGCGGCTGCGTACAAATCTTCACCGGCGCCCTGGAAAAGCTGGCCCCGATGCGCGGCTGGCTCAACATCTTCAATACCACCTTCACCCTGCACCTGCGCGAAGACAGTATTGATGAAATCTGGGTAACGCGTAAGCCGACCTCGGATGGCCATGTCACCAGCGTAGAGCTGTTTGCCCATGACGGTACGCAAATCGCCCAGCTGTACGGCCAGCGTAGCGAAGGGCACCCGGAGCAAGCGACATGGCGTAGCCAGGTTGACCGTCTGACGACGGAAGGACAGAGCGCATGAAACGCTGGCTGATGTTCATTGCCGCTCTTCCACTGTTTGCGCATGCCGCCGCAGAACGCATCATCTCTCTGGGCGGCGATGTCACAGAGATCGTCTATGCCCTGGGAGCACAGCAGCAGCTGGTCGCTAAAGACAGTACCAGCACCTGGCCTGCCGCCGCGCGATCGCTGCCGGACGTCGGCTATATACGCCAGCTGAACGCCGAGGGGATCCTGTCGTTACGCCCGACGATCGTCCTGGCAAGCGCACAGGCCCAGCCTTCGCTGGTCCTGCAAAAGGTAGAGGACAGTCGGGTAAAAGTGGTTAATATCCCGGGCGGTAACGATCTGTCGGCGATTGATAAAAAAATCGTCGCGGTGGCCGACGCGCTGGGTAAGCAGACTGAAGGTGACGCCCTGCGCCACGCCGTCGCCGCACAGATCGCGCAGATCCCCACGCAGCCGCTCGGCAAAAGGGTGCTGTTTATTCTCAGCCACGGCGGAATGAATACGATGGTCGCCGGGCAAAAGACCGCTGCGGATGGTGCTATTCAGGCCGCCGGGCTGCAGAACGCGATGCAGGGATTTGACCATTATCGCAGTATGTCTCAGGAAGGCGTGATCGCCAGCCTGCCGGACCTGGTAGTGATCTCCGCCGACGGGCTTAAAGGCATGGGCGGTGAAGCCGGCTTATGGAAGCTGCCGGGGCTGGCGCAAACGCCGGCCGGTCGCCATAAACAGCTGCTGGTGATTGACGATATGGCCCTGCTCGGCTTTGGACCACGGACGCCGCAGGCGATTAGCGCGCTGAGAAAAAAAGCGGAGCAGCTCCCCTGATGCGCCCCACTCTCTCTCGCCATCTGTGGTTAATGACGCTGCTGCTGGTGAGCCTGACGCTGTTCGCGACGACCCTCGGCGCGATGCCTCTGCCGCTCGCCAGTCTGTGGCCGCCGGGGGATGAGGTGTTGCGCCATATCTGGCTCACCATTCGTCTGCCGCGCGTCCTGCTGGCGCTGCTGGTCGGCGCCGCGCTGGCGCTCTCCGGCTGCGTCATGCAAGGGCTGTTTCGCAATCCGTTAGCCGATCCCGGCCTGCTGGGGGTCAGCAGCGGTGCAGCGCTGGCGGTGGCCTGCTGGCTGGTTCTGCCGCTGTCCGTTCCGGCGCTGGTGGCGCTGTATGCCCCGATGCTGGCGGCGTTTATCGGGAGTATCGCCGTCATGGTGGTCATTTTTATCCTCAGCCAGGCGAGTGAGGGTTCGCTCTCGCGTCTGCTGCTGGTCGGGATCGCCATCAACGCGCTGTGCGGCGCGCTGGTGGGGGTGCTGGCCTGGATAAGTAATGATACCCAGCTGCGCCAGCTGTCGCTATGGGGAATGGGCAGTCTCGGCCAGGCAGAGTGGTCCACGCTGCTGGTCGCGGCCACCTTAATCTTCCCTGCTTCGCTGGTCATCTGGCTAATGGCCTCCCGCCTCAACCTGCTACAGCTTGGCGATGAAGAAGCCCACTACCTGGGGATTAACGTCCGGGCCGTGCAGCGTCTGCTGTTACTGTGCAGCGCGCTGCTGGTGGCCTCTTCGGTGGCGATCAGCGGAGTGATTGGTTTTATTGGTCTCGTGGTGCCGCACCTGATACGAATGTGGCTGGGGCCGGACCACCGCGCGCTGGTGCCAGGATCGCTGCTGGCCGGGGCGATCTTACTGCTGCTGGCCGATACCCTTGCCCGCACCGTCGCCGCACCGGCCGAAATGCCGGTGGGTCTGCTGACCAGCATGCTCGGCGCGCCGTGGTTTTTGTGGTTAATTTTCCGCCAACAGAGGACGACATATGGATAATCGCGATCGCACCTGGCACGCGACGTCGCTCTCTCTGTTGCTGGGCAAACGCCGGGTCATTGACGATGTGTCGGTCCGGCTATGCGGCGGAGAGATGACCGCGCTGATTGGCCCAAACGGCGCCGGTAAATCAACGCTGCTGCGGCTGTTAACCGGTTTCTTATCCCCGAACAGCGGCGAACGTCATGTGGAAGGACGTGCGCTGGAACACTGGTCGTCGGAAGCGCTCTCCCGCCGCCGGGCGGTGATGTTGCAACGTACGCAGCTCCATGCCGACTGGCCGGTGGAAACGGTCATCGCCATGGGACGCTCTCCATGGGGTAAAAATCCGGACCGGCAGATGATTCAGCAGGTGATGGTGGAAACCGGCTGCGACCACCTCGCGGGCAGGCGCTATCCTTCGCTCTCCGGCGGCGAACAGCAGCGGGTGCAGCTGGCTCGCTGCCTCGCTCAGCTGTGGCATAACGACGCTCCACGGGGCTGGCTGTTTCTCGACGAACCGACCTCGGCGCTGGATCTTTACTATCAACAGCATCTGCTGCGTCTGCTAAAACGGCTGACCCGCAGCGGACAGCTGCACGTCTGCGTCGTGCTGCACGACCTCAATCTCGCCGCGCTATGGGCAGACCGCATTCTGCTTCTCCATCAGGGAAAGCTGGTGGCCGAGGGAACGCCGCAGGAGGTTATTTGCCAGTCGGTTATCAGCCGCTGGTACGGAGCGGAAGTGAGAATGGGTGAGCATCCAGACATCGCCATTCCCCAGGTTTACCTTGCGCCATAATCCCATCGTGAGCCGCGCGGCCGTCCGCGCGCTCCACATCAATTACATCACTTTCTGGCATTGTAAGTGCAATTCACGGCATTACCTGCTGAGCAACCGGCATAGCAACAAGCGATAACCAGCTACCGGAATACAGCCATTACAGCAGCGGGCACTTGTGAGCGAGTTTCGCTATGTTAGCTTTAGGATAATCGCCTGCCGCTATTTTTCCCCGCGCGCTCAGGGGCGGGTAAAAAATTGCCCCGCTGCATTATCGCCTCTCCTTTCTTTCTCTGACTCAGTTAGCTCATAAGTTTTACTCTGATCACATTTCAGACGATTTCTCTTTGCCTGCCACCATGTGTTTCTATAAAAGAAACACAGAGAAATAAAAAACCACTCTGTTGCGAAAACAGGTCGTGAGAACAAAAATAAAGAGAACATCGATATGGCAGAACAACCGCTTTCTACAGCAAAGGTAAAAAATACCGGACGCGTCCGATTTCTGGTGCTCGGGCTAGTTTTTATCAACATCATCATTAACTACATGGATCGCACCAATCTTTCCGTTGCTGCCACACAGATGGCGGGAGATTTGCAGTTCACGCCGTTGCAAATGGGGCTGGTGTTTTCAGCCTTTGGTTGGATTTATGCCGCACTGCAAATACCCGGCGGATTTGTTATCGACCGCTTCGGCTCGCGTATTGTTTACGGCGTAGGGTTGTTTATCTGGTCGTTAATAACCGCCCTGCACGCGATTGCCAATAGTTTTGGCGGCCTGGTTGGCTTACGCCTGGGCGTCGGCGCATTTGAAGCGCCTGTCATGCCTTCCAATAATCGCGTGATTTCCAGCTGGTTCCCGGAAAACGAACGCGCCAGCGCCATCGGTATTTACTCTTCTGCGCAATTTGTTGGCCTGGCCTGCATGACGCCGCTACTGTTCCATATTCAGGAACTGTATGGCTGGCGCGGTTTATTTCTGATTACCGGCGTCGTCGGAATGGTTTGGGCAGTGGTGTGGTATTACCTGTACCGCGAACCGCTGGAACATAAAAGCGTTTCAAAGGCAGAGCTTGATCATATCCGCCAGGGCGGCGCAATTCTGGAAAGCCGTCAGGAAGCAGCCAAACGCAAGTTTGCATGGAGCGACCTGGCACTGATGTTTCGCAGCCGCAAACTGATTGGCATTTACTTTGGCCAGTTCACTATCTCCGCCACCTTCTGGTTTTTCCTGACCTGGTTCCCGACCTATCTGGTGCAATATCGCCATATGGATTTTATTAAATCTGGCTATATCGCCTCCGTTCCTTATCTGGCTGCCTTCTTCGGGGTATTGCTGGCAGGGTTTGTTTCAGACCGTTTAATCAAACGTGGTGTCAGTGCAAGCTTTGCGCGTAAAGCCCCGGTGATTCTTGGCATGTCTTTAACGCTGTTTATCCTGGGTGCCAATTACACCGACAACCCGACGCTAATCATTCTTTTCATGTCGATCGCCTTCTTTGGTAACGGCCTTGCCACCATCACCTGGGTGTTTGTGACGGCACTCGCACCGCGTCATTTAATTGGTCTGGCAGGTGGCGTGTTTAACTTTACCGGCGCGCTGTCGTCCATCGTGGTGCCCATTGCGATTGGCGCGTTAATCGATGGGCATAACTTTGCCCCTGCGCTGGCATTCATCGCCATTCTGGCAGGGCTTGGGATTTGCTCTTACCTGTTTGTGGTTGGGCGCATCGACCTGGACACGCCACAAGAGGTTAAGCCGCAGGAGTCACGAGTTGGGCGGTGAGTTGATTGAGCTGAGCAAGGCGCGGGGCAACGTGTTTTTCATCGGCGTCCCACATTCCGGCAAAAGCGATGGCAGCGTTATGCGCCCCCAGAGGCTGAGCCATCGAAAGTTCGCCATCGTCATGGCGCCAGACAACGTGGCCAGACTCTCGCTGTTGGGCAAGTTTAGGGGCCATTTCCTGCCAGTGTTCAGGCGAGAAACGCGCTTGCAACGCCTCGTCGGTTTCGCTGGCAAGCAATGCCATTCCGATAACCGATTGCCATGCCGGAAGCGTGTGGAAACCGGCCAGCGCCTGGCTAACCTGGCTGCCCGGTTCAGAGTGATAGATATAGATAACCTGGTCTTCCCACAGCACGCCGAGCGCCACCACGATGTCTTTCGGCGCATGGCGTTCAAGCAAAGGCAAAGCCTGGGAAAACAGTGCAGAACCACGAATCGCCTGTGCTGCCAAAGCGTGAATACCCGGCCCTGGCAAATAGCGGCGGTGTTCATCCTGCTGGGTCAGACCAATCGCCGCCATAGTCATCAACAGGCGATTAACGCGGGTGGCATTAATACCCATCAGGCGCGCCAGCTCCCGGCAACCAATTGCCCGGCCACTGGTGACCAGATACTGCAAACAACGGATACCGTCGATAAGACTTTGATTCGGTTGTGATGACATAACGCGCTTCAAATTAATTTAAGAACCACGATTTTATCGTCAGTTTTACAGGAAACAAACTTTATGCAAATTTTTCAGCAAACCCACGCCCGGGAATTCCCTTCGCAACAATTAAAAACAGACTTGCTGGTCGCCGGCGGCGGCCTTGCCGGGTTATGCGCAGCTCTTGCCGCCGCTCGCGATGGTTTGAAAGTGGTTTTGGTTCAGGACAGGCCGATTCTGGGGGGCAACGCATCGAGCGAAGTCCGTCTGTGGGCCAACGGGGCTACTTCGCATATGGGGAATAATAATCGCTGGTCGCGCGAAGGCGGCATCATGGGTGAGATCATGGAGGAGAACGTTTATCGGAATAAAGAAGGCAATCCGGTGATGTTTGATCTCGTTTTGTTGGATATGGCCCGCAGTGAACCCCATCTGACGCTGCTATTGAACACCGCGTTATACGAGGTTTCCACCAAAGGTCAACGTATTACCAGCGCCAAAGGGTTCAACGCCATCAACGAAACCTTTTATGACATTGCCGCCAGCCAGTTTTGCGATGCGACCGGCGATGGTGTATTGGGGCATCTAGCCGGAGCTGAATATCGCGTAGGCGCAGAAGACCCGGAAGAGTTTGATGAAAAAATGGCGCCAGGCGATAACTTCGGTCATAAACTTGGGCACTCCATCTATTTTTACACCAAAAAAGGCAGCGCGCCGGTTAACTTCATTCCGCCCTCTTTTGCCCTGAAAGATATCAAAGAAATTCCCCGCTACACACGCCTGACATCAACACTTAACGGTTGTGATTTATGGTGGCTGGAATGGGGAGGTCGCCTTGATACCATCCATGACAGCGAAGAAATTAAGTGGGAACTGTGGAAAATCGTCTGGGGTGTCTGGGATTACATTAAAAACTCGGGGCAATTCCCGGATGCTGAAAACATGACCATCGAGTGGGTCGGCGCGATTCCAGGTAAACGTGAAAGCCGCCGCTTTGTAGGCGACCATATCCTTTGCCAACAAGATATCATTGAACAGCGTGACCACTACGACGCGGTGGGTTACGGCGGTTGGTCAATTGACCTTCATCCGGCTGATGGCGTTTACAGCAAGCACGACGGCTGCCGTCAGTTCCACAGCAAAGGCACCTACACCATTCCCTATCGCAGCCTATACAGCCGTTCTATGGAAAACTTATTCCTGGCCGGGCGTCTGATTTCCGCCTCACACGTCGCTTTTGGCAGTGCTCGCGTGATGTGTACCTGTGGTTTATTAGGCGAAGTGGTTGGCCGGGCGGCGGCGCTGTGCCACCAGCAGCAAATCACCGCATCGCAATTATCAGCACAAAACCGCATCGGTTCACTACAGCGGCATCTACAACAAACCGGTTGTTATATCCCTCGCCAATGGTTGAGCGACCCGGCGTCTGGCGCAAATGTGAGCACCAGCAGCGAATGGCAATTAACTGAGCTGCCAGCAAACGGTACATGGAAGGCATTGAATGAGCGCATGGCATTACTTCTGCCGCTTAAAGCCGGTGAAATCTTGCCTGAGTTGAGTTTCACCTTACGCGCAGGATCACCACAGCGGCTTAAAATCTGCCTGTCAGGCAGTGAACGCGCGGGTAATTTCACCCCTGATACGCCACTGGACGAGTGTGAAATTTCTGTCTTTGAAGCGGGCGAATACAGCGTGCAGTTCCATTATCAAAGCGCACGCGATGAATATTTGTTTATCGCTTATGAGAGCAATGAACACATCGATATCGCGCTAAGCGACGTGCAGCTTCCGGGAATTATGACGGTATTTAATGGCCTGAACGCCAGGGTTGCGAAGAATACGCGTCAGGTCCCTGATGGTAACTATGGCGTGGATGAGTTTGATTTCTGGTTGCCGCGCCGCCAGCCAAATCAAATTCTTCCGGCACTTCGCCTGGCTTCACCACTGCGTTGCTACGCGCCAGAAAACCTGGTCAACGGCCGTTTGCGCCCGGAGCAGTACACCAATGCATGGGTACCCGCCGCTGACGATAGTTTGCCGACTGTGACCTGGCGTTGGGAACAGCCGCAGACTTTGCACGCGCTAACGCTGGTGTTCGATAACGATTTTGATAATGCCATGGAAACGGTACAGATGGGCCATGCCCTGGCGGTGGCACCGCATTGCGTGACCCATTATCGTTTATGGGTCGATAACACCTTACTGGCAGAAGTGATCGACAACCGCCATTCCGTTTGCGAGCATCGTTTGCCCGAGGCCATCAGTGCACAACAGGTCAAACTGGAGATGGTAAAAACAGCCGGAAGCATTGCCGCCCTCTACGCTTTGAACGTTCGATAAGCGAAAGCCACCACCGTCTTAGCTGCGGTGGCTTACCTTCACCACAAATGAGCTAATCAATAAAATCGATTCTGGCCACCGAACTTGATTCCCATTTGACTCAGGGTGTTGATGCCAATCGTAAGCGCCCTAATCCCACCGTGAGCCGCGCGTCCGTCCGCGCGCTCCGCTTTGGCAACTGGAACGCGGATCGCTACATCTCATATCGTCACTTTCCCTGAAATACGTATCTCCGCTATGATGTCCCCTCAATGTGATAACAACGAAAACAAAAAGATCGCAATTAATTAAGAATCAGGGACCTGGATAATATCCTATGAGTACAATCGATAATCTCGGCGCCCATCCCCCGATGATGCATTGGTGTGTTAGTACTGATTAATAAAGATTATTTCCCACCATAATATAAAAACTATATTTTAACCTACACCTTTGTAACTATCTGATTTTAATAATATTGTTTGCTGTACTCATCCAGCGTTATACTCCATTTGTTTTCCCATCCTTCTAAAAACGCAGGGCATCTCCATGAGCCGATACCATGTATCCAGCAGTGAAGGCCAGTATGAGAAAGACTCTGGCGAGCAGGTTTTGGCTAATAAGCTGGGGATCGCTACTTCTGATGAGATGGATGAGGCTGAACTTGTCCTGTTAGAACAACTCTATCAGTCCGTTTTTGAAGAACAGTTCCCGGAAGGACTGCTCAGCGTAGCCATGCTAAAAAACTGGCATCGCCGCTGGTTAGGTAACATCTACGAGTGGGCTGGGCAAGAAAGAGCGGTTAACATCAGCAAAGGCGGCTTTATGTTTGCCCCTTCAGCGCAGTTGCCAAAACTGCTGAGCGAATTCGACGCCAAATATCTGGCTCAATACACGCCGTGTAGCGGCATGGACGAAGAACAACTCATCACCGCTATCGCCATCACCCATGTCGAGCTAATACTTATCCATCCATTCAGAGAGGGAAATGGGCGCCTGTCGCGACTGCTGGCCGACGTGATGGCCGTTCAGGGAGGGTACAAACCGCTGGATTATCAAAGCTGGGAGCAAAACAAAACCCAGTATATCTCGGCTATCCATGCAGGTGTATCAATGGACTACGAGCCGATGAAACACTGGGTCGGTGAAGCATTAAGAAGGGGTTAAACCGCAAGACGCAAATGAGCGAATTTTTTGCGCGTGGCTTCAAGTGAAGCTTCGATCTTCGCGGAGGACTGCCCTGTTTCAACAGCCGTAGATGTTGCTACTGAGCGAACGATATCAGCACGAGATGGCTTAACGTAGCTTGCCTGAGTTTTTTTGTTGTTGCTCATAATTACTCCTGAAAAGCAGAATCTGGGCTGAAAGACATCGTTCAAACAGTATACCAAAACTTCTACGCAAATTCACTGCAAGCCCTGTCAAAGACTCACTCATCGGGCAAGCCCTTTAAGTAATACTAGGGGCAGGTCACGAGAGAAGTCTGGGGGAAGTTACCAATTTTAACCTGAGCAAGCTTGCCAGTCAGAGAACTTGTGTAACGGTAGAAAAAAGACTTAACCCCAGTTGCACCACAGGAGACACGTAAGCCACGATTTTCGCCTACATCAGCCTTATCTTTGTCGCCAGGCTTCATCATTTCTACCGCTTTAAACGAAAGTGGCTTTCCCTCTTGTTTTCCTGCCATAAAGACTCCGTTATCATGCACCTTATGCAGTCATGAACATAAATGCAGGATTTCATGATATTCGATGAGACACCGTGAAACTTAATGATAACAATAAAAATCACTAACTCATTAAAAATTAAGAAAATGGACATCACAAACCGATGAGTACAATAGAAAATTTAGACTCTCACACCCCCATGATGCAGCAGTATCTGAAGCTGAAGGCTCAGCATCCGGAGATCCTGCTGTTCTATCGTATGGGCGACTTTTATGAGCTGTTTTATGATGATGCCAAACGGGCCTCTCAGCTGCTCGATATCTCGCTGACCAAACGCGGCGCCTCGGCGGGTGAGCCCATTCCTATGGCCGGGATCCCGCACCATGCGGTGGAAAACTATCTCGCCAAACTGGTCAACCAGGGTGAATCGGTGGCCATTTGCGAACAGATTGGCGACCCGGCCACCACCAAAGGTCCGGTCGAGCGTAAAGTGGTGCGTATCGTCACGCCTGGCACTATCAGCGATGAAGCGCTGCTGCAGGAACGTCAGGATAACCTGCTGGCCGCAATCTGGCAGGACAGCAAAGGCTTTGGCTATGCGACGCTGGATATCAGCTCTGGTCGTTTCCGTCTGAGCGAACCGGCCGACCGCGAAACCATGGCCGCCGAGCTGCAGCGTACCAACCCGGCTGAACTGCTGTATGCCGAAGATTTTGCCGAATCGACGTTGATTGAAGGCCGCCGCGGCCTGCGCCGTCGTCCGCTGTGGGAGTTTGAAATCGACACCGCGCGCCAGCAGCTGAATTTACAGTTTGGCACCCGCGACCTGGTCGGTTTCGGCGTCGAAAATGCGCCGCGCGGTCTCTGTGCCGCCGGCTGCCTGTTGCAATATGTCAAAGATACCCAGCGCACCTCCCTGCCGCACATTCGCTCCATCACCATGGAGCGCCAGCAGGACAGTATTATTATGGACGCGGCAACCCGCCGTAACCTTGAGATTACCCAGAACCTGGCCGGTGGTTTCGACAATACCCTGGCGTCGGTGCTCGACTGCACCGTGACGCCGATGGGCAGCCGGATGCTCAAACGCTGGCTGCATATGCCGGTACGCGACACGGCGGTGCTGGTCGAACGCCAGCAAACCATAGGCGCGCTGCAGGAGCGTTATACCGAACTGCAGCCGGTGCTACGTCAGGTGGGCGATCTGGAACGTATTCTGGCGCGACTGGCGCTGCGCACCGCGCGTCCGCGCGACCTCGCCCGCATGCGTCATGCGTTCCAGCAGCTGCCGATCCTGCGCGAGATGCTGGCTGACGTCAGCTGCGCGCCGGTCCAGCGGCTGCGCGATAAAATGGGCGAGTTCAGCGAACTGCGCGAACTGCTCGAACGCGCAATTATCGACGCGCCGCCGGTGCTGGTGCGCGACGGCGGCGTTATTGCCCCGGGCTACCATGAGGAGCTCGATGAATGGCGCGCGCTGGCGGATGGCGCCACCGACTATCTCGATAAGCTGGAAATTCGCGAACGCGAACGCCTGGGGCTGGACACGCTGAAGGTCGGTTACAATGCCGTGCACGGTTACTACATTCAGATCAGCCGCGGCCAGAGCCAACATGCCCCGATTCACTACGTCCGCCGCCAGACGCTGAAAAACGCCGAGCGCTACATTATTCCGGAACTGAAGGAGTATGAGGACAAAGTACTGACGTCGAAAGGGAAAGCGCTGGCGCTGGAGAAACAGCTCTACGAGCAGCTGTTCGATATGCTGCTGCCGCACCTTGCCGACCTTCAGCAAAGCGCCAGCGCGCTGGCGGAACTGGATGTACTGGTTAACCTCGCCGAACGCGCGGAAACCCTGAACTACTGCTGCCCGACCTTCAGCGACAAACCGGGTATTCGCATCAGCGAAGGCCGTCACCCGGTGGTCGAACAGGTGCTGAAGGAGCCGTTCATCGCCAACCCGCTGAGCCTGGCGCCGCAGCGCCGGATGCTGATTATTACCGGCCCGAATATGGGCGGTAAAAGTACCTATATGCGGCAGACCGCGCTGATTGCGCTGCTGGCCTATATCGGCAGCTACGTCCCGGCGGAGAAAGTTGAAATCGGCCCTATCGATCGCATCTTTACCCGCGTCGGCGCGGCAGATGACCTGGCAAGCGGCCGTTCCACCTTCATGGTAGAAATGACCGAAACCGCCAATATTCTGCATAATGCCACCGAACACAGCCTGGTGCTGATGGATGAAATCGGCCGCGGGACCTCCACCTACGACGGTCTGTCGCTGGCGTGGGCCTGCGCCGAAAGTCTGGCCAATAAGATTAAGGCGCTGACCCTTTTTGCCACCCACTACTTCGAACTGACCCAGCTGCCGGAGAAAATGGAAGGCGTGGCGAACGTCCATCTTGATGCGCTGGAACATGGCGATACCATCGCCTTCATGCACAGCGTCCAGGATGGCGCCGCCAGCAAAAGCTACGGTCTGGCGGTTGCCGCACTGGCGGGCGTGCCTAAAGAGGTGATTAAGCGCGCGCGGCAGAAATTACGCGAGCTGGAGAGTATTGCCCCAGGCGTCGCCGCCACGCAGGTCGATGGTACGCAGATGTCGCTGCTCTCCGCCCCGGAAGAGACCTCGCCGGCGGTAGAAGCGCTGGAAAATCTCGACCCGGATTCTCTGACCCCGCGTCAGGCGCTGGAGTGGATTTACCGGCTGAAGAGCCTGGTGTAACGCCTTCTTATTCCGCAGAAGTGACAAAAGGGCAGCCCGTAAAGCGCTGCCCTTTTCGAAAATAAATGGCTGCAAGGCTCATACGCCGGCCTCAGTGGATAGAATTATCTGCCGGGACTTACGTCTAGCCGGATCCTGTCAATGCTCAACGCCAGACAGCCTCAGGCACCCACCGCGATTCTCACTCCGCCGGTCGGCAGAAATTATCAGCTGGAAATCAAACGGGATGATTTTATTATCGATTGCGAGAGGGATCGCCAATACTCAAATGCTATTCACTTTTCCGTCATTTTAATTAATAAATAGTTTTCATTGATGATGCGAAATATAAAAACAGTGCGCTTGAGCGATAAATAACACCATCCGCTTGCGCCCTTCATCCACACGCTCATGACGCAAGAAGAATTAGCCCTGGCGCTCGCGTAAGAAATCAATAAACGCCCGGACCCGGGTCGGGACATGCTGCGCGTCCGGATAAACCGCATACACGCCCTGCGGGGGAAAGGTAAACCCGGGCATGACCTGAACCAGTCTGTGCTCCGCCAGTGCCGGCGCTACCAGCCACTCGGGCAACAGCGCAACCCCGCATCCCGCCAGGGCGAAAGCCAGCAGCGCGCTGGCGCTATCCGCCGACAGTCGCGGCACCGCTTTAACATCTAAAGCCACGCTCTCATCGCGCGGTCCGGTGAGCTGCCAATGGAGCGGCGCGGACAACCGTTCATGAATAATCCACGCTGCCCGGGCCAAATCCTCAATCGTCTCCAGAGGATGTTCCGCCAGCCATGCCGGCGCGGCAACCGGGACAATCGCAAAACGGGAGATCAGCGCCGCGCGGTAGCGCGAATCTGCCAGCGTTCCGAGGCGGATCGCTACATCAAAACGCTCAGAGATTAAGTCCGCATGGTGCGAGGAGGAGACGTGGCGCACCCGTAGCGCCGGATGCCGCTGACTGAACTCGGCCAGCGCGGGAATAATCACCTGGGTGCCATACTCCGGTGTCGTGGTGATACGGAGTTCACCGCTCAATCCGCTATGGCTGGCCCGCACCTCATCCTGCAGGTTTTCCGCCGTTTTCAGTAATGCCAGGCCGCGATGATAGAACAGCGACCCCGCTTCAGTCAGCGTGAGCCGTCGCGTGGATCGTAACAACAGCGTGACGCCAAGTTCGCTCTCCAGCTGACGCACGTTAAAGCTGACCACCGCCTTAGTTTGCCCCAGGGCCGCCGCTGCCGCGGTAAAACTCCCGCTTTCCACCACCGCGACAAACATGGTCATGCGTTGCAGATTCAGCATATTCACTTCACTTATTGTCAAAAATTTTCAGACAGTATATCCCCGGATGTCCTGTTTATCCGCCTGTCCCTGCGGTTTAGAGTAGCGGCCTTCTGATGAGGAATAAAAATGACAGCACGCAGCAAGGTCGCCACCGTTTTTTTACTGGGTTTCTTTCTCGATTTAATCAATATGTTTATCGCCAGCGTCGCCTTCCCCGGTATGAGCCGGGCGCTCAACGCCTCCGTCAGTGAACTGGCCTGGGTGAGTAATGGCTACATTGCCGGCCTGACGCTGGTCGTGCCATTCAGCGCCTGGTTGACGCAGCGCTGCGGAGCTCGCCGGCTCTTTATGCTCTCGCTCACGCTGTTCAGCGCCGCAGCGCTGGCCTGCGGACTGAGCGACTCGCTGGGCAGCCTGATTTTCTGGCGTGCCCTGCAAGGGATCGGCGGTGGCTTGCTTATCCCCGTCGGACAGTCTCTGACCTGGCAGCTGTTTCAGCCGCACGAGCGGGCGAAACTCTCGGCCGCCGTGATGCTGGTAGGTCTGCTGGCCCCCGCCTGTTCTCCGGCAGCAGGTGGACTGCTGGTTGAAACATTCAGCTGGCGCGGGGTCTTCCTGGTCAGCCTGCCCGTGGCGCTGGTCACTCTGGCATTAGCCAGCGTATGGCTAAAAAATGACGACGCCCCCGCACGGTCCTCCCGTTTCTTACATCTGCCGCTGCTGGCCGATCCGCTGTTGCGTTTCGCCATGTTGATTTATCTCTGCGTACCCGGCGTCTTTATTGGCATTAATGTGGTTGGCCTGTTTTACCTGCAGACAATAACCGGCATGTCGCCTTCGGCAACGGGCGCCCTGATGCTGCCCTGGTCGCTGGCGTCTTTTGTGGCTATCTCTCTGACCGGCCGTTTTTTTAATCGCCTCGGCCCTCGCCCCTTTATTCTCTTCGGTTGCCTGCTTCAGGCCGCCGGGATCTTGCTGTTGACCGGCGTCACGCCGCAAAGCTCAATGGCGTCGCTGGTTTTCGCCTTTATCCTGATGGGCGCCGGCGGCAGCCTGTGCAGCAGCACCGCCCAAAGCTGTGCATTTCTCAACATCGCCAATGGCGATATGCCGGATGCCAGCGCACTGTGGAACATCAACCGCCAGCTCAGCTTTTTGGCCGGGGCCGCGTTGCTGTCCGCATTGCTGGCGGTCCTGCAGGTTTATTATCCGTCAACGCAGGCCTGGCACGGAGTGTTTATCATCGCCGCGTGCCTGACGCTTATCCCGCTTCTGGGCTGTCTGCGCCTTAATAACCAGGCGATAGTCACGCGCCTGCATCAAAAAATGGAGACCCCATGAACCCATATATTCAGGAAACGATCGACGCCCATGTGGCTATTGAAAACTGGCTGAGTCGGAAACAAGGCGCGGCAGAGACCTTAATGACACGCTTTTCCCCTGATTTTTCAATGGTCGGTATCGGTGGAAACGTCATGAACCACCGGGCGCTCAGCGCTTTCTTTGCGGCCGCAGGCGGCAGTCGTCCAGGCTTGAGCATCACCATTGATAGCGCGACCACGCTCGCCGAATGGCACGATGGCGCGGTGATATGTTATCGGGAAAGGCAGCGTTTACCCGAGCAGGGCGAAACTATCCGCTGGTCAACGGTCCTGTTCAGGAAAGCTGAAGGGCGTATTTTGTGGCGCCATTTACATGAGACCCGGCAGGCGTAGCATGCAAAGAAAAAGGCCCGATCGTCCGATCGGGCCTTTTTGAGAGGAAAATTGCTTATTCGCGGAATAGCGCTTCGATGTTCAGCCCTTGTCCTTGCAGGATTTCCCGCAGGCGGCGCAGGCCTTCTACCTGGATCTGACGTACGCGTTCGCGGGTCAGACCAATTTCACGGCCAACATCTTCAAGCGTAGCGGCTTCATAGCCCAACAGGCCAAAACGACGCGCCAGGACTTCACGCTGCTTGGCGTTCAGTTCGAACAGCCATTTAACGATGCTTTGTTTCATATCATCGTCCTGCGTGGTGTCTTCCGGACCGTTGTCTTTCTCATCGGCCAGAATATCCAGCAGCGCTTTTTCCGAGTCGCCGCCCAGCGGCGTGTCCACTGAGGTAATGCGCTCATTGAGACGCAGCATACGGCTCACGTCATCAACCGGCTTATCCAGCTGCTCGGCAATCTCTTCCGCACTCGGCTCGTGGTCCAGCTTATGGGACAACTCACGTGCGGTACGCAGATAGACGTTCAGCTCTTTGACAATATGGATAGGTAAACGGATGGTACGGGTTTGGTTCATGATCGCCCGTTCAATCGTTTGACGAATCCACCAGGTGGCGTAAGTCGAAAAACGGAACCCACGTTCCGGGTCAAACTTCTCAACCGCGCGGATCAGCCCCAGATTGCCCTCTTCAATCAGATCCAGCAGCGCCAGACCACGATTGCTATAACGACGAGCAATTTTCACCACCAGACGTAGGTTACTTTCAATCATCCGGCGGCGTGAAGCCACATCACCACGCAATGCGCGACGGGCGAAATAGACTTCTTCTTCGGCCGTCAGCAGTGGGGAATAACCAATCTCACCCAGGTAGAGTTGCGTCGCATCAAGCACACGTTGTGTTGCGCCTTGCGACAGAAGATCTTCCTCGGCCAGATCGCTATCACTGGGTTCCTCTTCTACTAAGGCTTTCTCATCGAAAACCTCGACTCCGTTCTCATCAAATTCCGCGTCTTCATTTAAATCATGAACTTTCAGCGTATTCTGACTCATAAAGATGGCTCCTACCCGTGATCCCTGAGCAAAGCACCTTCGCTATACATCATTCAACGACGCCGGACGGAGACTTTTTGCCCCGGTGAAGGGGCTGTTGCGACCGGCCTGGCGTCTGCTAACTGATGTGACGCTTATCCGTACTTCGCCAAATTATCGCTGCGGTAAATACTGCAGCGGGTTGACGGATTTCCCCTTGTAACGAATTTCAAAATGCAATCTTGTAGAGCTGGTGCCGGTGCTACCCATGGTAGCGATTTTCTGCCCCGCTTTAACTTCCTGTTGCTCCCGGACCAGCATTGTATCGTTATGAGCGTAGGCACTCAGGTAATCATCGTTGTGTTTGATGATAATAAGATTACCGTAACCGCGCAGCGCGTTACCGGCATAGACGACGCGTCCGTCAGCGGTCGCGACAATAGCCTGTCCCTTACTGCCTGCAATATCAATACCTTTATTGCCGCCTTCTGCGCCACTAAAGTTCTCGATAACCTTGCCATCAGTCGGCCAGCGCCATGTGGAGATAGGCGAACTGGTTGACGTACTGCTTGCAGTCGGTTGGTTTGTGCTAACAGCGGGAGCCGTCACTGGCGCGACGGTAGTCGTCGTCGCTGGCTTATTGTTCGGCAACATCTTATTAGCATTCTGTTCACCTGAGGATTCAGAATACGTAATAGTTGGTTGTGACGCAACCACCGCGGTCGATTTTTGTGCAGTATTTGAGGCCGCCGTCGCACCTCCGCTTGCCCGTACGCTTGCCGCAGCAACGGCGTTATCACCGGTGATTGGCTGGCCAGCAGAGTTGCCAACCTGCAGCGTCTGACCGACGTTCAGACCGTATGGTGCAGGGATGTTGTTGCGTTGCGCGAGGTCACGGAAATCGTTACCTGTTACCCATGCGATATAGAACAGCGTATCGCCGCGTTTCACGGTATAGGTGCTGCCACCCGTATAGCTGCCTTTCGGAATATCGCCATATTTACGGTTATAGACTATCTTGCCGTTCACGGTCTGCACCGGCTGCTGAGCCATCGGCTGAACCTGCGTCGCAGGCGTCTGAACCGGCTGTACCTGAGGGGTATGCGGAACAATGGCGGATCCTGTTGTCGACGGCGGAGTGATCAGCATCCCGGAATTCGTTCCCGAGGATGAGGCTCCACCCGCCGAGCTAACCGGCGCAGGCGGATTATTGGTATTCGTACAACCTGCCAGCCAGAGTGAAACCAGTGATAACGCCGCAATACGGCTTAAGGTAAATTTTGGGCTTCCCGCGCTCATTTATCCCCCAGGAATATGTTAACTGCCAATATCTTGCTTACCGGACAACACCCGGCCAGGACACTAAAATGTGTCCACCCTACGCCTAAAGTCAGGCAAAAAAAACCTGGATAAATCCGGGTCTCACGCCAGCTCCCCTTGCACCAGAGGAACAAAGCGTACGGCTTCGACGGTATCCATCACAAACTCATTACCGCGACGACGGATCCGTTTCAGGAACTGATGCTCCTCGCCCACCGGTAATACCAGCACGCCTCCCTCATCCAGCTGCGCCAGCAGCGCTGGCGGCACTTCCGGCGGTGCGGCGGTGACGATAATCGCATCAAAGGGAGCGCGTGCCTTCCAACCCTGCCATCCATCGCCGTGACGGGTTGAAACATTATGTAAATCAAGTTGTTTCAGGCGACGACGCGCCTGCCACTGTAAACTCTTAATCCGTTCGACCGAACACACATGATGAACGAGATGCGCCAGGATCGCCGTCTGGTAGCCTGAACCGGTGCCAATCTCCAGCACCCGCGATTCCGGCGTCAGCGTCAGAAGCTCCGTCATCCGCGCCACCATGTAGGGTTGCGAGATGGTTTGCCCCTGGCCGATAGGTAGTGCCGTGTTCTCCCACGCCTTGTGTTCGAAGGCTTCATCAACGAATTTTTCACGCGGTACCAGGGTTATCGCCTCCAGCACGCGCTCGTCAACGATGCCCTGAGTACGCAGCTGATTCAGCAGGCTTTCTACACGTTTGCTTACCATTGTGTTGCCACTCCGACGCGATCCAGCCAGTCGGCCACCATCCCGTGAGCCTGGTGGGCGGTTAAATCAACGTGCAGCGGCGTCACGGAGACATAGCCTTCGTCAACGGCCGCAAAATCGGTATCCGGCCCGGCATCGTGCTTCTCTCCCGGCGGGCCAATCCAGTACAGCGTATTGCCGCGCGGATCTTTTTGCGGAATGACCTGATCGGCGGGATGTCGGCTGCCGCAGCGAGTGACGCGGATGCCTTTAATCTGCTCAAGTGGCAGATCGGGCACATTGATATTGAGGATGCGACCGGTACGCAGCGGCTCGCGGCCTAAAGCACGCAGGATAGAGCAGGTGATGGCCGCCGCGGTGTCGTAGTGCTGATGACCATTCAGGGAGACGGCCAGCGCCGGAAAGCCGAGGTGACGGCCTTCCATTGCGGCGGCGACAGTGCCGGAGTAGATGACGTCATCGCCGAGATTGGGGCCGGCGTTAATGCCGGAAACCACGATATCCGGACGCGGGCGCATCAGGGCGTTGACGCCGAGATAGACACAGTCCGTTGGTGTCCCCATCTGGACGGCGATATCGCCGTTATCGAAAGTGAAAGTGCGTAACGAAGACTCGAGAGTCAGGGAGTTCGATGCGCCGCTGCGGTTACGATCGGGTGCAACTACCTGGACCTCAGCAAACTCCCGTAAGGCCTTCGCCAGGGTCTGAATACCCGGCGCATGAATCCCGTCATCGTTACTCAGCAATATTCGCATAGTCACCCGTTGTATTGATAAGTTCCCTTACCACGCTGGTGGCGAAGCTGCCCGCTGGCAGCCAGAAACGCAGTTCAACGGTTACGTCATCCCACCAGTTCCAGCTCATCTGCTGCGGATAGAGCAGCATCGCCCGGCGTGCCGCTTCTACTTTTTCACGCACCAGCAGAGCCTGGAGCTGCGTCTCTTCGGCAACGGCCGCCTGCTCGGCGGCCAGCGCCTCGCGTTGGCTGCCCCACTCGCCGCTTCCCGGTAACGCCGCCGTAATCATCAGTTCACGGTTATCAACCCGCTCCTGCAGCTGCGCGCGTTCCTCAGGCGTAGCGACAAACCAGCTCCCGCGCCCCGCTAATTGTAGCGCATCGCCATCAACAACCTGATTAAATTCCGGTTTTTTTAATCTAATACTGACCTGTTGATTAAACAAGCCGCTACGCGCCGCCGACAGCCAAAAACTGCGTTTATTGCGATCGCGAAGCGGTGCGCCGCTCTCCGCCCAGCGCAGCGCGCCCAGCAGATTGCTGCCGCCGATACCAAAGCGCTGAGCGCCGAAATAGTTCGGCACCCCCTGTGCGGCAACAGCCTGCAGACGCCGCTCGACATCGTCGCGATCGCTGATTTCCCGCAGAATCAGGGTAAACTGGTTGCCCTTCAGCGCGCCGAGCCGCAGCTTACGTTTATGCCGCGCGTATTCCAGCACCTGGCAACCTTCCAGCTGAAACTTGCTCAGGTCAGGCATCTCTTTGCCCGGAAGCCGGGCGCACAGCCACTGCTCGGTCACGGCATGTTTATCTTTCTGCCCGGCAAAACTCACTTCCCGCGCATGGATTTTAAGGAACTTAGCCAGCGCATCCGCCACAAACCGCGTATTGCAGTCCGTTTTCAGAATCCGTACCAACAGATGCTCGCCTTCGCCATCCGGCGCAAAGCCGAGATCTTCGACCACCACGAAATCTTCCGGGTTGGCTTTCAGTATCCCCTGCCCCTGCGGTTTACCGTGCAGCCAGGTGAGTTCATTGAAGGCAATCATTGCTGCCCCTTACGCAGCAGCGCCACCGCTTCGCAGGCGATGCCTTCACCGCGGCCGGTGAAACCCAGCTTCTCGGTGGTGGTGGCTTTCACGTTGACATCATCCATATGGCAGCCGAGGTCTTCGGCGATAAAGACACGCATCTGCGGAATATGCGGCAGCATTTTCGGCGCCTGAGCAATGATCGTGACATCGACGTTTCCGAGGGTATAACCTTTGGCCTGAATCCGCCGCCAGGCTTCGCGCAACAGCTCGCGGCTGTCGGCGCCTTTAAAGGCCGGGTCGGTATCCGGGAACAGCTTGCCGATATCCCCCAGCGCCGCCGCCCCAAGCAGGGCATCGGTCAGCGCATGCAGCGCCACGTCGCCATCGGAATGGGCCAACAGCCCTTTCTCGTAAGGGATGCGCACCCCGCCAATAATGATTGGGCCTTCACCACCAAAAGCGTGTACGTCAAAACCGTGTCCAATTCGCATTAAGCCTTCTCCTGGTGTCGGGAACGGGTAAGGTAAAATTCTGCCAGCGCCAGGTCTTCCGGGCGCGTCACTTTAATATTATCAGCTCGTCCGGCCACCAGTTCGGGATGGAAGCCACAGTACTCCAGCGCCGAGGCTTCATCGGTGATGGTCGCGCTTTCATTGAGCGCGCGCGTCAGGCACTGGAGGAGTAATTCACGAGGGAAAAATTGCGGCGTCAGCGCATGCCATAAGTCATTCCGATCGACGGTGTGCGCAATAGCCACCTTGCCGGGTTCCGCGCGTTTCATGGTATCGCGAACCGGCGCAGCGAGAATGCCCCCCACGCGGCTGGTTTCGCGCAGCGCCAACAGGCGCTGGAGGTCATCCTGATGCAGGCACGGGCGCGCGGCATCGTGCACCAGTACCCATTCGGCTTCAGGCAGCGCCTGCAGACCAGCCAGGACGGAGTCAGCGCGCTCGGCCCCGCCGTCGACGACGGTAATCTGCGGATGAGTGGCCAGCGGCAGCTGGCGAAAGCGGATATCGCCGGGACTGACGGCAATCACCACGCGCTGCACGCACGCGTTCGCCAACAGCGCGGCGACCGCGTGTTCGAGAATCGTTTTGTTACCGATTGAGAGATATTGTTTCGGGCATTCCGTTTGCATGCGGCGGCCAAAACCGGCTGCCGGTACCACGGCGCAAACACCCGGAAAAGTGGCTGCCATGTCGTAATCCTGGGCTTGTTTATCGATTGTTCTGCGTCGACCCCTGGTTGCGCTTAGACGCATCCGGGACCAGACGATAAAATGTTTCGCCCGGGCGGGTCATGCTTAGTTCATTGCGCGCGCGCTCTTCGATCGCTTCCTGACCGCCGTTAAGGTCATCGATTTCCGCAAACAGTTGATCGTTGCGCGCCTTTAATTTGCTGTTAGTGGCTTGCTGCGCGGTGACGTCGTCATTCACCCGGCTATAGTCATGCAGACCATTTTTACCGAACCACAGCGAGTACTGTAGCCAGACCAGCAAAGCCAATAGTAGCAGCGTTAATTTACCCATTCTGCCCCCTGAAAAACGGCATCATCATCCCATAACTCGCCCGAGCATTTCACTCCGACGCGCGGACGACGCCGCGTAACGCGGGGACTGTAACACATTTCTGTCGCCGATACCCAGGCTTGATTCATACGCAGAAAGGACTATCCCAGCAACCAGAGGAACAGCAGACCAAACATCAGCCCCACGGTCAAAATGGTCGCGCATGCGCTGTACAGGAGCTTACCGTTCAACAGCGAGTGCAGCGCAATCCCGACGACCACGGCAACCGGCATTAAGGCGAGAAAAAAGGGCCAGGTGTAGAGGAGGAAAAAAAGCGTATTACTGCCATACATGAGGAAAGGAATACCCAGCGCCAGCAGCCATGAGATAAAGCCCACGGCGGCGCCTGACAAAGACCAGGTGGTCTCGTCATGGGCCACCGCGGGTGGTTCTGGACGAATGAGACTGATGTTCTGGGTATTGCGCATATCGAATCCTGTTGACCGGGCGACCGGCACCTCAATGCCGCCGCCGTTTCAGGATCTGATAATATCGCTCTGTCTGAGGAGGTCTAATAGTTGGTGCACCAAATTTGTTACCAATTGTTCACCATCCAGATGAATTTCCGCCTTTTCTGGTGGTTCATACACCGAATCTATGCCGGTAAAATTGCGTAATTCACCCGCTCGCGCCTTCTTGTATAACCCTTTTGGATCCCGCGCCTCGCAGATAGCCAGCGGCGTATCGACAAACACTTCGATAAAGCGCCCTTCGCCTAAACGCTCGCGCACCATCTGCCGTTCAGCGCGGTGTGGAGAGATAAACGCGGTCAACACCACCAGCCCGGCATCAACCATCAGCTTCGCCACTTCCCCGACACGACGAATATTTTCTTTACGATCGCTATCGCTAAAACCGAGATCGCTACACAGGCCGTGCCGCACGTTATCGCCATCCAGCAGATAGGTGCTGACGCCCAGCTGATGCAGCGCCTCTTCCAGCGCGCCGGCAACGGTAGATTTACCGGAGCCGGACAGCCCGGTAAACCACAGCACCACGCCGCGATGGCCGTGGTGTTGTTCGCGCTGCTCCCGGGTGACCGGATGGGCGTGCCAGACGACGTTTTCGTCATGCCGGGCCATTACTTGCCTCCCAGCAGGTCGCGCGCGTCCCAGTGCGGGAAGTGTTTACGGATCAGCTGATTCAGTTCCAGTTCAAACGCGCTGAAGGAGGATGTCGATGCCTGGCGCTGTTCCAGCGGTTCGCGCACCATGCCGGCACCTACCGTGACGTTGGTCAACCGGTCGATGAAGATCAGCCCGCCGGTTACCGGGTTATGCTGATATTTGTCCAGCACCAGCGGCTCGTCGAAGGTCAAATCGACAAGTCCAATCCCGTTCAGCGGCAGCGACTCGACTTCGCGCTGGGTCAAATTATTGATATCAACCTGATAACGAATCCCGTCGACACGCGCGCGCGTTTTCTTGCCGGCAATTTTAATGTCATAGCTCTGGCCCGGGGCTAACGCCTGCTCGGCCATCCACACCACATCCACGCTGGCGCTTTGCACCGCGGGCAGCGTCACCTGCGCATCGACCAACAGGTCGCCGCGGCTGATATCAATCTCATCTTTCAACACGATAGTGATGGCTTCACCGGCACCGGCTTCCTGCAGGTCGCCGTCAAACGTCACAATACGCGCCACGCTGGATTCAACGCCCGATGGCAGTACCTTCAGGCGCTGTCCGACCTTCACGCTGCCGGAAGCCACGGTCCCGGAGAAACCGCGGAAGTCGAGGTTGGGCCGGTTAACAAACTGGACCGGGAAACGCAGCGGTTGATTTTCCACCACGCGACGGATTTCAACGGTTTCCAGCACTTCCAGCAGCGTCGGGCCGCTGTACCACGGCATGCTGACGCTCTGGGTCGCGACGTTGTCCCCTTCAAGGGCAGAAAGCGGAACAAAGCGAATATCAACGTCACCCGGCAGCTGCCCGGCAAAGGTGAGGTACTCTTCGCGAATGCGATTAAACGTCTCTTCGCTAAAATCCACCAGATCCATTTTATTCACCGCCACCACCAGGTTTTTAATTCCCAGCAGCGTCGAGATAAAGCTATGACGGCGAGTCTGATCGAGCACGCCTTTGCGCGCATCCATCAGCAGAATCGCCAGATCGCAGGTGGAAGCGCCGGTGGCCATATTGCGGGTGTACTGCTCGTGCCCCGGGGTGTCGGCGATAATAAATTTGCGTTTCTCGGTAGAGAAATAGCGATAGGCGACATCGATGGTGATGCCCTGCTCGCGTTCAGCCTGCAGGCCATCCACCAGCAGCGCCAGATCCAGTTTTTCACCCTGCGTGCCGTGACGCTTACTGTCATTATGCAGCGATGAGAGCTGATCTTCGTAAATCTGTCGGGTATCGTGCAGCAGGCGGCCAATCAGGGTACTTTTCCCGTCATCGACGCTGCCGCAGGTCAGGAAGCGCAGCAGGCTTTTGTGCTGTTGCGCGTGCAGATAAGCTTCTACGCCGCCTTCATTAGCAATTTGTTGGGCAATTGTCGTGTTCATGGCGGCTCCTTAGAAATACCCCTGACGTTTCTTCAGCTCCATGGAGCCGGCCTGGTCGCGGTCAATCATACGACCCTGACGCTCGCTGGTTGTGGAGACCAGCATCTCTTCAATAATCTCCGGCAGCGTTTGCGCGTTGGATTCCACCGCGCCGGTCAGCGGCCAGCAGCCTAAAGTACGGAAGCGCACCATCTGCTTTTTGATCATCTCGCCCGGTTGCAGATCGATACGATCGTCATCAATCATCATCAGCATACCGTCGCGTTCAAGCACCGGACGCTCGGCCGCCAGATACAGCGGAACGATTTCGATATTTTCCAGATAGATGTACTGCCAGATATCCAGCTCGGTCCAGTTGGAGAGCGGGAAGACACGGATGCTTTCGCCCTTGTTAATCTGGCCGTTGTAGTTGTGCCACAGCTCCGGACGCTGGTTTTTCGGATCCCAGCGGTGGAAACGGTCGCGGAAAGAGTAGATGCGCTCTTTGGCGCGCGATTTTTCTTCGTCGCGACGGGCGCCGCCGAAGGCGGCATCAAAGCCGTATTTGTCCAGCGCCTGCTTCAGACCTTCGGTCTTCATGATGTCGGTGTGCTTGGCGCTGCCGTGAACAAACGGGTTAATCCCCATCGCCACCCCTTCCGGGTTTTTGTGCACCAGCAGCTCGCAGCCGTAGGCTTTGGCAGTACGGTCGCGGAATTCATACATTTCGCGGAATTTCCAGCCGGTATCAACGTGCAGCAGCGGAAAAGGCAGGGTTCCCGGATAAAACGCTTTACGCGCCAGATGCAGCATGACGCTGGAATCTTTACCGATGGAGTACATCATCACCGGGTTAGAGAATTCGGCGGCCACCTCGCGAATAATGTGGATGCTTTCAGCCTCCAGTTGCCGCAGGTGAGTGAGTCGTTTTTGGTCCATAACCGTTCCTTAAGCCAGATTCACCACAGACGCGTTAAACGCATCTGCTTGAGTTGTTTGTTGAAACCAGGCGAGCTGGTGGTGTAATTGCACCACTTCGCCCACGACCAGCAGAGCGGGCATCGGGGCATCTTTCGCCAGCGCTTCGAGCTGCTGTAAGGTGCCCGTTATCGTTTGCTGATCGGCGCGAGTACCGCGAGAAATCACCGCCACCGGCGTATTGCTATCCCGACCGTGGGCGATCAGCTGCGCGCTGATTTCCGCCGCTTTCATGGTGCCCATGTAGATAGCCAGCGTCTGTCGGCTTTGCGCCAGCAGCGACCAGTCGTGCGCGGCGCTGTCGGCCTTGTAATGACCGGTGACGAAGGTGACGCTCTGGGCGTAATCGCGATGGGTCAGCGGAATGCCGGCATAGGCCGTCGCCCCGGCAGCAGCCGTTACGCCCGGGACCACCTGAAACGGAATCCCTGCGGCGGCGGCCGCCTGTAGTTCTTCGCCGCCGCGTCCGAAAATAAACGGATCGCCGCCTTTCAGGCGCACCACCGTTTTGCCTTCTCGCGCTGCGTCGACCAGCATCTGATTCGTTTCATGCTGCGGCACCGAGTGTTCGCCCGCGCGCTTACCCACGCAGATCATCTCGGCATCGCGGCGCACCAGTTCGCGGATCTCCGGCGTCACCAGATGGTCATAAAACACCACGTCCGCCTTCTGTACCGCCTGCAGGCCGCGCAGCGTCAGCAGCCCGGCATCGCCCGGCCCGGCGCCGACGAGAATAATTTCACCCAGCCGTTTTTCCGGCTGATGCAGTTCTTCTTCCAACGCCTTATCGGCGGCGGCTTTATTTCCGGCAATCATCAGACTGGCAAAACGGCCATTGAAGACCCGCTCCCAGAAGTGCCGCCGTGCTGCCGTCGTCGTCAGATGCGTTTTGATATGATGCCGCCAGTAGCTGGCCGCCTCGGCGACGCGTCCCAGGTTAGTGGGCAGCAGCGCTTCGATTTTTTCGCGAATCAGCCGGGACAATACCGGTGCTGAACCGCCGGAGAATATCGCTATCAGCAGCGGAGAACGGTCCACGATGGAGGGAAACACCACCGAGCAGAGCGGCTGATTATCGACAACGTTCACCAACCGGTAACGGGCGTTGGCGGCAGCGGAAACCCGCTGATTGAGCGCATCATCGTCGGTCGCGGCGATCGCTAAAAAGACATCGTCCAGCTGTTGCTCTTCAAACTCATGGGCCCGCCACTGAATCTCCTGGCGTTCAACCAGCGCGGCGACCTCTTCAGATAATGCTGCCGCCACAACCTGCACGTTGGCTCCTGCCCGGCGCAAGAACATAATTTTGCGCGCCGCAATGTCTCCGCCGCCAATAACCAGCACCGGTTTTTCTTTCAATTCGGCAAACAGGGGCAAATAGTCCACGTTGCAACAACTCGCTTACAATCAGTCATAGAGCGACTATAGGGTGCTGTTTAGAGCAAATGAAATTACTAAATGGAATGAGTAGTTACCCAAAAGAATAACGACCTGAAAAAGCAAATATCAAAAAGTGCTTAACGCGCGGTTTTTCCGCTATTTAAGAGCAAATGAAATTGTTTAACCGCAGTCACAGTTTCATACTATGAGCGTTAAATTTTTCCCTCGAGAAAGGACCCCCGCTATGTTTTCCGCGTTGTGCCGCCGCCTCCTTCCCCTGGCGCTTGGCGCAGGTTTTGTCTTCTCCGCCCCGGCTTTCAGCGCCATGGGCGAAACCGCAAATACCCAGGCTCGTCATATCGCGACTGTTTTTCCCGGAAGAATGACCGGTTCGCCCGCTGAAATGCTGTCGGCGGACTATGTGCGTCAGCAGTTTGCCCAAATGGGCTATCAAAGCGACATCCGCAGCTTCCACGCGCGTTATATCTACAGCAATACGGATAAACGGAAAAACTGGCAAAACGTCACCGGCAGCACCGTCATTGCCGCCCATGAAGGCGCGGCTCGCCAGCAGATCATTGTGATGGCGCACCTCGACACCTATGCGCCCATGAGCGATGCTGACGTCGAACGCAACCTTGGCGGCCTGACCCTGCAGGGCATCGACGATAATGCCGTCGGCGTGGGCGTATTGCTGGAGCTGGCCGAGCGGTTGAAAAATGTGTCCACTCACTACGGCATTCGCTTTATTGCTTCCAGCGGTGAAGAGGAAGGTAATCTCGGCGCGCAAAATATCCTGAAGCGAATGAGCGATGCGGAGAAGAAAAATACGCTGCTGGTGATTAATCTCGATAATCTGGTGGTTGGCGATAAGCTCTATTTTAATAGCGGGCGCAGCACTCCCGCCTCGATTCGCAAACTCACCCGAGACCGCGCGCTGGCTATTGCGCGCAGCAAAGGGATTACCGCCTATACCAACCCTGGCCTCAATCATGATTATCCGCAGGGTACCGGCTGCTGTAATGACGCCAGCATTTTTGATAGCGCGGGGATCCCGGTCCTGTCCGTGGAGGCCACGAACTGGTCTCTGGGTAAGAAAGATGGCTATCAACAGCGCAACAAATCCGCCTCCTTCCCGCGAGGAACCAGCTGGCATGACGTACAGCTGGATAACCAGCAGCATATTGATAAGGCTCTGCCGGGTCGTATCGAACACCGCAGCCGCGATGTCGTCAAGGTGATGCTGCCGCTGATAAAAGAGCTGGCAAAGGCGGAAAAGCAGAGCTAATTCGCTGTCCGGCGACATGAAAAAAGCCCTCGTCGTTCAGACTGAGGGCTTTGTCTCAGGAAACGGTCGTCGCTGACTTAGCCTTCGTGCAGTCCGCACTCGCGCTTCAGGCCGAAGAAGCGCGTCTCTTCTTCCGCCATCCCCGGTTCCCATTTGCGGGTGGTGTGGGTATCCCCTACCGAAAGGTATCCCTGTTCCCACAGCGGATGATAGGTGAGGCCGTGCTTCTGCAGATATTGATAGACGGTGCGGTTATCCCAGTCGATGATTGGCAGCACCTTAAAGACCCCGCGCTGAATGGCCAGCACCGGGAGCGTGGCGCGGCTACCGGACTGTTCCCGACGGAGTCCCGCAAACCAGGTTTGCGCGTTCAGCGCTTCCAGGGCCCGGTTCATCGGTTCGACTTTGTTGATCTCATTGTATTTCTCAATGCCTTCAACGCCCTGCTCCCACAGCTTACCGTAGCGTGCTTCCTGCCAGGCGGCGCTCTCCTTCGCCCGATAGACCTTCAGGTTCAACTTGAGCTTATCCGTTAACTCGTCGATAAACCGATAGGTTTCCGGGAACAGATAGCCGGTATCGGTCAGAATGACCGGAATATCCGGCCGTACCTGATTAACCAGATGCAGGCTCACCGCCGCCTGAATACCAAAGCTTGAAGAGAGCACGTATTCGCCCGGAAGGTTTTCCAGCGCCCACGCAACGCGCGCTTCCGCGCTCAGCTTTTCCAGCTGGCTGTTGGTTTCCGCCAGTTGCAAAATGCGATCGACCTTCGGTAATTCGTTAAGGACGTGTAGATCGAGTACGGACATAAAGACCTCATTTGCCTGTTCTGCCGGGCGTACTGCATTTGCCCGGCCTACAAAACCAGTACCCGATAAGCTTAGCGCTTCCGGGCGATGCCGGGCTTATTCCCAGAAATCACGGGCTGGGTCGAGCACCGGGCGAATGATGCCCGCACGCACCGTAAAGTCGCCGAAGCCTTCACCCGCTTCGCGCTCTTTCGCCCAGCGCCCTACCAGTTCGTCGATCGAGTCGAGAATCTCCGACTCGGTAATGTTCTCGCGATACATCCGTGGAATACGCGTCCCGCTGCGGTTACCGCCGAGATGCAGGTTGTAGCGACCCGGCGCTTTACCCACCAGCCCGACTTCCGCCAGCATCGCACGACCGCAGCCGTTCGGACAGCCGGTCACACGCGTCACGATATGCTCATCGCTCACGCCGTGCTTGCCCATGATCCCGTCAACCTTATCAATAAACGACGGCAGGAAGCGTTCTGCTTCGGCCATCGCCAGCGGACAGGTCGGGAAGGAGACGCAGGCCATCGAGTTTTCACGCTGCGGGGTGACCGCATTCATCAGCCCGTGGTCGCGCGCCAGCTTTTCAATCCGCGCCTTTTCCGTCTCCGGTACGCCGGCAATAATCAGGTTCTGGTTCGCCGTAATACGGAACTCGCCCTGATGGATCTTTGCGATCTCCAGCAGACCGGTTTTCAGCGGACGGCCCGGATAATCAAGAATACGTCCGTTTTCAATAAACAGCGTCAGGTGCCATTTTTTGTCGATCCCTTTGACCCAGCCGATGCGATCGCCGCGACCGGTGAACTCATACGGGCGGATCGGTTCAAACTTGATCCCCGCCCGGCGCTCCACTTCGGCTTTGAAGGTTTCGACGCCGACGCGCTCAAGAGTATATTTGGTTTTCGCATTTTTACGGTCAGTACGGTTACCCCAGTCGCGCTGGGTAGTGACGACCGCTTCCGCGACCGCCAGAGTGTGCTCCAGCGGCAGATAGCCAAACTCGCTCGCCGTACGGGCGTAGGTTTTTTTGTTGCCGTGCTCAATAGACAACCCGCCGCCCACCAGCAGGTTAAAGCCTACCAGCTTGCCATTTTCGGCAATCGCCACGAAGTTCATGTCGTTGGCGTGCAGATCGATATCGTTCTGCGGCGGGATCACCACGGTGGTTTTGAACTTACGCGGCAGGTAGGTCTGGCCGAGGATCGGTTCTTCGTCGGTGGTGGCGACCTTTTTCTGATCGAGCCAGATCTCCGCATAGGCGCGGGTACGCGGCAGCAGGTGCTCGGAGATCTTTTTCGCCCACTCGTAGGCTTCAGCATGCAGCTGAGACTCGTGCGGGTTAGAGGTGCACAGCACGTTACGGTTCATGTCGTTGGCGGTGGCCAGCGCGTCCAGGCCAACCGAGTGCAGCATCTGATGCACCGGCTTCACATTCTTCTTCAGAATACCGTGGAACTGGAAGGTCTGGCGGTTGGTCAGACGAATACTGCCGTAAATGGTGTTATCGGCGGCAAATTTATCAATCGCCTGCCACTGCGTAGTGGTGATCACGCCCCCAGGCAGACGACAGCGCAGCAGCATCGCATGACGCGGCTCCAGCTTCTGTGCCGCACGCTCGGCGCGAATGTCGCGGTCATCCTGCTGATACATGCCGTGAAAGCGAATCAGCAGAAAGTTGTCGCCTTTAAAGCCGCCGGTAAGGGGGTCGTTTAAGTCTTCTGCGATCGTGCCGCGCAGGTAGTTGCTCTCTACCTTCATGCGCTCGGCGTCGGTCAGTTTACCTTCGACCACCAGAGGTCCTGGATGTTTTTCGCTCATTAGTAGACATCTCGCTGATAACGGCGCTCAACGCGCAGCTCACTCAAAAATTCGTCCGCCGCTTCGGCGTCCATCGCGCCAAATTCGGCAATCACTTCCAGCAACGTCTGCTCAACGTCTTTCGCCATACGATTGGCATCGCCGCAGACATAAATATGGGCGCCGTCATTAATCCAGCGCCACAGTTCGGCCCCCTGCTCGCGCAGCTTGTCCTGAACATAGACTTTTTGTTGTTGATCGCGGGACCAGGCCAGGTCGATACGGCTCAGCACGCCTTCTTTGACGTAGCGTTGCCACTCCACCTGATAAAGGAAATCTTCCGTAAAGTGCGGGTTGCCGAAGAACAGCCAGTTCTTGCCTTCCGCACCGTCCGCCGCACGCTGCTGCATGAAGGCGCGGAACGGCGCGATACCGGTACCGGGGCCAATCATAATTACCGGCGTCTGCGGGTTAGCAGGCAGGCGGAAGTTGTCGTTGTGTTCAATAAAAACGCGAACTTCGCCATCTTCTTCGACACGGTCGGCAAGGAAGCTGGACGCACCGCCAGCGCGAGCGCGGCCTTCGATATCGTAGCGAACGGCGCCCACGGTGATATGGACTTCGCTTTCTACTTCCGCCTGCGATGAGGCAATGGAGTAAAGACGCGGCGTCAGCGGACGCAGCAGGCCAATTAACGCGTCGGCATCCAGCTGCGCCGGAGAGAAACGCACCATATCGACAATCGGCGTGGTCGCGGCATAGTGCTGGAGCTGCGCTTTATCGCCCACCAGCGGCAGCAGGGTTTCGCTGCGGGTTAAGGTCGCGTAATTCTCAACGATGTTAGCGGTATTGACCGTTAACTCGAAATGCCATTCCAGCGCTTCCGCCAGCGGCAGGGTTTTGCCGTCAACCGTGACCGGCTCATCACCTTTCAGCCACAGCAGCTCAACCAGCTCTTTCACCAGAGCCGGATCGTTCTGATACCAGACGCCCAGCGCATCGCCCGGCTGGTAACGCAGACCGGAGTCAGCGAGATCGATTTCAATATGACGTACATCTTTTTCAGAATCGCGGCCGGTGATTTTCTGATTCACCGCCAGCGTCGCCGTCAGCGGCGCTTCTTTGGTATACGGGCTGGAGTGAATGTCATTCACCGCCCCGCTCGTCGCGCCCTGGGCCGGAGCCGCGACGGGCGCACGAGATTTCAAGACTTCAACAACCCGCGCGCGCCATTCTGCCGCCGCAGGCTGGTACTCGACGTCTGCGTCAACGCGATCCAGCAGACGTTCAGCGCCCAGCTCAGCCAGACGGCTGTCAAAATCTTTTCCGGACTGGCAGAAGAATTCGTAAGAGGTATCACCTAAGCCAAATACCGCAAAGGCGGTACCCTCAAGCTTCGGCGCTTTTTTGGAAAACAGGAATTTATGCAGCGCAACGGCCTCTTCCGGCGACTCGCCCTCACCTTGCGTCGACGTCACGATAACCAGCAGCTTTTCGGAGGCAATTTGTTTGAATTTATAGTCGCCTGCGTTCACCAGTTTCACGTTCAGCTGCGCGGCGATCAGATCGTCACGCAGCGCTTCCGCCACGCGGCGTGCGTTGCCGGTTTGCGATGCTGAAATCAGAGTAATGCCCGGCATTTCTGCAGCCTGAGCAGGAACCGCTGTGGCTGCGCCGGAGTGCTGATTCAGCACGCCCCAAAAGTAGCCCGAAACCCAGGCAAGCTGAGTCGGGGTGAAGTCTGTCGTGGCCGCCTGAAGGCGTGCCAGTTGCTCCGGGTTCAGCGGGAGCAAATTGGAAGGTGGGGCCTGTGTCGTCATGCGTCGTTATGTTCCAGTAAGCAAAGCTGTTATTCGCACCCTGTCAGCGCGGCAAAAACAGAAGAGGATGTATTTACTCTAAATAATTCGAGTTGCAGGCAGGCGGCGACGCAGTTCACCCCCGGGAGCTTATCTAAGTAAGTGACCGGGGTGGTCGAGGACAAATTCGTCAGGAACGAATTTGAACGCTGTTCACTGCGCCCGTTAGGGCGAGGCCCAAGGATGGGCCGAGTTATTGCCAACGCACATGCGGCTCGAAGTATGACGAGTTATAAGGTTAACGGCGCCGATAGTAACAATTAAAGAAGGGATGGAAATAACAAATAACCAAATGGACTAACCTGTTTTAGTTATAGTTATTAACAACAAAAACGATTAGCCAACGCTATGAAATTAAAAAGAATATTAAGGTACTCGTGGGTAAATACGTCGATATTTCGCTCAGGACCGTTTTAGTTAATGATAAAAAAACCGCTTTCCGGTACCCTACGGCGGTTTTTTTGTCTTATTGAGAGTAAGAGATGTCCACCACCCTGTTTAAAGATTTCACCTTCGAAGCCGCCCATCACCTGCCTCACGTACCGGAAGGTCATAAGTGCGGTCGCCTGCACGGCCACTCTTTTATGGTGCGTCTGGAGATTACCGGTGAAGTCGATCCCCACACGGGCTGGATCATGGATTTTGCCGAGCTCAAGGCGGCGTTTAAACCGACCTACGATCGCCTGGATCACTACTACCTGAACGACATTCCCGGTCTGGAAAACCCAACCAGCGAAGTGCTGGCGAAGTGGATTTGGCAGCAGATGAAACCGCTGGTGCCGCTGCTGAGCGCCGTGATGATCAAAGAAACCTGTACCGCAGGCTGCATCTATCGCGGCGAGTGATTAAAGCCTTTGTGTCGATGGTCAATATTCCTTAAATAACGTCATGTTAGCCTATGCGTTCTGGGTCACTGGGGCGCAACATGGCTGACGATTTTGATATTATTATCATCGGCGCAGGAATAGCCGGCACCGCCTGCGCTCTACGCTGCGCACGGGCGGGGCTTTCGGTCCTGCTGCTCGAACGCGGCGAAATTCCCGGCAGTAAAAATCTCTCCGGCGGGCGCCTGTACTGCCGCGCGCTCGCCGAACTGCTCCCTCATTTTCAACAATCCGCGCCGCTTGAACGCCGTATCACCCAGGAAAACCTGACCCTGCTGACCGACGATGGCGCCACAACCTATTCCAGCCTGCAGCCCGGCGGCGACTCCTGGAGTTTACTGCGCGCCCGCTTCGATCCGTGGCTGGTTAGCCAGGCCGAAGGCGAAGGCGTCCAGTGCATTACCGGCGCGACGGTGGCGGCGCTGTATCGCGAAAACGGCCGGGTTTGCGGGGTCATTTGCGATAACGAAACGCTGCGCGCCCGCTACGTGGTGCTGGCGGAAGGGGCCAATAGCGAGCTGGCGGAGCGTCACGGTTTACTCTCTCGCCCGTCCCCAACCGCCATGGCGCTGGGGATCAAAGCGGTGCTGGCGATGGAGCGCAAGACGCTGGAGGATCGTTTCCGCCTCGAGGGCAACGAGGGCTCCGCCATGATATTCACCGGCGGAGTCTGCGGCGATTTACCCGGCGGCGCGTTCCTTTATACCAATCAGGATACGCTCTCATTCGGTATCGTATGTCCACTCTCCTCGCTGGGAAAAGGTGCGGTTCCTGCCTCCGGGCTGCTGGATCGTCTCAAATCGCATCCGGCCCTGCGTCCTCTGCTGCACGGTAGCGAAACGCTGGAATATGGCGCGCATCTGGTACCTGAAGGCGGCCTGCACGGCATGCCGGCGCAGTATGCCGGAGAAGGCTGGCTGCTGGTGGGCGACGCGCTGCGCACCTGCGTCAATACCGGCTTCACCGTGCGCGGGATGGACATGGCCTTAATCGGCGCCCAGGCGGCGGCGCAAACGTTAATCCAGGCCTGTCGGCACGGCGCGCCGCAAAATCTGTTCGCGCAATACCATCAGGAGATCGAGCGCAGCCTGCTGTGGGACGTGCTCCAGCGCTACCGGCACGTTCCCGCGCTGCTGCAGCGCCCCGGCTGGTATCGCCGCTGGCCCGCGCTGATGGACGATATCTCCCGCGAACTCTGGCAGCAGGGCGAAGGCCCGGTCCCGCCGCTGCGTCAGATAGTCTGGCGTCATCTTCGCCGTCACGGCCTGCGTCATCTGGCAGGCGATCTTATCCGGAGCTTACGATGTCTGTAGCACGTAACGTCTGGCGCCCCGCCGCCGACCCGCATATTGTCCCGACGGCTACGCCCGACCGGGAAGTCGTCGAACTGCTTATTGCCTCCTGTCCCGCCGGGCTTTTTTCGCGAACGGCGGAAGGCGGCGTGCAGGTCGACTATCGGGGATGCCTGGAGTGCGGCACCTGCCGGCTATTATGCGATGAGGCAACGCTCAAAGAATGGCGCTATCCTGACTCTGGATTCGGTATTACGTTCCGTTTCGGCTAATAAAACGACTCGTTATAATTCAGGCTGCAGGAACGCTCGCGCCCCCGCAGCCTGAATGATGACGAGTAAAATACGAAGGACACACCATGCCCCTGTTACACCTGCTACGACAAAACCCGGTCATTGCGGCCGTCAAAGATAACGCCAGCCTGCAGTTAGCCATCGATTCCGAGTGCCAGTTTATTTCCGTGCTGTACGGTAATATCTGCACCATCAGCAATATCGTGAAGAAAATCAAAAACGCCGGTAAATACGCGTTTATTCATGTCGACCTGCTGGAGGGGGCGTCGAATAAAGAGGTGGTGATTCAGTTTTTGAAGCTGGTTACCGAAGCGGACGGGATCATCAGCACCAAAGCGCCGATGCTAAAAGCGGCCAGAGCGGAAGGCTTTTTCTGCATTCATCGCCTGTTTATCGTCGACTCGATTTCCTTTCACAATATCGACAAGCAGGTGGCGCAGTCCAACCCGGACTGTATTGAAATCCTGCCGGGCTGCATGCCAAAAGTGCTGGGGTGGGTAACGGAGAAAATTCGCCAGCCGCTGATTGCCGGCGGCCTGGTCTGCGACGAAGAGGATGCGCGTAATGCGATGAAAGCCGGCGTGGCGGCCCTGTCGACCACCAACACCGGCGTCTGGAAATTAGCGAAGCAGCTTAATTAATCCTGCGTACAGGCTACCAGTGCTTTCAGTACCGGTAGCCAGTCATCCACGATGCCGACATCCGCCTGAGAAAATACCGGCGCGCTGGCGTCATGATTAATCGCCACGATAAATCGGCTCCCACGCACTCCCGCCATCAGCGCCGCCGCCCCTGATGCGCCAGCCACAATGCAGATATCCGGAGCCAACAGATGGCCGGAAATACCCACCAGGCGATCGGCATCATAGCCGCCATTCATCACTCGCGCTCGGCTGTAGCCCGCTTCCGCGCCCAGGCTTTGCGCAAACGACGCAATGCCTCCCGCATCGGCCTCTTCCCCGCCCTGCCCGACAACCAGCACCCGCTCCGCCGCCAGCAAAGGGTGCGCGCCCGCGCGCTCAACGCGCTCAATCTCCGTCAGCCACTCGGGCTGCTCCGCCGGTATGATTCGGCGCTCCGGCAAACCGTCAGGAAAATCCCCAGGCGCATTCCCTCCGGGCTGGCGCGCCAGGGAGAGGCACAGCGGCCGGGCGCTCACCTCCAGCGTGGCCGTAAGCGCATTACCCCAATGAGACTTCGTTACCCGACCCTCCGGCGCATTCAACGATAGCACCTGGCATACGCTGCCTCCTCGCAGGCGCCAGGCCAGCCGCGTGGCCAGCTCATCAGCCAGCGCTCCCGCCGGGAATAGCACCACGTCGACCGGCGTCTGTCGCCACTGATCGACCAGCGCATCCAGAAGCTGCCCGGCAACCTCCACCTCATCATCTGGCGTCCAGCGCTGCAGATCCTCCGCACCGAGATCGTTTGCCGCCAGCCAGCCTCCCATCGCGGCGCTATCGTCGGCCGCCATAACCATCGCTATCTTCATGGCCGCATCCTCCGGCATAAATAGTTCTCCCATAGCGCCCCGGCTTTCTCCTGCACCGTCGCGCCCTCAACGATAACGGCCGCTCGCCGCTGCGCTGGCCGCGTCAAGCGCCGGCACTGAACGTCAGGCGTCGCCTCAACGGTTGCCGCCTGACGCACGATGTCCGCCTTTGCCGCCGCCAGGCGCTGGCGCATGCCGGGTACCGGGAGCGCCACTTCACCGCACTGCCTGACCGCAATCACCGCCGGTAGCCGCACCCGGCAGCGGCGGATGCCGGAATCCGTGCGCTGCTCGACAACGGCAAAAAGCGGTTCGAGCGTAAAGCGTTCAACCTGGCTGAAGCAGGGCCAGCCGAGCATTTCCGCCAGCAGAAACGGCGTCTGGCCATTTTGCCCCTCGCTGCTCTGACAGCCGGTCACGATCAGCTCCCCGCCGTGGCTACGCTGCCAGTCGGCGATCTGTCCGGCGATAAACGATGGCGCAAAACGCAGATCCGCTGCCGTCTCCAACAGCACCCGCTGGTCAAACCCCAGCGCGGCAAAGTAGCGCAGCCAGTGCAGCGCGCGCTCGTCGCCAATGCTTAATGCGCTCAAGGTCATCTCGCAGCCCGCATTGCGCTGGGCCAGCAGCAGCGCGGCGGCAGCCTGCTCATCGGCGCCGATAGCGCTGCGCAATAGTGCGACATCCGGCCCGCAGGTATCCAGCGCGGCGGCCTGCCAGTCCTTTTCCGCCAGCATGCCGGCGTCAGGCTCCGGCTTAAACGCCAACAGAATGTTCATTCGCTCCTCCTTGTCTTTTGTCGCCGCTCCCGGCAGAGGCCAGCGGCAGCGCTTTGGTTTCCGGGGCCCACAGCCAGGTCACCACAAAGCCGATCAGCAGTACGCCGGCCAGTAGCAAAAGGGTGACCGTCATCCCCCACTGCGCCAGGGTCCAGGGCAGCAGGCCGGTGCCGATCGCGGCCCCAAGCCGGCTCATGGCGGTTGCGAAGCCAACGCCCAGCGAGCGGATATCCGTAGGAAAGCTTTCCGCCGGTAGGATCCCCACCAGATTGCTGACCGCCGAAATCGTGGTACTAAACAGGATAAAAAGCAGCAGCGTCCAGGGGCTGCCTGCCGGCAGGAAGGCCATGGCGATTAACGTCGTCGCCAGCAGCAGAAAGCTGCCGAGCAGGAAGTGACGATGGGCCAGCAAATGGGTTAATACCAGGCCCAGCAGCGCGCCAACGATCAGCAGCGCATTCAGCAACAGGCTGGCGGTCAGCGCATCTTCAAGACCGATGGTTTCCGCGATGGTGGGCAGCCAGGTATAGATAACGAACCACGGGATTACCAGGCAGACGAAGAAGATGCTGTTAAATGCCGTTCGCCGCCAGTAGCGCGGTGAAAACAGCGTTCCGATCCGTTTATTGGTTGCCGTCACCACCTCGTCGCCGAGCAGCACGTGCGGACCAAAGCAGCGCCGCACCACCGCATGAGCCTCGGCGAAGCGGCCCTGGCGTAATAGCCAGCGCGGAGACTCCGGCGTCCCCCAGCGCAGCAGCGTGATTAGCAGGGCCGGCAGCGTGGACGAGGCCAGCAGCCAGCGCCAGGCCTCCGGGTTTTCGCTAATAAAATGGTGCCCGACGAGGCTTGCCAGTACGTACCCGATAGTCCACACCACGCTAAACGCCCCGAGCAGGATGCCTCTATGCCGGCGCGGCGCGAATTCGGCGAGCAGGGTATGACCCACGGAGTAATCCCCGCCCAGCCCAATGCCTATCAGGATCCGCAGGCCAATAAGCTGTTCAGGAGTGGTGGCAAAAAACTGCAGAAAAGAGGCGATGGTAATCAGGACAAAGCTGAGGGTGAAAATCTTCTGCCGGCCAATGTGATCCGAGACCCACCCCAGGATCAGGCTACCAATGAACAGCCCAAGCAGCGCCGCCCCGCCGATCATCCCGGCCATAAAAGGCGTCAGGAGCATGGCGGGGGTCAGTTGGATAATGGCGTAACCGATAACGCCGAGGACGTAGCCGTCAACCAGATGCGCGCCGAAGGTTAGCGCGGCAATACGGCAGTGAAAGCCGTTAAGCGGCAGGTCGTCCATTCTCACCGGTGAAGCGTTCATTTCTCCCCCTTCATGGTCCGGCAAAAACGGCTTCCCGGTTGAGAAGCCGTACATACCCGTCATACTTCAAGCTGCCTGTTCGTTAGCCTTGTAACCAGGCTCATCCATGAACCTTGCTCTTGATGGCCGCCGCAACACGGCGTTCAAATCTGTTCCGGACAGATTTGTCGCTCATCCAACATAGCTATCTATGCTCCAGATAATTGACTCTCTTGCCGCCTGCAAGCAACTCGAATTATTTTGGATATAACTATTATTTTTCAATCGGGTAAATCGTTCCGGTATTCATAATTCCGTTTGGATCAAACTGCTTCTTCAGCCCTTCCAGCAACGGCCACGCGCTGCCGTGCTCCAGCTTGCTCCAGTGAACGCGATGTTTACCAATTCCGTGGTGATGTACCATTGAGCCGCCGAGGCGAATCGTCTCTTCGCAGATAATCTTGTTGAGCGGGTTATGGTATTTATCAATTTCCTCTTCCGGCTTACAGTCCACTACGTTGTAGTCGTAGACGAAGTACATATTGGTGCCGTTCATATAGCTATGAGAAGAGTGGCCGCCCAGCATAGTGATATCGTCCGCGTGCGGGAACTCAGTGCGGATGCGGTTGATTACGCTTTCATAGATCTCATTGATGCAGCTCCAGCAGCCCGACACCTCTGTGGTAAAGCCCATATTGCCGGTTTTGAGGATCTGTACGCGTTCGGCGGCCACTTTTTCCGGGCCCCAGTTGAGGTGGTTGAACCAGGTTTCGATCAGCTTGCTGTCTACGCGCCGGCACTGCGGATAGCGCGCGACAACTTGCGCAATCCCTTCCCCGGTTGCTTTCGCCATCAGCGGGTTGCCTTCGGCCATAAAGATCAGCACGCATTTGCCATCGGCAAAATGGGTAAAGTGCTGGGTGCCGTCCTCGGCATCGTACAGACGGGCGATCGACGGACGGTAGCCTTCCACCATGACCTCACGCAGAATGCTGAAGCCCACCTTCATGTCATCCAGAACGTATCCGTAGAACAGGTTATTTTCCGGCGTGAACCTGAAGATTTTCACCGTCACTTCGGTGATATAGCACAGCGCACCTTCGTTGCCGATGATGATATGGCGAATATCGGGCCCGGCGGCGCGGCGCGGAACGTTCTTGATGCGAGTGACGGTGCCGTCGGGCAGCACGGCTTCCAGCCCGACAACCATATCTTCAATCGCCCCGTAGAGCGTGGAAAACTGGCCGATGCTGCGGGTTGCCACCAGGCCGCCCATCTGCGCCAGCGGCTTAGACTGCGGCGAGTGCCCGGTGGTGTAGCCTTTTGCCCGCAGCGCATTTTCGAGAATTTCCAGCGGCACGCCGCACTGCGCGGTTGCCTGCATATTTTCAATATCAATATTCAGGATTTGGTTCATCCCGGCACCGTCCAGCACCACAGAATTTTCCACGACGGTTTCGAGGCCACCTTCGGTCGCCGAGGCGCCGGTACGCGGTACGCCGTTGATCTTATGCTGGTTCATAAAGGACAGTACGTCAGAAACCTGTTTTGTCGAGCCTAGCTTAACGACCGCAGCGGGCAGCGGAAGCGTAAAGACACCGTGGATGTCAGCATATTTACGAAAGCGGTCAATACTGTTGCGCTTTAAAACGGTTTCATCGGTGATCACGCGATCGGAACCGACGAGTTCTTTTAACTGGTCAACAATCGCTTCACGGGATAAAGACATAGTAATACCTTCCTGATAATTAATTCGGAACAGACACTTCACCCTTCAAGCTGCCTCATTATTAACGGCTTTCATAAACCTCAATAACATTGGACCCTACATTACCAGAGGTTTATTCCCTTACGTCCCCGACGCATCTTGAATGATATTTGTGACATAATTAATAAAAATACAGAAACCATCGATTAAGAGTTAACGCACCAGATAACCACCGTCGACCACCAACAGATGGCCGTTAACATAATTGGATGCCTGACTGGCTAAAAATATAGCCGCACCCATTAAGTCCTGAGTATCACCCCAGCGGTTTGCAGGAATATGGTCCAGCACACGCTGATTGGTTTCGGGATTGCTCCGGGTAGCCAGCGTGATATCTGTTGTATAATATCCTGGGGCAATGCCGTTGACCTGAATATTATACTGACCTAACTCATCGCAATATGCTTTAGTGAAACCAGCCAGCGCATGTTTTGTCGCCGAATAAGCCGGTGACCACTGACCTCCGAGATAAGAAAACAACGAGCAGATATTAATAATTTTACCGCTGTTTTGCGGAATCATAATTTTTGCCGCTTCATGGCTGAGTTCGAAAGGCGCCGTCAGGTTAACATCGATCATCGGATCCCAATCCGCACGCCCGAAGTCCAGCACTTTATTCAGCTTACAAATTCCGGCATTATTGATGAGGATATCGACCGTGCCAAAGCGTTCACAGCAGGCGGCGATGATCTGCTGCGGTGCGCCTTTAGCGGTAATATCCACCTGTATAAACTCAACTTCAACACCCTGTTTTTCAATAATTTCTTTTGTCTCTCCGTTATCCTTTACTACGCTTGGGATAAACAGATTCGCTCCCGCTTTCGCCAGAGCCATAGCAAAGGCCTGACCCAGCCCGCTATTGCCGCCGGTGACAATTGCCGTTTTACCTTTCAAAGAGAAGAAATCCATTGAGAACGCGTTAAGAGATTCAATTGACATAGTTGGCTCCAAATTCCTTTAGGCAAAAAAAAAGAAAGGTAACTTCCCCCACGAGAGGGAAGTTACCTTTCTCATTATCTCTGGTAACTGAGCTAATTTTTTAGCACAGCGCCCGAACACCTAATGTGATCGTAATCACAGATAAATATTTCATTCATAAATTACGCATAAAACTACGAATCGTGATTATTCTCACACTAAAACCCATGTCGGCATGTTATTCCTAACTGCAATTACTAGAGACCAGAGAAAAGTAATCCACCTGCAAAGGCGGTTTACTTTTCTCTTTTTTTCGTCTATTCAAAATGAGATCACGATATGCAACAGAATTCATATCGCCGTTGGATAACACTTGCCATTATTAGCTTTAGCGGCGGAGTCAGCTTTGACCTTGCCTATTTACGCTATATTTATCAAATCCCAATGGCAAAATTCATGGGATTTAGCAATACCGAAATCGGCTTAATTATGAGCACCTTTGGTATTACCGCCATTATTCTCTATGCGCCCAGCGGGGTTATTGCCGACAAATTCTCGCATCGCAAAATGATTACTTCGGCGATGATCGTGACCGGCCTGCTCGGTTTAATAATGGCGACCTATCCACCGCTGTGGGCCATGCTTTGCATTCAGGTCGCCTTTGCCATCACCACCATTCTGATGCTGTGGTCCGTTTCAATTAAGGCCGCCTCACTGCTCGGCAATCATAGCGAGCAGGGAAAAATCATGGGCTGGATGGAGGGGCTACGCGGCGTTGGCGTTATGTCGCTGGCAGTATTTACCATGTGGGCGTTTTCCCGCTTCGCGCCCGACGATAGCAATAGCCTGAAGGTCGTTATCCTGATTTACAGCGTGGTTTACATCCTGCTGGGGATATTGTGCTGGTTCTTTGTCAGCGATGCGCCCCAGCGCGGTGGCGCGGCGCAAGAAGAGAAAAAAGCGTTTCAGCTAAGCGATATTCTCGCCGTCCTGCGCATCAGCACAACCTGGTACTGCAGCATGGTCATTTTTGGCGTCTTTACCATCTACGCCATCCTCAGCTACTCCACCAACTACCTGACGGAAATGTACGGTATGTCGCTGGTGGCTGCGAGCTATATGGGGATTGTCATCAACAAAATCTTCCGCGCGATTTGCGGCCCGCTGGGCGGCATTATTACCACCTACAGCAGAGTAAAATCCCCAACCCGCATCATTCAGCTGCTGTCGATCGTGGGGGTTCTGGCGCTTGTTGCGCTACTGGCTACCAATTCAAACCCGCACTCCGTGGCGATGGGGATCGGCCTGATTCTGCTGCTGGGCTTCACCTGCTACGCTTCGCGCGGGCTCTATTGGGCCTGCCCCGGCGAAGCGCGGACTCCGGGCTACATCATGGGAACAACCGTCGGTATCTGCTCAGTCATTGGCTTCCTGCCCGACGTTTTTGTCTATCCGATCGTTGGCCACTGGCAGGACACCCTCCCCACCGCGGACGCCTACCGCAACATGTGGCTGATGGGCCTCGCCGCGCTGTGCATGGTGATCCTCTTTACCTTTTTGCTGTTTCGAAAAATACGCCGCACCGACGCCGCGACAGAACGCGAGGCATCGCTTGCCGCAGAGACTGCCGGCGAGTGAGGATGAAAATTTAAAGGAGAATAATAATGTCGAAGAAATACATCATTGGAATCGATGGCGGGAGCCAGAGCACCAAGATCGTGATGTACGACCTGCAGGGAAATGTGGTCTGCGAGGGAAAAGGCCTGCTGCAGCCAATGCACACGCCGGACGCCGATACGGCGGAGCACCCTGATGATGATTTGTGGACTTCGCTATGCTGCGCCGGGAAGGATCTGATGAGTCGGTTTACCGGCCAGAAAGAGGATATTGTCGGCATCGGTCTCGGCTCTATCCGCTGCTGCCGCGCGCTCCTTAAAGCCGACGGTACGCCCGCCGAACCGCTCATTAGCTGGCAGGACGCCCGCGTCACCCGGCCTTATGAGCATACCAATCCCGACGTGGCCTGGGTCACCTCATTTTCCGGCTATCTGTCGCACCGCTTAACCGGCGAGTTTAAGGACAATATCGCCAACTACTTTGGCCAGTGGCCGGTGGATTATAAAACCTGGGGGTGGAGCGACAACGACGAGGTCGTTAAGCAGTTTAATATTCCGCGCCGGATGCTATTCGACGTGCAGATGCCCGGCTCGATTCTGGGTCATCTCACCGATCAGGCCGCCCGCGCAACCGGCTTCCCGTCAGGATTACCCGTGATCTGCACCACCAGCGATAAGCCGGTTGAGGCGCTCGGCGCAGGGTTGCTGGATGACGAAACGGCGGTTATCTCATTAGGCACCTATATCGCCCTGATGATGAACGGCAAAGCGCTGCCGAAAGATCCCGTCGCCTACTGGCCGATTATGTCCTCCATCCCCGAAACGCTGCTGTACGAGGGGTACGGTATTCGTAAGGGGATGTGGACGGTTAGCTGGCTGCGGGACATGTTGGGCGAATCCTTAATTCAGGACGCCAGGGCTCAGGGCCTGTCGCCGGAAGATCTATTAAATAAAAAGGCCGCAACGGTGCCGCCGGGCTGTAACGGGCTAATGACCGTACTGGACTGGTTAACGAACCCCTGGGAGCCCTATAAACGCGGGATCATGATCGGTTTTGATTCCAGCATGGATTACGCGTGGATTTATCGCTCCATTCTGGAGAGCGTTGCGCTGACGCTGAAAAATAACTACGACAATATGTGCAATGAAATGAATCACTTCGCTAAACATATCATCATCACCGGCGGCGGTTCGAACAGCGATCTCTTTATGCAGATCTTCGCCGATGTATTTAACCTGCCGGCCAGGCGCAACGCGATTAACGGCTGTGCCAGCCTCGGCGCGGCAATCAACGCCGCGGTGGGATTGGGTTTGTACCCCTCCTACGCGACAGCGGTGGCAAATATGGTGCGGGTAAAAGATACCTTTATGCCAATAGAGAAGAATGCCAGCCGGTATGAGGCGTTAAATAAGGGAATTTTCAGGGAGTTAACTACCTATACGGATACGATTTTGAAAAAGTCGTATGCGGTCACCCATGGTAGTCTGGAAAACGTTGACGCGATTAAAAGCTGGTCGAACGCGTAGCGGACGCGCCGGGTAGTGCGCATCTACCCGGCGGTTTATCAGGCAATATTCAGATATTTATGCGTCTGCATTGAGAGCCGCCAGTTGCGGGCGATGCAGGTCTCAATACACAGACGCGTCGCATCCTCTTTCTGGCTGATGGGCTGCAGAGCAATAATCCGCGGCTTGTCGTCGCTCAGCGTTTCCAGCAGTTCGTCCAGCGCTTCGATATCGCGCACGCGGCCAACCGGATGCTTAATTTCATCCGCGCGCAGCAGCGCCTGCGACAGCACATCGTAGCCACCGCGCATATTGACCTTCGGTGAAACCGTCACCCAGGTGCGCGGGCTGCAGCGCACTTCATGGGTACCGCTGGTTTCAATCTGGCAACTGAATCCGTTCTGCTCCAGCAGCATGGTCAGCGGGGTTAAGTCGTGGATGCAGGGCTCGCCGCCGGTGATCACCACGTGACGTGCGGTCCAGTCCTGACGGCCGATAATCGCCAGCAGGTCTTCACCGCTGGCCGGGCCCCATTTATCACTCTCTTTGGTTTTCGCCAGAATACTAAACAGCGACACTTCCCGATCCGCAAGCTTATCCCAGGTATGTTTGGTATCGCACCAGGCGCAACCAACCGGGCATCCCTGCAGACGAATAAAAATGGCAGGCACGCCGGTGAAGTAACCCTCGCCTTGCAAGGTCTGGAACATCTCGTTAATCGGGTACTGCATAATCATCTCTGTTTAGGTTCGAAACGAGCATTATCGCAGATTTAGCGGCCGAGGTCTTGTCCTCAGCTGCGATTGCCGGCGCTTAGCTGTGGCTGAAGTCAGACTAAGATTATAGCCTGCTGAGCAATTCTAAACGGTCCCTTCAGCTTTATTTCTCGCAGCCTTTAAAGACCTTCAACGACGGAAGAAATAAATCGCCTCGACTTATTTCTGCATGTATTACGTTTTTTATACAGCGACTTTTGATGTAACTAAATATGTTTTAAATTACATTTAAACACCTATAACAACACCATTGAGAATATAACAATAATCATAAAAATCATATATGTACAAATTGAAACATGAAAAACAGAATCTTCTTCACTTCGCGGATGTCCAATGCTATCCACGCCCGTTCGTAACCTTAATTCGGTCTTAAGAAAGCCTTCCGACTCGCCATTTTCCATTGACTCACCGTTTAGTTTCAGCCGCCTAGAATCCAGCCGACCAACCATGATGAGACGGCGTTCATGAATACACTATTAATTACAGGCGTTACCGGTTTTCTGGGGGGAGCGGTTTTAGAGAATATCCTGAAGCAAAATAACGGGATTAATCTGCTGCTTTTAGTTCGAGCCGATAATGATGACGCGGCGCTTGCCCGGGTCAAAGAAAACATGCGCAAGTTCAATGTCTCTGAGGAGAAACTGGCGACGCTGGGTATGCAACATATTCTCGCGGGCGATTTAGCTAACCCCGCAGAATTTCTCTGCGACCCACGTCTGGAACAAGTGACTCACGTGCTCAACTGTGCGGCTGTCGCCTCCTTTGGCAATAACCCGCTCATCTGGAAGGTGAACGTGGAAGGCACCCTGCAGTTTGCCCAACGTATGTCCCGGGTTGCCGGGCTACAGCGCTTCCTGCATGTGGGTACGGCTATGTCATGTTCTCCCGAGCCCGATTCTCTGGTCGCGGAAAGCGCCGAGTTTCGCGAACGTGCCGAACACCTTGTCGAATACACCCACTCTAAATCCACGATCGAGCAGCTGATGCAGCAGACCTGCCCGACGCTTCCGTTGACGATTGCCCGCCCCTCGATTGTCGTGGGCCATACTCATCACGGCTGCCAGCCCTCCAGCAGTATCTTCTGGGTATTCAGCATGGGCTTAATGCTGCAAAAATTCCTCTGCTCAATGGAAGACCGGATCGATGTGATTCCCGTCGACTATTGCGCCGATGCGCTGATGATGCTGCTTGATAACCAGCTTGCGCAGGGGGAAGTCGTGCATATTTCGGCAGGTGAAGAAAATAGCGTCAAATTTGCTGAGATCGATCGCGCCATGGCCTCGGCGCTGGAGCAGGTTCCCGTCGGCGATAGGTATGCGCAGGTCAGCTATGAGACGCTGGTCAAGATGCGTCGCGAACTGAAGGATATCTTCGGTCCCTGCAATGAACGTCTGATGCTCAAAGCAATGCGCCTTTATGGCGCCTTCGCAACCCTCAACGTACGCTTCAGCAACGATAAACTGCTCAGCATGGGAATGCCGAAGCCGCCGCGCTTTACCGATTATATCGATCGCTGCGTGCAGACCACCCGCGGGCTTTCGATTCCGCAGCAGATGGCCGTTGATTTCAAATAAGCCTGTAAAACCCGCCGAGGCGGGTTTTTTATTCAGTATAAAAACCTCAGGCTTTGATGGCCGCGGCAAAGCGTGCCGTAATTTGCTGAGGACGAGTAATCGCGCCGCCAACCACCACGGTATGCGCGCCCAGTTCAAGGCACCGGGCCGCCAGCGTCGGGGTTTCAACGTTCCCTTCCGCCACCACCGGAATATTTACAGCAGCCAGTACATCGCGTAAAAAACCGCAGTCGTTTTCCGGCAGTGCGTGCCCCTCCGTTTCTGCCGTATAGCCGTAAAGCGTGGTGCCCACGCAATCAAACCCGAGAGACTGCGCCGTGAGCGCTTCTTCCGCCGTCGAGATATCCGCCATCAGCAGCACCGACGGGTACTTCGCACGAATTTCCGCGACCAGCGCATCCAGCTGCTGCCCACCGGGGCGCGGGCGAGCCGTGGCATCAAGCGCGATGAGTTCCGGCCCGACGCTCATCAGTTCATCCACCTCTTTCATGGTCGCCGTAATAAACACTTCGCTGTCCGGATAATCACGCTTAATGATGCCAATCACCGGCAGTGAAACCAGCTGTTTAATGGCAGCAATGTCCGCCACGCTGTTGGCGCGAATCCCCTCCGCGCCGCCCTCTTCTGCCGCTACCGCCATCCGCGACATGATAAACGGGCTGTGCAACGGCTCATTATCCAGCGCCTGGCAGGAGACGATGAGTTTCCCTTTCAGGTTATCCAGTACAGTTTTCATAACGCTAAGCTCTCTTCCACTTCATTTTTAATAATCGTGACGTGTGGGCCATAGATGACCTGCACGCCGTTGCCTCGCAGGATCACGCCGCGCGCGCCCGTGGCCTTCAATGCTTCCTGATCGACTTTCCCGCCGTCTTTTACCGTGACGCGCAATCGCGTGGCGCAGCAATCCACCTCTTCCAGATTATCTCGCCCGCCCAGCCCGGCAATCACTGCCGCCGCACGTTCGCTTTGTGGGATGGTATTTTCGACTGCCGCTTCTTTCTCCCGGCCAGGCGTCATAAAACCAAAACGGTTAATCAGGAAGCGGAACGTGAAGTAGTAGAGGCAGAACCACGGCACGCCGACCAGCGGCACATACATCCAGTGAGTTTTGGCTTCGCCCTGCAATACGCCAAAGAGGATGAAGTCGATAAAGCCGCCGGAGAAAGTCTGGCCGATGGTGATGTGCAGAATGTGGGCGATCATAAACGCCAGCCCGTCGAAGAAAGCGTGGATGACGTAGAGAACGGGCGCCACGAACAGGAAGGAGAACTCAATTGGCTCGGTGATCCCCGTCAGGAAAGAGGTCAACGCCGCTGAAAGCAGCAGCCCCGCCACGCGCTTCTTATTCTCCGGCTTCGCCGTGTGGTACATCGCCAGACATGCGCCAATCAGGCCAAACATCATGGTGATGAAACGCCCGGACATGAAACGGGACGTGCCGATAAAGAACTGCTGCGTATTCGGATCGGACAACTGAGCGAAGAAGATGCGCTGGGTGCCTTCCACCAGCTGTCCGTTAACGATTTCGCTGCCGCCGAGTGCCGTCGTCCAGAACGGTAAATAGAAGATGTGATGCAGGCCAAATGGGCCCAGCATGCGCAGGATAAAGCCATACAGCAGCGTGCCCAGATAACCCGTCGCATCGACCAGTCCGCCCAGGCCGAAAATCAGCTTCTGGAAATGGGGCCACACTACGGTCATAAGGGCCCCGACCAGAATCGCGGCCAGCGAGCTGATAATCGGGACAAAGCGCGAGCCGCCAAAGAATCCCAGGAACTGAGGCAGCGCAATTTTATTAAAGCGATGATGCAGGGCGCAGGTCACCAGGCCAATCACCACGCCGCCAAAAACGCCCGTTTCCAGCGTCTGAATGCCCAGCGTCATCCCCTGTCCCACCGCGCCCGGGTTCTCATGCGCCAGCGTGCCGTTGAGGATAAGCAATGCGTTAATTGTGGCGTTCATCACCAGAAACGCCAGCAGCGCCGCGAGCCCGGCGGTCCCTTTGTCGGTTTTCGCCAAACCAACGGCAACCCCGACGGCAAACAGCACCGAGAGATTGGCAAACACAATAGAGCCTGCGCTGCTCATGATCGTGAAGATTGCCTGTAGCCAGGCAACATCCAGGAACGGATACGCCGTTAAGGTGTTCGGGTTAGAGAGCGCGCCGCCAATTCCCAACAGTAAGCCTGCGGCAGGCAGCACAGCGATCGGCAGCATGAACGATTTCCCGAAGCGCTGTGCCTTTTCAAACCATGCTCCGGAGGAGGCACCGCTGAACATTTGATTCATTTTTTCATTCCCCTGTTGTAGTGATGAAAATTTTTACCATAATTTAATTTATATGTGAAAATTATCATCACAAACCAGGAGGACGATCATACTTTTTTAAAATGACTGGCATCGATCCCCTGCTTTCCGCCACACTAGCCACAGAGAAACGCATTAAGGATCCTGCATGTCTGAAAATGAAAATCTGCTGTTAAGGCTGCGTCAGGGCGTGTCCGGCTACAGCCCGACACAGCAAAAGCTGGGGGAGTTTGTGCTGGGCGATCCGGCAAAGGTGCTTTACCTGACGATCACCGAACTGGCGCGAGAGAGTGAGACCAGCGAAGCCAGCGTGACCCGCCTGTGCCGCACGCTGGGCTGCAAGGGCTACAACGAATTTAAGATGGCGCTGGCGCTGGATATTCAGCAGGGTCAACCTACTCAGCGCAGCGGCGATGAAATTGATAACGTGGTCAATGAATCCGTTCAGGCCTTACAGGACACCGCAAAGCTGCTCGACAGGGCATTGCTCGAACAGGCGGCTCAGGCGCTGCATCAGGCAGATGCGGTGCAAATATACGGCGTGGCGGCCAGCGCCATTCTTGGCGAGTATCTGCATTACAAGCTGCTGCGCCTCGGCAAGCCCGCGCAGCTTTTCAGCGACATGCATCGCGCGGCTATGAATGCCACCACGCTTTCAAAAAACACGCTGGTGGTGGCGATTTCCAGCTCCGGCTCCACACGGGATCTGCTGCACGTGGTGAAGCTTGCCCGCAAGCGCGGCGTGCAGGTGCTGTCGCTCAGTAACACCCCGCGTAGCCCGCTGGCTTCGCTGAGCGATATTCAGCTGGTGGCGGCAAAGCCCGAAGGGCCGCTGAGCGCAGGCGCACTCAATGCTAAAGTCGGCGTAATGCTGCTGGTGGAACTGCTGACGACCTCGCTGATTGCACTTGATGAGCACTACAGCGACGTCAACCAGCAAACGGCCAGCGCAACGCTGCCGCTGCTGCTGTAAATCGGTTAGCTTCAGATATAAAAAAACCCGCCAGGGCGGGTTTTTTAGATTAAGAGCGAAAGTCAGTCTTACTGACCTTTGATCTCTTTACGACCGTTGTACGGTGCTTTTTCGCCCAGCGCTTCTTCGATACGAATCAGCTGGTTGTATTTAGCAACGCGGTCAGAACGGCTCATAGAACCAGTTTTGATCTGGCCTGCAGCGGTACCCACAGCCAGGTCAGCAATGGTAGCGTCTTCAGTTTCGCCAGAACGGTGAGAGATAACGGCAGTGTAGCCAGCGTCTTTCGCCATTTTGATCGCAGCCAGAGTTTCGGTCAGAGAACCGATCTGGTTGAATTTGATCAGGATGGAGTTAACGATGCCTTTCTCGATACCTTCTTTCAGGATCTTGGTGTTGGTTACGAACAGATCGTCACCAACCAGCTGGATTTTGTCGCCCAGGACTTTAGTCTGGTATGCGAAGCCATCCCAGTCAGATTCGTCCAGACCGTCTTCGATAGAGACGATCGGGTACTGTTTGGTCAGCTCTTCCAGGAAGTGAGTGAACTCTTCAGAGGTGAACGCTTTGTTGCCTTCGCCGGCCAGAACGTATTTACCGTCTTTGTAGAATTCAGACGCTGCGCAGTCCATCGCCAGAGTGATGTCTTTGCCCAGCTCGTAACCTGCAGCTTTAACCGCTTCAGCGATAACAGCCAGCGCTTCTGCGTTGGAGCCCAGGTTCGGCGCGTAGCCACCTTCGTCACCAACTGCAGTGTTCATACCTTTAGCTTTCAGAACTTTAGCCAGGTTGTGGAACACTTCAGAACCCATACGTACGGCTTCTTTCAGGGATTTAGCGCCAACCGGCTGAATCATGAATTCCTGGATGTCGACGTTGTTATCAGCGTGCTCACCACCGTTGATGATGTTCATCATCGGAACCGGCATGGAGTATTTGCCCGGAGTGCCGTTCAGCTCAGCGATGTGTTCGTACAGCGGCTGGCCTTTAGAGGCAGCGGCTGCTTTGGCGTTAGCCAGAGACACAGCCAGAATTGCGTTCGCACCGAAGTTAGATTTGTTTTCAGTACCGTCCAGGTCGATCATGATTTTATCGATGCCAGCCTGATCTTTGGCGTCTTTGCCAAGGAGAGCCTGAGCGATCGGGCCGTTGACAGCGCCAACAGCTTTCAGTACGCCTTTACCCATGAAACGGGATTTGTCGCCATCGCGCAGTTCCAGCGCTTCGCGGGAACCAGTAGAAGCACCTGACGGAGCTGCTGCCATACCAACGAAACCACCTTCCAGGTGTACTTCGGCTTCAACAGTCGGGTTACCACGGGAGTCGATGATTTCACGACCGATGACTTTAACGATTTTGGACATTAGGTTTTCCTCAGTACAAGTTAAACTAAAACTCCAGACAAACAATGCACCCGAATGGGTGCATTGCCGTTCTAACTCTTTTACTTCGCCTGACGCTTTTGATACTCGCTTGCCGCTTTCACAAAACCTGCAAACAGCGGATGGCCATCACGCGGCGTCGAAGTAAACTCCGGATGGAACTGACAAGCAACGAACCACGGGTGATTCGGCACTTCGATGATCTCGACCAACTGATCATCCCCGGAACGGCCCGCAACACGCAGGCCCGCATTTTCAATCGGTTTCAACAACATGTTGTTGACTTCATAGCGGTGACGATGTCGTTCAGTGATGGTCGGCTCGCCGTACAGCTGGCGAACCAGGCTCGCGTCGTCCAGCTGGCACTGCTGCGCGCCCAGGCGCATGGTGCCGCCGAGGTCGCTCTTCTCAGAGCGCACTTCAACGTTGCCTTCTTCATCACGCCATTCAGTAATGAGTGCCACTACCGGGTACTTACAGTCTGGCACAAATTCTGTGGAGTTGGCGTTTTCCATCCCCGCTACGTTGCGCGCGAACTCAATCAGCGCAACCTGCATACCCAGACAAATACCCAGATATGGAATGTTATTTTCACGCGCATAGCGCGCAGTGGCGATCTTCCCTTCAACACCGCGGTAGCCGAAGCCGCCAGGGATCAGGATAGCGTCCAGATTCTTCAGAATTTCGACGCCGCGCGTTTCCACATCCTGCGAATCAATCAGCTTGATGTTCACGGTCACGCGGTTTTTCAGACCACCGTGTTTCAGCGCTTCAATCACGGACTTGTACGCGTCCGGCAGTTCAATGTACTTGCCGACCATACCGATCGTGACTTCACCTGCCGGGTTAGCTTCTTCGTAAATCACCTGCTCCCATTCGGCCAGGTTCGCTTCCGGACAGTTTAAGCTGAATCGTTTACAAATATAATCGTCCAGCCCCTGAGATTTCAACAGGCCTGGAATTTTATAAATGGAATCGACATCTTTCAGAGAAATAACAGCCTTTTCCGGAACGTTGCAGAACAATGCAATTTTTGCACGTTCGTTGGCCGGTACCGCGCGATCGGAGCGGCAGATCAGGATATCTGGCTGAATACCGATGGAAAGCAGCTCTTTTACGGAGTGCTGGGTCGGTTTGGTTTTGACTTCGCCGGCTGCCGCCATATACGGCACCAGGGTCAAATGCATAAACAGAGCATGCTCGCGACCGATTTCTACCGCCATCTGACGGATAGCTTCGAGGAACGGCAGGGATTCGATATCACCGACGGTACCGCCGATTTCAACCAGCACCACATCGTGACCTTCACCACCGGCAAGCACGCGCTCTTTAATCGCGTTAGTGATGTGCGGGATAACCTGTACGGTTGCGCCCAGATAGTCACCGCGGCGCTCTTTACGCAGAACGTCGGAGTAAATACGACCCGTGGTGAAGTTGTTGCGGCGGCTCATTTTGGTACGGATGAAGCGCTCGTAGTGACCCAGGTCCAGATCGGTTTCAGCGCCGTCTTCAGTAACGAACACTTCCCCGTGTTGGATTGGGCTCATGGTGCCCGGATCGACGTTGATGTACGGATCCAGTTTCATCATGGTTACGTTAAGCCCACGGGCTTCGAGAATAGCGGCCAGGGAGGCTGCGGCAATGCCTTTACCCAGAGAGGATACGACCCCGCCGGTCACAAAAATATAGTTCGTTGTCATGCTGAACCTGAGAAGTTAGGGTGAAACGATGGAATAACCAGGACGGGAAAGTAGTATACCCGAACACGACGAGCGCCACAAACTTTCATTCTCCGTCTCCTTTCCAGGTCATGACAAACATAAGGAGTGAGAAAATAGCCCCTTTTGGGTAAATGTTTTTGACGCAAATCAAGCGCTTGTCATTTAAAAAATCACACAAATAGCGCTTGATCGCAAAATTTCGTTAGAGATCAGTTTCCTGGCGTTTTACCTCTTGCCACACTTCTTCCATGATATCGAGGTCTACGCCGGTCATTTCCAACCCGCGAGCGGCGACAATTCGTTCAACTTCGCGGAAACGACGTTCGAATTTCAGGTTCGCTTTCTGCAAGGCGACTTCAGCTTTTACCCCTAAATGGCGGGATAAATTGACCGTTGCGAACAGCAGATCGCCCATTTCCTCCTCCAGTTTAGCTTCATCTACGACCGCCTGCTGCGCCTCGTGCATGACCTCATCGATCTCTTCATGCACTTTATCCAGCACCGGGCCGAGCGACGTCCAGTCAAAGCCTACCGCCGAACAGCGACGCTGAATTTTATGCGCGCGCATCAGCGCCGGCAGGCTGTGCGGAATATCGTCCAGCGCGGAATGCTGCGCCTTTTGCGCACGCTCAGCGCTTTTGATTTGCTCCCAGCGTGCCAGCACTTCGGCGCTGTTGCCGGCAGTCGCATCGCCGAAGATATGCGGATGACGGCGCTCCAGTTTGTCGCTGATGGCGGCACAGATGTCGTCAAATGCAAAGCGGCCCTCCTCCTGTGCCATCTGGGCGTAGAACACCACCTGAAACAGCAGGTCCCCCAGCTCGCCACGCAGATCGTCGAAATCTTCACGGGCGATGGCATCCAGCACTTCGTACGTCTCTTCAAGGGTATACGGGGCGATGGTGGCGAAGGTCTGCTCTTTGTCCCACGGACAGCCGTTTTCCGGATCACGCAGGCGTTTCATAATGCCAAGCAGGCGATCGATTTGGGTCATAGTGTTTCCTTGCAACATATTGGTTTTATTTACCTTCCCCGGATAAAACACGGGGAAAAATCAGCGAGGTTCGCGGATAAAAGACGCGCAAAACCCGCTCTCCGTCGGAGAGCGGGTCAGCATGGGAGGAAAAGCGGTTAGCCACCGTGCAGGCGGCGGGCATCAATCACATCCGGAACCTGATTCAGTTTCCCGAGCACGCGGCCGAGGACCTGCAGGTTGTAGATTTCAATATTCATATCGATGGTAGCCAGCTGCTGTTTGGTGTCACTGCGACTGGCCACGCCAAGCACGTTCACTTTTTCGTTGGCAAGGATGGTGGTGATATCGCGCAGCAGGCCGCTACGATCGTTTGCCACCACGCGGACGACCAGCGAGTAGCCTGCGGAGTAGCTTTCTCCCCAGACCGCGTCAACGATACGCTCCGGGGCGTGCGATTGCAGCTCAGCCAGCTGATCGCAGTCCGCCCGGTGAACGGAAATCCCCCGCCCCTGGGTGATGAAACCGACAATCTCGTCGCCTGGAATCGGCTGACAGCAGCGGGCGATGTGGTGCATCAGGTTGCCCACGCCCTCCACCACGACGCGACCGTTGTCTTTGCTGCGATTCTGCGGCGCCCAGGTTTTCTGCTGCAGTTGTTTCAGCGCCGCCGCATCCTGCTCTTCGGCGCTCGGCTTATTAAACTGCGCCTGCAGGAAGTTGACCATCTGGTTAAGGCGGATATCTCCGCCGCCAATGGCCGCCAGCAGCTCATCCAGCTCATTGAAGTTGTAGCGCGGCAGCAGATGCTTCTCTGCCTCCTTGAGGCTAATCCCCAGGTGCTCAAGCTCATCATCAAGAATCTGCCGCCCGGCGAGAATATTCTTGTCGCGATCCTGCTTGCGGAACCAGGCGTGGATTTTGGAACGTCCGCGGCTGGTCGTGACATAGCCGAGGTTTGGGTTCAGCCAGTCGCGGCTTGGGTTTGGCTGTTTCTGGGTAATGATTTCAATCTGATCGCCCATTTGCAGCTGATAGGTAAAGGGGACAATGCGCCCGCTGATTTTGGCACCGATGCAGCGGTGGCCGACGTCGCTATGGATATGGTAGGCAAAGTCGAGCGGCGTGGAGCCGGCAGGTAAATCGACCACGTCGCCTTTTGGCGTAAAGACGTACACCCGATCGTCAAAGACCTGGCTGCGCACCTCATCGAGCATTTCGCCGGAGTCGGCCATCTCTTCCTGCCAGGCGATCAGCTTACGCAGCCAGGCAATACGATCTTCATAGCCACGTCCGCCGCCTGCCGCCGCGCCGGCACCTTCTTTGTACTTCCAGTGCGCGGCGACGCCCAGCTCCGCATCTTCATGCATCTGCCGGGTACGAATCTGGATCTCCACCGTTTTACCGCCCGGCCCCAGCACCACGGTATGAATCGACTGATAGCCATTTGGTTTGGGATTGGCAACGTAATCATCGAACTCATCCGGCAGATGGCGATAGTGAGTGTGTACTATCCCCAGTGCGGCATAGCAGTCCTGCAGGCGCTCCGCGACAATACGTACCGCGCGCACATCAAACAGCTCATCAAAGGTGAGGTGTTTTTTCTGCATTTTGCGCCAGATACTATAGATATGCTTCGGCCGGCCGTAGACTTCAGCCTTCACGCCTTCGGTTTTCATTTCTGAACGCAGATGACCGACGAACTCTTCAATGTAGTGTTCACGATCGATGCGACGCTCGTGCAGCAGTTTAGCAATCCGCTTATATTCGTCGGGATGCAGGTAGCGGAAGCAATAATCTTCCAGCTCCCATTTCAGTTGACCAATGCCTAAACGGTTGGCCAGCGGGGCGTAGATATTGGTGCACTCTTTTGCCGCCAGCACGCGTTCGTCTTCGGGCTCATCTTTGACTTCCCGCAGGTGGGCGATACGTTCGGCCAGCTTGATGACCACGCAGCGGAAGTCGTCGACCATCGCGAGCAGCATGCGGCGAATATTATCGACCTGCTCGGATGAGACCGAATCGGTATGGGTGGCTTTAAGCTGGCGAATCGCCGCCATATCGCGCACGCCGTGAATCAATGTCACGACGGACTTACCGACGCTCTCCTGCATCACCTCTTCGGTGACGACATTGCCATCCGCCAGCGGAAACAGCATCGCGGCCCGCAGCGTATCGATATCCATGCTCAGTGTAGAAAGGATTTCCACCATCTCGACACCGCGCCATAACAGCAGATCCGCTCGAGGATGTCCCTGCGTTTTCTCGCGACAATAGTCCCAGGTTTCGGCTAAGCGTTCACACGACTGCTGGCTGGAAATTCCCAGACTCGCGATCCATTTCTTCGGGTCAAATTCACCAGCTTTATTTAAATGTGCACTTCTTACCGCAACCATTGTCCTCTCCTTAAGGGACCTGGCCTGCCGAAGTCGGCAAGCCTCAACGTTGACACTTCATCCTTCAGTACGCCGGGGGGTTGGCTGCCTCGGCCTGATCCGAACGATTCTATGTATCTCTGTGCTCAAACAACACCATTGATTCCAGATGTCCGGTATGCGGGAACATGTCCAGCATTGCCAGGCGTTGAATCTGATACCCCGCCTGCAGCAGCAGGTCGCTATCGCGCGCCAGGGTCGCCGGATTACAGGAGACATAGACGACGCGACGCGGGGCAAGTTTTATAATGTGTGACATCACGCCCGGCGCTCCGGCTCGCGCCGGGTCGAGTAATATTTTATCAAAACCATGCTGCGCCCAGGCCTGGCGGGTCACATCTTCTTCCAGATTTTCATGAAAGAATGTCACGTTGTGCAGCTGATTGAGCGCGGCGTTTTCCCGCCCTTTCTCAACCAGCGCCGGGACGCCTTCAACGCCCACGACATTGGCCGCACGCGTAGCCAGCGGCAGGGTAAAATTCCCCATCCCGCAGAACAGATCGAGCACCCGATCCTGAGGCTGAATATCCAGCCACGCCAGCGCCGTTTGCACCATCAGCTGATTGACGCCATCGTTCACCTGGATGAAGTCGCGCGGACTAAACATTAAGCGTAGCCCGTCTGAGGTATACCATGGGGCTTCCCCACTAATATGTTCCAGTATCTCGCTTTGCGGCGCCAGGTACAGAGCGAGACCGTGAGATTGCGAAAATCGTTCCAGTTTTTCTTTATCGCCGGCCGGTAATGCTGCCGTGTGGCGCAGGACCATCAGCGGGCCATTGTCCGCCAGCACCAGCTCGACATGCCCGAGCTGACGCGTTGATTTCAGGCCGGACAAACACTCGCGCACCGCTGGCAGCAATGCCTCAAGATCGGGCGCCAAAATGGGGCACTGCACCACATTGATAATGTCGCTGGAGCCAGCCTGGCGAAAGCCCATCTGTAATTGTTGGGTCTTTGGCTGATAATTCAAGCTCAGACGTGCGCGCCGGCGATATCCCCACGGCGAAGCGGCTATAATGTCGTCGACATCCCGCTTCATCAGCCGGGCAAGCGCTGCGCGTTTACTTTGCTGCTGGAGCTCAACGCTGGCATGCTGTTGCTGGCAGCCGCCGCAGGTACCGAAATGCGGGCAGCGCGGCGTCTGGCGCTGCGGGCTGTCATTAAGACGGCGTTTTACCTGCGCCCGGGAGTACTGTTTTTTGTCTTCAACCACGACAACTTCAGCCTGTTCCTGGGGCAATAAGCCATTAACAAATAGCGCTTTACCATGGTGACGAGCAACGCCCTGACCAAAGGGGTCGAGGTCATTGACTGTTACGGTTATGATCTGGCGCGTCGTCACACGCCGTTTTGCAGAGTAGAATTGCGCCATCGTAGAGATTTGTCTCAATCAAATAAACTGACTCTATACACGAGTCCATTCAAGGTGCGTCAGGGCAGCCGGTAAGCGTTCCCGGCGGCGAAGATCGGCCCGTCGCCGAAACCGCCAACGCAAAGGCACTTGATGGATGAAGAGTATATTCTCCCATAACGGAACCGCATGACCAACTACAGCCTACGTGCTCGCATGATGATTCTTATCCTGGCGCCAACCGTACTGATCGGTTTGTTGCTCAGTATTTTCTTCGTCGCGCATCGCTATCACGACCTGCAGCGTCAGCTGGAGGACGCCGGGGCCAGTATTATTGAACCCCTGGCAGTCTCCAGTGAATATGGCATGAATCTGCAAAACCGCGAGTCTATCGGCCAGCTGATTAGCGTGCTGCATCGTCGTCATTCCGATATCGTACGCGCTATTTCCATTTACGATTCGCAAAACAAGCTGTTCGTCACTTCCAATTTTCAGCTCAATCCCAGCGAGCTACGTCTGGAAAATGGGGAAAAATTTCCTCGCCAGCTGAGCGCGGTGCGCAAGGGCGACGTCATGATTTTGCGTACGCCTATCGTCTCGGAAAGCTATTCACCCGATGAATCGCCGATGACCGATGCCAAAATGCCCGGCAACATGCTGGGCTATGTCGCCCTCGAACTGGATCTCAAATCGGTGCGACTGCAGCAGTACAAAGAGATTTTCATCTCCAGCGTTATGATGCTGTTCTGTATCGGCATCGCGCTGATCTTCGGCTGGCGCCTGATGCGCGACGTCACCGGGCCGATCCGCAATATGGTGAATACCGTCGATCGTATTCGTCGCGGCCAGCTCGACAGTCGCGTCGAAGGGTTTATGCTCGGCGAACTGGATATGCTGAAAAACGGCATCAACTCCATGGCCATGTCGCTGGCGGCCTACCACGAAGAGATGCAGCACAATATCGATCAGGCGACCTCCGATCTGCGCGAAACCCTCGAGCAGATGGAGATTCAGAACGTTGAGCTGGATCTGGCGAAGAAGCGCGCCCAGGAAGCGGCCCGCATCAAATCAGAATTCCTCGCCAATATGTCTCACGAGCTACGAACGCCGCTCAATGGCGTCATTGGCTTTACCCGTCTGACCCTGAAGACCGATTTAAATACCACTCAGCGCGACCACCTCACCACTATCGAGCGCTCGGCGAACAACCTGCTCGCTATCATTAACGACGTGCTGGACTTCTCGAAGCTGGAAGCGGGTAAACTGATTCTCGAGAGCATCCCGTTCCTGCTGCGTAATGCGCTGGATGAGGTCGTGACTCTGCTGGCGCACTCCGCCCACGATAAGGGGCTGGAGCTGACGCTGAACATCAAAAATGATGTTCCGGACAATATTATCGGCGATCCTCTGCGCCTGCAGCAGATCATCACCAATCTGGTGGGCAATGCCATCAAGTTTACCGAACATGGCAATATTGATGTGCTGGTCGAGCAGCGCGCGCTGAGCAACACCAGCGTACAAATCGAAATTCAAATCCACGATACCGGGATCGGGATCCCGGAGCGCGATCAGTCCCGTCTGTTCCAGGCGTTCCGCCAGGCCGATGCCAGTATTTCCCGCCGCCACGGTGGCACCGGGCTCGGGCTGGTGATAACCCAGCGGCTGGTCAAAGAGATGGGCGGCGATATCTCATTCCACAGTCAGCCGAATCGCGGCTCCACGTTCTGGTTCCATATCAACCTCGACCTCAATCCCAACGCGGTTCAGGAGAGCCCGTTAACCCACTGTCTGGCGGGCAAAACGCTGGCCTACATCGAGGCCAATGCGGCGGCGGCGCAGTGCACCATGGAGCTGCTGACGACCCTGCCGCTGGAGGTGGTGTACAGCCCGACATTCTCCGCGCTGCCGGAAGCCCACTACGATATCCTGCTGGCCGGTCTTCCGGTATCGATGCGTGACCTGAGCCAGCAAAAGGATAACCTGGCGAAAGCCTGCGCCATGGCCGACCACTTACTGCTGGCGCTCCCCTGCCATGCGCAGATCAATGCCGAAACCCTGAAGCAAGACGGCGTTGCCGCCTGCCTGCTCAAACCGCTGACCGCCACGCGGTTAATCCCGGCGCTCACCGCCTCCTGCCGGGCCAGGACACCGATCGTCCTGCCCCATTCTGACAGTAGCAAGCTGCCGATGACGGTGATGGCGGTGGACGATAATCCGGCGAACCTGAAGCTTATCGGCGTGCTGCTGGACGATCTGGTCCAGCACGTCACGCTGTGTGATAGCGGCCAGCGCGCCGTAGAGCAGGCCAAGGAGATGCAGCTGGATCTGATTCTGATGGATATACAGATGCCGGATATGGACGGCATTCGCGCCTGCGAGCTGATTCGCCACCTTCCTCATCAGCAACAAACGCCGGTGATCGCCGTCACCGCCCACGCGTTTGACGGGCAAAAAGAGAAGCTGATGAAGGCCGGGATGAACGACTATCTGGCAAAGCCCATCGAAGAGGATAAGCTGCACAACCTGCTGCTGCGCTATCAGCCGGGAAGGCATACCGCGCCGCTGCGGGCAGCGGAGCCTGTCGAACCGCCCATCGACTACAACGTGACGCTCAACTGGCAGCTGGCGCTACGCCAGGCCGCCATGAAACCGGACCTGGCGCGGGAGATGCTGCAAATGCTGATCGCCTTTATGCCAGAAGTGCGTAATAAAGTGGAAGAGCAGCTGGTTGGCGAAGAGCCGGAGGGGCTGCTGGATTTGATTCATAAGCTTCACGGAAGCTGCAGCTATAGCGGGGTGCCGCGGCTGAAAAAGCTGTGTCAGACCCTTGAAAGCCAGCTGCGCGCCGGAACCGCCGCCGAAGATCTGGAGCCGGAGCTGCTGGAATTGCTGGATGAAATGGATAATGTCACGCGGGAAGCGTGCAAAATGCTGGGCATATAAATCCCCTTCTCCGGATAGCGCGGTGCCTGTCCGGGCGGCCATGTAAACGGCATCGCCCCGGCAGGCATCACGCGACCGGGAAAACCGTCTTACCGCTTGCGTCCCATGTTCAGCACCGCGGCAACATTCCTCGCCGTCATGCGCACGTTATCTGCCGCGTTCTCCAGCGCCTCCTCCAGCGTACAGACCGAATAAATCACGCTGAATACCGCATCCAGCCCGTGCCGGTGAACAATCCCCACGTCCGCGGTCAGGCTGCCGGCAATAGCAATAACCGGTACGTTATAGCGCTGCGCAACCTTTGCTACCCCCACCGGCACCTTGCCATGGATCGTCTGGCTGTCAATGCGCCCTTCACCGGTAATCACCAGGTCTGCGTCCGCCACCAGCTCCGCCAGGTGCAGCGCATCGGTCACAATCTCAATCCCCGGACGTAGCCGCGCGCCACAGAAAGCATACAGGGCGGCGCCCATACCGCCTGCCGCGCCACCGCCCTCAAGATGAAGTACGTCGACGGCTAAATCGCGTTGAATGATGCGCGCATAGTGCGCCAGCGCGCGGTCGAGACGGACAATCATCTCTGCCGTCGCCCCTTTTTGCGGCCCAAATACCGCCGTAGCGCCTTCCGGACCCGTTAGCGGATTGGTCACATCGCAGGCCACATCGATGCGGCAATCGGCCAGACGGCTATCCAGTTCGCTCAGATCAATTCGCGCCAGCTGTTCCAGCGCTCCGCCGCCGGAGGCAATCTGCTGATTATCCGCCGTCAGTAACTTTCCGCCCAGCGCCTGCACCATTCCGGCGCCGCCGTCATTCGTCGCGCTACCGCCGATACCGATAATAATCTGCTGTACGCCGGCATCCAGCGCGTGGCGAATCAGCTCCCCGGTTCCCCAGGTGGTCGTTAACAATGGGTTACGGCACGCCGGCGGGACGCTTTCCAGTCCGCTGGCCGCCGCCATTTCAATAAAAGCACAGCGCTCATCGCCGGAAAGGCCGTAAAAAGCGTCTACCGGTTTATTCAACGGACCGGTAACCGTAACCTGCACCAGACGCCCCTGAGTGGCGGCAACCATCGCTTCGACGGTCCCTTCGCCGCCATCGGCAACAGGCAACTTGACATACTCCGCATCAGGATAAATCTCCTGAAAGCCCGCTTCTATCGCCGTCGCAACATCCAGGGCACTCAGGCTCTCCTTGTATGAATCCGGTGCAATCACTATTTTCATCCGCTGTCCTTAATATGAACAAACACCCGGTAGCAAAACCATTCCGGTTCCCGCAGGAACCGGATTTTCCTTAGCGCACCATACACGGACGCTTATTATCAAACGTCCAGTTCGGGATCAGATACTGCATTGCCATCGCATCGTCACGCGCGCCCAGCCCGTGCTTTTTATATAGCTCATTCGCCTGCATCACGCGGTCCATATCCAGCTCAACGCCGAGGCCCGGAGCGGTGGGCACCTGCACCATACCACCTTTGATCTCAAAAGGTTGTCGGGTCAATCGTTGATTCCCTTCCTGCCAGATCCAGTGGGTATCGATGGCGGTAATGTTGCCTGGCGCCGCCGCCGCAACGTGGGTGAACATCGCCAGCGAGATATCGAAATGGTTGTTGGAGTGCGAGCCCCAGGTCAAACCAAATTCATGGCACATCTGCGCCACGCGAACCGATCCCTGCATGGTCCAGAAGTGCGGATCCGCCAGCGGAATGTCCACCGATTGCAGAGACAACGTATGTCCCATCTGACGCCAGTCGGTGGCAATCATATTGGTGGCCGTCGGCAGGCCGGTGGCACGGCGGAACTCCGCCATCACTTCGCGGCCCGAGAAGCCCTGTTCAGCGCCGCAGGGATCTTCCGCATAGGCCAGCACGCCTTTCAGCTGTTTGCCAATTTTGATGGCTTCATCCAGGCGCCAGGCGCCGTTGGGATCGAGCGTCACGCGCGCCTGCGGGAAACGTTTAGCCAGCGCCACAATCGACTCCGCCTCTTCTTCACCCGCCAGCACGCCGCCTTTGAGTTTGAAATCGTTGAAGCCATATTTTTCGTAGGCCGCCTCCGCCAGACGCACGACGGCGTCCGGCGTCATAGCCTCTTCATGACGAAGCCGATACCAGTCGCACTTCTCATCGCTCTGACTTTGATAGGCCAGCGGCGTGGCATGACGGTTACCGACGAAGAACAGGTAGCCCAGCATTTCGACTTCGCTACGCTGTTGGCCATCGCCCAGCAGAGAGGCGACGTTGACGCCCAGATGCTGCCCCAGCAGATCCAGCAGCGCGGCCTCAATCCCGGTGACAACGTGAATGGTGGTACGCAGATCAAAAGTTTGCAACCCGCGGCCGCCGGCGTCGCGGTCGGCAAAGCGGCCGCGTACCGCCCCGAGGACGTTTTTATACTCGCCGAGCGCTTTCCCGACGACCAGCTCAGCGGCCTCTTCCAGCGTCTGGCGGATTTTCTCTCCGCCGGGGATTTCCCCTACGCCGGTATGGCCTGAGTTATCTTTGATAATCACAATATTGCGGGTGAAATACGGGGCATGGGCTCCGCTAAGATTCATCAGCATACTGTCGTGGCCGGCAACCGGAATAACCTGCATCGCGGTGACGACGGGGGTAGAAAACTGCGTGGTCATGATGAAATCCTTTTGTTATTGATTGGCGACAGCGGTGCGGCCGAACACGGGACGCTTGCGGTCAAATTTCCAGCCGGGGATCAGATACTGCATCGGCACCGCGTCATTACGCGCGCCTCCCGGCAGCGCCTGATAGGCTTGATGGGCTTTTTGCACCTGCGCCCAGTCCAGCTCGATACCAAGGCCTGGCGCATCCGGTACGGCAATCTTGCCGTTCTCAATCTGCAGCGGATTTTTGGTCAGGCGACAGTCGCCTTCCTGCCAGATCCAGTGAGTATCAATTGCCGTCGGGTTGCCCGGCGCGGCGGCGCCTACGTGAGTAAACATCGCCAGTGAAATGTCAAAGTGGTTGTTCGAGTGACAACCCCATGTCAGCCCCCAGTCATCACACAGCTGGGCGACTCGCACCGCGCCGGAGAGCGTCCAGAAGTGCGGATCGGCTAAGGGAATGTCTACCGCGTTGAGCATCACCGCGTGCCCCATTTCCCGCCAGTTGGTGGCAATCATATTGGTGGCGACCGGTAGCCCGGTGGCACGACGAAATTCCGCCATCACCTCCCGCCCGGAGAAGCCCTGCTCGGCGCCGCACGGATCTTCCGCATAGGTCAACACATCCTGCAGGCCCTTGCACAGTTCAATCGCCTCATCCAGCAGCCAGGCGCCGTTCGGGTCGACCGTAATACGCGCATCCGGGAAGCGTTTTTTCAGCGCGCGTGCGCTCTCTATTTCCTGCTCGCCGGGCAAAACACCGCCCTTAAGTTTGAAATCTTTAAAGCCGTAGCGATCTTGCGCGGCCTCGGCAAGTCGCACCAGCGCAGCGCTGTTCATCGCTTCCTGATGGCGCAGGTGGTACCACTCATGATGCCCAGGGGTAGCGTCCAGATAAGGGAGATCCGTTTTATTTCGATCGCCGATATAAAAGAGATAGCCCAGCACGGTGACCGCATCACGCTGTTTACCTGGTCCCAGCAGTTCGCAAACCGGGACATTAAGCGCTTTACCTAGCAGATCCAGCAGCGCGGCCTCCAGCGCCGCGACCGCGTTGACCCGCAGCTCAAAGGTCCAGGCCCCCTTGCCAAAGGTGTCAAAATCCGCCGCCTGGTTGCCTTTATGTACCTGCTGAACCACGTTATTCAGACGGGCGACCTCTTTTCCCAGCACCAGCGGAATAGCGTCCACCAGCGTCTGATAAATAACGTCACCGCCGGGCGCCTCGCCGACGCCGGTATTCCCCGCATTGTCGGTCAGTACCACGATATTACGGGTAAACCAGGCACTATGCGCCCCGCCGATGTTCAGCAGCATGCTGTCGTGACCGGCCACCGGAATGACTTTCATATCGACAATCGTCGGACTGGATTGAGTGTTCATCATTAGCGCTCCGCGACCGGTTTAAGCTCAATGCGTTTGATATCGCCCACCAGCACCAGATAGCTCAGTACCGCCACCAGCGCATGCACCCCGACGTAAATCAGCGCGCCGTTGAATGAGCCCGTCGTTCCGACGATGTAACCAATCGCAATTGGCGTCACGATGCCGGAGATATTGCCGAACATATTGAACAAGCCGCCCGACAGACCGCTGATCTCTTTCGGCGCGGTATCGGCCATCACCGCCCAGCCGAGGGCGCCAATCCCTTTGCCGAAGAAGGCCAGCGCCATAAAGCCGATAATCATCCACTCCACGTTAACGTAGTTACAGAACACCATAACCATCGACATCAGCATGCCTGCCACAATCGGGGTTTTACGGGCAATATTGAGCGAGCCGGTGCGACGCATTAACCAGTCGGAGATAATTCCGCCCAGCACACCGCCAGCAAAACCGCAGATTGCCGGCACCGAGGCGACAAATCCGGCCTTCAGAATCGACATGCCGCGCGCCTGCACCAGGTAGACCGGGAACCAGGTGATAAAGAAGTAGGTCAACGCGTTGATGCAGTACTGACCGATATAGATCCCGACCATCATCCGGGAGCCAATCAGCTGTTTGATCTGCCCCCATTTTTCGCTAAGCGGGACTTTTCGGCTATTTTTCTTCTGATCCATGTTGATCAGCGCGCCGCCTTCGGCAATGTACTCCAGCTCTTTTTTGTTTACGCCGGGATGCTGGTTCGGTTCATGGATGACTTTCAGCCATACAAAACTGATGACAATCCCCAGCCCTCCCATAAAGAAGAAGACATGCGACCAGCCCACTTCATGGGTTAACCAGCCCATGATGGGCGCGAAGATCACGGTGGCAAAGTATTGCGCGGAGTTGAATATCGCCACCGCGGTTCCTCTTTCCTGCGCCGGGAACCAGGCCGCGACGATTCGGCTGTTGCCTGGGAACGAGGGCGCTTCCGCCAGCCCGACCAGAAATCGCAGGGTAAACAGCGCGATAATAATACCGAAGCCGCTAAAGATATCGACGAAGCCCTGCAACAGGGTAAACATCGACCAGATGAAGATAGACCAAAAATAGACCCGTTTTGAACCGAAGCGGTCCAGCAACCATCCGCCGGGGATCTGACCGATAACGTAGGCCCATGAGAACGCGGAAAAAACGTAGCCCATACCCACCGCGTCCAGGCCAATATCCTTGGCCATTTCCGAACCGGCTATCGACAGCGTTGCGCGGTCACCGTAGTTGAAAGAGGTGACGATAAACAACATCACCACTATCCAGTAGCGGGCATTGGTGCGTTTTTCCGCGCCGCTAGCCGCCTGACTTAATGTACTCATTGTTGCACTCCTGAATCATAGCCGTTAGCTACGTTCATTCTGAATGGCACAACCTGTAGGGTAGTCAGAATGACGCGTTTGAGTTTTTCATTGTTTTCGTTATATCTGGCGTGCTGCCTTTTTAACTGGCAGGGAAAGTATAAAAAGAGGACCTGACCGGCTCACCGTGCATACACACAGCTTTAGCGGAGATTTAGAAATAGATTTATGGCTTATGCCTGACTGGATGGGGGATAGTTCACGGAAATGAAAAGCGGGCGCAAGGAACAGCGGAAATCGCAGGACAAACGACAGGAGTGTGAAATGCTTCACTTGACCCGGTGGAAACTCCCGGAAAAAACCGCCCGCGTGAACCGCTTGTCGTGCAAATGCCCGATGCCCGGGACAGGTAAAAGAGTTAACATTTTATTGACCGTTTATCTGGCACTGGCATCAGGAAGTGACGCCCTCTATGTAGGGAGAGGGCGCAACTTTTATCCGTTAATGGATGGGTTTATTCGAGCAGACTCGCCCACTGTTCAACCCATGGGTTAGACACGCTCTCGGGTTCAGGGTCTTCGCTGGCATCGATCATAAGCATGTCGCCGATACGTCTGGCGCCCTGCTCCTGCAGCAATGCATCGAACGTCTTACCGCCGCCGCAAAAATTAGCGTAGGTGCTATCGCCAAGCGCGATAATCCCGTAACGCAGGTGCGGTTGATACATGTCTTTCATCCCTTCATACAGCGGAACGATGCTGTCCGGCAGATCGCCCTGACCGGTGGTGGACGTGACTACCAGCACATATTTGCCGCTATACGGTTCCCAGTCCTGAATTTCCGGGTCTTCGAACACCTTTGCTTTATGCCCCAGACCGCTCAGAATGGCTTCAGCCTCTTCGGCCACCAGCAGCGCGTTTCCATACATCGTGCCTACAAAAATACCGATATCTGCCATGATTATCTCCCTGAATTGACCTCAATCTCTTCATCCTGACCGCTGTCGTCAGCAAACTCAACCCTTTCATTTAGCGGCAGAAGACCGCGCCAGCCAAACTGCGACAGCGCCCGCATCCAGACGTCGTCAAGGCCCGCACGGATCGTCAACGGCTCGCCGGTAAAGGGATGCGTTAACGATAGCTGGCTGGCGTGAAGCATCAAGCGGTCAACGGAAAAATGCTCTGCGGCGCTGCGGTTTTGTCGGAGATCGCCATGTTTACTGTCGCCGATAATCGGGTGACGTAAATGAGAAAGGTGGCGACGCAGCTGGTGTTTACGCCCGGTTTTGGGCTCCAGCTCAACCAGGCTATAGCGCGTTGTCGGATAACGTCCGGTCGCCACCGGCATTTCGACGGTCGCCATTCCGCGATAGTGCGTGACCGCCGGCTGGGGCTCTTTATCGTCACGAGCAAATTTATCGGCGATCTTATCCAGCTCTTCTACCAACGGGTAATCCAGTACCGCTTCGTCGGTCAACCAGCCGCGCACCACCGCGTGGTAGCGCTTTTGCATCTGATGCTGCTCAAACTGCTGAGACAGGCGCCTTCCCGCTTCACTCGACAGCCCCATCAGCAGGACACCCGATGTCGGGCGGTCAAGGCGATGGGCGGTAAACACGTGCTGACCAATCTGGTCGCGTACGGTTTGCATCACCACCACTTTTTCATCGCGGTCCAGCCAGCTGCGATGAACCAGCCAGCCGGAGGGTTTGTTCACCGCCACCAGCCATTCATCCTGATAGATAATCTCCAGCATCAGGCGTCATCACCGGCAAACAGCGTATCCAGCAGCAGCAGCTCCGCCAGCACCCGCTCGCGCAGCGGATGGGCGGCATCGAGAGCCATCTCATAATAGGGGGCGACGGCGAAATTCTGCGGCAAGGGCTGCTCGCTATCGAGTAAGTGGTGCATACGAGGAATCAGGACCCACTGCAGCCACTCCAGCGGTTCAAGCGTGTCCATACAGAAAGGCTGATCGCTGGCAAAAGCGCGGCTTTCCGGCGCATTGTCTTGCCAGTGGTCCGTTTCGCGCAGCAGCGCTTCAAGGGCGTGCAAACGCTCGCGCACGCTAAGGTGAAGAGTCATGGGAAACCTCGATGAGTTGTAAACCGGACGCAGGATAGCAAATACAGCAGCGAAAACTACTCAAAATCATGGCGCCGTCGCCCGTCCAGTCAGGACAATGCGTGCACGGCCATGCGTCAGAGCGGCATGGGCCAGACAGGTTGCGCCAGCCTGACCTGAAGCATCGCCCAGACAATTCGCCTTTCGCCAACGGCCACCGCCAAAGGTGATGCGCTAAAAACAGGCATAAAAAAAGGGAGCACTGTATAAACAGTGCTCCCGGTTCGTTTCGCAGCAATCCAGCTACATTGGTGCTCCCTGCTCGTCCATGAAAACTTTTCCTGAGGTCTCCTGACCATGTTCATCCATAAACTTGTGCATCCTGCTTCCACACCACCCCGATGCGAAATCACTTATCCTTAAGTCTGTCCCGATCTTCCTGATCCACCGTTCATCATGAGCGGCTCACGTTCTCCATCCTGGAGGTGTCCTTTACGCGTTCCTGCGTTATCCTGCGCTTCATCCTGAAGCCTGTCCTTGCAACGCCTTCCCGGCGGGTCCTGCATGAAGAGTCATCATCCTGATGTTCACTTCATTTTGCGACTCCCTGTCGACACACATAGGATCACTGATTCCGCTTCGTCTTACAAGCCTTCTTAAGAGAATCTCTTAAGGTTAATCCCTGGCTAAAAAGGCGAAACAAAGAATAACTCACTGAATTATATTGATTTACCAGAAATAAAGCCGCGAAAAATTGGCTTAAATGATGACGATCTCTTACAGGTCTTGTAAGAGATCTCTCACAAACGGGTGGGGAAAATGGATTACAGCACCGGCTCAAGCTGGTCAAGGAAGCTCGCCAGAGAAGGCGAAAGAATTATCCGTTTGCGCGTGCCGAGCGTCTCTTTGAGCACTTCGCCGCTCAGGTTGCACACCGAAATGACCTCCAGCTCGCTCTCGAGCGTGGCGATAAAAAGCGTTGGCGACAGCTTCAGCCGTTTTTGTACCACCAGGTGGCCGATTAAATTCTCCTGCACGCGCCGGAAGTCATCCGGACTCCAGGTTTGCAGCAGCAGCATCGTCTCACCGGCAAAGCGCGCGGCCATATCACCGGCGAACTGAGTGGTATAATAACTATGAATCGGCTGTTGTATCACAATATCCAGCGCCCGTTCAACCGCGCTGATATTTTGTTCTGCGGTAAAGGGCTGCGGCTGCCAGTAAACGGCGTCGTCATCCGTCGCGCTGATGCAGGGTGACGGTACGCCATAAAGCTCTTCGCTACGCGGCAGGCTGGCGCGCTGTTGCTGCCAGGCAGCGCAATAACGTTGGGTGAAGGCTTGCAGCGCTTCTGCGGTTTGATAGTCCACCGGTTTCTCTCTTCACGTCAGACAGGATACACTTGGCGTATAGTGTACCCGCTTTACTATGGTGAAACATGTCTTCTTACGATAATCATCAGGCGCTTGTCGGCCTGACGCTCGGTAAATCAACCGATTACCGCGATACTTACGATGCCTCGCTGCTTCAGGGCGTGCCGCGCAGTCTGAACCGCGATCCGCTGGACCTGCACGCGGACAATCTGCCTTTTCACGGCGCTGATATCTGGACGCTGTACGAACTCTCCTGGCTTAACGCTAAAGGGCTACCGCAGGTCGCCGTGGGCCATGTTGAACTCAATGACACCACCGTGAACCTGGTAGAGTCGAAGAGCTTTAAGCTCTATCTCAATAGCTTTAATCAGACCCGCTTCGCCGACTGGCAGGAGGTCGAGGCGACGCTGACGCGCGATCTCAGCGCCTGCGCGGAGGGGGAAGTGCAAGTGTCATTGTATCGTCTCGATGAACTCGAAGGCCAGCCGGTCGCACATCTGCACGGCGCCTGCATCGACGATCAGGATATTGAAATCGATAACTACCAGTTCAGCGCCGACTATCTGCAGGATGCCGCAAGCGGCAAAGTCGTCGAGGAGACGCTGGTCAGCCATCTGCTGAAGTCCAACTGCCTGATCACCCATCAGCCGGACTGGGGTTCGGTGCAAATTCAGTATCGCGGCGCCAAAATCGATCGCGAAAAGCTGCTGCGCTACCTGGTGTCCTTCCGTCACCACAACGAATTTCACGAGCAGTGCGTAGAGCGCATCTTCAACGATATTCTGCGTTTCTGTCAGCCGGAAGCCCTTTCCGTTTATGCGCGCTACACGCGACGCGGCGGTCTGGACATCAACCCGTGGCGCAGCAACACCGATTTTGTTCCGGCCATCGGTCGCCTCGCTCGTCAATAGTCAACATTTTCACAATTTGCGTGCGTTAACCCGCGCGCAAGGTTGTGAAAACGCCACCAGCAAGGCTATTGTAATCACAGGAAGACGATAATCGTCCTGTAAGGAGTTCACTTGATTACACATGTTAGCCCGCTTGGTTCAATGGATATGCTGTCACAGCTGGAAGTGGATATGCTTAAACGCACCGCCAGCAGTGACCTCTATCAACTCTTTCGTAACTGCTCGCTTGCTGTACTCAACTCGGGGAGCCTGACCGATAACAGCAAGGAGCTGCTGTCTCGTTTTGAAAACTTCGATATCAACGTGCTGCGCCGTGAACGCGGCGTGAAGCTGGAACTGATCAATCCCCCGGAAGAGGCCTTCGTTGACGGGCGTATTATCCGTTCCCTGCAGGCCAACCTGTTTGCCGTACTGCGCGATATCCTGTTCGTTTACGGACAGATTCACAACACCGTTCGCTTCCCGAATCTCGATCTTGAAAGCTCGGTGCATATCACCAACCTGGTGTTCTCTATTCTGCGTAACGCCCGTGCGCTGCACGTCGGCGAAGCACCGAATATGATTGTCTGCTGGGGCGGCCACTCGATTAACGAAAACGAATATCTGTACGCCCGTCGCGTCGGGACCCAGCTGGGTCTGCGCGAACTGAATATCTGCACCGGCTGCGGTCCGGGCGCGATGGAAGCGCCGATGAAAGGCGCCGCGGTCGGTCACGCCCAGCAGCGTTACAAAGACAGCCGCTTTATCGGCATGACCGAGCCATCAATTATTGCCGCCGAACCGCCTAACCCGCTGGTTAACGAGCTACTGATCATGCCGGATATCGAAAAACGTCTTGAGGCGTTTGTCCGTATCGCCCACGGCATTATTATCTTCCCGGGCGGCGTCGGCACCGCGGAAGAGCTGCTTTATCTGCTGGGGATTTTAATGCACCCGGCCAACACATCGCAGGTCCTGCCGCTGATCCTCACCGGTCCGAAAGAGAGCGCCGACTATTTCCGCGTGCTGGATGAGTTCATCGTACACACGCTGGGCGAATCGGCACGTCGCCACTATCGCATCATTATCGACGACGCCAGCGAAGTGGCGCGCCAGATGAAGAAAGCGATGCCGCTGGTGAAAGAGAGTCGCCGCGAAACCGACGATGCCTACAGTTTTAACTGGTCGATTCGTATCACCCCGGATCTGCAAATGCCCTTCGACCCGACGCACGAAAACATGGCCAACCTCAAGCTTTATCCGGATCAGCCGGTTGAGATGCTGGCGGCAGACCTGCGGCGCGCGTTCTCCGGTATCGTGGCCGGCAACGTCAAAGAGGTGGGTATCCAGGCGATTGAAAAATTCGGCCCTTACAAGCTACACGGCGATCCGCAGATGATGCGTCGGATGGATGACCTGCTGCAAGGCTTCGTCGCCCAGCACCGCATGAAGCTTCCGGGCGGCACTGCGTATATTCCTTGCTACGAAATCTGTTCCTGATAGCTAATCTGTCATCTCGGGTTACGGCGCATGCTGCCGTAATCCGGTTCTCCCTCCTCCCGTATTAAACTCCCTTTACTCCCTTGCCCCCTTTACCTCCTCTGACCACGTTTAACCTCCTTTAACGGCTGAGGCCCGCTTTCCCAATGATTCATTTATTTTAAGAATGCTTTGTAACTTTTTCACAAAGCCAATCGTTTGCGTTTCCATAAGAAGCAATAAATATCACTGATAAAAAGGCATTTAAGCGCGAAAACATCGTCAGTATCTCATTTTTACAGTAAAAACATCGTTATTAAGCCTCCCTTCTTTTATCTCATATCCTGTAAATGGTAGCCTTCGCGCCACAAATACCTGGCTGATCACCAGAAACAGACTGTTGAACTAAAAATACCCACATCGAAAGTGGATTATTGCAATTGGGATCGCGATCACTGATGCATTTACCAGATAAATGTATCTTTCCGCCCCACTTGTTACGGAGAAAATCATTAAAAAACCGTAATCAAACGCATTTCATATTACTTAATTGATTTTAATCATTATATTTGGTCGCTTCCTCCAGGAGATACAGATGGAAACCACTCAAACCAGCACTATCGTAACGGGTGAAACCCGTAGCGGATGGCGCAAAACAGATACCATGTGGATGCTGGGACTGTACGGTACGGCAATCGGCGCGGGCGTATTGTTCCTGCCGATTAATGCCGGCGTCGGCGGTATGATCCCCCTGATCATCATGGCAATTCTTGCTTTCCCGATGACCTTTTTCGCCCACCGCGGAATGACCCGTTTTGTCCTTTCCGGTAAAAATCCGGGTGAAGACATCACGGAAGTGGTAGAAGAGCACTTCGGTGTCGGCGCAGGTAAGCTGATTACCCTGCTCTACTTCTTCGCCATCTACCCGATTCTGCTGGTTTATAGCGTGGCTATCACCAATACCGTCGAAAGCTTTATGACCCACCAGCTGCAGATGACCGCGCCGCCGCGGGCGATCCTGTCGCTGATTCTGATTGTGGGCATGATGACCATCGTGCGTTTCGGCGAGCAGATGATTGTTAAAGCGATGAGTATTCTGGTGTTCCCGTTCGTTATCGCTCTGATGATCCTCGCACTGTACCTGATTCCTCAGTGGAACGGCGCGGCGCTGGAAACCCTCTCCCTGAACAGCTCGACCTTTACCGGTAATGGTCTGTGGATGACTCTCTGGCTGGCGATTCCGGTGATGGTGTTCTCCTTTAACCACTCGCCGATCATCTCCTCCTTCGCCGTGGCGAAGCGTGAAGAGTACGGTCAGGGCGCAGAGAAGAAGTGCTCCAGCATCCTGGCTCGCGCTCATATCATGATGGTATTGACCGTGATGTTCTTCGTCTTCAGCTGCGTACTGAGCCTGTCTCCGGCCGATCTGGCAGAAGCAAAAGCGCAGAACATCTCGATTCTGTCTTACCTGGCGAACCACTTTAACGCACCGGTTATTGCCTGGATGGCGCCGATCATCGCGATGATTGCCATCACCAAATCCTTCCTCGGCCACTACCTGGGCGCACGTGAAGGCTTTAACGGCATGGTGATTAAATCCCTGCGCGGTAAAGGCAAATCCATCGAAATCAATAAACTGAACAAAATCACGGCGCTGTTCATGCTGGTGACCACCTGGATTGTGGCCACGCTGAACCCAAGCATTCTCGGCATGATCGAAACCCTCGGCGGCCCGATTATCGCGATGATTCTGTTCCTGATGCCGATGTATGCCATCCAGAAAGTCCCGGCCATGCGCAAATACAGCGGCCACATCAGCAACGTCTTCGTTGTGATTATGGGCCTGATTGCTATCTCCGCGATTTTCTACTCTCTGTTCAGCTAATCTCTCCCCCGCGCCGCCAGCAGGCGGCGCGCTCCCCGACAGTACTGGATGCAACATGATCAGCGTATTCGATATTTTTAAAATCGGCATTGGCCCTTCCAGCTCCCATACCGTTGGACCAATGAAAGCGGGCAAGCAATTCACGGACGATCTTATCGCGCGCGGGCTGCTTGCCAACGTCACCAAAGTCGTTGTCGACGTTTACGGCTCCCTTTCCCTCACCGGTAAAGGCCACCATACCGACATCGCCATTATTATGGGTCTTGCGGGCAACCTGCCTGACAGCGTTGATATCGACGCCATCCCGGCGTTCATTCAGGACGTCAACACCCACGGCCGCCTGATGCTGGCAAACGGCCAGCAGGAAGTTGAATTCCCGGTCGACCAGTGCATGAATTTCCATGCCGACAACCTGTCGCTGCATGAGAACGGTATGCGCATTACCGCCCTGGGTGGCGACAAGGTGCTCTACACCCAGACTTACTACTCCATCGGCGGCGGGTTTATTGTCGATGAAGAACATTTCGGCCTGAGCAATGAAGCGCCGCCCGTGGTTCCTTATCCGTACAAAAATGCGGCCGACCTGCAAAGACACTGCCGCGAAAGCGGGCTCTCGCTTTCCGGCCTGATGATGCAAAACGAGCTGGCGCTGCACACCAAAGAAGAGCTTGAGCAGCACTTTGCCGCCGTCTGGGAAGTGATGAGCGGCGGTATCGAGCGCGGCATTACCACCGAAGGCGTACTGCCGGGCAAGCTGCGGGTTCCGCGTCGTGCCGCCGCCCTGCGCCGGATGCTGGTTAGCCAGGACAATACCAACAGCGACCCGATGGCGGTGGTTGACTGGATCAACATGTTTGCCCTGGCGGTCAACGAAGAGAATGCCGCCGGTGGACGCGTAGTGACCGCGCCGACCAACGGCGCCTGCGGCATCGTGCCGGCGGTACTGGCCTATTACGACAAGTTTATCCGCAAGGTGAATGCCAATTCGCTGGCGCGTTATCTGCTGGTAACCAGCGCTATCGGCTCGCTGTATAAGATGAACGCCTCAATTTCCGGTGCCGAAGTCGGTTGCCAGGGCGAGGTCGGCGTGGCCTGCTCAATGGCGGCAGCCGGTCTGACGGAGCTGCTGGGCGGTAGCCCGGGCCAGGTGTGCATCGCGGCGGAGATCGGCATGGAACATAACCTGGGTCTGACCTGCGATCCGGTTGCCGGCCAGGTACAGGTTCCCTGCATCGAACGTAACGCTATCGCCGCCGTCAAAGCGGTCAACGCCGCGCGCATGGCGCTACGCCGCACCAGCGAACCGCGCGTTTGTCTCGATAAAGTGATCGAAACCATGTATGAAACGGGCAAAGATATGAACGCCAAGTACCGCGAAACCTCTCGCGGCGGCCTGGCAATGAAAATCGTCGCCTGCGATTAACGATACATGCCCGGCAGCCGATTCTGCCGGGCAGCTTCCCCGCAACATCGTCTCCCCCACCAGGCATTTCAGTTATATAAATTACAATTTAGTTATTTATTGGTTATAAAGACAATTTGTTACCTTACGGCAAACCGCCAAAGGAGAACATATCATGTCCAAAAGGTTGCATCTGGCCGCGCTGCCGCTGCTGCTCGGGCTGTCTGCGTCCGCGCTGGCTCAGGCGCCGGAAACCGTGAACATTGGCTATCAGAAGGCCAATATCTTCGCCCTGCTTAAGTATCGTGGCACCCTCGATGAGACGTTTAAAAAACAGGGCATCGCCGTACGCTGGGTGGAATTCCCGGCTGGCCCGCAGATGCTGGAAGGGCTGAATGTCGGCAGTATTGACCTCGCGGCCACCGGCGATGCGCCGCCGGCCTTTGCCCAGGCCGCTCAGGCGGATCTGGTCTACCTCGCGCACTCGCCGGCAAACCCCAAAACCGAAGCTATCGTGGTACCGGAAAACTCGCCGATTCACAACGTGGCCGACCTGAAAGGTAAGCGCGTGGGGCTGAATAAAGGTTCTGACGTCAACTACCTGCTGGTGGCCGCGCTGGAAAAAGCCGGGCTGAGCTATAAAGATATCACCCCGGTTTACCTGCCTCCGGCCGATGCCCGCGCCGCCTTCCAGCGTGGGGCGATTGATGCCTGGGTTATCTGGGACCCGTACCTTGCCGAAGTTGAAACCAACGCTAAGGCGCGGCAGATCCGCAACGCTGAAGGGCTGGTACCGCACTACACCTTCTATCTCGCCAGCCGCAAATTTGCCGAAAACCACCCGGATACCGCCAAACAGGTGGTGGATGAGTTACGCCAGCTCAGCGACTGGGCGAACGCCCATCAGGACGACGCCGCCGGAATTCTGTCAACCTCCACCGGGCTGGATAAAGCTATCTGGCTGAAAGCGCTCGCCCGCCTGCCCTACGGCGCCGAACGCATGACGCCCGCGGTCTATAACGAGCAGCAGGCGCTGGCGGATACCTTCACGCGTATCGGCCTGCTGCCGGTGAAAGTGGACGTGCGCAGCGCCACCTGGTCGCAGGATAAATAACCCTTGCCGGCGACGGGCCTCCCCGTCGCCTTCCCTCTTGCTAACCCTGCGCCTTTTCGCCGTCGCCAATCTGCCAGATAAAGGTCGGCGCCTCGCCGTTGACCAGCCAGTTGCCGATATTGCGCGCTTTGTAGATAACCGGGTTATGCGAGGCCACGGTACGCGCGTTGCGCCAGTGGCGATCGAGCGCTTTACCCACCCGGGTGTCCGACGCGCCGAGAGCGTTAAACAGCTCGGTCGCCGCACGCGGCACCCATTCGCTGGCAACCACCTGCGCCTGCGCCGCTTCGACCTCCGCCAGCCGATTACGCTGTTCAATCAGCGCCTCGTCGCCGCTGGCATGAACAATATAGGCCTGCTGTAAAGACTCCGCCGCCTGCAGCACCGCCGCGCGGGTCGCCCACACCCAGCTGCTGATTTGCCCGACCACCTGCAGCACCTGAGGATCGTCGCGCGGCACGGCGGCATTGCCGTGGCTGTACATACGGGAGCGTTTTTTCACCCCTTCGGCGGCATCGCGTTCTACCGCCAGGCCGATACCCGCCAGCGTCGCCAGTAAGATATGCTGATAGAAGGCGGTCTGGTAGCGAAAGCGCTCGGCAAAATCATAGACATGTTCCTGCTCAACCAGGGCCTGCTTAAAGCGGGTGGTGCCGCTGCCGGTCAGACGCTGACCAAAGCCATCCCAGTCGTCATCGCGTTCCACCGCGCTCTGCCGGGTGCTGACCAGTGCGATGACATCGCCGTGGTTGTCGCTGCGGCGGGCAAAGACGTCAATCCAGTCGGCGTACAGCGTCCCGGTGCTGTAAAACTTCTCGCCGCTTAAGCGCCATCCGCGGTCATCCGGCGTCACCTGAGTATTCACCTCCCCAAGCTTCACCGCCCCCGTTTCGGTCCAGCCGCTGCCCACCAGCTCCCCGTCGAGAAAACGTTGAAACCAGCGATCGCGCTGCGCGGAGTCCGGTTGATTCAGGCGATCTTCAACAAAGGCAAAATGGGCGCGCAGCGCCTGCGGCAGGTTCGAGTCAGCCTCGGCGAGCTCAATCAACAGGGCAATCAGCTGCGGCAGCGACGCGCCCCAGCCGCCCTTTTCCCGCGGAATACGCACCGTGCCAAAGCCCGCCTCCTTCAGCCAGCGAATCTGCTCGTCGGGTAAAATACGGTGCTGTTCGCGGTTCGCCGCCCCCTGCGCAATGCGGGAAAAAATCGGCCGGAAGGCCGCGGCCAGCTGTTCATAATCGGTACCGGTAGAGAGTAATGTCATCATCTGTTCCTTAATGGTGGCTATCGTCAATATCGTGACGCGTCGGCTCGTGGCGGACCGCAAGCAGGAAGAAGATCGGAATAATGGCGGCCAGCGACACCACCCAGAACATCTGCGTGCCGAGGGAGGCCTGCAGCAACGGCAGCACGAACAGCGCCAGCGCGCTGCCGATCCCGGAGAGCGCCCGGCTGAAGCCGACGCCGGTGGCGCGAATCGCGGTGGGATAGGAGAGCGCCGGATAGATCATCAGCTGCGCGCCGGGGCCGAAACCCTCGGCAAACAGCCACAGCCCAAGCATCGCAATTGCCAGCACCACCCCGACGGTGGCCTGCGGCTGGCCGACCAGAGCAAGCACAATCAGGGCGATAAACTGCAGCGCGAAGCCGGCAATCGCCACGTGGCGCGACGGATATTTCCACGCCAGATGCATCCCCAGCAGCCCGCCGGTAAAGGCAAACAGCGCGTTCAGCCCCAATGACGCGGAGATGGTTTCAAACACCCCGGCACCGAGAAACTGGGCGAGGATCGACGGCAGGAAAAAGGCGATGGCGGTGTACTCAAAGGAGATACAGATATTCATCACCCCGGCGACGATGGTGCGCTCGCGGTACGGCTTTTCAAACAGTACGCGGAAGCTCACTTTCGGCGGCGGCGCGGGGCGTTCAGCCGGCGCTTCATGGGCGGCAATGCCGTAAGAGTCGCGCAGAATGCGCACCGCCGAAGCCAGGTCTCCCTGGTTTGCCGCCCACAGCGGTGACTCATTCATAAATTTACTGCGCACGGCGATAATCAGCAGCGCCGGGACGGCGCCAAACAGCAGCGAGGCGCGCCACAGCCAGTCGAGGTGCTCCTGCGGCAGCAGGAAATAGAGGCCGAAGATAATCAGAAAGCAGACCGTTGAAGCGGCGTACCACATCGGGCACCAGGCGGCGAGGCGCGCGGCCTTGTTGCCTTTGCCGGTAAAACGGGAGAATTCAGCGAGGTAGGACATGGCGACCGGCAGATCGATGCCCACGCCGATGCCCATCAGGAAACGCGCGCCGATCAGCACCCAGACGTTGGGCGCCAGACCTGCGGCGATGGCCGAGACGACGAAAAACAGCATGTCGGCCATAAACACCGAATAGCGGCCATATTTATCCGTCAACCAGCCGCCGATTAAGTTGCCGATAATGGTACCAACCATAATGGATGAGGTGACCAGGCCGGTCAGCAGCGGCGAGAGCTGGAATTCACGTACCACGTCGTCGATGCCGTAGGAGAGCGTGGTTAAATCATAGGCGTCGAGAAAGACCCCGCCGAGAGCGAGGAAGACAATCATCCGCGCATATTTAGCCTGATCCTTGCCCGAATTGATCAGCCGCGCCACATCCCCGACGCTACTCACCGGTGCGGAGGCCACGCCGGGATTATCAACAGACAGCGTACTCATGTTTTCACCTTGTTATGTTGTGCAGGTGATCGCAGTTATAGGCCGTCAGCCGATAAAACCCAACCAATAAAAATGCATATAAAAATCAATATATTCAATAAGTTAATTAAATAAAACAACAAAAACAGGACGTGCTTCCGCCCGTCCTGCAAGGTCATCGATTGGCAAACTTATTCTGCGGAAACGGGCACCAGCACATCCTTAACCAGCGGGTCATCGGTGGTTTTCAGCCAGCTCTGAATGCGCGGGTCGGAAAACGCCTGCTGCAATTTGACAATATTCTCCTGCGACAGATAAGGCGTCCCGATAACCAGCTGCGACGCAAAAGTCCGCGGCGCAGGCGGGAATAAGATGCCCTTATCGCGCGATACTTTCCCGGCATCAAACTGCGAGACATAGCCGATTGCCGCGTCCACCGAATTGAGCGCCCGCGGCATGGTTAACAGGTCCAGCTCTTTGAAATTAAACTGATGCGGGTTGCCGACGATATTTTTCAGCTTCGCCGTGCGCGGCTCTACCGCCGGGTCGAGCGTAATCAGGCCGATGCGCTGCAGCAGCCACAGCGCCTGTCCCTGGTTGGCGCCATCATCCGGCACCACGATCGTCGCCCCGTTCGGCAGATCCTTAACCGATTTATAGCGATCGGAGTAAATCCCAAAGGCCCACTGGAACACCGGTACCGTGGTGGAAAGCGCGAAGCCGTTGGCATCCACCACCTGCTTCAGCCACCACTGATGCTGATAGATGGTTCCCGCATATTCCCCTTGCGCCACCGCGCGATCCGCCTGCACCGGATCCTGCACCCCCACCGCCTCCAGCTTGAGGCCGTAATCCGGCGCAATATGCTGGCCGATGTACTCAATAATTCGCTGTTCACCGGCCATCGCCGGCTCATAGTGAATTTTCAGGGTGGTGCCGAACACCACCTGCTGCGACTGGGCCTGCCCTCGCCACCACCAGAAGGCGACGGCCAGCGCCACAATCACTACCAGCGCCGCCAGCCACGGCCAGCGTCGGGCCTTACGTAACTCAAACTGTTCTGTTGTCATGAAGCGATCCCCTGCGTGTGGCGAAGTTTGTTGACCAGACGGTCACCGAAAAATTGAATCAGCTGGATAGTGGCGATCAGCGCGATAATGGTGGCGATCATGATGTGATTGTCGAAGCGCTGGTAGCCGTACACCACCGCCAGATAGCCGATGCCTCCCGCGCCGATGGTGCCGGCAATGGCGGAGTATTCGATCATCGACACCAGGTTGAGCGTCACCGCCGCCACCAGCGCCGGCAGGGCTTCACTCAGCTGGGCGCTGCGGATAATCTGCCAGCGCGAGCCGCCGCAGACGATCCCCACGGCGGTGACCTCCGCCGGCAGTTCGCGCAGCGCGTTTTCCACCAGCCGGCCGAAAAATGGCACCCCGGCGGCAATCATCGGCACCACGGCGGCCGGAATGCCAATCGTCGTCCCGGTGAGCCAGAAGGTGAAAGGAATAATCGCCGCCATCAGCACCAGAAACGGCAGAGAGCGCCCCATATTCACTACCCAGTTCAACACCCGGTACAGCGCGGCATGCGGGAATAATCCGCGCGGCGAGGCATTGAATAGCACCACCCCGACCACGCCGCCGAGGGTCACCACAAACAGCATCACAATGGCCACCATCAGCCAGGTTTCGCCGTAGGCGGGCAGCAGCAGCGTATGGATCTCGCTCCAGGGGGTATCCTGGCTGATTACCGAAGGTTTCATACCGCCTCCTGTAGTTCGGGTGCGCCGTCAAGCACCTCCGCCGCGATACCGAGCTGTGCCAGCAGCGCCAGCACCCGCGCCGCCGGCAGACGTTCTCCCTGAAAGCGCACCCCCACCTGTAACCTTCCCGCCAGCCGGCCGTTGATCGTCTCAACGTGGCCGCCGAGCAGGTCGATCTGCAGCGCAAACTGCTGGCTCAGGCGGCTGATCCAGTCGGTGGCCACCGGCACATCCCAGCGATAGCTCAACCGCAACAGCAGATCGCTATGGGCCGCCACCGGAGAGAGCGGCAGCAGCTGCTGACCCAGTAGCGAATCCGGGCGCGCCAGCAGCTCTTTCACCTGACCAAACTGCACAATTGCGCCATCACGAATTTCCGCCACCGCATCCGCCGCCGCCCGTACCGCGTCCATCTCGTGGGTAATCAGCACGATCGCCAGGCGATACTCATCGCGCAGGCGTTTAAGCAAATTGAGCACCGCGGCGGTGGCCTGCGGGTCCAGCCCGGAGGTGGCCTCGTCCGCCAGCAGCACCGACGGGCGCAGCGCCAGCGCACGCGCAATACCAATCCGCTGACGCTGGCCGCCGGAAAGCTGCGCCGGCCAGGCGTCCGCCTTATGACTCAGCCCAACGCTTTCCAGCAGTTCGCCGACCCGGGCTTTAATATCGCGCTCGACCACCCCGAGGTATTCCAGCGGCAGGGCGATATTTTGCCAGGCCGTTTTACGACTGAGCAGCGCGGAGGACTGAAAAACGGTACCGATCGTGCGCCGCTCGCGACGCAGCGCCTCGCCGCTGAGCAACGACAGGTCGTTGCCGTTAACCCGGATGCTGCCGCTGTCGGGACGCTCCAGCAGGCTGATAAGGCGCGCGAGGGTCGATTTTCCCGCGCCGCTCGGCCCCACCACCGCGGTGATGGAGCGGGTCGGTACCCGCAGCGACAGCCCTTTCAGCACCTCGCTGAACCGCCCGTCTGCCGTACGATAGCGCTTATGCAGGTTGTCTATTTCGATCATGTCACCTTCTCCTCTGCCCCGACATCGATGCGGGTACCACGCCGGTATCCGGCGCCCGGATGCGGCGCCACCAGTCGCGGCCCGGCGCCAAACAATTTTTCGCGCAGGGTGCCTTCGCGATACTCCTGCTTAAAGACGCCGCGTTTTTGCAGTTCGGGAATGAGCAGCTCCACCACATCGCGGAAGGTTTCATGGGTGACGGCATACGCCAGGTTGAAACCGTCAACATCGGTCTCCTCAACCCACGATTGCAGCTCGTCGGCGACGGTTTGCGCACTGCCGACGATCAGCGGGCCGAAGCCGCCGATCCCCACCCAGTCGGCCAGCGCCTGTACCGTCCACTGACGATCGGGATCGGCGGTGGAAAAGGCTTCAACCGCCGACTGAATGGCGTTGGTATGCAGGTATTTCAGTACCTGATCCGGATGATACTGGCCGAAGTCGATCCCGGTCCAGCCGGAGATCAGCGCCAGCGCCCCTTCATAGCTGACATAAGATTTATACTCCTGCCATTTGGCCTGCGCCTCGCGGTCGGTTTCACCGACGATCGCCGTTTGCAGGTTGAAAATCAGAATGCTGCGCGGGTCGCGCCCGGCTTCGGCGGCGCGACGGCGAATATCCGCTACCGTCTTTTTGAGCAGCACTTTCGACGGCGCGGCGACAAACACGCACTCGGCGTGCCCGGCGGCAAACTGCTTCCCGCGGCTCGACGCCCCGGCCTGATAGAGCACCGGCGTGCGCTGCGGCGACGGTTCGCAGAGGTGGATCCCCGGCACGGTGAAGAAGTTGCCCTGGTGGTTGATCGGATGAATTTTTTGCGGATCGCTGAAGATCCCGCGCTCGCGATCGCGCAGTACCGCGCCATCTTCCCAGCTCCCTTCCAGCAGCTTATAAACCACGTCGAGATACTCATCGGCGTAGTCATAGCGCGCATCGTGATCGGTCTGCGCCTGATGGCCAATATTGCGCGCCCCGCTTTCCAGATACGAGGTGACGATGTTCCAGCCCACCCGGCCCTTGGTCAGGTGGTCAAGGGTCGAGAGACGGCGGGCAAACGGGTACGGGTGCTCAAACGACAGCGAGGCGGTCAGGCCAAAGCCGAGATGCTCCGTCACCAGCGCCATCGGGGTAATCAGCGCCAGCGGATCGTTCACCGGCACCTGCGTCGCCTGGCGAATGGCGGCATCGCCGTTGCCGTTCAGCACATCGTAGATGCCCAGCACGTCGGCAATAAACAGGCCGTCGAACTTACCGCGTTCCAGCAGACGCGCCAGGTCAACCCAGTAATCAAGGTCCTTATACTGCCACGAGCGGTCGCGCGGATGGGTCCACAGCCCCGGCGACTGATGACCGACGCAGTTCATATCAAAAGCATTCAGGCGAATTTCACGTTGTGATGACATAGCGCTCTCCACGGTGCATTCCGTCAACGGAACGCACGCTTAACACATCAAGGAATAAGGGGAATGGGGGGTTAAATCGTGGGACATCGGGCGGATTGCCCAATCCCCAGCGCCTGTAAAGCCTCAGCGGCGACGGCGGCAGCATGATCGGCAACCTGCGGCAGCCCCATCAGTTCGCCAAAATAGCCGCGAGCCGCCGGGCCAGAGATCAGCAGATTGGGTATCGCGCGCCCCTCCCGGCCAATCGCCCGGGAGTGAGCATCAACGTCCAGCCCAAGACCCAGCTTATCGGCGCGAATCAGACCGCGCCGGGCCAGTTCGCGCAGCAGCGGCTGGCTGTCGATCAGCCCGCCGTGGGCCGGGCCGGTAGTCAGAATCAGGCGATCGACCGTCAGGGCAATGCGCTCGCCCTCTCGCAAGGTCAGGGTAAGCGTCAGGGAACGGGCCTCGCTCTCCAGCGCCGTCAGCCGTGCGGCCAGCACCTTCAGGCTCCCCTCGCGCTGACGTTGCTCAATCACCTCGGCGACCTGCGGCGCAATGCGATAACGATGCACATCCCAGTAACGCCGCAGATGACGCAGGAAGCGCTGACGGTCGGCAAACGTCAGGGTCTGCCAGATGCGCTGTCCCTGCTGACGTACCGCGTCCAGCACCACCTGCCAGGGAAGCCCCTGCTCTGCCGCGCGGAGCACATCGGCGCGCACCAGCCGCAGCCGCTGACGGAGCGAGCCCTGATCGTACTCACCCGGCCAGGGCGCCGCAGCGCTGCCGGTGTTGCCCCGGGATAACAGACCGCGGCGCGAAAAGGCGGTAATCGGCCCGCGGTGGCCGAGCCGGGATAGCGTGGCGATGCAATCCGCCATCGTCAGCCCGGTTCCCATCACCGCCACCCGCGCATCCGCGGCGATCGGGGTGAGAGTGTCCGCACGCCACGGGTTGGCAATCAGCGCCGGGTGGTCGTGAAAAGGCACCGCCAGCCGCGGCAGCGCCGGCGGCGGATGACTCACCGCCAGAATCAGCAGATCGCTTTGCAGCCGACGACCGGTATCGGTGGTGATAGCGCTCTCGTCAAAATCCAGCGCCTGTTCACGCAGGTGAACCAGTCGCCCGCCGCTCGTCCGTACCGCCTCGGCAAAACGCTGGCTGACGTAGCGCCCGAACTGGCCGCGCTGGGGGTACAGCGAGCCGTCTTCACGCCGCGCCTGCGGATCGTCAGCAAAAGCAGGCTGACTACGGTACCAGCGGTCAAAAGCGCCCTCTTCCTCACCGGCCAACTGCATCCGCGAGGCGGGCACGTTGATTCGGTGGCTGGGTTCAGCGGTGGAATAGGCGACGCCCGCCCCGGGAACGGTACGCGGCTCCAGCAGCGTTACCCGTAGCCCTTCCGGCATCAGACCAAGCAGATGAATCGCCACCGCCGCGCCGCTAAAGCCGCCGCCGACGATCGTGATATGAGGTTCAGCTGGCATAGGTCACCGCCTTATAAAAGAAGAAGCGAAACATAGCGACCTCCGCTCAGCTGGCGCTGACCTGTTTTACCGGGCGCTTATCGCCGCCGATGGTTTCACCGAACGGCCCGGTATTAACGCCGCGCGCTTTTGGCTGGGCGTTGCTGGCCAGCGGCAGCAGCGGCATCACCAAATCGGCAAAGCGGTGCGCCTCTTCCAGATGCGGATAGCCGGAGAAGATAAAGTTAGTGATCCCCAGCGCCTGATATTCACGGATGCGCTCCGCCACCTGCTGCGGATTACCCACCAGTGCCGTCCCCGCCCCGCCGCGCACCAGCCCGACGCCCGCCCACAGATTTGGCGCAATACGCAGATTGTCGCGGGAGCCGTTGTGCAGGGCGCTCATCCGCGCCTGACCTGCGGAATCCATACGCGCGAAGATCTTCTGCGCCTGGGCAATGGTGTCATCATCCAGGTGGGCAATCAGCCGGTCGGCGGCGGCCCAGGCCTCCTCTTCCGTTTCACGGACAATCACATGCAGGCGAATACCGTATTGCAGGGTACGTCCGCGGGCGGCGGCGCGTTCACGGACGATAGCCAGCTTTTCCGCCACCAGCGCCGGCGGCTCCCCCCAGGTCAGATAGCTATCGATTTGCTCAGCGGCGACGTCAATGGCCTCCTCCGACGAGCCGCCAAAGTACAGCGGCGGGCCATCTTCCTGCACCGGCGGAAACAGCACTTCCGCCCCTTCGACATGAATATGCTCCCCGCGATAGTCCACCTTTTCGCCTTTTAGCAAACGGGAGTACACGTCGAGAAATTCGCGGGTCACCTGGTAGCGTTCACTGTGGTTGAGGAAGATCCCATCGCCTTTGTTCTCCACCGGATCGCCGCCGGTCACCACGTTGATCAGCAGCCGTCCCTCCGACAGACGATCGAGGGTGGCCGCCATCCGCGCCGCCAGCGTTGGCGGCTGTAGCCCGGGGCGCACCGCCACCAGATAGCGCAGGCGACGGGTCAACGGCGCCAGCGCCGACGCCACCAGCCAGGAGTCCTCGCAGCTTTTCCCGGTCGGAATCAGCACGCCGTAGTAGCCGAGGCTATCGGCGGCCAGCGCCACCTGCTGGAGATAAGGCAAATCCACCGGGCGGCCGCCTTCGGTAGTACCCAGATAACGGCCATCGCCGTGGGTGGGCAAAAACCAGAACACATTGATCTTCTCGCTCGCTTTCTGCGTCATTATCCATTTCCTATATAACCATATTCGATATTTATCGAAGAGATGTTTTAATTTGGTTATATGAGTGTTAGCGATTATCGTGCCAACGACGAGATAAAAATAAATCAAATAAAATCAATTAATTAAAAAACACAGCCGACATCCATGCTGTTGCAAATGCGTCAGCGCCTGCGTGGGCACTGACGCATTTGCAACAAACCGGCGGCGTCCCCCTCTGGTGTCTGTCGCCGGCAGAGGATAAGTTCAAGGCGTCATTTAACGGAGGTCCACCATGCTCAATCCTGAATCCCTGTCCGATACGCCCGTGCTCATCGACCCGGCGTCGAAAGCGTTTCAGAGCCTGCTGGACAAGCTGGCGCCAACGGAAGCCACCGTCCTGATCGTCGGCGAAACCGGCACCGGTAAAGAGGTGGTTGCCCGCTATCTTCATCATCACAGCACGCGTCGCCACCAGCCGTTTCTCGCCGTTAACTGCGGCGCGCTGACCGAAAGCCTGGCGGAAGCTGAACTCTTCGGCCATGAAAAAGGCGCCTTTACCGGCGCGGTGCAGAGCCACCCCGGCTGGTTTGAAGCCGCCGAGGGCGGGACCCTGCTGCTCGATGAGATCGGCGAACTGAGCCTGCCGCTGCAGGTCAAGCTGCTGCGCGTGCTGCAGGAGCGGGAAATTACCCGCGTCGGTTCGCGCAAGGCCATCAAAGTGAATGTGCGGGTCATCGCCGCCACCCATGTCGACTTAGCCCAGGCAATCCGCGAACGCCGCTTCCGCGAAGACCTCTATTACCGTTTGAATATCGCCATCGTGCCGCTGCCGCCGCTGCGCCAGCGCCGCCAGGATATTCCTCAGCTGGCCAATCACTTTTTAACGCTGTATGCCCGCCGGCTGGGTCGTCCGACCCGCCGCCTGGCGCCGGAAACGCTGGCGAGACTGATGGACTATCCGTGGCCCGGCAATATTCGCGAACTGGAAAATACGTTACATAACGCGGTTCTGCTCAGCAAAGAGGAGGAGATTACGCCCGCGCAGCTGCGGCTGAGCACGTTGCACGATACGCCGGCGACAGCTACGGATAATGAACTGGATAGCTTTATCTATCAGCAAATTAACCAACCAGGCGAGGCGCTGTGGGAGCGCATCACCGGGGCGCTGATCCGCGGAGCGATGGCCCACTGCGATGACAATCAAAGCCAGGCGGCGGCGCTGCTGGGCATCAGTCGCCATACTTTACGCACACAGCTGGCCAACATTGGACTGATTAAAAGCCGTCGGCGGGTAGAAACCACGCCGCGCCCGCTGTCCGGCACCGTTTCCGCCGACCGCGAGCTACGTATTGGCTATCAGCGTTTTGGCAACCTGGGCATTTTAAAGGCCCGACAGAGCCTGGAAAGCGCCTTCGCCCATCTCGGCGTCAGCGTGCTGTGGAGCGAATTCCCGGCCGGGCCACAGCTGCTGCACGCCCTCGCCTGCCACGAAATCGATTTTGGCACCACCGGCGAAGCGCCGCCGGTCTTTGCCCAGTCCGCGAACAGCGAACTGGTGTACGTGGCGTGGGAACCGCCCGCGCCGCAGAGCGTAGCGATGGTTGTCCCGCAACATAGCGCGATCCGCACGATTGCCGACTTGCGCGGAAAACGTATTGCGTTGAACAAAGGGTCAAACGTGCACTGGCTGCTGCTGCAGATTCTCGAGGAGGCGGGGCTGGGCTTAAATGACGTCAGGATTGTCTACACCCCGCCCAAATACCCGCTGACCGCCAGCGACTATCTGGCGGTGGATGCCTGGATGATGTGGGATCCGCTGTTAAGCGACGCCGAACACACCGGGGAGTTACGGGTGGTGGCCAACGGCGAAGGTCGGGTGCAAAACCATCAGTTCTACCTGTCGCGCCGCGACTACGTAACGCGTCACGGCGATATCATGCAACGCCTGCTGCACGAGCTGACGCAAACCGGACAGTTTATCGATCGACGGCGGGATGAAGCCGCCGGACTGCTGGCGGCGGAGCTGGGGATTAACGTCGCATCGCTCTCGCTGGCGTTGGCCCGCCGCAGCCATCGCCCGCGGATGATGGATCTCAAAGTGATCCGCGCGCAGCAAACCATTGCCGACCGTTTTTATGCGCTGGGCCTGATCGGCAAGCCGGTTTCGGTCCGCGAAGCGGTCTGGTACGGCGAGGCCACCAACAGCGAACCGGGCCTGCTGCTGCACGCTGATTAAGCCTCTTTGCGGCGCATCTTCCTGAATGCCCCCGTGCCGATAGCCTCTCCGCCACGGCAATGATACCCTTAAGGTTCTGTGAATAAGGGCCGGTTTCGACAGGCTCGCCTGGAGGTATCTGTGGCCGTTCATCTGTTAATTGTCGACGCACTCAATCTGATCCGCCGTATTCATGCGGTGCAGGGATCCCCCTGCGTTGACACCTGCCTGCACGCGCTGGAGCAGCTCATCGTTCATAGCCAGCCAACCCATGCCGTGGCGGTTTTTGATGACGAAGATCGCGCACACGGCTGGCGACACCAGCGCCTGCCGGAATACAAAGCCGGACGCGCGCCCATGCCGGAAACCCTCGAAGCCGAAATGCCCGCCCTGCGCGCGGCCTTTGAGCAGCGCGGGATCCGCTGCTGGGCTTTAGCAGGCAACGAAGCGGATGACCTCGCCGCCACGCTGGCAATCAAAGTCGCCCATGCCGGACATCAGGCGACGATCGTCTCTACCGATAAAGGCTATTGCCAGCTGCTGTCGCCGACGATTCTGATCCGCGACTACTTTCAGAAACGCTGGCTGGATGCCCCTTTCATCGCCAAAGAGTTTGGCGTCACGCCGGAGCAGCTGCCTGATTACTGGGGGCTGGCGGGGATCGGCAGTTCTAAAGTCCCGGGCGTGGCGGGGATTGGCCCAAAGAGCGCGGCACAGCTGTTAACGGAGTATCAGGATCTGGAGGGCATCTATGCTCAGTTGGCGAAGGTGCCTGAAAAATGGCGCAAAAAACTGGAAGAGCATAAAGAGATGGCCTTTACCTGCCGCGAGATAGCCCGCCTGCAGACCGATTTACAGCTCGACGGCAATTTACAGCAGCTGCGGCTGGCCCCCCAGGCATAAACAAACTGACAGGGCGATGCCGGCATCGCCCTGTGCAGTGACCGCCTGAGGCACTACCACGCGGTGTGATAGAGGGTAATAATCTCCTCCAGGCTGGCCTCCCGTGGATTCCCCCCGGTACAGACATCAGCAAAAGCCGCTTGCGCCAGCGCCGGAATATCCTCTTTACGGACCCCGACGTCACGCAGATGCGGGGGAATACCGACATCGCGGTTAAGACGGAAGACGGCATCAACGGCGGACTGGCGCGCCTGCTCCAGACTCACGCCATCCACCTTCTCCCCCATCGCGCGAGCGATATCGCGGAACTTCTCGCCGCTGAAGTCGGCGTTGTAGCGCATCACGTGGGGTAACAAAATGGCATTCGCCACGCCGTGCGGCGTGTTGTAAAACGCCCCTAAAGGATGCGCCATACCGTGCACCAGCCCCAGCCCGACGTTGGAAAATCCCATGCCGGCAATGTACTGCCCCAGCGCCATCGCTTCCCCTGCCTGACTATCGCCGGCTACCGAATCTCGCAGCGCGCCGGCAATCACCTCAATGGCTTTAATATGTAGCGCATCGGTCAGCGCCCATGCCGCCCGCGTGATATAGCCTTCAATCGCATGGGTCAACGCATCCACGCCGGTCGCGGCTTTTAACGCCGGCGGCATACCGTCCATCATATCGGCATCGATAAAGGCCACCTGAGGGATATCATGCGGATCGACGCAGACGAATTTACGCCGCTGCGCTTCATCGGTTATCACATAGTTAATGGTCACTTCCGCCGCGGTTCCTGCGGTGGTCGGAATGGCCATGATCGGTACCCCCGGATTGCGGGTCGGCGATAGCCCTTCCAGGCTACGCACGTCGGCAAACTCCGGGTTAGCGTGGATAATGCCGATCGCCTTGCAGGTATCCTGCGGCGAACCACCGCCAATCGCAATCAGGTAGTCGGCGCCGCTGCGTTGAAACACCCCGAGCCCCTCCTGCACCACGGCAATCGTCGGATTAGGGATCGCGCCGGAAAACATCTCCCAGGCCAGGCCCGCGTCATCCATCCTGCGCGTCACCTTGCCGACCACGCCGCACTGCGCCAGATTCTTATCCGTGACTATCAGCGCTTTGTGATACCCCCGACGGATCGCTTCATCGGCTAACGCCGCCACCGCTCCCCGGCCGAACCATGCCGTCTCGTTTAAAATCATTCTGTTCGCCATCGTCGCCTCCCGCTCGCTTTGCGAATCACTCTTCGATACGTAACCCGTAGGTTTTGAATTTTTCCAGTACGATGGCAATGGCCTCGTCGTCCAGCACCGGAACAGGATCGACGATCGCCAGGGTACTGAGATAGAGCTGCGCCAGAACCTCGACCTCATGCGCCAGCCACAGCGCTTTTTCCAGATTCTCTTCGCAGGCAATCAGGCCATGGTGCTGCAGCAGCGTCGCTTTGCGGTTTTTTAACGCCACGGCGACAAACTCTGACAGCTCGCGGGTCCCAAAGGTGGCGTATGGCGCACAGGGAATGGAGTTCCCCCCGGCAGCAGCAATCATGTAGTGGATCGCCGGGATCGGGCGATTGAGGATCGATACCGCCGTGCAGTGCACCGCGTGATTATGCACCACGGCCTGTGCATCGGGCCGGGTCTGGTAGGCGGCCATATGAAAACGCCACTCGCTCGACGGCAGTTTCCCCTGCTCGTGCTGACCGTTGGCATCGATCCACACGATGTGAGATTCAGTGAGTTTTTCATAAGGAATACCCGTCGGCGTAATCAGCATTCCCCCGTCATAACGCACGCTTACGTTCCCGGCGGTGCCCTGATTCAGCCCCAGCCGGGTCATTTCCAGGCAGGTATCAATAATCTGCCGCGCCAGTCTGTTCCGTTCCATTTATTTACCTCTCTCAGCAATTCAACCCCGGGCCAACAGAACCGCTTTCGCGTTGCTTTCCGGCCGTGTTGAGTCAGTTTTATATTTACTGGCTATCATCATATTGAATAATCAGAAGGGAATTTACATTCGCGTATTCTGTGACCGCCATCAATTAATTACCCTGTTTTAATCAGGTCGCAATCTTTTTCCGTCGTGAAAAATGCCCGTAATTATTTTTCTTGCTCTAAACGGGCAATTTAGCTTGTCATTTAACAACTGACCGTTTTCACCACAATAAATTAAATCGGGCAACGTCGCTGTGGCTTTTAAATTAATTTCACTCAAACGGTCATTGTTTTACAGAAATTAAAGTGATAGCAATCACATAAAACCACCGTTATTGGGCGAAGTGTGACCGTTATCATATTAAAAGACCTTTTTTATTTGAAAATGACCTCATGAGTTCATTCACACACCCCTAATTATTCAAGAGACGCTGTTGCGGCGGGCTGAGAATAACGAGGACGTCGGCACAGGAACTCACCCGGTTGACGGTCTGGTGAGTCATGCCAACCGCACGCCTGAAATGCTGAACACGCTTCTGAACTGATGAGGATGCTATGGGAAATACAACAATACAAACGCAGAGTTTTCGCGCGGTGGATGTCGGTCAACGTCAGCGCTACATTATTCCATTCGCCTTGCTGTGCTCATTATTTTTTCTTTGGGCTGTCGCCAACAATCTCAATGATATTTTGCTACCCCAGTTTCAACAGGCCTTTACATTAACTAACTTCCAGGCGGGTCTGATTCAGTCGGCATTTTATTTTGGTTACTTTGTCATTCCGATCCCCGCCGGAATATTGATGAAAAAACTCAGTTATAAAGCCGGAATAATTACCGGGTTGTTTTTGTATGCGTTCGGCGCCGCGTTATTCTGGCCCGCCGCAGAAATTATGAATTATACTTTATTTCTCATCGGACTTTTTATTATTGCCGCCGGTCTCGGGTGTCTTGAAACGGCAGCAAACCCTTTCGTCACGGTATTAGGCCCGGAAAGCGGTGGCCACTTCCGTCTCAATCTGGCGCAAACCTTTAACTCTTTCGGCGCCATTATTGCCGTTGTATTTGGGCAAAGTCTTATTTTGTCTCATGTGCCACATCAATCGCCGGAGGTGCTCGATAAAATGGCGCCCGAGCAGCTCAGCGCCTATAAACACAGCCTGGTCTTGTCGGTCCAGACCCCGTACATGATTATCGTCGCCGTGGTGCTGCTGGTCGCTCTGCTGATTATGCTGACAAAATTTCCGGCGCTGCAAAGCGACGACCACAATGAAAGCGAACCCAGCTCCTTCGTGGCCTCATTCAGCCGCCTCGCCCGCATTCGCCACTGGCGCTGGGCGGTCCTGGCGCAGTTCTGCTACGTCGGCGCGCAAACCGCCTGCTGGAGCTATCTGATCCGCTATGCCATTGAAGAGATTCCCGGCATGACCCCAGGTTTCGCCGCCAACTACCTGACCGGCACGATGGTGTGCTTCTTTATTGGCCGCTTTAGCGGGACCTGGCTTATCAGCCGCTTTGCCCCGCATAAAGTCCTTGCCGCCTACGCCCTGCTGTCGATGGTGCTGTGCCTGATCTCCGCCCTGAGCGGCGGGCATATCGGCCTGCTGGCTCTGACGCTGTGCAGCGCGTTCATGTCCATTCAGTACCCGACCATTTTCTCGTTGGGGATCAAGAATCTGGGACAGGACACCAAATACGGATCGTCGTTTATCGTCATGACCATTATTGGCGGCGGGATCGTCACGCCGGTGATGGGCTTTGTCAGCGATGCCGCCGGCAACATCCCCACCGCTGAACTGGTTCCGGCCCTGTGCTTTGCCATCATCTTTATTTTTGCCCGTTTCCGTTCACAAGCGGCAACGAACTGAACATTTTCCGAATAACGTGAGGAGTCTGTAATGAAAAGAATCAGCTTACCAAAAATTGGTATTCGCCCGGTGATTGACGGACGTCGGATGGGGGTACGCGAGTCGCTGGAAGCGCAGACCATGAATATGGCAAAAGCCACCGCCGCGCTGATTAGCGAGAAGCTCCGTCATGCCTGCGGCGCGCAGATCGAGTGCGTGATTGCCGACACCTGCATCGCCGGTATGGCGGAATCCGCCGCCTGTGAGGAGAAGTTCAGCCGCCAGAACGTCGGCGTGACGATCACCGTCACCCCTTGCTGGTGCTACGGCAGCGAAACCATCGACATGGATCCGCTGCGCCCGAAGGCCATCTGGGGATTTAACGGCACGGAGCGCCCCGGCGCCGTCTATCTGGCCGCCGCGCTGGCCGCCCACAGTCAGAAAGGGATCCCGGCGTTCTCGATCTACGGCCATGATGTCCAGGATGCCGACGACACCACCATCCCTGCCGACGTTGAGGAAAAGCTGCTGCGTTTTGCCCGCGCCGGGCTTGCCGTTGCCAGTATGAAAGGGAAAAGCTATCTCTCCGTGGGGGGCGTTTCGATGGGCATCGCTGGCTCCATCGTCGACCATAACTTCTTTGAATCCTGGCTGGGGATGAAGGTCCAGGCGGTTGATATGACCGAACTGCGCCGCCGCATCGACCAGAAAATCTATGATGAAGTTGAGCTGGAAATGGCGCTGGCCTGGGCGGACAAAAACTTCCGCTACGGCGAGGACCAGAACGCGCAGCACTATAAGCGCGATGAAGAACAGAGCCGCGCGGTGCTGAAAGAGAGCCTGCTGATGGCGATGTGTATTCGCGACATGATGCAGGGCAACGAGAAACTGGCAGAAAAAGGGCTGGTCGAGGAGTCGCTGGGCTACAACGCCATCGCCGCCGGCTTCCAGGGCCAGCGCCACTGGACCGATCAATACCCGAACGGTGACACCGCCGAGGCGCTGCTCAACAGCTCCTTCGACTGGAACGGCGTGCGTGAGCCTTTTGTCGTCGCCACCGAGAACGACAGCCTCAACGGAGTAGCGATGCTGATGGGCCACCAGTTGACCGGTACCGCGCAGGTGTTTGCCGACGTGCGCACCTACTGGTCGCCGGATGCGGTTGAGCGGGTGACCGGTCAGCCGCTCACCGGGCTGGCGGAACATGGCATTATTCACCTGATTAACTCGGGCTCCGCCGCGCTGGACGGCTCCTGCCAACAGCGGGATGAAGAAGGCAAACCAACGATGAAACCGCACTGGGAGATTTCGCAGAAAGAGGCGGATGCCTGCCTGGCGGCAACCGAATGGTGTCCGGCGATTCATGAATACTTCCGCGGCGGCGGCTACTCTTCACGCTTCCTGACCGAAGGCGGCGTGCCGTTTACCATGACCCGCGTCAACCTCATCAAAGGTCTGGGGCCGGTGCTGCAAATTGCCGAAGGCTGGAGCGTCGAGCTGCCAAAAGCGATGCACGACCAGCTGGATGCCCGCACCAACTCCACGTGGCCCACCACCTGGTTTGCCCCGCGCCTCACCGGCAAAGGCCCGTTTGCCGACGTCTATTCGGTGATGGCCAACTGGGGGGCTAACCATGGCGTGCTGACTATCGGCCACGTCGGCGCTGACTTTATTACCCTCGCGGCCATGCTGCGGATCCCGGTCTGCATGCATAACGTGGAAGAGGGCAAAATCTACCGGCCATCCAGCTGGGCCGCCCACGGCATGGATACGGAAGGCCAGGATTATCGCGCCTGTCAGAACTACGGCCCGCTGTATAAACGTTAATGCGGCTTTGCCCGGTGGCGCAAGCTTACCGGGCCTACGGGCACATCAGCCGTAGGCCGGATAAGCGCAGCGCCATCCGGCGACGTTTATGGAGTTATTATGAAAAATGAAGTCATCCTCGTCCTCGACTGCGGCGCCACTAACGTGCGGGTTATTGCCGTCGACCGTCAGGGGAAAATTGTCGCCCGGGCCTCAACCGCCAACGCCAGCGAGCGCGCCGCGGAGAACCCCGCGTGGCACCAGTGGTCGCTGGAGGCTATTCTGCAACGCTTCGCCGACTGCTGTCAGCGCCTCTCGGCCGAACTGGCCGCGTGCCGGATTCGCGGCATCACGGTGACCACCTTCGGCGTTGACGGCGCGCTGGTCGATGAGCACGGCGCACTGCTCTACCCGACGATCAGCTGGAAATGCCCGCGCACGCTCGCGGTGATGGAGAACATCGGACGGCTGATTGCCCCGCAGCGCCTGCAGGAGATCGCCGGCGTCGGGGCATTCAGCTTCAATACCCTGTATAAACTGGTGTGGCTGAAGGAACATCACCCGCAGCTACTGGCAAAGGCGCACGCCTGGCTGTTTATCTCCTCGTTGATCAATCACCGTTTAACCGGGGCCTTCACTACCGATATCACTATGGCAGGCACCAGCCAGATGCTGGATATTCATCAGCGGGATTTCAGCCCCGAGATTCTGGAGGCTACCGGGATACCGCGTCGTCTGTTCCCTACGCTGGTCGAAGCGGGAGACAGGATAGGTTCGCTCCGCTACGATGCCGCCGCGCGGCTGGGACTCCCCGCCGGCCTCCCGGTGTTCTCCGCCGGTCACGACACGCAGTTTGCGCTGTTTGGCGCCGGTGCCCAGCAGGATGAACCGGTGCTCTCCTCCGGAACCTGGGAAATCCTGATGGTACGTACTGGCGAGGTCAACACCGCCTTGCTTAGTCAGTATCCCGGCTCAACCTGCGAGCTGGACAGCCGGGCCGGGCTGACAAATCCCGGGATGCAGTGGCTGGCCTCCGGGGTGCTGGAGTGGGTTCGTCAGCTGCTGTGGACGCCCCAGACGCCCTGGCAAACGCTGATTGATGAGGCGCGGCTGATTCCCGCCGGCGCAGAAGGCGTGAAGATGCAGTGCGATCTGCTGGCCTGCCAGAATGCGGGCTGGCAAGGCGTCACGCTCAATACGACCCGCGGCCATTTTTATCGCGCGGCGCTGGAGGGGTTAACCCGCCAGCTGAAAAATAACCTGCGCACCCTGGAAAATATCGGCCACTTTAAGGCCAGAGAACTGCTGCTGGTCGGCGGCGGCAGTCGCAACGTGCTGTGGAATCAAATCAAAGCCGACATGCTCGAGATACCGATTAAGGTGCTGGATGACGCCGAAACCACCGTGTCAGGGGCTGCGATGTACGCCTGGTCAGGCGCCGGCGAGTTTGCCAGCGCCGGGCAGGCCCGCTCACAGGTCCACTATCAGTACCGCTACTTCTACCCGCAAACCGAACCCGAACTGTCAGAGGGAGTATGAAATGTTAAAAACGATCTCTCCGCTCATTTCCCCTCAACTCCTCAAGGTCCTGGCCGAGATGGGCCACGGGGATGAGATTATTTTTTCTGATGCGCACTTCCCGGCCCACAGCATCGGGCCTCAGGTGCTGCGCGCCGATGGCCTGCAGGTTAGCGATCTCTTACGCGCGGTCATTCCGCTGTTTGAGCTCGACAGCTATGCACCGCCGCTGGTCATGATGGCGGCAGTCGAAGGCGATACGCTCGACCCGCAGGTGGAAATGCGCTATCGCGACGCGCTCTCACCACAGGGTCCCTGTCCGGATATCGTCCGTATCGATCGCTTTGCCTTCTATGAGCGGGCGCAAAAAGCCTTTGCGATCGTTATCACAGGCGAACGCGCTAAGTACGGGAATATTCTTTTAAAAAAAGGGGTAACGCCGTAATCTCATGCCGGAGCGTCCGCCTGATGCGGACGCTCATCGAATGACAGGGTGAGAACATGAAAGCGGCACGCCAGCAAGCGATAATAGACCTGCTGATCAACCATAGCAGCCTGACGACGGAAGCCTTATCGCTACAGCTCAACGTCAGTAAAGAGACGATTCGTCGCGATCTGAGCGAGCTACAATCGCGGGGAAAAGTGCTGCGTAACCACGGTCGGGTCAAAATCATTCATCGGGAAAGCCAGGACAGCGGCGATCCTTTCCATATTCGCCTCAAAAGCCACTATGCCCATAAAGCGGATATCGCCCGCGGCGCCCTGGCCTGGATTGACGAAGGAATGGTGATTGCCCTCGACGCCAGCTCCACCTGCTGGTATCTGGCCCGCCAGCTGCCGGATATCAACCTGCACGTCTTTACCAACAGCCAGCCGATTTGCCAGGAGCTGAGCAAACGCGAAAACATTCAGCTCACCTGTTCCGGCGGCACGCTCCAGCGCAAATATGGCTGCTACGTCAGCCCTTCGCTGATCTCTCAGCTCAAATCGCTGGAGATCGATCTGTTTATTTTTTCCTGCGAAGGCATCGATAGCCACGGCGCGCTGTGGGATTCAAATACGGTGAACGCCGATTTTAAATCGCTGCTGCTCAAACGCGCGGCGCAATCGCTACTGCTGATCGACAAAAGTAAGTTTAATCGTTCGGGGGAGGCCAGTATTGGTCACCTGGATGATGTGACACACATTCTTTCGGATGCGCAGATAGCGGCAAAATAGCCGGCGAGGCAAGAGAGAAGAGAGCCCGGATAACGAAGCCGTTATCCGGGACGCGACGCGGGCTTAGCGTTCGTCGCGACGACCGCCAACGGCCGCCCACAGGCGACGGACGTGAACGGTCACCTCTTCACGATCGTGATACAGCTGGCGCGCCTGGATCTGGGCATTAATCCCGTGTTCATCCAGCTGCTCCTGGATATAGGCGAGGTTGCGCGACAGCTCTTCATAGCGCTTTTTCATCGGCAGCTTAAGGTTAAAGATGGTTTCCCGGCACCAGCCGTTCACCAGCCATTGCGCCATCAGCGCCGCCACTTTCGCCGGTTTCTCCACCATATCGCACACCATCCACGAGATGTTGTTGCGCGTTGGGCGATACTTGAAGCCATCTTCACGCAGCCAGGTCACCTGCCCGGTATCCATCAGACTCTGCGCCATCGGGCCGTTATCCACGGAGGAGACCCACATGTTGCGTTTCACCAGCTGATAGGTCCAGCCGCCGGGGCAGGCCCCCAGATCCACCGCATACATCCCGTTGCCCAGACGCTCGTCCCACTCATCTGCCGGGATAAAGACGTGAAACGCCTCTTCCAGCTTCAGCGTAGAACGGCTCGGCGCATCAGACGGGAACTTCAGACGCGGGATCCCCATATAGAACGGCGAGTTGTTGGTGGTGTACGAGTAACCGGTATAGCAGCAGCCGGGGGCAATAAAGAACACATGCACTACCGGGCGCTTCGGCGTTTCATAGTTGGTGAGCACGCCCGCTTCACGCAGCGCAGCGCGCAGCGGAACCGTCAGTTTACGGCAGAACTTCATCAGCTCTTTGCTTTCATTGGTATCGGCCACTTCCACCCGCAGATCGCCGCCCTTCTCGACCACGCCCTGCAGCATCCCGACAATCGGCGTGATGCGATCTTCCGGCGGCAGGTCGCGCAGCAGTTCACCGGCCACAAACATCTGACGGGCGAAAACCAGCGAGCTGAACGGCAGTTCACGCACCAGTTTGTCGCCATCTTCCATCTGATAGCATTCAAAAATGACATAGCCAGAGTCTTCTTTCACTCGGGCAAAACCAAACACCTCAAGGCGGGAGGCCTTATCGGTAATTTCTGCTGCGCACTCCTTCTCAAACCCGGGGCGACAATAGAGGACAACCTTATTCATGAACAACGCCCTTACGTTTCAGACGAATTGCACCAATTAACATTAAAACCCAACCGGCGAGGAAGCTCACGCCTCCTACCGGCGTTACGAACGCCCACAGGCGTAAATGCGACAGCGCCAGGCAATAGAGACTGCCGCTGAACAAAACGGTACCGAGCGCCATAAAGACGCTGCTCCAGTAGAACCAGATACTGATACGGCGCTGCATCGCCACCGCCAGACCAAAAATAGCCAGCGTATGGAAGGCCTGGTATTCAAGCCCGGTATGAATCCAGGCCATTTCCGCCGCGCCTAACGTCCGGCTTAATACGTGCGCGCCAAAGGCGCCCAGAGCAACAAAGACGAAACCGCTTATCGCGGCAAATATCAGCATAAATCGGCTGGTCATGTTTTTACCCTACAATCATTTATTGTTCGTAACGAAAACGAAATTTTTCTTGTTCGCTCGCCGCTTTCGCCAGTATCCATTGTCGGAAGGCGGCTATTTTACCCAGTTCAGCCTGACTGTCATGACAAACGAGATAAAACGCATTCTTACTGACCAGAACATCATTAAACGGGCAGACCAACCGGCCGGCCTCGATTTCGGACTGGGACATCACATTATTGGCCAGTGCGACCCCTTGCCCGTGAATAGCCGCCTGCAGCACCATCGCGCTGTGGCTGAAAATAGGCCCCTGCTGCACATTAATATGGCTTAGACCAAGCTGACGGGTATAAGTTTGCCAGTCGCGGCGGGAAGCATCGTGCAACAGCGTATGTTGCGCCAGATCCGCAGGTGTTTTCAATGCTTTGTCACCGGTCAGCAGCGCCGGCGAACAGACGGGCAGCAGATATTCGGCGTACAATTTTTCGACGCGCAGACCTGGCCAGTTGCCGCGGCCATAGAAAATCGCCACGTCGACGTCATCCGCCAGTTTGTCTTCCTGACGGTCCACGGCCTGGATTCTGACATCAATCCCCGGATAAGCTGAGTTAAAGCTTGAGAGTCGCGGCACCAGCCACTGGATCGCAAAACTGGGCAATAAACTCACCGTTAAGGCCCCTTTCGCGCTTCGCGCCTGCAGTTTACGCGTCGCCTCGGTCAGCTGCGAAAAAATCTCTTTAATATCCTGAAAATAGCTCTGGCCTTCTTCCGTCAGCAGCAGCGATCGATTGCGGCGGCGAAACAGCTTCAGCCCTAGAAAATCCTCTAGTGACTTGATTTGGTGACTTACTGCGGCCTGCGTCACAAAAAGCTCATCTGCTGCGCGAGTGAAGCTTAAATGACGTGCGGCTGCATCAAAAACACGTAATGCATTCAGGGGCGGTAATCGCTTTGACATGGTTATTCTGGCTTAGATGTTAAGGCATTTTAACAAACAGGAAACAACAGTTAACCTATTAGTTTTTTTTATCTGAGCCATTATAATTTGTCCGTTGAGGTTCTACCAGCAAATACCTATAGTGGCGGCACTTCCTGAGCCGGAACGAAGAGCTTTTTTTGGAATGCGTGTTCCAACAAGCTTTTGGCTTACGGTTGTGATGTTGTGTTGTTGTGTTTGCAATTGGTCTGTGTTTGCAGACCATGGTAGTTAAGCTACCCTTTTCACTTCCTGTACATTTACCCTGTCTGTCCATAGTGATTTAATGTAGCACCGCAACAAGCGGTGCTTTTTTTTGCCTGTCTGCCGCCGCGCTGACCAGAATCTCCCCCTCTCTTCCTTTCGCCAGCCTTGCCCTGATGACTAAATTGCGCGACGATCGTCGTATTGCAACGAGGAACTCCATGAACGCATTCAATCCTGCTCACTTTCGCGCCCAGTTTCCTGCGCTGGCCGATGCCGGCGTTTACCTTGATAGCGCGGCGACGGCGCTGAAGCCGCTCGCCACGATCGACGCCAGCGACCAGTTTTACCGCCTTAGCGCGGGCAACGTTCATCGTAGCCAGTTTGCCGCCGCGCAGCGCCTGACTGAACGCTATGAAAATGCCCGTGAGCGCGTGGCGGCGCTGCTGAATGCCCCGTCCGCGAAAGATATCGTCTGGACGCGCGGCACCACCGAAGCCATCAATATGGTGGCGCAGAGCTATCTTCGCCCGCGCCTGCGGCCCGGCGATGAAATCATCGTCAGCGAAGCGGAGCACCATGCCAACCTGGTTCCCTGGCTGATGGTCGCAGAGCAAACCGGTGCCCGGATCGTGAAGCTGCCCATCGGAGCCGATCGCCTGCCCGACGTCGCCCTCCTGCCTTCTCTTATTACGCCGCGCAGTCGGCTGCTGGCCATCGGCCAGATGTCCAACGTGACCGGCGGCTGTCCGGACCTGGCGACGGCAATCCGCCACGCACACGACGCCGGAATGGTGGTGATGGTTGACGGTGCTCAGGGGGCGGTGCATTTTCCCGCCGACGTTCAGCGGCTGGATATCGATTTTTATGCGTTTTCCGGCCATAAGCTGTACGGGCCCACGGGAATTGGCGCGCTGTACGGCAAAAGCACCCTGCTGGATGCCATGTCGCCGTGGCTCGGCGGCGGCAAAATGATTACTGAAGTCACGTTCGAAGGTTTTAAAACCCAGCCCGTACCCTATCGTCTGGAGGCCGGGACGCCAAACATTGCCGGCGTCATTGGCCTGAGCGCGGCGCTGGAGTGGCTGGAAGAGACCGATATCGCCCAGGCCGAAAGCTGGAGCCGTAGCCTGGCGACGCTGGCGGAAGATGAGCTGGCGAAGCGGCCAGGCTTTCGCTCCTTCCGCTGTCAGGAGTCCAGCCTGCTGGCGTTTGACTTCGCCGGCGTACATCACAGCGATATGGTAACCCTGTTGGCGGAGTCGGGTATTGCGCTGCGTGCCGGACAGCACTGCGCCCAACCGCTGCTGGCGGCCCTGGGCGTTAGCGGTACCTTGCGCGCCTCGTTTGCCCCCTATAATACTCAGGATGATGTTTTCGCGCTGGTTCATGCCGTTGACCGCGCCCTGGAAATACTGGTGGATTAATGACGACTTCTCACCCTTTTGGTACCCGCATCACCGCAGAGACCTTACGCCAGACGTTTATCCCGCTCAGCCAGTGGGAAGATAAATACCGCCAGCTGATTTTATTGGGTAAGCAGCTGCCTGCGCTGTCGGATGACCTGAAAGAACGGGCGAAGGAGATTGCCGGCTGTGAAAACCGCGTCTGGCTGGGCTATAGCGTTGATGCTGACGGTAAGCTGCACTTCTTCGGCGATAGCGAAGGCCGGATTGTGCGCGGTATGCTGGCGGTGCTGTTGACTGCCGTTGAAGGGAAAAGCGCCAGCGCGCTGCTGGCACAGGATCAGCTGACGCTGTTTGATGAGCTGGGGCTACGCGGTCAGCTGAGCGCCTCGCGCAGTCAGGGGCTGAGCGCGCTGAGCGCAGCGGTGCTCGCCGCCGCCCGCGAGGGGTAATTTCTCTTTTAACCTCCCCCGGTGGCGCTACGCTGACCGGGGCTACAAGTTCGATGCAACCGGCAAGCCCGGACAGCTGCGCTGCACCACCTTCGGGAAACCCAGTTCAAGACCTGCAACCCCCGGTGGCGCTGCGCTGACCGGGGCTACAGGCTACAGTCGGCGCCATACCGTCGCCCGGGCAAGGATTGACCCCGCTGCCCGGGAGAGTTACCCGGCAGAAGCCGCCTCACGCTCCGCCTTCGCCAGCATTTTCTTCAGCGCATGGGACACGGCGACAAAACCGAAGGTCGCGGTGACCATCGTCGCTGCGCCAAATCCGGAGGCGCAATCCATTCGTTTCGGGCCATCGGCGGTGCTCTTCATCGCGCAAACGCTGCCGTCGGCCTGCGGATAGACCAGCGCTTCGGTGGAAAAAACGCAATCCACGCCAAGCTTACCTTTGCTGTTCTTGACCACCCCGAACTGACTCTTCAACCGCTCGCGCAGCTTTGCCGCCAGCGGATCCTGAATAGTTTTCGCCAGATCGGCTACCTGAATCTGCGTCGGGTCGATTTGCCCGCCCGCGCCGCCGGTGGTCACCAGCGGCACCTTATAACGGCGACAGTAGGCGATTAACGCCGCCTTGGGCCGTACGCTGTCAATCGCATCGATCACATAGCTGAAGCCGACGCCGAGATACTCCGCGACGTTTTCCGGCGTGACAAAATCGTCCACGACCGTCACCCGACACTCGGGGTTAATCAGACGAATACGCTCGGCCATCACCTCGGCTTTCGCCAGCCCGACGTTGCCCCCCAGGGCATGAACCTGTCGGTTAGTGTTAGTGACGCAGACATCATCCATATCAATCAGGGTAATCGCGCCAATCCCGGTTCTTGCCAGCGCTTCCGCCGCCCAGGAGCCCACGCCGCCGATACCGACCACGCAAACATGCGCGTCGGCAAAACATTGCAGCGCTTTTTCACCATATAAACGCGCCGTGCCGCCAAAGCGTTGACGCCAGGCATCGCTGATTACAACAGACATAAAACCTCAGAATGCATCAGGGCCTGCCAGCGCAAGCCCCATCGTGCGAATAAAAGATCAATGCGACCGCCAGGCGCTCCCGGAGACGGCGCGTTGCGCCGGTCCGGGCGACAAAATATCAGACGGAAGCGCGTTAACCGCTAAAGACGTTGCCGGCGCCCGGGGCATTTTTCAGCACCCAGACGCGACCATAGTGGTTATACCAACCGGCACGGTGACCGGCATCTGCGCCGATCCCCTGGTAGATATCGAAGTGCTGGCCTTTAATCGCCCCACCCACATCCAGCGCAACCATCAGACGCAGCTCGTACTGCCCGTTAAACTTGCCGTTATTATCCAGCAGAGGTACTTCCGCCAGCAAGGTCGTTCCCGGCGGAATAATGCTGCGGTCAGAAGCCACCGAGGCGCGACCAATCAGTGGCACCGCGCTGGCGCCTTTTACCGGGGCAAAGGACTGCGGTTTAAAGAAGACGAACGACGGGTTCTGTTCAAGCAGCTCGCGAACTTCGGCTTCACTATGTTTCTCGCCCCATTCACGGATCGCCTGCATCGACATATCTTCTTTCTTCACTTCACCGCGATCGATCAGGACCTTACCAATGCTGCGATACGACCAGCCATTTTTCCCGGCATAGCTAAAGAAGTTCAGCGGAGAGCCGTCGCCAAAATCGATATAGCCGCTGCCCTGCACGTCCATAATAAAGTTGTCCATCAGCGAATTGCTGTAGGCCAGAATATAGTCGTCGCTCAGGGCGCCGGCATAAATGCTGGCGCGGGACGGCAGCTTACCGCGCTTCGGCGGCATGCGATAAATCGGGTACTGGAATTCGCCCTGGCGAGTATGGCGCGCCTGCACCACCGGAGTGTAGTAACCGGTGAACTGAACGTTGCCATAGCTATCGGCCCCCTGCATCTGCCAGGCATCAATGCCGAACTGGCTCAGGGTGCGGGTATCGCCACCGGCGCGCAGCCACTCCTGCAGCGCGTTATAGACGTTGCTCTGGCTATTATAAAGGCGCGGTGAGGCGCTGCGAATCTGACGGACCTGCTCGGAGAAGTCCCCGGCGTTAATCGGCGAACCGACCGCATCAGGCTGGTTAACCAAAGAGAACGGCTGGGTAAACTTCCCTTCATTATACTGCTGACCGCGATCGGTCGGTTTTGAGGAACAGGCGGCGAGCATCGCCAGCATTGCTCCCGTCGCTATATACTTTGCCCAACATCCTTTCATGGTATCTCTTCTTTATGCTGCTTAGTCGCGGTTCGTGATGAGGGAAGATAACAAACCCCCAGGGCTATTGAAATGCGCGAAAGCACCACAAATACAATCTTGCTCAAAAAACAAGCCGAAAGTGGTTCTTTATACACCATTTATTACAAATTTGATGATTTTACTGAAAAAGGGTTGCATCAAAACGCGAGCGGAGTATAGTGCGCTTCCACGGACGCGGGGTGGAGCAGCCTGGTAGCTCGTCGGGCTCATAACCCGAAGGTCGTCGGTTCAAATCCGGCCCCCGCAACCAATTAAAATCAGATAGCAGTAAGCTTTACTCGATGGAAGAGTAAAGACGGACGCGGGGTGGAGCAGCCTGGTAGCTCGTCGGGCTCATAACCCGAAGGTCGTCGGTTCAAATCCGGCCCCCGCAACCAATTTAAAATCTGATGCATAATTTACTCGATGAAGAGTAAAGACGGACGCGGGGTGGAGCAGCCTGGTAGCTCGTCGGGCTCATAACCCGAAGGTCGTCGGTTCAAATCCGGCCCCCGCAACCAACACAATGAACACCCTGACGGGTGTTTTTTTGTTTCTACGTACCGGTCACGGTCACGCCAGCAATACTCTCTACTCTTCTTCCCCGCCGCCAGTCAGGCGCGATGGATACCCGTCACGTTAATACTGACCTTTTCTTACCACGATGATGTCAGATGCGCCATCGCCTCCCCTTGCGGAGCGGAAATGGCGCACGATGCTAAACATGGCAAATAGCCGGACTTACAGCAGCGCCAGCAGGAAAATCAGCTCGCCCAGCTCAATCGCCGCCCCCAGCGTGTCGCCGGTTTGCCCGCCCAGGGTGCGTTTCAGCAATTGCCCAAGAACAAAAATGGCCACCACGGCGATCCCCAACGCCGCCACGCCGTGCATGCCGGGTAGCAGCATGGCGGCCAGAATTGCCGCTACGCCTAGCGTCACGCAGGTTTGTCGCCCGCTTACTTTGCCGATAAATACGTTACCCAGACCTTCTTCGCGGGCGTAACGATGGCGATACATCAGCAGCACGGCGACGCCACGTCCGGCGGCACAGGCGGCCGCCAGCGCGGCCAGCACCGACGTTCCACGCAGCGCCAGCTCGCTGACAACCAGCACTTTTGCCAGTAATACAAAAATGAGCGCCAGCCCGCCGTGGGTCCCCAGTCGGCTGTCGCGCATAATCTCCAGCATCCGTTCCCGACGCCGGGCGGAAAAAACGCCGTCGCAGGTATCGGCGAGGCCATCGAGGTGAAAACCACCGGTCAGCAGCGCCAGCGCTAAAATGCTAAACAGCGCCGCAAGCGGAAGACCACACCAGGATTGAACGGCAAGAAATACCAGCCCGCTCAACCCTCCCAGCAGCGCCCCGACCAGCGGGAAAGTGACGATTCCCCGGACATACCGATCGATCTCCAGCCCCTGCGACCAGCGATCCGGCACCGGTAAGCGACTGAGAAAAGAGAGCGTAGCCCAGAATAATTTGATCATTTAATTTTGACTCCAATACCTGATACCACCAGCCAGACCTCATCCGCTGCCGCAGCCAGGCGCTGGTTAACCCGGCCGGCAATATCGCGAAAATGCCGCGCAAGGCGGTTTTCCGGGACAATCCCCATCCCCACTTCATTGGTGACCAACACCACTTTTGCCGGGCAGCGCTGGCACGCGGCAATCAGCGAGTGGATCTCCTCGTCTATGATCCGCTCCATTGCTGCATAATCCCAGTCGTCCGGGGAGCTCTCGCCCCCCTGAGCAAACAACATGTTGGTCACCATGGTCGTCATACACTCCAGCAGCACGGCTTCTTGCGGATCGTTACGCGGCGTAATGACCTCATCGAGATGGTGCCAGCGTTCGACGGTGCGCCAGTGCGCCGGGCGGCTATCGCGGTGGTGCTGGATCCGCTGCGCCATTTCGTCATCCACGATCTGCGAGGTCGCGAGATACAAAACCTGCGGTGAATCGGCGATGAGCGCCTCGGCGTGGCGGCTTTTCCCGCTGCGGGCGCCGCCGGTAACCAGAATCAGCATGATGGCTCCTGATGCTGCTGCATGATGTGGTAAATCTTTTCGATATCAATATGCTGGCGCATGGCGTCGGCCAGGATATCGAACTGTTGCGATTTGTATTGCGCATAGTGAAGAGTGGCATTCAGCGCCTCCAGCCCTTTGCGCCGACGCAGGCCGTTGACCAGCGCGCGGGTGAAATCATCGCTGTCGAACAGGCCGTGCAGATAAGTGCCGAATACGAGTCCGTCATCCGTCATTGCGCCATCCGCCGCCAGCTCACCCTGTTTCTCCAGCTGCATCAACGGACGACAGCTCCCGTTAAGAGTCGTTTTCCCCATATGAATTTCGTAACCTCGCACCCGCAGAGCAGACGCTCCGGCCAGCCAGTCCGGCAGCGCGTTCGCCATTGTCGCCTCGACCTGAGTGGTGGTTTTATGTCGGGCAAACTGCGTCACGGTATTGAGCAGACCGAGGCCGGGCTGCGTCCCGAGGCCGGATTCCACCTCATCGACAATTGTCTCGCCCAGCATTTGATAGCCGCCGCAGATCCCCAGCAGCGGAATCCCCTGCTGATGCGCCTGCAAGACGCCCGCCGCCATCCCACAGTCGTGCAGCCACTGCAGATCGCCCAGCGTATTTTTACTGCCGGGCAGGATAACCAAATCGGCCTGCGCCAGCTCCTGCGGGCGTCTCACGTAGCGCACGCGGACATCCGGCTGCGCCGCCAGCGCGTTGAAATCGGTGAAGTTTGAGGTATGGGGAAGCTGCACGACCGCGATGTCGATCTCGCGCTTCGCGGTGCTCAGATACTTCCCTTTCTGCAGCGCCACGCTATCTTCATCCTCCAGATCGACCTCCAGCCACGGCAGCACTCCCAGTACGGGGACTCCGGTTAATGCTTCGATCTGTTCGATTCCGGAATAGAGTAGCGCGATGTCGCCGCGGAATTTATTGATGATCACCCCTTTCACCCTGGCGCGCTCCTGCTCCTCAAGCAGCGCCAGCGTCCCGTAGATCGCGGCAAAGACGCCCCCTCTGTCGATATCGGCAACCAGGATCACCGGGCACTGCGCCATCTCCGCCATCCCCATATTGACGATATCGCGATCGCGCAGGTTGATCTCCGCCGGGCTACCGGCCCCTTCCAGCACCAGCACATCATACTCCTGCGCCAGGCTGCGGTAGACCGAGAGGATCTGTTCGCGCAGGCGCGGTTTATACTCGTGGTAGCTCACCGCATCCATATCGGTCGCCACTTTGCCCATCAGCACCACCTGAGCTTTCAGGTCGCTGGTGGGTTTCAGCAAGACAGGATTCATCCGCACGTCGGGTTCGATACCGGCGGCTTCGGCCTGAAAGATCTGCGCCCGGCCCATCTCTTTACCGTCTGCCGTGATCCCCGAATTAAGCGCCATATTCTGCGATTTAAACGGCGCCGTACGCCGGCCATCCTGATAAAAAATGCGGCATAAACCGGCCACCAGCACGCTTTTACCCACATCGGATGCCGTTCCCTGCAACATGATTGCCTGCGTCATGAGGCCTCCTCGTTCGCGTTTTCTCGCATTATTCTCCCATCCTGCTCTGTTTTATGCTGCTACTGCCCCGCTGCCAGAAGGCCATGCGGATCTCTTTTCAGGCCATCCCTGTCCATAGATACCGCGCGGCCATAAACATCACCAGCGCCAGCGTCGAGGCGACCCACATCAGACGCAGGGCACGGGGAATATCCTCGACCGAAATATCGCGTACGGCGTCGCCAATCCAGGGTTTGTCCACCCGCTGGCCAAAATAGTCATTCGGGCCGCCGAGTCGGACGCCTAACGCGCCGGCGACGCTGGCTTCCGACCACGCGCAGTTGGGGCTGCTGTGTTGATAGCGATCGCGCCAGCCAATACGCAGGGCGCCCGCGCCATCATAGCGACATAGCCACGCCGCGAGGCTGAACAGCAGCCAGCTCAAACGCGCGGGAATACAGTTCGCGACATCGTCAAGGCGGGCGCTGACCATACCAATAGCGCGATATTTTTCATGTTTATACCCCACCATGGAGTCGAGGGTGTTGACCGCTTTATAGGCCATCGCCAGCGGCGCGCCGCCCAGCAGCAGGAAAAACAGCGGCGCAATAATGCCATCGACGGTGTTTTCTGCAACCGTCTCCACCACCGCGCGATTTATCTGTTCAGGCTGGAGCTGTGAGGTCTCGCGCCCGACAATCCATGAGAGCTTTTCCCGGCTTAGCGTCACATCGCCCGCACGCAGCGGGCGTTCGACTTCACGAGCGGAATCCGCAAGGCAGCGGCCGGCCAGGACCGTAAAGATCATCCACACTTCAACGCCCCAGCCTAGCCAGGGATGGAGACTTGCCGCCAGTTTCAGTACGCTCCAGGAGAGGAGCCAGGTCAGACCGACCACCGTCAGCCACATCAGCGCGCCGCCGATGCGCAGCGCGCGGTCGCGATGGCAATAGCGGCGCACGATACGTTGAGTCAAGGTGATGAGATTGCCGATCCAGCGCACCGGATGCGGCCAGCGCGGCGGGTCGCCGATGATAAAATCGAGAATCCAGGCCACGCACCAGGCAAGTAACGTCATCGCCCGGGCCTCGTTGCCGCCCGCCAGCGGGCGGCAACGGATGAATGGAGTCGTACCGCCATACCCTGTTCCTGTTCAGAGTGGTCGGGGTGTAAAGGTGCGCCTGACGCCGTCTTGCGACGGCACGCATCTGAGCAACCCACTTCCCACCGAAGTTGTTGGTAATGACCGACAGGCAGGTTTTCTGGCTTAGCGTCATCCTCGCCCGCCCTTCCCGGATTCGTGGCCGGTGGTATTTACGGGGTTGTCAGCATCACAGCAGCGGGGGCTGCGGAGGCGTTTCACCCCCTTCCCTTGCACCTGTTGGTTACCCTGCTGCTGCATCCGGACTCTCGTCAGACCGGGTGTCTGAAGCAACAGGCGGGCTATTATGCCATACGGATGAGCCGGTCGCTTGCAGTCAGAGGGGGGCGGAAAGGATGGCGCTGAGCGCCGTAAGCAGCCGTTGATTCTCCTCAGGGCTGCGAATCGCCACGCGGTAATAACCGTTTCCCAGTCCCGGATAGTTAGCGCAGCTGCGAATCAAGATATGCTGCTGCAGCAACGCCTGCTGCAGATCGGACTCCGGGAGATGGCAACGTAAAAAAAGATAGTTCGCCCGCCCCGGATACACGGTCAGGCCAGGAAGTTGACGGAGAGCCTGATAAAATCGGCTTCCCTCCTGCGCCAGCCATCGCCAGGTGGCCTGCTGATAGGCGCTATCCTTGAGCGCTATTTCCCCTGCCAGAGCGGCAAACGCGTTGATCGACCACGGCATTTGTTTTTCGCGCAGGCGGGCCACCGCCCGTTCATCACTGTTAACCAGATAGCCCAGACGCAGGCCGGGAATGGCGTAGAATTTGGTGAGTGAGCGGAGCACCCAGATATGTGGATTATGCTGTAGAAAGGGGATAAATCCCGGCTGGTCAGGAATGAAATCGATAAACGCTTCATCAAGAATAAGCGCGATGCCGGCGTCCCGGCAGCGGGCGGCAATCGCGTCAAGCAGCGGGCGTGCCGGCAGCAGGCCGGTCGGATTATTGGGCGTACAGAGGAACAAACAGTCCAGCTCTGGCGTCAGCACGTCGAGAATCGCGTCGGTCAACTGCCAGCCATCCTCTTCACGCAGCGCGAACTCGAGGAGAGTGCAATCGACCGTCTGCAGCGCGCGGCGATATTCTGCAAAACCAGGTTTCACCACCATCGCCGTGCGCGGCTTCAGCCCGTGAACGAGCGTAAAAATGGATTCGGTTTCGCCATTGCCTGCCAGGACCCACGATGCGGGAATACGGTGGTGCTCCGCCAGCGCAAGGTGCAGCTGCTGGTATTCAACGTCAGGGTAGCGCTCCGCCAGGGCAAGATTATCGATAAGCGCCCGTCTGACGCTCTCGGGCATGCCAAGAGGATTAATATTGGCGCTGAAATCCCGCAGCTGCTGCGCCTCAATGCCCAGCAGCGCAGCGGCTTCTCGGGTATTACCGCCGTGCACGCTCTTCAGTAGCGCCATCTCCCGCTCCCGTGTTATCCGCGCCTTGCCAGCGTGGCGCCATCGGCGAAGTAGGCTTTAATCCCCGCCAGTATCGACTCAGCCACCTGCTGCTGGAAAGTCGCCGTTTTCAGCTTACGCTCTTCTTCTACGTTACTGATAAACGCCGTCTCCACCAGGATCGACGGAATATCCGGCGCTTTCAGCACCGCGAAGCCCGCCTGTTCGACCTGGTTTTTATGCAAATTATTGATTTTTCCCATTTTTTGCAGCACCGCTTTACCAAACTTCAGGCTATCGGCGATGGTCAGCGACTGCACCATATCGAACATCGTATGGTCGACATAGCGATCGCCGCTCTTGCTGACCCCCCCGATCAGGTCAGAGGCGTTCTGGGTCTGCGCGAGGAATTTCGCGGCGGTACTGGTGGCCCCTTTGGTCGACAGGGCAAATACCGATGAGCCTCGCGGCTGTCGGCTGGTAAAGGCATCGGCGTGAATCGAAACGAACAGATCGGCGCGCTGCTTTTGTGCTTTGGCCACACGAACCTTCAGCGGAATGAAGACATCTTCATTGCGGGTCATGTAGGCGCGCATGTTGCCCTCTTTTTCGATCAGCGCCCGTAGCCGACGGGCAATCTGCAGCACCACATCTTTCTCACGGGTATGGTATTTGCCGATCGCGCCGGTGTCTTCGCCGCCGTGGCCCGGGTCAAGCATGATCACAATAGGTCGGTCGCGCCCGGCTTTACCCGGCTTCGGCCCGCTTTCTGCCGGCGGGACCTGACGGTCGAGATCGCCCTTGTTGTAATCTTCCAGTAACGCCAGCAGCGGATCCTGAACATCGGTGGCGGTCGCAGGATAGAGATCCATCACCAGACGTTCTTTAAAGCCGGCCACCGGTGCCAGGGCAAAGAGCTGCGGCTTGATGTTCTGTTTGAGTTCAAAGACCATGCGCACGGTTTGCGGATCAAACTGGCCGACGCGCGCGGACTTAATATAAGGGTCATCATCGCGAATACTCGCCCCCATGCCTTTTAGCACGGAGTTAAGATTGACGCCTTCCAGATCCACCACCAGCCGTTCAGGATTGCTCAACGCAAACTGCCGATATTTCAGCACATGACTGGATTCTACCGTAACGCGCGTATAGGTTGACGACGGCCAGACGCGTACGGCGACGACCTGCGCGGCGGCCGCTAAACCCAGCGGGCTGACGCTCATTAACCACATTGCGCCCGCCCCCTGTAAAAAACGACGGCGGCTTAATCCTGACTTGTATCCCGGCATGCCACTCCCAAGCAATAAAACGTATTCGTACTCAAAACAGACAGATTGACCGGAAACTTTAACGAAAGCTGCATAACCTGTCATCAATAAAAGGGTAAACAATCTTAGGCAGTACGCATTTGATCACAGATTTTTATCAGTTTCGTCGCAAATTTAGACTTGCGTTTAACGCCAAAACAGAATAAAAATACACTAATTACGAATAATCATGCATTGAGGGTTGGGTCATGGTGAAGGAGCGTCGCACTGAACTGGTAGAAGGATTCCGCCATTCTGTCCCCTATATTAACGCTCATCGGGGAAAAACGTTTGTCATCATGCTCGGCGGCGAAGCAATCGAGCATGAGAATTTCTCCAGTATTGTCAATGACATTGGCCTTTTGCATAGCCTGGGCATCCGCCTGGTGGTGGTCTATGGCGCACGCCCGCAGATTGATGCCAATCTGGCAGAGCATCACCACGAACCGGTCTACCATAAACAGACCCGTGTCACCGACGCCAAAACCCTCGAACTGGTGAAACAGGCTGCGGGCATGCTGCAGCTGGAAATTACCGCGCGTCTGTCAATGAGCCTGAATAATACCCCGCTGCAGGGCGCCCATATCAACGTGGTGAGCGGCAACTTTATTATCGCTCAGCCGCTGGGCGTCGACGACGGCGTGGATTATTGCCATAGCGGGCGCATCCGCCGTATTGATGAAGAGGCGATCCATCGCCAGCTGGATAACGGCGCTATCGTGCTGATGGGCCCGGTTGCCGTTTCCGTCACCGGCGAAAGCTTCAATCTGACCTCGGAAGAAATTGCCACCCAGCTGGCCGTTAAGCTGAAGGCGGAAAAGATGATCGGTTTCTGCTCGTCGCAGGGGGTTTACAACCAGGATGGAGTGATTGTTTCCGAACTGTTCCCCAACGAAGCTCAGGCGCGTGTGGAAGAGCTGGAGGCGGAAGAGGATTACAACTCCGGCACGGTGCGTTTTCTGCGCGGTGCGGTTAAAGCCTGCCGCAGCGGCGTGCGGCGTTGTCACCTGATCAGCTATCAGGAAGACGGGGCGCTGCTGCAGGAGCTGTTCTCACGCGACGGTATCGGCACCCAGATCGTCATGGAAAGCGCCGAGCAGATTCGCCGCGCCACCATTAACGATATCGGCGGTATTCTTGAGCTGATTAGCCCGCTGGAGCAACAGGGCATTCTGGTGCGCCGCTCCCGCGAACAGCTGGAGATGGAAATCGATAAATTCACGATTATTCAGCGCGATAACACCACGATTGCCTGCGCTGCGCTCTATCCGTTCCCGGAAGAGAAAATCGGCGAAATGGCCTGCGTCGCGGTGCATCCGGACTATCGCAGCTCATCGCGCGGGGAAGTGCTGCTGAACCGCATTGCCACCCAGGCGAAGCAGATGGGATTGAGCAAATTGTTTGTCCTTACTACCCGCAGTATTCACTGGTTCCAGGAGCGCGGCTTTACGCCGGTCGATATCGATCTGCTGCCGGAAAGTAAGAAAGAGATGTACAACTACCAGCGTCGCTCCAAAGTCATGATGGCCGATCTCGGCTGATGTCACCGCCGCGGATCGCGGCGTAAACGCCTTATCCGGGCGACCTCTCCTCCGCCCCCCGGAGCCAGCTCATCTCACATTTTCCCCGGCTAAGCGCTGCGCCAGCCGGGGAAACCGCTGGCGGTTGAGCCGGCGATCCCCGGCTAGCGGCTGAAGGTTAAAGTTACACGCCGCTGGCAAAAATGTCCGCCAGCCCGCTGCGCCGCTCGGTACGGGCGACGATGGACTGGGTTAGCACCTGTTCATCGGCATAAATCGAGAGCCGCTGTTTTGCCCGCGTGATCGCGGTATAGACCAGCTCGCGGGTGACCAGCGGTACGATTTTGGCGGGCAGAATCAACGCCGCATGGTCAAACTCCGACCCCTGCGATTTATGCACCGTCATCGCCCAGGCGGTGTCGTGCTCCGGCAAACGACTTGGCTGCACCGATTTAATGCTGCCATCCGGCATCGGGAACCAGACCCGCAGCCCCTCCCCTCGTTCCAGCGCAATACCGATATCGCCATTAAACAGCCCCAGCGCGCTGTCGTTGCGGGAAATCATCACCGGACGCCCTTCATACCAGCGTGAATGCCTCGGCAGCGCTATCGCCCGCCGACGGTTAAGCATCTGCTCCAGCTGTTCATTCACCCCGCTGACGCCGTAAGGGCCGTCGCGCAGGGCGCACAGTAGCTGAAATTCACCAAAGGCGGCGATCAGTGCCTCCGGCTCGGCCCGCTCGCGAAGCAGCTGCAAATAGCGACCGTATCCTTCCTGCGACTGCTTTAGCATGACTTCATACTCTTCAGTCGTACTCAGCGGATGCAGCACAATATCCTCGAAGGCCTGGCGTAACGTCGCTCTGACGCCGTGGCGATCGCCGTTGTTCACGGCGCGAGCCAGGCTACCGATGCCGGAATGGCTGCCAAAACGATAGCTTTTTTGCAGCAGGCACAGGCTGTCGCGCAGCGCGCCGGCGACATCACTTTCTCCCGCCGGCACCGGGTGGCCGGTCAGCCTCTCCAGCTGCGCCGCACGTCCGGCGGTATAGCCGGCATTGACCCAGGCACAAATATCCCCGAGCACCGCTCCGGCCTCCACCGACGCCAGCTGATCGCGGTCGCCGAGGAAAATAACCCGCCCGTGCTCCGGCAGGGCATCAATCAGCCGCGCCATCATCGGCAGGTCAATCATTGAAGCTTCATCCACCACCAGCACATCGAGGTGCAGCGGATTACCGGCGTGGTAGCGCATCCGTTGGCTACCGGGCTGAGCGCCCAGCAGACGATGCAACGTGCTGGCTTCGGTTGGTAACAGCGCCTTCTGCTCATCGGTTAGCGGCAGGCGACGCAGCGCCTCCCCCAACGATTCCGTCAATCGTGCCGCCGCTTTCCCGGTCGGCGCCGCCAGTCGGATACGGCAGCGCGGTTGCCGGGTTGTCTGAATCAACGCCGCCAGCAGTCTGGCGACGGTGGTGGTTTTTCCGGTGCCGGGACCGCCGGAAATCACCGAAATACGGCGGGTCAACGCCACTGCGGCGGCAACTTTTTGCCAGTCGATCTCATCGCTGGCGGGGAACAGCGCGTCCAGCGTTTGGGCCAACAGGGCCTCGTCAACGTCCACAACCTGGTTAGCTTCGTTGAAGAAGCGGGCGACGGTCAGCTCATTACGCCACATCCGGTTGAGATAGAGTCGGTCGCCGCACAGGACGATCGGCGTTGGACGTTCGCCACCGCTGACCGCCTCCGAAGCAAGCAGCAGCGCGGACCAGTCATCGGGGACGCCCGCCTGGGCCAGCAGCTGTTCACGCAGTTCGTTGGTTTTACCGCTCAGAAACTCGTCCGTCCGCAGACGCGCTATCGGCAGGCAAACGTGCCCTTCGCCGGCATCACGGCTGAGCACCGCCGCCGCCAGCTTCACCGCCGGATGCGCCTCTTGCGCCACCATCAGGGCAAACTGCACATCTAACGGGCGCAGCAGACGCTGACTGGCCGCTTCCAGCAGCAGTTCATCCATCGTCATGACAGAACCTCCTGAACGTCTCCGGCAAACAGCGCATCGAGACCGTCAATCAGCGGCTGCGCGGGACGGGTGGTGAAAATGCCCTGCTCGCCCTCCTGCCCGTCCATGCCGCGTAAAAAGAGATAAATCACGCCGCCAAAATGGCGTTCGTAGTCGTAGTCCGCAATGCGGTGTCGCAGGTAGCGGTGCAGCGCCAGACTATAAAGCTGGTACTGCAGATCGTAGCGATGCGCCCGCATCGCCTGTTCCATCGCCTGACGGGTGTAGGCCTCGCGGTCCTCTCCCAGCCAGTTCGATTTATAATCCAGCAGGTAATATCGGCCGTTATGGCGGAAAACGAGGTCGATAAAGCCTTTTAACATCCCGCGGACCTGGCGGAAGTCGAGCGGCGGGCAATCTACGGAGAGCGGATCGTAGCGGCGAATCAGCGCGTCCAGACGCAGCGGTTCCAGCGGGCGTTCGATCGGCAAATAGAAGGCCATTTCGACCTGCTTATCCATCGCGGAAAGTTGGTTCAGCGCAATCCCGGCCCCCGGTAACGGAGTCCGGAGCACGTCATCCAGCCACTGCGTCAGCACCGGCGTCCACTGCTCACCGAAGCCGCCGGACTGCAGCTTTTCCGCCATCCAGTCAGCAGGCACCGGTTGGGTAAAATCGAGATCTTCAAACAGGCTGTGCAGGAATGTCCCCGGCGATGCGCCGCGCGGAAACTGATGCGGCGTAAGCTGCGGTTCTGCGGCGACGTCACCGACGCCGGCGGCATCAACGTCAAGACGCGGCAGCAGATCCTGAGCCGCGCTCTGACCATGCTGCTGTAATCCGGAATAGCTGGTCACCCGCCAGTCATCGCTAACCTGACGCTCAAGGCTCCTGGCGGACAGCGGCGGCAGCGTCTCCTGCGGCGCCTGCCAGGGCGTAGCATCCGGCACTGTGGCCATTTGCAGCGCGATATCTTCGCCGCAGAAGGCTTGCAAACACGCAGCCAGCCCGGCGGCATCCATGGCTTCGCCGCCTTGTAGCAGGCGCCCGAGCGCGCTCTGATGAAAATCGCTGGCGCCGGGTTTGTCGCTGCGTCGGGTGCTCAACGGAGCCACGCCGAGACTGCAGTGCCAGACCGCGCGGGTCAGCGCGACGTACAGCAGACGTAAATCTTCCGCCAGGCGCTCCGCCTCCGCCAGCTCCAGACTGCCCTCATCCTGACCAAGATCGAGCACCGCGGCAAACGAGTCGCGATCGTGATAAAACGCCTGATCCTGTTTGCGGAAACGAGCAATAAACGGCAGCCAGACCAGCGGGTATTCCAGCCCCTTTGATTTGTGGACGGTGACGATTTGCACCAGATGCTTATCGCTTTCCAGGCGCATCTGCTGACTGGACGCATTGCTGTCCGGTTCGGCGATATGCTGCGTCAGCCAGCGCACCAGCGCATGTTCGCTTTCCAGCTGGCTGGCCGCCTCCTGCAGCAGTTCGCTGATATGCAGGATGTCGGTTAAACGGCGTTCACCGCCGACCGTCACCAGCAGGTTTTCCGCAATCTGCCGCGCGCTCATTAGCGCCCGCAGCATCGGCATCACCCCGCGCTGGCGCCAGATTTGCCGGTAGCCGCTGAACTCTTCAACCAGCGCGTCCCACGCTCGTTCATCCTGGTTGAGGCGTTCAATATCCAGCGCATTCAAGCCGAATATCGATGTTGCCAGCGCACTGCGTAGCGTATTTTCTCGTTCGGGAGCCAGCACCGCCTGCAGAAGCCATAAAATCTCCTGCGCTTCCGGCGTGTCAAAAACGCTATCGCGGTTAGAGAGATACACCGACGGGATCGCCAGCGCCCGTAAGGCCTCCCGGATCAGCGAGGCTTCCTGACGGTTACGTACCAGAACCGTGATATCGGAGGCCTGAACCGGCCGGGCGGCGTTGTCGTTACGCCAGAGCAACGCGCGCCCCTGTTGACCGGCGCTTAGCCAGTCGCGAATTTGCGCCGCGCATAGCTGCGCCATAAACGTCTGATAATCACCGGATCCCACCGCCTCGCCCGGCATCAGCCAGATGTTCATGGCCGGAACCGCGTCGTTATCTATGGTAAAGCGCAGCCCGTGGTTTTTCCCGGCCGGCCTGACCGGCAAGAAAGGGATCTCCCGGAACATAAAGGGGTTATCGCTCAGGCTGAACAGGCGGTTAACGCTTTCAACCATCCCGGGAGCAGAACGCCAGTTGGTATCCAGCGTATAGTGAGCCGCCACATCGCCACGCGCTTTCATATAGGTGAAAATATCCGCGCCGCGGAAGGCATAGATGGCCTGCTTGGGGTCGCCGATTAACAGCAGCGCCGTCTCCGGCTGCTGCCGCCAGATACGGCGGAAAATTCGGTACTGCTGCGGGTCGGTGTCCTGAAATTCATCAATCATCGCCACCGGGAAACGCTGACGAATGGCGCTGGCCAGCGCTTCTCCGCTCTCGCCGCGCAGCGCATCATCCAGCCGGCTGAGCATGTCATCAAAACCGAGTTCGCCGCGCCGACGCTTTTCCCGGGCGACCGCTTCGCGGATCTCCACCATCGCCCTGGCGATAACCAGATCCGTCAGCGTCAGCGGAGAAGCCAGCAGCTCTTCAACCGCACTGAACAGTGGATGCACCGGCGGCTCACCGCCTGCTTTGGTTCGTTCATGTAAGAAGGGCTGCGAGAATTTCTCCAGCGCGTCAGGAAGCTGGTAGCCGAGCGTCTCTTCCTGCGCCCAGGCGTTGATTTTCTCTATCCACTTTCCCTGATTGCCACGATTGAATTTGCGGCGGTCGAGACCGGAGTTCTCCAGCACCGCCTCAATCTCTGCAACCTGTTCCCGCCACTGTGTTTTCATGGCGTTAATTCGCGCAATGATTTGCTGATGGCGTTCGGCCAGCGTCTCTTCTGCCGCCGGCGGGGATTTGAGCTGCGGGGCTTCGCCCTGCAACCAGCGATCGAGGGATTTCAACAGATCGCGCGGACCTTTCCACGCTTCATGAATGACGGCGGCGATCTCCCGCGGCAGCGGATAGCAATGTCGACGCCAGAAGTCGGCGCAGGCCTGGTAACGCAGCCGGGATTCATCTTCGATCAGCTGCTGCTCAAAGAGCATCCCGGACTCAAAGGCATTGAGGCTCAGCATTCGCTGACAAAAGCCGTGAATGGTAAATACCGCCGCTTCGTCCATCTGTCGTTCCGCCAGCAGCAGGGTATTCGCCGCCTGGTTCTTATCCGGAATTTCAGCCAGCAGAGCGCTATAGAGGGGATCGGTCGCGCTGTCGCGCAGGCAGGCAATACGCAGCTCGTGGATATTGCTGCGAATACGGCCGCGCAGTTCTTCGGTGGCCGCTTCGGTGAAGGTCACCACCAGCAGCTCTTCCACGCTGACCGCACGAGGAAAGGCGGATTCCCCGCCAAGTCCCAGCAGTAGCCGCAGGTACAGTGCGGCGATGGTAAAGGTTTTTCCGGTGCCCGCAGAGGCTTCTATCAGGCGCTCGCCCGTCAAGGGCAAGCGCAGGGGATCCAGAGACTCGGCGGTTTCGGTCATTCGTTCTCTCGCATCAGGGGTAAGGATTTCTGCAACGCGCTGACGCTTTCCCAGACTTTGCCACCTTCAGGGTGGACGTAATCGGTCTTGCCATTCTGGCTGCCGGAAATCTGGGACAATATCGCCATGCCTTGCGGAACCACCACCGTCTGATGGAAGAAATCGGCAAGTTTTTGCGGCGTCAGCAGTTTAATCTGAGCCACTACTTTATCACGTGAATCGAAGCGCATATTACCGCGATCGAAATCTTTGCTCAGCTGCGAGGCTTCGCCGCCCAGCGTTTGCGGCGCCTGGGTCATCTGACTTATCACCGCCTGCTGGATCTGCGCAAACTCTGCCGGGCTCATCGCCCGCAGTTTAGCTTCCGCGGTCGGGAAGAAGGCCTGGAAGCGCTGCCAGAGGAAAGCAGGCTGTTTATCGCTGCTTTGCAGCAGGAAGCCCATCCCCCACTGGCGCCCGACGTTCATCGGGAAAGCAAACACCGCGTAGCCAAGCTGCTCTTCGGTGCGCAGCTGGTTATAGAACCACGGCTGAATAATCTGCCCGAGCAGGGAGCTGGCGGCGGAGCTGCTGTATTCATCCACGTTCGGCGGGGCGAAGACGGCGGCCAGCGCCGAATCGGTGCTGTTACCCGGTTTTTCAAAAATCGCCAGCTGCTGACTGTTGATCAGGACGTCTTTGTTGCGACACCACTCATTGCCATCAGATCCCAGCTGCTGCTGGATCTGACGCGCCATGGCGGCGGACTGTTCGGCGGTGAGGTTGCCAATCACCAGCAGCTCCGGGCGCCCTTTCGCTTTCAGGTTGTCACGATAGGCCAGCACCTCTTTCAGGCTAATTGACGGCAGCAGCGCCCGCCGCTCCTCGCGCTGGAAATAGGGCACCTGGGACAACATCTGAACCGGCATGATCGCCTGGTCGTAGGCTTTGCCTTTGTCCGCCGAATCCATCATCTGCGCATACCAGGATTTAGCCTGATCCAGCTGCTCTTCGGTCGGCGTATAGCTGAAATAGCCGTCCAGTAACGCGGTAAACAGCTGAGGCAGCCGCTGGGTGTAGCCATTGGCATTGACCATTAACCCGTTATTGGCGCCGGTTGAGAAGGAGATGCCGCCCACCGCCGCCTGGTTGCTGAGCTGATCGAGAGCGATGCCTGCCAGATAGTCATTCAGCGCGAACATGACCTGGCTACGGGCGCTGTCCATGGCCTGCGGATTACGCAGCACCAGCGAAACGTCAGCCTTTGGCTCGCTGGCGAAGAACTGACTGGGCGCATAGACCACCCGCAGCGTCGGCTCATCAACGATCAGCTGCGGATGCGGGTAGGCTTTATCGCTTTTAATCAGCGTAAAATCGTCAGGAATATACGGGTTCAACACCGGCAGCTTCAGGTCGATAGCGCTCGCCTTCTGCTGCCAGTCGCTAAAGGTCTGCGCGCTGATCTTGTCGACCTGATACGGCGCATTCACAAAGTAAGCGCTCTTGTTATGCGGTTCCTGCGGGCTGATATACCAGACGCGGGCATTTTGCGGCGTCATCATCGCCAGCCGCTCTTTAATCGCCTGCGGGTCGTAGCGATCGGCTATGTTGACCACGTCCAGCGCATGTTCCACCGGTACGCGAATCATGGTATCCGCCAGCCATTCCACATAATCCATATCGCGGTTGATCGATGGATAGCGGAAATCAAGCGCCAGAACGTGGGACAGCTCATCGAAATAGCGTTTGTCGATGCCCTGGCTACGCAATAGGTTAAGGTAGCTGAAGATCGCCGCCGCCACTTCATCACGGTGCGCCAGACCTTTGTCGGTCAGGGTCGCCGAAATCGCCAGCACGCCGCTGTTGCCGTTGACCGCCGGATCGGAATCCGCTCGAATACCCTCGACCAGACCTTGCTGCTGCAGCCAGTCAGATAAGGTTCCCGGGCTGCGGTTACCGATCATGTAGGTCACCAGCTCGTCGGTTTTGCTGCGGAATTGCTCGCTGTTGTTATCAATACGGAATTCAACGCGCAGCACTTTGCGCGGCATTGCCGGGACATAGTGAATGATGATGCCCTTTTGCGCATCGGTCACGACCGGAACGGTGATTTCCGGTTTATTGATATTGTGGTTTGGCACCCGACCATAGGTTTTCGCCGCGATGCTCGCCAGTTCCGGCAGCGGTTTGTTGCTGTAAATGACCGCCTTCATCAGGTTCGCCGAGTACCAGCTGTCGCGGAAAGTATGCAGAGCGTCGAGCACCGGTTTACCGGGCTTGTCGCTAAGCGTCTCGAGGTTACCGCCGGAAAAATGCGATGCCGGGTGCGCCGGGTTAATGGTTTCTGCACTCACCTGCGCCATGCGCATCCCGTCACGGGTGCGCGCCATGGTCAGCTCGGCGTTGACCGCATTACGCTCGCGATCGGCATATTTTTTATCCAGCAGCGGAGCAGCAATGGCATCCGCCAGACGATCGACCGCGCCGTCAAGGGCATCGTTTTCGACTTCAAGATAGAAGGCGGTGCGATAAGGCGCGGTACTGGCATTATGGCTGCCGCCGTGCATTTTCAGAAATTCGGCGAGGCTGTCCGGCTGCGGATAATTTTGCGAGCCCATCAGCGTCATGTGCTCCAGAAAATGCGCCAACCCCTGATGATCGGCGGGATCCTGCAGCGACCCCACGGGCACCACCAGCGCAGACAGTGATTTCACCGCCTGCGGATCGGAAACCAGCAGAACCACCATGTCATTATCCAGGCGAATGGCCTGATACTGTCGGGGATCTTTTTCGCTTTTACGAATGGTTTCCTGAATCGGTTGCCATCCGATATCTGCCTGACTTAACGGCGCCCAAAGGGCAGCCAGCACTAAAATAACCTTGAACCATACACTGCGGGGCATTCACGAACCTCATCATTAACAAACTTTGCGCTGACTGCGTCAGCGTTATGCACATCAGTCCGTGATTGGTTGCGCATGATAATTGAACACCTTATTCTGCGCAATTTTTATACTATTACAAATTTATTCGGGCTGATGGAAACGAAATATCGGCAACAGGTAGCGCTGTGTTTGCGTAATAATTTCTTCATAGTAAGCCGGTTCAAGCGTGCGCCAGAGGCGTTGATACCACACATCCGTCCCTTCGCCACTGACCACCATATTACCTTCATAGACCTGAAGAAATTTGCTACGCGCTTTTTGTTGCGTCTCTTCGTCCGTTAACATGACATCCTTTTCAGCGTCATAACAGACTTTTAGCCATGCACCGCCGCTTTCTGGCAGTAACAGCAGCGGTCTGGACATGCCTTGCAGGTAACCCTCTACCAGCTGATCAAGGTACGCTTTGGCCTGTTCCTGCGCCAGCGGCGGGAAACGCCATTCGCCCTCTTTGCGCACCAGCAGCCGGCTTTCACCGGTTCCGCCGCTAGCACAGTAGACAAGGTGTTCCAGCCAAAGTTGCATCCCCTGTGCGACGCTCAGCAGCGACGGTCGCCAGCGCAGCAGGCCGTCAGATTGTACCTGCTGTAGCCACCCCGTAATGTTGACTCCGTTACATTGCAGATCGATTTCCATACTCTGCCCCGGCTGGCGGCTGGCAATGACCCGCTCCGCAAGGTTCTGCATCTCCTGACGCTGCGTCTCCCAGGCCAGCTCGCCAAAAGCACCAAAGGGCAGCTCTCCCGCGGCGCGAAAGCGACGGTACATCGTCGACGCATCCTGTTGTTCAATCAGCGTATTCAGCAGCTGCTGGTTCAGTTGATAACGGCTAAGTCCTTCGAGGGTGAACGGCTCATCATCGGGAATGTCACTCTCTTCAGAACGGAAGTTGACCCGCAGGCGCTGCTGAAAAAAGGCGCGTACCGGGTGTTGCCAGAATCGCAGCAGCTGTTCAAACGGCAGCGTTTCGATAGCCGGCGCCGGCAGCGGCTGGATAAAGTCGCTATGCGCCTCTCCCTGCTGGCTGGCAGCCGCCAGCCACTCCCGGGCGTAGCTCTGATATTCGTCATCACGGAAGTTGGCCGCATCAAAGGGCATTCGCGTATGCAGATGCGTGATATGTGTTTTGACCCGTCGCTCACTGGCGTCACAATCCAGCGCCTCATCCCCGGCCAGGCAGTGGCTCTGGCCAATATAGTCCGCCAGTTCTTGCACCAGCACCGAAGGGTAACGTTCGCTATTATCCTGAATCGAGCGCCCGATGTAGCTGATATACAATGTCTGTTCGGCGGACATCAGCGCTTCCAGGAACAGATAGCGGTCATCATCGCGACGGCTGCGGTCGCCGCGCTGCGGTTTCTGACTCATTAAATCGAAGCCCAGCGGCGCCAGCGTCCGCGGATAAACGCCGTCGTTCATCCCCAGCAGGCACACCACCTTGAACGGTATAGAGCGCATTGGCATCAGGGTACAGATGTTGATCGGTCCGGCGAGGAAGCGCTGGCTGATGCGCTGCTGGTCCAGCCGCTGCGCCAGCTCATCGCGCAATAAAGACAGAGGAACGGAGTGCTCATATTGTGCCTGGGCTCCTTCGCCAATCACCGCCTGCCATTGCTGTTCAATCAGCGCCAGCGCCGCTTCGGTGTCGCCGTCGGGCAGGAAAAAGTCATTTAGCAGTTCGCGACAAAGCGGCAGCCATTCCGCCAGCGGACGCTCCTGCACCAGCTTCCGGCGCCAGAGGTTAAGCTGCATCAGCAGCGAAGCCAGATTACCAACCAGCTCAGCGATCAGCCCGCTGGATTCATCATAGGGCAGGACCGACTGCCACTCACCCTGGCTGCTGTCCATCGCATAGCCCAGCAGCATGCGCGTGAGGCCAAAGCGCCAGGTGTGTTGCCCGGTGGCGGGGAGATCCAGTTCGCGCACATTATCGTCATCCATTCCCCAGCGCACGCCGGATTCATTAACCCACTGACGCAGATAGCGCAGCCCTTCTTCGTCAATGTTAAAGCGCGCGGCGAGCACCGGAACATCAAGCAGAGCCAGGACATCTTCGCTGGCAAAGCGGCTGTCGGGCAGAGAAAGCAGCGTAATAAACGCCTGCAGAGCCGGATGCGATTCGGTGGCGCGCCGGTCGGAAATCGCCCACGGTAGCCAGCGTTCGCCGCTGGCGCTGCCGAATACCGCCTGAATGTAAGGGCTGTAGCTGTCGATATCCGCCACCATCACGATAATATCGCGCGGCGTCAGTTCAGGATTCTCCTCCAGCATCGCCAGCAGCCGGTCATGCAGCACCTCGACCTCACGCTGCGGACTATGGCAGACGTGGAGGGTCAGGCTACGATCGTCCAGAGCAAGCGGGCGTTTGCTGTGGCTGTGGGCAAACTCTTCGGCGCTTCGCCCGGCCACTGCGGCATTGCGCAGTTCGAGGATATCCGCCTGTAAATTATGCAGCAGATTATCCGGCGTTATATCGACAAAAGCGTCCAGCTCTTCATAATGTTCCAGCCCGGCCAGCAGATAGATATAGTCACGCCCCAGCTTCCCCCAGGAGGCGAGCAGCGGATTACCGACGTCCTGTTCCCCTGCATCGTTAAACAATCCCGGCGCCTGCCCGCTATCGCGAAACAGCGGGAGTTCGCGCGGTTCACGATGATGACGGCGCTGGCGTGACATCAGTTTCGCCAGAAAGGCCGGGTCTTTTATATCGCCCCAGTAGTAACGACAGGGGTTGGTGAACAGCACATACACATCGACGTGCTTGCCCAGCGCCTGCAGCGCCTGCAGATAAACCGGCGGCAGCGCCGAAATCCCGCAAATAAAAACTCGCGAAGGCAACCCGGCCGGAGGTTCATCCGCCGCTTCCAGCGTGCTGATAAAGCGCTGGTACAGATTGGCGCGGTGCCAGAGCGGCTGCCCCAGCGCAGCGGTATGTTCGACCAGCGCCTTCCATAACGGCGCCTGCCACTGCTGGGCGTCGCCGAGGCCATCGACGCGTTCATCTGCCTCCCAGCGCATCAGCCACTCCGGGCGATAGACCAGATACTGGTCATAGAGGTCGGCGACCCGGGCTGCCAGCTGAAACAGTTTGCGCTTGTCGCTATCGTCGCTGAGATAGTGGCGTAGCAGCGTAAAAGCCTCATCGTCAAGACGCTGCGGCAGGAGGGTCATCAGTTTCCAGCTCATGCTCTGCTTACTGAAGGCGCTTTCCCCGGGGATATCCGACAATACGCGGACAAACATATCCCAGATAAAGCTCGCCGGGAGCGGGAAGTCGATATTGGCGGCAATGCCAAACCGTTTTGCCAGCGTCATCTGTAGCCACTGCGCCATCCCGGTACTTTGCACCAGCACCATTTCCGGTTTGAAAGGGTCATCCAGCCGCTGGCGCTCGACGATAAATTCCATCAACGCTTCAAGAACATCCAGACGGTTTGAGTGGTACACCCTTAACATATTCGCTCCTGACTACTGACTGACCGGGCAATGCAGCCGGGTCATCTGCACCCGTTTATCAACGGGCATGGTGATCGTTACCGTGATGCTGACACATCTGGCCGCCGATGTCTGCAAGCGGGTAACGGCCCCGCCGGGTGGAATCTCCGGAGGGTTCATCTGGCCATAGCGCCACGCGTCGCGCCACAGCTGGCGATATTGATTTAACTGGATAAAACCATTGGCCAGCCCACGCTGGTAGCCGCCAAGGGCGGTCACCACCATAACCAGTAACGTCATCGCCAGCAGCGTTTCCGGCAGGCTAAAACCTTTCTCATGGTTCACGGCATCCGACACAGATTCGCCTCCGTTAGTGGACAAAAGTCGCTCCAGCCGTGGGGAGAAAAGCGCACCACGCCCTCTTCAATACGACCAGATTGCCACAGCAAAATGCGACCGCCGCTGGCGATTAACAGGACGGAGGCATCGTCAAAAATGCGCAGGCAGACGCGCCAACCCTCGGCAGCAGAATCACGGCAGGCGTTGGCATCGTGTACCGTCCACGCCAGAGTTTTTCCCCACTGTAGCGCGGAGTGCGCTCCGGCCGTTTCGCGGATCGCCTGAGTTTCACCCGCGGTTTGCGCCAGCAGAGAGCGCTGCTGCTGGTTCAGCCCTTGCAATAACATACTGCCAAGCGCCAGCAGCAAAAGCACCATCAGCAAGGAGGAGGCTCCCCGTTGGCGGTTCATAAGTTATACCCGGTCACGCGATATTCCGCCTGGGCCGAAATATGGCGATCCGCAACCGCGTGCGCCGCCAGCGTGACGCTGAGCTCCGGAGCAAATCCGGCGATATCCTGGCGGGTAACCTGAAAATGGGTCACGTTGAGTGCGCCGGGATTCGTCATTTTTTCCCATCCCCCGTCGCTGCAGCTGGTCGCACCGCGCCGCGTTTCCAGCGCCCCGTTGTTCAAACGAAATCCTGTCGCATCAGATGTCGCTTCCGGCATGGCATCCCACGCGCCGTTGCTATTACTATCCCAACGGACGAGCGCACAGCGCCCCCCGCTGGCAATCAGCAACGGTTGTCCTTCGCACTGCCCGGCGCAATAGCCCGCCCGCTGGAGATGTTTTGCTACCGTATATACGCGCTGCCAGAGTTCGTTATCCAGCGACTGCTGCTGCGTCTGCCGCAGCGCCTGCCGTTGCAGGGCAGGCAGAAAACGCGCTGCGCCCATCAGTAAAATCGCGCCGATGGCCATTGAGATAAGCGTCTCGGCCAGCGAAAAACCCCGGGGAATCAGAGGCACGATGCGTTCTCCTCGTTGCGGCACAGGCGAATTCGCCCCCAGCCAGATACGATAATATTCCAGCTCCCCTCCGCGCTTTGCAGCCGGATATGCCCGGCCCAGGCGCTGTTACGCAACCCGTAAAAACCTAACCCCGGCGTGATGTGGCTGAGCGCCACTTCCGGCCAGCGCGGCCGCAGCGTAAACGGCGTTGCTGTCGCACACTCAGCCAGCGCATCCTCGGCGCTCAGACACCAGCCGCCGCCGCTTTGCCCCACGCTCACCAGCCGGTTGCGGTTATGCCAGTTGGCGTCGTCGCGTAGCAGCACCAGATAGTCGCGTACCTGGCTGGCGGTTTGCCATAAGCGCTGTTGCTGCTGCCAGCTCTGCCAGCCATACAGCCCCCCTGCGCTGAGGATAAGTACCAGCGTCAGCGTTATCAGGGTTTCAATCAGGGTGTAGCCACGTTGTCTGTTCATCCCGCGAGTATGGGGAAAAAACGGCGCGGAGACGACGGGCAAAATAGCCTTTCACGAAGCGTGTCGAAGCCAGACATCAGGTTTGCAGACGATTGCAGAAAATCAGGGAGCGTGTTTGCGCAGGCAAAAAAACCGGCGCCTCAGGTACGAATGCCGATCGTTTGAGGGGCGGCTGACCGATCCGGCAAAGGTGTAAGAATCCGTCATCTCAAAGAGATTGCCGATTTTTATCCGGCGCTGTCAGGTTTTCAACACTTCTGCAGGCGAGCCTGTCCTGGAGATTGTTGTTAAGCCGGGGATGTCGTTTTTACGCTGGTTTGCACGCAAGGGGTCATCGCGCCAACCACCGTTTACCGGCATCGCCCTGCCTGCGATAAAGCAAAAAAAATGCTGGTCACCTTTAAGTGACCAGCATTAGCGCCTCAGGCACCGGTTTTTATCTCTCTACGACATCCTGTACCGGGCGAATTAAATCGCCACCGGCGCTTTAATGCCCGGATGCGGGTCATACCCTTCGATGTCGAAATCTTCAAAACGGTAGTCGAAAATCGACGCCGGTTTGCGTTTGATGACCAGCTTCGGCAATGGACGCGGTTCACGGCTCAGCTGCAGATTCGTCTGTTCAAGGTGGTTGCTGTAGAGGTGAGTATCCCCACCGGTCCAGACAAAATCACCGACTTCCAGATCGCACTGCTGGGCGACCATGTGCACCAGCAGCGCATAGCTGGCGATGTTAAACGGCAGGCCGAGGAACACATCGCAGGAACGCTGATACAGCTGGCAGGAGAGTTTGCCATCTGCGACGTAGAACTGGAAAAACGCGTGACACGGCGCCAGCGCCATTTTATCCAGCTCGCCCACGTTCCACGCCGAAACGATGATGCGACGTGAATCCGGGTCGTTTTTCAGCTGTTCCATCACGGTGCTGATCTGGTCGATATGGCGGCCGTCCGGCGCAGGCCAGGAACGCCACTGTTTGCCGTAAACCGGCCCCAGATCGCCATTTTCATCTGCCCACTCGTCCCAGATAGTGACATTGTTTTCATGCAGATACGCGATGTTGGTGTCACCCTGGAGGAACCACAGCAGTTCATGGATGATGGAGCGTAAATGACAGCGCTTGGTCGTCACCAGCGGGAAGCCTTCCTGCAGGTTAAAACGCATCTGATGGCCGAAGATGGAGAGAGTGCCGGTACCGGTGCGGTCATTTTTTTGCGTGCCCTCGGCGAGCACTTTCTGCATCAAATCAAGATACTGTTTCATGGTTCCTCAAGAAGTTTGTTGCTGCGGACGACGACGGTACGCCCAGACCATCATAATGATACCCGCAAGCACCATTGGGATCGAAAGAATCTGCCCCATGCTGATGTACTGTACCCATTCGCCGGTGAACTGCTGGTCTGGCTGGCGGAAGAATTCCACGATAATACGGAACAGGCCGTAGCCAATCAGGAACAGACCGGATACCGACCCGGTCGGGCGCGGTTTGCGGATAAACAGGTTCAGAATCAGGAACAGGACGACCCCTTCCAGCGCCAGTTCGTATAGCTGCGAAGCGTGACGCGGCAGTGCGCCGTAGGTATCAAACAGCGATTGCCATTCCGGATGAGACGGCAGCAGCGCCAGATCTTCCGCGCGCGAGCCGGGGAAAATCATCGAATAATGGAAGCTCGGATCGACGCGTCCCCACAGTTCACCGTTGATAAAGTTGCCCAGACGCCCCGCCCCAAGGCCAAAGGGGATCAGCGGGGCGATAAAATCGGAGACCTGGAAGAAAGTGCGTTTGGTGCGTCTGGCAAAAATGATCATCACGAGGATGACGCCAATCAGGCCGCCGTGGAACGACATGCCGCCGTCCCAGACGCGGAACAGATACAGCGGGTCCTGCAGGAAAACCGGCAGATTATAGAACAGGACGTAGCCGATGCGGCCACCGAGGAAAACGCCAAGGAACCCGGCATACAGCAGGTTTTCGACTTCGTTTTTGGTCCAGCCGCTGCCCGGACGGTTGGCCCGACGGGTGGCTAGCCACATCGCAAAAACAAACCCGACCAGATACATCATCCCGTACCAGTGGAGGGAGACCGGCCCAACGGAAAATATGACCGGATCAAAATCCGGAAAATGCAGGTAGCCACTATTCATCTGTCACCATAAAGACTTGTTATTCCGCCGAAAGTGGACAGCGGTGATCATACACGCCCGACCTATACGGGTGCTCCAAGGGGGCGAATAATAGCATAAGGTTAATTCGCTGGCCGTGCCGTTGTTGTAAAAGATATGTATACGGATGCTAACGGCCGTCGCGCGGCAGGTTAATCGCGACGCCCGGGGTACGGCCTCAAAGCCTTACCCGGGCAGATGCACTAGCGGCCGCCGCGGATCAAGCCGCCCAGACCGCGTCGCTCCATGAAGGCCGCCACCTGATGACGAACCTCGGTGGCCATCTGCGCTTCAAGGCTGCGACGCGACAGTTCCTGAGCTTCGGCAATATCGATCCGTCGCAGCAGGTATTTGACCCTCGCCACCGAACGACCGTTCATGGACAGATGGCGATAGCCAAGACCAATCAGGATCGTCACGCACATCGGATCGCCCGCCATTTCACCGCACAGCCGCAGATCAATACCGAAACGTTCGGCATCATGCGCAATCATCGCCAGCGCCCGCAGCACCGCGGGATGCAGGCTGTCATACATGCTGGCAACCCGGGTGTTGTTGCGATCGACGGCGAGGATATACTGAGTCAGGTCATTGGTCCCTACCGAGATAAAATCGACGCGACTGGCGAGATTCGGCAGCATAAAGACCATCGAAGGCACTTCCAGCATCACGCCAAGACGCGGGCGAGGAATAGCGTAGCCAATCATCTCTTCGACTTCACGGCTGGCGCGATCGATCAGGCGACGCGCCTCATCGACCTCATCAAGACTGGTCACCATCGGCAGTAAAATACTCAGATTGCCGGTGGCGGCATTGGCACGCAGCATGGCGCGCACCTGGATGAGAAATATTTCCGGCTGATCGAGAGTAATGCGGATACCGCGCCAGCCGAGGCACGGGTTCTCTTCGCTGATCGGCATATACGGCAGCTGTTTATCGGCGCCGATATCCAGCGTACGCAGAGTCACGGGCTTTTCATTAAACATCTGCAGCATGCCCTGATACTGGGCGACCTGCTCCTCTTCCGACGGGAAACCGCTTTGCAGCATAAACGGGATTTCCGTGCGGTACAGGCCGATGCCGTCGATAAAGTTGCCGAGCTTTTCTTCATGTTCTAGGCTCAGGCCAGCGTTCAGCATGACCTTCACCCGCTCGCCGCTTTTCAGCTCGGAAGTGTGTTCCAGATCGTCTTCCGCCAGCCGGCTGAGTTCGTTCTCTTCGCTGACCAGACGCTGATATTCTTGCAGCAGCGCCGGTTCCGGGTCGACCAGCAGTTCGCCGCGGTAGCCATCCACCACCAGCATGTGGCCGTGGAGCAGCGAAGGCTGAATATCGGCCCCCATAACCGTCGGGATCCCCAGCGCCCGCACCATAATGGCGGCATGGGAGTTCGCTGCGCCATCGCGGACGACAACCCCCGCCAGCCTGTCCTGCGGAACTTCTGCCAGCGTCGTCGCTGACAGCTCGTCGGCCACCAGCACAATACGCGCCGGCCAGGTGTTAGGCCCCTGAATCGTATCATCGAGATGGAAAAGCAGACGCTGACCCAGCGTACGCAAATCGCCGGCCCGTTCTTTCAGGTACCCGTCGCTTAACGCGGCAAACTGTTCGGCGAACTTCTCGATGATCTTTTTCACCGCCCATTCTGCCACCGCGCCTTTGTCGACTTCGGCAAACAGCTCGCGACGCAGACGCGCGTCGGACAAGAGGTGTGAATAGAGATCGAAGATCGCCGAGGTCTCTTTTTGCGCCCCGGCGGCATAGCGCTTGCTGTAGCGTCGAAACTCGTTCGCCGCCTCTTCCAGCGCACCGGTCAATCGTTCGCGTTCGGAAGCGGTATCAAGCGTTGATGCCTCATACACCTGCTCCATGAGCGGCAGACTGATGTCCATCCAGCCTTCGGCAATAGCCACCCCGGAGGAGGCGGGCAGCGCGCGAATACGCGTCTGTCGATACTGGCCAAACAGCGCGGTCAGCTGAGACTGGGAAAGAATAGCGGCCATTTGCGTCGCCAGGGTGACGAGAAACGACTCTTCGCTTTCATCAAACTGACGCAGCTCACGCTGCTGCACCACCAGCACACCAAGCAGCTGACGCCGCTGGATAATCGGGACGCCAAGAAAGGCGCGGAAGCGATCCTCTTTGACGGCAGGAATATATTTAAAGCTGGGGTGTTTTTGCGCATCGGCAAGGTTGATAGGCTCCGCAAGGCGCCCGACCAGGCCAACGAGGCCTTCGTCAAACGCGAGCGCGACGGTACGCCCGCGAGGTTTTTTCAGCCCGCGAGTGGCCATAAGGTAATAACATCGTCGGTCGTGATCGGCCAGGTAAACCGAACAAACTTCCGTTTCCATCGCTTTGCAGATATCGGTGACCAGGATATCCAGCGCCTCGTTTAAACGCGGCGCACTCGCGACCTTCTCGACGATTTCTCGTAACCGAGTGAGCATAATATGCGTGGCTTAACCTCTTTTACGTCGATAAGCAGGCGCGCTTTGCGGTTTAGGTGCACTTTCCGCCAGCGACATGGTCACGCTGGCAAACTCTTTCATCACCCGGCGGTACACGTCGCGCTTAAACGACACCACCTGACGAACCGGGTACCAGTAACTTACCCAGCGCCAACCATCAAACTCAGGTGTACTACTGGTTTGCATATTGATTTCCGCATCGCTGCCGATCAACTGCAGGAGAAACCACTTCTGTTTCTGGCCGATACAAACCGGCTTTGTGTCCCAACGCACCAAACGTTTAGGCAACTTGTAACGCAGCCAGTTACGGGTTGAGGCCAGGATTCGCACATCTTTACGACTTAACCCAACCTCTTCGAACAATTCCCGATACATTGCCTGCTCGGCTGATTCCCCTGGATTAATGCCCCCTTGCGGGAACTGCCACGAGTGCTGACCATAGCGCCTGGCCCACATAACCTGGCCCTGGCGATTACAGATTACAATACCGACATTTGGGCGGTAGCCATCGTCATCAATCACCGGACTACCTCAAAATAATCTTCAATGTGAATGATTGTTTCACACTCGCTGTAAACGGTAAACCACTCTGTTGTCACTGTGCGATCGAATAACATTTGAATAACTCACAGTAATCAGCAGAGTTATAAACAACGAAAGCGATCGAGCCCCCATTTTATTCACTTTTTCTGTGGATAGAGTTGTGAAGAAGTATGGAATTACCCCGGGAAAACCCAGAGTAGTCCGAAGTGCTTACGAATAACATAATTTGATAATGGCATTATATTCATGATGTTAGCACATATATCTTTCAATAATTACAGTTAAACGTGATGATCATCACATATGCGATCCTGGAACTGATGAAAGATCGAACAATGTCGATTTTATCCACAGATTATCCGAGTCCACTGGGCACATTTTGTCTAAAAATTCGATTTTCGTCGCACGTCAAGGCTGTAAATGGAAACAGTAGTGCCGCTTTTCCCCAGTTATCCCATTTTTCTGTGGATAACATGGTGTAAGATCCTGTTCATTGCCAGTGACCAGTTCTGGAAAACCCGGTATCACTCTTTTCATAACGACAAAAAAATGAAAAAAAACCCATACGAATCATCAAATTGTCATAGTTACCCAGGAAAAGGTAAACTCTATCCACAACGCACTGAATTACCGTTCATTTTTTAACCAGAGGTTTTACCGTATGCCCGCCATCGCGCCGTTAACGTCCCCACCGCAAACCCAGCAGCAGCTCCTGGCCCAGGCGCAGGGGCTGGCAGGCTACTCGCTGGGCGAGCTGGCGGCGCTGGCGGGGATTCCCATTCCTCGCGATTTAAAACGCGATAAAGGATGGATCGGTATTCTGCTGGAGATTTGGCTGGGCGCCAGCGCCGGAAGTAAACCCGAGCAGGATTTCGCCGCGCTGGGCGTCGAGCTGAAGACCATTCCTGTCGATAGCCAGGGCCGTCCGCTGGAAACCACCTTTGTTTGCGTCGCCCCACTCACGGGTAACAGCGGCGTGACCTGGGAGAGCAGTCACGTGCGCCATAAGCTCAAACGCGTCCTGTGGGTGCCGGTGGAAGGGGATCGCGCCATTCCGCTGGCGGAACGCCGCGTCGGCGCCCCGCTGCTGTGGAGCCCCAATGAAGAAGAGGATCGCCAGCTGCGAATGGACTGGGAGGAGCTGATGGATCTGATCGTGCTCGGCCAGGTGGAACGCATCACCGCCCGTCATGGCGAGGTGCTGCAGCTGCGCCCGAAAGCCGCCAACAGCAAAGCGTTAACCGAGGCGATTGGCGCCCGCGGTGAGCCGATTCTCACGCTGCCGCGCGGCTTCTACCTGAAGAAGAATTTCACCGCCGCCCTGCTGGCCCGTCATTTTCTCCTCAGCCACGATTAATTTTTTGTTCTGCCTGCCAGGTTGCATATAATTGCGACTTTCTTTTTTGCAGGACTTTGAACAATGTTATTTGCATGGATAACCGATCCCAACGCCTGGCTGGCGCTCGGTACGCTGACGCTGCTGGAGATCGTGCTGGGGATCGATAATATTATTTTTCTCTCTCTGGTTGTTGCCAAACTGCCCACCGCCCAGCGTGCTCACGCAAGACGTATCGGGTTGATGGGCGCGATGCTGATGCGTCTGGGGCTGCTGGCCTCTATCGCCTGGGTCGTGAAGCTGACCAATCCGCTGTTTACCGTTTTCGACCATGCGATCTCGTTTCGCGATTTGATCTTACTGCTCGGCGGTCTGTTCCTGATCTGGAAGGCGAGTAAAGAGATCCACGAGTCGATCGAGGGCGAAGAGGAAGGGCTGAAAACCAACGTCCATTCATTTATGGGCGCCATCGTACAGATCATGGTGCTGGATATCATTTTCAGCCTCGACTCGGTCATTACCGCCGTTGGGCTGTCGGATCATCTGTTCATCATGATGGCTGCGGTGGTCATTGCCGTCGGCGTAATGATGTTCGCCGCCCGACCGATTGGCGACTTTGTTGACCGTCATCCGTCGGTAAAAATGCTGGCCCTGTCGTTTCTGATTCTGGTCGGCTTTACCCTGATGCTGGAAAGCTTTGAGATACATATTCCGAAAGGCTACATCTACTTCGCGATGTTCTTTTCGATTGCCGTCGAAAGTCTTAACCTGCTGCGTAATAAAAAAAATCCGCTGTAACCCACAAAAATGCAGCCCAAACCTGGGCTGCAAACTTTTTTAAGACTTTACTGCTTTTTATGTCTCACAAATCAGGCTATTAATACACTGGTGTGAGGTGCGACCATTCAAGAGGTAATGACGATGAAAAAATGGGCAGTATTGATTTCCGCCGTAGGACTGGCGTTCTCGGTTTCCGGTTGCAGCAGCGATTACGTGATGGCGACAAAAGACGGACGCATGATCCTGACCGATGGTAAGCCAGCCGTTGATGATGATACCGGCCTCATCAGTTACGAAGATCAGCAGGGCAATAAAATGCAGATCAACCGCGACGATGTCTCGCAGATTATTAAACGTTAAGACTTTTCGTCGGCCAGCCGCCTGCCAGCACTTGCCTGGCGAGGCCGCCTTCTCCGACAGCGAACCCTCTTATTAAAGAGTCGGGATCCTCTGAAACCTCCGCGGCATCGCGTCTTCGGATTATGAAACCCCGGCTTTTTTGATTTTTTACTTCCTCTTTTTCTCCCCCTCTGCCATTTTGATACTCCTTTGTCGGGGGAACTCCTGACCTTGTTAATAAAAAAGGAAGCCGGCTATGCAGTATCACCGTATCCCACACAGTTCTCTTGAAATCAGCACGCTCGGGCTGGGCACTATGACTTTTGGTGAGCAGAATAGCGAGGCCGACGCGCACGAACAGCTCGACTACGCTGTCAGCCAGGGCATTAACCTGATTGATGTCGCTGAAATGTATCCCGTACCGCCGCGCCCGGAGACCCAGGGGCTGACGGAAACCTACGTCGGCAACTGGCTGGCGAAACGCGGCAATCGCGAAAAGCTGATTATCGCCTCTAAAGTCAGCGGCCCTGCGCGTAACAACGACAGCAGCATTCGTCCGAACCATGCGCTGGATCGTAAAAACATCCGTGACGCGCTGCACGACAGCCTGAAGCGCCTGCAAACCGATTATCTCGATCTCTACCAGGTTCACTGGCCGCAGCGCCCGACCAACTGCTTTGGCAAACTAGGCTATAGCTGGACCGACTCCACGCCGGTTGTCACCCTGCTGGATACGCTTGAAGCGCTCACCGAATTCCAGCGGGCCGGTAAAATCCGCTATATCGGCGTCTCCAACGAAACGGCCTTTGGCGTTATGCGTTATCTTCACCTGGCGGATAAACACGACCTGCCGCGCATCGTCACCATCCAGAATCCCTACAGCCTGCTGAACCGCAGCTACGAAGTGGGTCTGGCGGAAGTCAGCCAGTATGAAGGCGTTGAGCTGCTGGCCTACTCCTGTCTGGCATTTGGCACCCTGACCGGCAAGTACCTTAACGGCGCAAAACCGGCCGGCGCGCGTAATACGCTCTTTAGCCGCTTCACGCGCTATAGCAGCGAGCAGTCGCAGAAAGCGGTAGCGGCCTATGTCGATATCGCCAGACGTCATAACCTCGACCCGGCGCAGATGGCGCTGGCCTTTGTCCGTCGTCAGCCGTTCGTCGCCAGCACCCTGCTGGGCGCCACCACGCTGGAGCAGCTTAAAACCAACGTGGAGAGCCTGCATCTTGAGCTGAGTGAAGCGGTATTAGCGGAAATTGAAGCGGTGCATCAGGTCTATACCTACCCGGCACCGTAAGCGTCGAACTCGCCCGGATAGCGGCTGACGCCTTATCCGGGTTACCACAGAGACGAAGCCATCGCCCGGCTGGCCTGATGCGAGCCGGGGATCCGCAGGTGACGCCGTAAACGGCCGACGCGAGCTACGACTGACGTCGGCCCCACAGCCACAGCGCGGCGATCGCCAGTGCAAACACCGCGCCAAAGCCAATCCCGACGCCAACTACCGGAATACCGATTCTCACCGCCAGCGAATAGAGCCCCAGCATCAGCAGCATGGCCACGTTTTCGCCGAGATTCTGCACTGCAATCGCATTACCTGCGCCAACGGTATGCTTCCCGCGCTCCTGCAGCAGCGCATTGAGCGGCACAATAAAGAAGCCGCCAAAGATACCGAGCAGCAGCAGCAGAGCAAATGCCGGTAACAGAGCGTGCTGTACGGCGAAGAGGATCACCGCGACGCCGATTAAAATCCCGGCAGGCATACAGCGAGAGACGGTTTGTAGGGTGACCAGCCTGGCCGCCGCGCCGGCGCCCAACACGATCCCGACGGCGACCATCGCATTGAGATAGGTCGGCATGGCGTTACTGGTGATGCCAAGCGCCGCCGGAACCCACAGCACCAGCAGGAAACGCAGCGTCACGCCGGCGCCCCAGAACAGGCTGGTTCCCATCAGGGAGAAACGTGTTTCGCCATTCCGCCAGAGTGTCTTACAAGCGCTAAAAAAGCTGTGGGTCATCGGCGTAAAACGCCATGACTGACCGGGACGCGCCGCCGGCAGCTTCGGGATCCACAGGTTGGCGATCACCGCCCCGCCGTACACCAGCGCGCAGATGGCCAGCGCGGCCAGCACATGCCAGTCGGCCAGAATGCCGCCGGCCATCGATCCTAGCAAAATCGCCGCAATGGTCGACGACTCCATCAAGCCGTTAGCTTTCACTAACTTATCTCCGGTGGTCAGCTCGCCAAGAATGCCGTATTTGGCCGGCGAATAGGCCGCCGCCCCCATCCCCACCAGGGTATAGCCGATAAACGGGTTCAGACCAAAACAGATGCAGCCTGCGCCAACCAGCTTCATGCCGTTGGCGACCATCATCACTCGCCCTTTGGCAAAGCTGTCGGCAAACTGGCCGACAAACGGCGCAAATAGTATGTAAGCACCCACAAACAACATCTGCATCACCGGCTGGCTCCAGTCCGGATAGAACTGCTGCTTCATCAGCGCCAGCGTGGCAAACAGCAGGGCGTTATCGCCAAATGCCGAGAGGAACTGGGCGCAGATGACCGCCATCATTCCTTTTGAGTACAGCGAGGTGTTAGTGTGTACTGACTCACTCATCAGAATCTTCCGTCTGCTCAACCATACTTTTAAGGGTGACAAAGTCCGGCTTGCCGCTGCCGAGAACCGGCAGCTGCTTCAGCCAGCGAATGTCGCGCGGTACCGCCAGCTCCGGTACACCATGTTCACGGGCGTAGCGCAGCAGTTTTTCACGGTTCAGTTCATTATCGGTGGTAAACAGCACCAGCGCCTCGCCTTTACCAGCATCTTGTTTAATCGCCGTGGCATGCATCTTGTCAGGTGAGACGCCCAGAGCAACCTGCTCAACCATTTCCAGTGACACCATTTCACCGGCGATTTTCGCGAAGCGCTTAGCACGTCCCTGAATGCGCACGTAGCCCTGCTCGTCAAAGGTGACGATATCCCCGGTGTCGTACCAGCCGCTTTCCATTTCGCCATGCTGATTTTCCGCCGTCGGCGCTTCCAGCACGCCCGGGTTCTCCACCCGCAGATAGCCGTTCATGATGTTCGGCCCTTTTAACTGCAGGCGGCCGCCCTCTTCAATACCCGGCATCGCCAGCAGGCGCGCATCCATCCCCGGCAGAATACGCCCGACGGTGCCCACCTTCGCCGCCATCGGAACGTTAATCGATACCACCGGCGCACATTCGGTGACGCCATAGCCTTCGAGAATGCGCAGGCCAAACTTATCCTGCCACAGTTGCTTTGTGCTCTCCTGAAGCTTTTCCGCCCCGGCGACCACGTAGCGAAGCCGATAGAAATCGTACGGGTTGGCAAAGCGCGCGTAGTTCGCGAGGAAGGTCGAGGTCCCAAACAGCACTGTACAGTTGCGGTCGTAAACCAGTTCCGGCACCACGCGGTAATGCAGCGGGCTGGGATAGAGGAACACTTCTGCACCGGTAAACAGCGGGGTCAGCAGGCCGACCGTCAGCCCAAAGGAGTGGAACAGCGGCAGCGCCGACATAAAACGGTCGTTGGCTGTAAAGTCGGCAATGGTTTTAATCTGCTCGACGTTGGCCAGAAGACTTTTATGACTATGCACGACCCCTTTCGGGTTGCCTTCGGAACCGGAGGTGAAGAGGATAATCGCCGCATCTTCCGGCTGCTGTTTGACCTGCGCCAGTTTCGGCGCCAGCAGATGGCCGAAGATCCACAGCTTATCGCCGGTCGTAACGTCGCCTTTCAGGTCTTCAAGAAAGACCCAACGCACCTGAGTAAGCTGCTCCGGCAGATGCCAGAGTTTGCCTTTATCAAGGAAGGTACGGGAGGTAAAAATCGTCTTGATTTCCGCGGCGCTAATCGCGCTACTCAGCCCTTTAACCCCGGCGGTGTAGTTCATCATCGCCGGAATACGCCCGCGGGCAATAGCGCCAAAAATGACCGCCGCGCTGATGCCGGCGTTGGGTAACATCAGGCCGATTTTTTCACCCTGAGCGCTGTATTTTTCGAGGATGCGCGCCACAAAGAGGGTTTTGGTCAGCAGTTTGCGATAGGTATCGGGTTGAAAGTTAATGTCTTCCACACAGGGTTTTCGTGCGCCGAACCGATCCTGCGCCGCCAGCAGCGATTCATACAGCGTTTCCCGTGGACGCACCGCCATGCGCGCTTCCATCATGATCTGGTGCAGCATTTCCCCGGCAATTTTGCGGCGATCGCGGGCGCGGGGAGCCTGAGGCATTTCAATGCGAGTTGGCGGCAGCAAATGCAGCTGGATCCGAGGGAACAGACGACGTTTGACCAGCCCCTTGAGACGACTAAACGGGGTCAGCTCCGCGCCTTCGATACGCAGTGGGATAATGGTGGCCTGCGACTTTGCAGCCACAAACGCCGCCCCGTCATAGATTTTCATCAGCGAACCGCTGACCGAGATACGCCCTTCCGGGAAAATAACCACCGGACGCCCCTGTTCAATCAGCCGCACCAGGTGTTTTATCGACATCGGTTTCGTCGGGTCGAGCGGGACAAAATCGATCAGCGGCGTCAGCACGCGCATAAACCAGCGCTGGCTGATAGAACTGTACACCGCAAAGACCGGTCGGACGGGCAGGAATAAGGCGAGCAGGATCCCATCGAGGAAAGAGACGTGATTCGGGGTGATCAACACCTTTTGTTGTTGCAAGGACTGCGTGTCGCCGGTCACTCTGACCCGATACAACCCTTTGAACAACAGCCTGAAAAATGCCAACAGCATAACAACTCCATGTGACCGGTTATTAAGTCATTGCAGGTTACACGAGAAGGCGGTTGAAAGCAGTGCGAGGAAGAATGTTTGGCAGAAAAAAAACCTGCGCATCTGCGCAGGCCGGTGCAAGATAATCAGTACGAAACGCGTACTTAAAAACTCACCTATCAATACCTCTGGGACCCTGATTGTCAGGTTTTTTGCCCCTGCCGCACCAGCGATAAAACGCAAGGGAATAAACCTAAGTGCAACCAGTTATTGCCATTTTCGCTATCTGTAACAGCGGCGAGCGGTGGACAGGAAGAGGGGGATCTGCTGCGGGGGGCGAGAGCGTTTCACGGGAGCGGAACGCGACATCTTCCGCCTGCGGGCAAAAAAAAACCTGCGCATCTGCGCAGGCTGGTGTAATTAGAGTGGCCAACGTAACGTTAGCTCCACCTATCAATACCTCTGGGATAGCCAGAATATCAATGCAATGAACGGATAAACCAGCGAACATTCGCAACAGCTAATCGCAAAGTGTAAGCAAAGGTGTGAATGTTCCCGCCGCCGTTTCATTCGTCTGCGTTCCTGCGCTTGTCGCGGTGTAACTTTTTCACCATGAAGGCAAATCTGCATCACATTTGCGCGAAGCCAGGCGCCTCCAGCCTTGAATCTGCCGCACTTTCCCGTAACATAACCGGTATGTAAACGCTTACCCTATAAAAGGTCTGGTATGGCGACAATTAAGGATGTAGCCCGACTCGCTGGAGTGTCCGTCGCTACCGTATCCCGCGTGATCAACAACTCCCCCAAAGCCAGTGAAACCTCGCGCCAGTCGGTGACTGCGGCGATGGAAACGCTCAATTATCATCCCAATGCAAATGCGCGCGCGCTGGCGCAGCAGTCGACGGAAACCGTCGGTCTGGTGGTGGGCGACGTGTCCGATCCTTTCTTCGGCGCTATGGTCAAAGCCGTCGAGCAGGTGGCCTACAACACCGGTAACTTTTTGCTGATCGGCAACGGGTATCACAGCATTAAAAAAGAGCGCCAGGCAATTGAGCAGCTTATCCGCCATCGCTGCGCTGCGCTGGTGGTGCACGCGAAAATGATCCCTGACGACGAGCTCGCCGGGTTGATGAAACAGATCCCCGGCATGGTGCTGATCAACCGTATTCTGGCGGGTTTTGAACAGCGTTGTGTCGCCCTGGACGACCGCTACGGCGCCTGGCTGGCGACCCGTCATCTGATCCAACAGGGGCATACCCGTATCGGCTACCTCTGTTCCAACCACGCGATTTCTGATGCTGAAGATCGCCTGCAAGGCTATTACGCAGCGTTAACGGAGAGCGGTCTGCCCTGTAACGATCGGCTGGTGACCTTTGCCGAACCTGATGAAAGCGGCGGCGAACAGGCCATCACCGAACTCCTGGGACGCGGCAGGAATTTTACCGCTGTCGCCTGCTATAACGACTCGATGGCCGCCGGTGCGATGGGGGTGCTGAATGATAATGGTATCGACGTCCCGCGCGAGATTTCGCTGATTGGCTTCGATGATGTGCTGATCTCTCGCTACGTTCGCCCGCGCCTGACGACGGTGCGTTATCCCATCGTCACCATGGCAACCCAGGCCGCCGAACTGGCGCTGGCGCTGGCGGATCAGCGCCCGGCGCCTGAAATCACCCATTTATTCAGCCCGACGCTGGTTCGCCGTCACTCGGTAATGGCGCCATCGGAAAGCGATAAGTCGTAACGATACAGGCTGACGGCGGTGGCCGGGTAATCCAGCCCTTCACCAATATACTGCCAGCCAAAACGCTCATAAAAATCGCGGCAGGCGGAGTAGAGATACAGCTGCGGGTGCCCAAGCCGGCGGGCATAGTCGATCACATGCTGTTGCAGCTGTCCCGCGATTCCCCGTCCGCGCGCATCCGGGGCGACGTACAGCGCCGCCATCCACGGGAACAGATCCTGACGGCTGATTAAGTCGCAGCGCCACAGCCCCACCGTCCCTACAAGCGTCTCCCCTTCGACGGCGATAAAGGTGAGCGGCAGCGCCTCCGGCGTCTGGCTGTGGGCAACGAGAGTCGCAAAAAAAGGCAGCGGCAGCGTTTCGCCGCCAAAGGCCTGCCAGAGCCACATCGCCACCTGTTCGGCGTGCTGCGGCGCGGCGTATAAGGGCTGAATATGCATAACCGATCCCCTGCTGAAAAATCCTCTGGCTGCCAGTATACCGCGCCCGCAGCGACCGATGGCGAGGACCTCAACGCGTGGAAGCGCCATTTTGCGGACACTTCCTGCAAAAAGCGTGATCGCGATAGTTCTTTGCGCCCGGTTGAGCGCATATCCCTCTGAATGTCTGTGATAAACTGCGGCTTATCACGTGAAATCAGGAATCGATGAATGGCTACAATGCTGGATGTCTCAATTCGCGCAGGCGTCTCTAAAGCGACGGTTTCCCGCGTGTTGAACGGCACAGGTCAGGTAAAAGAGAGCACCCGCCAACAGGTATTCAAAGCGATGGAAGAGCTGGGATACCGGCCAAACTTTCTCGCCCGTTCGTTGGCGAACCGCACCAGCAACAGTATCGGACTGGTGGTTTCTACCTTCGATGGTTTCTATTTTGGCCGCCTGCTACAACAGGCTTCACGCCAGACGGAAGCCTGGGGAAAACAGCTAATCGTCACCGACGGCCACGATGCTCCGGAACGCGAAGAAGAAGCGGTGCAGATGCTCGCCGACCGCCAGTGCGACGCAATCATTCTCTATACCCGCCACATGAGCGAAAAGAAGATCATGTCGCTGATCGAATCCATCGATATGCCGCTGGTGGTGATTAACCGCGACGTCAGCCTGGCGCGGGAACGCTGCGTGTTCTTCGAGCAGGAAGATGCGGCCTTTCAGGCGGTCAATTATCTGATTACGCAAGGGCACCGGGATATCGCCTGCATGACCGTGCCGATGCATACCCCCACGGGCAAAGCCCGTCTGCAGGGATACCGCAAGGCCCTGAAAAAGCATGGTATCGCGTGGGATCCGGCGAAAGTTAAATACGGTGATTCGACGATGACCCGCGGCTATGAGCTGTGCCGCGAGCTGCTTGATGAGAAAACAACGTTCAGCGCGCTGTTTTCATGTAACGATGATATGGCGCTGGGCGCCTCAAAAGCGCTGCATCAGGCGGGGCTGCGGATCCCGCAGGACGTTTCGCTGTTCGGCTTCGACGATGCCCCGAGCGCAAAATGGCTGGAACCCGGCCTGTCGACGGTCTATCTGCCGATCGATAATATGATCACCACCGCGATCGATCAGGCGATCAAGCTCGCCAACGACCAGCCGATCGAAACGATCCCGCCGTTTACCGGTACGCTGGTATTGCGTGAGTCGGTAACGACGGGGCCATATTTTTAGAACAGCTCTAAGGCCAGCAGCTCCTGAATCGTCTGCCGACGACGGATCAGCCGTGCGCTGCCGTTGTCGAACAGCACTTCCGGCAGCAGCGGACGGCTATTGTAGTTTGAGGACATTGACGCGCCATAAGCCCCCGTATCATGCAGCACCAGATAATCTCCCGGCGCGACTTCAGGCAGCAAACGCGTCTCCACCTTGCCCCCTTCCTGCTGAGTAAAGACGTCGCCCGATTCGCACAGCGGCCCGGCCACGACGGTGTCGATAAGCGGTGCGGCGCTCAGGTTGCGGCCATCCGCCGCCAGAGCGGTAATATGGTGATAGCTGCCGTACATTGACGGACGCATCAGATCGTTAAAACCGGCATCAATCAGGACAAAGTGGCGGCTTCCCATCTCTTTGACGCTACGTACCTGAGAGACCAGCACCCCGGATTCGGCCACCAGGAAGCGACCCGGTTCGATTTCCAGCTTCACCGGATGGCCGAGATGTCGGGCGATCTGCTCGCGCGCGGCGTTCCACAAGCCGTAGTAGTGATCGGTATCGATCGCCTCTTCACCTTCGTGATAAGGGATCGACAGTCCGCCGCCGGCGGAGATCGCCTGCAGATCCTGCCCAAACTCAACCACCTGACGCACCATCGCGCCGCAAACCTGTTCCAGGTGGCCATAATCAACCCCGGAGCCAATATGCATGTGGATCCCCACCAGCTGGAGCTGATAGCGACGCATCACTTCCAGCGCCGCCGGCAGATGGCTGTACCAGATCCCGTGTTTGCTGTTTTCGCCGCCGGTGTTGGTTTTTTGGCTGTGGCCGTGACCAAATCCCGGGTTGACGCGCAGCCAGACGCGATGGCCTGGAGAGACTTCCCCCAGCTGGCTCAGCATATCGACTGAACCGGCATTAACCGGAATCTGCAGGGCCTTGACGCGCTCCAGCGTCGCCTCGTCAATCAGGTCGGCGGTAAAAACGATATCTTCCGGGTGCTGCTGCGGGTCATACCCCGCCGCCAGCGCACGTTCAATCTCCCCGAGGGAGACGGAGTCCACCTTAACGCCCTGCTCACGCATCAGACGCAAAATATGGATATTGGAGCAGGCCTTCTGGGCAAAACGCACCACGTCGAACTGGCTGAGCTGGGCTATCTGGCGGCGGATAATCTGCGCGTCATAGACCCACACCGGGCAGCCAAACTCGGCAGGCAGACGGAGCAGGTTCTCGGCAGTCAGGTCGGTATCGGTAGCGTAAAGCGAGCGTGGCATAGTGAACTCCGGCGTTATTGTGTTGTGCGCGTTTTTTTATGATTACGCCATAGCCTGAAGAGAATAAAAAATATCGTTTTATCGTGACTCTATGCAAAAATGATATGGATACCGTCCATCCGCCGAGAGCCGAAATGCCTGCCGTCAATTTACGCCATATTGAAATCTTCCATGCGGTGATGACCACCGGCAACCTCACCGAGGCGGCTCGTCTGCTGAATACCTCTCAGCCGACCGTCAGCCGCGAGCTGGCACGCTTTGAAAAGGTGATCGGGCTGAAGCTGTTTGAACGCACCCGCGGGCGTTTGCAGCCGACGGTGCAGGGGTTGCGGCTGTTTGAAGAGGTTCAGCGCTCCTGGTACGGACTGGACCGTATCGTCAGCGCCGCCGAGAGCCTGCGAGAGTTCCGTCAGGGCGAACTGTCTGTCGCCTGCCTGCCGGTGTTTTCTCAGTCGTTTTTGCCGCTGCTGCTGCAGCCCTTTCTGGCGCGCTATCCCGAGGTCAGCCTGCAGATTGTGCCGCAAGAGTCCCCCCTGCTGGAGGAGTGGCTCTCCGCCCAACGTCACGATCTCGGCCTGACGGAAACCCTGCACACGCCCGCCGGGACCGAACGCACGCCGCTGTTAACGCTCAACGAGGTCTGCGTGCTGCCGCAGAGCCACCCGCTTGCCAGCAAGCAGGAGCTGACTCCGGCCGATTTCCACGGTGAAAACTATATCAGCCTGTCGCGCACCGACAGCTATCGTCAGCTGCTTGATGCCCTGTTTGCCGAGCATCAGGTGAAGCGCCGGATGGTGGTGGAGACCCACAGCGCGGCCTCTGTTTGTGCGATGGTGCGGGCAGGCGTCGGGATCTCAGTCGTCAACCCGCTGACCGCCCTCGACTATGGCGAAAGCGGCGTGGCGGTGCGCCGCTTTAGCGTCGACGTACCGTTCACCGTCAGCCTGATCCGCCCGCTGCACCGCCCGGGCTCGGCGCTGGTCGAGACATTTATTCAGCACCTGCAGGGGAGCCTGCCGCGGATTCAGGGTCCGCTGGACGCGATGCTTAAGAGAGCATAAACGTCACCGCGTCCGCGGCGTGAATCGCGGCGGTATCGAACACCGGCAGCGGGCTGCTCTCCACCGGCACCAGCAGGCCAATCTCGGTACAGCCGAAAATGACCCCTTCTGCGCCCTGCTCCGCCAGCGCGTCAATCACCTGCAGGTAATAATCGCGGGAGTCGTCATTAAACGCGCCCAGGCACAGCTCATCAAAAATAATCCGGTTAATGCGTTCGCGATCGTCAGCTTCCGGAATCAGCGTCTCAATAGCAAACTGCGCCTGCAGGCGCCCACGATAAAAATCCTGCTCCATGGTATAGCGCGTTCCAAGCAGGGCAACCCGCTTTTGGCCTTTGGCGGTAATCGCCCGCCCGGTGGCATCGGCGATATGCAGGAACGGCACCTCACAGCGCGTTTCGATGGCCTGCGCCACTTTATGCATCGTGTTGGTACACAGAACAATCCCTTCCGCCCCCGCCTGCTGCAGGCCAACTGCCGCCTGCGCCAGCATCTCGCCGGCGCGATCCCAGTCTCCTGCGGACTGGCAGGCTTCGATCTCATGGAAATCGACGCTGTGCAGCAGCAGACTCGCCGAATGCAGGCCGCCTAAATGTGCTTTGATACCTTCGTTGATCAAACGGTAATAGGGAATGGTGGATTCCCAGCTCATGCCGCCCAACAGGCCAATCGTTTTCATCATCCGCTCCTGGTTATGCTTTGCTCCAGTGAAACAAACTTGTGATCAACTTTCCACTTCTCTTGTCGATCGTTTCTTTCCCGACGATTCTGCGATAAATTAAATGAAACATTGTTTCACTTAACTACAGGACTGCCGGATGTTTATTTTTCATAACGAGACCACCCTTGAAGATCTGGGCAATGGCGTGACCCGTCGTATTCTTGCGCACGGTGGCAACATGATGGCCGTAGAGGTCAATTTCGACGCCGGAGCCATCGGTCCAATGCATAATCACCCTCACGAACAGTTGACCTATGTGCTATCCGGCGAATTTGAGTTCACCATCGGAGAAGAGAAACGCGTGGTGCGCGCCGGAGATACGCTCTACAAAAAACCGCATATTATGCACGGCTGCATCTGTCTGAAGCCTGGCACCCTGCTGGATACCTTTACTCCCGTTCGTGAGGATTTCCTGTAAACCACGCTTCCCAGGGGCATATTCGTGATGCCCCCTTTCCCCCCCTTCCTTTCCGCCAGAATAATTTGTTAAAAAATATGTAACAGCAAAATGATTAGCCTGCCACTTATCTTGCTCATCCCTGCACAAGATCCCTTCTTCGGCACTATCTCCAGACACCTGTCAGCTCTGGAGAACGCTCGCCATCTCATTTTTTGAAACATCGTTTCGACTTCGATCACACTTCCGCTATGAATCGAATGACTCTGTAATAAATCGCAATAAAATAAAATTAAAACGGCGTTTTATAAAACTGAGTCACCGGACAAGTAAAAACCGAAACATTCAGGCTCAGCAGGGACGCTGCGAGCAAAAGCCCATAACAAACACAAAGTTAAAAAAGGAAGCCAACGCCAGCTGATACACCCGATACCGATTCACTTTCTGGCCGCGACCGGGCGCAGAAAACCACGACACCGAATCCGTTTTACAAACTCGTAAGCCAGGTAGGTATGTATGAATGAAAACAAGATGTTGGGATTGGCATGGATATCGCCCTATATCATCGGGCTGATAGTCTTTACCGCTTTTCCCTTTGTTTCATCTTTCTTTCTCAGTTTCACTGAGTACGATTTGATGAGCCCGCCGGTGTTTAACGGCATTGAAAACTATCGCTACATGTTGACCGAAGATGGCCTCTTCTGGAAATCCATGGGCGTGACCTTTGCCTACGTCTTTTTAACGATTCCGTTAAAACTGGCTTTCGCACTGGGTATTGCATTTGTCCTCAACTTTAAGCTGCGCGGTATCGGCTTTTTCCGCACCGCTTATTACATTCCGTCGATTCTCGGTAGCTCGGTCGCGATTGCCGTCCTGTGGCGCGCGCTGTTTGCTATCGACGGCCTGCTGAACAGCTTTATCGGCGTGCTGGGATTCGACCCGGTGAACTGGCTCGGCGAGCCGTCGCTGGCGCTGATGTCCGTCACTCTGCTGCGCGTCTGGCAGTTTGGTTCAGCGATGGTCATCTTCCTCGCCGCGTTGCAAAACGTCCCGCAGTCACAGTATGAAGCGGCGATGATCGACGGCGCCTCGAAGTGGCAGATGTTTATGAAGGTCACCGTGCCGCTGATTACGCCGGTCATCTTCTTCAACTTTATTATGCAGACCACCCAGGCGTTCCAGGAGTTTACCGGTCCGTACGTCATCACCGGCGGCGGCCCAACCTACTCCACCTATCTGTTCTCGCTCTATATCTACGACACCGCCTTTAAGTACTTCGATATGGGGTACGGCGCGGCGCTGGCGTGGGTGCTGTTCCTGGTGGTTGCGGTCTTTGCCGCCATCGCCTTTAAGTCATCGAAATATTGGGTGTTCTACTCCGCCGATAAAGGAGGCAAAAATGGCTGATATTCAACAAATCACCCCGGCAATGGAAATTGCGGAGCGCGAAGTTGCCCGCACCCTGCGCCGCGAAAAAGTCAGCCGGACAATCCGTTATGTCATCCTGCTGTTCGTCGGCCTGCTGATGCTTTACCCGCTGGTGTGGATGTTCTCGGCGTCGTTCAAACCGAACCATGAGATTTTCACCACCCTGAGCCTGTGGCCGGCCCACGCGACCTGGGACGGCTTTATTAACGGCTGGAAAACCGGCACCGAGTACAACTTCGGGCACTACATGCTGAACACCTTTAAGTATGTGATCCCGAAAGTCCTGCTGACCATTATCTCCTCCACTATCGTGGCCTACGGCTTTGCCCGCTTCGAAATCCCGTGGAAGAAATTCTGGTTCGCCACGCTCATCACCACCATGCTGCTGCCGAGCACCGTCCTGCTTATCCCGCAGTACCTGATGTTCCGTGAAATGGGCATGCTGAACAGCTATCTGCCGCTGTATCTGCCGCTGGCTTTCGCCACCCAGGGATTCTTCGTCTTCATGCTGATCCAGTTCCTGCGCGGCGTACCGCGCGATATGGAAGAGGCGGCGCAGATCGACGGCTGTAACTCTATTCAGGTGCTGTGGTACGTGGTGGTGCCGATCCTGAAACCGGCGATTATCTCGGTGGCGCTGTTCCAGTTTATGTGGTCAATGAACGACTTTATCGGCCCGCTGATTTACGTCTACAGCGTGGATAAATATCCGATCGCACTGGCGCTGAAAATGTCCATCGACGTCACGGAAGGCGCTCCGTGGAACGAAATTCTGGCAATGGCGAGTATCTCCATTCTGCCATCCATCATCGTGTTCTTCCTGGCACAACGCTACTTCGTACAGGGCGTTACCAGCAGCGGAATCAAAGGTTAAGAGGGAAATATCATGGCTGAAGTTATTTTCAACAAACTGGAAAAAGTTTACTCCAACGGCTTCAAAGCGGTACATGCTATCGACCTGAAAATCGCGGACGGCGAGTTTATGGTGATCGTCGGGCCATCCGGCTGTGCGAAATCCACCACCCTGCGTATGCTGGCGGGACTGGAAACCATCAGCGGCGGCGAAGTGCGTATCGGCGAGAAGATCGTCAACAACCTCGTGCCAAAATCACGCGGTATTGCGATGGTGTTCCAGAACTATGCGCTCTACCCACACATGACGGTGCGTGAGAATCTGGCTTTTGGTCTCAAGCTGAGCAAGCTGCCGAAAGATCAGATTGATGCCCAGGTTAACGAAGCGGCCAAAATCCTCGAGCTGGAAGAGCTGCTCGACCGTCTGCCGCGCCAGCTTTCCGGCGGTCAGGCCCAGCGCGTGGCGGTTGGCCGCGCGATTGTCAAAAAACCGGATGTGTTCCTGTTTGATGAACCGCTCTCTAACCTTGATGCCAAGCTGCGCGCCTCGATGCGTATCCGCATTTCCGATCTGCACAAGCAGCTGAAGAAATCCGGCAAGCCGGCGACCACCGTGTACGTCACCCACGACCAGACCGAAGCGATGACCATGGGCGATCGGATCTGCGTCATGAAGCTCGGGCATATCATGCAGGTCGATACTCCGGACAATCTGTATCACAAACCGAAAAACATGTTCGTGGCCGGCTTTATCGGCGCCCCGGAGATGAATATTCGCCCCAGCAAACTGGTTGAACAGGCCGGGCGCCTGCACCTGACTATCGGCGATGAGCTGCTGCCGTTAAGCGCAGCCCTGCAGGATAAAGTCGCCAGCCATAAAAACCAGCCGCTGTTCTACGGCGTCCGCCCGGAGTTTGTCGCCATCGCCGATGAACCGTTCGCCGAAGGCGGCTGCTCGGGCGAAATGGTGCGGGTCGAGAACATGGGGCACGAGTTTTTCGTCTACCTGAAAGTCGCCGACTATGAACTGACCGCCCGCGTCCCTTCTGACGAAGCGAAGCCGATGATTGAAAAAGGGTTGCATCGCAAGGTGTGGTTCAAATTCGACATGAATAAGTGCCATCTCTTTGATGCCGCCACCGAACAGAATATCTCTCTGTAATCACTGGAGTATTAAAATGAAAAAAGTGCTTTTAAGCGCCGCAATCTCCGCCACTCTGGGCCTTACCGCGTTACCGTCTCTGGCAAAGGATGTCGATCTGCGTATGTCATGGTGGGGCGGCAACGGCCGCCATCAGGTCACCCTGAAAGCGCTGGAGGAGTTTCATAAACAGAATCCGGACATCAACGTTAAAGCCGAATATACCGGCTGGGACGGCCATCTTTCGCGCCTGACCACCCAAATCGCCGGGGGAACCGAGCCGGACGTGATGCAGACAAACTGGAACTGGCTGCCGATCTTCTCGAAGAACGGTGAGGGTTTCTACGATCTGAACAAAATGAAGGATGTCATCGACCTCAGCCAGTTCGATGCCAAAGAGCTGCAGTCCACCACGGTCAATGGCAAACTCAACGGTATCCCGATTTCCGTTACCGCCAGGGTGTTCTACTTTAACGACGAAACCTGGAAAAAAGCCGGCGTCACCTTCCCGAAAACCTGGGATGAGCTGATGGCGGCGGGCAAAACCTTTGAAAGCAAGCTGGGTAAGCAGTATTACCCGGTGGTGCTGGAGCATCAGGACACCCTGGCGCTGCTGAACTCTTACATGATTCAGAAGTACAACCAGCCGGCTATCGACGAGAAAACGAAGAAATTCTCCTACAGCAAAGAACAGTGGGTCGAATTCTTCCAGATGTACAAAAAGCTCATCGACAGCCACGTGATGCCGGACACCAAATACTATGCCTCGTTCGGCAAGAGCAACATGTATGAGATGAAGCCGTGGATTCAGGGCGAATGGGCGGGGACATATATGTGGAACTCCACCATCAACAAATACTCCGACAACCTGAAGCCGCCGGCGAAGCTGGCGCTGGGCGACTACCCGATGCTACCGGGCGCCACCGATGCCGGCCTGTTCTTTAAACCGGCGCAGATGCTCTCCATCGGCAAATCGACGAAAAATCCGGAAGCGGCGGCGAAAGTGATTAACTTCCTGCTGAACAGCAAAGAGGGCGTGGATACGCTGGGCCTTGAGCGCGGCGTGCCGTTAAGCAAAGTGGCGGTGAAATACCTGACCGAAGACGGCACGATCAAAACCGACGATCCGGCCGTATCCGGGCTGAAGCTGGCGCAGTCGCTGCCGACAAAACTCTCGGTATCGCCTTACTTTGATGACCCGCAGATTGTTGCCCAGTTTGGCACGTCGCTGCAGTACATCGACTACGGACAGAAAAGCGTAGAAGAGACGGCCGCCGACTTCCAGCGCCAGTCCGATCGTATTCTGAAACGCGCCATGCGCTAACGGTCGATCATTCTCTCTGCCCTGCAGCCTCGGCTGCGGGGCATTTTTTCGTCAGGAGCGAGTCATGAAAGGCAAAATCATCCCGCTGAATTTCCGTACCACGGAAGACAGCGTAACCGGCCGCCAGGTGATCCGGATGACGCCCCCGCACGTTATCTGCCACCGTAACTACTTCTATCAAAAGTGCTTTACCCGGGATGGCAGCAAACTTATTTTCGGCGGCGGATTCGAGGGCCACTGGAACTACTATTTACTCGATCTGGCCGCGCAGCAGGCCGTACAGCTGACCGACGGGCCGGGCGATAATACCTTCGGCGGTTTTCTATCCGACGACGACCGCACGCTGTGGTATGTGAAAAACAATCGGCAGCTGCGCCGCGTGGATCTGGCGACGCGGGAAGAGCAGGTGGTTTACACAGTGGATGACGACTGGGTCGCCTATGGTACCTGGGTGGCAAACAGCGATTGCAGCAAACTGGTCGGCATCGAGATAAAAAAAAGCGACTGGCGGCCGCTGACCGACTGGAGTAAATTCCGCGCCTTTTATTTTACCCAACCCGAATGCCGCCTGATCAATATCGACCTGCATAGCGGCGAGCGCCGCGTTGTCCTGCAGGAGAAACGCTGGCTGGGCCATCCGATTTACCGGCCGTTTGATGACCAGACCATCGCGTTCTGCCACGAAGGACCGCGCGATGCTATCGACGCCAGGATGTGGCTTATCAACGCTGACGGCAGCAATATGCGCAACGTTCGCCAGCACCAGCCGGGAGAGAGTTTCACCCATGAGTTCTGGGTGCCGGATGGCTCCGCGCTCTATTACGTCGCCCACCGGGAAAACGATCCGCATCGCTATCTCTACCGTGCCGACCCCACCACCCTGGATAATCGTCAGCTGCTGACCATTCCTCCCTGCTCGCACCTGATGAGTAACTACGATGGTTCGCTGGTCGTCGGCGATGGCGCGCCGCATCATACCGGCGATATTCAGCTGAACGATCCGTTTATCTGGGTATTTGACGTGCAGTCCGGTACGCAGCGGGCCATTTGTCGCCACGACTCCAGCTGGAAAGTGCTCGACGGCGATCGTCAGGTCACCCACCCGCATCCGTCATTTTCGCCGGATGATCGCTGGGTGCTGTTTACCTCCGATAAAGAAGGGATGCCGGCGCTGTACCTGGCGGAGGTGTAGTCATTCGGCCCCCCCGGCTCGCGCGGTGCCTGGCCGGGCGCCAGGTTCACAGCCGTCTGCGGTCCGGTAGCCCCGGGGAAGGCGTTTGCGCCCCCCCGGGGAAACCTGTCAGAAGAAATATTTAAACCGTACCCGCGCGCCGTAGCGTTCATCGGTATTGCCGCTTTTCGCCGCCGATGAATCCAGCCATGACGCATACGCGCCGAGATAAATATTAAAGTTCGGCATATCCATAATATTCGGCAGTTGCCATGACGTATGAATGGTGTGGATATCATAGCGACCCGGCGTCAGAATCGCGCAGTCGCCATCGCACTCCGCGCTCACGCCGGACATATTGAACTTGTCGATTTTGTTATGCGCATAAATATAGCCCAGCTCTACACGATGCCATAATGCGTTGATACCGGCGCTGAAATCTTTCTCATCCGCCGCATCAAGATAGGCGGTACTCAGATTCACCGCGGCCCCATTTTCGGCATCGGTTTTCAGCGTGTTCCAGCTCATGGTCATCCCGTAACCGGTACGATTTGACTGGTCGACCCAGCCTCCCCCCGTTTTTTCATAGCCGTAAGCGTTATTAACGAGGTTGCTCTCCATTGCCGCCGCCACCGACCAGGCGCCGGACTGCCAGGCCGCGACCGGACGCACGTACACCACGTTTTTACGGTTATCCAGCGCGTTGCCGTGATAGTTCCGATCGACAAACAGCGAGCTGCCGTCCTCCACCAGCGTATTCACCTCAAAATACCAGTTATCGATATTTTTACTGAGCAGGAAGCTGCCGCCGCTGCTGCTGCGCCCGCGTCCCTCTTTCATCATATAGATATAGCCGTAGCCGTCGCTATACAGATCGTTGGCCGTATTACCGGAATATTCAATAAAGGTATCCTGATTCAGCGGGAACATATCGTAGGCCTCAAAGCGGCCGATTTTAATTTTCCAGTCATTCTCCTGTCCAAAGAAAAAGGCCGCATCGTCGAGATTCATTTTTCCATTCATATCCGCCAGCGGCTGCACGCTGAACCCGGCATATTTTCCGTTAGCCCCCTTGCGTAATCCATCAAAGCCCAGAAGAATGCGCCCGTTAATATCCCAGCGTTCTTTATCTCCCGGCGCCCAGTTTTTATTCGCGCTGGTTTTCACCGACGTCAGCCTACCGGTACGGCTGGCGCCGTCCATATTAAACTCAACGTCGCCATAGAATTTTAATTCGCCATAATCATTAAGCTGTAAAGTCGGTTTAGCCGGTGCGGCGCTGACCACCGTCGCTGGCGTTTCCTGGCCTTTCAGCGCCCGGATTTCCGCCTCCGCGCTGGCCGCCCGCTGTTCGGTCGCCTTTAGTCGTTGCTCCATTTGCGCCAGCCGCTCCTCAAGGGATAACGGCGCCTGTGCATTAGCCAGAGGGGTAAATAAAGACGTCAGAACACACCCGACCCAGATTTTATTCATCGGAAAACCCTTTATTAAAATGAAGTTTTTTACCCTCAATAATTCAAGTGACAGGCAGGCGGCGACGCAGTGAGTCCCCTGGCGCTTACTCGCGTAAGTGACGGGGGCGCGAGGAAAGCCAACGCACATGTAACTTGAAGTATGACGGGTATTTTTATTTATGGGCAAAGCACGACGATAATGACAATAATAACCCGCCCATCGTCGAAGACGGGTTATTAACGACCATGCAATAAAATTTATTCCAGCTGCCAGGCTCCTGCTTCAGTTAAAGACGCCAAACCGTTCCAGGCAAATAAAGATAATTCACGGCGAGCGGCATCCGGATATATACGGCTACTAAGACAGGCCTCTCCGTCATTAACAAACACTTCAACGGAAGAGCTATCGAAGAATACCCGCAGTTTCAGATCGGCCCCCTCGTGCAACGGTACGCTGCGCGTGCCGCACAGACCGTACTGCGGGTAGTTCCGCTCCAGCACCAGGCGTTGCATCTGCGCATCAACGTAGACCCGCAGCCCCTCGCCGAAGCTCAGTCCATACTGTTCTGCCGTACTGCCTGCGCAGTTCCAGTGCAGGATCACCTCCATCGCCTCACCGTTTTCCGCCATCAGCGACCGTTGGTTTTTCAGCGTGCTGACCGGCCACGGGAACCAGGCTCTGCGCAGGCACTCCACCTCTTTCGCCGGACGCATCTGCAGACGATTATCGGCGCTCAGCGTCAGCTCACGCGGCAGAGAGAGCATGCCAGCCCAGCCGTCCTGCTGTTCCGGCAGCGGTGACTCCCACATGTCCAGCCAGCCGATAACGATGCGGCGACCGTCGGGCGTCAGGAAACTCTGCGGGGCATAAAAATCATGGCCATGGTCCATCTCAACAAATTCACCTTCCCGGACAAACGGCTGCCCGGGCTGCCAGTCGCCGAGCAGATAGCCGCTCTGGAATAAATTGCGGTTCTGATAGCCCTGTGCCCCCATCCCCTGCGGTGAAAACATCAGTACTCGCTTGCCGCCGAGCGTGAAGAAGTCGGGGCATTCCCACATGTAGCCCATCTTATCTTCGGCTTCATCAAGGATCCCTTCGTCATGCCACTGGCGCAGATCGGCGGATCGATACAACCGCACCTGGCCGGTATCACCGACGCGGGCACCGACGATCATGTACCAGCTATCCCCTTCGCGCCACACTTTCGGGTCGCGGAAGTGGTGCAGGCCCGGCGGGGTATCCAGCACCATGCCCTGGCGTTCAAAATGAATGCCGTCGCGACTGGTGGCCAGACACTGCACCTGATAGAGGTTCTCTTCGTCGCTGGGATCGCCGTGGAATTTATGCCCGGTATAGATCAGTGCCAGCGTATCGCCGTCCACCACGGCCGAGCCGGAGAAGCAGCCATCTTTATCCTCCGGCCCTTCCGGCGCCAGCGCCACCGGCAGGTGTTCCCAATGGACTAAATCCTTGCTGCGCGCATGACCCCAGTGCATCGGCCCCCACTGCGTGGAGTAAGGATGGTGCTGATAAAAGGCGTGATACCAGCCGTCAAACCAGACCAGACCATTGGGATCGTTGATCCAGCCCGCACGAGCGGCGAGATGGTAGCGTGGGTACCAGCGCAGGTTTAACGTCTCGCGTTTCGCCTGCAGTTCCTGTTCAGCGTTAGCAACGGTGTACATCATATTCTTCACTCTTTTCATTCAGATAGCGGAGGGTTGCGACATCATCGGATCCGAAGATGAGCGACTGGATCGCAACAAGAAAATGGAGATAAAGGTGGTGCAGAACACCAGCAGTCCCATAATCAGATAGGACTGGGCGAAGCCGTATTTCTCGTAGCTGTAGCCCGCCAGCGGCGACAACACCGTGGCAATCACCGAGCTGGTGCAGGCAAAGCCCACCAGGTACAGCGTTGAAGAGAGACGTTTATCAAAGTTCAGGCTGTTGTATTTAAAGATGGCGACCAGCAGTACCGGCAGCTCCACCGCATGGAGCAGTTTGGTGATGGAAATCAGCAGCGGCCCTTCCACCAGCCCGGAGGCCACCATACGTAATGCCATGACCATCCCGGCGAAAATCAGGCCGTTTTTCGCGCCAATACGGTTAACCAGCCACGGCGCGCAGAACATCCCGGCCGCTTCGAGGAACACCTGGAAAGAATTCAGGTAGCCGTACATCGCGTTCCCTTCCTGCAGGGTGGCGAACTGCGAGGAAAAGTAGACCGGGAACTGTTGGTCGTAGACGCCGTAAATGCAGGTCCCGACGACAAAAAAGACCAGCGCCCAGAAGCGCGGCAGGGTCAGCAGACGCAGCGCATCCTCCAGCGTCACTTTGCCGCCGGAGATGGCCTCCTGCATAGCCTGCGGTGCGGAGGAGACCCGCAGTCGCGCCAGCAGAACAAAGAACACCAGGCCGGAACAGCTGGCGACCGCAAAGTTAAGTTTCGGATTGATGTTAAACAGCAGTCCGGCAAAAAAGGTCGCCACCGCCCAACCCAGCGATCCCCACATACGCGCCCGACCAAACTCAAACTGGCTCTGGCGCGCGACGCGTTCGGTATAGGATTCGAGTACTCCGATGCCGCCGTTAAAGGTTAAGCCGATATAGATCCCGCCAAAGATACTGCCGAGCAGTACGTTTATTTTCAGCAAATAGCCAAACAGCAGGTAGGCCGGCCCGGAGAGAATCAGTAGCACGGTGATATACCAGAGCAGGTTTTTACGCAGCCCAAGCTTGTCCTGAATAAAGCCGTAGCACACCTGGGCAAACAGCGCTGATACGGAAAGCACGGCGTAGATGATCCCGGTATCCCCCGCCTTGAGCCCGACTTCCTGGTGCAACCAGATAGAGAGCAATGAGCCGGAAGAGGACCAGGTGACAAAAAAGAAAAACAGTAAGGCGCTGAGTAACGGATAGCTGTGAGAGTGATGGGCTTTCATCATGACATTCTCGTGTAGGGGTAATGCACGCAATGGTAACGTTAACAAAAAACATAAATCATGCCGTTTTGCCGAGATACATGATGTTAATCACAAAAGTTAACGTTAACATAACGAGGGTGAGATCGCGATCAAATAATCCGACCCACTGAGACAACACGGCATACGATAGAATATCGTATGATCCTTTTACATCAGCAACTTAGTTGTATAGCCTGTTGCATGGCGGCAACGGTGGAGTGTGAAATATGGCATCTTTGAAAGATGTGGCAAAACTGGCAAACGTATCTCTGATGACGGTTTCACGGGCGCTGAACAACCCGGAACGTCTGAAACCCGAAACGCTGGCTCGCGTTCAGTCTGCGATTGAGCAGACCAACTACGTCCCTGACCTGTCTGCCAAGAAAATACGCGGCGCGCGCGCCACGCCGAATACCATTGGCGTACTGGCGCTGGATACCGTCACCACGCCGTTTTCGGTTGAGATCGCGTTGTCTATTGAAGAGACCGCCCGCGCGCACGGCTGGAACAGCTTCGTGGTGAATATGTTTTCCGATGATAGCCCGGAAACCATCGTCGACCTGCTGCTTTCCCACCGTCCTGACGGTATCATCTACACCACCATGGGGCTGCGCCAGGTACCCGTTCCCGCCAAGCTGCTGACGCTACCCTGCGTCCTTGCCAACTGCGAAAGTCTTAACGACCCGGTCGCCAGCTATATTCCTGATGATGAGCAGGGTCAGTACGCTGCGGTCAAAGCGCTGCTCGCCGCAGGCTATCGTAACCCGCTCTGTTTGCATCTCCCGGCCAACCATCTCGCCACCGTGCGCCGCCGCCAGGGGCTGGAGCGCGCCTGCCGCGAAGCCGATATCGACCCGGATACGTTGGTGCACAGCTATATGGCCTACGGCGATAAGCACTACCATGATATTCCCGCCGTGGTGCAGGCCCATCTCCGTCAGGGAAAACCGTCGTTCGATTCGGTTATCTGCGGCAACGATCGTATCGCCTTTATGGTCTATCAGACGCTGCTGGCGCAGGGATTGCGGATTCCGCAGGACGTTGCGGTGGTGGGCTACGATAATATGGTCGGCATTGGCGATCTGTTTTTACCGCCGCTGTCGACGGTGCAGCTGCCGCACTATGATATCGGGCGCCTGAGCGCCCTGCATATTATTCACGGCGATAGCCATCGGGAAACGGTACGCGTAGCCAGTCCGTGGCTGCCAAGGGCATCCCTGTGATTAATTACCGATATTGCGCAGCTTTTCGCCGGACATCAGTCGGCGCTCGATGTGTTCGAGCGTGACGTTTTTGGTTTCCGGAATCAGCCAGAACGTCACGCCGATAAACGCCACGTTCAGCGCGGTATAGAGCCAGAAGGTCCCCGCCGCGCCAATCGTATCCAGCAGCGTCAGGAAGGTGGCGCCGATAATCATGTTGGACACCCAGTTGGTGGTGGTTGAACAGGTGATGCCAAAGTCGCGGCATTTCAGCGGCTGAATTTCCGAACACAAGATCCACACCACCGGCGCGGCGCTCATCGCATAGCCTGCAATGCACATCATGGTCATGCCGACGGAAAGCCAGGACAGGCCGCTGGAGGCGGTGCCGTTATCAAACTGCATCAGGCAGTAGCCCAGCACCAGCGTTCCGATAGCCATCACGCTAAAGCCGATTTTCAGCGCCGGTTTACGCCCCGCTTTATCGACGGTAAAGACCGCGATAAAGGTCGCAAACATAAAGGTCAGGCCGACCACCAGCGTGGCAATCATCTGCTGCTCGGTGGTGGTGAAACCGGCCATTTTAAAAATACGCGGCGCGTAGTACATGATGATATTCATCCCGGTAAATTGCTGCATCGCCTGCAACAGCATGCCAAGGAATACCGCGCGGCGGACGTTACGATTGATCTTAAACAGCGCCCAGCCGCCTTGCTTAAGCTTCAGGCTTTCGCGGATTTCATTGAGCTCATCACGGGCTTTTTCCGAGGTATCGCGCAGCATACGCAGCACCTCTTCCGCTTCAACGTGGCGCCCCTTTTCAGCCAGCCAGCGCGGGCTGTTTGGCAGGAAAATCACCAGAACGATCAGCAGAAGCGCCGGCAGCGCCAGCACGCCCAGCATCGCCCGCCAGTTGCCGCTGTAGCTGAACGCGGTATCGGACAGGAACGCCATGACGATCCCCAGCGTCACCATCAGCTGATACATACTGATCATCTTGCCGCGCACGTTTTCACTCGCCATTTCAGAAAGATACAGCGGCGCGGTATACGAGGCGATCCCCACGGCGATACCGAGAATAATCCTTGCCGCCAGCAGCATTTCGACGCTCGCGGCAAACGCCGATCCGACCGACCCGGCCACAAACAATACCGCCCCCACCATCAGACTGTATTTACGTCCCAGTCGGAAGGAGAGCCAGCCGTTGAACAGCGCGCCAACCGCCGCCCCCAGCATCATGCTGCTGACCACCCACTCCTGCAGCCGGCTGGATAAGACAAAGTGGTCGGTAATAAAGGGCAGCGCCCCGGCAATCACCCCAATATCGAGGCCAAAAAGCAATCCAGCCACCGCAGCGGCAATAGAGACAAACTGGTTCATGCGTCGGGTATCACGCTGGCTACGCGCCAGGACCGTCGTGCCGTCACTGATTGAGGTCATTTTTTTCCTGCCTGAGCAAAGTAAAACGTGCAGTGAAAGTACGCGATCGGCGCGATAAAGTGTCAGGGAGGAGACGTCAAAGATATGGATTAAATTGCTGGCAGGACTTGTTTTGTGATGGACATTCAACTTTCTATTATTGCCGTTTCATCAATCTCCTTTTATTCATTCCTTTTATTAATTGGCTAACAGCGGGAAATCGCGACGAAATGATATGGACGATCTTCAAATTCAGCGCCATATCAATATGGATAATTAATGTTCATCTTTCATCACTGTTGCGCCGATTGCCGGATGGTGAAGTGACATGGTCTACCGCCAGGCATAAAAAAACCCTGCCATCAAAGCAGGGTTTATCGCCTGTCGCCGCGCGAGCTTAGCGCGCCAGCCAGCCGCCATCGACCGCCACGGTGTAGCCGTTAATGTAATCCGATGCGCTGGAGGAGAGGAAGACCACCGGCCCTTTCAGATCGTCCGGTAAGCCCCAGCGTCCGGCCGGAATGCGGTCAAGAATTTCCGCGCTGCGCTGTTCATCGGAACGCAGCTGCTGGGTGTTGTTGGTCGCCATATAGCCCGGCGCAATCGCGTTGACGTTGATGTTGTACTTCGCCCACTCGTTCGCCAGCAGACGGGTCACCCCCATCACACCACTTTTTGATGCGGTGTAGGACGGTACGCGAATACCGCCCTGGAAAGAGAGCATCGACGCGATGTTGATAATCTTGCCGCCGTTACCCTGGGCAATAAAATGCTTCGCCGCCGCCTGGGACATAAAGAACACGGTCTTGATGTTCAGATCCATCACGTCATCCCAGTCTTTCTCGCTGAATTCAAGGGCATCCTGACGACGAATCAAACCGGCGTTGTTGACCAGAATATCGATATGACCGAATTCGGCAACCGCACGCTCAAGCAGTTGAGGAATACCGTCAATCTGGCGCAAATCGGCGGTCAGGCTCAGGAAACGACGTCCCAGCGCGGTAACACGCTCAATCGTTTCCACCGGCTCAACAATATTAATGCCGACAATATCGCAGCCCGCTTCGGCCAGACCGAGCGCCATACCCTGACCCAGCCCGGTATCACAGCCGGTGACAACAGCCACTTTACCCTGTAAAGAGAATGCATCGAGTATCATACTTTGTTCCTTAGTCTTTCAGAGCCCGTACAACACAGGCAAGGTTCTATTTGTCCGATCCGCATCCCTCACGGTTGCTTACGCCAGGGAAAACGCTCTGGGTATTACCCACCTTAAAAATAAAACACAGTTTCGTTTTACTAGTGTCGACATCTTACCCCTGAGAAAATCTGTTTTCAATTTTTATTAAAACGATGTTTCATATTTTCGCGTTCTATTTATCAGAAATGCAGAACCGATCACGAAGCGATGCAAAAAAAAAGATATAAAAACAATAAAATACAATGAGTTAATTCAACTTTGAAAAATGACAGTAAAACGTAAAAAGTGGGCATGAAAACAAAGATCGCCCCGAGACGCCAGCTGAAAGAGCAGAAAAACCGCGATCCAGCGCAACATTTTATAGTGAATTGCGCTCACCATCACAAATAATGAAACGATGTTTTGATAAATTAACACCTATCTTTTAAATCAACCTCACCTGGCTACACGTCCCCTGCAGACAGGCGACATCGCGGGAAGGAAAAGGAGTACATCATGGCTAAAGGCATGCGGGTAAAATTGAATTATGAAGTCAGTCGCGATCCGGATACCGGCGCGGAGATCACCCGCTTAACCCCTCCGGAAGTAACCTGTCATCGTAACTATTTCTATCAGAAGTGTTTTTTTAATGATGGCAGCCACCTGCTGTTCGCCGGTGAATTTGACGGCCACTGGAACTACTATCTGCTAAATATCGCGACAGCCGAGGCCGTTCAGCTGACCGAAGGCGCCGGCGATAATACCTTCGGCGGCTTTCTCTCACCGGATGATTCCGCGCTCTATTACGTTAAAAATGACCGCACGCTGCTGGAAGTCAATCTTTCAACCCTCCAGGAGCGTCAGGTCTACCGCGTCCCGGATGAGTGGGTCGGATACGGTACCTGGGTCGCCAACAGCGACTGCAGCAAACTGGTCGGCATTGAGATTGCGAAAAGCGACTGGACACCGCTCAACGACTGGCAGATTTTCCACGACTTCTTCCATAAAGGTCCGCACTGCCGTCTGCTGCGCGTCGACCTGCAAAGCGGGGAGAGCCGCGTTATTCATGAAGAGAAAAAATGGCTGGGTCATCCCATCTACCGTCCGTTCGACGACAACACCGTCGCCTTCTGCCATGAAGGGCCGCACGATCTGGTCGATGCCCGGATGTGGATGGTCAACGAAGACGGCAGTCACGTGCGGAAAGTCAAAGAGCATGCCGAGGGCGAAAGCTGTACGCACGAATTCTGGGTCCCGAACGGTTCCGCGCTGATTTATGTCTCTTATCTGAAAGGTCAGCAGGGACGGACGATTTATCGCTTCGATCCGGATACTGGCATCAATACCGCGCTGATGCAGATGCCCGCCTGCTCGCATCTGATGAGCAACTTCGACGGCACGCTGTTGGTTGGGGATGGCTCTGGTACGCCGGTGGATGTGAAAGATACCAGCGGTTACACCATTGATAACGATCCTTATCTCTACGTCTTTGATGTCGCGAAACAGGCTTACTTCCGCGTTGCCCGGCATGATACCTCCTGGGCGACGGTCGCCAATAGCCGTCAGGTCACCCATCCGCATCCTTCGTTTACCCCCGACGATCGGGCGATTTTGTTCAGCTCGGACAAAGACGGGAAACCGGCTATCTACATCGCGAAACTGCCGGCGCATCCGGAGATGCTGCAGGCGTAATATCCGTATTGTTTTTGAGTGTGTTTCTGTAACTGGCCTTGCCCTCCTTCGCGGAGGGCTTTTTTGTTTCATTACCGCCCGGCGGAGTCGTTGAGGCAGGCACAGGCCGTTTCTCCTCACCTTCTGTTGAACCCGTGCTGGTGAAACCTTCCGCAGCCCCTTTCGACTGCGCGAGCGGCCAAGTCTGCTTGCGCCACAATCAGCGCTAACGGGAACCGCATCCGGACGACAGAAACAGAAAACCCCGGCTGACGGCTCCGGGGTCATGACGGAAAAGGGTTTTATCAGAAGCTGTAAGCAACCCCGACGCGGAAACGGGTCTGGCGATCGCTGCGGTCATTCACACCCACGTTGCCCACTTCACCATACGGCGCCCAGTTTTTGTCGAGCTTATAGGCCAGCTTCACGTTGTACTCCTGGGAGTAAGGCTTGTTGTCGTTGCGGTTTACTCCCTCGGAGCTGCGGGCATAAACATAGTTCAGCTCGGTACGCCAGTTGCCCATCACAAAACCGGCCCACGCATCGCCACGGTTCACTTTATCGTCTTCTTTGCCGGCGCTCGCCGGGTAGCGGGTATAGTCGTAGCGATAGCGGGCGGCCACGTAGAAACCATTATCGAAGCTGTATTGCACGCGCAGATTGGGTTTGTAAATTGAGCGGCTATCGTTGCTCTCAATATTAAACCCCGGCGTCACGGAGAAATTCTGATTCGCCTTCCACTGCCAGCTAATGGTCTCTTCGTGGCCGTTGCCGACAAAATCTGAATACGGTTGGGAGGTATTATCGCCGCCTGACTTCCACTTTGCCTCTACGGAGAAGCCGAATCCGTTGGCAAAGCGATGGGAGACCGAGACACGGTCGGCATTGGTTTTATCTGTCTTACCTCCATCAATGAATTCATGACGCAAATCAACCGTGACAGCGGAAGCGGAAAACGCTGCGGCGCAGAGAGTAGCAAGGGCCAGAGATCTTGCAAACATAGGGTACCCCTCAAAATTAAAATTATGTTTCTATTTTATGAAACTGCATTTTATTTTTTAAGGACGTATGTTTTAGTGATCAAGATCGTAATTATTTGTTTCAAAAAACATGGCACAGCAGGACGTGACAAAGCTCAACAAAAAAGGGCTTTATCGCCCCCTTTTCGCTGAATTTTTCCGGGATCTGCGGGAAGAAAATCCAATAAAAAAGCCTCCGTAAGGAGGCTTGAGAAGCAGGTAAAGTAAAGCGGGACTATGCGCGTTCTACCGCCAGCGCAACGCCCTGACCGCCGCCGATACAAAGCGTTGCCAACCCTTTACGGGCATCGCGTTTAATCATCTCGTGCACCAGAGAAACCAGAATTCGACAGCCTGATGCCCCAATGGGGTGGCCCAGCGCAATCGCCCCGCCGTTAACATTGACCCGCCGCTCATCCCATTCCAGCACTCTGCCGACAGAAATCGCCTGGGCGGCAAATGCCTCATTGGCCTCGATAAGATCGACCTCATCCAGCCGCCAGCCCGCTCTTTCCAGACAGCGGCGCGTCGCGTGTACCGGCGCGATCCCCATCAGGGCCGGATCGACGCCGACGCTGGCAAAAGCGCGGATCCGCGCCAGGATCGGCAGACCGAGCTCCTGCGCTTTCGATTCGCTCATCATCATTACCGCCGCCGCGCCGTCATTGATGCTGGAAGCGTTGCCCGCGGTCACTGAACCCAGCCGATCGAAGGTGGGTAGCAGGCTGGCCAGCCCTTCGGCGCTGGCATCAACCCGCGGCTGCTCATCGGTGTCAACGGTGCGCGGCGCCCCGTTCAGCTCGGTGGTTACCGGCACAATCTCATCACGAAAGCGCCCTGAATCAATCGCCCGCCGGGCCTTTTGCTGCGAACTCAGCGCCCAGGCATCCTGCAGCTCCCGGCTGATACCATATTCACGCGCCAGGTTTTCCGCCGTAACTCCCATGTGATAGTCGTTGAAGGCATCCCACAAACCATCGTGGACCAGGCTGTCAATCAGCTGGCTGTTACCCAGCTGAGCGCCGGTGCGGCTATCGGTGAGAACGTGCGGCGCCCGGCTCATATTTTCCTGACCGCCGGCAATCACCACGTCAGCTTCTCCGCACTGGATTGCCTGCGTCGCCAGATGCAGCGCCTTCAGTCCGGAGCCACACACGTCGTTAATCGTAATGGCAGAAACGGTATTCGGCAGGCCGCCGCGGATCGCCGATTGACGGGCCGGATTTTGCCCGGTCCCCGCAGTCAGAACCTGCCCGAGGATCACCTCATCAACACTTTGCGGGTCGATACCGGTACGCTCCACCAGAGCCTTGACCACAAGACTCCCCAACTCTACCGCGGAGTGACGCGACAACGTTCCCTGAAAACACCCTATCGGAGTGCGCAACGCACCCACGATCACGACATCTTTCATCCTCTACCTCTGCCCTGCCTCTGCGCAAAGAAACAGCAACATAGTAGAGAATTGTTATCAAAAAATTTCGCAATTGTTTAAAAAAAGTGAGGCGAATCACAAAGATTAGCCCCGCGTTGCGGGTTCCTGGCGCTGTAAATGCTGACGCAGCCAGCTCCCGGCTTTCCCCGGCGGCACCTTCTTATTCCACAATAAATCAACGGAAATCGCCCGCGGCCAGCCGGGAATGTTCAGCGCCACCAGCGTGTCTGACCCGGCAAACTCGTCAACCAGCGCACAAGGTAAAATGCACCATCCCAGCCCCTGCACCGTCATGCTGAGCAGCAGTAAATAGTTCGGCGCCGACCAGACCTGTCCTTTCGCAGGCTCCAGCGAGCTGGCCAGAAAAGTGCTCAGGCGCAGTTCTCGCCAGCTATGCAGCTCATCCCAGGTGACCCGTCCCTGCGCCGCCAGCGGATGCGCGGGAGCGACGTAAATGGCCATCGCCGTTTGTAACGGCAGCCGGGTACTGCCAATCTCCGTCGGATAGCTATCCCTGGCCTCAATCAGCCCCACCTGCGCGCGCTCCTTCTGCAGCAGGTCAATAACATCCTCATCTTCCCCTATCAGGCACTCAAACTCGGTGTGGGGAAAACGACGATCGAACTGCTGCAGCAGATCCTCCAGCACATCCGGATGCAGCGTGTCGGAGAGTACAAACGTGAGGCGCGCTTCCGTTTCATCAGACAGTGAAATAGCCAGCTCATCCAGCCGATTGCTGGCCGCCAGAATCGCTTTGACGTAGCTCAGCACCTGTTCCCCCTGTGGCGTCAGCGTGGGATGGCGAGTCGCGCGGTCAAACAGCGCGACGCCCAGATCGGCTTCAAGGTTTGAAATGGCGGTGCTGATGGTGGACTGGCTTTTGCGCAGCCGACGGGCGGCGGCAGAAAACGACCCGCAGGCCACGGCTTCAACAAATGCAGTCAGAGCTTCGGGAGAATAGCGCATGAACTATCTACTTTATCGATGGAATCTATCTTTTGTTTATCATATTTATCCATAAAATGCGGAGTAATTTCTCAGAATCTGTTCCCTCCTTAACTGCAGAGGAACCGGTCAGAACCACGGCTTTTCGGAGGTAGCAAGCCATGCAACAGAACACATTTCAGCGTAAAACGCTGACAGAGCGCGTTATCCATGCGGTCAGTTTTGAAGGACTCGCCACGTTAATTCTCGCCCCGACCGCCGCCTGGCTGATGCAGCGTTCGGTTCTTGAAATGGGGGGGCTGAGCGTGCTGCTCGCGACGCTGGCCATGGTATGGAACCTGATTTATAACGCCGCTTTTGACCGCCTCTGGCCGGTATCTCGCGTGGTGCGAACTCTCAAAGTCCGCGCGCTGCACGCTATCGGCTTTGAATCCGGGTTTATTCTTATCGGGGTCACCGCCGTGGCACTGATTCTCGGGGTCTCGTTGATCCAGGCGTTTATGCTGGAAATCGGCTTTATGCTGTTCTTCCTGCCCTACACCATGCTGTTTAACTGGATATGGGATACTCTGCGCGAACGCGTACTGAAATATCGCCAGCAGCGGATCCTGGCACGCAGCTAACTGCTCTTCATCGCCGGGGGATGCCCGGCGATCCCTTGCCCTGTTTGTCATCCGAAAGTATCGCAACGGCTCATTCGTTGTTGTGGTAAATTACACTCCTTTTTTTTGGTCTTACGGTTGATAAATTCACACAATGTCTAAAATTTGGTCTAAAGAAGAAACTCTTTGGAGTTTTGCCTTATATGGCACTGCCGTAGGCGCCGGCACTCTGTTTTTGCCGATCCAGCTGGGGTCTGCTGGCGCCATTGTTCTGTTCATCACCGCGCTAGTCGCCTGGCCGTTAACCTACTGGCCGCACAAAGCACTGAGTCAGTTCATTCTCTCCGCGAAAGTTGCGCCCGGCGTCGGGATCACCGGGGCGGTTAACCATTACTACGGCAAGAAAGTGGGGAATCTGATCACCGCCCTCTATTTCCTCGCCTTTTTCGTGGTCGTCCTGATTTACGCCGTGGCAGTCACCAACTCACTCGCCGAGCAGCTGGCAAGGCATATGCCGATTACACCCGCCGTTCGCGCCATGCTGAGTCTGGCCGTGGTCATGGTGTTGAACCTGATCTTTTTAATGGGCCGCCATATCACGATTAAGGTGATGGGTTTTTTGGTGTTCCCGCTGATTGCCTGCTTCCTGTTCTTGTCGATCTATTTAATCGGCGACTGGCAGCCTGAGCACCTCACCAGCCAGCTGCAGCTGACTTCTCATACGTTCCACCAGGTCTGGATCTCAATCCCTGTGATGGTTTTCGCTTTTAGCCATACGCCCATCATTTCAACTTTTGCTATCGATCAGCAGGAGAAATATGGTGATCTGGCTATGGGTAAATGCAAAAAAATCATGAAGGTGGCCTATACCATCATCTGCGCCAGCGTGCTGTTTTTTGTCTTCAGCTGCCTGCTGGCGATACCGGTCTCCTATATTGAAAACGCCCGCAACGAAGGAGTGACCATTCTCTCCGCGCTGTCGATGATGCCTGGTTCTCCGGCATGGCTGGCGGTAACAGGCATCGTGGTCGCCGTAGTGGCCATGTCGAAGTCATTCCTCGGCACCTATTTTGGCGTGATTGAAGGCGCCAGCGAAATCGTGAAAACGTCGCTGAATCAGGTCGGGATTCGCAAAAGCCGCGCCTTTAACCGCGCGATGTCGATTCTGCTGGTTTCGACGCTGACGTTCATAGTTTGCTTCATCAATCCGAACGCCATTTCCATGATCTACGCCATCAGCGGCCCGCTGATCGCCATGATCCTGTTCATCATGCCGACGCTGTCGACCTACATCATTCCCGCACTCAAACCCTACCGTTCAGTGGGTAATTTCATCACCCTGGTGGTCGGCCTGCTGTGCGTTTCGGTCATGTTCTTTAGCTAATCCTCCCCTCTGCGGCGGCGGTTATCACCGCCGCCGCACGTTCTGCCAATATTTCTGCCATCCGGACTTCCTCGCCAGGTTTACACTTAGGGTTTGCACACCAGTGGGGAATCGCCATGTCCAGCGTAAAACTATCCGGAAGCGGAACATTAGGTCATCGCCAGGTTTATCGTCTGGGTTACGGCGCTATGCAGTTAGCCGGCCCCGGCGTATTTGGTCCGCCTGCCGATCCGGACGCCGCTATTCGTGTCCTGCGCGCGGCGGTAGCGGCGGGAGTCAATCATATTGATACCTCTGATTTTTACGGCCCGCATATTACTAACCAGCTGATTCGCAAAGCGCTCCATCCTTACGCAGACGATCTCTGCATCGTGACGAAAGTCAGCGCTCGCCGTGATGAAAAGGGCAACTGGCTGCCGGCGATGTCGCCCGAAGAGCTCACGCAGGCGGTGGAAGACAATTTGCGTAATCTGGGGCTCGATGTCCTGGAGATCGTGAATCTGCGCAGCATGCTCGGCACCCACGGCCCGGTAGAAGGCTCACTGGAAGCGCCGCTGACCACGCTGCTTGAGCTTAAAGAGCGTGGGCTTATTCGCCACATCGGCCTCAGTAACGTCACGGCGAAGCAGGTGGCCGATGCGCAAAAGCTGACGCCCGTTGTTTGCGTGCAAAACCAGTACAACGTTGCCAATCGCGGAGACGATGCGCTGATTGATGAGCTTGCCGCACAAAATATTGCCTACGTCCCTTTCTTCCCGCTTGGGGGGTTTACTCCGCTACAGGCACAGGAACTTAACGATGTTGCCGCCGCGCTGGAGGCGACACCGATGCAGGTTGCGCTGGCCTGGCTACTACAGCGTTCGCCTAATATTCTGCTGATTCCGGGAACCTCTTCGCTCCAGCACCTGCAGGAAAACCTGGCCGCTGGCGCGTTAACCCTGCCGCCGGAAGCCATCGCAACATTAGCGACACTGCAGAACTAACGGCCTTCGCCACACCTGTGCGTGTCCTTCCGCACAGGTCCTTGCCGGGCGCCATTTTCCCTCCTATTATTTGGCTGGAATTAGCCCAACGCTGCTGGCACTATATATCCTACAAATGGGTATATGCTTGCACTAACCTGCGCTAAACAACCCTATATACAGCATTGATTTATACTATTTTGACAAGTCTCCTTATTGGGGACTTCTGTCGTTTTTGCCTTCCCCAAAAATTTTTACAACTCTTGATTACAGGAAAAACAACATCTGATTCGACGTTTATACAAATCAATTTAGCGACAAAGATAGCTAATAACATCAAACGCTCATAAAAACATCTGGTTAATGCAATCAGAATGTTGGCATTGCCATAAGAAAAATTTAACTAACACAATAAAAAATCAACAAGGACTTTACATGACAGAGGGAACAATAAAGACCAGCCGGTATGAAATCATTGCTATTTTCAGGGAGGAACTCAGGAAACACTCCGAGATAGAAGTTTTCTTTAATAACAAAAACATCATGACCCAACTTACCCGGGTAGACTTTGCTGAGTTCCATATCGTCACCCAGAGCAAAATTCCCCCAGGGCATAAATACAAATTCATTTTGCATAGTGATTCAGGAAAGATTGAGTTCTGTTCATCGTTAAAGAAAAGTTATAACAGCGATGCCGAACGCGGTAATAAAGTCTCATTTGCCTTACCCGAATGCATTCATGTGGTACAACGACGTCGCGACCCCCGCTTTCGTTTGCATCACCGGTATGACTTTTTTTGTCGCGGTCGACACAGAAATGGCGAAAACTATCTTTTCGATATTAAAGACATTTCAGATGGCGGCTGTGCGCTGATCGCGAAAAGTCCGAACCTGAAATTTCTCACGCATAGTTCAATCCTCAAGAATTCAGTTCTGTCGCTGGCTGAGTATGGTGAAATCACCATTGATTTAGCGATAAAAAATGTTGTTGAAGTGACACTTGATGAAGACAGTGAAAGCTATCACCAGGTTTCCTGTCAGTTTAAATTCCGCCACCGCGAAGATAAGACCAGAATAGAGAAAATGCTGCTCGATTTGATTCTGGAAGCTAAGCGAAAAAAGAGAGTCTGACCCCTTGGACAGGATATTTCTGTATACCGATGATAATTTAATCGGTCAATCAATTCATTGGTATATGGTTGATAACAATAAAAATGTCACCACCTTCCGTTATCAGGATATCACTCAGGGGGCAATCGCCCCCCTGTCTGGGATCGTTATTTTCAACGTTATTCATAAGGACTTTTCTGCTGCCGACACGATGTTATTGCTCAACGATATGCGCTGGTGTCTTCTGCACTGTACCCGGCTAATCCTGGTGGTCAGAAGCGATATTGCCAACCTGTTCAGGGAACTAATAAACATAGATAACACCATGATTCTTACAGAAAAAACACCATTGCATGATTTTTATCGCGCCGTCAGTACTCCCGCAGTCGGCAGCGAGTTTTCCGTACCGAAGAAGCTTTCTGCCAGAGAGCGCCAGGTGCTGGAGCTGACCATGACCTGTCACAACAACAAAAGAATTGCCACTCTGCTGAATATTGACCATAAAACCGTACACAGTCACAGGATTCATATCATGCAAAAACTTGGCATGCATAACTCGCGGGCGATGCACAATAAAATTGTCGACATGTATCAATGCTAGAAAAAAACTGTCTCCCCAATCAAAACCAGATAATTAATTGAAAAGTTACTTTTAATAAACATTCCAAACTGCAGAAAGGTCACTTATAATAATTTCACCCTGCAGCGATGTTTTGTAAAGTGCCTGACACGAGAAAATGAACGCTAACATATTTTCCGATTATAACTTATCCCGTGGCGATATCTCTGTTCGTTATGTTTTTCAAAAAATGTTCTCACCGCAGGACACTCTCGTGGCCGTGGAGTGTTTAAGCCGCTTCGATTCTATTCCTGTGGCCCCGGAATTTTTCTTTCGCCATGCTAATGCGGCACTCCGTGAAAGTATTTTCATGGAGCAACTGGCATTGATTGAAAAGCACCGGACATGGTTTATTGACAATGGTATTTCAGCCACAATCAATGTTGACGATCATATTCTCGGAATTTTGCGCCAGCCGCAAATCGAAACCTACATTAACCATCTGAAGTGTGTACATTTTGAGGTTACGGAAAATGCCAATAGCCTGCTGAATAATGCATTAGCCAGCTGGAAAAGTCCCCAGACGTCCACACTGTGGCTCGATGATTTTGGTTCTGGTTATGCCGGCATTAATGCTATTCGCGGATACCATTTTGATTATGTCAAAATTGACAAAGATTTTTTCTGGCATCTCATGCAGAAAGAGTCCGGGCGACCGCTGATGGATGCGCTGGTGACATTCCTGTCACGTAATAACCACAATGTCATTATTGAAGGTGTCGAGAGCGAAGCACATAAAAACTGGCTTAAGGGAATGGAGTGGTTTGCTATTCAGGGCCATTACTGGAAAGAAGTCAGTATTGAACAACTGGTTCAGGAAAGAGTTAGCGCATAAAAATACCGCATGATTGCGGTATTTTTATGCGCTAAATATCACACGCTTAATTATACACAAGTTCCCAGGTTGCCCAGCTGGTCAATGGACCGGTTGTCGCTTTTTCCGGGGACGGTGTGACATAGCCGATATAATAAGTAAATACACCGCCATTAACCGATTTTTCAACAATCGGCACCCGATTTTGCTGCGGGTCGGCGGGGACAATTTTATTACTCTTATCCAGCGTATTATTATCATTGGTGGACAGCGCCAGATAGATATTGCGCGCCCCATCCGCTAACGTGTTCGCCAGATAGCCCGCATTTTCATTCGCGACGGCATCGACCATAAATCCATCAATCCAGCGCACATTCACCGCACGAATCTCATTTTTATCCGCCGCGCCGCCATCATGGCGGAGCTGACAATTCGACAACTCAAGAGTGAAAGGCTGCGGCTTCATAAATGCGCCGGCCCCGCGGCCGTGGACTTCCGCCAGGCTCACCGGCGCCAGCCAGACATTGCCGCTGCCGGCATTATTCGCGCCGTTAAGCGCCACGCTACAGGAGATATCCGTCACCCGGCCGACAAAATCAACGCGTCCGTTATCGTAATTGGTCATAAAACCGTAGGCCGACGAGGCGGCAAGCATCGCGCCAGCGACGGCCAGCCTGATGCATTGTCGGCCATATGTGCCACATCCATATTGCTTCATGCCCGCCTCCTGAATTAATCGTACGTCAGGTTAAAGATCATGTGCGATTCCACCTCGCCGGTACTGGTTGTCGGCAGGTATTGGTAAAATCGCGCATGATAAGGTTGCGTAAAGTAACGCGTCTCCTGAGAACGCAACGTGCCTACGCTGTACTTCTTGTTAAATTCCAGCGGTACGCCATCCTTCAGTACCTGAATCCCGACCCCTTTGGCGGCGGAACTCCCGGTTTTTTCATTGAGCAACGCCCCTTGTTTGAGCGTGGTGCTGGTTGCCAGAGTTCCGGAAAAAGAGGTCTGGATATTGGCATATCCCGACTCGCTTAACCCGCCGCTGCACTGCAGCTCGATATTAAAATCCCGACCGCCCGCCGTTGTGCCGACCCCTTTCAGATCGCTACGCTTAATGGTGCCCACATCAACGTTCATATTCTTCCCGCTCAGGACCGTACAGGAAGGTGAGACAATGGTGATCGCATTGGCGCTCAGGTAGGTTTCCAGAATCGGGTTATTCCCCCTTTCCCAGTCATAGGAGGTATATTTCCCCGCCGCCAGCGTACCGCTGCCGGTCGTCGACGACGTTTTAATAATCTCCAGCGTAAAGCGGGAACCTTCCAGCGAGTAGTTGGTGGTCCGGTTGATGGTGGAGGAGAAAACGTCGGGATAGATGATGTTCACCGTCGCGCCGCCGCGACTAAAGCGCATGCCGATACCGGGCACGTTGGTGGAGTAGATCTTATTCCCCAGATCGGTGGAGCCTGTAGAAACAATCTTCGCCGCAAAGCGGTTAGTACCGGCGGTACAGCTGTAGCTGGCCCCGCCCGGCGCATTCATCGTCCAGTCCCGGGAGACAATCACCGAGCCCACCGGCAGATCGGGGGGAACCACAACCCTGCCAACGACCATATCCAGGTTCACCGTAGGCTGCGAAAGGCGCGTACAGGCAGCCCAGGCGGAGGTGGTCCCCAGCGCCATTAAGCCAATAAAAAGCGTCAGTTGTTTACTCAGCGACATACCGTTTCCTTTAATTTTGCCTGGCCCAGATCCACCGTACATTGTCCGCTGCTCCACTTGACGATCGCCTGCTTAACCCCGGCGTCGCTGATAAACATCATGCTGCCCTGACCAACAACCCCAATATCCTTACCGGACGGATCCAGAATGGTGGCGGCAAACGGCAGCGGTTGGCCATTGGCCTGGCGCGCCTGAAGCGTGAGGGTATTCTGTACCGTGGTATCAAACGAGACTTTCACCACGCTGCCTTCCCACGGAACGACCTGAGCCACCGTACGCTCAAAGGCGATATCCTCCTGGCTGCCTTTCGGATCGATCTCGACGGCGTTGATCCGGTAAGGTCGCAGATAGGGCAGGATGGCATAGCCGTTACTGTCGACGCGCGTCCCAGGTGAACCCGGCAACATGGCGCCCGCCGCATCTTTGGCTTCAATCAGCGCCAGGGTATTGCCGCTCTCCGGTGAGAACACCACGCCATGACGATGGGCGATCAGCGTCCCGCTGGCACCCAGCCCGCTCTGCCGGTAACCTTCACCCTGGCTATAGCTGCCGTTAAGCGTGGTCCACGGCGTACGGTAGCTGCCGTTTAAGGCGACATCATGCTGACCACCGGTCGCTGCGGTCGTTGAAATGCCGTAGTTGAGGTTGTTCTCGCTATCCAGCGAACCGTTAACCCCAATCTGCGAGCTGCCAAAATGCGAATTGTTGAAGGTGGTGTTCGACGTCAGGTTGGCGGTACGGTTCTCACCAAACCACAGCGGATAGCTGAAATTCAGCGAGATGCGATCGTCACGACGATGGCCGGAGTTATCCGGCGTATACACGCGCTGCGCGCTGGCTGACCATGAGAGACGGCCGAACATATTGTTGTAGCTAAGCTGGTATTGCTTCTCGGTACCCGAACGGTTCCAGTAATCTGAAATCTGGCCACTCAGATAAAAACCGCCCCAGCCGTCCGGCAGGTTCTGGTTAACGGTGAAGGTCATGCCGTTTTTCTGTCGCCACAGCGTATAGTTGTTATTGCGGTTCTTCTCCTGATCGACGGCGTACAGCGCATCGTTCAGGTTATAGTAGCCTTTCGTGGAGTAGCGATACGCCGCCAGCACGATGCTGGTCTGGGTATCGGTAAACATCCGGTTAAAGGTGGCGCGATAGCTCTGCCCTTTTTCATCCAGGGTATCGCTCTTCAGTCGCGACTGGGTAATGTCAAATGACAGCGCGCCAATACCGGTATTCATCCCGGCCCCCAGCAGAAACGCCTGATAATCATCAAAACCGGTCACGCCGGTATAGCCGGTAAACATGTTGCTCAGGCCACGCTGCCAGGTAGCCTGGTAGAGCATGGGCTTATTGCGCAGCGAATTATCATCGACTTTACCGGCCGACAGCGCATAGCGAGTCATACCCGGACGCAGCAGCTGTGCCACCGACGCATACGGCACGCTGAAGACCTGCACCGATCCATCGGCCTCTTTTACCGACACCTCAAGGTCGTTACCGTACCCGGACGGGTAAACATCCTGCAAAGTAAACGGCCCCGGCGGTACCGAGGTCTGATAGATAATATTGTTGCCCTGACGCACCGTCACCAGAGCATTGCTCTGCGCCACGCCGCGAATTTCCGGCGCGTAGGAGCGCATTCCGTCCGGGAACATATTGTCGTCGGTCGCCAGGTTGACCCCACGCAGACCGATGGTGTCGAAGAATTCGCCGTTGGTAAATATCTGCCCGCCGCTGACAATCGAGTTGATTTGCGGGATCGGCCGCTGAAGGTAGGTCTGGTTACTGTTCCAGTGCGCCTTCCCCTGCTGCTGCTGCCAGTTCAGGTTACCGATGTGCTTGAGTAACCAACCGTCCCAGGAGAAGCCGGCGTTAACGCCGAGATAGGCGCTGCTGTTGTCGGAGCCGTTGGCGGCAGAGGTATGGCTGGTCCAGGTGTTCGCCATCCAGCCAAGATTCAGCGCCGCAATGCCTTTATCCCAGAATTCCGGGCTGACAAAATTTTTCAGGAGCTGATCTTCGTAGATTTGCGGTACAGAAACTTCCAGCCGCAGCGAGGACTGTATCAGGTTATCTTTAACGTTTTCTTCGTTACGCCACTCCTTCAGCCGTCCACAGTAACCTGCCTGCTGACTCAGCTGAGGATTGAGTTTTTCTGCCGCAATCCCGTAGCGCTCAAGCATTTCACGGGTGTAGCAGATCCCCATGTTGCCGTCTTTATCGCGGGTGACGTTCAGTTCATAGCGCCCTTTCCACTCATTGTTGGTATACACATCGAGCGAATAGGTCCCTTCCGTGATAGCACTGGCGGAGAAGCGAGACAGATCGACCTTTTCCCGGCTGCCAACGATAAAACCATCATTAAACTGGTATACCGTTCCCGGGCTTTCCTGTCCGCTGGAAACTGGCGGAAAACAGAACAGCGCCATCGCGATCGCTGTACTTAATCTTCCCGGGCAGATAGACCTCTGCTTCATGATCGTGTCCCTTATTTAACGGCTACTTTCACTGCCACATCTGCGCCATAGTCATTGATATTATTAATCGTCAGGGTCTCGCCTCGACTCACAGAAGAAGAGAGGGCCACGGTCTGACTGGACTGCGGAGCCAGCATCACCGTTTTGCTGTTCAGGGCTTTACCGCCATCGCGGGAAATACGGCTGACGGTGAGATAAAATGGCGTAGGGTTGCTGATAGACAGGCTGCTACCGCTGACTGAAAGTGCTAATTTCTCCGGCGCCGCGTCGCGGTTACCCAGTCCGACAGGACGGTAAATAAACTTAAAGCGCGAACGGATCGCCAGCTGGAGGACGTTTTGCCCTTCATTTTTCTGGTTGGCCACCACCGGCGGGATTTCCAGAAGATTCAGCCACCACAGCGTCTCTTTATTTTGTGCCAGTCCGGCGGCGCTACCCAATTTAATACGTAAAGTCTGCCCGCTCTTTGCATCAACGCGTGAAATCGGGGGCGTAATAATAAACGGCGTGGTAATGGTATCCGGCGTAGCATCGGCATTGCCGTTATCCAGCCAGGCTTGCGCCAGCGCCGGACGGTCTGCGGTATTAGAAAGCTGTACCGTTATTTCTTTTTCATTTCCAGGATAAATAAAGCGGGTGCCGTTGACGATAATATTGTTGGCATTGGCCGCAACACTAAAAATGAAACAGAAAAAAAGGGCAATATGCTTCATGCTGACCTCAGAATAAAAAAATAAGCGGCAGCAACTGCCGCTTTATCATTGTTTTAAACCGCCTCGAGAAAGGCGGTTTTATTTTCTGGCGATAATTACTGGTAAGTAATTTCGTAGGTCGCGTAGCTGTTAACCACACCGGTGGTAACAGAAGCCGGGGTGTTGGTTGCATAACCAACGTAGTAAGTGAAGCGTGCGCCATCCTGAACGGCGGTTGCGTCGCCTTTCGCTTTCGGCTGAGTGCTCACGCCCGGGATGATTTTGTTGGTCAGCGCAGTCGCGCTATCGGTGGACAGAACCAGCTGAATATCTTTCGCGCCAGAGGCTTCGGTGTTTGCCAGGTAGCCCTGCTGCTCAGTCGTTGCGCCAGCCAGCAGGTTACCGCCGGTCCAGTTCACACCCAGTTTGCTCACGTCGTCTTGTTTGTCGCCGTTAGCAGCCTGGCAATCAGAGACGTCAATGGTGAAAGATTTAGGCTTCAGGTAGGTATTAGCCGCCGCTGCTTTAACTTCGGTCAGGGTAACCGGTGACAGGTAAACGTTAGCATCGCTGCCCTGGCCGTTAACGGAAACAGTACAGGAGACATCGGTAACTTTACCGAAGAAATTAACCTGGCCACCGCCAACATTCGTATCAGCTGCGTTCGCTGCAGTCATACCGAAAAATGCTGTTGCCATAGCTGCAGAGAGAAGAACCTTTTTCATTGCCATTTCCTTGTCAGAGTGAGTTTTATATCAATAAACCAACAGTAAACCTGCACAAAAGTCAGAAGCGTTATGCGATGCTCACTTGTGCAACTGTGAATAGAAACTTCGACTGACCGGAAGCCGCAATATTTAAGGCGTCAGGACGCGAACTCCGTTTAAAGAATTCGTTAATGCTGTCGGCGTCAAAGAATGCTATTTTTCGCCAACAAATATACATTTGCTTAAAACTTGTTACATCGGGTTAGAGATAGATTTCAGCTATTGATAATCGAAAAACAATAGACAAAAACAAATACAAAGTTATTTACATCAGAGGGAATAAGGCGCGGGTGATATATTTCGCAGAGGGATTATCATGGCAAATAATACGATCCCATGACTATAGCGAACATTCTGAATAATACTGAGAGGTGGCTTGCTGAAATAGCATAAAAACGGTTAAAAAAAAATATTCACCTCCTGCAACCTGGCGTTTAGCTGCCCGCTACAGCGGCAGATGGAAGTGCTGCCTCAGCGCGAGCCTGCCTGTCGGGGTGATACTCACTTCGCGAAATCCCGGCGTCAGGGTGAACCAGCCTTTTCGCTGACCATGCTGCAACAATGCAGCCCCGACGGCGCCACCGGGATGGAAACGCCGCTCGCTCCAGTCCAGACATGCGCAGCATACCCTGCGCCGGTTCCCGGCCGGCAAAGTGATGCCTGAACGGGCAAACTGCGCCTCGCCGACCGGCGTCAGCGCGCTCCCGTCCGGCACAATCCACGCCTCGCGCAAGAGAAAATCATAAATCGCCACCGCCACTTCACCAGCAAGATGATCGTAGCAGGTTCGCGCCGTACGCAGATTCACCGGGGTCCGGGTGGTCAGCACAATGGCACTTTTCCCGGCCATCGCCATCATATTCTCCAGCAGTCCGGCGACATCGGCACTCGCCAGCCGGTAATAGCGATGCCGTCCCTGCGCCAGACAAACCAGCAAATGGGTGCTGACCAGACGGCTGAGATGGGCGCTGGCGGTTGAGGCCGAGACTTCGGCCACCGTCGCCAGCTCCGTCGCGGTCCACGCGCGCCCATCCATTAATGCACAGAGCATTTTCACGCGTGAAGCATCGGCCATGGCGGACGCCAGCGCGGTGATGGCCACGGGCAACGACTCATCATCTTCAATAACATGGGCTGGTTTTAGCATAACGCCTCACAAGGTGGTGGCCCAGGAACGCGTGACTTCCTGTGCCAGTGGAAAGTTATCGGTCACCAGAATCAGGCGGTTCGCATGATCGCTGTACTGGGTCAGGATATTCACCCCGCGTTCGGCCAGCGCGTGAGCTATCGCGCCCAGCTCGCCGGGCTGTTCCTGTTTTAATCTGCGAATAAGCGGCAGGTAGACGCCCGCTACCGGGATCCCCGCCTGCTCCAGCACCGTTCTGGCCCGCTCCCCTTCTGCGACCAGAAAATGGGCGTGGCATTGATTGTCGACGGTGAAAACCCCGCCACCTTCAAGCCCCACGCCATGTTTCCCCAGCGTTTGGCCTAACAGCGCCAGCTGACCAGGACGATTTGGCAGAATGACATGAATATCATACATCGCCGCGCCCCTCCTGCATTTCTGAACCCCAGCCGCGAATGACCTGCACAATGCGAATCTGGTAAGAGGCAAAAATAGTCGCTTTGCCCTCCTCCTGGGCCGCCTGATGGCAGAGATTGTTTTTCCAGGCCCGCACCGCCTCTTCATCGCGCCACCAGGACAGAGACAGGATCTTGCCCGGCGTGGTCAGACTTTGAAAACGTTCAATGCTAATAAAGCCGTCAAGCGTATCAAGCAACGGCCTGAGCTCCGCCGCCAGCGCCAGGTAACGGGCCTGTTTTGCCGGGGTGACATCGGCTTCAAAGAGTACCGCAATCATCGTGTCGTCCTTCCTCAATCAACAGTGACGCCACTTTATCGTATCCATAAAGCCCGATACTTCGCCGCCAGACGAAGTATGCCCTGCCCAAAAACACGGGAAAATCCCGCCCGCGCATCCACTCAGGCCATCCATGGCGGCGGTTTTCAAAAAAACACATGGTGATAGCAATATTTTTTTAATGCATAAGGGTAGCGGGAGTCGCGTTCAATGCATTGTTTTTTAATTAAAAAATAAAAACACTTTCAAATTCCCGTCATCTTACCGACATGAAAGTGTGATCTAAATCGCACTTTTTGCAACGCTGGTTATAGTTAGCAGGCTTATTATAAACCCATCGAAAGCACAACGCTTTCCACCTGAAAAGTTAAAAGGAAAAACACCATGAAAAACGTAAAATTACTTGCCGCTGCCGGTATGCTCTCTCTGGTTTCTTTCGCCAGCTTCGCTCAGCACCCGGTCAGCGTAACGGCTGATACCCTGGATAGCGCAGAAGCTAAAATTGCGACCATCGCTAAAGATCAAGGCGCGTCTTACCACATTACCGAAGCCTATACCGGTAACCAGGTTCATATGACCGCTGAGCTGTCCAAATAAGAGAATGGTTGCAGAGGGAGCTGCCGGACAGGCCGCCTTACGGCGGCTCGTTTCGCTCCCGCTTCACGATAACCACGCAGCAATGTCGGGCCCCTTTATGGGGCTTTTTTTGTTAATGCGCGCTGTATCGACAGCACGCTCAGCAACACCACGATTAGCCCCACCAGCGCCACCCCTTCAATCTTCTGTCCAAGACAGATCCAGCCCAGAAGCACTGCCGTCACCGGACTCAGCAGACTGAGTGCTGAGACAGCGACCGATGGGAGACGGCTAATCCCGCGGAACCACAGCCCATAGGCCAGCATCGCGCCGGCCACGCAGAGCCACAGATAGCCGGCCGCCTGGGTCCACGTCACCCCCTGCAGCGGCGGATCCACCAGCCATGCAACGGGAGCCAGTACCACGCCGCCAATCAACAATTGCCAGCCGGTCAGCGCCACCACCGGTAGCGAAATCGCCCAGCGGCGAGACAGCCAGGTCCCCAGCGCCATGCTGACCGCACCTGAAAATGCCGCCATGATCCCCAGCGGATCCAGCACCGTATGCGGCGACAGCAGCAGCAGCGCCATGCCGATAATGCCAGTCACTGCCGAGAGCACCGCCACCCACGGCGAGCGCTGCCTGTCGACACCCCACGCCAGCATCATGACCAGCAGCGGCTGAATTGCCCCAATCACTGCAGCCAGCCCGCCGGGTAACCGGTAAGCGGCAATAAACAGCAGCGCCTGAAAAGCGCCGATATTGAGGATCCCGGTAACAATAAGCTTCCACCACTCATTGCGCAGAGGAAAACGGCGGCACCAGATAAGCAGCGCAATCCCTGCGGGCAGCACCCGCAGCAGCGCCGCAATAAAAGGTCTGTCCGGGGGTAAAAACTGGGAGGTGACAATGTAGGTCGTCCCCCAGATGGCCGGAGCCAGGGCGGTCAACAGCAAATCAATAACGGGAGAGCGTGAGAAAAAGGTCATGATTTTATCTTCACATCAAGGTAAATTAGTCGTTAAAGTATGTATCGACAGATATCTTGATATCAAGATAAGTAGGCACAATTGGACAAATCATCTCAGGCTGACGCCGTAGATCGCATTCTTGAACAGTGGAAACGGGAGCGCCCGGATCTGGATTGCAGCCCGATGGGCCCCATCGGGCGCCTGAAGCGCTGCGCTCTGCTGCTGGAGCCGCGCGTAGAGTCCGCCTTTATCCGCCACGATCTGGTGCGCTGGGAGTTTGACATGCTGGCCACCCTTCGTCGGGCAGGCTCGCCGTTTATCCTCTCCCCGACTCAGCTTTTCTCTACGCTGATGATCACCTCTGGCACCATGACGCATCGGCTTAAGGCGCTGGAAAAAAGGGGTTTTATTACCCGTTTGCCGGATCCTGACGATGCGCGGAGTCTGCTGGTCGCCCTGACCGAGGCGGGGCGCGAGCGGATCGATGAGGCTGTGGAAAGCCACGTGGAAAACGAACGCCAGCTGCTGGCCGGACTCTCCACGGAGCAGCGCCAGCAGCTGGATCGGGCGCTGAAGGTCTTTATGCGCCTGCTGGAAGAGCCCTAGCAACCGGCAGCAATATAATCGCCGTTGGCGCTCATCGGGATCACGGTCAGAAACAGCACGCAGGCAAAGAGAATCAGAAGGACGCCGCCGGCAATTTTTACCGCCGGCAGCAGCCATTTCAGGCGACCGTCATCCCAGGCAAACAGGCCGATCGCCCGTTCACGCGCGTAGCGTACCGCCAGCGAGAGGCCGAGAATTGATATTGCCGTCCCCAGTGACATCGTCATGACCGCGGCAATTCCCCAGCTGACGATCCCCAGCGCATTGGAAAACAGCAGGATCATTATCGCCCCGCTGCAGGGCCTGGCGCCGATAGCCAGGACCACGCCAAGCCGGGTTTGCCAGTCAGCTCCCAGCCCGCGGCCAACGCCGTGAGCTCCGCAGCCGCACGTTTCGCTATGTTCATGCAGCGGAGTCAAGGTCGCGATCGTCATTTTTCGCGGCCGCAGGCTTTTGAGCGCTTGATATATCACATATGCGCCAAACGCCCCCACCATCAGGGCGCTGATTTTCTCTACGAACCAGCGGCTGGTACTGAGATCGCCGGACGCAAGGTTCAGCCCTACGGCCAGAATAAATACAAACAGGATAGCGCTCACCCCCTGCATCAGGCTGCCAAGAAACGGCACTACCCGCGCCGCCAGCAGGCTCTCTTTGTTGGTGCTGAGATAGGTGGTGACGATAAATTTACCGTGTCCGGGGCCAACGGCATGCAGCACACCGTAAAGGAATGCGCCGCCCAGCAGCCACATCCCGCCGCTATACTGATGGTTATTGAGCTGCAAAAGATACATCACCAGGTAGCGATGGAGCATAATTTGCGTTGCCAGACACCACTGTAAAAAAGCCCCCCAGTGCGCATACAGCGTCAGCCCGGCCCACAGCAGCGCCAGGAGTGGTAACCCCAGCGACAGCAGACGCCAGTCACGGGTTAGCATGCGAGTTGTCATCATTTTTACCATTACGTGAATCTGAATATCCGCCCGGCGGTAGCGGTGAGCGTCGCCGCCAGCCCGCGATATTGCCTGTAGATTGCATTTTGCAATGCCCGTCAAATACGCATACCATCTGCCCATTCTACCGTCGTCGGGCAAGGAGAGGCTTGTGGAACATAATAACGCATCAGCGCAACCAGACAGCCACGAGAGCCGCTTTCATAAAGAAGAGTTTCCCTTCTTCTGGGTGGTCAACGTTTATGCAAAGTATACGCAGCTGATGGAAATCGAATTAAAAAAAATCGACATCGACCTTTCCCGCTTCCGGGTATTGATGCTGGTCCATCAGTACCACAGAGCCAGTATCTCCCGCATCACCGAATACGCCGTCAGTAAAATGCCCACCGTCACCAAAATCGTAGGGCGCCTGCGTGACGACGGGCTGCTGACTACCCACGTCAGCGCCAGCGATGGTCGGGTCACCGAAGCGGAACTCACCCCCGCAGGCCAGGCAAAGGTCGCCGAGGCCAAAGTACTGAGTCAAAAAGTGTTCGCCCGGGCATTTAAGGGCATTACCCCTGCCCAAGAGAAGAAAATGAACCACGTGCTGTCCCTGCTGCTGCACAACCTCAATGACTGATCTCCCTCTTCCACAGTCGCGACAATAACCTTTATAAAGAAAAGGCTATTGTCGTTTTCTCGCCCTACCCTTCGTTTTTCGCACGCTTTTTTATCATTTTTTTAACTTATATTTTGCGGTTTATTTTGTGAGCTCCCTCAAGAGATTAAAATATAACTATCAAAAAATAAACATACAAATCAATTAATTAAAAATTTTTATTTGTTTATAAAATGTTCTTATAGCCCAGGATGATGTGAAAAATACGTTACAAATTACTTGAAGTTTCAAGTTTTAATGACAAGATTATCTCAGATTCAATTCAGTCTGTTTTTTATACATTCGTCCTTCACTCGTTATCGTTAAACGGAAAAGTGAACCATGGCTAATGAACATCGTACAGGCATGACATCCGCCCATTCCGGGTTTATCTCGCGCTTTACGCTGGGTACCGGCGCGCTGACGTTTGCCGCCAAAGATACTCTCGATATCGCCGGTTATCCCACTCGTGCCGGCAGCCCGGTGTTACAAAATGCCCCGGAGGCGACAGCGCATGCGACGGTGATTCAACAGCTGCTCGATAGCGGTGGTTGTCAGCTGCAGGGGAAAACGACGCTTCATGAGCTGGCCTTTGGCGTGACCGGGATCAATGCCTGGAGCGGAACGCCGCTCAACCCGCGCTACCCGGCGCTGATTCCCGGCGGTTCGTCGAGCGGTTCGGCAACCGTGGTGGCCGCCGGAGAGGTCGATTTTGCGATTGGCACCGATACCGGGGGTTCCGTGCGGATGCCTGCCGCCTGCTGTGGCATCGTCGGCCTGAAGCCGACCTGGGGGCGGGTGAGCCGTCAAGGGGTGATGCCGGCCGACAGTTCGCTGGACTGCGTGGGATTTTTCAGTCGCGATGTCGCCACGTTACGTCAGGTGTTGGCGCGAATCCCAGGCGAAATCGCCCCAGCCGTCAGCGCCCACCAGGCGGCCACGGCCTTTCTCTTCGGCCATGCCACGACGGACATTGAACAGCTGATTCGCGCCCGTCTGACGCAGGCGGGAATGTTTCCCGCAGACGCGACGCTGCCGGCATTTGCCGAGGCGCATCAGGCAGGGCTGACGGTCATCTCCCAGGAGAACTGGCAGGCGTTTCAATCTCTCGCGGAGGAGCCTGAACTGGCCGAGGATGTCGCCGTGCGCCTGCGCGCCGGCGCGGAAATCAGCCCGCACCAGCGCCAGGCGGCAGAGCGCATTCGCCAGACCTTTACCGAGGCTGTCGATGCGCAACTCGCCCGCACGCCGTTTATTTTACTGCCGACGCTGCCGGCCTGCCCGCCGACGCTGGAAGAGGCGGCGAATCCACTCAATGTGGTGAACCTGACCCGGCTGGTGCGCCCGTTCAATTTAAGCGGTCATCCGGCGCTAACGCTTCCCGTTGGCGAGATAAACCAGCGGCCGGTCGCCCTGCAAATTGTTGCGGGGAAAAATAAAGACTATGAATTACTCTGTTTTGCTGAATCGCTAATGGCAAAACTGCAATACCCGTCAGACTCGCAGAGCAAATAAAATAATACATCCTGAATAATCTGCTTTACCGTGCCGCGGCCACTCAGTGGCTAAGCGAAATAAATATCGCCAGCGCACCGATAATCAGAAACATGACGGACATAAATATTTATTCTATTTAACTGGAAGAGGCTCAGTCGTATGTTAAACCCATCTGCAACGCTGCGTGCGGAAAAGACCCCGTACGCCAGTAATAGTGAATTCAGCGAATTGCTCGACGAATTAAAAAAGCGCAGCGAGGAGTTCGAACAACAACGCTATATCTCTGACGATATTATTTCGCGTTTTAAACAGGCTGGTGTTTATCGTGCGCTGGTGCCCACGCAATATGGCGGCGATGAAATCTCGCCAGCCGAATTCTGTCAGCTGATTGAGACCATCGCCACCGCCGACGGTTCCGCCGGATGGGTCGCCAGCTTTGGCATGAATCCCTTCTACCTCGGCGGCCTGCCGCTCAGTACGCTGGATGAGATCTATCGCCACGGCCCGGACGTGGTGTTTGCCGGCGGTATTTTTCCCCCGCAGAAAGCCATCGCTCAGGACGGCGGTTTTCAGGTCAGCGGGCGCTGGAGCTTCGCCAGCGGCTGTACCGGAGCCGAACTGATTGGCGTCGGTATTCTGCCGGACGACGGCTCCGCTCGTCCGCTGCCGCGTATCGCGGTGCTCCCCGCCGATCGCTTCATCATCGATCCGGTGTGGAATACCGTGGGTCTGGCGGGGACCGGCAGTCATGACGTGGTGCTCAAGGAGGCGTTTGTCCCCCAGGAGTGGACCTTTATCCGCGGCGGCGAACTCAGTCTCGAGGGCGCACTCTACCGCTACCCGGTGCTGTCGCTGGCGACGCAGGTGCTCTCAGTGGTGGCGCTGGGCATCGCCCGCGCCGCGCTGGCCGAAATCTATGCCATCGCCGAACGCCAGAGTTCGGTCACCGGCGCCCCCTGTCTGGCCGATCGCCAGTTTGCGCAGATGGATATTGCCCATTGTGAAGCGGAGCTGCGCTCGGCCCGCTGCTGGTTTTACGATGCCATCGACGATGTCTGGCAGGTCATTTTACGCGGCGATGAACCCGATGCCGGGATGATCAACGCCCTGCGCCTGTCATCGACGCACGTTACCCGCGTCTCTTCATCGGTGACCACCCGCGCGCTCAGGCTGGCCGGAATGCCCGGTATTACCATGCGCAGCCCGCTCCAGCGCTACGCCCGCGACACGATGGTCATCACTCAGCACGCCTTTATGGGCGAGCTGACCTATATCAACGCCGGAAATATGTTCTTCGGCCACCCGCCGCTGCCCGGCTATTTATAACCCTTTAAGGAGTATGACGATGATCCGCGTTCTGTTTTGTATTGGCGTAAATCAAAACTTTTTCGATGCCCCCCCGGAGGTCGGCAAACAGGTCTGGGCCGCGTTTGGCGAGATGATGAAAGGTATCGAACACACTGACGGCATTCAGGTTATCGGCAATATGGATGACGATCGGGTAATGGTCGGGCCTTCTACCGGCTGGCCGTGGACCACCTACGTCCTCGCCGATGCGCATGATTTTGACGCCGTCACCGCCGCCTGCAATCTGTTCCGCAGCATTCAGGTCGGCCCGGGACCAGACCGGCTGTGGAAATATTGCAAAGTTGAAGCTCGTACCGGGCGCGAATTAATTATTCAGGCGTAACTTATGAATCTGGAAAAGTGTCTGCAGCGTCTGGATAAACTCGAAGCGGCCAATCAGATTCGCAACCTGATGAGTCAATATATGCATTTATGTGACGATTTATCTTATCCGGATATCGCGCAGGAAATTGCTGACTTATTTTGTGAAGATGCTATCTGGGAAGGCCTCGGCAGTTTATACCAAAACAAACTGGGACGTTATTCCGGGCGAAAGAACATTGCCCAAATGATGGCCCGTTATATTAGCGAGCCCGCACACTTTGCCATCAACGTTCATTATTTAACGTCCGAATATATTGATATTGGCGCAGAGAATGAGGCTATCGGGCGCTGGAAAATGTTACAGGTTTCCACCTTTCGCGCCGGAGGGTCGCATCTCAACAGCGCAGAACTGGTGATTCGCTTTAAAAAAGCAGGCGAGCGCTGGCTCATAGACCATTTCACCACCCGTAACTTATTGAGTCGTCCGGTGGATTACTGGCACTCGCCGGTGGATTTACCCGTACCCGACACTACGCGGTCCCCGGAATGATTCCGCGGGCAGCCGATGCCTCTGCCCGCAGAAACATCACCGAGACTCAGGAGATTAAGCAATGTCTGAATGTATTCCGGTAAAAAATATTGAGAGCGGCTACGACGCCGCCACGCTGGGCGCCCTGGTACAGTCCGACCGGGTTCATACCTCGCTGTACACCTCCGGCGACATTTTCGCCCTTGAGATCGAGAAGATTTTTAACCAGACCTGGGTCTGGGTCGGACACGAAAGTGAAGTCCCGGACGCGGGCAGCTTTAAGTCCTCTATGGTCGGAACGCAGCCGGTCATCGTGGTACGCGATCGCAAAGGCAACATCAACGTCCTGCTGAACCGCTGTCGCCACCGCGCCGCCACCGTTTGCGAACACCGCAGCGGCAAAACCAACAGCTTTGTCTGCCCCTATCACGGCTGGGGTTACGGCCTCGACGGCGCCCTGCGCGGCGTACCGCATCCGGAAAGCTACGGCGATACCCTGGATAAAGCGCAGCTCGGCATGGTGCGTCTGCGCAGCGAAAGCTACGCGGGAATGATTTTCGCCACCTTCAACCAGCAGATGGAACCGCTGACCGACTTCCTCGGACCGGCCATGAAATGGATGGATCTGTTTATGAAACAGGGGGCGGGCTACCCGCTGCAGGCGACCACCGCCCACCGCTTCCGCTTCCCCGGCAACTGGAAGATTCAACTGGAAAATACCACCGATGGCTATCACTTTCCCATCGTACATAAGTCCTTTCTGAGCTCCGTCGATAAGCAAACGGAAGAGATGCTCAACTTCGTTGACGGCAAAGGTTTTGTCGAAGATCTCGGAAACGGCCACAGCGTGATGGTGATGATCCCGGAACTGATTGACCTTGAAGAGAATCTCGATGCGCCGGTGCCGGATCGCTTCCTTGAACTGGCTCAGGCGCTGCGAGAAGAGGGCCACGAAGAGCAGCAGGTGCGCCGCATCGTCCGCGCCGTGGGCGGCAGCGGCTTCAACCTGAACCTGTTCCCCAACGTTGCCTGCTCGATGGCGTTCTTCCGCGTGCTGCAACCCGTCTCAGTGCAGGAGACCGAAATCCACCACGTGGTGCTGACGATGAAAGATGGCCCGGCGATTGCCAACCAGGCGCGTCTGCGGATGCATGAACACTTCCAGGGCCCGATGGGCTTTGGCACGCCGGATGATTCTGAAGCCTGGGAGCGCGTCCAGCGCGGCGGCGGCGCGGGCAACGATCTGTGGATCATGCTCAATCGCGGCCTGCCGGGAGAGACGCGCACCGCCGATGGACTGCGCAGCGACGTCAGCGCCGAAACCGGCATGCGTGCCGCCTATCAGCAGTGGAAAAAGTACATGACCGCAGAAAACCGGGGGCAAAAATGAGCGCACAACAGACTTTAACCGCCGCCATTCACTTTATTAATCAAGAGGCGGACCTGCTCGACCAGGGCGAATTCCACGAGTGGCTGACGCTGTGGCAGCCGCAGGGGATGTACATCATTCCTGTCGATCGGCAGACGATCGATTTCGCCAACGCGCTGAATTACGCCTATGACAACCAGGCCATGCGCGAGAAGCGCGTCCATCGTCTGTACAGCGGCGAGTCGATCTCGACGACGCCGCGCGCACGCACCATCCGCATGATCGGCCGCCACCGCCTGATCGAGGCCAGCGACCAGCGTGTCGAGATCCGCTGCGCCCAGTTTCTGTATGAGTACCGCAAAGGCAAAGAACACCATTACGTCGCCGACCTGAGCTACACCCTGGTGCCGCAGGGCGAGCGCTTTCTTATCGCGCAGAAGGTCGTCCGGCTGATTAACGCCGACGATTATCTGCATAGCATTGGCTACATCCTGTGAGGCTGCAATGACAAGAACCGTACTCGTAACCGGCGCCGGCAGCGGCCTCGGGTTGACGATTAGCCGCCATCTGTGGCAGCTGGGTTATCAGGTGGCGATGGCGGATATCGCCATCGACATCGCGTGCGAGGGGGCCCGGCAGATCGATACCGATCGACGGCGGCTGCTGCCCCTGGCGCTGGATATCCGCGAACCCGAACACTTTCACGCTGCGCTGGCGCAGATCGACGAACGATTTGGCGGGCTGGATGTGCTGGTGAACAACGCGGCGCTCACGCTGACCACGCCGATCATGGAGATCTCCGTTGAGGAGTTCGATCGCGTCACCAGCACCAACCTGCGGGGCACCTTTCTCGGCTGTCAGATTGTTGGCCGTTATTTTAGTCAACGCCGACAGGGCAACATTATCAATCTCGCCTCGCTGGCGGGACAAAACGGCGGCACCGCCTCCGGCGCCCATTATGCAGCCTCGAAAGGCGGCATTCTGACGCTGACGAAAGTGTTTGCCCGCGCGTTGAGCGCCGCCGGAGTCAGCGTCAACGCCATAGCCCCCGGCCCGCTCGATTTACCGTCCGTTCATGCGGCGGTAGCGGAAGAAAAAATGCCGGCGCTGCTGGAGATGATCCCGATGAAACGCCTGGGCGATCCGCTGCTGGTCGCCCGCGCGGTAGAGCTGCTGGCCGACCCGTCCGCCACCTTTATCACCGGGGCGACCTGGGATATCAACGGCGGCATCTATATGCGTTAAGCCCTGTCAGGGTGGAGAAGAAAGATGGCTGAAACACTGACCGTACGCGTCGCAGAACGCGAAATCCAGGGCGCCGATGTGGTGGTCCTGACCCTGGCTTCGCTGGACGGCGCTCCCCTGCCGCCGTTTAGCGCCGGGGCGCATATCGATCTCTATCTCGAGGAGGGGATCGTTCGCCAGTATTCACTGTGCGGCAGCCCTCATCATCCGCAGCAGTATCGCCTGGGCATTCTCAAGGATCGGACATCGCGCGGAGGATCGCTGGCGGCGCATCGGCTCCAGGTCGGCGCCACGGTGACGATCGGCACGCCGCGCAATCTGTTTGCGCTTGAGATGGATGCCAGCCACAGCCTGCTGATTGGCGGCGGGATCGGGATTACGCCGATGCTGGCGATGGCGGATACGCTGTTCCGCGCCGGAAAATCTTTCGCTATCCATTATTGCGGGCGGCGCCGCGACGGGATGGCCTTTTTGCACGAGCTGGCGGATTGCCCTTTTAGCGACCGCGTCCATCTGCACATCAGCGAGGAAGGAGAAAAAATCCGCCCTCACGAAGTGCTGGCCCCGCACCGCGCCGCCGCTCACGTCTACGTCTGCGGCCCGGAAGGGTTTATGGACGGGATAGCCGATGCGGCGCGCGGCTGCGGTTATCCGCCCGAACAACTGCATCAGGAGTTTTTTAACCGGGAAGTGGAAACCGGCGGCGCCAGCTTTACCGTCGAGGTCCCCGAGCTGGGCCTCACCGTTGCCGTCGGGGAGAACGAAACCATTGTCGCCGCGCTGAAAAATGCGGGGATCAAGGTCAAAGTCTCCTGCGAACAGGGGGTCTGCGGAACCTGCCTCGCCAATGTGTGCAGCGGCGTGCCGGATCACCGCGATGAGTATTTAACCGATGAAGAACGCGAAGATAACGACCAGATCCTGCTGTGCTGTTCGCGGGCCAAAACGCCCCGGTTGGTTATCGAAAGCTTCGAATACGTCAAACTGAAATAACGGATACCGCTATGAACCTGACATCTGATTTCCGTAACGCCATGGCACAACTGGGCAGCGCTATCACGATCATCACCACCGATGGTCCGGCAGGCCGCTTTGGCTTTACCGCCTCCGCCGTATGCAGCGTCACCGATTCGCCCCCCACGCTGCTGGTCTGTATGAACCGTTCTTCTTTCGCCCATGGCAAATTTAAAGAGAACGGCGTGCTGTGCGTGAACGTGCTCTCCGGTCAGCATCAAAACCTGTCCGCCATCTTTGCCAATAGCCAGCTGCGTTCGGAAGAGCGTTTTTTACACGACCAGTGGCTGACGCTGGAAACCGGCTCACCGGTGCTGGCGACGGCCGTCGCCAACGTCGACTGCACCATTTCTACCAGCCATGAAGTGGGCAGTCACAGCGTGTTTTATTGCGAGGTCAGACAGATTCGTCATCACCAGGCCGGCGACGGGCTGGTGTGGTTCAACCGCCAGTTCCATACCCTTAGCGCGCAGCCGTACCGCTAAGGTTCACCCTAACGAAAAATACCCTATCGCATAATGCCGCCCTCATACGCTTCGGGTTGCATCATGGCGTCAGCTCTTCGGCGCCCTCTTTTCACCTGTACTGGAGTAGATGTGATGTCTGGAACTGCAAGCGATACGCCGGTTAGCACTCCCCAATCAATGCGCAAATTGATTATCGGCTCTTTTCTGGGTAACTCCCTGGAATGGTATGACTTTTTTCTTTACGGTACGGCGGCGGCGCTGGTCTTCGGCCCCCTGTTCTTTCCGGCAACCGATGATCCGCTGCTCGGGGCCTTTCTGGCCTTTTCCGGTTTTGCCATCGGCTTTATCGCCAGGCCGCTGGGCGGCATTGCCTTTGGTCATCTCGGGGATAAATACAGCCGTAAAATGACCCTGATTATCACCCTGACGTTAATGGGCGCCAGTACCTTTCTGATTGGTCTGCTGCCAACCTATGAACACATCGGTATTCTGGCGCCAGTCGCCCTGATAACCCTGCGTTTTATCCAGGGCGTCGCCTCCGGCGGCGAATGGGGCGGCGGCGTCCTGATGCTGAGTGAGAATGCCCCGGCGCAACAAAAAGGCTACTACACCGCCTGGAGCCAGGTGGGGGTCTCCGGCGGATTTGTACTCTCTTCGCTGGCTTTTTATCTGGTGCAGCTGCTGCCGCAGGAAGATGTGCTGGCCTGGGCGTGGCGCATCCCTTTCCTGCTGAGCCTGTTTATCTTTCTGGTCGGCGTCTATATCCGGCGCAACATTGAGGAAAATGCCGAGTTTGTCGCCCGAAAACATGCCTCCGGGGAGAGGGAGGTGCAGCTGCCGGTGCTCAGCGCCTTTAAACATCACCCGAAAGCGATCTTGCAGGCCATTGGTCTGCGGCTGGCGGAAAACGGCGCGGTCTACATCTTTTTCACCTTTTCCGTAGTCTATTGCAAACATATCGGCATTGAGACCAGCCAGGTGATTGCCGCCGTGACCCTTGCCATGACGGTGGAGATCGCCACGATTCTCGGCTGGGGCTGGCTGTCGGACCGTATCGGCAGGAAAACGCTCTACTATATTGGCGTGACCGGCATGGCGCTGGTCGCCTTCCCGTTCTTCTGGCTGCTACAAATGCATAGCTTCCCGGCGATTCTGCTGGCGATGCTGCTGGCGCTGCCGGTATGTCACGGGGCGATGATCGCCGCCCAGCCGTGCATGATGGTGGAGCTGTTTCCAGTTGAAGTGCGCTATACCGGTCTGGCGCTGGGCCACGAGATTGGCGCCGTTATCTCCGGCGGGATAAGCCCGATGCTGGCGGTCGCATTTTTAATGAAATGGGACAGCTACGTCCCGGTGGCGCTGATGCTGCTGGCCTTTGCACTGCTGGCCCTGGTGGCGCTGTTCAGCATTCGTCATCCCGCGACGCCGCGCCAGCAGCAGCCGGCGCTGTAAATCCCTTCGGATCGGTCCGCAGGGATGCGCGCCGCTCCGGCAACCAGAACCACCGGCTGAGGCGATTGCCTGCCGCCGCTCTGATAAATTTAATTTTAAACAAAACAATGAATAAACAGGCACTTATTGCCGAGAAATAAAAAATATTTCCACGCCACAATAACGCTTAATTATTATTCATATATCAGTATGTTTGGTTTATCAGAAAGGCAATATTTATGAAAAAACTCCTTCTCGCTCTGGTTACCGCAGCGCTGTTGCTGCCGAGCCTCTCGGCTAACGCGACTTACCGCAGTGATAACCGCCAGGACGCACGCGATACCCGCCAGGATTCACGCCAGGGCGGACGCGATGCCAAACAGCAGTGCGTCAGAGACAATAATCAAAGCAACGCCAGCTGCCGCCAGGATAAACGCGATAACCGTCGCGATGGCCGCCAGGATGCGCGCGACGAAAAATGGTAAGTTAAGCGCGCACGGGCAGGCGTGGCTACCGCGCCCGCCTTCCCCCGCGCCTTGAGATTCAGCACAACGCCTCCCCTGTTATCAGAAATGCCGGCCTGCCTCGGGGCGAATCAGCGCGTCAGGTTTAAGCTTTCCAACGGAAAGGGACGATCCTGCACCACGGTTTTCATCACCAGCGTCGAGCGCAAATGCTGCACCCCGGGCATCGCCGAGAGCTTGTCATCATAGAGTTTTTGAAACGCCGGGAGATCCCGGGTGACCACGTGCATCAGGTAGTCCGGATCGCCAAACAGCCGCTGGGCCAGCACGATCTGAGGGATCTCTTCAACCGCCTCTTCAAACGCGCTCACCGCTTTTTTATCACCCTCTTTTAAGGTCGCAAACACGATGGCCAGGAAATTAAAGCCCATTTTCAGGGGATCGAGGTTGGCCCGATAGCCGGTGATAACCCCTTCCTGCTCTAAAGCCCGCAGCCGTCGATGACAGGGAGAGAGGCTCAAATTGACCCGTTCAGCCAGCTCGGTAATCGACAGACGACCATCGGATTGCAGCTCAGCAATAATTTTTCGATCTATGCTATCCATTTGGAAGATTTTCTCTTAAACAGGGGGTTTTCAGCATAACATTGAAAACTTATTTCCCGTAAATCCCGATATTCTTTTCCTCTACAGAATACGGATACCGACGGGGGATCGTTATGCGCAATACCTTGAAACACGGTGGAGAGAGCCGGTCATGGAGATGAGTTTTATCGCCGGGTTCTGGGTTGTCTCTTTCCTGCTGATCATCACACCCGGTGCCGACTGGGCCTATACCATTAGCGCCGGCATCCACGGACAACGGGTGCTTCCCGCGGTGATCGGACTGATGTCCGGGCATCTGCTGGCGGCCATTATCGTGATCGCCGGGATCGGCGTGGCCGTTACCGGTCACCCGCTGGTGCTATCGCTGATCACGCTGCTGGGCGCAGCCTATCTGCTGTGGCTAGGGATCGCGATTTTGCGTCACCCCACCACGCCTGACGCCGCAACGCAGCAGGCCGGAAGCTGGAACCGTTGGGCGCTAAAAGGGTTATGTATTAGCGGGCTGAATCCAAAAGTCTTTCTCTTATTCCTCGCCCTGCTGCCACAATTTACCGATCCTGAAGGACGCTGGCCGGTTGCACTGCAAATGTCGGCCCTGGGAAGCATTCATCTGTTGACCTGCACGCTGATCTATTTTCTGGTTGGCTACGGGTCAAAAAGGCTATTAACCCACCGGCCGGAGGTGGCAAGAAGAGTCAGCATGACCTCCGGAGCGATGATGGTGGCGATAGCCATCCTGCTATTCTACAGCCAGCTGAAATAACGCTGCAGACGCGGGATGAACAAAATAGATTCACACCGGTTTAAGTTATTTGTGCCCTCTCGACAGGGGGCCATCGCCCTGTCTGCATATTTCGCGGCAAGGGTTTGAATCTATTCGCCGTAAAAAACACCCTTTCTCTGTGATACCGGGGAAAGGCTCCAGATAACTCCAGTAATCTTCATAAAACCCCAAAACTGCATCTTAACAAACAACAGGATAGCCAGAACCCTCAAGCGAAAAGCGTCAAATAACTCCAGTAACCCCCCTGACCCCCACCATTTTCAGCGCGCTACGCATACGAAATCGCCCTCCGGCCCTTAGCCGAAATTAAGTCCCGCGCTGAGAGGAGGCTTGTGCCGCCGGGCTTATTATTACTATTCTCGAACATAATTTTGCAGTATGGTTTAATCATTGTTGTAGTGATGCAGTGAATGCTACCCAGGCGAGTATATCGTTCTTCGCGTTCTGCGAAGCGCTTCGTGGAATATTCACCAGGCCAGAGCCGGATTCACTTTTGTAAGGAATGGCGGCAGGTTAACGGGCATTTAATTATTAGCAGACCAGACACAAAAATCCTTCAACCTGCGCCGAGGCGACAAGGGAGAACCCGGAGATGATTTATCCATCCCCGTCCGCTAAGAGATCCGCCAGTCGTGATATCTCATGGCAGAGCGGCATGTATCAGGATGTCGATATTCGTTGGGCTAGCGCCAGAGCGATGCCCTGCGCCCCTGTATCACCGGCGTGTGCAACCAGGAGGAATGAAGGATGATCGGGACATGCTCCCCCCCAGGAACAGCGTCATTGTTTAACCCAAAAAGATTTAATCCATTGTATTCCATGAAGTCATTCGTTCCAGAGCATGGAGATACTTCATGATTCAACTAAATACCCGCCTTCTGATGACCCGGTTCAGCTTGATACAAGCTGGAGTACGTGACACGTTTTAAAAGTGCCTGGCGCGATGGCGAAATATAAGCGAAAAAATGTTCAATCGGACAACAAAGCTGGCCTGACGACAACGAATAGTTCGTAATATACGCCTGCAATTAAAAGGGAATATAATGAAGAATAATGCCGATATCAAAAAAAGGAACTTCCTTACTCAGAATGAGATTGAATCGCTTCTTAAAGCGGCGAACACCGGAGCACATGCTGCCCGAAACTATTGCCTGACATTACTCTGTTTTATTCATGGGTTTCGCGCCAGTGAAATTTGCCGCCTGCAAATATCTGATATTGACTTGCGCTCTAAGTGTATTTATATCCATCGTCTTAAAAAAGGATTTTCCACTACCCATCCTTTACTCAATAAAGAAATTCAGGCACTGAAAAACTGGCTGGATATTCGAAAAACCTATCCGCATGCCGACAGTGAATGGCTGTTTTTATCGCGTAAAGGCAATCCGCTTTCCCGCCAGCAGTTTTACCAGATAATATCCTCCTCCGGAGGCACCGCCGGATTAACGATTGAAATTCATCCCCATATGCTTCGCCATTCATGCGGATTTGCGCTGGCGAATATGGGTATCGATACCCGCCTTATTCAGGACTACCTTGGCCACCGAAATATCCGCCATACCGTCTGGTACACCGCGAGCAACGCCGGGCGTTTTTACGGCATCTGGGACAATGTAAAAGAGAAGCAGCGTAACAGCATTTTGCAATGACGGTCCGGGCGTCAAAAGGAGTTGACGCCTGATACTCTTGATGGCGTTAAAATGAACAACGATCGCTGAAAACATTAATAAATATTAACCATGCGTTAATTACGATTATTGTTCCCGCAAGTTCTTATTTCATACATAATACGGTTCCTGCTGAAACCCTTGTAAATACTCAGGATTTCAATTCGTTATTTATTGTCAGGTTAAACCATTCAGCATTATATTTTCCGTCCAAAGCCAGCTTCTCATTCACTTTTTTTCCTCGTAATTTGATGTACCTGGCAAGAAGCCTTGCTGTCACTATTGTGATATGCCATAAAATCTATAAAAATAAGAATTGTCGTGTAGCTATATTTTAACGATGTGTGAATGTAATGTGACCATCTATTTTTACAGCTTCAACATCATGGCAACGTGAAGAATGAACTGTATATGTACCTTTATATAATACGCCTTTAACACTGCGGATTATTTTTTAACCGTCCTGATAATTGCTTCAGGACGCTGTCTTCGTGCAAATTAATTTCAGGAGCATTGTATTGTGAATCGACGTCGTTTTCTTACCGCCAAAGAAGTTCAGGCAATGATGCAGGCGGCACGGCAGGGTCCAACCGGAGAGCGGGATTATTGCCTTATCCTGCTGGCCTTTCGTCACGGGATGCGCATCAGCGAACTGCTCGATCTGCACTATCGCGATCTTGACCTCAATGAGGGCCGCATCAACGTCCGTCGGTTGAAGAATGGATTTTCGACCATCCACCCGCTGCGATTCGACGAGCTGGAAGCTATTGCGCGCTGGACCCAGGTTCGCGCCGGCTGGAAAGCGGCACAAAAAACCAATGCGATTTTTATTTCCCGCCGCGGCACTCAGCTTTCCCGCCAGCAGGCCTATCGGATTATTCGTAGCGCCGGCGAAGAGGCCGGAACCGCTACCCACACTCACCCGCATATGCTGCGCCATGCCTGCGGCTATGAACTTGCGGAAAGAGGGACAGATACCCGTTTAATTCAGGATTATCTGGGTCATCGCAATATTCGACATACAGTGCGTTATACCGCCAGCAATGCCGCGCGTTTCGCAGGATTATGGGAAAGAAATAATCTGCTTGAAGAAAATTCTCATGGTTCGAAGAAATGATTTATTCATTTGATAAATAAGGATAAATTTAAAAATGAACAAGTCAATTGGGGCCAAACTGTTTATATCATAAAAATGTTTTGCAATCTTTTGCAACTGGCAAGTACATATATTCTCACGAATTAAATTCATCCGATTGATTACTATCATATTTTACCCTTAAGAAACTTTACTTATCTCTTCATCCTTTCCGCTTACCCGTCATCTCATCCGCCCTGACCTCGCCCGATGACCGACCTTCTTCAAAACAAAAAAACAGAAAATAAAACCAACAAACAATAAATAAAAAGAATAATAACCTAACAACAATCTAAAAAAACCAAAAAACCAGGTGTTTATCTCAATGAGTCAAAATGGCCCCAATTGACTCATCAGTTGGGCGAAAACTGCGCAGAGCCGGCAGTCGAACCATTCGGCTGATACATGGAATGCCTGGAAGGCACGACGACTGCCAATTTCGGTTCGTAATATCGACATTGTTTAAAGGAAAACAGCATGAAAATCAAAACACTGGCTATCGTTGTTCTGTCAGCCCTGTCTCTGAGTTCCGCGGCGGCCCTGGCTGACACCACCACGGTTAATGGCGGCACAGTGCATTTTAAAGGGGAAGTGGTCAACGCGGCCTGTGCCGTTGATGCTGGCTCTATCGATCAGACCGTTCAACTGGGCCAGGTTCGTTCAGCCAAACTCGCTACTGCAGGCAGCACCAGCTCTGCGGTCGGTTTTAACATCCAGCTGGATGATTGCGATACTACCGTCGCAACCAAAGCTTCCGTTGCATTCTCCGGTACTGCCGTAGACAGCAGCAACACCACCGTTCTGGCACTGCAGAACTCTGCAGCCGGTGGCGCGACGAACGTTGGCGTACAGATCCTCGACAGCACCGGTACTCCGCTGGCGCTGGACGGCGCAACCTTCGGTGCAGCAACCACGCTGAACGACGGCACCAACATCATTCCTTTCCAGGCTCGCTACTACGCGACTGGCGCGGCAACCGCAGGTACTGCTAACGCCGACGCAACCTTCAAAGTGCAGTACGAATAATTCACTCATCACGCAAGGACGCTGCTCGGGCCAGGATGGCCCGTTATCCACAACAGGACTGGGGTGATAACGATGCAAGGAATGAAATCTGGCCTGCTGTTTTTTTTACTGTCGCCGCTCGCGCTGGCCGGAAACCAGTGGAATGTGACGTTACCCGGCGGAAATATGCGCTTTCAGGGCGTCATTATTGCCGAATCCTGCCGCGTTGAAGCAGGAGACCAGCAGTTGACGGTCAACATGGGACAGATCAGCAGCAATCGGTTTCATTCGCCAGGGGAAGATACTGACCCTGTTCCTTTCGATATTCATCTCCAGGATTGCAGCACCGCCGTCAGTCAACGGGTTGGTGTCGCCTTTCATGGCGTCGCTGATGGCAAAAATCCGGACGTGCTCTCGGTTGGCGAAGGCCCCGGCATCGCAACCGGTATCGGCGTCGCGCTGTTCGACAAAGAAGATCGCCTGATTCCGCTCAACAGCCCACCGGGCGCCTGGTCACGACTGTATACCGGCCCCACCACGCTCCATTTTGTCGCTAAATATCGGGCGACCGGACATCAGGTTACCGGCGGAGCCGCAAATGCTCAGGCCTGGTTCTCTCTGACCTATCAGTAATTAACCAGCAGGCATACCGGATGCAGGACATAACGGCGAGTATAAAAGGGGAAAACGTGAGAAAAACACTGGGGATGACACGCTGCTTACTGGCGGGCTTATTGATGATAACGACCGCCGGTTTCGCTGCGCGTGCCGAAGCGGGCGTGGCGCTGGGAGCCACCCGCGTTATTTATCCCGCCGGACAAAAGCAGGTTCAGCTGGCGGTGACCAACAATGACGACAACAGCACCTATCTGATTCAGTCGTGGGTCGAAAACGCCGACGGACAAAAAGACGGGCGCTTTGTGATCACCCCACCGCTGTTCGCTATGCAGGGCAAAAAAGAGAATACGCTGCGCATAATCGATGCGACCAACGACAAGCTACCGCAGGATCGGGAAAGTTTGTTCTGGATGAACGTGAAAGCCATCCCCTCCATGGATAAATCAAAGCTTAGCGATAACACGCTGCAGCTGGCGATTATCAGCCGCATCAAGCTCTATTACCGCCCGGGGAAACTCGCGCTGTCGCCGGATCAGGCGGCAGAGAAGCTGACGTTTCGCCGTAGCGCCAACACGTTGACGCTGATCAATCCCACGCCCTACTACCTGACGGTGACCGAACTCAATGCCGGCACCCGGGTGCTGGAAAATGCGCTGGTTCCGCCGATGGGGGAAGCCTCGGTAAAAATCCCGTCCGACGCCGGACGCGACATCACCTACCGGACGATTAACGACTACGGCGCACTGACCCCACGGATGAAGGGCGCACTGCAATAACCACGGGGAAATAGCGTTCTCCCCTGAAATATAAAAAGAACTGACAGCCGGGCGACTTCGGACCGGAGGGACTATGTCACATCTGAAATATGGATCGGACCGCCTGGGTGCGCGGCGCCGCGCGTCGGGATCGGCTCGCGTCTTTGCCCGGTTCCCTTTTGCCCTTTTGCTTGCCATGCAGGCCTTTTCCGCGCAGGCGGAACTTTACTTTAACCCGCGTTTCCTCGCCGATGATCCTGCCGCAGTGGCGGATCTGTCGAATTTCGAAAAGGGTCAAGAGGTGCCACCGGGCACCTATCGCGTCGATATCTATCTGAATAACGGCTTTATGACGACTCGCGATGTCACCTTTAAGAGCGGAGAGAACCACCACGGTCTGGCTCCCTGCCTGACCCGCGGCCAGTTGGCCAGCATGGGCGTCAACACCGCCGCCGTTTCCGGTATGAATGCCCTCGCGGCCGATGCCTGCGTGCCGATGGCGGAGATGATCAAAGAGTCGACCAGCCGTTTTGACGTGGGCCAACAGCGCCTGTATCTGACCGTGCCACAGGCTTTTATGGGCAATCGTGCGCGCGGATATATCCCGCCCGAACTGTGGGATGACGGCATCACCGCCGGGCTGCTGAACTACAACTTTACCGGCAACAATGTCCATAACGATATCGGCGGCAGCAGCAACTATGCCTATTTGAATCTGCAAAGTGGCCTCAACCTCGGCGCCTGGCGCCTGCGCGATAACACCACCTGGAGCTACAGCAGCGGCGGCAGTTCATCGAGCAACGAGAATAAGTGGCAGCACGTCAACAGCTGGCTGGAGAGGGATATTGTTCCCCTACGCTCGCGCCTGACGCTCGGCGACAGCTATACCAACGGCGACGTGTTCGATGGCATCAACTTCCGCGGCGCCCAGCTGGCCTCTGACGACAATATGCTGCCGGACAGCCAGAAAGGTTTCGCCCCGGTCATTCACGGGATTGCCCGCGGGACGGCACAGGTCTCGATCAGGCAAAACGGCTATGAGATCTATCAGAGCACGGTGCCGCCGGGACCGTTTACGATCGACGACCTCTATGCCGCCGGGAACGGCGGCGATCTGCAGGTCACCATCAAAGAGACCGACGGTACCCGCCAGGTCTTTACCGTGCCGTGGTCAACGGTGCCGGTGCTGCAACGTGAGGGCCATTCGCGCTTCGCCCTGACGGCGGGGGAATATCGCAGCGGTAACGACCAGCAGGAGAAGCCGAAATTCTTCCAGGGGACATTGCTGCACGGCCTGGCGGCGGGCTGGACGCTGTACGGCGGCTCCCAGCTTGCCGACCGCTACCGTGCCTTTAACCTCGGCGTCGGCAAAAACATGGGCGAGTTCGGCGCCGTATCGCTGGACGTGACCCAGGCCAACGCCACGCTACCTGATGACAGCAAGCATCAGGGGCAGTCGCTGCGTTTTCTCTATAACAAATCGCTTAACGAAGTCGGCACCAATATTCAGCTGGTCGGCTACCGCTACTCCACGCGGGGCTATTACAGCTTTGCCGATACCACCTATAGCCGGATGAGCGGCTACGACGTCGAGACCCAGGATGGCGTTATCCAGGTGAAGCCTAAATTCACCGACTACTACAACCTCGCCTACAGCAAACGCGGCAAGGTGCAGGTCAGCGTCACCCAGCAGCTGGGACGCACCGCCACGCTCTACCTGAGCGGCAGCCATCAGACCTACTGGTCAACCGGCAAAGCGGACCAGCAGCTGCAGGCCGGACTGAACACTGCGGTTGACGACATCAACTGGACGCTGAGCTACAGCCTGACCAAAAACGCCTGGCAGCAGGGGCGCGACCAGATGCTGGCGGTCAACGTCAACATTCCGTTCAGCCACTGGCTGCGCTCGGACAGCAAATCAGTATGGCGCCATGCCAGCGCCAGCTACAGCATGTCGCACGACCTCGATGGCCGGATGACCAACCTCGCCGGGCTGTACGGCACGCTGCTGGAGGACAATAACCTGAGCTACAGCGTGCAGACCGGCTATGCCGGCGGCGGCAACGGCGGGAGCGGCGGTACCGGATACGCGGCGCTGAACTATCGCGGCGGCTACGGTAACGCCAACGTCGGCTACAGCCGAAGCGATGGCCTGAAACAGCTGTACTACGGCGTAAGCGGCGGCGTGCTTGCCCACGGCAACGGCGTCACCTTGAGCCAGCCGTTGAACGATACGGTGGTGCTGGTTAAGGCTCCGGGGGCCGACAACGTGAAAGTGGAAAACCAGACCGGGGTGCGTACCGACTGGCGTGGCTATGCGGTGTTGCCGTACGCCACCGAATATCGTGAAAACCGCGTGGCGCTGGACACCAACACGCTGGCTGACAACGTCGACCTGGATGATGCGGTGGTCAGCGTGGTGCCCACGCACGGCGCCATCGTGCGCGCAGATTTCAAAGCGCACGTCGGCATGAAGCTGCTGATGACGCTAACCCGTAATGGCAAGCCGGTTCCGTTTGGCGCCATGGTGACCTCAGCCAATAACCAGAGCGGCAGTATCGTGGCCGATAACGGGCAGGTTTATCTGAGCGGTATGCCGCTGGCCGGCAAAGTGCAGGTGACATGGGGTGAAGGCCCCGATGCCAGCTGCGTGGCCGAGTATCAGCTGCCGCAAGAGAGCCAGCAGCAGGCGTTGAGCCAGCTGTCTGCCGTCTGTCGCTAAGGAAGAAATGATGATGACCAAATCGCTGTATCTGCTGGGAGCCGTGCTGTCGCTGGCCATCGCCAACGCTTTCGCGGCCGACAGTACCATTACCATCAGCGGATATGTCCGGGATAACGCCTGCGCGGTGGCGGGTGAGTCAAAAGACTTTACCGTCGACCTGATGGATAACGCCGCTAAACAGTTCAACACCATCGGCGCGACAACGCCGGTGGTGCCGTTTCGTATCGTGCTGTCGCCCTGCGGCAGTTCGGTGACCGCGGTCAAAGTGGGCTTCATCGGCGTGGCGGATAACGACAACACCAGCTTACTGAAGCTGGACAGCGGCGCGTCGGCCGCGGCGGGCATGGGGGTGCAGATTCTCAATGGTCAGCAGACGATGCTGCCGCTGAACGCCCCCTCAACGGCGATCGCCTGGACGACGCTGACGCCCGGGCAGACCAATACCCTGAACTTTTATGCGCGGTTGATGGCCACCCAGGTGCCGGTTACCGCCGGGCACGTCAACGCGACAGCGACATTCACGCTGGAATTTCAGTAACCGGAGGTTGAGATGAAATGCATTCCCCGAGAATGGCTTCTGGCGGGCGCGCTGGCACTGGCCTGCTCTCCCCTACAGGCGGCCGATATCACGATCACCGTTAACGGCAAAGTGGTCGCCAAACCCTGTACGGTCTCGACCACGAATGCCACCGTCGAGCTCGGCGACCTGTATACCTTCAGTCTGGTCTCGGCAGGCGCCGCTTCGGCCTGGCACGGCGTGTCGCTCGATCTGAGCAACTGCCCCATCGGCACCTCGCGCGTCACCGCCAGCTTTAGCGGTACCGCGGACGCCACCGGGTATTACAAAAACCAGGGTACCGCCGGCAATATCCAGCTGGAGCTGCAGGATGACGGCGGAACCACGTTGAACAACGGCGCCACTAAAGCAGTCCAGGTCGATGACTCAACGCAGTCCGCCCGCTTCCCGCTGCAGGTCAGAGCATTGACGGTTAACGGCGGCGCCACCCAGGGAACCATTCAGGCGGTGATTAGCGTCACCTACACCTACGCCTGAATCAGGAGAGTAAGTTGATGAAAAAAATGATGACCCTGTTGACCACGCTGCTGCTGTTGGGCTGGTCGGTTAATGCCTGGTCCTTTGCCTGCAAAACCGCTACCGGGGCGACGATCCCCATCGGCGGCGGCAGCGCGAACGTCTACGTCAACCTGACGCCGGCGGTGAACGTCGGGCAGAACCTGGTGGTCGATCTCTCCACGCAAATCTTCTGCCATAACGACTATCCGCAAACCATTACCGACTACGTGACCCTGCAACGAGGCTCCGCCTATGGCGGGGTGCTGTCGAGTTTTTCCGGCACCGTAAAGTACAACGGTACCTCCTATCCCTTCCCCACCACCACGGAAACCGCGCGGGTCATCTATGATTCAACCACCGATAAACCGTGGCCTACCGTGCTCTATCTGACGCCGGTCAGCACCGCTGGCGGGGTGGCGATCACCTCCGGTTCCCTGATCGCGGTGCTCATTCTTCACCAGACCAACAACTATAACAGCGACTCCTATCAGTTTGTCTGGAACATTTACGCCAACAATGATGTGGTGGTGCCGACCGGCGGCTGCGATGTCTCCGCTCGCGATGTGACGGTAACGCTTCCGGATTATCCTGGCTCAATGGCCGTTCCGGTGACGGTTCATTGCGCGCAAAACCAGAATCTCGGCTACTACCTTTCCGGCACCACCGCCGATACCGCCAATTCGATCTTCAGCAATACCGCTTCGACGTCGGCGGCGCAGGGGATTGGCGTACAGATGACGCGTAACGGCAGCATCGTGCCCGCCAACAGCACGGTGTCGCTGGGTACGGTCGGCACTTCGCCGGTCAATCTGGGGCTCACCGCGACCTATGCGCGAACCACGGGTCAGGTGACGGCAGGTAATGTGCAGTCCATTATTGGGGTGACGTTTGTCTACCAGTAAGGGCTGCGCGACGCAGGCCTCCCCGCCGGTGGACTATATTCTTTCGCCCTGCGCGATAGCCGCCGAGGGGCTGTCTTCCCTGATGGACGACGGCGGCCTGCTGCGGCCCAGGCGCCTGTTCCCTCAGCTTCATGAGGCGCTGTTAATCCCCGATATTGTGACCGTCAGGCGTATCGTGGTTTTTTTACCCGACGATCCGTTCTGGCTGCTGCTCACTCTGCGGCAGGCGGGGCTGCTGCTGAAACACAGCGCCGTTCCGCTGCCGATGCTGATCCTCAGCCGCAGCCCGGCCAACTGGCTGTGGCAGACGCTGTTACATCAGGTCGGCAAGCCGCGCCATCTGGCCAGGGTACGGGCCGTCGCCTCTGATTTACCCTGTCGACAGCTGGCGGCGCTGCTCAGACCCGACGGCGGACAACGCTATCCCCTACTGGCGCAGCTGGCGTCTCAGGAGATGATTATCTGCGCTAAACCGGCCGCCGGCGTGACCAAACCGGAACTGAGCACCGCGCTGGACTGGCTGCGGGGATTCAGCATCAATCATCAGGCACAACGTCGGGGGCTTAGTCACAAAACCCTCTACACCCAGAGAAGCTCAGGACTGAAAAAGATGGTTGAACATCATCCCCATCTGGCCAACCGTTTTCCCGGTAGCCAGACCAAAGGACAGAAAACGAGCGCGGTTACCGCGCTCTCCGCTTTTGAACGCGAGTTCATCCATGCCATTCACTGCCGGCAAGTGTTTCCTGTGTTTCAGCCCATCACCGATGGCCGCCTGATGTTGCAGGGCATCGAAATGCTGTCGCGCTGGCGACGCAATGGCGATGTACTGTTGCCAGCCGAGTTTCTGCCGCAGATACGCTCGGAATATGCCTGGCTGCTGCTCACGGCATTCGTCCTGCAGGAGGCCGTGCAGAATATCAATCAATACCCGGGCGACTATTATTTCGCGGTTAACATCCCGCCGGTCATCGCCAACAACAGCAACATTATCCGGATGATGGAGGCGGCCCGTCAGCAGCTGCAGGAACCGCAGCAGGGTGAGAGGCTGGTACTGGAATTTGCCGAAACTGTCGATCTCAATCGTCACAGTAAAACGGGCGATACGATCGCCCGCTTACAGCAGCAGGGCTTTCGCATCATGCTTGACGACTGCTTTTCGCGCAGCAGCGTCCTGTTTCCAGTCCGCACCGTGCGCTTTAATGAGTACAAGCTGGATATCAGTATCGTCAACGATCTGCAGCGGGATCCCCACGCCCTGGCGCTGATCAAAAGCCTGATCTATTACTGCCAGCTTTCCGGTAGCCGCTGCATTGCCGAAGGGGTCGATAGCCTGGAAAAATTTAATATGCTGAAGGCGTTGGGCATCGATCGCTTTCAGGGCTATCTGATCTCACCGCCGGTCACTGGCGATAATCTGGAGGATCTTATTCAGCGTTTTTCGCCGGGACGCTATCCCACCAGCATTGCCGGGTAAATCCCATCCATTTTCAGCTCCGTCCAGCATGAAAAACCCGACCATCCGGGTCGGGATTCTCCATTAAACTTCAGCCCTGATATCAATTCAGATGGCTATGGCGAATCAGGGGTAAAACCCCTGGCTCCGGGTTCGGCTTCGCGGCGGGACTAACGGGCGTAATCCACCGGCTCTCGATGAGCAGCAGCGGGCCGTTGGCAGCGGGCTGGACTGCTCAGCCGTCTCCATTTCCCAGTATGGTTACCTGTCAGGCCGTTCAGCTGGTGAGATCGGCGGCACATCTCAAAGAGGCATTTGACGGTAGAGAGGATGAATCTGAGGGTTGGGTTGGTTTGAGCGACCAAAGGCCGCCCATGGGCGAAAAGTGACTATGAATAGAAATCAGCCCCATTCAGAAATCAAAAGCCAGGAGAATATTTCACAGGAGACATCGCACCTTTCTTTCTCAGATCATCCGGAATTTTTTTACCTAGGTAATGCTGTAATATATCTGGGGATGCTACTCTTCCTCGGAACCCAAAGCGGGATTTTTGAGTAGATTCAAACTCATCGTCTGCATCCCATGAAGGCATCTCAGGGAAATTCTCACGGGTAGATTTGAGCCACTCATCAGCCACATACACCCCCCTTACGATTCCTCTAACTGTAGCCAGTATAACTTCAGCCTTACGAGCACGCTCAACACTGACACGCCAGCTAAAACGAACAGCATCATAGAGGTCTACATCCTTTGAACTTCTGTTCACGGATATCATCAGGACTTTATGTTGAAACACGACTGTTTCAGGTTGGTATGTTGCGATTAACTCTTTGATGTGTGCAGCGCCATATTCATTGCTGCCAGCACCGTTCATGATGTTAGTTAAACCGGGGTAGGCGTCTATAAGTGCGGCTTCAACCTCGTAAGCAGTCTTTTCATCAGCCATACCGTGTCGGTGGATGACATGGATGACATCAAGACCAGCCAATCTTATCTCTCGAAGTTGCTTGAGTTTGTTGCTAAGTAATTCATCATCATCAGCCGCGGCGACCTCACCACGCATATGAGCAAAAACACGATTCCCTTTCCCTTTACCCACGTAGAAGGTACTTCCATCCCTTGGATCAATTAGTCGGTATACATACCAGCCAAGATGTTCCATTACTCCCGGTGGAAACTCATTGATATCCATGTCATAACTCCTGTCACTTGATTCATGAAGCATAAGCAAAACATAGTAATGTCGATTAACAACTAATAGTACCCATTAATCTCCCCTATGATTGATCTAGCGAGAACAAAGCAAACGTCCCCTCCTGGCACAAACCAGCCACTCAGTCCCCCAACGACATTGGCTTACTGCCCCCGGCGGCAGGCCGAATAATTTACGCACCCGGTTAAGAAACGCGCCAGAAGGGCGGCCCGGCAAAAGCATCATCAAGGCGGCGCAGCCGCACATCGGCGAGATAGTCTGCGGTTCTCATTGCCGGCCTCTTACCCTCTGCCACGGCCGGCGGCGCATCACTGCCGCCCTCAAATAACGCGCCTGCGACCAGGGGGATGCATATAATCAATCCCATTGACGCTAAGCGCCAGGTAGCAAAGCGCACGCCTTGCCACTGCCCGAACTCACAAGATATCGCACCTTGTCAGGTGGTAAAAAATAATAAAAGTCCCTGACGGACTTCGCACCAGGCCGGTACGACGATGCTGGCCGGAATATTGGCTTTAAATGGGATAAGACTATGGGTTCACAGGTATCCGCAGCGGAAGATTCACTGCTGCGGCACAGGTCGTTCGTCACCTTTTGGCTGGCGCGCACCTGCTCATCATTCGGTTTTCAAATGTTTTCGGTTGCCGTTAGCTGGCAAATTTATGCCATCACCCATAGCGCGATGGCGCTCGGGATGATCGGCCTGATGCAATTCTTACCCTCGGTCCTGCTGGCGCTCCCTGCGGGACACCTTGCGGATCAGTTCGATCGGCGACGGATTGTACTGCTTGGCCAGTTCATTGAATGGATAGCGTTACTCGGGCTGGTTGCGCTGACGCTGCTGCATTGGGCGGACAAGATTGAGATTTGGGGGCTGGTCTTTTTAATCTCGGTGGCAAAAGCGCTGGAGTGGCCGGCAATCACCTCTATGCTGCCGGCGCTGGTACCGCCGCCGATCCTCGCGCGCGCGATGGCGGCCAGTTCCGTCGGAGGACAGGCGGCGGTCATTATCGGCCCAACGCTTGGCGGTCTGCTGTACGTGGCGGGTCCGGAAGTGGTGTACGGCGTATCGGCGCTGTTCTATCTGTTCTCTCTTGTACTGGTAAGCCGACTGCGCTACGAGCGGCCGCCGCAAACCCGTCTGCCGATGAACCTCAAAAACCTGTTTGCCGGGGTGCATTTTATCCGCGAGCGAAAAGATGTGCTGGGCGTGATTTCGCTCGATCTGTTTGCCGTCCTCCTCGGAGGCGCGACGGCGCTATTACCGATCTTCGCCCAGGATATTCTCCATACCGGCCCATGGGGGCTGGGGATGCTGCGCGGCGCCCCTTCGGTTGGCGCGCTGCTGGTGGGCGTCTGGCTCAGTCGCCACAAGCTGGAGAAAAACGTGGGTCTGATCATGTTCGCCTCGGTGGCCGGCTTTGGCCTGGCGACGCTGGTGTTTGCGCTTTCTGCTCAGCTGTGGATTTCCCTGCTGGCGTTAGCCGCGCTGGGTGGGTTTGATATGGTGAGCATGGTGATTCGCGGCGCGCTGGTACAGCTGGATACGCCGGATGATATGCGCGGCCGGGTCAATGCGGTGAACGCTATCTTCATTAATACCTCAAACCAGCTTGGGGAGTTTGAGTCTGGCCTGCTGGCAGCGTGGATGGGTGCCGTACCGGCCGCGGCGCTTGGCGGGATTGGCACGCTGGTGGTGGTCGCGATATGGATGACCATTTTCCCGCACCTGCGCAAAAGGCAGAAGCTGGAAAACGAGGGCCCGGGCTGACGACAGAAGCGCTTCCCGGTCGCTACGCCGGAAGTCAGGCGACAGGCCGGAACCATGCTGGCGCCAGAATATTATTCGCCATCATCGCCAATAACAGGCATCCCGGATGCAAAAGCCCTTCATCATCTAAAACTGAGCACCGGCTGAGACCGGTGCTTTTATTTCAGGCCCGGATATCATCGTACTCGCGGGTATTATCAAACTCATGTTTCGCAAAGGGACATAGCGGGATAATTTTACGCTGTTCTCCGCGCATCTTTTCCACCACTTTCGCCACCAGCTGTTTGCCTACCCCCTGCCCTTTCAGGCTCTCGTCGACATCGGTATGCTCAATAATGCTGAGATGTTCGCCGGTGGGAACAAAAACAATTTCCGCGACCTGATTCCCTGCCGCATCGTTGACGTAAAACTTGTTATGGCCTTCCAGTATTTCCATCATTTCCTCACTTATTTCTGGCGATACTTCAGGGCGCCGCTCGGGCAGGTGTCGATCACACGCACGACGGTGGCGACATCCACTTCATCCGGGATGATCCACGGCTTACGCTTCAGGTTGAAGAGTTTTGCGCTACCGCGAACGCAGTTCCCCGAGTGCTGGCAGATGTCCGTGTTGAAGTAGACATCAATCTTCTCGCCGGTGTATGCCCGGTAGCCCGCCTCCAGTAATTCCTTATCCATGACATTGCCTCAATTATTTTTCTTGTTCAGGAGCTAAGCATAGCCCCGCCGCGGAACGCCAGCTATGGTGAAATCAAAAATCACCTTCATATATGTCATAAGATTTATCGCATTAATGCGAAATAAACGCCTTTATATTCACTTTTCCTGCAGGAGCGGCGCTGACGCCCCCCATAAAATAGACAGCCCGTCTCTTCCCTTTGCTTTTATTTCCCCGTGAGGGCGATTAAACTCACTCCACAATGGTATGAGCGCTCAGGAACTATCCTTTGAATTATCGAGTGAAGCTGGCACGTCCGGCGCTATTATTCATGTTCTTATTTCTCTCTGGTTGTTCATTATCACCAGCGATTCCGGTATTAGGCGCCGCATTTCCTGGCTGGTTTTTCTGTTTATTGGGCGGCGTGCTGTTACTCATTCCCTGTCATATCCTGATCGTCCGCAAAGGCTGGCAATCACGTTTTTCTCCGCTGGTATTCAGCTACCTGGCTCTGATGTTCCTGTTCGCCACGCTCCTGTGGTTCCTTTTCTTTGTTTACTAAGCCCCTATGACAAACTCCAGCCCAAGCGTATTACGGAAAAAGTGGCCTCTGCTGGCCCTCGTCCTCGCCGCGATCGTGGCGCTTATCCTGGTTATCTGGCAGCTTCAGACCTCGCCGGAAACCAATGATGCTTACGTCTATACCGATACCATCGACGTGGTGCCGGAAGTGAGCGGCCGGATCGTGGAGATGCCCATCCGCGACAACCAGCGGGTGAAAAAAGGCGATCTGCTGTTTCGTCTCGATCCGCGCCCCTATCAGGCGATGCTCGATGACGCCCGGGCCAGGCTGACCACGCTGGATGCGCAAATCATGCTGACCCGGCGCACAATTAAGGCCCAGGAGTACAACGCCCAGTCCGTCGCCGCCGCGGTAGAACGGGCGAAGGCGCTGGTAAAACAGACCACTTCGTCACGCACGCGTCTTGAACCATTAGTCCCGCAGGGCTTTGCTTCACAAGAGGATCTCGACCAGGCGCGAACCGCCGAAAAAGCCGCACGCGCAGAACTCGACGCCACGCTGCTGCAAGCGAAACAGGCTTCGGCCGCTGTGACCGGCGTTGACGCCATGGTTGCCCAGCGGGCGGGGATTCTGGCGCAGATCGCGCTGGCGGAACTGCACCTGGAATTTACCGAAGTCCGGGCGCCTTTTAACGGCGTGGTGGTGGCGCTGAAAACCACCGTCGGCCAGTACGCCTCGGCGTTAAAACCGGTATTTACCTTAATGGATGACGACCGCTGGTATGTCATCGCCAACTTCCGCGAAACCGATCTTAAAAACGTCCGCCCCGGCGTAGCGGCCAGAGTCACCATCATGACCAATCATGATAAATCGTTCGCCGGCGTGGTCGATTCCGTCGGCTCCGGCGTGCTGCCTGAAGGCGGGAGCGTGATTGAAGGTCTGCCGATTATTCAGAAGAGCATCAACTGGGTTCATGTTTCGCAGCGTTTCCCGGTGAAGATCGCGGTGAAAGATCCTGACCCCGAACTCTTCCGTATGGGCGCCTCTGCCAGCGCCGTTCTTCAGCCTCAGTAAGGAGGCGCTATGCAGAACGTCTGGTCATTTCTGCACCGGGAACTCCGCGACGCGCCGGGGAGGGCAAACTACACCCTGCGCCTGACCCTGAGCTGCGCGGTGCTGATCGTCCTGTTTATGACCCTGCAGATCCCTTTTTTGGCCGTGGCGCTGATCGTGGTGTTTTACGTCAGCCAGCCTAACGTGCTGATGATAAAGCTGGTGAGCGTGGTCTTTTTCCTCACCGTCAGCGTGGCGCTGGGCTGTGTGCTGCTGATCATCAAATGGACTTATGACTATCCGCTGATCCGCCTGGTCGCCTCGGTAGCGCTGTTTTTCGGCGCCATCTATCTGATGCGGGTGCTGGGCAAGCTGGGGCTGGCCTTTTTCGTCGTCGCGCTGGTCGTTATCTACGCGCAGACTTTCCCCTCGATGACCAGCCAGAGTGAGATTCTGGTGCGTCTGCTGCTCTGGCTATGGGTCGTCATCAACCTCGCCATCGTGGTCACGCTGCTGGTCAACGCCGGTTTTCAGCAGGCTTTTCCCGGCTACCAGTTCAAAGCGAGAATGGTGTTCTTGCTTCGCCGGGTGGCGGCGCTTCTCGCCGGGCCGGACGCCGGTTCTCCGCCAACTTTCAAAGAAATTGCCGAACAGTTCGCCCAGCTTCAGTCTCTGTATCAGCAGGCGACCCGCTCCAGCCCAGAGATAGCCGATAACCCGCAGGCGTGGCAATCCCTGATGGCCGCCACCCTTCACTGCTATCATCTGGCCGCGCTGCTTCAGCCGGAAGAGTCCCCTTCCGCCGGGCGTCTGCAGCTTGCCGCCGCGCTCTCGACGCTGGCGCACAATCTGGACCTCAGCACGCGTCCGGCAACCCTGCCGGAGGCCAGCGCGCGGGATACGGCGAACGGCGTCATTTTGCAAGAGATGGCCGCGACGCTGAGCCAGCTGGCGCGCGGCGAACCGGTGCCGGTGCCGGCTGGCGAAGAGGAAAAAGCGCCCCTGCTGCTGCCTGACGCCTGGTCGAACCCCGCGTATCTGCACTTCGCGCTTAAAACGCTGCTGGCAACGCTGCTGTGCTACGTTTTTTATACCGCCGCCGACTGGCAGGGTATCCATACGATTATGCTCAGCTGTGTCATTGTCGCCCAGCCGGGGCTCGGCGCGACGCTGCAGAAAACCTGGCTGCGAACAGGCGGTGCCCTGCTCGCGACCCTGCTGGCGCTGTTAATGATCGTCTTTATTCAGCCGCATACCGAATCTATCGTCGGCCTGCTGGCGATGACCCTGCCGGTGATGGCGCTGTCGGCCTGGATAGCAGCGGGGTCTGAACGCATCGCCTACGCCGGGATTCAGATCGGCTTTACCTTCTCACTGGCGTTTCTCAGCTGGTTTGGCCCGCTGACCAATTTGACCGAGCTGCGCGATCGCGTCATCGGTATTTTGCTCGGCGTGCTGGTCTCTTCGATTGTCCACCTCTACCTGTGGCCGGATAGCGAGGCCCCGCAGCTCAAATCGCGGCTGGCCGATCTCTACCGGCGGATTGCCGATGACCTGCGCGCCAGTCGCGATGAGGTGCAGTTAGTGCCGCTGTTTCACGCCCTCAACAGCGCCGAAACGCTGATGCATCGGGTGGCGGCTGAACCGCTGAATGCTTATGCTCACCCGCATCCCGAGGCAAAAACCTGGCCGGTGAAGGCCACCTGGACGCAGGCCCTCGAAATCGTACGCTTCAGCGAAGGGTACCGGCTGTACGCCGCGCCGGGAGATACCTTTCTGCGCCACTGCGCCGGGTCGCTCGAGGCCTATGCCGATGATATCGACCGGCAGCAGGCGCCCGTGCCGTTCGGCGAGCTTCGGCCCGACCCCGGTAATCCTTTTGGCCGCCCGCTGATCACTCTGCTGACGACATTACCGAGCTGGTCGTCCGCACCTTTACCGCTTTCGCGACAGGCAGATAAGTCATGAGAAAAATGGACACCGCAGCCCGCTTCCTGCGCTACTCACCGCTCGCCTTCCTTCTGACGCTGGTCACCGGCTGCGCGTTAATTCAGGACGATCCGGGCCAGGTCACCATCGTGAACCCGCAGCAGGCTGAACTCGCGCAGGTGATTCACCTTGCCAACAGCGGCTGGCCAGCGGCCAGATGGTGGGAGGGCTATCACGATGCCCAGCTTAATATGCTGGTCAACCGCGCGCTGCAAAACTCCCCGACCATGCAGGCCGCCCGGCTGCGGATTGCGCAATCGCAGTCCACCGTAGAGCTGGCGCAGTCGGCAATGGGCGTCCAGGCCACCGCCGTGGCGGCTCAGAACCGACTGCGGGTTACCAACAAACAGTTCACCTGGCCCTACTCTTACTCGCTGCCGGTCGATAAAAATGGTCCGTGGTACACCCTGAATACCGTCGGCGTCGGTGCCACGCTGAATATTGATTTATGGGGAGCCGATCGCGCCCGCGTTGCCGCCGCCATTGGCGAGAAAAATGCGCGTCAGGCGGAAACGGCGGGAATCGAGCTGGATCTCGCCAGCAGCGTGGCGCAGCTGTACTTTGCCATGCAGGCCACCTTCCAGAAGATGACGTTGTTGCATCAGCTGGAAGAGATTGCCCGTCTCTCGGTGCAGGCGCATGAGCACCGTACCCAGCGCGGCGTTGAGGATAGCGTGGATATCGCCAATGCCCAGGCCGAGCTGCTGGCGGCGCAGCAGCAGATCATTACGGCAAACGGGACGCTGACGCAGTATCGGGAAACATTGCGGGCGCTGATCGGCGCCGATGCGCGCAGCATGCCGGAGATCCATCCGGTCCCCCTGCCGACGCTACAGGAAACGCTGCCCGACTCGCTCTCCTTTGAACTGCTGGCCCGCCGCCCGGATCTCCAGGCGCTGCGCGGCTACGTCACGGCGTCATTAAGCCAGGTCGATGCGGCGAAGGCGGCGTTTTACCCGCACTTTGATATCAAGGCCTTCTGGGGATACAACGCCCTGAGCGTCGGGGATCTGTTTAAATCGTCCTTCCAGCAGATCAACCTGCTGCCGGGGCTGTATCTGCCGATCTTCGACGGCGGCCGGCTGAATGCCAATCTGCAATCGGTCCGCACCGCCAGCAATATTCTGATCAAACAGTACAACCAGGCGGTACTGGATGCCGTGCGCGATGTGGCGATCGGCTCCAGCGAGCTGAACGATCTTAATCAGCAGGTGGTGCTGCAGAAGCTGAAGGTGACGGCCGCCATGGCTACCTCCCGCAGCGCCAGCGCCCACTATCAGCGGGGGCTGGTCAGCTACTATGCGGCTCAGGAAGCGCGTCGTCCCGTTATCGCCCAGCAATTGCTCCTGCTGGATATCGAGGCGCAGCGGTTGAGCAGCGACATTACGCTGATTAAGGCATTAGGCGGAGATTACCGCGGCCCGGCGCTGGATAATCTGGGCAAACAGGCGCGCTGAGGCGCCCCTTGCGTGCCGGCGAGCGGGCGTCAGCGGAATAACTGCCACTCGCGCGCCTGATTCACCGCCTGAATCCGACCATTGACCTGCAGCTTGTCGTACAGCTGCTTGAGATGCCACTTCACGGTTTCGGCCGTAATTCCCAGGGCCCGCGCGATCTCTTTGTTGGAGTAGCCTTCGGCGATCAGCTCCAGCGTCTGCTGCTCCCGCTCGGTCAGGCGAAGCTGCGCGGGCGCCCGACGGCTGACGGTCGGCAAGATCCCGGCAGCGTTGAATCTGGCGAGGTGCTGCGTCAGCGCATCGCTGAAGACCTCGTCGTGCCCCCCACGCTGCCGGGTAGCCGCCAGTAATGAGGCCATCTCTTCTCCGCCATCAAGCAGGCTGCGCCACAGTTTTTGCTGAAAGGCGCGATGCAGCGTCGGGATCCCCACCGTTATCGCCCGCTCCCGTTCCCCGGCGCGCCACAGGGCGACGGCCTGAATAAGCCGCAGGCGTACGGCAAACAGCCACTCGCCGCCGCGCTCCTGCTCAGCGGCCAGCGTATCGAGCTGCCGCGCCGCCGCCAGCGGTTGTCCGTCGGCCATCAGCATCCGGCTCTGACTGAGGGTTAAACAGGCGCTCACCACATCATTTTTCTCCGCGCCGAGAGACAGTCCCTGAAGGCGACGAAGCAAACTGTCAGCCGCCGCGCGATCGCCGGCGTGGAGCGCATTGGCAATACGCTCAGCCAGCAGCGGCGCCTGCGCCCGCAGCCATCCACGCTGAACCGCCAGGCCTTCGGCATGCAGCAGCAGCGATGTCATCTCATCCGTCCGGCCATCACGTTGCGCCAGCTTCGCCAGCACGATATAGCAGCGGCTAAACCCATCCGGCGGGCAAAAGTCATCGATCATCTCAAGACGGAGCGTCAGCAGAGTGGGGATGCGCTGTACCTCCCCCTGCTCCCAGGCGATTTCGGCCAGAATCGGCGCCAGGGTGGCGCCGCTGCTGGAGTGAGGACCGGTCTGCTGTTCGGCATACTGTAGCGCCCGCCCCGCCTGCCGCTGCGCTTCGGCCAGATTGCCCTGGCGCAGGTATCCCTGGGCCATCACAAACGCCCGGTAGACCTCGACGAACAGATTGCGGTTCGCCACCCGCATACCCGCTACCCGCTGCTGGACATCCAGCGCCTGTTGCGGCCGGGCGTTCGCCAGATGGCAGTAGCTGAGAATATTGCACACCAGGCCATCCACCCAGATATCGCCGCAGGGCACCTCGTGCAGCAGAGGTTCCACGATAGCAATACTCTGGGCAATATTGTCGGCGAAAGCTTCGCAGATCGCCCGAACCACGCGGAGCTTCACCCACGAACTGTGGGCCATCGCGCTGCGGTTGGCGACCGCCAGCGACTCAATGGCGTCCAGCAGCTGGCGGGCATCGTGGAAACGAAAACGGTGTGCGAGCGCCCAGGCGAGGTTCGTTTGCAGCTCGATGCGGGAAGGGTCCAGATTTGCCGGCAGATAGCGGATCCAGCGCACCATCGTCTCGATATCGCCCTCTTCCGCCAGCGACTGCACGCCGGCTTCCGCGTGTCCGGCCCCCGTTTTCCCGGCGGCCAGCGCATGGCGAATCGCCTCGGCCCACAGCTGCTGTCCGGCAAACCAGTTGCTGGCCTGTTCATGCAGTACGCGGATATCCACCTGCGCACTGTGCTGCAGACGATACAGCAGCGCTTCGCGCATCAGCGGGTGGTAGCGGAACCAGAACCCGTCCGCATCCAGGGCCGAGAGAAACAGATTGTGCCGGGCTACCCACGCCAGCATCGCCTCTCCGTTGCCTTTCCCGGTCACGGCATCGCACAGCGACGGATGCAGGCGGTTGAGTATTGCGGTTCGCAGAAGAAAGTCCAACACCCCGGCGGGCAATGGCGCAAAGATCACCTCTTCCAGGTAGCGAGAGAGGGCGCGGGAAGCGGTATTCAGCTTGCCGTCGGTCGGGCAACAATGGGCGCTGCCGCTTGCTAAAGCCGCCATTTTCATACCGGCAACCCACCCCTCCGTGCGGGCAATCAGGCGCGGAATCTCCTGCGGATCCGGTGCCGGGGAGATCGACGTGGCAAAATAGGTTCTGGCCTCCTCAGCATTAAACCGCAGAGCACGATCATCGATCTCCACCAGCCGATCCTCCATGTGCAGGCGACTCAGCGCCAGGGGCGGCTGGCTGCGACTGGCAATAATCAGATGCAGAGACGGCGGCGCGTGGTTCAGCAGCCAGTTCAAACCATCATGAATCTCCGGGTGAGCAATATTCTGGTAATCATCGAGGATCAGAGACAGCGAAATCGGATAGCTGTGCAGCTGGTTGACGAGCCCGGCGAGAAACAGCCGAAAGTCGTCTCCGGGGGCGCTTTCCGGCAGAGCATTCGCCGCTTGCCAGAGCGGCCGCAGCGCCGCCTGCAGATAGCGCATAAACAGGAAGGGCGTGTTGTCATCTTCATCAATGCTCAGCCAGGCCAGCGTACTCCCCTGCTGCTGCCGATGCTGATACCACTGGGCCAGCAGCGTGGTTTTGCCGAACCCGGCGGGGGCGCATACCAGCGTTAGCGTGCTGGTGAGCGCGGCGTCCAGCCGCTGCAGCAGACGATCGCGCGACTGCAATACCCCCGGTGTGCGCGGCGGCGTAAAGCGCGTCGCGATAAGCGGCAAGGTGCGCGCAAGGCGAAACGGTTCCTGATGAACAAACTCGCTTAATGCGTCATCCGTCGGGGGTAACAATTCCATAGCGCCATAACCTCCTCATCCCGTGCATACGCCATTATCCCCCCCAACCGGGGGGTAGGCCACGTTTATCCATACCTATAGAGTAGTTTTATCCTTTGCCGCCGATGGGCAGTACGCCAGGCCTGCGCCTTCGTACAGCGAATCTTTTCTCCATCAGGCATCCATCGTTTCTTAATCAGTACAAGGTGTGTACAGAAATGGCTATCGAAAATAAAGTTGCATTAGTCACCGGTGCCGGTCAGGGCATCGGCCGCGGTATTGCTTTACGTCTGGCCAAAGAGGGTGCGTCGTTGATGCTTGTCGACGTGAACCCGGAAGGGATTGCGGCGGTCGCCGCCGAAGTTGAAGCGCTGGGCCGTAAGGCCGCCACCTTCGTGGCGAATATTGCTGAACGTGACCAGGTGTATGCCGCCATTGATCGGGCGGAAAAGGAGCTGGGCGGCTTTGATATCATCGTGAACAACGCGGGGATTGCTCAGGTACAGGCGCTCGCCGACGTGACCCCTGAAGAGGTCGATCGCATCATGCGTATCAACGTTCAGGGGACGCTATGGGGCATTCAGGCCGCGGCGAAAAAATTTATCGACCGCAAGCAAAACGGCAAAATCATTAACGCCTGCTCCATTGCCGGGCACGACGGTTTTGCCCTGCTGGGGATCTATTCCGCCACTAAATTTGCCGTTCGCGCCCTGACCCAGGCGGCAGCGAAAGAGTACGCCAGCCGCGGGATCACCGTGAACGCCTACTGCCCGGGGATTGTCGGGACCGGCATGTGGACCGAAATCGATAAGCGCTTTGCCGAAATTACCGGTGCGCCGGTCGGTGAGACCTATAAAAAATATGTAGAAGGGATTGCGCTTGGCCGTGCGGAAACGCCGGACGATGTGGCGAGCCTGGTCGCCTATCTGGCCGGCCCGGATTCCGACTATATGACCGGTCAGTCGATCCTGATCGATGGCGGGATTGTTTACCGTTAATACCCGAAGCGGGTCGTCTCCGACAGACGGCCCGCGCTGATCCCGCCAGCCTCATTTTCTTACGGTTTCCCCTGCCCCGCCATAGCGCTGATGTTCACTGCCTCCAGCCCGTTCGCTGGTCATTCATAATATGCCCGGGAAAAAGTCGCGGACTCACCCAAGGGGATATCTCGCTGGCGATGGTGTGGCCGACGGATATTTCCCGTTAAATTTCAGACGAAAAAAAAGCTGGCGCTTTACGCGCCAGCTTACCGACTGTCAGTTTCCGTTGCCGTCAGGCGTGGGTAGCCGGTTTTTGTGCGGTTTTGTTCTGCGTATTTTCCAGCATCCGGCGCACCGGAACGATCAGCACGCAGAGTACGGCGGCGCAGATCAGCAGCGCAATCGAACAACGTGCAAAGAGATCTGGCAGCATATCCAGCTGATCAGCTTTCACATGGCCGCCGATCAGGCCGGCCGCCAGGTTACCCAGCGCACTGGCGCAGAACCACAGCCCCATCATCTGGCCGCGCATTCTTTCCGGCGCCAGCAGCGTCATGGTTGCCAGGCCAATCGGGCTCAGGCACAGCTCGCCCAGGGTCAGCATCAGAATACTGCCTACCAGCCAGAACGGTGATACGCCGGCCCCGCCGTTGTTCAGCACATTCTGTGCCGCCAGCATCATCAGGCCAAAGCCCGCAGCGGCGCAGAGAATGCCGATGACGAATTTGGTGATGCTGCTCGGACGGACGCCATTACGCGCCATGGCCGGCCATGCCCAGCTAAAGACCGGCGCCAACAGAATAATAAACAGCGCGTTGATTGACTGGAACCAGACCGCCGGGATCTCAAAGCTGCCGATCATACGGTTGGTATAATCATTGGCGAACAGGTTGAAGGAGGTCGGCTTCTGCTCAAATGCCGACCAGAAGAAGGCGGCGGAAACCAGCAGAATAAAGCACACCAGCAGACGGGCGCGCTCTTTGCGGCTCAGTCCGGCGAAGGCAAACAGATAGATGAAATAGAGAACGACCGAAGCGGCAATCACGTATACCAGCATACTGGCAACGGCAACAGGGTTAACCACAATCACGCCCTGCGCAATCAGCGTGATAATCACCGCGGCACCTACGGCCAGCGCCAGCAGCCAGGCGCCCACGCCGTTCTTCTTCGCCACCGGGCTATTCCAGGTTGAATCGAGGCCCACTTCGCTGTCGTAGCGCTTCATCGCCGGTACCGCAAAGACCCGGAAGATCACCAGCGCCACCAGCATCCCGATGCCACCGATGCCAAAGCCCCAGTGCCAGCCGTGTGATTTAATCAACCAGCCGGAAATCAGCGGCGCGATGAACGACCCCATATTGATGCCCATGTAGAACAGCGAGAATCCACCGTCACGACGCGCATCCCCTTTCTTGTACAGCGTGCCAACCATAACCGAGATGCAGGTTTTGAACAGACCCGATCCCAGTACGATAAGCATCAGCCCGATAAAGAACAGGTTGTCACCCAGCACCGCTGACAGAGCAATCGACAGATGACCCAACGCGATGAGAATCGATCCGTACCAGACCGCCTTTTGCTGGCCCAGCCAGTTATCCGCCAGCCAGCCGCCCGGTAACGCCGCAAGGTACATACTGCCGGCGAAGATACCGACGATCGCCGAGGCATTTTCACGCGCCAGCCCCATACCGCCGTCGTAAACCGTGGCGGCCATAAACAGAATCAATAAGGGGCGAATGCCGTAAAACGAGAATCGCTCCCACATTTCGGTAAAGAACAACGAACCTAGCGGATATGGATGACCAAAGAAGGTCCGGCTTTCATTTTTATTCACAGAGGAATGCATAACTTCTCCAGATAAGATGCACCGCAGCGCAGAGAGACCGCGGAAAGCGTGTTAGCCATGTTTACACTGGCCAATCATTTACATGAGGCACGATATTTTTTAACTATTTGATAACCAGCTTCTGGTTTTGTCTAGCCCCTCACCCCCATCTTTTAGATGAAAAGTCGACAAACGTCTACTTTTATAGATTTAAAGTTGGCTGACAACAAAATGTGATTGACATCTCAAATGATAACAATGAATGCAATTATATGTTTATAAACAACAAGTTGAACAAACAGATATTCATACTCAAGGCTGAGGCGCGCTGCGAATAAAACGCGATAAAAAGTAGGGTAAATACGAGGTTGGTCTTCGCGACAGGGGAAAGTATCGATAAGTCACACTCTTGATTATTTAGTCACAGAGTGACGTTCACATATGCAACCGACGCCAGGCCGGACAGAAACCGGTATGACGCAACGACTGCATCAAACACGACGCTTTGCGCGCATTTTTAGGGTATTTTTCCTGCGATTCGCAGAGCCCTGACTCCGAACCAGGGGATAAAAAAGCGCACCCAGACCGGCTGCTAACGCCATTTAATTTCGTCGCGGTTGCCTTTTGCAAGATTACATTCGTGGCATAACAGCTGGAGGTTATCCAGGCGCAGCGCCAGATGCGGGTATTTACTGCGGGGCCGAATATGATCGACATGGATGACCACCCCATGTTTTGCCGCCGAACGCCCGCAGGCACTACAGGCACCGCCATATTTTTTGAGTGCCTGATAGCGAAGCGCGCGCCACTCTCTGGACTGGTAGAACGCAGCAGAGGCGTTCACGTCTTTTTCCTCTGTCCTGGCCTGTTGCCGCCGGTTGACCGACTGAAACAATCCCTCATCATCTTCATCTTTCGTTGCGCGATTGACGCGACGGTACAGCGGACCTTCACCTTCCCAGCACCCCCAGACATCGCGCTCTGGTTTGGCGTTTATGGGTTCCGTTTTATACAGAGTCCGGGTCAGCATTTTCACGCCTAGATACAAAAGCCATATGACACAGACGACGACGATAAACGACCCCATTTCTCAATCTCTTCAATAACCTGACGTGATGCAGAATAGCAAATATCCGCACTCAACGCCTGGAGTTCTGCCGCCGACAGGGCCACCTGAACCGCCGCTCTGTTCCACGAGAGCCCTCAATCTATGGCCAGTCGCGGTTCTGAAGCACCACCCGATAACCGTCATCATCGACAAATGTTTTGCCGTTGGTATCCCAGTAGGGATTAAACGACCTCATCGTACGAAAGCCCGCCGCCGTCATTCTGGCGCACGCCTGCTGCCAGGCTGCTTTATCGGGGTAATAGAGCACGAGCAGATCTTCATCGGTCGGTGCAGGCTGACGCGGATGATCGTGACAGTGGGTGAACTCAATATGCCAGGCCAGCTCCGGACGGCCCACCATTATCCCACTAAAGCCGGCATGGTCGGTAAAATCCGCAATTCGTTGGAGTTCTAATCCCTGGCTGTACATGGTGCAAGCGCGCGCCAGGTCGGTGACGGGTCTGGCAATACGCATATGGCTGAACATGATAACGGGCTCCCGCGGGTCAAATTAAGTTTCCGGAATGGACAACACCGACCCTACTGTACCCGGATTTCAGATGGCTATTTGTCGAGAAAAGCCGTTGTTTTAATAGGAGGGGATGAAATGACAATGCCCGGTCAGGCTTTTTCGTTTGCGTTTTGCTATCGCGGCGTCAATCTGGAACCGTCGCCGAGTTGAGTTAAACGTTCATCTAACCGTAACTTTCCGTGACAACTGCCGGTGTATTTTTGAGCGCTAAAACGAGAGGCTGATATGCAATACAATTTCAGAAACTTGTTTCAAAAACAGTATGTTATCTAAGATATGTTATCACAGGAGAAATTCTGGAGCGGGCGAAGGGAATCGAACCCTCGTATAGAGCTTGGGAAGCTCTCGTTCTACCATTGAACTACGCCCGCGTTGAGGTGCGAGGGCCATTATAGACCTTACGCACCGTCTTACAAGACTGAATCACGCTAACTGCTGATAAAATAACCTCTTAGCACTTTGGCTTACTGCCCTGCGGCGGTAAATAGCGCTGTGGATCGATAGCCGTCGCCCGGTAGCGAATCTGGAAATGCAGGCGCACGGAATCGGCGTCGCTACTTCCCATCGTGGCTATCTGCTGACCAATCTTCACGTTCTGACCGTTATTGACCATCATTTTGTCATTATGGGCATAGGCGCTGATGTAATCCTCACCATGTTTAATCATGATCAGATTACCGTAACCGCGGAGCTGATTACCGACGTACACCACTTTACCCGCCCCTGCCGCATAGACCGGCTGGCCGCGCGTGCCGGCAATATCAATCCCCTTATTACCACCATCATTTGATGAATAAGGCAGGATAACTTTACCGCTGGTCGGCCAGCGCCAGCACCGTTGCCCCACCGGTGGCCAGGAGACCGGCGGCAGCGTGGCCGGCGGCTTGCTGGCCGCGGTGCGCTTACCGGCGCTGCTCTTCCCGGATGAACCGCCCTTTGTGGCGCCCGAGGCCGGATTCAGCTTCAGACGCTGTCCAACCTCAATAGTATACGGTGGGGAGATATTATTCAGTCGGGCCAGATCTTTAATGCTGGTACCAGTTGTCCGGGAAATACGGTACAACGTATCGCCGCGTTTCACGGTGTAGACGGAACCGGAATCAGATGAACTGGAACATCCTGCAATCACCAGGCTGCTGACCAACATCATCATGATAAAAAAGCGTTTTCTCATCAGGCGTCCTGCACTCAGCACAGCTCTCATCTCGTCACAACGGACAACTATCATACCAGCCCGCAGGCAGATCCCCAATCGATACGCTTGCGTTGTCGGATTCGTGTTTCCCCGTCTGCAGCGCCCGAAGCGTGTTTTGGTAATGCCTTTCGAGCGGTTATCGGCTACCCTAGTGCCGAGTGTGTGACCAGGCGAGCGTATGCCGGGTCATTTTTATTATCAGGAGTTGTCATGACCGGGGAACATGTCATTTTGCTCGATGAGCAAGATAAGCCTGTTGGCAGGCTGGAAAAATATGCCGCCCATACCCTTAATACCCCTTTGCACCTCGCCTTTTCCTGCTGGTTGTTTAATGACCACGGCCAGCTGCTGGTGACGCGCCGTTCACTGGGTAAAAAAGCCTGGCCCGGGGTCTGGACCAACTCCGTCTGCGGACATCCCCAGAGCGGAGAGACGTTTGAACAGGCCGTGACGCGGCGCAGCCGTTTTGAACTGGGCGTTAACATTGCCAACATCGCCTCCGTTCATCCGGCGTTTCGTTACCGGGCGGTGGCCCCAAACGGAATTGTCGAAAACGAAGTCTGCCCGGTTTACGCCGCACGCATTATCAGTCCGGTGCTGGCCAATAGCGACGAGGTCATGGACTATCAGTGGTGTGAGCTGGAAGATTTACTGCAAGCGCTGGCGCTCACCCCGTGGGCCTACAGTCCGTGGATGGTGCTCGAAGCGGCTGACGATAATGCCCGGCAGGCGTTGAGAAACTATGTCGCGCAGCTGCGCTATTAACGGTCTTGCCGGATAGCGGTTTTTCGCCGCCTGTCCGCATCCTCCCGCGACTCGCGCAGCGGGGCACAAAAAAAAACCCCGGCCTGTAGCCGGGGTTATGTTTTTGACGGTCGCTCTTATTTAACCGGGCGCATTGCCGGGAACAGGATGACGTCGCGGATGGTATGGCTGTTGGTAAACAGCATCACCATACGGTCAATACCGATACCCAGACCGGCGGTCGGCGGCAGGCCGTGTTCCAGCGCGGTCACGTAGTCTTCATCGTAGAACATAGCTTCATCGTCACCAGCGGCTTTCGCATTCACCTGGTCCTGGAAGCGCTGCGCCTGATCTTCCGCGTCGTTGAGCTCGCTGAAGCCGTTACCGATTTCACGGCCGCCGATAAAGAACTCAAAGCGGTCGGTAATTTCCGGGTTCTGGTCATTACGACGCGCCAGCGGAGAGACTTCCGCCGGGTATTCGGTGATAAAGGTCGGCTGAATCAGGTGCGCTTCCGCCACTTCTTCAAAGATCTCCGTCACGATACGGCCCAGACCCCAGCTCTTCTCAACGTGAATGCCGATAGACTCTGCAATCGCTTTTGCGGAATCGAAGTTATCCAGATCCGCCATCTCGGTTTCCGGACGGTATTTCTTGATAGCTTCACGCATGGTCAGTTTTTCAAACGGCTTACCGAAGTCGAAGGTCTGATCGCCATAAGGAACCGCGGTGTTGCCCAGAATATCCTGCGCCAGGGTACGGAACAGGGATTCGGTCAGCTCGATCAGATCTTTATAGTCCGCGTACGCCATGTAGAGTTCCATCATGGTGAACTCTGGGTTATGACGCACGGAGATGCCTTCGTTACGGAAGTTACGGTTGATTTCGAATACGCGTTCGAAGCCGCCCACAACCAGACGCTTCAGATACAGTTCCGGCGCGATACGCAGGTACATGTCCATATCCAGCGCGTTGTGATGGGTGATGAACGGACGGGCAGACGCGCCGCCAGGGATCACCTGCATCATCGGGGTTTCGACTTCCATAAAGCCGCGACCGACCATGAACTGGCGGATACCGGCCAGAATCTGGGAGCGAACCTTAAAGGTCTTGCGGGATTCGTCGTTGGAGATCAGATCCAGGTAGCGCTGACGGTAGCGCGCTTCCTGATCCTGCAGGCCGTGGAATTTGTCCGGCAGCGGGCGCAGGGCTTTGGTCAGCAGACGCAGTTCGGTGCAGTGGATAGACAGCTCGCCGGTTTTGGTTTTAAACAGCTTACCGCGCGCCGCGATGATATCGCCGAGGTCCCATTTTTTGAACTGCTCGTTGTAGACGCCTTCCGGCAGATCGTCACGCGCGACGTACAGCTGAATGCGGCCGCCGACATCCTGCAGAGTGACGAAAGAGGCTTTACCCATAATACGGCGGGTCATCATACGACCAGCAACGGAGACTTCAACGTTCAGTGCTTCCAGCTCTTCGTTTTCTTTCGCATCGAAGTCAGCGTGCAGTTGGTCAGAGGTATGGTCACGACGGAAATCGTTCGGGAACGGGATACCCTGCTCACGAAGCTGAGCCAGCTTTTCACGACGGGCTTTCAGTTCATTATTAAGGTCAATTGCCGCGTCAGCGCCCTGTGCTTGTTGTTCAGACATGTTGGTTCCTCATAACCCTGCTTTCAAACTTGCTTCGATAAATTGATCCAGGCTGCCGTCAAGCACGGCCTGAGTATTGCGGGTTTCCACCCCGGTGCGCAGATCTTTAATGCGGGAGTCATCCAGCACGTAAGAACGGATCTGGCTGCCCCAGCCGATGTCGGATTTGGTATCTTCCATCGCCTGCTTCTCGGCATTTTTCTTCTGCATTTCCAGCTCATAAAGCTTGGCTTTCATCTGCTTCATGGCCTGGTCTTTGTTCTTGTGCTGTGAACGGTCGTTCTGGCACTGCGTCACTAAGCCGGTCGGAATGTGGGTGATACGCACCGCGGATTCCGTACGGTTAACGTGCTGACCACCCGCACCGGAGGCGCGGTAAACGTCAATGCGCAGGTCCGCCGGGTTGATTTCGATATCAATATCGTCATCCACTTCCGGATAGACAAATGCGGAGCTGAAGGAGGTGTGGCGACGGCCGCCGGAATCGAACGGGCTCTTGCGCACCAGGCGGTGGACGCCGGTTTCGGTACGCAGCCAGCCGTAGGCGTAATCGCCGATAATCTTGATGGTCACGGACTTAATGCCCGCCACTTCACCTTCTGACTCTTCAATAATCTCGGTCTTGAAGCCGCGCGCTTCGGCCCAGCGCAGATACATACGTGTCAGCATGCTGGCCCAGTCCTGGGCTTCCGTACCGCCGGAACCGGCCTGAATATCGAGATAGCAATCGGCGCTGTCATACTCGCCGGAGAACATGCGGCGGAACTCAAGCTGCGCCAGTTTCTCTTCCAGCACGTCAAGTTCGGCAACGGCTTCGTTGAAGGTCTCTTCGTCTTCGGCTTCGACAGCCAGCTCCAGTAGTCCGGAAACATCTTCCAGCCCCTGGGACATTTGATCCAACGTCTCGACGATGGCTTCCAGTGAAGAACGCTCTTTACCCAACGCCTGTGCGCGCTCAGGTTCGTTCCACACGTCCGGCTGTTCCAGCTCGGCGTTTACTTCTTCCAGACGCTCTTTCTTAGCATCGTAGTCAAAGATACCCCCTAAGAACGTCAGAGCGCTCCGTGAGGTCCTGAATGCGGTTTTTTACCGGATTTATTTCAAACATGATCGATTTTCTTTTAATGGATTCGACAAAATGCGGTGATAAGAGCGGAATTGTACCGGATCCCCGCTCTCTTTTATATATACTTCGGCTTTCCGTCAGCCTGTTTGTTGACGGCTTTTTCGTCAGACCGGCCAGAGATGGTCAATGATAAGCTGCAGGCTGCGGTTGCCTCGGAACTCATTAATATCGAGCTTATAGGCCAGAGTGACTTCGCGTACGCCGTTATCCGGCCAAATCGAAGTATCAACGTTGAAGGCAATCCCGTCCAGCAGCGGGCCGCCGCCAACCGGTTCGACCATCACTTTAAGATGTCGCTCGCCCACCAGGCGCTGCTGTAACAGGCGGAAACGACCGTCAAACAGCGGCTCCGGGAACATCTGTCCCCAGGGTCCCGCCTCACGAAGCAGATGCGCAACTTCCATGCTCATCTCAGCCGTTTCCAGCGGGCCGTCAGAGATCACTTCTCCCTGCAACAGCGCCGGATCCAGCCACTCGGTGACCAGTTCGCCGAAACGCAGCTGAAACTCCTCAAAACGCGCCTCTTCCAGCGACAGCCCCGCCGCCATCGCATGGCCGCCGAACTTGAGAATCAGCCCCGGATGCAGCGTATCAAGGCGCTCAAGCGCATCGCGCATGTGCAACCCCTGGATAGAGCGCCCGGAGCCTTTTAACAGCCCGTCGCCGGTTGGGGCGAAGGCGATAACCGGGCGATGGAAACGCTCTTTAATCCGCGACGCCAGAATCCCCACCACGCCCTGGTGCCACTGCGGATGATACATCGCCAGCCCCCCGGGCAGCGTGTCGCCGCTGCGTTCCAGCTGCTGGCACAGCGTGAGCGCCTCCGCCTGCATCCCTTGCTCAATCTCTTTGCGCGTCTGGTTCAGCGCATCCAGTTCATTAGCCAGCATCCGCGCTTCGCCGACGTTATCACACAACAGCAGCGCCACGCCGACCGACATATCATCCAGCCGGCCTGCCGCATTCAGCCGCGGTCCCAGGGCAAACCCCAGGTCGCTGGCGGCCAGCTTTTGCGGATCGCGGTTGGCAATCTCCAGCAGCGCTTTGATCCCCGGACGGCACTTACCGGCACGGATACGGCTCAGCCCTTGCCAGGTGAGAATGCGGTTATTAGCATCCAGCGGCACAACGTCAGCCACCGTCCCGAGCGCGACCAGATCCAGCAGTTCGGCAAGATTCGGCGGCGTGATGCCCCGTTCTTCAAACCAATTTTTATCACGCAGGAACGTGCGCAGCGCCAGCATCAAATAGAACGCTACCCCGACGCCGGCCAGCGATTTCGAGGGGAAATCGCAGTCGCGCAGATTGGGGTTCACAATGGCTTCCGCTGCCGGCAGCGTCTCACCCGGTAGATGGTGATCGGTCACGACCACCGGGATCCCCAATGCGTGGGCACGATCGACGCCGGCATGGGAAGAGATGCCGTTATCCACGGTCATAATCATCTGCGCCCCGCGGGCGTGGGCCTGATCGACTACTTCGGGGCTTAACCCGTAGCCATCTTCAAAACGATTTGGCACCAGATAGGAGACATTGCTGTAGCCCAGCGCGCGCAGCGCCAGCACGCTCAGCGCGGTACTGGTGGCGCCATCGGCGTCAAAATCACCGACCACGACGATATGCCGCTCTTGCCTGAATGCGTCGTAGAGCATCTCAACGGCTTTTTCGATGCCGTTCAGCTGCGTCCACGGCAGCATGCCTTTGACGCTGCGTTCGAGCTCCTGGGCATGCAGGACGCCGCGGCTGGCGTACAGCCGCTGCAGCAGCGGCGGCAGGTCGGCGGGGAGCTCAGCCCCTTCAACCACCTCACGGCGGCGTAGTTGTATCTGTTGTTTCACGCGAATTATTTACCGCTTGTCTGTTTTTGATGCTCATCAAGGAAGGCTTTCAGCTCTTTCGGCCCCTGATAACCCGGAAGCACGTAGCCGTTGCTCAGCACCATCGCCGGCGTGCCGTTAACGCCGAACTGCACGCCAAGCGTGTAGTGTTTGCTGATATCGACCTGGCAGCTCGCCGGCTGAATACCTTTACCGCTCATCGCGTCATCCAGCGCTTTGTTACGATCTTTGGCGCACCAGATGGCTTTCATATCCTGCTCGGTCTGGCTTTGCAGGCCCTGGCGCGGGAAGGCCAGGTAGCGAACGGTAATTCCCAGCGCGTTATAGTCGCTCATCTCTTCGTGCAGCTTGTGGCAGTAGCCGCAGGTGATGTCGGTGAAAACGGTGATAACGTGTTTTTCCTGCGGCGCTTTATAGATAATCATCTCTTTTTCCAGCGCGTTCAGCTTGCCCACCAGCAGCGCGTTGGTGACGTTTACCGGCTGTGCGCCGCCGACATCATACATCGGCCCCTGGATGACGTGTTTACCGTCATCGGTCACATACAGCACGCCGCTGTCGGTCAGTACGGTGCTCATTCCGGCAACCGGCGATGGCTGAATATCCGTATTCTGTACGCCCAGTTTAGCCAGCGACTGTTTGATAGCCGCGTTATCCGCATGGGCCGCACCGGACAGCGTCGCCGCCAGCAGCGTAAACATCAATAAACCTTTTTTCATACTCAGTCCTTTTATTCAGCACTCACGCCCGCGGGTGGTGCTGTTGATGAAGTTGTCTCAGACGCTCGGTCGCGACATGGGTGTAGATCTGCGTCGTTGAGAGATCGCTGTGTCCCAACAGCATCTGTACCACGCGTAAATCTGCGCCATGGTTAAGTAAATGCGTGGCAAACGCATGGCGTAAAACGTGCGGGGAGAGCTTCGCGCTATCTATTCCGGCCAGCACGGCATAGTGCTTAATCCGATGCCAGAAGGTCTGGCGCGTCATTTGCTGCGCGCGCTGACTTGGAAAAAGCACATCAGATGCCACGCCGTTCAGCAGCCAGGGGCGCCCGTACTCCAGGTAGTTCTCAACCCACAGCACCGCCTCTTCGCCAAGCGGGACCAGCCGTTCTTTGTTCCCTTTACCCACCACCCGCAGGACGCCCTGACGCAGGCTGATGTCGCTCATCGTCAGGCCCACCAGTTCCGACACGCGCAGGCCGGTCGCGTACAGCACCTCAAGCATCGCTTTATCGCGGAGTTCCAGAGGCTGCTCGACCAGCGGCGCCTGCAGCAGACGTTCGACCTGAGCCTCACTCAGATCTTTCGGCAGCCGCTGCGGCAGTTTCGGTGACGCCAGCAGCGCGCTGGGGTCATCCGGACGAATTTTCTCCCGATAGAGGTGCTGGAAGAAACGGCGCACGGCGCTCAACAGCCGCGCGGTACTGGTGGCTTTATAGCCGCCCGTTTGTCTCTCGGCCAGCAGCGCCTGAAGATCCTCGCCGCTGGCGCTAACCAGCGATAACTCGCGATGATGCAGCCATTCCAATACCATCGTCAGATCCCGACGGTAGGCGCTCAGCGTATTTTCCGCCAGATTGCGCTCCAGCCACAAGGCATCAAGAAACTGTTCGATTCGTGCGAGATCCTCTTTCACATCGCCCTCTTTGCTCGTTAAAACGGCTTCAGTATACCCAAATAAGTGGCCCGGCTGGCAAAAACGGCGGCGCTGTTTTTTCCCGGCCAGCTGGCGGAACAGCTTAAGTATGCGGCTGACGACGGCTTTCTGATAAACTAGCCGCAAAATCACCGCATGAATTGAGATGTTTACGCCATGAACATAGGTCTTTTTTACGGCTCCAGTACCTGCTACACCGAGATGGCAGCGGAGAAGATCCGCGATATCATCGGCCCGGAATTAGTGACGCTGCATAATCTGAAAGATGATTCCCCTTCCCTGATGACACAGTATGACGTGTTGATTCTCGGTATCCCGACGTGGGATTTCGGCGAAATTCAGGAAGACTGGGAAGCCGTCTGGCAACAGCTGGACGCACTGGATCTGCAGGATAAAATTGTGGCGCTGTATGGCATGGGTGACCAGTTGGGTTACGGCGAATGGTTCCTTGACGCACTGGGAATGCTGCACGACAAACTGAGCGCCAAAGGCGTTAAGTTTATCGGTTACTGGCCGACGGAAGGTTACGAATTCACCAGCCAGAAACCGATTATCGCCGATGGCCAGCTGTTTGTTGGCCTGGCGCTCGATGAGACGAATCAGTATGACCTGAGCGACGATCGCATCCAGAACTGGTGCGAGCAAATCCTCGGCGAAATGGCTGAGCAGTTCGCCTGACAGGCTTTTACTCCTGTGCCGGTTTTTGTAACACCAACCGGCGCAGATCTCGCCACTCTTTGGCGTCCATACTGTCTGCAGCGATCCACAGATGCTGGCGGCGACGCGTTTGCATATCCTGCAGACGCAGCAACATCCCGCTATTAATCACCCACGGCGTGCCGACAATCTCCCATTCCGCTTTTTGCCAACGCAAACGCGAATCGGTCATCAGCTTTATTTCCCCCCGACAGGCGTGGATCCGCCGCTGGCTGCGCACGCTGTCGAACACCACCAGCGACAGCAGCAATAGCCATAGCGGCGTGTAGCTCAGCGGCCAGGGCATCAGCAGCACAATAGCCGCCACAATGCCGTGCAGCAGCAGCGAGAACCACTGTGAGCGCCAGGAGATGCGTAAATCAGATTGCCACAGGACCACGTTCCCGATTCCGAGTCTGGATTAATTTTACCATCCGTTGCAGTTGCGCATCAGCCGGTTCGCCATGATTCATCAGCCAGTTAAACAGATCCGGATCGTCGTTTTCTAACAGACGGATAAACAGCTGTTTGTCTTCATCGCTGAGCGTATCGTACTCATACTCGAAAAACGGCATGATGGAGATATCAAGTTCACGCATACCCCTGCGGCATGCCCAGTGGATGCGGGCTTTATTCGTAATGTCCATGTTGTCCTTCCAGCATAAAGAGAGTCTTACGCGCCCTTCAGGTCGCCGAAGCGCTGCCTGACAAGACGTTGTTGATAGGTTAGTTTAACCCGTTTTTTGCACTTACTTTACAGCAATATCGAGAACAGAGAACGCCATTCCACAAAAACCACATTTAAAATATGGCTTTATCTTTCTCCTTTGTTTCCCCGTTTGTGCTTTCAGGGCACAAATGGCCTGCCAAAAGCACTTGCATTGCACCATAGCTCTTTTACCATTAGCTATTCACTCTGCGTTAAGCTATTCAGGACATGACTATGGCTTTTACACCTTTTCCTCCGCGTCAGCCTTCTTCTTCCTCTCGTCTGCCGTTAACGCTGATGACGCTGGATGACTGGGCGCTGGCAACGATTACCGGTCAGGATGGCGAGAAGTATCTGCAGGGGCAGATTACCGCCGATGTCAGCGCATTAACCGACGATCGGCATCTGCTTGCCGCGCACTGCGATGCCAAGGGCAAGATGTGGAGCAACCTGCGGGTTTTCCGCCGCGACGGTGGTTTTACCTGGATTGAACGCCGCAGCCTGCGCGATTCCCAGCTCGCTGAACTGAAGAAATATGCGGTGTTCTCTAAAGTGACCATTGCCGCCGATGATGAACACGTCCTGCTGGGCGTTGCCGGTTTCCAGGCCCGCGCCGCGCTGGCGCCGCTGTTCAGCGAACTTCCGGGCAGCGACAAACCGCTCGTCAGCGACGGCGTGACCAGCCTGCTGTGGTTTGAACATCCGGCGGAGCGCTTTCTGCTGGTGACCGATGTGGCAACCGCCACCCGCGTAACCGACGCGTTGCGCAGCGATGCGCAGTTGAACAACAGCCAGCAGTGGCTGGCGCTCAACATCGAAGCCGGCCTGCCGGTCATAGACAGCGCCAACAGCGCGCAGTTCATCCCGCAGGCGACAAACCTGCAGGCATTGGGCGGCATCAGCTTTAAGAAAGGCTGCTATACCGGTCAGGAAATGGTCGCCCGGGCGAAATTCCGCGGTGCGAACAAACGCGCCCTGTGGTATCTGGCCGGGAAAGCGAGCCGCGTCCCGGAAGCCGGAGAAGACCTTGAGCTGAAGATGGGTGAGAACTGGCGCCGGACCGGCACCGTGCTGGCAGCTGTGCTGCTGGATGATGGTCAACTGCTGGTGCAGGTCGTGATGAATAACGATATGGAACCAGACAGCGTCTTCCGCGTGCGCGATGATGCCGGTACATTAAGCATCGTTCCGCTGCCCTATTCACTGGAAGAGAGTTAAAGCGCGAAGATCGCCTTAACGCTGCCAGGCTCTTCAGGCGGCAACATCCCGGACTGTGCGGTGCTGTCGTTTCGGCAAGCGCCGCACCGCCGGGAAATTCCCCGCCGATGCGGCCTCTTATTTATACCTGACCGACGTACAAATAAATGGCCAGGAAGTGACATACGCTGCCGCCCAGCACAAAACCGTGCCAGATTGCATGGTTATAAGGAATGCGCTTGCAGACGTAGAAGATAACCCCCAGCGAATACACCACGCCCCCGACCGCCAGCAGCGTTACCCCCCCAGCCGCCAGTTTGATCGCCAGCTGATAAACCACGATCAGCGACAGCCAGCCCATCGTCAGATAGGTCACCAGTGAGAGGACCTTAAAGCGGTGCGCAATGGTGAGCTTAAACAAGATCCCCAGCAGCGCCAGGCTCCAGATGACCACCATCAGGCCGCGCGCAAGCGGTGAATTGAGCCCTACCAGTAGAAAAGGCGTATAGGTTCCCGCTATCAGCAGATAGATGGCGCAGTGATCGAATTTTTTCAGCCACAGCTTGGCTCGCTGATGGGGAATAGCATGATAGAGGGTAGAGGCGAGGAACAGCATAATCATGCTGCCGCCGTACAGGCTATAGCTGGTAATCGCCGTTGCGCTGGCGTTGCTGTCGACCGCCTGCACCAGCAGGAGGACGAGGCCAACGATGCCAAATACCAGCCCGATACCGTGACTGATGCTGTTGGCGACTTCCTCTGCCAAAGAATAACCCTGTGTGATTAATGGTTTGCGAACCATATTTGACTCCGAAAACAAGAACGCTTTCAATGCTCACCTAGGGTAACTGAGAATGATTCCAGTGAACACCTGTTAGCTAAAATAAAAAGATTAATATTTGTAAACACTATAAAATCATAATGTTACATTAAAATTTCAACTAACAGTCGTTCGCTGTTTTATCAAAGCCTTTTGAATTCAATAACATAAAACTGGTCTTCGCCTGGATAGATCTCCGCAATGACCTGACGCAGCTGCGCGAGGGTCATATTCTCCTGTTCGGCGTGACGTTCCGTGAGCGTATCGAGCGTTACCGTGGACGTCGCCACCACGCTTATCGTGCAAAAATAGCCGTCATCTTCATAGCGGCCAACGCGCAGCACGTCGCCGGTTTTAAAATGCGACTCGGCGGCATTACGAATGGTGATGGTTTTGCGCCCGGCGAGGATGTCGTCCTGAAAGCGCTGAAAAAAGGTTATGTCATTCGGCTGCATGATATAATTCCATCCTGGTCATTATGAATTGTGAGTTATTACTGTGAGTATGTTCTCCCACGCCGCGATCGCCAGTCTCAATAATCTTGAGATGATGGTCTACCACTACGTCATTAAGAATCGTGACAAAGTGATGTATATGACCATCCGCGAGCTAGCAGAAGCCGCCGGGGTCTCCACGACCACCGTCCTGCGCTTTTGTCGCAAACTGCAGTGCGAAGGCTACTCGGAGTTTCGCGTCCGCTTTAAATTATATCTCGAGCAGAACCAGCCACAACAGGCAAATATCGGTGCCAGTGAAATAATGAGTTTTTTTAAAAGCGTCAACAATGACGAATTTGATAATTTACTCGATCGTGCCGTCGATATTATTCTCGCGTCAGAACGTATTATATTTGTTGGCGCCGGTACCTCCGGCGCGTTGGCAAAATATGGCGCACGCTTTTTCTCCAACGTCGGGAAATTCAGCAATCATATCGACGATCCTTATTTCCCGGTCACCAACGACATGGCGCGTAACGCGCTGGCGATCGTTCTTTCCGTTTCCGGGGAGACTGAAGAGATTCTCCGCTTCGCCAGCCAGTTCAGCCTGCACAACTGCAAAGTAATGTCGGTGACCAGCCATGAACACTCCCGACTGGCGAAGCTGGCAGACTTCAACCTCTCCTGGCACGTCCCGCAAACGCGCATCGGCGGCGTATATGATATTACCACCCAAATTCCGGTTATTTATATTCTGGAGTCCCTGGGGCGTAAATTAGCACGTAAACTCGCCTGAAAATAACACCCTGTTTTTTCGATGTAACATATTCCAGCTGAGGGAAATTGTTATATCGTGACATTTATATTCCCTTTGTTAGACTCGTAAACAGATGCTATTTGATGAGACGAGCAAAGATGAAAAAAATCACCTTACCGAAAGACTTTTTATGGGGCGGTGCGGTCGCGGCGCACCAGGTGGAAGGCGGCTGGAATAAAGACGGCAAAGGCCCGAGTATTTGCGACGTGCTGACCGGCGGCGCCCACGGCGTACCGCGCGAGATTACCCACCAGGTAGAGCCGGGTAAATATTACCCGAACCACGAAGCCATTGATTTCCACGGCCGCTACAAAGAAGACATCAAGCTGTTCGCCGAGATGGGCTTCAAATGTTTCCGCACCTCCATCGCCTGGACCCGCATCTTCCCGCTCGGCGACGAAACTCAGCCGAACGAAGAGGGGCTGAAGTTCTATGACGACATGTTCGATGAGCTGTTGAAGTACAACATCGAGCCGGTGATCACCCTCTCCCACTTCGAAATGCCGCTGCATCTGGTGCAGCAGTACGGTGGCTGGACCAACCGCAAAGTGGTCGATTTCTTTGTGCGCTTCGCCGAAGTGGTCTTCGAGCGCTATAAGCACAAAGTAAAATACTGGATGACCTTCAACGAGATCAATAACCAGCGCAACTGGCGCGCCCCGCTGTTCGGCTACTGCTGTTCCGGCGTGGTCTATACCGACTACGAAAACCCGGAAGAGACCATGTACCAGGTGCTGCATCACCAGTTCGTTGCCAGCGCGCTGGCGGTGAAAGCGGCGCGACGCATCAATCCGCAGATGCAGGTTGGTTGCATGCTGGCAATGGTGGCGCTCTATCCGTTCTCCTGTAAGCCGGAAGACGTGATGTTCGCCCAGGAGTCGATGCGTGAACGCTACGTCTTTACCGACGTGCAGCTGCGCGGCTACTACCCGACCTATGTTCTCAACGAGTGGGAGCGCCGCGGTTTTAACATCGTGATGGAAGCGGGCGATGAACAGATCCTGCGTGAAGGCACCTGCGATTACCTCGGTTTCAGCTACTACATGACCAACGCGGTCAAAGCGGAAGGCGGCAGCGGCGATGCCATCTCCGGCTTCGAAGGCAGCGTGCCGAACCCGCATGTCAAAGCCTCCGACTGGGGCTGGCAGATTGACCCGGTGGGCCTGCGCTACTCGCTGTGCGAACTGTACGAACGCTATCAGAAACCGCTGTTTATCGTTGAAAACGGCTTCGGCGCCTACGACAAAGTTGAAGAAGACGGCAGCATCAACGACGACTACCGTATCGACTACCTGCGTGCGCATGTGGAAGAGATGATCAAAGCGGTGACTTACGATGGCGTCGAACTGATGGGCTATACCCCGTGGGGCTGTATCGACTGCGTCTCCTTTACCACCGGCCAGTACAGCAAACGCTACGGCTTTATCTACGTGAACAAACATGACGATGGCACCGGCGACATGTCCCGCTCGCGTAAGAAAAGTTTCAACTGGTATAAAGAGGTCATTGCCAGCAACGGCGAAAATCTCTGATTCCCTCTCAGTCGCGCCCTCGCCTCGCCAGAGGAGAGGGCGCTTGCCGGTCTTACAGACACTTCTTTACAGCTTTAACATTGCTAAAACGCGTTCGCCCGATAAGATAAGCCTCGTGAATCACAGAGGCGAAAATGATTAAGCGACAGCGAAAAGCCATTCTTCTTGTAGCCCTTGCCTGTCTGGTGGTGCTGGTATGCACCGCGCAGCGTATGGCCGGGCTGCACGCGCTGGTCATGAATGCTACCGCCGTGACGCAATCGATCCAGCAGGGTGAGGATACGGCCGAAGCGCCGGTAACTCCCTGCGAGCTGAGTGCGAAATCACTGCTCGCCGCCCCGCCGGTGCTGTTTGAAGGCGCGCTGTTTGCCGTCGCGCTACTGCTCACGCTGCTGGCGGCAATACCGCCGCGCATTGTCCGCCTCTGGCCTCCCCGCGTTATTTCCCCTCCCCGGCTACGGGTGCATTTGCGATTGTGCGTCTTCCGTGAATGAGGATTTCCCTGACAGTTCAGGTTAATCAATCATTTACGGAGAAAATTTATGCTTATGGTATTCAGGCGACTGCTGGTCTGCCTGCTTTGGCTATGGCTGCCCGTCAGCCAGGCCGCCGACAGCGGCTGGCTACGCGCCGCTGAGAATCAACACGCCAGCGTCCGGCTGCGCGCACAAAACGACGATAGCGGCACAACGCGCCTGCTGCTTGATGTGGCGCTGGAAAAAGGCTGGAAAACCTACTGGCGCTCCCCGGGGGAAGGCGGCATCGCGCCCGCTATCGCCTGGAAAACGCCGCTGGATGTCACCTGGCACTGGCCAACGCCGCAGCGATTTGACGTCGCGGGAATCACCACCCAGGGCTACCACGGTAACGTCAGCTTTCCGCTGGAAATCCACGGACCGGTGCCGCAGATCTTAAGCGGCGTGCTGACACTTTCCACCTGTAGCAATGTCTGCATTCTGACCGACTATCCCTTTGCGCTGGATATGACCACCGCTGCGGGAGATGGCTTTGGCTATGATTTTACCCGCGCACTGGGCACGCTCCCGCGCCCGGACGGCCTGACGTCCCGGCTGACCTCGGCCTATGGCGGCGGAAAGCTCACGGTTACCGCCGTTCGCGAAGCCGGCTGGCGGCAGCCGTCGCTGTTTATCGACAGCATGGAGAATGTCGATTTCGGCAAACCCACCTTCTCACTGAACGGCGAGACGCTGGTCGCGCAGATCCCGGTCACCGACAGCTGGGGTGAGGCGGCACCTGACCTCAGCGGCAAACGTCTGTCGCTGGTCCTTGCCGACAACGGTCTGGCGCAGGAGAGCACGTCGATCGTTAGCGAAGGCCTCCCGGCGCAGGCGCCGGCTTTATGGTGGGTCTTGCTGATGGCCCTTGCCGGCGGGCTGATTCTGAATGTTATGCCCTGCGTCCTGCCGGTACTGGCCATGAAGCTCGGTTCGCTGGTGCAGACCAGGACGCGCGAGCGCGCAACCGTACGCCGGCAGTTTCTGGCCTCGGTTTGCGGCATCGTCGCGTCCTTTCTGGCGCTGGCGTTGATGATGACTCTGCTTCGCCTGGGGAATCAGGCGCTGGGCTGGGGCATTCAGTTTCAGAACCCATGGTTTATCGGCGCGATGGCGCTGGTGATGGTGCTGTTCAGCGCCAGCCTGCTGGGGCTGTTTGAGATTCGCCTCTCCTCCGGCACCAGTACATTTCTGGCGACCCGCGGCGGCAAGGGTCTGATGGGCCATTTCTGCCAGGGCGCTTTCGCAACGCTACTGGCCACGCCGTGCACGGCGCCGTTTCTCGGTACCGCTGTCTCGGTCGCGCTGGTCGCGCCGCTGCCGCTGCTGTGGGGCATTTTCCTCGCCATGGGGGTCGGCATGAGTCTGCCGTGGCTGCTGGTTGCCGCCTGGCCAGGTCTCGCCCGGCATCTGCCGCGCCCCGGACGCTGGATGAACGTCCTGCGCGTGATACTCGGATTGATGATGCTGGGATCATCCGTATGGCTGCTCAGCCTGCTGACGGCGCATATCGGTCGGATGCCGGTTATCGCCCTGACGGCGCTGCTGGCCCTCGCGCTGCTGCTGGCGACGCTCTGGCGCTATCGCTGGCGCACGACGCTGAAGGCTGGCGTGCTGACGTTAGCTGTCGCCGGGGTCGTCGCTTTTCTGTCACCGCCTGACGGCCAGACATCGCGACGCGACCGCGTGAACTGGCAGCCGCTCAGCGAACAGGCGATTAGCGATGCGCTGGCAAGCAATAAGCGACTGTTTATTGACGTCACCGCCGACTGGTGCGTCACCTGCAAAGCCAATAAATACAACGTATTGTTGCGCGATGACGTTCAGAACGCCCTCTCTGAACCAGACGTGGTGGCCCTGCGCGGCGACTGGAGTCGCCCGTCGGCGGCGATCGGCCGCTTTCTGACCACTCGCGGCAGCGCCGCCGTTCCCTTCAATCAAATTTACGGACCGGGATTAGCCCAGGGCCGCGTGCTGTCTCCGCTGCTCAGCCGCGACGAACTCCTCGCCACTCTGTCCGATGCAAAAGGTCAATAATCATGAGAATCATCGCTGCACTCCTTCTGCTGTGCGTTTCAACCTTCAGCCTTGCCGCCCCGGCAGAACCCGCGGATGCCTCCGCCAACGACCAGCTGGCAAAGCTGCTGTTTAACGATCCCGACAGCCCGCGGCTGGGCGCCAAAGCGCCGCGCCTGACTATCGTCTCGTTTACCGATTACAACTGCCCGTATTGTAAGCAGTTCGATCCGATGCTGGAGAAGATCGTTCACGATAACCCTGATGTCCTGCTGATTGTAAAACTGCTGCCGTTTAAGGGGCAAAGTTCGGTTAACGCCGCCAAAGCCGCGCTCTCCACATGGCGCCAGCAGCCGGATAAATTCTGGGCGCTGCATCAGCGGCTGATGGCCAAAAAGGGCTACCACGACAATGCGAGTATTCTCGCCGCGCAGCAAAAAACCGCGACCGATGGGGTGAAAACCGATGATAAAACAATGGACTCGCTGAAGATGAACCTGATTTTGTCTCAGGTGCTGAATATTCAGGGCACCCCGGCGACGATTATCGGCGATCAAATGGTCGCCGGCGCGATTCCTTATCAGGAGCTGGAGGGGCTGGTGAAAGAACAGCTGGCAAAAGCCGATGGTCAGTAAATTACGCCGCTGGCTGCGCGAGCTGATGATCCTGCTGCTGCTGGCCGGCGCGCTCATCGTGGGGATGGATTATCTGCGTCGACCTGCGCTGCCGCCGAATCTGACGACTACACCGCTGCAGACGCTGGAGGGTAACGTGGTCGATCTGCACGCCATGAGCCAGCAGCGCCCGCTGCTGATCTACGTCTGGGCGACCTGGTGCGGAGTGTGCCGTTACACGACGCCATCCGTAGCGGCGCTGGCGAGCAACGGCGGCAATGTCATGACCGTCGCGCTCCGTTCCGGGGATGATGCCATGCTGTCCAACTGGCTGGCGCATAAGAAAATGGCGCTGCCCACGGTTAACGACCCCGACGGCGGACTTTCTCGCCAGTGGGGCGTTCAGGTCACGCCAACGCTTATCGTCATCTCTCGCGGCGAGGTTAAGTCGATCACCACCGGCTGGACCAGCGGTTGGGGAATGCGCCTGCGGCGGTGGCTGGCGTCATAACATCAGCTCGCAAAACGGCTGACCGGGAAGGGCGCACGTCGCCGCCCGGGACTCTCCGGCAGCGGACTATTTCCCACCGGCCAGTTCGAGAAAGCTTCCGGTCACATAGGAGGCTTTCTCGCTCAGTAGCCAGGCGATGGCCTGTGCGACCTCCTCCGGCTGCCCGCCGCGTTGCATCGGCAGCCCCGCTTTTACCCGATCCACGCGCCCAGGCTCGCCGCCGGAGGCGTGCATCTCAGTATAGATAAAGCCGGGACGCACGCCGTTAACGCGAATCCCCTGCGCCGCCACTTCCAGCGACAGTCCGGTGGTCAGCGTATCCACGGCCCCTTTCGAGGCGGCATAATCCACATATTCCCCCGGCGCCCCCAGACGCGATGCCGCCGATGAAACATTGACGATCGCCCCGCCTTTTCCGCCGTGCCGATATGACATCCGCTTCACCGCCTCCCGGCAACAGAGGAAATAGCCGGTGACATTAGTACTCAGCACCTGATTAATCCGCCTGGCGGTCAGGTTTTCCACGGTGCTTTGCGCAAACAGGATACCGGCGTTGTTAACCAACGCGGTCAGCGGCTCCTCAAGACGGTCGATCCCATCAAACATCGCCATGACCTGCGCCTCGTCGCTGATATCGGCCCCCAGCGCAACGGCTTTGCCGCCGAGGACGACAATCTCGTTGACCACCGCCATCGCCGCGCTAATGTTGTGATGATAGTTAACCACCACGGTATACCCTTCCTGTGCCAGCAGCAGCGCCGTCGCCTTACCTATTCCGCGGCTGGCGCCGGTAATCAGTGCTATCGCCATCCTCTCCCCCAAAAAATAAAGGCGCCGAAGCGCCTTTAAAAGATAGTCCAGTCAGTGAATTACTGGTATTCGCTCATCGGTACGCAGGAGCAGAACAGATTACGGTCACCGTAGACATCGTCCAGACGCTTCACCGTCGGCCAGTATTTATTCGCCAGACCGGCCGGGAATACCGCCAGCTCACGGGTATACGGATGATGCCATTCCGCCACCAGCTCTCCCTGGGTATGCGGGGCGTTCACCAGCGGGTTATCTTCCAGCGGCCACTCGCCCGCTTTCACGCGGTCGATTTCCCCACGAATCGCCAGCATCGCGTCGATGAAGCGGTCCAGCTCGACTTTGCTTTCTGATTCCGTCGGCTCAACCATCAGCGTACCGGCCACCGGGAAGGACATCGTCGGTGCGTGGAAGCCGAAGTCGATCAGACGCTTGGCAATATCCAGCTCGCTGATGCCGGTCTCTTCTTTCAGAGGACGAATATCCAGAATACATTCGTGCGCCACGCGACCGTCGCGACCGGTGTAAAGCACCGGGAACGCCTCTTTCAGACGAGTAGCGATGTAGTTGGCATTGAGGATGGCCACCTGGCTCGCCTGTTTCAGCCCTTCGGCGCCCATCATGCGGATATACATCCAGCTGATTGGCAGAATGGAAGCGCTGCCGAACGGTGCGGCAGAAACCGCGCCCTGACGGGTCAACATCCCTTCGATCTGTACCACGCTATGGCCCGGAACAAACGGCGCCAGATGCGCTTTGACGCCGATCGGCCCCATACCCGGACCGCCGCCGCCATGCGGGATGCAGAAGGTTTTGTGCAGGTTAAGGTGCGAGACGTCCGCGCCGATAAAGCCCGGAGAAGTAATACCAACCTGGGCGTTCATGTTAGCGCCGTCGAGGTAAACCTGACCGCCGAACTGATGCACGATTTCGCACACTTCGCGGATCGTCTCTTCATACACGCCGTGCGTTGACGGGTAGGTCACCATGATGCAGGAGAGGTTCTCACCCGCCTGCTCCGCCTTGAGACGCAGATCCGCGAGATCGATGTTGCCGTTTTTATCACAGGCCACGACCACCACCTGCATGCCGGCCATCTGTGCCGACGCCGGGTTGGTGCCGTGCGCAGAACTTGGGATCAGGCAGATATCACGATGGCCTTCATTGCGGCTTTCGTGGTAATGGCGAATAGCCAGCAGGCCCGCGTACTCGCCCTGTGCGCCGGAGTTTGGCTGCATGCAGACGGCGTCGTAACCGGTCAGTTTTACCAGCCAGTCGGAGAGCTGGGCGATCATCTGATGATAACCTTCCGCCTGCTCTGCCGGGCAGAACGGGTGCAGCTCGGCAAACTCAGGCCAGGTGATCGGGATCATTTCCGCCGCGGCGTTGAGCTTCATGGTGCAGGATCCCAGCGGGATCATCGCCTGATTCAGCGCCAGATCTTTACGCTCCAGCGAGTGCATGTAGCGCATCATCTCGGTTTCGCTGTGGTAGCGATTGAACACCGGGTGCGTCAGGATCGCATCGTTACGCAGCATGCTTTCCGGGATCGAGCGGCTGTCGAGGGCCACGTCTTTATCCAGGGCATCGATATCCAGGCCGTGGTCGTCGCCAATAATAGCGCGGAACAGGTTCAGCACATCTTCGCGGGTTGTCGCTTCGTCAAGAGTGATGCCAACGGCGTTATGGATGTCGCTGCGCAGGTTAATTTCCAGCGCTTCGGCGCGTGCCAGCACCGCCGCTTTGTCGACCACGTCCACACACAGGGTGTCGAAGTAGTGAGCGTGGCGCAGCTTGAGCCCTTTTTTCTGCAGCCCGTCGGCCAGAATATCGGTCAGTCGGTGGATGCGGCTGGCGATGCGCTTCAGGCCCTCTGGCCCGTGGAACACCGCGTACAGGCTGGCGATATTTGCCAGCAGTACCTGGGAAGTACAAATATTGGAGTTCGCTTTCTCGCGACGGATATGCTGTTCGCGGGTCTGCATCGCCATACGCAGCGCGGTGTTACCGGCGGCATCTTTTGATACGCCGATAATACGGCCCGGCATCGAGCGTTTAAATTCATCTTTTGCGGCAAAGAAGGCCGCATGCGGACCGCCGTAGCCCATCGGCACGCCAAAACGCTGGGCGGAGCCGAAGACGATATCAGCCCCCTGTTTGCCCGGTGCGGTCAACAGAACCAGCGTCATGAAGTCCGCGGCGACGCTGACCACGACTTTGCGTGCTTTCAGATCGGCGATCAGCTTGCTGTAGTCATGAATTTCGCCGGTGGTACCCACCTGCTGCAGCAGCACGCCGAAAACGTCCTGATGGTCGAGCGCTTTTTCCGCCTCATCAACGATGACGTCAAAGCCAAAGGTTGCGGCGCGGGTGCGCACCACATCCAGGGTCTGCGGATGTACATCGGCGGCAACGAAGAAGCGGTTCGCATTCTTCAGTTTGCTGACGCGTTTGGCCATCGCCATCGCTTCAGCGCCGGCGGTCGCCTCATCCAGCAGTGACGCGGAAGCGATATCCAGCCCGGTCAGATCGAGGGTCACCTGCTGGAAATTCAACAGTGATTCCAGGCGGCCCTGGGAAACTTCCGGCTGGTAAGGGGTGTAAGCGGTATACCAACCCGGATTTTCCAGCATATTGCGCTGAATAACCGGCGGCAGCTGCACGGCGGTGTAACCCATGCCGATGTAAGACTTGAAGCGCTTGTTGCGACCGGCGATCGCCTTCAGTTCCGCCAGCGCGGCGAATTCGGTAGTCGCGTCACCCACCTGCGGGGGTGTCGCCAGCTGAATATCCTGCGGCACAATCTGGCCAATCAGGGCGTTAAGCGAATCGGCGCCGACGGTGTTCAGCATCTCCTGCTGTTGCTGAGCATCCGGACCGATGTGACGTTCAATAAAGGCGCCGCGGTTTTCAAGCTGACCTAAAGTCTGAGTCATGAGCGATGGTTCCTGAAACGTGCAGTGAATCGTATGTGTCTTTACTTACCTGAACAGGCAAAAATCATTCACGCTGCCGGCAGCAGATGCCCGCAGCGTGAAGGGGCAAGATATTTACTCGTTTTCCAGCAGCGCCGCATAGGCGTCCGCGTCAAGCAGAGCCGCAACCTGCGCTTCATCGCTGGCCTTAATTTTAAAGATCCAGCCGTCCGCGTACGGGTCGCTGTTCACCAGCTCCGGAGAGTCGTTGAGCTCTTCGTTCACCGCCACAATCTCGCCGCTAATCGGGGCATAAATATCCGAAGCAGCTTTCACCGACTCGGCAACCGCGCAGTCGTCACCCGCTTCAACGGTTGCGCCAACGTCCGGCAGATCGACGAAAACCATATCGCCAAGCAGTTCCTGGGCATGTTCGGTGATCCCGACGGTGTAGGTGCCGTCAGCTTCTTTGCGCAGCCATTCGTGTTCTTTACTGTATTTCAGTTCTGCTGGTACGTTGCTCATCAATTAATCTCCAAAAAGGGGGAATCACACCACGGCTTTGCCGTTGCGTACAAAAACAGGTTTAGTCACTTTTACCGGCATTTCGCGGTTGCGAATCTGCACAATGGCCGTCTCGCCGATACCGGCCGGTACGCGCGCCAGCGCGATACTGTAGCCCAGCGTCGGGGAGAAGGTGCCGCTGGTGATAATACCTTCTTTCTGATTACCGTCTGCATCGCTAAAGCGCACCGGCAAACCGCCGCGCAGGACGCCTTTCTCGGTCATCACCAGACCCACCAGCTGCTCAGTACCTTTTTCACGCTGCAGCTCCAGCGCTTCGCGGCCGATGAACGCGCGATCTGCCGGTTCCCAGGCAATGGTCCAGCCCATATTTGCAGCCAGCGGAGAGATGCTTTCATCCATCTCCTGGCCATACAGGTTCATCCCCGCTTCCAGACGCAAGGTATCGCGAGCGCCCAGACCGCACGGCTTCACGCCTGCGTCCAGCAGGCCACGCCAGAAATCAGCAGCCTGCTCATTCGGCATGGCGATTTCGTACCCGGCTTCACCGGTATAACCGGTGGTCGCAATAAACAGATCGCCGGCCTGCACGCCAAAGAACGGTTTCATCCCTTCTACGGCCTGACGCTGTGCGTCGGTGAACAGGGTTGCCGCTTTCGCTTTCGCCTGTGGCCCCTGTACGGCAATCAGCGAAAGATCGTCACGGACGGTCATTTCAAGACCATAGGGTTCAGCCTGTTGAGTAATCCAGGCGAGGTCTTTTTCACGGGTGGCGGAGTTAACAACGAGGCGGAAATAATCTTCGGTAAGGAAATAGACAATCAGGTCATCGATGACGCCGGCTGATGCGGTAAGCATACCGGTATACAGCGCTTTGCCGGGTACCGTCAGCTTCGCGACATCGTTAGCCAGCAGATAGCGCAGAAACTCCCGGATGCGGCTGCCGTGGAAGTCGACGATGGTCATGTGCGAGACATCGAACATACCGGCGTCGCCCCGCACCGCGTGGTGCTCATCAATCTGGGAACCGTAATGTAGCGGCATCATCCAGCCATGGAAGTCCACCATGCGAGCGCCGCACAGCGTGTGTTGTTCATACAACGGAGTCTGTTGAGCCATCTTTTCCTCATCGAATAAAACGGAACCCGCTACTGGGTTGGGCGATGTCATTGGGGCGATTTCGCACCACGAAATCCGCCGTCGGCGCCATGTCCGGGCACCGACGCAAACGTTCTCTTTTGCCTGAACTTACCACCGAACCCGGCGCTAAACCATAAGCTAAATCAGGACATCACATTAGCTTATGACTAAAAGTCGCCAAAAAGACTACAGAGTTATTGACTGGAAAAAAGCGATTTATGCCACATAAAATTAACATCATGGCCTGATATTACCGAGCATGATGGTATTTTATGCGAAAAAAGAGGCCTGTTTTCTGTTGCAAAAAAAGAGAGGCATTAATAAAACTAATGCGAAAAAATGGGTGAGATTAGATTATTTCAAATGAGAGGAGAAAACCCGGCGCCGGGGCCGGGAGAGAGAAGTGTGACGCGCTTAACGTAACCAGGCAGGAAGATCGTTTAAGCCCATGGCCTGGCGAATCAACTGCGGTTTGACGCCCGGTAGCGTATCCGCCAGTTTGAGGCCAATATCGCGCAGCAGTTTCTTCGCCGGGTGGCTGCCAGAGAACATTTCGCGGAAGCCCTGCATCCCCGCCAGCATCAGCGCGGCACTGTGCTTACGGCTACGTTCATAGCGACGTAGATACAGGTACTGACCAATATCCTTGCCCTGCGCATGCAGACGACGGAGTTCATCGATCAGTTCCGCTGCATCCATAAAGCCCAGATTTACCCCCTGGCCGGCCAGCGGGTGGATAGTGTGCGCGGCATCGCCAACCAGCGCCAGACGATGCGCGGCGAACTGGCGCGCGTAGCGACCGGTCAACGGGAAAGTCTGACGCTCGCTTGCAAGCTGGCACAGGCCAAGCCGGTTATCGAAGGCAATATTCAGCGCCTGATTAAACACCGCCTCGTCGGCCAGCTGCATCCGCTGTGCTTCCTGCGGCGACAGCGACCAGACGATCGAACACAGATGCGGATCGTTCAGCGGCAGAAACGCCAGAATGCCATCGCCGTGAAACGCCTGACGGGCAATCGCCTGATGCGGTTCTTCGGTTCGGATAGTGGCAACCAGCGCATGATGGCGGTAGTCCCAGAACGTCAGCGGTATATCCGCTTTGTTGCGCAACCAGGAGTTTGCTCCGTCGGCGCCGACCACCAGCCTGGCGGTCAGCATCTTGCCATCCTGCAAGCTGAGAAATGCTTCGTTTTCTCCCCACGCCACCTGCTGCAGCTGAGCCGGGGCCAGCAGCGTGACGTCGGCGCAACGCTGCGCCTTTTGCCACAGCGCATGATGAACGATCGCATTTTCAATAATATGGCCAAGGTGGCTGAAGCCCATACTCTGGTCATCAAAGCTGATGTGGCCAAAGCTGTCCTTATCCCACACTTCCATACCGTGATAACAGCTGGCGCGCCGGGCGATAATCTCCGGCCAGACATCCAGCCGGGTCAGCAGTTTTTCGCTGGCGGCGTTAATGGCTGATACCCGCAGCGCCGGCGGCGCATCGGCGTTTAACGGCTGCGGCTCGGCTTGTTCCAGCACCGCAACCCGCAGCCCGCTCCCCTGCAAACCGCAGGCTACCGCCAGGCCCACCATGCCACCGCCAACAATGGCAACATCAACACTTTGCACGTTCAACTCCTTAACGAGGAACCCAACCAAGGGTACGCTGCGCCAGCGCGTCACGCGCCGGGGTAAATAATTCCATCGCCATCAGACCCACGTTACGCCCCGCCACCAGCGGCGCCCAACGATTAGCAAACAGATGCACCAGCCCATCGGTCACGCCGATAGTCGCGGCCTTATCATCCGCTCGCCGCGCCTGATAGTGACAAAGAAGTGAGTAATCGCCGGGGTCCTGCCCGTTAGCGCAGGCCTGCGCCAGCGTTTCCGCCAGGCTCATCACATCCCGCAGACCGAGATTAAAGCCCTGCCCGGCGATGGGATGCAGCGTCTGCGCCGCATTACCGACCAGCGCCAGGCGATGGGAAACCGGGCGCATAGCGGTGGTCAACGTCAAGGGATAAACGCTGCGCTTCCCGGCATGCGTGATGCGCCCCAGCCGCCAGCCAAATGCCTGCTGCAGCTGCTCGCAAAATTGCGCATCGGACCAACCCAGGACCTCATCGCGCCGCGACTGCGGGTGACACCATACCAACGAACAGCGTCCGTGTGACATCGGCAGCATGGCCAGCGGACCATGTTCGGTGAAGCGTTCAAAGGCACGCCCTTCATGGGGCAACGCCGTGCTGACGTTGGCAATAATCGCCAGCTGCTCGTAAGGCTGCTGCTGCCAGCTCATGCCGCAGCGGGCGCCCAGCGTGGAGCGCGAACCATCGGCGGCAACCAGCAGCCGGCCTTCGATCGTCTCGCCGCTATCCAGGGTGATGCTGACTCCCTCCTGCCACCGGGTGACGTCTTCGACTTTCGCCGGGCAGTGTAAGGTAATGCCCGGCGCTTCGCGCAGTTGCGCAAACAATCGCTGGCCGATATCGTGCAATTCCACCACCTGGCCAAGCGCCGCCAGGCCGTAATCCTGCGCATCAAGGGTCACGAATCCCGCATGTCCGCGGTCGCTGACGTGAACACGCTGAATCGGCGTCGCGCAATCGGCAATGCCTTGCCAGATGCCGGTACGCGCCAGCTGCTGGCAGGTCCCCGCCGCCAGCGCAATCGCGCGGGCATCAAACCCCGGATGCTGCGACGAATCCGGCTGCGCCGCCTCGACCAGATGTACCGGCAGCGCGCCGTGGGTTAAGCGCGAGATTGCTAACGCCAGGGTTGCCCCGGTCATCCCCCCGCCAACGATCAGGATGCTCATGACCGCCGCGCCGCCGCCATCAGCGCCTCAATATCGTCGGCTTTTTTCACCACGCCGGCGGTGAGGTTTTCGTTGCCGTCTTCGGTAATGACGATATCGTCTTCAATACGCACGCCGATGCCGCGATACTGTGGCGGCACGTCGGCGTCGGCGGCAATATAGAGACCCGGTTCAACGGTCAATACCATGCCCGGCTCAAGGAGACGCGAGCGATCGACATCGTAGCGGCCAACATCATGGACATCGAGTCCCAGCCAGTGGCTCAGACCATGCATAAAGTATGGACGGTGGGCGTTGTTCTCCATCAGCTCGTCAACATCCCCTTTCAGGATGCCGAGGCGCACCAGACCGGTGATCATAATGCGCACCACCTGCTGGTTAACCTGCTGAATGGAGGTGCCAGGACGGTAAAGCTCCAGCGCGGTTTCCAGCGACGCGAGGACAATATCGTAAATCTCGCGCTGCGCCGGGCTGAATTTCCCGTTTACCGGGAAGGTGCGGGTGATATCGCCCGCATAGCCGCGGTATTCACAGCCGGCGTCAATCAGCACCAAATCGCCATCGCGCAGCTCGGATTCGTTTTCCGTGTAATGGAGAATACAGCCGTTTTCCCCACCGCCCACGATGGTGTTATAGGAGGGGAAACGGGCGCCGTGGCGGTTGAATTCATGCAGAATTTCCCCTTCCAGCTGGTATTCGAACATGCCCGGACGGCATTTCTGCATTGCGCGGGTATGAGCCAGCGCGGAAATTTCACCAGCGCGGCGCATCACCTCCAGCTCTTCCGGCGATTTAAACAGGCGCATCTCATGCACCATCGGCCGCCAGTCAATCACAGAGCCGGGCGCCTGCAGATTCTGGCGCCCGCCTTTACGCAGTTTTTCCAGCGCGTTGAAGACGATTTTGTCAGCGTAGGCATATTCGCCCTGGGCAAAATAGATCGCATCGAGGCCGTTAAGCAGCTGGAACAGCTGCTGGTTAATTTCGCTGAACGCCAGAGCGCGGTCGACGCCCAGCTTCGATGGCGCGGCCTCCTGTCCCAGACGACGGCCGAACCAGATCTCTGCGGTCAGATCGCGGACGCGGTTAAACAGCACGCTATGGTTGTGGGTGTCGTCGCTTTTAATCAACACCAGCAGGGCTTCCGGCTCATTAAATCCCGTGAAGTACCAAAAATCGCTGTTCTGCCGGTAGGGGTATTCTGAATCTGCGCTGCGGACCGCTTCCGGTGCGGCGAAAATCAGCGCGGCGCTGCCTGGCTGCATCTGCGCCAGCAATGCCTGGCGACGAGAAAGAAATTCCTGCTGTGTCATGACGCCCCCTCAACAAATTATCATTAGTGTAATGTTGGCTTGCGAACTTCCGGTGCGGTTGGCTGCTGGCGAGAAAAGGTTTCGTGGCACAGCAGCGCAGCGACGCGCACGTACTCGATAATCTCTTCCAACGACATCTCCAGCTCTTCCTGATCTTCGTCTTCGTCGTACCCCAGTTGCGCAATGTTACGCAGGTCGTCGATAGCTTCGCCGGTTTCGTCTTTGATTTTATCCAGTTTAGGCTGCGTGACGCCCAGACCGAGCAGGAAATGGTTAACCCAACCGGCCAGCGCGTCGGCGCGTTCAAACACGCTTACCGCGTCACCTTCCGGTAAATAGAGCTGAAACAAGAAACCGTCGTCTTCCAGCGAGTCGCTGGTCACGGAATGTATGGTGCGCAGAGACTCGGCCAGCTCGTGACCAAATGCGAGGCCTTCGTTAGTCAGGTCGTGCACCAGCGGTTGCCAGCTGCTGTCTTTATTGCCGCCGCACAGGATCCCACTGATCAAACCGTGCATTTCGGCCGGGGTTAAGCCCACGCCCTGTTGGTTCAGTAACTGGTCTACGGCGTTGTAACCAGGCATTTCGTTCTGTATAGACATGCGCATTCGTCATCGTTGGGAGGAATATTCATGGTATGCTACCACTTTGGACCCTGGTGAACCAGAATAGGGCTTGTACCTTCGCACCAGGGTAGCTATAGTGTCGCCCCTTTGCAGTCCCGGATTCGGGCGTGAAGGCCGCGCAGTCAATCAGCAGGAAGGTGGCATGTCTGCACAACCCGTCGATCTCCAAATTTTTGGCCGTTCACTCCGCGTGAATTGCCCGCCTGAACAAAGGGATGCCTTGAATCAGGCAGCTGATGACCTGAATCAGCGGTTGCAAGATTTAAAAGAACGCACTAGAGTCACAAATACTGAGCAGCTGGTCTTCATCGCCGCGTTGAACATCAGCTATGAGTTGACTCAGGAAAAAGCGAAAACCCGCGATTACGCCTCCAGCATGGAACAGCGTATTCGGATGCTTCAGCAGACCATCGAACAAGCGTTGCTTGAGCAAGGTCGCATAAGCGAAAGAACCGGGCCGAAGTTTGAATAACACTTTGCAATTAACTGTGTTAGAGTAAGCGCAAGAACAAAATTTCTCTGAGATGTTTGCAAGCGGGCCAGTCCCCTGAGCCGATATTTCATACCACAAGAATGTGGCGCTCCATGGTTGGTGAGCATGCTCGGTCCGTCCGAGAAGCCTTAAAACTGTGACGACGCATTCACCTTGAACCAAGGGTTCAAGGGTTACAGCCTGCGGCGGCATCTCGGAGATTCCCTTCTTTTCAGTTCCATCCCTCGTGGCTTCCTTTTCGGTTTTTATCACCTTGTGTATTACACTACGCCAACATGCAACTGACCCACGTATTACCGTGCTCATGCTAAATCAGGCGACCCGTCATGACTCAACTTTCTGACACGCAAACTACCCGACAGCGGATTCGTCAACAGATTCGCCAGCAACGCCGTGCGCTGACGGCAGAACAGCAGGCGCAGTTCGCCCGACAGGGTGCCGATCGCGTGATGGCATACCCGCCCGTCGCACAGGCGCAAACCGTCGCTCTGTTTCTGTCATTTGATGGCGAACTCGATACCCGACCGCTGATCGATCGGCTGTGGCAGGCCGGCAAGCAGGTTTATCTGCCCGTACTCCACCCGTTCAGCCCGGGAAATCTGCTGTTTTTGCACTATCACCCGCGCAGTGAACTGGTGACCAACCGGCTTAAAATCGACGAGCCGAAGCTCGATGTACGCGACGTCCTGCCGCTAAGCCAGCTCGATGTACTGATAGTCCCGCTGGTTGCCTTTGATGTCGCCGGACAGCGGCTGGGAATGGGAGGCGGCTTCTACGACAGAACATTGCAGAACTGGCAGGATTATTCCCTGCAGCCTGTTGGCTATGCCCACGATTGCCAGCAGGTCGACGCGCTGCCAACCGAGCACTGGGATATTCCGCTGCCCGCGGTGATTACTCCCTCGGCGCTGTGGCAGTGGCCGTAAGCTAAGGCGTCCCGAGCTTCTTCAGTTGCCGGTTATGCCATCCGCTCAGTAACAAGATCGTCGTCAGCGCCCCCAGCAGCGCGCAGAACATATCCGACTGCGTGTCCCACGGATCGCCCTGGGTGCCGAGAAAATCATCCGCCCCTTGCCCCATCGCCAGTGCCGCCCACCATTCGATAAGCTCGTAGGTGGCGCTGATCGCCAGCGCAATGCAGCACACCAGAAATGAAAGCATCTTGCGCCCGCGCACATAGCCGCCGCGCAGTAGAATTTCCCGCGCCGCCAGCGCCGGAACCAACCCCTGGAAAAAGTGGCCAAGCTTATCGTACGGGTTACGACTTAAATTCAGCCACGCCTGCACATCAAATCCAATCGGTACTTTCGCATACGTATACATTCCCCCTACCATCAAAATAATGGCGTGGAAGAAGATAAGCGTGTAGAGAAGCGGCGTGAGCGGGTAGCGTGAACGCGTCACAAGCAGCAGCGGAACGATGATAATGACCGGCGTCACTTCCATCAGCCAGGTGAGGCTATCGTGGGTGCCCAACCCCGTCCATGCCAGGATCAGCAGCAGCAGGAAGACACCGGTATTCTGTAGCGATGTGCTCATCATTTAAAGGGATCCCCGCAGGGATCCTTTCGTCAATCAGAACAGCAGACGAGCGCGGATGGTGCCCGGGATCGCCTTCATGGCCTGCAGCGCCTGCTGGGCCACATCTTCTTCGGCCTCAATATCAATAACCACGTAGCCCATCTGCGGCGTGGTTTGCAGATACTGTGCAGCAATGTTGATGCTCTGTGCGGCAAAGATCTGGTTGATAGCGGTCAGCACGCCCGGGCGGTTTTCGTGGATGTGCAGCAAACGACGACCGCCGTGCAGCGGCAGCGACACTTCCGGGAAGTTCACCGCAGAGAGGGTCGAACCGTTATCGGAATACTTCGCCAGCTTACCGGCCACTTCCAGACCGATATTCTCCTGCGCTTCCTGAGTGGAACCGCCGATGTGCGGCGTCAGGATCACGTTGTCAAACTCACACAGCGGTGAGCTGAACGGATCGCTGTTGGTCGCTGGTTCGGTCGGGAAGACGTCAATCGCGGCCCCTGCCAGGTGCTTACGCGCCAGCGCATCGCACAGCGCCGGGATATCCACGACCGTACCGCGCGAGGCGTTGATCAGCAGCGCGCCTGGCTTCATCAGCGCCAGCTCTTCTACGCCCATCATATTTTTGGTGGAGGCGTTTTCCGGCACATGCAGACTGACCACATCGCTCATATTCAGCAGGTCAGAGAGGTGCTGGACCTGAGTAGCATTGCCCAGCGGCAGTTTGCTTTCGATATCATAGAAATAGACGTGCATCCCCAGAGATTCAGCCAGAATACCCAGCTGCGTGCCGATGTGCCCGTAGCCGATAATCCCCAGTTTTTTACCACGCGCTTCAAAACTGCCGACCGCCAGCTTGTTCCACACGCCGCGGTGCGCTTTCGCGTTGGCTTCCGGTACGCCGCGCAGCATCAGCAGCAGTTCGCCAATGACCAGCTCGGCAACGGAACGGGTATTTGAGAATGGCGCGTTGAAAACGGGAATCCCGCGTTTCGCTGCGGCGTCTAAATCAACCTGGTTGGTGCCGATACAGAAACAGCCGACCGCCACCAGTTTTTCCGCAGCGGCGAAGATCTCTTCAGTCAGATGAGTACGGGAACGCAGGCCAATGAAATGGGCATCACGGATCGACGCTTTCAGCTCTTCGCTGTCCAGCGCGCCTTTATGAAATTCGATGTTGGTGTAACCTGCCGCGCGAAGATTCTCCACCGCTTTTTGATGCACACCTTCAACCAGCAGAAACTTAATTTTGTCTTTTTCCAGTGATACCTTAGCCATTTCCCCGTCCTGTTTTGTCTTATCTGATGTCGTGCCGAACGAAAGTTCTTCTCAGCAACATATCAAAAAAAACTATCGCGGCAATATGAACGTTTGCGTCGACGACCTGAAGAAATATCACACAGAGGGAAATGGCAGGACAAAACACCAGAAAGAAAAGAAAAGGTAGATTGTTACTAAGGCTGACCGCATAAATGTGACAGAAGTCACCAAATTTGGCCTGGAGAAAAAATATTTGCGAGGGAGCCATTCGCTCCCCCGATAATATTATTTTACGATGGTTTTTACGCCATCGGCGGTTCCAATCAGTGCCACATCCGCGCCGCGGTTGGCAAACAGGCCGACGGTGACGACGCCAGGAATACCGTTAATTTTGTTTTCCAGCGCGATGGCATCAAGAATTTCCAGGCCGAACACGTCAAGAATCACGTTACCGTTATCGGTCACCACCCCCTGGCGATACTCCGGACGGCCGCCCAGCTTCACCAGCTCGCGCGCGACGGCGCTACGCGCCATCGGAATGACTTCAACCGGCAGCGGGAATTTGCCCAGAATATCCACCTGCTTGGAGGCATCGGCGATGCAGATAAACTTGTCTGCTACCGAGGCGATAATCTTTTCACGTGTTAACGCCGCCCCACCGCCTTTGATCATCTGCATATGGCCGTTAATCTCGTCGGCGCCATCAACATAGATCCCCAGGCGGTCCACGCTGTTCAGATCGAAAACCGGAATGCCGAGGCTTTTCAGTTTTTCGGTGGAGGCATCAGAGCTGGAAACAGCGCCTTCAATCTGCCCTTTCATGGTGCCCAGCGCATCGATAAAATGCGCGGCCGTGGAACCCGTACCGACACCGACAATGGTGCCCGGTTGTACATACTGCAATGCCGCCCAGCCTACTGCTTTTTTCAGTTCATCTTGCGTCATGATTATGGTCCGAGATGTGAATACCTGTGGCGCATTATAGAACACCGGGGGGGGAATTGTCCCTGCGGCAGGGTCACACAACTGAACAGACCATTTTTCATCTTCATCAAAAACGAATTTATGTCATAGTGCGAGTTAATGAAAAGTGATAGGGGTACGCCAGAATAATGAAACGACCGGACTACAGAACACTACAGGCGCTGGATGCGGTAATAAGAGAACGTGGGTTTGAGCGCGCCGCGCAGAAGCTCTGCATTACACAGTCCGCCGTCTCTCAGCGTATTAAACAGCTGGAAAATATGTTCGGCCAACCGCTGCTGGTCCGTACCGTGCCGCCGCGTCCGACCGAACAAGGACAGAAACTGCTGGCCCTGCTGCGTCAGGTTGAGCTGCTGGAAGAGGAGTGGCTGGGCGATGAACAGACCGGATCGACGCCGCTGCTGCTGTCGCTGGCGGTCAACGCCGACAGTCTGGCCACCTGGCTGCTGCCCGCGCTGTCTAACGTCCTTTCCGACTCCCCTATCCGCCTCAATCTGCAGGTGGAAGATGAAACGCGTACTCAGGAACGCTTACGCCGCGGTGAAGTGGTCGGTGCAGTGAGTATCCAGCCTCAGGCGTTGCCGAGCTGCCTGGTGGATCAACTCGGGGCGCTGGACTATCTGTTCGTCGCCTCGAAAGAGTTTGCGCAACGCTATTTCCCTAATGGCGTAACCCGCTCGGCGCTGCTGAAAGCGCCGGTTGTCGCGTTCGATCATCTGGATGATATGCATCAGGCGTTTTTACAGCAGAACTTCGATTTGCCGCCGGGCAGCGTCCCGTGCCATATCGTTAACTCTTCGGAAGCCTTTGTACAGCTGGCGCGCCAGGGCACGACCTGCTGCATGATCCCGCATCTGCAGATTGAAAAAGAGCTCAACAGCGGCGAGCTTATCGACCTCACGCCGGGACTGTTTCAGCGTCGGATGCTCTACTGGCATCGCTTCGCGCCGGAAAGCCGGATGATGCGCCGGGTCACCGACGCACTGATCGATTACGGCCACAAGGTGCTGCGTCAGGACTAAGCGCTGGCGATAAAAAAAGCCACTTCAGATGAAGTGGCTTTTTATTTTATGGCTTACTGTGCCGCATCAGGCTGCTTAGCCGGCGCAGCGGGGGCCGGGGCTGGCTGAGCAGGCTGCAGTTCAAAAACAACATCGACCTGATCGTCAAACTGAATGGTCGCCTGCTCGTAGGTTTCCTGCGCCGAAACCGGGGCCGCATCGGCAGCCTTCATCATGCGTACCATCGGGCTCGGCTGGTAGTTCGAAACATGGTAGCGAACGCTATAAACCGGTCCCAGCTTGCTATGGAAACCTGACGCCAGCTCTTGCGCCTGATGCACCGCGTCATCAATGGCCGCTTTACGCGCTTTGTCTTTATAGGCATCCGGTTGCGCAACGCCCAGCGAAACAGAACGAACTTCATTCAGACCCGCTTTCAGCGCGCCATCCAGCAGACCGTTCAGCTTGTCCAGCTGACGCAACGTCACTTCGACGGTGCGCACCGCGCGGTAGCCTTTCAGGATGCTTTTGCCATTCTGATAGTCGTAATCAGGCTGGGTGCGCAGGTTGGCTGAGTTAATATCTTTTTTGGCGATGCCGTTCTTTTCGAGGAAAGAGAGATACTGCGCCACGCGATCGTCGGCCTGCTTTTTCGCCGACGCGGCGTCTTTCGCTGCAACGTTCACTTCAATCGCCAGGGTGGCGATATCCGGCACAGCGGCTACGCTGGCGGTACCCGAAGTCACAATATGCGGGCCATTCGGCAATTCATTTGCCTGTACTGCCATCGCACTCAATCCAATTGCTGCCGCCAGGGCCATGAGTTTTAACTTCACTGTCGTTTCTCCATCTTACATTGGGTCGCCCGTCTACGGACGCATGTCTGCAAGCTTAACGCGTCCGCGGAGAAAGTCCATCGGACTAAGCCTGGTAAAACAGAGCCTGGACATGCTGGAAACCGTCTTTCGCCAGCTGCAGCGCAATAAACCACATCACCAGGCCAACCAGCACGTTAATCATCCGCTGCGCTCGCGCGGTACGTAAGCGTGGTGCCAGCCACGCCGCCAGCAGGGCCAGGCCAAAGAACCACAGGAATGATGCGCTAATGGTGCCTAAGGCAAACCAGCGCTTAGGCTCCACGGCCAGCTGACCTCCCAGGCTGCCCAGCACGACGAAAGTGTCGAGATAGACATGCGGGTTAAGCCAGGTGACCGCCAGCATGGTGACGATAATTTTCCAGCGCCCCTGCTTCATGACTTCCGCACTGGCCAGTTCCAGATTGCTGCTCAGCGCCGTTCTCAAGGCGCCGAAACCGTACCAGAGCAGAAAGGCCACGCCCCCCCAGGTGACCAGCGCCAGCAGCCACGGCGACTGCATCAGCAATGCGCTACCGCCAAAAATACCGGCGCAAATCAGCAACAGATCGCTCAACGCGCACAGGAACGCGATCATCAAATGATACTGTCGGCGAATCCCCTGATTCATCACAAACGCATTTTGCGGCCCGAGCGGCAAAATCATAGCCGCTCCCAGGGCAAGCCCCTGAAAGTAATACGATAACATGGTGTTTTTTCCGGTAGGTCGTTAATGCAGAGGAATATAGCGCGATAAAATCATTAGAGGAAATTGATAATTTTAATCATTAATAAGAGTAGCTAATACAGCAGTGGCAATAAAGGCCAGCATCGCTGGCCTCCGGATCGGCGGCTGTCTTACTCCACTTTCTCCTGCGGACGAACCATATGAACATCCATCTGCGGGTACGGGAAGCTGATGCCGTTGGCGTCAAACTCGCGTTTAATACGCTCCAGCACATCCCAGTATACGCTTTGCAGATCGCTGCTCAGACTCCAGACGCGCACCACATAGTTCACCGACGACGCCCCCAGTTCATGCAGACGTACGGTCATTTCGCGATCTTTGAGGATACGATCTTCCGATTCGATAATACGGGTGAGCAGCTGCTTGACCTTATCGATATCGGCATCGTAGGAGACGCCGATAATAAATTCGTTGCGTCGCGCCGGCTCACGGGAAAAGTTAATGATATTGCCGGCGATAATTTTACCGTTCGGAACCACCACAATTTTACCGTCGGCCGTACGCATGGTCGTAGAGAAAATCTGCACGCTCAGTACCGTACCGGCGACGCCACCGAGATCGACATACTCACCTGCACGGAACGGGCGGAACATCACCAGCAGTACGCCAGCGGCCAGGTTAGACAGCGATCCTTGCAGCGCCAGACCTACGGCTAAACCGGCGGCACCGAGGACGGCGATCACCGATGCCGTCTGCACGCCTACGCGACCTAATGCCGCAATCAGGGTGAACGCGACAACGGCATAGCGCACCAGGGCGGACAGAAAATCGGCAACGGTCGCATCAATCTTACGCGCCAGCATCAGTCGGTTCACCGTATTAGAGATGACCCGTGCCACAATCATACCGATGATAATAATCGCGATAGCGGCAACGATATTGACGGCATAGCTCAGCAGTAATTCTTGATTGCGCACCAGCCAGGAACTGGCGTTGTGTAGGCTATCGCCAACGTTCAACTCTTCCATTTAATCTTCCTTATGAATACCCGTAGGGGGAATAAAAAACCAAACCTGTACAGCGACAGGTTAACTAAGGTTAAACAATATGCACATGTTTTGCCAAGTTGATCACAATTCTCGGCGAAATATCGTATTGTTCAGCCATAAAAAAAGCCCGCTATTCAGCGGGCTTTCGCGCAAGAAACAGATTTTTCTTACAGAACGTCGATCGCGTTCAGCTCTTTAAATGCCTGCTCCAGACGAGTCACCATGGACGTCTGTGCAGCACGCAGCCATACGCGCGGATCGTAGTATTTCTTGTTCGGCTGGTCTTCGCCTTTCGGGTTGCCCAGCTGGCCCTGCAGGTAAGCTTCGTTGGTTTTGTAGTACTGCAGGATACCGTCCCAGGTTGCCCATTGGGTATCGGTATCGATGTTCATTTTGATAACGCCGTAGCTTACGGAGTCTTTGATTTCCTGAGCGGAAGAACCGGAACCGCCGTGGAAGACGAAGTTCAGGCTGTTGTGCGGCAGGTTGTGTTTCTTAGAAACATATTCCTGAGAATCGCGCAGGATGGTCGGAGTCAGCACGACGTTACCCGGCTTGTACACGCCGTGTACGTTACCGAAGGAAGCGGCGATGGTGAAACGCGGGCTGATTTTGCTCAGTTCAGTGTACGCGTAATCAACGTCTTCCGGCTGAGTGTACAGGGCAGAAGCGTCCATGTGGCTGTTGTCCACGCCGTCTTCTTCGCCACCGGTGCAACCCAGTTCGATTTCCAGAGTCATGTCCATTTTGGCCATGCGCGCCAGATATTTAGAGCAGATTTCGATGTTTTCGTGCAGAGACTCTTCAGACAGGTCGATCATGTGAGAAGAGAACAGCGGTTTGCCGGTAGCAGCGAAGTGTTTCTCACCCGCGTCCAGCAGGCCGTCGATCCACGGCAGCAGTTTCTTCGCGCAGTGGTCGGTGTGCAGAATAACCGGCACGCCGTAGTGTGCAGCCATCTGGTGAACGTGATGTGCGCCAGAGATAGCACCCAGGATTGCTGCGCCCTGAGGAACGTCAGTTTTCACGCCTTTGCCCGCGATAAACGCAGCGCCGCCGTTGGAGAACTGAACGATAACCGGAGAACGAACTTTTGCAGCAGCTTCCAGAACGGCGTTGATGGAGTCAGTACCCACACAGTTAACCGCTGGCAGAGCAAAGTTATTTTCTTTAGCTACCTGGAACACTTTCTGAACGTCATCACCAGTGATCACGCCAGGTTTTACGAAATCAAAAATTTTAGACATGTTACGTAGTCCTGTATCTTCGGCCGTTTATGCTCGCCATCATTCGTGCGGCAGTCCTCTGGCTTACCTCGCTTACCCCGGTTACGTAAGAACCTGGCGTTCGCGCTGTCGCCACCTTCCGGCAACACGAATTATTTAGAGCAACAAATTGAATTTTATTTGCAAAACAGGCGGGATTTCCCCGCCTGATCAAACTTACTTCTTAGCGCGCTCTTCAAGCATAGCTACTGCTGGCAGGACTTTACCTTCCACGAATTCGAGGAATGCGCCGCCGCCAGTGGAGATGTAGGAAATTTTGTCCGAAATGCCGAACAGGTCAATCGCTGCCAGGGTGTCACCACCGCCGGCGATGGAGAAACCTTCGCTGTCAGCGATGGCGTTAGCCACGATTTCAGTCCCTTTACGGAAGTTCGGGAATTCGAATACGCCAACCGGACCATTCCACAGAATAGTTTTAGCGTTTTTCAGGATATCAGCCAGTTTCTGTGCAGAAACATCGCCCAGGTCCAGGATCTGCTCGTCATCTTTGATGTCGTTAACAGATTTCAGCGTCGCGGTCGCCGTTTCGGAGAACTCAGTTGCCACGCGAACGTCGGTCGGAACCGGGATATCGCAGGTGGTCAGCAGGCGTTTCGCTTCGTCAACCAGGTCAGCTTCGTACAGGGATTTACCCACGTTGTGGCCCTGAGCGGCAACGAAGGTGTTGGCGATGCCGCCACCGACGATCAGCTGGTCAGCGATTTTAGACAGGGAATCCAGAACGGTCAGTTTGGTGGAAACTTTAGAACCACCCACGATGGCAACCATCGGGCGAGCCGGCTCTTTCAGCGCTTTACCCAGCGCGTCCAGTTCAGCGGCCAGCAGCGGGCCAGCACATGCAACATCGGCGAATTTACCGATACCGTGGGTAGAGGCCTGCGCACGGTGTGCAGTACCGAAGGCGTCCATAACGAACACGTCGCACAGCGCCGCGTATTTTTTGGACAGCGCTTCGTCGTCTTTCTTCTCGCCTTTGTTAAAGCGAACGTTTTCCAGAACGACCAGTTCACCGGCGGCAACTTCAACGCCATCCAGGTAATCTTTAACCAGGCGAACCGGGTTAGACAGTTTGTCTTTCAGGTAATTAACAACCGGCAGCAGAGAGAATTCTTCGTTGTACTCGCCTTCGGTCGGACGACCCAGGTGAGAAGTGACCATCACTTTAGCACCCTGTTTCAGCGCCAGCTCAATGGTCGGCAGAGAAGCACGGATACGCGCGTCGCTGGTTACTTTCCCGTCTTTGACTGGTACGTTCAGATCGGCACGGATAAAAACGCGTTTACCAGCCAGATCCAGATCGGTCATCTTAATTACAGACATGGTGAATCCTCTCAATGATTCTTAAAGTTTTGCAGACGCCATACGCTCCATCACGAACAATGTTGCGCAGGGATGTCTCACCTGAAACCAATAACGGCCATCGCTAACGTCGTGTCGAGCATCCGGTTAGCAAAGCCCCATTCATTATCACACCAGACCAATGTTTTGATCAGATGAGCACCACTGACCCGGGTTTGGGTGCCATCAACGATGGCGCTGTGTGGGTCGTGGTTGAAATCTATCGAGACCAACGGCAATTCCGTATAGTCAACTATACCATGAAATGCACCTTGTGCTGCTTTTTGCAGCAACTGGTTGACTTCATTAGCCTTTACAGGTTTTTTCACCGTCACGCTAAGGTCAATCGCCGTCACATTAATCGTCGGTACGCGGACCGCAATTGCCTCGAAACGGTCGTTAAACTGCGGGAAAATTCGCGTGATCCCCGCAGAGAGTTTGGTATCGACCGGAATAATCGACTGGCTGGCCGCGCGCGTACGGCGCAGATCCGGATGATAAGCGTCGATCACCTGTTGATCGTGCATGGCGGAGTGGATTGTCGTTACCGTTCCTGACTCAATGCCGTAGGCATCATCTAACAGTTTTATGACCGGGATAATGCAGTTGGTCGTGCAGGAGGCGTTGGAAACAATACGATGCTCCGTACGCAACTCATCATGGTTCACGCCAAATACAACGGTCGCGTCAAGATCGCTGCTGCCGGGATGGGAAAAGAGCACTTTCTTTGCCCCTGCCCGAATATGGGCTTCGCCATGCTCACGGCTGCCGTAAACACCGGTACAATCGAGAACAATATCAACCGCCAGCTCCTGCCAGGGCAGCGCCTCAATCGAAGGTTCATGCAGCAGACGTATGGCATCATCGCCGACATACAGCTGCTCTCTCTCCTGGCGAACATCCCAGGCAAAGCGCCCATGGCTGGTGTCATATTTCAACAAATGCGCGATGCCCGCGGCATCCGCCAGCTCGTTGATTGCCACCACGGTAATTTCCGCACGACGCCCGGATTCATATAAAGCGCGAACCACGTTGCGTCCTATGCGACCGAAGCCATTAATCGCGATGCGTATGGTCATAGGTCTCCTGCAAGGTTGTCCCTGATTTGAGATGGCTGACAGAGTAATCCAGCAACGCCCGAAGGGAAACCTTACCCGTCGCAAACTGCGACTGATTGATTAATTGTCGAACATTTAAACGACTGAAACGCTTCAGCTAGAATAAGCGAAACGAGGAATAAAAGGAATGTCTGTCCAGCGGAAGAAGTGAGTTATCTGACGTACATCACATTTTGGATGGAATAATACGCAATCTGTCGGCGGCTATCGGGAATAACGGCGTCAAAAAAAAGCCGGGCGTTTAGCCCGGCTTTTTCTGCTGTTATCGCCCGGATAAGCGGGCAGATAACGACTACAGCAGCGCTTTCGCTTTCGCGACCACGTTGTCGACGGTGAAGCCGAACTCTTCGAACAGCTGCTCTGCCGGCGCAGACTCACCGAAGGTGGTCATGCCAACGATAGCGCCATTCAGGCCGACATATTTGAACCAGTAGTCGGCGATGCCGGCTTCAATGGCCACGCGAGCAGAGACCGCTTTCGGCAGCACTGATTCACGGTACGCCGCATCCTGCTTGTCGAACGCGTCGGTAGACGGCATGGAGACCACGCGCGCTTTCACCCCTTCGGCAGTCAGTTTGTCCCACGCGGCCACCGCCAGCTCCACTTCAGAGCCGGTGGCAATGAAGATCAGCTCCGGCTGACCGGCGCACTCTTTCAGCACGTAGCCACCGCGAGCGATGTTCGCCAGCTGCTCTGCAGTACGATCCTGCTGCGCCAGGTTCTGACGGGAGAGGATCAGCGCGGTCGGGCCGTCGTGACGCTCAACGCCATATTTCCACGCCACCGCCGATTCCACCTGGTCACACGGACGCCATGTGGACATGTTCGGGGTCACGCGCAGGGACGCCACCTGCTCTACCGGCTGGTGCGTCGGGCCATCTTCGCCCAGACCGATGGAGTCGTGGGTGTAGACCATCACCTGACGCTGTTTCATCAGCGCCGCCATACGCACCGCGTTACGGGCATATTCCACGAACATCAGGAAGGTGGAGGTGTACGGCAGGAAACCACCGTGCAGAGCGATCCCGTTGGCGATCGCGGTCATGCCGAATTCACGCACGCCGTAATGGATATAGTTACCGGCGGTGTCTTCGTTAATCGCTTTCGAACCAGACCACAGAGTCAGGTTGGACGGCGCCAGGTCAGCAGAGCCGCCGAGGAATTCCGGCAGCAGCGGGCCAAATGCTTCAATCGCATTCTGCGACGCTTTACGGCTGGCGATTTTCGCCGGGTTAGCCTGCAGCTTAGCGATAAATTCACTGGCTTTGGCGTCGAAGTCAGCCGGCATTTCGCCCTTCATACGACGGGTGAATTCAGCGGCTTCCTGAGGGAAGGCTTTCGCATAAGCAGCGAACTTCTCGTTCCAGGCCGCTTCTTTCGCCTGACCGGCTTCTTTCGCATCCCACTGTGCGTAGATTTCAGACGGGATTTCGAACGGCGCGTATTTCCAGCCCAGCTGTTCGCGGGTCAGCGCAATCTCTGCATCGCCCAGCGGCGCGCCGTGAGAATCGTGGGTGCCCGCTTTGTTCGGGGAACCGAAGCCAATGATGGTTTTGCACATCAGCAGGGACGGTTTGTCGGTGACCGCACGCGCTTCTTCTACCGCACGTTTGATGGCGTCGGCGTCGTGACCGTCAACGCCGCGCACCACGTGCCAGCCGTAGGCTTCGAAACGTTTAGCGGTGTCGTCGGTGAACCAGCCTTCCACATGACCGTCGATGGAGATACCGTTGTCATCATAGAACGCCACCAGTTTACCCAGTTTCAGGGTACCGGCCAGGGAGCAGACCTCGTGAGAGATCCCTTCCATCATGCAGCCGTCGCCCATGAAGGCGTAGGTGAAGTGGTCAACGATATCGTGGCCCGGACGGTTGAACTGCGCGGCCAGCGTTTTTTCCGCGATAGCCATGCCCACGGCGTTAGCAATACCCTGACCCAGCGGGCCGGTGGTGGTTTCTACGCCAGCGGTGTAGCCCACTTCCGGGTGGCCCGGCGTCTTAGAGTGCAGCTGACGGAAGTTTTTCAGCTCTTCGATCGGCAGATCATAACCGGTGAGGTGCAGCAGGCTGTAAATCAGCATGGAGCCGTGGCCGTTGGACAGCACAAAGCGGTCGCGGTCGGCCCAGGCCGGGTTCTGCGGGTTATGGTTCATGAAATCACGCCACAGGACTTCGGCAATGTCAGCCATACCCATCGGGGCACCCGGGTGGCCGGATTTGGCTTTCTGTACAGCATCCATGCTCAGCGCACGAATAGCGTTAGCAAGCTCTTTACGTGAGGACATTTTGACTCCAGTTCGGACTGTTGAAGGCCATACCCTTAACGACTTGACGAGAGCGCGTTTTGGGCTACGCCAGAAAAAAGTGTCAACAATGTAACCCAAGCGCGAAAGCATGTACATGGAGCATCCTTTTGTGGTTTAAGAAATCTCCGGAACACGTTGTGCTGCCCCGGAATCCTCTCGCCCGCGCCGCGCAATAGTCTTTATAATTTGTACAGGATGCGACAGCCTTATTGTTGCCTTTTTCAGTCAGATCATCGAACGAGTGTGGAAGATAAAAATGAAAATTCGCTCAACTATTCTTGCCCTTGGGATCGCAGCAACCCTCACCGGATGTCAGAACATGGACTCCAACGCCCTTCTCAGTTCGGGCGCCGAAGCTTTTCAGGCCTATTCCCTGAGCGATGCTCAGGTTAAAAGCTTAAGTGACCAGGCTTGCAAAGAGATGGATAGCAAAGCCACCCTGTCGCCGGCCAGCAGCGAATACAGCAAGCGTCTGAATAAAATCGCCGCCGCGCTGGGCGACAATATCAACGGCCAGCCGGTGAACTACAAAGTGTATGAAACCAAGGACGTCAACGCGTTCGCGATGGCTAATGGCTGCATCCGCGTCTATAGCGGCCTGATGGACATCATGAACGATAACGAAGTTGAAGCGGTAATCGGCCATGAGATGGGCCACGTCGCCCTCGGCCACGTGAAGAAAGGTATGCAGGTTGCGCTCGGCACCAACGCCGTTCGCGCCGCCGCCGCCTCGGCGGGCGGTATCGTCGGCAGCTTGTCGCAATCTCAACTTGGCGATCTGGGCGAAAAGCTGGTGAACTCGCAGTTCTCCCAGCGCCAGGAGTCCGAAGCGGACGACTACTCCTACGACCTGCTGCGTAAACGCGGGATTAATCCGGGCGGACTGGCCACCAGCTTCGAGAAGCTGGCTAAACTGGAAGCCGGGCGTCAAAGTTCAATGTTTGACGATCACCCGGCCTCCGAAGAACGTGCTCAGCATATCCGCGATCGCATGAAGGCAGACGGTATTAAATAATCTCCTCTTCCCCTCTCTGCGCCGCAGAGAGGGGAAGAGAGCTTAGTACAGCGTCTTCTGCGGCGGTCCGGCAAAACGCAGCGCGCCAATCTGCCCCATCCTGACCTCTACCACCGACGGCCCCGGCGTCGCCAGCGCTTCGGTCATCACCGAGGTGAAATCCTCCGCTCGCTCCACGCTCCACGCCTGCAGACCAATAGCCTGTGCCAGCAGCGTGAAATCCGGCGTGTGCAGTTCGTTGTAATACTGGCGACCGCCGAAATACTTATCCTGAATACCGCGCATAACGCCATAGCCGCCATCGTTCATGATAATCAGCGTGACGTTAGCTTTTTCCTGCGCCAGCGTCGCCAGCTCTCCAAGGTTCAGGCTCAGACCGCCGTCGCCGACCAGGCCAACTATCTTACGCTGCGGGTTGGCAATCGCCGTGCCGATCGCCATCGGCAGCCCCATTCCAATCGCCCCCGCCAGCGAATGCACGTTCATCAGCGGGCCATTTGCACGGAACAAGCGACTGCCCCACAGGCTGCCGGAGACGGTGATATCGCGGACCAGAATGCCGTCATCAGGCAGCGCCTGTTCGATAGCATCATTCAGCCGGGCATAGGCGCCGCACTGTTCACGTAGCCCGTGCTCAGCCAGCGTCACCGCCTCTTTTACCTGTGCGTCCCAGTGACCATTGCCCCATTCACGCCCCTGCGCTTTTGCCGCCAGCGCCGCCAGTAAAGCCGGACAATCGGCGATCAGCGTATTGTCCATCAGATAGTTACGGCTGGCCGCCGCCGGATCGATATCAATCTGTACGCGGGGTGACGGCAGTTCCAGCGTCCAGGAACGTGTTTCGTTACTGCGCAAACGCGAGCCCGCGACCAGGGTGAAATCACATTGCGCCATCAGCGCCTCAACGGAAGGCGAATTATGGAAGGCGCGCAGGCTGGCGCGATGGCTGTCCGGCAGCACGCCGCGCCCGTGAGTACTGGAGATCACGGTGATCCCCGCATCCGCCAGTTTTTTCACCGCCGCTTCGCTACCGATAGCTCCGCCGCCCAGCCACAGCAGCGGCTGTTTCGCCTGCCTGAGCTGCGCCCACAGGGTATCCACCGTTGTCTGAGCAACCGGCGGCGCCGGCGCGATGTGCAGCGGGGCGGTGACCAGCGCCAGGGGAATACTGGCTCCCTGAATATCAATCGGGATCTCCACCGATACCGGCCCGCACGGCGGCGTCCGCGCTTCCTGAATCGCCTTGTGCAAAATGGCGATCGCCTGGTTGGCGTTGCTGATGCGATACGCGCGTTTCGAACTGGCTTTCAGGAAGGTCAGCTGATCGCGGGTTTCGTGAATAAACCCGGTATCCGCATCCAGCCAGGTTTTCTCTACCTGACCGGTCAGATGCAGCAGCGGCGTACCGGCATTCATCGCCTCCACCAGCGCCCCGACTGCGTTCCCCGCCCCGGCGCCGGTGCTGGTTAGCGCGACGCCAAGGCCGGAAAAGCGACCGTGGGCATCGGCCATGGTCACCGAACCGGCCTCGCCACGCGCCGGAACAAAGCGGATATTGCCGCGCTGGCCAATGGCATCGGCAACCGGCAGGTTATGAATAGAGATGACGCCGTAAATAGCCTCAACGTTGTACTGCTCCAGCGTTCTGGCGATGGCTTCGCCGACGGTTATCATTTCGCTCATTGCTCACCCTTCTCTCAATCGCACCAGTGATTCACGCTATTACCCGTCGCCAGATAAATGCTCTTTTGTTGCATCCAGGCTTTCAGCCCCTGAATCCCTTTTTCGCGGCCCAGACCGCTCTCTTTAAAGCCCCCGAACGGGGTCGAAATAGAGAAAACCTTATAGGTGTTGATCCACACCGTCCCGGCTTCCAGACGTTCGCTTAAGCGCAGGGCGCGCCCGCTATCCCGCGTCCAGATCCCCGCCGCCAGACCATAGACCGAGTCATTGGCTTCGCGGATCAGCGTCTCCTCATCGCTGAAGGGTATCGCCACCAGCACCGGGCCGAAGATCTCTTCCTGACAGACCCGCGCCTGATTCGTCAGCCCTTCGACGATCGTCGGCTGGAAGTAGCTGCCCGCCGCCAGCGCCGGATCGGCCGGAATCTCCCCTCCGCACAGCACCCGCCCGCCTTCGCGTTTCGCCAGTTCGACGTAGGCGAGCACGCCGTCACGGTGCTGTTCATTAATCAGCGGCCCGATGTGGGTATCGTCGCTGAACGGATGGCCAATACGCAGTCCGCGCGTCAGCTCCAGCAGCCGCGCCATCAGCTGCGGGTAAACTTTTTCATGCACAAACAGCCGCGAACCGGCGATGCACGCCTGGCCGCCTGAGCTGAAAATGCCGTAGCAGATCCCCCGCGCCGCCTGTTCGATATCGGCATCTTCCAGCACGATGGTCGGCGATTTTCCGCCGAGCTCCAGCGACGCCGGGATCAGCTTTTCCGCCGCGACGTGCGCCAGATGACGTCCGGTGCTGGTGCCGCCGGTAAACGAAATTTTGCGCACCAGCGGATGACGCGCCAGCGCATCGCCAATCACCGATCCTTTCCCCGGCAGCACGCTCAGCAGCCCCGCAGGCAAACCGGCTTGCTCGAAGATCCGCGCCAGCTCCAGCGCCATCAGCGGCGTCGCTTCCGCGGGTTTGAGGATCACCGCATTGCCGGCGGCGATCGCCGGCGCCACTTTTTGCATTTCGCTGGCGATCGGCGAGTTCCACGGGGTGATCGCCGCCACCACGCCCAGCGGCTCGTAGCGGCTCAGGGTCAGCAGGTCTGCCTGACGCGGCGTCGGCAGCTCTCCTTCCAGCAGCTCGCAGGCGGCGGCGAAGTAGCGGGCGCTGCCCGCCGCGCTCATCACCAGGCCTCGCGCTTCCGCCAGCGGCTTGCCGTTGTCGCGGCTTTGCATCCGCGCCAACTCATCAAGACGGGATTCGATAATATCCGCCACTTTATGCAGGATCTTTGCCCGCAGATGGGGCAGCATGTTGCGCCACGTTGGTTCCCGCCAGGCACGCTCGGCGCAGGTCATCGCTTCCTGCAGATCGTCGAGACTGGCCGCCCGCAGCGTGGCGTTCACCGATCCGTCCGCCGGAAAGTAACTGTGCATCAGATTGCCGCCGCCGTGGCGCCAGCGACCGCCGATAAAAATCGTTAATTCGTCCATTGCCGCCTCTTAGCGTTGCGCCAGTTCACGGCAGGCGCGTACCGCGCTCAGTGCCGCCAGGGTCGATGTTTTAGGATTGTCGGCCAGCGGCAGACCGCTCAGCTCGAGGCGAAACTCCCCGAACGCGCCTTCAACATGTAACGTGTGGGTGTTACGCCGCGTGGCCGGATCGACCATCAGCTGCACCCGCGTGTCGTCCATGCCGATACCGCCCAGCGCCACGGTTGCCGCCACGTTGGCATTCGCCGGAAACAGGCGTGCCGCTTCGCGGGCGCTGCCCTCAAAAAAGATTTTCGCTTCGCTGACCGCATTGAGGTCGATGAGCATTTCCGCGTAGCTTCCGCGCCAGCTGGCCGGGCTTTTGCGCGACTGATAGGTCACGCGCTCAAGACCGCCCTCTTTTGCCGCCGCCAGTCCGTCAATGCCGGCCACCGCGCCAGCGAGCAGCGTCAGCCTGCCGCCCGCCTGATATAAACGCTGTTCGAGCGCGCTATCGGCCAGCGCGCCGGTGGAGATCACCGCCAGATGCCAGCCGCGCGCGAGAATCGCTTCGCCATATTGCGCGACCGCCTGTTGGCTGGCGCACTCCAGTACCAGATCCGGGGCTTCCGTACAGGATTGCGGATCGTCAAGTACCGTCACCGCATCGCCAAAGCGGGCGCGAATCGCCGCATGGTGAGCCTCCCGGGCGACAATCCAGCCTAACGTGACCTGCGGGGGCAGCCGTTCAATCACCGCTTGCGCCATGGCGCCATAGCCGATAAGCATAATTTTTTTCATGATGGCTCCTTACAGGTGACGGCAAAAACCGCCGGAGACATCCAGCGCGGCGCCGGTGGTAAACGATGCCAGCGGCGAGGCCAAAAACAGCAGCGCCTGCGCAGGCTCCTGCGGCTTACCGAGCCGCGCCATTGGGATCCCGCGTTTACGGGCGATATCCGCTGTCCACTCGGGCCAGCTCTGGCGCTTGTCCGCGCGGTTTTCAAAGCGTCGCTGCCACTGCCCGGACTCCACCATACCGAGCAGAATGGAGTTCACGCGAATGCCTTTGCTAATCAGCTCCTTCGACAGCGTCAGCGTCATGTTAAGCAGCGCCGCGCGGGCGGCGGAGGTGGCGATCATGTGTTCTTCCGGCTGCAGCGCCAGCAGCGAGTTCACGCAGGTAATCGAGGCGATATCCGAGCGCTCCAGCTGCGCCTGAAAGGCTTTTACCGGGTTAATCACCCCGAACAGCTTCAGCTCTGCCTCATGCAACCACGCCTCGCGCGGGGTATCGGCAAAATGCGCCACGTAGCCCTGCCCGGCGTTGTTGATCAACATGTCCGCGCCGCCAAAACGGTCCGCTACCGCATCGGCAAAGGCCTGCACCTCGTCTTCTTTCAGGACGTCGCAGCGGTAAGAGAAAACCTCCGCTCCGGGATACTCGTTCTGCAACGCGGCATGCGCGCTGGCGAGCCGGTCGGGATTGCGGCCGCAAAAGGCGACTTTCGCCCCTTCGCCCAGCAGCAGACGCAGCGTTTCAAAGCCGATCCCTGACGATCCTCCGGTGACTACCGCTACACGGCCTTCAATTTGTGCATTCATCGCGCACCTCTTCCCCTACCCGTAAAAGCTGTTGATTAAAAAAGGTTTCATTATCGAGATAGCTGGCGTGCCCCGCGTGCGGAATCGCCGTGTAACCCATGCCGTAGCGTAGCGCCAGACCACGCACCAGCTCCGGCTGCGTGATAGCGTCCTGCTCACCGCACCACACCTCAAACCGGCCGTGATAATCGCCAAGCCAGCGGTGAATATCGTCGTGCGCCAGCATCCACGCCGCGGCCAGATAGCCCTCACGACGCAGCTTGCGCATTCCGGCGGCAACGGTGGCGACATCGGCCTCCGCCGCACAGGGATGCAACAGCTTCGCCGCCCGGTTTTGCGCCAGCCGTTCTGCGCCTGACGCAATCAGCTGCTGGCGACTCTGCCAGACTTTTTCCCGCTGTTCCGGCTCCGCCTGGCCGTACCCCTGTGCGACATCGACTAACACCAGATAGCGCACGCGGCGGGGATACTTCGCCGCAAAGGCGCTGGCCACCAGCGCACCAAGCGAATGCCCCACCACTACCGCCCGCTCAACGCCGGCGTGGTCCAGCAGGCGCGCCAGCGCATCGGCATAATCGCCCGCATTCGCCTGCTCAACCGGCAGCATCGGGCTTTCGCCATAACCGGGCATATCCCAGGCCAGCACGCGATAGCCGGACAGCGCCATCTGTTTATGCCAGGAAGCCGCGCCGGAGCTGATGCCGTGTAACAGCACCAGCGGCGTGCCGTGCCCTTGTTCACGAAAACCCGTCATACCGCCTCCTTAATTCCGTTTTACTTTCGACAGGGGGTGATCTTCCGGATAGGTCGGGATATTCGGCTTGCGGGTGCCCAGCATCACGCACATCAGCGCCTCTTCCTCACCGTGGTTAAACAGCCCGCGGTAGATACCCGCCGGGACGGAGATCAGATCGCGCTCGCGCAGCACGGTTTCGGTATAGCTGTCGCCATCCTGAATCATCAGCGTTATCTGCCCTTTGAGCATGAAGAACACCTCCTCCACATCATCATGCAGGTGCAGCGGCCCTTCACATTTCGCCGGCAGCACCATGGTGGAGAAGGTGAAGTTTTCCGCCGCGACGGTATTGGTATCGCTCGCCACGCCGGTGGCGCCGGTGCCGATATAGCGCATCTGGGCGCGACGATATTTCGGGTCGAAATCGGCCTGGAATTTCAGCGCGTTCCAGTCATATTTCCGTCCCTCAAAGCGCGCGATACGCGACTCTACCCACTCTTCCATCGTCAGATGTTCCGGTTTGATACCCTGTTTTGCAGTTACGGTTGAATCAGTCATCGTTTTATCCTCAGTAACGTCTCAGCAGCGGCAGTAACAGGACGCAGCCCACCGCCGCCATCACCGCCAGAAAAATCAGCCCGGAATCCATGCTGTGGGTGAAGGCGATCAGCGCCCCCATCACCGCCGGCGACAGGGCGCCCGCAAAGTTCCCTAGCCCGTTGAAAATGCCCCCCGCCGTGGCGCTGACCCGGGGATGGGTCGCCTTGGCCAGCAGAGCGAAAATATTGGGTGCGCCGGTGCCCCACATAAAGGTGCTAAAACTCATCGCCGCAATGACCGTCAGCGGGGTGGCGAAGTGCATCACCGCCGCCAGGCCAACCGCCGCCCCGGCCAGCGAGATAAAGCAGGCAGCCGCGCGTTTATCAAGACGATCGGAGAGCCAGGCGCCGATCACTTCTCCCAGCAGCATGGCGATAAACGGCATTGACGACAGCCAACCGGCATGCTCCAGATGGATACCTTTGCCTTTAATCAGATAGCCCGGCAGCCAGCCGTTGATGCCCCACAGATAGGCCAGAAAGGCGATGTTAAACACGCAAATCATCCAGAAATGCGGGCTGACGAACAGCTCCCGCCGCGCCGCGCGGCGCGCCTCCTGGGAGACCTTTTCGCCGGACGCTTTGCTCTCCAGCTGCACCCCGCTCAGGCCGATGCGCACGAAAATCAGCACCGGCACCGTCAGCATCGCCATCACAAAGAAGGTGCTCTGCCAGCCAAAGGTATTGAGCAACCAAATCGACAGCGGAAAACCAATCGCCGCGCCGACCGGTGTCCCGAGCAGCCACAGCATGGTGGCCCGCGCCTGAAGCCGCTGCGGAAAGGTGTGGCGGACGATGGCGAACGCCAGCGGAAACAGCGGTCCTTCGGCAATGCCGAGCAGAATGCGCAGGGTGACCATCACGGTGTAGTTATGGGTGAAGCCCATCATCACCATTAAAATGCACCACACCATCATCATCCCGGTGAGCAGGCGCAGCGGCGCGATACGGTCGCCCAGCCCGCTGAGCAGCACCGAGGAAAACCCGTAGCTCAGCAGGAAGGCACTCATCAGAATCCCCAGCCGCGTGGTGTCAAAATCCATCCCCATCGCCTGCTGGAAATGGCTATCGGAAAACAGCGCGGCAATACTGATTTTGTCGAAGAACGCCAGCAGTACGCAGGCCAGCAGCGACAGTGGAATCGCCCAGCGGACCGCTTTTTCAGGCGTGTGGACGCCCTCACCGCCTGCCTCAAGCGGCGCGGTGTTTGTCTCTAATGTGGTCATCTCTCCCCCTTAAGGGTGCGCGGGTCTTATCGCAATGACATCAGCGAAAAGGCCAGGTCATCGAGCGGTACGGCGGAAAGATCTCTCCCCGTGGCCATCCAGCGTTTCGCCAGCTTGACGGTGCGGGCGTCGTTAAACGCCACCAGCTGAGTCAGGCGACCGTCAGCATCGATCGAGAAAAACAGCGGCCCTTTGGGATCGCGGCGAACCACCGTCCGGGTTCCCGGCTGCGGAATGCCGAGGATCTGAATATTGTCGGCATATTGATCCGACCACAGCCACGGCGCGTCGGCGTAGCCGGCCGCCTGCGGGTTCCGCATCGCTTTCGCCGTCGCCACCGCCTGATTCTGGGCAAAGGCCCAGGACTGGATGCACAGACCATACTGGTGATGCTGCGCCACATCTCCGACCGCGAAGATCGCCGAATCGCTGGTCTGCCCCAGGGCGTTGACAACGATCCCGCGCTCGACCGCCAGTCCCGCGTCCCGCGCCAGTTCGAGATTGAGATCGACGCCGATCCCTACCACCACCGCATCAAAGATTTCCCGCTGACCATCGCAGTGAATTACCGGCAGACCGCCATCATCCTCCAGCTCCAGCGCGCCGCAGCCGCAACGAATATCGACGCCCCGATCGCGATGGATCCGTTCAAGTTCCTGCGACACTTCCGCGCTTACCGAACGCATACACAGCAGCGGTTGCTGTTCAAATAAGGTGACCGCGACGCCGCTTTTTCGCGCCGAGGCGGCAATCTCAAGACCAATCCAGCCGCCGCCGACAATCGCCAGCCGCGCGGTGGTCGCCAGCCGTTGCTTCAGGCGCTGCGCATCCTGCCAGTGGCGAAGCGTGTAAACCTGAGGCTGTTTCGCCCAGGCTTCGCCGGGCAGGCGGGCACGACCGCCGGTGGCGATCAGCAGCTGGTCATAGCCGAGCTGTTCGCCGTTGCTCAGATGAACGCTTTTGCTCTGGCGATCGATGGCCTCAGCGCGCAGCGGGCGGAACCAGCGAAGGTTTAACGCCTGCTGAACCTCTTCGCTGAACAGACGCGGCAGCGGCGCATCGGCTTCCAGCAGCGTCGCTTTTGACAGCGGCGGACGCTCGTAAAAATCCCACTCTTCTTCCGCCACCACGCAAATCTCACCGTCGTAGCCTTCGTCACGCAGGGTTTTTGCCGCCCAGCCTCCCGCCTGGCCGCCGCCGATAATGACTATCCGCGCCGTCATACCGCCTCCGGCTTTTTCTGCTGGCGGCGGGTATCGTGGTCGATCCCACCTTCCACCGCCCACTCGGTAAAGGAGACCAGCGAGTGTTCCAGCTCGCGCGGGCGCCAGTTCTCGGTCAGGAAATCATCGTTGGTGTAGTACTCAAAAGCGCCGCCGGTCGGGCTGTTGACGTACCAGAAATAGGCGGAAGAGACCGGGTGACGACCGGGGCCAATAAAGGTGCTCCACGCGTTCTTATTCATCGCGATGCCGCCGCCAATCACTTCATGGATATCGCGGACGGTAAAGGCCACGTGGTTCAGGCCGCGCTTGCGGTTGGGGAGCTGCAATAAAAAGAGGTTGTGGTGGCCGCCGCGTACGCCGCAGCGCAGGAATACCGCACGATTGATGTAGCGATCGGAAACCTGGAAACCGAGCACGTCACGATAGAAGGCCTCGACCGCCGCCAGCTCTTCGACGAAGAACACCACGTGGCCTACGTTGATCGGCTGCGCGCCGTCATATACCGGGCTGGGCGTATCAATCCGGCGCACATCGCCCCACTGGTTAATCGGCTCAACGTTCAGCGTCACCGCGACTTGCTGCGTGACCTGTACGCGCAGCGTCATGCCGTTCGGATCCTGGCACTCCAGGGCACCGTCAATCTCACGAAAAGCGGGCTGGCGGGACAGTTTGGGCCGCAGAGCATCCAGCGCCGCCCGATCCGCCACGCCCCAGGTCATACGGCGGAGGGTGTTACCCGCTTCAAAGGCCGGCGGCAGATCCGGGCTATGGATCGGGTTCAGTTCCACCCGCGCGCCGCTTAAGGTAGTAAAACGCTGGCCGCTGGCGTCGCCCGCCAGGCCAAAATCACGCATAAACCTGGCGCAATGAGTCAGGTCGTCGACGCCAAATTCCAGCTTTTCAATTCCGGTTACACTCATCGTTCGTAGCCTCTTTACCGTTCTGTCGCCCTGATTTGGGCGTAAAACATCCCCGACGCACTCAAGCGTCTGATGTTAACTTATTGATTTAACTGGCTTGTGACAGGTAGCCTAAAAAGCCAGAAATTTTGTCCGCCGCCAGGCTGACGTCGCTTTGCAGCCGTTCCCGATCGCTTTGCGGGATCTCATCCGACGGCACCAGAATACTGACCACCGCCGCTACCCGACCGCTGCGATCGTAGACCGGGTAAACAATAGAGGAGATGCCGTGGCGGTAGAAAGATTCGCCAATCACATAGCCACGCGCTTTATCCTGCTGCACCATCTGCCATAGCGCTTCGCGATCGTGAAGTTGCCCCGGCGTATTGCCCGGCAGCCGCTCATCGGGAAACAGCTGCTCAAACTCGCCGCGCGAGACATCGGTCAGCAGCATGCGGCCCAGCGAGGTGCAGTGAACCGGCAGGCGGGTACCGATACTGACCTGATTGATCCGTGAGCCGGCGGCGCTGACGCGGGCGATGTAAATAATGTCCCGACCGTCGCGGATCGCCAGATGACTGCTGCACTGACTGGTATCACGCAGCTGCTCTATCACCGGCTGGCCGACCTGCGCCACATCCAGTGAAGCAATATATTCAAAACCCAGACGCAGGACATTCATCCCCAGCGAGAAGGTATTAGTACGCGCGTTGCGCTCGAGAAACCCCATATACTCCAGCGTTTGCACCACGCGATAGGCGGTCGCTTTCGGCATATCCACCAGCCGATGCAGCTCGGCAAAGGTCAGATCGCGATGCTGCTCGCCAAATGCCAGCAGCAGCTGCAGTCCCCGCTCCAGCCCCGGCACCAGGTATTTCACTTCCTGAACGTTTGCCATACCGCCTCGCCTCTTTAGTTAAAAACAAATCCGCCGTTGACCGGGATCAGCTGTCCGGTGATAAACCGCGACAGGTCGCTTAACAGCCACACCACGCTGCCGGTCACATCTTCCGGCTGCTGGGCGCCGCTCAGCGCGCGACCGTTTTCGTACAGCTGATGGCGCTCGGCAGGGACATATTCCGTTGCCTCCACGCGGGTTAGCCCCGGCGCGATGGCGTTAATACGTATGCGCTTCTCGCCCAGTTCGCGGGCCATCGAGCGCGTCATGGCGATCACCGCCCCTTTGCTGGCAACGTAGGCCATCAGCCGGGGGGCGCCCCATAGCGCGGTGTCGGAGGCGACGTTGACGATCCCGGCCCCTTCGCGCAGCAGCGGTACCGCCGCCCGGGTCACCAGCCAGGTGCCTTTGACGTTTACCGACATCACCCGATCCCACAGATCCGGATCGTAGTCGATCATGTCTTTACCGCCGACGCCGGTGGCCATCGCCGCGTTATTGACCAGGCCGTCGATCTTTCCTCGTTCGCCGATCGCGAGGAACGCCCCCTCGATGGATGAAGCATCGGCCAGATCGATCGCCTGTGATTCAATGCGATAACCCTGCTCGCATAGACGATGAGCGCTCTCCGCCAGTTCGCCCTGCAGGATGTCGCACATCACGACGTCAGCGCCCTGCTCCGCGCAGGCTTTGGCAAAATGAAAGCCCAGACCGCGCGCCGCGCCGGTAATCACGATACGTTTGCCGGTTAACAGCCCGTTCATCAGGCCGCTCCCTGCTGCTCTTCGCGCGCGGCCAGCTGCTCTTTCGCCGCTTTTTGCATCATCCGCCGCAGACGGGAAAGGCCGACGTCATGCTGATACAGGTATTCGTGATCGCGGGCGTTCGGCGCCAGGCTTTCGAGCACCACGCGATCTTGCTCCAGCACTTCCCAGTGCAGTTTTTCCAGACGGTTGCGATACATAAAGCGCCACAGATCGCGCTGCCAGCCCTGCACGCCGCGAATACGCCAGAAGAAGACCCGGCAGTTGTCGTTATCTTCCGGCACCACCATGCCGACGATCCAGAAGTGGCCGCCCGGCCCAAAACGCTTTTTGTACGGGATTGACAAGCGCATCCAGTAAGCGCCGCTGTTGCCCAGCTCGACCCAGTCGAAGTTGACGCCGCTCTGGCCTTTCTTCTCAAAGATAAAGCCGGTTTTCGTTGGCTGCAGCACCATGTCAGCTTTACGGTCGCCTTCCGCCATTGAGTGCGAAGAGGAGTGCAGGTAGGTGCCGTGCATCGGGTCCATCACGTTTTCCAGCGCGTACTGATAGTTGCATTTCCACGCGGCGGTGCAGAGGAAGTTGCTGTATTTGTCGCTATCGGCCAGCTCTTCCGGGAAGGTGAGCGGCTCGGGCTGCTGGTCGGGGGTGGCCGCAAACCACAGGAATATCGCGCCATGCGCTTCCTGGACGTGGTAGCTGCGCACGCACTGCTGGCCCACCAGCGGACATTTGTCGACCGCCGGAACATCTTTAACTTCGCCATTCCCGGCCACTTCCACGCCGTGATACCAGCAGGCGATACGATCGCCGAGATTCCAGCCCATCGACAGACGGGCACCGCGGTGCGGGCAGCGGTCTTCCAGCGCCTGCAGCTCTCCGTCCTTGTTACGCCACACCACAATTTGCTCGCCGAGACGGGTAATACCCACCGGAGCGGACTGCACTTCCCAGCTCGCCAGAACCGGATACCACAGGCCACGTAAACCTTTATCGAGATAGTTTTGTACCGTTGTCGTCATCGCCGTGCCCTCAGTATCCGTTTACCTGCAAAAACACCCGAAAGCTCTCTTCGCTCCAGGCATCGCCTTGCCGATCGTGCATCTTCAGGGCATTCAGCCCGTCCACCAGCTGCGTCAGGCTCTCCGCCCCCTGCTCGAAAAGCGTTTCAAGGGTCGCGATAAGTTCCAGCTCCCAGCTTTCCGCAACGCGACTGCGGGTTTGCCAGATAAGGTTGTGATAATCGCCAGGCTTATGGATGTTGCCGTTCCCGCCTTCCGCAGGCGGCGTAAACTGGCGGCTTTCCGGCAGCGCCGGGTTAAAATCCAGGGATTCACTCATGCCACGTTCTCCTCGATAAAGGTAATCTGGATCTGATTGTCGTATACCCGCACCGGATAACGATTAAGGTTGCGCCCGCCGGGGCCATGCAGACACTGGCCGGTTTTAACGTCGAATACCGCTTCGTGCAGCGGGCATTCCACTTTGCCGTCTTCGACAAATCCCTGGCTTAACAGCGCATAGGCATGTGGACACACGTCTTCCAGCGCGTAGTACTCGCCATCAATCAGATAAATACCGATTTCTTTACCGTCGATGTTGCCGCTATAAGGGAAATCTTCCTGTACTTGCTCTGCGTCACATACGCCTATCCAGCTCATCACGATCCTCCAGGCTTTTGTTTCGTATATGAAACTCTGTTTCTTATTTAATACGGTCAATATAAAAGCGTTCAATCTTTCGTCAAGCGGCAATGTGAAGAATTTGTTAACCAAGCGCAGTTTAATTATCTAAGTGTGCAATTGATCACGAAAAAAAGTGGCAATATGAAATTGTGATATTTAAAGAGTGATATGGAATTAAATTAAGCGCTCGCTAAAAACCTCGTGAATAGCTATTGACTTTCTTTCTAAATAGTCATTAAAAATGATAAAAGCAGTGCGTCATCAAGTTTCACCCATGAAACACAAGTTTAAATTAATCATTTAAAACAATGAGTTTCACTGATGAACCATTTTACATGCGTGATTATCACTGCTATTTAAAAATAATAATAACGATCCATCAATGAGTGAGGAAGAAGAATAACGATGACCGCAAAATGGCAGGGAACAATCGCATTATTGCTACTTATAATTATTTCTTACATTGACCGGGTGAATATTTCGGTGATGATTCTTAACCCCGATTTTGCCAGCCACTTTCATTTAAATGAAAACAGAATGTTACAGGGAATGCTGATGACCTGTTTTCTTCTGGGTTATGGATTCTCGGCATTATTATTAACACCAGTTATAGAAAGTAAGCTGCATTATCGACAGGGATTGTTAAGCAGCGTGGTGATATGGGCGCTGATCTGCGCCATCTCGCCGCTGCTGGGCTCGCTGATGGGGATGCTGCTGGCGCGGATTATCCTCGGGATCGCGGAAGGTCCGCTGTTTTCCCTTAAAACGCGCTTTATTAGCGATAACTTCTCTGCCGAAGAGATCGGCAAGCCCAATGCCGTCACCGCCCTGGGGGTCTCTTTGGGGCTGGCGGTGGGCTTTCCGCTGGTCACTTTTTTAGTCGAGCACCAGGGGTGGATGGGATCGTTTTACAGCCTGGCGGGGCTCAACCTGGTCCTCGGCGGCGGAGCGATCTGGCGCTTCTTACCGGCGCCGGCAGCCCCGATGAACAGCGCCCGTCCCGGCTTCCGCCAGACCTTTCTGCTGGCCTGGCATACGCCGCTTCTCGGCTGGATCCTGCTGGTTGAGATTGCCACTCTCAGCTATCTGTGGGGCAGCAGCGCCTGGCTGCCGGCCTGGCTACGTGATGAGCACCACTTTTCGCTGCAGGCCACCGGTTTGCTGGCTGCGATCCCTTTCCTGCTCAGCCTCGGTTCGAAATTTCTCGGCGGCGTGCTGCTCGATAAGCTGCGCCCGGAGCAGGCGCCGCTGCTGTTTATCGTCGGCGGATTGCTGACCGCCTGTTCGGTTATAGCGCTGATGCTTAGCCAGCAGCCGGCCCTGCTGGCGCTGTTTATGCTGTCGGCCAATATCTTCTGGGGACTGCAGGGCGCGGCGATACCGGCGGTGGTGCAGCATCATGCGCCGCGCCAGGCGGTGGGCAGCGCCTACGGTATTATTAACGGCGTGGGTAACATCTGTGCGGCATTTATTCCGCTGCTGATGGGAATGGTGATGAAGTCGGCGGGATCGGTGAGTTCAGGATTTTCAGTACTGGTGGCCTCGCAGGCGATCACGCTGCTGGCCGGAGGAATGCTGCTGCTGCGCATGCGTCGCGCAGCAGCAGTGAGCGCGTAAGGTTTATTCGCCTTTTTTCGCCGCCTGGATGTAGAGCATTTCCAGTGCCAGGGTCGCCGCCGCCAGGGCGGTGATCTCGGACTGATCGTAGGCCGGCGCCACTTCCACCACGTCCATGCCGACGATGTTCAGATCCTTCAGGCCGCGCACCAGCTTGATCGCGCGATCGGAGGTCAGTCCGCCGATCACCGGCGTACCGGTTCCCGGTGCAAACGCCGGATCCAGCGCATCGATATCGAAGGTCAGATACACCGGCATATCGCCGACGATCTGTTTCACCTGAGCGATGATGTCATCCACGGAACGATCGTTCACCTGGCAGGCATCCAGTACGGTAAACCCGTTGTCTTTGTCGAACTCCGTACGAATACCGATCTGCACAGAGTGATTCGGATCGATCAGACCTTCTTTCGGCGCAGTGAAGAACATGGTGCCGTGGTCAAATTCGCAGCCGTTGGCGTAGGTATCGGTATGGGCATCAAAGTGCACCAGCGCCATTTTGCCAAAGTGCTTCGCATGAGCGCGCAGCAGCGGCAGAGTGACGAAGTGGTCGCCGCCGAAGGAGAGCATACGCTTCCCGGCCGCCAGCAGTCTTTCCGCATGCGCCTGCAGTTTTTCGCTCATTTCGCGCGCGTCGCCAAAGGCGTAAACCAGGTCGCCGCAGTCGACAACGTTCAGGCGCTCGCGCATATCGAAGTTCCACGGGAAGCGGTTGCCTTCCCAGGCCAGGTTGGTGGAAACCTGACGAATCGCCGCCGGGCCGTGACGCCCGCCCGCGCGACCGGAGGTTGCCGCATCAAAAGGAACGCCGGTGATCACCCAGTCGGCGTCGCTGTCATACGGCTGGAAGTTCAGCGGCAGACGCAAAAAACCAAACGCGTTAGAGACCAGGGAATTATCGTATTGATGACCTAAAGTGCTCATGGGTGTGACCTCTTTTTACAGGCGATATAGTTAAAAATGCACATAAAAAAACCCCTCCGCGTCGTTAGGCCCGACGAGGAAGGGTTTGAATAGGGTGACTGCTTGTTGGGCGAATTATCGCCGTTAATACGTACGGGTTCAAGAGAGTATAGCAAATACCGCCCCGTAGCTTGTTGCTGCCGGCCTGGTCTTATCCGCCCAGCGTCCGTAGGCCCGGTAAGCACAGCGCCACCGGGCAACAACGGTTACTCGTCTTCCAGATAAGTGTATCCGTACAGCCCCGCTTCGAACTCTTCGAGGAACTGCTGCTGCAGCGCTTCGTCAAGGCCGGAGTTTTTCACCTGATCGCGGAACTGGGTCAGCAGCGTGTTCGGATCGAGCTGCACATATTGCAGCATATCCGCCACGGTATCCCCTTCGTCGGAGAGCTCAACCTCAACGCTGCCGTCAGGGAAGACGAAGACGTCCACCGCTTCAGTATCGCCGAACAGGTTGTGCATGTTCCCGAGGATCTCCTGATAGGCGCCAACCATAAAGAAGCCCAGCATCGGCGGGTTTTCAGGATCGTATTCCGGCATCGGCATGGTGGTGGCAATCCCGTCGCCATCCACGTAGTGGTCAATCGCGCCATCGGAGTCGCAGGTAATATCCAGCAGCACCGCGCGGCGTTCAGGTACCATGTTCAGCCCTTCCAGCGGCATCACCGGGAACAGCTGATCGATACCCCACGCGTCCGGCATCGACTGGAACAGCGAGAAGTTGACGTAAATCTTATCCGCCATCCGCTCCTGCAGTTCGTCGATAATCGGACGATGCGCGCGGTTGCTCGGGTCGAGCTGCTTCTGGACTTCATGGCACATGTTCAGATACAGCTGTTCTGCCCAGGCGCGCTCCTGAAGATTGAAGGTACCGGACGAGTAGCCGATATGAATATCGTGGAGATCCATCTGGCTGTCGTGCAGCCATTCGCGCAGCGAGCGGCGATTGCCGGTCTCGTGCATCTCCTGCCAGGTTTCCCACATGCTCTGCAGCGGACGCGCTGCGTCTTGCGCTGGCGGGGTCGCTTCGGTGTATTCGTTGCGCTCAACGCCGATGATGTTGGAGACCAGCACGGTGTGGTGTGCGGTAACCGCGCGCCCGGATTCGGTAATCACCGTCGGGTGCGGCAGGCCGTTCTCTTCACAGGCATCGCCAATCGCCCAGATAATGTTGTTGGCGTACTCATTCAGGCCGTAGTTCACCGAACAGTCGGACTGTGAACGGGTACCTTCATAGTCCACGCCCAGACCGCCGCCAACATCGAAGCACTGAATATTAACGCCGAGCTTATGCAGCTCAACATAGAAGCGTGACGATTCACGCACGCCGGTGGCGATATCGCGAATGTTGGCCATCTGCGAGCCGAGGTGGAAGTGCAGCAGCTGCAGGCTTTCCAGATGCCCTGCCTCGCGCAGAATCTCAACCAGCTGCAGAACCTGTGTTGCCGCCAGGCCGAACTTCGATTTTTCACCGCCGGAGGACTGCCATTTACCGGAGCCCTGCGAGGCCAGACGCGCACGCACGCCAAGGCGCGGAACGACATTCAGGCGCTCGGCTTCTTCCAGCACGATGGCGATTTCCGACATCTTTTCGATGACCAGATAGACCTTGTGGCCCATCTTTTCGCCGACCAGCGCCAGACGGATATACTCGCGGTCTTTGTAGCCGTTACAGACGATCACGCTGCGGGTCATACCGGCGTGCGCCAGTACCGCCATCAGCTCCGCCTTGGAGCCAGCTTCCAGACCCAGCGGTTCACCGGAATGGATCAACGACTCAATCACGCGGCGATGCTGGTTAACCTTGATCGGGTAAACCAGGAAGTAGTCGCCGTTATAGCCGTAGGACTCACGCGCGCGTTTAAACGCGGCGTTAATCGAACGCAGTCGGTGTTGCAGGATCTGCGGGAAGCAGAACAGTGCCGGCAGGCGCTGCCCCTGCGCTTCGCGTGCTTTCACTAATTCTGCAAGGTCAACGCGCGCTTCCGGGACGTCAGGATCCGGGCAAACGCTGATATGGCCCAGTTCGTTAACGTCGTAGTAGTTATTACCCCACCAGGCAATATTGTAAGTACGTAGCATTTTGCTGGCTTCCTGGGAGCTCATCGCAACCTCCTGCATGGAACGTAGTACGCCGTGTTCGCCTGCTGACGAAGGCGAAACTGAAGAAATGTCGTCAGACATAGCGAACCTCAAATTGTAATATTGACTACTATCGCAGTCCGAAGACGCGATAACAACCCATGAACAGTCCTAAACCCCAGCAGATAGTGCTGGCTTTGCGACTGCGCGACCGGTTTCTTATTCATATCATAGTAAAACACATACCCGAACGTAGTATGACAGTCCGGAGAAACCACGAGAAAACCCTTGCGACAGCAAGAGCGCCCTTGTTCAGTTTTCAGATAGCCTGCCGGCCCTGGAATCCTGAGAAGCGCCGAGACGGGTAGAACATCGGCTGATTTGCATGAAAGAGATGCAGATTGCGGGATAGCGACGCGCGACGGAACGACGCGACGAGTCGGATGAAAAACGTGGGTTCATTATCTGATATCACCTCCACACTGCCCCGATACGGGCCAGCGATAAGCCAAAGCTAGACATACCACAGCAGGTGCCAAAACACCGCGGCGGATTTCTGTAAAAACAGACTGCTTAACCCGGCTGGAAGTGGCGTCACGAGATGTGCTTCGTGCGCTTTTTTAATGAGCCGCGCGCGGCGTTTTATACCGATAAGCCGGCTAAAATGCAAAATAAAAATGGGCGAGTTGCCGCGAATGGCAGGAAAAATTGCCACCCTCTATTTTTCATCAATGCGACCTGCATCAAAAAAGGCTGGAAATGGGATTAAGATTTGACCTAAAATAGCCATCCAGAAGTTAATCCGTCTATACTGATTAACACTCAGACTGCTCGTGTCACTACCTGCAAGTTTTGGTAGAATCATCTACCACAGCTAATCCACACAACAGTATGAGCTACACGAATACTCCACAGGTAAAATAAAACATGGCAAAACACCTCTTTACGTCCGAGTCCGTATCAGAAGGGCATCCAGACAAAATTGCTGACCAAATCTCCGACGCCGTGCTGGATGCGATCCTTGAACAGGATCCGAAAGCGCGTGTCGCGTGTGAAACTTATGTCAAAACTGGCATGGTGCTGGTCGGCGGTGAAATCACCACCAGCGCATGGGTTGATATCGAAGAGATTACCCGTAACACGGTTCGTGAAATTGGCTACGTGCATTCCGATATGGGCTTTGATGCCAACTCCTGTGCCGTACTGAGCGCCATCGGCAAACAGTCCCCGGATATCAATCAGGGCGTTGACCGCGCCGATCCGCTGGAACAAGGGGCGGGCGACCAGGGCCTGATGTTTGGCTATGCTACCAACGAAACCGACGTTCTGATGCCGGCACCGATCACCTATGCTCACCGTCTGGTGCAGCGTCAGGCTGAAGTGCGCAAAAACGGCACGCTGCCGTGGCTGCGTCCGGATGCGAAAAGCCAGGTGACCTTCCAGTATGACGACGGCAAAATCGTCGGTATCGATGCCGTGGTTCTGTCCACTCAGCACGCGGAAGACATCGATCAGAAATCCCTGCAGGAAGCAGTGATGGAAGAGATCATCAAGCCGGTTCTGCCGACTGAATGGCTGAACAGCGCGACCAAATTCTTCATCAACCCGACCGGTCGTTTTGTTATCGGCGGCCCGATGGGCGACTGCGGTCTGACCGGCCGTAAAATCATCGTGGATACCTACGGCGGCATGGCTCGCCACGGCGGCGGCGCGTTCTCCGGTAAAGATCCGTCTAAAGTTGACCGTTCTGCGGCCTATGCCGCACGCTATGTCGCGAAAAACATCGTGGCGGCTGGCCTGGCTGACCGTTGTGAGATTCAGGTCTCCTACGCTATCGGCGTGGCAGAACCGACCTCTATTATGGTGGAAACCTTCGGTACCGAAAAAGTGCCGTCCGAGCAGCTGACTCTGCTGGTGCGTGAATTCTTCGACCTGCGTCCTTACGGCCTGATCCAGATGCTGGATCTGCTGCACCCGATCTACAAAGAGACGGCGGCATACGGTCACTTTGGTCGTGAACATTTCCCGTGGGAAAAAACCGACAAAGCCGCTCTGCTGCGTGAAGCTGCCGGCCTGAAATAAGCGCGCGCTTTACCGTTTCAAAGGCCAGCTTCGAGCTGGCCTTTTTGTTTTCCCCCCTTCGACACTTCTCCCCTGACGCCCCCGCACTGCCGCATTGCCGCCGAGCCTTTTCAACAATTAATGAAAGCGATTACATTAGAGCCATAGCCACAAATCATGCATGATGATGCGTTAGTGAAACAGTTTTTCACCATATTGCATTATGTTTCAGGCTTATCTGATTATCGCTTTCCTCAGGTAAATTCATAATCATTTATCTATTTGAAATTAATGAATTTTAATAGATTACTTTTCTTTACCTTGGTGTAACCGATTACACAGCCGTGACTGATATCACGTTTTTTTGCGATAGACTCCCCTACCCTAAGCATCGACAGAATCAATAACTCAACTGGAGGGCGTTATGCCTGACAACAAAAAACAAGGGCGCTCGAACAAAACGATGACGTTCTTTGTCTGTTTCCTCGCCGCGCTGGCAGGCCTGCTTTTCGGCCTTGATATCGGTGTTATTGCGGGTGCCTTACCCTTTATTGCCAACGAGTTCCAGATTAGCGCTCACACTCAGGAGTGGGTGGTGAGCTCCATGATGTTCGGCGCTGCGGTCGGCGCCGTCGGCAGCGGCTGGCTCTCCTTCCGTCTCGGGCGGAAAAAGAGCCTGATGATCGGCGCGATCCTGTTCGTCGCCGGTTCACTGTTCTCCGCTGCCGCCCCGAACGTTGAAGTGCTGCTCGTCTCCCGCGTGCTGCTCGGCCTGGCCGTTGGCGTCGCCTCGTACACTGCCCCGCTGTACCTGTCGGAAATTGCGCCAGAAAAAATCCGCGGCAGTATGATCTCCATGTACCAGCTGATGATCACCATCGGGATCCTCGGCGCCTATCTGTCGGACACCGCCTTCAGCTACAGCGGCGCATGGCGCTGGATGCTGGGCGTGATTATCATCCCGGCGATTCTGCTGCTGATTGGCGTTATCTTTCTGCCGGACAGCCCGCGCTGGTTTGCAGCCAAACGCCGCTTTGTTGATGCGGAACGCGTGCTGATGCGCCTGCGTGATACCAGCGCCGAAGCCAAACGCGAGCTGGATGAAATCCGTGAAAGCCTGAAGATCAAGCAGTCTGGCTGGGAGCTGTTTAAAGAGAACAGCAACTTCCGCCGTGCCGTATTCCTCGGCATCCTGCTGCAGGTGATGCAACAGTTCACCGGGATGAACGTCATCATGTATTACGCGCCGAAGATTTTTGAACTGGCGGGTTATACCAACACCACCGAACAGATGTGGGGGACCGTCATCGTCGGTCTGACCAACGTGCTGGCGACCTTCATCGCTATCGGCCTGGTTGACCGTTGGGGCCGTAAACCGACGCTAATCCTCGGCTTTATCGTCATGGCCGCCGGTATGGGCGTGCTGGGCGCCATGATGCACATGGGTATTCACTCAGCCGCCGCCCAGTACTTCGCTGTGCTGATGCTGCTGATGTTTATCGTTGGCTTCGCCATGAGCGCCGGCCCGCTGATCTGGGTCCTGTGCTCCGAAATTCAGCCGCTCAAAGGCCGCGATTTCGGCATCACCTGCTCTACGGCAACCAACTGGATTGCCAATATGATCGTCGGCGCCACCTTCCTGACCATGCTTAACTCGCTGGGCAGCGCGAACACCTTCTGGGTCTACGGCGCTCTGAACGTCCTGTTCATTCTGCTGACGCTGTGGCTTATCCCGGAAACCAAAAACGTTTCGCTGGAACACATCGAACGTAACCTGATGAAAGGCCGCCCGCTGCGCGAAATCGGCGCTCGCGACTGACCGTTAACGCTTCCTCCCCCGGCGGGAGGAAGCGTCTGCCTCTTGCTCTCCCCTTCACGGCGCACTATCCTCTGGCGCTATGAAAACGCCCCGAATTCCCATCGCCATTCAGCAGGCCGTTATGCGCAGCCTGCGGGAAAAGCTCGCCCAGGCAAACCTCAAGCTTGGCCGTCAGTACCCGGAACCAAGTCTGGTCTATCAGCAGCGCGGCACCTCTGCCGGTACCGCCTGGCTGGAAAAGAACGAAATTCGCCTCAACCCGGTACTGCTGCTGGAAAACCAGCAGGCCTTTATCGATGAGGTCGTCCCGCATGAACTGGCGCATCTGCTGGTCTGGAAACACTTCGGCCGCGTGGCGCCGCACGGCAAAGAGTGGAAATGGATGATGGAAAGCGTGCTCGGTGTCGCCGCCCGCCGCACCCATCGTTTTGAACTCGACTCCGTTCGCCAGAACACCTTCCCCTACCGCTGCCAGTGCCAGCAACATCAGCTTACCGTCCGTCGCCACAACCGCGTGGTTCGGGGAGAAGCCACCTACCGCTGCATTCGCTGCGGCGATCTGCTGGTCGCTGAAGAGTAAATATCGGCTACAACTGGAAATTTTCTGATCTGACTGATTGCATCTGACAATCGCATTCGCTACGTTGCGGGCTCGTTTTGACACGGAGTTCACGATGTCCCGTATTTATGTTTTTGCCGCGGCGTTTCTGACTGCCGCCTGTAGCGGCCAGGTCGCGGCCGAAGGAATCAACAGTTTCTCCCAGGCGAAAGCCGCCGGGGTTAAGGTCAATGCCGATGTCCCCGGCGATTTCTACTGCGGCTGTAAAATTGACTGGCAGGGGAAAAAAGGGGTTATCGATCTGGAGTCCTGCGGTTATAAAGTGCGTAAAAATGAAAACCGCGCCAGTCGGGTCGAGTGGGAGCATGTCGTTCCGGCCTGGCAGTTTGGCCACCAGCGCCAGTGCTGGCAGGACGGCGGGCGGAAAAACTGCGCCAAAGATCCGGTCTATCGCAAGATGGAAAGCGATATGCACAACCTGCAGCCGGCCGTGGGCGAAGTTAACGGCGACCGCGCCAACTTTATGTATAGCCAGTGGAACGGCGGCGAAGGCCAGTACGGCCAATGCGCCATGAAGGTCGATTTTAAGGATAAGGTTGCCGAGCCGCCCGCCCGCGCCCGCGGTTCTATCGCCCGTACCTACTTCTATATGCGCGATACTTATCAGCTGACCCTCTCCCGCCAGCAAACCCAGCTTTTTACTGCCTGGGATAAGATGTATCCGGTCACCTCCTGGGAGTGCGAACGCGACGAGCGTATCGCTAAAGTACAGGGCAACCACAATCCGTACGTCCAGCAAGCTTGCCAGGCGCAAAAGAGCTAACCTACACTAGCGGCAATTGTTAATTTGCAGGCGCCGCTTCCCCGCCAGGGAAAAACGGCACCTGCGCGAAGAACGGAATACCCAGCATGCGCATCCCTCGCATCCACCACCCGGAACTTGTTACCGTGGGCAGTCAAATCGCCCTCTCTGACGATGCCGCCAATCACGTTGGCCGCGTATTACGTATGGGCAAAGGCCAGGCAATCCAGCTTTTTGACGGCAGTAATCAGGTTTTCGAGGCGGTGATCGCCGAAGCCGGAAAGAAAAACGTGTTAGTTGACGTGATTGGCAGCGAACCAGACGATCGCGAATCCCCTCTGCATATTCACCTGGGCCAGGTGATGTCGCGCGGCGAAAAGATGGAATTCACCATCCAGAAATCGATTGAACTTGGTGTAAGCCTCATAACGCCACTGTTTTCCGAGCGCTGCGGCGTTAAACTGGATGCCGAACGTTTGCAGAAAAAGATCCAGCAGTGGCAAAAAATCGCCATCGCTGCCTGCGAGCAGAGCGGCCGCAACGTGGTGCCGGAGATTCGCCCGGCGATGCAGCTGGAGGCCTGGTGCGCTGAGCAGGATAATGGCCTGAAGCTCAATCTGCACCCGCGCGCCAGCGCCAGTATCAACACGCTGCCGTTGCCGGTTGAACGCGTTCGTTTGCTGATTGGCCCGGAAGGCGGCCTGTCAGCGGAAGAGATAGCGATGACCGCTCGCTACCAGTTTACTGATATTCTGTTGGGACCGCGCGTTCTGCGTACAGAGACAACTGCGCTCACTGCCATTACCGCGCTGCAGGTGCGTTTTGGCGACTTAGGTTGAAGCGTTAACGGAGAATAACAATGATCAAGCTCGGCATCGTGATGGACCCCATCGCAACCATCAACATCAAGAAAGACACCAGCTTCGCTATGTTGCTGGAAGCGCAGCGTCGCGGCTATGAACTCCATTATATGGAGATGAACGACCTGTACTTAATCAACGGGGAAGCCCGCGCCCGCACGCGCAAGCTCAGCGTGGAGCAGAATTACGATAAGTGGTATGAGTTTACCGCTGAGCAGGATCTGCCGCTGGCGGATCTCGACGTCATTCTGATGCGTAAAGATCCGCCGTTCGATACCGAGTTTATTTACGCGACCTATATTCTTGAACGTGCTGAAGATAAAGGCACGCTGATCGTCAATAAGCCGCAGAGCCTGCGCGACTGTAACGAGAAGCTGTTTACCGCCTGGTTTGCCGACCTGACTCCGGAAACGCTGGTGACCCGCAATAAGGCCCAGCTGAAAGCCTTCTGGGAAAAACACGGCGACATTATTCTGAAACCGCTGGACGGCATGGGCGGTACCTCTATTTTTCGCGTGAAAGAGGGCGATCCGAACCTGCCGGTAATTGCGGAAACCCTGACCGAGCTGGGCAGCCGTTACTGCATGGCGCAGAACTACCTGCCGGCCATTAAAGATGGCGATAAGCGCGTGCTGGTTGTCGACGGTGAGCCGGTGCCTTATTGCCTGGCGCGTATCCCACAGGGTGGCGAAACCCGCGGTAATCTTGCTGCCGGTGGCCGTGGCGAAGCCCGTCCGCTGAGCGATAGCGACTGGGCCATTGCGCGCCGCGTCGGGCCAACGCTGAAAGCCAAAGGGCTGATCTTTGTCGGTCTGGATATCATCGGCGATCGTCTGACGGAAATTAACGTCACCAGCCCAACCTGCGTGCGTGAAATTGAAGCCGCGTTCCCGATCTCCATCACCGGTATGCTGATGGATGCTATCGAGAAGCGCCTCGGAAAATAGGATCTCTCTCAGGCTAACAGCCCCGTATTGTTAGTCTGCAAGATCTACTGATGCAACGAAATATTTCGGGCTACAGGCAGGCGATGACGCAGCGAGTACCCGGGAGCATAGTCCACTCTGTGACCGGGTTAAGCGAGGAAATCAACGCCCCTGTCGCCTGGGAGATACGCCGCGAGATTCAACGAAAGATTTCGGGCTACAGGCAGGCGATGACGCAGCGAGTGCCCGGGAGCATAGTCCACTCTGTGACCGGGTTGAGCGAGGAAATCAACGCCCCTGTCGTCTGAAAGATACGCCGCGAGATTCAACGAAAGATTTCGGGCTACAGGCAGGCGATGACGCAGCGAGTGCCCGGGAGCATAGTCCACTCTGTGACCGGGTTGAGCGAGGAAATCAACGCCCCTGTCGCCTGAAAGATACGCCGCGAGATTCAACGGAAGATTTCGGGCTACAGGCAGGCGATGACGCAGCGAGTACCCGGGAGCATAATCCACTCTGTGACCGGGTTGAGCGAGGAAATCAACGCCCCTGTCGTCTGAAAGATACGCCGCGAGATTCAACGAAAGATTTCGGGCTACAGGCAGGCGATGACGCAGCGAGTGCCCGGGAGCATAGTCCACTCTGTGACCGGGTTGAGCGAGGAAATCAACGCCCCTGTCGCCTGAAAGATACGCCGCGAGATTCAACGAAAGATTTCGGGCTACAGGCAGGCGATGACGCAGCGAGTACCCGGGAGCATAGTCCACTATGTGACCGGGTTGAGCGAGGAAATCAACGCCCCTGTCGCCTGAAAGATAAAGTTGAATCGACAGGTCCTTGCTTTACCCGCATACTGGGTGCTGCTTTTTGAACCAGGAACAGAACCTCTGACAATGAATTTACAGCATCACTTTCTGATTGCCATGCCTGCTCTTCAGGATCCGATATTCCGCCGCTCCGTGGTCTATATCTGCGAATACAACGACGATGGCGCCATGGGCATTATCATCAATAAGCCGCTGGAAAACTTGCAGATTGACGGAATTCTGGAAAAGTTAAACATTGTCGCTGAACCGCGCAATCCGGAGATTCGTCTGGATAAGCCGGTGATGCTCGGCGGGCCGCTGGCGGAAGATCGCGGTTTTATTCTGCACTCACCGCCTTCTGATTTTTCCTCCAGCATTCGCATCTCCGATAACACGGTGATCACCACTTCCCGCGACGTACTCGAAACGCTCGGCACGGACAAGCAGCCGGCTAACGTCCTGGTCGCGCTGGGCTATTCCTCCTGGGAAAAGGGTCAGCTGGAGCAGGAAATCCTTGATAACGCCTGGCTGACGGCCCCGGCGGATCAGAATATTTTGTTTAAAACGCCTATTGCCGATCGTTGGCGCGAGGCGGCGAAACTGATCGGTATCGACATTGTGACGATGCCCGGCATAGCGGGGCATGCATAATGAGCGGAACGCTGCTGGGTTTTGATTTCGGAACCAAAAGTATCGGCGTTGCGGTCGGTCAACGCATCACCGGTACCGCACGCCCGCTTCCTGCGCTGAAGGCACAGGATGGTAAACCGGACTGGAACGTTATCGAAAAACTGCTTAAAGAGTGGCAACCAGAGGCGGTCATCGTCGGCCTGCCGCTGAATATGGACGGAACTGAGCAACCGCTCACCGCGCGCGCACGTAACTTCGCCAATAAAATTCACGGCCGCTTTGGGGTGAAAATCACTCTGCACGACGAGCGTTTGAGCACGGTAGAAGCTCGTGCCGGGCTATTTGAGCACGGTGGATTCCGCGCCCTGAACAAAGGCAGCATTGATTCTGCCTCCGCGGTGATTATTCTGGAAAGCTACTTCGAGCAGGGCTTCTGATCCCGAAGCCATAATGATGGCGCCCTCTTCTGCAAAGTGGCGCCATTGTTCTTTCGCCTGTCTTAATGCCTAGTGGCGTAAATGTTCATTCGCCCAGCTGACTGCCTGGGTGCGGTTTTTTACGCTCAGCTTACGGAAAACATTGTACAGATGTGTACGTACCGTGTTTTCACTGATAAACAGCGCGCGAGCAATATCCATGTTGGTTGCGCCGCAGCGTAATTCATTGAGAATTTCACATTCACGCTCGGTGAGCGGCGAACTCTCCGCCGGGATCGATGTATGGTCCGCGGCATACATCGCCGGGTGCATCACGCTCAATTCAGCCGTCTGTTCGCCATTAAGTACGGCCTTAACACCCTCAATTAAGCGCGATTCATCATCGTCATGGCGGAAAACGCCATACAGCGCAGGCCACTGCGCCATTTCATAAAGCTCATATTTTTGGGCGCTGTTGATAATCAGTAGCCGCGGATTTTCCGCATAAGATTGAATAACATCTCGCCATACCCCGTTGAGCTTTTTATTCGATACGGCGATATCGAATAATATTACCGATTCTTTCGGCAGATGCTGAGTTAGCGGTTTGTTAATATTATGAAGTGTCACCATAACTGACAATGTATCGGTCAGGTAAGTGGCAAACGCCTTACTCTGAATTGACGGGTGAGTAATAAAAACAACCTGACGAGAAAAAGATAAATTATCTGAAAAATTAATCACTTAAAACTCTCCTTAGCAAACACCCACCATCATGGTGGTTAAATGAATTAAACCTAAAATTACAAAAAATTAATAAATTTACATTTTAAAACACTATTTCACAGGAAACATCCTATTTCCATGAACAGCATAAGTCGAACATGCGAAAAGTGTCAAAAGATAATCTTATTTTTTTCTTTGTTCTGCGAGTAAAATGCCATTCGCTATTTCACTGAGGTCGTTAATTTGACGTAGTCATTTATGACTGAATTATATTCAGCCATAATAACCACAAACATTAATAAAACATTACGATAACAACACACTGGCATGACAACTGAATATTAAAACAGCGCTTATAACAGGCCCGCTGCCACACGTTGTTGAAAACTTTGCGTAAAAGTCAGCATTCCGGCTTGTTGACCGGTTTGCATAATCCCCGGCAATTGATGAGTTTTCCCCTCGCGGATCAAATTCGCTACCGCTGGGGTATTCACCAAAAGCTCATATAGCGCAACTCTTCCCTCTGACGCTGTCGGCAATAATTTTTGTGCCAGCACCGCACATAAACTTCCCGCTAGCTGGCTGCGTATTTGTTCTTTTTCCTGCGCGGGGAAGACATCCACCAGACGCTCAATCGCCTGTGCCGCACCTCGGGTATGCAGCGTGGCCATCACCAGATGTCCGGTCTCCGCGGCGGTCAGCGCCAGGCGGATCGTTTCGTTGTCGCGCAGCTCACCCAACAGAATCACATCGGGATCCTGGCGCAGCGCCCCCTTCAGCGCCGAGGAAAAAGAGGGGCAGTCACGTCCGATTTCACGTTGTTGAATCAGGCATCGCTCGCTGTGATGGACAAACTCCACCGGATCTTCCAGCGTCAGAATATGCCCTTCACGCTGCTGGTTGAGATGGTTGACCATCGCCGCGAGGGTGGTCGACTTACCGCTGCCGGTGGCGCCGGTCACCAGAATCAAACCGCTTTCTTCATTCAGCAGTTCCGTCAGCGCCGCCGGTACACGCAGCGCCTCAATCCGGGGGCAGCTTTCCGGCAACAGACGTAGCGCTAATGAAATACCCCGGGCGTGAGAAAATGCGCTGGCGCGAAGGCGCGGGACGCCGACGGGGGCTAAAGCAAAATCCACCTGTCCGTTGGCCCGCCAGTGCGCGCGCTGTTTCTCATCGAGCCACCTGTCAAGCCATTTCACAATATCCGGCGTGTGAAATGGCGCCGGCTCAAGCTTTCCCTGCCGACGCCAGCGCGCTGCCGAGGTATTGCACAGGTGTAGATCGGAGACATTATGCTTTACACTAAGGGCCACGATTTCTTCCAGCTCCATAACACATCCTCGGAATATGAACGATATTGCGCATAACCTGGCACAGGTCCGGGACAAAATCTCAGACGCTGCCGCACGCTGCGGCCGCACTCCAGAAGAAATTACATTGCTTGCAGTGAGTAAAACTAAACCTGCGAGTGCCATTGAAGAAGCGATAGCCGCAGGCCAGGTGGCCTTTGGCGAAAACTACGTCCAGGAAGGGGTGGAAAAAATCCGCTACTTCCAGGAAGCAGGCGCCTCTTCGCTGCAGTGGCACTTTATCGGGCCGCTGCAGTCCAACAAAAGTCGTCTGGTGGCGGAACACTTTGACTGGTGCCACACCGTCGATCGTCTGAAAATCGCCACGCGGCTTAGCGAGCAGCGCCCTTCGCACCTTCCGCCGCTTAATGTCTTGATTCAAATAAACATTAGTGACGAACAGAGCAAGTCGGGCATTCTGTTTGATGCGCTGGATGGACTGGCAGCGGAGATTGCCGCCCTGCCCAACCTGCGTCTACGCGGGTTAATGGCAATTCCGGCACCTGAGTCAGAATATGTAAGGCAGTTTGCCGTGGCCCAACAAATGGCGGTAGCATTTGCGCGATTGAAAACGCAATACCCTACGGTCGATACGTTGTCTTTGGGCATGTCGGATGATATGGAAGCCGCAATCGCGGCGGGAAGCACGATGGTGCGCATCGGTACCGCAATTTTCGGTGCGCGCGACTACAGCAAAAATTAAGGAATCTGAGGAACGCCATGAAGACGTTGACTTTCCTGCTGGCAACGGTCATTGAACTCTACACCATGATCATGTTGCTACGCGTCTGGATGCAGTGGGCACGCTGCGATTTTTACAACCCGTTTTCGCAGTTTGTCGTTAAGGTCACCCAGCCTGTCGTCGGGCCGCTGCGACGCATTATCCCGGCCATGGGCCCCATCGACAGCTCCTCGCTGCTGATCGCCTTTATTCTCTGCGTTGTGAAAGCCATCGTGCTGTTTATGGTGGTCACCTTCCAGCCAATTATCTGGATCTCCGCGCTGCTGATTCTGATTAAGACCGTCGGCCTGCTGATATTCTGGGTACTGCTGCTGATGGCGATCATGAGCTGGGTAAGCCAGGGCCGTAGTCCGGTGGAGTTCGTTCTGATGCAGCTGGCCGACCCGCTGCTGCGCCCTATCCGCAAAATGCTGCCGTCAATGGGCGGTATCGACTTTTCGCCGATGGTGCTGGTGCTACTGCTGTACGTGGTCAATATGGGCATCGCCGAACTGCTGCAGGCGACGGGTAACGTTCTGCTTCCGGGGCTGTGGATGGCGCTATGAGTGCCGTCGAAGCCTGCGCTGACGGGCTGGTGTTGCGGCTGTATATTCAGCCCAAGGCCAGCCGTGATAGCATCGTTGGTTTACATGGCGACGAACTGAAAGTCGCCATTACCGCTCCCCCCGTAGATGGCCAGGCTAACGCCCATCTGGTTAAATTCCTCGCCAAACAGTTTCGTGTCGCGAAAAGCCAGGTTCTGCTTGAAAAAGGGGAGCTTGGTCGCCACAAACAGATAAAAATCATCAACCCGCAACAGATCCCGACTGCGGTCGCGGCACTGACAAAATAGACAGGATTAATGATGCAAAAAGTTGTTCTCGCCACCGGTAACGCCGGGAAGGTTCGCGAGCTGGCCTCGCTGCTGGAAGATTTTGGACTGGATATCGTTGCTCAAACCGAGCTGGGCGTGGATTCCGCCGAGGAAACCGGACTGACCTTTATCGAAAATGCGATTCTGAAAGCCCGCCATGCCGCACAGATAACCGGCTTACCGGCGATTGCCGACGATTCCGGTATTGCGGTAGACGCGCTGGGCGGCGCGCCGGGAATCTATTCAGCGCGTTACTCCGGAGAAGACGCTACCGACCAGCAGAACCTGGAAAAACTGCTCGCTGCCCTGAAGGACGTCCCGGACGACCAGCGTCAGGCACAATTCCACTGCGTGCTGGTCTATCTGCGACATGCGGCCGACCCGACGCCGGTTGTTTGTCACGGCAGCTGGCCTGGGGTCATTACCCGTCAGGCGGCGGGCAGCGGTGGCTTCGGCTATGACCCGATCTTCTTTGTTCCGTCCGAGGGCAAGACCGCGGCGGAACTCAGCCGTGAAGAAAAAAGCGCGATTTCCCATCGCGGGCGCGCGTTGAAACTGTTACTGGAAGCGTTACGTAATGGCTAATTTGCCGCCACTGAGCCTGTATATTCATATCCCATGGTGTGTGCAGAAATGTCCGTACTGCGACTTCAACTCGCATGCGCTAAAGGGCGAGGTGCCGCACGATGATTATGTGCAGCATCTGCTGACCGACCTGCGGGCCGATGCAGCCTATGCCCAGGGACGTGAAATCGGCACGATTTTCATTGGCGGGGGGACGCCGAGCCTGCTCTCCGGGCCGGCCATGCAAACTCTGCTCGACGGCGTGCGCGACTGCCTGCCGCTGGCCGCGGGTGCGGAGATCACCATGGAAGCCAACCCAGGCACCGTGGAAGCCGATCGCTTCGTGGAGTACCAGCGTGCAGGCGTGAACCGCATCTCCATCGGCGTGCAAAGCTTTAGCGAACCTAAACTGCAGCGCCTGGGCCGTATTCACGGCCCCGCAGAGGCGAAACGGGCGGCGCACCTGGCCAGCGGTCTCGGGCTACGCAGCTTCAATCTTGACCTGATGCACGGCCTGCCGGATCAGTCGCTGGAAGAGGCGCTGGACGATCTGCGTCAGGCCATCGACCTTAATCCGCCGCATCTCTCCTGGTATCAACTGACCATTGAGCCAAATACCCTGTTTGGCTCCCGTCCGCCGGTGCTGCCGGATGACGACGCCCTGTGGGATATCTTTGAGCAGGGACATCGTCTGCTCACGGCGGCAGGTTATCAGCAGTATGAGACCTCGGCCTATGCCAAACCGGGTTATCAGTGTCAGCACAACCTGAACTACTGGCGCTTTGGCGACTACCTTGGCATCGGCTGCGGCGCGCACGGGAAAATCACCTTCCCGGACGGGCGCATTCTGCGTACGGCAAAAACGCGCCATCCGCGGGGCTACATGGAAGGCCGCTACCTCGAACGCCAGCATGACGTGGCAGCCGCCGACAAACCCTTCGAGTTCTTTATGAACCGCTTCCGTCTGCTGGAGGCGGCACCGCGCAGTGAATTCTGCCGCTATACCGGTCTGGAAGAACGCGTGATCCGGCCGCAAATTGATGCTGCCATCGCCCAGGGCTACCTGGCTGAAGATGAGCACTGCTGGCAGATAACCGAGCACGGTAAGCTGTTTTTAAACTCGCTGCTGGAGCTGTTCCTCAGCGAAGAGTAATCCCCCCGGGCGGTCCTTGACCGCCCGTTGTTGTTCTTTTCTCCCTCACTTCTCCGTCCGTTTTTTGTTCCCGAGTCGGTCAAATTACCCGATCACTTTTTATGCAATTCTTTGCAGCCAATCACAAATCCGCATCGACTTTTTTCCATTTCTTGACTCCGTTTTAGTGCGGTGGTAATCCTGCTTCATCGGTTGAGCAAATGTAAAACCGAAGTATCCTACATGTGAATTATTGGTAACTCTTATTAAAAAAGTCTTTATGACGTCGGCTCAGGCTGGCGGGCTCAAGCACATAAAAAAGAGGGTAATATAATGAATTACCGTAATATTTTTATCGCACTCGCAACAATATCCGGCGGTATTTCCGCGTCGGCACAAGCGGCCGAATCCGCCACCGTGGCATTTCTCATGCCCGACCAGGCCTCCACGCGTTATGAGCAGCATGATTTCCCCGGTTTCAAAGCGGAAATGAGCAAACTGTGCGCAGAGTGTAAGGTCATTTATCAAAACGCTAACGCCAGCGCGACGCTGCAACAGCAGCAGTTCAATTCGGTCATTGCCCAGGGAGCGAAGATTATCGTTCTCGATCCGGTTGACTCCTCCGCGGCCGCCGCCCTGGTCGAAAATGCCCAGGCTCAGGATGTTAAAGTGATCGCTTACGATCGCCCGATCCCCGACAAGCCTGCCGATTTTTACGTCTCGTTTGATAACGAAGGTATCGGCTATGCGATTTCACAATCGCTGGTTAATCATCTGCAAGAGAGCGGCGTGCCAAAAGGGGCCGGCGTCCTGCAGATTAATGGCTCGCCGACCGATGCCGCCGCAGGGCTTATCCGCGATGGTATTCTTCGTGGGCTGAAAGCGTCGGGTTACACCACCCTCGCGGAGTTTGATACTCCGGAATGGGCGCCGCCAAAAGCGCAGGAGTGGGCCGCCGGGCAGATCACCCGCTTCGGGGACAAAATTAAAGGCGTCGTCGCGGCCAATGACGGCACCGGCGGCGGCGCCATTGCCGCTTTTAAAGCCGCCGGCGTACAGCCGGTTCCGCCGGTCACCGGGAACGACGCGACGATTGCCGCGCTGCAGCTCATCATCGCTGGCGACCAGTACAACACCATCTCCAAACCGTCAGAAATCGTTGCCGCGGCCGCGGCGAAAGTGGCCGTAGAACTCATTCAGGGTAAGAAACCGCAGGCGAGCACCACGCTGTACAACACGCCTTCTCAGCTGTTTACCCCGGCAGTCATCACCGCCAAAAATATCAAAGCGGAAATTTTCGATAAAAAGATCCAGACCTACGCTCAGGTGTGTACCGGTGATTACACCGCAGCCTGCCAGAAATTAGGTATTGAGAAGTAATGCTGCCCCTACGTCCGTCGTCGCCGACGGGCGTAGTTTCGCCATCATTGAGGTCTTTTTTATGTCGCAACAACAAGACATCGTCGCCAACACCAGGCAACCAATTTTAAAACTGAGTCATGTCTCAAAACACTTCGGCGCGGTCTCCGCCCTGACGGATATCGAGCTGGAGGTTCATGCCGGCGAAGTGGTCGCCCTGGTGGGCGATAACGGCGCGGGAAAATCCACGCTGGTGAAAATTCTCGCCGGCGTACACCAGCCCACGACCGGCACTATTGAGTTTGACGGTAAAGCCATCACTCTCGACAGTCCGGGCAAGGCGCTGGAGTACGGTATCGCCACGGTCTTTCAGGATTTAGCGCTGTGCGAAAATCTCGACGTCGTCGCGAACCTGTTTTTAGGCCACGAAATTTCGCCGCTGCAGCTGGACGAAGTGGCGATGGAGGTGCGGGCCTGGACGCTATTGCAGGAGCTGGCGGCCAGAATCCCGTCGGTGCGCGAGCCGATTGCCTCGCTTTCCGGCGGCCAGCGCCAGACGGTGGCGATCGCGCGTTCGCTGCTGATGAACCCCAAAATCATCATGCTTGATGAGCCCACCGCCGCGCTCGGCGTGGCCCAGACGGCGGAAGTGCTCAATTTGATTGAGCGCGTTCGCGAGCGCGGCCTCGGCGTCATTATCATCAGCCACAACATGGAAGACGTCCGTGCGGTGGCCGATCGCATCGTGGTGCTGCGGCTCGGGCGCAATAAAGGCATCTTTACCCCCGACGCCTCAAATCAGGATCTGGTGGCGGCCATTACCGGCGCAACAGAGAACGCCGTTTCACGTCGCGTCGAACGAAAATCACAGTCTAGCGCTTCCGGAGTGATTTAATTTTATGAACAGCAAGACAGCATCCCGCCCCGCTCTGGATCGCAGCGATGAGCGCGTCCAGCACAACGACGGCCTGTTCGGCGTGGTACGTGCGCAGTTCAATCGTATCAAAACCGGCGATCTGGGGACCGCGCCGGTCATCGCCGGGCTGATCGTGATCTCCCTGGTTTTCACCTGGCTCAACCCGGTCTATATCGCACCCAATAACCTGGTTAACCTGCTTTTTGACTGTGCTACCGTTGGGTTTATCTCACTGGGGATCGTCTGCGTACTGATGCTCGGCGAAATCGATCTTTCGGTGGGCTCAATGAGCGGACTCTCTTCGGCGATTGTTGGCGTGCTGTGGGTTAATGCCGGCTGGCCGGTTGCCGCAGCGATTGCCGTTGCGCTGCTGTGCGGTATCGCCGTCGGGCTGCTTTACGCTCTGCTGTATAACCGCGTCGGCATGCCAAGCTTCGTCGCGACGCTCGCCGGCCTGCTGGCCCTGCTCGGGCTGCAGCTGTATATCCTCGGGCCCAGCGGCAGCATTAACCTGCCCTACGCCTCTCCGCTGGTGCGCTTTGGCCAGCTGCTAGTGATGCCGGGCTGGTTCTCTCATCTTATGGCGCTGCTGCCCGGGCTGGCGATTCTGATATTTGGCCTCAAAACGCGTACGCGCCGCCTGGCAGCGAACCTGTCGGCGGAAGCCGTCAGCTCACTGTTGTTGCGCGCGATTCTGCTTACGGTCATCTTTGAAGCCGCCGTGTTCTATCTTAATCTCGGGCGCGGCGTACCGTGGATTTTCGGCCTGTTCGTCGCCTTCGTGATGATGCTCAACTATGCGCTCAAGCGGACTCAATGGGGGCGATCTATGTTTGCCGTCGGCGGCAACCGCGAAGCCGCACGTCGTTCAGGGATCAACGTGCGGGCTATTTACGTCAGCGCTTTTGTACTCTGCAGCACGCTCGCCACCTTTGGCGGCATTCTGGCCGCTTCCCGGCTGGCCTCGGCGAGCCAGCAGGCCGGGACCGGTGACGTGAACCTGAACGCCATTGCGGCGGCGGTCATCGGCGGTACCAGTCTGTTCGGCGGGCGCGGAAGCGCCTGGTCCGCTCTGCTGGGGATCATCGTGATTCAGTCGATTTCGAATGGTTTGACGCTGTTGAATTTGCCGTCATCGCTACGCTACATCATTACCGGCTGCGTGCTGGCGATTGCGGTGATTATTGACTCGCTGGCCCGCCGTTCCCGCGTTTCGCACGGACGCGCCTGAGAAGGTTGAACGCGGTGTGCCCCGGTGAAGGCCGCGGCACACCGCAGAGAGCGTTATTTCAGGGAACTCACCAGCGCTTTGCGGCTGTCTTCAAGGGAGACGACCCGGCTACAAACGTCTTTACCAAATTTCTGGAAATCCGCTTCCTGGTTTTTCCACTCTTCCTGAATCGCGGTTTGCAGGCCGCCGAGGCTGCCGAGGATCCCCTGCAGCGGATTGCCACCGCCTTTCAGGACCGCCTTCGCGCCCATCTCGTTGATACTGTCCTGCAGAATGCCGCCCATCGCCTGATTAACCAGCTGCTGGCCGTCGGCGCGCACCTGATCGATCGCTTTGTAATGGAAAGTCAGGCCGTCGCTGCGACGTTCAATAATGCGGTTCATCTGGGTTTTCAGCTGCGCGTCAAGTTTGGTCAGACGACCATGCATACTGCTGCTGGCGCCAACCTGCTCGGTAATAATTTTATCCAGCGCCTGACGCCCTTTTTCGACTCGCGTACGCGCGCCGTCATCAATCCATGGCAGGCTGCTGCGCAAGCCGGCCTGATAATCCTGGGCCTGTTCACGCTGGGCCGCAGTCAGAGAATACTGTTTTCCGTTATAGGTCAGATTGCCGTCCGGTTTAATCACCAGATCGCCGTTCTCCCCTGTTACCTGCACCTGATGCGGGCTGAGGATCACGTCGTCACGCGGCGTGACGCTACATTGGTAGTCCGCGTGCGCGGACAGAGCGGTAACGGACAGCGCCACCGCCAGCAGCGTTTTGCGCATCATAAAACTCCCTTAAGACAAAACGGGTCGGCAATTGCCGACCCTTGTCAAACTTAGTCCCACCAGACGTCAAAAAGTTCGCTGGTGCGCACATCGGCAAGCCCGCGTTCTTCCAGCCACTTGCGGACAATGGCCTGATGCTCTTCGGTACATTTCCCGATTTCCTGCAGACAGATCAGCCCTTCCCAGGAGAGGTAACCGCTGCCGTCAAACGCCAGTTTGTTCGGCTCGATCACTTCTTCAATCAGGTCATTCACGGTGCGATCGATATGCTCTTCGGTGCTCCCTTCCGGAAAACGCCATGCGACGGAAAAACCGATTTCCTGAAACTCGTCGATATGCATTTTTTTACGCAGACGACGGCTACGATTCTTTGCCATTATTTCACCCTCTCGAACATTAAGTCCCATACGCCGTGGCCAAGACGATGGCCACGCTGTTCAAATTTGGTTACCGGACGCGATTCCGGGCGCGGTACATAATCGTTGCTTTCTGACAGGTTACGATACCCTTCCAGCGATGACATCACTTCCAGCATATGCTCGGCATACGGCTCCCAGTCGGTCGCCATGTGGAAGACGCCGCCCAGTTTGAGCTTACTTTTCACCAGCTCAGCAAAAGGCGCCTGTACGATACGGCGTTTATTATGACGCGCTTTATGCCACGGGTCAGGGAAAAACAGCTGCACCATATTGAGGGAATTATCCGGAATCATGGTGTGGAGCACCTCGACCGCATCGTGACACATCACGCGCAGGTTGTGTACACCCTCTTCTTCGGCGGAGGCCAGGCAGGCACCGACGCCCGGTGAGTGAACTTCGATACCGAGGAAATTCTGCTCAGGCTTCGCTTTCGCCATCGCCACCAGCGAAGCGCCCATGCCGAATCCGATCTCCAGCGTCGTCGGCGCGTTGCGGCCAAACAGCGCGGCAAAATCGAGCGGCGCATCGTTGAACTCAACGCCCATCACCGGCCAAATGTTATCCAGCGCATGCTGCTGCCCTTTGGTCAGGCGGCCCTGGCGGCGGACGAAGCTACGAATACGGCGCAGCGGGCGGCCGTTTTCATCGAATTCCGGAGATATGACGTCGTTTTTCATAAAAGTTAGGTCTGCTTGTGAGAGTGTGCGGAAAACGGGCATTATCCAAAGTTACCCGACGGATGCAAGGGTTTACAGCCTGTCGCCCTTATGCTGCAATCTGCCACCCTGATATCGCGATTCCGGAGCTGTAGCTTTGACTTTTCTCGCCGCGCAATTTTCAGCCCAGGTGCTGGACTGGTACGACAAATACGGGCGTAAAACCCTGCCATGGCAAATGGGTAAAACGCCTTACAAAGTATGGCTCTCCGAGGTGATGTTGCAACAAACGCAGGTCGCCACGGTTATTCCCTATTTTGAACGCTTTATGGCGCGCTTCCCGACGGTTATCGATCTGGCCGAGGCGCCGCTGGATGAAGTGCTGCATCTGTGGACCGGCCTGGGCTATTACGCCCGCGCGCGTAATTTACATAAGGCGGCGCAGCAGGTGGCGAGCCTGCACGGCGGCGAATTCCCGCAAACCTTTGACGAAGTGGCGGCGCTACCCGGCGTCGGACGCTCCACGGCCGGCGCGATTTTATCCCTCTCCCTTGGCAAGCATTACCCCATTCTCGATGGCAACGTGAAGCGCGTGCTGGCCCGCTGCTATGCGGTCAACGGCTGGCCGGGGAAAAAAGAGGTTGAGAAACGATTATGGCAGATCAGCGAAGAGGTCACCCCGGCAAAAGGGGTCGAGCGCTTTAACCAGGCGATGATGGATCTCGGGGCGATAGTCTGCACCCGTACAAAACCCAAATGCGAGATCTGTCCGTTAAGTAACGGCTGCATCGCTTACGCAAACCATTCATGGGCACAATATCCTGGCAAAAAACCGAAGCAGACCATTCCGGAACGGACGGGCTATTTCCTGCTGATGCAGCATGGCAACGCGGTGTTACTTTCCCAGCGTCCGCCGGTCGGCTTATGGGGCGGATTATTCTGTTTTCCGCAGTTTGAAGAGGAGGCCGCGCTCCGCGAATGGCTGGCTGAGCGTGGGATAAAGGATGATAATCTGACGCAGCTGACCGCGTTCCGCCACACTTTCAGCCATTTCCATCTGGATATTGTGCCGATGTGGCTTAGCATAGATTCATCTGGCGCATGCATGGATGAAGGCAGCACACTCTGGTATAACTTAGCGCAGCCGCCGTCGGTTGGACTGGCGGCTCCCGTGGAGCGCTTGTTGCAACAGTTGAAGGCCGGGGCTCTTGCATAGCTTTCTGGCGAATAAAGAGGATGACTAATGAGCAGAACGATTTTTTGTACTTTCCTGCAGCGTGAAGCGGATGGCCAGGATTTCCAGCTGTATCCGGGTGAGTTAGGCAAACGCATCTATAACGAGATTTCGAAAGAGGCGTGGGCCCAGTGGCAGCATAAGCAAACCATGTTAATCAACGAGCAAAAGCTCAACATGATGAACGTGGAGCATCGCAAGCTGCTGGAACAGGAGATGATCCAGTTCCTGTTTGAAGGGAAAGATGTGCACATTGAAGGCTACACGCCGCCTGAAAAAAAGTAAGAGTCCTCTGACTCTTAAGCACAACAAACACAACGCACACTCCCGGAATGATGAAAAAATATTTAGCGCTAGCGCTCATTGCGCCTTTGCTCGTTTCGTGTTCCAGCTCAAATAAAAAGGGCGATGGGTATAACGAAGCCTGGGTTAAGGACACCAACGGCTTCGATATTCTGATGGGTCAGTTCGCCCATAACATCGAAAATATTTGGGGTTATAACGAAGTTCTGCTCGCCGGGCCGAAAGACTACGTTAAGTACACCGATCAGTATCAGACCCGTAGCCACATCAACTTTGATGAGGGCACCATCACCGTCGAGACCATCGCCGGTACCGATCCGACCGGCCGTTTACGTCAGACCATCATTAAGACGCTACTGATGGGCGACGATCCGGGGTCAATCGACCTCTATTCCGATGCCGATGATATCCAGATCTCGAAAGAGCCGTTCCTGTACGGCCAGGTGGTGGATAACCACGGCGATCCGATTCGCTGGGAGTGGCGAGCCTCGCGCTATGCCGATTATCTGCTGCAAACGCGGCTGAAAAGCCGCAGCAACGGCCTGCGGATGATCTACAGCATCACCATTAATCTGGTGCCGAACCACCTCGACAAACGTGCGCATAAGTACATCGGGTACGTTCGCCAGTCGGCGCGGAAGTATGGCGTCGATGAGTCGCTGATTCTGGCGATTATGCAGACCGAATCCTCTTTCAACCCGTACGCCGTGAGCCATGCTGATGCGCTGGGTCTGATGCAGGTTGTGCAGCACAGCGCCGGGAAAGATGTCTTCCGGGCGCAGGGGAAATCGGGACTGCCAAGCCGCAGCTATCTGTTCGATCCGGCGAATAACATTGATACCGGCACCGCCTATCTGGCGATGCTGAATAATGTGTACCTGTCAGGTATCGATAACCCGACCTCGCGCCGCTATGCCGTGATCACCGCATATAACGGCGGTGCCGGCAGCGTATTGCGCGTCTTCTCCAGCGATAAGGTCCAGGCGGCCAATATTATCAACAGCATGACGCCGGGGGATGTCTATTCCACCCTCACCAACCGTCACCCGTCGGCGGAATCGCGCCGCTATCTTTATAAGGTGAATACGGCGCAGAAGTCCTACCGCCGGAAATAAGGTTATCTCCTCACCCGCCCCTTCCCTGACGTGAGAGGGGCGGTTTTTCCCGCTTCACCTCGCCTTTCCCATAGGAAAATGTTATTTGCATCACAATCTAATCTGCAAATTAATGGGGATTGCATTTTTTTGCGGAAGGTAACAAAACATCGCGGCGTTAACTGATAGAATTTCATCAAATTGAAACCCTGAATGTAATTATCACAACACATCCCCCGCTTACTCGTGAGGAAAATAACATGAACCTTAAGCTGCAGCTTAAAATATTGTCGTTTCTGCAGTTCTGCCTGTGGGGTAGTTGGCTGACTACACTTGGCTCCTATATGTTTGTGACGCTCAAGTTCGACGGTGCGTCTATCGGCGCCGTTTACAGCTCGCTCGGCATTGCGGCGGTTCTGATGCCAACGCTGCTGGGTATCGTGGCGGATAAGTGGATCAGCGCGAAGTGGGTTTACGCGCTGTGCCATCTGGTGGGGGCGGGTACGCTGTTTATGGCGGCCCAGGTCACCACGCCTGGGGAGATGTTCTTTGTGATTCTGCTTAACTCGCTGGCCTATATGCCAACGTTGGGCTTAATCAACACGATTTCCTACTACCGACTGAAATCCGCCGGTCTGGATATTGTGACGGATTTCCCACCGATTCGTATCTGGGGCACCATCGGCTTTATCATGGCAATGTGGGGCGTCAGCTTCGCGGGCTTCGAACTGAGCCACATGCAGCTCTACATCGGTGCGGTGCTTTCCGTTGTCCTCGCGCTGTTCACCCTGACGCTGCCGCACGTTCCGGTCTCCAATCAGCAGAAAAACCAGAGCTGGAGCAGCATGCTTGGCCTCGATGCCTTTGCCCTGTTTAAAAACAAGCGGATGGCGATTTTCTTTATTTTCTCCATGCTGTTAGGCGCAGAGCTGCAAATCACCAACATGTTCGGGAATACCTTCCTGCACAGCTTCGATAATAACCCGCTGTTCTCCGGGAGCTTTATCGTTGAGCACGCGTCGGTGATGATGTCGATTTCCCAGATCTCCGAAACCCTGTTCATTCTGACCATTCCGTTCTTCCTGAGCCGCTATGGCATCAAGAACGTGATGATTATCAGTATCTTCGCCTGGATGCTGCGCTTCGGTCTCTTCGCCTATGGCGATCCGACCCCGTTCGGCACCGTGCTGCTGGTTCTGTCGATGATTGTTTACGGCTGCGCCTTCGACTTCTTCAACATCTCCGGCTCGGTGTTTGTTGAGAAAGAGGTGAGACCTGAAATCCGCGCCAGCGCCCAGGGGATGTTCCTGATGATGACCAACGGCTTCGGCTGTATCCTCGGCGGCGTGGTGAGCGGGAAAGTGGTGGAGATGTATACCACCAACGGCATCACCGACTGGCAGCCTGTCTGGCTGATCTTTGCCGCCTACTCGCTGGTTCTGGCCATCGCCTTCATCGCGCTGTTTAAATACAAACACGTGCGTGTACCGGCCGGCGCGCAGACTACCGCCGCGCATTAACCGATTGCCTCCTCCCCCTGCTCTTCGGGGGGAGGGACATCAGCCGCACTTCGCTAAAACCCACGCCACCGACAGTAAATCCGCACTCCCACCCGGGCTTAAATGACGCCTTATCAGCGCTCTGTCCATCTCCAGTAAGCGCCGACGATCCCAGCCGTTCGCCAGCAGCGTTTGCGCATAGCTCTGCACATATCGCAGCCCGTGAATACCGCCGCGCGACACCAGATTACTGTCCGGATTCACCGCCATCAGGCGCAGGAGCAAATCATGCAGCTGGCGGCCGTTCCACAGGGGCAAGACGCGACGTACCGTCGCAAAACCACTTTCCGCCTCACCGCGTGCGCCGGTTAAACCCAGCTGCTGAAACTGACGTTCGCCTGCGGTTACTGCCGCACTGCGGCCAGCCAGCTCACGCGCCACCAGCCCCCGGCACAGAATCCTCACTTCGCTACAGAGGCTTGACGCGGTCACCTCCCGCACTCTTCCGGCGGCAAAACAGAGCAGCCCGAGAGAAAATATCCCCCCTTTATGAGTATTTACGCCGCCGGTTGCGGCATACATTGCCTGCTCGCAGGCAATGCCCATCGGGCGTAGCAGGCGCAGCTGCTCGCCTGCCGGTTGGTCTGCGTAGTCACTCCCCAGCTCGGTAAAGCGGGAGAGCCACGGCGTAATCGCAGTAATACTGCGGACAAACAGAGCGTGGTCCATATCGTGATGAGCCCCGTTGTTGAGTCGGTCCACCAGCCCCGGCTTGGGGGTCAGCTCCAGCTCCTGCCACAGGGCCTCTTCCGCCAGACGAGGGACCTCAATGGCGCAAAATTTAGTCGCGGGCAAACCAGTCATTGATAATCTTCTCCACGCCTCCCACCACCTGTCCGACCGGATGCTTGCGCGAGCGAGAGCAGACATGCGCCGGCTCATCGCACACCAGGCAGCGGCGCATGTGCAGCCCCAGCGACAGACGGCCAACGTGGCCATCCTGCGGGCAGATCACATCCAGATCCCACAGCCTACCGAGCGGATGACTCTGCTCCAGCGCCACGCAGTGGGCCTTGATCTCCGGCGCATTATGCGCCACGGACCACATCGCCTCAGGCCCCGTCGGGAGCCACAGCACCTGGCGATCCCGCACCGGCCAGCGGTTCTCCCACAGCAGCTGGTCGCACATCTGGAGCGCCACGCCCATCGTATTGCGGTAGCGGAGACTATTTTTTACCGTTCCCGGCGTCACCAGGGTCAGCGAAATAATCGGCTGTTGATAACGTCTTAGCCAGTCAGCCTGGCGCGCCGCTCGGCACTCTTTCGCCGCCAGCCACGCCTCCAGGCTGACACCCGCCTCCACGGGTGTCGCAGTGGTCATGTTGTTACTCCTTAACCTGGCGCACGGTATCAATCACCCGCCCGTCGCGGTAGCGAATGACGCCGACGATTTTGTCCGTGAATTCAATGGGTCTGGGGACCCCGCAGAGCGAGATAGCCCGCGCGTACAGCGCGTCGATATCGACGATGTTCATCCCGGCGGCAATCAGGCGCGCGCGGATCTCCGGTCGTGCCGGATTCACCGCAATGCCGTGGTCAGTGACCAGGACATCGATGCTTTCTCCCGGCGTCAGTCGCGTCGTCACCCGCTTCACTACCGTGGGAATGCGGCTACGCAGCAGCGGGGCGACGACAATAGTCAGGTTTGCCGCTGCCGCCACATCACAGTGACCGCCGGACGCCCCGCGCATGACGCCGTCGGAACCGGTAATCACGTTAACGTTGAAATCGACGTCGATTTCCAGCGCGCTGAGAATAGCCACGTCGAGCTGGTCACAGCTCGCCGCCTTGCTGCCCGGGTTGGCATAGACGTTGGTGGAGATCTCCACATGATGAGGGTTGCGCGCCAGCGAAGCGGCCGCCTGACCGTCGAAGCACTGCGTATCGAGCAGCTTTTCAATCAGTCCTTTCTCATGCAGATCCACCAGACTGCCGGTAATCCCCCCCAGCGCAAAACGAGCTTTCACGCCGCTACGCTCCATCTTCTCTTCCATAAAGCGGGTGCAGGCGGTGGCCGCCGCACCGGAGCCGGTCTGCATCGAAAAACCGTCCCTGAAGTACCCGGAGTGCTCAATCACATCTGCCGCATAGCGGGCGATCATCAGTTCACGCGGGTTACTGGTGACGCGCGCCGCGCCGACGCTGATCTTCGCCGGGTCGCCCACGCTATCCACCTGCACGATGTAATCCACCTGATCCTGCATCAGGCTCGCGGGCATATTGGGGAAAGGCACCAGTTCTTCAGTCAGCAGCACCACCCGTCGGGCAAAGTGCGCATCGACCATCGCATAGCCGAGCGAACCGCAGCAGGAGCGCCCGTGGGTGCCGTTGGCATTGCCGAACTCATCGCTGCACGGCACACCGAGAAACGCGACGTCAATGTTCAGCTCGCCATCCTGTAATAATTTCACTCGCCCGCCGTGGGAATGGATCTGCACCGGCTCATCCATCACTCCGTGGGAGATAGCCTCCGCCAGTTTCCCGCGCATCCCTGAGGTATAAATGCGACGAATCACCCCGCTCTGGATATGTTCGATAAGAGCATCGTTGCAGGTCATCAAGGAGCTGGAAGCCAACGTCAGGCCTTTAAAACCCATTTGCGCCAGCTTCGCCACCACGCTGTTAATCACCCGATCGCCTTCACGGAAGGCATGGTGAAAGGAGATAGTCATTCCGTCCTGCAGGCCGCTGCGCACCACCGCCTCCTCGAGGGATTCACACAGCTTACGGCGATGCTTTTCCTCTACGTCGGCCAGCCAGGGCGTCGCGCTGAGGGCAGAATCAAACGGTTTTAAATCCCGCAGATGGGGGAAGGTCGCATGGAGAAGTTCTGTCTGGTTCATTGTTTTATCCTTAACGGCGTACGCCGGAGGCGGCCGCGCGTTCCAGCACTCTCTGTGCGTGGTTAATAATCGGGGCGTCGACCATTTTGCCGTTGAGCGAGACCACGCCCAGGCCATTGCGTTCCCCCTCCTGCGCGGCCTCAATCACTAACTGCGCGTGTTCAACCTCCTGCCGGGTTGGCGCATACGCATTGTGCAGCAGGTCAATCTGACGCGGGTTAATCAACGATTTGCCGTTAAAGCCCATTTTGCGAATCAACTCGACTTCGCGCAGGAATCCGGCTTCGTCGTTCACGTCTGACCACACCACGTCGAAGGCATCGATGCCGGCTGCCCGCGCGGCATGCAGTACCGCACAGCGGGCGTAGAACAGTTCGGTACCGTCGCTGCGCTCGGTCTGCATATCCATCACATAATCAAAGGCCGCCAGCGCAATCCCAATCAGCCGCGGGGAACGGCGAGCAATAGCCACGGCGTTAATGACGCCAACGGCCGACTCAATCGCCGCCATGATGCGGGTGGACCCCACTTCACGCCCGCAGTCGCGCTCGATGCGCACCAGGTGGCTTTCCAGTTCGTCGATATCTTCCGGAGTATCGGTTTTCGGCAATCGGATCACGTCCACGCCAGCTCGCACGGCGGCTTCCAGATCCAGCAAGCCAAACGGCGTGCTCAGCGGGTTAATGCGCACCACGGTTTCGATATCCTGATACATCGGGTGCTGGAGCGCATGCCAGACCAGCAGGCGCGCGCTGTCTTTCTCGCGCAGCGCCACCGCGTCCTCAAGATCGAACATGATCGAATCGGGACGGTAGATAAAGGCGGTAGAGAGCATCGCTGCGTTAGCGCCCGGCAGGAATAACATGCTACGACGGAGCCTGTTCATCACAGCGTCCTCCAGTCGATATGCGGTTCATCGGCAGCGCGCAGCACCGCGCTTTGCAGGCGCGCGCGAATGACGCAATCCAGCGCGCCTTTGTCTTCGATGATAATCAACCCCTGCCGCACCGCCATCGCGTGCAGCGTTTCCTCAACCACCTGACGAATCTGCTCGCCAAACTGCTTTATCACTTCACTGTGGATGACAATCTCCAGCTCGCCGTCGGCGGGGGCGATTTTCACCATCAGGTCGCTGGACTCCTGCGTACCGGCCAGCGCCTCCCTTACAATTTTCATGATCGTTTCCTGATAATTAAGCGACTTCCGCGCTGTAGTGCGCTTCGAGATGCGCGAAAGTGGATTCCGGGACAATGTCCCGAATACGAGAATACTGTTCTGTCTTAAGTAAACGGCGGACTTCCGAGGCCGAAATGGCGCTTCCCCCGACCTTAATACGGGTCATCTCCTCAACGTTGATACGACCCGCCAGCAGTTCGTGCAGCGTCAGGTTGTACTGACGGGTGATATCGCAAAACGGCTCGGAGCCGATAAAACGATGGGTAATGCCGAGAGACGGCGCGATGTAGTCGCGAAAGATCAGCACGTCGATTTCACTCCACGCCTGCTGCACTTTTCCGCTCTCTTTCAGGAAGTAGGCCGGAAAAGTGGCGCGCGAGATGATGTACTGCGAGCCCTCGTGCACGGAGACATTCGCCAGATGCGCCACTCCGGCCCGTACCATCTCCAGACGCGCGGCGAACGGAAAGAATGAGGCGTCTTCACGTACCACAAACAGATGCAGCCAGTCGCAGCGTGCCGCCGCGTGTTCCACCAGATGGCGGTGGCCAAGCGTGAACGGATTCGCATTCATGACAATCGCCCCGATATCCTTGCCGGGCCGGCGCTCACCGCGCAGCGAACGGCAGTAGCGCGTAATGCCCTGCGGCGTGTTCTCCATCAATACCGCGTTATTGCCACTGCGGGCGACAGGCCAGAAGCCGCTGCGGGAAAAGCGCTCCTCGTTACAGGGCCGGGTGCAGAGGAAGAGATGAAAATGGCCGCGCGCGAGGGCGACGTTTTCCACTTCCGCCAGCAGCCGCGCGCTGAGATTCACACCGCGCAGCTGCTCATCGACCGCCACGCATTTGATAACGTTGGCGGCCAGCCCCGCGCAGCCCACCAGTTGTCCTCCGGACCAGGCCTCAACGAACAGCGTGATATCGTTGTCCATCCCCAGACCGCTGTCCGTCAGCAGGTAACGAATCCGGCTCAGACGTTCCGGGTGTTGGGCCACTTCCGTGAAGCGAAAGTCGATAGCGGGTTGCGAGTCCATCATCACGCCTTACTCAATGTGCCGTCGTCAGCGTGCTGGCTGGCGCTTCCATGATCACATTGCTGAGATGGCCAATATGCTCAATCTCAACCTCAATGCGATCGCCCTCCTGCATAAACAGCGGCGGGTTCCGCTTTTTCCCCACCCCACCCGGCGATCCGGTGATGATCACATCGCCCGGGCTTAAGCGGGTGAAGGTGCTGATGTACTCGATCAGCTCCGCCACCTTGTGGATCATGCTGCTGGTGTTGTCATCCTGAACCATCCGGCCGTTCAGCCAGGTGCGGATCGTCAGCTGATGCGGATCCGGGATCTCATCCGCGGTCGCCATCCACGGGCCGAATGCGCCGGTCTGCCGCCAGTTTTTCCCCGCGGTAAACCAGCTGTGCTGCCAGTCGCGTGCGGATCCATCCATGTAGCAGCTGTAGCCAGCAACGTGGCGCAGCGCCTCCTCGCGACGGATGTTTTCGCCGCCTTTGCCGATAATCACCGCCAGTTCGCCTTCGTAGTCAAATTCGCGGGAATGGCGCGGTTTCAACACCGGCGCGTTGTGCGCCGTCTGAGAATCGGCAAAGCGGACAAACAGCGTCGGCGCCGGATTGTGCTGATCGAACTCTTTGCGCTTTTCGGCATAGTTCATACCCACGCAGAGGATCTTTTCCGGCTGTTCAATCACCGGCAAAAAGGTCACGCCCGCCATGGGCACATCCACCGCGTCGTCGAGATAGCGGCTGGCTTCAGCCAGGCCGTTACCCTGCAGCAGCGCCTTGAGGTCGCCGTAGCGATCGCCAAGACGACGACCTAAATCAATCATCCCTTCGGCTTTGACGATGCCGAAGCTGCGAATGTCCTGATAGATAAAGCTTGCGAGTTTCATTGTTGTTTCCTGAAAACTTAAACAAGGAAGTTGCCGAGAATCAGCAGCGAGACCGAGACATTAATTGCGCCGCCGATACGAGTGGCAATCTGGGCGAATGGCATCAGGCTCATACGATTGCCGGCGGTCAGAATCGCCACATCACCGGTGCCGCCCTGTCCGCTCTGGCAGCAGGAGACGATGGCGACATCAATCGGATGCATGCCAATCTTTTTGCCGACGAAGAAACCGGTCGCCACCAGCGCAGAGACGGTGCTGATAATCACCAGCAGGTTGCTGACGGTGAAAGCAGCGACCAGTTCGTGCCACGGGGTGATCGCGACGCCAACGGCAAACAGGATGGGATAGGTCACAGAAGTCTGGAAGAATTTGTAGACCACCTGAGAACCTTCAAGGATGCGCGGGGAGACGCCGTTAAACAGTTTCACCAGCACCGCCATGAACAGCATGCCGACCGGTGCAGGCAGACCAATCAGCTTGTGGCCCAGCATCCCCAGCATATACAGCAGTACCGCCAGCAGCGCGCCGGAAGCGATGGTAGTAACGTCGACTTTTCCAGAGAAGGCCGGCTGGGGGGCCGTTTCATCGGTATTCGCGCGGTTTGGCATCAGCTGGCCTTCACCGGTCAGGTGCGGATAGCGTTTGCCGAGTTGGTTCAGACAGCCGGAGATGATAATGGCGGTGAGGCCGCCCAGCATCACCATCGGCAGGACGCGTCCCAGCGCCACGCCCTGATCCATATGCAGCAACGTCGCATAGCCGATCGACAGCGGGATCGCCCCTTCGCCCACGCCGCCCGCCATGATCGGCAGTATGATAAAGAAGAAGATCTGGAACGGTTCAAGACCGAGCGCCAGGCCCACGCTCATACCGACGATCATGCCGACAATTTCACCGCACAGCATCGGGAAGAAGATGCGCAGGAAGCCCTGGATCAGCACGGTGCGGTTCATACTCATGATACTGCCGACAATAATGCAGCAGATGTAGAGATAGAGAATATTGGTGGATTTGTAGAATTTGGTGGTGGACTCCACCACCACATCCGGCAGCAGGCCGTAGTAGACTAGCGCCGAAGGGATGAACGTCGCGCAAATCGCCGCCGCGCCGAGCTTGCCGACGATCGGCAGACGTTTGCCGAATTCGCCGCAGGCAAAACCAAAAAACGCCAGCGTGGCAACCATCACCACGATATCACTCGGTAACTTCCCCCCCAGACAATCGACGGCAATCAGCAGTCCGGCAAGAACAAACAGCGGTAAAGGAATAATCCCTACTTTCCAGCTATCCATAATATGCCACCAGCGCTCTTTGAGCGAAGGTTTGTGAATATCAATTGGGTCCTGGGTAACAGAGAAAGAATCGTCAGTTGTGCTCATTATTAAGCCCCTTGGTTATTTTGTGCAGGCAGCTTAATGTGCCCAAAGCAGACTTAATGTGAGGATCAGCATATTAAAACCGAAACTTTAATGGATGCTATGGTTTTAATGGTTTCTTTTATTTAATGTGATTCATAGTTTATTTATTGGCGTGGTTTTTATGGTTTATTTTCTAAAACGAACAAACAAATAACATTTATTAACGTAAATTTAAGATCTGCTGCGGCAGCAATATTTTCCTTATGCAGAGCGCTTGTGCAAAGGATCACAAGTTTCCGGCAAAGCAGATGCCAGCCGGAAAAAAGATGATATATTAGCCACTTCCATTGATACCCAGCGTGATAGCGATGAAAGTGTCATTTCAAATAAAGCTGTTCATTTCACTGACGGCCTTTTTCTCAGTACTCTTCGTGCTGTTGGGAGGCTATTATTATATTGATGTCGAAAAACAGCTGTATATGGAAATGAGCACGCGGGCAAAAATACAAGCAGAAGAGATCGCCATCATCCCTGTATTACGGGAAAATGTCGCCAGAAAGGATATTAGCGCAATCACTCATTTCATGCATAAAATAGCGGCACGCAGTGACGCTAGTTTTATTGTCGTCGGCGATAATCAGGGTCGTCATTTGTTTCATTCGGCGTTCGCCGACCGGGTCGGCACTCTGCTCGTGGGTGGTGATAACGAGGAGGTGCTGAAGGGCAAAACCACCACCACCATTCGCCAGGGAGGTCTGGGAATTTCGCTGCGCAGCAAAGCCCCGATATTCAGCGAGGACGGCCAGGTGGTGGGTATTGTCTCCGTGGGCTATCTCACCAGCTATCTCGACACCATTACCGTCAGTAAAGCCGTCAATATTCTGCTCGCTGCCGTTTTGCTGCTCGTGGCCCTGTTCGTGTTTTCATGGTTTTTTACCCGCAGCATTAAGAAGCAGATTTTCTCGCTTGAGCCGCGTGAAATCGGTCTGCTGGTGCGCCAGCAAAAGGCGATGATGGAGTCGATCTACGAAGGGGTGATCGCTATCGATGACCATCTGCGGATCGAGGTGATCAACCAGGCGGCGCGGAAGCTGCTGGGCCTGAATCAGCCCGCCCGACAGCTGCGCGGACAGCCGATCGGCCAGGTGATCGCCCCCGTCCCCTTCTTCTCACCGCAAACAATGCTGCAACGGGACACGCATGATGAGATCTGTCGGTTCAACGATCTGACGGTGATCGCCAGCCGCGTACGGATCATGCTGGAGGACTCGCTGCAGGGCTGGGTGATAACTTTCCGCGATCGCAATGAGATAGACACCCTCAGCGCTCAGCTCAGCCAGGTGAAACGCTACGTCGACAATCTGCGCATCATGCGCCATGAGCAGCTCAACCGCATGACCACGCTCTCCGGCCTGCTGCATATGGGGCGCTATGAGGAAGCCATTCACTATATTCAGGCCCAGTCAGAACACGCCCAGGAGCTGCTGGACTTTATCTCGTCGCGCTTTCATTCGCCAACGCTGTGCGGTCTGCTGTTAGGCAAGGCCTCCCGCGCCCGCGAAAAAGGGGTGCAACTGAGCTTCGATCCGGCCTGCCGGATGGCGAGCCCCTTCGCACCGCTTGCCGAAGCAGAGCTGATTTCGATTATCGGCAACCTGCTGGATAACGCCATTGAAGCGACGCAGCGCGCGCCGTTGCCGCACGAGCCGGTAGAGGTGCTGATCAAGCTGAATGCGCAAGAGCTGATCGTCGAAGTGGCCGATCGGGGGGTTGGCATTACGCCGGCCTTGCGCGAGCGGATATTTGAGCGCGGCATCACCACCAAAACCTGCGGCGACCACGGCATCGGACTGTACCTGATCGACAGCTATGTCAGCCAGGCTGGCGGGACGATCGAGGTCGCCGACAATATACCCCGCGGCGCGATTTTTTCACTGTTTATTCCCGCCACGGGAAGCGCCTGGCGCCCGGAACAGGAACTGGAACTGGAAGAGACCGACTATGCAACATGAACTTATCGATGTACTGATCGTGGAAGACGAGCACGCGTTGGCGCTGCTGCATGCGGAGCTGATTGGCAAACATCCGGGCCTGCGGCTGGTGGGCATTGCGTCATCTCTGGCTGACGCGCAGACGCAAATTGAGAGTAAGCGACCGCAGCTGGTGCTGCTGGATAATTACCTGCCGGACGGGAAAGGGATTACGCTTATCGGCAATGCGATGCTGGCAGGTACCCACTGTTCGGTCATCTTTATCACCGCCGCCAGCGATATGGATACCTGTAGCCTGGCGATCCGCAACGGCGCGTTCGACTACATTCTCAAGCCGGTATCGTGGAAGCGTCTTAACCAGTCACTTGAGCGCTTTATGCAGTTCGCTGAACAACAGCGGGTGTGGAAGATTGTCGATCAGCAAAACGTGGACTCCCTGTATCAACTGCAGGCGAAAAATTACCGTCAGGATAACGGCAGCAAAGGCATAGAGGGGAATACGCTGGCGCGGGTACAAAATCTCTTTAGCCACCATACGCTGCACTGCTTTTCGGTGGACGAAGTCGCGAGCGCGACGGGACTGAGTAAAACCACCGCCCGCCGCTATCTGGAACACTGCGTGGAGAGCGGTTTTCTCAGCGTGGAGATGCAATACGGTAAAATTGGCCATCCGCGCAGAATGTACAGACATAGCGCGGGCTGAGCCACCGCATTCCCTCTCCCGACACACTGCGGGAGAGGGTCCGGTATTAAGAAAGGCGCATAGCCGCCTGGTTCAGGACATAGCCGTACAGCCGCTTGATGCCGTCAGAATCCGTCTCGCTATATACTCCCTGCAGCTCGGGTGAAAAACCGGGCAGCATGTTGACGCCCTCTTCCAGCGCCAGGAAATAGCGCAGCACCGCCCCGCCCCAGACTTCTCCCGGGACCACGCACAGCACGCCCGGCGGATACGGCAGCGCCCCTTCAGCGGCGACCCGGCCTTCGGCCTCGCTTAACCGCACCAGCTCAACGTTGCCGCGAATAAACTCGCGGTTGGCATCCTGGGGGTTCATCACCACGCGCGGGAAGCTGTGCTTACGGAACATCTCTTTTTGCAGATCCTTCACGTCAAAGCTGACATACAGGTCATGCATCTCCTGGCACAGCTCGCGGAGGGTGTAATCGCGATAGCGAACCGGATATTTGTTATAGATAGTCGGCAGTACGTCGGCCAGCGGCGTGTCGGCTTCGATATGCTGTTCAAACTGCGCCAGCATCGCCACCAGGCGGGCCATTTTTTCCGCACTCTCGGCCGGGGTGAGCAGGAACAGGATCGAATTCAGGTCGCATTTCTCCGGCACAATGCCGTTCTCACGCAGGTAGTGCGCCAGAATGGTCGCCGGAATACCAAACCCGGTATATTCGCCGCTTTCGGCATCAATGCCCGGGGTAGTCAGCAGCAATTTACACGGGTCGACAAAGTACTGCTCGCTGGCATAACCGTCAAAACCGTGCCAGCGGGCGCCCGGTTCAAAACTGAAGAAACGCCGCTCGCGGGCAATCGTCTCGGTAGGATAATCCTGCCACCGGCGACCCGCCACAACCGGCGGAATAAACGGCTGAATCATTTTGCAACTGGCGATAATCGCCTTGCGCGCTTCAATCCCCTGCACCACGCACTCCGCCCACAGCCGGCGGCCGCTCTCTCCTTCGTGGATTTTGGCGTTCACGTCCAGCGCCGCAAATAGCGGGTAAAACGGGCTGGTGGAAGCGTGTAGCATAAAGGCATTATTCAGCCGCTTATGCGGGCAGAATCGCGCCTGCCCGCGCAGGTGGTTATCTTTTTTGTGGATCTGCGACGTTTGCGAGAACCCCGCCTGCTGCTTATGCACCGACTGGGTAACAAAAATGCCCGGATCGTTTTCATTCAGATCCAGCAGCAGCGGCGAGCAGTCGGCCATCATCGGAATAAACTGTTCATAGCCGACCCACGCGGAATCAAACAGAATGTAGTCGCACAGGCCGCCAATTTTATCCACCACCTGACGGGCGTTGTAGACCGTCCCGTCGTAGGTGCCCAGCTGAATGACCGCCAGGCGGAACGGCCGTGGCGCATCGGCTTTTTCCGGCGCCACTTCCCGAATCAGATTACGCAGGTAGTGTTCATCAAAGCAGTGGTCATCGATGCCGCCGATAAAGCCAAACGGATTTCGCGATGCTTCGAGATAGACCGGCGTGGCCCCCGCCTGAATCAGCGCGCCGTGGTGGTTGGATTTATGGTTGTTGCGGTCGAACAACACCAGGTCGCCGCGCGTCAGCAGCGCGTTGCTGACCACTTTATTCGCCGCCGAGGTGCCGTTGAGGACAAAATAGGTTTTGTCGGCATTGAAAACCTTCGCCGCGAACTTCTGCGCATGTTTCGCCGAGCCTTCGTGGATCAGCAGGTCCCCAAGCTTCACATCGGCATTGCACATATCGGCGCGGAAAACGTTCTCGCCAAAGAAGTCAAAAAACTGGCGGCCCGCCGGGTGTTTTTTAAAGAAAGCACCGTGCTGATGCCCCGGACAGGCAAAGGTGCTGTTGTCCATCTCGACGTACTGCGTCAGGGTATTGAAGAACGGCGGGAGCAGGTTCTCTTCATAGCTGCAGGCAGCGGCTTCCAGTTCGAGCCACTCCTGCTCCTTCCCGCCGATGATCGCCGTCACGCCGTCTGGCTTTGCCATGTCGCTATCGGTCAGCAGATAGACCGGCAGGTTAAAGCCGCTGCGTTTAAGCAGAGAGAGGATGCCGCTGCGGCTGTCCGCTGCGGTAATGACGACTGCCGCCACATCGGTAAAATCAGTACTGTCCAGCGCCACCACGCGACGGTGGGTAGAGAGATGAGAGACCAGCGCGTGGCTGGCGGCAATGTGCATTGATTTCATTAGCGCGAATACCCGTTTCCGGAGAGTAAAAGGCTTCAGGCAAGGCGCTGATGCCTTGCCCAACGAAATGTCAGGGTCCGACTGGATTCCAGCTCCGACCGCCAGACATCAGTAAAAGCAGACCGGGTCCGATCTTACTGTTGTCCTGCAGTGAGCATGCGCTGCCTTCACCGCATGGGGGGCAGGGAATCAGAATGCAGAGTAGCAAGATGAGACGGCTTACGCATCTGCGCGCAGCGGCAATGCTGATGTACGGATGGGGTGATCATCGGCGGCCTCATCGTTGAAGAGAAGAAAATTCGCGCAATAATGTCACCTTTGACATAGCTGCGCAAGATGAAATCGGTATGCAAACAGGCGACGGATTTGCAGGCCTTTACCCTGCTTTCGGGTCATAATGATGCCGTTGTCAGGGATAATGAACAGGAGCACTGCTAATGGTGACAGGACCTTTTATTAATGCCGGCGCGGTCCTTTTAGGCGGCGTACTGGGCGCGCTGTTAAGCCAACGATTGCCGGAGCGGATTCGGACATCGATGACCTCTATTTTTGGTCTGGCCTCATTGGGGATTGGTATCCTGCTGGTCGTGAAATGCGCCAACCTGCCGGTGATGGTACTCTCCACGCTGGTCGGCACGCTGCTTGGCGAAGCCTGCAATATGGAAAAAGGCACCAATACTCTGGTCAGTAAGCTTCAGCAGTGGCTCACGCCAGCGGGCAAAAAAAAGGCGCAGTTGAATACGTCGTTTATTCAGAGCTATGTCGCCATTATTGTTCTGTTCTGCGCCAGCGGCACCGGGATTTTCGGCGCCATGCGTGAAGGGATGACCGGCGATGCCAGCATACTGATCGCCAAAGCCTTTCTCGACTTTTTCACCGCCACGATTTTCGCCTGCACGCTGGGATTTGCCGTTTCAGCTATCTGCGTACCGATGCTGCTGATCCAGCTCACGCTGGCGGCCTGCGCATCGCTGATCATGCCGCTCACCACGCCGATGATGATGGCCGACTTCAGCGCCGTCGGCGGCATGCTGCTGCTGGCGACCGGGCTGCGCATCTGCGGAATTAAGATGTTTGCGGTGGTTAACATGCTACCAGCCCTGCTTCTGGCGATGCCGATTTCAGCGGCCTGGACGTTTTTTTTCACCTGAAAACGGGTGCTTTTAATTCAAACTGGTGATAGATTGTGCAGTCTGTATCGATTTAAATAAATTTCGTTGACGAAGCGAGGCGAATCGGTTTTAATGCGCCCCGTTGCCCGGATAGCTCAGTCGGTAGAGCAGGGGATTGAAAATCCCCGTGTCCTTGGTTCGATTCCGAGTCCGGGCACCACTTATTTAAAGAAACCAGCCTGAGGGCTGGTTTTTTGCTTTCTGCAATACGGACTCTCCATCGAACTTCGTTCGATTATTCGCGGCACGCCGCTCACCCCTTCGGGGCCAGCGCGACAAGCGCGCTGTTCAACGCCTGCGGCGTTAGTCCGAGTCCGGGCACCACTTATTTAAAGAAACCAGCCTGAGGGCTGGTTTTTTGCTTTCTGCAATACGGACTCTCCATCGAACTTCGTTCGATTATTCGCGGCACGCCGCTCACCCCTTCGGGGCCAGCGCGACAAGCGCGCTGTTCAACGCCTGCGGCGTTAGTCCGGGTCCGGGCACCATTTATTTAAAGAAACCAGCCTGAGGGCTGGTTTTTTGCTTTCTGCAATACGGACTCTCCATCGAACTCCGTTCGATTATTCGCGGCACGCCGCTCACCCCTTCGGGGCCAGCGCCGAATGGAGATATAACTAACATCGCGGTGTATTCATCAACGGAGAGCAAGTCAGGGGGATAGTCAGGCCATACCATACAAACCATCCCCCTCTGCCGGGAAAAGTCCGACAGGGCTGGTGATAGTCACCAACTGTCGGTTATCAGTACAAGTGACCAATATTGACGATTGTACTTACCGTGTCGCCAAAGAAAGTCATTCTGCTCAGTATCATGCCAACAAACAGCAGCACAAACACCGTTTTTGCCGGCCCTTCTCCACGCCAGCTCACCAACAGAGCCACGACAAGGCACAGCAAACCCACAAGATATGCTGGTGATGTCAGCCATGCGTGCGCAGTCATCTGCATCACGGTTCCTCCACTCAGCCAAATCAATGGTGCGGCAATCAACACAGCCAGACAAACCAGAATACCCTGGCGCAACGCAGCCAACGCAGTGCCAGCGGTCAACAAAGGCAGCACCGCGCAGCCCATCACCCAGACGGTAATAAAGAACAGCAGCATGGTTACACCACTGGCGGTCGCGACCATTGCTGGCGCGGCATAAGTCATCCCCTGCACCGCCACCAGTACCACGCCCAGCAGAGATGTGATAACAGCAGAAACCTTATTCCCTTTAGTCAGGAAAGTAACGCCCGTCGCAGCGCCATACAGCGTCGCGCCAAGAATTTCCCGGCTCAGCCACGCATGTTTCAGATTGCGCAATGCGTCATACGCACGATCGGGATGCGCCAGATGTAAGACTGCCGCAATGGACGCCACGGCCAGCACCAACCCTGTCACCAGCCAGTGCATGCGTGTTGTAATCAGCGTACCGCGCAGCGTTCCCCAGGTCAGCAGTAACGCCATACCCACCGACATCTGACTGAGCACCGTAAAAATGACCAACGGGAGTTCATAATGTTCCATTATTTGACCTCCGGCTGCTGAGGCTGACGGGCCAGAATAAAGCGCGTGCCCGGATTGAGTTTCGGCATATGTGGATACCCCGGCGGATACTGAACGGCGTTTTTTGGCAACGGATCGGTATCCAGATCGATAAGCGTCAATGCCCCTACAGGGCAGGCATTGACGCAGGCTGGCTGCATACCGATATCCAGACGTTCGTAACACATACTGCATTTTTCCGCTTTTTGCGTCTCTTCGTTGAAGCGAGGCGCACCGTACGGACAGTTGCGAATACAGTTTTTACAGCCAATGCAGTGCTCGGGATTGTGTACCACAATACCATCTTCACGACGCGTATAGGCCTCTACCGGGCATGCAGTGACGCAAGCCGGATGCTCACAGTGGTTACATGCCAGTGAGTAAAAAGCGCGTTCTTCATGTGGATAAATTTCTCTATCTAACGGATAGACATAGCGCCAGAAACGTTCAGGCTCCAGCTGGTTGAAGCTTTTGCAGGCCATCGCGCAGCCACGGCAGCCGATACACTTATCGCTGTTGACTAAAAATGCACGCCTCATGCTGCTACTCCTTTGTCTGTCGCATGGGAAATATCCACAAACTGGCTATGAATAGCGGCACCTGGCGCGCCGGTTGCCATTTTCCCCATGTCCGCAGGGGTATCCATCACCACGTTTTGTACGTTGTAACTCAGCTTGTTAAACCAGGATTCGTACATCACCAGGAAGTCTTCAGGGACATTGGTGGTAATTTTTGCTCTCAGCTCAACGTCGCCTGCGGCATTAAACACTCTTACTTTGTCACCTTCCGCAATCCCTTTCTTGCTCGCCGCCAGCGGATGCATATAGACAAACGGCTCTGGCCAGAAGGTTTGCATCCAGTCGAGATTAACAAATTGCGAATGCAGGCCGTATTGCAGATGGGGGGTAAACAGATGAAATGGCAACTCGCTTTTCGCGGGTTCTTTATACTCCGGCAGTGCCGCATGACCATTGGCAACACAGCGTTCTGACTTGAACTCATATTTGCCGGACGGGGTTTTGAATTTGCGATCGTACCAGGCTGCCGTGCTCGGCATTTTTGCTTTATGCGGCCCTGCGAGCAGATCTTCCCAGTTACGGATACCAAACTGTGTGGCCAGCTCATCGTTGAACTCTTCGTCCAGCCATTTCTTCGGGTTAAATTCCTGCGGGAAGGTGCAGGAGCCGGATTCGATTTTATTGATGGCGGCAGAGAGTAACGCCGCAATTTCCGGGTCGCTTTTACACTCGTAGAGCGGCTTAATGGCCGGTTCGTTGACCGACAACCAGTAGTGCCAGTACGACGAACAGACATCCCACTGCTCAAAGGTGGTCGTCACGGGTAACACGATATCCGCATGCTGGACGGTTTCATTGAAGAACTGATCCACTACCACCACCATCTCCAGCTTAGCGAACGCTTTTTCCATCTTGTTGCGGTCGAAATCCTGCGCGAATGGGTTCTTTGACGCCACCCACAGCAGGCGAACGGGTGGTTCGGAGGCATCAAGAATGCCCTGCGCCGTCTGGTTGATGTTCAGCGCGCGATCGGAATATTCACTCTCCTCTGCGCTATCGCTGACAAACTCGCCGACCGGGCCGCCAGCACCTTTTATGCCGATAGATCCGGCAGGTGGTTTGTGCGACATCAGCGCATAGTTGAATCCCCAGGTTTGCAGATGACCGTAACGTACGCCGCCTCCTTCCAGACCGATGTTGCCGGTCATCGCCACAAAGGCGTCAATTGCGCGGACATTTACGCCTCCATTCACATGCCGCTGCATCCCGTAGCCAATCCACACTGTCGAAGGCTTAGCCCTTGTAAACTCTTCCGCCAGAGTACGAATCACGTCCGCGGATAGCCCACAAATTTCCGCTGCCCACTCAACGGTCACCTGCTGACGCAGGTACGCTTCAAATTCGGTATAGCCGTGTGAATAGTTATTAACGAAATCCCGATCTACCAGCCCGTTATCAAGCAGATAGCGGCACATGCCGAGCGCCAACGCACCATCTGAGCCAGGGCGTATACGCAGATATAAATCGGCTTTTGCCGCAGTTTGGGTTAACAGTGGGTCGATGACGACCACTTTCGCCCCCTTCTCCCGTGCCTGATAGATGTACTTCATGCTGTGCATAGCGCACCAGGCGGGGTTTGCTCCCCAGATGATGATGTACTTTGCCTTCACAAAATCTTCCGGATCGTTGCACCACATATCGCCCATGTCATAGTTCTGCGCATCAATTCCGGCAGGCCAGCAGGGGGTGCCGGCGAATCGCGTAGTGTATCCAAGTGATGACATCATTCCTTCCACGGCATAGCCCATCACTCCAAGGTTGCCGGAATACTTCGACAGCGCAAGCCCAAGCATTGAGCCGTCTTTCTTTTTGATTTCCAACATTTTGTGAGCGATTTTTTGCATCGCTTCATCCCAGGAAATACGTCGCCAGTTGCCGCTACCACGGCCATCCTGAATCATCGGATATTTGATGCGATCGGGGCTGTATACGCGACGTGGATAGGTCAGTCCTTTCACGCAGGGCGCACCGCTGGTGTAGGTGGATTCCGTCGCGCCGTCCACGAAAGTGATCACCTCGTCCTTGACCCACGTTTTCAGGCTGCAGGTGTCGTAACAGTTGCGCGGGCAGGCATTGCGATAAACATAATACGTTTTCGGATTAAAGGGGATCGGAGGCTGAGCAAACGCGCAGCGTGAAGAGAGAAGCCCTCCTGGTAGAACGGTGAGGGTTCCGGCTGCAATTAATCCTTTAATAAAGGAACGTCGATTTAGATTATTTGGCTCATTGCTCATAGCATACTCTCGTTTTTAATTCGTCAAACCAATGTGATAATTCCAACGCAGACTTACGCATCAGCGCTGTACTGGCGTTATTTGTTATTTTCTCGATAAATACAGGCACCCACAGCGTTAAGTGCTGTGAGAAAAACCGCTGCAGGAAAGGTAAAAATCCAGCATTTCTCCTTACATTCATTAACAGCAGAACAACTAATTCCAGTTCATAAGAAATATGATCGTCAGGAGTATTTTCATCACGATTTACCTTTACTCCCAAAGTCTGCATCAATTCACGAACATCCAGCGTAGTAGCCCTCAGAACCAATGGCTCATCGCCAAGATAAACGGAGGCATATGGAGGAGCCAGAAGGGCCGAAGGGCCGACAAACAAACGGTTGAAATCATACTCAACCTCAAGCCATTGTTTTGCATTCAGCTCCGTTGGCGAAAAAGAGAGTTCAGACCAATTCTGTTTAAGATAGTGACTCTCGCCATAAGCAAAAAAGTTGCGGAACAGCAAACCCGTCTTTTCAAAAGGCATCAGTGATTCATGCATATCAACCATAAAAACCCGCCATTACATTCATTTGAAAAATATAACTACAAAGAGTTAAATTCTAAGAGTTCGAGAATAGTTATTTCTTTGACTCAGAAACGAAAGCCAGAAGATAAAATTCTGATTTTCCTTATTCTGTAATCTGTGTAACAAAATGACGCGAACGTCTGTAACATGCATAATGCAAATGAGATTCAGTTTAATAAGAGTCAGCCTCGCAGACTTTCTGCGCAGAAAGATTAAGCCGGAGCATCGATATCGAATATCAGTTGCAAAACCGGTCATCCCCAGTCCCATACCACTCCCCTGGTCGGCCTGCGCTCCAAAAGTAGCCAGACCCGACGCCAGTACCAGAGCAGAAAAAACGTTATTCAGTTTCATAAAACAATCCTTTTAATTGAACGAAAGACTTAATTGCTATTAATAAATCGCCAGAAACCTCTCACTTCATTCACATTCAATTGTCATAAAATATTCCCTGTCAGTATTTCAGACATACGGCTCCCTGCCCGCAAAATATGCATGCAAATAAATACCCGAAAGATTCGAACAAACCAAAAACCACTGACTCCGATTTACTAATAATACACTACATCTAAAATCACAGCACCAGTCGAGAATCTGGCCCTGGGTTAAAATACAAACCCAGGCTCTCACTTCGCTGACAATTGAAATTATCGTTCAATCTTATGATCCTGGAAGACTAAAAAACCTCCTGTTCAGACACTAAACCCGCTCTATTACGGTATCAGTTCGCTTCTTTTTTCAGCATCAGATGATGGGCTCATCGGTAAAACAAACAGGGACAGGCCAGCCATATTCAGAAACAGTGGCGAGCACAGGAATAAATGGGTTAACGACAGGTTTCTCTCCGTTTATCAATGATGCTGCCCGGTTGTTATCGTCTGACAGAACATCAAGTCGGGATCAGGTCAGAGAAAACAATATCGACACGGCGATACCTGAAATATGCGGAGAAGACAATGAAAGGGCAGAGAGGGTTGACAAACAACAAATACCTGATAATTCGTGCTGACATAACATAGCGGGTGATATGCAGTGACGGTGAATTTCGCAATCGGTTTAAATACCCGGAGCAGTCTAACACCGACGTCTGGTTATTTTAAAATTGGCGCATAAAGATGCCCTGCGCCAGACTGACGCAGGCCTTTTTGTTCTTATTTTTTCTTAAGTCGCTTCTTAAGTAGATTCAGATCGTACAAAAAACAGCCACACTGGTCAGTCAGTCCACGCCTTCAGGTCCGCACATCGCAAATGCCCGTCAGGACAATATAAAACAAATTAAATCAATAAATTGATTTCATACTCTTTTCAATACCGCCCGGTGAAAACCGTCATAAGTGCCGATGTCAGCGGGCGTCCGGCATCAGAAACCAGACTTTCGGACTGCCGCAGACTAACTTTACTCCAGCCCAACACCGTTCAACGTCACACGTTCCGCAGCACAGTATCATTGTCGTGACAGCTAAAAAGTGAGACGGACGCGTTCCATAGAGCACATTGATAGATCAAGACTCATTCATAATTAAAATAAATTAAGATTAATTCAGATTACCTTACTTTCCCTCCGGGTATAGTGACAGTTAAACGAAATCATAAAGCCACGACGAAGGTGATATCAGCCATACCGATACAACGGCACCTCATGATGATCAGTTAAGGAACAACATGGCGAATAAACTTGAATTAAAAAGCAATTATAACATTGCCTTAATAGGAGGTGACCGCTTTGCCCGTTGTGGCATCGTCACATTATTACAAGGTATTACTCCTGATATTCGGATAGAAACGTCCGATAGTGATTATTCGCTACTTGATAACCTCTTAACAACGACCTCGATAGATATTCTCTTTGTCTCCGGCGCTGAAAAATATCATGCCGGATTTGATTGCCTGAGCTACATCAAAAAAATCAAGGCGAATTATCCGGAGGTATTTGTCTGTATGTATTCTACCCCGGCGAACTCTTTGTTGTGGGTACATGGTGAAATTGACGCCTATATCTCGCTACAGGATCCGATTTATCACTGGCGAGCCAACTTATTAAAAATGGTGGATAGCCGCTATCGACCGAAAACCAAACCCGTGGCGTTATCACTGACACCAGGCGAATGGCGAGTATTAAAAAAAATTCGCAATGGCCTGGATATACGTTACATCGCCGAACTCGAGAAGCTTTCATATCGCCGTGTCAGCGCCTTAAAAAACTCAGCGATAAGAAAACTAGGTCTCAGAAATAAGACGGACCTGCTGGTCTTTTTAACCAGCTAACCCCGTCATTTCAGATACCGTCCCTTAATAGCAAACTATGGAATCAAGATAATGAAGACTCGTGTAAATAATAAAATGTTGCTGACATTAGGCGTTGCAGCTTTGCTGCCATTCGGCTCAGCGCTGGCAGCAGGCACCAGCGGGGGCACCGTCAACTTCAACGGCAGCGTCGTCACTTCTGCCTGCGCCATCAGCGCCAACAGTGCCAATATTGACGTCAATCTGGGGGAAGTCCGTACCGCTACGCTCGCCGCTGCCGGTAGCGAAGCCAGCACGGCAAAAGCCTTCTCCATCGTTCTTGAGGATTGCGAAATCGCCGATACCTCCGCCTCAACGGAAGAGAACCCTATCCCGGCCACCACCGTTGCAGTGACCTTTACCGGCACGCCGGACAACGCCGATGCCGATAGCCTGGCCGTCGGTTCTAACGGCAGCAGCGCATCCGCGCAAAATGTCGCCATTCGTCTGTATGACGAACAGGGGAACGTCGTGAGACTGGGTGAAGCCGCAGCGCCTGTCGTCTTGCGTAGTGGCTCAAACACCCTGAACTTCAGCGCGAAATACTATTCGCCGCAGGGTAATGCCACTGCGGGCGATGCCAGCGCCGTTGCGACCTATACCGTGACCTATTCGTAATCTTCTGGCCTGGTCAGAAGGCCAGGCCCGACTCACTATCAGGAGAGGCACTATGCGCTCATTAACATGGATTTGTCTGGCCGCCGCGCTGTGTTCATCGGCAGCGCATGCAGGCGGAGTGGGGTTGGGCGCAACGCGAATGGTTTACTCAGGCGCCACCACCCAGTCGATGCTGCAAATCAGGAATACCCACCCCGATTCGTCCTTCCTTATCCAGTCGTGGATCGAGAATGAACAAGGGAGCCGCTCGAATGATTTTATCATCACACCTCCGCTGTATGTTTTAAAACCCGCGTCCGAAAGCGCGGTGAAAATGATGTTTAACGGCAAATCGCTGCCGCAGGACCGGGAAACGCTGTACTGGATGACGGTCAAAGCGATTCCGCAGCAGAGTCACAATACGTCCGGCAACTCTCTGCAATTTGCTTCGGCAAACCGCATAAAAGTCTTTTACCGCCCGGCAGGCCTCATCGGCGATGTTAACGAGGCGTGGAAAAAAATAACCGCCCACTATCGCGCCGGAAAAGTCACGCTCAATAACACAACGCCGTATTACCTCACCACCATCAATTTAAAAATCGACGGCAAGCCTGTTCAACCGGTAATGGTGCCGCCAAAGGCAAGCGTAACCCTGGCGGAGTCGTTCGCTCGGGCAAGTACAGCAAGCTACCAGACCATCAATGATTATGGCGCCTGGACGCCCATCAACAGCGTGTCGCTAACTCAAAAATAAAGGTATGACCGTGTGAAAGCAAAAACCGTTTGCGCCATGGCCATGGTCCATGCCGTGGTCATACAGCATGTCGCCGCCGCAGAGAGCGATTTGCAGTTTAATCCTGCTTTCCTCAGCGGTGAGAACGAGAACATCGCCGATCTCTCATGGGTCAATGCGCGGAATGCGTTACCGCCCGGCGAGTACAATATTAATGTTTATATTAATAACAATTACGCTTTCACCGGCAACGTGAAGTTCAGCATCGACCGGAGCAAGGGGCAAGACGAAGCCCTGCCCTGCGTCACGCCAGCGCAAATAGCTGCGCTGGGTATCGATAGCCGTCAGGCCAAAGACGAAGCGCTGCCGCTGGCCCGGCCATGCTATTTTTTAGACGCGCTCTTCCCGGGCGCCCGCTTTGATTTCGACCAGAAAACGCTCGCCCTCAGTTTCAGCCTGCCGCAGAGCGTTATGCGTAATCTGCCAAGGGGCTATGTCAGCCAGGAAAGCTGGGAGTACGGTATCCACGCCGCGTGGATGAACTATATCGTCAACGGTTCCAGGAATGAGTTTCGCGGCGACACGCGGATCCGCGATCGCCAGCTCTTCGCCAGCCTGAACAGCGGCGTGAACCTCGGGGCGTGGCGGCTGCGCGATTACACCACGTGGACTAAACAGAGCAATAAGCTTACCCACGTGCAAACCTGGCTCCAACGGGATATCCCCGCTCTGAGCGCTCAGGCCTACGTCGGAGAGACCTACACTTCCGCACAACTTTTTGATGCCGTAGGCCTGCGCGGCGTAACGCTGAAAACAGATGACAATATGCTGCCCGCCAGCCTGAGTGGGTACGCGCCGGAAGTTCGCGGTATCGCACGGAGTAATGCCACCGTAACCGTACGGCAGAACGGTAACATTATTTATCAGACAAACGTCCCCGCCGGGGCCTTCATCCTGAAAGATCTCTACCCCACTTCATCGGGCGGCGATTTATCCGTGACCATTCAGGAGAGCGACGGCAGCAAAACCCAGTACACCGTTCCGTTTGCCAGCGTACCGAACCTGGTACGTTCCGGACAGCTGAAGTATGCCTTCAATGCCGGGAAGTTTCGTCCCGTCGGCAATCAGGACTCCCCGTCGTTCGCCCAAAGCGAACTATTTTACGGCTGGCAGCACGGCCTCACTTTTTACGGCGGCGCGCAGCTGTCTGCAAACTATCGCGGGCTGGCGCTCGGCGTAGGGCAAAATCTCGGGCGCTTTGGCGCCTACTCGCTGGATGTCACTCACGCGAACAGCAGGCTGGCGAACGAGCGTCGCTACAGCGGAGATTCCCTGCGCCTGCGATACGGCAAACGGCTCAACGACTTTGGCACGCGCTTTAATTTCTATTCGCTGCGCTATTCTACTCAGGGGTTCTATACCCTCAGCGATACGGCCTACAAAGGGATGAAGGGCGGTGTAGCAAAACAGGTAGTCGAGGCTGACGGTAGCGTCACTACCCGTTATGAGAATCTTTATAACCTGCATCTGTTGCGCAAAGCGAAAAACCAGCTGCTGCTGTCGCAGCCGATGGGCAGATTCGGCTCGCTCTCGCTGTCATGGGATCAGCAAACCTACTGGCATACCTCTGACAAGACGCAAAGCATACAGTTGGCGTGGAATGCCATGTTCCGTCATGTCGCCGTTGGCGTCAGTTTTCAACGCAGCGGTAACCTGTTCGCTAACCAGAATGAAAATATCTTCGCCCTGTCGCTCTCCGTCCCTTTTGGCACGCCACAGCTGGCGACCCGCGCACGCTTCACCACCACGCATGCCGGCTCAACGGGAGCGAGCAATAGCGCTGGCCTCAGCGGCTACCTGCCCGGTATGGAGAATGTGTTCTATAGCGTCAATCAGCGTTACAGCGCGCAGCAACAGTACGGCGCCGATACCGCCTTACAGTACGCAGGTCCATGGGGAGACTACAACATAGGCTATAGCTACTCCCGCGACTCGCGCAACCTGAGCTACGGCATGAGCGGCGGCGCGGTTCTTCATGAAGATGGTCTGACGCTGAGCCAGCCGCTGGGAAACACCAATATTCTGATCAAAGCGCCAGGGGCCGGCAACGTGTCGGTGCTCAACCATAAAGGCATCAAAACCGATAGCCGAGGCTATGCGGTGATCCCCTATGCCACGCCGTATCGCGTCAATCAGGTGGCGCTGGATGTCACTACCGCCGGAAATGACGTTGAGCTGGAGAACGCCATCGTCAGCAAAACGCCGACCGATGGCGCGCTGGTGCGGGCCACTATGGTCACGCGCCAGGGGGCTAAAGCCCTGTTCGTCATTCGTCGCCACCATGAGGTGCTACCGTTTGGCGCCGTGGTATCGCTTGCCGATGAGCAAACCAGCAGTATCGTTGGCGATGCCGGCAGCCTGTATCTGCCGGGCTTGCCTCTTGAAGGCACGCTGCACGCCGTCTGGGGACAGGAAAGCGGCAAAAGCTGCAGCGTTAAATATCGTCTGCGTCAGCAGGACTATAACCCCCGCACCGGCCTCTATTCACAGGAGGTGATATGCCAGTAACAACCCGCCTGCCCGCTATCGCGCTGTTTGTTGTCCTGACTGTCCCCGCTTACGGCTATGACGTTCTGGTCTCGGTGAGCGGTCATTTAATCGGCAATACCTGCATCGTCTCCGCGGATTCCAAAGAACAGAGCGTTCCGCTGGGCACCATCGGTATTAAGCAGTTTCGCGAAGCGGGTGCGGTGAGCAATATCAAAAGCGCCTTCACATTAAAACTGGAAGAGTGCGGCCCCACCTTTACCGGAGCGAAGATCCGCTTTAGCGGCACGCCGGACGAACTCAACCCGCAGCTGATTAAGGTCGCAGACGGCGGCGCAACCGGAGTCGCGGTACAAATCCTCGATAAAGACGGCATTCAGGTGCCGCTAGAAAGCCAAACCACGGCCTACGGTATCTCGGGAGATGAAAGCGTACAGATGACCTTTTATGCGCGACTGGTGGCCACGGGGGCCGCCGTCAATACCGGAGAAGTGTCAGCCTTCGCCACCTGGACTACGGAGTATCAATGATGCGTTTTTTACTGCTTATCGGCTGGCTGTGCGCCAGTACACACGTTTTTGCCCTGAACTGGAAATCCGATATTACGCTCTCTCCGCAGCCGATGACCTATACCGGCCCTGCCGATTCCGTCGTCCCTGGCAACATCATCGGCTCGACGTGGATCGCCACGGTCAGCGTGCAACAGGTGTTCTGGTGCGGATATATTTTTACCTGTAGCAAAGGCACGCTCGAACCGAGCAGCAGCGCGGTTCTCGCCGGACTCTCGGTCAACGTTGATGGCGCAAACTACACCGTTTTTGCAACCGGGGTTCCCGGAATCGGCTATATTCTTGGCCTGAAAGATTTCAACGGCTCGACCTACATACCGTTACAGAACGGGGTGACCCAAAGTTATCCCGCCGAGGGCACCAGCGGCATGGCGTTTGATTTAGGCTGGTCGGCGAAGCTGACCTACATCAAAACCGATAGTGCGCTGAAAACGGGCGTCTACGCCATCCCGACCATTAATGCCGCCATCCTGACGGCGTATAACAACGAAACCAAAACCGCTCAGGTGATCATTGACCCGACCACCGTGACGGTGACGGCCAGCGGCTGTACGGTCGGCACAGACAGCGCCAGTGTCGAACTGGGTACCCTTGATGTACGTACGCTACCCGACGTGGGCGATACCTCGCCGTCAGGCGCATTTAATGTCAGCCTCACCTGCGACGAACAGGTGGCGCTCTATGCGGTAATGACGGATCAGACGACGCCATCAAACACCTCCTCCACCGTGACCCTGACCGGCGACTCCACCGCCTCCGGGGTGGGGGTTCAGTTCTTTTACAACGGCAGCGGTCCGCTGATGATGGGGCCAGACAGCTCAGCGTCGGGCACCACCAATCAGTTCTTTATCGAGACCACCACGGCAGTGCAGGCGCTCTCTTTGCCCTTTCAGGCGCGCTACGTTCGTACCGGTCCTCTGGTACCAGGCTCCGCCAATGCCCTGGCGAGTATTACCTTTTCCTACCAGTGAGCGGTCCGCCCACTATGCGTGGTGAGTAAAACGATAAGCGTGAACGCAAAGGTCCGGGACATCGCCCGGGCCCGTTTTTGCTCACCTCAGCGCACCTGACAACCGGCACGCTCCCTGCCCTACGCTACCAGCGGTAATAGATATGCTCCGCATGCTCACGGGCCGCCGCCTCATCGCCCTGCAGACGCGCCGCCACCGTCAGGGAAAAATCAAACACCTTCCCGAGCCCCCGGCCGCTAATCAGATTGCCGTCCTCCACCACATCCGCGTCAACATAGACGCCGTCGGTCACCTGCCGCCAGAGCTCGCCGGAACAGACATAGCGGCGGCCTTTCAGCAGGCCGTTGCCCCCCAGCACGCGCGCCGCGGCGGAACAAATCGGGCAGAGATATTTGCCCAGTTCATCGTGGCGGCGCACAAAGGCGATAACCTGCTCGTTTTGGGCCAGAGAGACGCTCCCTTCTGGCCCGCCCGGCAGGATCACCGCGTCAAAAGTCTGGTCTGTGCTTTCCGCCAGCGTACTGTCCGCTATCATCGGAATAGCGTGGTAGCTGACGACCTCCCGCGTCTGCGCGCAGGCGATCGTCTGTACGTGGATATTCAAGCGCCGTAAAACATCGATTGCGACAATCGCTTCCCCTTCTTCGAAGCCCGGGGCCAACAAAACGGCTACCGTTTTCATGTTCTCTCTCTCCATTCCGCCCTTACCACCACGAGTACCAGGTCTGGCGCAGGCGTACCAGTGCTTCAAGATAGAAGTAGTCACCCCAGCTGCAGCACTGATCCACCCCTTTTCCACTGCCCATATGATAAACCGAGTGCTTGAGCAGCCCTTCGGTCGGGTCATCGTCGGTCGCCAGATAGTTATCGGTCAGCGACTGGACGATACGCAACGCCATCTCCTCGTAATGCGCGCGATGCCCATCGAGCGCCGGCAGCGCGTTGACCAGCTCCAGCAGGCCACAGGCGGTAATTGCCGCCGCCGAGCTGTCGCGTACCGCGTCGGTACCGAGCAAGGCCAGATCCCAGTGGCACACATCATCTTCCGGCAGGCGGTTCAGGAAGTAGTGGGCCAGACTGCGCGACAGCTCCACCATATTTTTATCACCGGTATAGCGATAGCTGAGCAGGAAGCCGTAGATGCCCCATGCCTGGCCGCGGGACCAGCAGGAGGTGTCGCTATAGCCCTGATGGGTGTTGCCAAAACGCGGCTCGCCGGTGTTCACGTCAATGTAGTAGGTGTGGTAGGTCGAGGCGTCTTCACGCACGATATAGCGCGCCGCCTGTTGCGCATGAGCCGTGGCCGCCTGCGCATAGCGCGGGTCCCCGGTCTGCTCGCTGGCCCAGTAGAGCAGCGGTAAATTCATATTGCAGTCGATGATCATCCGCCCCTGCTGTTCGGGGTCGTTCAGATCCCCCCAGGCCTGAATGATTCTGGCCGTCGGGTTATAGCGCTCCATCAGCGTTTCCGCGGCCAGCAGCGCGCTCTGGCGGGCGGCTTCGTTGCCGGTGAGTCGCCATGCGCTGACGCAGGAGAGGGTATAGAGAAACCCCAGATCGTGCGTCGCCGTATCGATACGCTCCTCGATGCGCCGGGCAAAAGAGGGCAAGTAGCGCTCGGCAGCCTCGCGATAGGCGGGATTACCGCTCATTTCCCACGCCAGCCACAGCTGGCCCGGCCAGAAGCTGGTCGTCCACTCGACGTTTTCAGAGCGTGGCCAGATCCCGTTCTCACAGGCCTCGCCCGGGAATTTATCGCCAAATGCGACAATATTTCTATCGAGCTTGCGGGTCACTCTGGCCAGCGCATCGTCGAGCTTCTGGCGCAGCGCCAGCCGGTCGACCTGATACAGTTCGACGGGACGGAGGGCTTCGGTAATCACCTTTTTGGTCATAACAACTCCTGAATTAATGTTTGGCCGGTTCAACCGGGTTGGTGTCCAGCGCCGGGGAAAAAGGTCGCGATGCGTCCCATGTAGAGCGGCAGCGCGAAAGCGTAAAAGCGGAGATAAGGGTAAACAGCAGGGCGCAGCTGCCCATCAGCAGATAGGTATGCTCAAAACCGATTTTGTCGTAGAGGTAGCCCGCCGGCGGCGCCACCACAATTGAACCCACGTAGATCATCGCCTGATAACCCAGCAGGTACATCGTGGCGTTGACTCGGCGATCAAAGTGCTCGGCAATGTATTTAAAGACCGAAATCAGCAACAGCGCGATTTCGACGCCATAAAACGGTTTAATAATCGAGATGATCAGCGGATCGCTGGTCAGGCCCGAAGCGATCAGCCTGGCCCCGACAACGCAGCCGCAGAACAGCAGCCCCCGTTTTGCGCCGTAGTGATTCACCAACAGCGGAATGAACATCATCATCACGAACTCCATCCCGGACTGCACGGTACTCAGGTAGCCATACCAGGCATTCCCCTGCTCTTTGGTGGCAAAAAAGGAGACGAAGTAGCGTGGAAACTGCTGTTCAGCAATAAACATCATCCATGCGACACCGGCGACATACAGGCTGAACATCCAGAATTTGCGGCTTTTCAGTAACTGCATCACGTCGCTAAAAACGATTTTGTTCGCTGAAATCACGCTGTTATTACGCAGCTGCTCATCGCCAATTTTCAGGCTGATTAACACCAGCAGCATCAGGAGCGATGTACTGCTGCTCAGCAGAAAGTTAGCCAGCGGCGAGAAGTTGAACAGCAGCCCGGAAACGGAGGCGGCCATCGCCCAGCCGAGCGATCCCCACATACGAATACGGCCGAACTCCAGGCCGTACAGCCGGCTAAAACGATCGGCATAGGATTCCGATGCCGCGACGCCCGCATACCAGCCAAGACTTAAATAGAGCGCGCCAAGGGTGATGCCGATCGTCGTGTGGCTTTGCAGCAGGGGTTGATAGACGAAGACAAAGAACGGCGCCATCAGGGCCGACACGGCACAGACAAAATAGAGCAGCCATTTGCTCATACCGATCTTATCCATGATGTAGCCGTAGACCGGCTTCAGGATCACCGCGAACACGCCGTTGATGGCGAATACGCTGCCGATGGTGATGCTATCGAGGCCGACTTTCTGGCTCAGCCACAGCGCGTAGAGGCCAAAGCTGGAGGACCAGGTAAAAAAGTAGAGAAAGATAAAGGCGCTCATTTTGTACTGTGCGCCACGCACAGAGGATGAAGGGGTCATAGGACGTTCTCCGGGGACAGCGTGAGATGTTTTTCTTCCTGTGCCGTCACGAAGCGTACAGCATCATCGCCAATGAAGGCCTGCGGACAACCCTGCGGTGCAAAGGTGTCGGGATTCCCCGCCCAGACCGCGCTTAACAACAGATGAGTTCCTGGTGCTAAATCACCGCGTAACACCGGAACCGCCGCGCGTTCGGCAAACAACAGATTGCTGTTGGGCGGCGTCAGTATCGCCTCGCCGCAGCGTCTTTGCGGGCTCAGGCAGAGAATGGCCGACGTGTCGGCAGGGGTGATGATCCGGCACCCGCCCTCCCCGTCCAGCACCTGAGGCAGGGGGCGGTTCGGCACGCTGAATCCCCCTTCGGCCGTATCAAGCGCGCGGGCAGTGTGGATACGATGTACGCGCAGCTGCCAGTCGCCCATCGCGATAAGCCAGGTTGCAATCACCACATCGCGCCACGGCCGCCAGCGGCTATAAATCATGCCATCGGCAGTCGTCACCGCGTCACAGTCGCGCCGCCCGCGCCAGTAATCATCTTTCTCACACAGCAGCAGCATGGAGTCAGGCGCAGCGTGACTTAACCCATAGCGCCCGCGCTCAATGGTGAATCCGTAGCGCGTGGAGTAGGCAAACTTGCAGTATTTCGCTTCGGTATTGACGAAGTTATTCAGCTCAAGCTGGCCGGAGGTCAGCATCCACAGGTGATCGGTCTGATGCACCAGCACCTGGTCGGCATGCTTAATGCTGTGCTGCGCGGCGATCGTTGGCAGCGGCAGCTCCGGCTCCAGCCAGAAGGGATCATCCTCACCCATCGCCAGAACCAGCATGGTTTTCAGGGCCCAGTAGGGAGAACCCGGCGCATTGTAATCCTCCGCCATGATCAGATTCGGGTAGCTATAGCCCACGCTCAGCACGCCATCACGATCGAACAGAGGTTGCTTCAGCCACCAGCGAAGATGGCGCAGGACGATGCCCTTGATCACTCCCGGGGAGAACGCCTCCAGCCCGGCAAAAGCCGCCGCGCTCCAGAAAGCCGCCTGAGCAAAGCGATAGGTCAGGCTGCGACCAAACGGCACGGCCGCCCCGTCGTCGGCAAAAAAATGGATAAAGTCTGCGGAAAACAGCAGCGCCCGATGACGCAGTTCAGCGCAGCGCAGCGGGTCGATATCGGCCATCAGCTTCGCGTAAATCAGCCCGTAGAAGTGAAAGCCCATCGAAATGTAATAGTCCCGCGGCCTGTCCGGGCCATCGGAATACCAGCCGTCGCCCAGGTAGTAGCCCTCCATGGCGCTAAAATGCGCTTCCCGCACCTGAGGATTAGTCGGCATCCCGGCGTGATGAAAACCGACCTGTACCAGAATGGGAAAGAAGTGCCAGTTATTGTCCGGGATCGCCTGCGTTTCACTCTGTTTTAACCAGCGCCAGAGATGGGTTTTCTCCTGCTCGTTGAAATGCGCCAGCACGCGATCGCCCGCCAGCGCTAACAGCAGACCATAGGCGGCCATCTCCACGATGCGCTGATCGTAGGGGTTCACTTCTCCCCAGTAATCGGCATGCTGCGGGTTGGTGCCGTTTTTAATGGCCTGCAGGTAGAAAGAAAACTGTGACGGCTCGCTGCCGCCGGCCAGCAGCGGCGTGACGCCCCACAGCAGACGCGAGAAGGTTTCCATACTCGCCACCTGTTGCCCGTAATGGGCGGTGAAATTCGCCAGATCGACACGGCTGGCATCATTTTTAAAATTGGGCGACACGGCATTCAGCAGCTCATTAACCAGCTGCCGGAGGTCGTTGCGGGTTCTTAAAGGGTTGGTCAGATGAATATTTTCAGGTTGCAAAAGGTCCTCCCGTCATGACACGAGAATTAGATAAGTTATTGTTATTTCGATTTTATAAAATTGTTTATACGTCAACAGGAGGAAGAATAGTCGCTTTTATTTGTGCGGCTAAGTGAGCACAATCACAAAATTAAACCGCCATTTCATTTTTGCTGGATATTTCACGCAGACGGGGGGATAAATTGCAAATGATGGCGTAAAAATTTAAATCTATTGTCCTGGAGGAAAAATGAGTGAACCGCAGCGACTGGAACGCATCACACTCGATAGCCGGGCGATCTCTTTTAACCGCTTGCGCTCAACCAGCGCGTCTTACTATCACTGGCACCAGTGCGTGGAATTCCTCTATATCTCCAGCGGCTATGGCATTGTGGTGGTAGATAACCAGCACTACACCGCTCGCCCGGGACGCATGTTTATTTTTCCACCGTTTCGCCTGCACAAAGTCCAGGTCGACCACAGCGAGAAAAATCCCTACCACCGCACCACGATGCATATTGAACAGTCGGTGGTTGAAAGCATTATGCGGGGGTTTGCGCGCCATCAGGCCCAGTTTGCCGCGCTTGCCGCCAGCAATGCGCCGGCACAAATTTACGACCTCAGCGAACACGGCCCTTTCATGGAGAGAATTCTGACGCAATTTGACGGGCTGTATCACGGCGGGCAGATCGCCACCAGCGAGGTTGCCTTTCTGGTGATGCAGATAATGGGTTTTCTCCCCGCGCTGCCCGAGCCATGTATTCCCCGGCAGCAGACGGTCGCGTCGCGGATTATGAGCTGGGTGGAGGCTCACTACGCCCACAAATTTTCGCTCGATGAACTCGCCCAGGCGCTGGGCCTGTCGCGCAGCTACACCTCGCGCATATTCCGCCAGCAAACGGGCGGCAGCATCCACGAGTATCTGCTGACGCGCCGAATAAAGCGCAGTTGCGATCTCCTGCGTAACACCACCGTCAGTATTGATGAGATTGCGGCCGAAGTCGGGTTTAGCGAAGTCACCTACTTTATTACCTGCTTCAGGAAGATGATGGGCCAGACGCCGCTGCAGTACCGCAAGGCGAGTCTGGCCAGAAACAGCGTGCTCACGTAGCCCGCGGGGCTACTTCGAGACGTCCGCGCCGAAATACTGGCTGGAAATTCGCTGGTAGCTGCCGTCGGCGCGAATATCGGCGATGGCGGCATCGATCGCCTGGCGCAGCTCCGGTTCCCCTTTGCGGATTAGCACCGCCTCCTGTTCGGCATCGGTTCTTTCCGCCACGATTTTCACCGGCGCGTCGGGCTTGTGTTTCTTGAAATCGAGGAACGAGAGGTTGCTGTTGATGGTCGCATCCGCGCGCCCCTGTGACACCAGGGCGATTGACTGATCAAAGCCATCCGTTCCCACGACCTCCGCGCCATTTTCACGGGCAATTTGCGCGTAGTTGCTGGTTAACGTATGGGCGGACTTTTTGCCCTTCAAATCTGCAAAGGTGTGAATATCCTGATTATTGTTATTCACGATGAGTACCGCTTTCGGGGTGATATAGGGGACCGAAAAATCATATTTCGCCTGACGCTCCGGGGTGATCGAGACCTGATTAATCACTGCGTCGTAGCGGTGAGCGTCCAGCCCGGCCACCAGACCGTCCCACTTGCCCTCGACAAACTCCGCTTTCACGCCAATCCGGCGGGCAATTTCACGCGCGATGTCGACATCAAACCCCACCAGCTTGCCGGAGGTATCATGATAGGTAAAAGGCGGGAAGGTCCCTTCGGTACCCACTTTAAATACCCCCGCTGATTTTATCTGCGCCAGGTTTTCCCCGGCACAGGCCGCGTGCGTCACGCTCAGCTGAATGGCGGTGGCCAGCAATGCGCTCATCAATACTTTCATCATTCACTCCTTTATCTGAATTGCCGGATTATTTTTTTAAATTTCCCAGGAATCGGGAAACGTCTCGGTCAGCGTGGAAATAAAAAGCTGCGTACGCGTTTTCTTTGCCCGGGTAAAAATGTCCCGCGAAGTCCCGCTCTCCACAATCTGGCCGGATTCGAGGAACACCACCTGGCTGGCAATATTTGCCGCCAGCCGAAGATCGTGGGTCGCCATCAGCATCGTCGTTCCCTCCTGCGCCAGCTGGCGCAAAACGGCAATCACTTCCTGGGATAGCTCAGGATCCAGCGCCGAGGTCGGTTCATCGCAAAGCAGCACTTTCGGCGAGGGGGCCATCGCCCGGGCAATGGCGACCCGCTGCTGCTGGCCGCCGGAGAGCATCGCCGGCCAGGCATGGCGTTTGTGCGCCAGCCCGACTTTGGCCAGCAGCGCTTCCGCCCGCGCCCTCGCCCGCTCACGGGGCCATTTCTGCACCACCACCAGCCCCTGCATAATATTTTCCAGCACCGACAGATGCGGAAATAACTGGAAGTTCTGAAAGACCATGCCGGTTTGCTGGCAAATACGCCGAACGTCTTTTCTTTTTGGCGCCGCGGCGGGAGAAAAAATAATCTCCTCATTACCAATCGTTAATTTCCCGGCCTGCGCGATTTCCAGTAAATTAATGCAGCGTAATAATGTACTTTTGCCGCTGCCAGATGGGCCAATCAGCGCCGTCACGCTGCCCTCAGGAATCGTTAGTGAAATATCATGCAGCACCTTCTGGCGGGAGAAACTCTTTTCAAGTCCGGACAGCGTTATCATGATGTTCTTCCTTTACCAGCGTATTTCTTTCTAAACGTAATTCCAGCCGGGACTGTAAATATGATAAGACCGAACTAATTAATAAATAGAGCAGAGCCGCTTCGCTATACAGAATAAGCGGCTGATAGGTGACGGCGGCAATACGCTGGGCGGCTAAAAACAGCTCCGGCACGGTAATTACCGAGGCCAGCGAGGTATCCTTAACTAAGGAAATAAAGGTGTTCGACAGCGGCGGCACCGCCACTCTCGCCGCCTGCGGCAGAATAATATAACGCAGCGATTGCCCCCAGCTCATGCCAATAGAATGCGCGGCCTCCCACTGCCCTTTGGCGACCGACAGCAGCGTCGCCCTGATCACCTCCGAGGTAAAGGCGCCGACGTTCAGGGTAAAGCCGATAACCGCGGCCGGAAAGGCATCAAGGGTGATCCCGACGCTGGGCAGGGCGTAAAAAATCAGAAACAGCTGCACCAGCAAAGGCGTGCCGCGGATAATCCAGACATAAAAACGCACCACGCTTTTCAACGGCGCCGGGCCATATAAACGAATCAACGCGACGATAAACCCCAGCAGCAGACCGAGGGAAAATGAAATTAACGTAATGGGGATAGTAAAAACCAGCCCAGCATAGAGCATCGGCCAAAACGAGCTTATTGCTAATGAAATAAATTCCGGCACATATCACCTTTTTGCAAACCAGCACTTTTTATTACGGCCGTTTCCGGGGAGCAGCTTATTAAAAGAGCTTATCATGCAGAACATCGCCTCAGCATGTATCAATACCGGCATTAAATAGCCGACTTTGTGCTTTGCGCGGCCCGACCGCGACTTCTTGCTGCCGCACCTGCGGCACGTCGCTGATGCTGCCGGTGAATTAGCGCAGCTGGCGAAAATAATATTAACCAGCCATAACAATGCCTGTCAGCCTATGGAATATTTTCGACAACCCTTTGCCGAAATAAAGATAAGCGCCGCCGGAAAAGCGATAATTCGGTGAAAAATACGGCAAAAAAGGCCTTATCTGGAAATCAACACGCCCAGGCGGCTAACAGGCTTTCCCTCCGGACGGCTAAAAAGCATCTTATATTCCATTTCGCTCTTAATGCCGGACAAATATTCTTTAAAATACCAATTTTGCAGACCTACCATTCAAATATCTCGATACGAATGGGCAAATAGTTATGTCAGTTTTTCACTCCATTAGCGACCTTATTGGGCACACTCCCCTGCTTCAACTGCATAAGCTGGATACCGGCCCCTGCAGCCTGTTTTTAAAGCTGGAAAACCAGAACCCCGGCGGGTCGATCAAAGACCGCGTCGCGCTGTCGATGATCAACGAGGCGGAACGGCTGGGTAAATTAAAACCCGGCGGTACCATTATTGAAGCGACGGCGGGTAACACCGGTCTGGGACTGGCGCTTATCGCCGCACAAAAAAATTACGCCCTGACGCTGGTGGTTCCCGACAAAATGAGCCGGGAGAAAATTTTCCATCTCCGCGCCCTGGGAGCCAAAGTGCTCCTCACCCGCTCGGATGTGAATAAGGGCCACCCCGCCTATTATCAGGATTATGCGCGCCGCCTGGCGGAGGAAACCCCGGGCGCGTTCTATATTGACCAGTTCAATAACGAAGCCAACCCGCTGGCGCACGCCACCACTACCGCGCCCGAAATATACGATCAGCTGGACGGCGATATCGACGCCATCGTCGTCGGCGTCGGCTCCGGGGGAACCCTCGGCGGCCTGCAGGCCTGGTTTGCCAGACATTCACCAAAAACCCAATTTATTCTTGCTGACCCGGCGGGATCGATCCTTGCCGACCAGGTTGAAACCGGGCGCTACGGTGAAACAGGCTCCTGGCTGGTCGAAGGGATTGGCGAAGATTTTATCCCGCCGTTGGCCCATCTGGATGGCGTCCGAACGGCCTATCGCATCAGCGATGGCGAAGCGTTCGCCACCGCCAGACAGCTTTTACAAACCGAGGGGGTGCTTGCCGGTTCGTCAACGGGCACCTTACTGAGCGCCGCGCTGCGCTATTGCCGGGCGCAGACCAGTGCTAAACGCGTGGTCACCTTCGCCTGCGACAGCGGCAACAAATACCTCTCCAAAATGTTTAACGACGACTGGATGCGTCAGCAGGGCCTACTGAGCCGGCCGACCCGCGGCGATTTAACCGATTTTATCGCCCTACGCCACGATGAAGGGGCTACCGTTACCGCCGCTCCGGACGACACCCTCGCCGCCATTCTCGCGCGCATGCGTCTGTATGACATTTCGCAGCTGCCGGTGCTGGAAAACGGCCGCGTCGTCGGCATCGTCGATGAGTGGGATCTGATCAGCCACGTCAAGGGCGACAGCCGACGCTTTTCACTGCCCGTTGGCGAGGCGATGACCCGCAACGTAGAAACGCTGGATAGACACGCGCCGGAAAGCGCACTGAAAGCCATTTTCGATCGCGGCCTGGTGGCCGTTATCGCTGACAACGAACGCTTTTTGGGTCTCATCACCCGCAGCGATGTGCTGACGACCTGGCGCAACCGACTTGAACACTAAGGATGAAAGATGAAAAATTTACATACATTGAGCGTACACAGCGGCGTCTTTAACGATGGGCACGGCGCCGTTATGCCGCCGATTTACGCCACCTCCACCTTTGCCCAACCCGCGCCGGGGCAGCATACCGGCTATGAGTATTCACGCAGCGGCAACCCGACCCGCCACGCGCTGGAGACGGCGATTGCCGAGCTGGAGAGCGGCAGCCGCGGCTACGCGTTTGCTTCAGGGCTGGCGGCGATTTCCACCGTCCTTGAGCTGCTGGATAAAGACAGCCATCTGGTGGCCGTCGATGATGTCTACGGCGGGACCTGGCGCCTGCTTGAGAACGTCCGCCGTCACAGCGCGGGGCTGCGGGTAAGCTGGGTCAAACCCGACGATCTGGTCGCTCTTGAAGCCGCTATCCAGCCGGATACACGCATGATCTGGGTTGAAACCCCGACCAACCCGCTGCTGAAGCTGGCGGATCTCAGCGCTATCGCGGCGATTGCCCGTCGGCACAATATTATCAGCGTCACCGATAACACCTTTGCTTCGCCGGTCATCCACCGCCCCCTCGAGCTGGGCTTCGATATCGTGGTCCATTCGGCGACCAAATACCTGAACGGCCACTCCGACGTTGTCGCCGGGCTGGCGGTCGTCGGTGACAATCGCGAACTGGCGGAGAAGCTGGGCTATCTGCAAAATGCGCTGGGCGGCGTACTTGACCCGTTCAGCAGCTTCCTGACGCTTCGCGGTATCCGGACTCTCGCGCTGCGTATGGAACGTCACAGCAGCAATGCGCTGGCCCTCGCCGAATGGCTTGAACAGCAGCCGCAGGTGGAAAAAGTCTGGTTCCCGTGGCTGGCATCGCATCCCCACCATCAGCTGGCGCGCCGGCAGATGGCGCTGCCGGGCGGGATGATTTCAGTGGTGGTGAAAGGCGATGATATCTATGCGCAGCAGGTCATCAGCAGGTTGAAGCTGTTTACTCTGGCAGAGAGTCTGGGGGGCGTGGAGAGTCTGGTCAGCCAACCGTTCAGCATGACCCATGCTTCAATTCCGCTGGAACAACGGCTGGCCAATGGCATCACGCCTCAGTTGATCCGTCTCTCCGTCGGGATTGAAGATCCGCAGGATCTGATCGCCGACTGGCAGCACGCATTGCGTGACTGAACAAGAAATCCGCCGCCGGAATCATGCTGGTCACTGCAGGCCAGCAGATTTTCATGGCGTAGTGTGGATTTGCCTGATGTATGCCGATGTCTGTCAACGGTGGTTTAGGAGAAGGAACGTTTTGTGGCGCGGGTCTACGGAATCCTGACAGGCCGCACGCGGGTGCGCCAGCGTTCGCTCGAACGACCTTAAAATAGCCGGCCCGCTAACCGTCGTTCATAAATAGCCTTTTCCCTCTTTCAGCACATGCTCTACGAAGCGGGTCAGCTTCGGCAGCGGGCGAAGATCCTGCCGCCAGAGTAAATGTACCGGGCGCGGATGGGGGGTATAGGCCTCCAGCACGCGCACCAGTTTGCCGCTGGCCAGCGCCTCGCTCAGTAAGACCTCAGGCTGGAGCAGCAGCCCGGCGCCGGCTATCGCCGCCATGCGCAGGCCGTAACCATCATTGCAGCGCAGAATCGCATCGCGCTTCCAGCGCACCGCGTCTTGCGCCCCCGGCAATGTCCACTCATTACGCGCCGTCCACACCGTATGGGACAGGCAAAGGTGATCGACCAAATCCGCCGGTACGACTGGCGTGCCGTGACGAGCCAGGTAAGCGGGCGCGGCGCAAATCACCATCCGATATGGACAGAGATATTTCGCCACCAGATCGGTGTGGTGAATATCACCAATACGGATCGCCAGATCGAAGCCCTCATCGACGAGATCGACCATCCGGTTAGTCAGATCCAGTTCGATGCGAACATCCGGCCACGCCTGTAAAAAGGAGGCGGTCAGCGGCGCAATCACGCAGGCGCCAAAAGAGGTCGGCGCGCTGATGCGCAGCGTCCCGGCCGGCGCCAGTCGCAATCGTTCGACCGAGCTTTCGGCAATCGCAACCTGTTCAAGTACCCGTTTGGCCTCTTCATAATAGACGCGCCCGGCATCGGTCAGACTCTGGCGCCGGGTGTTGCGCTCAAGCAGTCGGGTGCCCAGCTCTCGCTCCGTCAGGGCGATATATTTGCCGACCATCACCGCCGACATCTCCAGCCGCGATGCCGCGTCGGTAAAACTGCCGCACTCCACCACGGCAATAAATGTCTCCATTCCGCGTAGCTTATCCATATTACAAACCTCTGGTTAGTAATCATCTAACTTTTAGCCAGTTTATCCGATAACTGTTTCATTAAAGAATAGAGGCTCACAACCGATCAGGAGTCAGCCATGAAAATCGTCGTTATTGGTGCCAGCGGTACCGTCGGGCGCGCCGTCGCCGAAGAACTGAGCCGTCAACATCAAGTCATTCGCGTAGGTCGCACTCAGGGCGATCTTCAGGTGGATATCACCTCTCAGCCGAGCGTCGAAGCCCTGTTTGAAACTGTCGGCCGGGTCGATGCGATTGTCTCGGCCACCGGCAATCTGTTCTTTGGCCCGCTGGCGTCCATGACGGACCGGGATTTCAACCAGGGCCTGCAGGACAAACTGCTGGGGCAAATCCGCCTGGCGCTAACCGGGCAGCATTATCTCAATGAAGGCGGTTCGATTACGCTTATCAGCGGCATTGTGGCCCATGAACCGATTGCCCAGGGCGTCAACGCCACAACGGTGAATGCCGGGCTGGAGGGCTTTGTCCGCGCCGCCGCCTGCGAACTGCCGCGCGGGATCCGTATCAACCTGATAAGCCCCACCGTATTAACGGAGTCGCTCGCCGCGTATGACGGTTTCTTCCCCGGCTTCGCCAGCGTCCCTGCCGCCGCCGTTGCCCAGGCCTATCGCCGCAGCGTGGAAGGGATACAGAGCGGCCGGGTGTACACCGTCGGCTACTGACCGCGAGAGCACCGTCAGCCTCTGCCCGGGCAGAGGCCGTCATCCCCGGCTATTACACCGGGGATGACGGCCGTTTTCAGCAGCGACATTCACGACAAGATAAAGAGAAAAGAGAACACTCCGTGTTGTAAATATTGATCTACTGCACACTCCCGATAAATGCACTTCGTGGTGCAGTGCTGCGCACAATATATTCCGTTTCGCCATCCTTTCAACACCTCAATCATCGCACACCATGGTGTAACAGACTGATTTACAGGGTGTAAGTGGTATTCCCGTATAAATATCATTGCTTAATATTGGCACGATCGCTTTTCCACATATTTATCAGGCCTTTCTCATTCGACGGTACAACCAATCATTCCAGGCAATGGCCACCGCCACGGAGTTTTATCTGCCTGAAAATAGCCTTCCAGCGGGTTAATTATTAAATCCCAATTAAAGCAGCATAAATCGCTAAAAAATAGATTTGACGGTTTATTCAGCGCGTTGATTCAGGATGGCGGATGCAGGTAAAGCATTTTTTTTATATCGACGTTCGACATTTTTAATAATTTCCAAAATGATACGAGATTGTGACAATAGTAAACGAAATGTTATGATGAGTAGATTAGCTGTACTCCTCATTGGAATATCCATCTAACGCTGATTTAGCCCTACAGTGATGAGAGAGCACCATGACTAAACCTCAATCCGTTCACGTTGAAAACCTCGAAAGTAATACTATAAGACCTATTCCTCTTAATATGCGGCACGGTAAACCCGGCGATCTTTTTACCATTTGGTTCGGCTCGAATATCATGTTATTAACCGTGATCACCGGTGCCATGTCGGTGACCATTTTCCACCTTTCTTTTTTCTGGTCCGTTATTGCCCTGCTTATCGGCAGCCTGGTTGGCGGTCTTTTTATGGCATTGCATTCGGCGCAGGGCCCGAGGCTCGGCGTGCCGCAAATGGTGCAAACTAAGGGGCAGTTTGGCTCCTACGGCTCGGTACTGGTAGTATCGATCGTGGTATTAATGTATATCGGATTTACTGCCTCCAGCCTGGTATTAGGCGGGCAGTCAATGCACGCTATCTATAAGCCGATGAACTCCGACGTCGGAATTATTGTCGTCGGGGCACTCAGTTTATTCGCCACCATCTTTGGCTATAAAATCATCCACTCCTACGCCAGAATTATGTCATGGATTTCCGGTATTGTGCTGGCTGCCACATTTCTATGGATCGTGTTTGTGCACGGCCTGCCGGTCGATTTCCTCGATCGCGGCGGCTTCAACAAGGTTGGCTTCCTCGGCGCGGTATCCATTGCGGCGCTGTGGCAGCTGGCCTATGCCCCCTATGTCTCTGACTATTCACGCTATATGCCCTACAGCACCAACGATAAAAGCGTTTTTTATGCCAGCTATTTTGGCTGCATTTTAGGCTCCTACCTGCCGATGGTCCTCGGCGTGCTGGTGGCTGTCTGTATTAGTAATGATGATATTATTCAGGGCATTATCGATCTAACCGGCGGAATGGGCGCCGTAGTCATTGTGGTACTGGCGCTGGGGATCGCCGCCACAAACTCCATGATGTTGTACTGCGGAGTTCTCTGCACCTTGACCCTGGGCCAGACTTTTATTGATGGCTGGTCGCCGATGGCCCGCGCCAGAATAATCACCGCCATCCTCACGATGATTCTCGAAATATCACTGGCGATCTATGGTCAGGAAAACTTTTTATTAATCTACACAAACTTTATTACCGTGCTGTTATATGTGCTGGTGCCGTGGACGGCGATTAATCTGGTGGATTACTACCTGGTCGCCCATGGCGAATATGAGGTTGAGTCCTTCTTTAAACGCGATGGCGGAATCTACGGTTATTTTAATGCCACGGCTATTTTCTGCTATTTACTGGGAATCGCCGTGGAAGTGCCGTTTATGTCGACGGCGATCTATACCGGACCTGTTGCGCTGTCATTTGGCGGGGCAGATTTATCATGGATTATTGGTTTGCTGGTCGTTTCTCCTGTCTATTATTACCTCTCCAGAGCGAAGACGGTCAAAAAGATGGCCTTTGCGAAAGAGAAAATTTAAAGCAATATATTCCCTCAGTCATCATTTAGCTCCGGACAGGTTCCGGAGCTTTTTTATTCCGCCGCGGGCAACAGGAAAAGACCGCGGCGAAATAAAGAACGGCCGCAGAGAAAAGAGATAACGGAAAAAATGCGGGAAAAGAGGATTGCGGAAATGCGCCCGGGTCCGGGCGCAAAAGATTCAGGAGGCCGCCATCCAGTGGCGCAGGTTATCCAGCATCGCCAGACATTGATCCAGCTGGCTCAGAGCAATAAATTCATCCGGCTTGTGTCCCTGCTCCATACTTCCCGGCCCACAAATCAGCGTTGCCACGCCCGCTTCGTCAAACAGCCCACCTTCCGTGCCAAAGGCTACGGTGGAGAAGGTATCATTTCCCGCCCATTGCGCCAGCCAACCGGCAAAGGCCGACTGCGGATCGCTCAGCAGACCGGGATACTGGCTGAGCGGCTGAAAGCGGATCGTTGCCTCCGCCGCCACCGCGCGCATCGCCTGCACCAGTTCATCGTTGGCATACGCCTGCAGCCCGGTGAGCGTCTCGTCGAGCGACACATCCGGCAAATGGCGGATTTCAAAATCGAACTGGCAGCGCTCAGGCACAATATTGAGCGCCGCGCCGCCCGTAATCAGCCCCACCTGAACGGTACTGTACGGCGGGTCGAAACGCGCATCCTGCCTGAGCGCCAGCTTTTCACCCAGTACGCCTAAGCGGGTAATCAGCTTCGCCGCATACTCAATGGCATTCACGCCATCGGGGGCATAGGCCGAATGGCAGGCCTTACCGTGAATATGGCAGCGCATGGCTAGTTTACCTTTATGGCCGTAGACCGGGCGCATCTCCGTCGGCTCACCGATAATGCACAGGGCGGGCTTATCCTTTGAGGCTTTAAGATGGTTCACCAGACTGCGGACGCCGAGACATCCCACCTCCTCATCATAGGAAAAGGCCAGGTGCAGAGGCATGCTTAACGGCTGTGCGAGGAAGGCGGGAACAGAGGCCAGCACGCAGGCGATAAAGCCCTTCATGTCGGTGCTGCCGCGCCCGTAGCACAGGCCATCGCGGAGGGTGAGTGCAAAAGGAGGGACCGTCCAGCGCTGGCCGTCAACCGGAACCACATCGGTATGGCCGGAGAGCATTACGCCCCCCGGCCCCGGCGGCCCCAGGCGGGCGTAAAGATTGGCTTTTTTGCCGTCGTCATCGTAGAACAGCCGGCATTCAATGCCAAAACCGCTCAGAAAGCGGTTTATGTAATCGATCATCTCGAGATTGGATTCGCGACTGGTGGTATCAAAAGCCAGCAGCGTTGCCAGTATCGACTTCACCTCATTATTCATCGCCCGGTACTCCGTAACTGGGGGCCTCCCGCGGGTCGAGCGCGCGCGTGATATAGGCCTGCATCTGCGGCTCATAGGCCTGCCAGAGCGCGGCCAGCTCGCCAATGGGATCCTCCTCGCTCCAGTCAATACGCAAATCCACCAGCGGCCACGAATAGTCATCCACAACCTTCACCGCCGCAGAGTGAACCGGGCCGGCCTCACCGCCGCAGGCCAGACCGGCCTGTAGCGCGGCCAGCAGGCGCAGCGCCATTTCACCTTCGCTCTGCTGAAAACCCGTCACCATTGCCTCAATAACCGCCGTGCTGGCCAGCATATTTCCAGCGGCAATGCAGTTTTCTCCTTCGGCAACATGATAAATACCAAGGGTTTTATCGCCGCTGAAGGCGGCGGTTTGTCCGTTGGCGTCGATGGCGATGATCTGCCGGTAGCGGCTAAAATCGTCCTCCGCCAGCGCCCTGCGCAACGCGGTGTCCGGCGCGAATCCCTGTTCCAGTTGCGCTAACGCCAGCTGACCCAGCGCCGGTAACGTGATGTTCTGACTGGATACCGCCCCCACCCCGGCCTGTAGCCAGGGACAGCGGGCGCCGACGGCAATGCTGGAGGAGCTGAGCGCAATACCAAACTGCCCGCTTTCCGGGCAATATGCTGCGATAGAAAAGGTCATCGTCGCTCCTTACTTCACGAAATCATCGGGAATGACGGCAATCACATCGATCTCCATCAGCCATTGCGGCTGCGCCAGCGCTGAAATCACCAGCCCCGTGGAGATCGGGAACACCCCCTTCAGCCATTTACCCACCTCCTGATACACCGGCTCACGATAACGTGGGTCAATGATATAGGTCGTGGTTTTCACGATGTGCGACAGGTCGCTTCCGGCCTCTTCCAGCAGCTGTTTGACGTTTTTCATCGCCTGCTCGGCCTGAGCCTGCGGGTCGCCCAATCCGACCAGGTTACCGGCAAAATCGGTTCCCACCTGACCGCGCACGTAGACGGTATTCCCGGCGCGAACCGCCTGGCATAAATCGTTATCCAGGCTCTGATTAGGGTAAGTCTCTTTGGTATTAAACATGCGAATACGGGTATGCGTTGGCATCTTGTTTATCCTGTTTAGTGGGCGAACGTTCAGCGCCGATCGGCGGCCTGGTACTGGCTGTACTTACGCTGAGTGGCAATATGGTCAGCAATGTGTTTTGCGTCATGCCAGACGCCCCAGATGAAGGTTGACCCCCGGCGCGACAGCCACGGCAATCCGAGAAAATAGACCCCGGGTTCGCTGGAGACGCCGCGTTGATGCTGCGGACGGCGTTGCTCATTAAAAGCATTCACGTTGAGCCAGCTGTAATCCACCGCGTAGCCGGTCGCCCAGATAATGGTGGCGATCCCCGCCTCCGCGAGATTCAGGGAGAGGATCGGCGAAGTCATGCACGGCGGATCAGGTAAAAACTCGCGGGCGGCAGGTTCTTCCGGTAGATCCAGGCCATTGGCCGCGATGTAGGCATCTGCGGCATCCAGCAGCGCCAGGTAGTTCTCATCCCCGCGACGAATGTTGTCGCACAGATCCGGCTGGAAGGTCGCCATCCCGGATTCAAAGGCTTTCGTCAGCCCGACCAGGGTGATGCCGCGATGCGCCAACTCGCGGAAGTCCACGGTGTGCCCGCCATGGGCGCCGCTGACTGCGATAGTGACATGCTCTTTGCCCGGCGCGCTGGCGGGGGCGTCCCACATGCCCAGCACCCCCAGCCACCAGCAGAAGTCCCGGTTGCGATATGCGCGCGGCGGGCGGTCATGCGCGCCGACGGATAAATAGACCCGGCGGCCGGCACGCTGAAGCTCGTCGGCAATTTGCACGCCGGAAGAGCCCGCGCCAACGACCAGCACGGCGCCCTCAGGAAGCTGCTGCGGGTTGTAGTATCGGGCGGAGTGGATTTGATGAAGGCTGCTCTCTTTTGGCGCAATCGGTGGAATAACCGGTTTTTGAAACGGCCCGGTCGCGGCAACAATACGCTGGGCTTCAATAACGCCCTCCGTGGTCTCAATGGTAAACCCCGGTCGTCCGCTGTTGCGAACCGCGCTTTTAACTTCAACGCCGGTACGCACCGGCAGATTGAAGGCCCTGACGTAATCTTCAAAGTATTCCGCCACATCGTCTTTGGGAATGAAGCTATCGGGATTCCCCCCTTTAAATTCCATCCCCGGGAAACGGTCGTGCCACGCCGGACCATTCGCCACCAGCGAGTCCCAACGCCCGCTTCGCCAGGCTTCAGCGATGCGGTTTTTCTCGATAACCAGATGTGAGATCCCCAGCTTCGTCAGATGCTCACTCATGGCAATACCGGCCTGACCCCCGCCAACAATCAACGTATCAATGTTCGTTTTTTCTACGGTCATAAATGTGTCCTTCGAATGGTGTTCAATCGCCAGGAATAAACCACTGCGCAGGACCGAGGTTAATAAACCGTAACAAGCAGGTAAATTATTATAAATTTAGAACCTGAGAATAAAATAGTGATGCAGAGCGCAGCATCTTGAATCTAATGAATAAAAGTATTATTTGCGGGAGATTAACGGCAAAAGATAATCCGGCGAGCAGCCAATTATTCATAAAAAAGAAATCGCAAGCCATCAAGCCTATAAAAAATATATTCAGAGACTCGTTTTTTTATATTTAATATCACCGTCAGAGAGTGACCCGGCCCGCAATAGTACGAGCCGTCTCTTATTCTTCGCTGAATTTACGCCACCCGCGCATCAATGTCCGCCGGGCTGAGTACCGCATGGCGACAATATTCCATAAACAGTTTAGTCGGTTTGGTCGGCTCGCTACTGCGCAGGTGCGCCATCACCAGCGTGGAGTTCGCCATCTCGTCCTGAATTTCCACGCAGCGCACCTGCTGGCCATCGTAGGTTATGTCGGAAACCGGGCGGGTTACCAGCACGGAAAAACCCAGCCCCTGGCCGACCATGCAGCGCACCATCTCAATAGACGGCGAGCTGTAGGCAACCTGAGGGTTATACCCTTTATCTTTGAAAATACTGATGAAATAGTTTCGACTTGGCACCACGTCCAACAGGACCATCGGCAGGTTATTGAGCTCGGAGAGTTTCACTGTCGCTCGCTGCGCCAGCGGATGATGTGCCGGCAGCAGAGCATAAGGCTTCTGCGGTGCATTGAGGCTTTCGGTGTGAATCGCGGTATCCAGCTCAAGATCGTAGAGAAACGCCAGATCGAAACGCCCGCGGTGCAGACCGTGCGTAATTTCATGCTGCTCACCATCGCAAATTTTGAGGGTGATATCGGGATAGATCTTTTTAAATCCGGCAATCAGCGAAGGTAAATAGAGCGGCGCCGCCGTTTCAAAACAGCCTAGTGAAATAATGCCGGAGACCAGTTCATTATCCGCTTTTGAATTTTGCTCAAACTGATACGAAAGCCGCAGCAGCTCCTTCGCCTTTTCATAAAAGCGTTGCCCGCTGGGGGTCATCGACACCCCTTGCGCGTGGTGGCGAATAAAAAACTGCTGTTCAAACATATCTTCCAGGGTTTTCACCGCAATGGAAATTGACGGCTGGGCGATATGTAACTGTCTGGAGGCTTCCGCAATACTCTCTGCTTCGACAACGGCAACAAAGTATTTGAGCTGCTTCAGGGTGAAATGGGGCATGGGACACCTTATTTTTTATTCTCAGAGAGATAAGCTAAATAGCTTTAAACGATGCTCCCCGTCGCCCGCAACCCCGCCAGCGGAAAAAGATCAACAATCCGACGCGGGTCGTATTTTTACAGAAAATTAACAGACAAAGCGCAGGAAAGCTGCGAGCCAACGACAGGCCCGCGGCCTCAGATCGCAAGGAATAAGGGTCATTCATCTTTTTTTCATTACCTGTTATTAAATCAAACAATATTTAATATATTTAAAAGACAGCAGCAGCTGTGCTCAAAAAACCGAAGCATAAAAATAATATCCTTTTAAATACAAACCATTAAAAAATAACCCGCGTGATTTTTATGAATGCCGTCACAGAAATAACCGCCCCGCGCGCCCCTGAGAATTATCCCCTCCCCGGGACTAGCTACGTTTTTTATAGAGGTTACCTAGATTTTTAGTCCTTTCTCGTCGCTGCCTCCTCCTGCATCATGAATCAATAGCAACAAATCAATAACAAACAAGCAACATATCAAGGGAGAGGCGCATGTCTGGTATGTGTGATAGAAATTTCTGGCAGGACAAACTGCGGGAGCAACGCTTTATCAGCCACGCGATCGTCGATGGTCGTCCCTACCTCGCCATCAGCCGTAAAGTCTGCCCGGCCATCAACCCGGCGACCAATAGCGTGCTCGCCGCGGTGACGGCGCTGCAAGCTGACGATATTGATATTGCAGTAAAATCATCCCGCGCCAGCTTCGCCTCCGGCGTCTGGTCCGGTCTGCCGCCGCAGGAACGTAAAACCGTGCTGCTCAGGCTCTCCGCGCTGATTCTCGAACACCGTGAAGAGCTGGCGCTGCTTGAAAGTGCGAGCATGGGGAAACCGGTCAACGATGCGCTGAATATGGATATTCCCGGCGCGGCGCACGTCATGGCCTGGTACGCCGAAAGCGTCGATAAAATTTACGCCGAGGTCGCCCCCACGCGTAAAGGGTCGCTCGCCACCCTCACTCGTGAAGCGGTCGGCGTGGTGGCGGCAATCGTACCGTGGAACTTTCCGCTCGATCTCGCCTGCTGGAAACTCGGGCCGGCGCTGGCCGCCGGGAACAGCGTGATCCTCAAACCCTCAGAAAATTCGCCTTTTTCGGCGCTGCGTCTGGGTGAACTGGCGCTCGAGGCGGGTCTCCCGCCAGGCGTACTGAACGTCGTCACCGGTCTCGGCACAGAAACGGGCGCCGCGCTTGGGCTGCATAACGATATTGATGTCATCACCTTTACCGGTTCGACCGCGGTCGGCAAGGCCTTCATGACCTACTCCGCGCAGTCAAACCTGAAACAGGTCTGGCTGGAGTGCGGCGGTAAAAGCGCCAACATCGTCTTTGCTGACTGCCAGGATCTCGACCTGGCGGCGGAGAAAGCCGCTTTCGGTATCTGTTTTAACCAGGGCGAAGTGTGCTCCGCCAACTCACGGCTGCTGGTAGAACGCGCGATTTATGCCGACTTTATCACCCGGGTACAGGCCAAAATGGAAGCCTGGGCGCCGTCTCACCCCTTTGATCCGACGGCCAAAATGGGCGCGATGGTCAGCGCAGCGCATGCGCAAAAGGTCATACGCGCGATCCGTTCGGCCCAACAGGAAGGTGCACGCGTGCTGACCGGCGGCCGTGAGGTCGAGATTGAAGGGATCGCCAACTACGTTCAGCCCACGCTGCTGGATGGGGTGAACGAAGAGATGTCGCTGTGGAAAGATGAAATTTTCGGCCCGGTGCTTGCCGCTATCCCCTTTGATGATGAACAGCAGGCCATCCAGCTGGCTAATAACCATATTTATGCCCTCGCCGCGTCGATCTGGACAGACGACCTGCACCGCGCGCACCGGGTTGCCGGACGGCTTAACGCCGGCACGGTGTCGGTCAATACCGTGGATGCGCTGGACGTCACCGTGCCGTTTGGCGGCAATAAACAGTCTGGTTTTGGTCGGGATTTGTCGCTGCATGCCTTCGACAAATTCACCACCCTTAAAACGACCTGGTTCCAGTTTCGCTAGCAGGCAACGGCCTCGCCTTGCACTGATTCCGCTTACAGGAGAGATAACATGACCTACCCTATTCACCCGACGCGATCCACTACCGAGTATCAAAGCGGGGATGCCGCACACCATATCCACGCGTTTCTCGACCAGAAAGCGCTGAACGCTGAAGGACCGCGCGTCATGGTACGCGGCGAAGGCCTGTACCTCTGGGACAATGACGGCAACAAGTATCTGGACGGTATGTCAGGACTGTGGTGTACCCAGCTGGGCTACAGCCGCCAGGATCTGGCCGATGCCGCGGCAGCGCAGTTCGCGAAGCTGCCCTATTACAATATGTTCTTCCACACCACGCACCCGACGGTGATTGAGCTGTCCGAACTGCTTTTCAGCCTGCTGCCCGGGCACTACAGCCACGCCATTTACACCAACTCCGGTTCTGAATCGAATGAAGTGCTGATCCGCACCGTGCGTCGCTACTGGCAGATACTCGGTAAACCGCAGAAAAAGGTGATGATTGGCCGCTGGAACGGCTACCACGGCTCTACCCTCGCCGCCAGCGCGCTCGGGGGCATGAAAGCTATGCACGCCATGGGGGGGATGATCCCCGACGTGGCGCATATTGATGAGCCCTACTGGTATATGCACGGCGGCAACCTGACGCCGCAGGAGTTTGGCCTGCGCTGCGCCCGCCAGCTGGAAGAGAAGATCCTCGAGCTCGGCGCGGAGAACGTCGCGGGCTTTATCGCCGAACCGTTCCAGGGCGCCGGCGGGATGATCTTCCCGCCGGAGAGCTACTGGCCGGAGATTCAGCGTATTTGTCGCCAATACGACGTGCTGCTGTGCGCCGATGAGGTGATTGGCGGCTTTGGCAGAACCGGCGAATGGTTTGCGCACCAGTATTTTGGCTTTGAACCGGATACGCTCTCCATCGCTAAAGGGCTGACCTCCGGCTATGTTCCGATGGGCGGCCTGGTGCTGAGCAAACGGATGGCCGAGGTGCTGGTTGAGAAAGGCGGCGTATTTGCCCACGGTTTGACCTATTCCGGCCACCCCGTCGCTGCGGCCGTTGCCATTGCTAACCTGAAAGCGCTGCGCGATGAAAACCGGGTCACCACCGTACGTGACGACACCGGCCCGTATCTGCAAAAAACGCTGCGTGAGGTGTTTAGCCACCACCCGATGATTGGTGAAATCCAGGGCGCAGGCCTCGTGGCCGCTCTGCAGTTCGCCGAAGATAAGTCGACCCGCAAACGCTTTGCCAATGAAAACGATCTGGCCTGGCGCTGCCGGACTATCGGCTTTGAAGAGGGGGTCATTATCCGCTCAACCCTGGGGCGTATGATTATGGCTCCCGCGCTGATTGCCAGCCACAGCGAACTGGATGAACTGGTCGAGAAGACCAAACGCGCTATCGACCGGACCGCAAAAGAGGTGGGTCTGCTATAGCTCTTTTGCCGTTAGCGAATAACCGCGCTAACGGCACCTGACCCGCTCGCCCGGAGGTAAAAGTGACCTCCGGGATGACATTCCGTTTGTGCAGCAGGTACACTACGCCCCTGTTTCCTCTCCCTGACCACGCCATGCTGAAGAAATTACCTTTTGTCATTCCGCTGCTGGCGCTCATTGCGCTGCTTGTCTGGTGGTTCACGCCCCGCTACTCCGAAGAAGAGATTGCCTGGTACCGCTCGGTTTTCTGTGTCATCGACCACCGGGATAGCCAGGCGTTTCTGCGCGATATGGAAAATATTGTCGAAGGCGGCAATGCCGATTACGCGCTGCACAAAAACCACTATATCCCGGCGCTTGGCGAACGTATGCGTCAGACCTGGCTGCAGCTCAGCCAACAAGAACAAGAGAGCATTGCTCAGGATCAGCAGCGCTGCCGCCAGCTGATGAGCGAAAAACAGCGTTAACGCTTCTTTTGAATTCACCGGCCGCACGGCAATGGCGAGGCCCTGTCCCGCAATGGTATTCTGCCCGCGCTTTTCCCTTTTAAAAATAAGGAAAACAGATCTTACCGGCGGCGATAAAAAAGAGTTGATCTGATATGCACAAGCTCTTACTTTGCTAACCAGTTTTCACACGAGATAAGACGATGCCGACAATAACAGCAAGTAGTATGCAAGAAGCGAAAGAGTTAATTCACTGCGGGAAATACAGGGAAATCGTGCTGAATTTTGATATTGATGCTGATGATTTCTTCACGCTCGCCACCTCCCAGTCCGCGACTAAAGTCACGATGATCAACAGAAACAAGCACTCACCGGTCAAAGCAGAAAAATAATAAAAAACCTCTGAGGTATTCTTTATGTGGCTATTTATTGGCACACTCGGCGTTGCATTTCTCTCTTCACTGATGCTGATTTGGCTCGATGACCGCATCGCCGAAAGCGACTAAACCAGATTAACACTCCGTGCCGCCCGGCGGCGCGGAGTTATTTATATCGCTACAGCGATTTCGCCAGACGCTCCACGGCCGTCATCAGCCCCTCTTCCGAGACCGTAGAGTAGGACAGACGCAGCGTACGGGTATCCGGATTATCGTGATAGAACGCTTCGCCAGGGACAAACACCACGCCGTTTGCCAGCGTTTTCTTCATCCATTCCATGGTATCGAACGAATAGCGGAAGTGAGCCCACAGGAACATCCCGCCTTTTGGTCGGCTGAATGCAATGTGCTCCCCGAGTCGCGACTCCAGCGCATCCGCCAGCGCCACACACTTCTTACGATAATCCTCACGGATCAGCGCGATCTGGTTATCCAGGCGATTCATCGCCAGATATTCCGCCGTGATCACCTGCGACAGCATGTTGGTATGCAGATCCGCCGCCTGCTTAACGATCACCGTCTGCTGCGCCAGCCAGTCCGGCATCACAATCCAGCCGATACGCATCCCCGGCGCAAGAATTTTGGAGAAGGTGGAGGTGTAGACCACCTGATCTTCACAGCCCAGCTCAACCGCGTGCTGATACAGCGGACGGCGAACTTCATCGGTAAAGCTGATTTCGCCATAGGGGTCATCTTCGATGATGACAAAATCATGCTGTTTCGCCAGCGCCACCAGGCGGCGACGGCGATCTTCGCTCAGGGTTTTTCCGCCGGGGTTGCCGAAGGTGGGCACCAGATAAACCGCTTTGACGCGGGTCGTTTCCAGCAGGTCGGCCAGCTGTTCGACCAGCATCCCGTTATCGTCGGTATCCACGCTGAGAATATTGGCCTGCGCCAACTGGAATACCTGCAGCGCCGCCAGGTAGGTCGGGCGCTCAACCACAATCGCATCGCCCGGATCGAGCAGCGTACGGGCTACAATATCTAACGATTGCTGAGAACCGGAGGTGATATAAACATGGCTGGCCTGGCAGTCAACGCCGCGCGCCTGACACAGTTCGCTCACGGCCTGACGCAGCGGCGGGTAGCCTTCGGTCAAACCATACTGAAATGCATCGTTGAAGCGCCCGCTCATCACCTGTTGCACAGCCAGATTCAGACCTTCGGTATCAAACAGCTCCGGAGCCGGGATCCCGCCGCCCAGAGAGATAACGCCGGGCAGTTTACTGTGCTTCAGAAGTTCGCGGACGGCGGAGGGCTTGAGTTCACCCGCGCGGACGGCGAGTCGCCTGTCGTGCATATTATTTTCCTTTTCTGTCTTGTTGTTGTCTTTGTGACTTATCGTGTTTGCAGGATTTGTTGCCCGGACAGGCCGTTTACGGCGCTGCCCGGGCTGCCGGCTACCGGCCGTCGCTGTCTTTCAGCACAATTAACGGTTCGATATCACTCTCTTTTTTGACCACCAGCGAATCATCGCCGCGCAGACAAGTACCGCCGTAGTTGCCGCCGACGGTAAACGTACATACCTGAATGTATTTACCATCCACTTTCGGCAGGCACCAGAGCTGCTGGTAAATATTTTTACGATCGACAAACTGCCCGCTGGTTTTATCCAGCACTTCGTCTTTCGGACCAATCAAATCGATGTTGTTGCCGCAGCGGCCAGAGATAGGTTTCACCGCGTAACCGGTTTTCGCCAGCTCCTCGTTGACCACAAAATCGGTATCCAGCAAATAGCGGTGGTTCGGGAACAGCGACCACAGTACCGGCAGAATGGCCTTGTTACCGGGGATCACCGTCCACAGCGGTTCGAAGACCAGCACTTCCGGACGCAGCAGTACGTCGATCAGCCGCACCTCGTTTTGTGGATGTCCGGTACGGATCGGCACGGCGGCGTACTCATCGGCGCTGACTTCACGCACCTGCTCGATGGCGGTTTCCCAGGCCCAGGTTTTCCAGACGCAGTTCACCAGACGCCCGTCGCCGTCGATCAGCTGCCCGGCGGCATCCCAGTGCAATTCATCAAGGCCAAAGAGGATCTTACTTTCAAACCCCGCCTGCGTGAGCGAGCGCTGGATGAACAGCGCGTGGTAGTTCTCCTCCAGATCCTTGTCCTGCATGATATGCACGAAAGGACGGGCGCGGCTGTGTTTCCAGGCACCCGCCAGCTCATCAAGCAGATTCTCCGCCGGGTTGTGTCCGCTGCCGTAGTAGCCCTGTTTCAACCACTGTTCGAGGATCAGCCCGCCTTCGGTATGACAAGAGGCGGAGTCGGCGTTGTATTCATAGACCTTCAGCCCGCGCTCATCCATACAGAAATCCATGCGACCGGTAATCATATGATGACGGCGTCGCTGCCACGACAGGCGCAGGCGCGGCCAGAGAATTTTAGGGATATCAAACAGCGCCAGCAGATTGTCATCTTTCATCACCTTATCGGTGGCGTGCAGGTACATCAAATGCAGCTCGTTGGTCGCTTTGATCAGCTCCTGCTCGGCGCTTTCGGTAATGGTGAAGTATTGATAGGGATCTTGATTGATGAAGTGACCGTTGGCGGCCACGTAGGCTTTCTGCAGCGAATCTTTCTCGTTCAGCCAGTTACCGCGGAACTGACCTTTATTCGGCAATCTCGCGCCCTGAATCGCCATCGCTTCACCCGGCAGCACCGGCTGCGGCAGGCTGTGCTCGGTATCGGCGGTCTGAATCATCCAGCCTAATATTTCCGTATCGGCAAAGGTATCTTTGATGGTGTAGAAACCGTCTTTCACTTCCAGCGTTAATTCGCGAGTCCATTGCTGGCCCTGCGGCAGCGGAGCGTGAATCACGTTTTGCTCGGCGATGCGAACCTTATTGCCTACCAGCTGCGTAATCACCGCAACATGGCCGGTATGCTTGAACTCACCGCCTTTCTGCCATATCAGCAGCGAGCCGGCCATCGGCGGACGGCGGGCGCCGTTTGCGAAAGCCTGCAGCGGCAGAATATTGTCATTGACCACTTCACGCAGAAAACGCAGGGAGAAGATTTCATAGGCCATGCCGACATCGGTAAAGACAAAGCCGTAGGTGAGAAACAAAAAGCGGCGCGCAAATTCAACGCACTGCCATTTGTGCCCCATATACTCATTGCCGATATAACTGCGGAACGTCGCGTCATCCGGATAGTCGCGCGGATTTAAACTGCTGTAATTCGATGAATAAATTGCTACGCCCCCCGGCGCGTAGCCCAACAATGTACCAAAAGGGGCATCACTACTTGTCGATCCTTTGCTCATTAGCCTGACCTCAAATTAATGCAGCCCGGGCAGTTGGCGGAACAAAACTCCCTCTTCTTATCCTGCCACAGGCACTTACCAGACAGAGGTGAAATGATGATACCACTCATTGGATTCAGCGATCGTGCCCGGCAGGAAAATAACCCGGCGCCTTTGGGTAAAAGTGATATCGTTATTTGTAATATCTCCCCGAAATAGTTCAGGTTGCCTTGCCGTCGACAACAGCCGGGTGATTCAGGGAATCATAACGAAGAATGAGACAACGTCAGGAGTTGATTATGAGCGCACAACCGCATCTGCAGGCTCAACCGCTGGTCTGGGGCCACGGCCCACGCACTTTTGAGGTTTTCCTTGAGCCAACCTGCCCGTTTTCCGTCCGGGCGTTCAATAAGCTCGACGAGCTACTGGACGAAGTCGGCGCGGATAATGTGACCATCAAGATTCGCCTGCAGTCGCAGCCGTGGCATCTTTTCTCCGGCGTCATCGTGCGCTGCATTCTTGCCGCCTCGACGCTTCCGCACGGCAGAGAGCAGGCGCACAGGGTGTTAAAAGCCGTCGCCGACCATCGCGAAGAGTTTGAATTTACCGACCATTGCAGCGGGCCGAATATGGAGACCACGCCGCAGCAGATAATCCAGCGCATTGAGCGCTATAGCCAGGTTCTGCTCTCGACGGCCTTCGCCCGCCCTGAGCTGCAGGCTGAAATTAAATGGCATTGCAAATACGCGCGACAGAACGGTATTCATGTCTCGCCTACCTTTATGGTCAACGGTCTGGTGCAGCCGGACCTTGGCAGCAGCGACGATATCAGCGTATGGGCCGCGCGGATTATGGCCTGAGTCCTCCTCGCCCCGGTTGCGCGACGCTGGCCGGGGCCAATAAGCCTCACACTGTTAAACCTGCTTAGTATCTCCTGCTACACTCCCTCAACGGCTCACTAAAAAGGCAGGTCCTCATGTCAGAGAATAACTACCAACCACCTAAAGTGTGGGAGTGGAAGCAAAACAACGGCGGCGCGTTCGCCAACATCAACCGTCCCGTCTCCGGCGCAACCCATGAAAAAACGCTACCGGTCGGCTCACATCCGCTGCAGCTCTACTCCCTGGGCACGCCCAACGGCCAGAAGGTGACCATCCTGCTGGAAGAGCTGCTGGCGCTCGGCGTGAGCGGCGCGGAATACGATGCCTGGCTGATTCGCATTGGTGAAGGCGATCAGTTCTCCAGCGGTTTTGTTGAGGTAAACCCCAACTCAAAAATTCCCGCACTGAGCGACCACTCCACCACCCCGCCGACGCGCGTATTTGAGTCCGGCAGCATCCTGCTGTACCTCGCTGAGAAGTTTGGTTTCTTCCTGCCTAAAGATCCCGCCGGGCGGACCGAAACCCTTAACTGGCTGTTCTGGTTACAGGGCGCAGCCCCGTTCCTCGGCGGCGGTTTTGGCCACTTCTTTAACTATGCGCCGGTGAAAATCGAGTATGCGATTGACCGCTTCACGATGGAGGCCAAACGTCAGCTCGACGTGCTGGATAAACAGCTCGCCCGCAATCGCTATGTTTCCGGGGAAGAGTACACTATCGCCGATATGGCTATCTGGCCGTGGTACGGCAATGTGGTGCTGGGTGGGGTGTATAACGCCGCGGAATTCCTTGACGCCGGCAGCTATAAAAACGTCCTGCGCTGGGCGCAGGACATCGCCAATCGTCCGGCAGTCAAACGCGGGCGTATCGTCAACCGGACCAACGGCCCGCTTAACGAGCAGCTGCATGAACGCCACAGCGCCAGCGACTTCGATACCCTGACCGAAGACAAACGCCAGGCATAACGCCTCCTCTACCGGAGGCTTCGGCCTTCGGTAGTTAACTTTCCAGCCGGTATCCCGCCATAAAGTAACGCATGGCGGTACAGGAATGCCCTTCCCTGAAGAAATCCATGACCATGTTTCTGTCCAGGCCATAGCGGCGGGTGAGGATCCCGGCCTCCCAGGCGCTAAGCTGACGATCGCCGGTTTTTTCAAACATACGCTGAGAATAACCGAGGACAAACCCACGTTTATAATCCGCGCAAAAACCGGCTGCGTTGCTGGCGCTTTCAGCCTGAGAAGCCTTCAGTCCCGCCATTAAACCTTTGCCAAAATGGTTATCCATCGCTTTCCCCCCTCAATCGTTATATACAAAATTATATAGCGATTTTTTGAGCGAGTGCCAGCGCTATTTCCGCCCTTTTTAGCCGAGATATTTGGCAAACCACGCCAGCGTTCGCTGCCAGGCGAGCTCAGCGGCGGCGCGGTCATAACGCGGCGTGGAGTCGTTGTGAAAACCGTGGTTCACCTGAGGATAGATATAGGCCTCGAACACTTTATGCTGCGCCTTCAGCGCCTGTTCATAGGCGGGCCAGCCGTCCGTGATGGGCTTATCCAGCTCCGCATAGTGCAGCAGCAGCGGCGCATGGATTTTATCGACATCCGCGATCGGCGGCTGGCGGCCATAAAACGGCACTGCGCAGGCCAGTTCCGGGATCGCCACGGCGGCAGCATTACACACACCGCCGCCGTAACAAAAACCGGTTATTCCCACTTTGCCGCTCGCCTGCGGATGTTTTTCCATAAAGGCGACGGCGGCAAAAAAGTCGTTCATCAGTTTCTGCGGATCGACTTTCTGCTGAAGCTCTCTCCCTTCGTCGTCATTGCCGGGATAGCCGCCCACCGAACTCAGGCCATCCGGTGCCAGCGCGATGTAACCGGCTTTGGCCACTCGCCGGGCGACATCTTCGATATAGGGATTCAGCCCGCGATTCTCATGCACGACGATCACCGACGCCGGTTTTACGCTTGATTTCGTCGGCACCACCAGATACCCGCGCACCTCTCCGTGCCCCTCGGGAGAAGGATAGCGAATATATTCCGCATGAATATCCGGGTCGGTAAACGAGACCTGCCCGGCAAGCGCATAGTTGGGTTTCAGCAGATTAAACAGCGCCAGGGCGGTCATGCCACCGACGGCGTACTTCCCGGCCAGTTGTAAAAACTCCCTCTTGCTGATTTTGCCGTGCGCGTAATAGTCGTAGTACTCCAGCAGCTCTTGCGGAAAATCTTTCGCCGTCAGTCGCGTCATCATCTCTTCTCCGGAAATTAACCCCCTTTAAGCAAAGCATAAGCGCGCGGCGACGCCAGCAATCTTACGCATTGTGATCCAGCAAACGCTGCCGGCGTGCCATACCAGTTAAAATGGAAACGACGTTTTAATTTATAAGGAGAGAACATGTCCTGGTTAGCTGACGCCACCCGCTACGATTGCATGCAGTACCGCTACTGCGGTAAAAGCGGCCTGCAGTTGCCCCTTTTGTCGTTGGGACTGTGGCACAACTTTAGTCACGGTCACGCGCTGGATGACCAACGCGCCCTGCTACGCAAGGCCTTTGACCTGGGCATTACCCATTTCGATCTGGCGAATAACTACGGGCCGCCGCCCGGCAGCGCGGAGGAAAACTTTGGCCGCCTGCTGCGCGAGGATTTTGCCGCCTACCGCGACGAGCTGATTGTGGCGACGAAAGCAGGCTATTCCATGTGGCCAGGCCCCTATGGCAACGGTAGTTCGCGAAAATATCTGCTCGCCAGCCTCGACCAGAGCCTGCAGCGGATGGGACTGGATTACGTCGATATTTTCTATTCGCATCGCGTCGATGAAAATACGCCGATGGAAGAGACTGCCGCAGCCCTGGCGCAGGCGGTACAGAGCGGTAAAGCCTTGTATGTCGGTATCTCCTCCTATTCGCCGGAACGAACGCAGCAAATGGCCGCACTTTTGCGCGACTGGAAGATCCCGCTGCTTATTCACCAGCCGTCTTATAACCTGCTCAACCGCTGGGTCGATACCAGCGGACTGCTGGATACGCTGGAGGAGAACGGCGTCGGCTGTATCGCCTTTACGCCGCTGGCGCAGGGCCTGCTGACCGGTAAATATCTACAGCAGATCCCGGAGGGTTCGCGGATGTTCTACGAAGGGAAAAGAGCGCGCGGGCTGACGGAAAATATGCTCAGTGAGTCAAATCTGAACAGCCTGCGCTTACTGCAGGAGATGGCCCACAGCCGCGGGCAGAGTATGGCGCAAATGGCGCTGAGCTGGCTGCTGAAGGATCGTCGGGTCACGTCGGTGCTGATTGGCGCCAGCCGCCCACAGCAGCTGGAGGAGAACGTACAGGCGCTAAAAAATCTGACGTTTAGCGCAGAAGAGCTGGCGCAGATTGACCAGCACGTCGCGGATGGTCAGCTCAATTTATGGCAAACCTCGTCGGATAAATAAGTCACCTGCCCGGCGGCTCTGCGCCGGCGGGCTAGTGTATCAGTGCTTACCCTTGGTCAGACGATCGAGATAGCCCATCACAAACGCCGACAGCACAAAGGTCAGGTGGATAATGACGTACCACATCAGCTTGTTGTCCGGTACGTTTTTCGCGTCCATAAACACCCGCAGCAGATGGATAGAGGAGATTGCAACAATCGACGCCGCCACTTTATTTTTCAGGGAGGTGGCATCCATTTTGCCCAGCCAGCTGAGCTTTTCTTTACCTTCATTGATATCCAGCTGGGAGACAAAATTTTCGTAGCCGGAGAACATCACCATCACCAGCAGACCGCCTACCAGCGTCATATCGACCAGCGACAGCAGCGTCAGAATCAGCTCCGACTCACCCACGCTGAAGATGTGCGGCAGTATGTGGAAAATCTCCTGAAAAAATTTGATCGACAGCGCAATCAGCCCGAGCGAAAGACCAAAATAAACCGGCGCCAACAACCAGCGTGAGGCATACATAGCATTTTCCAGAAAGCGTTCCATAAGATCCTGTGAGTTAACAAAAAAACGTTCGGCATTATATCGCAACCCGCCGTGGCGATTGCAACCTCCCGCCGCTGAGCGTCAGGCATAAAAAAAGGCTGGCGCATGGCCAGCCTGAGAAGCGTCGTCGGGGGGGTTATTTCGCTTTTACGGTTTCTTCACCCACCAGACCAATCTTCAGATAACCCGCCTGGTGCAGGGTATCCATGACCTTCATCATCGTCTCATAATCCACGGTTTTGTCCGCGCGGAAGAAGACGGTGGTATCTTTCTTCCCTTCAGTCAGCGAATCCAGCGCGCCGATCATGCTCTCTTCGGTAATGGGATCGTTGCCGAGGAACATCGTTTTATCCGCTTTCACCGACAGATAAATCGGCTTTTCCGGACGCGGCTGCGGCTGACTTGAGGAGGCCGGAAGGTTGACCTTCACATCCACGGTCGCCAGCGGCGCCGCCACCATAAAGATGATCAACAGCACCAGCATGACGTCGATAAACGGCGTGACGTTGATGTCATGCATTTCGCCGTTATCATCGAGGTTTTCGTTAAAATGCATTGCCATAAAGCATTAACCTACTCGTAATTTTTGCGCGGTACGGACCGGTTTTACGCCGCTGGCGCTCAGATCCAGGTCACGGCTTTGCAGCAGCAGCACCTGCGCGGCAACATCGCCGAGCGACGCTTTGTAGCTACCGATCATGCGGGCAAAAATGTTATAGATAACCACGGCAGGAATCGCCGCAAACAGGCCGATAGCCGTTGCCAGCAGCGCTTCAGCGATGCCCGGTGCAACGACTGCAAGGTTGGTAGTCTGCGTCTGCGCAATGCCGATGAAGCTGTTCATGATACCCCAGACGGTACCAAACAGGCCGACGAACGGGGAAATCGCCCCGATGGTCGCCAGATAACCGTTGCCGCGGCCCATGTAACGGCCGACGAACGCCACGCGACGCTCAAGGCGGAAACCGGTACGCTCTTTAATCCCTTCGTTATCTTCGACGCCTTCAGAGAGCGCCAGCTCGTTCTGTGCTTCGTTGATAAGCTGGGTGCTTAAGCTTTTCGGGTGGAAACTGCTGGCGATATCGCTGGCCTGATCGAGAGAACGAGCCTCGCCGAGCAACTGCTGTTCGCGCTTGAGACGGCGCTTACTGGAGAGCATTTCAGCACCTTTGCCGAAAAAGATAGCCCAAGTGACTATCGACGCCAAAATCAGGCCAATCATCACGACCTTAACGACAATATCGGCATGATGATACATACCCCAAACGGACAGGTCCGCCTGCATCAAATTATTACCCACGCTGAATCTCCAGGACGTCAATCACAAAATCTGAGCACAATAATATCAAAAAAGCATCGAATTGATAGTGGTTCTCATTAGTATTTACACTGTGCAGCAAATCACGTTTAGATTCCTTGCGCTTACGCAGTAAAAAAGTGGCCGACCGCGGATTTCGCAAAATTTTTGCCCGTATCGGCCATTCCCCGGTACAGGTTGGGCCATTCATGTTAGTTTAGACGTCCAGACGTATAAAACCAGGTAAAAAAACATGGCTGATAAACATCTTGATACCGCGCTGGTCAATGCCGGGCGCAGTAAAAAATATACTCAGGGCTCGGTCAACAGCGTGATTCAGCGTGCTTCATCGCTGGTGTTCGAGACTGTCGAAGCCAAAAAGCACGCCACCCGCAACCGGGCAAAAGGCGAGCTGTTTTACGGCCGTCGCGGGACATTGACCCACTTTTCGTTACAGGAAGCCATGTGTGAACTGGAAGGTGGCGCCGGGTGCGCGCTGTTTCCCTGCGGCGCCGCAGCCGTTGCCAATACTATTCTGGCCTTCGTTGAACAGGGCGACCATGTCCTGATGACCAACACCGCGTATGAGCCCAGCCAGGACTTTTGCACTAAAATCCTCGCGAAGCTCGGCGTCACCACCAGCTGGTTCGATCCGCTGATTGGCGCCGATATCGCCCGCCAGATTCAGCCAAACACCCGGGTGGTGTTCCTCGAGTCTCCCGGCTCTATCACCATGGAAGTTCACGACGTTCCGGCAATCGTTGCCGCCGTACGCCGCGTTGCCCCACAGGCGATTATCATGATCGACAACACCTGGGCTGCCGGCGTGCTGTTTAAAGCGCTGGATTTTGGCGTCGATATCTCCATCCAGGCCGGGACGAAATACCTGATAGGCCACTCTGATGCGATGGTCGGTACCGCGGTATCCAACGCACGCTGTTGGGATCAGCTGCGGGAAAACGCCTACCTGATGGGGCAAATGGTCGATGCGGATACCGCCTATATGACCAGCCGCGGCCTGCGCACCCTTGGCGTGCGCCTGCGTCAGCATCATGAAAGCAGCCTGCGTATCGCCGAATGGCTGGCGCAACATCCGCAGGTCGCGCGCGTCAATCACCCTGCGCTACCGGGCAGCAAAGGCCACGAGTTCTGGCAGCGCGATTTTACCGGCAGCAGCGGCCTGTTCTCTTTTGTCCTCAATAAACGTCTGACCGACGCCGAGCTTGCTGCATACCTCGACAACTTCAGCTTGTTCAGCATGGCCTACTCCTGGGGCGGTTTTGAATCGCTGATTCTGGCTAACCAGCCGGAACAAATCGCCTCAATTCGTCCGGAAGCTGAAGTCGATTTCAGCGGCACGCTGATTCGCGTCCATATCGGTTTAGAAAATGTTGACGATCTGCTGGCGGATTTAGCGGCAGGCTTCTCCCGTATCGTGTAAAGTGGCAGCGAGTGGCAACAATAGCGGACGTTCTGCGTAAGGCGGCCGCTTTTGTTGCGCCCGAGATCAAGGTGTTCGGGGCTCTTCAGGAGTACACTAGTCAAAAATACGGTACCACTTAGGAAAGTCCATGGTTGTCATTCAAGAGATTGTCGCCGCCCTGTGGCAACATGATTTTGCCGCGCTGGCAAACCCCCAGGTCGTGGGCGTTGTATATCTGGTCATGTTCATGACATTGTTTCTGGAAAACGGTCTGCTGCCCGCGTCATTTTTACCCGGGGACAGCCTGCTGCTGCTCGCCGGTGCGCTCATAGCCAAAGGCGTCATGGACTTTGTGCCGACTCTTGCCATCCTTACCGCCGCTGCCAGCCTCGGCTGCTGGCTGAGCTATCTGCAGGGACGCTGGCTTGGCAATACCGAAACCGTTAAAGGCTGGCTCGCCCATCTGCCGCAGAAGTACCATCAACGTGCGACCTGTATGTTTGATAAACATGGTCTTCTGGCGCTGCTGGCCGGTCGTTTCCTCGCCTTCGTGCGCACCCTGCTGCCAACGATGGCCGGCATTTCCGGGCTCTCCAACCGCCGCTTTCAGTTCTTCAACTGGCTCAGCGCGCTGCTGTGGGTCGGCGTGGTTACCGGTCTGGGCTATGCGCTCAGCATGATCCCGTTTGTGAAGCGACATGAAGACCAGGTCATGACCTGCCTGATGATTCTGCCAATCGCGCTGCTGGTGGCCGGGCTGGTGGGTACCCTGGTAGTGGTCATTAAGAAAAAGTTCTGCAGCGCGTAATAAAGCATAAATAAGGGAGGGGCCCTCCCTTATTCTCCCCCCTCGCTAACCAGCCTGCCGTTGAGTAACACCAGCCGCCTGTCAGCCAGCGCCGCCGCTTCTTCCGGTTCGTGCGTCACCAGCACTACCGTCACCGCATGGCGTCGCAGAGAACGCACCGCTTCCCATAGCCGGACACGGGTCCCGCGATCGAGGCTTGAGAAAGGCTCGTCCAGCAGCAGCAGCCTGGGGCGGGAGATCAGCGCCCTGGAGAGCGCCGCCCGCTGCTGCTCCCCGCCGGAAATCTGCCGCGGATAGCGCTCCGCCAGGTGAGCGATGCCCATCTCTTCCAGCAGATCCATCTGCTCCTTCTTGACCCGTGGAAGGCCCGCCGCGTACTGCGCCAGCGCGAGGTTGCCGCGAACCGTCAGGTAAGGAAAAAGGTAAAGACGCTGGTTGAGATAGCGGCACGGCCTTTGCCATGGCGGCAGGTCGTCAAGGCGCTGGCCGGCAAGATAAATCGTTCCCTGATAAGGAAGCGCTCCGGCAATCGCGTTCAGCATGGTGGTCTTGCCGCTCCCGGACGGCCCGGCGATCGCCACACAGCGTCCCTCCGGCACGCGGAAGCTTATCCCCTGCAAAATCCGCGTGGTGACATTTTCAACGCGCAGCATACTCTCTCGCTTTATAGAGTCGTTGGATCCGCTGCAGAATCACCAGCAGCAGCCCTGCCAGCGCAATCAGCAGCAGCGAGCAGCCTATCGCCAGTGAAAAATCGCCGCTGGCAATATTCAGGTACACCGCCATGGGCAGGGTTTCCGTTTTAAAGCGGATCGCCCCTGCCAGCATGAGGGTCGCACCAAACTCCCCCAGTGCCCTGGCCAGCGCCAGCACGCCGCCGCTCAGCAGGGAGGGCCAGCACAGCGGGATTTCAACCAGCAGCAGCGTGCGGACTGGCGTCAGCCCAAGGTTATGCGCCGTGGCGATAAATGCCGGGTCGAGCGATGAGAATGCGGCGCTCGCCGCCCGGACCACTATCGCGCTGGCAACGTAGGTCTGGGCGATAATCACGCCCAGCGGAGAGAAGAGCAGCGCGGAGAGCTGCGGAAAGATACCGTTCAGCGGCCCGCGCTGACCCAGCAACAGCAGTAGCCCAATGCCGACGATCAGCGGCGGCGTCACCAGCGGAATATCCAGCAGCGCGTCGATAATACCTTTCCCGCGGAAGGCGGTTCTCGCCATCACCCACGCGGCGGGTATCCCGATCAGCAGCGCCAGCAGAAGCGACAGCAAGGCGGTGCCCACCGACATCGCGATGGCAAAGTGCAGCTCCGGCTCCTGCAAGACCTGCATGAGGGTGGCCAAGTCCAGTTCGAATACCAGCGACAGCAGCGAGCCGACAACCAGCATCAGCAGCAGACAGAGCGGCGCAAACATCAACCCGGCCAGAGAATTTACCTGACGATTAGCCATCTGGGTTTACTTTTCCAGCGGCAGATAGCCGAGGTCGGTAAACGTTTTTATCCCCTGCGCGGAGGTAAAAGCGTTCGCCAGCTGACGGGCCTCCTCGGGGTGCTGACTGGTCCGCAGCACCGCAAGCGTTGCCACCTCATCCGGCGTATTCGCCGGCACCGGCAGCAGAACCAGCTGCTGCCGGTTTTTTAACGCATCCGTTCGGCCGATCACCGCGGCGTCAACGTCGCCGTTCAGCAAATAGAGCACCAGCTGTTTGATCGTCGCGGTGCGAACCACCACCTTCTGACGCAGCGCTTCGCCATATCCCGTGGCCTCCAGCAGCTTCTCACCGCTTTTGCCTAACGCGATGCTTTGGGGATCGCCCATGCCAATTTTCAGCGAGCTATCGGCCAGCGCGGCATAGGAGTCGATACCCGCCGCCTTATCTTTACGCACGGCCATTACCGGGGTGTGGTGCACGAGGGGGAAGGCGGCCGCCACTTTCCCCTGCTGCCGGAGTTTTTCGACGTAATCGGCCGAACCGGGGAGGAAAAGATCGCCCTGCTGCGTAAGCTGATAACGCGTCAGGATCTGGCCGGAGCCGCCATACTCGACGATCACCGTGTTGCCGCTCTCTTTTTCATACCTGGCGACAATTTGATCGACCGGGACACGCAGTCCGGCACCCGCGTACAGATGCAGCTCAGCGGCAAAAGCGAGCGGGCTACCGAGCGCCGCCAGGGCGATAACGATCCACTTTATTATTTTCATATCCCATTTTCCCTGCGTATTGATAGCGTTAATTGAGTAACGATTGCATGGCGTTATCCGCCAAACGCTGGCGCAATACGGCGACGAAGCGCCTGCCGATGATATTCCCCGGCTGGGACGGTCGGCTGGGCAAAAATCATTCGCTATATAATCAGGTATATATCGATAAGGGAGTTGGCCAAAATCAAAAGAGAGGTTAAAAAAAGAGCGCAGGCGTTAAAAAAAGGACGAAATTTGCCTCGCCGGCGGCAGGAAACAAATAAAACCAGCCGCGGTCGGAACCGGCTTCGCGCCCGCGGCAACCAAATCAGGCCCCCTGCATGCTGCGCACTCGCGCCGCATCTTCTCCCGGCGTCATGCCAAAGTAGCGTTTAAACTCACGGCTGAACTGCGACGCGCTCTCGTAACCGACGCGCATCGCCGCGGCGCTGGCTTTCATCCCGTCATGAATCATCAGCATCCGCGCCTTATGTAAGCGATAGCTTTTGAGATACTGCAGCGGCGAGGTGCTGGTCACCGATTTGAAATTATGATGAAACGCCGAGACGCTCATATTGGCTTCCGCCGCCAGCTGATCGACGCTGAGGTTTTCGGTGTACTGGCTTTCAATGCGCTTCAGAACACGGCTAATCAGGCTGAAGTGGGTTTGTCGGCTGACCAGCGCCAGCAGCGCCCCGCCGCATGGCCCGGTAAGCACGTGATAGAGGATCTCGCGGATGATCTGTTTGCCAAGGATACGCGCATCCAGCGGCCGCTCCATCACATCCAGCAGCCTCTCCGCGGCACACAGGATCTCGTCCGATAACGCCGCCGAGTTGATGCCGCTGGAGGCCATCGAGGGCTGAAACAGCGCGTCCTCGCCAATGTCCATCAGCAGCTCCTGCAGCTGAAGAATATCCACATTCAGGCGCAATCCCGCAAGCGGCACCTCTGGCGTTGCGAAGGTCTCGCACTCAAACGGCAGGGGGACCGTCAACAGCAGGTATTCATTGGTGTCATAGCGAAAAGTCCGCTCATTGATGTAGCCAATTTTATGACCTGAAAAGAGAAAAACAATGCCTGGCTGGTACATCACCGGCGTGCGAGTCCCCGGCTGCGTGCCGTACAACAGACGAATATCTGGCAGCAGCAAGCTGAGGTTTTCTTCGTTATCTTTCAGTGCATTAACCTTTTCCGTCAACAGCTGGCATATCTCGGCGCGGTTCATTTTCGGTGCTTCTCCAGACGTTTTCTCACCTCTGCATTGTGCGCATATTTCTGCCTTTTCTCCAGCCCGGTGGAGAAATGGGCAAGACAACGGCAGGAATGTGCATTGAGAGGAACCGGCGACAGGACCACAATGACCGTCATCTGGCCGAGGCATCCTCTCAGTCGGCAGTTTTCTTTTTTTGAGGGCACGAATAATGAACAATTTCGATCTACATACCCCAACCCGCATCCTGTTTGGTAAAGGCGCCATCGCTAACCTGCGCGACCAAATCCCGGCGGATGCCCGGATTCTGGTGACCTACGGCGGCGGCAGCGTGAAAAAAACCGGCGTGCTCGATCAGGTCCTCAACGCTCTGAACGGCTTCGACGTTCTGGAGTTTGGCGGGATTGAACCAAACCCCTCTTACGAAACGCTGATGAACGCGGTGAAAATCGCCCGTGAACAAAACGTCACCTTCCTGCTCGCCGTCGGCGGTGGTTCGGTACTGGATGGCACCAAATTCATCGCCGCGGCGGCGCACTATGACGAGAACGTCGATCCGTGGGAAATTCTCGAAACCTACGGCAGCCACGTGAAAAGTGCGATCCCGATGGGCTCCGTGCTGACGCTGCCGGCAACCGGTTCCGAATCCAATAAAGGCGCCGTGGTTTCACGTAAAACGACCGGCGACAAACGCGCCTTCATGTCTTCTCATGTGCAGCCGGTGTTTGCGATCCTCGATCCGGTTTATACCTATACCCTGCCACCGCGTCAGGTGGCCAACGGCGTGGTTGACGCATTTGTCCATACCGTTGAGCAGTACGTTACCTACCCGGTTGATGGCAAAATTCAGGATCGCTTCGCCGAAGGCATTCTGCTGACCCTGATTGAAGAGGGTCCGAAAGCGCTGAAGGAGCCGGAAAATTACGACGTTCGCGCCAATATTATGTGGGCCGCGACCCAGGCGCTAAACGGCCTGATCGGCGCCGGCGTTCCCCAGGACTGGGCAACGCACATGCTGGGTCATGAGCTGACCGCGATGCATGGCCTCGATCATGCCCAGACGCTGGCCATTGTGCTGCCAGTATTGTGGAATGAAAAACGCGAGACTAAACGCGCGAAACTGCTGCAGTATGCCGCTCGCGTCTGGAATATTACCGAGGGCTCTGAAGACGAACGTATCGATGCCGCTATCGCCGCGACGCGTAACTTCTTCGAACAGCTTGGCGTACCGACCCGTCTTTCCGACTACGGTCTGGACGGTAGCTCCATCCCGGCATTACTGGCTAAACTGGAAGAACACGGCATGACGGCGCTGGGTGAAAATCAGGATATCACCCTTGAGGTCAGCCGCCGGATTTACGAGGCTGCACGCTAAGTTTTCCCTTTCTCCCCCTCCTCTCCTTCCCGTGAACTTGTGGGAAGGAGAAGAGTTTTACTACCGTTTTTAGCTATTTCGTCCAGACTTAATGCTACCCCTTAGCGGAATGTATACCGCTGAGTTTCATTAACAGGAGGAAGGCATGACACATCCAACCGTTATAAAACTGCACGACGGCAACCTGATGCCACAACTGGGTCTCGGCGTGTGGAAAGCAGGCAACGAGGAAGTCGTCTCCGCCATTCATAAGGCGCTGGAAGTCGGTTATCGCTCTTTTGACACCGCCGCCGCATACCAAAATGAGACCGGTGTCGGCAATGCGTTGCGCAGCGCAGGCGTCCCCCGCGATGAGCTGTTTATCACCACGAAACTGTGGAACGACGACCAAAAACGGCCTCGTGAAGCGCTGCAAGAGAGCCTGAGCAAGCTGCAGCTCGATTATGTCGATCTCTATCTTATGCACTGGCCGGTTCCGGCGATTGACCACTATGTTGACGCCTGGAAAGGCATGGTTGAGCTGCAAAAAGAGGGGCTGGTCAAAAGCATCGGCGTTTGTAACTTCCAGGTACACCATCTCCAGCGGCTGCTCGATGAAACCGGCATCGTGCCGGTGATAAACCAGGTAGAGCTTCACCCTTTGCTACAGCAACGTCAGCTTCATGCCTGGAACGCCACGCATAAAATTCAGACGGAATCCTGGAGCCCGCTGGCGCAGGGGGGAGAAGGCGTTTTCGATCGGAAAATTGTTCACCATCTCGCGGATAAATACGGTAAAACGCCCGCGCAGATTGTTATCCGCTGGCACCTGGACAATGGGCTGGTGGTGATTCCGAAATCCGTAACGCCGGCGCGTATTGCGGAGAACTTCAACGTCTGGGATTTCCGTCTCGATAAAGACGAGCTGGGTGAGATGGCAAAACTGGACCAGAACAAACGTCTGGGCCCGGATCCGGATCAGTTCGGCGGATAGAGCGCAAACAGGCCGGATGGCGCTGACGCCGATCCGGCCTGTGATTCACCGTTTACCGGCCCGGAAAGCGCAGCGCCACCGGGCCATACAACAGACTTAACGGCTGGCGACCTTGCCGCGTTTTACGGGCTTCTTCGCCGTCTCCCCACCGTTCGAACGCTGATGCACAATGGGCGTATGTTTGGTTAACGCCGGGCGGGTATTGCGGTTCTGACGACGCGCCTCACGCATCTCATCCAGCGTTGGTGCAGGAACCAGACAGTCGCGGCGCGATCCAATCAGATGCTTCTTGCCCATGCTCTCCAGCGCCTGACGAATCAGCGGCCAGTTCGCCGGATCGTGGTAACGCAACAGCGCTTTATGCAGACGGCGCTGTTTGTCGCCTCTCGGCACCACAACGTCTTCACTCTTATAGCCAATCTTACCCAGCGGGTTCTTGCCGGTGTAATACATGGTGGTCGAGTTGGCCAGCGGCGACGGATAGAAGTTCTGGACCTGGTCGAGACGGAAACGGTGTTTTTTCAGCCACAGGGCCAGGTTCACCATATCTTCATCACGAGTCCCCGGGTGCGCAGAGATAAAGTATGGGATCAGGTACTGCTCTTTGCCCGCCTGCTTCGAATAGGTATCGAACAGCTCTTTAAAGCGGTCATAGCTTCCCATACCCGGCTTCATCATTTTTGACAGCGGGCCTTCTTCCGTATGTTCCGGGGCAATCTTCAGATAGCCGCCAACGTGGTGAGTCGCCAGCTCTTTGATGTAGCGCGGATCCTCGACGGCGATGTCATAGCGCACGCCAGAGGCGATGAGGATTTTTTTAATCCCTTTCAGATCGCGGGCGCGACGATACAGATTGATCGTTGGCTCATGGTTGGTATCCATGTGCGGACAGATATCCGGATAGACGCAGGATAAACGGCGACAGGTTTGTTCCGCACGCGGCGACTTGCAGCGCAGCATATACATGTTGGCTGTCGGGCCGCCAAGATCGGAGATAACACCGGTAAAGCCGGGAACCGTGTCGCGAATCGCTTCGATCTCGTTGATGATCGAATCTTCGGAACGGCTCTGAATGATGCGCCCTTCATGCTCGGTGATGGAGCAGAAAGAACAGCCGCCGAAACAGCCGCGCATAATGTTTATCGAGAAACGAATCATCTCGTAAGCCGGAATACGGCTGTCGCCATATGCCGGGTGCGGGACGCGCTTATACGGCAGCGCAAACACGCTGTCCATCTCTTCCGTCGACAGCGGGATTGCCGGTGGGTTAACCCAGATATAACGCTCGCCGTGCTTTTGCATTAACGCGCGCGCGCAGCCCGGGTTGGTCTCATGATGCAGAATACGTGACGCGTGCGCGTACAGCACCTTGTCCCCTTTCACCTTCTCAAAGGAAGGCAGCAGGACGTAGGTTTTTTCCCACGGCTTCGGACGCGGCGGTTGAACGGTAACACGTTTGGCTTCTTGTTTTGGCGGCGCGACGGTTTTGTTATCCGCGCACGGCAGGTCTTCGCCATACGGGTGCGGGATCGGGTCAATTTTACCCGGCGTATCCAGACGGGTAGAGTCCACACCGCTCCAGCCCGGCAGCGCCTCTTTGACCATAATGGCGGTATTACGCACGTCGCGAATTTGGCCAATCGGCTCACCGGCAGCCAGACGATGCGCCACTTCCACCAGCGGACGCTCGCCGTTGCCGAACATCAGCATATCGGCTTTCGAGTCCACCAGCACCGAACGGCGCACGGTATCAGACCAGTAATCATAATGCGCGGTACGACGCAGGCTGGCCTCGATTCCCCCGAGGATAACCGGGACATCCTTCCACGCTTCTTTACAGCGCTGGGTATAGACCAGCGTGGCGCGGTCAGGACGTTTACCGGCAACATTGCCCGCGGTATAAGCATCATCGTGGCGCAGCTTACGGTCAGCGGTGTAGCGGTTGATCATCGAGTCCATATTGCCGGCGGTGACCCCGAAGAACAGGTTCGGTTTGCCGAGGCGCATAAAGTCATTTTTATTGTTCCAGTCAGGCTGGGAAATAATCCCGACGCGGAATCCCTGCGCTTCCAGCATGCGTCCGCAGATCGCCATTCCGAAGCTCGGATGGTCGACATACGCATCGCCGGTGACCAGGATAATGTCGCAGCTATCCCAGCCAAGTTGATCCATCTCTTCGCGTGACATTGGTAAAAATGGCGCCGGGCCAAAGCAGGCGGCCCAATACTGCGGCCAGGAAAAAAGGTCACGATCCGGTTGGATCAGGGATATTGCGCTCATATTGCTTCCGGAAAAAATGATAAAAAAATAATCAAAGGGCGGCGATTATAAGCCGGATCGATGATGGAAATGAAGGGAGATTTTCTTATACCCTGACCGCGATCCGGTCAGGGTATGAGGCATTACGGTGCGGGATTGACCAGCATCTGGCCAATGGAACCACGGTCGGCAAGCTCCAGCGTCTGGCTCAGGAACTGGAACGGGAAATGCGGCCAGGAAGGCTGCGCGTAGTACACCAGCAGCTCCACCTGCCCGTCGACCCAGACGGTATCTTTCCAGCCGCGATCCTCCGGGAACGGCGCGGACCCGTTCACGTTACGCACCTGGAACATCACCCCTTCTATATGGAACGACTGCGGCCGATCGGCGCGCACGGTCCAGCGCTCCCAGGTGCCCTGCTGGGCGGTGATATCAATGCGCTGCGGATCCCACAGATTACCGTTAATGCCCGGATCGTCGCCCAGAGAGATATCCCGTGAGCGAAGCGGCGTACCGGACAGGAACTCCGTCGGCAGCAAACGCACCGGCAGACTATCGGTAACCAGCGGCAGCAGGCCCGTCGGACGCAACGTTAATAGCAGCGTAGAAATCAGGATGCTCGACGGTTCGAAGAAGCCACGGATACGATCAACGATGCTCGCCGCTTCGCCGCAGGTAATCGACACCTCATCGCCGTTGGTCATATCCACCAGAATTTCTCGCCGTTCGCCGGGGGCCAACGACAGCTGTTTCAGTGACACCGGCGCAGGTAAAAAGCCCTGATCGCCGGAGATAACGTGTATCAGCCGGCCATCGCTCATCTGCAGCTGATAGCGGCGGGAGTTAGAGGCGTTCAGCAGACGCAGGCGCACCCAGCCGCGCGACACTTCGACATACGGACTCTGTACGCCGTTCACCAGCAGCGTATCGCCGACAAAACCGCCGCTGCCGGGTTCGCTGTATTCCGGGGTACCGAAATTATCCAGCCGCTTGTCCTGAATAATCACCGGGAAGTCATCCACGCCATAGTGATTAGGTACCGGGAGATTTTTGCTGATTTCATCTTCCACCAGCCACATGCCCGCCAGACCGTTATAGACCTGTCTGGCCATATGGTTCGGGGTATTCGCCTGATACCACAGCGTGGCGGCACTCTGGCGAATCGGCAGCACCGGCGCCCAGTCGGCGTTCGGCGACATCATTCGCGCCGCGCCGCCAATCAGCGGACCGGGAACCTGCAGGCCCCGAATGGTCATGGCGACGTTTTCCGTCAGGCGGTTGCTGTAAATGAGCTTAACATCATCGCCATTCCACACGCGGATCGTCGGCCCGAGATAGCGACCGTTCACGCCCCATACCGAGGCGCGCGTTCCCGGGGTAAATGACCAGTGCGCCCGCTGCAGAGTTAAAAACAGCGGCTGGCCGCGGCGGGATTCCAGCAGCGGTGGAACCGGCAAGGCTGGCTGCTGGCCGGCGGCATGTGCGTTCAGCGGCACGGCTCCCGCGCACAGCGCTACGCCTGAAGCCTTAATAAACTGACGCCGACTGAGTGACATATTAACTCCATGGAATACTAACTCATCAAAAAGGGAATTCGTTTCCCGCTAGCCCTGTGCTCGCATTATCGCGGCAGTTCCTGGTTTATTTCTTTGCCGCCGCTTCGCGTTCAGCAACCTCGCGATCCAGCTCTTCAATCTTCGCCGCCATCAGCTCGCGGCAGTGCGTTGCCAGCGCACGTACGCCCTCTTTACCAAACTGGCTGGTATCGACCGGCGGCAGCATTTCGACAATCACCAGACCATTGTTCAGGCGATTGAGGTTAATTTTATTCGAAGTATTGGAAACGCACACCGGAATAATCGGTACGCCAGCGGCAATCGCCGCGTGGAAAGCGCCGGTTTTAAAGGGGAGCAAACCGCGACCGCGGCTGCGCGTACCTTCCGGGAACATCCAGAAAGAGATTTTGCGTTTTTTAAACGTATTGACGACCTGCGAGATAGTGCCATGCGCTTTCGCCCGGTTATTACGGTCAATCAGCAGGTTCCCCGTCAACCAGTAGAGCAGACCAAAAAACGGGATCCACACCAGGCTCTTTTTACCCACGGTCACGGTCGGCGGCTGTACGATATTTGATGCCGTCACCATATCATAGTTGTTCTGATGGTTAGCGATGTAGATCGCATTGCCATAGCTCTCTGCATCAGCAGGCTTACGCGTTTCGACCTTCAGGCCGAACAGCGGAGAGAGCCGGCCAAACAGATGCCCGAAGGTGGCCACGTGTTTAGGATTACGCGGGCTGAACAAGCAGTAAATACAGCCAAATATGCACACAAAGAGACAATAAATAACAACAACAATTAGTCGAAAAATAAATAGCATAGCTACCTCTAAAACCCAAACCGCTTAGAATTATACCCGTTAAACTTCAGCTCGTATGCGCGCGAACGGCGATATCGCCCGGTACATCGTGACCGCACGTGCACGACACGCCTGACACGCTCGTCGTTGCATTTCAGCGCAACTCACGTGTAAAGGGTACTGACTCGCTGTTTAGCAGATTGCAGGCGTCGGGTGTCATTTGCTGGCCGCCCCGACGTATCTTGAATGATTTTGCGCCTATTGTTAATCGCAACACCTGAATAAACAACGATTTTGCGGCAAATTTTAGCCTCCCCTACCGGATAGCAGGGGAGGCTCATCTTACTCTTCGCTATCGCCCGCCGACGATGCCCGACGCGGCGAATCGATTTCCACACGATCGATTTTCTGCAGTCCGCGCATCAGCGAGCCGCGACGACCGCGTTCACCGGTGACTTTTTGCAGCTCTTCGGGACGCAGTTTAATTTTGCGTTTCCCGACGTGGATAGTCAGCGTGCTCTGCGGCGGCAGCACGAACAAGTGCGCCAGGCCATCCTGACCGGAAGCCGCTTCCGCCGACGGAATATTGATAATCTTATTCCCCTTACCTTTCGACAGCTGCGGTAAGTCGCTGACCGGGAACATCAGCATGCGTCCGGCAGCGGTGATCGCCAGCAGCATGTCTGAATCATCCTCAATCACCAGCGGCGCCATGACGCGCGCGTTATCCGGCAACGTAATCAGCGCCTTGCCTGCGCGGTTGCGCGCCACCAGATCGTTAAAGGTACAGACGAAACCGTAGCCGGCGTCGGAGGCCATCAGCAGCTTGCGATCGTCGCTTTCCATCAGCATATGTTCAATGCTGGCGCCCGGCGGTAGCGTCAGTTTGCCGGTAATCGGCTCACCCTGACCGCGTGCCGACGGCAGCGTAATGGGATCGATGGCGTAGCTACGCCCGGTGGTATCAATAAACACCACCGGCTGGTTGCTCTTGCCTTTCGACGACGCCTTCCAGCTATCGCCCGCTTTATAACTCAGGCCCTGCGCGTCAATATCGTGGCCTTTGGCGCTCCGCACCCAGCCCATTTGCGACAGCACGATGGTCACCGGTTCAGACGGCAGCATGTCATGCTCGCTCATCGCTTTTGCTTCTTCGCGCTCGCGCAGCGGTGAACGACGATCGTCGCCGAAGGTTTCGGCGTCGGCCTGCAGCTCTTTCTTCAGCAGGTTGTTCATCTTCCGTTCAGAGGCCAGAATCGCCTGCAGCTGATCGCGCTCTTTTTCCAGATCGCTCTGCTCGCCGCGGATCTTCATCTCTTCCAGTCGGGCGAGGTGACGCAGTTTCAGCTCAAGGATCGCTTCCGCCTGGGTTTCGCTGATGCCAAAACGCGACATCAGGACCGGCTTCGGTTCATCCTCGTGGCGGATAATTTCAATCACTTCATCAATGTTGAGGAACGCGACCAGCAAACCTTCGAGGATGTGCAGACGCTTAAGCACTTTCTCCAGCCGGTAGTTCAGACGACGACGCACGGTATCGCGGCGGAAGGTCAGCCATTCCGCGAGGATCTCCAGCAGGTTTTTTACCGCCGGACGATTGTCGAGGCCGATCATGTTCAGGTTGATGCGATAGCTTTTTTCAAGATCGGTGGTCGCAAACAGATGATTCATCACCTGTTCCATATCCACGCGATTCGAACGCGGGACGATCACCAGGCGCGTCGGGTTTTCGTGGTCCGACTCATCGCGCAGATCGTCAACCATCGGCAGCTTTTTGTTGCGCATCTGAGCGGCAATCTGTTCCAGCACGCGGGCGCCGGAAACCTGATGCGGCAACGCCGTAATCACTACCGCGCCGTCCTCTTTTTTCCATACCGCACGCATCCGCACCGAACCGCGACCGTTCTGGTAGATTTTGCGGATCTCCGCGCGTGGAGTAATGATTTCGGCTTCGGTCGGGTAGTCTGGCCCGTGAACGATATCCAGCAGTTCGTCGAGCGAGGTCTGCGGTTTTTCGATCAACGTAATGGCAGCCTGCGCCACTTCACGCAGGTTGTGCGGAGGAATATCGGTTGCCATACCAACGGCGATGCCGGTAGTGCCGTTCAGCAGGATATTCGGCAGACGCGCAGGCAGCATTTTCGGCTCCTGCATCGTCCCGTCGAAGTTCGGCACCCAGTCGACGGTTCCCTGCCCCAGTTCGCCCAGCAGCAGTTCCGCATACTTCGACAAACGGGATTCGGTATAACGCATCGCGGCGAAGGATTTAGGATCGTCCGGCGCCCCCCAGTTCCCCTGCCCATCCACCAGCGGGTAGCGGTAGGAGAATGGCTGCGCCATCAGCACCATAGCTTCATAGCATGCGCTATCGCCGTGCGGGTGATATTTACCCAGCACATCACCCACGGTGCGGGCGGACTTTTTGAACTTCGCGCTGGCGTTCAGCCCCAGCTCAGACATCGCGTAAACGATGCGACGCTGGACCGGCTTCAGACCATCGCCAATAAACGGCAACGCCCTGTCCATGATGACGTACATGGAATAGTTCAGGTAAGCATTTTCCGTAAATTCATGCAGCGCAAGGCGCTCTGCCATATCGCTCATTAATCGTGAATCCTCAATCTGCGTACCGACCGTGCGGGCGGCAAAACTACCCGCGATAATACCCGATCTCACGCCCTGAGTCACAGGCCGTGAGATCGGCTGAGGATTCCGCTGGCGCTAATCAGCGTAACGGCAGATAAATATCGGTCTGTAGCTCGTGTTCGCCGACTTCATGCACGAAGTTGAGGTAACGAAAAAACAGCGGAAAATCGCGTGGCGTTTCGCCCGACGTCGGTAGCCAGTCGCGGTAGAGAGACCAGATACTTTGCGCGAGCGTATCCAGCGAGCCGTGATGGCGCGCCACTGCGCATCGCCCGCCCGGAATGGTGCCATTCACCACGCCAAAGGCGTTTTCCGCGATCGGTTCGCTGACCGACCCGCAGATATCAAAACGGAAATCGTCAGCGGGGGTGGCCGCGGGATCGTCCCACGACACGCCCCAGGTCGCGCTGGTGGCGACCGGCGATAACCCGCTCGCCTTGCGCCAGGCGATAAACTGCGCCGCCGTAGCATTGACCAAATCAGGACTGCCGCGGTGGCGCAACATCGCCACCTGCGTCTCAGGGAACTGGACTATTTTAACCACCATCGGATGTTGCTCCTGTAACGTATGTTTCGGAACGCGTCGATGCCACTCCTGCCAGTCCGGCTGTTGACGGAACTGGCTGGGGCTTTGAGCGAACGCGGCACGGAAGGCACGACTGAACGATTCCGGATTCTGAAACCCGGCATCAAGGGCAATATCGATGATTTTATCCTGCGGCCTGAACGCCAGACGCCAGCAGGCGCGGCGCAGACGCAGCCACTGGATATAGCGATATAGCGGTACGCCGCTACAGGCAGTGAATTGCCGGTGAAAGTGGTACGGCGAGCTGTGCGCGATCGCGCTCAGCGTCTCCAGCGACAGGGGTTCATCCAGATGACGCTCAATGTATAAACACACGCGCTGAAAACGCCCGGCGTACGCCGGGCTGGTTCTGGTCTCGTTCATCGTCTCCTCCTCCGGACATACTCTGGCAGAGCGAGGATAGCGATTCCTGACCGATCTTGCGCGATGTCGCGCTTACGGGGTGACTTTAGTAATCTGCTTCACATCGATTTCGACCGAGTTCCAGTCTTTGTCGACCTCCCCCTGGATCTCAACGGTGTCCTGCGGTGTGACGGTCAGGCCGTTCCAGCGTTTATGGTCAATATCCACATTCACCGTCCCGGAAGCATCCTGGAATTTATACAGATCGTCGGAAATCCGCTGCACGATTTTACCGCGCAGGGTCACCCAGGTGTCATCCCGCAAGGATTTGGCGTTTTCCACCGTCGTTACGCTCCCGCTCGGGCCAATAAAACCGCCTTTTTGCGTAGACGTCTGGCTGGTTTGCGTCGCACCCGGTCCGTTAAAACCACCTTGTTCAGCAGCCAGCACCGGCATCGAAATTAAAGCGACGATCGCGGTCATTGCAGCCATTTTCTTCATAAGATGTTCTCCTTGTCTGGTTATATGACCATGATTACATCAGGCAAAACTTAACGACTTCTTAAGCAGAAAAAAGAAATTTTATTACTGTACAGCGCCTGCCGCAACGCGGTTTACTGCGCGTACTCATGACAGCCACAGGAGCGGCCAATGCGCATTTTACTGGTGGAAGACGACAAGCTCATCGGCGATGGCATTAAAGTCGGGCTGACAAAAATGGGCTTCAGCATCGACTGGTTTACCCGCGGCGAAGAGGGCAAAACCGCGCTCTATACGGCGCCCTATGACGCGGCGATCCTCGACCTGACGCTGCCCGGCATCGACGGGCTGGATATCCTGCGCGAATGGCGTAATCAGGGCCGCCACGAGCCGGTACTGATCCTCACGGCCCGCGATGCGCTCAGCCAGCGGGTTGAAGGGCTGCGCCTCGGCGCCGATGACTATCTGTGTAAACCTTTCGCGCTGATTGAAGTTGCCGCCCGTCTGGAGGCCCTGATTCGTCGCACCCACGGCCAGAGCAGCAGCGAGCTGCGCCATGGCCACGTTGCGCTCGATCCCATTGGTCTGACCGTGACGGTGAACGGCGACAACCTGGCGCTGAAGCCAAAAGAGTTCGCCTTGCTGGAGCTGCTGATGCGCAATGTCGGACGTGTGCTGCCGCGCAAGCTCATTGAAGAGAAACTCTATACCTGGGATGACGATGTCTCCAGCAATGCGGTCGAGGTGCACGTTCATCACCTGCGCCGCAAGCTCGGCAGTGAATTTATTCGTACCGTTCACGGTATCGGCTATACCCTCGGTGATGCATGAAACGACTTAGCCTGCGCGTCCGCCTGACGCTCCTGTTTTTCCTGCTGACCAGCGCGGCCTGGGGCATCGCCTGCTTTTTTGCCTGGCAACAAACCACGGAAAAACTGGATAAGCTCTTTGATACCCAACAGCTGCTGTTTGCCCGCCGACTGAGCGCCATGAATTTCGACGAGCTGCATACGCTCACGGTGCCGGTGCGGACAAAAAAGAAGATCAAGCACGGCCACCTCGATGACGACGCGCTGGCGTTCGTGATTTTCACGGCCGACGGCAAGCGCCTGCTTCACGACGGCGAGAATGGTCAGGACATCCCGTGGCAGAATCGTCGGGAAGGCTTCAGCGATGGCTATCTGAATAACGATGATGATGAATGGCGCTTCCTGCAGCTAACCACCGGCGATGGCCGCTACCGTATTGTCGTGGGTCAGGAGTGGGACTACCGGCGGGAAATGGCGCTGGATATCGTCACCTCCCAGCTGACTCCCTGGCTGGTGGCGCTGCCGCTGATGTTCCTGCTGCTGATTGTGCTATTGAGCCGGGAGCTGGCGCCGTTAAAACAGCTGGCCAGAACGCTGCGTCTGCGCGCGCCGGACTCGGCGGAATCGCTTAACGTCGACAAGGTGCCCAGTGAAGTCCGGCCGCTGGTCGATGCCCTGAATCAGCTGTTTGCTCGTACGCATGACACCATGATACGCGAGCGCCGGTTTACCTCCGATGCCGCACACGAGCTGCGCAGCCCGCTTGCAGCCCTGAAAGTGCAGACTGAAGTCGCTCAGCTATCAATGGACGACCCGCAGGGGCGGGAGAAAGCGCTGGCGCAGCTGCATGAAGGAATTGACCGCGCAACCCGGCTGGTAGACCAGCTTTTAACGTTGTCGCGCCTCGATTCTCTGGCGCAGCTTGATGATGTGCATACGATAGCCATCGATGAGCTGCTGCAATCGTCGGTCATGGAGATGTACCACTCTGCGCAGCAGGCGGGCATTGAGCTTCGCCTGCACCTGAACGCAACTCAGGTCATGCAGCCGGGCCAGCCGCTGCTGCTGAGTCTGCTGGTGCGCAATCTGCTGGATAACGCCGTACGTTACAGCCCGCGCGGCAGCCAGGTCGATATCACTCTTGATGCCCGTGAGTTTTCCGTTCGCGATAATGGCCCGGGCGTCAGCCCCGAGGCGCTGGCGCGTATCGGCGAGCGCTTCTATCGCCCTCCCGGCCAGGATGAGCCCGGTAGCGGGCTGGGATTATCTATCGTCCGCCGCATTGCCGCGCTGCACCGGATGACGGTAGACTTCAGCAACGCGCCCGAAGGCGGTTTCGCGGCGCGCGTGCGCTGGTAGCAATTATTGCAATTAACGCAAAAGACTTTGCACATTTTGCTCATTTTACCGCCCCGCCTCGCGGGGTAAAATCAGTGACAAACTCGAAACCTGAAGGGTAAAAAATGAGCAACATCCTGATTATCAACGGCGCGAAGAAATTCGCCCATTCAAACGGCCAGTTGAATGACACCCTGACCGAGGTCGCGGATGGTTATCTGCGCGACGCCGGGCATGATGTTAAAATCGTTCGTGCGGAAAGCGATTACGACGTCCGGCAAGAAGTACAGAATTTCCTCTGGGCCGACGTGGTTATCTGGCAAATGCCGGGCTGGTGGATGGGCGCGCCGTGGACCGTGAAGAAATATATTGATGACGTCTTCACCGAAGGGCATGGCTCGCTGTATGCCAGCGACGGACGCACCCGCTCCGACGCCAGCAAGAAATATGGTTCCGGCGGCTTGATTCAGGGCAAGCAATACATGCTCTCCCTGACCTGGAACGCACCGATGGATGCCTTCACCGATAAGGATCAGTTCTTCCACGGCGTGGGCGTTGACGGTGTTTATCTGCCGTTCCATAAAGCCAACCAGTTCCTCGGCATGACCCCTCTGCCGACCTTTATCGCCAACGACGTCATTAAAATGCCGGATGTTCCGCGTGACATAGCAGAATATCGCAAGCATCTGGCGCAGATTTTTGGTTAACTAAAGGTCTACATACAGAAGGAGTTGAGTTAATCATGTTGACAGTGATCGCAGAAATTCGTACACGCCCGGGCCAACATCATCGCCAGGCGGTACTTGATCAGTTTGCAAAACTTGTTCCGGTGGTTTTACAGGAAGAGGGCTGCCACGGCTATGCGCCGCTGGTGGACCACGCTGCCGGCGTGAGTTTCCAGAGCACCTCTCCGGATTCGATCGTCATGGTTGAACAGTGGGAAAGCGTTGCCCATCTTGAAGCGCATCTGCAAACTCCGCATATGAAAGCATACGCTGAAGCGGTGAAAGGCGACGTGCTGGAGACCAGTATCCGTATCCTGCAGTCCGGCATTTAAGCCTGCGCACCCTGCGCACAAAGAAAAAACCAGAAGTGAGTCAGAACTGGCGGAGCGCCAGTTCTGCTTAAACAGCAGGTCAGGCTTCCAGATCCGCCATATCCCCTTTCTCCTGCAGCCAGTTACGACGGTCTTCCGAACGTTTCTTGGCTAACAGCATATCCATCATCGCGGTAGTCTGCTGCTCATCCTCATCACTGATAATCAGCTGAACCAGGCGGCGGGTATTCGGGTCAAGCGTGGTTTCACGCAGCTGCATCGGGTTCATCTCACCCAGCCCTTTAAAGCGCTGTACGTTCGGTTTGCCCTTCTTACGTTTGAGCTGCTCCAGCACGCCGGCTTTCTCTTCTTCCGTCAGCGCGTAGTAAACCTCTTTGCCGAGATCGATACGGTACAAAGGCGGCAGCGCAACGTGGACGTGCCCGTGCTTCACCAGCGTGCGGAAGTGCTTCACAAACAGCGCACACAGCAGCGTGGCAATGTGCAGGCCATCGGAGTCCGCATCCGCGAGAATACAAATCTTGCCGTAGCGGAGCTGACTTAAGTCGTCGCTGTCCGGATCGATACCGATCGCCACCGAAATGTCGTGCACCTCTTGCGAGGCCAGCACTTCATCAGATGAGACTTCCCAGGTATTAAGGATTTTACCCTTCAGCGGCATGATCGCCTGATATTCCCGGTCGCGCGCCTGCTTGGCAGAACCGCCTGCCGAGTCCCCTTCCACCAGAAACAGCTCGGTACGGTTCAGATCCTGGGCGGTACAGTCCGCCAGCTTGCCCGGCAGCGCGGGGCCGCTGGTCAGCTTTTTACGAACCACCTTTTTGGCAGCGCGCATCCGGCGCTGAGCGCTGGAGATGGCCATCTCGGCAAGCAGCTCCGCGGCCTGAACGTTCTGGTTCAACCACAGGCTGAAGGCATCTTTCACCACCCCGGAGACAAACGCCGCGCACTGACGCGAAGAGAGGCGCTCTTTGGTCTGACCGGCAAACTGCGGATCCTGCATTTTCACCGACAGCACGTAGGCACAGCGATCCCAGATATCTTCCGCAGACAGCTTCACGCCGCGCGGCAGGATATTGCGATATTCACAGAACTCGCGCATCGCTTCGAGCAGCCCCTGGCGCAGGCCGTTAACATGGGTACCGCCCTGCATGGTCGGGATCAGGTTAACGTAGCTTTCGGTCAGCAGCTCCCCGCCTTCCGGTAGCCACAGCAGCGCCCAGTCGACCGCTTCGGTTTCGCCGGAGAAGTTGCCGACGAACGGTTTTTCCGGCAGCAGCGGCAGGCCGTTCACCGCTTCGCACAGGTAATCAGTCAGGCCGTCCTGGTAACACCAGCGCTGTTCGCTGTTGTTTACCTGGTCACGGAAGACAATCTCGACCCCGGGGCAAAGCACGGCTTTAGCTTTGAGTACATGCGTCAGACGCGAGACGGAAAAACGCGGACTGTCAAAGAAGCTCTCATCCGGCCAGAAATGCACGCTGGTTCCGGTATTGCGTTTACCGCAGGTACCGGTGACATGAAGATCTTCAACTTTATCGCCGTTCTCGAAGGCGATACTGTAGATCTGGCCATCGCGGCGGACGTTCACTTCCACACGCTTCGACAGGGCGTTGACCACCGAAATACCCACCCCGTGCAGGCCACCCGAGAACTGGTAGTTCTTGCTGGAGAATTTGCCGCCCGCATGCAGCCGGCACAGGATCAGCTCAACCGCCGGAACCCCTTCTTCCGGGTGGATATCAACCGGCATCCCGCGTCCATCGTCGATCACTTCCAGCGATTGATCGGCATGAAGAATGACCTCCACGCGTTTTGCATGGCCAGCCAGTGCTTCATCCACACTGTTATCAATAACTTCCTGGCCGAGATGGTTAGGACGTGTTGTGTCAGTGTACATCCCCGGACGGCGGCGAACCGGCTCTAGCCCGGTGAGTACCTCAATGGCATCAGCGTTATATGAAGATTGCGTCATGGTGTGTATTCGTAGGTCATCCAGGGCCGCTTAACGCAGACCCAGAAAATCGATAATCTGAGTGAAATGATCTTCAAAGCCGACAAATGCGTGATTGCCGCCCTCCTCTACCGTCTGCCGGCATGAGGCGTAGTAAGCAACGGCCTGGCGGTAATCAAGCACTTCATCGCCCGTTTGCTGCAGCAGCCAGATTAAATCAGGCGCTTCCAGCGGGTCGATTTGCATGACTTTGAGATCGTAAATATGGCGTGACTCTAGCACATATTGCTGCCCCGTGTACGGATTCTCATTGGGGCCAAGGAAATTGTTCAGCAGTTCAAACGGGCGTACCGCCGGGTTAACCACCACCGTCGGCAGCATAAAACACTGCGATAGCCAGGTGGCATAGTAGCCTCCCAGCGAAGACCCCACCACCCCCAGCGGTTCCCCGCCGCGTTCCAGCACAATGGCTTCCAGCATCTCCGCCGCTTCTGCCGGGTAGGCGGGTAGCTCAGGCACCACCATCGTAATCTCGGGAAAGGTCTGCGTCAGCCAGTCCTTCAACGCCGTCGCTTTTGCCGACCGCGGTGAACTGTTAAAACCATGCAGATAAAGGAGCGTAGCCATCAGTATCCTTCTGAAGCAATATCCGGGTGAAACTTCACGCCGTTAAGGCGGCAAACTTCCGTGGTCAAGGTACCGTCGGCGTGCAGTTCCAGCCAGCGCCAGCCGGGAGAAATGGTATCCAGGGTAAAATTGGCGCAATGCGGCTTAAACTGTACGCAGGTCGAGGGAGTGGCCATCATCCGCCGCCCGTTCCAGTTGAGGTCCAGTTCCTGGTGAATATGGCCGCAGAGTAAATGTTTTACGCGCGGGAAAGCGGCCAGCGCACGATCCAGAGCCCCGGCGTTCCGCAGGCTGTGTTGATCCAACCAGCTACAACCCGAAGGGAGCGGATGATGATGCAACAGCAGCAGCGTATAACGCTCAGGCTCTTCCGCCAGCTTCTGCTCCAGCCACTCAAGCTGAAAGTCGCTCAGCTCGCCGTGGGGAACGCCAAACACCTGGCTGTCCAACAGCAATATTTGCCAACGATCGCCCAGCAAGACCCTTTTGGCCGGGGAAATACCTGATTCCTGCAGCGTGCTGTACATCGCCGGCTGGAAGTCATGATTGCCCGGCAACCAGACGCAGGGCGCGGCAAAACTCGCGATACCTTCAGCAAAGTGCTGATAGGCCGCGGCTGAATGGTCCTGCGCCAGATCGCCTGTTGCTACTATAAGATCGCATGGACGCTGTGAGGCATGGATGGCATCCAGCACGGCCTGGTAGCTTTCCCAGGTATTGATACCTAACAGCGTTTCATGTTTTTCAGCAAACAGGTGAGTATCAGTAATTTGTAATATCCTGACTCTGGTCTCACCAGCCAGAGGCAGATTCAACAGGCTTTCCAAATGGTGTCCTTAGGTTTCACGACGCTAACAAACCGGAATCGCCATCGCTCCATGTGCTAAACAGTATCTCAGCCAGTCCGCCAGGAACTGATTAATTTGATGCTTTTCGTCGCGTTGATGCAACTTTTTATTAGGATAATCATACTTTGCTTTGAAGCGAAAGATCTGCTGAGTCGAACACACTTCAGCGACCATCGCGTCATGATACAGACGTACCGTCATTGACGGTAAACTCCAGTAACTTACCGCCGGAACCGTCTGCTCAATTGACACTAATGTAGTGTAGCGGGTCGACTCGACGATAGTTAATCGATATTGCGCATTGCCCACCTGATAGCCCGCGACATCGCCGGCTGCATCGGTTCGAGGCAACAAGCGGCGCAACTGAGCAAAATTGGTTTCACACAGGCGCATCATTTCCGGGAAGTCAGGTGTATAACGCTTCATTTTGTCCACTCATTACGTAAATTGTGATAATGCAATTGCAGCCATTGCAAGGCGATGACAGAGGCCGCGTTGTCGATTTTCCCCTCTTCAACCCACTGATAAGCCTGCTCCCGGCTTACCACATGCACCCGGATGTCTTCATTTTCATCCGCCAGACCGTGAATCCCTTTTGCCGTTGTGGCATCGACTTCACCGACCAGAATCGACAGTCTTTCGCTGGTGCCGCCTGGGCTGGCCAGGTAGCTCAAGACCGGTTTTGTCCGCCCGACGACCAGCCCGGCTTCTTCTACCGCTTCGCGGCGGGCAACGTCCTCGGGGGTCTCACCGTCTTCAATCATACCGGCGACCATTTCAAGCAGCCACGGGCTCTCGCTGGTATCATACGCGGCGATGCGGATTTGCTCGACCAGCACCACTTCATCACGTACCGGGTCAAAGGGTAGCAAGACTGCGGCATGCCCGCGCTCAAAAATTTCGCGCGTCACCTCGCCGCTCATTCCACCGTTAAACAGGCGATGGCGAAAACGGTATAAATCCAGCGAAAAAAAACCACGATAAAGCGTTTCGCGTGCAATAATTTCTACATCGTTTTTAGAGAAGGTGATTCCTTGCTGATTGGGCTTGCTCATTGTCTCTGTCCTGCGCATCCGAAAGTAAGGATTTATAAGCCGTTTGGCTATCGTTTTACAGCCTGTATGTTAGATTGGTGCAAATTACCGCCGGATGGCACGTAACGCCAACTTTTTACCGCGGCAGACTCGATACAATCAGCAAATATATTTAGAATTTGGGCAGCGCTTTATGCTTCACAACAAGGAATGCAAATGAAGAAACTTTTCCCCATCCTCATCGGTCTGGGCCTGACTGGCTTCAGCGCCATGAGCCAGGCAGAAAACCTGATGCAGGTTTATCAGCAGGCGCGCGTCAGCAACCCTGACCTGCGTAAATCAGCAGCCGATCGTGATGCTGCATTCGAGAAGATCAATGAAGCACGTAGCCCGTTACTGCCTCAGCTTGGTCTGGGCGCAGATTATACTTACACCAATGGCTATCGCGACAGCAACGGCGTGAACTCGAACGTCACCAGCGGCTCGCTGCAGTTAACGCAGACCCTGTTTGATATGTCGAAGTGGCGCGCCCTGACGCTGCAGGAAAAAGCGGCCGGTATTCAGGATGTCACCTATCAGACTGACCAGCAAACGCTGATTCTGAACACCGCGACGGCTTACTTTAACGTCCTCAGCGCGATTGATACGCTTTCCTATACCGAAGCGCAGAAGCAGGCAATTTACCGCCAGTTGGATCAGACCACACAGCGCTTTAACGTAGGCCTGGTGGCGATCACCGACGTGCAGAACGCCCGTTCACAGTACGATTCAGTACTGGCAAACGAAGTGACCGCACGCAATAACCTCGACAACGCGGTAGAAGCGCTGCGCCAGGTAACCGGCAACTACTATCCGGAGCTGGCATCGCTGAACGTTGACGGCTTTAAAACCAACAAACCGCAGACGGTAAATGCGCTGCTGAAGGAAGCGGAAAACCGCAACCTGTCGCTGCTGCAGGCGCGTCTGAACCAGGACCTCGCCCGCGAACAGATTCGCCAGGCGCAGGACGGCCATCTGCCGACCCTGGATTTAACCGCCTCGACCGGGATCTCAAACACCACCTACAACGGTTCAAAAACCAACGATCCAACGCGCTATGGCGACACTGATGCCGGGCAGAACAAAATTGGCCTGAGCTTCTCGCTGCCGCTGTATCAGGGCGGGATGGTGAACTCGCAGGTGAAACAGGCGCAGTACAACTTCGTTGGCGCCAGCGAACAGCTGGAAAGCTCACATCGCAGCGTAGTTCAGACCGTTCGTTCTTCCTTTAATAACATCAACGCCTCTATCAGCAGCATCAACGCCTACAAACAGGCGGTGGTCTCTGCGCAGAGCTCCCTTGATGCGATGGAAGCCGGCTATTCCGTGGGGACGCGTACCATCGTCGACGTCCTGGATGCCACCACCACTCTGTACAACGCGAAGCAGCAGCTCTCCAGCGCACGTTATAACTACCTGATTAACCAGCTGAACATTAAATCTGCGCTCGGTACTCTGAACGAGCAGGATCTGCTGGCGCTGAACAACACGCTGGGCAAACCGGTCTCGACATCACCAGATAGCGTCGCACCGGAAACCCCGCAGCAGGATGCTAACGCTGATGGCTACAGCAGCAATGCAGCCCCGGCGGCAACACCGGCTTCGACCCGCACCACGAAAACCAGCGGCGCGAATCCTTTCCGCCAGTAATCGTCGTTGCGTCATGGCGCTTCGCTTAACGAATTCCGCTAAGCGAAGCGCTAAACGTAAGGCAACGTAAAGATCCCCTCCTTTCCCTCCCTCTTCGCTTCATTTTCCACCACTCATCCTCTATCCTGAGCGTTAACAAACCGCAATACCACTGGGTCCTGGAAGACAAATATGAAACGGACAAAAAATATCAATCATGCCTCGTTCCGTAAAAGCTGGAGCGCGCGCCATCTGACGCCGGTCGCCCTTGCCGTTACGGCCGTATTTATGCTTGCCGGTTGTGAAAAAACCGACGAGACGGTTTCTCTGTACCAAAACGCCGATGACTGCTCTGCAGCCAACCCGGGCAAAAGCGCAGAATGCACCACCGCTTTCAACAACGCGCAGAAGGAAGCGGTGCGTACCGCGCCGAAATACGCCACGCGCGAAGATTGCGTCGCTGAATTCGGCGAAGGCCAGTGCCAGCAAACGCCGGCTCAGGCAGGCGTCGCGCCAGAAAACCAGGCGCAGGCACAAAGCAGCGGCAGCTTCTGGATGCCGTTGATGGCAGGCTACATGATGGGCCGTATGATGGGTGGCGGCATGGGCGCACAGCAGCCGCTGTTCAGCTCGAAAAACCCGGCCAGCCCAGCCTATGGTCAGTACACCGATGCCGGCGGTAAGAGCTACGGCGCCGCACAGCCGGGCCGGACGATGAATGTACCGAAAACGGCGATGGCACCAAAACCCGCCACCACCAGCACCGTCACTCGCGGCGGGTTTGGTGAGTCGGTCGCGAAGCAATCTGCTATGCAGCGCAGCGCTGCAGGCACCAGTTCGACTAAACGCTCAATGGGCGGCTAAATCACATGGAAAGAATCAGCATCACGGAACGCCCGGACTGGCGTGAGAAGGCGACCGAATACGGCTTCAACTTTCATACCATGTATGGCGAGCCGTACTGGAGCGAAGAGGCCTATTACAAACTGACGCTGGCCCAGGTTGAAAAGCTTGAAGAGGTCACCGCCGGGCTACACCAGATGTGCCTGCAGGCAGTGGAAAAAGTCGTCGCCAGCGATGAGCTGATGGCGAAGTTCCGCATTCCGAAACATACCTGGGGCTTCGTGCGCCAGTCGTGGAAAACCAACCAGCCGTCGCTCTACTCGCGTCTCGATCTGGCATGGGACGGCGTGGGCGAACCGAAGCTGCTGGAGAACAACGCCGATACCCCAACCTCGCTGTATGAAGCCGCCTTCTTCCAGTGGATTTGGCTGGAAGATCAGATCAACGCCGGCCAGCTGCCAGCAGGCAGCGACCAGTTCAACAGCCTGCAGGAAAAGCTGATCGAGCGTTTTTCCGAGCTGCGCGAACAGTTTGGCTTCCAGCTGCTGCATATGGCCTGCTGCCGCGATACCGAAGAAGATCGCGGTACCGTGCAGTATCTGCAGGACTGTGCCGCAGAAGCGGGTGTGGCGACCGAGTTTCTGTATATCGAAGATATCGGCCTGGGTGAAAAAGGTCAGTTTACCGACCTGCAGGATCAGGTGATTGGCAACCTGTTCAAGCTCTACCCGTGGGAGTATATGCTGCGCGAGATGTTCTCTACCAAACTGGAAGACGCGGGCGTACGCTGGCTCGAACCGGCGTGGAAGAGCATCATCTCGAACAAAGCTCTGCTTCCGCTGCTGTGGGAGATGTTTCCGAACCACCCTAATCTGCTGGCGGCTTACTTCAGCGAAGATGCGCATCCGGAGATGGAGAAGTACGTCATTAAGCCGATCTTCTCCCGTGAAGGGGCCAACGTGTCGATCGTGGAAAACGGCAAAGTACTGGAAGCGGTAGAGGGTCCATACGGAGAAGAAGGCACTATCGTGCAGGAGTTCTATCCGCTGCCGAAGTTTGGTGACAGCTACACGCTGATCGGCAGCTGGCTCATCAACGATATGCCCGCCGGGATTGGCGTACGCGAGGATCGGGCGCTGATCACCCAGGATCTGTCGCGTTTCTACCCGCACATTTTCGTCGAATAAGATCTGCCCCGGCCGCGCTAACGCCTGCCGGGGTTTTTCCGCTACCTTCTACGCCCCAATCAGCACCGACAGCATGCTCAGCGATCCCATCTCCATCCCTTCCACCGGAATCGTTATCGGCTCTTCGCCGTCCCAGGTACCCAGAACGTAGAGCAGCGGCAGGAAGTGATCCGCCGTCGGATTAGAAAGCGATCCGCCCTCATGCGCCAGATAGTTCACCAGCGGATGCTCTGCAACCGGTCCCTTCCAGCTCAGGTTGGTCTTGACGTAGTCATTAAATGATTCCGCCCACGGGTAAGGCGTGCTCTCGCCATGCCAGCGTGCCGTTCTCAGGTTATGCACCACGTTACCGCTCGCCACCAGCATGATACCTTCATCGCGTAGCGCCGCCAGCTTACGTCCCATTTCCATATGCCAGGCTGCCGGTTTGGTGCTGTCGATGCTCAGCTGCACCATCGGGATATCCGCATCGGGGTACATTTTTATCAGCACGCCCCATGAGCCATGATCGAAGCCCCAGGCTTCTTTATCCAGGGTCACGGGCACCGGCGCCAGCAGCTCAACCAGACGCTGCGCCAGTTCAGGAGAACCGGGAGCCGGGTAATGCGTATCGTACAGCGCCTGCGGGAAGCCGCCAAAATCGTGGATCGTCTTCGGCGTTTCCATAGCCGTGACGCCGGTACCGCGAGTAAACCAGTGCGCAGAAACTACAACGATAGCTTTTGGCCGCGGCAATGTTTCGCCCAGCTGCCGCCAGGCGCGGGTATAGACGTTATCTTCCAGCACGTTCATCGGGCTGCCGTGGCCTAAAAACAACGCTGGCATTCGGGTACGGGACATGGTGATATCCTTAAACAGAGGAATTGTGATGCCTCAACATTACGCTTTTTTGCATCAGGATAAACTCAGATAAGCATGATGATGATCGTCAGAAAATTTGAATGTAATTCGCTGTAAAGGGTCGCATCGCCCTCTCGTCGCGAGCTGATAATCTGGATATCATTAATGATAATCATTATCAAAGGAAATGAATAATGTCGTCACCCTTAATATTGACGCTGCTGGCGGGTAGCGCCACATTCATCGGGGCTATTTTTGGCGTCCTGGGTCAGAAGCCATCCAACCGGCTGCTGGGATTTTCCCTGGGCTTTGCCGCGGGTATCATGCTGCTTATCTCGCTGATGGAGATGCTGCCCGCCGCGCTGAACGCGGAGGGCATGTCGCCGCTGCTCGGTTACGGCATGTTTGTCATCGGCCTGCTGGGCTACTTTGCGCTTGACCGCATGCTGCCCCACGCGCATCCGCAGGATCTAATGTCGCCGGGTATGCCGCGTCCGCGTAACCTCCGCCGAACCGCCATGTTGTTGACTCTGGGCATCAGCCTGCACAACTTTCCGGAAGGGATCGCCACCTTTGTAACGGCCAGTAATAACCTCGAGCTGGGCATGGGCGTCGCGCTGGCGGTCGCTTTACACAATATTCCCGAGGGGCTGGCGGTGGCCGGGCCGGTTTATGCCGCCACCGGTTCACGGTATAAGGCGGTACTCTGGGCAGGGCTTTCCGGTATGGCGGAAATTCTCGGCGGCCTGCTGGCCTGGCTGATCCTCGGAAACCTGGTGTCACCGGTCATGATGGGCGCCATTATGGCCGCCGTCGCCGGGATCATGGTGGCGCTGTCGGTCGATGAGCTGATGCCACTGGCAAAAGAGATCGATCCGCAGAGCAACCCAAGCTATGGCGTACTGTGCGGCATGTCGGTGATGGGATTAAGTCTGGTTGCGCTGCAGGCAATGGGCATTGGCTGATGGCAAAAACAACAAAGCCCACGCTGAGGTGGGCTTTGTCATGAGGCGGGGCCAGAATCAGCTGGCTTTGCGCTCATGTGCGCGGCGATAGGCCACCAGATCTTCAATGGTGACCACGGCCATATTCTGCTTCTGTGCGAACGCAATGCACTCTGGCGCCCGCGCCATAGTGCCATCGTCGTTCGTCAGTTCACACAGCACGCCAGCCGGCTTAAAGCCCGCCAGCGTCACCAGATCGATGGTCGCTTCAGTATGACCACCGCGGGTCAACACGCCGCCCGGCTGCGCACGCAGCGGGAAGACATGGCCTGGACGGTTGAGATCGGAAGGTTTAGCGCCGTCGGCAATGGCCGCGCGCACGGTGGTCACGCGGTCAGCGGCGGAAACGCCGGTGGTGACGCCTGCTGCAGCTTCGATGGTCACGGTAAAACCGGTGCCGTATGCGCTGGTGTTGTTTTCCACCATCATCGGCAGGTCAAGCTGCTTACGGCGTTCATCGGTCAGGCACAGGCAGACAATGCCGCTGCCGTGGCGAATGGTCAGCGCCATCTGCTCAACGGTCATGGTTTCAGCGGCGAAAATCATGTCGCCTTCGTTTTCACGGTCTTCATCATCAAGCACCATCACACCGCGGCCTTCGCGCAGTGCATTTAAAGCGTGTTCCACACGTTCAAAAGCGGTACCAAAAGAGGAAAGGAGCGTCTGATTCATGGTAAATAAACCTCATTAAAATTATGGTTACCAGAATCAGGGCAGTCTTAGGAGCGCCGGTTTAGCGGCAAAAGTCAACGCAAGCGGATCGAAACCCGACTGAGCCGTTACTCTCTCCCATCCGGACTTTAACCGTCGGCCCCGGAATTACACCGGATCTGCTGACCTTTCTGCTGTTGCAGAAAGCGCTCGCGGGCTTTCAACGCCATGGTTGATTTACCGCCGGTGGGGAATTTCGCCCCGCCCTGAGAATAAGCGAGATCACTATAACGCTATTGATTATCATCGGCAATGCATAAGCTTCAAACATTTCTGGTTTATAGGCAGCGTCGATCGCACTACAATGAGCGATAAATCGACCAGAGCAGGAAACCACCATGATTGACCCGAAAAAAATTGAACAAATCGCCCGCCAGGTCCATGAATCGATGCCGAAAGGCCTTCGCGATCTTGGGGAAGATGTCGAGAAAAAGATCCGTCAGGTACTCCAGTCACAGCTGACCCGCCTGGATTTGGTCAGTCGCGAAGAGTTTGATGTGCAGACGCAGGTGCTGCTGCGCACCCGCGAAAAACTGGCGCTGCTGGAGCAGCGAATCAGCGATCTGGAAAGCCGCGCGGCCGCCCCGACCGTCGAAGAGAAGCAGTAAAAAATAACGGGCCCTCAGGCCCGTTGTTGTTTCAGTGTTCTAGCTCTGGTTCCGACGCTGCCTCTTCACTCACCTGACGGCAGTAGAGCTCATACCGTTGGCAAAACCATTCACGATGATCTTCATCCATATTGCCGACTATAGCCTGGAGATCAACGGAGTGTCCTTGTGCATGCATTCTGGCGAAACTCAGGGCCAGAAAATCAAAGTTCTTCATTGAATACAGTTCGTGATGATTCATCCGCATACTCCTTCAGCCGTGTGTGTTCTGATTGGTCATATGCTTTCTACTGACTTCAGTATTTATACTTACGCTAACGCTTTCTGTACGAAAAATGCGCTCGAATCGTCTGTTTATTGCGCTGAATCATCTCTGTCATCAATAAATAAAAAAAAGCCGGCGATCTGACGATCGTCGGCTATTTTTGTCGGACGTTATCCGGGTTTCTTCGGCCTCGCGATACGCAACCCGCTCCCCCAGGACGCCCGCCCGGCGCGACAAATTACTTACCGCTGTCTTTCTGGATCTTCTTAATGATGTTGGTCGTAGAGCAACCATCTTCAAAGTTCAGCACCAGAACGTCGCCGCCGTTCGCCCAGACTTCCTCGCTACCCGCGATATCTTCCGGCTTATAGTCGCCGCCTTTGACCAGCAGGTCCGGCAGAATGCCGGCAATCAGGCGCTGCGGCGTATCCTCTTCAAATGAGACGACCCAGTCGACGGCTTCCAGCGCGCCGAGCACGATCATACGCTGCTCCAGCGGGTTAACCGGACGAGACTCGCCTTTCAGACGTTTGGTCGACGCATCGCTGTTGACCGCAACGATCAGGCGATCGCCGAGCTTGCGCGCATTAGCCAGATAAGAGACGTGGCCCGCGTGCAGAATGTCAAACACGCCGTTGGTCATCACCACTTTCTCGCCGCGCTTACGCGCCGCCGCAACGGCCTGTTTCAGTTCATCTTCGTTCATCACGCCGAACCCGGTCTCCGCGCGCCCGCGCACGGCGTTTTCCAGTTCGATAGGTGAAACGGTGGATGTCCCCAGCTTGCCGACCACGACGCCGGCCGCCGCGTTGGCAAAGTAGCACGCCTCTTCCAGAGTGTTGCCGGAGGCCAGCGTCGCCGCCAGCACGCCAATGACCGTATCGCCGGCACCGGTGACGTCATACACTTCTTGCGCCTGAGTCGGCATATGCAGCGGCGGACGGCCCGGCTGCAACAGCGTCATCCCCTGCTCGGAACGAGTCACCAGCAGCGCAGAGAGTTCGAAATCCGCAATAATTTTCAGGCCGCGTTCGACAATATCCGCTTCGTCTTTGCACTTGCCCGCTACGGCTTCAAATTCGGAGAGGTTCGGCGTCAGCAGCGTGGCGCCGCGATAGCGTTCAAAATCGGTGCCTTTCGGATCGATCAGCACCGGTACGCCGGCATCGCGCGCCAGCTTAATCATGGTCTGCACGCTGGCCAGCGCGCCTTTTGCATAATCGGACAATACCAGCGCCCCGATGGTACCCAGCGCCTGCTGAATGCGGTCGTGCATGGGCTGCGGATCGACGCCGGAGAATCCCTCTTCGAAATCCAGGCGGATCAGCTGCTGGTTGCGCGACAGCACGCGCAGCTTGGTGATAGTCGGGTGAGTCGGCACGGAGACAAAATCGCACTTCACGTTGACATCCGCCAGCGCCTTACTGAGCGCACGCGCTGCGTCATCAATCCCGGTCAGGCCAACCAGGCGAGAGGTCGCACCGAGAGAGGCGATGTTCATCGCCACGTTTGCCGCACCGCCGGGACGCTCTTCGATATTTTCCACCTTGACCACCGGTACCGGGGCTTCGGGGGAAATACGGCTGGTGGGACCATACCAGTAGCGGTCCAGCATGACATCGCCAACCACCAACACTCCTGCACGTTCAAACTCCGGCAGCGTTACTTTCATGACTCTCTCCTGCGAGATACAAACTTTGCGCGCGATAATAGCACACCCGGTTTTTTAGTTAAGCCATCAACCACTTCTGCCAGCTGGCGCTCACCTGCTGACGTTCATGGGTAAAGGCGTCCGGGGCGACGTTCCCCGGCTGTTCCTGCAACGCCAGATGATGCAGCGCATCGCGCAGCGTGGTGTACGCATGGGTCAACGCCTGCGCTTCTTCATCATCCATAATGTCGTTTTGCGCCAGCAGTTCCAGAATACGCACGTTATCAGACCAGCGCGTCAGCTTCGGTTTATCGTGCGCATAGCGTAGGACCAGATACTGGGTAATAAATTCAATGTCGGTAATGCCCCCGGCATCGGCTTTAATATCAAAGCGATCCCGATGCTTATTGCCGAGATGGGCGCGCATTTTCTCCCGCATTTCCCGCACTTCGGTCTGCAGCGTCGCCCCTTCACGCGGCGTGCTGAGGATATCGCGTCGGATGGTATCAAAACGCTCCTGCAGCGCCGGATCGCCATAGACTACGCGGGCACGCACCAGGGCCTGATGTTCCCAGGTCCAGGCCTCATTCTTCTGGTAGTCGGCAAACGCATCGGCAGTGGTGACCAGCATACCCGCCGCACCAGACGGACGTAAGCGAGCATCCACTTCGTAGAGAATCCCTGAAGAGGTGCGGGTGCTGAAGAGGTGCATAATGCGCTGGGCCAGGCGCAGATAGAACTGGCGACCGTCGATTTCGCGCTCCCCGTCGGTCATCACCTCCATCGGACAATCATGCAGGAACACCAGGTCAAGGTCAGAACTGTAGCCCAGCTCCCAGCCCCCCAGTTTCCCGTAACCGACGACCGCAAAACCACGCCCCTGGCGGTCATGCAGGTGCGTCGGCTGGCCATAACGCGCCACCATCTGCATCCACGCCTGCTGGACCACCGCATCAATCATCGCTTCGGCCAGCCAGGTTAAGTGATCGCTCACTTTCATTACCGGCAGCGTACCGGCAATATCGGCGGCGGCAATATGCAGCAGCTGCGCCTGCTTAAACTGGCGCAGCGCCTCCAGCTGCTGCTCTTCGTCCTCTTCCGGCACCCGCAGCAGATACTGACGTAGCTCATCGCGATAGGCATCGGTCGCCGTCGGTTGATACAGCGTATTGGGATCCAGCAGTTCATCCAGCAGCAGCGGATGGCGCGCCAGCTGACTGGCAACCATCGGCGAAGCGGCGCAGAGGCTAATCAGATGTTTCAACGCACCGGGAAACTCGCTGAGCAATTCCAGGTAGGTGGTTCGGGTGACGATACCGGTCAACAGCGGCGTAATCCGCGCCAACGGCACCGGCGCATCGGCCCGCGAACACACTTCGCTGAGCAGATGCGGCATCAGCTGATCCAGCACCTGGCGCCCGCGCGGGCCGATAGTGCGTTTATCCAGCTCTTTACGAAAATCGGCAATCAGCGCCAGCACACTGCGACGGTCGTCATCCGCAAGATGGGCCAGCGCCGGGCTGGCGTCATCCTCTTCCAGCGCATCCTGCCACAACTCACGCCAGTACTCCTCCAGCTGCTCATCCGGTGATTGCGCTTCATCATCGCCAATTAGGTCGTTGAACACTCGCCGTACGCTGGCCATTTTCTCTTCCAGCTGCGCGGTCAGCGCTTCCCAGTCATCAACATGCATCCCCCACGCCAGGCGAGCGCGATTAAGCGCATCCTGCGGCAAAGTTTGCGTCTGCTCGTCATTGATGCTTTGCAGCAGGTTTTCCAGGCGACGTAAGAACAGGTAGGCATCACGCAACCGGGCAGCATCGCCTTCCGGCAGCAGGTGCAGCTCATCGATCGCCGCCAGCGTCGGAAGCAGCGCCCGTAGCTGGAGCGCCGGTTCGCGTCCTCCGCGGATCAGCTGGAAGACCTGTACGATAAATTCGATTTCGCGGATACCGCCCGCACCGAGCTTGATATTGTCCTTCAGCCCGCGACGACGAACTTCACGGGCAATCATCCCCTTCATATTACGCAGCGACTGGATCACGCTGAAGTCGATGTAGCGACGGAAGACGAAGGGCCGCAGCATGGCGCGCAGTTCGTTGGCATAGGTGCCTTCGTTATCGCCCATGATCCGCGCTTTGACCATCGCGTAGCGCTCCCAGTCGCGCCCTTGTTCCTGATAGTAATCTTCGAGCGCGGCAAAGCTCAGCACCAGCGGCCCGCTGTCGCCGAAGGGGCGCAGGCGCATATCAACGCGATAAACAAAGCCATCCTGCGTCGGCTGGTCGAGGACTTTAATCAGCCGCTGCCCGAGGCGGGTAAAGAACTGCCCGTTATCCAGCTCGCGGCGTCCGCCGCGGGTTGCGCCATGTTCAGGCCAGGCAAAAATCAGATCGATGTCCGACGAGAAATTGAGTTCGCCTCCGCCCAGTTTCCCCATCCCGAGGATCAGCAGCGGCTGCGCTTTACCTTCGGCACTGGTAGGGGTTCCCCATTCGTTACAGCAGGCGGTGTAAAGCCAGTCGCGGGCGGCGACAATCAGCGTCTCCGCCAGCGCGCTTAGCTGCTGCAAACTGCTCTCTTCACTGACCAGCGACAGCGCTTGTGCCCAGGCGATGCGCACCATGATCCGGCGGCGAAACAGTCGCAGCTCACGCATCAGCGTCGCTTCGTCGTTGACACCGGCCAGGGCGGCCTGTAGCCAGTCGGCATAGTGACGCCACTCCTGCGCCTCGGGGGGCGAGTTTTCAAGCTCGGTCAGCCACTGCGGCTGCGCCACCAGACTCTGCTGGACGAAATCGCTGAACGCCATCACCGACTGCGCCTGCGGACTTAACGTGGATAATGGAAAATCCGCCGGCAGTCGGTCTACAACCGTCTGCCAGTGCTGCTGTAACTGTGAAGAAAGCGGCATTATAGGGGTCTCCCTGGCCTGAAATTATCGTTTTCCACTATGCAGCCAGAATGGCTCCGCGGCCAGCGCCTGGCGGCGGAAATATTCAATGACGCTGCGATCTTTGTGCTCAATAGCGCGACGGACTTCCAGCCAGTTCTCCAGCCAGGAGGCCGCAGCATCGGCATAGGCGCCGGCGAGCAGCTGAATGCAGTCTATGTCGCGGGCCAGACGCGGCAGCTGGCCGTCGTAATCGTCCCCCAGCGTCTGCTGGAACGCATTTTTTAACTCCGCCGCCGCCCGCGAAAGCTGGATATCGGCGAAACGTTTAAAAGAGCCGGCGATCTTCTTCTGCGCGTTCTCATTTAAAAAGGCGCGCCAGCTACGGCTCACCAGCCATTCGGTCAACGCGAGCTTCGCGCTGACTGCGGCAATGCTGAACAGCGCCGCCGGATCCTTTCCAGCCTCCGTCAGGGCAGCTTCCGCTTCCCCAAGCTGTTCGCGCAGCTGCGCGGTGGCCTTACGCGGCACGATACCGCCAAACAGCACCAGCGCATGACGTATCCGGGCGATGGCGCGAAGGATTTCCCCTTTTGCCATCGGATTACCGCGGCTCCAGACCTCGTCATGATAGAGCCAGTGCGCCAGCGCGTTTTCCAGCGACGCCTCCAGCCCCTGCTCTACGCTGGCTTTGGGCGCCACCTGCAGAACGCCGAATGGCTGCACCGGGCGCGCATCGTTCCCCTGGGCAAGATGGTAGCCGCGCGCCGCTTTGCTGAGACTTCCCTGGCGCAGCACGCCGGTTTCCAGCAGACGACGGGCGAGCGCCAGCACATCCTCCGTCTTACCAGAGAGCAGTTCCAGCTCCAGCTCGCAAATCGCCTCCTGATGCTCGGGGGTTTTCACCTCCCCGCGATCGAGCGCAATTTCAATCTGGCTCTCCCCTTCGCTGACCACCCATTTTTCACGTTCAAAATCGGTACTGAACAGCGGCTGTACGTTTTGCGCCAGATCCGCGGGCAGTTCGCCCTGCGGCCAGACTTCGGCAGGCAGACGTTCCAGCGCCAGTTCCGGGCTTGCCAGCGGGATGTTGAATTCCGGACGCTGATGCAATCCGCCCACCACGCGCCCGGCGATTTTCAGGGTCATTTCATACTGACCGCGATCGCCACGGATGCGCAGTCCCATATCGTGACGGCGCAGCCAGTTATCCGCCGTTTCATAGTAAATATTGAGCAATTGACCCGCAGGCGTGTGCTGGGCATTAAGCGCGTTAAGGTGCTGGCGCAGTGTTTCCACGCCGCTGTCGGAGACGATAAATTTTAATTCGATTTCTTGAGCCATGACTGAATTCTTCCGCTTCTTTGCGCTGCCGGGAAAATACGGCGAACTATCGCCGATATTTTTTGTCAGTAGATAGTATTTTGCGGCGATTCTCCATGCAATGCGCATTTTGCCGGGCCACCTCCCGGATGTTTCCGATTGTGGCAGAAAACTTTGCGTCGCTATGGCGATGCCACTACTATCGTTCAACTTTTTATGATCAAACGATGACCTGATGCCAAAATTACGCCTTATCACTTTTACTTTGCTGGCGCTCAGCGCCGCCACGGCGGTTCATGCAGAAGAAAAACGCTATGTTTCTGATGAACTGAACACCTGGGTTCGCACGGGGCCGGGCGATAATTATCGTCTTCAGGGCACCATTAACGCCGGGGAAGAAGTTTCTCTGCTGCAGACCAATGACAGCACCGGTTATGCCCAGATCCGCGACGGCAACGGCCGTACCGCGTGGATTCCGCTGAAAGAGCTGAGCACCGAGCCCAGCCTGCGCACCCGCGTGCCGGATCTGGAAAATCAGGTGAAAACCCTGACCGACAAACTCAATAACATCGACACCACCTGGAATCAGCGCACCGCCGACATGCAGAAAAAGGTCGCCGGCAGCGATACCGTCATCAACGCGCTGAAAGATGAAAACCAAAAGCTGAAAAATGAGCTGGTTGTCGCCCAGAAGAAGGTGAATGCCGCGAATCTGCAGCTGGATGATAAGCAGCGCACTATTATCATGCAGTGGTTTATGTACGGCGGCGGCGTGCTTGGCGTCGGACTGCTGCTCGGTCTGGTGCTGCCGCATCTGGTCCCGAGCCGTAAACGTAAAGACCGGTGGATGAACTAATTCGTCTTCTCTGCCAGACTTACGTATCATCTTGAGCAAAGTGGATACGGGAGAGTCAGGCGTGAAGATTTATCTGGTCGGTGGTGCAGTTCGGGATGCGTTATTAGGCCTACCGGTCAAAGACAGAGATTGGGTCGTAGTTGGCGCCACGCCTGAGCAGTTGCTTGAGGCGGGCTACCAGCAGGTAGGCCGCGATTTCCCCGTATTTCTGCACCCGAAAAGCCGGGAAGAGTATGCTCTGGCACGTACCGAGCGTAAATCAGGCTCCGGCTACACCGGTTTTACCTGCTATGCCGCCCCGGACGTCACGCTGGAACAGGATCTGCTGCGCCGCGATCTGACGGTTAATGCGCTGGCTCAGGATGCCGATGGCCTGATTATCGATCCCTACGGCGGCCAGGCCGATTTGCGTCTGCGCCTGCTGCGCCACGTCTCACCCGCCTTCAGCGAAGACCCGCTGCGCGTTCTGCGCGTGGCGCGCTTCGCCGCCCGCTATGCCCACCTGGGCTTCCGTATTGCCGACGAAACAATGGCGCTGATGCGCGTCATGGCCGACGCCGGCGAACTGGCGCATCTGACGCCAGAACGGGTCTGGAAGGAGACGGAAAACGCCCTTGGCACCCGTAATCCCCAGGTCTTTTTCCAGACCTTACGCGACTGCCACGCGCTCGGCGTGCTGTTCCCGGAAATTGACGCGCTGTACGGCGTTCCGGCACCGGCTAAATGGCACCCGGAAATCGACACCGGTGTACATACGCTGATGACTCTGACGATGGCGGCAATGCTGTCGCCGGAGATTGACGTTCGCTTTGCAACGCTATGTCACGATCTCGGCAAAGGGCTGACGCCAAAAGCGCTCTGGCCGCGCCATCACGGCCACGGTCCGGCAGGCGTCAGGCTGGTCGAGCAGCTCTGCGCCCGTCTGCGCGTACCGAACGACATTCGCGATCTGGCGAAGCTGGTCGCCGAATTCCACGACCTGATTCATACCCTGCCAATACTGCAGCCCAAAACGCTGGTCAAACTGTTTGATAATATCGACGCCTGGCGTAAGCCGCAGCGGGTCATGCAAATCGCCTTAACCAGCGAAGCCGATGTGCGCGGACGTACCGGATTCGAAGCCCGCGATTATCCGCAGGGACGCCTGCTGCTTGAAGCCTGGGAGGTCGCCCAATCGGTCTCTACGAAAGAGGTGGTTGCTCAGGGCTTTAAAGGGCCGGAGATTCGTGAGGAGCTGACGCGGCGCCGCATACTGGCGGTCGCGAAGTGGAAGGAAGAGCGCTGCCCTCAGCCTTGCGACTGAGGGCCCGGTTTTACCGGCGCTGAAAACTCAGAAGAAGATAACGTAAACCACTGCCGCGACGACAAAACGGTAGATAGCAAACGGGATAAACGAAATACGTTTAATCAGCTGCAGGAAGGTTTTAATCGCGATCAGCGCCACGATGAACGCCATAATAAAGCCGACGGCAAACATCGGAATATCGCTGGCGTTGAGGAAACCGATGCTCTTATACACATCCAGCACGGTCGCCCCCATCATCATCGGCACCGCCAGCAGGAAGGAGAACTCTGACGCCGCATAGCGGCTTACGCCCATCAGCATCCCACCGGAAATGGTCGCACCGGAGCGAGAGAAACCGGGCCACAGCGCCAGGCACTGGAAGCAGCCGATGATAAATGCCTGGCGATAGGTCATATCATCAATACCGACGGCACGCGGCTGTTTTGGCTTCAGCACTTCCGCCGCGATCAGCAGCAGGCCACCCACGATCAGCGCATACATGACGTTGACCGGGTTGAACAACGATTTGATGGTATCGTGGAACAACAGACCCAGCACCACCGCCGGAACCATCCCTAATAAAATATGAATCAGCGATAAACGGCCGCTTCCCTGACCTTCATGTTCCGGTGGTTTACCGAAATGAATACCGATCAGACCAAACAGACGACGCCAGAACATGACGACAACGGCAAGAATAGAACCTAACTGAATGACCACCTCAAAAGTATTTGCCGTCTCGCCTTCAAAGCCCAGCAGATGGCCAACAATAATCATATGGCCAGTACTGGAAACAGGTAAAAATTCCGTTAACCCTTCAACCACACCCAATATTGCCGCCACCAGCAGCGAGTGTATATCGCTCATCCAATAAACCCTTTAAAAGTAAAATGAAAAAACCAGATACGCTGAACCATTCCATCAGGTGATATTGATGCGGCCAGTCTGGAGACGGACGGCGCAGGAAATCGGAGCGTACACGGAGTACGCGTAAATTTCGAGTGCTGTCCTGACCCTGAGCGGCAATTAAATATCCCGATAGCCGGATCCTGTGACCGGTATAAACGCAATTTGTTTAACGAGTATGACCTGAAAAGTTTTGTTTCAGATTAAGGCTACGTCCGACTGCGCTCGATAATCACGCCCACGTTTGCCGCCCGGGCAACGGCGCCCGGTTTGCTGACTTTAATCCGCACCCACGGCGAGGGGAATTTTTCCAGCAGCAGATCGGCAATCTCTTCCGCGACACGTTCCACCAGCGCAAAACGTCCGCCTTCAACGTGACCAATCACCAGCTCGCTGATATCAGCATAGCTGAGGCAATCATTGACATCATCGCTGCTCGCCGCTTTGCGGTTGTCCCACGCCATTTCGATATCGAACACCAGCTTCTGTTCAATGGTTTGTTCCCAGTCGTAAACACCGATAGTGGTGATTACCGAAAGTTGCTCTATAAATACAATATCCATCACGACCTGCCTGCTTTTTGGCTAAACCGGATACCACTTCCGGCGAATTATGCGTATTATCCACAGATGCAAAGACATCCCCTAAATAATTCGCATTGCAGGAAAGCAGCGGCGCAGCAAGCGTTCTGGCTCCATGCACGCTCCGATGACGGCACGAAAGAAGTGCGCCAGCGCATCAGCGACGCGAAGGATAGCGGGGACAAAACGACATTTTCAAAATGGAACAGCTGATGAGTGCAATCGCGCCTGGACTGGTTATCCTTGCCTACCTCTGCGGCTCAATTTCCAGCGCCATTCTGGTGTGTCGTCTCGCTGGCCTGCCCGATCCTCGCGATAGCGGTTCCGGCAATCCTGGGGCGACAAACGTACTACGAATTGGCGGCAAGGGAGCAGCCGTAACGGTTCTTATTTTTGATGTGCTCAAAGGCATGCTGCCCGTCTGGGGTGCCTGGGCGCTCGGCCTGACGCCTTTCTGGCTGGGTCTGGTCGCCATTGCGGCCTGCGTAGGCCATATCTGGCCGGTATTCTTTAACTTCCGCGGTGGTAAGGGCGTGGCGACCGCTTTCGGCGCAATCGCGCCCATCGGCTGGGATTTGACCGGCGTCATGGCGGGTACCTGGCTGCTGACCATCCTGCTCAGCGGCTATTCCTCGCTCGGGGCTATTGTCAGCGCGCTGATTGCCCCTTTCTACGTCTGGTGGTTCAAACCGCAGTATACCTTCCCGGTTTCTATGCTCTCCTGCCTGATTCTGCTGCGCCATCACGACAATATTCAGCGTCTGTGGCGGCGCCAGGAAACCAAAATCTGGGCCCGGCTGAAAAAGAACAAAAAAACGCCTGAGCAGAAATAATCTGGCGCCCGGTGGCGCGCGCCGGGCCCCCTTTATCCCGACATTCTCTCTGAATTACCCTTTTTGGCAGCCAATCCTCCTGAACTCACCGGCCAGAAAAAGATAATCATTTCACAACAATCACTTAGCTATGTCTTATAACCAAAAATAATTTATCCCTGCCTGCCGCGATGTTTACTCTGAATCCTTTATAAGACAGCACAGAACAACATCATGACAGACGTAATCAACGCGGCTCCGGTCGCAGCGGCGGGGTCGCCTGGCGGGGAAGTACAGTGGATACGCGGCGCCGCTGACGTATCGCGTTTAATCAATGAGGGCAGCAGCGGGCGTACCAATGCGCGGATTGTTATGGGTATCGCCCTCGGCGGTATCTTTCTCGATGCCTACGATCTTGGCTCCCTGGCCTTTGGCCTGAAAGACATTACCCGTGAATTCAACCTGACGCCCGCCGGCACCGGCATGGTGGCCTCAGCCATCACCTTCGGCGCCATCGTCGGCGCGCTGCTGGGCGGCTACCTGACGGATAAAATCGGCCGCTACCGCGTCTTCATGGCCGATATGCTGTTTTTTGTGGTGGCAGCGATCGCCTGCGCGCTGGCCCCCAACGAATACGTGCTGACCGGCGCCCGTTTTGTCATGGGCCTCGGCGTCGGTATCGATCTGCCGGTGGCGATGGCCTTCCTGAGTGAGTTCTCAAAGCTTAAGGGGCCGGGCAACAAAGCGGCCAGCGTCGCCATGTGGTGCCCGACGTGGTACGCCGCTATCAGTATTTCATATCTGCTGGTGCTCTTGTTCTATGCCGTACTGCCGGAAAGCCACAGCGACTGGCTGTGGCGGCTGATTCTGGGCTTCGGCGCGGTTCCTGCGCTGGTGATTATCGCCATTCGCAGCCGCTATATGAGCGAGTCGCCGGTGTGGGCCGCCAATCAGGGCAACCTGCGTGAAGCGGCCGCCATTCTGCGCAAGGCCTATAACATCAACGCCCACGTGGCGCAGGACGCGCTGGATAACCCGACGCCGGTGGTGAAAAAAGCGCAGTGGAGCAACTATTTCCGTCTGTTCCAGGGCGTCTATCTGCGGCGGACCACCCTCGCTACGCTGCTGTCGGTCGTCTCTTCCTTTGCCTATAACGCCGTCGCCTTCGGCCTGCCGGTGATTATCTCCAGCTTCTTTGTTCAGTCGATGCTGACCACGATTGTGATCTCCCTGGCGCTGAACCTGCTCTTTGCTTTCGTCGGCGGCCTGCTGGCAGTGCGGCTGGTGCCGCGCTTAGGGGCATGGAAGATGTCGCTGGCGGGCTACAGTTGCCAGCTGGCGGCGCTGCTGGGACTGGCGCTGATCGGCCGCCCGCACGGCGCGGGCGAAGGCATCGCGGCCGTGGCGATGCTGGCGCTGTTCCTGTTCGGCCAGGGGTTTGGCCCCGGCGCCCACACCATGACCTTTGCTTCGCTGAGCTATCCAACTTCGCTGCGCGGTGTCGGTGTCGGCCTGAACCAGACTCTGATGCGCAGCAGCTCAACCCTGTCGCTGTTCCTCTTCCCGCTGCTGGTTGCGGCCCTGGATACCCAGGTCTTTTGGATTATCGCCGCCGCGCCGCTGATTGGCCTGCTGTCGCTGCTCGCGATTCGCTGGGAACCGTCGGGTTATGACATTGACGCCGAAGATTATCAGGCGTAATAATCTTTTCGCTAAACGGCCGCCGCACAGGCGGCTGTTTTCTTGTTTTTAATTCATAAGCTTTTCATATGATCGAGATACTTTCGCGCCGATCAATACTCATCGCTGCTGTTTTATCTTGATTTTGCAGGGGCGTAACAACATTGCACAGCACCGTGTTACCAGAGAATAAAAAAGGCTGGCAGGCTACGCTGGACCTTCATTTTCAACATCGCGGCGGCAAAACGGTACTCACCTCCGCCCGTCATGTCGGTCCGCTCACCGTCCAGCGTCCCTTTTATCCTGAAGACGATACCTGTCATCTCTACTTACTCCACCCGCCGGGCGGGATTGTCGGTGGTGACGAGCTAACGATTCGCGCCGCTCTCGATAGCGGCTGCCACACGTTAATCACCATGCCCGGTGCCAGTAAGTTTTACCGCAGCAGCGGCGCGCAGGCTCATTTACATCAGCGCCTGACGCTGGCGGAACGCTCGACGCTGGAGTGGCTGCCGCAGGACGCGATTTTCTTTCCCGGCGCCCGCGCCCGTCTGCATACCGCCTTTCATCTTTGCCCTTCCAGCACGCTACTGGCCTGGGATCTGCTGTGCCTGGGCCGCCCGGTCATCGGTGAAAGCTTTAGCCATGGCGCCCTCAGCAATCGTCTTGAAGTATGGATGGATGATGCCCCGCTGCTCATTGAACGCCTGCATCTGGCCGACGGACGTCTGGCCAGCGTGGCGCAGTACCCGTGGGTCGGTACTCTGCTGTTCTATCCCGCCAGTGAAGCCCTGCTTGACGGCGTGCGGGAACGACTCACGACGCTGGGCAATTATGCTGGCGCCACGCTGACTGACGGCCTGCTGACGGTGCGCTTTTTAAGTGACGATAACTTACTTTGCCAGCGGGCGATGCGTGATATCTGGCAGTTTATGCGCCCGCATCTGACCGGAAAGTCCCCGGTCCTTCCCCGAATCTGGTTGACCTGAGAGAACGCTATGGAACTGACCCCCAGAGAGAAAGACAAGCTGCTGTTGTTTACCGCCGCACTGGTGGCGGAACGTCGCCTGGCCCGCGGCCTGAAGCTGAACTACCCGGAAGCCGTGGCCTTAATCAGCGCCTTTATTATGGAAGGCGCCCGCGACGGTAAAAGCGTCGCGGCGCTGATGGAAGAAGGCCGCCACGTGTTAAGCCGCGAACAGGTCATGGAGGGCGTACCCGAAATGATCCCCGACATCCAGGTCGAGGCCACCTTCCCGGATGGCTCGAAGCTGGTCACCGTCCACAACCCGATTATCTGAGGTTTCGCGATGATCCCAGGTGAATATAAGGTGCAGCCCGGACAGATAGCTCTGAACGTTGGCCGCGCCACCCGCAGCATTATCGTTGAGAATCATGGCGACCGGCCGATTCAGGTTGGATCGCATTACCATTTTGCCGAGGTCAACCCGGAGCTAAAATTTGATCGGGCGCAGGCCACCGGCTATCGCCTGAACATCGCCGCCGGCACCGCGGTCCGCTTTGAGCCAGGGCAAAAACGTGAAGTAGAGTTGGTGGCGCTCGCCGGTCGTCGCGCGGTATACGGCTTTCGCGGCGACGTGATGGGAAATCTGGAGGCAAACAATGAGTGATATTTCACGTCAGGCCTATGCCGACATGTTTGGCCCCACCACCGGCGATAAAGTGCGCCTGGCGGACACCGAACTGTGGATCGAGGTCGAAGACGATCTGACCACCTACGGCGAAGAGGTCAAGTTCGGCGGCGGGAAGGTCATCCGTGACGGTATGGGCCAGGGACAAATGCTCGCTGACGACTGTGTCGATCTGGTGCTGACCAATGCGCTGATCGTCGATCACTGGGGGATCGTCAAAGCCGACATTGGTGTCAAAGAGGGGCGTATTGTCGCAATCGGCAAAGCGGGTAATCCCGATATCCAGCCTGACGTCACTATCCCCATTGGCGCGGCGACGGAGGTTATTGCCGCCGAAGGTAAGATAGTCACCGCCGGCGGCGTCGATACCCACATCCACTGGATCTGCCCGCAGCAGGCGGAAGAGGCGCTGGTCTCCGGCGTCACCACCATGGTCGGCGGCGGAACGGGCCCCGCCGCGGGGACACACGCCACCACCTGTACACCGGGGCCGTGGTACATCTCGCGGATGCTACAGGCCGCGGACAGTCTGCCGGTGAATATTGGTCTGCTGGGCAAAGGCAACGGCTCAAACCCGGACGCGCTACGCGAACAGGTTGCGGCAGGCGTTATCGGCCTGAAAATTCATGAAGACTGGGGCGCCACGCCGGCCGCCATCAACTGCGCGCTGACGGTCGCCGACGAAATGGATATTCAGGTGGCGCTGCACAGCGACACCCTGAATGAATCGGGTTTTGTTGAAGATACGCTGGCGGCGATTGCCGGACGGACGATCCACACTTTCCATACCGAAGGTGCCGGCGGCGGCCATGCGCCAGATATTATTACCGCCTGCGCACACCCCAATATTTTGCCCTCCTCCACCAACCCGACGCTGCCCTACACCGTCAATACCATTGACGAACATCTCGATATGCTGATGGTCTGCCACCATCTCGATCCGGATATTGCGGAAGACGTGGCGTTTGCCGAATCCCGCATCCGCCGGGAAACCATTGCGGCAGAAGATGTTCTGCACGATCTCGGCGCCTTCTCTCTGACCTCTTCCGATTCGCAGGCGATGGGGCGCGTGGGCGAAGTCGTTCTGCGTACCTGGCAGGTGGCGCATCGGATGAAGGTGCAGCGCGGGCCGCTGGCGGAAGAACGCGGCGATAACGACAACTTCCGCGTGAAGCGCTATATCGCCAAGTACACCATTAACCCGGCGCTGACCCACGGTATCGCCCATGAAGTCGGCTCGATTGAAGTGGGCAAACTGGCGGATCTCGTGCTGTGGTCCCCGGCGTTTTTCGGCGTTAAGCCGGCCACGGTGATCAAGGGCGGTATGATCGCCATTGCCCCGATGGGCGACATCAACGCCTCGATTCCGACGCCACAGCCGGTGCACTACCGCCCGATGTTCGGCGCGCTGGGCAGCGCTCGCCATCACTGTCGCCTCACCTTCCTGCCGCAGGCGGCGGTCGACAGTGGCGTGGCGCAGCGTCTGAATCTGCAGAGCGCCACGGCGGTGGTGAAAGGCTGCCGGACGGTACAAAAGACCGACATGATCCATAACGGCCTGCAGCCCAATATCACCGTCGACGCGCAAACCTATGAAGTGCGCATCGATGGCGAACTGATCACCAGCGAACCGGCAGATGTCCTGCCGATGGCGCAACGTTATTTTCTGTTTTAAGGAGTCCGGATGCTCTATCTGACCCAACGAGTGGATTCACCTGGCAAACTGACCGCCAGCCTTACGCTGCCGATCGATGTGCGGGTGAAAAGTCGTATCAAAGTCACCCTCAACGACGGTCGCGAAGCCGGTTTGTTGTTGCCGCGCGGCCTGCTGCTACGCGGCGGGGATGTGCTCAGCAATGAAGACGGCAGCGAGTTTGTGCAAATTATCGCCGCAGATGAAGGCGTGTCCGTGGTGCATTGCGACGATCCGTTCACCCTGGCGAAAGCCTGCTATCACCTCGGCAACCGCCACGTTCCGCTGCAAATCATGCCCGGAGAGCTGCGCTATCACCACGATCATGTGCTGGACGATATGCTGCGCCAGTTCGGCCTGGAGGTCACTTTCGCGCATCTGCCGTTTGAACCGGAAGCCGGCGCCTACGCCAGCGAAAGCCACGGCCACAGCCACAGCCACAGCCACGGTCATAGTCACGATCATGGCCACGATCATCATCATCACGAGCACAGTCACTAAATGCCAACGCCGGAAAAACGCCTGCGGTTGATGCAGCTGGCCAGCAGCAACCTGCCGGTCGGCGGCTATAGCTGGTCGCAAGGTCTGGAATGGGCAGTCGAAGCAGGCTGGGTACCCGATGCCGCCGCTTTTGAACGCTGGCAGCAGCAGCAGATGGAACAGAGCTTTTTTACCGTCGATCTTCCTCTGTTCGCCCGGCTGTATCGGGCATGCGAAAACGACGATCTGCCGTCAGCACAGCGCTGGACCGCCTGGCTGCTCGCCTGCCGTGAGACCCGCGAACTGCGTGAAGAAGAGCGTAATCGCGGCACGGCATTTGCCCGCCTGCTGGCCGACTGGCAGCCGGACTGCCCGCCGGCGTGGCGCGGTTTGTGCCGGCAAAGCCAGCTCGCCGGCATGGCGTGGCTCGGCGTGCGTTGGCAAATCGCACTTCCCGACCTGGCGCTGAGCCTTGGCTACAGCTGGATCGAAAGCGCGGTCATGGCGGGCGTTAAGCTGGTTCCCTTCGGCCAGCAGGCGGCCCAGCAGCTGATTTTACGCCTGTGCGATCGCTACGCGGCGGATATGGCCTGCGCCCTTGCGGCGCCGGATAGCGCGATAGGTTCCTCCACGCCGCTGGCCGCCATTGCTTCCGCCCGGCATGAAACCCAGTATTCCCGATTATTCCGTTCCTAGGAGAGAGTATGCATAACTACAAACACCCGCTGCGCGTCGGCGTCGGCGGCCCGGTCGGTTCCGGGAAAACGGCCCTGCTGGAAGCGCTGTGTAAAGCCATGCGTGACAGCTGGCAGTTAGCCGTCGTCACCAACGACATCTACACCAAAGAAGATCAGCGTATTCTCACCGAAGCGGGCGCGCTGGCGCCGGAGCGCATCGTCGGCGTCGAAACCGGCGGATGTCCGCATACCGCGATCCGCGAAGACGCGTCGATGAACCTGGCGGCGGTAGAAGCGCTGAGCGAAAAATTCGGCAACCTCGATCTGATCTTCGTGGAAAGCGGCGGCGATAACCTGAGCGCCACCTTCAGTCCGGAGCTGGCGGATCTGACCATCTACGTCATTGACGTTGCGGAAGGGGAAAAGATCCCGCGCAAAGGGGGGCCGGGGATCACGAAGTCGGACTTCCTGGTGATCAACAAAACCGACCTTGCACCGTATGTGGGCGCGTCGCTGGAGGTGATGGAGCGCGATACGATGCGTATGCGCGGCGAGCGCCCGTGGACCTTTACCAACCTGAAAAGCGGCGATGGCCTGAACAACATCATCGCCTTCCTTGTCGACAAAGGTATGCTGCGCTAAAACGTTCCTGCACCATCCGGACGCACCCGCGCCCGGATGGTGCATTCGACGCCCTCTTTTTATCCCCCCCTCCCCCACAGCCCCCTGCGGCGCCTGCTCTACGAAGTGGCATAAGGTTTGCTAATTACAGTCATACCTGACCATTAAGGAATGACTATGTCATCACTGGATATCAAAACTGAGTTACCTGCCCAGACCGGGCCATCAGGCTCCAGAGAAACCCTGGAAGACTATACACTCCGCTATGCTCCGCTGAGCTTCCGCCGCTGGGGGCCTGGCGTCGTCGCCGTGACCGCGCTGGGCGGCATCGCCTATCTGGCGGACTTCTCCATCGGCGCCAGCATCGGCATGGCATGGGGCACCACCAACGCGATTTACGCCATCCTGCTGGCGGCGCTGGTGATCTTCCTCACCGGGATCCCGCTGGCGATTACCGCCGCCCGCTATAACATCGATCTCGACTTAATCACCCGCAGCGCCGGATTCGGCTATTTTGGCTCGGTCATCACCAGCATTATCTTCGCAGGCTTCACCTTTATCTTCTTCGCCCTTGAAGGCTCGATTATGGCCCAGGGGCTGCTGGTTGGATTAGGGATCCCGCTGTGGATGGGCTATCTCATCGCCACCCTGATGGTGCTGCCGCTGGTCGTTTACGGTATGAAAGCCCTGACCCGCCTGCAGGTGTGGACCACGCCGCTGTGGCTGGTGCTGATGGTGGTGCCGGTGGCCTGGCTGATTGCCAAAGACCCGGCGTTGGTGGACGGCTTTATGAACTTCGCCGGCAAGAATAACGCGGCGCAGGTCGATTTAACTGCCATTATGCTCGGCGCCGGCGTCTGTCTGTCGCTGATTATGCAGATCGGCGAGCAGATCGATTACCTGCGCTTTATGCCGCCCAAAACGGCGGAAAATAGCAAAAGCTGGTGGCTGGCGGTCTTTTCCGCAGGCCCTGGCTGGGTGGTATTAGGCGCGATAAAACAGATCATCGGCGCCTTCCTCGGCTTTTATCTGCTGACCCGCTTCCCGGCAGTGCACAACACCGAGCCGGTACAGCAGTTCGTCAGCGTCTTTGATAACCTGGTACCCGGCTGGCTGGCGTTAACCCTGGCCGTGGTGCTGGTGGTCATTTCACAGATTAAAATCAACGTCACCAACGCCTATTCTGGCTCGCTGGCGTGGACCAGCGCCTGGACGCGCACCACCAAACGCTATCCGGGGCGGATTATCTTCGTCATCGTCAACCTCGCCATCGCGCTGGCGCTGATGGAGGGCGATATGTTCAGCGCGCTGTCGTGGATTCTTGGTTTCTATTCTAACTTTGCCATTGCCTGGGTCGTGGTGGTTGCCACCGATATCACCGTCAACAAAGGTCTGCTCAGGCTCGCCCCGGCGCAGCCAGAATATCGTCGCGGGATGATCTACAACGTTAACCCGGTGGGGGTGGTTTCGTTTGCTCTGGCGGCCGGCCTGTCGATCTGCGCCTTCTTCGGCCTGCTCGGTGCCACGCTGGCGCCATTCTCGCCGCTGATTGCGCTGGTCGTGGCGCTGGTGATGACGCCGCTGATGGGTATCCTCACCGGCGGGCGCTACTACATCAAGCAGTATGATGACGGGATTAGCGAGCCGCGCTACGACGCGCTGGGCAATGCGTCCATCACCGTTTACCAGTGCGTCAGCTGCGAAGAAGAGTACGAACGTCCGGACGTCATGCACTCGCACAAACATCAGGGCGCGATTTGCTCGCTGTGTAAAAGTATGGAGTAAAGCAGAAAGGCAGGCCGACGGAATGTCGGCCTGTGATGCAGATTACGCCGCCGGCAGTTCAGCAAGCGGCCAGCGCGGACGGACGGTCACGCCGAGATCCGGTTTAGCGCCGGTACGCAGGCGAACCATCCCGGCATAGGCGATCATCGCGCCGTTATCGGTGCAGAACTCCGGGCGCGCATAGAACACTTCGCCGCCGCGCTTTGCCATCATCTCCGCCAGCTTCGCGCGCAGCGTGCGGTTGGCGCTCACGCCGCCGGCCATCACCAGGCGTTTAAAGCCGGTCTGCTCCAGCGCGCGACGACACTTAATCATCAGCGTATCCACCACCGCATCTTCAAACGCACGGGCGATATCTGCACGGGTCTGCTCGTCGTCATCGTTATTGCGAATAGTGTTAGCCGCAAAGGTTTTCAGGCCGGAGAAGCTGAAATCCAGACCGGGACGGTCAGTCATCGGACGGGGGAAAACAAACCGCCCTTCTTTGCCCTGAGCCGCCATCTTAGACAGCATCGGGCCGCCGGGATAATCGAGCCCCAGCAGCTTAGCGGTTTTATCGAACGCCTCCCCGGCCGCATCATCGATAGACTCGCCGAGCAGCTCGTACTGACCAATACCGGTTACGCTAATCAGCTGGGTATGGCCGCCAGAGACCAGCAGCGCCACAAACGGGAATGCGGGGGGATTATCTTCCAGCATCGGCGCCAGCAGATGCCCTTCCATATGGTGCACCGGAACCGCCGGCACGTTCCAGGCAAAGGCCAGCGAACGCCCTACCGTTGCGCCGACCAGCAGCGCGCCAACCAGGCCGGGACCTGCGGTATAGGCTACAGCATCGATCTCTTTTGCCGTCAGCCCGGCCTCTTTCAACGCCGCCTGAATCAGCGGTACGGTTTTACGCACGTGGTCGCGCGAAGCCAGCTCGGGCACCACGCCGCCGTAGTCAGCATGTAATTTCACCTGACTATACAATTGATTGGCTAGCAGGCCTTTTTCGTCGTCATAAATGGCGATGCCGGTTTCATCGCAGGATGTTTCAATACCCAGTACACGCATGTCTTGTTTTACCTCGCTCTAATACCGCGCAGTTTAGGACCAATGCGGGTTGATGTATACCCTCAGCGTGCCTGGTTGGCGCAGCGAGGCAACCGGCGCGGCGCGAAAACCCGCCCGGCGGCACGTTGCCCGCCATGCAGCGTCAGAAAGGCCTGCAGGCGGCGAAGATAAAACTTTGTTCGCCCCAGGAACAACCCTCGTGTATACTCCTCACCCTTATAAAAGTCCTTTCAAAAAAGGCAGCGGTGCTTTACAAAGCAGCAGCAATTGCAGTAAAATTCCGCACCATTTTGAAATAAGCTGGCGTTGATGCCAGCAGCAAACCGAATTAATCAAAGGTGAGAGGCACATGCCGGTAATTAAAGTACGTGAAAACGAGCCGTTCGACGTAGCTCTGCGTCGCTTCAAGCGTTCCTGTGAGAAAGCAGGTGTTCTGGCGGAAGTTCGTCGTCGTGAGTTCTATGAAAAACCGACTACCGAACGTAAGCGCGCTAAAGCTTCTGCAGTGAAACGTCACGCGAAGAAACTGGCTCGCGAAAACGCACGCCGCACTCGTCTGTACTAATCTGTTGAGGGCCAAAGCCCTCAATTCAGACTGAGTTGTTGTTGTAAGGCCGTGCTTCCGGAAGGAATGCGCGGCTTATTTTCGTTTATGCATTAGCAGATACACCGCATCATGAAAGAACGTGTTCAGCCCACGCTGAGGCCGTCTGGTGATCGTGTGTATAGTTTACGGGGCCTATGGCTGGACGAATCCCACGCGTATTTATCAATGATCTGCTGGCGCGCACCGACATCGTCGATCTGATCGACGCGCGGGTAAAGCTCAAAAAGCAGGGCAAGAACTACCACGCGTGCTGTCCATTCCATAACGAAAAAACCCCCTCTTTTACCGTCAACGGTGAAAAACAGTTTTATCACTGCTTTGGTTGCGGTGCGCACGGCAACGCTGTCGACTTCCTGATGAACTACGACAAACTCGAGTTCGTGGAGACGGTCGAAGAGCTGGCCGCCATGCACAACCTCGAAGTGCCATATGAAGCAGGCAACGGACCGAGTCAAATAGAGCGCCATCAGCGGCAAAGTCTCTATCAATTGATGGACGGTCTGAATGCGTTTTATCAACAGTCTCTGATGCAACCCGCCGCCGACCCTGCGCGCCAGTATCTGGCAAAACGTGGCTTAAGCAGCGAGGTCATTGCGCGCTTCGCGATTGGCTACGCCCCACCCGGTTGGGATAACGTCTTAAAACGTTTTGGCGGCAATCAAGAAAACCGCCAGTCGCTTATCGATGCCGGCATGCTGGTGACGAACGATAAGGGGCGCAGTTACGACCGCTTCCGCGAACGGGTGATGTTCCCTATCCGCGATAAGCGAGGCCGGGTGATTGGTTTTGGTGGTCGCGTGCTGGGCGATGCCCTGCCGAAATACCTTAACTCTCCGGAAACCGATATTTTCCATAAAGGTCGTCAGCTGTACGGCCTGTATGAAGCGCAGCAGGATAACGCCGAACCACCGCGTTTGCTGGTTGTCGAAGGCTATATGGACGTCGTGGCACTGGCGCAGTACGACATAAACTACGCCGTCGCGTCGCTGGGGACCTCGACCACCGCCGACCATATTCAGCTTTTGTTCCGGGCGACCAACCAGGTCATCTGCTGTTACGACGGCGACCGGGCTGGCCGCGATGCCGCCTGGCGGGCGCTGGAAACGGCGCTGCCGTACATGACCGATGGTCGTCAGCTACGCTTTATGTTTCTGCCCGACGGCGAAGACCCGGATACGCTGGTGCGTAAAGAGGGTAAAGCGGCGTTTGAAGCGCGGATGGAGCAGGCTCAGCCGCTCTCCACGTTTTTGTTCAACAGCCTGCTGCCGCAGGTCGACTTGAGCACCCCGGACGGGCGCGCGCAGCTCAGTACCTTAGCGCTGCCGCTCATCACCCAGGTACCGGGTGAAACGCTGCGCATTTATTTGCGTCAGGAGCTGGGCAACAAGCTGGGGATTTTAGATGACGCTCAGCTTGAACGTTTAATGCCAAAACAGACAGAAAGTGGAGCGCCACGCCCCGCGCCGCAGCTAAAACGCACGACCATGCGTATACTGATAGGACTGCTGGTGCAAAACCCGGATTTGGCGCCGCTGGTTCCGCCTTTAGAGGGCCTGGATCAGCGCAAAATGCCCGGGCTTGGCCTGTTCAGCGAACTGGTCAAAACCTGTTTGTCTCAGCCAGGTCTGACCACCGGGCAACTTTTAGAGCAGTATCGCGGTACAAATGAGGCCGCAACCCTTGAAAAACTGTCGATGTGGGACGATATAGCAGATAAAGATATCGCGGAAAAAACCTTCACCGACGCGCTCAACCATATGTTTGATTCACTGCTGGAACTGCGGCAAGAAGAGTTGATAGCTCGCGACCGCACGCACGGTTTAAGCAGTGAAGAACGCCGGGAACTCTGGACCATCAGTCAGGAGCTGGCAAAAAAATGAATTGCACGGCTTAAGTGCCGAATATCGTTCGGGAAGCCCCCGACAGCCGCGCTGAGGCGCAGCGGCAATAATATAAGTACGCCCTCGCTTTAAATGTTGGCAGTTTGTCTGTCGACACCAATCAAACGAATTAAGTGTGGATACCGTCTTATGGAGCAAAACCCGCAGTCACAGCTGAAGCTTCTTGTCCAACGTGGTAAGGAGCAAGGCTATCTGACCTATGCCGAGGTCAATGACCATCTGCCGGAAGATATCGTCGACTCCGATCAGATCGAAGACATCATCCAAATGATCAATGACATGGGCATTCAGGTGATGGAAGAAGCACCGGATGCCGATGATCTGCTGCTGGCTGAAAACAGCAACAACACCGACGAAGATGCAGAAGAAGCTGCTGCACAGGTGTTGTCCAGTGTTGAATCTGAAATCGGACGTACAACCGATCCGGTGCGCATGTACATGCGCGAAATGGGTACCGTAGAACTGCTGACGCGTGAAGGCGAAATCGACATCGCCAAGCGTATTGAAGATGGGATCAACCAGGTTCAGTGCTCCGTTGCTGAATATCCGGAAGCCATTACCTATCTGCTGGAGCAGTACGACCGCGTCGAAGCTGAAGAAGCGCGCCTGTCTGACCTGATCACCGGTTTCGTCGATCCTAACGCCGAAGAAGACCTGGCGCCAACCGCGACGCACGTCGGTTCTGAACTCTCTCAGGAAGAGATGGATGACGACGAAGACGAAGATGAAGACGACGACGACGACAGCAGCGATGACGACAACAGCATCGATCCTGAGCTGGCGCGCGAGAAATTCGCTGAACTGCGCACGCAGTACGAGCTGACCCGCGATACCATCAAAGCGAAAGGTCGTAGCCACGCCGCAGCCCAGGAAGAAATTCTCAAGCTGTCTGAGGTGTTCAAACAGTTCCGCCTGGTACCGAAACAGTTCGATTACCTGGTCGGCAGCATGCGTAGCATGATGGATCGCGTCCGTACTCAGGAACGTATCATCATGAAACTGTGCGTCGAACAGTGCAAAATGCCGAAGAAGAACTTCATCACCCTGTTCACCGGCAATGAAACCAGCGAGACCTGGTTCAACGCTGCGATCGCCATGAACAAGCCGTGGTCTGAAAAACTGCACGACGTCAAAGAAGACGTTCAGCGCGGCCTGCAGAAGCTGCAGCAGATTGAAGAAGAGACCGGCCTGACCATCGAGCAGGTTAAAGATATCAACCGTCGTATGTCCATCGGTGAAGCGAAAGCCCGCCGTGCGAAGAAAGAGATGGTTGAAGCGAACTTACGTCTGGTTATCTCTATCGCCAAGAAATACACCAACCGTGGCCTGCAGTTCCTGGATCTGATTCAGGAAGGTAACATTGGTCTGATGAAAGCGGTTGATAAGTTCGAATATCGTCGCGGCTACAAGTTCTCCACCTATGCAACCTGGTGGATCCGTCAGGCCATCACCCGCTCTATCGCGGATCAGGCGCGCACCATCCGTATTCCGGTGCATATGATTGAGACCATCAACAAGCTCAACCGTATCTCCCGCCAGATGCTGCAGGAAATGGGTCGCGAGCCGACGCCGGAAGAGCTGGCTGAACGTATGCTGATGCCGGAAGATAAAATTCGTAAAGTGCTGAAAATTGCCAAAGAGCCAATCTCCATGGAAACGCCGATCGGCGACGATGAAGATTCGCATCTGGGTGATTTCATCGAGGATACCACCCTCGAGCTGCCGCTGGACTCCGCGACCACGGAAAGCCTGCGTGCCGCCACTCACGACGTGCTGGCAGGCCTGACCGCTCGTGAAGCGAAGGTCCTGCGTATGCGTTTCGGTATCGATATGAATACTGACCACACGCTGGAAGAAGTCGGTAAACAGTTCGACGTTACCCGCGAACGTATCCGTCAGATCGAAGCGAAGGCGCTGCGCAAGCTGCGTCACCCGAGCCGTTCTGAAGTGCTGCGTAGCTTCCTCGACGATTAATCGTTGTCGGAAATAAAAAAGCTCCCTGCGGGGAGCTTTTTTTTGTCTTCCATTCACTCTGTTGCCGTCAGGGAGAGCCAGCGCCGGTCCCCGCCGCAGGCTATCGACCTCGCGATGCCAGCGCATCATCCAGTTCACGATACGCCTCCACTAGCTTATCCAGCGTCGCCCGGTTCAGTCCGCTGGGGTTGGGCAGCACCCACACTTCCGTATCGCCGATGGTCACCTGCTGCTTGCCCCAACGCGCACCGCGTACCTGAAACGCTTTCTCAAAGGCCTGTTTACCGAGAATCGCCAGCGCCCGCGGCTGATACTGTTCAATTTTCAGCACCAGCTCCCGGCCGCCGCTGCGTAGCTCCTGCAGGGCGACTTCGCTGGCCTGAACCGTCGGGCGTTCCACCAGCATAGTGATCCCGCAGCGCGTATCGAGCAGCTGCAGCTCCTCTTCAGGCTTCAGCAGACGGTCGGTAAAACCGGCCTGGTAAATCACCTTCCAGAAGCGATTACCCGGATGCGCGAAATGAAAACCAGTATGGGCAGAGGACTTCCCCGGATTGATGCCACAGAAGACCACCCGCAGGTCCGGCGCCAGAATATCGTTAATCATCTTTCCACCCGCTCAATACCTAAAAGGCGATTATAAAGGATTGAAAATGCATTGTTTATAAAAACAGCAGCCGTGCGTTTTGCGCTGGATTGCGTCTGCCAGTTACTTTATAATCCCTCGCCACGGCCCCTTAGCTCAGTGGTTAGAGCAGGCGACTCATAATCGCTTGGTCGCTGGTTCAAGTCCAGCAGGGGCCACCAAATAAAACAAGGACTTAGATAAGAAATTATCTAAGTCCTTTTTGTTTGCATTGCATTTGGACCAGGTCCCGTTTTAGCTTCAGACTTCAATCTCGGTTTTTACCCTGAAGGTTCACCAGAACACTTTCGTTTCAGATAGCCATCAGTTGCTCCAGCAATTCACCTGGTATGCTAACCCAAAACTGCCGTGACTGGCTTTTATCACAATGTCCACTTTCACCGGATGTGAAATACACGACGGACGCATTTTTGAGTCAGACACTTGTCTATTTATAGCATTTGCCCACAAACTGAAAGCCCAGAGAAAATTGCCGCAGCCTTGCTGGCATCGCTCAATAGAACTAGAATCACGGCATAACTAACGAGATAATGATCACGACGCAAAAAACATCCTCCCCTAAGATCACGAAAACGCAGCTGTTCCGCACCGTTGCCAGTTCTCCCGCGATTGAAACGGGTATTTCTGTGGAAGAAATCGAGCAGCAACTCAAACGCTTCCAGGCACAGGCGAAAGCCGTCGGGCTCGCTCGCTAATCAGGAAGAACTGAATCGCCACCGATAAACCTGAAGCTGATGAAAATCAGCGTTGAATCGAAGCGTTAAAGAAGTCTCATCGCTGAGTTGCTAAAACAGTCAGAATGCTGAGGCGCTCACGGGGCACTCAGTACAAAGTGAAAAAGGCAGCAGCATGTTCAGTCGGGAAGGAAAGGAAAAGAACCGATAAGGGACGATAAACATGATAGTGTTATTGAGCGCCAGACAGGTTCAGAATTTCCTGCCATGCTAAATACGCCAGAGCGCCAGTCTCTTATTCAGCCAGCGGAAAATACATTGCTTAGCGCGGAAATTTCAAATTATCCTGAATATTCATTAGCGGAAAAATATAAGGAGCGACGTTAGCAACGTTGCTCCTTTTTTATACCATCCTGCAGGATACCATCTTCAGAATCATTTTTTAAAAACGAGCCGCTTACACCAGCTCCCGGAGCTGCTCCCGCATATAGGAGGAGAAGTACTCTGGATTTTTAATCACGATACGGTTGCCAGCGGCGATTTTCTCCGCCCATCCGGCCACTTTATGGGTGAACCCGGAATTCCATCCCTCCCGCTCTCCTCGCACGATCACGTCTTCGGCGCTAGCCGGAACGCCTAACTCATGGAGATATTTTAAAATGCCCTTAGCCGTACTTTCATCCATTGAATGCGGAGCCGACGCCGATGTGTTCATTCCACCAATAAAATCTAACGCTTTATCTATCGCTGTTGGCATGCTCTTATCCTTAAAATTAACCACGTGATGAACATGTTTATAATATGGACCCAAGTCTGCGGGGATATCAAAGAGATCGTTGCCTTTCTTTGATTCAGACCTCAGTCAAACGTTTGCATGGCGTTTTTCTGCCCGATAAGTCCGGTGCAGCCCGTATAAACCGCCCCGTCATCCGCGACCGACAGCAAATCGCCGCTTAGATCGCGAAAAACAGCAATTGCGCCCCCAAATCGCGGAGAGTGCAGACAACTAGTCGTGATTTTTGCGCTTAAACTGGCTGGCGTCGATATCGTACTGCTTCATTTTGCGCCACAGCGTCGTGCGCCCGATGTTGAGCAGATGGGACATCTCCTGCACCCGGCCACTGGTGACGCGGGCGGCATGGATAATGGCCTCTTTTTCAATAGCGCTGAAGGTCAGGCTGGCAGGTAGCAGGGGCGAGACGGTATCGCTGCCCGGCCGCTCGGAGAAGAGATATTCCGGCAGGTTGCTCAGGCGGATATGGCCGTTATCGCTGCTGATGGCGATATTTTCAATAATGCTGTTTAACTCAAAATCATTACCCGGCCAGGAGTAGTTCACCAGCTGCGCCAGGGCATCGTCGTCCACTTTCAGGCGCGATGAAAAGCGTTTCTCCAGGCTACGCAGGCGGTTGTGTACCAGCGAGGGAATGCTGTTGCGCCGTGACCTCAGCGGCGGAATGACGATCTCAAACGAATGCAGCGCGTAATAGAGCTGGCGACTAAAGCGGTTCTGCTCCACCAGATTAGCCAGATCAACGGTGGTGGTGGCAATCACCTTAACGTCCACCGGAATCAGGCGCCGGGCATCGAGGCGGGTTAATACCCCCTGTTTAATCACCTGCAGCAGCGCGGACTGCAGCTCCGGCGCCAGGTACTCTATTTTTTCCAGAAACAGGGTGCCGCCGCTGGCCAGTTCCAGGCGGCTCAGGCGCCCGTTTTCGTCATCGGTAGGCGCGCTACCCATAAAATCCTGGCCCAGCGCGCTGTCGGCATACAGCTGACAGTTGACGGCAATATAAGGCCCGCCCGCCCGTTCGCTTTCATTATGAATGGCCTGGGCGACCAGCTCCTTACCCACCCCTTCTTCCCCACAGAGCAGGACCGGAAAACCGCCCCGCGCCGCCTGACGGCCAAAATGAATCAGCCGTCGCGTTTCCGGATCGTCCGAGGACATCTGCGCAAAAGTGTGGCTCACTTTGCCTAACTGGCTGGTCATCAGCTGGCGCATCTGCTCCACCGGGTGCAGCAGTAAAATAAAGCTATTGCCCTGCTCTTCGACGATGGGCTTGAGGGTAATGACGGCATCGATAAACTGATGCTGGCTCTCAAACGTCACTTCCGCATGGTTCAGCGCGCGCGCGTGCTTAATGGCCCGGCGCAGCAGCGCCGGCAGCGTCACCAGTTCGTTAATATTTTTCCCCTGGCTGGTCTGGGCATCAAGATGCAGGAGCGTCGCGGCCTGGACATTAAGAAACTGCAATACCCCCTGCTCATTCCACGCCATCACGCCATCATCCATGCTCTCCAGCAGGCCATACATCTGGTTGAGATGACGGTTAGATTCGGCCAGCAGGCTGTCGGTCAACAGCGAGTTGCCCACTTCCCGGGCGATAGCCAGCGTCAGAGACAAATCAGAGGAGGCCTGCTGTTCGATCAAACAGCACAGCGAGATGGAGCCAAACAGGCGACCGTGGTTATCAAACACCGGCGTGGAGCTAAATGACCACCCGTGCAGCGCCTGTTTAAAGTGTTGCTCGCCGGTGGTTTTCACCGGTTGCCCCAGCATCGAGGCCAGCGAGAGCGCGCAGCTGCCGATAATGCTTTCCGCGCAGTAGCTGCCGTCAAGAAAACCGAGTTCCGCGAGCTGCGCCAGCGTCTGCGGTTCGCCGCAGCGGCTGAGGATACAGGCGGACTCATCGAGGATAAACAACGCGCAGGGTCGGCTATCCATAAACTCCCAGGCATCTTCCAGCGCCGCCTGGCCGATGGTCAGCAGCGCGGTTTTACGCCGGCAGATCGATTCGAAGGTCAGCCCCTGCGCCTGATGCGGCGCCTGCCAGGTCTCCCTCGGCATAAACCGGCTGCAACGCTGCCACGACTGACTGATAACGGAAGATACTGTTTTTCCGGAGTCCTGAGTCTGCGCCGCCATTTCCTTTTCCACTGTTTAAAATAGATAACCCCTCCGGCAGAGACTGTCGGAGGGGAGAATACGCTTCACCCTGCAAAAAGCAGGTCAGCGAGACGTTAACGCGCCAGCCACTGCTGACCGAGCAAATCGGCCGTCAGGATCGCGGCGTAAACGCTGTCTGCCGTCACCGGGAATGGCATGTTATGGATCGTTTCGCCTTCCGCGCAGGTCGCTTTCGCGACCGCCTGAATTTTACCTTCAATGCCCTCTTTGACGCCCATTTGCGCCAGGGTCACCGGCAGACCGACTTTCTGGCAGAAGCCCAGCACCGTTTCAATCTCTTCCATCGGGCTGTTTTGCAGCACCAGCTGCGCCAGAGTGCCAAACGCCACTTTTTCGCCGTGGTACAGATGATGGCACTCTTCCAGAATAGTGAAGCCGTTATGAATGGCGTGCGCCGCGGCCAGCCCGCTGCTTTCAAACCCAATTCCGCTGAGGTAGGTATTGGCTTCGACAATGCGCTCCAGCGCATCCGTCACCACGCCAGCCTGCGCTGCCAGGCGCGCTTTTTCGCCTTCGGCCAGCAGCGTATCATAGCACAGGCGAGCCAGGCTCAACGCCGCCGCCGTGGACTGTCCGCCGGCCATACTGGTCGCTCTGGCATCAAAACAGGCCTTCGCTTCAAACCAGGTCGAGAGCGCATCGCCCATCCCGGCCACCAGCAGGCGCACCGGCGCTTTGGCAATAATTGCCGTATCCATGACCACCATATCCGGGTTTTTCGGATAGATCAGATACTCTTCAAACTCACCGGCTTCGGTGTAGATAACCGACAGCGCGCTGGTTGGCGCATCGGTAGAGGCAATCGTCGGGATCACCACCACCGGCAGCTTCTGGTAGAAGCCAATGGCTTTAGCGGTATCGAGCGTCTTCCCGCCGCCAATCCCTACCACGCCGCGGCAGCCGTGCTGCTGCAGAATGGCAATCAGGCGGTTGATCTCCGCGTGGCTGCATTCACCGTTAAAACGGGCCGCGTGGCAGCTTAAACCGTGGTTATGCAGGCCATTGAGTACTTTGTCCCCCGCCAGCTTCATCACGAAGTCATCGGCAATCACAAAAAAGCTGTCCGCCAGATTTTTGGCATACTGACCAAAAAGCGTGGATGCGTCAGGACCCTGAAGATATTTGGCCGGAGATTGAATAACTTTTAGCATTCCTTTCACCCTCAAATAAGTGCATGTTTTACATGATGAGCCCTGGCGTCATCCTGTTCAGCCTGCGGTTCATGGCGGAAACGGGATCGTGACCGGAGCGATGCAAACACTGTAGGGCGAGCGGTGAACAAAAAAATTTTTCCCGTTTTTGTTCTGATATGAAACAGAGAATATTTTTTACCGTTCCATATTGGAACATCAATTGCCGGAAAACGCCGGGATTGCGATCCCGATCCGGCCATTCGCCGTCCTGCGACAAAAAAAAACGGCTAATCTGCCAACGTTGATCCCCTCGACAGCAGAAAACAGATAAAAAAAGGATCCGCCTCCCCCGTAGACAGCGGGGGAACGCAGGGCGAAAAAACCGCCTTAGCTCGCATTTTTCTCTTTTCATCGGCGATAACGTTTCATAACGGAACAAAAATAAATAACCACGTTCCGTTATGAAACTCGTTTTCGCGACATTTTTTTTTCCGTTAACTCAGCCAGAATCATAACGTCGCCGGGTAGTTCTTCACGCCAGACGATACCCCTACACGATGACCGCCTCCGTGGGTAGAGAGGCCGCATCGCATCACTCCGACGGAGCATAAATAATGAAAAAATTGATTAACCGTGTCGAAGATGTACTGAGTGAACAACTGCTTGGCCTCGCCAGAGCCCATCCTGAATTAACGCTGCATCAGGACCCGGTGTATGTCACCCGCGCCGATGCGCCGGTGGCCGGGAAAGTGGCGCTGCTCTCCGGCGGCGGCAGCGGACACGAGCCGATGCACTGCGGCTATATTGGCAAAGGTATGCTTGCCGGCGCCTGTCCGGGCGAGATTTTCACCTCCCCGACCCCGGATAAAATGTTCGAGTGCGCGATGAATATCGACGGCGGCGAAGGCGTGCTGCTGATCATCAAAAACTACACCGGGGATATCCTTAATTTCGAAACCGCCACCGAGCTGCTGCACGAAAGCGGCGTCAAGGTGACCACCGTGGTGATCGATGACGACGTGGCGGTCAAAGACAGCCTCTACACCGCCGGACGCCGCGGCGTCGCCAACACCGTGCTGGTTGAGAAGCTGGTCGGCGCGGCGGCCGAACGCGGCGATTCGCTGGAAGCCTGCGCTGAACTGGGCCGCAAGCTTAACAACCTCGGCCACTCCATCGGTGTGGCGCTGGGCGCCTGCACCGTGCCGGCCGCCGGACAGCCGTCATTCGAATTACAGGATAATGAGATGGAGTTCGGCGTCGGTATCCACGGCGAGCCGGGTATCGACCGTCGCCCCTTCAGCTCTCTCGACCGCACCGTTGATGAGATGTTCGACACCTTGCTGGAGAACGGCACCTACAGCCGCACGCTGCGTCAGTGGGACACCGTCAAAGGGCGCTGGCAGGACGTCACGCAAAGCAAACAGGCGCTGCAGCAAGGCGACCGCGTCATCGCGCTGGTCAATAACCTTGGCGCCACCCCGCTGTCGGAGCTGTACGGCGTATACAACCGACTGGCCACCCGCTGCGAGGAGAACGGCATCACGATCGAACGCAACCTCATCGGCAGCTACTGTACCTCGCTGGATATGGTGGGCTTCTCCCTCACTCTGCTGAAAGTCGATGACGACACGCTGGCATTATGGGACGCCCCCGTTCATACCCCGGCACTGAACTGGGGCCATTAAGGAGCACGACATGTCACTGAACAGAACGCAAATCGTTAACTGGCTCTATCGCTGCGGCGACATTTTTACCAAAGAGAAAGATTTTCTGACCGGCCTGGATAAAGAGATTGGCGATGCCGACCACGGTCTGAACATGTATCGCGGCTTCAGCAAGGTGGTGGAAAAACTGCCGTCCATTGCCGATAAAGACATCGGTTTTATTCTTAAGAACACCGGAATGACGCTGCTCTCCAACGTCGGCGGCGCCAGCGGCCCGCTGTTCGGCACCTTCTTTATTCGCGCCGCCCAGGTGACGCAGGCCCACCAGAGTCTGACCCTCGACGAGCTGTACCAGATGATGCGCGAAGGGGCCGACGGCGTGGTCAACCGGGGGAAAGCGGAACCCGGTGATAAAACCATGTGCGACGTCTGGCTGCCGGTCGTCGAGTCACTGCGCCAGTCCAGCGAACAGCACCTGTCGGTTCAGCATGCGCTGGATGCCGCCGCGATACAGGCAGAGGAAGCCGCCCGTTCTACCATCACCATGCAGGCCCGCAAAGGCCGCGCCAGCTACCTCGGCGAACGCAGCATCGGGCATCAGGATCCGGGCGCAACCTCGGTGATGTTCATGATTCAGGCGCTGGCTGCTTCAGCCAAAGAGTAAGGATAACGCGATGGTAAACCTGGTGATTGTTTCTCATAGCGCCCGACTGGGCGAAGGTGTCGGAGAACTGGCCCGGCAGATGTTAACTGGCGACGGCTGCAAGCTGGCGATCGCCGCCGGCATTGACGATCCTGAAAACCCGATCGGCACCGATCCGATTAAGGTGATGGAGGCCATTGAATCCGTTGCCGATACCGACCACGTGCTGGTGATGATGGATATCGGCAGCGCCCTGCTCAGCGCGGAAACCGCGCTGGATCTCCTCGATCCGGCGATCGCGGCGAAGGTTCGCCTGTGCGCCGCGCCGCTGGTCGAAGGCACGCTGGCGGCAACGGTCAGCGCCGCCACCGGATCGAATATCGATAAAGTGATCGCCGACGCCATGAACGCCCTGGAAGCTAAGCGCGTACAGCTGGGGTTACCATCGCTCGCACAGAACGGCCCCGAGGCCACGCCAATGGCCGACGATCTCAGCGGCGAGTCCGTCTCGGTGGTCATTAAAAACCATAACGGCTTACACGTTCGTCCGGCATCGCGGCTGGTAGCCGCGTTATCCGGATTCAATGCCGATCTGGTGCTGGAGAAAGGCGGCAAATGCGTCTCACCGGACAACATTAACCAGATTGCCCTGTTGCAGGTACGCTGCAACGATACATTAAGGCTGCTGGCCCGCGGGCCAGATGCCGAAGCGGCGCTGGCGGCATTTCAGGCGCTGGCAGCGGAGAACTTTGGCGAGCAGCCGGACGCCGCGCCAGCGGTTTTTGCCCCCGTCGCCGCGCGTGTTCAGGGCAAAGCGCTCCGCTATCCGCTGCCTGCCCTCCGGCCAGTCCGGCAAACCGGCGCCGACATCGCTAACGAACAGCGGCGCCTGCAGCAGGCGATCGGCCAGACGCTGGACGATCTCAATGCGCTGACCTCCCTGGCGGAAGAGCGCTATTCTGCCGATATCGCGGCCATTTTCTCCGGCCATCACACGCTGCTCGACGACCCGGATCTCTATGAAGACGCCTGCGATATCCTGCGCCAGGAACAATGCAATGCGGAGTGGGCGTGGTATCAGGTGCTGGCCGACCTCAGCCAGCAGTACCGCCAGCTGAACGATGCCTATCTGCAGGCGCGCTATATTGATATCGACGATCTGCTCCACCGGACTTTGCGTCATCTGCAAGGCCGCAGCGAAGCGCCGCTGGCGGTGCATGAGCCGACGATTATCATCGCCGACGATCTCTTTCCTTCCACCGTCTTGCAGCTGGATCCTCGTCTGGTCAAGGGGATTTGTCTGCGGGAAGGGAGCGAGGCATCCCACGGCGCGATCATCGCCCGTCAGGCCGGGATCGTCTGCCTGTGTCGGCAGGGAGAGGCCCTGAAGCAGATAGGCGATGGTGAATCCCTTACGCTGGATGTCGCCGGAAAACGCGTTCTCCGCACATAGCTGTCCATTCGTCACTCTCTGTACTCCATTCTTCACGCCGGAGGCTCCGCCTCCGGGGATTGTGTTTCGCTCAACCACCAGGAACCGTTATGTCTCAATTCTTTTTTAATCAGCGCACCCGCCTCGTCGACGATGTTATTGAAGGAACGATCGTTGCCAGCCCGTGGAACAACCTGGCACGTCTGGAGAGCGATCCGGCGATTCGCGTGGTCGTTCGTCGCGATCTCAACAAAAGCAACGTCGCCATCATCTCCGGCGGCGGCTCCGGCCATGAGCCGGCCCACGTTGGGTTTATCGGTAAAGGGATGCTCACCGCCGCGGTGTGCGGCGATATTTTTGCCTCCCCGAGCGTTGATGCGGTGCTGACCGCCATTCAGGCGGTGACCGGCGAAGCGGGCTGTCTGCTGATCGTCAAAAACTATACCGGCGATCGCCTTAACTTTGGCCTCGCCGCCGAGAAAGCCCGTCGCCTGGGTTACAACGTCGAAATGCTGATTGTCGGCGACGATATTTCGCTACCGGATAACAAGCATCCGCGCGGGATTGCCGGCACCATCCTGGTGCATAAAGTGGCCGGTTATTTTGCCGAACGTGGCTACAATCTTGCTACCGTGCTGCGCGAGGCCCGATATGCGGCAGACAAGATCCGCACGCTGGGCCTCGCGCTCTCCAGTTGCCATCTGCCGCAGGAGGCTGAAACGGCACCGCGCCACCATCCCGATCGGGCAGAGCTGGGCATGGGCATCCATGGCGAACCCGGCGCCTCGGTCATCGCCACCCAGAACAGCGCGCAGATTGTCCGCCTGATGGTGGAGAAACTGACCGCCGCCCTGCCACAAACCGGCCGTCTGGCGGTGATGCTGAACAACCTCGGCGGCGTGTCGGTTGCGGAAATGGCGATTCTGACGCGTGAGCTGGCCGACACGTCGCTCCATCAGCGGATCGACTGGCTGATTGGCCCGGCGTCGCTGGTGACGGCGCTGGATATGAAAGGTTTCTCGATAACCGCCATCGTACTGGAGGAGAGCATTGAAAAAGCGCTGCTTTCCGCTGTGGAAACGGCCAGCTGGCAGGCGCCGGTGCAGCCACGAACCATTGAGGTGATGCCCTCTTCGCTGCGCAGCACCCGCGTGGCGTTCCAGCCTTCGGACAATCACGTCGTGGCGGGCTATGTCAAGCGGATAACCGGTACCTTGTCTGACCTGGAGGCGCACCTGAATGCGCTGGATGCCAAAGTCGGCGATGGCGATACCGGCTCCACCTTTGCCGCTGGCGCGCGCGATATTGCCGACCTGCTGCAACGCCAGCAGTTGCCGTTGGGCGATCTCGCGACCCTGTTCGCCCTGATCGGCGAACGTCTGACCGTGGTGATGGGCGGTTCCAGCGGCGTGCTGATGTCGATCTTCTTTACCGCCGCCGGGCAGAAGCTGGAGCAAGGCGCCGGCGTCGCGGAAGCGTTAAACGCCGGTCTGGCGCAAATGAAGTTTTACGGCGGTGCGGATGAGGGCGATCGCACGATGATCGATGCGCTGCAGCCGGCGCTGGCGTCGCTGCTTGTCGCACCGACGGATTTACAGGCGGCGTTTGCCGCTGCGGAAGCGGGCGCCGAGCGCACCTGCCACGCCAGTAAAGCCAACGCCGGGCGCGCGTCGTACCTTAACAGCGACAGCCTGCTGGGCAATATGGATCCGGGCGCCCACGCGGTCGCGCAGGTCTTCAAAACGCTGGCGGAACAACGCTAAGGCGGCGTCCTCCGCAGCGGAATATCCCGGCGACGCGACGCTGAGCCGGGCGACAGAACAGAATAGCCGCTATCCCGGGCAACGCGCTGACGCCGTAGCCCGGGCATCAGGCTATTTACTGTGCCAGTAGGCCTGGGAACGCACCAGCTGCGGGTCAATTTCATCATTTTCAAACCGACCGAGCAGTGATTTCACCACCGCGCCTTCACCGGTCACCCAGATAAAATAATCTTCCGCAGGCACGCTCACCTGCGCCAGACGTTCAGCCACCACGGACGAATGATGGCCGACGATCCACTCAATATTAAAGCCCTGCAGATCCGCCAGATAATCTTGATACGATGCCTCGCCGATCGTCACCAGCGCCGTAACCTGCGGGCGCACGGGCAGGCGGCTAAGGCCCAGCAGACGGCGGCGCAGCGCAGGCATACCGGATTCATCGCAGACATACAGCTGCCAGGCATAATCCTCTGGCACCACCAGCGAACCACGTGGCCCACCAATCACCAGCTTATCGCCGACGTTTGCCGCCAGCGCCCAGCTGCTGGCAATACCGCCGTCATGGATGAAGAAGTCATAGGCCAGTTCATGACGTTCGGCATCATACAGCGGCGTGTAGTCGCGAGTTGCCGGACGGACGCCTTCCCCCCAGTTAATGCCCTCTTCCGTCACCTGCGGCGGTGTAAACGCAGTACCGGCTTGCGGGAAAAAGAGTTTGGTATGGTCGTCAAAACCCTGGGAGACAAAACCTTCCAGCGCCTCTCCGCCCAGCACAATGCGCTGGAAGGCGGCGCCGACGCGCTCAACGCGCAGCACGGTTAACTCGCGAAAACGCAGCTCATTGCGAACGCGTTTCGGGTACTGAGGTTCTTTCGTTTTTATCATCGTCATTCGCCTTCGTGAGATTTATAGATATATCTAAACTTTACCCAAATGATAATGATTGCCATTAAAAAAGAATGCAAGTTTTTTTTGATATAGCCGTGACAAAAAGCAACAAAGTACAACAAACAAAATAAAAACATTTAAAATCAAATAATTATTAAAATATTCAGATTCATGCTTGCTAAGTATTAATTTTTAGATATAGATTAGATATATCAAAACATACAGGAGCAAACTATGCGACATCATCATGAAGAAGGTCGAGGGCCACGTGGCCACCACGGTGAACACAGCGAACGCGGGGAGCATGGCCGCCGGGGCGGCGAACATGGCGAACACGGTCGCCGGGGTGGCGGCGGCGGCGGACGCCGTCAGCGTTTCTTCGGCCATGGCGAACTGCGTCTGGTGATCCTCGACATCCTCACCCGCAACGCCAGCCACGGCTACGAATTGATTAAAGAGATAGAAAACCTGACCCAGGGCAACTACAGCCCGAGTCCGGGTGTGATCTATCCAACTCTTGATCTCCTTCAGGATCAGGGTCTTATCAGCGTCGAAGAGGAAAATGGCCGCAAAAAAATCGCCATAACCGCAGAGGGCAGCCTCCTGCATGCCGAGAATCAGGAACAGCTCGGCCATATCCAGGAACGTTTGCAGGCCCGTATGGTCGGCTGTGAACTGCGCAAAAACCCGCAAATGAAGCGGGCGCTGGAGAACTTTAAAGCCGTACTGGATTTAAAGGTAAATCAACAGGCCATCAGCGAGACTCAGCTGAAACAGATTGTCGCCGTCATTGACCGCGCGGCAATGGAGATTTCCCAGCTCGATTAACCCCTCCGGGGGGATGCCAGTCCCCCCTCCTGCCCCCATATTGGGCAATCTGCACCACCAGGCAGCACGCACGGGGCTCCCTCCCGGCGGGTAACGTCCCCCGTTCAGGAGTAAAACATGCCAAAAATATCGCCGTGAGATTAAATTTCGCGCAAATGCGCTTTCGCGCTGCGTTTATCCCGATTTTCAGCTCCCGTGCCGAAGTGGCGTAATCCCTGCAATACTTAATTCAGTATCATGTGATACGCCCGTCCCAGGAGCTCACTTTGAACAGGTTACCTTCCAGCGCATCGGCTCTGGCCTGCAGCGCACACGCACTGAATCTCATTGAGAAGCGAACGCTTGATCATGAGGAGATGAAAGCACTTAACCAGGAGGTCAGGGAATATTTTAAAGAGCATGTGAATCCCGGTTTTTTAGAGTACCGAAAATCGGTTACTGCTGGCGGGGATTACGGAGCCGTAGAGTGGCAAGCGGGAGGGTTAAATACGCTTGTCGACACTCAGGGACAAGAGTTTGTCGATTGCCTGGGTGGCTTTGGAATTTTTAATGTAGGGCACCGTAATCCAGTTGTCATTTCCGCCGTCGAGCATCAGCTCGCGAAACAACCTCTTCATAGCCAGGAACTGCTTGACCCGCTGCGGGCCATGCTGGCAAAAACGCTGGCGGCGTTAACCCCCGGCAAGCTGAAATACAGCTTCTTCTGTAACAGCGGCACAGAGTCGGTCGAAGCGGCGCTGAAACTCGCTAAAGCCTACCAGTCGCCGCGCGGTAAATTTACGTTTGTGGCCACCAGCGGCGCTTTTCATGGTAAGTCGCTGGGCGCGCTATCGGCCACCGCGAAATCGACATTCCGTAAGCCTTTTATGCCGCTACTTCCAGGGTTCCGTCACGTGCCGTTTGGCGATATCAACGCGATGCGTACGCTGCTGAGCGAGTGTAAAAAAACCGGTGATGATGTCGCGGCGGTGATCCTTGAGCCAATACAGGGCGAAGGGGGCGTGATTCTGCCGCCGCAGGGCTACCTGCCCGCGGTGCGTAAGCTGTGCGATGAATTTGGCGCGCTGCTGATCCTCGACGAAGTGCAAACCGGCATGGGGCGTACCGGCAAAATGTTTGCCTGCGAGCACGAAAACGTTCAGCCGGACATTCTGTGTCTTGCCAAAGCGCTCGGCGGCGGCGTTATGCCCATTGGGGCGACGATTGCCACCGAAGAGGTGTTCTCGGTGCTGTTCGACAACCCGTTCCTGCACACCACCACCTTCGGCGGTAATCCGCTGGCCTGTGCCGCAGCGCTGGCCACGATCAACGTCCTGCTGACGCAGAATCTGCCGGCCCAGGCGGAACAGAAAGGTGAGCTGCTGTTAAACGGCTTCCATCAACTGTCCCGTGAGTATCCGGATCTGGTAAATGAAGTTCGCGGTAAAGGGATGCTGATGGCGATTGAGTTCGTGGATAACGAGATCGGCTATAACTTCGCCAGCGAGATGTTCCGCCAGCGGGTTCTGGTGGCCGGCACGTTAAATAATGCCAAAACCATTCGCATCGAACCGCCGCTGACGCTGACGATTGAGCAGTGCGAACTGGTGCTCAGCGCGGCGCGTCAGGCGCTGGCTGCACTGCGGGTTGCCGTAGAAGAGGCCTGATGCTCTCTACTCTTCGCTGTCCTCTCCCCATCGGGGAGAGGCGCTTTTCCTGCGGTATCGCCGATGTCCTAACGCAGAGAAACGAAGCTTAAACCACCCGTACGCCAGGTGGCATCAGACGCTCCGGCGTCAGCAGCACGCTTTCGCTGCCATCCTCAGTCTCTGCGCACAGCAGCATGCACTCCGACGTTTCACCCCGCATTTTGGCCTTCGCCAGATTGCACAGCACCACCACCGTTTTTCCCAACAGCTCCTGTTCGCTGTAGTAAGGCACCAGGCTTGTCACCGTTTGCAAGATACGCTCACCAATATCAATCTTCGCGATATACAGCTTATCGGCATTCTCATGCCGTTTAACCTCAACAATCTTCCCGGTACGCATTTCCAGTCTGGCAAAATCATCGTAAGCAACAGTATCCATCGTTTACCTCCAGTAAAATTTTAGTAAAATATAGCAAGTTTAATTATTTGTTCAGCATCCCGCTGACAGGAATGTTACTTCCGTCACTCTTTATGGCGGAAAAAAGACCCCGTTCGCTGCGAATAAAACCAGCAATATTTACTGAAAACAGATGCAGGAACCCAAGCTTGCTTTACAATGGGCGGGCGCAGATGGGGCAACGTCAGATAAGGAATAAGATGGCAACACTCAAAGATATCGCAACCGAAGCGGGTGTCTCACTGGCGACGGTTTCACGGGTATTAAACGACGATCCGACCCTGAACGTGAAAGAAGAGACCAAGCACCGTATCCTGGAGATTGCGGAGAAGCTGGAATATAAAAGCAGCAGTTCGCGTAAGGCGCAGGTTCATGCCGTGGGCCATCACCATATTCTGGCGCTCTACAGCTACCAGCAGGATCTGGAGATTAACGATCCTTACTATCTGGCAATCCGCCACGGGATTGAAACCCAGTGCGAAAAACTGGGGATCGAGCTGACCAACTGCTACCTCAACAGCGCGCTACCCGAACTGAAAAAAGCCACCGGCGTACTGATCGTCGGCAAGCCTTCCCGCGCCATTCGCGAAGCCGCCACCGCGCTGACCGACAATATCTGCTTTATCGATTTTCATGAGCCAGACAGCAGTTACGATGCGGTGGATATCGATCTGGTGCGCATCGCCAAAGAGGTGATCGACTTCTTTATCGCCCAGGGGGCTTCACGCATTGGCTTTATCGGTGGCCAGGATGAACCCGGCAAAGCCGATATCCGCGAAATGGCATTCGTTGAGTACGGACAGCTAAAAGGCGTGGTCTCACAGGGTGATATCTGGCGCGGCGGTTTCTCCAGCTCGTCGGGCTATGAGCTGGCGAAAACAATGCTGGCTCAGGAAGACTACCCGATGGCGCTATTTGTCGCCTCGGACTCGATTGCCATCGGCGTCCTGCGCGCCATTCACGAACGCGGCCTGTCGATACCTGAAGATATCTCGTTAATCAGCGTGAATGATATTCCGACCGCGCGTTTCACCTTCCCGCCACTGTCGACCGTGCGCATCCACTCAGAAATGATGGGAAGCCAGGGGGTGAACCTGCTGTACGAAAAAGCCCGCGATGGCCGGGCGTTACCGCTGAACGTCTTTGTCCCCAGCGTCCTGAAGCTGCGCGGCACCACCCGATAACACCCTCTTCGCGCGAAACTTCCCCGGCGGCACCAGGCCGGCCGGGGAGACTTCCTCTACGTCCATCCCGGCGTAAATGCGGTAAAATTCCGCTCCCCGGTATTTTCTGATTTGCACGTTCGCCCCCCTCTGACAACGCTCATTTTGTGATCGAGTTAAAGTAAATCATCCCCGCCCATTTTATTTAGTAAAAGTTTTACTAAAATAGACGTATTACATCAGATCCGTACAGGGAGGCGATATGAATCGCTGGGAAAATCTTCAACTGACTCATGAAAACAGGCTGCCGCCGCGAGCGTATTTCTTCTCTTACGATACGCTGGCGCAGGCGCGCACCTTTGTCCGCGAAACCAGCAGCCGCTTTTTATCGCTTAGCGGGCAATGGAACTTCCGCTTCTTCACGCACCCGCTGCTGGTTCCGGAGGCGTTCACCCGCGAATATATCGCGGGCTGGGGTCCGATCACCGTGCCGGGAATGTGGCAGATGGAAGGCCACGGGCAGCTTCAGTATACCGATGAAGGTTTTCCCTTCCCGATTGACGTGCCGTACGTACCAACTGACAACCCAACCGGCGCCTATCAGCGCATCTTCACCCTCGGCGACGGCTGGAAGGGTAAGCAGACCCTGATTAAGTTCGACGGCGTCGAGACCTACTTCGAAGTCTACGTCAACGGCCAGTATATTGGCTTCAGCAAAGGCAGTCGTCTGACCGCCGAGTTTGATATCAGCGCGGCGGTGAAAACCGGTGATAACCTGCTGTGCGTGCGGGTAATGCAGTGGGCAGACTCCACCTATATTGAAGACCAGGATATGTGGTGGATGGCGGGGATCTTCCGCGATGTCTACCTGGTGGGTAAAAATCCACTTCACGTGCAGGACTTTACCGTACGTACTGATTTTAATGACGATTACCGCGACGCCACCCTCTCCTGCCAGCTGGTGCTGGAAAATCTGAGCGGCCGGCCTGCCGATGTCAGCGTGGAATATACTCTGTTTGATGGCGACAGCGCGCTGTATCAGGGTACCACCGGTCGCCTGACGGTCGGGCAATCGCTGGAGAGCGGTTTCACCATTGATGTCACCGCCCCGCAGCAGTGGTCGGCGGAGAATCCCTGGCTCTATCATCTGGTGATGACGGTGAAAAACGCCGCCGGTGAAGTGCTCGAAATCATCCCGCAGCGCGTCGGTTTTCGCGACATTAAGGTGCGCAATGGCCTGTTCTATATCAACAACCATTACGTGATGCTCCATGGCGTCAACCGTCACGACAACGACCATCTGAAAGGCCGCGCCGTCGGGATGGATCGCGTCGAAAAAGATCTGCTGTTAATGAAGCAGCACAATATCAACTCGGTGCGCACCGCCCACTATCCAAACGATCCGCGCTTTTATGAGCTGTGCGATATTTACGGCCTGTTTGTGATGGCGGAAACCGACGTGGAGTCCCATGGTTTCGCCAACGTCGGCAACCTGAGCCGCATTACCGATGACCCAGGCTGGGAGCACGTATACGTTGAGCGCATCGTGCGACACGTACACGCGCAGAAAAACCACCCGTCAATCATCATCTGGTCTCTGGGGAATGAATCCGGCTACGGCTGTAACATTCGCGCGATGTATCACGCCACCAAAGCGCTGGATGATACCCGCCTGGTGCACTACGAAGAGGACCGCGACGCCGAAGTCGTCGATATCATCTCGACCATGTATACCCGCGTACCGCTGATGAATGAGTTCGGCGAGCACCCGCACGAGAAGCCGCGCATTATCTGCGAATATGCCCACGCCATGGGTAACGGCCCGGGCGGGCTGACCGAATACCAGAACGTTTTTTACCAGCACGACAGCATTCAGGGCCACTACGTGTGGGAGTGGTGCGATCACGGTATTCAGGCCACCGATGAGAACGGTGCAGTATGGTACAAATTCGGCGGCGACTATGGCGACTACCCGAACAACTATAACTTCTGCCTCGACGGCCTGATCTTCTCCGATCAAACCCCTGGACCGGGTTTAAGGGAGTACAAGCAGGTTATTGCGCCGGTCAAGGTGCAGGCGACGGATATCCATCGCGGCGAACTGCGCATCGAGAACAAACTGTGGTTCTCCACCCTCGACGATTACACCCTGCGCATTGAAGTGCGCGCCGAAGGGGAAACGCTGTCGACTCAGACGATAAAAGTTCGCGATCTGCCGCCGAACAGCGGTCGTGATATCACGATTGCGCTGCCCGAACTGGATGCGCGTGAAACATTCGTCAACGTCATCGTCACCAAAGATTCCCGGACCTTGTATAGCGAAGCCAACCACGATATTGCCGTGTATCAGTTCCCGCTAAAGGCGCAGACAGCGGCAAAAACGACGCTCGCCAATGCCAGCGCAACGCCGCTGCAGATTGCTGACGAACGTCTGAGCTACACCCTGACCGGGCATAATTTCCGCGTCGAATTCTCTAAACTCAGCGGCAAACTGACCCGCTGGCTGATTAATGGCTGCGAGCAGGTGACCCGTGAGCCGAAGATTAACTTCTTCAAACCGATGATTGATAACCATAAACAGGAATATGAGGGGCTGTGGCAGCCGAACCATCTGCACATCATGCAGGAGCATCTGCGGGAGTTCAGCGTTGAACAGCAGGGCGAGACCGTTATCGTCACTACGCGGACGATTATCGCGCCGCCGGTTTTTGATTTCGGGATGCGCTGTACCTATCGCTGGCAGATCACGCCACAGGGCCATATCAACGTTGAACTGCAGGGCGAGCGCTACGGCGACTACCCGCATATCGTTCCGTGCATCGGCTTTATGATGGGGATTAACGGTCAGTTTGAGCAGGTCAATTATTACGGTCGCGGGCCAGGAGAGAACTACGCCGATAGCCAGCAGAGCAATATTATCGATGTCTGGCGTACCAGCGTTGACGACATGTTTGAGAACTACCCGTTCCCACAGAATAACGGCAACCGTCAGCACGTACGCTGGGCGTCATTTACCAACCGCCACGGCAGCGGTTTGCTGGTGGTTCCGCGTGCGCCGTTGAACGTCAGCGCCTGGCACTACACGGCAGAAAATCTGCACGCAGCCCAGCACTGCAACGAACTCCAGCGCAGCGACGACATCACGCTGAACATCGACGCCCGGTTGCTCGGCCTTGGCTCCAACTCCTGGGGCAGCGAAGTTCTGGATAGCTGGCGCGTCTGGCTCACCCCCTTCAACTATGGCTTTACGCTGCTGCCGCTGGAAGGCGGATGCGGCTCCTCGCAGGTGCTGGCGAACCATGACTTCGGCGCCGGTTTCTTTTCCCCCGTTTCACACAGCGAGGCTGAAAAATGAGAATTCTTGATAATTTAGAACAATTTAAGCAGATCTATCACAGCGGACGTAAATGGCAGCGCTGCGTGGAAGCCATTAATAACATCGAAAACATTCGCCCTGGCGTGGCCCATTCGATCGGGGACTCACTCTCCTATCGCGTGGAAAATGACAGCACCACCGATGCGCTGTTTGCCGGCCATCGCCGCTACTTCGAGGTGCATTACTACCTGCAGGGACAGCAAAAGATCGAGTTTGCCGCGAAAGCACAGCTGCAAACCGTAGCCTGCTACCGGGATGAGACGGATCGCGAATACCTGAAAGGCCTCGGTGAGACCGTCCAGGTGCATGAAGGACAGATGGTGATTTGTGATAACGATGAGGCCTACCGTTTTATCAGCGAAACGCCGGTCAAAAAAGTGGTGCTCAAAGTAACGATTGAAGACGGCTATTTCCTGAATAAGTAGTGCAGTCCTCAGCAATACCCAAGGTCAGCGGGATACCCGCTGACCTGACCGTTTCCAGCCCAGAATACGGGCTACATGATTTCCCGGAGGACTTATGTCCGAATCAGTTCGCGCCAAAATAGGCAAATTCGCCCTGCTGTCGATGGCCTTCACCGCCGTGTTTAACGTGCGGAACATCATCAATAACAACATTGAGCTAGGGTTGAGTTCCGCCCCGATCTTCCTGTTTGCCACGGTGGTCTATTTCATCCCCTTTGTCTTTATCATCGCCGAATTTGTCTCGGCCAATAAGCATTCCGAATCGGGCATGTATGCCTGGCTGAAACAGCCGTTAGGGTCACGGGCGGCCTATCTCGGCTCGTTCCTGTACTGGTTCGTGAACCTGTTCTTTTTCATTTCGCTACTGCCCAACGTCGTGGCCTATGCCTCATACGCCGTGATGGGGTACGCCATTCCCTTCTCCCCGATGGTCACCTCAATGATCTCCATCGTGCTGTTCGCCATGGCAACCCACATCTCGACTAAAGGGGCGACGTGGCTGGGGAGAATTTCCGAGTGCGTGGCCTACGGCGTCTTCGCGCTGTTTGCTATCTACGTCGTCGGCGCCTTTACCGCATTAAGTTCTGGCCACGTCCCGGCACAGCCGATTACGCTCTCCGCCATGGAGCCGACCATCAACTGGGCCACGCTGGGCATCATGTGCTGGATTTTCCAGGCCGCAGGCGGCGCAGAAACCGTGGCAGCCTATCTGAACGATACCAAGGGCGGCCAGAAATCGTTTATCAAAGTCATTATCTCCGCTGGCGTATTGATTGGCGGCATGTATGCGCTGGGCTCGCTGCTGGTCAACGTGTTCGTCGCACGTGAAGATTTGACCTACGCCGGTGGGATGGTGGAAATCTTTACCGGACTGGGAGCTTACTTCCATATTCCTGAGCTGCTGATGGGCCGCTTTGTCGGGGTTATTTTGTTTATCGCCATCTTCGGTAGCATGATGATGTGGACCGCGGCACCGGTAAAAATCCACTTCTCTGAAATTCCGGCCGGCATCTACGGCGAGAAAACCACCGAACTGAATGCGCATGGCGTACCGGTACGCGCCGCATGGTGGCAGTTCCTGTTCGTCTTCCTGATGCTTATCGTTAACGGCTTCGGCTCCGCCAGCGTGCAGCAGATGATGAATACGGCCATTAATCTGACCGCCGGCACTGCAATGCTGCCGCCGCTGTTTATTATGGTGGCCTACTTTGTTCTACGCTGGAAACACGATGATACCCCGCGCGAGTTCCGCATGGGCTCGCGCAAGGTCGGCATGGGCATCGTCTCTATGCTGATTGTTATCTTTGTGGTCAGCATGACGGCTTCCGCCTTCCCGGCGGGTGTCGACCTGGTTAACGCCTTCTTTATCAACGTCTTCATGACCGCCGTCTTCTCAGGCCTTGCCTGGTGGTGGATCACCCGCTTTGAGAAAAAACAGCAGCAGCGCCAGAAAGCGTCGGCTGCGACGGCACCGGGTATCTCCAGATAACGTGTCGCGTTCTCCCGCCAGCGCTTGTCCCGCTGGCGGGATTTTTTCTACCTGTCATTACGTAACGCTCAGCTTTTTCGTGATCGAGTTAAAGCAACCGGGTTTTATTTCTGTTATTTACTAAAACTTTTACTAAAATTAACTTCACTACTTAACTACCTCTGTCTTACAAACAACACAACCCCCTTCGGCATCCTCTGAAGGACAATGTGTGGAGATGTGTTATGTCTGATACCAAACGTAATACCATCGGTAAGTTCGGCCTGCTGTCGCTGACCTTCGCCGCCGTTTACAGTTTTAATAACGTTATCAATAACAATATCGAATTAGGACTGGCATCGGCGCCGATGTTTTTCCTCGCCACCTTGTTCTACTTCATCCCGTTTTGCCTGATCATTGCGGAATTCGTGTCACTGAATAAAACCTCTGAAGCGGGGGTCTATGCTTGGGTCAAAAGCTCGCTGGGCGGCCGTTGGGCGTTTATTACCGCCTATACCTACTGGTTCGTGAACCTGTTCTTTTTTACTTCCCTGCTGCCACGCGTTATTGCCTACGCCTCGTACGCCTTTTTAGGCTACGAGTACATTCTGACCCCTGTGGCAACAACGGTGCTAAGCATGGCGCTGTTCGCCTTCTCCACATGGGTTTCTACCAACGGCGCGAAAATGCTGGGGCCGATAACTTCCGTAACCTCATCATTGATGCTGCTGCTGACGCTCTCCTATATTTTACTGGCGGGAACCGCGCTGGTCGGCGGCGTACAGCCGGCGGACCCAATTACCGTCGAAGCGATGATCCCGAATTTTAACTGGGCGTTCCTTGGGATAACCACCTGGATCTTTATGGCGGCCGGCGGGGCAGAGTCCGTTGCGGTCTACGTAAATGACGTCAAAGGCGGTTCGAAATCCTTTGTCAAAGTGATAATCCTTGCCGGGATTGTGATTGGCGTACTGTATTCTGTCTCTTCAGTACTGATTAACGTTTTCGTCAGCAGCAAAGAGCTGAAATTTACCGGCGGTTCAGTGCAGGTGTTCCACGGCCTGGCAGCGTACTTTGGCCTGCCTGAAATCATGATGAACCGCTTCGTCGGCCTCGTCTCCTTTACCGCCATGTTCGGCTCGCTGCTGATGTGGACCGCGACGCCGGTGAAGATCTTCTTCTCCGAAATCCCCGAAGGCATTTTCGGCAAGAAGACCGTTGAGCTGAACAAAAATGGCGTACCGGCTCGCGCAGCATGGATTCAGTTCCTGATCGTCATCCCGTTAATGATTATTCCGATGCTGGGTTCCAACACCGTTCAGGAATTAATGAATACCATCATTAATATGACCGCTGCCGCCTCCATGCTGCCACCGCTGTTTATTATGCTGGCGTACCTTAACCTGCGCCGTAAACTGGATCACCTGCCGCGCGATTTCAAAATGGGCTCACGAACGACCGGTATCGTTGTCGTCTCAATGCTGATTGTTATTTTCACTATCGGCTTTATCGCCTCTACCTTCCCGACCGGCGGCAATATCATGACGATTATTTTCTATAACGTCGGCGGAATCGTCATTTTCCTTGGATTTGCATGGTGGAAATACAGCAAATACGTCAAAGGATTAACCCAGAAAGAGCGGGAAACGGAAGCTGCGCCAGCCTCAAATATTTCTTAAGACACCTAAAAATCATTCTAAAAATATAAACAACAATACATCTGAAAACGTTATGAAAAATAATAATTCGCTGTACGGGGCACTCGCTGCCCTCGCTTTTTGCTGCCCGGCTATTGCCGCTGAAATCGCCCATCCGGCGGAGCATGATGATACAAAAACGCCAGAAATGACCTCTCCGTCATTCCGTTTTTATGGCGAGATGGGCCTCGGCGGATATATGGATTTAGAAGGTGAAAATAAACATAAGTATAGCGACGGGACCTATATTGAAGGGGGTCTGGAAATAAAGCACGGCCACTGGTTCGGTTTAATTTACGGCGAAGGCTGGACGGTACAGGCGGACAGCCAGGGCAACGCCTGGGAGCCCGGCCACAGCTGGGGCGGGTTTGAAGGCGGGATAAACCGGTTTTATGGCGGCTATAAAACTGATGATAGCACCGAGATCATGCTCAGCCTGCGCCAGGACTCGTCGCTGGATGACCTGCAGTGGTGGGCCGATTTTACGCCGGACCTGGGGTACGTTATCCCCAATACCCGCGACATCATGTACGCCCTCAAGGTGCAAAACCTGGCCGGAGAATTGCGCTACAGCATCACCGCTACGCCGGCCGGACATCATGACGAGAGCAAAGCCTGGCTGCACTTTGGCAAATATGACCGCTACGACGATAAATATACCTATCCGGCAATGGTCAACGGCTATATCCAGTACGACCTGACCAAAGAGGTCACCTGGATGAACGGCCTGGAAGTGACCGACGGCACCGGGCAGCTATTTTTAACCGGTATTCTCTCACCCAACCTCGCCGCCCGCGCCTGGCACCATACCGGCCGCGCTAAAGGCCTGAACGTCCCCGGAAGCGAAACCGGGTTTATGGCCAGCGCAATGTATGAAGCATTAAAAGGCTTTTACCTTTCAACCGCATACAGCTACGCCAGACACCGCCCGGATCGTGCCGCCGAAGAGACCACCTCGTTTATGCAATTCGGTATCTGGTACGAATATGGCGGCGGCCGTTTTGCCACCGCCGCCGACAGCCGTTTTTATATGAAAAATGCTTCTGGCGATCCGGCCGATCAGGTCTTCCTGATGCAATATTTCTACTGGTAAGAAGGGATATAAATACCATGAATATCACCACCCGTTTCACGCCGCTGGCCTGTGCGCTGCTACTGAGTTTTTCCGCCCACGCGGTCACCGCCGATGCGTTTAAAAACGTCATCAACCGGACCGGTTCGCCACAGTACATGCATGATTTTGACCACGATGACCACCAGCGTTTTAACCCGTTTTTCGATCTCGGTGCGTGGCACGGACATCTGCTTCCGGATGGCCCGGCAACCATGGGCGGCTTCCCCGGCCCGGCGCTGCTGACGGAAGAGTACATCAACTTTATGGCCACCAGCTTCGACCGACTGACGGTCTATCAGAACGGTCAAAAAGTGGCCTTCACCCTTCAGGCCTGGAGTCTGCCCGGCGCGCTGGTACAGACGCTAACCGCCCCCGGCGTACGCGTAGTCATGACCCTGCGCTTTGCCAGCCCGCACACCTCGCTGCTGGAGACCAAAATCACCAGCAATACGCCGCTCACCCTGGTATGGGACGGCGCGCTGCTGGAAAAACTGGAAGCCAAAGAGGGAAAACCACTCTCGGATAAGACCATCGACGGCGCATTCCCGGATTATCAGCGCCGCCTGACGGCAACCCACGACGGACTGACGGTGAGCTTCGGCAAGGTACGCGCCGCTTCTGACCTGATGACCTCCGGTGAGTCGCAGTATCAGATCCATAAGTCCCTGCCGGCCGAGACCAAAATCGACGGCCACCGCTTTACCAGCACGGCCAAAATCAGCGGCTCCACGACGATTTACACAACCTATTCGCATCTGCTGACCGCGGAGCAGGTGCGAACGGAGAAAGCACAGATCCGCGATATCCTCGCTCGCCCGGCGTTCTACCTGAACGCGTCGCAGCAGCGCTGGGACGGCTATCTGCAAAAAGGGCTGACTAACCCGGATGCGACCGCCAAACAGACCCGGGTGGCGGTTAAGGCTATCGAAACGCTTAACGGTAACTGGCGCGCGCCGGGCGGCGCAGTGCAGCACAATACTGTCACTCCGTCGGTCACCGGGCGCTGGTTCTCCGGCAATCAGACCTGGCCCTGGGATACCTGGAAACAGGCTTACGCCATGGCGCACTTTAACCCCGAGATCGCCAAAGAGAATATTCGCGCGGTCTTCTCCTGGCAGATTCAGGCCAACGACAAGGTACGCCCGCAGGACGTCGGCTTCGTCCCGGACCTCATCGCCTGGAACCTGAGCCCAGAGCGCGGCGGCGATGGTACTAACTGGAATGAGCGCAATACCAAGCCAAGCCTGGCCGCCTGGTCGGTGATGGAGGTCTATCGCGTCACCAAAGATAAAGCGTGGCTACAGGAGATGTATCCGAAGCTGGTGGCCTATCACGACTGGTGGCTACGCAATCGCGATCATAACGGCAACGGCGTGCCAGAGTACGGTGCCACTCGCGATAAAGCCCATAATACCGCCAACGGCGCGATGCTGTTTACGCTCAAAAAAGGCGACAACGAGGAGACACTTTCTGGCCTGAAAACCTATGAAGCCGTCACCCGCAAGGGGGATTATGACAGCCTGGAGATCCCGGCGCAGGTCGCCGCGTCCTGGGAGTCAGGGCGCGATGATGCGGCGGTGTTCGGCTTTATCGATAAAGATCAGCTGGATAAGTATGTGGCCAACGGCGGCAAGCGCAGTGACTGGACGGTCAACTTTGCCGAAAACCGCGATAAACAAGGACATCTGCTGGGCTATTCACTGTTACAGGAGTCGGTTGATCAGGCCAGCTATATGTACAGCGACAACCACTATCTGGCGGAGATGGCGACCCTTCTAGGTAAACCCGATGAGGCGAAACGCTACCGGGCGCTGGCACAGAAGCTGGCGGACTATATCAACACCTGTATGTTCGACCCGCAGACCTCGTTCTATTACGACATTCGGATCGAAGAAAAGCCGCTGGCCAACGGCTGCGCCGGGAAGCCGATTGTCGAACGCGGCAAAGGCCCGGAAGGCTGGTCGCCGCTGTTTAACGGCGCGGCAACCCAGCAGCACGCCGATGGGGTGATCAGCGTGATGCTCGATGCCAAAGAGTTCAATACCTTCGTACCGCTGGGTACCGCCGCATTAACCAACCCGGCATTTGGCCCGGATATTTACTGGCGCGGCCGCGTGTGGGTGGATCAGTTCTGGTTTGGCCTCAAAGGCATGGCACGCTACGGTCATCGTGAAGAAGCACTCAAGCTGGCGGATACCTTCTTTAAGCACGCCAAAGGACTCACCTCCGACGGCCCGATTCAGGAGAACTACAACCCGCTGACCGGCGCCCAGCAAGGCGCGCCCAACTTCTCCTGGAGCGCCGCGCATTTGTATATGTTGTATAACGATTTTTTCAGGAAACCGTAGTCCATTAATGCCCGGTGGCGCTACGCTTACCGGGCCTACGGGATTTGACTCGTAGGCACGGTAATGTCTACACCTCCGGCAGCAACCCCACGAAACTGCGTTTCTTACGCGGTTCCGACATCATCTCGTCGAGCTTTTCCACGCAGGTCAGGTAGTGCGGGGTTTTCTTATGCGCCAGCACCGCCTCATCATCTTTATAGGCTTCATAGATAAAAAAACGGGTCTTCACCTCCGGGTCCTGCAGCACGTCAAATCGCAGGTTGCCCGGCTCTTTCAGCGCCCCTTCATGGTTAGCCCGAAAGACGTCAAGAAACTCCGCCACCCGCTCTGGCCTGATATTAATCTCCACCAGCGTCACGTTCATTTTTGCTCTCCCTGTTTCTCTTCCTGCCAGAACTGATACGCCTCGCGGGCGCTCATATTCTCATGGACCACTTTTTTCACCGCCTTTAACATCGCCCGCGGCGCGCTGGACTGGAAGATATTGCGCCCCATATCGACGCCGGATGCCCCCTGGTCAAGCGCCCGCCAGCACATCTCCAGCGCTTCATGTTCCGGCAGTTTTTTGCCTCCGGCGATCACAATCGGCACCGGGCAGCTGGCGGTGACTTTTTCAAACCCCTCGTCGACAAAATAGGTTTTGACAAACTGCGCCCCCATCTCAGCAGCAATGCGGCTGGCAAGCGAGAAGTAGCGGGCGTCGCGGGTCATCTCTTTCCCCACGCCGGTCACCGCCAGCACCGGCATACCGTAGCGGTTGCCCGCATCCACCAGCTTAATGATGTTATTGATCGACTGGTGTTCGTACTCGCTGCCGATATAGACCTGCGCCGCCACCGCGCAGACGTTGAGGCGCAGAGCATCCTCCATCGCCACGGCAACGCACTCGTTGGAGAGCTCGCTAAGAATAGAATTACCGCCGGAGGCGCGCAGCACCACCGGTTTGTTGGTCGCCGCCGGCACCTGGCTGCGTAGCACGCCGCGGGTACACATCAGCACGTCGGTCTCCTCAAACAGCGGAGCAATAGAGAGATCGATACGTTCAAGCCCGGTGGTCGGCCCCTGGAAGTAGCCATGATCGAAAGCCAGCATGACCGTGCGGTTGCTCTGCGGATTAAAGATACGCGCCAGCCGGGACTGCATCCCCCACTCCAGTGAACCACAGCCTTTCAACGTATAGAGCGTATTCTTCTGCGGCCGGTCAAAGCCGAAGTCTTTTCCCTCTTTGATATCGTCTAAATCTGCCATCTCGTCCTCCATCAGAAGTCGTAGTTATTGATGTTCTCTTTGGTGAACACCACGCGCTCCGGCAGCAGTACGATACCGTTGCCTTTCGCTTCATACTGGTAGCCCTGCACGCTGTTTGGCTCGACCTTCAGCGTGCCGATATCTTTGATGTCCACGCTATCGCCAACGTTAAGATCGCCTTTTTTCAGCAGCCGATCGGCGACGTTCACCGCAATTTTTCCCTGCTGTACCACATCCCACAGGCCGAAGGCTTTTACCGTGCCGCGCTCGACGTAGGGGCGCATCACATTCGGCGTGCTGAAGCCGACAATCGCCACGCCCTGGCGCTTGAGGTTCTCTGCCGCCTGCGCGGCGGCCGGCAGCGCGTTGGCGTCAGGGGCGATAATGGCGTCGAGATCCGGATACGCTTTTAAGATCCCCTCGGCGGTTTGCAGCGATTTAGTGGCGTCGTTATAGCCGAACTGGGTGGTCACCACCTCCCACTGCGGATGCTCTTTTTCGATTTTGGCTTTCGCCTCTTTCACCCACTGGTTCTGGTCGGTCACCGTCGGGCTGGAGTAGAAAAATGCCACTTTAGCGGCGGGCTTCGTCACCTGTTTTTCCGCCATCTCAACCAGCAGGCCGCCCAGCTGCTGCGGAGTCCCCTGGTTGATGTAGATGCTGCGGCACTCGGGTTTGGTATCGGAGTCCCAGGTCAGAACCTTCACGCCGCGCTGCATCGCCCGCTTCAGCGCCGGACACAGGCCATCCGGCGACACCGCCGAGACGATAATCGCGTTGTAGCCCTGATTGACGAAGTTGTTGATTAGCTGCACCTGGCCGGACACGCTGGGTTCGGTCGGACCGTCGTAGGTCACGTCCACCGCCAACGCTTTGCCGGCCTCTTTCGCGCCGTTGCCGCCGCTGGTAAAGAAGCCCACGCCGACCAGCTTAGGAATAAAAGCGATGCGGTCAGCCGCCTGAGCCACCGCGACACTCATGGCCAGCGCCAGGGCACTGATTTGCAGGATATGTTTTGCTTTCATCTTGTTATGCTCCGATTGTTTTACGCGAGAGAAGACGCCGCCAGGCCATCCGCACCCATTCGCGGTGCAGGCTCAGCGAACGCCCCATCACCACCACAACCAACAGCGCCCCTGACAGCGCGCTCGACACCTGGTTGGGGATGCCGACCATCTGTAAACCCTGTTGCAGGTACCCCACCAGCAGTGCCGCCAGCGCCGTACCGAGTATCGAACCCGACCCGCCATAAATATTCGCTCCGCCGAGCACGGCAGCGGTCAGCGCCGGCATCAGCAGATCGCGGCCTAAATCCGAACGCGCCGAACCGAAATAGGAGACCAGAATCAACGCGGCGATTGCCGACGCCACGCCCACCAGGCCATACAGCACGTAGGGCATACCGTTGACCGACAGCGCGGCATAGCGTGCTGCTCTGGGATTTTGTCCAAGTAAAAAGAGGTGGCGGCCAAACCGCCCGCGATGGGTCAACAGCCAGAAAAAAAAGGTGATGATGGCAAACATCACCAGCGGCAGCGGTAGGCCAAATAGCGTCAGGTTGGCAAAAGCAGTAAAGCTATCGGGAAAGCCGCCAATCCCTTCATAGCCCGTCGCCCCGGCCATTCCCGAAAGCAGCAGCGCCCCGCCGCCGTAGAGATACAGCGTGCCGAGAGTAATCACCAGCGGACTGATGCCGGTGTAGTGAATCAGCGCAGCATTCACCAGGCCGCACAGCAGCCCAATGGCAAGGGTGAGCGGAATCGCCAGCCCCAGCGGCCAGCCCGCCTGCATCATTACCCCCAGCGCGATGGCGCACAGGCCAATGGTGGAGCCGAGGGAAATATCAATACCGCCGCTGATGATCACCAGGGTCAGCGGCAGTGCGACAATACCAATACAGATAAAGTCGCTGGTACTAAACAGCAGCATGTTGATATCCAGCATGCGCGGATTGATCGCCCCAAACAGCAGAATCTCCAGCACCAGTAATGCCAGCAGCGCGCTTTCCCAGTTAAGTTTCATCTACGCCACCTCTTTGTTTTTACGTTTTTCGAACGGGGTGACATGCTTTCCCCCTTTGTTGCCGGGCTGAAAACGGCTGTACTTCAGCGCCCGCTGATGCCGCGCCAGCGCCTGGCGCAGCCGTCCGTCGAGCACCAGTACGCCCAGCAGAACGAGGCCGGCGATAAAGTCGTTCCACCATGCCGGCAGCCGCAGCAGCACCAGTACGGTATCGATTTGAGTGAGGAAAAAGGCGCCGAGAAAAGCGCCGACGAGGGTTCCGGTCCCGCCGAGCAGCGAGATCCCGCCCAGCACGCAGGCGGCGATCGCTTTCATCTCCAGTCCGCTACCGGTCTGGTTGGGGACAAAGCCAATCTGCGCGGCAAAGACGATCCCGGCGCAGGCCGCCAGCATGCCGTTAAGCGTAAAGGCCAGCATCCGCGTGCGGTTGACCGCGACGCCCAGCTGACGCGCGGCGGCCAGGTTATCGCCCACGGCGTAAAAATCGCGACCAAAGGCGGTGCGTGCCAGCAGCCAGGTCCCGCTCAGCAGCAGCGCCAGCACCAGCCAACCCAGCGGCGATACGCCGATAAAGAACGGTTCAGAGAGCGACTTCAGACTATCGGGCAGCCCCTCGATCCACTTGCCTCCGGTCCACAGCAGCATCATTCCGCGATACAACCCCAGGGTGCCGAGCGTCGCGACAATCGCCGGAATGCGCAGGCCAACCACCAGCAGGCCGTTGAAGGCCCCCGCCAGTGCGCCAATCGCCAGCGCAAAGACAATCGCCGCCGTCAGGCCATAGCCACCGTTGAGCGCGGCACCGACCGCAATCGCGCTCAGGCCGACCGTCGAGCCGACGGAGACGTCAATATTGCGGGTCAGCATGACCAGCGTCGCCCCCAGCGCCAGCAGACAGAGGATTTGCGAACTGGCAAAAATCATCGCCAGAATTTGCAGGTTGAACCAGGCCGGGTTGAGCGCAATCAGCAGCGCAAAGAGCGCCAGAATCGCCAGCAACGCGCTCAGCTCGCGGTTTCGGAGTAACGTTTTCATGACTGCCCTCCAAAGGCCAGGGTCATCATGCGATCGACGGTGACCGCCTGTCGCAGCAGTTCCCCGCTCTGCCGGCCCTGGTGCATAACCACCACCCGGTCGGCCAGCCCGACAAACTCATCCAGATCGCTTGATATCATCAGCACCGCCACGTTTTGCGCGGCGACGCTTTTCAGCAGTTGATAGATATCGGCCCGGGCGGAAACATCCACGCCGCGCGTCGGTTCATCGACAATCAGCAGCAGCGGATTGGCCTCCAGACAGCGGGCCAGCAGCACCTTTTGCTGATTGCCGCCGGAGAGCGTGCGCACGGTCTGATCGCTGTGATTGAGTTTGATGCCCAGCGCCCGGTGGTAACGCTCCACCACCGCCGCTTCGCGCTGGCGCTGCTGCCACCACGATGGCTGGTTAAACATCACCGTGTTCCAGCGCACCGGGGCATCGAGAAACAGCCCGGAGACCTGCCGATCTTCCGGCAGATAAACCAGCCCGCTGGCGAGCCGCGCGCGCGTGCTGTCGCGACTGATATCGCGGTTTTCCAGCCATATCCGGCCGGCCCGCGACGGGCGCAGGCCGTAGAGCGTCTCGGCAAATTCGGTGCGCCCGGATCCCACCAGCCCGGCGAGGCCAACGATCTCCCCGGCATGGATCTCCAGACTGAGATCGATAAAGCCTTCACCGGTCAGATCGTCCACCCGCAGCACCGGGAAATCCTGCGGCTGGGTGCGGCGATTCCCCGGCAGCGCCAGCCATAGCTTCTGGGTATCGCTAAGATCGTGTCCGCGAGCGGCGGGGGTCATTGCATCGATCAGCTGCGCGTCGCTGTAGCTCGCCGTGTCGCCGTTCAGCACCACCGCGCCGTCGCGCATGACCGAGATATGGCTGGCGATCTGACGGATCTCCGGCAGCTTGTGCGAGATAAACACGATACCGACGCCGAGATCCTGCAGAGCGCGGATCTGACGAAACAACCGATCCGTCTCCCCGGGCGTTAACGAGGCGGTGGGTTCATCGAGGATCAGGATCTGCGCATCGCGCATCAGACCGCGCAGGATCTCCACCATTTGCTGATCCGCCACTTCCAGCGTCCCGGCCACCGCCTCCAGATTGAGCTGGCAGTTCAACTGCCGCAGCGTCTCCTGCAGCCGCCCGTTGTTATCGGGCCGTCCGGGCAGGCGGAAAAGAATGTTTTCCCGAACCGTCAGATTAGGAAACAGCATCGGTTCCTGGGGAACAAGGTAAACGCCCAGTTGATGAGCCAGCGCCGGGTTGAGACGCGCAAAAGCGCGGCCGCCAAGAATGAGTTCACCCTCGTCGGGCGTTTCCACCCCGGCGATAATCTTCATCAGCGTCGATTTTCCCGCGCCATTACCGCCCATCAGCGCATGCACCTGGCCGGAAAAGAGCGTGAAATCAATGCCCTTTAATACGGCGATGCCGGAGAACTGTTTGCGAATCTGACGGGCTTCAAGCAGTGGCTTCATCATCGCGCCTCGTATGAACAAATGATTTTTTAATTTAATAATGTTCAAAAGCGTAGACGGTGAACTATATTTACAACCGTGCAAAGATCACAGTTTCATGCTTTAGATCGTTGGAAAAAACCTGCAAACAATGAAAGATCGGTTTTGCCGGGCGGCTCACACTTTCCGACCGCGCAATAACGAACATATGATCTAAATTTTTATAAGAGTTCACTTTATGAGCGAAAAACGCATTACGGAAGAGAGCCGCTACGCGGGCCTGGCGTTAGCCGAAGAGGAGCTGGTGGCGCGGGTAGCCTGGTGTTACTACCACGACGGATTGACGCAGAACGATATCGGCGAGCGCCTGGGGCTGCCGCGGTTAAAGATCTCCCGCCTGCTGGAGAAAGGCCGCCAGTCCGGGGTGATCCGCGTGCAGATCAACTCCCGCTATGAAGGGTGTCTGGCGCTGGAAACCGAGCTGCAACAGCGTTTTGACCTGAAGATTGCCCGCGTGCTGCCGGCGCTCAATACGCCACCGATGAATACGCGGCTGGGGATCGGCGCGGCGCAATCGCTGATGGGGGTACTGGAACCTGGGCAGCTGCTGGCGGTGGGGTTTGGTGAAGCCACCATGAGCTGTCTGCAGCACCTGAGCGGGTTTATCAGTTCGCAGCAGGTGCGGCTGGTGACGCTTTCCGGCGGCGTGGGCCCCTATATGACCGGTATCGGCCAGCTGGACGCCGCCTGTCGCGTCAGCATCATTCCGGCGCCGCTGCGGGTCTCTTCGGCCGACGTGGCTGACATTCTGCGTCGGGAGTCGAGCGTCCGGGATGTGATTCTGGCGGCCACCGCGGCGGATGCTGCGGTCGTGGGGATCGGCGCCATCGACCAGCGCCGCGACGCAACCATCCTGCGCTCCGGCTACATCAGCGAAGGCGAACAGTTGATGTATGCGCGTAAAGGCGCGGTGGGCGACATTTTAGGTTATTTCCTGCAGGCCGACGGCAGGCGGGTTGAGGATCTGGAGATTCACCGGGAATTACTCGGCGTCACCCTCGACGAGCTGGCGCAGCTGCCGACCATCGTCGGCGTTGCCGGTGGCACGGAAAAAGCGCAGGCGATTTATGCCGCCCTGACGGGCAAACGCATCAATGGCCTGGTAACGGAAGAGACAACAGCACGCGCGGTGCTCACGCTGGCCTCCTGATGGCCCTGCGCCGCGCAACAACCGCGAGGCGCATGTCATGAGTTACCTGTTAGCGTTAGATGCCGGGACCGGCAGTATTCGGGCGGTGATTTTCGATCTCAGCGGCCACCAGGTCGCGGTCGGTCAGGCGGAATGGAAGCACCTGAGCGTGGAAAATGTTCCCGGCTCAATGGAGTTTGACCTCACCACCAACTGGCTGCTGGCCTGCCAGTGTATCCGCCAGGCGCTGGCCGCCGCGCACCTTCAGGCGGCCGATATTCAGTCCGTCGCCTGCTGTTCCATGCGTGAAGGCATCGTCCTGTACGACCGCAACGGCGAGGCTATCTGGGCCTGCGCCAACGTCGATGCCCGCGCCAGCCGCGAAGTCTCGGAGCTTAAAGAGATCCATGATTATCAGTTTGAATCGGAAGTCTATGATGTCTCGGGCCAGACGCTGGCACTAAGCGCCATGCCGCGCCTGCTGTGGCTGGCTCACCATCGCCCGGATATTTACCGTCAGGCTGCCACCATTACGATGATTAGCGACTGGCTGGCGGCAAAACTCTCCGGCGAGCTGGCCGTTGACCCATCCAATGCCGGTACCACCGGAATGCTCGACCTGTTCAGCCGCGACTGGCGCCCGGCGCTGCTCGATATGGCCGGGCTGCGTGCGGATCTGCTCTCGCCGGTCAAAGAGACCGGCACTCCGCTCGGCGCGGTGACCGATACGGCAGCGCAGCAGTGCGGACTCCGTGCCGGCACGCCGGTGATCATGGGCGGCGGCGATGTACAGCTTGGCTGCCTGGGTCTGGGGGTGGTACGCGCCGGCCAAAGCGCGGTGCTGGGGGGAACCTTCTGGCAGCAGGTGGTGAACCTGCCGGAGGTCCGCACCGATCCACAGATGAATATCCGCATCAACCCGCACGTCATACCCGGCATGGCGCAGGCCGAGTCGATCAGCTTCTTTACCGGCCTGACCATGCGCTGGTTCCGCGATGCTTTTTGCGCCGAAGAGAAGCTGGTTGCCGAACGCCTGGGGGTGGATGCGTATGCTCTGCTCGAAGAGATGGCCAGCCGCGTACCGGCAGGTTCCCACGGCGTGATGCCGATTTTCTCCGATGCCATGCACTTTAAGCAGTGGTATCACGCCGCGCCGTCGTTTATTAACCTCTCCATCGATGCGGAAAAATGCAACAAGGCCACTCTGTTCCGCGCCCTGGAGGAGAACGCAGCGATTGTCTCTGCCTGTAACCTGGCGCAAATCTCCCGCTTCTCCGGCGTGACGTTCGACAGCCTGGTGTTCGCCGGAGGCGGCTCGAAAGGAGCATTATGGAGCCAGATTCTCAGCGATGTCACCGGCTTGCCGGTGCGGGTCCCGGCTGTGCGCGAAGCCACGGCGCTGGGCTGCGCGATCGCCGCCGGAACCGGCGCCGGCCTGTACAGCGATATGGCCAGCACGGGTGAGAAGCTGGTGAGCTGGCATCGGGTGTTTACCCCCAATCCGGCGCACCGCGAACTGTACCAGGGGATGATGGAGAAATGGCAATCGGTCTATGCCGACCAGCTCGGGCTGGTCGACAGCGGGCTGACCACCTCGATGTGGCAGGCGCCAGGCCTTGAGCGGCGCCCACCTGTCGTTCCGGCCCCCTGACCCTCCACGGAACGTCTGTCCCAGGTGCAAAATCCCCTCTTCCCTTCGAGGAGGGGAACTTCCCGTCACCGTTATTTGAATCCCATCACAATCACCGCACGCCCTTTTTCACTTTTCGCTGACGACGGCTAAATTAGTAACTCATCCGACCACATAACAATAATGTTACATATAAGAGACTGGAAGCCATTATGAGCTACTACCCGTCGTTATTCGCCCCGCTCGACCTGGGGTTCACCCAGTTGAAAAACCGCGTGCTGATGGGTTCCATGCACACCGGGTTGGAAGAACATGCCGACGGCGCGCAACGGCTGGCGGCCTTTTACGCCGAACGCGCGCGTCACGGCGTGGCGCTGATTGTCACCGGCGGGATTGCGCCAGTGGATTCCGGCGTCACGATGGCCGGCGGCGCGGTGCTCGATGATGCCCGCCATCTGGCGCACCATCGGCATATTACCGATGCGGTTCATCGCGAAGGGGGCAAAATCGCCCTGCAAATTTTGCATACCGGCCGCTACAGCTATCAGCCGCGGCCGGTGGCTCCGTCGGCATTGCAGGCGCCGATTAACCGCTTTACCCCGCATGCGCTAAGCCATGATGAGATCCTGCAGCTGATCGCCGATTTTGCCCACTGCGCGCAGCTGGCCCGGGAGGCCGGCTATGATGGCGTCGAAGTGATGGGGTCAGAGGGCTATTTAATCAACGAATTCCTCGCCGCGCGCACCAACCAGCGTGACGACCAGTGGGGCGGCGATTACGCCCGGCGCATGCGCTTTGCCGTAGAAGTCGTGCGTGCGGTACGCGAACGGGCTGGCCACGATTTTATTATTATCTACCGCCTGTCGATGCTCGACCTGGTCAACGACGGCAGTACGCTGCCGGAAGTGATTGAGCTGGCGCAGGCCATCGAGGCGGCAGGCGCGACCCTCATCAACACCGGTATCGGCTGGCACGAAGCGCGTATTCCGACCATTGCGACACCGGTACCGCGCGGCGCCTTCAGCTGGGTCACCCGGAAACTGAAAGGTGCGGTGTCGATCCCCCTGGTCACCACTAACCGTATCAACGATCCTGACGTCGCGGATGCGATCCTCGCCCGCGGCGACGCCGATATGGTGTCAATGGCCCGGCCGTTTCTGGCCGACGGCGAGTTCCTTTCCAAAGCTCAAAGCGGGCGCGCCGATGAGATCAATACCTGTATCGGCTGTAACCAGGCCTGCCTGGATCAGATCTTTGCCGGTAAAGTGACCTCTTGTCTGGTCAATCCGCGGGCCTGCCACGAAACTCTGATGCCGGTTACGCCTGCTGTCGGGCCAAAGCGCCTGGCCGTTGTGGGCGCAGGCCCTGCCGGCCTGGCCTTTGCCGTAAATGCCGCCGCGCGCGGCCACTCGGTCACCCTGTTTGATGCCCAGCAGGAGATTGGCGGGCAGTTTAATATCGCCAAACAGATCCCCGGCAAAGAGGAGTTTTACGAAACGCTGCGCTACTACCGGCGCATGCTGGATCTGCACGGCGTTAACCTGCAGCTGGGCCAGCAGGTCACGGCGGATCGTTTGCTGGACTTTGACGAAACGATCCTCGCCACCGGGATCGCCCCGCGAATGCCGGAGATCGCCGGAATAACCCATCCGAAGGTGATGAGCTACCTCGACGTGCTGCGCGACAAGGCGCCGGTGGGTCAGAGCGTCGCGATTATCGGCTGCGGTGGGATCGGCTTTGATACCGCGATGTACCTCAGCCAGCCTGGCGTTGCCACCAGCCAGAACATCGACGCGTTCTGCGAGGAATGGGGTATTGATACGACTTTGCAGAGCGCAGGCGGACTGCGTCCGGAAGGGCCGCAGCGGGAGAAAAGCCCGCGGCGCATTGTGATGCTCCAGCGCAAGGCCGGCAAACCCGGAGATGGGTTAGGCAAGACCACCGGCTGGATCCACCGGGCTACGCTGCTGGCCCGCGGCGTCAACATGATCCCGGGAGTCAGCTATCAGAAGATCGACGATGAGGGATTACATATCACGATCGGCGGCGAGATCCGGATATTGCCGGTTGATCAGGTGATTATCTGCGCCGGTCAGGAGCCGAAGCGCGAACTGGCGGATCCGCTACGCGCGGCCGGAAAAGTCGTGCATCAGATTGGCGGGTGCGATGTCGCGATGGAGCTGGATGCTCGCCGCGCCATCGCCCAGGGAACGCGGCTCGGGCTGACCATTTAACGGCGCGGCCTGAATGACCCGCTGGCCCGGGCGACAGGCGACGACGATTGCTATCGCGCAGCCTGTCGCCCGACGAATGCGATCAGCGGATCTTGCGTACCTTCACCGCCTTCAACACCACAAATTTATTGTTGGTGGCGACGGTGGCGCAGTTACCGAAAATTTTCTTCAGCTTGTGGAAGTAATCCAGATGACGGTTGGCCACGATATACAGCTCACCGTTGATCTTCAGGCAGCGGCGCGCGTGGTGGAACATCTCCCAGGCGATATTATCGGTTAACGCGTGTTTCTGGTGGAAAGGCGGGTTGCACAACACGGCGTTGAAGCGGAAAGGCTCAACGCCGGACAGCGCGTTGTTAATCATAAACTCGCAGCGATCCAGCGCCTCGGGCATGTTGGTTTCCACGTTCAGACGACTGGAGGCGACGGCCATCGGCGACTCATCGACGAACACCACGTTAGCCTGCGGGTTCTTCTCCAGCAGCGTCAGGCCAATCACTCCGTTACCACAGCCCAGATCGACAATCTCGCCTTCAAGATCCGACGGCAGGTGTTCGATAAAGAAACGCGCGCCAATATCCAGCCCGGTGCGGGAGAACACGTTCGCGTGGTTGTGAATAGTCCAGTCGGTCCCTTCCAGCTTCCAGCTCAGCGTCTGCGGCGCATCGGCAAGCGCCGGTTCGCTGAACGTACAGTTGATCAGGCGGGCTTTCTTCCAGGCCAGGGTGGTGGTGGTCGGCCCCAGCACTTTCTCAAACAGCTCCAGCGTAGAAGTATGGATATCACGCGCCTTTGCGCCGGCGATGATACGGGTTTGCGGCGTCACGACCTGGCGCAGCGCGCGCAGCTGCTGCTCGAGCAAGGCCAGCGTTTTCGGAACTTTAATCAGAACAACGCCTGGCGCCGACGGATACTCCGCGGTGCTGTCGAGAAACTTGACGCTGGATTCCGCGATATCGTTATGGCGTAAATTCTCACGCGTCGCGAGCTCGGTGAGGTAAGAGTCACCGATGCTAAACGGCGTATGCTCCGCCAGCGCGCAGCTCAGTGCGCCAAAGGTATCGTTGAAAATCAGGACCGGGCCGTTAATCTCCGTGTCATCCAACTGCTGCAGCAGATATTCATCCGCCGCTTCCCACGCCAGTAGCGGGTTAACGTCATCCGTTTCCGGAAAACGTTTTAGTGTCAGTGAACGGAAACCGTTGTCTAAGTGGCTCATCGGCCCTCCTGAGTGGTAAAATTTCGGCGTTATCCCTGAAAGGGTGCGTGAGTATACCCTTTTTATACACAAAATCATTCAAGATGCGCCGATGCAGCCTGAAGGAGGATGTGAAGATCTTTTATCTGGAGCTGTCATGAGTCAACTCACTTACCTGCAGGGCTATCCGGAGAATTTACTTTCTCAGGTCCGCACATTGATTGCCGAGCAGCGCCTGGGGGCGGTTCTGCAGAAGCGCTATCCGGAAGGTCACGACGTCAATAACGATAAGGCGCTGTATCAGTACACGCAGGATCTGAAAACCCGCTATTTACGCGGCGCGGCGCCGATCAACAAGGTGATGTACGACAGCAAGATCCACGTCTTGAATAATGCGCTCGGCCTGCATACCGCGATTTCGCGGGTCCAGGGCGGTAAGCTGAAAGCAAAAGCCGAAATCAGAGTGGCCACGGTGTTCCGCGAAGCGCCGGAGGCGTTTTTACGTATGATTGTGGTGCATGAGCTGGCGCACCTTAAGGAGAAGGAGCATAACAAAGCCTTCTATCAACTCTGTTGCTATATGGAGCCGCAGTACCACCAGCTGGAGTTCGATACCCGTCTGTGGCTAACGCATCTTTCGTTAAATCGTTCTGCGTAGTCGCGCACTGGTTTTGTCATGGTGGCATGTTAGAGTGACCAAAGGTTCCCTTTAACGGAGTTCGTCAACGTTTATGATACGTTTCGCAGTTGTTGGCACAAACTGGATAACAAAACAGTTTGTCGATGCCGCCCATGAAACGGGCAAGTATAAACTCACCGCGATTTACTCTCGCAGCCTTGAACAGGCGCAGGCCTTTGCGAGCGATTATCCCGTCGACCAGCTGTTTACGTCGCTGGACGATCTGGCGCAAAGCGATGCTGTCGACGCGGTTTACATTGCCAGCCCGAACTCCCTGCACTTCCCGCAAACGCAGCTGTTCCTCAACCATAAAAAGCACGTGATTTGTGAAAAACCGCTGGCCTCAAACCTGCGGGAAGTCGAAGACGCCATTCGGATCGCTCACGAAAACCAGGTGGTGCTGTTCGAAGCCTTCAAAACCGCCAGCCTGCCAAATTTTCTGCTGCTGCAGCAGTCGCTCGGTAAGGCAGGCAAACTGCACAAAGCGTTTTTCAACTACTGCCAGTACTCCTCCCGCTATCAGCGCTATCTCGACGGTGAGAACCCGAACACCTTTAACCCGGCCTTCTCCAACGGCTCGATTATGGATATCGGCTTCTATTGTCTGGCCTCGGCGGTGGCGCTGTGGGGCGAACCGCGCGCGGTTCACGCCAGCGCCAGCCTGCTGGACAGCGGCGTTGATGCCCAGGGTACCGTGATCCTCAGCTACGCCGGTTTTGACGTCACCCTGCACCACTCTAAAGTGAGCGACTCCACGCTACCAAGCGAAATTCAGGGTGAAGCCGGCGCGCTGGTGATCGAAAAAATCTCCGAGTGCCAGAAGCTCTCTTTCATCCCACGCGGTGGGAAGGCTCAGGATCTGACGCAGCCACAGCATATCAATACTATGCTGTACGAGGCGGAGGCGTTTGCGCATCTGGTGGAGAACAACCAGGTTGTTCACCCGGGGCTGGAAGTCAGCCGTATTACGGCCAGACTGCTGAGCGAAATTCGCCGTCAGACCGGCGTCGTATTCCCGGCCGATGGTCCGCAGGGGGCGTAAAAGAGTGTAAAGAGGCCGTCAGCAACCATTGACGCCCTTTATGACTTGTCATATTTTGTTACGCGCAAAGGGGAGTAACTTCCTTGCCGGTGGATCGTCATTACGATGCGTGCAAAACCGCATCCGGTCGCCGGGCAATAATAAAAGGTCCTGCCGTCATCGCGCGGTTCTTTTATTGTTGTAAGTGAGACCTTGCCGGAAGGCGAGGTCTATGCATAAACACGCAGCGGCTGCCGTCTTCCGACGTCAGCCGTTTTGTTTTTATGTAAGGAATTAAGTAATGAATACTGTCGGCACACCGTTGTTATGGGGCGGATTCGCCGTGGTCGTGGTGATCATGCTAGCCATCGATCTGCTTCTTCAGGGACGGCGTGGTGCGCATGGCATGACCATGAAACAGGCCGCGGGTTGGTCTATTCTCTGGGTAACGCTCTCCCTTCTCTTTAACGCCGTCTTCTGGTGGTACCTGACACAAACCCAGGGCCGTGCCGTTGCCGATCCGCAGGCGCTGGCTTTCCTTACCGGCTATCTGATTGAAAAATCGCTGGCCGTGGACAATGTCTTTGTCTGGCTGATGCTGTTCAGCTACTTCTCCGTCCCGCCTGCGCTGCAGCGCCGGGTGCTGGTTTACGGCGTGCTGGGGGCGATCGTGCTGCGTACGGTGATGATCTTTACCGGAAGCTGGCTGATCTCCCAGTTCGAGTGGCTGCTCTATCTCTTCGGTGCTTTCCTGCTGTTTACCGGTGTGAAGATGGCGCTGGCGAAAGAGGATGCTTCCGGCATCGGCGACAAACCGCTGGTACGCTGGATCCGCAGCCATCTGCGGATGACCGATAAGATTGAAGGCGAGCGTTTCTTTACGCGGCAAAACGGCGTCCTGTTCGCCACGCCGCTGCTGCTGGTGCTGATCCTGGTCGAGCTGAGCGACGTGATTTTTGCGGTCGATAGTATCCCGGCAATCTTCGCCGTAACCACCGATCCGTTTATCGTGCTGACGTCGAACCTGTTCGCGATTCTCGGCCTGCGCGCCATGTACTTCCTGCTGGCCGGCGTCGCGGAGCGCTTCTCCATGCTGAAATATGGTCTGTCGATCATTCTGGTCTTTATCGGTATCAAGATGCTGATCGTCGACTTCTACCATATCCCGATTGGCGCCTCGCTCGGCGTCGTTGGCGGTATTCTGGCGCTGACGCTGCTGATTAACGCCTGGGTCAATAAGCAACACGACAAGAAGAAATTACAGCACTAAGCCCTAAATGGCCGGGTGAAAACCACTTTCACCCGGTCAGCAACGCCCGCCGCGTATTATTTCTCGCCATGTCACAAAAACGTTAATACATAGTTAAAAAATAAGATCTCAGCTAAATAAGCAGCATTTTACGCTTCCAGGATGGCGCACTTTCCGTATACTCGACCAGGCAAACATTTATTTACATCCGGACATAAACGTAACAAATAATACGTACATGGGACCGGTAGCAACATCACAACAAGGGATAATCATGACGACACAAACTCCCCCATCGGGCCTGCTACAGCGCCTGGCTCAGGGCAGCCTGGTCAAACAAATTTTAATCGGTCTGGTGCTTGGCGTGCTGCTGGCGCTGGTTTCAAAACCTGCGGCGATCGCCGTTGGCCTGCTCGGTACGCTGTTTGTCGGCGCGCTGAAAGCCGTAGCGCCGGTGCTGGTGCTGATGCTGGTGATGGCCTCCATCGCTAACCACCAGCAGGGGCAAAAAACCAGCATCCGTCCGATTCTGTTCCTGTATCTGCTGGGGACGTTCAGCGCCGCACTCACCGCCGTGCTGTTCAGCTTTGTCTTCCCTTCCACGCTGCACCTGACCTCCGCGGCCGGCGATATTACGCCGCCGTCGGGGATTGTTGAAGTACTGCGCGGGCTGCTGATGAGCATGGTTTCAAACCCGGTCGACGCCCTGCTCAATGCCAACTATATCGGGATTCTGGTGTGGGCCGTGGGTCTGGGCTTTGCGCTGCGTCACGGCAATGAGACGACAAAAAACCTGATCAACGATGTCTCCCACGCGGTGACCTTTATCGTGAAACTGGTTATTCGGTTTGCGCCGCTGGGTATTTTCGGCCTGGTCTCCTCAACCCTGGCGACCACCGGGTTTGAAACCCTGTGGGGCTACGCGCAGCTGCTGATGGTGCTGGTGGGCTGTATGCTGCTGGTGGCGCTGGTGATTAACCCGCTGCTGGTGTTCTGGAAAATCCGCCGCAACCCCTATCCGCTGGTGCTGACCTGCCTGCGCGAAAGCGGCGTGTATGCTTTCTTTACCCGCAGCTCCGCCGCCAATATTCCGGTCAATATGGCGCTGAGTGAAAAGCTGAATCTCGATCGCGATACCTATTCGGTGTCGATCCCGCTGGGCGCCACCATCAACATGGCCGGGGCCGCCATCACCATTACGGTGCTGACGCTGGCTGCTGTACATACCCTGGGGATTCCGGTGGATCTGCCTACCGCGCTGCTGTTGAGCGTCGTGGCGTCGCTGTGCGCCTGCGGTGCTTCCGGCGTGGCGGGCGGCTCCCTGCTGCTGATCCCGCTGGCCTGCAACATGTTCGGGATCCCCAATGATATCGCCATGCAAGTGGTTGCCGTCGGCTTTATCATCGGCGTGCTGCAGGACTCCTGTGAGACCGCGTTGAACTCCTCCACCGACGTGCTGTTTACCGCCGCCGCCTGTATGGCGGAAGACGAGCAGCTGGCGAAAAACGCGCTGCGCGATTAATCCCGACCTTCCCCTCCGCTCATCTGCGGAGGGGCGTTCTTCCCTCTCTCGCGTTTCCATTTTAAACGGAACGGATGCGCTTCATTATAACGTGACGCCGCTTTTGAAGATCGCCAGTTCACGGAAATCATTGCGCTCATTGCAGGTCGGTTTGCCATTGACGATATCAACGAGGGTATCGATAAACTCTTCCAGCAGCTGAGGCATCGCTTTACCGTGAATCAGCTGACCGGCGTCAAAATCGATCCAGTGTTTCTTTTTCGCCGCCAGTTCGCTGTTAGTGGCGATTTTGACCGTCGGCACAAAACCGCCGTACGGCGTGCCGCGACCGGTGCTAAACAGCACCATATGACACCCCGCACCGGCCAGCGCGCTGGTTGCCACCGCATCGTTGCCCGGCGCGCTCAGCAGATTGAGGCCATGCACTTTTAAACGTTCGCCATAGCGCAGGACGTCCACCACTTCGCTGGAGCCCGCTTTCTGCGTGCAGCCCAGCGATTTATCTTCCAGCGTCGTGATCCCGCCAGCTTTGTTACCCGGCGACGGGTTCTCGTAAATGGGCTGGTTATGCGCAATGAAGTACTGTTTAAAGTCATTCACCATCGTCACCAGCTTGTCGAAGGTTTGTTCATCGCGGCAGTGGCTCATCAGCAGCTGCTCAGCGCCGAACATTTCCGGCACCTCCGTCAACACGGTGGTGCCGCCGTTGGCGATCAGGTAATCCGAGAAGCGTCCCAGCATCGGGTTCGCGGTAATCCCCGAAAGGCCGTCCGATCCGCCGCACTCAAGGCCAAACTTCAGCTCGCTCAGTTTGCCTGGCTCACGTTTGTCGTGGCGCATCACCTCATAAAGCTGATGCAGATGCTCCAGTCCCGCTTCCACCTCATCGTCCTGCTTCTGGCAGATCATAAAGTGTACGCGCTGAGGATCGAACTCACCGAGGGTTTCACGGAACGCGTCGACCTGGTTGTTCTCACAGCCCAGGCCAATCACCAGCACCGCCCCGGCGTTCGGGTGACGCACCATGTTTTGCAACATGGTGCGGGTATTGATGTGATCATCACCCAGCTGCGAACAGCCGTAAGTGTGACTGAAGAGAAAGACGCCATCGGTGCCTTCCGCTTCGTTGGTCTCTTTCAGAAACCGGTTCTGAATCTGACGGGCGATACCGTTGACACAGCCGACGGTCGGCAGGATCCACAGTTCATTGCGCACCCCGACCTCCCCGTTCGCACGACGATAGAGCTGCACGTCGCGGTCGGCCGGCTGCGCCGACGGCTCGGCAAGATCCGGTTGATAGCGATACTCGTCAAGGTCGCTCAGGTTGGTACGCGTATTATGGGCATGAATATGTTCCCCTGGCGCAATATCCGCCAGCGCATGACCAATGGGCAGACCATACTTGATGACGTTTTCTCCCTTCGCAATCGCGCGTAATGCGAACTTATGACCACGGACAACGTCCTGGCTTAAGGTGACCGCAGTATCATCAATGGTGACCTGGGTACCCGTCGCCATATCTGCTAACGCGACAGCAACGTTATCCTGCGAATGGATTTTAATGTATTGCATAGCAACCGACCTCTGGTCTTAATTCAGTTCAATCGCGAAGTAATCACGCGCATTGTTAAAGCAGATATTTTTCACCATCTCGCCCAGCAGCTGAATATCCGCCGGCGCTTCACCCGCGGCAACCCAGCGGCCGATCATCTGGCACAGGATGCGACGGAAATACTCATGGCGGGTGTAGGACAAGAAGCTGCGGCTGTCGGTCAGCATGCCGACGAAACGACTGAGCAGACCAAGCTGCGCCAGCTGGGTCATCTGACGTTCCATGCCGTCTTTCTGATCGTTGAACCACCAGCCGGAACCGAACTGCATCTTGCCCGGCATCCCTTCGCCCTGGAAGTTACCGATCATCGTGCCCAGCACTTCGTTATCGCGCGGGTTCAGGCAGTAAAGAATGGTTTTCGGCAGCAGGTTTTCTTCATTCTGCTTGCTCAGCAGTCGGGACAGCTCTTCCGCCATCGGGCGATCGTTGATGGAATCAAAGCCAACATCCGGCCCTAACAGCTTGAACTGACGCTGATTATTGTTACGCAGCGCGCCAATGTGATACTGCTGGACCCAGCCACGGCGAGCGTATTCTGCTCCCAGGAAGACCAGCACAGCCGTTTTAAACTGCGCCACTTCATGTTCGCACAGGATGGAACCGGCCAGACGGCGGGCAAGGATGCTATCGAGTTCCGCTTCGCTGGCTTCAGCAAACAGCACCACATCCAGCGCATGGTCGGAGACTTTACAGCCGTGCGCGGCGAAGTGATCCAGACGTTTGACCAGCGCAGCCTGCAGATCGGCAAAGCGGCGGATGTCGGTATCTGAAACTTCACCCAGCTTCGCCATGTAGTCGTTAAACGTCGCCTGCTCAATGTTGAACGCTTTATCCGGACGCCAGCTTGGCAGCACTTTGGTCGTGAAGGTCGCGTCTTTCGCCACCGCCGCATGATGTTCCAGCGAATCGATCGGATCGTCGGTGGTGCCGACCATTTTCACGTTCATCTGCGTCATGATACCGCGGGCGGAGAAGCGCTCCTGGGCCAGCAGATCGTTGCACTGATTCCAGATCTCATCCGCGGTGGACGGGGACAGCAGCTTACCCGTAATCCCAAACGGGCGGCGCAGCTCCAGATGGGTCCAGTGATAGAGCGGATTGCCGATCGTATGCGGTACGGTAACTGCCCATGCGTCAAACTTCTCGCGGTCCGAAGCATCGCCGGTACACAGGCGTTCAGCCACGCCATTGGTGCGCATTGCGCGCCATTTGTAGTGGTCACCTTTCAGCCAGATGTCATACAGGTTTTTAAAACGATAATTTTCGGCAATCTGCTGCGGCGGAAGGTGGCAGTGATAGTCGAAAATCGGCTGGTCTTTGGCGTAGTCGTGATACAAACGGCGGGCAAACTCGGTATCAAGCAGAAAATCTTCGGTCATAAACGGTGTCATTTTCATTTCCTCTTCGCCCCATTGAGGAGCCCTTCAGATGATTGACTATCATGCTGACAAAGTTATCACACCAATTTCTACAGGCCGAAATCTTTTTCGTGAGATAGATCAATAAACGCTGACAAAAAAAGTACCCTTTCTGGAGTAAACCCTCGTGCAAGCCGCGCCAGTACTGGCTTTGCTCGCAAGAAATAATACCCCCATAAACTTTCCCACTTTTGTGACAGTACTCAACTTTTAAAGTTGTATGACAAGTTATCTTTCTGCCGTCGCAACATATAAACCGTTGGAATGTATTCGCGATGATTCAATACATCGCATTGACCGGTACGGATACCGAATTAAGCAAAACAATTGATGGCAAGGTTCGGGCCATATGGGTTTTCCCTCCTGAGCCCTCCGTTTCTCCTTCTCAACCCCTGTACAGGGTTTGAAGATGGCCGCACTCGCTGCGGAGATATAACAAACGATGAGGTTTTACATGCGTAAAATTAAAGGGTTACGTTGGTATATGATCGCACTGGTGACAATGGGCACCGTGCTGGGTTACCTGACACGTAACACTGTGGCTGCGGCTGCGCCGACTCTGATGGAAGAGTTACACATCTCCACCCAACAGTATTCCTATATCATCGCAGCCTATTCAGCTGCTTATACCGTCATGCAGCCGGTGGCAGGCTACGTCCTTGACGTGCTGGGGACGAAGATCGGTTATGCCTTCTTCGCGATCGCCTGGGCCGTTTTCTGTGGTTCAACGGCGCTGGCGGGCAGCTGGAGCGGATTAGCGCTGGCTCGTGGCGCGGTCGGCGCGGCGGAAGCGGCGATGATCCCGGCAGGCCTGAAGGCCAGCTCCGAATGGTTCCCGGCAAAAGAACGCTCTATTGCCGTCGGTTACTTCAACGTGGGCTCCTCAATCGGCGCGATGATCGCCCCGCCGCTGGTCGTCTGGGCGATTGTGATGCACAGCTGGCAGATGGCGTTCATTATCTCCGGTGTCCTGAGTTTTATCTGGGCCATGGCGTGGCTGGTCTTCTATAAACACCCTCGCGACCAGAAAAAATTAACCACTGAAGAACGCGACTACATCATCGGCGGTCAGGAATCGCATCACCAGACCAACAACAGCAAGAAAATGTCTCCGTGGCAGATCCTGCGCAACCGTCAGTTCTGGGGCATCGCGCTGCCGCGCTTCCTTGCCGAGCCAGCATGGGGGACTTTCAATGCCTGGATCCCGCTGTTCATGTTTAAAGTCTATGGCTTTAACCTGAAAGAAATCGCGATGTTTGCATGGATGCCAATGCTGTTTGCTGACCTGGGCTGCATCATCGGGGGCTATCTGCCGCCGCTGTTCCAGCGCTGGTTCGGGGTTAACCTGATTGTGTCGCGTAAAATGGTCGTGACCATGGGCGCACTGCTGATGATTGGGCCGGGGATGATCGGCCTGTTTACCAGCCCGTTTGTGGCTATCGCCCTGCTGTGCGTCGGCGGCTTTGCCCACCAGGCACTGTCCGGTGCGCTGATTACGCTCTCTTCCGACGTATTTGGCCGTAACGAAGTGGCTACGGCAAACGGACTGACCGGTATGGCGGCCTGGATGGCGAGTACCATGTTCGCCCTGGTGGTCGGCGCTCTGGCGGATACCATTGGTTTCAGCCCGCTGTTCGCCGTACTGGCGGTGTTCGATCTGCTGGGCGCCCTTGTCATCTGGACCGTACTGAAGAACAAGTCAGCCGATGACGACGCCCCGCCGCTCAAAACGACTAAGCCGGTGACGCAAAGCTAGTCCTGATACGGTGAGATCTGTTTACAAAGCCGCCTCATTGAAGGCGGCTTTTTCATGTCTGACGGTGGTGAGATGCGCGTAAAAGTGGTATAACAAATCCAATATTGTCGCCATCTTCCGGGAGCGAATATGGAAATCACAGAACCGCGTCGTTTGTATCAGCAGCTTGCTGCCGAGCTGAAGGCGCGTATTGAGCAAGGTGTTTACCTTGTGGGCGATAAGCTGCCTGCAGAGCGGTTTATCGCCGATGAAAAGAGCGTCAGCCGCACCGTGGTTCGCGAAGCCATTATCATGCTGGAAGTGGAAGGCTATGTGGAAGTGCGTAAAGGCTCTGGCATCCACGTCATCTCCAACCATCCGAAGTATCAGCAGGTGGTTGATGAAACGCTGGAGTTCGCCAGCTACGGCCCCTTTGAACTGCTGCAGGCGCGTCAGCTTATTGAAAGCAATATTGCCGAGTTCGCCGCCACCCAGGTGACCAAGCAGGACATCATGAAGCTGATGGAGATCCAGGAGAAGGCGCGTAAAGAGAAATGCTTCCGCGATTCGGAATGGGATCTTCAGTTTCATGTCCAGGTAGCTCTGGCGACGCAAAATACGGCGTTAGCCGCTATTGTTGAAAAAATGTGGACCCAGCGCGTGCATAACCCGTACTGGAAAAAGCTCCATGACCATATCGACCTGCGCACCGTGGATAACTGGTGTGACGATCATGACCAAATTCTGAAAGCGCTGATTCGCAAAGATCCGCACGCGGCGAAACTGGCCATGTGGCAGCATCTGGAGAACACTAAGCTGATGTTGTTCAACGAGACCAGCGACGATTTTGAATTCAATGCCGACCGCTATCTGTTTGCAGAAAATCCGGTCGTTCACCTCGATACCGCGGCCAACGGCGCAAAATAAGCGGTTATCTTCATTTCAGGCAGGCTGTCAGCGCCTGCCCGCAAACCCGCCAGGGTAAGCAAACATCTATAGTGTCAGCCTGTGTAAAGAGACTCGCCTCCCGCCACCGCAATCAGCAAAATCAACGAGCAACCGACTGCAATTTTTCTGACGTAAACTCAGCGATTTTGTTACAATTAGATGCATTTTGACGTTCTGAAGTAGGCTTGCGTTGATTTCACTTTTAACAGGGAACCGTTCAGAACGCACCAACAGCGACCATAATCTCATAAGAATCTATGTCGCAATACACGCTGCGTTCAGACATACCGTTAACCGATGTACCAGGAATCGTGAATGGAACTATTAACCCAATTGTTGAATGCTTTATGGAGCCAGGATTACGAGACCCTCGCGAATCCCTCCATGATTGGCATGCTTTACTTTGTCTTATTTATGATTTTGTTCCTTGAAAACGGCCTGCTTCCCGCCGCCTTTTTACCCGGCGACAGCCTGCTGGTGCTGGTCGGCGTTCTGATAGCCAAAGGGGCGATGGGTTTTCCCGAAACCCTGCTTCTGCTGACGACGGCAGCCAGCCTGGGTTGCTGGCTCAGCTACATTCAGGGCCGCTGGCTCGGCAATACGCGAATTGTGCAAAACTGGCTTTCACATTTGCCCTCCCACTACCACCAGCGCGCACATCACCTGTTTCATAAGCACGGGCTCTCCGCCTTGTTGATGGGCCGCTTTATTGCCTTCGTTCGTACGCTGCTGCCGACCATTGCCGGACTTTCGGGTCTGAACAATGCCCGCTTCCAGTTCTTTAACTGGATGAGCGGCCTGCTGTGGGTTTTGATTCTGACTTCCCTGGGTTACCTGCTGGGTAAAACCCCGGTATTCCTCAAATATGAGGATCAGCTGATGTCCTGCCTGATGCTGCTGCCGGTTGTGCTGCTGGTGTTTGGCTTAATCGGCTCGTTAGTTGTCCTGTGGAAGAAAAAATACAGAAGCCGGAGCTGATAATGGCCATAAAAAGCCTCTCCCGACGCCGGATTAGCTGGCTGCTGGGCGGTTCTGTTTTTTTGTGCGCGCTGTTCTGGCTATGGCTGGCGGTGCAGCAACAGGAATCAACCCTGACTATCCATCCTGTCTCTCAGGGCGTTGGCATGCCTGACGGTTTTTCCGTCTGGCATCATCTCGACGCAAACGGCATTCGTTTTAAAAGTATCACCCCGCAAAAAGACGGCCTGTTAATCAAATTTGATTCCAGCGCCCAGGGTATCGCCGCGAAAGAAGTGCTGGGCCGCGCCCTGCCACATGGTTATATTATTGCTTTGCTGGAGGAAGAAAATACGCCGACAGCATGGCTCTCCCGTCTGCGCGATGCGCCACACAGATTGGGATAACTAGCCAAAATTCTGAATATTTTCACGCAGTTTGGTGGTTTCCCGTTTTCCTGACTATGCTTAAGACTGCGGGAGCCACCGGGCTGACGTTTATCGACTGGATCGGGCATATCTCCCGGGTATGCCCTCACACAATGGAAGGTAGCATCCATGAAATACCGCATCGCTTTGATTCTGGTTTTGACTTCGCTGAGCTCCAGCGCCTTTGCCATCTCCCCCTGTCAGGAAAAAGAGCAGGATATCCAGCGGGAGATTAGCTACGCCGAAAAACATCACAACCAGAACCGGATTGATGGTTTGAACAAAGCGCTTCGTGAAGTCAGAGCGAACTGCAGCGACGGTAAGCTCAAAGCCGAACATCAGCAAAAAATCGCAAAACAACGCGAGGAAATTACCGAGCGTCAGCGCGATTTGAAGGAAGCTGAGCAGAAAGGCGATGCCGATAAAATCAGCAAGCGCCAACGCAAGCTTGATGAAGCGCAGCACGAGCTGAAAACGCTTGAGTCGCGTGATTACTAATAAGCCACACTTTACATGGACCCACTCTACAGGAGAGAAAGATGCCTAAAGACAACGTTGCAGACGATCTGCGTGCAGAACTGAAGACGCTGGCTGATACCCTGGAAGAAGTGCTTAACTCCTCCACGGATAAGTCAAAAGAAGAGATTGGCAAACTGCGTAGCAAAGCAGAGAGCGCACTGAAAGAGAGCCGCGTCCGGCTCGGTGAAACCAGCGATGCCATCGTCAGACAAACGCGTGAAACCGCCGCCCGCGCCGACGAGTACGTCCGTGAAAATCCGTGGACCGGTGTAGGTATTGGCGCAGCCGTCGGGCTGGTGCTGGGTGTCCTGCTGACGCGTCGTTAATTATGGCGGATTCTCAACACACGCAGGGGCCGGGAAAGAGCGTTTTCGGTATCGGCCAGCGGATCATTACGCTGCTGGTTGAAATGGTCGAAACGCGCCTGCGCCTGGTGGTCGTGGAGCTGGAAGAAGAGAAGGCGAACCTCTTCCAGCTGTTTTTGATGCTGGGGCTGACGCTGCTGTTTGCCGCCTTTGGCCTGATGAGCCTGCTGGTTCTGATTATCTGGGCCATCGATCCCCAGTATCGGCTGTACGTAATGATTGCGACCACCGCTGTGCTGCTGCTCAGCTCGTTAATCGGCGGTATCTGGACGCTGCGCAAAGCCCGCCGTTCGACTTTCCTGCGCTTGACGCGCAAAGAGCTGGCTGAAGACCGCGCTCTGCTGGAGGACGAACGCCTATGAACAGCAAACAGCAACGCGAGCAGCGGAAAGCGCTGCTGCTGCGCCAGATCCAACAGCAGCGGCTGGATTTAATCGCCAGCCGTCGCGACTGGCTCGAAGCGACCGCCCCGTTCGACCGCGGCTGGCTGACCCTCCAGCACCTTCGTTCCTGGGCGGTGCTCGGCAGCGGTATCATGGCAGTATGGTCCGTTCGTCACCCGCGCTTTTTACTGCGCTGGACTAAACGCGGCTTCGGTCTCTGGAGCGCCTGGCGCATGGCAAAACGCCTGCTGCGCCAGACATCCTCCCTCTAAACACCCTGCCCGTCACACCTCCGCCATCCCTGTTTTCCTTGTTCCGGGGCGTAAACGCCTCGCAACTGGCGCCGCTCTTCGTCACCACTCCAGCCGCTGACGGCGGCGTTGAGCTCTGCTCGTGGCCCTTGTCAGGTCGCGTTTACCGATCGCGATCACTCAGAATCTTTGATGAAGATCTACAGTTTTCCTTGCTAACAATTCCTTTCGAGCCTCGCTAATATTCTCTCCATCGACAGCAACCCCGCGTAACTACGCAGGATTGCACCAAAAAACAAAATCGCCGCCCTTTGGGTTTTCTGGAGTAAGAAATGAAAAAATTAGAAGATGTTGGTGTACTGGTAGCACGCATTCTGATGCCAATCCTGTTTATCACTGCAGGTTGGGGAAAAATCACCGGTTATGCGGGTACTCAACAATATATGGAAGCCATGGGCGTACCGGGCGCATTACTGCCGTTAACCATTCTGCTGGAGTTCGGCGGCGGTCTGGCGATTCTGTTCGGTTTCCTGACACGTACCACCGCGCTGTTCACCGCAGGCTTCACCCTGCTGACCGCGTTCCTGTTCCACAGCAACTTTGCTGAAGGCGTGAACTCGCTGATGTTCATGAAAAACCTGACCATCGCAGGCGGTTTCCTGCTGCTGGCCATCACCGGTCCGGGCGCATTCAGCATCGACCGCGTGCTGAATAAAAAGTGGTAAGCACACTATACTGAGTGAAGAACAAAGCGAGGAGATATCTCCTCGCTTTTGCTATCTGAAGTCTGAAGGAGGAAAAAATGGGACAATTAATCGACGGCGTCTGGCACGATACCTGGTATGACACCAAATCCACCGGAGGGCGTTTCAAGCGTTCCGTTTCAGCCTTCCGCAACTGGCTGACCGCCGATGGCGCACCGGGCCCCTCCGGCGACGGCGGCTTTGCTGCAGAAAAAGATCGCTATCATCTGTACGTATCCCTCGCCTGCCCGTGGGCGCACCGCACGTTAATTCTGCGCAAGCTCAAAGGTCTGGATCCTTTTCTTTCCGTCTCGGTGGTTCACCCCCTGATGCTGGAAAACGGCTGGACTTTCGACGACGATTTTCCCGAGGCGACCGGCGATACGCTGTATCAACATGAATTTCTCTATCAGCTCTACCTGCACGCCGATCCGCACTACACCGGACGCGTCACGGTGCCGGTTCTGTGGGATAAAAAGCAGCATACGATCGTCAGTAATGAGTCGGCTGAAATCATCCGCATGTTCAATACCGCCTTTGACGGACTGGGCGCCACCGCCGGCGATTACTACCCGCCCGCGCTGCGCGAAAATATCGATGCGCTGAACGGTTGGATCTACGACAACGTCAATAACGGCGTCTATAAAGCCGGGTTCGCCACCAGCCAGCAGGCTTATGATGAGGCTGTCGATGCGGTGTTCACCTCGCTGGAGCGCCTGGAACAAATTCTGGGCCAGCATCGCTATCTGACGGGTAGCCAACTGACCGAGGCCGATATTCGTCTGTGGACAACCCTCGTGCGTTTCGACCCGGTCTACGTGACCCACTTTAAGTGCGACAAACGCCGTATCAGCGACTACCCCAATCTGTATGGTTTCCTGCGCGATATCTACCAGATGCCGGGTATTGCGGAGACGGTGAATTTTGCCCACATCCGCCACCACTACTATCGCAGCCATAAAACGATTAACCCAACCGGGATTATCTCCGTCGGTCCTCAGCAGGATCTCACCGAGCCGCACGGCCGGGACCTTCTGTTCCGCTAACCTGCCGGGCGCCCTTCCCGGCGCCCGATATTTTCAGATCCGGCATATTTACCCGTCTGCTATTCGCGTCTATTCTTATTGCGATCGCTTTAAAAACAAGTGATTGACCGTTAATCGAGGCGTAAAAATGGACTGGTATTTAAAAGTACTGAGAAACTACATTGGATTTGGCGGCCGCGCACGCCGCAAAGAGTACTGGATGTTTATTCTGGTCAACATCATCCTGACCGGCGTACTGAGCATCATCGATAAAATGCTGGGATGGCAGCGCGCAGGAGGTGAAGGCATCCTGACGACGATTTATGGCGTGTTGGTCTTTTTGCCGTGGTGGGCGGTGCAGTTTCGCCGTTTACACGATACGGATCGCTCGGCGTGGTGGCTGTTGCTGATGCTGATTCCGGTTATTGGCTGGCTGATCATTCTGCTCTTCAATTGCCAGAACGGCACGCCTGGGAACAACCGTTTCGGGCCGGATCCCAAATCCCTGTCATCGTGAATGATGCGCTCCTCCCGCGGAAGGAGCGCATAGCGGATTTACTTCCCGGCAAACAGCTTAGGGATCTCCCGCAGACACCATGATTTCGCTTCGCCCATACTGTCGCGGCGCCACGCCATAATGATGTCAATTTCATTAGTATATTCCGGGCTGACAACCCGTAAGCGCCCTTCGGCGATGTCTTTCTCGACCAGCGGATAAGGCATCGTCGCCACCCCCAGTCCCGCCAGCAGAGCCTGACGTTTATCTTCAATAGTACTGACCGTTAAGCGCGGCTGTTTGTCGAGCAGCTGTACCGTCAGAACCGGACGCTCGCGGGCGGTATCTGCCACCGCCACGCCGCGATATTTTACCCGCGTCACTTCGGAAAGCGGCTCCGGCTCCTGGTGAATGGGGTGATCCGGCGCAGCAACATAGACGTTCAGCACCGAATAGAGTTTGCGGGAGTTAATCTCCGATGAGGAACGAAAATGCATATCAGGGGCGACAACGATATCCGCACGTCCCTGCTCCAGCCGCTCCCACGCGCCGGCCAGCACTTCGGTAAGCACCGACAGCTGGGTATTCGATTTGGTCGCCAGCTTCTCAATCAGCGGAAAGAAGTCCTGGGTTGGTACCAGGGCTTCGGTCACGATGGTCAGATGCGTTTCCCAGCCGCGCGAAAGCGCTTCGGCATCAGTGGTGAGCTTATCGGCCGCTTCCAGCAGCACGCGCCCGCGCTCCAGCAGCATCCGCCCAACGTTGGTGAATTTTGTCCGATGACCTGAGCGGTCAAACAGCACTACATCCAGTTCCTCTTCCAGCTTTTGCATGGTGTAGCTGAGGGCTGAGGGCACCCGTCCGAGTTCGTCGGCCGCAGCAGCAAAGCTCCCACGCCTGTCGATAGCGTCCATTACGCGTAACGCTTCCAGCGTCAATGCTCTCTCTTTAGCCATAGCACTCTCATTCAGGAAATTTGAATATACCGGGCAGAATATCTGGCTAACAATACAGCGTCCATACCTTTACCATTGATTTAGTGTAAAGAGAGGTCAAGAAAATGATTACTACCCGAACAGCCAAACAATGCGGACAAGCAGATTTCGGCTGGCTGCAGGCCCGCTACACCTTTTCCTTTGGACACTACTTTGACCCTAAACTGTTAGGCTACGCCTCTTTGCGCGTGCTCAACCAGGAAGTTCTGGCACCCGGCGCGTCGTTTCAACCGCGTACCTACCCGAAAGTCGATATCCTGAACCTGATTCTGGAAGGGGAAGCGGAATATCGTGACAGTGATGGCAACCATGTGCAGGCAAAGGCCGGCGAAGCGCTGCTGATATCCACTCAACCAGGGGTGAGTTACAGCGAGCACAATTTGAGTAAAGACGGTTCGCTGACGCGGATGCAGCTGTGGCTGGATGCCTGTCCGCAGCGGGAAAATCCGCTGCTGCAGAAAATGGCTATCGCTGGTAGCGGGCAACAGCTGCTCGCTTCACCTGACGGCGCGCACAACAGTTTACAGCTGCGTCAGCAGGTCTGGATCCACCATCTCGATCTCGCCAAAGGCGAGCGGGTTGATGTCCAGCTACACGGGCCGCGCGCCTACCTGCAATCGATTCATGGAACGGTGCATGCCGTCGCCCATGAAGAAGCAAAACAGGCCCTGACCTGCGGTGACGGGGCATTTATTCGTGACGAAGCTAACATTACCCTTGTTGCCGACACGCCATTGCGCGCTTTACTGATAGATTTACCGGTGTAATAACGGGAGTCATGGAGTCTGTCAGTGAGTAAGCATAAGAAGAAAGCAAAGAAAGCCGTATCGTCGCCCGAGCCGCTGTTAACGGAGCCAACGAAGGCCGTAAGTTTTGGCTATGAAGAGATGCTAAGCGAACTGGAAGCAATTGTTTCAGAAGCCGAAATTCGGATTCAGGACGAAGAAAACACCGCCTGAACGGCCACCTTCGGAAATAGCAAAACGCCCTGCTTAGCTTATCCTGCGCAGGGCGTTTTTGCATGATTGACGCTGACCGATAAGCCGCTTTCTTGTCATTGAGAGCGGAGTGGACTGTCATTCATCGTCTTCTGCCGCATATCGCAAAACGCCCATACAGATTGCGCTGTATGGGCGTTCTTGAATGAGTTGACGCTGACCGATAAGCCGCTTTCTTGTCATTGAGAGCGGAGTGGACAGTCATTCATCGTCTTCTGCCGCTTCTGCCGCATATCGCAAAACGCCCATACAGATTGCGCTGTATGGGCGTTTTTGAATGAGTTGAAGCTGACCGATAAGCCGGGTTCTGTCGTGGACAGTCATTCATCTAGGCCAGCAATCGCTCACTGGCTCAAGCAGCCTACCCGGGTTCAGTACGGGCCGTACCTTGTGAACCCCTATTTGGCCTTGCTCCGGGTGGAGTTTACCGTGCCACGAACTGTTACCAGTCGCGCGGTGCGCTCTTACCGCACCCTTTCACCCTTACCTGATCCCGCTTGCGCGGGCCATCGGCGGTTTGCTCTCTGTTGCACTGGTCGTGGGTTTCCCCCCCAGGCGTTACCTGGCACCCTGCCCTATGGAGCCCGGACTTTCCTCCCCTCCGCCCGTCTCCCCCGAAGAGGACGACGACGAAGCGGCGACTGTCTGGTCAGCTTCGGCGCGAAGTATAAAAGGTTTACCGTCGGTTGTCATCCTTCCATCACAATCCCGACCTGCAAAGTCGCGGCAACATTCCGCGAAGCGCGATAAATATTGTCCGAAGCACCGCGGAAGGCCTCCTCCAGGCTCGTGATAGTGGTCAGCACGCTGAACACCGCGTCGATACCATACTGATGTACCACGCCGACATCGCGGGCCAGGCTGCCGGCAATACCAATCACCGGCTTACGGTATTTTTTCGCCACGCTCGCGACGCCGACCGGGACCTTACCGCTAATGCTTTGACTGTCGAGCCTTCCTTCACCGGTCACCACCAGCGAACAGTCAAGAATATGCTCTTCCAGATTCAGCGCCTGGGTCACAATCTCGATACCGCTACGTAATTCAGCATTCAGAAATGCCATCAGCGCCGCCCCCATGCCACCTGCGGCACCGGCTCCGGCGACCTCTTTGACATCGACACGCAGAGTTCGCTTAATCACATCCGCATAGTGCTCAAGATTACGATCCAGCTCGAGGATCATCGCTTCCGTCGCCCCTTTTTGCGGGCCGAAAATCCACGAAGCGCCCGTCTCGCCAGTCAGTGGGTTAGAGACATCGCAGGCCACGTGAATTGAACACTCCTGCAACCGAACATCCAGTGCGGACAGGTCAATCGAATTCAGGCAGGCAAGGCTGCCACCGCCGTCACCAATATCAACGCCGTTCGCGTCGCGAAGCCGCGCGCCCAGCGCCTGCACCATCCCTGCGCCACCGTCGTTGGTTGCACTGCCGCCAATACCAATAATGATCTTTCTCGCCCCATGCTCCAGCGCCTGCAAAATCAGCTCACCGGTGCCACGCGAGGTCGTCAACAGCGGATTGCGCTGCGCGGGAGGCACCAGCCCCAGCCCGCTGGCCGCCGCCATTTCAATAAACGCGGTTTGACCATCCCCGGAAAGCCCCCAGCAGGCATCAACCGGCACCCCCAGCGGCCCCGTCACACAAGCGCTCATTTTGGTTCCCTGTGTCGCGGCGATCATCGCCTCAACGGTCCCTTCTCCGCCATCGGCGAGAGGGACCTTCACATAGAGCGCATCGGGGAAAATCTCCCGAAAACCTTTTTCTATAGCCTGTGCAACCTCAGTGGCCGAGAGGCTTTCTTTATATGAGTCTGGGGCGATTACGATTTTCATAGTTATTAGCCTGACAGTGCCGCGCAAGGCAAGAATTACAGGGCGCTATCCGCGCCCTTCTTGTTAGCGAGTGACTTCCACTTTCGCCAGTTTTTCGTAGTAGCACGCAAGCGCGCTGTGGTCGGCGGTACCCAGACCGTCAGCGCGCAGCGCCTGCATCATCTCCATCACCGCCGCGGTCAGCGGCAGCTGCGCCCCCACGCCGTGGGACGTATCCAGCGCATTCGCCAGATCTTTGATATGCAAATCGATACGGAAGCCCGGTTTAAAGTTGCGATCCATCACCATCGGCGCTTTGGCATCCAGTACGGTGCTGCCGGCCAGACCGCCGCGGATTGCCTGATACACCAGATCCGGGTTCACACCTGCTTTGGTCGCCAGGGTCAATGCTTCAGACATGGCCGCAATATTCAGCGCCACGATCACCTGGTTGGCCAGCTTGGTCACGTTGCCCGCACCGATATCGCCGGTATGCACGACAGAACCCGCCATCGCTTTCAGCAGGTCATAATATTGGTCAAAAATCGCTTTATCACCGCCAACCATGACCGACAAAGTACCGTCAATGGCCTTCGGCTCGCCGCCGCTGACCGGCGCATCCAGCATATTTACGCCTTTCGCCTTTAGCGCATCGCTGATTTCGCGGCTCGCCAGCGGAGCAATGGAGCTCATATCAATCAGCACGGTGCCCGGCTTCGCCCCTTCAATAATGCCGCCTTCGCCCAGCGCCACCTCTTTCACATGCGGAGAGTTCGGCAGCATGGTGATGATCACCTCACACTGTTCAGCTATCGCTTTCGCCGAAGCGGCGGTTTCAGCGCCTGCGGCAATCACTTCTGCGATGGCTTCCGGATTACGATCGGCAACCACCAGCGAGTAACCCGCTTTGAGGAGGTTTTTACTCATGGGTTTACCCATGATGCCAAGGCCAATAAAACCAACTTTCATTGTCATGTCTTTATCTCTCTTGTTCCGGTGGCGGTTATTTCTTAAAGGAATCAGCCAGTTTCTGCGTGGCGGAGCGGAATACGCCCAGATCGCTGCCGACGGCGACAAAGGTCGCGCCCCATTCCAGATAACGACGCGCATCCGCTTCTACCGGCGCCAGAATACCGCTCGGCTTGCCGTGCTTTTTCGCGCTCGCAAAGATGTGCTGGATAGCCTGCTGGACCTGCGGGTGAGAGGCGTTGCCCAGATGTCCCAGCGCGGCGGCCAGGTCGCTTGGGCCGACAAAAATACCGTCAACGCCCGCAGTCGCGGCAATCGCATCGACGTTATCCACCCCCTGCTGGCTTTCAATTTGTACCAGGAGGGTGATGTTTTGGTTCGACTGCGCGAAGTAATCCGGCACCGTGCCAAACATGTTGGCGCGGTGCGACACGGAAACGCCGCGAATTCCTTCTGGCGGATAGCGCGTGGCGGCGACAGCGTCGAGCGCTTCCTTTTCGCTTTCCACAAACGGGATCAAAAAGTTATAGAAACCAATATCCAGCAGGCGCTTAATGATCACCGGCTCGTTAGTCGGTACGCGCACAACCGGCGCGCTGACGCTGCCTTTCAGCGCCATCAACTGGGGGATAAAGGTGGAGATATCGTTCGGCGCATGTTCGCCGTCCAGCACCAGCCAGTCGAAACCGGCCAGGCCTAATACTTCTGTCGTGATGGGGCTGGCCAGGGCGGACCAGCAACCAATTTGAATCTGATGCGCCGCCAGGGCCGCCTTAAATTTGTTCGGGAAGATATCGTTATTCATCACTTATACCTTGTCACTCAACCGTTAATTATTTCTGCAGTTACACATATTGAATGTGGTCGACAATAAACGGATAGCCAATCATTGCTATCAGGCCGAACATTCAATGAAGATTAGCGCTGCGTTGAATAAGCGCATTGCACTTCATTTATTTATTTTTGGTGTGCCTCTTAATTGTTTATAAACCGATATCAGAAGCACTCGATTTACTCATCTGGCGCATAGCAAGCATGACTCAGTATAATCAGCTGGCGGTCATAGAACACCGTGCAAAAAACCCATAAAATAGAATAAATAATCATTATAATTGTGCATACGCCATAATCAGTGGGCGCTGATGCACAGTTCCAGTGTTTTCCCTTGGCAGCGGTTTTGCTCCCGCGACAATGAGTGACTGGGATCACACATCCAAATCAAAACACCTGACATTCTTTGCCGAAGAAATTCGTTCATCAGAAACTGAATAGCCGTTTTATTTTATTATTCGCACCTTGCTGGAGAATACTGGACAATGGCCGACATTGAAATCAGACAGGAATCGCCGACGGCGTTTTATATAAAAGTACACCAAACGGATAATGTAGCGATTATTGTTAACGATCGAGGTTTAAAAGCCGGAACGCGTTTCCCTGACGGACTGACGCTCATCGAACATATCCCGCAAGGTCACAAAGTAGCATTGATTGATATTCCTGTACGCGGTGAAATCATCCGCTATGGCGAAGTCATTGGCTACGCGGTGCGCGACATCCCGCAGGGTAGCTGGATTGAGGAATCGCTGGTTGAACTGCCGAAAGCGCCGCCGCTGAACACGCTACCGCTGGCAAACAAAGTTCCGGAGCCTCTGCCTGCGCTGACCGGTTACACCTTTGAAGGGTATCGCAACGCCGATGGCAGCGTCGGCACCAGAAACCTGCTCGGTATCACTACCAGCGTGCACTGCGTCGCGGGCGTCGTCGACTATGTGGTGAAAATTATTGAACGAGACCTGCTGCCGAAATACCCGAATGTCGACGGTGTGGTCGGTCTCAACCACCTGTATGGCTGCGGCGTGGCGATCAACGCCCCGGCTGCCGTGATCCCTATTCGCACGATCCATAATCTGGCGCTAAACCCCAATTTCGGCGGTGAAGTCATGGTGGTTGGGCTCGGCTGTGAAAAGCTCCAGCCGGAACGCCTGCTCCAGGGCACCGAAGATGTTCAGCCCATCGCCGTCGACAGCGCCAGTGTCATCCGCCTGCAGGATGAACAGCATGTCGGGTTCCAGTCAATGGTTGACGATATTTTGCAGGTAGCGGAACGGCATCTGACAAAACTGAATGCCCGCCAGCGTGAAACCTGTCCGGCCTCTGAGCTGGTGGTGGGCATGCAGTGCGGCGGCAGCGATGCCTTTTCCGGCGTGACCGCCAATCCGGCGGTGGGCTACGCTTCCGATCTGCTGGTCCGCTGCGGCGCCACCGTCATGTTCTCTGAGGTCACTGAGGTTCGCGATGCTATCCATCTGCTGACGCCGCGGGCGATCAACGAAGAAGTGGGTAAGCGTCTGCTCGAAGAGATGGCCTGGTACGATAACTACCTCGATTCAGGTCAAACCGATCGCAGCGCCAATCCCTCCCCCGGTAATAAAAAGGGCGGCCTGGCGAACGTAGTGGAAAAGGCGCTGGGTTCGATCGCCAAATCCGGCAAGAGCGCGATTGCCGAGGTCCTCTCACCAGGCCAGCGCCCAACCAAACGCGGCCTGATCTTTGCGGCTACCCCGGCCAGCGACTTTGTCTGCGGCACTCAGCAGGTTGCTTCGGGGATTACGGTTCAGGTGTTTACAACCGGGCGCGGCACGCCGTATGGTCTGGTCGCCGTGCCGGTCATCAAGATGGCAACCCGCACCGAGCTGGCAAACCGCTGGTATGACTTAATGGATATCAACGCCGGGACTATCGCCACCGGCGAAGAGACGATTGAAGAGGTTGGCCAGAAGCTGTTCGGGTTTATTCTTGATGTCGCCAGCGGCCGTAAGAAAACCTTCTCCGATCGGTGGGGCCTGTATAATCAGCTGGCGGTCTTTAACCCGGCGCCGGTGACCTGATTGCCCCTCGGGCGGCACGGTGCCAGCCGCCTGACCGCAGACCCTCTCCCCCTCGGGAAGGGGGTCTATGCCGCGTCCTGGCGCTTCACCAGTCGCACATCAATCCCGCTCTTGCGCAGCCCTTCCAGACTTTCCGTCGGAATGCCTTCATCGACAATAATCATATCAATGCGTTGCGTATCGATGATCTTATGCAGACTCGAACGATTAAATTTGGTGGAATCGGTGACGACGATAATGCGTTCCGCCACTTCACACATCCGCCGGTTCAGGCGGGCTTCATCTTCATTGTGGGTACTCACACCGCGATCGAGGTCGATGGCGTCGACGCCGAGAAAAAGCATATCGAAGTGGTAATTCAGTAAAGACTGCTCGGCCTGATCGCCATAAAACGACTGCGACTGACGGCGCAGATGTCCCCCGGTCATTAACAGTTCCACCCCTTCAGCATCCAGCAGCGCATTCGCCACATTCATCCCATTGGTCATCGCAATAATGTCCGTATGTTGATGCAACAGACGGGCGATTTCATAGGTGGTGGTCCCGGAATCGAGAATAATACGATGCCCCGGTTGAATCAGTTCTACCGCCGCCCGCGCGATGCTGCGCTTCACCGCGGTATTGAGCGAACTTTTATCTTCCACCGACGGTTCGGGAGCCGGCATTGTCCCGTCGCAGATCAGCGCGCCGCCGTAAGCGCGAACCGCAATTCCTTGTTTTTCAAGGAAGGCCAGATCGTTGCGAATCGTCACCGTCGAGACACCGTATAAAAGAGAAAGATCGTTCACCTGCACGCTTCCCTGCTGCCGTAAGCGCTGGATAATCTGCTCACGCCTTTCACTGGTGCCGCTGATGCGCTTATCTGCAGAAGAGTCGGTACCGCTCATAAGTATTCCTTTCATCAAATCTTTCGTTTCATTTCGTTTGGTCTATTAACACCTTTCTTTTAACGGAATGCAAGCCCCATAAAGGCAGAGAGCAGCGCAACGCCCCTCGCTGAAACCTTTCATTATGTTTCTTTTGTGAAACAGATCGGAAAACTATTATCTTTCGTTTTATTTTTACATCACCATGATGCAGTATTAAATGAAACAAAACGAAAGATTAATCTCATTACCATCCGAAATGGAGAGGAAAGTGAAACATCTGACAAAAATGGTGGCGCAGCATAAACAAGGTAGAGGCAACGGTATTTATGCCGTCTGTTCCGCCCATCCACTGGTACTTGAGGCCGCCATTCGTTACGCCCGGGCGCAGCAAACCCCGTTACTGATTGAAGCCACATCCAATCAGGTCGATCAGTTCGGCGGTTATACCGGCATGACGCCGGCCGATTTCCGCGGTTTTGTCCACCAGCTCGCCGACTCGCTCGATTTTCCCCAATCACAGCTGATCCTCGGCGGCGATCACCTTGGGCCCAACCGCTGGCAAACCCTGCCTGCCGCCCAGGCGATGGCGAATGCCGATGATTTAATAAAAAGCTACGTCGCCGCCGGTTTTAAGAAGATCCACCTCGATTGCAGTATGTCCTGCGAAGGTGATCCGCTGCCGTTAACCGATGACATCGTCGCTGAACGCGCCGCGCGCCTGGCCGCGGTGGCGGAAGAGACCTGCCGTGAACGTTTCGGTGAATCTGACCTGGTCTACGTCATCGGCACCGAAGTCCCCGTCCCAGGCGGGGCTCATGAAACCCTGACCGAGCTACAGGTTACGACGCCTGATGCCGCGCGTGCGACGCTGGAAGCACATCGACATGCCTTTGAGCTACGCGGGCTGACCCACATCTGGCCACGTATCATCGGATTAGTGGTCCAGCCTGGCGTCGAATTCGATCACACGCATATTATCGACTATCAACCCCAGCAAGCCGAAGCGCTTAGCGCCATGGTTGAAGACTATGACGCGCTGGTCTTTGAAGCCCACTCGACCGATTACCAGACGCCGCAGGCGCTGCGGCAGCTGGTTAAAGATCATTTTGCTATTTTGAAGGTTGGCCCGGCGCTCACCTTCGCCCTGCGTGAAGCGCTGTTCTCACTGGCGGCAATAGAGGAGGAGCTGCTGCCTGCGAAGGCCTGCTCCGGGCTGCGTCAGGTGCTGGAAAACGTGATGCTCGATCGCCCGGAATACTGGCAAAACCACTATCACGGCGATGGTCATGCGCGACGTCTGGCGCGAGGCTATAGCTATTCAGACCGCGTGCGCTACTACTGGCCGGATCGGCAAATCGATGAGGCGTTTGCCCGCCTGGTGCGTAATCTCGCGGACTGGCCGCTCCCGCTGCCGCTCCTCAGTCAGTATATGCCGCTGCAGTACATCAAAGTTCGCGAGGGCGATCTCAAGGCGGAGCCGCGAGAACTCATCCTCGATCACATTCAGGACATACTGCAGCAGTACCACGCCGCCTGTGTGGGCGTTACGTCCCATAACGCATAACAACGAAGAGGAAAACGCGATGCCAAACATTGTCTTAAGCCGTATTGATGAACGTTTGATCCACGGTCAGGTAGGTGTCCAGTGGGTCGGATTTGCGGGAGCAAACCTGGTACTGGTGGCCAATGATGAGGTTGCTGAAGACCCGGTGCAGCAAAACCTGATGGAAATGGTCCTGGCAGAAGGGATCGCCGTACGCTTCTGGTCACTGCAAAAGGTTATCGACAATATCCACCGCGCCGCCGATCGACAAAAGATTCTACTGGTCTGCAAAACGCCAGCAGATTTCTTACGCCTGGTCGAAGGCGGCGTTCCCGTCACACGTATCAACGTAGGCAATATGCACTACGCCAATGGCAAACAACACATTGCCAAAACGGTTTCTGTAGACGCTGACGATATTGCGGCGTTTAACGGCCTGAAGGCCGCCGGGGTGGAATGCTTTGTTCAGGGCGTTCCGACAGAACCCGCTTTGGATCTCTTTAAACGACTCTGAGGGATTCATAATGGAAATCAGTCTGTTGCAGGCATTTGCGTTGGGCATTCTGGCCTTTATTGCGGGCCTGGATATGTTCAATGGTTTGACACATATGCACCGTCCGGTGGTGCTCGGCCCGCTGGTTGGCCTGATTCTGGGCGATATGCATACCGGCATTTTAACCGGCGGTACGCTGGAACTGGTCTGGATGGGGCTGGCCCCGCTGGCCGGCGCTCAGCCGCCAAACGTGATTATCGGTACCATCGTCGGCACCACCTTTGCCATTACTACCGGCGTGAAACCTGACGTTGCCGTCGGTGTCGCCGTGCCCTTCGCCGTCGCAGTACAAATGGGCATCACCTTCCTGTTCTCGGTGATGTCAGGGGTGATGTCTCGCTGCGACCGTATGGCAGCGAATGCTGATACCCGCGGTATTGAACGGGTTAACTATCTGGCGCTGCTGGCGCTGGGGATTTTCTATTTTCTCTGTGCTTTTCTGCCGATCTATTTCGGCGCGGAACATGCGAAAACGGCCATTGATGTTCTGCCTGAGCGCCTGATTGACGGTCTCGGCGTGGCTGGCGGCATTATGCCTGCTATCGGCTTCGCTGTTCTGCTGAAAATCATGATGAAAAACGTCTATATCCCCTATTTTATCATCGGTTTTGTCGCCGCTGCCTGGCTGAAGCTACCGGTGCTGGCCATTGCCGCCGCGGCGCTGGCAATGGCGTTAATAGACCTGCTGCGTAAATCTCCTGAACCGACTGCTTCTGCGGCACAGAAAGAGGAATTCGAAGATGGCATCTAATCAAACCACTCTGCCAGGCGTCTCCGCTCCTGAAGAGACGTTGCTTTCCGGCGTGAATGAAAACGTCTACGAAGACCAGAGTCTCGGTGCGGAGCTGACGAAAAAAGACATTAACCGCGTCGCCTGGCGGTCCATGCTTTTACAGGCCTCCTTCAACTATGAACGTATGCAGGCTTCAGGCTGGCTGTACGGTCTGCTGCCCGCGTTGAAAAAGATCCATACCAACCAACGCGACCTGGCACGAGCCATGAAAGGGCATATGGGGTTCTTCAACACCCATCCTTTTCTGGTGACTTTTGTTATCGGCATCATTCTCGCCATGGAACGTTCCAAGCAGGATGTCAACAGCATTCAGAGCACCAAAATTGCCGTGGGTGCCCCGCTCGGCGGGATTGGCGATGCAATGTTCTGGCTGACGCTACTGCCCATTTGCGGCGGGATTGGGGCCAGCCTCGCGCTACAAGGCTCTATCCTCGGCGCGGTGGTGTTTATTGTGCTGTTTAACGTGGTACATCTCGGATTGCGCTTTGGTCTTGCACACTACGCGTATCGTATGGGCGTGGCGGCGATCCCTTTGATTAAAGCCAATACCAAAAAAGTCGGACACGCGGCGTCTATTGTTGGCATGACGGTCATTGGCGCGCTGGTGGCCACCTATGTCCGTCTCAGCACTACGCTGGAGATCACCGCGGGTGATGCGGTGGTGAAACTGCAAACCGATGTCATCGATAAACTGATGCCGGCGTTTCTTCCACTGGTTTATACCCTGACCATGTTCTGGCTGGTGCGTCGCGGCTGGAGTCCGTTGCGCCTCATCGCGCTCACCGTTGTGCTGGGCGTTGTGGGTAAATTCTGCCACTTCCTGTAAAAACAAAGAGGTATTCGATGTTAGGCATTATTTTGACGGGGCATGGCGGCTTTGCCAGCGGTATGGAAATGGCGATGAAACAAATTCTGGGTGAACAATCGCAGTTTATTGCCATCGACTTTCCAGAAACCTCAACCACGGCCCTGCTGACTGCGCAGCTTGAGCAGGCAGTCAACGCACTGGATGCTCAGGACGATATCGTTTTTCTGACCGATCTCCTGGGGGGAACCCCCTTTCGCGTAGCCTCGACGCTGGCAATGCAAAAAACCGGGCGCGAGGTGATTACCGGCACGAATTTGCAGCTACTGCTTGAAATGGTGCTGGAACGCGAGGGGCTGAACAGCGAGGCGTTTCGCCTGCAGGCGCTGGAATGCGGGCATCGCGGGTTAACCAGCCTGGTCGATGAACTGGCGCGCTGTCGCGAAGAAAAACCGGTTGAGGAAGGAATATGACGCAAATTCTGCGTGCCAGACGCTTGCTAACCGAGCAGGGCTGGCTTGCCGATCATCAGCTTCGGATGGAAGCGGGCGTTATCACCGCCATCGAGCCCGTTCCGGTTGGCGTCACCGCGCGCGATGCCGATCTGCTTTGCCCGGCCTACATCGATACGCATGTCCACGGCGGCGCGGGTATTGATGTGATGGACGAGGCACCGGAAGCACTCGACAGGCTGGCGATGTATAAAACTCGCGAGGGAGTGGGGGCCTGGCTCCCGACTACCGTCACCGCGCCGTTGCAGGCCATCCACGGTGCGCTGGAACGTATCGCCCGACGCACGCTTTCCGGCGGCCCCGGCGCCCTGGTATTGGGGAGCTATCTTGAAGGCCCCTACTTTACGCCAGAGAATAAAGGCGCCCATCCACCCGAGTTGTTCCGTGAACTGGATATCGCCGAGCTGGATACGTTGATTGCTCGCTCCCGGCAAACGCTGCGGGTCGTGGCCCTGGCACCGGAAAAACCGGATGCCATACGGGCTATTCGCCATCTTAAACAGCAGGGTATCCGCGTCATGCTGGGCCATAGCGCTGCCACCTATGCACAGACCCGAGCGGCGTTTACCGCAGGCGCTGACGGGCTGGTGCATTGCTACAACGGCATGAGCGGATTACATCATCGGGAGCCTGGCATGGTCGGTGCCGGGTTAACCACCCGGCATGCATGGCTGGAACTTATCGCCGATGGTCATCATGTCCATCCTGCCGCCATGCAGCTGTGTTGCAGCTGTGCCAGAGAGAGGCTGGTCCTGATCACCGATGCGATGCAGGCAGCCGGCATGCCGGATGGCCACTATTCGTTGTGCGGCGAAGAGGTAGAAATGCGTAAGGGCATCGTACGTACCGCTTCCGGTGGCCTCGCGGGCAGCACGCTCTCTCTTGATGCCGCCGTTCGCAACATGGTTGAACAAGCAGGCGCCACGCCAGAACAGGCCATTCATATGGCATCGCTCCACCCTGCTCGTCTGTTGGGTATCGACGATCGGCTGGGATCGCTGCGGGCGGGAAAATACGCCAACGTTATTGCGCTGGATGACAGCCTGCAGCTGCAAAAAATCTGGATTCAGGGACAGGCTCTCTCCCTTTAATCCTTTCGTTATGTATCACATTGGCCTTCGGCGTTGTACCGAAAGGCCTTTTCCTTTCTTTCTGAAATAACGCCAGTCTGACAATAAAAACACGTAATTTATTGTTTATCAGTCACATAAAAACATCATAACTTCAAAGATCACAGTTTTCGTTTTATTTCTAATTTCTTCCATTGAACTTTCGATTTCTTTCATATAGATTTTATCTAACTGATTACATGAATAAGTGAAACGAAACGAAAGATAGCGACATTTTTGCCAGCGTCTGATGTGGAATTCACACGACTAAGGACTGAGTTATGCCTGAAACCTATACCGCCGCCTTTGCCTCGACTGGCACCTGGACTGAAGCAGAGATTCGTCAACAGCCCTCCTGCTGGCTTCGCTCACTCAACAACATCGACAATAATCGTGCAACGATCGACAGCTTCCTCGCCCCGCTGCTGCGCAAAAACGATCTGCGGATTGTCCTGACTGGTGCTGGCACCTCCGCCTTTATCGGCGAGATCATCGCGCCCTGGCTGTCGCGCCAGAGCGGAAAAAATATCAGCGCGATCCCAACGACGGACCTGGTCACCAACCCCATGGACTATTTTAACGCCGCACATCCGCTGCTGCTGGTCTCCTTTGCCCGCTCCGGCAATAGCCCGGAGAGCGTCGCCGCCGTTGAGCTGGCCAATCAGTTCGTACCGGAATGCTACCACCTGTCGATTACCTGTAATGAAGCCGGCAGCCTGTACCAAAATGCGGTGAACCGCGATAACGCCTTTGCGCTATTGATGCCGGCAGAAACACATGACCGCGGCTTCGCAATGACCAGCAGTATCACCACCATGATGGCAAGCTGCCTTGCGGTATTCGCGCCGGAGACGATCAACAGCAAAACCTTCCGTGACGTAGCGGATCGTTGCCAAACGATCCTCACGTCGCTGGGTGATTTTAGCGATGGGGTGTTTGGTTATGAGCCGTGGAAACGGATCGTCTATCTTGGCAGCGGCGGATTACAGGGCGCGGCTCGTGAATCGGCCCTCAAGGTCCTGGAGCTGACCGCCGGTAAGCTGGCGGCGTTTTATGACTCCCCAGTCGGCTTCCGCCACGGACCTAAATCGCTGGTGGATAATGAAACGCTGGTGGTGGTGATGGTGTCCAGCCATCCCTATACCCGCCAGTACGATCTCGATCTACTGGCCGAGCTGCGTCGCGACAACCAGGCCATGCGCGTGGTAGCAATAGCGGCCGAAAGCGACGCCGCCGTCGAAGCCGGCCCACACATCCTGTTACCGTCTTCTTCCCGCACCTTTAGCGATGTCGAGCAGGCGTTCTGCTTCCTGATGTATGCCCAGACGTTTGCGCTCGCACAATCTATCCGCGTTGGTAATACCCCGGATACCCCTTCCGCCAGCGGTACGGTTAACCGCGTGGTGCAAGGTGTTGTCATTCACCCCTGGAATGCTTGAGAGGAACGCATCATGAGTATTATTTCGACGAAATATCTCCTGCTGGATGCCCAGGCAAAAGGCTATGCGGTACCGGCATTCAACATTCATAACGCCGAGACGATCCAGGCGATCCTTGAAGTCTGCAGTGAAATGCGATCGCCGGTGATCCTCGCAGGAACGCCGGGCACGTTTAAGCACATCGCGCTGGAGGAGATCTATGCGCTATGCAGCGCTTACTCCACTACCTACGACATGCCGCTGGCGCTGCATCTCGATCATCACGAATCGCTGGAAGATATTACCCGTAAAGTAAATGCCGGCGTTCGTAGCGCCATGATCGATGGTAGCCATTTCCCGTTTGCAGAGAATGTCCGGCTGGTGAAATCGGTCGTGGATTTTTGCCATGCCCGTGATTGCAGCGTCGAAGCAGAACTCGGACGCCTGGGCGGCGTGGAAGACGATATGAGCGTTGATGCTGAAAGCGCTTTTCTGACCGATCCGCAGGAGGCAAAGCGTTTTGTTGAATTGACCGGAGTCGACAGTCTTGCGGTAGCAATCGGCACCGCCCACGGGCTCTACAGCAAAACGCCAAAAATTGACTTCCAGCGTCTGGCGGAAATCCGCGAGGTCGTGGACGTACCGCTGGTGCTGCACGGCGCAAGCGACGTACCTGACGATTACGTTCGCCGCACCATCGAACTGGGGGTATGTAAAGTCAACGTCGCCACCGAGCTAAAAATCGCCTTCGCCGCGGCGGTCAAAAAATGGTTCGCCGAAAATCCGCAGGGTAACGATCCTCGCTACTACATGCGCGTCGGTATGGATGCCATGAAAGAGGTGGTCAGACACAAAATCACCGTCTGCGGCTCAGCCAGCCGTCTACTGCTCCCCGCTGAAGCCTGATCGCTTTCGCAGGCGGTCATGATACGCCTCTGTCCCACAGCGTTATTCACGACAGGATAACGCTGATAAAACGAAAACAAAGGACCTCTGCCCCATGAAAAAAGCGCTCAATGTTTCGTTGCTCGCCCTGTTTATTTCACAAAGTGCCTTTGCGGCGAACTATGCACTGAATAACGACAATATGGCTTTCTCATTCGATGATGCCAGTTCGGCTGTGGTGGTTAAAGATACGCATTCCGGCCATCAGCTGTCGCCTCAGGAACCATTCTTTCTGACGCTACCGGATGAGACCGTTATCCATACGGCTGATTTTAAAATCAGCCACGTTGAGAAAAAAGAGAATACGCTGGTGGTGGAGTACGTCCATCCCGATTTCAACGTGACCATGACGCTGAACCTGCTGAAAGGCAAGTACGCCAGTATCGATTACACCATTGCCGCCGTTGGCAAAGCGCAGAATGTCGCGAAAATCACCTTCTTCCCGACCAAAAAACAGGCGCAGGCCCCTTATGTCGATGGCGCAATTAACAGTTCGCCGATTATTGCCGACACGTTTTTCATGTTGCCGAATAAGCCTGTCGTCAATACTTATGCCTATGAAGGCACCACCAATCTCAACGTCGAACTGAAAACGCCCGTCCAGCCGGAAACACCGGTGAGCTATACCACCTGGTTTGGCACCGTGGCGGAAACCAGCCAGCTGCGCCGCAGTGTTAACCAGTTTATCGATGCCGTTCGCCCACGCCCTTATAAACCCTACCTCCACTACAATAGCTGGATGGACATCGGCTTCTTTACCACCTACACCGAGCAGGACGTGCTGGGGCGTATGGATGAATGGAATAAGGCGTTTATTACCGGCCGCGGCGTACCTCTCGATGCTTTCCTGCTGGATGATGGCTGGGACGATCGTACCGGCAGATGGTTATTTGGCCCGGCATTCAGTCAGGGTTTCGGCAAGGTCAGGGAGAAAGCGGACAGCCTGCATAGTTCCGTCGGTTTATGGCTCTCACCGTGGGGCGGCTACAATAAACCGCGCGATATTCGCGTCTCTCATGCCAAAGAGTATGGTTTTGAAACGGTCGACGGTAAATTTGCGCTCTCAGGGCCTCGTTATTTCAAGAACTTCAATGAACAGATCGCCAGCCTGATTAAGAACGAACACATCACCTCCTTCAAACTGGACGGCATGGGCAATGCCAACTCACATATTGAGGGTAGCCCGTTTGCTTCCGATTTTGATGCCTCTATCGCCCTGCTACACAACATGCGTAGCGCAAACCCGAACCTGTTTATCAACCTGACGACCGGCACCGATGCCAGCCCGTCATGGCTGTTCTACGCTGATTCGATCTGGCGTCAGGGCGATGATATCAATCTGTACGGTCCCGGAACGCCGGTACAGCAGTGGATGACCTATCGCGACGCGGAAACCTGGCGCTCAATCGTAAGAAAGGGGCCATTATTCCCACTTAATTCCTTGATGTATCATGGTATTGTCAGTGCAGAGAATGCCTATTATGGACTGGAGAAAGTGCAGAGCGACGGCGATTTTGCCGATCAGGTGTGGAGCTATTTCGCGACGGGGACCCAGCTACAGGAGCTGTACATCACGCCGTCCATGTTGAACAAAGCCAAGTGGGACGTTCTGGCAGAGGCCGCAAAATGGTCGCGTGAAAATGCCCACGTGCTGGTGGATACACACTGGGTCGGCGGCGATCCGACGGCGCTTGAGGTGTATGGCTGGGCCTCCTGGAGCAAAGACAAGGCGATACTGGGACTGCGTAACCCTTCCGATAAACCGCAAAGTTACTACCTGAATCTGAAAAAAGAGTTTGAAATTCCTCAGGGCGAAGCAACCCGGTTTACTCTGACCGCTCGCTACGGCAATAACCCAACGGTTCCGGAGCATTATCAGGACGCCGTGGTTATTACGCTACAGCCGCTACAAACGCTGGTTTTTGAAGCCACGCCGATCAAATAAGATAAATGGCCCGGGGTTCCCGGGCCTGTCTCTTATCCCTGCTGCTCCAGCGCATATTTATACAGCGCATTTTTCTTCACGCCGTGAATTTCCGCGGCCAGCGCAGCGGCTTTTTTCAGCGGTAGCTCCGCCTGCAGCAGAGCCAGCGTACGCAGCGCGTCTGCGGGCAGGGCTTCTTCCTGCGCTTTAAACCCTTCGACGATCAGTACCATCTCGCCTTTACGTCGGTTCTCATCCTCTTTCACCCACGCCAGCAGTTCGCCAATTGGCGCGCCGTGAATGGATTCCCAGGTTTTGGTCAGCTCACGCGCCAGCACCACGTAGCGGGACTCTCCCAGCACCGTGCAGATATCTTCCAGGCTTTCCAGTAAACGGTGAGTTGATTCGTAAAAGATCAGCGTACGCGGCTCTTCTTCCAGCGCCTTCAGCGTATCGCGACGTCCTTTTGATTTTGCCGGCAGGAATCCTTCGTAGCAGAAACGATCGGAAGGCAGTCCTGCCGCGCTGAGCGCAGCAATGGCGGCACAGGGGCCCGGAAGCGGCACCACGCGGATATTGGCCTCGCGACAAGCCCGTACCAGGTGATAGCCCGGATCGTTGATCAGCGGAGTCCCGGCGTCAGACACCAGCGCAATGTTCTGCCCGTCTTTTAATTTCGCCAGAAGTGTTTCAGCTTTTTGCTGTTCATTATGGTCGTGCAGCGCAAATAAACGGGCGTTAATCGCAAAATGCTGGAGCAGCAAACCGGTGTGGCGGGTATCTTCCGCGGCAACTAAATCAACGGCTTGTAATACTTCCAGGGCACGCTGCGTGATATCAGACAGATTTCCGATCGGAGTGGGCACAATATAGAGCTGCCCCTGAGAATTATCTGCTGATTCGTGTTGTTTCATTGTCTCGTCCGTATTGCCGAATTAATATTGAGCATTGAGCCAAAAAAATATCACTGGATACATATGGTACCGTCAACATTTCTTCGTTCTAAACCCGCGCGTTGTCTGCCCGTACTGCTGGCTGCTTTGATCTTCGCTGGCTGCGGCACCCATACCCCGGATCAAAGCACGGCGTTTTTACAGGGTACGGCACAGGCAGATTCCAGTTACTACCTACAGCAAATGCAGCAAAGCTCGAATGATAGCAAGACCAACTGGCAATTACTCGCCATTCGTGCACTGTTACAGGAAGGCAAAAAGCAGCAGGCCATCGACCTGTTCAACCAGCTGCCCTCTAATCTCAACGGTACCCAGGCCCGCGAGCAATCTCTGCTGGCCGTCGAAGTGAAGCTGGCACAGAACGATTTCCAGGGCGCTCAGGCGCTGCTGAGCAAGCTCGATCCGGCAAACTTCGAGACGAATCAGCAGCCGCGATACTGGCAGGCGCAGATTGATGCCAGCCAGGGCCGTCCGTCAATTACGCTGCTACGTGCCCTGATCGCCCAGCAGCCGCTGCTGAGTCAGCCGAAACAACAGCAGCAGAATATCGACGCGACCTGGAAAGCGCTCACCTCAATGACCCAGGATCAGGCTAACGCGCTGATCATCAATGCCGATGAAAACGTCCTGCAGGGATGGCTGGATCTGCAACGCATGTGGTTTGACAACCGTAACGATCCCACCCTGCTCAAAGCCGGCGTGAAAGACTGGCAAACCCGCTATCCGCAGAACCCTGGCGCGAAAATGCTGCCAACGGCGCTGGTGAATATGCAAAATTATAAACCGGCCTCAACCAATAAGATCGCCCTCCTGCTGCCGCTCAACGGCCAGGCCGCCGTCTTCGGTCGTACCATCCAGCAGGGTTTTGAAGCGGCGAAAAATGGCGCGCCGACCGTCACCGGAAACGCCGTTCCTGCCCAGGTTGCGCAGGCCGCCAGTGTCGCCAGCAGCGACGTCGTGAGCCCTTCACAGGCCGAAGTGGGTGACCTGACCTCAACCAATACCGCGCCGGTCCCTGTACAGGCGCCAGAGGCCGATCGGGCGCCGGCTCCGGTCACTGCGCCGACCGCCACTCAGGCTGCCGCGGTGCCGGAGCAGTCAGCCACCAGCGACGCCACCGCCACAACCGCGCAACCTGCGGTCAGCGCACCGCAGACCCAGCCGGTTGCCACCACCCCGGCCAACCCTTCGGCTGAACTGAAAATTTACGACACCACCACGCAACCAATGAGTCAGCTGCTCGCGCAGGTACAGCAGGATGGCGCCACCCTCGTCGTCGGCCCGCTGCTCAAAGATAACGTCGAGGATGTCATCAAGAGCAATACCTCGCTCAACGTACTGGCGCTGAACCAGCCGGAGAAAGTCGAAAATCGCGCCAATATTTGCTATTTCGCCCTCTCCCCGGAAGATGAGGCCCGTGACGCGGCGCGCCATATTCACGATCAGGGCAAACAAACGCCGCTGCTGCTGGCTCCTCGCGGCGCGCTCGGCGATCGCGTGGTGAACGCCTTCGCCAACGAGTGGTTAAAACTGGGTGGCGGAACCGTCCTGCAGCAGCGCTTTGGTTCCGCTTCTGAGCTGAAATCCAGCGTCAACAGCGGTATCTCTCTGAGCGGTACGCCCGTTTCTACGCTGCCGTCAGCGTCTGACAGCAGCCTCGGCAACCCGGAAGATGTCCCGGTCAGCAGTAGCGGTGGCGTCGACGCCGCCTGGATCCTGGCGACGCCGGAACAGATTGCCTATATCAAACCGATGATCGCCCTGCGCAACGGCAGCCAGAGCAATGTCACCCTGTACGCCAGCTCCCGTAGCGCCCAGGGCACTGCCGGTCCGGATTTCCGCCTGGAGATGGAAGGTTTGCAGTATAGTGAGATCCCGATGCTGGCCGGCAGCAACCCGGCGCTGATGCAGCAGGCGCTCTCCGCCGTGCGCAACGATTACTCACTGGCTCGCCTGTATGCAATGGGCGCGGATGCCTGGTCTCTGGCTAACCATTTCGCCCAGATGCGCCAGACGCCGGGCTTCGAGCTGAACGGTAACACCGGCGATCTGACGGCCACGCAGGACTGCGTGATCAACAGGAAATTGTCATGGCTCAAGTACCAACACGGACAGATCGTCGCAGCCAACTAACCAAACAGACCGGAGATGCCTGGGAAAACCAGGCTCGCCGGTGGCTGGAAAGCCGGGGGCTGCATTTTATCGCCGCCAACGCCCGCGAGCGGGGCGGTGAGATTGACCTCATCATGCGCGATGGCGCGGTAACCGTTTTTGTGGAAGTGCGCTATCGGCGCAGCGCAAGCTACGGGGATGCCGCCTCCAGCGTCACGCAAAAAAAACAACAAAGACTCCTCCAGGCTGCTCGCCTGTGGCTCTCCCGGCAGAATGGGAGCTTTGACACTGTGGATTGCCGTTTCGATGTGGTAGCCTTCACCGGAAACGACATCCAATGGCTGAGAAACGCCTTTGGCGAATAGCGTAAATGAATTAAGGGATCCCGTGCTCGATAGAATTAAAGCCTGCTTTACTGAAAGCATTCAAACCCAAATTGCAGCAGCGGAAGCTCTCCCGGATGCCATCTCCCGTGCGGCCTTGACCCTGGTACAGTCGCTGCTCAATGGCAACAAAATCCTCTGTTGTGGCAATGGCACATCTGCCGCCAACGCACAGCATTTTGCTGCCAGCATGATTAATCGTTTTGAAACAGAGCGTCCTGGTTTACCCGCCATTGCACTAAATACCGATAATGTGGTCTTAACCGCAATTGCCAACGATCGCCTGCATGACGAAATCTACGCCAAGCAGGTTCGCGCGTTAGGCCACGCAGGTGATGTTCTGCTGGCCATTTCCACGCGCGGCAATAGTCGGGACATCGTGAAAGCCGTTGAAGCTGCCGTCACCCGCGATATGACCATCGTCGCACTCACCGGCTACGACGGCGGTGAGCTGGCTGGTCTGCTGGGCCAGCAGGATGTCGAAATCCGCATTCCGTCTCATCGCAGCGCGCGAATTCAGGAAATGCATATGCTCACCGTTAACTGCCTGTGCGATTTGATTGATAACACGCTTTTTCCACACCAGGACGATTAAGGAGAACACATGAAGGCTCTCTCGCCCCTCGCCATCATTCTTTCTGCGCTACTGCTACAAGGATGCGTTGCCGCAGCGGTAGTCGGAACGGCAGCTGTCGGCACCAAAGCCGCCACGGACCCGCGTACGGTCGGTACTCAGGTTGATGACAGTACGCTGGAACTGCGCGTCAACAGCGCGCTGTCGAAAGACGAGCAAATTAAGAAACAGGCGCGGATTAACGTTACCGCCTATCAGGGCAAAGTCCTGCTGACCGGTCAGTCTCCGGTGGCGGATCTCTCCGCGCGCGCGAAACAAATCGCCATGGGCGTCGAAGGCACAACGGAAGTCTTTAACGAAGTGCGTCAGGGCCAGCCGATTGGTTTAGGTACCGCCTCTTCCGATACCTGGATTACGACCAAAGTGCGCTCTCAGCTGCTGGGCACCGATCAGGTCAAATCGTCAAACGTTAAAGTAACGACCGAGAATGGCGAAGTGTTCCTGATGGGTCTGGTCACGGAGCGTGAAGGTCGTGCGGCGGCAGATATCGCCAGTCGGGTAAGCGGCGTATCGCGTGTGACCACCGCCTTTACCTATATCAAGTAAGTCCCCCAAATAGTCCCGGCTCGCGCAATGCTGAACCGGGTGACGAACCGGGCAAGGCGTTAGCCGCAGCCCGGGATTTCCTCAGAGTAACGCCAGTCCGCCAACCACCGCGCCGCATAGGGCCACCAGCCCACCGGTCAGCCACAGCGCTTTCGCCGGAAAAGCCTTACGCAACATAATCAACGACGGCACGCTGACCGCAGGCAGCGTGATGAGCAGCGCCAGCGCCGGGGCAAACCCCATTCCCGCCAGCATCATGGTTTGGACGATAGGGATCTCCGCCGCGGTAGGGATGACAAACAGACAGCCGGCTATCGCCATCGCCACCACCCAGAACAGGGTATTCCCCACCACGCCATCGGCATGCGGGAACAGCCAGACACGTGCCGCCCCCAGCACCAGGACCGCCAGAATATAGACCGGGATAGTATTCCAGAACAGGGTCCAGAGTGCGCTCAGCCAGCGGGTGAAAAAAGGCCCCTGTGCGGTACCATCGACAGCCGGAAGAGCTGACGGTTGCGTTGCCGCCTCTTTGACCCATTTTTGCACCAGCGTCGCCACGATCAACACCGTTGCCAGCCCGGCAGCCAGGCGAATCAACGCAAACTGCCAGCCCAGCACAAAGCCCATAAACACCAGCGTTGCCGGATTCAGCAGCGGGTTGCCCATCCAGAACGCCAGCGCGCCGCCCATCGATACCTGCTGCTTACGCATCCCCGCCGCAACCGGTGCGGCGCAGCAAGTACACATCATACCAGGCAGAGAAAACAGCACCCCTGAGAGCGTACCGCGAAATCGCGATTGGCCCAGCGTACGCAGCAGCCAGTCGCGCGGGATCAGCACCTGAATCAGCGAACCGAGCAGGACGCCCAGCACCGCCGCTTTCCACACCGCCAGGAAGTAGACCACCGCGTAGTCCCATGCCGCTTTTAGCGGGTTGGCGTCGGCCTGGGCCAGGATCGATTTACCGATACTGTGCGTTTCTGCGGCCGTAAACGCCTTGCCATAGTAAGGCTGCCATTTGACGAACCACAGGCCAACGATAACAACGAGAAAAAAGAGTGCGGGCTTCCACCATTGAAACGGTGACGCCGCCTGAGATGAAGACTGACCAGCCATAGCATTCCCCAGGAAAGATGTGGTGATATGATGTGAAGCGCAGAATACTACGCTTCGCTGGCCGCAATTTCACGCAGTTTTGCCGATGGCAGAATCGTCACGCCTTCCCGGCCAGGGGTCAGCGCTTCGCTCAGCATCGCTTGCGCCACCTCATGGGCATGGATAGATTTCCAGTTTCCCGGCAGCAATCGGAATAATGGCGCCAGCACCGCTTCATTTGCCCTTTTTTGCTCTCGATCGCCCAGCAGCATCGACGGGCGCAAAATCGTCAGACGCGTCCACGGCTGCGCACGCAGCGCCTCTTCCATTTCGCCTTTAACGCGGTTGTAGAAGAACATCGAATGCGGATTGGCCCCCATCGCGCTGACCACCAGCATGTGCTTCGCGCCCAGCCGGAGCCCGGTGAGCGCCGTATCCACCACCAGCTGGTAGTCAGCCTGAATGAAGGCGGCTTTGCTGCCCGCGTCTCGCAGCGTGGTCCCGAGACAGCAAAACACGATATCAACAGGGTCAACAACCTGCGCCAGCGCATCGCTCAGCTCAGGCGCGTGAGGATTTAGCACTCCCTCTGCGTCCGCCAGCGGGCGGCGGGTCGCTGCGGTTATCGCCGCAATGTCCGGCGCCTCGATCAGCATTCGAAGTAAGTGCCCACCAACTAATCCGGTAGCCCCTGTTATTAGCACCTGACTCATTATGCCCCCTGAAAAATCAGCCCTTCAGCGGCGGATGCCGCGGTAACAAGAGTATGCGGGAAATGTGAGACTCTGCACGCCCGTGCGGGCTTTCACTCGCTATCCGGGTGACGTAGCCAGTGTAACTTGGTGCCAAACCCCAGCGTGTTATCGGTGAATTTGAGCTCATCCGGGCGGATTTCCCAGACCGGCGCACGCAGCATCCTGGCGATCGGAAAGCGGCTGACGTACCGCGCGCGCATCGTCTCTTCCTCGTGACCTGAAAGACGACGAATTTCACCTTTGAACTGGACGCCGCGAATACGGGCAACGGTTTTCGGCTGGCCATTGACGGTGCCGGCGACCTTTGCGCGCAGGCCGGTCATCTGCCCGTGGCGGGTACTGTCATCACTCAGGAGATAGAAGGCGACGTTTTGCGAGTCATACACATAGAACGCATTGGCGCACCACAGCTCTCCGTCGCTGGCAACGCACCAGCTAATCACATGCTGTTTGCCAAGCCAGCGGCTGATAGCAGCAAGCGTATCCATCTTTACTCTCCGGTATGTTATGGTGCAACTACCTTAACATACCGATCTTTCTACCGTGCGCTGGTTTCTCTATCTGATACGTACCGCCGATAATCGCCTTTACACCGGGATCACTACCGATGTTGCACGCCGTTTTTGTCAGCATCAGGATGGCAAGGGAGCAAAAGCATTGCGCGGAAAAGGCGAACTGCAGCTGGCGTTCAGCCAGGAAGTTGGTGAACACTCACTTGCGCTACGACTGGAGTATCGCATCAAGCAGCTAACGAAGCGCCAGAAAGAGCGCCTCGTTGCCGGAGATGGTTCTTTTGAGACTCTGCTGGAGAGCCTCAGAGGCGGTTAAAGCGATCGCAGTACTCTACCAGCCCATGCACCCCTTCCAGCGCGTCATCGGCCAACGGGCGCACCTGGAACGCCTCGCCGGTATCCGGCCAGCGGCAACGCAGATCGAAGCGGGCAGCCGGCTCAAAGCCGAGGCGGCCGTAGAAGGCCGGCTCGCCCAGCGTCACCACTGCGGCATAGCTAAACTCATTCAATGAATCCAGCCCTTCGTAGACCAGCTGGCTGCCGATTCCCTGGCCGCGATAGTTTTCATCTACCGCCAGCGGCGCCAGTCCGACCCACTGCAGCTCTTCGCCTTCAACGGAGACCGGGCTGAAGGCGACATAGCCAATAACCTGCCCTTCATCATCTGTCGCCACCACGCCCAGCGTGATCAGGCCGTCTTCACGTAAATCGTGCACCAGCTGCGCTTCGGCATCGCTGCCAAACGTACGGCGCAGTAACGCGTCGATTCCCGGTGCATCAATCCCAATTTCAACTCGAATCAGCATGCCTCACCTACCGATGTCTGTTCAGGTTTCCGCGGGCCGTTCAGCCCCGCTTCAACAAAGTCAGCCAGCTGCAGCAGCATCACGCGCAGCGCTTTTGGCATCTGCTCCAGCTCAATGGCATCCATCAGGTTTTTTACATACAGCCCCAGCTCAGTATCACCTTCGATGACCAGCCGACGCTGGAAGAACAATGTATCCGGATCCTGTTTACGCGCGGCGATCATCAGCAGATCGCTGGCATCGGCGCTGAAGCTCACATCCGCTTCGGCCGTAGCGCTGACCACCAGACGCCCTTCGCTCACCGAGGTATACCACAGCAAACCGATATCACGCACATTAATACTTAACCAGCGGCCTTCGAGAAAATCCAGTTCGCCCTCTTCCAGAGCCTGACGAAACTGCCAGCTTAATACCTGCTCCAGCACCTGGCGCTTGAGGGCAAAAGGCGCCAGCTTAACCGGCACGCTCATCAAAGACGGGCCAAAGTGGACCAGCCGGGAACGCAATTTATCCAACACAAGCCTTACTCCATGAAAGCAATAGTTCCGCTATTGTGCCATATCAAATAAACGACATAGCGGCGTAAATCAACAAAATCACCACAACGGGTACCAATTATTGGCGCCGCCAATACGCTTTTAACTGCCTCAAATCAAAAATTGTCACCAGAAGGTTAACTAAAATCCCTGCTCATTAACCCTATCAGCGTCCCTACGGGCCGCATTTTTCAGGAAAAATTATGGAGCTGCTCTGCCCAGCCGGCAACCTTCCGGCACTTAAGGCGGCCATCGAAAACGGTGCCGACGCCGTCTATATCGGGCTGAAAGATGACACCAACGCCCGCCACTTTGCCGGCCTTAATTTCACCGAAAAGAAACTGCAGGAGGCCGTTAGCTTTGTGCATCAGCACCGTCGTAAGCTGCATATAGCGATCAACACCTTTGCACATCCTGACGGTTATGCCCGCTGGCAGCGTGCGGTAGACATGGCGGCACAGCTGGGCGCGGATGCCTTAATCCTTGCCGATATCGCCATGCTGGAATACGCCGCAGAGCGTTATCCGCATATTGAACGCCACGTTTCGGTACAGGCGTCGGCAACCAACGAAGAGGCGGTGCGTTTCTATCATCGCAATTTCGATGTCGCCCGCGTTGTGCTACCGCGCGTGCTGTCGATTCATCAGGTAAAACAGCTCGCCCGCACGACGCCGGTTCCGCTGGAGGTCTTCGCCTTCGGCAGCCTGTGCATCATGGCAGAAGGCCGCTGCTACCTCTCTTCTTACCTGACCGGCGAATCGCCGAATACCGTCGGCGCCTGTTCACCTGCGCGCTTTGTCCGCTGGCAACAAACGCCGCAGGGTCTCGAGTCACGCCTCAACGAAGTGCTGATCGATCGCTATCAGGATGGTGAAAATGCGGGTTACCCGACGCTGTGCAAGGGTCGCTATCTGGTAGATGGCGAGCGCTATCATGCGCTGGAAGAGCCAACCAGCCTGAATACGCTGGAGCTCCTGCCGGAACTGATGGCGGCAAATATTGCGTCGGTGAAAATTGAAGGTCGCCAGCGCAGCCCCGCCTACGTCACCCAGGTGGCGAAAGTATGGCGCCAGGCGATCGATCGCTGCAAAGCCGATCCGCAAAACTTTATTCCGCAATCCGCATGGATGGAGACGCTCGGTGCCATGTCCGAAGGGACACAAACCACCCTTGGCGCCTACCACCGTAAATGGCAGTGAGAAAAGTAATGAAATATTCATTAGGGCCGGTGCTTTACTACTGGCCGAAAGAGACGCTGGAAGATTTTTACCAGCAGGCCGCACGATCCAGTGCTGATACGATCTATCTGGGCGAAGCCGTATGCAGCAAACGCCGCGCCACCAAAGTGGGCGACTGGCTGGAGATGGCGAAAGCGCTGGCGGGCAGCGGTAAGCAGGTGGTGCTCTCCACGCTTGCGCTGGTGCAGGCCTCTTCCGAACTCAACGAGCTGAAGCGCTATGTCGATAACGGTGAATTTCTGATCGAAGCCAGCGACCTTGGCGTCGTCAATATGTGCGCAGAGCGCAAACTGCCTTTCGTCGCCGGACATGCGCTCAACTGCTATAACGCCGTCACCCTGCGTCTGCTGCGTAAACAAGGAATGATACGCTGGTGCATGCCGGTTGAGCTGTCTCGCGACTGGCTGGTGAACCTGCTCGCCCAGTGCGAAGAGCTCGGTCTCCGCGACCAGTTCGAAGTGGAAGTCCTGAGCTACGGCCACCTGCCGTTGGCCTATTCCGCTCGCTGCTTTACCGCACGTTCCGAAGATCGCCCGAAAGATGAATGTGAGACCTGCTGCATCAAGTACCCGAACGGGCGCAGCGTGCTGTCCCAGGAAAATCAGCAGGTGTTTGTCCTGAACGGTATTCAGACCATGAGCGGCTATGTCTATAACCTCGGCAACGAACTGGCGTCGATGCAGGGGCTGGTCGATATGGTGCGCCTGTCACCGCTGGGTAACGATACCTTTGCTATGCTCGATGCCTTCCGCGCCAATGAAAACGGCGCCTCGCCGCTGCCGCTGATCGCCAACAGTGACTGCAACGGTTACTGGAAACGACTGGCCGGGCTGGAACTGCAGTCCTGAAAATAGCTCGCTTTGTTAACAACATGCTTCGTCTTTTCATGCAGTATGAAAGCTGCAGCTTTTCTGGCTGGCGCTCGCTGAATGCGCCAGGCTGGAAGAAGACCTTCAATCTGATGACGATGCTGTAACAAAGTGAGCCTTTATGACTGACAAATCTATTCCGTTCTCGGTGCTCGATCTGGCACCGATCCCCGAGGGTTCTTGCGCCAAAACGGCCTTCTCACACTCTCTGGATCTCGCTCGCCTGGCTGAAAAACGCGGCTATCATCGCTATTGGCTGGCGGAACATCACAACATGGTTGGCATTGCCAGCGCCGCAACATCGGTGCTTATCGGCTATCTGGCGGCGAATACCACGACGCTGCATCTGGGATCCGGTGGCGTGATGTTACCCAACCATTCACCGCTGGTGATCGCCGAACAGTTCGGTACGCTCAATACCTTGTATCCAGGACGTATTGACCTGGGGCTTGGCCGTGCGCCGGGCAGCGACCAGCGGACGATGATGGCGCTCCGCCGCCATATGGGCGGGGATGTTGATAACTTCCCGCGCGATGTCGCCGAACTGGTGGACTGGTTTGATGCCCGCGATCCCAATCCGCACGTGCGCCCGGTTCCCGGCTACGGAGAGCAGATCCCGGTGTGGCTGTTAGGCTCCAGTCTGTACAGCGCACAGCTGGCGGCACAGCTTGGGTTGCCCTTTGCCTTCGCGTCGCACTTTGCGCCGGATATGTTATTCCAGGCGCTGCATCTCTACCGCACCCAGTTCAAACCGTCCGAGCGCTTAGCGAAACCGTACGCCATGGTATGTATTAATATCATCGCCGCCGATAGCAACCGTGATGCCGAATTCCTGTTCACCTCGATGCAACAGGCATTCGTGAAGCTGCGTCGCGGCGAAACCGGTCAGCTCCCGCCGCCGGTGGAAAATATGCATCAACTGTGGTCCGCCTCAGAACAGTATGGAGTACAGCAGGCGCTCAGCATGTCGCTGGTAGGGGATAAAGCCAAAATCCGCCACGGGCTGGAGTCCATTTTGCGGGAAACCCAGGCCGATGAGCTGATGGTGAACGGCCAGATCTTCGATCATCAGGCGCGCCTGCATTCGTTTGATTTAGCGATGCAGGTGAAAGAGGAGTTGCTGGGGTAGTTTTTTGCCGGATGGCGACGGCGTCTTATCCGGCCTGCTCGCTTCGGTAGGCCCGGTCAGCGTCGCGCCACCGGGCGTTCTGTTTACTGGTAAACAGGCAACAGATTAAAGCTCGACAGGAAATGCACGATGATGTTACCGGCACCAAACAGCAGAATCAGCACAATCATCGGCGTTCCGCCCCAGACACGAAACTGTGGGCTACCGAAGCGCTTGCGCGATGCGCGGGCCAGCAGCGCCGGGACAATCGCCGCCCAGACGGTTGCGGCCAGACCGGCATAGCCGATGGCATACAGGAAACCATTGGGCTGCAGCAGACCGCCAATGATCGGTGGAACAAAGGTCAGAAGCGCGGTCTTAAAACGGCCGAGAGCAGAATCATCAAACCCAAACAGGTCCGCCAGGTAGTCAAACAGTCCCAGGGTGACCCCAAGGAAAGAGCTGGCAACGGCGAAGTTCGAGAACACCACCAGCAGCAGGTCCAGACTACGGCTGTTGAGCACCCCGCTCAATGCCTGTACCAGCACATCTATGTTACCGCCCTTCTGCGCGATGCCGATAAACTCAGGGCGTGGAATGTTGCCCATCGTCACCAGTAACCAGACGACATACAGCCCGAGGGCCAGCAGCGTACCGTACACCAGGCAGCGGATAATGGTCCGGGGATCTTTGCCATAATACTTCATCAGGCTCGGTACGTTACCGTGATAGCCAAAGGAAGCCAGGCAAAACGGCAGGGTCATCAACAGGTACGGCGTGTAGGATGCATTCTTTTCGGCGACGTTAAACAGTGTCGTCGGCTCAACGTGCCCCAGCAGACTTCCAAAGGTCAGGAAGAAGGTAATAACCTTCGCTCCCAGTACGATTGCCGTCATTCGGCTCACCGCTTTGGTACTCAACCAGACGATAAAAGCCACCAGCAGCGCAAAGCCAAAGCCCGCAGCCCGCGCCGGCACATTCAATGAAAGCTCCGCGAAGGTATGGTGCAGTATGGAGCCGCTGGCCGAGATATAGGCGTAGGTCAGGATATAGAGCACAAAAGCGATCGACAGGCCGTTGACCAGATTCCAGCCTTTACCCAGCAGATCTTTCGTGATGGTGTCGAAGCTGGAGCCAATGCGGTAGTTCAGGTTCGCTTCCAGAATCATCAGTCCGGAATGGAGCATGCAAAACCAGGTAAAGATCAGCGCAGCCAGCGACCAGAAGAACCACGCACCGGACATGACCACCGGCAGCGAAAACATGCCTGCGCCAATGATGGTCCCGCCGATTATCACCACGCCGCCAAACAAGGACGGTCGGGTTGCCGTAGTGGTAAGTGTCGCCATTTGCCGAAATCTCCAGTCATTCATGCTTTTCGTTGTTAACGTGCAGCACTGTACCAGTACACGAGTACAAAAGAAATAAAAAAAGCCCCAATCATTACGATCGGGGCTGTATTATTTACTTTACGCTAGCGGAGTGCGCTAATTACGCATCGCCACCAAAACGACGACGGCCAGCGGAATCATCACGGCGCGGAGCCGCAGCGGCATCATCACGACGCGGAGCACGAGCACCGTCACGACGTTCGCCGCTGAAACGACGACCATCACCACGGCCGCCTTCGCGACGCTCACCACCACCGAAGTTGCGGCCGCCTTCACGACGTTCGCCACCGAATGCGCGACCGCCTTCACGGCGCTCACCACCGCCACGACGTTCGCCGCCACGGTCCGGACGCGGCTGAGCATCGCCCAGCAGCTGCATGTTCATCGGCTTGTTCAGGATGCGAGTACGAGTGAAGTGCTGCAGAACTTCGCCCGGCATGCCTTTCGGCAGTTCGATTGTGGAGTGGGTACCGAACAGCTTGATGTTACCGATGTAACGGCTGCTGATGTCGCCTTCGTTAGCGATAGCGCCAACAATATGACGAACTTCAACGCCATCATCGCGGCCCACTTCAATGCGATACAGTTCCATATCGCCCACGTCACGACGTTCGCGCTTAGGACGATCTTCACCGCTACGCTCCGGACGGTCGCCACGCGGGCCACGGTCGTTGCGGTCGCCACGGCGCTCGAAACGATCGTCACGGTCGCGGAATTCACGCTTAGGACGCATCGGTGCATCCGGCGGCAGAATCAGCGGACGTTCGCCCTGAGCCATTTTCAGCAGAGCTGCGGCCAGAGTTTCGATATCCAGCTCTTCACCTTCAGCAGACGGCTGGATTTTCGCCAGCAGCGCACGGTACTGATCCAGATCGCTGCTTTCCAGCTGCTGCTGAACTTTAGCGGCAAATTTTTCCAGGCGGCGTTTGCCCAGCAGTTCTGCGTTCGGCAGTTCTACTTCCGGAATCGTCAGCTTCATGGTGCGTTCGATGTTACGCAGCAGGCGGCGTTCACGGTTCTCAACGAACAGCAGCGCGCGGCCAGCACGACCCGCACGACCGGTACGGCCGATACGGTGAACGTAAGACTCGGAGTCCATCGGGATATCATAGTTAACAACCAGGCTGATACGCTCAACGTCGAGGCCACGAGCCGCAACGTCGGTCGCAATCAGGATATCCAGACGACCATCTTTCAGACGCTCCAGAGTCTGCTCACGCAGCGCCTGGTTCATGTCGCCGTTCAGCGCGGCGCTGTTGTAGCCGCTACGCTCCAGCGCTTCAGCCACTTCCAGGGTCGCGTTTTTGGTACGAACGAAGATAATCGCCGCATCAAAATCTTCCGCTTCCAGGAAACGCACCAGCGCTTCATTTTTACGCATACCGTAAGCAGTCCAGTAGCTCTGGCTGATGTCCGGGCGAGTCGTGACGCTGGACTGGATGCGCACTTCCTGCGGCTCTTTCATAAAGCGGCGGGTAATGCGACGGATCGCTTCCGGCATGGTGGCAGAGAACAGAGCGGTCTGATGACCTTCCGGGATCTGCGCCATAATCGTTTCTACGTCTTCGATGAAGCCCATACGCAACATTTCGTCAGCTTCATCCAGTACCAGACCGCTCAGTTTAGAGAGATCAAGAGTACCGCGCTTCAGGTGGTCCAGCAGACGACCCGGGGTACCCACAACGATTTGTGGTCCCTGGCGCAGAGCGCGCAGCTGCACGTCATAACGCTGGCCGCCGTAAAGGGCTACCACGTTTACGCCGCGCATATGTTTAGAGAAGTCCGTCATTGCTTCAGCGACCTGTACCGCCAGTTCGCGGGTCGGCGCCAGCACCAGAATTTGCGGTGCTTTCAGCTCAGGATCAAGATTGTTCAGCAGCGGTAAAGAGAACGCTGCGGTTTTACCGCTACCCGTCTGGGCCATACCCAGAACGTCGCGGCCGCCCAGAAGATGCGGAATGCACTCAGCCTGGATCGGAGATGGTTTTTCGTAACCCAGATCGTTAAGCGCTTCAAGGATGGGAGCCTTCAGGCCCAGATCTGCAAAAGTGGTTTCGAATTCAGCCATGTAGTACGTGTGCCTCAAAATTAATGGCGGCCAGTCTACATAACTCAACGTGAAAATTTAGAGTAATTTTCATTGAAAAGTGTGAACCGGCTCAAAGTAGGTGTATTAACGAACAACAACGCCCTCACCCGTTAAGGTGATGGCAAACAAAAAAATGGGCTGATGTGTTCGTCAGCTATTGCTGGTCCGATTCTGCCAGGTCATCTTGCTCCTGGCCCAAGAGCGATAATTCCAACAATGCGTATCGGTGCTCAACGTAGTTGTGAACGTTGTTTGCGACCGCCAGTTTGAACAGTGCCGTAGCGCTGTCCTTGTCCCCCAGACTTAGGTAGTACTTACCTAAATAGAAGTTGGTTTCACTGAGATGCTCAGCGAGCGAGGTGTTATCCGTTGCGTCTGCCTTCAAACGGTCCATCAACGTTTTTTCGTTGATGTCGCTAAGGTAGAACTCGACAATGTTCCATCCCCATTGTTCTTTATCCGATTTGTCGAAGCGCTGTTTCAGTGCTTCAAGCGCCTGCTTCTCGTCGAGTTTACGCTCAGCGAGGTAAAGCCACAGGCTACGGAAAGGATCATTGGGATCGTCTTGATAAAACGCCAGCAGATCATCTTGCGCTAACTTAGCGCGACCGCCGTAATAAAGGGCGATACCGCGATTTAAGTGCGCGTAGTTGTAAGTTGGATCAAGCTCAAGTACAGAATCAAACGCTTCATAGGCAGCATCAAAATTGCCTGCCTGCGTTAAATAAATGCCTAAGTAATTGAATACTTCAGGCATATCAGGTCGGATTGCCAACGCTTGTGAAAAATCATTTCGCGCTAATGCCCTCAGACCGAGACTATCATACAACACTCCGCGCTCATATAAAAGCTGTGCGCGTTCGTCATCGGTTAAAGCCCGACTGGCAAGAATTTGTTCCATGCGCGCCAGAATCACTTCTTGCTGCAAAGTCGGTTGCAATGGCACCGCGAGGACTGCGTCCTTACGCCAGGCAGAGTTGCTGCATCCTGCCAGCGTGAGAGCTGTCGCCACGAAACACCAGCGCAAAAAAGGCTTCATTTCCCACTCCCGAAGACAACGATTGGATGAACGTCCAGTTCCCCGGCTGCAAACAGGGCGTCCTGCCCGTAATACGCCCTCCGCCAACGCGGAGGGCAAACGGCAACCTTACTCGCCTTGCTCAGCAACCGGAGCTTCCGGTGCAGCGGCAGGCTGAGTCTGTTCAGCTGCTTCTTTAATGCTCAGACGAACGCGGCCCTGACGGTCAACTTCCAGAACTTTAACCGGCACTTCCTGACCCATCTGCAGGTAATCGGTCACTTTCTCTACGCGCTTGTCAGCGATCTGAGAGATGTGGACCAGACCTTCTTTACCGCCGCCGATGGCAACAAATGCGCCAAAGTCAACGATACGGGTCACTTTACCATTGTAAACGCGGCCAACTTCGATCTCAGCCGTGATCTCTTCGATACGACGGATAGCGTGCTGCGCTTTATCGCCATCGGTTGCTGCGATCTTCACGGTACCGTCATCTTCGATTTCGATGGTAGTACCGGTCTCTTCAGTCAGCGCACGAATCACAGAGCCGCCTTTACCGATCACGTCTTTGATCTTGTCCGGGCTGATCTTGATGGTGTGGATACGCGGTGCGAATTCAGAGATATCGCCGCGCGGCGCGTTAATCGCCTGCTCCATGACGCCCAGGATGTGCAGACGTGCACCTTTCGCCTGGTTCAGTGCAACCTGCATGATCTCTTTGGTGATGCCTTCAATTTTGATATCCATCTGCAGCGCAGAGATACCGTCGCGGGAACCCGCCACTTTGAAGTCCATATCACCGAGGTGGTCTTCGTCACCCAGAATGTCAGACAGAACGACGTAGTTGTCGCCTTCTTTCACCAGACCCATCGCGATACCCGCAACGGCAGCCTTCACCGGCACACCAGCATCCATCAGCGCCAGAGAAGCACCGCACACGGAAGCCATGGAGGAAGAACCGTTAGATTCGGTGATTTCAGATACCACGCGAACGGTGTACGGGAATTCTTCGGTGGTCGGCATCACGGCCAGTACGCCGCGCTTAGCCAGACGACCGTGACCGATTTCACGACGCTTCGGTGAACCCACCATGCCAGTCTCACCGACAGAGTACGGAGGGAAGTTGTAGTGGAACAGGAAGGAGTCAGTACGCTCGCCCATCAGTTCGTCAATGTTCTGCGCATCACGTGCGGTACCCAGTGTCGCAGTCACCAGCGCCTGAGTTTCGCCACGGGTGAACAGTGCGGAACCGTGAGTACGCGGCAGTACGCCAGTACGAACATCCAGACCACGAATCATATCTTTTTCACGGCCATCGATACGCGGCTCGCCTGCCAGTACGCGGCTACGTACGGCATTTTTCTCGATAGCGTGCAGGATTTCACCCAGTTCGTTAGCGTCCAGGGTTTCGTCTTCAGCAATCAGAGTCGCGATAGTTTCCGCTTTGATCACGTCAATCTGAGCGTAACGCTCTTGTTTATCAGTGATACGGTAAGCATCGCTCAGACGCGCTTCGGCCAGGACAGCAACGCGCGCATTCAGCGCTTCGTTGACGGCTTCAGGCTGCCAGTCCCAGCGCGGTTTACCCGCTTCTTTAACCAGGTCGTTGATGTTCTGAATGACAATCTGCTGCTGCTCGTGGCCAAAGACCACCGCACCCAGCATCTGGTCTTCGCTCAGCAGTTCAGCTTCAGATTCAACCATCAGCACGGCCGCTTCGGTACCGGCAACCACCAGGTCCAGCTTACTTTCTTTCAGCTCATCCTGAGTCGGGTTCAGAACGTACTGGTCGTTGATATAACCAACGCGAGCAGAACCGATAGGACCGTTGAACGGAATACCTGACAGAGACAGCGCTGCGGAAGCACCAATCATCGCCACGATATCCGGGTTAACCTGCGGGTTAACGGAAACAACGGTGGCGATAACCTGAACTTCGTTGACGAAGCCTTCCGGGAACAGCGGACGAACCGGGCGGTCAATCAGACGCGCGATCAGGGTTTCGCCTTCGCTTGGACGGCCTTCACGACGGAAGAAACCACCCGGGATTTTACCTGCTGCGTAAGTACGCTCTTGATAGTTAACAGTCAGCGGGAAGAAGTCCTGACCTGGCTTCGCTTTTTTCTGACCAACAACGGTAACGAATACCGCAGTGTCATCCATGCTAACCATGACAGCAGCAGTGGCCTGACGAGCCATCATGCCGGTTTCCAGCGTTACGGTATGTTGGCCGTACTGGAATTTACGAACGATCGGATTTAGCAAAATTCTATCCTTTATATCAATAGGTGACGCGATATCCACGACATAGCGTCAGTTGACCCGATCTCCTGCATCCTCGCGACTAATGACAACCTTTACCCGCCCCTGCGGATCAAGCCTCTCATTAGCCGCGCGAACCTCTGCACGAAGATCATTAATAGCAACAATACATGAGTTTTTAGTGAATTGCTGCCGCCTGGTCGAAAAAAGGGGCCCTGAGGCCCCTTTTTCTGAAACTCGCAGAATTAGCGACGCAGACCCAGACGCTCGATCAGCGAAGAGTAACGTGCAACATCTTTACGTTTCAGGTAGTCGAGCAGTTTACGACGCTGGGAAACCATGCGCAGCAGACCACGACGGCTGTGGTGATCTTTTTTATGCTCGGAGAAGTGACCCTGCAGATGGTTAATCTGTGCAGTCAGCAGTGCAACCTGAACTTCGGTAGAACCGCTGTCGTTTTCGCCACGACCAAACTCAGAAACGATTTTTGCTTTAGCTTCAACGCTTAGAGACATTTTAAAACTCCAGATTTAAAAGAAAGAAAGGGTGCCGATCTCTAATTCAGCGACCCCTGATGCAACGCCCGAAAATGTTAAAACACTTTTGCGGACGTTAAGCGGCGATATTCTACCCGCAGCCGGCTTTTATCGCAAGAACAGCCCTCAAGCTGGGTATTCGACAACCAGACGACGCGGCGCCACGCGGCCTTCATCGTCAATCTCACCCATACCGAGAAACTTACCCTCTTCACCTTCAGTGACCCGCACCAGGCCCTGTAGCGGGGCGCCTGCAGTACGGACCGGGTTGCCATTCTTAAAGTAAACAGCCGATGTTTCGGGAATATTAACCAGAGGATAGTCCGACGCCGGGCTGTCCATCGGCATCAGCAGCGGATCGAGCAGCTGCGCGGCAGGAATATCCTGCGCCATGGCCTGTTCAACCAGCGCCTGCAGCTGCTCCAGCGTCACCATCCGCTCAACCGGATATTTGCTGACGGCCAGACGACGCAGATAAATAACGTGTGCGCCACAGCCCAGTTTCTCACCCAGATCGTCAATAATCGTCCGGATATAGGTGCCTTTGGAGCAGTGAATTTCCAGCTCCAGCTCATCCCCTTCGTGGCGGATAAACAGCAGCTCATAGACGTTAATCGGCCGGGCTTCACGCGGGACGTCAATCCCCTGACGGGCATATTCGTAGAGCTTTTTCCCCTGGTATTTCAGCGCCGAATACATCGACGGTACCTGTTGGGTTTCGCCGCGGAAACTGTCCAGCGCCGCCGCCAGCTGTTCGTCGCTGAAGGTCAGCGGGCGCTCTTCCACCACCAGGCCATCGGCATCAGAGGTGTCGGTACGCTGTCCGAGCTTCGCAATCACACGATAGCGCTTATCGGAATCCAGCAGATACTGGGAAAACTTCGTGGCTTCCCCGAGACAAATCGGCAGCATGCCGGTTGCCAGCGGATCCAGCGCACCGGTGTGCCCTGCGCGATTCGCGTTATAGATACGTTTGACTTTCTGCAGTACATCGTTGCTGGACGCGCCCTGAGGTTTATCCAGCAACAGCACGCCATGCACATCGCGACCGCGACGACGAGGACGACTCATCAGTCCTCCTTGCTGTCGTCCGGGTTCACACGACGCTCATCGTCATGCTTCACCACGCTGGTCACCAGGTTAGACATACGCATCCCTTCAACCAACGAGTTATCGTAGAAGAAGGTCAGTTCCGGCACGATACGCAGTCGCATCGCTTTCCCCAGCAGGGAACGGATAAAGCCGGATGCTTCCTGCAATGCTTTAATACCGGCTTTCACCGCGGCTTCGTCTTTGTCGTTCAGAAAGGTCACGAAGACTTTGGCATAAGCCAGATCGCGAGACATTTCAACACCAGAAACGGTGGTCATCATGCCCAGACGCGGGTCTTTAATTTCGCGCTGCAGGATGATAGCAATCTCTTTTTGCATCTCCTGAGCCACGCGCTGCGGGCGACCAAATTCTTTCGCCATAATAAATTCTCCAGATAAGGACAAAAAAGGGGCCATAAGCCCCTTTTTAGAATTATTGCCGGGTGGCGCTATGCTAACCCGGCCTACGCTAGTCAATCGTCTAAGGATGTTGGGTGGCAACAAGGCGGCAGGCTCGTGACAAATTCATCGGGGACGAATTTGAACAACCGAAGGCTGGCCTCCGGTGAGAGAGACAGAGGTCTCTCATCAATCCCCGGGAGCATAGATAACGATGCGACCGGGGCGAGCGAGCGCAGCCAACGCGTGGCGGCCCAAAAACCGACGAAGATTAGGCGATGGTACGCTGGATCTCGATGATTTCGAACACTTCGATCATATCGCCAACGCGAACGTCGTTGTAGTTCTTCACGCCGATACCACATTCCATACCGTTACGGACTTCGTTAACGTCATCTTTGAAGCGGCGCAGGGATTCCAGCTCGCCTTCATAGATAACCACGTTGTCGCGCAGAACGCGGATTGGGTTATGACGTTTGATCGTCCCTTCGGTAACCATACAGCCCGCGATAGCGCCAAATTTCGGCGATTTAAAGACATCACGGACTTCAGCCAGACCGATGATCTGCTGTTTCAGTTCCGGAGAGAGCATACCGCTCATCGCCGCTTTCACTTCGTCGATCAGGTTATAGATGACGGAGTAGTAGCGCAGATCCAGGCTTTCCGCTTCGATAACTTTACGTGCAGATGCATCGGCACGTACGTTGAAGCCGACCAGGATGGCGTTGGATGCCGCAGCCAGGGTCGCGTCGGTTTCGGTGATACCACCTACGCCAGAACCGATGATCTTCACTTTGACTTCGTCGGTAGACAGTTTCAGTAAAGAGTCGGAGATCGCTTCGACAGAACCCTGAACGTCCGCCTTCAGTACGACGTTCACTTCGTGAACTTCGCCTTCAGTCATGTTAGCGAACATGTTCTCGAGTTTAGATTTCTGCTGGCGCGCCAGTTTAACTTCACGGAATTTGCCCTGACGATACAGCGCAACTTCACGCGCTTTCTTCTCGTCACGAACAACGGTCACTTCATCACCCGCAGCCGGAACACCGGACAGACCGAGGATTTCCACCGGAATGGACGGACCCGCTTCCAGAACTTCCTGACCCAGTTCGTTACGCATCGCACGCACGCGACCGTATTCGAAGCCGCACAGAACGATGTCGCCCTTGTGCAGAGTACCTTCGCGAACCAGAACGGTTGCTACCGGACCACGACCTTTATCCAGGAAGGATTCGATAACCGCGCCGCTGGCCATACCGTTACGTACAGCTTTCAGCTCCAGAACTTCAGCCTGCAGCAGGATAGCATTCAACAGGTCATCAATACCGGTACCCGCTTTCGCAGAAACAGGGATGAACTGAGATTCGCCGCCCCACTCTTCCGGCATAACGCCGTACTGAGACAGTTCGTTTTTAACGCGATCCATATCCGCTTCAGGTTTGTCGATCTTGTTGACCGCAACCACTACCGGCACCTGAGCCGCTTTTGCGTGCTGGATAGCTTCGATAGTCTGTGGCATCACGCCATCGTCGGCAGCAACAACCAGAACAACGATATCCGTTGCCTGCGCGCCACGAGCACGCATTGAGGTAAACGCAGCGTGACCCGGAGTATCCAGGAAGGTGATCATCCCGTTTTCGGTTTCAACGTGGTATGCACCGATGTGCTGGGTAATACCACCCGCTTCGCCGGATGCCACTTTGGTTGAACGAATGTAGTCCAGCAGAGAGGTTTTACCGTGGTCAACGTGACCCATGATGGTCACAACCGGTGCACGGGCTTCTGCCGCCGCGCCGGTATCACGGTCGCTCATTACCGCTTCTTCCAGCTCGTTCTCACGACGCAGGATAACTTTGTGGCCCATCTCTTCGGCAACCAGCTGTGCGGTTTCCTGGTCGATGACCTGGTTGATGGTTGCCATCGCGCCCAGCTTCATCATCGCTTTGATGACCTGAGAGCCTTTGACCGCCATCTTGTTAGCCAGCTCGCCAACGGTGATGGTTTCACCGATGATAACGTCACGGTTTACAGCCTGCGCAGGCTTCTGGAAGCCCTGTTGCAGAGAAGAACCTTTACGCTTGCCGCCTTTACCGCCACGAACGGCTGCACGGGCTTCTTCACGATCGGCTTTTGATTCGGCGTGCTTGTTGCCTTTCTTCGGACGCGCAGCTTTGCTGTTGCGACCGCGGCCACGGCCGCCTTCTACTTCGCGATCGTTATCATCTTCAGCCTGACGAGCGTGCTGAGACGTCGTCACGTGATAATCGCTGGTTTCTTCTGGAGCTTCTGGCGTTTCGGTCCAGTTCTTTTCGTTTTCTGCAGCCATACGGCGTGCTTCGTCCGCTACGCGGCGCGCTTCTTCTTCAAGCTTGCGACGTGCTTCTTCTTCCGCTTTACGTTTCAGCTCTGCTGCTTCGTTTTCACGGCGGATCTTTTCAGCCTGGGCGCTTTTTGTCATGTCGTCGGTTTGTTGATTGCTCACTTTGTCTTTTTCCGCAGCTTCACGTTTCGCTTTCTCAGCGACTTCACGTTTAGCTTGTTCTGCGGCCTCACGTTCAGCTTTTAATTGCGCCTCTCGCTTGGCAGCTTCTTCTGCCTCGCGATGGGCTTGCTCTTCCGCTTCACGCTGCGCCTGCTCTTCCGCGGCAAGGCGTTCTGCCTCTTGCGGGTCGCGTTTCACAAAGGTGCGCTTCTTGCGGACTTCGATTTGTACCGATTTACTTTTACCACCGGTACCTGGAATATTTAACGTGCTGCGCGTTTTGCGCTGCAGCGTCAGCTTGTCGGGCGCCGAACCGTGTTCACGGTTCAGGTGCGTCAACAAGGTCTGCTTCTCTTGCGCCGTCACAGAATCATCAGCCGATTTGCGAATCCCTGCATCAGCAAATTGCTGTATCAGGCGATCCACAGAGGTCTGAATCTCTGAGGCCAGCGCTTTAATGGTCACATCTGTCATGCTGTTCCTTCCTGCTACAGTTTATTACGCTTCGTCGCCGAACCAACAAATATTACGGGCGGCCATGATGAGCTCTCCGGCTTTTTCGTCGGTCAACCCTTCGATATCAGCCAGATCATCAATGCCCTGCTCGGCGAGATCTTCCAGCGTACAAACACCACGGGCAGCCAGTTTGAAAGCCATCAAACGTTCTAAACCTTCCAGATTTAATAAATCATCGGCAGGTTTAGTATCTCCCAGGCTTTCTTCCTGAGCCAGCGCCAACGTGGTCAGCGCGTTTTTCGCACGCTCGCGAAGTGCTTCAACGGTGGCTTCATCCAGACCGTCGATTTCCAGCAGTTCTTTCACCGGCACATAGGCCAGTTCTTCCAGCGTCGCGAAACCTTCTTCAACCAGCAGCGTGGCGAAATCTTCATCAATATCAAGATATTTCGTGAAGGTATCGATAGCCGCGTGGGCTTCGGCCTGATGCTTCGCCTGCAGGTCGTCAACGGTCATCACGTTGAGTTCCCAGCCGCTCAGCTGTGAGGCCAGACGCACGTTTTGACCGTTACGGCCAATCGCCTGCGCCAGATTGCCCGCTTCAACCGCAATATCCATGGTGTGTTTATCTTCATCCACCACGATAGATGCGACGTCAGCCGGTGCCATCGCGTTAATCACGAATTGCGCCGGGTTATCATCCCACAGGACGATATCGATACGCTCGCCGCCCAGTTCGGTTGAAACCGCCTGAACGCGTGCGCCACGCATACCTACGCAAGCGCCAACCGGGTCGATACGCTTATCGTTGGTTTTCACCGCAATCTTGGCACGGGAGCCCGGATCGCGAGCGGCGGCTTTGATTTCGAGAACTTCTTCGCCGATTTCCGGTACTTCAATACGGAACAGTTCAACCAGCATTTCCGGCTTAGAACGGGTTACGAACAGCTGAGCGCCGCGCGCTTCCGGACGAACCGCATACAGGACACCGCGAATACGGTCACCTGGACGGAAGTTCTCACGCGGCAGCATATCTTCACGCAGGATCACGGCTTCAGCATTGCTGCCCAGATCCAGAGTGATGTTGTCGCGGTTTACTTTCTTCACTACGCCGGTGATGATTTCACCTTCGTGCTCGCGGAACTGATCGACAACCATGGCGCGTTCAGCTTCACGGACTTTCTGTACGATAACCTGTTTCGCGGTCTGCGTAGTGATACGGTCGAAGGTGACGGATTCAATCTGGTCCTCAACGTAGTCACCAGGATTCATGCTCTCGTCTTCGTAGCGCGCCGCTTCAAGCGTAATTTCGCGCGTCGGCTGAGTCACTTCTTCAACGACCAGCCAGCGACGGAAGGTATCAAAATCGCCGCTACGACGATCGATGCTTACACGCACATCGATCTCTTGTTCGTATTTTTTCTTGGTTGCCGTTGCCAGAGCACTTTCCAGCGCTTCGAAAATCTTTTCGCGCGGCAGCGCCTTTTCGTTGGAAACGGCTTCAACAACAGCCAAAATTTCTTTGTTCATCGGGGCCTTTCACCTCAATCCAGACTGTTAAAAGTGGGGAACCAGGTTCGCCTTCTGGATGTTACTCAGCGCGAACACTTCATCTTTGCCTTCGACGGTTACCGTGATCATTTCACCGTCTACCGCTTTGATAATGCCCTGCCATTTGCGACGGTTCTGTACCGCCATACGCAATACCAGCGCGACTTCCTCACCGGAAAAACGCTCATAGTGTTCGGCGGTAAACATCGGGCGATCGAGACCAGGTGAAGACACTTCCAGGTTGTAAGCTACGGTGATTGGATCTTCGACATCCATGACAGCGCTGACCTGGTGGCTCACATCAGCACAATCATCAACATTGATGCCATCATCACTATCAATATAGATGCGCAGTGTGGATGTGCGACCGCGAATGAATTCGATGCCGACCAGCTCAAAGCCAAGCGCTTCAACCGGCGCCGTGAGCATCTCTGTTAATTTTTGCTCTAATGTGGACAAACCCACCCCCAAGACATAAAAAAAGGGCGTATAGCCCAGTTATTCTGAAGTCAGATAACAAAAAACCCCGATAAATCGGGGTTTTAGATAACTGAACCCTGCGATCGCAACTGCGATCTGGAACACCTTCCAGGAGAATTCTTTCAAATTCGGATACGAAGGACCAGGTCCTCACAGTATATTTGAAAAAGTACTCAATGGGAAAGTGGTTGCGGGGGCCGGATTTGAACCGACGACCTTCGGGTTATGAGCCCGACGAGCTACCAGGCTGCTCCACCCCGCGCCTGAAACGTGGCATATTTTACTCTTATTGAGCAAAAGACGCAAATACTGCTGGGATTTGGTACCGAGGACGGGACATAAAATCGTGGTAAAGTTTATTGATAAACTCTATATTTTGTCAACATGTATTTCATCTCTCCCTGTTCGCGTTTGTGCTGCCATCTCGCTCTTTTTTAGCAAAAAAGCAATGAAGCACTTCCTGTCATCCGCAAAAGATGATTAAATGAAAACTCATAATTAATGCATAAAAATGCAATAAGAACTTGTTCCATTTGACGCCATTGCTACCGCCGCTTTGGGTACGGAAGCGCGCAGTCACCAGCGCAGCGTCAATGCTCGTGAAGATTATGCACTTTGTCCGGAGAAAAAACGGCAGGCAGAATAGTCAAATGGGACAGGTTCTACGACTTGATAAACCGAACTCACAACAGTCTATCTAGCAGGGTTTTATTTTATGACGACGATTCTTAAGCATCTCCCGGTTGGTCAACGTATTGGTATCGCTTTCTCTGGTGGTCTGGATACCAGCGCCGCACTGCTGTGGATGCGCAAAAAAGGTGCAGTTCCTTATGCCTATACCGCAAACCTGGGCCAGCCTGACGAAGAAGATTACGATGCAATCCCTCGTCGCGCCAAAGAGTACGGTGCAGAAGGCGCTCGTCTGATCGACTGCCGTAAGCAGCTGGTCGCCGAAGGGATCGCCGCGATTCAGTGCGGTGCTTTCCACAATACCACTGGCGGTCTGACCTACTTTAACACCACCCCGCTGGGCCGCGCGGTAACCGGCACAATGCTGGTTGCCGCGATGAAAGAAGATGGCGTCAATATCTGGGGTGACGGCAGCACTTACAAAGGCAACGATATCGAGCGTTTCTATCGCTATGGTCTGCTGACCAATGCCGAGCTGAAAATTTACAAACCGTGGCTGGATAGCGACTTTATCGATGAGCTGGGCGGTCGCCAGGAAATGTCTGAGTTCATGATTTCCTGCGGCTTTGACTACAAAATGTCCGTTGAAAAAGCCTACTCCACCGACTCCAATATGCTGGGCGCAACGCACGAAGCGAAAGATCTGGAATTCCTCAACTCCAGCGTGAAAATCGTTAACCCGATCATGGGCGTCAAGTTCTGGGACGAAAGCGTCAAAATCCCGGCCGAGGAAGTGACTGTCCGTTTTGAACAGGGTCATCCGGTGGCGTTGAACGGTAAAACCTTCAGCGATGACGTTGAGCTGATGCTGGAAGCGAACCGCATCGGCGGTCGTCACGGTCTGGGCATGAGCGATCAGATCGAGAACCGCATCATCGAAGCGAAGAGCCGCGGTATTTATGAAGCCCCGGGGATGGCACTGCTGCATATTGCTTATGAGCGCCTGCTGACCGGTATCCATAACGAAGATACCATCGAGCAGTACCATGCCCATGGTCGTCAGCTGGGCCGCCTGCTGTATCAGGGCCGTTGGTTCGATTCCCAGGCCCTGATGCTGCGCGATGCGCTGCAGCGTTGGGTGGCCAGCGCCATTACCGGCGAGGTGACGCTGGAGCTGCGTCGCGGAAACGACTACTCCATCCTGAATACCGTCTCCGATAATCTGACCTACAAAGCCGAACGTCTGACGATGGAAAAAGGCGACTCCATGTTCTCGGCGGAAGACCGTATTGGTCAACTGACGATGCGTAATCTGGATATTACCGATACCCGTGACAAGCTGTTTGGTTACGCGCAATCGGGCCTGCTGAGCGCCTCTTCGGCCACCGGCCTGCCGCAGGTAGAAAACCTGGAAAACAGAGACAAATAATCTGTTTTCAACTATGCTCTCAGCCGACGTTAATCCGTCGGCTTTTTTTATCTGATCAACACACGGCATCAGAAAAGTCTTAGTCTGGTAATTTTTACCTGTCGCAATTTTTTATAATTATTGTCTATAATCACCCGAATACATTTATCCTTGACCCCACGAGGATCGCGATGAATATTAATCCCCCGGTCAGGCCAAACCAGGCGATCAACCGTCTGCTGGAAACGCTCGAACCGTATGCTACACCTATGAATGTCGTTGCCAGAAAAAGGCTGACGCCGAACTATAAAGGTAAAGCGCAGCTCTATCTTTTAAAAAAAGGTGAGCTGTCCGTCATTCGTTCATCTGATAAATTATTGATCGTGACCGTCTATGAACCTCATCTGTTTGGCGTCGCCGAGATACTGCAGCCGAGCCATAGCCACGCTCTGCGTGCTGAGGTCGCCTCCGAAGTTCTGCGCATCGACAGCGAGCAAGCCATCAAACTGTTCCGTGAGCATAATCTGTGGGAAGAGGTGACCCGTCTGCTGGCATACCATACTTCCTATCTGGTGTACCGGGACGATCTGGTGCTGCAGCAACGTACCTACTCGGTGATTCGCAATCATCTGCTGGAGATGCTGCTGTTGCCGGAAGAGACGCGACTACGGGTCTCCATCCTCGAATATATTCAGGACCGCACCCATCTTTCACGCAGCAGTATTCTCAATGTCCTGTCGGCGTTAAAAAAAGGAGGATATATTGAGTTCGCCCGCGGTGGTTATTTACAAAGCGTAAGCTCGCTTCCTGAAAAATTCTAATCATCCATCGGCTATTTATCGCTTATCTATTGTTGTCGGCGCCGGGTCGACTGAAGAATTTAAATTTAAACAAACAAATGATAACGACAAGCGATAAATAATTTTATTCTGGGCTCATGTATTTATCACACTGATTGTGTGTTGAAAACTGAACAACAAGCTCAGGAATGAAGATGGTTCTCCTTATACCATTCACAGTCAATCCCTGTACCGTGCGAAGGTTAATATCCTTCTGTCCCGGTGCACGATACGACAACACCGGTTTCTGCAGCTGGCACTATGACGATCTTCTTCGACCGTACCTCATCGACCAGGTGGGCGATGCGTTGGGAAGAGTTGTCTGATGTGAGGATTAACCCTCATCCGGCTGCTGCAGGCATTTATGTCCCTTCAGGCGCGAGGATGGGTCGAGAAATCAGGTGCTTCAGCTGTCCCTGAAAACGCCTGATGGATGGTCCGTCAGCAGATGGCGCACTATCCGGATGTCATACCAGACTGGGCTGGTCGCGCGATCTTTTAGCGCGCCAGCGACGCTGCCAATAATCAGCAAAGCGTAAGTGTCGATACCCCTGGCGCAATCGTGACAAAGGTATCGCGCTTCAGTAAATAACGATTAAACCCAAAAACCCGTTAAATTTTTGCCCGAACGCCCGTATCGGGCATTTTTTTACCTGAAGGAATTCAACAATGAGCATGATCACTCCGAAATCAGTTCTGTTAGTTGCCGCTCTCGGCGCCAGCAGCGCCGCCTGCGCATCGGTAAACTTACACGGAGAGGCGGGGGAAGAATTCACTAACCTTTCCGCCAGCTTCGGTGCCGAAGAACCGGGTATGACCTTTAACGGCAACTGGGCGCACAGCGATAATGACGGCGACGTCGCCGGGTTAGGCATGGGCTATAACTTTAACCTCGGTCCGTTTCTCCTGACTCTGGGTGGCAAAGCGCTCTATCTGAATCCGCAAGACAGCGATGAAGGCTACGCCGTCGCACTGGGCGGCGGTGCACAGCTTCCGCTGGGCCAATACTTTACGCTTTTCGGTGAAACCTATTATTCTCCGGACTCCATGTCCAGCGGCGTCGATGACTACGTGGAAGCCAATGCCGGCGTGCGGATTAACGTGATTAAATCGCTGAATATTGAAGCCGGATATCGCTATATCGATATGGCGGGGAAAGACGCTCATCATGACAACACGTTGGCTGATGGCGCTTATGCAGGTTTCAACTTCCGTTTCTGATGCAAAAAGGGATTGCCGACGGCAATCCCTCATTCGTCTATGCCGCCACAGGAACGGCTTTCAGCAGGCGGTTAATCACCTGCAGTCCGGCAATGTTGTTCTCTTTACGATAAACCTCGTTCATCGCTGACATCTGTTCCAGTTTCGTCAGAGCGCTGTAGACGTGGAACGCCTCGCTGTCTTTATCAAAGATGTCTTTTTTAGAAGCATCCTGCAGGTAGTTATCTTTTAACGACCGGCTCAGGCTGCCGATAATTGCGCTATTATCCTGGAAACAACTGACCACCGCCTGAGCACTCTGCCCTGAAAGCTGCGCGTCACTATGCAATACCGGCACCGTTAAAGTGTTAATAGTGTCCACGGTATCCGCCGACGGCGTAGTACTGCATCCGGACAAACACAGGGCGCCGGCAATGATAAACGACCTGATTTTTTTCATGGCGTCACTTCACCTCTTCTGAATAGATGAGCGCGACTTTAGCGATTGCGGTGGGTTCAAGACCAGTGAAGAGTTATTTATAAATAAATAAGCGCCTGTCGAAGGCAAAAAAAAAAGACGCTTTTCAGCGTCTTTTTTTCGGAATATTGGTACCGAGGACGGGACTTGAACCCGTAAGCCCAATCGGGCACTACCACCTCAAGGTAGCGTGTCTACCAATTCCACCACCTCGGCACGGATATAACTATTAGTGCGGGATATCGCTGCTCGGCTGTGCCGGCGCTGTTGGCTGAGTCTGCTCGGTTTTCGGCGCGCTCAGATTATCCCACTCACTTCCTTTATTGGTCTTGTTGCTGTTGATATTGCCCAGCACCAGACTGATGATGAAGAACAACGCTGCCAGAATACCAGTCATGCGGGTCATGAAGTTACCAGAACCGCTGGATCCAAACAACGTGCCGGAAGCGCCTGCTCCGAAGGAGGCTCCCATATCAGCGCCTTTACCTTGCTGCAGCATAATCAGACCAACGAGGCCAATCGCTACAATAAGGAAAACAACTAAAAGAGCTTCTTGCATAATCAACCTGTTCCTTGCGGATTCGCCGCATACCAATTGCTTCAACCAATAAAGCGGGAGGTTTTAATGTTTCCCACTGAAGCGGGTGTGAATACTAACCAAAGCGAATGACCTTCGCAAGGGCAATTTCGGTGCATTGTATCAACTGCGGAAAAAAACAGCAAAAAACGATTTTTTGGCGAAGAAAAAGGCGGCAAGCGCCGCCTTTTTAAACACTTAGCACCCTGTCAGTCCGCATAATTATTTCACGTTGTCTGGCGCCGACGGCACCACTGCGCAGACGAGAAAATAAATCACCGGCTTAATCAGGCGTTTTTCACCGCATCGGCGATACGATGCGCGAACTCATGCACCTGCTCTTCGTGCTCGCCTTCGACCATGACGCGAATGAGCGGCTCGGTACCCGATTTGCGCAGCAGCACACGACCACGGTTGCCCAATGCCGCTTCCACTTCCGCCATCACCGCTTTCACGTTTTCATGTTCCAGCGGGTTGCCACTGCCTTCGGTGAAACGGACGTTGACCAGGATTTGCGGGAACATTTTCATGCCGCTACACAGGTCATGCAGACTCATGTGGTTACGCACCATCGCCGCCACAACCTGCAGACTCGCGACGATACCGTCACCGGTGGTGGTTTTATCCAGCAGGATAACGTGGCCGGAGTTTTCCGCGCCGATACGCCAGCCTTTCTCCTGCAGCTTCTCGAGGACATAGCGGTCACCCACTTTAGCCCGGACAAACGGAATGCCCAGCTGTTTGAGCGCCAGCTCCAGCCCCATATTACTCATTAACGTTCCCACCGCGCCGCCGCGCAGCTGGCCCTGCCGCAGACCTTCCCGGGCGATGATATACAGAATCTGATCGCCATCGACCTTGTTACCTTCATGGTCGACCATGATGACGCGGTCGCCATCGCCATCATAGGCGATACCCAGATCGGCTTTTTCGGCCAGTACGCGAGCCTGCAGGGCGCGTACGTCGGTTGCTCCGACCTCTTCGTTGATATTGAGCCCGTTCGGCTCACAACCCATCGCGATCACCTGAGCACCCAACTCGCGGAATACATTCGGCGCAATGTGATAGGTCGCGCCATGGGCGCAGTCGACAACCACTTTGAGCGCATTCAGGCTCAGTTCGTTCGGGAAGGTACCTTTGCAGAATTCAATATAACGGCCGGCGGCATCCACGATACGGCTGGCTTTGCCCAATTCGGCCGAATCAACGCAGGTGAGCTCTTTTTCCATTTCCGCTTCAATCGCCTCTTCTACGTTATCCGGCAGCTTTGTGCCTTCAATAGAGAAGAATTTGATCCCGTTGTCATAGAACGGGTTATGCGAAGCTGAAATGACAATCCCGGCTTCTGCACGGAAGGCTCGCGTCAGGTAAGCCACCGCCGGAGTAGGCATTGGACCGGTGAAAGAAGCGGAGAGCCCCGCCGCAGCCAGCCCTGCCTCCAGCGCCGATTCCAGCATATAGCCAGAGATACGGGTATCTTTACCAATAATGATTTTGCGTGAACCGTGGCGCGCCAGCACCTTGCCCGCAGCCCAGCCCAGCTTGAGCACGAATTCCGGGGTAATTGGCGCATCACCCACGCGGCCACGGATACCATCGGTGCCAAAATATTTGCGGTTACTCATAACGTTTATTTTCCTTTGTGCTCAGGGTGGCTTCCACCACGCGTAGCGCTTCTACCGTTTCTTTGACGTCATGGACGCGAATAATCTGCGCGCCCTGCATCGCTGCAATCACTGCACACGCCAGGCTGCCGCTGAGGCGTTCCGTCGGCCCGACGTTAAGCAGTTGGCCGACCATCGACTTGCGCGACATGCCAACCAGCAGCGGGAGACCGAACTGATGGAACTCGCCGAGTCGGGCAAGTAGCTCATAATTATGGGCAAGATTTTTACCGAAACCGAATCCCGGGTCGAGCAACAATTTCTCTTTTGCGATACCCGCCTGTTCACAGCGCACGATATGCTCGGTGAAGAAGCGGGCGACATCGGCAAAGACATCATCGTACTTCGGTGCTTCCTGCATCGTTTTTGGCTGCCCCTGCATATGCATCAGACACACCGGTAGCCCGGTTTGTGCCGCGGCTTCCAGCGCCCCAGGCTCGGTCAGCGAACGGATATCGTTAATAATATGCGCGCCTGCCCGAGCGGACTCACGGATCACTTCTGGCTTCGACGTGTCTACCGAGATCCAGACTTCAAAACGCTGAGCAACGGCTTCTACCACCGGGATCACGCGCGCCAGCTCCTCTTCGACGCTCACATCCAACGCTCCCGGACGGGTCGATTCGCCGCCGATATCAATGATAGTCGCTCCCGCATTTATCATCAGATTGGCATGCTTAACCGCCTCCACGAGCGAGTTATGTGTGCCGCCATCGGAGAATGAATCTGGCGTCACGTTAAGGATACCCATTACGTGAGGATGGGAGAGATCGAGGGTTGAGCCCTGGGCTACGAGTTTCATCGCGAAATCCATGAATCCGGAAGGTTAATAAAAAGAAAAACCCCGGAGCGGCAGGCGCCCCGGGGTTTCGATAGACATAACAACATCAATAGCGGCTAACTTATTTGTCGCCCAGTTGCTCTGACATGGTGTTACCCGGGTTTGGCGTACGCGGTTCATCGACCGGACGCGGCGCACTCGGGGTGCCATTGTTGCCAGAGTTATTGGTGCCGTTCGGATCTTCCCAGCCCGCAGGTGGGCGAACTTCGCGGCGAGCCATCAGGTCATCAATCTGCGGTGCGTCGATGGTCTCATATTTCATGAGCGCATCTTTCATCGAATGCAGGATGTCCATGTTGTCATTCAGAATCTGACGAGCACGGTTGTAGTTGCGTTCAACCAGCGATTTCACTTCCTGGTCGATGATACGTGCAGTCTCATCGGACATATGTTTCGCTTTCGCAACGCTACGCCCCAGGAAAACTTCGCCCTCTTCTTCCGCATACAGCAGCGGACCGAGTTTGTCGGAGAAGCCCCACTGCGTCACCATGTTACGTGCCAGGTTCGTCGCGACTTTAATGTCGTTCGACGCACCGGTAGAAACATGTTCCACACCGTAGATAATCTCTTCCGCCAGACGACCGCCGTACAGGGTCGAAATCTGGCTTTCCAGCTTCTGACGGCTGGCGCTGATAGCATCGCCTTCCGGCAGGAAGAAGGTCACACCCAGCGCACGACCGCGCGGAATAATCGTCACTTTGTGCACCGGATCGTGTTCCGGTACCAGGCGGCCGATAATCGCATGGCCCGCTTCGTGGTATGCGGTGGATTCTTTCTGCGCTTCCGTCATCACCATGGAGCGACGTTCCGCACCCATCATGATTTTGTCTTTCGCTTTTTCGAACTCGACCATCGATACCACGCGTTTGTTGCCACGGGCAGCAAACAGAGCGGCTTCGTTGACCAGGTTCGCCAGGTCAGCACCCGAGAAGCCCGGGGTACCGCGCGCAATGATTGCCGCGTCGATATCAGGCGACAACGGTACGCGACGCATGTGAACTTTCAGAATCTGTTCACGACCGCGGACATCCGGCAGCCCTACAACAACCTGACGGTCAAAACGGCCTGGACGCAGCAGCGCCGGGTCAAGTACGTCAGGACGGTTGGTCGCCGCGATAACGATAATGCCTTCGTTACCTTCGAAGCCATCCATCTCAACCAGCATCTGGTTAAGCGTCTGTTCACGTTCATCGTGACCACCGCCAAGACCAGCGCCACGCTGGCGACCGACTGCGTCGATTTCATCGATGAAGATAATGCACGGTGCCGCTTTTTTGGCCTGTTCGAACATGTCACGCACACGCGATGCGCCCACACCGACGAACATTTCAACGAAGTCAGAACCAGAAATGGTGAAGAATGGTACTTTCGCCTCACCGGCGATAGCTTTCGCCAGCAGCGTTTTACCGGTACCCGGAGGGCCGACCATCAGGACGCCTTTCGGGATTTTACCGCCCAGTTTCTGGAAGCGGCTCGGTTCACGCAGGTATTCAACCAGTTCACCGACTTCCTCTTTCGCTTCGTCGCAACCGGCGACATCGGCAAAAGTGGTTTTGATCTGGTCTTCCGTCAGCATACGGGCTTTGCTTTTGCCGAAGGACATCGCGCCCTTTCCGCCGCCGCCCTGCATTTGCCGCATGAAGAAGATCCAGACGCCGATCAGCAACAGCATCGGGAACCAGGAAATAAAGATGGAAGCCAACAGGCTCGGTTCTTCCGGCGGTTCGCCAACCACTTTGACGTTTTTCGTCAACAGGTTATCGAGCAGCTTCGGATCGTTGACCGGAATGTAAGTCGTGTAACGGTTACTATCTTTCTTGGTAACGTTGATCTCACGTCCGTTGATACGCGCTTCGCGAACCTGGTCCTGGTTGACCTCTTGCAGGAAGGTTGAATAATCCACCTTACGGCCATTAGACTCGCTGGGCCCAAAGCTCTGGAATACTGACATCAGCACAACGGCAATGACCAGCCAGAGTATTAGGTTTTTCGCCATGTCACTCAAGGGATTAACCTCTTATTACAACTGTGTTAAAAACAGCGTCAGGATACTCTATATCCAGCGTCTTTCAAACTTTCGTTTGAAATCTACCGGTTATGGTTTACGCCCGGTCGCTACAATGTACACTTCACGCGAACGTGCGCGAGAAGAGTCCGGCTTACGAACTTTGACCTTCGTAAACAGGGAGCGAATTTCTCTTAGATACTCATCGAAACCTTCGCCCTGGAACACCTTCACTACAAAACTACCACCCGGCGCTAATACATCACGAGCCATTCCAAGCGCCAGCTCCACCAAATACATGGCCCGGGGAATATCCACCGCCGGTGTTCCACACATGTTTGGTGCCATATCGGACATGACAACCTGCACTTTACTGTCACCTACGCGTTCAAGTAACGCTTTCAGAACTAATTCATCACGAAAGTCGCCCTGAAGGAAGTCCACACCAACGATTGGATCCATAGGTAAAAGATCGCAAGCGATGATGCGGCCGCTGTTTCCGATCTGCGTAACCGCATATTGCGACCAGCCACCGGGTGCAGCGCCGAGGTCAACAATGGTCATCCCCGGTTTAAAAATCTTGTCACTTTGCTGTATTTCATCAAGTTTAAACCAGGCACGGGAACGTAACCCCTTTTTCTGTGCCTGTTGAACATATTTATCGCTAAAGTGTTCCTGAAGCCAGCGGCTTGAGCTGGCAGAACGCTTTTTACCTGTCATTTAACATTCCCGTTTCGGGTTCATCATACTTTGCGACGTAAAAATCGACACGGTAGTTTGGCGATATATGGGAGATGGCGGTAGAATGAACCGTTTTCAATCCCAACGTAAGCAAAAAAATACGATGAATCTGAGTACTAAACAAAAACAGCACCTGAAAGGTCTGGCACATCCGCTCAAGCCGGTAGTTATGCTTGGCAACAATGGTTTGACCGAAGGGGTACTGGCCGAGATCGAACAAGCGTTAGAGCACCATGAGCTCATCAAGGTGAAAATCGCATCGGAAGACCGCGAAACTAAAACCTTGATCGTGGAAGCTATCGTGCGCGAAACCGGCGCCTGTAACGTACAGGTCATCGGTAAAACGCTGGTCCTGTATCGCCCAACTAAAGAGCGTAAAATCTCGCTGCCACGCTAAGAATATCCTGAATCTCGACACAACTTTGTGTAAAACGAGGGATTTCTACGGGTAGACGAGCAAAATGCCATGCTCCGGACGTTGATAAAAGGCCGCTATGCGGCCTTTTTCCTTTCTTTACAATCCATCAACATGGTAGCGGGAAATACGGATTAAAGGTACTCGACCTTGATAATTTCGTATTCTACTTCGCCGCCTGGTGTGCGGATTGTCACTACATCGTCCTGTTCTTTACCGATCAAACCACGGGCAATCGGTGAATTCACAGAGATCAGATTTTGCTTAAAATCAGCTTCATCATCACCCACGATGCGGTAAGTCTGTTCTTCATCGGTATCGAGGTTCAGGACCTTTACCGTTGCACCAAAAATCACCCGCCCGTTGTTCGGCATTTTGGTGATATCGATAACCTGTGCATTGGACAGCTTAGCTTCAATATCCTTAATACGGCCTTCGCAGAAACCTTGCTGCTCGCGGGCTGCGTGGTACTCAGCGTTCTCTTTCAGATCGCCATGTTCGCGCGCATCGGCAATAGCAGCGATGATTTCAGGACGACGAACGGACTTCAGAAAATCCAGTTCTTCGCGAAGTTTTTCAGCACCACGTAAGGTCATCGGAATAGCTTGCATTTGTTATACCTCTTTATCATTCCTTCATAGAACGGACGCCGCCGTTCCGCCACCAGTCAGGCCTTCAGCAGGACAGGAGCAAAAAGAAAACCAACCCGGAAAACATTCCCCAGGTCAGCAGCAATTTTCAATTTGATACGTATTTTACCCTGAAGTTCACTATGGGTCATCGTTTACTTTACAGGGTGTTGCACCGTAGTATGACGGCCTGGTTTCAGGTTGTTAGCGCGAGATTATGCGATTTCCCAGATTTATCATCGGATTGACCGCCGGTATAGCGTTTAGCGCTCAGGCGGCGAACATTGACGAATATATCACCCAGCTGCCTGCGGGTGCTAACCTCGCCTTCATGGCGCAGAAGGTTGGCTCCCCGACGCCGGAGATAGATTTCCACAGTCAGCAGATGGCGCTCCCCGCCAGTACCCAGAAGGTGATCACTGCGCTGGCTGCTCTGCTGCAGCTCGGGCCGAACTTTCGTTTTACCACCACGCTGGAAACCAAAGGCAGCCTTGATGGCGGCGTGCTAAAAGGCGACCTGATTGCCCGTTTTGGCGGCGATCCCACGCTGAAACGTCAGGATATTCGCAATATGGTGGCGACGCTAAAAAAAGCGGGCGTCCAGCGGATCGAGGGGAACGTGTTGATTGATACCTCGGTCTTCGCCAGTCATGACAAGGCCCCAGGCTGGCCGTGGAACGACATGACGCAATGCTTTAGCGCCCCGCCGGCGGCTGCTATCGTCGATCGTAACTGTTTTTCTATCTCACTTTATAGCGCGCAGAAACCTGGCGACCTGGCCTTTATTCGCGTCGCATCGTACTACCCGGTGACGATGTTTAGCCAGGTAAGAACGCTGGCCCGCGGCTCCGCGGAGGCCCAGTATTGCGAACTCGACGTGGTGACCGGCGACCTGAACCGCTACACCCTGACGGGTTGCCTGCCACAGCGTAGTGAGCCCTTACCGCTGGCTTTCGCCATTCAGGACGGCGCAAGCTATGCGGGGGTTATCCTGAAGTCCGAACTGACCCAGGCAGGGATTACCTATAGCGGGACGCTGCTGCGCCAGACTCTGGCGAACGATCCGGGAACCGTGCTGGCTACGACGCAATCAGCTCCGCTGCACGATCTCCTGCGAATCATGTTAAAAAAATCAGACAACATGATTGCGGACACCGTCTTTCGCACCATTGGTCACGCTCGTCTTGGCGTTCCAGGGACCTGGCGTGCCGGTTCGGATGCGGTGCGCCAGATCCTGCGTCAACAGGCCGGCATTGATCTAGGAAATACGATTATTGCCGACGGTTCCGGTCTGTCGCGGCATAACCTGATTGCTCCGGCGACCATGATGCAGGTGCTGCAATATATCGCCCAGCACGATAATGAACTCAACTTCATCTCCATGCTGCCGCTGGCTGGCCACGATGGCTCGCTGCAGTATCGTGCAGGCCTGAATCAGGCTGGGGTCGATGGAAAAGTGTCGGCCAAAACCGGTTCTCTGCAGGGCGTTTACAACCTCGCAGGTTTCATCACTGCCGCCAGCGGGCAAAAAATCGCCTTCGTACAATACTTATCAGGCTATGCGGTACCGCCTGCAGATCAGCGCAACCGCCGGATCCCGCTGGTACGCTTCGAGAGTCGCTTGTATAAGGATTTGTACCAGAACAACTAATACGAAAGGGCCGCATCAAATGCGGCCCTTTTTAGTGCGCTCTGAACCGCTTCCCGGCATATCCCGGGCAGCAGTCCTGCCGTCGCCCCGATCGGCAATGTACCGGGGCACTCCAGCAGCTTAACGCTTATAGATGAACTCAACGCCTTCTTCGTCGTCTTCGTCCCAGTCGTCATCCCAGTCTTCGTCGTCTTCGACTTCAACTTCGGCTTCTTCAAGCTGCTGACGGTGGTAGTCGTCCCACATAAACTCGACTTTTTCAGGCGCTTTCTCTTCCTGTGCATGAACGATTGGGTTTTCGATGATAAAGGTCATCACGTCCCAGCACAGATCTTTCACGCCCTGCTGACTTGCCGCGGAGATCAGGTAGAACTTCTCTTCCCAGCCCAGCGCATCGGCAATGGCTTTCGCCTTCGCTTCAGCTTCCGCTTTATCCATCAGGTCAATCTTATTGAAGACCAACCAGCGTGGTTTTTCAGCCAGCTTCTCGCTGTATTTTTCCAGCTCACCGATGATAATGCGCGCGTTCTCAACCGGATCGGAACCATCGATCGGTTCGATATCGATGAGGTGTAGCAGCACGCGACAGCGTTCAAGGTGTTTCAGGAAGCGAATACCGAGGCCTGCGCCTTCCGCTGCGCCTTCGATAAGCCCAGGAATATCCGCAACAACGAAGCTCTTCTCGTTATCCATACGCACAACGCCAAGGCTCGGCACCAGCGTGGTAAACGGATAATCAGCCACTTTCGGCTTCGCCGCAGAAACGGCGCGAATGAAGGTAGATTTACCGGCATTCGGCATACCCAGCATCCCGACGTCTGCCAGCAGCATCAGCTCCAGCTGCAGATCGCGCTTATCACCCGGCGTCCCCATCGTTTTCTGACGCGGGGTACGGTTGACGGACGATTTGAAACGGGTGTTGCCCAGACCGTGCCAGCCGCCTTTAGCGACCATCAGACGCTGACCATGCTTAGTCATATCGCCCATGACTTCGCCGGTGCCTTGATCGATAACACGGGTCCCTACAGGCACTTTGATCGACACGTCTTTACCACGTTTACCGGTACAGTCGCGACTCTGGCCATTCTGTCCACGCTCAGCGCGGAAGGATTTTTCAAAACGGTAATCGATCAGGGTGTTCAGGTTTTCGTCCGCTTCCAGCCAGACATCACCACCATCACCACCGTCGCCGCCGTCCGGGCCGCCTCTCGGGATATATTTTTCACGGCGGAAGCTAACGCAACCATTGCCGCCATCACCTGCTACGACCAGGATTGTTGCTTCATCAACAAACTTCATTTTACTCTCCGAAAATCATTCGCCTGAGCGGGGCAGCGGTACAACCGCTTCACGCTTACGTAAGCCACCCCAAAGACGGTGGCCTATGGCGGAATACATCGCGCCCGCAACCACGACAAACGCACCGAGATAACCTAACAGGTTTAACATCGGTCTGGCGAAAACATCGGGCCAGGCCAGTGATAATAAATCTGAAAAAAGCAGCGTAAACAATGGCGTTAAGGTAATCAACGCGCTCACCTGAGCTGCCTGCCAGCGCGCCATGGCTTCCGCCAGCGCACCGTAGCCTACCAGGGTATTTAACCCGCAGAAAATCAGGCACGCCAGTTGCCAGTTGCTTAACGCCAGAACTTGTGAGAGCGTCGCCAACGGCAGCAACGCTATCGTACATAAAGTGTACAGCAAAAAGAGGATCTGCTGTGACGCCAGGCGGCGTAATAACACCTTTTGCGCGACGCCGTAGCTGACCCAAACCGCAGCCGCTGCAACGCCAAAAATTACCCCCCACGTGTAATCCGTCAGGCGGGTAAAAATCTCAATCAGGCTGGTGTTAAAGAACATCACCAGCCCGCAAATCAACATCAGCGCCCCCACAACCTGGGTACCGCGCATTTTCTCCTTAAGGATGAATACGCTGGCCACCATCATGCCGACCGGAGATAGCTGTCCGATCACCTGAGAAGCCGTGGGGCTAAGATATTGCAGGGAAGAGCTGAACAGAATGAAGTTACCAAACAGGCCGCCCGTCGCAATGGCCAGTAGTACCAGCCAGCGCGGTTTGCGAAAGAGGCGCAGCGGCGGCAGTTTACCTCTGATAGCGAGGATTGTGCCAAGGCCGATACTTGCCATCAAAAAGCGATAAAACACCACCGTCGGCGGCGCCATCACTTCAAGAACCTGCTTCATTGCAATTGGCAACGCACCCCAGCACATCGCGGTGGTGAGGGCCAAAAGAATGCCAATGCCGGCCTGCTGCTTCATACCCGTTTTCCCTGCAGAAAAATATCCGGGATTCTAATGTAAAAAGCCCCGCAACACGTTGCGGGGCTTTAATCCGTTACCGGACCACGAAAAACTTACTCAGCAACGATGCTGATGTATTTACGGTTATTCGGGCCTTTAACTTCAAATTTCACTTTACCGTCTGCTTTAGCAAACAGAGTGTGGTCACGACCGCAACCTACGTTGGTGCCTGCGTGGAATTTGGTGCCACGCTGACGAACGATGATGCTACCCGCCAGAACGGATTCGCCACCGAAACGCTTAACGCCCAGGCGTTTAGCTTCTGAGTCGCGACCGTTACGAGTTGAGCCGCCAGCCTTTTTATGTGCCATTTAAATCTCTCCTCAGGTCTTAGGCGCTGATGCCAGTAATTTTCACATCAGTGAACCACTGACGATGGCCCTGCTGCTTACGGTAGTGTTTACGACGACGAAACTTAACGATTTTAACTTTCTCGCCACGACCGTGAGCAACAACTTCAGCTTTGATTACGCCGCCCTCAACGAAAGGAACGCCGATCTTGATTTCTTCACCGTTTGCGATCATCAGCACTTCAGCGAACTCAACAGCTTCGCCAGTTGCGATGTCCAGCTTTTCCAGGCGAATGGTCTGACCTTCGCTTACTCGGTGTTGTTTACCACCACTTTGGAAAACCGCGTACATATAAAACTCCGCTTCCGCGCACCTCTTTGTGTGATTCAGAGTGCGCTATAAATATTCACAATAGGGCGCGAATATTACGCAAAACGCGAGCCTTTGACAAGAGCGATTAGCGATCAACGCAGAAAAAAAACACAACTTTCACGCTAACGTTTATCTATGGCAATTTTTCAGTACAATCATAGCTTCGTTTAATTCTATCTTAATCCTTCTGTGAACCCACCTGGATTCGCGGTAACAGGACATGTGGCCCGGCTTTTGCGATGAATTTAGAAAAAATCAATGAGTTAACCGCGCAGGATATGGCGGGTGTCAATGCGACAATCCTTGAGCAACTTGACTCAGATGTTCAGCTTATCAATCAATTAGGCTATTACATCGTTAGCGGAGGCGGTAAACGTATTCGTCCGATGATTGCGGTTCTTGCCGCCCGGGCAGTGGGTTACCAGGGCGACGCGCACGTCACTATTGCCGCACTGATCGAATTTATTCATACCGCCACCTTGCTGCATGATGATGTCGTTGATGAATCCGATATGCGCCGCGGCAAGGCGACGGCAAACGCCGCTTTTGGCAACGCAGCCAGCGTGCTGGTTGGTGATTTTATCTATACCCGCTCTTTCCAGATGATGACCAGCCTCGGCTCGTTAAAAGTGCTGGAAGTGATGTCTAAAGCCGTTAACGTCATTGCCGAAGGCGAAGTGCTGCAGCTGATGAACGTCAACGACCCGGATATCACTGAAGAAAACTATATGCGGGTCATCTACAGCAAAACAGCCCGTCTGTTTGAAGCCGCCGCACAGTGCTCAGGCATCCTGGCCGGTTGTACCGCCGAACAGGAGCAAGCGCTTCAGGACTATGGTCGTTATCTCGGCACGGCATTCCAGCTGATCGACGATTTACTGGACTACAGCTCTGATGGCGAACGTCTCGGCAAAAACGTGGGTGATGACCTGAACGAAGGCAAACCGACTTTACCGTTATTGCATGCCATGCGTCATGGCACTCCAGAGCAGTCAGCGATGATTCGCGGAGCGATTGAACAAGGCAACGGGCGTCACCTTCTCGACGCGGTTCTCGAGACGATGGCGGCCTGCGGCTCACTGGAATGGACCCGTAAACGCGCGGAAGAAGAAGCGGACAAAGCCATTGCCGTGCTTCAGGTCTTACCGGATTCCCCGTGGCGTGAAGCGCTTATCGGTCTTGCCCATATTGCGGTTCAACGCGACCACTGATCTCCCCCTGCCCCGTTCCCGCGCCTGTCGCGGGAACGCCCCACAAAGTTCCAGTAAAATCCATATATCGCCTTGCATCCTGGTATATTCCGAATATAAAGACACCTTACAAGAACTTGTTAGAACTTAATTAAACCTGGGAGTATAGTCATTCCGTTGCTCATATATCAGGCAATTGGGATCATCACCACCAGGAGAATTTATGGAAAAGTTCATCGACTGGCATCCGGCAGATATCATTGCTGGATTGCGCAAAAAAGGGACGTCGCTGGCAGCGGAGTCGCGGCGTAACGGCTTGAGTTCTTCAACGCTGGCGAATGCATTGACCCGGCCGTGGCCAAAAGGTGAGCTGATTATTGCTCATGCTCTGGATACCAAACCGTGGATTATCTGGCCCTCACGCTATCATGACCCGGTGACGCATCAGTTTATCGACAGAACGCAAATGATACGTCAGAAGAAAGAGAGCCAATGAAAGCGGTTCGCTGAGTCAACAGAACGGAATAAAAAAACAGCCCCCTGACACACGTCAAGGGGCTGTTATCACGACAGAGTTACTCGCCTTTCACGCGTTCGATATTCGCGCCCAGCGCCTGCAGTTTATCTTCGATGCGCTCGTATCCACGATCGATGTGGTAGATGCGATCGACAATCGTGGTGCCTTCCGCGATACAGCCGGCCAGGACCAGGCTTGCTGACGCACGCAGGTCGGTTGCCATCACCTGCGCACCGGAGAGCTGCGCCACGCCGTGGCATATCGCCGTATTGCTTTCGATCTCCGCGTGTGCACCCATACGGATCAGTTCCGGAATATGCATGAAACGGTTTTCAAAGATCGTTTCGGTAATCACGCCGGTCCCTTCCGCAACCAGGTTCAACAGCGTGAACTGCGCCTGCATGTCGGTCGGGAAACCCGGGTGTGGCGCGGTACGCACATTGACGGCTTTCGGACGGTTGCCGTGCATATCCAGGCTAATCCAGTCTTCGCCGGTTTCGATATCGGCGCCCGCATCGCGCAGCTTGGCCAGTACGGCATCCAGGGTATCAGGCTGTGCGTTGCGGCAAACAATTTTACCGCCGGAGATTGCAGCAGCGACCAGGAAAGTACCGGTTTCGATACGGTCAGGCAGAACGCGATATACGCCGCCACCCAGACGCTCTACGCCTTCGATGGTGATGCGGTCAGTCCCCTGACCTTTAATTTTTGCGCCCAGCGCGTTGAGGAAGTTCGCCGTATCGACGATTTCCGGCTCGCGAGCGGCGTTTTCAATCACGGTGGTGCCTTCCGCCAGCGTCGCGGCACTCATAATGGTCACGGTCGCGCCGACGCTGACCTTATCCATCACAATATGCGCGCCTTTAAGACGTCCGTTAACCGACGCCTTCACATAGCCTTCTTCCAGTTTGATCTCTGCGCCCAGCTGCTCAAGGCCAATAATATGCAGATCGACCGGACGCGCACCGATAGCACAACCGCCCGGCAGTGAAACCTGTCCCTGACCAAAGCGCGCCACCAGCGGGCCCAGCGCCCAGATAGAAGCACGCATCGTTTTGACCAGATCGTACGGCGCGCAGAAGACGTCGACCGGACCCGCATCGATCCAGACTGACCCATTGCGCTTCACTTTGGCGCCGAGCTGGCTCAGCAGTTTCATCGTGGTATCGATGTCTTTCAGTTTTGGTACGTTCTGGATCTCAATCGGCTCATCTGCCAGCAGGGCGGCAAAGAGGATCGGCAGGGCGGCATTTTTCGCACCGGAGATGGTGACTTCCCCCTGGAGGCGTGTCGGCCCCTGAACACGGAATTTATCCATTGATTCTGTTCTCTGTTAAGAATTCACATACACTGCGGGGAACATCCCTGCAGCTTAAAAGCCGTTGAGTTTGCGGTCCCGGGCCCATTCTTGCGGGGTAAATGCTTTGATCGACAGAGCATGAATGCGGTTGTCGGCAATGTATTCCATCAGCGGAGCGTAGACAGCCTGCTGTTTCTTTACCCGGCTCATGCCGTCAAACATCTCACCCACAGCAATAACCTGAAAGTGACTGCCATCGCCAGAGACGTGGACTTCCTGAAGGGAGAGTGCGTTCATCAGCACGGTCTGAATTTCATGATTTTCCATGGGTTCAAATTTTATCTGGTAGTGAAAATAGCCCAACATCTTAGAGGAAAGTGGCGCGGTCTTAAATAAGCAAAAAGCCCCATCGAAGATATTGATGGGGCTTTCAGGATAACCTCAGCAGTAACGCACTGAAAAACTATGGGATCATATCGGCGGGAAGGTTGTAAAGACTGGCTAAAGTTTGCAGGTTGTCGCTCTTACCAATCAGTTTCGCCTCCCGGCCCTGGTGGCGAATTAACGCCACAAAGTGCATCAGCAGCGCCAGGCCGGCGGTATCCACCCGGGTTAGTGCGCTCAGGTCGATAGTCGACACGCCATCGGTCGCCTGCGCACGGGCTTCCCAGAGCGGGACCAGCAGATCCTGGTCCAGCTCCCCGTGCAGCGCCAGTCGCTCGCCGTCGCGAGTCCAGCTCAGCTGCCCGGTCATTATTTTTTCTGTTCCAGAGTGATCGGCTGCGCGGAGATCGCCTTCAGTTGCGCGGTCAGACCATCAACGCCTTTGGTGCGCAGCAGATCGCTCCACTCGTTTTGTTTGGTGGTGATCATGCTCACCCCTTCGGCAATCATATCGTAAGCCTGCCAGTTACCGGTCTGGGTGTTTTTACGCCACTGGAAATCCAGGCGTACCGGAGGGCGGCCATTGGGATCGACGATCGTCACGCGAATAGGGACGATCGTTGCATCGCCCAGCGGTTGTTCCGGAGCAATCTGGTAAGTTTGACCATGGTACATAGCCAGCGCCTGGCCGTAGGCCTGCTTCAGGTATTCACGGAAGGCGACAAAGTAGGCTTCGCGCTGCGCCGGGGTCGCATCTTTATAATACCGGCCCAGAACCAGCGCGCCGGCATACTTCACCTGGACATACGGCATCAGCTCCTGGTCAACGATATCACGCAGATAGTTCGGGTTAGCCTGAATCTTCGGCTGTTCATTTTTCAGACGATCGAAGGTCTTCTGCGCCGCTTCGTTCATCAGCTTATAGGGGTTGGACTGATCCGCCGCCGTAGCAGCCGTCAAGGGAGCAATCACCAGCATGGCGATCATCAATAAACGTTTAAACATAGGGTGTCTCTCCTGAAATTAATGCGTCGTGGCGGCCGGTGGCGTGGCGTCAGTATGACTCTCTGTCGCTGCCGAATCATCGCCAGAATTCTTATTGTCACTGCCCTTACTGCTATAAAGGAACTGACCAATCAGGTCTTCCAGAACCATGGCTGACTTGGTGTCCTGAATAGTGCTGCCATCTTTAAGGATAGACGTCCCCAGTTCCGGATCGTCGAAACCGATATTCAGCGCCAGGTACTGTTCTCCCAGCAGGCCTGAGGTACGAATAGCCAGCGAGCTGGAATCAGGAATATGGTTGTAGCTCTCATCAATATCGAGCGCTACGCGCGGCAGGTAGGTTTTCGGGTCAAGCGTAATATCCGCAACCCGGCCCACGACCACACCGCCAATGCGAACCGGAGAACGCGCCTTCAGCCCACCAATATTGTCAAAGGTCGCATAGATACGGTACGTCGGTTCGGTACGTAAAGAGGTCACGTTGGCGGCTTTGAGACAGACAAACAGCGCAGCCAGCAACGCAACCAGTAAGAACACACCTACCCAGATTTCACTTTTTTTCGTTTGCATGAACTCAATTCCCAAACATCAGCGCAGTCAGCACAAAATCCAGCCCCAGAACCGCCAGCGACGAATGCACCACGGTACGCGTCGTTGCCCGGCTAATCCCGGCGGAAGTGGGGATAGCGTCATAACCATTAAATAACGCAACCCATGTCACCGTAATGGCAAACACCAGACTCTTAATCAGGCAGTTAACCAGGTCCATTCGCCAGTCAACGGCATTTTGCATCGCAGACCAGAAGAAGCCACTGTCGATCCCCTTCCAGCTTACGCCCACCAGCGAGCCGCCCCAGATGCCCACGGCGACAAAAATAATGGTCAACAGCGGCAGCGAGATAACCCCTGCCCAGAAGCGAGGGGAAATCACGCGCCGCAGCGGATCGACCGCCATCATTTCCATGCTGGAGAGCTGTTCGGTCGCACGCATCAGGCCAATTTCCGCGGTCAGCGCGGAACCCGCACGCCCGGCAAACAGCAGCGCAGCAACCACCGGCCCCAGTTCGCGCAGCAGGGATAACGCCACCAGCATGCCTAAACTGGTTTCCGCACTATAGGTGGTGAGCACCAGATAGCCCTGCAGCCCCAGCACCATGCCGATAAACAGCCCCGACACGATGATAATCAGCATCGATAGCACGCCAACGTTGTAGAGCTGACGGACCAACAGCGGCGCATGCTTACGAAATTCCGGCTTGCCCACTACCGCATTGAAAAGCATTAATCCGGCACGCCCGAAAGCCGCGGTCGTTTTAATTCCCCGGTGTCCGAGTGATGCCAGCACATTTAGCAGCATCAGTTGCTCGCTCCCTTGCCTAATAAATCATGCTGATAGTCCCCGGCCGGATAGCGGAACGGTACCGGACCATCGGCAATACCATCAATGAACTGGCGAACCCGCGGGTCGCCGTTTTCACGCAGCGACTGCGCGCTGCCGTGAGCCACGATTTTTTTGTCCGCCACGATATACGCGTAATCAGCAATGCTCAGCACTTCTGGCACGTCATGTGACACCACGATACAGGTCACGCCCAGCGTGCTGTTGAGTTCTGAGATCAGCTTAACCAGCACGCCCATGGTGATGGGATCCTGTCCGACAAACGGTTCGTCGAACATAATCAGGTCCGGCTCCAGCGCAATAGCCCTGGCCAGGGCGGCGCGGCGCGCCATCCCGCCTGAGAGTTCAGAAGGCATTAATTTCGCCGCTCCGCGCAGCCCGACCGCTTCAAGCTTCATCATGACGGTCGTATGCAGTAACGCCTCCGGCAAACGCGTATGTTCACGTAGCGGGTAGGCTACGTTATTGAACACGTTCATATCGGTGAACAGTGCTCCGGACTGGAACAGCATGCTCATGCGCTTACGCACGGTATACAGGCGCGAGCGTGACATCTGCGGCACGTTTTCACCATCGAACAGGATCTCACCTTTATCCGGCGGGATCTGCCCACCGATCAGGCGCAGCAGCGTCGTTTTACCGATCCCCGATGGTCCCATAATCGCCGTGATCTTACCGCGCGGCACTGACAGCGAGATATCGTCAAAGATGACGCGATCGCCGCGAGAGAAGCGGATACCGCGTACTTCGACCAAATTCGCCAGAGTTTGGCTCATAAAATCATCCTTACTAAACATCCCTCGGGCTAAGCATGGCGCGTACCTTCGCCACAAACCCAACATTTTTACAGAATCTTACCTGCCTGGGTTAGCGAAAGCTGGCATTTGTTTTACTTTTGACAAACATAAAGTCAAAATTAAGAATTCGTTACGCTGCAGATGGACCGCTACAGCGAATCAACGATTATACCTGAAGAAAGGACTTTAGATGCTCTTAGCGACGGCTCTGTTAATAATTGGTTTACTGCTGGTAGTCTACAGCGCCGATCGTCTGGTCTACGCCGCTTCAATACTTTGCCGCATGATAGGGATCCCCCCGCTCATTATCGGGATGACGGTGGTAAGTATCGGCACCAGCCTGCCGGAGATCATCGTTTCCGCCGCTGCGTCTCTGCACGGACAGACCGATCTGGCGATCGGCACGGCGCTCGGATCCAATATTACCAATATATTATTAATACTCGGCCTCGCTGCCTTGTTGCGTCCATTTACCGTGCATTCTGATATCCTGCGCCGCGAGTTACCGCTAATGTTGCTGGTCAGTTTGCTGGCAAGCTTTGTGCTGTACGATGGGCAACTGTCCCGTATGGACGGTCTTTTCTTACTGGCGCTCGCCCTGCTGTGGCTGCTGTTTACGATTAAAATCGCCCGGCTGGCGGAACGTCAGGGCAGCGATAGCCTGACCCGGGAACAGATGGCGGAGCTTCCGCGGGAAGGTTCGCTTCCCGTGGCCCTGCTCTGGCTGGGTGTAGCCATGATTGTGATGCCCATGGCAACCCGAATGGTCGTGGATAATGCCACCGTGCTGGCAAACTACTTCGCTATCAGCGAGCTCACCGTCGGCTTAACGGTGGTGGCGATCGGCACCAGCCTGCCGGAACTGGCAACGACGATTGCCGGGGCGCGAAAAGGGGAAGACGATATCGCTATCGGGAATATTATCGGCGCGAATATCCTGAATATCGCCCTGGTTCTCGGATTACCGGCACTGATCGCCCCGGGAGCATTCGCACCGGAGGCCTTTACGCGCGACTATGCCGTGATGCTGTTCGTCAGCGTGATATTCGTCCTGCTATGCTGGCGTCGCAAATGGCAACCCGGTCGCCTGGTGGGTGCGCTGCTGGTCGGCGGTTTTGTGGTTTGGTTGGCGATGCTGTACTGGGCAGCACCGCTCTTCGTTGAATGAATCGGGATAACACTATGTCGCAAATAGATTTGCCAACGGATTTTGACTTTCAACGGGTAGGACGTGAAGTTCTGGAAATTGAACGTGAAGGTCTGGCTCAACTCGATCAGTACATTAATGAAGATTTCACCCATGCCTGCGAGAAGATCTTCCGCTGCGCGGGCAAAGTCGTGGTGATGGGGATGGGCAAATCCGGCCATATCGGGCGTAAAATGGCGGCGACGTTTGCCAGCACCGGTACGCCGTCGTTTTTTGTGCACCCCGGCGAAGCGGCCCACGGCGATTTAGGCATGGTGACGCCGAAGGATGTGGTTATCGCGCTCTCGAATTCCGGCGAGTCGAACGAGATCCTGGCGCTGATTCCGGTACTTAAACGCCTGCAGGTGCCTCTTATCTGCATGACCAGCCGTCCGGAAAGCAGCATGGCGCGCGCCGCGGACATCCATCTTTGCGTGAAGGTACTGAAAGAAGCCTGTCCGTTAGGGCTGGCCCCGACCTCCAGCACCACCGCCGCGCTGGTTATGGGCGATGCGCTGGCGGTTGCCCTGCTGGAAGCGCGCGGCTTTACCGCTGAAGATTTTGCGCTGTCGCACCCTGGCGGCGCACTGGGTCGTAAGCTGCTGTTGCGGGTCAATGATATTATGCATACGGGTGATGAAATCCCGCACGTCAATGTGCAGGCCACCTTGCGCGATGCGCTGCTGGAAATCACACGTAAAAATTTAGGCATGACGGCTGTCTGTGATGATGACATGAACATCATCGGTATTTTCACCGATGGCGACCTGCGCCGGGTGTTTGATACCGGGGTCGATATGCGTAATGCCAGTATTGCCGATGTCATGACACCGGGCGGCATTCGCATTCGCCCCGGTATTCTTGCCGTCGATGCGCTGAACCTGATGCAATCTCGCCATATCACCTGTGTGTTAGTTGCCGATGGCGACCGCCTGTTGGGTGTGGTACATATGCACGATCTCCTGCGCGCAGGCGTAGTGTAAGTAAGGATAAAATAATGAATAATGCTGATGCTCTGCAGGAAACCTGCTACGGGCCAGTAAGCCCTGAATTTATCGATCGGGCGGCGAAGATCCGTTTATTGATCCTCGACGTAGACGGCGTGCTGTCCGATGGCCTGATCTACATGGGCAACAGCGGTGAAGAGCTGAAGGCGTTTAACGTTCGCGACGGTTACGGAATTCGCTGCGCGCTGACCTCAGGTATTGAAGTCGCGATTATTACCGGACGAAAAGCTAAACTGGTAGAAGATCGTTGTCAGACGCTGGGCATTACGCACCTGTATCAGGGGCAGTCCGATAAACTGCTGGCATTTCGCGAATTATTGCGCAAGCTGGCCGTTCGCCCGGACGAAGTTGCCTACATCGGCGATGATCTGATCGACTGGCCGGTGATGGCCGAGGTCGGTTTAAGCGTGGCAGTGGCGGATGCGCACCCGCTGCTGCTACCGCGCGCAGATTATGTTACCCGCATCAACGGTGGACGCGGAGCGGTACGCGAAGTCTGCGATTTGTTACTATTGGCGCAGGGCAAGCTGGATGAGGCCAAAGGGCAATCAATATGAGTAAAACCAGACGTTGGGTTATCATTTTACTATCGCTGGTCGCGCTTATTCTGATCGGCCTGAATCTGGCGGGTACGGACGATACCACTCAGCAAGAGATCAATCCTGATGACCCGACCTATACCAGTGAACATACCGACACCGTTGTTTACAGCCCGGAAGGGGCGCTTAACTACCGCTTAATCGCTGAGCACGTGGAGTATTTTTCCGCCCAGGAAGTCTCGTGGTTCACCAAACCGGTGATGACCACATTTGATACCAACAAGGTACCCACCTGGTCTATCAAAGCGGATAAAGCCAAACTGACTAAAGACCGCATGCTGTATCTTTACGGAAACGTAGAGGTGGACGCGCTGAGCGCGGACTCTCAATTGCGCAAAATTACGACGGATAACGCCCAGATAAACCTGGTGACGCAAGATGTTACCTCTGATGACATGGTGACGTTGTACGGGACGACATTTAATTCCAGCGGCCTGAAAATGCGCGGAAATTTACGCAGCAAAACTGCCGAGCTGATTGAAAAGGTTAGAACCTCTTATGAAATTCAGAACAAACAAACTCAGCCTTAAGATTGCGCTCGCCAGCGCCTTACTGGCCGCCAGCCTGCCGGCACTGGCAAAAACCGGCGATACCGATCAACCGATTCACATCGAATCCGATCAGCAGTCACTGGATATGCAGGGCAATGTCGTCACCTTCACCGGTAATGTCGTCGTCACCCAGGGGACCATTAAAATCAACGCCGATAAGGTGGTGGTGACCCGTCCTGGCGGTGAAAAAGGTAAAGAAGTGATCGACGGTTACGGTAATCCGGCAACCTTCTTCCAGATGCAGGACAACGGCAAGCCGGTGAAAGGCCGCGCGCAAAAAATGCACTATGAATTGCAGAATGATTTCGTCGTCCTGACCGGTAATGCGCATCTGGAACAGATCGATAGCAACATCCAGGGCGACAAAATTACCTATCTGGTGAAAGAGCAGAAAATGCAGGCGTTCAGCAATAAAGGCGGACGCGTGACGACGGTTCTGGTTCCTTCGCAGCTGCAAGACAAAAGCACCAACCAGCAAAAGAAGGGTAACTAATTCGTTATGGCAACATTAACCGCAAAGAATCTCGCCAAGGCGTATAAAGGCCGCCGCGTGGTGGAAGATGTCAGTCTGACCGTGAACTCTGGCGAGATCGTTGGCCTCCTCGGGCCAAACGGCGCCGGTAAAACCACGACCTTCTACATGGTGGTCGGCATTGTGCCGCGCGACGCTGGCAACATTATTATCGACGATGAAGATATCAGCCTGCTGCCGCTGCATGCCCGCGCGCGTCGGGGGATCGGCTATCTGCCGCAGGAAGCTTCCATTTTCCGCCGCCTGAGCGTGTACGATAATTTAATGGCGGTTTTGCAGATTCGCGACGATCTCAGCAGCGAGCAGCGTGAAGACCGCGCGAAAGAGCTGATGGAAGAATTTCACATCGAGCATCTGCGCGACAGCCTGGGACAGGCGCTTTCCGGCGGTGAACGCCGCCGCGTTGAAATCGCCCGCGCGCTGGCCGCTAATCCGAAATTCATTCTGCTGGATGAGCCTTTTGCCGGCGTTGACCCCATTTCCGTTATTGATATCAAACGCATCATCGAACATCTGCGCGACAGCGGTCTTGGCGTGCTGATCACCGACCATAACGTCAGGGAGACGCTGGCCGTCTGCGAACGCGCCTATATCGTCAGCCAGGGCCACCTGATCGCCCACGGCACCCCGCAGCAAATCCTTGAAGACGAGCAGGTTAAGCGCGTGTATCTTGGGGAAGACTTCAGACTCTGATAGGGTAGAGGTTACAGACGTTTTAGCCGGAGATATTAGCCCTGAATATGAAGCAAGGTTTGCAATTAAGGCTAAGCCAACAGCTTGCCATGACGCCACAACTGCAACAGGCTATTCGCCTGCTGCAGCTGTCCACGTTAGAACTCCAGCAAGAACTCCAGCAGGCGCTGGAGAGTAATCCGCTGCTTGAGCAAACCGATCTTCACGATGAGGTAGAAACCAAAGAGGTCGAGGACCGCGAATCGCTGGACACCGTCGATGCTCTTGAACAAAAAGATATGCCGGAAGAGCTGCCGCTCGACGCCAGCTGGGATGAAATCTACACCGCCGGCACCCCGTCCGGAAACGGCGTTGATTACCAGGACGACGAGCTGCCTGTCTATCAAGGCGAAACGACCCAAAGCCTGCAGGATTACCTGATGTGGCAGGTTGAACTGACGCCGTTTACCGACACCGACCGCGCCATTGCCACCTCGATTGTCGATGCCGTTGATGACACCGGCTATCTCACCATTCGGCTGGAAGATATTGTCGAGAGTATCGACGATGACGACATTGGTCTCGAAGAAGTGGAAGCGGTGCTAAAGCGTATCCAGCGCTTTGACCCGGTCGGCGTCGCGGCAAAAGATCTGCGCGACTGTCTGCTGGTTCAGCTTTCCCAATATGCTAAAGAGACGCCGTGGCTGGAAGAAGCCCGGCTGATCATCAGCGATCATCTCGATCTGCTCGCCAACCATGATTTCCGCTCCCTGATGCGCGTCACCCGACTGAAAGAAGAGGTGCTGAAAGAAGCCGTTAATCTCATCCAGTCCCTCGATCCGCGCCCCGGTCAGTCGATTCAGACCAGCGAGCCGGAATACGTCATTCCCGACGTGCTGGTACGTAAGGTCAGCGGCCGCTGGGTCGTGGAGCTTAACTCCGACAGCATCCCACGTCTGAAGATTAATCAGCATTACGCGGCCATGGGCAATAGCGCGCGCAATGATGCAGACAGCCAGTTTATCCGCAGCAACCTGCAGGAAGCTCGCTGGCTGATCAAGAGTCTGGAAAGCCGCAATGATACGCTGTTGCGCGTCAGCCGCTGCATCGTCGAACAGCAGCAGGCCTTCTTCGATCAGGGTGAAGAGTTCATGAAACCGATGGTGCTGGCGGATATCGCTCAGGCCGTCGAAATGCATGAATCCACCATTTCACGCGTTACCACCCAAAAATATCTGCACAGTCCGCGCGGTATTTTTGAGCTGAAATATTTCTTTTCCAGCCACGTGAATACGGAAGGCGGCGGCGAGGCATCGTCGACGGCCATTCGTGCGCTGGTGAAGAAGTTAATCGCCGCGGAGAATCCCGCGAAGCCGTTGAGTGACAGTAAGCTGACCACCATCCTGTCCGAACAGGGTATCATGGTGGCACGTCGTACCGTCGCTAAGTACCGAGAGTCTTTATCCATTCCGCCATCTAACCAGCGTAAACAACTGGTTTGATACAACCGATAAGGAAGACACTATGCAGCTCAACATTACAGGACACAACGTCGAGATCACCCCTGCACTGCGCGAATTCGTTAATGCGAAGTTCAGCAAGCTGGAGCAGTTTTTCGACAGGATCAATCAGGTCTATATTGTGTTAAAAGTAGAGAAGGTGACGCAAATTGCGGATGCCAATCTGCATGTCAACGGTGGCGAAATCCATGCCAGTGCGGAAGGGCAGGATATGTATGCCGCTATCGATGGACTCATCGATAAGCTGGCAAGACAGTTAACAAAACATAAAGATAAACTAAAACAACACTAATTGTCCGGGCGCCGCCCTTGCCTGCTGCCAGCCTTCATCGGTAGCAGGCAAGGGGCGCGCTCAGGTGAAATTATGATGAACAACGATTCGGCTCTACAACTGAGCAACGTCCTTAACCAGGAATGTACCCGTAGCCAGGTTCACTGCCAGAGCAAAAAGCGCGCGCTGGAAATCATCAGTGAACTGGCAGCAAAACAGTTAGGTTTGCCGCCGCAGGTGGTGTTTGAGGCGATCCTTACCCGCGAGAAAATGGGCAGTACCGGGATTGGCAACGGGATTGCCATTCCGCACGGTAAACTTGAAGAGGATACGCTGCGCGCCGTTGGCGTGTTTGTCCAGCTGGAGACTCCGATCGCATTTGATGCCATCGACAATCAGCCGGTCGATCTGCTGTTTGCGCTTCTGGTCCCGGCTGACCAGACCAAAACCCATCTGCATACGCTGTCTCTGGTTGCAAAACGACTGGCGGATAAAACGATTTGCCGTCGCCTGCGCGCAGCGCAAAGCGATGAAGAGCTGTATGAGATCATCACCGAAGCAGGAAGCAACGATGACGTATAACGGCCGTCGCCCCCTACCCTTTATCGTACTGAGGAGAAACGGTACATGGTACTGATGATCGTCAGCGGCCGCTCAGGCTCGGGGAAATCCGTCGCTCTGCGGGCGCTGGAAGATATGGGCTTCTACTGCGTAGATAACCTGCCGGTAGTGCTGTTGCCTGAGCTGGCGAGATCGCTGGCCGACAGAAACATCTCTGCCGCCGTCAGCATTGACGTGCGTAACATGCCGGAATCGCCAGAGATCTTTGAACAGGCGATGAAAAACCTGCCTGAGGCATTTTCCCCTCAGCTGCTGTTCCTTGATGCTGACCGCAATACGCTGATCCGCCGCTACAGCGACACCCGTCGTCTGCATCCGCTATCGAGCAAAAATCTGTCGCTGGAAAGCGCGATTGACGAAGAGAGCGCGCTGCTGGAGCCGCTGCGTTCCCGCGCCGACCTGATCGTCGACACTTCAGAGATGTCGGTACACGAGCTGGCGGAAATGCTACGTACCCGTCTGCTCGGCAAGCGTGAACGTGAGCTGACCATGGTCTTTGAATCCTTTGGCTTTAAGCACGGTATCCCGATTGATGCCGATTACGTCTTTGACGTACGCTTCCTGCCAAACCCACACTGGGATCCGAAACTGCGTCCAATGACCGGTCTGGATAAGCCGGTGGCCGCCTTCCTTGACCGGCACACGGAAGTTCACAACTTTATTTACCAGACCCGCAGCTATCTTGAGCTATGGTTACCGATGCTGGAGACCAATAATCGCAGCTATCTGACGGTGGCGATTGGTTGTACCGGCGGTAAACACCGTTCGGTCTACATTGCCGAACAGCTGGCTGATTACTTCCGCTCACGCGGTAAGAACGTGCAGTCTCGTCATCGGACGCTGGAAAAACGCAAATCATGACCGTAAAGCAGATCGTTGAAATCACCAATAAACTGGGGATGCATGCCCGCCCGGCGATGAAGCTGTTTGAGCTGATGCAGAATTATGATGCGGAAGTCCTGCTGCGCAACGACGAGGGGACGGAAGCGGAGGCCAATAGCGTAATTGCCCTGCTGATGCTCGACTCGGCCAAAGGTCGGCAAATCGAGATTGAAGCCAACGGTCCGCAGGAAGTCGAGGCGCTGGCAGCGGTTATCGCGCTGTTCAACGCCGGTTTTGACGAAGACTAAACATTCCCGCCTCTTCCCCGGCTGCACGACGCTGACCGGGGCTATTGTTTCTGCCGCGACCTCACTTCAGCTTATTCGCCTGCATAAATCCTTCTCCGCCTAGCTGACGCATCTGACGCAGGATCCACGCCTGCCGACTGCGAACATAGCCGGACGGCGCATCGGCGCGAAAGCGAATCGGGTTGGGCAATACCGCAGCCAGGAGCGCCGCTTCAGAAGCCGTTAACTTGCTCGCAGGCTTGTGAAAGTAGCGCCGGGACGCCGCTTCGACGCCGAACGTTCCTTCCCCAAATTCAGCGATATTCAGGTAGACGGTCAGAATCCGTTTTTTACTCCACACCGTCTCAATCCCTACCGTTAACCCTGCCTCCAGCCCTTTGCGCAACCAGCTACGGCCATCCCACAAGAACAGGTTCTTAGCCGTTTGCTGCGAAAGCGTGGAGGCGCCGCGCACGCGGTTTTCCTGACGTTCATTGTGTGCCAGCGCTTTCTCTATCGCTGAGACATCAAAACCCCAGTGTTCAGGGAATTTTTGATCCTCCGCAGCGATTGCCGCCAGCCCCATCCACGGCGAGATCTCGTCCATCCCGACCCAGTCGGAGTGGGCGACATAATGAAAATCACCGCTCAGCCATGCGCCGATTTGTCGCTCGAGCATAACGGCTGAAAACGGCACCGGCAGTATGCTAAAGAGCGCGATGCCGCCTCCCCAAAAGGCTGCCGCAATCAGCAGAATGCGCAATAAAAGGCGTTTAATCATTCGCAACGGGGCCGAACGCACGCTCATGCAGTCAGAACCAGCACGCGAGCCACCAGCTTCTCAATCCCGCTTGCCGCTTCCGCAATGTTCTGTGCCAGCATCCAGGCCGGGGTCGTCACCACCTTATGTTCTTCATCGACGACGATATCATCGACCGGGCAAGGAACGTGTTCTGCGCCCATCTCTTCCACCACCTCAGCAGTATCAAGATCGGTGCCGATGGTTATCCGCAGCGGGATCGGGAAAATTTTTGGCAGCAGCGCCGGGGCGATACACATAAAGCCCAGCGGTTTACCCGCCTCGTGCATCGCCAGCGTCAACGCTTTCAGGTCGCTATCGACCTGGCATTCAGCCCCTTGCGAGGCAAAATTGCTGAGGTTCTTCGCCGCGCCAAACCCGCCAGGGACAATCAGCGCATCCAGATCTTCAGCCCGGGCCGCAGCCAGAGGCTGGATATCGCCACGGGCAATACGCGCGGCCTCCACCAGAACGTTGCGGCTTTCGGCCATCGGCTCACCGGTCAGGTGGTTGATCACGTCCGTTTGCGCTTTATCCGCGGCGAAACAGATGGCCTGTGCGCCGCTACGGGCGATCGCCAACAGGGTAATGACCGCTTCATGGATCTCCGTTCCGTCATAGACGCCACAGCCGCTCAATACCACGCCAATCTTTTTCATACTGCCAGCTCCTTAGTGCAACTTGCTGAAACCAGTCAAAAATTTTGATTTACACGCATTGCTTCACATATTTTACTGATTCACGTAACAAATAATTTAAGGTTTGCTATCTTAATGAGCGAGCAAACCAAATCCTCAGGTTGCGCTACGTAAAAATATCTCTAAAAATTCTGGCGCAACGACCAGTTCCCTGGTGTTGGCGCAGTATTCGCGCACCCCGGTTTATCCGGGGTCATTTTTTATGTGCCGCCGCAACCCATGCTTTCAGCACCGCTACATCGTTCTGCCACTCGGATTTCATCTCTTCAACCCATTCACCAACGTTATCCGACCACGCCGGCAGGTCCGGAGTCTGAATCTGCTGTCCCAGCTGTTGGATATGCCGCAGGCCAATCGAGCCTGCCGCGCCTTTAATTTTATGCCCTTCATCGACGATCCCCTTCTGGTCGCGAGCGGTCAGATTAGACTCCAGTACCGCCATATAGCCCGGCATCATCTTCTCAAAAACCGCAAGACCATCGTTGATAAGCTTTGGCCCCACCAGCTCGATATACTGCTCAAGCATCGGAATATCCAGCACGGATGCCGATTTACTCACATCCACGGTCGGCATTTCGCACTCATCCTCTTCCGGCGAATCCCAGAATTTTTTAATCATTGCCGTCAGCGCCTGCACCGATAGCGGTTTACTCAGGACGTCGTCCATTCCGGCATCAAGATACTCTTTTTTATTCTTCAGGACGTTGGCGGTCAGGGCAACCAGCGGCGGTAGCTCGTCGGCGGCAAAGTGCTGCTTAAGATGACGAGAAATATCCAGGCCCGTCATATCCGGCAGCTGGATATCCAGCAGCACCAGGTCGTACTCGCCCGGTTCAAACATCTCCAGCGCGGCCTTACCGGTCATCGCCACATCGACGCTGTTACCCAGCTTCTCCAGCACCGAGCGCGCCACAATCACGTTGAGCTCGATATCCTCGACCAGCAGCACGTTCAGCGCCGGCAGGGGCATCTCATCTTCAGTCAGCATATCTTCCACTTCTTCCGCCACCGCCGGCGCATGCACGGTCAGCGTAAATGTGGCCCCCTGGCCCGGCTGGCTGGAGACGTTAATGTCGCCGCCCATATTGCGAGCCAGACGACGCGATACGGCAAGACCGATCCCGGTGCCCGTCGCAGGCTTGCCGCCGTGGCTGTCTTTCACCTGATAATACATCGCGAAGATCTTATCCTGCTCGGCTTCGGGAATGCCGATGCCGGAGTCTTCCACTTCAAAATGCAGGATATCGCCTTCATCGTAGCGAACGCGAACGGTGACGTTTCCACCTTGCGGGGTGAATTTCACGGCGTTACTGATGAGGTTCCACAGAATCTGCCGCAGACGCGTCCCGTCGGTCACCACTTTATGCGGCAGCGGCAGCGTCGGTTCCAGGACGAAGCGCAGCCCTTTCTGTTGCGCCTGCAGGCCGGAGAGGTTTTCCAGATCGGCCAGGAAACCGGTGAAGTCGACCTGCTGATTATCCAGCTGGACTTTGCGCCGCTCCATTTTATCCATGTCGATAATATCGTTGAAAATATTCCCCAGCGTAACGGCAGAGACATGGATGGTTTTGAGGTATTTTTCCTGCTCACCGGTCAGCTCGGTATCCAGCAGGATACGGCTCAGCCCGACGATGCCGTTGAGCGGCGTACGCAGCTCGTGGCTGATGGTTGAGATAAAGGTGGTCTTATCGCGGCTGGCGCGCTCCAGCGCATCCTGGTAGCGCTTACGTTCGGTAATATCGCGGCCAAAGCCCATCAGTCCACGGCGCTTGCCGACGCGGTCATAGTAAGGGACCTTGCGGATTTCAAAGCAGGCTTTACGCCCGTCCGGATAATCCAGCCACTGCTCGTAGGTCAGCGACACATTATGGCGGAAGACCTTTTCGTCAGTCTCCAGCACTTTAACCGCCGCTTCTTCGTTATAGACATCCTGAGGTTTCAGGTGGATAAGCTGCTTTTCGCTTTTCCCGGTCAGGAGCTCCATCGCCCGGTTACAGCCAGAAAACTCTTTGTCTTCATTGCGATAGAATACCAGGTCCGGCGAGGCATCAAGGAAAGAACGGAGGAAGGAGGATTGCTGTTCCAGCTGAATTTGCGTCTCTTCGCGCTCTTTCATCTCAATCTTCAGCTGTTCCAGCGTCGTCTCGCGCTCGGCTTCCGCCTTTTCACGCTCGCCAATCTCCTGATTGAGCTGCGCGATATTATCTTTGAGCTGCACGTTAAGCTGCAGGTCGCGCTCGCGCATCTCCTCCAGTTTTTCCACCAGCCTGGAGAGACGCTGCCGCGACTCTTCCAGTTGCTCCACCACCACCGACAAAAAGTAAACTGCCCAGGGGGTGATCAGCAGACCAAAGAAGATAGAGCGGATAACGTCGATGCTCTCAACCTGGCCATGCAGAACCATCGTGACGGCCATCTGTACCACAATCGCCAGCACCACCAGGGCGAGGGCCAACAGCATGGAAAAACGCACCAGACCCAGCTTCATCATCAGGTCGACATAGTACTGCGCCAGCATACGGATTTGCTTCATAAGGGATTCCTTCGCGACAACTCCGCACAATAATACCCAATTCTGAGCAATACGCTGTAAGTTGTGCAAAAAATGCGGGCGCCCTTACTCTAAAGCTGCGCGCGGCACCCAGGCTCGTCCCAGCGCCGAGCCCTGCACGCCGTGTTGGTTGAGATAGCGGTCAAGTTCAACCATCCCGGTCCAGCGGTTCTCACACCACAGGGGCGCCAGCAGCGTCGGCCGCCGGGCGCTGGCGGAAATGCGGTGATAGATCACCTCGGGTGGCGTGTGGCGAATCATCTCCCCGGCAGTGATCGTATATTCATCCAGCGCAATCGCCTGCAACCGTCCCGCCTGCCAGGCTTTGGCCATCGTACTGCCGGTGACGATATGCAGCGGATGCAGTTTGATGCCATCCACGCCGGTATCCACAACCTGCTCCAGCGTTTGCAGGCAATGGCTCTGCGCCTCGCCCGGTAGCCCGACGATCAAATGCGCGCAGACCTTCAGCCCGCGCTCGCGCGCCAGCCGGGTCGTACGCTGATAACAGGCAAAATCATGCCCACGATTAATCCGCTGCAGCGTTTTGTCATGCGCCGTCTGTAAGCCGAGTTCCAGCCATACTTCGTAGCCCTGTTCCCGATAGCCGCCGAGCAGTTCCAGCACCGCCTCCGGGACGCAGTCAGGACGAGTACCCACGCACAGCCCGACGATATTGGCCTGACTCACCGCCTGCTGATACATCGAGCGCAGTACCTGAACTTCGGCAAAGGTGCTGGTGTAAGCCTGAAAATAAGCGAGATAGCGCCTGGCGCGATTAACCCGCTGCGCCTGATGTGCCAGCTGTTCAGCAATAGAGTGGTGCTGCTGCTCTTCGTCAGCAAAAGAGGCGACGTTGCAGAACGTGCAGCCTCCGCGGCCGATAGTGCCATCGCGATTCGGGCAGCTAAACCCGCCATGCAGCGTCAGTTTATGAACCTTTTCGCCATAGCGCCGCGAAAGATCCCCACCAAACATATTGACTAATTTTTGTAACTGCATAATCTGATAGACCGGCCTGAAGAAAGGGGCCAAGCCTGCCATTTTTAGCCACCGACGGCGATGACCTGGATCAATCGTCAGCGCGGCCGCTCATCTCATTGCATAAACACTCAAGATAACTGCAATTTCATTCACTCACTCTGTGATGACTTTTCCTTATACTTAACCTCAGGTTTGCCATTATCTTCATCAGGGCAAAAAACAGTGTTATTTACCGCGCCAGAGGTAACAGGCAGATAAATACTCTGCGATAAATAGGCAGTTCAGCACAGATCGATAATGTTACGCTATCGATATAGTGAGACAGATCACACTAGATTATGCTTTCCGCTACGTTTCAGCGCCGCTTAAAACACAGTTATTATCTTATTTATCATAACGTTAAACCATGTATAGCACATTTTTGTATAAATAAGATTGCCATTTGACGTAAGTGTCGATTCCCGATAAGTTGGGAATCCGCTGGAAGCTTTCTGGATGAGCACTCTGCTCATCATATTTATGCAGTAATTGAGATTCCCTCTTACAGCAAGTCCTCAAACTTGCGTACCGATGCGAAAAGGATTTAAAGAGGGCGAATGCGAGGTGCAAACCCCGTCGCCATGCTCTTTCTGTGCCCGTGCGCAATCGGTATCGGAGGGTGTCCCGTAGAGCCTGGGGAGGTTCACTGATATGTTGTACGATAAATCCCTTGAGAGGGATAACTGTGGTTTCGGCCTGATCGCCCACATAGAAGGCGAACCTAGCCACAAGGTAGTGCGTACCGCTATACACGCACTGGCCCGAATGCAGCACCGCGGCGCGATTCTTGCCGATGGTAAAACCGGCGACGGTTGTGGCTTGCTGCTGCAAAAACCTGACCGTTTCTTCCGTATCGTTGCGGAAGAGCGCGGCTGGCGTTTAGCCAAAAATTACGCCGTCGGGATGTTATTCCTTAATAAAGATCCTGAACTGGCGGCTACGGCACGCCGCATCGTTGAAGAAGAACTACAACGTGAAACCCTGTCTATCGTCGGCTGGCGCGAAGTGCCGACCAACGAAGGGGTTCTCGGTGAAATCGCCCTCTCCTCGCTGCCTCGTATTGAACAAATTTTTGTTAACGCCCCGGCAGGCTGGCGCCCGCGCGATATGGAACGTCGTTTGTTCATCGCCCGTCGCCGCATTGAAAAGCGTCTGCAGGAAGATAAAGATTTCTACGTTTGCAGCCTGTCGAATCTGGTGAACATTTACAAAGGTCTGTGTATGCCGGCTGACCTGCCGCGCTTCTATCTGGACCTCGCGGACCTGCGTCTGGAGTCGGCAATCTGCCTGTTCCACCAGCGCTTCTCCACTAACACCGTGCCGCGCTGGCCGCTGGCACAGCCGTTCCGCTACCTGGCGCACAACGGCGAAATCAACACCATCACCGGCAACCGCCAGTGGGCGCGCGCGCGTACCTACAAGTTCCAGACGCCGTTAATTCCGGACCTGCACGATGCGGCGCCGTTCGTGAACGAAACCGGCTCCGACTCCAGCTCGATGGATAACATGCTTGAGCTGCTGCTGGCCGGCGGGATGGATATCGTGCGCGCCATGCGTCTGCTCGTACCGCCAGCCTGGCAGAACAACCCGGATATGGATCCGGAGCTGCGCGCCTTCTTTGATTTCAACTCCATGCATATGGAGCCATGGGATGGCCCGGCGGGCATCGTGATGTCCGACGGTCGCTACGCCGCCTGTAACCTCGATCGTAACGGTCTGCGCCCGGCGCGCTACGTCATCACCAAAGACAAACTGATTACCTGCGCTTCAGAAGTCGGGATTTGGGATTACCAGCCTGACGAAGTGGTCGAAAAAGGCCGCGTAGGCCCGGGCGAACTGATGGTTATCGATACCCGCGGCGGACGTATTCTGCACTCCGCGGAAACCGATGATGACCTGAAAAGTCGCCACCCTTACAAAGAGTGGATGGAGAAAAACGTCCGCCGCCTGGTGCCGTTTGAAGATCTACCGGACGAAGACGTCGGCAGCCGCCAGCTGGATGACGACACGCTCGCCAGCTTCCAGAAACAGTTTAACTACAGCGCAGAAGAGCTGGACTCCGTCCTGCGTGTACTGGGTGAAAACGGCCAGGAAGCGGTCGGTTCAATGGGCGACGATACCCCGTTTGCCGTGCTCTCCAGCCAGCCGCGTATCATTTACGACTACTTCCGTCAGCAGTTCGCGCAGGTGACTAACCCGCCGATCGACCCGCTGCGTGAAGCTCACGTGATGTCGCTGGCCACCAGCATCGGCCGTGAAATGAACGTCTTCTGCGAAGCGGAAGGCCAGGCTCACCGCCTGAGCTTCAAATCACCGATCCTGCTGTACTCCGATTTCAAACAGCTCACCACCATGGAAGAGGAGCACTATCGCGCCGATACCCTGGATATCACCTTTAACGCCGCGGAAACCTCGCTGGCCGAAACGGTGAAGGCGCTGTGCGATAAAGCGGAACAGATGGTCCGTAACGGTACCGTTCTGCTGGTGCTCTCCGATCGTAATATCGCCAAAGATCGTCTGCCGGTTCCGGCACCGATGGCGGTAGGCGCGATTCAAACCCGCCTGGTGGATAAGAGCCTGCGCTGCGATGCCAACATTATCGTTGAGACCGCCAGCGCCCGTGACCCGCACCATTTCGCGGTGCTGCTGGGCTTCGGCGCCACGGCTATCTATCCGTACCTGGCCTATGAGACGCTGGCGAAACTGGTCGATAACAAGGCCATTGAGAAAGATTATCGTACCGTGATGCTGAACTACCGTAACGGCATCAACAAAGGCCTGTACAAGATCATGTCTAAGATGGGCATTTCGACCATCGCCTCCTATCGCTGCTCGAAGCTGTTCGAAGCGGTTGGCCTGCATCGTGAGGTTTCCGATCTGTGCTTCCTCGGCGTTGTCAGCCGCATCGGCGGCGCGGGCTTCGATGACTTCCAGCAGGATCTGCTGAATCTGTCCAAACGCGCCTGGCTGGTCCGTAAGCCGCTGGATCAGGGCGGTCTGCTGAAATACGTTCACGGCGGTGAATATCACGCCTACAACCCGGACGTCGTCCGCACGCTGCAGCAAGCGGTTCAGAGCGGTGAATACCACGACTATCAGCAGTATGCGAACCTGGTGAATGAACGCCCGGCCGCCACGCTGCGCGATCTGCTGGCGCTGAACCCTGGCGATGACGCCATCAGCATCGACCACGTCGAATCGGCCAAAGAGCTGTTCAAACGCTTCGATACCGCCGCCATGTCTATCGGTGCGTTAAGCCCGGAAGCTCATGAGTCGCTGGCGGAAGCCATGAACAGCATCGGCGGCTTCTCTAACTCCGGCGAAGGCGGCGAAGATCCGGCGCGCTATGGCACCAACAAAGTGTCGCGTATTAAACAGGTCGCTTCTGGCCGCTTCGGCGTCACACCGGCTTACCTGGTCAACGCCGACGTTATTCAGATTAAAGTCGCTCAGGGCGCGAAGCCGGGCGAAGGCGGGCAGCTGCCGGGGGACAAAGTCACCCCGTACATTGCCAAACTGCGCTATTCGGTCCCGGGTGTAACCCTGATTTCACCGCCGCCGCACCACGATATTTACTCTATCGAGGATCTGGCGCAGCTGATTTTCGACCTGAAACAGGTCAACCCGAAAGCGATGATTTCCGTGAAGCTGGTTTCCGAACCGGGCGTCGGCACCATCGCCACCGGCGTGGCCAAAGCCTATGCCGATCTTATCACCATCGCCGGTTACGACGGTGGTACGGGTGCCAGCCCGCTCTCCTCCGTGAAATACGCGGGTTGTCCGTGGGAGCTGGGTCTGGTGGAAACCCAACAGGCGCTGGTGGCGAACGGTCTGCGTCACAAGATCCGTCTGCAGGTGGATGGCGGCCTGAAAACCGGCCTCGATATCATCAAGGCGGCAATTCTTGGTGCAGAAAGCTTCGGCTTCGGCACTGGCCCGATGGTCGCGCTCGGCTGTAAATATCTGCGTATCTGCCACCTGAACAACTGCGCAACCGGCGTAGCAACTCAGGATGACAAACTGCGTAAGAATCACTATCACGGCCTGCCGTTCAAAGTGACCAACTACTTTGAATTCATCGCCCGCGAAACCCGCGAGCTGATGGCTGAGCTTGGCGTGAAGCGTCTGGTGGACCTGATTGGCCGTACCGACCTGCTGAAAGTGCTGGATGGCTTTACCGCGAAGCAGCAGAAGCTGGATCTCAGCAAACTGCTGGAAACCGCCGAGCCGCATCCGGGTAAAGCGCTGTACTGCACCGAAAGCAACCCGCCGTTTGATAACGGCGTGCTGAACGCGCAGCTGCTACAGCAGGCTAAACCGTTCGTGGACAGCAAGCAGAGCAAAACCTTCTGGTTCGATATCCGTAATACCGATCGCTCCGTTGGCGCGTCGTTGTCTGGCTATATCGCCCAGACCCATGGCGATCAGGGGCTGGCAGCAGATCCGATTACCGCGCACTTCAGCGGTACCGCAGGCCAGAGCTTCGGCGTGTGGAACGCCGGCGGCGTGGAACTGCATCTGACCGGTGACGCGAACGACTACGTGGGTAAAGGGATGGCAGGCGGTCTGCTGTCAATCCGTCCTCCGGTGGGCTCCGCCTTCCGCAGTCACGAAGCGAGCATCATCGGTAATACCTGTCTGTATGGCGCGACCGGCGGTCGTCTGTACGCTGCGGGCCGTGCAGGCGAACGCTTTGCGGTGCGTAACTCCGGTGCCATCACCGTGGTAGAAGGCATCGGCGATAACGGCTGCGAATACATGACCGGCGGCATCGTCTGCGTACTGGGTAAAACCGGCGTCAACTTTGGCGCAGGGATGACCGGCGGCTTTGCTTACGTCCTGGATGAAGACGGTGATTTCCGTAAACGTGTGAACCCGGAACTGGTGGAAGTGTTGGGCGTTGACTCTCTCGCTATCCATGAAGAGCACCTGCGTGGTCTGATTACCGAACACGTGCAGCTTACCGGTTCGTCTCGAGGCGAAGAGATCCTGGCCAACTGGCCGGCTTTTGCCGCGAAATTCGCGCTGGTTAAACCAAAGTCCAGCGATGTTAAGGCACTGTTGGGTCACCGTAGTCGTAGCGCAGCAGAGCTGCGTGTGCAGGCGCAGTAAGGAATTCAGATGAGCCAGAACGTATACCAGTTTATCGACTTACAGCGCGTTGATCCGCCAAAGAAACCGCTGAAGATCCGTAAAATTGAATTTGTTGAAATTTATGAGCCGTTTTCAGAAGGCCAGGCCAAAGCCCAGGCAGATCGCTGCCTGTCCTGCGGCAACCCGTACTGCGAATGGAAATGTCCGGTCCATAACTACATCCCGAACTGGCTGAAGCTCGCCAATGAGGGGCGTATTTTTGAAGCGGCAGAGCTGTCGCATCAGACCAACACCTTGCCGGAAGTCTGCGGGCGCGTCTGCCCGCAGGACCGTCTGTGCGAAGGCTCCTGTACGCTGAACGACGAGTTTGGCGCGGTGACTATCGGTAACATCGAACGCTACATCAACGATAAAGCGTTCGAGATGGGCTGGCGCCCGGATCTCTCCGGCGTGAAGCCCACCGGTAAAACGGTGGCGATCGTCGGTGCCGGTCCGGCAGGACTGGCCTGCGCAGATGTCCTGACCCGCAACGGCGTCAAAGCGGTAGTATTCGATCGCCATCCGGAAATCGGTGGCCTGCTGACCTTCGGCATCCCCGCTTTTAAGCTGGAAAAAGAGGTAATGACCCGTCGCCGTGAAATTTTCACCGGCATGGGTATTGAGTTCAAACTCAATACCGAAGTGGGTCGTGATGTTCAGCTCGACGCGTTACTGAAAGAGTATGATGCCGTGTTCCTCGGCGTGGGGACCTATCAGTCCATGCGCGGCGGACTGGAAAACGAAGACGCAAATGGTGTCTTTGATGCGCTGCCGTTCCTGATTGCCAACACCAAACAGACCATGGGCTTTGGCGAAACCGCCAGCGAGCCTTACGTCAATATGGAAGGCAAACGGGTGGTGGTTCTCGGCGGTGGCGACACCGCGATGGACTGCGTGCGTACTTCCGTACGTCAGGGCGCGACTCACGTTATTTGCGCCTACCGCCGTGACGAAGAAAACATGCCGGGCTCCAAACGCGAAGTGAAAAACGCGCGTGAAGAGGGCGTCGAGTTCCAGTTCAACGTTCAGCCTCTGGGCGTAGAAGTGAATGCTAACGGCAAAGTGTGCGGCGTGAAAATGGCGCGTACCGAGATGGGCCAGCCTGATGCCAAAGGGCGTCGTCGTGCGGAGATCGTCGCAGGCTCCGAGCACGTGGTCCCGGCAGATGCGGTGGTGATGGCGTTTGGTTTCCGCCCGCACAGCATGGAATGGCTGGCGAAGCACGATGTTGAGCTGGATTCTCAGGGCCGTATTATTGCGCCGGAAGGCCATGAAAACGCGTTCCAGACCAGTAACCCGAAAATCTTTGCCGGCGGCGATATCGTGCGCGGTTCCGATCTGGTGGTGACGGCGATTGCCGAAGGTCGTAAAGCGGCTAACGGGATCCTGAACTACCTGGAAGTGTAATCAACAAACCCGGACAAACTGTCTGTCCGGGTCTCTGACAGAGCCCGCTGGCGCAAGCCCGCGGGCTTTTTTTATCATGCCAGCAGGGCGGCGCGGACCTTAATGACCACTTTTTTAATCCCGGCGCTGTCCCCGACCTGGCAACCGGGTTTGTGCGGTTCATCGGGCATGAAAACCGCAAACATATCCGGATGCAATGTCAGTACCTGTTCCCCGCGTATCCGACGGCAAAGCTGATAATCCTCGTCAGGATGCGCTTCTTCGCACTCACAGGCCGACCCGGCGACGCCATAAAAGATCCGCTCTTCCCCCGCCAGTAAAATCTGGATATCAATAAACTGGCTATGCAGTTCGGCTTTTTTCTCTTCCGGCACACCGGTATGAAACGCCATGACGTTCATCAATACATTGTCGCCCTGAAGCTCATAGCTTCCGGGAGCGATAGTGTGTAAATCGTGGGCCTGCGCCAGGGCGATAGCCCGGACCAGAACCGCCGGAAGACCGGCATGCGAAGGCTGCTGTAGATGACCCAGAATCATATCTTTCCTCCCTGTGCCCATAATGCCGCTCCTGACAGGCCCGCATCATGCCGATAGTAAGCTTCCCGCAGCGGAACATGATAAAGCGCGGGTTCTTGTGACAAATACGTCTCAACCAGCTTCAGGTAGCCGTCTGCAAGACCGATACTGCCGCCGATCACAACGCAGGCGCAGTCCGTCACGGCCTTCAGGTCGGCAATCAGTCGCGCCAGCGTGCGTGCCGATCGCTGAATTAATATCTGCGCCTGCGGGTGTCCCTCCCTCGCCAGAGCAAATATCGCTTTTGCATCCAGCCCGCAAAGCTCACCGCCGGCCGCCGCCGCGATACCGCGCCCGGAAGCGATAGCTTCGACACAGCCTTTCCGACCGCAGCCGCAGAGCGGCCCGGCAGGATCCGCCAGCGTATGACCGCAATGGCCGGCCAGGCCTCCGCGACCGGTCTGCAGCCTGCCCTGGCTGACGATCCCCCCGCCAACGCCGGTTGAAACGGTCAAAAAGAGCATCTCGCTGACTTTCTCCGGCAGCGCATGATATTCCGCCCACGCCGCTGCCTGAGCATCATTGAGGGCAATACCGGGCAACGCCGTGAGGTCGGATAAACACGCCTGCAGGGGAAAATGTGCCAGTCCGCCCAGGTTCGCTGGATTGATGGCGGTCAGAATGCCGTCCTGAATGATGCCGGTGGAGGCGATAGCAAAACGATCCGCGCGCGCCGAGAGGGGGGCCACCAGCGCCGCCAGCGCGGCAGCTAATGCCGCCGGCGTCTGACTGGCTGGCGTGGGGACTTCACGCCGCTCCAGGAGGGTCAATCGGCTGTCTATCAGTGCGGCGGCTAGCTTGGTGCCGCCAATATCAATCGCCAGCGTCGTCATTGCACCGCCTTTTTCAGCGCCGTGTTGTACCACTCGCAAATGTGTTCCAGCCGCGTAATGGCGGAGCCTACGGTCACCGCCCAGGCGCCATGACGCATGGCCTCTGCCGCCTGCGCTGGCGTGTTGTAGCGCCCTTCGGCAATCACCCGACATCCCGCTGCGTGTAGCGCCTGTACCAGCGCCAAATCAGGCTCTTCCGGCGTGTGCGCCGTGGTATAACCCGACAGCGTGGTGCCGATAATTTCCGTACCGAGCTGCTGACAGAAGATGCCATCTTCAACGGATGAACAGTCGGCCATTGCCAGCTTGTACTGCTGATGGATACGGGCCAGCAGTGCTTCCACCGCCACCGGGCGCGTCCGACGGGTACCATCGAAAGCAATAATATCCGCCCCCGCCTGCGCCAGAGCATCAACATCCTCTAAAAATGGGGTAATGCGTACCGGTGAATCATCGAGGTCACGTTTGAGAATACCGATAATGGGTACTGTCACCCGGGCGCGGGTCGCCCGCAGATTCTCAACACCTTCAATACGCAATGCCACCGCGCCAGCCTGTTCGGCCGCCAGCGCCATCGCTGCGACAATCGCCGGCGTATCCAGCGGGCTACCGGGGACCGGCTGACATGAGACAATTAATCCGCCGTGGGCGCTGATGCGACGACCCAGTTGTTCAAGCAAAGACATAATAACTCCCTGATTTATCTCGTTGCCCGGCGCCAGCGCCGGGCACGGGTTACCTGGTTTTCACTAATCCACGTTTGCTGGCGCCGGGCATCACCGCCCCGCTCAGGGGCCTGCCATCAATCGCATCGTGCGTTCGCACCGCTTCCGGGCGGATCCAGCGCTGAACACGCGAGGGCATATCCAGTCCGATAAGCAGGATCACCACAAAGGTCAGGCCGAAAGAGAGCGATCCCAGCGTTGTGCCCAGATCCATCCGCTGCGCGATCAGCGCACCGAGCACCGGCGCGATCGCCCCACCTAAGGCACCGACGTTATAGGTAAAACCCAGACCCGCAGCACGCTGATCGGTATCGAAATAGCCGCCGATCAATTTAGGTAAGATCCCGGAGATCCCCTGCCCCAGCATCTGCTGGAAGAACAGTAACAGCCCCAGCACCCACACGTTGGTGCCGCCGATAGCAAAGACGGGAATAATCAACAGCTGGGAGGCCAGCAGGCTACAAACATAGGCTTTGCGCGTTCCCAGCCAGTCGCCGAGAAAACCGCCGACGCAACAGCCGACCGCAGCACCAAAACCGCTGAAGAACAGCACCCTGGCCACGGTCGTATGATCGTAAGCGAGCTCCGTTTTAAGATAGGTGGGCAAAAGCGCCTGGATAGGCCATGAATAGAGAAAGGCGAACAGGACGACAACCATCAGCGTCACGCCGGTTGGCCAGCGCTTACCGCTGCTTTGCACCATAAAGCTGATAAAGATCGTGGCACAAAGCAGCCCCAGTGCGACCACGATTCCGGCATTGTTGAGCTCGCCGGCGAAACAGAACCACAGCGCCGTCGCCGCCACAATGGTCAGGAAAATATTGATCGCCCGGTGTTTGCCACAATAGAGGATATCCACCATGGTCCGCACCGGCGCTTTACCCTGATGTTTCTCTTTCCAGTCTTCGGCTTCCGGGATGTTTTTCCGCAGCCACAGCGCAAAAATAATCGGCACGATGCCAATGAAAAAGAGCGCACGCCATCCCCAGACCGGTACCACCAGACTATAGATTTGCGCGGCAATCACCGCCCCGACGGAAAAGCCGGAAATCAGAAAACCACTGGCCTTGTTGCGCAGCTGCTTTGGCCAGCTTTCAATAACATAGGTCGCACTGGATCCATACTCCCCCGCCATCCCCATGCCAATCACCAGACGCGCGATAAACATGGTGGTAAAACCGGGAGCAAAGCCGCAGGCCAGCGTTCCGAGGGAAAACAGAATAATACTGGTGACCATCGCCAGCCGCCGTCCGTAACGATCGCCCATTGCGCCCAACATCAGGCCGCCAAACCAGCGAGAAATGAAGGCGGCTGAGATCAGACTCGCTGCCTCTACGGTCGTCAAACCAAAGTCTGCCTGGATTTCTGTCAACACCAGGGCAATCAGGACAAAATCAAAACCATCAAGCAAATATCCCAGCCAGGCGGCGGAGAAAGCCCGCCACTGCGCCCGGTTGAGATGGCGATACCACGGGATGTTCTGGGTCGTTGCGATCATTTTACTCTCCCGCGATGGGTCAGACCCACGCTTGGTTTGCCATACCAGATGTCGCTATCACTGCATCCGATATAGCTCGTGTTATGACCCGGACCGGGCGCATAGCGCCTCCATCCGGGAATGCCCCGCTCGCACACGCGGCGGGGAAGCCGTTAGCCTCAACCCAGCTGCGCTTTCTCCTGCTGCAGCTGCTGCGCCAGCGCTTTCAGCTCCGGCAGGAACTGCTCAGCAACCGGAGCAAACGGTTTGCGACATAGCGGCTCAGCAACCACGTCCATGTAGTGCAGCACGGTTTTCAGCCCCCGGAATACGCCGGTTTTGATCAGCAGATCGATTGCCTTGTTGCATTCACACTGCAGCCTCTGCGCTTCCGCTATATCGCCCGACCGCAGCGCTTTCACGATCCCCTGATAGCGCCAGCCCATAATGTTATAGGTACTACCGATCCCGCCATCGGCACCGGCCAGCAAGCCAGAAGCAAAAATCTCGTCATAGCCGTTGTAAAGCACCAGATTCGGATGCGCCCGGCGGATCTGCTCCATCTGGAAAAGATCGCCTGATGTCTGCTTCAATGCCCCCACTCCCGGCAGCGTCACCAGCGTATTGATCTGATCCAGGGAGAGTTTCACGCCGCTCAGCGCCGGGATGTTGTAGACCACCATCGGTAAGCCATTAGCTGAATCAATAATGGCCTGGTAGTGAGCGCAGTGCTCTTCAAAGCTGAAGGGATAGTAGAACGGCGTGACGGCGGACACCGCATCGTAGCCATAGCTGTGCGCAGCTTCGGCAAGTTGCTGGCTCTCCAGCGTACTGACGCAGCCAACATGGGCAATCAGCGTCATTTTTCCCTTCGCTTCTTCAGCGACGATCTCCAGCACTTGCTGGCGTTCTGCGCCGCTTTGCACAAAAGCTTCCCCGGTCGAACCGCCAACGTACAACCCGTCGATTCCCTGGCTCAAATTGAAACGCACCAGCCGACGCAGGCTCTCTTTATCCAGCTTTTGTTGCCCGTCAAACGGCGTAAGCAGCGCTGCCATGACTCCACGTAAATTAACCGCCATATCTCACCTCGTATGCTAGTTGTTATGATTAACTATGTACCTTTATACCTGTTATACCATACGAATTAAGCGATGGCCTCATAGGGAACGCTTATTATGCGATCGGCTTCACTAAACGAGGATCCAGACGATCGCTCTTGTTACTTACGTGATTGTTTTTTCTGGCCGAAGGCGTGCCAGGTGGCGGAAACGCTATTGAGGTGGGTCTGCAAGGCGCGATCGGCCTCGTCAGGGTCATGGCGGCGGATCGCATCGACGATGTCGATATGTTGTTGATAGCTCACGTTATTATGTTCGTGAAGCTCGTGCTCCGGGACGGTAGGGCGTGCGGCGATGAGCCAGTCCAGCAGGGCGACATGGATAGCCAGGAAGATAGGATTCCCGGGAATTTCCGCCAGTACGCGGTGAAATTCAACGTCTGAACGGATAAACAGCGCGTTATCATCAAGCGACTGGCTGTTGATCTTCAGCGCTTGCTCCAGCTTTGCAACCTGCTCGTCGCTGGCGTGTTCCGCAGCATAGCGAACCAGGCTGGACTCGAAAAACAGACGCAGCTGTTCAAAATGCGCAATCCCGCCGGGGTGAGAGAGAAAATCCTTCGCCATCCCCGAAAGTTCGCCAATGATGGTGTCGGCAGAAGGCCGTGAGACGCGGGCGCGTTCACCGTTGTTAATCTGCACCAGTCCTTTACGCTTTAAGGCGGCCAGAGCTTCGCGCACAGAAGGTCGTCCGACGTTGAAAAACGTCATCAGCTCACGTTCAGAAGGTAGCTGCTCGCCTTCGGCAAACTCACGGCGGCGAATCATATTCTCAAGCTCTTCTTCCACCATTTCCGACAGCTTTTTGCGCGCCAGAGGACGGCGGTGCAGGCTGTTACCGATTGGGGTGGATGCTTCTTCTGTCTGGGGATCAAATGCGCTCATAGGGACCATGTGTGATGTGTGACAGCAAGTGACGACCGGACCATCTTAACACAAGAATGCCATGCTGGCGGCGTAGATAACAGAACAGGCCCCGAAGGGCCTGCAATCTGAAATCCACGACCTGCTGGATTACTTCACGACGCGCAGCGCCGGACGCCCACCGCGCGGCGGCGGAGGCGTATCATCCGGGTCATCATCATGGTGATCCGGCTTATCGCCGTCGATCACCGACATGACCGTCTCGCTTTCATTGCTTACCGATGCATCGTCATCATTCAGGGTGGTGACGTCTTCATCATAAGCCGCTTCAGGTTCGAACATGGTACCCGCACCGTTTTCACGAGCATAGATAGCCAGAACGGCAGCCATAGGCACGGAAACATTACGCGGGACACCGCCGAAGCGCGCGTTGAAGCGGACTTCGTCATTAGCCAGTTCCAGATTACCCACGGCGCGGGGAGCAATATTCAGAACGATTTGTCCGTCGCGCGCATACTCCATCGGCACCTGTACGTTTGGCAGTGTCACATCCACAACCAGGTGTGGAGTCAGCTGGTTATCCAGCAGCCACTCATAGAACGCCCGCAGCAGGTACGGGCGACGCGGCGTTAGCTGCGATACATCCATCGGTTAGCCCCGACCGAGACGCATTTCACGCTCGGCTTCAGTTAAAGAAGCGAGGAAGGAATCACGTTCAAAGACGCGAGTCATATAGCCCTTGAGCTCTTTCGCGCCGGCACCAATAACTTCAACACCGAGAACCGGCAAACGCCACAGCAGCGGCGCCAGATAGCAATCAACGAGGCTGAACTCATCGCTCAGGAAGTAAGGTTTCTGAGTGAAGACAGGCGCAATCGCCTGCAGCTCTTCACGCAGCTGTTTACGTGCGGTATCCGCTTGCGCTGCGGTACCGGTCTGAATGGTGTTCATCAACGAATACCAGTCTTTCTCGATACGCTGCATGTACAGACGACTTTCTCCACGCGCGACCGGATAGACCGGCATTAACGGTGGATGCGGGAAACGCTCATCCAGATATTCCATAATGATGCGGGATTCCCACAGAGTGAGCTCACGATCCACCAGCGTAGGTACGCTTTGATTCGGGTTGAGGTCAATCAGATCCTGAGGTGGGTTGTCCTTCTCCACGTGCTCTATCTCAAAACTAACACCTTTTTCTGCCAGCACGATGCGGACTTGGTGGCTATAGATGTCAGTAGGACCAGAAAACAGCGTCATTACCGAACGTTTGTTGGCAGCGACAGCCATGAAAACCTCCAGGTATATTCAGAATTTTTGTACTGCTACCAGCCACGCGTGGCCAGCCAGATGTAAAAACCCCATTCGCGTGAAGTCATTATTGTTTATGCGAAAAAAACAAAAAACGAACAATCACCAGCATTTGGGCAGAAAATTGGATGATAGTTTACCAGATCTTGAAGGCATTGTGGTGAGGGGATTCTGGAAATGCTGAAAAAGTGGTAAGAACAGGCGATTTGCTTGTGGATAACCGCAGGTTTATGCATAAAAAAACCCGCCGAAGCGGGTTTTTTCGCAAATTGTTCTGCGTAAGCAGAAAACAATTAACGTTTGGAGAACTGAGGACGACGACGTGCTTTACGCAGACCGACTTTCTTACGTTCAACCTGACGAGCATCACGGGTAACGAAGCCAGCTTTACGCAGTTCGCCACGCAGGGACTCATCATACTCCATCAGAGCGCGGGTGATACCGTGACGGATCGCACCAGCCTGACCAGAGATACCACCACCTTTAACGGTGATGTACAGATCCAGTTTCTCAACCATGTCGACCAGTTCCAGCGGCTGACGAACTACCATGCGGGCAGTTTCACGACCGAAGTACTGTTCCAGAGAACGCTGGTTGATAACGATTTTGCCGCTGCCTGGTTTGATGAAAACGCGAGCTGCGGAACTTTTGCGGCGACCAGTGCCGTAATATTGATTTTCAGCCATTGCCTATAATCCCGATTAGATGTCAAGAACTTGCGGTTGCTGTGCCGCGTGGTTGTGCTCGTTACCCGCGTAAACTTTCAGTTTACGGTACATAGCACGACCCAACGGGCCTTTTGGCAACATGCCTTTAACCGCGATTTCAATCACACGCTCAGGACGGCGAGCAATCATCTCTTCAAAGGTCGCTTCTTTGATACCACCGATGTGGCCGGTGTGATGGTAGTACATTTTGTCTTCGCGCTTGTTGCCGGTTACAGCAACTTTTTCTGCGTTCAGAACGATGATGTAATCACCAGTATCGACGTGCGGAGTGTATTCCGCTTTATGCTTACCGCGCAGGCGACGAGCCAGTTCAGAAGCCAGACGGCCCAGAGTTTTACCGGTCGCGTCAACAACATACCAGTCGCGCTTTACGGTTTCTGGTTTAGCTGTAAAAGTTTTCATTAAAAGCTTACCCAAATAATAAGTTACACGTTGGTGAACACCCAAACGTTTAGTCAGTTGAGGTTCACACGACATTGTCCAGCAAACCTACCCCTTCGAATAGCCTATGCCGGCACTATAGAAAGTTTTGGGAAAAAAACCTTCTTGTAACGTGGGGTCGCAAGATTATAGAGAAGTCGGGGCCAAAGATCGACCCCTTTATGTGATTTGAACCTGCTTTTTTCGGCGGCGCGTTGCCGCGCGATATCCTTATGTCATGGCAACACGATGCGCGGGGGAACGCCCGCCAGTTAAGGCATATGCGGGCGTTTCAAATACTCTTCGCTTTGCATTTCCTGCAGGCGCGATAAGCAGCGCTGAAACTCAAACTTCAGCCGCTCTCCCTGATAAATGTCATACAGCGGCACCGCGGCGCTGACAACCAGCTTAACGTGCCGCTCGTAGAACTCATCCACCAGGGCGATAAACCGCCGGGCTTCACTCTCCAGCTGCGTCGTCATCACCGGTACATCAAACAACATGACGGTATGGAACAGGCGCGAAAGCGCGATGTAATCGTGCTGACTGCGCGCGTCCACGCATAGGGTAGCAAACGAGGCCGCCAGCGTCTGGTTTTCGACGCCTAATGTCGGGAGCGGTCGATGGTTAATTTCCAGCGTCGGCGTCTGCTCGCGTTTCGCCCCCGCTAAGGCCAGCCACAGTTTATCCATCTGCTGCTGCGTCTGCGCATCGAGCGGCGACAGCCAAAGATGGGCCTGCGTCAGCGTGCGCAGGCGGTAATCAATGCCCGCGTCCACATTCATAATGTCGCAATGCTGTTTAATCGCCTCGATCGCGGGCAGGAAACGGGCGCGCTGCAGGCCGTTGCGATAGAGCTCATCTGGCGGGATGTTCGAGGTAGCCACCAGCGTGATGCCACGCGCAAACAGGGCTTTCATCAGACCGCCCAGCAGCATGGCATCAGTAATATCGGAGACAAAAAACTCATCAAAACAGAGAACGTCGGTTTCCGCCTTGAAGCGATCGGCGAGGATTTCCAGCGGGTCGCTGTGTCCCTGCAGGGCCACCAGCTCTTCATGGACGCGCAGCATAAAGCGATGGAAGTGCAGGCGCTGCTTACGATCGCCGGGCAGGCTATGATAAAACAGGTCCATCAGCCAGGTTTTCCCTCGCCCGACGCCCCCCCACATATAGAGGCCACGTACGGCAGCCGTCTCGACGGTAGGTTCACGCTTACCCAGCAGTTTGCCGAATTTTGCCCGCAGGCCGCCGCTTTGTGGCGCCGGAACGGGTTTATTCTGCAGTTCATGATAGATAGTATCGAGGCGGCTTACCGCTTCCTGCTGGACGTCGTCAGGTTGATGGCTGCCCTCTTTGAGAGCTAAAAGGTAACGCGATGTTGGGGACAGGCTTTGCATGATCTAATTGTTATTCCTTGAAAACCGTAATGCTGAAGCTCACGATTGACGAAAAAAAGGCCGTTCTACACTACGCGATGATACGCCAGGATTCCACTTCTGTGGAATTAGCGGTTATAGTGGCACTATCGGGCGCAGGCGGAGAGCCTTACAGCCACCCTACGGAACCACAAAACAACGGGAGATGTACATGACCTGGGAATATGCGCTAATTGGGCTAGTTGTCGGTATCATCATCGGTGCCGTCGCCATGCGTTTTGGCAACCGCAAATTACGTCAACAGCAGGCGCTGCAGTTCGAACTGGAAAAGAATAAAACAGAGCTTGAAGAGTATCGTGAAGAGCTGGTCAGTCATTTTGCCCGCAGCGCTGAACTGCTGGATAACATGGCCGATGATTACCGCCAGCTGTATCAGCACATGGCTAAAAGCTCCAGCAGTCTGCTGCCGGATACCATGGCGGATGCAAACCCGTTCCGCAATCGCCTGGCAGAATCAGAAGCCGGTAACGATCAGGCACCGGTCCAGATGCCGCGCGATTATTCTGAAGGCGCATCCGGCCTGCTGCGCGGTGGCGCAAAACGCGACTGATTTATCCCTGCCAGCAAAAATATTATCCGGGCGCACTCTCTGCGCCCGCCTCAACCCCACATCCCAGCTATTATTTAATCATTGACCGCATTGTTAGCCGGTTGAAAATTCAATAACATCAGGCCATTCGGGACGTTTTTCCATACACCTCAGGTTACGAGAGCCAGCATCTAATGAAGAAACAGACTTTGCTGTTGAGTGCGTTAGCGTTAAGCATCGGGTTATCGTTGTCGGTTTTACCTACGGCGACGGCATCGTTACCCACGCAGGTACCCGGCCAGGGAGCTTTGCCAAGCCTTGCGCCGATGCTGGAAAAAGTGCTGCCCGCGGTCGTGAGCGTACAGGTTGAAGGGACCGCCGCCCCGGCGCAAAACATGCCGGAAGAGTTGAAAAAGTTCTTTGGCGACAATGCGCCGCAGGAGCAGGCTCAGCCTTTTGAAGGTCTGGGCTCCGGGGTCATCATCGATGCCGCCAAAGGCTATGTCTTAACCAATAATCACGTGATCAGCCAGGCACAGAAAATCAGCGTTCAGCTTAACGATGGCCGCGAATTTGATGCGAAGCTGGTCGGCAGCGACGATCAGAGCGATATCGCCCTGCTGCAATTACAAAACCCCAGCCATCTGACGCAAATCGCGATCGCCGATTCCGATAAACTTCGCGTTGGCGATTTCGCCGTGGCCGTCGGTAATCCGTTTGGCCTCGGGCAGACCGCCACATCAGGTATTATCTCCGCACTCGGTCGCAGCGGTCTCAACCTTGAAGGACTGGAGAACTTTATCCAGACCGATGCCTCTATCAACCGGGGTAACTCCGGCGGCGCGCTGCTGAACCTGAACGGCGAGCTGATTGGTATCAACACCGCGATTCTGGCGCCAGGCGGTGGCAGCGTCGGCATAGGCTTTGCCATTCCGAGTAATATGGCGAAAACCCTCGCTCAACAGCTGATCCAGTTTGGTGAAATCAAACGCGGCCTGCTGGGAATTAAAGGCATGGAAATGAGCGCGGATATTGCTAAAGCGATGAATATCGACGCTCAGCGCGGGGCCTTCGTCAGCGAAGTCTTACCAAATTCAGGTTCAGCGAAAGCCGGGATTAAGTCCGGCGACGTGATTGTCAGCATGAACGGTAAACCGCTGAGCAGCTTTGCCGAGCTGCGTTCGCGAATTGCCACGACCGAGCCGGGCACCAAAGTGAAGCTGGGCCTGCTGCGCGACGGGAAACCGCTGGATGTCGAAGTCACTCTGGATAAGAGCACCTCGTCTACCGCCAGCGCCGATCTCATCATCCCTGCGCTTCAGGGGGCATCGCTGAGCGACGGTCAGTTGAAAGACGGCACCAAAGGCGTCGCCGTCGACAACGTCGATAAAGGAAGCCCGGCGGCGCAGGTTGGCCTGCATAAGGACGATATTATTATCGGCCTTAACCGCGAGCGCGTGCGCTCTATTGCCGAACTACGTAAAGTGCTGGAGAGCAAGCCGGCTGTCATCGCCCTGAACGTCATTCGCGGTAACGAAAGCATCTATCTGCTGCTGCGATAACACGCCTTTCCGGACATCGCCCGCAGTACGATGTCCGGATAACTCGTGCTATGCTGCGCATGTCCATCCATCAACGATACCGGTATCATGCCTGGAAAGTTTTTACGTTCTGTACTCATTGGTTTGATCGTCGGAGGCCTGCTGCTGGCCGTAATGCCTTCGCTGCGTCAATGGCAACTGTCGACGACGACCCAGTACGATAGCGCGGACGAGTCGCCCGCCAGCTATAATTCTGCCGTTCGCCGCGCTGCCCCTGCGGTGGTCAACGTCTATAACCGCGCGCTGAACGGTACCAGCCATAATCAGCTGACTCTGGGCTCCGGCGTTATCATGGACCAGCGTGGCTACATCCTGACCAACAAACACGTCATCAATGACGCGGATCAGATTATTGTCGCCCTGCAGGATGGTCGCGTTTTTGAAGCGTTGTTGGTTGGTTCTGATACCCTGACTGACCTGGCGGTATTAAAAATTAACGCCAATGCCGGCCTGCCGGTCATTCCTATCAACCCGAAACGGGTGCCGCATATCGGCGATGTTGTCCTCGCGATTGGTAACCCTTACAACCTCGGTCAGACGATTACGCAAGGGATTATCAGCGCTACCGGTCGTATCGGCCTGAACCCGACCGGACGGCAAAATTTCCTGCAAACCGACGCCTCAATCAACCACGGCAACTCCGGCGGTGCGCTGGTGAACTCGCTGGGCGAACTGATGGGCATCAACACGCTGTCATTTGATAAAAGCAACGATGGCGAAACGCCGGAAGGGATCGGCTTTGCGATTCCCTTCCAGCTGGCAACCAAGATTATGGATAAGCTGATCCGCGATGGCCGCGTGATCCGCGGTTATATCGGTATCAGCGGCCGCGAGATTGCGCCGCTGCATGCTCAGGGCGGCGGCATCGATCAGCTGCAGGGGATTGTGGTTAATGACGTTGCTCCGGATGGTCCGGCGGCCCAGGCCGGTATCCGCGCCAACGACGTGATCATTTCGGTGAATGACAAACCGGCGGTTTCTGCTCTCGAAACCATGGACCAGGTCGCGGAAATCCGCCCAGGCTCAGAAATTCCGGTGGTTATCATGCGCGATGACAAAAAAATCACGCTGCATATCGCCGTTCAGGAATATCCGGCAACCAACTAAAGCCCGAGACCGGGCTTTAGCTTTTGACAGTGACGTTAACGTCAATCAGGCGTTAACGTCGATCATCGTCTTAATTTCATTCGTCATCGGGAGCGTCCATGCTTCCTGGGCGCGCGCCAGCGGCAAACGTCGGCTGATCAAAATATCGGCGTTCAGCCTCTGCTCCTCCAGCGCCGCGATAACCGCAGGCCAGGTGAACTTATAGCGCATCACCCCGTGAATGGTGACTTCGCGTTCTATCACCGCTGACATGGGAAAGCCGCCCACCTGTTCACCCACGCCGATCATGATTGCCCGCCCGCCGGAAAGTACGCTCAGACAGGCGTCGTGGCGCACGGACTGTACGCCCGTGCATTCAAGCAGCACGTCATACTGCCGGTCGTTATCGGCCAGAGTACTCAGCGTTTCAGCCCCCAGCTCATGGGCAATTTTGCGCCGCCCCTCCTGAGGCTCAACCAGCACCACTTCCGTGGCGCCCAGCGTTTTAGCGACCTGAACGGCGAATAACCCCACCGGGCCGCCGCCGGTGATTAACACGCGGGACCCCAGACCAATCTGCCCTTTTTGCGCCCCTGCCAGCGCGACTGAAATCGTTTCAACCATCGCCGCCGCGCCGTCGCTAATGGCGTCGCTGATAGCGTGCGCGTTGCCTGACGGGACGCACAGATACTGCTGCATGGCGCCATAGGTACCCGGTACGCCGAAAAACTTCTGCGTCGGACAGATATTATAATTGCCCTGCACACAGTGCCGGCAGCGGCCGCAGGGTACCAGCGGATCCACCGATACGCGCTGCCCGACGCGGTGCGGCGAAATTCCCTGCCCCACCGCCACAATCGCCCCGCCAAACTCGTGTCCCATAATCATCGGCGCGGTAATCATTTCGCTGCCGCAGCGGCCGTCGAAGTAAAAATGCTTATCCGAACCGCACACGCCGACCGAGCCGATTTTCAGCAGCACTTCCCCGGCCTGCGGCTGCGGCACGGCGGTAGTCTGTAGCTCAAGGGTTTCTTTCGCCATCAGGAACAGCGCACGCTGGCTGTCCGGAATATCTGTTTCAAATGCCATAACGACCTCTCAGTCTGAGTTGATTTTATTGAGCAAAACGCCCGAAGAAGCGGCATTGCGCGCGTTGAACTGCCCGTTAAGCAGGCTCTGTTCGATATCCTCCAACGTTCTCCCCCGCGTCTCCGGGGCATAGCGCCACACGAAGACCCAGGCGAGCGCGTTGACCGCGGCCAGCGCGCCGAACACCAGGCCGATGCCAAGCGCATCGGCCGTGAAATAGAGCAGCAGGGTGACGAGGAAGTTGACCACCCACAGCGCAAACGAGCACAAAGCCGTGCCTTTTCCCCGCACGCCAAGGGGGAAGATTTCGGCGCAGTACAGCCAGGTCACAACCGACAGGCTGCCGCCGTTGAAGGCGAAATATCCCAGCAGGCAGGCCAGCACGATAATTTTATGGCCGTCACTCAGCAGCTCCTGCGCGTGGGCGGACCATGGCAACAGCATCGACATCACCGCCAGCACCACCACCGCGCCGGGCAGGCCAATCAGCATCAGGCGCCGCCGCCCGAGCACGTCCAGCAGCCAAATGCCTAACAGGGTGAATACCGTGAGCACCACGCCGATCCCGACGGAGCCGAGGATCGCCACCGACTTGCCAAACTGCGCCATCACCAGCAAGGAAGGGGCGTAATAGATGATGGCGCTGATGCCGGTAGCCTGAGAGAAAATAGCGATGCCCAGACCGGCGACCAGCGCGGGCCGCACCCAGGGCTGGAACAGCTCTCTCCAGCTCGACTGCTGGTCCTGATGCAGCCGCCCTATCTCCTTGACTTCCTGAGCGGCTTCGTGCCCGGTGCGCCCTACGCGGACGAGGATTTCCTCCGCCCGTTTAGCCTGCTGCTTGCCCACCAGCCAGCGCGGGCTTTCCGGCAGATACAGCATCATCACGATAAAAATCACCGCCGGGATAACCGCCAGCCCGAGCATCCACTCCCAGGCGCCGGACGGCCCAAGCAGATAGCCTACGGCGTAGGCCAGCAGCGTGCCGACGCAGATCATCATCTGGAACAGCACGCCCTGAGCGCCGCGCCGATGGGCAGGCGCCAGCTCGGCGATATACATCGGAACAATTTGCGAGGAGCCTCCGACGCCCAGGCCAAGCAGGAAACGCATGACAATCAGCATATTGAGGGAGGTCGCTAAAGCGCAGCCGAGAGCGAATAAAGCAAACAGTATTGAGATGACGATGACGGTTCTGCGCCGCCCCAGACGATCCGAGAGCGGGCCGGTCAGCAGCGCGCCAAATATCGCGCCGAGAAGCGTGGCGGAGGTGACCACCGACTGCATAAAGGCGTTGTCCGCGATGGCGAAATCCTCGCGCAGAAAGAGCAAGGCGCTGGCAATAATGCCCGTGTCGTAGCCATACAGCAGGCCGCCGATGCTTGCCCCGATGGCGACCAGAAAGCTGTAGCGTCTGCCGTGGGCGACGGCCGTGGGAGGGGTCGATAACGTGTTCATATTAACCTCACAAGAGAATAGTCAGGCTCCCCGGGCCAAATTTCGGCAAAGGGAGGCCAGGCGATAGCGGGTATCACAAAAAAGTAAGGATTAAATGGGAGAAAGCGGGCTTCCCACTGGTCGTACGGCGCGCGACAGCAATTGGATCAGGACGATCGTGCGCCTGAAGATCACACCTCGTGGACAGGGATCTTCAACAGCTGCCCAAGTTTATGAAACGCCTGGGCGTGGTATCCCCGTCCCATCGCGCAGTGATGGGTCGGGCCGCAGGCGGACCAGTCATCCACAAAAGCGCGCAGCCCTTTGCGGAAACGGAACAGGGCGTTCGTATCCCCAAGCTGCAGCGTTCTGCCTTCCACCAGCTCGCCCTCGGCCAGCACCAGCATGTACTGACCGTCGGCCCCCTGAGTAACGGAAGCCAGGGTTACCGGCCCGGTGGCCGGGGTAAACTGGGTCAGAAAACCGCTGCCCGGCTTGCCGTGGAAGACGGCGCTCATTTTGAGCAGGGATTTTTCATCGGCGATGTCCGGATCGCCTGCCCCGCTGTGCCCGACGATGCAAAGATCCTGATTGAAATCCATCGAATACAGCTCGGTCAGCGTTGCGCTGCCGGCCAGGGATTTCATCAGCGTCAGCGCGATCGCCGTTTTGACGTCGGCCTCAACCGGGCAGGCGATCCCTTGCCGGGTCAGCATGGAGAAGACCGGATTCGACGCGGAGATAATCTGGTGCATATAGCCGCTGGGCTGCACCTCGAAGTGGTTCGACAGCGCAATCAGCCGGTGCTCATCCACCAGCCTGCGGGTGGCCAGATAGACCTCAATCATTGAGGTCAGATGCTGCTCATCCAGATCCTCCGGCAGGCGGAAAACCTCTTTCACCTCCCGACCCGCCCGCTCGATGTCGTCCTGGTTAAAGCCGTGGGCAATATTGGCCGCGATATCCTCCCAGTTCAGATGCTTCACGTAGCTGCCGAAGGTGCGGAAAATCTGCGTCTCATCGACGTTGAGATCCATCATCCCCGGATACGGACGGCCAAGAATGCCGATGTTCCCTGACTTCAGGCGACGGCAGGCGTTGGCCGCGTCGCACCACTGGCTAATCTTCTCATCAAGGATCGTATCTCCTTCAAGGTAGCCGGAAACCACCGCAAAAGGATGCTCGAAACGGCGCAGCACGGCGGTCATTTCGGGCAGCCCGGCGCAGGTACAACCTTTGCCCAACCAGTCGTCGATAGTCAGGGTTCTATCCAGATCCAACGCGGGAACCGACTGGACGTTCAGCAGCACCAGCGTCACGTTGCCCAGCGTGCGCACTACCGGCAACAGGGCCTCGGACGAGGCGTAGGTTGTCAGGTGGCAGAAAATAATATCCACATCTTCCGCCTGAAAGCGCAGCCCCGCCTCCCGCGCTCTTGCCGGATTGTCCACCATGCCTGCGGCAACGACGTCGCGCGGCGAGAATTTCTCCAGCAGCCGCTGATGATGCTCCATCAGTCGCTCTTTCATGCCCGAAAACTGCGGCCAGTACGCTTCAAGACCGATGGCGAAAATACCAATTTTTGCACTCATAAAGGTTCTCCTTTGCGGTTATACAATGCGGGTAGCCGTCACGCCGAGCAGACTGGCGAGCCTTTCAAGCGTCGTACCGTGGTGCCCGATACCGATGGCGCAGTGATGAGCCGCCCCGCCGCGCGACCAGCTTTCGGTGAAGGCCCGGGCGCCGCAGGCGAAGCGGTAGCGGCTGTTGGTGTTGCCGATATCCAGTATTTCTCCCGCCAGCGATTCTCCTTCGGCGTACTGCAAAATCACCCGGTTGTTGACGTCCTCCACCACCGACAGGAAGGTGACCGGCCCGTTGCGTACACTCATCTGGATCGAGATCCCTTTGCCGGGCTTACCGTGATAAACCGGCAAAGGCACCAGGCGCACTTCACCTTCAGCCATCGCCGGATGAGCCGGGCCGTCATGCCCCCACAGTACGACATCATCATCGAAATCAATGCCGTAAGGTTCGGCAAACGAGCCTCCGGCCCCGAGTAAAGAGAGAATTTTCATCGCGATAACGTTTTTAACTTCGTACTCCCCGGCAACCGGAATATCCCGCCCGGTAAGCAGCGTGTTGCCCAGAATCAGCGAGGTGACGATATTTTCATGGGCGCTGCCCGGCGTGCCTTCGTAGTAGTACGCCAGCGCGTGCAGTTTGTTTTCCCTGACCAGGTCGTCGAGAGCGACGGCGGTATGCGTTGCCCGCAGCAACTCCCGCTCATCGCAGCTGTCATCGATGACCAGCTTTTCCCTTATTTCCCGCCGTTTCTCTTCTATTTGCCTGTCGGAAACCTGCTCGCGCCAGCTCATCAGCTCGCACATCTCCAGCGGCTGGAAGCGAACGCCCAGCTTCGCCGAGAGGTTCGTCATGTTGGAATAGACGTCGTACATGCCGTTGTAGTAGTGGCCGAGCACGCCAATCTGCGTCTGCGCCAGCTGCTTTTTCAGCGTCAGCGCCGTCAGCCAGGCGCGGGTTTCCCGCCAGACGTGGGGATCGTTGTGCAATGCTCCGACGATCATTTCCCAGTGGATCCCGGCGCGATTAAAGACGTTCGCCAGTTCCGGCGCGCTGCACGCCTGGCAATGCGCCAGCCACTCGCCGGTGCGCGCCCCGCGATCGGGCAGATCGCGAATCACGCTGTACGGCAACGTCCGCTCCGGCTGGAGGGCCAGGATCAGCACCGGCACGCTAAACTGCTGCACCAGCGGCAGCACGGTGGAGCTCAGGGCATAGGTGCTGATGGCTATCACAATAACGTCCGGGGAAAACTGCCTGAGACGCAGGGCCAGCGCATCGCTTTTCTCCAGCGAATCCACCAGCCCACCGTTCAGCACCGTGAGCGATGGCGCAGAGAGCTGCTCTTCAATCTCCTGCAGGTAGCCCAGCAGGCGCTGTTCGAGGCCGCTGAACTGCGGCCAGTAGGTATTGAGCCCGATACCAAATAGCGCGGTATTAAGCGTGGAGGGTATATTCATAGGTTGTCTCCTGATGAGGATAAATCGTCTGAGAAAGGAAAATGTCCACGTCCCAGACCCCGCGCCTGAAGCGCTCGTCGACAGTGGCTGGGGGACTGGTTAAAGCTTTTCTGAAAGATGACCGAGAAATAGTTGCTGTCGCTAAAACCGCTTACCTCCGCCACTTCTGCAATGGAGAGGTCGCTGGTGCCGAGCAGCGTGATGGCGCGGCACAGGCGGCGCTGCATCTGGTAGCGGCTGATGGTCATACCGGTTATCTGTTTGAAAGCGTCGCGTACCGAACGCGGAGAAAGCTGGTGCTGCGCGCAGAGGGATTCCAGCTCAAATCTCTCATTCAGCCGCGAGCCGAGGCTGGCGATGACCAGATCGATATCCTGACGGGCATGAGAAGTCAGCTTGTCCGGTGCGTAGCGGTGGCGCATCAGCAAAAGTACCAGTTCGAGAAATATCGACTCGGTCAGGCGTAAAGAAACAGGGTCCCGCCTGCCGCACTCGCCGGCCAGGCGCTCGACGTGCTGGCGGATCACTGCCAGCGACTCCCGGGTTAATCGCCAGCTACGGCTTTGCTGGTGGGTTTCCGTGCCGGGCAGCAGATTGTGCCAGTCGGTGCCCAGGCGCAGGCGGTCGCGGCAAAACAGGATGTTGCCCAGCTCGAGGTTATCGACCGACTGGTAGTAATGGCTATCCTGCTGGGTCACATACAGCACGTCACCGTAAGTAATGCGGTACGGCAGCCCGTTCCAGATGTGTAATCCGTTGCCGCGCCAGACAATAACGATTTCGTCAAAATCATGGCGATGCAGAGGAAAGATATCCTGCGGGCAGCGGTGCTCCACCGCCACCGGATGGGCGGCACTCGTGAAGTAATCACTGCGCTTGAGCATTAAGGAGGTCATGTTTTTCCCGGTGATGGCGGCAAGGTGGAATCAATATAAGCCAGCCAAAAGCCGGGCCGCCTTAAGAGCCGGGTGGAAATTCGGGCGGGGCGTGACCAAAAAATCAAGAATCAGGAAGGGATTGCCGAAGTTGCAGAGGCGATCACATTTTGATAACAATCAACAGCGGGGCGAAACGGCGGAGGCTTTAAAAACAGCGAGCGGGCAAGGCTGCCCGCTCGTTTATATCATTGGCAAATCAGAACAATTACTTGTTAACAAAATCTTCGCCCAGGGCGATATCTTTCTTCAGCGTATCGAGCATGCCTTCCAGCGCCTGTTGCTCAAATGCGCTTAGCTTACCGAACGACTGACGCTCTTCGATGCCGTTTTTGCCCAGCAGTAACGGTTGCGAGAAGAAACGCGCGTACTGGCCATCACCTTCAACATAAGCGCATTCGACCACGCCTTTCTCGCCCTGCATCGCACGCACTAAGGAAAGACCAAAGCGGGCGGCCGCCTGCCCCATAGAAAGCGTGGCAGAACCGCCACCGGCTTTCGCTTCAACAACTTCGGTGCCGGCGTTCTGGATGCGTTTTGTCAGATCGGCAACTTCTTGCTCGCTGAAGCTCACGCCAGCAATCTGTGACAATAGCGGCAGGATGGTCACGCCGGAGTGGCCGCCAATAACCGGCACTTCAACGTCGGATGCGGATTTACCTTTCAGCTCAGCCACAAAGGTATTTGAACGGATGATGTCCAGCGTGGTCACGCCAAACAGTTTGTTCTTATCGTAAATGCCGGCTTTTTTCAGCACCTCTGCCGCGATGGCCACCGTGGTGTTCACCGGGTTAGTAATGATACCGATGCAGGCCTGCGGGCAGGTTTTCGCTATCTGCTGTACCAGGTTCTTCACGATACCAGCGTTAACGTTAAATAAATCGGAGCGATCCATGCCTGGTTTACGGGCTACGCCGGCGGAAATCAGCACCACATCAGCCCCAACAAGCGCCGGAGTTGCGTCTTCACCGGAGAAACCTTTGATTTTTACATCGGTAGGAATATGGCTAAGATCAACCGCCACGCCCGGCGTGACCGGAGCAATGTCGTACAACGAGAGTTCTGAACCTGAAGGCAGTTGGGTCTTAAGTAGTAGGGCAAGCGCCTGGCCGATTCCACCAGCGGCGCCGAGGACTGCAACTTTCATCCTAAACTCCTTATTATGGTTAATATAGTCTTTCGTTACTCCGTCGCCTGGACCTTAATTCACAAGATGAACAATTACAATAAGTATGGTTGAAGAATGCGTTCTGGTGCGCAGCGATGCATCCGCTTCGCATTTTCATCCCTGAGACTGACCATCCAGCAAAACGTAGTACCGGATCGACTATTGGTTACAATACACCCAGCTCACTCGGCAAAACAACATCATTCTCATAACATTTAGTTTACTTTTACAGCGATTTACGCGCTGTGATGAAGGCATGTTCCTTAGCAGGGTTATTTGCTAAAATATGCCCCCTTCATAACATTATTTACTTTATCCCCCTGCGGATTATTTGCATAAAAATTCATTACTATGCATAATGATGTTGTTTTTACCACCATAATTTGGGTGACTTATGCGAAGTTCGGCAAAACAAGAAGAACTGGTTAAAGCGTTTAAACTGCTGCTTAAAGAAGAAAAGTTCAGCTCTCAAGGTGAAATCGTCCAGGCGCTGCAGGAAGAAGGTTTCGATAATATCAACCAATCGAAAGTCTCCCGCATGTTGACAAAATTTGGCGCGGTTCGTACCCGTAACGCCAAAATGGAGATGGTCTATTGCCTGCCTGCCGAACTTGGCGTTCCTACGACCTCCAGCCCGCTGAAAAACCTCGTGTTGGATATCGACTATAACGATGCGGTCGTGGTTATCCATACCAGCCCGGGCGCTGCGCAGCTGATTGCTCGCCTGCTGGACTCTCTCGGGAAGGCGGAAGGGATTCTCGGCAGCATTGCCGGCGATGACACTATCTTTACGACCCCGGCCAGAGGCTTCACCGTCAAAGATCTGTACGACGCCATTCTCGTCCTGTTTGAACAGGAACTCTGAGAGCCTCCCCTCTGGTTCCCACCAGAGGGTCTTTTCAAAAATATTGCATTTCTTTAACATTTAGTGTGGTTTTCGGCCTCTATACATACTTTTACCGAATGAACGGGCCAGAAGCGCACAAAATATCAAAATACCCTATCTATATGATTTTAATCGCTATATCAGACTTCTATGGCGAGTAAATGACATTTCTAATTCTTATACGTTATAAAAACGACAATTCTTTGTAATTATTTACTCATACAACCATTAGCGTGGTATTAATATTTTTGGTGATTAGTGTATACTTGATTTTGTGATGAGGGTCACGAAACGAAGAGCCCTCAATAATAAGATTCGACGAGGTGAACATCATGAAAATCAAAACAACTGTAGCTGCACTAAGCATCCTGTCTGTTCTGTCCTTTGGCGCTTTCGCCGCTGACTCTATCAACAGCGATCAGGCGCAAGGCCGTCAGTCAATCGGTACCATTTCCGTCGGCGCGGTGAGTTCTTCCCCGATGGATATGCATGAGATGCTGAACAAAAAAGCTCAGGAAGAAGGTGCGTCTTCTTATCGCATCATCGAAGCCCGTACCGGTGACCACTGGCACGCTACGGCAGAGCTTTATAAATAAGACGTAATGATTGTCGGTTACGAACTAAATACGAATAATTCACAGCGGCCCAGGCCCATATAAAGCCTCCCGCCGCTGCAACAAATGGTTGGAGTAAAGATTATGAAACGTTCAATGATCATCGCATCCCTGGGCCTGGCTTCCGTTCTCTCCTTCGGCGCTAGCGCCGCCGTACATCAGGTCAACGCGGAACAAGCTCAAAACCTGCAGTCGATGGGCACCATCTCTGTTTCTCAGGTAGGCAGCGCCCCGATGGATATGCGCCATGAACTGGCGGCTAAAGCCGAAAAAGAAGGCGCAAGCAGCTACCGTATTATTGAAGCCCGTACCGGCGATAGCTGGCACGCTACAGCTGAGTTGTACAAATAAACCCTCGTCGTCTTATCCGACGACTTGCCCCCGCTTGTCGGGGGCTTTTTTATGCCTGCCTGGCGTTAAACCGTAGCTCCCCTTCCAGCTCTTCTTCCGCTTCATCAAACAGCAATATCAAGGCGCCAAAGCGCCGACGCTGCTTATCGCTTAAGTGAATAAACTCAATCTCCAGCGGCAGCGGCAGCAGACCGCTGGTAACGGCTTCCCACAATGAGTCCAGATTGTTCACCTGCTCGCGGTTGAGCGAGAAGCTCCGCGAAAATTCACGATAGAAATCCTGCTGATCGGCTATATCATCAAAATCAAATGTATAGATAGTCATCGCCCACACCCTGTCAACATCGCGCTATTGCCACCTGCCAATACTGCCTATGCCTCCACGCGCCGGGTTTTCTCTCCCTCCTTCCCTGAACGAAACGCGAATATCCCCGACGATTAAGTATAGTGATAAAAAAACCGACGCTTCAGCGTCGGTTCAGGTAGTTAGCTATTGGTCAATACATGCTGGTACTTACGCAACATATCCACCAGCCGTCGGACCGGTTCCGTCACCTGCGGTGGCGCCTCCCAGACCTGCAGTTTTTCCTGATAAACGTCCAGCTCTTCTAACAAACGAGCAAAATAGCGACGTCGTTTATCATCGCTGCCTGCGGAAATCACATGGTCCGCAGTGCGGCGCAGCTGGCGGTGAAATGCCGACAGATCGTCGTTCACCGGCACAGGCGCATCCCGCAGACGCTGATGGGCAATAATCAGGGTCAGCGCCAGGCGGAAACGGGCGATATCGCCGGGGAACTTATTCAGCAAGAGGAACAGCTGCTGATAAAGCGCCGGCAAATGGTTCTCTTTACGGCGAGAGGTATTGGTCGTCAGGGATGACACCGCGGCCGAAACAAACTGATTCAGCAGCACACGTCCGGTACGCGCTTGTGAATTATCCCGTACCAGCAGAATCACCATCAGCGCCAGAAAACAGCCGACGATCTGGCCCAGCGCGCTATCAAGAAACTGGCTGAACTGAAACTGCATAGGGTTATCCAGTACCAGAATGTTGATGGTACTCGCCAGCGCCCCCAGCGATCCCAGCCGCCGTTTTTGTACCTCAATACCAATAAAGAACGCCATCGCCGCCAGGCTGATACACAGCAGCAGCATACTCTGCTGCGTGGCGGGCATAATCACCAGGAAGAACAGCGCCCCCAGCGGTAAGGCCGCCAGCGTACCGTAGAGAAAATCTATTGCCACCATTCGTGGGTTGGGCAGGCGCATGGCGAGCGACGTCACCACCGCAATCATCACCATCGCCCCGCTACCGGACGTCCAGCCGGTCCACAGCCAGAACAGCGTCCCAAGAATGCAGGAAATGGAGGTGCGCCAGAAGTTGACCATCGCATGATGACGCTCGGCGGACCCTGCCTTTATCACCACCTCACCCTGCAGCACTTCATCTTCAACCCGGCTGATCCTGGTATTGCCGACCACGCCGCGCTTCAACAGCAGATAGCGTGTCGCGGCGCCAACCCAGCTGTAAATAGTGACCGGCGTATTGTGCTCCCCCTTCCAGGTCAGAAAACGGCGCATTCTTTTCAGCTGTCGATGGACGTCCTGTACGGTTTCAACCGGCTCGGCAAACAGCTCGCGGTAATCATTGGTCACGATTTCCGGGCGCGAATTCTGGATCAGGTACGTTTCGCAGGCCTGAGTAATCAGCGTTAAAGAAAGAGTATTAATGGCCTTCAGGCGCTGATTGACCCTGGCCCAGCGCGAGGACTCCATAATCAGGTTGCTGCGCATTCCTTCCAGCGCACTGGTCCGACGCACCAGCGAACCCCATGCTTTATCAACCACTTCGCTGTCGCCATGCGCCACACAAAGTTGCATCAGGCGGTACTGTTCGATCAGCAGGTTATCCAGCTCAAGATCGATCTCTTTCTTAATCGAGCGCGGGGAAAATAACAGGTCCGCCATAATGGCGCTGACAATCCCCACCACAATCTCGCTGCAACGCTCAACGGCAAACTGCGGCGCCAGCATCGGATCGGTATGAATGGTGATAATAATGATCAGCGCGGTATAGCCTGCCAGCCCCCAGGCATAGGAGTTTTCGACGCGAACCAGCGAGGAGATCCAGGTGCAGAAACCCGCCCACAGACAGCACACCAGCATCATCAGCAGCGGCGCGCGAATCATCAGAATGATTATCGCCAGCGCGGCAATACAGCCGATAAACGTCCCGACAATACGCAGCATCCCGCGATAGCGGATCGCGCCAGAATAAGGTTCTCCGCCGGCGGCAAACGCGGGACCCGCGGTGACAATGGCCGCCGTGAGTACCGCCCAGCGCGGCGTTTCCAGTTGAAAATGGAAGCCGACAAAGAGTGCCAGCACCACCGCACACGCTAATTTAATCGCGAAGCGCAGGTGCCGGGGAGAAATGGTGAAGATCCCCATGGCGATTAACCAAACTCACGCAGGCGCATCGCCAGTTTCTGGAAGAAGTTCACCTGGGTTGTATCGCGGTCTTCTTTACCGGTAATCACCACCGTCGCGGTTGTCCCCGCTGGCCACAGATTGCCCTGCTGCTTGTCGAGTCGAATGCGGACCGGCACACGCTGCGCCAGACGAACCCATTCAAGGTTAGAATCCACGGAAGCCATCCCTTTGGCGTCGCTGCTGCTGCTGGCGTTGGTCACCCCGGCGGCGATGCTATCCACCGTACCTTTAATCGAGCGGCTGCTTCCCAGCGGGGTAATTTCCGCACGGTATCCCTGACGTACCCCTTCCAGTTTGGTCTCTTCAAGGTAGGCCACCACGTAAAAGGTGTTTTGCTTAACCAGCGCCACGGCTGTCGAGCCACGGGTAATAAATTCACCGTTGTAAACGTTGAGGTTGGTCACCCAACCATCGGCCGGCGCGCGGACAACCGTGCGTTCAAGATCGAGCTTTGCCAGATCCCGGCTGGCCACGGCTTTCGCCAGCTGATGCTCTACCGTTTGTAAGACGTTATTGGCCTGGTCTATCTCTTCACGAGACATCGCCTGTACGCCCAGCCTGTTACGGCGGCCGGCTTCAACACGTTTTTCCTGCGCCAGAGTCTGGTAATAGGAAACGTCGGCCTGAGCTTCTTCGAGGGCTTTCTGATAACGCGGCTGGTCAATCACAAACAAAACCTGGTCTTTCTTAACCAGCTGGTTATCCTTGATATTTACCTGGGAAATCAGCCCGGATACATCGGGTGCGATAGCCACGATGTCGGCGCTGAATCGCGCGTCGCGCGTCCAGGGAGACGCGGTGTAATAGACCCAGGCGCGAAAAATCGCGACAAATGCCAGGATAACCAGTATCACAGTGATTGCGGTACGGAAGATATTTCTTGTTAGTGTTTTCACATCGACCTCAAACGAACAAACGCGATATCAGATAAAAAAGGCAGCAATATAACGCGGTATTAAACAGTGCAGGGTGCCAGACAAAATCATAGATGCCGGTGGGAACCAGCAGCCGGTGTACCAGCCAGAAAATGGCCAGCGATATTAGCAGCTCAAAGAAGATCGGCGGAAACGATAAGCCGAAAATCACGATGACAGGAAACAGACTCATGATGACCTTGATAAGAAGCGTACAGGTGATATGCGTGAAGCGTTTATTATGTAGCTAACAATATAGTAACGTAACAATTGCAGCATGATCTATATTATGTGATCTAAATCACTTTTAAGTCAGAGTGAACAATGGAACGATTAAAACGCATGTCCGTTTTTGCCAAAGTGGTTGAACTTGGTTCATTTACCGCCACGGCACACCAGCTCCAGATGAGCGTTTCATCCATCAGCCAGACTGTCTCCAGACTGGAAGATGAACTCCAGGTGAAGCTGCTCAACCGCAGCACCCGCAGCCTTGGCTTAACAGAAGCCGGCAAGATCTATTACCAGGGCTGCCGACGAATGCTGTTCGAAGCGCAGGACGTCCATGAGCAACTGTACGCGTTTAACAATACGCCCATCGGTACGCTGCGCGTCGGCTGCTCTTCAACTATGGCACAGAATGTCCTGGCCCACATTACCGCTGGAATGCTGAAAGAGTACCCGGGTTTATCCGTCAACCTGGTTACCGGAATTCCGGCGCCGGACCTGATTGCTGACGGGCTCGATGTGGTGATCCGTGTCGGGGCATTGCAGGATTCCAGTCTCTTCTCCCGCCGGCTTGGCTCGATGCCGATGGTGCTCTGCGCAGCGAAAAGCTACCTGCAGCAGGCGGGGATCCCGGAAAAACCGGCCGATCTCGCCAGCCATTCGTGGCTTGAGTACAGCGTGCGCCCTGATAATGAATTTGAAATTATCGCCCCGGAAGGGATCTCAACCAAACTGATTCCGCAGGGCCGCTTTGTCACCAACGACCCCATGACGCTGGTACGCTGGTTGACCGCAGGCGTCGGCGTGGCTTACGTTCCGCTGATGTGGGCGATCGAAGAGATCAACCGCGGAGAGCTGGAGATCCTGCTGCCAAGCTACCAGTCCGATCCTCGTCCGGTGTATGCGGTGTATACCGAGAAAGACAAGCTACCGCTGAAGGTTCAGGTCTGTATTAATTCACTGACGGAGTATTTCGTCGAGGTGGCAAAAATTTACCAGGGGATGCACGGCCGGGGAATTGCTCGCTAGCGACACGACACACACAGCAACGATGGCCGGTGCAAGGTGCGCCTCCGCAAGATGCGGAAGCGCATTCAGAATACTCAGGCGGTTCCGCCAACGGTAAGATTATCGACTTTCAGCGTCGGTTGACCCACGCCTACCGGCACGCTCTGGCCCTCTTTACCGCACACGCCGACACCGCTATCCAGCTTCAGATCGTTACCGACCATGGAAATCTGCTGCATCGCTTCAATCCCGGAACCAATCAGGGTCGCCCCCTTCACTGCTTTCGTGACCTTCCCTTTTTCGATCAGGTAGGCTTCTGAAGTGGAGAACACAAACTTACCTGAGGTGATATCGACCTGACCGCCGCCAAAGTTCGGGGCATAGATACCGTAATCAACCGATTCAATAATTTCCTGCGGCGTCGATTTACCTGCCAGCATGTAGGTGTTGGTCATCCGCGGCATGGGCAGATGGGCGTATGACTCGCGGCGGCCGTTACCGGTCGGCGCAACGCCCATCAAACGCGCGTTGAGTTTGTCCTGCATATAGCCTTTCAGGATACCGTTCTCAATCAGCACGTTGTATTGGCCCGGCGTCCCTTCGTCATCAACGGCCAACGAGCCGCGGCGATTGGCAATGGTACCATCATCCACCACGGTGCACAGTTCGGAAGCCACCAGTTCACCCATATGGCCGCTGAACACCGAAGTACCGCGACGATTGAAATCGCCTTCCAGACCGTGTCCTACCGCTTCATGCAGCAACACGCCAGGCCAGCCGGCACCCAGCACCACCGGCAGCATGCCCGCCGGGGCGGCAACGGCAGATAAATTCACCAGCGCCATCCGCACCGCTTCTTTCGCCCAGGCATCGGCACGAACTTCACCGTCTTCGGCAGCCAGGAAATAGTCATAGCCAAAACGACCGCCGCCGCCGCTGGAGCCGCGTTCACGTTTACCGTCGTCTTCCACCAATACGCTGACCGACAGACGCACCAGCGGACGAACGTCCGCCGCTAAGGTCCCATCGGTCGCCGCGACCAGAATCAATTCATATACGCCGCTCAGGCTGGCGGACACTTCCTGCACGCGTTTATCAGCGGCGCGAGCCGCTTTATCGACGCGGCGCAGGATATCCAGTTTCTCTTCGCGGCTCATACTTTGCAGCGGATCGATACTGGTATACAGCGCGCTGTATTCTACCGCCCCCAGGGTACGCACTTTGCCGTCGCCGCTGTCGCGCACGATGGTACGCGCCGCCTGCGCGCTCTGTTCCAGCGCCAGCCGGCTGATTTGATCGGCATAAGCAAAACCCGTTTTCTCGCCGCTGACCGCACGAACGCCGACGCCCTGGTCAATGTTATACGAACCATCTTTAATGATGCTGTCTTCCAGAACCCAGGATTCGTGATAGCTCGACTGAAAATAGAGATCACCGTAATCCAGACGGCGCTCGGCCAACTGGCCAAGAATGGCAAAAAGATCCTGATGATTCAGGCCATTTGCTGACAGTAATTGTTCACTTACCAGGTTCAGACTCATCGTTATGCTACTCGTTTGTTGCCGCCGGTCAGGCGGAAATAAAAAACGCTATCCATTGAGAGTGCGGTAATTCCCCGCAATCGTCAAATCATTGCTTTTTGTCGCTGCGCGCCTGGCGCAGAACTTCATTGATCTGCGGCTGATCGATAGGGCCAGTGATGCGATAGCGCAGGATAGATACTTTGTTCCACAGCGGCCCCAGCACTTTACTGGCGGCAAATACCGCGGCGCCGACTATCGGGTTAATCACAAACGCTGTCGCAACACCGACGGTGGCCGAAATTTCCGGGGCCACGACGGCCTGCATATCCAGTCGGCGGCGTACCAGATCGACCGAGCCTTTCATAGCGATATCCGCCTCGAGGCCATCCACCAGCGTATCATCCGTATTCAGCACGCCATCTTTAATCCATGCCGTGCTGTTGATCGAATCAAAATAGAAGCCTTCGCTGAAGGTATCGCTAAAGTCGAAACGCAGCTTCCGCAACAGCGCATCGACGCTCAGCAAACGCAACAGCTGCCCGGCATGACCGGTGCTGATGTCGGTAAATTCGCCTTTCCCGAGATGGCTTTTCAGCACCCCATTGAGCGATGCCACATCCGGCTGCCACGGCGGTGCGCGCCAGTGCAAATCGTAATCGACATCGAACGACGACCCTTTCACCGGCGTTGAAATACCGAAGAAGCTGGCAAAGGCATCCGTTTTATTCCCATGGAGTTTGCCTTTCAGCGACGTCCGCACGCCGCCCGGGGCGTTGACCCATACGCCGTCGGAAGTCAGACGGCCAAAACCGGTATCCACCAGCCCGTTAGCCAGCGTCAGGGTATCGCCTTTAATTGAGAAATCACCGTCGATGCGCCCGTATTTTTGCCCCCATAGCCAGCACTCTGCGCAGCGCAGCTGAAGATCCGGCCAACCGCGAAAATCAAGGCGGTTACTGGCAAGCGGGCTCGACCCGCCGGACGTCTCACCGCTCTTCTGAGCGGCGGCCGGGTTGTAATACAGGTAGCGAATAGCGGCCTGCCAGGGAGCATTTTGCCGCATTGTCAAAGAGGCGTTAATTTCGCGCCCCTGGGCTTCAACCTTCGAGCCACCGGCATCCGGTTGGCTCACCAGGCTCACGTTGTTCCAGCTTTGGCCAGCAAATGTCAGCGACGGCGTACGCAACGTTATACGTTCCGGGAAGAGAACATTGCTGCTGACCTCATTGACTGCGCCGCCCTGGAAAAGCGCCAGCCACTCCGCGCCATCCATCGGCGGCATATTCAGCTCAACGCCGGCCTGATCCGGCAGTGGAGAAATGGCTTTGCTATCAGAGGTTAAAATCGCCCGATCCAGCGTCAGCTTACGACTCAGCAACCAGCGGCTGTTGAAATGATTTTTCGCACCAATCGCGCCGGTCAGCTCGAAGCTGTTTAACCCGCCAGCAACATTAATTTTCACCGGCAGCGGCTCACCCGCTTTTTTATCGACCGGAGAAGGTAAGTCGCTGCTTACGTTTTTCAGATCGCCGTTGATATCAACCTTATAGCTCGCATTCCCATGGTACGGCAGCTCAATGGCCACCTTACCGTCCCACGGCACGCTACCGCTCACGGCATCATTGACCGCTTTTGGCAGCAGACCGGTATGCGACGGCTGCCAGCTGGCGTTCATTCCAACGTTGACCAGGAAGGCCTTAGCTCCCTCGGTGGTGGAAAAATCGAGATTCAGCGGCTGATTAAACCAGCTGGCTTTCAGGGTCTCGCTTTTCAGATCGCCATTTGTAAAGCTGAACTTACCGGTCAGATCCTTCAGCGTCGTATCAATCGGTTTGATAAACAGGCTGTTATTCACCAGATTGACATCGCCTTTGGCGGTGGTCAGCTCGCCATCCAGCGGAATATCAAGATGTAAGCGAGCGCTCACATTCCCATCCAGCTGGAGCTCATCCAGTGCCGAACCCAGCGTCTCTTTCAGCGGCGTCTCTTTAAAATAGGGGCCGACATCTTTCCCCGGACCGTTGATATCGGCATCAATAAGCAGTTTTTCCCGCGAATAATCAGGGATAACCGCATCAAGGTTGCTGGCGGTGACGTTACCCAGCATGACCTTATCAGCCTTCATCCACAAACCGTTATTGATAAAGTCGAGGTTGATATCCAGCCCGGTTAATGCCGGCCAGTCCGGTTGAAAGGCAAAAGTGGCGTTGGTTAATGGCACAGAAACCTGGAACTGGCCTTCGTTATGCAGATAGGGGAACAGGTGCGGATTACCGCCGTAAACCAGGGTCGCGTTGGTTGACTGCCCGCCTTTTATCGCGCCGCTGAGATAATCCACCAGCTCTTTGCCCATCAGGTTTTCCGGGAAATAGCGCCATGCCTGACCGCCGTCATTGGTGCTGATCCCCGCCAGAATTCCCAGCCACGGCTCATCATCCTGCGGCTGTAAATAGCGGAATCCTCCTCGCGCACGTACACCGGTCGCCTGCACGTCAATGTTGCGTCCGTCGAGCATAAATCCTTTGTCATTCTTCACCCAGCTAAGGGTGGCATCGCCTTTGGCGATTTCCAGCGGGGCGCGGAAGACCGTGGCATAAGGCATTTTAGCCTCGCTCATACTGGCGTGCAGCGAGCCGTTTTCCACGCTTCCGGCAACGCTACCGGAGAAATGCTCGGCCCCTGGCAGCAGCTTCCACTGCTTCCAGGAGAGGTCGCTCCAGCTTGCCTGAAAACGGGACTTCTCCGCCGCCTGCAGCGGGATATCCAGCGCCAGCAGATCAATTTTGCCGGCAGGTTGCGTGGTGCGCCAGACCTCGCCCAGCTCAGGAGCCAGCTTATCGGCGATCGGTTGCAGCCCGGTCAGGCCAGTGAGATCGAGATTACTGGCGCGGACACGCAGCTCATCGCTGCGCGCGTGGTTATCGCCGCCAACATCCTGGGCCGGGATCCACGCCATCGCCAGCGCGCCGCGCGGCCAGGCTTTGCCATCGATCGAGATACGGGTATCCGGGATGTCGAAGCCCCAGCCCTGCTTCTCGCGGAAGATATGGGCCGTCAGATTATCCACCGTCAATCGATGAGGCTGACCGTCCCCCTGCCAGCTGGCGCCGCCCTTCTTCAACCAGACGTCGCCGCTGGCGATATCGCCTTTGTCGATGGTCATCCAGCCTTCGAGGCTAAAGCGCGCATTTTGCAATGCAATATTGTCCTGCATCCAGCGCCCCAGCCACGGCTTCACGTCAATATCGTCCGCCTGCAGCCATACGCGCCCTTTATTCAGCAGGCCATTTTCATCACGCAGATCCATGCGTACCTGCATCACCCCATGCTGGCCGTTCAGACTGGAGAGACTCAGTTGCCCTTCTGCACGATGGCGGTTATTGGTGTTCAGCCAGGTGAGCTGCGGAACAGCTAATTCCGCGCGTTGCCCGGAAATGGTCACGAAACTCAAATGGCTATCGCGAAGAATAAAGTGGTCGAACTGGCGCAGGAAAAGATCGCCGATATGGTCGGTTTTCAGGCTATCGCCGCCATCATTGGTCTGGATGGGCGAATTGGTATGGATTTTCAACTGCCAGAAGGTGAGGTCGCGGAACTGCCAGCGCATGTGCAGCAGACTTTGCCAGACATCCAGCGCCAGAGTGACCCGTTTAACAGAGAGCTGACCGCCGTCTTTCAGACCCGCGGAGACATCGCGCACGTCAAGCGTCGGACCAAAATTTTCCCAGCGGGCCGTGAGCTGTGAAGCATTGACCGGCGAGCCTGAAATCGCAGAGATTTTCTCCAGCAGCTGCGGGCGCCATGCGTCCAGCTGCGGCAGAACGAGACGCAGGCCGCTCACCAGCAGTGCGACGACAACTGTCAATGTTGCCGCGGTGAGCAATAATATCCCGGGCAGTCGCCTCACGCCTCTCTCCTTGTCAGACTTTTACACGTCATCTGTCTCTTTGCCTCCGCGTCGGCGGCGTTGACTTCCGGGATAAGGCGTCGTTTAGCCATGCTCCCGGGCGCCAGAACAGAGGCAAACCAGATGATTACATCATAACGACATCGAACTGCTCTTGATTATAGAGCGGTTCAATTTGTACTTTGACCTGTTTGCCGACAAAGATTTCGACTTCCGCCAGCGCGTGCGACTCTTCCCCTTTCAGGGTTTCCGCAACCGCAGGAGAAGCATAGACCAGGAAACGATCGGAATCGTAGGCATGATGCACACGTACAATCTCACGCATGATTTCATAGCACACCGTTTCCACCGATTTCACCGTACCGCGTCCGTGGCAGGTAGGGCAATCCTTACACAGCACGTGCTCAACGCTTTCACGAGTCCGCTTACGGGTCATTTCTACCAGACCAAGCTGGGAGAAGCCGTTAATACTGGTTTTGACCCGGTCTTTACTCAACGCCTGTTCCAGTGAATGCAACACCCGGCGGCGGTGATCTTCATTATTCATATCAATGAAATCAATAATGATAATCCCCCCCAGATTGCGCAGACGCAGCTGGCGGGCAATCGCCTGAGTCGCCTCAATATTGGTATTAAAAATGGTATCGTCGAGATTGCGATGACCGACAAATGCCCCGGTATTGATATCCACGGTGGTCATCGCTTCGGTTTGATCGATAACCAGATAGCCGCCGGATTTCAGCTCCACCTTACGCTCCAGCGCGCGCTGAATTTCGTTCTCCACGTCAAAGAGATCGAAAATCGGCTGACGGCCGCTGTAATGCTCCAGCTTGCTGGTCATTTCCGGCATATATTCGGCGGTAAACTCCACCAGCGATTCATACGTCAGGCGGGAGTCGACGCGAATACGGTCCAGATGCTCATCGGCAAAATCGCGCAGCACGCGCTGAGCCAGCGCCAGTTCACCGTACAGCTGATAACGGGTCTGCTGCCGTTTTTTGCGCTCCATGACCTTAGTCCATACGCGCTTGAGGTAAGCCGCATCGGCGGCTAACTCCTGTTCATGCACCCCTTCCGCGGCGGTACGGATGATAAAACCGCCCTGCTCATCGCAGTACTCGGCCACCACCTTCTTTAACCGCTCGCGTTCAGCTTCACTCTCGATACGCTGTGACACGCCGACGTGAGAAGCTCCCGGCATAAAGACCAGATAGCGGGAAGGCAGCGTAATGTCCGTCGTCAGGCGGGCGCCTTTCGTGCCGAGCGGATCTTTCACCACCTGAACCATCAGGTCCTGGCCCTGACGAACCAGTTCGGAAATATCGCGCACCGTAAACTGCTTTTGTTCTTCCCCGGCGACGCATTCGGTATGCGGCATAATATCTGACGCATGCAGAAATGCGGCCTTGTCCAGGCCAATATCTACAAAAGCCGCCTGCATCCCCGGCAGTACACGACTGACACGACCTTTGTAGATATTGCCTACGATTCCGCGCCGCGCTTCACGCTCAATATGAATTTCCTGAAGAATACCGCCATCAATGTACGCAACGCGCGTCTCCGATGGCGTTACGTTAACTAATAATTCTGCCGTCATCTTTATCCCTTTTCTTCACGCAGTGAGTTAAAGTTACTCAGCAACTCATACGTTTCTACCAGCGGTAAGCCGACCACGGCGTGATAGCTGCCATTAATCTTCCTGACGAAACAGCCACCCAACCCTTGAATACCGTATGCACCTGCTTTGTCCAGAGGTTCTCCGCTGGCCACATAGCTGGCAATATCCTGTTCTGAAAGCAGGCGGAAGGTGACTTCCGTCACCACCAGGCAATCCAGCGTCAGCTGCTTATCCGCCAGCGCCACGGCCGTCATGACCTGATGCGTCTTACCGGAGAGCATGCGCAGCATCTCGGCGGCGTGAGCGGCATCGCGCGGTTTTTCCAGCACTTCGCCGTTCAGGATAACAATGGTATCCGCCCCCAGCACCGGCAGATCGCGCGACGCCAGTGCGACCCCCGCCTGCGCTTTTTCACGCGCCAGACGCGCAACATAGTGCCCGGCGCTCTCCTGCGGCAAGCGTCGTTCTTCAATACCGGGAACCAGACGTTCAAAAGATAGCCCCAGCTGCGTCAGCAGTTCCTGCCGACGCGGAGAGCCTGAAGCGAGATACAGAGTCGTCATATCAACCTTATTGCACCGCAAATTGCTGACGGACTTTCCGCATCAGCAGGAATAACCATGGCCAGAGCACGCCGTTTACTACACTACTCCAGAACACTTCCGGACGGAAAGAGACGTTGATCACTAAAAACTCTGCCCAGAAAACAACGATATCCACAGCAAGGGATAGCATCATCACCACCAGCGCCTGCTGCCAGAGCGCCAGGTTGCGAAACAGCTGATATTTCAGCGCCACCAGATAAGCGATGATACTTAACGATAGCGCGCGAACGCCCAGTGTCGACCCACTGATAAGATCGAGGATAGCCCCCATGACGAAACCGGTGCCTACGTTCACCCGATGCGGTAAGGCGAGGATCCAGTAAAGCAGGATCAGGAACACCCAGTTTGGCCGGAAGACGGTCAAATCCGCCGGCCAGGGCATGACCTGCAGCAATAGTGCGATAAGAAACGAGAGCCAGATAACCCAGCGTCCCTGGCTTCGATAACTTGCCACTATTGTCCCCCTGCAGGCAGAGGTTGCGAAGGCGGCGTTATGCCGGTTGCCGGCGCAGGCATTTGCGGCCCCATGGCATCCGGTGCCGGCAGAACCTGCGGCATCATCTGCATCAGACGCTCATTGGCGACGCGGTGCACCTCTTCCGGCGTCATCGGGTTGGCCCCGTTACGATCGGCTCCCCACAGCAGCAGGAGATAGCGCAGACGCTGCAGACCCGCCGTTGGGCGCGCCTGAATGACCGTATACGCACGCTGCGTGTCGAGCTTCACCGAGGAGACCACGCCAACCGGATAGCCCTCAGGGAAGCGGCCACCGAGACCGGAGGTCACCAGCACATCGCCGACGCGAATATCGGTGTTCGCCGGCAGGTGCTCCAGCTGCAAATCGTCAGTGCATCCGTTACCCGCCGCAATCACGCGAATATCATTGCGCAGAACCTGAATCGGCAACGCATGCGTCGCGTCGCAGATGAGCAGCACGCGGCTGGTTAACTTCGCCACCGCGACGACCTGACCCACAACGCCTTTGTCGCTGATCACCGGCTGGCCTTCGTAAACGCCGTTAACGCTGCCCTTATCGATGACAACCTGATCGCTATAAGGATCGTTAACCGTAGAGATGACCTGAGTCACCATTTTTTGCTCATCCTGGCGCAGCGGCGAGCCCAGCAGCTCGCGCAGACGCGCGTTCTCCTGTTTGTACTGACCCAGCATCAGCAAATCGCTGTTCTTCAGCAGCAGTTCCTGACGCAGCGCGCGGTTTTCCAGTTCGAGCTGATCGCGGGTTGCCAGCGTTTGCGATACGCTATCCAGCAATTCCCGGGGACCATTTGAGATAAAGTAGAAAGGGCTGACGGCAGTGTCCATGTACGTTCTAATCTGACTGAACGTACCCAGGCGGCTGTCGGCGATAATCACGCCAAGCGCCACCAAAACCGCCAGGATAAGGCGAATCTGTAGCGACGGGCCACGGCTAAAAATTGGCTTCATAGGCTATGCGTATTCTCGTGTCAGTTAAGACCAAGGGTAGCTTTTGAGGCTACCCTGGACCTTCGGCTGACTACTCTTCGCTGAACAAGTCGCCGCCGTGCATGTCGATCATTTCCAGCGCTTTACCGCCGCCACGTGCGACGCAAGTCAGTGGATCTTCTGCAACTACGACAGGAATACCTGTCTCTTCCATCAACAGACGGTCGAGGTTGCGCAGCAGGGCGCCACCGCCAGTCAGAACCATACCACGCTCGGAGATATCGGAAGCCAGCTCCGGCGGACACTGTTCCAGCGCGACCATGACCGCGCTGACGATACCGGTCAGCGGTTCCTGCAGCGCTTCGAGAATTTCGTTCGAGTTCAGGGTAAAGCCGCGCGGCACGCCTTCTGCCAGGTTACGGCCGCGAACTTCGATTTCACGCACTTCATCGCCCGGATACGCCGAACCGATTTCATGCTTGATACGTTCAGCCGTCGCTTCACCGATCAGAGATCCGTAGTTACGACGCACATAATTAATCACGGCTTCATCGAAACGGTCACCACCGATACGAACGGAAGAGGAGTAAACCACGCCGTTCAGGGAGATAACCGCCACTTCCGTGGTACCGCCACCAATATCCACCACCATAGAACCGGTCGCTTCAGAAACCGGTAAGCCCGCGCCAATCGCAGCCGCCATCGGCTCTTCAATCAGGAAGACTTCACGAGCGCCAGCGCCCTGAGCAGATTCACGAATCGCACGACGCTCAACCTGGGTTGCACCGACCGGTACGCACACCAGAACACGCGGGCTTGGACGCATGAAGCTATTGCTATGCACCTGTTTGATAAAGTGTTGGAGCATTTTTTCGGTGACGAAGAAGTCGGCGATAACGCCGTCTTTCATCGGGCGAATCGCCGCGATGTTGCCCGGTGTACGCCCGAGCATCTGCTTCGCTTCATGACCAACTGCAGCGACGCTTTTCGGCGAGCCGGCACGATCCTGACGAATGGCCACAACGGAAGGCTCATTCAATACGATGCCTTGTCCTTTTACATAAATCAGGGTATTCGCAGTACCCAGGTCAATGGACAGGTCATTGGAAAACATGCCACGAAATTTTTTTAACATACTAAGGGATAATCCTGAAAGCTGGGGCGGAAAACAAAATCCGCTTACTTTACCAACCACACGCAGCAGCGACAAGGCGCAAAAATCATCTGCTACGGTGAAAATTAGTGCAGCGCATTTCCTTCGTTACAAATTTACCGGGTCCATTCAGTGGCGAAATCATCAACAGCGCTCCGCGCCTGAATCTGTAACCCGTCAAAGGTCATTTACTGGCATTTACATTGCGATAATCCGGCAGGTAGACAAGCACACCCCCTTCACTATGGCGCGCGTTATTCTACGTGAAATCACGCTAAACGGCAGATCAAACCGAGTATCTTTGCGAATATTTTTTCACATTTGTGTCAAGTGGCTGTGAGGCGGCAAAAAATTCCCCCTGACCACCCGTGACACCGCACTGAGACAGCACCTGCCACTCACTGCGACTGCGAACGCCGGTTGCAAAAACCTGGACCGGCATGCCCTTACAGGCCTCCACCAGGCTCTGAACCAGCAGCTGGTTCTCACTGCGCTTTTCGATATTGCGCGACAGCCCCTGGTGCAGCTTAATCACTTCGACATCCAACTGCTTGATCCAACTGGTTCCAACCAGCGTTAATCCGGCCTGCACGACGGCGACACGAATACCCAGAGCATTGACCAGGCGCATTACCGGTTGTAAGCGGCCGATATATTGACAAACATCTGCCTCTGCAAGTTCAAAAATAATCCGTCGACGTTGCGATTTTTCACTCTGCATCAAGGTATCACGCAGCCAGCGCTGAAATCTCGGCCGGATCAATGACTCCACCGTCACCTGCAGCGCGAGGTTTTCCTCCGGCCAAAAACTTAAAAATGGCAGTAACCGCGTGATCTGCAGGCGGTCGTACTCTTCCGCCAGACCAAATTGTTGCACCATTGGCATATATTCTGCCGCGATCACCTCTTCCTTTCCGTCATACAACCGCGACATCAGTTCACGATGATGGACGCGTCCATCGCGGGTAACGGCCGGCTTCTGGTACAGTCGCGGCCCGCCGCGGCTGAGCATTTGTTCAATCAGCGTACGCCAGCGGACGTTACCGCGCCCTTTCTCCGGTAACGAGTCATCGTAGACGGCCCAGCTATTGCTGCCCTGTAGCACCGCATTGCGCGTCGCGGCCTCGGCGCGTTCCATCACCTGGGCCGTTGTCTGCCCGCTGCGGAAAGCGCAAAGACCGATGTGCATCATGTCATCGCGGTCAAGAATCCGCGTCGGCGGCAGCGCATCCACCGCTTTTAACAGCAACCCGGCGATGCTATCGGCCTCTTTTAAGGTACGGTGAGGAAGGAGTACGGCAAAATCACTGCGGTGGTAGCGCGCCAGCAGCGCCCCGGGATAGCGCATAATAAAAGTCGACAGCAGGTTGATGAGCGTGAAGTAGTGTTCTTCGGCAGCGGCTCGTCCCCAGTTATCACGTAGCAGATCGAACTCCGGCAGGCGAATCATCATCACGATACCGTGCGAACCCACTTTTTCCTGATCTTCCAGCAGAGTTGCCAGCTGATTATCAAAGAACAGACGATTATTCAGCCCGGTTTTCGAGTCTTGTGCAGCATAAGAACGAATCAGCGTATCCATACGACTACGCTGATCGCTGGCAAACTGCAGTTCGGAAAGCAGCATATCCAGCGCGCTGCTGGTGCTGGCCGGCCACTCATGTACCGACCCTCGAACCTGCGGCCCGCGTTCGCCGTTGAGGATTCGCGCAGCGCGCACCTCCAGCAGCTCCTGGCCTGCAAGCTGACGGCGAATCCAGCGTACGGAGAAAAAGATAACCAGAACCATCAGACCGATAGCTATCGATAAGGGCCCGGTGATGTGCAGCGAGCGGAAATAATTCACCATCGGGTCGAGGTAGACCACGTGAATCGTCATACCGGGATGTTTTAACGACGGTACCGTTATTTCACGATACTGATTCTTACTCCCCGGCGGACGATAGCTGTCGCTACGCGAGTGACCGTACACCGGCTTGCCGTTAAGCAGAAAATCGACCTGCACAATCTCCACCGGCGTCATCAACTCATCCATTTGCGGTTCGAGCTTATCGAAAGAGGATGAGATCAGGCGGTTATCCAGCATTGTCGCCACGGCCTGGACGCGATTCTCCATCTTCAGCTGGATACCGTTATAAAAACTCAGCGAAGCACCGATGAGCGTGACAAAGATGGTCAGGCTGGTAAGCAGCGTGACAAATGCTGAGAACTTCGTCGTTAATCGCATCCCTGTGTTAACTCCGCGAGTGAATGACCGCCCGATAGATTTTCAGGCTCGTGTACTGGCGCTTTACCTAAAGTAAGCACTAACTTTCTAAAGCGCGAGGCATACTATCAAAGCTGGCGTTTCTGGCAATTTATTGCGTTATATCGGCGTAATAATGTCGATAGCGAGTATAGTCTGCAGAAAAATTTTTCCAATCTTTGTACAAATAAGGACCCGCATATGCAGGCTTTAATATTAGAACAGCAGGATGGTAAAACAATCTCTTCGGTGCAAACCATCGACGCCGACCAGCTGCCGCCGGGCGATGTCACCGTCGATATTCACTGGTCGAGCCTTAACTATAAAGATGCGCTGGCGATCACCGGCAAGGGAAAAATCATCCGCAACTTTCCGATGATTCCTGGCATCGATTTCGCCGGTAGCGTTCACTCAAGCGAAGATCCGCGCTTCCACAGCGGCCAGAAAGTGCTGCTGACCGGCTGGGGCGTCGGTGAAAACCACTGGGGTGGTCTGGCCGAGCGTGCGCGCGTGAAAGGCGACTGGCTGGTCGCAATGCCGGAAGGTCTTGATGGCCGTAAAGCGATGGCGATCGGTACCGCCGGCTTCACCGCAATGCTGTGCGTCATGGCGTTGGAAGATGCCGGTATCCGTCCGCAGGATGGTGAAATCATTGTCACCGGCGCCAGCGGCGGCGTCGGCAGTACCGCCATTGCGCTGCTGCATCAGCTCGGCTATTCGGTCGTCGCAGTCTCTGGCCGCGAAAGCACCCATGAATATCTGAAAAGCCTCGGCGCGCAGCGCATTCTCGGTCGCGAAGAGTTTGCCGAAACCCGTCCGCTGGAAAAACAGCTGTGGGCTGGCGCGATCGATACCGTCGGGGACAAGGTGCTGGCGAAAGTGCTGGCGCAGATGAACTATGGCGGCTGCGTCGCCGCCTGTGGTCTGGCCGGAGGCTTTGCGCTGCCGACGACGGTAATGCCGTTTATTCTGCGCAATGTTCGCCTGCAGGGCGTCGATTCCGTCATGACGCCGCCCGCGCGTCGCGCTGAAGCCTGGCAACGTCTGGTGCGTGACCTGCCGGAATCCTTCTATTCAGCGAGCGCCACGGAAATTACCCTCGCAGAGGCCCCGGCATTCGCCGCTAAGATCATGAACAATCAGATCCAGGGGCGGACGCTGGTGAAGATCGCCTAATCTGCAATTTTTCGTGACATATTCGCGATAAATCGCCGCCTCCGTCATGCTTAGAAAAAAGCATGTCGGAGGATGTCATGAAACCTAAAAAACTCACGGAAGCCGATGTCACGGCAGAATCCGTATTTATGCTGCAGCGCCGCCAGGTGCTGAAGTCACTCGGGATCACCGCAACGGCCCTTTCTCTTTCCCCCACGGCGCGGGCCGATCTCCTGGACTGGTTTAAAGGTCACGACCGCCCGCCGGCCCCGGCAGGTAAAGCCCTGACGTTCAATAAACCCGCGGAGTGGCAAAGCTCGCTCACGCTGACGCCGGAAGATAAAGTCACCGGCTATAACAACTTCTATGAATTTGGTCTTGATAAAGCAGACCCCGCGGCCAATGCCGGCAGCCTGCGTACCGATCCCTGGACCCTCACGATTGGCGGAGAGGTGGCCAAACCGCTGACGCTCGATCATGACGATCTGACCCGGCGCTTTCCGCTAGAAGAGCGTATTTACCGGATGCGCTGCGTGGAAGCCTGGTCAATGGTGGTGCCCTGGGTCGGCTTCCCGCTACATAAACTGCTGGCGTTGGTTGAACCCACCAGCAACGCCCGTTTTGTCGCATTTAAAACCCTCTATGCACCGGATCAAATGCCGGGGCAAAAAGATCGCTTTATCGGCGGGGGACTGGCTTATCCTTATGTAGAAGGTCTGCGGCTGGATGAAGCCATGCACCCTCTGACGCTGCTAAGCGTCGGCGTTTACGGTAAAGCGCTGCCGCCGCAAAATGGCGCCCCTGTCCGGCTGACCGTCCCATGGAAATACGGTTTTAAAGGTATTAAATCCATCGTCAGTATCGAGCTGACGCGCGAGCAGCCCCCCACCACCTGGAATCTCGCCGGGCCGCAAGAATATGGCTTCTACGCTAACGTCAATCCGCACGTCGATCATCCGCGCTGGTCGCAGGCTACAGAGCGTGTTATCGGCTCTGGCGGCGTACTTGATGTTAAGCGCCAGCCGACGCTGTTGTTTAACGGCTATGCTGACGAGGTGGCATCGCTCTATCGGGGACTGAATCTGCGGGAGTATTACTAGTGCGTCTGAGCGTAAAACAGATTACCTGGCTGAAGGTGGTCCTCCATCTGGCCGGCCTCTTGCCCTTTATCTGGCTCTTCTGGGCCGGACAACAGGGCTACTTTAGCGCCGATCCGGCAAAAGATATCCAGCATTTTACCGGTAGGATGGCTCTTAAATTTTTGCTTGCGACCTTGCTCGTCTCACCGCTCGCGCGCTACGCTAAACAACCTTTGTTGATTCGTACCCGGCGTTTACTCGGGTTGTGGTGCTTTGCCTGGGCAACGCTGCATCTCACCAGCTACACGCTGCTGGAGTTAGGTATCAACAATCTGGCGCTGCTGGGTTCGGAGTTAGTCAGCAGACCTTACCTGACTTTGGGTTTTATCAGCTGGTTGATTTTGCTGGCGCTGGCCGCCACTTCAACACAAGCGCTGCAGAGAAAACTGGGTCGCCGATGGCAAACTTTGCACAACTTCGTCTATCTGGTGGCAATCCTTGCTCCCATTCACTACCTGTGGTCGGTGAAGATTTTATCCCCGCAGCCGGTGATTTATGCCGTGCTGGCCGCGTTGCTTTTAGCATGGCGTTACAAGAAGTTCCGTCAGTGGTGGCGATAATCATCGGATATGTGCAGTTTCCCGCAGATCTTTTATCAACCGCGATGCTTTGAACGATAGCGGTTGATAATCTTCCCTGATAAGACCAGTATTTAGCTGCCAAATGCTACGAAATCGTTATAATGTGCGACTTTGGTTTTCCTGACGGGGTTTTCGAGCCCTGAAAAGGTGACAAGCGCGCTTCGAAGGTATATTTTGTTTTTTACCCGAGAATGGCAGGAGATAGCCACACAATGGCTGACAAGTTTCGCATTTTGCTTTTAAACGGACCCAACCTTAACATGCTCGGCACCCGTGAGCCTGAGAAGTATGGCACCCTTAAGCTTTCTGAGATTGTTAACCGTCTGGAATCAGAAGCTTCGGCTCTGAACGTGGCGCTGGATCACCTGCAGTCCAATGCGGAGTTCGCGCTAATCGACCGAATTCATCAGGCTAAAGACACCGTGGACTATATCCTGATTAATCCGGCCGCGTTTACGCACACCAGCGTGGCTATCCGCGATGCATTGCTTGCGGTCAGTATCCCGTTTATCGAGATTCACCTGAGCAACGTACATGCACGCGAACCGTTCCGTCACCACTCCTATCTGTCGGATATCGCCTCGGGCGTCATCTGCGGACTCGGTGCGGACGGCTATTCATACGCTTTACAGACGGCGGTAAAACGCCTGTCACAATCACACTAAACAAAGAGTACGGAACCCACTCATGGATATTCGTAAGATTAAAAAGCTGATCGAGCTGGTTGAAGAATCAGGCATCTCCGAACTGGAAATTTCTGAAGGCGAAGAGTCTGTACGCATCAGCCGTGCCGCGCCAAATGCGGGCTACCCGGTCATGCAGCAGGCTTATGCCGCGCCGATGATGCAGGCTCAGGCACCGGTTGCAGCAGCACCGGCCGCCGCCGCTCAGGCAGACGCGCCGGCGAAAGCAGAAATCAGCGGTCACATCGTACGTTCCCCGATGGTCGGTACTTTCTACCGCACCCCGAGCCCGGACGCAAAAGCGTTCGTGGAAGTCGGTCAGAAAGTTAACGTGGGCGACACCCTGTGCATCGTAGAAGCGATGAAAATGATGAACCAGATCGAAGCCGATAAATCCGGCGTGGTGAAAGCCATTCTGATCGAAAGCGGCCAACCGGTAGAATTTGATGAGCCGCTGGTAGTCATCGAGTAACGAGGCGAACATGCTGGATAAAATTGTTATCGCTAACCGAGGCGAGATTGCACTGCGTATCCTGCGTGCCTGTAAAGAACTGGGCATCAAGACCGTCGCTGTGCACTCCACTGCGGATCGCGATCTAAAACACGTACTGTTAGCGGATGAGACGGTCTGTATTGGCCCGGCTCCGTCCGTAAAAAGCTATCTGAATATCCCGGCAATCATCAGCGCAGCGGAAATTACCGGCGCGGTGGCCATCCATCCGGGTTATGGCTTCCTGTCCGAAAACGCCAACTTTGCTGAGCAGGTTGAACGTTCAGGCTTCATCTTCATCGGCCCGAAAGCCGACACCATTCGTCTGATGGGCGATAAAGTGTCTGCGATCACCGCGATGAAGAAAGCGGGCGTACCGACCGTTCCGGGGTCTGACGGCCCGCTGGGCGACGATATGGATGCGAACCGCGCTCATGCAAAACGCATCGGCTATCCGGTTATCATCAAAGCCTCCGGCGGCGGCGGCGGACGCGGTATGCGCGTTGTACGCAGCGATGCTGAACTGGCCCAGTCCATCTCCATGACCAAAGCTGAAGCAAAAGCTGCATTCAGCAACGACATGGTATATATGGAAAAATACCTGGAAAATCCGCGTCACATCGAGATCCAGGTACTGGCTGACGGCCAGGGCAACGCTATCTATCTGGCGGAACGCGACTGCTCCATGCAGCGTCGTCACCAGAAAGTGGTCGAAGAAGCGCCGGCGCCGGGCATTACCCCGGAACTGCGTCGCTACATCGGCGAACGCTGCTCTAAAGCGTGTGTCGACATCGGCTATCGCGGCGCAGGCACCTTTGAGTTCCTGTTTGAAAACGGTGAGTTCTACTTCATTGAAATGAACACCCGTATTCAGGTTGAACATCCGGTCACCGAAATGATTACCGGCGTTGACCTGATCAAAGAACAGCTGCGTATCGCGGCTGGCCAGCCGCTGTCCATCAAGCAAGAAGAAGTCCAGGTTCGTGGCCATGCGGTGGAATGCCGTATCAACGCCGAAGACCCGAACACCTTCCTGCCGAGCCCAGGTAAAATTACCCGCTTCCACGCGCCAGGCGGTTTCGGCGTACGTTGGGAGTCTCATATCTACGCAGGCTACACCGTACCTCCGTACTATGACTCAATGATTGGTAAGCTGATTTGTTACGGCGAAAACCGTGATGTCGCGATTTCACGCATGAAAAATGCGCTGCAGGAGCTGATCATCGACGGCATCAAAACCAACGTCGATCTGCAGATCCGCATTATGAATGACGAGCATTTCCAGCATGGTGGAACCAACATCCACTATCTGGAGAAAAAACTCGGCTTACAGGAAAAATAATCCTGTATTCGCAGCAAAAGGCCGGATTATCCGGCCTTTTTTCTTTTTCTCTCCTCTTGCCAGCCCCTTAAGGTACAATCCCCGCTTTAAATTGACCCCGGGAGCCTTATGGACGCGCGTTTTGTTCAGGCCCACAAAGAAGCCCGCTGGGCGTTGTGGCTTACCCTCCTCTATCTTGCAGCATGGTTAGCAAGTGCTTACATTCCAGGTTCTCAGCAGGGCTTTACCGGCCTGCCGCGCTGGTTTGAAATGGCTTGTCTGCTGATCCCCCTGATTTTCATTCTGCTGTGCTGGGCGATGGTGAAGTTTATCTACCGCGATATTCCGCTGGAGGATGATGATGCAGCCTGAAGTGATCCTGCCGCTTATTGCCTACCTGCTGGTGGTGTTTGGCCTGTCGATTTATGCGATGCGCAAGCGTTCGACCGGGGCATTCCTCAACGAGTATTTTCTCGGCAGCCGTTCGATGGGCGGCTTCGTGCTGGCCATGACCCTGACGGCCACCTATATCAGCGCCAGTTCGTTCATTGGCGGCCCGGGCGCGGCATATAAATACGGGCTCGGATGGGTGCTGCTGGCGATGATCCAGCTGCCTGCCGTGTGGCTGTCGCTCGGGGTACTGGGGAAAAAATTCGCTATTCTGGCCCGCAGGTATAACGCGGTAACGCTCAACGATATGCTGTTCGCCCGCTATCAGAGCCGTCTGCTGGTATGGCTGGCGAGCCTCAGTCTGTTGGTTGCGTTTATCGGTGCGATGACCGTGCAGTTTATCGGCGGCGCACGACTGCTGGAAACCGCCGCAGGCATCCCTTACGAAACCGGTTTGCTGATTTTCGGTATCAGTATCGCGCTCTACACCGCTTTCGGCGGTTTCCGCGCCAGCGTATTGAATGATGCGATGCAGGGGCTGGTGATGCTGATAGGCACCATCGTGCTGCTCGTCGGTATCGTTCATGCTGCGGGTGGTCTGAACATGGCAGTGCAGACCTTGGAACATATCGATCCAAAGCTGGTGTCTCCCCAGGGAGCGGACGATATTCTGTCACCGACGTTTATGACCTCTTTCTGGGTTCTGGTCTGCTTTGGCGTTATCGGCCTGCCGCACACGGCAGTGCGCTGTATCTCCTATAAAGACAGCAAGGCGGTGCACCGCGGGATTATTCTCGGCACCATCGTGGTCGCTATCCTGATGTTTGGCATGCATCTCGCCGGTGCGCTGGGTCGCGCGGTGATCCCGGATCTGACCATCCCGGATCTGGTCATCCCTACGTTGATGGTGAAAGTACTGCCGCCGTTTGCCGCCGGGATCTTCCTTGCCGCGCCAATGGCGGCGATCATGTCGACAATCAACGCGCAGTTATTGCAGAGTTCCGCTACGATCATTAAGGATTTATACCTGAACCTGCACCCGGAACAGCTGAATAACGAGAAACGCCTGAAGCGGATGTCGGCGATGATCACGCTGATCCTCGGCGCGCTGCTGTTGCTGGCCGCATGGCGTCCGCCTGAGATGATCATCTGGCTGAACCTGCTCGCGTTTGGCGGGCTGGAAGCGGTCTTCCTGTGGCCACTGGTTCTGGGCCTGTACTGGGAGCGTGCCAACGCGGCAGGAGCCCTGAGCGCGATGATCGTCGGCGGCGTGCTGTATGCCGTGCTCGCCACCCTGAAAATTCAGTACCTGGGCTTTCATCCTATCGTGCCCTCGCTACTGCTAAGTTTGCTGGCTTTTGTGGTGGGCAACCGTTTTGGTCAGCCCGTTCCACCCGCCCCTGTTATGACTACTGACAAATAAAGAGTTTTGCTATGCCATGGATCCAACTGAAACTGAATACCACCGGCGCACATGCTGAAGACCTCAGCGACGCGCTAATGGAGGCCGGTGCGGTCTCCATCACCTTCCAGGATACCCACGATACGCCGGTATTCGAGCCGCTGCCGGGTGAAACTCGCCTGTGGGGAGACACCGACGTTATCGGCCTGTTCGATGCTGAAAGCGATATGCATGACGTGGTGGCTATCCTCGAGCAGCATCCGCTGCTGGGCGCCGGTTTCACACATAAAATCGAGCAGCTGGAAGATAAAGACTGGGAACGTGAATGGATGGATAATTTCCACCCAATGCGTTTCGGCGAGCGGCTGTGGATTTGCCCAAGCTGGCGTGAAGTACCGGATGCAAACGCGGTCAACGTGATGCTCGACCCGGGCCTGGCGTTTGGTACCGGCACGCACCCGACCACCTCGCTCTGCCTGCAATGGCTGGACGGACTGGATCTGACGGGCAAAACGATTATCGATTTTGGCTGTGGTTCGGGCATTCTGGCGATTGCGGCGCTGAAGCTGGGTGCCGCAAAAGCGATCGGTATTGATATCGACCCACAGGCAATTCAGGCCAGCCGTGATAACGCCGAGCGTAACGGTGTCTCCGATCGTCTGGAGCTCTATTTACCGCAGGATCAGCCAGAAGCGCTCAGCGCCGATGTGGTGGTCGCCAACATCCTGGCAGGGCCATTACGTGAGCTGGCCCCGTTAATCAGCGTGCTGCCCGTTTCAGGCGGTTTGCTGGGCCTTTCTGGTATTCTCGCCAGCCAGGCGGAAAGCGTCTGCGAAGCCTATACCGAACGCTTTGCCCTCGACCCGGTGGTGGAGAAAGAAGAGTGGTGCCGGATCACCGGCCGCAGAAAGTAACTCTGGAAAGCGGCCTGCGGGCCGCTTTTTTGTTTCCAGTAACCGCTGAATGACGTCAAGAAATGGGAGCCAGATCGCATTACGATGCGCTTTTTTGACTACAAAAACAGCGTTTTATGCCGTTAACAGTCCCATTTTTCTAAGAAAAATCGAGAAGTTTTGCGATTTTATAAATGGACACAAATTATCCACCATCGATTAAGATGATGATTAATAGGATAATTTATCCATCTCTTTTCTCCCGATGTGGGATTCATTGATCTGTGACAGAGGATTGCTCAAAGTTTGGCCTTTCATCTCGTGCAAAAAATGCGTAATATACGCCGCCTTGCAGTCACAGTATGGTCATTTCTTAACTCATGCGCATCGGACACTATCAGCTCAGAAATCGCCTGATCGCAGCGCCTATGGCTGGCATTACTGACAGACCATTCAGGACGCTGTGCTACGAGATGGGAGCAGGTTTAACCGTTTCCGAGATGATGTCCTCCAACCCGCAGGTTTGGGAGAGCGACAAATCCCGTTTACGGATGGTGCACGTGGATGAGCCCGGTATTCGTACCGTGCAAATCGCCGGTAGCGTACCGGAAGAGATGGCCGCAGCCGCCCGTATTAACGTGGAAAGCGGTGCCCAGATTATTGATATTAATATGGGGTGCCCGGCGAAAAAGGTGAATCGCAAGCTCGCAGGTTCAGCCCTCTTGCAGTATCCCGATCAGGTGAAGTTAATCCTGACGGCGGTCGTCAAGGCAGTGGACGTTCCCGTGACACTCAAGATTCGCACCGGTTGGGAGCCGGAACACCGTAACTGTGTAGAAATTGCCCAACTGGCTGAAGAGTGTGGCATTCAGGCTCTGACTATTCACGGACGCACCCGCGCCTGTTTGTTTAACGGAGACGCTGAATACGACAGTATTCGGGCAGTTAAGCAGAAAGTTTCCATTCCGATTATCGCGAATGGTGACATTACTGACCCGCTTAAAGCCAGAGCTGTGCTCGACTATACGGGGGCTGATGCCCTTATGATAGGCCGCGCAGCTCAGGGAAGACCCTGGATCTTTCGGGAAATCCAGCATTATCTGGACACTGGGGAGCTGCTGCCCCCGCTGCCATTGGCAGAGGTTAAGCGTTTGCTTTGCGCGCATGTTCGGGAATTGCATGACTTTTATGGCCAGGCAAAAGGGTACCGAATTGCACGTAAACACGTCTCCTGGTATCTACAGGAGCACGCCCCAAATGACCAGTTTCGGCGCACATTCAACGCCATAGAGGATGCCAGCGATCAGCTGGAGGCGTTGGAGGCATACTTCGAAAATTTTGCGTAAACAGAAATAAAGAGCTGACAGAACTATGTTCGAACAACGCGTAAATTCTGACGTACTGACCGTTTCTACCGTTAACTCTCAGGATCAGGTAACTCAAAAACCCCTGCGTGACTCGGTTAAACAGGCACTGAAGAACTATTTTGCTCAACTGAATGGTCAGGATGTGAATGACCTGTATGAGCTAGTACTGGCTGAAGTTGAACAGCCCCTGTTGGACATGGTGATGCAATACACCCGTGGTAACCAGACCCGTGCGGCCCTGATGATGGGCATCAACCGCGGTACTCTGCGTAAGAAACTGAAAAAATACGGCATGAACTGATACTAATCAGTTAATTGCTTGTTATAAAAGGCGCTCTTCGGCATGGGGAAGCGCCTTTTTATTATCTGACGTATTGAATTTCTCCGGCCGCCAGGCGGACATCGGTATTTCGCATCGCTGAAGTGCAGACCACTGATCAGCAGCCTGACTCTGCAATGCCACTTTGTCGAAGAGCGTGATATCAAATCCGGGCAGCCGTTTTATCAAATCACACCTGCCAGACCGTATACCCGAACATAATAGTCGATGAAGCGAAAGCAGAAGCCGCTGCACATCTCTCGCCTGTTGAGCATTAAGCGCTATCACAACTCAATATATCAGCCGGGAGAATGAGACTCCTGTTCCTGCCTGCTGATCATTATTGAACCCGCCAGGGCTACCAGTTTTAACTTTGCGCTTATCGTTCGGGTAACCCGACTCATCGCGCACTGACACCGTGCCGACAATCCACGTCCCGGTATCAATATCCGGACCCGCCAGTACGCATACCACCAAACGGGCTTGAGGGCACGTCGCATCTCCGGTGCGATATGCGCCTGGAACAGACTGGCTCCTCAGGTTGCGACAAAACCCTCTCTGATGCACCAGGAGCGCGCTGATGGCCTGCCGTTAAAGGAGATTCAGGTTGGTTCTGGCATCCTGTTGTGGTGGCTTCTGTGGCTGTATTCCAGGGGGGCGGCATTTGGCCCTGATGTTAAGTCACGGCCAGCAAGCGGGGTAGAAAATATTGCCAGCATAAGTAAGCACTCCGTTCACGCGCAGCGGTCGCTTCACACTTTTTTCGCCAGGCGGCAAATAGATGGATATGTTAAAAATCAATTTGTTATATTCTCGGCCGACGAATAATATGGCTCTCACTTCTCTTTCGTTATTTTATTCTGCATATTTTCCTCATCATTCCATCGCGATCTCCACGATATTTACGCTGAACATAAATTGATATTATTTCGGCCGCTGGCCTTGATATTACCGATGGTAAAATAGGCTATTCCGTCATATATCGACACCGGTACAACCCGACGGATTATTCAGAGGCCTACCATGAAAAAATTTATTTTAGTGACGCTGCTGACGACACTGCTCGCCGGCTGTGCCCATGACTCTCCCTGCGTACCGGTCTATGATTCTCAGGGGCGATTAGTCCATACTAATACCTGTATGAAAGGGACCACTCAGGATAACTGGGAGACAGCAGGCGCCATTGCAGGCGGTGCTGCAGCCGTTGCAGGCCTGACGCTGGGTATTGTGGCCCTGACCCGCTAAATTTTCATCTTAGCAGTATGCTGCACAATAAACGGCAGCTAAAACAAAGGGCCCAGTCGAAGACTGGGCCCTTTCTAGTTTAATAATCGTTCGTTTATCAGAATATTTGTGGCGACCATACGGGCCTGGCCGGGAGATATCCGGCTGCTTTACAGGGTGTACGCACGGTGCTGAAAATCAGAAAAGCAAAAAGGCCCAGTCTTTCGACTGAGCCTTTTGCTTTATTTGATGCCTGGCAATTCCCTACTCTCACATGGGGAGACCCCACACTACCATCGGCGCTACGGCGTTTCACTTCTGAGTTCGGCATGGGGTCAGGTGGGACCACCGCGCTCTCGTCGCCAGGCAAATTCTTTCTAAGTGCCAAACTTTAACCTAATAACTGGTGCTGATACCCAGAGTCGAACTGGGGACCTCACCCTTACCAAGGGTGCGCTCTACCAACTGAGCCATATCAGCACGCTAAATTTGATGCCTGGCAGTTCCCTACTCTCACATGGGGAGACCCCACACTACCATCGGCGCTACGGCGTTTCACTTCTGAGTTCGGCATGGGGTCAGGTGGGACCACCGCGCTATCGCCGCCAGGCAAATTCTGTTTTCACCCCGCATTCCTGCGCGATGATTTAATCTGTCATCAAGCTGAACATTCGTCTCTTCGCCAAAACAGCTTCGGCGTTGTAAGGTTAAGCCTCACGGTTCATTAGTATCGGTTAGCTCAACGTATCGCTACGCTTACACACCCGACCTATCAACGTCGTCGTCTTCAACGTTCCTTCAGGACTCTCAAGGAGTCAGGGAGAACTCATCTCGGGGCAAGTTTCGTGCTTAGATGCTTTCAGCACTTATCTTTTCCGCATTTAGCTACCGGGCAATGCCATTGGCATGACAACCCGAACACCAGTGATGCGTCCACTCCGGTCCTCTCGTACTAGGAGCAGCCCCCTCAATTCTCCAGCGCCCACGGCAGATAGGGACCGAACTGTCTCACGACGTTCTAAACCCAGCTCGCGTACCACTTTAAATGGCGAACAGCCATACCCTTGGGACCTACTTCAGCCCCAGGATGTGATGAGCCGACATCGAGGTGCCAAACACCGCCGTCGATATGAACTCTTGGGCGGTATCAGCCTGTTATCCCCGGAGTACCTTTTATCCGTTGAGCGATGGCCCTTCCATTCAGAACCACCGGATCACTATGACCTGCTTTCGCACCTGCTCGCGCCGTCACGCTCGCAGTCAAGCTAGCTTATGCCATTGCACTAACCTCCTGATGTCCGACCAGGATTAGCTAACCTTCGTGCTCCTCCGTTACTCTTTGGGAGGAGACCGCCCCAGTCAAACTACCCACCAGACACTGTCCGCAACCCGGATCACGGGTCTACGTTAGAACATCAAACATTAAAGGGTGGTATTTCAAGGTTGGCTCCATGCAGACTGGCGTCCACACTTCAAAGCCTCCCACCTATCCTACACATCAAGGCTCAATGTTCAGTGTCAAGCTATAGTAAAGGTTCACGGGGTCTTTCCGTCTTGCCGCGGGTACACTGCATCTTCACAGCGAGTTCAATTTCACTGAGTCTCGGGTGGAGACAGCCTGGCCATCATTACGCCATTCGTGCAGGTCGGAACTTACCCGACAAGGAATTTCGCTACCTTAGGACCGTTATAGTTACGGCCGCCGTTTACCGGGGCTTCGATCAAGAGCTTCTCCTTACGGATAACCCCATCAATTAACCTTCCGGCACCGGGCAGGCGTCACACCGTATACGTCCACTTTCGTGTTTGCACAGTGCTGTGTTTTTAATAAACAGTTGCAGCCAGCTGGTATCTTCGACTGATTTCGGCTCCATGAGCAAGTCACTTCACCTACCATCAGCGTGCCTTCTCCCGAAGTTACGGCACCATTTTGCCTAGTTCCTTCACCCGAGTTCTCTCAAGCGCCTTGGTATTCTCTACCTGACCACCTGTGTCGGTTTGGGGTACGATTCGTTGTTACCTGATGCTTAGAGGCTTTTCCTGGAAGCAGGGCATTTGTTACTTCAGCACCGTAGTGCCTCGTCATCACACCTCAGCGTTAAAAGAAGTCCGGATTTACCTAAACTTCCCGCCTACATGCTTAAACCGGGACAACCGTCGCCCGGCTAACATAGCCTTCTCCGTCCCCCTTCGCAGTAACACCGAGTACAGGAATATTAACCTGTTTCCCATCGACTACGCCTTTCGGCCTCGCCTTAGGGGTCGACTCACCCTGCCCCGATTAACGTTGGACAGGAACCCTTGGTCTTCCGGCGAGCGGGCTTTTCACCCGCTTTATCGTTACTTATGTCAGCATTCGCACTTCTGATACCTCCAGCAACCCTCACAGGCCACCTTCAACGGCTTACAGAACGCTCCCCTACCCAACAACACATAGTGTCGCTGCCGCAGCTTCGGTGCATGGTTTAGCCCCGTTACATCTTCCGCGCAGGCCGACTCGACCAGTGAGCTATTACGCTTTCTTTAAATGATGGCTGCTTCTAAGCCAACATCCTGGCTGTCTGTGCCTTCCCACATCGTTTCCCACTTAACCATGACTTTGGGACCTTAGCTGGCGGTCTGGGTTGTTTCCCTCTTCACGACGGACGTTAGCACCCGCCGTGTGTCTCCCGTGATAACATTCTTCGGTATTCGTAGTTTGCATCGGGTTGGTAAGTCGGGATGACCCCCTAGCCGAAACAGTGCTCTACCCCCGAAGATGAATTCACGAGGCGCTACCTAAATAGCTTTCGGGGAGAACCAGCTATCTCCCGGTTTGATTGGCCTTTCACCCCCAGCCACAAGTCATCCGCTAATTTTTCAACATTAGTCGGTTCGGTCCTCCAGTTAGTGTTACCCAACCTTCAACCTGCCCATGGCTAGATCACCGGGTTTCGGGTCTATACCCTGCAACTTAACGCCCAGTTAAGACTCGGTTTCCCTGCGGCTCCCCTATACGGTTAACCTTGCTACAGAATATAAGTCGCTGACCCATTATACAAAAGGTACGCAGTCACCTAACAAGTAGGCTCCCACTGCTTGTACGTACACGGTTTCAGGTTCTTTTTCACTCCCCTCGCCGGGGTTCTTTTCGCCTTTCCCTCACGGTACTGGTTCACTATCGGTCAGTCAGGAGTATTTAGCCTTGGAGGATGGTCCCCCCATATTCAGACAGGATACCACGTGTCCCGCCCTACTCTTCGAGTTCACAACGTGTGCATTTTAGTGTACGGGGCTATCACCCTGTACCGCCGGACTTTCCAGACCGTTCCACTAACACACGCGCTGATTCAGACTCTGGGCTCCTCCCCGTTCGCTCGCCGCTACTGGGGGAATCTCGGTTGATTTCTTTTCCTCGGGGTACTTAGATGTTTCAGTTCCCCCGGTTCGCTTCGTTAAGCTATGTATTCACTTAACGATAGTGTGACGAATCACACTGGGTTTCCCCATTCGGAAATCGCCGGTTATAACGGTTCATATCACCTTACCGACGCTTATCGCAGATTAGCACGTCCTTCATCGCCTCTGACTGCCAGGGCATCCACCGTGTACGCTTAGTCGCTTAACCTCACAACCCGAAACTGTTTCGTAAAACAGTCCGCGTTGCGAAAATTTGAGAGACTCGAACACACCGCTTTTCCTCTCTTATTACGGAGAAAGGAAACAGTGTGTCGTTTCAATTTTCAGCTTGATCCAGATTTTTAAAGAGCAAAATTTCACAATGCACTTCTCAGTACATTTTGAAATTTATCATTCATCAGACAATCTGTGTGAGCACTACAAAGGCAGGTTCTTTCAGGTAAGGAGGTGATCCAACCGCAGGTTCCCCTACGGTTACCTTGTTACGACTTCACCCCAGTCATGAATCACAAAGTGGTAAGCGCCCTCCCGAAGGTTAAGCTACCTACTTCTTTTGCAACCCACTCCCATGGTGTGACGGGCGGTGTGTACAAGGCCCGGGAACGTATTCACCGTAGCATTCTGATCTACGATTACTAGCGATTCCGACTTCATGGAGTCGAGTTGCAGACTCCAATCCGGACTACGACATACTTTATGAGGTCCGCTTGCTCTCGCGAGGTCGCTTCTCTTTGTATATGCCATTGTAGCACGTGTGTAGCCCTACTCGTAAGGGCCATGATGACTTGACGTCATCCCCACCTTCCTCCAGTTTATCACTGGCAGTCTCCTTTGAGTTCCCGACCGAATCGCTGGCAACAAAGGATAAGGGTTGCGCTCGTTGCGGGACTTAACCCAACATTTCACAACACGAGCTGACGACAGCCATGCAGCACCTGTCTCAGAGTTCCCGAAGGCACCAAAGCATCTCTGCTAAGTTCTCTGGATGTCAAGAGTAGGTAAGGTTCTTCGCGTTGCATCGAATTAAACCACATGCTCCACCGCTTGTGCGGGCCCCCGTCAATTCATTTGAGTTTTAACCTTGCGGCCGTACTCCCCAGGCGGTCGACTTAACGCGTTAGCTCCGGAAGCCACTCCTCAAGGGAACAACCTCCAAGTCGACATCGTTTACAGCGTGGACTACCAGGGTATCTAATCCTGTTTGCTCCCCACGCTTTCGCACCTGAGCGTCAGTCTTTGTCCAGGGGCCGCCTTCGCCACCGGTATTCCTCCAGATCTCTACGCATTTCACCGCTACACCTGGAATTCTACCCCCTCTACAAGACTCAAGCCTGCCAGTTTCAAATGCAGTTCCCAGGTTGAGCCCGGGGATTTCACATCTGACTTAACAGACCGCCTGCGTGCGCTTTACGCCCAGTAATTCCGATTAACGCTTGCACCCTCCGTATTACCGCGGCTGCTGGCACGGAGTTAGCCGGTGCTTCTTCTGCGAGTAACGTCAATCGCCAAGGTTATTAACCTTAACGCCTTCCTCCTCGCTGAAAGTACTTTACAACCCGAAGGCCTTCTTCATACACGCGGCATGGCTGCATCAGGCTTGCGCCCATTGTGCAATATTCCCCACTGCTGCCTCCCGTAGGAGTCTGGACCGTGTCTCAGTTCCAGTGTGGCTGGTCATCCTCTCAGACCAGCTAGGGATCGTCGCCTAGGTGAGCCATTACCCCACCTACTAGCTAATCCCATCTGGGCACATCTGATGGCATGAGGCCCGAAGGTCCCCCACTTTGGTCTTGCGACGTTATGCGGTATTAGCTACCGTTTCCAGTAGTTATCCCTCTCCATCAGGCAGTTTCCCAGACATTACTCACCCGTCCGCCGCTCGTCACCCGAGAGCAAGCTCTCTGTGCTACCGCTCGACTTGCATGTGTTAGGCCTGCCGCCAGCGTTCAATCTGAGCCATGATCAAACTCTTCAATTTAAGTTTGATGCTCGTGAATTAAACTTCGTAATGAATTACGTGTTCACTCAGAGACTTGGTATTCATTTTTCGTCCGAGGACGTTAAGAATCCATGTCACTTTGAGTGCCCACACAGATTGTCTGATAAATTGTTAAAGAGCAGTGCGACGGCGCTGAGCGCTCTGTCGCGAGGTGGCGTATATTACGCTTTCCTCTTTCAGAGTCAACCCTGAATTTCAGAATTTTTTCTCTGCCGACCCGGCTTACTCTGTGAACTCGTTCACATGTGCCGTGTCAGTGGGAGCGCATTATAGGGATCCCATTTTATTGCACAAGTCTTTTATCGATCTTTTTTTCCAAGTGATGTTTTTTCGCCCTTTTCGCGGCGTTATTGTTCAGATTGCTCAATTTTCACCACAATAAGGGGTTGCAGGTGGCAGCAAAAGCCACCAAAGTCTTCGTACAACCCAGGTTTATTGAGGTAACCATGTCCGCTAATTTACGTCCTTATAAAGATTTATTCCCACAAACCGGCCAGCGAGTGATGATCGATGCCACCAGCGTAGCGATCGGCGATGTCCGAATGGCCGATGATGTCAGCATCTGGCCGCTGGTCGCTATTCGCGGAGATGTTAACTACGTGGCAATCGGTGCCCGCACTAACATTCAGGACGGTAGCGTGCTGCATGTCACCCACAAATCCTCCTCTAACCCTGAGGGGAATCCGCTGATCATTGGCGAAGAGGTCACCGTCGGTCACAAGGTCATGCTGCACGGTTGTACTATTGGCAATCGGGTGCTGGTTGGCATGGGTTCGATTTTACTGGATGGCGTTGTGGTAGAAGACGATGTGATGATTGGCGCCGGTAGCCTGGTCCCGCAAAACAAACGGCTGGAAAGCGGCTATCTCTATTTTGGCAACCCGGTGAAACAAATCCGCCCCCTGACGGAGGCGGAGCGGGCAGGTCTGCTCTATTCAGCAAACAACTATGTGAAATGGAAAAACGATTATCTGGATCAGGAGACCCACACCCAGCCCTGATCATCTTCCTGCTGGTCGCGGATCAATGCTTCAGCTTCTTCTTCCAGATCCCAGCGATGGAGACAAAACGCGGCCAGCCACTGCTCAGGAGTATCACCGCCGAAGCGCTGCTGTAACGTTGCGCCTCTGATTGCACAGGTGAGCTGCATACCATTAACCAGCGCGGGAAAGGTGACACACTGCCGGTCGGCCTCCCACTCTTCTCTGTCAGGAAACTGAATCGCCTGATTCACGTATTCAGTTCCTTATGCAAAGCCTGAATAACCGGCGTAATCTCTGGCAGGACCCCATGCCAGAGCAGAAATGCGTGGGCGGCCTGCGCCACCAGCATACCCAGCCCATCGGCACACATTTTCGCACCATGACTCTGGCACCAGTGTAAAAACGGTGTGCAGCCCTTCTGATAAAACATGTCATAACAATAGACGTGCGTATCGATTAAGGACGCGGGAACTGCCGGCACATCACCGCTGATACCGCTGGAAGTTGCATTAATAATGAGATCGAACTCATGCCCAGCCAGCGATTCCATCTCAAGCGCGCATACACTACCGGTATGCGCAAAGAGCGTCGCCAGCTCCTGCGCGCGGGAATAAGTCCGGTTGACGATAGTGACAGCGCAATCCAGTGATAGCAGGGGTAACAAGACCCCCCGCGATGCGCCGCCGGCCCCAATAAGCAATACCCGATAGCCCGGTTTAATGAACTCCAGCCGCTCCAGATCGCTCAGCAGTCCAATCCCGTCGGTGTTGTCCCCCAACAAACGCCCATCATCCAGCCTCTTTAGGGTATTCACCGCCCCCGCCAGAGCCGCGCGCTCAGTCAGTTCATCCGCTCGGGCAAATGCTTCTTCCTTGAACGGAACGGTAACGTTAGCGCCCTTTCCCCCTTCGGCGAAGAAGGTATCCAGGGTATGGATAAAATCGTCCAGCGGCGCCAGAACCCGCCCATACGGATGTACAATCTGCAGCTGTTGCGCAAAGCGCTGGTGAATAGAGGGGGACTTACTGTGGGCGATCGGATTTCCGAAGACAGCGTAGGTTTGCATAAATTACCCCTGGCGAAAGAGTTCGCCCGTCAGGGCATCGCGAATTTCAGACGGATTCTGACGCCCCCCCGTTGCACCATCGACAACCGGGAAACTGGCGCCAAACTGAGCCAGAACTTCAGCCGTGGTGCGGCAAGGCGGCTGACCGGATAAATTCGCGCTAGTTGAAACCAGCGGTTTGCCATAGGCCTCACACAATTCGACCACCAGCGGATGATCGCTGACGCGTACCGCCAGGGAATCGAAGCGCCCGGTCAGCCAGCGTGGCGTTGTGGCACGAGCCGGAAAGACAAAAGTGACCGGCCCCGGCCAGCAGGAGAAGATCGCCGCTCGCTGTGTATCATTAAGCTGCGAATCATCAATATAAGGTATCAGCTGTTCGTAGCTGGCCGCGATCAGGATGAGCCCCTTCTCAACGGGGCGTTGTTTAAGCGCCAGCAGGCGCATGACCGCCGCTTCGCTGTCAGGATCGCAACCTACGCCAAAAACGGCTTCTGTTGGATAGGCGATGACATGTTCGTTATGCAGTACCGTCACGGCATGGGCGACGGTTTCTGAGTGCAGGTTCTTATTCACTGATTTGTTCCGCCGGGATCGGCTTTCCACATTGTTTACTGGCACAAAAGCGTCTGACGCCCTGCGCCGTTTTCTTTTCGATTAATAGCGGATAGTGGCATTCAGGGCATTCACCCGCTACCGGTTTGAAGTTGATAACGAACTGGCAATCGGGGTAACGATCGCAGGAATGAAAGGTTTTGCCGAAACGAGAACGGCGCTGAACCAGCTGCCCTTGCCCACACTGCGGGCAGGAAATTGCTGTTTCGTCAGGCTTATCAATAGTTTCAGTATGCTCACATTCCGGATAACGGCTGCAACCAATAAACATACCGAAGCGCCCCTGGCGCAACACCATAACGGCACCGCAAGACGGACACTCCTGCCCCTCCAGTACCTTTACGATATGTCCGTCCGCCTGATTTTTCAGCGGACGGACATAGTCACAGTCCGGATAGTGCGAGCAGCCGAGAAACGGCCCGTGTTTCCCGGAGCGGATTACCAGTTCAGCCCCGCACTGTGGGCAGGGCTCATTTTTACGCACCGAAAACAGTGCTGATTTGGTCATAACAACTCGATGTTGCCGCAATAAGATTAGTGCAGCATACCTTCATTTACTTCGAAGAGTAATTCTTCCATTTGTTGATAGGCATTTTCGCAGCCCGGAATATTAAACAGTACCATCAGGATCACCCATTTCAGGTCTTCCAGATCAAATTCTGCTGTATCCAGAGCCAGCACACGCTCTATCACCATTTCCCGCGTTTCGAGGTTCAACACCTGAATCTGCTCGAGGAATAATAAAAATCCCCGGCAACTGGCATCCAGACGCAGACACTCTTCTTCGGTATAAATCCGCAAAGAGAGCGGGTCAGAAGCAAGCTGCATGGGAGCAACGAGCCCCTCCTGATAGTCAGCCAGTTTCTCGAGCCACATCAACGCGTTGTAGATATCTTCCCGATCGAATCCTGCATCGGTGAGATCCCGGGTCAGTTTATCCTGGTCCACGCGCATTTCTGCTTCGTTTTGGATGTAAGTCTCAAACAAATACATGAGTACGTCGAACATGGCTTGCCCTCCTTAATCGGACATAGCCGCCGGGTACAGCTGCGATCCAGCCTGCTAACTCCAGTTCAAGTAGCTGAGCTACGGTCACTGGCACAGATTGGCCGGCACGTTCAGCGACAACGTCAACAGGTGTTACCTCATCTCCTACGTTAGCCAGGAGCTCTGGAAATGGCAATGCTACGGGAGGCGGATCCATGCAATTATTTATCTTGTCAGGCACATCCTGGAGCCATCGCAGCTCCTGCTGGCAATGGTCGATGATATCTTGCGCTGATGTCACGGGGATGGCGCCTTGTTTAATCAGCCAGTGTGGACCTTCGGAACCCGGATTACCTACCGGCCCGGGTAATGCAAAAACCTCTCTTCCTTGTTCCAGCGCACAGCGAACCGTCACCAGCGAGCCGCTTTTCAGAGCGGCCTCAATCACCAGCACGCCAATACTGAGTCCGCTGATAATTCGATTCCGACGAGGGAAATTTCCCGGCCACGGGGAGGTTGAAAGGGGAAACTCAGACAGCAATGCTCCTCCGCTTTCCACTATCTTTCCGGCTAATGCATGATGACGACGTGGGTAGATTGCGCCTAACCCATTGCCAAGTACGCCGATTGTCTTCCCGCGCGCCTCAAGTGCGCCGCGGTGAGCGACGCCGTCAATGCCGATCGCCAGGCCGCTGGTAATGGTGATACCAAGATGCGCCAGGTCTTCACTGAACTGTTTCCCCCACCGGGCACCGTACCAGGAGTGGGAGCGGCTGCCGACAACGGCCAGCTGTAAACTGCTTAACACGGCTAAATCCCCACAAACGAAAAGCGCGCCGGGATAGTCAGCGATGGCGCGCAGTCGGGGTGGATAATAAGGACTATCGGCCAGCAGCAGGTGGCGCCCGGGTTGCTCCAGCCACAATAGGGTAGACTCAAGCTCTCGTTGGCTAACGGATAGAAATTGCTTCGCTTGCGCTGCGCTCAGACCGCAGACGTACAATACTTCGCTATCTGGCACCGGGGCTGCATGCAGTATTCTGGCAGCCATCACCATCCCGTCACCATAAAGGCCGTTCACCTTCATCAGACGCAGCCAGATCTCCGTAGGTGCCATCCCTGTCCCCTGCCATAAGTGGCTTTAACAATCTTTGCGATTGGACAGCGAGACTGTCAATTACAGGGGGTTTTGTCTAGAATAGAGCTAATAATCTTATCAACTCCTGAATACGACTCTGGATCTTTATGGCAGTTTTGCAAGTGTTACATATCCCGGACGAGCGCCTTCGCAAAGTCGCTGAACCGGTAAAAGAAGTTAATGCGGAAATTCAACGTATCGTCGATGATATGTTCGAGACGATGTACGCGGAAGAAGGTATTGGTCTGGCCGCTACCCAGGTGGATATTCATCAGCGCATTATCGTTATCGATGTCTCAGAAAACCGTGAAGAGCAGCTGGTGTTAATCAACCCGGAGCTGTTGGAAAAAGACGGTGAAACGGGCATCGAAGAAGGTTGCTTGTCTATCCCGGAACAGCGTGCACTGGTGCCACGTGCCGAAACCGTGAAGATTCGTGCATTGGATCGCGAAGGCAAGCCGTTTGAACTGAATGCTGACGGCCTGCTGGCTATCTGTATCCAGCATGAAATGGATCACCTGGTAGGCAAACTGTTTATCGATTATCTGTCGCCGCTAAAACAACAGCGTATTCGGCAGAAAGTTGAAAAACTGGACCGTTTGCGTACGCGTGCCTGAGGACAAGGACTAACGTGTCACAATCACTACGTATTATCTTTGCGGGAACCCCCGATTTTGCAGCGCGTCATCTCGATGCGCTGCTGTCGTCTGGGCACCAGATCGTTGGCGTATTTACCCAGCCCGATCGCCCCGCTGGCCGCGGTAAAAAGCTCATGCCGAGCCCGGTAAAAGTGCTGGCTGAAGCTAACAATTTGCCGGTATTCCAGCCGGCATCCCTGCGTCCACAGGAAAACCAGCAGCTGGTCTCCTCGCTTAATGCCGATGTCATGGTCGTCGTCGCGTATGGACTGATTCTGCCAAAAGCGGTTCTGGATATGCCGCGCCTTGGCTGTATTAACGTCCACGGTTCTCTTCTGCCGCGCTGGCGCGGAGCGGCGCCTATACAGCGCTCACTCTGGGCGGGTGATGCCGAAACCGGTGTGACCATCATGCAGATGGATGTCGGTCTGGATACAGGAGACATGCTGCATAAACTCTCCTGCCCGATCGCTGCGCAAGATACCAGCGCCAGTCTGTATGACAAGCTGGCAGAGCTCGGCCCACAAGGGTTACTGGAAACGTTAACTCAGCTCGCAGACGGCTCAACTCAGCCGGAAGTCCAGGATGAGGCATTGGTGACCTACGCTGAGAAGCTCAGTAAAGAAGAAGCGCGCATTGACTGGTCTCTTTCCGCTGCGCAGCTCGAACGTTGTATTCGCGCCTTCAACCCGTGGCCCATGAGCTGGCTGGAAATTGATGAGCAACCGGTGAAAGTGTGGCAGGCATCCGTCATTGCTGAAACCAGCGGTGCTGAACCTGGTACGATCGTGGCCGCTGGCAAGCAAGGCATTCAGGTGGCAACCGGCAATGGCATCCTGAACCTCGAGTCATTGCAGCCGGCAGGTAAAAAAGCAATGAGCGCCCAGGACTTGCTAAATTCTCGCCGGGAATGGTTTATCCCCGGTAACCGTCTCTCCTGACGGTAGTCATTTCTAAGGCCCGGGTTTACCGGGCATTTTTATTTTGCGGTTATGAAAAAAAATCTAAATTTACGCAGTCTGGCGGCGAAAGCCGTTGAGCAGGTTGTCGAGCAAGGTCAGTCATTAAGTAACGTTCTGCCGCCATTACAGCAAAAGGTCGGGGAAAAGGACAAAGCGCTGCTGCAAGAGCTGTGCTTTGGTGTCCTGCGTACCCTCAGCCAGCTGGACTGGCTGGTTAACAAACTGATGGCTCGCCCGATGACGGGCAAACAGCGAACCGTTCACTATTTAATTATGGTGGGGTTTTATCAGCTGCTCTATACCCGCATTCCGGCCCATGCTGCGCTGGCAGAAACGGTGGAAGGCGCGGTAGCTATCAAACGCCCGCAGTTGAAGGGACTTATCAACGGCGTTTTACGCCAGTTTCAGCGCCAGCAGGAAGCTTTGTTGGCCGAATTTGCCCAAAGTGAGAGTCGTTTTCTTCATCCGGCATGGCTGCTCAAGCGTCTGCAAAAATCATGGCCGCAGCAATGGCAGGCTATTGTCGATGCAAATAACCAACGCCCGCCCATGTGGCTGCGCGTAAACCGCAGTCATCATTCACGCGATGAGTGGCTTGCGCTGCTGGAAGAGGCCGGACTGCACGGGTTTACCCACCCTGATTATCCGGATGCGGTGCGTCTGGCCACGCCGGCCCCCGTTCAGGCATTACCAGGATTCGACCCGGGCTGGGTTACCGTCCAGGATGCTTCAGCCCAGGGCTGTATGCGCTACCTGACCCCGGAAAACGGCGAGAGAATCCTCGACCTGTGTGCTGCCCCCGGCGGTAAAACGACGCATATTCTGGAAGTTGCGCCGCAGGCCAGCGTCCTGGCGGTTGATATTGATGAGCAGCGCCTGTCGCGTGTCTATGACAACCTGAAGCGACTCGGCATGAAAGCGCAGGTGAAGCAGGGTGATGGCCGCTATCCCGCTCAGTGGTGCGAAGACGAACAGTTCGATCGCATTCTGCTCGATGCCCCCTGTTCAGCAACCGGCGTCATTCGTCGTCATCCGGATATTAAATGGCTACGCCGCGATCGCGACATTGCCGAGCTGGCCCAGCTGCAGGCGGAGATTCTTGACGCCATCTGGCCTCACCTGAAACCTGGCGGAACACTGGTCTACGCGACCTGCTCAATTCTTCCGGAAGAGAATAGCCAGCAAATTGCTGCATTCCTGAAGCGTACGCCAGATGCAGAGCTCAGCCTCACCGGCACGCCTGAGCAGCCGGGCGTGCAAAATTTGCCCGGCGCAGAAGAGGGTGACGGGTTCTTTTACGCTAAGCTGATCAAACATCGGAAATAATGGATCACTGCTGATGAAGATTATTATTCTGGGCGCCGGTCAGGTAGGCGGAACTCTCGCGGAAAACCTCGTGGGAGAGAACAACGATATCACCCTGGTCGACACCAATGGTGACCGCCTGCGCAGCCTGCAGGATAAATTCGACCTTCGCGTTGTTCAGGGGCACGGTTCCCATCCACGCGTGCTGCGTGAAGCAGGCGCCGATGATGCCGACATGCTGGTTGCCGTAACCAGTTCAGATGAAACCAATATGGTCGCCTGCCAGGTTGCCTATTCACTGTTCAATACGCCTAATCGTATTGCGCGTATCCGTTCTCCGGATTATGTACGGGATGCCGAAAAACTGTTCCACTCGGAAGCGGTGCCTATCGATCATCTGATCGCCCCTGAACAGTTAGTTATCGACAACATCTACCGACTTATTGAATACCCGGGAGCACTGCAGGTCGTAAACTTTGCCGAAGGTAAAGTCAGCCTCGCGGTGGTAAAAGCCTACTACGGCGGTCCACTGGTGGGGAATGCGCTCTCGACAATGCGCGAACACATGCCGCATATCGATACTCGCGTAGCGGCCATTTTCCGCCACGACAGGCCCATTCGCCCGCAGGGTTCGACAATCGTTGAAGCCGGCGATGAAGTATTCTTCATTGCCGCATCGCAGCATATTCGTGCCGTCATGAGTGAGCTACAGCGCCTGGAAAAACCCTATAAGCGCATCATGCTGGTTGGCGGGGGGAATATCGGCGCAGGTCTTGCTCGTCGTCTTGAGAAAGATTACAGCGTTAAGCTGATCGAACGCGATCAGCAACGCGCCGCCGAGCTTGCGGAGAAACTACAGAATACGATCGTCTTCTATGGCGATGCCTCGGATCAGGAGCTGCTGGCGGAAGAACACATCGATCAAGTGGATCTCTTTATTGCCGTCACCAACGACGATGAAGCTAATATCATGTCCGCAATGCTGGCCAAACGGATGGGCGCTAAAAAAGTCATGGTGTTGATCCAGCGGAAAGCCTACGTCGATCTGGTGCAGGGTAGCGTGATCGATATTGCTATATCGCCGCAGCAAGCCACGATCTCCGCCCTGCTGAGCCATGTCCGTAAGGCTGATATTGTTGGCGTCTCCTCACTGCGCCGCGGTGTCGCGGAGGCCATTGAAGCTGTGGCTCACGGCGATGAAAGTACCTCCCGTGTAGTAGGTCGCGCGATCGATGAGATCAAGCTACCGCCGGGCACGATCATCGGTGCTGTCGTCCGTGGCAATGACGTAATGATCGCGAATAATAACCTGCGTATTGAACAGGGCGATCACGTCATTATGTTTCTGACCGACAAAAAATTTATATCCGACGTCGAGCGTCTTTTCCAACCCAGTCCTTTCTTCCTCTAATTGCACGGGCGCCTGTATGGCGCCCTTTTTGATTATCCTTTATATATCAGGGGATAATATTTTTTAGCAATTATTCAACAGCAATGGCAAATGGAAATACATTTGATAAACTTACTTCTGTTAGCGGGTTTATGGAGAATAAAATGAGTATTTTAAAAGAGTTTCGCGACTTCGCGATGCGCGGGAATGTTGTTGATTTGGCAGTGGGTGTCATCATTGGTGCGGCATTTGGTAAAATTGTATCGTCACTGGTTGCCGATATTATTATGCCGCCACTTGGCCTGCTGATTGGTGGAATTGATTTTAAATCGTTCGCCGTCACGTTACGCGATGCACAGGGCGATGTCCCGGCTGTTGTAATGCATTATGGGGTGTTTATCCAGAACGTGTTTGATTTCGTGATCGTGGCCTTTGCCATTTTTATGGCAATCAAGCTGATGAATAACCTGAATCGCAAAAAGGCAGAAGCTCCTGCTGCGCCACCGGCACCAACGAAAGAAGAAGTCTTGTTGAGTGAGATTCGCGATCTGCTGAAAGAACAGAATAACCGTTCGTAATCAGGCAACAGAAAGCAGAAGGCCAGTGGTAAAAAAGTGATTCACTCTTTTGCCACTGGCCTCCCGGTCATTCCGCCCCACATGTTTATCTTTACGTTGGTAGCTGCCTTTCCCCTTCCGGTTTTTCTCTACTCTCTGTCTGAATAACGGGTCATGTAGCAACGCCTCAATGGCATTGTCTTTTATTTGCCCTTTCGTATGTTGATAGCGGCTCATAATAGCTCCTGAATGTGAATGAGATCGGCGCGAGTGTAGATCCGCGCGATGAAAAAATCAACGTTCCACCGTAGCACTACTGGCTCCTTGCTCAAGGGCCTCGAGAATAGAACAATACACGCTGCTATGAGCTGTGCCGCAGCAGGCCTCATTGAGTCGTTGCAATGAACGGCGCATTGTTTGTAGCTCTTTAATTCGTGCGTCGACTTCGCTCAGGCGTGCCTGAACAATGCCTTTTGACTCCTGACAGGTATGATGCTCCGGATCGACACGGATCGACAATAATTCGCGGATCGCTTCAAGGGTAAACCCGAGCTGACGGGCATAGCGGATGAAACGCAGGCGCTGAAGGTCGTTCTCGGTATAGAGGCGAAATCCACCTTCTGTACGTACATCGTGAGCCATCATCTGCTGTTTTTCATAGTAGCGAATGGTATCGGGTGTGACATCAGCCAGCTTTGCGAGTTCACCAATACGGTACATACCTACTCCTCATCAATTTTATTCTGAAGCCTGTCAGCATATTCACCGCGTAAAAAATCAGTATTCAATCCTGCCTGGCGTAACTTCAGTTCCAGTAACGCAAGTCGGCGGCTGAGCTCTGCATAGTGCGGATCGTCCGGACGGGCCGCTTTTAATAAATCGACCAGCGCAACGGCTTCTCGTCGTTGCTCAAGTTCAGGAGGCAGACAGCCGGCATTTTTGAGTAAGCGGTAGCCCGCGCGTAGTTCAGGTGGCACATGCAGGTCATCGTCCAAAGTCAGTGGCTCTCCACGACCAGGAAGATCATCAAACTCGCCTTTGGTTTGTGCGTCAAGGATATGGCGTTCTGCCCACTGATCCAGCAACCACATCATTCTGCTCCGGGGATGAACAAAAAGAATACAGATATTGTAGTGAAGCAGCCGTAGCGAGGATATAAAAAAACCCGCCGAGGCGGGTTTTTTTACGTTACTACAGATTACTCTGCAGCAGCTTCTGCTTTCAGCTCAGCACGATCAACCAGCTCGATGTATGCCATCGGCGCGTTGTCGCCTGCACGGAAGCCACACTTCAGAATGCGAGTGTAACCACCGGCGCGGCTCGCGAAACGCGGGCCCAGCTCGTTAAACAGTTTTGCCACGATCTCGTTATCACGAGTACGGGCGAATGCCAGACGACGATTAGCAACGCTATCAGTCTTGGCAAGAGTAATCAGCGGCTCAACTACGCGACGCAGTTCTTTCGCTTTCGGCAGGGTCGTCTTGATGATTTCATGACGAACCAGCGAACCAGCCATGTTACGGAACATAGCCTGGCGATGGCTGCTGTTGCGGTTCAGTTGACGACCACTCTTACGATGGCGCATGACCTTATCCTTCTCAGTAAAACCTTAACCTGTGATCCGGTTACTCGTCAGCAATGCTTGCCGGTGGCCAGTTTTCCAGGCGCATGCCCAGAGACAGACCACGTGAAGCCAGCACGTCTTTAATCTCGGTAAGAGATTTTTTACCCAGGTTCGGCGTTTTCAGCAACTCAACCTCGGTACGCTGTACCAGATCACCGATATAGTGGATAGCTTCTGCCTTGAGGCAGTTAGCAGAGCGGACAGTCAATTCGAGATCGTCAACAGGGCGCAGCAGGATCGGATCGAATTCTGGTTTCTCTTCTTTCACTTCCGGCTGACGTACATCACGTAAGTCAACGAAAGCTTCCAGTTGTTCTGCCAGGATGGTTGCCGCACGACGAATCGCCTCTTCAGGATCGATTGTGCCGTTGGTTTCCATTTCGATGACCAGCTTGTCCAGGTCGGTACGCTGTTCTACACGCGCTGCTTCAACATTGTAGGCAATACGCTCTACCGGGCTGTAGCATGCGTCGACCAGCAGACGGCCGATTGGGCGCTCATCTTCTTCCGAATGAATTCGGGCAGAAGCCGGCACATAACCGCGACCGCGCTGAACTTTGATACGCATGCTAATAGCAGCGTTCTCATCGGTCAGGTGGCAGATCACATGTTGCGGCTTGACGATTTCGACATCACCGTCATGGGTAATGTCGGCTGCGGTCACAGGGCCAATGCCAGATTTATTCAAAGTAAGGATGACTTCATCTTTACCCTGAACTCTCACCGCAAGCCCTTTCAGGTTGAGCAGGATTTCAAGGATATCTTCCTGAACGCCTTCTTTGGTGCTGTACTCGTGCAGTACACCATCAATCTCAACCTCGGTCACCGCGCAACCCGGCATCGATGAGAGCAGAATACGGCGCAGTGCGTTACCCAGAGTATGGCCAAAGCCACGCTCTAAAGGCTCAAGGGTCACCTTGGCGTGCGTCGAACTCACTTGCTCGATATCGACCAGGCGCGGTTTTAGAAACTCTGTCACAGAACCCTGCATTGTGTCCTCTCTTTGGTACTAAGCTTTACTTGGAGTAAAGCTCGACGATCAGGTGTTCGTTAATGTCCGCAGACAGATCAGAACGTTCCGGCTGACGCTTGAACGTACCTTCCATCTTGCCAGCATCAACTTCCAGCCAGGTTGGCTTTTCACGCTGCTCAGCCAGCTCCAGAGCGGCTTTCACGCGAGATTGCTTTTTCGCTTTCTCACGAATGCTAACAACGTCGTTCGCTTTAACCTGATAAGAAGCAATGTTAACAACACGACCGTTTACCATGATAGCTTTGTGGCTAACCAGCTGACGTGATTCAGCACGAGTCGCGCCGAAGCCCATACGGTATACAACGTTGTCCAGACGACCTTCCAGCAGAGCTAACAGGTTTTCACCGGTGTTGCCTTTCAGACGTGCTGCTTCTTTATAATAGTTACGGAACTGACGCTCCAGCACACCGTACATACGGCGAACTTTTTGCTTTTCACGCAACTGCACACCATAGTCAGACAGACGCGGCTTACGCGCACCGTGCTGGCCAGGAGCTTGTTCAATTTTACACTTGGTATCGATCGCGCGAACGCCAGACTTAAGGAATAAGTCGGTGCCCTCACGACGGCTCAGCTTGAGCTTAGGACCCAAATATCTTGCCATTTTCTTTCTCCAACAATCCTAGAAACGAGCGCGTTATACGCGACGTTTTTTCGGCGGACGACAACCGTTATGAGGGATCGGAGTCACATCAGTAATATTAGTGATGCGGAAACCAGCGGCGTTCAGTGCACGAATGGTAGATTCGCGACCCGGACCCGGACCTTTGACCATAACTTCCAGATTCTTGATGCCGTATTCTTTTACGGCTTCAGCGCAACGCTCTGCTGCAACCTGAGCTGCAAACGGAGTGGATTTGCGAGAACCACGGAAACCGGAACCACCGGCTGTTGCCCAACCCAGTGCGTTACCCTGACGATCGGTAATGGTAACGATGGTGTTGTTAAAAGAAGCATGGACATGAGCCACGCCATCAGAGACTTGTTTTCTTACACGCTTACGTGCACGAACTGGTGCCTTTGCCATTATTCAATCACCCCGATTATTTCTTGATCGGTTTACGCGGACCCTTACGGGTACGTGCGTTGGTCTTAGTACGCTGACCGCGAACCGGAAGACCACGACGATGGCGTAAACCACGATAGCAACCAAGGTCCATCAGACGCTTGATGCTCAGGGTGATTTCACGGCGCAGATCACCTTCAACGACAAATTTACCTACTGCTTCACGCAGGGATTCAATTTGTTCTTCAGACAGCTCACTGATCTTAACATTTTCAGCGATACCCGTGTCAGCACAGATGGCTTTAGAGCGGGTCTTGCCGATACCGAAAATAGCAGTTAATGCGATTACGGTATGTTTCTGATCAGGAATGTTAATGCCTGCTATACGGGCCACTATGCACTCCTACTATTTAATATGTACGCACCATGCTGAAAAGCCCGTTTTCAGGATACTCAAATGGAAACGCACAGACATACAAAAGATTGGCTGGCTAATCTAGCCAGCTCAATCCAACTTTGCAAGAAAAATATGCGAAAAAATCAGCCTTGGCGCTGTTTATGCTTTGGCTCGGCACTGCAAATCACGCGGATGACGCCATCACGCTTAACGATTTTGCAGTTACGGCATAATTTCTTGACGGAAGCACGAACTTTCATTTTTACTCTCCGTAACTTCTCGGGCGCCCTGTTAGCGGCCGTAGCCTTTCAGGTTCGCCTTCTTCAATGCAGACTCGTACTGACTTGACATCATCAGAGTTTGCACTTGAGCCATAAAGTCCATAATCACAACGACAACAATAAGCAGCGAGGTTCCACCGAAGTAGAACGGCACTTTCATTGCATCACGCATGAACTCCGGGATCAGGCAGATAAAGGTAATGTATAACGCACCAACCAAGGTCAGGCGAGTCATCACTTTATCAATATACTTCGCCGTTTGCTCTCCCGGACGAATTCCTGGTACAAATGCACCGGACTTCTTCAGGTTATCTGCTGTTTCACGCGGGTTGAAAACCAACGCCGTGTAGAAGAAACAGAAGAATATGATTGCAGACGCATAGAGTAACACATAAAGCGGTTGCCCAGGCTGCAAATACAGCGAAATTGTTGTCAGCCAGTTCCAACCGGTTCCGCCCCCGAACCATGACGCGATGGTCGCAGGGAACAGAATAATACTGGAAGCGAAGATTGCCGGGATAACCCCTGCCATATTCACTTTCAGCGGTAAATGTGTGCTCTGTGCAGCATAGACACGACGACCTTGTTGACGCTTCGCGTAGTTCACCACAATGCGGCGTTGACCACGTTCTACGAATACAACAAAGAAGGTCACGGCAAATACTAATACTGCAACCAACAGCAACAGGAGGAAGTGCAGGTCGCCTTGACGCGCTTGCTCGATAGTATGGGCGATGGCTGGCGGGAGACCCGCAACAATACCAGCGAAGATAATGATCGAAATACCGTTACCGATACCACGTTCAGTAATCTGTTCGCCGAGCCACATCAGGAACATCGTCCCTGTGACCAGACTTACAACAGCGGTGAAATAGAATGCAAAGCCTGGATTCATCACCAGGCCCTGCATACCAGGCATATTCGGCAGACCGGTAGCAATACCGATCGACTGGAATATCGCCAACACCAGAGTACCGTAGCGGGTGTACTGGCTGATCTTACGACGACCAGACTCCCCTTCTTTCTTTATTTCTGCCAGCGGCTGATAAACAACCGTCAACAGTTGGACAATAATCGATGCCGAAATATACGGCATGATACCCAAAGCAAAGATAGAAGCACGGCTGAGAGCACCACCAGAGAACATGTTGAACATTTCAATGATGGTGCCTCGCTGTTGCTCAAGCAGTTTGGCAAGTACAGCGGCATCAATACCAGGGATCGGAATAAAAGAACCAATACGGAACACAATCAGCGCACCGATAACAAACAAAAGTCTGCGTTTCAGTTCGCCAAGTCCACCTTTGGCACTTTGAAAATCTAATCCCGGTTGCTTAGCCATCTGCTACTTATTCCTCAATTTTACCGCCAGCAGCTTCGATAGCAGCACGAGCACCTTTAGTCACACGCAGGCCACGAACAGTTACCGGACGAGCTACCTCACCAGACAGGATCACTTTCGCGAACTCAATCTGAATACCGATAATGTTAGCTGCTTTCAGCGTGTTCAGGTCGACTACATCGCCTTCTACGTGAGCCAGATCAGACAGACGAACTTCTGCAGTGATCATCGCTTTACGAGAAGTGAAGCCGAATTTCGGCAGACGACGGTACAGAGGCATCTGACCACCCTCGAAACCGCGACGTACGCCACCGCCAGAACGAGAGTTCTGACCTTTGTGACCACGACCACCGGTTTTACCGAGGCCAGAACCGATACCACGACCAAGGCGTTTACCCGCCTTTTTGGAGCCTTCGGCCGGAGACAGAGTATTTAAACGCATCTCTTACTCCTCAACTTTAACCATAAAGGAAACCGCGTTGACCATACCACGAACAGCAGGAGTATCCTCGCGTTCTACGGTGTGACCAATACGACGCAGACCCAGGCCAAGCAGCGTTGCCTTGTGTTTCGGCAGACGACCGATTGCACTGCGGGTTTGAGTAATTTTAATAGTCTTTGCCATGGTTTATTTCCCCAGAATTTCTTCAACGGATTTACCACGCTTGGCAGCGACCATTTCTGGAGAATTCATATTTTCCAGGCCATCAATAGTTGCACGAACCACGTTGATCGGGTTGGTGGAACCATATGCTTTAGCCAGAACGTTATGAACTCCAGCAACTTCCAGAACGGCGCGCATTGCACCACCGGCGATGATACCGGTACCTTCGGAAGCTGGCTGCATGAATACACGAGAACCCGTGTGAACACCTTTAACCGGGTGTTGCAGGGTGCCGTGGTTCAGCGCGACGTTAATCATATTGCGACGGGCTTTTTCCATCGCTTTCTGGATCGCTGCTGGAACTTCACGCGCTTTACCGTAACCAAAACCTACGCGGCCATTACCATCACCAACTACAGTCAGAGCTGTGAAGGAGAAAATACGACCACCTTTAACGGTTTTAGATACGCGGTTAACCGCGATCAGCTTTTCCTGCAGTTCGCCAGCTTGTTTTTCGATGTGAGCCATCTTACACCTCTACCTTAGAACTGAAGGCCAGCTTCACGGGCAGCATCTGCCAGTGCCTGGACACGACCATGATATTGGAACCCGGAACGGTCAAAGGAAACATCTTTGATGCCTTTTTCCAGAGCGCGTTCAGCAACAGCTTTACCCACAGCTGCAGCCGCGTCTTTGTTACCGGTGTACTTCAGTTGTTCAGCGATAGCTTTTTCTACAGTAGAAGCAGCTACCAGAACTTCAGAACCGTTCGGTGCAATTACCTGTGCGTAAATATGACGCGGGGTACGATGTACCACCAGGCGAGTTGCACCCAGCTCCTGGAGCTTGCGGCGTGCGCGGGTCGCACGACGGATACGAGCAGATTTCTTATCCATAGTGTTACCTTACTTCTTCTTAGCCTCTTTGGTACGCACGACTTCGTCGGCGTAACGAACACCCTTGCCTTTATAAGGCTCAGGACGACGGTAGGCGCGCAGATCTGCTGCAACCTGACCGATCACCTGCTTATCAGCGCCTTTCAGCACGATTTCAGTTTGAGTCGGGCATTCTGCAGTGATACCGGCCGGCAGTTTGTGTTCAACAGGATGAGAGAAACCTAAAGCCAGGTTTACTACATCCCCTTTAACCGCTGCACGATAACCTACACCAACCAGCTGAAGCTTTTTAGTGAAGCCTTCGGTAACACCGATAACTACTGAGTTAAGCAGGGCACGCGCGGTACCAGCCTGAGCCCAACCGTCTGCGAAACCATCACGCGGACCGAAGGTCAGTGCATTATCTGCATGTTTAACTTCAACAGCATCGTTGAGAGTACGAGTCAGCTCGCCATTCTTACCTTTGATCGTAATAACCTGACCGTTGATTTTTACGTCAACGCCGGCAGGAATAACGACCGGTGCTTTAGCAACACGAGACATTTTTTCCTCCGATTAGGCTACGTAGCAGATAATTTCGCCACCAAGACCAGCTTGGCGCGCTGCACGATCAGTCATAACACCTTTAGAGGTAGAAATAACTGCGATACCCAGACCCGCCATAACTTTTGGCAGCTCATCTTTACGCTTATAGATGCGCAGACCTGGGCGGCTGACACGCTGAATGCTTTCTACAACAGCTTTACCCTGGAAATACTTAAGAGTCAGTTCCAGTTCCGGCTTGATGTCGCCTTCAACTTTAAAATCTTCAATAAAGCCTTCTTCCTTCAGCACGTTGGCAATTGCCACTTTCAGCTTGGAGGAAGGCATGGTGACCGCAGCTTTATTCGCGGCCTGACCGTTACGGATACGGGTCAGCATATCCGCGATCGGATCTTGCATGCTCATCTGTCTTTACTCCCGTGATTCAATTGGTGACAATTACCAGCTAGCCTTTTTCAGACCCGGGATTTCACCGCGCATTGCGGCTTCACGGACCTTGATACGGCTCAACCCGAACTTCCGCAGGAAACCATGCGGACGACCTGTTTGACGGCAGCGGTTACGCTGACGAGACGGGCTGGAATCACGCGGCAGAGTCTGCAGCTTGAGAACGGCATTCCAACGATCTTCGTCGGTTGCGTTCACATCAGAGATGATAGCTTTCAGTTCAGCGCGTTTAGCGAAGAATTTATCAGCTAAAGCCACGCGCTTTACTTCGCGTGCTTTCATTGATTGCTTAGCCATTAAGTAACCCTACCTTACTTGCGGAACGGGAAGTCAAAGGCAGCCAGCAGAGCGCGGCCTTCTTCATCAGATTTCGCAGTAGTGGTAATGGTAATATCCAAACCACGAACGCGGTCGACTTTATCGTAGTCGATTTCTGGGAAGATGATCTGCTCACGGACACCCATGCTGTAGTTACCACGACCGTCGAAAGACTTAGCGGACAAGCCACGGAAGTCACGGATACGCGGTACAGCAATAGTGATCAGGCGCTCAAAGAACTCCCACATGCGTTCGCCACGCAGAGTTACTTTACAGCCGATCGGATAGCCCTGACGGATTTTGAAGCCTGCAACTGATTTGCGTGCTTTGGTGATCAACGGCTTTTGACCGGAGATTGCTGTCAGATCAGCTGCTGCGTTATCCAGCAGTTTCTTGTCAGCGATCGCTTCACCAACACCCATGTTCAGGGTGATCTTCTCGACCCGAGGGACTTGCATGACAGAATTGTAGTTAAACTCAGTCATGAGTTTATTAACTACTTCGTCTTTGTAGTAATCATGCAGTTTCGCCATCGTACTACTCCAAATTACTTGATAGTTTCGCTGTTAGACTTGAAGAAACGGACTTTTTTGCCGTCTTCGAATCTAAAGCCTACACGGTCAGCCTTGCCGGTTGCCGCATTGAAGATTGCAACGTTAGAAACCTGAATAGCAGCTTCTTTTTCAACGATGCCGCCTGGTTGGTTCAGAGCCGGAACCGGCTTCTGGTGTTTCTTAACCAGGTTGATACCTTCAACAATGAGCTTGCCGGAAGACAAGACATTCTTAACTTTACCGCGTTTACCTTTATCTTTACCGGTTAACACGATAACTTCGTCATCACGACGGATTTTCGCTGCCATGATTCGCTCCTTAGAGTACTTCTGGTGCCAGAGAGATAATTTTCATGAACTTCTCGGTACGAAGCTCACGAGTTACCGGCCCAAAAATACGCGTACCGATGGGCTGCTCGCTGTTATTGTTCAGAATAACGCATGCATTACCATCGAAGCGAATGACAGAACCGTCCGGGCGACGAACACCCTTCTTGGTGCGCACCACTACCGCCTTCAGCACATCACCTTTCTTGACCTTACCACGCGGAATTGCTTCCTTGATGGTGATCTTGATGATGTCGCCTACGCCTGCGTAGCGACGGTGCGAGCCACCCAGAACCTTGATACACATTACGCGACGTGCACCGGAGTTGTCGGCGACGTTCAGCATAGTCTGTTCTTGGATCATTTTAGTGCTCCGCTAATGTCAACTACTACTGAGACCCAAAGTCGGGCCGTTAAAAATCCCCATATCGAGGGCGCGGCATTATAACACCGGAAATCGGATATGGGTAGAAAAAATAAACGGCTCATCGCTGAGCCGTTTATCCGTTGAGAATGCAGGCTCTATTACAGAACTGCTTTCTCTACAACGCGAACCAGCGTCCAGGACTTAGTCTTGGACAGCGGACGGCATTCGTGGATTTCGACCACGTCGCCGATACCGCATTCGTTGTTCTCGTCATGTACGTGCAGTTTGGTCGTACGCTTGATGAATTTACCGTAGATCGGGTGTTTCACAAAACGTTCGATAGCAACAACGATGGATTTATCCATTTTATTGCTAACTACGCGACCTTGCAGAGTACGGATTTTATCGGTCATTACGCACCCGCCTTCTCAGTCAGTAAAGTCTTAACGCGTGCAACATCACGACGCACTTGCTTCAGCAGATGAGTCTGTTGCAGCTGGCCACTTGCAGCCTGCATACGCAGGTTGAACTGCTCACGCAGCAGGTTCAGCAGCTCAGCGTTCAGCTCTTCAACGCTTTTTTCACGCAGCTCTTTTGCTTTCATTACATCACCGTCTTAGTTACAAAGGTGGTTTTGATAGGCAGTTTCGCTGCTGCCAGGCCGAAGGCTTCACGGGCCAGCTCTTCCGGTACGCCGTCCATTTCATAAAGGACTTTACCCGGCTGAATCAAGGCAACCCAGTACTCCACGTTACCTTTACCTTTACCCATACGAACTTCCAGCGGCTTCTCGGTGATCGGTTTGTCCGGGAATACACGGATCCAGATCTTACCTTGACGCTTAACTGCACGGGTCATAGCACGACGTGCTGCTTCGATCTGACGTGCAGTCAGACGACCACGGCCAACAGCTTTCAGACCGAAAGTGCCGAAGCTAACATCCGTACCCTGCGCCAGACCACGGTTGCGGCCTTTGTGCACTTTACGGAATTTTGTACGCTTTGGTTGTAACATCAGCGACGCTCCTTATTTACGGCCTTTACGCTGCTGCTTTTTAGGTTGAGCAGCCGGTTCCGGTTGTTCAACAGCAGCCATACCACCCAGGATCTCGCCTTTGAAGATCCATACCTTAACGCCGATTACACCGTAAGTGGTGTGCGCTTCAGAGGTGTTGTAGTCGATGTCAGCACGCAGAGTGTGCAGCGGTACGCGACCTTCACGGTACCATTCGGTACGTGCGATTTCCGCGCCGCCCAGACGGCCGCTAACTTCAACTTTGATACCTTTAGCGCCCAGACGCATTGCGTTCTGTACAGCACGCTTCATCGCACGACGGAACATAACGCGACGTTCCAGCTGAGAAGTGATGCTGTCAGCAACCAATTTAGCGTCCAGTTCTGGCTTACGAACTTCGGCGATATTGATCTGTGCAGGAACGCCAGCGATATCCGCTACGACCTTGCGCAGTTTTTCTACGTCTTCGCCTTTCTTACCGATCACGATGCCCGGGCGAGCAGTGTGAATAGTCACACGGATGCTCTTAGCCGGACGCTCGATAACGATACGAGATACGGACGCTTTAGCCAGTTCTTTAGTCAGGAACTGACGTACTTTAAAATCGCTGTCCAGGTTGTCAGCGAATTCTTTGGTGTTCGCGAACCAGGTAGAGTTCCATGGTTTGACAATACCCAGGCGAATACCATTAGGATGTACTTTCTGACCCATTGCTAGTCTCCAGAGTCTCAGCGATCGGACACAACCACAGTGATGTGGCTGGTGCGCTTCAGGATGCGATCTGCACGACCTTTCGCACGCGGCATAATGCGCTTCATGCTCGGGCCTTCGTCTACGAAAATTTTCGCAACTTTCAGATCGTCAATGTCAGCGCCATCGTTGTGTTCAGCGTTAGCAATGGCAGATTCCAGTACCTTCTTGACCAGTACAGCAGCTTTCTTGTTGGTGTAGGTCAGAATATCCAGGGCCTGCGACACTTTCTTACCGCGAATCAGGTCAGCTACAAGGCGAACCTTCTGAGCAGAAGAACGAGCATGGCGATGTTGAGCTAAAGTTTCCATCTCTTCCTCCTACCTTATTTCTTCTTCGCTTTTTTATCAGCAGCGTGGCCGCGATAAGTACGAGTCGGTGCGAATTCACCCAGTTTGTGACCAACCATTTCGTCGGAAACAAAAACTGGAACGTGCTGACGACCATTATGGACAGCGATGGTCAAACCGATCATGTTAGGAAAGATCGTTGAACGACGGGACCAAGTGCGCAGGGGCTTCTTGTCTCCGCTTTCCACCGCTTTCTCTACCTTCTTCAGCAAGTGCAGGTCAATAAAAGGACCTTTCTTGAGAGAACGTGGCATGGCTTATCCTCTAAAATTATTTGCTACGGCGACGTACGATGAATTTATCAGTACGCTTGTTGCTGCGGGTCTTCTTACCTTTGGTCTGCAGGCCCCACGGGGATACCGGGTGCTTACCAAAGTTACGACCTTCACCACCACCATGTGGGTGGTCGACTGGGTTCATCGCAGTACCGCGAACGGTAGGACGAACACCACGCCAGCGTGCAGCACCTGCTTTACCCAGTACGCGCAGCATATGCTCAGCATTGCCAACTTCGCCCAGAGTAGCGCGGCAGTCTGCTTCGACTTTACGCATTTCACCAGAACGCAGACGCAGGGTGACATAAGCACCGTCGCGAGCAACGATCTGAACGTAAGTACCAGCGGAACGAGCCAGCTGACCGCCTTTACCTGGTTTCATTTCTACGTTATGAACGGTAGAACCAACCGGGATATTGCGCATCGGCAGGGTGTTGCCTGCTTTGATTGCAGCATCAACGCCAGACTGAATCTGGTCGCCAGCTTTCAGGCCTTTAGGGGCCAGGATGTAACGGCGTTCGCCATCTTTGTACAGAACCAGCGCGATGTTCGCGGAACGGTTCGGATCGTACTCAAGACGCTCAACAACTGCCGGGATACCATCTTTGTTGCGTTTGAAGTCAACAATACGGTAAGCCTGCTTGTGGCCACCACCGATATGACGGGTGGTGATACGGCCATTGTTGTTACGACCACCGGATTTGCTGTTTTTTTCCAGCAACGGAGCAAAAGGTTTGCCCTTGTGCAGCTCAGGGTTAACCACTTTAACAACGTGGCGACGACCCGGAGATGTCGGTTTACATTTAACAACTGCCATTGTATTACTCCTCCGACTTACTCAGCGCCGCCAACGAAGTCCAGATTCTGGCCTTCTTTCAGGGTGACGTAAGCTTTTTTCCAGTCGCTACGACGACCGATACGCTGTCCGTGACGTTTAACTTTCCCTTTAACTACCAGGGTGTTAACGACTTCGACTTCGACTTCAAACAGTTTCTGCACAGCAGCTTTGATTTCTGCTTTGGTCGCGTCTTTAGCAACTTTGAGAACGATGGTGTTTGTTTTTTCCATCGCAGCAGACGCTTTTTCAGAAACGTGCGGTGCACGCAGCACCTTCAGCAGACGTTCTTCACGAATCATGCCAGCATCTCCTCAACTTGCTTAACAGCATCAGCAGTCATTACGACTTTGTCGAAGGCGATCAGGCTAACCGGGTCGATACCAGTTGCATCGCGTACGTCAACCTTGTGCAGGTTGCGCGCAGCCAAGAACAGGTTCTCGTCCAGCTCACCGGTGATGATCAGCACATCTTCCAGAGCCATGTCTTTCAGTTTCTGTGCCAGCAGCTTAGTTTTAGGCGCTTCAACAGAGAACTTCTCGACAACGATCAGACGATCCTGACGTACCAGTTCGGACAGAATGCTTTTCAGCGCGCCGCGGTACATCTTTTTGTTAACTTTTTGACTGTGGTCCTGCGGACGAGCAGCGAAGGTTACGCCACCGGAACGCCAGATCGGGCTCTTGATAGAACCTGAACGCGCACGGCCGGTACCTTTCTGGCGCCACGGCTTTTTGCCTGAACCAGTTACTTCAGCACGAGTCTTCTGAGCACGAGTACCCTGACGAGCACCAGCTGCATAAGCAACTACAACCTGGTGAACCAGCGCTTCGTTGAAATCACGACCGAAGGTAGTTTCGGAAACAGTCAGCGCGCTCTGCGCGTCTTTCAATACTAATTCCATTGCTATCCCCTTACGCCTTCACAGCTGGTTTAACGATCAGGTCGCTACCGGTTGCACCCGGGACCGCACCTTTAACCAGCAGCAGGTTGCGCTCAGCGTCAACACGTACTACGTCCAGGCTCTGAACGGTGACACGCTCATTACCCAGCTGACCTGCCATTTTCTTGCCTTTGAACACTTTGCCCGGAGTCTGGTTCTGACCGATAGAACCCGGAACGCGGTGGGACAAGGAGTTACCGTGAGTAGCGTCCTGGGTACGGAAGTTCCAGCGCTTAACGGTACCAGCAAAACCTTTACCTTTAGAGGTACCGGTTACGTCAACTTTTTTAACGTCAGCAAACAGTTCAACGCTAATGCTCTGACCTACGGTGAATTCTTCGCCGTCAGCAAGACGGAATTCCCACAGACCACGGCCAGCTTCTACGCCAGCTTTAGCGAAGTGACCAGCTTCCGGCTTGGTTACACGGTTAGCTTTTTTAGCACCGGTGGTAACCTGAATTGCGCGGTAACCATCGTTAGCCAGGTCTTTGACCTGAGCAACACGGTTTGCTTCAACTTCGATTACGGTTACTGGGATAGATACGCCATCTTCAGTGAAGATGCGGGTCATGCCCACTTTTTTACCGACTAAACCAATCATTGTTTCAACCTCTCAATCGCTCGATGACCTGATTAACCCAGGCTGATCTGCACGTCTACACCGGCAGCCAGATCCAGACGCATCAGAGCATCAACGGTTTTCTCAGTTGGCTCAACGATGTCAACCAGACGCTTGTGAGTGCGGATTTCGTACTGATCGCGCGCATCTTTGTTGACGTGCGGAGAAATCAGAACGGTAAAGCGCTCTTTGCGGGTCGGCAGCGGGATCGGACCACGGACCTGCGCACCAGTGCGCTTGGCAGTCTCGACGATTTCCGCGGTTGATTGATCGATCAGACGATGATCAAACGCTTTAAGACGGATACGGATTCTTTGGTTCTGCATGAGACCAGAGCTCCAATTATTTATAGACGAAATGGTTACTCCTCATACCCATTACGATTGATGGGAGAGTGTAACCGTTCTTACATAGTTCCCCAATTGGGAACATTGTTTGATAGCTAAAAGCTCTATCAGGGTTCATATCGAACCAGCCTGCCAATTTTGACAGGCCCGCGCATTATACGCAAATTCGGGCTCGACGCAAGTGCTGCATACAAAATCAGCAATCATTTTTGCGTGCCGCGGCGAGCGGGCATAGAAAGTAGTGAAAACTGAGTTAATACCGCGGATGGCGCCTCGCGATAATGAATACGGGCCTTTGCTATCCCTCTCTTTTTCGACCAGACTCCGCGCATATCCCCATCGCCAGGGAACCTTATCGATGATGCCCCTCTTATTACTTCTCTATAGCGGTCTGTCGCTCGCCCTCTGCTGGTACGATCTGCGCTACGGCCTGCTTCCCGATCGCCTGACCTGCCCCCTGCTCTGGAGCGGGCTGTTCTATTATCTTTACTACGCTCCGCTACAGCTGGAGTATGCCGTTGGCGGCGCCATCGGCGGCTATCTGGCTTTCACGTGCCTCTATTGGCTCTATCGGGGGATTCGCGGTTATGAAGGGCTTGGCTATGGCGATGTCAAATTTCTGGCCGCACTTGGCGCGTGGCACGGTTGGCAAATGCTGCCGCAGCTGGTTTTTATGGCGACGGTCTTCGCCGGTGGAGTCATGCTGCTATTGATGATTCTCGGGAAAGTACAGCGCTCATTGAACAACCCGCTGCCTTTTGGCCCTTTTTTGGCTGCAGCGGGTTTTTGGTGCGGGTGGCAAACGCTAGTCAGTCAGCCACTTTGATTTGTGACTGGAGATAGTTTTGCAGTCCTAATTTACCAATCAGATCCAGCTCCGTTTCCAGCCAGTCAATATGGCCTTCTTCGTCTGTCAGGATTTCAATAAGCATGTCGCGACTGACATAGTCATGGACGCTGTCGGCATAAGCGATCGCCTCACGTAGATCTTTTGCGCCTTCGAGTTCCAGTCGTAAATCAGATTGCAGCATCTCCTCGACATCTTCACCGATGCCCAGCTTGCCAAGATCCTGCAGATTGGGGATACCTTCAAGGAAGAGAATGCGCTCGATGTACTTATCGGCGTGTTTCATTTCATCGATGGATTCATGATATTCAACATCATTGAGGCGCATCAGGCCCCAGTTCTTGAACATTCTGGCGTGAAGAAAGTACTGATTTATTGCGACAAGCTCATTTCCCAACAATTTATTGAGATAACTTATGATTTTGACATCACCTTTCATTATATAGTCCCTCCGCTTCCACTTATTGAAGCGTAGTTCGGGCTATAAAGATGTCAAAGAAAAGCCTGAGCTCTTAAGCGCTCTCCTGGTATTCCGGCATGCGGGTTAATTCATCTTCCATAATCTCACGGGCGGCACGGACACATTTACCGCATTGATTTCCAACAGGAATGAATTTGCGCAATTGCTGAAAAGACTGTGGATGAAATTGACGAACGGCCTGACGAATTTTTTTATCGTTTACACCATTACACAAACAAACGTACATACCGACTCCCGTTCAATTTATGCTCAAAAGTGTAAATGAGAATAGTTATAATTACAATAGTGCGTTGATTAAATACTCAAAGAGATGTTCTTTTTTCATACAAACATGATTTTGCTCGACGCCAGATGACGAGCAGCAAAAAGGGCGCCGAAGCGCCCTTTTTCATTCAGAACTAATAATTAGCCCAGAACTTTAGCTACAACGCCCGCGCCAACGGTACGGCCGCCTTCACGGATTGCGAAACGCAGACCGTCGTCCATCGCGATCGGGTGAATCAGGGTAACAACCATTTTGATGTTGTCGCCCGGCATGACCATCTCTACGCCTTCCGGCAGTTCGATGGTGCCAGTCACGTCAGTTGTACGGAAGTAGAACTGCGGACGGTAGCCTTTGAAGAACGGAGTATGACGGCCGCCTTCGTCTTTGGACAGAATGTACACTTCAGATTCGAACTTGGTGTGCGGCTTGATAGAGCCCGGCTTAGCCAGTACCTGACCACGTTCGATTTCTTCACGTTTGATACCACGCAGCAGAACACCAACGTTCTCACCAGCACGGCCTTCGTCCAGCAGTTTGCGGAACATTTCAACGCCAGTACAGGTAGACTTCGCAGTCTCTTTGATACCAACGATTTCAACTTCTTCGCCCACTTTGATGATACCGCGCTCTACACGACCGGTAACAACGGTACCACGACCGGAGATGGAGAATACGTCTTCGATCGGCAGCAGGAACGGCTTGTCAATCGCACGCTCTGGTTCCGGGATGTAAGAATCCAGGTAGCCAGCCAGTTCGATGATTTTCGCTTCCCAGTCTGCTTCGCCTTCCAGCGCTTTCAGAGCGGAACCACGAACGATCGGCGTGTCGTCGCCCGGGAAGTCGTACTGAGACAGCAGCTCACGGACTTCCATTTCGACCAGTTCCAGCAGCTCTTCGTCATCAACCATGTCGCATTTGTTCAGGAACACGATGATGTACGGAACGCCTACCTGACGACCCAGCAGGATGTGCTCACGAGTCTGCGGCATCGGGCCGTCAGTCGCAGCAACAACCAGGATCGCACCATCCATCTGAGCAGCACCGGTGATCATGTTTTTAACATAGTCGGCGTGGCCCGGGCAGTCTACGTGTGCGTAGTGGCGAGTCGGGGTGTCATATTCAACGTGAGAAGTGTTGATGGTGATACCACGAGCTTTTTCTTCCGGCGCGTTATCGATCTGGTCGAATGCACGAGCAGAACCACCGTAGGTTTTAGCCAGAACGGTAGTGATTGCAGCGGTCAGAGTAGTTTTACCATGGTCAACGTGGCCGATAGTACCGACGTTGACGTGCGGTTTTGTACGTTCAAATTTTTCTTTAGACACGGCTATATTCCTTACTATAGCGCTCTCCCCTTCAGGAGAGAGCACGGGATTTTGGTTTTAACCCTACGGCTTATTTACCACGGGCTTCAATTACGGCCTGAGCAACGTTGTTCGGCGCGTCATCATACTTCAGGAACTCCATGGAGTAAGAAGCACGACCTTTGGTCAGAGAACGCAGCTGAGTTGCATATCCGAACATTTCGGACAGCGGAACTTCAGCGTGAATCACAACGCCAGTAACGTTGGATTCTTGACCACGCAGCATACCACGACGACGGCTAAGGTCACCGATGACGTCACCAGTGTTCTCTTCCGGAGTTTCTACTTCAACCTTCATGATCGGCTCAAGCAGAACTGGTTTCGCTTTCTTAAAGCCATCTTTGAAGGCAATAGAAGCGGCCAGTTTAAACGCCAGTTCAGAGGAGTCAACGTCATGGTAAGAACCGAAGTGCAGACGCACGCCGAGATCAACTACCGGGTAACCTGCCAGCGGACCAGCTTTCAGCTGTTCCTGGATGCCTTTATCAACGGCCGGGATGTATTCGCCAGGAATTACACCACCTTTGATGTCGTTGATGAACTCGTATCCTTTCGGATTTGAGCCCGGCTCCAGCGGGTACATGTCGATAACAACATGACCATACTGACCGCGACCACCAGACTGCTTGGCATGTTTACCTTCGATATCGGTAACTTTCGCACGAATCGCTTCGCGGTAAGCAACCTGAGGTTTACCGACGTTCGCTTCAACGTTGAATTCACGCTTCATACGGTCAACGATGATGTCGAGGTGCAGCTCACCCATACCGGCGATAATGGTCTGGTTAGATTCTTCGTCAGTCCATACGCGGAATGACGGGTCTTCTTTCGCCAGACGACCCAGAGCCAGACCCATTTTTTCCTGGTCAGCTTTGGTTTTCGGTTCAACAGCGATGGAGATTACCGGCTCAGGGAATTCCATACGCTCCAGAATGATCGGGTGATCCGGGTTACACAGGGTGTCACCAGTAGTCACGTCTTTCAGACCGATAGCAGCAGCGATGTCGCCCGCGCGAACTTCTTTGATCTCTTCACGTTTGTTAGCGTGCATCTGTACGATACGACCGAAACGCTCACGTGCAGATTTCACGGAGTTCAGGATGGTATCACCAGAGTTAACCACACCGGAGTAAACGCGGAAGAAGGTCAGGTTACCCACGAACGGGTCGGTAGCGATTTTAAATGCCAGAGCAGCAAACGGCTCTTCATCGCTAGCGTGACGTTCAGCCGGGGTATCTTTACCGTCGTCCAGAATACCGTTGATCGCAGGTACATCAACCGGGGATGGCAGGTAATCAATTACCGCATCCAGCATCGCCTGAACACCTTTGTTCTTGAACGCAGAACCACAGGTTACCAGGATGATTTCGTTGTTCAGAACACGCTGACGCAGAGCTTTTTTGATCTCTTCTTCAGTCAGTTCTTCACCACCCAGGTATTTCTCCATCAGCTCTTCTGAAGCTTCTGCAGCGGACTCGATCAGGTTCTGGTGCCATTCTTCAGCCAGATCCTGCATGTCAGCCGGGATATCTTCATAGGTGAAGGTTACGCCTGCGTCTTCTTCGTTCCAGTTGATGGCTTTCATTTTCACCAGGTCAACAACACCGGTGAAACCTTCTTCAGCACCAATTGCCAGCTGCAGCGGAACCGGGTTCGCGCCCAGACGGGTTTTGATCTGACCAACAACTTTCAGGAAGTTCGCACCCATGCGGTCCATTTTGTTAACGAACGCAATGCGCGGAACTTTATATTTGTTTGCCTGACGCCATACGGTTTCAGACTGCGGCTGAACACCACCAACTGCGCAGTAAACCATTACCGCACCATCAAGCACACGCATGGAACGTTCTACTTCGATAGTGAAGTCAACGTGCCCCGGGGTGTCGATGATGTTAACGCGATGCGGTTCATACTGCTTAGCCATACCAGACCAGAATGCAGTAGTCGCTGCGGAGGTGATAGTGATACCACGCTCCTGCTCCTGCTCCATCCAGTCCATGGTTGCTGCGCCGTCATGAACTTCACCGATTTTGTGGTTTACACCGGTGTAGAACAGAATACGTTCGGTAGTAGTGGTTTTACCGGCGTCGATGTGCGCACTGATACCGATGTTACGGTAGCGTGCGATGGGTGTTGTACGAGCCATTTGATTCCTCGTTTATTTCTTTAGGCGTTCAGTTAAGTTATCCAGCACGGGCGACTTACCTGAAGCGCCCGCCTGGTGACTATGACTCCGAAGGGATTACCAACGGTAGTGAGCGAACGCCTTGTTGGCTTCTGCCATGCGGTGAACGTCTTCACGTTTCTTAACTGCAGTACCTTTGTTGTCTGCAGCGTCAGAAAGTTCGTTCGCCAGACGCAGAGCCATGGATTTATCACCACGTTTACGAGCAGCTTCTACGATCCAACGCATTGCCAGGGCATTACGACGAACCGGACGGACTTCAACTGGAACCTGGTAAGTAGAACCACCTACGCGGCGGGACTTAACTTCGACGGTCGGACGGACGTTGTCCAGAGCGACTTCGAAAGCTTCCAGTTCATTTTTACCAGAGCGCTGAGCCAGGGTCTCCAGCGCGCTGTATACGATAGCTTCTGCAGTAGATTTTTTACCATCTACCATCAGGATGTTTACAAATTTTGCCAGCAGTTCTGATCCGAACTTAGGATCTGGAAGGATTTTACGCTGACCAATGACGCGACGACGTGGCATGGAAATACTCCGTTGTTAATTCAGGATTGTCCAAAACTCAAAGAGTTTAGTTTGACATTAATATAAAACGTTTGGCCTTACTTAACGGAGAACCATTAAGCCTTAGGACGCTTCACGCCATACTTGGAGCGAGCTTGCTTACGGTCTTTAACGCCGGAGCAGTCAAGCGCACCACGAACGGTGTGGTAACGAACACCCGGAAGGTCTTTAACACGACCGCCACGGATCAGGATCACGGAGTGTTCCTGCAGGTTGTGACCTTCACCGCCGATGTAGGAGGTGACTTCGAAACCGTTAGTCAGACGAACACGGCAAACTTTACGCAGTGCGGAGTTCGGTTTTTTAGGAGTGGTAGTATATACGCGAGTACATACGCCACGTTTCTGCGGGCAGGCTTCCAGTGCAGGCACGTTGCTCTTTGCAACTTTGCGTGCGCGTGGTTTGCGTACCAGCTGGTTAATTGTTGCCATTAAATAGCTCCTGGTTTTAGCTTTTGCTTCGTAAACACGTAATAAATCGCCTCATATAATATGAGGACGCAGAATTTTAGGGCGGTGCCGAAAAGGTGTCAAGAAATATACAACGATCCCGCCATTACCAGGACAACTGTCCAGGATGTTTGACCGACATTCTGACGAAATCAGTATAGCCAACCCTGACGACACTGTCCGCAATTTGACCAGCCAGCCCGCGGGCATCGATATCGTCTTGCAGAGCATGAATGGTTATGGGGGCAGAGCGCAGGATTTCAAGGAAAGGTCCGCCGGCGATGGCCGCAATCACGCCATCAGAAAGCAGCAGGAGATCGTCGCCATCCTTTACCAGGCGTAGCATCGCGCGGAGATCGGTGTGCCACGGGGACGAGCTGAGTGTGTGGAGCATTCGGGCCTCAGAAACGTAAAATCACGTTGAAATCATCGAGTCGGGCGCGCAGCGCTTCGGGCTCAAGCCACTCGGCATCCACCACCCACGCCGTCCCGGCATTCAGGCCGCGTTCGCGGGCAGACGCTGCACATATCCAGCACGCGTCAATATCGTACAGCGGCAAGAGTTTAAAGGTCGCGATGTAATCGCGGGCAAGTACCGCCGACGGTTGTTGCCCGGGCAGCAGCTGAAAGACGCCGTCGCCGACAAAGAATACGCCGATCTCATCGCTCAGCGCGGAGGTCGCCAGCAGCGCATCCAGACCTTCCCGACCCGAAGCAGAACCATGCGGGGCAGAAGAAAAAACAAAAGCAACGCGTTTCATCAGAACTGCACCATCCGATCGCAGGTTAATGAGGCTTCCGCCAGCGCGCCCAGGCCGCTCAGCGTAAATCCGGGCTGCAGATTATGACCCGGTAACCCCAGCTGCTGAGCTTCTTGTTCATCGGTGACACCGCGACGCAGGGCCGCCGCCACGCAGATGTGCAGCGCGACAGCATGATCGTCATGCAGCCGCTGCCACGCGCGTACCAGATCAAATTCATCGCTGGCGGGCGCCGTCAGCTGGTTTGCGTTGTAGACACCTTCACGATAGAAGAAGACACAGACCAGATCATGACCCTCTTGCAAAACGGCCTGGGCAAACTGCCAGGCGCTGCTGGCCTGCTGCGTACCGTAGGCTGGCCCCGTTACCGTAATGGCAAAACGCATTACTTATCCAGCCCCTGGAAATCGCCGCTCTTGAACTGGCGAATATAGAGATAGACCGTATGTTTGGAAATATTCAGCCGATCGGCAACCTGGTTGATGGCATCTTTGATATCAAAGATCCCTTTCTCGTAGAGATTCAGGACAATCTGGCGATTTTTAGCATTGTTGGAAACATTACGATCGGCATTCACTTCTTCGATAGTGAACTCAAGGGTTTGAGCGACCAAATCATCGACGGACGAGGCAAAGTTAACCTGAGAGTTCACCTCCGGCGTTTCCGGCGGAATAAAGGTGCTCATTATCTGTGAGAACGGCACATCAAGGTTCATGTTGATGCACAGCAGACCGATGACCCGATGCTCACGGTTGCGAATGGCGATCGTGACGGACTTCATCAGGACTCCGCTCTTAGCCCGCGTAAAGTAGCACTTGGATACGCTGCTATCGGCCCCCGTCATATCATGCAGCATGCGCAGCGCAAGATCGGTTATCGGCGAGCCGATTTGGCGCCCGGTATGCTCACCGTTGGCGATGCGGATGGCGGAGCATTTCAGATCCTGTAAAGAATGCAGCACGATCTCACAATGGGAACCAATGAGCATCGCTAACCCGTCCACAACCGCTTCATAGGATTTGAGGATATCGAAGTCGGTCTGGTCGAAAGGACGTTGATCCAGCAGGTCAAGCTCACTGGTTTCGTTGGTTAAAAGCGACCTGGACATGAAAAAAAGCACTCCTTTTCAGGAGCCTGTCATTTTTTACACAAAACCGTTCAAGGTGCGCTGAGGGGTGCACGTCCGAGACATTCGTCACAACGAATTTGACCAGCCGTAAGCTGGCGAGGTAAGAGGCAAACATGTCTCTTATCACGTCTCAGGGCTGACTCCAGTGCGTAACCGGAATAAGCGGATGCAGCCAATGCAGAGGCAGCTTGAAAGATGAGGTGTAGCTTGTCAGGGCAGGCTCATCATCATTATTAAGCTAACTAAAGTAATACAGCGCTTGAGGCACTTTCCAGTTTTAATTATATCTGCCCCAAATAAAAAAGCCGCCGCCTTTAACGGCGGCGGCTTAGACCAGATTACTTCTTCGCGTCTGCGCTTTGCGCGTCAGCTTTGGCATCCGCCGCCGCTTCAGGCTTGGCATCGGCTTTCGGTGCCGGTTTGATATCCAGCAGTTCTACGTCGAAGACCAGCGTGGAGTTAGCCGGAATACCCGGGACGCCAGTTTTGCCGTAAGCCAGATCCGGTGGGATGACCAGCTTGATTTTGCCGCCTTTCTTGATATTTTTCAGGCCTTCGGTCCAGCCCGGGATAACGCCGTCCAGACGGAAGGAGAGCGGCTCACCGCGGGTGTAGGAGTTATCGAACTCTTTACCGTCAATCAGCGTACCTTTGTAGTTCACGACAACAGTGTCACTGTCTTTCGGCGCGTCGCCGGTCCCTTCTTTCTCAACTTTGTACAGCAGGCCAGATTTAGAGGTTTTTACGCCCTTCTCTTTTGCGAAGGTATCGCGATAGGCTTTGCCTTTAGCATCGTTTTCAGTCGCGTCTTTTTCCATTTTCTGCTGAGCAGCAGTTTTTACGCGGGTTTCGAAGGTTTGCAGAGTCTGCTCGATTTCTTGATCGGACAGTTTGCTTTTATTCGCAAACGCATCCTGAACACCGGCGATCAGCTGATCTTTATCCAGCTTGATACCCAGTTTTTCTTGTTCTTTCAGGGAGTTTTCCATGTAACGTCCCAGTGAAGCACCCAGCGCATAAGCAGATTTTTGATCGTCATTTTTAAATGCCGCTTTGCTATCCGTTGCAGGTGCCGTCTTCGCGGCAGTATCAGCCGCAAAGGTCAGCGGTGCATTCAGGGCGACAGCCATCGTGGTCGCCAGCAGCGTTACTTTAAACAGTGATTTCATCCATTTCTCCAGGGCCGGGGCATCTCACCCCAGGGTTATCGTAAAAAGCAAAAAAGGTACTATAGAACGTTGCAGAGCAAATCTACATACAGACCTTCCTGAATATCGCCAGTTTTGAGACTATTTTTGTATAAATAAGTTTCCTGTCTTACGCGAGGTTGCTGCGCGAAGGGTGAAAGTTGAGTAGAATCCGCTCGCGAGATAAGACAGAAGAGGTTACTCATGCACGACAGTACACTGGAGACTCGCCTGGCGGAGCTGGAAAGCCGGCTGGCGTTTCAGGAAATCACCATTGAAGACCTCAACAAGACCGTCACCGCCCATGAGATCGAAATGGCGAAGATGCGTGAACATATGCGCTTGATGGTTGAAAAACTGAAAGCGACCCAATCATCGCACATCGCATCACAGGCAGAAGAAACGCCCCCGCCACATTATTGAGGCGTAAAAAAAGCGGGTTTCCCCGCTTGACTATCTCCGGCAGCACTATGTCTACCGGATTGAATACCCTAAGAATGTCGAGTCGCAGAATGGCGGCAGGCTTGAGAACTCCCGGCAGCATAGAGAACGATGTCACCGGGGTTTGAAAGCCAGGCCAACGCGCCTGCGGCCTGAAAGACGATGGGTATTAGTGGCAACCGCAGCCGCCGTTACCACAACCACCTTTGCCATGTTCATGACCGTGGTCGTGATCGTGGCCGTGGCCGCCGCAGCAACCTTCATGATCGTGGTCATGATCGTGGCCGTGGGCACCGTGCACGTGACCGTGCTCCAGCTCTTCTGCAGTCGCTTCGCGAATCGCAACAACTTCAACGTTGAACTTCAGATTCTGGCCAGCCAGCATGTGGTTACCATCAACCACGACGTGCTCGTCGTCCACTTCGGTGATTTCAACCGGCACTGGACCCTGGTCGGTTTCCGCCAGGAAACGCATGCCAACCTGCAGTTCATCAACGCCCATGAAGACGTCTTTAGGAACACGCTGAACCAGATTTTCGTCGTACTGGCCGTACGCATCGTTCGCGCCGACTTCTACGTCAAATTTGTCGCCCACTTCATGGCCATCCAGCGCATTTTCCAGGCCGGAAATCAGGGAGCCGTGACCATGCAGGTAGTCCAGCGGCGCGCTTACCGGAGACTCATCAACCAACACACCGTCTTCTGTACGTACCTGATAGGCCAGGCTGACCACCAGGTCTTTTGCTACTTTCATGATATCTCCTGAGCATGGGAAGAATAGTGGCGCAGATTGTAGCGGAATTCTGCAGCCGTGTACCCTCTAGCTTAAAAAAAGGCGACAGATAACGCTAGTCCGGATGAAAAATGCCAATCACTTGTTCATCTTTACGGACGTGCTCCTGCGCCTCTTTATCCGCCTCACGCATCTGGTGGCCACACTTAACACACTCAACAATATCGACATTATTCTCACGCCACATTGCCAGAGAATCCTGCGCCTGACACGCCGGACATTTTGCGCCGGCAATAAAACGTTTACGCACTGCCATCATTATTTGACCCTTATTCAAACTCATCCCAACCGTCAAGCTGCCTGCTCTCTTTCTGCATCTCGCGCTGGAAAATCTCTTCCAGCTCCCGGCGAGCCTCCCGCACGCGTGATATCTGCAGCGTATCAGTATTCACGGGCATTAACTCACGCAGCATTCGCATATCCAGACGACGGAAGTGCAGCTGCGCGCGCTGCGCCTGATGCGGGTGCATGCCCAGGGTAATCAATGCTTTGCGCCCCAACTCCAGCGCGCTGGAAAACGTTTCACGCGAGAACTGCTTCACGCCGGCCTGCAGCAATTCATGCGCCTCAACACGCCCCCGGGCGCGCGCCAGAATATTCAGATGCGGAAAGTGTTGCTGACACATCTCCACCAGCTTCATGGTATCTTCCGGCTCGTTGCAAGTGATAACAATCGACTGCGCATCCTCCGCCCCCGCCGAGCGCAGCAGCTCCAGCTGCGTCGCATCGCCAAAATAGACTTTATAGCCATATTTACGCATCAGGTTAACCGCACTGATATCGCGCTCCAGCACGGTAATCCGCATTTTATTGGCCATCAGCAAACGACCAATAACCTGCCCGAAGCGGCCAAAGCCGACAATAATCACCTGCGGTTTATCGTCCTCAACCCACGGCGCTTCATCCTCTTCTTCCGGTTGGTTAAAGCGCCGGGAGAGAATTTGATCGATAAGCGTCATCAACAGCGGCGTTGTCATCATCGATAGCGTGACCGTGACCAGCAGCAGCGCCATCTGATCGTTTTCGAACAGTCGCAGCGAGGCCGGCAGTGAGAACAGCACAAACGCAAACTCGCCCCCCTGGCTCAGCACTCCCGCAAACTGCATCCGTTCCGAGCTACGCACCCCGTATACCCGCGCCAGGCCGTACAACACGAAACTTTTTACCGCCACCAGCACGGCAACGCTTGCCGCCACCCACAGTAAGTGGGTATAGAGCACGCCCAGATTCAATGCCATGCCGACGGAAATAAAGAACAACCCAAGCAAGAGCCCTTTAAACGGCTCGATGGCGATCTCCAGCTCATGGCGATACTCGCTTTCAGCCAGCAGAACGCCGGCGATAAAAGTACCGAGCGCCATAGACAGACCGAGCGCATCCATAAACAGGGCCGAACCCAGTACCAGCAGCAGCGTTGCGGCGGTAAATACTTCTCGCACCCCGGAGCCGGCGATAAACCGAAAAACAGGTCGCAGCAGAAAACGGCCGCCAATAAGCATCCCGGCGAAGGCCAGAACCTTCAGCCCGACGGTCACCCAGTTAAGATGGTCATCACCGGAACCGGCCAGCAGCGGTACCAGAGCCAGCGCGGGGATCACCGCCAGATCCTGAAACAGCAGCACCGAAAACCCCAGCTGTCCGGACTCGCTGCGACTCATTCCTTTCTCACGCATCAACTGCAGCGCCATTGCCGTAGACGACATCGCCAGACCAATACCGCCGACCACCGCCGCCTGCCAGGAAAACCCGGTCACAATGAGTAATCCGCCAAGAATACCCGCGCTGAGCACAACCTGCGCCGCCCCGACGCCAAAAATGGAGCTGCGCAGGCGCCAGAGCTTAGACGGATTCAACTCCAACCCGATGATGAACATCAGGAACACGACGCCCAGTTCGGAGAAGTGCAAAATCTCATCAACATCGCTAATAAAACCCAGCCCCCAGGGGCCAATCGCAATGCCGGCCAGCAGATAGCCTAATACCGCGCCGATGCCGAGCCGGGCGGCCAACGGCACCGCCACCACGGCAGAAAACAGAAACAGGACTCCCGCTAAAAGCAGATCAGCGCCCTCCATTTATGCCTCCTGCCGCGATGGGATTAGCCAGCCAGTCGCGATAAGCACGCGCGTGATTTTTCAGATCGGCAGGCGATTGTCGGCGAGCCCAGTAGACAATAATCGGGCTCATCCAGTGCATCCGGCACATGCCGGCAGTCAGTTCAAATGGGCGCAGGATGTCGTTCATGGGATAGCGATTGGCATCGCGTCGGTAGGCGCTCTCGGGCTCACCGGTGGTAATCACGCTACGCCAGTACTTTCCCGCAAGCTGGTTCCCTCCGGCGCCGCTGGCAAAGCCGCGGGTCAGCACTCTGTCCAGCCACTCCTTCAGCAATGCCGGGCAGCTCCACGTATAGAGCGGATGCTGGAAAACAATCACCTCATGCTGGCGCAACAGCTCCTGCTCGTGGGTAATATCGATAAAAAAATCTGGGTAGTGTGCATAGAGATCGTGCACGGTGACATTTGGCAACTGTAAAGCCGGTTCAAGTAAAACCCGGTTGGCCACGGAATCCTGGGATTCTGGGTGGGCATACAGCAGCAAAACCTTCGCTGTCTGAGACATCATTCCCCTCCCGAACGTCTTCTGGTGGCCTGCACAACGGCTGCGTCCCGACGCAACCAGAATGACTTTGTGTATCGTCTTCGTTTTGGGCTACCATTGCGGCCCGGTGGAGCAATTTGCTACCACATTACATTATCATAATGACAAACTAACATAGTCAGAACATACGGCGCCTTATGATTGTTTTCTCCTCGTTACAAATTCGTCGCGGCGTACGGGTCCTCCTGGACAACGCCACCGCCACCATCAATCCTGGCCAGAAGGTCGGCCTGGTGGGCAAAAACGGCTGCGGCAAATCCACGCTGCTGTCGCTTTTGAAAAACGAGATTAGCGCCGACGGCGGCAGTATGACCTTTCCGGGTAACTGGCAGCTGGCGTGGGTTAATCAGGAAACCCCTGCGCTGCCGCAGCCAGCCATTGATTATGTTATTGATGGCGATCGCGAATATCGCCAGCTCGAAGCCGATTTAAAACTGGCCAACGAGCGCAATGACGGCCACGCCATCGCGACGGTGCACGGCAAACTGGATGCCATCGATGCCTGGACCATCCGTTCGCGCGCCGCCAGTCTGCTGCACGGGCTGGGATTCAGTAATGAGCAGCTTGAAAGCCCGGTCAGCGACTTTTCCGGCGGTTGGCGTATGCGCCTGAACCTCGCGCAGGCGCTGATTTGTCGTTCCGATCTGCTGCTGCTCGATGAACCGACTAACCACCTCGATCTCGATGCAGTCATCTGGCTGGAAAAATGGCTGAAAGGCTACACCGGCACGCTGATTCTGATTTCTCACGATCGTGACTTCCTGGATCCGATCGTCGATAAAATTATTCATATCGAACAGCAAACGATGTTCGAATACACCGGCAACTACAGCTCGTTTGAAGTGCAGCGCGCAACCCGCCTGTCACAGCAGCAGTCGATGTATGAAAGCCAGCAGCTGCGCGTCGCCCATCTGCAAAGCTATATCGACCGCTTTCGCGCCAAGGCCACCAAGGCCAAGCAGGCCCAGAGCCGCATTAAAATGCTGGAACGCATGGAGCTTATCGCACCGGCTCACGTCGATAACCCGTTCCACTTTAGTTTCCGCGCGCCGGAAAGCCTGCCAAACCCGCTGCTGAAAATGGAAAAAGTCAGCGCCGGCTACGGCGAACGGGTGATTCTGGACTCTATCAAACTAAACCTGGTGCCCGGTTCACGCATTGGCCTGTTAGGGCGAAACGGCGCCGGCAAGTCGACGCTGATCAAGCTGCTGGCCGGCGAACTCCAGCCGCTGCATGGCGAGATTGGCCTCGCTAAAGGCATTAAGCTCGGCTACTTCGCTCAGCATCAGCTGGAGTTTCTGCGCGCTGACGAATCCCCGTTACAGCATCTGGCACGCCTGGCGCCTCAGGAGACAGAGCAGAAACTGCGCGACTATCTCGGCGGATTTGGTTTCCAGAGCGATAAGGTCAACGAAGAGACGCAGCGTTTCTCCGGTGGTGAAAAAGCCCGCCTGGTGCTGGCGTTGATCGTCTGGCAGCGACCTAACCTTCTGCTGCTCGATGAACCGACGAACCACCTCGATCTCGATATGCGTCAGGCCTTGACCGAAGCGCTGATTGATTTCGAAGGCGCGTTGGTGGTGGTCTCGCACGATCGCCACCTGATCCGTTCCACCACCGACGATCTCTATCTGGTGCATGACGGTAAAGTCGAGCAGTTCGATGGCGACCTGGAAGATTATCAGCAGTGGCTCAGCGACTCGCAGAAACAGGAGAGCTCGTCGTCTGACGTTGCGAAAGAGAGCGGTAACAGCGCACAGGCCCGCAAAGACCAGAAACGTCGGGAAGCGGAATTACGGACGCTCACTCAGCCGCTGCGTAAAGAGATTAGCCGCCTCGAAAAAGAGATGGATAAGCTCAACGCGCAGCTCGCCCAGGCGGAAGAGAAGCTCGGCGACAGCGGGCTGTATGATGCCTCCCGCAAAGCAGAGCTGACCAGCTGTCTGCAGCAACAGGCCAGTGCCAAATCCGGTCTCGAAGAGTGTGAAATGGCCTGGCTGGATGCACAAGAGCAGCTGGAACAGATGCTACAGGAAGGTTAAAACGGGTTATGATAGGGCAGGGAGTATAAACGCAGTGGCGCTGAGTTATGGGAACGCGCCGTTATATGCCCCTGCTATAAACCGCAACACTCATCTGCGAAGAGGCATTGCCATGGTAAAAAAAACGCTTATCTCCCTCTCACTGCTTTGTGCCCTGACCCACTCCGCTTTTGCCGCCTACAGCGCGAGCGAATTGAAAAACAAAGAAAACGTCATCGCTTTTTATAATAAAGCGTTGAACGATAAAGACTTTGATGCCGCAAAAACCTACCTCGGAAACGAGTATATCCAGCATAATCCTGGTGCGAAGGATGGGCCCGAAGGCTTTCGTCAATTCATCGCCTTTCTGAAAGAGAAATTCCCCGACTCTCACAGCGAGATTAAACGCGTGATTGTCGACGGCGACTATGTCGTTCTGCACGTTGCGTCCACCGGCCGCGAGCCGGGCGTCACCCGGGCGATTATCGATATTTTCCGCCTCGATGCGCAGAACAAGATCGTTGAGCACTGGGATGTTATTCAGACGGTTCCGGAAAAAACCGCCAGCGGCAACAGCATGTTTTAAGCCAGCCCCACAGCCATTCGCTCCTGGCGGTGGCTGTTTCCCCTTCCAGCCTTCCCGGGCAGCGTGCCATCTTTATCCCGCAAGAGCAGTCCTCATCCGGCTTCAATTTCGTGTAACCTATAGCACAGGCCGCAAGACCACATATTGGATAACCTGCGCACTTCATGCGCGGTATACTGTTTTATAAGATGATTAACTGCTCTGGTGCTATGGTTGAAATCACCCCCACAGAAATGACGCCCCCCGAAAACGACTCGCGTGAGTTTCACCCTATGCGCGGCGTGGGCAATCGTCATCTGCAGACCATGCTGCCGCGCCTGATTCGCCGTAAGCTGGGATTCACGCCGCACTGGCAGCGACTTGAGCTCCCGGACGGTGATTTTGTCGATCTGGCGTGGAGCGAAGACCCCGCCGGGGCGCAACACAAACCGCGACTGGTGGTGTTCCACGGGCTGGAGGGTAGCCTGCACAGCCCCTATGCTCATGGCCTTATCCATGCAGCCATGCAGCGCGGCTGGCTGGGCGTGGTGATGCATTTCCGCGGCTGTAGCGGCGAACCCAACCGCAATAACCGCATCTATCATTCGGGTGAAACCGAAGATGGCCGCTGGTTCCTGCACTGGCTACAACGCGAATGGGGTGCGGTGCCGACCGCTGCCGTCGGCTATTCGCTGGGCGGGAATATGCTGGGCTGCCTGCTGGCCGAAGAAGGCGATAATGTCCCGCTTGATGCCGCGGTTATTGTCTCAGCCCCGTTCATGCTCGAAGCCTGCAGCTATCATATGGACAAGGGCTTTTCCCGGGTCTATCAGCGTTATCTGCTCAATCTGTTAAAGGCCAACGCCGCGCGTAAGCTGAAAGCCTATCCCGGCTCGCTACCGGTTGATCTCCGCCAGCTCAAAGGTATGCGCCGCATCCGCGAGTTTGACGATATGATCACCGCCAGGATTCACGGATTCGCCGATGCGCTGGACTACTATCGCCAGTGCAGCGCCATGCCGCGCCTCAGCGACATTACGAAACCGACGCTGATCATTCATGCGAAGGACGATCCTTTTATGGACCACCACTCCATTCCGCCGCAAGAGCAGCTCCCGGTAAACGTCGAGTATCAGCTGACCGAAAATGGCGGACACGTCGGATTCGTCGGCGGCACGCTGCGCAAACCGGAAATGTGGCTGGAAAAGCGTATCCCGGACTGGTTAACCCGTTGGTTGGGAGCACAAAAATGATTATTCCCTGGCACGATCTGGATCCCGAAACGCTGGATAACCTGATCGAAAGCTTTGTGTTGCGTGAAGGCACCGATTATGGTGAACATGAACGCTCGCTGGCGGATAAAGTCGCCGACGTCAAACAGCAATTGAAAAGCGGAGAAGCCGTGCTGGTGTGGTCAGAACTGCACGAGACGGTCAACATCATGCCCCGCAAGCAGTTTCACGGCTAAGGCGGCGCCACACATCGTTTAATCTGGGAGTTGTTATGTCTGCCAAACATCCGGTGATTGCCGTCACGGGCTCCAGCGGCGCGGGAACCACGACCACCAGCCTCGCCTTTCGTAAAATTTTCGCCCAGCTAAACCTGCGTGCCGCGGAGGTAGAAGGCGACAGCTTCCATCGCTATACCCGCCCGGAAATGGACATGGCGATCCGCAAAGCGCGCGATCAGGGGAAACACATCAGCTACTTCGGCCCGGAAGCCAACGACTTCGGCCTGCTGGAAAACACCTTCCTTGAGTACGGGCGTAACGGTAGCGGCCAGTCGCGCAAGTATTTGCATACCTATGATGAGGCGGTGCCGTGGAATCAGGTACCGGGCACATTCACACCGTGGCAACCGCTACCGGAACCGACCGATGTCCTGTTTTATGAAGGGCTGCACGGCGGGGTTGTCACGCCGCAGTATAACGTCGCGCAGAATGTCGACCTGCTGGTTGGCGTGGTGCCTATCGTCAACCTGGAATGGATTCAGAAGCTCATCCGCGATACCAGTGAACGAGGTCACTCCCGTGAAGCGGTGATGGATTCCGTGGTCCGTTCAATGGAAGACTATATCAACTTCATCACACCGCAGTTTTCGCGCACCCATATCAACTTCCAGCGCGTCCCCACTGTCGACACCTCCAACCCGTTTGCGGCGAAGGGCATTCCGTCATTGGATGAAAGCTTTGTAGTGATCCACTTCCGCAACCTACCGGATATCGATTTTCCCTGGCTGCTGGCGATGCTACAGGGCTCGTTTATCTCGCATATCAATACGCTGGTGGTGCCTGGCGGGAAAATGGGGCTGGCGATGGAGCTCATCATGACGCCGCTGGTGGAGCGCTTGATGGAAGGCAAAGCAATTTAAATTCGCGGCCGGCGCTACGCTTGCGCCGGCCTGCAAGACGGTGTCAACCCGGTAAGCATCGCGCCACCGGGTATCTGGCATTACGCCTCTACCACCTCAAACGAGTGGGTGATGTTCACCGCTTTTTGCAGCATCAGCCCCACCGAGCAGTATTTCTCCGCCGACAGATCCACCGCACGGGAGACGGCCGCATCTTTCAGCTCCTTGCCGGTGACAATAAAATGCATGTTGATATGGGTAAACAGACGCGGCGCCTCTTCCCGACGTTCAGACGTCAGCTTGACTTCACAGTTAGTCACGTTGTGACGACCTTTCTGCAAAATAGACACGACATCGATCGCGCTGCATCCGCCCGCCGCCATCAGCACCATCTCCATTGGGCTTGGCGCTTTATCTCCGGAGTTGCCGTCCATCAGAATCTGGTGACCTGACGCCGACTCTCCGATGAAGGTTAACCCTTCAACCCATTTCACACGAGCTTGCATAAAATTTAACTCCAAGGTTGCAATTTTCCTGACAGATTACGCGTACATAACAATTCTCGCAACGGAAGGCGACCTGCATCATGCTGAAGCGAGACACCAGGAGACATGCGGCAAAAGCTATGCTAAAACAGTCGGGATGCTACAGTATTACATTGATGTACTGCATGTATGCAGAGGAGTTCACATTACAGGCTGAAGAAAAATCACCAGCCCGTTTCCCAGGCATAGGGAAACAATACGATTGCATGCCCGGATGCCGTGTAGTGTCGGCACCCGGAGATAGCTTATAACAGAGGATAACCGCGCATGGTGCTTGGCAAACCGCAAACAGACCCTACCCTCGAATGGTTCTTGTCTCATTGCCACATTCATAAGTACCCATCTAAAAGCACGCTGATCCACCAGGGTGAAAAAGCAGAAACGTTGTACTACATCGTCAAAGGCTCTGTGGCTGTGCTCATCAAGGATGAAGAAGGTAAAGAGATGATCCTCTCTTACCTCAACCAGGGCGATTTCATCGGTGAATTAGGCTTGTTTGAAGAAGGCCAGGAGCGTAGCGCCTGGGTACGTGCGAAAACCGCATGTGAAGTGGCCGAAATCTCCTACAAAAAATTCCGTCAGCTCATTCAGGTTAACCCGGATATCCTGATGCGCTTGTCGTCGCAGATGGCTCGCCGTCTGCAGGTGACCTCAGAAAAAGTGGGTAACCTTGCCTTCCTCGACGTCACCGGGCGCATCGCTCAGACGCTGTTGAACCTGGCAAAACAGCCGGATGCGATGACCCACCCTGATGGTATGCAAATTAAAATTACCCGTCAGGAAATTGGTCAGATTGTTGGCTGTTCCCGCGAAACCGTTGGCCGTATCCTGAAGATGCTGGAAGATCAGAACCTGATCTCCGCACACGGTAAAACTATCGTCGTATACGGTACGCGTTAAGTCGATAAAACGGCGTATTGCTTGCGCAATACGCCGTTTTTGTTTTCCCTCTATGTGGCGCAGGCTGATTTACCACCCGGAAGTCAACTATGCACTGCGGCAAACGCTGGTGTTGTGTTTGCCTGTCGCAATCGGCCTCCTCCTCGGTCATTTACAGCAAGGTCTGCTGTTCTCGCTGGTGCCCGCCTGCTGTAACGTCGCCGGTCTGGATACGCCGCACAAACGTTTTTTTAAACGCTTGATTATTGGCGGTTCGCTGTTCGCCGGCTGTAGTCTGGTCGTCCAGCTTCTGCTTCAGCAGGCGATCCCGCTACCTTTGATTCTCAGCGGCCTGGCGCTGCTGCTCGGCGTAACGGCGGAGATCAGCTCTCTGCACGCCAGGCTTCTGCCCGCTTCGTTGATTGCCGCGATCTTTACCCTGAGCCTTGCCGGAAACATGCCCGTCTGGGAGCCACTGCTGATCTACGCCCTCGGGACGCTGTGGTACGGTCTGTTTAACTGGTTCTGGTTTTGGCTATGGCGCGAGCAGCCGCTGCGCGAATCGCTGAGCCTGCTCTATCGCGAGCTGGCTAACTACTGCGAAGCCAAATACAGCCTGCTGACCCAGCATATCGATCCCACCACTTCACTGCCGCCGCTGCTCACGCGCCAGCAGAAGGTGGTGGACCTGATCACCCAATGCTACCAGCAGATGCATATGCTGGCGGCGAACCAGCGCAATGACCACAAGCGCCTGCTGCGGGCGTTTCAGATGGCGCTGGATTTGCAGGAACATATCTCCGTCAGCCTGCACCAACCCGAAGAAGTACAAAAACTGGTAGAGCGCAGCCATGCCGAGGCGGTGATCCGCTGGAACGCGCAAACCGTTGCCGCTCGCCTGCGGGTGCTGGCCGATGACATCCTGTACCACCGCTATCCGCAGCGCTTTAACATGGATAAGCAGATCGGCGCGCTGGAGAAAATTGCCTGGCAGCATCCGGACAACCCGGTAGGGCAGTTCTGCGCCTGGCACTTCAGCCGAATAGCCCGGGTGCTGCGTACCCAGCGCCCGCTGTACGCTCGCAACCTGATGGCGGATAAAGAGCGCCGTCTGCCGCTGCTGCCCGCGCTAAAAAACTATCTCTCGTTAAAATCACCGGCGTTACGTAACGCTGCGCGTATCTGCGTGATGTTAACGGCCGCGAGCCTGATGGGAAGTGCCCTGAACCTTCCCAAGCCTTACTGGATCCTGATGACGGTGCTTTTTGTAACCCAAAACGGCTACGGCGCGACGCGGGTACGTATCGTCCATCGGGCGGCAGGTACGCTTGCCGGTCTGGCCATCGCCGGACTGGCGTTGCACTTCCATGTCCCGGAGGGTTATACGCTCTCCGCGATGCTGCTCGTCACGCTGCTGAGCTACCTGATTATCCGCAAGCATTATGGCTGGGCGATGGTTGGCTTTACCGTGACGGCGGTGTATACCCTGCAGCTTCTGACGCTCAACGGCGAGCAGTATATTGTCGCCAGGCTTATCGATACGCTTATCGGCTGCCTTATCGCCTTTGGCGGCATGGTCTGGCTATGGCCGCAATGGCAAAGCGGGCTACTGCGTAAGAACGCTCACGACGCGCTGGAAGCCGATCAGGAAGCGATCAGGCTGATTCTTAGCGACGATCATCAGGCTCCGGCGCTGGCCTATCGCCGGATGCGCGTCAATCAGGCACATAACTCGCTGTATAACTCGCTGAATCAGGCCATGCAGGAACCCGGTTTTAACACACACTATCTTGACGACATGAAACTGTGGGTCACCCACAGCCAGTTTATTGTTGAGCATATCAACGCGATGACCACCCTGGCCCGCGAGCATACGATGCTGACGCCGGAGCTGGCCCGACGCTATCTGGAATCTTGTGAGATTGCGCTCCAGCGTTGCCAGCAGCGGCTGGATTCCGATGGTCCCGGCAGCGCTGGCGATGTCAATATTATGGAGTCGCAGGATGTGGAGGTGAGCCGGGGGCCGTTAAGTACGATGGAGCAGCATCTGCAGCGGATCCTCGACCATCTGAACACCATGCACACCATCTCCTCGGTGGCATGGCGTCAGCGCCCGCATCACGGCATCTGGCTACGCGCGATTAAGCGTTAAGAACCTGCTTTACCGCCTGGGCAAAGCGGGCCATGCCTTCGGCAATATCCTGCTCGTCGATGACCAGCGAAGGGACAAAGCGCATCACATCCGGCCCGGCATTCAGCACCATCACGCCGGCATCTGCCGCGGCATAGAGAAAATCACGAGCCCGGCCCTTATACTGCGGCTTAAGCTCCGCGCCAATCAACAGCCCCATACCGCGGATATCGCTGAACAGGTCAAACTGCGCGTCAATTTGCTGGAGATGCTGCACAAACAGCTCGCGCTTCGCCTTCACGCCCTCCAGCACCTCCGGGGTATTAATCAGGTCAAATGCCGCCCCGGCCACGGCGCAGGCCAGCGGGTTACCGCCGTAGGTCGAACCGTGGGAACCGGCGTGGAATGCGCTGGCAATATCGTTGGTGGTCAGTACGGCGCTGATCGGGAAGCCACCGCCCAGCGCTTTGGCGCTGGTAAGAATGTCCGGCGTCACGCCATAGTGCATATATGCAAACAGCGAACCGGTACGCCCCATGCCGCACTGAACTTCATCAAATACCAGCAGCGCCTGATGCTCATCGCAGAGTTCGCGCAGTCCTTTCAGGAACGCCGGCGTCGCCGCCATCACGCCGCCTTCTCCTTGAATCGGCTCCACAACCACCGCGCAGGTATGATCGTCCATAACGGCCTTAACCGCATGCAGATCGTTAAACGGCACGTGGATAATGTCCGCCGGTTTCGGGCCGAAGCCATCAGAATATTTTGGCTGCCCGCCCACCGATACCGTGAACAGCGAACGGCCGTGGAAGGCATTATGGAAGGCGATGATTTTGGTCTTATACGGACTGTGACGGGTAATGGTGTAGTGGCGCGCCAGCTTGAACGCCGTTTCGTTCGCTTCGGTGCCGGAGTTCATGAACACCACGCGTTCGGCGAAGGTGGCCTCCACCAGCTTACGACCCAGACGCAGCGCCGGCTCGTTGGTAAAGACATTGCTGGTATGCCACAAGGTTTCGCCCTGCTCATGCAGCGCCGCGACCAGAGCCGGATGACAATGACCTAACGCCGTCACCGCAATCCCGCCCGCGAAATCAACGTACTCTTTGCCCTGCTGATCCCATACGCGGCTACCTTTACCTTTGACCGGGATGAATTCTGCCGGTGCATAAATCGGCAGAATAACTTCATCGAATGTGGCGCGGGTAATTACCGGTTGCTCAGTTGCCATGTCATGCCATCCTTCTTCGTTATGCGGTCATTATTGTGATAATCTAATCACAAAATATGCATAAAAAATCAGTCAATGGCAACTACAAATCATCGATTGAGGAAGTTTGCCAGCAGTTGATGTCCCTGCTCGCTGAGAATACTTTCCGGGTGGAACTGTACCCCTTCGAGATCCCACTCCCGATGGCGAATCGCCATAATCTCTCCGCTTTCACTGCGGGCCGTCACCTCAAAGCATTCAGGAAGCGTCGCGGGATCAATCAGCAGAGAGTGGTAGCGAGTAACGGTCAGCGGATTATTCAGCCCCTGAAAGACCCCCTGCCCGTTATGATAGATGGGAGAAGTTTTGCCGTGCATCACTTTCGCCGCTCGCACGATAGTGGCCCCAAAGACCTGGGCGATGGCCTGATGGCCAAGACAAACGCCCAGCAGCGGAACCTGACCGGCATAACGAGCAATCACCGCCAGCGAAATGCCTGACTCATTTGGCGTACAGGGCCCGGGAGAGATCACGATTTTCTCCGGCATCAACGCCGCGATCTCCTCAAGCGTCAGCTCATCATTGCGCCTGACCAGCACTTCCGCCCCCAGTTCACAGAAGTACTGGTACAAGTTCCAGGTGAAAGAATCATAGTTGTCGATAAGCAGGATCATAGCGGCTCCGGAAAGAATAAAACCGGGCTATTCTACTCAGATTCTCACGCTTCGCTTACCACTTTGCGAAAGATCCGCTCAAGGGGTTCGGGATCGCCCATCGCCCCCAGCTGGTTAGCCTGGCTCCAGCTATCGGGGTCGATATCCCGCCAGTCGAGCACAAACCCGGCGTGAAGAGCCAACTGTTCAAAGAAAATTCGCTGAACCAGGCCGCTACCGACGCGAAACGGGTGCAGGACGTTGATTTCCCCGTAGTACCAACTCAGACGCGTGACGAACGCCGCGCGGCTGATTCCGCTGAGGTAGCCCTCTTCCTCCAGCGCCCGCATCAGCGCATTGCCCTCTTTCTCAATCCACGCAAAATGGCAGAAAGGAGTATCCCCCTGATAGATATCGACTTCTCTGAATTGCCCCGCCCAGTCGAAGATATCCTGATAGAGCTGATGATGAATGAAACAGAGGTAGGGTAGCCCGCGGCCGCGCGGTCCCAGCGGCAGCGTCGCCGCACGCAGGGAGGTGATTTCCCAGGCCGTTTGCTCCAGCCGCTGCGCCTGACGAATACCGAGACGGTTACGCATCACATTGAGCGCAGGGTAGAGGTAAGGGTCGCGATCGTCGCCATATTTACTGCTCATGGCGCCTCCTGATCTCGGCAAGACGCGCCAGCGCTTGCTCGGCAGTCAGCGTCACCAGCGGGATCGCTGCCCCCTCCAGGCGACGGCTGGCCTGAAAATTCACATTGCGGGTCTGTTCCCAGAGCTGGGCTTTTTGCTTATCGGTGAGTGAACGCATGGTCGCCTCCCTTATCGTCCCCTGTTTGCCACAAGTATAAGCAGCAATTTCAGGTTACGCAGAGAGGCCGACGAGGCGCGGGCAATGTTACCCGCGCACAGAAAGGCTTACGGCAGGACTTTCGCTGAGAGGATAACGACAGGTTTGGACGGTACATTCTGGTACGGTCCGACGTTGTGCGTCTGAACCTGGGAAATCTTATCCGCCACGTCCATGCCTTTCACCACTTTGCCGAAGACCGCATAGCCAAAATCACGCTGCCCGTGGTCAAGGAAGGCGTTGTCCGCAATGTTAATGAAGAACTGGCTGGTAGCGCTGTCCTGATCGGCGGTACGCGCCATTGCGATAGTACCGCGGGTATTGCGCAGACCGTTATCGGCTTCGTTTTTAATCGGCGGGTTCGGCTGCTTCTGCTGCATCTGTTCGTTAAAGCCGCCGCCCTGCACCATGAAGCCCGGAATCACGCGATGGAAGGTCGTATTGTTATAGAAGCCGCTGTTCACGTACTTCAGGAAGTTATCCACGGAAATCGGTGCTTTCTGGCTATTTAACTCCAGCTCAATATTGCCCGCAGACGTCGTCAGCAGTACATGAGGATCGCCCTTCGCTGCCATTGCCGGAGAGAAAGCTGAAATGGCGAAAACGGCAACCACCGCCGCCAGAGTTGATTTGAGCATGGGAATTCCTTAACGGAGCAGAATAAAAAGCAAGTGCTTTGATTCTAAAGAGCCTTTGCATCCTGGGCCAGCCTTTTACCTAATTTTACGTAGCTGAAATAGTTGTTACGGCGCACGCATTGACCAGCGCGATAAATAAAGGCGATCCAAATCACACTAATCCATGCAAAAAGCATTTCATTGCATAATAAACGTTTGCTTACATCACTCGAATGAATAAAATCTGTCCGCCCTGGCGCAGTCAATGCGCTTTACATTTCTATTCACAGGCCAGTCATGACTAACAGCAATCGTATCAAGCTCACATGGATCAGCTTCTTTTCCTACGCCCTCACCGGCGCGCTGGTGATCGTCACCGGAATGGTGATGGGAAATATCGCCGATTATTTCCATTTGCCCGTCTCCAGTATGAGCAACACCTTTACTTTCCTCAACGCCGGTATCCTGATCTCTATCTTCCTGAACGCCTGGCTGATGGAAATTGTGCCGCTGAAAACCCAGCTGCGTTTTGGCTTCATTCTGATGGTCCTGGCCGTTGCCGGGCTGATGTTTAGCCACAGCCTGGCTCTGTTCTCCGCGTCCATGTTCGTTCTGGGGCTGGTCAGCGGGATCACCATGTCGATCGGGACCTTCCTGATCACCCATATGTATGAAGGCCGCCAGCGTGGCGCGCGTTTGCTGTTTACCGACTCCTTCTTCAGCATGGCGGGGATGATCTTCCCGATGGTCGCCGCATTCCTGTTGGCCCGCAGTATCGAGTGGTACTGGGTTTATGCCTGCATTGGGCTGGTCTACGTTGCCATTTTTATTCTGACCTTCGGCTGTGAGTTCCCGGTTCTTGGCAAAAAAGCACAGCAGGATAACCAGCCGGTCGTGAAAGAAAAATGGGGCATCGGCGTGCTGTTCCTCGCAATTGCGGCGCTGTGCTACATCCTCGGTCAGCTGGGCTTTATCTCCTGGGTACCGGAGTATGCCAAGACCCTGGGCATGAGCCTGGCCGATGGCGGTAAGCTGGTGAGTGATTTCTGGATGTCGTACATGATTGGTATGTGGTCGTTCAGCTTCATCCTGCGCTTCTTCGACCTGCAGCGCATCCTGACCGTACTGGCTGGTCTCGCCACCGTGCTGATGTACCTGTTCATCAACGGTTCACCGGAGCATATGCCGTGGTTTATTCTGACCCTCGGCTTCTTCTCCAGCGCGATTTACACCTCGCTTATTACGCTGGGTTCGCTACAAACCAAAGTCGCGTCGCCGAAACTGGTGAACTTTGTACTTACCTGCGGCACCATCGGCACAATGCTGACCTTCGTGGTGACCGGTCCGATTGTGGCTGCCAGCGGCCCGCTGGCAGCGCTGCACACCGCTAACGGCCTCTACGCCGTGGTCTTTGTGATGTGCTTAATCCTTGGCTTCGTCTCCCGCCACCGCCAGCACAACGCGGCTGCGGCCTCCCACTAAGCCTTTGTTGGCCCCTTTGCGTCAGTGAAGGGGCTGTTTCGACTAAAGAACAGCTCCTCTCCTCCTCTGTCGGTCTGGATCCAGGTCTGCGCCAGTTGCGTTGTGGCAATCACCCGTCCCTGACGAATCGACCAGCGAACCGGTACCTGACAGCGAACCGCTTCAAAGCCATTCTCCGCCGGCAGAATAACCAGATTCGCGGGATAGCCCGGCACAATACCGTAATCGTGCAGACCAAAGGTGCGGGCGCTGTTGTCGGTAATCAGCTTCAGCCCATCGTTAATCTGCTGATAGCCCATCAGTTGACAGACATGTAACCCCATATGCAGCACCTGCAGCATATTGCCGGTGCCCAGCGGGTACCACGGGTCGAAAACATCATCGTGACCGAAACAAACGTTAATACCCGCCGCCATCAGCTCCTTCACCCGGGTGATGCCACGGCGCTTTGGATAATCGTCAAAACGCCCCTGGAGATGAATATTGACCAGTGGGTTAGCAACAAAGTTGATTCCCGAGAGCTTTAGTAACCGAAACAACCGCGAAGTATAGGCGCCGTTATAGGAGTGCATCGCGGTGGTATGGCTGGCCGTAACCCGTGGGCCAATGCCCTCTTTCAACGCCAGAGCCGCCACCGTTTCGACAAACCGCGACTGCTCGTCGTCAATTTCATCGCAGTGAATATCCAGCGGGCGTTGATACTGCTGCGCCAGACGGAACGCGATATGCAGCGATTCCACGCCATACTCGCGGGTAAACTCAAAGTGCGGAATGGCGCCGACCACATCGGCCCCGAGCCGCAGGGCCTCCTCCAGCAAGGCCTCACCATTGGGGTAGGATAAGATCCCCTCCTGGGGGAAGGCGACTATCTGCAAATCTACCCATGGCGCTACCTCCTGTTTCACCTCCAGCATCGCCTTTAATGCCGTCAACGTCGGGTCAGACACGTCAACGTGCGTGCGGACAAACTGAATCCCGTTGGCGATTTGCCATTTCAGCGTCTTCCACGCCCGGGCCTTCACATCTTCGTGACTCAATAGCGCCTTACGTTCTGCCCAGCGCTCAATCCCCTCAAACAGCGTCCCGGACTGGTTCCAGTTTGGCTCGCCGGCAGTTTGGGTGGTATCGAGATGAATATGCGGTTCAATAAATGGCGGGATCGCGAGCCCACCGCGGGCATTGAGCACTTCATAACTTTCGCTGCGCGCATCGCCCATCGGGGTGATATCGCCAAAACAGCCTTTATCTATCGCGATCTGCCATAGCCCTTCGCGATCGGGCAAACGTACGTTCTCAATCAACCAAAGCGGAACTGCTGTCATCTTGATGACTCCCGTGAATATGCCGTTTTTTCGCCCAACCCATAAACATTCCCCCGCATCCATTTTGTACACAAAAGCAACAACAAGGAAAAGCCTGAGTTTTCCATAACTTATAAAAATCCAGGAAAATCATAAGCATACCCATTAAGTGGTAGGCGCGGGCGATCTTGATTTGTATCAATAAGTGTACTGGCTGAATCGTTAAGGTAGGCGGTAATAGAAAAGAAATCGAGGCAAAAATGAGCAAAGTCAGAATCGCTATTATCGGTAACGGCATGGTTGGCCATCGCTTTATCGAAGAGCTTCTTGATAAGGCGCCTGCCGGACAGTTCGACATTACCGTGTTCTGTGAAGAACCCCGTATCGCTTACGACCGCGTCCACCTGTCGTCTTACTTCTCCCATCACACCGCCGAAGAGCTCTCGCTGGTCCGTGAAGGTTTTTACGAGAAACATGGCGTTAAAGTCCTGATCGGTGAACGCGCTATTACCATTAACCGCCAGGAGAAAGTGATTCACTCCAGCGCGGGACGCACCGTATTTTACGACAAGCTGGTGATGGCGACGGGTTCCTATCCGTGGATCCCGCCAATCAAAGGCGCGGACACTCAGGACTGCTTTGTGTACCGCACCATTGAAGATCTGAACGCGATTGAATCCTGCGCGCGTCGCAGCAAACGCGGCGCCGTCGTCGGCGGCGGCCTGCTGGGCCTCGAAGCCGCCGGCGCGCTGAAAAACCTCGGTGTGGAAACCCATGTCATCGAATTTGCCCCCATGCTGATGGCCGAACAGCTGGATAATATGGGCGGCGAGCAGCTGAAGCGTAAAATCGAAAGTATGGGCGTGAAGGTCCATACCAGCAAAAACACCAAAGAGATTGTCCAGCAGGGCAGCGAGGCCAGAAAAACCATGCAGTTCGCCGATGGCAGCGAGCTGCAGGTTGATTTTATCGTCTTCTCAACCGGTATTCGTCCACGCGATAAGCTGGCGACCCAATGCGGTCTGGCCGTGGCGCAGCGTGGCGGTATCGTGGTCAATGACACCTGCCAGACCTCCGATCCGGATATCTATGCTATCGGCGAATGCGCCAGCTGGAACAACCGCGTCTACGGTCTGGTGGCGCCGGGTTATAAAATGGCCCAGGTGACCGTCGACCATCTCCTCGGCAACGACAACCGCTTTATCGGGGCCGATCTCAGCGCCAAACTGAAGCTGCTTGGCGTTGACGTGGGCGGCATCGGCGATGCGCATGGCCGCACGCCTGGCGCCCGCAGCTACGTCTATCTTGATGAAAGCAAAGAAGTCTATAAACGACTGATCGTCAGCGAAGACAATAAAACCCTGCTTGGCGCGGTGCTGGTCGGAGACACCAGCGATTACGGCAATCTGCTGCAGCTGGTGCTCAACGGTATTGAACTGCCGGAAAACCCGGACTCGCTGATTCTGCCGGCACACGCCGGCAGCGGTAAGCCGTCAATCGGCGTCGATAAACTGCCGGACAGCGCGCAAATCTGCTCCTGCTTCGACGTGACTAAAGGGATGCTGATTTCCGCCATCAACAAAGGCTGCCATACCGTCGCCGCGCTGAAAGCAGAAACCAAAGCCGGTACCGGCTGCGGCGGCTGTATTCCGCTGGTGACCCAGGTGCTGAACGCGGAGCTGGCGAAACAGGGGATCGAAGTGAACCACAATCTGTGCGAACACTTTGCCTACTCCCGCCAGGAGCTGTTCCACCTGATTCGCGTAGAAGGGATTAAAACCTTCGAAGAGCTGCTGGCGAAACACGGAAAAGGCTACGGCTGCGAAGTGTGTAAGCCGACCGTTGGCTCTCTGTTGGCCTCCTGCTGGAATGAGTACATTCTCAAGCCTCAGCATACGCCGCTGCAGGATACGAACGATAACTTCCTCGCCAATATCCAGAAAGACGGGACCTATTCGGTTATCCCGCGCTCCGCCGGCGGCGAAATTACGCCGGAAGGTCTGGTGGCCGTAGGGCGCATCGCGCGCGAATATAATCTCTACACCAAAATCACCGGTTCCCAGCGTATCGGCCTGTTCGGCGCGCAAAAAGACGACCTGCCTGAAATCTGGCGTCAGCTGATTGAAGCGGGCTTCGAAACCGGCCACGCGTATGCCAAAGCGCTGCGTATGGCGAAAACCTGCGTCGGCAGCACCTGGTGCCGCTACGGCGTCGGCGACAGCGTGGGCTTCGGCGTCGAGCTGGAAAATCGCTACAAAGGCATCCGTACGCCGCATAAAATGAAGTTTGGCGTCTCCGGCTGTACCCGTGAATGTGCGGAGGCGCAGGGTAAGGATGTGGGGATTATCGCCACCGAGAAGGGCTGGAATTTATATGTCTGCGGCAACGGCGGGATGAAGCCGCGTCACGCCGACCTGCTGGCTGCCGATCTCGACCGCGAAACGCTGCTCAGCTATCTCGATCGCTTTATGATGTTCTATATCCGTACCGCCGATAAGCTGACGCGTACCGCGCCGTGGTTAGACAACATGGAAGGCGGCATCGACTACCTGCGTAGCGTCATTATCGACGACAAGCTGGGCCTGAACGCCCACCTGGAAGAAGAGCTGGCGCGTCTGCGTGCCGCTGTCGCCTGTGAGTGGACCGAGACGGTCAACAATCCGGCGGCACAAACCCGCTTCAAACACTTTATCAACAGCAACCAGCGCGACCCGAATGTCCAGGTCGTACCGGAACGCGAGCAGCACCGTCCGGCGACGCCGTATGAGCGTATCCCGGTCACTCTGGTGGAGGAGAACGCATGAGCCAGTGGGTAAACATCTGCAAGATTGACGATATTCTGCCTGCAACCGGCGTCTGTGCGCTGCTGGGTCAGCAGCAGGTCGCCCTGTTCCGGCCTTACCATGACGATCGGGTCTATGCGATCAGCAATATCGACCCGTTCTTCAATGCCAGCGTGCTGTCGCGAGGCATCATTGCCGAGCATGAGGGTGAGCTGTGGGTCGCCAGCCCATTGAAGAAACAGCGCTTCCGTCTGCGCGACGGCCTGTGCATGGAAGATGCAAGCCACTCCATTGCGCATTTCGATGCGCGCGTGAAAGACGGCAACGTTCAGCTGAAGGCATGATGCCCTGAGGTTCCCGCCGCGCTCCGGCGGGAACCATATTTTCTTCTTATGCCAACTAAGCGGTAGGCGCCCGAAAAATCGTATATTGTGCCAACCCTCTGCTGCTATGCTACGACCGCTTATCCCTCTCCCACTGCTTGCTGCGAGGATGTTCCGTGGATCACTTACCTATTTTTTGTCAGCTGCGCGGCCGCGACTGCTTACTGGTCGGCGGCGGTGATGTTGCCGAACGCAAGGCGCGCCTGCTGCTCGATGCCGGCGCCAGAGTCACGGTCAACGCGCTGGGGTTCTCGCCGCAGTTCCATGTGTGGGCCGATTCACAGATGCTGACCCTGGTGCAAGCGCCGTTCACCCCGACGCTTCTCGACACCTGCTGGCTGGCCATCGCCGCCACCGACGATGAGGATGTCAATCAGCAGGTCAGCGACGCGGCAGAGGCACGGCGGATATTCTGTAACGTGGTCGATGCGCCGCAGCAGGCCAGCTTTATTATGCCGTCGATCATTGACCGCTCGCCGCTGATGGTCGCGGTCTCCTCTGGCGGTACCTCACCGGTGCTGGCGCGGCTGCTGCGGGAAAAGCTGGAGTCGATTCTGCCGCTCCACTTAGGCCAGCTGGCCCACTATGCCGGCCAGCTGCGGTCGCGGGTGAAAAAACAGTTTGCGACGGTCGGCGAACGTCGACGTTTCTGGGAAAAGCTGTTCATCAACGACCGTCTGGCGCAATCGCTGGCCAATGAAGACCGCCAGGCCGTTGCCGATACTACCGAGCAACTGTTAACAGAGCCGCTGGATCACCGTGGCGAAGTGGTGTTGGTCGGCGCCGGTCCCGGCGATGCCGGACTGCTGACTCTCAAAGGGCTCCAGCAGATCCAGCAGGCGGACGTCGTGGTGTATGACCGCCTGGTCTCTGACGACATTATGAATCTGGTACGTCGCGACGCCGATCGGATTTTCGTCGGTAAACGCGCGGGCTATCACTGCGTGCCGCAGGAAGAGATTAACCAGATCCTGCTGCGCGAGGCGCAGAATGGACGTCGCATCGTGCGCCTGAAAGGTGGCGATCCCTTTATTTTTGGCCGCGGCGGCGAAGAGCTGGAAACCCTGTGCAACGCCGGGATCCCCTTCTCGGTGGTACCAGGAATTACCGCGGCTTCAGGCTGTTCCGCCTATTCAGGTATCCCGTTAACCCATCGCGATTTCGCCCAGGGCGTCCGCCTGATCACCGGCCATCTGAAGACAGGCGGCGAGCTGGATTGGGAAAACCTGGCGGTAGAGAAGCAGACGCTGGTGTTTTATATGGGGCTGAACCAGGCCTCTGCTATCCGGGAGAACCTGATTGCTCACGGCATGGCGGCGGATATGCCCGCGGCTATCGTTGAGAACGGCACGGCGGTCAGCCAAAGAGTCGTCGCCGGCACCTTAGATCGGCTGGATGTTCTGGCGCAGCAGATGGCCAGCCCGGCGCTGATTATCGTTGGCCGCGTGGTCAGCCTGCGCGACAAGCTGAACTGGTTCTCCCATCACTGATACTGACGTTTCGGGTTCGGCTCGCGAACCCCGAGAAACTGACCGGCAAACGTCACATATGCTGAAAATACAAAAGGGCGGGATTGACCCGCCCTTTTCTGTTTCTCTCCCGGCTATCGCTTACGGCTTAGCCACAAAACCAATGGCTTCATAGACCGCTTTCAGCGTTTGCGACGCGCGAGCGCTGGCTTTTTCCGCCCCGTCTCTCATCACCTGATTGAGGAACGCTTCGTCGTTACGGAAGCGGTTATAGCGCTCCTGCAGTTCCAGCAGCATACCGGACACCGCATCAGCCACTTCGCCTTTCAGGTGACCATACATTTTGCCTTCGAAATGTTGCTCCAGCTGCGGAATACTCTGCCCGGTGACGCCCGAGAGGATATCCAGCAGGTTGGAAACACCGGCTTTATTCTGCTGGTCATAGCGAACAACAGGCGGCTCGTCACCGTCGGTCATTGCACGCTTAATCTTCTTCACCACCGATTTCGGGTCTTCCAGCAGGCCGATCACGTTATTGCGGTTGTCGTCTGACTTGGACATTTTCTTTGTCGGTTCAAGCAGGGACATCACGCGAGCGCCGGAGGCAGGAATAAACGGCTCAGGCACTTTAAACACCTCGCCGTAAAGGGCGTTGAAGCGCTGCGCGATATCGCGGCTCAGCTCCAGGTGCTGTTTCTGATCTTCGCCAACCGGAACCTGGTTGGTCTGATACAGCAGAATGTCCGCCGCCATCAGCACCGGATAGTCAAACAGACCGGCGTTAATGTTTTCCGAATAGCGCGCGGATTTGTCTTTGAACTGGGTCATACGGCTCAGTTCACCGAAATAGGTGTAGCAGTTCAGCGCCCAGCCCAGCTGCGCGTGCTCCGGCACGTGCGACTGAACGAAGATGGTGCTTTTCTCCGGGTCGATACCGCATGCCAGGTAAAGCGCCAGAGTATCCAGCGTCGCTTTACGCAGTTTCTCAGGATCCTGACGCGCGGTGATGGCATGCAAATCTACGATACAGTAGATGCAGTGATAATCATCCTGCATGCTCACCCATTGACGCAGCGCACCCATATAGTTGCCAATGGTCAATTCACCTGAGGGCTGTGCGCCACTAAAAACGATGGGCTTAGTCATTTTTCAATTCCTGAGTTTCACTATACGGTAGCCCAAGAGCGGGCAAGAGTTCATTAAACTGGTCAAAGATGTAGTCCGGTTCGCTGAGCGCGATCGACTCGCCGTAGTTATATCCGTAGGTCAGCCCGATGGAGCGGCAGCCCGCGGCTTTAGCCGCCTGGATATCATTACGCGAATCACCAACGAACAGCAGCTCAGCAGGCGCCAGGCCCAGCTTCTGCGCCACAAGCAGCAGGGGATCCGGATGGGGTTTTTTATTCTTCACATCATCGCCGCCGATGACGACCGTAAAATACTTCGCGATATCCAACGCGTCCAGAATTGGCGCAACGAACGGCGTCGGCTTATTGGTCACCAGCGCCAGCGGCAGGCCTTTCGCATGCAGTGCGCCAAGCGTATCAGCCACCGCCGGGAACAGAAAACTGCCTTCTTCCGCCGCTTCAGCATAGTAGCGATCGAACAGCTTACGCAGCACCATCAACTGCTCTGCCTGTGGAATATCGTCATGATCGACGGAGGGTTTCCCCATCGCAGCACGCTGGGTTGCGCGTTCCTGACGCGCCCAGCTCAGGGCCCGCTCCATCAGAACATCCGCACCGTTGCCGATCCAGGTTACGACGCGCGCCTCGCCGGCCATCGGTAGCTCCAGCGCATAGAGCGCGCTATCAACCGCCGCCGTCAAACCCGGCGCGCTATCGACCAGCGTGCCGTCAAGGTCAAAGGCGACACCGCGAACAGAGTGTAATTTATCCATGACTAACCTTTGCTAATTCACTACGCATTTGATCGATAACCTCCTTGTAGTCCGGACGATCGAAAATCGCCGAACCGGCAACAAACATATCTGCGCCTGCCGCCGCAATATCCGCAATATTACTGACCTTCACGCCGCCGTCGACTTCCAGACGAATATCATAACCCGACGCATCGATGCGCTGACGCACTTCGCGCAGTTTATCCAGAGTCTGGGGGATGAAGGACTGACCGCCGAACCCCGGGTTAACGGACATCAGCAGGATAACGTCCAGCTTATCCATCACATAATCAAGGTAGCTCAGCGGCGTGGCCGGGTTAAACACCAGACCGGCTTTACAGCCATGTTCTTTGATCAGCTGCAGGCTGCGATCGACGTGCTCAGAGGCTTCCGGGTGGAAGGTGATGATGCTGGCGCCCGCCGCGGCGAAATCAGGAATGATGCGGTCGACCGGTTTCACCATCAGGTGCACGTCGATCGGGGCGGTGATGCCATAGTTGCGTAGCGCTTTCAACACCATAGGGCCGATGGTCAGATTCGGCACGTAGTGGTTGTCCATCACGTCAAAGTGCACAACGTCCGCACCTGCAGCCAGCGCTTTGGCGGTATCCTCGCCCAGGCGGGCAAAATCAGCCGACAGAATCGAAGGGGCAATCAAATACTGCTTCATCCGCATCTCCTTGAAATTATTTAGTCTTGGGCGGACGGTAAAGAGCCAGAAGCTCGTCCACCTTCTTTCGTGTACCACCGTTGCTGCTGATACTGCGTCGAACTTTGACGACATGCAGTTTAGCCTGACGATACCATTCGCGCGTGAGCGCCGTATCGTGGTTGGAAATCAGAACCGGAACCCGCTGCTCCAGCAGGTTCTCCGCCAGCTGCGCCAGATGGGCCTGCTGCTCGGCGTTAAAGCTGTTCGTATGATAGGCCGTAAAATTGGCGGTAGACGATAACGGCGCATACGGCGGATCGCAATAGACCACCGAAGAACCGTCCGCGCGCGCCATACTGTCGGCATACGACTCACAGTAGAAGTACGCATTCTGCGCCTTCTGGGCAAAATGATACAGCTCAGCTTCCGGGAAGTAGGGCTTCTTATAACGGCCGAACGGTACGTTAAATTCGCCGCGCAGATTATAGCGACACAGGCCATTGTAGCCATGGCGGTTCAGATACAGGAACAGCACCGCACGACGCAGCGGATCCTGACTTTGGTTGAATTCAGTACGGAACTGATAGTACTGCTCTGCCGCGTTATTCTCGGGCGTAAACATTTCACGCGCCGCCGCAACGTACTCATCCGTCCGCAATTTAACGATGTTGTAAAGACCGATCAGGTCGCTGTTGATGTCCGCCAGAATATAACGAGAAAAGTCGGTATTAAGAAATACCGACCCTGCGCCAACAAAGGGCTCAATCAGACAATCGCCTTGCGGCAAGTGTTTCTTTATATCGTCAAGCAGGGGGTATTTACCCCCTGCCCATTTCAGAAAAGCGCGATTCTTTTTCATGCTGCCTAACTAATTACCACATTCTCCGGCTGTGGAGAAAGCTCCGACAGCACCCTGCGCTTAAGACTACACCGCACTTACTTCAGATCGGCCTGAACCTGATGCAGCGGTTTCGCCCACGGGTTTTTCGCCTGCACATCCGCTGGCAGAGTGGCTACAGCACGCTTCGCTTCATCTTTCGAAGCGTAGATACCGCTGACCAGTACATACCATGGCTGACCGTTACGCGTGGTCTCGTAGACGACATATTTATCCAGCTTCTCTTTCTTCGCCCAGCTATTCAGGTTGTTGTAGTTGGAGGAGCTGCTGAGTTGCAGAGTGTAGTTACCCGACGGCGCCGCTTTCATCGAGCTGACATCACCCGCAGTTTTACCCCCGGCAGTTGCAGCCGGAGCCGCCGTCGCCGCAGCGGTAGCCGCTGGTGCGGTCGCGGTTGTCGTTGTCGTTGTCGTTGTCGTCGGAGCCGGCTTCGTCGTCTGTGCGGTGGCAACAGGTTTGCTCGGCTGAGCGACAGGCGCTTTCACCGGCGCAGCCGCAGCGGTGCTTTCAACACGCTTCGGCTGAACAGGTTTCGCTTCAACCGGCGCTTTCGCCACTGGTTTCGGCTCAATCACCGTATGCTTACGCTCTACCGGACGCGGAGCGGCGGCAGTCTGACGTTCAGTTGTTGCCTGACGCGGGGCGGCGCCATTACGGACAGGAGCAACGGTCGCCGGTTCAGTCGGCAGCGTAGAGTTCGCTACGGCGCTGTCAATCTGGCCCTGCTGCTGAGTCAAGGCATTATTCAGGTCGCCCTGCACCTCAACACGCTGCTGTCCCTGCGGCTCAGCGCTAGTCTGACCCTGAGTCGGATTAGAGGCGATCGGCGGCAGAGAAACATCCTGCTGCGGGTTGTTTGCCGTGGTCTGGTCCTGAGCGACAGGCTGGCCATTGCCAGACTGTCCATTGTCAGACTGATCGCCTGACAGGTTAATGCTCTTTTCGCCTGACGCGGTTTGTTCACTGGAAGAGGATGGCGATTTCAGTGCAGAGCCAATGCCAACGATCAGCAGCAGCAGCACGAGAATCCCCACCCCCATCATAATATACTGGCGGGAGGCTGGCTTCGCGGGCGCTTTCTTACGCTTGCGCGGACGACGCTCAACCTGCTGCTCTTCCGACTCTTCGTCTTCTTCAGACTCTACGTCCGCTTCATACTCTTCTTCATCGCGCTCACGGCGTGCTTTGCTGGCGCGCGTCGGACGGCTGTCGTCCGCATCAAGATCGACATCATCAAAATTGATCTGCGGATCGCTATCGCGCTCGGAAGATTGACGGGAACGACCAGTACGACGATCGCTGCGATCGGCTTTCAGATCATCTTCTGGTTTTAATTCATCCATTTAACACCCCACTAAAAGGCTTATGCTCACGACTATTGCATGTCACCTGAAATGATAACGCCGCGCGGACGCGGCTAGACCTTCTTATTGTTGCGCTAGCTGAGTATCAGCAATCGCGCCAAGAACAACATCATGCGACACTCCGCCGCGAACTTCGCTTTTCCCTATTGCCAGCGGTAGCACCAGCCGCATTTCGCCTGCCAGCACCTTTTTATCACGCATCATGTGGGGCAAATACGCCTGCGCAGTCATCTCCTGCGGCCCACGTACCGGCAAGCCCGCACGCTGCAGCAGCGTCACGATACGCTGTGTATCCTGTGCGCTGAACTGCCCTAATCGCTCGGACGTATGCGCGGCCATCACCATACCGGCAGAAACAGCTTCACCGTGTAGCCAGTTACCGTAGCCCATTTCGGCTTCGATAGCATGACCAAAAGTATGTCCAAGATTGAGTAAAGCACGTAACCCGGTTTCGCGCTCGTCGGCCGCAACAACTTCGGCTTTCAGCTCACAGCAACGACGAATACAGTACGCCATCGCCTTCTCATCAAGCGCCATCAGCGCATCGATATTGCTTTCCAGCCAGCTGAAGAATTCACCGTCGAGGATAATGCCGTATTTGATCACTTCGGCCAGTCCGGAAGAGAGTTCACGGGCCGGCAACGTCTTAAGACAGTTGAGATCGACGACCACGGAAACCGGCTGCCAGAAGGCACCAATCATGTTTTTACCAAGAGGGTGATTGACGGCCGTCTTGCCGCCGACCGAAGAGTCCACCTGCGACAGCAGGGTGGTTGGAACCTGGATAAAACGCACGCCGCGCTGATAGCTAGCCGCGGCAAAGCCGGTTAAATCACCGACCACGCCGCCGCCGAGCGCCACCAGAGTGGTGTCACGGCCGTGCGGTTTTTGCAGTAAAGCGGTAAAGACCGAGTCCATCACCGTCAGGCTTTTGTACTGCTCGCCGTCGGGTAGAATGACGCTATCTACGTTAACCCCCGCCTGCTCCAGTACAGAGCGAACGTTATCCAGATAAAGCGGCGCCAGCGTTTCATTGGTGACCAGCATAACCTGGTCGCCTGATTTCAGTGGCTGGAAGGAAGCTGGATCGTTAAACAAACCAGCCGCGATGGTAATCGGGTAACTACGTTCCCCGAGGGTTACAGTAAGCCTCTCCATAACGCGACGTCCACCTCAGTTGCTTTTTACTCTGACGCTCTTTATTAAGCCAGAATCAATTGCTTTCCAGCATATGAATAATCTGGTTTGCCACTACTTTTGCGCTCTGATCGTCGGTACGGATAGTGACGTCAGCAATCTCTTCATACAGTGGGTTGCGTTCGTCGGCCAACGCTTCAAGAACTTCGCGAGGCGGCGCTTCAACTTGTAAGAGAGGACGCTTTTTATCGCGCTGCGTACGGGCAAGCTGCTTTTCGATCGTTGTTTCCAGGTACACCACCACGCCGCGGGCGGAGAGACGGTTACGCGTTTCACGGGATTTCACAGAGCCGCCGCCAGTCGCCAGCACAATTCCCTGTTTTTCCGTCAACTCATTGATGATCTTTTCTTCACGGTCGCGGAAGCCGTCTTCACCTTCGACATCGAAAACCCAGCCCACATCTGCGCCAGTGCGTTTCTCAATCTCTTGATCAGAATCGTAAAATTCCATATTGAGCTGTTGGGCTAACTGGCGCCCAATAGTGCTTTTGCCGGCACCCATAGGCCCAACCAGAAAGATATTGCGTTTCTCTGCCATTTTTTCGGTACTACTAAGACTATTCGTTAATGGTAAACCCGCTTCGCGAATACCCAGCGCAGCAGGACATGAACTGAAACCTCATATGCAATAGAGCGAGAGTCAGACTAAAAATTATCTCAATACTCAGGCAGGTTTGGCAACTGAATATACTCGTCATTATTCAAACTACCTCGCCGTCGGCTGCACTCATCCGCCTCCAGGTGCATAGTTATCTATGTTTCTGGGGGTAAACCAGCTTACCGCCTCGACGCATCCTGAATGATCTTGTGGATAAATCACCGGACAAAAAGGGAGGATTGATGCCGAACCCGACTCTCAAATCGGTACCCCTTGTATGCTAAATCCGTCCTCACGTCAAACACCTGAAACGTGTTTAGCAAGAAAAACCGCTTAATGCACTGCCAGAATTCGTGGGGTAATGAAGACAACCAGTTCACGCCGTTCGTTATCTTTGCCGTCGCGACGAAACAGCTGGCCGAGCAGCGGAATGTCGCCCAGTAGCGGAATACTGTCGCGGGCAGATTTCTTTTTTTGCGAAAAGATTCCGCCCAGAGCCAGCGTTTCGCCGCTTTTCACTTCAACCTGGGTCTCAATTTCCTGTTTATCGATAGCCAACGCTTCGCCATTTTCCTGCTTCAGAACCTGACCTGGCGTATTCTCCGTAATGCGTAGTTTCAGGCGCACACGATTCTGTTGCAGAACCGTTGGCGTGACCTCCATTCCCAGTACCGCCTCTTTGAACTCAATCGATGTTGCACCGCTTTCCCCGCGCGAGACCTGATAGGGAATTTCACTCCCCTGCTTAATGCTGGCAGACTGCATATGAGAAGCCAGCAAGCGCGGGCTGGCGATGATTTCCACCTGCTGTTTTTGCTCCAGCGCCGAAAGCTCCAGCTCCAGCAAGCGCCCGCTCAGGCGGCCGATATTAAACCCCACGCGATTGCTGGCATTGTTCAGCGCCTGATGGCTGCTTAAGGTCGTCAGCTTACCGGAACCCGGCATGCTGCTGGCTTCGGCCATGCTCCATTTCACCCCCAGTTCACGCAGGCTGGTTTCGCTCATCGAGACAATATGCGCCGCCAGCTCGACCTGACCGACCGGCAGATCCATCTCCTGGGCCCACGCGGTCAATGCCGACAGATGCGCGGCATCGTCGTGAATGAACAGTCGATTGGTGCGTTTATCCACCGTCAGGCTACCCCGGGCGCTGAGCAATTTATCCCCGGACTTCGCCAGCTCGCTCGCATCAGCATGCTGCAGCATCACGCTATGCCTTTGCAAAGGCAGGTTCTGCAATTGCTTCGCGCGCGCCGCCTCTTGTTGCGCCTGCCGCGCATTTTGCCAGACCAGCGTATGCACATGCAGTACCGTGCCCTGTTGGTTATACATCAGCCCGGCGCTATCAATCACCGCGCGCAATGCCTGCTGCCAGGGAACGTTCTTCAGATGAAGCGACACCGTACCGCTGACGTCAGGCGCCACAACCAGATTTTTTTGCTGCATCTCGGCCAGCGTTTGCAGTACCTGGGCAACCGGCACATCGTCCACCACCAGCGACACGAGTTTCTCATTTTTTGCCGTCGCTATTGCTGGCAACAGCAGAAACAGCAGGCTTATCCATCGCATCATATTTTGTTCCTTTTTCCCGCAGCCATTCCCAATGCGCAGGTTCGCATCCAGGCCCTGTTGTTATTGCAACTCGCTCCGCCGTCAGCAAATGGATTCGCCAGCCTCCCGGCAAAGCGTCCTCTTTTCGCACCCGGCGCCATTGGTTACGATGATCCAGTAAATAACCCACCCAATAGTGCCGATGACCGACCGCGCCGCCATAGCGCCATTGCGCCAGCTGTGCCGTCTGGCAGCGATCCTCCGGAGGCAGAAACGGATCGCGATCGCCGGCCAGCAAGGATAGCGGCAGCGGAAGCAGCCACAGAAAACGCCAACCCTTACCCCACATCTTCGGCCTCCAGCTGTAGCGTCATCAGGAGCGTCTTTTTTTCCGGACGCAGTGAAAAGCCCGTTACACGCATTCCGCACTCCGCCAGCCAGGAAAACAGCGGCGGGACCGCCTGCCAGCGGACCTCCAGCAGCAGCTCGCCGCCGCGCCCCGACGGGCGCCAGCTCACCAGCATGGCGCCTGATACCGGCAGCGTAATCGGGGAGAACAGCGCACGCTTTTGTTCATCCGGGAAGGCATTTTGCAAGGTAGTCTGCAGCGGTATTAACCGAAGCCACTGCTGGCGCAGACGGAGATGTCCGTCGGTTTCTGCCGGTGGAGGCGAAGCTGAGAGCCGGGAAAAAATCACCGCGATCAGCCCCAGAACAATCGGCAGCGCGAGCCGCCCGCCGCGCAGAGAAAAAAATGCCGTCATTCCACGTTCAATGAGTGCCTGCATCAGCGTGCTCTCCGCTCAGGGAAAAGCGAAACTGCCAGCGCCCCTGCTCACCGCGGCGCGTTTCATCGGCTCTGGCCGGTTTGAATCCGGCAACCGCGCTCAGCGCTTTTTCCAGCCCCGCCACGGCCTTAAGATTCAGCGCCAGACCGCTCAACATCAAGGTATCGCGCTGATACTCCAGCCGGGTTAACCAGGCCTGCTCCGGTAGCTGCGCGGCGATTGCCCATAACCGGGACTGCCAGGCCTCGGTTAATGCCCTTTTTTGCTGTCTCAGGCGCAGCCGCTGTCCTTGCTGCTGTCGCTCCAGCATCATGCTTTCGCGCTGCCGGAGTGCGGACCAGAGCTGGTTTTCAGCCGCGGCTCTCACCGCAGTCAGCGCCTCAACCGCGTGACGCTCAGCCCGCTTAACCTGAGCAATCGTCAGCAAGATCAGTAGAAATCCCACCGCGTACAACAGCACGATACGCAGCCGCTGGCGGCGACGCGCTTCACGCCAGGGCAAAAAATTCACCGCCGTCGTCATCGTTGCCGCCCTCCTAATGCCAGCCCAATCGCCACGGCATAGCGCTCTCCACAGTCCGGCAGCGGTGGCTGCAGGCGATGAATCACGCGCCAGGGGTCAAAAGAGGTCTCATCGCCAGAACGCGTGGTGCAGCGCTGGAGTGATTTGGCATCGATCAACCGGGAGAGCTGTGAAAACGAAGAGGCTTCAGCGCACGGCAAACTGCCCCAGCCTTCCCGCGTTGCCCACAGCCAATGAGGATCGTTGCGCCACGCGAGGCCTTGCGAGCCAGACGGCAGCCAGGGGAGGAATGCTGCCAGCGCGCAGGCATCCGGTACAATGCCTGCGATGCTCAGTTTCAGGCGGGCGGCGAGCTGACGCAGAGCGTCGATATCCAGGCGTTGTGCTGCCGTCACCCGCCATTCGTTCTTTGCCGGCGCGGCGGAATAATCGACACATAGCGAGGCGGCCGGCATCTCCAGCTGTTGCGCCATCACGCTGGCTATCCAGGTTGCCCGCTCCTTATCGCGCAGAGACAGCTGCGGACGCGGCAGCTGCTTTTGTAACGTTCGGCTGGCCGGAAACGCAATGCTGACCTGATGTTGCAAAGGCAGTTCCCGCCGCCAGTTCTGCAACCGTTCAGCCAGCGCAGCCACGTCAACCACCATGCCATGGCGCACGATGCCGGGCGCCAGTTCGATATCCCACCAGCGGCATAACGCCCAGCGGGAACGCGCGTAGCGCAGTGCGACCAGCACTATTGCGTCCTGTTGAATATGCATCCCGATTCGCCAGTTGCTGAAAGCCATGCTTACGATCTCCTTGTCCACCATTACGGCTCGACTCTATCAATGCACCAGGCTTGCCTTTATACTACCGCGCGTTTGTTTATAAACTGCCCAAATTAAACTTAATGGGAAATCTCCGGTGAAGTTCGTAAAGTATCTATTGATCCTTGCAGTCTGTTGCGTACTGCTGGGAGCAGGCTCGGTTTTTGGCCTCTATAAATATATTGAGCCGCAACTCCCTGACGTCGCGACCCTGAAGGATGTGCGTTTGCAGATCCCGATGCAGGTCTATAGCGCGGATGGCGAGCTTATTGCACAGTATGGCGAGAAACGCCGTATTCCCGTCACGCTGCAGCAAATGCCGCCCGAGCTGATCAAAGCGTTTATTGCCACCGAAGATAGTCGTTTCTATGAACATCACGGCGTCGATCCGGTCGGTATTTTCCGTGCAGCCAGCGTCGCCATGTTCTCAGGCCATGCCTCACAGGGCGCCAGTACCATCACCCAGCAGTTAGCGCGTAACTTCTTCCTGAGCCCGGAGAAGACGCTGATGCGTAAGATCAAAGAGGCCTTCCTGGCGATTCGCATCGAGCAGTTGCTGAATAAAGACGAAATCCTTGAGCTGTACCTGAATAAAATCTATCTCGGCTACCGCGCCTATGGCGTCGGCGCGGCGGCGCAGGTTTACTTTGGTAAATCTGTCGACCAGCTTAGCCTGAGCGAAATGGCCGTTATCGCCGGCCTGCCTAAAGCACCATCGACATTTAACCCGCTCTATTCCATGGACCGCGCGACCGCGCGTCGTAACGTTGTTCTGGCACGTATGCTGAGCGAAGGCTATATCACGCAGACGCAATACGATCAGGCGCGCAACGAAGCCATTGACGCCCGCTACCACGCACCGGAAATCGCTTTCTCGGCGCCTTATCTCAGTGAAATGGTCCGCCAGGAGATGGTCAATCGCTATGGCGAGCAGGCGTATGAAGATGGCTACCGCGTTTACACCACTATCACGCGCAAAAACCAGCAGTCCGCTCAGCAGGCCGTCCGCAATAACGTGCTCGATTACGATATGCGCCATGGCTACCGCGGCCCGGCTAACGTGCTGTGGAAAGTGGGCGAAACACCCTGGGATCAGGCGAAAATTATCGCATCGCTGAAAAGCCTGCCCGGCTACGGGCCGCTTGCTCCGGCGGTGATTACCTCGGCAAATCCCCAGGAAGCGGTCGCGCTATTAAGTAATGGAACGTCGGTCACGCTGAACATGGAGGGCGTCCGCTGGGCGCGTCGCTTTATCTCCGATACCCAGCAAGGAGCGACTCCGCGCAAGGTCACCGATGTCCTGCAGTCCGGGCAGCAAATTTGGGTCCGTCAGGTCGGCGACCGCTGGTGGTTGTCGCAGGTACCGGATGTGAACTCGGCGCTGGTTTCCATTAACCCGCAGAACGGCGCCATTATCGCCCTGGTCGGCGGGTTCGACTTCAATCAAAGTAAATTCAACCGCGCGACCCAGGCCCTGCGCCAGGTAGGCTCGAACATTAAGCCGTTCCTCTACACCGCGGCGATGGATAAAGGCCTGACGCTGGCCAGTATGCTTAACGATGTGCCGATTTCCCGTTGGGACGCCGGTGCCGGTTCCGACTGGCAGCCGAAAAACTCCCCGCCGCAGTACGCCGGCCCGATTCGCTTGCGTCAGGGACTGGGGCAGTCGAAGAACGTCGTGATGGTTCGCGCCATGCGTGCCATGGGCGTGGATTACGCGGCGGAGTATCTACAGCGTTTCGGTTTCCCGGCGGGGAATATCGTGCATACCGAGTCGCTGGCGCTGGGGTCCGCATCCTTTACGCCGCTGCAGGTTGCGCGCGGTTATTCGGTGATGGCCAACGGCGGCTTCCTGGTCACGCCATTCTTTATCAGCAAAATCGAGACCGATCAGGGCGGCGTGATCTTTGAGGAGCGGCCTAAAGTTGCCTGTCCGCAGTGCAACCTGCCGGTCATTTACGGCGATACGCCGAAATCCGACGTGCTGGAAAATAAGGATGTCGAAGATGTCGCGACCTCGACAACACCGCAGAACTCCGCGGTGCCGCCGCAGCCAGAGCTTGAACAGGTCAACCAGGCGCTGGTTGCCCAATCCGGCGCCCAGGAATATGCGCCGCATGTGATTAGCACGCCATTGTCATTCCTGATTAAAAGCGCCCTGAACAGTAACATCTTCGGCGAACCGGGCTGGATGGGTACCGGCTGGCGCGCCGGGCGCGATCTGCAGCGCCACGATATCGGCGGTAAAACGGGGACCACCAACAGCTCAAAAGATGCGTGGTTCTCCGGCTACGGCCCGGGCGTCGTGACGTCGGTATGGATTGGTTTTGACGATCACCGCCGCGATCTGGGGCGGACTACCGCATCCGGCGCGATTAAAGATCAGATTTCCGGCTATGAGGGGGGAGCCAAAAGCGCTCAGCCAGCCTGGGATGACTTTATGAAACGCGTGCTGGAAGGCGTACCTGAAGAGCCATTAACCCCGCCGCCTGGCGTGGTAACGGTCAATATCGACCGCAGCACCGGTCAGCTGGCGAGCGGCGGTAACAGCCGCGCCGAATACTTCATTGATGGCACACAGCCGACCCATCAGGCGGTGCATGAAGTGGGGACCACGATCACCGATGGTGGCGGTGAAACCCACGAACTGTTCTGACAAAAAAGCGCCTGCGGGCGCTTTTTCTGCTTCTCTCTGCAGGCCATGGTGACAGGCCGGATGTTTGGCAAAGCGCCGGGCGGTCTACAGGCGTCCCTGAGCCTTCAGCCACTCGCGGACCAAAAACAGGGCGCTGACGTTGCGCGCTTCGTTAAAATCTTCATCATCCAACAGCGCCATTAACTGCGACAGCGGCCAGCGCACCTGCGGTAAAGGTTCCGGCTCATCGCCAGGCAGCGATTCCGGGTACAGATCTTCAGCCACCAGGATATTCATCTTGCTGGAGAAATAAGAGGGTGCCATGCTCAGTTTTTTCAGGAACGTCAGCTTATTGGCGCCGAAACCGACCTCTTCTTTCAGTTCACGGTTAGCGGCTTCCATGACGGTTTCACCCGGATCAATCAGCCCTTTAGAAAAACCAAGCTCATAAGATTCGGTGCCAACGGCATATTCACGAATCAGAATGAGATGGTCATCGACAATCGGTACAATCATCACGGCTTCACGCGTCGAAGGGCGCATGCGTTCATAAACGCGACGCACGCCGTTGCTGAATTCCAGGTCCACGCTTTCAACGTTAAAAAGACGCGAGCGCGCTACTGTTTCAACATTGAGAATGGTGGGTTTTTGTAATGATTTGCTCATTGTTATCGATCTATGCTGTGATTCCAGAAGTCATTGTGCGATACGCAGCACGGTTTCGGCAATTCAATTCGCCACTTATTTACATAGTTGCAACCTGCACTCGCAAAACGAGAGAATCAGAAAGATAAAAAAGTCAATAGGTTGAAATGTTTTTGAGAATTTACTGATTCCTGGATTTTAACGATTTTGATAAGCTTGTATGCTGCTGTATCGCACAATAAATTTTCCCGTATACATACGATATCTGCCGAGAGCACACTGCAGGTTCACGCAAAGTGTTAAGCAACTAAAGACACCTGTAAGAAAAGAATAACTACGATGGGATGGGCATGGGCACCTTTCTGATTTCTTTCACAGCTCTGCTAATCTGCGCATTGCTTATCGGGTGGTGGTATCGATCGCATGCCAGACGTCGCCGCCTCCCTCTCCTGCATGCCTTTAGCGATGCCGTCACCCGCAAGCTTTCTGAGCAAGAACGCCGCGCGGTGGAAAAGTACCTTGAAGGTCTCAACCACGCCCGACAAATGCCGGCATCGGGGGCAAGCGTTGCCCCTGCCGTACTGTCTCTCACCCAACAGAGCGATACTGTTTTCACGGTGACCCGCGCCATTACGCGCTATGGCATTACCACCGATGACCCGAACAAATGGCGCTACTTCCTCGACTCGGTGGAGGTGCATCTGCCGCCTTTCTGGGAGCAGTATATCAATGACGAAAATAGCGTTGAGCTGATACCCACCGACAGCCTGCCGCTGGTCATTGCCCTCAATGGCCATGCGCTCAGCGACTACCCGCAGGAGAGCCGCAGTTATGCCCTCGAACGGGCGTCGTCAACCCAGGCGTCAATCCGCGGGGAAGAGAGCGAGCAGATCGAGCTGTTGAGCATTCGCCAGGAAACGGCAGAGGAATACGCGCTGAGTCGGCCGGATGGGCTGCGTGAAGCGATCTTTATCGTCACCTCGTTCCTGCTGTTTTACTTCAGCCTGATAAGCCCCTATGTTTTTACCCCGTGGCTACTGCTCGGTGGACTACTGTTCCTGGCTGCGGGCCTGTGGGGTATCTACGCGCCGCCGCGTAAAGCGGCGCTCCGGGAGATCCACTGCCTGCGCGGGATGCCCAAACGCTGGGGTCTGTTTGGCGAAAATGACCAGGAGCATATCAATAATATCTCCCTGGGTATTATCGATCTGATCTATCCGCGCCACTGGCAACCCTGGATTGCCCAGGATCTCGGCCAGCAGACGGATATCGATATCTATCTCAGCCGTCACGTCGTGCGTCAGGGGCGCTTCCTGTCGTTGCACGATGAAGTGAAAAACTTCCCGCTTCAGTACTGGCTGCGTAGCGCCATTATCGCTATCGGCGCACTGCTGGTGGTGGTGATGCTGTGGGCCAGCGTCCCGCTGAATATGCCGTTTAAGTTTACGCTTTCATGGCTGAAAGGGGCGCAAACCATTGAAGCGACTACCGTTGCCCAGCTGGAGAAGTCGCAGGTTCGCCTCGGCGATACGCTGCGATTGAAAGGTACCGGAACCTGCAATATCCACTCGCCGGATAGCTGGACGGCGAAAGAGAACTCGCCGTTTATGCCGTTTGATTGCTCGCAGATCATCTGGAATGACGCGCCTCCCCTACCGCTTCCGGAGTCCGACGTCGTCGGCAAAGCCACGGCGCTGATGCAATCCGTGCAGCGCCAGCTACATCCCGATCCGGACGATGACTCGCACGTCAGCCCCGCGCTGCGCTCGGCGATTCAGAAATCAGGCATGGTGCTGCTGGATGATTTTGGCGATATCGTCATAAAAACCAACAACCTGTGTGCGGCAAAAGATGACTGTACCCGTTTGAAAAACGCGCTGGTTAACCTGGGCAATACGCGTAACTGGGAAGCGCTCACCAAACGCGCCAACTCGGGCAAGCTGGATGGCGTCAACGTTCTGCTGCGCCCGGTTAGCGCCGAGTCGCTGGAAAATCTGGTCACCACCTCAACGGCACCGTTTGTCATTCGCGAAACCTCACGCGCAGCGCAGGCCCTTAACAGTCCGGCTCCCGGCGGTTTCCTGATTGTCAGTGATGAAGGCAGCGATCTGGTCAATCAGCCGTGGCCGACCACCAGCTTGTATGACTATCCGGCGCATGAACAGTGGGGCGAACTGCAGCGTCTGGCCAGAATGCTGATGCATACGCCGTTCCACGCCGAGGGGATTGTGACCAATCTCTATACCGATGCCAATGGCACGCAGCACATCAACCTGCATCGTATTCCAGACCGTTCAGGTCTGTGGCGCTATCTGGGGACGACGCTGCTTCTGCTGACCATGCTGGGCTGCATGTCGTGGCACGGGATCCTGACGATTCGTCGCTACCAGCGTCATCGCCAGCGAATGGAAGATATTCAGAAATACTACGAAAGCTGCCTGAATCCGGTACTCATCCCCTCGCCGGAACATCAAGAGTAATTCCCTGCGCGGCGGGGTGTGATACCCTGTCGCGCATTTCCCCTCGCTGGAGACTCACCATGCATTTTGATATCGCCTGGCAGGAGGTTGATACCGTTCTGCTGGATATGGATGGCACGCTGCTCGACCTCGCCTTCGACAACTATTTTTGGCAAAAGCTGGTGCCGGAAACCTGGGGAGCGGCACGCGGGCTCAACCTGCAGGAGGCCAAAGAGGCGATGCACCAGGAGTATCACGCGGTGCAGCATACGCTAAACTGGTACTGTCTGGACTACTGGAGCGAGCGCCTGAATTTGGATATTCGTGCGATGACCAGCGAGCAGGGGCCAAGAGCAGCCCTGCGTGAAGATACCGTCCCGTTCCTTGATGCGCTCAAGGCCAGCGGCAAGCGGCGCATCCTGCTGACCAACGCCCATCCGCATAATCTGGCGGTAAAGCTTGAACATACCGGTCTCGACGCACACCTTGATTTATTGCTTTCTACCCACACATTTGGTTATCCGAAAGAAGATCAGCGTCTGTGGCGTGCGGTGGCGGAAGAAACCGGCTTCGATGCGCGCAAAACGCTCTTTGTTGACGATAGCGAGGCGATTCTCGATGCCGCGGCTCAGTTTGGTGTTCGCTACTGCCTGGGCGTCACGAATCCGGATTCCGGACTGGCGGAAAAAAGCTATGCCCGACATCCGGGATTGAACGACTACCGGCGCCTGATCCCTTCGCTGACTCCAAAGGAGAGGCCATGAAAGAGAAGCCCGTCGAAGCCGTCAGGCTGGACAAATGGCTTTGGGCAGCCCGCATTTATAAAACCCGTGCGCTGGCGCGCGAGATGATTGAAGGCGGCAAGGTGCATTACAACGGACAGCGCAGCAAGCCGGGTAAAATCGTTGAGCCGGGCGCCACTCTGACGCTACGCCAGGGCAACGACGAACGTATTCTGCTGGTCAAAGGGATAACCGAACAGCGCCGACCTGCCAGTGAAGCCGTCGCCTTGTATGAAGAGACGGCAGAGAGCATCGAAAAACGCGAGAAAATGGCGCTGGCGCGCAAAATGAACGCGCTGACCATGCCGCATCCCGACAGACGTCCGGACAAGAAAGAACGCCGCGACCTGATGAGATTTAAACACGGCGACAGTGAGTAACCGCCTATACCTGTAGGCACCGCTGTTGCCAGCAAGAGAGACCATTATGACTCAACACGATCAATTACATCGTTATCTGTTTGAAAACTATGCCGTACGCGGTGAACTGGTTACCGTTTCGGAAACCCTGGAACAGATTCTGGCGAACCACAGCTACCCGCAGCCGGTCAAAACCGTGCTGGCAGAGCTGCTCGTTGCCACCAGCCTGCTGACCGCGACGCTGAAGTTTGCCGGCGATATCACCGTGCAGCTGCAGGGCGATGGTCCTCTGTCTCTGGCGGTAATCAACGGGACGAATCAGCAGCAGCTGCGCGGCGTCGCGCGGACTCAGGGCGACATTCCGGAAGATGCGGACCTGAAAACGCTGGTCGGTAACGGGTATCTGGTCATCACCATCTCTCCGGATGAAGGCGAGCGCTATCAGGGCGTGGTCGGTCTGGAAGGCGACACCCTGGCGGCTTGCCTGGAAGATTATTTCCAGCGCTCAGAACAGTTGCCGACGCGCCTTATCATTCGCACCGGCGAACATGAAGGGAAACCGATGGCGGGCGGCATGCTGCTTCAGGTGATGCCGGCACAAGAGACCCAGGCCAATGATTTCGACCATCTGGCTACGCTCACTGAGACCATCAAAGCCGAGGAACTGTTCACCCTCTCCGCGACTGACGTCCTGTGGCGTCTGTATCACGAAGAAGAAGTGACCGTGTACGATCCGCAGAATGTGGAATTTAAGTGTACCTGTTCCCGCGAACGCTGCGCCGGGGCGCTGAAAACGCTGCCGGATGAAGAGATCGACAGCATTCTCGCTGACGAAGGTGAAATTGATATGCACTGCGATTACTGCGGCAATCATTACCTGTTCAACGCCATGGATATCGCCGAGATTCGCAATAATGCCTCTCCGGCCGACCCGCAGGTTCACTGATAATCCTGCCCACCAGAGCTCGCGGCGGAGGTTTTCTGCCTTCGCCGCGCCTGCCGTCAACTATTTCCTCGCGTGATGAATCGATTTTCACTGAAAGAGTTACGTAATTTTCTTTCAAGAAAGCGATTACATTCACAATTCAGCAGTTTTTTTAATTACTTTTTAACCAATAAGAAACATCTATCCCCACCAACGGCCAATTTCCTGAGATAATCACGCATGTTTCGTGACAGGAGTCACCGTGTTTTTCGTAAGTAAGGCGTTTGTCGAGATACGTAAATCTATGAGCCTGGTCGCGGTCTATACCCCGAAAGAACCCCTACAATTTAAAGCAGTATATATTATTGGCTAAGGAGCAGTGACATGCGCGTTAATAATGGTTTAACCCCGCAGGATCTCAAGGCTTATGGTATCAATGACGTCCAGGATATCGTCCACAACCCCAGTTACGATACGTTGTATCAAGAAGAACTCGATCCCACTCTGGAAGGGTATGAGCGCGGCGTACTCACCAATCTGGGCGCGATCGCCGTCGATACCGGTATCTTTACCGGTCGTTCGCCGAAAGATAAATATATCGTTCGTGACGATACAACCCGCGATACCGTGTGGTGGTCTGATAAAGGCAACGGTAAAAACGACAACAAACCGCTCTCGCAGGAAACCTGGCAGCACCTGAAAGATCTGGTCACTCATCAGCTTTCCGGCAAGCGTCTGTTCATCGTTGATGCGTTCTGCGGCGCCAATGCCGACACGCGTCTGAGCGTACGCTTCATTACCGAAGTGGCCTGGCAGGCACACTTCGTCAAGAACATGTTTATTCGCCCATCCGATGAAGAACTGGCCAACTTTAAGCCGGATTTCATCGTGATGAACGGCGCCAAATGCACCAACCCGCAGTGGAAGGAGCAGGGACTCAACTCTGAAAACTTCGTTGCCTTCAACCTGACCGAGCGGATCCAGCTGATTGGTGGTACCTGGTACGGCGGCGAAATGAAGAAAGGGATGTTCTCTATCATGAACTACCTGCTGCCGCTGCAGGGGATCGCATCAATGCACTGTTCCGCTAACGTGGGCGAGAAAGGCGACGTGGCGGTCTTCTTTGGCCTCTCCGGCACCGGCAAAACCACCCTTTCCACCGATCCGAAACGCCGTCTGATCGGCGATGACGAGCACGGCTGGGATGACGATGGCGTCTTCAACTTCGAAGGCGGCTGCTATGCCAAGACCATCAAACTCTCCGAAGCCGCAGAGCCAGATATCTATCACGCGATTCGTCGTGATGCGCTGCTGGAAAACGTGGTGGTTCGCGCGGACGGCACGATTGATTTCGACGATGGGTCGAAAACCGAGAACACCCGTGTCTCCTACCCGATCGATCATATCGAGAACATCGTTAAGCCGATCTCGAAAGCGGGCCATGCCACCAAAGTTATCTTCCTGACGGCGGATGCATTCGGCGTACTGCCGCCGGTATCGCGCCTGACGGCAGACCAGACCCAGTATCACTTCCTCTCTGGCTTTACCGCTAAGCTGGCCGGTACCGAACGTGGCGTCACTGAACCGACGCCAACCTTCTCCGCCTGCTTCGGTGCCGCGTTCCTGTCGCTGCACCCGACGCAGTATGCTGAGGTTCTGGTGAAGCGCATGCAGGCATCCGGTGCGCAGGCTTATCTGGTCAACACCGGCTGGAACGGCACCGGCAAACGTATCTCGATTAAAGATACCCGCGCCATTATCGATGCCATTCTCGACGGGTCGCTGGACAATGCGGAAACCTTCACGCTGCCGATGTTCGATTTGCAGATCCCAACCTCGCTGCCAGGTGTCGATACGCACATCCTCGACCCGCGTAACACCTACGGTTCGCCAGAGCAGTGGCAGGAGAAAGCCGAGCAGCTGGCGAAGCTGTTCGTAGAGAACTTCGAGAAGTACACCGATACGCCAGCGGGCGCCGCGCTGGTCGCTGCCGGTCCGAAGCGCTAACCGTGTATTTATAAAGAATAAGCCGGGCAATGCCCGGCTTTTTTATGCTCTCGCGCCGACCCGCGCGATTCAGACTGCCGCGAGCGGCCGCTTAACTCTCTTTGCTCTGTTTCGTCGGCGTTAGCGCACGTTGAACCGGAACCGGCAGCCAGGCGCGAATCAACAGCCCGCCCCGCTCGCTGGAGCCAATCTCCAGACGACCGTTATGGTTATCGATAATACGCTGCACAATCGCCAGCCCCAGCCCGGTACCGCTGGTGCTGCGGGCGCTATCGCCACGCACAAACGGCTGGAACAGATGCTCGCGTTGTTCTGGCTTAATCCCCGGGCCATCATCCTCGACCTGGAACCAGGCGCTGCTGGCTTCGCTACCGCTGCTGACCTTAATCCAGCCGTTGCCATAACGCGCGGCGTTAACCACCATATTGGCCAGCGCGCGCTTGATAGAGAGCGGATGAATGCGCAGCGGGATCTCGCCGGCCTGCAGGTCCGTCGCGATTTCACGTTCGTAACCGCTTTCCGCCGCGATAACTTCACCGAGCACCGAGTTAAGATCCGCCAGCTCCATCGGCATCTCCTGGCCCGTGCGCAGGTAATCAATAAACTGCTCGATGATGGCGTTACACTCTTCAATGTCTTTGTTGATCGACTCGGCAAGGTAACCGTCTTCTTCCCCCATCATCTCCGTCGCCAGGCGAATACGCGTCAGCGGCGTACGCAGATCGTGGCTGACGCCGGCCATTAACAGCGTACGATCGTCTGCCAGCTGTTTTACGCCTGCGGCCATGTGGTTAAAGGCCCGGGTGACCGAACGCACTTCGGATGCACCGTACTCCCGCAGCGGCGGCGGAATGATGCCTCGCCCGACCTGCAGCGCCGCATGCTCAAGATCGACCAGCGGCCGGTTTTGAATACGGATAAACAGCCAGGCGCCGCCGATCGCCAGCAGCATAATCGCCAGGGTATAGCGGAACAGCGGCGAGAAGTCGCCCTGGTGGATTTCCGTCAGCGGTACGCGCACCCAGATATTCGGCGACAGCCAGGTTTTCAACCACACCACGGGGGAGCTTTTGTTGACCTCGACCCGCACTTCGGTTGGCCCACCGAGCTGGTGCGCCATCTGCTGACTTAAAAACTCATAGTGCTGCGCCCAGCGCAGGCCTGCGTCTTCCGCCGCTTCATTGGAATAGAGCGAAATGCCCAGTTCGCGATAAATTTCGCGACGAAACGCCGGCGGCACCACCAGCTGGGTGCCATCCTCCAGCTGCAGTTTATCGGTCATCAGCATACGCACTTCGTATGCCAGCACCTTATTAAACTGCTGGAGACTCGGTAGAATCGCAAAATTCAGCACCACCAGATAGGTCGTCACCAGGCTGACAAACAGCAAGGTGACAATCAATAACAGGGTGCGAGCAAACGAGCTTCGCGGCGAAAAACGCACGCGTTTCATGCCTTAGAGCCGTCCGGTACGAAGACGTAGCCTAGCCCCCACACGGTCTGGATGTAACGCGGATGGGCCGGATCCTCTTCGACCATGCGGCGCAGACGGGAAATTTGTACATCGATGGAACGCTCCATCGCGGAATATTCGCGACCGCGAGCAAGGTTCATCAGTTTATCGCGGGAGAGCGGCTCACGCGGATGGCTAACCAGCGCTTTCAGTACCGCAAATTCACCGCTGGTCAGCGGCATCGGTTCATCTTCACGGAACATCTCGCGGGTGCCGAGATTCAGCTTGAATTTACCAAAGGCGATGACCGCCTCTTCCTGTGACGGCGCACCCGGCAGCTCATTCGCCTGGCGACGCAGCACGGCGCGGATACGGGCCAGCAGCTCACGCGGGTTGAACGGTTTTGGAATATAGTCGTCCGCACCGATTTCGAGGCCCACAATACGGTCAACCTCTTCCCCTTTCGCCGTAACCATAATGATCGGCATCGGGTTGCTTTGGCTACGCAGACGACGACAAATGGAGAGACCATCTTCGCCCGGCAGCATCAAATCCAGCACCATCAGGTGGAAGGACTCACGAGTCAACAGACGATCCATTTGTTCAGCGTTGGCGACGCTTCGAACCTGGAAGCCTTGCTCGGTCAGATAACGTTCGAGCAGCGCACGCAGGCGCATGTCGTCGTCGACAACCAGAATCTTATAATTCTCTTGCATTGTTTATACTCCCAAAGGTTCACTGCAATTGTCAGTGCGTATTCTCAAAAAAGCCCGGGTCGCCGACCAGCTAAATCTGGTATATATTCCAGGCTAAATTGTTACAAAGCATATTTAACAGCAGCTTAAGTATACATTTAATCATAAGACACATTATTTATCCTGTCGGTATTATTACGCACTACGAATTGTGCGCAACCGCACACCGCCGCGTACAGTGTCCGACAATCAGAAGGTAGAACGATAAATGAAAACGCCGCTGATCACCCGTGAAGGGTATGAAAAACTTAAAAAAGAAATGGACTATTTGTGGCGTGAAGAACGTCCTGAGGTCACCAAAAAAGTGACCTGGGCGGCCAGCCTTGGCGATCGTAGCGAAAATGCCGATTACCAGTACAACAAAAAACGGCTGCGTGAAATCGACCGCCGGGTACGCTATCTCACCAAATGTCTGGAAAATCTGAAAATCGTCGATTACTCCCCGCAGCAGGAGGGCAAGGTGTTTTTCGGCGCGTGGGTTGAAATCGAAAACGATGATGGCGACACCAAGCGCTTTCGCATCGTCGGTTACGATGAGATTTTCGGACGTAAAGACTACATCTCTATCGACTCGCCGATGGCTCGCGCGCTGCTGAAAAAAGAGGTCGGCGACCTGGCGGTGGTCAACACGCCCGCCGGCGAAGCCAGCTGGTACGTCAACAATATCGAATATGTGAAATAGCGCGTCCGGAACAATCTGAGAGCCTCGTGCCACGACTGGCATTTTGCCGTGCCAGTCCGTATAACTATCCCCTGATTTTCGATCCACAAGATGAAATAGACATGATGAATGATTCGCTCTGCCGCATTATTGCGGGTGAACTTCAGGCCAGGTCTGAACAGGTAGAAGCTGCCGTTCGCCTGCTTGATGAAGGGAACACCGTGCCGTTTATCGCACGCTATCGTAAAGAAGTCACCGGCGGTCTGGATGACACGCAGCTGCGTAATCTGGAAACCCGCCTTGGTTATCTGCGTGAACTGGAAGACCGTCGTCAATCGATCCTCAAATCGATCGGCGAACAGGGTAAGCTGACCGATGCGCTGGAAAAGGCGATTACCACCACGCTGAGCAAAACCGAGCTCGAAGACCTTTACCTGCCATATAAACCGAAACGCCGCACCCGCGGGCAAATCGCCATTGAAGCCGGGCTGGAGCCGCTGGCGGATCTGCTATGGAACGAACCGTCCCACGATCCGGAAACAGAAGCGGCGAAGTTTGTCGATGCCGATAAAGGCGTCGCCGATACCAAAGCCGCACTGGATGGCGCGCGTTATATCCTGATGGAGCGCTTTGCTGAAGACGCCGCGCTGCTGGCGAAGGTGCGTGACTACCTGTGGAAGAATGCGCACCTGGTTGCCACGGTAGTGGGCGGCAAAGAAGAGGAAGGGGCAAAATTCCGCGACTACTTCGATCACCATGAGCCTATCGCTACCGTCCCTTCGCACCGCGCTCTGGCGATGTTCCGCGGCCGTAATGAAGGCATTCTGCAGCTGGCCCTGAATGCCGACCCGCAGTTTGACGAGCCGCCGAAAGAGAGCCACTGCGAACAGATTATTATCGACCATCTCGGTTTACGCTTGAACAATGCCGCAGCCGACAGCTGGCGCAAAGGGGTTGTCAGCTGGACATGGCGCATTAAGGTGCTGATGCACCTGGAAACCGAGCTGATGGGCACCGTGCGCGAACGCGCGGAAGATGAAGCCATCAACGTGTTTGCCCGTAACCTGCACGATCTGCTGATGGCCGCCCCCGCCGGGTTGCGCGCCACCATGGGTCTCGACCCAGGCCTGCGTACCGGCGTGAAAGTCGCCGTGGTAGATGGCACCGGTAAACTGGTCGCCACAGACACCATCTATCCGCACACCGGACAGGCCGCCAAAGCGGCATCTGTCGTCGCCGCGCTGTGTGAAAAGCACAACGTTGAACTGGTCGCTATCGGCAACGGCACCGCCTCCCGCGAAACCGAGCGCTTCTTCCTCGATGTGCAGCAACAGTTCCCGAAAGTCACCGCGCAGAAAGTGATCGTCAGCGAAGCCGGGGCTTCCGTCTACTCAGCTTCCGAACTGGCGGCCCTGGAGTTCCCGGACCTCGATGTTTCTCTGCGCGGCGCCGTTTCAATTGCCCGTCGTCTGCAGGATCCGCTGGCCGAGCTGGTTAAAATCGATCCGAAGTCCATCGGCGTGGGCCAGTACCAGCACGACGTCAGCCAGTCACAGCTGGCGCGCAAGCTGGATGCGGTGGTCGAAGATTGTGTTAACGCCGTCGGCGTGGATCTGAACACCGCTTCCGTGCCGCTGCTTACCCGCGTGGCGGGCCTGACGCGGATGATGGCGCAGAACATCGTCGCCTGGCGTGATGAAAACGGCCAGTTCCAGAACCGTCAGCAGCTGCTGAAAGTCAGCCGCCTCGGTCCCAAAGCCTTCGAGCAGTGCGCCGGGTTCCTGCGCATCAACCACGGCGACAACCCGCTGGATGCCTCCACCGTTCACCCGGAAGCATATCCTATCGTCGAGCGCATTCTGGCCGCCACCCGGCAGGCGTTAAGCGATCTGATGGGCAACAGCAGCGAATTACGCAATCTGAAAGCGGCCGACTTCACCGATGAGAAATTCGGTGTGCCAACCGTCACCGACATTATCAAAGAGCTGGAAAAACCCGGCCGCGACCCGCGTCCGGAGTTTAAAACTGCGAAGTTCGCCGATGGCGTGGAAACCATGAACGACCTGCTGCCGGGCATGGTACTGGAAGGTGCGGTTACCAACGTCACCAACTTTGGCGCCTTTGTCGATATCGGCGTTCACCAGGATGGCCTGGTGCATATTTCGTCGCTGTCGAATAAATTCGTCGACGATCCGCATACCGTCGTCAAAGCTGGCGATATCGTGCAGGTTAAAGTGATGGAGGTCGACCTGCAGCGTAAACGCATCGCACTGACCATGCGTCTTGACGAGCAGCCGGGCGAGAGCAACGCCCGGCGCGGCGGCGGGGGCGATCGTGCGCAGGGCAACCGCCCGGCGGCAAAAGCGGCGAAACCGCGCGGCCGTGAGGCGCAGTCCGCTGGCAACAGCGCCATGATGGACGCGCTGGCAGCAGCCATGGGTAAAAAACGCTAACCCTTTTCCGGCCCCTCATTGCAGGGGCCGCTTTCTCCGCCTTATTCTCTGACCCCATGTTGGTATACTCCGGAAACCGATTAGCTCCGGCTAATAAAGGCGAGTAAATAAGTCATTTATTAAGGTTTCATTTTGTTAACCAATGAAACCTTAATTAAACATTAAATGACAAAATAAATATTACCCTTATTTAGCGCTACAGTGCAGACCTTGCGTCATATCAAAAAAACAGCATATTTCCGGCAAATGTCGATTATTAAACCATTTATGTATTGATGATAAAAACCATTATCATTATCATCATTCATAGTAAATATATCTTCTTCTCCGTTGACTATGCTCCCCGGTACTGTGCGATGACCGCACACGGTAAACTCTCGTTCAGTTAGCGATTACAGGTAGGCCCTATGCAATTCACTCCTGATAGTGCGTGGAAAATCACGGGTTTCTCTCGTGATATTAGTCCGGCTTATCGTCAGAAACTATTGTCTCTTGGCATGCTGCCAGGTTCCTCTTTTAATGTGGTCCGCGTCGCGCCGCTCGGCGATCCCGTGCATATCGAAACCCGACGTGTAAGTCTGGTATTACGCAAAAAAGATCTCGATTTAATAGAACTGGAAGCGGTTGCACAATAACACCTGACCCGGTACTCAGAGTCTGAAATATGAAAAAGTTAACTCTTGGTTTAATTGGTAATCCGAACTCCGGCAAAACAACATTATTTAATCAGCTTACCGGCGCTCGTCAGCGCGTCGGCAACTGGGCCGGGGTCACCGTCGAACGCAAAGAAGGAGCCTTTACCACCACCGACCACCAGGTCACGCTGGTAGACCTGCCCGGCACCTATTCGCTGACGACGATCTCTTCACAGACCTCTTTAGATGAGCAGATCGCTTGTCACTATATCCTCAGCGGCGATGCCGACATGCTGATTAACGTGGTCGACGCCTCAAACCTGGAACGCAACCTCTATCTGACGCTGCAGCTGCTGGAGCTGGGCATCCCCTGCATCGTTGCGTTGAATATGCTGGATATTGCCGAAAAGCAAAAAATCCGGATCGACGTTGACGCGCTGGCAGCCCGCCTGGGTTGCCCGGTGATCCCGCTGGTCTCGACTCGCGGACGCGGTATCGAAGCCTTAAAAATGGCCGTCGACCGCCACCAGCAAAATACGTCGCTTGAGCTGGTGCACTACCCGCAGCCGCTGCTGCGTGAAGCCGAAAAGCTGGCTCAGGAGATGGCGCCAGAAATTCCGCAACGTCAGCGTTGCTGGCTGGGTCTGCAGATGCTGGAAGGCGATATTTACAGCCGCGAGTACGCCGGAAACGCTGCGCATAAGCTCGACGATGCCCTGGCGAATCTGAGTGCGGAAATTGCCGATCCGGCGCTGCACATCGCGGATGCTCGCTATCAGAGCATTGCCGCCATCTGCGACGCCGTCAGCAACACGCTCACCGCTGAACCGAGTCGTTTCACCACCGCGATGGACAAAATCATCCTCAGCCGCGTGCTGGGGCTGCCCATCTTCTTATTTGTCATGTACCTGATGTTCCTGCTGGCGATCAACATCGGCGGCGCGTTACAACCCATCTTTGACGCCGGGTCCGTGGCTATCTTTATTCACGGCATTCAGTGGCTGGGCTATACCCTGCATTTCCCGGACTGGCTAACCGTTTTCCTTGCCCAGGGGCTGGGCGGCGGTATCAACACCGTGCTGCCGCTGGTGCCGCAAATCGGCATGATGTATCTGTTCCTCTCCTTCCTTGAGGATTCCGGCTATATGGCGCGAGCGGCATTCGTCATGGACCGCTTGATGCAGGCGCTGGGGCTACCGGGGAAATCTTTCGTGCCGCTGATTGTCGGCTTCGGCTGCAACGTGCCGTCGGTGATGGGGGCGCGCACGCTGGATGCACCGCGCGAACGCCTGATGACCATCATGATGGCGCCGTTTATGTCCTGCGGCGCGCGCCTGGCGATCTTCGCCGTGTTCGCCGCCGCGTTCTTTGGTCAGAATGGCGCGCTGGCGGTCTTCTCGCTGTATCTGCTCGGGATCGTGATGGCTATCCTGACCGGCCTGATGCTCAAACACACCATTATGCGCGGCGAAGCATCGCCGTTCGTAATGGAGCTACCGGTCTACCACGTCCCGCATATCAAAAGTCTGGTCATCCAGACCTGGCAACGGCTGAAAGGCTTTGTGCTGCGCGCGGGTAAAGTTATCGTCATCGTCAGTATCTTCCTTAGCGCCCTGAACAGCTTCTCGCTTAACGGTAAGCTGGTGGACAACATTAACGATTCGGCGCTGGCCTCCGTCAGTCGTATTATCACGCCGATTTTTAAACCTATTGGCGTGCATGAAGATAACTGGCAGGCCACCGTCGGACTGTTTACCGGCGCAATGGCGAAAGAGGTGGTCGTCGGGACGCTGAACACGCTCTACACCGCCGAAGATATTCAGAATGAAGCGTTTAATCCGCAGGAGTTCCACCTCGGCGACGAACTGCTGGCCGCGCTGGACGAAACCTGGCAGAGCCTGAAAGATACCTTCAGCCTGAGCGTTCTGGCTAACCCTATCGAAGCCAGCAAAGGCGATGGTGAAATGGAAGCCGGCGCCATGGGGGTCATGGGCAGCAAATTCGGCAGCGCGGCGGCCGCCTACAGCTACCTGATTTTCGTTCTGCTCTATATTCCGTGCATCTCGGTGATGGGGGCTATCGCTCGCGAATCCAGCCGCGGTTGGATGTCATTCTCCATCTTATGGGGACTGAACATCGCCTACTCGCTCTCTACGCTGTACTACCAGACCGTGAGTTTCAGCCAGCATCCGCGCTACAGTCTGGTGTGTATCCTGGCGGTGGTGCTGTTTAACATCATGGTCTTTGCTCTGTTACGCCGGGCACGCAGTCGGGTTGATGTCTCCCTGCTGGCGACGCGTAAAACGCCGTCATCCTGCTGCCAGAGTCCGGCAGGTGATTGTCACTAAGGAGTTATCATGGCGTCGTTGATTGAAGTACGCGATATGCTGGCCCTGCAGGGGCGTATGCAGGCGACACAGCTCAGCGCTCGCCTGCATGCTCCGCAGCCGCTGGTCGATGCCATGCTGAGTCGTCTGGAAGCCATGGGGAAAGCCGTGCGCATAACGGAAGACGCGAACGGCTGTTTGTCCGGCAGCTGCAAAAGTTGCCCTGAGGGAAAAGCCTGCTTGCAAGAGTGGTGGGCGCTGCGCTGATACCGCTGGGCAATAAACCTATGAGCAATAAAACCAAAGCGGGTCCTGAGACCCGCTTTTGCTTATTTGTAGACGTCGGCGTTTGCGTGAACGGTTTTCTCGTTTTTCGAACCGGCAATCACCACAAAGTACTTGCCGCCCAGCTCATCCGCCTTCTTCGACAGATCGCGCTTTGCATCCATCGGTGACGTTGTTTTTGAGGTCGTAATGCTGCCGATTTTCGTCAGCTTCATTGACGCCACTTCATCTTTTTGAATCTCTTTCGCTGCAAACGCGCCAAAAGACAGGGACCCAATCACCAGAGATGCAACAATACCCGTAATAAGTTTCATAGCCTCAACTCTCCATAAGGTTGTTTTTATAGGCCACGGCGGCGACAGAAACGCATGCTCCCCGTGACAACCTAAGTATTGCTATGGTCGGGATTTTTGCCACAGCCTGCTAAAAATAATTGCGCAGGCGATTTTTCAACGCCACCAGTGGCTCACAGAACGCCTGCGGGTGCGAGATGAACGGGGCATGGGCCGCTTTTTCAAATACCATGGATTCACTCTGCGGCCATAATGCATCCAGAACCGGAACAATTTTGCGCGGCACCAGGCCATCCAGTCGGCCATACAGCCGCAGGAATGGCTGTGTGAATGCGGCCAGCGGCTGGCGTAAATCGGCCGTTTTAAGGATCTCCAGCCCGCCGTTCAACGCTTCTGAGGATGGCATCGGCAACGACAGCACGGTACTTTTCAACGCCCGGGCATCCTGACGAGCGCTTTCCGTCCCCATCGTTTGCAGCGCCAGAAACCGCTCCACGGTGCGCTGGAAATCTTGGCTCAGCTGCTGCTGAAACCCACTCAGCACCTCCGCTTTGATCCCGGGCCAGTCGCCATCGGCGCCAAAACAGGGCGAAGAGGCCACGGTGACCAGCGCCTGTACGCGCCCGGGATGTTGCACGGCAATCTGACTGGCCACCAACCCACCCAGGCTCCAGCCCAACCAGATAGCCTGCTCCGGGGCCTGGCTCAGTACCTGCTGCGCCATCTCCTCCAGCGACAGGGCGCCAAAGCCGCTGCTACGACCATAGCCCGGCAGGTCAACCAGATGCAGGGTAAAGTGCGAGGCCAGTTCCGGCGTCACGCAATCCCATACCCTGGCATTCAGCCCCCATCCGTGCAGGAGCACAAGATGACAATTTCCTTCCCCCACGGTTTGCCACCAGATGTCGTTCATCAGTTACTGTTCTCTTTCCACCATTACGAGGTGAAATATGCTAACAGCACACAGCTTATGCTGGCTATGCCAAATGCCGGTGGCGATCGCCCGCTGGGGAATCTGCTCCCGCTGCGCCACCTCTCTGGCGTTTGCCCATTCGCTTTGCCCACGGTGCGGGCTGCCTGCAGCGGTCAGCAGAGTCTCCTGCGGCCGCTGCCTGCGGGATCCTCCGCCGTGGCAACGGCTGGTGACGGTCAATGATTACCGGCCACCGCTGAGCGGTTTGATACATCAGCTTAAGTTTTCCCGCCGACCGGAGCTGGCGCCAGCGCTGGCGCGTCTGCTGCTGTTACGCGTTCGCCAGAGGGAAGGATTTCCCCGGCCAGACCGTCTCGTCAGCGTCCCGCTGTGGCAGCGACGTCAATGGCGGCGAGGCTTCAATCAAAGCGACCTGCTATGCCGACCGTTGGCGCACTGGCTGCAGTGCGCCTGGCACCATGACGCTTTGCGGCGCAACCGACGCACTGCGACCCAGCACCATCTCTCCGCACGCTTGCGTAAACAGAACCTGAAAAATGCCTTTCAGCTTGAAATATCGGTGCGCGGCCTCCATATCGCCATTGTGGATGATGTCGTCACAACCGGAAGCACCGTCGCTGAAATATCCCGCCTGCTTTTGCAAAACGGCGCCGCGACGGTTCAGGTATGGTGTATATGCCGTACCTTGTAGACCCCTGCTGATGGGCGTATTATAACCAAGTAAAATAGTCAACTATTAGGCCAACGCTATGATCCGTATTTCCGATGCTGCACAAGCGCACTTTGCCAAATTGCTGGTAAATCAGGAAGAAGGGACACAAATTCGCGTATTTGTGATTAATCCCGGCACCCCAAACGCTGAGTGCGGCGTATCCTACTGCCCACCGGATGCGGTGGAAGACACCGACACGGCGCTGAAGTTTGAGCAACTGACTGCGTATGTCGACGAACTCAGCGCGCCGTATCTGGAAGACGCTGAAATTGACTTCGTCACCGATCAGCTTGGCTCTCAGCTGACGCTGAAAGCACCGAATGCCAAAATGCGCAAAGTTTCCGACGATGCTCCGCTGATGGAACGCGTTGAATACATGCTGCAATCCCAGATTAACCCACAGCTGGCCGGCCACGGCGGACGCGTCACGCTGATGGAAATCACCGAAGACGGTCTGGCCATCCTGCAGTTCGGCGGCGGTTGTAACGGCTGTTCAATGGTCGATGTGACCCTGAAAGAAGGGATCGAGAAACAGCTGCTAAACGAATTCCCTGAGCTGAAAGGCGTGCGCGATCTGACCGAACACCAGCGCGGCGAGCACTCTTACTACTAAGTACGCCCCTCTTCCCGATGTTAAGCCCGGCGGCATTTGCCCGGCCGGGCCGCCCCTGTCAATGTTACCGCACAACATTTCCCCCTGAGCCACCCGGTAAAAACCCGGGAAAGAGTATGACTTAAGTCTCATATTTAAAATTTTACCCCGGCGGGTGATTCTCAACCCGCCCATGTTACCCGTATCATCTCTTTCAGGCACCGCTGCTATAAAAATAGCCAGCTATCCTTTCCTACAGGAGTGATAGTCGATTTTATGGCGCCATACCGTTTGCCGGCTCAGGCAGAGCAAACGAAAAAGATTGAAATTTGACGTTACCCATAACAAATGTAAGGCCAGGTAAATTATGCCATTAGTCATCGTTGCTATCGGGGTTGCCCTGCTGTTACTGCTGATGATCCGTTTCAAAATGAACGGCTTCATCGCTCTGGTTCTGGTGGCACTCGCCGTCGGACTTATGCAAGGCATGCCTCTGGATAAAGTCATCGTATCCATTAAAAACGGCGTTGGGGGAACCCTCGGCAGCCTCGCGCTGATCATGGGCTTTGGCGCTATGCTCGGTAAGCTGCTGGCGGATTGCGGCGGCGCTCAGCGCATTGCCACAACCTTAATCGCTAAGTTCGGTAAAAAGCACATCCAGTGGGCCGTCGTGCTGACCGGTTTTACCGTCGGCTTCGCGCTGTTCTACGAAGTGGGCTTCGTCCTGATGCTGCCGCTGGTGTTCACCATTGCCGCGTCTGCCCGCATCCCGCTGCTGTACGTCGGCGTTCCGATGGCGGCCGCGCTATCCGTGACTCACGGTTTCCTGCCTCCGCACCCGGGCCCAACGGCGATTGCCACAATCTTCCATGCTGATATGGGTAAGACCCTGCTGTACGGTACGATTCTGGCTATTCCGACGGTTATCCTTGCCGGTCCGGTTTTCGCTCGCTTCCTGAAAGGCATCGATAAACCGATTCCGGAAGGCCTGCACAACCCGAAAACCTTCACCGAAGAAGAGATGCCAGGCTTTGGCGTCAGCGTCTGGACCTCACTGGTACCGGTGATCCTGATGGCGATGCGCGCCGTTGCCGAGATGATCCTGCCGAAAGGCCACGCCTTCCTGCCGGTTGCCGAGTTCTTCGGCGACCCGGTAATGGCGACCCTGATTGCGGTTCTCATCGCCCTGTTCACCTTCGGCCTGAACCGTGGACGTTCCATGGAGCAGATCAACGACACGCTGACCTCTTCGATCAAAATTATCGCTATGATGCTGTTGATCATCGGCGGCGGTGGCGCCTTCAAACAGGTGCTGGTGGATAGCGGCATGGATAAATACATCGCCTCTATCATGCATGAATCCAACATGTCCCCGCTGTTTATGGCCTGGTCTATCGCGGCGGTACTGCGTATTGCGCTCGGTTCTGCGACCGTTGCCGCCATCACCGCCGGCGGGATTGCCGCACCGCTGATTGCCACCACCGGCGTCAGCCCGGAACTGATGGTCATTGCGGTTGGTTCCGGCAGCGTTATCTTCTCTCACGTGAACGATCCGGGATTCTGGCTGTTTAAGGAATACTTCAACCTGACCATCGGCGAGACCATCCGGTCGTGGTCGGTGCTGGAAACCATTATCTCAGTCTGCGGCCTGGTTGGCTGTCTGCTGCTGGGGATGGTGGTGTAAGCCAGGCGTCAGCATAAAAAAGGCCGGGTCCGCATACGCGACCCGGCCTTTTTATTGGCTTTTTTCACAGCTTTTCCCCGGCGTCACCGGGGAAACGGCGACACTATTTCTTCTTAGCGACCGCTTTGCGCCGCTTATCCAGATCCTTAATCAGCTTATTCACCCGCTCATCGGCAAACATCTGCTCAAGGGTCGTGGAGAGCTTACGCCGCCAGTTCGGATATTCGCTGCTGGTGCCCGGGATATTGACCGGGGTCGCCATTTCCAGCCAGTCTTCCGGCTGTAACCCCAACAATGCGCTGTTGCTGTCCGCAATGTAACGCTGCATCCCGCGATTGAGGGTCGACGTCATCGCCATCAGCGAGGCATTATGCCCGGCGCGTTTTGGCAGGCAGCCATATTGATGCAGCGCATCCAGCAGCCCCTGTTTCGCCCGTTCACGATCCTGATACAGGCCACGCAGAACCACTTCATCAGGATACAGACCTAACGATTTACCCAGCGTCAGGTCTCCGCTTTCCCAGTAACCGCGCAGCGTTGGCAGGTCATGCGTTGTCGCCACCGCCATTGATTGTTCCGGATACGTCTGCGGCGCGCGGAACGTCTTCTCATGGTCATTTTCGAAATAGAGCACTTTGTAGGAATAGACGCCGCTCTTACGCAGCTTGCCGACAATCTCCACCGGGACGGTACCCAGATCTTCGCCAATCACCATACAGCGATGACGCTGGCTCTCCAGCGCCATAATCGACAGCAGATCGTCGACCGGGTACTGCACATAGGCGCCGTGGTCAGCGGTTTCACCATACGGAATCCACCACAGACGCAGAACCGACATCACGTGGTCGATGCGCAATGCACCGCAGTTTTGCATGTTGGCACGCAGCAGCTCGATAAACGGCTCATAGGCACGGGCGACGATGATATGCGGATCCATCGGCGGCAGACCCCAGTTTTGCCCCAGCGGGCCAAGAATGTCCGGCGGCGCCCCGACGGAGGCTTTCAGACAATACAGCTCGCGGTCGCACCAGGTTTCCGAACCGCCTTCCGCCACGCCCACCGCCAGATCGCGGTACAGACCAATCGGCATCGCGTCGTGCTGGCTGGTGTGCCAGCATTCGGCGAACTGGCAATACGCCAGCCACTGCAGCCAGAGGTAGAAACTCACCTCGTCGGCCTGCTCGGTGCAGAATGCTTTCACTTCCGGACTGCTGATATCCTGATACGCTTTTGGCCAGGCAGGCCAGCCCCAGCGGAGCGGATCTTGCTGTACGTGCCAGGCGTGCAGGGCATCATACGCCGCCTGCCAGTACAGGCTTTCGCCTTCACGAAGCACGAACTGACGGAACTCCGCCATCGCCTCATCGTGACGGGTGGAAAATCGCTTCCAGGCCATGCGCAGCGCGGTCATTTTCAACGCGGTCACCGCGGTATAATCCACATCCTCGGTTTGACGCGCGGCTTGTAATGCCCGCTGCGTCTCCGGTGATTGCCACCAGGCCTGCGCCTCTTTGCTCAGACGAAAATCATCGACCGCGTTAACGTCAATATAGATAACGTTCAGCCAGCGGCGTGAGGATGGGCTGTAGGGACTGGCGCTCTCCGGGTTTGCCGGATAGAGCGCATGAATCGGGTTAAGACCGATAAACGCGCCGCCGCGCCGGGAAATCTCCGGCAGCATCGCGCGTAAATCACCAAAATCGCCGATTCCCCAGTTTTTCTCCGAGCGCAGCGTATAAAGCTGTACGCAGGCGCCCCACAGTTTTTGCCCCTCTTTAAGGGCCTGTGGTTCATAGCAACGCACCGGCGTCACAATCGCCCGACAATGCCAGCGTTCGCCATCCTGAGTCAGGGTCAGCGAATGATAGCCTTCCGGCAGTTTGGCCGGCAGCGGGAGGAGCTCTCCTCCACGCACTTTGCCTTGATACTGTTTCCCCTCTTCGGTGGTGAGGATCCACTGGAATTCCCCACGACCGGCTACCGGCAGCGACATTTTCTTGCCGTGTGTGAAAACCTGCACCGGCGGCAGCGGGTCAACCGCCACTTTCGTGGCGGTTGTTGTACGATGCATCGCATCCAGCAGACGTTGTTTAGTCGCCGCAGCAATCGACTGCGGCTTACCGTGCGCATTGATGTAGTCGGGACTTATTCCCGCCGCCAGCGCGGCGTTATCAAGGCGTTTAGTCTCCATAGGCCTGTCCTTAGCGTTTTGCCTGCCAGATACGTTGTTGATAGTCGCGAATTGAGCGGTCGGAGCTGAACATGCCGCAGCGCGCGGTATTCAGAATCGTCGCACGAGTCCAGGCTTCCTGATCGCGGTACAACTCATCCACCTGCTTCTGCGCAGCAACATACGCTTCGAAGTCAGCCAGCACCAGGTACGGGTCGCCGCCTTTCAGCAGGCTGTGCAGCATCTGGTCGAAAGCATGCTTGTCGCCATCGCTATACTTGCCGCTTTCCAGCTCTTTCAGGACCGCATCCAGCAGCTTGTCCTTTTTACGCCATTTCAGCGGGTCATAACCTTTCGCTTTCAGCGCCTTAACTTCTTCAACGGTATTACCGAAGATAAAGATATTCTCTTCGCCGACCTGTTCGGCGATTTCAACGTTCGCACCGTCCAGGGTCCCGACGGTCAATGCGCCGTTCAGCGCCAGCTTCATGTTGCCGGTACCGGAGGCTTCTTTCCCCGCCGTGGAGATCTGTTCAGAGACATCCGCCGCTGGAATCAGCATTTCCGCCGCAGAGACGCAGTAATCCGGCAGGAAGACCACTTTCAGCTTGTCGCCCACCAGCGGATCGTTATTCACCGCCTGCGCCACCTTGTTGATAGCAAAAATAATATTCTTCGCCAGGTAGTAACCCGGTGCGGCTTTCGCCCCGAACAGGAACACGCGCGGTACGCGGTCCGCCTGCGGGTTTTCGCGAATCTCTTTGTACTGCGCCAGAATGTTCAGCAGATTGAGATGCTGACGCTTGTACTCGTGCAGACGCTTAATCTGGATATCGAAAATCGCCTGCGGGTTGATCTCGATACCGGTACGCGTCTTAACAAACTCAGCCAGGCGAACTTTGTTAGCCAGCTTAATCTCACGGTAGGTCTGGCGGAACGCCGCATCGTCAGCATATTTCTCCAGATGGATCAGCTGGTCGAGATCGTTAGCCCACTCTTTCTTCAGCGTCTTATCCAGCAGCGCAGCCAGTTCCGGGTTGCACTGTTTAATCCAGCGACGCGGCGTAATGCCGTTGGTCACGTTGTGGAACTTATTCGGCCACAGCTGGTGATATTCCGGGAACAGATCTTTCACCACCAGGTCGGAGTGCAACGCGGCAACGCCGTTGACCGCAAAGCCGCTGACCACACACATGTTCGCCATGCGAACCTGTTTATCATGCACCACCGCCAGTTTTGCCCACACCTGCTTATCGCCAGGCCAGGTTTTCTCGACCAGCTTCTTAAATCTGTCGTTAATCTCTTTGATGATCTGCATATGACGCGGCAGCAGGGCTTTAACCAGCTTCTCGTCCCAGCACTCTAGCGCTTCAGGCATCAGCGTATGGTTGGTGTAGGCGAAGGTTTTGCTGGTAATGGCCCAGGCGTCATCCCAGCTCAGCTGGTGCTCATCGATCAGCACGCGCAGCAGTTCAGGAATGGCGATGGTCGGGTGGGTATCGTTGAGCTGGATCACTTCGTAATCCGCCAGTTCTGCCAGCTTACGACCCGCCAGATGGTGGCGACGCAGAATATCGGCAACCGAACAGGCGCACTGGAAGTATTGCTGCATTAAGCGCAGCTTTTTCCCTGCCTGATGGTTATCGTTCGGGTAAAGCACTTTAGTCAGTTTTTCCGCGTCGATACCCTGCTGCTCTGCGCGCAGGAAATCGCCATCGTTAAATTTGGTCAGATTAAATGGATGAGCATGGGTCGCCTGCCACAGACGCAGCGGCTGCGCGACGTTATTACGATACCCCAGCACCGGCAGATCCCAGGCCTGGCCGGTAATCACGAACGCCGGTTCCCAGGCGCCGCTTTTGCTGACCTTACCGCCGATCCCAACCTGCACATCCAGCTGTTCGTTATGACGGAACCACGGGTAGCGGCTACGCCCCCAGTCATCCGGCGCTTCAACCTGCTGGCCATCTGCGAAAGACTGACGGAACAGACCATACTGATAATTCAGGCCATAGCCGGTTGCCGACTGGCCAACGGTCGCCATGGAGTCGAGGAAACATGCCGCCAGACGACCCAGACCGCCGTTGCCGAGGCCCGGATCAATCTCTTCTTCCAGCAGATCGGTCAGGTGAATGTCATGAGCCTTCAGCTCATCGCTCACCCCTTGATACCAACCCAGATTCAACAGGTTGTTGCCGGTCAGACGACCGATCAAAAACTCCATAGAGATATAGTTGACGTGACGCTGCCCTTTGGCGGGTTTCGCCACCGGTTGAGCGGCCAACAGCTCGGCAAGCGCACCGCTTACGGCGTGCCACCACTGACGCTGGGTCATCTCAGAAGCGGACTGTAAGCCAAAATGCTGCCACTGACGGGTCAGTGCAGCCTGAAACTGATCTTTATTAAAAGAAGTCTGTGACATAAGAAATCCGGGTCCTTTACTAAAACGTTGGCGTTAGTGTGCCGACCTCCTAAAGCAACGTCCTCATCCCGATGGGGATTAGACAGGGAGGAGCAGCAGGGATGAGCGAAAAGTGTGATCGTGGCCACTATAACGGTAGCTCTCCGCCAGAAACATGCTGGAAAATTCACCACCCAGAAACACTATATTGTTCATCACCATCAGAAGAATATTTGTTACAGGCCGAGACAAAGCGTTGGATAAAACACCATTCCGCAATTATCACGAAATAAAAATAAGCATTGTGTAAAAATAACTCTGCCTCATGACACAAATACGCCAAAACGATTATTTATAAGATTGTCCTGAAATTAACTTAATAAAAACATACAACTACAAAAAAATGGAGTGAAAGCCATTTTTTAGACCAGTGAACAAGGGAAAACCCAGTAATCACGCACGCTGGTACCGGTTTTACAACCGCAGGGTTTTAATTGGGAATTTGTGACCTGGTGCAAATTCAAGAGCATAAAATTCGGACATAACTTGCAATAATTTTCATTATCGCCGACCTTAATAGTCATTAATTACGAAGCGCAAAAAAAATCGCAAATCCTCTCTTGCACAGCGAAATGATTAACTATGTTGATTCCGTCTAAATTAAGTCGCCCAGTCCGCCTTGAACACACCGTGGTTCGCGAGCGATTGCTGGCTAAACTTTCCGGCGCGAACAATTACCGTCTCGTGTTGGTCACCAGCCCCGCTGGGTACGGCAAGACAACGCTCATCTCTCAATGGGCGGCGGGGAAAAATGAACTTGGCTGGTTTTCGCTGGATGAAGGCGATAACCAACAGGAGCGTTTTGCCAGTTATCTGATCGCCTCTGTTCAGCAGGCTACCGGCGGCCACTGCGTGGCCAGCGAAAACATGGTGCAGAAACGCCAGTATGCCAGCCTGCCCTCGCTTTTTGCGCAGCTGTTTATTGAGCTTGCCGACTGGCAGCGCCCGCTGTATCTGGTGATTGATGATTATCATCTGATCAACAATCCGGTGATTCACGATGCGATGCGCTTCTTCCTCCGCCATCAGCCGGAGAATATGACCCTGGTGGTGCTCTCGCGCAACCTGCCGCAGCTCGGTATTGCCAACCTGCGCGTGCGCGATCAGCTGCTGGAAATCGGCAGCCAGCAGCTGGCGTTTACCCATCAGGAAGCAAAACTCTTTTTCGACTGTCGTCTGGCTTCGCCGATTGAGGCTGAAGACAGCAGCAGGCTGTGCGACGACGTCGCCGGCTGGGCCACGGCGCTTCAGCTTATTGCTCTTTCCGCCCGCCAGAATAACTCTTCCGCCCACCACTCCGCCCGTCGTCTTGCCGGTATAAATGCCAGCCATCTCTCCGATTATCTGGTGGATGAGGTACTGGATAATGTCGACGCGCGAACGCGTAATGTTTTGCTGAAAAGCTCGCTGCTGCGTTCAATGAACGATGCGCTCATCGTTCGCGTGACCGGGGAAGAAAACGGGCAAATGCAGCTGGAAGAGATTGAGCGTCAGGGCCTGTTCATGCAGCGGATGGACGACTCCGGCGAATGGTTCCGCTATCACCCCCTGTTTGGCAATTTCCTGCGCCAGCGCTGCCAGTGGGAGCTGGCAACCGAATTACCTGAAATTCACCGCTCTGCCGCCGAAGGCTGGATGGCGCTGGGCTTCCCCAGCGAAGCCATTCATCATGCGCTGGCGGCCGGCGATGCGAAAATGCTGCGCGATATTTTACTGAATCACGCCTGGGGCATGTTCAACCACAGCGAACTGGGACTGCTCGAACAGTCGCTGGCGGCGCTGCCGTGGTCAAACCTGCTGGAAAATCCGCGTCTGCTCCTGCTGCAGGCCTGGCTGATGCAAAGCCAGCACCGTTACAGCGAAGTCAACACCCTGCTGGCGCGCGCCGAGCAGGAGATGGACATGAAAATGGATACCGCGATGCATGGCGATTTCAACGCCCTGCGTGCACAGGTGGCCATTAATGCCGGCGATCAGGAAGAGGCCGAGCGTCTGTCCATGGTCGCGTTAGAAGAGCTGCCGTTGGCCAGCTACTACAGCCGAATTGTGGCTACATCGGTGCATGGCGAAGTGCTGCATTGTAAAGGCCAGTTAAGTAAATCTCTGGCGGTGATGCAACAGACGGAGCAGATGGCCCGCCGCCACGACATCTGGCATTACGCGCTGTGGAGCATGATCCAGCAAAGCGAGATTCTCTTTGCCCAGGGCTTCCTGCAGGCCGCCTGGGAAGTGCAGGAGAAAGCTTTCCAGCTTATCCGCGAGCAGCATCTCGAGCAGCTGCCGATGCATGAATTCCTGCTGCGTATTCGCTCACAGCTGCTGTGGGCCTGGGCGCGGCTGGATGAGGCGGAAGCGTCCGCACGTAATGGCATGGATGTCCTGTCAAGCTATCAACCGCAGCAGCAGCTGCAGTGTCTGGCTCTGATGGTGCAGTGCTCGCTGGCACGCGGCGATCTGGATAACGCCCGCAGCCACCTCAACCGCCTGGAAAACCTGCTCGGCAACGGTCACTATCATAGCGACTGGGTTTCGAATGCCGATAAAGTCCGGGTGATCTACTGGCAGATGGTCGGTGATAAAGCCGCGGCCGCCAACTGGCTGCGCCAGACGCCGAAACCCGAATTCGCCAATAACCACTTCCTGCAAAGCCAGTGGCGCAACATCGCCCGGGCGCAAATTCTGCTGGGTGATTTTGACTCGGCGGAAATGGTGCTGGAAGAGCTCAACGACAATGCCCGCTCGCTGCGTCTGATGAGCGATATTAACCGCAACCTGCTGTTGCTCAACCAGCTTTACTGGCAGGCAGGACGGAAAAGCGAGGCGCAGAAAGTCCTGCTGGAGGCGCTCGCACTCGCCAACCGCACCGGGTTTATCAACCACTTTGTGATTGAAGGCGAAGCCATGGCGCAGCAGCTGCGCCAGCTGATTCAGCTCAATACGCTGCCGGAGCTGGAACAGCACCGCGCCCAGCGCATCCTGCGCGATATCAACCAGCACCATCGCCATAAGTTTGCCCACTTTGATGAGGGCTTTGTCGAACGGCTGCTGAGTCACCCGGAAGTCCCGGAACTGATTCGCACCAGCCCGCTGACCCAGCGTGAATGGCAGGTACTGGGGCTGATCTATTCCGGCTACAGCAACGAACAGATTGCCGGTGAGCTGGACGTGGCGGCCACGACCATTAAAACCCACATTCGTAATCTGTATCAGAAGCTGGGAGTCGCACACCGCCAGGATGCGGTACAGCACGCCCAGCGGTTGCTTAAAATGATGGGCTACGGCGTTTAACGCCGTTTAGCACAGTTCCAGCTGAAGGTTGTTGTCCGTAATAACTTTCAGTACCCCTGCCGGCGGCATCACATCGGTGTAGACCGCATCGACCATGCTGATGCTGCCCATATTCACCATCGCATTGCGCCCAAATTTCGAGTGATCCACCACCAGCATCACGTGGCGAGAGTTTTCAATGATCGCGCGTTTGGTGCGCACTTCATGGTAATCAAACTCCAGCAGCGAACCGTCGCTGTCTACGCCGCTGATACCGAGAATGCCGAAATCAAGACGAAACTGGGAGATAAAGTCCAGCGTCGCTTCGCCGATAATGCCGCCATCCCGACTGCGCAGCTCGCCGCCCGCCAGAATAATGCGGAAATCCTCTTTCACCATCAGCGTGGTGGCCACATTAAGGTTGTTGGTGACGATGCGCAGATCGTTATGCTCCAGCAGCGCATGCGCCACCGCTTCCGGCGTGGTGCCGATATCGATGAACAACGTCGCGCCATCGGGGATTTGGCTGGCCACCTTGCGGGCAATACGCTCTTTTTCCTGCGTCTGGGTGGCCTTCCTGTCGTGCCAGGAGGTATTTACCGAACTGGAAGGCAGCGCTGCGCCACCGTGGTGGCGCAGGATCATCTTTTGTTCGGCAAGGTCGTTCAGGTCACGACGAATGGTCTGTGGGCTGACGGCAAACTGCTCAACCAGCTCTTCCGTACTGACATATCCCTGTTTTTTTACCAGCTCGATAATGGCGTCATGACGTTGTGTTTGTTTCATGAAATATCCCTGGGATTATAAGACTCGCATAAAGGCGCTGTCGTTGCAGAGAGCCGGGTAAGTCGGCGGCCCTATGTTCGCTTTCGCACATGTTGCGTATCGACCAACGCCATCGCCAGCCCGGTCAGGAGACCTGCCACATGCGCACCGTTCGCAATCGACATGCCAAAAACATCAAACCATCCAGCAATTAACCACACTAAAGAGAAGAGTATCAAGCCACGCTGCAAATAGACGCCGCTTTGCGGATCCCGCTCTCCACGCAGCCAGACATAGCCCATCAGCGCATAGACGACGCCGGATAGCCCACCAAACCAGGGGCCGCTAAACTGGTGCTGAATAAACCCGCTTAACAAGGCGCTAATAACGGTAATGACCACCAGTTTGCCGGTGCCGATGCGTTTTTCCACCGCACCGCCGAGGTACCACCACCATAGCAGGTTAAACAGGATATGCATCAGCGAGAAGTGCATGAAAGCATGGCTAAAGTAGCGCCAGACTTCAAATTTCAGCGACGGGTCATAAGGCCAGGCCAGCAGCAGCATGATCGGCCGATCGCCGATGATGTTTTGCAGCACAAAGACCAGGATGCAGACAAGCAAAATGGCCCAGGTAAACGGCCCGGCGTTGTGACGCAGAGTGGCAAAGAAAGGGAAACGCTGGTAGCGCAAACCGCTGTTGGTCTGTCCGGATTGCCAGCTGGCCGCCAGATAGCGTGGATCGGCGGGGTTTTCCAGGAAGCGAGCCAGTTCGGCCTGCACCCGCCCGGCCTGACTCTCATCGGCCAGCCAGACATCGCTCTGATCATGCTGCTGAATGGTCAGGATAATGCCCTGCGTAGCCATGTAGTCGACAAACGCCTGGGCCACACGCGGGTTAGCAAAAGAGGTAATCATTAACATACGGCGGATCGCTTATTCCACACAAAGGGGGCTAGTATATACGAGTTGCAGGAGTGGCGCGCCCTGGGCGTCCCTGAACAACGCATCCGCAGCCATGCCATCTGAAACAGGACGGGAATAACGGAATGGCGTGCTAACGTTTAAAACGCGCCATGTTCCACTTCCGCCGGGAAATGACGATGCCACGCATCGAACCCACCATCCACGCTGTAAACCTTGTCATAGCCCTGCTGTAGCAGATACTGCGCGGCGCCTTTACTGCTATTGCCGTGGTAGCACATCACCATCACCGCGGTATCAACGTCATTATCGCGCATAAACGCGCCCAGCGTATCGTTGGTCAGATGAAACGCACCCGGCGTATGCCCCATCGCAAAACTCTGCGGATCGCGGATATCCACCAGCACCGCCTTTGCCTGATGCAGTTTCTGGTGCGCTTCTTCAACATTGATACATTCAAAGTGGTCCATGTGCTCTTTCTCTATATAGCGGAATAATATTGCTGGCAGATAGCCGGCCATGATTCTACTGCCTAGTTTACCGTCAGACGGGAAATAAACGCCAATATGTTACACGCATCACTCTGAAATGTTTTTTTGATGTTACCAATGGCGCGTTTGTTTGCTATATTGAGCGATAACGAACATTTTTGAGCTTAAACGAAAGTGCCAGAGGTAGCGAACGTGGAAACCAAAGATCTGATTGTGATAGGGGGAGGCATCAACGGTGCCGGTATCGCGGCAGACGCCGCCGGGCGTGGTTTATCCGTACTGATGCTGGAAGCGCGCGATCTCGCCTGCGCCACTTCCAGCGCCAGTTCGAAGCTGATTCACGGCGGGCTGCGCTACCTTGAACACTATGAATTCCGTCTGGTCAGCGAAGCGCTGGCCGAACGCGAAGTGCTGTTAAAAATGGCGCCGCATCTCGCTTTTCCCATGCGCTTTCGCCTGCCGCATCGCCCGCACCTGCGCCCGGCCTGGATGATCCGTATCGGTCTGTTTATGTACGATCACCTCGGGAAACGCACCAGCTTACCCGGTTCGACCGGCTTGCGATTTGGCGCAGAATCGGTATTAAAACCTGAAATCGTGCGCGGTTTCGAATATTCCGACTGCTGGGTAGACGATGCGCGTCTGGTACTGGCTAACGCGCAGATGGTGGTACGTAAAGGTGGCGAGGTCCGGACTCGTACCCGGGCAATTTCGGCAAAACGCGAAAACGGCCTGTGGATTGTCGAGGCGGAAGATATCGATACCGGCGAGAAATTCACCTGGCAGGCCCGTGGTCTGGTCAATGCGACCGGCCCGTGGGTCAAACACTTCTTTGACGAAGGGATGCATCTGCGCTCACCGTACGGCATTCGCCTGATTAAAGGCAGCCACATCGTGGTGCCGCGTGTGCACACCCAGAAACAGGCCTACATTCTGCAAAACGAAGACAAACGGATTGTGTTCGTGATCCCGTGGATGGATGAGTTCTCGATAATCGGTACCACCGACGTTGAGTACAATGGCGACCCGCAGAAAGTGGCGATCGATGACAACGAGATCAACTATTTGCTGAACGCCTATAACGCGCACTTCAAAAAGACGCTGTCCCGCGACGATATCGTCTGGACCTACTCCGGCGTCCGTCCGCTGTGCGATGATGAATCGGACTCGCCGCAGGCGATTACCCGCGACTACACCCTGGATATCCATGACGAACAGGGCCAGGCGCCGCTGCTGTCGGTATTTGGCGGCAAGCTGACAACCTATCGCAAGCTGGCCGAGCACGCGCTGGAAAAACTGACGCCCTACTACAAAGGCATCGGCCCGGCCTGGACCAAAACGGCCGTGCTGCCCGGCGGGGATATCGACGGCGACCGCGACGATTACGCGGCCAGGCTGCGCCGCCGGTTCTCATTTATCAGCGAATCGATGGCGCGTCACTATGCCCGCACCTACGGCAGCAACAGCGAGCTGATCCTCGCAGAGGCGGCATCGATAGCGGATCTGGGTGAGGATTTTGGCCATGAGTTCTATGAAGCCGAGCTCAAATACCTGGTGGAGCATGAGTGGGTACGCACGCTTGAGGATGCCATCTGGCGCCGGACGAAACAGGGAATGTGGCTGAATGACTCGCAGCAGGCGCGGATCGGCGAATGGCTGGCGCAGCACGTGGGAAAGTCTGAGCTTTCGCTGGCTTCTTAAGCCCGAACGACCCGCGCTGGCGCGGAGTTTGTCGGGATAGTGCATAAAAAACGGGGCCAGCGGCCCCGTTTTCACTGCGTAACCGGCTACAGCCGTACCGGGTCGATATGCCAGATATGGTCAGCGTATTCCTGAATCGTACGGTCAGAAGAGAAATAGCCCATGTTGGCGATATTATGCATCGCTTTCATCGCCCACTCTTCCGGATGACGATACAGCTCATCCACCTTATCCTGGCAATCCACATAGCTACGGTAATCCGCCAGCACCTGATAATGGTCACCAAAGTTGATCAGCGAATCCAGCAGATCGCGATAGCGACCCGGCTCCGACGGGCTGAACAGCCCGGTACCGATTTGCGTCAGCGCCTGATGCAGCTCCGGATCCTGTTCGTAAAATTCCCGCGGCTTATAGCCGTTACGACGTAGCGCCTCCACCTGTTCTGCGGTATTGCCGAAGATAAAAATATTATCCTCGCCCACGTGCTCCAGCATTTCGACGTTCGCGCCGTCCAGGGTACCGATGGTCAAAGCGCCGTTAAGCGCAAATTTCATATTACTGGTTCCGGAAGCTTCCGTACCCGCCAGCGAGATCTGCTCTGAAAGATCCGCCGCCGGAATAATCAGCTGCGCAAGGCTAACGCTGTAGTTCGGGACAAACACCACTTTTAGCTTATCGCCAATCTGCGGATCGTTGTTCACCACCGCCGCCACATCGTTAATGAGATGAATAATGTGCTTGGCCATGTAATAAGCCGAGGCGGCTTTCCCGGCAAAGATATTCACGCGCGGTACCCATACGGCGTCAGGATCGGCCTTAATACGGTTGTAGCGGGTAATCACGTGCAGGACATTCATCAGCTGACGCTTGTACTCGTGGATACGTTTGATTTGCACGTCGAACAGCGCTTTCGGGTTCACCACCACATTCAGCTGATGAGCAATCACGTTTGCCAGACGCTGCTTGTTCTCCAGCTTCGCCTGACGTACGGCCTGATTGACCGTCGGATAGTCAATATGCTGCTCCAGCTCCTGCAGTTGGCTGAGGTCGGTACGCCAGGTACGACCGATGTTCTCGTCCAGCACCTTCGACAACGGCGGATTCGCCAGCGCCAGCCAGCGACGCGGCGTCACGCCGTTGGTGACGTTAATAAAGCGCATCGGGAAAATCTTCGCGAAGTCGGCAAACAACGACTCCACCATCAGCCGGGAGTGCAGTTCGGAAACGCCGTTCACCTTATGACTAATCACCACCGCCAGCCACGCCATGCGCACCCGGCGGCCGTTGGATTCGTCAATAATCGACGTGCGACTTAGCAGCGCCGTATCATTAGGATACTGCTCCTGCAGCGTCTTCAGGAAGTAGTCATTGATCTCGAAAATAATCTGCAAATGGCGCGGCAGAATTTTCCCCAGCATATCGACAGGCCAGGTCTCGAGCGCTTCACTCATCAACGTATGGTTGGTGTAGGAGAACACCTGGCAGGTGACTTCAAACGCCTCATCCCAGCCGAACTTATGCTCATCAATCAGCAGGCGCATCAGCTCCGGAATCGACAGCACCGGATGGGTGTCGTTAAGGTGAATCGCAATTTTGTCTGCCAGGTTAGCAAAGGTTTTATGCAGCTGATAATGGCGGTTGAGAATATCCTGTACCGTCGCGGAGACGAGGAAATATTCCTGACGCAGGCGCAGCTCGCGCCCGGAGTAGGTCGAGTCGTCCGGATACAGTACCCGGGAGACGTTTTCGGAATGGTTTTTATCTTCCACCGCCGCGAAGTAATCACCCTGATTAAATTTACCGAGGTTAATCTCGCTGCTGGCCTGGGCGCTCCACAGACGGAGCGTGTTGGTCGCATCGGTATCAAAACCCGGGATAATCTGATCGTAGGCTTCCGCCAGGATCTCTTCGGTTTCAACCCAGCGCGACTGTTTACCTTCCTGCTGAATGCGTCCGCCGAAGCGCACTTTGTAACGCGTATTATGCCGTTCAAATTCCCACGGGTTGCCGTACTCGAGCCAGTAATCCGGCGACTCTTTCTGCCGGCCGTCAACGATGTTTTGCTTAAACATCCCGTAGTCATAGCGGATACCGTAACCACGGCCAGGCAGGCCCAGGGCCGCCAGCGAATCGAGGAAACAGGCGGCCAGGCGCCCAAGACCGCCATTACCCAGCCCCGGGTCATTCTCTTCGTCAATCAGCTCTTCAAGGTTCAGCCCCATCTCTTCCAGCGCGCTGTTCACATCTTCGTAGATGCCCAACGACAGCAAGGCGTTAGAAAGCGTACGGCCAATCAGAAACTCCATCGACAGGTAATAAACCTGGCGTACTTCCTGAGAAAGCTGAGCACGATTAGAGCGCAGCCAGCGCTCCACCATACGGTCGCGGACGGCAAACAGCGTGGCGTTGAGCCACTCATGCTTATTGGCGATAGCCGGATCTTTACCAATGATAAACATCAGCTTATAGGCAATAGAGTGCTTTAACGCCTCAACGCTCAGCGTGGGTGATGCATAGCTAAAGGGTACATTCATCGCAATGACTCCTGTGGTTACAGCAAGCGTTGATAAAGTTCGCGATAAGAGTGCGCCGCGACCTGCCAGCTAAAATCCATATTCATCGCCTGACGCTGAACGTAACGCCAGAGCGACGGGCGCGACCACAGCACGAACGCGCGCCGAATTGCCCGCAGCAGCGATAGTGCATTGCTGTCTTCAAAGACAAAACCGCTGGCTACGCCATCGGCCAGATTTTCCAGCGAACTGTCGGTCACGGTATCCGCCAGACCACCGGTACGCCGCACCAGCGGCAGCGTGCCGTACTTCAGGCCATACAACTGGGTTAAGCCACAGGGCTCGAAACGGCTGGGAACCAGAATCACGTCGGCGCCCCCCATAATGCGGTGTGAAAAAGCCTCGTGATAACCAATCTGCACGCCAACTTTGCCCGGGTGCTCGGCGGCCGCAGCCAGAAAACCTTCCTGCAGTACCGGGTCCCCTGCGCCCAGCAGCGCCAGCTGCCCACCCTGCTCAAGCAGGCCCGGCAGCGCTTCGAGAACTAAATCCAGCCCTTTCTGGCTGGTCAGACGGCTGACCACGGCGAACAGCGGGGCTTTGTCGTCGACTTTCAGCCCCATCGCAATTTGCAGCTGGCGCTTGTTCTCCGCTTTGTCTTCAAGGCGATCGCGGTCATAACGCGACGCCAGCAGCAGGTCGCTCTCCGGGTTCCAGATACCCGCATCCACGCCGTTCAGGATCCCCGATAGTCGCCCCTCGTGCTGGCGCTGACGCAGCAGCCCTTCCATGCCGTAGGCAAATTGCGGTTCGGTTATTTCACGCGCGTAGGTCGGGCTGACCGCCGTAATATGATCGGCGTAATAGAGCCCGGACTTGAGGAACGAGATCTGGCCGTTGAACTCCAGACCATGCATGTTATAGAACGACCACGGCAGTTCGATCTCATTCATGTGCCAGGAGTAGAACATCCCCTGATAGGCCAGATTGTGTACCGTAAAGACCGATTTCGCCGGGCGTCCACGCGCGGCCAGATAGGCAGGAGTCAGGCCTGCATGCCAGTCGTGAGCATGCACGACATCAGGACGCCAGAAAGGGTCCAGTCCGCAGGCCATCTCGCTGCCTACCCACCCCAGCAGCGCAAAACGCAGCACGTTGTCGGTGTAAGCATGTTGGTTGGTGTCGTGGTAAGGGCTCCCTGGGCGGTCGTAGAGATGCGGGGCATCAATCAAATAGATCCCCACGCCGTTATAGTGACCAAACAGCAGCGTCATGCGTCCGGCAAAAGTATCCCGGCGCGTCACCACCTGCGCATCGGTGACGCCACGGCGAATGTCCGGGAACGCCGGCAGCAGCACGCGCGTATCGATACCCTCAGCGATTTGCGCCGCAGGCAGCGCGCCGATTACATCCGCCAGACCGCCGGTTTTTAACAGCGGGAACATCTCTGAACATACATGTAAGACCTGCATTATCGCTCCTGTTTATGCCCCAACTTCCGCAACATATCACGCGTCACCAGCACGATACCTTCCTCTGAACGGTAGAACCGACGCGCATCTTCTTCCGCGTGTTCGCCGATCACCATGCCCTCAGGAATCACGCAGGCACGATCGATTACGCAGCGGCGCAGGCGGCATGAGCGCCCCACCCACACTTCTGGCAATAAGACTGCCGAATCAATATTACAGAATGAATTCACGCGCACGCGCGGGAACAGCACCGATTGCACCACCACGGAGCCGGAGATAATACAGCCGCCGGAAACCAGCGAGTTCAACGTCATACCGTGACTACCAGAGCGGTCCTGAACGAACTTCGCGGGCGGCAGAGACTCCATATGGGTGCGAATCGGCCAGTTCTGATCGTACATATCCAGCTCCGGCGTCACCGAAGCCAGGTCAAGGTTCGCTTTCCAGTAGGCTTCAAGCGTACCCACATCGCGCCAGTACGGTTCCGCATCCGGGTCAGACTGCACGCAGGAGAGCGGGAAAGGATGTGCATAAGCCATGCCAGCTTCAGTGATCTTCGGAATAATATCTTTACCGAAATCGTGGCTGGAGTTTTCGTCGTTATCATCTTCAGTCAGCAGTTCATAAAGATAATCCGCATCAAAGACATAGATCCCCATGCTGGCCAGCGATTTGGTCTCATCGCTCGGCATTGCGGGCGGTACGGCGGGCTTTTCGACAAACTCAATGATCTTGTCGCTCTCATCAACCGCCATCACGCCAAAGGCGGATGCCTCTTCGATGGGCACCGGCATACAGGCCACGGTGCAGCGAGCCCCTTTTTCGACGTGATCGATCAACATGCGCGAGTAGTCTTGCTTGTAAATATGATCGCCGGCGAGGATCACCACATATTCCGCTTTGTAGCGACGAATGATATCGAGGTTCTGCGTCACCGCATCAGCCGTGCCGCGATACCAGTTTTCGCCATGCACACGCTGTTGCGCGGGCAGTAAATCCACGAACTCGTTCATTTCTTCACTAAAAAATGACCAGCCGCGTTGGATATGTTGAACCAGAGTGTGCGATTGATACTGGGTGATGACGCCGATGCGGCGAATACCTGAGTTAATGCAGTTAGATAATGCGAAATCAATTATGCGAAACTTACCGCCGAAATGGACAGCCGGTTTTGCACGCTTAATAGTTAAGTCCTTAAGCCGGGTACCGCGTCCACCCGCAAGAATCAACGCCACGGTTTTGATGGGGAGCTGACGCGCCAGCATCAACGGATCGTTCTTTTCTAGCCTAACCATGATTAACTCCTTTTTACATCCCAGCCTTCCTGTCCCTCTCACCGCGTAGCGGCCGCGAGTGCAACCGGAAGCTTCAGGGCTTACGACCTTTGAAATACGCACACTCCGTGCGCGGGCCCATGCCAGACAGCCATGACGACCGGATTATCCTCTCCGGCGAAAGGAGGAACGGCGTGCCACTCCCCCTCAGGTAACTCCATATGCGCCACCTCTGGGGTGGCATTCACCGTCATTAACCAACGGCCAGACAGCAAAATTTGCAGACGCGCGGTGCCGTGCTGCCATTCATCGGCAGTTAACGGTTGCGCATACTGGTTTAGCCAAACAACGTTGCCGTCCCCTTCCTGCCACCAGCGGTTACTGGTTAATGCCGGTATGCATCGACGCAGGTGAATGAGCGCGGCGGTAAATGCCGTCAGCCCGCTATTTGCCTGGTTCCAGTCAAGCCAGGTCAATGCGTTGTCCTGACAATACGCGTTATTGTTGCCGTGCTGGCTATGACCATGCTCGTCACCCGCCAGCAGCATCGGCGTGCCCTGTGCCAGCAGCAGCGTCGAGAGCAGGGCATGAACGCTGTCCCGGCGCCGCTCAAGCACATCAAGACTGCCCCCTGTTCCCTCTATACCATGATTGCTGCTGTAGTTATTGTTAGTCCCATCGCGATTCTCTTCACCATTCGCCTCATTATGTTTCTGATTGAAACAAACGCAGTCGCGCAGGGTGAAGCCATCGTGGGCGGTGATCAGATTCACCGCCGCCGCGGGCTGGCGACCGTTACGCTGAAAGAGATCGCTGGACGCGGCAAAACGCCGGGCAAACTCGCCCAATGAGATGCTTTGTTGTAACCAGAAGCGCCTGGCGACATCGCGAAAATGGTCATTCCATTCGGCAAAAAGCGGCGGGAAGTTTCCCACCTGGTAGCCGCCGGCGCCAATATCCCAGGGTTCGGCAATCAGCTTCACGGCCGCCAGCTGCGGATCGTTACGGATCGCTTCAAACAGCGGCGCATCCTGGCGAAATTCCGGCGTGCGTCCCATCACCGAGGCTAAATCAAAGCGAAAGCCATCGACGTGGCACTCATCGACCCAAAACCGCAGACACTGGCGGGCATACTCCACCACGTCCGGCTGGCTGAGATTGAGCGTATTTCCGCAGCCGGTCCAGTTGTAGTAATCCCCGTCTTCTCTGATCCAATAATAGTTACGGTTATCGATTCCGCGCAAAGAGAAGGTCGGTCCTTCCAGATCAATTTCAGCACTGTGGTTCAGCACCACGTCGAGGATCACTTCGATCCCCGCCGCATGCAGCGCCTTTACCGCATCGCGAAACTCATCCAGCGCACGCGCAGGCTCGCTGGCATAGCGCGGATCGAGCGCGTACATCGCCATTGGGTTATAGCCCCAGTAGTTGCTTAACCCCATTCTCTGCAGGCGCGGTTCGCTGGCGAACTGCGCCACCGGCATCAGCTCCAGCGCCGTAATGCCGAGGGTCCTGAAGTAATCGATCATCACCGGATGACCCAGCGCTTTATAGGTGCCGCGAATCGACTCCGGCAGCCCGGGATGCAGCCAGGTCAGCCCTTTAACATGGGCCTCATAGATAACCGTTTCACCCCAGGGGGTTCCCGGCGGCGCATCGTTCTGCCAGTTGTAACGCAGATCCACAACCTGCGACTTTGGCGCAATCGCCGCGCTGTCACGACGATCGGGAGAAAGATCGCCGCCGTGGAGACGCTCATCATCGGGCAGTACGCCCTCAACCCGATGACAGCACGGGTCGAGCAGCAGCTTGGCCGGATTAAAGCGGTGCCCCTGCGCCGGATCCCACGGCCCATGCACACGGTAGCCGTAGAGCAGACCCGGCCCGGCGGCAGCAAGCCAGCCGTGCCAGATATTGCCCGTGCGCGCGGGTAAATCGAACCGCTGCTCATTGCCCTGGGCATCAAATACGCAGAGTTCAACCCGCTCGGCATGGGCGGAAAAGAGGGTGAAATTCACCCCCTTTCCGTCATAGCTTGCACCCAACGGCGAAGGTTTTCCGGCCGCCAGTGTCGTCATTCTGCCTCCCGTACCAGCCAAACGGTCGCCAGCGGCGGTAGCGTAATCGAGAGAGAATGCTCACGCCCGTGGCTGGCGATGGCTTCGCTTTCCACGATGCCGCCGTTACCGGTGTTGCTACCGTGGTAGTGCATCGAGTCGGTATTCAGTTCTTCACGCCAGCGCCCCGGCTGGTTAATCCCGAAACGATAGCCGTAGCGCGGCACCGGCGTGAAGTTGCTGGCAACGATAATCTCATTGCCGGCCTTATCGCGACGGACGAAGACAAATACCGAGCGCTCATGATCGTCCACCACCAGCCATTCAAAGCCGTAGGGGTCAAAATCCAGCTCGTGCAGCGCTTTATGGTGGCGATAGGTATGGTTCAGATCGCGTACCAGGCGCTGGACGCCGTGATGCCAGTTATCGCCGCCTTCCAGCAGATGCCAGTCAAGGCTACCGTCGTGGTTCCACTCCCGCCCCTGGGCAAATTCGTTGCCCATAAACAGCAGTTTTTTCCCCGGGAAGGCAAACATCCAGCCATAGTAGGCGCGCAGGTTGGCAAACTTCTGCCAGGCATCGCCGGGCATCCGGTCAAGAATCGATTTTTTGCCGTGAACCACTTCATCGTGTGACAGCGGCAGCACGAAGTTTTCGGTGTAGTTGTAGAGCATCCCGAAGGTCATCTTGTCGTGATGATGACGACGATAGATGGGATCGAGCTTCATGTAGTCGAGGGTGTCATGCATCCAGCCGAGGTTCCATTTGAACCAGAAGCCAAGACCGCCCGTCGAAGACGGTCGTGAAACCCCGGCGAAGTCGGTAGACTCCTCCGCCATCGTGACCGCTCCCGGCGTCTGTTCACCGAGCACACGGTTGGTATTGCGCAGAAATTCAATCGCTTCGAGGTTTTCCCGGCCGCCGTACTCATTGGGCACCCACTCCCCCTCTTTGCGGCTGTAGTCGCGGTAGATCATTGACGCAACCGCATCCACGCGCAGGGCGTCGATCCCGAAGCGCTCAATCCAGTACAGCGCGTTCCCGACCAGGAAGTTGCTGACTTCCCGACGACCGTAGTTGTAGATCAGCGTATTCCAGTCCTGGTGATAACCTTCTCGCGGGTCGCTGTGTTCATACAACGCGGTGCCGTCGAACGATGCCAGCGCAAAGTCATCCGACGGGAAGTGGCCCGGCACCCAGTCGAGAATCACGTTCAGACCCGCGGCATGGGCAGCATTCAGGAAGTAGCGGAAGTCTTCACGGGTACCAAAACGGCGGGTCGGCGCGTACAGCCCGGTCGGCTGATAGCCCCAGCTGCCGTCGAACGGATGTTCGTTTACCGGCAGCAGCTCCAGATGGGTGAAGCCCATCCACTTCGCGTAGGGCACCAGCTGATCGGCCAGTTCACGGTAGCTCAGCCAGAAGTTGTTATCGGTATGGCGACGCCAGGAGCCCAAATGGACTTCATAGATCGAAATCGGCGCATCAAACTGGTTGGCCTGCTTACGGGACTGCGGCTGTTCGACCTTTTCCGGCAGGCCGCAGATAAGCGACGCGCTTTCCGGGCGCATTTGCGCTTCAAAGGCATAAGGGTCGGACTTCACGCGCAGATGGCCGTGGGCGTCAATCAGTTCAAATTTATACAGCTGGCCATTATGCGCGCCGGGCACAAACAGCTCCCAGATGCCGGACTCTTTGCGCAGGCGCATCGGATGACGGCGGCCATCCCAGTAGTTGAACTGTCCGACAACGGAAACCCGACGGGCGTTCGGCGCCCAGACGGAAAAGCGCGTGCCGGTGACGCCGTCCATCGTGTCGGCGTGTGCCCCCAGCGTTTCATAAGGCCGTAGATGAGTGCCTTCTGACAGCAGCCAGACATCAAGATCCTGCAGCAGCGGACCAAAGCGATAAGGGTCGTCAATCAGGTTTTGCTGACCGTGCCAGGTGACGGCCAGCTGGTAACGAAAAGGATTTTTTCGGCGCGGCAGTACGCCGCTAAAGAATCCGCGTGAGTCGAGGCATTCGAGTTTGCCGACTTTGCGCCCGGTTTTCGGTTCAATCACCCATACATCGGTGGCATCGGGTAATAATGCGCGCACTTCCAGACCGGCATCGGTTTGATGCATTCCAAGTACGGAAAAGGGATCCGCAAAATGGCCAGAAATAAGCGCATTAATCACGTCTCTATCGATACGATTAGACATGGTTTCATCCTGTTGTAAGTGTCGCCCTTTCCTGTATCTGGCGACTTTTTTTGACCTGAACGGTGCAGCACACTGTGCATCCTTCTGCTCCGTCCCACCTTCAGGTAAGGCAACGTTGTCGTTCCTTACTTAAAGCATAGCCAAGGCTGTCTTACCTCCGTTGGAAAAAATCTAACATCCGCGTTTACTCCTTGTATTACGCAAAAAAAAGGAGGTGTAAAACACCCCCTTTTGGTTCATCCCGTTATCAAGCCAGCTGGCGCAGCATGCGTCGCAGCGGCTCGGCAGCGCCCCACAGGAGCTGGTCACCGACGGTGAAAGCCGACAGATATTCCGGCCCCATATTCAGCTTACGCAAACGACCCACCGGCGTGGTCAGGGTGCCGGTGACGGCAGCCGGGGTCAGCTCACGCATTGTAATATCACGATCGTTCGGTACGACTTTGGCCCACGGGTTGTGTGCGGCCAACAGTTCTTCAACGGTCGGGATAGAGACATCTTTTTTCAGCTTGATGGTAAACGCCTGGCTGTGGCAACGCAGCGCGCCAACGCGTACACACAGGCCATCAACCGGAATCACTGACGAGGTGGCGAGAATTTTGTTGGTCTCAGCCTGTCCTTTCCACTCTTCACGGCTCTGGCCGTTATCCAGCTGTTTGTCGATCCATGGGATCAAACTGCCTGCCAGCGGCACGCCAAAGTTATCAACCGCCAGGTCGCCGCTGCGGGTCAGCGCCGTCACTTTGCGTTCGATATCCAGAATGGCGGACGCCGGATTCGCCAGCTCTGTCGCCACGTGGCTATGCAGCTGGCCCATCTGGGTCAGCAGTTCGCGCATGTGACGCGCCCCGCCACCGGATGCCGCCTGGTAAGTGGCCACGCTCACCCACTCCACGAGATCCTGGGCAAACAGGCCGCCGAGGGACATCAGCATCAGGCTGACGGTACAGTTGCCGCCAACAAACGTTTTCACGCCATTATTCAGACCGGCGGTAATCACATCCTGGTTTACCGGATCAAGAATAATGATGGCGTCGTCTTTCATGCGCAGCGAAGAGGCGGCGTCAATCCAGTAACCCTGCCAGCCGCTCTCACGCAGCTTCGGATACACGTCGTTGGTATAATCCCCGCCCTGGCAGGTCACAATAATGTCCAACGCCTTCAGCGCGTCCAGATCAAACGCGTCCTGCAGCGTACCGCCGGTGCTACCACCAAAGGATGGAGCAGGCTGCCCCAGCTGAGAGGTGGAGAAAAAAACAGGGCGAATGGCGTCGAAGTCGCGCTCTTCAACCATGCGTTGCATGAGTACAGAGCCGACCATTCCGCGCCAGCCGATAAAACCAACATTTTTCATAACGTATTTCCTGGGAGATGTGTGCTGTTTGTGCCTAGCCAGTTTCCTGCTGGATCATCCCTCACATTACAAAATGCTGCTAAAGTCGCAAGTGAAATTAATCAATGATTGCGCAGCAATCAGAAAAGCAACTTATTGAACGCAGCTTCTGCCGACATCGGTACCCAGAAAAACCGCAAAGATTATCGGGGAAATAACCGCAGGAAGGGAATATTTTCCGCCGCTTTTTTATTGATCTGGATTATGGATCTGCGCAGAAATCTAGCGCTATCGCGCCGGTGGGGAAAGCGGAGAAAACCAGGTCTGATGCGGCCTTACGAGAGGTAATCCTTTCGTCTCATCGCTCAGCAGAGAGGTTTTTTGCGGGATTGGATGGGCGATTTGCCCGGCCTCGCGTCGCTCGGCCGGACACGCTCAGCGGCGTTTAGCTTAACAACGTAAACGCGATCATACCGACGATGGCGCCGGTGGTGCCGAGGATAGTTTCCATCATCGTCCAGGTTTTCAGCGTCTGCGCTTCGGTGGCGCCGGTAAATTTCCCGAACAGCCAGAAACCGGCGTCGTTCACGTGGCTCACCACGATGGATCCACCCGCGATACAGATGGAGAGCGCCGCCATCTGCGCACCGCTGTAGTTCAGCTGCTCGATGACCGGCATGACCAGTCCCACCGCCGTTAAACAGGCGACGGTCGCAGAACCCTGGATAATACGCACCGCGGCCGCCAGCACGAAGCAGGTAATGGCGATAGGCAGCCCCATGCCCGTCAGCGCTTCACCGAGCGCCGGGCCCACGCCGGAGTCAACCAGCACCTGTTTGAAGACGCCGCCGGCACCGATAACCAGCAGGATAATCCCCGCAGGCTGCAGCGCATGACCGCAGATCTCCATCACCCGATCTTTCGCCATCCCCTGACGTACCGCCAGACCATAGATAGCCACCAGACACGCGACCAGAATCGCGGTGAACGGATGGCCGATAAACTCAAACCATTCGTAAGCGCTGGAGCCAACCGGCACAAAGCGCGCGGCGATTGTTTTCAGCCCCACCAGCACCAGCGGCAGGAGAATCAGCGACAGGCTAAAGGCAAAGGACGGCATCTTGCCTTCACCCAGGCTTGGTTCGCTAATATCGTCAGGAATATGCAGCTCAACGTAACGGCTGATGAAGTTGCCCCACAGCGGCCCGGCGATAATCATTCCCGGAATCGCCGCGCACAGACCAATCAGGATCATCCAGCCAAAGTCAGCATGCATTTGCGATGCCAGCAGCATCGGCGCCGGCCCGGGCAGCAGGAACGCCGCCGCGGCCGCCACGCCAGCAAACAGCGGGATAACCAGTTTCACCAGGTTGGTGCCGGTATGGCGCGCCATGGAGAAGGCCACGCTGATCAGCAGCACGATCGCCACTTCGAAAAACAGCGGCAGCGCGCAGATAAGACCAGCGAGGCCAATCGCGTAATGAGCGCGGCTGTGGCCGAAAGATTTCAACATCTTCACGGCAATCTGATCGACAGCGCCGGTTTCATGAAGAATCTTGCCAAACATCGCCCCAAGCGCCACGACGATCGCCAGGAAGCCCAGCGTCCCGCCCATCCCTTTTTCCATCGTCGCCGCAATTTTATCCAGCGGCATGCCGGAAAAGAGACCGGCACCAATAGAAACCACCATCAAAGCCACGAAAGCATGCATACGCGCCTTCATGACTAAAAACAGCAGCAGCAAAACGGATCCTACTGCTGTTAAAACAAGCGTTAATGTACTCACTAGTTACTGCCTTTGTTGATCACCTCAATGGTGCTCGCGACCACGCCTTCCAGCGATTGATCAATATCGACGATTAAGACATCGCCTTCGTCTGCGCCAGGTTCCTGCAGCGTTTCAAACTGGGTCACCAGCATCTGGGTTTTAAAGAAATGGCCTTTACGCGCTTTCAGACGGCTTTCAATCAGGTCGAAATCGCCTTTCAGGTAGACGAAAGAGAGATTCGGGTTGCCCTTGCGGAGAATATCGCGATAGCTCTTTTTCAGAGCGGAACAGACGATCAGCGAAACTTTATTTGTACGCTGCATGGCAAAAGCGGCGTCGTTCAGCGCCTGCAGCCACGGCGTACGATCATCGTCGTTTAACGGCTCGCCGGAGGCCATCTTGTTGATGTTGCTACGCGGATGCAGAAAGTCACCATCGAGAAACGCGGCATGCAGCTGATGCGCCACTTCGCTGGCGACAGCGGATTTACCACTGCCGGAAACGCCCATCAGGACATAGACGTGGTGATCATGGTTAGTCGTGCTCAAAGCTTCCTCCCACTGGACACATATACGAAGCCGTACTGGCTGCAAGAATACAGCGTGAAGACTCGTATACCGATTGATTGTTACGGGTAACTGTTATCGGTAACATTGTCATGCCGGACTTAGCGATAAGCAATCACCATTCGTGCCAGGAATGAATATGTGTGATCTACTTCAAACTTGTCAGTCTAAATTGATCCGCCCGGTGACAATGTGAAACCTAAATCTAACATCTTCGGCGTCACGACTTCACCCCGAATACGGGCCAGCAGCCGTTCGGCACCAATGCGTCCCATTCGCTCACGCGGGGTCAGCACGCTGGCCAGCCGGGGCTCCATCACCTGACCAATATCATGGCCGTGGAAACCGGCGATCGCCATATCGTCCGGAATTTTCAATCCCAGGCGCTGACACTCAAAGGCGGCACCGACCGCAAGGTCATCGTTGGTACAGAAGATGCCATCGAGCTGCGGATATTCGCGACGCGCCTGGCGCATCAGCTCTATCCCTGACGAATAGGACGAAGATTGTTCAACCATCACGCTATACGGCGTCATGCCGGCATCGCGCATCGCCTGTTCGTAGCCCTTTTGCTTGATGATAGTACGTTCATCAAGGCGCGCCCCCAGATAGGCCACGTGGCGATGGCCGCGGGCAATAATTGCGGCGGTCATCTGGCGTGCGGCATCAAAGTTATCAAAACCGACGGCGATATCGAGGCACGGCGACTGACTGTCCATCAGCTCAACCACCGGGATACCGGCAACTTCGATCATTTTCAGCGTGCGAGGGGTATGGGTACGTTCGGTGAGAATCAGGCCATCAATGTTCCATGAGAGCATGGATTCGAGACGCTTTTCTTCCATTTCCGGCTTATAGCCGTAGTGCGCGAGCATCGTCTGGTAGCCGAAGGCATCGGTGACGCTTTCAATCCCACGCAGCACTTCCGAGAACACCTGGTTGGTCAACGAGGGCAGCAGCACACCAATGGCGCGGCTGGTGGCATTAGAGAGGATATCAGGCGCACGATTGGGAATATAACCCAGTTCATCGAGAGCAGCGGCAATCTTGCCACGCAGGGCCTCGGAAACCTGTTCCGGGTTACGTAAAAAGCGACTGACCGTCATTTTGGTCACGCCGACAAGATCGGCTACATCCTGCAGTACGGGTCTTTTCTTTTTCATCGTCCTGACTGTGATAACGGGGAGACATTTTCCCAGTTTATCACGGACAAAGCGCAACCTTCCCAAACATCCGGGAAGGCTGCGCAATTTATTTAAACATCTTCAGAACTGAATCAGACCGGCGGCAGATCGAACAGCAGGATCTCGCTATCGCTGTCAGCGTGTACGGAAATCGCCTGCTCGTCCCAAATCGCCAGGCCATCGCTGGTGGTCGCTTTGGTACCGTTAATCGTCACCTCGCCTTTCACCACCTGGATCCACACGCGGCGTTCCGCGGCAATCTGATGCACCGACTGTTCATCTTTCAGCAGCGCCCAGCGGTACAGTTCCATATCCTGGTGCACTTTCAGTGAACCGTCACGGGCATCCGGCGACAGAACCAGCTGTTTGCCCTGCAGAGCATCAAAGCGACGCTGTTCGTAGCGCGGAGTGATGCCGTTTTCTTCTGGCATAATCCAGATCTGGTACAGATGCAGTTTTTCTGTATCGCTTGGGTTGTACTCGGAGTGACGAACCCCGGTACCTGCGCTCATGATCTGGAACTCGCCCGCCGGAACCTGCTCTTTGTTACCCATGCTGTCCTGGTGTTCAACCGCCCCTTCCAGCACGTAGGTCAGGATTTCCATATCTTTGTGCGGATGGGTACCGAAGCCCTGACCGGCATCAATCACGTCATCATTGATAACCCGCAGCGCCGAGAAGCCCATAAAGTTCGGGTCATAATAGTTAGCGAAAGAGAAAGTATGCCAGGAATCCAGCCAGCCGTGGTTAGCGTGACCGCGTTCATTAGCTTTGCGTAAGTAGATCATGTTGCACCCCCGTATGTTTTCGATAGAGTCAGTGTGGACTCAATCTGCTCACGATCATAGAGGGTGAAAATTGACTCCTCTGTTCAAAAAATATGAATGACTACAAAGGAGCCAGGAAGGCTTATTTATCTAAGGTTATCGTGGCCGGAGAGGGCTGTTCAAACCCGCGCCCGAGGATCTCCATATTCGTGAGAACGTCAGATTCCTTGACGTAATTTGGCTGACCGTTAACGAGGGTTTCATACAGCGCATCATAGACCCGCCCATAGTCGCCGGTTTCAATTGGGATCTCTTCCCGCACGGTTTCACCCGCCTCATTGACGTACTCCAGCAGGCCAAACGTATCGTCCGCGCCGAATCCTGGCTCACCCGGCATAATATTGGCTTTCAGGCTGGTTTCCTGCCGATCGATACCATATTTGATAAAGGAGCCTTTATGCCCGTGGACGGTAAACCTCGGGTACGCCAGCTTCACCAGGTGGCTGGTTTTGGCAATGGCCTTCAGGTCGCCGTAGAACAGCTGGGCTTCAAAGGTGTCATCCGGATTGGCTTTGTTGCGCAGGCTGCGGATGTCATAAGCCACGTGGTCCGGGCGGCCAAACAGCGAGATGAGCTGATCCAGCGTATGCACACCAAGACCGTAAAATGTTCCATCCTGCGGCACTCCGGGCTGTGTTTCTGCCACCGGGCGATAAAGGTCAAAATGGCTCTCAACCTCCACGATCTCGCCCAGTTTGCCGCTCTCAATCACCTTTTTCATCGTCAGGAAACAGGAATCAAAGCGGCGGTTCTGGTATGGCGTCACCGTCAACCCCCGGCTCTTCGCCAGCGCAAAGAGCGACTTTGCCTCAGCTAGCGTGGAGGTAAACGGTTTTTCTACCAGCACATTTTTACCGGCCTCCAGCGCCCGCTTTGCATATTCGAAATGGCTGTCCGCATGAGTACAGACAATCACCAGTTTTACCTGCGGGTCGTTGAGCACATCGTCGAGATCGCTGGTGAAATGAATATGAGAATACTGCGGCGCCTGCTCCTGCGGCTTCGCGCTGCGGCGATAGATATGCGCGACGTGCCAGCGGTCTTTGCGGTGCAGAACATAAGGAAGATGGTAGCGGGTGGTGCTTTTGCCAAACCCAATAAACGCGCAGTGCAGAGTCATAAAGCCGTCCTTTGTTGAGGTTTCTGCTGCTAACCATAGCGCACCCCGGCGACGAACTTAACTCTTAACCTATTCAGGATGGTGGAAATGTCCGGCAAAAAAGCCAAAAAAAAAGCCAGCACCTGGCTGGCTAAAGTAATACTGGAAGCAATGTGAGCAATGTCGTGCTTTCAGGCTTTCCGCAAGGGTCTCCCTGAATGCAGGACAATAATAATCATTCTCATTCGCACTTGTCTACCTCTTTTTGCAAAAATTAGCCGTTGACGCATTTTTTAAAGTCAGGGATGTTTAAAAGGCCAATAAAGGGGATCAAGACCGCGATGCCGCGGCACAGGAGAAGAGAAATGAGTGACATAGTGATACGCCACGCTGAACCGCGCGATGCAGAACCTTTACGCCAGCTGACGGCCCACCCGGAGGTCTATCACGACACACTACAACTTCCTCATCCCTCGATGGAAATGTGGCAAGAACGTCTACAGCCCAGGCCACACAGCCACCATCTGGTCGCCACTCTTGACAATGGCGTCGTCGGTCACCTGATGCTCAGCGTCGAGCCGCGACCTCGCCGGAGCCACGTTGCCACCTTCGGAATGAGCGTTGACGCAGCGTTCCACGGGCGTGGCGTGGGCAGCGCGCTGATGCGCGAAATGATTAACCTGTGCGATAACTGGCTGCGGGTCGAGCGCATCGAATTGACGGTATTTGCCGATAACGCCGCCGCCGTTGCCGTCTATCGCAAACACGGTTTTGTCGTCGAAGGGACCGCGCGGAAGTTTGCCCTGCGTAACGGCGAGTATGTGGATGCGCATTTCATGGCGCGCCTCAAGTAACCGCTAAATATGGCCCGGTGGCGCCACGCCAGCCGGGCCCGTGATTCTGCATCATCTGTAGGCCGGGTAAGGCGTCAACCGCCACCCGGCACATCAATCAGTATCCCGCCGTCAAATCACCGGGCGAGCGCGGATCGGACGCGCCATACAGCGTCCCGTCCGGGCCGACCATAATGCTCTGGGTACTTCCCATCGCCTCTTTCAGCGCCACTTTCTGCCCTTTCTGCTCCAGCAGCTTCAGCGTATCCGGGCTAAACCCCTTCTCCACCCGCAGCTCATCCGGCAGCCACTGATGATGGAAGCGCGGCGCGTTGGTGGCTTCCGCCACGTTCATACCGAAATCGATGGTGTTGACCACCATCTGCAGTACGGTGGTAATGATGCGGCTACCGCCCGGACTGCCGGTCACCAGCCAGGTTTTCCCCTCCTTCACCACGATAGTCGGCGACATCGACGACAGCGGACGCTTTTTCGGCCCGACGGCGTTGGCATCACCGCCCACCAGCCCGTAGACATTCGGAACGCCCGGTTTCGCCGAGAAGTCATCCATCTGGTTGTTCATCAGTATCCCGGAGCTACCCGCCACAATACCGGTCCCGAAGGTAGTATTCAGCGTATAGGTGACCGCCACCGCGTTACCCTCTTTATCCACCACCGAGAAATGGGTGGTCTGGTTACTTTCATACGGTGCCAGCTTGCCCGGACGAATCTGGCTCGAAGGTTTGGCTTTGTTGATATCAATCTGTTCAGCAATCGATTTGGCGTAGGCTTTGTTGGTTAGCGCCTGCCACGGCACTTTGACGAAGTCCGGATCGCCGAGATACTCCGAACGGTCGGCATAGGCATGTTTTTCGGCTTCCGCCATCACCTGCATGGCGTCTGCACTGCCGAAGCCATATTTATGCATGTCGAAGTTTTCGAGGATATTGAGGATCTGTACGATGTGGATCCCCCCGGACGAAGGCGGTGGCATCGAAAACACCTGATAACCGCGATATTCGCCGCTTATCGGCGTACGCTCGACTGCCTTGTAGCCGGCAAGGTCGGCTTTGGTGATCAGGCCGCCGTTTTTGTGCATTTCGTCGGCAATCTGATCGGCAATCGCCCCTTTATAAAACGCATCCGGGCCATGCTCCGCGATCAGCTCAAGGCTTTTGCCCAGCTGTTTTTGCACCAGCTTGTCACCTTTCTTCAACGGCTCGCCGTTTTTCCAGAAGATGGCTTTACTGTTCGGGTGACTGGGGATGACTTCACTCCCGTAGGTCTTCAGATCGTCGGCCAACGCATCGTTCACCGTGAAGCCCTCTTCCGCCAGCTTAATCGCCGGACGGATCACCTTGTTCAGCGGCATGGTGCCGTATTTTTCCAACGCTAATGAGAAGCCTGCCACGGTGCCCGGCGTACCAGAAGCCAGATGTGAAGTGAGCGATTTTTTGCTATCCGGGTTGCCCTGATCATCAAGGAACATATCCCGGGTGGCCTGCTCAGGCGCCATTTCGCGAAAATCAATCGCCGTCGTTTTACCGTCTTTGGTACGCAGCATCATAAACCCGCCGCCGCCAATATTACCGGCCTGTGGATGCGTAACCGCCAGCGCATAGCCCACGGCCACCGCGGCATCGACGGCGTTGCCCCCCTGACGCAGAATATCCACCCCGACGCGGGTCGCCGTCGCATCTACCGAGGCCACCATCCCCTCCCGGGCACGAACCGGGTGAAAGACATCTTCTTCGACACCATAAGAAACGGGCGGCGGGGTGGGATTTGCGCTGACGGCAAAACTTCCGCCGGCCAGCAAAGCAGCGATGACCACCTGACGCCAGGAACGCGTGTTTATCATTGTCTTACTCCTGAAGTGTTTTTTTCCCCGCTTAAGCCTGGTTGATAAGTCCTAAAAAATCATTGTTATGCTGAAAAGGAGGTACACTTAAGTGATCCCACGCACGGGAGGAGAGAACCATGAAAGCACTATTATTTCTGGCGGCGCTGCTGCCGCTGAGCGTCCTGGCGCAGCCACTCAACACCACCAATAATCCCAATCAGCCGGGGTACGTCATCCCCAGCCAGCAGCGGATGCAAAATCAGATGCAGGTGCAACAGCAGCAGCACCAGAGCATGCTGAAGCAGGATATGCAGAGCCAGACGCGCGCCCAGCAGCAGCATCTCCAGACGCAGCTCAACAACAACCAGCAGCGGGTCATCCAGAGCGGTAATTTGAATTCGTCCCAGCAGATGTTGCCGAATAATAACGGAGGGATGTTGCAACGGCAGACGACACCATAACGGCCGTCTGCCGAAGGATCAGGCGTGGAAGTCAGGACCGATGACATCAATGGCATCGGTACAAATGCAGTCCACGCCCCAGCGCAACAGCTCAGCCGCCCGCTGGGGTTTGTTGACGGTATAGACGAGGATGTGCAGACCCGCGGCTTTCAGGCTGGCCACTCGCGACTCATCCAGCAGTTGATGGTTAAGGTGGATCGAAACGCACGCCAGGCGCGTGGTCAGCTCGCGCCAGTCCTCGCGCCACTCATCCAGCAGCAACCCGCGCGGCAGCTCAGGCACCGCCTGCTGCGCCGCCTCCAGCGCGTCAATGTCGAACGATGAGAGCAGCGGCGGCGTCATACCTTGCCACAGCTCCCGGGCCGCCAGCGCCACCGCTTTCCCGGTGAGCGGTCCGGTGCCGGTTGTGGGTTTAATCTCGATATTCGCCATCATGCCGTGCTGACGACAGCGTTCGGCAACCTCGGCCAGCAGCGGCAGCGGCTCGCCTTTGAATTCATGGCTATACCAGCTGCCGGCATCGGCTTTCAGCAGTTCGCTCCAGGCCAGCTCGCCGGCGACGCCCCAGCCGTTGCTGGTGCGCTCGAGATTGTCATCATGCAGCAAAAAAATCTGTCCGTCTTTCGACAGCTTGGCGTCAAACTCGATCATCGTATGCCCGAAACGGGCGCCGACGTCGATGGCCGCCAGGGTGTTTTCCGGCGCCAGTTTCCCGCCGCCACGATGGGCGACGATGTGAGGATAAGGCCAGTGACTCATGCGCGTTGTCCTGTTTCACCATCAAAGAGGTGCAGATGATCCTCGGGCAGATGCAGCCACAGCGTGCTGCCTGCTGACGGACGCTGCTGATGCGGCAGCCTGACCACCAGTTTCTGCTCGCCCCAGCGACCGTGGGCAAGGTTATCGGCACCTAAAATTTCCAGCGTATCCATCACCAGCGGTACGCCACCTTCCGCCTGGGAGCTTAATGCAAAATGCTCCGGGCGGATACCTAACGTCATCTTACGCCCGGCATGGCGGCGATGCTCGCCATTCATCGGTAAACGCAGACCGCCTTCCAGCTCAAAACGATGACCATCTTCGCTGACGCGCCCGTCCAGCAGGTTCATCGCCGGGCTGCCAATAAAGCTCGCCACAAAGCGGCTGGCCGGCTTCTCGTACACCTCGACGGGGGTGCCAATTTGTTCGGCAATGCCTTTGTTCATCACCATCACCCGCTGGGCAAGCGTCATCGCCTCCACCTGGTCATGCGTGACGTACAACGAGGTGGTTTTCAAACGACGATGCAACTGCTGAAGTTCAAGACGCATCTGGACGCGCAGCTTGGCATCGAGATTCGATAGCGGTTCATCAAACAGAAATACCGCCGGGTCGCGCACGATGGCGCGGCCCATCGCCACGCGCTGGCGCTGGCCGCCGGAGAGCTCGCGCGGGCGGCGCTTGAGCAGGCCATCCAGCTCCAGAATACGCGCCGCTTCCTGCACCCGCTCGGCGATCAGGCCTTTGCCCATACCGCGTATTTTTAGCCCCCAGGCCATGTTCTCTTCCACGCTCATGTGCGGATAAAGCGCGTAGTTCTGAAACACCATCGCGATCCCGCGATCCTTCGGCTCCATCTCGGTGACGCGCTGGCGGTTAATCCAGATGTCGCCGCTGGTCACGCGTTCAAGCCCGGCAACCATGCGCAGCAGCGTTGATTTCCCGCAGCCGGACGGTCCGACCATAACGATAAATTCCCCGTCCGCGACGTCCAGCGTCAGCGGTTGAATGACCTGGGTTTTGCCATCCCAGCTTTTGGTTACTGCCTGTAGTTTTAAACCTGCCATAAAAGGTTGTATCCCTTGATTGTTCATGAACGTCGCTGGCGGCTATTTTTGCTCGGGGCAAGGCGTAAGCGTCGCAGTTTGGTGGGCCCAAATAAGACGCGAGTAACGCGGTACCGGGCAAAAATGGCCCCAGCCCTTCGGGACGCGTGCCGAAACCGCGTACTCTGCGTTGTCGGATTTGGACATAGGCCCACTATGTCCATCATCCTCCGCCTTGATTACGCGGTTTCGGCTCAGCGTCGACGCCACGAACAATCAAGGGATACAACCTACTTCTCACTGTCCACTAAACCACGCACAAACGCACGCTGCATGGCTAAAACGATAACAACCGGGGGAATCAGCGTCAGCAGCATCGCCGCCATCACCTGGTTCCACTGGGTGGTGCCTTCTCCGGTGGCGATCATGCCTTTGATACCCGCCACTGCGGTGCCAAGATTCACGTCCTGAATAATCAACAGCGGCCACAGATACTGGTTCCAGCCGTAGATAAAGGTGATAACAAACAGGGCCGCGAGATTGGTTTTCGAGAGCGGCAGCACGATGTCGCGGAAAAAGCGCATCGGTGAGGCGCCGTCGATACGCGCCGCTTCGATCAGCTCGTCCGGCAGGGTCATAAAGAACTGGCGGAACAGGAAGGTGGCGGTCGCGGAGGCCATCAGCGGCAGCGTCAACCCGGCATAGCTGTCGAGCATCTTCAGATTGGCGATCACTTCCACCGTCGGGAAAATTCGCACCTCAACCGGCAGCATCAGGGTAATAAAAATCATCCAGAAGAAGAGGTTACGCAGCGGAAAGCGGAACCAGACGATGGCGAACGCGGAGAGCATTGAGACTACGATTTTCCCGACCGTGATACCGAAGGCCATGATGAAGCTGTTGAGCATCATCAGCCAGAATGGCGCGCTGTTCACGCCAACGCCCTGGGTCCAGATGGTCGCCATATTTTCCAGCAGATGTCCGCCGGGAATCAGCGTCATCGGCGTCTCAAAAACGGCTTTGTTATCCAGCGTCGCGGCAACAAACGCGACATACAGCGGGAACAGGATGACGGCGATCCCCGCAATCAGCATGGTGTGGCTGAAAATCGTCAGCCCGCGACGGTTCTCAATCATTGGTAGCGCACCTTACTTTCAACGTAGCGGAACTGAACGACCGTCAGCACAATCACCAGGAACATCAGAACCACCGACTGGGCGGCGGACGCCGACAGGTCGAGCCCGGCGAAACCTTCGCGATAGATCTTATAAATCAACGTAGTGGTCGCCTGTACCGGGCCGCCGGCGGTGGCAGCATCGATCACCGGGAAGGTATCGAAGAAGGCGTAGACCAGGTTGACCACCAGCAGGAAAAAGCTGACCGGCGCAATCAACGGCAGCGCCAGTTTAAAGAAGCGGCGAATCGGCCCGGCGCCGTCAATGGCGGCAGCCTCAACCAGCGAGCGCGGGATCGACTGCAATGCAGCGAAGAAAAACAAAAAGTTATAGCTGATCTGCTTCCATACCGAGGCAAAGACCACCAGGAACATTGCCTGGCCGCTGTTCTGCGCATGGTTCCAGTCATAGCCCATCTCGCCGAGGAAATGGGTTATCAGTCCACGGCCGGGGTTAAAGAGGAAAATCCATAATACCGCCGCCACCGCTGGCGCCACGGCATAGGGCAGCAGCATCAGGGTTTGATAAAAGCGGCTGCCGCGCACGACATAATCCACCAGCGCAGCAAAGAACAGAGAAATCATCAGCCCGCTGAAGGTCACCAGGCTACTGAACTTAATGGTGGTCCAGAACGAGTCCAGATAGTACGGGTCGTGGAACAGGGTCACGAAGTTGTCCAGGCCAACGAACTGGCTGGAAAGACCAAACGGATCGACGCTCTGGAGTGAGTACCACAGCGCTTCGCCCGCGGGCCAGATAAAGAAAATAATGGTGATAATCAGCTGCGGCGCGACCAGCACATAAGGCAGCCAGCGCGAGCGGAATACCGGACGGGATGATGACATTGAGATTGGGTTCCTGAACAATGCCGGGTGGCGGCTACGCCTTACCCGGCCTACATAGGGCACGTCGTAGGCCCGGTGAGCGAATTCCACCGGGCATTTCAGCGATTACGATTTCGTTGATTGCTCGAAGCGGCGCAGCAGCTGGTTACCACGTTGTACCGCTGAATCCAGCGCCTGTTGTGGCGTTTTCTTCCCGGTCCACACGCTTTCCAGCTCCTCATCCACAATGGTGCGGATCTGCGGCATGTTGCCCAGACGCAGCCCTTTGGTGAACGGCAACGGTGGCTTGTTCAACATCTGACGAGTGGCAATATCCGCGCCTGGATTCTTATCGTAGAAGCCCTGCTGGCGGGTCAGGTCATAAGCGGCGGTGGTAATCGGCAGGTAGCCGGTTTTCTGATGCCATTCCGCAGCGATTTCCGGTTTAGCGAGGAATTCCAGGAATTTCGCCACCCCGGTGTAAGTCTCTTTATCTTTACCCTGCATCACCCACAGGCTGGCCCCGCCGATAATGGCGTTCTGCGGCGCGCCCTTCACGTCGGCGTCGTACGGCATCATCCCCACGCCGTAGTTGAACTTCGCGTACTGGCGAATATCGGCCAGCGAACCGGAAGAGGCGGTGGTTATCGCGCAGTCCCCGTTATAGAACTTCTCGGTGGACTCATCTTTACGCCCGAAGTAGCTGAAATCGCCCTTCTTGTTCATCGCTTCCAGCATGGCGATATGCTTGACCTGCTCCGGCTTGTTGAACTCCAGAACCGCATCGGTACCGTCAAAGCCGTTGTTTTTGGTCGCCACCGGCAGGCCATGCCAGGCGCTGAAGTTTTCAATCTGAATCCAGCCCTGCCAGCCGCTGGCGTAACCGCACTTCATCCCGGCGGCTTTCAGCTTATCGGTATAGGCTGCCAGCTCCTGCCAGGTTTTCGGCGGCTGCTCCGGGTCTAAACCGGCTTTTTTGAAGGCGTCTTTGTTGTAGTACAGCACCGGTGTGGAGCTGTTAAACGGCTGGGAGAGCAGATGGCCGCTTTTGGAATCGGTGTAGTAACCGGAAACGGTCGGGACGAACTGCGATTCATCAAACTTAATACCCGCATCGCTGAACACCTGATATACCGGCTTAATGGCCTTCGAAGCCATCATCGTCGCAGTACCCACTTCATAAACCTGAAGGATCGCCGGCGCATTACCGGTACGGAATGCCGCAATGCCGGCACTCAGGCTCTGTTCATAGTTACCTTTGTACACCGGTGTAATTTTATAATCCGGATTGGCCGCGTTGAAACGTTGCGCCAGAGAATCAACTTCTTTACCCAACTCCCCTTCCATGGAATGCCAGAACGGAATATTGGTCACTGCCAGCGCCTGACCGGCACATGCCAGGCTGAGCGCCAGTCCTAAAGCTGTATGTCGTAACGATATCATCGGTTATCTCTCTTGTTGTTCCAGATGCGCGATTTCACGCGTTTTATGTTCGCGGGGGTAACATGACATGCTCGAATGACAGAAAAATAACTATTGCATTACAAAAATATTACAATAAATTGGCAAAAACATGATGAAACGGTGAAAAAAAAGTGGCATGGAAATGGCAAGGGAAAAAGAGAGGCGGCGCAGACTACAGATAAAGGGGGATCTGTAGTTAAATAGAGTGCGTTAAAGAGCACTCTACGGCGAGCCGTCAAAAGGAAAAAATATGAAGACGCTTCATAAACCTACCGAGCGCGTTTTGCTCATTCTGGAAACCTTAGCCAACGCGGATGGAATGACGCTTTCCGAGCTATCGCTCAAAACGGATATCGCCAAGGGAACCATTTTCCCGATCCTCAAATCACTGCAGTATCGCAAATATATCAGTCACGACGCTCGCAACGGGATTTACACTCTGGGGATCTCCTGCGCGGTTCTGGCCAGCTCAACGGTGGAAAAAGAGTTCTGGCTGAAAACGATCAATAGCGAAATGCACGCGGTGGTCAATGAATGCAACGAAGTTTGCCAGCTCGGCATTCTGGATGATGCCTGGGTACTTTATGTTGATAAAGTCCAGGGCGATCAAACCGTGCAGCTGGTCTCTAAGGTAGGAACTCGCCTTCCGGCGATCTGTTCCGCCCTGGGCAAGGCGCTGCTGCATAAGCATCGTGACGAAGAGATACTGGAGCTCTATCCGCAGGGTTTTCCTTGCGTTACCGCCCGCAGCGTAACGAATATGGCCCAGCTTCGTCAGCAGCTGGATATGGTCGCCGCCAACGGTTATGCCATGGACGATCGGGAAATCAACGACGATACCATCTGCTTCGCCGTCCCCCTGCAGCAGAAAGGCATTATTCTGGCGGCGATCAGCGTCTCATTGCCTTCTTTCCGCGCCAGCGATGAAAAAACGCAGCAGGTTATTCATGCGCTAAAAGAGGCCAAGGGTCGTATCGAAAGCGTGCTGAATAAGCTGCCTGATATTAAAAATTACTGATTTATTTGCCAACGGCGCCTTCGGAATTGTGATTACCCACACAATGCCGATATTTAATGATCCACCGTGGCGCCCGACTATTCTGCATAATTCCCCATCTATTCATTGAGTTAATCAATTATCCGCACGACTTTGGCGCCATTTGACTTCACGTCGATGGCGTGTTTACTTATGCTTAATCGCAAATACAGACGCTGTTTGTATATACGAACAACAAAGAGGTTTAATATGCAAAGTCGTTACATCACCCCGGCAATAACGGTTTTTGATGAGCAGGGCAGGCTGGATCCTGAAGGCAGCTTTCGCCTGTACGATTTCATTAAAAGCAGCGTATCGGGATTTGTCGTCATGGGTAGTACCGGTGAGTTTTTCTCGCTGGATATGAAAACATCCCGTCAGGTCATTCAAATGGCGGCAGAGTTCCCGCGCGAGGGAATAAAGGCCTATGCAGGTACCAGCCGCATGGATATTGACGAGTGCGTAGAGCTGGCAAACTATGCAGATGAGTGCGGACTGGATGGCGTCATGATTATCAGCCCGTGGTACTTCCGCCTGACTGATGAAGGCATTTATACATTTTATAGCCAGATAGCTCGCCGCACCGCCGCCAAAATATTTATTTATAACTTCCCGGAACGTACCGGCTATTGCGTCTCGCCAGAGGTCTGTTTACGACTCGCCAGAGAGTTCCCAAACATTGTCGGTCTTAAAGACACCATTCCGGACACCAATCATACGTCGCAGGTGATTCGCCAGGTAAAATCTGAACTACCGTATTTTGAAGTCTATGCCGGTTATGACAATAACTTCGCGCACAATGTCCTGGCGGGGGGCGATGGATGTATCGGCGGGTTATCCAATATTTGCCCTGAAATATTCCGCGACTGGATGCAGGCATTTAGCGATAACGATTTGCAGAAAATTTCGCGGTATCAGCAAAAAGTGGATGGGTTAATGGATATTTACGCGGTTAACGATCCGTTCATTCCAACATTTAAAAAAGCGCTACAGCTGCGCGGAATTATTCAGTCCGACCGCTGCACAGCACCGTTTAGCTCGCTCGCCACCTGCCAGACCGAAAGTATTCTGCGGATACTTTCCCGCGCTGGTATTGAAATTAATGCCTGACCCCCACGCGGAGGTATTATGAAAACCATCACAGCTTACGACAATCCGGCCCTCAATTCCGCGATTACCAAATCATGGAAGCGCCTGGTGCCACTGATGTTTATTTTGTACTTCATCGCCTTTATCGACAGGGTGAACGTGGGATTCGCCAAAGAGGCGATGCAGGTGGATATTGGGCTCTCCAATTCCGCCTTCGCCCTCGGGGCGGGGATCTTTTTCGCCGCCTATGCGCTGTTTGGCATTCCTGCGAACCTGATTCTGAATAAAATTGGCGCGCAAAAATGGTTAAGTATCACCACCGTTCTGTGGGGCGTCCTCTCTGCCCTCACCGGACTGGTACAGACGGAAACCCAGTTTATTGTCCTGCGCTTTTTACTGGGATTAGGCGAAGCCGGTTTTTATCCCGGTATTCTGCTGCTGGCCTCCATCTACTTTCCCAATAAAGTTCGCGCATCCGTAGTCGGTATCTTCGTACTCGGCGTACCGCTGGCGCTGACCTTAGGCTCGCCCATCTCCGGCGCGCTTCTGGAAATGCACGGCTTCCTCGGTAAACCCGGCTGGTTCTGGATGTTCTTCATTGAAGGCATTCCGGCGGTCATCATGGGGATCTTCGCCTGGTTCTGGCTCGACGATACGCCGGCCAAAGCGCGCTTCCTGAACGAAGAAGAGAAAAAGGCGCTGACTGCCCAGCTACAGCAGGAGCAGAGGCAGACGGAAACCAGCAGCGTCGGTACCGCGCTGAAAAGCCTTAAAGTCTGGCACCTGGCGCTGATCTACGGCACCATCCAGATCAGCGTGTACGGACTGATGTTCTTCCTGCCTTCGCAAGTCGCCTCGCTAATGGGTTCCACGCTCGGCTTTAAAGAGTCGCTGGTCGCCGCCATTCCATGGGCCTGCTCCGCCGTCGGCGTCTATTACATTCCGCGTCTGGCGGACAAAATGCCGGCTCGCCGGGTACTGATTTCGGTCATCTGTATGCTGGCTGCGGCGCTGGGGCTGTTTGTTTCTGCCTGGTCCGGCCCGGTGCTCGCCATTGCCGCGCTGTCGCTGTCGGCCATCGGCTTTCTCTCCGTGCAACCCATTTTCTGGACTTTCCCGGCGCAGATTGTGTCAGGCTCGGCGCTGGCCGCCAGTATCGGCTTTTGCACCACCATGGGCGCGTTTTGTAGCTTCCTGGCGCCGCTCATTCGCGTTGAGGTCGATACCTTCTTCGGCAACGATTCGGCGGGCCTGGTCGCACTGTCGCTGATTACCATCTGCTGTGCGCTGCTTATTGCCGCTCTTGCCGGCAGAAAAGCGACAAACGGCGTTGCGGTCACTCATCACTAAGTCCTGATGCGCCTATAACAAAGGATAAATAACATGCAGACCATCTTAAAGATTGACCCTACTGATAACTTAATCGTTGCGCTGCAGGACTTACGCAAAGAACAGCGGGTTCACTGGAACGATGAGGCCTACGTTCTGCGTAGCGATGTCAAAGCCAAACATAAATTTGCCACCGAGGATATTGCGCCCGGCGATATCGTTTCGCTGTATGGCGTACCGGTCGGTAAAGCGACGCGCCCCATCACCCGGGGCGAAGCCATCACAACGGAGAATATCAAACACTACGCGGCCCCGGTTACGCTTGACGATGTCGCCCCCTATGACTGGCAGCAGCCGGATGTTTCCGCCTGGCAAAAGCGGACGTTTAAGGGAATCGTGCGTGAAGATGGCCGGGTCGCCACCGCGAACTACTGGCTGGTCATTCCGCTGGTATTCTGTGAAAACCGCAACGTTCAGCGCGTCACCGATGCGTTGAACGACGCCCTTGGCTACGCCAATAACGGCCTGAAAAATTTTGCTCGCCAGGTGACATCGGCAGGGGCTTTAAACGATACCCGGCATCTGCCCTTTCCGCATCTTGACGGTATTCGCTGTATTACCGTTAATTCCGGCTGCGGCGGCGCCACCTCGGACAGCATGACGATGTGCGACGTGCTGGCCGCCTATTCCGATCATCCCAACGTTCTTGGCGTGACGGTTTTTGCTCTCGGCTGTGAAAAAGCGCGAATTGTTGATTTCAACGCCGCGCTGGCGAAGCGTAACCCAAACTTCAGCAAACCGATTATTTACTTCAGGCAGCAGGACTGGAGTAGCGAAGAAAAAATGATGCAGGATGCGTTGACCGAAACCTATAACGCGATCCGCGAAGCCCCCGTCGCCGAGCGGCAGGACGTCCCGCTCTCCCATCTGAAAATCGGCGTCAAGTGCGGCGCTTCTGACGGGTTCTCGGGGATCAGCGCAAACCCGGCGATGGGCGAAGTGTCAGACCGCCTTGTCGCCCTCGGCGGCGCGTCGGGGCTGGCGGAATTCCCCGAGCTGTGCGGCGCGGAAGGGGATATCGTTCAACGTTGCGCGACCCGCGAACTGAAAGAGAAGTTTCTGTCGCTGATGAAAAACTATGAACATGTCGCGAACTTCTTCGGCACCACCATCGCCGATAACCCCAGCCCGGGAAACATTGCCGATGGGCTGATCACTGACGCGATAAAATCCGCCGGCGCGGCGAAAAAAGGCGGCAGAGCGCCGGTTAGCGCGGTATGCGACTATGCCGAACCGATGGGAGAAAGCGGCCTTTCGCTGGTCTGCACGCCGGGCAACGATGTGGACGCGGTAACGGGCCTGGTCGCGGCCGGGTGCAACGTGGTGATCTTCTCAACCGGGTTAGGTACGCCGACAGGGAACCCTATCGTTCCGGTTCTCAAAGTTTCAACCAACACCGCGCTGGCCAAAAAGATGCCGGATATTATCGATTATGACTGCGGGCCGATTATCGAAGGTACGCCGCTGGCGGATATCGCTGACGGCCTGTTCGAGAAAATCATCGCCACCGCCAGCGGAAGCTGGCATACCAAAGCGGATGCGCTCGAACAATATGATTTTATGCTGTGGAAACGCTCTCTGGAGCTGTAGGAGCCAAGTAAAACGCCCGGCAGATGCCGGGCGTTTTATCTTCACTATCCGCCCAGATAGGCGCTACGCACCGCCTCGTTAGCCAACAGCGCATCGCCGGTGTCTTCCAGCACGACGTGGCCGTTTTCCAGCACATAGCCGCGGTCAGCCAGTTTCAGCGCCTGGTTGGCGTTCTGCTCGACAAGGAAGATGGTCATCCCCTGCTCGCGCAGCTGTTCGATGGTGTTGAAAATCTGCTGGATGATGATCGGCGCCAGTCCCAGAGAGGGCTCATCAAGCAGCAGCAGGCGCGGCTGGCTCATCAGCGCCCGACCAATCGCCAGCATCTGCTGCTCGCCGCCGGACATGGTGCCCGCACGTTGAATACGGCGTTCAAGCAGGCGCGGGAACAGTTCATAAACCCATTTGATGCGGGTCTGGAACTGGTCTCGATCGGCAAAAAAACCGCCCATCGCCAGATTCTCCTCAACGGTCATACGCGAGAAGACGCGCCGCCCTTCCGGGACAATCGCCACCGCTTCGCGCATGATTTTCGCGGTCTGCCAGTCGGTAATATCCTTACCGTCAAACACCACCTTCCCGCTGCTGGCGCGCGGGTCGCCGCACAGGGTACCCAGCAGCGTGGTTTTCCCCGCGCCGTTGGCGCCAATCAGGGTCACGATTTCCCCCTGATTAATATGCAGACTGACGTTATGCAGCGCCTGAATCTTGCCGTAGTGGGCGCTTACGTTGTCAAAAGATAACATCACTTTTTCCATACTTATGCCTCACCAAGGTATGCGCGGATCACATCCGGGTTATTGCGGATCTCTTCCGGCGTACCGTTAGCCAGCGGCGTGCCCTGGTTTACCACATAAATACGATCGGAAATGCCCATCACCAGCTTCATATCGTGCTCAATCAGCAGGATGGTGGTGTTGTGATGACTGCGCAGCTCGGCGATCAGCTCGTCCAGCTCTTTGGTCTCTTTCGGGTTCAGACCCGCAGCGGGTTCATCCAGCATCAGGATTTCCGGCTGGGTGACCATGCAGCGGGCAATCTCCAGACGCCGCTGGTCACCGTAGGCCAGATTGCTCGCCTGACGGTTCGCATGTTCCAGCAGGCCGATACGCTCAAGCCAGGTAGCGGCACGATCCAGGGCTTCGCTCTGCGCGCGACGAAAGGCCGGGGTTTTCAACAACCCGGAGAAGACCCCGGTTTTCAGCTGCTGATGTTGCGCCACCAGCAGGTTTTCAATCACCGTCATTTCGCGGAACAGACGCACGTGCTGGAAGGTACGAACAACGCCCATCCGGGCGATTTGCTGACCCGGCAACCCTTCCAGGTGCTGATCGCGCAACATGATGGTCCCGCCGGTCGGCTTATAAAAACCGGTCAGGCAGTTGAAGACCGTGGTTTTCCCGGCGCCGTTAGGACCGATCAGCGACACGATCTCCTGTGGGTGCAGCTCCAGCGACACGTTGTTGACCGCCAGCAGGCCGCCAAAGCGCATCATCAGGCCGCTGACGGATAATAATGGCTGACTCATGCCTGCTCTCCTTTCGCCTGACCTTTTTTCAGCTTCAGCTGCGGACGCGTCATCGGCAGCAGACCCTGCGGACGCCAGATCATCATCAGTACCATCAACCCACCCAGCATCAGCATGCTGTATTCGTTGAAATCACGCATCAGCTCGCGCGATACCACCAGCAGCACCGCGGCGAGAATCACCGCAAACTGCGAGCCCATTCCACCCAGAACCACAATCGCCAGCACGAAAGCCGACTCGGCAAAGGTGAAGGATTCCGGACTGACAAAGCCCTGGCGCGCGGCGAAGAGCGTACCGGCAAAGCCGGCAAACGCGGCGCTGATGGTAAAGGCGGTCAGCTTGATGCGCGTAGGGCTAAGGCCCAGCGAGCGGCAGGCAATTTCGTCTTCACGCAACGCTTCCCATGCGCGTCCCAGCGGCATACGCAGCAGGCGGTTGATCACAAACAGCGACAGCACGACCAGCAGCAGCGCCACCAGGTAGAGGAAAATCACCCGATCGCCCGGGTCGTACTTCAGGCCAAAGAAGTTACTGAAAGTATCCCAGCCGCCTTCGCGGGCGCTGCGGCTAAACTCAAGGCCAAACAGCGTCGGTTTTGGAATCTGGCTGATGCCGTTGGGGCCACCGGTGATTTCGGTGTTATTAAGCAGCAAAATACGGACGATTTCGCCGAAGCCAAGCGTGACGATCGCCAGATAGTCGCCGCGCAGACGCAGCACCGGGAACCCCAGCAGGAAGCCCGCGGCTGCGGATACCAGCCCTGCCAGCGGCAGACAGGTCCAGAAGCCAAGACCGTAATAGTGGTTCAGCAGCGCAAAGGTGTAGGCACCGATGGCATAGAAGCCGCCATAACCCAGCACCAGCAGACCGGACAGCCCCACCACCACGTTAAGCCCGAGACCGAGAATGATATAGATCATGGTCAGCGTGGCGATATCCACCGTCCCGCGCGACACCATAAACGGCCACGCCACGGCGATAACCAGCAGTGCGAGCAGGAACAGCTTCTGCTTGACCGTCGAACCGTCGATGGCCGGCATAATAAACTTCGGCCCGGAGACGTTTTTCAGGGTTTTCTGGAACAGCGGACGCATCAGCTGGAAGAAGAAGACCACCGCGGTGCCGATGAAGATCCACTGCCAACGGATATCGGCTGCGGTATCCACCACCAGTTTGGTGCCGTCCAGCTCCAGCTGCACACCCATAAACACGCCGGCGAGGACAAAGAACATCGCCGCGGACAGCAGCGACATAGCAATATGCATCGGTTTCATACTTTCTCGACCTCCGGACGACCCAGAATGCCGGTAGGCATCACCAACAGCACCAGAATCAACAGGGCAAAGGAGACGACGTCTTTATATTCCGTACTGAGGTAGGCAGACGAGAGCGCTTCGGCGATGCCCAGAATCAGGCCACCGATCATCGCGCCAGGAATGCTGCCGATGCCGCCCAGTACCGCAGCGGTAAAGGCTTTCATCCCGGCCATAAAGCCGATATACGGGTTGATAACGCCGTAGAACTGGCCCAGCAGTACGCCCGCGACCGCCGCCATTGCCGCGCCGATAACAAACGTCAACGCAATCACCCGGTCGGTATTGATACCGAGCAGGCTCGCCATTTTGAGGTCTTCTGCACAGGCGCGGCAGGCGCGGCCCATGCGTGAATAGCGGATAAACAGCGTCAGTGCCAGCATCGCAACAAAAGTCACGACCCAAATCACCAGCTGCATCGTGGTGACGGTGGCGGCGAAGTTTTCGCTGCTCCCGATAATCCACTGGCCGTTAAACAGGCTCGGCAGCGCGATATCGCGCGAACCTTCCGTCAGGCTGACGTAGTTTTGCAGGAAGATCGACATCCCGATGGCGGAAATCAGCGCAATCAGGCGCTTGGAGCTGCGCACCGGTCGGTAGGCCACGCGTTCAATGCTCCAGCCGTAGGCGCTGGCGATAATAATCGCCCCGATAAACCCGGCGGCCACCAGCAGCCAGCTGGTATCAATCCCCATCATCATGAGGGCGGCGATGATCATGAAGGAGACGTAGCTGCCAATCATGTATACCTCGCCATGGGCGAAGTTAATCATGCCGATAATGCCGTACACCATCGTATAGCCGATGGCGATCAGCGCATAGGTACTGCCCAGCGTGACGCCGTTAAACATCTGCTGCAGAAAGTAGAGAAACTGCTCGGACATAAGGTAACCTTTTTCATGCCGCCCGCTTCACACGGGCGGTGGGATAACGCATCTTATTTTGCGACAGAGGATGATCCATCCGCATGCCACTGGAAGACACCAAACTCAAATCCCTTCAAATCGCCTTTTTCGTCCCAATTCAGCGGCCCAATCACGGTTTTCGCCCCGTGAGCTTTCAGATCTTTGATTAAGTCCAGCGGCTCCTGGCTGCTGCTCCTGTCCATCGCCTGCGCCAATGACTGCACGGCAGCATAGGTGATCCAGACATACGGACCGCTCGGATCTTTCTTCTCTGTTTTCAGCGCCTCAACGATAGCGCTGTTCGCCGGATCCTGGTCATAGCGTTTCGGCATTGTTACCAGCATGCCTTCCGCTGCTGCGCCGGCAATATTTGACAGCGACGCGTTGCCGACACCTTCGGGTCCCATAAAGACGGTTTTCAGCCCCACGGAGCGAGCCTGACGCAGCATTTGCCCCATTTCAGGGTAGTAGCCGCCGTAATAAACGAAGTCGATATTTTCTTTTTTCAGGCGTGCCAGCAGCGCGGAGAAATCTTTCTCTCCGGCGGTGATGCCATCAAAGAAGACGATATTCGCCTTGCCTTTCTTCAGGCTCTCCTGGACGGATCGCGCCAGACCTTCGCCATACTGCTGTTTGTCATGGATGATGGCGATACGCTGCGGTTTCACTTTTTCCAGGATGTATTTGGCGGCGGTCGGCCCTTGTGCGGAGTCCAGGCCAGCGGTACGCATGATGTACTGATAGCCGCGTTGGGTCAGTTCCGGGTTCGTCGCGCCCGGAGAAATCATCAGAATACCTTCATCTTCATAGATATCGGACGCCGGCTGGGTAGAAGAGGAACACAGATGGCCGATAACGTACTTGATGCCTTCATTAACAATTTTGTTCGCTACCGCCACGGCCTGTTTCGGGTCGCAGGCATCGTCGAACTCAACGCCAACCAGCTTATCGCCTTTAATTCCGCCCTGCGCGTTAATGTCTTTAATGGCCTGCCGCGCGCCGTTGAACTCCATGTCGCCCCACTGAGCTACCGGGCCGGACATCGCACCGACCACGGCAACTTTAATATCCTTAGCCATGACCGCGTGAGACATCGTCAGTGCAACGAATCCCGCAATAATGGTTTTTGCGTTCCTTTTCATGCTTCAGAACCCCGTTCGTGATGTGGTGTAAATATTTTGTATTTTTATGGTTAAAAAGCATTCTGTGCTTTTATTAAACAACGCTACTTTTACCATTATCTTTAATGGTTTAGCGATGTTTTTTGCCTGAATTGAGATTAAAATCTCTATTTTTCAGGCGATTAAGCAAAGATAATATTCTGTATTAAAGCGAAGATAAACAAAAAAAAGTCCTCTTCACAGCATAAAATAACGATACATAAGGCGGAATAAAACGCTGCACATTAGGTTAAAATTCTGCTTATTTTTCGATCCATGACGGATTGCTCTAATCTGCACTCACCAGAAGAACGAATCCCCTAATGAATGGATAAAAAACAGCGCCCCTTCCGACAGCAAATTTGGGTACACTGCCCCATCCGTTTTGACTGGACTTGTCGCGCATGAAACTGACCATTATTCGATTACCACTTTTCAGCGATCAGGATCGCATCGACTTAGGGAAAATCTGGCCGTCGCAGGATCCCGACGATATCCCTCTGGACGATCGTCACCGAATTTACGCCGCCCGCTTTAACGAGCGTCTGCTGGGTGCCGTGCGCGTCACGCTACGTGGCAATGAAGGCGAGCTCAGCGCGCTGTGCGTACGCGAAGTCACTCGTCGGCGCGGCGTCGGGCAGTATCTGGTGGAAGAAGTGCTGCAAAGAAATCCAGAAATCGGTCGCTGGCGGATGGCCGATACCGGAATTGAAGACCACCGCGTCATGTCAGCGTTTATGCAAGCGCTAGGCTTCAGCGCCCGGGACGGCGGTTGGGAAAAGCATTAAAAACAAAGCGGTCATTGATTTAACCGGGAATTTCGCGCTACAGGGAGGCGGCAAGCTGTGAAATCCCCGGGAGCTTACATAAGTAAGCGACCGGGGTTGAGGAGCGCAGCCAACGCACCTGTAGCGTGAAAGGCGAAGGTTAAATTATTTGGCGTCGGTCGCCGTGCCATCGGCATGCCAGGTAAACACGCCGAACTCGAAGCCTTTCAGGTCGCCTTTCTGATCCCAGGAGAGCGGCCCCATAACGGTATCGACAGAGTTGGCCTTCAGGTATTTCGCGATCGCCGCCGGGTCTTCGGACTGATTCAGGCCCGCCTGCAGCGACTGAATTGCCGCGTAGGTTGTCCAGACGAAGGCGCCGCTCGGATCCTGTTTCTTCGCTTTGATCGCGTCAACAATCGGTTTGTTCGCCGGGACCTGGTCATAGTTCTTCGGTTTCGTGACCAGCATGCCTTCCGCAGACTGACCGGCAATGTTAGACAGGGAGACGTTGGCGACGCCCTCCGGTCCCATAAACTGCGTTTTCAGACCTGCCGCGCGGGACTGACGCAGAATCTGCCCCATTTCCGGGTGGTAGCCGCCGTAATAGACGAAGTCGATGTTTTCTTTCTTCAGGCGCGCAACCAGGGTAGAGAAATCTTTCTCCCCGGCGGTGATGCCGTCAAAGAACACCACGTTAGCGCCGCCCTTCTTCAGACCATCCTGCACCGCACGCGCCAGACCTTCACCATATTGCTGTTTGTCATGCACGATAGCGATGCGCTGAGGTTTAACCTTCTCAATAATGTATTTCGCCGCCGTCGGCCCCTGGTCAGAATCGAGACCGGTGGTACGCAGAATCATTTTATAGCCGCGGGCGGTCAGCTCCGGCGCTGTCGCAGCCGGGGTGATCATCAGAATGCCTTCGTCTTCATAGATATCGGACGCCGGCTGGGTAGAGGACGAGCACAAATGGCCGATAACGTACTTAATGCCATCGTTAACCACCTTGTTGGCGACGGCCACCGCCTGTTTCGGGTCGCAGGCATCATCATATTTCACGATCTGCAGCTTATTGCCTTTGATCCCACCCTTCGCGTTAATATCGGCAACCGCCTGCTCAGCACCGGTAAACTCCTGGTCACCGTACTGTGCCACCGGGCCAGACATCGCGCCAACCACGGCAATTTTGATATCTTCCGCCAGCGCGGCATTGCTCATAATTAAGGCGATACATCCTGCCAGTAGCGCTTTACCCTTCATGTTCATCCTGAGGCTCCCCATTATTATGGTTTTTTGCATTTGTTGTGATGTTGTTTGTTAGCGCATTATTCTAATTTAAGTCACAAATAAAGCATATGACGTCTACTTTTAGGTCTGCCGCCTGCGCTTTTGCAGCACACTATGCTAAACATACCGCCATTCAGGAGAATTTGAAATGACAAAATTGCGGGTTATGTAACAGATAAGTGACAAATAAAAAACCGCGTCAGGATGAACCGGACGCGGTGGAGTCAGGCGCCAGATTACCAACCGGCGGGCAGGTAGCCCAATGCGGAAGCTATCGCGTAAACGGCGCTACACAGGTAAAGCAACACAATGAAGGTCTGGATCAGCGGATGGGTTATCAGCGGCGGACAGCTCCAGCCTGGCGTGATATCACCGCGCTGCCGGGCGCCTTTGAGCATCAGAATCGGCATGATGGATAAAATCACGCCGCTAAAGACGCCGGCAAAATAGAGTGCATTCACAAACGACACCATGCCGCTGTATGCCAGAATAAATGGAGGGATGGCCACGATAGTCAGCACCATCAGGCGCTTGCGCGGTTGCTCATCGTTGCCGAGGCGGAACTGATCGAAAATATTCGTCAGGAAACTTCCCCCCAGACCCCAGTAAGAAGTCAGCATCGCACACAGGGCAAACAGGTTAGCGGAGAAAAAGGCCCACTCACCGAGCGCCCTGCCCCAGGAGATCGTCGCCACGTCGGAAATATTATCCAGCCCGCTCAGGGCGATCACCGACAGCGGGACCAGCGCCAGCAGGCAGAAAGTCAGCCCCATTCCCACCATAATGGCTTTCGGCAATTTCTCCGGCTTATCCGCAAACCCGCGGGCCATTTCCGGAACGATATACTGCGCCGAGAAACAGAATGCGACCACGTTGAACACCGGCACCATATACAGCCAGTTGCCGTCGAGCAGATAGCGGACCTGGGTCGTCTCTTTGAGCAGCGTCGCCGCCACCAGCACGGCGATCATGACCACCATGCCGATACTGATGAATTTTTCACCTCGCCCGATGGCCTTCAGCCCGAGATAAAGCACGCCTGCCGCCGGGATAAAAAAGAGCGCGCTCCCCAGCGCCGGAGAGATACCGAACAGCGAATGCAGCAGCTTACCGCTTCCGGTCATATAGGCCGTCAGCGCGCCGATGCTGTTCACGCAAACCGACAGGAACATCATCAGCGCCCCGAAGCGCCCGACATAGCGATGCGACAGCCCGCTCAGCTGTAAATGCTTACGGGTGCGCAGCGTCGATTCTGCGACATACAGCATGGTGACCGTCGTCAGGCTGCCGACCACCACCAGCCAGAACAACAGCGGTAAAAAGCCGGCCTTGCTGGACGCATAGGCGATAGACAGAACCCCGGCACCGATATTGGTGCCGACGATCATCGAGACCCCTTCCACGAAGCTAAGGGATTTTGCAGGTACAGCGGTACGCTCCCGGCTGGTGAGAACCGAGGAAAAGGTGGAATGTTCAGACATAATATTTTCCGTTTTATTCCGGCGACAGGCGCCGCCGGAAAAAAGGTGATATCAGGGTGATAAACCACTCACGCTGAGTATGAAAACTCGTGTGCGGCATCCTGTTTTATCTGGCTTCCCTGCCGCCGCACAGGAGTCGGGCACATCATCCCTTCAGGACGCGCGCCAGAATATCCAGCGCTTTTGTAAACTGCGCATCGGGGATAGTTAACGGATACAGGAAACGGATAACGTTGCCATAGACGCCGCAGCTCAGCAGCAGCAGACCATTTTCCTGAGCCTTTTGCTGAATGTGGCGGGTGAACTCCGGTGACGGCGCGCCGGTCTGCGGATCGTTAAATTCCACGGCAACCATTGAGCCCTGGCCGCGAACATCAACAATCGCCGGACAATACTCGCGCGCCTGATTCAGCACCTCTTTCAGGTGGCTGCCAAGCTGTTCCGCACGTTGACACAGCTGCTCTTCTTCAATGACGTCAAGGACCGCATGAGCCGCGGCGACCGCCAGCGGGTTACCGGCATAGGTGCCGCCCAGTCCGCCCGGCGCCGGCGCATCCATCACCTCGGCGCGCCCCACTACGCCTGACAGCGGGAAACCGCCGGCAAGGCTTTTCGCCATCGTCATCAGGTCCGGCTTCACATCGTAATGCTGCATAGCAAACAGCTTGCCGGTGCGGGCAAAACCGGTCTGCACTTCATCGGCAATCAGCAGGATGCCGTGGGTATCACACAGCGTACGCAGCGCCTGCATAAACTCCGCTGGCGCGACGTTAAAACCGCCTTCGCCCTGAATCGGCTCGAGGATAATTGCCGCCACCTGGTCCGGGGCAATATCGGCTTTAAAGATACGCTCAAGGCTTTTCATCGCCTCATCGGTGGTGATGCCGTGGGCAGCATTCGGGTATACCCCGTGATAAACCGAACCAGGGAACGGTCCAAAACCGATTTTGTAAGGCGCGACTTTACCGGTCAGCGCCATGGTCATAAAGGTACGCCCGTGAAAGCCGCCGCCAAAAGTAATCAGCCCCGGACGGCCGGTATAAGCGCGGGCAATCTTCACCGCATTTTCTACGGCTTCCGCACCGGTGGTGAAGAAAGCGGTTTTGGCCGGGCCATCGACCGGCGCCAGCGCGTTAATGCGCTCCGCCAGCGAAACATAGCTTTCGTAAGGGACAATCTGATACGCCGTATGGGTAAAGGCCTCCAGCTGCTGCGCGACGGCGGCAACAATTTTCGGGTGGCGATGGCCGGTATTGAGCACGGCGATTCCCGCAGCAAAATCAATCACCTCGTTACCTTCCACATCCCACAGCGTGGCATTCTCCGCCTTCTCAACAAAGTAATTGCACATTACGCCTACGCCGCGCGGCGTCGCCTGCTGGCGACGTTGATTCAGTTCTGAACTTTTCACCCTCGAATCTCCTGTCATGTGTGTCACGTTATCGCAACAATCTCGAAACTATGTCGTTTATTTACACAGGAGTTGGCCCTATAATCGAGTACCAATTTAGATTATCTGAGGGATCCAATTGCGCTCACTCGTCGGTGACCTTGTGCTGGTCAGATTGCAGGAGGAGACAGACCCGCTGCTGCATAAACGCTTATACAACGCGGTTCGTCGCTCGATTCTGGACGGTTCTTTAGCGCCCCATAGCCGCCTGCCCCCCTCGCGAGATCTGGCCGGGGAGCTCGGCGTTTCAAGAAACACCATATTAACAACTTATGAACAATTGCAGGCGGAAGGATATGTGGTTTCCCGCCGCGGAAGCGGCACATTCGTCGCGAAAACCGGGCCGGATATTTCTCTTTCTACTGGCAGCATCGCCGAAAATAGCAGCGACTTGACGGCAACCCCCTTTTTGTCGCGCCGCGGGCAACAGCTGCTCAGCCACGTCAGCGCCAGCCCGCGCCAGTGGGGAGCGTTTATCCCTGGCGTACCGGACGTCAATGCTTTCCCCCACCCGCTATTTAGCAAGATTCAGGCCCGTATCAGCCGCCGCCCGAAACCCGAGCGACTGAGCTACAGCTGTAACGGCGGTACGCCGGAACTGCAGCAGGCATTAGTGGATTACCTGCGCGTGTCCCGAGGCGTTCACTGCCAGGCAGATCAAATTCTTATTACGGAAGGGATCCATCAGGCAATCGATCTGGTGACGCGTATGCTCTGCGATAGTGGCGATCTGGCGTGGGTCGAGGAGCCCTCCTACTGGGGGATCCGTCACGTGCTGGCGATGAATGATGTGCGGGTCAATCCCATTACCGTCGATGCCAACGGCCTGTGCCCGCCGGAGACAGTTGAGGCGGCGCCGCACCTGATTTTTGTCACCCCATCGCATCAGTATCCGCTGGGGGCGGTGATGAGCCTGGAGCGCCGTCAGCGCCTGTTGGCTCTGGCGCGCCAGCACGGCTGCTGGATCGTCGAGGATGATTACGACAGCGAATTTCGCTTTTCCGGCCAGCCGATTCCGGCGCTGCAGGGACTGATTGCCGACGCGCCGGTCGTCTATATCGGAACATTCAGTAAGACTCTCTACCCGGGGCTGCGGTTGGGGTATGTCGTGCTGCCGCGTCCGCTGATTGGCGATCTGAAAAGCGCCCATGCCGAACTCTATCGCGGCGGCCATTCGCTGATTCAGATGGCGCTGGCGGAATTCATCAACGCGGGCCATTACTCCGCCCATATCCGACGAATGCGCCTGCTGTACAGCCGCCGTCGCGCCTGCCTGACCGAGCTGATTCAGCGCTATTGCAGCCCGCAGGCGCTGTCAGATTTCAGCGATAACGCCGGTCTGCATCTGATCCTCAACTTGCCAGACGACGCGGACGATGTCGCGATCGCCAGACAGGCCAATGCCCACAATATTCTGGTGCGTCCGCTCTCGCGCTACTATCTGACGGAAGAACGTAAGAAGGGGCTATTGATGGGCTTTGCCAGCCTGGCAGAAGCGCAAATGGAGCCGGCCTTCCGTATCCTGCTGGCATGTCTGCAGACGCTATGCCCGCAGGTGCTGGCCGAAAAAGCAGACGCAGAAAAACAAAACGCCCCAACGTAATGTGGGGCGTTATCGGGTGCCTGCACAGAGGCGAGTATGTACGCTGTTGCGTTATGCTTCGATGGCAGTACGCAGTTTCTTCATCGCGTTCTTTTCCAGCTGGCGCACGCGCTCAGCCGACACGCCATAGCGATCCGCCAGTTCCTGCAGCGTCGACTTATTGTCTTCGTCCAGCCAGCGGGCGCGGATAATGTCCTGGCTACGCTCGTCCAGACCTTGCATCGCGTCGGTCAGCTTGTTGGCCGCCTGCTCTTCCCAGTTATCATCTTCAATGCCATCGGCAAAGTTAGACGTTTTATCCTGCAGGTAGAGCACCGGTGCCATCGGCTGGCTATCGGACTCGTCGTCCGACGACATGTCGAAGGTCATGTCCTGCGCCGCCATACGGGATTCCATTTCACGTACGTCTTTGCTCGACACGCCCAGCTCACGGGCCACCATCTCGACTTCATCCTGGTTAAACCAGCCCAGACGCTGCTTAGTTTTACGCAGGTTAAAGAACAGCTTACGCTGCGCTTTGGTGGTCGCGACTTTCACAATACGCCAGTTACGCAGAACGTATTCGTGAATTTCAGCCTTAATCCAGTGTACGGCGAAGGAAACCAGACGCACGCCCACTTCCGGGTTGAAACGACGCACGGCTTTCATCAGGCCAATGTTGCCTTCCTGAATCAGATCCGCCTGCGGCAGGCCATAGCCCGAGTAATTACGAGCAATATGAACAACAAAGCGCAGGTGAGACAGGATCAGCCTTTTCGCTGCTTCCAGATCGCCCTGGTAATGCAGCTTTTCAGCAAGCTCCCGCTCTTCATCAGCCGATAACATCGGCCAGCTGTTCGCAGCCCGGATATACGATTCCAGGTTACCAACGGGGGCTAAAGCTAAAGTTTGCATATCTTTGGTCATTCAAATCCTCTCAATCGATATCGTCTGACGTGATGGTTCCCATGAGATGAGCAACAAACATGCCAGCGTTTATGAGCAACGAGAATATCACCCACATTAGTATCAGACAGTGATTTTATCCACAAGTTCCATGCAACGATGTGAATAGATTACGCACAAAATGTGACATGGAAATGAAACGTAGGGAAGAGACAACAGGGACTCTTTCCCTGCAGAGAGACATTCATCAGTGCAGGGAAAGATTATATCAGACTTTTTTTAATCGGGGGTAAAGTGACGTAAATGTTGCACGGTAGCCAGCCAGGCCGCCACCCAGCCAATCATCGAGCAGACAATCAGCATCAGCAGACACTCGTCGAAGCCTAACCCGCTGAGTTCAAACTTGGTTCCAAACACCTGCGCGACTTCCGTCACCGCGGACGACAGGCGCATCACCATAATTTCCGACAAAATCAGCGATAAAAAGGCACCGCAGAAGCCCAGCAGCGCACCGCCATACAGGAACGGACGCAGGATGAAGCCGTCGGTCGCGCCAATCAGTTTTTGCACGTTAATGGTATCGCGACGAGCAAAAATGCTCAGGCGTACGCTGTTGCCGATAACGAGGAACACAGCCGCCACCATCAGCACGCCAATCAGCGCCGACACCCGGCCCACCAGCCCGGTCAACGAGGAGAGGCGGGCAAACCAGCTGTCATCCATACGCACTTCGTCCACGCCCTGAATGTGCGTCACGCGATCGCGCAGCGTATTCAGCGCATTGGTGCTCTGGAAATCCAGCTTCGGCACGACAATCGCGACGGCCGGAAGGGGGTTCTCTTCCAGCATATCCAGCGCGCCACCAAAGCCAGACCAGTTGCGGAACTCGCCAAGCGCTTCATCCCGCGACAGATAGTTCACCTTCTCTACGCCTTGTTCTGCCTGGAGCTGGCCAACCACTCGCGCCGCCGCGTCATCGTCCAGCGTTTTCTCAAGATAAACGGTGATCTGCGGCGACGGGTAGTACTGCGCCGCCGCGCTGTTGACGTTCTTGTACACCATGTAGCACACGCTTGGCAGCGTCAGCGAAATGGCGATAACCATAATGGTCAGGAAGGTAGCCAGCGGCGTACTTTTTAAATCCTGGACCGCGCCATGCCAGGCATAGCGAACCTGTTCGTTAAAGACGTTGCTCTTACGGGAAGCCGGGCCCGGCGCTGCTTTTGGCCGCTTCGGCGCATTACGCCCACCGCCGCCGCCCGCGCCTGCGCCATTGCGGAGGCGATCGAGCCTGCTACCGAACTGGCGAATCTGGTTTATTGCGTCGCGCTTATTCACCCCAATGGCCTCCATGCATATGACCGTCGCTCAGGGTCAGCATGCGATACGAGCGGCTGGAAATCAGCCCCAGGTCGTGCGTCGCCATCAGAACCGTTACGCCTACGCGGTTAAACTCCTCAAACAGGCGTAAAATCCCTTCCGAGAGCGCCTCGTCGAGGTTACCGGTAGGTTCATCCGCCAACAACACCGCAGGCTTATTGACCACCGCGCGGGCAATCCCCACGCGCTGCTGTTCGCCGCCGGAGAGTTGAATAGGGAGGTTTTTCGCTTTGTCCAGCAGCCCGACCTTGTCCAGCGCCGCCGACACACGGCGACGAATATCATCGCCGCTGGCGCCGGCAATAATCAGCGGAATAGCGACATTATCAAACACCGTACGGTCCATCAGCAGGTGGTGGTCCTGGAAAATCATGCCGATCTGACGGCGCAAAAACGGCACCTCACGGCTTTTCAGGCGGCTAATATCGTGGCCGCCGAATAAGATTTTCCCGGCGCTCGGCCGTTCAATACCGCAGATAAGCTTAAGCAGGGTACTTTTCCCCGCGCCGGAGTGGCCGGTCAGAAATGCCATCTCGCCCGACTGCAGGTGGAAATTCACCCCCTGCAGCGCTTGTCTCCCACCGAGATAGGCTTTGCTGACTTGTTCAAAGCGAATCATGATTAATCCTCTCGGGCAAAAAGTGCCTCAATAAAGTCGCCCGCATTAAACGGACGCAGATCCTCAATACGTTCACCGACGCCAATGTAGCGAATCGGAATACCGAACTGGTCGGCGACCGAGAAGATAACCCCACCTTTCGCGGTACCGTCCAGCTTAGTCAATGTGATGCCGGTCAAGCCAACGGCTTCATGGAACAGTTTGGCCTGGCTAATCGCGTTTTGCCCGGTGCTGGCATCGATGGTCAGCATGACCTCATGCGGCGCATCTTCATCCAGTTTTTTCATCACCCGGACAATTTTCTTCAGCTCTTCCATCAGGTGCGATTTATTCTGCAGACGACCCGCGGTATCGGCGATCAGCACGTCAACATTTCGCGCCTTCGCGGCCTGAATAGCATCGAAGATCACTGATGCCGAGTCCGCGCCGGTATGCTGAGCAATCACCGGAATGTTGTTGCGCTGACCCCAGACCTGCAGCTGTTCTACCGCCGCGGCACGGAAGGTGTCCCCGGCCGCCAGCATCACCGATTTACCCTGCTGTTCGAACTGACGCGCCAGTTTACCGATAGTGGTGGTTTTACCCACGCCGTTCACGCCCACCATCAGAATAACAAATGGCGTTTTCCCTTCAACATTCAGCGGCTCATCCACTTTCGCCAGGATATCGCCCATCTCTTCTTTCAGCAGGCCATACAGCGCTTCCGCATCACGTAGCTGCTTACGGCTGGCGCCTTCGGTAAGATTGGTAATGATCTTACGGGTCGTTTCCACGCCGACGTCAGCAATCAGCAGCTGCTCTTCCAGCTCTTCAAACAGATCATCGTCGATTTTTTTGCCGCGGAACAGACTGATAAATCCGGAACCGAGGTTCTGTTTGGTTTTAATCAGGCTGCGTTTCAGACGGGCGAAAAAGCCCTCTTTCGTCGGTTTTTCCTGCTCCTGCTGAGCGGAATCATCCGGCTGACTCTGTTCTTCCGCTTCAACAACCTCTTTATCATCAATAGGTTGAGTGGAGAGCGCCAGAGCTTCAAGCTCTTCATCAGACAGAGCAGATTCAGGCTGCTCCTCACCGCGCGGCTCATCACTCACCGCGTCGTCCACGGCAGCGACTTGCGGCTCATCCGTCACCGCTTCCGGCGTCTGCCCTGCTACCGCTTCCGCGACAACCGGCTGAGCGATCGCATCTTCGACCAGCGACTCCGGAGCAGCGAGGTCTTCCGCCGGCAGCTTTTCAGCAACCGTCTCTTCAGCAGCGGTCTCAGCCACAACCTGTTCAACGGCAGCCTCTTCGACCCACGTACTGGCGGCTGGCGCTTCGTCAATAGCAGCGTGCGGCTGAGGGATCGCTTCGACTTCGGCCGGGGCTTCAACCGCAGGCGTCACCGGCTCAGAGTGCGGTAATTCGCTCTCAACAACCTGTTCAGTCACCTCAACGACATCGGCCGCAAAAGCTTCCGCGTCCTCTTTCTCCACCGTAGAAGCGCTTACCGTATCCGCTTCTGGTGCCGCCACCGTCTCAGCAGGCAACGCTGTAGCCGAATGCTGTTCGGCAACGTCGGTTTGCCCTTCTACTTTCTGTTCGGTCTCGGTTTCCTGCGCCTGTTCTTTTTGTCCAAAGCCCAGCCAGGAAAAGAAGCCACGTTTTTTCTCTTTTGCCATTTGCGACGACACTCCCGCTGTTTATTCATGGCACAGCTTCGGCATAACAATAGCGGAAGCTGAAAAATGATGAAATTAGTCGGATAGTCTATCACTTAACTTAACTCGCATCACCGCCCCCGGATTAAGGTTTCGTCATCCGCGTTCGATCGCTAGAATAGCGGGCTGAAAGTGGAGACCTGAGCAACGAGATGAAGAAACCAAACCACACGGGCAGCGGCCAGATCCGTATTATTGGTGGGCAATGGCGGGGGCGGAAATTACCGGTGCCCGAGAGCCCGGGCCTGCGCCCGACTACCGACCGGGTCCGTGAAACCCTTTTTAACTGGCTGGCGCCTGTCATGGTCGATGCGCACTGCCTCGATTGCTTTGCCGGCAGCGGCGCCCTCGGGCTGGAAGCGCTGTCGCGCTATGCGGGCAGCACCACGCTGCTGGAAATGGAGCGCGGCGTCGCTCAACAGTTGCAAAAAAACCTGGCGACCCTGAAAGCCAGCCATGGCAAGGTGGTCAATACCAATACGCTCAGCTACCTTAATCAGCCAGGCACGCCGCACCATATCGTGTTTGTCGATCCGCCTTTCCGCAAAGGTCTGCTGGAAGAGACGCTGCGTCTGCTGGAAAATAACGGCTGGCTCGCCGATGAAGCGCTCATCTACGTTGAGAGCGAAGTCGAAAATGGCTTACCGCCGGTGCCGGCATGCTGGCATCTGTATCGTGAGAAAGTGGCCGGACAGGTCGCCTACCGTCTCTATCAACGTGAGGCAAAAGGAGAAAATTATGCTGATTAATTTTGGCCGCGTGTTGATGCTGTGCGTCTGGGCATTTTTATTATTAAACCTGTTTCAGCCTTTCCCGAAGCCGCTGAACATCTTCGTTAACGTTGCTCTGATCTTTATGATCCTGATGCACGGTCTGCAGCTGACGCTGCTGAAGGCCACTCAGCCGAAAGATGCCCCGCCGCTGAGCCGTTTTGAACAGGTCCGTATTTTTATCTTTGGCGTGTTTGAACTGGTGGCCTGGCAGAAAAAACTCAAGGCCACGCTGCGTAAGAAGTAACCTCGTGGGCTCAAGGTTCTGGCGTAAACGCGACAAACCTTGAGCCTTTGTAGCTCAGCGTTCCCCGGTCACCGACGCTGAGCGCATGATATTGCGCCGCCTCAAGCTGAAAACTGACTTCCAGGCCACCGGTTTCCGGCCTGAAGCTCACGTCATAGCGCATATCGCTGCCGGCGGGGGCTACGGTTTGCTGGCGCGACCGGCGATCGTTGATCACCTTCTCCCGTTTGTTACTCACCACCACCCGCTTTTGTAGCAGCGGCGCGGCGTCGTTAGCCATATTTTCCCGTCGTTGCTGTACATAGCGGACCGATGCGGCCACCACAATAATGGCGACGACGATAATAAAAAACAGGGGAACCTTGCTCATTCATCTCACCCATAAGAATTCTCAGGAATAAGCATACCGCGCCTTGATTAACGTTGTCATCTGCCCGCCCGAACCACTACACTAAGTTTCAGTACTGCCAATACACCACTCACTTAATAATAACAGATACAAGGACTTACTATGCTTTGGTCGTTTATTGCTGTCTGTTTCTCCGCATGGCTTTTCGTCGATGCGTCCTATCGCGGCCCCACGTGGCAGCGCTGGGTTTTTAAACCCGTCACGCTGATCCTGCTGCTGCTGCTGGCCTGGCAGGCGCCAATGTTCAACGCTATCAGCTACCTGGTACTCGCCGGGCTGTGCGCTTCGCTGCTGGGCGATGCATTAACGCTGCTGCCGCGCCAGCGGGTGATGTATGCGGTGGGGGCCTTTTTCCTGTCGCATCTGCTGTACACGATCTGGTTTGCCAGCCAGATGACGATGTCGTTTTTCTGGCCGCTGCCGCTGGTGCTGCTGGTTATCGGCGCGCTGCTGCTTGCGGTCATCTGGAGCCGGCTGGAAGATCTGCGCATGCCGGTTTTCACCTTTATCGGCATGACCCTGGTGATGGTCTGGCTGGCCGGTGAGCTGTGGTTCTTCCGCCCGACGGATACCGCATTCTCAGGCTTCGCCGGTGCGACATTCCTGCTGTTGAGTAATATTGTCTGGCTGATCAGCCACTATCGCCGTCGCTTCCGCGCCGATAACGCCATCGCCGCCGCCTTCTACTTTGCCGGCCACTTTCTGATCGTCCGCGCGCTGTATCTGTAATTTTGCGCTTGACTCTGGAGTCGACTCCAGAGTGTATCCTTCTGGTAATGAGAAAATTATCATTACCGGGAGGGTCCCATGTCGACTCCAGAAACGCAGGATAAAAAAGTCCCACAGTTCTCGTCATTCAAATTAAAGCCGGTTGTCGCCCAGGCTGACAGCTGCTGCACGGAATCTGGCTGTGCCGCCGATAACGCCGCCGACAGCGAGGGGTTAAACGAGGCGCGCTATCGCTGGCTGGTTGAAGGCATGGACTGCGCCGCCTGCGCCCGTAAAGTCGAAACGGCGGTGCGCCAGGTACCCGGCGTCAACCAGGTGCAGGTTCTGTTTGCCACCGAAAAACTGCTGGTCAACGCCGATGCCGATATTCGCACTGCCGTCGAAAGCGCGGTACGTGCCGCGGGCTATACGCTGCGCGATGAAAGCGCCCCGCCGCCGGAAACCTCACCTCTGCGCGAGAACCTGCCGCTGATAACGCTGGTACTACTGATGGCGCTGAGCTGGGGTCTGGAGCAGCTCAACCACCCCTTCGGCGAGCTGGCATTCATTGCCACCACGCTTGTGGGTCTGTGGCCCGTCGCTCGTCAGGCTTTGCGCCTGATCCGCAGCGGTAGCTGGTTTGCCATTGAAACACTGATGAGCGTCGCCGCCATCGGGGCACTGTTTATCGGCGCAACGGCCGAAGCCGCGATGGTGCTGCTGCTGTTTATGGTTGGCGAGCGCCTTGAAGGCTGGGCGGCCAGCCGTGCCCGCCAGGGGGTAAGCGCGCTGATGGCGTTAAAACCCGATACCGCCACTCGCCTGCGTGACGGCGTGCGGGAAACCGTCGCCCAGCGCGATCTCCGCCCTGGAGACGTAATTGAAGTCGCAGCAGGTGGTCGCCTGCCCGCCGATGGTCAGCTGCGCACGCCGTTCGCCAGCTTCGATGAAAGTGCCTTAACCGGTGAGTCGGTGCCGATCGAGCGCCGCTCCGGAGAACGCGTGGCGGCAGGCGCCACCAGCGTCGACCGCCTGGTGCAACTGACGGTGATTTCTGAGCCGGGCGACAGCGCCATTGACCGCATTCTGAAGCTGATTGAAGAAGCGGAGGAACGTCGGGCGCCGATTGAACGCTTTATCGATCGTTTCAGCCGGATTTACACACCGGCCATTATGGTCGTCGCCCTGCTGGTCGCCATCGTACCGCCGCTGTTCTTTGCCGCCGCCTGGCTACCGTGGATCTACAAAGGTCTGACGCTGCTGCTGATCGGCTGTCCTTGTGCGCTGGTCATTTCCACTCCGGCGGCCATTACTTCCGGGCTGGCGGTGGCGTCGCGTCGCGGTGCCCTGATTAAAGGCGGCGCAGCGCTTGAGCAACTGGGTCGCATACGTCAGGTGGCTTTTGATAAGACCGGGACGCTAACCGTCGGCCAACCGCGCGTCACCGCCGCCATCGCCCTGAATGACGTGGATGAAAATGACCTGCTGGCGCTGGCGGCGGCAGTGGAACAAGGCTCCAGCCACCCGCTGGCGCAGGCCATCGTGCGCGAAGCCCAGCAGCGCCAGCTGACGATTCCGTCTGCCCGCGGTCAGCGCGCACTGGCGGGTTCGGGCATTGAAGCCGAAGTCGACGGTCATCAGATACTGATTTGCGCGGCAGGCAACGACGCCGCCGCAGAGCATGAGGCGCAGATTCAGCAGCTGGAGAGCGCGGGTCAGACGGTTGTGCTGGTACTGCGCGAACAGTCTCTGCTCGGCATTCTGGCGCTGCAGGATACGCTGCGAGACGACGCCCGTCAGGCGGTCGACGATCTGCATCGTCTGGGGGTGCAGGGCGTAATTCTGACCGGTGATAACCCGCGGGCGGCTGCCGCCATTGCCGGGGAACTGGGGCTGGAATTCCGTGCCGGGCTGCTGCCGGCCGATAAAGTGGAGGCGGTCACGGCGCTCAATGCCGCTGCGCCGCTGGCGATGGTCGGTGACGGGATTAATGACGCGCCGGCAATGAAGGCCGCCACCATTGGTATCGCCATGGGCAGCGGAACCGACGTGGCGCTGGAAACCGCCGATGCCGCCCTGACGCATAACCGCTTAACCGGTCTGGCACAGATGATTTCCCTGGCCCGCGCCACCCACGCCAATATTCGGCAGAACATTGCGATTGCGCTTGGCTTAAAGGGAATTTTTCTTATCACTACGCTGCTCGGACTGACCGGGCTGTGGCTGGCGGTGCTGGCCGATACGGGGGCTACGGTGCTGGTGACCGCTAACGCCCTGCGACTGTTACGTAAGAAGTAAGCGGAAAGACCCCGGTGGCGCGTTGCTTACCGGGGCGACGGGAGCGTGCGATATTTGGATTTGGTAGCTCCACTTCCGGGAAGACGGCCTGCAGCAATCGCACCGTTTACCCCCGGTGGCGCGCTGCTTACCGGGGCTACGGAAGCGTGCGGTTTTTGGACTTTATAGCCCCGCCTCCGGGAAGACGGCCTGCGGCAATCGCACCGTTTACCCCCGGTGGCGCGCTGCTTACCGGGGCTACGGGAGCGTGCGGTCTTTGGATTTTGTAGCCCGGACAGGGGCATTGCCCCGCCTCCGGGAGAGGCACGCAAACCCGTGCTTAATGGCTTTTACGAATCAGATAGCGATAGGGCAGCGCCGCGGTTTCTTGCGCCAGCAGCTCATGCTCCATAAAGCGGCAAAAACCCGGAATATCACGGGTTGTCGCCGGATCGTCGGCGATAATCAGCAGCGTTTCGCCCACCGGCATAGTACGTACGGTCTTACGCACCATCATTACCGGCTCCGGGCAACGCAGGCCCTGAGCATCCAGAGTGTGGTCAGGGCTGGAGAAAAGTTCGGTCATTTTCATCTCACATCAACAAAACGGCCCTAGTTTACCCCCACTTTTCCGCTACGCAAGTCAGGTTAACGTTTGCGCGAAAAACAACCATTGCAATACCCGCTCAACGCAGTATCATTCTGCCGCTTCAAACTGGTACTCGTGGGTTGGCAAAACACGGCACGAGTATTGATTTATTGGGTTCCCTCACCCCAATCACTAAAAAGGTCACAATATGAGTCCATTTACAACGTCACAGCGTCAAAAAGCGCTGGTCTGGCTTTCTCTTTTTCATTTGCTGGTTATCACCTCCAGCAACTATCTGGTGCAGCTCCCGATCTCCATTTTTGGTTTTCATACCACCTGGGGCGCGTTCAGCTTTCCGTTTATCTTCCTCGCCACCGATCTGACGGTGCGGATTTTCGGCGCGCCGCTGGCACGACGCATTATCCTGGCGGTGATGGTCCCGGCGCTGCTGATCTCCTATGGCATCTCGTCCCTGTTTTATATGGGCGAATGGCAAGGCTTTGCCGCGCTGACCCACTTTAACCTGTTCGTCGCCCGTATCGCCGCCGCCAGTTTCATGGCCTACGCGCTGGGCCAGATCCTCGATGTCCACGTCTTTAACCGCCTGCGTCAAAACCGCCGCTGGTGGCTGGCGCCGACCGCCTCGACCCTGTTCGGCAACGTCAGCGATACCCTGGCCTTTTTCTTCATCGCTTTCTGGCGTAGTCCGGACCCGTTTATGGCGGCGAACTGGGGAGAAATCGCGATTGTCGACTACAGCTTCAAGGTACTGATTAGCATTGTTTTCTTCCTGCCGATGTATGGCATGTTGTTGAATATGCTGCTGAAAAAACTGGCAGATAAATCTGATTTATCCGCATTGCAGCCAGGTTAAGAGTACTCGCAGGTTGATGTGATAAGATAAGCGAATGAGCCGTTAATGGCCGTTTATCGAAAGGAAGATGTCAATGCGCAATTTGGTTAAATATGTCGGTATTGGCCTGCTGGTTATGGGGCTTGCGGCCTGTGATAACAGCGACACAAAAACGCCGACTGCCGGGGCTGCTGCGGAAAGCAATGCCAGCGGACAAAATATCAGCCTGCTGGATGGCAAGCTGAGTTTTTCCCTGCCAGCAGGAATGACCGATCAGAGCGGCAAGCTGGGTACCCAGGCCAATAACATGCACGTCTATTCTGACGCCACCGGACAGAAAGCGGTGATCGTGATTGTTGGTGACAGCACCAATGAAGAATTGAGCGTGCTGGCTCAACGCCTGGAAGATCAGCAGCGCAGCCGCGATCCACAGCTGCAGGTTGTCACCAATAAATCGATTGATATCAAAGGCCACACGCTGCAGCAGCTGGACAGCATCATCTCCGCCAAAGGCCAGACCGCCTGGTCTTCCGTCATTCTCGGCAAGGTTGACGATAAGCTGCTGACCCTGCAGATCACGCTGCCGGCAGACAATCAGCAGCAGGCGCAAAGCGCAGCTGAAAACATCATCAATACCCTCGTCATCCAGTAACTACTGGCCTGACGTAGCGGCCTCCGGTGACACCGCCGGGGGCCGTTTTTTTAACCGCCAGCTCAGCAACAGCGCCACCGCCACCAGCCCCGCCGCCGCCAGATAAATGGTGGAAATCCCGGCCCATGCCATCAGCAGCCCGGCCAGCGGCCCGGTAATGCCTAAAGACAGATCCATAAATACCGTATAGGTCGCCAGCGCCGAGCCCTGATTCTGCTGCGGCACCGCCTTCACCGCCACCACCCCCAGCGCAGGGAAGACCAGTGAAAAACCGGCGCCAGCAAAGAAGGTCCCGACTTTGGCGATCGTTGAAGTCTCAGCCAACCCCACCAGCAGAAGTCCGACAATCTCAACGCTAAAGCACAGCATCGCGACGTTCAGCCCCCCCAGACGATTAATGCCATTGGGGAACAGCAGACGCGTGCCAACAAACGCGCAGCTAAATAGCGTCAGCGCAAACGCCGCGCCGTCCCAGCCTTTGGCGTCGTAAAACAGGGTAATAAACGTCGCGATCGTGCCAAACCCGGCGGAAGCCAATGCCAGCGCCATCCCATACGGCCAGACCCGGCCCAGCACGGCGCGAAACGTCATCGCTTTGCCCTTCGTCGCTCTGACCGCCGCCCTCGGCAGCGCGCACAGAATAGCGACCAGCGCCACGGCCATAATCGCCCACGCCAGCCCCGGCAGCCCGACAAGGGAGTAACAGAGCACGCCGAGCGGCGCCCCCATCGCCATCGCCCCGTAAGTCACGATTCCGTTCCACGAAATCACCCGCCCGATATGCAGCGAGCCCACCACCCCCACTCCCCATAGCGTTGAACCAGTACCGGCAAAGCTTTGCCCGATACCGAGAATCACCCGGCCGAGGCACAGCAGAGTCAGGCTAAGGATCGGCCAGCCGCTGCCGACGGCCGCCAGCAGATAGCTCAAACCGCTGAGAAAACAGCCGCACAGCCCGAAGATCACGATCTTTTTCGGCCCAAGGAGATCGGCGTAGCGTCCGGCATGAGGGCGGCTGAGGAGAGTGGCAAAATATTGCAGGCTAATGACCAGGCCGGCCCAGAACGCGCTAAATCCCATCACATCATGGACATAGCCCGGCAGAACGGCCAACGGCAGGCCAATTGTCAGGTAGCTGGCAAAATTAAACATCACCACGGAGACAATCCGCAGATTAAGGCGCACTCCATTGAGCGCCGGTTCGTCAACGGGTTCGGGCATTGGGTCCACCTGACTTTTACAACAATGTTTCACTATTACCACGTCGTCTGCTCAAAAGCAGCCCGCGGCGCAGAAATTCGCGCTCGACGGGCCGCACGGTCAATCTCAGCATCGAGTACAGCGTCTGCCAGCAAGTGCTGCCAGAGGATAACTGACGGTCATTTTCGCTCCGCCACGGGATGAATGTTTTTGTCGCTAGCCGGAACAGGCCGGCAAAAGAGCCCCATTCGTCAGGAGCAAATGTGAATAGCCGAAGGCGGCGTCGGGTGAGGAGCAAGACTCGCCCGGGAACACCGATAGCCCGGTCAGCGGAGTGAACGGACGTCGCCAACACACATGCCACTGGCAATCTACGACATATTTATTTAAATACCGTCAGCGATATACCTGAATATCCCCCGCGAATTAACGGTCTGGCGAATAATAATGTCAAGGGTATAAGCTTCGGGAATTCCCGCCATGCCGTTAAAATTCAACCTCATCAAACCATTCATTATCACTCATAACTGCTGGTGGCCTCGCTCGCTATCCTTTATGATGAAAACCGTCTCATCTTAAGACAACACGGAAATCCATACCGGATATTTATCCGGAACTATATGGCGACTGACATTCATTTTTAACGTCAGCCATTTCATTGTATTACCGGTAATTTGACAGGGAGTGTTCATGAAAAAGTATGTGCAGTGGTTCGCCGCTATTGCGGTTGCAGGCGCGTTGGCCGGCTGTGCGCGCACCGCGCCGGTGGAGCAAATCCAGACCGCCGTGAGCGCCGGTCATACAGAGGATCAGGTGAAACAGGCCATTCTGCGGGCCGGCGTGCAGCGCCAGTGGATCATGTCGCAAACCGCGCCTGGCGCGATCGCCGCGCGTCAGCAGGCGCGCGACCATGTCGTTGAGGTCCGTATTAATTACTCCGCCAGCGGTTATTCTATTCACTACGTCAGCAGCAGCAATATGATGGCCTCCGGTGGGAAAATCCATAAAAACTATAACCGCTGGGTCCACAATCTGGATAAAGATATTCAGGTAAATTTAGCCGCTGGTTCGAGCCTGTGATTGTCCACGTCATCTCAGCCCATCATTGATTCAGGAGTCAGCGCGCAAATGCTGACTCCTGAAGAGGAACAGGATCAGAGACTATTCTGATGCGAAACCGGTTTCGGCATTATCCTATGTATTCGTTTGCCACCCGGTAGAATATGTGGCGGAAATGTCAGAGTCAGGTCACAGACCTGTTGATGGAATAACAGAATATCTCTCTCAGGCGCGAATAGTTACCATAATAAATTGCGCTGGCATGTGAAAATATCGAAAATACGCCCTGACTTCGCCGCATAAATTGCCATACGGTGAATACGCTTGCCGATATGCCCTCAGTCTCATTCTGAGGCCGGATATCCGGTCGGCCAAAAGCGGAACGGTAAACAATCCAGGCCGGTAATACATCGTTGGTCCAGGCGTTAGCCATACTGTATACGCGTGCCACAACAAAAATAAAAAGTGCCGTTAAAAATGGCACTAAGATCACCGATTTATCGCGGATACGCGTTGATGAAATTTGCACTAAACATAGTTGACTGGCAGGGCAGAGCCCCGGGAATGAGCGAAGCGACACAGTGGCAGCAATGGTCACGGCATCCGCACGCCTTCGATCCCTCAGCCCCGCAGGCAAAATTAACCGAATTACCGATGATGACCGCCAGACGTCTTAGCTCCGGCAGTAAACTCGCCGTTGAGTGCGGGCTGGCAATGCTGCGCCGTCATCAAATCGACGCCATACTGTACACCAGTCGCCACGGCGAACTTGAACGCAATTATCGTATTCTCCACGCCCTGGCGACGCAGCAGGCCATCTCCCCGACCGACTTTGCCCTCTCCGTCCATAATTCGGCGGTGGGCAATCTGACGATTGCCGCACAGCGGCCGATCGTTTCCTCCTCTCTGTCGGCCGGGCGGGATACCTTCCAGCAAGGGCTATGCGAAGTCATGTGCCTGCTGCAGGCAGGTTATCAGCGGGTATTAATGGTGGATTTCGACGGCTACCTGCCCGAGTTTTATCATCCGCAGCTATCGCCAGAAATGCCGACCTGGCCCTATGCGCTGGCGCTGGTGATTGAAGCCGGGACGGCGCTGCGCTGTGTCACCCGTCGCGGCGAAACGTCCGCAGAGACCGCGCTACCGCAAAGCCTGTTATTTTTACAACACTATTTGCAGGACAGCCCCGCCTTTACCCTGCCCGGCGAGCGCGTGCAGTGGCAATGGAGCCGCGCATGAACCCTATCCTGGCACGACTGAACCGGGTCTGGCGGGGAGCCATGACCGGCGTCTGTTTCGCCTTGTTCGGTCTTGGTGGACTGCTGCTGTCCCTCATCTGGTTCAACCTGCTGCTGATCGTTATCAGGAACAAACCCCGTCGCCGTCGCCTGGCGCGGCGCAGCATTGCCGCCAGTTTCCGCCTCTTTTTGGCGGTGGTCAGAGCCGTCGGCGTGCTGGATTACCGCATTGAAGGCGGTGATATTCTACGCCAGGAGCGAGGCTGTCTGGTGGTGGCCAACCATCCCAGCCTGATCGACTACGTGATGCTGGCTTCGATCATGCCGGAAACCGACTGCATGGTAAAAAGCAGCCTGCTGAAGAACCCGTTCGTCAGCGGCGTGATTCGCGCAGCGGATTATCTGCTTAATGACCAGGCGGATTCGCTGCTGCCCGCCAGTCTGAGCCGCCTTCAGCAGGGGGATACCATTTTGATTTTCCCCGAAGGCACGCGGACGCGCCCCGGTGAACAGATGACGTTACAGCGCGGCGCGGCCAATATTGCCGTGCGCTGCGCCAGCGATTTACGGGTCGTGACAATCCGCTGCAGCGAGCACATGCTTGGCAAGCAGTGCAAATGGTACGATGCGCCGCCCACCAAACCTCTGTTTACGATTGAGGTGCGGGAGCGGATACGTATCAACCAGTTTTTCGATGCCAGCTCACAGACGCCATCGCTGGCGGCACGGCAGCTAAATCGGCATCTTTTGCTTCAATTACAATCAGGTACTACGCCTACTTCAGGAATTAATGATGCAAGCGCTCTATCTTGAAATTAAAAATCTCATAATTACTACGTTGAATCTGGAAGAACTGTCGGCTGACGACATTGACACCGATGCGGCACTCTTTGGCGATGGCCTGGGTCTGGATTCCATCGACGCCCTGGAGCTGGGGCTGGCGGTAAAAAACCGCTACGGCGTGGTGCTCTCCGCCGAAAGCGACGAGATGCGCCAGCATTTCTTCTCCGTTGCCACCCTGGCCGCGTTTATCGACGCTCAACGTACCTGAGGCTCGCCCCATGACTGAATCACATGATATTTATGCCGACGTCTCGGCACTGCTGGTTAAGCTGTTCGAGATCGATCCTGAAGACATCAAACCGGAAGCGCGGCTGTACGAAGACCTGGAGCTGGATAGCATCGACGCGGTCGATATGATCGTCCACCTGCAGAAGAAAACCAGCAAGAAAATCAAAGCAGAAGAATTTAAAGCCGTGCGTACCGTGCAGGATGTGGTTGATGCCCTCGAACGCCTGTCCCGGGAAGCCTGATCCGCATGTCGGGGGCACTTCCACGCAAGGGTATTCTGCTGCTGACAAGCCTGCTCCTGCTGGCCTGGCCTGGCGTCATCTGGCTGGGCCTCGCGCATAACAGCCTGCGCTGGCTGCTCCCTTTAATGGCGCTGCTGCTCTATTTACGCCTGCGCCAGACCCGGCGGCAGGCGGGTCCGCTGCGCATCGTCACCCAGGTGGTCGCGCTGGCGGGGATCGCCCTCTGCGTGGCCAGCACACTGCTGAAAACGCACCAGCTGCTGCTGTTTTACCCGCTGGTGGTCAACGCCGTGATGCTGGCTGCGTTCGGCGGTTCGCTGTGGACAACCATGCCGCTGGTGGAACGCCTGGCCCGCATACGAGAGCCTCACCTCCCCGCCGCCGCCGTGCGCTATACCCGTCGGGTCACGCAGATCTGGTGCCTGTTTTTTATCGTCAATGGCAGTATCGCCCTCTTGACGGCGCTGTACGGTGATATGGCGCTCTGGACCGCGTGGAACGGCATGATCGCCTATCTGCTGATCGGCGCCCTGATGGCCGGAGAGTGGCTGGTACGCCGTCGGGTGATGAAGCGAGAATCCTTATGATGCCGCCTCTTTCTGTGGTCCGCTGGCTGAGTGCCCCGCGTTCGGCCGACACCCTCGTGGCCTGGCGGGGAGACCAGTTCTGGACATTGGGTCATCTGCGCAATGACGTTGCGCGCTGCGTGGAGCGGCTGCAGCAGCACCAGGGTCAACGCTGGGCGCTCTGTTTTGACGACAGCTATCTGTTTCTGGTCGCGCTGCTGGCCACGCTGCATGCCCACAAAACGCCGGTGATCCCGGGGCACAGCCGCCTCTCTCAGCTGGAAGAGCAACGCGCGCTGTTCGATGGCGTGCTCAGTGAAAAGCCCCTTGGCTGGAGCGGCCCGACATGGGTCATCAGCCGTTCCCGACGCTCTCCCACGCAGACGGTCACCTTTCACCCGCTGGCTGATGACGCCGCCATTGAGCTGTTCACCTCAGGTTCGACGGGGCAACCGAAGCGAATTATCAAATCGCTGGCCGTTCTCGACCGCGAGGCTGAACTGCTGGCCACGCACTTTGCCGACCGGCTGGCCGGCTGTCGTATTGTCGCGTCGGTAGCACCCCAGCATCTTTACGGCTTGACCTTTCGCATTTTCCTGCCCATGGCGCTCGGCCTGCCGCTAGACGCGGCAATGCTGAATTATGCCGAGCAACTCAGCGCGCTGGATCCCCGGCATCGCTATGCGTTTATCAGCAGTCCGGCCTTTTTGAAGCGCCTTGACCCCAGACTGAATCCGCCGCCGGTGGCGATCCTGTTCTCTGCCGGCGGAGTACTGCCCTGGGAGCAGGTGACCGGGGCGAGCGACTGGCTTAAATGCAGGCCGGATGAGATTTACGGCAGTACCGAAACCGGCATCCTTGCCTGGCGCTGCCGCGAGCAGGAGCAAGACGACTGGCGGCCTTTCCCCGGGGTCAGCTTTCTCCCCGAAGGCGAAGCGTTTCGCGTATTTTCGCCGCTGATTGCCCATCAAGATGGCCTGCTACTCGACGATACCCTGCAATTCACCGATGACGGACAGTTTCGTCTGGCCGGACGCCGGGGACGGGTGGTTAAAATTGAAGAAAAGCGGATTTCACTCAGCGAAATTGAACAGCGCCTGCTGGAACTGGAGGGAATTCAGGACGCGGTGGCTTTACCCGTCAGCCGCGGTGGCCGCCAGGCCATCGGTGTCCTGCTGGTGCTCAATGACCATACCCGTCAGAAGTGGCAATCCGCCAATAAACCCCTTGAGCAGGCGTGGCGACGAGCGCTTCGGCCAAGGCTTGAGTCGGTCGCCATTCCCCGCTACTGGCGCATTATCGAAGAGATCCCGGTGAACAGCATGAACAAGCGCGTATATGCGCAATTACAGGAGTTATTTCATGAAACCCCATGAAATTGAAGGGAATCAGGCGCATCAGCAGCAGGTTGAGATTGTCTTGTACCTCGATCCTGGCCTTTTCTGGTTTAGCGGCCATTTTGCCGTACAGCCGCTGCTGCCCGGCGTTGCCCAGCTGGACTGGGTCATGCATTACGCCACCACGCTGCTGGCGCCAGGCTGGCGGTTCCACAGCATTCAGAACGTCAAATTCCAGGCGCCGCTCCTGCCGGATGCGACCGTCACGCTCACCCTGCACTGGCAGGAAGCGCGCCAGATACTCACCTTCAACTATCAGCGCCACGATGGCGAAGCGCGGCATACCGCCAGCAGCGGGAAAATCCGTCTATGTCAGTAACCTTCGCGCCCTGTGTGGTGATCCCTTGCTACAACCACGGCGCGATGATGCCCCGGGTACTGGCCCGTTTACGGCCCTGCAATCTGCCGTGCATTGTGGTCGACGATGGCAGCGACGCGCCGACGCGCCAGGTGCTGGAACAACTGGCGGCGCAGGATCCCGGGTTGACGCTGATTCGCCTGACGGAAAATGCCGGCAAAGGCGCGGCGGTGATCCGCGGTCTGCAGGCCGCAGCCGCGGCGGGTTTCAGCCACGCCGTGCAGGTGGATGCCGACGGGCAGCACGCCATTGAGGATATTCCACAGCTGCTGACCCTCGCGCAAGCACACCCGACCGCGCTGATCTCCGGGCGTCCCGTTTACGACAACACGATCCCCCGCTCACGCCTCTATGGCCGCTGGATTACCCACATCTGGGTGTGGATAGAAACACTCTCGCTCCAGTTGAAAGACAGCATGTGCGGCTTTCGCGTCTACCCGATTGCGCCAACGCTACAGCTGGCACAGCGCGTGGCGCTGGGTAAACGGATGGATTTCGATACCGAAGTTATGGTGCGTCTCTACTGGCAGGGTAATGACAGCCATTTTGTTGCGACCCGCGTGACCTATCCCGCGGACGGGCTGTCTCATTTTGATGCGCTTAAGGACAACTGTCGCATCTCGTGGATGCACACTCGCCTGTTCCTCGGCATGCTGCCGCGTATCCCTTCCCTGCTGTTTCGCCGTCGGACAATCCACTGGGCGCAGCAGCAGGAGGTCAAAGGGCTGTGGGGAATGCGTCTGATGCTGCTGGTCTGGCGACTGCTGGGGCGTAGGGCGTTTTCGTGGCTGCTCTACCCGGTGGTGGCCGTCTATTGGCTGATCGCGCACCGCGCCCGTCAGGCCTCGCAAAACTGGCTGTCGCGCGTGCGCGTGCAGCTTACCGCCCGTCAGCAGCCGCTGCCCGCGCACCTCAACAGCTATCGCCATTTTCTGCGCTTTGGCGAGGCGATGCTCGACAAAATCGCCGGCTGGCGCGGCGAATTACGCTTCGGACGCGATGTGGTTTTCGCTCCCGGAGCGGAAGAAGCGCTCAGCAACAGGACTCCCGGCGGCAAGCTATTGCTGGCCTCCCATCTCGGCGATGTCGAGGCCTGCCGGGCGCTGGCGCAATTGCAGGGCGGTCAGGTCATTAACGCACTGGTGTTTAGCGATAACGCCCGCCGCTTTAAACAGATCATGGAGGAGATGGCGCCGCAGGCCGGGATCAACCTGATGCCGGTGACCGATATCGGCCCGGAGACCGCGATGCTGCTCAAAGAGAAGCTGGAGCGGAACGAATGGGTGGCTATCGTCGGCGACCGCATCGCCGTGACGCCCCAGCGCGGCGGCGAATGGCGCGTCTGCTGGAGTGAGTTCATGGGACAACCCGCGCCTTTCCCGCAGGGGCCGTTTATTCTGGCGTCGATCCTGCGCTGTCCGGTGCAGCTGATTTTTGCGCTGCGCCAGCAGGGCAAACTGCATATTCATTGCGAACCCTTCGCCGACCCGCTGACGCTGCCTCGCGCAGAACGCCAGGCGGCGTTACAGCATGCCATTGACCGCTATGCACAGCGCCTTGAGCACTACGCGCTGCAGTCGCCGCTGGACTGGTTCAATTTTTTCGATTTCTGGCAGCTGCCGGATGCCAAAGAGAAGGAGTAAAGGGTGCTTAACGATCCCCGTTTTACTGCCGAGGTAGAGCTGACCGTACCGTTTCACGACGTCGATATGATGGGCGTGGTGTGGCATGGCAACTACTTTCGCTACTTTGAGATTGCCCGCGAGGCGCTGCTCAATCAGTTCAACTATGGCTACCGCCAGATGAAAGAATCCGGCTATCTGTGGCCGGTGGTGGATACCCGGGTGAAATATCGCGACGTGCTGACCTTTGAACAACGTTTTCGCGTGCGCGCCCGGATAGAAGAGTACGAAAACCGGCTGCGCATCGGCTATGAAATTTTCGCCGCCGACAGCGGAAAACGCACCACCACCGGCTATACCATCCAGGTCGCCGTGGAGGAGAAAAGCCGTGAGATGAGCTTCGTCAGCCCGGACATCCTGTTTGAGCGCATGGGGGTGAAGCCATGAGATGGTGGCCCCTGCTGGCGCTGCTGATTAGCCCGTTGCTCAGCGCCCTGACGCTTGACGATCTGCAGCAGCGCTTTACCGAACAGCCGGTGATCCGCGCCCACTTCGATCAAACCCGTACCATTAAGGATCTGCCGCAGCCGCTGCGATCCCAGGGCCAGATGCTGATCGCCCGCGACCAGGGGCTGCTGTGGGATCAGACCGCCCCGTTCCCGATGCAGCTCCTGCTGGATGATAAACGGATGGTACAGGCGATCGGCGGCCAGCCGCCGCAGACGATCACCGCCGAGAACAACCCGCAGATGTTCCAGTTCAACCATTTGCTGCGCGCGCTGTTTCAGGCCGACCGTCAGGTGCTGGAGCAGAACTTCCGCGTCGAGTTTGCCGATACCGGCGAAGGGCGATGGACCCTGCGCCTGACGCCGAAAACCACACCGCTGGATAAAATCTTCGCCACCATCGACCTGGCGGGCCAGCGCAACCTGGAAAATATTCAACTCAATGATAAACAAGGCGATCGTACCGATATCGTCCTCTCTCAACATCAACTGACGCCCGCGCAACTGACCGATGACGAACGACAACGATTTGCTGCACCGTAACCGCCGGAGCATCGCGCTGCTGTGGGGCTGCGTCTGCCTGCTGATGCTGGGCGTTCTGCTGACGCTACTGCCGCAATCGCGGGTCAACAGCAGCGTACTGGCGATGTTGCCGAAGCAGACCCTTGGCGCTATTCCCCCGGCCCTGAACGATGGCTTTATGCAGCGGCTGGACCGGCAGATAGTCTGGCTGGTGAGCCCCGGCAAGCAGGCCGGTCCTCAGGCGGCAGGCGAATGGCTCACTCTCCTTCAGCAATCGCACGCTCTCGCGGACGTGAAAGGCCCAATGGATGCCGCCAGCCAGCAGGCGTGGGGAGCCTTTTTCTGGCAGCACCGCAACGGGCTTATCGATGATGCCACCCGCGCTCGCCTGCAAAACGGCGGCGCAGCGCAGGCGCAGTGGGTCCTCTCCCAGCTCTACTCCGCCTTTTCCGGCGTCAGCGGCAAAGAGCTGCAAAACGATCCGCTGATGCTGATGCGCGGCTCGCAGCTGGCGATGGCGCAAAACGGCCAGCGTTTGCAGCTCAAAGACGGCTGGCTGGTGGCCCAGGATAAGCAGGGAAATGACTGGTATCTGATCCACGGCGAGCTGGCAGGTTCCTCATTCGATATGCAGCAGACGCACCGCGTCGTGACGACCCTCGCGGAGCTGGAAGAGCAATTAAAAGCGCGCTACCCGCAGGCACAGGTGCTCACCCGCGGGACGGTGTTTTACAGCGACTACGCCAGCCAGCAGGCGAAGCAGGATATCTCCACCCTCGGCATCGCCACGCTGCTTGGGGTGATCCTGCTTATCGTCGTGACCTTCCGTTCGCTTCGGCCGCTGCTGCTGTGCGTGATTTCCGTCGGCATTGGCGGGCTGGCGGGCACCGTCGCCACGCTGCTGCTGTTTGGCGAACTGCATCTGATGACGCTGGTGATGAGCATGAGCATTATCGGTATCTCCGCCGACTATACGCTGTACTATCTCACGGAACGTATGGTCCACGGGCATGATGCCACGCCGTGGCAAAGCCTTGCCAAAGTCCGCCGCACGTTGCTGCTGGCGCTGCTGACGGCCGTGGTGGCCTATCTCATCATGATGCTCGCCCCCTTCCCCGGTATTCGCCAGATGTCGGTGTTCGCCGCCGTCGGACTGAGCGCCTCCTGCCTGACGGTGATTTTCTGGCATCCGCTGCTGTCCCGCGGTCTGCCGGTTCGCCCGGTGCCGGCGATGGGGCTCATGCTTCGCTGGCTGGCGGCATGGCGACGCAACAAAAAACTGTATATTGGCCTGCCGCTGACGCTGGCGCTCTTCTCGCTGGCCGGTATCGCCACCCTGCGGGTCGATGACGATATTTCACAGCTCCAGGCGCTGCCGCAGCATCTTCTGGCCGAAGAAAAAGCGATCGTCGCCCTGACCGGCCAGAGCGTTGATCAGAAATGGTTCGTGGTCTACGGTGCGACGCCGCAGCAGACGCTGGAGCGGCTGGAGGCCTTTGCACCTGCCCTTGCCGAGGCGAAACGTCAGGGGATGCTCAGCGGTTATCGCACGCTTCCGCTCAATTCGCTGGCCCGTCAACGCCAGGATCTGGCGCTGCTCAACGCGGCAGCACCGGCGGTCACCGCCGCGCTGCAAAACGCCGGGCTCAAAACGGTCGATGCGGATCTGTCGGCCATGCCGGTCACGGTCGATGACTGGCTTGCCAGCCCGGCCAGCGAAGGCTGGCGCCTGCTGTGGCTGACGCTGCCAGCGGGCGAGAGCGGCGTGCTGGTTCCGGTTGACGGCGTGAAAACAAGCGCGGCGCTACGGGCCCTGAGTGAAAAGCAGCCCGGCGTCGCGTGGGTAGACAGAAAAAGTGCCTTTGACGAACTGTTTACTCTCTATCGCCATATTTTGACGGGCCTGCTGGTCGTTGCGCTGGCGGTCATCGCCTGTGGCGCCATATTGCGTCTCGGCTGGCGCAAAGGGTCGATCGGCCTGGTGCCCTCCGTGCTGTCGTTAGGCTGCGGGCTGGCAGCCCTCGCCTTCAGCGGCCACCCGGTGAACCTGTTTTCACTGCTGGCGCTGGTGCTGGTGCTGGGGATTGGTATCAACTACACCCTGTTTTTCAGCAACCCGCGCGGAACGCCGCTGACGTCGCTGCTGGCCATCATCCTCGCCATGATGACCACCCTGTTGACCCTCGGCATGCTGGTCTTCAGCGCCACCCAGGCCATCAGCAGTTTTGGCATTGTGCTGGTCAGCGGTATTTTCACCGCTTTCCTGCTCTCCCCGCTGGCGATGCCCGGTAAAAAAGAGAAAAAAAGACGATGATCAAACACAGACTCTGGTGCGCCGCGGCGCTGGCCGCCACCTTCATCCTCGCCGGGTGCAGTCACTCGTCCAGCCCCGGGCAAGGGCGACCGCAGGCATGGCTGGAGCCGGGAACCCGCGTGACGTTACCGGCGCCAGGCATCACCCCGCCGCTGAATGCCCAGCAGCTGCTTACCGGGCGTTTTCACGGCCAGACTCAGTCGCTGCTGGTGATGCTCAACGCGGATGAGCAAAAAGTCACTCTCGCCGGTCTCTCATCGATGGGGATCCGCCTGTTTCTTGTGACCTATGATGAAAAGGGGCTGCACACCGAGCAGTCTATCGCCGCTCCGCAGCTGCCGCCGGCAAGTCAGGTGCTGGCCGATGTGATGCTCAGCCACTGGCCTGTCGCCGCCTGGCAACCGCAGCTGCCGGAGGGCTGGACCCTGATCGACACCGGCGACCGCCGCGAGCTACGCAACGCCCGCGGGCAGCTGGTGACGGCGATCGCCTACCTCAACCGGCAGGGTAAGCGCGAGCCGATCGGCATTGAGCAGCGGGCCTTTAAATACCACATCACCATTCAATATCTGGGTGACTGAGATGATCTACATTTCTGCTGTCGGCATGATCAATGCGCTGGGTGACAACTGCGATGAAATCGCCGCGAATCTGACACGCGGCATTGCCCCCGGTATGCGCCCGCGTGCGGGCTGGCTAGAGGGACAGCCCGCAGCGGTACTCGGCGGCGTGGATGCCGTCCTGCCTGCCATTGCCGATGATTTTGCGGCCCACCGATCGCGTAATAACCAGCTGCTGCTGGCGGCGCTAACCCAGATCCGTCCCCAGGTCGACGAGGCCATCGCGCGCTTCGGAAGCGACCGCGTCGCGGTGGTGCTCGGCACCAGCACCTCCGGCCTCGACGAGGGCGATATTCACGTGGCTGCCACGCTGAACGGCGGGACCAGCGCCGGCTGGCAATATCCGCAGCAGGAGCTGGGCGATCCGTCGCGCTTTCTGAGCCACTGGCTGGCGCTGGACGGCCCGGCGTTCACCCTCTCCACCGCCTGCTCCTCCAGCGCCAGGGCCATTATCAGCGGGCGACGGCTGATTGAAGCCGACCTCGCCGACGTGGCTATTGTCGGCGGCGCCGATACGCTGAGCCGGATGCCGGTGAACGGTTTTCATAGTCTGGAGTCCCTTTCGGTGACGCGATGCCAGCCCTTTGCCCGCGACCGCTGCGGGATCACCATCGGTGAAGGGGCGGCGCTGATGCTGCTGACGCGCGAGCCGCAGCCGATCGCGCTGCTGGGCGTCGGCGAATCAAGCGATGCGCACCATATTTCGGCCCCGCATCCGCAGGGCGAAGGCGCCATCCGCGCCATTACCCAGGCGCTTGACGATGCCGGCATCACCGCCGGGGCGGTGGGCTATATCAACCTGCACGGCACCGCCACGCCGCTTAACGATCGGGTGGAGTCGCAGGTCATGCAGCAGCTGTTTGGCGACACCGTGCCGTGCAGCTCAACCAAACACCTCACCGGACATACTCTCGGCGCCGCCGGGATCACCGAAGCGGCAATCGGTATGCTGATTTTGCAGCGTCATTTGCCACTGCCGGCGCAGGATTTCAGCCTCTCGCCGCGCGACCCGGCGCTGGCGGAGTGCGGTATCATCGCGACGTCGCAGCCTCTGGAACGCCCGCTGATTTTGTCCAACTCATTTGCTTTTGGCGGCAACAACGCCAGCATTTTACTCGGGAGACTTTCATGAGCCATTACCTGGCGCCCGGCGCCTATCTGCCGCACGATGCCCCGATGCTGCTGCTCGAAGAGGTGCTGGAGGTGTCCGAGGAAACGGCCACCTGCCGCGTGACCGTCGCCTCCGGGGGCGTACTGACGCCGTTTCTTGATGCCAACGGCGATCTGCCGGGCTGGTTTGCGCTGGAGCTGATGGCGCAGACCATTGGCGTCTGGTCCGGCTGGCATCGTCATCAGAAAAACCTGGGCAACATCGCCCTCGGTATGGTGCTGGGAGCCAGAGAACTGGTGTGCGCCGCCGGCGTTCTGCCCGCCGGGCAAACGCTGACCATCGCGGTCAGCTTATTAATGCAGGATGAACGTTTCGGTAGCTTCGACTGCACGATCTGCTGCGGGAATGACACGCTGGCAACGGGCCGCATCAACACCTTCCAGCCCACCCAGGAAGAGTTAACGACGCTTTTTAATCAGGGAGAGAAACCATGAGTCGTTCCGTATTAGTGACCGGTGCCAGCAAGGGTATCGGGCGTGCCATCGCCTGCCAGCTGGCGGCCGATGGCTTTATTGTCGGCGTCCATTATCATCGTGACGCAGAGGGTGCGCAGCAGACGCTGAAGAGCATCCGCGCCGCCGGGGGAGCGGGCCGGACATTGAGTTTTGATGTCGCCAACCGTGAGCAGTGCCGCGAGGTGCTGGAGCAGGATATCGCGACTCATGGGCCGTGGTACGGTGTGGTGAGCAATGCCGGCATTACCCGGGATGGCGCCTTCCCGGCGCTCAGCGACAGCGACTGGGATGCGGTGATCCACACCAATCTCGACAGTTTTTATAACGTCATTCAGCCATGCATCATGCCGATGATCGGCGCCCGCCAGGGCGGACGGATTATCACGCTCTCTTCGGTGTCAGGCGTCATGGGCAACCGCGGGCAGGTTAACTACAGTGCCGCCAAAGCGGGCATTATCGGCGCGACCAAAGCGCTGGCCATTGAGCTGGCAAAACGCAAGATCACCGTCAACTGCATTGCCCCAGGGCTGATTGATACCGGGATGATCGCCATGGAAGAGGCCGCCCTCAAAGAGGCGATGTCGCTCGTTCCGATGAAACGCATGGGTCAGGCCGAAGAAGTCGCCGGACTCGCCAGCTATTTGATGTCGGATATTGCAGGCTATGTGACGCGTCAGGTGATTTCCATCAATGGAGGTATGCTATGACTCGTCGCGTCGTCATTACCGGTATGGGCGGCGTCACCGCCTTCGGCGAAAGCTGGCAGGCGGTATCCGCCAGGCTACAGGCCTACGAGAACGCCGTGCGCACAATGCCCGAGTGGCAAATCTATGATGGTCTGCATACGCTACTCGGCGCCCCCATCGACGATTTCACCCTGCCGGAGCACTATACGCGCAAGCGCATTCGCGCCATGGGCCGCGTCTCGCTGATGTCCACCCGCGCCAGCGAGCTGGCGCTGGAGCAGGCCGGACTGACTGGCGAGGCGGTTCTCACCAATGGCGAAACCGGTATTGCCTACGGCTCCTCTACCGGTAGCACCGGTCCGGTCAGCGAATTCGCGACCATGCTGACGGAAAAGCATACCAATAACATCACCGGCACGACCTACGTCCAGATGATGCCGCACACAACCGCAGTGAACACCGGCCTGTTCTTCGGCCTGCGCGGGCGGGTCATTCCCACCTCCAGCGCCTGCACCTCCGGCAGCCAGGCGATTGGCTATGCCTGGGAGGCGATTCGTCACGGCTATCAGACCATCATGGTGGCCGGCGGCGCTGAAGAGCTGTGTCCGTCGGAAGCGGCTATTTTCGATACGTTGTTCGCGACCAGCCAGCGCAACGATGAGCCGAAAACCACACCATCGCCGTTCGATGAAGCCCGTGACGGTCTGGTGATTGGCGAAGGCGCCGGCACCTTTGTGCTGGAAGAGCTGGAACATGCCAAAGCCCGGGGAGCGACGATTTACGGTGAAATCATCGGTTTCGCCACCAACTGCGACGCGGCGCATATTACCCAGCCGCAGCGGGAAACCATGCAAATTTGCATGGAGCAATCGCTCAGAATGGCCGGTTTAAGCGCCCAGGATATTGGCTATATTTCGGCGCACGGCACGGCGACCGATCGCGGTGATATTGCCGAGAGCCAGGCCAGCGCCGCCGTGTTTGGCGACCGCGTTCCGATCTCTTCGCTAAAAAGCTATTTTGGCCATACCCTGGGCGCCTGCGGGGCGCTGGAAGCCTGGATGAGCCTGCAAATGATGCGGGAGGGCTGGTTTGCCCCTACGCTCAACCTGCGCCGGCCGGACCCGCAGTGCGGCGAGCTGGATTACATTATGGGCGAGAGCCGCCGGATTGATTGCGAATTTATCCAGAGTAATAACTTCGCCTTCGGCGGGATCAATACGTCCATCATTATTCAGCGCTGGCCCTGATATGTATCGACTTTTCCTGGGAAAAATCTCGACGTTAAGCACCCGGCCTCTGCCGCATAAGCTCGCGGCTCAGGCGCCGCAGGGCAGTCGTCGCGCAAGCTGGCTGGCGGGCCGGGTCCTGTTGGCGCAGGCGGTGTCGCCGCTGCCTGAGATTATTTACGCTGAACACGGTAAACCGGGGTTCTCCGGCGAGACGGGACTCTGGTTTAACCTCAGCCACAGCGGCGATGATATCGCCCTGCTGCTCAGCGATGAAGGCGAGGTCGGCTGCGATATCGAAGTGATTCGCCCTCGCCCGAACTGGCGCAGGCTGGCTAACGCCATTTTCAGTCCTGGGGAGCATGCGGAAGTAGAAGCGGAGCATCCGGAGCGGCAGCTCGACGCCTTCTGGCGTATCTGGACGCGCAAAGAAGCGATGGTTAAGCAGCGCGGCGGCAGCGCCTGGCAGATTGCCAGCGTCGACAGCACGCGCGGCGCGGCGTTCCCGGTCAGTCAGATCCAGCTTGCCAATCTGAGTCTGGCGGTCTGCACACCAACGCCGTTTGCGTTGAAGGCCGACAGGATCCGCTGACTCAGGTTTTGCGCTTCGCCGGCCAGAAGATTGTCAGCACGCCGGCGATGATAATCAGCACCCCCAGCAGGGAGCGCCAGTGGAAAGGTTCATGCCAGCCGGGCAGCCAGATAGCGGCGGCCCAGACCAGAATATAGCTCAGACTGAGTAGCGCGTAGGCTTTGGCCAGCGGCAGCTGATGCAGCGCAAAGTACCAGCAGACCATCGACAGCAGGTAGCCGCTCAGTCCCAGCCCCAGGCCGATAGTTCCGGCACGCAGATGGAAAAGATGATTGAGAAACGCGAACAGGTCACTCAGCGGCGGCAGCTCAACCATCGCCCCGCGCAGCAGAAGCTGTGCGGCGCTGACCAGCCCGACGCTGAATAACGCCCAGATTAAGCCCATCAGACGCTACTCCCGAGCACCACGATGCCGACCACAATCAGCCCGACGCCGACCCAGTGCCGCCGGGCTACCGGCTCTCGCCAGATCCCCCAGGCCGCTAACGTCACCCAGACAAAATTGAGGCTCAGCATGGGATAGGCCACGCTCACCGGAATGGATTGCAGCACGCTCAGCCACAGCAGCATACCGCCGCCGAGCGCCAGCAGCGCAAGGCCCAGCCAGCCGAGAATATGGCGACCGCGCCGCCGTGATTTAGACGGGCGCGTCGCCTGCTTCTGGCACAGCTGCCCGGCGCAGCTTAACAGGCTCGCCAGCGCCAGGCAGATCCAGGTACTCATTGCGGCAGATACTGGAGAAACACAACCCGCTCCAACACGTAGGTGTTGTCAGGTTTCGGTAGAGGTAAATCGGCCATGTTTTCTCCTTTGTCCATCAGCAGCACCAGCGATACCGGTCCTTCCTGGCGATGCGCTGCCAGCCAGCTGGCAAACTCACTCTGGCTCACAAAGCCATTCTTCGCATCCGGCCAGTCTAAACCGTACTTCAGTTCGCCCTGCTTGTCATACATGATGATATCGTTACGCTTGAGTTCCCACGCCAGACCGGCGGCAATGCCGACGTTGTTGCTCAGCACATAGCGGCTTGGCGCCAGCGATTCACCAATGATATCGACCATGAACTGCGGCTGCTTACTATCAATCACCCGGTCAGGAATGGCAAAGCCAATCAGCAGCGCCAGCCCCAGGGGACAGCAGGCGGCTAATGTCCAGCGACGGCCGTTATCTTTCATCGCCAGCCAGCCCATCAGCGCCCAGACGGCAAACGCAATCGCCGCCAGCAGACATTTATACAGCTCAATCTGCGTCCAGACCGGTTTATGCATCACGCCCCACGGCGACACCACCAGCACGGCAATCAGACCCACCAGGCCAAAGACCAGGTTGATGAGGCCGTTAATACGCAGCGCCTTCGCTCCCGCCTTCGCCGCATCCAGCCCATAGCGAGCCATCAGAATCGACAGCGGCCCGAAGCACGGCAGAATGTAGGTCGGCAGTTTCCCTTTGGCGATACTGAAAAACAGGAACGGCATCGCCACCCAGCCAAGCAGATACAGCGCGCCGCGCACGTCATCGCGCTCGCTCCAGCCGCGCTTCAGCGCCCCGGGCAGCAGCGCCAGCCACGGCAGACTTCCGGCGAACAGGAACGGGATGTAATACCAGAACGGCGCCTTGTGTTGGGCATCTTTCTCGGCAAAGCGTTGAATATGCTCCACCCAGAAGAAATAGCGCCAGAAGTCCGGTTCGCGTTTGGCGATAGCCAGGCCCCAGGGCAGCACCGTCAGGATACAGACCCCCACCGCCAGCCAGCCGTAGGTCAGCACTTCACGCCAGCGCTTCTGGGCAATCACCCACGGCAGAACCCCGACAACCGGCACCGCCAGCGCCAGGAAGCCTTTGGTCATCACCCCCATTCCACAGGCCGCCCCCAGCAGCGCGTAGCCGATGATTTTACCGTTTCGGGTCTGCGCCTGAGCGGCGCCCCAGAAACTGCACATCGCCAGCGCCATCCACAGGGTGATCATCGGGTCCAGCACCGCATAGGTGCCAATACCGTAGACCAGCAGTGCGGTCAGGAAGATCACGGCGGACAGAATCGCCACCCGTTTGTCCTGCCAGATGCGCCATGCCAGCCACGCAATCAGCAGCGCGGTGACGCTAATGGAGAAGACCGAGCCAAAGCGCACGGCAAAGTTATTGTGGCCAAACAACCACTGCCCGATGCTGTTAATCCAGTATCCGGCAATCGGTTTTTCAAAATAGCGCAGCCCGAGAAAATGCGGCACCACCCAGTCACCGGACGCCAGCATCTCGCGGCTGATCTCCGCATAGCGCGTTTCATCAGGCTGCCAGAGCAGTCGGAAATTCAACGGAAGTAGATAATACAGCGCAAATAACACCACTAAAGAGACGCTATAACGAATGCTTTTCATACGTCCTGACTCAATAATTGTTCACGCCCAAGCCAGCCTTCCCGGCCGGCCAATTCACCGCGAACCACTTTACCCAGCGGCAGCTCGCTAAAATCTGCGGGCAGCAGTTGGCTCAGCGGGCAAAACTGGATTTCTTCCTGTGCGGCCATCGTCAGCAGTTCATCAAACTGCTGCGCGAAGGCAATGCCTTCCACTTCAGCATGAATGGTGTAGACCGGCGTACCGCTATCCCGGTGAATACAATCCAGCAGATAGCGATTGAAGCCCCCGGCATCGACGCGACTGCCGACCACTTCATCCCAGGTAGGCAGCGTAACGGGGATCTGCACCGTACCTGTCACCTTATCGCCCAGCAACGGCAGGAAGGGGCGCGAGCCCCGGCAGTCGCTGTTGTAGAGGAAATTGAAGGACTCTTTGGCTTTAATCACCCGCTGATCCGCGCGCCAGCCCGCCACGGCGGAACAGGTGGCCGACCGGCCGATGATCCGCTCCAGCTCGAGCAGGCCGCGTTCGACCTCCAGCGCCAGCCGTTCCTGTGGCCAGACGCCGCTCCATGCCTGCCAGCTGTAATGATCCCAGGCATGCAGACCCACTTCATGCGCCTGCGCCGTCGCACGGATAACCTCTTCATTACCCGCGCCAATCCGTCGCCCAGGCCATGCGGTGCCGGCCAGCAAAATATCCCAGCCGTACAGCGAAGCGGCGTTTGAGCGCAGCATCTTCCACAGAAACTTCGGTTTTATCAGGCGCCATAAATGGCGCCCCATATTGTCCGGCCCAACGCTGAAGAAGAAGCTTGCCTGAACCCCGTGCTGGCCCAACAGGCTCAGCAGACGCGGTACCCCGTCCCGGGTACCGCGAAAGGTATCGACATCTATGCGTAAGCCGACCTGTTTCATGATGTCTTGTCGTCCACCAGCTCAACCGTACGCAGGAAGAAGTCGAGCGTATGCTCCACGGTTTCTTCCATCGGAACCGTCGGCGTCCAGTTCAGACAGCGCTTCGCGTTACGAATGCTCGGCTTACGATGCTCCACGTCCTGATAGCCTTTACCGTAGTAATCGCTGCTCTCGACATCGCGGAAACCGGCGAACGGCGGGAAGTTATTGCGCAGCGGATGACGCTCGAAGCACGCCAGCAGCATCTCCGCCAGCTCTTTAATACTGGCTTCGTTTTCCGGGTTACCGATGTTGATAATCTGCCCGTCGCAGCGGCCGTCTTTGTTCTCGATAATGCGGAACAACGCTTCAATACCATCGCTAATATCGGTGAAGCAGCGTTTTTGTTTACCGCCTTCGATAAGCTTGATCGGCGAACCTTCAACCAGGTTCAGGATCAGCTGAGTAATCGCACGAGAGCTGCCGATACGTGCGGCATTCAGGTTATCCAGACGCGGTCCCATCCAGTTAAACGGACGGAACAGGGTGAAGCGCAGGCCGGACTTGTCGCCATAGGCCCAGATAACGCGGTCGAGCAGCTGCTTCGATACCGAGTAAATCCAGCGCTGTTTGTTGATCGGGCCCACCACCAGGTTTGAGGTGTCTTCGTCGAAGTTTTTGTCGGTGCACATGCCGTACACTTCGGAGGTCGACGGGAAGATAATGCGCTTATCGTATTTCACGCAGTCGCGGATGATCTTCAGGTTCTCTTCGAAGTCCAGCTCGAACACGCGCAGCGGGTTGCGGGTATATTCGATTGGCGTCGCGATGGCCACCAGCGGCAGTACCACGTCGCATTTCTTAATGTGGTATTCGATCCACTCGGAGTGAATGCTGATATCGCCTTCAACGAAGTGGAAGCGCGGGTTGCCCAGGAAACGACCGATCGCGTCCGACCCGATATCCAGACCATAGATTTCATAGTTGTCGTCGGCGAGCAGACGCTCGGTCAGGTGGTTACCGATAAAACCGTTCACGCCAAGGATCAGCACGCGGGTACGGCGTTTAATCGCCACAACCGGCTTGCTGCTCAGTACCGCACCGGATACCAGCCCCAGCGCCTGCGCCAGCTGCGTACCCTGCATGTAAACGCCGCGCTCGGTTTGACCGGTTACGATCTCCAGCGCGCCATCCTGGCAAGCGATCACCAGCGGAGAGGTCGACATCACCGTTCCAGGCTTCGCCGCGGCCAGGTCCTGGCGCACGCGGGATTTCCAGACGATAAATTTATTCGCACCAACATAGCCAAACGCGCCCGGCCACGGATCGGAAACGGCGCGGACCAGGTTATGCAGCGTTAGCGCAGGTTTGTCCCAGTCGAGACGGCCATCTTCCGGCGTACGGCGACCAACGTAGGTGGCCTGGCTTTCATCCTGCGCACGATCCTGGATTTTATCTTCACGAATCGCCGGCAGGGCCTGGTTCAGCAGCTCTGACGCCGCGGCGCACAGCTTGCGATGCAGGGTCAGCGCGACATCATCCGCGCCGATAGCAACCGTCTGCTGCGCCACGATAGCGCCGGCATCCGCACGGCTGACCATGCGATGCAGAGTCACGCCGGTTTCCGTTTCACCGTTAACCAGCACCCAGTTCAGCGGCGCGCGGCCGCGATATTGCGGCAGCAGAGAACCGTGCAGGTTAAAGCCGCCTTTTGGTGCAAGGCTGAGGATATCGTCGCCCAGCATGTTGCGATAGTAGAAAGAGAACAGGACGTCCGGCTTCATGTCGCGAATGCGTTCAATCCACAGCGGGTGGTTAACATCTTCAGGTGCCCACACCGGGATACCTTGTTCAGCAGCAATACGCGCAACCGAGCCAAAGAAATGGTTTTCGCCAGGGTTATCCGGATGGGTGAAAATAGCGGCGATTTCATACCCGGAATCCAGCAGAGACTGAATGCCAGCACAACCCATATCGTGATAAGCGAAGACTACAGCTTTCATGAACGATCTTCCTCTTGAGACGCCGTTTCCGGCTGACGAACAACACGTTGAATAAAGTAGCGGGGACGGGCGCGGACATCGTTATAGATGCGTCCGATATACTCCCCGAGCAGCCCCATGCCGACAAACTGGGCACCGATGAACATGAACAGTACGGCAAACAGCATGAACACCCCTTCCGCCGCCCACTGCGGGCCAAATACCAGCCGCAGGAACACCAGCAGGAAGGCGAAAGCGAAGCCCAGCAGGGCAATCACGCTGCCGAAGACGCTCAGCAGACGCAGCGGCGTGGTGGTCAAACAGGTCACCAGGTCGTACATCAGATTAATCAGGCGCATAAAGCTGTATTTGGAATCGCCAAATTCACGCTCCGCGTGCATCACCGGGATTTCGACCGCCCGGCGCGCGAAGGTATTTGCCAGAATCGGGATAAACGTACTGCGTTCATGGCAATTGAGCATCGCGTCGATAATGTGGCGGCGATAGGCGCGCAGCATGCAGCCGTAGTCCCCCATCGCTTTACCGGTGGTGCGCTGAATCAGGCGGTTGATCATCTTCGACGCGCTTTTACGGAAGAAGGTGTCCTGGCGGTTCTGCCGAACGGTACCGACCACGTCGTAACCTTCGTCCGCCTTCGCCACCAGGCGCGGGATCTCTTCCGGTGGGTTTTGCAAGTCGGCATCAAGGGTAATAATCAGATCGCCGGTCACATGGCTGAATCCCGCCATAATGGCCGAGTGCTGGCCATAGTTGCGGTTAAGCAACACCGCGACCACATGGCTGCCTTCGGCTTCAGCAGCCTCGGTCAGCATGCGGGCAGAATCATCGCTACTGCCATCGTCGACCAGCAGAATCTCATACTGGCGGCCCAGCGTCGCGCAGGCGGCATCCGTACGGCGAATCAGCTCAGGCAGGCTCTCCTGTTCGTTATAAACCGGAATAACGACCGAGACTTTTTTCACGGGTGGGTAAGTAAACATATCAACATCCTGACAGCTGGTGCAGCGCGGAAATGACCCGAGTGACGTCATCGTCGGTCATATCCGGGAACAAAGGGAGTGAACAGATACGCGCGCTGTTCCATTCCGTATTCGGTAAGGAAAGCGTCGGGAAACGCTCGCGGTAATATTTTTGCGTGTGGGCCGCACGGAAGTGCAGGCCGGTGCCGATGCCCATGGCTTTCAGTTTTTCCATCAACGCATCGCGGCTGATTCCGCAGGTCGCTTCATCCACGCGAATAATAAACAGGTGCCAGGCGTGCTGGTGTTCCCATTCCGGTATCGCCAGCGGCTTAAACGGCGTATCCGCCAGCTCGCGCAGATAGCGTTGGGCAATCTCGCTACGACGCTGGTTGGCATGGGCCAGTTTATCCAGCTGTACCAGCGCCAGCGCGGCGTTGATATCGGCCAGATTGTATTTGAAGCCCGGCGAAATCACCTCCGCCTGCGGCGCCCGACCATGCGTCTGACGGTCATAGGCATCGACGCCAAGACCGTGGAATTTCAGGCTACGAATGCGCGATGCCAGCGCATCGTCATCGGTCACGATCAGTCCGCCTTCGGCGCAGGTCATATTTTTAATGGCGTGAAATGAGAAGATCGCGCAGCCGCGACCGCCCACATGTTTGCCCTTGTAATACGTTCCCGCCGCGTGCGCGGCATCTTCAATCACCGGGATACCGTGACGTTCTGCCACGGCGCGAATCGCGTCGATATCCGCAGGCGCGCCCGCGTAGTGCACGGGAATAATCGCTTTGGTGTTGGGGGTAATCGCCGCTTCAACCGCCTCGGCGGTAATCATCAGATTGTCGCGATCGACATCGATCATCACCGGTGTCGCGCCCAGCAGACAGATCATGTTCAGCGTGGAAACCCAGGTCTGGGATGGCGTGATGACTTCATCGCCCGGGCCAATGCCCAACGCCATCAGCGTGACGTGCATGCCACCGGTCGCCGAACTCACCGCCACGGCGTGACGGTTGCCGGTCAGCGTGCAGAATGCCTCTTCCAACGCCTGGTTTTTCGGTCCGGTAGTAATCCAGCCCGATTGCAAAACTTCACGCAGCGCAGCCAGCTCTGCGTCGCCCATCGACGGGCGCGAAAACGGCAAAAATTCGCTCATCATTTTCCTGTTCTGTATATGACCCTTTCAGGGTTGCGGGTCGATAGAAAAAATATCCTGCGCCAGCGGACTTAAACAAAATGAAAATGGAATCTCTTCAATGCCACTTTTCATTCCAGGGTATTTGACGTTATTAAATTTAGACGGGGTTGCTTAGGATAATATTAAGAAATTAATATAATTTGCCGAATAGACAATAATCAATTGTTTTTAAATGGAATTTACAAATGACAACGCGGGGGAAGAGTGGGAAACCGGCTCCCGTTTATGGGCAAAACAGGAGCACGATGTAGTAAAGTAAACAGACATTAAACAGTTAAACAATAAATAGAATTTTATTCTGCAATCTGAATTTCAAAAACACATCTTAGCTCACAAAATCATTTCCGGTAGATGACAAATTTGCAGGAAAGTCAGCCGGTAATTGATTAGCCGGGCAATTAATGACGCTGTTATTATCCGCGCCGCAATCACGTATAAAGGTGATGGTGGCGAACTCGTCAATCACTTCCGTCGGGTAAGCCGGTCCGGCTTCACGGTAAGAAACCATCAGCGGGATATGATCGTTCTGGAAGCAGACGGTTTTTTCCGGATTATTCATCACCCAGCGCGGGAAGAAGATGGTGCCGTGAAACAGTTTGTCGCCGAGGTTTACGATCAGACTCACATCAGTGCCGGTCGGTTCGGTCCAGGAAATTTTGTAGATGCTTTCGCCGACGCGAACGATGTAAGCCTGCTGATCTTTCACCCAACGATTCGCGACGATACCGCTGTGAATGCGGTAATCCAGGGTGTGGGCGTTTTTCACGTAAATTTCGTAATTCCAGCCGTTATCGTAGGTATAAACCAGATGTTTGCCGATAAAACCGCTCAGGTCATGTTGGTCAAATGTGCTCATAATCTGTTCTCCTCTATGTGTTGAGAACAAGCATACTGCTTTAAAAAATGGATGAATAACGCTATGTTTTGATGAAATTCATTCACTTTTTCGATAAATCATGCACAAAACGACGCTGGAACAGTGGGCCTTGCTGGAAAAAGTCATCGAGCTGGGTAGCTTCGCAAAAGCAGCAGAAGAGACTCATCGCAGCCAGTCCTCGGTGAGCTATAACCTCGCCCTGCTGCAGGAAAGACTGGGTGTCGCGCTGCTGCACCCCTCTGGCCGCCGCGCGGTACTCACTCCGGCCGGGGAGCTGCTGCTAAGCCAGGTAAAACCGCTCCTGCAGGCATTTTCATACGTTGAAACCCGCGCGGCGACCCTGCACAACGGCGCACGAACCCGTCTGGACCTGGTTGTGGACAGTATTTTCCCTCGCGAACGGCTGTTCGCCATTCTACGCCAGTTTCAGCAACGCCATCCGCAGACTCAGGTGAGGCTGACCGAAGTCCTCGAAAACATGAAAGATGAGCAGGAGGCCCGCAGCGAAGCCGACGTGATGGTACTCACCCGCCGCCAGGATATTACCGGACGCGGCGAATGGCTGATGAACATTGATTTTGTTGCCGTTGCCCACCGGGACCATCCGCTTGCCAGACTGAGCGGCCCCCTCGACGACAGTGCGCTGGCCTCCTGGCCGCTGGTGCGTATCGCCGATCGCAGCGACGACCCGCAGACAGGGCGCGATGCGTGGACATTTTCCACCATTGATGCCGCTATCGATGCGGTGCTCTATCAGGTTGGCTTCGGCTGGCTCCCGGAAGAGCGCATCCGCTCCCGGTTGGATCAGGGTCTGTTGAAAATATTGCCGCTCAGCCACGGCGCCCGACGCGCCACGCCGCTGCACCTGATCGTCAAACGCGATCTGGCGCCCATTGATGAGCAGCTCGCCACGCTGCTGGCGCTGTTCCGGGCGCCCTGAATCGCCCGCTTGCGCGAGCCTTCGGGCCACGAATCCTTTACGTTGTCTCGACCTGGCTGACCGGCAGACAACCTGACGGACGAAGTGGGTATATGAAATTCTTATACTTTCCGTCCTGAGATTGATCCAGGTTAGGCCTGAAGTATGATGAATTATTAAAATCATCATACTTTCCTTCCTGTTGAGATAAAGACCTTGTCTATTTTCCGCACCACGCTGCTGGCGCTTCTCGCCTGCGCACCTCTGCTGACCGCCGCCGCTTCATACGACATCACCACCGCCTGGCCGGTGAACGTGGGTCCGCTGAATCCGCATCTGTATACCCCCAACCAAATGTTTGCCCAAAGCATGGTCTACGAGCCGCTGGTCAAATACCAGCAGGATGGTTCGGTCAAGCCGTGGCTGGCGAGCAGCTGGAGCCACTCTGCGGACGGGAAAGTGTGGCTCTTTACCCTGCGTAACGATGTGCAGTTTTCTAACGGCGAGCCGTTCAATGCGCAGGCCGCGGTCGCCAACTTCCAGGCGGTGCTGGCTAACCGGCAGCGCCATGCCTGGCTGGAGCTGACCAACCAGATTACCGACGTACGGGCGCTCAGCGATACGCAGCTGCAGATTACGCTCAAAAGCGCCTACTACCCTTTCTTGCAGGAGCTGGCGCTGCCGCGCCCGTTCCGTTTTATCGCCCCTTCGCAATTTGTTGAAGGGGGAACACAGCACGGTATCAAAGCGCCGATCGGCACCGGCCCCTGGGTGCTGAAAACCTCGCAGCTCAACCAGTATGATGTGCTGGTACGTAACGACCGCTACTGGGGTGACAAACCGGCGATCCGCCAGGTGACCGTGAAAGTGATTCCGGACCCGATGACCCGCGCCGTCGCTTTTGAAACCGGCGATATCGATCTGCTTTACGGCAACGAAGGCCTGCTGCCGCTGGATACCTTCGCTCGTTTCAGCCATAACCCGGCCTGGCGTACCCAGCTCTCTCAGCCTGTCGAAACGGTGATGCTGGCCCTGAACTCCGCCAGAGCTCCCACGAACGAACTGGCGGTGCGTGAAGCGCTGAATTACGCGGTGAACAAAAAATCGCTGATCGACAATGCGCTGTACGGTACGCAGCAGGTGGCCGACACGCTTTTCGCCCCTTCCGTGCCGTACGCCAATATTGGCCTGAAACCGCGCCACTACGACCCACAGCAGGCCAACGCCATGCTGGAAAAGGCCGGTTGGGTCAGGCCCGCGGGCAAAGCGATTCGCGAGAAGAATGGCCAGCCGCTGCACATCGAACTGTCGTTTATCGGTACCGATGCCCTGAGTAAGTCGATGGCGGAGATAATCCAGGCGGATATGCGCCAGGTCGGGGTGGATGTGGCGCTGGTTGGCGAAGAGGAGAGCAGCATTTACGCCCGCCAGCGCGACGGCCGCTTTGGCATGATTTTTAACCGTACCTGGGGCGCGCCGTACGACCCGCACGCTTTTATGAGCTCAATGCGCGTCCCCTCGCATGCCGATTACCAGGCGCAGCAAGGGCTAGCGGACAAGCAGCTGATTGATAAAGAGATTGGCCAGGTTCTGACCACCAGCGACGATGCGCAACGTCAGGCGCTGTATCGCGATATTCTCACCCGTCTGCACAACGACGCGGTCTATCTGCCCGTCAGCTATATCTCAATGATGGTGGTGGCGAAACCCGAGCTGGGAGCGATTCCTTACGCAGCGGTTACCGCTGAAATTCCGTTCGAACAGATCCAGCCGGTGAATCCCTGATGCAACGTTATCTGCTGCGACGCATACTGCTGATGGTTCCGATGATTTTTGCCGCCTCGGTGATTATCTTCCTGATGCTTCGCCTCGGCACCGGTGACCCGGCGCTCGACTATCTGCGGCTTTCAAACCTGCCGCCCACGCCGGATATGGTGGCCTCTACGCGGACGATGCTCGGATTGGATCAGCCGCTCGTCGTCCAGTACGGCCGCTGGCTCTGGCGGGCGCTACATCTCGATTTTGGCGTATCATTTGCCACCCAGCGTCCGGTGCTTGACGATGTGCTGCGCTTCCTGCCCGCAACGCTGCAGCTGGCTGGCGCGGCGCTGGTGCTGATCCTGCTGACCTCCGTACCGCTGGGTATCTGGGCCGCGCGTCACCGCGAGCATTTGCCGGATTTCATCGTGCGGCTCATCGCCTTTCTTGGCGTGTCGATGCCTAACTTCTGGCTCGCCTTTTTGCTGGTGCTGTTCTTCTCGGTCTATTTACAGTGGCTGCCAGCTCTGGGCTACGGCAGCTGGCAGCATATCGTCCTGCCGGCCGTGTCGATTGCGTTTATGTCGCTGGCGATTAACGCCCGCCTCCTGCGCGCCAGCATGCTGGAAGTCGCCGGACAGCGCCATGTCACCTGGGCTCGCCTGCGCGGCCTGAATGCCAGGCAAATCGAACGTCGTCACATTCTGCGCAACGCCTCGCTACCGATGATTACCGCCGTAGGAATGCACATTGGCGAACTGATCGGCGGGACGATGATCATCGAAAATATCTTTGCCTGGCCGGGCGTCGGGCGCTATGCCGTTTCGGCCATTTTTAACCGTGATTATCCTGTGATTCAATGCTTTACGCTTATCATGGTGGTGGTATTCGCCCTGTGCAATCTGGCGGTCGATCTGGTCAATGCCGCGCTGGACCCGCGTATTCGTCGTCATGAAGGAGCGCACTCATGAGCTTTTTCTTCTCAGCGCGCGGTTCGGTGCGCGCGGCGCTGGTCATTATCGTTCTGCTGATGCTGGTGGCGCTCACCAGCCAGTGGTGGCTACCGTACGATCCGCAGGCCATTGATTTACCTTCCCGTCTGCTGCCACCTGACGGCCAGCACTGGCTGGGGACCGACCATCTTGGCCGCGATATTTTCTCCCGTCTGCTGGCGGCGACCCGGGTGTCACTGGGGGCGGTGATGGCCTGTTTACTGCTGGTTCTGGCGCTGGGGCTTCTCGTTGGCGGCTGTGCCGGACTCATGGGCGGGCGCGTCGATCAGCTCACCATGCGGGTGGCCGATATGTTTATGACCTTTCCTACCTCTATTCTGTCGTTTTTTATGGTCGGCGTGCTGGGGACCGGGTTGACCAACGTGATTATCGCTATCGCCCTGTCTCACTGGGCCTGGTACGCGCGCATGGTTCGTAGCCTGGTGGTATCCCTGCGCCAGCGCGAGTTTATTCTCGCCGCGCGGCTGAGCGGCGCAAATCGCTGGCGGCTTTTCCTCGATCACCTGGCCGGCGCGGTGGTGCCCTCGCTGCTGGTTCTCGCCACCCTCGATATCGGTCATATGATGCTGCACGTCGCCGGGATGTCGTTCCTCGGTCTTGGCGTCAGCGCCCCCACGGCGGAATGGGGGGTAATGATTAACGATGCGCGGCAGTTTATCTGGACCCAGCCGCTACAGATGCTGTGGCCCGGCCTGGCGCTGTTTATCAGCGTGATGGCCTTTAACCTGGTGGGCGACGCGCTGCGCGATCGTCTCGATCCTCACCTAATCGCGGAGCACAGCCACTGATGCCGCAAAAGATCCAGTTAGAACAATTGACGCTGTGCGCCGGCCGCCCGCTGGTGACGGCGCTGTCGCTGACCCTGCGTCGCGGGCAGGTGCTGGCCCTGCTGGGTAGCAGCGGTTGCGGAAAATCGCTGACCTGCGCCGCAGCGCTTGGCGTTCTGCCTCCCGGTGTCCGGCAAACCGCCGGGCGTCTGCTGCTGGACGGCATTCCGGTGCACGGCGAACAGCTGCGGGGCGGTACCGTCGCCACGATTATGCAGAATCCGCGCAGCGCCTTTAATCCGCTGTATACGATGGCAACTCACGCGCGGGAAACCTGCCGCGCCACCGGCCAGCCCGCGGATGATGCGGCGCTTATTGCCGCCATGACCGCCGTCGGTCTGGAAAACCCGTCTCAGCTCCTGAAACGCTATCCCTTCGAGATGAGCGGCGGGATGTTGCAGCGAATGATGATCGCCCTCGCCCTGCTGAGTAAAGCCCCCTTTATCTTCGCCGATGAACCTACCACCGACCTCGATGCCGTGGCGCAGGGGCGCATTCTGGATCTGCTGGAAGAGATTGTCTCCAACCGCGGCCAGGGCCTGCTGCTGGTCACTCACGACATGGGCGTGGTGGCGCGGCTGGCGCATGAGGTCGCGGTGATGGACCACGGGCGCATCGTCGAGCGTTGCGACGTCAACACCCTGTTTAGCGCTCCCCGACATCCGGTCAGTCAACGGCTGCTGGCGGCACACCTGGCGCTGTACGGAATGGAGTTTGCAGGATGAACCTACTGAACGTGACCGACGTCAGCCACGATTACCCGCACCATCCGGGCGTGCTGCGCGACGTCAGCCTGAGTATCCAGGCGGGTGAAACGGTGGCGCTGCTCGGACGCAGCGGCTGCGGTAAAAGCACCCTGGCGAGGATGCTGGTCGGCCTTGAAACAGCGGATCACGGCGAGATAACCTGGCGCGGAACGCCGATTCAGACGTTAAAAGGCGACGCGCAGCGGGCATTTCGTCGCGATATCCAGCTGGTTTTCCAGGATGCACAAAGCGCGGTGAACCCGCGCAAAACGGTGAATGAGATCATCAGCGAGCCGCTGCGCCATCTGTTCCGCTTCGCGCGCGATGAGCGCCAGGCGCGGGTCGAAACGATGATGCAGGCGGTGGACCTTTCTCCACACCTGCTCGACAAACGCCCGCACCAGCTCAGCGGCGGGCAGCTGCAGCGGGTCTGCCTGGCCCGGGCGCTGGTTGTTCGTCCCCCCTTACTGATCCTCGATGAGGCCGTTTCGAATCTTGATCTCGTTTTACAGGCGGAGATCGTTGCGCTGCTGAAGCGTCTGCAGGTACAGTTTTCTACCGCCTGCCTGTTTATCACCCACGATCTGCGGCTGGTCGAGCGCTTTTGTCAGCGGGTGATGGTGATGGAGAGCGGGCAGATTCTGGAAACCACGGCGGTCAACACACCGCTGCGTCTTCAGTCAATGGCGGGCCGGACACTCCAGCGTGCGGTCCTTCCCGCTTTTCCACCTTCCCTTGCCATAGAGAAACGACCATGCAGCGCGTAACCCTGACTCTTGATGACGATCTTCTGGCGACCCTGGACGCGCTGAGCGCCCAGCGCGGGTACCACAACCGTTCGGAGGCGGTGCGCGATATCTTGCGCAATTCGTTGATGCATGAGCATGCGCAACAGCCCGAACAGCGCGGTTACGCGGTGCTTTCCTATGTCTATGAACATGAAAAACGCGAGCTGGCAAGCCGACTGATCGCCACGCAGCATCACCATCACGATCTGTCCGTTGCGACGCTGCACGTGCATATCAGCCATGATGACTGTCTGGAGATTGCCGTCCTTAAAGGTGAAATGGGCGAGGTGCGGCATTTTGCCGATGAGGTGATTGCCCAGCGCGGCGTACGTCACGGGCATCTGCACTGCTTAACCGCGCAAGACGAGGGTTCGCACGACTGACCCGCCGATAATGGCGGCAATGCCATTCGACGCATCGCCCGGAAAACCGACCAATTTTACGTGGTTTATCAACCGTTGATAAACCACGTAAATTATACGCTTTCACAACTTGTCTACCTTCCTATAATGGCCGCTCATTTAACGATCTCGTTATGGCGAGGCTCCTGCACAAATACAAGTTACCGCCCTGCTGGTATCGAGAGAGACCACTCAGGGAAATACAGGCATCCATCGAATCAAGGTGTTGCCAAGGTAACTTCTGACGGCGTTCATGCCGGACAGATACGTTGTGCAGTGCTAAAACCAGGACGTAGGGATCTGCCTGTGCTCATCCTGTCTTGTTCGCCCCTATGAGTGATTTTTTATAGGGAATTACACCATGTCTTCAATGCAACACTGCGCCGCGCACCTGGCCACTTCCGCCTTCGACGGCGATGCGATCGCCCAGTACATGCGTACCGATTTTATCACTCTGCCCGAGCACCTCAGCGTCTATGAAGCGCGGGAGCTCTTTGTCTCGCAACTCACCAGCGATGATATTCCGGGCCAGGTCTTTGTGGTGGCCGGAAAGAAGCTGCGCGGCAGTTTATCCATTAAAAAGCTGCTTCAGGAGAGCGATACGGCGCAATCCATTCGCTATCTGATGGACAGCTGCCTGTTCCGCGTGAAACCCGATGATGAGCGTCAGGAGGTGGTCGCCGAACTGAGCGAACGCGGACTCGACCTGGTGCCGGTGGTTGAAAAAGGTGAGCTGGTTGGCTGCCTGATGGAGAAAGAGATTGCCCATCTGCTGGAGGACGACGTCACCGAAGATGTGCATCGCCAGGGCGCAACGCTCCCGCTGGAGAAGCCCTATCTGGAGATCAGCCCGTGGACGCTGTGGAAGAAACGTTCGGTGTGGTTATTGCTGCTGTTCGTGGCAGAAGCCTACACCAGCAGCGTCATTCAACATTTTGAAGAGGCGCTGGAATCCGCCATTGCGCTGGCCTTCTTTATTCCGTTGCTGATCGGCACCGGCGGTAACAGCGGTACGCAGATCACCTCCACGCTGGTCCGTTCCATGGCGCTCGGGGAAGTACGCCTGCGCGATATGGGCCGGGTGATTCGTAAAGAGATGACGACGTCGCTGCTGATTGCCCTCACTCTCGGTCTGGCGGGCTGCCTGCGCGCCTGGATGATGGGCATCGGCATGGAGATCACTCTGATTGTCAGCCTGACGCTGGTCTGCATTACGCTGTGGAGCGCGGTGGTCTCGTCAGTGATCCCTCTGACGCTTAAACGCGTGGGCATCGACCCGGCGGTCGTTTCCGCGCCGTTTATCGCCACGCTGATTGATGGCACCGGGCTGATTATCTACTTCAAAATCGCCCAGCACTTTCTTGGTCTGAACTGATAAACCGAGGGCAGCTTCCCGTAGCAGAGAAGCTGCCCCTGTCTTACGCTTCTACCAGCGCCTGGGCGCAGGCCCAGGCAGAAGACCATGCCCACTGGAAGTTGTACCCTCCCAGCCAGCCGGTCACATCCATCACTTCACCGATAAAATAGAGCCCCGGCGCCTTGCGTGCTTCCATGGTCCGCGACGACAGTTCGTGCGTATCTACGCCGCCGAGGGTCACCTCCGCCGTACGGTAGCCTTCGGTGCCGTTGGGCTGCACGCGCCAGGCGGTCAGCGTCTCCACCAGCATTTCCTGCTCGCGCACGTTGAGCTGTTTTAGCGTGACGTCCGGAATTTGCCCCAGCTGCTGCAGGCACTCCACCAGCCGCTTCGGCAGCTGCATAGCGAGGGTGTTTTTCAGGCTTTGATTCGGATGTTCGCTCCGCTGCTCGTTAAGGAAATCATCAAGATGGCAATCAGGCAGCAGGTTGATGGTGACAAACTCGCCCGGCTGCCAGTAGCTGGAAATCTGCAGTACCGCCGGCCCGGAGAGCCCGCGGTGGGTAAACAGCAGATTCTCGCGGAACACCGTGCCGTCCTGTGCGGTAATGGTTGATGGCACCGAAACGCCCGAGAGCACCTGCAGCTGCTCAAGCAGCGGTTTATGCAGAGTAAAGGGCACCAGCCCCGCACGGGTCGGCAGCACCTTGAGACCAAACTGCTCGGCAAGTTTATAGCCGAACGGCGATGCCCCCAGTCCGGGCATCGACAGGCCGCCGGAGGCGACCACCAGTTTTTTCGCCGCCACCTCGTCGCCATTAAGTTGCAGTCTGTAGCCTTCATCGTCGCGTTCTACGCTGATAATTTCGCTACGCAGGCGAATTTGCACGCCGCCCTTGTCACATTCCGCCAGCAGCAGGTTGACGATTTGCTCTGCGGAATCATCACAAAACAGCTGGCCGAGGGTCTTCTCATGCCAGGCAATACCGTGTTTGCCCACCAGTTCGATAAAATCCCACTGGGTATAACGCGCCAGCGCAGATTTGCAAAAATGCGGGTTCAGGCTGAGATAAGCGGCCGGCTCAATATACATATTGGTAAAGTTGCAGCGACCGCCGCCGGACATCAGGATTTTACGGCCTGGCTTTTTGCCATTATCCAGCAACAGCACGCGCAGCCCCGCCTGGCCCGCCTGCGCTGCACAAAACATTCCCGCCGCTCCGGCGCCAATTACAATGGCATCAAACCTTTCCACACAACTTTCCTCATATCCCGATTGTCGGGAATTGTAAATTTTTCACGCTGGTCGCACCAGCACGAAAATCGATGTATTCATGTACATCATTGAAAGATATAGGATTACTCTCAAGCAGGTAAAATCCAGACAGGAAGAAAATCAAAAAAAGTCTATATTTCACTTTGCCCGCGCCGCTAAAGTCACTGATAATGCGCCGCGTTCATGTCCTCAAAATGGCGTAACGTCCTATGCTACATTTATTTGCCGGTCTGGATTTACATACCGGGCTATTACTATTGCTTGCTTTAGCTTTCGTGCTGTTTTACGAAGCGATTAACGGTTTTCATGATACCGCAAACGCTGTTGCTACTGTGATTTACACACGCGCAATGCGGTCACAACTTGCGGTTGCGATGGCGGCCCTCTTCAACTTCTTCGGCGTTCTGTTGGGTGGTCTCAGCGTCGCTTATGCCATCGTGCATATGCTGCCGACCGACCTGCTGCTTAACATGGGTTCCGCACATGGCCTCGCCATGGTGTTCTCTATGCTGCTGGCAGCGATTATCTGGAACCTCGGTACCTGGTATTTTGGCCTTCCGGCCTCCAGCTCGCACACGCTGATCGGCGCTATCATCGGTATTGGTTTAACCAATGCGCTGATGACCGGCACGTCCGTGGTCGACGCGTTGAATATCCCGAAAGTCATCGGTATTTTTGGCTCACTTATCATCTCACCGATTGTTGGTCTGGTGGTCGCTGGCGGCCTGATTTTCATTTTGCGTCGTTACTGGAGCGGTACCAAAAAACGCGCCCGTATTCACCTGACGCCTGCAGAACGTGAAAAGAAAGACGGTAAGAAAAAGCCGCCGTTCTGGACCCGTATTGCCCTGATTCTGTCCGCCATTGGCGTATCGTTCTCGCACGGTGCTAACGACGGCCAGAAAGGCATTGGTCTGGTCATGCTGGTGCTGATCGGCGTGGCGCCGGCTGGTTTCGTGGTTAACATGAATGCCTCCGGCTATGAAATAACCCGGACCCGCGATGCGGTGAACAACGTGGAAACCTTCTTCGAACAGCGCCCTGAGCTGTTGAAAAAGGCCACCGGCGTTGACCAGCTGATTCCGTCTCCGGAGGCCGGGACGGCCGCCAGCGGCGGTGAGTTCCATTGTCATCCGGCGAATACCATCAACGCGCTGAATCGCGTGAAGACGGCGCTGACCGGTATTGAAAGCTACGACTCGCTCTCCATTGATCAGCGTAGTCAGCTGCGTCGCATCATGCTGTGCATTTCCGACACCACCGATAAAGTCGCGAAGTTACCGGAAGTGAATGCTGACGATCAGCGCCTGCTGAAGAAACTGAAAACCGATATGCTGAGCACCATCGAGTACGCGCCAATCTGGATCATTATGGCCGTGGCGCTGGCGCTGGGTATCGGCACGATGATCGGCTGGCGTCGCGTGGCGACCACTATCGGTGAAAAGATCGGTAAGAAAGGTATGACCTACGCACAAGGTATGTCTGCCCAGATGACCGCGGCGGTTTCGATTGGTCTGGCGAGTTACACCGGTATGCCGGTTTCCACCACCCACGTGCTCTCCTCCTCCGTAGCGGGGACGATGCTCGTCGATGGCGGCGGCCTGCAGAGAAAGACCGTCACCAGTATTCTGATGGCGTGGGTGCTTACTCTCCCGGCGGCGATTCTGCTGTCCGGCGGGCTGTACTGGATAGCGCTGAAGATTATCTAAGAAGCTGAAAGCGACAAAAAAGCGGGTCAGGAAACTGACCCGCTTTTTTTATGTCCGTTGTTTTACTTAATCTTTTTCTGGCATGAGGAAAATCTGAACATTTTTTGTTCAAAAAACATGGAGGAAAAAAAATATCATCCCGGCCAGGATAAAATACCTCACAGCGGAGAATGTATGGCTTCTGTCCCCATCCCAGGACCTGGTTCAATCGTTATAGCGGGCAATATGCGTGAAGCACGCCGTCAAGGAGTGTCACGTAATATGGCTACCCCATCAACGTACTACTGGTTTTATCAAAAAGTCAGAAATGGCGGCCCGTGGGATGATAAAAAATTCGACCCATATTTCGCCGCGTTCGGTAATTTCAATTTTGGGGCTACCGGCACCGCCGCAGGTATTCCTGCAAACATCCTTCTTATGGGCGCAGGTTGGGCGCAGGATCGTGCGGGAACCTCAAAACCCGAATGGGGGAAATGGTATGAAAAACCTCCCTATGGAGATGACCCTACGGATCAGCGCAATATCAGAGAAGGGATAGATTATGCCATTCAGAACGGCTATTAGATGGATCCATCGGCTTGTTACGCTGGCACTTCTGGCCCTGATCGTCGGATTTGTGTGGCTCAACCACCATCCCGATCCGCGAAAGAGCGATGAGCTCCAGCGTGTTTATAAATTGTCTGACGGCGTTTGGCTCTATATGACCGTTAACAACCGAGGTGGCGCAACGGTGCCTACAATCTATCGTTACTATCTGTCGCATGAGATAGCAGGGGACAATACAGAAATTATCCAGCAGCTTACGCAGAAGAGCCCGGTGATTGAGGGGACAGGGAGTCTTACGAGTGCCGGCATAGATAAAAACGGGGAAGTGAACCTCTCTTACAGCGGGAAGGTTATCTCACTCCAGGACAATATCTCAGACCTCAGATTCTCAGTTAAGCCCTGACCCCGATGCAAAGAAGGCGAGACTCGCCTCGCCTTTCTTATGCTCAGTGCCAAATCATCAATGCGATCAGACTCACCACCACCAGACCACACAGGGCGCTGGTCAGAATAAACTGCCGCCGTACCCGCTCGCAGCGACGAATAAACTCATCATCGTGATGATCGCGATAACGTTGGGCATAAATGTACCAGACCAGGCGCACCTGTTTGCCCGGCTGCCCATGCGAAGTAAAAAAACCTCCGCCATCAACATATTGATAAAGCAAGGGATCGCAACCACGTAGCACAACCAATAATGCACGCAATGATGAGAAGTAGCGTGCCATATTCACCACACAAACGATACACAGGGCCCAAAACAGCGCAATAGTGCTGATCATACGTCCTCCCCGGCGACCCGCCCTCGGAGACATCTCCGGAGCTAGCGCTTCCCAATACCCAACCCAACATACAATATGAGAGTGCGATTCCGATCACGTTTATTTATCCGATCGGCTCATTAAATAGTGTAGGAGATCAGTCAATTTTTTTACCACAAGGTTAATCGTTATCAATACGTAAGATGAATATATTTGTTTAACTTTTGGTGAACCAGGTGCATTGACGGAGCGCGAGGGGCGCTATAAGGTAGAAATATCTTCTACAATTAAGTCCTTAAAGGGCTGAACCCCCGCGGATTAGCACGCAGGACGCGGGCGAAGCGGCAGCACCAGCTGTCTGGTCCAATGGTCATCGACAACTTATGGAAGGAGTAACACTATGGCTTACAAACATATTCTTATTGCAGTAGACCTCTCCCCGGAAAGCAAGGTTCTGGTAGAGAAAGCCGTTTCTATGGCGCGTCCTTATAATGCCAAAGTCTCTCTGATTCACGTGGATGTTAATTACTCTGACCTGTACACCGGTCTGATCGATGTCAACCTGGGCGACATGCAGAAACGGATTTCCGAAGAGACGCACCACGCGCTGAGCGAGCTGTCTACCAATGCGGGCTATCCGATTACCGAAACCCTGAGCGGCAGCGGCGATCTCGGCCAGGTGCTGGTTGATGCAATTAAAAAATACGATATGGACCTGGTGGTCTGCGGTCACCATCAGGATTTCTGGAGCAAGCTGATGTCTTCCGCACGTCAGCTCATCAACACCGTTCACGTCGATATGCTGATTGTGCCGCTGCGCGATGAAGAAGACGAATAACCGTTCGCGCGGTTAACCATCAGAATGCCAGCGCCCGCCTTTGCGGGCGTTGTCGTTTTTTACGAAGGGCCTATTTGCCTGCGTCCATTGGCCGATGCAAATATAACTAACCCGCCTTTACCGCCAGGATATCAAACCGAATATTTATTAACGATTAGTGTGATCAACCAATTATTAGAAAAATAATCTATATAATAATCTACTCCCAAAGCCAATAGCCGCATCATTGCGCTTCATCATACTTTTTCAGCGCGTTCTGGCATACGCGTTCATACTTTTTTGGGATTGCACTACAAGGCGAAGGAATATGAAAACTACTGCACCTACGGGGCTGTTGCAGCAACCTCGTCCGTTCTTCATGATTTTTTTTGTGGAATTATGGGAGCGATTTGGTTATTACGGCGTCCAGGGGATCCTGGCGGTCTTTTTTGTTAAACAACTTGGATTTTCTCAGGAACAAGCGTTTATTACCTTTGGCGCCTTTGCCGCGCTGGTTTATGGGCTGATCTCCATCGGCGGCTATGTTGGCGACCACCTGCTCGGCACCAAACGCACGCTGGTTCTTGGGGCCGTGGTGCTGGCGCTGGGCTACTTCATGACCGGGCTGTCGCTACTTAAACCCGACCTGATTTTTATCGCCCTCGGGACGATTGCCGTCGGTAACGGGCTATTTAAAGCCAATCCCGCCAGCCTGCTGTCAAAGTGCTATCCACCCAAAGATGCCCGTCTCGACGGCGCATTCACCCTGTTTTATATGTCGATTAATATCGGCTCGCTGCTGTCGCTCTCTCTGGCGCCGGTGATCGCGGAAAAATTTGGCTATGCCGTAACCTATAACCTGTGCGGCGTAGGGCTGATTATCGCCCTGCTGGTCTATTTCGCCTGCCGTGGAATGGTGAAAGATATCGGTTCAGAGCCGGATCATCGGCCGCTTGTTGTGCGCAACCTGCTGTACGTGCTGGTCGGCACGGTGGCAATGGTGTTCCTTTGCGCCTGGCTGATGCATAACGTCAAAATCGCTAACCTGGTGCTGATTGTCCTCTCTGTCATCGTGATTATTTTCTTCTTCCGCGAAGCCTTCAGACTGGATAAAACCGGGCGCAACAAAATGTTTGTCGCCTTTATCCTGATGCTGGAAGCGGTGCTGTTCTACATTCTGTACGCGCAGATGCCGACATCGCTAAACTTCTTCGCCATCAATAACGTTCACCACGAGATCCTCGGCATGACCATTAACCCGGTCAGCTTCCAGGCCCTGAACCCGTTCTGGGTGGTGGTGGCCAGTCCGGTGCTGGCGGCGATTTATACCCGCCTTGGCAACAAAGGCAAAGACCTCACCATGCCGATGAAATTTACCCTCGGCATGTTTTTATGTTCGCTGGGCTTCCTGACCGCCGCCGCCGCGGGAATCTGGTTTGCCGATGCTCAGGGGCTGACGTCGCCGTGGTTTATCGTGCTGGTTTATCTGTTCCAGAGTCTGGGAGAGCTGCTGATCAGCGCGCTGGGGCTGGCAATGGTCGCCGCGCTGGTGCCGCAGCATCTGATGGGCTTTATTCTGGGCATGTGGTTTCTGACTCAGGCAGCCGCCTTCCTGATGGGGGGATACGTCGCCACCTTCACCGCCGTACCGGACAATATCACCGACCCGCTGCAAACCCTGCCGGTTTATACCGGCGTGTTTAGCAAGATTGGTCTGGTGACGCTGGGTGTGACCCTGGTGATGGCGATGCTGGTACCGTGGCTCAACCGGATGATTAATACGCCGTCGAGCGACAAATAATAACCTGCTTAACCTCAGCGGCGGGTGTCGCTGAGGTTACCCTTTCCGCGCGGCAATCCAGTCCCGCACTTCTATGACAAACTCGTCCGGCGCTTTGCGATACATCTTACGCGCCAGGTCCAGAATAGTATGTTGCCCTAGCGCCTCTTCCATCCGCTGCTGCGCCATATCCATCACCGATCGCACGCCGCAGATCCCTTCGCAGGCCCATTCCGGCGGCTGTGCGTCAAACACCGCCAGCCGCTGGCGAATTTCACGACATTCAAAGATACGCTTATCACCATCGATGGCGTTGACCACATCCAGGACCGTTATCTGTTCGGCGGGTTTTGCCAGCTGAAACCCGCCGCCCTTACCCTCAATGCTGCGCACCAGACCGGCTTTAGACAGGCGGGTGAAGATTTTGGCCAGATAGTCGTAGGGCACGCTTTGCAGATCGGCAATTTCCCGCACGCTCATCTCGCGGGCATCACCTTTGCTATCCACCATACACATCAGGCTATGGATGCCGTATTCAACTCCGGAACTGTAAAATGCCATGCTCTAATCTCAGCCAAAAAGAATCTGAGTTATTGTAGCTTTTTCGCCCAAACCGTGCCAGAAGGATAAAATAACAAGTTAAGATGAAAAATTTAAACTTGTTTTTTATCAATACGATGAATGCAAATAAAGGGATAAAACCCAGACCGCAGCACAAATCACATTACAAACCAATACTACGACAAATAAAATCCGAGTAAAGATATCGTCGTTAACAATGAGTGAAACCATCATGCGTAAACAAATTCTGGTTGTCGGTGCCGGCTTTTCGGGAATGTGGGCTGCGCTTAGCGCCGCCCGCCTGGCCGATCAATATCAACATCAGGCCGTGGATATCACCGTCATTGCGCCGCAGCCAGAGCTGCGCGTGCGTCCCCGCTTCTATGAGAAAGCGGTACCAACGCTGGTTGCGCCGCTGCAACCTTTGTTTGATGCTACCGGCGTGCACTTCCTGCGCGGCACCGTTTCACAGCTCCTTCCGGCCAGCAAAGCCGTCGTCTGGACGGATACCAACGGTGAAACACAGCAGAAGCGCTACGACCGGTTAATCCTGGCCAGCGGCAGCCATGTGAACCGTTCGTTAGTGGCCGGCGCCGATGCTTATGCCTTCGATCTCGACCAGCTGGAGAGCGCCAGCGTTCTGGAACAGCACCTGCAATCACTGGCTCACGAAGCCGATAGCGAGCCACGCAATACCGTTGTTGTCTGCGGCGGTGGCTTCACCGGCATTGAGATGGCCATGGAGTTACCCGGCAGGCTGCGCGAGATTCTGGGTGAGAATGCTAAGACCAGAGTAGTCGTAGTTGAACGCGGTCCGCTGCCGGGATCGCGTTACAGCGAAGCGCTACGCGACGTTATCGTCCAGGCCTCCGCAGAGCTCGGTGTTGAATGGCGGGTCAATGCTGAAGTTGAGCGGATTGATGCCGATGGCGTCATGCTTAAAGACGGGCAGAAGATCGCATCCCGCACCGTTATCTGGACAGTTGGCGTGCAGGCAAACGGCCTGACGGCACAAATTGAAGCGCCTCGCGATCGCCTGGGTCGTCTGCATGTGAACACGGCGCTTCAGGTGGTCGGCTATGACGATATCTATGCCACCGGCGACGTGGCCTACGCGGCGACCGATGACAAGGGAAACCATGCGTTAATGACCTGTCAGCACGCTATTTTGCTGGGTAAATTTGCCGGTAACAACGCAGCGGCAAGCCTGCTGGATGTCGCGCCGTTGCCGTATCGCCAGGAAAACTACGTCACCTGCCTCGATCTCGGCGCCTGGGGTGCAGTCTATACCGAAGGGTGGGATCAGCAGGTGAAGCTGACCCGGGAGGAAGCGAAAAAGCTGAAGGTGTCGATCGTCAGCGAGCTTATCTATCCGCCGAAGGCTGAGAAAGCGGTAGCCTTTGAGATTGCTGACCCGCTGGCGCCGTTTGTCTGAACCCAGGAAACGCCCCGGTTGCGCTGCGCTTACCGGAGCGATGAACGATCGCCCGGATATAGGCAGGTATGCCGCCATCCGGGGGAACGATGGTGACTGAAGCGTTACTCGGGCGTCCCGGCGTAAATATCGAAGCGGTGGCCTTTGGTGACCACCGCGTTCGGCGTGGCGACATCCGCCAGCGGCGGGGCGTAATCCGGACGTTTCACCACCACCCGTTTGGTCGCCAGCTGACGCGCTGGCTCCAGCAGTCCGTCAGCATCCAGATCCGGCCCCACCAGCGACTGAAATACGCGCATCTCTTTCTTCACCAGCGCGCTTTTCTGCTTATGCGGGAACATCGGGTCAAGATAGACCACCTGCGGGCGTGGCGTAATGTCCGTCAGCGCCGTCAGGCTGGAGGCGTGAATCAGCTGTAAACGCTCCCGAAGCCACGGGCCGATTTCCGGGTCAGCGTAGCCACGAGCCAGCCCGTCATCAAGCAGGGCCGCCACTACCGGGTTACGTTCCAGCATGCGCACCCGGCAGCCCACCGAGGCCAGCACGAAGGCATCGCGACCCAGTCCTGCCGTCGCATCCACCACATCCGGCAAATAGTCGCCTTTAACGCCCACCGCTTTCGCCACCGCCTCGCCGCGACCGCCGCCAAATTTACGTCGGTGGGCCATCGCCCCGCCGACGAAATCAACGAAGATCCCGCCGAGCTTTGGCTCATCGCGTTTACGCAGCTCCAGATGTTCGCGGGTCATAACCAGCGCCATCAGGTTGTCATCATCCTGCGTCAGGCCCCAGCGAGCGGCAAGAACAGATAAGGCGCCGTCTCCGGCGCCCGTTTCATCAATTAAGCAGATTTTCACGTCCACTTTACCCTAAAGAATGCGCGTTGCATCAAGACAACAAAAGAACGAATCCCTGGCCACGCACAGAGTATGCGGCCAGGGCGAGTGAGTGCCGTTGCCAAAGAGGCAGCCTGAGGAATGACGGGGAAATTAGCCCTTAATCCCGTAATGCTCCAGCATCGCGTCGAGCTGCGGTTCGCGTCCACGGAAGCGTTTGAACAGCACCATCGGCTCTTCGGAACCGCCGCGGCTCAGGATGTTATCGAGGAACGACTGGCCGGTTTCACGGTTGAAAATCCCCTCTTCTTCAAAGCGCGAGAAAGCATCCGCCGCCAGGACATCGGCCCACAGATAGCTGTAATAGCCTGCCGCATAGCCCCCGGCAAAAATATGGCTGAAGGCATGTGGGAAACGACCCCAGGACGGCCCTGGCACCACGGCGACCTGCTTTTTGATTTCCGCCAGCGTTTCGAGGATTTTCGCCCCTTGCTCCGGTTGGTACTCCGCATGCAGACGGAAGTCGAACAGGCCGAACTCCAGCTGACGCAGAATGAACAGCGCGGCCTGATAGTTTTTCGCCGCCAGCATTTTTTCCAGCAGCGCCTGCGGCAGCGGTTCACCGGTTTCATAGTGGCCGGAGATAAATGCCAGCGCTTCCGGCTCCCAGCACCAGTTTTCCATAAACTGGCTCGGCAGCTCGACCGCATCCCACGGCACCCCGCTGATGCCGGAGACGCCGGCGGTATCGATACGGGTCAGCATATGGTGCAGACCGTGACCAAACTCGTGGAACAGCGTGATCACTTCATCGTGAGTAAACAGCGCCGGTTTGCCGTTCACCGGGCGGTTAAAGTTGCAGGTCAGGTAGGCCACCGGCTTTTGCAACGAGCCGTCGAGTTTGCGCATCTGCCCGACGCAGTCATCCATCCACGCCCCGCCGCGTTTGTGCTCGCGAGCATACAGATCGAGATAGAAGCTGCCGCGCAGTTCGTTGTTCTCATCATACAGCTCGAAGAAACGCACTTCCGGGTGCCAGACATCCACATCGGTACGCTCTTTGGCGCTAATCCCGTAAATGCGGTTCACCACTTCAAACAGGCCGTTAACGGCTTTGTTTTCCGGGAAATAGGGGCGCAGCTGCTCATCGCTGATGCTGTAGAGATGCTGCTTCTGTTTTTCACTGTAGTACGCGATATCCCACGGCTGCAGCTCGTCGACGCCGAACTCCGCTTTTGCGAAGGCGCGCAGCTGAGCCAGCTCTTTCTCGCCCTGCGGACGAGCGCGTTTCGCCAGGTCGGTCAGGAAGTCGAGCACCTGCTGCGGGTTCTCCGCCATTTTGGTCGACAGCGATTTGGAGGCATAGCTGTCAAAGCCCAGCAGCTGGGCCAGCTCGTGGCGCAGCGCGAGAATTTCTGCCATCACCGGGCTGTTGTCCCATTTGCCGGCATTCGGCCCCTGGTCCGACGCGCGGGTGGAGTAGGCGCGATACAGCTCTTCACGCAGCCCCTGATTGTCGCAGTAGGTCATCACCGGCAGATAGCTCGGAATATCCAGCGTCAGCAGATAGCCTTCCTGCTCTTTCGCCTGGGCCTGAGCCTGGGCTGCCGCCAGCGCGCTTTCCGGCATCCCGGACAGCTCAGCGACGTCAGTGACCAGCTTGCTCCAGCCCATGGTGGCGTCGAGCACGTTGTTGCTGTACTGGTTGCCGAGCTCAGACAGGCGTGCGGCAATCTCGCCGTAGCGTTTCTGCTGCTCTTTCGCCAGGCCAATCCCCGACAGTTCAAAATCGCGCAGCGCGTTATCCACCGCTTTTTTCTGCGCGGTGTTCAGCGTGGCGTAATGGTCACCGTCGCGCAGATCGCGATAGGCTTGATACAACCCTTCATGTTGACCGACCCAGGTGCTGTATTCCGACAACAGCGGCAGCGTTTGTTCATAGGCTTCGCGCAGCTCGGGGCTGTTCTTGACCGAGTTCAGATGACTGACCGGCGAGAAGATGCGTCCCAGCACATCATCCACTTCAGCCAGCGGCTGGCAGAGCGTTTCCCAGCTGTACGGCGCGCCTTGCGCGACCACGCTTTCTACCGCGGCCCGACAGTCGTCCAGCGCTTTGGTAACCGCAGGGACGACGTGTTCCGGCTTGATCGCAGAAAAAGGCGGCAATGAAAAAGGCGTCAATAATGGATTGGTCATATGCGCAGTCCTGTTGAAAAGGGTGAATGAAGCGCGCGTTCCGGCGCTTTAGCATGAGATCTAGAATGGGGGATCGTGACGGGAATTTCAATGTCACACCGTGCCAGACGCCGGGTATTGCTGCAATAAGTGGGCGTTATTGGCGCAGGCAGTTTGACCCCGCACAGCGCGGAGAAACCGGAGCTTACGCCTGGTACATGAGGATTTGATTCGCTTCGCTCACCCTTCGGGTCACCCTGAGGGGCGTTCAAAGATATATCGTTATGAGCACCGCCCGGCTTCAAACTGACAAGCACAAGAGTGCTGATAAGACAGATCCTCAGTGGTTGCCTGACTGGCGCCGGTTTTCCCCGGCTATGTGGGCCGGGGATATGGTCATCCGACAAACCGGACGGGGTGGATTAATGTGCTTTCAGCGCCATCTGATATGCCGCCGGCAGATTCACCCGCTGCCAGAACTGCTGGTCGGCGGTCTCGCCCGACAGCGGATAGCCCGCCGGAAGCGCGGTTTTCACCATCAGCGCCCGGCGCTGGGCGGCGGACAGATGAGGTAGCGCGGTCTCCAGCAGAACCTCTGCCCCTTCCGGCACCGTCAGCGCTGATTTTGCCCCCTTCTGCTGCGGCAGGTTGTAGGTCATGGTGAACGCGTAAAATGCGTTCATCGCCGGATCGCGGTACGGGTCGTCTTTTCCGGCCGGCTTCGCGCACTCGGCCAGTGAAGTCGCGCACTCTTTTTCCAGCGCCGTTCGCAGCTGATCGCGCGCTTCATTGAACAGCGCACGATACTTCGCGTCGTTGAGGTAATGCGCGACGTTACGCTGCGCCACCATCCGCGACCCCATCACATCCAGCGGGTAATGGACGCCAAGCACAATGCGGGAATAGCCGTAGCGCGCGCCGCGAGTCACCAGCGCATCAAAGCGCTCCGGGATCATTTCAGCCATCAGCAGCGCATCGGTGTAACCGGTGTTGGTGTGTCCGCTGGGGAAGGAACCTCCGTCAGCGGTGTAAGGCTGGTTGTCCTTTATCACCACATCGTCCGGCACCAGATGAATGGTATTGCCCTGAATCAGGAACGGTCGCGGGTTGTTATAATGCTTTTTCGCCGCCCCCGTACTGACTTCACTGGCCTTAATCAGCGCCGCGGCTTTACCCAGCTCGCCTTTGTCGTAGGCCGTGAGGAAGGCTTTGCCGAGCCGCGGGCCCAGCGCATCGCTGAGGAAATAGAGATAGCTAATCCCTTCCGCATCCGCCAGCGCCTGATGGCGGGTAGCCTGCGTTGCATCGCGGTTGATCGCGGTCACCGTCGCCAGGTTATCCTTCACCACCGAATCCGGGAGCTTGCTGAAGGCGGCCAGCAGCGCGATACCCGCCTGCTGATTCGCTTTCTCCTCAAAATCGTAGCCGCTGGCCTTCAGCCAGGCCTTATCCGCCTGGGTTTTACTCTGTTTTGCGTGCGCGAGCTGGCCGCGGCTGAGCGTGGCGGCATCGCCCTTCAGCGCAGCGCGCAGCTGCGTCAGCGCCTGACCTTCGAGACCGTCAAACGCCGGGCTGGCCGCCGCTGGCGTCACGCTACCGGCGATCGCCGCCGCCTGGTTCAGCGGAACCTCTTTCGCCAGAGCCGGCAGCGCCAGGATTAACGCTGAGGTCAGGAGTGTGATTTGCAATTTCATTATTTTTCCTTTTATTCAAACAATTACCTTGCCTTCACGCGACGCTAGCGCTGATATTTGACGTTTTTATGACGCGGTCATGTTTTGCAACGCTTTTGACCTCATTGAAACAGCGCGGTGCTACAGCGGTAATCTGTACGGATCTGCGGTAAACTATCGGTCATCTTGTTTAATTCCCGGAATCTCTGCATCCATGCTCAGTTATCGCCACAGCTTTCACGCAGGCAACCACGCCGACGTCCTTAAACACACCGTTCAGAGTTTGATCATTGAATCGCTGAAAGAGAAAGAAAAACCGTTTCTCTATCTGGACACTCACGCCGGCGCGGGCCGCTATCAGCTGAGCGGCGAGCACGCCGAACGTACGGGTGAATACCTGGAAGGCATTTCCCGTATCTGGCAGCAGGACGACCTGCCGGCCGAGATGGAAGCCTACATTTCCGTCATCCAGCATTTCAACCGTAGCGGCCAACTGCGCTACTACCCGGGTTCTCCGCTGATCGCTCGCCAGCTGCTGCGCGAGCAGGACAGCCTGCACATGACCGAACTGCACCCGAGCGATTTTCCGCTGCTGCGTTCGGAATTTCAAAAAGATGCCCGTGCCCGCGTGGAAAAAGCCGATGGCTACCTGCAGCTGAAAGCGAAGCTGCCGCCGGTATCCCGTCGCGGCCTGATTCTTATCGATCCGCCGTACGAGATTAAAAGCGACTACCAGGCGGTCGTGGCCGGTATCCACGAAGGTTACAAACGCTTTGCCACCGGCACCTATGCGCTGTGGTATCCGGTGGTACTGCGCGCGCAGATTAAGCGCATGATCAGAGATCTGGAAGCGACCGGCATTCGCAAAATCATGCAGATTGAACTTGCCGTGCGTCCGGACAGCGATCAGCGCGGCATGACCGCTTCCGGGATGATCGTCATTAACCCACCGTGGAAGCTGGAACAGCAGATGAACAACGTCCTGCCGTGGCTGCATAAGAAGCTCTCGCCGACCGGCATCGGACATGCCACCGTCGGCTGGATCGTACCGGAGTAATCACAGCCATCGGTGGAACCTTTTACGCCTCGCGCTACAATCGCGGTCATTCAACGATTAAGGGCCTACCAGGATAGGTCTTCTAAGGATACAGGCTATGAGCAAACATTATGATTACATCGCTATCGGCGGCGGCAGCGGCGGCATCGCCTCCATCAACCGTGCGGCAATGTATGGCCAGAAGTGCGCGCTGATTGAAGCTAAAGATCTGGGCGGCACCTGCGTCAACGTCGGCTGCGTACCGAAGAAAATCATGTGGCATGCGGCGCAGATTCGCGAAGCGATTCATCTGTATGGCCCGGACTACGGTTTCGATACCACGATTAATCACTTCGACTGGGACAAACTGGTAGCCAGCCGCAGCGCATATATCGACCGTATCCACACCTCCTATGACAACGTGTTAGGCAAAAATAAGGTGGATGTCATCAAAGGCTTCGCCCGTTTTGTGGATGCCAAAACCGTGGAAGTGAATGGCGAAACGATCACCGCCGATCATATCCTGATCGCCACCGGCGGCCGTCCGAGCCATCCGTCTATTCCGGGCGTTGAGTATGGCATCGACTCTAACGGCTTCTTCGAGCTGCCGGCCCTGCCGAAGCGCGTCGCGGTGGTGGGCGCAGGCTATATTGCCGTTGAGCTGGCTGGCGTCATTAACGGCCTCGGCGCCGAAACGCACCTGTTCGTGCGTAAACATGCGCCGCTGCGCAGCTTCGATCCGCTGATCGTTGATACCCTGGTCGAAGTGATGAACACCGAAGGGCCGCAGCTGCACACTCACGCCATTCCGCAAGCGGTAGTGAAAAACGCGGACGGCAGCCTGACGCTTCAGCTGGAAGATGGCCGGAGTCAGACCGTGGATTGCCTGATCTGGGCCATTGGTCGTGAGCCGGAGACCGATAATTTCAACCTCGCAGCCGCTGGCGTAAAAACCAACGACAAAGGCTATATCGTGGTGGATAAATTCCAGAACACCAACGTGCCGGGGATCTATGCCGTGGGTGATAACACCGGGGCGGTGGAGCTGACGCCGGTCGCGGTAGCCGCGGGCCGTCGCCTGTCCGAACGCCTGTTCAACAACAAGCCGGAAGAGCATCTGGATTACAGCAATATCCCAACCGTGGTCTTCAGCCATCCGCCGATCGGCACCGTCGGTTTAACCGAGCCGCAGGCGCGAGAGCAGTATGGCGATGACGCCGTGAAGGTCTATAAATCGTCCTTTACCGCGATGTATACCGCCGTGACTTCGCACCGCCAGCCGTGTCGCATGAAGCTGGTATGCGTCGGCCCGGAAGAGAAGATTGTCGGCATTCACGGTATCGGCTTCGGCATGGATGAAATGCTGCAGGGATTTGCAGTGGCGCTGAAAATGGGCGCAACCAAGAAGGACTTCGACAATACCGTGGCGATTCACCCGACCGCCGCGGAAGAGTTCGTGACCATGCGTTAATCTCTTCAGCCCCGTGTTCTCACGGGGCTTTTTTTATGCGCTCATCGCCTGCCGTATAGGACGATTTTGCGACCTGATTTTGCAAAATCGCCTGCCCGATGTAGTTACTCCAGTTAAAGCTGTTTTGCAGCACCACCACCGCATTCTGATTAGCCTTATCAAAACCGATATAGCTGGAATAGCCGCCGATATAGCCCACCTGATAGGTGATTCTTTGCCCGCCGAGCGTATCGGTCACCCAGGCGATATTGGCCGCCTCTTTTTCCCGTGGATAGTAATCAACGCTGACGTCGGCAAAAGCCTTATCCAGCGCGGCATGATGGGTCGGAGAAAAATGAGCGCGGGCATATTCAATCAGGTCGCGGGCGTTACTGTACAGACTTGCCGCGCCCACCATGTTGTTGCTGAACTGCCAGTCAGGAGTCAGCGCGCCGCGAGGTTTAAACCTGGGCTGATCGCCCGCATGGCCGAGCGCCCGCCGGGAAAAACCGCGCAGCGTTTGCGGCCGATAGCTGGTACTTTGCATCGCCAGCGGCTGAAAAATCTTTCGCCACGCCAGACTTTCTATCGACTCCCCGGTCTGATAGGTGAGGAGGTAACCCAGAATCGCGTAGCCAAGATTGGAGTATTTCGGCTCGCGGGTGAGCGGCGCGTCAAAGGTGCTCAGGTAGCCCAGCACGTTGTCGCTATCGAGCTCGTGATAGAAGTTTTCACCATCGCTCAGATAGACCAGCAAATGTTCAAGCGACAGCAGGTTCATCGGCTGACGCGGCAGACCCGACGTGTGCGTCACCAGTTGCAGCAGCGTGATTTTCTTTGCATCGTCGCTAAGCGGTGTCCCCGGCGGAAGCAGCGTGAGTAGCGTGTCGTCCCAGTGCAGCCGCCCTTCGTTGACCAGTAACGCGATCGCTTCAGCGGTGGTTCCTTTGCTCAGGGAACCCAGCGCAAAGAGCGTATCCGGGGTGATGGGGTAGCGGTTTTTGGCATCGGTCACACCGTAGCAGTGAAACTCCGCCGGGCCATTACGCTGGATGATCGCCACCACCACGCCGCTGACCTGTTTCTGCTGCATATAACGGCCGACAAGGGTATCGATGGGCAACGCACGGCCATTTTGCCCGACCAGCGCGGTTGCCTCAGAGGGGGCGCTCATTTGCGAGAGCGTTCCGGAGCATCCTACAAGCAGCAGTGACGCCAATAGCACAGGGCTCAACTGCCTGTTCAAACCATACCTTCCTGCCGTACTGAAACCAACGAGGGGAATTAAAGACGCCGGGATCGTAGCGACTGTCAACGATCATTGCAAAGCGAACAGGCTGAAATGATCGGCGCAATGATGCCAGCCTGGCCGTCTTTTCCTGTGTCCTCAGGCGGTACCATTATTGCCATGGCGCATAAACGCCGGTCGCTGATTAAGCGTCATATACCAGCGCTCTACCGCCGGCAGCTCCGGATGGGCAAAAGGCGTCATTTTCCAGCGGTGTACCGACAGACCCAGTACGATGTCCGCCAGCGTAAACTGAGGGCCGGCGATCCATGCGCCGGTGCGCTGCAGCTGTGATTCCACGATCTGCACGCAGCGGGTCCAGGCCGCAATGCTCTCCTTTATCGCCACCGGATCCTGAAAACGCGGGTCTTTACGCACCAGCCCCATAAAGGCATAGCGCCAGGCATTGTTAAACTCCGTGGCCTGCCAGTCCATCCAGCGCTCGACATCCGCTGCGCCCTGAGGCGTAACCGGTAGCAAATCCTCACGCCCGGTTTTGCGCGTCAAATAGCGACAGATGCTGTTTGACTCCCACAGCACAAAATCATCATCAAGCAGCACCGGCACCAGGCCGTTTGGGTTCAGGGCGCGAAATTCGGCGGTATCGACCGGCTGGAAACCGCTGCCGTAATCCTCCTGCTGATAAGTCAGACCGACTTCATCGCAGGTCCATAGCACTTTACGAACGTTAATTGATGAGCGTTTGCCCAGTATTTTTAGCATCGTGACATCCTTAAGCGAAGGAACGTGACTTCCACCCTACTCTATCCGGCGACAAAGAGGCAGCCTGCCGGATAATGTGTATAGTTGATTTCAGCCTTTTTTGCCGACACAGGGAACCCGCCATGCTGACTCCGTTTACTGTTTTCACTCCGGGCAATATTCGTTTTGGCCGAGGTCTTGCCGGGAGCGCTGCCCCCTGGCTGGCCCAGCGTACCGCGAAGGTGCTGCTGGTCCACGGCGCCAGCCCGCAGCGGGCCGGTTTTTTACTCGCCGGGCTGCACGCCCATCATCTTGACGTGACTACGCTATCCGTTGCCCATGAGCCCTGCCTGGAAGATATCGAACAGGGAGTGCATCTGGCGCGGGAACACGGCATCGGGGCGGTGGTCAGCCTCGGCGGCGGCGCGGTTATCGACGCTGGAAAAGCGATTGCCGCGCTGGTGCCGGCCTCGGCTCCGGTGATGGAATATCTGGAAGTCGTGGGCAACGGGCGGCTATTAGAAGGGCCTCCGCTGCCGTTTGTCGCTATCCCGACTACCGCCGGTACCGGCGCTGAGGTCACGAAAAATGCGGTGATTAACGTCACGCAGCAGCAGCGAAAAGTCAGCCTGCGCGACGATCGTATGCTGCCGGACCTGGCCATCGTCGACCCGGCGCTGACCGATAACGCCCCGCGCGCGGTAACGCTCGGCTCCGGCCTTGACGCGATTACCCAGCTCATTGAGCCCTGGCTTTGTACCCGCGCCAATCCTTTTAGCGATGCACTTTGCCTGGCTGCTATTCCGCGCGGAATCAAAGCGCTCCGCACGTTGATGGAAAAAGAGTGCCCGGACAGCCGCGATGAGATGGCCTGTGTTAGCCTGTGCGGCGGACTGGCGCTGGCCAATGCCGGTCTTGGCGTCATTCATGGACTTGCCGGCCCGCTGGGGGGACTGAGCAATGCTTCCCACGGCGCACTCTGCGGCAGCCTGCTGCCTTACGGCCTGGCGCTCAATGAGTCGCAGATCAGCAACAGGGCTATCCGCGGGCGCTTTGACCAGGTCCGCCAGTGGCTGGCCGACGGGCTGGACGTCGAGCCGGAGACCGCCTGGGATAGCCTGCGCGAATGGAGCCGCGGCGCCGGACTGGGGAATCTACGCGAACTGGGCGTACCGCACGAGGCCCTGGAGTCTGCGGCGCTGGCAGCCAGCAGCTCCTCATCAATGAAAGCGAATCCGGTGCAGCTGGATAGCGAGCAGTTGCTGGAGATGCTGGAAGCGGCGTGGGAGTGAGGTCAGGTCTTATCCGGCATAATTAGATTTTGTTGCAAATCGATTGCTCCGAATTTCCGTTTTCAACTCGTGGAAATTTAATTTAAAAAATCAATAAATTAACAACATCCCTGCGTCAGTACATCGCTAAAAATCGTGACCTGACGCACAGTTTTCTTCCGGACACCGAAGCGAATGACTAAGCTTAATAGTCAGGCCGGGAGAGGCCCGGCGCCCTGAACTGACGCGAACCGGAGGTCCGTATCACTATGTCCAGCCAGACACTACGCAACGATAATGGCGATGAACCGAAGATCGGGCGCGATCTGTGCTATGAAGCCGATCCGTATGAGTTAAAACTGGATGAAATGTTCGATGCCGAACCGGAGCCGGAGATCATCGAAGGCCTGCCGGCCTCTGATGCCCTGACGCCCGCCGACCGCTATCTGGAACTCTTTACGCATGTGCAGAAATCACGCATCTTTGCCGACAGCAAAACCTTCCCCGACTGCGCGCCAAAGCAAGACCCGCTGGATATCTTGATCCACTATCGGCGGGTGAAGCACCAGCCTGGATTCGACCTGCGCCAGTTTGTTGAAGAGCACTTCTGGATGCCGGACAACCGCACTGACGACTACGTGTCAGATCCCCGGCGATCGCTGAAAGAGCATATCGATCACCTCTGGCCGGTTCTCACCCGCGAGCCGCAGGATCATATTCCCTGGTCATCGCTGCTGGCGCTGCCGCAGTCGTATATCGTGCCCGGCGGGCGCTTTAGCGAAACCTACTACTGGGACTCCTACTTTACTATGCTGGGGCTGGCGGAAAGTGGCCGCGAAGACCTGCTGAAATGTATGGCGGACAACTTCGCGTGGATGATTGAGACCTACGGCCATATTCCTAACGGTAACCGCACCTACTATCTCAGCCGCTCGCAGCCGCCGGTGTTTGCCCTGATGGTAGAGCTGTTTGAAGAGGATGGCGTGCGCGGCGCGCGGCGCTACCTCGATCATCTGAAGCTGGAGTACCAGTTCTGGATGGACGGCGCGGATTCATTAATTCCCAATCAGGCCTATCGCCACACGGTACGTATGCCGGACGGGTCGTTACTCAATCGCTACTGGGACGACCGCGATACGCCGCGGGATGAATCGTGGCGGGAAGATGTGGAAACGGCAAGACACTCGGGCCGCCCGGCCAACGAAGTCTACCGGGACCTGCGCGCCGGTGCGGCCTCCGGCTGGGACTATTCCAGCCGCTGGCTGCGTGATATCACCCGGCTGGCGAGCATCCGTACCACCCAGTTTATTCCGATCGATTTAAACGCCTTTTTATTCAAACTGGAAAACACCATCGCCAATCTTTCCGGCCTGAAAGGCGACCGGGAAACGGAAGCGGCTTTTCGCCAGAAGGCCAGCGATCGCCGGTCAGCGGTAAACCGCTATTTATGGGATGAAGAGGGCGGTTGTTTTCGTGATTACGACTGGCGACGCGAACAGCAGGCGCTCTTCTCCGCCGCCAGCATCGTAGCGCTGTATGTCGGCATGGCCACGCACCAACAGGCAGAACGGCTCGCCGATGCGGTACGCGCTCGTCTGCTGACCCCCGGCGGCATCATGGCCACCGAATATGACAGCGGCGAACAATGGGATAAGCCCAACGGCTGGGCGCCGCTACAGTGGATGGCGATCCAAGGCTTTAAACTGTACGGCCAGGACCCGCTCGGCGACGAAATTGCCCACAGCTGGCTGCAAACGGTGAACCATTTCTACAAGCAGCACCATAAGCTGATTGAGAAGTACCACATCGCCGGCGGTGTTGCCCACGAAGGCGGTGGCGGTGAATACCCGTTACAGGATGGCTTCGGCTGGACCAACGGCGTGGTGCGCCGGCTGATAGGGCTGTACGGCGAACCCTTATAACCAGGTGCTGTTCCGACAATTCATGTCCTGCTATGGTCATAGCATCTCATTCCGCAGGAATTGTTTTCATGACCGAATTGCTTACGCCACGGCTGCACTGTTCACAGCTGAAGCAGGAGGACTGGTCTTTTTTTCTCGCTCTGCAGAGAGATCCGCAGGTGATGCTTTATATAGCCGATTCACGTCCGCTGTCTGAAATACGCGAGGCCTTCGATTCGCGTATTTCACCGTGGTCGCCAGGGGCAAAACAGTGGCTGTGCCTGGTCGTGCGCGACAGGGAAACCCGCATACCGCTGGGTCTGACCGGCTACCTGCACCATGAAGGCGGCTGCGCCGAAGTGGGCTTTTTATTTACCCCGGCCGCGCAGGGGCGCGGCTATGGTTATGAGTCCCTGCGTGCGCTCTGTGATTTTGCCTTCAGCGCCGGAGGCGTACGTCGGCTGACCGCCACGGTCACCGCCGGAAATATAGCCTCGCGAAATCTGCTGCAGAAAACCGGTTTCCTGCAGGAGGGTGAGCTGCGCGAATGCTACTGGCTGAACGGACGCTGGCATAATGACTGGCTGTTTGGCCTGCTGCGTCGCGATTATCACACGCTGAAGATATAAGCTGAACGCGGCGCCTCTCCGCAGACGGAGAGGCGATTACGATTACAGGAACATGCCGCCGGAAACTTCCACGCGCTGCGCGTTCATCCATCTCAGGTCATCGCTCAACAATGCCGCGATCGCATCGCCGATGTCATCTGGCAGCCCTACCCGACCCAGCGCCGTTTGCGCCGCAATATGCTGATTAACCTGAGCATTATCCCGTACCACCCCACCACCAAAATCGGTTTCTATCGCTCCTGGCGCGATAATATTAACGGAAATCCCGCGCCCTCCCAGCTCCTTGGCCTGGTAGCGCGTCAGCACCTCCATCGCCCCTTTCATCGCCGCATAGGCGGCATAGCCCGGCAGCGCGAAGCGGGCCAGCCCGCTCGACACGTTGAGGATACGTCCCTTATCCGCCAGCAGCGGCAGCAGGCGCTGGGTCAGGAAGAACGGTCCTTTAAACTGGATATTCATCAGCTCATCAAATTGTGCTTCGCTGGTCTCTGCAAAGGGGACGTTTAAACCGATCCCGGCATTGTTTAATAAATAATCAAAGGTATCGCGCTGCCAGCGCTGTTGCAGCAGCTGAGCCACATTCTGAGCGAAAGTGTCAAAGCTCGCCGTATCACCGACGTTCAATGCCAATGCCGCGGCTTTCACCCCTTTTTGCTCAATTTCATCCACGACGTCCTGGGCAGCCTGCGGGTTGCTATGCCAGGTGAGAATAATATCGGTTCCCTTCTCTGCCAGCTTCAGCGCTGCATTTTTTCCCAGTCCACGGCTGCCGCCGGTCACTAAAGCGATACGTTGTGTCATCAGAAAACCCCTTCTCAGTTGCGTTTGTCTGGTGAAAGAGCTTATTAGCTGCCAGCGAAACAATAAATGCGCTAAATTACGTTTTACTGTTCCAGTATTAACAACAATAGGGTTTCGGTATGGATAAAATTCACGCAATGCAGCTGTTCATCCGCGTCGCGGAGCTGGAGAGTTTTTCCCGCGCCGCCGAAACCTTAAGCCTGCCTAAAGGGAGCGTCTCGCGCCAGATTCAGGCGCTGGAAAACCATCTGGGGGTGCGCCTGCTGCACCGCACTACGCGCCGGGTTCAGCTCACCCAGGACGGGATGGTCTATTACGAACGCGCCAGAGATCTGCTCAGCAATCTCGATGAGCTGGACGGCATGTTTCAGCACGATCCGGCCACCATCAGCGGCCGCCTGCGGGTGGATATGCCGGTCGGGCTGGCCAGGAAACTGATCATTCCGCGCCTGCCGGCTTTTTTACAGCAGTACCCGGGGATTGAACTGGAGCTGAGCAGTAGCGACCGGCTGGTGGATGTGATTCGCGAGGGATTTGACTGCGTGGTGCGCGTCGGCACGCTGAAAGACTCCGGCCTGATCGCCCGTCCGCTGGGTAAGCTGACGCAAATTAACTGCGCCAGCCCGCAGTATTTATCACGCTTCGGCTACCCGACCACGCTCGACGATCTGGCCGGTCATGCCCTGATCCACTATGCCAGCACCCCCGGCGCCCGGCCGCTGGGGTTTGAGGTGATGAGCGATGGCGTCGTCCAGTGGGTGAAAACCGGCGGCACGCTTACCGTCAACAGTACGGAAACCTATCAAGCCGCCTGCCTGGCCGGACTGGGGATTATCCAGGTTCCACGTACCGGCGTCCGCGAAGCGCTGCGCACCGGCGAGCTGATTGACATCCTGCCGCAGTATCGCGCGGAACCGCTGCCGGTATCGTTAATCTATCCGCACCGACGCAACCTTTCCCGCCGGGTACATCTGTTTATGGAGTGGCTGGGGAGCGTGATGAAAGAGTACGTCGATTAGGCGACGCCGCCCTTTATCCGCCGGGTCCCAGGCTGTCGTGCGGACGCTTCACAGGTCGATGAAGGATTTTACGTATATAATTTTGAAGAATCTCGCTGTAAATAAAGGAAGAAATCACTCATGACATCGGAAAACGACGCGAAACGCCCGACCCAGGATCCGGGCCAGCCGCCGGAAAAAAGTAAAAGCCCGCTGGCCGCCATCAACGACTCAGCCGTGGCGCAGAAGGCGAATCAGGCGTTAAAAACCGTCACCGGAACAGCAGAAAAAGTTCAGAGAAACCCGATTATTGCGCACCTGCTGCGCGCAACCGAACGTTTTAACGACAGAATGGGAAACCAGTTCGGCGCCGCCATCACCTACTTCTCGTTTCTGTCGATGATCCCGATTCTGATGGTCTCCTTCGCCGCCGCCGGTTTTGTGCTGGCCTGGCACCCGACGCTGCTGCAGGATATTTTCGATAAAATCCTGCTGAATGTCAGCGACCCCACGCTGGCCGCCACGCTGAAAAACACCATTAATACCGCCATCCAGCAACGCACCGCCGTTGGCCTGGTCGGTCTGCTGGTCGCGCTCTATTCCGGTATTAACTGGATGGGCAACCTGCGGGAGGCGATTCGCGCCCAGTCGCGCGACGTCTGGGAGCGAGCGCCGCAGGACCAGGAAAAGATCTGGATGAAATACTTCCGCGATTTTATCTCGTTGATCGGCCTGCTGGTGGCGCTGGTGGTGACGTTATCGATAACCTCCGTCGCCGGTTCCGCGCAGCAGATGATCATCTCCGCGCTCTATCTCGATAATATTGAGTGGTTAAAACCGGCCTGGCGGCTGATCGGCCTTGCTATCTCCATCTTCGCCAACTATTTGCTGTTTTTCTGGATCTTCTGGCGTCTGCCGCGCCACCGCCCGCGGCGCAAGGCGCTGATTCGCGGCACCCTGATTGCGGCTATCGGTTTTGAAATCATAAAAATGATCATGACCTGGACGCTGCCCGCGCTGGTGAAATCGCCTTCCGGCGCCGCCTTTGGCTCCGTATTAGGCCTGATGGCCTTCTTCTATTTCTTCGCCCGCCTGACGCTGTTCTGCGCGGCGTGGATCGCCACGGCCGACTACAAAGATGACCGTCGGATGCCGGGCAAAGCCCACGATTGACGCCCTTTCGGGCTGAAGAGAGGTACAAAATTCAGCCCGAATCATCATTTCAGCAGATAAATCCAACGTGTAACTTTTATTTAACTCAAAACTGGTTTTATCTACTATTTTTTTATTTATGTGAAGCATTTCATAGAAGTTATTTTTCCGGCACACAAATTATCCGCTTTTTGGCCATTTTTTCACCGACAGCGCCCTCTGTTACAGATTGAAATGTCCCTTTTGCTGTGGCTATATGACCTTTCGTTCGCTAAAAAATAAGAAAGATCTATGCAAGCCACAGCCACCACACTCGACAAGCCGCAGGAAACCGCTCCGGTTAACTCGCGCAATAAAGTCGTCGTCGCCTCCCTCATCGGCACCGCCATTGAGTTCTTCGACTTTTATATCTATGCCACCGCCGCGGTGATCGTCTTCCCGCATATTTTCTTCCCGCAAGGTGACCCGGCCGCAGCTACGCTACAGTCGCTGGCGACGTTTGCCATTGCCTTTATCGCCCGTCCGATTGGCTCTGCGCTATTTGGCCACTTCGGCGATCGCGTTGGCCGTAAGGTCACGCTGGTCGCTTCGCTGCTGACCATGGGGATCTCCACGGTGGTTATCGGCCTGCTGCCCGGCTACGAGAGCATTGGTATTCTTGCACCGATGCTGCTGGCGCTGGCGCGCTTCGGCCAGGGTCTGGGACTGGGCGGCGAATGGGGCGGTGCGGCGCTGCTGGCGACCGAAAACGCCCCTCCGCGCAAACGCGCGCTGTACGGCTCTTTCCCGCAGCTCGGTGCGCCTATCGGCTTCTTCTTCGCCAACGGCACCTTCCTGCTGCTCTCCTGGCTGCTGACCGACCAGCAGTTTATGGCATGGGGCTGGCGCGTACCGTTTATCTTCTCCGCTGTGCTGGTGATTATCGGGCTGTATGTGCGTGTGTCGCTGCACGAGACGCCGGTGTTCGCCAAAATCGCCGCCGCGAAGAAACAGGTTAAAATTCCGCTGGGAACTCTGCTGACCAGGCATGTGCGCGTCACCGTTCTGGGCACCTTTATCATGCTGGCAACCTATACCCTGTTCTATATCATGACCGTCTACTCCATGACGTTCAGTACCGGCACCGCGCCGGTGGGTCTCGGCCTGCCGCGGAACGAAGTGCTGTGGATGCTGATGATGGCGGTGATTGGCTTCGGCGTGATGGTGCCGGTGGCGGGCCTGCTGGCCGACGCGTTTGGTCGTCGTAAGAGCATGATCGTGATTACCTCGATGATCATCCTCTTCGCGCTGTTTGCTTTCAAACCACTGCTGGGCTCCGGTCAGCCGGTGCTCGTCTTTGCCTTCCTGCTGTTGGGCCTGAGCCTGATGGGGCTGACCTTCGGCCCGATGGGAGCGCTGCTGCCGGAGCTGTTTCCGACGGAAGTTCGCTACACCGGCGCCTCGTTCTCGTATAACGTTTCGTCGATTCTCGGCGCCTCCGTCGCACCGTATATTGCCGCCTGGCTACAGGGCAACTATGGTCTGATGGCGGTCGGCCTCTACCTCGCGGCCATGGCCGGGCTGACGCTGATTGCGCTGCTGTTGACCCACGAAACGCGCCATCAGTCGCTGTAATCCCTTACTGCCCGGCGCGCCGCGCCGGGCACGCGTCCTCCGTCCGCTTACTTTTTCATCTGCGATAAAATCGCCCGGCACTGATTGGCATCCCCTTCCGCAGGCGATACCAACGCCAGCAGGGCCGCCGCCGGCGTGACTAATGTCGCCAGCGCCGCCGCTACCGCGCCGCGCGCAATCAACGGCCCCGCCTTCACCCCGGCATTCGGCGATTGAAAGGTCCCGCGCACGTACAGCGGAGAACGTAGGGTAATAATACGCAGCCCCTTACTCTCCGGATCAATGGTCAGATCGAGCTGTTCCGAAGCAAAGCTGGCGGTACCGGTCACGTTAATCAGCGCATTTTCGGTATCAAAGGCAAAAATCTGCGGCCGCGCCACGCCGTTAGTTACATTGATGTTTGCCGCCGCGCAGTTCACCCGGACCTCATCATCACCAAATATCTGCCCGATAACGTAGTTACCCACGTTCAGGCCGAGGATTTCCATCAGGTTGCGGCTAATCAGACCGTCGTTCATCAGCAGCTTGAGATTCCCGTTGCTGTTGCCCAACAGCGCCGCCACCGAATTACCGCTCCCGCGTAGCTGTACGTCGCCATTCATCTCCCCGAGCGTCTTCTGCATCATCTCGACTTTCGGCATCAGGGCCTTCAGCTTCAGACGCCGCGCCTGCAGGTTGGCTTCCCCCTGCAGCGGTTTCTTATTGCCCTGCAGATGGAGGCTGCCGGCAATGGTGCCGTTCGCCAGACCAAAGCGCAGCGGCTGCAGACGCAGGTCACCTCGTTGCAGGATCACATGGGTAGAAAGGTCGCTAATCGGCAAGCTGCCGCCGTGCTCAATTCGCCCGCCTTTAAAGCGCACATCGGCGTCCATCAGCTGCCATTTATCGGTGTCAAAGCGATCGTAGGGCAGCACTTTCCCGGCAGGCTGCGCTGAGGCCGTGCCTTTACGTTGCTCGCCTCCGGCGGCTTTTGTGCTCGCATTCACGCCAATGAGCGGGCCGAGATCCGCCAGCCGTAGCTGTCGTGAAGCAACATCGCCCTCCAGCTTCGGCCGCGGTTTGCCGGTGCTGTAGGTCAAGGAACCGTGGATATCACTCTCGCCAATCCGCCCGTTAAAATCACGATAGGCGAAACGTGCGCCTTGCGGATCCTGAAAAGTGGCCCGCAGATGGCCGTCGGTCGAGAAGGCCGGCGTATCCGGGAGCACGACGCCGGTCAGGTCGTACAGGTCCCGCAGCGACGCCCCGGAGAACTTCAGGCGCAGATCCACGCCCCCGAGATTGAGGGGATCGCTGACCGTGCCGCTAAAGGCGACCCGGGTATTTCCGGAGCGAAAGTCCCCCTGCAGCGGGAACGGCTCCCCCTCGCTGCGCAGCGCCAGCATGCCGCCGATTTTACCGCTGCCCTGCAGCGGCTGCCCGTTATAGGTCCCCTTCGCCTGCAGACCAAAAATATAGTCTCCGGCTTTTTCCGCCCCCTCTTTGCCCTTCTCGCCGCTCACCTCGCTGAAGGGCAGCGGCTTGCCGAGGGGATCGACCAGGATCGTGATATCCGCGCGCGTCACCTTGTCATCAATGGCGATCCGTCCGCGATCGAACAGAATATTATCCAGGCGGAAAGACCAGCCGGAAGAGGCGGAGTGCTCAGTAGACGCGGTGTCGGAGGCCAGCGTAAAGGTCCAGTTATTATTTTTTTCCGACAGCCGAATCAGGCGGGCATCGGGCTGTTCCAGCTTAATCCACGGCAGATAAACGGTTCTGGTAAGCAGCGCCAGCGGCGCCAGGGTGGCTTCAACTCGCGGCAGATGCACCATAGTGACCTGAGGGATCGCCGGCGGGTTGCCGAGAACAATATCTTCGGCATGGACGTGCGGCCAGGGGATCCAGCGCCGCCAGCCGCGCTCGCCAGGCTGGCGCTCCCAGACAACGCCGAGGTCGCCGCGAATCGCAAACGGACGATTCAGCTCGGCTGAGACCTTCTGGTTGATCGTCGGTTTCAGGCGATTCCAGTCAAAGGTCGCCAGCACGATGAAAAACAGAACGATCGCTACAAGTATCGTTCCCGAGATAATGGCAATCGTTTTACGGGTTCTGGTCATCCCCTCTCCGCTCCTTTTGCGTCTCGTCAGTCCTGAATATAGTTGAAAAGCACATCTTTCTCTGACAAATGCGCTTTTCGTCACATTCCACGCGTCAGGTCAAAAAAATAATGGAACATTGTTTTAATATAATTGACCATAAAAACGGCGCGGCGCACACTGGCGCGCATTCGATTCCATCTCAGGTCATGATTATGTCTAAAAAAATTGCCGTCATTGGCGAATGTATGATTGAGCTGTCAGAGAAAAACGCGGCGGTAAACCGCGGATTTGGCGGCGATACCTTAAACACTTCCGTCTATATTGCGCGCCAGACCGATGCCAGCGCACTTGCCGTCCACTACGTTACCGCGCTCGGTACGGATGGATTCAGTCAGCAGATGCTGGACGCCTGGCAGCAGGAGAATGTCCACACCAACCTGATTCAGCGTATGGCCGACCGCTTACCCGGGCTGTACTACATCGAAACCGACGATACCGGCGAGCGCACCTTTTATTACTGGCGTAACGAGGCGGCGGCAAAATTCTGGCTGGAGAGCGGGCAGGCAGCCGCAATCTGCGAAGAGCTGGCCACCTTTGACTATCTCTATCTCAGCGGAATCAGCCTGGCCATCCTCAGCCCGACCAGCCGCGACAAGCTGCTGACGCTGCTGCGCAAATGCCGCGCTAACGGCGGGAAGGTCATTTTTGATAATAACTACCGCCCGCGCCTGTGGGGCAGCCAGGAAGAGACTCGCGAGGTCTATCAACAAATGCTGGCCTGCACCGATATCGCCTTCCTGACGCTGGATGACGAAGATGCGCTGTGGGGTGAAAAGCCGGTCGATGAAGTGATTGCCCGTACTCATGCCGCAGGCGTGCAAGAGGTGGTGGTGAAGCGCGGCGCGGATTCATGCCTGGTGGCGATCGCCGGCCAGCCGCTGCTGGACGTACCGGCCGTGAAACTGGCAAAAGAGTGCGTAGTGGATACCACCGCGGCAGGCGATTCGTTTAGCGCCGGCTATCTGGCGGTGCGTCTGACCGGCGGTGATGCGGAGTCTGCCGCCAGACGCGGCCACCTGACGGCCAGCACGGTCATTCAGTATCGTGGGGCGATTATCCCGCGCGACGCGATGCCGCAGTAATCCCGGAAAGAGCGTTACGCTTCAGCCCGGGAACTCCCGGGCTGTGGCTGCATTACTGCGCTGAGGGGATATCCGAGGCATCGTTATGCACGTCAGCTGCGCCGCCGCTGGTTGCCGCAGCCGGGGCTGGCATCATCAGCCTTTCCCATGTCGCCTTCAGATCCTTCATATTGTATTCCGGCTCACCCTGCGGTTGCTGCAGTACCAGCGCCATATCCTGCGACAGCTGCTGGCGCAGATACTGGTTCAGCATATCCACGGTCAGAGAGTCCAGAAACTCCTGACGCAGCTTCTGATACTGCTCCGGCGCGATGTCCACCACCTGGTTTTGCAACGAACGGATACGCTGGCTAATCAGAATATCGGTATCGGTGCGCGCGTAGGTGGCGAACAGCTTTTGCAGCTCCAGATTTTTCTGCGCAATCAGCGCATCAAACTCTTCTTCCGGCAAGCCGTTATCGCGTACCTTCGCCAGTTCGCGGGAGACGGCGGTCAGGTTTGCGTTGAGTTTGTTGCCCGGTGATTCAATATTAATGGCGCACTGAGCACGCTGATACAGCACCCGGCAGTCAAAGCCGAGGTTAACGTCTTTCGCGTTGCTCCTGCTCAGGCTCTGTTGCACATGCCAGAACAGCGCCTCACGCGCCAGATCGTCACGCCAGTAGCGCTGCAGAGCCACCGAGTCGCGAATCGGCTGCCACGGGGAATCCCACATGATCGACAGCTTATCCTGACGCACCGTCCTGGTCATGATGCTCACCGGTGTCGTCGGGAGCGGCGCCAGCGTCGGCACCGCCGCCGGCGTTTCGCGTTTGCCCTTCAGCTCGCCAAAGGTCTTGTTGATCTGCTCCGCCACGCTGCGGCTATCGACGTTCCCCACCACGATCAGCGTCATGGCATCCGGGGTATACCATTTCTGATAGAACGCCTTCAGCTGGGCAATATCGACCGGTTTTTTCAGCGGGGCGCCTGGATCATGTCCCAGCATCGTGGAACCTTTCAGGCGATAGCGCCACCAGCCATCTTTCGTGTCCAGCGGCCAGGTCGCCACCATGTCATCTCCCTGCAGGGCATGATTCACCGACTCTGGCGTCACGACCAGCTTTCCGCTGGCATCCGACAGCCAGCTCAACGCCTCTTTCAGCAGATCGTTGCGGTTATTCGGCAGGCTGAGATTAAACATGGTGTAGTTATACGAGACAAGCGCGGGCGGCATCGGACGATTGGGGTCAATGCTTTGCTGCCATAGCGAACGCGCCTGCATTGTCGGCAGACTGCCGCTCTGCGTCAGCGCCAGACGAGGAATAAAGTGGCTAAAGCCGCTCTGCTGAGTGCTTTCGCTCAGCGAGCCAATATTTACGAACAGACGGACTTCAATACGATCGCTAGGGCGCTGCGGCGTGGCTAAAACCTGCCACTGAAGTCCATTAGCGAGAGTCCCCTGTTGCCAGGCCGGGTCCGGCTGGAGCGCTTCTGCTTGCACATAACCGGCTGCTGCCATCATCAGCAAACCACCCGTTAACAGTCGAATTTTTGTGCCCTGCATGTGAACCCCTGATGAACATTCCTGGTTACAAAAGCAACCCGCGCACGGGCTGCCAAAAAATATGGTGAACGAAGTACGTCGGTTAGACCACGCGGAGATGAAAATGTCGCACGGAGACGTAAAATAATCATTTCGTATCATTCCCCTGCGGCGGGGAATGATACCTAATTATGCGCAGGAGCCCGGAGTCCAGCAAGGACAACGGGCCTAACAGAAGGATTTAAGAGGATAATTCGTGCGATTTGTTGGTCGGCTCGCGATTATTCAGGACATCATCCAGCTGCTTGCTGTCCAGTTCTTTCACCCATTTTGCCACCACGATAGTCGCCACACCGTTGCCCACCAGGTTGGTCAACGCGCGTGCTTCAGACATAAAGCGGTCAATCCCGAGGATTAGCGCCAGACCGGCGACCGGTAAATGCCCGACCGCAGAAATCGTTGCCGCCAGAACGATAAAGCCGCTCCCGGTCACCCCCGCCGCTCCTTTTGAGGAGAGCAACAGCACGACCAGCAGGGTAATCTGGTGGAAAATATCCATATGGCTGTTCGTCGCCTGGGCAATAAACACCGCCGCCATCGTCAGATAGATCGAGGTCCCGTCAAGGTTAAAAGAGTAGCCGGTTGGAATCACCAGCCCCACGACCGATTTACGACAGCCCAGCTTCTCCATCTTGTCCAGCATACGCGGCAGCGCCGATTCGGACGAAGAGGTCCCAAGGACAATCAGCAGCTCTTCACGGATGTAGCGGATGAACTTGAAAATGCTAAACCCGGTCACGCGGGCAATCGAACCCAGTACCACCACCACGAACAGGATACAGGTGATATAGAAACAGACGATCAGCTGGCCCAGTTGCACCAGGGTGCCGACACCGTATTTCCCGATGGTGAAGGCCATGGCCCCGAAAGCACCGATTGGCGCAAGGCGCATAATCATATTGATGATGCCGAAGATCACCTGCGAGAAACTTTCGATGACGTTAAAAATGAGCTGGCCTTTGCTCCCGAGACGATGCAGCGCAAAGCCAAACAGCACGGCAAACATCAGTACCTGAAGGATATTGCCGCTGGCAAAGGCGCCGATGACGCTGCCGGGGATAATATCCAGCAGGAAGGCGACAATGCCCTGTTCTTTCGCCTGCTCGGCGTAGACCGCTACAGCATGGGCATCCAGGGTCGCCGGGTCGACGTTCATTCCGGCGCCGGGTTGCACCACGTTAACAATAATCAGGCCGATAATCAGCGCAGCGGTACTGACCACTTCGAAATAGAGTAGCGCCACCGCACCGGTACGGCCGACGGCTTTCATACTTTCCATCCCGGCAATGCCGGTCACAACCGTACAGAAAATAACCGGCGCGATAACCATTTTTATCAGTTTAACGAAGGCATCGCCGAGAGGTTTCATCTGCGCGCCCAGTTCCGGGTAGAAATGGCCCAGCAGAATACCGATCGCAATGGCCGACAAAACCTGCACATAGAGGCTTTTGAAGAGAGAGGTTTTCATAGGGTGTCCTTTGGGTAAAACCACAGACCTTGAAGGGGTATAGGCTGTCTGTGGCTTAAAAGTAACACCAGGGAAACATTTCAGAAATAACTAACCGCAAAAATGCAACGGAATTGTTAAAAACTTTGAGCTGACACGCACAAGTTCACCACCCGCGTTACAAGCTTGCACCCCCTTCATTCTTGCCGCGCAAGAACTGCGTCATAAAGGCCTCCTGCGACAAAGCGCAACCAAACAGGAACCCCTGAACAACATCCACACCGGCCGCCTGCAACCAGTGATACTGCGCTTCTTTTTCCACTCCTTCCGCCACGATGCGCAGATTAAGGCCGCGTGCCAGCTGGATAATCGCCGGAACCATGCTGGTATCCTCGGGCAGCATATCGATAAAGGCTTTATCGATTTTCAGGATATCGACCGGCAGCGATTTCATATGCTGGAGCTGACGCAGCCCGGCGTAGCCCATCCCGAAATCATCCAGCGCAATCCGCACGCCCGCCTCACGCAGCGGACGCAGCAGCGACACCACCGTCTGCGGGTCGTCCAGATGACGGCTTTCCGTAATCTCCAGCACCAGCGTCCCAGGCGCGATGCGATAGCGATCCAGTAATGTCAGCATCTCGGTACCGCGATCGTGGTGCAGCAGCTGCAGCAGCGAAACGTTCACCGACAGCGGCAACATGATGCCCAGGCTTTGCCATGCGGCCAGCTGGCGGCAGGCTTCTTCCATCACCCAGTAACCCACCGGCACCATCAGCCCACAGGCTTCAATGCGTTCAATCAGATCCGTAGGGAGCGACCAGCTTCCGTCGGGCTGGCGTTGTCGCAGCAGCACTTCCGCTCCGCAGACCTCACCGCTGGCGGCATCAACCTGTGGCTGGAGCCAGATAGCGAACTGATGATTATCCAGCGCGGTAAGGATGTCGTGTTCTTCCATCAGCCGACGCTGGGCTTTTTCCATCTGGGCCGGATCGAAGAATTCAATCTGGTTTTTACCTTTATGCCGCGCGGCGATAGCGGCAGAAAATGCCCGACGATAGAGCTGTTCCGCGCTCAGTTCGCCGTTAAACATCGCAATACCCACGCTGGCGCAGGGGCGCAGTTGAATACCCTGCAGCGGCAGCCGTTCATTTATGACAGTGAGCACTTGCTTACTTAATGTCACCGCGTGCCACGGCTCGCTCATTCCGTGGGCCAGAATGGCGAAGTCATAGCCGCTAATCTGAGCCAGCACCATCCGCGGCGGGATGATCCCCCGCAGCTTCTCCACCAGCGTCAGCAGCAGGATCTCGCGCTGGGTCTCTTTCAGTACTCCCGCGGTGTCCTGCAATGTTTCACAGGCGATAACCAGCAAAGCTGAGCTTTGCGGCCGGGCGACGGTCTGCTCCAGCAGGGCCATCAAAAAGGCCTTATTCGGCAGCTCGGATACCGGGAAGCGGGTGGACTGTAAGGTCAGCTCATCGTGCTGACGCAGCAGGGTCTGCTGGTTTCGGTTATAGCTGCGCACCAGCAGGCCGATTTCATCATCATGGTGCAGACGCGGCAGCGTCAGCTGGTGCCCGAGCCGGTCCTGCGGCGCAACATCATTGAGCTCACGAGCCAGCTTACGCAGCGGACGGACGATCAGACGGTTGATACACCATGTGATAGCCACCGTCAGAATAAGCACCAGCAAGAAGTAAGCAGTCACTAACGTAGAAAGTACGCTCATGACGAATTTGTAGGTCTGCCAGGAGTCGGCCTGCAGCACCAGATAGGCTATCGGCTGCGGGTTGGCTGGCCTCTCCAGGGAGTAAATCGGCAGGGAGATCTGTACCGGGAGTTCGAAAACGCGGGTCACCATCACCGGTACCGGACGCTCCGGGATAAACCGCATCCGCAGCGCCTGAAATTGATTGGGCAACACCACATCCGCCCGGCTGACAATACCAGCAGGCTGGATACGCCCCAGAATGGCTTCCGCCTCGGGGATATCCGCTTTCAGGATAGCCGCCGACAGGGGTTCGCGAACGGAACGAGCGATACTTTCTAATTGCGTGGCCGTAATGAAGCGACTCTGTTGCACAAAGTGAAACAGCAAAATAGAACAAAATACCAATACAAACGCCATGGACACGCCCGCGACCATCGCCATCTGTTTAATTGTAAGTGAGCGGCTGACGCGCAACTGGGTTCTCCACTGATACTTAACACCTACCCGGTTTCATTCCATCAAAACCGGTCGTTTTCAGGCTGATTATATACTTAAATCCTTCGCCCACGTCCGCAAGGGGTGACGCGACGTCTGCGGGTTATTTTCCCGGATTGCCGCTGCCCCCTTACCGGAGCCAGGCGACAGCATGGGTCTCTCTCCCCGATAAGCGTAGCGCCACCGAGGGAAAGACGGCCAGAATGAACAAAGACGGGCGAAGTTTGACGAGTATACGCGAACCGGCGGCTGGAGTGACGCCCGATCGCGTAATTCAGGCTATTCTGCTACCAGTCCGCGTAGGGTACCAGCGGCTGCGGCGGCATATCCATATCACCCTGCCAGCCGGCGGCCGAATAGCGCACGTAGAGCAGCGCATGGCTCGGGGTATAATCCTTCGCCTGTTGAATATCCACCGCCGCCCCCACGAACCAGTTGCCGGTAACTCGTCGCTCAACCAGCGCCCGGGCGGTGTAACCAAAGCCCTGACTGCTGCTGCCTTGCTCCGTCAACTGACTGGCATCGGCCCGATAGTCTGAGGGAATCAAATTCAGCAGCGGGTAGCGCGGCATGGTTTTGGTACGCGAGTGCGACCAGGAGACGGATCCCCCCAGTTCCCATGACCAGTTTTCCGTCCGCTGCCGCCAGGTGACCGGTACCGCGAACGAGATATACTCCTGCGGGCTATAGTAGCCGCCCTGGCCGAGGGTATAGCCGCTCAGGTCTTTGTCATAGTGCCAGAGCATATTGTTCAGGCCCACCGTGACGCGGCGGTTATCTTCATTGATGACTTTATAGTAGTAACCGGTCATCCAGCGCACGCGCCAGTTGTCGGCCACGTTTTTTCCCGTGAGTTGATCGACGCCCAACGAAGACCAGACGCCGTTGGCCTCGCCCTTATCGTAGCTCATGCTCACGCCGCCGCCGTCAGCCCGGACGCCGCCCCAGGTTGTCCCGGTATGGCTGCTGCTGTCTTTCTGTCCGCCAAAGGCAAGCAGCGAGCTGGAAATCGGCCGGCGATGCATATTGAGGGTGTAGCCGATCGGCCCGAGATCGTTGCTGTAGCTCAGGCCGCCTACCACATCCACCACGTTAAAGCCCATCGGAGTGGTACCGATATCCGCGCTCCAGGTCTCGTTCTTCCAGCCCACCGCAACGCTGGCGCCACCGTCGGTCTGGTTTTTGCTACCGCTGGTGCAGGCAATTTCACCGCAGGTCCCCCAGTTTGGCGAATAGCTACCGTCGCTGTTCGTTGAGAAGCTGCCGGCATCCATATTGACCAGGTCGGTACGGAAGAACATGCGTCCGTCGGCGAGCGGCGCATCCACATGCAGCATCGTGGTGTGCGCTTTGAGATCGGAATAACCGCCGGTGCCGCTGGATCCCCAGAAATCATGCTCCAGGGTGACGTTAAGATCCTGCTGGCGATAGAGATCCGCGGCGTCGCTGCGGATCCCGCGCTTCAGCCAGTCATCGCTGCTGTCGTTGCGGGTCAGGCGGGTAAAGGCATCGTTATCCTGCGGGCGGACCGGGGTCACGCCAGAAGCCACCATGGCATCTTTATAACTCTCCAGCGCCATCTGCGGCTGGCCGTTCTGGGTCTGGAACCGGGCCGCATCGCGCAGCACCAGCGCACTTTCCATTGACGGAGGCTGCGCTTTCGCCTGCGGGATAATACGGTTAAAAATCTGCTGTGCCTGGGCTGTATCGCCAAACCCCGCATTCGCCAGGGCCACCCGCCGCTGCATATTGATGGAATCGGTCTCTCCGCCTTTCAGCTGGCTGACCTGCGCGCGCGCGGCATTTTTATCGCCTTCGGCAAGATAGACTTCCGCCAGTCCCAGACGGGCATCACCGTTGTCGGCCTCCTGACTCAGCACCGCGTTGTACTGCGCAATCGCCGTCTGGCTATCGCCGCGCTGCTGCGCCCAGTCCGCAAGCGTAAGCTGGTAGCGAACCAACGGCGGCTGCTGTTGAATGAGGGCGATAGCCTGTGTTTCCCGGCCGCTGTCGCGCAGCTGGTTAGCCTGGCGTATCACCTTATCGCTCTGTAAGCGCGCATCCAGCTCACGAATGTTATCCGTCCACTGGCCGCGCGGCAGAGTAGCGAGCTGCGCCAGCGCCAGATCGTCCTGATTATTGCCGGATAAATAGAGACCCCAGGCATAAACCCGCTCGGCATCCCCCGGCTTACGGCTGACCATATTACGCATCAGCGTATCGGCCTCCGCCTGTTCGCCTGCGCTGACTAAATCACGGGATAAACGATAGGTAATCCACACGCTATCCGGGTCAAGCGCCAGACGCCGACGCTGGACCTCCGCCGCCTGCGCCCAGTTGCTTTGGCTCTCCAGCGCTTCGGCTTGTTTTTCCAGTCGTTCATTGGTCAGGCTGCGCTCGATATCATCAATGCTGCGCCGCTGGGCAGGCGACAGACTGGCGATATAGGCGCTGGCTTTTTCCGGCGATTGCGCACGATAAAGATTAGCCAACCCGCGAACCGCCAGGTTGTTGCCGCGATCCATCCGCAGGGTACGCTGATAATAGCGCTCCGCTGCCGCATTATCTTTGCGCGCTGCCGCCACATCCCCCAGCCCAAGCACCGCATAGCTATCGCTACTGTCGACCCGCTGAGCCTGCGCATAATAGTTTTGTGCCCGATCCAGCTCGCCGGCCTTCAGCGCATTATCGCCCTGCTTGATCAACAACCAGTAGCGGTTCGTCTGTAGCAGGCTGTCCCATTTATCGCGATTCGGGCTTTTCGGATCCATCGCGATCGCTTTGTTCAGCTGTGCGACGGCACGGGCTCTGTCGCCACGCTGCGAATAGGCCTGGCCCAGCGCGCCCACGGCGTCGCTGTCCCTGGCATCGGCCCGCACGGCCTGCTGTAAATTGGCCACGGCCTGGGCGGGGTTGTCATTTTTGACCGCCGCCAGTCCTTCGGAACGCACGCGAAATGCCGGATCCTGAAGCTGCGCCTGCTGCTGAGCCAGCAACACGCGAGCATTCGCTGCCGATTCACCGGTGGTGAACAGGACCAGAAAACGCTGCAGTTGCTGCACGCTGGCCCGGCTGACCGGTATATCTTTGATTTCGCTAAGCCACATATCGGCCGCAGCGCCGCGACCGGCGGCCGAACGCGACATTTGTTCTAAATAGGCAAACCCTTCCGCCGGTTTATCGTCAGCAAACATCTGTTTGGCCAACGCCGCCTGCAGGTCGGCATTGCCCGGGGAGCTAGCATCCAGCTTCTTCAGCTGAGCAACGGCTTCTTTATGTCGCGCCGGGAGGCGCGCCACCAGCGCCCAGTATTCAATCGCGAGGGTCTGATCGGGCGGCACGCCGCCGAACAATTTTTCAAAGGCGGCCACCCCCTCTTCTACACGTCCCGACACTCCCAGCAGGCGCGCCTGCTGCAGCTCCTGCCTCCCGTCGCCGGTGTTGAGGTTCATTTCGCTACGGGAGGATTTCAGTTCTGCGGAATCGGGGGCCAGTTTTGCCAGCCTGTCGAGCTGTTTTTTGGCGCCGTCGGTGTCGCCCTGGCGCAGCAGGTAACGCATTCGCGCGGCAATTAATTGCGGATTATTCGGGTCAATCAGCTCCAGGCGATAGAGGGATTGCTTAACCAGATCTTCACGATGGCTCGCTTCGCCCAGCCGGACCTGCTCCAGCAGATGCTCCTGGGCAGGGGTTGTCGCCGCCTGCGCCAGCGGCAGCAGGGCGATCCCGAGAGACAAGGTGATAATACTTAATCTGAACTTACGCATTCCTGGTCCCAGTCAGGTCGTAATTCGCCACCCGCAGTGAAACGAAAACGATGTTGATCCCATCCCTGGCCAAAAAGCGTCAGGACCGCACTATAGTAGGCATCGGCGCCCGGATAGTGGTCTGCGACGCGCTGGCGCTGTATCGCCCGGGCGTCGTCATTTTGTAAAAACGGCAGCATCGACGCTGAAAATCCGACTGGGCCGTTGCCGGTCGTTTTCCCGGTTGCGATATTCGCTTTTTCCGGCGGTACGCCCTGGCGAATCGTCTGCGCTTCCATCGGTTTAAAACGCGCCAGCAGTCGCGCTTTCTGTTTATCCCCATCATCCAGCATCCCGACCCACAGATAGACGCGAATCGCGTCGTAGCTGCCGATTATCGGTTTGTCCGCATTCAGCTGCCAGCCTTGTCCTTTTTCGTAACGCACCCAGTCAGGAGAAAAACCTTTGGGCGCCGTCTCCAGCAGAAAACGCAGGTTGCTGTCGCGCAGTTTCGGCCACGGGGCGCCAAACCGGCTGAAGTAGCTGGCAAGCTGTGGCGGAAGGTAGCTGGGGTTAAAGCGCCAGCCTTTATCGTCGACAAAGCCAACTTTACCGGGGAGCACCATCGGTCCGAAACCCGGCACATCCGTCACTTCTTCATCGGCGATACGTGACAAGAGCGCCTTGCCCACCTCGGTGTACTGCGGCATCTGCCACAACCGCCCGGCTTCCAGCAGCGACCAGGCTATCCATAAATCGGAGTCGGACGCGGAGTTGCTGTCCAGCAGCGTCCACTCCTCATCGCTCTTTTTGCCCCACAGCCAGCCCGGCAGGTGCGCACGCAGATCGCCCGCCGCCAGGTTGTTCTGGGTCCACTGGAACAGCTTGCCGAAAGCGTCGCGATCGTTTGCCGCCAGCGCGAAGAACAAGGCGTAGCTTTGCCCTTCGGAGGTGGTGATTTTTCGCGAATCGGCGGGATCAACCACCCGCCCTTCGGTACTCACATACTCTTTTTTAAATTGCTCCCAGGCCGGCCACTGGCAGGCGGCGCTTACCTGTGCCGCCGCCAGCATCAGAACCGACAGGATGACTCCGCGAATCGGGTTCATCATCGCTTACTCATCATCAAGGTGGAGACGACGACGGCTGACAATACGCAGCATGCGCCACAGCACCCAGGCCAGAAGCACAATGCTCACCGCAGCCAGAATGGCCAGCAGCACCGGGTGGCTGGACAGCGCAAACCAGATTCGCTCAAACCACGGCAGGTGTCCGACATAATAGACGTCGCCCACCCGCAGGCTGTTCACTCCGGATTCACGAATCACCGCAGCGGAACCAAACATCGCCGCCCGCTTGCCGCTGTCGTTCAGCGCACCGTTCAACAGCTCGTTACCGCGTGGGCTGTCCGCCAGCAGCGCCACGACGCTGCGTTGATCGTAATACGGCGACTGGAAGCTGATAATGGCCGCCATTGGCCCGGAGGAGGTGATATCCGTGCGCGTATTGGGCGTTCTGGCCTCATCATCCGGATAGATGCTCGGCAGATCGTAATGGCGCATCGGCATCTTCACCCAGCTCTTTGTCGCATCGACCAGCAGGCTAATTTTGGTCTCATCTTTCAGCGCTGGCGGAATCGCGCCAATCAACAGCAGGTCGGCGTCTTTATCCTTAATTTTGCTGCCATCATCGGTGACCTGCACATTGATAGCCGCCAGACCAGTCTGCGCGCCGATACCGCCAACGGATTCCAGCAGCGTCGCCACCTGACCCTCAGTCGGTGCGGATGGCACTACAATCAGCGTGTCAGCAAGATCGGCCATCCGGCTATACGGGAAGCCCGCATTGGCAAACACGCGCAGATCCGGCATGGCAATAAAGTGGTAATACTTCGAGAAGTCGATGGTTGAATCGTCACCAATCACCACGTGGTTCTGTACCGGCTGGAAGGTAATACAGTTATCGATAGAGCCGCCCGGCATCGGGTTCATGTACTGGAAATCAAAACGCAGCTGGTTCATCGCCCCGAGGCGCAGCGCCGGGATACTGACGTTCGTCTTACCATCCAGCAGCCCCTGCAGTACCGGCAGACGCAATATCAATTTATTCACGTCCTGAGAGCTGTTCAGGCTGAAGGATTGCAGGAACTGGTCGTTGAGGCTGATATCCATGCGCGAACTGTCTTTGATCGGCGGCATGGTGTAGCGATAGTTCAGCCTCATGTCGATGCCGTTGGCACGCAGCAAATAGAGATCCGGCGGCAGACTCAGCGCCACGTTAATGGAATCCGGCACCAGACCGCTGGACTGCAGCTGCTGTTCGTAGGTTTTCAATTCGCCGAAGGTGACTTCACGATCGGTACGCACCCAGTTCGGCGCATCATAGGGTTTGCGCGCCTGCAGCTCTTTGACGTCGTCGACCACGACGCTGCTGCCGCGGAACAGAATATTGCCCTGCGCAATCCCCCTCGCGGCCAGCAGCAGGTCTTTGTCATCGCGCCCAAAGACCACCAGCAGCTTGACGTAAGGGTTGTCCGGATGGTTAATCATTTCGATGGTCGGCGCCTTCACCGGCGGATGTTCACGCAGGAAGTCCGGGCGCTTATCGTTGGTCGCAAACACGATGGCGTTGCGATCCGGCAGTTTGTTAAACAGTACCGGGAACGCCTGGCCGCGCCAACCGGCTTTGCTGCCGAACCAGGAGGCCACAATCGCCGCCGCCTGCTGCTGCTGCGCATCCGGTGAGGAGGCGAAAACCATCGGCAGCGTCAGCGAACGGTTGTCCCGGGGATCGTAGAACGGCACCGGGAAATGGGACAGATCGTTACGCACCGCCAGCGCCTGATAGGTCAGGTCCAGGTTACTGTCACGCCCGACGTCCAGCCATAACGTACTGCTGGCCGGGTTCTCACACACATCGCGATAATGGCCGACGAACACCAGACGCACGCGGTTAAAGTCGGTGATATACAGGGGATCGATAGGGATCTGCGCGCTGACTTTTTTACCCAGCTGCTCTTTGGTAACCGGCAGGACGCCCATCAGCTCATCATTGAGGTACACCTTCAGCTGCGACTGCACCGGCAGCAGCGAAGGGGACGGCGTATAGTCGAGATTCAGCAGGGCTTTCGTCACGACCTCATCGCTGCGCATACCAAACTCTACCGAGCCGTCGGGATGCGCCCCGCGCAGTATCATACTGCCCGGAGCCGGGGCGATACTGGCGAAAGAGAGCTTCACGTCGCGGGACGGAACATTCTCCATGACCACCGCAGGCGCCGGCGGCGCGGCAAGGGTTGCCGTCGGCTGGCTGTCGGCAATGACCGGGGCCGGAGCCGTCAGGCCCCCGGCTAGCGGGTCCGTCGCCGCAGGCGCTGGCGCCGCAGCCACGGCTGTCGCCGGCGCCGCAAAAGAGGCGAAGGATGACCAACCAGCCATTCCCACTGCCACTGCACAAATCAAGGAGAGTTTTCTTTTCATCGCATTATCATCATTGTTGAGCCATTTCTGGTTCTGAAGAGAGTATCGCCGCGGCACGTTCAGGCCGACGGGGAACAAACGAGACTATCCAGGCAACCAGCATGGTGAGCGAGCGGAAAATAACCTTCACCGACGGCGGCGAGAACTCCGCCAGGTGACGATATCCACGGAACCCCAGCTTCAGGATATCCAGCAGGCTTTCCATCGGTTTATCTTCCGGGAAGCTATCCTGCCAAAGCGCCCACGTATCAGCACGGGCAAACGTACACTGTACAAAATCAATATGTTGTTGATTGGTCAACGGCATCAGCTGCAAACCGACTTCGCTGCCATTCACGCGCGCAACCCGGACCGGGAAGGCATATTCCTGCTGTCCGCGTTTGAGCAGCAGATTCACCTTTTGCCCTTCCAGCACCTGCGCCTTACCGTGAATTTTTATCCCCAGCCCGCCATCGGAATAGTCATGTACGGTACAGGAGAACAGGTGGCCATCTTCGCGCGCAATTGCCGCCGGCATGCTCATTTCGACGCGATGCGAGCGACGGACCTGTTTACTTTCCACCGACACCGCCACCGCGCCGCCAAGGATAATCAGGTTATAGAACACCCAGACGATGCTGACCCAAACGGTCAGGATCTCATTTTCCGGGCCGTAGAGGTGACGCCAGATCCCCGCCGCCACGCCCACCAGGTTCAGCAGCACCAGATAGATATAGGGACGGGAAATGACCCAGTCGACATATTCGTCTTCCACCAGTCCCCCTTTCGCCGTCACGTTGAACTTCCCTTTATGCGGGTTAATCAGCGCGACAAAGGTCGGTGGCGCGATATACCAGGCCAGCGTCGTTTCGTAGATTTCGCTCCAGAAAGAGTGGCGATATTTGCCCTGAATCTTCGAGTTCGTCAGGCTCGCATGAATCATATGCGGCAAGACGAAGAGCGCGATCATCAGCGCCGGCGCATAGATGATATAGGCGTGCAGCAGTAAAAATGCCAACGGCGCGACGAGGAAAATCAGCCGGGGAATGCCGGATAAAAAGTGCATCATCGCATTGACGTAACAGAGCCGCTGCGCAAACTTAAGCCCTTTACCAAACAAGGGGTTATCGAGGCGGAATATCTGCACCATGCCACGCGCCCAGCGAATACGCTGGCCAATATGCGCCGAAAGGCTTTCGGTCGCCAGGCCCGCGGCCTGCGGAATACGCATATAGGCGGACGTGTAGCCGCGACGGTGCAGACGCAGGGAGGTGTGGGCATCCTCGGTCACCGTTTCCACAGCGATACCGCCAATCTCATCCAGCGGGGCACGACGAATGACCGCGCAGGATCCGCAGAAGAAGGTGGCGTCCCACATATCGTTACCATCCTGCACCAGACCGTAAAACAGGGTCCCCTCGTTCGGCGTTTTCCTGAAACGTCCCAGGTTGCGTTCAAACGGGTCGGGTGAGAAGAAATGGTGCGGCGTCTGCATCATCGCCAGCTCTTTCTCTTTCAGGAACCACCCCATGGTCATCTGCAGGAAGGAGCGTGTCGGCACGTGGTCGCAGTCGAAGATCGACACAAATTCGCCTTTGGCGTACTTCAGCGCGTTGTTGATATTCCCGGCTTTGGCATGCTCGTGGGTGGTGCGGGCGATGTAATGCACGCCGACGTCTTTGGCGAACTGACGAAACTCTTCGCGCCCGCCGTCATCGAGGATCCAGATATTGAGCTTATCTTTCGGCCAGTCGATACCTTGCGAGGCATAAATGGTGTTTTTCACCACGTTAAGATCTTCGTTGTAGGTGGGAACGAAAATATCCACCGTCGGCCATTCGGCCATATCTTTAGGTAACGGAACCGGCTGGCGATTCAATGGCCATATCACCTGGAAATAGCCCAGCACCAGCACCAGCCAGGCATAGGTTTCAGCAAACAGCAGCACAATGCCGCACACCAGGCTGACAGGATCGTCCCAGTTCAGCGTCGAGGTATAGCGCCACCAGATGTAGCGGCAGGAGACGGTCAGCGAGAGGACAATCAGCATCAGGGCCGAAAAACGGCCGGGAATACGGCGTACCAGCAGCGCCACGCCCCACAGCAACATCAGGAAAATAAACTGTGAAAGCGGGTTAAAGGGCTGGGTAATACACAGCAGCGACAGCACCAGCGAGAAAGTGACGACCACGCCAAGAATCGCCTTGCGCAGTTTCGGACTGACGTGCGCCAGCTCTTTGTGTTTATTCAGATGGGCTGTGCGGCTGTTCGTCCGTTCGGGAAGCGTATCCAGCCACTGGGTATAGCGCCCGTGAACCCCTTTGATGGCGGCAAACGAACGCCAGTTCGCCTTTTTATCCGCCCCGGGTACATGCGTCACCAGCAGCCACAGGGACTGCAGCAGATAGCGCAGCGGATCCAGCAGCCGCGGGCGATGGGGATTAATATGCGGGAAGTAGTCATGATGGTTGTTCAGAATCGCCTGCCAGCGCGGTGTTTCCAGCGGCATCAGCGCCCAGACCAATGACGCCCACAGGCAGCCCAGCGATGCGGACAGCCACGATGCGCCGTGGCGGCGATAATCGCTGTAGCGTTCGCTCAGACGTTCCGCGACCGGCGGCGCCAGTAGCAGGGTACTCAGGCGCATCATTGCGCCCCCTTGCCGGAATAGTGCAGCAAACACCAGTTGGCGAGGGTCAGGATCTCTTCGGCGGCCAGCGAATCAGAACGATATTCCCCGAGCGGCTGCTTCGCCGCCAGACACTCCGCCATCGCCTCATCACGATGGACCGTGACCGGCAAAATACGGCGCTGGCTCTCCAGCCACAGCTGGTATAAATCTTCCTGTAGCTGGCTACCGACGCGCAGATCGTTAATCAGAATATCGCCTTTTGCCGGCAGCGCCTGTTGATGCAGGCGAATATGGCTGTTGCCGTCCGGATGCACCACCACCAGCGTGCGATCGCAGGCGCTAAGCAGTGAACGCGTCAGCGGGGAATAACCTTCCGGTAAATCCAGCAGCAGCCAGCGATGATCGCCCTGCTGCTCCAGCTTCTCCACCATGCCGACAAAAGATTCCAGCATTGGATAGAGCTTATCAACGTTCTCTCTTTCACCGGGCGAAAGCAGACCAAAAGGCAAAATATCAATATGCGAGGTATAACGGATGCCGGCGTCGCGCCAGTCGCCTCCGTCAATTAACGAACGTGCCCAACCGTCGCGATGCGTCGCATCAACGTTGAAAAAATAGCGCAGCATATTATCCGGGCTGGCGTCGATCGCCAGAACCGTTTCCCCGAGGAGCTGTAATGCCCAGGCGAGCGCGGCGGTAATCGACGTGGTGCCCACGCCACCGCGGATACCCTGTAATCCAAGAATAGCCATCGACGGCGTCCTTACTTTTTCTCTGCGAGTTCCGCCAATAGTGGCCAGCGTTTCAGCGCCGCGGCTAACTGCTCGCGCCGGGAAATGTCGTGGTAATCAATTTCGGGCAGGGAAAATGCCCGGCTTAACGCCAGGAAATCATTTTGAAAGGTATAACCCAGCGTTGCATCTGAGGGTACTGAAGGCTCTTTTCCCGGCATTTCGCTGTCCATTCAAAAAAACACATAAATAAAACCCGATGTATAATAGGCTCAGTCTTAACTCACCTATATATGCTAAAACTGATACCCTTTAAATTCAATGTTAGGTTTACTCTGACGCTTTCGCTAGTAAACTGATCCAGTATGAATCAGGGCTGACGAGGAACGACGTGAATATCGTTTATACTTTAGGTATTTCATCATTATGGGACGAGGTCTGTCATATGCCCGTCGGGGGCGTGTGGTGGCTTAACGTCGATCGCTATCCTGACGCGGTAAGCCTGCTCAATCAAACCCTGGCGGCCCAGGATAAAGAGTGCAAAGTCGCCGCCATCGTCATGGGTGAGAAACCAAATAAAATCATATCATTAAAAAAAGATTGCGGCCCGGAAAAAGTGGCATTATTCAGCATGCCTGACCTGACGGCAGGGCTGGAAGAAATGCATCGTGATTTACTCTGCTCGGTCGATCCGGCCAATTACTTTTTTATTTTGCTGTGTGCCGAAAATGCATGGAAAAACATAAAAAGTGAGAAAATAAGCGCATGGGTTGAAAAATCTCACCAATGGGCTAAATATCATAAGTGTTCGTTATTAATTCTTAATTCCGATAATGATATAGACAAGCAGCTTTCGCCATTATTACACGAGTACCGCGCCCTTTCCGGGCTGGCGAGCATTCGTTATCAGGGCGATAGTTTTCTGTTTGATATTGCCTGGTGGGGCAGCGAAAAAGGAATGAGCGCACAGCAGCAGCTGACGGTAATCCAGGATGACGACGGCTGGCGACTGGCAGAAGAAGAAGAGGCCACGGTGCAGCCGCGCAGCGATGAGAAGGTTATCCTGAGTAACCTGCGAGTCCTCGAAGGCGCGCCTGCCCTGTCTGAATACTGGACGCTGTTTGATACCAATGACGGCGTGTTTAATGCCGCCCGCACCGCGCAGGCGGCAACGTTGTTATTTTCCGTGACCCAGAACGAACAGATTGAGCAGCTGGGTCGCTATATTCATACGCTGCGCCGGCAACGCGGCAGCGCGTTGAAAATTGTGGTGCGCGAACAGCTCCCCAGCCTGCGTACCACCGATGAGCGACTGCTGCTCAGCAGCGGCGCGAATATGGTGATCCCCTTCAGCGCACCGCTTTCCCGCTGCCTGACGCTAGTGGAAAGCGTGCAAAAACAAAAGTTCACCCGCCATATTCCGGAAGAGTTCGCCACCCTGCTGACCTGGAGTCAGCCGCTCAAACTACGCGGCTACCAAAAGTGGGGGGATTTCTGCGCCGCGGTACATAACATTATGGCCAACACCATGCTGCCTGCGGACAGCAAGGGCGTGATGGTGGCGCTGCGCCCGGCGCCGGGGCTGCGCGTCGAGCAAGCGCTGACCCTGTGCCGGCCGAACCGTATGGGCGATATCATGACGATCGGTAACAACCGATTAGTACTGTTCCTGTCGTTTTGTCGCGTCAATGACCTGGACACCGCGCTAAACCATATTTTCCCGTTGCCCACCGGCGATATTTTTTCCAACCGCATGGTCTGGTTTGAAGATAAACAAATCACGGCGGAAATTGGGCTGATGCGGGGTATTTCGCCGGCGCAGTGGAACACGCCGCTGCCTATTACGATGGAGAAAAACAACCCCATTAACGCGGCCCATGACGGACGCAGCTGGCGACGCATTCCGCAGCCGCATCGTTTGTCTACCGACAGGGAGAAAACGTCATGATGTCCATCAGTGATATTCTTCAGCTGATCATACTCTGTGCCCTGCTGTTTTTTCCGCTGGGATACCTGACGCGCCATTATCAGCGTCGAATTCGCACCACCTTACGCTTAATGTTCTTTAAACCTCGTTATGTCAAACCGGCTGGCGTATTACGCCGGGAAGCAACAACTCAGCAAGGCAAACTGAATAAATGACGAATCCAAAAACAAATGCGACGCCGCTGCCGCTTTGGCAATACTGGCGTGGCCTGGCCGGTTGGAATTTTTACTTCCTGGTGAAGTTTGCGCTGCTTTGGGCGGGATATCTTAATTTTCATCCCATGCTCAACCTGGTCTTTCTCGCGTTTTTACTGGTCCCGCTGCCGAAATATAAACTGCACCGTCTGCGGCACTGGATTGCTATTCCGATCGGCATCGGATTGTTCTGGCATGATACCTGGCTACCGGGGCCGGAAAGTATTTTCAGCCAGGGTTCGCAGCTTGCTGGCTTCAGCGCCACCTATATCTGGGACCTGGTCACCCGCTTTATTAACTGGAATATGGTCGGCGCCTTCTTCCTGCTGCTGGTTCTGTGGATGTTCATCAGCCAGTGGCTGCGCGTCACGGTAGTGGTCTCCGCCATTATGGTGTGGCTGGCGGTCAGCCCACTGCTTCCGGCCTTTACGTTATGGCCTGCGGGCCAGCCGACGGCAGCGGCGACCACCGTGAAGACCACGACCACGACGGCGGCCCCGGCGGGCACCTCTGCCGCCAGCGGCGATATTCCGGCACAGACCGAACCGCCCACCTCGGCGAATTTGACCAACTGGCTGAACGCGTTTTACGCCGCAGAGCAGAAGCGCAAAACGCCGTTCCCGGATCGGCTTCCGGCCGATGCCCAGCCGTTTGACCTGCTGGTTATCAACATTTGCTCGCTGTCGTGGTCCGATATCGAAGCCGCCGGGCTGATGGATCATCCGCTGTGGAAGCATTTTGACATTGTGTTCAAAAACTTTAACTCGGCGACCTCCTACAGCGGCCCGGCGGCGGTACGGCTGCTGCGCGCAAGCTGCGGCCAGCTGTCGCATTCGAACCTCTATCAACCGTCGGGCAACGACTGTTACCTGTTCGAAAATCTGGCCAAACTCGGCTTTACCCAACAGCTGATGCTCGGCCATAACGGTCAGTTCGGCGACTTCCTGAAAGAGCTGCGTAGCTTAGGCGGGATGCAAAGTCCGCTGATGGATCAAACGGGGCTGCCGGTCAGCCTGCAGGCTTTTGATGGCTCGCCGGTCTATGACGACTTAGCGACCCTCAACCGCTGGCTGGAAACCGAAAATAAACAGGGTAACGCCCGCAACGCCACCTTCTACAACATCCTGCCGCTGCACGACGGCAACCACTTCCCGGGCCAGAGCAAAACGGCGGATTATAAAGTTCGCGCGCAGAAACTCTTCGACGAGCTGGATAACTTCTTTACCGAGCTGGAAAAATCGGGCCGTAAAGTGATGGTCGTGGTCGTACCGGAGCACGGCGGCGCGCTGAAGGGCGACAAAATGCAGGTTTCTGGCCTGCGCGATATCCCGAGCCCGTCCATTACCGACGTGCCGACGGCGGTGAAATTCTTCGGGATGAAGGCACCGCATCAGGGGGCCCCGCTGATTATCGACCAGCCGACCAGTTACCTGGCCGTGTCGGAGCTGGTGGTTCGCGCGCTGGACGGCAAGATGTTTACCGAAGATAACGTGGACTGGCAGCAGTACACCGCCAACCTGCCGCAAAGCGCCGCGGTATCGGAAAACGCCAACGCCATCGTTATGCAGTACCAGGGGAAACCTTACGTTCAGCTGAACGGCGGAAGCTGGGTACCGTACCCGCAGTAATCCCGCCAATGGCCGCAGGGGCGTTCCCTGCGGCCATGATACGCCAGCAGGTCAACTGCCCCTCGCGAATTCCCCGCTGAAAACTCCAATCACCACCCAGGGTCGCTATCTCTGATGGCGCACTCCGGACGACCGCCGCCGGCAAAAACGCCGTGACAGCGTCCGCCCGGGGATATACGATATATATATGAATCATTACGGAACATATATATGGGAATCGTAAAAATCTCCGACCTGCTGCATGACGACATCCGCGACGCCAGCAAGGCCATGTCACGCTCAGTGAATGCTCAGGCGGAATACTGGATTCGGCTGGGGATGATGAGCGAACTCTACCCGGAGCTTAACCACCAGCAAATCAAGATGATGATGCTTAAATCGGGATCCGATCGTTTACTGGAGGTGATCAATGCCATCAATTCCCATTAAAACGGCGGACGAATTAGCCCGACAGCGCCGGGCAGGCGCGCTGCTGGCCTCGGTGTTCGACATGCTGGATAAACATATTCAGCCCGGCATAACCACCATGGAAATCAACAACCTGGCGGAAGATTTTATCGTCAACCAGCTCCATTCCCGACCGGCCAGCAAAGGGCAATATGATTATCCTTTCGTCTTAAATACGTCGGTGAATGAAGTGGTGTGCCACGGCATGCCAAAAGAAACGGAGCATCTGAAATCAGGCGCGATCGTCAACGTCGACATTACGCTGGAAAAAGATGGCCTGATTGCGGACTCCAGCAAAATGTACTTAATCGGCGACGTTTCGCCGCTGGCCCGTAGACTGGTGAAGAAAACGTACGAAGCGATGTGGAAAGGTATCAAGGTGGTCAGGCCCGGCGCCACGCTGGGTGATATCGGCCATGCGATTCAGAGCTATGTCGAAAGCAACGGCTACAGCGTCGTGCGGGAGTATTGCGGTCACGGTGTCGGGCAGGAGATGCACGAAGAGCCCCAGGTGCTGCACTACGGCAAGCCGGGTGAAGGCGCCGTGCTGCGAGAGGGGATGGTTTTTACCATCGAACCGATGGTCAATCAGGGCGATAGCCGGACAAAAATCAAGAAGGATGGCTGGACCGTAGTGACCCGCGATAAGAAGCTCTCGGCGCAGTGGGAACACACCGTCGCCGTTACCGCCGACGGCGTAGAAGTCCTGACGCTACGCCAGGACGAAATTATCCCGTTCTGAGCCGTTCCGCTGTCGATATCGCCTTCAGCAAGCCATAGCGCCTGGCGAAGGCGCTAAAATTACCGATCGCGCCCTGCCAGCCAGACCAGCAGTTTCAGGCTGGCGGAGTAGTAATCATCCTGGGCGGTAATTTGCGGATCCTCCGGCGTCTCGCCCATGGTCAGATCGCGCACCGCCAGCAGGCCGCCGGTCATAAACCACGGAGAGACGTTATTGGTGCTGACGTTAATCCACGCCGGCGTTTGCAGCCGCGGATAGCTCTGGAACCAGTTTTTCCACGGCGTCAGCAGCGGGCTCTGTGGATTGGCCCAGGTGAGATACAGCGGGATACGAATCGCGTCATAGCTCATCCGCGGCGGCCACTCTTTCGCCGGCTCCATCTTACCGTCAGCTTTCAGCGCAACCCAGTCGGTAGGGAGCTGGGTTTTGCCCCATGCCATTTTGCCCAGCAGCGCCTGAGCGTCGCTTTGCAGCTTACGCCAGGCGATCAGATGCGTGCGCGCGGCAAACGCCTGCCATGCCGGGAAGATAAAGTAGGAGGGGTTAAGATTGAGATGGTCGTTGCGGTTGAAGCCTTTGGCGCCAGGCAACATGACCTGATAGCCGGCAAAGGTCACCACCGTATTTTTCAGCAGCGATGCGGTAATGGCATCAGACGCGTTACCGTAGGATTTGTCCCCCCACTGCTGCTGTGCGCGCAGCAGCGCCCATGCAATCAGGGTATCGCCGTCGGTGGCATCGTTCTTATCGGCAATAGGGTCCGGCGCCACAGGGTTATAGCGCCAGTAAAAGAGCCCGTTGTCTTTATTGCGTAGCGTTTTATCGGTCCATTGCCATAGCTTGTCGAAGGCCGGCCGATCGTTTTTCGCCACCGCCAGCAGCATCGCGAATCCCTGCCCCTCGGTATGCGAAACGTTACCGTTGCCCGTATCCACAATGCGCCCGTCAGCCATCATAAAACGCGATTTATAGCTTTCCCAGGCGGTGTCTGCCCACGCGCGGGGCAGCAGCACCATCGTCACCATGACTGCGATTACAACACGCAAAGACATATGTTCACCCGTTATGGATGGAAGTAGAGGAACTGAACATCAGACACCGAGAACAACCGCTCACGCTGTAACACCACATGTGCACCGCCCCCTTGTCCCTGTAGCCAGCGAGAATAAAGCCCCTCGAGTATGGCACAAAATGCATTGCACCAGCGCACGCGGCGCGCATCGTCACGACTCACCGGCAGCGCGCGATGACGTAAGCGCAGGCCGTCATCGCCCACATCCACGCTGACGACGCCCCACTGAAAGCGGCTGAGCAGCTGGTTGATATTGGCCTCCAGCTGACCGACGGTTTCTGACTCGGGCAGCGGGTAGCGATCGGCCAGGGCTTCACCCATCTGACGTAAAAATGGCTGGCTCTCCAGCTCGCCGGCATTGTTCAGCATCCCGTCAATCATAATGAGCAGCAGATCAAACCATCCCGCGGGGGTTTGCTGCTGTTGAAACCAGGCCATGACTTCCGCGTTGTTTTTGTCCGTCATGATCAGTTATCTCCCAACATATAGCGGATATAGAGACCGGCGGTACTCTCGTTGTAATCACCGAAGGTGTCGTAGCCAATCTGGCCGCCCAGCGTCATCTGTTTGTTCACCTTGTAATCCGCCCCGGCGCGCAGCGTGTAGCCGATGCCGCTCTTCGAGGTCGCTGAATAGTACGCCTCTTTGGCAAAACCGTTGGCTACCGCGGTCTCCAGGGTCTGCTGCCATTCGGAATTGGTCGGGAAGTAGGCGCTCTTATCCTGACTATAGGATTGATACCCCACCGAGCCACCGAGCTTCATGGTCCAGTTGTCATACTTCTCGGTCAGGTTAACCGGCAGCGAAACGCTCACGTAGTTTTGCGGGCTGAAGTAGCCCCCCTGACCATAGGTGAAGTAGCTCAGGTTCTTCGAGTAATCCATGTAGCTCATACTCAAACCGGCCTGCAGCTGGCGATATTCATCATGATAAGGCCGCAGATAGACCCCGGCATTGGCGTTGACACTGGTGTTGCTGGCCACATCGCTGCCAATGTAGCTGTAGCCCCCGCCGCCGACGTAGAAACCGGCGTCGCCATCATCGTAGCTGAGCTGCAGGGTGCCGCCGTTTTTCGTCACCTGCCCCCAGGTTTTCCCGGAGTAGCTATCTTTCAGCCCCACGTAAGAGAGCAGGCTGTCGGTCAACGAACGGCGCTCACCGGTGAAGATCAATGACAGGTAGTTGGTGAGTTTCGGCGACCATTTCACCCCCCCGACTACGGTGTTGAGATCCTGGCCCAACGGCGTGCTGCCGATATCCACGCGATAATCATCGCCGCTCAGCGCCAGGGCTAATTCGACGCCATTCGCCTTCTGCGAATCCGTCGAACCGCTGGTCTGATCGACATTCGGTTTCAGGCTGGAAGAGGCCAGATAGCTGGCGACCTGTCCGGAGTCATAGGCGCCAAGTTTCGCCAGATTCTCCATCCCGCTGCTGGTCGTGGCGTTAAAGTCTGCCGCATTCAGCGTCCCCAGCGAACTTAAGGCTTCGGCCCCCGGATTGCTGGCAAAGTACGCCGTGCGCTCCGTATCCGTCATCGCCGCAATCGCCGCCTGTTCGCTGGTGGCAGTGGAAATCATGTTGGACACCGCATTGGAGAGCGGATTCGCGCCGTAGCGCCGCCAGGCGTCGCCGCTGGCGGTGCCGGCATTCAGCGAAATCGGCGTCACGGTAAAGTCAAAACGCGAGTCGCCAAACGGCGATGAAGACCAGGTCAGCGGCGTTTTCATCTCGGTCAGCTTACTTGTCCCGGATTCACCGTCGCGCCCACGCACCTCCATTCCCCCCTGGAGCCAGGTGCCGGTTTTCTCCTGCAACGACTCCATCATGGTATCGACCTGACGCAGCATGCGGGTTTGCGCGGTCTCCACCGGAAGATCGGGACGTTGGATGCCGGGCAGCGTGGTTCCGCTGCCAGTTGACACCTGGGCAACCTGCCATGGCATATACTGGCCGTAAGCCGATGCCGTTCGCGTCGTGGACGGCGTGCGGGAGACGCCCACAAAGGGGTTATCCGCCGCCAGCACGCCGCCAACGGTGGGCGTTTGTGCGCTGTTGCTGCTCTGCAGCCCCAGCAGTTTGCCGCGCGCGCTGCGCAGATACGTCATCGCCTGCTGATGGTGTCCCTGCGCTTCCGCGACGCGCGCCAGCAGCAGCAGGCGATCCGGTGTATTGTCCTGACGCAATCCGCCGGCCAGCTGTTCCGCCCGGTCGTTATCGCCGGACGACAGCGCAACATCGATAGCGCCGGATCGCGCCGCCTGATCCGGCGTATCGCGGGTCATCAGGTAGTCATAGACCACCCCGGCTTCTTTGTTCATTTTGCCGCTCTGGTAGAGGCGCGCCATCGCGAACATCAGATCGGTATTCTGCGGATCGCTTTGCATCGCCCCCATCAGCTTGTCATACGCCGCGGCGTAGTTGCCCTGCTCCCGCAGTCGATCGGCTTCGTTGATCACATAGCCGTTGCGGATACTCGCCAGCTGCGTTGGCGTGCTGCCGGCCTGCAGCTGCGGGTTCGACAGCAGCGTCTGCGCTTCATTGGTCAGCCCCGCCTGGTTGAGGACCGCCACCTGATCGGCATAGTCGCCGGCGTTCCCCGTGATTCCGCCGCTGATATTGTTGCGCACCAGCGTTACCGCCGTGGAAACATCGCCGCTCTGCGCCAGCAATCGCGCCAGTTTCCCCACGTCAGCCGGTGATTTTGGCGGCGTGGCCGACATCGCTTTCAGGGTATTGGACGCCGCCACCGTATTGCCCTGGGCGAGATAATCTTGCGCGGTGGTCAGCTGCAGGTTGTAGTTTACCCGCTGACGCAGGTCGCGCATCTGGCTGGTCTGGCTGGCGGCGGGAATCCGCCCCAGCAGCGTCTGCGCCTGCTGCCAGCCGCCGTTCTCACTGGCAAACAGCGCGGCGGCATAGAGGGCGTTACTGCTGGCGCCGGGACGATAGGCGGCAGCCATCGTTGACGCGGCCTCGCTGTCATTGCCGGATTTTTGCAGTAGCCGGGCTAAGTCGAGGCGCATCCAGGCGTCATCCGGATAGCGGGAGACCCCCTGGCGCAATGTCGCGATAGCGCCGCTGACGTTGCCGCTGTTGGCCTGCTCCTGCGCCTGGCGACGAAGCGAATCTCCCGGCATACCGGTCACGATGCGCGGCTGCAGTTTTTGCTGCAAACTCTCCGGCAGCGTGCGTAACATCGCCTGCGCTTCCGCCGTTTTATTTTGCTCGCGCAGGATGTAGTAAAGGTTCTCGCGCGCCGGGCCATTTTGCGGCTGCTCGCTGAGCAGCGAGCGCAGCGTTTGTTCGGCCTGAGGGAGATCTTTGTTATGACGCAATACATCGGCACGGAACAGTTTGGCCGATGTGCCGCGCGTCCCGCTCTGCTGAGCCAGCGGAGCAGAGAGCGCCAGCGCCTGGCTAATATTGCCCTGCTTGTACGCCTGCTGAGCCTGGGCCAGCTGCCCATAGAATAGCGCGTCCGCCGCCTGCTGACGGCGCGCCGCTGAATCATTACCGCCGAGATCCGCCGCCCGGCTTAAATATTGCGATGCGGCCTGGAAGTCACCGTTGCGCTGGGCGATATATCCCATCCCGGCCAGCGCGTCCGCATCCTGCGGGTTGGTTTGCAGCACTTGTTCAAACTGCTGCTTCGCCGCCGCGGTATTGCCGCTATTCAGGTTAACGAACCCCTGACCGCGCGCCTGGCCGCTTATCCGCTGACGATAGTAATTCTGTACTTCGGTATCCTGCGGGTGACGCTGCATCCAGGTATCGTAAAACGCCCGATCGCCCTCCTGCGGCCCCAGCCACAGCAGCGCCTGGCGTAGACCGCTGTCGGCATCTTTACTGCCGCTGGCCATCGATTCCAGCATTGAAATCCCTTCCCGCCGGGTATCTTCCCGCCAGGTCAACGCCTTGCCTAAAGCCACGCGCGGGGCGTTCTCCTGCGGATACCGCGCCACGTACTGACGCAGTTCGCTGACCGCCTGGGGATAGAGCGCTTTGTCGCTGGCCATGGTCATGTAGTACTCACCGGCCAGCCCCGGTGGCGGGGTGTTGCCGTTGAACATGCTGCGCCAGGTCGTCAGCGCAGCCGGAATATTGCCGCTGCGCGCCTGCTGTCTGGCCAGACTCAGCTGCCCCTGCGGCACCTGCGCCATTTTTTTGGCATTATCCAGCTCCTGCAGGTTTGGGCTCTCTGGCGACACTTTCGCCAACCGCGCCCGCCACTGGGCCGCCGCCTGAAGGTCGCCGCCCTGCTGTGCCCACAGCGCCATCAGATACATGGCCTGCGTGTTATTGGCATCAACCAACAGAACTTTCTGCAGCGATTCCATCGCCAGCTCATCGTGCGATTTTTCGTGCCAGTAGTTCGCCTGGGCAAACAGCGCCTGCAATGCGGCATCATTCCCCGCAGCCATGGCATCACCGAGGGTGCCGAGGGTCAACGCGCCGGACAGGCAAAACGTGGATAATCTGCGGGTCGCCCTGCTGTTCATTTTAATGGCTCGTTTCATTGGCTATCCCCCGAACTCAGACGCTTGCGTGCATGGCGTTTAAACATGGCGGTAAGCGCCAGGCCGATGATCGTTGTCGCAAGCAGTCCCAGCAGCGCAAGCAGACCGGAGTGCTGGTTGGCATACCAAACGGCCATCATGTACCACGGCATCTGCCCGCTCGGGAATGGCGTACTCACCTGGAAGCTGCGAACCCCATTATCGCTGGTGATAACCGCCGTATCGCCGCGGATACCGGCGTTGATTCGCGGTGAATCAAGGTCGCTTTTCAGCTTCGTCAGCTGATCATCGTTGCTGGCCATCGCCACCACCACCGTGCGCTGTGGATTCCACGGTGAACGGTAGCTGATAAAGCCGCGCCAGGCGCTGCTGGAAGAGAGATAGCGATCGGCATCCAGGCTGGCGGATGTCCAGTCGCCGGCCAGCCACCGCTGTACTTTTGAACTCAGTCCCGACTCGCGTACGCCCAGCTGATTATCCGCCTGATAATAAGGAGAATCTTCTAACAAGCGCTGGTTAAACGTTTTCTGATCGAGGGCGCTGACCGCCAGCACATCGCGATTGTGCAGGTACTGAAGGCCGGCGCCACCGCTGGGGATGCCTAAAACAACGCGGTTGTTCGCCAGCGCCATGCCGGTGGCATTACCCGATCGGGCGGCGAGGTTTAACAGCGTAGCGACCTGCGTTTCCGACGGTTTTTCCGCCAGCAGCAGCGTGGTTTGTGAATAGTCCGCCAGCCGCGAGAACGGGAACGAAGCGCCGACGAAATAGGAGAGATTCGGCAGCAGCGAGAAGTGTCGCGTATTGCTCAAATCAATCCACGAATCATCGGTAATCCGGCTCTTGATATTGTTATTAAGCACCACCGAACAGGGGGCGTTTTGTTTCGGCACCACGTTGAAATAGAGCGACAGCTGGTTATCCCCGTAAATCAGATACGGCGCCAGCGGAATGGTAAACCGCTCCTGACGCACGTCGCCGCCCAGATGACGCCATAATTTCTCCAGCGGCCCCTGCTTGTTCAGCGGCAGGTTGTGCAGGAAAGTGTTATTGAGCGTTACGCTTAATAACGACTGCTCCTCATTAATCCAGTTTTCCGACGGGAAACGGTAGCCAATCTGCAAGGGAATCGTTTCCCCGTCCCACAGATAGAGGTCCGGCGCCGCGCGGAAAGCCACGCGCAGCGGTTCATGCCAGACGCCGTTTACGGTCATACTCTGATCTTTACGCAGCAGCTCGCTGATTTTTACCGGCCGATCGGTTGGGATCCAGCGCGGGGCATCATACGGCTTGCCGATCGGGATCGCCTGCGGATCCACGCTCAGGCTCGCGGTCTGCGCGGCAATATTACCGCGGGTCAGCCGCCAGGCTGCCGCACGCAGCGCCGCATCATTCTGCCCGACGATCAGCAGCAGTTTGTAGGTGGGGTTACCCGGGTTATCGACAATCTGCAGCAGCGGTTTATCGGTTTGCGGCAGCGTCAGCCCGCCGACCTGGTCACCCGGATGGCCGATAATAATACCGTGACGCTCCGGTAAACGGTCGCGCAGCGCGCTAAAAGCAATCCCGCGATAATCCGCCTGAATACCCAGCCACGACGAGAGCAGCGCTGCGGCGCTGAAGATATCCGCTCCCGATTTCTCCGGGTAGGCCACCGCGATGTCCGCCGGGGTCATCTGCATGCTGTCGAAGAATGGACGCGGGAAGTGACTCAAATCGTTGCTGAGATTCAGCGGCTGGCTTTCCCAGTTAAAACGCGAAGCCGGTAAAATCGTGACGCCCGACGTGTCATGCATGTTGAGCTGGCACTGCATGTTGTCGCCATCATTCACCTTAAAGCTCAGGTTGTTGCTGGAGACCATTAGCGCCGCCGGAATATCCAGCTGATAGTGAGAAACGTCCGCCCCGTCGGTGCCCAGCGGCACCGTGCCTAAAGGCTGGCCGTTGAGCATCAATTGCAGCGTGGCGTTGCGGGTGGCCATATCCGGCGAGACCTGAACATCCAGCATCAGCTCGGCATGGGTCACCACCTGGTCTGAAGGCAGCGTAAACCCCGCGCCGCCCTGCTGTTGGCCGCCGCTGAGGATAATGCCATCCGGCATCCCCATTTGAGCCAGATTAAGACTGCCCCCGACCACCGGCGTTAACGGCGCCACATCCGGCATTGCCGTATGAGTCGGCGGTGGCATGACGGGGAGCGAGGCGCCCGGATCCGCCGCCGCGGGTTCTGCTGTCGCGGGTGTCGATGCGATCGACGACTCGGACGCGACAGCGGGTTCTGAGTTCACCGGAACCTCCGCTGCGGCCGACGACTCCGCTGCGGCGGTCGACGCCGACTCATCGGCGGGAAGGCCGCCCGTGGTCGCGCCTGGTAACGGGAAATTCAGCGGCGCAGAACGATCGGCCGGCGCCTCTTCACCGTGCAGCGCCGGTATGGAAAACATGCCGGCCAGCAGCGCAAGCGTGGTTAATCGCTTCATAATTGGCCATCCTCCTGCGCGGTACTGGCGACAGGTTTCTGCTGGCGACGGCCGCGTCGTGTTTTCCAGCTCAGCCAGAACAGTTCAAACACGCAGCGTAAGATGGTGAAAAATGACCGGAACGGGTTGTCCTGCGGACGCGGCGGGTTAATCCATGCATCGGCGCGCGCCAGCACCACTCGCACCAGTTCACGGCGCAGCGAGAGGGGAATATTTTCATCAAACTTGAGGCGAATAAAGTTTTCATCCGCGGTCACCTGTTCGGCGGGAATACAAATCGCACCAGATTGCAGGATCAGCTCAATCTCTTCGATATCATCCTGCAGATGGCGATCGTCCGGGACCGCGATGCGGCATCCGCCCATCGACAGGTCTGCGGTGTGGCTACGCGACACGATGCCGCTGGCGTAGTGAATCAACACCGGAATATTGACGTCGATACGGATCGTTTTCCGCACCTGGCGGGTTTCCCGCGCGACGGCAATCGCCGCCAGCAGGAAGATCAGGCTGTACAGCCCCCAGCCAACGTTCAGCGCGATAACGTTAGGATCCGAGCCGAAATAGTCATGGCCAATGGCCCTGACAATACCGACAATCACGCCAACCGCGAGCAAACACGCCACCACCAGATGCGGCCTGACGACGGTAAAGTCGAAGTAGCCCACATCCAGCAGCCCCCCTTTGTCGGTCACGTTGAATTTACCGCGTTTGGGGAAAATCATCGTCACCAGCGTCGGCAGCACCAGATGGAATGCCAGCACGATGTCATAGATTTCCCCCCAGAAGCTGTAGCGATAGCGGCCGTTCATCCGCGAGCCGACATAAATCGCAAGGAACAGATGCGGGAGCGCATACGAGACAATCAGGCTCGCTGAGGAGTAGATAATATTCAGGTTAAACAACAGATAAGCTAACGGTGCGGTGACAAACACGACCCGTGGCAGGGCGAACTGATAGTAGAGCATGGCGCTGAGGTAACACAGGCGCTGCTGGAAGGTCAGCCCGCGGCCCAGGAGCGGGTTATCGAGGCGGAAGATTTGCGTCATCCCACGCGCCCAGCGGGTCCGCTGAATGACGTGCACGACTAAACGTTCGGTGGCTAAACCCGCTGCCAGCGGAATATCGAGAAACGACGATTTCCAGCCCAGGCGCTGAAATTTAAGCGCGGTGTGCGCATCTTCGGTCACGGTTTCCACCGCAAAACCACCGATATCATCCAGCGCTTTACGGCGAATCACGGCGCAGGAGCCGCAGAAGAAGGTCGCATTCCAGTTATCGTTGCCCTGCTGAATCGGGCCATAGAACAGCATCCCTTCATTGGGGATGTTGCGGCCGACGGAGAGGTTGCGTTCAAACGGGTCCGGCGAATAGAAATAGTGCGGGGTCTGCACCAGCGCCAGCATCGGGTCTTTGAGGAAGCCGCCAACCGTCGCCTGCAGGAACACGCGGGTCGCCACGTGGTCACAGTCGAAGACGCAAATCAGCTCTCCCTGAGTCAGGGTCATCGCGTGGTTCAGGTTACCCGCTTTGGCGTGTTTATTATCATTACGGGTGATATAGCCGACGCCGACATCGGCGGCGAACACCGCAAATTCGCTACGTTTCCCGTCGTCCAGCAGATAGATTTTCATTTTATCCGCCGGGTAATCGATACACTGCGCAGCCAACACGGTATCGCGCACGACTTCCAGCGGTTCGTTATAGCTGGGAATATAAATATCGACCGTCGGCCACGTGCTCATATCATCGGGCAGCGGGACGATTTCTCGCTTCAGCGGCCAGACCGTTTGCAGGTAGTTCAGCAGCAGCATTACCCAGATATAGACTTCCGCCAGAAACAGCCCCATCCCCAGCACCGTCTCAATGGTGGAGTTAAAATGCAGGGTCTGCGTCAGGCGAAAATACATATAGCGGGTAGACATCAGCAGCGAAGTCACGACCATAATGACCGAAATACTGCGCTTTTTGCTAAATCCCATTAAGAACAGAATACCGATACTTAACAGACCAAAAAGATACTGCTTTTGGCTGTCCATCGGCGTAATAATGACCAGAACGGCAATCGGCGACAGCACCAGTGCCAGCAACCAGAAAAGAGACTTTTTCATTCAGCAGCCCTGCAATAAGTTAAAGCCCTGACATACGAGGCTGGCTGTGCACCGTGCCGTCGCCAATTTTAATACCCAACAGCGCAGAGATTTTTTTTGCCATAATTTCAATATCAAAGGCGGCTGCAGAGGAAGAGCTAAAGTCGAGAATCGACTTCTGGGAAGCATTCGCTTCAACGACGCTCTCATCACGATGGATAATACCCAACAGACGATCGCCCAGTTTATCCTCCATCAGAGCGGTGACGTCACGGCTGACCTGACGGCGGTTATCACTCTGATTCAGCACGAAAAAGTGCCCAAGTTTGTGGTTTAGCTTACCGCCGGTTAAACGCTGCTTTTCGACGTGCGACAGGGTCGACATCGAGGCGGTGTCCGCCAGCAGCGGCACCAGGTGCAGATCGGCCAGCGGCGTTAAGGCCGTCAGCGCCGGTGAAGGGCCGGGTGGCAGGTCGGCGATGATAATTAATCCGGGATAATTCAATAATGCCGCCAGCCCGCGGGTGAGGAAATGGGCGTCCGTGGCAAGGTGTTCATCAAAAGCCTGATGCTGCGCCTCGCTGACGTCGCCATACGGCAGGACAAAAATATTGCTGCCCGCGCTCAGTACGCACTGGCTCCAGTCATGAAGCTCCAGCGCTTTCGCAACATAGCCGCGCTCATCGCTAAGAGGGACGCCAAAATGCAGACGCAGCGCATTTTGCACGTCAAAATCGATCGCCAGGACTTTGCTGCCTGCGCGAGCTAATGAATAGGCCAGATTTGCCGCGAGGGTCGTTTTTCCTACGCCGCCTTTGGGAGAACACACGCAGATCAACGGCATGTCGCAATCCTTTCTAAAAGTGATTTCAGCGGCTGATCTTTATTTTTCGCCACCGGTTCAACGGCTTTTGCCGCAAATAAATGAGCATAGCCTTCCGCCGCCTGTGCAGACGGCACGACCGGGCGAACCGCTACCGGTGGTGCAGGCGCAACGGCTGGTGCGGGCGCAACGGCTGGAGCAGGCGCAACGGCTGGAGCAGGCGCAACGGCTGGAGCGGGCGCAGCGGCTGGAGCGGGAGCAGGCGTATGGGGTACGGCCATTGCCGGCACAGATTCTGCTGCCCACGTATGTTCTGCAACCGAAAGGGGGTCATGTGGCGCTGAAACGGAGACAGGGGGTGGCATGACCGGAGCCGGGGCTGCAGGTGACGTTGGTTGCGGCGTGTGCGCGGATTCTGCCTCGACCCAATGAAACATATCCGTCGGCACCGGCTGCGGTATCGGTAACGATACCGATCCTCCCATGGCCAGCGAGGATTCTTTTTCTTCCCCAGGAGAGAGCTGATTGAGAATAACCCAATCTCCCTGTTCTCTGGCGGCTGCGTGTGATGAAAGGTCCTTGAAATCCAGACTTTGCGTACGAGTCTTTTCCTTGAAGCGCTGCAAATCATCATAATGGTTCATGGATAACCTCATGATTCTAATAAATAATATTTTAGCTGTTTTTATTTTGATACTACGCCTTTAGAGCATAGTTTATTTTATTGTTTTTCATCAACTTAAGTTGGTCAGAATGACCAACAATACAATGACGTTGTAGAGGAGTATCGTTCAAGGTGGCGTAAATCACTGATAATTTTGCGGTTACCCTATCATTTCTTATAAGAAATGATAGCTCCATTTTTTAGGAGGTCCTGTGATCCCACCAAACCTGAGCTCAGCGCCCCCTTAAAATAACCAGGTTTTTCTCTAATTGATCTTTAGATAATGCGCAGAACAAAATAACTATGATGCGTGATGGAATATATTTTAGACTTTTTATATCGTTGTATAAATAGGTCAAATTAATTATTTAAGTCGAAAAACAGCAGTCAGGTACTTTCTCAAGCCTGACTCTTCTCCGGGCATAATAAGCGGCTGCTGCCGAAAGTTTTGACGCCTTCGACAGCAGCAGGGAACATCAGGCGAGCTGTTTTTGCTGATTTTCATCCTGGTCAACGGCAAAACAGGCGACCAGCTGACCCCGGTAATCTTTCAACTGCGGCTGTAGCTGGGTACACGGGCCGAAACGACGGCGGCAGCGGGCGTTAAACGCGCAGCCCGGCGGCGGATTCAACGGGCTCGGCAGTTCGCCGGTCAGCTTAATACGTTCGCGGCGATCGTCCGGATTCAGGCGTGGCGTGGCCGACAGCAGAGCCTGAGTATACGGATGCTGCGGATTGTTGAAGATCTGATCCTTGGACCCTTTCTCCACGCAGCGGCCGAGATACATCACCATCACTTCATCCGCAATGTGCTCCACGACCGACAGGTCATGGGAGATGAACACATACGACAGCCCCATATCCTGCTGCAGATCCATCATCAGGTTCAGCACCTGCGCGCGGACCGACACATCCAGCGCGGAGACAGGTTCATCGGCAATCACCACATCCGGGTCCAGCATCAGACCACGGGCAATCGCGATGCGCTGCCGCTGACCGCCGGAGAACATGTGCGGATAGCGATCGTAATGCTCCGTTTTCAGCCCGACCTTCGCCATCATCGCCAGCGCTTTTTCACGGCGCTGTTCTTTGCTCAGCGACGTATTGATCTGCAACGGTTCTTCCAGAATCTGACCCACTTTCTTACGCGGATTCAGCGAGCCGTAGGGGTTCTGGAACACAATCTGGATTTTCTGCCGACGCAGCTTTTGCGCCGTGGCATCTGGCTTTAATAAGTCCTGACCCTGATAGTAAAGCTCGCCGCCGGTCGGGATCTCAATCATCGTCAGCAGACGGCCCAGCGTCGATTTTCCACAGCCGGACTCGCCAACCACCGCCAGCGTTTTCCCGCGTTCGAGGGTAAAGGAGACCCCGTCCAGCGCCTTAACCAGCCTTTCCGGCGCAAACAGCCCCTTCTTCACCGGGTAATATTTTTTCAGATCAATGGCCTGCAACAAGAACTGTTGCGTGGTGGCCTCATGGGTACTCATAGCGTAGGCCTCCCGGCATCATCCAGTGGGTAGTGGCATTTCGACTGACGGGCGCCGTCGACGCGGTTCAGCTCAGGCTCCTCGCTGCGGCACTTATCCGTGGCATAGGGGCAGCGCGGGTTTAACAGACAGCCGTTGGGGCGGTCATATTTCCCTGGCACGACGCCCGGCAGCGACGCCAGCCGCGCTTTATCCTGGGCAAACTCCGGCAGCGCGCGCAGCAGCGCCTGAGTATAAGGATGGCGCGGTGCGCGGAAGATATCCTTCGCATCGCCCGTCTCCACAACCTGACCGGCGTACATCACAATAATTTTGTGTGCCGCCTCAGCCACCAGCGCCAGATCGTGGGTGATCAGGACCAGCGCCATGTTCTCTTTTTGCTGCAGCTCCAGCAGCAGCTCAATGATCTGCGCCTGGATGGTCACATCCAGCGCGGTGGTCGGTTCATCCGCAATCAGCAGCTTGGGCCGGCAGGCAATCGCCATGGCGATCATCACGCGCTGGCTCATCCCGCCGGAAAGCTGGTGCGGATAGACATCAAGACGCGATGCCGGGTCAGGGATGCCAACCAGCGTCAGCAGATCGATCGCCCGCTGGATACGGGTTTTCTTATTTCCGCCCTGATGTACTTTAATGGCTTCCATAATCTGATAGCCGACGGTGTAACACGGATTCAGGCTGGTCATCGGGTCCTGGAAGATCATCGCCACTTCCGCCCCCACCAGCTGGCGGCGCTCTTTTTCTGAGATACGCTTCAGATCGCGGCCATTAAATTCCAGCTTATCCGCCATCACGCGGCCGGGATAATCAATCAGCCCCATGATCGCCAGTGAGCTGACCGATTTACCTGAGCCGGACTCGCCGACAATGCCAACCACTTCACCCTGGTTCACGCTGTAACTCACGCGGTCTACCGCGCGAAACGGTGTCCCTTCGTCGCCGAAGTGCACCGATAATTTATCCACATTCAATAACGCCATCTCGAACCTCTTACTGCTTCAGTTTGGGATCGAGCGCGTCACGCAGACCGTCACCCATCAGGTTAAATGCCAGCACCGTCAGCAGAATCGCGACACCCGGGAAGGTGACGACCCACCAGGCACTCTGCGCGAACTGCAACACGTCGGAGAGCATCGTGCCCCACTCCGGTGTCGGCGGCTGCGCACCCATGCCAAGGAAGCCAAGAGCGGCCATATCGAGAATGGCGTTAGAGAAGCCCAGCGACGCCTGAACAATCAGCGGAGCAAGGCAGTTAGGAAGAATGTTGATGAACATCTGACGGATTGCCCCCGCGCCTGCCACCCGTGAAGCGGTGACGTAGTCGCGGTTCACTTCCACCAGCACCGCCGCACGAGTCAATCGCACGTAGTGCGGCAGGGCGACAAAGGTGAGCGCCAGCGAAGCGTTCACGATCGAGGGGCCGAAGATAGCCACCAGCACCAGCGCCAGCAGCAGGCTCGGCAATGCCAGCATGATATCGACAACACGCATGATGATGGAGTCGATCACCCCGCCGAAGTAGCCGGCAATCAGGCCCAGCACCACGCCGAGAATCAGCGACAGCACCACGACCAGACAGCCAACCAGCAGCGACAAGCGCGCGCCGTACATCAGTCGCGACAGAATATCGCGGCCCACGTCATCGGTCCCCAGAAGATGCGCAAAGCTTCCCCCCTCCTGCCAGGCCGGCGGCGCCAGCAGCACGTCGCGGAACTGATCCGCCGGGTTATAAGGGGCGAGGAAGTTAGCGAACACGGCGATAATAATCATAATCGCAACGTAGACCAGGCCGACAACCGCCCCTTTGTTGCGTTTGAAATAGTGCCAGAACTCCTGCAAAGGGGTCATTGGCACCGGTGCGGCGACAACTTTATTTTCAGTAATTTGTGACATGATGGCCCCTTACTTCTTATGCCGAATACGCGGGTTCACCACGCCGTACAGCAGATCGACCAGCAGGTTGACGAGGATAATCATCGTCGCGACCAGCAGTACCCCACCCTGAACCACCGGGTAATCACGGCGTTGCAGCGCATCGATCAGCCAGCGCCCTAAACCAGGCCAGGAGAAGATGGTTTCGGTCAGAATGGCGCCCGCCAGCAGCGTCCCTACCTGTAGCCCAATCACCGTGACCACCGGCAGCATAGCGTTACGCAGCGCGTGGACCACGATGACGCGCATCCGGGTCAGCCCCTTGGCGCGCGCGGTGCGAATATAATCTTCGCCCAGCACTTCCAGCATCGAGGAGCGGGTCATACGCACGATAACGGCCAGCGGAATGGTGCCCAGCACCACGGCTGGCAGAATCATGTGCATTAAGGCATCAATAAAATCGCCCGGCTCGCCCCAGATAGCGGTATCGATGAGCATAAAACCGGTCAGCGGCAGGGTATCGTCAAGGAACACGGTATCGCTGATACGTCCGGAGACTGGCGTCAGGTTGAGCTGGACTGAAACCAGCATGATCAGCATCATTCCCCACCAGAAGATCGGCATGGAATAACCGGTCAGCGCGAGGCCGACGGAGGTGTGATCGAAGATAGAGCCGCGTTTGACCGCCGCCAGTACGCCCACCGGAATACCGACGATAACGGCGAAAATCATCGCGCACACGCCCAGTTCCATCGTGGCTTTAAAGCGCGGCACGAACTCCTGCCACACGGGAATACGGCTTTTCAGCGAGATGCCTAAATCCCCATGCAAGACACCCCAGATATAGTGGGCATACTGCTGCCACATCGGCTTATCAAGGCCCATTTCAGCCAGCAGCTGAGCGTGACGTTCAGGGGAAATACCACGTTCGCCCGCCATAATCATCACCGGATCACCGGGAATCATATGCACAAAGGCAAAGGTGAGAAGGGTAATACCGATAAATGTCGGGATGACAAGTCCCAAACGTCGGAGGATGAACTGCAACATAACCCGGATTCTCTATAGTGACGCCCCGCCTGGTGACAGGACGTCTGTATTGCTCACAAATGAAATCCCCCCTCCCCTTTAAGGGAGAGGGGAAACATACTGTTTATTATTCGACAGAGACGTTTTCGAAGTGGTGCTTGCCTAACGGGTCAACCACGTAGCCTTTGACTTCTTTACGCACCGGCTCATAAACGGTGGAGTGAGCGACGATCAGCGCCGGAGCCTGGTCATGCATCACAACCTGAGCCTGCTTATAAAGCTCGATACGTTTGTTGTGGTCATCGGTGGCACGTGCCGGCTGAATCAGATCTTCAAACGGCTTGTAGCACCAGCGAGAGTAGTTCGAGCCGTCTTTTGCTGCTGCGCAGCTGAACAGGGTAGCGAAGAAGTTATCCGGATCCCCGTTGTCGCCGGTCCAGCCCATCATCACGGTCTGGTGCTCGCCTGCTTTCGCACGCTTCAGATACTCGCCCCATTCGTAGGTGACGATCTTGGCCTGGACGCCAATTTTGGCCCAGTCAGCCTGGATCATCTCAGCCATACGGCGCGCGTTCGGGTTGTACGGACGCTGTACCGGCATTGCCCACAGATCGATGGAGAAGCCTTTTTCCATGCCGGCTTCTTTCAGCAGCGCTTTCGCTTTTTCCGGATCGTAAGTGTAGTCTTTAACGTCGTCGTTATAGCCCCACATGGTCGGCGGAATCAGGTTTTTCGCGGACTGGCCAGCGCCCTGGTAAACGGCTTTGATAATCGCTTCTTTATTTACCGCATAGGTCAGCGCCTGGCGGACTTTCACGTTATCCAGCGGTTTCTTCTCGGTGTTGAAGGAGAGATAGCCGACGTTCAGGCCCGGCTGTTCCAGCAGGTTAATGTTCTTATCTTCTTTCATGCGCGCGATGTCGGCCGGGTTCGGGTACGGCATCACCTGGCACTCATTCTTCTGCAGTTTGGCATAGCGCACGGAAGCATCAGGGGTAATGGAGAAGACCAGGCGATCGATCTTCGGCTTGGTGCCCCAGTAGCCCGGGAAGGCTTTATAGAGAATACGAGAGTCTTTCTGGTATTGCAGCAGCTGGAACGGCCCGGTACCGATTGGGTTCAGGTCCACTTTTTCCGGCGAGCCGGCTTTCAGCATATTGTCGGCATACTCTTTGGACAGAATAGAGGCGAAGTCCATAGCCAGGTCAGCGAGGAACGGCGCTTCCGGGCGGGTCAGCACAAACTGGACGGTTTTATCGTCGACTTTCTTCACTTCGCTAATCAGGTCAGGGAGGCCCATCCCTTCGAAGTATTCATAGCTGCCGCCGGACACTTTATGGTACGGGTTTTGCGCGTTTTTCTGGCGATCGAACGAGAATACAACGTCGTCGGCATTCAGGTCGCGAGTGGGTTTAAAGTCTTTATTATCCTGCCACTTCACGCCCTGACGCAGGTGGAATGTATAGGTTTTGCCGTCCTCGCTCACTTCCCATTTTTCCGCCAGCCCCGGAATAACTTCCGTAGTACCGGTTTTGAATTCAACCAGGCGGTTATAGATGGGCACCGAGCTGGCGTCATAGGTTGTACCAGAAGTGAATAGCTGTGGGTTAAAGCCTTCCGGCGAACCTTCAGAACAATAAACCAGGGTCTTAGCCTGAACGCTTGCTGCAACGGTCAGGGCGACCAGGCTCAGACCAAGCTTCAGCATCCCTGACTTTTTCAAGGAAATACTCATTATTCTGCTCCAAATGTGATGTTGTTTGCATATATCCGCCAGGCCTTTATTTATTTTTTACCCGGTCTGGTCGGTGGTGCCCGAAGGCCTGGATGAGAGATGGGGATTCCTTTCACAAAAACGCCTGAGTTGCAGTGCGGATTCTCCATGAAATGCCCCTCATGCCCTACAATCTGTCAACAGAATGCGTAAACGTCAATACAGCCAACCGGGTTTTACATCCGGGGTGAGAATCAGCAGGCAAAGATTAAAAAAACTTCAAGACGCTATTTTCAGCAGAGAAATTTATGCTAGCGGCGAGCAGGCAGCATAAATGTCTTAATACTTCTTAACAGCTAGTGATAAGCAATTCTGGTAAATGGTGAAAATTTATTACGATGTGGCCAATATGTGAGCGATTAATAGCGCGAACGTTAAAACGCACAGCGGAAAATGCTGCAGTTATCCATAAGCTTCGCGAAAAAAGAACCTTAGATATATAAAAAAATACAATGGAAGATGTCACAAAATAGTTAACAGACAACATGAAACAAGGATTCGTGCTTTTTTTGTGACTTTGGTTAACTATCACACTCCGACATCGTGGCGCCCGGCGCGCTGCTCAACGCCATTGATGGAAGGGATCTCATTTTTACGGTGGTTTGGGCAGAGGTCTGTTTTTCCTGCCGGCAGAGGGAGACTGGCAAATAGGCCTGAGGGGCGTTAAGCCAGCTAAAAATTGCTGAGGTACACATGACCGGTCAGGGCCGCAGGCATCGTCGAACCTCTGCCCCCGGAGGTTCTCATCCTCACCGGCTTCAGATGCAAAAAAGCCTGCTCAATGAGCAGGCTTTTAAATTTGGTCGGTGATAGAGGATGACTCACCACTACGTGGCTCGCCCTGCGGGCCGTTGCTAAAGCAACGTTCCCTCGCTACGCTCGGGTCGAACCTCTGCCCCCGGAGCTTCTCATCCTCACCGGCTTCAGATGCAAAAAAGCCTGCTCGTTGAGCAGGCTTTTAAATTTGGTCGGTGATAGAGGATTCGAACCTCCGACCCCTTCGTCCCGAACGAAGTGCGCTACCAGGCTGCGCCAATCACCGAATGCGGGCGCATCTTACTGCTGAGACTCACACCCGTCAATGCCTTATTTGGAAAAAATAGCTCAAGCGGCGAGAAACTCGCCACTCCCGCTATTTCGCCACGGTTTTCCCCGCATCGGCAACGCGGCACCAGTTGTTATGCTCATTAATTCCACCGTCCGGCGAGGTGTAGCCCAGACAACCCATGATGGTGTCATACAGCTCAACATGACGACGCGGAACTTTCATCGCCGCCTGCTCTTTGAGGCGGGCAAACGAAGCAGCATGATCCGGCGCGGCCAGATATTTATCCGACATCCACACCATCATCGGCACACGGAACTGTTCCGGCGGCGCCATCTTACGTGGCGTACCGTGCAGGTGTTCATGCTCGTTGATTGACTCCCCGTGATCGGCGGCATAGAACACAATCGCCTTCTTATCACGCAGCTGGTCCAGCACGCTCACGATAAAGTGATCGACATAGGTCACGCTATTATCGTAAGAGTTGATCAGCTCCGCTTTCGAGCATTTACTGTCCACGCCCACACACTCCGGCTGCCACTGCGCAAAGCTGCGCGGGTAACGCTGGGTATAGTTAAAGTGCGAACCTTTGGTATGGAGAATAATCAGGTGTTTACCATGGTCATTCTTCATCAAAGAGCGCTTAACCTCATCCACCAGCAGCATGTCGTCCACGCTTTTGCCGCGGTTACGCGGTTCAGCGCCAATCTGCTCACGATAGGCAATGCTGTTCGCCATGGTATTGCTGTAGAACCACATCTCGCTCTGCATCGCATACAGGTCGCCGGTAAAGCCGAGCTGGTGCAAGACAGCAAAGACGTTTTGCTCTTTCAGCGTTCGCTGCGGGTTGTCTTCCGCCCCACCCTCACGCACAAACATGCAGCGCAGAGAGAGTTTGGTCGCGGTATCGCAGGAGTAGCCGCGGAAGGCCACCAGGTTTTTCTCCTGAGCCAGCTTCGGCGTGGTATTGCGGTTATAACCCAGGATCCCCATATGGTCCCAGCGGGTGGTTTCACCGATAATGAACACCACGTAGGTATCATCCAGGCCCTGCGGCTCGACATAGGTGAATTTTTTGGCAGGGTTTATCAACGACTTGTTATCTGAGGACTCATCCACCTGCGCCCAGGCGTACAGCCCCAGCGCGGAAAGCCAGTTCGATGGCAGATACGAGTTGGCAATCACCCCGCCGTAGCTCGGCATATCGACTTCAGAGCTACGCTCAACATCCTTCTGCCGCAGTTCGAGCAGGCGAATCGGTCCCCAGACCATTAACCCGGCGAGAGCAACGATGGCGATATTTTTTACCCGCTGGCCCGGCGTCCGAATTTGCCGCAGCAGAGTATGCTGGCAGCGGTTACTCCAGATAAGCAGCAGCGGCGGAGCGCTGACCAGCGCCAGCCACAGAATCAAATACCAACCCACCACCTCCTGAGAGAGGTCGATATCCGTGGTCATCACCGACGCAATGATGCCGTAGCCAATCACCACGTTCAGGAAGGTCATGTAATAGCTGGCGGCAGCGGAGAAAATCACCACCAGCGTGGCGAGTATTCGCCAGACGCGCCGCCCCAGCAGCGACAGAACACGTAGCAGGAAAAACGTCACCAGCACGGTGGCAACCAGTTCCACAATCCCGGAAAGCCCTTTCCAGAGGGTAAATTCCTGCGCATAACCATCAAGGCGACGGAAAAGCACAGCAACGTTCATAAACCAGCCGATGTACAGCGCCAGCCAAAGGCTGACTTTCTGCTGTGTCATCGTTCTAATATAATTCATGCATGAAACCTGGAAAAAGAAGAGATAAAACCACCTGACTTACGCGATATAAGCGGGCAGGTTAATAGGGTGCGTTCAGGTTGATTAACTACTCAAACCCATTCGAGATGCCTTGAGGCGACGGGCTCGTGAATCCTCTGGAGCTTACTCAAGTAAGTGACTGAGGCGAACGAGCGCAGTCAACAATAAGGCAGTTTGAAGGACGGAGAGTATAAGAAACCTCTACAAAGCGCGCTAAGTAGACCACAGAGAAAGGAAAAAGTACCAGGTGGGAGTGTGATCCAACCAAACATTTACAAAACATTTGGTTGGACAGGCACAAATAGCTCAGGAATATCGGTATGACGCCGCAAAGAGGGCGTATCAGGCGTGGGCTTCGCTGTAAACTTCACCTTTCGGCTGGCGAATCGTCGTCGAGAGCGCCAGGGAGAGAATCAGCAGGGCAAAGATAACGCAGAAGGTCACGTAGAACCCACCGAACAGCGAGGCAATCAGCGATCCGCAGATGCTGCCGATACCAAAGCCCAGATAGATGACGCCGTAGTTTTTTGCCAGATTATTCAGACCGAAAAATTCACTGACCAGCGACGGGAACACGGTAATCGTTCCACCGAAGTTAAAGGCGACGCAGGCAATCGCGGCAAAGAAGGTTGTGGCGTTCAGCGGCGCGAACAGCAGCGCAGCCATGCCGACCAGGGAAACCACCTGACCGATAGTAATGACGCGGATACGGGAAATTTTATCCGACAGAATCCCCAGAACCAGACGTCCGCTCAGGTTGGCGATAGAGATAACGGTGACCGCATTCGCCGCCGTCGCGACATCCAGATGCACCATCCCTTGCGCGATATCTTTCGCGACGCCAATAACATACAGACCGCTCATGCAGGCCGTCAGGAACATCACGGCGAGCATCCAGTACTGCGGTTTACGCATCGACTCGGCCAGCGTGAAGTCATTCTCCACCACGCCATTATGCGAGGCGGCGGTATGATTCGGCGCATCTTTCATTAAGGTGGCGCCGAAGACAATCATCACCAGGACAATGGCGCCCCAGATAATAAAGGTTTTCTCCAGCCCGACGGTGGCCAGCAGGTGGCTATCGATAAATTTGAACCCGAGGCTACCGAGGCCATAGGAACCGATGGAAAAGGCGGAAATCAGCCCTTTACGCTCCGGGAACCACTTCACGCAGTTGGAGAGCGTCAGTAGATAGCCCGCGCCGTCCGCCAGGCCCACCAACAGGCCTGCGCTGAGCCAGAGCATCATCAGGCTGTTGGCGTGAGCGGTCAGGAAAAAGCCGAGCCCCAGCAGAACACCGGATGCCATCGTGACGCGTCTGACGCCAAAGCGTTCCTGCAGTTTACCGGCGACAGAAGAGGATAGCGCCAGACCGAGGCTTAACAGACCGAAGGAGAAAGCCACCTGGCTTACCGGTTCGTCCAGTTTTGCGGAAAGGGAACTGTTGAACAAACTCCATGTATAAACCGATCCCAGCGCGAATTGTGTGACGATCGTGCCGGCCAGCGTAAGCCAGCGGGTATATTGACTGTTTGCAGCGTTCATAGCAGATATCCTGAATAATTAACTGCCGCCACAATAGCGAAGTCACCTGAACGCCAGGGTAAAAAAGGCATGAAATGCCATCAGCAAGGAATGAAATGCATGTGAGCCGGAATGAATGACATTGAAAAAGGCAGGCGCATGACCGCAGCAGAAATAAGTTAGTGACCACTATCTTACAACAATGCGCCATTACTGTGTTTTTTAGGTAACAAGAACGTTTCACGCATGCTAAATAAAGGCTAAAAGTTAGCGCTCACCCCCATCACATAGAGATAGTTGGCGCCCGTTGTCGTATTCTCCGCCTGCGATAATGCCGCCCAGGCCGCAAGGTGTGAATTGAGGGCCATATCCGCCCCGAAGGTGACATCGCGCCAGGCGCCATCCTGACCGCGATTAGGGCCAATCAGATCCGAAGAGAGCGGCTGGTTGTAGCTCACCTGCGCCCACGGATGGACGCCCCATAGCGCCTGATAATCCATACGCCAGCCAAGCGTATTCACGTAGGGGTTGTCTGGCGCGCGGCGCGCGGGTGCGGTCGATATCACTTCGCTACGCAAACTCGCCACCGGGCCGGAAGTGACGCCGTTGGCCAGGGTAAAATTCCATCCCACGCTCATCCCGCGGCCGCTATCCGGCGGCGCCACCGCCTGATTCAGCGCAATACCGGGAAGATCGCCGGACGCATTCATCCGCTCCGCCAGAATATCTTCATAGCGGGGTTGGTGATCGCTATCCCACGTATAGCGTTCAGGGGTATTACTTTTGGTATCGATAGCGATATATTCCTGTTGCCAGGCATTCGCGCCACTGATAAACGAGACCCAGACAACTGCGCACGCCGGGAGCATAATCCCCCGAAGGCCATTGCATTTCTTTATTATCATTAATGCGACTCCAGAAAAGAGCCAAACCGGCATTATTGCTGTGTTTTTATGGGACGGGCTTCCCTGAATACCCTGAATTATGTGATTGGGCGAACGAATGCAGCCAATGCACATGCAACCTGAATAATGGCGGGTATATTTGAGAGTGGTATCCCTGTATTAACTATTATCTTTATCTTTCAGCCGTCAAGGCGAACGCGTAAGTTTTATTGCTAAAGGGAGAGAGACATGCAGCGCTGCGGTTGGGTAAGCCAGGACCCGCTTTACATCCAGTACCATGATAACGAGTGGGGCGTTGCGCAAAGAGATGCCCGCAAACTGTTCGAAATGATCTGCCTTGAGGGCCAGCAGGCCGGTCTGTCGTGGATTACGGTGTTGAAAAAGCGTGAAAATTATCGCCAGGCCTTTCATCAGTTCGATCCGGTTCGCGTCGCCGCCATGAATGAGGCAGATATCGAGCGCCTGCTCCAGGACGCGGGAATTATTCGCCATCGCGGGAAAATTCAGGCCATTATTGGCAACGCCCGCGCCTTCCTGACCATGGAAGAGAGCGGCGAATCGTTTAGCGACTTTGTCTGGTCTTTCGTCGAGAATCAGCCACAGATCTCCCATGCCGCCACCCTGGCGGAGATACCCACCACCACACCGGCCTCCGACGCCCTCTCAAAGGCGCTGAAAAAGCGCGGTTTTAAGTTTGTTGGTTCCACCATCTGCTACTCCTTTATGCAGGCCTGCGGGCTGGTCAACGATCACCTGACGAGCTGCTTCTGTCACCCGGGAGGCGATGATGATCCGCAAGTGGGACGCTAAAGAGACCCGGCCGCTGCTCACGCTGTGGCTGGAAAGCACGATTCATGCCCATCCCTTTATCAACGAAACGTACTGGCACGAGAGTGTCGCCGTTGTACGCGATGTCTACCTGCCTGCCGCCAGCACCTGGGTGTGGGAAGAGAACGCGACGATAAAAGGTTTTGTCAGCGTGATGGAGTCCCGCTTTATCGGTGCGCTGTTTGTCGCGCCGGACGCAATTCGCCGCGGCATCGGCAGCGCGCTGCTGGACGAGGTCAAACAGCATTACCGCTGGCTTAGTCTCGAGGTTTACCAGAAAAACGTTCAGGCGGTGAATTTCTACCATGCGCAAGGCTTCCGGATAGAAGACTGCGCATGGCAGGACGATACGCTACAGCCGACCTGGATTATGCATTGGCCGGCGGATCAAACGCCGTAAGCGTCAGCGCAGGGCCGTCATATTTTTCCAGCCACGCCAGCGCCGTATTCCCGGCGCAGCCGTTGCCCAGCCGCGAAGTCGGAATATCTTTGGTCAGAACATTCACCGCGCCGTTTTTGCAGATACCGGCCTGCGGGTCGATATCAGGCCAGGCCCCTTCGTGTAAACAGATAACCCCTGGACGAATACCTTCCGTCACCACGGCACCGGCCAGCACCTGGCCGCGGGCATTCCACACCCGCACGACATCGCCGTCAGCAATATTGCGCGCCTGTGCGTCCAGCGGATGAAGGGTTAATGGCTCACGACCGGCAACTGCGTACTTTTCTCGCAGCGACGTATGGTTCAGCTGGCTGTGCAGACGATGCGCCGGATGAGCGGACAGCACCTGCAGCTGGCCGGGCTGAGCATTGCCGTGCCACTCGTCCGGTTCCAGCCACATTGGATGCGGTGGACAGTCCGGGTAGGCAAAGCCGGCAATCGTTGGAGAGTGAATTTCAATTTTGCCGCTCGCGGTTTTCAGCGGACTGGCCTGCGGATCGGCACGAAATGCCGCGAAACGGGCAAAACGGGCATTTTCCGGATTTTCCGGCATTTCTATCAGCTGGTTAGCCTGCCAGAACTGGTCAAATGGCGGTAGCGTCACCTGCTGGCTCGCCCCGCGTTGCGCGGCAATCTGATAGAAGGTCTCCAGCCACTGTAGATCGGTTTTCCCTTCGGTAAAACGCGCGCGCCCTCCCTCTTCCCAGCGCTCGCTGAGATCGGCAAAAACGTCAAAATCATCCCGGGCTTCATCGCGCGGCGCGACCACGCGCTTCATCGGCACCAGGTGCTGGTTACTGTAATCGCCGGTCATGGTCATATCGTGACGTTCAAACGAGGTTGTCGCCGGCAGGACAATATCGGCATGGCGGGCGGCGGCGGTCCAGAAGCACTCCGAAATGACGATAAGCTCCGGCTTCTGCCAGGCCCGAATCAAGCGGTTAGTATCCTGATGGTGGGTAAAGTTCGCGCCGCCGCACCACCAGACGAAGCGAATATCCGGAAAATGCCGGTCCATTCCGTTGTGTTGATACGGCGCGCCGGGGTTTTCCAGCGCTTCCACAATACGCGCCACCGGTATTTTTTCGACCGCCTCGGTACCGCCCGCCACGCAGCCTTGCATCGAAGCCAGCACCGCCGCCCGGCGGGTCGGGTTGCCGCCGTTGGCGAAGTGGTAGGAAAGGCCAAAACCGCCGCCGGGGGTACCAATCTGCCCCAGCATCGCGGCAAGCGTCACCAGCATCCAGTGCTTCTGCTCGCCAAACTGCTGGCGCTGCATCCCCCAACCAGACATCAGCATGGTGGTATTGTCATGGAATAGCGCTGCCAGCTCGCGGAGCTTATCCGCGCTGACGCCGCAAATCTCCGCCGCCCACTCTGCGGTTTTCGGCGTGCCATCGCTTTCACCGGTCAGATAGCGGGCAAAAACGTCATAGCCGCTGGTACAGCGGGCGAGAAACGCCTCATCCTGCCAGCCGTTTTCCACCAGCGTATGGGCAATGCCGAGCATCATCGCGACATCCGTACCCATATGCGGAGCGATCCATTCGCCCGCCTCGCCAAAGAATTCCGCCGTTTCCGATCGCATCGGATCGATGCAGATCACCCGCTTCCCGCTTTTGCGCAACCGATCGAACCATGGGATCCCCTGCTCATCGGAAGCGTTCCAGGCAATTTTTAGCGTATTCAGCGGGTTGGCGCTCCAGAGTACCACCACATCGCTATGTTCCAGTACCATCGGCCAGCTGGTCTGCTGCTGATAAACCTCATTGCCGCCAACCACATAGGGCATGATCGCCTGTGCCGCGCCGGTGGAATAATCTCCCAGATGTCCGGTATATCCGCCAGCCAGGCTCATGTAGCGCTGCAGCAACGTCGCCGCCTTGTGGAGTACGCCGTTAGAACGCCAGCCGTAGGAGCCGGCAAAAATCGATGCCGGGCCGTAGCTTTCCCGAATCCGCCGATGCTGTGCGTGGATAAGATCCAATGCCTCCTGCCAGCTCACCCGCACAAACTCGTCCTGGCCACGCACGCCCTGCGGACTATCCGGCGAAGCAAGGAAACCTTTACGTACCATCGGATAGCGGACGCGGGTTTTGCTGTGTACCTGCTCGCGCACCGCGGTTTGCAAGGAGTTGGCGAAAGAGGTCTCCAGCGCACCGCGGGAAGAGAGGACATTTTCACCATCCGTTTCAACCAGCATAGGCCCCCAGTGAGCCGCGGTTAAGATGGTTTTGGTTGCAGATGAGGTTGGCAAAGCGAGCTCCTGGTCAACGAATGCAGGTGTTGTGACGGTCAGTGACACTGACCGTTCAATGTTATTTACAAAAAGAGAGCCGGTCCGGGGAATTTTCTACGTAATTGGGCGTCATAATCAACCGTCACGCGCGCTGTGACAAAGAATAAAAAGGATTAAGGAAATAACATGAAAAAACGCGTACTCATGATTGCGGCTGTGGTTAGCGGCACCCTGGCGATTTCTGGCTGTACCACCAATCCGTATACCGGCGAACGCGAAGCGGGGAAATCCGGCATCGGCGCCGGGATCGGCTCGCTGGTCGGCGCGGGCGTCGGCGCACTCTCCTCGTCGAAAAAAGATCGCGGCAAAGGCGCGCTGATTGGCGCAGCGGCCGGGGCGGCGCTGGGCGGCGGCATCGGTTATTACATGGATGTGCAGGAAGCAAAACTGCGCGAGAAAATGCAGGGAACGGGCGTCAGCGTGACGCGAAATGGCGATAACATCGTGCTGAACATGCCAAATAACGTCACCTTTGACAGCAGCAGCGCCAACCTGAAACCGGCCGGGGCGAACACCCTGACCGGCGTGGCCATGGTGCTGAAAGAGTATGAGAAAACCGCGGTTAATGTCGTGGGTTACACCGACAGCACCGGCGGTCAGGATCTGAATATGCGCCTGTCGCAGCAGCGCGCCGACAGCGTTGCCAGCGCCCTCATCACCCAGGGCGTGGCGGCAAACCGTATTCGCACCAGCGGCATGGGCCCGGCGAACCCCATCGCCAGCAACACCACGGCGGAAGGGAAAGCGCAAAACCGTCGCGTAGAGATCACCCTGAGCCCGCTCCAGTAAGTCCGGCGGTCGACCCCGACCACCGCATCCTTCGCCCGGTAAGCGCCGCTTGCCGGGCAAAATGCTTGATATAGCAGATTTTCGCGCTAAGGTGTTCTCCAGATTTCAGCAAAGGAAGCCATCATGGCGAAAGCGGCGCGAGCAACCATTAGCGATGTGGCGAAAGCCGCAAAGACCGGAAAAACCAGCATTTCACGCTACCTCAATGGCGAAAAGCACCTGCTTTCCGACGACCTGCTGGCGCGCATTGAAAAAGCGATTGCCGAACTTAACTACCGCCCCAGCCTGATGGCCCGTGGCCTGAAACATGGCCGTACCCGGCTGATTGGTCTGATCATCGCCGATATCACCAACCCCTACTCGGTCAATGTCCTCAGCGGCATCGAAGCGGCCTGTCGCGAAAAGGGCTTTACTCTGCTGGTGTGTAATACCAATAACGAGCTCGACCAGGAGCTGCACTATCTCGACCTGCTGCGCAGCTACCAGGTTGAGGGGATCGTGGTCAACGCCGTCGGGATGCGCGAAGAGGGGCTGAATCGCCTGCAGCAGTCGGCGCTGCCGATGGTGCTCATTGACCGCAAGATTCCGGACTTCGCCTGCGATGTCGTCGGTCTGGACAACACCCAGGCCGCGACGACCGCCACAGAACATCTGGTGGAGAAAGGGTTTGAAGCCCTGCTGTTCCTCAGCGAGCCGCTCGGTTCGGTGAACACCCGTCGCGAACGTCTGAGCGCGTTTCGCGCCACCCTCCAGCGCTACGCCGGCATCGTCGCGGAAAACGCGGAAGTTCCGCTTAACGACGGCGCTATGCTCGATACGGTGCTGCGCCAGTTTCACTCCCGCCACCGCGGCATGCGCAAGGCGCTGATTTCCGCCAACGGCGCCCTGACGCTACAGGTTGCGCGCGCGCTCAAGCGAATCGACCTGGTTTGGGGCAGCGACATCGGCCTGCTCGGCTTCGACGAACTGGAGTGGGCGGAGCTGGCGGGCGTGGGGATTACTACGCTCAAACAGCCCACGTGGCAGATTGGCTATGCCGCGGTTGAGCAGGTGGTGCGCCGAATTGAAGGCGCTAACGACCCCATCTGCGAGCGGGTCTTCTCCGGTGAACTGATCGTGCGCGGATCGACCTCCCGATAACTCTCCTTCGTGATGGTGATCATAAATCAGACATCCTCTCCTTTTCTTTGGAACCGGTACCATCTAGCGTAATAGAGTGATTTGCTACAGCGCTACCGGGAGTTTGTCAGATGGCCAGAAAAATTATTGTCGTGACCGCCGCCTATGGTCATGATTGCATTAAAGAACTTGGCGGGCAGTCCGCCGTACTGCCGTTTATCGCCGGCTCCGGCGCCGACGGCGTGGAAATCCGCCGTGAGTTATTCAGCGCTGACGAGCTCAACCAGCTGCCGGCGCTGGCCGCTACCATCGAGCGCCACAACCTGCTGGCCTGCTACTCTGCGCCGGAAGCCCTGTTTGAAGCGGATGGCGCCCTTAACCCGCGCCTGCCGGCGCTGTTGCGCGAAGCGCAGACCCTCAACGCCCTGTGGTTAAAACTGTCGCTCGGCCATTTTATCCATAACAACGAACTCGAATCGCTGCGCCGCATCCTGCAGGAGAGCGGCATGGCGCTGGTGGTGGAAAACGACCAGACCGACTGCGGCCAGCTGGCGCCGATGCAGCGCTTTAAAGCCTCCTGTCGGGTGAATCAGCTGCCGGTTACCTTAACTTTCGATATGGGTAACTGGCTGTGGGTCGGCGATTCGCCGGAAGAGGCCGCACGGCATCTGGCCCCCGCCGTCAGCTATATCCATGTCAAAGCCGCAGAGCCGCATCATGCGCACTTTCGCGCCGTCCCGCCCGATGAAGCTCCGGCACGCTGGCTGGCGCTGCTCGACAACCTGCCCGCCGATGCCCCGCGCGGTATCGAATTTCCGCTGGTGGGTCACGATCTGACGGCCGTAACCCGTCGCTATGTGAATTTGTTACGCGAGGAGTAAGCCATGGAAAACGCATTAGATGTCATCACCATCGGAGAAGCGATGGCGATGTTTGTCGCGACGGAAACCGGCGATCTGGCCGCAGTAGAACACTTTATGAAACGCGTAGCCGGCGCAGAGCTGAATGTCGCCACCGGCCTGGCTCGTCTGGGGCTGAAAGTCGGCTGGGTTAGCCGCGTGGGTAAAGACAGCTTCGGCCGTTTTGTGCTTCATTCGCTGGCCAAAGAAGGGATTGATGCGCGCGGCGTCAGCGAAGACAGCCGCTATGCAACCGGCTTCCAGATGAAATCTAAAGTTGAAAATGGAACCGATCCCATTGTGGAATACTTCCGCAAAGGTTCTGCCGCCAGCCATCTGTCGCCCGAAGACTTTCGCGCCGAATACTTCGCCAGCGCTCGCCACCTGCACCTTAGCGGCGTGGCCGCTGCGCTGTCGGAGAGTTCATACGCCCTGCTGGAGCAGGCGGCCACCACGATGAAGGCCCAGGGGAAGACCATCTCGTTCGATCCGAATCTGCGCCCGGTGCTGTGGAAAAGCGAAGCCGAGATGGTGGAAAAACTTAATCAGCTGGCGTTTCAGGCCGACTGGGTTCTGCCGGGTATCAAAGAGGGCATGATCCTCACCGGCCAACGGACCCCGGAGGGGATTGCCGATTTCTATCTCACGCGCGGCGTTCAGGCCGTGATCATTAAAACCGGCTGCGACGGCGCCTGGTACAAAACCGCCGCGGGCGAACAGGGCGCAGTCGCAGCCATCAAAGTCGATAACGTCGTGGATACCGTGGGCGCCGGCGATGGTTTTGCCGTCGGCGTGATTAGCGCTCTGCTCGAGGGCAGAACGCTGCAGCAGGCGATACGGCGCGGCAATAAAATTGGTTCGCTGGCCATTCAGGTCCAGGGCGACAGCGAAGGATTACCCACACGCGAGGCGCTGGGCGAATAGCCTGGACCCGCGTCATAATAACGGCCTCCTCTGTACCCTACATACGGCGGCGGCGTCATGAACCTCAACTTTAGAGGCAAGCCTATGAACAGCTCTACCAATGCAACGAAACGCTGGTGGTACATCATGCCTATCGTGTTTATCACGTATAGCCTGGCGTATCTCGACCGCGCAAACTTTAGCTTTGCTTCGGCAGCGGGCATTACGGAAGATTTAGGCATTACCAAAGGCATCTCGTCGCTCCTTGGCGCCCTTTTCTTCCTCGGCTATTTCTTCTTCCAGATCCCGGGGGCGATTTATGCTGAACGCCGTAGTGTACGTAAGTTGATTTTCATCTGCCTGATCCTGTGGGGCGCCTGCGCCTCGCTGACCGGGATGGTGCACAATATCCCCGCGCTGGCGGCGATCCGTTTTATTCTCGGCGTCGTTGAAGCGGCCGTTATGCCAGCAATGCTGATTTACATCAGTAACTGGTTTACCAAATCAGAACGTTCACGCGCCAACACCTTCTTAATCCTCGGTAACCCGGTCACGGTACTGTGGATGTCGGTGGTCTCCGGCTACCTGATTCAGTCCTTCGGCTGGCGTGAAATGTTTATTATTGAAGGCGTGCCGGCCGTCCTCTGGGCTTTCTGCTGGTGGGTGCTGGTCAAAGATAAACCGTCGCAGGTGAACTGGCTGTCGGAAAACGAAAAAGCCGCGCTGCAGGCGCAGCTGGAGAGCGAGCAGCAGGGTATTAAAGCCGTGCGTAACTACGGCGAAGCCTTCCGCTCACGCAACGTCATTCTGCTGTGCATGCAATATTTTGCCTGGAGCATCGGCGTGTACGGTTTTGTTCTGTGGCTGCCGTCCATTATCCGCAGCGGCGGCGTCAATATGGGGATGGTGGAAGTCGGCTGGCTCTCTTCGGTGCCTTATCTGGCCGCGACTATTGCGATGATCGTCGTCTCCTGGGCTTCCGATAAAATGCAGAACCGTAAACTGTTCGTCTGGCCGCTGCTGCTGATTGGCGGACTGGCTTTTATTGGCTCCTGGGCCGTCGGCGCTAACCATTTCTGGGCCTCTTATACCCTGCTGGTGATTGCCGGAGCGGCAATGTATGCCCCTTACGGCCCGTTCTTCGCCATTATTCCGGAAATGCTGCCGCGTAACGTCGCCGGCGGCGCAATGGCGCTCATCAACAGCATGGGGGCATTAGGGTCATTCTTTGGTTCGTGGTTCGTGGGCTACCTGAACGGCACCACCGGCAGCCCTTCAGCCTCATACATTTTCATGGGAGTGGCGCTTTTCGCCTCGGTATGGCTTACTTTAATTGTTAAGCCTGCTAACAATCAAAAGCTCCCCATCGGCGCTCGTCACGCCTGACTTTTACAACTTACGGAGATCCGCATGAAGCCGTCCGTTATTCTCTATAAAACGCTTCCCGACGACCTGCAGCAACGTCTGGAAAAACACTTTACCGTCACTCAGGTGAAAAACCTGAGCCCTGACACCGTCCAGCAGCACGCGGAAGCCTTTGCCCAGGCGGAAGGTCTGCTGGGGTCGAGCGAAAAAGTTGATGCCGCGTTACTGGAGAAAATGCCCAGGCTTCGTGCGACCTCCACGATTTCCGTCGGCTATGACAACTTCGATGTAGAGGCGCTGAATGCACGCAAAGTGCTGCTGATGCATACGCCGACCGTGCTGACTGAAACCGTAGCCGATACGGTGATGGCGCTGGTGCTCAGCACATCCCGTCGGGTGGTGGAGGTCGCCAACCGGGTGAAAGCCGGGGAGTGGACGAAAAGCATCGGCCCGGACTGGTTCGGCAGCGATGTGCACCATAAAACGCTGGGGATCGTGGGCATGGGCCGTATCGGGATGGCCCTGGCGCAGCGCGCGCACGCCGGTTTTGGCATGTCGATTCTGTATAACGCCCGCAGCCGTCACCCGCAGGCGGAAGAGCGCTTTAACGCGCGTTACTGCGATCTGGATACGCTGCTGCAGGAAGCCGACTTTGTCTGTCTGATCCTGCCGCTGACCGCCGAGACTCATCACCTGTTCAACGCGGAAAAATTCGCGAAAATGAAGCCCTCCGCCATCTTTATTAATGCGGGCCGCGGCCCGGTTGTCGACGAAAAGGCGCTGATCTCGGCCTTGCAAAAGGGCCAAATCCACGCGGCCGGTCTGGACGTTTTCGAGCAGGAGCCACTGGCGAAAGAGTCGCCGCTGCTCACGCTACCGAACGTCGTCGCGCTGCCGCATATCGGTTCGGCCACTCATGAGACCCGCTACAATATGGCGGCGTGTGCGGTCGATAATTTGATTGATGCGCTGAATGGTCAGGTCGAGAAGAACTGCGTCAATCCGCAGGTGAAGTGAAGGTAAGCTGAAGTCACCCGGGTCGAGGTCAATACCTGACCCGGGTTGACGAACCGGTTAACGCGTTGCGTTAACTGCCGCCGTCCACGCCTGGTTGAAAGCCTGATGCTGGGCAGCCAGCGGGCCAATCAGAGCGTTATACTGGCTGGCCTGCTGCGAGGTCGGGAACTGAATCCCGTTTGCCACGAAGCTCACCTGAGTATTTTGCTGAGCGATAAAATCACCCACCTGCACCAGCTGCTGAGTAAAGACCTGCGCGGCTGGAATCAGCGGCTGCAGCGCGTTTGCCGGTGCGGTCACGACTTTATTGTAAACCTGGTCAAAGACCGGTTTCAGATCGTCACTCTGCTTCAGCGCGCTATGTGCGCCATCGGCCTGCATTTTCGCATTTTCCAGCTGCTGGCTCAGCACGCCCAGCGCGCCGTTTGCCTGGCGCAGCGGTTCACGCTGAGTCATATAATCCTGCGGAACGCGAATCGCATTCACGCTGTCTACGACCGGACGCAGACCCGCATCCATCGCCTGACTTACCTGCTGTGAGTAGCCGTAAATCACCGCGTAATCGGAAACAAAAGGACCGAACTGTTTTTTCTGATCGGCTGTCAGCGTCGGCAGACGTTCGCCGCTACGCATTGCCGTATTTTGCAGGAAGTCGATAAACGCTTTGCGCTGATCGCCTTCTTTATCAAAACACCCACTCAGGCTAACCACCATTAATAAGGCCGCAATAGCCGCAAACCAGCGAGAGCAGGACTTTCCTGTCGCCATTTTTTTACTCCTTTCAGCCAAAAAAAGCGCACACAGACACACACGTGCCAGACGCTGACAAGGATAGTCCAGGTCGGCCTTGCAGGATACTCTTTCCTGACAATCTTACGCAGGAAAAGTACCGTTCGCGGCGTTTGACGGGTGAACGCGGGCGTCTGTTAAGCCCATCACAATTAACGCCATAACTCGCCCGCGAAAAATGACCAGCAACAAATTGATTTCATTATAAATAAAATCATTATTGCGGACCTAACCCGTGAAAGCGAACGATAATCGCACGCTTCCTGGGCCGACTGCGTTGCCTGAAGCCAGGTTCAGTGATTTGATAAATGAGCGATTAACGGCGATACGTTCGATTATCGCACACATCACATTAACGACAGCGAGGGAGGCGATAATCGCCCGGCTCCGTCCCCCGCTCTGGCTGCCAGGAATGCTGTATGCATAAAACAACCATCGATATTCAGGCTTTTATCAACGAACATCCGTTTACGAAGTACCAGTGGATGATTCTGGCCCTGTGTTTTATCACCGTCGCGATGGACGGGTTTGATACCGCCATCATCGGTTTTATTGCCTCCGACCTCGTGCAGGAATGGGGCGTGGAAAAATCCGCATTAGGCCCGGTGATGAGCGCTGCGCTCGTCGGTCTGGCGGTGGGCGCGCTGACCGCAGGCCCCTTGGCCGACCGCATTGGCCGAAAAAAAGTGCTGCTTATGTCGATTGTGGTTTTCGGTAGCTTTAGTCTGTTAACTGCCTTCGCCACCAGCCTGAATCAACTGACGCTGTTGCGCTTTCTGACCGGCCTCGGGCTGGGTGCCGCCATGCCAAACGCGGCAACGCTGATGAGCGAGTATGCGCCGGAACGCCGTCGCGCGTTGCTGGTCAATCTGATGTTCGTCGGGTTCCCGATGGGATCTTCGCTGGGTGGATTCCTCTCGGCCTGGATGATTCCGCATTACGGCTGGCAAAGCGTGCTGATACTGGGCGGCGTGATGCCTCTGCTGCTTGCCGTCGCGCTGGTGTTCTTACTGCCGGAATCGGCGCGCTATCTGGTGGTCAAGCGCCAGCCATCGCAGCGCATTGCCGCCATTCTGCGCCGTATTGCCCCGCTGCCTGACCAGGTTGAATTCGAGCTGCGCGAAGCCGGCCAGGTGAAAGACAAATCGGCCCTTGCGGTTATTTTCTCCCCCCGTTATCTCGTCGGTACCCTGATGCTGTGCATGACCTACTTTTTGGGGCTGCTGATTTTCTATTTATTGACCAGCTGGCTTCCGCTGCTGATTCGCGAAACCGGCGCGTCAATGAGCCAGGCTTCGATTATCACCGCGCTGTTCCCGCTGGGCGGCGGCATCGGGGTGCTGATCCTCGGCGCCCTGATGGACAAGATTAACCCCAATAAAGTGGTCGCCGTAGGCTGGCTGCTGACCGGCGTTTTCGTCTTTCTGGTCGGCTTCTCAACCAACAGTCTGGTGCTAATGGGCGTGATGGTCTTTATTGCCGGCAGCATTATGAACGGCGCGCAATCATCAATGCCGGCCCTGGCCGCCGGATTTTATCCCACCCAGGGCCGGGCGACCGGCGTCGCCTGGATGCTGGGCATCGGCCGGTTTGGCGGGATCCTTGGTGCCTTCAGCGGCGCCTTCCTGATGCAGGCGCAGCTCTCCTTCGTGACCATCTTTACCTTGCTGTCGATTCCGGCGTTTTTATCCGCCATCGCGCTGCTGGTGAAATATAAGACCAGCAAGAGCCAGCCGATATCTGCGCAGGCGAAAGCCGACAATATGCAAAAAGCCTGACCCTCAGGCCAGCGGGCAACCGCTGGCCTGGCAGATTTCTTCTCTGTTTACAAAAATTTTCTCTTGCGACACGTCTGATGATTAATCATCACCTTATCTGCCGTTTTCATCCCCGAATACCCGTTCAGACGATAGGCTGTCTGCACATAATCACCCCCGTGACTATTTTTTGCGTTTTTTCTGACTATTCTTAATAGGCTTCACTAAATATCTCTTTTGCTGTGTGACAGAAGGAGTTCTCAATGGAATATAAAGATCCCGTGTTTGAACTGCTTAGCAGCCTGGAACAAATTGTTTTTAAAGATATTTCGCAAACGATCGCCCAGCCTCGTAAGCAGACCGCATGTAGCGAGTTTGAACAGCTTCGCAAAGGCACTGGCCTGAAAATTGATGATTTTGCCAATGCCATGGGCGTCAGCGTGGCGATGGTACAAGAGTGGGAGTCAAGACGGGTGAAGCCCTCACCCACGGAACTCAAATTAATGCGCCTGATTCAGGCAAACCCGCAGCTTTCAAGGCAGCTTATTGACTAAAGTTCTATAATAAGAATCAGGTCTGGTTACGGTCCTTATATCGGGACCGTTTTTATTTCTGTGAAAAAAGGTTTGCTATCGCACCGCAAAAATGAGTTAATGCTCGCAGGTTTGATGTACAGACCACAGAGCATTAGTATAGAGTAGTCCTTGAGCGGTTATCATAGATACCCCGGTAGTGAACTTTCCCTTTATAGCTTCAAATCTGTAGTCCAGACCGTATCGCCGAAAGGTTCATTTATTATTTAAAGGTATTTCGCTATGTCCGGTAAAATGACTGGTATCGTAAAATGGTTCAACGCTGACAAAGGCTTCGGCTTCATCACTCCTGATGACGGTTCTAAAGATGTATTCGTACACTTCTCCGCTATCATGAACGATGGCTACAAATCTCTGGATGAAGGTCAGAAAGTTTCCTTCACCATCGAAAGCGGCGCTAAAGGCCCGGCAGCTGGTAACGTAACCAGCCTGTAAGCTTAAATTAAGCTCAGAATTTAAGATCCCTGCCTCGCGGCGGGGATTTTTTTTATCTGCTAATAAAAAACCGCCGCTCATCAGAGGGCGGTTTTTTGTCTTTAAAGCGCTGAGAAATGCCAGCCATCCTCCTGCCACGCCAGAGAGTGGGTCAGCCGCAGGCCGCGCAAAAAATCCTCATCATGAGAGACGACAATCATCGCGCCAGGAAAGGTGGCTAAAGCCGACTCAATAGCCCGAACGGAAGCCAAATCAAGATGGTTTGTCGGCTCATCCAGCAGCAGAAGCTGCGCCGCTTCACGCCGCCACAGCACGCAGGCCAGCGCGGCTTTGAGCCGTTCGCCGCCGCTTAAAGCCGACAGCGGCAGATTAATTTTATCCGCGCCCAGCTGCAGCCGGGCAAGGCGGCTGCGTAATACACCCGCCTCCAGCGGTGTGTCATCAAGATTAAGGTGCGCCATTACCGACAGCGACAGGTCCAGCTGCGTGAGATGCTGATCCAGCCAGGCCGCCTGCACCGACACCCGGCACTCGCCGGATAGCGGTGATTCCAGACCGACCAACGTTTTCAGCAGCGTGGTTTTCCCGCAGCCGTTGGGGCCACGTAACGCCACGCGCAGCGGCCCGTCAAGACGCCAGTCGAGTGGCGGCATGGCAGAGAATGCCAGCTGCAAAGCTTCCAGGACCAACACCTGTTTGCCAGCGGCAACCTGGCTTCCCGGCAGAGTGAACATCACCGCGGCGTCCTCCTCCACCCGCTCACGAGCCTGAACAACCGCGGCATTCAGCGCGCTATTTTGCTCCCGGTGCTGGCGATGCAGTGTGCCAGGCCGCTCCTTCGCCGCCCCTTTATATTTTACCCGTTCAAAAGAGGCGATATTCAGCGTATCCACCACGCGCAGCGTCTGAGCAGAACGCCTCTGGCTGGCATCGTGTTCTTTTTGCATCCGCGCGCGCGTGCGACGACGCTCGGTGGCGGCATGGTCTAGCGCCGCGCGCGCCGCCTGCTGCTCCGCATCGCGCTGCAGTTGATAATCGGCATAGTTACCGCCGTAGCTTCGCAACGCACCGGGCGTCAGTTCGAGTATGCGCGACATGCGGGCCAACAGCGCGCGATCGTGACTGGCTATCAACGCCCCGCCAGGCCAGCATTCAAGCTGGTAATACAGCCAGTCGCGCCCCTGCCTGTCCAGGTGATTGGTTGGCTCATCCAGCAGCAGGTAATCGGCCGCGGAGAGAAAGGCGCCGCACAGCAGAGCTTTCACCCGCTCCCCGCCGCTCAATGATGATGCGGGTCGGTCAGGATCGAAATCCGCTAAACCGGCCTGGCGGAAACCTGCACTCAGGCGATCCGGGAGATTCCAGAAACCTTCGAGGCAATCGACATCGTCAGCCAGGGCCTCACCGCGCCCGAGGCGCTGCAAGGCAGCAAAGTGTGGTCCGTAGCCCAGCAGTGCGGCTAACGTGGTCTGCGGGGTTATCGTGTGCTGCTGAGCAACACAGGCCAGAGAAACGGGCCGTTCAATATGTCCGCCAGAAGGCGTATCGATACCGGCCAGCAGGCGCAGAAGGCGGGTTTTCCCGACGCCATTACGCCCGACCAGGCCACAGAGGGAATTTTCCAGCGAGACATTCAACGGGCCAAAAAGCGTTTCTCCCGTCGCAAACTGACAGGTGACCTGATGCAAAATAAAAGAGGGGGATTGGGCACAATGGGCCATAAGCACTCCTGAATGAAATTCATACTTCCCCTACAGACGCAGTGCGCCAGCAAGGACCGAATTCAGCAGGTGTGTTTATCCATTTTCAGTGTGCTCTCTGTGAGACGAGGGGTTCGTCGGGGCACAGGATAGCCATACTCGCCCCTTCATTTCAAGATGAATTTTTCAGCAAACGCGTTCGGGCTGAGCGGTTCTCCCGCAGCAGGAACGTCAAACGGCCTCGAAATAACCCCGTTTTACACGCTTACTTTTCATTCTATTTTTTTGAATGAGATGCGCAAATTGTTCCAATTTTAATCGATCGATAATCGTTCTATTATTTATCACATCAGAGCAACAACGCTCTATATCAAACAAAATCATTTAAGGAATACGACCATGAAATCCATCAAAACTTTCGTTGCAGTTTCTGCTCTTTCTCTGATGTCTTTCGGTGCTTTCGCACAGAGCGTCAGCTCCACCGCCTCCACGCTGGATCGCGCTGAAGCAAAAATTGCCGCCCAGGCCGCAGAACAAGGTGCCTCTTATAAAATTACCAGCGCCCAGTTCAATAACCGCGTGCACATGACCGCAGAACTGACCAAATAACGCAATCTGCTCTGCCGGGCCGCCGAAGGTTAACCAGACAGGCGACAACGACAGCACGATGAAAAGGAAGATAAAATGAAAAATCTCAGCGCGATCGCTGCCCTGTTTCTGGCCGCTTCATTGTCATCCGGTGCCATCGCCGCAGAGCATCGCCCCGCGCAGCCGGAAGCCGGGTCCAACATGGATACCTCAGTGCATCAGAACCGTATTAACGTCAGCCACGCTTTTGATAAAGAGAGTCTGACCGCGGGGAATTTGCAGTAAATCTGGCCGCCGAAAGGCGTCCGGGTGGGCGAGAGAGTCGCTTACCGGCATAAAAAAACCTGCCCCAGGGCAGGTTTTTTGTTATGCAAAACAGGCGATTATTGCAGCAGGGAAATATCCGCCACCTGCAGGAACAGGTCACGCAGTTTCGACAGCAGCGTCAGACGGTTGATACGGACCTCTTTGTCTTCCGCATTGACCATCACGTTTTCGAAGAACTCATCTACCGGTTCACGCAGGGAAGCCAGTTCGATCAGCGCTTCCTGATAACGGCCTTCGGCGAAGAACGGCTGCAGTTTGTCGCGCAGTACCACCAGATGGGTCGCCAGCTTGATCTCTGCGGCTTCTTTCAGCACGGAAGCGTGGACGGCGTCGTTCAGCGTCTCTTCGGATTTCGCAAGGATGTTGGACACGCGCTTGTTGGCTGCTGCCAGCGCGGCCGCTTCTTCCAGCGTACGGAAGTGAGACACCGCTTTCATGCGCGCGTCGAAATCAGCCGGACGAGTCGGACGACGTGCCAGTACCGCCTGGATGGTGTCGACCGTGTAGCCTTCATCCTGGTACCAGGCGCGGAAACGACCCAGCATGAAGTCAATGACGTCATCGACTACGTTGGCGTTCGTCAGCTTATCACCGTACAGACGCGCCGCTTCTTCGGTCAGCGTTTGCAGGTCCAGGTTCAGGTTCTTCTCAACGATGATACGCAGCACGCCGAGCGCGGCACGACGCAGCGCAAACGGGTCTTTATCGCCCTTCGGATGCTGGCCGATGCCGAAGATGCCCGCGAGGGTATCCATTTTATCGGCGATCGCCACGGCGCAGGCGACAGGGTTAGACGGCAGGTCATCACCGGCAAAGCGCGGCTGATACTGCTCGTTCAGCGCCACCGCCACATCTTCGGCTTCACCATCGTGACGCGCGTAGTGCATGCCCATGATGCCCTGGGTGTCGGTAAACTCGAACACCATGTTGGTCATCAGGTCACACTTGGAGAGCAGGCCCGCACGCGTGGCGTGGTTCACGTCTGCGCCAATTTGGCCCGCAATCCAGCCCGCCAGGGCCTGAATGCGGTCAGTCTTGTCGCGCAGCGTACCCAGCTGCTGTTGGAACAGCACGGTTTGCAGACGCGGCAGATGATCTTCCAGACGCTTTTTACGGTCGGTGTTGAAGAAGAACTCGGCATCCGCCAGACGCGGACGAACCACTTTTTCGTTCCCGGAGATAATCTGCAGCGGATCTTTCGACTCGATGTTGGTGACGAAAATAAAGTTCGGCAGCAGTTTGCCGTCATTGCCATAAACCGGGAAGTACTTCTGGTCGCCTTTCATGGTGTAAACCAGCGCTTCTGCCGGTACCGCGAGGAATTTCTCTTCGAATTTCGCGGTCAGCACCACCGGCCATTCCACCAGAGAGGCCACTTCTTCCAGCAGGCTTTCGCTCAGATCGGCGTTGCCGCCAATTTTGCGCGCCGCTTCTTCGGCATCGGCCTTAATTTTGGCTTTACGCTGCTCGTAGTCAGCAATGACTTTGCCGCGCTCAACCAGAATTTGCGGGTATTGATCGGCATTGTCGATGGTGAATTCCGGTTCGCCCATAAAGCGATGGCCGCGAATCACGCGATCGGAGGCAATGCCCAGAATGGTTGCCGGAACGACTTTGTCGCCCAGCAGCAGGGTCACGGTGTGAACCGGACGCACGAACTGCACGTCGGACGCGCCCCAGCGCATCAGTTTCGGGATCGGCAGTTTTGCCAGCGACGTCGCCACCATGTTCGGCAGCAGCGCTTCCGCGCTTTCGCCCTTCACATGCGCACGATACAGCAGCCATTCACCTTTGTCGGTGACCATGCGCTCGGCCTGGTCAACGGTGATACCGCAGCCACGCGCCCAGCCTTCGGCCGCTTTGCTCGGTTTGCCTTCCGCGTCGAACGCAGCAGAAACCGCCGGGCCGCGTTTTTCGACTTCGCGATCGGGCTGAGCCGCCGCCAGGCCAGCGACTTTCAGCGCCAGACGGCGAGGAGCAGCGAACCACTCGACGTTGCCGTGAGCGAGGCCAGCGTTATCCAGCTCCGCGGTAAAGTTCGCAGCAAAAGATTCCGCCAGGCTGCGCAGGGCTTTTGGTGGCAGCTCTTCGGTGCCGATTTCCACCAGGAAAGTTTTTTCAGACATGGCCGCCTCTTATTTATTCTTGTTGCACATCGGGAAGCCCAGGGCTTCACGGGAAGCGTAATACGCTTCTGCCACGGCTTTGGTCAGAGTGCGAATGCGCAGAATATAGCGCTGACGCTCGGTGACGGAGATGGCTTTACGCGCGTCCAGCAGGTTGAAGCTGTGGGCGGCTTTCAGAATGCGCTCGTAGGCAGGCAGCGGCAGCGGGTTTTCCAGCGCCAGCAGCTGCTGCGCTTCTTTCTCATACTGCTCGAAGCAGGAGAACAGGAAGTCGACGTCTGCGTATTCAAAGTTGTAGGTGGACTGCTCCACTTCGTTCTGATGGAACACGTCGCCGTAGGTGGTTTTACCCAGCGGACCGTCGCTCCAGACCAGGTCGTAAACGCTGTCAACGCCCTGAATGTACATCGCCAGACGTTCCAGACCGTAGGTGATCTCGCCGGTCACCGGCTTACACTCCAGGCCACCGACCTGCTGGAAGTAGGTGAACTGCGTCACTTCCATCCCGTTCAGCCACACTTCCCAGCCGAGACCCCAGGCACCCAGCGTCGGGTTTTCCCAGTTATCTTCCACGAAGCGGATGTCGTGAATGGTCGGATCCATACCCAGCTCTTTCAAAGACCCGAGGTACAGCTCCTGAATGTTGTCCGGCGAGGGCTTAATGACCACCTGGAACTGATAGTAGTGCTGTAAGCGGTTCGGGTTTTCGCCGTAGCGGCCGTCGGTCGGGCGACGGGAAGGCTGCACATAGGCAGTCGCCATCGGCTCTGGCCCCAGCGCACGCAGACAGGTCATTGGATGAGAGGTGCCGGCGCCAACTTCCATGTCCAGTGGTTGAACAATGGTGCAGCCCTGACGAGCCCAGTAATCCTGTAAGGTCAGGATCAGGCCCTGGAAGGTCCTGGTATCAAACTTTTGCATATTATTTCGTGCTGGATACGTGTGGATTTAAAGGAAGGGATCAGTATACCCGCTGGCTGCGAGATATACAGTACGAAACGGCGCTGTTTAAATAAAATTGCGGAAATTAACGCCATCACGCGGCATCAGGGGCCGATTTAGCGCATAGAAAGATGTAAAAACTGCCCGTCTGGATCGAAAGAACAGATAAAGTGCTCATTCTGCGATGTCAGCCCCGATAGCTCGTAGCTCCCCTGGAACTGCTCGAAGCGGCTAACGTCGACCATGCGGGGCCCCGTGCTGTAGCGTTTTGCCGCCTGATCCTTGCAAAGTTGCTCCATGTTCAGGGTAATTTGCGGCGTAATCCGCGCACGTTGCGCTTTCTGCACCGGCTGAGGCGGCTGTTGGCTGCAGCCCGCCAGCAGGAGCAATAACAGTCCAGAAAAGAAATATTTCATCACTATTTTCCTCAACCGCCTTGTTAGCAAATTGTTATCGTGCAGGTTACGTGAAATTACCGGGGCATTGTGCGAATCTCTCCGCATCTCTACAAGAGCGTCGCGGCAAACTCGGAATTTTCCATTGCGACGTGGCCGGCCTGGAGGAGTCAGACCCTCTTTAAGAAGGAGCAACTGAGGTACCGATGCAGGAAAAAATAAACTGGATAACAAGTTTGCGCGGCATCGCATGCCTGATGGTGGTGATGATTCACAGCACAACCTGGTATATCACTCACCCTCATGCCATCAGCTTGCTGAACTGGGACATCGCCAACCTGCTTAATTCGGCTTCCCGCGTCAGCGTTCCGCTGTTTTTCATGATCTCCGGCTATCTGTTTTTCGGTGAGCGCAGCGCCCAACCGCGACATTTTCTGCGGATCGTACTGTGCGTGGTGTTTTACAGCGCCCTGTCCCTGCTCTACATCACGCTGTTCACCCATATCAACGTGGTGCTGTCGCTGAAGCATTTGCTGCAAAAACCGGTGTTCTACCATCTGTGGTTTTTCTTCGCGATTATCGTCATTTACCTGCTCTCACCGTTGCTGCAGGTTAAGCAGGTCAGCGGCAAGATGCTGCTGATTCTGATGCTGGTAATTGGTCTTCTGGCAAACCCCAACATGGTGTCGGTTAAGGCTGGCGGCATCGAATGGCTACCGCTCAATCTCTATATCAACGGCGATACGTTTTACTATGTTCTGTATGGCGTGCTGGGGCGGGCGATCGGCATGATAGATACCGATAAAAAGTGGCTCACGCTGCTGTGCGCCGCGCTTTTCGCTACCGCGGTGTGGGTCATTTCCCGCGGGACACTGCATGAGCTGAAGTGGCGCGGCGACTTCGGCGATACCTGGTACTTGTATTGCGGGCCGGCGGTTTTTGTCTGCGCGATAACCCTGCTCACGCTGGTGAAGAATACCCTTAATACACGTCCGCTTCCTGCCCTGGCGCTGATTGCGCGCCATTCGCTGGGGATCTACGGATTTCATGCCCTGATTATTCATGCGTTACGCGCCAGCGGGCTGGAGCTGACGCGCTGGCCGCTGCTGGATATCTTCTGGATTTTCGGCGCAGCGTTGGGAGGCAGCCTGCTGCTGTCGATGCTGGTACAGCGCCTGGATAGTCGACGCCTGGTCAGCTAGCGCGGCGTAAAAGTTAACCCGCCCCTTCCGGGGCGGACGTTTATGACGACATCAGAGGCAGCAGCTGCTGATAAATCTGCCGGAACGTTTCGCGGCGCGGCGCATAGCGAGCAACACGCCCGGCATCCGGTCGATGAGCCTGTTCCAGCGGCAGCTGCGGCAGCAGATCTGAAAAAGCCGCCTCTTTGTGCTGCGCCAGCTGCGCTAACCGGGCGGCCCCAAGCGCAGGTCCAACGTCGCCGCCGGTACGGTAATCCAGCTGCTGGCCGCTGATATCAGCCAGCATCTGCCGCCACCAGGCGCTGCGGGCGCCGCCGCCAATCAGAGTGATGCTCTGCGGGGTCACGCCGCAGGCATGCACCACATCCATCCCATCGGCTAATGCGTAACCCACCCCTTCCAGTACCGCACGCGCCAGTTCTGCCGGGCCGTGCTGATGCGTCAGGCCAAAAAACACGCCTTTAGCATGAGGGTTGTTATGCGGCGTGCGCTCGCCGGAAAGATAGGGCAAAAACCAGATGGGATCGGCATTTTCACTCGCCGATTCCGCCGCCGCCAGCAGCGCAGGCACCGTACCGAGACCGGTCAGTTTTGCCGCCCAGTCGAGGCAGGAAGCGGCGCTCAACATCACCGACATCAAATGCCAGCGTCCCGGCAGGGCGTGGCAAAAGCTGTGTACGGCGCTTTCAGGTTTGCTGAGAAAACCATTGCTGACGGCAAAATAGACCCCGGAGGTTCCCAGGGACAACATCGCCTGTCCGGCATCCGCCATGCCGACGCCTACCGCACCGGCAGCATTATCGCCGCCGCCAGCGACCACCAGCGCCTGTGGCATATTCCACGCCTGGGCGATAGCGGGGCGCAGTGTTCCCGTCACTTCACAGCCTTCAAATAACGCCGGCATATTATCGCGGCTCAGGCCGCAGGCGGCGAGCAGCTCATCGCTCCAGTCGCGTTTGGCCACATCCAGCCACATCGTCCCGGCGGCGTCCGACATATCGCTGGCAAACTCACCGGTCATGCGCAGGCGGAGATAATCTTTCGGCAACAGCACCTTATCCACCTGGCGGAAGATATCGGGTTCATGGTGCTGCACCCAAAGTAATTTTGGCGCCGTAAACCCCGGCATCATCAGGTTACCGGCAATTTGCCGCGAGCGGCTTACCGCTTTTTCCAGCTGGACACACTCGTCGCCGCTGCGGCCGTCATTCCACAAAATAGCCGGGCGCAGCACCCGCTGATGTTTATCCAGCAGCGTTGCGCCGTGCATCTGCCCGGCGATCCCTACCGCTTTTACATCGCGCAGAGCGTGCTGTTCACCCAACGCTTTCATTGCGCGGTCCGTCGCCTGCCACCAGTGCTCCGGGTCTTGCTCGGACCATAGCGGGTGTGGGCGCGATACGGTGAGGGGCGCAGTGTGCGAAGCCAGCACCTCACCTTGCTCATTGAGCAAAATGGCCTTGACGCCCGAGGTGCCCAAATCAATCCCGATGTACATACGGTCTCTCCTTAACAGTGCGCCACGGCTAACCGTGGCGCAAGAAAGCGTGCTCTCACTCATACCCGGCAACGCCGGGTATCCTTATTACTTATCAAAGAGATAATGGTTAACCAGGTTTTCCAGCTGCTCCTGATGGCCGCTCTGATGCTGGGGAGCCAGATTATGCTGCGCCGCGTACTGCGCAATCTCCGTTAGCGTCATCTGCCCTTTCAGGATTTGCTGACCCAGGTCGCCATTCCAGCCGGCATAGCGTTTCGCGACCCGCTTATCCAGCTCGCCCTCTTCGATCATACGGGCCGCCACTTTCAGCGACAGCGCCATCGTATCCATCGCCCCAATATGACCATAGAACAGATCGTATTTATCGGTGCTCTGACGACGAACTTTGGCATCAAAATTCAGGCCGCCGGTGGTAAAGCCACCGGCTTTAAGAATTTCATACATCACCAGGGCATTCTCTTCCACGCTGTTCGGGAACTGATCGGTATCCCAGCCCAGCTGCGGATCGCCGCGGTTGGCATCCACGGAGCCGAACAGACCCAGCGCAATAGCGGTCGCAATCTCATGGTGGAAGGAGTGTCCGGCCAGGGTCGCATGGTTCGCTTCGATATTCAGTTTGATCTCTTTTTCGAGGCCAAACTGCTTGAGGAAACCGTAGACGGTAGAGGCATCATAATCGTACTGATGTTTGGTCGGTTCCTGCGGTTTTGGCTCAATCAGCAGCGTGCCCTGGAAGCCGATTTTATGTTTGTGTTCCACCACCAGCTGCATAAAGCGACCAATTTGCTCGCGCTCCTGGCGCAGATCGGTATTGAGCAGGGTTTCGTAGCCTTCGCGGCCGCCCCACAGAACATAGTTTTCCCCGCCCAGTTTGTGTGTGGCATTCATGGCGGTCACCACCTGAGTCGCCGCCCAGCTGAAAACCTCTGGATCCGGGTTGGTTGCCGCTCCAGCGCCGTAACGCGGGTTGGTAAAGCAGTTTGCCGTCCCCCACAGCAGCTTCACGCCGCTCTGTTCTTGCTTCGCCGCCAGGACATCGACCATCCGGGCAAAATTGTCCAGATACTCCTTCAACGACGCCCCTTCCGGAGAGACATCCACATCATGGAAGCAGTAGTACGGCACATTAAGCTTATGGAAAAACTCAAAGGCGACGTCGGCTTTACGTTTCGCCATTTCCAGCGCCTCGCCCGGCTGCTGCCACGGACGATTGAAGGAGCCCACGCCAAACATATCTGCCCCGTTCCAGCAGAAGGTATGCCAGTAGCAGGCGGCAAACCGCAGATGCTCTTCCATGCGCTTGCCCAGCACCATCTCGTCCGGGTTATAGTGACGGAACGCGAGCGGGTTGGTGGTTTTTGGGCCTTCATAACGAACGCGATCGAGTTGATCGAAATAGGTTTGCATAATGAACTCCATATTCAGGGAATGCGGCGGGTAACAAGTCATAAGCCAATATAGAATTCATGTTTTACTTTCCTCAATTACGTTATTTCACACCGCGATTGAGAGAATCCACAAACGTGCGCCAGATCGCACAACTGAATATTATCAACGCCCTCTCCACCATCCTTTCAATGACATATCAACGATATAGCTGTTTTATTTATTTTTAAAAACCAGATCGCGGTCATAAATCAGAAAACAAACTAAATTTCGTAATCCCAAAATAAGCACAGATAATTGCCAGTCCTCCGTTCACTGTTAAGAATCTACTACGTATCAGGCCGTTTCTTTACCCCGTTCGTCTTATCCTGCACTTTACAAAAAAGGCTGATTATTATGAAGATAAAGAACCTTTGCCTCACGCTCTGTGCTTCGCTCCTGCTGACCAGTATGGCGGGGATTGCGAAAGAAGTTAAGATTGGTATGGCCATTGACGATCTCCGCCTTGAGCGCTGGCAGAAAGACCGCGATATATTTGTCAACAAAGCCGAATCATTAGGCGCGAAAGTATTTGTTCAGTCCGCCAATGGTAATGAAGAAACACAAATGTCGCAAATTGAAAATATGATAAACCGCGGCGTTGATGTTCTGGTTATTATTCCCTACAACGGTCAGGTCTTAAGCAATGTGATTAAAGAAGCGAAACAGGAAGGTATTAAAGTTCTGGCCTACGACCGTATGATAAACAACGCAGATATTGATTTCTATATTTCCTTTGATAATGAAAAAGTGGGCGAAATGCAGGCCCAAAGCCTGGTGGATAAAACCCCTCAGGGAAATTACTTTCTGATGGGTGGTTCTCCGGTGGATAATAACGCCAAGCTGTTCCGTGCCGGACAAATGAAAGTCCTCAAGCCTTATATTGACGAAGGTAAAATTAAGATCGTTGGCGACCAGTGGGTTGACGGCTGGCTGCCGGAAAATGCATTAAAAATTATGGAGAACGCCCTCACCGCTAACAATAACAAAATCGATGCGGTTGTCGCTTCCAACGATGCTACCGCCGGCGGCGCGATTCAGGCATTAAGCGCGCAGGGTCTGGCGGGGAAAGTCGCCATTTCCGGCCAGGATGCCGACCTTGCTGGCGTGAAGCGCATTATTTCCGGCACGCAGACCATGACCGTCTATAAACCGATTACCACCCTTGCCACCACCGCCGCTGAAATTGCTGTCGAGCTCGGCAATGATAAAGCGCCGCATGCTGATACCTCGTTGAATAACGGACTTAAAGATGTCCCGTCCCGCCTGCTCACCCCGATCGAAGTGAATAAAGACAATATTGAACAGACGGTCATCAAAGACGGTTTCCACAAAAAGAGCGAATTATAATTCCTGACGCCCCTCGCCGGGGCGTCATTCTCGTCCAGCCGGATATCGCTTATGCGGAGCATCTATGTCCTGGTTACTAGAAATGAAAAATATCACCAAAACCTTCGGGACCGTGAAGGCGGTAGACAATATCAGCCTGCGGCTTAACGCCGGAGAAGTTGTCTCACTTTGCGGCGAAAACGGTTCTGGTAAATCCACGCTCATGAAAGTCCTGTGCGGAATTTATCCGCACGGCAGCTATGACGGTGAAATTATTTTCGCCGGTGAAACGCTTAAGCCCAATCATATTCGCGACACCGAACGCAAAGGTATCGCCATTATTCACCAGGAGCTCGCGCTGGTTAAGCACCTGAGCGTTCTGGAGAATATTTTTCTTGGCGCGGAAATCTCCCGCTATGGTCTCCTTGATTATGAAACCATGACCCTGCGCTGTCAGAAGCTGCTGGCGCAGGTGAATTTAACGATTTCACCCGATACCCGCGTCGGCGATCTCGGGCTGGGGCAGCAACAGCTGGTTGAAATTGCCAAAGCGCTCAATAAGCAGGTGCGTTTATTAATACTTGATGAACCCACCGCCTCATTAACCGAGCAGGAAACGGCCATTCTGCTGGATATCATTCGCGATCTGCAGGCCCACGGCATCGCCTGTATTTATATTTCCCACAAGTTGAATGAGGTGAAAGCCATCTCAGACACCATCTGCGTCATTCGCGACGGCCAGCATATCGGCACCCGCGACGCCAGCGGCATGAATGAAGATGATGTGATAACCATGATGGTTGGCCGCGAACTCACCGCCCTCTACCCGAACGAGCCGCACGACTGCGGCGACGAAATTCTACGCGTCGAGCATTTGACCGCCTGGCATCCGGTCAACCGGCACATTAAGCGGGTCAACGATATCTCTTTTTCACTGCGTCGCGGTGAAATCCTCGGCATTGCCGGACTGGTCGGCGCCGGGCGTACCGAGGCCGTACAGTGCCTGTTTGGCGTCTGGCCGGGACGCTGGGAAGGGAAAGTGTTTATTGACGGTCAACCGGTGGCTATCCACCACTGCCAGCAGGCTATCGCCCACGGTATTGCCATGGTCCCTGAGGACCGCAAGAAAGACGGGATCGTGCCGGTGATGGCGGTAGGTAAGAACATCACTCTGGCGGCGTTAAGTCAGTTTACCGGCCCGCTGAGCAGCCTGGATGACGCCGGGGAGCAGCACTGTATCCAGCAATCTATCCAGCGGCTGAAAATCAAAACGTCATCGCCAGAGCTGGCCATTGGCCGCCTGAGCGGCGGCAATCAACAGAAAGCGATTCTGGCCCGCTGCCTGTTGCTGAATCCGCGCATCCTGATTCTCGATGAACCCACTCGCGGCATCGATATCGGTGCGAAATACGAAATCTACAAATTGATTAATCAGCTGGTGCAGCAGGGGATCGCCGTCATCGTCATCTCATCAGAGCTGCCGGAAGTTCTCGGGTTAAGCGATCGGGTGCTGGTCATGCATGAAGGCAAGCTGAAAGCCAATTTAGTCAATCATCATCTGACCCAGGAGCAGGTGATGGAAGCCGCGTTGAGGAGCGAACACCATGTCGAAAAACACGTCGTCTGAGATAAAAATCATCCCGCCCGCCCCTGCCGGTCTGTCTGGATTCAAAGGGCTGAACCTTCAGGTTTTTGTGATGATCGCCGCGATTGTGGTGATTATGCTGTTCTTCACCTGGGCCACCGAAGGCGCCTATTTAAGCGCGCGAAACATTTCTAACCTGCTGCGGCAGACGGCGATCACCGGCATCCTGGCGGTCGGGATGGTGTTCGTCATTATTTCCGCCGAAATCGATCTTTCCGTGGGCTCGATGATGGGGTTGCTCGGCGGCGCGGCGGCAATTTTTGACGTCTGGCTCGGCTGGCCGCTGCCGCTGACCATTGCGGTCACCCTGGTGATGGGGCTGGTACTCGGCGCCTGGAACGGCTGGTGGGTCGCCTACCGTAAAGTCCCGTCGTTTATCGTCACCCTCGCCGGAATGCTGGCGTTCCGCGGTATTCTGATCGGGATAACCAACGGCACCACCGTCTCCCCCACCAGCCCGGCCATGTCGCAAATTGGACAAAGCTATCTGCCTGACGGCCTGGGTTTCGGTATCGGCGTCATTGGTATGGCGGCCTTTATTGTCTGGCAATGGCGCGGTCGCCTGCGTCGTCAATCCCTGGGATTAACCACACCAGCGCCAACCTCGACGGTGGCACGCCAGAGCATTACCGCGGTTATCGTGCTCGGCGCCATCTGGCTATTAAACAATTATCGCGGCGTCCCGACGCCGGTTCTCATCCTGGCAGCTCTGCTGCTGGCGGGGATGTTTATGGCCACCCGAACGGCCTTTGGCCGGCGAATTTATGCCATTGGCGGTAACCTGGAAGCGGCACGCCTGTCGGGGATTAGCGTTGAACGAACCAAGCTGGCCGTTTTCGCCATCAATGGTCTGATGGTGGCCATCGCCGGTCTGATCCTCAGTTCGCGTCTCGGTGCCGGTTCGCCTTCAGCCGGTAACATCGCCGAGCTGGATGCTATCGCCGCCTGCGTTATCGGCGGCACCAGCCTCGCCGGCGGGGTAGGCAGCGTCGCCGGCGCCGTCATGGGGGCATTTATCATGTCGGCGCTGGATAATGGTATGAGCATGATGGACGTCGCCACCTTCTGGCAGTACATCGTCAAAGGTGCCATTTTACTGCTGGCGGTATGGATGGATTCGGCGACAAAGCGCAGAACGTAAGCCCGCTTAATGGAAGAATGCCCGAATTCTATGCGCTACCACCAGATTTACGCATAAGACGCTTGTCATGATTCGGGCATTGGCCGGTATTGTATGGCCAGAAAGAGAGACCAGGAAAAGAGACTATGTTTGCAAAGCGCCACCGTATTACGCTGCTATTCAATGCCAACAAAGCCTACGACCGACAGGTGGTCGAGGGGGTAGGAGAATATTTACAGGCATCGCAACAGGAATGGGATATCTTCATCGAAGAGGATTTTCGGGCGCGTATCGAGAATATCAGGGAGTGGCTGGGCGACGGCGTGATTGCTGATTATGACGACCCGGAAATCGAAAGACTGCTGGCCGACGTCGAGGTCCCGATTGTCGGCGTCGGCGGCTCCTACCATCGCCCCGAATGCTATCCCCCGGTGCACTATATTGCGACGGATAACGCCGCGCTGGTCGAAAGCGCCTTCCTGCATCTGAAAGAAAAGGGCGTCCAGCGCTTCGCTTTTTACGGGCTGCCCACTTCCAGCGGAAAACGCTGGGCTGTCGAGCGCGAACACGCGTTTTGCCAGCTGGTCGCGAAGGAGAAATATCGCGGCGTGGTTTACCAGGGGCTGGAGACCGCGCCGGAAAACTGGCAACACGCGCAGAACCGTCTCGCGGACTGGCTGCAAACGCTCCCCCCGCAAACCGGAATCATCGCCGTGACCGATGCCCGCGCTCGCCACGTGCTTCAGGCCTGCGAGCTGCTGCATATTCCGGTGCCGGAAAAGCTGTGCGTCATCGGTATTGATAATGAAGAGCTGACCCGCTACCTGTCGCGCGTGGCGCTCTCCTCCGTCGCGCAGGGAACCCGGCAGATGGGTTACCAGGCGGCCAAGCTGCTGCATCGACTGCTGGATAAAGAGCCGCTGCCGCTGCAGCGCCGGCTGGTGCCACCGATGCGCGTCGTTGAACGACGCTCTACGGACTATCGTTCGCTCACCGACCCGTCGGTGATTCAGGCGATGCACTACATCCGCAATAACGCCTGCAAGGGCATCAAGGTCGAGCAGGTGCTGGATGCCGTCGGCATCTCCCGCTCTAACCTCGAGAAGCGCTTCAAGGAGGAGGTCGGCGACACCATTCACTCCATCATTCACAGAGAGAAACTCGAAAAGGCCCGCAGTCTGCTGGTCTCCACCACGCTATCGATTAATGAAATTTCGCAAATGTGCGGCTATCCGTCGCTGCAATATTTCTATTCGGTATTTAAGAAAGAGTACGACGTGACGCCGAAGGAGTACCGGGATCGGCACAGTGAAGTGATGATGTAGGGCCGGTGAGATGAAAAGAAAATGCCCGGGGCTTACGCTCCGGGCATTCGCTATTACATATGGGCAGCGATCAGCCGCTGGTTGTCCTGATACATCGCGAAGAGATAGTTGTTGTAGCTCGACCCTTTCGTCGAATAGCCCTTCAGCTTATGAATCATGGTGCTGGCCGTCACTTCCTGATCCGTTTTACGCAGCTGCGCACGGGATTTACGGAAGGACTTGTATGCCGGATGCGTGTTCAGGTTCGTCACATAAGCCTGTACAGACTCCTCCACGGAATCAAACTGGGAGTAGCCTTTCATCGCACCGCGGCAGTTTCCGCCGCCGCATTTCATACCAAACAGATTGTTGTTCATCCGCGCCAGTTTGGACGTCCCCCAGCCGCTTTCCGCCGCCGCCATGGTCGCCACCATACTGTTCGGAATGATGTCAACGCGTTCCATCAGCGTGTTCCAGGGAATATGGCGCGTATTACCAGACCATTTCACCTTATAGCGTGCCGTAATATCCTTCAGACGCGTGCGCTCTGTCGGTGACCAGCGCGAGTCGTATTGCTTGGCAACAAGCCAGTTACGATCGGCGGTAATCACCTGATTCTGTTTAGTAATATAAGGCATTACTGTCCGGAGAAACGCTTTTTTCCTTGGGGTTCCGGAAGGGTATTTTCGCAAATCAGGAAGTGAACTACTCTTTACACTATTGCGAGAATACTCTTGTTTACTGCTTACCTTAACTTGACTACTTTTCTTTACTTGTGAGGCTTTATGACTCGTTGTTGCTGTGTGGGTTGTTGCCAACACACTACCTGAAAATATGCAGGTAAGTAACATGAGTATCGCAGCCCCATATCGTCGCATGGGAATCGATATCATTAGGTCTCCTGGTCGGATTTAATCATTCCAACACCTTGTTTTACGCAAAAAAACGTTAATTGAGTCGCGAATAGTATCAAAAATACCCAGTGAGAGCACTAACAGAAATAGTCCAATTCCTAAAAGCTGTCATCTGAAATCGGTTTCCGCACCGTCATCAGGGGGCAAAAATGCTAGCGCCGTCTCATTTTTTGCCTGTTTTTTGACCGCTGTCACTCACCCCTTTTTGTCATCCCTGCAAAAGCGCAGATGGGATGAGTTCATTACCCGCTTTGCCGGGCAAACTGAACAAAAAACCGCTCACAGGACTCCAGAATGAAACTCGCTGCGCTAGCGTCGCTCTTGTTGCCAGGAATGGCCTTCGCCGCCTGGACCACCGCCGATTTTCCGGCCTTTACCGAAGAGGGCACCGGCAGGTTTATCAGTCAAAACGAGGTGGCGAAGGGTACACGTCCGCTACAAATTAATTTTGACCAACAGTGCTGGCAGCCCGTCGGCGCCATCAAACTCAACCAGATGCTCTCCATGGAACCCTGCCGCGGCACCCCTGCACAATGGCGGGTCTTCCGCGAAGGTCGCTACACGCTTGAAGTCGATACTCGCTCCGGTACGCCGACGCTGATGCTTTCTCTGGAGGAAAAAGAGGCGGCGACAGCTTCCGCGCCGCAGCTGCGTCAGTGTCCAAAATGGGATGGTAAGCCGCTGACGCTGGATGTCAGCAAGACCTTTGCCGAGGGCAGCAAAGTCCGTGATTTCTACAGCGGCAATGTCGCCACGGTCAGCGCCGGGAAAATTACGCTGCAGCCGGCCCCCAACAGCAATGGTTTACTGCTGCTTGAAAGTGCGGAAACCACCGCCGACGCGCCTTTCAACTGGCATAACGCCACCGTCTATTTCGTGCTGACCGACCGTTTCGTCAACGGTAACCCGGCCAACGACAACAGCTATGGACGCCACAAAGACGGTATGCAGGAAATCGGCACCTTCCACGGCGGCGACCTGCAAGGGCTGACCAGCAAACTCGACTACCTGAAAGCGTTGGGCGTTAACGCACTGTGGATAAGCTCGCCGCTGGAACAAATTCACGGCTGGGTCGGCGGCGGAACCAAGGGCGATTTCCCGCATTACGCCTACCACGGCTACTACGCCCAGGACTGGACAAAGCTGGATGCCAATATGGGTACTGAGGAGGATTTGCGTCGCCTTGTCGATGAGGCGCACAAGCGCGGTATTCGCATCCTGTTCGATGTGGTGATGAACCACACCGGCTACGCCACCCTCGCCGATATGCAGACGTTCAAATTCGGCTCGCTGTATCTGCAGGGCGACGAACTGAAAAAAACGCTCGGGGAACACTGGACCAACTGGAAACCCGGCCCGGGACAGACCTGGCACAGCTTCAACGACTACATCAACTTCAGCGATAAAGCCGGCTGGGAAAAATGGTGGGGGAAAAAATGGATTCGTACCGATATCGGCGACTACGACAACCCAGGCTTTGACGATCTGACCATGTCCCTGGCTTTTCTGCCGGATCTGAAAACCGAATCAACCGCCCCTTCCGGGCTGCCGAATTTCTATCAACAAAAGCCTGATACGGCGGCAAAAGTGATTCCAGGCTATACGCCGCGCGATTATCTGACCCACTGGTTGAGTCAGTGGGTACGTGATTACGGCATTGACGGCTTCCGCGTCGATACCGCCAAACACGTCGAGCAGGCTGCCTGGCAGCAGTTGAAAACCCAGGCCACTGCGGCGCTGGCGGAATGGAAAAAGGCCAATCCGGATAAAGCGCTGGATAACGCGCCTTTCTGGATGACCGGTGAAGCCTGGGGTCATGGGGTAATGCAGAGCGATTACTACCGCCACGGTTTTGATGCGATGATTAACTTCGACTACCAGGATCAGGCGGCGAAAGCGTCAGGCTGTCTCTCCAGTATTGACCTGACCTGGCAGCAGATGGCGGATAAACTGCAGACGTTTAACGTTCTGAGCTACCTCTCCTCCCACGACACGCGCCTGTTCCGCGAAGGCGGCAGCACTGCGGCAGAACTGCTGCTGCTCGCACCAGGCGCGGTACAGCTCTTCTATGGCGATGAGTCCGCGCGGCCATTCGGACCTACCGGCTCAGATCCGTTGCAGGGGACACGTTCGGATATGAACTGGCAGGACGTCGAGGGTAAAGCCGCGCTCAGCGTCACCCACTGGCAGAAACTCGGCCAGTTCCGCGCCCGCCACCCGGCAATCGGGATGGGTAAACAAACCACGCTCTCTATGCCGCAAGGTTACGGTTTCGTCCGTGAAAACGCCGATGACAAAGTCATGGTGGTATGGGCAGGCCAACGATAGCCCCGCTTCTGATGGCTCCCCGATCTCTTTGGGGGAGCCTTTGCAGAATAAAAAACTAATTCCCATCGATAATCCAGCATAAAAATGAAATCTTCGACTTTCCTGCCGATTTGCACCGCGTCGAGGCTGGCGTTATGGTTATCCACTTTCCAGGAAGACCGATAGATTATCCGCAATGACATTTTCACTTTTCGGCGACAAATTCACCCGTCATTCAGGCATCACCCGCTTGATGGAAGACCTCAATGACGGCCTGCGCACGCCGGGCGCAATCATGCTGGGCGGCGGTAATCCCGCGCAGATCCCGGAAATGAACGAATACTTCCAGAACCTGCTGGCTGACATGCTCGCCAACGGCAAAGCCCTTGATGCGCTTTGTAATTACGACGGTCCGCAGGGAAAAAGCGAGCTGCTGACCGTGCTGGCGCAGATGCTGCGTGAAGAGCTGGGCTGGGAGATCGAACCACAGAATATTGCGCTAACAAATGGCAGTCAGAGTGCGTTTTTCTACTTATTTAACCTCTTTGCCGGGCGCCGTGCGGATGGCACTACCCGCAAAGTCCTGTTCCCGCTGACGCCGGAATATATCGGCTACGCCGACTCGGGCCTCGAAGAGGATCTGTTTGTCGCCACCCGCCCGAATATCGAGCTGCTGCCAGAAGGCCAGTTTAAATACCACGTCGATTTCGAGCATCTGCAGGTCACCGAAGAGACGGGGATGATTTGTGTCTCTCGCCCGACCAACCCGACCGGTAACGTGATTACCGACGAAGAGCTGATCAAACTGGATGCGCTGGCCCACCAACACGGCGTCCCGCTGGTGATTGATAACGCGTATGGCGTGCCTTTCCCGGGAATTATTTTCAGCGACGCCAGGCCGCTCTGGAACCCGAATATTGTGCTGTGTATGAGCCTGTCCAAGCTGGGCCTGCCGGGCAGCCGCTGCGGGATCATCATAGCCAATGAGAAAATCATTACCGCCATCAGCAACATGAACGGGATTATCAGCCTTGCGCCGGGCGGAATGGGGCCGGCGATGATGTGCGAAATGATCAAACGTCATGACCTGCTGCGCCTGTCGGAAACGGTCATCAAGCCGTTCTACTATCAGCGCGTACAGGAAACTATCGCCATTATCCGTCGCTATCTGCCGGAAGATCGCTGCCTGATTCATAAACCTGAAGGGGCGATTTTCCTCTGGCTGTGGTTTAAAGATCTGCCGATCTCCACCGAACTGCTGTACCAGCGGCTGAAAAAACGCGGTGTATTGATGGTTCCGGGCGACTACTTCTTCCCGGGGCTGGATAAACCCTGGCCGCACACGCATCAGTGCATGCGTATGAACTACGTGCCGGATCCGCAAAAAATCGAAGCGGGCGTGCAAATCCTCGCCGAAGAGATTGAGCGGGCCTGGAGTGAACAGGGCGCCGCGTAACCGGCTCATCGCCATCGGCCAACCCGTAGCCCGGACAGGCGCGCCAGCGCCGCTTCCGGGGAACACGCCGCAAGCATCATCGCTACATCGCCAGCGCCATGCGCTGGCGACGCTCGGCGCTAAGTCTTTCCAGTTCGCTCGGTTCCATGCAGCGCAGCGCCTGGGTCGGACAGGCCGCCACGCAGGCCGGGCCTTCGTCGGTGTGGCTGCATAAATCGCATTTCAGCGCCTGCACCCCTTCCCCGGTCATCATCACGCTCATCGCCCCGTACGGGCAGGCCACCATACAGCTTTTACAGCCAATACAGCGCCGCTGATCGACGCGCCAGACCCCACGGTCGCGCTGGATAGCCTCAACTGGACAGACATTGGCGCAGGGTGCGTCTTCACATTGCCGGCACAGGGTGGCCGTAGACAGCGCATCGCTTTTCACCACCCGGATACGGGGCGCAAACTGAGTCGCAGAAACCGTCGAACAACTTTGGTCGTGCTGATGGGAGACCACGCAGGCCACTTCACAGGTACGGCAGCCAATACACTTCTGGGCATCCGCGATGATAAAACGGTTCATCCACTGCTCCATTGGGGATAAAACGGCAGCGTGCCAGAAATATCCTCCTGCGCGCCTTGATCCTGAATGGAGTCAGCGGTTTTTTTCCGTTACGTCAGCGGAATTTGGTCATCTGCCTTAGCTTTCCCGTACGGCAAAACCCAGCTCACGTGAAATCGCCTCTGCGGTATCGCGCAGCGGTTTCAGCAAGTTCTTTTCGCCCACCTGCTTCAGGCGCGAGGTCGACAGGGAGATAGAAATTGCATAAGGCACCCGACGATGGATATCAAACACCGGGACCGCCAGACAGGAGACGCCTAGTTCGTTCTCTTCCCGGTCCATCGCCATATTGCGCTCGCGGATCTGCGCCAGCTCATCATGCATTGCGGGCAGCCCGGTGATGGTATTCCGGGTCAGTGGCTGAATAATATCCTGGTGAGTTTCCCAGTAGTTCTCGACATAGTCAGGGTGCCCAAAGGCCATGTAGATCTTGCCCATCGCCGAGCAGTACAGCGGCATATGCTGGCCGATATAGGCCCGCGTGCGCAGCATCCCGGTGGTGGGTTCCAGCTTGTAAATCAGAATGGCGTGGTCATCTTCCCGACTGGAGAAGTTCACCGTTTCGCCGGTAACCAGGTTCAACGTCTCGAGATGCGGCGCGGCAACGTGGATGATATTCAGCGAGGAGAGCGCTTTTTGCCCCACCGCAATGAACTTGGTGGTCAGCCGATAGCTACCGGCTGCGGGTGCGGGCGTCACATAGCCGCAGGATTGTAGCCCCTGCAACAGGCGATGGACGGTGCTTTTATTCAGGCCCGCCAGCTCCGAAAGGTGCGCCAGCGGGCAACCGTTCGGATAGTTACTGAGGATTTCAATCAGCATCAACCCGCGGAACAGGCTCTGGCTTCCCGCAGGCCTTTCTTTGTCTTGCGTCATTTCTCTCTCTTTTGTGTCCATCGCGTCAGCTCCCCTTTTCGACCCGCACTGATGGTAGCGCAAAGTGTGTTTCACTTCACGATCTGAACAGAAATTTTGTAATTGACTGATTTTATTGAATTTCAAAAACAACCTCTTCGATTGCTTTGTGAAATCATGATCGATATATTTGAAATCAGATTTCGCATAGTGAAATTTATAGCGTGCAAAACGTTCTTTCCCACACGGCGGGAGGTCACCTTAAATGGCAGAAGCAGCAGTGTTGTCTCCGTTGTTATCCATGCGCCACATTATCAAGCGCTTTGGTGGAAATGTGGCGGTCAATAACGTCAGTCTGGATATTTATCCGGGCCAGGTTGTGGCACTGCTGGGAGAAAACGGTGCCGGTAAATCGACGCTGATTAAGGTGCTGGCGGGCGTCTATTCCCGCGATGGTGGCGAGATCCTGTTTCGCGGTCAGCCGGTGGATTCCGCCGCCGCGTTACGTCAGGGTAACGAACAGCCTATCGCCTTTATTCATCAGGATTTAGGCCTGGTAGAGTGGATGACCGTCGCCGAAAACATGGCGCTGGTGATGGGTTTCCCCCGTCGCTTCGGCCTGATTGACTGGGCGGCCACCAAACGCCAGGCGCAAAAAGCGCTGGAAGATATCGGCATTCAGCTCGACCCGGATGACCGCGTGTTTGACCTTTCCCGCACCGAAAAATCCCTGCTGGCGATTGCCCGCGCGGTGGCAGTTGACGCCTCGGTGCTGGTGCTCGATGAACCGACAGCCTCACTGCCTGCCGACGATGTCCGCCACCTGTTCCGCGTGATGAACATCCTGCGCGAGAAGCAGGTTGGCATGATTTACATCACCCACCGCCTGGATGAGGTGATGGAGATGGCGGATACCGTTTGCGCGATGCGCGACGGCTGCTACGCCGGGGGCGGCGATATCGCTCGCTATAGCTTGCGTGGTCTGGTCGAGCTGATTGTGGGCGAAAGCCTCGGCGGCGATCGGCGTCAGGCCTTACCCGATGCCAGCGCGCCGGTGCTGTTGAAAATGGACAACGTCAAAGTGGGCGATACCGGGCCGGTCTCCTTTGAGCTGCGTGCCGGTGAGATGGTGGCACTCGCCGGTCTGCGGGGTGCCGGTCAGGAAGAGATTGGACGTTTACTGTTTGCCTGCAGGCCGCAGGAGAGTGGACAAATCACGTTAAGTGGCGTGCCGTTTACGGCGACAACACCAGGGGAAGCGATGTCCGCAGGCATCTCTTTTGTCGCCGGCGACCGTCTTCATGAAAGCCTGATTCCGGGCATGATGGTGCGTGAAAACCTGTTTATGAACCCTTGTAAACACGGCCATGCGCTGTTTTCCCGCTATAACGAAAAAAGCGAAGCGCCGCTGAGCCGGGAGAAAATCCGCCAGTTCGACGTGCGCCCTGCGCAGATAAATATTGAAATCAGTGCGCTGTCGGGCGGCAACCAGCAAAAAGTAGTCATGGCACGCTGGCTCTCGCTCAATGCCCCGCTGCTCATCCTGGAAGATCCTTCTGCTGGCGTTGATGTAGGCGCACGCGCAGAAATTTACGATTTACTCAATCAGGCGCTGCAAAACGGCGTTGCCATTCTGGTCATCTCCAACGACCTGGAAGAGGTAGCGCACATCTGTAACCGGGCATTGGTGTTTAACCGCGGGCAGATCGTCGGCGAACTTCTCAACCAGGATGTCACCTTTGCCAGATTGCTTGAGCTGGCATCAGGCAGCGGCACCATACATTAAGTCGGAGTGCGTTATGGCTAAAACATCAATGAAATCGACGGCCCTGGAATCACGCGTATCACTTCATGAACACGGTGCGGCTACCTGGCTTGGACAATTGACCACGCGTTACGGTTTACCCGCGATCTGCGTGGTGCTGGTTATCGTTTTTTCACTGACAACGCCTTCGTTTGCTTCCCTGTTGACGCTGCAGGCCATTCTCGATAGCAAATCGAAAATTGCCCTGCTGGCGCTGGCAGCAACCATCCCGATGATTGTTGGCAAAATCGACCTGAACGTCGGCTTCGGCATCGTGCTCTGGCACATCCTCGCCATTACTTTGCAGGTTGAATATGGTTTCTCCTGGCCCGTCGCTGTGGCGATCGTGCTGGTGCTCTCTGCGCTCTACGGTTTGCTGAACGGTATTCTGGTGGCGCTGGCGGATATCGACAGCTTTGTTGCGACCCTGGGTTCCGGTACGGTGCTGTACGCCATCGCGCTCTGGCACTCTGGCGGTCGGCAGATCGTCGGGGACTTACCGGACGCCTTTATCGCCCTGCATCACTCCGACCTGTTCGGCATTCCGGTGGTGGCCTTCTACGTCCTTTTTGCCGCCGTGGTGTTGTGGATCATCACCGAACATACCCCGATTGGTCGCTGCATGTATGCGGTGGGCGGCAACCCCGTCGCCGCAGCGCTCAACGGCATTTCCGTTAATCGTTACATCATCGGGGCATTTATGACTTCCAGCACCTTAACCGGCTTTACCGGGGTGATCATCGCCGCCGAGCAGGGTGTGGGCCAGGCCAGCGTCGGGATGGATTATCTGCTCCCGGCTCTGGTGGGCGCCTTCCTTGGCAGCACTACCATTCGTCCTGGCCGGGTGAACGTCTGGGGCACGGTGGTCGGTATTGCGGTGCTGGCGATAGGTATTGCGGGTATCCAGCAGTTCGGCGGCGCGTTTTGGGTCGAACCACTGTTTAACGGCGCGACGCTGCTGCTGTCGATTACCCTGGCAGGCTACGCCCAACGCCGTCGGGCATTAAATAAAAAACTGGTGCAGCGGGCACAATCGCCAGCATCAGGCTCCTCCGTTACCCAATGACTCTCGCGTAAGGAACTGAAAATGAATAAAAAAATAGTTCAATGCTGTCTGGCTGCCGGGTTGATGATGGCAAGTGGTTTCAGCCTCGCCGACGATGCCTTTGTTCAGCAAGCGAAAACGGCGATTGCCAAAGCGACCGCACCAGTCACCACATGGGACGGCCCAACCCAGGGTCCGGCGCTGCAGCCGAATAAGAAGATCATTTTCATCGCCTCGGACATGAAAAACGGCGGCGTGCTGGGCGTTAAAGAGGGACTGGAGGAAGCGGTGAAAGCCGCAGGCTGGCAGCTGGATGTACTGGATGGTGCAGGTTCGGTGAAAGATCAACTGGCGGCGCTAAACCAGGCAATCGCCCGTAAACCGGACGGTATCGTCATTGGCGGCTGGAACCCGAACGTCGCCAAAATTCCGCTGAAAAAAGCCGTGAAAGAGGGCATCGTGCTGACCGCATGGCACGCGGTTCCCGCGCCTGGCCCGGTTCCGGCTTACAACATTTTCTACAACGTGACCTCCGACTCGAACGAAGTCTCGCGCATGGCGGCGCTGTATGCGGTGGCGAAATCCAACGGCACCGCCAAGGTGCTGATTTTCACCGACTCGCTGTACCAAATCGCGCTGGATAAAGCCAACGCGATGAAGAAGGTGATTGAGCAATGCAGCGGTTGCCAGGTGGTGGAGTTTATCGATACCCCGCTGGCCGATACCTCCAACCGCATGCCGGGCATGACCTACAGCCTGATCCAAAAATATGGCGATAAATTCGAATACTCGCTGGCGATTAACGACCTGTACTTCGACTTTATGGCCCCTGCCCTGCAAACCGCGGGCAAAGGCAGCGGAGATAAACCACCGTACAACATCTCCGCTGGCGACGGTTCCGTCACCGCCTACCAGCGCGTACGTGAAGGCAAAGCGCAGATCGCAACCGTACCAGAACCGTTGAAACTGCACGGCTGGCAGCTGCTGGATGAATTTAACCGCGCCTTCGCGGGCAAAGCGCCGTCTGGTTATGTCACCCCGGCGCATCTGGTAACCAAAGAGAACATCGCCGCCGACGGCGGCCAGAACAACGAATTCGACCCGGACAACCATTATCGCGATCGCTACAAAGCCATCTGGGGCGTGAAGTGAAATGTTAGCCGTCACGGGAAGTATTGAACGCCTGTGCTCACCGGCGATCTGGGCGGAAGGCCCGGTGTGGCTGGCAGACCAGCAGTGCCTGATTTTCAGCGATGTGAAAGGCAACAGAATGTTCCGTTGGGATGCGCAAAATGGCGTCAGCGTGTTTCGTGCCGAATCCCACTTTGCCAACGGCAACGCGCGGGACTTACAAGGGCGCTTGTTAACCTGCGAGCACGGTCGGCGCGGGATCAGCCGTACCGACGCCGCAGGCAATCACACCCTGCTGGTGGATAAAGTCGATGGGCTGCGTTTTAACTCCCCCAACGATATCGCGGTGCGCCAGGACGGGTCGATTTGGTTTACCGATCCGCCCTACGGCATCGTCGGTGACGAAGAGGGCTATCGCGCCGCAAGTCAGGTCATTGGCTGCTACGTCTATCGCTTTGATGAAGCGCGTCACCAGGTCGCTATTGCCATCAGCGATACCCAGCGCCCCAACGGGCTGGCCTTTTCGCCAGATGATAAATGGCTATACGTGGCAGATATGTCGGTTATTGATTTTCCGAGCCAGGGTCGCCGGGAAATTCGTGCTTACCGTCTTGAAGGCGATAACGCGCTATTTTCCCACGTTGTAACCCAGGTCAAACCGGGTATTCCGGACGGATTTTGCGTCGACCAGGACGGGAATATTTACTGCAGCTGCGAAACGGGGATTTTGATTTTCTCCGCCGCAGGCGAATTACTGGACACCATTGCGGTCCCCGAGCGCGTCTCTAACTGCACCTTTGGTGGCCCCGACGGGAATGCGCTTTTTATTACGGCGACGACATCGCTGTACCGGGTGACCTTCACCCCGTCCCGCCTTCAGGGATAAACCAGAATCACACCGACACGCACCGGTCCTGCCGGCGTGTTTTTGCAACCCGACACTATTTAGTGGAACCACATTCCACTATGTGAAACATAAGATGTAATGGAGAAAACGTATGTTATTGAGTTTTTCTGACCTTAAAAATGAGTTTACCCGTGTCCTGCTGGCACGCGGCGTGGCGGCTGAAACTGCCGATGCCTGTGCAGAAATGTTCGCTCGCACCACCGAGTCAGGGGTCTATTCACACGGCGTAAACCGTTTCCCGCGCTTTATTCAGCAGCTGGAAAACGGCGATATCATCCCGGAGGCCCTGCCAAAACGTACCGCTTCATTGGGGGCAATTGAGCAGTGGGATGCCCAGCGTTCAATCGGTAACCTGACGGCGAAAAAAATGATGGATCGGGCTATTGAACTGGCTTCTGACCACGGTATTGGTCTGGTTGCGGTACGCAACGCCAACCACTGGATGCGCGGCGGCAGCTACGGCTGGCAGGCGGCGGAAAAAGGCTACATCGGTATCTGCTGGACCAACTCCATTGCCGTGATGCCGCCGTGGGGCGCCAAAGAGTGCCGCATCGGGACGAACCCACTGATCGTCGCTATTCCGTCGACGCCGATCACCATGGTGGACATGTCAATGTCGATGTTCTCCTACGGCATGCTGGAAGTGAACCGTCTGGCGGGCCGCCAGCTGCCGGTTGACGGCGGATTCGATGACGAAGGCAACCTGACCAAAGACCCGGCACCCATCGAGAAAAACCGCCGTATTCTGCCGATGGGCTACTGGAAAGGTTCAGGCCTCTCCATTGTGCTGGACATGATCGCCACCCTGCTCTCCGATGGCGCTTCCGTTGCTGCAGTAACTGAAGACAACAGTGACGAATTCAACATTTCGCAAGTCTTTATCGCTATCGAAGTGGACAAGCTGATCGACGGAGCCACTCGCGACGCCAAGCTGCAACGCATCATGGATTACATCACCAGCGCCGAACGTGCCGACGAAAACGTGCCGGTCCGTCTGCCCGGTCATGAGTTTTCCCGTCTGCTGGAAGAGAACCGCCGCAACGGCATCACCGTTGATGACAGCGTGTGGGCAAAAATCAAAGCGCTGTAAGGAATATCATCATGATTTATGGACATATTTCCCAACCCAACGCCTGCCGGTACCCGGCGGCGATTGAAAAAGCACTGGATTTTTTGCGCACCACGGACTTCAGCAAGCTGGAGACCGGGGTGGTCGAAATCGAGGGGCGCACGATCTTCGCGCAGATCCTCGACCTGACCACCCGCCCGCACGATGAATTGCGCCCGGAAGTACACCGCCGCTACCTGGATATCCAGTTTTTATATTCCGGTGAAGAGCAGATCGGTGTTGCTATCGATACCGGCAATAATGTCGTCAGTGAAGAATTACTTGAGCAGCGGGATATTATTTTCTATCACCACAGCGAAAATGAATCGTTAATAGAAATGAGGCCGGGGAACTACGCCATATTTTTCCCGCAGGATGTTCACCGACCAGCCTGTAATAAACACCGGGCAACGGCAATCAGGAAAATAGTGGTTAAAGTTGCTATTTCCGCTTTAGATTAATCCGTAATTTATTTGTCGCACGACGATAAATAAAAGGAGTGAAAAATGGAAAGAAATGACGCCGGTTATATCATCGGCGCATACCCTTGTGCGCCCTCATTTCACCAAAAGAGCGAACAAGAAGAGACGGAATTCTGGCGCTTACTCGCGGACACGCCCCACATCCGTGGGCTCGAGCAGCCATGTCATGAGAACTTTCACCCCTATGGCGATGAGTGGTTGCTCCAGCATACGCCGCAGGAGTGGCAGATGGTGGTGACTGCCATCCCGGAAACCATGCGTCGCCGTGGCGGCGGCAACACGGCTTTCGGCCTGGCCTCCAGCGATGAAGAACAGCGCCTGGCATGCATCGAATTCCATCGTCATTTACACAACAAAATCAATGCGCTAAACAAACGTTTTGCTGGCAAGGTGATCGCCCTGGAACTGCAGGCAGCGCCGCTTGCAGGCAATGCGAACGTAGAGCAGGCAACCGATGCTTTCGCCCGCTCAATCAAAGAGATTGCGGCCTGGGACTGGTCATGCTCACTCGTACTGGAACATTGTGATGCCATGAACCAGCCGGCGCCACGCAAAGGCTTTTTGCCGCTGGAAAACGTGCTGGAGGTCCTGGCAGGTTACCGCATTGATATCTGTATCAACTGGGCGCGGTCGGCGATTGAAGGGCGTAACGCCGCCCTGCCGCTGACGCACGCTCAGGCGGTACATGCCGCAGGAAAACTGGGGGCGCTGATGTTCTCTGGCACCGCGACCGAAGGGCCGTATGGCGAATGGACTGACCTGCACACACCGTTCGCCCCGTTCTGCCCGCACAGCCTGTTAACGGCGGCGCACGCCAAAGAATTATTTAATGTGGCTGATTCAGCAAAATTACAGTTTGCCGGTATTAAGTTACTGGAAATTGATGAGAATGCTGATGCGAATCATCGCATAGCCATATTACGCGATGGCATTAACGCGTTAAACATAGCCCAACAATAAATATAAAGCGTCAATTTAATCGCAACGTCAGTTACTTTAAACACGAGATTAATATGAACACTTCCTCTTACGCTACAACCGCGGATATTCCGCGCCAACGCTGGTTAAGAATTATTCCCCCTATTCTTATCGCGTGTATTATTTCCTATATGGACCGGGTCAACATTGCCTTTGCTATGCCCGGCGGGATGGATGCCGAACTCGGTATTTCCGCCACCATGGCAGGGCTTGCGGGCGGGATATTCTTTATCGGCTATCTGTTTTTACAGGTGCCGGGCGGGAAAATCGCGGTCCACGGCAGCGGCAAGAAGTTTATTGGTTGGTCGCTGGTCGCCTGGGCGGTCATTTCGGTCCTGACCGGGTTAATCACCAACCAGTATCAGCTGCTGGTCCTGCGTTTCTTACTGGGTGTCGCCGAAGGGGGCATGCTGCCCGTGGTGCTGACGATGATCAGCAACTGGTTCCCGGATGCTGAACGTGGCCGCGCCAACGCGATTGTGATTATGTTTGTCCCGATTGCCGGCATTATCACCGCCCCGCTCTCCGGATGGATCATTACCATCCTCGACTGGCGCTGGCTGTTCATTATTGAAGGCTTGCTCTCAGTGGTGGTATTAGCCCTGTGGGCCTATACCGTCTACGACCGTCCGCAGGAAGCCCGGTGGATTTCTGAAGCCGAAAAGCGCTACCTGGTCGATACCCTCGCCGCCGAACAACGCGCCATCGCCGGAACCACCGTCAAAAATGCGTCTCTCAGCGCTGTACTGGCCGACAGAACCATGTGGCAACTGATCGCCCTGAATTTCTTCTATCAGACCGGTATTTACGGCTACACCCTGTGGCTCCCCACCATTCTCAAAGAGCTGACGCACAGCAGCATGGGGCAGGTTGGGATGCTCGCTATCCTGCCGTACATCGGGGCGATTGCCGGGATGTTCCTGTTCTCTTCCCTCTCTGACCGTACCGGAAAACGCAAACTGTTCGTCTGCCTGCCGCTGGTTGGCTTTGCCCTGTGCATGTTCCTGTCGGTGGCGTTGAAAAACAACGTCTGGCTGGCCTATGCCGCGCTGGTGGGTTGTGGCTTCTTCCTGCAGTCCGCGGCGGGGGTGTTCTGGACCATTCCGGCCCGCTTGTTCAGCGCTGAAATGGCCGGCGGCGCCCGTGGCGTCATCAACGCCCTCGGCAACCTCGGTGGCTTCTGCGGCCCCTACGCGGTGGGCGTACTGATCACCCTTTACAGCAAAGACGCCGGCGTTTACTGCCTGGCGATCTCCCTGGCGCTGGCTGCGCTGATGGCCCTTCTGCTGCCGTCGAAATGCGATACCGGCGCAGCCCCGGTAAAGACGATGAGCCCACGTAAACACGCGGCGTAACCCCTGCCGGGGGGTCTGCGCCTCCCGGCAACAAAGAGAATGCAAAGATGAGTGAGAAAAAGACCTTCTGGCTCGGTATCGACTGCGGTGGTACCTATCTGAAAGCCGGTTTATATGACGCCAAAGGTCATGAGCATGGCATTCATCGGCAATCGCTGCAGACGGCGTCGCCCCTGCCGGGCTATGCCGAACGCGACATGCACCAGCTCTGGCAACAGTGCGTGGCGACCATTGCCGGGCTACTACAACGCACCGGCGTCGTGGGCGAACAGATTTCCGGGATCGGTATTTCGGCGCAGGGCAAGGGGCTGTTTCTCCTGGATAAACAGGATCGGCCACTGGGCAATGCCATGCTCTCCTCCGATCGCCGGGCGCTGGATATCGTCCAGCGCTGGCAGCAGGACGGCATCCCTGAGCAGCTGTATCCGGTCACCCGCCAGACGTTGTGGACCGGGCATCCGGCCTCGCTGCTGCGCTGGGTAAAAGAGCATGAACCTCAGCGTTACGCGCAAATCGGCAGCGTCATGATGGGCCACGACTACCTGCGCTGGTGCTTAACCGGCGTTAAAGGCTGCGAGGAGAGCAACATCTCCGAGTCCAACCTCTACAACATGGCAACCGGCCAGTACGACCCACAGCTGACCCGCTGGCTGGGCATCAGTGAAATCGATAACGCCTTACCGCCCATCGTCGGTTCAGCAGAAATATGCGGGGAAATCACCGCTCAGGCAGCCGCTATCACCGGTCTGGCGGCGGGAACTCCCGTCGTCGGCGGTCTGTTTGATGTGGTTTCCACCGCACTCTGCGCGGGTATCGAAGATGAGTTTACCCTCAATGCGGTAATGGGGACCTGGGCGGTGACCAGTGGAATAACCCACGGCCTGCGCAATCACGAGGCCCACCCTTACGTCTACGGTCGCTACGTCAATGACGGGCAGTACATCGTTCATGAAGCCAGCCCAACCTCTTCCGGCAATCTTGAATGGTTCACGGCCCAATGGGGCGACCTCTCTTTCGATGAGATCAACCGGGCCGTCGCCGGGCTGCCGAAAGCCGACGGCCAGCTCTTTTTCCTGCCGTTTCTCTATGGCAGCAACGCCGGGCTGGAGATGACCTGCGGGTTTTACGGCCTGCAGGCGCTGCACACCCGCGCCCATCTGCTGCAGGCGGTCTACGAAGGAGTGGTCTTCAGCCATATGACCCACCTGAACCGCATGCGTGAACGCTTTACCGATGTTCACGCCCTGCGCGTCACCGGCGGCCCGGCGCACTCTGACGTCTGGATGCAGATGCTGGCCGACGTCAGCGGTCTGTGCATCGAATTGCCGCAGGTCGAGGAGACCGGGTGCTTCGGCGCGGCGCTTGCCGCCCGCGTCGGGACAGGCGTCTACCGCACCTTCCAAGACGCCCAGCACGATTTACAACATCCGGTACGCACGCTGCAGCCCGACATGGCCGCGCACACGCGTTACCAGCACAAATACCAGCAATACCAACATTTGATTCAGGCACTGCAGGGCTATCACGCCCGCATTAAGGAGCACGCACTATGAGCCGTCCATTACTGCAACTGGCGCTCGACCATACCCATCTTCAGGCGGCACAGCACGATGTCGCCCTGTTACAGGACCACGTCGATATCGTCGAAGCCGGCACGATCCTGTGCCTTGCCGAAGGGCTGCGCGCGGTGACCGCCCTGCGCGCCCAGTGTCCGGACAAAATTATCGTCGCCGACTGGAAGGTGGCCGATGCCGGCGAAACCCTCGCACAGCAGGCGTTTAACGCCGGCGCCAACTGGATGACTATCATCTGCGCCGCCCCGCTCGCCACGGTAGAGAAAGGCCACGCCGTGGCGCAGGCCTGCGGCGGAGAAATTCAGATGGAGCTGTTCGGCAACTGGACGCTGGAGGATGCCCGTGGCTGGTATCGCACCGGGGTTCGTCAGGCGATCTACCACCGCGGACGCGACGCCCAGGCCAGCGGGCAACAGTGGGGTGACGCCGATCTGACGCGCATGAAGGCGCTGTCGGATATTGGCCTCGAACTGTCGATTACCGGCGGGATCACCCCCGCTGACCTGGCGCTGTTCCGTGATATTAACGTTAAAGCGTTTATTGCCGGACGTGCATTATCAGGCGCCGCCCACCCGGCACAGGTTGCCGCCGAATTCCACGCACAGATTGACGCCATCTGGGGAGAACAGCATGCGTAATCATCCGTTAGGTATCTATGAGAAAGCGCTGGCCAAAGATCTCAGCTGGCCGGAGCGGCTGGTGCTGGCAAAAAGCTGCGGGTTTGATTTTGTCGAAATGTCGGTAGATGAGACTGACGAACGCCTGTCACGCCTCGACTGGAGCCCCGCTCAGCGCGCCTCGCTGGTGACCGCCATGCTGGAGACCGGAGTAGCCATTCCGTCGATGTGCCTCTCCGCCCACCGCCGCTTCCCCTTTGGCAGCCGCGATGAGTCCATCCGCCAGCGGGCGCGGGAGATCATGACCAAAGCCATCCGTCTGGCGCGCGATCTGGGCATCCGCACCATTCAACTGGCGGGCTATGACGTCTACTACGAGGAGCACGATGAAGGCACCCGCCAGCGCTTTGCCGAAGGGCTGGCGTGGGCAGTGGAACAGGCCGCAGCTGCACAGGTGATGCTGGCGGTGGAGATCATGGATACCGCCTTTATGAACTCCATCAGCAAGTGGAAAGCGTGGGATGAGATGCTCTCTTCCCCATGGTTCACCGTTTATCCGGACGTCGGCAACCTCAGCGCCTGGGGCAACGACGTGGCCGCCGAACTCAAACTGGGTATCGATCGCATCGCCGCCATCCACCTGAAAGATACCCAGCCGGTCACCGCGCACAGTCCCGGACAGTTTCGTGACGTGCCGTTTGGCGAAGGTTGTGTCGATTTTGTTGGCATTTTCAAAACCCTGCACGAACTGAACTATCGCGGATCGTTTCTGATTGAAATGTGGACGGAGAAAGCCAGCGAACCGGTGCTGGAAATTATCCAGGCACGTCGCTGGATTGAATCGCGGATGCAGGAAGGAGGATTTACATGTTAGAACAACTCAAAGCCGAGGTCCTGGCTGCCAACCTGGCGCTGCCGGCCCACCAGCTGGTGACGTTTACCTGGGGCAACGTCAGCGCGGTCGATGACACGCGCACGCTGATGGTCATCAAACCTTCCGGTGTCGAATATACGGTAATGACCGCCGACGATATGGTGGTGGTGGAGTTAGCCAGCGGCAAGGTCGTTGAAGGCAGCAAAAAACCGTCGTCCGATACCCCGACCCATCTGGCGCTCTATCGCCGCTATCCGCAGATCGGCGGGATCGTGCACACCCATTCCCGCCACGCGACGATCTGGTCGCAGGCGGGCATTGACCTGCCGGCATGGGGCACCACCCATGCCGACTATTTCTACGGCGCCATTCCCTGTACCCGTCTGATGACCGTGGACGAAATTAACGGCGAATACGAATATCAGACCGGCGAAGTGATCATTAAAACCTTTGAAGAGCGCGGGCTGGATCCGGCGCAAATTCCGGCGGTCCTCGTCCACTCACACGGCCCGTTTGCCTGGGGCAAAGATGCCGCCGATGCCGTGCATAACGCGGTGGTGCTGGAGGAGTGCGCTTACATGGGGCTGTTCTCGCGCCAGCTGGCCCCGCAACTGCCTGATATGCAGTCTGAACTGCTCGATAAACACTATTTGCGTAAACACGGCGCCAATGCCTATTACGGGCAAAACTGACCACCCTACCACCGCGCCTTCTCCGCCCGGAGGAGGCCGTTCCTACGCCGAATTCACGTGCTCCTTACAGTAGCGACGCTTCCATGCCGCCGGGGTCAGACCGGTGTGCTTGCGGAAAATTTTGCGGAAATAGCCCACATCATTAAACCCGCATTTCGACGCCACGTCGGTCAATGACAGCGAATCGCTGATCAGCAGCTTTTCCGCCGCCCTCACCCGCTGGCGATGCAGCGCTTCGGTTAGCGTCAGCCTGAAAGCATGGCGATAGACGCGCCCGAGGTAGTCCGCGTTGCAGTGCAGCTCCTTCGCCAGCGTGGAGGCAGAAATGGGCAGATGAAACCGGGTGAGGATGATTTGCTGCGCTTTCCAGGCCAGCGCGGTGCCGGGACTATCGGCAGGCTGTTCGCTGGCCGCCGCCGCAATCTGCTGCAAAATCAGCAGCAGGATCAGCTCCAGCGCGACGCTACGATGAATATTTTCCTGTTCGTGCAAGAATTGCCTGAACAGGGAGATAATATATTGCGGCTCACTCACCCGCATGTGCTGGGGCACCGCCAGCAGCGCTTCGGGCGGCGAGGCGGCCTCGTCTGCTACCACTTCGAAATGCAGCCAGTAGAATTTTAAATCCGCCGGAAATTGCCCTACCCCGACATGCAAGCGCTCTGGCCACAGCAGCAAACTTTCCCCGGCATTCACGCTAAATACCTCGTTATCTTCGCGAATCGTTAATGTCCCTTTTTCAACGAAGATAATTTCCCAGGAACGAAGCTGTCGTGCCGGATGGCTACCAATACCGCGAGAAATAAATAACCCGCCATTTTGGACTTTAATCGGTAAAGACATGGATAATTCAAGCATAGATATGAAAATCTCCGCTATTTGCATCACCAGATATTCGCTTTACCTTTGATTATTCACGATAAAACAGCATGATTCAGGATCGCAATCACACTTTTATCATGAAGTCGGAATCGTCACCTTTTTATACTTTTCCCTTCCCTTGTTAGCCCAGGTATTTAGTGCAGAATAAATAACGTACTTTGCAAATGACAAATAAAAGCCCGCACTTCAGCGGGATATTATTCCGCACATCATCTCCGGGAGTTATTTATGACTTCGGCTCCGATTACCACAAGTGATTTAGCACAACGCACTCAGGACGATTCCCTCACGCTCCGTGAAAAAATCGGTTACGGCCTGGGCGATGCGGGCGGGACGGTCATTACCTGCCTGATCATGAACTTTTTAACTTTCTTCTATACCGACGTGTTTGGACTGACGCCGGCGCTGGTCGGGACGCTATTCCTGGCACTGCGCGTGTTTGACGCCATCTCCGACCCGATCATGGGCGTGTTGGCCGACCGCACCCAAAGCCGCTGGGGACGCTTTCGCCCGTGGCAGCTATGGATAGCGTTGCCCATCGGCATTATCGGCGTACTGACCTTTACCGTGCCGGATGCCGGTATGGGCGTAAAAATCGCCTGGGCTTTCGGCACGTATCTGCTGCTGTCGGTGAGCTATACCGCGATTAACGTGCCCTACTGCGCGCTGATTAACACTATGACCACGCGCCACAGCGAAGTGATCTCGTGCCAGGCGTGGCGTTTTGTCTTGTGCGGCGTGGCAGGATTCCTTGTATCCGTTGGGCTGCCGTGGCTGGTGAAGGCGCTCGGTCAGGGCAACACCGCACAGGGCTATCAGTATGGCGTCGGCGTACTCTGCGCCATTGCGGTGGTGATGTTCCTGTGCTGCTTCTTCTGGGTTCGCGAACGCGTCTCGTTGGACATGATGGGGAAATTCACCCTGCGCGAACATATCGCCGGACTGCGCCAGAATGACCAGCTGTTGCTGATGCTGGTGATGTCGTTCCTGCTGATCAACGTCTTTAATATCCGCGGCGGCGGCTACATGTACTTCATCACCTACGTGTTGGGCGGCTCGACCGGCTATACCTCGCTGTTCTTCACCATGGTGACCTTCGCCTCGATTGGCGGCTCGGTGATTATCAACCTGCTGTCGCGCCGCTTTGATACCGTCAAACTCTATTACTACACCAACCTGGTGTTAGCCGCGATCGCCTTCGCGATGTGGTTTTTACCGACCGGCCCGGCCTACCAGACCTTATGGCTGGTGGTGATCCTCAGTAACGGCATCATTCTCGGCTTCACCCTGCCGCTGCACTTCTCGCTGATGGCCTTCTCCGACGATTACGGTGAATGGAAAACCGGCGTGCGCTCTTCCGGCATGAACTTCGCCTTTAACCTGTTCTTCATCAAGCTGGCATGGGCCTCCAGCGCCGGCATTATCAGCCTGGTGTTTATCTATGTGGCCTATCAGCCGGGCGCGGAAAACCAAACCGCATCATCGCTGGCCGGCATCTCCAGCATGGAGACCCTGTTGCCGGCCCTGTTCCACCTGCTGCTGGCCTTCACCATTCGCGCCTGCAAGCTTAATAATCCTATGATGGCGCGCATTGCCAGCGACCTGCGCACGCGTCACGTCCAGTCTTAAGGAGTCCGTTATGTCTGTTATGGAAGTCGATCTGCACAAACTGAAAATCAACGACCCGTTCCTCGGCCAGTACCAGCAGCTGGTGCGCGATGTGGTGATCCCGTATCAATGGGATGCGCTAAACGACCGTATTGCCGAGGCGGATCCGAGCCATGCAATCGAAAACTTCCGGATTGCCGCAGGGCAGCAGGAAGGAGAATTTTACGGCATGGTCTTTCAGGACAGCGACGTGGCTAAATGGCTGGAAGCCGTTGCCTGGTCGCTATGTCAGAAGCCGGACGCCGAACTGGAAAAAACCGCTGACGAGGTGATTGAACTGGTGGCGGCCGCCCAGTGCGAAGATGGCTACCTGAACACCTACTTCACGGTCAAAGCCCCGGCGGAACGCTGGACTAACCTTGCAGAATGTCATGAGCTGTACTGCGCGGGCCACATGATTGAAGCGGGCGTCGCCTTCTTCCAGGCCACCGGCAAACGCCGCCTTCTGGAGGTCGTTTGCCGTCTTGCCGATCATATCGACAACGTGTTCGGCCCCGGCGACAACCAGCTGCACGGCTACCCTGGCCACCCGGAGATCGAGCTGGCGTTAATGCGCCTGTACGACATTACCCAGGAGCCGCGTTATCTGGCGCTGGTGAACTATTTCGTTGAAGAGCGCGGCACGCAGCCGCACTTTTACGATATCGAATATGAAAAGCGTGGCAAAACCTCCTACTGGAATACCTACGGCCCGGCCTGGATGGTGATGGATAAGCCCTACAGCCAGGCGCACCAGCCGATTTCCGAACAGCCTGTCGCCATCGGCCATGCGGTACGTTTTGTCTACCTGATGACCGGCGTCGCCCATCTCGCCCGCTTAAGTCAGGACGAGGGCAAACGTCAGGACTGCCTGCGCCTGTGGAACAATATGGCTCAGCGCCAGCTGTATATTACCGGCGGCATTGGTTCGCAGAGCAGCGGCGAAGCCTTCAGCAGCGACTATGACCTACCAAACGACACGGTCTACGCGGAAAGCTGCGCGTCTATCGGACTGATGATGTTTGCCCGTCGGATGCTGGAGATGGAAGCCGACAGCCAGTATGCCGATGTGATGGAGCGTGCGCTGTATAACACCGTGCTGGGCGGGATGGCGCTGGATGGTAAACACTTCTTTTACGTTAACCCGCTGGAAGTGCACCCGACATCGTTAAAATTCAACCATATCTATGACCACGTGAAGCCGGTGCGTCAACGCTGGTTTGGCTGCGCCTGCTGCCCGCCAAACATAGCCCGCGTACTGACCTCGCTGGGGCACTATATCTACACGCCGCATCAGGATGCGCTGTACATCAACCTGTACGTGGGTAACAGCGCGGAGATCCCGGTGGGTGATGAAACCCTGCGCCTGCGGATCAGCGGTAACTATCCGTGGCAGGAGCAGGTGAAGATAGCTGTCGACTCACCGACGCCGATCAATCACACCCTGGCGCTGCGCCTGCCGGACTGGTGCGATAACCCGCAGGTGACGCTCAACGGCAAGCCAGTGGCCCAGGATGTACGCAAGGGGTATCTGCATATTAGCCATCGCTGGCAGGAAGGCGACACGCTTCTGTTAACGCTGCCGATGCCGGTGCGCCGCCTTTACGGTAATCCGCTGGTGCGTCATCAGGCCGGCCAGGTCGCTGTCCAGCGCGGTCCGCTAGTGTACTGCCTGGAGCAGGCGGATAACGGCGAGCAATTGCATAACCTGCAGCTGCCGCGCAACGCCGGGTTCAGCGCCTTTGAAGGGAAAGGGATTTTTGCCCACAAGGTGATCCTGCAGGCGCCAGGTTATAAGCAGACAGCGGAAGACGCCGGCCAGCAGGCGCTATGGCATTATGATCGTGCGCCGACAACCCGCCAGCCGCAGACCCTGACCTTTATTCCGTGGTTTAGCTGGGCCAACCGTGGCGAAGGCGAGATGCGCATTTGGGTAAAAGAAGCAGAGGAATAAGCGCGAAGGTTGTCGCTGAACCACTGGCGGATTCAGATTTCCCGGTAGCGCTGCGCTGAGCGGGCTACCGGGTCGGTCTGGTAGCCCGGACAGGCGGGTCAAGCACCGCCTCCGGGATTTCCCTGGCTACAGGAACAGTGCCTTATCACGCAGGATATGGTCGTTGCCACGTCGGCGGGTAAAGCCAATCCGGTCGAAATATTCAAGAATCTGAATCGCCAGCTTGCGCCCGACGTTCAGGGTATCGCGGAAATCGGCCGCACAGGTGGATCCACGAGCCAGATCCAGTTCGCGGATCATTCTGGCAAAGGCCACGATCCGATCGTTGCGGTAATAACGATCTTTGACGATCGCGGTAATCATCCCCTGCTGCGCCGCCTGACGCAGCACCGCGCGCATCAGCGCCTCTTCAACGCCCGCCTCTTTCGCCAGGTCACGTACCCACCAGGGCTCGTCGGCAAACAGGTCGGCAACCCGCAGCCAGATGCTCTGCTGTTCTTCGGTAAAGCCCGCTTTGTGTTCCGGCAGATGTAACCATCCGTGATGGCTATCGATAGTCCCGCTGGCGCGCATCTGCTCAATCAGCAGCAGTACCAGCGCTTCGTCCTCCATCGGCAGCGCAATACGCCGCAGACGTTCGCGGCCCGGTCCAGGCTCGTCGCGATGCTGATCGTGGTAGCGCGCCAGGGCATCAAGCAGCTTGCGCTGCCAGCGCGCGGCCAGCGGAGCGCTGAGCAGACTGTTGCCCGCCTGCAGGTAATCCGGGCGGTTAATCAACACGTTCAGGCCTTCATCGCTGAGCTGGCGCGCCCAGGCAAAATCATCGAGACGGACGGCATCGCGTTGCAGATGAATATCCAGCGCCTGAGCATCATCCCCCTGCGACGCGGCTAACGCCGCCAGCCATTGTAAATATTCAGGCTTACGCTTGCCGCGCCGCGGCGGATTTAGCGTCACCACGCGGGCACCCGCCAGGGTAACGCGAGCGGAGATATCGCGCAGCACCAGGCGGTCGTTATCTGCCAGCCACAGCGGAGTATCGAGTACCAGTTCGGCGAGATCCCCCTCCAGCAGCGATACGCGTCCGGTAATATGGCTGGCGGCATGATGGATATGCAAAGATTGCCATTGCGTCAACGGCGTGTGGCACTGCAACTCAACGATCACCCGTTCAGAAGCCTCCGGCGGCCGCACCGAGAGCAGCCAGTCGCCGCGATTCAGCGCCTCTTTTTGCGCATCGCCAACAATATTCAGGGCGATACGCTGGCCTGCCCAGGCCTGCCCGACGGCCTGGTTCTGGGCGTGCAGACCGCGCACGCGCATCGGTTTATCGACCCCTGTCAGCCACAGCGTATCACCCACATTGACCTCTCCCGACAGCGCCGTTCCGGTCACCACCAGCCCGGCACCTTTAACCGTAAAGGCCCGGTCGATCGCCAGGCGAAAACGCTGGTGCTGCGGGTGCGCACGGGCGGACAGCTGCAGTAAATGCTCGCGCAGTTCGGCGATCCCCTGGTTTTCAGTGGCCGCGGTGGCAAACAACGTGGCGTCGGTAAAACCAAATTCTGCCAGCACCGCCGTCACGTCGCCACGCACCTCTTCAACGCGCTGCGCCTCGACGCGGTCCGCTTTGGTCAGCGCGATGGTCAGCGACGGCTTTCCCGTCAGCTGCAGGATGGCCAGATGCTCGCGGGTCTGCGCCATCACGCCATCATCGCAGGCCACCACCAGCAGCGCGTGGTCAATGCCACCCACGCCCGCCAGCATGTTAGACAAAAACTTTTCGTGGCCAGGCACATCGATAAACCCCAGCACGCGACCGTCGGGCTGCGGCCAGTAGGCGTACCCCAGATCGATCGTCATCCCGCGTGATTTCTCTTCCGGCAGGCGGTCAGCATTAACGCCGGTAATCGCCTGCAGCAGCGTTGTTTTACCGTGGTCAACATGTCCGGCGGTGGCAATAATCATTGTAATAACATCTCCATAAACCGGGGTTCATCTTCAAGACAGCGCAAGTCCAGCCACAGACGCCCATCGTAAATCCGTCCGATAACCGGGATCGTCAGCCCGCGCCAACGGGCCGCCAGCGCCTCCAGCTGACTACCACGACCATCGCGCGGCGTAAAGGTCAGCGCCGCCCCAGGCAGACGGTCTACCGGTAGCGAACCGCTGCCAATTTGCGACTGACATGGCTCCACCCGCACCTCAAACTGCGTGTAGTGCGCGGCCAGCAACGGCTGCAGGCGCAACCCCTGCGCCTGAATCGCCTCCGCCGTGCGGGTCAGCAGGCGCAGGGTGGGCAGCCGATCGGCCAGCGTTTCCGGATGCAGATAGAGCCGCAGAGTGGCTTCCAGCGCGGCAAGGGTCATTTTATCCGCTCGCAGCGCGCGCTTAAGCGGGTGCTGCTGCAGACGGGCAATCATCGCCTTCTCACCAACGATAATCCCCGCCTGCGGACCACCCAGCAGCTTATCGCCGGAGAAGCTCACCAGACTGACTCCCGCCGCGATCATCTCCTGCGGCATCGGCTCTTTCGGCAGACCATACTGGCTCAGGTCAACCAGCGAACCACTGCCCAAATCAGCCACCACCGGAATCCCCGTTTCGCGGCCAATCGCCGCCAGTCCGGCCTCATCGACGGCCGTCGTGAAGCCCTCGATGCTGTAATTGCTGGTATGGACCTTCATCAACAGCCCGGTATTCTCATTCACGGCCTGACGATAATCTTTCGCATGGGTGCGGTTGGTGGTGCCGACTTCATGCAGGATACAACCCGCCTGGCGCATCACATCGGGAATACGGAATGCACCGCCGATCTCCACCAGCTCGCCGCGCGAGAGCACCACTTCTTTACCGCCGGCGGTGGCCGCCAGCATCAGCAGCACCGCCGCAGCGTTATTGTTGACGATGCAGGCATCTTCCGCGCCGGTTATGCGGCACAGCAGCTCCGCCAGCGCCCGATCGCGGTGGCCGCGCCCGGCATCATCCAGGCTGTACTCCAGCGTGACCGGCGCACGCATCGCCTGTGCAACTGCGTCAACCGCCGCTTCTGCCTGAATTGCGCGCCCCAGGTTGGTATGCAGCACCGTGCCGGTGAGATTGAACACCGGGCGCAGCGCGCTTTGCAGCGTTTGCGCCAGCCGTCGCCCGGTTTCCTGCGGCCAGTCATCGCACCAGGCCGGCAGCGCCTGCTGCTGACGAATGTATTCCCGCGCCTCCTCCAGCATCTGGCGCAACAGCGCCACCACCTGAGCATGGCCATAGCGGGCCAGCACAGCAGAAAAAGCGGGATCGCGAAGCAAACGGTCGGTGGCCGGCAGCCGGGTGTAAAGCGCACGAATATCGGTAGTCATGAATGGACCTGGCGGTAAGTTATTTACCCCCCTCCCGACGGGAGAGGGAGTCAACAAATCAGCGGTGATTGTAACGTCTCCGGGAGGAAACTGTTACCTGCCTGGGTCAAGTCCTTGGCGGTTCGGTACGGGCAAAACTGGCGCGCTGGAAAAGCGCATCGACCAGCTTAATCAGCTGAGGCCGCGTCGCGCACCAGCCGGGCGCAACCCGCCGAAAGTTGAGATAGGCAATCGCGCACGCCGCTGAAATCGTGGCCAGATTGACCTCGTCGATACGCAGACTGCCATCGGCGACATAGGCTTCCAGCGCATCGAGTCCCCGGGTCACTTTCTCCCGCTGGCGCAGCAGCTCGCTTTCTGACTGCTGCGCAGCCGGACGGCTCTTTTCGCGCACCAGCGCCTGCGCCGCCTCCATTACGCCGTCGGCCAGCGCCTCCAGCTGACGCATTTTCAACGCCGCTTTCGGGTCCGCTGGCACCATTGCCGGCGCAGCGCCGAGTTGATCAAGGTATTGCGCGATAATGGGGGAGTCATACCAACATTCGCCGCCGTCCGTGACCAGCACCGGCACCTTACCCAAGGGATTGTATTTCCCGACGCCGTTCACGTCCTGGTAGGGAAATTCATTGACGAATTCGAAGGGGAGGTTTTTCTCCAGCAGAATGACGGAGATTTTACGCACAAAGGGACTGGTGTAGCTGCCGATCAGTTTCATTACCTGCTCCTTTCGCCAACAAAAAAGTAGAAGCCTGATGGGACAGGCTCTATAGCCAAAATAGTTCGAGTTGCAGGACCACAACGCTTTCGACGTTGTTGAACAGCGTTTACGCTGCCCCCACAGGGGCGAGGCCGAAGGCCGAGTAACGCGGCGACGCAGAGAATCCCCAGTCACTTACTCAAGTAAGTGACTGGGGTGAACGAGGACAAATTCGTCAGGAACGAATTTGAACGCTGTTCGCAGCGCCCGTAGGGCAAGGCCCAGGGATGGGCCGAGTATTGCCAACGACCATGCAACTTGAAGTATGACGGGTATAAGTATGGTTCAGGCGCAGGCAAAAGGCAGGTCAGACTTAACGTCAGCCTGCCTTCATCGCAATTAATGATCCAGGTAGAGGTAGTGCATCCAGCTGGTCATGCGCAGCAGGACCTTTCTCATGACCGATACATGGCTGAAGTGGTCGGAATAGACCGCCACCTGAGCATAAATACCGTCCGGCAGCGAGTCGACATCCGCGTTGGGATCCAGCTCAATTGTCGCCAGTACGCCATCGGTTCCCGGTAAGACCGTCAGCGACTGTAATGCCCCTTGAGCCTGGTAAGATCCACCCGGGACCACCGGAAGAATATTGGTCAGCTTGCCATGGAATACCTGGCCCGGCAGCGCGTTAAAGACCACTTCGGCATCATCGCCTGGCTTCAGTCGCAGCAGCGAGTTTTGGCGGAACTGAGCAACAATCTGCCGTTTTTGTTCCGGGATAAAGACCATCACCGGGCGCAGCGGCAGCGCTGCCGCATAGGTGCCGGGACGGATCAGCACCTGGGTAACATAGCCGTTGCTTGGCGCGCGAATAACGGTCTGGTCGAGGTTATATTTCGCCTCCGCTAACTGCGCGCGCAGACTGACAACCTGCGACTGCTCACCGCCCACCATGCTGTCCAGTTGACTCTGAATCTGTGCCTGCTCGGCAACCGATGCTTTTACTAACGCATCCTGCGCCAGATAGTTTTGCCGGGCATTATCGATATCGCTTTCTGAGAACGGGTTGACCCGCGCCTGGCTGCCTTTCAGGTAGCGTTGGTAGTCTTTGTAGAGCCGATCGCGCTCGGCGGAAACACGCACCGTGTTTGCCTGCGCTTCTGAAAGCTGCGCCTTCAGAGTGTTGATGCTGTGCAGCGCGGTCACCAGATCGGCCTGCAGTCTATCTACCCGGGCCTGATAGCGCACGGGATCAATCGTAAACAGGACATCACCCTTATTAACACGTTGATTCGTTTTATCCGTCACGGTACTGACGATACCGGTCACCTGTGGCGTAATGGGAATCGAAATAACCGCCTTTTGTGCAGTAAATGTATAAGGATGGTTATAGTTCATTAATAAAATAAGGGCGCTGACGAGAAATATACCGCCTAATGCCGCCGTGGCGAGAGTCCACTGGTTAACCGGAATGCGAAATATCTTAAAAACCGCCCATGCAATCGCCACATAGGTCAATACAATTAACAGATCCATGATTAGCGCTCCGGGGTCTCTTTATCTGCGGATGATGGCACCGCACCCAGTCTTTTTTCCAGCTCGGCAACACGTTGTGAAAGCCGATCGATATCGGGATCGCGTTCAGATGGAGGAAGATGAGATTTCATTCCCCACCCGCGCTCAGGCTGATAGAGAGTGGCCCAAATCCACAGGAATGGCCAGATAACATGCAGCGTAAACAGGCTCACCCACCCGGCGGTATGGATGGCATCAGCGTGGGGATGATTACGTTTTTTAGCCATTAAATAGGGAATATCATGAATCGCGATAATTCCATAAAAGAGAACCAGAAAAACGAAGATCAATACACCCAGCGCAAAATAGTTGAGAAACATATGTGCCTCACTAAACACGACGTCAGCTCATCAATGATATAAAATGGTAAGCAACCAAATTAATTAATGAAATTTAAGTAAAAGGAAAATGCACTTATAATTTAAGGCCGGGGAGTATTGTTTTTAGTTATTCTCCTTGCAAGTTTTTAAGCGTGACAAAATATATCCTGAAGAACTATAGACTTATCTTTACATGTTGAGCTTAAGCCACATTCTGACTTTTTTCCATACGGTACGCCGATGATGTTTTTTCATTCTGCAGCCTGTTTACCGACGCCGGCCGCAGTGCGAGCGAACAGAGTTTGCCGGCGATCACATCCGCAAAATTCAGCGAATTATTTTTTGTGAACAAAGTCACAATATCGAGACAAACTGAAAACAATATTATGTGATGCGATTCACATTAATTAGCCTAATCAGGCGAATTTTGACCCATTGTCTTTTTTTTGCACACCCATTTTGTGATACACGTCACTACAAATACCTGCCAGATACCTATATTCATGTGATCAGAATCACACTAAAACCCACCGACTGGACAGTTTAACGATTCAGTGCCAGATTCGCTTTATCAATCAGGGTCCGGCGACCTCTGCCGCCATATTCACAACAAGCCTCGGGCTTTTAGCCTACGCGATAAGCAAAACAGAAGAAGGGGTGTTTTATGTCATCCGATATCAAGATCAAGGTGCAAAGCTTTGGTCGTTTCCTCAGCAATATGGTGATGCCAAACATCGGCGCGTTTATCGCGTGGGGTATCATCACCGCATTATTCATACCGACAGGGTGGTTACCGAATGAGACGCTGGCGAAGTTAGTCGGCCCGATGATCACCTACCTGCTGCCGCTGCTTATCGGCTATACCGGCGGTAAGTTAATTGGCGGTGAGCGTGGCGGCGTCGTCGGTGCCATTACCACCATGGGCGTCATCGTCGGCGCGGACATGCCGATGTTCCTCGGCGCCATGATCGCAGGTCCACTGGGCGGCTGGGCGATTAAACATTTTGATAGCTGGGTAGACGGTAAGATTAAGTCCGGTTTCGAGATGCTGGTGAACAACTTCTCCGCCGGTATTATCGGGATGATCCTCGCCATTCTGGCATTCCTCGGCATTGGCCCGGCGGTTGAAGTCCTGTCCAAAATTCTGGCGGCGGGCGTTAACTTCATGGTTGTCCATGACATGCTGCCGCTGGCATCTATCTTCGTTGAACCGGCGAAAATCCTGTTCCTGAACAATGCTATCAACCACGGCATCTTCTCGCCGCTGGGTATTCAGCAGTCTCATGAGCTGGGCAAATCAATCTTCTTCCTGATTGAAGCCAACCCGGGCCCGGGGATGGGCGTACTGCTGGCATACATGTTCTTTGGTCGCGGTAACGCGAAGCAGTCTGCAGGCGGTGCGGCAATCATCCACTTCCTGGGCGGTATCCACGAAATCTACTTCCCGTACGTACTGATGAACCCGCGTCTGATCCTTGCCGTTATTCTCGGCGGTATGACCGGCGTGTTCACCCTGACTATCCTCAACGGCGGTCTGGTTTCTCCTGCTTCCCCAGGTTCTATCCTTGCGGTGCTGGCGATGACGCCGAAAGGGGCGTACTTCGCTAACATCGCGGCCATTATTGCCGCAATGGCCGTCTCCTTTGTGGTCTCCGCCATTCTGCTGAAAACCAGCAAAGTGAAAGAAGAAGATGATATCGATGCTGCGACCCGTCGCATGCAGGATATGAAAGCTGAATCCAAAGGCGCGGCTACTCCGCTGTCTGCAGGTACCGTGGCTAACGATCTGAGCCACGTGCGCAAAATCATCGTGGCCTGCGATGCCGGCATGGGTTCCAGCGCCATGGGTGCCGGGGTGCTGCGTAAAAAAGTGCAGGATGCGGGGCTGGGCAATATCTCCGTCACCAACTGCGCCATTAACAACCTGCCGCCGGATGTCGACCTGGTGATTACCCACCGCGATCTGACCGAGCGGGCGATGCGCCAGGTGCCGCAGGCCCAGCACATTTCGCTGACCAACTTCCTCGACAGCGGCCTGTACACCAGCCTGACCGAGCGTCTGGTTGCGGCGCAGCGCCATACTGACAACGAAGAGAAAGTCCGCGGCAGTCTGAAAGACAGCTTCGAGGCCGCCGATACAAATCTGTTTAAGCTTGGCGCAGAGAATATCTTCCTCGGTCGCAAAGCGGCGACCAAAGAAGAGGCGATCCGCTTCGCGGGCGAGCAGCTGGTGAAAGGCGGCTACGTTGAGCCTGAATATGTCCAGGCGATGCTGGATCGTGAAAAACTGACCTCCACCTATCTGGGCGAGTCCATCGCGGTACCACACGGCACGATTGAAGCTAAAGATCGCGTCCTGAAGACCGGCGTGGTGTTCTGCCAGTACCCGGAAGGGGTTCGCTTTGGCGAAGACGAAGATGACGTAGCCCGTCTGGTTATCGGTATCGCGGCACGCAATAACGAGCACATTCACGTGATTACCAGCCTGACTAACGCGCTGGATGATGAGTCGGTGATTGAGCGCCTGACCCGCACCACCAGCGTTGAAGAAGTGCTGGCGCTGCTGAAAGGCACCAAAGCGTAAACGGTCCCGGCCACGCCGGGAGACGAATCACCCTCTCTCTCTGACTGGAGAGAGAGGGTTCGGGTGAGGGGCAAGCCTCACCCGAACCCTCTCAGGTAAAAACATTAATGAAGGTTAATACTATGAATGCATTACATTTTGGCGCAGGTAATATCGGACGTGGCTTCATCGGCAAATTGCTGGCTGACGCGGGGATCGCGTTAACATTCGCCGATGTGAATCAGGTGGTACTTGACGCCCTGAATGCCCGTCATAGCTATCAGGTTCACGTCGTCGGCGAAAACGAGCAGGTCGATACCGTTTCCGGCGTCAATGCCGTCAGCAGCATCGGCGATGAAGTGATTGACCTGATTGCCCGCGTTGACCTGATCACCACCGCCGTCGGCCCGGTTGTGCTGGAGCGCATTGCGCCGGCTATAGCGCAGGGGCTGGCGAAGCGTAAAGCGCAGGGACTTACCGCCCCGCTAAACATCATTGCCTGTGAAAACATGGTGCGCGGAACCACACAGCTTAAAGGCCACGTGTTTAACGCTCTGGCGGAAGAAGACAAAGCCTGGGTAGAAGCCAACGTCGGCTTTGTCGATTCCGCCGTTGACCGTATTGTTCCCCCGTCCGCCTCTGCGACGCATGACCCGCTGGAAGTGACCGTGGAAACCTTCAGCGAGTGGATCGTCGATAAAACTCAGTTTAAAGGCACTTTGCCGGCGATCCCTGGCATGGAATTAACCGACAACCTGATGGCATTTGTCGAACGTAAGCTATTCACCTTAAACACCGGACATGCTATAACCGCCTACCTCGGAAAACTGGCCGGGCACCAGACGATCCGCGACGCGATTCTCGATGAGAACATTCGCGCCGTGGTGAAAGGGGCGATGGAAGAGAGCGGCGCGGTACTGATCAAGCGCTACGGCTTTGATGCACAGAAGCACGCCGCCTACATCCAGAAAATCCTCGGCCGTTTCGAGAATCCGTACCTGAAAGATGACGTTGAGCGCGTAGGTCGTCAGCCGCTGCGTAAACTGAGCGCGGGCGATCGTCTGATTAAGCCGCTGCTTGGTACGCTGGAATATGCTCTGCCGCACGTCAATCTGGTCAAAGGGATCGCTGCGGCAATGCACTTCCGCAGCGAAGAAGACCCGCAGGCGCAGGAGCTGGCAGCCTTGATTAACGAGAAGGGCCCCCAGGCTGCGCTGGCACAGATTTCTGGTCTGGATGCAGCAAGTGCCGTGGTGACCGAGGCCGTTAACGACTACAACGCCACCAAATGAGGCAAGACCTGGCGCGGTACGAACCGCGCCCATTACTACTCCTGTCAGATATGCAGGCAATAATGGAAGAAACACAGGCATTTGAAAACCGCGTGCTTGAGCGTCTGAATGCTGGCAAAACCGTACGAAGCTTCCTGATCGCCACCGTCGAGCTACTCACGGAAGCGGTCAATATTCTGGTGCTTCAGGTGTTCCGTAAAGACGACTACGCGGTGAAATACGCAGTGGAGCCATTGCTGGATGGCGATGGGCCGCTGGGGGACCTTTCTGTACGCCTGAAGCTGATTTACGGCCTTGGGGTGATTAGCCGCGCCGAATACGAAGACGCCGAGCTGCTGATGGCCCTGCGTGAAGAGTTGAATCACGACGGAAATGAGTACAGTTTTACCGATGATGAGATTCTTGGGCCTTTTGGCGAACTGCATTGTGTGACCGCCCTGCCGCCGACGCCGCTGTTTGATGACAGCGACGAAGAACTGCTGGCAATGCAGAAGCTGCGCTACCAGCAGGTTGTACGTTCAACAATGATGCTGTCTCTGACCGAGCTGATTTCCCGAATCAGCTTGAAAAAAGCCTTTCAGAAATCAACGCTCTGACCCGGATTCCACCTGGTCACAAGCCGGCCGGTAAAGCTGCCTGTAATACTCCAGACGACTCAGATACAGCGCCTCTTTGTTCTGCGGAATTTCCCGCGGCACGTGCTGCAAACGCGGGGATTTTTTCAGATACTCCATAAAAGCCTGGCTTGAAGCCATAAAATCAACTGTCTTGTCGATAATACGCGGTACGCCGTCACCGATTTTTGCCATCTCGCCCTCCAGTTTTCAGGGATCATCCTGTAAAGGATTAGCGAAAAGCGAGGTCAGGGTTGAGGAAAACGTGCGGTATAGACGACAGACTTCACAGAGATGAAAAACAGGCCACTCTTAGTCATAATATTATTAACATTCATATAATTAGAAATCATTACCTCTGAGACTTCCGCGGAAAAAACGCCGGATTGTGGATAAATGACTACCCACAACAGAAGTCACAGCACATACTATATGTTGTCGAAATCCCTTTATTAATAGATTAAGTCATCATGAAAGAAGTCGAAAAGAATGAAATCAAGCGTTTGAGCGACCGCCTCGACGCCATCCGCCACCAGCAGGCAGACCTGTCTCTGGTGGAAGCTGCGGACAAATACGCCGAGCTGGAAAAAGAAAAAACGACCCTCGAAGCCGAAATTATTCGCCTGCGCGAAGTTCAGGGCCAGAAGCTGAGCAAAGAAGCGCAGAAGCTGATGAGCCTGCCGCATCGCCGCGCGATTACGAAAAAAGAGCAGGCCGATATGGGCAAGCTGAAGAAAAGCGTTCGCGGACTGGTGATTGTTCATCCGATGACCGCCCTCGGTCGCGAGATGAACCTCAAAGAAATGACCGGCTTCGCTAAAACCGAGTTCTAATCTTTTAGTCCCGAGGCCTCCCCGGTGGCGCTGCGCTGACCGGGGCTACGGAAACACATTCGCTGCCAGCCGCTGGCCGGACAAGCGCTGATTCACCTGTCATTCACATCCATGATCTTTCTCCCTGCCCTATTGGCCCTACCAATTATTTCTTAAACCACTCAACGGTTCACATATCCATCATTTTTAGTCACAGATATATTGCCTGCCAATAACATTTGGTTAACCATTCGTTGTCGTTAACCCTACAACTCAATTTTGGCTGGGCCAGTTTTACAAAAGATGTGATCTGCAAGGAGCGCAGACTCAGCACCACATCTTTGCGGCCCGATGGAGACCTGCATGAACCTCTGGCAACAAAATTACGATCCGGCCGGTAATATCTGGCTCTCAAGTCTTATCGCCTCGTTACCGATTCTGTTTTTCTTTTTTGCCCTGATAAAGCTCAAGCTCAAAGGGTACCTGGCGGCGACATGGACCGTAGCCATTGCGCTGTCGGTCGCGCTGCTGTTCTATAAGATGCCCGTTGACCGCGCGCTGACTTCCGTGGTCTACGGCTTCTTTTACGGCCTGTGGCCCATCGCATGGATTATTATCGCCGCGGTTTTCGTCTATAAAATTTCGGTCAAGACCGGACAGTTCGACATTATTCGCTCGTCGATTCTCTCGATTACCCCTGACCAGCGCCTGCAGATGCTGATTGTCGGCTTCTCCTTCGGGGCTTTCCTCGAAGGTGCGGCCGGCTTTGGCGCTCCGGTGGCGATTACCGCCGCGCTGCTGGTCGGCCTGGGCTTTAACCCGCTGTATGCGGCGGGGCTGTGTCTGATTGTCAACACCGCGCCGGTGGCCTTTGGTGCGATGGGCATTCCGATTCTGGTCGCCGGCCAGGTCACCGGTATCGACAGCTTTGCCATCGGCCAGATGGTCGGTCGTCAACTGCCGTTCCTGACCATCATCGTCCTGTTCTGGATTATGGCGATTATGGACGGCTGGCGCGGTATCAAAGAGACCTGGCCGGCGGTCATGGTCGCCGGTGGCTCGTTCGCCATCGCGCAGTACCTCAGCTCTAACTTCCTTGGCCCGGAACTGCCGGACATCATCTCCTCTCTGGTGTCGCTGGTTTGCCTGACCCTGTTCCTCAAACGCTGGCAGCCGGTTCGTATCTTCCGCTTCGGCGATATGGGCGCCGCCCAGGTCGATCAAACGCTGGCGCGCACCCATTACAGCGCCGGGCAGGTCGTCCGCGCCTGGTCGCCGTTCCTGTTCCTGACCGCCACCGTGACTTTGTGGAGCATCCCGCCGTTTAAGGCCCTGTTTGCTCCCGGCGGGGCGATGTATGACTTCGTCATCAATATCTCCGTGCCATTCCTCGATAAAATGGTGGCCCGCATGCCGCCGGTTGTCAGCGCAGCCACCCCTTACGCTGCGGTGTATAAGTTCGACTGGCTGTCTGCCACCGGCACCGCCATCCTGTTTGCGGCTATACTTTCCATCGTCTGGCTGCGTATGAAGCCAAAAGATGCGCTGGTCACCTTTGGCAGCACGTTAAAAGAACTGGCTCTGCCGATTTACTCCATCGGTATGGTGCTGGCGTTCGCCTTTATCTCAAACTATTCCGGGCTATCGTCGACGCTGGCCCTCGCGCTGGCGCACACCGGCCACGCGTTTACCTTCTTCTCGCCGTTCCTCGGCTGGCTGGGGGTGTTCCTGACCGGTTCAGACACCTCGTCTAACGCGCTGTTCGCCGCGCTGCAGGCAACCGCGGCACAGCAGATCGGCGTCTCCGATATTCTGCTGGTCGCGGCCAACACCACCGGCGGCGTCACCGGCAAAATGATTTCGCCGCAGTCCATTGCCATCGCCTGTGCGGCGGTAGGCCTGGTGGGGAAAGAGTCGGACCTGTTCCGCTTTACCGTAAAACACAGCCTGATCTTTACCTGCATGGTTGGCGTTATTACCACGCTACAGGCCTATGTCTTAACCTGGATGATCCCATGATAGTGATGCCCCGGCGCCTTGCAGACGATGTAGCCCGTCGTGTGCGGGCGCTGATTGAAGAACAGAAGCTGGAGGCGGGCATGCGACTGCCCGCCGAGCGCCAGCTGGCCGCCCTGCTTGGCGTATCGCGCAACTCGCTGCGCGAAGCGCTGGCGATGCTGGTGAACGAAGGCCTGCTGGTCAGCCGCCGCGGCGGCGGGACTTTCGTGCGCTGGCAGCACGAAGCGTGGTCGGAACAGAATATCGTTCAGCCGCTAAAAACGCTGCTTGCCGACGATCCCGATTACAGCTTTGATATTCTGGAAGCCCGCCACGCCATCGAAGCCAGCACGGCCTGGCATGCGGCGATGCGCGCCACCGACGCCGAAAAAGAGCGCATTCGCCTGTGCTTTGAAGCGACCCAGAGCGAAGACCCGGACCTGGCCTCGCAGGCTGACGTTCGCTTTCATCTGGCGATTGCCGAAGCCTCGCACAATGTGGTGCTGCTACAAACCATGCGCGGCTTTTTCGATCTCCTGCAATCCTCGGTCAAACAGAGCCGCCAGCGGATGTACCTTGTCCCGCCGGTATTCGCCCGTCTGACTGAGCAGCACCAGGCCGTGATGGAGGCCATTTTCGCCGGTGACGCCGAAGGCGCGCGTCAGGCGATGATGGCGCATTTAGGCTTTGTCCACGCCACGATTAAACACTTTGATGAAGACCAGGCCCGCCAGGCGCGAATTACCCGCCTGCCCGGTGACCACAATGAAAATGCCAGGGAGAACCCGTGATGATTATTTCAGCCGCCAGCGACTATCGCGCAGCCGCACAGCGAATCCTGCCACCGTTCCTGTTCCACTATATCGACGGCGGCGCCTATGCCGAGCACACGCTGCGCCGCAACGTTGAAGACCTGTCTGATGTGGCGCTCCGCCAGCGGGTACTGAAGAATATGTCGGACCTGAGCCTGGAGACGACGCTGTTCAAAGAAAAGCTCTCCATGCCGGTGGCGCTGGCACCGGTCGGGCTATGCGGGATGTACGCTCGCCGCGGTGAAGTACAGGCGGCAGGCGCCGCGGATGATAAAGGCATTCCGTTTACCCTCTCCACCGTTTCCGTGTGCCCGATTGAAGAGGTCGCTCCGACCATCAAGCGCCCGATGTGGTTCCAGCTGTATGTCCTGCGCGATCGCGGCTTTATGCGCAATGCGCTGGAGCGCGCCAAGGCTGCGGGCTGTTCAACTCTGGTCTTTACCGTTGATATGCCGACGCCGGGCGCCCGCTATCGCGATGCCCATTCCGGCATGAGCGGCCCGAATGCGGCGATGCGCCGCTACTGGCAGGCGATGACCCACCCGCAGTGGGCATGGGACGTTGGCTTAAACGGCCGCCCGCATGACCTCGGCAATATTTCCGCCTATCTGGGTAAGCCGACCGGACTTGAGGACTACATTGGCTGGCTGGCCAACAACTTCGATCCGTCCATTTCCTGGAAAGACCTTGAGTGGATCCGCGAATTCTGGGACGGCCCGATGGTGATCAAGGGGATCCTCGATCCGCAGGATGCGCGGGATGCGGTGCGCTTCGGCGCCGACGGGATCGTGGTCTCCAACCACGGCGGCCGCCAGCTCGACGGCGTTCTCTCCTCAGCCCGTGCGCTGCCGGCCATCGCCGATGCGGTAAAAGGCGATATCACCATCCTCGCCGACAGTGGTATTCGTAACGGTCTCGATGTGGTGCGCATGATCGCGCTGGGCGCCGATAGCGTGCTGCTGGGCCGCGCCTATCTGTACGCGCTGGCTACCCACGGTAAGCAGGGCGTAGCCAACCTGCTGAATCTGATCGAGAAAGAGATGAAGGTGGCGATGACCCTGACCGGAACCAAAACCATCGGTGAAATCAGCCGCGACTCTCTGGTTCAGAACGCCGACGCGCTGCAAACCTTCAATGCGATTAAGCAGGGTAACGCTGCGTAATCCCCCCCGCCCGGCGCTCACCCACAGGGATGAGGGCCGGGCAAATATCTGCTATTCTGCCCGCGCGATTAAGAGCCTAATGAGACAGGGCAGCATGCTGAACATTGTACTATTCGAACCTGAGATCCCGCCAAATACCGGGAACATCATCCGCCTGTGCGCCAACACCGGCTTCAATCTGCATATTATTGAGCCGATGGGTTTCACCTGGGACGATAAACGCCTGCGCCGCGCCGGGCTGGATTACCATGAATTTACCGCCGTTCAGCGCCATCGTGATTATGCTGCCTTCGTGGAAAGCGCCAGGCCGCAGCGCCTGTTCGCCCTGACCACGAAAGGTACACCGGCTCACAGCGCGGTCAGCTATCAGGATGGCGATTTTTTGATGTTTGGCCCGGAAACGCGCGGCCTGCCGGCCAGCATTCTTGATGCCCTGCCGGCACAGCAGAAAATCCGTATTCCGATGATGCCGGACAGCCGCAGTATGAACCTGTCAAATGCGGTGTCGGTGGTGGTGTACGAGGCCTGGCGCCAGCTGGGGTATCCGGGCGCGCTATTGCGCAGTTAGCCTGAGTCATTCCCGGATTGCGGCGCGCTGCGCCTTATCCGGGCGACCCGATGTCACGGGTCCGTAGCCCGGCTAAGCGCCAGCCGGGGGAAAGCAGTACGGCAGCGGATTCCGCGATAGCGGCGCAGGCGCCCGATCCTCGCTACGCAGGCAGCGCGTTATCGGGATAGCCCGCTTCTAGATACCATCGCCGTACTCAAAGGTATGGTGAATACCATTAAAGTGCTGATCCATATCCATCGCCGGCTTGTCGCTCTCTGGTTTACCGACGATACGCGCCGGTACGCCGGCAGCGGTGGTGTGCGGCGGTACGGGCTGTAGCACCACGGAACCGGCGCCAATTTTCGCCCCCCGACCCACTTCGATATTGCCGAGGATCTTCGCGCCGGCGCCAATCATCACGCCTTCACGGATTTTCGGGTGACGATCGCCGCTGGTTTTACCGGTACCGCCGAGGGTCACGGACTGCAGAATCGACACGTCGTCCTCAATCACCGCCGTTTCGCCAACCACAATACCGGTAGCGTGATCGAGCATAATCCCACGGCCAATTTTCGCCGCCGGATGGATATCCACCTGGAAAGAAACGGAAACCTGATTTTGCAGGAAAATCGCCAGCGCCCGGCGCCCCTGATTCCACAGCCAGTGGCCAATGCGGTAGGCCTGCAGCGCGTGGAAACCTTTCAGGTACAGCAGCGGCGTGGAGTACTTATCAACCGCCGGGTCGCGGGTGCGCACGGCCTGAATATCGCAGGCGGCGGAGGCGATCATCTCCGGATCGGCGGCATAGGCCTCTTCCACCACCTCACGAATGGCGATGGCGGGCATAATCGGCGACGCCAGCTTATTCGCCAGCATATAGCTCAGGGCGCTGCCCAGATTTTCGTGCTTGAGGAGCGTTGCGTGGTAAAAACTGGCGAGCATAGGCTCACAGTCGGCCAGAGCCCGGGCTTCGGCTTTAATATTGTTCCAGACGATATCCAGTTCTTCACACGGCATTGCTGACTCCAGGCGATAGCAGAATGACCGGCCAGTTCTACGCTGACCGGGTCATCGAGGTGACAAAGGTTCCTTTAAGATTAATTGCTGCGCTCGTCCTTGCGTGCGCGGCCTAATAAAGTCAATGCTGCCTCGCGCGCAATTTTTCCGCAATACAATACCTGATAAATTTCCTCGGTTATTGGCATTTCGACACCTAAACGCTGTGCCAGAACGCGAACTTCCTTGGTATTGCGATAGCCTTCAACCACCTGGCCAATCTTATCCTGCGCGCTTTGCACATCCATACCCTGGCCGAGCATCATGCCAAAACGGCGGTTACGCGATTGGTTATCGGTACAGGTCAGCACCAGATCGCCCAGCCCCGCCATCCCCATAAAGGTTTCCGGATCGGCGCCCAGCGCGGTACCGAGACGCGACATTTCAACCAGACCACGGGTTATCAGGGCCGTACGCGCATTGGCGCCAAAGCCGATGCCGTCAGACATCCCGGCGCCAATGGCGATGACGTTTTTCACCGCCCCGCCAAGCTGCACGCCGATAAAATCCGGGTTGATATAGACGCGGAAGCTTTTACCGCAGTGCAGCAAGCGCTGCAGGTCGTCGGCAAATTGCGGCTCCGTGGATGCCAGCGAAATGGCCGTCGGCAGCCCTGCCGCCAGCTCTTTGGCGAAGGTCGGGCCGGAAATAACCGCCAGCGGGATCGTGTCGCCCAGCGCTTCGCGCGCGACATCCTGCAGCAGGCGACCGGTTTCAGCCTCAAGGCCTTTCGTCGCCCAGACCAGGCGCGCATCCGGACGCATCAGCGGTTTAATCTGTCGCAGAACCTCACCAAAGACGTGGCTTGGCACCACAACCAGAATGTCGCGGCTGGCAGCCAGCGCGGCAGACAGATCGCTTTCAAGATGCAGCGTGTCAGGGAAAGGGACGTCAGGAAGGAAAGCGGCATTGCAGCGGTCATGTTGCAGCGTCGCGATATGTTTCGGGTCATGGCCCCAGAGCACAACATCGTGGCCATTTCTTGCCAGTGTGATGGCAAGAGCGGTGCCGTATGAGCCGGCACCGATCACAGTCATTGCAGCATTAAGTGCGTTCATCAGGCATCCTGATGTTGTTCGGCACCTTCGCCAGCTTGCTGCTGCAGATAGTTCATGAACAGCGCATCGAAGTTCACTGGCGCAAGGTTCAGTTGCGGGAAGGTACCGCGAGACACCAGGCTGGTAATGCACTCACGAGCATACGGGAACAGAATGTTCGGGCAGTATGCGCCGAGGCAATGCGCCATCTGGTTGCCGTCAATGCCGTCGATAGAGAAGATGCCGCCCTGCTGTACTTCACACAGGAACGCGGTTTCTTCGCCCAGCGCAGCGGTTACGGTTACGCGCAGCACCACTTCGTAGACGCCTTCAGCCAGCTGGCTGGAAGCGGTGTCCAGATCAAGTTTAACTTCCGGCTGCCAGTCTTTCTGGAAAACTTGCGGCGCATTTGGCGCTTCAAAGGAAATATCCTTGGTATAGATACGCTGGATCTGGAAAGTCATTTCGGTGCTGTTTTGTTCTGACATAGTAAAACCCTTTCGTGTTGTCCTTAAATACGCCTACCCGGCCTGGGTGGACGCAAAATTAGCGCAGCAGGGGATCAAGTCCACCACGTGAATCAAGCGCATACAAGTCGTCACAGCCGCCAATGTGCTGCTCATCAATAAAAATCTGCGGAACCGTCGTGCGACCGCTGCGTTGAATCATCTCTTCACGCTTCGCGGCATTGCCATCAATCGGCAGTTCATTGAACGTTACGCCTTTGCTGTTCAGCAGTGCTTTCGCACGGATACAGAACGGACAGGTCGCTTTGGTGTAGATATCAATATTGGCCATGACTTCACTCCTGTTTTTACCCGCAGGATGTTACGCCGCAGACAAGGCTGCCCCCAACGGATCGCCGCAGCGGGGGAAACCTGACTACGTCATAAAGACGTGGGTAAATTTATTTGCCGCGTACCAGCGGAAGGTTTTCGCCGCTCCAGCCAGCGATGCCTTCTTTCAGTACAAAGACCTTTTCGAATCCGGCTTTATTCAGCGCGCTGGCAGGCTCTTGCGCCTGCATACCGGAACCGTCTACCACTATAATGGGTTGTGCTTTGTGTTTTTCCAACTCACCAACGTTATTTGCCTTGATTTCGGTCGGCAGCAGGTTGATGGAGCCCGCGATATGGCCTTTACGGAAGTCGTCACGCTGACGCAGGTCGACAACCACGGCATCTTCTTTGTTGATCAGACGCGTCGCTTCACCACGGGTAATGACTTTAACTTTCGACATCAGCCCCTTAAAGGTGGTGAACAGCACCGCCACCAGCAGCGCGATCCACGCGATGCTCAGGACGGGGTGACGGCCGACGAATTGCATAATTTCTTGCATGGGGGGTTACAACTCCCGACTAAGTGATAAAAAAACCAGGGAAGGAGTATACCTGTGCATTGCGGCAAATACAGCCAGTGAGCGCGATGTAATGTATTTTCTGCGGCCCGTCACGAAAAAATCCCCTTCCGACGACTTTCGTGCGGGCCCGACGCTCTCTTTCTTTGATCTTTTACGGTGCTTTGAACGATTCAGCTGTAGTAAAATTACGCAAATTTTCTGTCTTTGAGCATGAGGTTGTCGCAATGTCGAATTCTAAAAAGCCGATGGTACTGGTCATTCTTGATGGCTATGGCTATCGTGAAGACCAGCAGGATAACGCGATTTATAGCGCGAAAACGCCAGTCATGGACGCATTGTGGGCGAAACGTCCCCATACGCTGATTGATGCTTCTGGCCTGGAGGTTGGTCTGCCGGATCGCCAGATGGGCAACTCTGAAGTGGGTCACGTTAACCTCGGCGCCGGTCGTATCGTTTACCAGGATCTGACCCGTCTTGATGTCGAAATCAAAGAACGCACGTTCTTTGCAAATCCGGTGCTGACCGCCGCGGTCGACAAAGCCGTTGCTGCGGGTAAAGCCGTGCACATTATGGGCCTGATGTCCCCTGGCGGCGTTCACAGCCACGCAGACCACATTATGGCGATGGTAGAGCTGGCCGCCGAGCGCGGAGCAGAAAAAATCTACCTGCACGCTTTCCTCGATGGCCGCGACACGCCGCCGCGCAGCGCTGAAAACTCACTGGCGAAATTTGAAGAAAAATTTGCCGCTCTCGGTAAAGGCCGCGTGGCTTCCATTATTGGCCGCTACTACGCCATGGACCGCGACAATCGCTGGGACCGCGTTGAGCAGGCATATGATCTGATGACCCTGGCGAAGGGCGAGTTCCAGGCCGACACCGCCGTTGCCGGTCTGCAGGCCGCTTACGCTCGCGATGAAAACGATGAATTCGTGAAGGCGACCGTGATCCGTGCCGAAGGCCAGGCCGATGCCGCGATGGAAGACGGCGACGCGCTGATTTTCATGAACTTCCGTGCTGACCGCGCCCGTGAAATCACCCGCGCCTTCGTCAACGCCGATTTCGACGGTTTCGCCCGTAAGAAAGAGGTCAAACTCGACTTCGTGATGCTGACCGAATATGCCGCCGACATTAAAGTCGCCTGCGCATACCCGCCGGCGTCCCTGGCCAATACCTTCGGCGAGTGGATGGCAAAGAACGACAAGACTCAGCTGCGCATCTCCGAAACCGAGAAATACGCGCACGTGACCTTCTTCTTTAACGGCGGCGTTGAAGAGCCGTTCAAAGGCGAAGATCGTATTCTGATTAACTCGCCGAAAGTCGCAACCTACGACCTGCAGCCGGAAATGAGCTCCGCCGAGCTGACCGAAAAACTGGTTGCTGCTATCAAGGGCGGTCAGTACGACACCATCATCTGTAACTATCCGAACGGCGATATGGTCGGTCATACCGGCGTCATGGAAGCGGCAATTAAAGCCGTTGAAACGCTGGACAACTGCATCGATCAGGTTACCAAAGCGGTAGAATCCGTCGGCGGCCAGCTGCTGATTACCGCCGATCACGGTAACGCTGAACAGATGCGCGATCCGGCAACCGGCCAGGCCCACACGGCCCACACCAACCTGCCGGTACCGCTGATCTACGTTGGCGATAAAGCCGTGAAAGTCGCCGAAGGTGGCAAGCTTTCCGATATCGCGCCAACCATGTTGTCGCTGATGGGAATGGAAATCCCGCAAGAGATGACTGGCAAGCCGCTGTTCATCGTGGAATAATCCTTCCCCATGAGGGGAAAGGCGACTTATTCAAATACATGGATCGCAACGGCTGTTCGATCCGTCCTTTACGCCAGCGCACTCAGCGCTGGCGTATTGCTGTGCGCCGCACCTGCTCAGGCGGATGACCGCGACCAGCTCAAATCTATTCAGGCCGATATCGCCGCAAAGCAGCGGGCGATCAAGCAACAGCAACAGCAACGCGCCTCCCTGCTTGCCCAGCTCAAAGTACAGGAAGAGGCCATCTCTGCCGCCGCCCGCAAACTGCGTGAAACCCAGGATACCCTGAACCAGCTGAATAAGCAGATTGACGAAATGAACGCTTCAATCGCAAAGCTGGAACGTCAGCGCGCCACTCAGGAGCGTAACCTGTCGGCGCAGCTTGATGCCGCGTTCCGTCAGGGGCCGCATACCGGGATGCAAATGATCCTCAGCGGTGAAGAGGGTCAGCGTAACCAGCGCATGCAGGTTTACTACGGTTATCTTAACCAGGCCCGCCAGGAGACCATCGCCCAGCTGAAACAGACGCGTGAAGAGGTCGCCGCGCAAAAGGCGGAGCTGGAAGAAAAGCAGAGCCAACAGCAGACGCTGGTTTACGAGCAGCGCGCACAGCAGGCAAAACTGGAACAGGCGCGGAACGAACGTAAGAAAACCCTTTCAGGCCTTGAATCGTCTATTCAGCAAGGTCAGCAGCAGCTGGGCGAAATGCGGGCCAACGAATCGCGCCTGCGCGGTCGGATCGCGCAAGCAGAAGCCGCAGCGAAGGCCCGCGCAGAGCGAGAAGCTCGCGAGGCTCAGGCCGTGCGCGATCGTCAGCAGGATGCATCCCGTAAAGGTACCACCTACAAACCGACCGAAAGCGAGCGTTCGCTGATGTCCCGCACCGGCGGTCTGGGCTCTCCGCGCGGTCAGGCCTACTGGCCGGTTCGCGGAACGTTGCTTCATCGTTATGGCGAACAGCTGCAAGGTGAACTACGTTGGAAAGGGATGGTTATCGCTGCGTCTGAAGGTACCGAGGTCAAGGCAATTGCCGATGGCCGGGTGATTCTCGCCGACTGGCTACAGGGCTACGGCCTGGTTGTGGTCGTTGAACACGGTAAAGGCGATATGAGCCTTTACGGCTATAACCAAAGCGCGCTGGTCAGCGTCGGCACTCAGGTCCGGGCGGGCCAGCCGATTGCTCTCGTAGGCAGCAGCGGCGGTCAGGGCCGTCCGTCGCTCTATTTCGAAATTCGTCGCCAGGGTCAGGCGGTCAATCCACAGCCGTGGTTGGGAAGATAAGTTTTGCTTCAATTTCGCAGAATTGCATTCGCGGTAGCCGGTACGCTGGCTATGGCATCGCCGGCATTTGCCGGTAAACTCTCCATTGTTATTGACGACTTTGGCTATCGTCCACAGACTGAAAATCAGGTACTGGCGCTGCCAGCGACCATCTCCGTCGCCGTCTTACCCAACGCGCCACACGCCCGTGAAATGGCGACTAAAGCGCACAATCTCGGCCACGAGGTGCTTATTCACCTGCCGATGGCGCCGCTCAGCAAGCAACCGCTGGAAAAAGATACGCTGCGCCCGGAGATGAGCAGCGACGAGATCGAGCGCATCATCCGCGACGCCTATGGCAAAGTGCCGTACGCCGTGGGCCTGAACAATCATATGGGTAGCGCGATGACCTCCAGCCTGTTCGGAATGCAAAAGGTGATGCAGGCGCTTGAGCGCTACAATCTCTATTTCCTCGACAGCGTTACTATCGGCAACACCCAGGCCATGCGCGCGGCGCAGGGTACCGGGGTGAAGGTGATCAAGCGTAAGGTGTTCCTCGATGACACGCAGAATGAGGCCGATATTCGCGTGCAGTTCAACCGTGCCATCGCGCTGGCGCGCCGCAACGGTTCCGCCATTGCTATTGGTCATCCGCACCCCACCACGGTGCGCGTCCTGCAGCAAATGGTCTATAACCTGCCGCCGGATATCACCCTGGTGCGTCCGAGCAACCTGCTGAACGAGCCGCAGGTCGATACCTCAAGGCCCGACAGCGGGCTACCGCCGTCGAAAACGACGCCGCCAACATCGCCGCGTAACCCGTTCCGCGGCGTGAAGTTCTGTAAACCGAAGCATCCGCCGGAGCCGGTATACGCCAGCCGCTTCTTCAGCATCCTGAGCGAAAGTATCCGCCAGAGCCCTCTGGTGCAGTACTACCAGCTGAAATGGCAGGGCTGGGACAACCCAACGAACTAAGCGGATCGGGAATCTGTTCGTTTTTCAGCGGCAGATTCCCGTTTATCTTCAAAGGCATACCAGGCTTTAAAATACTTCATAAAACTGTACAGGGTTGCATATAGCCCGGTCACGGCCCCCACCTTCCCATTCCGCCATGCCCCGCTAAACAGATACCACTTAAAAAAGGCGCCAATCGCGCTGATGATCCCGCGGCCCAGAGAGGGCCTGATCTTCTGATGTTTCACCAGCCGGGTGGTATAACTATTGAGCTTACTAAAGACTTCGTGCAGCGAATAAAAGGTATCGTGACGCACCCGACCCGGGAGTTTGAGGGATCGGGCGTGACCAACCACCTGATCGTCAACCGCGCGGTTGTTAAAGGCCGCCGTAGTACGATTGAATAAGCGAACCGGATAATCCGGCGATGAGACGGGATAAATAGTCCTGACGGGTTCGCCAAGCACATACCAGTAGCGCGGCAGGCGCCAGGCACAGGCGGGGTCGAGATCCTCGCCGGCTTTAAGCCTCAGAATCTCAGCGACAACCTCATTATCGAGAATTTCATCGCTATCCATGCACAGCACCCAGTCATGGCTGGCCAGCGTCGTCGCGTAGTTCATCTGCGCCCCGTGAGCGGTATAGGGGTGATGATGTACCGTCAGCCCAAACTGGCGACAGATATCCAGCGTCGCATCGGTGCTGCCTGAATCCACAACAATGCACTCATCCGCCACCTTCAGGAGCGGAGGTAAAACCTGGCCTAGCAGGCGGGCAGAATTACAGGTCAGTAAGCATACAGAGAGTTTAAGCATGGTGTTTATAAAATTAAACGGTAGTTAAACGAACTGTATAAACGAATAGGCCAAAAATCGATTTAGAAAAAGTGCGTTCACGATGAAGGATCTGTGAAATGTTATCCAAATCTAAATAAAAAAAAGCGCCCGCAGGCGCTCAGCGTATCTCAGCATAAAACCCGGCCGCAGCCGGGCTGCCGTTTTATCAGATTTAATCCCAGCTCAGCACCACTTTTCCGGACTGGCCGGAGCGCATCGCATCAAAGCCCTGCTGGAACTCATCGATGCCAAAACGGTGGGTAATGATCGGTGACAAATCCAGCCCGGACTGGATCAGTGCGGCCATCTTGTACCAGGTCTCGAACATTTCCCGGCCATAAATCCCTTTGATAAACAGCCCCTTGAAAATAACTTTTGTCCAGTCGATGGACATATCCGACGGCGGAATACCGAGCATCGCAATACGACCGCCGTGGTTCATGGTATCCAGCATGGTGCGGAATGCCGGCGGCGCGCCGGACATTTCCAGGCCCACGTCGAACCCTTCGGTCATCCCCAGTTCGGCCATCACATCGGTCAGGCTCTCTTGCGCAACATTCACAGCACGCGTCACGCCCATTTTACGCGCCAGACCCAGTCGATATTCGTTCACGTCAGTAATAACCACATTACGTGCGCCGACGTGTTTCGCGACCGCAGCCGCCATGATCCCAATCGGGCCTGCGCCGGATACCAGTACATCTTCGCCAACCAGATCGAACGAGAGCGCCGTGTGGACCGCGTTGCCAAACGGGTCAAAAATCGACGCCAGATCGTCAGAAATATTGTCCGGGATTTTGAAGGCATTGAAAGCCGGAATGACCAGATATTCCGCGAAACAGCCCGGACGGTTCACGCCTACGCCGATCGTGTTACGACACAGATGTGTACGGCCAGCACGGCAGTTGCGGCAGTGGCCGCAGGTAATATGCCCTTCGCCGGAAACGCGATCGCCAATCTTAAAGCCGCGTACTTCCTGGCCGATACCCACGACTTCACCCACGTACTCATGCCCTACTACCATCGGCACCGGGATGGTTTTTTGCGACCACTCATCCCAGTTATAAATGTGTACGTCGGTACCGCAAATCGCGGTCTTGCGGATTTTGATCAGCAGATCGTTATGGCCGACTTCCGGTTCCGGTACGTCGGTCATCCAGATGCCTTCTTCCGCTTTCAGTTTGGATAACGCTTTCATCTCACGCCCTCAGGCAATCACGCCCAGTTGTTTACCGATGCGGGTAAAGGCTTCTACCGCACGTTCAATTTGTTCAGGGGTATGCGCCGCAGACATCTGGGTGCGAATACGCGCCTGGCCTTTTGGTACCACCGGATAGAAGAACCCGGTGACGTAAATCCCTTCTTTTTGCAGCTCGCGCGCAAAGTTTTGCGCAATCACGGCTTCGCCCAGCATAACCGGGATAATCGCGTGGTCGGCACCGGCCAACGTAAAGCCCGCGGCGGTCATTTTTTCGCGGAACAGGCGCGCGTTGGACCACAGGCGATCGCGCAGTTCAGCACCGGATTCCACCATCTCCAGCACTTTGATAGAGGCAGCAACAATCGCCGGGGCCAGCGAGTTGGAGAACAGATACGGACGCGAACGCTGACGCAGCCATTCAACGACCTCTTTACGTGCAGCGGTATAGCCGCCGGATGCGCCGCCCAGCGCTTTACCTAATGTCCCGGTGATGATATCGACACGGCCCATCACATCGCAGTATTCATGAGAGCCGCGGCCGTTTTCACCGACAAAGCCGACGGCGTGGGAATCGTCGACCATCACCAGCGCATCGAACTGATCCGCCAGATCGCAGACGCCTTTCAGGTTGGCGATCACGCCGTCCATGGAGAATACGCCGTCGGTGGCGATCAGCACGTGGCGTGCGCCGGCTTCACGGGCCTCTTTCAGACGTGCTTCCAGCTCCTGCATATCGTTGTTGGCATAACGGTAGCGTTTTGCTTTGCACAAACGCACGCCATCAATGATGGAAGCGTGGTTCAGGGCATCAGAAATAATGGCATCTTCCGGGCCCAACAAGGTTTCAAACAGGCCGCCGTTGGCATCGAAACAGGAGGAGTAGAGAATCGCATCTTCCATGCCGAGGAACTCAGCCAGCTTCTTCTCAAGCGCTTTGTGGCTATCCTGCGTACCGCAAATAAAGCGCACGGAAGCCATACCAAAACCGTGGCTGTCCATCCCCGCTTTCGCGGCGGCAATCAGCTCCGGATGGTTAGCCAGACCCAGATAGTTATTGGCGCAGAAGTTAATCACGTTGCTGCCGCCGACGGTAATATCCGCCTGCTGCGCCGACGTAATAATGCGTTCTTCTTTAAATAACCCTTCCGCGCGAGCGGTCTCGAGGCTATTGGTCAACTGTTCGTAAAAATCACCACGCATTGCAACTCTCCAGATTTGGCAAAATTTGGCACATATTACCCAAAGCTATACGCTGATACGAGATGATGCATGCCTGGATGAATTATTTGCAGCATAAATCACGCTCGCCAACCGCTTTTCGGCGAATGGCTGAAGCCTGCTCCATGTGGTGATATGATATGAGTATTCATGTCCGGATTGTCTCTGGACTCCATACTTCAAAGGTTACAGTTATGATCATCGTTACCGGCGGCGCAGGTTTTATCGGCAGCAACATCGTTAAAGCCCTGAATGACAAAGGCATTACCGACATTTTGGTCGTAGATAATCTGAAAGACGGCACCAAGTTTGCTAACCTGGTAGACCTGGATATCGCTGATTACATGGATAAAGAAGACTTCCTGATTCAGGTGATGGCCGGGGAAGAGTTCGGCGAAATTGAAGCCATATTCCACGAAGGCGCCTGCTCTTCCACCACGGAGTGGGACGGCAAGTACATGATGGATAACAACTATCAGTACTCCAAAGAGGTGCTGCATTACTGCCTGGAGCGTCAGATTCCGTTCCTGTACGCCTCGTCGGCGGCAACCTACGGCGGCCGCACCAGCGACTTTATCGAATCCCGTGAATATGAGCAGCCGCTGAACGTTTATGGCTACTCCAAATTCCTGTTCGACGAATACGTCCGCCAGATCCTGCCGGAAGCCGACTCGCAGATCGTTGGCTTCCGCTATTTCAACGTCTACGGGCCGCGCGAAGGGCACAAAGGCAGCATGGCGAGCGTGGCTTTCCACCTCAACACCCAGTTGAATAACGGCGAAAGCCCGAAACTGTTCGAAGGCAGCGATGGCTTCAAACGCGATTTCGTCTACGTAGGCGACGTGGCCGCGGTAAACCTGTGGTTCTGGGAAAACGGCGTATCCGGCATTTTCAACCTCGGCACCGGCCGTGCGGAATCTTTCCAGGCGGTAGCCGATGCCACGCTGGCATACCATAAGAAAGGCAGCATCGAATACATCCCGTTCCCGGAAAAGCTGAAAGGCCGCTACCAGGCATTTACCCAGGCGGATCTGACCAACCTGCGCGCTGCGGGCTACGACAAGCCGTTCAAGACCGTTGCCGAAGGCGTAACGGAATATATGGCCTGGCTCAATCGCGAAACTGACGCCGGTTCACAAAATCATTCAAGCGATAGCAAGGCGGCAACGAAGTAAATCTCCGGGGGCTTACTAAAGTCAGTGACCGGGATGAACGCAGGCAGCCAACGCAGAGATGGCTTGAAGGATGAAGTGAATGAAAATATTGGTGGTTGGCCCGTCATGGGTGGGCGACATGATGATGTCGCAAAGTCTCTATCGCACGCTCAGAGCGCGCTATCCCCAGGCAATCATCGACGTGATGGCACCCGCATGGTGCCGTCCGTTGCTGTCACGAATGCCGGAAGTCAACGAAGCCATCCCGATGCCGCTCGGCCATGGCGCGCTGGCGATAGGCGAGCGCCGTAAGCTCGGACACAGTCTGCGCGAACGACGCTACGACCGCGCCTACGTGCTGCCGAACTCATTTAAATCGGCGCTGGTTCCCTTCTTCGCCAACATCCCGCACCGCACCGGCTGGCGCGGTGAGATGCGCTACGGTCTGCTGAACGACGCGCGGGTGCTGGATAAAGACGCCTGGCCGCTGATGGTTGAACGCTATGTCGCGCTGGCCTATGACAAAGGGGTCATGCTCAGCGCCAAAGACCTGCCGCAGCCGCTGCTGTGGCCGCAGCTGCAGGTTTTTGACGGGGAAAAATCGCAGGTCTGCAACGCATTCAACATCTCTGCCGACCGTCCGATCATCGGCTTCTGCCCCGGAGCGGAGTTTGGCCCGGCAAAACGCTGGCCGCACTACCACTACGCCGAGCTGGCAAAGCAGCTTATCGACGAGGGGTATCAGGTGGTTCTGTTCGGTTCGGCCAAAGACCATGACGCCGGCAACGATATCCTTGCCGCGCTGAATACCCGGCAGCAGGCATGGTGTCGCAATCTGGCCGGAGAAACCCAGCTTGAACAGGCGGTCGTCCTGATTGCCGCCTGTACGGCCGTCGTCAGTAACGATTCCGGTCTGATGCATGTTGCCGCGGCATTGAACCGCCCGCTGGTGGCGCTGTATGGCCCAAGCAGCCCCGACTTCACCCCGCCGCTGTCCCACAAAGCGCGGGTGATTCGCCTGATTAGCGGCTACCACAAAGTCCGTAAGGGCGATGCCGCGGAAGGTTATCATCAGAGCCTGATCGATATTACGCCGCAGCGCGTACAGGAAGAGCTAAACGCGCTCCTGCAGGAAAAAACCGATAAAGAGGAAGCGTAGCGGATGCGGGTATTGATCGTAAAAACCTCGTCCATGGGCGACGTCCTGCATACGCTGCCCGCGCTGACCGATGCTGTGCAAGCTTTTCCCGGCATTCGCTTTGACTGGGTCGTCGAGGAGGGGTTCGCACAGATCCCGTCCTGGCATGAAGCGGTCGATCGGGTGATTCCCGTCGCCATTCGTCGCTGGCGTAAAGCCTGGTTTTCTGCCCCCATCAGGGGCGAACGCCAGGCCTTTCGCGATGCCGTACGGGCACAGAAATATGACGCGATTATCGATGCTCAGGGTCTGGTCAAAAGCGCCGCGCTGGTCACCCGGCTGGCGCACGGCGTGAAGCACGGTATGGACTGGCAAACCGCCCGCGAGCCGCTGGCCAGCTTGTTCTACAATCGCCGTCACCATATCGCGAAGCAGCAGCATGCCGTTGAGCGCACCCGCGAACTGTTCGCCAAAAGCCTGGGCTACACCCGGCCGGAGAGTCAGGGAGATTATGCCATCGCCCGCCACTTTACCCGCCAGGATGCCGCCTCTGCGGTGCCGTATCTCGTCTTCCTCCATGCCACGACCCGCGATGACAAACACTGGCCAGAAAGCCACTGGCAGGCGCTTATCGCTCTGCTGGCCGACAGCGGCCTGCAGATTAAGTTGCCGTGGGGCGCCCCGCATGAAGAAGCGCGGGCCAAACGGCTGGCGGATGGCCACGACTTTGTCGAAGTACTGCCGCGCATAAGTCTGGAGCAGGTCGCTCAGGTTCTGGCGGGCGCCAGAGGCGTGGTTTCCGTTGATACCGGCCTGAGCCATCTGACCGCCGCGCTCGATAAAGCCAATTTTACGTTATATGGTCCCACCGACCCGGGGTTGATTGGCGGTTACGGTAAAAATCAGTATGTCGTACGTCCGGAAAGCGGCAACAGTACCGGGGATATTTCCGCCGCCCGTATCGCGCAGCTGCTGCAATCTCAGGGGCTGATTTAATGGGTTCACTGTACAAGCAAATTTACCGCTACACGCGTCCGCGGGCTTTTCGCCATAACGAAAATCTCTGGCCGTATACCAAAATCACCCGTGCCGAAAGCGGTGAAATCCGCACGCTGCAGTACAAAGGTCAACACGTTCCGCTGGTCAGCCTGAGCGCGTTAAAAAACAGCGCGCATGGCGAGGTTTTGTTGACGGCGACCGGCCCCTCCACCCGCCGTATTGATTTTTCACGGCTGCCGGAGAGCGTGCCGGTGATGGGTGTCAACGGCGCCTGGTTTCTCTCTGATACGCTCAGGTTTTCGTTCTACACCATTGTCGATATGGAGTTTTACGACAAGCAACCCGACATTATTCGCTCGGTGATCGGCCAGCCCGATCTTGTGCTGTTTACCACCATGCACGGGATCGCCAAAATCTACGATCGCTATCCGGCCGATCTGCGCTGCCGCCTGGCGCTGATTGAAGACGGCTGCTATAAAATTTACCAGCCTAAAGTCGCCAGCAGCATGATGCGGCAAACCTATCAGCATATCGAAGCGCTGCGCTTCCACCCTGAGCGCCAGGATATCTGCTTTAGCACCGATATCCGCCACGGGGTCTTTGATGCCGGCACCGTGGTCTACTGGTCCTTACAGATCCTCGCCTGGCTGGGGTTCGACACTATTCTTATCAGCGGGCTGGACATGAATAATTTCCACGAACCGCGGTTCTACGAAACACAACAGAATAAACTGCCTTCCTACCTGGCAAACAAAGTGGATGACCTGGTCATGCCGTCCTTTTCGCACGCCGCTTGTGTGCTACAACAAAACCATATTCGGGTCATCAATTTCTCCCAGGAGAGCGCGGTGCCGGAATCGATTTTTGCAAAGGTTTCTTTTGATGCGTACTTTAAAAATAAGTAACTATGCCATTCAGGGTTACTCCATTTTCTTTCCCTTATTTTTATTTTTCAGCGCTATTTTTTGCATCTCCACCCGGACGAATAACCTGCTCCACCTGTCGATTCTGCTGTTCCTGCTGTCTTTACTGAACAAAGACCATCGCCAGGCGCTGGCGGAGAGCACCCGCCAGCAATGGCTGACCTATGCGCTGCTGGTGGTCTTCTTTGTCTACTATGCGCTCAGCAATCTCTGGGGGCATACGCCGCAACATATTGACTCGCCGCTGACTCACGGCACCTACCTCATCTTCTACCTGCTGCTGCTCACCACCCTGATGGGCCATCCCCGCACCCGGCATCTGGCGCTGCTCAGCGTGGTTGCCGGAGTCACCGTGCTGTCTGTCTGGACGCTGGCGATAGACCATACGCTGGTTCTGACCTTACGCGAAGTCTCAGCGGAAAACCCAGGCCCGACCAACGTTATCGACCTGGCAGGATACTGTGGCATCGCCATCTTAATTTGCTGCCTGCTGTTGCAAGAGAAAGCCAGTCATTATCTCTATGTGCCGATCGCTATCCTGCTGGTGATGATGGTCTTTACCCAGAGTCGCGGGCCGATTATCGCCCTGGCGCTGGCCTTCTGCTGCACGCTGCATCTGCAGGTGTTTACGCGCCGTAATTTAGCGATCGTCGCCACGCTGGCGGTGGTGCTCGGGCTGGTCTTCTTCCTGACGCCGGTTGGCGACCTGCTGTTAGCCCGCTTTGAGGAGATGGGGACACAGAGTGGTCTACGTTTCAGTATCTGGCGCCATACGCTGGCGGAAATCGCGGACCATCCCTGGCTGGGTCGGGGGTTCGATTATGGACTCGAATTCATTAACTACAGCGGTGAACACATCACCACCACCCACAGCGTCTATCTCGGCTCGCTGCTGAAAGGCGGCATCATTGGCCTGCTGCTGCTGCTGGCGGTCATCGCCAGCGGATTATGGCGGGCATGGTGCAAACGCCGCGGCGACAGCCGATACAGCCTGGCGATTTTCATGTATGCATTGATTTTTATGGCGTCGCAGGGGATGTTTATCGTCAGCAACCCGCGAGAAACCTGGGTGCTGTTCTGGTTACCGCTCGGGATTGCGTTGAGCAACAGCCTGACGGCGAAACGGCCGTAAGGCCGTCGTGAAAGCGTAACCGAAAAGGGCCCGTCCGGGCCCTTTTTTATTGCCGCAAACGCGTGGCAACCAGACTATCAGCCTGCTCCTGGATCATCGGCCATATGGCGTCAATCGGGACATCCGCCACGTTCTCTTCCTCGCAGACAATCTGCCTGGCCTTAGCATAACCCGGAGCCCAAATGGTATAACCCGGCAGGCCAGTATCCTTGAGCTTGCGCTTGTTATAGACCGCCACCATCGGCTTATCAAACACCCTGGCAATATGCACAATGGAAGTGTCAGCGGTAATCACCAGATCGCAGCAGCGGATAACTTCTACCGCCGAGTTGATATTGCTGTCAGCCAGATACAGAGCCATATCCAGCCCAAGCTGACGGATTTTCTCGCTGCGACCGACCATCACCACGCTCACTTTATAGGGGAGCTGACGGAGCCGTTCAATGAGCGCGGCGACCTGATGACGGCAGAAATCCTTATCTGTTGAGGCGGTAAAAGGATTGATGGCCACGCATAGCTGTCTGTCACTTTCTGTCGCCAGTAACTTTTCCACTCGCTGGCGCTCGCGTATATCGCCGGGAACGTGATAATGATAGTGCTCATCTCTCACGCCAAAAAGCTTAACCACCTGTTTATAGCGGGCGGAAATATGGCTTTTGCTATCATAAAAGGTGATTGACTGGTCATACAGCTTATATTTCTCTTTATTAAAACCAATGACGCAGGGCGCGCGTAAATCAGAGAGAAACTTAAACCGTTCATAGGTTTTCACGTCATCAAAATCTATAACCGCATCAAAATTAAGTGCGCGTAACGCCGCGAGTGACATGCGCGGTTTATACAAATATACATTCTCAAGAAATATTGAGCCTGCTAATATTTGCATGCATACAGGACCGGTGAGGACAGAAACTTTATAGCCGTGCTCGGCGAGAAGTCTGGCACAGCCGGTGGTTACCACCATGTCGCCGACTTTATCATCCAGACGCAGTAATAAAATGCGCTTCACCTGAGCGGGATTGAACGGCTGGCGCTCAGCTTTATTTCTATAACGAAAATTAATTAAATTAAATTTAATGTCGCGGAAAAAAGCATTTTTCTTCCGCGTCAGTTGTTTAAGGATACGCATACGGTACCTTAGGGTGCCTTTTATCGCTGTGTGTGTTTCCGCTGGTAATATTCTGCCAACGTCATCCCCTTCACCTGCGGCGCCAGCCAGTTAAAAAATGCTTCCAGGTCGACATATAACTGCTCGATATCCTGTTTATTTTTAAATGTTGGGCTGCCGCCAGGCATATACTCAGAAGAGTGCAGCATATATTCGACGTAATCATTACCCTGAGTCAATGTCTGCTGCACCACTTTCTTCATGGTGTCGACATTTCCCCCCATCGGGCGCAGCCAGTGAACGGAAGGCGAACGCACTTTGCCGCGCAAGCGATCGTAGCCCTGCTTCACGCTGTTCATCCAGCCGGAGTGCTTATATTGAATGCTCATCGGCACTTCCAGCAGCGAAGAGCCGCCTTCGCGACTGATATCGTTCTCGTCAAGGAAATAGGCATGCTGCGGGAAACGACGGTAATCGGTACCACCGTCCCCCTGCGGGGCGCCTTTCGCCGTCTTCCAGTTGACCCGCGGCGTGACCGAGCAGTCAACCAGATAGCCATGCTCCACCAGCAGGCGGGCGTAGCGCTCATCAAACGCCCAGCGTCCGGCGCGATGGCTGACCATTTTCGTCTGGAAAGTGTCTTCCAGCAGATGCGTCATGTAAGCGACTTTTTCGCGCATCGCCGCATCGGAATATTCAATCAGATAGGGTTTATGACGCCAGTCGTCATCGGTCAACGGGTCCGTCGGCGGGCTGTTCCAGGCATGGAGGTGCATGCCGATTTCCGCCGTCCCGCGGGCAATCACATCTTTGGCGAATTCGATATAAAAGGGATCGATCGCCATTTCATAGTTGGTCAAATAGACCGGTTTAAAACCATACTTTTCGCAAAGCTGCTGAAAACGCGGTAAATAGCGCGCATTCTCGGTGGTAATGCTGTCATGTTTTTGCCAGAGGTTATCGCCCTCTGTATCAATCGTGATGAGAAATGCGGGATTGTGCACGAAAACGTCCTCAGAGCATACGTATCGGGTCATGGTAGAGCAATACAACGCTTCTCTCAATCAGTCTGATCCCCTAGAATCGGAAACCTGATATTGAATGAAGAACAGAGAATGACGCCTGAAACCCGCTCTTCCGGCCCTGTGACCCCGACGCGAATCCTGGTTATTAAGCTGCGCCATCATGGCGATATGCTGCTGATCACGCCGCTCATTCACGCCCTCAAACAGCAATATCCCGCGGCCAGCGTTGATGTCCTGCTGTATGAAGAAACCCGGGATATGCTCGCCGCCAATCCTGATATCAATCAGATTTTCGCCATTGATCGGCGCTGGAAAAAACAGGGCACCGGCCACCAGCTCAAGATGGAGTGGCAGCTGATTCGTGCGCTGCGCCAGCAGCGCTACGATATGGTGCTCAATCTTGCCGATCAGTGGCCAAGCGCAATTATCACGAAACTGACCGGCGCGCCAATCCGCATCGGCTTTGACTTCCCGAAGCGTCGTCACCCGGCATGGCGTTTTTGTCATACCGCTCTCGCCTCAACACAGCAGCATAACCAGCAGCACACCGTGCAGCAGAATCTGTCGATTCTGGCGCCGCTTGGGCTGGAGATGAATGACGCGCCGGCGAAAATGGGCTACAGCGAGCAGGACTGGCACGTCAGCCTCGCGCTGCTGCCGGAAGGATTTCAGGACAACTATATCGTCATTCAACCGACCTCCCGCTGGTTCTTTAAGTGCTGGCGCGAAGAGCGAATGAGCGCCCTGATTAACGCCCTCTCTGACGCAGGCTACCCGGTCGTGCTGACCTCCGGTCCCGATGCCAAAGAGAAGCAGATGATCGATACCATTATGGCGGGCTGCCCCAATGCTCGTTTACACTCCCTCGCCGGTCAGCTGACTCTGCGCCAGCTGGCATCCGTCATCGATCATGGCCGCCTGTTTATCGGCGTCGACTCCGTACCGATGCATATGGCCGCCGCGCTGGGTACGCCGCTGGTGGCGCTGTTCGGCCCCTCCAAACTCACCTTCTGGCGTCCATGGCAGGCTAAAGGTGAGGTGATCTGGGCAGGTGATTTCGGCGCTATTCCCGACCCGGATGATATCGACACCGGCACAGACGAACGTTATCTCGATTTAATTCCCACCGACGCGGTTATCGCGGCGGCGAAAAAGGTACTGGCATGAGCAAATTCAGGCTGGCCCTGGTGCGACAGAAATATCGCCCGGACGGCGGCGCGGAGCGCTTTGTCTCCCGCGCGCTGGAAGCCCTTGATAGCAGCAATCTTGAACTGAACGTCATTACTCGCGAATGGCAAGGGCCGGTGAAACCCGACTGGAATATTCATATCTGCAACCCGCGTAAGTGGGGGCGGATCAGCCGCGAACGCGGTTTCGCCGACGCCGCCCGCCGGCTGTGGCAGAGCGAACATTTCGATCTGGTGCAGAGCCACGAACGCATTCCCGGCTGCGACCTGTACCGCGCCGGGGACGGCGTGCACCGCCGCTGGCTACAGCAGCGCTCGCGCATTTTGCCCGGCTGGAAAAGCCGCCTGCTGTTTGCCGACCGCTACCATCGCTATGTCATGCAGGCTGAGCGCGAAATGTACCAGGACTCGCACCTGCGCGGCGTCATCTGCAACGCGGAGATGATAAAACGCGAGATTATTGAAGACTTCGGCCTGCCGGCGGAGAAAATCCACGTTATCTATAACGCCATTGATAACCAGCGTTTTCTGCCGCCTACGGAAGCGGCCTTTGTTGCGCTACGTCACCAATGGAATCTGCCGCTGCAGGCGACCTGCCTGATCTACGTCGGCTCCGGCTTTGAGCGCAAGGGGCTGGATGCGGCGATCCGCGCCATCGCCCCCACCGATCGCTATCTGCTGGTCGTCGGTAAAGACAAAGATCAGAATCGCTATCAGTCGCTGGCGAAAACCCTCAACTGCGAGGAGCGGGTCCGCTTTTTCGGCATGCAGTCGGAAACCCTGCCGTTCTATCAGATGGCCGACGGCCTGCTGCTGCCGACGCTGTACGATCCGTTCCCCAACGTTATTCTCGAAGCGATGGCCTGCGGCCTGCCGGTCATTACCACCACCGGCTGCGGCGGCGCGGAGTTTATCGTTCAGGGCAGCAATGGCTACGTTTGCGATGCGCTGGATATCCCGGCCCTGCAGGAGTCGGTTAGCGCCCTGCCCGCCCGGGCGTTAGGCTCTGCGGAAGGGGAGCGCGCCCGCGAGCGCATCATGACCTGCACCAGCGAACGACTCTCGACGCAGCTGCTCTCCCTCTATCAGGATCTGGTGAAATAACGATGCGTATACTGTTTGTGATCGACGGCCTGCCCGGCGGCGGGGCGGAGAAGGTCGTGCTGACCCTGGCTGAGCATTTTCTGCGCCAGGGCGAACGGGTCTCACTGTTTTCTCTGCGCGACGTCTGCGATTATGCGCTGCCGGAAGGGCTGGATTATCAGGTTGTGAGTGACCGCAGCCGGACACCCTGGCGCAAAATCACCGAACTTTCGCGCCGCGCCCGCCAGCTGGATGCCGCCATCGTCACAGCCGAACAGCAGGGTGAATTCGATCTGGTGCTCTCCAACCTGCATAAAACCGATCGCATTGTCGCCCGCAGCCGGTCGCTGAAAAACCGGAACGTCTGGTTCTGCCTGCATGGCGTCTTTTCCACATCATATCTGGGCCATCGCACCGGATTTGATCGCTGGATGAAACAGCAGAAGATTAAGCGTGTCTATCAGGGACGCAACGTCATTACCGTCTCCGATGCGGTAGGTCAGGATCTGGTCGAACAGTTCGCCATCCGCCCGGCACAGTTAAAAACCATTTATAACCCGTTCGATATTCCCGCTCTGCGCGCCGCCGCCGATGCGCCTGGCGAGCAGCCTGCGGGGGATTATATTATTCACGTCGGTCGGTTCCACCCGGGGAAACGCCACGATCGCCTGATCGAAGCCTATGCGCAAAGCGGAATCACCGCGCCGCTGGTGCTGCTGGGTCAGGGTAAACCGGAGCAGGAACAGCGCCTGCGCCAGCTGGCGCAGCAGCTACAGGTTGCCGATCGTGTTCTGTTTAAAGGCTTTCAGAAAAACCCGCTGCCGTGGATTAAGCATGCGCGGATGCTGGTGCTCAGCTCCGACAGCGAAGGCTTTGGTAACGTGGTGGTTGAGGCGCTGCTGCTAAATACCCCGGTGGCCAGCACCCGCTGTCCTGGCGGGGTGACGGAAATTCTCACCGGCGAATTAGCCAGCGGCCTGGCCGATCTGAACAGCCCGGCGCTGGCCCGGACGATGCAAAGCATTTACCATAACCCACCAGCTATCGAACCTTCCGCACTGGAAAAATTCAGCGTGGATACGATTTGTCAGCAGTACCGTCAGCTGCGTCGCGGCTGACGCCGCTATTTAACCAGGATCGAATGATTTATGAGTCAAACGCCTTTACTGAGCATTGTGGCTGCCGTTTATAACGGCGAAAAATTCCTTGCGCAATTCTTTGAGTGCATTGAACAACAGCAGCTGGAAAGCTATGAGCTGATCCTGGTCAACGACGGTTCGACGGACGGTAGCCTGGCGGTTATCGACGAATGGAAAGCGCGCTTACCCCATATTATCGTGCTGGAACAGGAAAACCAGGGCGTCTCGGTCGCGCGTAATACCGGCCTGGCGGTGGCAACCGGCAAGTACCTGGCCTTCCCGGATATTGACGATAAGCTTTATCCCGGGATGTACCGTACGCTGCTGGAGATGGCCGAAAAGGGCCGCCTTGATGTCGCCACCTGTAACGGCCGCTACGTTTACGAAACCCGCAAAGATATCCACCCTATTCTTCCACCGGACCGTCTGCCGTCGACCGGCATCCTGCCAGGCCACGTCTGGCTTAAACAGGCGCTGGATTCGCGCAAGTTCCTGCACGTGACCTGGCTGAATATCTATCGCCGCGAATTTATCATGCAGCACAAGTTCCACTTCGAGCCCGGATTACGTCATCAGGACATTCCGTGGACCACCGAAGCGCTGCTGGCGGCTGAACGCGTGCAGTACACCAGCGAACAGTTCTACGATTACTATATTCACTCGGAATCGGTGTCGCACAAACCGGACAATGACGATACGTTGATGCGCTCGGCGCGCCACTACATGAAAATTCTGGAGATGCTGGAGGCCATCAACCAACGCTATCCTGATAAGGTGCGTCATATTTCCGCCTGCCGCTGGCAAATTGCCAAAGAGGGGCTGGGAATTATTCATACCTTTGATAGCATGAAAGATGAGTCAAAAAAGCATATTATCATTAAAGAATTCTTTGACCGCGGCATCTGGCGTCTGATCTGGAAAAATGCGCGTACCTTCCGTTTACGCTGGCGCCTTGGCCGACGCTATTTGCGCATTAAACGCTATCGCGACGCGACCTGACTCTGAATCCCGTTGTTTCCGCCAAAGAGATAGCTTTACGCGGGCTAAATGCTTAGAATTTGCCCGCTAAAACATAAATCGGATAAATCGCTTGGAATTGCTTTATACCACCCTACTCTATCTTATTCAGCCGCTGGTATGGCTGCGACTGCTGCTGCGCAGCCGTAAGGCCCCTGCCTACCGAAAGCGCTGGGCTGAACGTTATGGCTTCTGTCAGAACAAGGTAGCGCCGGATGGGATTCTGCTGCATTCCGTTTCCGTGGGTGAGACGCTTGCTGCTATCCCGCTCGTGCGCGCGCTGCGCCACCGCTACCCCTCGCTGCCTATCACCGTCACCACCATGACGCCGACCGGCTCAGAACGCGCCATGTCCGCCTTCGGCAAAGATGTTCATCATGTCTATCTGCCTTACGATTTGCCCTGCGCAATGAACCGCTTCCTCAACACGGTGCAACCGAAGCTGGTTATCGTGATGGAAACCGAGCTGTGGCCAAATATGGTCGCCGCGCTGCACAAACGTAAAATCCCGCTGGTCATCGCCAACGCCCGTCTGTCGGAGCGTTCCGCCAAAGGCTACGCGAAACTGGGGAAATTTATGCGTCGGCTGCTCAGTCGCATCACGCTGATTGCGGCGCAGAATGAAGAAGACGGCAATCGCTTTCTGGCTCTGGGCCTGAAGCGCAACCAGCTGGCGGTCACCGGCAGCCTCAAATTTGATATTTCCGTGACGCCAGAGCTGGCCGCGCGCGCAATTACCCTCCGCCGCCAGTGGGCGCCGCACCGCAAAGTCTGGATAGCCACCAGCACCCACGACGGTGAAGAACAAATTATCCTGCAGGCGCACAGGAAGCTGCTCGATACTTTCCCGGATCTGCTGTTGATTCTCGTCCCTCGTCACCCGGAGCGCTTCGCCGATGCACGAGAAATGGTGCAGAAAGCGGGGATGAGCTTCACGCTACGCAGCACCGGCGAAATCCCGTCGAACAGTACCCAGGTGGTGATCGGCGATACCATGGGCGAGCTGATGCTGCTGTACGGCATTGCCGACCTCGCCTTCGTCGGCGGCAGTCTGGTCGAACGCGGCGGTCACAACCCGCTGGAGCCGGCGGCACACGCCATCCCGGTACTGATGGGCCCGCACACGTTCAACTTCAAAGATATTTGCGCCAAGTTGCAGCAGGACGATGGTCTGATTACGGTCACCGACGTCAGTTCGCTGGTCACCCAGGTCTCCAATCTGCTCACCGATGAAGACTATCGTCTGTGGTACGGCCGCCACGCGGTGGAAGTGTTGCATCAAAACCAGGGCGCGCTCTCGCGTCTGCTACATTTACTGCAACCCTATCTGCCGCAGCGGAGCCACTAATGTCGACCCGACTGTCCGTCGTAATGATCGCCAAAAATGCGGCGGATCTGCTGGCTGATTGCCTGGCCTCGGTAGCGTGGGCCGATGAAATCGTGCTGCTGGACTCCGGCAGTAGCGATAACACCGTCGAACTGGCCCGTCGCCTCGGCGCAACGGTCTACATCAACAGCGACTGGCAAGGCTACGGTATTCAGCGTCAGCGCGCCCAGGACTACGCGACCGGCGACTATGTGTTGATGATTGATACCGATGAACGCGTGACGCCGGAGCTGGCCTGCTCACTTCGCCGTGTACTGGAGGCGCCCCAAAAAGGTGCCGTCTACAGCATCGCCCGGCGTAACTATTTCCTTGGCCGCTTTATGCGCCATAGCGGCTGGTATCCCGACCGCGTCATGCGTTTGTACGAACGCAGCCGTTTCCGCTATAACAATAATCTGGTGCACGAATCGCTCGATGCCAAAGGCGCGCAGGTTATCGAACTGTCGGGCGATTTACTGCATCTGACCTGCCGCGACTTCTCCGGCTTCCAGCAAAAGCAGCTGGCCTATGCCTCTGCCTGGGCACGGGAGCGCCACCAGAAGGGGAAGAAGACCTCTCTGGCGAGCATTTTCGGCCATACGCTGGGGGCTTTTGTGAAAACGCTGCTGCTACGCGGCGGCGTGCTGGATGGTAAACAGGGCTGGCTACTTGCCGTGGTCAACGCGCAGTATACGTTTAATAAATACACCGAGCTGTGGGCGCTGAGCCGCGGCTACTCAGAGAAAGTGTAATTATGAGCACAAAAGCGATCTATCCGGGCACCTTCGACCCCATTACCAACGGGCATATCGATATCGTCACGCGTGCCGCCAGCATGTTTGACAAGGTGCTGCTGGCCATTGCCGCCAGCCCGAGCAAAAAACCGATGTTCACCCTCGACGAGCGTATTGCGCTGGCGGAGCAGGCAACGGCGCATCTGGTCAACGTCGAGGTGGTTGGTTTCAGCGATCTGATGGCGAATTTTGCCCGCGCGCAGCAGGCGAATATCCTCATTCGCGGTTTACGTGCGGTGGCGGACTTCGAATATGAGATGCAGCTGGCACATATGAACCGCCACCTGATGCCAACCCTGGAAAGCGTCTTCCTGATGCCCTGCAAAGAGTGGTCGTTTATCTCTTCATCGCTGGTGAAGGAAGTGGCGCGCCACCAGGGCGATGTTTCCCACTTCCTGCCGGCCAACGTACACCAGGCGCTGCTGAAAAAGCTGTAATCTTGCGCCGTCCGGGCTACCCGCCAGCAATCGCGTGAACCCGTACCCGGCTGGCGAGGCGTCACCGGGATCGTGGTGACATCAGCACCTTACTTCTGACACTGGCGGCAATAAAATGTTGCCCGCTGAGCATGTTTGCTGGCTGTAATCGGCGTGCCGCAAACGCGACAAAGCTCGCCCTTGCGGCCATAAACCTGCAGCTCCTGGGCGAAGTAGCCCGGCTTGCCATCACTTTGCAGGAAATCCTTCAGCGTCGTGCCCCCCTGCTCAATCGAGCGTAGCAGCACCGCTTTAATCACTTTTACCAGCCGTTCACACTCTTCGCGTGAAAGCGAAGACGCCAGCCGATCGGGATGGATCCCGGCCGAAAACAGCGATTCGCTGGCGTAGATATTGCCGACCCCGACCACCAGTTTGTTATCCATCAGCCAGGGCTTAATAGCGGTTTTCTTTTTCGCGCACTTCTGCTGCAAATAGTCGGCATTAAAATCATCGCTCAAGGGCTCTGGGCCAAGATGTGCCAGCGCAGGATGCCCTTCCAGCGAGCGGGTCCACAGCCAGGCGCCAAAGCGGCGTGGGTCGGTGTAGCGCAGGACCTTGCCATTACTCATCACGAGGTCAACATGATCGTGCTTTTCTGCGGGCAGCTCTTCACTCAGAATTCGCAGACTTCCCGACATCCCAAGGTGGACGATAATCCAGCCGCCGGGCAGCTCGAGCAGCAGATATTTGGCACGGCGCTGCACGCTCAGCACCGGTATGTCGCTCAAACGATAGATTTCTTCACTGACCGGCCAGCGCAGACGCCCGTTGCGAATAACGGCGTGCAGAATGGTTGCGCCCACCAGGTATGGTTCGATGCCACGCCGGCTGGTTTCTACCTCAGGTAATTCAGGCATTCGTTTTCCTCCGTTAACCCAGAGTATTGTGCTGCAGCAACAGACGACAGGGAAGCAAATTCCCGGCAGGGTTTATCCGACGGGTTCTGCCGGACAAAAAACAAAAAACCCCGCCGGAGCGGGGTTTTCTTTACAAGGAAACTAAAATTATTTGATTTTAGCTTCTTTGTATAAAACGTGCTGACGGACAACTGGATCGAATTTTTTCAGTTCCAGTTTTTCCGGCTTAGTACGTTTGTTCTTCGTGGTGGTATAGAAGTGACCAGTACCAGCAGAAGAAACCAGCTTGATTTTCTCACGAATACCTTTAGCCATGATTTATTTCCTCTTAGTACTTAGTACTTTTCGCCACGGGCACGCAGTTCAGACAGAACTGTATCGATGCCTTTCTTATCAATAACACGCATACCTTTAGCAGATACACGCAGGGTGACAAAACGCTTTTCGCTCTCAACCCAGAAACGGTGAGAGTGCAGGTTCGGCAGGAAACGGCGTTTGGTCGCGTTCAGTGCGTGGGAACGGTTGTTACCGGTCACCGGACGCTTGCCAGTAACTTGGCAGACTCGGGACATGTCTATTCTCCAAAAATCAAATTAGCTCGAGCTTCGTATGGGGTATCGGCGCCTCGTCAGGCTTTACAGCCCGGTCATCGCAGTTCTAAGTGAACCATCGATTGCCAGGCCCAAATGCCAAACCCGAGATTCTCAAAGGTGGCGTAGTATACGCTGACTCGGCGATGTGCTCAAGTCCCGAACAGACAAAGATCCCGCTGGATCGCGTGATCGGGGCTAAATCCAGCCGCGTTCGGCAAAAGATACGTACGCACCGCGGCCGATTACAAGATGATCGAGTACTCGTATATCCATGAAACCACAACACTTTACCACACGTTCGGTCATCAGTCTGTCGGCCTTACTCGGCTCGGGACTACCGGACGGATGATTATGTGCAAGGATCACCGCAGCGGCGTTCACTTTGATGGCTTCGCGTACAATTTCTCGCGGATGCACCTCTACGTGGCTAAGAGTACCAGAAAAAAGCCGGCTATGTTTCAATACCCGGTTCTGATTATCTAAAAAGATCACGATGAAGATCTCCCGCTCTTCATCGGAGAGATGGCTTTGCAAAAACTCCAGCGTCATCATCGGCGTGACCAGAGAGGGCTCTTCAACCAGCCGCAGGCTAAAATAGCGCCGCGCCAGCTCAGCCACTCCTTTTAGCTGAGCATATTTCGCCAGGCCAATCCCGTCGACCGTCTCAAACTGTGCTTTATTCGCTGACAGCAGGCCATACAGCGAACCAAAACGCTGTAACAGGTCATGCGAGTACGCCATGACATCTTTGTCCCGCGTCCCGGTGCGTAAAAACAGCGCCAGCAGCTCAACGTCCGACAACGTTTCAATGCCGTAAAGCCACATTTTTTCCCGTGGCATCAGGGGTTCCGGTGCATCCATAGGGCCTCTCCTTTCTCGTGCCCCCATCCTGGCACAGCCCGACGGTGCTGCCGACTGCCGTATCTACCTGTTGCGTAGCGCCTCGCAAAGTGAATGCCTGGCAGTCACGCGACGGCGACGGGATTGTGGTAATATGCGCGGATTCTGGTGTACTGCAACAGGAAAGAATCATGATGAGTCTGGCTGGTAAAAAGATCGTTCTTGGCGTGAGCGGCGGCATTGCTGCTTATAAAACGCCGGAACTGGTGCGCCGCCTGCGTGACCGTGGCGCGGATGTGCGTGTTGCCATGACGGAAGCCGCCAAAGCCTTCATTACGCCACTGAGCCTGCAGGCGGTGTCTGGCTATCCGGTCTCCGATAGTCTGCTCGATCCGGCAGCGGAAGCGGCGATGGGTCACATAGAGCTGGGCAAATGGGCGGACCTGGTTATCCTCGCCCCGGCAACCGCCGATCTGATTGCCCGCGTTGCGGCCGGTATGGCCAACGATCTGGTTTCTACTATCTGCCTCGCGACCCCCTCTCCGGTTGCCGTTGTCCCGGCGATGAATCAGCAAATGTACCGCGCAGCGGCCACGCAGCATAACCTCGAGGTACTCGCCTCACGCGGCCTGCTGCTCTGGGGGCCGGACAGCGGTAGCCAGGCCTGTGGCGACATTGGCCCTGGCCGCATGCTGGATCCGATGACGATTGTTGATTTAGCCGCTGCGCATTTTTCGCCTGTCAAAGATTTGCAACATCTCAACATCATGATTACCGCGGGCCCCACGCGTGAACCTCTGGATCCGGTGCGTTATATTACTAACCACAGCTCCGGCAAGATGGGGTTTGCCATTGCCGCCGCGGCCGCAAGCCGCGGGGCAAACGTCACGCTGGTGAGCGGGCCGGTTGCATTGCCGACGCCGCCGTTTGTACAGCGAATCGATGTAACGACCGCGCTGGAAATGGAAGCTGCGGTCCAGCAAAATGCCCAGCAGCAGCAGATTTTTATTGGTTGTGCCGCCGTAGCAGACTATCGTGCCGTCGCCATCGCTGAAGAAAAAATTAAAAAGCAAGGTGATGAACTCACCCTCAAAATGGTCAAAAATCCGGATATTGTTGCCGGGGTGGCGGCACTCGCGGCTAATCGGCCTTTTGTCGTAGGGTTTGCCGCCGAAACGAATAATGTGGAAGAATACGCGAAGCAAAAACGCGCGCGCAAAAATCTCGACCTGATTTGCGCTAACGATGTTTCGCAGCCTGATCAAGGCTTTAACAGCGACAGCAACGCATTACACCTTTTCTGGCAGGATGGAGATAAGCGCTTGCCACTTGAGCGTAAAGAACTCCTTGGCCAATTATTACTCGACGAGATCGTGACCCGTTATGATGAAAAAAATCGACGTTAAGATTCTGGACCCGCGCGTTGGCCAGCAATTTCCGCTGCCGACCTATGCCACCTCCGGCTCCGCCGGACTTGACCTGCGAGCCTGTCTCGACGACGCCGTAGAGCTGGCGCCGGGTGCAACCACGCTGTTGCCGACCGGTCTGGCTATTCATATCGCCGATCCCTCTCTGGCGGCGGTGATTCTGCCGCGCTCCGGGCTGGGCCATAAGCACGGCGTGGTTCTGGGCAACCTGGTTGGTCTTATCGACTCCGACTATCAGGGGCAGCTGATGGTTTCCGTCTGGAACCGCGGCCAGCAGAGCTTTACGATTGAACCTGGCGAGCGCATCGCTCAAATGGTCTTTGTACCCGTCGTACAGGCGGAATTTAACCTGGTGGAAGATTTTGACGCCACCGAACGTGGCGAAGGTGGCTTTGGTCACTCAGGGCGCGCATAAGCCCGACCACATCGAATCCGCATCCCAAAGTGCACTAATGCAATAACATCGCCGCAAACGACCGTTTGCGGTCACTTTGTGGATGTCTGCCTGACAAGTGCTTATTTTCAGGGGTATTTTAAAACATGGCAGAAAAACAAACTGCGAAAAGGAATCGTCGCGAAGAAATACTTCAGTCTCTGGCCCTGATGCTTGAATCCAGCGATGGAAGTCAGCGCATTACCACAGCGAAACTGGCGGCGTCTGTCGGGGTATCCGAAGCGGCGTTGTACCGCCATTTCCCCAGTAAAACCCGCATGTTCGATAGCCTGATCGAGTTTATCGAAGACAGTCTGATTACGCGCATCAATTTGATTTTAAAAGATGAAAAAGACACGTCGGCGCGCCTGCGTCTGATTGTGCTGCTGATTCTTGGGTTTGGTGAGCGTAATCCTGGGCTGACGCGAATTCTGACCGGCCATGCGCTGATGTTCGAACAGGATCGTCTCCAGGGGCGGATTAACCAGCTGTTTGAGCGTATCGAGGTTCAGCTGCGCCAGGTCATGCGTGAGAAGAAAATGCGGGAAGGTGAAGGTTACACCATCGATGAGGCGCTGCTGGCCAGCCAGCTGCTGGCATTTTGCGAAGGCATGCTGTCGCGTTTTGTTCGCAGCGAGTTTAAATATCGTCCGACGGATGATTTTGACGCCCGCTGGCCGCTGGTCGCCGCTCAGCTGCAGTAGCGGAAATCCCGGAGGCATATCGCCTCCGGGGCTTTCGACTTATACACCAAACTCTTCGCGGTAAGCACGTACCGTCGCCAGATGTTCAGCCATCTCCGGCTTCTCTTCCAGATAGGCAATCAGGTCTTTCAGCGTCACGATAGAAATCACTTTGCAGCCGTAGTCACGCTCGACCTCCTGAATCGCCGAGATTTCGCCGCGGCCGCGCTCCTGACGGTCCAGAGAGATCAGCACGCCGGCCAGTTCCGCGCCGTGCGCCTGGATAATTTCCATCGACTCGCGAATCGCGGTACCTGCGGTAATGACATCATCAACCAGCATGACGCGCCCCTGCAGCGGGCTGCCGACCAGATTGCCCCCCTCACCGTGGGTTTTTGCTTCTTTGCGGTTAAAGCAGTAAGGCAAATCCAGGTCATGGTGCTCCGCCAGCGCAACCGCGGTAGTCGTCGCGATAGGAATCCCTTTATAAGCCGGCCCAAACAGCAGATCGAAATCAATTCCGGAATCGACCAGCGCTTCGGCGTAGAAACGGCCTAACAGTGCCAGATCGCGCCCGGTATTAAACAGGCCGGCGTTGAAGAAATAGGGGCTCTTACGCCCGGATTTCAGCGTAAATTCGCCAAACTTAAGTACCTGCTTGTTAAGCGCAAACTCAATAAACTGGCGCTGATACGGTTTCATGGATTCGCTCCTTATCTTACTTTTCATCATTTAGGTTTACGCCAAATTCTTCACGCGTCATCAGGCGGCACAGATACGTCGATAACGCTGCGAGCCGGTCGCGTGCGGCAGCCGAGAAAGACCGCATGAAGAATAAAACGTAAAAAAAAGGGCGACTCATCAGCCGCCCTTAAAATTAATTTTCTAATGCCGCTTTCTGCGTCGCGACAATGGATTCGATACCCCCGCGGGCCAGCGCCAGCAAGGTGAGTAGCTCTTCGTGGGTAAACGGCTCGCCTTCCGCGGTGCCCTGTACCTCAATGATGCGACCATCTTCGGTCATCACCACGTTCATATCGGTTTCCGCCGCTGAATCCTCGACATATTCCAGATCGCACAGCGCTTCGCCATTGACGATACCAACGGAAACCGCGGCGACCATCCCTTTCATTGGATTGCTTTTCAGCTTGCCGGCCGCCACCAGCTTATTCAGCGCATCGGCCAGCGCCACGCAGGCCCCGGTAATGGATGCGGTACGGGTGCCACCGTCAGCCTGCAAAACATCACAATCGAGAGTAATGGTGAATTCGCCCAACGCTTTCAGATCGACCGCCGCACGCAGCGCACGGGCAATCAGACGCTGGATTTCCATAGTACGGCCGCCCTGTTTCCCTTTCGCGGCTTCACGCGCGTTACGGGTATGCGTTGCACGCGGCAGCATGCCATATTCTGCCGTGATCCAACCCTGGCCCTGGCCTTTCAGGAAGCGCGGCACGCCTTCATCGATCGATGCGGTGCACAACACTTTAGTGTCACCAAATTCGACCAGCACGGAGCCTTCTGCGTGTATTGTATAGTTACGGGTCAGGGTGACGGGACGCACCTGATTAGCGCTACGACCTGCTGGACGCATAATGATCTCTCCGGCTTGAAACGAATGTGGCGCGCATTATACACAAAATCATGCGGGATGCATGAGGTGACGCGCCTCTGACGGCGTAGATAACTGGCGCTCAGGGCTGAGCGATGCCGCCAACAGAGGGGCTGCCAGAAGGATAACGTGTATATACGGATAATGCTCGCTTATTCCTATCCTGATAAGGCCCTGAAAGCTATAATCCACCTCACTCTCCTTTAAAAACAGGAACGTCTATGATCCGCAGTATGACCGCCTATGCCCGGCGTGAAATCAAGGGTGAATGGGGCAGCGCCGCATGGGAACTGCGCTCGGTAAACCAACGATATCTGGAAACTTATTTCCGTCTGCCGGAGCAGTTCCGTAGCCTGGAGCCTGTCGTGCGCGAGCGCATCCGTTCTCGCCTGACCCGTGGCAAAGTTGAATGTACCTTACGTTTTGATCAGGATCCCAGCGCCCAGGGCGAGCTGATTCTGAACGAAAGCCTTGCAAAACAGCTGGTCAATGCCGCCAACTGGGTCAAGATGCAGAGCGACGAAGGCGAAATCAACCCGGTTGATATTCTGCGCTGGCCTGGCGTAATGGCTGCTCAGGAACAGGATCTCGATGCGATTGCCGCCGATATTCTGTCGGCCCTGAATGGTGCGCTGGATGATTTTATCGTTGCCCGCGAGACCGAAGGTCAGGCGCTGAAAGCGCTTATTGAGCAGCGTCTGGAAGGCGTCACCGCCGAAGTCGCCAAAGTGCGCGCCCATATGCCGGAAATCTTACAGTGGCAGCGCGAGCGCCTGGTTTCCCGACTGGAAGATGCGGAAGTGCAGCTGGAAAACAACCGTCTCGAACAAGAGCTGGTGCTGATGGCGCAGCGTATCGACGTCGCCGAAGAGCTGGATCGTCTGGAAGCGCACGTAAAAGAGACCTGGAACATCCTGAAGAAGAAAGAAGCCGTTGGCCGCCGTCTTGACTTTATGATGCAGGAATTTAACCGCGAGTCGAACACGCTGGCATCGAAATCCATTAATGCCGAAGTGACCAATTCCGCCATCGAACTGAAAGTCCTGATCGAGCAAATGCGCGAGCAAATTCAGAACATCGAGTAATCTCTTTTGCTGGCTCCTCTTGTTGTGAGCCAGCATTACTTTTACTTATCTGTTTTTATCATCCGTCGATCAACATCTCCCTGCACTACTGCTAATAAAACACCTCTCACATTAGTTTTTCCTGGGGAAAATGATTCACCTTAGAAAATCTCAATCGTGATCTTACGCACAAATCGCTAATCTGCCCGACATCATTGTGGGGGATTTATGCTGCTTCATATTCTGTATTTAATCGGTATTACTGCGGAAGCGATGACCGGCGCTCTGGCGGCCGGTCGCCGCCGGATGGACACTTTTGGAGTCATCATCATTGCTACCGCCACCGCGCTGGGCGGCGGCTCAGTCCGGGATATTCTGCTGGGCCACTACCCGCTGGGGTGGGTAAAACATCCGGAATACGTCATTATCGTCGCCGTCGCGGCAGTGTTAACGACTATTGCTGCGCCGGTCATGCCCCATCTACGCCGTCTGTTTCTGGTTCTGGATGCCCTGGGGCTGGTGGTGTTCTCAATTATCGGCGCGCAAATCGCGCTGGATATGGGAGAAGGACCGGTGATCGCCTCTATCGCCGCCGTGATTACCGGCGTATTTGGCGGCGTACTGCGGGACATGTTCTGCAAGCGCATTCCGCTGGTTTTCCAGAAGGAGCTGTATGCCGGCATCTCGTTTGCGGCCGCAATTCTCTATATTGCCCTGCAGCATTACGTCAGCAGCCACGACGTGGTGGTGATCTCCACCTTGCTGTTTGGCTTCACCGCTCGCATGCTGGCGCTGCGCTGGAAGCTGGGGCTGCCCGTCTTCCACTACAACCATAACGCCCACTGATCCTCTCAAAACCCGGGTATATGTTGCCCGCTGAGCCACTGCGCCAGCGCGGCAACATCCGGGTGCTGGAGAAAGGCAACCAGCTGCCTCGCTCTCCCTGCCCCCATGCCCGGCAGACGCTGCCACTGTTCTTCAGAACGTTCTCGTAGCTGCTGCCAGTTTTCCCTCGCCAGACCGGCAAGCGCCGCCCGGGGAATCGGTACGCCAATCGCCTGGACCCAGCGCAGAAAGGGCTGCTCGCGCGCCAGGTTAAACTGGTGCCAAAGCCGCTGCCCGCGCCCGGAGGTTATCCCCGGAATCCCCTGCAGCTGCGCTGGCGTCAATGCCAGCCACGAGAACAGATGCGCCAGCGGGCGCGCATGTTGCACCGTGCGCCATACTGATTCACCCACGCCATCAAGATTCAGAACCGGTTTTGACGATAGCCAGATAAGCCTTGAGAGAAACTGCGCATCACACCCCGGCGTGGTGAAATAGCAGGTCAACGGGGTAAACCGTTCCGGGGGAGGCTGCGGTTTCGTACGCTGCGCCGATCGCCATACTACGCTGTCGAGGCGCGGAATGCCCTGGCCCGCCAGACTGATTTGCAGCTGATCGCCGAGGCCAATATCCAGGCGCTTCCAGCGAGAAAGCGAGCCAATACTGACTTGCTTAACCCGTTTGTCGTCAAGGCGCTGCGGCTCCAGCAGAGCGACGACGGAAATTTTGCCGCTGCGCCCGACCCGAAAGCGAATGCCGCGCACTTCCATTAACCGCGATGCCGGCGGATATTTCCACGCAACGACCCACTCACCCTGTCCTGGCGACCACAATCGCCCGCCGGGTTCGTGGCCGCGGCGCACGACCACGCCGTCGGTAGTAAAAGGCAGAGGCGAGGTTAACCAGCGCTCTCGCCACCGTGCCACCTGCCGCGCATCCGTAACGGGCTGCGTAAAAGAGGCGCTGTGGAGAAATCCACTCTTGCGCAACAGAGCCAGACGCTGGCGCATGTCCTGAGGGCCATCTGGCCATGCCCAGATAAAGATCCCCAGTTCCGCAAGCTGCGCCGGGGTATCGAGGCGCATCAGAGTACCGGCCACTTTCGCCCGGGCATTCATTCCCCCCATTTGCTTCTGCACATGCCCGTCGCGCTGCAGAAAAATCTCTCCCTGCAGCACGCTGTTCGCCAGCTCGCCCTCCGTCATCTTCGGCACGGCCGGAATCAGCCTCACCCTGGCGGTCCAATCCTCCCCGGCTCGACCATCGCCACGGCTAATGGCCTGTGCCAGCCGCCCGTGGCGATACACCAGCGTCACGGCGACACCGTCCACTTTCGGCTGCACCCAGAGATCCGTTTTATCGCGCATCCACCGCGCAATATCCGATTTATCGGCCAGTTTACGCACGCCGGTATGGGCAACCGGATGCCTGACCTCTCCGGTAGCGGGCGGCACATCATCGTTATCCGCAGGCGATAGCAGCGAAAAACAGCGCCGCCACTGCATAAGTCGCGCCGAAAGCTGGTCGTATACTTCATCACTGACCCCACTGCTCCCCTGTCGCCAGTACGCATTGTTCCAGGCCGTCACCTGTTGATTGAGACGATGTACCTCCTGCCGGGCCTGTGCCTGCGGCCATTCAGGACAGGTAGCCTGTCCGTATCCAGCCACCGCCCACGCGCCAATCATCCAGATCCATTTATGCATGACTCCACCTCCTGTTTACCCGCAAACATTCTGCAGGAGAGCGGTTTTATTCGGCGACGAGGGATTTATCACGCTGCGATCGGACATCCAGACTTTGTTTGCCTGCTGCGCAATACACGGCGAAATCAGGGAAACGGCTGGCAAAATGAAAGAAACAGAAGCAAAAAGTGTGACAGGGACTGCGTCACGGTGCGGCGCCGTGTATAATAGGCTCGTATGTAGTATCTCTTTCGACAATCACATACAAAAGACTCTCATGGCTCAAGGCACGCTTTATATTGTTTCCGCCCCAAGTGGCGCGGGTAAATCCAGCCTGATTCAGGCTTTATTGAAAACCCAACCGCTGTACGACACCCAGGTCTCTGTTTCACATACCACGCGCGCGCCGCGTCCGGGTGAAGTGCACGGCGAACACTATTTCTTCGTTAATCACGACGATTTCAGGGCGATGATTAGCAGAGACGCATTTCTTGAGCACGCGGAAGTTTTTGGCAACTATTACGGCACCTCGCGCGAAACCATCGAGCAGGTACTGGCAACCGGCGTCGACGTCTTCCTGGATATCGACTGGCAGGGCGCTCAGCAAATCCGTCAAAAAATGGCTGGCGCGCGCAGCATCTTTATTCTGCCGCCGTCAAAAGATGAGCTTGACCGTCGCCTGCGTGGCCGCGGCCAGGACAGCGAAGAGGTGATCGCAAAACGTATGGCTCAGGCTGTTGCAGAAATGAGTCATTACGCGGAATATGATTACCTTATTGTGAATGATGATTTTGATACCGCCCTGAGCGATCTGAAAAACATTATTCGCGCCGAACGTCTGCGCATGAGCCGCCAAAAGCAGCGACATGGCGCTTTAATCACCAAACTGTTGGCAGACTGAACCCACATTCAGTATCATGCCCAGTCATTTCTTCATCTGTGGAGCATTTTAAGTATGGCACGCGTAACTGTTCAGGACGCTGTAGAGAAAATTGGTAACCGTTTTGACCTGGTACTGGTCGCCGCGCGTCGCGCTCGTCAGATGCAGGTTGGCGGAAAAGATCCGCTGGTACCGGAAGAAAACGATAAAACTACCGTTATTGCACTGCGCGAAATCGAAGAAGGTCTGATCAACAATCAGATCCTCGACGTCCGCGATCGTCAAGAGCAGCAAGAGCAGGAAGCCGCTGAATTACAAGCCGTTACCGCTATTGCCGAAGGCCGTCGTTAATCACGCAGTGGGTAGCCCTTGTATCTGTTTGAAAGCCTGAATCAGCTGATTCAAAATTACCTGCCGGAAGAGCAAATCAAGCGTCTTCGGCAGGCATATCTCGTTGCACGTGACGCTCACGAGGGCCAGACACGTTCAAGCGGTGAACCTTATATCACGCACCCGGTAGCGGTAGCCTGCATTCTGGCCGAGATGAAACTCGACCATGAAACGCTGATGGCTGCGCTACTGCATGACGTGATTGAAGATACCCCTGCCACCTACCAGGATATGGAGCAGCTCTTTGGCAAAAGCGTTGCTGAGCTGGTAGAGGGGGTATCGAAACTTGATAAGCTCAAGTTCCGCGATAAGAAAGAGGCGCAGGCCGAAAACTTTCGCAAAATGATTATGGCGATGGTGCAGGATATCCGCGTCATCCTGATCAAACTTGCCGACCGCACGCACAACATGCGCACCCTGGGCTCACTCCGCCCGGATAAACGCCGCCGCATTGCCCGCGAAACGCTGGAGATCTACAGCCCGCTGGCCCACCGTTTAGGTATCCACCACATCAAAACCGAGCTCGAAGAGCTGGGCTTTGAAGCGCTGTATCCCAACCGCTATCGCGTCATCAAAGAAGTCGTCAAAGCAGCGCGCGGCAACCGTAAAGAGATGATTCAAAAGATCCTCTCTGAAATCGAAGGGCGTTTACAGGAAGCGGGAATCCCCTGTCGCGTCAGCGGTCGCGAGAAGCATCTGTACTCCATCTACTGCAAAATGGTGCTGAAAGAGCAGCGTTTTCACTCGATTATGGATATCTACGCCTTCCGCGTGATTGTGCATGATGCTGACACCTGCTACCGCGTGCTTGGCCAGATGCATAGCCTTTACAAGCCTCGTCCTGGCAGGATGAAAGATTACATCGCCATTCCCAAGGCGAACGGCTATCAATCTTTGCACACCTCGATGATCGGCCCTCACGGCGTCCCGGTTGAAGTACAAATTCGTACCGAAGACATGGACCAGATGGCAGAAATGGGGGTTGCGGCGCACTGGGCCTATAAAGAGCACGGCGGCGAAAGCAGCACCACCGCACAAATCCGCGCCCAGCGCTGGATGCAGAGCCTGCTGGAGCTGCAGCAAAGCGCAGGCAGCTCGTTTGAATTTATCGAGAGCGTCAAATCCGATCTGTTCCCGGATGAGATTTACGTTTTCACCCCGGAAGGGCGCATTGTCGAACTCCCCGCTGGCGCCACGCCGGTGGACTTCGCCTACGCGGTACATACCGATATCGGCCATGCCTGCGTTGGCGCACGCGTCGACCGCCAGCCGTATCCATTGTCCCAGTCGCTTTCCAGCGGCCAGACGGTGGAAATCATCACCGCACCGGGCGCACGTCCGAATGCCGCGTGGCTGAACTTTGTCGTCAGCTCAAAAGCGCGCGCCAAAATTCGCCAGCTGTTGAAAAACCTTAAGCGCGATGACTCCGTCAGCCTGGGTCGCCGTCTGCTCAACCACGCCCTCGGCGGTAGCCGTAAACTGGCTGAAATCCCGCAGGAGAGCATTCAGCGTGAGCTGGAACGCATGAAGCTGGCCAGCCTTGACGATCTGCTGGCGGAAATTGGCCTCGGCAACGCGATGAGCGTGGTGGTAGCCAAAAACCTGCAACAGGGCGAGACCGTCACCGCACCGGCGCAAGGCGCCTCTTCAGGCCATGGTCATCTGCCGATTAAAGGCGCTGACGGCGTTCTGATTACCTTTGCGAAGTGCTGCCGTCCGATTCCCGGCGACCCGATTATCGCCCATGTCAGCCCTGGCAAAGGCCTGGTCATTCACCATGAGTCCTGCCGTAACATTCGTGGCTATCAGAAAGAGCCAGAGAAGTTTATGGCCGTCGAGTGGGATAAAGAGACCGCGCAGGAATTTATCACCGAAATTAAGGTGGATATGTTTAACCACCAGGGTGCACTGGCGAACCTCACCGCGGCCATTAATACCGCCTCTTCTAATATTCAGAGTCTGAATACCGAAGAAAAAGATGGTCGCGTGTACAGCGCGTTTATCCGCCTGACGGCGCGCGATCGCGTACATCTGGCGAATATTATGCGCAAAATTCGCGTTATGCCGGATGTAATAAAAGTCACCCGTAACCGAAACTAGCCTTGCGCACAAAATCATTCGCGTTTTGCACCGCACGGGTACCGTTCCCGAAGGGGCGGGCGGTCAGCCGGATCGCGCGGCGAGCGAATGAATTACCCGTCCCGTACAGGAGTACGTAACCGGGGGTAATGAGTACGGCTAACGCCGAGGCAATTTGAAGGATGAAGTGTTTATGAATCCACAGCGTTATGCGCGTATCTGCGAGATGCTCGCCAGGCGCCAGCCTGACCTGACGGTCTGCATGGAGCAGGTCCATAAACCTCATAACGTCTCTGCGGTGATTCGTACCGCAGACGCCGTTGGCGTACATGAAGTCCACGCCATCTGGCCCAGCAGCCGCATGCGCACGATGGCCTCAGCCGCCGCCGGCAGCAATAGCTGGGTGCAGGTTAAAACCCACCGCTCAATTGACGATGCCGTCAGCCATTTAAAGGGCCAGGGCATGCAGATCCTGGCCACTCACCTCTCTGACAAAGCCGTCGATTTCCGTGAAATCGACTATACCCGTCCTACCTGCATCCTGATGGGGCAGGAAAAAACCGGCATTACCCGGCAAGCTCTGGCGCTGGCCGATCGGGACATCATCATTCCGATGACTGGCATGGTGCAGTCGCTGAATGTCTCCGTCGCCTCGGCTCTGATTCTGTATGAAGCCCAGCGCCAGCGGCAAAATGCGGGGATGTATAAGCGTGAGAACAGCATGCTGCCGGAAGAAGAACAGCAGCGCCTGCTGTTTGAAGGCGGGTATCCGGTACTGGCCAGAGTGGCAAAACAAAAAGGTCTGCCTTACCCCTACGTGAATGCGCAGGGCGAAGTCGAAGCCGATGACGCGTGGTGGGCAACCATGCAGGCTTCCGGTACCGCTCACGGTAGCAGGCGCGACAATCGTGCCGAAGCAGGCCAGACAAGATGCAGTCTGAAGGATGAAGGGTAAATGGCCGGTCGCCTGTTAGATGCCGTCCCGCTCAATTCGCTCACCGGCGTTGGAGCGGCGCAAAGCAACAAACTGGCGAAAATCGGCCTGCATACCGTGCAGGATCTCCTTCTGCACCTGCCGCTACGCTATGAAGACCGCACCCATCTTTATCAGATAGGCGAGCTGCTACCGGGCGTTTACGCCACCGTTGAAGGTGAAGTTCTCAGCAGCAACATCACCTTCGGCGGCCGCCGAATGATGACATGCCAGATCAGCGACGGTTCCGGTATTCTCACCATGCGCTTTTTCAACTTCAACGCCGCCATGAAAAACAGCCTGGCGACCGGCCGGCGCGTGCTGGCCTATGGAGAAGCCAAACGGGGGAAATACGGGGCGGAGATGATTCACCCGGAATACCGCGTGCAGGGTGACATGAGCACCCCCGATCTCCAGGAAACGCTGACGCCGGTTTATCCCACCACCGAAGGCATCAAGCAGGCGACGTTGCGCAAGCTCACCGATCAGGCGCTGGAATTACTGGATACCTGTGCCATCGCCGAGCTGTTGCCGCCCGAACTGGCGCAGGGAATGATGAGCCTGCCGGAGGCGCTACGCACATTACACCGTCCGCCGCCGTCGCTGCAGCTCAGTGACCTGGAAAGCGGTAAGCATCCGGCGCAACAGCGCTTAATTCTGGAAGAACTGCTGGCGCATAACCTGAGCATGCTGGCGCTACGCGCCGGCGCCCAGCGTTATCATGCCCTGGCACTCGGTGCGAACGACACATTCAAAAACCAGCTGCTGGCCTCCCTGCCCTTTAAGCCAACCGGCGCACAACAGCGAGTTACCGCCGAAATTGAACGCGATATGGCGCTTGATGTGCCGATGATGCGTCTGGTACAGGGCGACGTCGGCTCCGGTAAAACGCTGGTTGCCGCCCTCGCAGCGCTGCGGGCGATCGCTCACGGCAAACAGGTAGCGCTGATGGCGCCGACCGAACTGCTGGCGGAACAACACGCCAATAACTTCCGCCAGTGGTTCGCGCCGCTGGGCATCGAAGTAGGCTGGCTGGCCGGCAAACAGAAAGGGAAAGCCCGCCAGGCGCAGCAGGAGGCCATTGCCAGCGGCCAGGTACAGATGATCGTCGGCACTCACGCCATTTTTCAGGAACAGGTGCAGTTCAACGGTCTGGCGCTGGTCATTATTGATGAGCAGCACCGCTTCGGCGTTCACCAGCGTCTGGCGCTGTGGGAAAAAGGCCAGCAGCAGGGCTTCCATCCCCATCAGCTGATCATGACCGCTACCCCGATTCCACGAACCCTGGCGATGACGGCTTATGCCGATCTTGATACCTCGGTTATCGACGAACTGCCGCCGGGCCGGACGCCGGTCACCACGGTGGCCATCCCCGATACTCGTCGCCACGATATTATTGATAGGGTTCGCAACGCCTGTACTCAGGAAGGGCGTCAGGCCTACTGGGTCTGCACCCTGATTGAAGAGTCCGATCTGCTGGAAGCGCAGGCGGCAGAGGCGACATGGGAAGAGCTTAAGCTCGCGCTGCCGGAGCTGAATATCGGCCTCGTACATGGCCGGATGAAACCGGCAGATAAACAGGCGGTTATGCAGGCCTTCAAGCAGGGCGAACTGCACCTGCTGATCGCCACCACGGTTATTGAGGTTGGGGTCGACGTACCGAATGCCAGCCTGATGATTATCGAAAACCCGGAACGTCTGGGGCTGGCGCAGCTGCATCAGCTCAGAGGGCGCGTCGGGCGCGGCGCGGTCGCCTCCCACTGCGTGCTACTCTATAAATCACCGCTGTCAAAAACGGCGCAGAAACGCCTGCAGGTTCTGCGCGACAGCAACGACGGTTTCGTTATTGCCCAGAAAGACCTGGAAATCCGCGGCCCCGGCGAGCTGCTCGGCACCCGACAAACCGGCACCGCCGAGTTTAAAGTCGCCGATCTGCTGCGCGATCAGGCCATGATCCCTGACGTTCAGCGCATTGCTCGCCATATTCACGAACGTTATTCTCAGCAGGCCCAGGCGCTTATTGAACGCTGGATGCCGGAAACCGAACGCTATTCCAACGCCTAGCGTCGACTCTGTCCCGCAGGGCCAGACCAGGACGCTTCGCGCAATTTATCTTCACAACGAGTGGATTATGAAACGAGAACTGGCCATCGAATTTTCGCGTGTCACCGAGGCTGCCGCGCTGGCGGGCTATAAATGGCTGGGCCGCGGCGATAAAAATACCGCCGACGGCGCCGCCGTCAATGCCATGCGCATTATGCTCAACCTGATTAATATCGACGGCACCATCGTCATTGGCGAAGGTGAAATCGATGAAGCGCCGATGCTGTATATCGGTGAGAAGGTCGGCACCGGCAACGGCGATGCGGTGGATATCGCCGTTGACCCTATCGAAGGGACGCGCATGACGGCCATGGGCCAGGCCAATGCGCTGGCGGTGATGGCGGTCGGCGATAAAGGCTGCTTCCTGAACGCGCCGGATATGTACATGGAAAAACTGATTGTCGGCCCAGGGGCAAAAGGGGCGATTGACCTCAATCTGCCGCTGGCGGAGAACCTGCGTAATGTCGCCGCGGCGCTGAATAAACCGCTGGCCGAGCTGACCGTCACCATTCTGGCCAAACCGCGTCACGACGCGGTGATTGCCGAACTCCAGCAGTCGGGCGTTCGCGTCTTCGCCATTCCGGATGGCGACGTAGCGGCGTCGATTCTGACCTGCATGCCGGACAGCGAAGTAGACGTCCTGTACGGCATCGGCGGCGCGCCGGAAGGGGTAGTTTCTGCCGCAGTGATCCGCGCTCTGGACGGCGACATGCAGGGTCGCCTGCTGGCTCGTCACGATGTAAAAGGCGATACCGCAGAAAACCGTCGTATCGGCGAGAACGAACTGGCGCGCTGCAAAGAGATGGGCATCGAAGCAGGCAAAGTGCTGCGCCTGGACGAAATGGCCCGCAGCGATAATGTGGTGTTCTCCGCAACCGGGATCACCAAAGGCGATCTGCTGGATGGCATTACCCGTAAGGGCAATATGGCCACCACCGAAACGCTGCTGATCCGCGGTAAATCCCGTACGATTCGCCGCATTCAGTCCATTCATTATCTCGACCGTAAAGACCCGGATATTCAGCTGCATATTCTGTAAGCCTCCGATCGCGCGTGCGGATTGCACGCTGGCGCCAGGCCCAGGGACGGGCCGAAAACGGCTGCCGCCAACGCACAGGCAATTGAAGTATGACGAGAATATTTGATCAATAGAGCTTTTCGGCGCCGTCAGGCTGGAAATCTTTGCCGCGTGCAACGAAGATAAGGCAACGCTTTGCGCAACGGGAGAAGATGATGGCGGACTGGGTTAACGGTAAAGTAAAAAAAATAGAGTTCTGGACCGATACGCTGTTCAGTTTGTACGTCCACGCGCCGGTTCACCCGTTTACCGCCGGGCAATTTACCAAGCTCGGGCTGGAAATTGACGGGGAGCGCGTTCAGCGCGCCTATTCCTACGTTAACGCACCGGGCAATCCCGATCTGGAGTTCTATCTGGTCACCGTCCCGGACGGTAAGCTCAGCCCACGCCTTGCGGCGCTCAAACCGGGCGATGACGTTCAGCTGGTCAGCGAGGCCGCGGGATTCTTCGTTCTGGAAGAGGTACCTGACTGCGAGACCTTATGGATGCTGGCGACCGGCACCGCGCTCGGCCCGTATCTGTCAATTCTGCAGGAAGGTAAAGACCTTGAGCGCTTCAAAAATCTGGTGCTGGTCCACGCCGTGCGCTATGAGGCCGATTTAAGCTACCTGCCGCTGATGCGCGAATTAGCACAGCGCTATGGCGGCAAGCTGCGGATTCAGACCGTCGTGAGCCGTGAAACCGCCGCCGGTTCGCTGACCGGACGGATTCCGTTTCTTATCGACACCGGCGCCCTGGAAGAGGCCGTTGGCCTGCCGATGAACGCCGATAATAGCCACGTGATGCTGTGTGGAAACCCGCAGATGGTGCGTGATACCCAGCAGCTGTTGAAAGAAACCCGGCAGATGACGAAACATTTACGCCGCCGGCCGGGCCACATGACCGCCGAGCAATACTGGTAATCAGGGCTCCGCCTTCCAGCGAACATCCTGCGTATCTTTACCAAATTTATTCTCGCCCTGGGTACCGACAAACGCGCCCAGGTCGATGAACATCATGACGATAATCAGCGTCGGCACAAACCGCCCGACAACCCATTGCCAGACGCCAGGCAGCACCGACCAGTTCCCCGCCAGCAGCATCCACGCCAGAATCATCAGCAGCGCCCAGATCCCCGATTTACCGCGATCGTGCAGGCGTTTGATCGTCACCGCCGCCGTCGGCCACAGCAGGCACACCAGGATAAACGCAGCGGTCTGCACATTGAGCAAATTGGTGCCGGCCAGGGTAAAGAGCACGCTCATGGCAAGAACCCAGATGGCCATCCAGATCCAGAAGTCACGGCGCCCGATACGCCCCTTAATTGAGAACATCCACTGCTGTAGGGTCATGTTTTATTCCTTATCATCATCATTCGCGTAGTTTACCCTGAAGCCGTCACTTTTTGACAAGCGCGACGGTTCCCGTTTTAATCGTCTGCAGGCAAAAAAAGGAAAGACCGGCATGAAGACGTGGATGACTGTATGTTTTATTGGGCTGACGGCCTTATCCGTCGGCCCGAAGGCGTTGTCCGCGGTGCCCGAATCCTCCGCCACGGCCCCTTATCTGCTGGCGGGCGCCCCTACCTTTGATATGTCTATCAGCGACTTTCGGGAAAAATTCAACGCGGCGAATCCGAAGCTTCAGCTGAATGAATTTCGCGCCATTGCCTCCAGCCGCGACAGAGAAAATCTGACGCGTGCGGCGAGCAAAATTAATGAAAATCTTTACGCCTCCACGGCGCTGGAGCGCGGCACCCTGAAAATAAAATCGATGCAGGTGACCTGGCTCCCTATTCAGGGGCCCGAGCAGAAAGCGGCGAAGGCCAAAGCGCAGGAGTATATGAGCGCCGTGTTACGCATGTTCGCGCCCACCTTAAGCGTGGCTCAGAGCCAGCAAAAACTGCAGAAAATGCTCGCCGCCGGCAAGGGAAAACGTTACTTCTCTGAAACGGAAGGCGCGATACGTTATGTTGTCGCAGACAACGGTGAAAAAGGGCTGACCTTCGCTGTTGAACCGATTAAGCTGGCGCTATCTGAAACGCTGGAGAGCAATAATAAATGACAAAAAGCAAAGCCTTTCCAACGATGAATCTCTATACTGTTTGACAGACCATGCTGCCCTGACGGGTGGCTATATTCCTTAATTCGCTTAACGTAGCGTGGAGAATTAAAATGCGACATCCTTTAGTGATGGGTAACTGGAAACTGAACGGCAGCCGCCATATGGTAAACGAACTGGTTGCTAACCTGCGTACCGAACTGGCTGGCGTTTCTGGCTGTGCCGTTGCAATCGCTCCGCCAGAAATGTACATCGATCTGGCTAAGCATGCGGCAGAAGGTAGCCACATTCACCTGGGCGCGCAGAACGTTGACCTGAACCTGTCCGGCGCATTCACCGGTGAAACCTCTGCTCAAATGCTGAAAGATGTCGGTGCTGAATACATCATCATCGGTCACTCTGAGCGTCGTACTTACCACAACGAGTCTGACGAGTTCATCGCTAAGAAATTCGCGGTTCTGAAAGAACAGGGTCTGATTCCGGTTCTGTGCATCGGCGAAACTGAAGCAGAAAACGAAGCGGGCAAAACGGAAGAAGTGTGCGCACGTCAGATTGACGCCGTTCTGAAAACTCAGGGCGCTGCGGCATTCGAAGGCGTGGTTATCGCTTACGAACCGGTCTGGGCAATCGGCACCGGCAAATCAGCGACTCCGGCACAGGCTCAGGCGGTGCATAAATTCATTCGCGATCACATTGCGAAAGCAGACGCGAAAGTGGCCGAGCAGGTCATCATCCAGTACGGCGGTTCCGTTAACGCATCTAACGCAGCAGAACTGTTCACCCAGCCGGACATCGACGGCGCGCTGGTTGGCGGCGCCTCCCTGAAAGCAGACGCTTTCGCAGTGATCGTGAAAGCTGCTGAAGCAGCGAAAAAAGCGTAACCTGCGCTAAGCCCGGCCCCGGCGGCGTACCGCTTACCGGGGCGAAGGAATAACGCAATACGAGGAGCCCGGACAACGCGCGCAGGCGCCGCATCCGGGCTTTTTTATGCCGCTACAATTTCCCCAACGCTTGATACCACAGATAGTCCAGCGGCAGCAGAATCAAATAGCTCACCGCCGCCAGGGCGATACACAGCAGCATTCCCGCCCGTGCCGGCACTTTCCCTAACCCCATCGCCACGACAATCGGCGACGCCTGATACGGCAGCAGCGGCGTGGAATAGCCCAATACCTGAATCATAATCACGCTGAGCAGCGGGAAACCGGTGGCATCGGAAAAGCTCTGGGCAAACGTGGTGTATAGCGCGGGTACGCCGTTGGCGGTCATAATAAAGTTCAGGGCGCTGGTCATGCCGGTTAATGCCAGGAAGCTGGTGAACGGACTCTCTTTGTCGAGCGGCATCACGTGCAGCAGCGCATTGCCGACCACCTCACCGATGCCGGTTTGGGTCACGGTAATCGCCAGTCCGAGGATCCCGGCGACGTAAATGCAGGTACGAATATTCACCCCGCTGGAAAACTCCTCGCCGCTGATAAAGCCAACCCGCGGCAGCAGCGTGACGACTGCCGCTGCCAGCCCCGTCCAGGCGGGCCCGATACCGTGCCAGCTCTCGCTCACCCACAGCACCAGCACCACGGCCAGCAGCCAGGCCAGGCGCTTCTCGTCCCGACTCATCGGCGGAAGCGGGATCAGTTCGCGCGGCGGATGCGGTTTGCCAGGAAACAGCCAGCAGATCAGGGCAATTAATACTCCCCCCTTTAGCCAGCCCAGCACCGGCGTGTGCAGCAGCAGATACGGCAGGTAGTTAAGGTGGATCCCGTAAGAACCTTCGGCCGCGCCGCTCATCACCAGGTTCGGGACGTTGGCGGGCAGAATGGTCGCCGACAGCTGAAAGGTCCCAAAACCCACCGCCAGCGCCAGGCCATACCAGGCCCGCGAACCGTCTGCGATACCGGCCCGTTTCGCCATCGCCGCCACGATGGGCATCAGCAGCGCGATGCGTCCCATATTCGACGGCATCACGAAGGCCAGCGCATAGCTGAGTAGCACGACGCTACCCACCATCAACGGCCAGGAGTCCGTCAGTCGCGCCGATAGCGCCTGTGCCGCTCTGTCCGCCAGCCCGGTTTTACGAATCGCAATCCCGAGAACGAAGCCGCTGAATACCAGCCAGAATGCCGACGAGGCAAACCCGCCAAAGATCGCTTCCGGCGGCGCAATTTTGGCGATCATCGCCGCCGCGAAAAACAGCAGCGCGGTCATAAACTCCGGCAACAGCGAGGTCGCCCACAGCACAATGGTTATCGCGATAATCAGCGAGGGAAGAAACAGAGGGTGAGAAAACCAGAGCGACATGCCTGTCTCCTGTCGTTTTTTCAGCAAGAATACGATCGGGGGCGAGGCAGGTAAACCTATCAAAAAATAGCCAGCCATGCAGGAACCTGCATGGCTCAGCAATAAAGGTTATTTCAGAATCAAGCAGCGATGGTCCTGGATCTCTTCAGCAGAGGCGCGATTCAGGGTCAGCAGGTTGCGCTCGGTTGCCAGCAGCACCAGCGAGCCATCGCTCTGCTTCGCCATCGCCAGCGCAAAGCGCCCCATATGTTCACGCGCCTCCGGCACCTCTTCCGCCAGCATCAGAAACGGGCTACGCTGCGCCAGCTCGGACTCAGTGACTCGCCGCGCGAGATATTCATGGCCGAGCAAACCACCGGGAAGCGGCAGCCATCGGCTGCTGATAGCGGCGGCATCGTTATCCAGCCGGGCGCGCACATCTTCGCGTAAGCAGGAGATATGAATATGGAAATGGTTTTGCGTGCGTCCGCTGCGGGAGTTAATGGCTAATGATACGGCGTTATCCGGTACCGCTGAACCGCGGCGTTCGCTCATGATGTCGCGCCCCTGCCATGCCTGCCAGAAGAAGTTCGGCGTTAACGGGTCGAGCAGCAGCGGGCTCTCGGTGCCGTTAATTCGATAGGTCGGCATCAGCAGATACTGCAAGGGCCCGTTGCGATCTTTAAACAGCACGTAGCCGCCCTGCAGATTGACGTCGGCACACGGCGAGGGAGTTTGGTGCTGCTGTTGATTAGGAACGCATTGCTGCAAAACAATCTGTCGCAGCGCGTCAGGGTTACCGGAATGCAGCCAGTACCAGCCGCCGGCCGCCGCTGCCAGTACAAGCACCAGCAGCAGCCATAAAAGGTATCGTACTCTTCTCATCATCTTTTCCTGTCCAGCCAGAAACGGAAGAGTAGCGTAGTTTGATGACTAAATAAAAACGCCCGGTTATTTAACCGGGCGTTCGGAACGATTAACGCTGACTGATTTGGTCGAAAGTACCGCCGTTTGAGAAGTGCTCTTTCTGTGCCTTCGTCCAGCCACCAAACTCCTGGTCGATGGTGAACAGCTTCAGTTTCGGGAACTCATCGGCATATTTCTTCGCGACTGCCGGGTCACGTGGGCGGTAGAAGTTCTTCGCCGCAATCTCCTGGCCTTCCGGCGAGTAGAGATACTTCAGGTAAGCTTCAGCTACCTGGCGGGTGCCTTTTTTATCGACCACTTTATCAACCACGGAAACGGTCGGTTCAGCAAGAATCGATTCGCTCGGAGTCACAATTTCAAACTTATCTTTGCCCAGCTCGTTGGCCGCCAGCAGCGCTTCGTTCTCCCACGCAATCAGCACATCGCCGATCCCGCGTTCAACAAAGGTATTGGTCGAACCGCGCGCGCCGGAGTCCAGCACTTCGACGTTTTTATACAGCGCCTTCACAAACTCCTGGGCTTTTGCCTGGTCGCCGTGATTCTGGTGCAGGGCATAGCCCCAGGCGGCCAGGTAGTTCCAGCGTGCGCCGCCGGAGCTTTTCGGGTTTGGCGTAATCACCGACACACCCGGTTTAATCAGGTCGTTCCAGTCATGAATCTGTTTTGGGTTGCCTTTACGTACAAGGAACACGATGGTGGAGGTATACGGCGCGGAGTTATCCGGCAGACGTTTCAGCCAGTTTTTATCGATACGGCCGCGTTCCGCGATCGCATCAACATCGTAGGCCAGCGCCAGCGTCACGACATCGGCTTCGATACCGTTGATCACCGACGTCGCCTGTTTGCCGGAGCCGCCATGCGACTGACGAATCACCACATTGTCGCCGGTTTCTTGTTTCCAGTGCGCGCTGAATGCCTTGTTGTACTGTTCGTACAGCTCGCGCGTTGGATCATAAGATACGTTTAATAACTGAATGTCTTTGGCCAGAACGCTGGCGGATGCCAGCAACAGAGTTAACCCAACGCCCCACTTGTTCATCGCACCGCTCTCTTTATGTCGTGTTGTGATGAGTTAAGCGTGCCAGAAAGCGAAACAATGATTAAAGAATAAAAAAAGATTGGCTATAACTTGCGAGTATATGTAAACCGGAGGGGAATGCTTACCCTCTCCAGGAGAGGAGAGGGTGAGGGCGAGAGGGTTACACTTCTTCCATGCGACCCAGCAGCGCCTGCAGACGATCCTGCCAGCCCTGCAGCTGTTCTCTCAGCTGACCGTTTTCACGCTCCAGCTCTTCACGACCGTGCTGTGCGCCCTGAACTTCCTGCGCCAGCGTGTTGTTCTTCTCTTTCAGCTCTTCGATTTCCATCTGCAACAGAGTGATGGTATCAATCGCCTGCTGTACTTTTGATTCTAATTTCTCAAACACTTCTAATGACATCGTCATACCTCTCCTGAACTTGCAAGGCGTTGATAGAGTACTATCCCGTACACGTCGTCCTTCAAGCTGCTTCTGCGTTAGCGGGTTCTTCCCGAACACTTACCGAAGTAAGCGGCGAGGATTCATTCGCTTGCCGTTTTGACACATCCCGAATGATGTTGTGTACCTACGCGGTGACGCCTTAACGAAAATAAGCGCACTACAGTGGTCATGCAGTCGATTGTATGAATCCCCGCCTTCCCTGTCCAGCGACAACCCGCGCAGATTGCGGTTTGCAACACTTTTCAGTCTTTACCTGGCGCATTCGGCGCGTTTCTGTGGAAGTTATCCGGCAATTGTTAATCAATGGGTTAACAAAATCCGCCGGAAATGCGGGGCAAATGTGTCACAACACGCGTTTATGGCGCGAAAACGCTCATTTTCTTGACGCAGCACACACATTTATATTTCGATATTTCTCGTTTTTGTTCGTTAACGATAAATTAACACTATGCCTACAAGGCAGCGTGGTCGTCTACGACCTTCATACATACAATAATCACCACTTCGCTTCAGGATTCGATATGAGCCAAACATCAACATTAAAAGGCCAGTGCATCGCAGAGTTCCTAGGTACCGGGTTGTTGATCTTTTTCGGCGTTGGGTGCGTCGCGGCGCTCAAAGTTGCGGGAGCCAGCTTCGGTCAGTGGGAAATCAGCATCATCTGGGGTCTGGGGGTGGCCATGGCTATCTACCTGACCGCGGGCGTATCCGGTGCACACCTTAACCCGGCGGTCACTATCGCATTGTGGCTGTTTGCCTGCTTCGACGGGCGTAAAGTTGTTCCTTTTATCATTTCTCAATTCGCAGGCGCCTTTTGCGCAGCGGCGTTAGTTTACGGGCTTTACTACAATCTTTTCTTCGATTTCGAACACAGCCACAATATGGTGCGCGGCAGCGTCGAAAGTCTTGAGCTGGCCGGTATTTTCTCCACTTACCCGAACCCACATATCAATTTTGTGCAGGCTTTCGCGGTAGAAATGGTGATTACCGCTATCCTGATGGGCGTTATCCTGGCACTGACTGATGACGGTAATGGGATTCCGCGTGGCCCGCTGGCGCCGCTCCTGATCGGCCTGTTAATTGCGGTTATCGGCGCATCTATGGGACCGCTGACCGGATTTGCCATGAACCCGGCTCGCGACCTTGGACCAAAAACGTTCGCCTGGCTTGCCGGCTGGGGTGACGTCGCCTTCACCGGCGGTAAAGATATTCCTTATTTCCTGGTGCCGCTGTGCGCACCGGTGGTGGGCGCCGCGCTGGGCGCGTTCAGCTATCGTAAGTTGATCGGCCGCCATCTGCCTTGCGACACCTGTGTCGAGGAAGAGAAAGAAAGCACCTCGACTACGCAACACAACGCTTCGCTGTAATCTGACTACGGGACTCATACTATGACCGACAAAAAATATATCGTTGCGCTCGACCAGGGCACCACCAGCTCCCGGGCCGTTGTGATGGATCACGATGCCAATATCGTCAGCGTTTCTCAGCGAGAATTTGAACAAATTTATCCGCATCCAGGCTGGGTTGAGCATGACCCGATGGAGATCTGGGCGTCGCAAAGCTCCACGCTGGTTGAAGTGCTGGCAAAAGCCGATATTAGCTCCGACGAGATCGCCGCAATCGGGATCACCAACCAACGTGAAACCGCCATTGTGTGGGAGCGGGAAACCGGTAAACCGATCTATAACGCTATCGTCTGGCAGTGCCGTCGTACCGCAGAGATCTGTGAACAGCTCAAACGTGACGGCATGGAAGAGTACATTCGCAAGGCCACCGGCCTGGTGGTTGACCCGTACTTCTCCGGTACCAAAGTAAAATGGATTCTCGATCACGTGGAAGGCGCCCGCGAGCGGGCAAAACGCGGCGAACTGCTGTTCGGAACCGTGGATACCTGGCTGGTATGGAAAATGACCCAGGGCCGCGTCCACGTGACCGACTACACCAACGCCTCGCGTACCATGTTGTTCAACATCCACGAGCTGGACTGGGACGACAAAATGCTGGAGGCGCTGGATATTCCGCGCGCGATGCTGCCGGAAGTGCGCAAGTCTTCCGAGGTATACGGTCAAACCAACATCGGTGGTAAAGGCGGCACGCGTATTCCTATCGCCGGTATCGCCGGTGACCAGCAGGCGGCGCTGTTTGGCCAGCTGTGCGTCAAAGAAGGGATGGCAAAAAACACCTACGGCACCGGTTGCTTTATGCTGATGAATACCGGGGAAAAAGCGGTAACCTCAACGCATGGCCTGCTGACCACTATCGGCTGCGGCCCACGTGGGGAAGTGAACTATGCGCTGGAAGGCGCAGTATTCATGGCCGGCGCCTCGATTCAGTGGCTGCGCGATGAAATGAAGCTGATCAACGACGCCTTCGATTCCGAATATTTTGCCACTAAAGTGAAAGATACCAACGGCGTGTATGTGGTTCCGGCCTTTACCGGTCTCGGTGCGCCTTACTGGGACCCGTATGCGCGCGGCGCCATCTTTGGCCTGACCCGCGGGGTGAACGCCAACCATATTATTCGCGCCACGCTGGAGTCTATTGCCTATCAGACACGCGATGTACTGGAAGCTATGCAGGCAGATTCAGGGATTCGTCTGCACGCCCTGCGCGTCGACGGCGGTGCCGTGGCCAACAACTTCCTGATGCAGTTCCAGTCCGATATTCTCGGCACCCGCGTAGAACGTCCGGAAGTGCGTGAAGTGACGGCGCTGGGCGCCGCTTACCTCGCAGGTCTGGCCGTTGGCTTCTGGCAAAATCTGGATGAGCTGCAGGAGAAAGCGGTGATTGAGCGCGAGTTCCGCCCGGGTATCGAAACTACCGAGCGTAACTACCGCTACAACGGCTGGAAAAAAGCGGTGAAACGCGCGCTGGCGTGGGAAGAACACGAGTAACCGCGACTGCCCGGTGGCGCAACGTTGACCGGGCGACAGACCTTTATCCGGCAATCCCCAATGGATTTCGGGTCACAGGAAGGCGACAAGTGCATGCATCCCCGGTCACATAGATAACGATGTGACCGGGGCAAGCAAAGGCAGTCAACGCACCTGTGGCCTGAAAGACGGCGGGGATTCAGCCGAATATCGGCAACAGCAGATACAGCTTAATCACCAGCGCATTCACGATATCAATAAAGAACGCGCCGACCATCGGCACCACCAGAAACGCCATATGAGACGGGCCAAAGCGGTCGGTAATGGCCTGCATATTGGCAATCGCCGTCGGCGTCGCCCCGAGACCAAAACCACAGTGCCCGGCAGCCAGTACCGCGGCATCATAGTTTTTCCCCATCATGCGATAGGTTACGAAGATGGCATACAGCGCCATCGCCACCGTCTGGACCGCGAGGATCGCCAGCATCGGCAGCGCCAGCGAAGCCAGCTCCCACAGCTTCAGGCTCATCAGAGCCATGGCGAGGAACAGCGACAGGCTAACGTTGCCCAGCACCGATACCGCACGCTCAAACACGCGATAGAAACCTAACAGCGCCAGACCGTTGCTGAGGATCACCCCGATAAACAGTACGCAGACAAAAGTGGGCAGTTCAAAGACGGTGCCCGTCAGCAGTTGCGCAACCACCCTCCCTACCGTCAGGCAGATGGCGATTAAGGCGATGCTCTCAATCAGCACCAGCGAGGTGATCATGCGGCCCATATCCGGTTTTTCGAAGGCGGTTGGCGCCAGCTGATCATCCGGCGTTCCGTCCGGTGAAGAAGAGTGTTTAACCAGATAGCGCGCCACCGGGCCGCCAATCAACCCCCCCAGCACCAGACCAAAGGTGGCGCACGCCATTGCGACTTCGGTGGCGTTGGCAAAGCCGTAGCGTTCAACAAACAGCTTACTCCACGCGGCGCCGGTGCCATGGCCGCCAGACAGGGTAATGGAGCCAGCCAGCAGCCCCATCAGCGGGTCCAGTCCTAACAGCTTCGCCATCCCGATGCCGAGGGCGTTTTGCAGCAGCAGCAGTCCCACCACCACAATCAGGAAGGTACCCACCACTTTGCCGCCGGCCCGCAGGCTGGAGAGGTTTGCGTTCAGACCGATGGTCGCAAAGAACGCCATCATCAGCGGGTCTTTCAGACTCATATCAAAGTCGATTTCCCAACCCATGCTTTTTTTCAGCACCAGCAGCGCCAGCGCCACCAGCAGGCCGCCCGCAACGGGTTCAGGGATGGTGTATTTTTTCAGGAAGGGGACATTCTGCACGAGTTGTCTGCCCAACAGCAGCACCAATGTTGCGGCAACGAGCGTCGATAAGGTATCGAGATGAAACATAAAAAGAGCTCCTTAAAGGCGCATGATCCATTCACACGCGTCGGTATTCCCGGTGTCGATTACTTCTCATCTTGAGGAATCGGACGGGGATTTTAAGCAGAACCGCGCAAAAAATGACAGGAAAAGATATTTTGTTTTGATATTGATGCGATCAAGCATACAAAATGTTAATTAATGTTCCCCCCCGGTTAGTTGTATAAATATTTCTCAGCAAACGCTGGCAAACGTTTGCTTTTGTACTACAGTCCGATAAAATTCCCGCTTTGCCACCTTGGGATTGTTTGTGATGTCCGTTAACACCGCCGAGTCAGAAGCTGCGCAACCGGTTGCGCATAAAACAACCAGCGAATTAATCTACCGCCTCGAAGACCGCCCGCCGCTGCCGCAAACCCTGTTCGCCGCCTTTCAGCATCTGCTGGCGATGTTTGTCGCGGTCATCACGCCGGCGCTGTTAATCTGTCAGGCGCTGGGCCTTCCGGCTCAGGACACTCAGCACATCATCAGTATGTCGCTGTTCGCCTCCGGTGTGGCATCCATCATTCAGATTAAAGCCTGGGGACCGGTCGGTTCCGGGCTGCTCTCGATTCAGGGCACCAGCTTTAACTTCGTCGCCCCGCTGATTATGGGCGGTACCGCGCTGAAAACCGGTGGCGCCGACGTGCCGACGATGATGGCCGCGCTGTTCGGCACCCTGATGCTGGCAAGCTGCACGGAAATGGTCATCTCGCGCGTCCTGCACCTGGCCCGACGGGTTATTACCCCGCTGGTCTCCGGGGTCGTGGTGATGATTATCGGCCTGTCGCTGATTCAGGTCGGGCTGACCTCCATTGGCGGTGGCTACTCGGCCATGGCCGACCATACCTTCGGCGCGCCGAAAAACCTGCTGCTGGCGGGTATCGTTCTGGCGCTAATCATTATTCTTAACCGCCAGCGCAACCCGTATCTGCGTATCGCGTCGCTGGTGATCGCCATGGCGGCAGGTTATCTGGCGGCCTGGCTGCTCGATATGCTGCCGGCCAACAGCGCACCGGCGAACGACAGTCTGATTACCGTGCCCACCCCGCTCTATTACGGTCTGGGCATCGACTGGAGCCTGCTGCTGCCGCTGATGCTGGTCTTTATGATCACCTCGCTGGAAACCATCGGCGATATCACCGCCACGTCTGACGTGTCGGAACAGCCGGTCTCCGGTCCGCTGTATATGAAGCGCCTGAAAGGCGGCGTGCTGGCTAACGGCCTGAACTCCTTTGTCTCCGCCGTCTTTAATACCTTCCCGAACTCCTGCTTCGGCCAGAATAACGGCGTGATTCAGTTGACCGGTGTCGCCAGCCGCTATGTCGGCTTCGTGGTGGCGCTGATGCTGATCGTGCTGGGCCTGTTCCCGGCGGTCAGCGGCTTTGTCCAGCATATTCCGGAACCGGTGCTCGGCGGCGCAACGCTGGTAATGTTCGGTACTATCGCCGCATCCGGGGTACGTATCGTCTCCCGCGAACCGCTGAACCGCCGTGCGATTCTGATTATCGCCCTGTCGCTGGCAGTGGGCCTCGGCGTCTCCCAGCAGCCGCTGATCCTGCAGTTTGCCCCCGACTGGCTGAAGAACCTGCTCTCCTCAGGGATTGCCGCCGGCGGTATTACGGCGATTGTGCTGAATCTGGTCTTCCCGCCAGAGAAAAGCTGATCCTCCCCCGCTCCCCGGTCGCGCGCGGCCGGGGCAGCCTGAAGTCTGACCCTCCTGGCACCCTCACATCATCTGATTACACAATTCCTGTCTTGAGGATTGCGCATAATTCGGGCATAACAGCCTTATGTGCCTCGCTCAGGATGTAAGACCATGAAATTTCCTGGAAAGTTGATTCTCTGGCTGCTGACCGCCCTGCTGGTCGTCATCGTTGCCGCCTGGTTCCTGCTACAGACCCACTGGGGCTCGCGTCAGGCCAGCGCCTGGCTGAGCGAGGGCACCGGCTGGCAGGTCTCCTTCGACGCGATGGATCACAGTTTCTCTTCACCTCTCCACCTGCAACTGCAAAATGTCACTTTCGGGCGCGACGGCAAACCGCCGACGCTGGTCGCTAAAACGGTGGATATTGGCTTCAGTACCCGCCAGTTCAGCGATCCGCTGCACGCCGACGAGATTGTGCTGAGCGACGGGACGTTAAATCTCTCGCCGTCCTCCGCTTCTTTACCCTTTGCCGCCGATCGTCTGCAGTTGCGCAATATGGCGTTTAACAGCCCGGAAACCGGCTGGGACCTGAGCGCGCAGCGGGTAACCGGCGGCGTCAGCCCGTGGGCGCCGGAAGCAGGCAACGTACTGGGGAAAAAAGCGCAGATTCAGATGAGCGCAGGCTCGCTGACCCTGAACGGCGTGGATGCCAGTAACGTGCTGATCCAGGGAAGCCTTGATAATGGTGAAGTGACGTTATCCACGCTGGGCGCCGATATTGCCCGCGGAACGCTCACCGGCAACGCCAAACGCAGCGCCGACGGCAGCTGGCGGGTTGATAATCTGCAGCTCAACGAAATTCGCCTGCAGAGCGATAAATCGCTGACAGAATTCTTTACCCCGCTGACCAGCGTCCCTTCACTGCAAATTGGCCGTCTCGACGTGACCGACGCCCGTTTGCAGGGGCCGGACTGGGCGGTGACGGATCTCGACCTTAATCTGCGCAACCTGACCCTGAGCCAGGGCGGATGGCAAAGCGATGACGGCACGCTGTCGATGAACGCCAGCGAATTTATTAACGGATCGCTGCATCTGCTTGATCCCATCGCCAATGCCGAATTTTCCCCACAGGGCATCGCGCTGCGCCAGTTCACCTCACGTTGGGAAGGCGGAATGGTACGGACTTCTGGCAACTGGCTGCGCGCGGGTAACGCGCTGGTGTTGGATGACACCGCCTTTGCCGGACTGGAATATACCCTGCCGGAAAACTGGAAACAGCTGTGGATGGAGTCGCTGCCCACGTGGCTGGAAAGCCTGACGCTGAAGAAATTCAGCGCCAGCCGCAACCTGGTTATCGATATCGACCCCACGTTCCCGTGGCAGATCACCGCCCTTGACGGTTACGGCGGCGAGCTGCAGCTGGTGAAGGATCGACGCTGGGGCGTATGGAGCGGCAGCGCAACGCTGAACGCCGCCGCCGCCACGTTTAATCGCGTTGACGTCCGGCGCCCGTCGCTCAAGCTCAGCGCCAACGCCTCAACGGTCAACATTACCGAGCTTAGCGCCTTTACCGAGCGCGGTATTCTGCAGGCCACCGCCGCGGTGTCGCAGCTTCCCCAGCGCCAGGTCACGCTGAGCCTGAACGGCCGCGGCGTACCGCTGAACATTCTGCAGGCCTGGGGCTGGCCCGCCCTGCCGGTTTCCGGCGACGGTAATTTCCAGCTGACCGCCAGCGGCAGCGTGCAGGCCGATGCACCGCTGAAACCGACGGTTAACGGCCAGCTCAGCGCGGTGAATATGGAGAAACAGCAGGTTGCGCAAGTAATGCGCAACGGCCAGCTAAACAGCGAGCCGGCTCAGCCGATCGCTCCCCCGCCAGCACCGTAATCGCCCTCCGCCCTCTCTTCGCCGGAGAGAGGGCCTCGCTCTGCTCTTCGTCCATCGGCCCCTCAGGCACTCCTTTCTCTCTGCGAAACCTGTGTGCATTTTGCGGCTATCTGTACCTATTTCCCGCAACCTGTTTCTTTCAAAGATCGGAGTTGCTATAAACAAAATACTGGAAGTAGAGATAACAATTAAAAACCCTATGTAAATATAAAAATAAAGGAACGACTATGTCCGCAATACGTCAACGTATTCTGGAGAATATGCAAAAATTCTCCAGAGCAATGATCGGTGCAGTCTTGTTCTTGCCCGTCATTGGCCTGATTCTGGCACTCAGTTCTGTCTTAACCAACCCGACATTAATTTCTGAAACCAGTTTTTTACATCAGCTAGGACAATTACTCGGTGATACGTTCTGGCCGCTGTTTGGCAATCTTGGATTACTTTTTTGCGTCGGTATTAGTTATGGACTGGCGAAAGATAAAAAAACAGAAGTCGCACTGGTTTCAGTGATGTGTTTTATTATGTTTCTGGGCGCCAACCATTCGTGGCTGGAACATACCCACGGCATCGCCGAAAAAATTAATGGCGAATATTACGGCACCGGTCAGACGCAACTGCTCGGTTTTGTGGTCGTCGATATGGGGGTGTTCCTCGGCATTATCCTCGGCTGTACCATCGCCTGGGTGCATAACAAAGTTTCGAACATCGAACTACCCGGCGCGCTGTCAATGTACGGCGGCGCCAAGCTGACCCTGGTCGCCATGACTCCGGTGGTGATTTTCTATGCCATCGCCTTCACCTGGATCTGGCCGTTTATGACCCACGGTATTGGAGCGTTAACCGGATTTATGAAAAATGCCGGCGTGGCGGGGGTTTTCGTTTATGGCTTCTTCGAAAAATTCCTCATCCCCACCGGCCTGCACCATTTTGTCTGGTCACCGTTCCAGCTCACGCAAATCGGCGGTACGCTAAACGTTGACGGGCAGGTCGTTTCCGGTACCCAGGCGATTTTCCTCGCCTATATGCGCCACCCGGATCTGACCCCGGTCATGAACGATGCGCTACGTTTCTCGCAGCAGGGGATGACCACGATTTTCGGCCTCGCTGGCGCATCGCTGGCCTTTTATCACACGGCGAAACCGGAGAAAAAAATGATGGCTAAGGCGATTCTGCTGCCCGCCATTATTACCTCAATGCTCACCGGTATTACGGAGCCGATTGAGTTCACCTTCCTGTTCGTGTCGCCGCTGCTCTGGGTGATTCACGCCACCCTGACCGCCGCGTCACAAGCGGTTTGTGACATCTTTACCGTTCGGCCGTGGGGCGCATCCGGGCTTATCGAATTCCTGATTTACAACCTGCCGCTGCCGGTCTCATTAACGCGCTGGCCTGGGTATGTACTTATCGGTATCGGTCAGTTCGCCGTTTATTACGTTATTTTCCGCACCCTGGTGGTGAAGCTGAATTTAAAAACACCGGGCCGTGAAGACGACGATAACGTGAAGCTCTACAGCAAAGCAGATTATCGTAAAAAGGTCGGTAATCCGCAGTCGGTGACCGATGAGATTATTAGTGGCCTCGGCGGCAAAGAAAATATTATTTCGGTCGACAACTGTTTCACTCGCCTGCGCGTGGTAATTAAAAATATGGATTTGGTTGATGATCTCATATTGAAAAGCACCGGTGCTAATGGCGTCGTACGAAATCGTAATGAAGTTCAGGTTATTTATGGCGTCAAAGTGGGACAGGTTCGTTCCCGAGTTGATAGCTGGCTGGCAGAAAATTAATTGGGAGTGATGTATGAAATTAACCGTATTAGGCGGGGGCGGCGTTCGCTCTGCATTTCTGGCGAAATCTCTGGCTTATAATGCCCACCGCATAGGTTTAACGGAAGTCGTATTTCTGGACAGCTCGGAAGATAATCTGGCCCTGTTTGGTGAAATTGCCCGTTACGTGTTTAATACGATTCGTCCGGATATTGCGTTCAGTACGACCACCGATCCGGTCGCTGCGCTGAAAGGCACAAATTATGTGATTACCACCCTGCGGGTTGGCGGCGATGAGAGTCGTATTCGCGATGAGCGTATTGCGCTTGAGCATAATACCTTAGGCCAGGAGACTACCGGCGCGGGCGGCTTTGCCATGGCGATGCGTTCGATCCCGGCGATCCTCAACTACTGTCGCCTGATCGAAGAGCATGCCGCCGAGGATGCGATCCTGTTTAACTTTACCAACCCATCGGGGCTGGTCACCGAGGCGATCATCAAGTCCGGCTTTAAGCGCCGGGTGTACGGTATTTGCGATGCGCCGTCGGAGCTGATTCGCGAACTGCCCGAGATTCTCGGCTGCGACGAGCGCGATCTCAGCGTCGAGTGCTACGGGCTGAACCATTTTTCCTGGTTTACCCACATTACCGTGCGTGGGGAAGAGGTGACCGAACGCCTGATCGCCAACCCGGATTTATACCGTAAAACGGCGATGCAGTATTTCTCGCCGGAGCTGGTTCAGCTGTGTGATAAGCAATTACTCAACGAGTACCTCTATTATTACTATTATCGCGAAGTGGCGTTAAAAGCGATTCAGGACGCGGACGAAACACGCGGCGAGCAGATTGCCCGTATCAATCGCGATATGCGGGACGCGCTGCGCGGCATTGATGTGAAAGCCGATCCGCAGGCGGCGTTTTCTCTGTGGATGACGCACTACCTGCGCCGGGAAAATAGCTACATGCAGAACGAGTCACAGCAGGAGAAATTCCATACCCGCGAACCGTTAACCCTGCGCCAGTTTATCGAGGAGCCGGATACCGGCGGCTACGCCGGGGTAGCGCTGGATATTCTGGAGGCGGTCAACAGCCGCACCACCAAACGAATCGTGGTCTCTATGCCCAATAATGGCACTCTCGATTTCTTGCGTCCTGACGATGTGATTGAGATCAGCTGCGATCTGAGCAGAGACGGCTTAAAACCGGTGACGCCAGCGCACGTACCGACAGCGCAGAAGAACATGATTGCCAGCGTGAAAGAGTATGAGCGGCTGGCAGTGGCGGCCATTTTGCAGCGCGATAAATCCCTGGCGATACGCGCATTAATGGCGCACCCGCTGATCGGCTCTTTTTCGCTGGCCAAAGCCCTTGTCGAGGCCTATCTCGACGAGGCGCAGTTCGCCGACTGGCAATAGTCGGTAACGAAGAAAACCTGCACTTGCCCGGGAACATCGGCTCCCGGGCTTTCCCCGCTTTCTCTCAGCGGGGCGCCTGAATCAATGGCCAGTCATACCGGGGGAGTCAGCGTCTCTTTTCGCATTTCGATGAACCACATCTTCAGCAATCGTTCAAAACCTAATATGCAGTAGCCAAAAAACGGGTTGCTCCAGTAAATATCATCGTCGAACTTCTGCGGGTCATGAATAATAAATGCGGTATCCGCCGCCTGCGCCAACGGGCTTTGATAATCGCCGGTAAAGCAGACCAGATTAATCTCTTTCCCTTCCAGCGCCTTAACCCAGTTCAGAGCCGAGCTGCTGCGCCCGGATTTTGAGACGATCCAGATGGAGTCAAATTTGGCGGCGTTTTTTTGCTCGAGAATTTCATAATCCGGCCACAGCGCGAGGCTGGCGTTTACGCCGGTCACCAGAAACTTATTATAAATATATTGCGCGATCAGCTGCGAGAAGCCGCTGCCGTGAACCAGGATGCGGTGCTGCTGCAGGCTTTCCAGCAGCGGCGCCAGCCGCTCTGTCGGCTGAATACTCATGTAGTCGATGTCGTTGGTGACATCGAGTTTCGGCATGGTGATATTGAATTTAATAAAATAGACCAGCTCCAGCCAGCCGCTGAACTTCAGTTTCTTCGCCAGCCGCACCAGCGAGGAGGGGTTGCTATAGCAGCGCTCAGCGACGCTGCGGATACCTTCCCGCACACACTGCTCAGGGTCATTCTGGATAAAACGCAGCACGGTCATTTCCGTTTTGCTCAGCTTGACGTCACGAAAGATATTTTCTAAGTCCATGGCGGGCTCCTCTCAGCGGCAGATTACGCTACCACCAAACGGCAAGAGTGTCTGTGGGGGAACTCACTGGCAGGAAAGGGCGAATAGCGACATGGCATGCATGCGCCCTGCTGGCTGAGACGTAAGGTGGCGGCTGCGTATCTCTCCAGCGTCGTTTTTTCCTGCCAGATCGCCCTCGCAGAAAAAATATAAAAGTGTAACCCGCGGATTTTACGAGGGTTTGTGTCAGACTGTTCTGTAAAGTCCAGTTTTAACAGTAAAAAAGTGCGTTCAGGTATGTGGTAAATGCCTGAAAGTAGCTATAATGCGCCCCGCCTCCATGTAGCAATCGAGGCGCGGAAGATCGTCATCTCCGGTGAGGTGGCTGGACTTCAAATCCAGTTGGGGCCGCCAGCGGTCCCGGGCAGGTTCAACTCCTGTGATCTTCCGCCAAAATTGCTCCGCCGCTATCCGAGAATGTCTAAAAATCCCTTTATTTTCAAAGTACATAGTGAATCACTCATCCGTAACTGTCCGACAAGTTCTCCCTGAATCCATGAAAAATATGTATAGTGATGTGTATAGATTTTTTATACACATTTTTGACTTATACACATGGCACTGACAGACATACAAATCAAACGAGCAAAGCCCCAAGACAAGCCATATACATTGAACGATGGGCAAGGCCTGTCATTGCTTATTAATCCCGATGGTTCGAAGGGCTGGCGGTTCCGTTTCCGCCTTGCTGGGAAAGCGCGGTTAATGTCATTTGGCAGCTACGACTTGATAAGCCTCGCTGAAGCTCGTGAAAAGCGCGAGGTCGCCCGCAAGCAAGTTGCTACTGGCATTGATCCGGTTGAGGAACGGAAAGCGCAAAAACTGGCACAGCAGCTTTCAACAGAAAACTCATTCGAAGCCATAAGCCGCGAATGGCATGCAAACAAAGCCGACCGCTGGACAGTGGCATACCGTGACGAAATCATTAAGACTTTCGAACAAGATGTTTTCCCGTTCATCGGCAAACGTCCTATCGGTGAGATCAAACCTTTAGAATTGCTTGAAGTGCTGCGACGAATAGAGAAACGTGGAGCACTGGAGAAAACACGCAAGATACGCCAGCGGTGTGGAGAGGTTTTTCGCTACGCGATCATAACTGGCCGAGCTGAATACAACCCTGCCCCTGATTTAGCTATCGCATTAGCCGTGCCGAAGCAAAAGCATCATCCTTTTTTATCCGCCGAAGAATTGCCTCATTTTATCAGAGATCTTGAAGCCTATACCGGCAGCATCATCACTAAAAATGCGACTAAGATAGTCATGTTAACTGGTGTGAGGACGCAGGAAATGCGCTTTGCTACGTGGGATGAAATCGATTTAGAAAAGGCAATTTGGGAAATCCCAGCAGAAAGGATGAAAATGCGTAGGCCTCACATTGTCCCTTTATCTACTCAAGTGATTGAACTCTTTAAGCAGCTCAAGCCCATTACCGGTCATTATTCTTACATTTTTATCGGCAGGAATAACCGCAGTAAGCCAATTTGCAAAGAAAGTGTGACTCAAGTGATTGAGTTACTTGGTTACAAAGGGCGTGCAACAGGCCATGGTTTCAGGCATACCATGTCGACTATATTGCATGAAAAGGGTTTTAATAGTGCATGGATTGAAATGCAATTAGCTCATATGGATAAAAATACTATTCGCGGAACATATAACCACGCTCTTTACCTAGAGAAAAGAAAAAACATGATGCAGTGGTATTGTGATGAATTATACCCAAGAAAATAACATGGTGGGAAATTATGCATTTTAAATTTTACACAACATTGAGATTCATGCATGTTACGGGCGATAACTTTGATGATTTTGATCTCCTTCCCGGTGTAACACTGATAAGAGATCGAAAGAAAATAAGAAAAATACTTAATAAAGAAATTAAATCCTTTACAGGCATTATTGAATACGAGCATTTATATAATGCAAACCACATAATTTATGCCGACCTTCAAGATGATTTTTTTTCCCCATCAACATCAAGTGGTGATGCAGTGATGAGTTGGCTTTTATGGATAGACATGCTTGTTAGTACCTCTTGGCTGATTAAAGATAATGGTATGCTTTGCGAGATAGCATACTGCAATAAAACTGATCGTAAAACATTCTCTGAATGGTCTAATAATAGTTTATTAAGCCTGTTTACGTTAGCTGGGGGAAATAGACATACTGATATTGAGTTTAGCAGAGATGATTTAATTAAATGGGAAGATACAAATCACAAAATTCAAACTCATCTATACAAAAATAATTCTACTGTGTTTAATTCCTTTGTGGATTCAAAATATTCTCGATATGGTAGAGCTTTCAGTTTCATTAAGTCAGCAAAACGAGAATTTGATCCTGCAATGAAAATATCGCATTACTGCAGTGCACTAGAGAGTTTATTTTCAACAGATAACTCTGAACTCTCACACAAATTATCTGAGCGCGTTTCTATTTTCTTGAAACCATATGATTATGATCCCATCAAGACATTTGATGATATTAAATCATTCTATAATATTCGCTCTAAAGTTACCCACGGTGATAGTTTGAAGTCTGATAGAGTAGGGAAATTACCAGAAGAAAGCATTAAACTAGATAATTATCTTAGAGTAATCATGAATATAATATTAGATTCCGATGAACTTATGACAATATTTAACGGTAACAAAGATAGCTTTGAAAAATATTTCAAGGAAAAATTATTACTTGGCGTTCAAGTATAGTAGTTGTGTTACTAGAAATGCGTTCGTCACCTGACCGCCTCATTGGGCGGGCAGGTGCTGAAGTGCTAAATTATTGAAGCCAACGAATTATAGCTTCACAATTTCACTCATATTTAAGTTCACCAAAAAGACCGACCATCAAGTCATCCTCAAGAATGTGAAACGGCAACTCAACATACTCGCTAGGATGTCGAGGTTTAGCTTTTCCATCATGAGGGGCATTTTTAGTATGTCCCTGAACTTTTTCTCCATTTTCTTTAATGTATGGGAAAACTACGATCCTTCCATGGTTTTTTGATATAATTGTCCCATCATGCCAAATGCTTTCACCATTTTTGATCGATTCATTGCTATTAGTAGTTTTTACTGTCCATCCAATATCACCATTTTCCTCGTACCAAAATACATATCCCCCTGCCATTAAAACTTTATGCCCATGAGAATATGCCTCTGCAAGCATTCTTTTTACACTCGCAAGTTGTAAAAGCTCATTTGCTCGTGGTAATAGTTTCAGTCTAATTTCAGACTTAACTTTCCCCCAGTGCTCACGGCCTGAAAAACCGAAAGACCTTGAAATCTTTTCTCTAAATGCTACTTGGGTGGTCCGTTCGTTGTAATAGAGATAACGCCCCCACTCACCTTTTTCATTTTTTCCAATAACCATCCTGTTTTCTTTCAAATGAGCAATTTCAATTAAGGGGTTAATTTTAATCTCTTTTAGCAATTCATCTTTTATGGAAATATCTGCTCGCCTATATGCATTAATTTTAATAATGACTTCACTATCTTTAGGTCGCGGCAACGAAGAAGTAATTCTTAACGCTTCATTAAACATTAGATCTTCTTCATTTTTGAGTCTCCCCCTAGACATTATTGCCTTTTCAGCCCTTAAAAAATATGAGTGCTTAATTTCTTGAGGAGCGTCTAGTTGGTTAATTGCATCTCGAATCACTTTATTTATTTTATCGGCTGCACTTAATGCTTCTTGATAAGTACTAAAAACTAACCCATAGTCAAATGGCTCAAAAAAATCCACCTTTTTTTTCCATCTAAAAGGCTCTTTATGTTCACTTATATACGTATGCAGAATCCAATCACTATTCAAATACCTCGGATATGGATGAACTGCAATCACTATACCATGGGGGTATTCATTATTACGCATATTCTAATCCCTCATCGTGATGCTTTGATTATCACTGATTTCAAGCTAAACCAGCTTCCCAGATACCCTATCAGGATATTTGTACCCCAGATCTTGCGGAAGCACAAACTACGAAAGGCTCATACATATTCGGCCTATTCCTCGTCAGTCAAGTTATGACATTAGCGCGCAATACTCTCCCCGCCAAGCCCGCTTCATGCGGATGTAGGGAGGTTACATGCCGCTACAGGCACATAAAGATCAGGAAAGTATTGAGCCGCTTCATAGCCCTCACCTGAAACACCGAAATGACTAATTTCCCTCATCCTCCTGACGGCCTTTTCTTGCACTTCACCTGACCGCCTCAGAGGCTCGCCACGCCCCCGAACAGCACCGCACCACCCACCGACACTCCCGTGAACCCGCGCAGCGCAGCGACGCGCTCAGGCCGCGAAATTAAATATCATTAAATAAATACTTTACCGCTGGCGCGCAGTGCTTTCCCCGCCTCGCCTGCCCGCTTCGTGGGTCGGTTTTCATGCAGGTGCATCCGGGGGCTCAGGCCGCGCCGGGACAGGGCTGCGAAGGAAGTGACGGGACGGGAAAGCGCATGCAAAACCATGCACCCTGTGGATGCATGGCTTAATTCGGGAAAAATAGCGGTATTTTCGGGGATTTTTTGCGGGGGCTACTTACTGGCCAGTTCCGTGCGCCGGCGGGCATAAATCAGGCTCTGTGCGGGGGTGTATTTTTCCTGATTATCCACCCGCGAAGCCGCGTCAGGCCTGAATCCGATGGCCGTTAAAATATCACTGTCTTCTGCCGCATAATGAATTTCTTCACCGGTACTCAGCCACACGGACAGGGCTTCGCGCAGGTAATGCGCCGAACGGTCGAGCGCATGACCGGTCAGGAGTGCGGGCTGCTGGCTGAGTCCCATCAGCTCCGGGGCAAGCGTGGCCGCCAGTTCAGCGCCGTGTGCCTGCATAAAGTCATTCAGCCGGTTGCGGATACTGATGCGCTGCACCGCTTCATGGGAGCGGATATAGCGTCCGGCGGCCTGATTTATCTCCCATTTTTTGACATCGATAATGTCGCGCAGTGTCTGCATTCTGCCCGGTATACGCTCATCCCCGGCCAGCACCTGTTCCTGATATTCCTGCTCTGCGGCCGCCAGTTCGGCTTTACGGTTCAGCCAGGCGGTTTCGTTCTTCTGACAGGCTTCAAAGGCCTGCTGTAGCGTGAGGGTGGTCATGGTCAGTTCTCCCCTGATTAATGGCGGTATGGCGAGCTGTAGCAGCCCTGCACTTTACGGGGTGCCGGGGGTGTGACCGGCTCCGCGACAGGCGGCGCTTTCTCCGCCGGAGGACGTATAACCTCGTCGATGGCTTCAGTGGTGCGGAACGTCGCGGAGCACTCAATATTGGTGCACTGGTGATAGCGCTGTTTGACGTTCTCCGACAGATAGCGGGAGGTGCGGGCATGCGCCGACTTTTTGCAGAACGGACAGTGCATCATGGCAGCAGCCCCCGCGCTTTCAGGTCAGCCTCGCGCTGACGGATTTTCTCCTGCCAGACTTTTAGCTGGCCAGGTGTGCTGGCGGCGTCGTGGTCCATGTGCGGAAGCGCGACGGCCGGGAAGCCGGTCAGGGAGAGCACCGGCTCATCCGCTGGCGTGACGGAGAAGTCGCTCACTTTCCTGGTCAGGAAGGTCACCACCTGATGCATGACCTCTTTCTCCGGCTCGATATACCCCTGATGGCCGATGGTGTTGGCGAGCGGATTTGCCATCACATCCGCTTTCAGCACCATCGCCCGCACCAGTGGCCCGAGGGTGTCGTTCAGCGCGCGGTCGAGCTCTTCCTTAGCGTATTCAGACAGTACGGCATGATGCGCCTGGCGGAATGCCTTTGCGGTGCTGTTGCAGGCGACTTTCAGCAGGTCACGTTCAAAGGCCAGCACTTCGGTCAGATTGTCACATTCCTGAGCCAGCTCACGGCGGGCCACGCGTTCGATATGGCCGCTTTTCAGCTCATCGGTCAGCATGGCACCCCCGGCACGGAAAGCGGCGCGCCAGGTGCGGGTATCGCTGCCGTTATCCTGCTCCAGCTCCGCTTTCTGCTCCTCCGCGCGGGTGATGGCCGTCAGGGTGTCCTCCATCAGGCGGGCCTGTTCAAGATGGGCCGCTCTGGCGGCGGCCAGTCGCTCCAGCGCCGGTTTCAGGTAATCAGGGATAAAGGTGGTGTCGGTCATGGCAGGTTTCCTCGTGATTTCAACATGAGGTGATTCTGCCGGGGCACACACAACAACACGACCTGTTGCGGTTGTGGCAGTGCTGGCACAAACAGGACGTCAACACCCGGCTTGCCAGAGAAAGGTCTCAGGAAAACCTGACTCTCCGTTTGTTTTTTTACTGTTAACTATTCACTACTGTTCACTTTAAATAAAAAAATAAGTAATACAGTAAGTTAAGTGGTGAACAGTTGAGGTCAGAAGTGTTCACCGACTGTTCACTACTGTTCACTTTTCTTTGTGACAGGACGGGAAGAAAAAAGGTTTATTAAATGTTTCTTCCTGTTAATTACCCCGTTATTCATTGATATTAATGATTTTACTTTCTCAGGATGGGCGAGGATGTACCATATTGCATTATATTGCCCTTTATTTACCATGTGGGTGTTTTTTGACCTGCGTTGTGTCAGTGACAGGCACATCCCGCCTTGTTGCAATGCCCCGTTTTATGCTGAAAATAGAGCGCTACCTGAAGCCGGACGGACACGACCGGCACTGTATGGACTTTATGAGGTAGCCCGATGCACACCGCTTTTTCTTCCCCGTCTTCTGCCCCTGTCGCGCCGCTGATGCCGGTCTCTGACGCCGTTCAGGAGCGTTTTATCCGCCTGCCCGAAGTGATGCACCTGTGCGGGCTGTCCCGCTCCACGATTTACGACCTCATCAGCCGCGAGGCTTTCCCGAAACAAATCTCCCTCGGCGGGAAAAACGTGGCGTGGGCGCAGTCGGAAATCACCGGGTGGATGGCTGACCGTATTGCCGAACGCAACCGGGGCTATGACGCATGATGATGTCCGTTCTGCAAAAAGCCCCTTTTTCTGGCTTGCTTCCCTTCGCCGTTTCCAGGTATAGTCTTATCGCTGTCGCAAAATCGGCAGCCGGGCGTGAGAACCCGAGTTACTTCAAGGCGACACCAGACGCGCCATGCGTCTTTTTTTGTGTCTATGCCTATGTGCACCTGTTGTTTACGCATCGGTTCTTAAGCCGTTGCTGTATCTGCGTAATGGTGGCTCAGGCGGGGCAGCCTTCGGGCTGGCCGGTTCCCTTGAAGGCCGGTTTCTCACCCCCGTCTGGGCTACCACCCGAGCGTGAGAACTCCGGTGGTGGCGATAACCGCTACTTCAAGGAGGTTGCCCCTATGGCTACGCCCCTCACCCCGTCACACCCGCAGTTTGTCTTTGTGTTTGCCGCCGTTCGTCGCGCAGACCGTCAGCCCCGTATCTGCATGCTCCGCGCCGTCGCCGGTGATGAACACGCCGCACGCCTTTCCCTCGTTCGCGATTACATCCTCTCGTTTGCCGGTCGTCTGCCGGTGGCGGAGGTGTGCTCATGAAACAGCCCGTTATCACCGTCAAAGACCTCGAATGCCTGGAGCACCTGCGTAACGTCGGCCAGTTCGTCGGCGAGCTGATGCAGGTGCAGGACTGCACCTCCCTGCGTCGTGACCCGACTCAGCAGTTACAGCTCACCTCCGTGATTTACCTCATGACGGCCCAGCTCGACGGCGTGGTCGAGCGCTGCAATCACCGCTGGTTCACCGGGGAGGGCAACGTATGAAAACGCCTCTGCCGCCTGTATTGCGTGCCGCCCTGTATCGCCGCGCCGTGGCCTGTGCCTGGCTGACCCTGTGCGAACGCCAGCACCGCTATCCTCACCTCACCCTCGACGCGCTGGAAAGCGCCATCGCCGCCGAGCTGGAGGGCTTCTACCTGCGCCAGCACGGAGAGGAAAAAGGCCGTCTGATTGCCTGTGCGCTGCTGGAAGATTTGATGGAGGCCGGGCCGCTGAAAGCCGCCCCGTCGCTGTCCTTCCTCGGGCTCGCCGTGATGGATGAGCTCTGTGCCCGCCATCTGACATCGCCTGTACTGCACTGAGGGAGAAAAAACCATGAAAATGAACGTAACGGACACCGTAAAACAGGCGTGCGGCCACTGGCCGCGCATTCTCCCGGCACTGGGAATGAAAGTGATAAAAAACCGCCATCAGGCCTGCCCGGTGTGTGGTGGCGCTGACCGTTTCCGCTTTGACGATAAAGAGGGGCGCGGCACATGGTTCTGTAACCAGTGCGGCGCCGGTGACGGCCTGAAACTGGTTGAGAAGGTGTTCGGCATATCGGCATCCGAGGCCGCCGGGAAGGTGGACGCCGTCACCGGCCACCTGCCACCGGTGGCCCCGGAGGTAATGGCGGCCGCAGAGGCCGGAACGGAGGCCGACCGCAAAGCGGCCATTGCGCTGGCCGTCAGACTGCTGGAGAAAACCCGCCCGGCCACCGGCAACGCCTACCTGACCCGCAAGGGCTTTGCCGGTCGTGAGTGTCTGACGCTGACCGCGTCGCACAAAACCGGCGGCGTGGCCTACCGCGCCGGTGATGTGGCGGTGCCGCTGTATGACGAAACCGGCGCGCTGGTTAACCTCCAGCTTATTAATGCTGAGGGGCTCAAGCGCACCCTGAAGGGCGGGCAGGTCAAAGGGGCATGCCATCTCATCGACGGGCAGAAACAGGCCGGAAAACGCCTGTGGATAGCGGAGGGTTATGCGACCGCGCTTACCGTGCATCACCTGACCGGAGAAACCGTCATGGTGGCGCTGTCGTCCGTGAACCTTCTTTCTCTGGCGAGCCTGGCCCGTCAGAAACACCCGGCCTGTCAGATCATCCTCGCCGCCGACCGTGACCTGAACGGCGACGGCCAGACAAAAGCCGCTGCGGCCGCAGCAGCCTGCGAGGGCGTTGTTGCCCTGCCGCCGGTGTTTGGTGACTGGAATGATGCGGTGATGCTCAGAGGCGAAGACGCCACGCGGAAAGCCATTTATGCCGCCATCCGGCCAGCGGCCCAAAGCCCGTTCGATACCATGAGCGAGGCGGAATTTACCGCCATGAGCGCCAGTGATAAGGCGATGCGGGTGCATGAGCATTACGGCGAAGCGCTGGCCGTGGATGCCAACGGCCAGCTTCTGTCCCGCTATGAAAGCGGCATCTGGAAGGTGATAACGCCGTCTGACTTTGCCCGCGACGTGGCCGGGCTATTCCAGCGCCTGCGCGCCCCGTTCTCATCGGGGAGAATTGCCTCGGTGGTGGAGACCCTGAAACTGATTATTCCGCAGCAGGAGGCACCGGCACGCCGTCTGATTGGTTTTCGCAACGGGGTGCTCGATACCAGCTCAGGTATATTCAGCCCGCACAGTAAATCGCACTGGCTGCGCACCCTGTGTGACGTGGATTTTACCCCGCCGGTGGAAGGCGAAACGCTGGAGACCCACGCGCCGAACTTCTGGCGCTGGCTCGACCGGGCGGCCAGTGGCAACCCGACAAAACGTAACGTGATTCTGGCCGCACTGTTTATGGTGCTGGCGAACCGCTACGACTGGCAGCTTTTTCTCGAAGTCACCGGCCCCGGTGGCAGCGGGAAAAGTATTCTCGCCGAAATTGCCACGATGCTGGCCGGAGAGGATAACGCCACGTCAGCCGATATCGACACGCTGGAAGACCCCCGTAAGCGCGCCTCCCTGATTGGCTTCTCGCTCATTCGTCTGCCTGACCAGGAGAAATGGAGCGGTGACGGTGCCGGACTCAAGGCCATCACCGGCGGCGATGCTGTGTCGGTCGACCCGAAATACCAGAACCCGTACTCGACGCATATTCCGGCGGTGATTCTGGCCGTGAACAATAACCCGATGCGCTTCACCGACCGCAGCGGCGGCGTGTCACGTCGCCGGGTAATCATCCACTTCCCGGAGCAGATAGCCCCGGAGGAGCGCGACCCGCAGCTCAGGGATAAAATCGCCCGCGAGCTGGCCGTGATTGTGCGCCAGCTGATGCAGCAGTTCAGCGACCCGATGAGTGCCCGCGCCCTGCTCCAGTCGCAGCAGAACTCCGACGAGGCGCTCAGCATCAAGCGCGACGCTGACCCGACGTTTGATTTTTGCGGCTATCTGGAGGCACTGCCGGAGCCAGACGGGATGTATATGGGGAACGCCAACATTATCCCGCGCCAGCCGCGCCTGTATCTGTATCACGCCTATCTGGTGTACATGGAGGCCCACGGCTACAGGAATGCACTCAGCCTGACCATGTTTGGCAAAGGGCTCTCTGCCATGCTGAAAGAGTACGGACTGAATTACGATAAACGCCGCACAAATCAGGGTATGCAGACCAATCTCGCCCTCAGGGAGGAAAGCAACGCCGACTGGCTGCCGAAGTGCGACGAACCCACCGCAACATAACCTACCCGGACCGGCATTGCCGGTCTTTTTTTGCCTGCTCACCGGCCAGAGTGAACAGTAAAGTGTTCACTGTTCACTGAGTATTCACCCGCTAACATCATGAAAATAAAAAACAAAAACACCGAGTGAACAGTATGAACAGTTTTTCCAGAAAAAACTTTTTACCTTCAAACGTTATCAGACTGCTCGGTGCCAGAAGCGGATCCGGCTAATTTATGTATTGCTAACTTGTGGGGAGTCAGTCGGAAATGTTTTACAATCTGACTTACAGCCACAAAGGTGGCCACTAAGTGTTCATAACGCCTCGCAGTGAGGATAGCAGTTGTTTGCAGAAATGAGCTCACTCTAGGCTGAAGATGCATAAGGATTAAAAATGAGTCAAAGAACTATAAACGCTCTCCTTTCTAGAGGCATAGATAGTGAGTTAGCAGAAAATCTTTCTGCTAAAGGGTTTACTCTGAAGTTCTTAAAACAAATGAACGCTGAAATGCTTTCACGAATTGGTTTATCTAAGCTTGATATAAAGCAGCTTCATTCGGGTGAACGACCTCCTATACCTGAAAGTACACTGATAAATTTACTTTGGCACAACCGCAGAACTTGTTGTGTTTGCCGTAAACAGCACAAGTCAATCATCGTTCACCATATAGAGGAATGGTCTGTTTCACGAGACCATTCTATAGAAAATTTGGCTGTACTTTGCTTAGATTGTCATGATCTAGCTCACACAAAAAAGTCTTTAAGTCAAAACCTGAATCCAAAAGAGCTTAGAGAATATAAGAAAAGGTGGGAGATGATTGTCAGAAAAAATGATATCCAGACTCTTTTCAATCTAAAAACCGCCCGAAGCTCTGCTCGTTGGGATTGGATAAATTGCCGTCGTGTTTTTGAGCTTTTTGAAAAGTTAGGTTTCACTATAGGTGACCTTGGTGAATTCAATAATCTAAAAGAAGACGGATTTATTGATGATCGAGGATTTATTACAAATGATTTGAAATGGAATATTGATAAGAGCAGAAGATTTTATTTCCTTGATTTTGGTGGCGCATTTCATATTGCAAGTTATCTCGGCTCAATCCTTGATATTGTGTTAAAAAACACTCCGGTTATCGACATAACACCAATACTCAATAAAAGGAATGACCTTAGAGCGCTCGTTGAAATGGGAAGTTTCATTTCAATACAAGCACCCTTCTACTTTTCGACTATCGAAGGTGGTCTTAATGATGTTGACGAGGTAAAAAAAGCATATTACCGAGGTTATAATTTAAGAGTGGAATTCACATTTCAACCTTGGTATTGCACGAGTTCTAGCGCGAAGTTCGGAGCTATGACTGGACGTCATGTTCAGACTGTGTTTGGATTTGTCCGCGACATCTCTACTTACGATGATGAACTTATAATCTCTCTCTCTTGTCTGGGCGCGGGAACAGGTTTCAAAAGGCATGAAAATAGAGTGAAATCAATCTTTGATATGTACTAATATTTATTTTATAGAGATGAAAAATAAATCTATACAATCACAGGGAAGTGGATTAATAACTCAACGGCATACTTTTAAACTACACATGCAGTGATGGTTGCAGTTGCATTAAAGAGCGAGCTTCCGTTCCTCACTCACAGCAGACTATAGCGCTTGTACCTATAACCTGTGGAGGTGAACAGTAAAGTGTTCACTGTTCACCAACTATTCACCACATAACCGCATGAATAATAAAGATAAAAATGCGTAGTGAACAGTGTGAACAGTTTTTCTAAAAAAAAGTTTTTTAGATAAGAACGGTCACTGGTGCTTTATCTATAGATAGCTTGTCAGTCAAACAAATGTGTATAAGCATATGTATAAAAAATAAATATATATTTATAAATTCAAATAAAAACAACAACATAAAAACAAAATATCACTCCTGTGATCTTCCGCCAAAATGCTCCCCCGTTAGTCACTTTCTCATTAAAAAATACGCGAAGAAAACTATCGTCCATAGGCGACCATCGATGGTTGCTGACATCCGCGCAAAAAATACACCATCATCTGCAACGCTCGCCAAACCCAGAACAGGATGTCGCGCATTGCCTTCGTTCCTGGTGATGAATCGTATTATTTGATGCGTTCTTCCTTCATTGCCGGTTATAGGATTCGTCTAGAGATTGCGTTGTTTTTTGATCAAACCGACCTTATCCAAAAAATTTAAAAGCGTAAAATGCTGTAAAAATATATCCCAACCATATAAATGAAAAGAATAAAGAAACTTATTAGCTCTGCACTTCATAATAGTAGTGCCAATGAAGCAGCCACCGCCTTAAAAATGGCGGCAGCAAATATGCAAAAACTCGGGATTAATCCTGCTGATTTGCTGCGTCTGAAAGTCGATGAAGACGAGGATCGGCATGCGGATAACACAGCAGAAGTTAACGGGCTGAAGCGTAAAATTAACGCTCTTGAAGACGATCTCCACCAGACTAAACGTGTTGCGATACAGTGCAAAAGAGAAGCCGATCTGAATGCGTTAAAACTCTCAAACTTACGCGATCAATACGCCATCGCGACTAACAATCTGAAGGCAGCAAATAAGAGCATAGAGGCTTTAGCGACGGTCCAGGTAGAAAGCCGGGAATTAGCCAGAGAAGTTCTTAACCTGAATGCAAAGGTGAAAGAACAACAAGCTAAATTAGAGAAAGCGGGCAATAGATTTTGGCTACAATCCATCATTACGCTTGCTCTCTTTCTGGCCATTGGCTCCATCTGCTACGACAATGGTAAACATTCTGGCGCTGCGCTGGTCAGAAATCAGCAACTGAGCCCCCAAACACCAACCCCGCCAAAACTCACTCCTGCAGACCCGACCAAAATAACACTGGATAATAAGGCGGTTTGCTATAGCGATTTCAGGACAGCTCAAGGCAAAGTATTGGCAAAAATTACCTATAACAATCATGAGTTGTCTTTCTATGCCAGAAAACTGAAAGATAAAGCATGGATAGATATTAGCCCGCAGGTGTTTAAAGACGAGCAAACAAGGCAAGTGCCATATGATGCGCAGGGCTTTATTGAAGTCAGCAAGAAAGATGCCGCGGAGATAAAATCAAAAGTTGAATGTACATTAGGTGCAATAAGCTGATATTGGAAAAGGGCATTCTCATACTGGTGAGAATCCCTGATTGCTGCGCATACTCATCGTCTTACCTTTCTCACATCGGTCTGCTCTTGATGTTAGCGTCTCACGGCTTCAAACATCAGGAGATGCCTGAGGTCGAATAAATTCTAATGAATGCATCAGGGCAGAGTGGTGCGATTTCCAAACGACTCAGTCATTCTGGCAGGAAGTTCAAAATCTATCCCCAAACCGATTTTCAGCTTTTCAATATAACTCTTATCGCCCAGGCCCCGTTTTTCCCTTCCCATCAGGGGTCTACCATTAATGGATTCCCACAGAAATCCCATTTAAAACCGGAGAGTATATGAAAGCGATTGCCATTACCCGCGCCGCTACCGCAGGCAGTAACGTCCCATTTTTAAGCGCCATCGAGCTGCCGGTTCCGGTTGCTGCAGGGCATGACCTGCTCATTGAAGTGAAGGCGATTTCCGTGAATCCGGTGGATACCAAAGTCCGCGCCGGATTTACCGGCGATACCCCGCGCGTGCTGGGCTGGGATGCGGTTGGCGTCGTAAAATCGGTTGGCGAGGCGGTCACGCTGTTCGCGCCGGGCGATGAAGTCTGGTATGCCGGTGCGCTGGGGCGCGCGGGAAGTAATAGCGAGTTTCAGCTCGTCGACGAACGGATCGTCGCCCTGAAGCCGCGCTCGCTGGATAACGCCTCTGCCGCCGCCCTGCCGCTGACCGCCATCACCGCATGGGAATTGTTGTTCGACCGTCTTGGCGTGCAGGAAGGCGGCAACGCCGGGGATGTGCTGCTGATTGTCGGCGCGGCGGGCGGCGTCGGCTCCATTCTCACGCAGCTGGCGCGCAAACTGACGCGTATGACGATCATCGGCACCGCTTCGCGCCCGGAAAGCCAAAAATGGGTACTTGATGCCGGAGCACACCATGTTATCGATCACAGCAAGCCGCTCAGCGAAGAACTGGCGCGGATTGGGGTAAACGCCGTGACGCACGTCGCCAGCCTCAACAGTACTGAACAACATTACGCGCAGCTGATTGCGGCCCTCGCCCCACAGGGCAAGCTGGCGTTGATTGACGATCCGGAAACCCTCGATGCCCGCCCGCTGAAGGCCAAAAGCATTTCGCTGCACTGGGAGTTTATGTTCACTCGTTCGATGTTTGAAACACCGGATATGCTGGCCCAGCATCAGCTGCTGACCCGGGTGGCGGCCCTGATTGACGATAAGACCATCAAAACGACCCTGGGCGAGCATTACGGTCCAATCAACGCCAGTAACCTGCAGAGAGCGCACACCCAGCTGGAAACCGGGCGCGCGGTCGGCAAAATCGTGCTGGAAGGGTTTTAAGATGACGAGCGACACGGTATCTGCCATTGCGGTTCTGAAAGCCAAACCGGGAAAAACGGCCGATCTGCGGCAGGCGCTGAAAGCGCTGTTACAGCCGACCCGTCAGGAAGCGGGTAATCTGGATTACGCCCTGTTTCAGCTGCGCGATGCGCCGGACACCTTCTACATGCGCGAGTCGTGGCGTGACCCGTCCGCGCTGGAGGCGCACATCGCCCTGCCGCACTTTCAGGCCTTTATCGCGCAAATGGACAGCCTGCTGGCTGAACCGCTGCGCCTGGATTATCTGACACCGGTTGAATAATCGCCTCAACGCTGCGGGTTCCCTGTCAGGCAGGGATCCCGCCTCTTTTACCCCCTTCCTTTTTTATCCCGTCTTTTTTACCCCGTCTCTTTTTCCCTTTTCTGTTTAACACTCTGAGCTAATCGCCCCACGCCCCGCGCTGGCCAGGCTACGCTTACCGTTGCCGCCAAAAAGCAGGTCATCCCCTCCGAATCATCCAGCACGTTCATTCAGAAAGAGGTTTCGCTATGCAGATCAATGCTATTGGTACGTACTCCGCCACCCAACCGCTGAAATCGATGGCTATCTCCCGCCGCGACCCGGGCCCCCACGATGTGCAGATCGCCATCGATTACTGCGGCGTCTGCCACTCCGACCTTCATCAGGCGCGATCTGAATGGGCCGGTACGCTCTATCCTTGCGTGCCGGGGCATGAAATCGTCGGCCAGGTGACCGCCATCGGCAATCAGGTCTCGGGGTTCAACGTTGGCGACCTGGTCGGCGTCGGCTGTATGGTCGACAGCTGTAAACAGTGTGAAGAGTGCGAAGCAGGACTGGAAAACTACTGCGACCATATGATTCTCACCTACAACGGCCCCACGGCAGACGCGCCCGGACACACCCTCGGCGGCTATTCGCAGCAGATTGTGGTACACGAGCGCTACGTGCTGCATATTCGCCATCCGAAGGAACAACTCGCCGCCGTGGCGCCGCTGCTCTGCGCGGGGATTACCACCTACTCTCCGCTGCGTCACTGGAACGTCGGGCCGGGGAAAAAAGTCGGCATTGTGGGTATTGGCGGGTTGGGACATATGGGAATTAAGTTGGCCCACGCCATGGGCGCCCACGTGGTGGCCTTTACCACCTCAGAATCGAAGCGGGAAGCGGCAAAAGCGCTGGGCGCGGATGAGGTGGTTGTCTCACGCAACGAGGATGAAATGGCCGCCCACGTGAAAAGCTTCGATTTCATCCTCAACACCGTAGCGGCGCCGCACAATCTCGATGCCTTCACCACGTTACTCAAACGCGATGGCACTCTGACCCTGGTCGGCGCGCCGGCCAGCCCGCATCCTTCGCCGGAAGTGTTTAATCTGATATTTCGCCGTCGTGCGATTGCGGGCTCGATGATAGGCGGGATCCCGGAAACTCAGGAGATGCTCGATTTCTGCGCCGAACACAGCATCGTCGCCGATATTGAGCTGATTCGCGCCGATCAGATCAACGAAGCCTGGGAGCGTATGGTCAAAGGCGATGTCAAATATCGCTTCGTGATCGACAGCGCGACGCTCGCCGGTTAAGTCCCGCGGCGGAAGGTGCGCCGCCACTCCGCCGGGCTGACGCCAAAGCGGGATTTAAACTGCTGGCGCCAGGTCACGGCGGAGCGGAATCCAACGCTTTCCGCCACCTGCTCGACGGGCATATTCCCCGTTTCGAGCAGGAGCTGACTGCGCCGCAGACGTTCAATGGTCAGCCAGTCGGCAATGCTCATGCCGGTGGCCCTGGTGAAGTGACGAGTCAGCGTGCGCCGGCTCATTGCTACCACCTGCGCCAGCGAGTCGAGGTTGTGCGGTTCGGCGATATGCTGCTGGAGATACTCCAGCAGGCCGTTAATCCGCGCGTCGCGGGTATTTTTCGGTACCGGCTGGGCGATAAACTGCGCCTGGCCCCCTTCACGATGGGGCGGCACGATCATACGTCGGGCGATCTGATTCGCCGCGAGGCTGCCGAAACGCTGGCGAATGATATACAGGCAGCAGTCGAGCGCCGCCGCGGTGCCCGCTGAAGTGATGATCCGCTGGTCATCGACGTACAGCGCATTGATATCCAGCCGCACCTCGGGAAACTGCCGCTGAAACGCCTGCTCAAACTCCCAGTGGGTCGCCGCCCGTTTGCCATCCAGCAGCCCGGCATAGCCGAGAACAAAGGCGCCGAGGCATAGCCCGACGATTTCAGCGCCGTTCTCCCTTGCCCGCACCAGGCTATCCAGCAACGACTGGGGCGGACGCTGATGCACCGCTCCCCAGTAAGGCACCACCACGATATCAGCCTGCTCAAGGGCGGTGAAATCCGCGCTGGCGTTGAGCGCAAAGCCGTCGGGCGCGGTCAACAATCCCGGCCGTTCGGCGCAAATCTGCAGCTTAAAACGTTTCGTTTCCGAGACGCTATCGCCAAACAACATGCAGGGAACCGAGTAGTGAAAAGGGCTGAACCCGTCCACGGCAACAATTGCGACATCGGTTAATTTCATCATCCTCTCCGTTCCCCGCGGCGGGCTTAAAAGATCATACTTTCCCCATCCTGCGGGATGCTGACAGAATCGGCAATCTGATTGTCCGCCACGTATTCGCGCAGCTCCTCGCGGCTCAGCAGGCAGTGATTGACCGCTTCAAGATGGATAGCGACAATTTTCGCCTCTGGCAGGGTAAAATGGGCTTTCAGCACATCTTCTTTGCCCATGATAATCGGCCCGAATCCAATCACGTGCGCGTAGCCGGCATTCAGCACCACCACATCGGGACGCAGCCGTAGCATATCGGCCTCAATTTCAGGGCGCCAGATGGTATCGCCCACCAGCCACAGCGTCTTCTCCTGCGGATGGCGAAACACCACGCCGCAGGCTTCGCCCAGGCGCTCCGCCATAGCCGGCACGGCATAGGTGCGGTCGCTGCCATGCTGCCCGGAAGTAGTTTTCTGTAAGCGGATGCCGGCAAACTCACTCTCTTCCGACAGCAGGCGGACATCCTGAAATCCCTGTCCACGCAGCAGTCCGGCATCACCGTCATGCTGGACAAAAACCGGCAGCGTCTTCGGGATCGCGGCGATCGCCGCCTCATCCCAATGATCATCATGCGTATGGGTGACGATCGCCGCATCGACATCAATAATAGTTTCAAGGGAAAAAGGCAGCCCGACCAACGGGTTACGCAGCTCTGCGCGGGCGGTGCCCGGGAATCCCGGCCAGGCGCCACGATCCGCCAGCATCGGGTCAATCAGGAACTTTTTTCCTGCATATTCAATAATCTGAGTTGAGTTACGGATATGGGTCATTTTCATGATGTTCACTCCTCTTCGCGGTTATCTGGCGAACATCGTACGTCCCACCAGCCTGGCGCAATATGGGCATTTGGGCAATGATCGATGAGATTGGGCCAACTTTCTGCAGTTGCTATCCGCCTCTGGCTATGATGTCCTGAACGCTCGTTTTCTGAGGAAGTGGCTACGATGAAAAAGAGACTGACCGTCGCCGATATGCACGACGCCGAAGTGATTGCGCACACTCCGTGGTTCAGCATGCGTAAGGTGGCCATCGACGTCACCGACGCCGAGCGCCGCGATTTTTACTCTGTCCATTATCCGCGCCCGGCGGTAGGGATTGTCGCCATGCAGCAGGACAAAGTACTGCTGATCCGCCACTATCGGTATCTGATCGATAAGGTGGTATGGGCTATTCCGTCCGGCGGTATTGATGAAGGGGAAGAGCCGCGCGCGGCGGCCCTGCGCGAGCTACGGGAAGAGACCGGCTATCAGGCGAAACAGGCCGAAGAAATTATCCGCTACAACCCCTCCTATGGCAGCAGCGACCAGCTGTTTATCACCTGGCTTGCCCGCGATCTGACGTATGTCGGAATGGATGAGGATCAGGATGAGGTGATGGAAACAGGCTGGTTTACCTTCGCCGAAATTAGCCAGCTGATCGCCCGCGGCGAGATGCCTGACGGGCTGTCGCTGGTGCCGCTGCTGCATCTGATGGCGCAGCAGCATCACGGTTTAGCGTAACGGCCTGAGCATCCGCCAGCGAAACCACAGCTGGGCCACCAGGATTAACATACCGCCAATAATCTTTTGCAACGGCAGCTGTTCGCCGTACCACAGCGCGGCGGCAATAACCGTCAACAGCGGCTCCAGCACCATGATAATCGCCGCGCTTGCCACCGCCGCGTACTTCTGCCCCTTCATTTGCAGGCCGAAGCGCAGACTGGTGGCGATAACAATACTGGCCAGCAGCCAGCCGAAAGTGGGTAGCGTAAACGGCTGGTCCCAGGTTTCGACGGCGGCGGAGATCCCCAGCCCGACGAGCCCGGTAATCGCCAGCTGCACGGTGGTCAGCGGGATCAGGGGCACATCGCGGGCGCAGCGGCTGGTGTAGCAAAACCAGATCGACTGCACCAGCGCGGTCAGCAGAAACCAGCCCTGGCTGGGGTGGAAGGCAATCGGCATATGCAGACTCAGCAGCCCGAGGCCGACGATCGCGACCGGCAGGCACTCCCAGTATGCCCGGGCCGGGCGTGTTTTCATCATCACCCATGCGGTGAGCGGCACAAACAGCATCGACAGGCTCATGATGAACGCCCCCTCGCCCAGCGAGGCGGTGGTCGAGACCGAGTAGATCCACAGACACAGGTTCAGCGCAAACCACAGCCCGCCGATCGTCATCTGCCGCCAGTGTCGCCTCTCCACGTGGAAGCCGCGACAAAACGGCAGCAGCAGCAGCGCCGCAAAAAAGAAACGCAGCCCAAGGAAGGCGAAAACCGGCATCCCCGCGATGGCTTCGCGAGAAAATATCCACCCACATGCGGCGATAACCGTAGCGGCTACCAGCAGTAAATCCGCCTGACGCTGCCGGACCATATTCACCTCTCCTTGTGTTGACGATTACCAGCCGGGAACCGCACCACCGTTAAAGATAGTCTCTGCCGCCCTGGCGACTTCCGGCGACTGATAGGACTGCATAAATTCCTTCACGTTTTCCGCGTCTTTATTCTCTTCGCGGGCCACGATGATATTCACGTACGGCGAGTTTTTATCTTCAATAAAAATCCCGTCATGCACCGGCGAGAGACCGGTTTGCTGAAGATAGGTGGTGCTGATAATCGCCACATCCACTTTCGGGTCGTCCAGCACGCGCGGCAGCTGCGCCCCTTCCAGCTCCATAATGTTCAGGTGACGCGGGTTGGCGGTGATATCGACCGCCGTAGGCAGCAGGCCAGTCCCCGCCTTCAGGGTAATCAGCTGCTCTTTTTGCAACAGCAGCAACGCGCGCCCCAGGTTGGTGGGATCGTTCGGAATGGCGATAGTCGCCCCGTCTTGCAGATCGGCCACCGATTTTATTTTGCGTGAATAGCCCGCCATCGGGAACACGAAGGTGTTGCCGACCGCCACCAGATGGTAGCCGTGCGCTTTGTTATCCTGCTCCAGGAACGGCCGGTGCTGGAAGACGTTAGCATCCAGATCGCCGGCGTTCGTCGCTTCGTTAGGCAGAAGCGAACCGCTGAAGCCCACCAGCTCGACATCCAGGCCATATTTCTCTTTGGCGACCTTTTTAGCCACTTCCGCGACATCCTGTTCCGCGCCGTTGATGACGCCGACTTTAATGTGTTTCGCATCGCTACCTTGCTGGTCGCAGCCTGCCAGCAGCAGACCAGCCAGCACCACGGCGGCGGCTGTCCGTAAACGCAATTTCATCATTTTTACCCTGTCAGTCCATAGAAGTCGTTATTATTTTTCGTCCAAAACTATAACGACTTTATGGTCAGGTTTTAAACTGCAAAAACAGCAACCGGAAATAAAATCATCTACCGGTGGTTGGCTTCATGCGCCAGCAGCACAGGCGTCGCCTGTTGCTGTTGTTGTGCGAAATCCATCAGTCCTCCGGTTCGCTGGTGATACGGCGGATTCTGGCCCGCGCGTGCCGGGCGTCACAATCGAAAACCGGACGACTATTTTTTGTTTACGCCTCTGGCGGCACCGGCCGCCACGAGGATCATCGGCGACAAGCCGCTTACCGACGCCGCCACTCGCCGGGCGTCACGCCATACAGTTTTTTAAACGCCTTCGAGAACGAGGCCTGCGACTGGAACCCACAGCGCCCGGCAATCACATCAAGGTTGGTCTGCCGCTCCACGCGCAGCAGACGCGCAGCCATTGCCATCCGCAGCTGTGAAAGCCAGGCCTGCGGCGTAAGGTGATACGCGCGGGCAAAATGCCGGGCGAAGGTGGCGCGCGACAAAAAAGCGCGGGCGGCCATACTCTCCAGCGTCCAGGGCTGCTCCGGCGTTTCCAGCACCGCGAAAACAGCGGGCATCAGTCGTTCATCGCTCATCAGTCGCAGTAGCCCTGCCGGCGGCGCTTCGCTACCCAGTAGCGTGCGCAGCAGCAAAACCAGCAGCGTGTCGCCGAGGCTACGCACGATAGCCCCGCCGCCGGGGCGCGCCATCAGGCTCTCCCGTACCAGCACGTTAAGCAGCAGCTCCAGTTCCGGGCACTCCGCCCGCTCGTCGGTGTGCAGATGAATCAAGTCCGCCGGTTCTGCAAACAACCAGCTGACGTGCGGGCCGAAGTAAAATTCGCCGCACAGCATCTCCAGCGCATCCTGGTCGGTACCGGTTCGGACCTCGGTCAGGGTCCCGTTAAAGCGGTGGGCGACAGGCAGGATCTGCCCCCACTCCACCAGGCTTTCCATCAGGTGCGGCGAGCCGTGCGGGAGCAAGATGACATCGCCCGCCCGCATCTGCCGGGTCTGTTTGCCGACCGTCAGTCGCCCCTCGCCACGCAACACAAAATGCCAGGGTACCACGCCGCTGCGCATCTGCTCATGCCCGGCCTGCCAGCGACCGCCAAACCGGCAGTGCAGATTCACTTCGCAGCGCGGCGCCAGCAGCGCCAACAGATGACTGAGACTGTCCATGCCACTCCTGAGACGATAAGACTAAAAAATGAGACGAAGAGCCTCAGTCTAGCACGCCGCATATCCCTAAGATGTCGCCATTGCCACATCACACCCTCACAGACACAGGAGCACACCATGAGCCGTTTAGCTGATATTCGTGAACAAGACGTCACCGGTAAAGCCGCAGAAATTTTCGGGGCGATCAAAAAAGCGATGGGTAAAGTGCCCAATGCCTATTTGACCATCGGCGGTCATTCACCGGCAGCATTGCAGCAAGCGCTGGCGCATAACGCGATGTTGAGTAAAAGCAGCCTGAATGCCAAAGAGCTGGAAGCGATTAACCTCGCCGTGAGCGAAGCCACCGGCTGTGATTACTGCCTGGCGGCGCATACGTTAATGGCCAAAAAAGCGGGTTACAGCGGCGAGCAAATCCATGCCCTGCGCCGCGGCGAGTTTGCTGAAGATGCCCGTCTCGACGCGCTGGTCAAGTTTGTCCAGACCCTGGTGCGCACTCGCGGCACGCTCCCGGAAGCCGACGTCAGCGCACTGCGTAACACCGGCTTCGGCGACCAGCAGGTGATTGAGATTATCAGCGCGGTGAGCGCCATTCTGTTCACCAATATGGTGAACCGGGTGAATGATACGGTCGTCGACTTCCCGAAAGCCGATTAACCCGTAACATCGCCTGTTTATAGCCCCAGCTCGCTCAGTCCCGGATGGTCATCGGGGCGGCGCCCCTGGGGCCAATGGAACAGGCGATCCTGCGCTTCAATTGGCAGATCGTTAATGCAGGCGTAGCGGGTATGCATCAGGCCATGCTCATCAAACTCCCAGTTTTCATTGGCATATGAGCGGAACCAGCTGCCGCTGTCGTCACACCATTCATAGGCGAAACGCACCGCAATACGGTTATCGTTCCATGCCCACAGCTCCTTAATCAGCCGGTACTGCTGCTCCTTTTGCCATTTTCGCGTCAGGAAGCCGATGATTTCCGCGCGTCCATGGACAAACTCACTGCGATTGCGCCACTGGCTGTCGGCCGTATAGGCCAGCGCCACTTTTTGTGGGTCGCGGCTGTTCCAGCCATCTTCGGCGGCGCGAACTTTTTGCAGCGCGCTTTCCCGTGTAAACGGCGGTAGCGGCGGGCGAACTTCGGTCATGGTCACTCTCCTTTTAGCGTTAACTGTTGTTGTAGCTGTAGGTTTTCCTGCTCCAGCGCCTGGATACGCTGCTGCAGCGTCTGGCTATACTCCGCCACCTGCCGGGCGCTGTAGCGCGGCGTAATGTGCTGCGGACAGTTCCAGTCAAACGCCTGCAGATGAAAGCGAAACAGGCGTTCCACCCTGGCGCGGTAATTGTCCGGCGTGACCCGAGCCAGCAGCCCCGGATCATCGTCCTTCGCCAGCACCTCGACGGTGGCATAGATTTTCAGCCTGGCGCGGCGCGGGTAATCCATCAAAAACAGGCAGGCACGGTCGCTGCCGCGCAGGTTGCCGGTGGTGATGTACTGCCGGTTACCGCCAAAATCCGCCATCGCCAGCGTGGCGTCATCCAGCAGATGGAGAAAACCCGGCGGCCCGCCGCGATGCTGAATATAGGGCCAGCCGGTTTGCGATAGCGTTGCCAGATAAACACTGTCGCGGGTGGCGATCATCTCCTCTTCACTGGCGCCGAAACGTTCTCCCCTGCGCTGGCGATACGGCGACTGCCACAGACCATCGCTCCCCATTTCATGTTGAACGTCCATCACATCAGGCGTGATGGCAATATCGAGAAAGTCCCCCGGCATAGATCCTCCGAACGCGCGATTACTGCGCTCATCATGGACTCTGCCGCCATAAATGATAATACTGCGATACTGACAATCATCTTTCCGGAAAACGGGATAATTATGGATCGCTTGAGCGCCATGGCGCTGCTGGTAAAAGTCACTGAACTGGGCAGCATGTCGGCGGCAGCACGGGCGCTGAATATGCCGTTGACCACCGTCAGCCGCCATATTGCCGAGCTGGAGAGCACGCTCGGCGTGCGCCTGCTGCTCCGCACCACCCGCAAGCTGACGCTGACCGACGCCGGCATCGATTATGTCGCCGCCGCACGGCGGATTCTCGAAGAGGTTGACCTGGCCGAACGCCAGGCGGCGGGGGAATATCAGCAGCCGAAGGGCGAGCTGACGATCGCGGCACCGACGATGTTTGGCCGACAGCATGTTTTGCCAGTTGTCACCGCGTTTCTCGCACGTTACCCGCAAATTCGCGTCCGTTTACTGCTCAGCGATCGTAATGCCGATCTGCTCGACGAGCATATCGATCTCGCGGTGCGCATTGGTCCGCTGCCGGATAGCGGAATGGTTGCCACCCGCCTGGGCGAGATGCGTATCGTCACCTGCGCCCACCCGACGCTGCTGGAAAAACACGGACACCCGCAGCGCCCGCGTGAGCTGAGCACGCTGCCGGCCATTCGTATTGAATCACCGATGCCCTATCGCGGCTGGCGGTTTAAGGCGGCCATGGCGGAAGACCGGCACGTGGTGCTTCAGCCGGTGCTCTGCGTGACCACTCCGGAAAGCGCCGCCGATGCCGCGCGACTGGGGGCCGGCGTAGCGCGCCTGCTGCACTACCAGGCCATCGCTGGTCTGGCGTGCGGTGAACTGACGCTGATACTGGAGGCGATGGAACCGGAGCCTGCGCCGGTACACCTGCTGTATACCGCCCGCGGGCTGGCACCTCTTAAGTTGCGGAAATTTCTCGATTTCGCCACGCCGATGCTGCGCCAGGCGCTGACGCGCATCGCGGCAACCGGCTAGTTCGCCACCTTTTTCAGCGGCGCCTCTTTCAGCAGCCATGAGAGCAGAAAGGCCACCGCCATGATGCAGGCCGCCATCAGGAAGGCGGCATGAATCGCCGAGCCAAAGGCATCGAGATAATCAAGGCGGATCTCCGACGGCAGGTTATGCACCGCGGCCGGATTCAGCGCCCGCGGCAGCTCCGTCCCTGCCGGCAGCAGACGCTGCAGGTTGTTTTGCAGAACATGGGTGAACACCGCGCCGAACAGCGCGACTCCGATGGAACCGCCGATCGAACGGAACAGCGTCACGCCGGAGGTCGCCACGCCATACATCTGCGCCGGCATGGCGTTCTGTACCGCCAGCACCAGCACCTGCATCACCAGTCCCAGACCCATTCCCAGCACGGAGGTAAACAGATACAGCTGCCACATCGGCGAGTAAATGGTAATGCGCGTCAGCAGCACCATCCCTACCATCCCTGACAGCGTGCCAAGAATCGGGAACATGCGATACCGGCCGGTGCGGCTGATAATGCGCCCGCTAACGATCGACGTCAGCAACAGCCCGCCCATCAACGGAATGAGCTGCATCCCGGCTTCGGTCGGCGTCGCCGCCTTCACCACCTGCAGATAGAGCGGCAGGAAGGTGACCGAACCAAACAACGACATCCCGATGACAAAGCCAATCAGGCTGCACAGCAGAAAGCTGCGATTGCGAAAGAGGGAGAGCGGGATAATCGGCTCCGCGGCGATCCGTTCTTCATAAATAAATCCGATAACCCCCACCACGCCGAAGGCGAGTATGCACCAGAGCTGCGGGTCGTTCCACGCACGCACGCTGCCGCCTTCAGAGGTGAAGAGAATGATACACAGCAGCGCCATACTCAGGTAAATCGCGCCCAGCCAGTCGACCTGGTGCTGGCTGCGTTTATTGCTGCTGTGGAAAACCGCGCCGATCACCAGCAGCGCAAACAGCCCCAGCGGCAGGTTGATATAGAAAATCCAGCGCCATGAGGCGTGCTGCACCAGGAAGCCGCCGATGAGCGGCCCGATCACCGTCGCCAGGCCGAATACCCCGCCGAACAGCCCCTGATAGCGGCCGCGGTTGGCCGGGGGGATCACATCGGCCACCGCCGCCATACTGATCACCATCAGACCGCCGCCGCCCAGCCCTTGTAACCCGCGCATCAGCACCAGCTGAGTCATATTCTGCGCGACGCCGCACAGCGCGGAACCGACCAGGAACAGCACGATTGCCACCTGGAGCACAATCTTGCGACCGAAGAGATCGCCAAATTTACCGTACAGCGGTACGACAATCGTCGAGCTGAGAATATAGGCGGTGACCACCCAGGAGAGCTTATCCAGCCCGCCGAGCTCACCAACAATCGTGGGTAGCGCCGTCGACACAATGGTCTGATCCAGGGCCGACAACAGCATAACCAGCATCAGCGCGCTAAACAGCAGACGGATCGACGGTGCCGGTTGGGTCGCGACTTGAGATGTCATCACATCACTCGCTTGAAATTAATTAAATGTATAATTAATATTTAGGGAAATGATGAATCCCGTCAAGAGAGGATGAAGAAATGGCCGCACAAAAAGACAATGATGTCCCTCGTCGTCCGGGCCGCCCGCGGGGTAAAAAGCCCGGCACGGCCAGTCGCGAGCAGCTTATGGATATTGCGCTGATGCTGTTTGCCCGCCAGGGGATCGCCCATACTTCGCTCAATGCGATTGCGAAAGAAGCAGGCGTGACGCCGGCGATGCTGCACTACTATTTCAGCTCGCGGGAAGCGTTAGTGGACCAGTTGCTGGAAGAGCGCTTCATGCCTTTGCGCAGTGAGATAGGCCAGATTTTTATCGACCATCCGCAAGATCCGGTGACCGCTTTCACCTTGCTGATCGAGGCGCTGGGGACGCTGGCGGAGAAGCACACCTGGTTTGCGCCGCTGTGGATGCAGGAGGTGATTGGCGAAATGCCGATACTGCGCCAGCATATGCACGCGCGCTTTGGCGAAGATAAATATCACCGGATGCTGACAACGGTGAAGCGCTGGCAGGAAGAGGGCAAACTCAACCCGGCCCTGTCGCCGGAGCTGCTGTTCACCACCCTGATTAGCCTGGTTCTGGTGCCATTCTCCCGCCTGCGTAGCGACACACGCTTAACCTCCGTCACCCGACAGACCATTGTCAGCCACGCGCTGACGCTGATCCGCCGGGGAATTGCTGGTTAAGCCACGCGCTGTCGGCTGCCCGCCGGGGCTACAGCGCTTTTGACAGGTAGTGGCGCGCCATCCCGACGTGCGGAAAATCAGGGAGCGACATCTGCAGCTGATAGCCCTGCTTTTGATAAAACGGCAGGGCCTGGAAGCTGAAGGTATCGACCAGAACATGGCGACAGCCCTCCTCGCGCGCCTGCTTTTCCGCCGCGCGCATCAGTTCTCCGCCCAGCCCGCTGCCGCGCGAAGCTTCGCTGACCCACAAATACTTAATACAGAGCCAGTTGGCCTTTCTGTTGGCAATCAAACCGCCCAGCATGACCCCGGCATCATCACGGAGGTACACGCCCAGGTCAGCAAACTGCGTCGCATCCAGATAGCGCAGGTTGTATTCACGTAATCCTGCCAGCAACTCTTCCTGATCCGCGGGGTTAATACTTTTAGTTATAATCAATGCCATCTGTATTCTCCTTAATTCAATATTATGAAGATATCTCTGCGCTTACTTTCACAAAAAATACTTATTTTCTCCATTATTTCCTGTCTAAATTTTCCGTGCTTATTTTTAATTAAAAAAACCTTTCCATCATCCGCTGGAAACGTATAATGAAGGAAAAATGAGAATGATCATTCTCACTTTATGACACCACGGAGAAAACCATGAGCAACGCACTGGCCGCCCGGCAAAAGATCCGGCAGGATGAAATCATCGCTGCCGCACGTCACTGCTTTCGTCGTCATGGTTTTCACGGAGCCAGCATGGCCCAGGTCGCCAGCGAAGCGAAGCTGAGCGTCGGGCAAATCTACCGCTACTTCGCCAATAAAGACGCCATCATCGCGGAAATGATCCGCCGCATCATCGATTATCGTATTGCCGAGATGGACGGAAAAACGCAGACCGACCAAATTCCGCGGCTGCTCGCCTGGCGACAGACCCTGGATGAAGATGATGACGCGCTGATGCTGGAAATGGCCGCCGAAGCGACCCGCAACCCGCAAATCGCCGCCATGATGGTGGAAGCCGACAAGCGCATGTTTGCCAACGCCTGTGCGCATATACGCAAAGCGCATCCGCATCTGAGCGACGAACGCATCCGCTGCTGCGTTGAGATCACCGCGGTGATGATGGAAGGGACGATTTACCGGCGTCTTGTTCCACAGACGGTGGCACCAGAAGTCCTCGAGAAACTTTATCGGGAAATAACCGCTATGTTGCTAATGGATAAATAATTAACTGCAATTAATAAACAGGGAATTTTAAATTCCCTTTTTGTCGTTTCCGTTTATCGGAAATGCGTCATCAGCTGGCCTGAACCCTGCTATTTAATTAGCAGGGAGGACGTCGTTCATCCTGAGAAAAATATAATGAAATATACCATGCTCCCCATCGCAGCGGCCTTATTCATCCTGAGCGGATGCGATAATGCCCAAACATCAGCCCCGCCACAGGTGACGCCGGAAGTGGGCGTTGTCACGCTGAAAAGCCAGCCCGTGTCGGTGATCAGCGAACTGACCGGTCGTACCACGGCTTCACTCAGCGCCGAAGTGCGCCCGCAGGTGGGCGGCATCATTCAAAAACGCCTGTTCACCGAGGGCGATATGGTGAAAGCCGGCCAGGCGCTGTATCAAATCGACCCGTCCAGCTATCGCGCGGCCTATAACGAAGCCGCCGCCGCCCTGAAGCAGGCGCAATCTCTGGTGGTATCCGACTGTCAGAAAGCTCAGCGCTACGCGGCGCTGGTCAAAGACAACGGCGTATCTCGTCAGGATGCAGACGATGCGCTGTCGACCTGTAATCAGGACAAAGCCAGCGTGGAGTCGAAAAAGGCGGCGCTGGAGAGCGCGCGTATTAACCTGAACTGGACCACCGTTACCGCGCCAATTGCCGGACGTATCGGGATCTCTTCCGTCACCCCCGGCGCACTGGTTTCCGCCGACCAGGATACCGCCCTGGCGACGATCCGCGGGCTGGACACCATGTATGTCGATCTCACTCGCTCCAGCGTCGATCTGCTGCGCCTGCGCAAACAAGCGCTGGCGACCAACGACAATACGCTTAGCGTGTCCCTGACCCTGGAAGATGGCAGCACCTACAGCGAAAAAGGGCATCTGGCGTTGACCGAAGTGGCGGTGGACGAATCCACCGGCTCGGTCACGCTACGCGCAGTCTTCCCGAACCCGCAGCATGTCTTGTTACCGGGAATGTTCGTGCGCGCCCACGTCGATGAAGGGGTGATGGACGACGCGATCCTGGCGCCGCAGCAGGGCATCACCCGTGATGCCAAAGGCAATGCCACCGCGCTCGTCGTCGATGGCAACAGCAAAGTAGAACAACGGGAAGTCGAAACCGGTGACGCATACGGCGACAAATGGCTGGTAGTGAACGGCCTGAAAAGCGGCGATAAGCTGATCGTTGAAGGCACCAGCAAAGTCGCTGCGGGTCAGCAGGTCAAAGCCGTCGAAGTCAACAATGACGGAGGCAACGCCTGATGTTTTCCCGCTTCTTTGTGCGCCGCCCGGTTTTCGCCTGGGTTATCGCCATTCTGATCATGCTCGCCGGGGTGCTCGCCATCCAGACGCTGCCGGTGGCGCAATATCCTGACGTCGCCCCTCCGGCGGTAAAAATCTCGGCCACCTATACCGGGGCCTCTGCGGAAACCCTGGAAAACAGCGTCACTCAGGTCATTGAACAACAGCTGACCGGGCTGGATAACCTGCTCTATTTCACCTCCACCAGCAGCTCTGACGGCTCGGTAGATATTACCGTCACCTTCGAGCAGGGGACCGACCCGGATACCGCCCAGGTGCAGGTACAGAACAAGGTCCAGCAGGCGGAATCGCGTCTGCCGAGCGAGGTGCAACAGTCCGGCGTCACGGTAGTGAAATCGCAAAGTAACTTCCTGCTGATCCTCGCGGTGTACGATAAAAATAACAAAGCCACCAGCTCCGATATCTCCGACTGGCTGGTCAGTAACATGCAGGACCCGCTGGCGCGCGTTGAGGGCGTCGGCAGCCTGCGCGTTTTCGGCGCAGAATACGCGATGCGTATCTGGATGGATCCAACGAAACTGGCCTCCTACGCGCTGATGCCTTCCGATGTACAAACGGCGATTGAAGCGCAGAACGTGCAAATTTCCGCGGGTAAAATCGGCGCGCTGCCATCATCCAGCGCGCAGCAGCTAACCGCCACCGTCCGCGCCCAGTCGCGGCTGCAAACGGTCGATCAGTTCAAAAATATTATCGTCAAGAGCAAGTCAGACGGCTCGGTGGTGCGGCTGGGCGACGTCGCTCGTGTTGAGATGGGCAGCGAAGATTACACCGCCACGTCAAACCTCAACGGCCACCCGGCCGCCGGTATCGCGGTGATGATGGCCCCGGGTGCCAACGCGCTGGATACCGCCACGCGCGTGAAAAGTAAAATTGCTGAATATCAGCGTCAGATGCCGCAGGGCTACGATATCGCCTATCCGAAAGACAGCACCGAGTTCATTAAAATCTCGGTTGAAGATGTTATTCAAACGCTGTTTGAAGCCATCATTCTGGTGGTTTGTGTGATGTACCTGTTCCTGCAAAATTTCCGCGCCACGCTGATTCCGGCGGTGGCGGTGCCGGTGGTACTGCTGGGGACCTTTGGCGTGCTGGCCCTGTTCGGCTACTCCATCAACACCCTGACCCTGTTTGCGATGGTACTGGCCATCGGCCTGCTGGTGGATGATGCCATCGTGGTGGTGGAAAACGTCGAGCGTATTATGCGCGACGAGGGCCTGCCCGCCCGCGAAGCCACCGAAAAATCGATGGGAGAAATCTCCGGGGCGCTGATCGCGATTGCGCTGGTGCTGTCGGCAGTCTTCTTACCGATGGCCTTCTTTGGCGGCTCGACCGGCGTGATTTATCGCCAGTTCTCGGTGACGATTATCTCGGCGATGATGCTGTCGGTGGTGGTGGCTCTCACCTTAACGCCGGCGCTGTGCGGCGCGCTGCTCTCCCACTCTAAACCGCATACCACAGGATTCTTCGGGGCGTTTAACCGCCTGTGGGGCCGTACCGAACAGGGCTACCAGCATCGCGTGCTCGGCGGGCTACGCCGTTCTGCCATGATGATGGGCGCCTTTGTGCTGATTTGCGGCGCCATGGCGCTGGCGATGTGGAAGCTGCCGGGGAGCTTCCTGCCGGTAGAGGATCAGGGCGAAATCATGGTCCAGTACACCCTCCCGGCTGGCGCCACCGCCGTGCGTACCGCCGAAGTACGTCGCCAGGTGACCGACTGGTTCCTCAGCAAAGAAAAAGCCAATACCAACGTTATTTTCACCGTCGATGGCTTTAACTTCAGCGGCAGCGGACAAAACGCCGGGATGGCCTTCGTGTCGCTGAAAAACTGGTCTGAACGTAAAGGCGCCGAGAACACCGCCCAGGCGATTGCCCTGCGCGCCACCCAGGATCTAAGCAGCATTCGCGACGCCTCGCTGTTTGCCATGACCCCACCGTCGGTGGACGGCCTGGGGCAGAGCAACGGCTTTACCTTTGAGCTGATGGCCAGCGGCGGTACCGATCGCGATAGCCTGATGAAAATGCGCAGCCAGCTGCTGGCTGCCGCCAGTCAAAGTCCGGAACTCCAGTCGGTCCGCGCCAACGACCTGCCGCAAATGCCGCAGCTGCAGGTCGATATCGACAATGACAAAGCCGTTTCCCTGGGACTGTCGCTGAGCGATGTCACCGACACGCTCTCCAGCGCCTGGGGCGGCACCTACGTGAACGACTTTATCGATCGCGGACGCGTGAAGAAGGTTTACATTCAGGGAGAAAGCGACGCCCGCGCCGTACCGTCCGATCTCGGTAAATGGTTCGTACGCAGCAGCAATGACAGCATGACGCCGTTCTCCGCCTTTGCCACCACCCATTGGCAATATGGCCCGGAAAGCCTGGTGCGCTACAACGGCTCCGCCGCCTTCGAAATCCAGGGTGAAAATGCCTCCGGCTTCAGCTCCGGCGTGGCTATGGAAAAAATGGAAGCGCTGGCCAACAGCCTGCCGGCAGGCACCACCTGGGCGTGGAGCGGCATGTCGCTTCAGGAAAAGCTGGCCAGCGGGCAGGCCATGAGCCTGTATGCCATCTCGATTCTGGTGGTGTTCCTGTGTCTCGCCGCGCTGTATGAAAGCTGGTCGGTCCCCTTCTCGGTGATCATGGTGATCCCGCTGGGCCTGCTCGGCGCCGCGCTGGCGGCGTGGATGCGCGATCTGAGCAACGATGTCTACTTCCAGGTCGCACTATTGACCACCATCGGCCTGTCGTCGAAGAACGCCATCCTGATCGTTGAATTTGCCGAAGCGGCGGTGGATGAGGGCTACTCGCTGTCACGTGCCGCACTGCGCGCTGCGCAAACCCGTCTGCGCCCCATCGTGATGACCTCGCTGGCGTTTGTCGCCGGGGTCCTGCCGCTGGCGGTAGCGACCGGCGCCGGCGCCAACAGCCGTGTGGCGATCGGGACCGGTATTATCGGCGGCACCCTGACCGCCACGCTGCTGGCGGTGTTCTTCGTTCCCCTATTCTTTGTGCTGGTGAAGCGTCTGTTCACCCGCCAACGCCCTACTCAGGAGTAAGTTATGTTTCGTTTGACCCTGGTTTTTGTTGCGCTCCTGACCGCAGGCTGTGTTTCCCTCGATCCGGACTATAGCCGCCCGGCGGCGCCGGTTCCCGCGACGCTCCCTGGCGCTCACGGCGAAGCCACTGCGGTGGTCGGCAGCTGGCAGCAGGTTGTCAACGATGCGCGGCTGAAAAAAGTGGTCAGCATGGCGCTGACCAGCAACCGCGATCTGCAGAAAGCGATTGCCGACATTGAGGCCGCTCGGGCGCAGTATGGCGAAACTCGCGCATCGCTGTTCCCCACCGTTGACGCTGAACTTAGCCATACCCGCAGTAAAACCGTCGCCAGCGGCCTCACCTCATCCGCAGAGGCCGACGGTGCGGTTTCCAGCTTCGAGCTGGATCTGTTTGGTAAGAATCAGAGTTTATCGCGGGCGGCACGGGAGACCTGGCTTGCCAGCGAATACACCGCGCAGAATACGCGCCTGACGATGATTGCCGATCTGACCACCGCGTGGGTCACGCTCGCGGCGGATAACAGCAATCTGGCGCTGGCTCAGCAGACCCTGGCCAGCGCTGAGAACTCGCGCAAAATTGTCGCCCGCCAGATGGCGGTAGGCACCGCTTCCGCGGGCGACCTCAGCGATGCCGAAAGCGTTTACCAGCAGGCGCGTGCCAGCGTCGCCAGCTATCGCACCCAGGTGGCGCAGGACAAAAATGCGCTCAATTTACTGGCCGGTGAAACCGTCCCCGACAGTCTGCTGCCCGGCACCCTGGAAAGCCTCGGCGACCACAGCATTCGCCTGGTACCGGCCGGCGTATCCTCGTCGGTGCTGCTCCGCCGCCCGGATATTCAGGAGGCAGAGCATAATCTGAAGAGCGCCAATGCGGATATCGGCGCGGCGCGGGCCAACTTCTTCCCGACTATCTCTCTGACCGCCAGCGCTGGCGTGGGCAGCGATGCGCTCTCTTCCCTGTTCAGCCACGGAATGCAGGTGTGGTCGTTCGCCCCATCGATCAGTCTGCCGCTGTTTACCGGCGGCAGCAATCTGGCCCAGCTACGCTATGCGGAAGCGGAGAAAAAAGGACTGATCGCCACCTATGAGAAAAGCATTCAGAGCGCCTTCAAAGACGTGGCCGATGCGCTGGCGCGCCGGGAAACGCTGAGCGAACAGCTGGATGCCCAGCGGCAATATGTCGCCGCCGAGCAGACGTCGCTGGACATTGCGCTGAAGCGATATCAGACCGGCGTTGGCGATTATCTGTCGGTCCTGACCGCCCAGCGCACGCTGTGGTCGGCGCAGGCCACGTTAATTTCTCTGCAACAAACCGATTTGGAAAACCGCATCACGCTCTGGCAGTCGCTGGGAGGCGGTGCCAGCTAAATCAATATCAACCGGGCGGCAACGCCCGGTATGCTAAAGGAGTTTTTATGCCGCGCATCTCCCTCTCCTGGGCGTTAATTCTCGGTCTGTTAACCGCCATCGGCCCGCTGTGCACCGATTTCTATCTGCCCGCGCTGCCGGATATAACCCAGCAGCTGAACGCCAGCGGCACGCAAACCCAGCTCTCGCTGACCGCAGCGCTGATTGGCCTTGGTCTCGGTCAGCTGTTTTTTGGTCCACTGAGCGACCGCATCGGGCGCAAAAAACCGCTGGCGCTCTCGCTGCTGCTGTTTATTTTTTCGTCGGCGATGTGCGCCGCGACCTACGATATTCATATGCTGATCGGCTGGCGTTTTCTACAGGGCTTTGCCGGGGCTGGCGGTTCAGTGCTCTCCCGATCGATTGCTCGCGATAAATATCAGGGCACTCAGCTGACCCAGTTTTTCGCTCTGTTGATGACCGTCAACGGCATCGCCCCGGTGGTGTCGCCGGTGATTGGCGGCTACATCATTACCGCGTTCGACTGGCGAATTTTGTTCTGGACGATGGCCGCTATCGGCGGCGTACTGCTGCTCCTGAGCCTGACGGTACTGCGCGAAACGCTGCCGGGTAAAAGTCCGGCCGCGACACAGCAGCAAAGCGACGGTCCGGTGCTGAAAAACCGTCCCTTTATGCGCTACTGCCTGATTCAGGCCTTTATGATGGCCGGGCTGTTCTCATACATCGGCTCGTCGTCGTTCGTGATTCAGAGCGAGTACGGCATGACGGCCCTGCAGTTCAGTCTGCTGTTCGGCGTAAACGGCATTGGACTGATTATCGCCGCGCAGATCTTCTCCCGCCTCTCGCGCCGCTATAGCGCCGATACGCTGCTGCGCGGGGGACTGAGTCTGGCGGTGCTCTGCGCAGTCATCACCCTGCTTCTCGCCTGGCAACACCTGCCGCTGCCGGCGCTAATCGGCCTGTTCTTCACCGTGTCGTTCATGAGCGGGATCAGCACCGTTGCCGGATCAAAAGCGATGAGCGAGGTCAGCCGTGCGCAGTCGGGTACCGCCTCGGCACTGATGGGGACCCTGATGTTTGTCTGCGGCGGCATCGCCGCGCCGCTGGCCGGGCTCGGTGGTGAAACGATGTTGAAAATGAGCCTCGCGATGACCATCAGCTATCTGATCGCCCTGTTCTTCGGCCTGCAAAAAAACCACCCGACCCGTTAAGAACGAATGCAGTAATAAAATATTCCAATTCTATTACTGCATCGCTTCCCGACCTGCCTACAAATCTCTTATTATCCGTTGAGTGTTAATCGTGATAACCTTCACATGATTGGAATAATTAATTCCTTAGAATCTGGCTTAACTGTGATTGAAGAGGTTTGTGTATGAGTATCGACCTGAGCGCGCTGCTGACCGAGCGCCGCAATGCCAATAGCGCCAATATAGACACCCTGTCCACCGTCGAGATGCTGACGGTCATTAACCAGGAAGACCAGCAGGTGGCCCACGCGATCGCCCCCTATTTACCGCAAATCGCTCAGGTCGTAGATAAAGTGGCCGCGGCGATACAAGCCGGCGGACGCCTGATTTACATTGGCGCCGGGACCTCCGGTCGCCTGGGGATCCTCGATGCCAGCGAATGTCCACCGACTTTCGGTACCCGTCCGGAGCAGGTGGTCGGGGTGATTGCCGGTGGCCAAAAAGCGATTCTGAGCGCCGTCGAAAACGTCGAAGACAACAAAGCGCAGGGCGCCCTGGACCTGCAAAATCTTAACTTCAGCAACCGCGATGTGCTGGTTGGCCTGGCCGCCAGCGGACGTACGCCGTACGTCATTGGCGCCATGGAGTATGCCCACAGCCAGAACGCCTTTGTCGCCATCGTCAGCTGTAACCCACATGGTGAAATGGCCCGTCTGGCCGATGTGGCCATCACCCCGGTCGTGGGTCCGGAAGTGGTCACCGGGTCTACCCGTCTGAAGGCGGGAACCGCGCAGAAGCTGGTGCTGAACATGATCTCCACCGGCGCCATGATCCGGGTTGGTAAGGTTTACAGCAACCTGATGGTTGACGTTGAAGCGACCAACGCGAAGCTGATTGAGCGTCAGGTATCGATCGTTATGGAAGCAACCGACTGCGATCGCGCCACCGCGCAGGCCGCGCTGGACGCCTGCGGTCGCCACTGTAAAACCGCCATTGTTATGGTGCTGGCGAATCTGAGCGCTGCAGAAGCAAAATCCCTGCTGGCGCAAAATAACGGTTTTATCCGCAAAGCGCTGAGCAACACCTAAGCGCCGACAACCAGGTAACGTGCAATGGCAAAAATAAATAAAGAGATGATAGCGCGGATCCTTACGCATGTTGGCGGGGCCGGAAACGTCGCCCAGGCGGGGAACTGTATGACCCGCCTGCGTTTAACCCTACGTGACGAGCAGCTCGCCGATAGCGCCGCCATCCGCCAGATTGAAGGGGTGATGGGGGTTATCGTCAGCGATGAGCAGTTTCAGGTGGTGCTCGGCCCCGGTAAAGCGCAAACCGCCGCGGAAATGATGAACCTACTGCTGGAAGAGGCGCCGGCCGACGCGCCGTCTCTGGCGGCGGTGGCGGCAGAGAAAAAACAGGCGCTGAAAAGCAAGCAAACCAGCGGCGTGCAGAAGTTTCTTGCCAAATTCGCCACTATTTTTACCCCGCTGATTCCCGGTTTTATCGCCGTCGGCCTGCTGCTCGGCTTCGCGACGCTGGCAGAACAGATGTTCGTGCTGGAGAACGCCCATCCCAGCGCCTCGCTGGTAGCGCTAATCGGCTACATGAAAGTCTTCAGCAAGGGGATGTTCACCTTCCTGAGCATCCTGATTGGCTATAACGCGCAGAAAGCGTTTGGCGGTTCCGGAGTCAACGGCGCCATTATCGCGTCGCTGTTCGTCCTCGGCTATAACCCCGAAGCCACCAGCGGGTTCTTCTCCGGCATCACCACCTTCTTCGGTCACGGCATCGACCCGCGCGGCAACATTATCGGCGTGCTGATTGCCTCGATTCTCGGCGCGTGGGTGGAAAAGCAGGTACGCCGCGTGATGCCGGCCAACCTCGATATGATCCTGACCTCGGCAGTCACTCTGCTGATTATGGGCGCGGTGACCTTTACGGTGATTATGCCCATCGGCGGCTGGCTGTTTACCGGGATGTCGTGGCTGTTCCTCCATCTCAACGGCAACCCGTTTGGCTCCGCGGTGCTCGCCGGTCTGTTCCTGCTGGCGGTGATGTTCGGCGTCCATCAGGGCTTCGTACCAGTCTATTTTGCGCTGGTCGATGCGCAAGGATTTAACTCGCTGTTCCCGATTCTGGCGATGGCAGGGGCCGGGCAGGTCGGTGCCGCGCTGGCGCTGTACTGGCGGGCGAAGCACGGCTCGATGCTGCGGACCCAGATTAAAGGGGCGATCATTCCCGGCTTTCTCGGTATCGGCGAACCGCTGATTTATGGCGTAACCCTGCCACGCATGAAGCCGTTTATCACCGCCTGTATCGGCGGTGCCTGCGGCGGCTTTTTCCTCGGTCTGATCGCGTGGCTGGGCCTGCCGGCGGGGCTGAATACGGTCTTTGGCCCTTCTGGCCTCGTGGCACTACCGCTGATGACCTCCGCGAGCGGGATCTACGCCGGCATGGCGGTTTACGCCGCAGGTCTGGCGGTGGCCTATCTGTGCGGCTTCATCTGCACCTGGCTGTTCGGCAGCAAAAACGTCGATTTGAGCTAGCGCGCGGATCGGATATATCAGGGAGTACATTATTTAACCCGCCACATGGCGGGTTTATTTTTTTCCGTATAATCTACACGTGTTACTAACACCTGGAGATTCCCCATGCCAGCCGTAAAACACAATAAGCAGAATGTCAGCGTGACGCTGGATCCTATACTGGTCAAACAGGCTCGTGAGATCGGCATCAATCTTTCTCAAACGTTGACGAGCGCTCTAAAAAGCGAAATCCACAGCATCGAAATGGCACGCTGGCAAAAAGAAAATGCCAGGGCAATCGACTACCTCAATGATTTAACAGAGGAAAATGGACTTCTCTCTGACGAATACAGGACGTTTTAACGATACAGTATTACGTTTATAAAAATACCGGTCGAATTACTGTGTATCCTTATCTCCTTGATGTACAAAGTGACATTATTGGAATGCGCAATACCCGGGTCGTGATCCCACTATTCCCGCTGAGAAATTACAAAGGTCCGCGCGCCGATCGTTTAACACCGGTTGTCACCGTAGAAGGGGAAGAATACGTCGTGATGACTCACGAACTCGCCAGCATCCCACAACGCGTTCTGGGGGAAGAGGTTTGTCATCTCAATCACCAACGTGAAGTCGTTAAAGCATCAATAGATTTTCTTTTTGACGGGATTTAACTTCTCCTGCCACTAAGCCCCATGCAGTTTGCTGCCCGACTACCATTTCCTGCCCGTTGCTCCTCGCTGGCTCATGCTATGATGCGTCCTTTGCGCTATTTCATTCGAGGAAAAGATGGGCTCCAGCAAAAAAGGGATGCTGAACGTATTGATAGCCGCGGTGCTATGGGGCAGTTCCGGCGTTTGCGCACAGTACATTATGCAGCAAAGCCAGATGTCATCGCCGTTTCTGACCATGACGCGTCTGCTGTTCGCTGGCCTGATTCTCCTGATGCTCTCCTTTGTGCACGGCGACAAAATTTTCCGCGTCCTGCAAAACCGCAAAGATGCCTTCAGCCTGCTGTTCTTCTCGCTGTGTGGCGCGCTGACCGTGCAGTACACCTTCCTGATGACCATCGAGAAATCGAACGCCGCGACCGCGACGGTGCTGCAGTTCCTGTCGCCGACCATTATCGTCGCCTGGTTTGCGCTGGCCCGCAAAACACGACCGGGGCCGCTGGTGCTGGCCGCCATCGGGACATCGCTGGCAGGCACGTTCCTGCTGGTAACCCACGGCAATCCCACCACGTTGTCCATTTCGCCGTCGGCGCTGCTCTGGGGAGTGGCGTCAGCATTTGCCGCCGCGTTCTACACCACCTGGCCGTCAACGCTCATCGCCCGATACGGCACCCTGCCGATCGTCGGCTGGAGTATGCTGCTGGGAGGGGCAATGCTGCTGCCGTTCTACGGTGGCCAGGGTACCCACTTTGTCGTCAATGGCCGTCTGCTGCTGGCTTTCTTCTATCTGGTGGTGATCGGCACTTCGCTGACCTTCAGCCTCTATTTAAACGGGGCACAGAAAATTGGCGGCGCGAAAGCGGGGATTCTCAGCTGCGCCGAACCGCTGAGCAGCGCGCTGCTGTCGCTCATGCTACTGGGCATCACCTTTACGCTACCGGACTGGCTCGGTACTCTGCTGATTCTTTCCTCCGTGGTGCTGATCGCCGTGGATTCCCGACGCCGGGTTCGGGTAGCATAGATCTGATTTTAAACAACTTAACTTCCTGATAATTTGCGTGTTTCGCATCCTGCGCATATAGTTGACTGAAGCTACTATTTGAGGAGAAGCACCATGAAAGCGTGTTGGATATTGTGCCTGGTTACCACCCTCAGCGCGACGGCGGCCTGGGCCGAATCACCGCTGAAGAGCCTGCAGTTCGAGCAACAAAAGCAGCTGGTGTTGAAAGCGGTGAAAGAGAAATGCGCACCAAAAACGACCCTGAGCGATACCGATTTTGCCAATAAAATCCTCGCCTCTCAGGCAAATCAGGAATATGTCCGGGAAGCCACGCTGGCGAAAGAGCGAAATAACCAGAAGGGTTATCAGGCAGCCATCGATAAAATCAGCTGCCCGGAAACATAATCGCCTCAGCTTTGCCGCCAACGCTTTGCCGTCGAACGGTGCCAGCGCGGCGGCCCCCCTGAAAAGTGCACGCGGCAGGATTCAGGAAGGGCGCTCAGCGCTTCGGAATAATTAAATCACCGCGCAACATGCTGCCGCCGAGCATCTGGGTTTTTTCCGTCAGCCAGCTGACGATGCGCGCCGCCATGGCGTCCATCGAATACTCAATCGCCGGAATGGTCGGAATACCGGGCAGCTGTAACGATCCGGCCAGGCTGAATACCATGACTTTTTCCGGCACCGCCCGGTTGAACGCCAGCAGCTGCGGCACAATGTGCTGAGCCTGTTGCTCATCGGCAACCAGTAACGCATTGAAATTCAAGGTTGTCGCATTGTTCACCAGCTCCTGCACCGCCACCGACGGCGAGGTGCTGTCGAGGAATACCAGGTTGCGATTAAACGGCAGGAAATTTTTTTCCAGCGCATGTTTGTAGCCGAGCAAAACCTGGTCGGCAAAGCCGCTCCCTTCAGGATGAATTAACGCAATCTGTCGGCGCCCCTGGCTAATCAGGTAGTTACAGGCCGTTTCCGCCGCAAATGCGTGGTCAAACTGAATATTGTTCACCCCTTCGCTTTCCAGGCAGTCAATCAGCGCCACATCCGGCCGGTCAATATTTAATGGAAATCGCGCGCCGATAATCAACACATCATCACACAGGCCGCAGCTGAGCTCTTCGAGGGCGCTCATCACGCCGGCGCGCGTGTTGGCAAAGCGGAGCAGCAGATGCTTCTGATGCAGGCTCAGCTGTTTTTCCAGGGCATACAGATAGCTGGTCGTTTGATTAATATTATCCTGAGCACAAATCACGCCGATACAGCCGGTGCTCTGGCTAAGCAGCGACTGGGCTATCATATTGGGCCGGTAATTGAGTTCTTCTGCCGCCTGCAGTACCGCCTGACGGCTGGCCTCTTTGACTCCGCGCGAACCGCTCAATACCCGAGAGACAGTGGCTTTGGACACCCCTGCTAAACGTGATACATCATTGATTGTAGACATCATTATCCCCTGACAGGGCCCGTCCGATCCCTGTACATCCCCGGCCCTGAATCGCTTCAATTATAACCATCGCCAGTATATCCGTTTCCATTTTCATTTGGAAACCGATTTTCCGTTTCATGGAAAAACAGCGCCAAACCGGCCGAAATCTGTGAGCAAAATCCAATTAATTAGCGCTATAAGGAGAAGATCTTGACAGTCATCACAGTTCTGTTTTTTATGAATGGAAACCGGTTTCCGTCTGATATCAAATCATCCACGCAATAACTTTTTACATTTTGAGGATGAGTGTCGATGTTCAAGATTATGCTGTGCTGCTCTGCCGGGATGTCCACAAGTTTACTGGTCAGGAAGATGGTCGACGTGGCGAAAGAACGTAACCTGCCGGTGCAGATTGACGCCTACGGCGTTTCCGAATTTGACATGCAGTTTCCGCAGTACCAGGTGGTGCTTCTCGGCCCGCAGGTGAAATACATGTTGAAAACGTTGTCAGAAAAAGCCGCCTCCCTGAATATTCCGGTCCAGCCCATTAATGCCATGGACTACGGGATGCAACGGGGAGATAACGTCCTGGATTATGCGCTGTCGCTGATTAATCCGGCGCAATAAGAGGTGTGCAAATGAGCTCTCTGTATCAGTCCATGATTGCCGTGATCGAGCAATCTATTACTCCGCTGGCAGGACGCCTTGGGCAGCAGAAGTACGTTATCGCTATTCGCGATGGCTTCACTGCCGCATTGCCGTTTATGATCATCGGCTCTTTCATGCTGGTATTTATCTTTCCCCCCTTTTCACCGGACACCGCCAACGGTTTTGCCCGCGGCTGGCTGGATTTCTCGCAGCAGTACCGCGAACAGCTGATGCTGCCGTTCAACCTGAGCATGGGGGTGATGACCTTCTTTATCTCCGTCGGTATTGGCGCCAGCCTGGGACGCCAGTTTCAACTCGACCCGGTGATGTCCGGCCTGCTGGCATTTATGGCCTTTTTACTGGTGGCGGCCCCTTATGCTGACGGTAAAATCTCGACGCAGTACCTGTCAGGTCAGGGAATTTTCACCGCGCTGATTACCGCCATTTACTCCACCCGCGTCTACGCGTGGCTGAAACAGAACAACATCACCATTCGCCTGCCGAAAGAGGTGCCAACCGGCGTCGCCCGTTCGTTTGAAATTCTCATCCCGGTACTGGTGGTGATTGGTACCCTGCATCCGCTGAATCTGTTTATTGAAGCCCAGACCGGAATGATTCTGCCGCAGGCGATTATGCACCTGCTGGCACCGCTGGTCTCCGCTTCCGACTCCCTGCCCGCGATTCTGCTTTCCGTGCTGATGTGCCAGATTTTCTGGTTTGCCGGGATCCACGGCTCGCTGATTGTCACCGGCATTATGAACCCGTTCTGGATGGCAAACCTGTCGGCAAACCAGGCGGCTCTGGCAGCCGGTGCCGCCCTGCCGCACGTTTATCTGCAAGGTTTCTGGGACCACTATCTCCTGATTGGCGGCGTCGGGTCGACCTTACCGCTGGCGTTTCTGCTGCTGCGTAGCCGCGTGGCGCACCTGCGGACCATCGGCAAAATGGGCATCGTGCCGAGCTTCTTCAATATTAATGAGCCGATCCTGTTTGGCGCGCCGATCATTATGAACCCGATGATGTTTATCCCGTTCGTTTTCGTCCCGATGATCAACGCTATCCTGGCCTATGGCGCCACCCGTCTCGGCTGGCTGACACAGGTTGTCTCGCTGACGCCATGGACCACGCCAGCTCCTGTCGGCGCCTCATGGGCGGCTAACTGGACATTAAGTCCGGTCATCATGTGCCTCATTTGCATGGTGATGTCAGCGGTTATCTACCTGCCGTTCCTGCGCGCCTATGAACGCTCTTTAATGAAAACTGAAGTAGAAAAAGCAAAAAATAACGTACCGGTTGCCGAAACCGTTAGCCAGTAATCAGGGGAAATACCGCTGGCGGCCTGTTTTCCGTAAAATTTAAATAATAAAACATCACCATTCCCGGAATAATGCGAAAAAGGAATTTTCGCTATATTCTTTTAATAATAAAGTTAATCACCTCAGGTAATATTATGATTGATCTAGAAGAAGCGGTAATGGAAATTATCGTGAATGCGGGACAGTCACGCTCATTATGTTTTGAAGCGTTACATGCCGCCCGTAGCGGAAATATTAATGAAGCCAAATTACTCCTGAATGAAGCCGACGGCTATGCCCGCCGCGCACACCTGATGCAGACCCGGCTCATCGAGCAGGACGCCGGTGAGGCGCGCCAGCCAATGACGTTAATTATGGTGCACGCTCAGGATCATTTAATGAATTCACTGCTGGCGCGTGAATTTTCAGAAGAATTAATTCATTTATACCAGCGTTAATTTATATAAATACTTAACAACTGCGCCCGAAATAAATACACCAGCTAATCCTGGCGGGATGGCTATTATCTGAATATATCCGTCATATTTCAAGCTGCATGTGCGTTGGCTGCGCTCGCTTACCCGAATCACTGACCAAAGTAAGCTCATCGGGATTCACTCCCTTGCCGCCTTCCTGCAACTCGAACTATTTAGGATATATATGAATTATTAAAAGCGAGATAATTATGAAAACTGTAAAAATGCTGCCATTAGCAATGGCGGTCGTCGCCGCGCTGTGTCCAATTTCTGTACTTGCACAAGATTTTACTCAGGAACAAATTGACGCCATTGTGGCGAAAGCCGTCGATAAGGCGCTGGCGGATCGTCAGACTAAAATTGATGCCGCCGCCAATAAGAAAGTGGACGTCATGACCAACCCGCAAACCACCGCCGCTTCGCCGGATATGGCGATTCCGTTCGGTCTGAAGTTTAGCGGCTACGCCCGCTACGGCGCCCAGTTCCAGAGCGGCGATCAGAAGTTCGTTGGCGTCGATGGCTCCTATAACGGCGCCTCGGCGATTGGTCGTCTGGGTAACGAAGGCAACGGCGGCGAGTTCCAGATTACCAAAGCCTTTAAGAGCAGCCAGGGCGCCATCTGGGATATCAACGTGATGTTCGACCACTGGAGCGACGAAGTTAACCTCAAGAAGGCCTATGTTGGCGTCACCAACGTGCTGGCATCCAATCCCGGCGCCTATATCTGGGCCGGTCGTGACTTCCACCAGCGTCCACAGCAGGGGATCAACGACTACTTCTGGATGAACCACGACGGCCAGGGCGCCGGGGTGAAAAACTTCGATATCGGCGGCGTTCAGTTCGATGTCGCCGCGGTTTCGCAGGTCGAGTCCTGTAGTCCGGAAGTCATGGCCGATGAGTCTAACCCGTCGCGCATCACCTGTACCGGCGGCTCCGGCACCGGCGACGACGGTCACTATGCGCTGACCACCAAAACCCACAACATTAAGGCCGGCCCCATCGATGTCGAGGTCTACGCCAACTACGGCTTTGACTCCAAAGCGGTGGACAACGACGCGCAGATTGATGCCTGGCAGGGCGGCCTGCTGTTGAGCCACGCCAACAGCGACGACAGCGGCGTGAACAAAGTTATCCTGCGCTATTCCGATAACGCCGATAACAGCGTTTACAACAAAACGGACGGGTTGACCACCGTCTACGCCAGCTTCGAAGGTAACTATAAGTTCACCCGGCAGGCGCAGGTCGAATACCTGTTGGCCTTCCATGACTATGACAACAGCAAGGACAACACCGACAACCGCAAGAACTACGGCGCCATCGTCCGTCCGATGTACTTCTGGAACGATGTGCACTCCACCTGGCTGGAAGCGGGCTACCAGCGCGTTGATTACGATCAGGGCGGGGATAACCACGGCTGGAAGCTGACGCTGTCGCAGAACATCGCCATCGGGATGGGGCCGGAGTTCCGTCCGATGCTGCGCTTCTACGTCACCGGCGGTCAGGTCGATAATAACCATACCGCGAAGGTGAACGGCACCCGCGACGAGCAGCTGGACTCCCTGAACGTCGGCGGCATGTTTGAAGCGTGGTTCTGATGCCATAGCTTGCCCCGGAGGCGGCGTGTGACGCCAGTCCGCTTGACAAGGTACTTCCCCCCGGTAAGCGTCACGCTACCGGGGAAATCTTATCTCAGGCTCAATCGGCGAGCGATGCGCTCAAGCTTAATCATCAGCAGCAGCGTCACCCCCGCCAGCACGATGGTCAGCGCCGAGCCATCGGCAATATTCCCGCGATCGGTCAGACTGAAAATGGTGACCGGCAGCGTCGTCCAACCCGGCGGATAAATCATTACCGTTGCCCCCAGCTCCCCCATCGACAGCGACAAACTGAGCGCCAGCGCGGAGATCATCCACGGCGTCATCAGCGGTAACGTCACGTAGCGCAGGCGATACCACGGCGAAGCGCCCAGGCAAGAGGCGACATTTTCGATATCCGGCGAAATACGCGCCAGCCCGGTGGAGACGTTGCTAAAGGTAAATGCCGAAATCAGGACAAAGTGGGCCGCCAGTACAATCCAGAAAGTGCCATTCATCCTTAGCGGTCCCTGACTGAAAGCCACCAGAATCCCTAACCCCACCGACACGGAAGGAATCGCGCTGGGAAGATAAAACGCCAGACCAAGATATTTTTGTAGTCGGGCGCTGAACTGGCGCAGAGACAGCGCCGCCCACATGCCACACAGCAACGCGAACAAGCTGGCGCAAAACCCCACCACCAGGCTTGAGAACAGCGAATCCCAGGCCGCTCCGCGAAACGCATTCACAAAATGCCCGAAGGTAAATCCGGACGGCAGCAGGCCGTTCCACTGCTGACTCAGACTGGACATCAGGATCACCGACAGCGGCAGGAAGAAGAACCCGACAAACAACACCACCGCCAGCGTTCCCGCCGCCGCGCGACCTTTATGCGACCAAATTAACATCGTTAGCTCCTCACGCCGGTACGCGCAGCCGCCAGCCGGTAGAGCATAAACAGCCCCAGCGACAGCAGAATATTAATCAGCGCAATCATGCAGGCCACGCTGTAATCAGACTCAAGAATCGCCTTGCTGTAGACCATCATCGGCAGGGTGTTCACCCCTTTTGCACCGATAAACAGTACGATGCCGAACTCGTTCGTCGTTAACAGCAGACACAGACTGCCCCCCGCCATCAGCGCCGGCAGCGCCGCCGGGAAAATAACCTCAGCAATGACCCGCCACGGGTGGGCGCCGAGAATACTCGCCGCCTCCAGCTGACTTTTATCAATTTGCCGCAGTCCGGCCATCAGCGGACGCATGACCAGCGGCGTAAATACGGTGATTTCCGCCAGAATCACGCCCTGAATCGAATAGAGAAAATCCACCGGCGGCAGCGCAAAATCGAACAGCGACATCAGCGTGCCGTTCAGCAGGCCAGCCGAGCCATAAATAAAGGTGAAGGCGAGGGTGATAAGAAAGGTCGGCAGGGCGATAAAAGTATCAATCACCCGGCTAATCAGCTGGCTACCCGGGAACGGGATAAACACCAGAATCACCGCCATCAGGCTGCCCAGCACCAGACAGCCAAGCGTGGCAAAAACCGCAATTTGCAAAGTATTTAGCAAGGCGCCGATAAAGCGGCGGGACTCCATTACCTGCCAGAACGTCCCGAGGCTCAAATGGCCGCGGGTATCGCGCAACGCCTGTTCGGCGATCAGCAGCAGCGGGTAGAAAAACAGCGTCGCCAGCACCAGCAGCGGCAACAGGAGCCACAGGAAGGGACGCAGGTTCAGCAGCGGGCGCGACAGCGTTAACGTCTGCGACATCATTACACCTCAATCAGGACCGCATCGTTGGGTTCAAAGTAGAGCGCCAGCTTATCGCCCGCGCGCGGCAGCGGATTAACATGCGTCATTACGATACGCACCGATTCGCCGGCCACGTCGCACAGCAGATGGGTCAAATCCCCCTGCCAGTGTACTGACGTCAGCGTGGCATAAAGCCGGTTGCTGGCCGCCGAGCGCGGCGCCAGGCTCATATGTTGCGGGCGAATGCACAGCAGCTTGTTATTACCATGCTGTCCGCCCTGGCTGAAAGCCTGAACCAACCCGCCGCCGCAGCTGGCGCTGACCAGCCCTGGGCCGGAGGTATCCGTCAGCGCCGTGGCCTGCAGAATATTGGCGCGGCCGAGGAATTCGGCACTGAAGCGGTTAGGCGGATAATGGTAAAGCCGATGCGTTTCTCCATGCGCAATCATTGACCCGTCTTTCATAATGCCAATCTTATCCGCCAGGGTCAGCGCTTCGGTCTGATCGTGGGTGACATAAAGAATGGTTAGCTCCGGTAGCTCGCGATGCAGACGGGCTATTTCTTCCACCATGTTGTGGCGAATTTGCGCATCCAGCGCCGAGAGCGGCTCATCGAGCAGCAGCACCCGCGGGCGAACGGCAATGGCTCGCGCAATGGCGACGCGCTGCTGCTGGCCGCCGGAGAGCTGGTGCGGGTAGCGCGTGGCGTACTCGGCCATGCCCACAATTTTCAACGCTTCGGTCACCCGTTCACCGATCGACGCTTTCGGCTGCTTTTGTGCCCGCAGACCGAAGGCGACGTTATCCTCGACCTTCATATGCGGAAACAGAGCGTAGTTTTGTACCACCATGGCAAGACCGCGCTTGTAAGGCGGCAGCCCGGTCACATCCGTATCACCAATCAAAATGCGTCCACCCGCCGGCTGTACAAACCCGGCAATGGCCCGCAGTACCGTGGTTTTTCCGGATCCAGAGGGGCCAATCAGCGCCAGCACTTCGCCCGGCTCAATGGTCAGCGACAGCGGTTTTAGTACCACGTTCCCGTGGTACGCAACGCGCAGAGAATCGAGGGTTATCCCCGAAGTCCCCGTCATTGACGGGGAGTGGGAGGCAGTCGTTTTCATCAACATCAGGCTTACTCGCTGTCGGTCACTTTATGCCAGCGGGCAATATCCGCCGATAGCGATACGGCAACATCGTCCCAGTTCGGTTCCCAGCTTGTCACGCCGTCGAGCGCCGCTTTTGCCGCCCGATAGTTACTGTCGGTTGGCGTCACATCGCTACGCACCGGCAGGCCCCAGGAGAGCGCGCTGACGCTGCTTTGCGCCTGCTTATCAAGCAGGAAGTTAATCAGCTTTTTACCGTTTTCACTCTGCGGCCCGTTCTGGACCAGACCAATGGTATACGGCAGGGCCAGCGCGCTGCGCTCGCCCTTATCGTCCGCCGGCCAGAAGATTTTCACATTCGGGTTTCGCGCAATTTGCGACAGGTTCATCTGCAGGTCGCCGTTCGCCACAAACAGTTCACCTTTATTCACTAACGCGGTCAGCTTGCCGGTAGAGGCGGACGGGCCGACGTTATTGGCCTGCAGTTTCCCGAGATAGGCAAACCCGGCCTCTTTGCCGCCGAGGCTGTGAAAGGCCTGCAGCATTACCGCAGTACCGTCACCGGCCTGGCCCGGCGTCGAGTACTGCAATTTGTTTTTGTAGCGACTGTCCAGCAGTTCCTGCCAGCTGGCCGGGGCGGTTTTCAGCAGTTGGCTGTTGTAGATAAAAGTCAGGTAGTTATTCACCAGCGGCGAGTAACGGGCATTGGCGCCGGGAATGTGTTCGCTGCCCTGCGGCGTAAACTCAGCCAACAGATTTTCTTTGCTGGCACGCTGGATAAACGGCGGAACGGTTACCAGCACGTCGGCCTGCGGGTTGGTACGCTCCTTCGCCAGCCGCTCAACGATTGCGCCAGAGCCGCCTTCCACATACTGCACTTTGATGCCCGTCGCTTTGGTAAAGGCGTCGAACTGGTTCTGATACCAGCTGTTATCGCCGTCATGCAGGCCATCAGCGGAATAAACGGTGACCACCCCATCGGCCCAAACCGGGGAACTGGTCAGCGCGAAAACGGACAGCAGAGCAAGTCGGGAAAGTTTCATCGTGTAAGCCTCATCGGATGGTGATTTTAAATGGTCTATACCAGATTGATTGTCACGCTACCGGGGATTTATGACAAAACGATGAATGCGCGGTGTCAAAAAGATGAAAGGCGGAAGGAGAGCGACGGGGTAAAACCGATGCAGGCATTTCCCCTGGAGGCGGCGCCGGCCGCGCCTTGTCAGGCCGGCCTGACGGTGGTGAACCGGAGCCCCGGTCAGCGTAATGCCGCCGGGGAGCGCCTCACAGGAACAACAAAATTAGTGGGTATCGACTTCGATGCGCAGGCTATCGTGACGCCAGTACTCGATATCGTAATCCAGGATACGCCCGTGCTGATCGTAATTCAGACGGCGCAGCAGCAGTGCCGGACGCCCTTCCATCACCCCCAGCGCCTCCGCCGCCTGCGGTGGCATGGAGGTTGGATAGAATGACAAATGCATACTGGTATATATCAGGTCGTAATGAGCCTGATAAATCTCGGTCAGGCTGCCGTTCAGATCGTGACGCAGCAGCTCCGGCACTCGCGCCGGCAGGCAGTGGTTTTCGCTGTAGCAAATCGCCCGTCCGTCGGCATACCGCAGGCGCGTCAGCAGATAAACCTGATCGAACGGCTGCAGCGCCAGCGGCGCCATCACATCAAGCGGCACCGCGGCCAACCGACCGTTTAGCAAAACCGTTTTCGGCTCTCGCCCCTGCTCCAGGCATAGCTTATGGAAGTTGGTGTTTTGCGTCGGATCCAGCCACAGGCGCTCGGGGGTCACAAACCAACCGCGGCGATCTGCACGATAAATCACGCCGCTGGCTTCCAGCTGCGCCAGGCTCTCGCGCACCGTAATCCGCGTGGTATTGAAAATAGCGCACAGCTCGCGTTCTGAGGGCAGTTTATCGCCGCTTTTTAACGCCCCGTTTTCGATACGAGCCTGTAATTGCGCCTTAATCAGCAGGTATTGCGGCGTTTCGCCAGAGGGTGATTTCATGTTGACTCGCAAACAGATTTGATAGCGCCATTATACCCATGGAGATGAATTTTTTGTTGCAGCACGATCTTTTCTTTGACCTTTGGCATCCCTTATCAGCATCATAATATTAATCTGGTATAGACCAATGGTGAGATAAATGACTTCACGCAATTACCTGCTGCTGACCCCCGGCCCGCTGACCACCTCCCGTACGGTAAAAGAGGCCATGCTGTTCGATAGCTGTACCTGGGATGATGATTACAATCTCGGCGTAGTACAAACCATTCGCCAGCAGTTGGTACGGCTGGCTACCCCGGCCGAAGGCTACACCTCGGTTCTGCTGCAGGGCAGCGGCAGTTACGCGGTCGAAGCGGTACTCGGGAGCGCAATCGGCCCGCAGGGCAAAGTGCTGATCATCAGCAACGGGGCCTACGGGGCGCGGATGATTGAAATGGCGGAAATGATGGGCGTTGCCTGTCACCCGTATGACTGCGGCGAAGTCGCCCGTCCAGACGTCGCAGCGATCGAACGGATCCTCCAGACGGACCCGGCGATCACCCATATTGCCATGGTTCATAGCGAAACCACGACCGGGATGCTTAACCCCATCGAAGAGGTGGCGGTACTGGCGCAGCGCTATGATAAACGCTACATCGTGGATGCCATGAGCAGCTTCGGCGGTATTCCGCTGGATATCGCCGCGCTGAACATCGATTACCTGATTAGCTCTGCCAACAAATGCATTCAGGGCGTGCCGGGATTCGCTTTCGTCATTGCCCGCGTGAGCGAACTGGAGACCTGTAAAGGCCGCTCGCGCTCGCTGTCTCTGGATCTGTATGCCCAGTGGCGATGCATGGAAGATAACCATGGAAAATGGCGCTTTACCTCCCCCACCCACACCGTGCTGGCTTTTGCCCAGGCGCTGAAAGAGCTGGCCGAAGAGGGCGGCGTGGTCGCACGCCACCAGCGCTATAGCGCCAACCAGCGCCGTCTGGTCGCCGGGATGCGTGCGCTGGGCTTCCAGCCGCTGCTGGACGACAGCCTGCATTCACCGATCATTACCGCGTTTTACTCTCCGGACGCGCCGCAGTACCGCTTCAACGCGTTCTATCAGAAGCTGAAAGAGCAGGGCTTCGTTATCTATCCGGGTAAAGTCTCGCAGAGCGACTGTTTCCGTATTGGCAATATTGGCGAGGTGTATGCCGCCGATATTACCGCCCTGCTGACCGCTATCGACAACGCCATGTACTGGACTCACTAAGGAACCGCCATGAACCGTATTACCGCACTGATCCTTGACTGGGCTGGCACCACCGTGGATTTCGGCTCATTTGCGCCGACGCAAATTTTCGTCGAGGCCTTTCATCAGGCATTTGATGTTGATATCACCCTGGCAGAAGCCCGCGTACCGATGGGGCTCGGCAAGTGGCAACATATTGAAGCGCTGGGTAAATTACCTTCCGTGGATGCCCGCTGGCAGGCGAAATTTGGCCGGGCGATGACCGCGGCTGATATTGATGCGATTTACGCCGCGTTTATGCCGCTGCAAATCGCCAAAGTTGTCGACTTTTCTGCACCGATTGCCGGGGTTGTTGAGACGATTTCCGCACTGCGTGCTGAAGGGCTGAAAGTGGGTTCCTGTTCAGGCTACCCGCGCCCGGTGATGGAGAAGCTGGTGCCCGCCGCCGCCGCCCAGGGCTATGCGCCGGACTACTGGGTCGCCACCGACGACCTCGCGGCCGGCGGCCGTCCAGGCCCGTGGATGGCGTTGCAAAACGTCATTGCTCTGGGTATTGATGCCGTCGCTCACTGTGTGAAGGTGGACGATGCTGCTCCAGGGATTACCGAAGGGCTGAACGCCGGCATGTGGAGCGTCGGCCTGGCGGTGTCCGGCAACGAGTTTGGCGCCACCTGGGAAGAATATCAGGCAATGACGACGGCAGAGATCGCCACCCGCCGCGAGAGTGCAGCAAGCAAGCTGTATGCCGCGGGGGCGCATTATGTGGTTGATACGCTGGCCGACCTGCCGGAAGTGATTGCCGATATTAACGCCCGTCTGGCAAAAGGCGAACGCCCATAGATTTATTTCACTGCCTTTTCCCGGGCGGCGTCATACGTACCCTGCCCGGGTTGCCTCGTCCGTGAAACGCAGTCCCGACTACACCCGGACTTTGACAGCCACCAGCAGGCCGGTCAACAGCATCAACGCGCCGGAAATCACCAGCGGCGATAGCAGGCCAAGATGATCCAGCGCCACGCCACCTACCGCCGCACCGCAGGTATTGGCCAGCTGAATGACCGCCACCTGGATCGATCCGGCCTTCTCCGCCTGGTCGGAGAGCGAGCGGGTGATCCACGTTGACCACCCAACCGGAATCAATGCAAAAGCAAAGCCCCAGATTATCGCCACCGCCGATGCCACCACCTGACTTTCCCCCCACAGCACCAGCACCGTCGCACTTGTCGCCAGTACCAGCGGAGCAGCCGTTAAGGCCGCCTTCACCGAGCGCCTGAGGATGACCGACGACAGCGAGGTACCGATAAAGCTGGCAATACCGAAGCTCAGCAAGACTAACGTCAGGCCATCAACATCAAAACCGGCGAGGGTCATATAGACCGGACGAATATAGGTAAAGAAGGCAAACTGCCCGGCAAAGGCCATAAAGATGGCGCACATCCCGGCCATCACACCGGGGCGTTTCAGCAGGCCGAACATATTTTGCTGTTGATGCGGCGCTTCGCCGGGTAAAGAGGGCAGCACCTTCAGTACCCAAAGCGTACAGAGTACGCCCATCACCGCCGCCGCATTAAAGACGTTACGCCAGCCGATAACGCCGCCCAGAAAGCTACCCAGCGGCGCGGCAATCACCAGCGCAATCGACACCGCGCCAAAGATAACCGATAGCGCTTTTGGCACCACTCGCATCGGGACAAGGCGCATCGTCAGCGAGGCGGACATCGCCCAGAAGCCGCCCAGCGCCAGCCCGAGACAGGCTCGGCCCACCAGCAGCAGCGCAAAGCTATTGGCGAAAGAGACCAGCAGACAGGATACCGTCAGCAGAACCGAGAAGAGAATCACCACATAGCGGCGATCGGTACTGCGAATCATGGAGGTGATAAACAGGCTGGCGAACATCGCCACAAACGCCGTGGTGGTGACCGACTGGCCGGCCAGCCCTTCAGAGATCCCCAGATCCTGGGCCATCGGCGTCAGCAAACTCACCGGTAAAAACTCAACGGTAATCAGGCAGGCCACGCAGAAGGCCACCGCGAAGACCGCCGACCAGTTTGGCCGCGCGTGTTCGCTGGCATGTTGTTTGGCTTCATTCAGAGGAGTCATCAGTTACCTGCAAGGTTGAATGGCGGAAAAGCTGCGCAGTGTAACATTTTGTGTGTGACTAATTTAACGTTTTGACAACTTCAAACTTGATTATTGTGGCTGATGAGGTGGCGAGCCGGTCAGACGAGGCTCGCCAACGCTCAGACGGCAGCATCAAGCGCGCAGCGCTTTTCTCGCCGCCGTGGCCAGGCCGCAAATCCACTCCTGGTGACCATTGATCATCGGGTTCGGTAGCGTCTGCGCCAGGGTCCGTGCCGGTACGCCTTTTTGCGACTCCTGAGTCAGAATGCGCACGCGATTGCCGGGTAAGTCTTCGAACAGCCAGGCATGAATCACGTCCAGACGCGTGGTTTCATCGCCTTCTGCCCAGCCGTGCCAGGCGATGCGCGCCGCCTGCCCGGCCACCGGCGGAACATATTCGGTGACCTGCGCTTCAATCGGGAAGCCAAAAGTGGCGAACCGGAAGCGGGCGTTGGCGCTCAGCATCGGTCCGCTACCATCATGAAAACGGATATCGGCCACGTTACTGTAATAGGTTGGCCACAGCGTGGTGTCGTTGAGCTGCGCCCAGATATCTGCCGCCGTCAGGCCGCTGACGATGATTTCGTTGGAGGCGAAGTTATCGGTGGTACCGGGCAGGTATGCTTCCGGCCAGACGATGGCGCTTTGTTGCATTGACTGTGTCATAAAAGACCTCGTAACTATGTGATTTCACGAGATCTATCATCTGTCCGGAAGTGATATAAATCTAATCACCATCGTTGATGGTGATTATCACGTACCGTGATATCAATGCAGCCAGTGCACGCCGTCTTCGGGTAAAAACAGCGCGTTATAGCGCTGCTGGAGGGCGACAATCTCGCTCAGATCCGGGTCCAGCTCGCGCAGAAATCCTTGTGCCAGACGGATCTGCGCATCGGTAATTGGCGCGGCCAGGCGGGCCTTTTGCATCAGACGATACCAGTAGTGCAGGTTCTGTTCACCGCTATCCACGATTCCCACCTGCCAGATCAACAGGACCTGGGCGGCGTTTTGCAGATGCGCCTCATTGGGGCGCTCAAGGTAATGAAGGTACTCATTTCCGGCGGTTTTTCCCAGCTGATCGATCATTGACTCCAGCGGCACCGGGGTAATGGCTAACCGTTCGCTCAGGCGGCGAATAGCACGGCGTGAATCAGAGGTAAGCACCCGAAAACCGACAACAAATACAACCACCAGCGTGGCTAATCCTAACCAGATCATGCTTCCTCTCAATCTACCGCAGCCCCACTATCATAATGGGAATTTGCGCGCTGTCGACTCCCCGGCATACCATAATGTGACTTATCGCCGCTGCGGACCTTCATCATGAAATCTGATATCAGAAACCTCGATCTGAATCTGCTGAAAGCGCTGGATGCCCTGCTCGATGAACGCAGCGTTACCCGGGCTGCGACGCGGCTTTCCCTGACGCAGCCGGCGGTCAGCGGCATGCTTACCCGGCTGCGGGAAGCCTTTAACGACCCGCTGTTTATCCGCGCCCCACACGGTATGGTGCCGACTCTGCGCGCGCAGGCGCTGGCTTCGCCGGTTAAGCAGCTGCTGGCGGATGCCGAAGCGCTGCTCTATCCGGCCACCTTCGACCCGCGACAGGCGGATTTTACCTGGACAATGGCGGCGACCGACTACGCGCTCAAAGCGGCGATCGTGCCGTTTATCGCCGCGCTGAAAACACGGGCGCCGGGCATTCGCGTTCGCGTTATTCCGGACTCTCCGCAGATGCTCTTTGCCCAGACCGAGCGGGGTGATGTCGATATTGCACTGCTGACGCCTCATTCCACGCCGCCCGATCTCCACAGCCGGACGCTGTATCAGGAAGAGTACGTGTGCCTGATGCGGGCAGACCATCCGCTGGCCGCCGCGCCGTTAACCCTCGATCTTTTCTGCTCGCTGGAACATGTGCTGGTCTCCTGGCAAGGCGATAGCTTTCGTGGCGTAACCGATGAGGCGCTGGCGGCGCTGGGACGTTCGCGGCGAGTGGGGCTGTCGGTGAGTAGTTTTCTGGTGCTGCCCGAGATTCTGGCGATCAGCGACATGATAGCCGTGGTGCCGCGCCGGCTGGCGAAGATGGCCGACGGGATGCGCATCGCCCCGCCGCCGCTGACAATACCCGGATTTAGCAAAAGCATGGCCTGGCATGAACGTAGCCATCGCGACCCGGCGCAACAGTGGCTGAGGGAGCTGTTGTTCAGGACTAACCAGCAAAAGTAAATAAACAGATTAAAAAGAAACAAAATAAACCACAAACAGGCACATGAACGCATATTATTTAACACAACCGTTGCTTCAGCCCTTTTATCTTTTCATGTCGCAGCGGCGCCTTAGCATTATAAAACCGCGGCACAAATAGTTTAAATAAAAGGGGACAGAGTCAATTGCGCCACAATTGAACAAATAACCACCAGATCTTCAGCGTTTAATAATCTACTTAATACTCATTTTTGACCCCCATCACAAAAACAGCACCTTCTCGTTGATAAAAATACCCCCGACTTCAGTACGAACTTTCACTTATCGTAAAATTCAAAATTAATAGGAAACCATTATGGGAACAGTTAGCTCAGGCTCTGCTCATAAAATGGGAGTCATTGCCCTGACATTAGTGACCGCATCGAATATGATGGGGTCAGGTGTATTTATGTTACCAACTAATTTAGCAGGCATTGGTTCTATCTCAATATGGGGATGGGTATTTACCATTATCGGTGTTATTGCCCTCGCATTAGTGTTTGCTAAAACCAGTCTCATTACACCACGAACCGGAGGGATCGTTGCTTATGCCAGCGATGCTTTTGGGCCATTTATCGGATTTCAAACTACCATCTGTTACTGGATAAGCGCCTGGGTTGGTAATGTTGCCTTACTGGTTGCTGGCGTTGGATATCTAAGTTTCTTTTTCCCTGAATTAAAAAACCCGGTCTATGGCTGTATCGCTGCCATTATTATTTTGTGGGCATTTGTATTCCTTGCGAGTTTCGGTGCCAGGGTCGCCGGTCGGGCACAGTCCTTCACCGCAACCTGTGGCCTTGTCGTTATTTTAGGCGTGGGCCTGGTGGGTTGGTTCTGGTTTAACCCAGAAATGTATTCCGAAGTTTATAATGCGACCGGGCGCAGTAATTCCTCCGCAATTATTTCTGCATCCTCGATTGCTCTCTGGGGATTCTTAGGAATTGAATCTGCTGTCGTCTCAACAGGGCAAGTTGAAAATCCTGAGCGTACCGTACCTCGTGCGACGGTAATGGGACTGCTTATCGCCTCTGTATGTTATGTCGGGAGTTGCACCGTCATCATGGGCCTGGTTCCGCATCATGTTCTGATCACCTCGGCTGCGCCATTCGCAGACGCCGCGCGCTACATGTTCGGTAATATGGCGGGTAACATTGCCTCCGCCTTGAGTATTATTGCCTGCTTCGGCTCAATCTCGGGTTGGCTCATTTTGCAGTCAGAAGGGCCACGTGCAGGTGCTCAGCAAGGCCTGTTCCCGAAATTTTTCTCTGACACCAATAAACAGGATGTCCCGATGAAAAGTCTTATTTTCACCGGTATTCTGATGAGCATTGTATTACTGCTTACCGCCTCACCAAACCTCGCCAAGCAGTTTGAAGTCATTATCTTAATGTCAGTATTCGCTTCTTTGCTCCCGTATATGTATGCATTGATCTCCTTACCGATCATTCTCGTATCAAAGAAAATGAACCGCGGCAGCACCTTTATGTTTTACTGCACGCTTGTCGTCATTGGCATGATCTACTGTATTTTCGCCTTACTGGGGTCAGGTAGCGATTCCATGTTCTGGGGAATACTTATGATGATGGTGACTATTCCTTTATTTTCTTTCGTGGCTGCAGGAAAAAGCAAAAAAGGCCAAACCACTCTCTATTTAGACAAGTAAATCCAGATATATAAATAAGAACACCAAGGAGTTTAAAATGACATTATCCATTAGCGATCAAAATAAACTTGATTCTTTCTGGTCATATTGTGTAAAAAACCAATATTTTAATATCGGATATCCTGAATCGGCAGATTTTGATTACACCATCCTTGAACGTTTCATGCGCTTCTCAATCAACAACTGTGGTGACTGGGGGGAATACTGCAACTACTTATTAAACTCCTTTGATTTTGAAAAAGAGGTCATGGAGTATTTCGCCCAGCTATTTAAAATCCCATTTGAAGAAAGCTGGGGGTATGTGACCAATGGCGGTACCGAAGGCAATATGTTTGGCTGCTATCTGGGTCGGGAGATTTTCCCCAACGGTACACTATACTACTCGAAAGATACCCATTACTCCGTGGCAAAAATCGTCAAGCTGTTGCGCATAAAATCGACGCTTGTTGAATCGCAGCCCAATGGTGAGATGGATTATGCCGATTTAATCAAAAAAATAAAACGCGACAATGAAAAGCACCCCATTATTTTTGCAAATATCGGGACTACCGTTCGCGGAGCTATTGATAATATTGCCATCATTCAGCAATCAATTAGCGAACTGGGCATTGAGCGCAAAGATTATTATCTTCACGCTGACGCGGCGCTGAGCGGAATGATCTTACCTTTTGTGGATAATCCACAGCCGTTTAACTTCGCAGATGGCATTGATTCCATTGGTGTTTCCGGACACAAAATGATTGGCTCACCGATTCCTTGCGGCATTGTTGTTGCTAAAAAGAAAAATGTCGATCGGATCTCTGTAGAGATTGATTATATTTCTGCTCACGATAAAACCATTTCAGGTTCGCGTAACGGTCATACCCCACTCATGATGTGGGAGGCAATTCGTAGCCATTCATGGGAGGAGTGGCGGCGTCGCATCGAACGCAGCCTGAATATGGCGCAATATGCCGTTGACCGTTTTCAGTCCGCGGGAATTGATGCCTGGCGCAACAAAAACTCCATCACCGTCGTCTTCCCTTGCCCATCAGAGGCCGTCTGGAAGAAACACTGTCTTGCTACATCTGGCGATATTGCCCACCTCATCGCCACCGCGCACCACCTTGATTCCAGCAAAATTGATGCACTGATTGATGACGTGATCGCCGACCTGAAAAAACAGGCCGCATAGTAAAAGGGCAGTGATAATCACTCACTGCCCTCCAGGACAGACGTCACCGATGCCGAGACCAATCAATATCGGTGCGTCCTTCAGGCTCTGTTCCTACGGAGCCTTAATTCAGATTACCGCTTTGTCGATATGTTGTAACGACAAAATTGTGCCTGAGACATTCGCCGGGGAGACATCAGACTCCGCTGCGACTGTTTTTCATCATCCACCTAATGGGGACTGGCATGAGTAAATGCTGCGCGAGAACCAATCAGATGGGCCTGCTTGCCCTGACCGTGATGACAGCATCAAATATGATGGGAAGCGGGGTCTTTATGCTGCCCGCCACACTCGCACGTATCGGTGCGATTTCCGTGTGGGGATGGGGGGTCGCTTTTTTAGCCATTACTGCACTGGCACTCATCTTTTGCAAAATGAGTGAGTTATTTCCACGAAATGGGGGAATTATTGCCAGTATAACGGCGAGTTTTGGCCCTTTCGTTGGCCTGCAAATGACCCTGTTTTACTGGCTTTCAACGTGGATTGGCAATTGCGCCTTGCTACTTGCCGGCGTGGGCTATCTCTCCTATTTCTTCCCCGCACTGCATAACCCCCTCTACGGCACCAGCGCTTGTATTATCTTGTTATGGCTCTCTGTCCTGTGGGGATTAAGAGGTGCAAAGCTGGTGGGATACGCTCAGCTGTTTACCGGTGGGTGCATGGTGGTGGTCATCCTGAGCATCGGTATGCTGGGCTGGTGGCATTTTGATGCCGGGCGTTATCAGATGAGCTGGAATGTCAGTAACCATAGCGACCTGCAGGCCATTATCAACGCCGCCACGATATCGTTATGGGGATTCCTCGGTATTGAATCGGCATCAGTCTCTTTTGGGCAGGTAAAAAATCCCCGTCGCACCATCCCTCTGGCGACCTTACTGGGCTTAGCCATTGCGGGATTATGCTATGCCACATCCACCAATGTCATGATGGGCATACTGCCACATGATGTTCTGGTGAATTCATCCTCCCCCTTTGCCGACAGCGCTGCCGCGATGTGGGGGAAAGTCGCCGGCTCTCTGATTTCCGCTATGGTGGTTATCGCCTGTCTTGGCGCAATGCCTGGCTGGCAAATTCTCCAGACAGAAGTCCCCAGAGCCGCCGCAGAGGATGGACTTTTACCGGATTTTTTTGCCCGAATAAACCGTCATGGTGTTCCGTGGGCAGGGCTCGTTTTCACTGCATCTTTGATGACCCTGCTCCTGCTGCTAACGCTGTCACCCGATTTACAAAGCCAGTTCAAAACCATTATTACCCTGGCCATCTCCGCCAGCCTTCTACCCTACGCTTTCGCTGCCATTTCACTCCCGGTAATGATGGTCATCAATCGCCAGAAGAAACATACAAACTTCTATTGCTACTGCTGCCTCAGCTTCGTTGCGCTTTGTTTCATCACATTAGCCCTTATGACAGAAAGTTCGGCAACGGTGGTGTGGGGAATCGTTTTACAGCTGGCCACTCTCCCTCTTTATCTTTTCTACATTGCCAGGCGTCATCGTCAAAAAAATGACGTCTCAGAAACACGCCCAACAAAACCCTCTTTTTCTAATTTAAGTAAGGAGTTGTCATGAACAAGATCCAGGCTATACGAGGTATGAGAGACGTTCTTCCCGATGAAACCCCCATGTGGCAGTGGCTGGAAAGAAAGCTCCACCATATGGCATTTCGTTACGGATATCAGGAGATGCGGTTGCCACTGCTCGAACCCGTGACGCTGTTCGAAAGAGCGGTGGGTGAGGCGACCGATATCGTTTCAAAAGAAATGTATGATTTCACAGATAAAAGTGGTGAACATATCACTCTTAGACCTGAAGGAACCAGCGGCTGTATGCGTGCCGTGCTGGAAAACAATATGTGTTACAACAAGTCACAGCGCTTGTGGTATCAAGGACCGATGTTTCGCTATGAGCGCCCGCAAAAAGGCCGCTTGCGCCAGTTTACACAATTTGGCATCGAAGCATTCGGCATGTCCGGCGCCGACGTGGATGCCGAGCTCATTTTTATGGTTCGGGATCTCTTTGAAGATTTAAATATTACTCAGAACGTCCGCCTTGAAATAAACTCCCTCGGCACCTCCGCAGAACGGCAGGCGCACCGCGAAGAGCTGGTCAAATGGTTCACTAAGCATGCCGCTATGCTCGATGAAGATAGCGTGAAACGTCTTGCCATCAACCCCTTACGTATTCTCGACAGTAAAAATCCTGACCTTCAGAACGTTATTGAACATGCTCCACGTCTGCTTGATTTTTTAGGTGAAGAGTCTCGCCAGCATTTTGATACCCTACGGACGATTTTGGATAATGCAGGAATTACCTATCAAATTAACCCCCGCCTGGTACGCGGCTTAGATTATTACTCTCGGACGGTCTTCGAATGGGTTACTGATGATTTAGGGTCTCAGGGTACCGTTTGTGGTGGTGGCCGCTACGATGGCCTCGCAGAACTGTTTAGCGGCAAGAAACTTCCCGCATGTGGTTTTGCCATCGGTATCGAACGCTTACTCTTGCTGCTACAAACCGTTTGTGACGGCCAGAACCCACAATGGCAATCGGCACCTGATATTGCTATTACCAGCGAGCTAAATGATGGTGGTATCCGCGCACAGATGCTGGCTTGTCAGTTACGCAGAGACCTGCCTGGTTTAAACGTATTGACTGATTGCAGCGGCGCGAAATTAAAGCGGCAACATCAAAATGCGCTTAAAAGTGGTTGCCAATACATTCTTACAATTAATTATGACGAAAATCTTCGGCTGTGGAATTTGCAAAATAATCAGCAAGAATCCATGAGTATAGAGCAGGTAAAATTACAGATTTCAGAAATTAGTCACAAATAAAAAAGTGAGCTATCAAACTACCCTTGTCGTTTTTTGGTAGCTCCTGTAAGATCTTCAAATATGGGAGTGAGAATGATTAACATTAAGACAATCATAATAAAACAAACATCCTGCCTCCCTCCTTATATTATCAATCACTAAATTAAGTAATTTAACTATGCCGCGAAAAAACAGATTATTCATTGATGGCATCCCTCATCTTGTAAAACTGTCAGGGCATAATGATGAGGTTATATTTAAAGATGACGAAGACATTAGCAATCTTTATCATTGCGTTGATAATGCATTAGCTATTTACAGCATAAAACTACATGCATATTCATTGTCGTTGCAAAAAATAACATTACTCCTTTCTGCCCCGGACAAAGAAAGCCTGGGACGTTTCATGCAGCACCTTGGGAAAGGTTACGCGCATGATTTCAACCACCGACATCAGCGGCATGGCACGCTGTGGGATAGCCGTTACGATTGCAGCCCGGTCGAACCCAATGCGTATTTTTTACTCGTTAAAAAATATATTGAATGTCACTGCACTGATGAGTTTTCCCATCACAGCTCTGCCGATGCGCCGCAGCAACGAATTACACCTCATGACGAGTATTTACGTCTGGGTGAAAATGCATTACAACGTCGCAATATTTACCAACAGTTTTGCCTCGGCAGCATGAGTCCGGCAATAATAACGCGGATTGAATCTGCATTAACCCAAAATTGCCTGCTGGCTACCACCGCATACTCTAAATCACTTGAGGAAAAACTCCAACGGAATTTACGTCCGCGGAAAATAGGCCGCCCCAGGAAACATGACCACAATCCCGCGGCAACCTGGGAGTGGCTAGAAAAAAAAGCAGAATACCTGTTGCGCCAGTATTGTTATCACGAAATACGAACCCCGTTGCTGGAAAAACTTGAGGAAGATTTAACTCAGTCTTTTTGTTCTGACTCCGGCGAGCTTTTATTAAATCATCAGGCATTACTTCGCGGTGATGGCACCATGGGGTGCTTACGGCTACTGTCACAGCATCGAAATTTGCAAACTGAAACAAGAGTCTGGTATCAGGGGACCATGTTTCGTCGTCAGCATCAGCAAAATATTAGCCAGTTTCACCAGCTGGGTGTTGAGACCTTCGGCTATTCCGATATTGGCATTGAAATCGAACTTATTTCCCTGCAGTACGATTTTTTTAAATCTCTTCAGTTATTACCGTTCATCGACCTCAAAGTTAACACTACCGGAAATCAGGAAGAGTTTGCGCATTTTCGTCATGCCCTACAACAATACTACCGTCCTTTCGCCGCCCTGTTGAACGCCCAACAACTTAACTGGCTCAACACCCGTCCGGAACGTTTATTAACGGATAAAGACAGTTTAATGCAGCGTCTTGCGGAACCGGCTCCTCAATTAGAGTCATGGATATCAGCCCGCTCACGTCAGCGATTCACCCGGCTCTGTGACACCCTGACGGCCTTGCATATCCCGTTTACTCACGACCGCAAACTTTTCCCCGTGAATAACTACAATGATCTTATTTTTGAGTGGCACTCTGACGCCCCGTATCGCCATCAATTGTTATGCCGGGGAGGACGCTATGATCATACTGCCAGCCAGCTGATTGGCCACCCTGTGTCCGCCTGTGGGTTTGCTTTTATGCTGGAACCCATCATGCATCTGCTCAGCAGTACCAAAAAAGTTAACTTACCCGGCAAGCATATTGATCTGGTGATTATTCCATGTCAGGAAAGAGCCCGCAGCGTGGCATTGACCCTGAGCCGGCGCTTACGCCGCAGTTTTCCACATTTAAGCATTCTGAATGATTGTTCTTCTTTACGGCTCGCAACCAGACAAAAAAATGCCCAGCGTCAGGGCGCGCGCTTTATTTTACTTATTGATGGCAATGAGACCGAAGTGACATTTTACGACGAAGAAAATCATGATTGGGTACAAATTTCACTCAACGATGTCGTCGCCCATTTGAGTCATTCACTGATGATGTAATAAAAAAGCCCGGCATAAATGCCGGGCAACGTTACCCATACGTATCACTCAGGCATTCTGCAAAACGGGTTTCTTTTTCTCGCGACGAATTTTACGTTCTTCAAAGACCGCGACGATAGCCATCAGGCAGATACAGCCGATAGCTGCCGCATCCAGCGCCGCAAAGGTACCCGCCCAGCCGGTCAGGCCAAAGACCGGCGTGCCGTCGGCAATCATTCCCAGCCCCAGTTTGGCAAAGCTGTCGCCGATCAGGTAAGCAAAGGTGCCTTTGATACCGTCCGCCGCACCGATAGCTTTTTTCGGGACGAACCCTACCGCCGCAACGCCGATCAGCAGCTGCGGGCCAAAGACCAGGAAGCCTAAGGCAAACAGCGACATCAAATAGACATACTGGTTGCTGGCATGCTGGTAAACGCCAAGGGTTGCGATAATTAACGCCAGCGCGATACAGGCCACCAGCGCACGACGGCCGTTCGCCAGATCCGACAGCCAGCCCCACAGCAGCGTTCCGACCAGCGCGCCCACTTCAAACAGGGTAAAGCCCTGAATCGCCACCTCTTTGGAGAGCTTCAGCTCCTGGAAGGCATAGACCGTCGACCACTGATCGATACCGATGCGCACCACATAGAGGAAGATGTTGGAGAAGCACAGCAGCCAGATGACTTTGTTTTTCAGGACATACTCGACGAAAATCTGCCATTTGGTCATGGCGTTCTCTTCCGTCTCTTTGTCCTCTTCACTGATCTCTTCGCCGAACAGCTCTTCGGCATTGCCGAGGCCGTAGGATTCCGGAGAGTCGCTACCAAAACGCAGACCGATAAAACCGACAATCAGCGCAATAATCGACGGGAAGATGAACATGCCGATAACGTGGCCGTCGAACAAATAGTTCGCGCCGAACAGCGCCACGCCCGCAGCGCCCGCGCCGCCAAGGTTGTGAGAGATATTCCAGAAGCCGAGGAAGGTGCCGCGCTTACGACGTGGCGTCCATTTGGTAATGGTTGAATAGCTACACGAACCGCCGGTGCTCTGGAAGAAACCGCTCAGCGCATAGAAGGCGATCATCAGGAACAGACTGGTTGAACCGGCCCCCATACTGGCGCTAAAGCCGAGCATACAGATGGCGGAGAGGATCAGCATAAACGGCAGGAACTGCTTGGTATTTTTCCCGTCCGCGTAGTAGGACACCAGCGTTTTACCCACGCCGTAGGTGATCGAGAAGCCCAGGCCAATCATCCCCAGCTGGGTCATGCTCAACCCGTAGGTGGAGATCATGTCGTTCTGGGCGATGTTAAAGTTTTTGCGGATCAGATACATCGTCAGGTAGCCGATAAAGACCACCAGATAGGACTGCATGAACGGTTTGAACCACATTTTACGCCGCACATCGAGCGGCAGATCCAGGGTCGGCTTGCGCACCTGGTTTAGAAAGGCCAGCATAGGACACTCCGGGCTAATTTTTATACCTGCGAATGGCAGGCATTGTAAAAAGCCGCGCGGAGACTGGCCTGAGACAGTGTCCCGGCGGAACCGGGAAAATTTCTTAGTTTTGCCCCACTCGGGGTAAAAAGGAGAGGCAGGTCACGCTTCGCTGGCGGTTCTTGGCGCCTGAGCGTTTAAAAACGGCAGCAGCAGCAGCGCAGAAATGCCGGCAGCAATAGCAATCGCCACGAAAAAGCCGCTCCAGTGCCAGATTTCCATTACCTGCGCCAGCGGCCAGCCGGAAAGCGATGCCCCGAGATAGGCAAACAGTCCGACAAACCCGGTTGCCGCGCCCGCCGCTTCTTTGTGGGAACACTCCGCCGCCGCCATGCCAATCAGCATCTGAGGGCCAAACACAAAGAAACCGGTGGTAAAGAAGCAGGCCGCCTGCATCACATAGCTGGCAAAAGGCATCAGCCACAAACCGCCGACCGAGAGCAAAATGCCGGCGGCGAAAATCAGGTTCATCGGTCCACGGTTGCCGTTAAACAGCTTATCCGATCCCCAGCCTGCGACCAGCGCGCCAATAAAACCGCCCAGCTCGAACATCGTCACCGCCGAATTAGCGGTCACCAGGTCGACGCCCAGCGTCTCCGACATATACAGGTTGCCCCAGTCGTTAATCGCCGCCCGCACCACGTATACCAGTACGTAGCACAGCGACAGCAGCCAGATATAGGGATTCAGCAGCACGTATTTGGTGAGGATCTCTTTGCGCGTCAGCCCCGCCCCTTCCTGCTGCTGGGCAATCTCCAGCTCGTCATGCCGCCAGTCCCCCACCGCCGGCAGCCCCACGACCTGCGGCCGGTCGCGCAGTCGCCAGCAGAGGAACAGCCCGGCGAGAATCGCCAGCATCCCGGCAATCATCATCCCGGTACGCCAGCCGTAGTGTAGCGCCGCCGCGCCGACCACCATCGGAATCAGCGCCCCGCCGACGTTATGCGCGGTATTCCACAATGCCCACCAGCCGCCGCGCTCGGTTCGCGAATACCAGGCCGTCAGCAGACGGGCGCACACCGGCGACCCCCAGCCCTGGAAAAAGGCGTTCAGCGCCCACAGCAGAGCGAACGCCCATAGCGAGGTGGAGAAACCAAACAGAATATTGACCACGCCGGTGGCGATAAGGCCCAGCCCCATAAAATAACGGGCGTTGGAACGGTCGCTGACGATACCGGAGAAAAACTTCGACAGCCCGTAGGTGATGTAAAACAGCGTCGCCAGCAGGCCAATATCGCTGCGGGTCAGGACGTTGCTGGCGAGAATTTCCGGTACCGCGGCGTTAAAGCTTTTGCGCGTGAAATAAAACAGGGCATAGCCCAGCCAGATGGTCATCAGAATATGACGCCGCCAGTAGCGGTAGCGTTCATCCAGCGCCTGTTTATCGGCAACCGGCGCCGCATCGGGCGGGGATTTCAGAAAGCTCAGCATCATAACTCCTCAGACATAACGGCGCGGCAGGCTGACGCAGACCCGGGTGCCGTGCGTGCAGGAGATAGTGAGCGTGCCGCCCAGCGCCGTCACACGTTCGCGCATGCCGGTCAGGCCAAAGCCCTGCTGCCCGGTGCCCGGCGGCAGCCCGCAGCCATCATCTTCAAGTACCAGCATCAACCGCTGACCCTGCTGCCAGCCCTGCAGCGTCACCGCGCTGGCGCTGGCATGCTTAACGATGTTATTCAGCCCTTCCTGGCAGACGCGAAACAGCGTCACGCGCTGGTTTTCGCTTAAGGCGGCCTCATCAATGCGCCAGTCGAGATGGCTGACTATCCCGCGATCTTCCAGCTCCATTTCGCGCATCAGCGAACGTACCGCCTGTTCAAGGGTCAGATCGTCGAGCTGACGCGGGCGCAGACGACCCAGCAGCCGACGAACCGAGTCGTAAACCCCCAGCGAGAGCTGCTCAATAAGCTGGCCGCTCTGTTTCACGCCGCCGTTTTCCGGCGCCAGACGCTGCACAATTCCGGCCTGGGTGCGAATCGCGGTGATCGTCTGGCCGATGTCATCATGCAGTTCGCGCGCGACGTCCCGGCGCACGCTCTCTTCCGTTTCCAGCAGCCGCTCCGCCAACCGCCGGTTGCGCGCCAGTTCGCTTTGCAGCGACTGGTTCAGCTCGCGCAGACGCTGAATACCGGCGCCCAACAGCAGCCCGGTCAGGCTCTGCGCCAGCAGTGAGAGCAGCAAATCCACCGGGTGATCGTGCCAGGTCTGGCTGGCGATTAACGCGATAGCGTTCATTAGCGCGGCGATCAGCGCCCCCTGCCAGCCGTAATGCCAGGCTAAAGCGATAATCGGCAGCGCCAGGCAGAAAGGGGTGAAACGCGAGAGTTCGGCGGGCAGTCCCAGCTGTAGCCAGAGGCTGACGGTAAACAGCAGCAGATACCAGATAAGATGCCGCCCTCGCCAGTTGATCGGCTGTGAAACCAGCGATGGCCCCAGCGGTCGCCAGACGGTGCTGGTGAGATAGTGCCAGATAACCAGGCAGGTCGGGGCCAGCGTCAGGCCACCGGTTAACGTCAGCAGCAGCGCGTTCAGTCCGTCGCTCCCTTCGCTCATCCACGGCAGCGATTGCAGCAGCGCGGCGGCAATCAGCGCCCCGCCCTGACGCAGCAATGTGAGCCAGTCGCGCTGGTGACGATAGCGTGAAATGAGCGCCACCGGCAGCAGCGCCAGCACACTACCGATCATCAATATTATCGGATGCGCCAGCGCCACTTCCTGCGCCAGCCAGAAGATCAGCAGCCATTCAGCGCCCAGTAACACCGGCCAGTAGCCGCGCGGACACTGAAGCATCAAACCCAGCCGCAGGCCAAAAGGGAACAGCAGGACGGCAAGATCCGGTCGTTCGACCAGGTGCAGGCTGATGCTCCACAGGCAGAACCACGCGGCGGAGAAAATACAGAAGCAGCCGGCCACCGAAAGCAGCCGGGAGAGGAACGGTCTCATTGCCAGCTATCGAACATACGCCGCGCCAGCTCAACATCGTTGCTGACGCCCAGCTTTTCCAGCAGATTCGCGCGATGCACATGTACGGTTTTTGGCGATAATGCCAGCTCGGCGGCGATCTCTTTTACCGCCATCCCCTGCGCCAGCTTTTCCGCCACCTGCCGTTCGCGGCGGGTGAGCGGATCCTGGCGGCCTGCCGCCAGCTTCATGGCGATATCCGGCGTCAGGTAACAGCCGCCGGCCGCCACCGTTCTGACCGCGGCGATCAGCTCATCCGGGCTACAGCGTTTGGAGAGAAAACCGCGGGCGCCGGCATTCAACGCCTGTTCCACCAGCGCCGGGCTGTCGTGAACAGAGAGCATGATGGTCGCCATGCCTTTCGGCAGCTGACTGAGCAGCTCAAGTCCTGACATATCCGGCATCGAGATATCACAAATACAGACCTGTACGCCGCGCCCGGGCAGCCCCGTCAAGGCTTCGCGGGCGGAACCGAATTCGGCAACCACCTGGAAATCGGCTTCCAGCCCCAGCAGCTGCGCAAATCCGGAGCGGACGATAAGATGATCGTCGATAAGGGCAATGGTGGTCATGACGTGTCCTGGCGGGTTAAAAAACGCGCTTACCTTAACGATAAGCACGTTGTTGTTCAAGCCTTGCGCAGGATTATCCGCCTCAGGCGATACCGGTGGTCACCGTAAAGCTCCGGGTTTGCTGCGGCGCCAGCGAAATCAGACTGCCATTACGCTGAGCCGCGAGGAATCCCTCGGGCCGACAGGTGGCGGGCAGCGCGAAGGCGGCAACCTGCTGATCGCCGTTATAGAGGATCCAGCGGGTAACATAATTGAACTCAGTGCTGGAGAACCGCGTGACAAACGTGGTGCCATCCGGCGCTATCATGCGAAATTCCGGGCTGTCGGTGTAGCGATCCAGCTTATCGGCAAAAAAGACGATTTCCGGATCGTAATATTGCGGCTCACATAACGTGGTCAGCGAGGCCTCGCCTTGCAGGAGACGCTGATTGAACGCCAGCCACGATTCCGTCGGCTGTACATGGGCCGGTACCGACTCGCGCAGCGAGAGCGCTTCATCCGGGATATTCTGGCTGAAGGTCGCCTGGGCTACGTAGGCATAGTTCATATGGCACATGTACTGCAGCGGCATGGCGACAGAGGCAAGATTGGTCACCGTCATCTGGATATCAAACAGCGCGCTGGCTCGCCGTAAGGCCACCGTCGGCCGCGCCTCATAGTGATGACCAAAGCCCATCACGTATTCGTAGCGCCCCGCCACGCGCAGGCAGTCGGCCTCCAGTTCAAGCCAGGCTTCATCCATGGCCGCGCAGGCCATTTCACCATGCAGCGGGTGGGTATCCTGCGGCGACGGACAGCCGTTCGCCAACAGTCCTGAGTGGAAAGCAAAACAGCCATAGGTGGCCACCACCTCCGCTGCCGGCTTCGGTTCGCTGAACATATTACGCATGGTCAGATCGTGGCCGTCAAACTCGGCATCCCAGATCATTTGCCCAAGCCAGGGCAAAATCACCAGATAGCCGCGCGCATTTTCCACCCGCAGCCCCTCTACGCCGCTGGCATAGCGAAAAGCCGTTACCGTGAAGTCATCATTCGCCAGCAGCGTGCGCGGTTGCTCGCTAAAGAGCTGGCGCCATAAAGGTAAGCGTGTCGTCATGATCGTTCTTCTCAGGATGCCGTCGCTTCAGTCAGCGCACGGCGGACTTTGCATTCACGCCAGAAATAGACGCCGACGTAGATGAAGCACAGCATCGGTACCAGGAAAGAGACCTGCAGCGAGTGGAACATATCCGCCACGAAGCCCTGAATCGCTGGGACGACGGCGGCACCAATAATCGCCATCACAATCACCGCACCGGCCATTTCAGTATGCTCGTTATCCACCGTATCAAGCGTACCGGCATAGATGGTTGCCCAGCACGGCCCGAACAGCACGCTCACCAGCACCGCCACGTAGACCGCGCTAAAGCTCGGCGCCAGCGCCACGTACGCAAGGAACAGTGCGCCGATAACCGAGTAGAGAATCAGCACTTTTTCCGGCGTGAAGCGGGTCATTAAAATGTTGGCGATAAACTTGCCAATAAAGAAGCAGGCAAAGCTATAGACCATAAACGTTGAGGCATCGCGCTCGTTGATATCACCCAGTTCCAGCGCAAGGCGAATGGTGAACGACCAGACGGTGACCTGCATACCGACATACAGGAACTGGGCGGCAATTCCGCGACGAAAACGTGCGTTGGTGGCCAGGTAGCGCAGCGTGTCGGCTGCCGACGGGCGTTTATGGTTCGCCGTCTGCGCAACTTTACAGGTCGGGAAGCGCGTCAGCAGGAACAGCACCATGACCACCACCAGTACCATGATCATGTACTTGTAAGGCTCAAGGGTGTTTTCCAGCATCAGAACTTTAAAATTATGAATCTGCTCGGCATTCATCCCGGCCATCTGTTTTTCCAGACTTTCTCCATCGGAAAAGACCAGATATTTACCCAGCAAAATACCGGCTGCCGCGCCAATCGGATAAAAGGTCTGGCTGATGTTCAGGCGCAGCGTGGCATGGCTTTTCGGGCCGATCATCGAACTGTAGGTGTTCGCTGCCGTCTCGAGAAAGCTCAGGCCGATGGCGATCGCGAAAATCGCGGCCAGGAACATGGTGTAGGTTGCCATGTGCGAAGCCGGGAAAAAGAGCGTACAGCCGACGATATAAAGCGTCAGCCCCGTGAGAATAGCGACCTTATAGCTGGTGTTTTTAATCACTAACGACGCCGGAATCGCAATTAAAAAATAACCGCCATAAAATGCGCTCTGGACCAACGCGGAGGCAAAGTTACTTAATGCAAATACGCTTTTAAACTGCGTAATTAAAATATCATTTAAGGCCGCAGCACATCCCCATAACGGGAATAAGCAGGATAACAAAATAAACTGGAACAAAGGCGTTTTGTTCAGATAGCCGTCAGGCATCTGAATGATGTTTTTATCGTTCATAGTGCTACCTTTTACAGTGCAGGGTGATTATTCGTTTAACGACAGATATTCATTAAACTGCTCGATACTGGGATAAGACGATTGCGTGCCTTTGCCGGTGACGCTGAAGGCGGCAAAGAGAGCGGCTTTTTTCATGGCGGATTCAACATCTCCGCTCTGGACGTAATAGTGAGCAAAGCAACCGATAAAGGCATCGCCTGCGCCGCTGGTATCTACCGCGCTGACTTTAAATGCCGGGACATGCACTTCCTGAGTGCGCGTCATCCACAGCGCGCCTTTCTCACCCATGGTCACAATAATATTATTGAGACCTTTTTCAACGAGGCTCCGGGCGGCGGCACGAATATTATCGTAAGTATCAACAGGCAGGCCGGTTAATATTTCCAGCTCGGTCTCATTGGGAACAAAGAAATCACATTTACAGGCATAAGACATATCTAATTCGCGCAGAGCCGGCGCCGGATTTAATAACACTTCAATGCCGTGCTTTTTACCAAATTCGATAGCGTGGTACACCGTTTCCAGCTGAACCTCAAGCTGTAAAACAATCAGCTGGCATTTTTTTAAATCCTCGGCGGCGCGATCGATATCTTCAGGAGAGAGGAACTTGTTGGCGCCTTTAATAATAAGAATGCTGTTGCTGGAGTTGGCATTCACAAAGATCGGCGCCACGCCGCTGCTGGTGCAGGGGACTTTCTCAACATAGGTGGTATTGATGCCCCAGGACTCAAGATTGCGAATCGTGTTATCTGCAAAGATGTCATCCCCTACCTTGGTCAACATCAGCACTTTCGAATTGAGCTTAGCGGCCGCAACGGCCTGGTTGGCCCCTTTTCCGCCGCAGCCAATTTTGAACGCAGGCGCCTCAAGAGTTTCCCCCTCTTTCGGCATCTGGTTGGTGTAGGTGATGAGGTCCACCATGTTGGAGCCAATAACCGCGATATCCATTTTACTACCTCTCAGAAACAATCACACAACAATGATATTATCGTAACATTATCATGTTACTTTAGTACCATTTGTGACCATGATCGCGATTGCAGTATCATTCCGTGTTTATTTATCATCCAGAAAAATGTGGGCAATCGAGAGAGGAAGAAAAATAAAAATCAAAAAATACAATATAACAAACTGAAAATAAACAGATTATTTTGACAAAAACGAGATCGAACAGACTTTTAATTCGCAAGGGGCCGCAGTATAGTAATGTGAATGCATAATGTTTCAGCAGGGACAAAAATGTTACCAAAGGAACATTTGCCAAATGAATTGCGGAGAGTGTGAATGGAGACCAAGCAAAAAGAACGTATACGTCGTCTGATGGAACTGCTGAAGAAAACCGACCGAATCCATCTTAAAGACGCCGCGCGTATGCTGGAGGTCTCTGTGATGACGATTCGCCGGGATCTCAGCCAGGAAAACGACGAACCGCTGCCGCTCACGCTGCTAGGCGGCTACGTGGTGATGGTCAACAAACCCTCATCGCCTTCCGTTACGCCAGCGCTGGCGACAAAACCGGCCCATCATCGCGACGATCTGCCCATTGCCATCCTCGCCGCCGGCCTGGTCAGCGAAAACGACCTGGTCTTTTTTGATAACGGCAGCGAAATGCCGCTGGTCATCAATATGATCCCCGATGACATTACCTTTACCGGCATTTGCTATTCACATCGGGTGTTTATGGCCTTAAATGAAAAGCCCAACGCCACCGCCATCTTATGCGGCGGCACCTATCGGGCGAAGAGCGATGCCTTCTACGATACCGGCAACCCCTCGGCGCTGGATTCACTCAATCCGCGGAAAGTGTTTATCTCCGCCAGCGGCGTTCACGAACATTTTGGCGTCAGCTGGTTTAACCCCGACGACCTCGCCACGAAACGTAAAGCGATGGATCGCGGCCTGCGAAAAATCCTGCTCGCGCGCTATGCGCTGTTCGACGATGTTGCGCCTGCCAGTATTGCGCCGCTGCCGGCATTTGATGTGCTGATCAGCGATCGTCCGTTACCGGCAGACTATGCCACGCACTGCCGGAACGGGTCGGTAAAAGTCATCACGCCGGACTCCGAAAGCGAATAACTTAGCGCCATCCCACCAGACGTAGATTGTTGCAGCCAGTCTGGACACGGACAGCGCGGAAAAACCAGAGCGTACACGCAGTACGTGATGATTTGGCGCACTGCCCAGGGCCAGAGTGGCGCATAAAATAGCCTGCCGGGCCAGGCTCTTACTCAAAGAAGACGGCAATTTTATTAAACATGGAAGGATCGGACTGGTTACGCGCCACCTTCTCTACGTCCTCCAGTTTTTCAATCTGACTGATCATCTGCCCCAGCCGCTGGTCATCATTCACCAGGAGCCAGATGCGGCTGTGGTTGCTGTTCTGAATCGGTAAACAGAGAATACCCTCCACGTTGAACGCGCGGCGGGCAAACAGGCCACAGACGTGGGTCATCACTCCCGGATGGTTGCGGACGGTGAGTTCCAGAATAACGTTGTCATGAGTCTGCTGTTGCATGGTTTATTCCCCCACCATTTCTGTATTTGCCGCTCCCGGCGGAACCATCGGATACACTTTTTCTTCCGCATCAATACGCACATGAATCAGCGCCGGACCGGGACGATCGATGATCGCCTGCAGCGCTGCCTGCGGGTCAGCTTCGTGATTTAAATCGCAGGTTTGCAGACCAAAGCCAGCGGCAATCTGCATAAAATTAATCATTCCGGGATAGGTCGCAGCAAATACCCCCTGCTGATAGAACAGGCTCTGTTGCTGATAGACCAGCCCCAGCGCTTCGTTATTCATCAGGATGATTTTCACATCCAGCTGGTTTTCAGCCGCGGTGGCCATCTCCTGAATGTTCATCATCAGGCTGCCGTCGCCGGAGAAGCAGATGACTTTGCGCTGTGGATTAGCCAGCGCCGCACCGACCGCTGCCGGCAGACCGAATCCCATGGTTCCCAGCCCACCGGAAGTCAGCCATTGGCGCGGGCGATTCAGCGGATAAGCCTGCGCAACCCACATCTGATGTTGACCGACGTCAGTGGTGACGATCGCTTCATCGTTAACGCAGGCGGCAACGGCGTTGATCAGGCCATAATGCGTGAGCGGGTCGCTCTCCTGCGGAATCGGGGAAGGAAACTCACGCTGCAGGTCCGCCACCAGCTGGCGCCACTCGTCGCGCGGCTGGGCGGCGACCTGCGGCGTCAGCTGCGCCAGAACGTCGGCCACATCCCCTTGAATCGCCACGTGCGGCTGCTTGATTTTACCCAGTTCGGAACGGTCGATATCGACGTGAATAATTTTCGCGTTCGGGCAGAACTGCTCGGTTTTACCAATCGCCCGGTCATCAAAACGCGCACCTAAAACAATCAGTAAATCCGCTTCTTGCAGAATAAAGTTAGTGCTACGCGCGCCGTGCATGCCCAGCATGCCCAGCGACAGCGGATGCGCCTTCGGCAGCATCCCCAGCGCCATCAGGGTCATCGTGGTAGGCAGGTTCGCTTTTTCCGCCAGCGCACGCACCTGCTCAGGCGCGTTAATCACGCCGCCGCCCAGATAAAGTACCGGGCGCTTAGCCGCATTGATCATGGCTGCCGCGTCGTGGACGCTGGCGCTGTCAAATGTCGGCGGTGCGGTGCGCGCACCCGGCTCCGGTAACACCTCCAGCTCGATGGTCGCCGTCTGCACATCCTTAGGAATATCTATCCACACCGGACCCGGGCGGCCGGACTGGGCGATGCGAAAGGCGTCGCTCATCACCTGCGGCAGTTCAGCAATATCGCGGACCAGGTAGTTATGTTTGGTGATGGGGATAGAGATACCGTAGGTGTCGACTTCCTGGAACGCATCGGTCCCAATCATCGATGCCGGAACCTGGCCGGTAATGCACACCAGCGGAATCGAGTCCAGACGCGCATCGGCGATGGCGGTGATCAGGTTGGTGGCGCCCGGGCCGCTACAGGCCATACAGACCGCCGGTTTGCCCTCAGTACGCGCCATCCCCTGAGCGATAAAGCCCGCGCCCTGTTCGTGACGCGCCAGAACGTGGCGAATCTGCGTGCTTTGGCTTAATGCGTCATAGATGGGAAGGATAGAGCCGCCCGGGATGCCTGCAACGGTCGTAATCCCCTGGCGTTCCAGTAAATGAATAACTAACTGTGCGCCGGTAAAGCGCATTTTTTCTGATGTTGTGCCCGAACTTGCCATGCTCCAGTCCTTTTATTTTGAGCCGACTTACCGGGCGAGTGTCGAAAAAAAACCCCGCTCGGTTTGCGCCGGCGGGGTTTGGAATCGTGTTGTTCCGGACCCTACGGCGCATTGCCGACGACGACCACCACACGCACGACGACCACCGCGGCAGGCGCGGTTTTTAGTAGAGTCGAAGTCAGAATGGAAGCGTTCATTAGGGACCTGTTGTGTCGAAAATTTAACTGAATTTATACAAACACAGCCGCCGCCATTAAACAACGGATTTATTTTCATCCACGAGGATTTGTGTGAAGGATCACAATTTCTAACCGGTCGAAAAAAACAAAAAACCCCGCCGGAGCGAGGTTTTTCTCAGTATGTTTACGGCTGGTAACCGCAAGTACACTGTATTACGTCAACGCTGAAAGTATACGCGCGCGCAGACGTTCACGCAATTTTCACCCCGGTTTTTGCCAAAGTAGAGTATGGATGGCGAGCGCAATTTTGTCGAGAAAATACTGTTTATATATACAGTATTTGTTTATACTGAAAACGTTCACGTTGTGTCATTCGGGGCCGCATGTATCACCGGCGCAATAAAGTCCTGGCTGAAACGGGTGGTGCCGTCAGCGCCTTAACCCCGAGAGAGCACACTGTGTTACGTCAACAAATACGCTAATGTCTTCTGGTCACGGTAACGTGTCCCGGCAGACGGCGTATACCCTGGCTGGCAACAGGCGGCGGAAAGGTACGCCAGCCGGTCGTGCTCCTGTACCAGAGGAGACGCGTATGGGTGCCGTGGATATTGTTGTTCTTATCCTGAAACTCATGGTTGCCGTGTTGCAACTGCTTGATGCTGTCCTGAAACAGCTGCGCTGATTCAGGTTCAAGTCGCACCTGAGAGGGGCGGGAAACCGCCCCTCTACAGGCGGTTCCCATTAACCTTATGCTGACTTGCTGGAGAAAATCATGCCACCGCTGTTGATTGCCGCCACCACGCCCGACGACCCCGGGTTTCTTGCTTTGCGCAGTGAAAGCCTCGCCCAACATTTCAATATGCTGCGCCGCCTGGCGGAGAACTGGCAAAGCGGGAAAAACCGCTTCAGTGCGCCAGGTGAAAAACTGCTGGGCGCCTTTGTCGGCGGTCAGCTGGTGGGAGTTTGCGGGCTGAATGTTGACCCCTTCAGCCCGCAGCTGCGAACCGGACGCATCCGCCATTTATACATCAGCGACGCCTTTCGTCGGCGGAAAATTGGCCAGCAGCTGCTGGTGGCCGTCATCACCCACTCCGGCACCTGGTTTGATTTTCTCAACACTCATGCGCCGCCGTCGGCGTGGCCGTTTTATGAATCGCTTGGATTTCGCCCGGTTTATGATGAGCCGCGGGTCACTCATCGCCTGTTCTGTTCGCTTTAAGCGCGGCTGGCCGGGTGAAAACGCCCGTGTTACAGTTCCAGGACCCGGCCACTCACCCGCACCCCTGTCATGACGATAACCGTTTTCTGCGTTCTGCTGTTCGCCGCTCTGCTGCATGCCAGCTGGAATGCTATCGTCAAAGCAAGTGGAGATAAGCTGTACGCGGCAATTGGCGTGAGCGGCTCTGCCGCGCTTATCGCCCTCGCGGCCTTGCCTTTCGCGCCGCAGCCCTCCCTGGCCAGCGTGCCGTATCTGGTACTTTCCAGCGCATTGCAGGTGGTCTACACCGTTCTGGTCGCCAAAACCTACCAGGTCTCCGACATGAGCCAGACCTATCCACTGATGCGCGGCACCGCGCCGCTGCTGGTGGCGGTGATTAGCGTCGCGTTCCTCGGCGACGCGCTGTCGCCGCTGGCATGGACGGGAATTGGCGTAATCTGTCTGGCGATCCTCGCCATGGCCTGCAACGGCCGGGCCAGCTCCGGCTACGGCATCACCCTCGCACTGATCAACGCCTGTTTTATCGCCGGCTATACGTTGCTTGATGGTACCGGCGTGCGGTTATCGGATACGGCGCTAGGCTACACGCTATGGTCCTTTTTTATGAACGGCTGCTGTCTGCTGAGCTGGTCTATGGTCTATCGACGCCAGGAAGCCAGCCGCTATCTACGTCAGCACTGGAAAAAAGGCGCCATCGGCGGCCTGAGTACCATGGGATCGTACGGCCTGGCGCTGTGGGCGATGACCCAGGCACCGCTGGCCGTGGTGGCCGCGCTGCGAGAAACCTCGATTTTATTCGGCGCCGTCATCGCGTTTGCGCTGCTCAAAGAGAAGCTTATCGCCCTGCGAATCGTCGCCGCCTGTGGCATTGCGGCGGGCGCTATTCTGCTGCGTCTCTCCTAGTGCAGAATGGCAACATTTGTTGCCGATTATTGTTTACAAAACCTGCCTGAAATCCCTCCTCAATCATCGTCATATAGTTGTACTGTCATTTTTATGTGGTAGATTCCTCCAGAATTTAAGGGATGTGCCAGTCACATATTCTTCATTTATCTCTACTCACGAAGTATTCATCGACATGAAACGGCATAAGAACTTCACTTTGTTGTTGATGCTGGTACTGCTGGTGGCCGTTGGCCAGATGGCGCAGACCATTTATATCCCGGCGATCGCCGATATGGCTATCTCGCTGAACGCCCGCGAAGGGGCCGTGCAGAGCGTAATGGCGGCCTATTTGCTGACCTATGGCGTCTCTCAGCTCTTTTATGGCCCGCTGTCTGACCGCGTAGGAAGACGTCCGGTGATCCTCATCGGGATGTCTATCTTTATGCTGGCGACGCTGGTCGCTATCACCACTCACAGCCTGACGGTGCTGATTATCGCCAGCGCCATCCAGGGTATGGGAACCGGCGTCGGCGGTGTAATGGCGCGCACGCTGCCGCGCGATCTGTATGAAGGTGCCCAGCTCAGACATGCCAACAGCCTGTTAAATATGGGTATTTTGGTCAGCCCGCTGCTGGCACCGCTGATTGGCGGTATCCTCAATACGCTGTGGAGCTGGCGTGCCTGCTACGCTTTCCTGTTGATTTTGTGTGCGGGCGTGACCTTTAGCATGGCGCGCTGGATGCCTGAAACCCGTCCTGCTGGCGCACCGCGCTCCCGACTGGCGACCAGTTACAAAACGCTTTTCGGCAATACCGCGTTCAACTGCTATCTGCTGATGCTGATTGGCGGTCTCGCCGGAATCGCCGTGTTCGAAGCCTGTTCCGGCGTGCTCATGGGCGCCGTGCTGGGCTTAAGCAGCATGGCGGTGAGTATTCTGTTTATTCTGCCCATCCCGGCGGCTTTTTTCGGTGCCTGGTTTGCCGGACGCCCGCATAAACGTTTCCCGACCCTGATGTGGCAATCGGTGATTTGTTGTCTGCTGGCGGGCATTATGATGTGGATCCCTGGCCTGATGGGCATCATGACCGTCTGGACGCTGCTGGTGCCTGCGGCGCTGTTTTTCTTCGGCGCCGGCATGCTATTCCCGCTGGCGACCAGCGGCGCGATGGAACCCTTCCCGTTCCTCGCCGGGACGGCAGGCGCGCTGGTGGGCGGCCTGCAAAATATCGGCTCCGGCGTCCTGGCCTGGCTCTCGGCGATGATGCCGCAGACCGGTCAAAGCAGCCTGGGGCTATTGATGATGCTAATGGGACTGCTGATTCTACTGTGCTGGCTACCGCTGGCTTCACGCTTCAGCCGCCACCAGCAGCCGGTTTAAGCGCCGCAATTTCCCCGGATAGCGGCCTGCGCCTGATTCAGGCGTCCGCTTCGCGTCCGGGGAAAATCATTGCGCCAGGCTTTGTAGCCAGTGAATAAACGCGTCTATTTTCGGCCACTGCCGCCCCGCTAACGTGGTCACATAATAGTGCTGGTGGCATTTCAGCGTCATCTCGCCAAAGGGCGCAATCAGCTCTCCGCTCGCCAGACGCTTTTGAACCAGCCGCTTACGCCCCATCGCCACGCCAACATGGTTCATGGCAGCAATCACCGCCAAATCTGAACGATCGAAGCCAATACCCGACGATTGCGGCAAGTTAACCCCAAAGTGCTGCGCCCAGCTAAACCATTCGTCGGTGCCAGAATCATTGCTCCAGGCCTGACGATCGTGCAGCAGGGTGCAATGTTGCAGATTGTCGGGATGTTGCTGGAGCTGATGCTGCCGGGCATAGTCCGCCGTGCAAACCGGTACGATTGCTTCATCCATCAGATAATGGTGGGTTAATTGCGATGAAGGCAGATCGTCGAAATAGAGCGCCAGATCGATACCCGCTCGCTGCATATTCACGTTATCGTTGCCGGTGAGGACAGTAAGCGATATCGACGGATAGCGGCGAGTAAAGTCCCCGAGCGCCGGTACCAGCCAGCACTGGGCGATCGACGGGCGTGAGTAGACGGTCAGCGTACCTGACAGCTCCTGGTTTTTGATATCCAGAATCTCCTGGTTCAGGCTGTCCAGCGAGGATTTCAGCGCCCAGAACACCCGCCGCCCCTCATGGGTTAACTCCACTTTCCTATGAGAGCGCACAAAAAGCTGAATACCCAGCTCTTCCTCCAGCTGATTCATCCGGTGGCTCACGGCGCTGGGGGTCAGCGACAGCTCTTCCGCCGCCAATGCGAAAGATTCATGCCGTGCGGCGACCTCAAAGGTATACAGCTTTGACAGCTGCCAGCCGTTGAGCAGCCGGTTACCTATCTCTTTAGCGACATCCATCGTTCGGTTCCCCTGATTTTTTACCGCTGATTGTAAGAAAAATGGTCGCTGTGCATGGGTTTAAAGATGAAAAAAAGTGACTCATAACGCAAATAAAAGCCATTTTTAGACTTTAATCACCATTTTGATTCAATCTAATTCACCTTAAGCGCCATTTATATCGTTTGTCAGCCGGTGTCGTTTTTCTGTTCAATAACCCCATCTTATTCACGGGCGAGGTGGGGTATGGAATCTCAGATTTGGGTTGTGAGCACGTTACTAATCAGCATTGTGTTGATTGTTTTGACTATCGTAAAACTGAAATTTCACCCCTTTCTGGCGCTGCTGTTAGCCAGTTTCTTCGTCGGCGCTATGATGGGGATGAGCCCGCTGAACATGGTCAACGCCATTGAAAATGGGATCGGTGGAACCCTCGGTTTCCTGGCGGCGGTGATCGGCCTCGGCACCATTCTTGGCAAAATGATGGAGATCTCAGGCGCCGCCGAACGTATCGGCCTGACGCTTCAGCGCTGCCGCTGGCTGTCGGTCGATGTGATCATGGTGCTGGTTGGCCTGATTTGCGGGATTACGCTGTTTGTCGAAGTTGGCGTGGTACTGCTGATTCCGCTGGCCTTTTCGATTGCCAAAAAGACCCACACCTCCCTGCTGAAGCTGGCGATTCCACTGTGTACCGCGTTAATGGCCGTACACTGCGTCGTACCGCCGCACCCGGCTGCGCTGTTCGTCGCCAATAAGCTGGGTGCCGATATCGGTACCGTGATTGTCTACGGTTTACTGGTTGGGTTGATGGCCTCGCTGGTTGGCGGCCCGCTGTTCCTGAAGCTGCTGGGCAACCGCCTGCCGTTCAAAGCGGTTCCTGCCGAGTTTGCCAATCTGGAAGTTCGTCAAGAAGAGACGCTGCCGTCGCTCGGCGCCACCCTGTTGACCATTTTGCTGCCGATCGCTCTGATGCTGGTGAAGACCATCGCCGAGCTGAATATGGCCAAAACCGGCACGCTGTATATGCTGCTGGAGTTTATCGGTAATCCGATTACCGCCATGTTTATCGCCGTCTTCGTGGCCTACTACGTCCTCGGCATCCGTCAGAATATGGGCATGGCCACGCTGCTGACCCATACCGAAAAGGGCTTTGGTTCTATTGCCAATATCCTGCTGATTATCGGCGCAGGCGGCGCGTTCAACGCGGTCCTGAAAACCAGCGGCCTGGCTGATTCGCTGGCGGTTATTCTCTCCGGTCTGCATATGCACCCGATTCTGCTGGCCTGGCTGGTGGCGCTGATTCTGCACGCGGCGGTGGGTTCTGCCACCGTTGCCATGATGGGAGCCACGGCCATCGTTGCGCCGATGCTGCCGCTCTACCCTGGCGTCAGTCCGGAGATCATCGCCATTGCCATTGGTTCCGGCGCAATTGGCTGCACGATCGTTACCGATTCTCTGTTCTGGCTGGTTAAACAATACTGCGGTGCGAGCCTGAGTGAGACGTTCAAATACTATACAACGGCAACATTTATCGCATCCTTACTTGCACTAGCCTGCACGTTCCTGCTTTCTTTCATCATCTGAGCGCAAAGAGACGTAATATGAAAAACGCTGACATGACCACTTTACTTGCCCGGTTCCCTCTGCTGAAGGATCTGGTTGACCTGAAAGAAACCACCTGGTTTAACCCGGCAACCACTTCGCTGGCGGAAGGTTTACCGTACGTTGGCCTGACGGCCGACGATGTCCAGGACGCCCGTGCCCGCCTTGAGCGCTTTGCGCCATATCTGGCGCAGGCATTCCCGGAAACCGCCGTCACCGGTGGGATTATCGAATCCGAACTGGTCGCTATCCCGGCAATGAAAGCACGGCTGGAGCAGGCGTTTGCCCGGCCCGTCAGCGGCGACCTGCTGCTGAAAAAAGACAGTCATCTGCCGATTTCCGGCTCCATCAAGGCCCGCGGCGGTATTTACGAGGTGCTGACCCACGCTGAAAAGCTGGCGCTGGAAGCGGGGTTACTTGCCACCGAAGATGACTATCGCAAGCTACTGACCCCGGAATTTAAGCAGTTCTTTAGCCAGTACAGCATCGCCGTCGGTTCCACCGGCAACCTGGGGATGTCGATTGGCATCATGAGCGCATGTATCGGTTTTAACGTCACCGTGCATATGTCTGCCGATGCCCGGGCATGGAAAAAAGCGAAGCTGCGCAGCCACGGCGTTACGGTGGTTGAATACGAACAGGATTACGGCGTCGCGGTCGAGCAGGGGCGTAAAGCCGCCGAAGCGGACCCCAACTGCTTCTTTATCGATGATGAGAACTCACGCACGCTGTTCCTCGGCTATGCCGTCGCAGGCGAGCGCCTGAAAGCGCAGTTTGCCCGCCAGGGACGCGTGGTCGATGCCGATCATCCGCTGTTTGTCTATCTACCGTGCGGCGTCGGCGGTGGCCCTGGCGGGGTTGCGTTTGGTCTGAAGCTGGCTTTCGGCGACCATGTACACTGTTTCTTCGCTGAACCCACGCACTCTCCTTGTATGTTGCTCGGCGTCCATACCGGCCTGCATGATGAGATTTCGGTCCAGGATCTGGGTATTGATAACCTGACTGCCGCCGACGGCCTGGCCGTTGGTCGGGCTTCCGGGTTTGTCGGCAGGGCCATGGAGCGTCTGCTGGATGGCTTCTATACCCTCAGCGACCAGACGATGTACGACATGCTGGGCTGGCTGGCGCAAGCTGAAAATATCCGCCTGGAGCCGTCCGCGCTGGCCGGCATGGCCGGACCGCAGCGCGTTTGCGCCAGCGAGACATATCAGCAGATGCACGGCTTCACGACCCGCCAGATGGACAACGCTACGCATCTGGTCTGGGCGACCGGCGGCGGCATGGTGCCGGAAGAAGAGATGGCGCAGTACCTGGCAAAAGGGCGTTAATACCACGGGCTCAGCGGCGGAGGATACGCCGTTGGGCCCACTTTCCGCTATGTCACACTCTGCAGAAATAACGCGATCTGCCGCAGATGCGTAGCCGCAAACATCAGCGACAGTGAAAGAACGGCGACGGCAATGAAAAACTTGTCACGTATCGCCTGCGGCTGAACAAAATCACTCTCGTCAACATCCATCAGATTACGGCGCCGCGTATAGCCCCACAGCACAACAGCTACTATCGCCAGGACGCCAATCGATAGCCAGAACAGCGCCCCCGCGCTATGCCAGTTATGTTTAATCGCCAGCGCCATCAGCGCCGCGTAGCCCAGCAACGTTCGAAACCAGGCCAGCGATGTCCGTTCCGGCTGCAGCCCCGGATCGCTTTCCCGCCGCGCCCGGCGCTTATCCGCCATACATAACCAGACCCATCACCACCACCACCACAATCACCAGCAAAAGACTGATCGCCAGCAGCGTTCTGGTGTAGGGCAGATCCTGCTTCAGGCGCATCGCTTTTTCGTTACTCAACCAGCGCAGGTAGCCATAAATCGCCAGGCCGCCGGCAAACAGACACAGCAATAGCGCCAGCACTTCGCGAATCAGCGGCGTGGCAAAATCCGGCGCCAGCTGATCTAAGCCAACCCCGGCGGCAAGAAAACCTAATGCCGTGCGGATCCACGCCAGAAAAGTACGTTCGTTGGCCAGCGAGAAGCGGTAATCCGGCGCTTCGCCGACGCGAGAAATTTTCATCAGGGTTCCTTGTTCGTAGCGCGAGCAGGCTTCAGCATAGCGTAATTTGTAACGAACAGGGGAGCAGCGCAAGAACCGGCACCCGATGGATGCCGGTTGAGGTGAGGATTAATGCAGTTCCGGCCAGTAGTCTTTGTTGGCCTCAATCAGGTCGTCGAGTATCGCTTTCGCGACGGATGCGCTGGGCACGGTTTTCGACAGCGTAATCGCCTGCCACAGCTTGTGATAAGAACGATGTTCCCAGGCATCCACCACCAGTTTCTCTACCGCCACCTGCTGGCTCATCATCCCTTTCTGGAAGTTCGGAATATCGCCGACCGTCAGCGGCTCTGGCCCGTTATGGCCGACCAGGCACGGAATTTCCACCATCGCATCGGCGTCAAAATTATGGATAGCGCCATTGTTCGGTACGATCAGCAGCATGCGCTCCTGGGTGTTGAAGGCGATGGCGGTCGCCAGATCCACGATGTATGAAGCGTGCTCGTCGATCTCCAGATCGCCGGCAGAAGATTTACCCGCGGCAATAATTGCCCGACAGGCGCTAAAGACATTTTTCTCGCGGTGATCCATGACCTCGTTAGCGCGGGTACGCGCAGGGTTGGAGTGCTCGACGACGTAATCCGGGAACAGGTAATACTTCAGGTAGGTGTTTGGCATGGTATCCGGATCCAGCGCCTGCACATCTTTCGCCTTGGCAAAGGTATCGTTCCAGCTGGCTTCGGTATGCGGATCGTTAGAAGGCGGCACATAACCATATTTCGCCACATGTTCGCGCAGTTTCGGCATCAGATCGTTACCCTGCAGATCCTCAATCGACGTCCACCAGCCGAAGTGGTTCAGCCCGTAGTAACGCACCCGCATCTGTTTACGATCTTTGAGGCCGACAATTTGCGCCATGCGCCCTTCAATGCCGATCGGCATATCGCAGATATTCAGGATTTTCGCATTCGGACGCAGGCGGCGCGTGGCTTCCGCGACAATTGCCGCCGGGTTGGAGTAGTTCAGCATCCAGGCGTTCGGCGAGTATTTTTCCATATAGTCCACCAGTTCCAGCACGCCACCGATAGAGCGCATGCCGTAGGCGATACCGCCAGGTCCGCAGGTTTCCTGACCCAGCACGCCGTGGCGCAGCGGGATTTTTTCATCTTTTTCACGCATCGGGTATTTGCCAACGCGAATATGCGCCATAACAAAATCCACGTCGGTAAAGGCCGCCTGCGGGTCGGTGGTATAGCTGAACTCAATTTCCGGCGCCTGCTCTTTAAGAATCACTTTACACGCTTCGGCGATGGTCTCCTGACGCGCGCCGTCGTTGTCATAAAATTTCAGTGCCCGCAGCGGGAAACGGTCCTGGTTTGCTAACAACATCAATACGATACCTGGTGTGAATGTACTGCCGCCGCCTGCGATAACAACTGAGAATTTTTTCATGATACTGCCTCCGTCATGGTGGTTTGTTCGGTCTGTAGAGAATTTTTCATCAGGGATTCCAGCTGGTCGCGAACCTGGGGAACATGCAGGCCCACGATGACCTGAATCCCGTTACCGCGACGCACCACCCCGTGAGCGCCCAGCGCTTTAAAGACGTCGTCGCTTTGTGTTTTCGCCATATCGACCAGCGTGATGCGAAGTCGGGTGGCGCAGTTGTTGACGCATTCGATATTGCTTGCGCCGCCCAGCGCCTGCAGAAAGCCTGCGGCCTGGCCTAATTTGGACTCTGTGGCACCCGCGGCGCTGGTTTTGCCGCGCGCCGCCTGATAATCCGCTTTGCTGTAGAGTTTGATTTCACTCTCTTCGCGGCCCGGAGTTTTCAGATTCAGACGCAGGATCAGGGCGCGGAAGATAACGAAGTAGATAGCGGTAAAGCACACCCCGATCCCTATCTGGATGAACATCATCGAGGCATGGTTGTGAAACATGGGGATCCAGTTTTGCGGCAGGAACTGGTCAAGCAGACCACCGCCGAAGTTGCCGACGACCCCGCACATATACATCACCGTCGCCATCGTGGCCGCCAGCACCGCGTGCACGGCAAACAGCAGCGGGGAGATAAACAGGAAGGTGAACTCCAGCGGTTCGGTAATCCCCACCAGCATGGCGGTCAGCGTCGCCGGAATCAGCAACCCGGCCACTTTGACGCGGTTTTCCGGCGCGGCGGTGAAATAGAGCGCCAGCGCAATCCCGACCGAACCAAAGACCTTGGAGTTGCCATGCAGGGCAAAACCGCCTTCCGGGAACAGGGCTTTCAGCGGTTCCGTACTCTGGCTGAACTCCTGCAGATGCTGGGCCCAGTAGACCTGGATACCGCCTTCCACCACCGCCGGGCCAAAAATAAACGGTCCGTAGACAAAGTGATGCAGGCCAGTGGGAATCAGAATGCGCTCAAGGAAAATATAGACCCAGACCCCGAGCGCCCCGGCAGAGCGTAAAAAAGCCTGCAGCGATTCAATGCCCATCTGCACCTTTGGCCACCCCAGTAGCGTTAGCCAGGCGCAGGGGATCATCGCCAGGAAGGCAACGATAACGACAAATGAAGAGCCCTGGAAAATACCGAGAAACACCGGCAGCGGTTTATCAAAATAGCGGTTATGTAGCGCGGTGACGATCCCGGAAATCACAATCGCGCCGATGATACTGGTATCCAGCGTTTTAATGCCGGCAATCATCGTCAGGCCGCTACCGGCCGTGGGGTCGGCCGAAAAATCGACGCCGAAAAAGTGGCCCCAGGTCATGCCCATGGCGTTGATGAAGTAGTTCCACGTCAGGAAACTCACCAGCACGGCAAGGCAAGCTCGTCCCTGCGCCTGCTTCGCGAGGCCAATCGGTAAGCCGACGGCGAAAATCAGCGGCATGTTACGAAATACCGTCCAGCCGCCTTCTTCAATAATGTGAACAATCTGGGCAAATAAACTATCAGGTGCTGTAAGCGCTTCGCCGACAAACATCGGGTTGCGCAGCATAATGGCAATACCCACCACGATCCCGGCGAAAGGAAACAGTAAAACCGGGGTAAACATGGCACCGCCAAAACGTTGTATTTGACTGAGCATTTTAAAATCCTCATTTAACAACCAGTAGGGTAAGAGGCCTTATTTGTCTTGAGTATCGGCCTAAAGCGAGAATAGGAATTTACCCGTCCGACAACATGCGATGGCGTTGCGATTCGTGATCGCATTCATGGTTTTAATTTCCACAATGTTGTCTACTTTTTTAGTTAAAAATAGACATCATGAATTGCGCTGATTAAAACAGCAGAATGAACAAATCATATCTTTATGTATTTAAAGACATTATTAACAATACACATTGTTAACCTTCCCTTTTGAAAAGTGGAACAGAGGTCTACTGGTGATCTATAAATCCATCGCAGACAGATTGCGCCTTCGGTTAAATTCCTCCGATTTCAATATCGGCAGCCCGCTGCCGGGAGAGAAAAAACTGGCGGAAGAGTTCGGCGTGGCGCGGATGACAATCCGTAAAGCTATCGAACTGCTGATTAGCTGGGGACTGGTCGTTCGCCGCCACGGATCCGGTACCTTTGTCGCCCGCAAAGATGTGCATCACGAGACCACTAACCTCACCGGTCTGGCGGAAGTGTTACGCAAGCAGGGTAAAGAGGTGGTAAGCGAGGTGCTGATATTCGAAGTCATGCCGGCGCCGCCGGCAATTGCCAGCCAGCTACGAATACAAATCAATGAACGGATCTACTTCTCGCGCCGGGTACGTTACGTGGACGGCAAACCCCTGATGCTGGAAGACAGCTATATGCCGGTCAAACTGTTCCGTAACCTGTCGCTGGTGCATCTGGAAGGGTCAAAATTCGATTACATTGAGAAAGAGTGCGGGATAACCATTAGCGGCAACTATGAAAGCCTGACGCCGGTGCTGGCGGACAAGCAGCTGGCCCGGTCAATGAATGTCCCGGAACAGACGCCGCTGCTGCGGATTACCTCGCTTTCCTACAGCGACAGCGGTGAGTTTCTGAACTATTCGGTGATGTTCCGCAACGCCAGTGAATACCAGGTGGACTACCATCTGCGGCGCGTCCACCTGGAGACGCCGTTAACTCATCCCCCAGAACAACACGGCCAGTAGCTGCGGCGTAATGATGCGCAAAAACATCACCAGCGGATAGACCGTGGCATACGAGAGCGCCGCGGCTCCGCTGGTGGCATGCAGGTTGTTGGCGAACGCCAGCGCCGGTGGATCGGTCATCGACCCGGCCAGCATGCCGCACAGGGTCAGGTAGTTCATCTTCATCAGCAGCCGCGCCAGAATGCCAACCGTTAGCAGCGGAATTGCGGTAATAAAAATGCCGTAGGCTATCCAGCTCAGCCCGTCGCCTGCGGTCAGCGTGACGACAAAATCACCGCCGGACTTCAGCCCGACGACCGCCAGAAAGAGCACAATCCCCAGCTCACGGAGCGCGAGGTTGGCGCTCGGCGGCATAAACCAGTAGAGCTTCCCGATACTGCCGATTCGCCCGAGGATCAGCGCCATAATCAGGGGTCCACCGGCAAGCCCCAGCTTCAACGCCACCGGGAAGCCGGGAACAAACAGCGGAACAGACCCCAGTAAAACCCCGAGGCCAATGCCGATAAACACCGGCAGCATCTGAACCTGCTGCAATTTTTGCTGTGCGTTACCCAGCTCGGCGGCAACCGCATCAATGGCTTCCGGGCGGCCAACCAGGTTAAGAATATCACCGAACTGCAGGCTGGCATGGCTGCTGGCTACCAGCTCAACCCCGGCGCGATTAAGCCGCGAAATCACCACGTCATAGCGCTGTTTAAAATGCAGGTCGCGGATCCGCTTACCTAATACCTTCTCATTGGTGACCACCACCCGCTCAACTTTCAAATCCGTGCCGCGGGTTGAAAGCGAGGTGGAAACTTCCTTGCCGATAACCAGCTGCGCGTTATGCAAATCCTCCGGGCGCCCGACGAGGTGCAGGAGGTCGCCGGTTTGAATTAAGGTCCCCGGAGCCGGCACCATCAGCAGCTCGTCACGTTTAAGACGGGAGCAAATCAGCTTATCGCTGTTGAGCATCGGCACGTCCTGAATCGCCATGTTGTTCAGGTTCGGGTTTTCAACCCGGACGTTAATCGTTTGCAGAACCGCGTGTCCGTTTCCGCTGCTCTCATCAAACTGCTGAGCCTCTTTTTCGACGTTAACGCGAAAGAACAGACGCACCAGCCACATAGTCAGCAAAATGCCGCAAATACCAAACGGATAGGCCATGGCATAGCTCATCCCCATCTGATCAACAACGTCAAACGGTACGCCCAGATCGCGCAGAATTTGCTGCCCGGCCCCCAGCGCTGGCGTATTAGTGACTGCACCAGAGAAAATACCGAGCACCACCGGCAGCGGGATATCAAAGAGCTTATGCAGCACTGCGGTCACCAGCCCCCCAAGGATGACAATCAGGATGGCAAAGAGATTGAGCCGTAGCCCGGAGACGCGCAGAGAGGCGAAGAAACCCGGCCCCACCTGGATGCCGATGGTATACACGAAGAGAATCAGGCCAAATTCCTGAATGAAGTGCAGCATCGGGCTGCTAAGAGCGATACCCGCCTGGTCCACAAAGTGGCCAACGATAATGCCGCCAAACAGTACGCCGCCAATGCCAAACCCGACGCCGCGAATTTTGACATTACCGATCCACAATCCGACTACCGCCACCAGCGCCAGAACGCTGACGGTCAATGCTATATCACTCATCGTCTGTTCCCTGTGAATAACATTATCAATATCATGGATTATGGCTTAAGCCTCCGGGCCTGTATGCAGCCTGGCGCACAATAATCGGCGGGCCTGGATCGGCGAAAAACGGCGGGACGCCCTTTATAACGGCCAAAAAAAAGCCCCGATGATCGGGGCTTTATCTGTCGTGTCGACTTAGCTGTCGAGCGCCGGACGCTCGCTAATCGCGATACGCTGCGGGATAACCACTTCCGGCTCGTTACGGGTTAAATCAATGTGCAGCAACCCGTTATTGAAGGTGGCACCGGAGACTTCCATATTTTCAGCCAGGGTAAAGCTCAGGCTAAAGGCCTGACTGACTAACCCCTGGTGCAGCCATTTCGTCTCTTTGTCAGCCTGCTGCGGCGTACCTTTCACGCTCAGGCGCGTCCCTTCCAGCTGAATATCCAGATCTTCCTGACGGAAACCGGCCAGCGCAAGGGTAATGCGATAGTGGTTATCGTCGCTTTTTTCAATGTTATACGGCGGGAAGCTCTGGCTTTCGCTGGTGGTTTGCAGTGCATTGGCCAGTTTGTCAAAACCGATCCATTGACGCAGCAGTGGGGATAAATCGTAGTTACGCATAATGAATTTCTCCTTCTATGAAGCGAGTTAATTTCTACAAATCCTGTGGATTCGCATTTGCCCCCTGACGGCGAGCAAGTTTGCAGTATCGGGCCGCACGGCGACCCGGATAAAATTAGTTAATTTCGATACGGCGCGGTTTGTCTGCTTCCGGAATCACGCGTTCCAGATCGATATACAGCAGGCCGTTCACCAGATTTGCACCGCGGATATGGATATTTTCCGCCAACTGGAATTTGCGCTCAAAGTTGCGTTCCGCAATGCCCTGATAAAGATAGGTACGTTCTTTCTGCTCGGTTGCATGGGCGCCTTTGACGACCAGCAAATTATCCTGCGCGGTGATCTCCAGTTCGCTCTCGGCAAAACCGGCCACGGCAATAGCGATGCGATAATGGTTTTCATCTACCAGCTCAACGTTATACGGAGGGTAGCCGCCATTACTCTGGCTCTGATTGTTTTCTAACAGATTAAAAAGGCGGTCAAAACCAATAGCAGAACGATACAGCGGAGAAAGATCGAAATTACGCATAATAAAAAGCTCCTGAAATCAGCGAGAATTTATGACCTTCCATCATGGACAGGTCGTTATTACCCGGAATACCCCGCAGGCGTATCCTCATCGGGTCACATTGCTAAAATGTGGCTCATTCCGCCGTTTTCAAGCGCCAAAAACCATTTTTTTTTGCAGTTTCCTGTCGATTGCTTAGACTGGGTGGAAAGCACAAAAGGCAAAATGCGATGCCTGCCACAGTGCGGTGCAATAACGCTAGGCATTCATGGAATGGCTCGATATAACCGATATAACGGTTACCTCAATGCCCGAAACAACGATGGAAGAATGATGAAAAGCGGTCTGTTAAAGCTGATCCTGTTCAGCGGGATGGTTGGTCTGAGCGGTTGCTCCAGCGTGATGTCACATACCGGCGGAAAGGAAGGAAGCTATCCGGGAACTCGCGCCAGCGCGCAAATGCTGGGTAACAGTGATGCCAACTGGGGAACAAAATCCCTGGTCGCACTCGATATGCCCTTCACCGCGGTGATGGACACGCTGCTGCTGCCGTGGGATATGTTCCGTACCGACAGCTCGATAAAATCACGCGTCGAGAAAAGCGAGAAGGACTCGCTGGCGACCAACGCCGTGATTCCACCAGCGGCAATGCCAGCGCCTTGATTTAAAACTCGACGTCGGTTATCCACAGCTGTCGATAGCCATTCACATCTTGCATCCAGGCAAGGTGTTTCCCGTCCGGTGAAAACACCACAGCATCCGCTGAAGGTGGGTTTTCATGATCGGCAGTCAAAAATGTAATTTCACCGCTCCGGGCATGACAGATAGCCATGCGGTTATCCAGCACAAATCCCAGCCACTCCCCTGACGGGTGCCAGTTAAAAGCCGATTGAATATCATTAACATTGTGGGTTAGCTGCCGCAGATCGCGCCCCTGGGGTGAAATCAGCCATAGCTGCACCACTCCCGCCTCGTCGCGCATCAGGAAGGCAATCTGCGTTGCCTGCGGGTTGGCCCGCACCCAGTGCCGCGGCGTATTGACCAGCCCCGGATAGCGTCGATGGTGGGTAAAGGTTAAACGTCTCTGCATTACTCCGGCCGGCGGTGCAGGCATGGTGGTCTCCGTACCGGCCAGCGGTGCATCGCCCTGTTGCTTCCAGTCCTGCTCGCTCTCCGGTAGCGTCACAATAAACAGCTCAGGGATTCTGGCGCCATTGATCGACAGCGTATCGCCGATAAAGGCCAGCGCGTGGTTCCCCACCCAGCCTTCTTCGTATGCACGGTTAATCTCATCGCTGCCCGGCACCGGCGTCGGCGTTGTTCGGCTGACCAGAACGCTCCAGTGGCTGCCGCCATATTCACGCGGATGCTGCCCGCGCGGCGTGACCGGGCCATAAGGGGTCGCGACGCCGACGTTTCGCAGGTCAAGGGAGGCCGAGCGTTGATGCAGGACATGATCGTTATAGGTGAAGCTGACGAACTGCCCGTTTGGGCTATAGACATGGACATGAGTGCCGCCGCGCAGCGCACCCGGCGTATACGGTGCGGTGATATCCATCGCATCAAGGTTGTGCGTCGCGCCTTGATACGTCACCACGCCGCGACGATGGTGGAAATCATATTGCCAGTTTTCATCCGGATGTTCCGGACCGTGTATAAAGACATATTTATCCATCGCAGGATGAACGGTCACCACACCGACATGAGCCCCGTGTTGCGCACCATAGAGGATCTCTACGGCCCCGGTTTGCACATTGACCCGTTCAATCGTCTTCCCGGTAAAGGAGGCTCCCGACGGACGAACGTCAAAAACCAGCCACTGGCTGTCCGCAGTCCAGGTGCGCGTGTTGGTTAGCTGATGATGGCGGGGAGCAAAGGTGACTTGTTTCATAGAGATACCCTGATGCACAACGTTCACATCAGGGTATAGCATCGGACAGGATTAGCCTACACGTTTAACATCGCCCACCAGCAGGATATAGGACAGGGCGCCCATCAAGGCGACCGCAGCGATATAGACCAGGGCCGGGCCAAAGCCATAGTCCTGAGCCAGATAACCAATAACCAGCGGAACGGTAATCCCTCCCAGCCCTCCCACGAAATTAAACACCCCGCCCGTCAGGCCAATCAGACGCATAGGTGCCAGCGAAGAGACCAGCGACCAGGTAATAGAGGCAAAACCGTTACCGAAAAACGCCACCGCCATCAGTACCATGATCCACACCGGGTCATTGGTGTAGTTCGCACCCATGATGCAGGTTGAAATCAGCAAACCACAGATAATCGGCGTTTTACGGGCCACGCCAAGCGAGAGACCTTTTTTCACCAGTCGATCGGCCAGCCAGCCGGAGAGCAGAACCCCAAAGAATGCGGCGAGGAAAGGCACCGTGGTCATAAAGCCGGCCTTCAGCGCGGTAATACCTTTCTCTTGCGTCAGGTAGTTCGGGAACCAGGTCAGGAAGAACCAGAGCGTGGACGTCACGGCAAACTGCCCCAGATAAACGCCTATCAGCTTACGGTGAAAGACCAGCTTCCAGTCGGCTTTGGTCAGCGGCTGTCGCGCCTCTTTTTTCGCGGGCGCATCGCCATCCACCAGACCACCGCCGTCACGAATATAATCCAGCTCCGCTTTGCTGATGCTTTTCGTCTGACGCGGCGGCTGATAGACCTTGAACCAGATTAATGACCAGACAATACCGATGCCGCCGGTCACGATAAATACCCAGTGCCAGCTTAGCATTTCCTGAATCCAGATCAGCAGCGGCGTGAGGAAAGCCAGTCCGACAAACTGCCCGGAAGTATAAAACCCCACCGCGGAAGCACGTTCATGCTCCGGGAACCAGCTGGTCACCATCCGATTATTGGTCGGAAAGGCCGGCGCTTCAAATATTCCGGTAATCGCCCGCAGACCAATCAATGACATCAGTCCGGTGGCAAACCCCTGAAACAGGGTGGCCACCGACCAGCCGAAGATCGCAATAAAGTAGGTCAGACGCGAGCCAACCCGGTCCAGAAACCAGCCGCCAGGAATCTGACAAAGCGTATAAAGCCAGGCAAAAGCAGAAAAAACGTAGCCCATTTCCGCTTTAGTGATCCCAAACTCCTCCTGAATATGGGCGGATGCTACGGCGAGATTGGCGCGGTCAACATAGCAAATGACGACGGTAATAAAGATCATAACCAGCGTCAGATAACGACGACGCCCAGGTTTTGCAGCAGTTACTGAAATATCCATAGCAATCTGTCTCCAGATTTTGGGCATAGCGAAGCCGCTCACCATGCCCTGTAGTTTACAGAGGGTGTATTTAAAATTTATATTTTTGCTTACGAATGCTCTAAATAGTTCACGTTGCAGGAAGGCGGCAAGATTGCAAATCCCCGGGAGCTTACATTAGTAAGTGACCGGGGTGCGCAATCGCAGCCAACGCACCTGTGGCGTGAAATATGAAGAGCATTTACCATTCCGCGACGGAGCCATCCTCATGCCGCCACAACGGGTTACGCCAGTCCGGCGCATTTTGGCTGAGTTCGATTACCCGGGCCTCATCAATTTCTACACCCAGCCCCGGCTTCATTAACGGTTTAAAGAAACCGCCGGTCATATTGAAGTCCTCTTTATTCTTCACAAAATCAAGCAGCTCGGCACCCTTGTTGTAATGAATCCCCATGCTTTGCTCCTGGAATACCGCATTGCGCGAGACAAAATCGATATGCAGGCAGGCAGCCAACGCCACGGGTCCCAGCGGGCAATGCGGCGCCAGCGCCACATCGTACGCTTCCGCCATCCCGGCGATTTTATAGCATTCGGTAATACCGCCGGCATGTGACAGGTCCGGCTGCAGAATAGCCAGCCCCCCCGCCTCCAGCACACGTTTAAACTCAAAACGTGAGAACATCCGCTCACCGGCCGCAATAGGAATATGCGTTTGTGCCGCCAGCTTCGGATAATATTCCGCCTGCTCTGCCAGCACCGGCTCCTCAATAAACAGCGGGCGATATTGTTCCAGCTCTTTAATTAAAACTTTGGCCATCGGGGCGCTAACGCGGCCATGAAAATCGAGACCAAATTCAATTTCGTTGCCGAACGCTTCACGAATTTGCGCCACGGTATTCACCGCCGCATCCACCGCGCGTGAATTATCAATCACGCCCATCTCTTCACAGCCATTTAATTTAAAGGTATCAAAACCAATTTCACGCAGCTTTTTAATACCATCAATGACTTCAGCAGGACGGTCGCCGCCCACCCAGCTGTAAGCTTTGATGCTGTCACGTACCAGTCCTCCCATTAGCTGCCAGACCGGCGCATTCAGCACCTTACCTTTGATATCCCACAGCGCCTGGTCAATACCGGCAATGGCGCTCATCAGAATGGGGCCACCGCGATAAAAACCGGCCCGGTACATCACCTGCCACAGATCGTTGATGCGTGCCGGATCCGCGCCAATCAGATATTCCCCTAGCTCGTGAACGGCCGCTTCCACGGTACGCGCACGTCCTTCAATCACCGGTTCACCCCAGCCAACAACGCCTTCATCCGTTTCAATTTTCAGAAACAGCCAACGCGGGGGTAAACGATAGGTGGTGAGTTTGGTTATTTTCATTGCACTGCCTCCCGATACGCTTTAACAAATGCGGTTGCCTGCTGGGCGGTACGCTCGACGGACTGTCCGGCGCGATAAAGATCGCTGCCCAGCCCGGCACCGGCACAACCGGCATCAATCCATTGCGACAAATTCTCCGGCGTTACACCGCCAACGGCGAACACAGGAATCTCCGGCGGTAATACGGCTTTCAGCGCCTTGATATAGTCCGGCCCAAACGCAGAGGATGGAAAGACCTTCAGCGCCTGCGCGCCTGCGTCAAGCGCGGTAAAGGCTTCGGTAGCCGTAGCGCATCCCGGACAGACGGTCATGCCGTAGCCCACCGCCCGGCGAATGACGTCTGCCTGAATGTTGGGCGTCACAATAAGCCGGCAGCCCATTTTCGCCAGTTCATCAACCTGCTCCGGTTGCAGCACGGTACCTGCGCCAATCAGCGCCTGTTCGCCAAACGCCTCAACAATCGCCGGAATGCTCTGCTGCCAACGGGGAGAGTTCAACGGGATTTCGACGGCGTCGAATCCGGCGTTAATCACTGCGCCAACGTGGGCCAGCGCCTCTTCCGGCGTCACGCCGCGCAGAATTGCGATGAGTGGAATCTTTGTTTGCCACTGCATTTGCGATGCTCCTTAGTTACACAAAGCCATTAAGAATGCGTCAAGACGCCCGCCTGAAAATCCTCAGACGTACACTCAATTCAGCGATCGGGTAGCCCCGTCGCTCAGGAACAGACTGGAACACTGCGCCCAGCGGGCGCGTCAGGGATAAGGAGCGGGACGAATCGCGCCCGGATGTAGCAAGGAGGCAGATTGAATAATGAAGCGTATACCCGCCTGAAATGCCGCATCGCCATCGACCGTCGCCACGTCGCGCCCAAGAGCATGAAATGCCTGAACGTAACGCGAGGCCAACGACGATCCTGAAACCAGCGTTATCGCCTGCGACCCGGCAAACTGTTCACTCATCGTGGCCACTTCAGCGCCAATCAGCAGGCCGGATAAAAACTCACTGACCTGCTCACGTGGAAGCGAACCCAGCACATGGGCCGCACGAACCTCGAAAAGCTGTGGCAATACGTCAGGAGACGTCAGCCCGCGATCGAGCCCGGCACGGAATGCGGCGGGTGCGAATATTTGCTCCGGTAACCCTGCGCCGACCAGAGAATGGCGCAGCAGCAGATGATGCAGTTCACCGGTCATGACGGTGCGAAAATCATGGATCTGCTGGCTGTCGGCCTGCACCCATTTACAATGGGTGCCGGGCATAACATAAACAGAAGTGGATGAAAGGGTCTGCGCTCCGAGCAGCTGCGTCTCTTCACCGCGCATCACGTTATGGTGATTATCACGAGAGACGCACAGGCCTGGGACAATCCAGATATTGTCGCCAACGGCCGTCAACTGCTGACCAATGTCCGAAAAACTGACGGGAACCGGCAGATAAGGGGCGGTTTTCCATCCCACGTTACTGCCCACCATTCCCGCCATCACTACCGGAGTCGCGCCATCCCTCCAGTTTTCGGTTATATCGCTAAACACCGCCGCCGGGGACCTGCCGTTCAGGCGAGTGACGCCAGCTTCTGATTGCCTGCTCTCCAGGCATTCATCGCCCTGATAAAGCCAGGCGCGCAGATTGGTCGATCCCCAGTCAATTGCGATGTAGCGAGATGTCATGTGATTTCCTTCAGCCTTCGTGTTGAGCTGGCGATCATGGTGAGCGCCGCCTGCTCCGCCGCTTCGCTATCCTGATGCCGGATGGCATCAAACAGCGCCTTATGTTCCTGGAGGGTTTTCGGCATGTTGCCTTCATCCCCCATCCAGGTTCGTTCAAATACCGCTCTCTGCAGCGAGCTGATTGCCACGCTCAGCTGCTGTAACACCGGGTTATGGACCGACTGCAGCACCGCTTCGTGATAGCGAATGTCGGCTTCGTTAAACGCGTCCCGGTCCTGGTTGTTGGCGATCATGTCGTTGAGCGCATCTTCAATTTGTGCCAAATCGCTCGAGGTTGCGCGCTCTGCAGCCCAACGGGCGATGGCCGGTTCAACCAGGTTACGGACTTCGCTCATAGCGCCGATAAGGCGCGGGTCGTAATCATGCTCAAGCACCCACTGCAGCACCTCGGTATCCAGGTAATTCCAGTGGTTACGCGGCGAGACGAAAGCACCACGATAACGCTTCATTTCAATCAGCCGCTTCGCCATCAAAGAGCGAAACACTTCGCGAATAATATTGCGTGAGGTTTCAAACTCTTCACACAGTTCCGCTTCAGCCGGCAGTGCCGATCCGGGAACGTACTTGCCCCCTACAATCTGGCGACCCAGCGTCACTATGATGCGGTCGGTTTTAGTCAGGTTCATGGCATGTCCTTTAAGAAGTCACTCTGCCTTACTTTACCCTGACTGCCGGTTTTTACCTCACCTTTGCAGTACAAACGTGATGCTCTTCGCCATCTGCTGTGCCACATAGTAGTACCAAACAACAATGTTGTACTACAATTTAGATCACAAAAAGAACAATTGATAAAATAAAAAAAGCGAACCGGAAGGCCGCAGTCAGAAGGGAAGTCAGAATAAGAGGGCGAGGTACAAAACGATCAGAAGGCTTCACCAACCTGGAAGTAAAAGCCGCTGCTGCCTTTGCCGATACCATAGTCCAGGCGAATATTCACCCGAGGTTTAAATTCAAAGCGATAGCCAACGCCCGCCGTCGGTAGCCAACGGCCGTCATTCAGAGAATCAACGGAAGGTTCCATCGTCCCTGCGCCAACCCAGGCAACAATGCCATGGCGCCAGGTCAGCTGGCGACGATACTCCAGCTGGGCGCTCAGCACATTTTTATCGCGATAGCGCCCCTGATAATAACCGCGCATGCGTTCATCGCTGCCGAGAAGCGGCAGCATGCTCCAGGGGACATCGCCCTGAGTAAATACTCCGTCGGCCTCCCAGGCCAGGACGCTTTTTTCGCTGAGCGCGGTGTAGCGGCTGTAGTGAAGATGCCATTCATCAAATCGGGTATCGCTCCCCAGCCCCGGAGCATAGTGGGTATAGCGGAGGTCCGCATACTGGCCCTGACGAGGGTTCGGAACAAAATCCCGATCGTCCCAGTTCACATCGATGCTGAAGCCAGAGCTGAATACCGAGGGCCCCTGAGGAGTGCTTTCAATTTTGGGCAAATTGTCGCGGTCCATCTCATCGGCATTCTGGGCGGCCAGTGACCAGCCCACGCCAAGATACACATTGTCCACCAGCTGTCGATACACGGTGGGCCGCAGCGTCAGTACCTGCGCGGTATATTTCTCTTTGCCACCGTCATTATCGGCAGCAGTGAAACCTTGTCCCCAGTAATAGGTTGGCGTATTGGCCAGCGAACCTTCGACGAAGATGCGCCAGAGATCGTCGGCAAAAAAGGCGTAGTTTTTTACGCTAATACCAAAGGCGCCGGTGGAACTGGCGTAACCGCTGAGCGTTAACGTCGAGTTTTGACTAACGGTATCGGCGGGATCGGGACGATACATGCCGACAATCGCGGTGCCGATTCCCAGACCGAGCTCCGGCGTGTAGAACGGTCCGGGCATTACGCCCCAGTCGATCCCTTTCGAAGCATCGAACTGGTCGCTGGCGCCCAGGTTTTTTAACCAGTCATCAATATGTTCCCGGCTCAATGCTTGCGCCTGCGCCTGCCCGATAAAAGAGCATGCGGTACAACACAGAATGACGCTACGCAGCGTGCTCAAAAACGTTTCTCTCCGGGATAAAGGTGATGACGGCCCGCAATGCGAAATCGCGTCGGGTTTGAGTATAGTTGGCATCCAGCATGACTTTTCGAGGGCGGTACGGATTCATCAATTTAAGAAGGAAAGCTTATCGAATTTGCAATAATGAAGGGGAGACTTCTGTGCGGACTGGCGTGCAGTGAGGCAAAAAATGACGAAGTGGTTCATTTTAGGCATCGTCAAGGTGGAGTCAGGCCCGAAATCATCGGGCCTGAAGATCGGGTCAGGATAAAACGTACTTCTCAATCGCCCAGGCTACACCATCTTCAAGGTTCGATTTGGTGATGAAGTTAGCGGCTTCCTTCACGGTCGGAATCGCGTTATCCATCGCTACGCCGACGCCAGCAAACTCAATCATCGCAATGTCGTTTTCCTGATCGCCAATCGCCATGATCTCTTCCTGCTTGATATTCAGCGCATCGGCCAGAGACTTCACGCCGGTTCCTTTATTGACGCGCTTATCGAGGATTTCGAGGAAGTACGGCGCGCTTTTCAGCACGGTATACTTCTCTTTGACTTCCGCCGGGATACGGGCGATAGCCTGGTCAAGGATTGCCGGCTCATCGATCATCATCACCTTCAGCAGCTGGATATTCGGGTCCATATTTTCTGCTTCGCAGAAGACCAGCGGAATCGTCGCCACGTAGGATTCATGCACCGTGTAGTAGCTCACATCGCGGTTCGCGGTATACAGCGTATTGCGATCGAGAGCATGGAAGTGGGAGCCGACATCGCGGGAAAGCTGTTCAAGATAGCGGTAGTCATCATAGCTCAGCGCTGTTTGCGCCACGGTGCTGCCGTCGCTTGCCTTCTGTACTAATGCGCCGTTGTAGGTGATGCAGTAGTCTCCCGGCTGTTCCATGTGCAGCTCTTTCAGATAGCTATGCACACCGGCATACGGACGGCCGGTGGTGAGCACAACGTTGACGCCACGCGCGCGCGCCGCGGCAATCGCGGTTTTAACAGCAGGAGAGATGGTATGGTCAGGCAGCAGCAGCGTACCGTCCATATCAATTGCAATCAGTTTTATAGCCATGAGATCCCCAGGTAAGATGAGTCCTGGGCCATGCTAACGCGATTCCGCTCAAAAAACAGCAACAGAAGAAGGGGAAAACGAGGATAGGATCGAAACGAGGAATTCCTCTTTTAGGCCAGCGGAACGCCCGGATAGTGGCGCCAGGCACCCTATCCGGACAGCATATTCCGCCGCCCCGGCCGGCATCGCGCCACCGGGGACCAGCAGATAAGCTTAGATATCGATGTTCGCCGCTTTCAGGGCGTTTTCTTCGATAAAGGCGCGGCGCGGTTCTACGGCATCGCCCATCAGGGTGGTGAACAGCTGATCGGCAGCAATCGCATCCTTCACGGTCACGCGCAGCATACGGCGGCTATCCGGATCCATGGTGGTTTCCCACAGCTGATCCGGGTTCATCTCGCCCAGCCCTTTATAGCGCTGGATAGACAGACCACGACGGGATTCTTTCACCAACCAGTCCAGCGCCTGCTCGAAGCTGGCCACCGGCTGGCGGCGTTCGCCACGTTCGATAAACGCGTCGTCTTCGATAAGCCCACGCAGTTTCTCACCCAGCGTGCAAATACGACGATACTCACCGCCGGTGATAAACTCGTGATCCAGCGGATAGTCGGTGTCCACCCCGTGGGTACGCACGCGGATAACCGGTTCGAACAGATGCAGCTCGGCATTTTCGTGAACATCGAATTTCCACAGGCTGCCGTGCTGCTCTTTCTCATTCAGGTCGGTCACCAGCGAATTCACCCAACGGGTCACGGTCTGCTCATCAGACAGATCGGCTTCGTTCAACGTCGGCTGATAAATCAGCTCTTTCAGCAGCGCTTTCGGGAAGCGACGTTCCATGCGAACAATCATTTTCTGCGTCGCATTGAACTCGGCAACCAGTTTCTCTAGCGGTTCACCCGCCAGGGCCGGGGCGCTGGCATTGGTGTGCAGCGTTGCGCCATCAAGGGCGATAGAGATCTGGTATTGATCCATCGCTTCATCGTCTTTGATGTACTGTTCCTGCTTGCCTTTCTTCACTTTGTACAGCGGCGGCTGTGCAATGTAGACATGGCCACGTTCAACAATTTCCGGCATCTGACGATAGAAGAAGGTCAACAGCAGAGTACGAATGTGCGAGCCGTCGACGTCCGCATCGGTCATGATGATGATGCTGTGATAACGCAGTTTATCCGGGTTGTACTCGTCGCGACCGATGCCGCAGCCAAGCGCGGTAATCAGCGTCGCCACTTCCTGAGAAGAGAGCATTTTATCGAAGCGGGCTTTCTCGACGTTGAGGATTTTACCCTTCAGCGGCAGGATTGCCTGGTTCTTACGGTTACGGCCCTGCTTCGCAGAACCGCCCGCCGAGTCCCCTTCCACGAGGTACAGTTCGGAGAGCGCCGGGTCGCGTTCCTGGCAGTCTGCCAGTTTGCCCGGCAGGCCAGCCAGGTCCAGCGCACCTTTACGGCGGGTCATTTCACGCGCACGACGCGCGGCTTCACGCGCACGGGCCGCATCAATAATTTTGCCAACCACGATTTTGGCGTCAGACGGGTTTTCCAGCAGATATTCATTCAGCAGTTCGTTCATCTGCTGCTCTACCGCCGTCTTCACCTCGGAGGAGACCAGTTTGTCTTTGGTCTGTGAGGAGAACTTCGGATCCGGAACCTTCACGGAAACCACGGCAATCAGGCCTTCACGCGCATCGTCGCCGGTGGCGCTGACCTTCGCTTTTTTGCTGTAACCCTCTTTATCCATATAGGCGTTCAGGGTGCGGGTCATCGCCGCACGGAAGCCCGCCAGGTGCGTACCGCCGTCGCGCTGTGGAATGTTGTTGGTAAAGCAGTAGATGTTCTCCTGGAAACCATCGTTCCACTGCAGCGCGACTTCTACGCCAATACCGTCTTTTTCGGTGGAGAAGTAGAAGATATTCGGGTGGATCGGCGTTTTGTTCTTGTTGAGATACTCAACGAACGCCTTGATGCCGCCTTCGTAGTGGAAATGGTCTTCTTTGCCATCACGCTTGTCGCGCAGGCGGATAGACACCCCTGAGTTCAGGAATGACAGCTCACGCAGGCGTTTTGCCAGGATTTCGTATTCGAATTCGATGACGTTAGTGAAGGTTTCATAGCTCGGCCAGAAACGCACCATGGTACCGGTTTTTTCGGTATCACCGGTGACGGCCAGCGGTGCCTGCGGTACGCCGTGGGCATAAATCTGACGGTGAATCTTGTTATCGCGCTGAATCACCAGCTCCAGTTTCTGCGACAGGGCGTTAACGACAGAGACGCCCACGCCGTGCAGACCACCGGAGACTTTATAGGAGTTATCATCAAATTTACCGCCTGCGTGCAGTACGGTCATGATGACTTCAGCTGCCGACACACCCTCTTCCGGGTGAATACCGGTCGGAATACCGCGGCCATCGTCCTGTACGGAGACAGAGTTATCGCTATGGATAGTGACAACGATGTCTTTACAGTAACCTGCGAGCGCTTCGTCGATAGCGTTATCCACAACCTCGAATACCATGTGGTGCAGACCGGTGCCGTCATCCGTGTCGCCGATATACATACCCGGGCGCTTACGCACCGCATCCAGCCCTTTCAGGACTTTGATACTGGAGGAGTCATAAGAATTCGACATCAACGTTTCTCGCTCATTTAAACTTAGGTTAATCCGTTATTTTACCCTTTTCCACGGTGAACATCTTCGAATTTTTGTCCGACATGTCCATTACGTGTTCAGCGCCGATCGCGCTGACGAAAACCTGTGACTGCGTGGCTTTTAAGCGGCTGGCAAGCAGCCCGCGCCGCGCGTCATCAAGTTCCGAGGCAAAATCATCTATCAGATACAGACAGCGTCTCCCGCTTTCACGGGTTAAAAACTCACCCTGCGCCAGTCGTAGCGCGCACATCAGGAGTTTAAGCTGCCCACGTGACAAAGTATCTTCGACCGGCGCACCATCGGCACGAATGCGGAAATCCGCTTTGTGCGGGCCGTGGGCGGTATAGGTCAGCATGCGGTCACGCTCGAAGTTTCTCTCCAGCACTTCGGAATAATCCGTTTCTTTCTCCCAGCCGCGCTGAAAGGAGAAGGTCAGAGAGAATTCAGGTAAAAACTGTTTACAGGTATCCGCCATGTCTTCGACGATAGCGGCGCTATATTCGGCACGCCAGCGGCTGATTTGTTCCGCCAGCGGTATCAGTTCCAGATCCCAGGGACGTATCTGCGCATAGCGGCTAACCTGGCGCAGCGCGGCATTACGCTGCTTCAACAAGCGCTTCAGATTGCTCCAGGCAGTAAAGAATCCGGCTTCGTTGTGAAAGCATCCCCAGTCGAGGAACGCTCTTCTGTATTTGGGGCCGCCGTTGAGTAATGTAAACCCCTCCGGCGTAATCAGCTGCATCGGCATCAGGTGTGCCAGTTCAGCCACTTTGTGGCCGTCGGTACCGTCAATACGGACCTTGCTGTCGCCCTGTTTATCTTTAGTCAGGCCGATAGAGATTTCACGCTCCTGGCCCTGCAGGCGCCCGTGTAGCACGAACGACTCCTGCTCATGGCGAATCACCCGGCCAATTTGCAGGCTGCGAAACGCCCGACCGTGGCCGAGCGTATAGATGGCCTCGAGCACGCTGGTTTTGCCGCTGCCGTTGGCGCCAACCAGAAAGTTAAAGCCAGGAGATAAAGCGAGATCCGCATCTTCAATATTGCGGAAGTCTTTAATCAGGAGTCGGGATAGCGACATATCAACTCATAGCCAGGGCGTTATCGTCGCAGTTAGTCTGGTTACGGCCAGCGCGCAGCAACCGCTGCGTACTACAGTACGTGAGGATTGCGAGCACTGCCCGGAGCCAGAATAACAAGTAAGATAGCCCGATATTTTCTACAACCTCATGGGCATGACAACGTAGGCTGCCGATTGCGACGCCGCATCCTCAATCTGCACGCTCGATACCGAATCGGTCAGCAAAATACGCACATTTTCGCACTTCAGCGCATTAAGCACATCCAGCACATAGCTGACGTTAAAGCCGATTTCCATCTCGCTGCCGGAGTAGGAAACGTCGAGAATCTCTTCCGCTTCTTCCTGTTCCGGGTTATTGGCGGTGATTTTCAGCTGATTTTCGCTGACATAGAGACGCACGCCGCGGAATTTTTCGTTCGACAGAATCGCCGCGCGGGCAAAGGCCTGCTTAAGAATATCGCAGCCCGCATCCAGATGTTTATCCGGATTCTTCGGCAATACCCGGCGATAATCAGGGAAACGACCGTCAACCAGCTTCGAAGTGAAGATAAAATCACCGACGTGGGCGCGAATATTGTTGCTGCCAATCTGCACGCGCAGCGGCGTATCGCCGCCATCAAGCATGCGCATCAGCTCAATCACCCCTTTACGCGGCACGATCACCGAGTGATTCGGCAACGATTCACCCAGCGGCATTGAACAGACCGCCAGACGGTGTCCGTCGGTGGCAACGGTACGCAGTTCGTCACCTTCGGTTTCAAACAGCATGCCGTTTAAGTAATAACGCACATCCTGATGCGCCATCGAAAACTGCGTGGCTTCAATCAGGCGCTTCATGGTCGCCTGCGGCAGGGTAAATTCAACTTCACTCTGCCAGTCATCAAGATTCGGGAAATCGGCAGCGGGCAGGGTCGACAGCGAAAAACGGCTGCGTCCGGAACGCACCAGCATCCGATCGCCTTCCAGCTGAACGGCAATCTCCGCGCCTTCGGGCAGGCCGCGGCAGATATCAAAGAATTTTCGCGCCGGAACGGTCGTTGCACCCGCCTCATGGGGTTGAATCAGCGCAACGCGCGCCACCATTTCCATTTCGAGGTCCGTACCGGTCAGCGACAGCGCGCCATCCGAGACCTGAAGCAGCAGGTTACCGAGAATTGGCAGCGTCGGACGACCCCCTAAGGGACCGCTCACCTGTTGCAGCGGTTTTAATAAATGTTCACGTTCTACGGTAAATTTCATAGCGTCACGAGGATAATGTTCTGATTAAATTGGAAAAGTCTTCTTTGATATCGTGGCTTTCTTCACGCAGCTGCTCAATCTTACGACAGGCGTGTAGCACGGTGGTATGGTCGCGACCGCCAAACGCATCGCCGATTTCCGGCAAACTGTGGTTGGTCAGTTCTTTCGCCAGCGCCATCGCCATCTGGCGTGGACGCGCCACCGAACGGGAGCGGCGTTTTGACAACAGATCCGCTACCTTAATCTTGTAATATTCCGCCACCGTCTTCTGAATATTGTCGATGGTGACCAGTTTTTCCTGCAGCGCCAGCAGATCGCGCAGCGCTTCGCGCACGAAATCGATGGTGATCGCCCGGCCGGTAAAGTTGGCATTGGCGATAACGCGGTTCAGCGCCCCTTCCAGCTCACGTACGTTAGAGCGTAGACGCTTGGCGATAAAGAAGGCCACTTCTCCCGGCAGACGAATGTCATTTTCGTCGGCTTTTTTCATCAGGATCGCAACACGGGTTTCCAGCTCAGGCGGCTCGATCGCCACCGTCAGCCCCCAGCCAAAGCGGGATTTCAGACGATCCTCAACACCATTGATCTCTTTCGGATAGCGATCCGAGGTGAGAATGATCTGCTGATTACCTTCCAGCAGAGCATTAAAGGTGTGGAAAAACTCTTCCTGAGAACGCTCTTTATTGGCAAAGAACTGAATATCATCGATCAGCAGGGCATCGACGGAGCGGTAGTAGCGTTTAAACTCTTCAATAGCGTTGTTCTGTAACGCTTTAACCATGTCCTGAACAAAACGCTCCGAGTGCATATAGACCACTTTGGCGTTGGGTTTGCGCGCAACAATGCCGTTACCAACCGCGTGCAACAGGTGGGTTTTACCCAGACCGGTACCGCCATAAAGGAATAGAGGGTTATATGCGCCGCCCGGGTTATCGGCAACCTGACGCGCCGCCGCACGAGCCAGCTGGTTAGATTTACCTTCAACAAAGTTGTCGAAGGTGTGCTTAACGTTGACGTTAGAGCGGTAGGTCGGCTCCGCCGGGGCCGGGACGTTATCCCAGCCAGGACGCACGATCGTGGGCGCGACGCGCGCCGTTTGAACCTGCGCTGCCGGTGTAGCGGTCGCGACATGCGTATTTACCGCACCGCGTTGCGCCTGCACCGCCGGGCGGGTCCCGACTTCAAATCGCAGCTGTGGGGCATCAGCACCGCAAAAATCATTGAGGAGTCCATTGATATTATTGAGGTATTTATCCCTTACCCAATCGAGCACAAAACGGTTTGGCGCATACAGTGCCAACGTGTTATCGCTCAATTCCGCCTGCAACGGGCGTATCCACAT